>CBDCLS010000005.1:0-2498293 GCA_965218775.1 Acidobacteriota bacterium | reverse complement strand
CGGGCGAAGCCCTCCTCTCGCAGCAGGATCGATAACGCATTGATGCTGATGGAATGGCCGGCGGCGGCCAACTCGCGTTGGATATCGTAGACCGAGAGGTTTCGCTTGCGCAGGGCGACGGCCCGTTCCCGCACCCGATCGCGGGCGGGCGCCGCTTGAGGCCCCCGGCGAATCGCCTGAAAGAAGCGGGCGCGCTTGCTGAGATCATGGCAAAACTGATGACAGAGGACGCGGAAGGCTCCTGGGGAATAGCCGAAGCGAGTGGCGACCTGCTGCGAGGGCAAGCCTTCGACGAAAAAGCAGCGCAAGGCCTCATACTGGCGCTGCAGAGGCGATTCGGGGGCCAGGAAGAATTGGGCCTCCGGAACGGTCGGTCGGGTGTCATTAGTTAGTCCATTCCGATTACTGTATTCCAAACTATAACTATACTAGATATGAATGACAGAAAATGCTCAGCCTTTGATAGGGTTCTATTCTGCCTCATATCCAGACTTTTCTAGCATTCGCGTGGGGATCGTCCCTTGATCAGGTTTTAGGTATAGGATTACCTCTCTATCCAAATAGGTACTTCTATTTACTAACGTAGGTGGAAACACAGCAGGCGCAAGTCGCGCCGATCAAGGATTCTGGCGGGGGGCTCGAAGCGGAAAGGCGTCATTTGTACTGCCGTGGAAATCGAGGCTAGGCTATGAGGATGTCAACGATCATGAGGAGCTCCGGGCAGATCCGCTGATGGCGGTGTTGGTCGGCAAGGAAGATCCCTTGGGGAGGGATCGGCGAGCGGAAGCGGATCGAGGCAAGGCGTGTGCGGGCAAGAGCACCCTCAATCGTTTGGAGTTGTCCTCGGTGACGCAGGATAAATATCGCAAGACGCCGGTGGATGAAGCCGCGGTCGAAGCGTTTTTGGTGGAGCAGTTCATTCGGGTGCGAGGCGGGAAACCGAAGGAGTTGGTCTTGGACCTGGATGCGACGGATGATCCGCTGCACGGAGAACAGGAGGGTCGTTTCTACCATGGCTACTACCGGTGTTACTGCTACCTGCCGCTGTATGTGTTTTGCGAGGGGTATGTGCTGGGGGCCAAGCTGCGGGTGTCGAACCTGGATGGCTCCGAAGGAGCGGTCCAGGAGATGGAGCGGATGGTGGGACAACTGCGGGCGAAGTGGCCGAAGGTCCGCATTACTCTGCGGGCGGACAGCAGCTTTGCCCGCGAGGCGTTGATGAAATGGTGTGAGGAGCATCGAGTGGATTACGTCTTCGGTCTGGCCCGCAATCAGCGCTTAGAGGGGGCCCTGGAGTCCGAGTTGGAACAGGCCCAGGCACTGCAACAAGCCAACGGCAGCAGCGCCCGAGTCTACAAGGACTTTCGTTACCAGACGCGCAAAAGCTGGAGTCAAGAGCGGCGAGTGGTGGGCAAGGCCGAGTACACGGGTAAGGGATCCAATCCCCGCTTTGTCGTCACCTCGCTGGGAGCGAAGCGGTGGCCCGCCCAAAAGCTGTACGAGGAGCTGTACTGCGCGCGAGGGGAAGCGGAGAATCGGATTAAGGAGCAGCAGCTAGAGCTGTTTGCCGATCGGACCTCGACGCACCGCATGAAGAGCAATCAGCTGCGCCTGTGGTTTTCCTCGGTGGCTTACAATCTGCTGCACACGCTCAGGTGTGTCGCTTTGAAGGGGACCCAGTGGGCGAAGGCGCAATGCCAGACGATTCGCCTCAAACTGTTGAAGATAGGAGGCCAGATTCGGGTCAGTGTCCGACGGGTGAGCTTGTCGCTGAGCGAGGGTTATCCTTACCAAACACTCTACGCCCAAACCTTGGCCCAGCTTCAACAGCTCGGCTGAGCGGAGGCAAACCGGAAATCCCAACCATCTGCAACTGAGGCGGCTGAGGTGTGTCTGAAAAACCGGTTTTCCGCCTTCAACATAGGTGTCACCAAGCTCTCGCACTCTACAGTGCCCTCAACTGAGACTTCGGCTCAAACCAGAGTCGAAAAATCGACTAAAATCAGCCTTTCTGCTTTCACTATGAGAAATCCGGGTTAGGCCCTCCTCGTCAAAATGGGCTCCGCTGCCCACGGTGGGATAGGCGCGGGGTATGAGGCTCCGGATCAGGGGTTCCACCTGGGTCGGGTCCTTTCCGATCAATCGACTCTTGTAGCGGCGAAGGATGGTCCGGACCTGAACGTCCGCCCAGGTGTCGCCGTAGCCGCTGATCCCTTGATCCGTGTCGATGCGCACCAGCAGCCAGCGCCGATTCCAGGGTCCCCAGTGGGCGTTCAGCACGGTCGTCTTCACGTCGGTGATCCGGATCCCGCTAGAGGTATGCGATTCGGCAGTCGGCACGCTGCTTCGAGTCGGCTCGGCATTCAACGTCAGGGCGGCGGTTCCACCCGCCAACATGCTCAAAAAGTTCCTTCGATTCGCCATCTCTTTGCCTCCCCTCAGGGCCCGTTGTGCCAATGATCGATATCGTCGTCGAATCGCTCCCCCAGCCAATTCGACAGCGGCCCTCTTCACTCTGCACCTCGGAGCCCACGGAGCATCCTGTTGCCAGTTTTTCTCGTCCGGTGGTGCCGGTTGGCGGGTGGGACGAAAGGCTAGAAGCAGGGCCGAAATAGAAAAGGCGCTTTACCAAGTCGTGCTTCAACTGGGACGGAAGCCGCTCAGCGACCTTCGGAATGATGAGCGACCAGAATCTGTCGAGCGGCAGCCAGCCCTGGATGGAGCCCTGCGAAACCTGGACCCAACTGTCGCGAAGACTGACCATCAAAAAGGGCTCTGTGGGCTCGAGAATACCCACAACCGGCGACGCGCTGATCGGCTCCAGCCTTAAGAGCAGTGTGCTGGAAGATGCCGACAACCCACCTCGGGTCAAGATCGCCAGCAAAAGGATGACCTGAGAGCAACTGGCTAAGCGGAGGAAGGGACACACAGTGTCGTCTATTCTAAACGAATCTGCTTCGTTGGGATATTCCCGAAACAGCGCGCTCTCGAAGGCCTTCCTTAATGGATGTGTATTTCAGATGTAAGCTATTGCTTCTAAGGGCATATCCCGGTATTGATTGAACTTTTACTCTTTGGTGATTGGAATTTGAGACTTGAGATTTGTTTGTACCTTGGGAAACCTTGGGATTTGGGTGCACGTCATAGTTTCCAGGGCGCGCGATACTCTCGTCGTAGCAAGCTGTTTGCCTCTTCGTCGTCGATAATCTTTTCCTCATCCGCATTCCAGCGTATCTTTCTACCGGTATGGAGAGAGATATTTCCCAGGTGAGCCACGGATGTCGAACGATGTCCGGTTTCCACGTCGGAAGCGGGTTTCTCCCGGCTCCTTACACAATCGAGGAAGTTGCGGACGTGGGAGTAGTGCTGATCCGATCCCTGTCCTTCGCGGAAATGGGTTCGCCCGATTCCAGGTTCGCGATCCTTCTCCCAGGGCTCGATTGTGCGCTGGGATCGCTCAATCGCCATTAGATGACGGGGCGTGGGCTCCTCGTCCGCGATCCGAGTTTCCGGTTCAACACGATAGCCAGTGCGGTTCAGGGAAAGTGTTCCGTCGGTTCCGAAGAACTCGATCCCATAAACCCAACCCGGTCGGCTTGCGGAGTTCAGGACTCGATGGGAGAAGCTCACGAGGAAACCCGGGTACTCGTACAGCACCTCGAGTGTATCGGGGGTCTCCCGATTGTCCTGGATGTGAAATTTAGAACCTGCGGCAAAGGCAGAAAGCGGCGCCCGGACGTTCATTGCCCACTGCACGATGTCCAGATGGTGCGTCCCCCAATCGGTGAGCATGCCTCCGGAGTAGTCCCAGAACCAGCGAAAGTGGTGGATGAAGCGGCTGGGATTGAAAGGGACCTTGGGGGCCGGACCCAGATAGCGATCCCAGTCCAGTCCTTCCGGAGGTTCCGAATCGGAGTGATTCCCGATGCCCAGCGGTGACTCATTTTCATGGTTCCAGCAGGTCACTCGGCTGATCTTTCCGATCGCTCCCTCCTGAATCAATCGAACCGCCTCCTGGAAGTGTTTCCCCGAGCGTTGCTGGGTCCCCATTTGGACCACGCGCTGGTTGCGTCGTGCCGCCTCGACCATCTTTCGACCTTCGTAGATGGTAAGTGAGAGTGGCTTCTCCACATAGACGTCCTTGCCCGCCTCGCAAGCCCCGACGGTCGGCAAGGCGTGCCAATGGTCGGGAGTCGCGACCACTACGACATCGACATGCTTCAAATCTAGAACCCTTCGGAAGTCGTCGTATGCTTCGGCCTTGCCGCTCTCCTGTTCTTCTGTCTTCGCCACCGCCTCCTCACGGTTGTGCTTCCAGACATCACATACCGCGGCTACTGTGACGTCATCCATCCGCATGAAGTCACGCATATTGCCGCGACCCATACCGCCCACGCCGACGAAGGCGCAAACCACCCGATCGTTGGCTCCGACTGGCCCCTTCCCCATACTCAAGGCTGGAGTTGCGAGCCCGGATGCAGTTGATACCATGAAGTTGCGACGATTGAATTTCATAATCGATCCCCCATTACTACTCTGGTTGAATGACACTCTAACAGGCAGCCACAACCGTGAAAAGGCGAAGCTCTTGGGGCCTGTTGGCAAGTTTGGTTCCTCGGCGATCCTGTGTTGTATAATCGGGGAGTTGTCAGCCGATAGAGTCACTTGGTGACGCTGAATGGACTAGCCGGAGTAAAGCTTATGAATTTCGCGGAGTTTGAAGGGCTTACTGACCAGGCCCGAGTTTGGATCTTTGGCCTCGAGCGCTCCTTGAACGATGGCGAAACGCGGAGGCTTGAAGAGGGGTTGACTCAATTCGCAGCCAGCTGGGATTCCCATAAAGTTGCGGTCAAGGCGGCCTTCAAAATCGTACTCAACCGTTTCGTCATAATCGCAGCGGAGTCCACCGATGGAGTGTCGGGTTGCTCCATCGATTCGATGGTCCGCAATCTGAAGTCACTCCAGGACTCGATGGGACTGGGGGCACCGAGAGGCAACCTGATCTTCTTTTCGGATGAGGAAGGCAAGGTCCAGTCGGTCGATCACCTCAGCTTCTACGACACCGTCGATTCAGGCCAGATCAAACCTCGGACCAAAGTGTTCGATACGCTGGTCCAGAATCTCGGCCAGCTGCGGGCCGGCCGCTTCGAACCTCCGTTCGAGGAATCGTGGCACTCGAAGACGTTTCCCTTATCAGTCTCCTGAGGATCCGGTGCTGTCTCGTCGGCCGCGGACCAGGAGATGACGGTCGCTGACGACGTTCACCTGAAGACTCGAAAGGCCGGATTGCTCAAGCTGTTCCCGCACCTCGCTCGGACGATAGGCGGCACACAGGGACAGAAAGAAATCCCGCTTCAGGTGCTCGGGTTCATTGGGACAGTAAAGCTCCACTATCTCTCGGGCGACGGCGGTAGTGGCGGGCCTCATCAGATCCATCACGAATATCGGCGTACCGGGACTGGTAACGTCGGCCACGGTCTCCCACAAGACCCTGGCGTCCTTGAGATGATGGAGGACGCTGTTACTGACAACCGCATCGTAGCTGTCCCTGGGCAGGGCTGCTCCCGGCAGGTAGCCGTGAATCAGCCGAATACGACGCTCGAGACCCTCGCGACGGACGGCTTCCAACCCGTGGCTGAGCATCGCTTCAGAGCCGTCGATTCCGTCGACGAAACACGCCGGATAAGCACGGGCCACGCGAAGACTGATGTCGGCAGGACCACAGCCCAGGTCCAGGACCCAAGTACCCAGCACCTCCTGAGAGAATGTCTCCTTCAGAAGGTCCGTGAACCTGCTGTGGGCCTCCTCGAAGTCTGCTTGCGCGTAGGCTCGCGCCTGGTCTTCTCCCAACATCAGTTCGGGTTCCGCTTGGCGTTGCATCAGTCTCTCACCGTAACAGAATGAGATATCCAATTTCAGATCTTTCCCTCTGCTCTGGAAAGGCAAACACTGACGGAAGATGAAAATCCACCTGGTTGACGGCACCTACGAGCTTTTCCGGGCCTACTTTGGCGCCCCACCAAGACAGAATCAGAGCGGGACCGAGGTAGGCGCGATTAGCGGGATCTTGAGATCACTGCTTCTGCTGCTCAGGGACGAGGAGGTAACGCATGTTGCCTGTGCCTTCGATCACGTCATCGAGTCATTCCGCAATGACCTGTTCGATGGCTACAAAAACAGTGAGAACGTCGAACCCGAGATCCTGGCCCAGTTCCCTCTGGCTGAGGAGGCCGCCAGGGCTCTGGGAATCGCAGTCTGGCCCATGGTCGAGTTTGAGGCCGACGATGCGATGGCCACAGGCGCTGCAATGTGGGCGCATCATCCTGGGGTCGATCAGGTGGTGCTCTGTTCTCCTGACAAAGACCTTGCCCAATGCGTCGTGGGAAACCAGATCGTCTGCCTGGATCGAAGACGCGAGCGGGTCCAGGATGACGCGGGCGTGCGGGTGAAGTTCGGGGTTCAGCCCACCTCTATTCCTGACTGGCTGGCGCTGGTTGGAGACAGTGCCGACGGAATTCCAGGTGTTCCGCGCTGGGGAGCGCAGTCCACCTCGAAGGTACTCGCTTTCTATCCTCACCTGGAAGATATCCCACGCTCAGAACTGGATTGGGAACTCCAGGTGCGCGGGGCGAAGAGCCTGTGCAGCAGCCTTCTCGAATCCTGGGAGAAAGCCCTCTTCTATCGAAGCCTGACAACGCTTAGGACCGACCTTCCCCTTTCGGAAAGCCTCGAAGATCTGGAATGGCGAGGCGCTAAGCGGAGTGAGCTCGAATCCCTCTGCCAGAAGATCGACGATCCCGAGTTGTTGAAGCGCATCCCCAGGTGGAGATGAAGCAATAGCGCAAGATACAAGACACAAGATACAAACAAATCCCAAATTCCAAGCATCAAACTGAACCTTGCCCGGTAAGTTGGCCAGCGCTGGTACCGAGGTGGAAACATCGCTGACTCCAGAATTACTCCAGATGGTTTGATCTTTGGTGCTTGGGATTCGTTTGTATCTTGTATCTTGTGTCTTGTATCTCTACTACTTCCTTTCCAATGTCAGAAAGGTATAGCGGTAGGGATTCTTCTGATCGGGACCGTGATCTTCCTTTTCGGTAACGCGCCATTCGGAGCTGTGGTATTCCGGGAAGAGGGTGTCACCGTCAACCTGCTCGTGCAGGACGGTCAGATAGATCCGGTCGGCCAGTGCCAGCGCCTCCTGATAGATGCCGGCTCCCCCACCTATAAATACTTCATCATCTCCCTGGCACAGATCCAAAGCGCCACCGAGTGAGTGCGCCACCAGAACACCCGGCGAAGAAAAGTCGCTCTGACGGGTGATGACCACCATTTTGCGTCCGGGCAGCGGACGCCCGATCGATTCAAATGTCTTCCGGCCCAGGAGCAGATGGTGGCCCATGGTCAAGTTCTTGAGACGCTTGAGGTCGGCAGGCAGTCTCCACGGAAGTTGATTGTTGCGCCCGATGACCCGGTTCTCAGACATCGCCACGATAATCGAGCACTTCATACCGCAATCGGAGCCTTGATATTGGGATGGGGATCGTAGCCCTCCAGGGCGAAGTCCTCGTAGCTGAAATCGAAGATCGATCTGACGTCGGGATTGAGCCTCATGAGCGGCAGCGGCCGGGGCGTGCGTGCGAGTTGGGCTCGAGCTTGATCGTGGTGGTTGAGATAGAGATGGACATCCCCGAAGGTGTGGACGAATTCGGCTGGTCGGAGGCCGCACACCTGGGCCACCATCAAAGTCAAAAGAGCATAGCTCGCTATATTGAAGGGAACGCCCAGAAAGACGTCCGCGCTGCGTTGGTAAAGCTGGCAGGATAGAGCCCCCTCAACTACATAGAACTGAAACAGCGTGTGGCAGGGCGGAAGCTTCATTTTTTCAACGTCGGCCACATTCCAGGCACAGACAATGTGACGACGGGAATCGGGATCCTTCCCGATCTGTTCCACGACCTGGGAGATCTGATCGATGTGTCTCCCATCCGAGGTCGGCCAGGACCGCCACTGATAGCCGTAGATCGGACCCAGTTCACCCTCTGAATCCGCCCAGGCGTCCCAGATCTTGACCCCGTTCTGGTTCAGGTAGCGAATGTTGGTGTCTCCCGCAAGGAACCACAGCAGTTCATGGATTACTGAACGCAGATGCAGCGCCTTCGTAGTCAACAGCGGGAACCCCTGGGAGAGGTCGAAACGCATCTGGTATCCGAAAACGCTCCGCGTCCCGGTTCCAGTGCGATCGCCCTTCAGGTAACCGTGGTCCAGAATGTGCTCTAGCAGGTCAAGATACTGCTGCAATACTCACCCTCATTCCGTCGCTTCCAGACCGGCGCCAGACCTTTCGAGAATACCACTTGACTACGACTTGTCGATCCTCAAATGTACGACTTGTCGATTCCCAAATGAAGGGTTGCCGTTCGGTCTGCGCAACGTCCTTGCTAGAATGGAAAACCATGGAACAAAGACGCTTCGGCAAAACCAATCTGAAAGTCTCACCACTCGGTTTCGGCGCTGCGCCGATCGGCTATCTCGACAAGGACATTAGCAGCGTTACCGATCTGCTGAACGGCCTACTCGACTCGGGGCTAAACCTGATCGATACCGCCGCCTGTTATCCAGGCTCGGAACCGCTGGTGGGCAGGGCCATCGGACATCGCAGAGAGGACTACGTCCTAGTCACGAAATGTGGTCACGAAGTCGATGGCACCTCAGCCCGGGAATGGTCGACGGATCTCATCGCCCAGACGGTAGAGCGAGCCCTGAAACGGCTCCGGACCGACCGCATCGACGTCATGCTCCTACACTCCTGCAGCCTGGCGACGCTGGAACGGGGCGAGGTCATCGAGGCCCTGGTAAAGGCTCAGGACAACGGCAAGATTCGCTTTCTGGGTTACTCTGGCGACAACGAGGCAGCCGCCTTTGCTGCAGGTCTGAGCGAGGTTTCGGTGATCCAGACTTCGGTCAATATCTGCGATCAGGTCAATATCGAAAAGGTGCTGCCCAAGGCACGAGAGAACGATATCGGGGTCCTGGCAAAACGTCCGATCGCGAACGCCGCTTGGAAGGAGCTGTCCGAGCAAAAAGGCATCTACCAGAACTACGCTCGGACCTACCGTGAGAGACTCCTCGCTAGCGGTCTCACTCCGGCTCAACTGGGATTCGAAGGAGACCCTCTGCAGCTGTGGCCTCGAATCGCGCTTCGCTTCACCTTGTCGCAACCGGGTGTTCACAGTGCGATCGCCGGCACCACCAGCCTCGACAACGCAAAGGCAAACCTAGCCACGGCGGAAGAAGGCCCTCTTCCGGACGAGATCACAGGACGAATCCGTCGGGCCTTCCAGGAAGCCCAGGCAAAGAGCGGGCGGGAATGGGCGGGGTTGACTTGAAAATTTGGACGTAGCTTTGGTCTCCAGGCCGAAGTCTTCTTCTTTCGAGCCTCTGGCTCGAGGACGGCGGCCTGGAGGCCACCGCTACGACCGGAGAAGCCTGAAGCATAGACGAGGTAAAGGAATGCAAAGATTGAAGGATCAAGTCGCAATTGTGACCGGAGGGGCGCAAGGTCTGGGCGGAGCGATCTCCAGGCGGTTAGCCGAGGAGGGCGCCAAGGTTCTGATAGCGGACATCGACCTGGACACAGCCGAGGCAAACGCCGCAGGAATTCGTGAGGCCGGTGGTGTCGCCGTGGCTCTCCGCACCGATGTCTCTCAGGGTTCGGACATCCGCCAAGCAGTCGAGAGTGCGGTCGGTCGGTGGGAACGATTGGACATCCTTGTCAACAACGCCTTCGAGGTGAGCTCCGCAGGAAGTGGTGGTGCGCTGGAGGTACCGGAAACCGTCTGGCAGCAGGGGATGGATATTCTGGTCAAGGCGATCTATCTGGGTGCGAAGTACGCGATCCCGGAAATGAAGAAAGTGAGCGGGGGCAGCATCGTCAATATCTCCTCGGTCCACGGGCTACTGATGGCTCCCGGGCTGATGGTCTACGAGACCGCCAAAGCAGCGGCCATCGGGATCACCCGACAGATGGCAACCGAATTCGGACCTGTTGGCATTCGTGTGAACGCGATCCTGCCAGGCCACATGGTCACAGAGCGGCTGCGGGCCAGGTGGGAGAGGAACCCCTCAGGCCTCCGTTTCTTCGAGGAACAGTACCCCTTGAGACGGGTGGGCACCATGGTTGACATCGCTAATGGAGCCGTCTTCCTCTGCTCCGAAGAGGCCTCTTTCATCACAGGGCACTCTCTAGTCATCGATGGGGGTCTGTCGATCCAACTCCAGGAGGATTTCGGGGTACGCCAGGCGAATTATGTCCAGCAGAACCCGGACCTGAAGATTCCCGGCTAACGTGGACAACACGGCGCTGCGGCGAGGAGTTCCGATGTTGAAGCTCTGCCTGATGGCTTTCGGACTGTTGCTTCTTTGTGTCCTGAGCTACGGTCTGCTAATACCTCAGCTTGGTTTGTTACTGGGACGATTGGTTGATTGTCTGGGAGTCATATGCGCACGGACCCTCAGGGCTGATTGCCGCGATGGCCAATGATAGACCTCTGCTGGGGTGGCTGTTTTCCTGGACAGCTCCCTTGCTCGGACTCAAACCCCTTCCCTGGCATGTCCTTGCCCTACTGAATCGCTGGTTATGTTCGCTTGCGCTGTGGTGGTCGCTACACGGAATGTGGCCCGATCGGAAGAGGCAAGTGGCATGCATCACGCTTCTTTTCGCTGTTTACCCGGGTTTCACCTCGCAGCCAGGAGGAGCCCCCGGAGGAGTTGGCGACTCTGCTCCTACCTGAACCTCAGGGAGTACAGATCCGCATCCTTCATCACAAAGCGCAAGCGGACTGGTTTGCCTGCCAGGTTCCCCACATCGTTGCCCCCTTTCCACGACACGATTCGGCTGATCTCATCTCCGATGATCTCGGGACACTCCTCTAGAGAGAAACCCTTCACGGGTTGCCCTTTCTCGTCCTGGATCTCCACTTTGAGTCCCCCGGCGGCGGACGTGGAGTAGTTGATCTCCAGTTGGGTCCCCTTGAATTTCAAAGGCTTCGTGACTAGCTGACCTCCCTCATAGGGAGCATTCAGCGACGCAAACCCATCCAGGCGCAGGGTCATTCGCTGGATGTGCCAGGACGGATCCGCGTAGTGTCGTACCACGTAGATGGACATCTCATCAGGACCTGTGGGAACGACTCCTTGTAGAGGATAGTTGGTCCGAGTAGTCCAGTTCATAGCACCTGGGCCTGGCCGTACGAAGACTCCCATGAAAGTCCGGTCATAGAGGGTCCCTCCCCGAGAGGTCATGAAGGCCGCGTCGGAGGAATCCTTGATCCGCCAATACGACCCCCAGGGGATGGTGGGATCCGGGACCAGACCCAACTCAGTAGCGGTCTCCACCTCTAGCACTCCTTGACCCTGCATGAATCGGGGTGGGAAGGCCACATATATGTGAGGAGCCCGGAAATAGGGAACCGTCTGGTGCTCGTACAGATGCTCGGGCGGAACAATACCCCCGGTGGTGTACTCCATGGGGACCGGGTCGGTCCAGGTCAGGAGGTCGCTTGAAGTGCTGCGGGCCACTGACCTCTTCCCGGTCCCGTCGTTGGCCGTCACGTAGCGGAAGTACAGGAGGTATTTGTTCTCTGCCTCGGACCAGAAGATAGACTGGATGCCATCGAAACCATTGGGCAGGGTGGTGGTGAAGACCGGTTCCTCCTGGACCTTCCTGAACTTCACACCATCTGGGGAATCGAACAGATACAGATCCATGTACACCTTACCGTCCAGGGGGTGCTCGTTCTTCCAATCCTCTCGCTTTCGAGAGCGAGACCGAGTAGCCTTCAATCGCAACCCTTCCGGGACTCCAGGACGGTCATCCACAAAGGGCACCAGCAATCCCTCCGTCACTATATTGTTCTCCTGGCTGCCCTGACGCTCCACCAGTCCAAGATTGAGCTTTTCCCAGTGGATTCCATCCTTGCTCCGGGCGTAACTGCTGCGCTCGATGTATACCTTCTCGCCGCCGACTATTTCCCTGGCCAGGTAGTAGAGATGGTACGTCCCCTCCTGCTTGAAGACCTTGTAGCCGTAGTTGAATCGACTTTCCCAAGGGCGGTCCACCTTGATGGCGACACCCGCAGGTCGAGGCTCGTGAAGCATTAGCCTCGCTCCCTCCAAGCGGTTTATGAGATATCGGTCCACGAACAGCTCCCTTCGGGAGCCGATGTCCAGGGAACCCTGCGACTCGGCTGGCTTCGCTGGTAGAGCCGCCAGGGAGAGCAGCAGACTGAAAACAAGCAGTACCGTCCTCATCACCCATCCTCCTTCCGGGGGGAATCCTTTGGGACCTAGACTATATCGGTGGGCTGGGAGGATCAATGGGGTTGGGGTTGGGAACCAAGGAGGGGTGGTTGGCCGTTCGCTCCAGGATGTACTCCTCGAATCGCTCTCGGAAGGGGCCGTATTCGCGGACCATGGGGTGATTGTATGGCAAACCAGAGGTCCGACTGTAGAAGCGGCGCTTCAGACGTCGCTCTTCTTCTTTTTGTCAAGCGCTCCTCCAAGCCCAGCTCCCAGAGCCACTCCAATTGCGATGCCCGCACCTATGTTGTCCATTGCTGCTCCGATGGCGACGCCAAGGGCTATCCCCACTCCCATGCCAGTACCCATGCTCTTCGTCGCGTCGTCGTCTTTCTTTGTAGCCATCAGTTAGTTACCCTCTCTCCCTTCCCGCCTCGTGGACCATGGGGTAATTCTATAATTGCCCTTCCAGATGCAAAGATCTAGTATTTGCTAGTAAACCACCAAGGTTTTCGGAGCTTTGCGTTCTTTGCGGTTCGCTCATAAAGGATCCCTAATGTTCAAAATAGGCATCGATGTAGGCGGTACGTTTACGGACTTTGTGGTGATTCAGGATAATGCGCCGCCCCGTTTTTTTAAAACAGCGTCTACACCCCATGATCCTTCTGACGGGGTGATTGAAGGCCTCCGAGAAGTGAGTGAGGCATACCATCTCAATCTGGAGACCTTGCTGGGTGATACGGATCTGGTCATCCACGGAACGACGGTCGCGACCAACACGCTACTGGAACGCAAAGGCGCGCGAGTCGGTCTGATCACCACGGAAGGCTTTGGCGATCTGCTGGAAATACGGGAAGGGCTGAAAGAAGACCGGTACAACCTGCGGATGAAATCTGTAGAACCATTGGTGCCGCGTTATCTAAGACGAACCATAGGGGAACGGGGCCGTGCCGATGGTTCGGTATATAAACCGCTCGATGAAAATGCCATTGCCCGGATTCTCGATGATTTTCGAAAGGAGGGAATTGAGGCCATTGCGGTGTGCTTTCTGTTTTCATACCTGAATCCGGCCCACGAGAAGCTGATTCAGAAGCACATTCACGACAAGTTTCCCCACCTTTATACCTCTCTTTCTCACCAAATTTTACCTCAGATAAAAGAATACGACCGGCTCAGCACAACGGTGGTCAACACCTATGTGGGACCGGTATACAGCGGGTATCTGCAACATCTCAAAGAACGCTTTTCCTTGAGCGGTTACACTCGGGATATCCTCACCATGAACTCCAACGGAGGTGTTACGCCTTTGGACGACACGGTTCAACGGGCGGTACACGCCATTCTGTCCGGCCCGGCCGGTGGTGTCGGCGGTGCAGCGACCTACGGACGGATGATCGGGGAGTCGAATGTTATTGGATTCGACATGGGCGGTACGAGTACGGATATTTCACTGATCGAAAACGGCATGCCGCATATCACCACGGAGCACTTTGAGGCCGGCTGGAAAATCGCGGTGCCGATGATCGATATGCAGACGCTAGGCGCCGGGGGCGGTAGCATCGGCCGGGTAGATGAAGGCGGAGCCTTGCACATCGGCCCCGAAAGCGCGGGTGCCAGTCCCGGCCCGGCCTGTTACGGCCAGGGGGGAAATCAGCCGACCATTACGGATGCGAATGTGATGCTGGGCTATCTGGATCCTGAAAATTTTCTGGGGGGAAGAACAGTGCTGCATCCGGACCGAGCGGAGCAGGCCATACACGATCACGTGGCCCGGCCGCTAGATCTTTCTACTATTGAAGCGGCATACGGCATGGTCAAAGTGGTGAACACCGCCATGGCGGAAGGCATTCGCCTGCTGTCCGTCAAACGTGGTACGGATCCCCGTAAGTTTGCGCTTCTGGCGTTCGGCGGGGCATCCGGGTTGCATGTCAATCAGGTGGCCCGGCAGTTGCAAATGGGAAAGGTCTACGTCCCCACGGCCGCGGCTGTGCTGTCGGCGTACGGCATGCTGACCACCAATCTCAAGTACGATTTCTCCCACTCGTACACGGCCAGCCTCGACCACATTGATCTCGAGCAAGTCGCCAGAATTACGGAAGAGATGGCGGAAGCAGGCCGAAATAAATTACGAGCGCAAGGGATGGCCGATGAGGCCATTGAAGTTACGCTGTCCGCGGATATGCGATATCTCGACCAGGTCTATGAAGTTACGGTTCCCATACCCGATTTCACACAGGATTCCGATGCGATACGTGCACAGTGGGCGGAGAACTTTCATCGCCGTTATCAAGAACTTTTCTCATACCATCAAATGGATCAGGAAATCCGGCTTGTGACGTTGCGTGCGTCTGTCGTCGGACATCTGCCGGCGCTTGATCTGCCGGAAAAAACGCCCGAGCGACCTCCCGACCCGAAAGCACACCGCCGTATTTATATGGGCGAATGGCGGGAGGTTCCGGTGTATGGAGCCGGTGACCTTACACCCGGTGTGGAAATAGTAGGCCCTGCCATTATAGAAGCCGAATTTACGACGATTCTGGCAGAAGCCGGCGACCGGGTAACCATCGACCGGTACGGCGGCATCGTCATGGAGGTCGCCGTGGAGGACAAGACCGAAACGGAAGGCCAACCTCCGACAACCTACGATGATCCGGTTACGCGATCCGTGGTGGAACATCGATTGGAGTCCATCGCACGGGAGATGGCGGAGGTCATGATCCGAACATCCATGTCGCAGATCCTCAACTCCAGCCGTGATTTCTCCACCGCCATTCTGGATGCCGACTGCCAGCTCGTGGCCCAGGGTGAAGGCATTCCGGTGCATATCAGCGCGTTGCCGCCCGCCGCAGAAGCGGTTGTGGACTATTTCGGGGATAACATGGCGGAAGGGGACCTTTTTATCGCCAATGATCCGTATTTCGGCGGCAGTCATTTGCCGGACATTACGGCGATATATCCCATTTTCTATGACGGTGTCATCCGATTTTATGCGGTTAACCGGGCGCATCACAGCGATATCGGCGGCGCTACCCACGGCGCCTACAATCCGTCCGCCCGTGAAATTTACCAGGAGGGCCTGCGTATCCCGCCTTTGAAGTTGTACGAGCAAGGCCAACCTCGGGACGATGTATTGCAGATGCTGGCGGTCAATGTCCGCCATTCCGAGAATTTCCTGGGCGATCTCAACGCGCAGATCGGATCGGTGGAGATCGCAGCCAGGCGGCTGATCGCTTTGATGAATGATTACAGCGCAAATGGCCTGATGCGATGTGTCGGCTCTATTCTGGATGGTACGGAGCGCCGGGTACGACAGTTGATCCGCTCATGGCCCGATGGCGTGTATGAGGGCGAAACCTTGATCGATGATGATGGGTTTGAAGCCGAGAAGATACCGATTCGGGCCTCGGTGTCCATAAAAGACGATGCGTTGACCATAGATTTAAGCGCCTCGAGTGTCCAGGTGACCGGCTTCATCAACAGCGCCTATGCCAATACGAGATCCCTGGCCCATGTGGCGATCATGTATATGGCGCCCTCGGATGTGCCGAAAAACGAAGGGTCCATGCGGCCTATTATCGTGGTCGCGCCGGAAGGCTTGATTGTGAACCCTCGCCCGCCTGCACCGGTGTGCATGAGTACGAATCACTGCGGTGAAGAAATTGTAGAAGCCGTCTTTAAAGCCCTGGCGCCCATAGCCCCACGAAATGTGAACGCCGGTTTTTCGAGGCGTTTACGATTTGCGATCACGGGACGAAATCCTGAGAGTGGACGACGGTTCATCTGGCATTTTTTCTTTGGCAGGGGCGGCGGGGGCGCCTCTGAGGGTCACGACGGCTGGTCGTGTGTGGGCGAGGTGAATGTGGCGGGGGCCATACGCAGTCCCAGTGTGGAAATTACGGAAGAGCGTTTTCCCTTCTTTATCATACGAAACGATTTTCGCCCTGATTCTGGAGGCGACGGACAGTGGCGCGGTGGCCTGGGCGCCATTTTTGAGATGGTCTATGAAGGCGATAAGCCGGCCAAACTCAACACCGCCGGCGATGGGGCGGTTGTTCCGCCTTTCGGATTATTCGGTGGTCAGACGGGGCAACCACATCGATACAGCCTCATTTCAAACGGGGTTGAACGTGTGCTCCGCACCAAAGAAACAGAAGTGACCGTAAATCCGGGCGATCATATCCGTTGCCTGTCCGCCGGTGGCGGTGGTTTCGGAGACCCGTCAAAACGGCCTGCTGAAAGACGAGCATGGGATGTAAAGAATGGGTATTGTGGGGAATAGGGAAATAGACGAATCTACGAATTTGCGTTCGTAAATCGCCACAAACCCGACACTACATGTGTGACATGGTACTAGCAGCTTTCGAGCTTCGCCAGCGGGATTCGCAGGAAAAACAGGCCGGGACCGCCCGCTTGTTTCGGGCTGACGTCGAAGAAGACGACGCCAATCGTCGTCGCGTTCAACTGCACCGTGCGTGGGCAGGCCCGGCCGCCGATGGGGCGGCCTGGATTGTAATACTCGAAGCGATCATCCCAGGTGACGCCGTCGTCCCGGGAGATGACATAGCGAAGCTTCACGCCGCCTCGGCCGGGACCAACGATCTCCGAAGCGAGCAGCAAGCCGTTCGAGAGACAAACCAATTCGTTGCGGTAGCCACTTCCAGGAACCGACCAGTTCTTCGATCTGTCGCCGACGTTCACGCCGTAGTCGGGGAATTTGTCCATCTCTTGCCAAGTCTTTCCGTCGTCGACGGACCGCAATCCCGCAGCGCTGACAAACGTCCCTTTGGGTGTGTGGACAATCGGAACCAAGCCATGCACGCGCCCGTTGCCGAGCGGCTTGTTCGATTCCGTTGTGGGATCGTAGAGGAAGGTTTTGTCGCTGAGCGAAAACAGCCATTGGCGGGGGGAAAGTTCAACGATGGGATGCCGAATGATGCTTTGCGACTGAGGATCCCTCGGCAGTGGCTGTTGGGGGGCGCTCCAAGTCACACCCTCATCGCTGGAGAGAGAGAATAAGGTCCAGCGCGGCTCCCGCGGTTTGGTTTCGCCACTCCAACGGTTCCAGGCATGGAGGATTTGTCCATTCTCAAGCGCTGTGAGCGAGCCAGGGTAATGCGCTGTCTTGAGCGTATGAACGAACGGCGTGGGCGGCGTCCAGGTTTTCCCGCCGTCGGTTGAACGGGTGACCGCCAATTCACGGTGATTCACACGGCCATAGATAACAACGAGCGTCCCACGCCGGCTGACGCAGAACGCCGGATGAATATGGCCGCCGCTCACACCGGCGATACGAACGGGATGGGGCCCGGCGGTCTGCGAGTAACCGGCCGCAGGGAACACCAGCAACACGCAGACCATCGTCAAACATCGAGACATTCGTTTCTCCCAAGTTGTTTGGCCCTCCGGGCGGCAGGTTGAATCGGTGACGGGGTTTCGTAATCGCGGTTACGTCGCAACGGATCAGTCGCCTGAAGCCAAAGTGAGTTTAGAACCAAATTGATGGGGACGGTAGTTCCACGACAACCTCAGATCCAACGGTGTATTGCGCAAGGTAACACAGATCGGGAGCCCACGACAAGCGGTTGAAATGTCGAAACGTCTACGTCCGCGGGGAGAACCGCGGCCTCTATTCCCAGCAACGCCGGCACAGTTGGGCACGGTTACATCAATCGGCCTCTTTCATATCGATCGACCGATACGAACCTGCGTCTATGCCTCAGATTACTGCCGGCAGAAATGCTACATGCTCAAACTCTACTCCGCCTACCCTAGGTCTATGAGATTGACCCTTTGGAGTGTCCACAGTGCCGAGCAGACTACGTATGCCGTTCGTCATCCGCCGCCTGAGGTTCGGATCGTCCATCCCCCTCACCCCTTGATCGGCAAGACCCTCCCCGTGATCCGTCAGTTCCGAAAGGGGAGCGAGACGTACTGGATCGTGTGTCTATCGGATGGATCCCACACCAGATTCAGTATTCTCCCGCCTCGTGACAAGATACTTCGGCGTGTTCGCCGCGCTCTCACCTGTTACCGCCACCAAGCTCGGGGATCACCGCTTCGATGCTGTGCTGGATCAGGTGAGCGACGAGGCTCGATTTAACGAAAAGGATCCTGCCTGACTTCATCACATCGGATAGACACCAAAACGAGCCAGCCACTGCCCACATGCACCCTCGGGGCACGCTGGGATGCCGAAGCTAACCGAGTACCAGCAGGACGGAAATCAACCAGACCAGAATCGCGACCAAAATGTGGGGATCCCGGGGCAGGTCTGCCGCAGTATCTTCGCCGACATCTCGATGATGCAGGAGGAAGAGGTAACGAAACAAACCATAGGTGACTATGGGTACGGTATAGATCAGCGCCTCAGTCTGGTGCGATTGAACGGTCTTGGCATCAACCGTGTACATGGCATAGGTGACCAGGGTGGCAGCAGCAGTGACAGTGATAAAAGCATCGAGAGTTTCGGCTCTGTAGTGCTGCAGCGACTGCCGGGTGAGATCGGTAGCATCCCCGGTCCTCAAGAGTTCCGCCCGTCTCTTGGCAAAACCCAGGAACAGCGCCAACATGATGGCAAACAGCAACAGCCACTTCGAGGGGGGAATCCCCACCCCTATGGTTCCCACCAGAACCCGCAGCATGAAGCCAGAGGCAATGGAAAAAACATCCAGAATGGGCACCTGTCTGAGGCGATAGGTGTAGAGGACGTTCTGGGCGACGTAGATCAGAAGCAGAGCCAAGATACCAGAGGAAACCCAAGCACCGAGAACGAGTCCGGCGATGCCAATTGCGATCATGACTGCCACGGCCGGACCCGGCTGAATGGCTCCCGCAGCCAGCGGTCTATTGCGCTTCCTTGGATGGGCGCGGTCTCGATCCCGATCGACCAGATCGTTGAGGATGTAGACACTGCTGGAAACCAGAGAGAAAGCCAACGCGGCCAGGACTACCGACAGTGTCAGGTTGGGATCATGCCAGGTCTTGGCAAATAAGAAGCCTACGAAGACAAATCCGTTCTTGATCCACTGGTAGGGACGCAGCAAGCGCAAGAACTCCCTCATTGGCTTCTTCCCAGCTGAGCTGCTGCCACGCTCATAGATCCATCCGGTTGAACAGCCTTTCCGGGATGAGTCTAATCATCAGCATGATGAAACGCCAAAACCCGGGAAGATAAAAAACCCCAGGCTTGCCCCTGTTCGCATAAGCTAGACGCGCCACCTTCTCGGGAGAGGCCACCAGGAATAGGCCCTTCTTGCCATAGGTCATCGAGGTGTCCACGAAGCCAACCTTCAGGGTCTGAACAGTCACGCCGTGCCGGTCCAGTCGATGTCTCAAGCCCTCCAGGTAGAGGCTCAGTGCTCCTTTAGAGGCACCGTAGGCGTAGTTACTTCTGCGCCCACGATCCCCAGCCACTGAGGAGATCCCCATGACAAAACCGCGTCCTTGCTCTTCGAAGTGATTGGCGAGTGGAGCCAGAAGCGACACGGCAGAAGTGTAGTTGATCTCCACGATTCTGACGGCTAGCGCCGGATCTACACTCTCGCCTGGTTGATCTCCGGTATGTCCAATTGCAAAGACCACTCCATCCAACTGCCCGAGCTGCTTCAGGACGGACTCGATAAAAGCGGGATGAGACTCGAAGTCCAGGGCGTTCAGGTAACCGGTCTGGCAGTCAGTTCCGAAGCGGATCGTGATGTCGGCTGCCAGGCGTTGGATCTCCCCTCGATCGCGTCCCGCGAGGTAGAGCTCGTCACCGCGACTCGCGAACTCCCACGCCAGGGCTCTGGCGATTGGCGAGGTGGCTCCCAGGATGAGAATCCGACTCATGTGGATTCCCTGCTTCGATCATCGCCGCTGAGGTCCATCGTTTCTTCTTAGTACACTGGAGCGCTGGCCCCATTTCGAGAAAGAAACTTGGGTCGGGGTTACTGGAGATCTTGCTGTTGTCCGGCTCTCTCCTCAGAACTTGGCCTCATACTGCTAGTACGCTGTAACAGCGTACTAGCGAGTCACGTCGTTCGCGGCTCTGACGGGCTTGGCTTCGTTATACTGGCGGTTCACCCGTTCGCGGCTGTACTCCGGTACTCCTCACTGCTGAAGTTTCTTCTTAGGCCGTCAGCTCCAGTCTGCGCGATAAATCGGAGGAGAACCGATTGGACGGATCAACCTCGCGCTTGATTTGTTGCCACCTAGGAAAATCAGTATACATCTGGCGAAACGACCGGGGAGAGAGGCGCGCGTCCTTGGCCAGGTAAACCCGCCCCCCGTGGCGAATGACCAGATCGTCTACCTGCTCCAGACAGGTCAACAAACGCTCTCCTCTCATAGGAAAATCAAGACTCAGCGTGAGTCCCTTCAGGGGAAAGGAGAGGTAGCCGTTCTCACTCCCGAAGCGTTTGAGAACACCCAAGAAGGAAGTACAGTGAACGCTCCGCAATTGCTTCAGTACCGCGGCCAAAGCGGTCACGCTATTCTCGGCTGGTATCACACATTGGTATTGGAGAAAACCTCGACTGCCATAGATCCGATTCCACTGTCTGACGGTATCGAGGGGATAGAAAAAACGATCGTAGTCCAACACAACGCTACTTTTTACTCTGTTAGTGCGACCAAAATAGAGGCTGTTGAAAACACGCAGGGAAAGCGGATTGAGAGTAAATGCTGGCAAGTCGACTCGGAGGTTCCAGCTCGATCGAGGTGGAGTATCCAGAGGTGCTGCGGCCAGCTCCGGTAGAAGCTCGCTTCTGGTCGCATGGTTGCCCCTGATTAGCACGCTTCTTCCCAGGGATTGGCCGCTCGCCACGCAGTCCATCCAGGCCACCGAATAGTCATAGTCGGCATCCCCTTCCTCCATGAGTCCCACTGCCTCTTCCAGATTGCCAGCTCGTTCGTAGTCCACTTTGATGTAGGCCGTCTCAATGGGCCTAAGTCGCAACTTGACGGCCACGATGAGGCCCGTCAGCCCCATGCCTCCGATCGTGGCCCAGAACAGCTCGGGCTGCTCCAGCGGGCTGCAACGCACTACTTCACCCTGGCTTTGCATCAGCTCAATTGCCTCGATCGAGTTCCCCAACGCCCCGTCCTTGTGATGGTTCTTGCCGTGGACGTCACAGGCAGCGCAACCCCCGATCGATGCGAACTTGGTCCCGGGTGTCACCGGAAGGAACCAGCCTCTGGGAACAAAGACCTTCAGTATCTCCTCCAATGTGACGCCCGCCTCGCACTCCAAGGAGCCCGTCGTCGGATCAAACGACAAGAAGCGGTTCAGACGCTGTGTCAGCAAGAGACCCTGGTCGAGATTCAGGGCTGCATCCCCATAGCTACGCCCCCGACCCCGGCCAACAAGGGAAAGCTGTTCTTGAGATTGGATGATGGAGGCGGCCTGAGCAAGTTTCTCCGGACGATAGACACGCCCCCTGCTGGAGGAATACCTTCCCCAGCCGGTCAGCTTCCGCTCGACAAACAATGGAGACCTCGCTTGCGTGGTGGCGAGGAACGACATTCTCCGGAAAACTCAGACCTCACTGAAATGGGCTATGCCAGGCCAGCTTCTACCAATCTGAGGTAGTCGATGCTCTCGCGTGCGATTCGCTCGGGACCGGCTTCGAAGTCGAAGACCTCCAGAGAAAACCAGCCTTCGTAATCCCGATCCTTCATCAGTTGAAGAACACGGGCAAAATCGATCTCTCCCGTACTCGGGTGCCGACCATCCACTTCGTTGACGTGGACGTGTCGAATCTTCTCGAAATACCGTTCCGGCAGTGAGAGGAAGTCGCCGCCCTGATCGGCGGCATTGTGAAAATCGAACATGGTCTGGACGTTGGAATGACCTACCGAGTCGACGACCCCGACGGCCTCCTCCAAAGTCGTCACCACGTTGGTCTCCTCACTTGAAACGGCCTCCATGAGCAGCGTCACCTCGCGCTCAGCCGCTCGAGGAGCCAGTCGCGCCAGTCCCTCGGCCAACCTATGCAAGGCCTCTTCAACACTTTGCCCATCGCACGCATCGCGCTGATAGGGGGAACCCAGGATCATGACCGGCCCCCCCAGGTCCCCACAAAAGTCGATGAGCCTTCCAAGATAGGACCAGCTTTTCTCTCGCAGCGCCGCGTCCTCGGTTGTGAGGTGGAGTCCTTTGGGCGTCACCAACAGCCAATGGAGCCCAGAACAGACCAGGCCCTCCCCCTCAATGGTGCGACGAAACTCCGCACGTTCCCGAGGAGAAATGCTGTCAACGGACTCGGCCCACATGAATGGGGCCACTTCGAAACCCGAGTATCCCAATGACTGCGCCAGCTGACAGGCATCCCGAAGATCCCAGTCTTTGAAAATCTCGCTACAGATCGCGTATCGAAAAGCCATGTCTCAGTCCTTGGACAGCTAATATAGCAAACTTGACACCCCACTCCATATCTTCTTGCGCTGAAGCGTGCCGCGGACTACGATCCCCTGCAAAGGAGTCGCATAGGTGAGAAAAACTTTCGGACTTTGGGTCAGAACAGCACTCGTACTGGTCCTGTTCGCCGGCTGCGGCGGCACACCTGGAGATCAAACGGCCTCCGAAAAAGAAGGTGCAGCGGGACAACACCAGTCAACCTCGAGGGGCACAATCGGGCTCTCGGTAATGACGTTGACCAATCCTTTCTTCAAAGTGATCGCCGACAGCATGACCCGAGAAGCGGCAAAGTTCGGTTACAAGGTCCTGGTCACCAGTGGTGAATTCGACGTCGCGAAACAGCAGAACCAGGTCAAAGACTTCATCGTCAAAAAAGTCAGTGCCATCGTCCTCTGCCCCTGCGACTCGAAGGCCATTGGTCCTGCTATCGAGGAGGCGACCAGGGCGGGGATTCCTGTCTTTACCGCGGATATCGCTTGTCTAGCTCCGGGTGTCGAGGTGGTAAGCCACATCGCAACCGACAACTACGGAGGAGGCAGACTTGCTGCCGAGGCGATGATCGAGGCCCTGGGTGAGGAAGGTGGCAAGGTTGTGGTTCTCGACTACAAAGAAGTCGAATCCTGCATACTCCGAGTCAAAGGTTTCAAGGAAGTGCTCGAGGCACACAACCGCACCCGGAAGAGTGGGCACCTCCAGATTGTTGCCGAGCTTCCCGGAGGTGGTGTGAAGGACAGGGGCTACAAGGCAGCCGAGGACGCCTTGCAGGCACACCCTGACCTGGCAGGAATCTTTGCCATAAACGATCCCTCCGCACTGGGAGCTCGGGCAGCACTGGAGAAGGCGGGAAAACACGATCAGGTCAGGATCATCGGCTTCGACGGCCAACCAGAAGGAAAGAAAGCCATAGATGAGGGACACATCTACGCGGATCCGGTCCAGTTCCCGGACCGAATCGGTACGGAAACCGTCCAGACCATCTTCAAGCATTTTCGGGGAGAGCAGGTTCCGGCCGAGATCTTGATTCCGACCGCTCTTTATCGAAAGGGCGACTCGAGTCGATCCACCAATTGATGCGGGATTCCTGATCAGGACCCACCACAAGCGAGGATACCCTGTGAGCACTACCATCGTCTCAGAAGCAATCGAAGCTTATCTCCAACGAACGGGGCCCTCTGAGGATCCAATCCTCCTCGAGATGGAGGAACGCGCCCTCCGCGATCACTTTCCCATCGTGGGTCCGCTGGTCGGTCGCGTCCTCCACCAACTCACACGGATCAGCGGCGCCAGTCGGATCCTGGAACTGGGATCCGGTTTCGGCTACTCCGGGTATTGGTTCGCATCGGCCCTGGGGGACGACGGGCAGATCATCTTGACCGACTCGTCGGATCAAAACCTGGCGTCAGCGAGGGACCATTTTCGGCGGGGAGCTATACGCTGTCAGCTGGAGTGCCGAAGTGGGGACGCTTTGGAAACAATGGACGCGCTGCCAGGCAGCTTCGACATCGTGTTCAACGATGTCGACAAACAGGCCTATCCACTGGTTTTTGAGAAGGCGTCTCAAAGACTCCGTCCCGGAGGCCTGCTCATCTCGGACAATATCCTGATTCGTGGCGACGTACTCGAACCCTCGGACGATGAAGACGTCCAGGGAATTCTGGAATACACCCGCCTCATCTTCAACAGTCCCGACTTTTTCTCCAGCATCATCCCGATTCGCGATGGCATTTCCATCAGCATGAAGTCCGACTAAGTGCTCCCTTCCATAAATACGACGATGTTTGTGGCGAAGAATCTCCTTCGCTGATTCGGGGATCCGGACGTTCATAAAATGGGTGAACAACGCTTCTCCCGAATACTTACCGGACCGGAGACTCTTTGAGGTGGAGTGGACCGCACTCTCGGAGCTGGAACTTCTCGCCCTGATCCTGACGCCCGGCAGCTCAGACAGAGCCGCTCTGGCCCAGGCTCAGCGGATACTTGACTCTCTAGGTTCGAGTCGGGGGCTTCGTTCCGCTAGATACCAGGATCTTCTCCGGACGGGCCTGGACCGAACCGGCGTCCTCTCCCTGCTTGCGGCAGCACACTTGTTCCAGCGGATAAGGCGTAAGCCTCTACACCCGGGCCAGTCATTCCGCTGCAGTAGGCAGGTCTTTGAACACTTTCAAATGCAGTGCCAGGATCTCAAAAAGGAATGCTTCTGGGCCGTTCTCCTGGACGGCAAAAACCGGATTCTCAAACTTGTCCGCATCTCAGAAGGGACCCTGACCTCCTCCCTGGTTCACCCGCGGGAAGTCTTCCGTCCCGCCATAGAAGAGGCGACCTCGGGAGTACTGCTGGTTCATAACCACCCCAGCGGAGATCCGGCTCCAAGCGATGAGGACAGACGAATCACGAAGAGACTGGTCGAGACGGGCAGGGTAGTCGGAATCAGCGTTCTGGATCACGTCATCATAGCGTCTGACAGCTACTTCAGCTTTGCCGACCAGAACCTGCTTTGACCCGAAGTTCAATTGGCTACAGGTTTCCGATCCGACAGAGCCGCGAACGACTTGACTTGTCAGCAAGATGAGCCCAGGTTCCGGCCGTCGAGGACGACGAAGCCGGGAGCGAGCTGGACAACTCGTCCGGCGCTTCCCGCGCTCGCACAATCTCTGGTATCCCCGATCTGAAGTCTCTCCCCGAATGATCCAGCGCGCCTGGAGCGCTACCTACGCCAACTCAGACTCGTGGTCTCTCGGATACTTGCGGTATCCTAGCGGGCGAGGCGTGACGCATGGAAATCAACGACCTGAGCTCGGTGTATTTCGACGTTCAATGGCCCCAGGATCGCCCTTTTCAGGTGATCGGCCAGGGCATGGATGCGGTTGACTGGATCTGTGTCCTTCCCGACTACCCCAAGTACGCGTCCAGGGTGGAAATCGCGGAGATCCACAAGCTTGGAGGGGGACCCTGTGCCACCGCTACGGCATTGTGTGCCCGATACGGCCTCAAGGTGCGCTTTATTGGTCGCTTGGGAGATGATGACTCCGGTCGTTTTTCTCTGGCAGATCTCGAAAAGGAGGCGATGGATCTATCCTGTCTGCAGATCGTCAGGGGAGCCGAAACGCAACTGGGAATCATTCTGGTCGACGCCGCCACCGGGGAACGGACAGTGCTCTGGAAGCGCGATCCGAGGCTCGTCTACCAGAAGGGTGAGCTCCAGCGCGAATGCATTGTAGCGGGACAACTGCTACATCTCGACGGGCAGGATCAGACTGCTTCTATCCAGGCCGCCCGCTGGGCCCGGGAAGCAGGCATGCAGGTCTCCCTGGACGTAGATGTTCCACAACCTGGAGTCGAGAAGCTGCTCCGGTTGACGTCCTTCTTGATCCCAAGCCTGGAATTCGTTCAGAAGTTCACGGGACGAGAGGATTGGAGGGCGGGACTTCTGGAGCTGTCCAACCTGACTGACGCTCTTGTGGCCACGACACGAGGCAGCAAAGGATCGGCGGTGGTGTGGGAAGGGGAGATCATTGAGGTCCCACCCCTCCCTGTCGAAGCCGAAGACACCACGGGCGCCGGTGACGTCTTTCATGGAGCGTTTGCGTATAGCCTCTTCCAGAACTGGAATGTAGCACGCTGCCTCCGCTTTGCCAGCGTTGCCGCCGGCCTGGCTTGCAGACGCCTGGGAGCGCGAAGTGGAATTCCACCCCTACAAGAGGTTCTGGAGGAGTTGCCTAACCTTTGAAATCCGAGCAAGAGAGGTCACGCTAAGGAAGAAAGTGTAGAATAGATTGTGCCGAGCGTGGCCAAGGCTTGGGGAGAACAGCAGGAAATAGATCCTTTTTCAAACCGACTGCATCCAATAAACCATGAGAGAAGCATTTCGTCTGGCACTAGTCGCAGGGGTTTTCCTTTCCGCGATAACGGTTGAAGCGGCAACCAAACCGACTAAGCATGAAATCATAAAACGATTCTCCGAGAAGGAGTCCGAATTCAAGAAGATCTTCGCCCAGTACACCTATACCCAGCATATTCTGTTTCAGGTGCTGAGTCGCGCCGGACGGGTGCGAGAGCAAAGGGAGATGGTGGTCGAAATCTACTTCACCCAAGATGGCGAGCGTGAAGAAAAAATTCTCCGGGATCGGGGGCGGCTCAGGGCGGTGAGAGTCAGCCAGGAAGACATCGACGACGCCCTCAATCTTCAGCCCTTTGCCCTGACCACCGAGGATCTTGCGAAATATAAGATCAAGTACAAAGGAGAGGAACGGGTGGATGAGTTGGACACCTATGTGTTCGAAGTCAAACCGAAGAAGGTGCGGAAGAGAAAACGATATTTCAAGGGCCGGATCTGGGTGGACGCTGAAGATCTGCAGATCGTCAGGACTGTAGGCAAGGCGGTCCCGGACTACAGAAACAACAAGTTTCCAGAATTTGAAACGCTTCGCGAACAAATCGATGGCGAGTACTGGTTTCCGACCTGGACCGAGGCCGACGATGTCTTGGAATTCCGCAGTGGAGATGTCCGCGTCCGAGAGCTGATCACCTACCAGAAGTTCAAGAAATTCGAGGTCGGCACCTCGATCAAGTACGGCCCTCCCGCTGAAGGTGATGAGGGCGATGCTGACAGCGAGGAAGGTGAAGCCATAGAGGACGCCGAAGACACGGATTCTGCTGACGAGGAAAACTGACGGCGGCGCCCCTAGTACGCTGTAACACAGCGTACTAGGGCAATCGCAGGTTCAGCGCCTTGGTTTTGTCCACCGGGATCTCGACCTTGACCACCTTCTCTTTCCGCGAGGATGGGATCCGCCCACCGGAACGAGCATACTCGAGGACTGCCTTACCTGCAGGGAGCTCCAACTCAAGTAGTCCATCGGTTTCAAAGGGACTCTCTAAAACGCCATCGGGAGCATAGCTGCGGCCATCAGATCCAGTCACCTGGAGCCGAGCCGAGACCACACGATCGTCGCCGTCATGAATTCTGATCAGCAAGCGACCCGTGGGCGACACGCAGAATCGCTGCTTAACCGTGCGCCGCTGCGTTCCCATCTTGAGAAGAAGAGCCACTTCGATCTCTCCGGTCAAGAGGGGTACAGCCTCCAATACTGTACGCACCTGCGACTGCGGCTCGACAGCCATTTTGAAGGGGACCAGACCGAAGACCCGCGAGGTCCCGCTGATCTGCAGAGTCGACCGACTCTCTATCTTGTTGGTGATTTGCAACGAAAGTGCGGTCATTCGATTGAACGGTAGCTTCAGACAATCGGGTCCACCTGCGGAAATCCCTTCTGAATCGATAACCACCCGGAGATCCGGTTCAGAGTCTTCAGTCGCCGGAGCGCCCGCCCAACCGCCTTCTACAGCGGTGAGCAAGACTCCGAAAATCATCACCCAACGCATCCAGAAATCGTTTGAGATCACTCCTACCTCATCATCCCCTTCCAGCCTTCACGACTGAGAAACTGGATTCCACAATTGTAGCTTCTGGTCGGCGCCGCCACCAGCTGGAGGACGATCATTTCAAGGGAAACCCTTATCCTCCCTTCCCCTTGCTTCTGCCTCTGACTTTGCCTTTGCCTTTCTTTACCAATCACTTCCAATTACTTCCGATCACTTCCGATTTTCAAAGGACCTGGCGGCTGCTCCTGGACGCAGTTCAGCGTCTCGCTGAGCCGCTCGACCGGATCAGCCGCCGGATCGTTTCGAGGCGACTTCAGGTCTAGGACAGGCGGAGGTTGTGCTGTTGTCCAGCTCTCTCCTCGGAACTTGGCCTCATTGGGCAGGGCGGGGGCAAAGGCTGGAGACGGCGGCCTGGAGACCACCGCTACGAACCCGAGAAAGGGAAAACCATCCAGCTGTGTGATAGATTGTCGTCAGCCCCGGAGGCCCAGCCCGGTAAGCGGCAGGGTAGCGTTTGACGCGACGCCAGAAACTCCGTCACTGGGCAGACTTCACTTGGAGAGAACATTGGAGAACCGGAGACGATTCCTCAAGAGGACGGCGACCGCCGCCACGGCCACAACCCTGTTAACTGGTGGATCCGGCTGCAGCCGAGAGCAGATACCCCCGGAAGAACTGCCCAGAAAACGGCGCATCATCTGGAACAACGATGCCGATGATCTGGCCGGGATCGCTCAGGGAATGGGCCGGCCCAACTGGCCCTCGAAATACGATTCGGTCCAACAGTACCTGTCCCAGCGAATGGATGCCCTGAAGGGCACGCATGTCAACGGTCTGGCCCACTGTGGATTTGCAACCATCCCCCACTGGGAACTTCCCGGGGAAAACATCCAGGTTTTGGGGCCGGACCCAGTCCAACCTGCGCTCAAGTTCGCCCATGACAACCGCATGGAGTTCTTCTTCTCCCTCCGCATGAACGATGTCCATTGCGCCGTCTACTCCGGACTCCAGTACTGGTCCCCCTTCAAGCTGGAAAACCCCCAGCTGCTCCAGTCGAGGATCCGTTCCGACCGATTTCAGCAGAACTTCCTGCCCTGGATCAAGGGCGAGAGCGAACATCCCCACACTGCCCTGCTTGAGTACTGGGGCGCGGGTGGAGAGCGGACCATCGACAAGTTTCGGAATAGCTCCATGGGGCCCATCTCCTTTTCCTGGCCAGCTTTCGACTATGCCCAGCCCGAGGTCAGGCAGCGCGTTCTGGGAGTGGTAGAGGAAGCCAGCCGCCGTTATGACCTGGAGGGGATCGAGCTGGATTGGTGCCGCCACCCCCTCCTCTTCAAGTACGGGCAGGAGAGGCGCCACCTCCCGGTGATGACCGATTTCATCCATCAGGTGCGCCAGGTCCTGGACAACCGTGGCAAGGAGCGAGGCCGGCCCATCCTACTGTCCATGCGAGTGCCCGACTCTCCGACCCTGGCACTCTCGGTGGGACTCGACGTGGAAGAGTGGGTCGCCCAGGGCTGGGTCGACATCCTGATCGCAGGCTTCGGATCGCTTCCCTACTCCTTTCCAGTGGAGCAATGGGTCCAGCTGGGACACGACCACGGGATCCCGGTCTACGGCGGCCTCAGCTGGAAACATGTCTTTAGTCATGTCGAGGCGATCCGGGGCGCGGCCTACCGGCTCTGGGACGCCGGCGTGGACGGCCTGCACACCTTCAACTTCCTGGATCCCACCAACCAATACGGTTCTCTTTCCGAGATCGGGGATCCGGATGGTCTGGCCCACCTGGACAAAATGTATCAGATCGACCTGGATCGAAAGCGGGTCGGTTACATGAACGAGACCCTGTGGCCAGGACAGCTGCCCCTGTCCCTCACCACCCAGTCCGGTCCGGCCCGCTACGATCTGGGTCTGAAGATCGCCGATCGTCCCGAAAAGGCCGCCCGGATCGAGGTCCAGACGCGATGGGACCCGGCCACCCGCGCAGACCGGATCTCCTGGCAGGTCAATGGACATGCCCAGCCACGACCCCGAGCCATGACGGGCGAGGACGCGGGATGGTCAGGGTGGGAAACCCGTGATCTGCGCCGCGGAAAGAACACCTTTCAGGTCACAGTTCAGCGTCCCGAAACTGAGGATCCGTCCCAGCCGGTCACGTTGGAGGAGCTGAGGGTCTGGATCCGGTACGGATGAGAGTTTTCGAGTTTTTCAGAGCTGTCCTCTCCATGCCCGGACCGATCGTGATCTGGGTCATGTTCCTGTTCTCGGTGAACCTGATCCCCGCCCTGATCTTTCTCGAGACATTGGAGGCCCGGGTTGTGTTAGGAGGATTGATGGCGGGCGCACTTCTGCAGACCTGGATCTTCTCCAAAAAAGGCTTTGTAAGGCTTCTCGGGTTAGGCCATGCCTTGTGGCTACCCATGGTCGTTTGGCTGGGGTATCGGGTGCCTCTTGCCGAACCTGGAAGTCTCTTTGCCTACGCTCTCATCGCCATCGTCATGGTCAACAGTCTTTCCCTCATCATCGACACCATTGATGTAATTCGCTACGTCAGGGGAGAACGTCAACCTACCCTTTCTGCCTAGGCCACCCCCAGTAGCGCTGACCCCATTCGAGAAAGAACTTCTGTCGGGGTTAGCAAAAATCTTGCCGTTCTCCGGCTCTCTCCTCGAAACTTGGCGTCATACCGCTAACCCGGATTTCTCAAGGATAAGAAAAAGCAGTCAGCTCAATGTGGTATAAAGTCTGTGTTAACAAAGACTTAACAAACACAAGGAGCTGACTACTATGACGACAGAGTGTATCGCTTCTAAGCTGGAGTTTCAAGGGCTGGAGGGTCGCCGAGTCGAGGCAGAATTCAACGGGGGACAGATCACTTCAGACGCCGGAGGGTTGCTGTTACGGGAGGTGGAGAACCGCTATGGGTTCATTCGCGGCTTGGCCGCCTGCTTTGGGGACCGGCGGGATCCTCGCTTCACCGAGTTCAGTGTGGAGGATCTGGTGGGGCAGCGGATTTATGGACTGGCCTTGGGCTATGAGGATCTCAACGATCATGAGGAGCTACGGACGGATCCGCTGATGGCGGTGTTGGTCGGCAAGGAAGATCCCTTGGGGAGGGATCGGCGAGCGGAAGCGGATCGGGGCAAGGCGTGTGCGGGCAAGAGCACACTCAATCGTTTGGAGTTGTCCTCGGTGACGCAGGATAAATATCGCAAGACGCCGGTGGATGAAGCGGCGGTGGAAGCATTTTTGGTGGAGCAGTTCATTCGGGTGCGAGGCGGGAAACCCAAGGAGCTGGTGTTGGACCTGGATGCGACGGATGATCCGCTGCACGGAGAGCAGGAGGGTCGTTTCTACCATGGCTACTACCGGTGTTACTGCTACCTGCCCCTGTATGTGTTTTGCGAGGGGTATGTGCTGGGGGCGAAGCTGCGGGTGTCGAATCTGGATGGCTCCGAAGGAGCGGTCCAGGAGATGGAGCGGATCGTGGGACAACTGCGGGCGAAGTGGCCGAAGGTCCGCATTACGCTGCGGGCGGACAGCAGCTTTGCGCGCGAGGCGTTGATGAAATGGTGTGAGGAGCATCGAGTGGATTACGTCTTCGGTCTGGCCCGCAATCAGCGCTTAGAGGGGACCCTGGAGTCGGAGCTGGAACAGGCCCAGGCGCTTCAACAAGCGAGCGGCAGCAGCGCCCGAGTCTATAAGGACTTTCGTTACCAGACGCACAAGAGCTGGAGTCAAGAGCGGCGAGTGGTGGGCAAGGCCGAGTACACGGGTAAGGGATCCAATCCCCGCTTTGTCGTCACCTCGCTGGGAGCGAAGCGGTGGCCCGCCCAAAAGCTGTACGAGCAGCTGTACTGCGCGCGAGGGGAGGCGGAGAATCGGATCAAGGAACAGCAGCTGGAGCTGTTTGCCGATCGGACCTCGACGCACCTCATCAAGAGCAATCAGCTGCGGTTGTGGTTCTCCTCGGTGGCCTATAATCTGCTGCACACGTTGAGGCGTGTCGCTTTGAAGGGGACCCAGTGGGCGAAGGCGCAATGCCAGACAATTCGCCTCAAACTGTTGAAGATAGGAGGCCAGATTCGGGTCAGTGTCCGGCGGGTGAGTCTGTCCTTGAGCGAGGGTTATCCTTACCAAGCACTCTATGCCCAAGCCTTGGCCCAGCTTCAACAGCTCGGTTGAGCCAAGGAAAGTCGGAAATCCCAGCCGTCTGCAACTGAGGCGCCTGAGGTGTGTCTGAAAAACCGGTTTTCCGCGCTCGACACAGGCCTCACGACGCCTGTCGTACTCTGCACCGCCCTCAGCGGCGCCTTTGACCCAGACCGGCGTCGAGAAATCGACTAAAATCGCCCTTTCGGCTTTCTCCTTGAGAAATCCGGGCTAACGGGTCAAGTCGTTCGCGGCACTGTCGGACCTGGCTCCGTTCAACTGGCGGACCAACAGTTCGCGGCACTCTTCGCTACAGCTGCTTCCGGCACTGTTCACTGCTCACTATTCAAGACCGGCAGCGGCTCGATTCCGGAATGGTCGGGTCGAACCTTAAGCTTGATTGACCAGATCGAGTTGTTTCGCGCATCGGGAGTGCGGTGGCCGCCGCTTTCGATATAGGCGATGTAGACGGACCCATCCGGCATCAAGCAGCTCCGCGAGTATCCGTAAGTATCATCAATCAGGAATCCATGGTCTGTTGGAGCAGCCGTAGTGGCACACCAGAGTGCCGTCCGGCAGTACCTGGAGCGTGGGGGCAAAATATGCCAATAACCCGCGTTGAAAGTGAGGAGCATGCTCCTATCTCGGAGACGGACAGGAGATTCCCAACCGACGAACCCCCTATATCCGGGGAAAGGATCCGGTTGATTCACGCCGGGTCCGACGATCATCTTGCGGCACTGACTGGCTGGAAGGTGCGACTCACCTCCCGCGACGAGACGGACCCGGGGGGATTCGGGCGCCGGACCTTCTCCCGTCCGAGAAGCCAAGACGCTCGCCCGATCGTCCACACAGAAGACCGCCGTTAGCAAAGCACACACGGTGCAGCGCAAAATGAGGAAGGCCGTACGCATAGACTCTCTCCGCGATGGCGGCTTGCCTCGATTTAAGAAACGGCTACTGCCCACCCTCGCTACGCCGCTCGAGTTGTTTCAGTATTCCGGTGACGAATCTCTCAGAGTAGCCGGCGACAAAACACCACACCAGCAACTTCCCAACATCTTTCATCCCTATTGGCTCCATGTCCATGAAACGCTTGATCAAGTTCGCTTTCGGAGCCGTGGGTTTTGTGAAGTTTGGAAAGAGGTTGCTCGTGAACAGGCCATCCTTAGATTCGCCGGAGAGGAGCCCAGACATGAACAACAAGTAGGCTATCCCAGCCATCAGACCACCGTACAGGATTGGCATCAGTGTTGAAGTCATGTCAGCGGCCAACTCCTCAATGATCGCAGCTTTTTCTCCTCGTACCCGTCTCAGCAGGTCAATGCTGCCGCCCAGGGAACCGAGAAAAACTGCGAAAAAGAAGGTACCGACGTGCCAGAAGTAACCAATAATGGCTAAGATGCTGAACGCCGCCACCAGACATATCTGGGCAATAAAGATCCGCCGGATCAGTACCAGTCTCGCTTGTTTGGTCTCCTGATTCATGGCGTCCTTTCCATCCCAGCCGCGAAGGCACGCTGCCCAACTCCTCTTTAGCTTCTTGATATTACCCGCACTCTGCTTCCCCGCAAAAGCATCCTGAGAATCTGTCTCAGTTACGCCCCCCCAACCTCACTTGTCCAGCAATGGCAACTTCCTAACGAACTCCCATCTCAGAGCCATCCAACCCTACGTCCGACCACGAGCAAGGTGGCAACCAGAAAGGTGCCGATCGAAGTCGCCTGGGCAAAGGTCAGGCCGAGGGGATGGTAGCCCCCAGCATCGTCTCGCAGGAACTCTACCAAGAAGCGGAAGGTGCTATAGAAGAGGACACCGCCGAGAAAGATCTCCCCTTTGAGAAGGAGGTATCTCTTCGATCTCAGCAGCAGAATCGCTCCCAAGGCGATCAGCAGGGCGAAGGACTCGTAGAGCTGCGCCGGGTGAATCGGGAGCGTAAGAGGCGCATCCTGCGAGACCAATCCGTCTTCGAGCTGTTTCCTGAACGCCGGAGAGCCTGATCCATAACGGACCGCCCAGGGGAGGCCCGTGGGACTCCCGAAATTGCAGCCGATCGAGAAGCAGTTGAGGCGCATCAGAGAGCCGCCCCCGGCCAGAGCTGGAGCAACCGAGTCGGCAAAGTCCCCGAAGGCCCATTTCCCCTGGGCGATTCGCAGATACGAGACCGCCCCCGCGGTCCCGCCCAGGACGAATCCCCAGGAGGCCCAGCCCCCGACGAAACCGAAGTCACCATACTGAAAGGAGTACCAGAGACGGGCGCCGATAATCCCTCCCCAGAGGCCCGATAGGTAAGCCCGTCGGGCCAGACGGGGCTGACCTGAAAGCCGTTCGGTGAGCGGCATCCCTGCGACAAGGCAAAGTGCCAGCCAGATGGCGAACTGCGAGGTCATGACACTCAGGAGGAATCCGGCTATCTCGGTTGATAAATGACAGGGATAGAGACATGCCGCGTCCTGTCTGCCAGGCCCGCTTGAAGCTTAGCCTTATATGGCCCAACAAGCTGGACACGCGTCCGCTTGATCTGGTCGGGCGGCGCGTCCGAAGGCCGGCAGATTTCGACGCTTGTGATATCCCCCATTGGGGTTAGAGTAACCGTGTTACCGTTGTCCCTCCGCACCGCCCAGGTGATCATTCCGCACTCCTCGCACTGTACCTTTGGGAGCAGGTCGACCGTGTTCTTCAATGTAACCGTAACACAGGGATCATGTTCGGATAATAGGGCCTGGCTCCGTTCCGGGGTCAGAACCGGACGTCCCTTGTTATTGATCTCCTGACCGTCCGTGACCGTGTAGGACTTGGGAACCGGCGCCTCGCCGTTGCATCCTATCACGAGCTCATATCCGCCAAGAAGCACCATCAGAGAGAGGATCAGCAACAGAAAGTCCTGTGCTCGGCCGCGATTCCCTAAGCCGTCGGGCGTGCTCGTCTGACGTTTTCCGCGCGGCTCCAAAAGGGCTCCCTGGAGAAATCTACTGGGTCGTAACATTTGCACTCGCCGTTGCACTCAAGGAAGAAATGCGGTTCAAAGCTCTGCGAGGCTGGGACAACACTTCGAAGTCGAAGGTCACAACGGCCCCCACCCCGTCCGGCATCGAGAACACAGGTTCTGTGAAGTCAACCTTCATGAGGAGTGAGGAGAGCACGCTGGTGGGACCATCGATCTCCGGCGAAGTGGCCGTTAGCCGATCCGAAGCCCTTTCGATCCGAATCACGAACTGGGTTTCTGGTTCATCTTCGCTCGGGTCGATTGCGTTGATCACCGCAACCTCGCCCGACATCGACTCCACGATCAGGTCGAGGACGGTCGGTTCAGACAGCGAGCTCAGTTCCGGAAACACGACTTCGAGTTCGCCGACCTTCTGATCCGCAGAGAGACCTGACAAGTTCCACTCTCCCAACGAGTTGGTGAGACTAAAATCGAGCAGTGAGATGGACCCTCGCTGTTGACGGATCTCGATCTTCAGGGGCGTGTGGTCACCGGCCTGCCTCGAGGCCGGAATCACAGCCGCATCGGGAGCGAAAGCGACTCTGACCTGGTACGGATTCGAGTTCTGTCCGTCCGTTTCTACCATGAGCATGCTACTCTGTACACCTTGCGGCACCCGGGTCAGCAGTCGCGTTGAGTTGGCTTCGAGTACGGTCAGCTCCATCGAGGAGCCATTGGAGAGCGTTACGGTGTTGGCGCCGCTGCTCGAAAAACCGGAACCGGAGACCTCTAGTTCTCCTCCACCGATGGCCTCCGAGGGAGAGACGGCATTGATTTGGGGTGCGCCTGCAACAGGACTTTCGACGAGATAGGTAGAGGTTCTCTCGGCGATCAGACGCTCGCCGGTCTGAAGTGGCACCGCCAGGGTTTCCGAGAAGAGGTTCGGTGGGGCCGATTCGAAGCGCTCCGTGATCTCGATGCTCCCGGCTTCAGCGGGCATCTGCAGAATCCCTGAATCAAAACAGATGTTGGTGAGGTAAGCACCCAGACTGAGAGAGGACTGATCGGACAGATAGACGTTTGGGTCCGTCTCCGTCTTGATCCGAATCCCTCCGCCCGCAAGATTCGTAATCTGTCCTGTGAATAGGTTCGATTCGCCGTCCCCGGCCAAGTTCACGAGAGTGAAGAAATCCACCGAGCCGTCTTCCCGCGGTGCAATGAAGAGGGTTCCCATGATGAGAAACCCCGATGCGTTTAGGACGTAGGTCCCGACTTCATCGGTTTCCAATCCGGACAGGTCGAGAGAGACATCCCCGATCGTAAACTCGGCGGCGGCGATTGGAAGCTCCCCGGACCTCTGATTATAGGCCAGACAGAATCCGGGCGATGAACCTGCGATCTCAGTGGCCGGGACAAAATAGAAGTGAGGGGAAAAGAAAGTCTTGTGGTCGGCGACTGGCTGCGAGGTGAGCAGTGCTCCTCGCGCGGTGAGTGTAATGCCACCCATCGGGACCTTGAGGATCGGCCCGATGCCATCGAATACCGCCTGCACCTCGAGTCGGCCCGAGAGGCGCCTTTCTGCTACTTCGGGCACGTCGGGGAAAAGCTCAGAGACGAATAGCCCTTTGTGTTCCAAGCCATTGAAGGTCAAGATGCGTTGCTCGAGAAAGTCGGGAGAACGATTGATCGTTGGTCCACGGCGAAGCAAACTAGCCGCCGGGTCCGCGACCGACTGGCCGTAAAGCCGAAATCGGACCTCAGTCGGAAAACCAGTCGGCTCGGTGATCCCAATGCCGGTGTCGATACTCTCGTCGACCCGGACAAAAAGGCTCATATTGTCGGTCACCACGGAACTGGGGATTCCGACGTCGGACAGCACCCTCCCAGACTGTCGATCTTTAAGGGTAAAGGCCGCCCCACCCGTCACAGGTACATTACTTTGTGCGGTTACCCAACCAACGGCTCCCGGGTTGGTGGTGCCGTCGCTCACCAGCTGGACGGCGCAACCGGCGGGAACCGTCACGCTGAAGGAGGATCCACTCTTCTCCCCAAAGCCAAGCTCTAGTGGCTGACCGTTGGTGTCGAAGATCGTGATCGCGACATCGGCATCCAGCGCTGTGTTGTTCATGAAGACGAGGGTTGTCTCGAAATCCAGCGTCCCGAAAATGCCGTCCGCAATTCGAGCGAACACGAGCGGAGGCACATCGTCTTCATCGGGCTCTGCGACCTCCACAAACGGGGCAGTCGGCAGCGAGGTGAGCAGCGTCCCACGGGTTCGAAGGGATGTCACCGAGATTTCGGTCGCACTCTCCAGCTTGAGGATTCCGACGAAGCCATCCAGATCTAGTTCCGGAAAGGCCTCGGGCACGAACCGGGGAAGCTGGCGTCCGGGCCCGAGGAGGATCGACGTGGTTGCCACCACCGTCCCGTCGAGACGCTTCAGCGTCAAGGTGACATCGGCATCGTTCTTGGAGCTGGTGTTCGCCACCGCGAATCCTGTGTTCTTGCCGTCCGTTCGATCGAGGAAGACCAGGAAACTCTGGCCTCGGGGGGAATCGGCCACTCCGACCGTCGAAAGAATCCGATCGTTCGAATCGAAGGTGTCGAATCCCCCCGAACCCGATACCGGAATGTCGGACACCACTTCGACCCAACCCGTTTCCAGGTCCCCACTTCCGTCGGTCTCGATCCGAAAGACTTCTCCTGGTCCCAGGTTGAACTGGAAGGAGCTTCCGGTGCCCTGATCTGTGGTCACGATCAGGTCTGTCCCGTCGCTCTTTCTGAGAAAGATGGTCCCGGCGGCGGCGACTCCCGCGTTGTTGATCAAGGTGACGCTGGAGCGGATTTTCAGACCTCCCGCGGAACCGTTGGCGGTGTGTGGGAACGTCAGCAAAAAGTTGCCCTGGCCATTGGTAATACCTCTCGGAACCAGCTGAGCTCGGAAGCTCGGCACGATGTGGGCCAACCTCTTTCTTGCCTCGGCGCGAAGGAGCGGCGTTTCTGCAATCTGCACTGCGAGATCCTTCATCCAGCCCAACTGTAGGGATTTCAGGACGAAACGGACAATCCGTGAGTATGGGGGGGGCTTTTCTGTGTCGGGCTGGCCGAACTGAAGACCCGTCCCTACGAGTATCAGAACTCCGACTGCAAAAAATGGAAGCAGAAAGCGTCTCTTCGTCACGACGGCGTCCTAGCCTCGATTTCCACGGTACTGGAAAGGACTAACATTTTTTAAGGGTAGCCGTTGAGTCGGTTAGTCAAATCGAAGGACCAGAGTTTTGCCGCCAAACCAAGGCATGGGCGTGGGATCATCACCCAGGCCCGAGGCGACCAAGTAGGGGTTATGGGCGCGCTTATCGAGGTGGACGGTGACTTGCTGCTCTTGGATCTGGACCCGGGCCGAGACGTCGAGGAGATTTCGGAAGATCTTTTTGGCTTGAGCCCGCTGATATTCGCGACCAATCTTCTCGGCCATGAGTCGATATAGGGAGCTGGCCATGAGGGTGATCTGGAGGTCAAAATCCACTTTGAGTCCCACCATCGAAGAGAGCGCGTCCAGGTGAAAGAACTGGATGGCTTCGGAGATGCCATTTTCGATGAGCATGCGTTGGGCATAGCGGGTGATCAGAGTCGAGGGGGCGCGGCGCAGATGGTTGGTCAGTAGGACGGTCGGTTCTTCGTGACCGAGTTCCATGAGGGTGAGCTGGCGCAGGGGACCTTCGTAATGTTTCAGGACGATCCGCTGGTCCAGGACTTTGGGGGTGCGAAAGATCCGAGTCAGGGCGGGTAAGGTGATGCGGTGCCAGGCGGAGGCGGGGCGGCTCCAGATCTGGCCCAGCATTTTTTGGGAGCGGCGGCGCAGGGTGATAAAGCCAATGCCCTGTTGGTTGAGGCGGTTCAGATGAGCATAGGTGGTCAACTGGGAATCGAAGACGAGTTCGGCCGGAGGCTGACCGCTGTGTTGGTGCCAGAACTGGACGAAGCGTTGCACCTCGTCGGCTCGATCGGCCCGGGGGACACCCGCATTGGCGTAGCATAAGACACGCTCGGTGGCGTCCCGAGCCAAAAAAACGAGGATGCCTTTTTGGCTGCGGCTGCGGGAAGAGACATAGTGTTTGTCCAAAGGTTCCTGCTGGCTATTGGCGGGGACGGTGTGAAAGTCCAGATCGAAGGAAGAGCCCCGGGGCAGGCCGGCGGCTTGGACCTGCTCAAACCAGGCTCCCATGAGGCGCAGGTTGGCGCGTCGGTCGACCCGGGAGCTGTAGGCGGCCAGGTAGGAGCGCTTGGGCACCACATTGAGACCGGCAAAAAGGGCGATGCCCTCGTCAAAGACCCGATCCATGACATGACTTTTTCTTTCGATGCCCAGCAGCTTCAGAGCCAGCAGGGTGCGCACGGCCTGCTCGGCGGGAATCATTTGGGAGCCGGGAAGGCGGGGGGGCTGCAGCACCGCCCCGAGATCGATCGATCGCATCAGCGGGACGAACAGAAACAGACCGCCGACCCGGGTGCGAAAGCTGCGCGGGGCCAGATTGATCTGCCGCACGTCGGCGATGGCTGCTGCTTCGGGCTTGAGGGTGGCGGGGCGTTGCTCATCCCGACGCCGGGGCAGTCGGGCGAAGCCCTCCTCTCGCAGCAGGATCGATAACGCATTGATGCTGATGGAATGGCCGGCGGCGGCCAACTCGCGTTGGATATCGTAGACCGAGAGGTTTCGCTTGCGCAGGGCGACGGCCCGTTCCCGCACCCGATCGCGGGCGGGCGCCGCTTGAGGCCCCCGGCGAATCGCCTGAAAGAAGCGGGCGCGCTTGCTGAGATCATGGCGAAACTGATGACAGAGGACGCGGAAGGCTCCTGGGGAATAGCCGAAGCGAGTGGCGACCTGCTGCGAGGGCAAGCCTTCGACGAAAAAGCAGCGCAAGGCCTCATACTGGCGCTGCAGAGGCGATTCGGGGGCCAGGAAGAATTGGGCCTCCGGAACGGTCGGTCGGGTGTCATTAGTTAGTCCATTCCGATTACTGTATTCCAAACTATAACTATACTAGATATGAATGACAGAAAATGCTCAGCCTTTGATAGGGTTCTATTCTGCCTCATATCCAGACTTTTCTAGCATTCGCGTGGGGATCGTCCCTTGATCAGGTTTTAGGTATAGAATTACCTCTCTATCCAAATAGGTACTTCTATTTACTAACGTAGGTGGAAACACAGCAGGCGCAAGTCGCGCCGATCAAGGATTCTGGCGGGGGGCTCGAAGCGGAAAGGCGTCATTTGTACTGCCGTGGAAATCGAGGCTAGCACAAAGCTAGGCTAGACTAACGGTGCGGCGATCGGAAAGCAAACCGAGGCCTAACGAATCTAGCCCACCTCTACCCACCGGGAGGTTTTACTTTCGGTCGCCCCAGCACGAGATGACTCGCGAGCACGGAGCACTCTGGCAAGACCGTCCTGGCGAAAGGAATTGGTCCACGTCCTGGAAGCTCAAGAGGCTGGCGTCCGATCTAATTACAATCTTGGCACGTGCGGCTGCCTTGGAGCTGCTGAAAAAGTGGAGGAAATAGGAAGGATTCCTCCGAGGCACAGACTGGTCAACCACGGATCCTTTTTCATCCCTGTGCTGACGGAGCTTCGTGCAGTGCGACCCAGTTTCCCTCACAGTCTGCAAAGTGTGCAATGAAACCGTTTTCGCCGATGCTGGTCTTAGGCAGCAGCGTCGTGCCTCCAGCGTCGCCGATCCTGCCCAGCGCCGTATCGATCTGAGAAACCGTGATATAGACGAGCGAACCCTCTCGCGAGGGAGTGTAGCCATCTGCTCGTATCAAAGTGCCGGTTGCTCCGGCCGCGCCTATTCCATTGGAAAGAACGCCATCTTGTTCGGTCCCATCTCATGCTCCGTGAGATCGACCCAAAAAACCGACTGGTAGAATGTGATCGCTCTGGCCATGTCGTTGACGGGAATCTCGAACCAGTTAACCGGGTTGGGCTTGATCGGCATTGTAGTTTCCTTTCTTACGTTAGCGAAAATACGTGCTAGCTTGCCATGATTCGGGAACAGGGTTGAGGCAGCCGTGATTCAGATAGGGTATTGGAATCTTGTCCCATTGCAAAGCTGACAAGAGACCATGAGCCGGGTGTAAATTGAGCATGATCCAGCACGGCTATTGGCGGTGCTGAACAGATCTTGCACGATCTTCTTACCGATGAAGCTGATCTGCGGATATCGGATCGACTCGTCTGAGGGGCATTCACGAGATGCCGTAGATCAGGAACCCACCGAAGAGGACGCCAAGCAAACACCAGAGGCGAATCACCCACGTAGGAAAACGCTCGAACCAGTCGAGCAGTCGGCCGGTTCGATCCCGACCTGAGACCAGAATGACAATTGCCGCGACGATGAACAACCACCCGAGCAGTTCGAAGAAAAGAGGAAACTTCGACCCCGGCGCAGCGAAGATCAGGACGGGACCCATGGCCAAACGCACTATCACCGCAAAGAGGAACGTCGGCTTCTTCAACCAGGCAGACCTGACCCAATCAGTCAGCTTGACGGGAGCGCAGACGCCGAAGGCGCTCAGGACACAGATCACGACCCCAAGCAGGAGAATGATTCCTTGGAGGACGGAAGTAGTCATGTTGCCAGAATCAGAATCGTGGTACGGCCCCAGCTCACCTTGCTCGACCGTCTCGGGCTGGCATATCCTCAAGGTCCCGATCTAATGTATACCAGATCAGGTAGCTCAATGTCCGGATCGTGTTCGCGCCACCAGAAACGAATCTTGAGGAGAATTCGCCCATGCCCATAGACCCTGTACGAACCAGCGCTCCCATCTACCTGGCAGATCTGGACCGATGCCAGCCTTCATCAGCCGTCAGCCGCCAGGGCACCCTCTTCAGCTGGCGTCTGATCGACTACGAAGCTGAAAGCTTCAATGGTGTCTCCCTGCGGGCGGGAGCCGAAACCGCTGCCGCCGAAACCACCTACCCTCTGCAGGTTGAGGGTTGGCACGACATCTACTTCGGCCTCTTCAACACCGCCTGGAGACCCTATCTGGGCCAGCGAATCTGGACCCGACTGGACACGGATCCAGCCTTCTCCCTGCTCTATCTTCCGCCACCAGAGGTCGACCCCGGACAGGTCGCGCAGGATGTCTTCTGGAAGACGGCAGATCTCAGCGGCCGGCAGATCTCCTTCAAGCAGCTCTGCCGGGAGCTAGTCCCGCGTGGCGAAACCAGCCGCAGCACCTGTGAGAACGCCTGGATCATCTACATCAAACTGGTCCCTTTGACCGAGGAGGAAGTAGCCGCCCTGGAGGCAGACCGGATAAGAAAGGACACCCGCTGCCTAGTCGCCACTCAGGACGGGGGAACCGGGATGCTTCCCGACAGTGATCCGGACAGCATCCGCGATCTGATCGAGGGCTACCGGAACACCGACTTCGGCCGCATCTACTGGGAAGCCGCCTGCGGAGATCTCTGCAACTACTACACCGAGATCGGTCGGGTCGAAACCAGCGAGCACATCAAGCTGGACGATTACCCCTTGTTCGAGTACCGACGCAAAGTAGAAAACTGGACAGAGTACGCCCAGCAGGGAACCGACCCCCTCCAGATCGTGGTGGACCATGCCCACGAGCTGGGCATGGAGTTCTACGCCTCCTACCGATTTGCGGAGGGAATGGGTCCCTTTCACTTTTCGCCGCCCTTCGAAGAGGTCAATCAAGGAGGCTTTCTTGAGCGTCATCCCGAACTGCGGGCTACCCGCCGCGACGGGACTCTTGCTCCTCGCACTTCACTGAGCTTTCCTGAAGCCCGCCAGTATCTGGTCTCGCTGTTCCGGGAGATGGCCAACTATCCGGTGGACGGGATCTGCCCGCTTTTTAATCGCCGGCCGCCTTACGTCGAGTACGAGCCCCCGCTGCTGGAAAGCTTTCAGGAGGAATACGGACAGGATCCCCGCCAACTCGATGAAAGGGATCCCCGCTGGCTGCGTCACCGAGCCCAGGTGATGACCGACTTCATCCGAGATCTAAGGAAGATGCTGGACGAAGTAGCCCAGGAACAAGGACGCAGCAAGAAACTTTCGGTGTGGGTCTTCGGCCACCGGGACGAGAATCTCTACTGGGGCCTGGACGTGGAAACCTGGATCAAGGAGAACCTTATCGACACCGTGGTTCCATATACCTCGGCCGAGGGACTCTACAGCTGGGAGCTGGCCTGGGAAAACCCGTCCGACGTAGAGTACTGGCTCTCCCTGACGCGAGGTACCCAGTGCCAGCTCAGCTTGGACATCATGCCTCGGCATCTGACTCCCGAGCAGTACCACCGCAAGGCCCATCAGCTATTCAGCCTGGGAGTCGAATCCCTGACCTTCTGGGACTCCGCCAAGATCTGGGGACCCGAGTTCGACGTTCACTCATCATTCCATCACGGATACGGGACCGAACTGCAGTACCTCAAGCGTCTCGGCCACAGAGAGGAGTTGGAAGCCTGGGTGGAAGCGGGTGAGCCCCAGCTAGACTTGAGCACCACTCAACTCAAGAAGGTGGGAGACTGGGAGATGACCTTCATCACGGAGTAGACGTTATGGTCCACCCAAGAATGCATAGACAACCTATCCTCCATGCCGCGCTGCTTTTTGCTGTCCTCTTGTTCTCCCCTGAAACGACGGCCTCGACCAATCCCAGCGAAAAGTTCCCCACATTCACGAATCCCGTCGAGGCGGGAGCCGACTTCCAGGTGCAAGGCGAATACGTTGGCACGGTGGGTTCTGAACTTCCCATCGGCATTCAGGTGATTGCTCTCGGAAATCACCAGTTCCAAGGTGTGCTCTACACCGGTGGACTGCCCGGCGATGGCTGGGACGAGGGCACGGTCTTTCACATCAAAGGCGAAACCACCAACGATGGCCGCACCGCCTTTCATGGCGTTCACGGCGAACGGCTGATGTTCGCCAATTCCAATTTTCGCGGCTCGGTCCGGGAAGGAGTCTTCACCGGCGAAGCCCACATGCTCCACAGCCGCCTGGACGATGTAAACTTTCGGCTGAGGAAGATGCAGCGCAAATCGCCTACCCTCGGTGCCGAACCGCCGGCAGGCGCGATCGTCCTCTTCGACGGCACCCATGTGGATGAATGGCTGGACGGACGTCTACTCGACGACCGACTCCTGGATGTCGGGACGACTTCCAGGCGAAAATTCGGCAGCCTCCGGATTCACTTGGAGTTCATTTGCCCCTTCATGCCTACCGCGCGCGGCATGCAGCGGGGTAACAGCGGCATCTACGTCAAACGGGAATGGGAAGTACAGATCGTCGATTCCTTCGGCTGGCACCACGAGAGTCATAAGTTTGAGCGACTCTCGAAATTCGGGCGCAGCGGTGGGATTCACGAAATGATCGGTCCCCGGATCAATATGTCCCTGCCCCCTCTCTCCTGGCAGACCTACGACATCGAGTTCGTGATGGCCGAGTTTGACATCCCGGGAAAGAAGACTTCACCGGCGACCATGACCGTGCGACACAATGGCGTCTTGATCCACGACGGGTATGTGCTGCCCCCGGCGCCACCTGGCCGTGACACTTCGGAAAGCCGCGAGCGCGAGCGTGGCCCGATCTTCCTGCAGGACCACGGCAACCCGGTTCGTTATCGCAACATCTGGGTTGTAGAACGAGAGCGCCTATGACAGCGGAGACCGCCGTCAGAACGAGTACTTGAGGCCCAGCTGGAGCTGTCGTCCTGGAAGGGCTCGTCCCAGGACTCCGAACTCCGGAGTCCCAAACTGAGTGATTCCGTCTAGGGACCGTACACTGAAGTTGGCACGGTTGAGGCTATTGAAGGACTCCAGCCGTACCTCCAGAGTGCTCTGGTCTCGGACCTGGAGAATTCGGCGCAGGGAGATGTCGAGATTGATGAGTCCCGGGCCCTTCACCGTGTTCCGCCCTGCGTTTCCGTAGCGAGTCTCCCCAGGATCCAGGAAGGCCGAGGTGTCGAACCAGCGCTGGGGTGTCCTCTGGGAAGACGGCAGATTGGCGTCACGGACGCGATCGGGCCACTGCGAATAGCTGGATCCAGTGTCCAACGGATCACCTGGAAGAAAAACCGTAAACGCAGGTCCGTCCTGAAAGGTCGAGATGCTCTGGAACGACCAGCCCTGTAGGACTCGAGCCGCCAATCCGCTTCGAACGAACCTCTTTCCTGATCCGAAGGGTAGCTCGTAGCTGCCCGACAGCAGGAAACGCTTTCTTATCTGGGTGTCGGCGCTGGCGCGATTCAGCTCCGGTGGCATATTGATGGATCGAAGCAATCGGCTGCTCTGGTTTCCCTGGTCCCCGCCACCGGTGTCAATCAGGTTCGACCAGGAAAGCGATCCCAGCAGGTGCAGCCCGCCTTTGCCCGGTTGTTTTTCCAACTGGAGAAAAGCCCCGTGGTACCAGGCGTCGGCAAGGGCGGCAGTAAACAGCACCGATTGCAGATCAGGATAGGGCCGGCGGGACTGACGGTCGCCCACGCCTGGAAGCGCGTCGTTGAAGGATACCGTCTCCAAACGATTATCAGTCCGCGAGCTCTGGTAGCCGATATCCAGGATCAGCTCCTGTGTCCATCGGTGCTGGAGCGACAGACCCCAGGAACGGGTTCGGGTCAGCGGCGTCGGGGTTTGATTGCCTACCAGCGTGGGAATAGCCGAATCCGCCAGCTCGACAGGAAAAGGACGGGAAAGGGAAAGCTCTGGACTCTCCAGGGGGGCATTGAAGGTCAGCAGTTGGGCGCCGGGCCTGGGATTCTTGCCCATCCCCTGAATCATGGTGAGATCCGTTTCATTGGCATAGATCCCGTAACCCAGATGCAGCACCGAGGACCCACCAAGCCGGAGAGCCAAGCCCAGCCGAGGAAGCAGTCCATCTCGGGGCCGCCACTCGATCAATGGAAATCCGGGCTCGAATCGACCGCTCTCCCCCGGACCCAGTTCCAGGTCCAGAAGGGCAGGGAAAAGATTGCCCTCGACCGGGTCGAAGTTCGACATGAACCCACGCTTGTCCCGCCACGGGAACCTCAGCTCGTAGCGAATTCCCAGTGTCAGGGTCAGCGTCGGCAAGATTCGCCAGCGGTCCTGGAAGTAGCTGTAGATGCTGTTCTGGTGAAAGCTTCCCCGACGTTCTTCACCCCCCAGGGACGTCCTGGCCGGATAGCCCAACAGGAAGTCGGCGAAGGAATCTCCGGTATAGCGATCGAAGAAGTCGAAGCTGGATCTTCCTTGCAGCGCGAAGAAGTTGTAGCCCTGTCGGTACTCCACACCCAGTTGATAGGAGTGGCGACCCCGTTGAAAGGCCAGATCGTCCTTCACCTGCCAATTCCCAACGTTGGCGGGTCCTGCCCGTCGGTGGTCTCCGATAAGCGTATAGCCCTGGATCGAGACCGTGGGCACACCGCTGCGATCTATCTCGGTCTCCAACAGCTGGGATATCCCGAGTTGCTCTGGGACCTCGGGTTTGGGACGAGAAACTGCAGCCGTGTAGGGTCGTCGAAACCAATGTAGGCCGAAGAAATTGGTTAGGCCTCCGGGAAGTGTCCGGGTGTTGGTAATCGCCTGGCTGAAGCTTCCCAGCGGCAGCTCGGTAGAGAAGACGTCGAAGACATAGGCTCGATGAAAGGGCTTGGAATCCCGGATGAAGCGCCCCGACCAGCTGCTCTCGGGAGAAGTCTTCAGATCGACCCGAGCGATGATCTGGCGATTGTCCAAAGGCCTTTTGGAATCGGGACTGGTGTAGTTGAGGGAACCGGCCGTGTTGGGAAGGGGAAAGAAACTCAGCAGCTGCCGCGCCACCGGATTGATTCGACCCGCCGGAATCTGACCGCCGCTAAAGGGCTCGCCGCTCAGCGGATCCAGGATAGTGCCGCTGAACCGGCCCTTGCGCTGGTCCTGCGTAGGGACTACGGCCGTTAGAGGAAGCGTCTCGCGGATGCTGTAGTGCTGATAAGAGAGGAAGAACCAGGCCCTGTCCCGTCCCGAGCCCAGGCCCGGCAGCATGAGCGGGCCTCCCAGCGTCCCTCCCATCTGGTTCCTCTTGAACTCGGCCTTTTGATGTTCGAAGAAGTTCCGGGCATCCAGATTGTCATTGCGATGGAACCAGAAGAGGCCGCCATGGAACTGGTTGCCACCGTAGCGGGTCACGAGCAGCATCTGGGCGCCCGAGCGAATGCCGTACTGTGCTGAATAGAGACCGGTCTTGACGTCGAACTCGCGGATGGCTTCAGACGCCGGAGTGATGCTGTTGGACCCTTCACCGCTGGTGATCAGGGTCCCATCCACATAGGTGAGGTTGTCCCTGCGGCTCATCCCCAGCACCCGAATGTTCCTCCCACCCTGTGAAGAGGTCCCCGGCGCCAAGCTGATCAAATCCCTGAAGTCACGTTCCTTGGAGGGCAACGTCCCCAGCTGCCGTCGATCGATGATCTGGCCCACATCATCCCTTTCGACCGAGAGCTTTGAGAGGTCGCTTTCCACCTTTGGAGGCTGTCCCGGAAGGGTTGTTCGAAGACGGAAATCGAGACGGACCCTCTGCCCCACCTGGAGCCGAACCCGGTGTCTGAGCTGAGAGTCGAAACCGTCCCCGGCTGCCAGGACTTGGTAGTCTCCCACCGGCAGATTGTCCCAGTTGTAGGTTCCGGAGGAGTCCGTCTCGAGGGTGAAAATCTCGTTGGTATCTATCCGTCGGGCGTTGATTTGGACCCCGTCCAGAGCGTGGCCATCCAGGTCGCGGACGGCTCCCTCCAGGATTGTCACCTGGCTCTGGGCCAGAGGCCCTTCACTGCTTGAGACGGTGACGACAAGGATCAGAAGGAGGAGAATCATCAGACTTCCCGCGAACTTCTTTCCTCAGGATTGCGAGATGCTGCTGTTGTCCAGCTCGCTCCCGCCTTCGTCGTCCTCGACGGCCGGAACTTGGGCTCGTATTGCCAACTGGTCAAGTCGTTCGCGGCTCTGTCGGTCAACTTGCGGCGCATTCCGGAATACAAACGACCAGTACTCGGTTTCCGTTACTAGCCGCTGTTTTGCTGCACAGTTAAAAGACCCGGGCTTAGCGAATCTGGAAGCCGTATAGATCGGCGTGCTGCAGGTAGAAACGCAGACGTACTGGTTTGCCCCGCATGGCAGCCAGATTCGCGTGACTCTTCCAGCTCACCTCTTGCTGGGTGCTGTCGAAGGTCTCGAGGAGACATTCCTCGCCGCTGTAGCCGGGGACCGGCCGTCCCGCTTCGTCCAGGACTTCAACCGCCAGTCGGCCCCCAACGGCGGCCGCGTTGACTGTCAACTGGCTCCCCTGGAAAACCAAGGGATGAGTAGTGAGAACCCCCTCCTGTTCTCCGGCTCGCCGGGAGGCGAATCCGTTGGTGCGAAACTCCACCTGGAAAGGAACGATCTGGAACTCGCGACTCTTCTGGATGTGGTTGGCACGGGTCTGACCCGTGCTGGCTTCCAGCTCCGCCCAGAAGGCTTCCCGCACCTGCTCCAGAGTTCGGCTGCAGCTGGGACGCCGCCAGCTCCAGATGCAATCGTCTTGAGCCCAGCCGGGCTGAGTAGGTGCCGGGGGAGACAGGTAGGGCCGGCCATTGTAGGTCTCGTCGTCGAAGATCTGGGATTCGGGGATGCGATCGCCCTCAGGCCCACCGAGGATCTTGTCGCGGATCCAGGCATTGAAGTGCAAGGTATTGGTGCCATGGTAGAAGGCTCGGGTGCGGTCACCCTCGGCCCTCTCGCCAACAAGACTGTAGACGATCCCGTGGTCATGACTGCCCTCGGATCCATTGGGAATCCAGGCCTCGTCTCCCCCCAGATCCTCCCAGTGGATCCCGTTGCGGCTCACCCACAGATGGATATCCATCTGTTGGGTACCGCAGTCGTAGAGGGGAAAAAAGGCGATGTAGAGATCTCCAATCTGTTTCACCCGCTGCATCCCATAGCTCTGGTGTTTGGGGTGCTCGCGTGGGGGCGCCCAGATATAGCTCCGGCTCCAGTTCACACCGTCTCGAGTCGTCATTCGCCCCAGGTTTCGGGAGACAGCCCACTTGTTGTCGTAGCGAACCAGAAACCTTCCATGGGCGGGGGGGTGGGGGGCGAAGTACATGACCAGCTCGCCCGTCCGTTCGTCATAGAAGAGGGGACCCAGGTTGTCGGTGGGACTGTCCAGGGTCTCCAGCTGCAGGTGCCGGCCCATGAAAGGACGCTCGGAGGTGAGGTAGCGGATTCCCTGCGCGTCCCGGACCATCAGATAGACCCCCAACTGAAAGTGCATGTCTCGACCCTTGGGTCTGTGCTCCAGGGTGGCCGTCCGAAGATCGGGCGCCCCCCGGGTTCGATAGTCCCATAGCCCCCCAAACTCTCCGCTCTCTTCCAGGAAGCTCCCGCCAGGGGGCATCTTTTCCAGGATGTTGTTCGCCCGGGAGCTCTCAAAGTCCACCAGGCCCAGGTCGGGCTTGGTCCAGTGCACTCCATCGGTGGAGACGGCCAGCAAGCGGTTGGAACTCAGGCTGATGTACTCCAGCTCGTAGCGTCGTTCCTCCCCGTTGAAAACGACGGACGAACCCGAAGGGACAAAGACGGCAAAACCCTCCCAGGGACGGTCGGGTCGCAACAGGGGCTGGTTGCTGAGCTTGCGAGCCGGATGGAAGACTCGCTCCAGATGAATCTGATCCTCGATCAGATAGTCGTCCACGAAAAGCTGTGGAGCCACCGGAATCTCGATGGGTGGATCCGGTTTCGGAGCGGGTCCGTTGCGATAAATGTAGAGGGCACGGCGGACCCCATCATCCCAGAGACGACCGTCGATCCTCGGCCGGACCCGGACGTGGTAGGTGGCCGCCTCCAGGCCCCTGAGATCTAAGGGAACCCTGGTCTTGTTGCTGGTGAGTCTTCGGTGGCGGAGCGACGATCGTGAGCGACCGGTCTTCGCCTCCACCAGATCCACCTCTACCGGTAGCTCCTGGACTGGCGAGCCCTTCTCGAGCCAGAGCTCCAGCTCGGCCTCGTCATCGTCGATATAGGCCAATCGATCCAGGTCCAACCCCATCCAGGTCTGGACCGGAAGGCGCAGGTCGACCAGGAACAGGACCTCGCCGTCCTTGACGCGTCTTCCTTTGATAGTCAAAAGGTAGTTACCCGTGTCGTGTGTGTCGAGCCACCAACCGGTGGGGAGAGGCCTCCAGGTTTTGGGTTGGGGTCCCTTTCTGCTTTCGGCGGGCAAGGGCCGATAGGGGCCGTTACCCAGGAGCGGACCCAGATCGAAGCTGACCGGGGTGTCCTTTGGGCCAGGTGCCATCAGCCGTCTGAGGGTTCGCGCACCGCCTGCGGGAAACCCCAACGAAACTTCCAGTTCTACGGCTTCCGGAGCGCCGAACCGAAACTGGAGCCGATGGCCAGCCGTGCCCACAAAACCCAATTGGAAGCCGTCCGGGCCCGCATCCTGGCCCTCCTGCCTCAGCAAATAGGGCTTCAGATCGATTGGGGGACTGGAGCTCCTCGGCTGCGCCTCCTGATCGAAGCAAGAAAAGATCAGAATCAGGACCACCATCACTTGGATACGCGAGACCATCGTCGGCTCCTCTTTAGTTTCCGAATTCGGAGATTACTGAATGCCGATCCATTGTAGCTGACACCGCCGCCTTCACCTACCCACGTATAATGCGTAAAGTTTGATAGCTTCACTTTTCCCCTCGAAGTTGACCCGGATCTTGACTGCCCCGGAGAAGTCCTGGCTCATCGGCCTACTCTTCCAGGAGACTGACTCCCTCAGACCCGATTGACGGACCGACGCAGAGTCGTCGCCTGAGTAGCCTGAAAGAGGTCTCTCTCTTTCATCGAGCAGCTCGACCCGCAGCCAGGCCCTCTCGGAGAGTCCATCGGCGTTGACCCAAATCCTGGCGGATCCATCGGCCTGGATGGGACAGGTGACAAGTGCCGCCGGGACCTCAGGATTCTTGGGAGATAAGGACCCAAAGCCATCCCTTCGCCAGCGTGCCAATCCGATCTCACCATAGGTATCTGGGCGGGTGACATCATTGTCCCAGCCTCCATACCAGATGTAGGTCTGTGCTCCCACGTTCTCGAACCCCTGCCCCTGGAGCAGCCCTCCGCCCTCCCAACTAGCGGGTTCTCCGCGAGGCAGAAAGGCGAAATCGGGAAGCGGCTCCCGAAAATGGACGCCATCGTTGCTGATGAGAAGACCCAGATCCATGGGATGCGCCGGGGATCCGGGAGCGCCATGAAACTGTCCATAGGTGCCCAGCAGCACGTTGCCACGGTTCCAGACGCTGGCCGGCTCATGCGACTCCTCGCCCTCGTTGGTTGCCGTCGAGCGGTAGCCATAGCGTACGAACGACAGGGACTTCGTATCCGACCAGTGGGCGAAATCGTGGGAGCGAAAGATAGACATTACACGGCCACAAGGTTGACCGTCCCAGAGCCACACCCAGGGGCTGATCTGCTGTCCCGCCAGGTGATACATTCCCCCCCATTTATAGAGTCCTGCGTGTTCGAGGAACTCGGGTATCGCCAGGTTCTCTGTCGCCACCCGATGGGCCAACCAGCGACCCCGGCGCTTTTCTACCAGCTTCGTCTCTCTCGCCGGACGCCAGCGCAGTCCATCACTGCTGTACAGAGGAACGGCGGTGGTCCCTGTCCCTTCGGCAGGAGCAGCGGCCATCATCTTGAATCGCCGTGAGGGATCCGGGTCCTCCGCTTCATAGAGGATCGAAAGCCCGGCGATGACACTCAATTCCGGAGGGTCCATCAGGACCAGGTTGTTGTCGCGATTTCCGGCATATTCGACCAGACCCAGGTTGGGTTTTCTCCATTGGATACCATCCTCGCTCTCCGCGTACGCCACCCTCCACCCCGAGATGGTCCCCTTGTCACTGAAATCTCGAAAGCTGTCCTTGTCGGCAGCCACGTACCACATTCTGAACTTGCCCTGTTGGCGCAAGACGGTGCCCAGGTATTGAGCGCGCGCTTCGTCCGGCCGACCCTCTTCGCGTCTGACAATGGGGTTCTGGGGATGCTTCCGACCCTGGTGCATGGAAAGGTACAGGTTACGATGAAAAGGAATCGAAACGTTGTCAAAGGCAAACAGCGTGGCTTCCTGCACTACTTGTCGAGCAGCGGTCTGCACCGAGATACCGGTGACAGACTGCGACACCGGTTGAGCAGAAACAGCCAAGCCCGGAAGCGGCCGCAGGCCTGAGTTCTGTAGGTATCCACCTATAACAACGCCCACCAAGAGGGCCAGCAAGACGGCCCAACCATGGAGTTTTCTGGTTGACATTCCGCTCTTCTCCGATTGAGACAACGAAAATGGGAGGGCTCTGTTGGGCAAATCGCTCTACTAGGGGCGAGAGATTTGCGCTATCCCTGATCCCCAGATGAGAAGGGGAACCCTTCAGGAGGCCCGAGACACTCCGGGACAACAATCGATATGAAAGCTATCAGTTTAGATCTACCACGACTTCTGGTCTGGTCTCTCCTTGCTCGCACGTACCCCTCCAACTGGGACTCCCAGGTAGCGAAAAAATAGAAGATAAATGCTGTCGAGTGGGATCGCTAGTGCTTCTCGAGACCAGAAGTAAAGCCACCGCAGATTCCCGGCCGAGACACGGCCGCTAGCTATCGATGACGACTCGGCTCGGAGTCCCATCAGACGGAACAGCAGAAGACAGCGGTATTGGTGATAGGTATCCGTGCACACGACAACACGCCCGACAGACTTCAGATACTGAATCATCCGCACGCAATTGATGACGGAAGCGAGGGTCGAGCGCGAGCTTCTCTCTATCAGGACTCGCCCCTCCGGAATGCCACTCTCCAGCAGCAGATCCCGCATCAATTCGGCTTCAGGGGGAGGATACTTGCCCAGTCCGCCGGTGGGTACAAGAACTGGGGCGGGGCTTTTGGACGCCGTATCCACAGCCGCCTTTACACGACGTCGCATCGCCTTGCTCGGCGAACCACCTGGCCAGACGGCCGCTCCAAAGATAACGATGACATCGCTTGTACTCGTCACCTTGGATTGGTCATCTATTGTTCCAGTGTACAGGGTCTCTGGAGCTGGTCTCTCGTCCCGATTCGATAGAGGTAGGAATCGCGTCGCACAATCCTGCGGCCACGCGGACCCTCCCGCTTCGCCAGGATCCAGGCGAGAAGGGATCGAGCGGTGGGTTGGTCAAAAGTGAAGCGAATCCGTCCGGAGGATTGCTCCAGCCCTACCGCGACCCCATAATTGGGATTATCACTGAGCGAAGGGCGCGTGACCCCTTGGATTCGACTCCCGTCGTCGTATTTCCATTCCAGTTGACTGAGCTGCCTCCGGCGCCGCTCGGCGTCCCTAGGGTCCGTTGTGGAGTGGATGAAAACTTCATACTCCCGCTCGTTCGTTGCCTGAATGTAGGTGGCATCCCATTGGAAACGTATCCCTTCCAGCGGTTCAAGAATCTGCGTCGGTGAGGATCTCAGGGCAACGTAGCAAAGCTTCAGGTCATATGCCTGCACGATCTCTCGGCCGTCCAAAAGAGTAATCTTCAGGCCAACACTATCGCGGCCCTCCCTCGCGCCCTTGAAGTCCAGGTTCTGTAGCCCAAACTCAATCTGGATTCCCTTCTTTGGATCGTAGGGGGACGAGAGCTCATTCGGAGAGAAGCCATCGATCCTCACCGGCGTCTGGTTCACCGCTACTTCATAGTGAACGACGTCTGCATTCAGCCGCGGTAGTTCAACGCTCTTCACTCTGAAGCGGGTGTAGCCACTCTCGTCAGACAATTCGCCAGTTTTGAGTGATTCCAGGGAAGGAACCACCCAAACAGGCTGCTGGGCTAGGTTCCTCACCTGAGCCCTGACAGAGCGGATCGACAGCGGCCACGGAAACGCCCAACTGAATTCTGGGGTACAAGCCTGGGCCCACGCTGGATCCTCCTGGCTGATCGTACACATCTGTCCCTCTTCACAGTCGAAAAAGAGAGCCCGCGCATCCCTCTGGTTGGGGTTGGCTCGTTTAAAGCAGAGCTCTGTGGCGGCCATGACATGTCGCTTGGAGGAATCAATAGGCTTCCGGCGCAAGATTGCAATATAGGAATCGTTCGGCTCCGGAAGATCGATCCGTTCAATGAAACGTCCTGGCTTCTGCGGAACGATATAGCGCGGAGGCAATAGACGGGGATGCATCGGTTTCATGACGAGCTGGTCCTTAGACAGGTGGGCCGCATTACGATCTATCATTTTGAAGGAGAAGTCAGCTACGCAGTAATCAGAGTCCTGCCGATCGCCGTTAGCTTCTTGAGGCGGGACTACCGTCCGGACCATGGTGACAACCCCCAAGACCCCCACGAGCAACAAAGCGGAGGTACCACCGATCCAGCGCAAGTAATCGGGTGTCGGGGACCCAGGACTGGTCCGCTTTCGCAACCAGAAGAGCAAAATACCAGCGGCGCTAGCCGTAAGCCAGCTCCAGATCCCCTTTAGCAGCTCGTTTAGCCAGCCGGGCAGTGTCCCAAACCGCTCTCCGGCACCCAGCATCTGGAAGGCAATCCAGAGGATGAACAAGACCAATGCCCCGGACAGCAGCAGTATGAACAGAGTATCTAACAGATTGGGGCGGGAAGGAGCCGGTGGTGACGAGAGATCTGGGTCGACATTCCTCATATCAACTCCCGATGTGAGTTCGGCTGAGGTAGCCGTGAGAATGATCGCAGCCTATCACCGTTTGCACACTGAAGCAAATCTCTGCCGGAGCCGGATCGCGGGGCCGGTAGGTACCGGCGAGGGAGATCACCTACCGGAAACGAAGGCGCCGTCGAGGTCGGCATCTACGATCGCAAAGGGATTAGTTCCACCCGAAGTCGGGATGACGATGGGTGCGTGGAACGTGCCGTCTCCCCTGCCCATCAAGATTGTGATCCCGCCCGCGCATGCTGACATCGTTGACGTTGGGGTGCAGTGTTGATAGGTTCTGTTCGGTCATCACCAGGAGGCCGGAGACACTCCGAGACAACAATCGATATGAAAGCTAATGAAAGCTATCAATTTAGATCTACCCCGACTACTGGTCTGGGTCCTTCTTGTGTCCACGGGGATCGCGCAGGACTGGCCCCAGTGGCACGGACCGGACCGCACGAATAGGTCTACCGAGACTGGACTCCTCTCCACCTGGCCCCCGGAGGGACCCAGGCTGGTGTGGACATTCAAAGATTGCGGGATCGGCTACTCAGGTCCCTCGGTGGTGGGCGAGACCCTCTACACCATGGGCGCGCGCGGAGGCGTCGAGCAGCTCCTGGCAATCGACAAGGCCGACGGCAAAGAGATTTGGTCACTGGACGTAGGCGAGGTTTTCGAGATCGCCCGTGGTAACGGTCCTCGTAGCACCCCAACAGTAGCCAGTGGCCGTGTGTATGCCCTGGGAGCGAAAGGAAACCTGGTGTGCGCCGACGCCCACACTGGCGAGCTCATCTGGAAGGTATCGATGTCCGACCTGGGTGGGAGTCCTCCCCATTGGGGCTACTGCGAGAGCGTTCTTGTCGACGGACAGAAGATCATTTGCACGCCCGGGGGCCCCCAGGGGACCGTAGCGGCATTGGATGCGGCGACCGGAAATCTGATCTGGCAGACGAAGGAGTTCCAGGACCCCGCTCAGTATGCCTCACCCTTCGTCTTTAGCTGGAAGGGGATTCGGCAGTATGTTCAGCTGACGATGGAGTCTTTGGTCGGTATTGGCACGGACGATGGCAGCTTGCTGTGGAAATCCGATTGGCCCGGCAGGACCGCCGTCATCACCACGCCGATCTATCGCGACGGGCACATCTACATCACGTCCGGATACGGTGTGGGCTGCAAGCAGGTCCGCCTGGGTGACAACAACCAAGTAAGCGACGTCTATTCCAACAAGGTGATGAAGAATAGGCACGGAGGCGTCATCCTGCTTGGCGATTATCTCTACGGTTACTCCGACGACCGAGGCTGGACCTGCCAGAATTTCAAGAGCGGCGAGGAGGTCTGGCGTGAGGAAGAGAAGCTGGAGAAAGGATCGATAGCCTACGCCGACGGACGCCTCTATTGTCTAGGTAGAACGGAGGGGGCGGTCGCATTGATCGATGCCTCGCCCGAGGGGTGGAAGGAATTCGGACGCTTTCAGCTGCCCGCCGACTCCGAGCTTCGCAAGCCGAGGTGGCTCATCTGGACACATCCCGTGATCGCCGGCGGCCGACTCTACCTGCGCAACCAAGACCTGCTCTTCTGCTACGACGTCAAGGGAAGCTGACCTATTCCTTGGAAAGAGCTTCAGTATTGCCAGTGTCCTTCGTAGTGGTGGGCTCCAGGCCGCCATCCATCGAGGACACAGGCTCGACGCAAAGACTTCGGCCTGGAGGCCAAAGCTACGTAAGATCCCCTCGGCAACGTCTATTGAAGTGGTGTCACGGCGTTCAAGGTAAACGCTCTCACAATCACTCTGAAAACATGCCATCCCGGTGGACAAAGAGGCTCAAGGGGGCCAAGGACGGCGCGCGGAACGTCCTCCGATCGCCGGGCTCGCCGAGGACTATCCTGTCCCCGATTTCAAGTGACCCACGTCTGAGGCTATAATCAAAAAGCAATAGTCAAGGGAAATGCTCCCTTCCAGAAAGACGATGATGTTTTCCGCGATCGCTACGGCATCGAGGTCACGAAGTACCGTTTCCGCCGTGAATCTGTCCCTAGCACGATTGGTTGTTCTTACCCTGGTCGCTGCCGTGCCAGCACTCGCCTCCGCCCCTGCTTGGGTAGGTATCCAGTTCGAACCCAAGGGCATCTCCTTGTCCAACCCCGGAATGCAACAGTCGTTCCTGGTGACCGCGAGTGACGGGAAAGGGAACCAGGCTGACGTCACCCATCTATGCCGAATCACTTCCACAGACCCGAAAGTCGTCGGTGTGGACTCGAAGTCGCATCGCCTTTCTGCTGAGTCTCCCGGGGAGACCACGATCGAGGTGCGTCTGGACCACCTGTCACAGGCGGTGACGGTCCGTGTTGGAGAGAGAGCTAGCGAGGTTGCCGTGCGCTTTGCCCCTGACGTCGTCTCGATCCTCACCACTAAGGGCTGTAATGGGTCTGACTGCCATGGTTCTCCGGCAGGACAGAACGGATTCAAGCTGTCCTTGTTTGGCTACGATGTGGCTGCCGATCACAAAGCAATGGTCGAGGCCGATGAAGGCCGGAGGGTCAATCTCCACCAACCTCGGGAGAGCCTCATTCTGAAGAAGCCTACCTTCGTCATTCCCCACGGCGGCGGAGAGGTCCTGGAGGCGGACTCTGAGGAGTATGGCATGCTGCTGCGTTGGCTCCAGCAGGGCGGCCGCGCTAGCACCGAGGGCGTAGGGCTCACCGCGCTGGAGCTCCATCCAGAAGAGCGGGTGCTGGTCGGCAACGGTAGCACTCAGCGCCTGGTGGCGGTGGGACGCCTTTCCGACGGAACCAGCCGGGACATGACCAGGGATGTCCGTTACCAAGTCAGCGACTCCGGTGTCGTGGAGGTTTCTCTTGAGGGAACGCTGACCACCCGGGGACCAGGACTGACCACCATCTCCGCTCGCGCTATGGGAAAAGTGGCAACCTCCCAGATCGGAGTGGTCGGGAGCCTCGCAGGGGCCGACTATCCCGTCCTCGAGGGAAATAACTTCATTGACGAGCTAGTTCCCATCCCAAGGACTTTAAATAGCTGAAAATGAAGGAGTAAGGTGGGGATGTGGCCTCCCTTTTTTGTCAGACCTCTTTGTTAGTCTTTTGGTGCGAACAAATTGAAAACAAAGAAGTTAACTCGAAAAAGGAGGCCCAACGTTGCGCCAGAAAACGGAAGAACGACTCCCCCTTTGCCACATTTTCCCCGACCACCAAATGGCCCGGGAACTGGAAAAGATCTCCGAGATCCTGGACCACAATCCCCGGATCTCGGCCTTAGTTTTACAGGATCTATGTGACACTTCCAATCCGCAGAAAGGCGCCAGCGGACTCAGTGCCGAGTTTGTCCTACGAGCGACCCTCGTCAAACAGCTGCACGGCTTCAGCTACGAGCAGCTGGCCTTTCACCTACTCGACTCCCAGAGCTTCCGCAGTTTTGTGCGTCACCCCCTGGGCTGGATGCCGAATAGGTCCACCCTGCAGCGCAATATCTCGAAGATCTCTGAAGCCAGCTGGAAAGAGATCAATACCGTCTTGGTGGGCTGGGCCGCTCAGAAGGGACTGGAAAAGGGCCAGCGCATCCGCCTCGATTCGACCGCCGTCGAGAGCGACATTCATCATCCGACCGACAGTGCCCTGCTCGACGATGCGGTGCGCACGGTGAGCCGGCTTCTGGGACAGCTCAAGGAGCGACAAGGCGCGCTCGAAGCCGAAGGCCAGGCGTCGACGGCGGTGGTCTTTACCAACCACAGCCGACAAGCCAAGCGGCGGGCTTTTCAGATCGCCAACGGCCGAGGAGCCAAACGCCAGCGCGCCTATCGCGATCTGTTGAAGGTCGCCCGCAAAACCTACGGCTACGGCCTCACGGCCTTGCAAGCCGATTTGCCGGCCGCCGACCTGCTGACCGTGGCGCTGCTGGTCTCCTTGGAGCATTACCTGAAGCTGATGGCCCGGGTCATCGATCAAACGGAGCGACGCGTCCTGCGCGGCGAGACCGTGCCCGCCGCCGAGAAGGTCTTTTCGATTTTTGAAGAGCATACGGACATCATCAAAAAAGGCCAGCGCGAACCGACCTATGGGCACAAGATCTTTCTGACCGGCGGTCGCTCGTCGCTGATCTTGAACTGTGAAGTCCTGGCTGGAAACCCGGCCGATGTGGGTCAGCTCCAACCCTTGCTCGGAGCCCATCGAGAGGTCTACGGTCGCTATCCGCGTCAGATGGCGGCGGACCGGGGCTTTTACAGCCAAGCCAATTTGACCTGGGCCAAAGGGGAGGGCATCCAGGATGCCGCCTTTGATCGCAAGGGAAGTCTGCCGATCAGCGAGATGGTGCGCTCCAGCTGGCTTTACAAACAGTTGAGACGTTTTCGCGCCGGCATTGAGGGTTGTATCTCGTGGCTCAAGCGCGTCTTCGGGCTGGACCGCTGCACCTGGAAAGGCTGGGAGCACTTCCAGCAGTACGTGCAGGCTTCCGTGGTCAGCTACAACCTGCTCGTTCTGGCCCGTTTGCTTCCCTGAGACCGTTGCAGCCTCTTGGAACCCAAAACGCTCGGAGCTGCGGCCGCAGTGTCTGCAAAATCCAGCTCCGTCATCCTCCTGCTGGCGAAAAAGGGTCCACCGAGCACAAAGTGGTCTTTGCCCGCTGCCTATGGTATATTAAGTATCTTAGAATCAGCTAATTAACAAAGCTTAAAAGTCAATTCTGGGATGGGAACGAGCTAGTCTATGCCAAGCTCCGGCAGATGAACGTACCGCCGGCTGAACTGACCTCGGATAGAGCCTTCGCCCGACGGGTCTTCCTGGACGCTATCGGTCAGCTACCCGGCAGACAGGAGCTAGCCGAGTTCCTGGATGACTCCCAACAAGACAAGAGATCGAATCTGATCGATCGCCTACTGGCAAGACCCGAGTATGCCTCTCACTGGAGGGTCAAGTTCGAAGATTGGTTTCGGAACAGCCAGCTCAACTCCCAGGGCCGCTCTATGGGAGTGTTCAAGGACTGGATCAAGAGATGGCTTTCGCAGGATCGTCCCTACGACGAAGTCGTGCGAGCCCTCCTGACCAGCACCGGGGACACCATGATCAGTCCGGCGGCCAACTTCTGGCATCCGGCCACCGACTTCATGCTGAAGGAGTTCAGTCTGACGAAGATGACGCCCACCATCTCTCGCCTCTTCCTGGGAGTCCGGCTGGAATGCGCTGAGTGCCACAATCACCCACTGGAAAACCTGACACAGGACGACTTCTACGGATTCGCTGCCTTTCTGTCACAGCTGCAGGTCAAGCACGGCTACGGCGAGTATCGACGCACCTGGTTCCTGGAGAACCGGGGAGAGGTGGAGCACCCTCTCACCAAGCAGCCGGTGCTCCCGAGAGTCCTGGGAGGTCAGCCCCAGCAGATCCCGAAGGGAGTGGACCGCCGCCAAGTTCTGGCCGACTGGCTTCTATCGCCGGAGAACCCCTACTTCGCCCGGGCAACGGCAAACCGCCTCTGGGCCGAGTATTTTGGGGTCGGAATTGTCGAGCCCTTCGATGATTTCCGCTCCACCAATCGACCCATAAACCAAAAGCTCCTCGACCGGCTGGCACGATTCTTCGTGGACAGCGGTTTTCGACTAAGCGCTTTGCATCGGATCATACTCAACTCCAGAACCTACCAGGCAGCTTCGAAGAAGGAACCATCAACTCGTCTGGAACGGGTTCTGGCCGCCCGATATTCCCCTCGTCCCTTGCCTGCCGAGGTGCTGCTGGATGCCATCAGTCAGGTGACCGAGGTTCCCCATCAATTCCCGAATCATCCTGTGGGAACATCAGCCACCGATGTTTATCAACCCGACAGCCCCGATTACTTCCTGGTGACCTTCGGTCTGACCCGCCGGGACATCCTGGCAAGACGGGCAGAAACGGCCACCCTGAGCCAGGCGCTGCATCTGATGAACGGAAGCACCATCCGGGAAAAAGTAGAGAGCGAGGAGAACATTCTGTCCCGTTTGATGGGCTCTGGTTTCAGTGACAGGGAGATCGTGGGCGAGCTTTTCGAACGGGCCTACGCACGGCTGCCCACGTCCCAGGAGGGAACCATCTTGGGCGATTTCATGACGGCGGAAGAGGCGTCGGGTCGAAACCGAAGAAGGGGCCTGGAGAATGTTGTCTGGGCCATACTCAACTCCAACGAGTTTCAGCTGAATCATTAATTGGAGAGAGCCAATGCGTTTGAAAATGACACGTCCCCTGGGATTCAGCCGTAGAGCCTTTCTCAGGGTGGGCGCCGCTGCCTTTGCGGGGATAGACCTGCACCGGCTGCTGGCATCGGGGCAAGGGCGAAGCGAGATCTCCTGCATCGTTCTTTTTCAGCGGGGTGGCGCCAGCCAGTTGGACACCTTCGACCCCAAGCCGGAAGCTCCCCGTGACATCCGCGGAAGCTTCGGCACCGTCCGCAGCAGTCTGCCAGGAATCCACCTCTCGGAGCTGATGCCCCGCACCGCTGGGATGATGAAGAAATTCGCCCTGATTCGTTCCATGCACTCGGAAGAAGCGATCCACGAACGGGCACGGCAATATGTCTTCAGCGGTATTCGACCCCGGAACGAACTGATCCACCCCAGCTACGGATCGGTTATCGCCCGCGAGCGTGGCTCCCAGGGAGGCCTTCCGCCATTCGTGCTGATTCCCAAGGAGCAGCTCTGGGCCAAGGCGGGATTTCTGGGTCCTACTTACGATCCTTTTATTGCGGGTGATCCCAACCAGAAGAACTACTCGGTTAAGGATCTCACCCTTCCCTTGGGACTGGGATGGGAGGAGGCTCAATCCAGGTTCCAGCTGATGTCGGCCCTGGACAGGGAGTTCAAGAAGGTAGAGGGCTCTGCCCTGCTGGACGGCATGGACCAGTTCTACCAGAAGGCCTTCGATCTGATCGCCTCACCTGCCGCCAAGAAGGCGTTCAATATCCAGCAGGAGCCGGAACGACTCCGTGACGCCTATGGCCGTACTGATGTGGGTCAGGGAGCACTGATGGCCCGGCGCCTGGTTGAGGCCGGCGTGCGGTTGGTGAGTGTCTTCCACAATGGCTACGACACCCATACCAACAACGACGAAAGCCACAGCAGAATTGTTCCCGAGTTCGATCAGGCCTTCTCGGCGCTACTCGAGGACCTGGATCAGCACGGGATGCTGGAGACGACCCTGGTCCTGGTTATCGGAGACTTCGGTCGAACCCCCAAGATCAACTTCTCAGGAGGCCGAGATCACTGGCCCGGCGCCTTTTCCGTAGCTCTGGCAGGTGCCGGTGTCAGCGGTGGGCAGGTCATCGGAAAAACCGATGGTCGCGCCTTCGGACCGGTCGAGCGACCGGTCACCATCGAGGACCTGGGAGCAACGGTCTACAAGCTACTGGGCATCGATGCCCACAAGACCTATCTGATTGAGGGAAGACCTGTTGCCATCAACAAAGAGGGGCAGCCGGTGAAGGAGATCTGGACTTGAGGAGGGACTCCTGGTTTCTGTTCCTCTGGCTGGCCCTTTCCGCTTCAGCTGGAGCGGCTGACCGACACCTGGAGATCGCCCGCATCTCCCCTCTGGGGGGACAGCAAGGGACCTCGGTCAACCTGGAGATCCTAAGCCAGAAGAAGGTCAGATACAGCACCCGTGCCGCCGGAGGCCTGTCCAATCCGGTCCGGGTTGAATTCGACTGTCAGGACCTGGTCTGGAAACGGACCCTGGAAGCAAGTCGCGGGAAACTGGTGGGCATCGTCGAGATTGCCCCCGGAGCGGCCCTGGGTCCACACCTGCTCAGGGTCTTGACCCGAGAAGGTCATTCTACATCGGCTCTGTTCAACGTGGACCAGTTCTCCGATCTTCTAGAAGTAGAACCCAACGACACCTGGAAACAAGCCCAGCCGGTGACAGATCTACCACGAACGGTTCAGGGACGGCTCGATGGAGCTGCCGATGCAGATTTCTTTGCAATCCAGGTGACGGCGGGTCAACGCTGGACCTTTGACTTCCGGTCCATCGAGTTTGGCTCGGCCGTGGAATCCAAGATGTCCCTTCTGGACAAATCCGGTGGCGAAGTAGCCTTCAACGACGATCGTAGCTTCTATGACGAGACTCCCTTTCTCGAGAAGACCTTCGAAACCGGAGGTACCTACTACGTCAAGCTGGACCAATATCGAGGAGCTCGGGGCTTCAATTTCGGGAAGAACTGTTCCTACATGCTGAGATTGACGTCGCTGCCAACCGTACATCACCTGGCGCCTCTTGCCCTTGCGGCTGGCAGAACCAGTCGGATGATACTTGCCGGCTCGGCTCTGGAAGGCACCAAGAAAGTCTATCTGACCCGCCTGCGAGGGGCCGAGTATGCCCGCATGACCTACCCCTTCACGGTGCCGATCCGGTTTGAAACCGATCCTCCCACCAGTAGAGATATCGATCGAATCGAAGGGAAGGTGCTGCAAGCGCGTCCCGAGTCGGTGGAAGTCGAATTCTCGGTCCCCGGTGGAGCGCGCAGCGGCCTCTGGCGAGCCTGGATCGAAAGCTCCAATGGGGTGCTCGATGGTCCGTTTCTGGAGCTAAGTGGCTGGACAGAGTACGTCGAGGGACAGACAGGCTCGGCCGATTGGCAACAGGGTCCCTATGGTGTGCATGGCCAGCTGGAAAGCCCCGGCGAGCAGGATACCTACGAGATCCAGGCAGAGGCCGGACGCCCCCTGCACCTGTGGACCGTTGCGGCTCAGTTGGGTGTTCCCGATCTGGACACCGTCCTGGTATTGAAGGACGCGTCGGGAAGGGCGCTGGCAGAGAGTGACGACGTCGTGGCGGGTCAGGGGACCTTGATCGGTAACCCAGACTCCAGTCTCTTCTACACGCCTGAGCGCGCTGGTCGCCTGTTTCTGACCGTCAAGGATCGTCTCAACCGGGGCGGTCCCGGGTATGTCTATCGCCTGAAGGTAAAAAGCGAGAAGCCCACCTTTCAGCTCTTCACAACACCGGAGAACGTGAACGTAGCTCCGGGGGGCTCGACCCAGATCAAGGTACACCTGGTGCGCGAGGCCGGCTTCCAGGGGGAAGTTTCGATCTGGTTCGAGGGCCTGCCGGGCTCAGTCGAACCCGGCAAGGCAAAGTTCCGAGCCGATCAGCTCTTCGAGCCCAACGCTGACGGGGCCGATATGATCATCCCCGAGATCCCCTTCCGCATCCATATCCCCGAGTCCCAGCCTCTGGGCACTCATGCCTTCAAAGTCCGCGGCGCTCCCACAAGCGAAGAGACACTTGAGGATGGGCGGGTGGTAGAGGCCGAGACGACCCTCATCATGGGTCCCCTGCTGGACGCGTGGAACTATACCCGGCGCCCCCTTCCTGGGACTTCCCTCACCATAGTTGAGCCGTTGGCAGGTTATCTCTCGGTCTCCGACGAGCACGGAGGAGGCCGGATGGGTCCGGCGCTGAACCTGGCCCAGGGAAGCTCCGCTACACTGTCGCTGCGGGCCGAGAACATCCCTGGAGACATTCCAGTCATCGTCAAGGATCTCCCCTCAGGCGTCACGGTCGATTCCGCATCCCGACAGAACAACCAGATTGCACTGGTCCTCAAGGCAGATTCCGAGACGCCTCTGGGCACTTTCGAGGTCTCGGCCGAGGCCAAGGTTCGAGATCACTGGATTTACACGGAAGCCATCAATCTAAAAGTGGTTCCCGGAAACAAGATTCGAGCCGGTCGCTAGACAAAGGACCCCCAGAGGTCTTTACTCTGTCCTCTGAGCCGGAAGCATCGGATGATCGGACAGTGGCACTGACCTGAAACTTCATTGTCGAACGTAGCTTTGGCCTCCAGGCCGAAGTCTTATTCTTCCGAGCCCTTGGCTCGGACGGCGGAGACTCAGTCGGTGCCGTAGTCGATCTCGAGCCGTCGGACGGTGCGGGATGCAATCCATAGAACCAGACCGGCCAGGCTGAAGAGTCCCAGGACGGCGACAGCAATCGACGGTGGTTCGGCAGGAGCCACCAGCAGACGGATCAACAAGGGTGCCCCGGATTCGATGGGGATGGGGTGCGGAGTCAGTGATTGCACGTAATAGAGCACACTTAGCTTCTGCAGCGCGGAGGGAAGCGTGCCGATCACGCCCTCCCAAAACAGGATTACAATCGCGGGTACGATCGGATTACGTAGCAGCACCCCGGCCGCCAGAAAAACACTTCCGTATCCCACGCATCCCAACGCAGCCGCAGCGGCATACTGGAAGGCGTGTGACAGCCCCTGACTCTGCCAAAACACGGCCAGCTCAGCGGGGTCCTGGGGCCACAGCATGGCTGCGTAGGATGTCCAGGCGCCCGCCGTGAAAATCGCCACGGCCGCGACCAATCCAGCAAGGTACTGACCCACCAATAAGACTTCGCGCCTCGCTGGTACCAGAAACCAGTAGTGCAATGTTTTGTCGAGCATCTCACCTCGGAAGAGATTCATGAAGATGCCCAGGCAACCGAAGAAGATCGCGAGACGCAGGTAGAAATTGTGAAAGACGAACGCGAAGGCGGAGCGATCTTCATGGATGTCGATCAACAGATTGCTGTTTATGCGTTGCAGAACGCCTGCCTTGAAGCGCAAGGTCCAACGGCGTTCGCCGTCGAAGAACCCGATGTCGCGGTAGTCAACTTCGGAATCCTTGCCTCTGAGAGTGAACTGGCGGTCACTCACCGGAGTGCCGGTTAACCCCAGAATTTCCGTTTCCAAGTCACCCTTCCGGATTGTCTCCAGCGCGGAAACTGGCGTTATCTTATCGGCCCAATTACGCTGCATGACCTTTACATGAAGCCCATGGACAAAAAAGATGAAGGCGGGAAACAGCGCCAGCAAGTACACCCAGGCACTGCGCCGCGAAAAGAAGACGCGCCGCAGTTGGAGTCGCATGATCCTCCAGACCTGCCGCAGGCGCAACGCGGTGCTCATTCGTCGCCTCCAATCAGGTACTGGTAGAGCGCGTCGACGTCTTCGTCGACCGCCATCATTTGCTCGACTGTATGTCCCGCCAATGAGATGCGCTTCAGGGCTCGTGACAACTCCTTGCGGCTGCGCGTCGAAACGAGTAGCCCCAGACGGTCCTCGTGGAGCTGGACTCGCGTGACGTGGTCCTGCTCAAACAGCAGTGAAGCAACCCGGGAAGCCTCGCGGCAGCGGATCAGGAACTGGCTTGGGTGTTCGCGCATCTCCTCGCGCACGCCTCGGATGTTTCCCTCAGCGACGACCCCACCGTTCGCGATCAGGATGACTCGGTCGGAAATCAGGTCCACTTCTTGAAGGACATGGCTAGAGAGAACGACGTGCCGTCCTTGCTGGGCAAGGCGCTTGAAGAGAGTGATGGTCTCGGCACGAGCCAGCGGATCAAGACCGTTCAACGGCTCATCGAGGATGATCACCTCGGGATCGTGGGCGATCGCCTGCGCCAGGCGTACTCCCTGTCGCATCCCCTTGGAATAGGCGGCTACCTTGCGATGCGCCGCCTCGCTCATCCCCACCTGCTCGAGTGCCTCCCAGGTGAGCCGTTCGGCTTCCTCCGGCGAGTGACCGGCCAGCAGCAGCCCGGTCGAGACGAACTGGAACCCTGTCGAGCCCCTCGGCGCGGAGTCGTACTGGGTTGCGTATCCGGTGATGCGCATCAGCCGCTCCGGGTCGCGGGGCGACAGTCCGCGAACCGTAATAGTACCGCCGTCTGGATGGATCAGCCCGGCCATCAAATTCATCAAGGTGGTCTTACCCGAGCCATTCGGCCCCACCAGGCCGGTGATCCCGACGGGAATCCGCAGGGTTACCCGATTGACGCCCAGCACCTCGCCGTAGAACTTCGACACGTCGTTGAGGGCGATCTCGGGAGAGGAGGTCACGAAACCACCTCGACAGGCCGCAGCTTGCGGTGGAGAACGTAGAGCAGAAGGACGGAGAACGCCGCCATGGTCAGAAAACACTGAAGAGCGTCAGGCCCGGGCAGCGCTTCAACACCCAGCATCGAGCACCAGACCTGATACATCGCATGCGCGGGGTTGAAAGCAGCCGGCCATTGTGCCCGCAGAACCGAGCTTGTCAGTTCTGCGGCACCGGCCAGCACGAAAAAGAACCCCAGTACCAGTCCGCCGGCGACGATCCTCCACCTCACATAGGCGGAGCACGTCATCGCAACCAGGGCCACAAAGAGGATCCAGAGCAGGAAACCGATTAGGATTCCGGCGCCCAGAACCCAGTTTTCTACGGACCAGTTCCAGCCCGCCAGACCTGTCTGTACGAAGAACAAGACCATGCCAGGAACCCATGTCACCGGTGAAAGCACCCCGACGAGAGCCAGCATCCGCGCCAGGATGTACTCGGGACGCGACAAGGGACGGCTGAAGTAGAGTGGCAGCGCCCCGTTGGCGAGATCGGGCGCAATCAGGCTGGGACCTGCGAAGGCCGCCAGGAAGGTCGCGAAGGTTGCCTGCACCCGCATGAAGGTCACGAAAAACTGTCCGTCGATTCTGAGGAATTCCAAGAACGAATCGGAAAAACCCAGCAGTAGCTCGGCATGATTCGAAAGGTAGATAAACATCAGGCAGGCGACCGGCCAGAACAATGCGAGGAGAAGGAAAACGAGGATGCGACGGTCGCGCATCAGCTCTTCCCAAGCGAACCGCGGCAACACCATCAGGCGCGACGAGCGTCTGGTGACGGGGCCATCGTAGCGCCGATAGCCGCGCCTATGAACCGCCATTCTGGACCACCTCCTGAGTCGGGGAGGCTGCTTCTCCGGGCATCCCCTGAATCTGTCCGACGGCCTTGAAAAAGATCTCCTCGAGCGTGTCGCGCCGATGGGTCATGTGATGGACATCAAGGTTTTCCTGCGCCGTCACACGCCAAACAACATCTAGATTGACACCCGGTGGCAGCACGATCCGCCAGCGTCCATTCCCCTCCGTCACGCCCTCCGCGTTCTGTTCCTGCAGTGCGTCCGCCAAACCATCATCGTTCCCTGAGACATCGAGCTCCACGAAGCGCTGGTTCGCCCGGCGCTCCTCTTCCAGATTCGCATGGTGGACAATTCGACCGTCGTTGAGGATGACCACCTCGTCGCAAATCTCCTCTACATCGCGCAAGAGGTGGGAAGACAGCACCACGTTCATCCCGTGCTGCTCTTTCATTTCGCGTACCAAGCGAAGCATTCGAGCGCGTGCCGGTGGATCGAGTCCGTTGGTCGGTTCATCGAGGATCACCAATTCCGGCCCATGCACGACCGCCTGAGCCAGCTTGGCCAGCTGCTTCATGCCGAACGAATACGTGCCCAGGGCACGGTAGCGGGCTTCTCCGAGTCCGACGTGAAATAGGACTTCGTGTGCCTTCTCGAGCGCGCTGCGTTCCGGAAGTCCCGAAAGTTCAGCCATCAAACGCAGGAAACGGACAGCAGTCATGCCCGCAATGAAGGCTTCGTTCTCGGGCATATAGCCGACACGCGTCTTGACCTCGCTCGACTTAGCATGACAATCGAAGCCGAGAATCCGCGCCGACCCACCGGAGGCCTTATGAAATCCGAGCAACGCAAGTATCAGAGTGGATTTCCCGGCGCCGTTCGGCCCCAACAGGCCAATTGCCTTGCCGGAGCCGACCACGCCCAGACGGGCGGAGATATCTTTCAGGATGTCCCGCCCTCCGAGACTAACGCTCAGGTTCTGAAGCTCAATAACCGGGGTCACAAATTGGGGTTGTCCGAAGTCGAATCATCGCTGGGCGGAGCGGCGTGACCGAAGCCGCCTAGCAACATCGCGTTCAAGAGGGCACTCGTCAAGCCGGTACGACTCGCGGCGTGAATCCGTTCCGCCTCACCGTCGAATACGACTAGTATGGACTCTCGACTCTCGAGCAGATTCCGTAGTACCGGGCTCTCGACGATCGACGCAAGGTCGGCCACCACTCCGTTCGTATTGAACCATAAGAATCCCGAATGGTGCAGATTCGAAGTCACGGGGAACCGCCGCTGGAAAGCGTCAGTGTAAATCAACGGCGACCCCGAGTCACGGACCGCAATTGCTCGCATCGCCAGGGCTCGGTCCGTCGATGCAATCAAGTAGCCGCGGTCGTAGGTCCAATGAAGCTCCATCGATCGAGTCGGCTCCTGGACGGAATCCTGCCCTCCCGAGCGGCTCAGGCGGATCGACTTCCAGGCGCGGCCGCTCACGGCCTCTTCGGTGAAGGTCATCGAATGGTCCATCTCTGCTTCGTCTGACAGATCGTTGTGGGCCTCCACCCACCTCCGCGCCGCTTCGTCCAGCGCGACTGGATTGATCGTCTCGAAGACGACGATCCAACCGGGGGAGGGAAGCGTAGGCCGCTCGACTGCGAACGTGAAATCGGTGCCCAGAGCCGCGGCGATATCGAGACCGATACTGATCCCGGTCGCCGTCTCGAACTCATGAATCTCTGTCGCGAGTTTACTGTCTTCACTCAGCCGCGAAAGAATCTCGTCAAACGCCTGACCTGGCGCGCGCACGGAGGCGGACACAGCGATTGCTGCATCACTCGAAGCGTACTCCGCTGAGCCCGCCGGACCCGGTGGGGCGAGCCACGAAGCCATTCCCATGCGCCCTTCGGTGAACGAGAGGGTGGCCTCGCTCCGCTCGGGCCCGTCACCGGAGCTCTGTTCCAGAAAGAGATGGTGCATCGTCGGCAGTCCGAGGACTTGTCCGGCATCCCCATCCAACTGCAGGTCAAAACCGAGTGCTGCGACATCGACAGCCGTCAGCCAGCCCACGCCGCCTTCGTACCGACTCGCTATCTCCGCAGCGAACGCCGAAGAACCGCCGCCGCCCAGCGAGGCGCTCAGGGTCATCAAATTCTCGGCGCTATCGGAGATCAAAAGCAACCCCGCGTCCACTTCGTAAGCGGTCTCGCTGTCGCTCTCAAGATTGCCGATTACTTCGTGCAGATCGTCTTCCCTGCCAGGTTGAACCTCTGCCAGCAACAGGGGAATACTGTCGCTCGATCCATTAGGGTCCGCCGCCAATACAAAGAGTACCTCCTCTCCCAACAGTGGCGTGATCGCTCGTACGCGATCCAGCATTTCCCGCAGATCAAGGCCTGACTCCGAAGACCACCACTCATCCAGAACCTGGTTCTCCCCCGTCCGCTGATCCAATAGCGAGAGAGCCTGCTCTATGGTCCCAGTCAGATTCGGAATCGCAGAATAAACGCGCGTCTCGGCGGGCAAGTGGGGGACCAACCGTGATTGGGTACGCAATTCCGGACCCGCCAGCTCGGCCAGGTCTTTCTCGAGACGCACCAACTCGGCTAGCACGGTGTAATACCTCTCCGCCTCCTGGCTCCAGGCAATCGCCTGCTCGATGCCGACACCTTCAAGAGCCGAGTTCGACGCCAGCTGTTGTCCTGGCTCGAGCACCTTCTGCAAACCGGATTGCCGAACCTCCACTGCGCCCTCGACCACCGAAACCAACGACCCCGCCGTTGCGCTTGAAACTGCGAAAATCGTGCCTTTCACCGCAACCATCGAATCACGGGTTACCACGCGCAAACGGTCTCTTCCCTGCGGGGTCGCTTCCATCAGCAGATCACCATAGTCCAAGCGAACGGTCTGGCCACTCCAGGCCGAGTGAACCGAAAGCTTGGTGCGCTGGTTGACCTCGACCCGGGAGCCGTCACCCAGCCTCAGGATCGCGTGTGCGCCCGCCCCAGTCCGAATCGCCCCGGCTTCGAAGAGCTCTGTGCCCGGCTCCAATGTGCCGTCGGGGAGCGCCTGGACCTCTCCCGAAACTGAAAGCACCGTTGCTCGAGCACCCGACGGAGCCAATGCCCTATCAATCTGATCGCGACCCAAATAGAGCAGGGCCAGGACGACTCCCGCCGCCACGGCCCAGCGTGTCCAGCCACGCCGGCGAGGACCCACCGCTGGTGTCGGGGTGCCCTTCGCTCTGCCTCTTGCTTCGGCCAGCGCATGCCGACAGGGGACGCATCGACCGAGATGGTCCTCGAGCAGCAGTCGCCTCGAGTCCGTTAACCGGTTCTCCAAGTAGTCGCCCAACTGGGGGCGGAAGTTCGGGCACAGTTTGGAAGTCGAGCCCGTCAGGCGATCCCGAACACGTCCCCGAGCGGCTTCGATCTCTTTGGCCGTCGCACTTTCTTCGCGCATGCCCTTCAGCAACTCGTCAAACTGATGTTCCGTCATCTCTTTTGTCATACGATGGACCCCTTCATCTGCTCAAATCATTTCGGAGGGCTGCTCTAATGCGATGTAACCGACTGGCCACGGTTCCACGTTCCAACTCCATCAGTTCGGCCAGCTCGTCATAGGAGTAGCCCTCGAGGTAGCAGAGGACAAACAACTCTGCATCCAGCGGCGCGATCTTCGCCAAAGCTCGCCTCAGACGCTCCTTCAATAGTGGGGGGCTCTGGTGCGCGATCCCGTCATACTCGCCTTCGAAGCCCAGTGCCGGAGCTCCCCGATCCGGACGAGCCGCCTTGCGCCGCAGCAGGTCGATCGAAGCATTCGTAGCAGCACGCCGCAAGTAGGCCTCCGGAGACCTTGCCGGATCGATTGTAAGCCGATTGTTCAACACGCGCAGGAAGACGTTTTGCAGCACGTCCTCGGCGTCCGCCGTGTTACCCGTGACCCGGAGCGCGGTACGATACACCATCTCCGAGTAACCCTCGTAAACCTCATCGAACTGGGGCGACACACTCACGTCAATCGCCTCATCTACGACCGCCAGGTTGGCCGTTCTCATTCTGTCTGCCCTCTTCCCGGTATACGCAACTCCGGCGCAAGTAATTCATTTGACCTGAGATTCCCTTCGTGACCCGATCACCTCGCCCCAGAAAACTGAAGCGACGTTGATCGTCGACTCCAAGCCGAGGGGTTCGCTAAGGGTCTGCGCAAGAATAACTTGGTAGAATTGGCGCTCAGATTTGCACCAGATTTGGCCGCGAACGATTGAGCGAAACCGCAGGCGTAGCCGGGTCTACGTTGAGAATTTCGCGATTGAGGAGCGGCCGAAGATGGTGTGAAAATGAGATGCCAAAATGCCAAGTTATTTTTGCGCAGACCCTAAGGATGTCAAATCGAACCCGACTCCGCCCCCGTGCGTCGAGCTGGACTCGACCGCTATACTTCGGCCTGGAGGCCAAAGCTACGTCGCAGCTCACTTACCGAATCTGAAAACCGTACAAATCGGCGTGACGTAGATAGAAGCGAAGACGTACCGGCTTACCTCGAAAGGGAGCCAGATTCGACCCTCCCCTCCAGCTCACTTCTTGCTGGGTGCTATCGAAGGTCTCGAGCAGGCAATCCTCCCGACTGTATCCGGGTACCAGCCGTCCCGCTTCATCCAGGACTTCCACCGCCACCCTGCCCTCGCTGGCGGCGGCGTTGACCGTCAACCTGCTCCCCTGGAAAACAAGGGGATGAGTGGTGAGGACCCCCTCCTGTTCTCCGGCCCTCCGCGAGGCGAATCCGTTGGTGCGGAACTCCACCTGGGCGGGAACAATCTGGAACTCGCGACTCTTCTGGACGTGGTTGGCCCGGGTCTGGCCGGTGTTGGCTTCGAGCTCGGCCCAGAAGGCTTCCCGTGCCTTTTCCAGCGTCTGGCTGCAAGTGGGACGTCGCCAGCTCCAGATGCAATCGTAGAGCGCCCAGGCTGGCTGTGTGGGTGCCGGGGGTGACAGGTAGCGCCGGCCGTTGTACTGTTCGTCGTCGAAGATCTCGGATTCGGGAATTGCTGGCCGATGGCGGTTGCCCGCCAGCTTATCCCGGAGCCAGGCGTTGACGTGCAGGGTGTTGGTGCCGTGGTAGAAGGCCGGGGTCCGGTCGCCCTCCGTCTGTCCTTCATCGAAGATATAGGTGATCCCGTGGTCGTAGCTGCCGTCGGGGCCGTTGGGGATCCAGGCCTGGTCTCCTCCCAGATCCTCCCAGTGGATCCCGTTGCGGCTGACCCACAAATGGATCGCCATCTGCTGGGCAGCGCAGTCGTAGAGGGGAAAGAAGCCGATGTAGAGATCTCCGATCCGCTTGATCCTCTGCAGCCCGTAGCTCTGGTGCTTGGGGTGCTCCCGCGGTGGCGCCCAGATGTAGCTGCGGCTCCAGTTCACACCGTCTCGGGTCGTCAAACGTCCCAGGTTGCGGGAGGCAGCCCACTTGTTGTCATAGCGCACCAGGAACTTCCCCATGGCGGGGGGATGGGCGGCGAAGTACAGGACCAGCTCACCCGTTCGCTCGTCGTAGAAGTAGGGACCCAGGTTGTCGGTGGGGCTGTCCAAAGTCTCCAGCTGCAAGTGCAGACGCATGAAGGGACGCTCGGAGGTGAGGTAGCGGGTGCCCTGGGGGTCCCGAACCATCAGATAGGTCCCCCGCTGGAACGTCATATCCCGCGCCTTGGGACTGTCTACCAGGGTGGCCGTGCGCAGATCGGGCACGCCCCGGGTCCGATAGTCCCAGGTGCCTCCGAAAAGTCCTCCCTCTTCGACACCCCCCCTGGGGGGCAGCTTCCCCAGGATGTTATTGGCCTTGGAGCCCTCAAATTCCACCAAACCCAGTACGGGCTTGGACCAGTGGATCAGGTCGGTGGAGACCGCCAGCAAGCGGTAGGAGGTCTGGCTCCTGTACTCCAGCTCGTAGCGCCCTTTCTCCCGGTTGAAGCTGTAGGAAGAGCCCTGTGGCAACATGGCGGAGTGTCCCTCCCAGGGCCGGTCGGGTCGAAACAGGGGCTGGTTACTGAGCTTGCGGGCCGGATGGAAGACTCTCTGGAGATGACTCTGGTCCTCGATCAGGAAGTTGTCCACGAAAAGTTGGGGAGCCACCGGAATCTCGATGGGTGGATTCGGTTCCGGCGGCGGACCGTTGCGGTACAGGTAGAGGGCCCGGCGGACTCCATCCTCCCAGAGACGGCCGTCGATCCGAGGTCGAACCCGGACATGGTAAGTGGCCTGCTCCAGACCTTGCAGATCAAAAGGAACCCGGGTCTTGTCGTGGGTCAACGTGCGCCGGCTGAGGGACGATCGGGAGCGCCCCGTCTTGGCCTCCACCAGATCCACCTCTACGGACAGTTGCTGGAGCGGCGCACCCTCTTGCAGCCAGAGCTCCACCTCAGCCGATTCGTCATCAATATAGGCCAACCGATCCAGGTCCGCCCCTACCCAGGTCTGGACCGGGAGTCGCAGGTCGGTAGTAAAGACGATCTGGCCGTCCTGGACCCGTCTTCCCTTGACGGTCAACAGGTAGTTCCCCGGATCGTGGGTATCCATCCACCAGCCGGTGGGAAGATAGCCTCGCTTGGGGGGACCCTTTCTGGCGCTGGCGGGAAGAGGCCGGTAGGGACCGTGAGCCAGAAGAGGGCCAAGATCGAAGCTGACCCGATTGTCTTTCGGTCCAGGCTCCAGTCGCCGTCTCAGTGTCCAGGCACCCCCTGCGGGAAACCCCAACGAGACCTCCAGCTCCACGGCTTCCTTCCCACCGAACTGGAACTGGAGCCGATGACTGGCGTCTCCGACAAAACCCAGTTGGAAGTTAGCCGGAACCACCCCGTGGCCCTCCTGCCTCAGCAAATACGGCTTCAGATCTACCGGAGGGTTCGAGCTCTTCGGCTGCACCTCCTGGCCGAGAGCGAGAAAGGCCAGAACCAAAGTCACCATCACTCGGGCACGCGACACCATTGCTAGCTCCTATTCCGGATTTGGGACATCAGGCAATGCTTCCAGAACCTCACAGTCGGAAATAGTCTGGCCGACCACGATGTTCCCTGAAAAGATCCAATGAAGACTTCTCTAGATCCTAGAACCTTCGGCGGTTCAAGGCAACGACGGTTGGCGAGTTGTCTGTACTAATCGGATTCCAAGGTGGACAGAGCTATCTGATCGGATAGTCACCCTATCCCAAAGGATAGAGCCCCGCGGTGCTGGCGTCATTCAAAAAAGAAACCTAACTTTCTTAATATAACAGATTTTGTTATATTAAGGGATGTGATGACGGGAACATCGTTGCAGCAACACAGGCGAGGGGCGGGGTGGACACAGGCGCGTCTGGCGAACAGGCTCGGTGTAACCCAAGCATACCTCTCCTTGATGGAGTGTGGGAGACGACGTGTTCCAGACCGCCTTGCAAAGGCTGCGACTCGCCTCCTCCGACTCCCGGCTACCACCCTGCCACTACCGGCTTACGCAGCCCTCGATTCGGCGGTGGCCGAGTCCTGGGTCGAGCAGAGTCTCTCACAACTGGGGTATCCTGGTTTCGCCTATCGGAGACACCCTACAGTGACCCGGAATCCGGTCGAAGTCCTGCTTAGGGCGCTGGCCTTCGACGATTTGGATCCTCGTCTCGCGGAGGCCCTTCCGTGGCTGCTCCTCAGATTCGAGGGCTTCGATTTCGAAACCCTCGCCACCCAGGCAAAGGTAAGGGATCTCCAGAACCGCCTCGGCTTCACTGTTGCGCTGGCTCGGCAGGTCGCGGAGAAGAACCCCGAGTACCGACACCGGTCCAACGAGCTCCGTCGCCTCGAAGAGTATTTGGAGCCATCCCGTCTCGCCCGGGAAGACACCTACGGTCGAAGCGAGACCAGCGGGCGCATGCGCGTCTGGTTGCGCGAGCATCGTTCGGACATCGCAAGTCACTGGAATCTCCTCACAGACCTGAGGACGGAGCATTTGCCCTATGCCAGTCAAGATCCCGGAGCCCTGGCTGAGCTTCATTCATGACGTCGATCAGGCGCTGGGACAGCCGGTAACGGTCCACTGCCTCGGCGGGTTCGTTTTGTGCGTTCTGTGGGGACTTCCACGCCCGACTGGTGACGTCGACTTCATCGAGATCGAGCCTTCCGAAGCCGGCGAAGAGTTGCTGCGGGTTGCCGGCGCAGGCAGCGCGTTGGCGCGACGATACCACCTACAGTTCCACAGAGTAACGATCGCCGACCACCCCGAGGACTACATCTCTCGACTTGCCGATATTACACCCAAGCGACTCAAGCGGCTCCGTCTGCGCGCCTTGGAAGTTCATGATCTGGTCCTTGCAAAGCTCGGACGAAACAGTCCGCGCGACCGTGCAGATGTCGAGTTTCTGTCCCGAAAGGGTGCACTCGATCGACAGCTTCTACAAGAACGCTTCGACATCGAGCTGCGCCCATATGTCCTCAACGAAAAACAGGAGCTATTAACGCTGGAGCTTTGGCTAGACGAACTCTTCGGGAATGAGGACCGCTAGCCCGATTTCTAACCGCACCCACGCGAAGGGTCACCGATCCGAGAACTTCATTGAGAACAAATCTGCGCCGTGGAGGATCAGCTTCAGCCGGACCGGCTTGCCTTCGAGCGAGGAGAGGTTTCGCCCCTCTCCGAATTCGACGAAGTGCTGAATCTGGTCTCCATAAAATTCCTCGCTGGATTGGAAACCTGGGATAGGCTGCCTCGTCTCGGCATCCAGAAAGCCGATTTGGATGCCTCCTCCGGCTCCGGTGGCTGCGTTGATCTCCAACTGCTGGCCTTGGAAGATGAGGGGCCGGGTAATGGCGACGCCTCCCGGAAAACCGGCGCCGTGAAGCGAACGAAAGCCGTCGATCCGCAACACCCCTCGCCGGATGAAGGTGTCGGGCTGGTGATCGTGCTGAAGATAGTAGAAGGAAAGCTCATCCTCGGCGGTCTGCAACATCCCCCAGGCCATCAGATTTCCGTGCTTGCTCCAGTTTCTGGGATCGCGCCCAGGTCGCAGGAAGGGCTCCTCCTCGACCACGAAGTTCTTGGTGTCCCTGCTGTACATGAATGCCGTTTCGCTCATCCCGTGGGAGGTCCCATGAAAGGGTTTGCGAGGTGCGGTGCGAAGAGGAAAACCCAGAAAGAGATGGGGTGCCCGATAGTACGGCTTCAAGGCCGTGGTGTAGAGCGAGTGCCGCCAGGCCCGCCGCGGCTCACCGTACTCGATGGGCTCGATGCTCTCCCAGCTCAAGAAGTCCTTGGAGGTGGCTCGCATCACCGATCGGGTTTCGGGAAGCTGCCGCTTTCCATCCCGGGAGAGACAGGGGAGGTAGGCCCTGAAAAAGAGGACGTACTGCTCCTCTGCCGGGTCCCAGAAACTCACGTTGAGCGAATCCAGTATGGCCCGCTTCTGCGCAGGATCCATGCCCCAACGGATGGCCCCGTAGCGGTCGAAGGCTTTTTCCTCACCGTCCAGAATCGGCTCCTCCTTGAGCTTGCGCCAATCGAGCCCATTGGCCGAAGCAAACACGTACGCCTTGCCGTTCCCTCCCACGGCTTTGTAGCGCTGGGAGGCGGCAACGCCGGGGCGGGTGTCGATAAAAGGGGCGAAGTTGTGGGAGGGTCTCCCTTTGAGCAGGATGTTGTTGTCGGTCGATCCCTCGAACTCGATACGTCCTAGAGAAATTCGCTTCCAATTCACGCCGTCTATGCTCTCGGCATAGCAGGTGAACTGGGTCTCCCGGTCCCTGGGCTTGAAGCGCATGCCCAGATAGGAGGCGTAGTAGAGGCGGAACCTGCCTCTGTCCTCCAGCACTACCGGGTAGCCACAAACGGTAAACCCATGGTACTTGCGGCCCTCCCAGGCGGCATCCAGGTCCAGGATCTTCTCGGCGTCTCGAGGCGAATGCTGTCTGAACTCCAGATCCCGAATCGTCTCGAATAGATAGTCGTCAAGCATCAGCTCCCGCCGGGAGCCCAGATCGACGAGCGCCTCTACCTCTGCGAGGAGGGCTGGGGGACCGAGGGTAAGAACCAGGACGAAAAGAAAACCTGTCTTCATGAGGATGGAGAGCCTTCAGTCTCGAAAGAACCAGGTGGGCAGACCCTCCGTGCGCCGATAAAAGGAACCCGAGCGTGCTGCTTGGTAAGCACCATAGCATCGGCGAAATCAGTTCGGCAACCCACAACACGGCGACGGCGGGTTTCGGACTGCTCCGGTGCCTCCACCTTTCGGCATTGTGCCGGAATGGCAGTCGACGTATTCTGGCGTTTGAGGCAAGGATCATGGACAACCCAACGGTGAGCCAGAGCGGCCTGGGAGCAGTGGACTGGGCCATCATCCTGGTCTACGCCTTCGCCACTATCGGTCTCGGCTACTACTACAGCCGCAAGCAGAAGGATGTCCGGGAGTATTTCGTAGGCAGCGGGAAAATGAATCCGCTGCTGGTGGGAGTCTCCCTGTTTGCCACCCTCCTGAGCACCATCTCCTACCTGGCCGTTCCGGGTGAAACGATTAACAGGGGTCCGGTCAGCATCCTGATTGGCGTCGTCGCACTACCGGTGGTCTATCTGGTGGTCTCCCGCTTCCTTCTGGATGTCTACATGCGTCATCGGGTAACCAGTGCCTATGAACTTCTGGAGAAGCGACTGGGGCTGGGGATTCGGATCCTGGGGGCCATTATGTTCCTGGCCCTGCGGCTCATCTGGATGTCCTTACTGGTGTATATCGCTGCCTCGGCGATGACGGTCATGCTGGGTGTGGGCGAAGAATGGATTCCGTTCATCGTCCTCGCAACCGGCTTCGTTTCAGTCATCTACACGTCTCTGGGAGGGTTTGGAGCGGTGGTCGTTACCGACTTCCTCCAAACTCTGCTTCTCCTGGGAGGAGCCATCGTGGTGGTGGTGCTCATCACCATCTCCCTGGACGGTTTCAGCTGGTTCCCTACCACCTGGCAGCCCACCTGGGATACCCAACCCTTTTTCAGTTTCGATCCTCGAATTCGGGTGACCGTGGTGGGGTCTATCCTGGCGGTTCTGGTCTGGCAAGTCTGCACGGCAGGTGGGGACCAGGTGAGTGTCCAGCGATTCATGGCTACCCGGGATGCCCGCTCCGCGCGGCAGGCCTACCTGACCCGGACCCTGATCGGAGCCTGCGTGAGTATTCTCCTGACCCTGGTCGGCTTTGCCCTGTTGGGCTACTTCACACTGAGACCGGACGAACTGCCGGCCGCCTTGAGCCTGGCAGCGGACGGGGACAAGATCTTCCCGCGTTTCGTAGCCTTCCACCTTCCCGCTGGAGTCTCGGGTCTGGTGGTCTCCGCCATGTTTGCAGCTGCCATGTCAAGTATCGACTCGGGTGTCAACTCGATTACGGCCGTGATCATGACCGATTTCCTGGGTCGCTTCGGTCGAACGCCCAGCACCGCGAAAGGCCGGGTTCGACTGGCCAGACTGTTGGCCTTCAGCGTGGGTGCTATGGTCGTCGTGGGCAGTAGCTTCATAGGACATGTGCCCGGCAACTTCATCGGCATGACCCAGCGAGCGGACAACCTTCTGGTAACCCCTCTGTTCGCCCTCTTCTTCTTCGCCCTTTTTGTTCCCTTTGCCCGTCCTCTGGGCGTTATAGTGGGAACGATCTACGGAGTAAGTACAGCCACTCTGATCGCCTTTTCGGGAAGCATCTATGAGGCTCTCGAAGGAGCATCCTTTTTCAGCATCCCTACCATCCAAACCACGCCCATCAGCTTTCAGTGGATTGGACCGGTGGCCCTGATCGTCAACCTGGCAGCAGGGATTGTTGCTTGTTTACTCCTCCAGTCCGGTCGGGGAGCCGTGTCGTGGAAGATCGTCGTTGCGCTGATTCCTCTGCCGTTTCTGGTGGCCACCATCATTCTCTGGCCCTGGATTGATGTGGCCTTTCTGTAGGCAGTCCCCAACGCATTCCCGGACTTACTGAAACCGCATGGGATAGGCGTTGTGCCGCAAACTAGCGAAAGAAGGAATCTCTGGTCCCGACACGCCTAAGTGAATGGACCCTGTATTCAGGGTGGCCCCTCACCGAGAATTTCAGGTTCTGTTCATCGAATTCCTCGCTGCCCTCGGTGGGCTCATACGCTAACAAATAGAAATGCTTCATGGTCTTCCTCAGCAGCGACAAATCCTCGGCCACTCTGCTGGCCACGAAGGAGACTCCAGCCGTCTGGCGGATTATGGCTCCCCGTGCCGTCTTATCTCCCCACAGACCCAAGGCGTCTCCCATCCGATTTGGGAATCCCACTCCGAAAAACCGGGCACCCGCTTCCAGAAGGTGATCCCTGGTGGCCTCACCCAGGTTACCGAAAGCCGCTGAAATCACCAGCACAATCCGGATCGGGTGCTCTGCCTTTTTCAGCTGTAGCAGGGTGTGATCGACAGCGGATCCGGTGTAGCCTGAACTGCCAAATGCCGCTCCCAGCCGAGACCAGAAACCAGCACGGCCTCCTGGGGAAATGTTCTCTACTGCCCGGCTGAGCTGATGACGATCGCGGGTCAGATCGGAAAGAAAATGGACTTCTCCCTGGTAGGTGCCGATGATCACTTCGTCGGCAGGATCAAGAATATGGACGAGTTCCAGGATGATCTCTTTGCTGCTTGCAATGGCCTCGGCCGTCATGGTGGAACCTCGGTCCAGCAGAATACCCAGGCTGACCGCCGCCGAGTTGTGCTCTTCAAAGAACAAGGTGGGCCGAGGAGCATCCCTTTCGACGACCCGGAAATCTGAGCGGGTTAGCCCCGGCACACGATCTCCCTGTTGATCCAGAACCCTGAGCTCGTGGAGTGTGGAATAGGTCGAGATCTTGAAGCGAGGTTCCTGCTGAGCCTGCAGGGACGAGGATAGGCTCGCCAGACCCAGGGTAACCACAGTGAGCATGCTAGCCCAATGCATCAGTTTCCCAGCCATCGCGGTTCAAACGGTGCCGACGAACGTAGCTTTGGTCTCCAGGCCGAAGTTCTTTTTCGAGCCTTTGGCTCGACTCACGGCGGCTCGTAACAAGGCCTAGAAGTTCCACGTCGTGATGGGCGTACCCGAGGATAGAACCTCCTCGACGTAGCAGCCTGACTGGGGAGCAGGAGGCGCTCCCTCCCTCACTTCTGCGGTATCGCAGATCCTCATGCCGATGAGGTTGTGCCAGTTCCCGTCGGCCAACTGCACCGTCGAGGCCGAGGGGTGGTCGACGGCCCAGGTGTCCCCTGAAGGCGCCAGTCCAAACTCCGCTACAGAGTCCCGTACCAGGATTGGAGGCTCGAGGCCATCCCTTGCCTGGTTCAAGGGCCAGAAACAGAGCTTCTCCCGCCCGCGAGGCGAAGCGTAGACGACACCCTTGTCGTTTTTCTTGGGACGGAAGCGCTCGCCCAGGGGATGAAGGATCACTTCGTTGAGATTCGCTGCGATGTAGGGAGTGCCGTCGGCCGCCTGGTTGAGGGTGATGGGGCATCCCCCAACCGCGCCCACGACGTGGAGGGTCTTGGTCCAGCTCTGCCCACCATCCTGGGAACGCCAGACCCTGGATTCGAGACGCCTCCTGCCCTCCTGGTCCCGTCCTGCCCGTGCGGAGAAGAGGAGGCTCCCGTCCAGATCCCGAATAACGCTGGCCTCAAAGGAGCCGTCAGGGTCGGTGATTGGCACCCAGGAGGTGGGTCGCCAGCTGCCGGACTGTCTGCTCCAGCGGGTCAATCCAGCTCCGAATCCATCTTCAATCCCACCAGCCATCGCAAACAGGAGATCCTCTCCGTCGGGTATGGCGGTAGTCATACCGGGGTTGGAGAGCAACGCTCCTTCAAGAAGTCGATCGAAGGGAATCCGCTTCGTCTCGGTGACCTGGAAGCTGCTTCCGTCGTAGGACAGCTGATAGACCTCCGCGTAATGGTATGCTTCGCCCGTCGGGTAGGTACTTTTCTGGTCTGCTGTCCAAGCGATGACCTGGCTGAAATTGAAGCCGGTGCCGGCGTGGGGGTGGGGAGAACCGTCCTTCAACTTGGCTCCCAAAGGGACGAAGCCCCCCCGAACCGGGTACTTCACCATGATGGCCGGCTTGCCGGCAGGACTGGAGTTGGGATTATCCTCATCGTGGTTGCGGGAGACGGGGATGGCCCCGCTGGCCTGGATTTCCGACAAGTCGCCGAAGAGAAACGCGTCGCTTCCTGCCTCGAAGTCGCGGCCCCGCTTCCCTTTGATGTTACACAAGACAGCAGCCTTCTTGGGAGCCACCTGAACGATCAAACCAATCCCATAACGCCAGGTTTCTCCCTCTGGCTCACTCGGGGGAACGGCAACATCGGCGGGTCCAAGAGTCATCTGCAAGGGGCCCGTTGCGGCCGTCTTCGGTGGGGTTGCTCCGCCAGATTGGGACGATTCTCCAGGGCCACATGCGATCCCGCCTAGCACGGGGGAGAGGGCCAAAGCCACTCCCGCTCTCCGCTGAAACTCTCTTCGCGTCAAGGTCTTCATAGTCCCTCCTTCATAGTCCCTCCTTCATAGATTCTGCCGCCTGCCGTCGGGTGCGCCTTGAGAACCAGCCTCCCGCGCCTACCCGGGCTCTTTTAGGCGAGCCTGTGTCCGTCAGGAGAAAACATAAAATGGAAGTCACTTAATGCTGTCTGAAGTCTTCACCGGTCCCAGATAGTGATCTAGCCAGAGCAAGATTTCCGTGATGAAATCTTTCCGGTTCGGGATATGGTCGGTCTCGTACAACTTCAGCTTCTTGTGCTCATCCGGCGTTCCCAAAAGATCATACAAGGGCTTTGCGATTGTCTCATATGGGAGCATCGTATCGTACTTGCCCTTCAACAGCAGTGTTGGCATTTTCACGCGGCCAATATAGTTGATTTGATTGGCTTCAGGACGGCCCTGCCCAGTGAGGCCTCCAGCCAATAAAATCGCTGTTTTGAGGCGATCCTCCACAGCCGAGATGATCACTCCGCGCGTCGCTCCCCAGCTCATACCATAATAGGCAAGTCTTTCACTGTCGATATCCTGACGGGTCTCCAAAAAGTCGATGCTTCTCTTGAAATCTTTGACGGTTTGAATCAAGTACTCAGTATACGAATGGGAATTGCTCCCTCTATCGATTGAAATCAACCTATCATCCCTGCGTTCGAATGTTCCTTTATAGACGGGATAGAGCACCGCACGTCCGTTCTTTATCAAAAAGGAAAGGAAAAGCGGAAATTCATAATAGCTGTGAAGGTTTTCGCTCGACGGTTGAAACAAGGAAGCAACGCCGGGGAAATAGATGACGGTTTGATAGGGGGGCGGTGTGTTCTTGGGCAGAAAAAGGCTGGCAATGATGCGCTCATTTCCATAGGCAGCATCAAAGGTAATCCGCTCGGCAATCCAATCTTCAGAACTTTTATCCCTCGATTCGATGTGTGGATTCAGGTCGGTCTTGTCGTACGAGAATTGCTCTTTATAAACCTGAAAAATGGCGTCTTCAACAGGTTCTTCTTTATAGAAATCCCTGGTTTCACCAAATGTTGTCATTGCGAACACTGACTCCGGGATCTTCTCAGGATCAGGATAGAGAGCACACCGGAAACCATTATGAGAGGAACGATCAAAGGGAGGCGCTCCAGACAATTCTGTAAACCTGTATGGGTTATCGTTCCAGGCGCCTCCCCTGAGCAGTTTCCCGACAAGGGTTTCATTCCAACACCATTCCCGCACATTCCCGGCCATATCATAGGCTCCGCAGGACGTTATCCCAGGGAGACTTCCCACCGAAACTGGAGCATCGCCTTCGAAGTTGCTGAAGGGCGCAAAAACCGCGAACCCCCCGAGTTGGGGCCATTTGATCAAAGACGTATACTCGCCCCTGGCCAACCCCCAATGCTGTCCTGTCGGTAGGCTTTTCCCAACGAATGAGGCATAGGCTGCTGCCTCATACCAACTGACCCCTGAAACCGGATAGTCCCCCTGCCCATCGGGATAGTCTCCGGCCTGCCAGGTGGCCGGGCCCGGCCGGCTCGTTTGATCGACAAATTCTGACCTGGCTTCTTCCCAGGTCAGAACCCTTCCCTCATTCATGAAGTCGTGTTCCCAATACTCCCTTTTTCGATAACCGCCGTTGTCCATGAATTCTTTGTACTGCTCATTCGTGACTTCGTACTTGTCTATGAAGAAATCATCCAACTTTCCAAGCGGGGTCTCCGCGCCTGGCGTGCGTACCATCCCCTCAGGAACGCTTCCTGACTGATCCAACACTCTGACGAAATCATTGGGAACCAGGAGGTCCTTTCCTCCAATATCCAGGTCCCACGTGGAAGCCGCTGCGAGGACGGTCTCAAAGCCCTCCTTTTCAATTTTCCATCTAAATATTCCGATAGGCAGTCTGATATTCTGGATCGGCGAAATACCCAAATATTCCCATTCGCTGTCCGGAGATTTATATTCTTTCAAATAGATCCGTGCTCCGTCCGGCTCAGTCGTGATGTTGATATTGAAGGAGCTCTTGGAGAACAGCTCAGCCAGCTCCGGATCATTCGGGATGTATTCTTCTGCCTGCTCAGCCAGCTTGTAGGACTCGGTAAAATCCCGCCAACCTGCTTCAATCAGCCGCTTGACCTCCGGGAGTGCTTCTTCCCGTGCCCAGCGGATCTTGGCTTGTCGATCGAAGAACCAGGCAGTTCCCAAGACGAAGAGAAGGATTAGCCCTACGGCCGGAACCAGGATACGTGGCTTCAGGAAACGACGATGAGAGGTTTCCAGGTCGGACGCTCCCATTTCCCCTTCATCAACAAACGTAGGGGTCTGTGTTGGCTCGCGAACAGGTGAGTCCGCCAAGGGATCACCGCTAGGGATAAAGGGGACGGCCCCCATCAGCTGATCCAGCTCCAGCCGTACTTCCGTGGACGACTGATAACGGTCCTCGACCTGCTTGGCCAGCGCCTTCTGCAGGGTGTACTCGAAGGGTTCAGGAAGGTCTGGGAGGTAGTGCCTAAGAGGTAGTGCCTAAGAGGCAGCGGGTCATCTCTGAGGATGGCGCTGGCCGTATCCATCCCTTGGGGCTTCAGGAAGGGATGGACACCGGTGATCATCTCATAGAACATCACCCCAAAAGAGAATATATCCGATCGAACATCGATCCCTTGCCCTCGCAATTGCTCAGGCGACATATAAGCCAGCGTCCCCAAGGTGGTGCCGGTCCTGGTCAGATTGGCCGTAGTGGTCTGCTCTTGACTATTCGCCTCTCCAGCGGCAGGAAGTCGCTTGGCCAGGCCGAAGTCCATCACCTTCACGTGGCCTTCCGGAGTCAGCATCACATTGGAGGGCTTCAGATCTCGGTGAACGATCCCTTTTCCATGAGCTTTCTCGGTTGCGCCTGCAATCTGCATTGCCGTTTCCAGCGCCTGCTTCAAAGGCAGAGGGCCGTCGGCCAACCTCTCCTTCAAGGTTTGGCCCTCGACGTACTCCATGGCAATGAAGTCCTTGCCATCGAAGTCCCCCACTTCGTGGATATGGCAGATATAGGGATGATCTAGAGCAGCGGCCGACTTGGCTTCCCGCCGGAAACGCTTTCTGGCAGTGGCGTCGTCCTGCATCTCTTTGGGCAGGAACTTCAAAGCGACCTTGCGATCCAGCTTCGTGTCCTGGGCCAGATACACTTCGCCCATGCCACCAGTGCCCAACAGCGAGAGAATCTTGTAGGAACCAACCTGACTATCCACCAGCATCGACTTCTCGTCGTATTTCATTCCCCTGAGGCCAAGCCTTGAGCGGTTCTATCATCTCCTGACACAGCGATTCAGCGATCAAGTCCCCGTAGAGGGTCCACTCGGCTTTTCCCAATCGTAGCACCGCTACGCGATCTCCTCAAAGGCACGCCTTTGGAGTAATCTCCACGTTGGCCGGCTTCAGGTCCCGTTGGATGATCGCTTTCTGATAGTGGGGATCCCCGCGATTGATCCGCAGCGGACTATTTCCCGCTGCCATATTGAGGCTATCCAGAATCCCTCAATGGGGATAATCTACGAACAAATGGATAGCAGAAGCTCGAATGAGTGTTGTACACATCGGCTCTGTTAAGGGCGCGCGCACCTGCAAAAGGAAACGACGATGAAATTATCAATACTTCCCATATTCATTGCGTTCGTCTTCATCTTCTGCATAGCGATCACCCGCAGGGCAAGGTCGCATGAATTCATAAGAGCCGCTGAAGCGCGAAGCGTGTACCTGCTGCTTTTGACTTTCTTTGCGTGGACACTGATCGCTGTTGCGATGGGAATCAGGGGAACGCACATCGAGCTTATGCAGCAGATACCCTTGCTGTGGCAGGCGCTAGTCGTAGTCGTACTGTGGAGTACCGCTTTTACCTTCTCCAGCACCCTCCGAAGCGGCTTACGCGTTATCGCCACGAGTACACCGGGACATTGGTTGATTTTCGTCCACGCTCTCCGCATCGGAGCCTTGGGCGGAATCATCAAAGGGATCCAAGGCGAAGTCACTTCCAAGTTCGTTTTCTGGGTCGGTATACCGGACTTCCTCTTTGGCGTCTCCGCCCTCATCGTAGGGTGGCTACTCCTGCGCAACGCCATCGGCCCTCGATTCCTCATAACCTGGAACCTGGTGGGCTTTGCGCTGATCGTACTACCGACGTTCGTTCCCACGACCTACTGGATGAGCGAGCCGGGGTTCTCCTTCATCTTTGAGTTCCCGATGATCCTTGCCCCGAGCGTCGTAGTCGCCATGTTCGTTTCCCTGAACCTGCTGCACGCCTGGGGGATCTTCGTGACGGAGAAGAAGAATAGAGAATAGGCAACAGAAGCGTTGCACGCGGGGCCGTCTCCGACTCAAGTCGAAGGAAAGTCGCCTCTAACCCTAGCCAAAAATATTTGAAATTCTGGTTGCCAGCCGATTGTACGCAAACGATCGTTGCATTGTAGCCCTGTCCAGGAGGCCGCTTCAGCGGCCTGGCGCGAAGCGTATTAGACCCGGTGTTTACGCCGGGGTCAGCAGGGCCTCCTCCCTCTCCTGAGGGCCGTTTACGGTCCTTCTCGAGCGGCGGCTTTAGCCATCCTGGACCCGGAGCCTGGCTGAAGCCTGCGTTCGAGAAGCCCGCTAAAGCAGGCTCCAGCATCTGCTTGCCCGCCCGCCCGGCCCTGAAGGACCGGTCTACTACGCTTCGCGCCAGACCGCTAAAGCGGCCTCTTCAGAAGCGACCCTTCAACCTACCCCAGGGACCCGCCGCCCTAGCCGAAAGCGGCAACTGTCTTTTGGTCAACTGGACCAGTTCGTGGACTTTCGGAATTGTGATCCCCATCCCACCGACGCTTCCAGACAAATGTGAGAGCAAAATTCTCAGAATGCGCGAGCTAGCCTCTAACCGAGCCAATCGTTCTGTTCTATTGAAGCGGACGTGGTTCCGTGAAGGTCAGCACGCGTCTTGGGTTTCCCACCATGATCTTCTCGATCTGATCCTCGGTGACACCCAATCTCTTCAGTTCTGGTACAACGAATTCCAGGACGTAGGAGTACCCCATCCCTCCGTACGCCTTCAGCATCGTCTTCGTACAAACATCTTGAGACAGAAGCAGGCGGTTCGAGTAGCCTGCCTGAACCAGCTTCAGAATGGCGGCTACGACATCGGCGTCGTGTATCCGGCCCAGGCGCGGGATCACCTCACCCAACAGGTCAAATTGGATGTAGACGCCTCGCTTCAGAAGCCTCTTCATGAAAGGGACGTCGGCAGCCACATGATTAGCATGTCCGATGATCACTCGATTCAGATCACCTCCTTCAGAAGCGATCGCATCCAGGACCCTGAACTTGTCTTCCCAGTATCCGCCATGGTGAAAAGAAATCGCGACCCCGGTCGCTCTGCTCGCACGAGCCGAGGCGCGGACGCTTTTCATTTCGTTGGCTGTCAGGATTCTTGACGTACCCACCTCTCCGATAATGCCCGAGCGAATTCCCGTGTCCCCGACTCCAAGGACCACATCTCGGATCAACTCTTCCGTCAAGTCCTCCACGGTCCGCTGGTCCATGTCGGGTGGATGGAACCCATCGACGTAGAAGCCGGCTCCCATCACGATATCGAGGTCGGTTGCGTTTGAAACCTGCACCAGCGCGAGGGGATCTCTACCAAACCCATGGCCAGGAGTCGTGTCCACCAGGGCCTCACCACCCCAGCGCTTGAAATGGGTTAGTTCCTCGACGGCCAGGTCCATGTCGGTCAGCAGTAGGTTGTCCCGACTGGAGGTTGCCCGGACTCGGAGTGTGCTCAGGTTCTGGAGCGTTACCGGCTCGGCATACAGCCCCGCATCCGTGGCATTCTTCTGGGGTGAAACCCGCCAATCCAGGAAGATGTGCTCGTGCATGATGGTGGGTCCCAGAGTGTGCGGATCGATGGGGCCCTTCACGGTAAGGATCTTGCCGGCCATACTCGGAATTGCCAGCGGCGAGGCTGATCCACGAGAGCTCACCTCCTTAGCCAGCAATCCCGGGCCGGTGCTGACTCCAATCGAGAGGATTACTCCATAGCAGAGGCAGAGTCGGCTGAGTCGTTTCATGAAATCTCCGAGGTTGTTCGAGGGGTGCCCGGTCACTTCACCCGCTCCCGCCAATGCAGCCACTTCTCGCGCATCGTCCCCAGTTGTTCTGCATGACCAGGCGATTGCGCAAGATTGAGAGCCTCATCCGGATCCTGTTTCAGATCGTACAGCTCTTCTCCCAGTGGAGTCGGATTGGCATTGAGCAGGGTACTGGCACCGAACCACCGAATGTATTTCCACTCTGGTGTGCGGACACCTTCGCTCTGCGGAATCGCCGAACCCTTGCGCCCGCCACTCCTTCGATCGTCGAGACGATGCTCATAGAAGAACTCGGTTCGCCAGTCTGGAACCGATCCTTTCAGCAGCGGCAGCAGGCTGTGTCCCTGCATCCGGTCTGGCTTGTCCGTCCCGGCGAGATCGATGATCGTCGGGGCGATATCCAGGTTCAAGACGACCTGATCGCGCCGCGTCCCGCGCTGAGTCCGTTCCAGCCCTGGGTCATAGATGACTAGCGGTACTCGAATCGAGACCTCGTGAGCGTACCACTTGCCCGCAAATCCTCTCTCGCCTAGATAGAATCCGTGATCGGATGTGAAGATGATGATCGTATTGTCCGCCAGCCTTCGCTCTTTCAAGCGGGCAACGATTCGGCCCACTTCGCGGTCGACTCCGCTGATCAATCGATAGTAGTTCTTCACCGACGCCTGGTACCGGGCAGGGATGACAAACCGACGTCCCCAACGATCTCGACTCACGCTGTTCTTGAGGAATTCCGGCTGCGCCTCAAAGAAGGCCGGATCGCTCAGCTTTCGCTGCGGGATCGTCACGTCCTGGTAGAGGCGAACCAGGGTCTCATCGGCGCGATCGAAGGGGAACTGATCGGTCCATTGGTCTTGAACGTGTGGGGCCTTGAAGGCCACCGTCAGACAGAAGGGCTGCTTGCCATCCTGCTGGTCGAGAAAATCGAGGGCATCATCTCCCAGGCGGCCCGTCAGGTGAGGAGTACTGCGGTCGCCCTTCTCGTAAAACCAGCCGGTCGACGGAAACGATCGCAGAAAGTCGAAGCCGTCCTTCGGTGGATCGAGGAGGTGCCACTTCCCGACGTGACCGACTCGATAACCGGCTCTCCTGAGGACTGCCGGATACGTATACCGAAACTGATCGGGGGTAAGTGTTTGATCGAAGCGGTGGACTCCATGACGCCGCGCATACTGCCCGGTAAGAATGCTGGCGCGGCTCGTCATACAGATCGCCGTCGTGACAAAGGCCCGGTCGAAGGCTACACCGCTTTCAGCCAGCGCGTCGATGTGTGGCGTCTGGATAATCGGATTCCCGTAACAACCCAATGCCGTAGCACACTGGTCGTCGGTCAGCAGAAACACGATGTTGGGGCGAGGCTTCGGCGGCTGACCCGCGGCGACAACAAGAGCCAGCGCTGCAATCCAGACAACCCCTACAAGGAGGAGCCACAGGAAACTCGAGACTCTTGGGCATAGGTACGACCAATGGACACGATCCGTCATTGCAGAAGAGAGACGGGGACCTTGATCAGGCGTTTGCATCCAGTAGTGTCCCAGCGTTAGTCGAATAATATCAACTGTTTATGAATGTCACTATTCTGAGTAATGTAGTCCATGTCCTGAAAGGCCTGTAAAATGGGGGTTTTCTCGAAGAGCGAGACGCTCAGGACCTGGAGAATTGTGTAGAGCGGCAACTCGAGATAGAGACGCTTGCGAATGATGGCGATGAGCAGGTAGGTGCTGAGGGCGATCCAGATTTGTGTTTTCACGGCATTGGGACTGGTGCCGTAAAAGGCCTTGATGCGGAGATGCTGTTTGATCCATTTGAAGAACAGTTCGATCTGCCAGCGGAGCTTGTAGAGCTGGGCAATGGTCAGAGCGGGAGAAGCAAAGTCGTTGGTGAGGAATACGAGCCGCAGGTCGGTGGTGACGTCGAAGAACTTGATACGACGCAAAGGTTCGGGGTAGGCCTTGGCCGGATAGAAGGTGCTCAGCAGGACAGTTTGGTCGCAGACTAGTCCGGTCGTTCTGTCCACCGCATGGGAGTAGCGGCGGCGGAACTTGAAGTTGGCCTTGGCGCGGGTCACGAACAACGACCGAGCGGTATGGAGTCGGTACAGGCGCCCGAAATCCAGGTATCCGCGATCCATGATGTAGTAGGCACCGGGACAAGGCATCAGGTGGTCCAAGGCGTTGACATCGTGCAGTTTCCCGTCCGAGATCAGAACAAATTCGGGAATGGCGCCGTGCAGGTTGAGTAAGGTATGCAGTTTGATCGCCCCCTTGGTGCGGCGGAAGCGCGCCCAGGGGAAGACCGAGAGGCACAGGTCGATGGTCGTGGAATCCAAGGCATAGACGGTCGCGTCCAGGTCGACTCCCAGGTCCTCGTCGGTGTAAAGGCTGCGCGCTTCGGCGATGAGCACTTCGGCAAACTCGGCATAGATGCGCCAGTCTCGCCTCTCGTTGGCATTGGACAGATTGTTGCGGGAGACCGTGGAGCGAATGCCCATGTGGAAGAGCTTGGATCTCATGGCCCGTAGGCAGGCTTCGATATCGCGCAAGCTCTCGCGATAGGTCAACTGCGCAAATGCCATGACCCGGTAATGGTCGGCACAACGGAATGACTTGACCTTGTAGTCGCCTCGGTAGTGCTGAACAATGCGATGAAAACGATGCCAGGGAAGATGCCGCATCACCTGAGAAAAGATCGTCGTGCCCGTGTACATGCCCGCCCTCCTTATGAACTGAAGGGCGTGAGCATACACTCACTTTCAAGTCGGAAACACCTATTATCTTCTCTAACATATTGCTCATTAATACTTTACAGAGATTAGAGTCCCAAACGTTGGGACACTACTGGTTTGCATCCTCTAATTATCGCTCACACCATCTCAACCTTACAGTGCTCATAAACAAGAGAAAACCTCAAAGCGTATCTCCTCCAATTCCAGACGGGCATCGCCGATATCGCGAAGCCGGGTTCGAGGGTCTTCACGAAGGCAGTCGACGGATCGGGGGGGGGTAGACTCCCTCAACGGATCGAGATCGATCTGCTGCCAGCGCTCAGGCTTCATGGCTGTCGCCCTGATCCAGTTCAGGTCGGATCAGAAGGAGCAGACCCTGGTGAAGCGATCACCAAATTCAGTCCGGCTGGCTCCATTCTCCGAAAATCCGAAGGGTTGGCGGTTGCGAGACTGGCGTCGGAGCGAAGCGCCACCGCCGCGATCATACAGTCCACGAGGCTGCCTCTCCGGCGGCCGCAACGATTGAACAGCGTAGCTGACAAGGCGGCGTCCTCAGTCTGGAACGGAATCGGATCTCCAAGGACGTGCGACGCCAACCCGGCCTCGGCCTTTCTCACTGGCCCGCAGAGAAACTCCGCCCAACCGATGGCGCTGATACCCAACGACTCACCCTGATCGAGCCACCGCAACAGCGCCCTACCCTGAGGCGAGTCCTGGACCAACCCCAGGATAAGGAAACTGGTGTCGAGATGAATCACCTTTTCCCGGCCTCTCGGCGCTGGGAGCGGCTGCGACGCTCATCCCTGGTTCGCCTCGCCCAATCACTGGCGGCGTCGCTGCTAAGTCCGAGAGACCGCTGCAGTTTCTCGAGTGCTACCACCGCTTCGTGCTGTTCACTCGAGCTCTCATCGGCGGCGGCACAGATCGCCCGTCGAAGAGCCTCAGACTTCGTGATGCCTAAACGGCTTGCCATCTTCTCGAGCTTCCGGACTGTCTCAACATCCAGCGAATAAGTCGACTTGATCGTGGTTCTGGCCATACCCAAAAGGATATGGCCATACTCCCGACCCTGTCAAGATCCGCGTTCGAAGAGCTCCCGCGGTGTCCAGAGGGTAGTTCTGGCCAGCAGCGGGCCACCGTGTTAGGCTATAAATCAGAATTCCGAATGGCGAGTTGGCTGCCGGTGAGTACGACAAGGTTCTCCTCGAGTGGACGCTGATCGATCATCGCTGGCTCGCACGTCCGGGAGAAATTGGACTATGTCCCCGACCTCTTCGGGGAGGTACTCGGAAGGTACTACTCGGACTTCCGGGATCTCTCCATTCTGTGCATTCGGCGGGGCGCAGTCCCGGACACGAACCGTCCCAAGCTAGCGCCCCATTTCCAACGACCGCGGACGTTGGAGAGACGTCGAGCACGCACGTCAGATCCTGAGGTGGGCGCCAAAGGACAGTTCCGACGATTTCACCCTCGACTATCTTACATAATGGGCCGTCACAGGAACGGGGATTCCAAATCATGGGAGAATATAGAATAGAAACGGTCGCGAAAAGCTTTCTGTTTCCGAAACTGAGGTGCCTATCGGTGCATGCTCTGGGGGTTGTTCTCTTTGCCATATTACTTCCATCTGAGCAGATGTTGGGTGAGGTACCCGACGTGGGCTCGACCCATCAGAAGTAATCAGAAGTCGATTGACAGAGCATGGAAAAAAGTAGAAGAGGGAAAAAGTCCGGCCAACGCCTGTGCTGCCGTTAAGGGAAGCGTGCATGGACGCATCAAGAGCGGCCAACCGCGTGACGTGATCCTGAAAGACGCCCAGAGAGCACTTCAGGTGTGCGAGTACGACCTTCCAGTCCACTATTTCAAAAGTTACCTCGACTCAGTGAACGCGGGCAAGAAGACCTGTATCGACTTCATGACAGAGTTCAAGATTCAGATCGGTGCTATGACCATGCGTATGCCCACCTTCAAGGATTTTGAGCCAGTCAACACCAAGGAGCGAATCAAGGAAGCGCTGGCCGAACGCGTCCGGAAGGAGTGTCCTAGCATCGCCCGCGTTGTCTTGCGCTGAATTGCTCCCCAACTCACAGCTTGGGACTGTCTACCATGAGCGCCGTACCCACCAGCCTCCAGCCCTCAACAATTTCGGTCGTGGCTAACCGGGTACTCAGCTTATCTCTCCTCAGCACGACAACAACAGCTCCTAGACATAACGTCTGCTGAGGGTCTGCCATTACATGTGTATTGACAAGAAACAGACGGGATGTTTACTCTTATATCCTCGTGAGCCGCAAAACGGAGCAGCTTCAAATCCGGCTGACGCCCGAGCAGAAAGCGTCCCTCAATCGGCTGGCGCAGCGCAGTGGTCAGGGGATTTCGGCCTATGTCCTCTCCCGCGTGCTGCCCCAGGCCCAAGTGCGTTTCCTCGAGCTACTGAGGGTCTTGCGGGATGACGGTCAAAAGCGGTTCGCACTGGCGGAGTTGAACGACCTGCTTTCGAGTCTGGGGAGCTCCGAGTTCCTGGACACCGTTAGCAAAGCTCCACTCGGCGGTCTCTCGCCTTATCTACGGAACTACGTGGCTGCCATGATCGAGCAAGCTGCCACGCAAAAGCGGATTCCGCCACCGGGCTGGCTGCAGGAGGTGGTGCCTCTGCAAGCGCCTCATTTCGTAACGTCTCTTCACAGTCTTCGCCTGCACTTGCTCCGGGCAGCTCCCGTGCCTTTCAGGCGGCGCAACATTTTCGTCGACTCGGCACTGGGGCGGCGCATTTGAGGAGCGTTCATGACGAGACTGACCAAGTCGGATATTCTGCGCCTCTTCGAACTCCTCGAAGCCGAGCTGGCGGCGCAGGATGCCCTGGGCGAGATCTACCTCGTGGGAGGCGCCGTGATGTGTCTGGCTCTGGATGCTCGAGATTCAACTCACGTCGTCGACGCTTTCTTCAAGCCGAGCACCCTGATCCGCGAAGCGGCGGCGCGTGTCGCTGCCCGCGCCAACGCACCAGCCGATTGGCTGAACGATGCCGTCAAGGGATTCCTGAGCCCGCGAGGCGAGTTCGATTCCTACCTCGACCTGCCTCACCTCCGCGTCTATGTCGCGGAGCCCCATTACCTGTTGGCCATGAAATGCGCCGCCATGCGTCTTGGCGAGGAGTTTCACGATCTTGACGACCTGCGCTACCTGAATATCTCAACCTCCGAAGAAGCGCTTTCCATCGTCACGCGCTACTTCGATGAATCCCAGCTCCAACCCAAAACCCGTCTGGCTCTAGAGGAACTCTTGCCAAAAGCAAACTGACCGAAAGCGCCATTATCTCGACCCGCCCTGGCCGCAGCAGACTGGGTATTAGAAATCCGGCCCTAGGAGTAGGCGCAGCTTGCCGAATTTCGGTAACAATCCTCCAAGACCTCAGTTACTGGATCCCAACCGTTAATTTGACAATGCCCTCAGGCTGCATATGAGGCGAGCTGGATTACTCGCAGTCCGGGGATCCTGGGCAAGCGCCGATCGTTGGTGACGAAGGCCGTACAGCCCGTGGCAAGAGCAGCCGCAAGTTGCAGTGCGTCCGGTGTCTTGACGCCCGTTGCCGCCCGAAGCTGCGCGGCAGCCCGCAGCTGTTCGCGAGTGACATCTACTAGCCTCACTCCTCGACTCCGGGTCAATAGTGCCTCATACCGTTTGGCCAGTTCTCGGTGACCGGCTCGATACGGCACTACTAGCACCTCCAGCAACGTCAGCCCCGAGGTGGTGAGGCTTCGCTTGCCGTCGTCTGCCTGTCTGAACAACGGAGTGATTACGGGCAGGAAGGTCGGATCTTCCTCGATGAAGTAGATGAAGACCGAGGTGTCGAGTGCAACATTAGCGCCCCGCAGATCGGCTATAAATCCCACGATGCCCGCTCGTGGTCGACGTGAACCGCCGGTTCGATTCCTTGCCACAACTCTTTGCCAAGGCCCTGCAATTCGAGAATCGATAGTGGTTCCTGCGTCTCCAGCACACCGCTCAGCAGATGCGTAACCTCCTGGGCGACAGAACGATGTTCGCGCCTGGCCCGGGCCCGCAGTTTCTCATAAAGGCCGTCCGGCAAGTTCTTGATGTTCAAGGTAGCCATAGTTCCTCCACTGTTCCTCCATTGTGGAGGCTCCTGCCCCGACTTGTCAAGGAGTCCTCTCACCCTTCTCTCGTTGGGAACAAAGAACGTAGCCCCGCCACCGGCTGCGAGCCGGATCATTCAGAGGGGAACTTTGGGTCCGGCGTAGCTTTGGGCTCCAGGCCGCCGTCCGAGCCACAGGCTCGAAGAATAAGACTTCGGCCTGGAGCCCAAAGCTACGTTCGCCAATGAAGTTTCAGGTCAGTGGCCCCCCGGCTGCGCCGCCCCATTCGAGAACGAAACTTTGGCACCAACAGACGGCAGTGATTGCCCGAATCCTTCGAAATTCGCTTGTTCGATATTCTGCGGTTCAGCATTCATCGGTTGCCTCCTCCAGAACCAAGGGAAAAGGCTAAATCACAAACCGCAGAACACCGAACATGCGAACTCCGAAGTCGGGCGCAGCGGTGAAGTTTCAGGTTAGATACACTTCCGGTAACCCGAAGAGAGAATGGGGCTTGCGGACAATCTCTGGGTTGGTCGTCGTCGAAGATGGCCAAACATCGACTTCCTCCTCCTGCCTTGATCTGGCCTTGCAAACCCCATTCTCGCACCCCGGAGCATTACTCGGACAGACTCCTAGCCCGCGGCTCGGAAAAGCGATCTCCTACTTACTCTGCGATCAGCATCGTCACCCGATGCGGCTCGGTGGTGGACGGGTGATGCATCAGGATGTCCTGCTTGCCGTCCTCGTTGACGTCCACCAGCCAGGTGTATTCCTCGTCGTTGGGCATGGCGACCGCCACCTTTTGAGGCCGCCGGGCGAACAGGTCCGGCCCCGGCACGCCGACAAAGACGCGCAGTTGCCTATGGGTCCACTCGATAAGCAGGTCTGAGCGGCCGTCGCCGGTCACATCCCCGATGAGCAAAGTCGTGTTGAACGCGCGCAGGTGACGTTTTTGTGTCTTTCGGCTTCCGTGTGTCCCGCCTCGAAGCACTATGTCCAGTGGCACCCACCCCGGTTCCCTAATGCTGGGGTGGCCGTCTAACTGTCTTCTAAAGGTGGCGTTGGGTTTGTCGGGGTAGTGGCCCCCTTCCATGTGGTAGAACTCAAGATCCAGCCAGATGTCATTGCCCATGAACCCCTTGATTCTCTTCCAGAGGCTGCTCGTGAGGAACCTGACCTCGATGGTTGTGAACATCAAGTCGACCTGGCCGTCGCGATCGAAGTCGTGCCCGTCCATCCCGAGCTGGATTCTGCCATCCGACTTGAACGCGGCCCCGATCTCCGGCGCGAACACAGTGCGGCCATCGGGAGTTGGCGCGCCAAAATGCACCTCGTAGGCGGAATGCTTGCTGGATAGGCTCCTACCTTCCAGCGAGAAAACCACCAGGTCGGCAAGGCCGTCGTCGTTCAGGTCGATTAACGAGTGCAGCACCTTCCCCAGCATGTCTCCGGTGGTGAGAGAGGAGAGCTCGTCAGAGTCGAATGCCACCTCGGTCGTGAAGGTCTTGGCCTCCGGAGCGAACAGCCCACGCTCGTCCTGCTGATGAACCTCGAAGTGGTCCTCGTTCCAGAACACCAGGTCGCTGCGACCATCTCGGTTGTAGTCTATCTCGTGGATACGGCTCTGACTCCAAGGGTTGTATCGATATCCGTCGGCTCCGTAGATCCTGCCCATCTCGGTGGAGGGGCCGAGCTTCACTGGATCGGCGAACGCGCCGTCGCTCATCTGAATGAACACCCAGAAGCCTTCGAAGTCCGGCACTACCAGGTCGTCACGGTCGTCGTCATTCACATCCCGAGTGACGTCTACATGGGGGATTTAGCCTCTGCGAGGCGGGTTGAAGTTGGAGGTAACCGCCACCAGCGTGCGTTCCGTCGCCGATTCGGGATCGAACCAGTTCAGGCGGCCGCGCTCGTAGGTGACCAACCGCTCGCATCCGCCGATGTTGGCCACGTCGACGAACAACACTTCGGGACGCAGCGTTGCGTCGAGTCTCGGCGCCCAAATTCCGTCGCCGAACGCGTAGATGCGCAGGCGGCGGTCGTCGTTCTCGTCGATGTTCACCACGGCAAGTTCCGCGACAGCGCCACCGAGAAGGAATCCGGTCAAAACGGTCTGTCGTTTGGCGGAGCCGCTGACGACCTCGTACTGCTCAAAAGTGAATCGGCTTTTGCCTTCTTGGCCTGCTTCTTCGCCGCCGGCCTCCACCCGGTCTTGTCCTCCTTCGAGGCCTTCTCCCTGGCCGCCTTCTGCCGGGGCAGGCGTCGTCCATGCCGATAGAAGTACTCCAAGAACCAGTATGGAGAACCGGCTTCGTCGAGAATGCTTCGTGTGGTCGGTTGCCGAGCCAGGTCCTGCTGCAAGTGTCATCACCGCTCTCCTCTCGTCTGAAACAGTCTACCCGTTGGGCACTTGTAGCACGACCTGTTCCATACGACATGAACGGTCTTAACTTGTTGTGGAGATGCATCTTACATCCCGATCGTGGGCCGACTACTTGGCGACGGTCACGACCTAGATGTACATCTGAAGTACACCCCAAGCACACTGAGTGCATGGGCCTGTCGTGGAACTATTCTCTCAGCGAAACCGTTTCGAGCAAGAATCGGACGTGATTAACTTCTACTATTCAATGAGGTCGGAAATGAAAGAAAAGCGGCGATACGGGAAGAGTCTTATGCTGGTAGCAGGTCTGGTGATCGCGGCCCTTGCCGTACTCTCTCTTGATTTGAATCAGCTGCTGAAAGGATCCTTGCTTGGCCCTACGAAGGTCTCCTTCCGGGACTACTTTCTTGCCTCCTGCGTCGGGATGCTGCCGGGGACGCTCATCTACGTCTACCTTGGCTCACTAGCCGGGGACCTTGCTCTTCTAGGCCAGGCAGGACAAACTCGGTCTCCAGTAGAGTGGACGCTTTACATAGTCGGACTACTGGCCACGTTGGCCGTAACCGTCTATATCACCCGGATAGCCAGGCGGGCGCTGGATCGCCGGATTGTCCAGGAACCCTAGGAGAGAGTCATCATGGCGAACGAAGAACAGACCGAGCTCGAAGCATCACTAGAACCCGACGATCTCGAAACGCTATCTGTCCAGGTCAAGGGAGTTCTGGATATCCAAGACCGCCGGCATGGATTTCCAGCGCGAACCTATCCGAAATGCTTTGTGGGAAGCGAGGCGGTGAAGACCCTTGTTGAGCAGAACATCGCCAACGATGAAGCAGATGCCGTACGCATCGGCAACCTGCTTCTTAGCGCCGGGGTGTTTCATCATGTGCAGAATGCCCACCCCTTCAAGGCTGAGTATCTGTTCTACCGCTTCGCCTCCGACGAAGACCACGGCACCAGCGAGCTCAAGCCCGACGGCAGCCGCGTGAGCTGGTCTGACTTCATCTCGCCGCTCACCTCAGACGACGACACGCCCTCGTTGCAACCCAACATACCGGAGCGTGACCCGTCCCTGGGGCAATTCTCCCAAGATGATCTCGATGCCACCGGGGTGTCGCCCCTGGATGAGCACAATATCGAACTGCTCGACAACGTCCGGCCAAAGTCCTGGGTCAGTCCGGTTCCGAAGTCCGCCTACAACCTGGTGGTGATCGGGGCGGGACCGGGCGGATTGGTATCCGCGGCCGGGTCAGCCGGCGTTGGGGCCCGGGTGGCTCTGATCGAGGCCCACCTGTTGGGTGGTGATTGCAGCAATGTCGGCTGTGTCCCTTCGAAGGCTCTGCTCAGATGTGCCAAAGCGGCAGCGGTTGTGCGCAACGCGGCCAAATTCGGCGTTAGAATCGATGGCGACGTCTCGGTTGACTTCGGCTCCGTCATGGCACGCTTGCGCCGTCTACGGGCGCAGATTTCTCACCATGACTCGGCTAAGCGGTTCAGTGAGGAAGTCGGCGTGGATGTGTTTCTGGGGAAAGGGACCTTCACGGGGTCCGACGCGATTGAGGTGAACGGGCAGACTCTCAGATTTGCCAAAGCCGTGATCGCGACGGGCGGTACCGCTGCGATTCCACCCATTCCGGGTCTCGCCGAAGCGCCCTACCTCACCAATTCCACGCTCTTCAACCTGACAGAACTACCGCCCCGTCTTGGCATCATCGGCGCCGGGCCGATTGGGTTGGAGATGGCTCAGGCGTTCCAGCGTCTTGGGTCTCAGGCGACGGTCCTCGTCCGCGACAGCAAGATCCTGCCCCGAGAAGATCCGGATGCAGCTCAACTGGTGGAAGCATCGATGCGCAGCGATGGCGTAGCGTTTCACTACTCGTTGACGTTCAAACGGGTCGAGAGTCAAGATGGCAAACCGCCAATAACCGTGGTGGTAGAGAATGAGAACGGCGAACTGGCAGTCGAACTTGACGCCCTCCTCGTGGCAACCGGCCGCAAACCTGCGGTCAACGGCCTCGGCCTTGAGGCCGCTGGGGTGGCCTATGACGAGCGTACGGGCATAGAGGTCAACGACCGGCTCCAAACCACCAATCCGAATGTGTATGCCGTGGGCGATGTAGCGAGCAAGTATCAGTTCACCCATATGGCCGATTTCATGGCGCGGCTGGTCATCCGAAATGCCCTGTTTTTTGGCCGCGACAAAGTCTCCAATTTGCTTATTCCCTGGGCCACCTATACCGAACCCGAAGTGGCTCATGTCGGGCTATATGAAAAAGATCTGGAAGATCGCAACATAGCGTACGCTACCTTCATCCGTGAGTTTTCCGATGTGGATCGTGCGATCGTGGATGGTGAGGGCGAAGGCTTTGTCAAGATCCATGTCAAGAAGGGCACGGACGAAATTGTGGGTGCGACCATCGTCGGCAGTCACGCCGGCGACATGATCAGCGAAATCACTGTGGCCATGCAAAGTGGGATGGGATTGAGCAGGCTGGCCAGTGTCATCCATCCCTATCCCACTGTGGCCGAGGCGATTCGCCAATGCGGCGATGCTTACAACCGGGCACGCCTGACCCCTACGATCAGAAGCATCTTCGACCGCCTCATGGCGATGCGACGCTAGTTCAGAGTGCGCAGTAAGAATGACGTCAACTATGAAGTGGGAAGTCGGGGCCAGATTCCCTGCGATTGTGAGGAGCATAGTTGTCCTATTCTCCTAAGCTGAAACTTCACCGCTGCGCCCGACTTCGGAGTTCGCAGGTTCGGTGTTCTGCGGTTTGTGATTTAGCCTTTTTCCTTGGTTCTGGAGGAGGCAACCGATGAATGCTGAACCGCAGAATATCGAACAAGCGAATTTCGAAGGCTAAGGAAGACGGTTCGGCGTTCGCAGGTTCGGTGTTCTACGGTTTGTGATTTCGCCTTTTCCTTGCTCTGGAGAAGGCAACCGATAAACGCTAAACCGCAGAATATCGAACAAGCGTATTTCGAAGGATTCGGGCAATCACTGCCGTCTGTTGGTGCCAAAGTTTCGTTCTCGAATGGGGCAGCACCGCTGGGGGGACACTGACCTGAAACTTAACGTTGCTTTGGAAGTTTTCTTCCTTCGAGCCTTTGGCTCGGGACGGCGGCCTGGAGGCCACCGCTACGACCTGGACCAAAGTGTTTCCCCCTTAATGATCCAGCGCCAGCTGGTAGCCCACTGGGCCGAGAAAGAGGAGGTTAGATGAAAGCGTCGGACTTGTTTGTCAAGTGCCTTGAGACAGAAGGCATCGAGTACATCTTCGGGGTACCGGGAGAAGAGAATGCGGACTTCATGATGTCTTTGGAGCAATCGCAGCAGATCCGCTTCGTCCTTTGTCGACACGAGCAAGGCGCCTCGTTCATGGCCGAGATATACGGGCGCCTTACCGGCAATCCCGCCGGAGCTCTTGGCACCCTGGGGCCGGGAGCAACCAACCTGATCACAGGCGTTGCCGACGCCAACATGGACAGGGCCCCAATGATTGTGCTTACTGGCCAGGGAGATTCCCAAAGACTGCACAAGGAATCCCATCAGGTCATGGATGTGGTCGCCATGTTCAGTCCGGTCACCAAATGGGCCCAGTCGGTGCTCCATCCAAACAACATTCCCGAGATCGTCAGGAAAGCAGTCCGTCTGGCCCGCACCGAAAAACCGGGGGCCTGTCACATCGAGCTGCCCGAGGACATCGCTCAATCGGAGGCAACCAGTGAACCCATTGAGCCGCGAAGGTTTCGACGTGCCGTTCCCGCTGACAAGATCGTGAACGAGGCCTGGGACATCATCCGGCAAGCCAAACGCCCCATCATTCTGGCGGGAAACGGGACCATCCGTAGACGCGCCAGTAAACAGCTCCGTAGATTCGTCGAGAAGACCGGAATCGGTGTCGTCAGCACCTTCATGGCGAAGGGCTGCGTAGACAAAAACCACGAAGCCTGCACCTATACGGTGGGCCTACAGTCTAGAGATTATCCAAAGGCCGCTATCGAGGAGTCCGACGTCGTGATCTCGCTGGGATACGACATGGTGGAATATCAACCACGCCTGTGGAACTCAGAAGGTGCACGAAAGATTGTCCACATTGATTTCATACCCTCAGAAATCGACGAGAACTATCCAATCGATGCGGAAGTCATCGGCGACCTGGCGCATACCTTGTGGATGCTGAATGAGCGCGTTGACGCCGGCGGGGCGGCGGATCTGGCATTCGATCATGCTCATACCCGCCGGGCACGGGCCAGCATGAACCGGGATTTTGAAGCACACAAGGACGATGACACGGAAGGGTCGATCCGGCCGCAAAAGGCCCTCTGGGATATACGTCAAGTGATGGGCCCACAGGATGTGCTCCTCTCGGATGTGGGTGCACACAAGATGTGGGTCGCTCGCTACTATCAGTGCCATGAGCCGAATACCTGTCTAATCCCAAACGGATTCTGTTCGATGGGGTTCGCCCTTCCCGGTGCCATCGCCGCAAATCTGGTTCACCCGGACCGTCGTGTGCTGGCTGTGTGTGGTGATGCGGGATTTCTGATGAATGTGCAGGAGATGGAAACTGCCAAGAGGTTGAATTCCAATATCGTGGTTGTGGTTTGGGAAGACCGAGCCTACGGCCTCATCGCCTGGAAGCAGCTGACCCATTTTGGCCGCCATACCGACTTGAGCTTCACGAATCCCGACTGGATGCAGCTGGCTGAAGCGTTCGGCTGGAACGGGTTCCAGTGCGGTGAGAGTCGAAACCTCAGTGCAACCCTGGAAGCTTCCTTCGAGGCCAAAGGTCCTTCCCTGGTGGTGATCCCCATCGACTATCGCGAGAACGAACTCCTGACCGAGCGGTTGGGAAACATCGGCGTTTCCATCTGATGCTTGATCAAACCTGAACGGAGGAAGCTCCATGGCAGGCCATTTTCCCATGCTGATACGGGGCGCAACGTCGGACGACGGCGAGCTTGAAGTCAAGGCACCCTACGATGGTTCGGTCATCGCTACCGTGACGGCCGCTGACAGAGAGGCCATCGAGAAGGCTCATGCAAACGCCTTCGGTCTTTTCGCCGACCGGACAAGCTGGCTGAAGCCCAGCCAGCGGATTGAGATTCTGTCCAGAACCGCCGACATCATGAGCCAGCGGGCCGGGGAATTGGCTATTGAGGCCGCACGAGAGGGAGGCAAGCCCTTGCCCGACTCCAAGGTCGAGGTGGCCCGAGCCATCGATGGGGTCAAGAGCTGTATCGAATTCCTGCGTACCGAAGGTGGCGACGAGATTCCGATGAACTTGAACACAGCGTCGCAAGGACGCGTCGCCTTTACCCGCCGGGAGCCGATCGGGGTAGTGGTAGCAATTAGCGCCTTCAACCATCCCTTGAACCTGATTGTTCATCAGGTTGGGCCGGCCGTCGCAGTTGGCTGTCCCGTCATCGTCAAACCGGCTGAGGATACGCCCCTATCCTGCTTTCGCTTTGTTCAGATTCTCCGTGAGGCGGGCCTACCCGAGGGCTGGTGCCAGGCATTGATTACGAAGGACAGGGAGGCAGCCGAGTCTCTGGTCGTCGATCCCCGGGTCAGCTTCCTGTCGTTCATTGGAAGCTCAAGGGTGGGCTGGATGCTGCGCTCCAAACTCTCCCCGGGAACACGATGTGCTCTAGAGCATGGAGGGGCCGCCCCGGTGATCGTCGCTGCCGACGCGGATTTGGATTACGCGTTACCGCTGCTCGCCAAAGGAGGGCTCTATCACGCGGGACAGGTATGCGTTTCGGTTCAGCGAGTTTTTGTCCACGAGTCCTTGGTTGACGAGCTTGCCGGCCGGCTTGCTGATCATGCGAAGCAGCTCAAGGTGGGGGATCCCACCGAAGCTGAAACAGATGTAGGCCCGCTCATCAGGCCTTCCGAAACCAATCGAGTAGAGACCTGGGTAGAGGAAGCGGTCGAGGCGGGGGCAAAGCTTCTAACGGGCGGCAAACGAATCTCCGACTCCTGTTATGAGTGCACGGTGCTTCTGGATCCTCCGTCGGATGCCAAGGTCAGCCAACTGGAGATCTTCGGTCCTGTGATTTGCGTCTACACCTACACCGACATCGACCTGGCCATCCAGCAAGCCAACTCCCTTCCCCTTGCCTTTCAGGCCTCGGTATTCACAAAGGATATCGATACGGCGATGCACGCTTATTCACAGCTAAAGGCCTCGGCGGTCATGATCAACGATCACAGCGCCTTTCGCGTCGACTGGATGCCTTTTGCCGGCTTGGGAGAATCAGGTCTGGCGGTGGGGGGCATTCCCTACACCATGAAAGACATGCAGATCGAAAAGCTCATGGTCCTGAAATCGGACCGGTTGTGATCAGCGAGAAAGGAATCAAGTACGATGTCCAGTAATCCAATAAGAGAAGCGCTGGAAAAGGCGTTAGCTGCAGCAGGCAAGGCTCACCACGACTACGAGACCCACATCCTCGGGGGTGTGCGGGATGAGCAGTGGCCAGGCTGGTACGCGGCCTACGTGCTTGGGCGACTGGGTGATTTCACTTCGCCGAGCCAACTATCAGAGTGGCTGGCGACGGCACCAAACGATGATAGCTGGGCCACCTCTGCCGCATCGTTCGTCTTGGGCCAACTGAAGACCGACTAACATCGCCAGCCCAAATTGCTCTCCTACAGAAGGGCTTGTGCCTTAATCTCGCCTTTATTCAGCCCCGACTGGACCCGCTGGCGCAACTCGACGTCCTGCAGTAGGGTAGGGGACGGAAAGGCCTCCGGGGCCTTGCTGTTTGAGGTTGCAGATTGCAATCTCAAGACCGGGGAGGAGGAGAAAGTAGAGTGCCGGAATGGTGGCCCGTCGTCTTCGGCTGGCCGAGCGTAGTCGCTTCGATCGCAGTGTATGCAGCTGCCTTTCGGGCCAGGCGCCCGTGGCTGGCCGTCGTGGGTGCTGCCCTCTCGGCGCCGTTTTGTTTGTTCGTTAGTGGCTATCCGAAGGTGAGTTTGCTGGGTTTGACCGCACTTGTGTCGAACTGCGGGGCTGCTTGGGCGCTAAGTCGTCGTCAGAGACGGGTTGCTGGGATCCTCTTGTTGCCTTTTCTAATGGTCGCTGGTTTTGTAGGGTACGCCGTGTTCCCCCAGTAGCGCCCGGTCTGCGGCGCTCGCGCGATCTTTCTTCTTGGTATCTGCCACATTGTTGCATAGATCGATTCGCCGTACCGGCTTGTCTCTGAGAGTGAGAGTTCCAGGGAGGAAGGTGTGTTTCAGGAATTGTTCGATCGCTCGTTGAAGGATCCTGAGGGTTTCTGGGGTGAGGCGGCCGAAGCGGTGCACTGGTACCGGAAGTGGGACCGGGTCCTGGATGATTCCCAGGCGCCATTCTATCGTTGGTTCTCAGGTGGCCAGCTCAACACCTGCTACAACGCCCTGGACCGGCATATAGATCTGGGGCGGGGTGATCAACCGGCATTGATCCACGACAGTCCGGTGACCGGGAGCGTCCAGGTCTACACCTATTCCGAGCTTCGCCAGCGGGTGGCCGCCTTTGCTGGTGCCCTGGCCGAGTTGGGGGTGCGGAAGGGGGATCGGGTAATCATCTATCTACCCATGGTTCCGGAGGCCGCGGTTGCCATGCTGGCCGCAGCCCGTCTGGGGGCAGTGCACTCGGTGGTGTTCGGAGGCTTTGCCGCAGCCGAGCTGGCCGTGAGGATTGATGATGCCAGGCCCAGGGTCATCGTCTCGGCCAGTTGTGGGATTGAGCCCCAGCGGATCGTTCCCTACAAGCCACTGCTGGATGAGGCGATTCGCAAGGCTCGCCATCAGCCCGAGAAGTGCATCATCCTGCAGCGCCCCATGGCCAGGGCCCAGCTCCTGACCGGGCGCGATCTCGATTGGCAGGAAGTGGAGGCGGCGGCCAGTCCCCACGACTGTGTGCCGGTAGCCGCCACCGATCCTTTGTATATCCTCTACACATCGGGCACCACGGGTGAGCCAAAGGGGGTCGTCCGGGATAACGGAGGACATCTGGTGGCCCTGAACTGGACGATGAAGCACATCTACGGAGTGGAACCGGGAGATGTGTACTGGGCGGCCTCGGATGTGGGCTGGGTCGTGGGGCACTCCTACATCGTGTACGGCCCTCTGTTTCACGGCAACACGACGGTTTTATATGAAGGAAAGCCTGTTGGCACACCGGATGCCGGCGCTTTTTGGCGGGTCATTTCCCAGCACGAGGTGAAGGTGCTTTTCACGGCGCCGACGGCGCTAAGGGCCATCAAGAGGGAGGATCCCGAGGGCAAGCTCCTGGGAGACTACGATCTTTCTCAGTTCAAGGCCTTGTTCCTGGCCGGTGAGCGCTCTGACCCGGATACCCTGCAGTGGGCGGAGAATCTCCTCCAGGTTCCCGTCATCGATCATTGGTGGCAGACCGAGACTGGTTGGGCCATCTGCGCCAATTGCATCGGTATCCAGCAGTTGCCCGTCAAGCATGGCTCGACGGCCAGACCTGTACCCGGCATGGACGTGCGAGTGGTCGACGACGGCAACCAGGAAGTGGAGCCGGGTCGCAGTGGAGCGTTGGTGGTGAAGTTGCCTCTTCCTCCTGGGACGTTTACGACCCTGTGGAATGCCCCGGAGCGTTTCACCGAATCCTACCTCACCCGGTTTCCAGGCTACTACAACACGGCGGATGCCGGATACATGGGAGAAGACGGGTATGTCCACGTCATGTCCCGAAACGACGATATCATCAACGTGGCGGGACATCGCCTGTCAACGGGAGCAATGGAGGAAGTCCTGGCGGCCCATCCTGATGTGGCTGAATGTGCCGTCGTCGGTGTCCAGGATCAGCTCAAGGGCCAGCTTCCCCTAGGTCTTCTGGTTTTGAAGGCTGGAGCCGAGGGCAAACCGGGCGAAATCGCTAAGTCGGTCGTTCGCATGGTGAGGGAGCGGATTGGTCCGGTCGCAGCTTTCAAGACGGCGGTGGTGGTGGACCGGCTTCCCAAAACCCGATCGGGGAAGATCCTGAGGAGCACTATGAGGAAGATCGCCGACGGCCTCCCCCACGAGGTGCCGGCGACCATCGAGGACCCGGTCGTCCTCAACGAGATCGCAGAGGTCCTGAAGAAGGTGGGGTTGGGAAAAGTTTCTCCCACCTGAACACACCCATCCTACTGACCGATCAGATTTCACGTCGTCGCTCGACAGACTCAAGATCTGGGACATCGGAACCGGTCGAGGCACAAGAGGTTCCCCTGGTCTAAGTTAACGTTGTCGATCAGTTTCCGGTAAGGGCGTGGTGCCCACGGAAAAGCCTCCAGGCCCCAGATGTGGTAGGTAGAAGGTTCGATCTATCCTTCGGATTAATATATACGCCATCCTCTGAGATTGCCCCTCCAGATTGCTCCCACGAACTCGGTGCCAAGACCGGGTCGTCGTTCCTCGTACCACACTTGCGCTTCGAGGGCTTCAACCTCAGCCTGGGGACGAAACTTGGCCTGGCGCGTCACTCGCTGCCCTGCAGCTTGGCGCGCACCTCCTCCCAAGGAATCGCCGAATCAGGAGTCTCGAGGTGCTCAGTCCAGCGACGGTCCAGTTCCGCTTCCTCCTCGGGCGTTAGGGTGAGTTCTCCGTGGCGCTCCGCCTCTGTAAGGCTCTGCCACAGGGCCATTGCCAGCTCGGCTCGTTCCTCAGGTGGGAGCTGGAGGAGCTCCGAAAGAGATGTGTTTGCCATGCCCCAATCTTCTCATGCCCCGCTGTCCGACAGCAACTCGGCCACTAGTGAATTAGACCGTGTCGACTGCCATGCCCTGCAGTGGCGAAAAAGTCTTCACTCGCTTGACAAAACCCAAGCGGTTGGTGTCACCGCACAGAGGGATCTGGAGTCTGGATGGTAGGCAGAATAGCCCCATCTATTCATCGGATTAATATCACTGCTGTCCGGTTTAGATTGTAGAGATCGTCTATAAGTTACATGGGTATAGTAGGTTGCGACGAGGAAGGGGTGTGACGCATTTGAATTTTCGTGGCTTCTCCTTGGCCCCGTACCCAGACGGTCAGAGGCGTAGTCCAGTCTCTGGCCATGAACCCAAGACGAACGATTTTTGCCCAGCTGATGGAGGGGATTCACCGGGAACAGTTCCAGCGCTGTGTCGAGCGTTACGGAGGAGACCGCCGGGTGCGCCGCTTCTCGTGCCGGAACCAGTTTCTGGCCATGGCCTTCGCGCAGTTGACGTACCGGGAGAGCTTGCGGGACATCGAGGCCTGCCTGCGCTCCCGAAGCGAGCTGCTCTATTCGCTGGGATTTCGCGGGGAGGTGGCCCGCAGCACCCTGGCCGAAGCCAACGAAACACGGGACTGGCGTATCTACGCCGACTTGGCGCAGAAGCTCATTGTCAAAGCCAGACGCCTGTATGCCAACGAGCAACTCGGTCTGGAGCTGGGGGAGACAGTCTATGCCTTCGACTCGACCACCATCGACCTGTGCTTGAGCTTGTTTCCCTGGGCCCACTTTCGCAAGCGCAAGGGCGCCATCAAACTGCACACCCTGCTGGACTTGCGGGGTCCGATCCCCACCGTCATCGAGATCACCCAGGGAAAGTGCCACGACGTCAACCTGTTGGATTCCCTCGTCATCGAGCCCGGTGCCTTTTACGTCATGGACCGGGGTTATCTCGACTTTGCTCGTCTGCATGTCGTTCATCAAGCTTGCGCCTACTTTGTGATTCGGGCCAAGAAGAATCTCCGCTTTACTCGCTACACCTCTCGACCCCGGTCCGATCAGCCCGGAGTTCGCAGCGATCACACCGGGCGCTTGGCCTTGCCAAAATCTCGGCAAGACTATCCAGAGCACTTGCGAAGAGTTCGCTTCTTCGACGCTCCCACCAACAAATCTCTCGTCTTCCTGACGAACAATTTCACCCTTCCGGCCCTCAGCGTCGCCTCCCTCTACAAACTCCGCTGGCAGGTGGAGCTGTTCTTCAAGTGGATCAAGCAGCACCTGCGAATCAAGACCTTCTACGGCACCTCCGACAATGCCGTTCGCACCCAGATCTGGATTGCTGTCTGCGTTTACCTCCTCATCGCAATCCTGAAAAAGGAACTCAAGCTTCCCCAAAGTCTACACAGTATTCTGCAGGTTTTGAGCGTGACCGCATTCGAGAAAGTTCCCATTTATCAACTACTTATGAGACCTAGCTTGCAGGAAGCCCACAGTCCTAGCTCTAACCAGTTGACTCTATGGGACTTATAACCGGACACTAGTGGATTAATATATAAACCATCCCCTGAGATTGCCCTTCCAGACCCAAAGATCTAGTATTTGGTGGATAGGTTCCCTGTAGTCTGGAGATCCGCATTGCGAGGCCAAAGCATTAATCATTACAAGATCACGGCGAAGCTCGGCGAAGGAGGCATGGGTGCGGTCTATCGGGCCACGGACACTCGTCTCGGCCGACAGGTCGCGCTGAAAATCGTACCCGAGAAGTTCGCCCGTGATCCTCAGAGAATGGGTCGCTTTCAAAGAGAGGCGGAAGTTTTGGCGTCTCTCGACCATTCCAACATCAGCACTATCCACGGGCTGGAGGTGGACGGAGATGTGCAGGCACTGGTGCTGGAACTGGTGGAGGGACCGACGCTGGCCGAGAGGATTGCCGAGGGTCCGATCCCGACGGAGGAGGCCCTCGGGATAGCCTTGGAGATCGCCCAGGCTCTAGAGGCAGCTCATGAGAAAGGGATCATTCACCGGGATCTGAAACCGGCCAATGTGAAGATCACGCCCCAGGGCAAGATCAAGGTCCTGGACTTCGGCCTGGCCAAGGCGCTCGACCCAGAGCTGACGCAGCAGGAACTGGCCCACTCCCCCACGTTGACGATGGAGTCCACACAGGAGGGGATGGTCCTGGGGACGGCGGCCTACATGAGTCCGGAGCAGGCTCGCGGCAGGCCGGTGGACAGGAGGACCGATATCTGGGCGTTTGGGTGTGTTCTGCTCGAGTGTCTGACGGGAACCCAGGAATTTGGGGGGAACACGATCGCCGACTCCATTGCCAAGATTCTCCAGAAGGACCCCGACTGGGAGGGGTTGCCCCAGGACACCCCCTTGACGATCCGGAGGCTTCTGCGCCGCTGTCTCGAGAAGGACCCCTATGATCGCGTCCAGCACATTGGCGACGCCAGGATCGAGATCAGCCAAGTTCTCGAGCAGCCTTCCGATGACTCCTACGGGGAGCTGGAAACTGCGAGCCCAGCCAGATGGCAGCGGCCAATCCCTTTCGCTGCTATGGGTCTGTCGATGCTCCTAGGTGCGTTCCTGGGTTTCTTGCTCTGGAGTCCCGGATACGACAGCCTGCCTGCGCCACCCACAGTTGGTCGATTCACGATCAATCTTCCTGCGGGCCAAGCGTTTCCTGAGCCGCCCAGGTGGTGGGCGCTGGCGCTTTCCAGAGATGGGACCCAACTGGCGTACGCTGCAGTTGAAGACAATACGAATCGGCTGTACCTGCGTCCCATCGGTGAACTGGAGAGCCACCCGATTCCCGGGGCTGAGAAGGCCCTAATGCCTTTTTTCAAACCTGATGGGAAATGGGTGGGCTTTCTTGGGGATCTGGTAGGTGGTGGTCATGGCAGGTTGAAGAAAGTGTCCTTACTGGGTGGTGCGCCGCTGAATATCCTGGAGAGGCCTATTATTTACCGCGGCATGACCTGGAGTCAGGATGGCACGATATTCTATGCCGCACAGTCCGGGCTTTGGAGGGTGTCTGAGACCGGAGGCACCCCCGAGCAACTGAACCCAGTGGCCTGGACTCCCCAGATTCTTCCTGGCGGCCGGGCGCTCCTTTTCTACGACTCCTCTGGGATTCGGGTGCGTTCTCTGGAGACGGGCGAGGAGAAGGTACTCGATTTACACGGTATGTCCCCCCGCTATGCTTCCACCGGTCACTTGCTCTATGCCTCTGGCCCGGATCTGCTGGCAGCGCCGTTTGACCTGGAAAAGCTCGAGGTCAGGGGGCCTTCTACACCGGTAGTGGAGGGGGCTGGCATTCAGTTCGATATATCGGAAAACGGAACGCTGGCCTACGTTCCCGGGGGCGGCAGGAGCCGAAGCAAACCGGCTCTCGGAGACCCCCCGCCAGCGACAGTTGTCTGGGTGGATGTTCAAGGTAAGAAGTCTCGAGTCACGGAAATTGAGTGTGACTCCAGCCCCCGCCTTTCGCCCGATGGGAAGCGCCTGGCCGTTCAATTGGAAGGAAATATCTGGATCTACGAAGTCGACCGAGGCAGCAGGATACCTCTGATCACTGACGGGAACTCTCGTTTCCCCGTGTGGACTCCAGACGGCAGCCGTATCGCATTCGTCTCTTGGCCTGGAGAACGTCATATTCTCTGGGCGGCGGCAGACGGCACCGGCGAAGTCGAGCCCCTCGTTAAAAATCTGAGTGAAGGCCTGGTGATGACCAGCTCGTGGACTCCTGACGGGGAAGTACTGGCCTATTACGAGCAGTCTACCGATGTCAAAAAGGACTTTGACATTTGGGTGCTCCCCGTTGGAGGTAAACCCAGACCCTTCCTTGCTACTGAGTTTCGAGAAAGGCAGCCCATGTTCTCACCGGACGGCAACTGGCTTGCGTTCACCTCCAACCTCTCCGGAAGGAACGAGGTGTACGCAGTGCGCTATCCCGGTGGGGGCCGGAGGGAGCCGATCTCCAGGAATGGAGGCCAGAACCCCGTATGGGCCCGCAGCGGGAAACAGCTTTACTATCGAAAAGGCGCGGAGATGATAGTGGTTTCCATCCAGACCGAGCCCACCTTCAAGGCGGGAAATCCGAGTTCCTTGTTCGAACACTCCTACAAGGGAGGATACCCGTTTTACGACATTGCACCCGATGGCCAAAGTTTTGTCATGCTGGAGCATAAGAATTGGGAACCTCTTACCCGGATCAACGTCGTCCTCAACTGGTTCGAAGAACTCAAGCGTCTGGTCCCCACGGGCCCTGCTCAGCCATAAGAGCGGTCACGTTGCTTCGGTCTCTAAGCCGAAGTTATCGTCGTCTCTCGGCTTGAAAGGCGGCGCCCTGGAGGCCCCCGCCGCGCTTAAAAGGAAAAGCGGAATCCCATCTGGATTTGGCGTGCCGTCGCTGCCGACGTCACCCGCCCTGCGCTGGAGCGGTCTATTCTGCCTTCGGGTGCGTTGAAAATGGTGTGGTTGAGGGCGTTGAAGAAATCCACCCGGAAATCCAGCGTCTTCTGTTCGCCCAGTGCGAACTCCTTGTGGAGTGAGATGTCCACGATGGGAACCCCGTCGTAGCGCAGCGGGTAGGGGGCCGAGTTGCCCAGAGCCCGCCGAGCCGCCTCGTGGCACCGGGCGAAGCGGAGGGGACACGATTGCTTGTAGGGAGGACTGAGCATGAATCGGATCAAAGACAACATACGGAAAGTCGCAGTCTACTGTCGGGTGTCCAGCGACGTTCAGAGGGAAAAAAGAACGATTGAGAGGCAGGTCTCTACGTTGAGGTCCTACGCCGAGCGTTATGCTTACGAGGTAGTACGCTAAGTACGCTAAGTACGCTAACGAAATGAATCACACGATCGAAACCGCTGTCAGCGGTCGAGCGAAGTGCCGGGGATGCGGCCGGAACATCGCCAAAGATGAGCTGCGCCTTGGAGAATGCCTTCCCAATCCCTACGCGGACGAAGGAGATATGGTTCTCTGGTTCCATCTGAGCTGTGGCGCCTTCAAGCGGCCCGAAGTACTGCTGGAGGCTCTTCAGAGGACCACGGCGGAGGTCGAGGATCGACAGCGGCTGTCGGAGACGGCCCAACTCGGGATCGCCCATCGCCGCCTGACGCGCGCGGACGGAGTCCAGCGTTCGCCGGCGGGTCGTGCCCGCTGCCGTAGCTGTCGCGAATCCATCGCCAAGGGCAGCTGGCGCATCGCCCTCGTCTACTACGAAGACGGCCGCTTCGACCCCGCGGGCTTCACGCACCTGGCCTGTGCGGAAGAGTATCTCGGTACGAAGGACATCATCGATCGCCTGACTCACTTCACGAACACACTGAGCGCTGACGACGTTGCCGAGATACGGACAGTGCTGGAATCATAGGCCAATCCTGCTAAGAGTACAGAGTTCACAAGAGCGTTTCGGAAGCCTCTGTGAACTGCCAGTAGCTCGCCCGGTCCATGAGAGATTGGACGGGCTTGGTGGGCCGGATGCTGCGCTCCAATGGTGCTGAAGTCGGATCGGTTGTGATCAGCGAGAAAGGAATCAAGAAGGTTTGGCAATGGAGAATCCCTCTCGCTGGGCTGCCTCATTGAGTTTGGTATCGAAGCTGATAAAGCGTATGGGCGTTTCTACCCTCTCCTGAGTCAGGCAGCAGCAGGCGAGCTGCCAGGCATCGGCCGAGCGAAGGGCATGTTTGTGAAGAACTCTGAAGGTACCGGATACAACTTCGGGTACCAGCTCGACGACGTACAATGCATCGATGTCCTGGTCAAGATCCGCCGTTATCTGATCCCGCTCAGCCACGGTCAGTTGTCCGGCCCGGCAGCGGCGTGCAAGAGCCGAAGCGATCTCGATTGCTGAAAAACGGCTTGTCACCGGCAAGGAGGTGCGCAGCAAGTCTTGAACGAAATCACTGCCGACTTCCTCGACGTAGTTCTTGACCAAAGCGCTGGAGTCGAAATAAGCGATCAAAAACGGTCCTCACGATCTCCCAGAATCGTCTGCGATACCGGCTTGCCGGCGACACGAACCCGCTTCGATCGATGCGCCAGTTCTTCGCGGGACCGGGGAGTGACCAGTCCCCGAGCCGCCAGCTCCAGAAGCCCAGATTCCTCGCCCGTCGTATCCGGTCGGAACGCACGCAGCTCTGCCACCGGGCGTCCTCGATCGGTCACGATGATTCTAGTCCCCTCTCGAACCTGACTCAGGTAGGTGCCCAAGCGGTTCTTGAGTTCTCGCGACCCTACGGTTTTCACCATGTAGCTATTGTAGCCACAAGCTGGTCGCTGGATCAATCTAGCCCGCCTAGCTCAACACGCGGAGGCCCGGGGGCCACCGCCACGACAAGACCAACCGCGAACCGAAGTCGATTCAACATCCTTCGAGACCTCGGCTTGGAGACGAGGATCGGTTTCAGTCATTCAAGGCGTAACTCCGCGGGCCCTCTCCAGGCCGTACAACTTGAGTTTGAGGCGACGGTAGAACTGAGCGTTGAGCGGCTCCTTTAGGGCGAACTTGTAGACTCGGGCCCGTCGGAACTCGCCTGGGTTGTCTTCGTAGACATGAATCTCGAGCCGATAGCGATCAGCTGACCAGACTGACTGAACGTCGCGGGCGAGAAGCCACTGGCGAGAGCCTTGCCTGGCGTCGGTTGCATAGACGATTCGCTCCGGCGTGAAAAAGAGTGTTCCTTCGGAACCACGAAGCCTGGTCAGGTGCTTCACAGCGAGCCTCTGTTCCGCCTTCTCGGGCTCGGTGACAACACGATCGGTCACGGGCTTTCCCATTCGTGCCGCGACCTCGGCGAAGAGCTCATTCGAAAACTGGCCCGAGATGATCTCGAAATGGTAGCGCTGGTCCTGGCCCAGCCGCCAGGCCACATCTTCGTAGGTGAGCAACCGAAACTCGGTGGTGCTCAGCCGGTCGAGGGACTGGATATCCTCATAGGCCCATCTTCGGACTTCATCGTCTTTGCCGGCCGGCTGGAATGAAATCCCCGATGCGTCGATTCGAACACTGCCTTCCTGATCGAACCAAAGGCGCTTTTTGTGAACCACATCGAGGCGGGTATCGGCCAGGCCTATTCCAGTAATCAGAAACAGAAGAAGCATCCTCATGATTGGTCCTCCTCGAGTTTTCGAAAGCCTCGAAACGGCTTGCCGTGGGGCAGGCCGCGCGACTTCCAGAGGTAATAGATGACGGGGTAGATAACCAACACGACAATACCCGACGTGATCACGCCACCGACCAAAGGAGTCGCGATGCGTTTCATCACATCTGCCCCGGTACCGGTGCTCCACATGATGGGAAGAAGCCCGATCACGTCGGTTGCAATGGTCATCAGAATTGGACGCACACGCTTGACGGAACCCTCATAGATGCTCCGAATGAGCGCGTTTCTGTCGGTCAAGAGACCTCGTTCCTCGAAGTCCCGGTAGGAAATGTCAAGGTAGAGAAGCAGGACGATGGCGGTCTCGGCATAGAGTCCCGCCAGAGCGATAACGCCAACCCAGACGGCGATGCTCAGGTTGTAGTCGAGAAGATACAGCAGCCAGACCGATCCGGTAAGCGCAAAGGGCACACCCAGAAGAACCAGGACGGTCTCAACAGCCGAGTGCGTATTCAGGTAGATGATGACGAAGATGAGAAGCAGCGTTAGCGGAATCACAAAGAGCAGACGCTGCTGGGCGCGCTGCATGTACTCGTATTGGCCGCTCCAGGAAATGGTGTAGCCGGGGGGAATCTCAATAGCTTCAGCGACCGCTCTCCGAGCGTTGTCGACGTAAGTTCCGACATCGATGTCGCGAATGTCGACGTAGACCCAGGCGTTGGGCCTGGCGTTTTCACTCTTGATCGCCGCCGGCCCGAGGACGTACCTGATGTCGGCAAGCTGGCCGAGTGGGATATGTTGACCTTGGGCTGTTGGAACAAGCACGGACCGGAGAGCGGGTAAGTCGTCCCTGAGCTCCCGGCTATATCGAAGATTGACCGGATAGCGCTCCAAGCCCTCAATCGTAGTGGTGATGTTCATCCCACCGATCGCCGTCTGAATGACGTCTTGGACGTCTCCGACGGTCAGGCCATAGCGAGCAATCGAGTCCCGGTTAATCTTGAAATCCAGGTAGTTCCCGCCCATGACGCGCTCTGCGTAGACGCTGAGCGTACCGGGGACGCCGCGCACAACCTGCTCGAGTCTTTTTCCCAGCTGCTCCAGCACATTGAGATCGGAGCCGGAGATCTTGATGCCGACCGGGGTCTTGATCCCGGTCGAGAGCATGTCGATGCGGGTCTTGATTGGCATAGTCCAAACATTGGTGAGACCCGGGATCTGAAGGGCTGCATCCATCTCCTCTGTCAGCTTCTTAGGGGTCATGCCTGGCCGCCACTCGCTCTCGGGCTTGAGCATGATGGTAGTCTCAATCATCGACAGTGGCGCAGGGTCGGTCGCCGTCTCGGCTCTGCCGACCTTTCCGAAGACATTGTGTACTTCGGGAAAGGTCTTGATGATCTTGTCGGTCTGCTGAAGAATCTCACGTGCCTTGGTAATCGAGATCCCAGGAAAGGTCGTCGGCATATAGAGTAGGTCCCCTTCCCACAGTGGCGGCATGAACTCTGAACCCAGGCGCGAGAAGGGGACTGTTGTGAGCGCAAGCGCAACCAGAACCAGGCTAACGGCCACGAACTTGAAGCGAAGCACCAGCGCCAGGACCGGCCTGTAGAAAAAGATAAGCAGCCGACTGATGGGGTTCTTCTCCTCGGGCCTGATGCGGCCCCGCACCCAGTAGCCGACCAGGACCGGAACCAACGTTACTGAAAGCAGCGCCGCGGCTGCCATGGCATAGGTCTTGGTAAACGCCAGCGGCTTGAAGAGCCGTCTCTCCTGCGCTTCGAGCGTGAATACCGGCATGAAAGACACGGTGATTACGAGCAGCGAGAAGAACAGCGATGGGCCCACTTCCTTGCACGAAGCCGCGATGATTCCCCAGTGAGGTTTCTTGCCACCGTCCCGTGCCAGGTGCTTGTGGGCGTTCTCGACCATGACGATGCCGGCATCGACCATGGTTCCAATGGCGACGGCAATGCCGCCGAGCGACATGATGTTGAGGTTCAGGCCTTGAAAGTAGATGGCAATGAACGCCATCAGAATGCCTACCGGAAGTGTGATGATGGCCACCAGTCCGCTCCGGACGTGAAACAGAAAGACCAGGCAGACGAGTCCCACGATCATGAACTGCTGGGTGAGGCTCGACTCGAGGCTTTCGACTGAACGCTCAATCAGTCCTGAGCGGTCGTAGGCAACCTCGATCTCGACGCCTTTGGGCAAGCCCGGGACGATCTCTTCAATTTTTGTCTTGACGTCTCGGATCACCGAAAGCGTGTCTGCTCCGTGTCGAACTACGACGATCCCCCCCACGATCTCGCCCTCGCCATTCCAGTCGGCAAGCCCCCGTCGAATATCGGGTCCGACACTCACACGGGCGACGTCTTGAAGCAGAATAGGAGTGCCCGCTGGATCAACTCCAAGCGCGACCTTCCGGATGTCCTCGACCGACTCGATGTAGCCGAGGCCCCGAATCATGAACTCCTTTTCCGCAGCCTCCAGCAAGCGACCTCCCACGTCAGTGTTACTGTTTCGCACGGCCATTCGAATCCTCGAAATCGGGATTCCGTAGGCGCGCAGCTTGTTGGGATCGACGGTGATTTGATACTGGCGCACGAAGCCCCCGATGCTCGCGACCTCGGAGACACCCGCGACACTGGTGAGCTCATACTTGAGGAACCAGTCCTGGATCGAACGCAGCTCGCTCAAGTCGTGTCGGTCGGACTTGAGCGCGTACATGAACGCCCATCCCACACCGGTAGCATCAGGGCCCAGCGTCGGCATAACGTCGGGTGGAAGGTTTCCCGAGACGTAGTTGAGGTACTCGAGCACACGGCTTCTAGCCCAATACAGGTCGGTGCCATCTTCGAAGATGATGTAGACAAACGAGAAACCAAAGAAGGAGTAGCCACGCACCACCTTGGCATGGGGTACGGCGAGCATCTGGGTGGTAAGCGGGTAGGTAACCTGGTCTTCCACTATCCGGGGTGCCTGACCGGGATATTCGGTGTAAACGATGACTTGGACGTCGGAGAGATCCGGGATGGCGTCAAGTGGTGTGCGAGAGAGCGAGTAGAGCCCTGCCGCCACCAGGAACAGCGCTCCCAGGACCACCAGAAACCTTTGCCGAATAGCACCTTCGATGATGTGTGCGAACATGAATTCTTCCTCAATGCTGATGGGTCATTGGAGGTGGGGCGCTACCCTGCTCTTCGTCTACCTGATCGCCTAGCAGTTGGCTGATGGCGGCCTTGAGGTTGCTCTCGGAATCAATCAGAAACTGCGAAGAGGTCACCACTTCTTCGCCAGCCGTGAGGCCATGAAGGACTTCCTGCATCCCCTCGCTTGTCATGCCCAGCTGAACTTCCCGCGGTTCAAAGCGGTTATCCTCCTTGGCAACGATGACCACGGCGCGGGCTCCGCTGTGGAGAACCGCTTCGTCGGGCACCATGACGGCATTTGAAGCCCCCGGTACGCGGACCGAGATATTGGCATACATCTGCGGACGGAGCTGGAGATTGCTGTTTGCAACTTCAACGAAGGCCGTCAATGTTCTCGTTTGAGGGTTGACCGCCGGACGGAAGAAGAGAATCTTTCCGCTCCAGCGGCGACCCGGAAAAGCATCGATCTCGACCGTGACACGTTGGCCTTCTCGAAGGTGTCGAAGGTGCCGCTCGAAAAACTGGACTTCAGCCCAAAGGGTTGAGTGATCGGCAAGCTTGAGCACGGTCATGCCAGGGCTGAGCTTCATGCCCTCTAGCGAGTCGCCCATCTTGGCCACCACGAAACCGGAATTCGGAGAGACGAACCCGACGGTGCGGCCTACCTGCTTGGTCCGTTCCAGGGCCTGGATTTGCTCTTCAGAGATGTCCCAGTAGCGAAGGCGCTCCCGAGCAGATTTCAGCAGCGACTTTGCGCGCTCGATGGCATCGGGGTAGGCTTGACTGTCGGTGAGCCGGCGGACGTAGTCCATGGCAGCCAGATACTCCTGCTGAGTGGTAAGCAGCTGCGGGCTGTAGATCTCGAACAGCACCTCTCCCTTCTTTACCTGCTCTCCGACATTGTTGAAGCGTGCCTTCTCGATCCAACCCTCAAACTTGGTGTTGACGGAATAGACCCGCTCCTCGTTGTGGGCCAAAGTGCCTACAGTGCGAATTTCGACGGCCATCGAGCCACGCTTGACTTCGGTAGTGCGAACCGCGAAATTCTGAAGAAAAGTCGGGCTCACTCGAACCCCACCCTCAGCAGGAGCTTCCTCCTCATAGACCGGTACCAGGTCCATTCCCATCGGTGACTTGCCCGGCTCGTCGCGAATGTAGTCAGGATCCATCGGCGCACGCCAATGAAGGATCCTTCGCTGCCCCTGGGCCGCTGGCGAATCGGTCTTCCCTCTGGAAGAGGCCTTCACCGGCACCAAGGCCATGCGGCAAATGGGACAGCTCCCGGGCTCTTTCTGAATGACCTGGGGATGCATACCACAGGTCCAGAGACGCTGGTCGCCGGTTTCACTCTCCTTCTGAGAAGGAACGACAGTCGGCATCACTCTTTCCTGCAAACTATGAACCCAAGGCCACTCTGCAGGGTTCCAGACGACCAGCGAGCAAACAGCAACTCCTAACACGACCCCAGTGGCCACAAGTAGAATTGCTCTAGGTTTCGCGGTCATGGCGTTACCTCCGGGAAGGGCGATCCGATCGCACGTTCCATCTCGGCCAAAGCTTTCATGTGGTCGGTAACAAGGCGGGCCAGCCCAACACGGACATCGAGCAGCACCCGCTCACCGTCGAGCAGGTCAATCACACCAACGGTGCCCGTGGAGTAGGCCGCTTCGGTGGAGCGAAGGGCTTGCTCAGCCTGGGGCAGCAGTGCCCTCTCGAACAGGTCTATTTGCTCCTGAACGGTCTGGATACGAAAACCAAGGGAACGAATCGACAGTTCCACTTTATTGACCGTGTTGCGGTAGGCCTGATGGGACGCCGAAAAGCCTTCGGCGGCCTCGTGCACACCCGCGTCGTACTTGCTGCGGAAGAGGGGGATGTTGACCCCGACAGTCAAGCTGTAGACATCTTTGCCATTGTTCTCAGGCGGGCTCAGAAACCCAAACTCATCGTTTCTGCCGCGGACGTTTCCCCAGGAAGCTCCCAGCGTGAAGTCTGGCCAATACTGGCGCTTGGCAAGGTGAATGCGCTTTTCGTTCCGCTCGATATCGAGAAACGCTGCCTTCACTTCCGGTCTCTCGCTTCTGCCCGTCGCATACAGTCTGCTGAGGTTGACCTTGACCTTTGGGCGCTGCGGGAACTCAACCAAAGCAACGGGGGTCTCTGCTGGATGATCGCGAAGTGTGTTGAGAACGGCTTCAGCGTCGACGCGCTGTCGTCTCAAGATCGTCAGGCGGTTGAGATCGCGGGTGATTTCGGCCTGAAGCTTCACGATGCCTTGCTGGAGTCCGACACCTTGGGAATAGCGGGCCTGCGCTAGCTGCTCGTAGTGCCTCAGAAGCATCTCGTCTTCCTGCGTAATGGTGATAGCTCGATCGATGTAGGAGAGATCATAGTAGGCAAGCTTTACCTGTCGAACCACTTCCAACTTGCTTGCTTCGTGGAGCTCTGCCAGAGCGGCGGCATGTTTGGCAGCAACCTTGCCCTGGTCGGAGAGCTTGCCAAACCAGGGGAACCTCTGGGAAAGCGATACGAGGGTGGTCTGGGGACCCACGCGCGTCTCCGGGGTACGGACGTGCTGCGTGAGATCCAGCATCGGGTCCGGCAACGCAGTCACTTGGGGAATGCGCTGAAGCGCCGCCTGGTAGTGCGCGAAGGATTGCCGCACGTTTGGGCTTCGCTCGAGCGCTTCTGTGATGAACTCCTCGAGACGCTGGTCGCCGTTGGCTGTATATGGCTGCGCTAACACGAGCGCCGGAAACAGAAAAGTAAAGCAAAGTAGGAATAGCATCGTTTCCTCCCAACAATCACCGGGAATCCGCCAACGAGGAAGCTCGCGCCGCCGCAGACCGTCAGCATCTCGCTGGGTGAAAGGAGGCGCGTCCCAAGATGGACGTCGCATTGTCTTCTCCACAAGAGACCAAGACAGGTTCGATATAGGGCTGCAGAAAGAATCTGCCGACACCTGCCCACTACTTTTGGAGTTACAAGTCAGGGAAAGGAGAGAGGACTAGATGAGGAAAGAGGCGTTCAATAGATACACTGCGGCCTTGAAGTGGCTCTTCGCTGCGATTGGCCCAACGGAAAGTAGGAGGCCACTAGAAGAGGGACTTTCGAGACTTGGCCTTTCGGGTACAACCTCAATTGCAAGACTGCAGAGTAGGGACTCAGAATTGCCCTTGGGTAGGTTGTAAGCTATTTCCTCGGGAGCGAACTGGCACAGCCGAGCGCAATCGCTCGCCTCGTGGCAACCAGGAGTCGGACCATCCAGTTTCGTGCAGCTGCTATTGACTGCCGGTGACATGGAATCCCGACACGCCGTGTAACTGATTCCGAATTGCACAGAGAGGATTGCGACTAGAATCAGGACACACATCAGGGTGTGAATTCCTCGGTGGCCCATATAAGCCTTCTCGACGAAAGATCTCAGGAACATTACAATCAAGTATACCGAAAAGGGTTGCAACAGTCATGGGTATTAGGATCCTTGGGAGCTTTGCGATCATCGCCTTGCTGGTAGGAGCCGGCTACTACGTCTACATTCAGCTGGAACCGGCTTGTGCGATCTGCCGACGGCCGGTGCACAAAGCGACTTATTATCGCATCGTTCTCGAGGACGAGAAGTCGGTCGAGGTGTGCTGTCCCCGCTGTGGCCTCCACTTCCAGCGGGGTCGCCAGGACGTAACCGATTCCCAGGTGGCGGACTTCTCAACCGGTGAGCGCTTTCCGGCCGATGAGGCCCACTATGTCGAAAACAGCTCGGTTCATCTCTGCTGTGGGGCGGACCAGATACAAGAAGATCGCTTGGGCACGCAATACACCCTAGCCTGGGATCGGTGTCTGCCGAGTCTTGTTGCCTTCAGGAACCGGGATCAGGCCGTGGAATTCTCGCGTCAGAAAGGCGGGCTGATCAAGACCTACGCTCAGTTGCTGCAGGAGTTAAAGAAAGAGTCCTATTAAAACTCCTTGTTGCAGTGTAGGATCCCAGGTCAAGGTACGAACGGGTCCCCTGGGATCAGCCGGGCTGCATTGTGCGGCTCATAGCGAGACATGGAATAGGGAGATCGAGTCATGACGACACTTGGCAGTGGTGATTTTGTATATGAAGAGTTGAGCGATTGGCCCAGATTCCCCGACGGGTGGGGTTCTAAAGAGGTCGTTGATGTGGTGGTCGACGCCCAGGACCGGGTCTATGCCTTTGATCGGGGTGACCATCCACTGACCGTGTTCGAGGCAGACGGCACCCTGGTGACGTCCTGGGGTGAAGGGGCTTTTACCCGCCCCCACGGCGTGACCATCCGTAATGAGGCAGGTCAGGGAGAGGTTATCTACTGTGTCGATGACGATGGACATTGGATCGGTAAGTTCACGCCAGCGGGCGAACTGTTGATGTCCATTGGTCGCCGCGACGAGCCGGCGCCGGCCCAGAGTGGGAACCCGTTCAACCGTCCCACAAAAGTCGCCTTCGATCCCGAGACTGACGATCTATACGTTACCGATGGGTACGGAAATGCCCGAGTCCACAAGTACAGCACAGAGGGGGAACATCTATTCTCATGGGGAGATTACGGAACCGATCCTGGCCAATTCAACCTTCCTCACAGCGTCTGCACTGATACTCAGGGCCGGGTCTACATTGCCGACCGGGAAAACCACCGCATCCAGATCTTCGACGATCAAGGCAACTATCTGGAACAGTGGAACAACCTCCATCGCCCCTGTGGGCTGCATATTAGAGACGACCTGGTCTACATTGGCCAATTGAAAACGGAGCAGGCCGTTAATCGCGATTACCCCAACCTGGGTGCGTGCGTCACTATTCACGACCTGAGCGGGCGGCGCTTGGCTCGGTTGGGGGACATCCGTCCTGGCGAGGGACCAGGCCAGTTCCTCGCCCCACATGGCCTGTCAGTCGATTCTCACGGCGATATCTATGTAGGTGAAGTCTCCTGGACAATCCTCGGCAAGACTCGTCCGGTACGTAGTTTTCGCAAATTGGTAAAGGTCTAAGATCGCCCTTGAGCTTTTTTCCGGGGGCTGCTTCAGGAAAAGTGAGATGAAGACGAAATCCTATGGCGAGTTCCGGTCGGCCAGCGAGTACTTCGAGGGCAGCAATACCCTGAACTCCGCTTTTGATCGGCAGGGATATCTCTTCTTACGCGATGCTCTGGATACTTCCGAAGTTGGGGCAGTGAGAAACGACTTCATCCAGGAACTGCAGAGACAGGGCTTCGTGAAGGAGGGCTACTCCGACCCCATCTGGACGGGAAAGGACCTGGTCGAGCTAGATGACGGCCGACTCTACGCACTCGACTATTACGCCAAACTACTCGACACCGAGGTCACCCAGGAGCTCTTCGAGAGGCTATTCGGAGAACCCGTCTATACCTTTCGTTCGTGCACCCTCAGATACACGGTGCCGAACGACGAGACTCACGGATCCCCTCCTCACCAGGACCACGTCTACATCCGACACACGACCGACTTCCGGACCTTCTGGATCCCCTTGATGGAGATCGACAGGGACATGGGTGGACTGGCCGTGGCTGAGGGCTCTCACAGGCTGGGACTACGCGAGCATGTCGAACAGGACGTCTATTCCTACGTCCTCAAAGGGAGGAAGCAAAAGGGAGTAGCGTTGGACGCCATAAACGAGCCCTGGCTCACGGCCACCTACCGTCCCGGCGACATCCTGGTATTCCATCCCCACCTGCTCCACTGGGGAACGCCCAACCGCTCGGACAAAATCCGGCTCTCCGTCGACGTCCGAGTCCAACCAGCCAGGTCACCGAGATCACAGCAGGTACAGACAACCGTGCTGGAGCAGCGGCAGTTCAGGACGGACGCGCTGCAAGCCGCCGCCCAGGAGGGGGTAAGTCCCGAGATGCTCGAGACACTGGTTGTAGAAATGATCGCTCGAGGAACCAGCCCTGACAGGGCGGGTGTCAGGGAGCTGATGGCCGAGCTGACCCGAGAGTAGTAGCTGAAACTTCATTTCCGGACGTAGCTTTGGCCTCCAGGCCGGCCACCGCTACGCCGTGAAGTTGCCTTCTGCATGGTCCAACGCGGTTGGGAGCCAGTAGTGACAACGAACACAGGGTCGAGCCCGCGCCCTCAAGTGGGCGTTTTCCTTGTCTCCGGTGAGCAGCATGGGGCCCGCCCTGCACGGTGGCTTGACCGATCTGTATGGCTTTCCAGCCAGCTTCACCTTCGGCCTGACGGCCTCGATCGTCGCACTGATCCTGGTTCTGGGCCTCTCTTCCAAACCATCAAGGGAAGTGAACTAAATGAAAAGAAACCCGCCAGTGACGCTTCTGCTTCTTTCCGGTCTAGCCTCGATTTCCACGGCAGTACAAATGACGCCTTTCCGCTTCGAGCCCCCCGCCAGAATCCTTGATCGGCGCGACTTGCGCCTGCTGTGTTTCCACCTACGTTAGTAAATAGAAGTACCTATTTGGATAGAGAGGTAATCCTATACCTAAAACCTGATCAAGGGACGATCCCCACGCGAATGCTAGAAAAGTCTGGATATGAGGCAGAATAGAACCCTATCAAAGGCTGAGCATTTTCTGTCATTCATATCTAGTATAGTTATAGTTTGGAATACAGTAATCGGAATGGACTAACTAATGACACCCGACCGACCGTTCCGGAGGCCCAATTCTTCCTGGCCCCCGAATCGCCTCTGCAGCGCCAGTATGAGGCCTTGCGCTGCTTTTTCGTCGAAGGCTTGCCCTCGCAGCAGGTCGCCACTCGCTTCGGCTATTCCCCAGGAGCCTTCCGCGTCCTCTGTCATCAGTTTCGCCATGATCTCAGCAAGCGCGCCCGCTTCTTTCAGGCGATTCGCCGGGGGCCTCAAGCGGCGCCCGCCCGCGATCGGGTGCGGGAACGGGCCGTCGCCCTGCGCAAGCGAAACCTCTCGGTCTACGATATCCAACGCGAGTTGGCCGCCGCCGGCCATTCCATCAGCATCAATGCGTTATCGATCCTGCTGCGAGAGGAGGGCTTCGCCCGACTGCCCCGGCGTCGGGATGAGCAACGCCCCGCCACCCTCAAGCCCGAAGCAGCAGCCATCGCCGACGTGCGGCAGATCAATCTGGCCCCGCGCAGCTTTCGCACCCGGGTCGGCGGTCTGTTTCTGTTCGTCCCGCTGATGCGATCGATCGATCTCGGGGCGGTGCTGCAGCCCCCCCGCCTTCCCGGCTCCCAAATGATTCCCGCCGAGCAGGCCGTGCGCACCCTGCTGGCTCTGAAGCTGCTGGGCATCGAAAGAAAAAGTCATGTCATGGATCGGGTCTTTGACGAGGGCATCGCCCTTTTTGCCGGTCTCAATGTGGTGCCCAAGCGCTCCTACCTGGCCGCCTACAGCTCCCGGGTCGACCGACGCGCCAACCTGCGCCTCATGGGAGCCTGGTTTGAGCAGGTCCAAGCCGCCGGCCTGCCCCGGGGCTCTTCCTTCGATCTGGACTTTCACACCGTCCCCGCCAATAGCCAGCAGGAACCTTTGGACAAACACTATGTCTCTTCCCGCAGCCGCAGCCAAAAAGGCATCCTCGTTTTTTTGGCTCGGGACGCCACCGAGCGTGTCTTATGCTACGCCAATGCGGGTGTCCCCCGGGCCGATCGAGCCGACGAGGTGCAACGCTTCGTCCAGTTCTGGCACCAACACAGCGGTCAGCCTCCGGCCGAACTCGTCTTCGATTCCCAGTTGACCACCTATGCTCATCTGAACCGCCTCAACCAACAGGGCATTGGCTTTATCACCCTGCGCCGCCGCTCCCAAAAAATGCTGGGCCAGATCTGGAGCCGCCCCGCCTCCGCCTGGCACCGCATCACCTTACCCGCCCTGACTCGGATCTTTCGCACCCCCAAAGTCCTGGACCAGCGGATCGTCCTGAAACATTACGAAGGTCCCCTGCGCCAGCTCACCCTCATGGAACTCGGTCACGAAGAACCGACCGTCCTACTGACCAACCATCTGCGCCGCGCCCCCTCGACTCTGATCACCCGCTATGCCCAACGCATGCTCATCGAAAATGGCATCTCCGAAGCCATCCAGTTCTTTCACCTGGACGCGCTCTCTTCGATGGTGGGACTCAAAGTGGATTTTGACCTCCAGATCACCCTCATGGCCAGCTCCCTATATCGACTCATGGCCGAGAAGATTGGTCGCGAATATCAGCGGGCTCAAGCCAAAAAGATCTTCCGAAATCTCCTCGACGTCTCGGCCCGGGTCCAGATCCAAGAGCAGCAAGTCACCGTCCACCTCGATAAGCGCGCCCATAACCCCTACTTGGTCGCCTCGGGCCTGGGTGATGATCCCACGCCCATGCCTTGGTTTGGCGGCAAAACTCTGGTCCTTCGATTTGACTAACCGACTCAACGGCTACCCTTAAAAAATGTTAGTCCTTTCCAGTACCGTGGAAATCGAGGCTAGCCTTCTGGTCGCTCGAAATCTGGGCGGGAGATTCGAAAATCTGGACGACATCCAGCTTTCTGGACCTGGTCGACGGCAGCTTCGATGACGGCGGAGTGAACACCTACGTCGCCGTGGACGGCACTGTACGGCTGATCAATGTCTGGGATCTCAACGATGACGGAAACCTGGACGTGGTCTTTCCGAGCGACCATGACCGGAGCGACAAGGTAGATCTCTTCGTCTACTGGGGCGCCAACGGATTTGATCCGAGTCGACGCCTTCGTCTCCCAACCGATGGGGCCAAATCTGGAACTGCTGCAGACCTCAATGGGGATGGATTCGCGGATCTGGTTGTGGTCAACCGCTCCAACTACACGCGGACCGACCTGGACTCTTACATCTACTGGGGAGCCGATAGCGGCTTTGACCCCTCGCGCCGCAGCAACCTTCCTGCCCAGGGTGGCGAAGCCGTGGCAACGGCAGACCTGAACCGGGATGGACATCCCGAACTGGTCTTCGCCAACAGCGGGCTAAGCTTCCATATGGGGGTGGACCGTTTTCAGAAATCCTATATCTATTGGGGTTCAGCCGACGGATACCAAACAGCGAGAAGGAGCTCTCTGAAGACTGTTCATGCCCGCGACGTGGAGATTGCGGATCTGAACCAGGATGGCTTCGCAGAGGTTGTCTTTGCCATGGAAGGGAACGAAGAGGGCGAATCAGGAGCTCTCATCTACTGGGGCAACACCCAGGCAGATTACCTGTACAGTGCCAGCACCTTCCTGCCTGGGGAACGCAGCTCGGGACTTGCGCTTGGAGACTTGGATGGCGATGCAATCCCAGAGATCGTGTTGGCCAATTCCCGCCGCCTGGGAGCACGCGAGTTTGATCAGTACGAGATCGTAGAAACGGTAGCGATCGATTCGTTTATCTATCGGGGCTCGGCCCGAGGATACAGCCCAGAGAGGAAGGTTCGTCTTCCCACGGTGAACGCTCAGGCGGCGGCGTTGGGCGATCTCAACCAAGATGGCCAGCCGGATGTGGTCTTCGCCAACGCAAAGGGAGGAGCCTCCTACATTTACTGGGGCCGCTGCGGAGAATTCCGCCCCAACTGGAGGACCGCTGTTCCTACCCGCGGCGCCTCCGACTGCATCATTGATGATCTGAACGACGATGGCCATCCCGATCTAGCGATTGCCCACTACGACGATGGCGCCGTTCGCAACCCCCCCGAGCGGGGCATCACTCATGTCACCGAGTCCTATGTCTACTGGGGAGGCCCACAGGGGCTGGACACCCAGCACAGAAGCGAGCTTCCCACCTGGGGAGCCACTGGAGTGCTCGCCGCGGACCTGAACCGAGACGGCGAGAAAGACGTCGTCTTCTTCAACAAGCGGGACGGAGTGGCTCCCACTCCGGCCTATGTCTACTGGGGAGACCAGAATGGCCGCTTCGATCCTCGACGGCGGCAGGAACTGCCCAGAGGGGGAGGATCGTACACAGCTTCGGATCTCGACCAGGACGGTCACGTGGATCTATTTTTACCGTCAGTCCTCTATTGGGGCGGACCTCAAGGATATTCCATCCGGAATGAAACCATTCTCTCCACCAATGGCAGAGCGGCACGGACAGCAGACCTCAACCGGGACGGCTACCTGGACCTGGCTTTGGCCGAGTGGAGTCCAGGTACCCAGGAGACCCATGTCTACTGGGGAGGGCCTACTGGGTTCACCAATGCAAATCGATCGGCCCTCCCAGCAACCGACCTCAGAGGCCTTACCCTGGCTGATCTGGACCGCAATGGTTGGGTCGATCTGGTCTTCGCCGCCATCAGCAAGCAGATCCTGATCTTCTGGAACAGCGCCGACGGGTTCGATCCGCGAAAGAGCACCCGCCTACCAGTGAGAGCTGCCGTCTCAGTAGAAGTAGCCGACCTGGACAACAACGGTCATCTAGACCTGATCGCGGCCAACCTCTTCGACCTGGATGCGCCCCGTAAAGCTGTGCATACGAAGGACGGCCTTCCTCTGATCTACGGGGGATCCCCGCGCGGTGACGCCTTCATCTACTGGGGTGGAAAAGACCCGGACACACCCTATTCGGAGCAGCATCGGTTGATCCTACCAGCGTTGGGGCCGGTGAAGTCGGCGGCGGCAGATTTGAATCGGGACGGGCGCCTCGACTTGATACTCAGCAGCTACCACGGCGGCGATACCCGGAGTAATCCCTCCTACATTTACTGGAACGCTGCAAGCGGCTTTGCCCCCGACAGGGTAACCCGCATCCCCTCTGATTCCGCCTCCGGGATTCTGGCGACGGACTTTGACCGAGACGGTTATCTGGACTTGTTCCTCCAGTGTCATCAGAAGGATGGAAACCACCGTACGGACTCCTTCCTCTACTGGGGTGGCCCCGATGGATATTCGACGAAACGGAGGACCGCTCTCCCTTCCCGGGGTCCTCATGGTTTCACCGGAGTCGATATCGGTCAGGTCTACGATCGGAGCGACCGCTACAACTATCTTTCCCCGGTCTTTGATGCGGGTCGGGCGGTACGACTCCGAAGTCTTCGCTGGGACGGTCAAACGCCCCATCGAACGGCACTCGAGTTCCAGCTGAGGGTAGCCCCAACTCGGGAACAGCTGGAGACAATTCCCTGGCAGGGCCCGTCGGGTCCAGGATCGTACTATAAGGAGTCAGGGAAACCGCTGAGTGGCCGGGGCCGGTGGTTGCAGTACAAGGCCACACTGGTGAGTCCCCAATCGGCAAACTCACCGGTCCTGGAATCGGTCTCGGTTGAGTATGAAGAGTAGAGCACGGGAGATTGTACTGTTGACCGGTCGCTCCTCGGAACGGGGTTTCCACTCGCTGACATGTACCAACGTTCGCAGCACTGGTGGGGTCGTAGCGGTGGTCTCCAGGCCGCCGTCCGTCGAGCCAACAGCTCGAAAGAAGAAGACTTCGGCCTGGAGGCCAAAGCTACGTCCTCAAGCCACAACCCAAATGAAGTTTCAGGTCGGCTCGGCTCTCCTCCTCGCGAGCCTTCTCCTGTTCCCAGGCTGCCAACAGTCTCCCGAAACCGGTTCGAAGGCCCTTTCACCCGAGGCGTCCCTGGCTACTTTCCGATTACCCAACGATCTGCGGGTGGAGATCTTCGCCGCGGAGCCCTACGTGAGAGACCCGGTTGATCTGGTCTTCGACGAAGAAGGCCGAGCCTTCGTGGCCGAGATGCTGGATTACCCCTATGATCCGCCGTCGCGAGAACCTCCGCGCAGCCGCATTCGGGCGCTGGAGGACCGGGACGGTGACGGTCGGGTCGATCACTCGGTGGTCTTTGCCGACCGCATCCTCCAGCTCAAGGGGCTGCTCGCCTGGAACGGAGGGATCATTGCCGCAGCCGCTCCTGATCTCCTCTTTTTCAAGGACACAGATGGAGACCTGCGGGCCGACGAACGCAAGGTACTTTTCACCGGTTTTGAGGTGGGACAACCTCAGGGGCGCGTCAGCAACCTGCGCTTCTCCGTGGACAACTGGATCTATGTCTCCAACGATGGCCACCCGGGCGAGGTGAGCTTCTCACAACGCCCGAATGCCGCAGCAGTGTCGGTTTTGGGTAGCGATTTCCGATTTCGCCTGGACCGGGGACTTTTCGAGTCAGCCTCCGGCGCAGCCCGCTTCGGTCAGACACTGGACGCCTGGGGACACCGATTCGTGACCCGCACCGGGACCCATTCTCTCCACGTCCTGCTGCCACGACGCTATTTGCAGCGCAACCCCTTCCTGGCAGCGGCGGCGCCAGCGGTCCAGGACATCTCCGACCATGACGCCAGTATTTTCCCTTTAACGCCGCCTGAGGAGTGGCGGAAGGAGCGAACAACTATCAGGCAGCAACGATCCGATGAGTTGGGTCTGGCCCGACAGATGAAGATCTCGGGGGTCTTCACCGGTGCCACGGGTGGCACGATCTATGGCGCCGCCGCCTTGCCCGCACACTACCAGGGGAACCTCTTCACGGCTGGGATCGCAGGAAACCTGGTACATCGGGACCTCCTGAGACCGAGTGGCATCAGCTTCGTTGCAAGCCGTCCCCGAGAGGAACGGAACCAGGAGTTCCTGGCGTCCGCCGACCCCTGGTTTCGACCGGTCCAGTTCAAGACCGGGTGGGACGGCAACCTCTATATGGTCGACATCTATCGCCAGCTGGTCGAGGACCCTGAGTCGATTCCCGAACCGATCAAGAAGCATCTCGATTTCTACGCCGGCACCGAACTGGGACGAATCTATCGGATCGTTCCGAAAGAGGAGAAGGCGATTCAGTCCCCTCCCTCCCTGGGACAGTCCAGCAACCAGAATCTGGTCGGGTTGCTGTCCCATCCCAACCAATGGTGGCGCCTGACCGCCCAGCGGTTGCTGATCCAACGCCAGGATCAGTCTCTCGTCCCCCTATTGGAAGAGTTGGTTCGCAAAGGAGATTCAGCAGCAGGCCGACTGCACGCGCTTTACTCCCTGGAAGCGCTGCAAGCTCTGAGTGCCCGGATTCTGGAGACCGTACTCAGGGACCCACATCCGGCCCTACAAGAGCACGCTGTCGGCCTGGCGGAGCGCTTTCCACAATTGCTGGACCAGCTAGTGGTCCTGACAGAGAGGGCTGAGGCCAGAGTGGCCTTTCAGCTGGCCTTGAGCTTGGGTGAGTTCGACCAGAACAAAGTGTATCGGGCGCTGGCCATCTTGGCTCAATCTCAGGCTTTGGAGCCGGGGTTTCGGACAGCAATACTCAGCTCCGAAGCGGGTTCCTCGTTAAAGTTCCTCAGTTTGCTGCTCCAGGACGCCTCCTTTTTCAAGAGTCCCATGCCGCAACGTGTGGAGTTTTTCAAGGAGCTCTCGGCCGTGGTTTCGGCCCGTAACCTCGCGGGTGAGATCGCCCGACTTCTTGATCTGCTCTCGCGATCTTCGCAGTTGAGCCAGGAGGCCTGGCAGGCAGCGGGCCTGGCAGGGATGGTCCAGGGACTCCAGTTAGGCCAGTTTCGAGGGCTGGATGATCCCACGGCTATAGCTTCCATACGCCATCTCTTGTCCAGTTCACTTCCCCCGGTTCAGGAGTTAGCTAGCCGCGTTGCTCAACACTTCCGCATGCCTGCCCTATGGGCCCTGGCTGAGCGTCAAGCACTAGACTCCGCCCTGGCAATCACACAGCGAGTCCAAGCCATTCGGACACTCGCGGCGGCTCCGCTCCAGGTGTCCCGGCCCACGGTCGAACGCCTCCTGGACTCCCACCCTGCGCCGGAGCTGAGGACGGCTTTATTCAGGACCCTCGCCCGTTTCGATGAACCCGAGGTCGCGGACCTGATCCTTTCCCGCTGGAAGACGCTTTCCCCGGGAGACCGCAGCATCGCGATAGAAGTACTGCTTGCCCACGGCCAGCGGGTCAGTTTGCTACTCGATGCTCTGGATGGAGGGGAGGTTGAGCCCGCCGCGCTAGAGCAAGGACATCGAGTGATTCTGATCCAGCATCCTGATCAGGAGATCCGGAGACGGGCTCTCAAGTTCTTCAAGCGGACACCCGGAGAGCGAGACGAAGTAGTGCGCCGCTACCAGAAGGTTCTGGAGCTCGATGGCGAGGCAAAACCTGGGCAAGCGGTATTCGAGAGAGAGTGTTCCCAATGCCATCGACCGCAGCCGGGCGGCCAGGTCGGGCCCGACCTCCAGGTGGGTGTTCAAGGACATACCCGACCACAGCTCATTCAAGCCATCCTGGATCCCAGCGCTGAGATCCTGGGCATGTTCCAGAACTACATTGTGAGCACCCGGGACGGACGGGTCTATGGCGGGGTATTGGCGGCGGAAACGCCAGGGGCCCTGACGCTTCGAAGTGGACCGGGTGAGCAGCAAACCATACTACGAGCCCGGATTGTTGAAATCCGCGCCTCGGAAGTCTCCTTGATGCCGGACGGCCTCGAGGACAACATCAGCATTCAGGAAATGACCGATCTAATCGCCTTCATTCAGGCAGGATACCTTCTGAGCTCGAACCCGAGTGAGCTGAAAAAGACGGCTGAGTAACCCAAGAACGGTTCTAGTCTACGTGTAGTCCGAGCTGAACTCGTACTTATCCCGCATTTCTCACACCCAGTCTGCTACGAGGCCGCAATCATCCGCCCTGGCTGCTGCGTTACGCTCCTTCGGTCTCCTCGACGTACTGCACGAGTACGACTGCGGGGGCCTCGGTCGCAAGCCTTGCCAGGACGGCGCTTTCGGCCTCTCGCGACGACCGGGTGTGAGAAATGCGGACTATGGCCGAGACCCTCGAGCACCAGGCCGCCGATGAGACCGCTGGCTCCGGTCACCAGCACCTTCTTTGTCTGCTTCTCTTGGCTGTTTTCTGTCATTGTTCCCACGTTTCCCGAACTCAATTCCGGTGTTGCTCTGCCCGATCCTGGGGTTCGAACCCGAGCTCCCGGCCGGCATTCTCCAGGCTCCGATAGCTCCACTTGTTGTCGGAGACTACGTAATAGACTCCGAAACTCAGATTCTCGGGGGCCTCTATGCAACAGCGGACCATCTGAGCAATGTCCCTGTGGGAGCACCACAGGGAGTACTCTCGCACCTTGGTCGGCCGGTCTGCCCGGTTCACAGCTCCGATGCGCAAGCAGAGCGAAGAGATGCCCCAGGCATCTGAAAAGTGACGTGCCAGTGCCTCGCCCCAGACCTTGCTGCAGCCATAGAGACCGTTGGGATGGACTACGGTCCCGTCCAACTTCTCCCACCCGTCCAGTTCCTGGTACCGTCCCTCTACCAGAGCTCGATAGGGCGACTCCCTCTCACAGCCGCTGACGGCGGCTCCGCTGCTGGCGAAAATGACCCGCCGGACTCCTGCCCGTCGCGAGGCTTCGAATACGTTATAGGTACCCACGACATTGTGTGGGAGCACGTCCTCCCAGGTGGGTTCCCCCTGGGCCATTGCCGCCAGGTGCACGACCGTCTCCACGCCCAAGAAGGCCGGCTGAATCGCCTGCAGGTCGGAGATGTCGGCTCGATGACAGGGAATACCCTCGACCGCACTCCGGTTCAGCGCGCTCAGATCGTAATCACCCGCCAAGGTCTTTCTGCAGACCTCCCCGATCAACCCGCTCATACCGGTAATCAAGACTGTCTTTTGCTTCATGCCGCTATTTTAGGGTCCCTACCAAGAGATTCCCAGCTGAACCCATGCCCGTGCCCTTGCCCGTGCCCTCAAACTTGCCTTAGCCTGTGCCTTTGCCTTTGCCTTGCTCCTTACCCTTCCAGGTTGATCAAGAGCCTGGATGCAGGGAAGGCATGAGGGAAGGCAAAGGCACAGGCAAAGGCAAGTTTGAAGGTGCGGGCAAAGGCAAGGGAAACTCGTCCCTTAACTTGACCAGTCTGTCAACTTTTCCAGGGCCAAGGAGCCCTAGCCCGCATTTCTCATCGCCTGTCGTAGCGAGGCGTCGCAAGGGCCGTCCTGGCAAGGCTTGCGACCGAGGCCTCCGCAGTCGTACTTGTACAGTACGTCGAGGAGGCCGACCGAGCGAAACACAGCCAGGGCGGATGATTGCGGCGACGTAGTAGACCGGCCATGAGAAATGCGGGCTAGATGCAGATTATGACAGCAGCAAGGCCAGGTCTTCGGGGCGTAGGTTGCGAATGAGGCTGTTATCTCGGGTGATGATGGCGTCGGCCAGATCGCGTTTTGATTTCTGGAGCTCCAGGATCTTCTCCTCGACAGTGTTGCTAGCAATCAGCCGATAGGCGAAGACCTGGCGGGTCTGTCCGATGCGATGCGCTCGATCGATGGCCTGCGCCTCTACCGCCGGGTTCCACCAGGGATCGAGCAGAAACACATAATCCGCGGCGGTGAGGTTCAGGCCCAGGCCTCCGGCCTTGAGACTAATCAGGAATAGCTGACAACTGGGGTCGGTCTGGAACCGCTCTATGCGTGGTGCTCGTTTTCGGGTTCGGCCGTCCAGATACTCATAGGGGATAGCCTGATCATCCAGGTGCTTGCGTACCAGGGAGAGAAGGCTGGTGAACTGCGAAAACACCAGAGCCTTGTGCCCTTCGTCTATCACCTGAGTGAGTTGTTCACTCAACAGGTCGAGCTTTGCGCTCGGATCGGAAGCCTTCTCGGGATCGACCAGACCGGGGTGACAGGCGGCCTGCCGAAGACGCAGCAGAGCTTCCAGCACCATTATCTTGGACCGGTTCAGCCCTTGTTCTTCGATCTTCTTGGTCAGGGACTGCCGGTAGAAATCACGCAGCTGATCATAGAGGATCCGCTGCTTACCTCGAAGTTCACAAAAGATGGTCTGCTCGCTCCGGGGAGGCAGATCTCGGGCGACCTCGTCCTTGGTACGACGCAGGATGAAGGGGCGAAGAGCCTGCGCCATTACCCCGATGGTTTCCTGGTCGGGGGCTCGTGCGCCAGTCAATCTCCCTAGAGAATTGGAACCTTGTCCCAACATCCCCGGGTTCAGAAACTCGAAGAGGCTAAGCAGCTCGCCCAGGTGGTTCTCAATAGGTGTCCCGCTGAGTGCGAGCCGATGATCGCCCTGGAGCAGCCGCGCAGCCTTGGCGGAGGCTGTTTTGGGATTCTTGATGGCTTGAGCCTCGTCGAGGATCACGTAGTCGAACTGTGCCTTGGCCAGAAAGGCTGCATCGCGACGCAAGGTTCCATAGGTCGTAATCACCAGATCGTAGTCATCGAAGGCAGCGGCGTCTTTGCCTCGTCTCAACCCGGTGTGATCGAGAACACGGAGTTGCGGGGCAAAGCGGGCCGCCTCTTGCTGCCAGTTGTAGACAATGGATCGGGGGACAACTACCAGGGAAGCGGCTGATCGCTCTCCTCCTGGAGCCCTCTTGCCATTGCTAGCGTCTCCGTTGCGCAGACGGCGGCCCTCGAGCAGAGCCAGAACCTGAACCGTCTTACCCAGTCCCATATCGTCGGCCAAACAGCCCCCAAAGCCAAACTCCTGCAGAAATCCCATCCACCCCAGTCCCTCACGCTGGTAGCTTCTGAGTCGACCGGAAAAGCTGGCGGGCTCGGCTACGGCTCGGATCCCTTCGAAGTGGAGTAGTTGATCTCTGGCCCGTTCGAAGACCTTATCGAAGGAGGCTTCGGGCTGGGAAGCAAGTAGAGCGTCGATCAGCACCACCTGGCTGCGAGAGAAACGCAGGCTTTCCTTCTGGGAAACACCCAGATCGCCCAGGATTCCGTACCGGTCCAGCCATTCCTTGGGGAGAATGCCGAGGCTTCCATCGTCCAGGGGAATGAAGTCTTCGCCCCGCCGCAATGCTTTAAGCAGCTCCGGCAAGGCGACCTTCTGGTCGCCGAACTGCACACTGCCTTGAACTTCGAACCAGTCGATATCCGACTCGACCCGGACGCTGAAAGAGCTGGAACTCCGGTAGAGGCGACCCTCGGCCTCTACGCGCCACCCTTCTCGGGTTAAAGTGGACACTGCCCGGTCCAATCTCGACGGCGACAGCTTCAGACTTGTCGTGTCCCGCCAAGCATCGTGGACCCACTGAAAACCGACTGCGCCCAGGAGCGACCGAGCCTCCGACTCATGTTCCAGGTCACGCACGACGACTCGGTCCCCGTCGGACCCAAGAAAGCGGTGTTTGGGGTCATCCGGCTCGACCAACCGGCCCTCATAATCAAAGAAGAGCTCAGCCTGCAACCGCTCCCCTGGAAAGCGCGGGCTGCGCAGCTTCAGGCTCGGAACCGGAGTGATCGGAACTTCCTCGTACTTGAGCGCAGCCGGCAAGTTGAGGAGAGCAGGGCTCGGAACCAGCATGAGTACTTCCCACAGATCTCCCCGCCGGTCGGCAGGAACGACGACACGCCCATCCCGACGCAGCATGGCGATCCAGGCAAAGGCGCCGTGGTGCTCGAGTCGCGCCACACCTTCGCTGGTAAACACCAGGCCGCCGGACGTCAACAAGACCGGCTCTGAGAGCGACATGCTCTGCTCCCCGCGTCGCAGCCTTCCGGTTACCGTGAAATGGCCGGGCACAGAATCGGGTGAGATCTCTAGCTCAAACACCCACTTCCCCTCATCGTCCCAGCGCATTGGTACTGGATCATCTTCCTGCTCACTCCGCAAAAAGCAATGCTCACTTTGGCACATCAGCAGAGCCAGGGTTTCCTGGATGGCTTCGGGCAACCGGTAGCGGCTTCGCAGCGACGTGTAGGACGGATAATCGTATTGGTAAGAGCCGGGTCCTGTATCGTCTCGGGCACCGTCGAGCAACGAGAGGATCTGTCGATCCAACGGATCGGGGAGCTTGGGGATCCGGCTAAAAGGAATTCTCCTGGCTCTCGGCCTTCCCCACTTGCCGTCCTTGCGCAGACGTCGCTCCGCGACTTCGATGCAGAGCATGCCTGTCTTCAGCGTCTTTTCCACGTCGATGATGTAGACCACCTCGTCTCGTGATTCTCCAACCGAAGCCGCTGGAGCCACCATCGAAGCCTGTATTCTGTCCAGCTGCTTTTTCCAGAGTGTCTTTGTCGGGCCTTTCCTGGAGACCAGCCGACTATTCTCCTCGCGCGGCCGATCGCTTCCGAGACCGCTCGTAGCTGGCCTCGACTCGGCCTCCTGAACCGAATCCTCGGAGTCCACCTGGAGCAGAGTCGCCCAGATGTGCTTGCAAAGCCCACGATCATTGAAATAGGGACAAGAGCAGTCCACCTCCACCGAGAGGTCCACTGAGCTCCACGATACGGTCACGACATACAGGGACGATCCCTGGACAAGAGCCCTGATCGATCTGGTGCCGACCTCGACGATCTCTACCGCGCCTTGGAGAAAATAGCCCTGACCACGAGTCCGGACGGCGAAGGAAAAGGATCGAGCCAACTGGGCGGTCAATGGAGTCATGGCAATTGCTAAGCGGAAGATCGGGAAACTAGATTTGATCGAGAACCGCGCGGCTGGCCTACACTAAGCCTTCCCTTAAATAGAGGAGCCTCGCTAGAAGATTTCTTCACAAGTGATTGTCCCATTGACCTGTGACTGCATTCAAACACGGAAACCCCCTAGTACCATGTCACACATGTAGTGTCGGGTTTGTGGCGAGCGCGACGGCGTCGAGGGCGCGAAACGACGACGACGCGATGTTTTTCATCGTGGAGGAGGAGAGACAAAGCCATCGGCCCGTCCCGTCGCCACCCACAGGGCAGACGGGGGTTGCGGACGATCTCTGTGTTGGTCGTCGTCGAAGATGGCCAAGCATCGTCTTCCTCCTCCCGCCTTGATCTCGCCTCGCAAGCCCCATCTGCAAACCCGCCACTACATGTGTGACATGGTACTAGCAATCGGTGTCGAGGATTGGGCCCCATATTATCCTGTGTTATACAACGATAGAATCGGCTTAGCTGCGGCCGACAATTAGGAAGAATCAGTCATCGGTCCCAGTTGGAGGAGAGTCATGCCCAACCATCTGAAGATTTTCGCCTGTATTGCTCTTTTGCCGCTGGTGGTCCACTGCTCTGTAGAAAAAGAGGCCCCACAGACAGAAACGCCCTCTCCGCAGAACGGAGGTAAAGTCTACCTAGAAACCTTCGACAACGGCAACGGGGGATGGTATGCGGATCGACGCTACGCCCTTCCGGTATGGGATGGGGTGGCCTACTGTCACAGCCCCTGGTTCCTGGATGCCAACCATGCGCCCCCGGGAGCCGGATATCTCCATCTGGTCATGTGGCTGTACACCAACGGCGAATGGTACCAGAAGGTGGAGCCGGGCCTTCTGCCCTACACCAACAACTCTTTCGTAGAGCAGGGATTCGGAAGAGACTTTACCGATGCCCGTATGACCGTACGTCTCAGGGGAGAGGTAGACACCCAGGGTGCCGAACTCCTGTTATTGGTCCAATCCAAGACGGACAAGACGACCCCCAACTTCGTGCTTAGCGGACGGCCCTTCCAGGTCTCTCGCGAGTGGAATGAACAAACCGTAACGCTGACTCCAGACCCGAGCCAGTGGACCTGCCTCGGATCTCGGCACGACATGACGGATGAGTACGGTTGTGACGACATTGACAAGGTGCTTTCGGACGTCAACATCGACATCATCTTTGTCTGGTTTCCGCTGAAGGTGGTTCCTCTCTGTGGGGACGTCCCTGATCTGCACGGGCCCAGGGCAGGTGCGGACTACCCGGTAGATCAGGAGCAGCTTCCCAAGGGGCTGCTGATGTTCGACAGTGTGAAGATCGAGTTCGCCGAATAGAGACCCTTGGTCAGCGAAAAGTTCACAAACTGATCAAGTATGGGAAGCGCTCCCTTGCCTTTGCCCTGGCCCTTCCACGTGCCTTTGCCTTTGCCTTTGCCTTGGTCCTCACCCCTGCCCTTGCCTCACCCTGACGCAAGACGACAGACTAAGGGGGGAAGGCAAAGGCACAGGCAAAGGCAAGTTTGAAGGCAAGGGCAAAGGAAAGAAGACGATGCCAATCTAGATGCCACAATGCTGCTCGGCGGTATGAGGTCGCTTGCTACCCTTTAGCTGGGACTTGGACCAAAAGGAGCTCCCTTGGAGACCACCCTTGAACGACTCGATTTTCTGGTCCTGGCGGTCTACCTGGTGGCCGTGGTCGGCCTGGGAAGCTACTTTGCCCGGGGAGTGAAAACCTCGGAAGACTTTTTCCTGGCGGGACGACGCTTCGGCTGGTTTCCCCTGGGCCTTTCCATTGTCGTCTCCCTTTTCAGCGCTAACGGCCTTCTTAGCACGACTGGATACGTCTACAGCCAGGACCTTCAGTACATCACGATCGCTCCGATGGTACTGCCAGTGCTGCTGCTGGTCCTGTACGTCTTCCTGCCCGTCTTTCACCGCTATCGAGTCACGACGGTTTACCAGTACGTGGACCACCGCCTCGGTCCGGGCTCCCACCTCCTCACTACTCTGGCCTTTCTGTTGAAGCGCTTGGCGTGCGCAATTCCCCGTTTCCCCCTGTACGCATCCCCTTCAGGGATGAATCCAAAGGCGGCAATTCCCCAGGGTTGGGAAACCCTGGGCTGGAATACGGTACGAACCGGGAACATGATTTACAAAACGGACCGGACACATGGTTTACAGATGCATGCGGTATTAAGAAAGGATGCCGTGGAAAGAAGCCAGTGTCATGAAGCAAAGAGTGCGTTTTGTGTTGGAAGTCGAAGAAGGTCTGGAGAGCGTCTCCGAGCTGTGTCGGCGCTACGGGATCAGTCGGGTGATCGGCTACAAGTGGTACCGACGGTTTCAGGCCGAGGGCCTCGAGGGTCTGGAGGATCGTTCGCGGGCGCCGCATCGTCCGGCGAGCTCGGTCAGCGGGAGGGTTCGGGAGCAGATTGTGCAGCTGCGTCAGCAGCACCCCCGTTGGGGGCCGCGCAAGATTCGCTGGAGGCTCGAGCAGGCCGGAGAGAAGCCGCCGGCGGCGAGCACCATCGGGGAGATTCTTGGCCGAGCCGGTCTGAATCGGCCGCAGCGCCGTCGCCGTCGCTCCCCGCCCTACCTGTCTCCGTTGCGTCGGGCCGTGGAGGCCAACGACGTCTGGAGCGTCGATTTCAAGGGATGGTTTTGCGCGGGGGATGGGACCCGCTGCGATCCGCTGACCATTCTGGACCAGTACTCCCGCTATCTGATCGACTGTCGCCTGGTGGCCGGCACGGGACTGCTTGTCGTTCAGAAGGTCTTTCACAGAGCCTTCGACCGCTACGGCCTTCCTCAGGTGATCCGCAGCGACAACGGCACTCCCTTCGCCAGTCGCGGCGTGGGTGGGCTGAGCCGCCTCTCGACGTGGTTTCTGCGTCTGGGGATTACCCCGGAGCGCATCCGCCCGGGCAAACCCCAGGACAACGGGGCTCACGAGCGCATGCATCGAACCTTGAAGGAGGAGGCGGCCACGCCCCCGCAGTCGACTTGGCATTCCCAACAGCGGGCGCTGGAGCGTTTTCGTCGCGAGTACAACGAAGCGCGTCCCCACGACTCGCTGGGTTTGAAGCCTCCGTCTGGATTCTATACGCCTTCGACTCGTCGCCGGCCGCCCTACTTGCCCCCGGTGAGTTATCCGGATTCGTGGACGGTGCGAAAGGTGCAGAAACACGGCGAGTTCTACTGGGCGGGGGAGGCGGTCTTCCTGGGGGAAGCCCTGGCCTCTCAGCCCGTCGGGTTGCAGCCCCTGGAGCCGGGGTGGTCTCGGCTCTTTTTCACCCACATCCCCTTGGCCATCTTCGAGGAGGCCCGCAGCCGCATCCTCACACCGGCGGAAGCCAGGCGATGGAAGAGAGAACGCGGTCGTTGAGTTTCGGACGGCTCTCCGGGCTCGCCCTCCGAGCCGTCCGAAACTCCATTCTGGAAAGGTTAAAGGTGTAAACCATGTCATCGGTCTAAAATGTAAACATTGTGTCCGGTCGAACAATACGCAATCCCGTTGGGATTGACCTCAAGTCCAGGAGGCTGGACACTGAATTCCGCCTATTGATGTAGGCGTCGCTGTCCGGACCGTGATGCGGACTTTCGGGGCGCTGCCTGGCTGCTTGTGATAAGAAGAACGGTGGAGGAAGCCATGAGCACCAGAGCTCGAAACCTGACGATCCTTGCTGGACTTTCTGCCTTTGTCCTGGCCAGCTGTGGGAAGGTCGAACCACCTGGGACCAACGCAGGGAAGGCGGTTACAGTCCATGCCGGCAAGCCCATCAGCGCTGAGGACGGGGTAGTCCTCTTTGCCTTTGATGACTACTCTATCCCCTCTACTCGAGGGCTCAAGATTCAGATGCTTCAACCTGAGAAGTATTCCGGGAATCCCATCATTTCACGAGGCCTTGCCGGAGAACCGGACGAAGATCGGGCACAGGGTGTAAGTGTGGTCCGCGAAGTAGCGTAACTTCTTTTCTGTAAATTCTGGTCAGGCCTGGGTCGGAAAGACAGAGGTCTGGGACAGGATTCTCCAAAAACAGAAACGTCTATCTGGCAAGGAGAATCAAATGAACCCAGACCTGGAAAAGAGAGTACCACGGGAGATCCTGGCGGAGTTGATCGAGGAAGGAACAGAAGCCTTTCGAGGAATCCTGGAGAAGCTGTTCAACGTGGCCATGCAGTTGGAAAGAAGCGAGTTTCTGGGAGCGGAAGCGTACGAGAGAACAGCCAGTCGGCGAGGCTATCGAAACGGATTCAAAGGCAAGCGGATTCAGACTCGAGTGGGAGAGCTGCACTTGGAGATTCCACAGGTGCGTGGGTTGAGGTTTTATCCCAAGTCGCTGGAGAGGGGTTGCCGTTCGGAGAAGGCCCTGAAGCTGGCCATTGCCGAGATGTATGTGATGGGAGTCTCGACGAGGAAAGTCACCGAGATCACGGAGCAGCTGTGTGGGTTGGAGATCTCGGCCACCCAGGTCTCGAGAGTGGCCGGGATGCTGGACGAAGAGCTGGAAGAGTTTCGAAGCCGGGAGCTGGGAGAGTATCCGATCGTGTATCTGGATGCCCACTACGAGAAGGTTCGAAGAGGCGGCAGGGTGCAGGACGTGGCCATCCTGAAAGCCATAGGAGTCAATCGTTTCGGAACGCGGGAGGTGTTGGGTCTGAGCACCAGGATCAGTGAAGCGGAGGTGCATTGGCGAGGGTTTCTGGGAGATCTGCACAAGCGTGGACTGAGAGGGGTCGAGCTGTTTGTCAGTGACGATCACGAAGGACTGAAGGCGGCCAGGCGGGCAGTTTATCCGTCGGTGCCCTGGAACCGTTGTCAGTTTCACCTGAGTAAAAACGCCCAACAATATGCTCGCCGCAAAGAGGACAAGCCCCGCATCGCCCAGGCCATGCGGGACATTTTCGATGCCCCGTCTCGAGAAGATGCCGAGGAGCTCAAGGGTAAAGTCGTCAAGAAGTTCGAAAAGATTGCACCGGAGTTCGTGAGCTGGCTGGAAGAGAACGTGGATGAAGGGCTGACAGTGTTTGATTTTCCGAGGAGCTGGTGGCGAAGGATCCGAACCATCAACGGACTGGAGAGACTGCACCGGGAGATCCGGAGACGAACCCGGGTGGTGGGAATCTTTCCCCACGAAGCGTCGGCGCTGCGGCTCATCTCGGCTGTGCTTGCAGAGATACACGAGGAGTGGTTAACCGGCCGGCAATACCTAAACCTGGCCGGCTGGAAAACACAAGTGGAGCAATTCTTCCCTACAGGCCCTAAAGAAAATTACAGAAAAACGGTTGCTTAACCGTCCGCGAGGAGAACCGGTGGCGGCTCTGGTATCAGGCTCAAGCAGGTAAGACGACCCACGTCGCCTATGCCGAGAGCGAAGACGGGGTTAGCTGGCGAAAACCCCAGCTTGGCCTGACCGAATTCAATGGCAGCCGAGACAATAATCTGCTCCGGACCGAGGCCGGTGTCGAGGTGAGGTCGGTCCTACTGAACCCCGGAGGGCCCGCGGAACACCGATACGTCATGGCGGCAGCGGACAGAAGTTGGTGGCAGGACTGGAAGATAGACGTCCCCTCCATGACCCGGATAGAAGTAAGCTCGGATGGTCTGGACTGGCAGTCTCTGAGGGACAAACCAGGGATCGTCGCTCAGCAACACAAGGTCATGACGCTGTATCGCTTCGATGGCAATTTCCATCTGGGTGGCTATCAGATCTATCCGCTCGTTTCCCTTCCCTTGCAACCACCGGACTTGGGGAAGGATTTCTGGGCCCCGCGAACCTTTTCCGTGTGGCGCTCGCCCGATCTGCAGCACTGGCCCCTGGAGAACACCAAGGCTTTCTATAAACCGCTGCGTTCTTCCTCTCCCTATCGTGCAGGCTGGGATCGTGAGGAGGTTCATGTGGGAGCAATGGTCACGACCTACCCGAACGTCTGCCTGGGGGTCTACGGTCAGTGGCATCACCCCATTGATGAAGGCGCTCTCCAATACCGGGGAGAGGATGTTTCTGTGGATCTGGGTCTGATCATCAGCAATGACGGACTCCACTTCAGGGATCCTGCTCCCGGCTTCACGTTCCTTAGCCGAGATCAGGAGCTCAGCTGGGACCGCGACTTCAAGAACAACAGGGATCAAGATAATTTCCTCTTGTGGCAAGGCTCGATGATCAACGCCCCCGAGAAGACCCACATCTACTATTGCGCCTCGACGCCCGGAGGGAACGTGGGCGGAGTCCGAATGAACATTGGCCTGGCCACCCTTCCCCGTGACCGGTTCGGTTATCTTTCGCTTATCAATCCTTCAGGGCCAGGGCAGTTCTTGACCTGTCCACTGGAGGTCCAGGGTGAGACGCGGCTCCTTCTCAATGCCCAGGTCCCTTCTGGAGCGTCCCTGAAAATAGCGCTGACTGACGAAGACGGTCTCGCAGAGCTAGCTGGCTACGGACGCGAGGATGGCCTGCAAAGTCTCCCGTCCGGACTCGACACGCCCGTTGAGTGGCCCACAGGCCCTTTCTTGCCCCAGGGAGCGAAGTTCCGGATCCGGGGAGAGTTAGAAGGAAAAGGAGCCCAAGTATTCGCGCTCTATCTGGATACCGAGCGCTGAAATCCCGTCCGAAATTCAGGGTTCGCCCGGATTCCCCGCCGCTAGGATCTTCGGCGTCACCAGCCAGAGAAGGGTTCCACATCCCGGCTCGACCTCGCTCCAGCTTCGCACCGATAGATCGATCGCAGCCAATGCTGCGGTGGGGAACTTGACCCTTGCCCCACCCACCAGATCCCCGATCAGGTCCGGCAGAGAAGGCATGTGTCCGGCCACAAGCAAGCTCTGGTCATCGTCGCTGCAGCCGCGCAAAAAATCGAGAAGGTCATCTGAACTGCTGCTATAGAGCCGATCGGTGGTGTGGATGGGGCAGGACCAGTTTCCAGCCTCCGCTGCCAGGCGAACGGTCTCCTCGGCCCGTTGAGCTGAGGAGCAGATCACCTTCTGGGGAAACGGTTCGATCCCAGAGAGATAACGTCCGATGACCCCGGCTGAATTGCGTCCGCGCTTGGCCAGGGGGCGTTCGTGGTCGCCACCATAGCTCAGGTTCCAGTCTGATTTCCCATGCCGCAGCAGGTAGAGTCTCACTCCCCCATTGTGCCACGGCTCTCTGGGTAACGCACAGAGGGGGCATCCTTGTCCGGTGTCGGGGCTTACGTTATCATCGACGCGCGCTCCGAGTTCAAAACGGGAACAGCTGACCTGAAACTTCATTGGCGAACGTAGCTTTGGCCTCCAGGCCGAAGTCTTATTCTTCTGAGCCTTTGGCTCGGACGGCGGCCTGGAGCCCACCGCTACGCCAGACCCAAAGTTTCCTTCTGAATGATCCGGCTCGCAGTCGGTGGCGGCACTAAACTGAAACTTAACCAGGTACTTGGCGAATTCGAGGTCATTGCGGCAGGTCCATGAATCGGCAATGCGTGTCCTCCTGAATTATCCAGCCCGACTGGGGGTAACACTGATATGAAACAGGCAACTCTTTACGGCGTGGGGGACCTCCGGATGGAGGAGCGCCACCTCGACAGCAGCAACCTGGAGCCCGATCAGCTGTATGTCGAGACGGAAGTGACGGCGCTCTCAACGGGAACCGATCTCGGAAACTATCTGGGCGATTCTACCTACGTACCGGATGCACCGGACTATCCAAGACCGGTGGGGTACTCGAACGTGGGAACCGTCAGGCGGATTGGCTCGTCGGTCAAGGAGTTCAAGCCGGGCCAACGCATCTTCTCTCGCTATCCCCACCAGTCCGCGTTTATTGCTCGAGAGTCCGAAGTCCTCACGCCCTTACCTGGCGGTCTGTCCTCAGAGGTGGCCACACTCGCCTACCTGACCCACCTGGGCCTGGCAGCCCTGCGTCAGGCTCGATACGAAACCGGGGAGAACGTTGCTGTAGTGGGGCTTGGGGTGATCGGACTCGGTACCGTGGGTCTGGCACGAGCCATGGGAGCCAAGGTCGTCGGTATCGCCAACTCGCCGATTCGCTGTGAGGCCGCGCTTGAAGTCGGAGCCGATGCCGCCTTCGAATCTACCGACTCGAACCTCAGTGAGCGCCTTGATGAAGTGTTCGGAAATGTCGGAGCGGATATCGTAATTCTGACTGCGAATCCGTGGCCGGCCTACCGGCTGTCCGTAGATATCGCCCGCCAGGGTGGGAGGGTAGGTATCCTGGGCTTCCCAGGGCGGTTTGAGTCCGCCCCTGATTTCAATCCGTTGGACCCCTCCTGGTTCTACGGCAAACAGTTGACCCTTCTGGGTGCAGGTCTTGCCCCAGGTTCGGACTGTCCGCCCGATGAACTCAGATTCAATCTGCGCAGAAACCTTCAGTACATCATCGACTTGATGGCTGGGAACCAGCTCCGGCTCGAATCTCTCATTACCCACCGCTTACCCGCTGACCGGATGCAGGAGGCCTACGAGCTGGCGAAAGAGCACTCCAAGGATTTAATTGCCGCCGTATTCGATTGGAAATCCTGAACTACCAAACTCCTCACCGAGCACGCCTCGGGGGCACGGGTAAGGATTTTCCCTGTCCCCTCCGGGGTTTGGCCAGGCGCTCCAACCTGGGGAAAGGACGGAGAAGCTGCCGAGACGGCCAATGAGACGTTGGAATCGGCAAGGAAAGAGGTCCGATCAGAAGAGCTGTCGATCTTGACGTGCCGACTGCGGAGACTTCGGGAGTTCCTCTGGACGCGGAACTGGGTAGCCGATCTGGACTAGGTAAAGAGACCCTTCGACCCTGCGGCCGCTCTTGGCTCAGGAAATAGCGAGAAGACGACCGATAGTGTGAGAACGGTCGTAGCAAGTATCGATCTGCATCGGATCACAGATGGTCGCGTGCTTAGCTGTGCCACTGTTTCACCGCTTGGCATCCGTAAGCAGTAGAATCTGGAAGTCGGATTTCAACCAGCCCGTCTGGAGTCAGTGGGCTGTCGGGCGAACGTCTGTTACATGACTGTTTGCGAGCCACGGAGGTGTCGTTTCTTTTTCTTCCAGGCCCGTAAAAACCGTCTTGTATAGGAGCTCCAGGTCCAATTCCCACTCGCGAACCTGTTCCATGCTGATCCAGCATTCGAAACAGTAGTGCCAGTCTTGGGTCCCCCCATAGGGTCCCGTTGGTCGTGTTTCGACGATCTCGTCTGTCGAGGTCATCTCGGTCTCACAAAGGCAACACCTTATTTTTTTCACTTTAATGCTCCCATGCTACGTATCGGACAAAACGGTGCCTACTTTAGTGTCCACTTCTTCGCGGATGGCGCTGTCTCCAGGCGAGAAAGGCTTGCTCTACTCAATAGAGCTCTTCGAATGAGAGCTAGCGGTAGCGTCCTATCCGTCCTCGGTTCCGTCCCTTTTTCTGATACCATTGGGCACACCTTCAGGAGAGGTTTTCATGGCGACAACGAGTTCAAAGGGTGCCCTTCTGCATCAGCATCCAAACTACGCCTTCCCCGTGTTGGAGCGAGGCGAAGGGATCTACCTCTATGATGAGGAGGGCAAACGCTATATCGACGGGGCAGCCGGCGCAGGGAATGTGACGCTAGGACATGGACGACAGCGGATCGCCGCTGCCATGGCCGAGCAGGCCGAATCTCTTGGCTACTGCTTCTCGGCACACTTTTCCAATAGAGTAGCGATTGAATTAGCCGAGCGATTAGCTCGCCTCGCGCCCGGCGCCCTCAACCACGCCTATTTCGTTTCGGGAGGCTCCGAAGGCATCGAGACCGCCTTGAAACTGGCGTTCCTTTACCATCTGGGGAGAGGCAACGGCCAGAAGCAGCTCGTAATCTCCCGTTGGCGCGGCTATCATGGAGCGACTCTGGGCGCTCTAGCCGTCACCGGAACAACGGCTCGAAACCCATTCTCCAATTGGCTGCTGCCCTTTCCTCACATAGCCCCCTGCTATCCCTACCGCTGTTCCTTCGTTGGCTGTGAGGGAAAGTGCAATCTGACCTGCGCCGATGAACTCGAGAAGGCCATCCGACAAACAGGACCTGAGAACGTGGCCGCCTTCGTGGCCGAGCCGGTAGTTCTGGGTGGCATGGCTATAGGAGTACCCCCTCCTGACTACTTCCCCCGCATCCGGGAGATCTGCGACAAGTACGATGTTCTCTTCATTGCTGACGAAGTCATCACGGGCTTTGGCCGTACGGGCAAATTATTTGCAATCGAACATTGGGATACCGTCCCGGACATGATCGTTTTCGCGAAAGGCATCAGCAGCGGCTACATTCCCCTGGGTGGAGTAGTCTTCCAAGATGAGATTCGTCAAGTGCTGGACTCAGCCGATCATGGACTGCCCCACGTGTTCACTTCGGTGAACAATCCAGTGGCAATGAGAGTGGGATCAACGGTCCTGGACATCATCGAGGAAGAGGGAATCCTCGAGCATGTAAGGGGGGTCGGGGACTACCTTCTGAAGCGGGCCCTCGAGCTGCGAAAGCACCCAATGGTCGGCGACGTGAGGGGCAAAGGACTGATGTTGGGAATGGAGCTGGTGCGGGACCGCGACACCAAGGAGCCTTTCGACGCATCCCTCGGGGTCCACAAACGTATTCGCCGGATCCTGCTGGAGAAGGGACTCTCCGCTGGAACCAGTGGTGGAACAGCGGATTGGAAAAGTGGGGATGATCTCCGTCTCCACCCACCATTGATCATCACTCGAGAGCAGGTCGACGAAGTAATCGCGATCGTCGACAAGGGCCTCGCAGAACTGGGACGTGAACTGTCCGCCAGGATCGGATCAACGAGTTGAACCACAGGTTGGGGCTTCCAGAAAACTGGTTCCACCGCCGTCAATTGGACGACACGACCTTCGCCAACATGATGGAGGCGATCGAAGGTTAGGCCCAAGGCAGATCATTCACAGGGGAAGACTTCAGGTCGGCGATAGGGAAGATTGTGCCGTTGTCCGGCTCTCTCCTCGGGACTTGGCTTCATATTGCTGACGGTTCAAGTCGTTCGCGGCTCTGTTGGACTTGGCTTCATACTACTGGCGGTTCACCCCTTGGGGGGCACTGTTGAACCGCGTTTGTTTCCGGAACTGTTCACTGCTCACTATTTACTGCTCATTGCTACTCACTGCTCACTGATTCAGCCTGGTGCTGACCCGAGATAGCGTCGCCTCCAGGATTCGGTAGTAGTGGGGAAAGAGGTCGATCGCATCCCCGAACAGCTGTCCTAGTGAGCGGTCGTCAGCAGAACGCCTGGACAGCGCCATCACGTGCTGAACCGCCTCGTTTGTCGTACCCACGACTCGGATATCAAGTCGGGCCAGACACTCTTCCGGACTCAGGTTGTCGTTACCTAAAATATTTGCAACGCATGAGAACACTCCTTGGCTCAGCTTCCTGATCCAGTTCAGCTCCCAGATGAACAGTTGACCCGTGTCGAAATGGTCTGGGGCGTTGACGTAGAAGTAATAGCGTCCGGCGCGGATCCGCGCGAAGCGAACGATCTCCATGAGGTCGCCAAGAGGAGCGGTAGCTATTGAGCCTAGCTGCCTCTTCATCGAGTCCGGTGATGTGGGCAGCATCAGGTCCAGATCCCGGACGGAGGCGTGGACCAACTCCAAGAGTTCCTCAAATCCTGAGAACAGGAGTTCCTCGAACTTCCTCAACCGAGCCTCGTCGGCAAGCTCAGGGGTGTCGTAGTGGCGGTCGACCTGGTGCAGGACGGCTTCAACCTGCTCCACAACGTATCCGTGGTCTCGAAGCCATTCCAGGGCAATCCGCTTTCCCGATAGATTGCGGCGGGCAAGAATCGAGGCGGCCGACAACATGGGTGGTGCAAAGTAGTGCCAACACCTAGAGTGGAGGGGGTACTTGGGTTCGAAGAACCCGAGATTTATGGGAGGGTCGATGCCATGGATGTAAGGTGAGTAGTAGCTCAGAAATTTGCTGAGATGATAATGCTCGTCGGTAGGGCCGAAAGGCCGCGATGAGACCCGTTCCCGGAGTTCACTGAACCAGGACACCTCCCCCCACCACAGGTCCCACACCGCGTACTCGGGATTGTAGAAGCGCTCATCCATCAACTCCCCCAACGTCAAACCTGCCCCCGGTGTATGTTCGTTGATACGGTTCCATTCGGGATGTGCTCTGACCATGTCGAGGTGAATCTGGCCCAAGTGGTAGTCGATCTCGACCCAATCCTCAGCTGTGGTTTGGTTGTCACAAACGGCCCGGAAATCGAGATCACTGAGACCCGGGACCAGGTCCGATTTCTTCCACTTGGCAACGAGTGCTACCAAGTGAGAGCTCTTGGCGGCTAGGCTGGCCCCAATCAGCCGGCTCACCGCATCGAATTGCTTTCTGAGTCCCAGCAGGTCTGGAGAATTCCCGTTCATCCGATTTCCACCCATCGAGCCTGATCTGACGACTCGAAGATAGCATCCATGATCTGGCTGGCTTTGATCCCGTCTCTGCCATTGAATCTGGGAGGCCGATCCTCGAGGATCGCCGTCGAGAAGTCTTCTATAAGGGGAGCATGGGCGTTCTCAGGTTTGGGTACTCTCCGCTTCTCGATATCGCGTCCCAGGGTGATCGTCACTTCCTCGCCATCGCAGGGATGAAGCGTAACCTTCCCTTCCGTGCCGACCACATGGATCTCGTCCGTCCAGGTCTTGCTGTTCCATTGGAACGAGGCAGTGCAGGGCACTCCACCCTCCAAGGTCATCAGGACTCCTGTCGAATCCTCGACCTCATACTCTTGGACCGTTGTCGAAGCCTTGGCAACCAGTCTGTCAGGAAGACCGAACCACCATGCGAGCAAATCGAGGCGATGCGAGCCGACGTCGCTCAAGACTCCGCCACCGGCCAGCTCAGGGTCCGAGCGCCAACCTCCTTGATCGCCCGGGGCGAACCAACTGTGCAGGGCCATTCTGACAAGAACGGCTTGCCCCAGATCTCCCTGCTGCAAAAGATCTCGGACCAGTTGGAAACTCGGCCAGAAGCGGCGGTAGTAGGCAACGGCCAGGCGCCGGCCGAGCTGCTCGGCCAAGCTGCACATCTCTTCAGCCTGGGTCGCATTCAACGCCATCGGCTTTTCTACCAGCACATCCTTTCCAGCCTCGAGTGCCTTCATCGTCAGGGGCGCGTGCAGGAAGACCGGGGTCGCCAGGTAAACCGCATCCACATTGGGATCGTTCAACAGGCGATCGAAGTCCGAGTACACCTGCTGCGGCTGAAGGGCTTCGATCTGGGAGCGCTTCGCCCTGGGATCTCGGCTCATGCAGGCGTAGAGCATACTGTTCGAAGACGAACCAATGGCGGGGCCAACCCGCTTGCTGGCAATGTCTCCAATGCCGACTAAAGCCCAACGAACTGGTTGATCGTGCACGGGGGAACCCATCCTGAACGGGATTCTAACTACGCGCCATGAGTAGCGACTGCTTGATTGCCCACACGATGTACTCGCAATCATCCGGGGTAGTGTGAGGAAACAAGGGAAGGCTGAATACCTGATTGCACGCCAAGGCTGCGATCGGACAATCTGCAGCGCCTTCACTGTAGCCCTGCTGGGCGAAGGCGTCCCAGCTCCAGACCGCGGGGTAGTGATTACCGCAGCTGACCTTATAACTCTGTTTGAGCACCTGGAGAAAGGCTCCACGATCAAAGGAAACCTTGTCGGTGTTCAGACGAGCCACGTAGAGGTGGCAGCCGTGTCCGGATTCGATGCCCGCAGGTCGAATAATCTCCTCAACCCCAACCAGCAATTCGTCAACCCGGCGAAATACCCGAAGGCGTCGATCCGTGACCCGATCAATCTTGGCGAGCTGGGTCAAGCCCACCGCCGCCTGTGCTTTGGTGAGCCGGTAGTTGAAGCCCACAGAGACGACTCGCACCTGTTTACCGTAGACGTAGCCAAAGGTTTTCAACTGGCGTACCTTCTCGGCGAACTCCTCATCATCTGAAGTCACGGCGCCTCCTTCGCCCAGAGTCGTCATGTTCTTGTTTGACTGAAAACTGTAGCAGCTCGCCTTCCCTTGACCCCCAATCGGTCGGCCCTCGTATTTTGCCGCAACAGCATGAGCCGCATCGTAGATAACGGGGACACCGGTATCTCGTGTGATGGAGTCGAAACGTTCGCAATCGGCGGCTAGACCAGCGAAATGGACCGGGATGATTGCCTTGGTGCTGGGAGTGATCCGGCGCAGCACATCATCGGGATCCAGACAAAGCGTCCCCACATCAACGTCAGCGAAGACCACTCGCGCTCCTCGAGCGACGGCGCAGCCAGCCGTGCAGACGAAGGTCAAGGGTGTGGTGATGACTTCGTCGCCAGGCCCAACCTCGAGGGCCATCATGCACAGGTCGAGAGCCGTTCCGCAGCTGTTCACAGCAATCGCCTTGCGGGCGCCCTCGTGGGTCCCGAGGGCCTCCTGGAAACTCACTTCTTCCGGAAGAGGGAAGAAACTACCACCGGGCCGGGCCGCGGCTTCCATGATTTCAGCAACCGCTCTGAGGTCGTCCTCTTCGTAGACGGCACCCATGGCGCCGAAGGGTATTTCTCGAATAGGCAGGGACTTCACGCTGAGACTTCCAGACGGTGGGCGTCCGCAATTTCTCCCAGGGTGGACGGGATCAAATTCACCCGGTGCCGGTCGGCCAAATCAGCAAAGTCCCGGATCATCTGCTTCATGGTCTGGTACCGAAAATCACTGGGATCGGAATAGTCGAAGATATTGTGAGTCAGGGTGACAATAGCCTTTACAGGTTCGGACCTGGCCCGTTCGCGTCTCAACATCTTGTCGATCATGAAACGGTGATTCTTTGCATCGAAGAGTTCGACACGCAAGTCCTGGGCGTGAGCACCGGACCAAAGCATGGAGTCGGGGTCGGTCGTGATTGGGACCTCCACCAGATTCATGGTCCCTGGGAGCAAGCGGTTGGCAGCATGGGTAAAGTGGGGGTAGGCTGGAGCACCCACCCAGTTACTCCTGAGATTGGCCATGTTCCGTCCCGGCATCGAATGGGAGCAACTGGTGAAGCCGAGCTCTTCTGTCACCGGAAAAGTCGAGTCGTTGGCCGAGCAGCTGCCAGTTCGAAAGGTCTTCGGCTGAAAGCCCAGCGCCTCGGAGAATTTCGTAGTTGCCTCCGAGTACATGACCATCTGTTCGATTTCACTGTAGGCGCCGCAGTAGTCTTGACGCCCTTCCTCTTGAGGGTGGTAGTGGAGCCCTATCTCAAGGCCTTGGGAGTCCAGCTCCCGGAGCAGCGCCGGGTAGGCAACGGCATCGGTGGGCAAGACAAAGAGGGTGCCTCGAAGGCCAGAGTCGGTCAGCAACTCGACGAAGCCACGAATCGCCCGGACACCCATTTCGAGGTCGGAGATCGCTTCCTGGGTGGCCTCGCAGTCTATCGTCCAGCAGACATGAACATCCTCGACTCTCATGTCAGGTCAATCCCGCTCCGGCCACCCTAGGTCATTCGAGAGAGAAACTCTTCGGGGTTATCAGCGATCTTGCTGATGTCCGACTCTCTCCTTGGAACTTGGGCTCATCTTGGAGACAAGTCACGTCGTTCGCGGCTCTGTAGATAGCCATGGTTGAGGATGATAGTCGACCGTTTGGAATTTGGTGCTTGTAATTTGGAGCTTGTTTGCACCTTGTATCTTGTACCTTGGGATTTTCGAACTTTCAGGTCAGGTCGGCTTTCCCCAGGTGATCCTTCAAAAAGGACTTCAGACGAGACTGCAGCTCGAGAGGGATCTGTACCTGTTGATCCTTGAGTTGCTGTACGATCTCAGAACAGGAGCGGTAGGTCTCCAGGAAGTGCAAGCAGGGTGGACAGGCAGAGAGGTGTTCATCCAGTTTCTTGTGATCATCGGCATCCAGACCCCCTTCAACATATTCGTGAAGAAGATCCACACACTCCCGGCAATTGAAGAAATTGCTCATGGCTTCCCTTCGAAGTAATGCGCGAGCCTCTCCCTTACAAAGAGCCTGGCTCGATGAATTCGAGTCTTCGTTGTCGCCTCCTTGAGGCCCAGCAGAGACGATATCTGTTTGACCGGATAGCCTTCTATGTCCCTCAATGCCAAAGGGGCACGATACTCGAAGGGGAGAGATTGGATGGCCTCGTAGAGCTGGCTGGAAAGCTCTCGATTCAGCATCACCTCTTCGGGATCTCCCGTCCAGCTGAAAACCGGATACTCGAGCTCTCCCTCGTCGTTGAATTGAGGCATCCAGTCATCTAGCCTCACCTCTCTCTTCCTGGAGCTTCTCTGCTTGCGCAGCCACATGATGGCATTGTTGACCGCGATCTTCTTCATCCAAGGCCAGATATCACTTTCCTGACGGAATGTGTCGATCTTGCGAATGATCTTGAGGAGGGTATCTTGAAGAATCTCCTCGGCATCAGAGGGATTCTTGGTGTAGTTCAAGATAACGCCGAAGAGGGGACGGGAAAACTGGTCGACGAACCCGTCGACCACGTTGACGTTCAACTGCTTCAGTCCCTTGATGAGCTCGTCCTGGGAGGCTTCGTTGGTTTTCATTCAAACTCAAGTTCCGCACTCATACTTGCCCGAAAGCCCACGCTAAATACCTATTGTAGGATACCCGAAGGGAGCGAGAAACCCAAACCGGCAAATTGCCTTGGAGCGCTTGCGTTTGCTACGATCCTTACATGGCTGGGGTTTTCTTCCTTCTTGCCCTTTTGACGCTGTCGCCGCCCCTCCTGGCCGGGTCACAAAGGGGATCGCGAAAGAAGATGCCCCGGGCGCCAGAGTACTACAAAGAATTTCAGTCCAGGAAGGATCAAGACAACCTGACACGAGTGGTGCTCAGGAATGGCCTCACGATCCTGGTTGAAGAACATCCCTCTAACCCAGTGGTCGCCGTAACTACCTACCTGAGGACTCCACCTTCTCTGGGTCCGAATCCAGGCGAACTGCTCTCGGAAACCCTTGCCGAAATGCTGCTCCAGCAAGACGATCTGCGAGCGCTGAGTTACGACGCAGGTGCGGTATTGACCCCAGAGAAGGGGCGAAATGGAATTCGATTCGCTTCGCTGTCGCCGGCGGACCAGTTGGAGAAGGCACTTGCCACCCACGCGGCGCTGCTTGACCCAATAAAACCCGAGAAGGTTAGCATCGAGCGCGCGCTTCGGGTCGTCGTTGAGCGGAAAAATCGAGCGGAGCGATTTCCGCTCACCTACGCCAAGAACAGGCTCTTGGAACTGGTCGCTCCTGTGCCAGTTGGCAAAGCAAAGCAGACACCCAAAGACCTGAAACAATTGGGGGAGATTCACCTTCGCAGCTACCATCCCCGAAACCTGATTCTGGCGGTCTCGGGGGCCGTTGTGAAAGAAAAGACCCTCGAATACGCGATCAAGCACTATGCCAAGCTGGGACTGGGCAAGGTGTCGGGGGGAAGTCGAGGAAAAGGGAAGGCTTCGCTTCAATTTGATGACCCCGGGTTGAAATATCTACATCGCAGGGGCGCCGTCTCCGTACCCTACATCGTCATGGGCTACCGGATCCCCGGCCTGGGGCATGAGGATTACCATGCCCTTGTCTTGCTCTCCTATGTACTGGGTCAGGGTGAAAGCTGCGTCCTGAGCCAGAAGATGGTGCGGGCCGGAATCGCCTTTAGAGCCGAGTCTGTATTGGAGACCGCAGCCGGATCGGGGACCTTCTGGGTCCACCTGAGACCAGACCCCGGCAAAGTGGATCAGGCTGAGGTGCAGGTATTGGCTCAAATCGAAATTGTGAGACGCCAGGGTATCTCGCCTGGGCAGTTGGGTCGCGCCAAGGCTCTTTTGACCAGGGACTTCTACCAAAGAATGGAGAACCTTGATCAGCGGACCCTTCTCATGGCCCGGGGCGAGTCCGTCGGCCAATTCTGGGACAGCCAACTCTTCCTTCGACAGATCCAAAGTCTCGAACCAGCTCAGGTCCAAAAGGTTGCCAAACGTCATTTTCGCGAGTCCAACCTGGCGGTGGTCGAATATTTTCCGAAGCAGGCCGAAGCGAGAACCTTCACTCTGGACTCATTCCGAGAAATGCTTCAATTGCTGATTCCTGCCTCGATTGACGCCCAGATCTCAGAAACAGAGATCGTGCTTGGCTCGAGTCAGAAGCAGCGCTTCGCCCCGCTGAAGTTCAAGTCGGCCTTTGTTGGCGGCGACCTCAGGGCCACTTCAATTCTGAGAGGACCGTCGGTCCACTTCAGAGAAGACCGCACCGTCCCTCTAGTCCACATCGGTCTCTTTTTCCCCGGAGGAAGAAGCACCGAGTCGATTGAGCAGTCCGGGATTACGGAACTCATGGTCCGTACGTCCTTCAGGAGCATGCTGAAAGCAAAGGGCGAGTTGTCATGGAACGACCTGGAAATGATGGGAGCCGAGATCAGGGTCGTCAACGAGCCCGACTTCTTTGGCTTGAAGGCAACCGTCCTGTCACGGCACACATCAAAGCTTTTCAGCCTGCTCATAGACTGGTTCCGAAGCCCGGTCCTCGATGAAGAAGTGTTCGAGGCCGAGCGACGAAGAACCCAGGCCGAGCTTCAGTGGCAGGAAGACGAATGGTTTCTCCGCGCCTTGAGGAGGACCCGACAGCTACTGTTCGGCCAACACTCCTACGCCCTCAATCAGCTTGGAACGAAAGAGAGCCTTCCCAAGTTGACGCTGGCAATGACACGCACCCGGCTAGACAGCCAGATGACCGGGATTCACCCTTGGATCTTCCTGCGTGGGGACATCCAGGGGACGTCGTTCCTGGGCGACTTCGTATCTCGCTTGAGCGATTCCAACTTCGCTCGCCGCGACCCGTTGGGTAGAACCGGCCGAGGCCAACGCCAGACAGGCAGCCCATCGGCAGGTGGAGAGTACGCTCAGTACGAACGCGATGGAACCGTGATGTTGGGGCTGAATGGCCCAGCCCAAGGGACCCGGGATTGGCTGATCTGGGAAGTCTGGCAGACCCTATTGTTGAGCCCCGAGGTATCCGCGATCCTAACTCCGGAGTCCCAGACCCCCATCCTGGAGTTCCGGCTATTCCGGGAGTCAGGGCTCAGCCGCGGTGGCATCTTCGCATTTGCCTTGTCGACTCCTGGATCCGAAAAAGAGGCGGGTAAGGAACTGATACGACGCCTCTCGAATATGGAGCAGGCACCCTTCACCCGGGATGACCTGCTAAACGCTGTGGTTGGCTCCATTACGCGCTTTCACCTGGATCGGCAGGCGGGCAGTGAGGATCTCATGCTATTGGCGAAACAGGTCCTCGGGGGCCACGGCGTCGAGTTTCAGCGGGAGTACATTTCCGGCATCAAGCTCGTGACTCCAGGGCAGATCCGAGCCTTTGCGCGGAGATACTTTCCCGGGAATAAGGCAAGTGATCTAGCAGTGAGCAGTGAGGAGTGAGGAGGAGTGAGGAGTGAACAATGAACAGTGAGCGTTATCAGTGAGGAGTGAGCAGTGAGCGGTTCCGGAAAAGAGGTCCTCGACCTTCCGAACGAGTTGTCCAAACGAGATCCGCAAGGGATGCTGGAGATCCTGGGCAGGTTCGACCAGCAGCTGGAACAGGCTCTCGAAATCGGTCAGGAAGTCACCATCCCCCCTGGGGGGAAACCTGTCGAGAAGGTTCTTTTGTGTGGAATGGGAGGATCAGCTATCGGGGGTGACCTGCTCAGGGCCTACCTTGGACAGGACATGAAGGTCCCTTTTCTGGTCAACCGCAACTACTCTCTTCCCGGGTTCGTGGATGCCAGCACACTCGTCCTGGTCGCCAGCTATTCGGGGCAGACTGAAGAGACGCTTTCTTCCTTTGCCCAGGCTCAGGAAGCGGGCGCTCGAGTCATCTGTCTTACCTCGGGCGGAACACTCGGCCAACTGGCCCAGGAGCACGGAGTCCCCTGCGCGCGGATTCCCGAGGGATATCCACCTCGTGCCGCGCTCGGCCTCTGCTCGATACCCTTTCTGGTCTGTTTGTCTAGTCTGGGTCTGCTGGCTGATCGCAGCGGGGAACTGCGAGGCTCGATTGAGCTGGTACGTGAAAAAATCCGGAACTATGGACCGTTGAGTGCGACTCCAGAGAATGCTGCCAAGAGTCTCGCACTCAGCCTCATGGACAGAATACCGGTCGTTTATGGGAGCGACAGCCATCTCGAAATGGTGGCGATTCGCTGGCGAGGTCAGTTCTCCGAAAACGGGAAACAACTTGCCTACTCCAGCACTCTTCCCGAAATGAATCACAATGAAATCGAGGGCTGGACGTATCCACCCAACCTGCTTCGCCAACTCGTTCCCATCTTCCTCCGTGATCGCGACGACCCTCCCCAAACCCAGGCTCGAATCGATGTCACCAGAGGTCTATTGAGTGAAAAGGTAGATTCGACCTTCGAGTACTGGACAGACGGAGAAAGCTGGATCAAACGGCTTTGGAGCTTGATTCTCCTGGGTGACTACGCCAGTGTGTACCTGGCCTTCTTGAACCAGGTGGACCCGACGCCGGTGACGATCATTGAACGCTTGAAAACCCGACTCAAAGAGCTTGCTTGAAGCGGGTCGAGAATCGCTCCGGGACGAGCGATTCTGACGGATGGGAAGTGCCAAACTGTTGTGATCCTGCGGGTTGCGGAGACCGCAGAAATACCCGAGATTGGTGCTTACCGCCATCGAGAATCGCTCCGGGTCGAGCGATTCTGACGGATGGGAAGTGCCAAGCTGTTGTGATCCTGCGGGTTGCGGAGACCGCAGAAATACCCGAGATTGGTGCTTACCGCCATCGAGAATCGCTCCGGGTCGAGCGATTCTGACGGATGGGAAGTGCCAAGCTGTTGTGATCCTGCGGGTTGCGGAGACCGCAGAAATACCCGAGATTGGTGCTTACCGCCATCGAGAATCGCTCCGGGTCGAGCGATTCTGACGGATGGGAAGTGCCAAGCTGTTGTGATCCTGCGGGTTGCGGAGACCGCAGAAATACCCGAGATTGGTGCTTACCGCCATCGAGAATCGCTCCGGGTCGTCCTCTTTCTCCCAAAGCATTGAATCCCCATGATATCAGCCTCGAAATTTCATTCTTATGGCAATGACTTCCTGATAGTTGCCTCAGAGCAAGTCTTAGAAGGGCACTATTTCGACTTTGCCAGGGCCATCTGTAACCCACATTTCGGGGTTGGCGCCGACGGTTGTATCCTCGTCGACCGGCGTCCTGATGGACACTTTTTCCTGCGCATCATCAACCGTGACGGCAGCGAGGCTGGCATGTCGGGGAACGGCTGCCGCTGCGCGGCCTCTTTCCTGCATCATCACCGCTGGGCCAAGCAGAAAACCCTATCATTGGAAACCATCTCGGGCCACAAGTTGTGCCGGTTGCTGGCTCACGAGAATCTTCTCTGGCGCTACACCACCTCGCTGGGAAAACCAAGCTTCTCGGCAGATGCAATTCCCTTCACCGGAACGGATCTAGCCACCGTGTTGGATCATCCCCTTGAAGTCAGCAGTGAGCAGGTCTCCATCACGGCGCTCTCGGTAGGAAATCCACAGTGTGTGGTCTTTGTTCCCACCCTTCCGGCCCTAGAGGAGTTTGAACGCCTGGCTCCCGCGCTCGAGACGCATTCGGCTTTTCCCGAACGGACCAACGTCAGCTTCGTGCAGGTCGAAGGCAAGCACCATTTGAAGGTCAGAATCTGGGAGCGAGGTGTGGGGCCAACCCATTCCTCGGGAACCGGCTGCAGCGCTGCGGCAGTGGCGGCGATTCGCACGGCTCGAGCCGAGTCCCCGATTGAGGTAGAAACGGGAACGGGCAGCCAGCAAGTCGAGTGGAGCGAGGGAGGCGAGATCCTCCTCACAGGAGATTCGGAATTCGTCGCTGAAGTCGAATTCAACTGGAGCCATACATGAGTGATCAGGCGTTCCTCGAGACCGTCAAGAGCCAGCAGCAAGAGATCATTGAGCTACTCAAAGACCTTGTCGAGCGAGAGAGCCCCTCCACCGACAAAGCGCTAGTAGATGACCTGGGTTCTTTTCTCATGTTCCACATGAAGGAGGCCGGTTTTTCGCCTCAGGTGGTGCCACGTAAAGATGTGGGCGACATCATCTGGACCGAGTGGGACGGCGGAGCCGCAGGCTCTATCCTGGTCTTGTGCCACATCGACACGGTATGGGAGCCGGGAAGTCTTGCCCGCCTCCCCTTCCGGATTGAGGGCGACCGACTCCACGGTCCCGGGATCTTCGACATGAAGGCAGGCGTTGCCGCAACCCTGAAGATCCAGGACTACATCGCACAAGGCCGCCTCAGCCCTGAACGCAATGTACGTTTTCTCTACACCACCGACGAAGAGACGGGAAGCCTTCACAGCCAGGAGCTGATCGAGGAGTTTTCCCTCCAAAGCGATCTGGTGCTTGTGACCGAACCTCCGCTTCCGGGAGGCGTACTGAAGACCTTTCGGAAAGGCGCCGGGACCGCTGGCATCAAGATTCAGGGACGGGCCGCCCACGCCGGAGTCGAGCCCGAAAAGGGCATCAACGCCGTTGAGGAACTGGCTCGACAGGTCCTGAAAATTCAGGCCCTCTCCTCTGCCGAACAGGAAACGACTGTGTCGGTAACAGTGGCTCAGGGCGGCACACGCGACAACGTCATCCCGGACTCCGCTCATGCCATGGTGGATTTCCGCTTCCGAACCGTAGAGGAAGGGAAGCGGGTTGAAGCGGCCTTGCACCATCTGGAGCCTCAACTATCCGGTGCGCGCATCAAGGTCTCCGGAGGCATCAATCGGCCACCCATGATCAAAGGACCCAAGAGCGGAGCCCTTTTCGAAAAAGCCCGGGAAATCGGAAGGGATCTCGGTCTGGATCTGAAGGAGGGAGAGACAGGTGGAGGAAGTGATGGAAGCTTCAGCGCCGCCCTCGGAGTGCCCACTCTGGACGGCCTGGGAGTCGACGGCGACGGAGCCCACGCGGTCCACGAGCACATCGAGTTGGATGCCCTCCCAGTTCGGGTCGCACTGCTGGCCCGACTGGTCGAACGCCTCTGAGACTGAACGTCGAAATCCCAAGGTACAAGATACAAACAAACTCCAAATCACAAGCACCAAGTTCCAAACGATCGCCTATCATCAACCTTTGGCGATCCGACAGAGCCGCGAACGACTTGACTCGTCTGCAATATGAGCCCAGGTTCCGAGGAGAGAGCTGGACATCAGCACACTCTCCCCTACGCCTAACCTCTGGTGCCCCCTCGATAATCCGGCCTGCCAGCTAGGCGAAACACCCGCCTGGGACTTCGTTTCGTCACCCATCATTTCCTAACGGTTTCCGGTCCGGAAACAGGTCCGAGCGCCTGAGTTGACTCAGGATTCGTTTCCAAGTAACTTAACCCTTTTTGCGAACCAGAGGTAAGACCTATGGCAGATAGCAACGGAGTGGTAAGACCACCCCAAAATGGAGAAAAGATCACCTACGACGGCGACCAGATCCAGGTCCCCAATCGCCCGATTATACCTTTTATAGAAGGGGACGGAATCGGACCCGACATCTGGCGCGCGACCCAACGGGTCCTCGATGGGGCAGTTCAGAAATGCTATCAGGGCGAACGGGAGATCGCCTGGCTCGAAATCCTGGTCGGCGAGAAATCCAAGAACCAGCTCGACGAATGGCTGCCTCAGGAGAGTGTCGATGCTATCTCAGAGTATCTGGTAGCTATAAAGGGGCCTCTGACCACGCCAGTGGGCGGGGGGATTCGCAGCCTCAACGTCAGTCTGCGACAGATTCTGGACCTCTACGCCTGCGTCCGTCCCTGCCGCTACATCGAAGGCGTGCCTTCCCCAGTCAAGGAACCTCGAAAACTGGATGTCGTCATCTTCCGAGAAAACACGGAAGACGTCTACGCCGGCATAGAGTGGACCCAAGGGAGTGACGAGGCCCGGAGGCTGATCGACTTCATCAACACCAACTTCTCGAAGAACATCCGCGAGGACTCTGGAATCGGCGTCAAACCGATTTCCATTTTCGCAACCAAGCGACTGGTGAGAAAGGCGATCCAGTACGCTATTGCTCAGGGCAGGAAACGGGTCACGTTGGTGCACAAAGGCAATATCCAGAAGTTCACGGAAGGGGCCTTTCGAGATTGGGGCTACGAACTGGCCAAGGACGAGTATGGCGATATCTGCATCTCCGAGCAGGAGCTTTGGGACAAGCACAACGGACAGCTTTCGGACGGAAAGATCCTCATCAACGATCGAATCGCTGACTCCATGTTCCAGCAGGTACTCTTGAGGCCGGATGAGTACGATGTGCTTGCACTCCCGAACCTGAACGGAGACTACCTCTCTGATGCCTGTGCAGCTCAGGTAGGTGGTCTAGGTATGGCCCCAGGGGCGAACATCGGCGACCGCGTCGCCCTGTTCGAAGCAACCCACGGCACAGCTCCAAAGTATGCCGGTCAGGACAAGGTAAATCCTGGCTCTCTCATTCTCTCCGGCGTCATGATGCTCGAGTATCTTGGCTGGCAAGAAGCAGCCGAATGTGTCGACTCGGCCCTGGGCAAGACCATCGCCCAGAAACGAGTCACCTACGATTTTGAACGTCAGATGGAGGGAGCAAGCCTGGTCAAGACCAGCGGATTCGCCTCCGCCATCATCGAGAACATGTAGCTATTAGGACGACATAGAGATGCGAACAAAAGTAACCGTAGTAGGTGCCGGCAACGTCGGAGCGACCACGGCCCAGCGAATTGCCGACATGGAGCTGGCCGACGTGGTCCTGACGGACATTGTCGAAGGCATGCCCCAGGGCAAGGCCCTCGACATGCTCGAGGCCGCTCCCGTCCAGGGATCTGATTCACACGTATCGGGAGCGAACGACTACGACGCCACCGCCGATTCAGACGTGGTCGTTTTCACAGCGGGCCTGGCTCGACGACCCGGGATGAGCCGGGACGACCTTCTTCTCAAAAACGCTTCCATCCTCAAGGACGTCACCGAGAAAATCGTCGAGAGGAGTCCCAACGCCATTCTTATCGTGGTGTCCAATCCACTGGACGCCATGTGCCAGGTTGTGAAGCAGGTGAGCGGATTTCCCCGCCAGCAGGTGTTTGGCATGGCGGGCATTCTCGACTCCGCCCGCTTTCGGAGTTTCATAGCGGAAGCCCTGGATGTTTCGGTAGAGAACACTCACGCCTCCGTCCTTGGGGGTCACGGGGACACGATGGTTCCGCTGGCCCGCTATTCCACGGTGGCAGGGATCCCGATTACGGAACTGCTGCCCGAAGACAAGCTGGAAGCCTTGATTCAACGTACCCGAGACGGCGGTGCCGAGATCGTGGGACTGTTGAAGGAAGGGAGCGCCTATTATGCTCCCTCGGCCGCCGCCGCCGAGATGGTTGAAGCCATCGTCAAGGACAAGAAAAAGATCCTTCCCTGTGCCGCCTATCTGCAGGGCGAGTACGGCATCAACGGGCTCTACGTGGGCGTGCCGGTGAAGCTGGGAAGCAGCGGGATGGAAGAGATCATCCAGATCAATCTCAAGGGGGAGGAAAATGCGCTCCTCCAAAAATCAGCCGCCGCCGTCCAGACCCTTGTTGATGTCCTGACCGAGAACGGATATCTGAGCTAGGAGCCTGTCCGAGTAATGGTCCGGGTTGCGTTACAGGCGCCGTTAGTCCAGATGCGAGGCAGGGCGACGAAGGCGATGCTCGGCCATCTTCGAGGAGCCAGAACAAAGCAGATGGGCTGAGGCCGCCTGTAACCCGAAGGGAGAATGGGGGTTGCGGCCGATCTCCGCGTTCGTCGTCGAAGATGGCCAAGCATCGTCTTCCTCCTCCTGCCTTGATCTCGCCTCGCAAGCCCCATTCTCGCAACTCGGACCATTACTCGGACAGGCTCCTAGCCGGGCGGATCAATTGGCTGAGGAACTGCTGCGCGAATAAAGGCAAAGAGTCTTTCCTTCGAAAGGCTTGTTCGATATTCTGCGGTTTGTCATTTCCGCCGGTTGCCTTCTCCAGAGCAAGGAAGAAAGGCTGAATCACAAACCGCTGAACGTCGAACATGCGAACACCGAACTGTCTTCCTAGCCTCGATTTCCACGGTACTGGAAAGGACTAACATTTTTTAAGGGTAGCCGTTGAGTCGGTTAGTCAAATCGAAGGACCAGAGTTTTGCCGCCAAACCAAGGCATGGGCGTGGGATCATCACCCAGGCCCGAGGCGACCAAGTAGGGGTTATGGGCGCGCTTATCGAGGTGGACGGTGACTTGCTGCTCTTGGATCTGGACCCGGGCCGAGACGTCGAGGAGATTTCGGAAGATCTTTTTGGCTTGAGCCCGCTGATATTCGCGACCAATCTTCTCGGCCATGAGTCGATATAGGGAGCTGGCCATGAGGGTGATCTGGAGGTCAAAATCCACTTTGAGTCCCACCATCGAAGAGAGCGCGTCCAGGTGAAAGAACTGGATGGCTTCGGAGATGCCATTTTCGATGAGCATGCGTTGGGCATAGCGGGTGATCAGAGTCGAGGGGGCGCGGCGCAGATGGTTGGTCAGTAGGACGGTCGGTTCTTCGTGACCGAGTTCCATGAGGGTGAGCTGGCGCAGGGGACCTTCGTAATGTTTCAGGACGATCCGCTGGTCCAGGACTTTGGGGGTGCGAAAGATCCGAGTCAGGGCGGGTAAGGTGATGCGGTGCCAGGCGGAGGCGGGGCGGCTCCAGATCTGGCCCAGCATTTTTTGGGAGCGGCGGCGCAGGGTGATAAAGCCAATGCCCTGTTGGTTGAGGCGGTTCAGATGAGCATAGGTGGTCAACTGGGAATCGAAGACGAGTTCGGCCGGAGGCTGACCGCTGTGTTGGTGCCAGAACTGGACGAAGCGTTGCACCTCGTCGGCTCGATCGGCCCGGGGGACACCCGCATTGGCGTAGCATAAGACACGCTCGGTGGCGTCCCGAGCCAAAAAAACGAGGATGCCTTTTTGGCTGCGGCTGCGGGAAGAGACATAGTGTTTGTCCAAAGGTTCCTGCTGGCTATTGGCGGGGACGGTGTGAAAGTCCAGATCGAAGGAAGAGCCCCGGGGCAGGCCGGCGGCTTGGACCTGCTCAAACCAGGCTCCCATGAGGCGCAGGTTGGCGCGTCGGTCGACCCGGGAGCTGTAGGCGGCCAGGTAGGAGCGCTTGGGCACCACATTGAGACCGGCAAAAAGGGCGATGCCCTCGTCAAAGACCCGATCCATGACATGACTTTTTCTTTCGATGCCCAGCAGCTTCAGAGCCAGCAGGGTGCGCACGGCCTGCTCGGCGGGAATCATTTGGGAGCCGGGAAGGCGGGGGGGCTGCAGCACCGCCCCGAGATCGATCGATCGCATCAGCGGGACGAACAGAAACAGACCGCCGACCCGGGTGCGAAAGCTGCGCGGGGCCAGATTGATCTGCCGCACGTCGGCGATGGCTGCTGCTTCGGGCTTGAGGGTGGCGGGGCGTTGCTCATCCCGACGCCGGGGCAGTCGGGCGAAGCCCTCCTCTCGCAGCAGGATCGATAACGCATTGATGCTGATGGAATGGCCGGCGGCGGCCAACTCGCGTTGGATATCGTAGACCGAGAGGTTTCGCTTGCGCAGGGCGACGGCCCGTTCCCGCACCCGATCGCGGGCGGGCGCCGCTTGAGGCCCCCGGCGAATCGCCTGAAAGAAGCGGGCGCGCTTGCTGAGATCATGGCGAAACTGATGACAGAGGACGCGGAAGGCTCCTGGGGAATAGCCGAAGCGAGTGGCGACCTGCTGCGAGGGCAAGCCTTCGACGAAAAAGCAGCGCAAGGCCTCATACTGGCGCTGCAGAGGCGATTCGGGGGCCAGGAAGAATTGGGCCTCCGGAACGGTCGGTCGGGTGTCATTAGTTAGTCCATTCCGATTACTGTATTCCAAACTATAACTATACTAGATATGAATGACAGAAAATGCTCAGCCTTTGATAGGGTTCTATTCTGCCTCATATCCAGACTTTTCTAGCATTCGCGTGGGGATCGTCCCTTGATCAGGTTTTAGGTATAGGATTACCTCTCTATCCAAATAGGTACTTCTATTTACTAACGTAGGTGGAAACACAGCAGGCGCAAGTCGCGCCGATCAAGGATTCTGGCGGGGGGCTCGAAGCGGAAAGGCGTCATTTGTACTGCCGTGGAAATCGAGGCTAGCCTTTGAAATTCGCCTGTTCGATATCCTGCGGTTCAGCATTCCCACCGGTTACCTTTTCCAGAGCAAGGAAAAAGGCCAAATCACAAACCGCAGAACACCGAACATGCGAACGCCGAAGTATCTTGTTAGGAGCTCTCCAACGCTCACGGTACTGTCAGAGAAGGAGCAACGTTCAGACGATCAGACGATCAGACGATCAGACGAATTATCCGGCTAACTGAAAGGCCCGGGGGCGGAAGAGGAAGTCCACAAGATTGCCTTCATGGGGCTGCAGCCAGTTGAGCTGTATGGTGGGGATCGGCCCTAGGTTGAGCCGATCGATGTGGGAACAATTCAGAAGACTCTCCCGAAAACTCTCGTCCTCGGTAATCCCGGTGCCCACCAGAGTCGTGCCAATCTGGCTCAACATCTGCTCCTGAGGACACTCGACGACGCTTACGAAGGGAAACATATATTCGGTATTGGCCAGGCTGCGCTCCGGAGAATCACAGCGAATGACGGTGGGCCGAAGGTAGGCGCACCGAGCCTCCGCCAAAAGCCGATCGCCGTCCCGGTAGCCAGCCGTGACATCCCTTACTCCTGACTCCTCAAGACCCTGTTCGATGGCGGCGTCAATCGCCTCGGCTTGTCCTGTCACGGTGAAAGCCGCCAACGCTGCGTCCGGGTCCTCGGGGGGCTTTGGAGCCACCGAAGCGAGACGCTCGGCCAGGGCCTCTGAAATCTCCTTCGCGTTTCTGGAAACCCAGATGCCGGAACAGCTGATGCAGCTTCGGCCGCTGTTGGTAAGGACGCTGTCCACCATCAGATCGAGGTACTGCTCCCACTGATCGACTTGATCGTCGCCGAATAGGATCTTGCTGAATCCGGGGCCGTGGACCTGTACCCGAGGATTGCCTTGATATTGCTCGACCGTGGCCGTCCCTCCGAAGATCAGGTTGCTGGGACAGTGTTGAAGGACCGCCGCCCCCACTTCGCCCAAACCCGGATAGAGAGATATCGCCTGCCGGGGCACGCCCGCCTGGAAGAAGGCTTCGGACATGCGATAGGGAGTCCAGGGTTCCTGAGGACCCGGCTTCAGAACCAGCCCGACTTGCAGGGGTATTACCGGCAGCCAGAGGCCATGAACTCCCGGGGAGTTCGAAGGCAGCACCATTCCCAGAACCGGAGCCGTGGCCTGATAGCTTCGCATGATACCGCGCTCTTCACCATACCCACGGGTGAGAATATCCAGGTCGAGTCCCATGGTAAGAGACTCCAGGATCTGGTCCAGGTGGGTCAGCACATGATGGAGCTTTTGCATGTTCTTGTGACACATGTGCTCGGGAAGCCCGGTCGTGGCTGATTGGTACTTGACGAACTGATCCGGGGTCTGGGTGCCATCTCCAGCTGGAAGCTCGGCCGTCATGAACAGATCAGCCGCGCTCCTGGCCATGCCGAGGAGTTCCTTGCAGGGGATTTCCCGGAGCACCCGGCGCGCTCGGGCGGCCTGACGCATATCACGGCCAATCATCCCCCCGATGGCCTGGCTGACCTCGGCCAGAGGTTCGCCGGTGACGAAGTGGACCACTTGATCAACATCCAGGCTCTTGTAAGGCTCCCCCCAACGGAGGATCGGGAAATGAATCACAACTAATAAACCCCCACGGTGGTGGTTTTGGCGAAGCCATGATAGGGACGAACACCGCTGACACCATCCCAGGGATAACTGTGGCAGGGGGGTTCGCGCTCTCCTTCATCTCGCTCCAGGAATCGCGGGATGAAGAGCTCTTTGGTTAGGGTCGTCAGCTGAATCCTACCCGTCTCGCCATATCCGACGAGCTGCTCCTTGTTCTCGAAATCAACAACGGACAACACGGCGCGAGGCTGGGGCGCGTGGTACGTGATCTTGTAGGCATCTGCCGGGTCGAAAGGCTTGGACGCGGCAAGTCCCATCAGTGAATTCCCATAGGTCGGTGTCATGTAGACCCCGTCCAAGAGCTCTTCCACCGCAAACCGATACCACTGCGGAGTGAACTCGGTGCCACCTGAGAAAATCCCGGTGATACCGGTCTCCTTGATACTCGATCCCGCGGCTTCGAGGCTGCCCGACAGGGCCTCCAGAAGCTTGGGTGTAGTGAAGAGACACTTGATGTCGTGGCCTGCCGAAAGGACGGTGACCGCCTGATCGATCACGTGCTGTTGATAGGCCTTGAGATGATCTGTCCATCCCTTCTTGATCAGCTTGATCACCCAGCGTGGATCCAGGTCGACACAGAAGCAGATCCCGCCCCGGAGGTGGGCCAGGTGCTCCACCGCCAGGCGCAGACGACGAGGCCCCGAAGGCCCCAGCATGAGCCAGTTCGAACCGATGGGAAAATGTTGTTCAGGCAGAGTCTCGGAGAAGATCTCGTAGTCGATGCGAAAGTCTTCGATGTTGACACGGGATTTCGGGATGCCGGTGGTTCCGCCAGTCTCGAAAACGAAAACCGGCCGGTCGCTATAAGCCTTGGGTACCCACCGTTGAAGCGGGCCGCCTCGAAGCCATTCATCCTCGAAGAGATTGAACTTCACCAGGTCTCCGTAGCCCTGAACTTCGCTGCGTGGATCCCAGCCCGCTCTTTCCTGCCACTCCAGCCAGAAAGGACACCCGGATTCGGGGCTGAAATGCCACTGAATCATGTCCCGCACATGGGCATCCAGCTGCTCGCGGCTGGCTTGGACCCGCTCTTCCGAAGGCGGCTGATCGGTCGGTGTGGTGACGTCTTGCTGCACTTTTATGTCGCTCTACCTTCAAATGTTAAGACAACATACCGATGCTGGAGAGAGGATTCTATCGCGGGCGAGAAAAGCGGGTCAAGGATGGGTCTTCCGTGCGATCTCACCTCAACTCTAACCTGAAACTTCATTTGCAGAAGTAGCTTTGGCCTCCAGGCCGAAGTCTTATTCTTCTGAGCCTTTGGCTCGGACGGCGGCCTGGAGGCCACCGCTACGCCGGACGAGAAGTTTCGTTCTAGAATGGGTCAGCACCGCGTGCGGCGAATGACTAGAAAGTCGGCGCCCTTAGGCCTTCGACGTGAATGTTGACACAGGCGGGTAGCTCCGATTCCAGGGAGCGCTCCAGTGCAGGGGCAATCTCAGCCGGATCCGAAACGAACTCCCCGTACCCGCCCAATGCCTCCACGGCTCTGTCATAGCGCGACAAAAGCAGCTCACAGGCAACGGCACGTTCCTCACCGTAGTGCTGGACTTGCAGCTGGTACTCTGCGTTCCAGCGAGCGTCGTTGCCGACGACGACAACCAGGGGTAGAGCATGGCGAACAGCCGTGTCGAACTCCGAGAGATGATATCCGAAGGTACCGTCGCCGGAAATCGCTACAACCTGTCGCTCCGGGTAAACCAGCTTGGCCGCAATCGCCATCGGGATCGAGCTCCCGATGGCACCCGAGGGGCCGTTCGTCAGGCGGATCTGGGCAGCTAACCCAGCCTGCGCCCACTGTCCGAACTCGCCACCATCACTGACAAGGATAGCCCCCTGGTCAAAGTAGGGCTGGAGTGTTTCGCAAACGCGCAGTGGGTGGATGGGACGAAAGGACGACTGCCGCCATCCGCTCCACGGGTCCGGTTCGGTCGCACGCGCGGTCTGCACCCTCTGTCGCCAGGAATCTCCTCGCCATCTCCGCTCGCGGGCTGAGACCGTCAGGAATCGTGCCATCTGCACGGGATCCCCGTGTATCGAGAGGACGACCCTTTCATGCTGCCGCAGTTCCTGTGCATCCGCGTCGATCTGGACGAATCGGGTTTCCGGAGAAAACGGTGATTTCCCGAAACGCAGCGAGAAGTCCAATTTCTTGCCCAGCAGCAAGACCAAATCGGATTCGAAGAGACAGTGATTTGCTCCATGCATCCACGGATCGTTGCCCCCTCGCGGGCTGTCCATCGGAAGAGCGGGTATCTGAGCGGCTTGAGCCAACTCCATGACCTGCGCCCAACGATTATTTCGCGCCATGGCGGGCCCCGAGACGATCATGGGACGTTCGGCTCCGTGGAGAAGATCCAACAGCTGGGCTTCAGACGTCTCGGCTGAAGTTGACGTCAAGGAGCTCTCCTTACTCACTGTCGGCGGCAAACTCTGCGAGGTAGGCACAGAGGACTCGAGGACGTCACTGGGTAGACTGAGGTGCACCGGACCAGGTCTGCCGGACTGGCTCAGGGACAGGGCTCGCCTAATGTCGTTTCCCATCTGGTCAGGGTCTTCAACCAACCATGATGCCTTCGTCACGGGCCGTGCTACAGCGACCTGATCAATCTCTTGAAAAGCACCCCTGTTAATCTGGGATCGGGGACAGTGACCACTCAACAACAGCAGCGGTGACTCCGCCATCAAGGCCACATACAGAGCCGAGAGAGCATTGCAGTGCCCAGGTCCGGCGGTAACCAAGGCGACGCCGGGAGGATCCTCGATCAAACGTCCCCAGGCATCGGCCATGTGTACTGCGGCGGCCTCGTGCCGGGTATGGATAAGCTGAATGTCGCGGCCGATAGTGGCATCGTAGATGGAGAGAATCTGGTTGCCTGACAGCGTGAACAAGTGCCTGACTCCGGCTTCGACCAGAGTGTCTACCAGAAGCTGTGCAGCTGTCTTGGACATGTATCATCCTCTCAGGCCAGTGAGGCGGGTCTCATCGAGTATGGCATACCAGGTGCTCGGCAAGAAGCCTCAAGGGTCGCGGCCCTGCTAGAAGGACAAATCCCTTGAAATGCTTCTTGGCCCTCGACTAGAATCCACCGGATCAAGAGGTGAGCACCATGAAGAGAAATCCAACCTGGGCAGCACTGTTTCTGGGAGTCCTATCTTTCAATTGTTCCGGTGAACAAACCCTCGCACCACTGTCTTCTGCGCCGGGAGCAGATGTCGACAGTGTGGCGGGCCATTGGCCTCAGTGGCGTGGAGTCAATCGGGACGGCATTTCGGAAGAGAGCGGTCTCCTGACCGAGTGGCCTCAACAGGGGCTTCCGATCCTGTGGAAGGTCGCCGGCGGGGATGGGTTCTCATCCCTGGCCGTCTCCGACGGCAGGGTCTACACCTTTGTCGATCGCGATAACACCGAATGGGCTGTTTGCCTCAAGGCCGACTCGGGAGAGGAACTTTGGAAGGTCGCCACCTCTCCTACATTCAGAGAACCGCAGGGGGGCGACGGAGCACGCTCGACGCCTACGGTAGACGGATCCAAGGTGTATTTTCTGGGAGCCACCGGAGCGCTGCTGTGCCTCGACAAGAAGACCGGCGAGACCCTGTGGCAACGCAATGTCCTGAAGGACTTCAACGCCTCCAATCTGCACTGGGGCGTCTCTAGCTCACCCTTGGTGGAGGAGGATCTCCTGCTGGTAAACGTCGGGGGCCCGAGCGCATCAGTGGTTGCATTCCACAAGACCACAGGCGAGGTGATGTGGAAGGCCCACGATGACGTTGCTGGCTACGCCTCTCCCCTGCCCATAACAGTCGAAGGGATTCGCGAGATCGTGTTCTTCTGCGGCAAGGCCATTCTTGGATTGTCTCCGGAGGACGGCACGCTCCACTGGCGACACGAGTGGCTGACGACCTCAGAGATGAACATCGCAACCCCTATTTTTTCTGATCCCTTCCTGTTCGTATCCTCCGGTCGGGGCACCGGCAGCGGTTTGTTTCGCTTGAGCCGGGAGGGAAACGGCGTCAGCGCCGAGGTCCTCTGGACCAAGAAACTGATGCAGAATCACTACAACGGCTGCATCCTGGTTGGTGATTACCTCTACGGCTTCGACAACTCCATTCTGAAATGCATAAGGCTCAAGGACGGCAAGGAGATGTGGGCCGATCGGAGCGTGGGGAAGGGATCCTTGATCGCGGCTCGGGGACACCTTTTCATCCTGGGCGAACAAGGAGATGTCGCCATGGCCAAGGCAACCCCGGAGGGCTACCAGGAGCTCGGACAGATGAAGATCCTGGACTACAAGAGCTGGACTCCTCCCGCATTGGCCGGCGGCCGGCTCTACCTTCGCGATCAACACCACATTGCATGCCTCGACCTGCGCCCCGTCAGCCCAGCAGGAACTTGATCGATGAAGATTCAGAGATACCGACTTCACCGCGTCCACCTGAAGCTGCCGCTGCCCATTGGGGACTCTCAGGTTGAATTTCAGGATCACTGGATGGCCGTTCTGGAACTCGACACGGACGATGGCCAGACCGGGATCGGATTCGAACTCGACCAGGGCATTCCCAAACCCGGTTTGGAAGTAATGACGGCCCAGTTCGAATACGCGGTCTGGCCAGGATTGAAAGACTGCAACCCGTTCAGTACGGCTTTGAGGATTACGCGTCCCCGCGGTGGAAACGTTGGGGCCTCTCCATTTTCCCTGGCCGTCGAGACTGCGCTTTGGGACCTCATGGGCAAGGCCCTGGAGATGCCACTGTACCGGCTCCTGGGGGGAGACAGCCCTCAGGTGCCCGCCTATGGCAGTACCCTGGACTTTCGACTCAGTGACGACCAGTTTCGAGACAAACTCAGCAGATTTCGGGGGATGGGGTTTCGAGCCATCAAGATCAAGGTGGGGCACCCCGATATCGAATGGGATCTGGCTCGGATGCGCCTGGCTCGAGAGGTCATGGGGGAGGACAGCGACTTGATGGTGGATGCCAACGAAGCCTTCTCACCCAAAGAAGCAATCCTTCGACTCCATCGCTACCAGGAAGAGGGCATCCCCATCTACTGGGTTGAGGATCCCATTACGAGGGACGACTGCGATGGATACAGGTTGCTGCGTGCCCAGGTTCCGTTCACACGCATCAACACCGGCGAGTACCTTGGATTCTCGGGAAAGCGGCGACTACTCGAAGCAGGTGCCGTGGATGTCCTCAATATTCATGGTTCGATCGGGGGATCGCGCGCCGCCTCACATCTGGCCGGCGATTTCGGAATCCCGGTCTCCCTGGGCAACACCAATCTGGAGATAGGTGTTCACCTCGCCGCCAGTCTCCCCGAATGTCTCTATATGGAATTCTCAGACCTGATGTGGAACGTCCTGGCACAAGAACCCGTGCATTTCGCGGATGGGATGGCAACCGCGCCGGATCGCCCCGGTCACGGAATCGAGCTAGACCGAGAAGCTTTGGAGCGCTATTCCGTACCGTAGGAGGATGCATCTCAAGATACAAGAAACAAGATACAAACAGACTCCAATCGGTGAGGAAGGGGTGAGTAACACAGCCGCTCACGGTCCAGTAACAGCCTCCACCCAGGCTTCCGGTCACCTCGATTGATGATCTCCTCGATGAGCTGAGTCAGGGAGCCGACTCGGGTGAAGAACACTTCCGCCTCGAGACCGAAGCCATGCCCTGAATCCTCAAGGCTGAGCGACAAGCTCGCCGGCAGCGTCGGTTGGCTCGATCACTGTGACCCTGTCTGCGGGCAGGGTTGTCAACAGATCGGGGAGATCGTACTTCTGCAAGGCGCCGTGGACCGTTTGACCAGTTGATTGACCGTCACCTCGGTCTTGACCACGTTGGACCAGGAGACCAGGGAGCGTCGCAGTTCCAGGGAGGAAAAAAGGTCTGGCTCCAGGGCTGCGGCGTGTAGGGCCGCCGGCCCGGCTTCACCGGTTCCTACAAGGTGCACCTTCCCCAGGCTCGATTCTTCGACCAGGTAACGGGCGCAGACCAGTGCGTCCTCGACGCGCATTCCCAGGTAGGAACGCCCCAACATGTAGGCTACGTAGAAGTCCTCCCAATCGTGGCCGAAGAGGGGACCGTAACCCCACTTGCCCCTCGGGTGCTGGGTTTCCCCGATACCACGCAGATCCACGGCCAGAACCTGGCGACCTGCCAAGACCAGCTTCTCGATGGGACCCCCTGGATCGGCATCCACCTGCTTGCCCTCGCCATGGAGGTAGAGAACGACCCCGTCCGGTTCGCCGGTCTGGGGAACGAACCTCAGGGCAGGCAGCCAGATCCCTGACTCCGGTCGGAGGATCAGCTTTCGAATCTCGTATCCCCTTCGTCGAAGTGTCCCCACTTCATCTATCTCCGGATGAGGCAGCTGACCGAGCCGGCGGACGCCCGCTCTGCGCCGGACCTCCTCGAGGATCTGCTCCCTGGAAGTCCGCTTCCAATAATCCCGCCTCTGCGAGGCCAGCTCCTCCTCCCGGTTCCGGTTGAAGTCGAAGACTGAGCGGGCTCCCTCCATCAGCTGCACCTGGCCCTGAGGGCTGCAGTGAATCATCGGCAGACGAACCCGATTGAACTCGCTGTAGTCCTCCCCCTCAGCCCTCAGGAACTCGCCTAGAGTTCCCTCTTCTTCGCTCAACAGGGGGAAATCGGTCTCGACCACGGCATCGTCGATTCCGATCAACCAGCGGCGCATCCAGCGCGCGACTCCTTCCCGCAGGGGCCGGAAGAATCCGTGAACCACGTCGGCTTCGACCAGGTCGACTCTCTCCGGATGTCCCAGGCGCGCATAGAATCGCTTGGCTTCTCTGAGGCTTCTCCAGGATCCGGAGATGTCGAACATCTCGTCCTGGGTGGCGGCGCAGATCAGGGTCGGTTTGGGAGCCCGGATCATCAGGTAGTCGGCGTGGCCCAGTCCCTGGGCAATCTCTCCGTAGACCTGCTGCTCCGAGTCTCCAGGCCCCTGGATCTCGAGCATCTCCTTCACATGGGTGATGTAGCAGGAAGGAGCAGCACAGGCGACGCGCTCGTCCAGAGCCATCAGGAGGGTAGTCACCAACCCGCCTCCGGAATTGCCGGTGAGGCCCAGCCGCTCCGGGTCGATATCCTCCCGACTCACCAGATAGTCGAGTCCCCGAATCCCATCCCAGACCCGATAGGTGGCGGCGGAGCGTCCCAACAAGATCGACCCTGGGGCCACCAACATGTGCTCGACGCCGTTCTCGAATCGAGGCCGACCGTCGGGCTGGAGGATCTGATGACGCTCACCCTGACCGATGGGGTCGTAGCAGAGCGCAGCCATCCCGCTCTTGGCCAATAGAATGCCGGCCCGCTGATAGGCATCCGAAGACTTGGCATTAGGCGAGTGTCCGCAGGCGATCAGGACCGCCGGATGAGGCGCGGGCGTCTTCGGCAGGTAGAGCAGCGCGGTCACGTAATGCCGGGGCCGGCTCTCGTAGAGAATTCGCTCGATGCTATACCCGTCGCGCTCGTCCCGACGGACCACCCGAGCGTTGAGCGGCGTCTTGGAGGGAAAATCGCCGAGCTGAGTTCGGAGAAATTCCCGCATGCGCCGCTGATGAGCCCTGAGCTGCTCCGGCGTCTTGAGTTGCTCGTAAGCCTCCTCACGGTGCTTGAAGGCCTTCTCAGCCTCGCCCATGAGATAACGGTAGAGCATTGTGCCCGGCTCGACCTCGCCCAGCCGTTCCGGCAGCACCCGCAGAGAGTCAGATGCCATCGACAGGCTGACCGATAGCAGGCATACTATCCAGGCGGGAGCCAGGATCTCCGCCAAAGTCCTCATGTCACCTCCATCGAGAGCCATAGAATCGCCAAGCTCCTACTCTATCAATTCTCCTTCGCCCATTGAAACGAAACCGCAAAGGTCTCGAATCAATCAGTCAGTCTGCCCCCCAACCGTTTGGAACTTGGTGCTTGTGATTTGGAATTTGTTTGTATCTTGTATCTTGTATCTTGGGATTTTCCTCCCGGCCTCGCCGATACAAGCCTCCTCCGTCACCATCAATACCCCCATGCCCCCTCCAACCTGGGCGCTTCTGGAGCGGGGGCTGATGAGAGCTCAGAACGAGGCAATCCAGCTCTTCTTCGAGCGTTATTTCGACGAGCGCGGTCACCTCTTGTGCGTGGAGCGATGGGGAGGAAACGACGGCCCCGACGACGCCATGGAGAACATGAGGGATTGGACCACCCTGCATGCTCTGGGCGGCTCCGATTCGGTATTGCAGATGTTCAAGAAGGCGTGGGAAGCCCACCTGCGTCAGTACACCGAGGCCAGGACGACCGAAGTCGAGTTTGCCCGCGAGGGCATGTACTTCAAGGAGTTTCCGGTCACGATGGACTGGATGCACACCGGCGAAGGCTTATTGGGTTTCTTTGCCCAGGGCCTCTCCGACCCCGGGGATGCCGACTTTCGCCGTCGGATGCGCCGCTATGCCGGCTTCTACATGGGAGAGGATCCGGGAGCTCCCAACTACGACCCGCAGCACAAGATCATCCGCAGTCTCTTCAACGGCAGCCGCGGGCCGCTGCTGCGCCCGACCACTGCCCTGGACTGGGCCGGAGACCCCTTTCAGGTGGAGGGCCGCTTCAAGCCCCGCCATGGCGAGTCCAGCTACGAAGCGTTCCTGGAGCATTTTGAGGACTACAACGATGTCGTAGGGGACCATCCCCTGAATCTGGCGATCACCGAGTTGGCTGTCAGCGCCTATATGCTGGAACAGGAGGAGAAATACCGGAAGTGGGTGCTGGAGTACGTCGACGCCTGGCGGGAGAGGATGCTGGCCAACAAGGGGATCATCCCCTCCAACATCGGTCTGGACGGAACCATCGGAGGAGCGGCCGGGGGCAAATGGTACGGGGGCGTCTACGGCTGGGCCTTCAGCCCCTTCATTCCCGGTACCGACGTCCGGGCCCATCGCAACGAGCACTCCTATGGTCTGGTGGGTTTCACCAGCGCCTACCTGCTCACGGGTGATCGCAGGTACCTCGATCCCTGGGGCCGACAGATCGACCTGATCAATGGCCAGTCGAAGGTGGTCGATGGGAAGACCCTCTACCCGCACAGCTTTGGGGACCAGGGCTGGTACGACTACACTCCCGTCAAGTACGACCGTGGGGCGCTGGAGCTCTACTACTTAACCATGGATCGGCGGGACCTTGAGCGACTGCCGCGCAAGGGTTGGATCGCCTACCTGGAGGGCGAGAATCCGGCGTATCCGGAGCAGGCCCTAAGAGCGGATCTGGAGATGGTCCGCAGCAAGGTCGAGGCCATCCGGAACGATCCCACCACCCCCGATACCCGTCTCTCCGACGATGTGATGGACTACAATCCGGCCACGGTAGGTCGGCTGATCCAGCTCATGCTGGGTGGCCTGCACCAGCTGCTCCACAGCCTGGAGTACTACACCGCTCCTACCCAGAACATGGACGAGTTTGTCGAGATGTTCCAGGCTACGATGGAGGACCAGAGTGGACATCGCGGCGGGCTGCTCCACTGCCGGGTGCGGTACTTCGACCCCCAGAGGCGCCGCGCCGGGATTCCTGAGGACGTTGCAGCTCTGGTCGACCATCTCAGCGCCGACGAGACCGGTCTGACCCTGGTCAATGTCAGCCAACTCCGTCCCCGGACAGTCATCGTTCAGGGAGGTGCCTATGGGGAGCACCAGTGTCTGGACGTCACGGTTAACGACCAAACGATCACGGTTCGGCGGCCCTTTTTCCAAGTCCGACTGGCCCCAGGTTCTGGAGCTCGGATCCTCATCCGGATGAAACGCTATGCCAACCAGCCGACGCTGATCCCTCCCTGGGACCGCTAGATGTTCTCCAGAGAAGTCCAGTTCGCAATAGATCTGGTGTGTGAGGCGTCCTCGCTGGCCGAGAGCACTCGTCAGGGAGGACTGCCAGCAGAGCTGGTGAAGAGTGACCGCACTCCGGTGACCGTGGCCGACTACGCAATCCAGGCTCTGGCAGCACGACGATTGCTGGAGGAGTTCGGAGAGACACGCCTGGTCGCTGAGGAATCCGCAGACGAGCTTCAGAGGCCCGAGGGTCGAGAGGTACTGAAACATGTGGCCGGAATCCTGGAAGCCGACGAAGAGTTGGTCTGTGATTGGATTGGACGGTCCCAGGCAGAAACAAAGGGAAGGATCTGGGTACTGGACCCGATTGACGGCACCAAGGGTTTTCTTCGAGGGGGTCAATACGCCGTGGCCCTGGCGCTGCTCGAAAACCACGAAGTCATGGCGGGCGTTTTGGGCTCCCCGGGCCTCGTTACCCGGCATTCCCCTGCCGGTGGTTCCCTGACAGTCGCGGTTAGAGACGAAGGGGTCTGGGGAGCTCCCTTGGAGAATCCGAAAGAACTTCAGAAAATCTCGGTCTCGGAGTTGCGCGATCCCGGTGAAGCAAGAGTCCTGAGGTCTGTTGAGTCCGGACATACCAATGAGAGGCAGATGCAGGAACTAAGGGATGCACTTGGTGTCGGTCCGGACCCGATTCTGATGGACAGTCAGGCCAAGTACGCAGCTCTTGCGTCGGGGAGTGGAGATCTTCTGGTCCGCCTGATCTCCCCGCACTATCCCCGCTACAAGGAAAAGATCTGGGATCAGGCTGCCGGCACCTTCATGGTTGAGGAGGCAGGCGGAAGGGTCACGGATCTGGATGGCAAGCGTCTCGATTTCTCCCAGGGGATCGCACTGAACCGGAATCGCGGAATCCTGGCCTCCAACGGACATCTACACGAACTGGCCCTGGCGTCAGTGGCCAGGGTGGAGGCGCCTCTCCTGGATTGTCAGGGATCTGATTCCAAAACCCGACCCTGATTCACTCCTGTTAGTCCTTCAATTCGAGGAAGCACGATGCCAGTTTTCAAATCGACCGAACTCCAGGAGATCCTGGAGGCTGTACTCGAGGCGTCGGGCGCTTCCAAGGAAGAGTCAGAGGTGGTGGCAAATCTCACGGTGGAAGCCCATCTGGGTGGACACGACTCGCACGGAACCGGATCCTTTGCCCGCTACATCAGGGAGATTCGCGAAGGGAACATCGTACCTGGCGCAGCGCTGGACGTCCTCCAAGAGCAGGAGGCCTGGTTGGCGCTGGACGGAAACTGGGGATTCGGTCAGGTAGTCGTTAGTCGTGCCACCAGAATGGCGATCGAGAAGGCACGCAGTTCAGGGACTTGTACTGCCACCATTCGCCACTGCAACCATCTGGGACGCCTGGCAAGCTACTTGCGGATGGCGGCGCAGGAAGGAATGGTGAGCGTCTTCCTGGCCAACTCCCACGGTCAAAGAGGACTGGTGGCACCCTGGGGCGGCATAGCTCCGCGGTTGGGAACGAATCCCATGGGGATTGGATTTCCCACCAATGGCGATCCCTTCATTCTGGACATGACGACCTGCGTGGCAGCGGCGGGAAAGGTCGCACTCTCCCACACCATGCATCAGCCGACTCCGGAAGGCTGGCTAATCGACAGCAGTGGAGCCCCCACCAGCGATCCCGATGTGTTGTTCCAGGATCCTCCGGGCGCGCTTCTTCCGCTGGGCGGTATCGCTGGTCACAAGGGCTTCGGTCTAGGACTGGCGGTTGAGGTCCTTGCAGGTGCATTGAGCGGCGCCGGGTGTACTCGGTGGGAGACCACCAGGGGAGGAAATGCGGTATTCCTGATGGTTGCGAGCATCGAGACCTTCCTACCCTTGGCGCAGTTCCAATCTGAAACTCAAAGGCTGATGGACTACGTCAAATCCTCACCCAGGGCGTCGGGCGTCGAACAGATCCAGATTCCAGGGGAACTGGAGGCGCGGCACAAAGAGAAGCGATTCAGGGACGGCATCCTCATCGATGAGGACACCTGGGAAGAACTACTCACGGCAGCGGGCGACATCGGCCTGAGTTGGGAACCCTCCCGGCAAACGTGGGTAGAGAAGAGACCGTCTTGAACAAGAGGTAGGACAACCATGAGAATCAGACTGTTCTGGGTGGTACCGGTTGGACTGTTGTCAATCCTGGCCTGTGCCACTGTGGAGACAGAAACTGGCGAAGACAGAACAGAGACCAGCTTCGAGTCTGATAGTAAAAGAAGGCTGATCTATTACGACTCGGCCTCGCAGCAATCGCACGGTTATCTGAATCGGGGCGTCGAAACTCCCTTCATGAGCCTGCTTTACGACGTCACCGACGAGCAGTCGTTTCTGGATGTCCGCACTAGTCTGACTTTCGACACGCAGGTCGACACTTACGTCTGGCACATCGGAAACGGCTGCGATCCACCTTACGACATACCCAAGAAAATGCTCTGGCCCTGCTTCAACTCCTACGAGCAAGTCAGAGACGTGGTAATCAAGGCGTGCCACGAGCAGGGAATCGAGGTCTGGGCTTCCTTGCGCATGAACGACCTGCATTCCTCCTTCAGGTCCAGAACCCTGGAGGAAACCGACGACCCGCTCAAAGCCGAACACCCGGAGTATCTGATATCGCCACTCAGCGTCCGCGAGCTGCCCACGGAGCTGACTGAACAACGGCTTTGGGTCGCCTTCAACTACGCCCATCCCGGGGTGCGAAAACACCGGCTGGACTTTATCGAAAAAACCGCTTCGGAGCACGACTTCGACGGCTACGAGCTCGACTTCAATCGGATGGGAATCAGTTTCCCGCTGGGTGAAGAACAGCAACATGCCCACTTTCTGACCGACCTGATCCGGCAGATCCGGAAGCGTCTCAACGCAATTGGAGAGCGCCGCGGACGACCCTACACGCTCGCGATCCACGTGATGGACTCCTTGGAGACCTCATTGGAACTGGGAATGGAAGTGGAGCGTTGGTGCCGCGAGGACCTGGTGGACGTCCTCCTGGTGGGATTGGGCTACATGCCCTCGCAGGTGCCCGTCGACCAATGGGTGGAACTGGCGAATAGATACCGGGTGCAGGTCTATCCCACAATCAACCCGAACACCTTCCGAGCCGGTGCTTGGGAAGAGTGGTCCAAGAAACCCGTCTTCCAGGAGGCGATGCGCGCTGCGGCCGCCTATTTTCTGCAGCAGGGAGCCGACGGCCTCTACCTCTTCAACTTTGCCAATGAACCCAGCCAGGAAGTGACCGATGAAGAGTTCACGTCGGCCCTGAACGAACTGGGTGATCTGAAGAAGCTGGTGGGCAAGGATAAGCTCTACGGAATCGAGCCCACGGCCCACGGCGGGGGACCCTTCTACCACGGCTCCCAGCCGGCACTGCTCCCGATCGTCCTGGATCGGGTCGAGCGGAAGCTGCCCCTGAACATGGGGCCAGACGCCGAAGACCCACGCGCCCAATTCAAGATCAGCGTCTGGACTGCGGAGGCTTCGGAAGACACGGTCCTGTGGACCAGACTGAACCACGTGCTGTTACCCAAGCCGACACGGGAGGGTCCCTGGTATCACATGGAGGTTCCAGCTGGAGTCATGCGGAAGGGATATAACGAACTGAGTCTCTGGTGCAATGTCCCGTCAGGGGGTCCCTATGCAGGGTTGGTAGGCCCGCCCGGGGCCGATCCCAGCGAATTCCTGAAGCAGGCTTTCGGCCGCGGACAGAAGTCCACACCGAGCACCCACAGTGCGGTCATCGTCCACCAGATCCTGGTAGCGGCCACCTATCCCGAAACAGCGCCGTGACCGTTCTTCGTAGCGGTGGTCTCCAGGCCGCCGTACCTAGAGCCAGCAGGCTCGACAGGGACACTTCGGTCTGGAGACCAAAGCTACCCTAACCAAAATAAGCAGGGGCGCTCTCTGGCTTCCACTTGATATTGCAGCCGATGCTGGGCTTCTGATTCGGATCGGGTGAGCCTCCGGCCAAGACCTGATCCAGTGCAGCCCTCAGATCCTTTCCGTCAACTGGACTATCGTTTCCGGGGCGTCCGTCGTCCAGCTGCCCACGATAGACCAATCTCAGCTGCGCATCGAAGAGAAAGAAATCGGGCGTGCAGGCAGCCGTATAGTCCTTGGCCGTCTGCTGGCTCTCGTCGTAGCAGAAGGGAAACGAAAAACCAAGATCCAGAGCCATAGCGCGCAGTTGGTCCGGGGCGTCGTCTGGATAGTTCTCTGCATCGTTCGAACCAATTGCCACAACTCCCACATCCCGATCGCCATAGTCCCGTCCGATCCGCGCCAGCTCATCCTGCACGTGGATCACGAAGGGACAATGCTTACAGATGAACATCACCAAGAGGGCCCTCTTTCCCTCGAAAGTGCCCAGTGAAATCGATTTTCCAGACACGACATCCGGAAGCTCAAAATCGGGAGCTGTCGTCCCTAGATCCAACATGGTCGAGGGTGTCATAACCATTGCGTTCCTCCTTTTATGAATACCGATCCGATTTACTATTCGATTGGAACAGACGTTGAGCCTTCAATTCTCCCCCTCGGAGCGTAGATGGGTCTTCTTCAGGTGTTCCTGATAGCGGGCACGCGCCTCGCTGTCGCGTTTGGCCCGAGAAGAGTGGAAGGCGAAGCCCAGGTTGCGTCTGTGGTCGCCCGTTCGATTCGGCCCCGTCCGATGGATCACGTTGACGTGGTGAAGCGAAAGATCGCCAGCCCCCATACAGAGCGGAACCTCGGGATACCGGTTCAGGTCCGGAGCATCGACCAGGCCCAGGCTGGCCCCGGTCACGCCCGAAGGCCGGTGGGGGAGAATGGGGCTCACATGGGAACCTGTCAGACAGACGATGGTCCCGTTGTCCTCGGTCGCTTCGTCCAGTGTCAGTGTGGCCGCAACCGCCTCAGGCGGATCCCAGAACTGGTAGGCGTTGTCCTGATGATAGGGAAACTCGTAAGACGCATGTGGGGCCTTGTCGATCAGCATCACGCCGTCGGCCGTCGCCTCGGCACCTGGAAACAGCGCTTCCGCAACAGCGATCAGACGCGGATCCCACATCAGCTCTTCGAAGTAGTCGGAACGTTGATTCATCCGAAACACACAACGTACCGATCTGCTGGCATCATCCTCGTAATATACTTCACCTGACTCGGGCGCCGAGAGAGACTCCTCGAGATAGGACTGAAGATGAGCGTCCAAGGCCCTTAGCTCCTCCGACGAGAACAATCCATGGATGATTCCGAAACCGTTTTCGTGGAAGTCGCTGGCTATCGCTGCGTAATCCATACTGCCCTCCAGAAGGCGAAGGACGGAGATATTTCGGTAGCGGGACAATAACTCAGGGGCCTGTTCGATCCGCTAGCGCCTTCTCCTCTTACTGCGTTCTTCACTCGCCGAACTCTCGTCGGTAGCCGATATCGTCCCCTAGCGGGACAGCCCGGAACTCATGTTCGATCTTGCGGTCGTGTACCGGGTCGTGTAGACCTATCAGAAAGCTATCCCCAACACCGAGAGCCGTCTCCTTGGGAAGACCAAGCCGGTTCACAGTGGCTTCAGCCGAATCGAGAAAAGAGCTGCAGCCACAATAGAGGACCATCGGATCCGCCAGTCCTTTGACCTCGTCCATGGCCAACAGGTATTCCAGGTCCACTAGTTCATCGAGGGTTGTGTCCTGGAGGGGCACAGTTTGCTCTTTTACACCGACGTGGCTATAGATCCGCAGCTGGTCCCAATGGGATCGGACCTCGTCATAGGGCCAAGCATCGCAAGCCAGGGGGTGGGGACACATCTGTTTGGGCTTGTCGGGGAAGATCGGGTCAAGTTCGCGATCGCATTGATCGCTGCCGACAGAGATGAAGATCTCCTCTCCGACTCGAATGGCTACCACCTCCGCTTCCCCGCCGGTCATGCCGCCCTGGACCTCGAACTCTGGGCCCTGGGTCAAAAGATAGCGGCCCAGGTGGAAGACCGAGGGGTTGGTTCTGGTGGCCATGGTGTAGCGGCCGTCGCGCTCCAGCATCTCATCCATTTCTTTACGCATAGCGTCCACGTCGCGGGAGCAGAATCGCGCTCCCGACACGGAACCGATGGGGAAGGAGCGCTCCTGGACACCCTCATTGCTGTGTACCCTCATCGCGAAAGGACCGATCTTCATGGTTCAAGCTCCTTTGATTGCATCTAACATCTCATCTGGCGATGGCGTCAAAATTGGCATCCTAGCACACCCTCAGGGAAGCAGTCCCACTCTTCACGGGAAAGACAAGAGTGTTCATGGCGGACGATCGCTGATACCCTGGCAGACGATGCCACGGTTCCAGGCAGGTTGTATGTGAGAGTCCAGATCAAGGCAGGTTCCATCCTATTTCTGCTTCTCGGAGCAGCCTCACTCCCACTGCTGGCACAGGTCGCTCGACCTGATCGCTCAGACGAGACGTCTCAGTTCACGGTTGTCGAGACCTCCATCCTGGATATCCAGATGGCTTTAGAGAAGGGGCAGGTGACATCGCGGAAAATGGTGCTGCAGTACCTGACGCGAATCGCCACCTTTGAAGAAAAGCTGAACGCCGTCATCACCGTCAACCCTGACGCTCTGGAGGAGGCCGATGTCCTTGATCGAGAGCGAGCTTCTGGCAAGATACGGGGGCCACTGCACGGGATCCCAGTGGCTCTGAAGGACAACATCCACACCACGAACATGCCCACCACCGGGGGAGCACTGGCTTTCGACGGCTTCGTCCCACCCTACGAGGCGACACTGACCCTGAACCTGCGGGCTGCGGGCGCCATCATCCTGGCCAAGACCGGGATGACGGAACTGGCCAACTGGGTGGCGGGACATCCAACGTCCATGCCGGACAATTACAACGCCCTCAGCGGATACGGGATGAATCCCTACGATCCACGACGAGATCCCCGAGAAGGCAGCTTCGACGGCCGTCCGGCACTTCTGCCTGGTGGATCTAGCTCGGGCATCGGTACGGCTGTAAGCTTCTGGGCGGCCAACGTGGGAACCGAGACCTCGGGTTCGGTTCTGAGCCCTGCCAACGAGAACATGCTGGTCGGGATCAAACCCACACTCGGCCGCATCAGCCGGCATGGGATCATTCCCATCACGGCCGACCAGGACACCGCCGGACCCATCGCGAGAACCGTGACCGGTGCCGCGATTCTACTGGGAGTGATGGAGGGCCAGGGCCCGGACGAAAAGGATCCAGCCACCGGCAGATGCGCCCCTCCTCCCGGGAACGACTACACGCGCTTCCTGAAACGGAATGGCTTGAGCGGAGCTCGTATCGGCGTCCCCAGACCCTTCTACTACGAAAAGATCACGCCCGCAGGTACTGAGGAATCGCGCGGTGGACTCAAACCCCAGCAGCCGAGGGTCATGAAGGAGGCACTGGCAGTTCTAAAACAGCAGGGAGCCATCATTGTCGATCCTGCGCCCATTCCCAGCATTGTGGATCCGGACCCGGAGCACAACTTCCTGCTCTGGCCCATCTGCTCCGGAGTCGAGCATGCCAAAGGGAAGGACGAGTCGTGCTCCGTGGTCTTCAAGTACGGAATGAAAAGGGACTTCAACGAGTGGCTGCGAACCCTGGGTCCACTGGCGCCGGTGAAGTCGCTGACGGAGTTGCGCGAATGGAATCTAGCCCATCAGAGAGCAGGCAGCATCAAGTACGGACAAGCCAGGCTGGACATCTCGGACGAGATGGATCTGGATAAAGATCGCAGACGCTACCAGGCCGACCGGGCTAAGGACCTGGCCCTTGCTGGAAGCCACGGTATCGATAAAGTCATGAAAGATTACCGACTGGATGCGCTTCTCTTCCCTGGAGCAAAAGGGGCATCGATCGCGGCCAGGCCAGGGTACCCGACGGTGATCGTCCCCTTCGGCAGGGTTCCCAATGAGCCGAGCCCTCCGTTCCCTGAAGGATTCGAAGCGCAACCAGCCCCGTTCGGTGTCAGCTTCACAGGCCTAGCCTGCAGCGAACCGAGACTCATCGAAATCGCCTACGCCTTCGAGCAGGCCACCCGACGACGGGTTATCCCAATGGGGTTTCCGTAAACGCGCACGCTAACCGCGCCCAAGCCGTGCTGGATCATTCGAGAAAGAAACTTGACGTGGATCAGGGGACCCATCACCTACGCCGAAGGCGTAGAACCTCGGGCATCCGGGCCACCGATTAGTGCGGAAACTCGGGAAGCCTGAAGCGCAAGCGAGGGGTTGGAGATCTGCGAGATCTTTCTGTTGTCCGCTCTCTCGCCGGCTTAATCGCTTCTACAGCGGTGCCGGCTATCAGCGGATCAGAGCTTCAGCCTCAACAGCCGAATGGCGTTGCCACCCAGCACCATCTTCTTCTCCTCATCGGTAATCTGGCTGACAACCACCTTTGCGATCTGCTGAGAGGCATCCAGCAGGGGCATGTCGGTACCAAACAGAACCCGATCCGCCCTTCCCTCCTTGACAGCATACTCGACACTTAGCAGTCCAGAACTGCAGGTCTCCACGTAGACACTGGAGAAATCTCGGACCGCCTTCATCGCCTCCTTCCCCCTGCCCCCGCCGGCATGAGCCATGACCCAGTTGATCTGGGGAAATCGCTTCACCAAGCCCTCGTATCGATCGTAGATCGAGGTGGAAGGAGGGTCGAAGTAGTGCCTGGCGTGAGACATGATGGCTAGCTTGCGCTCGTTGGCGTACTCGTAGATCGGGAAATAGAGGGGGTCGTCGTGTGCAACCCGAACATAGTGTGGGTAGATCTTGATGAACTTGGTCCCCAGTTGGCTGAAACACCGCTCCAGCTCCTTGACCATTTCACCAGGATAGTTGGGGGTGACGAAAGCGACACCCACAAACCGTTTGGGCCACTTTCGGACGTACTGGGCTACCAGATCGTTGCCCCGGTCGGCATCGCCGTAGAAGATACAGTTGAGGCAAGCAACATCGATTCCTGCATTGTCCATACAGCGCAGATAGATATCGGGGTCGTCAGGCATTCCGAAGCGGCCCCAATTTCCCAGATGTGCGTGAAAATCGACGACTGGAATATTCATGATCTAACCCATTCCCAGGAGCCGTTCCAGGTTGCCCGAGCAGATGGCCCGAACGGTGGACTGGCTCAACCCCATATGGTGCAGTGCGTACACATGGATCCCCATGGCGGAGTCGGGATACCGGGACCCGAAGAGGATCCGCTCCTCGTCCATGAACTCAAGGAAGCGGTTGACTGGATCCGCTATGGCCAACCGTGAGGTCTCCACATGCATGTTGGGAAGACTCTTGAGCAGCGGGACAGCCCAGGAGACGTTGGAGTAGTGGATTTCGCTGAGCACCACATTGAGGTGGGGGTGCTCTTTGATGGTGTCGTAGACGTCCGACGCATTCAACTCCGTCGTATTCCCGAAAACGGTGTACGTGCTGGGAAGCCAGAGAGCAATTCCTTCGCGTTCCATCCATTCCAGCCAGGGAGCCAACACCCACTCCCGGAAGGGATAGTGTTGATACTGAGGCACCATCCGAATGGAGCGCACCGCTGCGTCCTTGATGCTTCGCGTGAGGGCATCGAAGTCGTCGAACGAGGGGTTGCAAAGGAACTGCGGCACCAGCCTCGAATCACCGTGGATCAGCTCCATCAGGATAAGGTTCCCCTCAATGGAATCGTAGGCAACACCGTGAGGATGCCAGACCAATGCACGGTCGACCCCTGCACGGCCCATTTCCTCGAATAACTGCTCCGGAGTGTCTTTGTTGACTCTCTGGTCGTGTCGGCGCCCCAAGGCGACATTGGCGTCGAAGACCGGCACCGACGGCTTGAAGTTGAGATCGACTTTTCCCATGGCGTTCTACTTTCCTTTGATGGAACCAAAACCCAGGCTCACCTGACTCGGGACGATTCTAGCAGCCGCGCTGCCGCCGTTCAATACGGGGCGTTGATCCAAATCCTCACTGATTCCATCCGAATAACAGTAAGAAGGAGATGATCCATGAGAGTACTGGCGCGAGCAACGACGGGAGAGCACCTGAGAATGATTCTCATTCTATTGGGGATCATGGCCAACCCTGCAGCAGGAGCTGATGCAGCTTCTCCCTCACTGGACCCAGGACCGACGTTCAAAGTGGAATCGGAGGTGGTTCGCGTTCCTGTTGTAGTAGTCGACAAAGAGGGCAGCGTTTATACGGACCTGAAAAAGGAACAATTCAAGATCCTCGAGGATGGTGTCGAGCAACCGGTGACGGTCTTCACCGGCGGTGAAGCACCCATGAATATCGTCCTGTTGCTGGAGTACAGCAGGCGTATCCTCCCGCTGCTGGGTGAAGTCGTCTATCCGGCTGGAATGTTCATCTCCCAGATCCTGGACCCAGAGGACTACGCCGCTTTGATCTCCTTCGACATCAAACCCAGGGTGGTCTCGGACTTCACAGCTCACCGCGGCAAGCTCTTCAACTCTCTCAGGGGACTCGCCAAGGATCCTCCCTTCTACCGTGAGAGTTCCCTGTACGACGCGCTCGAGTTCGCCCTGGCGGGGAACATGGACTATGCGGGGTTGTCCGGAGTCGAGGGACGAACCGCCGTGCTCTTGATCTCCACGGGCCGGGATAGCTTGAGCAGGATCAACTTCGACGAGGCGCGCAAGGTGGTGGCCAACGCAGGAGTCCCGGTCTACTCCATAGCCATCGGAGAGGCGGCGGCACTGAGAGCAGATCCCTACATGAGTGATATCGGCCGCCTCCAGCACTACCAATCCAGAAACACGCTGCGAACCTTCTCCCAGAGCTCTGGCGGAAGATCCTACACGCTCCGGTTCCAGGCTGATACGGACGAGGTACTGAAATCCATCGCGGCCATGATCCGCTTCCAATACACCCTAGGCTACACACCACTCAACGACCGCCAGAAGGGCAAGAAGAGAAAGATCAAAGTGTTGGTGGACGTAGACGGCGATGGCGAGCCAGACAATAAGCGTCTGGAGCTCCAACACCGACGCTTTTATGTAGAACCCAAGGTATAGACCCCAATATTTGGACTCCTCAGGCCTCTTCTTGACTCCCCTTTACCGCTTTTCGTGGATGAGATACCGTTATCAATTGGGTGATATTGCCGCTCCACATAAAGGCGCCTTTGCTGCTTGCACTCCTTTTTCTGGGAGCGTGTGCAGACGAGTCTTCCAACTCCGAAACGACCCTCTTCGTCGACAACGGCAAACCGATATCGATCCGCGCATTGGGCTGTGGTTGGGAGTTCGAGTCGGATGCGATCTTCCTGATGCACGTTCACGGGGCGCGTTCCACTCTTTACGGGGGACGGCAAATTGGTGCCGGTGACTTCCACGTGCGTGCCCGGCTGACGGTTCCGTCTGCGGAGGATCGTCCTTCCCTGGCAGTGAGTACGGTTGGGGAACTGGATGGTTTTCTTCCCCTAACAGCCACCCGCCCGCCGGCGGAGTTTCTTCGGCACCGTCACTTGCCGCTGCAAGGGGCATGGTTTGAGCCGGGCCGTCCTTTCTCCTTCGAGCTCTCGCGACGAGGAAACGAATTCGTAGTCGGTGTGGATGGCAAACGCGTCCACACCTTCAACAACTCCAGCGAACGCTTCGGAATGGTGGGTTTCACGGCCCACGAAGGTCAGCTTCGCCTTCACGATTTTTCTGTCGAGGGCACGACACAAGAGCTGACATGGAAGCGCACCCGTCCAATTTCCATCGGTATTCCGACCTTGGACATCTCCGACGAAGAAGAGCGCCAGGTAGTCGTCGAAAAGCTGCCGGGCCGGTATCTGGGTCATCCCGATACCGTGCTGCTGCCCGATGGCAAGACGATGTATTGCGTCTACCCTCCGGAGCACGCGGGCGACGGTGTCTTTCTCAAAAAGAGCACGGATGGCGGTCTGAGCTGGTCAGGGAGGCTGTCGGTCCCCGACAATTGGAAGACGGGAAAGGATGTCCCGACTATTCACCGCGTGGTAGGTCCGGACGGGGTGCCGCGTCTGATCTGCATGTCTGGGGGACACCAGGCGACGCAGGCGATTTCCGTCGATGAGGGTCTGACCTGGACGCCGCTGGCGTTCAACGGTTTAGGCTGCTGGGTGGTACCGAACCGGGTGATTCCCATTTCTGGGGGGCGCCACTTGATTCTCTACCCAGTCAGAGGCAAGCGAGATCGCCCCGACGATATTGCAATCGCGAAAGCAATCAGCCGCGATGGCGGGTTGACCTGGACAGAGACCCGGCTGCCACAGCACCCGGACGGCCTTCCTGACGAACCCGGAGCGATCCAATCACCCGATGGAACGCAGATCGTAGCGGTCATGCGCGAGGAATCTCGGGCCTACAACTCGATGATCATGACCAGTAATGACGAGGGCACCACCTGGTCTCCCTACCGAGAGGCGGCGGCAGCCATCACCGGAGATCGCCACAACCTACGCTACGCACCCGATGGCCGCCTGGTAGCTGTCTTCCGAGACACGGCTCCAGCCAGCTCATCCAAGGGCCACTTCGTTGCCTGGGTTGGCACCTACGCGGATCTGGTCAATGGAAAAGAAGGGGAGTACCGCATTCTTCTGCTGCGCAATCGGCGACCACACCACGACCCACGCTGGTTCGATTGTGGCTACGCCGGCCTCGAAGTCCTCCCGGATGGGACCTTCGTGGCGACGACCTACACCGTCCACCAGGAGGGCGAGCAGCCGTCAGTCGTGAGTGTCCGATTTCGTCTGGATGAGCTTGACTCGAGGGTAGCGGTGCTGGAAGTCATGATGCGCCTGACAACCTTGCTTAGTCGTCTACAAATGGACTTGCGCGCAGACGGGATCTGAGGCAGTTCAACAAAGCTGCTCGCCTGTCGGTTGCAACGATTTGTTAAAAGGCAGGTCGGCTATAATTTCTAAAACGAGTAAAAGGGTATCGACGAAAGAGGATTCCACTACTTTGGCATCAAAAGACCAGGCTTTGTTCTTATTCGTAACGACGCCGCTAATCGTTACTTCCTCTAGATCCTTTGATTCCTTGTAGCAGACCATAGAATAGGGAGAAGGTGTATTCTTTCCCAAGTATCCTATACGTCTCTTGGCGATGATTTGCGAATTGGGATAGACCCCAGGTATAGAGGCCACAGCCTGATCATAAAAGGCATGTGGCAGAATCCGGGAAGGTAGGATTCCCTTAATATGCAGCTCATGCCCGTTCTCCAAGAGCACCTTCTTAGCAATGTTCTTTGGTGCTCCTATAGAAGAAAGAAGAAAGACTAGGCTTAGACTCAGGATGAATAGCGTGCTCATCTGCCTTTTAACCAATGATTATGCTGGTCGGCATATTATCTCAGTTACTAGCATAGGACGGTAGCAGAAATTGTCCAAGGGCTCTCCGTAATTCGCCCGCTTGCAACGAGTTCCGTTGAAAATGCCATCACAAACTGCTGGCCGTCGGTGGTAACATCATACGAAGCGAAGGGGCCCACTTTGCCGTGCGCGTATTGTGGCCCTCAAAGAGCTGCTGGGGACGGCCCACAATCAGTTCTGGCTCTGTCTGGACCTGTACGACTATCATTGACTAAGAATTAGAGGGGAGGTCACACTTTGATATCACGCGGGAAATTCTTTTGGCTTTTGGTTCTGCTGGCTGCAGTCGGCGCAGGTTGTGGGGACGCTTCTGAAGCAGAGCTGGTTTCGGTCCAGCGGATCTGGGATCAGGCACCCCACAGTGCCTTTACCGACCTGATCCGGTTCAAGGATGTCTGGTATTGCACCTTCCGGGAAGGAGAAAGCCACGTCTCCGCCGCCGGCTCGATCCGGGTCATCCGCTCTGTCGACGGTGAGAGCTGGGAATCCGCGGCTCATCTGCCTCCCAAGGCAGGTCGGGATCTGCGGGATCCAAAGCTGGTGGTGACGCCGGATGGAAGGCTCATGCTCCTCGGGTTCGACGTCGAGAGGCTGGAGGGGGACCAGCGGAAGTTTGTCTCCTTCGTCTCGTTCTCCTCCGACGGCAGCAACTGGAGCGAGCTGCAACCGGTGGCAGATCCTGACTTTCTCCTCTGGCGCGTCGCCTGGCACAAGGGAACGGCCTACGGAGTTGCCTACACCGACAGGCGAGCCCACTCCCGCCGTCCTGACCAGGAGGAGTTTGCTCGTCTCTACCGGAGCGAAGATGGCGTCCAGTTCGACACCTACATCAACTACCTCTTCGAGCGGGGAGCCCCCACCGAGGCCTCCACCATCTTCCTGGAGGACGAGACGGCCCTGTGTCTCCTACGTCGTGACCGGAAGGACGACTCCGCCCAGATCGGGATCTCGACTCCTCCGTATAGCCTGTGGGAGTGGAAGGACCTGGGTTTGTACATCGGAGGCCCCCACCTGATCAGCCTTCCCGACGGGCGCGTGTTGGCGTCGGGCCGGCTCAAGCTACCCGACGACCAGAGACGCACCGTCCTCTGGTGGCTCGACCCCGAAGCCGGGAAGGTCACCGAGATTCTGCGGCTGCCCTCCGCAGGCGACACCAGCTACCCCGGGTTGGTGCTTCACGAAGGCCTGCTCTGGATCAGCTACTACTCGACCCACGAGGAAAAGACCAGCATCTACCTGGCGAAGGTGAGGTTGCCGTCGGCATGATGTACCCACCGAGGAAGTAAGTCATGGCTCGCACATTGATAAGCAGACCACCGATACTGACCCTGACATGGACACTGATGCTGATCTCACCGTTCCTGCGGGCAAACGAGCTCGATGCGGAACGACTGGACAACTGGCACCAGTGGCGTGGCCCCGACGCCAACGGCCTCGCGCCGAAGGGCGACCCGCCGCTGCGCTGGGATGAATCGACGAACATCCGCTGGAAGGTCAAGGTTCCCGGGTCGGGAGTATCCACGCCCATCGTCTGGGGGGACCGGATCTTTCTGCTGACGGCAATCAAGACCGACCGCAAACCGGACCCGGACGCCCCGCCAGCCGCCAGAGAAACTCCTCGCCGCGACACTCGTCGGGGACGAGGGAGACGGGGAGGTTTTCGGCTCTCCACGGAGACACCGACGACCTTCCACAAGTTCTCGATTCTGTGTATCGACCGGAAATCGGGGAAAACGCTCTGGGATCGGGTCGCCACCGAGCAGGTTCCACACGAAGGCCATCACCCGTCGCACGGATACGCGTCCGCGTCGCCCACGACCGACGGTACCTACCTTTACTCCTCGTTCGGCTCTTACGGCGTCACCTGCCACGATCTCGAGGGAAATCTCAAATGGAAGCGCGACCTGGGCGATATGCAGACCAAGCTCGGGTTCGGAGAGGGTACTTCCCCGGTCCTTCACGGCGATTCGCTCGTCGTCAACTGGGATCACGAGGGCGACTCGTTCATCACATGCCTGAATACCGAGAGCGGTGAGCCGAAGTGGCGAGTCTCCCGCGACGAGGGGTCTACTTGGGCGACACCGCTGGTCGTCGCGCATGACGGCATCACGCAAGTTATTACCAACGCGAAGAACCGAACCCGCAGTTACGATCTGGCCACAGGCGAGCTCGTTTGGGAGTGTGGCGGACAAGAGAGTAACCCGATCCCATCGCCGATCGTGCGCGACGGAATAGTCTACTGCATGACCGGATTTCGCGGGTACGCGCTCTACGCCATTCCACTCGCCGCCCGCGGGGACCTCACGGACAACGGCAAGGTCGCCTGGCGGAGGAACGACGGCGCGCCGTACGTCGCGTCTCCACTGATCTATGACAACTTTCTCTACTTCACGAAGGAGCGTCGAGGCATCCTGTCATGCGTCGATGCGACAACCGGCAAGGACGTCTACAGCGATCAGCGTTTGTCCGGAATCTCCACGCTGTACGCGTCGCTGACCGGCGCGGCGGGCAGAGTGTACATCACCGGTCGTGGCGGTACAACGCTCGTCATCAAACGGGGCCCCAAGTACGAGGTCCTCGCAATCAACAGTCTCGACGAAGGTGTCGACGCCTCGCTCGCCATCGTCGGAAAGCAGTTGTTTCTGCGTGGGAAGAAGCACTTGTACTGTATCGCTCGGGATTGACGGATCATCAGCATGCGAGGTGGTATCGACGCATCACGGCCACGCTGCGCTGCCCGGAAGAAGGATGAGAAGCGAATCTGCTGATTATCTCCGTACCATCTATGAGGCCGTTGCCAGGGGCCTGGGGGCGGCGGAAGACGAGGCCAGGATCTTCGCTGGGTCCTTCATCCAAGCCGATCTCTTTGGGAAAGACACTCAGGGTATTGCCTGTATCCCCCTCCTTTACCCCTGGTTCCGCAGCGGGGCCATCCGCTTTGGTGCGACTCCCAAAGTTGTAAAACAAGGCCCATCCTTTGTGCTCATCGATGGGCTAACGGCCAAGAGCGGACGGCTCGCCCCGACAAAAACCCCGCTCTGGGCGGGGCTTTTCCATTGTGGGCCGGACACTGCCGACTGGTGGCATGGCTTGAACCCTGATTGTACGGTGAGCGGACCAACCTTCCGGCAGTCTCGCACGGCCCACCCAGGACGTCGAACGGCCGGTCTGCTTCCCGAGAAGAAGAGATGTTTGACAGGGGTACCCAAGGGGACAGTGGCAACTGTGAACCAAACGGAGTGAGTTAAAACGTCGCGATTTTGAAGCCCATACCGCCAACAACTCGCGGCTTCGTTGGCGATAGTGCCGGGCTTACCCGCGGAGCCCGGTCAGATCTGGAACTTCTCTTGGAAGGTTCGTGTAACGGCCTCGAGGGTTCGAAACTCGACTTTTTCTTCGGTGACCCAGCCATCGGCCCGGCCTATCCCCATTGCAGTACCTGCTACAATCGGCTCGAACAAGCAAATGGTATAAGGAAGCTGATCTCTCTTGCTCGCAACCGGATCTAGATAGAGTTGAGGCAAAACGATGGGAGCGGCCGGTAAGAGCAAAGGTCGAAAAAACTAGGAGTGGCTTCTATGCACGGAAAGAGCCCAATACTTTTAGGACTGATTCTCAGCAGCGCCTTGTTCCCCGAAGACATCGCGGCACAGTGCGAGGTGACGACCTTCGCGGGAAGCGGCGTCGCCGGCTCTGCCGATGGGACGGGCGCAGAGGCTCAGTTCAATTTCCCCAACCATCTGGCCATAGACAGTGACGGCAATCTCTACGTGACCGATGCGGGCGGGCATCTGATCCGCAAGATCACTCCGGCTGCTGAGGTGACCACCTTGGCCGGGAGCGGTGTAGCAGGGTTTGCTAATGGAACGGGTGCGGAGGCTGAGTTCAATCTCCCCAGTGACGTGGCGATCGACAGTGCCGGAAATGTCTACGTGGCGGATTTCAATAATCGCCTAATTCGCAAGATCACGCCGGCTGGTGAGGTGACGACCTTCGCCGGGAGCGGCGCTTTTGGATTTGTCGATGGGACGGGCGCGGAGGCTCAATTCCGTGACCCTGCCGGCCTGGCGATTGACAGTACCGGAAATCTGTACGTGGCGGATTCGAATAATAATGTGGTCCGCAAGATCACGCCGGCTGCAGAGGTGACCACTTTCGCGGGAAGCGGCATCGCCGGGTTTGCCGACGGGACGGGTGTACAGGCTCGGTTCCAGTTCCCGGTCGATGTGGCTATTGACAGTGTCGGAAACATCTATGTAGCCGATGATCTCAATCACGCGATTCGCAAGATCACGCCGGCTGGTGAGGTGACGACCTTTGCCGGAACCGGAATAGCCGGCTTTGCCGATGGGACGGGCGCGCAAGCTCGGTTCGGTCGCCCTTCCGGCGTGGGCACAGACAGTGCCGGTAACGTCTACGTGGCAGATACCTTGAATAACCGGATCCGCAAGATCACGCCGGCCGGTGTCGTGTCGACCTTGGCCGGAACCGGAATAGGCGGCTTTGCCGATGGGACAATTGAGGAGGCTCTGTTTTCCAACCCCCAGGGCGTGGCCACTGACGGTTCTGGAGATGTCTATGTGGCAGATACCTTAAATAACCGGATCCGGAGGATCACCGGCTGCGTGGTTGATCCGCCAGTTCTCACCAGCGTCACGCCGGGTTCCGCGGCGCCCGATCAAAAAATTACACTCGCGGGTTCCGGGTTTTCCGACACTACCCATGTCACTGTTGGAGGTGAAACCGCTGCCTTTCAGGTCATCGACGACTCGATCATCATCGTCACCGTTCCCAACCTGCCGGTTGGCACATTGGCCGACGTCGTAGTAACGAGTCCCGGAGGGAGTGCGACACTGCAGAATAGCGTTCAGATTGCAAGAATAACTATAGCAACGCTGGGACAGGCCTTCGCCGGTCCGTTGGGTAGCGACATTGCTTTTACTACCGTTGAGATCACCAACCGAGACCAAAACCAAACCAGTTGCGAAGTCGAACTCTCATTCGACCAGGGTAGTCAGGCAGCTCCTCCAGTGGCAATCAACGGCGCCTTGGTACCAGACAATACAGTGATTGGGACGATTCCCCCGGGCGGCGCCCAGAGTTTCAAGTTAACCTCCGATGAACTGGCTATTGGGATCGTGAAAGTAAAGACCGAATCGCCGTGCGATTCCTCATCCCTTTCGACCAGTGGCTCCTACACCCTCTCGAACGGATCGATCACAGAGGTCTTCAGCATCGCGGCGAACACCTCGGAAACCTGGCTGAAAGACGGCCAGTGCCGGGTATTTACGGCCTTTCTGGGAACCGACACGGAGGGTTTTGTTCGAAACACCGGGATGGCGACAGCTTCCGTCTTGGGCGAGGCGGCTCCTGAAGGGACCCAGCTGGTCCTGGAAACCTTCAATGCGGCTGGGGCGCCCGTGGTAATTCAAGGTTTTGATCCTAGGACGCCGATCACGGGTATTCATACCCCCGTGTTTCCGTTTGATCCGCCGGCTTTGGGTCTGAACGGGCTGTGTACGATTGTGGCATGCCTGGACGTTCCCTCAGAAGGGAACGGGTTTACGCTCGACATGACCCTGGTCGGAGTGAAGCAGAAGGGCGGAGTGCAGTACGAGAGCGAGATCTTCGTTGACGGTTTCGAGTCCGGGGATACCTCGGCTTGGACGAACAGAGAACCCTGAAATCGTGTTTCATCGACCCGCTTCGGCACTGTCAGCTTAGGCGGGACTTGGGGTGCTGTCACCCATTAGACGGCTCCCCTATGGTGAAGACACCGAGCAGCGAGCCTTTACCGGCCGCTGCGATCTTCGCCCAGATCCAGAGCGGGCCAAAAGCGGGCGGGTACTGTCAAGTTAACCGATTTGAGTGCCTACTCAGCGCTCTGGCCACTCTCTAAGTTGTTGATTCTACGTTCAAGCGCCGACCGATTCCGCCTCCAAAACCCGAGATTTCTACTTAACTTGACAGTACCATCTGTAGAGAAATTCTGAAGTTCTCAATGATGACTGCAGAATGACACTGACAGAGATGAGCAAGAGAACTAGATTAGAACCTACCATGAATCGTTCGTCGAATCGTTCGTCGGAAGAAACGATTCACGCCGAGCCGACGCCGGCGATGGACCGTCACAACGGACGCCTTTTCATTCTCTCCAATAGTCTCATCTATCTGGCCGCTCCGGTCATCTACGTGGGGGTTGTTCAGGCAGCCTTGTGCGACAAGCTGGGAGCTAGCACAACCGTCGCCAACCTTCCGGCCACCGCTTTCTTTCTAGGCGCCTTCGCTCCCCTTTTGTTGTCATGGATCGTGCCCCACCGGCTGGTTCGAGCTACCGTCGTGGTGGCGAATCTGGTTTCGGCCATCCTGCTGGCGCTGGTGGGCATCGTCCTCTTCCTGACGAGCAGCAAAGCCATCGTCCTGGTCGCAGTTATCGGTCAGGGACTTTGTCAAGGATTCTGTTCCTTCACCTCCCAGGTATTCAAGTTCCAGTGCCTGAGACGCGGGACGACGGTGGATGCCCGAGCCCGGACGCTGAAATGGACCTTCACTGTCGGGCCCATCTCGGCCGTGGCCGGCTCCCTCGGAACCCAGTTGGTTCTGGGAGGAAGTCTGAGCTGGCTTCCCTATCCTTACGACTTCGGCCTGCTCTATCTATTGGCGGTTCCCTGCATGACTGGCGTGGCTTTCCTGAGCAGCCGATACCAGCTGGTGCAGATCGAGCAGGGGGAACGTCCCTCCATTGCACTCTACCTCAAGGAAAGCATGGCCTTCTTCCTACGCCAGCGCACCCTGATCCTGATCTGGGTCGCCTACCTGCTGTGGCGATTCACCGCCAGTTCCATCTCCAATCTCTCCCTTTACGGTCGGGAGGTTCTGGGACAGGATCCCAAGGAATTCTCGGGCATTGTCCTGGCGCTGCGCTTCGGCTTCAAGTCGCTGGGCGGCTTCATTCTGGGCGTCATTGCCATCCGCAGGGGAATCAGGGCTCCCCTCCTCTTCACGGCGGTGCTCCTAGGGAGCTCAGTACTGTGGGGATGGATGGCTCCGGGTTACTTCTACTTCCTGGCCTTCGGCATTCTAGGCGCAGGCGAACTGGGCGGCGCCTACTTTCCCAACTACGTCGTGAGCATCTCCTCAGCGGCCAACGCAGCCCGCAATCTCTCCCTATTGACGCTGGTGATTCCTTTTAGCGGCATCGGTCCCGCTGCCCACGGAGCACTAGCGGATCTGTACGGCTTTCCCGCCAGCTTCCTCTTTGGTTTGGCCACCGCCACCCTGTCGCTGATCCTGCTTTTCCGGCTCCCCCAGAGAGCCCCGGAGCGGCCCAGTCTGTGACGATTGGGGGGAGCCGACGTGGCTGGGAGTCAGCTGGCGTCAGTACTCTCGATGATGGCCAGAGTCCGCGCCATTTCGTGGTAGGTGATCTGGAGCCCTTCGTCGATTCCCATGCCGGGACGGGTGGCCAGGGCAAAGTGCGAGTCATCGGCTATAGTAACCATACATCCTGGCACTTGTGCCGAATGCTTTGGTTGGCCGACGTGCACGGTCCTGAACAGATGCAGGTCGTTCAGCCACCACACAGTCTCGTGAACTGCGTGCCGACCTAAGTGCTCTGGGCATGTTAGCCGCCAGCAATCACTGGAGGAAATACTTATGATCGTCCAGTAGTGTCCCAACGTTTGGGACTCTAATCTCTGTAAAGTATTAATGAGCAATATGTTAGAGAAGATAATAGGTGTTTCCGACTTGAAAGTGAGTGTATGCTCACGCCCTTCAGTTCATAAGGAGGGCGGGCATGTACACGGGCACGACGATCTTTTCTCAGGTGATGCGGCATCTTCCCTGGCATCGTTTTCATCGCATTGTTCAGCACTACCGAGGCGACTACAAGGTCAAGTCATTCCGTTGTGCCGACCATTACCGGGTCATGGCATTTGCGCAGTTGACCTATCGCGAGAGCTTGCGCGATATCGAAGCCTGCCTACGGGCCATGAGATCCAAGCTCTTCCACATGGGCATTCGCTCCACGGTCTCCCGCAACAATCTGTCCAATGCCAACGAGAGGCGAGACTGGCGCATCTATGCCGAGTTTGCCGAAGTGCTCATCGCCGAAGCGCGCAGCCTTTACACCGACGAGGACCTGGGAGTCGACCTGGACGCGACCGTCTATGCCTTGGATTCCACGACCATCGACCTGTGCCTCTCGGTCTTCCCCTGGGCGCGCTTCCGCCGCACCAAGGGGGCGATCAAACTGCATACCTTACTCAACCTGCACGGCGCCATTCCCGAATTTGTTCTGATCTCGGACGGGAAACTGCACGATGTCAACGCCTTGGACCACCTGATGCCTTGTCCCGGTGCCTACTACATCATGGATCGCGGATACCTGGATTTCGGGCGCCTGTACCGACTCCATACCGCTCGGTCGTTGTTCGTGACCCGCGCCAAGGCCAACTTCAAGTTCCGCCGCCGCTACTCCCATGCGGTGGACAGAACGACCGGACTAGTCTGCGACCAAACTGTCCTGCTGAGCACCTTCTATCCGGCCAAGGCCTACCCCGAACCTTTGCGTCGTATCAAGTTCTTCGACGTCACCACCGACCTGCGGCTCGTATTCCTCACCAACGACTTTGCTTCTCCCGCTCTGACCATTGCCCAGCTCTACAAGCTCCGCTGGCAGATCGAACTGTTCTTCAAATGGATCAAACAGCATCTCCGCATCAAGGCCTTTTACGGCACCAGTCCCAATGCCGTGAAAACACAAATCTGGATCGCCCTCAGCACCTACCTGCTCATCGCCATCATTCGCAAGCGTCTCTATCTCGAGTTGCCGCTCTACACAATTCTCCAGGTCCTGAGCGTCTCGCTCTTCGAGAAAACCCCCATTTTACAGGCCTTTCAGGACATGGACTACATTACTCAGAATAGTGACATTCATAAACAGTTGATATTATTCGACTAACGCTGGGACACTACTGATGATCGTCGATTCGTTTACTGCTGTCGGAGGCTGTCAGAACCGCCCGATCCAACTGGGGATCGACCAACTGCGGGGCGCCATGGACAAGAACGGCGTGGACCTGGCCCTGACCCTCAGCTTGCGAGCCGTTCAGGTCGATGCATTGCTTGGCAATGAGTACATCTTTGCGATCGCCAAAGAGGATCCTCGGATTCTGCCAGTCGCCATAGTTGATCCGCGCAATTACCAGTATCTCGATCAGGTGCTTCAGAGCGCGGTGGCCAACGAAGCCGTTGCTCTGGCTTTCCACATGACAGCGATTCCTTGCGCGCTGAACTCGGTTCTGTTTCGTCGGAGTCTGAAATCAGCGGCTGCCACCAACAAGCCGCTTATCTTCGTCGACAACGCGGCCGGTCGATTAACCCACCTTGCCGAGATAACCCGGGATCTGGGATGCAAGAAGGTCCTATTGGCCGGTGCCAGCTACCACCATGCGGCCGAGTTGCTCGCGCTTTTGGAGGAGTTCGGCCACGTTTATGTGGAAACCAGTTGGCAGGTTACCCCTGGTGTCGTCGGCTTATTGGCCGAGGCCGGTCGGTCCGATCGGATCCTCTTTGGTTCTATGGCGCCGATGCGCCCGATGCGTCCGGCACTGAACATGGTCGCTGAGGCGGCCTTATCAGACAGCCAAAAGACCGATATCCTCGCACGCAATGCACTACGTTTTCTGGACCGCGAGGAACAAGCCGCCGTGGTTGCCGACGAAGCGCCTGAAGTGCTGGGTATGCCCCGGGTTCCCGCCATCGACGTCCATTGTCATTTTGGCGTCGCACCCCATCTTCTTTCAACTTGCCTCGGTGGTGCGGCCATACAGAAAGAACTCGAGCGTTTCAACATCGAATCGGCCGTCGTGTCTGCCACGGCTGCCTATAAGGATGACATGAATATCGGCAACGAGGAAATGCTCAAGGGTATAAAGACTTTCGAGCGCACGCTTGGCAGTATCGTGGTCAACCCCCATCATCTTGAAGATTCCATCAAGTGGCTGGATATTGCCGCCGGTCATCCTCGGGTTGCTCACGTCACACTCGGACCCGACACCACGTACGAACAGTACGACTCGCCGGCGTGGCTGCGATTGTTTGCCGAGATTGCCGCGCGCAATCTGGCAGTTTTCTGGAATACCAGTGGACAGGATCTTGCCCGCCGCGATGCTCACGCAACCGTCAGCGGACACCTGTGGAAACTGCGCGGCGCGGCGCCCGATAAAGTCGAATTGTTCAGGCGCGTTGATGAGCTGTTTCCCAATACGCCCGTCATTCTGGGACACGGTTATGGGATGGAAGGGCTGCAATTGGCGAAGACCTGCAAAAGCTTTTACCTGGACTTGTGCAGTTCTTATCCCGAACAGAATGTATACCGCCGGGCCATCGACGCGGTCGGTGCGCATCGTGTTGTATTCGGCACTGATCTGGAGATGATCTCCCCGGCATTCGTTCTCGGTAGCATGTGGGAGGCAGACCTGGACGACCGGGAGCATCGCATGATACTGCGTGAGAACGCCTGCCGTATCCTGAAGCTACCGCGGTAAGCCCGGCGGTAACATGGGAGGTCAGTCGCCGGTTGACCGGGAGGACGGCATCTTCAAGTGTTGGTACATGGGCTGGGTAGAAGCCCCCAAATGGCTCTGAGAAGCTGGCAAACACCCTCTGTTATTCCACCTCAGAAGATGGAATCGACTGGCAGCGGCCTCGGCTGGGATTCCATGAAATAGGCGGTTCACGCGCCAACAACGTTGTGGTGCCGCCGGAGCACCACCAGGGCATGGATCACTGGGAGTCGGTCCTCAAAGACCCATTTGCACCAGATTCCAGCCGCTGCAAAGCCCTGGGCTGGTCCAGCTTCGACTGGGACGGACCCATGAGCGGCATCTACAGCATGACTTCCCCCGACGGCCTGCGCTGGACTCACACGGCGGAGCCCGTGTTCCACTACCATCCCCGACCCGGAACCAGGGACCTGGGCCTGGTGGGGGATGCTCAGTCGCTCATGATCGATGCCCGGGAGCGTCGGTACGTGGCCTTCCTCAGGGGACACCCGGAGCGGGGCAGCCTCGGGACACATATCCCGCAGGCGCCATCGGCCTGGCGACGATCCGGCTCGATGGGTTCGCTTCACTGGCTGCCGGTTTCGACGGTGGGCAGGTCACCACCAGGCCCCTGAAGGTTCCCGCCGGGAGCCTTCACATCAATGCCAAGGCCGACCATCACGCCAAGGTCCTGACGGAGGTCCTGGACGAGAGGGGGACCCGGTTCCCGGGTATGCGGCCCAGGACTGCATTCCCATGAGCGAGGACTGCACCGATCACCGTGTGATCTGGAAGCGGAAGGAAGGCCTGAGCGGATTGGCCGGACAGCCGCTCCGATTACGATTCTACCTGACCAATGCCCATCTCTACGCCTACTGGATCTCGTGACGGGGTGCAGCGAGCGCGACGGGCCCCAATTGTGCTTCCACGCGATCGAGTTTGAGGTGGGCTCGACCCTACTCCGGCGATGCCGATCTCCTGACGAGTCGCGCCATGAAAAAGGGCAGGATTACAGCGTAAGCCCGCCGCTTCCCTGTCTAACCTGAAGTTCCTTTCTGTTGGGAGCAGAAAAGTACCATGATTTCAAAGGGATACGTGCAATAGGGGCTGCAGCGGTCTGCCTACACTCGAATGGTCTCCAGAAGATCAAAGGCGCGTTGCTGCTTGGCGCTGGGTGTGGTGAGGATCTCGAAGGTGGTGGCCTCAGGGGCTGCGCTGCGGACCCGGCACAGGTTGCGGGTGATGCTGCTCAAGAACTTCAGAAGCGTCTGAAAGCTGTGCACCTCGGTGCCATCCTCAAGGGTTCTGGAGTGCACCTTACGGAGCGCTTGCTGGGAACGGCGGGCCGGCGCCACCGGGTCGCGCGTCCTCTTCGCTTCCAGATCCTCGTCGGCGAAGAGCAGCGGACGCCATGCCTCGAGCATGTGCCAGAGGACGTAGTAGGCGAGCAGACACAAAAAGATGTGGGCCCGGACCCGGCGGGCCAGGCGGTGGTGGATGGGTCGGACGTTGAGGTCCATCGTCTTGAAGGAGCGAAAGGCCCGCTCCACGCTGCCCAGGAGTTTGTAGCTGAGGACCGTCTGGGCGGCGTCGAGCGTCTCTTGGGGCAGGCTCGTGCGCACCACGTAGAGACCGTCGAGGGCCGCTTCGGCTTGGACCTTCTCCGGGTCGATCTCGAAGTCGAATCGATCCTCCTCGATGTGCAGTTGGAAGTGCTTGCCGACTTTGTACTTGTTGAGCACCTTTCCCACCCGAACCCCGATGTGCTCCTTGCCGTACAGACGCCCCCGCTGGATCCGCTGGCGGAGGTGCTCTAGCTGTTGGTCGATCGCCTGGCGATGACGGGCGTAGTGCTGCTGTCGTCTTTGCGCCAACTCTGGGCTCTTGCTCGCCGCTTGGGCCAGCTCGGCGGCGATCGCCTCTTCATCGGCTCGAGACTCGAAACCGTCCTCCCGTATCTGCAGCCGATAGTGTTGGCCCAGCCGGTACTGACCGAGCACCTGGCGCACGCGCTTGCCGATCTGCTCCTGCCCCTGCAGACGCCCTGCGGTGACCATCCGGCGCACCTTCTCCAGCTCCCGGGTGGTGGCCTCCAGCAGGCTGCTGCGGTGGCGCGCCCGTCTTTGGGCGAGCTCCGGATTCCGACAGGCGACGAGTCGTTCGCCGGGGAGGTCCGGATGGGAGAGCTCGAACAGGTTGCGCTCATCGAAGAGTCCCCTTTGGATCGCCCCGCCCTCCACTAGCTTGCGGATGGTCTCCGAGCGGAGCGCGCTGATCCAGTCGATGCCGTCGATCGGGCGCAGGGCATCGATCTGTTTGTGGGTGATCATCCCCCGGTCCCCCACCAGGGCCAGCCGCTCGATCCCGAACTGCTGTCGGAGCTTGTCCACCTCCGGCAGCAGGGTTTTCGGGTCCCCGGTCTTGCCCTCGAAGACCGAGACCGAGACGGGAATCCCGCGGCGGTTGGTCAGCAACCCGTAGTTGATCTGGAGCTTGCCGCGCTTTCCGTCCCGATTGTACCCGAGGCTGGCCAGCGAACAGGTGGTGCCCTCGAAGTAGGTGGAGGTCAGATCGTACAGCGCCAGGCCGTCCTCACGGAGGTGTCGAGCGGCCAGCTTTTTCTCGATCGGCGCCTGGCGTTGCCCTAACCAGTCCAGCGCCGCATACAGGTCCTCCTGGTCGGCCTCCTCCACTCCCAGCTCCGAGGGCAGGGTGGTGACCTGCCACCAGCGCGTGGTCGCCAGCTTACTGGCTGGTTCCAGGATGCGCGCCGCCACCAGGGCCAAGACCAACTGGCGTTGACGCGAGGGCCGCGAGGCCAGCAGTTGGGGGAGGCCGAGTCGGCGCATGGCCGTGAGCACGGCTTGGACGTGTCCCTGCTGGAAGGAGGCGATGGCCTCGAAGGCGTCCTCCGGGGCCAGCAGGGTTTCCCCCTTAAGGCTGCGGCGCAGCAGGGCGATCGCTTCGGCGGGCAACTTGGAGAGATTGGCAAGGGTGCGGGTCTTAACCTGACCGCCTTGGCGGTAGCTCTCGCGCAGCAGGATGGCGGGGGGAGAGCCGCGGTTGGGGACGGAGGTGATGTACATGATTACCACTATACCCTATATAATCCTTTAAAGTCAAGCACACTATTGAAATATAAGCCACAATTACATGCCTACACAATCCAGTCCAAAACTACCTTTATCTCCTGTAGAGTCAGTCAGTTATCTGCTAAAGTCTCAGGGAACTTCGGGCTAACCGATGGGGAGTATCTCTGTTGGGTCGGAGCGGATTTAGATTATTCGGGGGACGCGACGTCTTGGGCTCGGATGAACTTTCCCAGCCGATCGATCGCTTGCCGACACTCTCCGAACAAGGGTGCAAGCAGATACCCCCCGTGGATCATATCTGGCCATACCCGAAAGAGAACTTCCCCTCCTGCCCTTTGGACTCGGACCACAAACTCAGTGACCTGATCGAGCAGCATCTCAGCGCCTCCCACCTCTACCAGCATGGAAGGAAGCCCTCGCAAGTCGGCGTACAGAGGCGACGCTAGAGAGTCCTTGGGATTTGCTCCCTGGAGGTACTGCTCGGCCCAGAAACTGAAGTCCTCAGGCTTAGCCCGCATTTCTCATCGCCTGTCGTAGCGAGGCGTCGCAAGGGCCGTCCTGGCAAGGCTTGCGACCGAGGCCTCCGCAGTCGTACTTGTACAGTACGTCGAGGAGGCCGACCGAGCGAAACACAGCCAGGGCGGATGATTGCGGCGACGTAGTAGACCGGCGATGAGAAATGCGGGTTAGCCCAGTCGAAACCTGCATGACTGACCAGCGTTCCACCCTGGTAGGGACCGTCAGTGATCAGGGCTGAAGCAGGCTTCCGAAAGTCGAAAAACGGTGTTCCCATGCTGCGGAAACGTGTGAGAACCGGCAGTATGACGAGGCCGGCGCCGAGGATGACAAGAAAACCCAGGATGTAGCGATACGGTACCGGCAGCACCGTCGATGGGTAGAGACGGTCCAATGCCAAGGCGGTCAGGAACGCCACAATGCAAATGACTGGAGGCGGGATACGGACCCCCGGTCCCGGGGCAAGTGACTCGCTCATAAGCCCGTCAAGTGTTTTCGAAGGCCCAGCGCGCTTGCACACCTGCGCGATTCTTTTTTGTTTCTCCTCGAGTAGTGCAACACCTCTGCAACTGGACGCGGTCTCAATCCTGGCTTTTTGATCTCGTCACCGGTACGATCGTAGAGCTTGGTTTTCCTGGCTGACTCATGCGCTGGGAACCGGAAGGCGCTCACCACTGTCGGAAGGCCACTAGCCAAAGGTAAAGGCCTGGAACGAGAAAAAGGGCCCACAGAAAAGTCAGCCAGTTGGCAAAGATTTCCGACCAAGTGGCCCCAACGGCCAGCCCCAAGGCGATCAACGAAATCTTAAAGAGTCCTACCTGCCACCAGCTGAAGGTATAGGAGTGAAAGGGGTTCATGACTTTGGCTCCTTGCTGCGGGAGTTCGGTATCTGCCAGAGAAAGAAGCGCCCCGCAGCGACTATGTGGGGTTGCGACCTGACGATCCAAGTTGGTATCCCCGGCAAGATACACTTCACCCATGCCGCCTTCACCGAGGTTGGAAGCGATCTTGTAGTGGGAGATGGTCTGGCCTATCAACGAGCCTCCAGACTGCAGGGGAACCTTTAGCGAATACTAGATCTTTGGATCTGGAAGGGCAATCTCAGGGGGGATGGTTTATATGGGGATCGGAAGGGTAGATGATCCCTACTTCAGGGAAAGACTGCAATCAATCTCGCAGATTCTCAGCCTCGGACGCTTAGTGATAAATACGACTTGCACACGCCTTTCACACGGCGTTCCACTCCTGTTCCTGGGGGTCCACTCCCTGGGAAACGAAGTCGCGACGTCTCCAAGGAGAGTGTGAGTTGTCGATCCCTGTTGATGAACACCTGGCCAGCCGGTATATACGGCGCCTGCAAGGTCTGGGGGGAGGCCATAGGCAGGCACTTCTCCGACGCCCACGGTCTATCTGTCCTCTGCGTCTGCATCGGTCGGGTGAACGAGGAGAACCGCCCGACAAACCCCGCTGAGTTCTCCCGCTACCTCAGCCATCGAGACATAGCGCAGATGCTCCAGAGGTGTATCGACGCGCCGGACGACCTCAGATACGGCGTCTTCTTCGCGATTTCAAACAACAGATGGGGCTATCGGGACATCGAGCACCCGCGTGCAGTCCTCGGCTACGAGCCACAGGACGAGGCTGAGGCTTTGCGTTGGAGCGGCTCCGAGTGACTGATTGCGTATTCCGGTGAAACCGGCCACCGAATCCGGAGGAAACCGGCCGGGTCGGAGCGAAGCGACGCTGGAGGTTAATAATCATCTCCGAAGTGGCCGGTTTGAGTCAATCCGCATGACGCTCTTTGGTTGAGAACGCATCATCTCGTCTCTCCTTTCTTAAGTGAGTTGCCGATGCAAAGTTTGCATCAGCAGATTGTTGTTTCCATTGTTGTCTCAGAGTCCTGAGGCGACTCCTGAGATAATCCCAGTAGCGATCCGAGACCGGTTGTTGTCTCACTTCCTGGATCAGAGGTTCGAAGTAGCTCAGGGAAGTGATAGGTCCTCCGGTGTGGCCGTTGAGCCAGGCGACGTGCTTGCGGGCACAGCCCAGAAGCAGGGCTTGCTCGATCTGCTGCAAAGAGAGGTCCTGGCGGTAGAACCGAGCAGCCAACTGGCGGTCTGCCTGGGAGAAGGAGCACTGAACGCCAGGAGCCTCGAGCAGCAGACGGGCGATCTGATCGACGTAAGGGGCTTCGGCCGCTTCGGGCTCCCGGGCGTGAGATCTTTGGTAGGGCCAGAAGGGGTCGCTGATCTGGATGCGAGTGGGTTCGTGTTGATTGCGCGCCAGTGTGATCAGACAGAGACCTCGAGACTGCAGTTCGCCCAGATAGGTGGAAAGGGAGCGGCGAGACTTGTGCAAGGCTCGAGCCAGCTGGGTGGGCGAGAGGGTCAGTTCGCCGGTGGAGCGATCCGCTTTCAAGCACAGATAGACGAAGAGCTTGAACGCGCCGTCGCTGACGGACTCCATCGCTTGCAGCAAGGGAGCCCCGGCTGCAAACCAGCCACCATTGACTTTCAACTGCGGTGCTTGACTCATGATTCGTCCTCCTGCTTTGAGGGGGGGTGACGATGCCGGCGCATGGAAGCCCCTTCGAGGTCGATGCGGTAGGCATTGTGGACCAGACGATCCAGGATGGAATCAGCGGTGGTCGGATCCCCGATCTGCTCATGCCAATGGGTAACGGGGAGCTGGGAGGTGAGGATCGTGGATCGACTGTCATAGCGATCCTCACAGATCTCGTAGAAGTCCCGTCGCTCGGTCTCGGCCAAGGGATTCATGGCCCAGTCATCGACGATGAGCACGTCGGTGCGGGCAATCTTGCGCAGGAGCTTGTCGAGCGAGCCATCGGCTCGAGCCAAAGCCAGATCACGAAAGAGTCGAGCGGCGCGCGTGTAGAGAGCCGACCAGCCGTCTCGGGCGGCTTTCTGAGCGAAGGCACAGGCCAAGAAGGTTTTTCCGACACCACAGGGTCCGACGATGATGAGATTGTGGTGGGTCTGGATCCAGCGACCGGTGGCAAGGCTGGCGATCAGCGAGCGATCCAACCCTCGAGGCCGGCGATAGTTGATATCTTCCAAGCAGGCCGGGAGCTTCAAGCGGGCGTTTTTCAGACGGCGATCTAAAGCGCGGTTCTCTCGCCAGGTCCACTGACGATCGACCATCAGGGAGAAGCGTTCTTCAAAGCTCAGTTGGGCCATCTCAGGATCGGCCAGTTGCTCGGTGAAGGCCTCGGCCATGGCGGTCAAACGCATAGCCTGAAGTTTTTCGACGGTGGGATTAACCAACATGAGAGGCTCCTTTCTCGCCCTCAAAGTACTGAGCTCCCCGGACGTTGGCATGCTCGATCGGGGGACGTTGGGGTGACGCTTGCGGTTCCGCTTCACGGTCCAGACCGGTCTTCAAGATGGAGTGGATGCTCTTGTAGGAGCAGGCCTGAAGTCGCAGGGCGCGGCGGCAGGCCCGCTCCAAGCGCTCTTCTCCGAAGGTGGAGCCGAGACGCACGATTCCCAAACAGGAGCGATAGTTCTGCTCGGGATAGCGGCGGGATTGGAGGATCTTCTCGACCACCGATGCGGTATGGGGGCCGGCTTTCTGAGCCCAGTGGATCAGGCGTGAGGGAGACCACTCGAGATAGCGGCGATGGCATTCGGGTCGGTGCTCGTCCAAGGTCGTAGCCTTGCCGGGCTGATAGGAGCGGCGGTGAGAGGCCACCCTCCGACCCTGGTGGAAGATCTCCACAGTGGTGACGGTGGTGCGTAACTCGACCTTCTGACCCACCAGAACGTAGGGGACACTGTAGTAGTGACGGTCGAACTCGATGTGGTAATCGATGTTGACGCCGGCCTTCTTCCATTGGGCGAAGACGTAGCGTTGGGCTGGCAGGGGCTTCAGAGCCGGACGATCCAGGTCCTCGAAACGCTGCCGACGGTTGCCGGGGAGCTTGCGAAAGCTCCGGCTGTTGAGCCGCACGAGCAGCTCGGCGATGGCTTCGTTGAGCTCTCCCAAGGAAAAGAAGGTCCGGTGACGCAAGGCGGCCAGGATCCAACGCTCAACTACCAACACTCCCGACTCGGCCTTCGCCTTATCTCGAGGACGGCGCACCCGAGCCGGGAGGACGGCCACCCCATAGTGCGCGGCCCAATCCGAATAACTCGCGTTGAGATCCGGTTCATAGCGACAGGGGCGATGGACCGCATCTTTGGTGTTGTCTGGGACGACGACGCTGGGGCAACCTTCTATAAACTCCAGAGCCCGGGTGTGGGCCGCGAGCCACGAAGGTAGGTCCTGGCGGAGGGAGGCTTCCGCATAGGTATAGTTACTCGCACCCAGCACCGCCACGAAGATCGAGGCATCTTGGGTCTCCCCCGTATAGCGATCCACGATCGGGACGGTGTCTCCGGCATAGTCTACGAAGAGCTTCTCGCCGGCGCGGTGTTCTTGCCTCAGCACCAGATCCAGCTTGCGGCGCCAGCGATGGTACCGATCGCAGAACTGACTGTACTGATAGCCCTCCGGATACACCTGCTTGTACTCATCCCAGAGCAGCATCAGGGTCACATGTTTGTGTCGGCAGCGCTCTTCATGGACGGTGGCGAAGTCGGGGAGTGGACGTGGGCTGGGCGGAGACTTGTCGGTTGGAGGAAACAACTGGTTAGCGATCCTCCGGTCATCCCAGCCTTCCGGCAGCGGCCAAGTCAGACCCGCCCGTTGGGCCCGACGCACGTACTCGGCTACGGTGCTGCGGGCCAGGACGCAGCTACGGGCGATCTGCCGATCCGAGAGATGAAGCTGAAACTTCAGACGTAGGACGTTTTTGATTTTGCGCATGGACTTCCTTTGGTTCGGCACGATCTCTCCTCCGAAAAGGAGTCATCGTACCGAAGGAGTCCAACGTCGCTCCGTCCCCTCGTGGGAACCGATTCCGGGAAACCGGCCGCCTTTCCGGGAAATCGGCCACCGTTCCGGAAATCCCGTTTCTAGTGGCCGGTTTCCCGCCGGATTGGGTGGCCGGTTTGCTCCGGAATCAGTGGCCGGTTTCCTCTGGAATCACCGGCCGGTTTCGTCCGGAATACGCAGACTGATGATGTCTGAGCGGCGACTTCAACCCCTGGAAGACATTTTCAGAGGAGCGGTTCAGGAAAGACGGGGAACGACGGGGATGGCTATGACCCGATCGAATGAAGACAGAAAAAGACTAGTCGCCCTCCTGTGCCTATAAGTCGTAGTAGCCCAGATCTCACCATACACACAGGTGTCAGAGTAGATCGCCCCTGACCGACCGCTTTCGCCTTGAGGCTGTGTGAAAAGTCCAAAACCTCTTTGATTTAGGGGTCTCTTTACCCTTCCTACGACGGAGATCGTGGCTTACACGCGATCCTATGAAGTCAAAATTTCAAATCCGAAATCATGAATGACTTTTCACACAGCCTCGCCTTAAAAGCGGACATTCAAGTTTCTCGCGGAAACGTCGAATGAACTACGCTGAGATTGCAGAAAACCAGAGGCTCCTTCCGCTCTGGAGATGCCTTCGAGCCCTAGGCACTTCTCCGGCAAGGGAGATCTACGTTTCATCTAGAGAAAACCTCCCTGCGGAAGCGTCGCCTTTCGTCCAAAACCACGTCACCCATGCTCTTACAATCGTCGCGCACTACCCTCCTCGGCTTTGGTGCTGCTACACTCCTGTCACTGAATCAGACCGCGTCGCCATTAAGCGCGGCGAGGGCGTCAAGGAGCTTAGGGTCTGCGCAAAAATAACTTGGCATTTTGGCATCTCATCTTCGCACCATCTTCGGCCGCTCCTCAATCGCGAAATCCTCAACGTAGACCGGGCTACGCCTGCGGTTTCACTCAATCGTTCGCGGCCAAATCTGATGCAAATCTGAGCGCCAATTCTACCAAGTTATTTCTGCGCAGACCCTTAGCTCGTAGTGACAATCGAGGATTGTATGTCGGTGCTCTACTGGGCGACCGCGTTTGTTGCTAGTGCCCTTTACGGATGGAAAGCCGTAGTAAGACAGAGGATTGGCATGTGGACAAAGCTCTTGGTTCCCATGGTGTTTGCGGTACTCCTGTCCTTTGAGGCGAGCGGGCAGGACACAAAGACCATACTTGACGATGTAGCAAGAACACTGGGTGCCACCAACCTGAAATCGATTCAGTATTCCAGTAGTGGCTTCGAGTTTCGGCTGGGCCAAAGTCTGAGTCCCGGCGCTCCGTGGCCCCGATCCCGATATGACGTGAAGAGTGACACGATCGTAATCAACTACGACACGGTCTCCAGGCGACGCGAGCAGGTAGTCACGACTCCCAGGGGTGAGAGGCGCGGGGTGGAAGTGGTCAGTGGCCCCTATGCCTGGGACATTCCAAGGGCTGAGGACCTGTTGCCAGTCCCTTTTGCCGCTGAGGAGCGACGGCTTCAAATCTGGGTGACGCCACATGGTCTGATAAAGGCGGCGATGGAGAATAACGCTAGCGTCGAGTCGCAGACGCTGGATGGCAAGAGGGTGAAGAAGGTTTCTTTTACGGTGCACGGGAAGTTTAAGGTGAATGGCATTATCAACGACCAGAACCTGGTCGAGAAAGTCGACACATGGATTGGTGATACGGGGAATTTGTTCGATGTTCTCGGCGACATGCTGGTTGAGACGAACTATGCGGACTACAAGGATTTCAACGGTGTTAAATTTCCAGCCAGAATTGTTCAAGAATATGGTGGATTTCCGATCCTGGACATCACCGTGACCGATGTCCAGCCAAACGCTCCGGCCGACATCAAGGTGCCTCAGAGCATTCGGGACGGCACGGCGCGACTTTCCGTTCGAGTGGACGTTCAAGCTCAAGAGATCGCTGAGGGTGTGTGGTATCTAACCGGCACTCCATGGCATAGCGTGGCGGTTGAATTCGACGATCACGTCGTGGTTGTCGAGGCCCCCTTCACGGAAGAACGATCGATCGCTGTAATAGCTGAAGTGAGGAAAATCATTCCAGGCAAACCCATCAGGTACATCGTGAACACGCATCATCACTTCGACCACTCGGGTGGTATACGCACCTACGCCGCCGAAGGTGCCATTATCGTCACCCACGAGATCAACAAGCAGTTTTACGAGAAGGTATTTGCCGCTCCCCGAACCCTGAATCCAGACAACTTGGCACGGTCAAAGAAGAAGGCAATCATTGAAGCCTTCAGTGACAAGCATGTCTTGACCGACGGCATCCGGACGATTGAGCTTTACCACATTGAGGGAAGCCCGCACGCAGCAGGGCTCATTATGGCGTATCTTCCCAAGGAGAAGCTGTTGATCGAAGCCGATGTGTACACCCCAGGACCGCCAAACGTACCTGTGCCCTCTACACCCAATCCCGCCAGCGTGAATTTGTACCAGAACATCCAGCGCCTGGATCTGGATGTTAAACAGATTGTCCCGATCCACGGGCGTGTGGTCCCAATGGCGGACCTGTTAGAGGCGATCGGTCAGGAATAAGAGAGGTCCTGATGCCATAGTGAGCCAGCACCGATGCCATGGAGACCTTCTCTTTAACTTCTTGAAAATCCACCCATGCTCGTGAGACGCCCCACAATTCCCGAATCGCTGGCTTTTGGCCGTTCAGTCGACGTTTCCTGGCACAATTTGAATGTCCGCTTTTAGGCCAGGGTGTGTGAAAAGTCCAAAACCTCTTTGATTTAGGGGTCTCTTTACCCTTCCTACGACGGAGATCGTGGCTTACACGCGATCCTATGAAGTCAAAATTTCAAATCCGAAATCATGAATGACTTTTCACACAGCCTCAGGCGAAAGCGGTCGTTCGATTTCGATCAAATCGGACGCTGTCTGTCAGATCGGGTGCCGGCTATCACACTTCCATATAGGCGCCCTATAGGCGCCCTCAGTTAATCGAATCACTGCGCAAAGACACGCTGACCAAAGGCCCGGTCCAACACCGAGAGCGCCTCGGTGGAATGCTCAGCTACTACTATCGGGAGGCGGCGTGACGAGCCAGTCGAGTTTTGGCACCATACGGGAAAGCTGAAGATGGACGGTATCACATCGCTTCGAATGGAGGTAAAGCGGCGTGGATGCTTCAGAAAGGCGACTGGCAGAGTACTTCTCCAGTTGGCGTTTCAGTTGACCGTATCCCTCGGAGGAATAGCCATTTTCATCATTTCAGATTCTATCTTTGTGTGCGCGTGCGCCATGCTGCTTTCCACGGCTGGTTCCATGGGAGTGAGTGCCAACAGCCACACCTCGTCTCACTATGGAACGAGCGACAAGAAGTGGTTGAATGAGCTTCTCACTTACTTCGGTTATCCTGTATTCCTTGGGCTGTCCGCCAGCTACTGGCGTTACATGCACGTGATTCGCCATCATCCTGCACCCAACGTCATGGGAATGGATATGGATCATGATCTGATGCCATGGTTCTCCATAATCGAGAAACAGATCCAAAAAACGTCGGGCCTTCGCCGCTTCTACTATGAACGAATTCAATCGGTTGCCTTCCCGTTAGCTCTGGCGGTTAATGGTTTCAGCTTTCAAATCTCTGGATGGCGGCACCTGCTTGCCGTTCTCCGAAATCCCCAGCAGCGGAAGAGGAGTCACTGGATCGATCTAGGTGCAACCGTGACCCACTGGATGATCTGGCTGGGAGCTCCGATGGTCTTCTTTCCAGCTACGGACGTAGTGTTGTTTTATCTACTTCGGATCGGGTTGATGGGTTACGCGATGTTCGTAGTTCTGGCCCCCGCTCACTACCCTGCCGAAGCGGTCTAGTAGCGTAACTTCTTTTCTGTAAATTCTGGTCAGGCCTGGGTCGGAAAGACAGAGGTCTGGGACAGGATTCTCCAAAAACAGAAACGTCTATCTGGCAAGGAGAATCAAATGAACCCAGACCTGGAAAAGAGAGTACCACGGGAGATCCTGGCGGAGTTGATCGAGGAAGGAACAGAAGCCTTTCGAGGAATCCTGGAGAAGCTGTTCAACGTGGCCATGCAGTTGGAAAGAAGCGAGTTTCTGGGAGCGGAAGCGTACGAGAGAACAGCCAGTCGGCGAGGCTATCGAAACGGATTCAAAGGCAAGCGGATTCAGACTCGAGTGGGAGAGCTGCACTTGGAGATTCCACAGGTGCGTGGGTTGAGGTTTTATCCCAAGTCGCTGGAGAGGGGTTGCCGTTCGGAGAAGGCCCTGAAGCTGGCCATTGCCGAGATGTATGTGATGGGAGTCTCGACGAGGAAAGTCACCGAGATCACGGAGCAGCTGTGTGGGTTGGAGATCTCGGCCACCCAGGTCTCGAGAGTGGCCGGGATGCTGGACGAAGAGCTGGAAGAGTTTCGAAGCCGGGAGCTGGGAGAGTATCCGATCGTGTATCTGGATGCCCACTACGAGAAGGTTCGAAGAGGCGGCAGGGTGCAGGACGTGGCCATCCTGAAAGCCATAGGAGTCAATCGTTTCGGAACGCGGGAGGTGTTGGGTCTGAGCACCAGGATCAGTGAAGCGGAGGTGCATTGGCGAGGGTTTCTGGGAGATCTGCACAAGCGTGGACTGAGAGGGGTCGAGCTGTTTGTCAGTGACGATCACGAAGGACTGAAGGCGGCCAGGCGGGCAGTTTATCCGTCGGTGCCCTGGAACCGTTGTCAGTTTCACCTGAGTAAAAACGCCCAACAATATGCTCGCCGCAAAGAGGACAAGCCCCGCATCGCCCAGGCCATGCGGGACATTTTCGATGCCCCGTCTCGAGAAGATGCCGAGGAGCTCAAGGGTAAAGTCGTCAAGAAGTTCGAAAAGATTGCACCGGAGTTCGTGAGCTGGCTGGAAGAGAACGTGGATGAAGGGCTGACAGTGTTTGATTTTCCGAGGAGCTGGTGGCGAAGGATCCGAACCATCAACGGACTGGAGAGACTGCACCGGGAGATCCGGAGACGAACCCGGGTGGTGGGAATCTTTCCCCACGAAGCGTCGGCGCTGCGGCTCATCTCGGCTGTGCTTGCAGAGATACACGAGGAGTGGTTAACCGGCCGGCAATACCTGAACCTGGCCGGCTGGAAAACACAAGTGGAGCAATTCTTCCCTACAGGCCCTAAAGAAAATTACAGAAAAACGGTTGCTTAACCAGCGGTCTGCCTTGCGAAGGATCACGGAGAGCAGGATTTCGTCTTGCAGTTGACTGCGACTACGCTTAACTTCCGGACCGGACCGGTGGGGCGATTTATTTGCTCCGGCTTGGAGTATCAAATCGAGCACCATCTGTTCCCCCGTATGAGTCATGTCTATTTTCCCAAGATGAGCGGCCTTGTGGAAGACTTCTGCCAGCAGAACGGGTATCCGTACCGCACTCTAGGTTGGTACCAAGCCGTCTGGAAGAGCCTTGATGTGCTTCGCAAGCCGAAAGTGGTGCAGCCCAGCGTTCCCGCTACCCCACGCAACCCGGCACCTCCACCATCCAGCCACCCCCCACCCCTTCGACAATCGATTGGGTAGGGGGGGCATTTACGCAGCGCAACCACCGGCTGCGCGCAACGCGCCCCCCAGGGGGTCGCAACAGCGCAATTGCGCGCCATTATTTGCGGCCCAGCGAAAAGGGTCTAAATGGTTGATACAACTAGGCTTGCGAGGTAGCAAAACGCGGCCCACTGGGGTAAAATAGAAGACCCTAACGGGTGCGCCAATCGCGAAGATCCCCGCCGGACAAGGCTTTCAGCGCTTAGCTGAGCTCGCAAATGCGTGCGTTTTGAGGTCGCGGTAAGTGGGTGGTGCTCGCGCCTTCCTCATCCAGGCCCCCCTACCCCTTCGACAATCGATTCGCCAAGGGGGGACATTTGAGCAGCGCAAGCACCCCACCGGCTGCGCGCAACTCGCCCCCCAGGGGGTCAAAAAGCGGTGATTTCGCGCCATTCTGGCGCGCCGTCGATTTTGGGGTTAAGTTGTTGATACAACTTGGTTTACAGAATAGTGAATATCGTGGCAGTTATCCGACCTATACTGCCCTATCTAGTTGCAAACAATGTGCTTAACCGAGATGACAATCCTGATGGAGTAGGGTATACTTAGGGGGCACTACAGGGCCCTCTCGACTACTGATCATCCCTATTTTAAAGGCTTTCAGCGCTTAGCTGAAGTCGCAAATGCGTGCGTTTCTAGGTTGCGGTGAGTTGGTGGCGCTAGCACCTCCCTGATCCCGCACCCCCCACCCTTTCGACAATCGATTCGCCAGGCGGACATTTACGCAGCGCAACCACTCCACCCATATGGCGCGAAAGCACCCCCAGGGGGTCAAAAAGGGGTGATTTCTCGCCATTTTGGCGCGCCGCCCATTTTGGGGTTAAGTTGTTGATACAACTTGGTTTATAGAATGCTGAATCCCGCTGGCTCCGCTCTGGTCTACTCGACCTATCTGGGCGGTAGTGGCCTGGATGCTGGGGGTGCCGTGGCGTTGGACGCCGTCGGAAACACCTACGTCACGGGTATCACCGGCTCAGCGTTCACCGGCTCAACGAAGGATTTTCCAACAGTGAACCCCTTACAGCCAACCGGTGGCTCCTTTGATGCCTTCGTCGCCAAGATCGCCAGCGTGGTGATCGCGTCTGTCACACCAACCTCTGGTCTCGTCGGCACCCGCCTCGCAATCACAGGTGCTGGGTTCTCCGCTGGCGGTGTCGAAGTGTTCTTTAACGGCGTGCCCGGCACTGACGTGGTGGTGGTCAACGACACGACTCTCTTAGTCACGGTTCCGAACCTACTGCCCGGCCCGATAGATATCACCGTGACGACTACAGAAGGAAAGACAACCCTACCTGGAGGGCCAGTGGGTTTTACGGTTGTTGCACCGATCCCGACACTTTCGGAATGGGGAATTATACTTCTTGCGGTTGTTCTACTCGGTGCCGGTATCTATTGCTTGAGAAAAGAGAGGACCGCCTGAGCGATCTAGCGGCCTTTGATGCCCCTCCTCCGCTCTTCTACTTGGATGCAAGGGCGCCGTTCAGCGTCGATCTGCCTGCCTACTCCCCCACCCGAAAAACAGCCTGTGTAAAAAAACCCTCGAAAACCGTCCCGCTAAACCCCCCATTGCCTCAGGGGTATTTTTCTACGCTTAAGGTGGCTATAAAACTATGAGTTCTGTGCCGAGCTGAAAGTCCGGTTTTGGCCGTTTGCGGTAGTTCGTTCGACGTTTCCGGGGAAAATTTGAATGTCCGCTTTTAGGCGAGGGTGTGTGAAAAGTCATTCATGATTTCGGATTTGAAATTTCGACTTCATAGGATCGCGTGTAAGCCACGATCTCCGTCGTAGGAAGGGTAAAGAGACCCCTAAATCAAAGAGGTTTTGGACTTTTCACACACCCTCAGGCGAAAGCGGCGAGCTCAGGGGGCGATCTACTCTGACACTGTTTGTACGGTCAGAGCTGGTCTATTGTAGATATGTGTGCGCACTTAACCCCGCTCTCCAGTTCCACTGGCACTCCCCCTTTCGAGGGGGTGGCGAGGGTGTCAGGCCAACCCGAATACTGGAGCTGTCCCGCTATGTCCCGCTATGTCCCGTGTAACGCGTCACAATTTTCCCTCCCATAGGACGGCTTTTCTCTCAGATTCAATCCGGGCCGACAAGAAGGCATTGTGAGGAATCCGAAGAAGGGACCTTGACAGAGGTCCTTCTGTGTTGGACGGATCCAAGGGGGGAGGAGTGCGTTTAGAGTATCCTACCGCTGAGAGGGAAAGGGGCAAGGGAGCAGAGAGCTCCCGGCGTTGAAGTTAAGCACCGCCGGGAAGCTCTCGGCAAGACCCTCTAGATGTCTGTCTGTACAACCGAGGAGGTCTCGATGCAAATCCTACACCCGTTTGCGGGTTCGGTCCAAGCGTACGCACAAGAACTGGCGGAGCCGGATCGCTATCGCCCGGGTGGCTGTCCCCTGTGCGGGGCGAAAGAAGCGCTGATCGGGCACGGATTTTACGGCCGCACCCTGGTGGCGGAGGACTTCGACGGCTGGATTCGGGTGCGCCGTTACCTGTGCCGGCTCTGTCGGCGAACCGTCTCGCTACTGCCGGAGTTTGTCTTACCCTATGTGCGTTTTGCGATCAGCGTCATCGGCCGGTATCTGGAGGCGCGGTTGCTGGAGTCTCGGACCCTAGGGCAAGCGGCTCAGCAAGCGGGCCAGGAGCAGATGCCCTACCAGCGAGGCCAGGGCTGGGTGACGCGCTTTCGCCGTCAAGCCCGATGGCTCTCGGCCAGCCTGGTGGCCCTGACGCGAGCCGTCGCCGCGCCGGGGGTCGTTTCCCGGGCACTGCGGATGCTCCAGATCGCGGGCTGGATCCGCTCCCACCGCTTTCTGTTTTCTCAGCTGCGGGTGCACCTGCTGGGCTGGCCTCGTTCTCTGGCTCCGGACGGGCGATCTCGCCGACTGGCTTCGGGCAACTCGCTGGCGGGGACCCACCCACACAACACTTGCGTGGAGGGATAGGGCCGGGCCGGCGTAGCCTTCTTCCCCAGGAGGAAAAAAGGCTATGGATCCCAAAAGCGAAAAGATTGCTCTGTTTCGATACGCTCTGATTGCCCCCCTGGTGCTGGAGGTGCTGCCCCACGGCGAGTTGACACGACGGGCCCGGGAGATCGCCGCCCGCTCCTACGAGATCCCCTTCTCCCCTCGCACCCAGGTCTCGGTCGACACGCTGCTGGATTGGGCCCAGCGCTATCGCTTGGAAGGGGTGACGGGCCTGGCCCCCAAACCCCGCTCCGATCGCGGCACCTCACGGGTCCTGACACCGGAACTAGCGGGGATGATCGAGCGCCTCAAACGTGAGAATCCCTACCGGACCGGAGCCACCCTACTGCGGGAGCTGGCTCTGTGCTCCAACGAGAGAAAACCGCCCCTTTCCGCTTCCACCCTCTATCGGTTCCTCAAAGCGCGCGGTTTGACGGCCCGCGAGCTGCTCAAGCCCGCGCCCGGGCGCAAGAAGTTCGAGGCCGCCTCGGCCAATGAGATCTGGCAATCCGACCTGCTCCATGGGCCCTACGTCCTGCGAGCAGGAGGGGGCAAGCGCCAGGCCTTTCTCTACGCCGTTCTGGATGATGCCAGCCGCCTCATCCCCCACGCTCAGTTCTACTTCACGGAGGGCCTGGACGCGCTCCTGGACTGTCTGCGTCAAGCCGTGAGCGCTCGGGGCCTGCCCTTGCGTCTGTATGTGGACAACGCCAAGGTCTACCGCTCCGGACAACTGGCCTCGATTGCCGCCTCCTTGGGGATCCTCGTCGTTCATACCCCACCCTATCAGCCCCAAGGACGAGGCAAGATCGAGCGTTGGTTCAAGACCGTGCGCACTCAGTTTCTGGCCAATCTCGATCGCCAGCGCCCCCTCACTCTGGAGCAACTCAACGCCCGCCTCTGGCGCTGGGTCGATCGGCACTACCACCGCTGCCAGCATAGTGCGCTGGGCAGGACACCGCTACTGCGCTGGCAGCGCGATATCGAGAAGATCCGACAGATCCCGCCCGCCACCGATGTCCGCCGCCTGTTTTTCCATCGGCTCCAGCGGGTGGTGCGCCGCGATTCGACCTTTCGCTTGCAGAGCCAGTTCTACGAGGCGCCGGCCCAGCTGGCCGGCCAACGTCTGGAGATCCGCTTCGATCCGCTCGATCTCTCCCAGGTCGAGCTGTATCGGGACGGGAAACTCCAGGGGCAGGCCCGTCCCGTCGATCCCGTCGTCAATGCCTCCCTCCCCCGCGCCCAAGCCGAGGCGTCGGAGCCCTCCGATCCGACCGGGATCAACTACCTCGAGTTGCTTCAAGACGACTCGAAGCCCGAGGAGGACTAAGCCATGTTCGAGACTTTCTTTGGATTCAAGACGACTCCCTTCAGCGCCGATGCCGATCCCCGGCAGCTGTTTGAATCGGCCGCCTGGACTCAGATGTCCGCCCGCTTACAGTTTCTCGTCGATTACCGCGGCGTGGGTTTGTTTACCGGCGAGGTCGGGGCCGGCAAATCCACCGCCACCCGTACCCTGCTGGGCAACCTCAACCCCAATCGGTACAAGATCCTTTATCTGCACTGGTCTTCCGGCTCCCTCCTGGACCTGTTGACCCTGCTCGCTCGCCAACTGGATTTGCAGCCGGCTCACCGCCGCGCCGACCTGGTGCATCAGATCTCCGAGGCCATCGTTCGCCTCAACCAGGCCAAAAAACAACATCCCTTCCTGGTCCTGGACGAGGCCCACCTCTTAAACCACCAGACCCTGGAGCAACTCCCCTTGTTACTGAACTTCGAGATGGATTCCTGCCCCTATCTTTCCCTGGCCCTGGTGGGACAGGCGCTCCTGCGGCGGACCCTCTCCTTGCAAGTCCACGAACCCCTACGCCAGCGCATTGCCGTGCACTACCATCTGGAGGGCTTCTCCCGCTCGGAACTGGAGGCTTACCTGGCTCAGCAGCTTCAGCTCGCGGGGGTCCCCGAACCGCTCTTTGACGACAGCGCCCGCCAGGCCCTGTATCAAGCCACCAAGGGCTTACCCCGAAAGGTCAACAAACTTTGCCTGGCGGTCTTACGCCTGGCCGCTTCACGTAAAAGCAATCAAGTCGGTGAAGCCCTGGTTCTGGAGGCCGCCCCGGAGGTCTTACTGTGAGCGCCCCGTCCCAAACGGTCCTGTCCCTCTCCCAGCTGATGCGCTGGAATCCCACCCCCGATCCGGCCCTGATCGGGCCCTCCCTGCTGCCGGCTCAGGGGATTCTCTTCGTGGGCGGTGAGCCCAAGGTGGGCAAGTCCCTGCTGGTCGCCAACTTGGCCTTGGCCCTGGCGGCCGGCTCTTCCCGAACCGGCTTTGACATTCCCGCTCCTGCTCGGGTCCTGCTCTGTCAGTTCGAGCTTCCCCTGGAGGCCTTTGCGGCTCGATTGGCTCAGATGCGCCAGACGCTCGGCTCGGCCGCCGATGACAATCTCTGGGTGGATACCTGCGCCACCGGGCATCTCCTGAGCACTCACGACGGTCTGAATCATTTTCTGGCCGCCGCCCGCACGGCACAGGCCCAAGTCCTCGTGCTCGATCCTCTCTACTCCGCTCATGATCAGGACGAAAACGACACCCGCGCCATGGCCGCTTTGTGCCAGAGTTTGCTGCGCTTGCGCCAGGCCTCCCAAGCCGCCCTGATCGTCGTCCATCACGTGCGCAAATCCGTCGCTCGGCACGAGGTCGGAAGCGCCCTTCGCGGCTCCAGTGCCCTGCACGCCGTCGGCGACAGCTATCTGTTACTGCGGCGCCCTTCGGCCCTGCCCAACTCCCTGGAACTGTGCTTTCAGTTCCGATACGCCCCCGCCCTCTCTCCCCGTCGGCTCCGTCTCGATCCCGCCACCTTATGGTTTCACCCCAGCGGCCAAGCCCCCACCCCGGCTCCTTCCCGCCGGAAGGTCCAAAGCACCGATGTCCAGGACGCGCTTCATCACCTGGGGGCTAGCGCCGGCTACAATCAGCTCCGGGATCAGATCATGCGCACCTGTGATTGCTCCAAGCGCACCGCTCAGCTCGCCATGACCCAGGCCTCCGAGCAGGGACGCATCCTTCGGGACCAGGGCCGCTACCGTCTTCCCCCCGACTTTGCCGCCGGGTCGCGCCGCCGGCAAACCCCGCCTGCGGGTTGAAGCAGGCCCGAGGGCTGACGCGACGGAAGCTGAATCTCAGCCTTCATCGTTCGGCCTCGCCCCGCCAGAGCGGACTCTTTGGCGGGGCCTTTTTCTTGCTCCCCCCAATCCCCCTCAGCTTTCGGAGCCGAAGCCCTCGGCCTATCTATGCGACGTGGCCCCGACGACGCCGTCGGGGCGTTCCGCTCTTTCCTCAGCCTTCGCTCAAGCCTCCCCACAGCGGGATAGGATACCCCTTCGCCCCTACCCACGGAAGTATCCTATCCTGGCTTTCCCACACTTCTTCCAGACCCCTTCGGAAGGCAGGCTCTAAATCGAAAAACTTGGCGGAATTTATCCTGCGAACTCAAAGGGCACGAACGTGACGCGTTACACCCTCCGAAGTGTTCTCGGTCTTTTGGGTGCTCAAGGATGAAGGTGTCCAGGGGCCAGAAGAGCAAGCGAGCCAAATGCATGAAGCAATGGTGAAGTATCCTCACTGGAAGCAAAGCGCAGAGCATGAGCGCAACATAAAGCGGGAACTGTACAAGCTCCTGGTAAAGGCCGGTGTCAATACTTCAAGGACAACAGAAATCGCGCAGAAAGTGATGAGGGTTCTGACGGCAAAATGATCACGAGCGAGGAATTCAGGGAATCTGTGCAAGTATGGGCTGATGAAATCGGTGTCGGGTTCAAGGAGATTCACCTAAGGAAGATGCGCAACAAATGGGCCAGCTGCTCAACGCGAGGACGTCTTACATTCAACGTTGACCTACTCTATGAAAGTGATGAGATGATACAGCATGTCGTTATCCACGAACTTCTACATCTACGTTATCCCAACATGGAAAGATGTTTCAAAGCCTTCTGAGAGCCTACAGCAGCAGCCACAATTCTGTTCGTATTTGCCCGCAATCAGAATAGGATGGGTCCAGTTTTTTTGACTTGAGATGCCCGAATGGTGCCCCTTGCGTTCCCACCCTCCCCCTTGGGTGTGAATCAAGATATAAGAGGTTTGTAGTTCAACAGGGGACTCATTCGCAGAAAGCGACCGTGAAGTGAAGATCTCTGAGCACACGCTTTCAGCCCTCAGCTCCCTGGTAACCGGCAACGGTGAACTGTCTCCGTACCGCTCCGGTCCAGATCTCGTCGCCTTCTTCAACCAGTTTGGCCGCAGTGACAGGTACGGAGAAGGCTTCCCGTCGCGGTGGTACTATGCCGAGGATTGTCTCCGAGATCTAAATGACTCTGTGACGATGAAGGAGGTGACCGAAGCGGCCCTGGATCCGCGACATTTTCTCGGCACGAACTGGGATGTCCAAGCAGCAGTCGATCACCTGAATCAGTATCTTGAATACGATGGCTACGAGCTTCGCTCTAGCGGAAGGGTATGGATCGTCTGCTCGATCACAGATGGCGTAGATCTCGCGCATCCATATCCGGAATCCGCCGAGATAACACACGTCTTCATCTCAGAACAGATCGACAAGTGCACCCACAAACTCGAGGCTGGTGACTACGACGGTGCGATCACAAACGCCCGATCCCTTCTTGAGGCAGTATTGGTTGCGATCGAGAGCGAGCTCGACCAAAGCCGGCCTGAGTTCGAGAAGAGCACGTACTTCTCCCCGAGTGGGGCTTCGGGCCGGTTGCGAAAGACCTGGAAGCCATGGACACCGTCCTTCACCAGGTTGTTCTCCCGTGAGCCCGCGTACTCGATCACTCCCAACTTGGGTTTGGTCCAGGTGGCCCCACCGTCGGTCGAGAACGCGTAGGCGACTCCCGTCATGCCGTTCTTGGTATCCGTGATAGCTTGGCGATCGGACGAGTCGTACCACATGTGGATCCGAGCACCCTCCTGGATCACGGAGAGGTAATCTCCGATCCAGCCACTCTCCCAGGGGTGCTCCGGCACCAGGAGCATCTCCCCGGTGATGCGGGGTCGATTGACGACCAGCTCAACCTCGTGGCTGGACTCGATGAACCTGCCGTCGATGAACACCTGCTTGGCGCTGCCGACAGAGAGGGACTCGGCCCGAGCCCGCGCTGTCCCGTTTCCTAGACACCATACGCAGAAGCCCAGCAGGAGAATCAGCCGGGCGCACCATTCTTTGGACCCTGCCCGTCTTGGTTGGATTCTGCGCTGTTCGTTCATATTGGTACCCCCACCGGCTGCGGCGGATAATACAGGAAAGAAACTTCCCAATCCCTCAGTGGCACGGGCATCTCTGCCCTTGATTACGGGTCGGTCGAGCCAACGGCTCGAAAATCACGGCCGGGAAGGCGGTGCCACAGAACCAAGTTTCGCACTCAATCTCCGCCTGTGAACTGGAAGGCATAGAGCTTGCACGATCTCATGGTGACGTGGAGGCGAATAGCACGGCCCTGCAGTTCGGCCACGGTCCTACCCGAGCTCCAGCGTGCCGGAGCCGCCAGGCGGTTGCGGTCGATGGGAAGCGATTCACTCAAGGTGTAGCCGGAGATGGGATTTCCTTCCTCGTCCTGAATCTCCACAGCCAGATAGCCCAGCGCCGAGGCGTTGAGGTTGAACTCCAGACTTGTGCCCGAGAATACCAGCGGCGGCGTGGTGAACGATCCCCCCTTCGGGCCGGCGTCCACCGATACAAACCCGTCCAGTCGCTGCACCAGCCGATAGATGCCGCCCTGGCCTTCATAGGTCGGCGGGTCGCCGTGGGTGCGCCTCTGGCCACAGTAGTACTCGTAGATCTCATCGCCCCGACGGATCATCCCCTGTGTGGGCCAGAGTACACCGCCTTCCGCTCCACCAGCCGGTCCGAGTTCAACGTACGGACGCCGATCGGGGCGGGACCAGCTAATCCCATCACGACTGACCGCCAACTGTATGTCCTGTACGCCGTCGTTGAGCTGGGTCCCTCCCGGGAAGCCAAGATCCTTTGCGTTTGGCGAATAGCCAAAGTGGCGGTAGTTCACCCACATTGCCAGGTAGACGTCCTGCGCATAGGGATACCTGCTCACCGTGACCATCTGGACGTCGGTGTCCGGGGGGTCCTTCTCATCACATTTCATCACCGAGTCATAGGCATCCCCGTGCCTCCAGGAGCCCGTTCTCCACGAGCCCGTGTGCCCCGGCGGTGGTTTGCGGTACGGCCAGGGGGTCTTGGTGGGATCGTCCAGCTCGATGCGTCCAACCGCCCGGCTCTGACCGAAGTACTTCACTCCGCTCCTGGAGTCAGCCTCATACCGTCTGTTGACGTGGTCCCAGAAAACCACGCTGCGGTCGAACCACATCATCGACTCGTCGCGCGGGGCCCCCGGCAGACCCGTCCGCAGGTACGCCACGTATCTACCGATCCGGGCGTCGTACGTCAGCAGGTTGAGTGAGTCGTGGAAGAAGGGCGAAGCTATCGGTCGGACCCTCTTCCAGCGGATGCCGTCTGGACTGGAGAAGACGTGGATCCCGCCGTTCGCCTTGTGCCAGCCGGCGCCTTCCGCCCCATCCCAGAGATCGTTGGCGAAGAATAGGCCGAGGGCCTTGTAACGACTCTCCTGAGGCGCCTTGGGATCGATCATCACGGAGGCCGAGCCGCCGGGCATGACGATGTTGTTCTCGCGATGCCCGAACCAGTCATAGAGGTTGACCATCTCGCGTTTCCAGTGGATGCCATCCTTGCTGGTGGCGTAGCAGAGGCTGCGCGGCGCAAAACGGTATTTCTCCTCTACGAGCCCTACATAGGCGTCATACCACATCCGGTAGACACCGTTGTCTTCCAGGACGGTGGTGTAGAGGCCCAGCACCCGCTTTTCCCAGGGCTTCTCGGGTGCCAGCACGCGTCCCGCCTTGACCGGTGGGTTGACCCTGAGCTCGACCCCGTGGCGCTCGGCAAGGAATCTCTCGTCGATGAACAGTTGCTTTAGCCCGGATTTCTCAAAGACAAGAAAAAGCAGTCAGCTCTATGTGATATAAAGTCTTTGTTATCAGATACTTAATAATCACAAGGAGCTGACTACTATGACCACAGAGTGTATCGCTTCCAAGCTGGAGTTTCAAGAGCTAGAAGGGCGCCGAGTCGAGGCAGAATTCAATGGGGGGCAGATCACCTCAGACTCCGGGGGGGTTGCTGTTACGGGAGGTGGAGAGCCGCTATGGGTTCATTAGCGGCTTGGCCGCCTGCTTTGGGGACCGGCGCGATCCTCGCTTCACCGAGTTCAGTGTGGAGGAACTGGTGGGGCAGCGGATTTACGGACTGGCCCTAGCCTCGATTTCCACGGTACTGGAAAGGACTAACATTTTTTAAGGGTAGCCGTTGAGTCGGTTAGTCAAATCGAAGGACCAGAGTTTTGCCGCCAAACCAAGGCATGGGCGTGGGATCATCACCCAGGCCCGAGGCGACCAAGTAGGGGTTATGGGCGCGCTTATCGAGGTGGACGGTGACTTGCTGCTCTTGGATCTGGACCCGGGCCGAGACGTCGAGGAGATTTCGGAAGATCTTTTTGGCTTGAGCCCGCTGATATTCGCGACCAATCTTCTCGGCCATGAGTCGATATAGGGAGCTGGCCATGAGGGTGATCTGGAGGTCAAAATCCACTTTGAGTCCCACCATCGAAGAGAGCGCGTCCAGGTGAAAGAACTGGATGGCTTCGGAGATGCCATTTTCGATGAGCATGCGTTGGGCATAGCGGGTGATCAGAGTCGAGGGGGCGCGGCGCAGATGGTTGGTCAGTAGGACGGTCGGTTCTTCGTGACCGAGTTCCATGAGGGTGAGCTGGCGCAGGGGACCTTCGTAATGTTTCAGGACGATCCGCTGGTCCAGGACTTTGGGGGTGCGAAAGATCCGAGTCAGGGCGGGTAAGGTGATGCGGTGCCAGGCGGAGGCGGGGCGGCTCCAGATCTGGCCCAGCATTTTTTGGGAGCGGCGGCGCAGGGTGATAAAGCCAATGCCCTGTTGGTTGAGGCGGTTCAGATGAGCATAGGTGGTCAACTGGGAATCGAAGACGAGTTCGGCCGGAGGCTGACCGCTGTGTTGGTGCCAGAACTGGACGAAGCGTTGCACCTCGTCGGCTCGATCGGCCCGGGGGACACCCGCATTGGCGTAGCATAAGACACGCTCGGTGGCGTCCCGAGCCAAAAAAACGAGGATGCCTTTTTGGCTGCGGCTGCGGGAAGAGACATAGTGTTTGTCCAAAGGTTCCTGCTGGCTATTGGCGGGGACGGTGTGAAAGTCCAGATCGAAGGAAGAGCCCCGGGGCAGGCCGGCGGCTTGGACCTGCTCAAACCAGGCTCCCATGAGGCGCAGGTTGGCGCGTCGGTCGACCCGGGAGCTGTAGGCGGCCAGGTAGGAGCGCTTGGGCACCACATTGAGACCGGCAAAAAGGGCGATGCCCTCGTCAAAGACCCGATCCATGACATGACTTTTTCTTTCGATGCCCAGCAGCTTCAGAGCCAGCAGGGTGCGCACGGCCTGCTCGGCGGGAATCATTTGGGAGCCGGGAAGGCGGGGGGGCTGCAGCACCGCCCCGAGATCGATCGATCGCATCAGCGGGACGAACAGAAACAGACCGCCGACCCGGGTGCGAAAGCTGCGCGGGGCCAGATTGATCTGCCGCACGTCGGCGATGGCTGCTGCTTCGGGCTTGAGGGTGGCGGGGCGTTGCTCATCCCGACGCCGGGGCAGTCGGGCGAAGCCCTCCTCTCGCAGCAGGATCGATAACGCATTGATGCTGATGGAATGGCCGGCGGCGGCCAACTCGCGTTGGATATCGTAGACCGAGAGGTTTCGCTTGCGCAGGGCGACGGCCCGTTCCCGCACCCGATCGCGGGCGGGCGCCGCTTGAGGCCCCCGGCGAATCGCCTGAAAGAAGCGGGCGCGCTTGCTGAGATCATGGCGAAACTGATGACAGAGGACGCGGAAGGCTCCTGGGGAATAGCCGAAGCGAGTGGCGACCTGCTGCGAGGGCAAGCCTTCGACGAAAAAGCAGCGCAAGGCCTCATACTGGCGCTGCAGAGGCGATTCGGGGGCCAGGAAGAATTGGGCCTCCGGAACGGTCGGTCGGGTGTCATTAGTTAGTCCATTCCGATTACTGTATTCCAAACTATAACTATACTAGATATGAATGACAGAAAATGCTCAGCCTTTGATAGGGTTCTATTCTGCCTCATATCCAGACTTTTCTAGCATTCGCGTGGGGATCGTCCCTTGATCAGGTTTTAGGTATAGGATTACCTCTCTATCCAAATAGGTACTTCTATTTACTAACGTAGGTGGAAACACAGCAGGCGCAAGTCGCGCCGATCAAGGATTCTGGCGGGGGGCTCGAAGCGGAAAGGCGTCATTTGTACTGCCGTGGAAATCGAGGCTAGTGAACATATTCTTGCTGCACGCCATATAAACCGCCTAATTGTGCCCCTATGCTCTTGGCGCACCCCCCCCCTCAAACCCAGTGTTTATGCGGGTCTCTCATTGCGGCAGGGTCAAAAGTGGCAAACATGGGCTAGGGCAACAGGTGCGGAGAATACGACGCAGGAAAGGCTTGACGCAAGTTACATGCTGGATAATTCTGTCCGGAGGAATAAGCTGCACGTGGCCGTCTGTGAACAGATCAGCACGATTGATCTCAGGGTTGAGATTATCGGTCAGCTGTTTGACCCGCTTCTTTTCAACATCGTAGACGAACACATTGGCCGGCGCGTCATCGTTGACGACCCGAAAACGCATCAGATCCTCGCTGCGGCTAATCGTTGAGCAAGAAGGACAGACGGATATCTGTCAGCCTCGTCCGGGTGCGGATGAAGAGGCTGCCGGAGGCGAGGGCGGGGGTGGCGAGGATGGATTCGGCCATGTGCTTTTTTTGCGAGGACTTTGAGGTCCGGGCCGCTTTCGAGGACGACGACCACGTCCAGCATCTACAAGGTCCATCCCTCGCGGTAGTCGGCGCGGACGTATCTGTTCGCATCAGGTACGTTGGTCACCTTCATGGCCTGCGAGTCCCATTGCAACTTCTTGCCAGTTCGGACGGCGATGACGCCCAGGAGTACGGTTTCGGTCAGAGGGTCGGCGTAGTCAAAGTTGCTCAGCGGCGTTGGGCCGCCTTTGCAGGCGTCGATCCATTCGCGGTGCTGCAGGGATATTGACAACGCGTCAGGACCTCTCGTCTGAATCCTTACGCGTGGCAAGGACGGCTCCGGACGCGGGAAGTCTCTGAAGCGCGATTCCGGCAGCAGCCGGAGACGGCCGCCGAAGCCGGCCAGCAACTTGCCCTGTTCACCGATGCAAAGCACACCCTGACCCGGCAGGTTCTGTCCGTCGTGCAGCTCCGCCGGCCGGGGCGGTTTCAAACCGCCGTCGTACCAGGTCAGCTTCACCGGCGGCATGCCGTGACCGGCGGGAAACTCGTAATGAACCATCGATGCCACCGGCGCGGTTTCCGACGTGACCCGGCTCGAAGTGGCTTCAACACTCGTCGGATGCCTCAACTCTAGCGCCCAGTAGACGGGGTCGATGATGTGACAGCCCATATCGCCCAGTGACCCGGAACCGAAAGCCCACCAGCCACGCCATTTGAAGGGCAGGTAGGCGGGATGATACGGTCGGTACGGTGCGGGGCCAAGCCACAGGTCCCAGTCGAGCCCGTCCGGCACCGACGGCGTATCCGCGGGGCGATCTCGACCGGGAGCCCATGCCGTGCCGGCCGCTGCCCAGCGCCGCTGCCTGACCGGAGACCATGGGCCGTGCCAACCCGTGTCGGCACACCAAGCATGTACCTCGTGTACCGGGCCGATCGCCCCGGACCGCAAGACTTCGACCTGAAGCCGGAGATGGTCGTGAGCATGGAACTGGTTGCCCATCTGAGTGGCGACCTTGGCCGCGCCAGCCACCTCAGCCAGCTTGCGGGCCTCGTCGATCGTATGGGTCAGCGGTTTTTCGCAGTAAACGTGCTTGCCCATCTTGAGTGCCTGCATGGCGACGACGGCGTGCGAGTGGTCCGGCGTCGCCACCACCACCGCCTCGATGCCCTTCTCTTCTTCGAGCATCTCGCGAAAGTCGCGGTAGGCGGCACAGCCCTTGTACGTGCCGCTCCGTTTTTGCTGGGCGTAATGGTTTTCGACCATCCGCCGCGCCGGCTCGCGCCCTGCGACACCACCCTTGTAGTCAAAGTAGTCCCTGCCTTCCCGGTTCACATCGCAGACGGCGACCACCTGAACGTCCGCTTGATTTGCCAGCAACGACGTGACATGCCTTAGGCCGTGACAGCCGGTACCGATCACCGCCAGATTCACTTTTTCGCTTGGCGGGGCGTGAACGCCCGCTCCGAGCACATGTCGAGGAACAATGGTAAAGGCCGCCGCGGCCGCAAGCGCACCGCTGCAAAGATCACGCCGAGACAGCTCCGCCGCCTTGGATGGATGTTTCTCGGTCCGTGTATTGCCCGATGATCCGGAGTCGTTGCCCGCGCTTAACCTTGGTCCTTTCGGGGATTTCCTGCTTCGCCTTTCGGTCGTCTTTCTCCGATCTTCCACCTTAGCTCTCCCGTATTTTTCGTTGCGACTGCTTGCTTCATCAGTGCATTTGTTCCTAACCCCTCTTTTTGTTCAATCCGCCAGCTGTACGAACTCGATGAGCATCCCGTCAGGTCCCTTGGCACAGATGACATGCTTGGCGTCTGGCGCAGAAAGAGGTTCCGACACGAACTCGACTCCCGCGGCCTTGAGTCGGGCGACGCAAGCGGGAACGTCTTCAATAATTAAGGTCAACCAACGCACCCCCGCCTGAAAGTCGAACGTTCGCTCTTCAGGAGGTGATTCGATTTCCATGAGCTTCAGCAGCGTGTCGCCGGCCTTCAGGCGTACCTGTCTGAACTTCCTTGGAGCCAGACCGAGTTCTTTGGCGAGATCTCCGGCAACCTGGATCTCATGCACGACTTTCAGACCGAGCAGGTCGCGATAAAAGTGCAACGACTCATCAAAGTCGCTACAAACAATTCCGAGGTCGATCACCGGATGCCTCAACGTGAACATGGGTTGATCTGTTGCCTGAGACGCTTCATTAACCGAAGCGATGGGGCGGCCTGATTCGCTCGATCCATTACTACGTTCTTGCACAGCCTGTGTTTCGCTGCCAACGTCTGACTTGGTCGCTCCCGGGCCAGCATCCTGTGGGGCACCGCATCCGGGCAGCACGGAACATAGACTCATACCCAAGAGAATTCGAAAACAGGGCTTCATCGAGAGTCCCTCCTGTGATTCATATCAAGTGGTCACGTCAAATCCTTTCGAATCTTAATGTTCTTCCACCGACACTTCGCTCCCTTTGGCCAAACGCCTCCACCGTGGACTTGCAGGGCGATGCTCCCCTCGGCGCCGATTGTTTTGAAGATCTCCTCTTTCTTGTAGTCTTTGTTGCTGGATGTGTGGCCGTTGAAAACACAGACCCTTTGGCCGTTGATCCAGGTCGTGATGCGTGGATACTTGCCCTCCACACGGACGCGGGCGGTGTTCCAGTCATTGAGCTTCCAGGCTTTGACCCATTCGTCCGGGGTGCACGAATACTCCAGCCCGACGCTCTGGGCCGACTTATGTTTGGCTGTTTTCAGCCCAATGAGATTCCGGTCTTTATCGTATCTTCCGTTGATATCGAACGTGCGCGTGTAGAAGTCACTACCGGTGGCTTCGCCGGTAACGTGCCCGACGTTGCCGTTGTCGTGGTAGTCCACCATCATTTGGAAGCATTGTCCCTTGTCGTTGCAGCGCAGGAACAAGCCGGAACAAACGCCCCAATCGGGCTTCATATCGATCAACAGTTCAAAGTCGCGAAACTTCTGGTCGGTGAGCAGGATGCCACCATTCCCCGAACCGGGCGGGTCCTGCTCTCCCGTGATCGTTCCGTCTTCCACTGCCCATCGTCCCCCGCTGCCATGCCTGATCCTCCGCGGATTCTTGTGCCATCCTTCAAGCGTCTTGCCATCGAACAGGCTGATCCATTCACGTTTGCAGCCGCTACCAATCACCCCCAACGCAAGCCGGTTGCTGGCGCATGATCTGGCCTCCCTTGCCAGGGCCGAGCTGGTCATCACGCAGGGGACAAGAATCGGCACCGCCGCGGTTCCGGCAAGAAAGCTGCGGCGAGTGATCGGTTGGTCTGGAAGCATGGCATAATCTCCACGATTGCGTGTTCGTTGCGTGTTCGTATTGTAGTTTGTGCCAACCCGATCGACGATAATCACAGACTGCTCCGATAAAATTTTTGTACTTGATTACCGCGTCGCGATTGGCCTTTCCTTGCACAGGGTTTGCTGTAGGGTTTCGCTCATCAGTGTCCCTCTCAGACGCCCCAATTCAGTGGCCTTGATCGAGAGGCTGACAGCAAGTCAACGTAGTTGAGTCCTAGTCTTACTCTAGCACCTGAAATGCGGCCTTGAAAGACCACAATTAGCCCGGATTTCTCAAGGAGAAAGCCGAAAGGGCGATTTTAGTCGATTTCTCGACGCCGGTCTGGGTCAAAGGCGCCGCTGAGGGCGGTGCAGAGTACGACAGGCGTCGTGAGGCCTGTGTCGAGCGCGGAAAACCGGTTTTTCAGACACACCTCAGGCGCCTCAGTTGCAGACGGCTGGGATTTCCGACTTTCCTTGGCTCAACCGAGCTGTTGAAGCTGGGCCAAGGCTTGGGCATAGAGTGCTTGGTAAGGATAACCCTCGCTCAAGGACAGACTCACCCGCCGGACACTGACCCGAATCTGGCCTCCTATCTTCAACAGTTTGAGGCGAATTGTCTGGCATTGCGCCTTCGCCCACTGGGTCCCCTTCAAAGCGACACGCCTCAACGTGTGCAGCAGATTATAGGCCACCGAGGAGAACCACAACCGCAGCTGATTGCTCTTGATGAGGTGCGTCGAGGTCCGATCGGCAAACAGCTCCAGCTGCTGTTCCTTGATCCGATTCTCCGCCTCCCCTCGCGCGCAGTACAGCTGCTCGTACAGCTTTTGGGCGGGCCACCGCTTCGCTCCCAGCGAGGTGACGACAAAGCGGGGATTGGATCCCTTACCCGTGGACTCGGCCTTGCCCACCACTCGCCGCTCTTGACTCCAGCTCTTGTGCGTCTGGTAACGAAAGTCCTTATAGACTCGGGCGCTGCTGCCGCTCGCTTGTTGAAGCGCCTGGGCCTGTTCCAGCTCCGACTCCAGGGTCCCCTCTAAGCGCTGATTGCGGGCCAGACCGAAGACGTAATCCACTCGATGCTCCTCACACCATTTCATCAACGCCTCGCGCGCAAAGCTGCTGTCCGCCCGCAGCGTAATGCGGACCTTCGGCCACTTCGCCCGCAGTTGTCCCACGATCCGCTCCATCTCCTGGACCGCTCCTTCGGAGCCATCCAGATTCGACACCCGCAGCTTCGCCCCCAGCACATACCCCTCGCAAAACACATACAGGGGCAGGTAGCAGTAACACCGGTAGTAGCCATGGTAGAAACGACCCTCCTGCTCTCCGTGCAGCGGATCATCCGTCGCATCCAGGTCCAACACCAGCTCCTTGGGTTTCCCGCCTCGCACCCGAATGAACTGCTCCACCAAAAATGCTTCCACCGCCGCTTCATCCACCGGCGTCTTGCGATATTTATCCTGCGTCACCGAGGACAACTCCAAACGATTGAGTGTGCTCTTGCCCGCACACGCCTTGCCCCGATCCGCTTCCGCTCGCCGATCCCTCCCCAAGGGATCTTCCTTGCCGACCAACACCGCCATCAGCGGATCCGTCCGTAGCTCCTCATGATCGTTGAGATCCTCATAGCCCAAGGCCAGTCCATAAATCCGCTGCCCCACCAGATCCTCCACACTGAACTCGGTGAAGCGAGGATCCCGCCGGTCCCCAAAGCAGGCGGCCAAGCCGCGAATGAACCCATAGCGGTTCTCCACCTCCCGTAACAGCAACCCTCCGGCGTCTGAAGTGATCTGTCCCCCGTTGAATTCTGCCTCGACTCGGCGACCCTCCAGCCCTTGAAACTCCAGCTTAGAAGCGATACACTCTGTCGTCATAGTAGTCAGCTCCTTGTGTTTGTTAAGTCTTTGTTAACACAGACTTTATACCACATTGAGCTGACTGCTTTTTCTTATCCTTGAGAAATCCGGGTTAGGATGGAGAAGCCCGAGAAGCTTCAACCTGGCTAAAGGAAAAGGGAAACGGATGGCTCCCTGCAAGAGTCCATCTAGAAAAGTGTGTCAGGAGGACTTTGCTGAGTATGCCGAGCTGAGTTGATATAGGCAGTTTCATCAACCACAGACTTGCGAGAAAAGTTCCGCAGGTGGCGTTTCACTTCAAGGTTGCTGTTTGGAGAGATGCTAGGCTCAATGGTCTGTGTACTGAAAGTCCGAGATGTTACTCCATCAATCTTGAGCTTCAGGTAGAGGTGGTGGGCCGGCAGATCAACGAGATCCTGCACCCTGATCGGAGGACCCATCTCTTGGCTCAAGATCCTCGCGTCTTCACCCGATAGTGTGAACGCGATCAGAGTGCCGACGTTGCCCAGGATCGCGTTGCGGATCGTCTCAGGTAGGCTCGCCAAATATTGAGTTGCGATTAGTTGCGATAGGCAATAACGCGGTCCACCCAGGTCAGATTGATCTTCGCGATGACCCGCAAACGGCCGAGGGCCTGTTTGAGTTGGTCAACTTGATAACCGAGGAGATGATCGCAGAACCGAAGCGGGTGAAAGAGATGTTTGAACGTCTACCGGAAAAAGCCAAGGAGGCAGTGGAAAAAAGAGACAAGAGCAATTCAACAGAATAGCTGTACTGTCAAATTTATATCATGGAAGTCCCTGTGGATACAAGGAAAACCGCCCCCAGAAGGGGAGCGGTTTTTTGCCGTAATGTTAAATTACGGGAACTGGTGCACCTTACTGATCAGCGGCGAGGCGGAGCGTCGCGACCAGCGATGTTTCAGATGGGAATCAGATGGACATTCAGGGACACCAGGACCACGGGTCCTGCAGGGATCTCCAGCGTTTCAGGAAGGTTCATCACTGCCTTAGGGTTCGCGCAGAAATAACTTGGTAGAATTGGCGCTCAGATTTGCGTCAGATTTGGCCGCGAACGATTGAGCGAAACCGCAGGCGTAGCCGGGCCTACGTTGAGGATTTCGCGATTGAGGAGCGGCCGAAGATGGTGTGAAGATGAGATGCCAAAATGCCAAGTTATTTCTGCGCGAGCCCTTAGTTGGATTGATCGCTGGAACTCGCCTCCGGTGGCGCCTTCTCAATGAGTCCCTGTGCTTCCCATGAGGCCAGGTGTTCTCTTATCTGATCCGCACGCTGGTCCTTTGGAAAGATCTTCAGAAACTGCCTGAACTCCCCTGCCGCAGAAGTAAGATTACCCTTGCCGGCGAGAATCGCTCCGGCCAAGCAGTAGCTGTTCGCGAACGTCTTGGAGGTCTCATCCTTCTTGTACTGATAGATCGACTTCGCGGCCAGATCGAGTTTTCCCAGATTGAAGTTCGCCAGGGCGTTGAAATAGTGGGCTTGACTGATGTAGGGATTGAGTTCGAGAACGCGATCGCTTAGGCGAGTGACCTCCGCCCAGCGGTTGCTCGCTCCTTCCAGCATAGCCAGTTCGATGTAGGGGCTGACATATTCGGGGTCTGCCTCGATAGCTTGCTTGAAGGCCTCTCGTGCGCCAGCCTCATCCTTGAGTTTCAGCCGGGTTGTTCCCAACAGATTCCAGGCTGGTGCGTACTTCGGGTAAAGGTTGACGGCCTTCTCCAGTTCCTTGGAGACCTTGGAATGTTTGACTTTTTTCTTCCTCAGCTCCTTGGTCGCCTTTTCGTAGGCCTTCCGAGCCTTCTTCGGCGCGGCCAAGGCGGTAAGGCTGACGGTAGAGCCCGACACCTTGTCCAGCCGGCGTAGAATGATGTTGCCCACTTCTGGGCTATCGAGTGGCCGCCTCATCCCGAGTTGGAGCCTGCCCGATAGAAAACCAGGCAGCACCGCGCGCAGTTCGCAGCCGCTCAGATTCATCGAACCGCCGAATGAGTCCATTCCGGTCTGGTTGGTATTGGGATTCCAGGTGCTCGAACCAACGCTGGCATCAGCAAAAGCCATACTGCTGCGGGCACCTACCTCAAAGCTGAAACTGCCATTGCCGAAAGTGAACGCTTGCTGCCTAACACTCCCATTGCATATCAGTTCGACATTTACAGAGCCCGCGAGCGGGCTTCCATCGGCCAGGATCACCTTGCCACTCAAGCGCACAGGCCTGCGTATCCTTTGTCGCAAGTCACGTTCTCTCTCCCTTTGTTGTCGCAAGTCACGTTCTCTCTCCCTTTGGGGGGGCTGGGGCTGTCTACCCTGGTTGCCCTTGTCACCACCACCGGTGGTGGTCTGCTGGGCCAGAATCATACCGGGGAGTAGCAGAGACAGGGCTAGTGTGGTCAGAGCGACACTTACTCCGGTCCTCATTGGAGACCTCCTGATCCTTCTGCGAAACACTTGACTTTCATACTGACGAGTTTGGCTCCTTTTATATTAAGGTATTCGGCGAGTTCCAGCCAGACTCTTCGCTGGTACGTGCCCCGGGAGCCAAATTCCTGCAGGCGGCCGTCACGCCAGCCGTCTCAAGTCCAGGCTTCAGTTTGCGACTACAGGCAGGGGTCCGAGTAGCAATGGAAGGAGGAGAATCGTCACCTTTGAGAAAACCGTCCTGAACCAGCAAGCGCAGACCGTAATCGCCTACACGGATAAGATGCTGTTCAAGAGAAGCCCGTGATCCTCAAGCAGTGATGGGGTGGAATCTGGTAGGCTAGAGAACCCGTAGTCATGCCATCCAAGCTTGAAGAAGCGCGTCAACTCTTAGAAGAAGGAAACCGGTGCCACGAGGGCGACATCGATGCCGCGATTGAGAAATACAAGAAATCGATCCAGCTGCACCCCACCGCTGACGCCCACACCTTACTGGGCTGGATGTATAGTTTCCAAGGCAACCTCGAAGCGTCAATAGAGCAATGTCGGATTGCCATCGAGCTAGATCCCGAATTCGGTAACCCCTACAACGACATTGGGGTCTATCTGATGCAGCTAGACCGCCTGGATGAGGCAGAACCCTGGCTTCGTCGAGCCATGCAGGCCGAGCGCTACGAGCCCAGACAGTTCCCTCACCTCAACATGGGGAGAATTCACCTGGCTCGCAAGCAATATGGAAAGGCGCTCGGCGAGTTCCGCCGAGCCCTTCAACATGCCCCTGATGACGCAGTGGCTGTAGCAGCCTTCCGGGATCTGGTCAGCAAGCTCAACTAGCGCGTTCGGCTTCTAAGACTGGCGAAGCTTGCTGTCACCAGTCGCCATCTCCGAGCCCTCAGAGACCCGCGAGACGCAATTCAGGAGCTGTAATTGCCCCCGGCACGACGCTAAAACACCAGGATTTCGTTCCATTGCTACTCAGACCCCATGTCCACACGGAACTCAAACGGCGGCTTGCCGCCGAGGACCCGTGAGATCTATTCGCCGAATGATCTCCTCTCACCGCTGACAAATCACAGAGAACTGGACTATCGCTTCCAGAACTCCTCGAAGTTGTGGGAAGGCTGCCAGCCGAAAATGCGCTTGACCTTCTCGTTGGAGAACTGGCCGTGGGGGAAATCCGCCGAGACGAAGAAGGCCTCGTAGCAGGAGGGCAGATCCTCCAGTGGGATTTCCAGAGCGAGTGGAAAGAGCGCGGCGGCATCCTTCCAGGTCACGGTGAAGGGCACGAAGTAGGATTCGTCGTCGGCTCGTGGGAGGCTGTAGCGGAAGTGGTAGAAAAGGAACGACATCACGTAGAGATCGTGGTTATCGGTGAAGACCCGACAGATTTCTTCCCCCAGGCCCTTGCTCAAAGCGTACAAGAGCGTACCAGGACGCGGCGTCAGGTCAGGGTGCATTCCGAAATCGAAGGGCTCACAGGTCTCATTTCCCGTGATGGCATAGAAGGGACCGGTGTTGATGACACGGCGGATCCCGTGGGTATGGGCAGCGGACAGGACGTTGTATGTCCCCCGAGTATTCACATCGAAAGCTAGCCGGCGATCCCAGCGCAGCACCGACAGATTGATGATGGTGTCCATTCCTTCGGCAGCGGTCAGGACTTGCTCCGGGTCGGAGACATCCACCTGAAAAAACTCGTGGGCGGCCGTTGGGGATTCCTTGATATCCGTCAGCCGAAGAGTATGCTTGCTCTCCAGTGCCGTGACGACGTGGGGGCCCAGATATCCGCCGGCACCCAGAATCAAGACCCTCATCTTGCTGCCTCCTGTCCTGGTGAGGCCTCCAGGCCGAGAACTCTCTCCGCCTCCCCTGTTTCGTAACGCTGGTCCGGCACTTTTGACTGGATATGAAAAACCGAAAAGTGCGGCAAATCCGCGACCAGGGCTCTGCAGACAGCATGAACCAGATCCTTGGGATAGAGTCCCCATACAGAGGCACGAGAACCTTGCTTCCACGCCACTTCACCCAGCCTCAAACAGACCACCTGGAGCCGCCGCTCCCGAGCGAACTCGCGGCAAACGATTTCGCCCAGATACGGTGCCAGGGTCCGAAGGTCGGTGGTGGGCGCCGGGCGCCAGCGCTCGGTAACCCTCAGCTTTTCTGAATACCGGTGCATGAGACCCAGTGAGCTCAGATAGATCACACGCGGGACGCCCGCTTCGCTGGCCGCACAAAGTAGGTTAAAGGTCTGGCGCGTCTGCCGATCCAGCTGTTGAGACGCATCCTCTTCCGGATCCACCCAGCCGAAGTGGACAATCGCACCCACTCCCCGGGTCAACCGAGCTGTTGCCTGCTCGTCGTCAAGATCACAGCGGACAAAGCTGTGGACCGTCTGCTGGTGGGCATCGGCGGTGAGGACAATCGTGTGGTCTGGGCTGAGGGCATCGGCAAGGTGCTGGGTGAGACGATGAGCTCCGACGGTGAGCAATAGCTTCAAGGAAACCTCGTGCCGATGGTTGTCTATCAGGCTCATCTTCTATCACATCCAGGCCTGGCGTTCATTCCCGACCCGACGGATTGCCACGGTACCCTCATGTCATTACCCTCTCGTATGGTGCCAAAACTCGACTGACTCGTCACGCCGCCTCCCGATAGTAGTAGTTTAGCGTTCCACCGAGGCGCTCTCGGCGTCGGAGCGGGCCTTTGGGCAGCGGGTCTCTCGGAAGCGTTTCGATTAACTGGTTCTCCAGTCCTTGGTGATTCCTCTCGCTGTGATAATGGATGATGTACTCGTGAACCGCCCCTCGAAGGTGAGGCTCCCCTACCAGGATCATCCTCTCCAAGCATTCTTCTTTGATCGATCGAACGAATCTCTCCGCGTAAGCATTCAGGTCCGGGCTCCGGGCCGGCAGCTTCACGGTCTTCACACCACCAGACGATAGAATGTCACCAAACTCTCGCGTGTAGAGAGGGTCTCGGTCGTGGATCAGATACTTGGTCGTCTTGAGGAACCCATCAACGACATCAGTCAGATTGCGGGCTATCTGCTTCATCCACTCTCCGTATGGTTGCTGAATGATCCCTGCGACCTCGACGTGTCGGGTCTTGAGGTCGATAACGAAAAGTACGAAGTAGCGCACCAGTCCAGCCTTCGTGATGATCTCCAGTGAGAAGAAGTCAACGGCTGAGATAGCTCCCCAATGGGCTTTCAGGAAGGTGTCCCATGACATCGCCTTTCCTCGCTCCGGAGCTGGCTCGATACCGTGATTCTTGAGGATTCGTTTGATGGTGTTCCGCCCAATCCGGTGGCCCAGATTACGCAAAGCGCCTCGGATTCGAGTGTACCCCCAGGTGTGATTGTCTTTCGCCATCCGCACGATGAGAGCCTGTATCTCTTGAGAGCTCTGGGGGCGACCTGGTCCTCGTTGTTGGCTGCCGTCGTACTTCTTGGCGATCAGTTCTCGATGCCAGCGCAGCAGCGTATCGGGTGTGACGATGCAGGCAAGCTCTCTCAAGGCCGCGCGGCCGACGACCTTGGCCTTGTTAGCGAGCCGCCGTCTCTGAGCGTTGCTGAGGCGCAGCCGTTTGTTGCCCATCTGTTCCCGGAGTATGCGGTTTTCTTCTTTGAGGTAATCGATTGCATTCTGTTGTGCGCGATTGACCCAACCCGCCCACATCAGCAGCAGAAACTTTAACGGTAAGTTCATGAAGGCCCATGATAATCAAAGTGGGAACGGATCTGAACACCGCGAAATACCCCTCGGCGAAGTTTTGGCACACTACACCATGCCAGGTGGCGCTGTTGAAGAGAAGAATCGATCCGGCCGGAGCCTCGACCTCCGCCAGGTGAGGGTACTCGAAGTGCTCTCGCGGTGCGTGACCGAAGTGGTGACTGAAAGGCATCAGTAACCTGACACCGTTGTCCTTGTTCAAGTCGTTCAGCATCCAGGAAAAGGTGAGCGCAAAGCATGTCTCTGGGATTCGAATTCCAAGCTCCTTCAGCCGCCCAGCAGGCTCGCCCACATGGACCGGCAATCCCTGAGCACCGGGCTTGAACCGGCGTGCTCCCACTTCAGCCAGCTGGAAATCTTCGCCGAGGGTTCGCCGTGCTAGCTCGAGACAGATGGGATGCGTCAACGCTTTCTGAAAGAGCTCATAATCATCGGGTGTCAGGTGATCGAAGACGGCACTGATGTGTTGATCCGCCTCTGCCACGTCCAGCTGGCTCTCGAAAACGTCGATGAGTCGGCTTGCCATGTACAAGGCCGTGTCTCTGGGCATCAGGTTCTCGAGCACGACGAAACCATACTCATCAAGTGTTGCCTTCAGGGACGGGACGTCGCTCTGAGTGGGTTGGGTCATGGCATTCTCCAGCAAGGGAAGATAAAAAAACCTTAATACAACACAAGACAAGAATGAGAAAGAGCTGGGTCATCTGATCGTCAGATTCCTAGCCAGAACCCCACACCGTCACCCGGTCTCTTGTATCCTGAAGAAGACGAGGCGTTGCCAGCCAGGATATGATAAAGGCCGCTTCGTTCGGACGCTCACACGTTGTTGCCGGACTGGGTGCTGAACGTGACTTACAGCGACGGCAAGATCCTGAGGCCCTCTTTCGTGGCCTGCAGACCCTTGGGTTTGGGACCAGGACTCTTGAAGACGGTTTCCACACGGCCGACGTCCCGCACGGGTACCTGTCCGATCGCCGGAGCGGCGGCCAGGAATACCAGGAACTGCCTGCGTTCGATCATGTGTTTCGCCTCAGGTAACTTCAGTGGCCCCGCTGGCTCATCCCGGTGTTTCCATCCTGAGATCCCAGCCGTCTACGCTCCACAGGCGGCAAGCGGGGCGGAGGCTGGGTCTTCCCTGCTCGAACCATTCCTCGACCTCCTGGCGGTGCCCGAGACGAGGCACCTTGCGCCACCGGCCAACGCCACCGGTGCGACCGAGACCGTCCCAGAAGAAGAAACGTTCCACTCCAGATTGATACAAGCGATAGGCCAGATCGTAGAACTGATGCGATGTCAGGGCCCGGGGCATGAGGTTCAGCGCCAGCTCACATTCGGTGCCCTTCACCAGGGACACGAAGTGCTCGACGTCCTTCGGATCATCCCAGGCGGTAACAAAGCTGTTCAGTCGGACCGAGGAAGAATAGGGAATCAGCGTGTCCACCAGACCTTCTTTGACCCAGGTCTTGAGGTCCATGCCGTGGAAGATGTTCTCACCCGGTCTACACACGACCGCGGTCACTGCGAGGCGGCTCCGGCCCTGCTCGCGCTCCACCTCGTCGAGCATCTCCCTTAGCTCTCGCATGAACTGCGTCAGAAAGGTGGCTCGAAAAGCGAGCCAGCGTTCCTCAAGGGGATCCAGCTCTCGAGGATCCTCCCCGTACTTGGCCTGAAACTCTTCCACTATCGGAGCCTCATAGGCAAGCAGCGGAGGACGGCGGTTGTAGAGCAGCGCGACACCGTCGATCGCGAACTTCGACGCCATCTCTCGTAACAGGGAAAGGACGTACTTTCGAGTCTCCGGAAAAGCGTAGGAGATCCGGGGCAGGGGGTTGCCCTCGCGGTCAACGCACCTCAGTTCCGGATGTCGCTCGAAGAAGCTGTCCTTATTGTCCTGGTAGTGGGGGGCCGGAAAGAGAAAGCCGCCCACCCTGTAGGAGGCGTGAACCTCAATGTCATATTGGTGTGCGTAGTCGACCACCACCGCCAGTGGGTCGATCCTACTCTCCCGGTAGGCTTGCCAAGTCTGCTGCTTGTGCCTGTCCCACTCGCGACCGAGGTAGGGCTCGGATGCGCCATCCTCGGGTTCCGCCGTCGGATACCTCCCGATACTGGACGAATAGAAGACCCGGTCACCAAAGCCGGTCTCCCAGTACACGCGGGCGACATCCCCATGGCGGAGTGGGTCAAGGATGGAAAGGAGGGTCTCCTTCGAGCCGTCCCGGTTGAAAATCCCGGGATCCGTGTGAATGAACAGCCTCTTATGTTCCGGGTTCCTACGATCCGCCTCGAACTCTTTCACCTCGTCCTCCGACAAAGGCACGAGTTTGATGAAGGCCACCCACGTCTGGCGGATCTTGGGGTAGATGATCTGCCGAAAATGAATCTTCTGTCCCGTCAGGTCGGCTGTCTTCCAGTAGACCTCATCCAGCCAAGCTTCCTGATGGTCCTTCCCACCTTCATCTCCCTCCAGGGTCGTAAAGGCTGGATCCCGTGAGAGTCTTACCTCCACGGCCTTGCTCTCTTCGAAGGGTTTGCGATAGATACCCAGAAAAATTCGATACCATCCGGAGCGATCCGGCGAGTAGGCAATCTCCGGCCCTTGGCTTGCGTCCGTGGCCAATAGCAGCGTGCCCGAAAAAGTGCGGCTGGGGTCGGGCTTCTGCTGAAAGGCGTTGCGCATCGGGTAGATCTCCGCGTCATCGGGATCCCATTCGGCGGTGTAGTCGAGAAGCTGCCAGGTACCCTGTTTCCACTCCCGAGAAAGGGCGGCCCGGGGCTCGGATCGGTCCAGGTTGCTCAGATAGATGGCCTCCGCAGAGTCACTCTGCATCACGTCGGTGGCAGGCTTGGGCGCGGGCGTCTCATCCTTCGCCTCCGAGCAGGCTGCGATCAGAGTCAGTGCGAAGATCGGTAGCGACTGGTTGTGTAAACGCATAGTCGAAGCTCCCTTGGGTTTTCAGGAGGCTTGGCGATCGACCGGATTCTGGGCATTCTGCGACGGCGGCCCGGAGACCGCCGCAACCGCGGCCCTGCTCGAATGGCGTCGCCTGGCGTCAGACCGTGACGCCCGAAACGGCCTTGTTCAGGGCGGGCATCAGCTCCTTGACGAAGAGCTCCATGCTGCGCAGCCAGCTGGCCTTGTCGTCCCAGTCGTAGCCCATCAGGACGACGGTCCCAAAGGGTCCGCTCTCTTCCATGACCTCCAAGAGCCGCCGCAGTGCTGCGTCGACGTCTCCGGCAATGATGTGCTCTTTCATCCAGTAGTCCATGTTGCAGTCGGCATCCGGCATGTCGAGGTCACGCTTCAGGATGCCCCGGTGTCCCAGCCCATTGTCCATGAGGGCGGCGAGGTACTCGAAGTTCGCTCCCATCGAGTTGTTGCGAGCGAGCTGCTCCGCCTCCTTCGTGGTGTCGGCGAGGAAGATGGATCGCAAGACTTTCCAGTTCTGGGGATCGGCTTCGCGCCCCGCTACGGCGGCCGCCGTAGCGTAAGTTGCCCAGTTGTCCGCCAGGACATTCGGGGCGGCGAACTGAGCCGAGAAGGGAGAGTACCCACGCTGGCCTGCCACCCTGAGGCTGTGAGAGTTGCGGCTCATTCCCGGCATCGCGATGGGCGGATGTGGCTGTTGCAGCGGCTTGTGGATGTATCCGATCCCGGTTGCTTCGTCGACGTTTTCCTCGAGCGAGAACTGCCAGAACTGGCCATCGTGGTGGTAGGGCGGCTCCGACGCCCACAGTTTGAGGATGACGTCGATCGCTTCGAGCGTCATCGCGCCGCCCTCCTTCGGATTCTTGCCATAGAGCTCCATGTCCGTGGAGACGCTGTTCAGCCCAAAACAGAGGTTGAGTCGCCCCTTGGAGAAGTGATCCAGGAAAGCCAGCCGTGTGGCGACATAGGCCGGATGGTGCAGATTGAGGCAGATGGGTGCGGCTCCCAGACGAACACGCTCGGTCTGCCCAAGTACGCTGCCGATGATTACCTCGGGAACCACGATGGGCTCGTATTTCATCGTGTGGTGCTCACCGATCCAGAACTCGTCGAAGCCGAGCTCATCCGCCCGGATGGCCAGTTCGACGTCCTCCTCGAAGCACTGAGCCAGAGGCTTGGTTGGCGGGTGATACGGCATGATGAACATGCCGTACTTGATCGGTCCCGAGCTGGTGGCCATGTCTGTTTCCTTTCTTCGGACGGATGTCCAAAAGATGCTGTAATTGGATTGTCTAGTCAACCTCTAAAGAAGCACGACCACGATTCCACTCGACGCTTCCTCCCCGACAGGCTACCCTGATAGCTTCCCAACCAAGCTCCGGAGGTTCTAACAGCAGGAGAGAGAATCGAATGTCCCAGAATGGTCCCGCCGAGAGCCTTGACAGCCAGCAGCTGCACAGTTCGGACCGCCGCGTACCGGCGGGAAAGATGGCCCCTGGACTGTTGACCAGATTCCGCAACCTCCGCCGGATCGGTTCGAGCTGCGTCGAATTCTGGGCCCGGGCCATACTGAGCGGGCAAGGCGGGACCCGTCAGCCATTCGCCTCCGCGAGCGGTCTGCCCCCCCCGATCGTGGAAGATATGGCTATTGCCTCTCATCTCGTCATGAATGGGGCTGATTTGAATGTCGTCAGGGAGCTCTTGGGTCACCGCACCCTAGCCATGACCTTGCGCTATGCACACCTCGCGCCTCGTACGAAAGATCAGGCAATCCGCTTGATCGATCAGGCGTTGGGTGGGTCGGCGACGGTGGCACAAAGTGGCACAAGAAGTGGCACAGGCAGGATTCTGAGGTTTAAGACATCGGGGTAAGTTGTTGAAAAGATTGGCTCCCCACTCTATGCGAAACCAAGAACTTTCCAAGAGGAGTTCGAAATCTGAATAATTTGGCTCCCCAATCGTGACGTTTTACAAACCCTTTCTGTCCAGCTCAAGAGGAAACCCTTGGGAGGGATCGTTCGCCGGGCCGCAGTTCCAACGGCCCCCCCTAGCTGCCTAACAACTCTAGAGCCAGTAGCTGGGGCGGTCGGAGGTTAGGTGTCATAGTCGGCACCCGATCTTACAGACAGCGTCCGATTTGATCGCAATCGAACACCTGCGAACGCCTAAAAGCCGACATTCAGAACTTTTGAGGAGCGTCGAGTGAACATACCGAAAACGGCCAGGAGCCGATGTTGTAGTTCGGGCGCTTCGAAGGGAGCTATCAGTTTCCAGGTATTGCGTTTTACGGACAGTGGGGTGTAAGGGGTGCTAGGCGGGGTGCGAGGTCGCCAGGAAGACCCACGAGCAAACGAAGCATCGAACGCCTCTCTGGCGTGGTTTTGATTGCTTTTCACATGGCTCCGGTCTAGGCTGACCGCCAAGGGATAGCTCAATGTCGCTGATCGGCAAGACCATCTCTCATTACCGGGTCGAGAAAGAGATCGGCAGAGGCGGCATGGGCGAGGTCTATCTGGCCACCGACACCAAGCTCAAACGCAAAGTGGCGGTCAAGGTCCTCTCCGAAGCCCTGGCCGGCGATGAGCACCACATGGCGCGACTGACCCGGGAAGCCGAGATGCTGGCGTCGCTGGATCATCCCGGCATCGGGCAGATCTCGGGGATCGAAGACACCGATGGCGGCAAAGCCCTGGTGCTGCAACTCATCGAAGGCCCCACGCTGGCGGATCGGATCAAGCAGGGGCCGATGCCGGTCGAGGAGGCCCTGCCGATTGCCCTGGAGATTGCCGAGGCGCTGGAGGCCGCCCACGAAAAAGCCATCATCCACCGAGATCTGAAACCGGCAAATATCAAGATCACGCCGGAAGGAGGGTCAAGGTCCTCGACTTTGGTCTGGCCAAGGCGGTGGTCGAGGAGGAGAAGTCCCCAGAGGAGATCGCCAACTCTCCCACGCTGACGATGCAGGCCACCCGGGCAGGAATCATCCTGGGGACGGCGGCCTACATGTCCCCTGAACAGGCCAAGGGCCGGGCCGCCGATCACCGGGCCGACATCTGGTCCTTCGGGGCCGTTCTCTACGAAATGCTGACAGGCAGGCAGCCCTTCTCCGGGGACGACATCACCAAAGTGATGGCATCGGTGGTGAAAGTCGACCTCGACTGGGAGGCATTGCCATCAAAGGTACCTGCCGTAGTGAAAAAGTGGCTGCACAGGTGTCTGCGAGCCGATCCGAAAGAGCGTTACCACGCCATTGCCGACATTCGACTCGATATTGAAGATTCTCTCAACAATCCCGAGGCGGAGACCCAGATCGTCAGCTTCGAGACAGCGGTCCCCTTTTGGAAGCTGCCGGCAGTTTGGGCCACTGTAGCTGTATCCATTTTGCTTTCGGCTCTCGCGTGGTACCTGATGCCCCGCTCGGAGGCGCCTCTAATCAAAACCACCATCACAGCTGATCGGCTCCAGCTGTTCCCCGCGCCTCCAGTGATCTCTCCGGATGGCAGACGTTACAAAAGGCCGGTACTTGAGCCGGGACTGAAGATGCAGCTTCCGGTGGCTCTTGACGTGGGTTGCCCGGTGGATTTGGAGTTGTCCGTCAGCGACGATTTGCAGCGCTGGGACAAAGTCGGCCGTGTTCACGAAGCGTTACTTCGCGTGCGCGTCATAAATGCGACCGAAAGGGACCGTGTGGTCTTCCGCCTCAATGGCAAGAAGCTGGCCGGTTCGCTGCTGCGCAAGATTAACCAGACCTATCGCATGAGGGCGCCTCGTTACCGTACTGGTTCTGGTTACTGGTTGGTTTATCATCTCGATCGGGAGCACTGGCCGATGACGGGTAAGAACTCGCTGCAAATCACGTTGACCGATCGCGACCCTGACGTAATCGACGGGGCGTATATTCGCGACGTTGAAATGGAGATCAAATACCTCATGGGCAAGAATTTCCACCGGGGTCAGGATCCCGTGCTTGGACCTACGGAACCGAGTGGGATTTAGGGTTCGTGCAAAAATAACTTCGCAGATTTGACCGGGAACGATTGAGCGAAACCGCAGGCGTAGCCAGGCCTGCGTTGAGGATTTCGCGATAGAGGAGCGGCTGAAGATGGTGTGAAGATGAGATGCCAAAATGTGAAGTTGGGTGATCAAGACCAAGGTCAAGGGACTACGGTATCCGAAATGATCAAACGTCGCTCATTCATCTCCACTGCCGCAGCAGCAGCGCTGGCCGGTCCTGTCTTGGCCGCCAGTCCAGGCCAAGGCGTAGAGCAATCCCGTCACAGAATTCGTGTGGGAGCGCTCAATGCTTAAGTGGGACCTGTATCTATGGGAAACCATTTGCAATCGGTCGTTCCCACTCTCTAATCTAGTTCTCGTCCGTTCGATTGTAAGTGACTGGAAATAAAAGGGAAAGAAGAGATTTAGGAGCTCCGTTTTTGTCAGGTCCTCTTGGTAGAATAAGTTTGCCAACTAACTCAAAGAAAAGGATTTACGACAAAAATGGAGCTCCAACGATGAGAAAGAACAGCGAACCACAGAGGCCGCTCGCCCCTGTGTGGCCCAATCACCGCTTGAGTGACGAGCTCCGCACGATCTCGAAGATTCTCGATAAGAATCCCGAGATCCTGGATCTGGTTTTACAAGATCTGTCTGACAAAGTGGATCCCCAAAACGGTTCGCCGGGCCTGAGTGCCGAGCAGCTCCTGCGTTGTGCGGTGCTCAAGAACTGGCATCAGCTGTCCTACGAGAAGCTGGCCTTTCACTTAGCCGACTCCGAGAGCTTTCGGGCGTTTTGCCGCTTACCCTTAGGGTGGGCTCCGGGCAAGAGTTGTCTGCAGGAGAACCTCAGTCGAATCCAGGCCGCGACCTGGGAGGGGATCGGGCAGATCCTGGTCCAATGGGCGAAGGCCCAAGGACTGGAGCAGGGACACAAGATCCGGGTGGATGCGACAAACGTCCCCAGCCCCATCCGCCATCCTTTTGATTCCCGGCTGTTGTACGATTCGATCCGCACGGTCACGGCGTTGTTACGAGATTTAGGCCAATCCCATCGAGTGAGCTACCGGGACCACTGTCGGCGGGCCAAACGTCGTGTGATCAATCTCCGCAACGTCCGGGGTAAAGCCCGCAAGAAGGTCGTTTACCTCGATCTGCTGAAGGTGGCAAAAAAGACCCGACACTATGGCAAGTTGGCGCTTGAGAATGCCTCCCAGTGGGAGGACTGCCACAGTTTGATAATCGCTGGAAAGTTGCGTCATTATTTGGAGTTGCTGCAGCAGGTCATCGATCAAACCGAGCGCCGGATCCTGCGGGGAGAGACGGTGGCGGCGGAGGAAAAGGTCGTTTCCATCTTTGAGGAGCATAGCGACATCCTTCAGACGGGAGGCAGAGAGACCGTCTTTGGCCACAAGGTGTTTTTGACCTGTGGCAAGAGTTCGCTGATCTTGGACTGTCGAGTTGTGGCCGGGAATCCGGCCGATCAGACTCAGCTGAAACCCATGCTCCGACGCCATTTCGAGCACTACGGCTTCTATCCTCGGCAGGCCAGTTTTGACGGGGGATTCGCTACCCAGGACAATCTCCAGTGGGGCAAGAAGCAGGGCATCGAAGATGTCGCGTTTGCCAAAAAGAGGAACTTGAAGGTCCCCGATATGGTTCGTTCCAGCTGGGTCTATCGACAACTGAGACGCTTTCGGGCCGGGATCGAAGGCTGCATCTCGATGCTCAAGCAGGTCTTTGGAGTCGACCGCTGCACCTGGAAGGGCTGGGATCACTTCCAGCAGTATGTGCAGCTTTCGGTGCTCAGTTACAACTTGCTCGTCCTGGCTCGTTTGCTGTTGTAGAAAGCTCAGAGTCCACTATTAGGGTGCGGGAGTTCAAGGATTGGTGTCTCTTAAAAACGACTTTCGAGGACTAGCTTGCAAACCCTCCTCTGAAACGGAGGGAAGTCACTGCCCGAAACCCTGGTATTGTCGAAGAAACCACCGATGGAACCTCAGAAAACGGGGGTTCCCGGATGAGAACTAATCTAGCTCGAAGCCAATGAATCCATCTACGGAGTGCCGGCAGAGGCTCGCACCGGGAGAATATATTCTCCCGGTTCTTGGACCGCGCGGCTCAGAGCGACTCGCCTCTCATGACGCGTAACCAAGGTTGAAGAATATCCCCGGGCCAAGCGGGCCTGATCTGGAAGACCTTCTGAGATAAAAAAGGGAACACTCTGGGTCTTAAAGGGATATGTCCCCGTCGGGTGTGAAGACTATAGATGGGAAGAATCCGGTAATGCCTGGCTACCCAAGGGGGTGAGCAGACACTGGATTGTTTGCCATTTGTTAGCCTTACGCTGTACCAGGAAGCAAAGAAATTAATCTTAACTTTCTAAATCCCTGATAAAACGTTAGATAGGCTGGTCGGGACGGGGAGATTCGAACTCCCGACCCCCTGAACCTCATTCAAGACCCTTGAGTTTCACAACCTCCTCATTTTCAGTAAGTTGTGGAAAGAGAGTCATTTAGATTTTTCCGGTTTTCGGCGATTTTCCACGTCCTGGCAGATTTTGGAAGGATTTTCTCACACGGATTCACACACAAGTTTCATGCTTCATCTTCACGCAGATCCTATTCGAGACACTCGATTCGCGGGATGCAGACACCCCTTTGTAGATTGGAACCGCACGGTCACCCATGCGGTTGCAAACTACAAAAAAGGTGAAGCTCTGAAAATCACCTTCCGAGTATCGTGCTTTCCTGCTACGACCCTTGGTCAGCGCATCCGCAAGCGCCGTCTAGAGCACGGCCTCAAGCAGGTGGAGCTGGCTGCTCTTCTGGGCGTCAACCGAGGGACTATCGTCAACTGGGAAAAGGACCGAAACAAGCCAGGGTCTCCCGAGATGAAAAAGGTTGTACAGGGCTTTCTAAAGGGCCGTCATCCGAGGCTAAAGGCTGAGTTGGATAACCGAAAACAGGAGGAGAAGCTTGGTTGAGAGTCGGCACCCGATACCACAGAGAGCGGGCCGATTTCGACGAGATCGAATGACCGGTTCCGCCTGAGGCTGTGTGAAAAGTCATTCATGATTTCGGATTTGAAATTTTGACTTCATAGGATCGCGTGTAAGCCACGATCTCCGTCGTAGGAAGGGTAACCCCTAAATCAAAGAGGTTTTGGACTTTTCACACAGCCTCGCCTAAAAGCGGACATTCAAATTCTTAACGGAATCGTCCAATCAACGACCCTGGGATTGTAGAAACTAGAGGTCTTTTCCGCTCTGGAAATGCCTTCTGGCCCCGGGACAACCCGGTGATAAAGCCAGATCGTCCGTGGGAAGGGTATCTGGCACTCGAACCGGGGGCGGTGATCTGGGATGAAGAGGAGCAGATTTTCAAGATGTGGTACAACACGCTTGGTACCCACAAGCGTCCCTACATCGAAGACTATCTCTGTTACGCTACCTCCAAGGATGGAGTGAGCTGGGAGAAGCCGGACCTGGGACTGGTAGAGTTCCGAGGCTCCAAGAAGAACAACATCTTTCTGAAGTGGTCCCTCTGGAGCCACTGTGTAATCAAGGATGCCGGGGACCCGGACCCGCAGCGACGCTACAAGCTGCTGTACTGGCATACGGGGAGGACAGCGATCCAGACGAACGGGATGAAAAGGGACGTTTGAACTTTGAGCGGGACAGTGTCAAAGAGCTTTATAGCGGACTTTACAGCAACAATCCAACGGCTGAAGGTTATCTGCGGGTGGAGGTCCAGGATGTGGAAGGTCAGCCCCTGCCGGGATTTGAGGCATCGAACTGTTTGCCACTGAAGCAGGGAGATCTTTATCAGCAAGTTTCTTGGGAAGGGAACCAGGATCTGTCAGGTGTGGGTGATCGGGAGATCCGCCTTAAGTTCATCCTAGGCAACGCCAGGCTCTATTCGTTCAAACTGGAGTGACTCTCTTTGCGTTGGAGATGACCATAGGGAAACCAGAAAATCTCTTTAAGGAGGAATCGTGAGCGTAACGCGTCTGTCGGACGACCAAATAGAGAGCTACCGACGCGAAGGTTACCTGGTCCTGCCAGGGTTCTTCGGCGCGGACGAGATGGCGGAAGTCGATCGGGCCATTCTTGAGGTCTCGGAGACGGCGCTGGCCAGCGATGACTGGAGCGATGTCTTGGAACTGGAGCCCGAACTGCTGGATGGGCATCAGGTGCCACGGCGAATCTACGAACCCTTCGACAAGCACGAGACCTTTCGCCAGATCGGTTCTGAGCCCCGCCTGCTCAATTGCCTAGAGGCCTTGATCGGCCCCAACATTGCGCACAAGTCCAGCAAAATCAACATGAAACCGGCTCGGGTGGGATCCGTGGTGGAGTGGCATCAGGACATGGCCTACTATCCCTCGACCAACGACGATCAGGTGGCCGTACTGATCTATGTCGACGACGCCACGGGAAAAAATGGCTGTCTGCAGGTCCTACCCAGGCATCACACCCATTTCTTCGACCACACCGGGGCCGACGGCCAGTTCGCGGGCATGATCACCGAGGATCTCAGCGGAGGCCGCTTCGGACAGCCGCTTCCGCTGGCTGCGCCTTCGGGTAGCGCCATCCTTCTGCATGGCCTTACACCTCATGCTTCCCTCCCTAATCTGTCGGACGAACCACGCCGCACGCTGATCTATGAATTCCAGGCAGCAGACTGCTATCCAATCTACTTCGGTGAGATGACGTCCCACTCAGCCTACATTAACATCCAGATGCTGCGCGGCAAGCCAGCTCGTTTCGCCCGTTTCGGCGGCCCTGCCCCGCTCATCCCCTCGTACACTGGATTGTGGAAGTCGCTCTACCAATTGCAGGAGGAAGCCAAACTGGGATGAAGAGAACATGAAGGAGTCAGAGTATCTCTGGTACCACTAACACCCGAGGGAACGGGGGTCGTGACCCTATTGGCCGACATCTTCTCGCACCTTGAGAGGTTCGCCGCCGTGCTCGGCGATCCACCTGCGCGACCACTCGACCGTTTCCAAGTTCGGGTCGCAGATGTTGGTGGCCAGAAAGATCATGCCGTCGATACGGCCTTCGTGCAGCCAACGGAGTGCCTGCTCGCACTGCATCCTCATCGACTCGAGCGGCATCGGCCGCCGATTGCCGAAGTCCCACATGTACAGGCCCAGCAGCCTTTTCTTGCCGCGCGGCACCAGCTTTTCGTACTTGGCGAAGTTGGTCTCCAAGTTGGCCAGCTCCGGCGCTCGCCACGTCCACAGCGAAACGGTGTCGCACAACTCCAGATGCGGTAAGATCCGCTCGTCGAGCTGGTGCGTGTAAAGCGTCACGCCCAAGTCAAGCCGACGACCGGCCACGCGCATCTGTTTGCGGAACTCGCGCAGCTGTGCGACCGTCATTGCCGCCAGCGGTTGTCCGTCGGGGAGCGGACGTCCGACATCAAAGTGAAAAAATCGTCCATAAAGACGCCCGTCATGTTCGCATATCCTGGGCGAGCTTCAGTACATGCTAGCGTTCTTCGGGCGACGTGACACCACTTGCGCCGGTGATCGACCACACCACACGCTCCAGGCTTTTGAAGGGAATGGCGTACTGTTGGAACGGCGGCTCCCTTCTGGCGTGGTAACGGATGAAGATGATATTTGGCACGCCGAGGAAGTGCGCGCCCTCGACCGGCGTGATCCGTGAGTTGCCAGGCAATCCATAATTGCCGTTGTACACGCCCGCTTCGTGCGACCAGGCCCATATATACTCCCGTACCGTTTGTGGCGGCGCGGCCCAGACACCAGTGGACTGAGACCATGCGCTCCAGGTAATAGCCAACGTCGCAAGGATGAACCAAGATCGGGAATCTGTCATATCACTTTCCGATTGGAATCGATTTGCGGAGCATAACTGCCCCCTTGGGAGTTTTTTGAGCAGCGCGTCTTCTTATCTTACGTTTTTCACAGATAAGACGCCGGAATATCGCAAGGGCGACTCTAACGAATCGAGGTCAAAGGGCTTCGGGCGGAATCAGCTGCGGCGTGTTTCTGGAAATGAAACTAGGAAGCGGGCGTTGTCAAATTAACAAGCTCAGAACGTAAGACACGAAATCGTTCTCAGCCTCTTCAACTCTCTCTTAGCTTTCCGTCCCGTTGTGTCCCACTTTCGCAGACAGCGAACAGTTGTAGGCTCATGCCAAGTCAAACCAGCAAACGCGGCACAAGACCTCTGGGCTGCAAAGGCGAGCACTCCCTAGTACCTTCCGACCGTAGCTGCAGCTGGGGCGAGGGTGGCTAATCACATTGATGAACAGGTTCTCAAATGGTGCCACCATTCCTGGGTCTGGTGTCTTACTCCGAGAGAATCAATAGGACTTTCCTTTTTAGATCGAGTTCTAGGAGGGAGGGTGGAAGCGACCCAAGAGAGAGAAAAGGGGCAGAAACAGCGCAGGCGGGCAAATCCGTGACGAAGGATCCCACATTGGAGGAAGCGCTCGACGGCCCTCTCCACCACCAGACGCCAGGGCCCATACTTCGCTTCATAGAAATAGGGGTAGCTCTGCTTGAACTCCTCCCAGTAGTCCTCCAGACACTGGTAGAAGGGGGTCCTCTCGGGATGGCGGGGCCGGTAGGTTGCCGTCGCAGACATTCCCTACCGGAAACGACGGCGTCCTCGAATCTAGAACCCTGGGAGGGCTCAGCGAACTGGCGGTCTGGTGGGTCCGACTGGGAATCGACCTGCAACGAATCGAACCCGGTCGTCCGCAACAGAACGGCCGCCGAGGAGCTTTTATCAGCCTGCTTCTCGGGAGTACCCTGCTCGGTTGCCGGAGCAAAGAGGCTATCCCGATGAGTGGGAGAAGCGCAGGGTGCGCAAGGGCGGCCAGATCAAGTGGAAGGGCAAAGACATCCGGCTGACTGAGACGTTGTGGGGACAGCAGATTGGCTTAAAACCCGTGGGAGAGGAGCAGTGGGCCATCTACTTCGAGCACCTGGAACTTGGCCTCTTTGATGAACGCATCCAACGGGTACTCCCGGTCAAACGATTGAGACAAAAAGCACGGCACAATGAAAACCCATGACTCCAAAAAGTGTCACCCATGTGCCCGGGAGAAAATGTAACCTATGTATCGGGAGCTACAAGGTCGTCTGATCTCAGAGGTCACGCTTCTAGCTGGATTGTTACGCAACTCCTTCAGAGTTGGAATCGGCGGAGGAGTTCTGTCACCCAGGTTCGGAAACCCTGGGCTACAATCCGCAATCCCTTCAGGATTCACCGATTTCCTGAGTGCTGGAGGCAAGGGTAAACGCGGATGCCGCTGAAGTGGCCTCTCTAGAATCGACCCCTGAAAACACCGCAGAGGGGACCCGCTGCCCTAGCCGAAAGCGGGTACTGCCTCTTCGCCAACCGGACCCGCTCGTGAACCTTCGGAAGCGTCATCCCATCGAACCGACACTTCCAGACAAATGTGAGAGCAAAATTCTCAGAATGCACCAGCTAGCAGCTAATTCCACGATTGCACAACCCACTGGCCGCTCCCCCGCGGGCCTCTAGGATGATATGTGGTCCAGTATCAGGCAGCGGAATGGCTTCATCGTAGCTCTTTTCAAGATGATACTCTGCTGTGGGCAGGGGTCTGGGATGGGATCAGACAAGGTAGCCTCCCTCGGTCGGATGATGGTCGCCTGAGGAGCCCAGAGGTGGAGGTTCTTCTGGGTCTGTAAACGGGTGCTTGTGAGCACTTTGCAGCTGAGTGTACCCTGGCCGGGATCGGAAAGAGATAGTCGAGTGGCTCCCATGCGAAGACAGAAGGTGAGACTGGCTGGCTCAAGGCGTCGCAGACGATGGATACCGTTCCTCTTGTGTTCGGCGGCTTTGGGACACTCTGCTGCAGAAAGTCAGACAAAGACTCCCCAGCCCCTGTCCGCTGATGAGATGCCCACCCGGTTCGAACCTCCGGAAGTCGTCGAATCGGAGGCGGCTCTGCGCGTCGGTCAGCAGATTCAGCTCCTGGTGGACAACCATGTCCTGGCCGACTGGTGGCAGCTCCGACGGGTTCAGTACCGGGTCAGAAAACATGCTGCAAACCCTATCCTGGAACCTGATCAGGCCTGGGAGGAAACGGCACGGAGGAGCGCCGGAAGCTTTCCCACGGCGGCCGTTTACGACCCGCAGTCCGGGTCTTTCATCCTCTGGTATCAGATTGAGCAGGAAACCGGCGGGAACGTCATCGGCTTTGCCCAGAGCCGAGACGGCATCCACTTCGAGAAACCACTTCTGGGACTGGTGGAGTACGGGGGCAGCAAGGCCAACAACGTTTGCCGCGTGGAACCCTATGGCAAGCCGGTCTGGGGAGCGATTCACATCATTCAGGATCCCCGCCCTCAGCCCGCGGAGCGGCGTTTCTGGGCCGTTGGTCTTCCCCACTGGCGGGACGGCACCAACCGGATTCGCAGGTGGGCGGGGGTGGCCTACAGTGCTGACGGCAAGACCTGGCATATGGCTCCAGGCGGAATCCTGGAGGGCGCGGGCGGAGGCAATCCGGCCTGCCTCTGGGATCCGAAACTGGATCGCTATGTGCTTTTTCACCGGCAGCTGTACGAAACCGCCGGCGGGGGACGGTACATCGTCCGCCAGGAGAGTTCCGACCTGATCGACTGGACGCCGCGGCAGACCGTCTTCAATCCCATGGCAGGGCGATGGCCGGAGGTGGAGAGCATGATGATCTTCTACCACCAGGGCATCTACTTCGGACTCCCCCAGATGCTGGAGAACGACCAGAGAGGAGAGGTAGAGGTCCACCTGATCACCAGCCGAGACGGGATTCGCTGGGAGCATCCCTTCCCGGACGAGCCCTTCATCCCCCGAGGATCACCCGGCGATTTCGATGACATGATCACCTGGTTTTCCCAGGCGGTTGCCCAGGGTGACTGGATCTCCTTCTACTACGGCGGCGCCCGATACGCGCACAACGCTCGGAATTGGCGCACGATGCCGCCCGAGCGGCGGATGAACAAGATAGGACTGGCCCGCGTACCGATGGACCGCTTGATGGGACTGCGCGCCGATAGAGGCGGAGGGGCCTTTCTCACCCGCCCTCTATTGATCGAGGGAGACGAGCTCCTCGTCAACGCCGATGTTTCTGATGAGCTGGTGGTCGAGGTGCTTCCCACCACCATCCCCCTGACGCTGTACACGCTTCGAGATTCGGAAGGCAGGGTCCGCTACCATGAGTTCGAGGGCAAGCCCGGTCCCTTTGCCGGTTTCTCGTACGAGGACTGCCAGCCAGTCGTCGGCGACAGTCAGCAGCACAGGGTCACCTGGAAGGGCGGCGGACTCGGGGAATTCAAAGGGCAGTCCGTCCGGCTCCGATTCCGGGCGCGGCACGCGACCATCTTCGCCTTCCAGATCCGATGAAAAAGGAGGATCTTCGAGTGACACGATGTGGGTTTCGGCAATGGTTGCACGTGGTGCTGGGGACGTGCGTACTCTTCGGATCGGGCGCTGTTCATGGCGAAGAACCCTTGAGACTGAAATCCGGTCTAGCCCGGATTTCTCATAGTGAAAGCAGAAAGGCTGATTTTAGTCGATTTTTCGACTCTGGTTTGAGCCGAAGTCTCAGTTGAGGGCACTGTAGAGTGCGAGAGCTTGGTGACACCTATGTTGAAGGCGGAAAACCGGTTTTTCAGACACACCTCAGCCGCCTCAGTTGCAGATGGTTGGGATTTCCGGTTTGCCTCCGCTCAGCCGAGCTGTTGAAGCTGGGCCAAGGTTTGGGCGTAGAGTGTTTGGTAAGGATAACCCTCGCTCAGCGACAAGCTCACCCGTCGGACACTGACCCGAATCTGGCCTCCTATCTTCAACAGTTTGAGGCGAATCGTCTGGCATTGCGCCTTCGCCCACTGGGTCCCCTTCAAAGCGACACACCTGAGCGTGTGCAGCAGATTGTAAGCCACCGAGGAAAACCACAGGCGCAGCTGATTGCTCTTCATGCGGTGCGTCGAGGTCCGATCGGCAAACAGCTCTAGCTGCTGCTCCTTAATCCGATTCTCCGCTTCCCCTCGCGCGCAGTACAGCTCCTCGTACAGCTTTTGGGCGGGCCACCGCTTCGCTCCCAGCGAGGTGACGACAAAGCGGGGATTGGATCCCTTACCCGTGTACTCGGCCTTGCCCACCACTCGCCGCTCTTGACTCCAGCTTTTGCGCGTCTGGTAACGAAAGTCCTTGTAGACTCGGGCGCTGCTGCCGTTGGCTTGTTGCAGTGCCTGGGCCTGTTCCAACTCGGACTCCAGGGCCCCCTCTAAGCGCTGATTGCGGGCCAGACCGAAGACGTAATCCACTCGATGCTCCTCACACCATTTCATCAACGCCTCGCGGGCAAAGCTGCTGTCCGCCCGCAGAGTAATGCGGACCTTCGGCCACTTCGCCCGCAGTTGTCCCACCATCCGCTCCATCTCCTGGACCGCTCCTTCGGAGCCATCCAGGTTCGACACCCGCAGCTTGGCCCCCAGCACATACCCCTCGCAAAACACATACAGCGGCAGGTAGCAGTAACACCGGTAGTAGCCATGGTAGAAACGACCCTCCTGTTCTCCGTGCAGCGGATCATCCGTCGCATCCAGGTCCAAGACCAACTCCTTCGGTTTCCCGCCTCGCACCCGAATGAACTGCTCCACCAAAAACGCTTCGACCGCGGCTTCATCCACCGGCGTCTTGCGATATTTATCCTGCGTCACCGAGGACAACTCCAAACGATTGAGGGTGCTCTTGCCCGCACACGCCTTGCCTCGATCCGCTTCCGCTCGCCGATCCCTCCCCAAGGGATCTTCCTTGCCGACCAACACCGCCATCAGCGGATCTGCCCGGAGCTCCTCATGATCGTTGACATCCTCATAGCCTAGCCTCGATTTCCACGGCAGTACAAATGACGCCTTTCCGCTTCGAGCCCCCCGCCAGAATCCTTGATCGGCGCGACTTGCGCCTGCTGTGTTTCCACCTACGTTAGTAAATAGAAGTACCTATTTGGATAGAGAGGTAATCCTATACCTAAAACCTGATCAAGGGACGATCCCCACGCGAATGCTAGAAAAGTCTGGATATGAGGCAGAATAGAACCCTATCAAAGGCTGAGCATTTTCTGTCATTCATATCTAGTATAGTTATAGTTTGGAATACAGTAATCGGAATGGACTAACTAATGACACCCGACCGACCGTTCCGGAGGCCCAATTCTTCCTGGCCCCCGAATCGCCTCTGCAGCGCCAGTATGAGGCCTTGCGCTGCTTTTTCGTCGAAGGCTTGCCCTCGCAGCAGGTCGCCACTCGCTTCGGCTATTCCCCAGGAGCCTTCCGCGTCCTCTGTCATCAGTTTCGCCATGATCTCAGCAAGCGCGCCCGCTTCTTTCAGGCGATTCGCCGGGGGCCTCAAGCGGCGCCCGCCCGCGATCGGGTGCGGGAACGGGCCGTCGCCCTGCGCAAGCGAAACCTCTCGGTCTACGATATCCAACGCGAGTTGGCCGCCGCCGGCCATTCCATCAGCATCAATGCGTTATCGATCCTGCTGCGAGAGGAGGGCTTCGCCCGACTGCCCCGGCGTCGGGATGAGCAACGCCCCGCCACCCTCAAGCCCGAAGCAGCAGCCATCGCCGACGTGCGGCAGATCAATCTGGCCCCGCGCAGCTTTCGCACCCGGGTCGGCGGTCTGTTTCTGTTCGTCCCGCTGATGCGATCGATCGATCTCGGGGCGGTGCTGCAGCCCCCCCGCCTTCCCGGCTCCCAAATGATTCCCGCCGAGCAGGCCGTGCGCACCCTGCTGGCTCTGAAGCTGCTGGGCATCGAAAGAAAAAGTCATGTCATGGATCGGGTCTTTGACGAGGGCATCGCCCTTTTTGCCGGTCTCAATGTGGTGCCCAAGCGCTCCTACCTGGCCGCCTACAGCTCCCGGGTCGACCGACGCGCCAACCTGCGCCTCATGGGAGCCTGGTTTGAGCAGGTCCAAGCCGCCGGCCTGCCCCGGGGCTCTTCCTTCGATCTGGACTTTCACACCGTCCCCGCCAATAGCCAGCAGGAACCTTTGGACAAACACTATGTCTCTTCCCGCAGCCGCAGCCAAAAAGGCATCCTCGTTTTTTTGGCTCGGGACGCCACCGAGCGTGTCTTATGCTACGCCAATGCGGGTGTCCCCCGGGCCGATCGAGCCGACGAGGTGCAACGCTTCGTCCAGTTCTGGCACCAACACAGCGGTCAGCCTCCGGCCGAACTCGTCTTCGATTCCCAGTTGACCACCTATGCTCATCTGAACCGCCTCAACCAACAGGGCATTGGCTTTATCACCCTGCGCCGCCGCTCCCAAAAAATGCTGGGCCAGATCTGGAGCCGCCCCGCCTCCGCCTGGCACCGCATCACCTTACCCGCCCTGACTCGGATCTTTCGCACCCCCAAAGTCCTGGACCAGCGGATCGTCCTGAAACATTACGAAGGTCCCCTGCGCCAGCTCACCCTCATGGAACTCGGTCACGAAGAACCGACCGTCCTACTGACCAACCATCTGCGCCGCGCCCCCTCGACTCTGATCACCCGCTATGCCCAACGCATGCTCATCGAAAATGGCATCTCCGAAGCCATCCAGTTCTTTCACCTGGACGCGCTCTCTTCGATGGTGGGACTCAAAGTGGATTTTGACCTCCAGATCACCCTCATGGCCAGCTCCCTATATCGACTCATGGCCGAGAAGATTGGTCGCGAATATCAGCGGGCTCAAGCCAAAAAGATCTTCCGAAATCTCCTCGACGTCTCGGCCCGGGTCCAGATCCAAGAGCAGCAAGTCACCGTCCACCTCGATAAGCGCGCCCATAACCCCTACTTGGTCGCCTCGGGCCTGGGTGATGATCCCACGCCCATGCCTTGGTTTGGCGGCAAAACTCTGGTCCTTCGATTTGACTAACCGACTCAACGGCTACCCTTAAAAAATGTTAGTCCTTTCCAGTACCGTGGAAATCGAGGCTAGGCCTTGACAGGCTGGGAATTTGTCATGTAGTATCACTGCTGTCCGGTTTAGATTGTAGAGATCGTCTATAAGTTACATGGGTATAGATAGGTTGCGACGAGGAAGGGGTGTGACGCATTTGAATTTTCGTGGCTTCTCCTTGGCCCCGTACCCAGACGGTCAGAGGCGTAGTCCAGTCTCTGGCCATGAACCCAAGACGAACGATTTTTGCCCAGCTGATGGAGGGGATTCACCGGGAACAGTTCCAGCGCTGTGTCGAGCGTTACGGAGGAGACCGCCGGGTGCGCCGCTTCTCGTGCCGGAACCAGTTTCTGGCCATGGCCTTCGCGCAGTTGACGTACCGGGAGAGCTTGCGGGACATCGAGGCCTGCCTGCGCTCCCGAAGCGAGCTGCTCTATTCGCTGGGATTTCGCGGGGAGGTGGCCCGCAGCACCCTGGCCGAAGCCAACGAAACACGGGACTGGCGTATCTACGCCGACTTGGCGCAGAAGCTCATTGTCAAAGCCAGACGCCTGTATGCCAACGAGCAACTCGGTCTGGAGCTGGGGGAGACAGTCTATGCCTTCGACTCGACCACCATCGACCTGTGCTTGAGCTTGTTTCCCTGGGCCCACTTTCGCAAGCGCAAGGGCGCCATCAAACTGCACACCCTGCTGGACTTGCGGGGTCCGATCCCCACCGTCATCGAGATCACCCAGGGAAAGTGCCACGACGTCAACCTGTTGGATTCCCTCGTCATCGAGCCCGGTGCCTTTTACGTCATGGACCGGGGTTATCTCGACTTTGCTCGTCTGCATGTCGTTCATCAAGCTTGCGCCTACTTTGTGATTCGGGCCAAGAAGAATCTCCGCTTTACTCGCTACACCTCTCGAGCACGGACCGATCAGCCCGGAGTTCGCAGCGATCACACCGGGCGCTTGGCCTTGCCAAAATCTCGGCAAGACTATCCAGAGCACTTGCGAAGAGTTCGCTTCTTCGACGCTCCCACCAACAAATCTCTCGTCTTCCTGACGAACAATTTCACCCTTCCGGCCCTCAGCGTCGCCTCCCTCTACAAACTCCGCTGGCAGGTGGAGCTGTTCTTCAAGTGGATCAAGCAGCACCTGCGAATCAAGACCTTCTACGGCACCTCCGACAATGCCGTTCGCACCCAGATCTGGATTGCTGTCTGCGTTTACCTCCTCATCGCAATCCTGAAAAAGGAACTCAAGCTTCCCCAAAGTCTACACAGTATTCTGCAGGTTTTGAGCGTGACCGCATTCGAGAAAGTTCCCATTTATCAACTACTTATGAGACCTAGCTTGCAGGAAGCCCACAGTCCTAGCTCTAACCAGTTGACTCTATGGGACTTATAACCGGACACTAGTGATGTAGTATATTACAAATTATAATTTTCAAAATGTGACAATACTATAGTATTGTCACGGAGGTTTAGGTCATGAGTAGAGGATTGACATTCACTAAGAGTAAGAGGCAGTCTACTAGGGCTCGAATTTTGGCCTTGTGGGCTGTGGTTTTGCTGTTTGTTTTCACTCAGCCCAAATTACTGTGGGGGCAATCTACTACTTTTGCCCGCTTAGCGGGCACTGTGACAGACGCAACCGGAGGTGTAGTGCCCGGTGTGCAAATCGAGGTGAGGAACCAGGCGACGAATATTGTCCGCGAAGTACTAACCGGTCCAGCCGGAATGTATATTGTTGACAAATTGATCCCGGGGATTTATGACGTGACTGCAGGACTCCCAGGATTTAAGCAGCAGGTACATTCGGGTGTCCGTCTTGAGGTCTATCAAAAAGCTCGTCTCGATTTCCTGCTCACTCCCGGCGAAATTGCAGACAGCATAGTTGTCACGGGCGAGTCTCTGGTCATTGACACTCAAAGCGCGGAAATCGGGGCGGTTGTGGAGCACCGACAGATCGTCGATCTGCCTACGACAGACAGGGACTTGTTTGAACTGGTGGTACTGGTGCCCGGGGCCACTGAGCAACCCGCTTGGGGGGGAATTGGCGGAGGTCTGCCCTCATTTAACGGCCAGCCCCCAAACTCCAATCAGATCACCTATGATGGCGCCACCAGTACAGCGGTTAACCGGGCGCAACCTGTCATCCGTCCGACTCCTGAGACCGTTTCGGAATTTAAGATCATCACAGCGAACTATTCAGCGGAGTACGGCAGAGTGGCTGGCGCGGTTATCAACATCGTGAGCAAAAGTGGCACAAACGAATTCCACGGAAATGCTTGGGAGTACTTACGCAAAGAGCGCTTCGATGCGAATAACTTTTTTTCTAATCGCCGCGGCCTGGGCAAACTTCCCCTAAGTCAGCATGATTTTGGGATAGCTGTAGGTGGTCCAATTCAGAGGGATCGCACCTTTTTCTTCGGAGCCTACGAAGGGTTTAAGAACACTGTCTCCCGGCCCGGCCTAATAGCGGTACCGAGCTTGGCGGAAAGGCAGGGAGACTTTAGCGGGGGTGGAGCAGCGTTTCCGGGGGGCAACATTTATGACCCTTTTAATGTAGTCGATGGCGAAAGAGTGCAGTTTCCCGGAAATAAGATTCCGGCGAATAGAATCCACCCGATAGCTAGTGCAGTCAATCAAAAATTTCCCTTTCCGGAACCAAACTTGGGGGGTTTTCCCAATTATTCCTATGCCTCTACCAGCATCCTGGATAGAAACAAAGCCTCAGCTCGCATCGACCACGAGATTTCATCGGACAATTCGCTGTTTGGGAGATTTACTTGGCAGAATGCTCCTGAAATTAAGGATGGGCCTTATCCGGGGCCGCCGGGTTCTCCCAATGGGGTCTACGAGGGCGCTTTCGACTCAGAGAAAGGCTGGCAGACGGCAGTTGGCTGGATCAAGTCTTTCGGTACCAACCTAATCAATGAGATAAACGTGGGTTTTCATTGGAAGTACCGGGACCAGCAATCCATCGACCCAATCAACTGGGAGAAAGAATTCGGCTTTGACTACGGAGACCAGGTTCTGGAGACACTTCCGGACGGTGGACCGGGTCCGGCCGGACTTCCGAGTATGAGAATTACCGGCTATGCACGATACCGCGGCCAGTCGGATCTTATAGAGGGAGACAAGGGATTAGGGATCAAAGAGACTGTAGCCTGGAATCGAGGGAACCATTACGTGAAGGTCGGTTTCGACATGCTACGCTACTATGAAGTTAATCAGCGCTGGGTTCCGATGAGCGCTAGTGATACACGCTTTAACGGATTTGGGACTTCGCAAATAGGCGGCAGTATAGGGCAGCCATTTGCCGATTTTCTCTTGGGAACCCCAAGTAGGGCGAACGTCACCCTGTGGGAGCCTGAGACCTCCGGTATCGCTGCGCTCACGTCTTATGATAAGACCAACTACAACTTCTTTATCAATGACGACTGGAGGATCAAACCCAACGTGACCTTGAACCTAGGCTTACGGTACGAACTGAATCTTCCTGTTACCTTTCAGAACAATCGGGCCAGTTGTTACATTGACGGCAGCCAGGGGCGTTTCAACCCGGTTCAAGTTGTACCCAAAGGGTTCCCCATACAGGCCTTCACTGGTGGGGATCCATCGAAGTTGTCTATTCCCCATCGCGAAAGGGATAGTCGGAGCTGTGTGTCGACACAGTACAAAAACTTTGCTCCTCGCTTGGGCATAGCCTGGAGACCCACAGGGAACAACCGCACCGCAATACGTGCAGGGTACGGGGTTTCCTATGACCAGTGGTTCGGGATTATGATTGCCGCCACTGGGTTCGTTGGACCCTATACGGGATTCCAGACTGTCCAAGTTCAGACACGTGACGCATCTCCAGCACTCAACTTTGGAGAGTTCTTGACTTTGGACTCAGTATCATCTCAGCAAGAACAACGGCTTTACGAAAGTATAGATCCCAATTGGCAAGAAGCTGACATACACAGCTATAACCTCTCATTTCAACACGAAATTCTACCGCGCACAAGACTGGAAGTTGCATATGTGGGAAACCAAGCTCGCCACTTATCCAATGTCCGTGCTTGGAATAAGTCAGAGCCTGCGGGTAGTGAAATAATCTTGATGACAGGAGAGAGGGTCATCGCTGCAGGGACCGAGAAGGAGCGCAGGTGGTACCCCAATGTTCAAACGCATCTGATGCCGCATAGTGACGGCAACACATCCTATAACTCCTTGCAGACCAAACTAGAACGGCGTTTTGCAGACGGACTCGGCTTTTCGACGGGTTGGACCTGGGGGCGAGTTTTTGCCTTGAACTTTCCGGGATTTATCCAACGAGAGGTGCAAAACGAGTTTGATAGAAGCGCGATACGCGGTCCAGCTGTGTGGGACCGACCTCATACTTATTTCGCTTCGGTAATATGGGAGCTTCCTTTTTCGAAAAACGGTAGCCCTCTAGCTCGGACCCTTTTCGGAGGTTGGGAAGCTACGTCAGTCGTAACTATGTCGTCTGGTAGTCCTTATGGCCTGAACGTCCGCGAAAATATTTTCGATATTAGCGGTCGTAGGTTAGTGCTCCCGAATCGAGTAGGTGAAGGGCAGCTTCCGGAAGGCCAAAGAACCGTCGACAGGTTCTATGATGTGAGTGCCTTTGAGGTTCCTAATCGAGCTGACGGAAAGTTCGGCAATTCTGCGGTGTACCCTCTTGTTACAGATGGAATTGCGAATGTTGACCTCGCCTTTCACAAGGCTGTCGCTCTGGGAGAGGCGAGGGAAATCGAGTTCCGGGTTGAGTTGTTTAATGCGTTCAACCATCCCACCTTTGGCACGCCAGGCACAGCTATTGACGTCGCTGGTGCTGGCGTGGTGAACTCCGCTTCCACAGGCCGCCAGATTCAGCTGGCCTTGAGGTTCGCATTCTGAGCGACGTGACCCGTTGATCATCGCCCTTCGGCGAAACTTCGAGAGGAACACGGCTGGAAGCCCGGTCGTGTTCCTCTCGTCGTAGCTTGAAGGGTAGAGTGATCACAATTCAAATAAATGTCAAATCTCTTGCTGCTTTCGCTATTTTTGGCGATGCTGCAAGCTTCTCTCGCCTCAAAACCTTCCCCGACTTCTAGGGAACCTATTTCGATTTCCGAGCACCGTCAAGTCTTCATTGATAATCATCTCGTTGATGAGATGCAGAATCTTCGCCGGGTGCTCAATCCCGCTGAGAAATACCCTCTCAATCCGATTCTGAAGGCAGAAATGCCCTGGGAATACTTTGCGATCCAAGCGGGGCAGGGCCCTCCCCTCTTTGACGATCAGGAACAGATGTTCAAGATGTGGTACGAAACGTTCCGGATGTCCCAGCGGGGTTCGGAATACACCTTGTGCTATGCCACTTCGAAAGACGGGATTCGATGGACGAGGCCTACCATCGGCCTCATAGAGTACGAAGGCTCGAAGGACAACAACATTGTGCTTTTTGGCAATCGCTACATCGCCGGGCCAAACATCATCAAAGATCTCCGCGATCCCGATCCTTCACGGCGCTATAAGGCGGTCTATTATGACGAGGGATCGGAAAATAAAGAGCGGGGGTTTTGTGTTGCCTTTTCCCCTGACGGAATTCACTGGGCTCCTCATCCCAAGAACCCCCACTTGAGTGCTGCCGGCGGTATTGTTGGAGATACCCACACTTTGCTGGGTTGGGACCCACGGCATCGAAATTATGTGGCGTACCCACGGCCTGGTAGGACGATAGTCAGAGGCAAGGGGCCGGGCCCCGTTGAGGGAGCCGGGCGACGAACGATCGGTCGATCGGAGAGTGATGACTTCGTTAACTGGTCCCTTCCTGAGATAGTGCTGCGCCCGGATGAGCAGGACTCAAAAGACATGGAACTGTATTCCATGTCAGTTTCGGCCTACCAAGGTACCTACGTTGGCCTCCTTTGGATCTATCACAATGACCCGCCTTGGCCGTGGCCCAAAGACAAAACGATCACCGATGATCAACTGACCGGCTTACAACAGCGCATGGACGTCCAGCTAGCCTTTAGCCGTGATGGACACCGGTGGGAACGCGCAGGGGACAGACGGACTTTTCTGAGTGTTGGCATTAAGGGCAGTTGGGATGAAGCCCAGATTTACCCAACAGCTCCGGTTGTTGTTGGCAATGAGATCTGGATTTACTACACAGGAATGAACGTTCGACATACTTTCGAGTCGTTAGAAACGCTAGGACAGACTTTTGATGGGCAAAAGAGACTTGTCGCCATTGGTCTTGCCAAGCTTCGCCTAGACGGATTCGTATCGATTGATTCGGGTGCAACAGAGGGAATGCTGCTGACCAAGCCCCTCGTGTTTAATGGTGAAAGGCTAATCATCATCAATGCTGATTCGCAATTCGCTTCTAAAGCCGGTTATGTCCGAGTTGAACTGCAGGACCGCGAAGGGAGGGTGATTCCAGGTTACGAGGCCTCGGCTTGTGATCCTTTCTCAGGTAACTCGATTCACCATACGGTGAGCTGGCAAGGAAAGACAAGTCTTCCAGAACTAATTAGGCAGCCTGTCCGTCTGAAATTTCTGCTCAAACGGACCAAACTTTACTCATTTCAATTTGGATAAAAGCCTCTCGTGACGGTCTTGATCAGCTCAGTCTATTTAACCTTGAAGGCTGCGTGTCTGACCCGGCGCTGCCCCGAGATGCGGTCATGTAACTGCAAAATCAGTTGGAATGAGCCTGTAGGCAACCCCTTTAGATCGAGAGTTCTAAGCAATACAATTCGATCGGCCAGTTGCAGTAACTTAGGCTCTTCCGTTCCAAGCGGTTTCCCCTCACAAGAAAGAGTGAGTAGAGCTTCTAAGGCGGGACGCTGGCTCGCCTGATCAACCGCAACCTCGTACACTTCGACATAGAAATGGAGCGTCGACTCTGCGGCAAACTCACCGGCGACATTGGGATACACTTTGAGTCCACTGGGCGTAACAAAAGGATCGGAAAGCGTCTCGCTCGGAGAGGATGAGGTAAATCTGTTAGCCAGAACCAGTGGGCTTGTGTCCAAGACGTCCACTTCGACAGCAGGAGCGAGAACCGAAACGGTCGTGCTCGCGATACGCTTAGTATCCTGTTCTTGCGCAACGATGGTCACCTTATATCTGCCCGGTCCCAATGGCAACTGCTTCTGGTAAAGAAAGTGGGTACCGTCGGAGGCGTGACTGGTACTGTCGGCCGCAAGCAGATCCTCAAATTCGTATACCGTCCTGCCGACTAGGTCTTCCACCTTACCGTACAGAGCAATCACGGCACGTCGAACAGAACTCCCAAATGGTTTGTAAGTTAGTTCGCGTGCGGGAATTTCAATCGTCAGGGGCACAAGCAACGCATTGTCGGCGACCCGGTAGGCACCGGCGGACACCTTGAGCGGTATTGGATTGTAGATGGTTCGCGTGTCGACTTGCGTGCGCAAATCCTTGAACTTCAGTTCCGGTGGCTTGGTCAGTGCAAAATACTCACGAACCCGGTCAAAAAGTCGCGACCCACGTGAGGAACTCGACTCGCCGGGAAGCCCTAAGTTACGCATGAGCAGGTCAGAGGTTACGAGCCCTTCTCGAGACGCCCGTCCCATTCGTTCGTGGGTGGTAGCCCCCCCGCCACTCATCCAGAGGGCGTCCTTTTCGGAAGGGCGAAGAGCGATCCGATATTCACCAGTTTTGCTGCTATCTACGAACTCAATTTCAATGCCAGAACCCACGCCCGGAATGTAGTTATAAAACCAGCGCTGGAAAGCATAAGTGCTGGTGACACCCCCCCCTTCTTCCGGCCGACGGCGATAAGGTCCTCCCAAGTGATCTTCAATACTCGTCGGGCGACCAAACCCAATGTAAACGCGTCCGCGGTCTGTCGCCCAGCCCTCAATTCCTGACGTGAAATGCTCGTTCGCGTACGCTATACGCCGATAATGCTCCTCCTTGAATTCGTTGAAGGTACCCGCGTCCGGATCACGGCGACGCCAGAACTGTTCAATGAAAGCATCCCTTTCTTCGTCTGTACCCAGCTTGTTAAAGACGGCCCGCTCTTCATCTGTTATGATGTAGACGACATCCGTCTCGAGCCAATTCTTGTAGTGATTCGCCGCCTCCTCACGCCGCATTTTCTCCTGCTTATCTCGATCTTCTTCAGGTAAGACGATCGAGAACGATGTAAATATGCACAGGAGGGCGATACACTGGCCACTATACATTGATTCACTAGAAGTATAACATGCGTGTAAAGTCGAAGGCATAGTCGTTGTTGGGTGCACGACACCAAAGTGATGAGGTAGGTGCCCGAGAATTCCTCCTGGGTTGAAAAACCGTTGAACTCCAGTCTGGCTGGGCATTTGCGAGCGAACGGTCGTCGAGACCGAGGGCAGGATGGTGTGTCATATCTTACGGCTAGACTAGCCGTAAGGAGGAAACCCCATGACATTACCCAACCCAGATTCGGTACCCCAGGACGTTTTGGAGGCGGCCCAGCAGCTGAGCCCCCCTCGACCGATGCGCCGCGGTTCGGTCTCCGCGCGCTACGTCAAGTGCGGCAAAAAGGGATGTCCGTGCGGGGAAGATCCGCAGGCCCGCCACGGCCCCTATCCCAGTTTGACGCGGGCGGTGGCGGGCAAGACGCGTTCTCGCTACCTGAACCCGGAAGAAGCGGAGAAGGCGACCGAACAAGTGGAGGCCGCTCACGAGTTCCGGCAGCAGCTGGAGGCCTACTGGCAAGCCTGTGAACGCTGGGCGGACCAAGAATTAGACGCCGCGCCGAGGGCAGACGCCCTGAAAAAAGGGGGCTCCAAAAGGCGCTCCAGCAAGAAATCCGCCGGGAAACGGAGACCCTAATTGGCTCCGATGCGGCCGCGGCTCTGGACTTTGAAGCCCTGGAGACTGCAGTGCGGCGCCAAGTCTTGGAGGTGGCCGCGCGGACGGTGGAGGCTCACCTCAACCAGGATCATTCGGACACCGCCCCCGGCCGCAGCTGTCGCTGTGGAGGACGAGCGCGGTACGCGGGTCGGCGGCCCAAACAGGTGAGCACCGTGCTGGGACCGATGCGATTGCAGCGCGCTTATTATCACTGTGCGGATTGCGGTGAAGGCTTTTGTCCCCGAGACCGAGAGCTGGGACTGGAGGCCCGCTCCTTATCACCGGCCCTGGTGCGAATGGTGGGGGCGGTCGCTTCCCTCGTCAGCTTTCAAGAAAGCAGTCTACTGCTAGACGAATTGGCCGGGGTTGAAGTCGGGACCAAACAGGTGGAACGGTGTGCGGAATCTCTGGGAGAAGAAGTCGCTCGCTGGGAGCGCGAGACGGTGGAGCCCGACTCGTCGCTCCTGGCCCGGACGCTCTATCTGGGGATTGACGGCACGGGGGTACCCATGCGAGCCCCCGAGCTACAAGGGCGAGCGGGCAAACAGCCCGATGGCTCGGCGCGGACCCGGGAAGCCAAGCTCTGCACGGTTTGGAGCGCAGAGAAACGGGACGAGGAGGGCCGGCCCCTGCGGGATTCGGACTCGGTCACCTACACCGCCGCGATCGAAAGTGCCGCCACCTTGGATACCGAGCGCCAGCTTTCGGAGTTCGCCCAGCGGGTCGAGCGCGAAGCCCAGCGCCGCCGCTTTGGACAAGCGCCACGGCAAGTCGTCTTAGGCGACGGAGCGAAGTGGATCTGGAACCTGGCGGGGGAACTGTTCCCCGAGGCCGTGCAGATTGTCGATCGTTTCCACGCCAAAGAGCGACTTCATGAGCTGTCCAAGAGCTTGTATGGCGATTGCCACTTGAGCCAAGACTGGGCCGAACAACGTTGCCAGGAACTGGATGCCGGTGAGATCGAGATCCTCCTTTCGGTTCTTGAGACCGAGGGTCAGGAGAATCAGGAGGCTAAAGCCGCCTATGGTTACTTTCAAGAGAATCGCCAGCGGATGCGCTACGCCCAGTTCGAGGCGCAAGGGCTCTGCACCTCCACCGGAGTGGTGGAAGCCGGATGCAAGAACGTCATCGGCGCTCGACTCAAACGATCCGGGATGCACTGGAGCGTGCGAGGAGCCAATTCCATCATGGCCCTTCGTTGTGCTCGACTCAGTGGACGCTTTGAGGATTTTTGGGAATGGAGGGCCGATCATAGAGCCGCGGCATGATCCAGTCGTCACTTTTTTGTCGTGCACCCCCTCCGCCCTCTGCTGTTTGGGATGTTTGGGATGCTCCGAGGGATGTTTTTTTCAACTCTCATTTTAGCATGACTTCATTAACAACGACTAAAGTGAATCGAGTGAATCTCAACCTCGACTTGACAACCATTTCTGCAACCAGGTTATGGCCGCCGCCGAAAGGAAGGAAACCGAGCATCCAGTGGGCAGGACCCGCATCCAGGAAAAAGAGCGGAGGTGTCCGCCTGCGTGCGTACCCAGGTCCAAAAAGAGGTGACCTAGCGCCAATATGAAAGCGGCAGCTAGTCCAAGTAGGGTACTGAGAATTGCTATAGGGCCTATACAACCCTTGATGACAATGGCCACCAAAAACAGGCCACCCATAGGTCCAAGCATTATGAAGCCAATGCGAGAGGACAGGTCGGTGATATTACCTCGCTTCTCTTCCGGAATATCCATTCAGCCAAAAACTAACCAAAACGGCCAGAACTCCGGTCGCGACAGTAACCGTACGCGCCAACCGAAGCTCCTGCAAACGGGAGCGCGGGTGTGATCTCAGGCGCCGGAAGAAATCCACAGTCACTACTGTGGAAATGGAAGCCATGCCGGAATCCAGACTAGACATGGCTTTGTAGGAAGCTATTCGCTTACCGTGGTAAGCCCCCGTCGATGCGGGCTCGCTCGCCCGCAAGTTTTTTCTTGGTCTCGAACACTCTAAATAACTCTTTTGCCTTTTTTCTTTGTCCGATCCTACCGTACGCCCGTCCTAATAGATAGTACGATGTGAAGAACTCAGGCTCACATTTGACGGCCTTTTCCAGCTTGTCAATGGCCCTTCGGTAATCGCCAAGTCTGAGGTAAATTCTGCCCCATTCGTGGTACGATGGAGCGTGGCTTGGATTCAGTTCGACGGCTTTCCTCAGCAAGTTCATAGCAAAGGCGGACCGGTTTTGTTTGATCAGCACTTTAGCAAGACCATAATAGTAAGGAGCGGATCGTGGATTTAGCTCGATCGCCTTCATATAGGCCTCCGTAGCCGCTGCGTGCTTTCCTGAGTACGCATAAGCTTCTCCCAAAAAATAGTGTGCTTTATCAAAATCGGGTTGGAGTTCAACCGCTTTTTGAAACATGTCACGAGCCCCAGTAGACCAAGGTTCCAAGTTGAAACAGCTCAGTCCTAGAGCAAAGGAGATACGCGCCGAGGAGGGTTCATACTTTCGGGCTATTTTCAATAGCTCAAGTGCCGTCGTGTAATGGTCTCGATCCTGAAAAAGTGTGGCCACTTTCAAATAATAGTCGGCTTTGGCGTGATCACTTTGTACAAGGGAGCTCTTTTCCTGCTCCTGATGCAGTAAATTCTGGCAGGAAGCACCTGTTAGGCTGTAAAAAATTTTGAGTTCCCGGTTATTTGCGAGCGGGATCAACTGCTGCAGTAATTCTTCCACCTGATCGACTTCCCTCAACTCCAGGTAGACGAGAGCGAGGTTTAGGTAAGCATCCGCTCGATCCGCATCGTGCTGCATGGCAACTTGGAATGATGCAATAGATTTTTCGAATTGCCCGAGCTTCGCGTACACAGAGCCAAGAAGATTGTAGAGATCCACAGATACCATTCCTTTTTCCACCGATTCTTCGAGAAGCTCTCTGCTAACAACGAACTCTTCCATGACAAAGTTGACGAGCGCCAGATAAAAGGCGATCTCATAAGAGCTCGGCTCCAAGATTAGAGCAGCATGTAATACCTGTTGCGCCCGCTCATAAAAGAGGTTCTGAAATAGTAGAAGCCCGGTCTCACGGAGAATATGAGCTTCTGATGGATAGATCGTCCTGATCTCATCAATTCTTTTTAAAGCCCGAGAAATTTGGCCAGTAGTGAATTCTGCGCGGGCTAAGTCTAATAAAATTGGTGCGTGTTTCAGGCCCAGTGAGTAAGCCCTCTTAAAATGGACAATTGCCTCCTGATGTCGCTCTTTGTGCGTGAGGGATACACCAAGATCGTAATGAAGATCTCCTTGTGTGGGGTCCAGGCTCAATGCCTTTTGAAAAACAGAAATGGCTTGATCCGCTTTCTCTTGCCGAAGATAGATGAGACCTAAATTTCGATATGCGGCTGTGCGATAGGAAGTGTGTACAGGAGGTAAGAGTGCCAACAGCTTTTGTAGTTCTTGTTCGGCCTGGTTTACTTGTCCCTCTCTTAAATAAATCTCAGCTTGCCGCAGAGTGCGCTCAGACAGCTCGGTGAGATTTTCCTGGGCAACAATGGTGCAAACTAAAAAGGGAACAAACCACAGCCTCTTGGCTATCCTTTTGCAGGCAAGGGTGATCGTAAGAAAAGATGGTAATCCGATCATAAGGAAACATCAAAATGTAATCACCGTCATCCAAGCGTATGTAAAAGAATTGAGCCCCAATTCCGAAGCTCTCAAGCGCTTGATCGTGGAAACAATTCTTCTAACTGACCCGCTAGTTCCGAGGTTTCTCCAGAAATCCGGCAGTTCTGATTTTTGTGGAATTATCCGATGACGTCAAGTGAAAAAATGTCTTGTCTTGTGTCGGTAACATGTGAAATGTCCGGTCGTCGTAGCATGTGAAGTGTCCGGTCCGAGCAGCCCGGTTAGGATGAGGCCTCAGCTGTAACGCGTCACGTTCGTGCCCTTTGAGTTCGCAGGATAAATTCCGCCAAGTTTTTCGATTTAGAGCCTGCCTTCCGAAGGGGTCTGGAAGAAGTGTGGGAAAGCCAGGATAGGATACTTCCGTGGGTAGGGGCGAAGGGTATCCTATCCCGCTGTGGGGAGGCTTGAGCGAAGGCTGAGGAAAGAGCGGAACGCCCCGACGGCGTCGTCGGGGCCACGTCGCATAGATAGGCCGAGGGCTTCGGCTCCGAAAGCTGAGGGGGATTGGGGGGAGCAAGAAAAAGGCCCCGCCAAAGAGTCCGCTCTGGCGGGGCGAGGCCGAACGATGAAGGCTGAGATTCAGCTTCCGTCGCGTCAGCCCTCGGGCCTGCTTCAACCCGCAGGCGGGGTTTGCCGGCGGCGCGACCCGGCGGCAAAGTCGGGGGGAAGACGGTAGCGGCCCTGGTCCCGAAGGATGCGTCCCTGCTCGGAGGCCTGGGTCATGGCGAGCTGAGCGGTGCGCTTGGAGCAATCACAGGTGCGCATGATCTGATCCCGGAGCTGATTGTAGCCGGCGCTAGCCCCCAGGTGATGAAGCGCGTCCTGGACATCGGTGCTTTGGACCTTCCGGCGGGAAGGAGCCGGGGTGGGGGCTTGGCCGCTGGGGTGAAACCATAAGGTGGCGGGATCGAGACGGAGCCGACGGGGAGAGAGGGCGGGGGCGTATCGGAACTGAAAGCACAGTTCCAGGGAGTTGGGCAGGGCCGAAGGGCGCCGCAGTAACAGATAGCTGTCGCCGACGGCGTGCAGGGCACTGGAGCCGCGAAGGGCGCTTCCGACCTCGTGCCGAGCGACGGATTTGCGCACGTGATGGACGACGATCAGGGCGGCTTGGGAGGCCTGGCGCAAGCGCAGCAAACTCTGGCACAAAGCGGCCATGGCGCGGGTGTCGTTTTCGTCCTGATCATGAGCGGAGTAGAGAGGATCGAGCACGAGGACTTGGGCCTGTGCCGTGCGGGCGGCGGCCAGAAAATGATTCAGACCGTCGTGAGTGCTCAGGAGATGCCCGGTGGCGCAGGTATCCACCCAGAGATTGTCATCGGCGGCCGAGCCGAGCGTCTGGCGCATCTGAGCCAATCGAGCCGCAAAGGCCTCCAGGGGAAGCTCGAACTGACAGAGCAGGACCCGAGCAGGAGCGGGAATGTCAAAGCCGGTTCGGGAAGAGCCGGCCGCCAGGGCCAAGGCCAAGTTGGCGACCAGCAGGGACTTGCCCACCTTGGGCTCACCGCCCACGAAGAGAATCCCCTGAGCCGGCAGCAGGGAGGGCCCGATCAGGGCCGGATCGGGGGTGGGATTCCAGCGCATCAGCTGGGAGAGGGACAGGACCGTTTGGGACGGGGCGCTCACAGTAAGACCTCCGGGGCGGCCTCCAGAACCAGGGCTTCACCGACTTGATTGCTTTTACGTGAAGCGGCCAGGCGTAAGACCGCCAGGCAAAGTTTGTTGACCTTTCGGGGTAAGCCCTTGGTGGCTTGATACAGGGCCTGGCGGGCGCTGTCGTCAAAGAGCGGTTCGGGGACCCCCGCGAGCTGAAGCTGCTGAGCCAGGTAAGCCTCCAGTTCCGAGCGGGAGAAGCCCTCCAGATGGTAGTGCACGGCAATGCGCTGGCGTAGGGGTTCGTGGACTTGCAAGGAGAGGGTCCGCCGCAGGAGCGCCTGTCCCACCAGGGCCAGGGAAAGATAGGGGCAGGAATCCATCTCGAAGTTCAGTAACAAGGGGAGTTGCTCCAGGGTCTGGTGGTTTAAGAGGTGGGCCTCGTCCAGGACCAGGAAGGGATGTTGTTTTTTGGCCTGGTTGAGGCGAACGATGGCCTCGGAGATCTGATGCACCAGGTCGGCGCGGCGGTGAGCCGGCTGCAAATCCAGTTGGCGAGCGAGCAGGGTCAACAGGTCCAGGAGGGAGCCGGAAGACCAGTGCAGATAAAGGATCTTGTACCGATTGGGGTTGAGGTTGCCCAGCAGGGTACGGGTGGCGGTGGATTTGCCGGCCCCGACCTCGCCGGTAAACAAACCCACGCCGCGGTAATCGACGAGAAACTGTAAGCGGGCGGACATCTGAGTCCAGGCGGCCGATTCAAACAGCTGCCGGGGATCGGCATCGGTGCTGAAGGGAGTCGTCTTGAATCCAAAGAAAGTCTCGAACATGGCTTAGTCCTCCTCGGGCTTCGAGTCGTCTTGAAGCAACTCGAGGTAGTTGATCCCGGTCGGATCGGAGGGCTCCGACGCCTCGGCTTGGGCGCGGGGGAGGGAGGCATTGACGACGGGATCGACGGGACGGGCCTGCCCCTGGAGTTTCCCGTCCCGATACAGCTCGACCTGGGAGAGATCGAGCGGATCGAAGCGGATCTCCAGACGTTGGCCGGCCAGCTGGGCCGGCGCCTCGTAGAACTGGCTCTGCAAGCGAAAGGTCGAATCGCGGCGCACCACCCGCTGGAGCCGATGGAAAAACAGGCGGCGGACATCGGTGGCGGGCGGGATCTGTCGGATCTTCTCGATATCGCGCTGCCAGCGCAGTAGCGGTGTCCTGCCCAGCGCACTATGCTGGCAGCGGTGGTAGTGCCGATCGACCCAGCGCCAGAGGCGGGCGTTGAGTTGCTCCAGAGTGAGGGGGCGCTGGCGATCGAGATTGGCCAGAAACTGAGTGCGCACGGTCTTGAACCAACGCTCGATCTTGCCTCGTCCTTGGGGCTGATAGGGTGGGGTATGAACGACGAGGATCCCCAAGGAGGCGGCAATCGAGGCCAGTTGTCCGGAGCGGTAGACCTTGGCGTTGTCCACATACAGACGCAAGGGCAGGCCCCGAGCGCTCACGGCTTGACGCAGACAGTCCAGGAGCGCGTCCAGGCCCTCCGTGAAGTAGAACTGAGCGTGGGGGATGAGGCGGCTGGCATCATCCAGAACGGCGTAGAGAAAGGCCTGGCGCTTGCCCCCTCCTGCTCGCAGGACGTAGGGCCCATGGAGCAGGTCGGATTGCCAGATCTCATTGGCCGAGGCGGCCTCGAACTTCTTGCGCCCGGGCGCGGGCTTGAGCAGCTCGCGGGCCGTCAAACCGCGCGCTTTGAGGAACCGATAGAGGGTGGAAGCGGAAAGGGGCGGTTTTCTCTCGTTGGAGCACAGAGCCAGCTCCCGCAGTAGGGTGGCTCCGGTCCGGTAGGGATTCTCACGTTTGAGGCGCTCGATCATCCCCGCTAGTTCCGGTGTCAGGACCCGTGAGGTGCCGCGATCGGAGCGGGGTTTGGGGGCCAGGCCCGTCACCCCTTCCAAGCGATAGCGCTGGGCCCAATCCAGCAGCGTGTCGACCGAGACCTGGGTGCGAGGGGAGAAGGGGATCTCGTAGGAGCGGGCGGCGATCTCCCGGGCCCGTCGTGTCAACTCGCCGTGGGGCAGCACCTCCAGCACCAGGGGGGCAATCAGAGCGTATCGAAACAGAGCAATCTTTTCGCTTTTGGGATCCATAGCCTTTTTTCCTCCTGGGGAAGAAGGCTACGCCGGCCCGGCCCTATCCCTCCACGCAAGTGTTGTGTGGGTGGGTCCCCGCCAGCGAGTTGCCCGAAGCCAGTCGGCGAGATCGCCCGTCCGGAGCCAGAGAACGAGGCCAGCCCAGCAGGTGCACCCGCAGCTGAGAAAACAGAAAGCGGTGGGAGCGGATCCAGCCCGCGATCTGGAGCATCCGCAGTGCCCGGGAAACGACCCCCGGCGCGGCGACGGCTCGCGTCAGGGCCACCAGGCTGGCCGAGAGCCATCGGGCTTGACGGCGAAAGCGCGTCACCCAGCCCTGGCCTCGCTGGTAGGGCATCTGCTCCTGGCCCGCTTGCTGAGCCGCTTGCCCTAGGGTCCGAGACTCCAGCAACCGCGCCTCCAGATACCGGCCGATGACGCTGATCGCAAAACGCACATAGGGTAAGACAAACTCCGGCAGTAGCGAGACGGTTCGCCGACAGAGCCGGCACAGGTAACGGCGCACCCGAATCCAGCCGTCGAAGTCCTCCGCCACCAGGGTGCGGCCGTAAAATCCGTGCCCGATCAGCGCTTCTTTCGCCCCGCACAGGGGACAGCCACCCGGGCGATAGCGATCCGGCTCCGCCAGTTCTTGTGCGTACGCTTGGACCGAACCCGCAAACGGGTGTAGGATTTGCATCGAGACCTCCTCGGTTGTACAGACAGACATCTAGAGGGTCTTGCCGAGAGCTTCCCGGCGGTGCTTAACTTCAACGCCGGGAGCTCTCTGCTCCCTTGCCCCTTTCCCTCTCAGCGGTAGGATACTCTAAACGCACTCCTCCCCCCTTGGATCCGTCCAACACAGAAGGACCTCTGTCAAGGTCCCTTCTTCGGATTCCTCACAATGCCTTCTTGTCGGCCCGGATTGAATCTGAGAGAAAAGCCGTCCTATGGGAGGGAAAATTGTGACGCGTTACACTCAGCTTAGAAAGGAGGGACGAGTTGAGGCATTCTCCGGAAGAGTTTACCCGGCCCGAGCAAGGAGACGGGCAATGAAGATTCAAGAAGTGATTCTAAGAGCCATGAGTAAACAGATTACCTGGATTCAGGCAGCCGAGATCATTGGGGTCTCACCGCGAACGATGAGGCGTTGGAGACACCGTCATCTTCTGGGGCGCTATGACCAGAAGGGTAATCTTTTGAATCGGCAAAGCCACCAGGCCGCGTAAGGACCTGTGGGAAAGTCTAAATGTTTAAAAAAAGAAGCAAGAAAGAAAGAAAAATTGGGCCTGATGGAAAAGTGGAAAGGCAGGCTTCCCAGGCCAACACGGTTTGGACAATTGCTTCCCCCCTGCTTTAAGATGAAAAAATCAGTATGCTGACTCGAGAGACCATGACCGGGCCGTGGGCCGGCTTGCCGGTCGCGTGGAGCGATGACGATACATTCGATGAGGAAGCTTACCGTATCAACGTAGCGAATTGCTGTAAGGTGAATGTACCCGGAGTCTACACTGGAGGAACCACCGGCGAATTTTACGCGATGGAGTTGGACGAGTTCAAGGCCGTCGCGCGGGCGACCGTCGACGAGTGCAAAAAATGGGGTAAGCCCGTGATGATCGGTTGCAGTTCGACCTATACTCTCGGGGTAATACGTCGAGCCGCCTACGCTCGAGAATTGGGAGCGAATGCGATCCAGGTCGCCTTTCCATTTTGGATGGAAGTACGCGATGATGACATTGTACCTTTTCTGAAAGACGTGGCTGCCGCAGCGGAGGGCATGGCTCTCTCTATCTACGAAACGACGCGCTCAAAAAAGGCGTTGAGATTGAACCAGCACCGGGCAATTGCAGATGCCGTGCCGAATTACCTGATGGTCAAAGCAAATGAAGGGACTTTGGGTTCGACGCCTGACGGTTGTAGGGCTCTGTCCGAGTTCGTCAATGTCTTTGTGGCCGAGGGGCTGTGGGCGAAGCTCGGTCCTCATGGAGCCAAGGGCTGTTGCAGCTCAGTCGTGTTTTGGAATCCCTTGTTGACACTTGAGCTTTGGAAGGAAGTCGAGAAGAAGAATTGGCAGCGAGTTGAGGCTCTCGAACAGCGATTGAACCTCGTCTTCGAGTTCCCAGCTCCTGGCCTGGGAGTTTCGTTGCACGAAACTGAAATCCTCCGTCACAGTAGGGTATTGCCGCAAAACGAACGACGCCAGATCTTCGCCGTTTGCTTTGCCGATGGTCGGCGTCACTTCTATGCCGCCGACGAACGGGATCTGGAGCGTCGATTTTTACGGGGAGAGGATCAAGGCTACTTGCCCGGGATGAGACTGGAAGCATTGGATGATGATGGGAGCGGAGCCTTTGATCGGCTATATCCTCGTGTCCAGGACGAGCCGATCTGGGAATAATGCGCGTAAGGGATCAGTCGGGCCGCCGTCTAGAAACAGAATTCCTTGGGGGAATGTCGAATGCGGTTGGTCGGGCATCTGACGGGTGGTTGATTATGTCCGATGGTCGTTCCACACTATTTTATCGTTTGTTCGCATTAGCATTGCTGGGTGTTTGTTTGACGTTCGTCATAGGATCTAGTATCTCGCACTTCACTTTCGCTCCTCCTTTCCGTGACGTGAGTCGAGAAGTCGGCGTTAAGTTCGTGCACGAGAGTAATGCGAGCCCTGAAAAATACATCGTGGAGACGATGGGATCCGGTGGAGGTTTTTTGGACTATAACAATGACGGATGGCTTGACATATACCTAATCCCTGGTGGATCTCTGAAAATAGCTTCAAAGCAGCGGCCCATCAATAGACTCTATCGAAACAATCAAGATGGAACCTTCACCGACGTGACACGCGAAGCGGGAGTCGAAGGCAATTCTTATGGAATGGGTTGCGCTTTTGCTGACGTGGATAACGATGGATTCGTAGATATGTATATCACCAACCTGGGTCCGAACGTGCTCTACCATAATAATGGGGATGGGACATTTGCGGATGTGACAGGCCGAGCAGGGGTGGGGGATGGGCGCTGGAGCACAAGTGCCGCTTTTGCTGACTATGACCGGGACGGCTATGTAGATCTTTATGTTTGTAACTACTTGGACTTCTCTCTTGATTCTCATCGGCCCTGCTTTGAGCGAGGCCTACCCATCTATTGTTATCCTCACAGTTATGAAGGTGCCTCTAATGTTCTTTATAGGAACGTGGGGGGTACGGTGTTTGAGGACGTGACGTCAAGAGCTGGGCTGGCACAAAGGTCAGAGTACAGCAAAAGTCTTGGTGTCATATGGTTCGATATGGATTTGGATGACGACCCAGATCTGTACGTTACCAATGATACAACAGCCAATTACCTGTTTGAAAATGCAGGCGACGGGTCATTCAAGGACATTTCCTTGCTGTCCGGAACTGCCTTCAGCGATGCTGGAATGCCTCAAGCAGGAATGGGTGTAGATGCCGCAGATTTAGGAAACGGTTACTTTAGTCTCGTTGTCACCAACTTCTCTTTTGAGCCCAATGCGTTGTATTGGAACGAAGGGGGCAAATTCATTGAGCGCGGTGTTGATTCTGGACTACACTCTCTTAGTTTAGTTCCACTTGGTTTTGGAGTTAACTTCTTTGATTACGACAATGACGGAATATTGGACCTTTTGGTAGCCAACGGGCATGTCCTGGACAATGCGGAACACCTGAATCCAAGTGCGGAATACAGTCAACGTAATCAGTTATTTCGAAATCTCGGAGGTGGTAAGTTCATCGAGCTAGCCGGAAAGGGAGAAGGTGGCTTTGGAATTAAAGCAGTGTCTCGAGGGTCAGCAACTGGGGACTTCAACAACGATGGCAAGACCGACATTCTCATAAACAATAATAATGGACCTTCTCATTTACTTCAAAACTGCACATCCACCACCAACCATTGGCTTAACGTACACGTTCAGGGGACGCATTGTAACCGATCTGGCATCGGAACCAGAGTGACTCTGAAAGCTGGAGATCATCAGCTTAGGCAGGAGGTTAGGGCCGGTAACAGTTATTTGAGCCAGAGCGACTTACGATTACACTTTGGGCTGGGACACCGAAAACAAATCGACTCTCTTGAAATTACGTGGCCGTGTGGCAGAAGGCAGTTGGTTGTGCCCCCCAGGCGGTTGGACCGAACAGTTCGTCTAATTGAGCCGAACAGTTCGTCTAATTGAGCAATGACATGTGTGTCAAGACTTCTTTCTTTGCATTGATACTTATCCTGGGCCTCCGGTTGTCCTTCGGCCAACTGGATAGGATTGCAGCGAAAATGGAAGTGAGAGATTATGCAAGCGCTTTGGCCGATCTCGAGCAACTGGCCAGCAGAGAAGAGAATCTTTCTATTGTCTACTTTCAGATGGGAGTGTGCCATACCGCCTTAGGAAATTACCCTCAGGCACTCGACGATTTTTTGAGGGCAAAGGAGAACGGGCTGGAGGATGCGGAGTTGTTTGCCAGCCTCGGGATGGTTTATTTCTATCTGGGCGAATGGCCCAACTCCCGCCGTCAGTTTGAACGAGTCCTGAAGATGAGGGGGAAAGATGTTACTGCTTTCTACTATCTTGGGCGAATCTTTCTCAGAGAAGGCCGCTATCAGGAGGCAGAACAGTATTTCCTAGCGGCTCTGGCAATTGAACCGGGTCATGATGGTGTGCTATTTAACCTGGGTCGGACTTTGGTACTGCAAGGCAGAAGCGCTGAGGGGCGGAGATTATTGGAATTCCATCAAAAGAGAGTCCATGTCCGGGATCGTCTCAAGACGCTTAGGCATATGGCTGCTTCGCCAACCGCGGAAGCCCAGGTTTTTGCAGAGCTTGCAAATGTTTCCTTGCAGGTAGGAGATATGGAGGAAGCCGTGAATCTTCTGAAGGAGGCAGAACGAAGGGGGCCGGGGACTCCTGTCATCGAGCTGGCACGTGCAAAAATAGCATTTTATGGTGGCCATTACTCTGATGCCGAGGACTATCTGCTGAGTTTCATAGCGAGCAATCATCCTACGTGCGAGGCTTACCGGCTCCTAGGCCTAGCCCAGAAACAGCAGAAGAAATACTCATCCGCTGTGCGCGCGCTCGAAAAAGCCCTAACCATCTGTCCCCCAGATCTGGAGCTCTTGTCTTCTCTCTCTGATCTCGAAATTCGGCAAGGGCGGCTCGTGAGGGCACTCGAGTTAGCTCAGCAGGTAACTGCGTTGAATCCCGATTCCCCTCTAGGACATTATTTGACCGCTGTTTGTCGGTTGTACCAAAAACATTTTCGCGAGGCGGAGGTGGCTGCCATTCGCGCTGAGGAGCTGGATTCCAGGAATCCTAAATACCATCGTCTTTTGATCGCGATTTACAAAAAGCTGGGAGACGCAGAAAAGGTTCGACAGCATGAGGCACAGCTTCAGAAGCACTTGGATAGTGGAAATGATTAACCAAAGATTGAAACGGTCGTGCAGTAATTCGGCAATTCGTGGGGTCACCGGCCCAGCTGGCGGAGGAAAGGCGGCAGGGCTTGCGAAAGGCGCGTAGTGTCCAGCGCCAATTATTTTTTTCCGACCGGGAGTTTTAATTGTTGTCCAGCCCCCATTTATCGGACCACTGAAAATGTTAGCTTCCCCTAGATGAGAGAAGCCAATCTTGGTCAAAAGGAGAGGTGGCTCTTCTGGGCCTGTTTTATCTCTCTCATGGCCACCGCCTTCGGATTCATCGTACGAACCCAGGTCATCGATACCTGGGGCGAGCAGTTCAATCTGACCGAGACACAGAAGGGCGAGATCTTCGGAGTTGGTCTGTGGCCGTTTGCAATCAGCATTGTCCTGTTCAGTCTGGTTGTAGATCGTGTTGGCTACTCCAAGGCAATGCTCTTTGCGTTCCTTTGTCATGGCTCCTCGGCCATCGTCACTATCACGGCGCAGGGTTACTGGGGACTCTATATCGGTACTTTCATCGTGGCTCTTGGCAACGGAACTGTGGAGGCGGTGATCAACCCTGTGGTAGCGACGATCTTTCCCCGGGAAAAGACGAAATGGTTGAACATCCTCCACGCCGGTTGGCCTGGTGGGCTGGTTTTGGGAGGCCTGATTGGACTCTTGCTCGGACCCGCAGTGGACTGGCGTTGGAAGGTAGCTCTAATCTTCCTTCCCACGCTGGTTTACGGAGTCATGATAATTCGGGCGCACTTCCCGGTGCAGGAGCGCGTGGCGGCCGGCGTTTCCTATAGAGCGATGCTGCAGGAAGCGGGAATCCTGGGATGCGTTTTGGTGGTCGGGCTAATTCTGCTAGAGGTGGGTCGGGTCGCCGAGCTGTCGGCGGGCGTTCTTTGGCTGACGGGTGGAGCCGTGGTGCTAGCCTACGGCCTCTACACTCGATCCTGGGGCCGCCCCATGTTCCTGTTCCTGCTGCTTGTGATGATCCCATTGGCAACGACCGAGTTAGGCACGGACAGCTGGATTACTTCCCTGCTGACCCCGGAGATGGAGCGTCTCGGGCTGCAGGCCGGCTGGGTTTTGGTCTACACCTCCCTGATCATGTTGGTACTTCGCTTCTTCGCCGGGCCGATCGTTCACAGGATCTCGCCGCTCGGACTATTGGCTGTCAGCAGCCTGATCGCCGCAGTTGGCCTCATTGCCCTCTCCAAGTCGACGGGTTTCATGGTCTTGCTGGCAGCGACCCTCTACGGTTTCGGGAAGACCTTCTTGTGGCCAACCATGCTGGGGGTGGTATCGGAACAGTTCCCCAGGGGCGGTGCCCTGACGCTGAACACGATCGGTGCGGTCGGAGTGCTTGGCGTTGGTGTCGTGGGCGCCGCCCTACTGGGGAATGTCCAGGACCGCGAGATCGACCAGCAGCTTCTGGCGAAAGATCCGTCTCTGCACGAAAGAGTGACTGGCGTCGAGAAGCTCAGCGTTTTTGGTGGCTATCGGAGCATCGATTCACAGAAGATGCAGGCGGCTACCAGCTCCGAAAAGCAGGTAATCATGGGGCTGCAAGAGGGAGCCAAGCGAGGTGCACTCACAAGGGTTGCGCTCTTGCCGATCATCATGCTCGCTTCCTATCTGATCCTGATCTTCTACTTCAGGTCGCGTGGGGGTTACAAGGCCGAGACGCTAGTACCCTAGGGCTGGGCACCGGACTGACCCACTCTTCGCGCCCGATCAATCCAGCAGCAAGACCTTGGCGCCTCGAACACCACCTTCTCTGAGATCCATCAGCGCCTGGTTTGCCTTTTCCAGTGGATATGCCTCGGTTTCGGGTCGCAACGGTATCTCGGCGGCAAGGGGTAGAAACTCAGCGATGTCCCGGTGAGTGATGTTGGCAACGGACTTGATTTCTTTCTCCAGCCAGAGGTGTTCACGAAAGCTCAGGTTCATCAAGTAGCTCTTATCGACTTCTTCTTTTCGGATGGCGTTGATGACAAGCCTTCCCCCTGGGCGCAAGTGGGCGAGCGCCTCCACGACCGGTTTCCAGACCGGTGTGGTATCGATGATGGCATCGAGGCTTCGTGGGGATCGGTCGGCCGTATCTCCTGCCCAGATTGCTCCCAGTTCGAGTGCGAAGGCCCTTTCTCTGGGATTCCTGGCAAAAACGTAGACCTCTATTTCTGGGAGAAAGTCATCCAGGAAACGCTGGCGGCCCAGGCCGGGCACCAATTGGAGGTACAGCGCAAAGAGTACATACAGGTTTAACACTCCTTGAGCCCTTTTTCTCCTCCACCATATAATAGCTCCGGAAGAAAACAAATTCCTATTCTTCAGCCAACCATGTCGCAAAGTGGTTACGAGGGGAACCTTGGTGCCGGCTTTGATGCTGGAATTTTGATAAAACAGTAGACTAAGAAACGGGACCAATAGAGTTGTTGAAGGTCGTTTTTATTGAGACTAGCTCGAAGATGTCAAACCTCAGCCGATTATGATCGGGGCTGCCCCCTGGGGGAGTGGCAAGCAGAGAATCTACCGAGAATGATTTTTCCGGGCGGGTTATTTTGGGCATTCCTTTCTTTGACCTCAGCCGTACTGGCCAATTCCGTCCAGTTTATCGACATCACCAAAGACACCGAGATCACCTTTTCGCACCGTTCATCTCCCGAGAAAAAGTACATCGTTGAATCGATAAGTGGAGGCGTAGTCCTCTTTGACTATGACAACGATGGCTGGCTGGACATTTATTTTGTCAATTCGCTCACGGTGGACAGCGCGGATTCTCCTCGAAGTTCAAAGAGCCACCTATATCGGAACAATCGCGATGGAACTTTTACCGACGTGACGGAGCAAGCAGGAGTTGGATATCCAGGTTGGGGCATGGGGGCCGCCGTAGGAGACTATGATGACGACGCTTGGTTAGATCTTTACGTCACCTGTCTGGGGACGAACAAGCTCTATCATAACAACGGTGACGGCACCTTCACAGAAGTCGCTCACAAAACGGGCGTGGCTGAAGGGAGGTGGTCGACCGGCTGCGCCTTTGGTGACTACGACAATGATGGCGATTTGGACCTGTTCGTCTCCAACTACGTCGATTTCAAACTGGACGATCTTCCCGAGTTTGGAAAGGGTAACCTGTGCCAGTATCGGGGAATCCCCGTGCAATGTGGTCCCCGTGGACTTCCAGGGGCAGGTGATGCACTCTATCGCAACAACGGGGATGGAACTTTCACAGATATGGCCAAAAACGCAGGCGTGCATGATCCGGATGGGTACTACGGTTTGGGCGCGGTATGGACTGATGTCAACGGAGACGGTCTTATAGATCTGTTCGTGGCCAATGACTCGCGGCCCAACTTTCTGTATCAAAACAACGGAAATGGCACTTTCACCGAACTGGGTTTCTTGTCTGGGACAGCGGTTAGCGAGGATGGAAGCGAGCAGGGTTCGATGGGAATCGCTTTGGGTGATTATGATCACGATGGTCGTTTCGATTTTTTTGTCACCAATTTTGCCGACGAGTACAACGCTCTGTACCATCACGACGGGCAATTCACCTACACTGACATGTCTTTCGTTAGCGGAACTGCGGAATCTAGCTTTCCCTATGTGGGATGGGGTACGGAGTTTTTCGATTACGACAATGACGGGTGGGTTGATCTGCTGCTGGTCAACGGGCACGTTTACCCGCAAGTCGATAACGCCTCCGTCGGGACAAGCTATGCGCAGCGTAAACTCCTCTATCGCAACAACCGTGACGGGACCTTTTCGGAGATCTCCTCTCAAGCCGGGGCTGCACTTTTAGAGAAGCGAGTGAGTCGTGGAACCGCCTTTGGAGATTTGGACAATGACGGCGATGTGGACGTCGTGATCAATGATCTGGATGGAGCACCCATGGTTTTGCGAAATGAAGGAGGCAACCGCAGGAACTGGATTCGAATCAAAGCCCAAAGTCCTGCAAAGAATCGATTCGGTATCGGCGCTCGAATCAGGGTCGTGGCCGGTGATTTGGCGCAGAAATCGGAAATCCGCTCAGGTGGGAGTTACATTTCCCAGAATGATCTGAGAGTCCATTTCGGATTGGGGAATCGAAAATCAGTCGATTTGATCGAAGTTCACTGGCCTGGAGGAGGAGTGACCCGATTGGAGAACATAGAGGTAAACCAGGAGATTACCGTCAGGCCTTGAAGCGTCAAAGGAAAAGAAAACCAGATCTCCCTCTTCGGCTTGTGTCCGGTGGGATGGCGTATCGATTTGATGCGTCGAGATATCAGAGCATCCCGGAGTCCAAAGTTACAGGAACAGAACCAACAAGGAAAAACTACCCGGCTTCCTATTTATCATGGTCGCCTCCTAAAATTGGGGTTTTTACCTGCCCTGGCGCGTCTGGATCCGGATGGGGTTAGTCAGGACCAGCATGGTCCCTGTACCATGCTCGACTATCTCCACCCTCACATAGGAGCCGGTGGGGGGCAGGGAAATTTTCAGTGATGGCGCCCCGGGAGTGCGCACTTGCTCCGCCAGCACTTTGCCCTGGCCAATGGCTCTTATCTTGACGGGCGAAGGATGATTGAATTGAACCTCCAACTCCATCTTCTCTCCGCTCACGTGAAGGGTGTCCCCGATGCCGGCCTGTTGGCCCGACTCTGAATCCGTTAGGGTAAAGGTGAGCGGAGAAACATCTGGTCGAGCCGCAATGAACACGCGACCGCTGCGCACCGCTTCCAGGATAGAAGAGGTCTCCAGAGAGTCCGCCAGTACCCAGGTGGTGGGCCGGCCCGATCTTCCCCTATCCTCCTTGCCGATCCATTTCACGCCAGCACGGAAGTGGGCGTCACTGCCTCCAATGGCTGTAATGGTCCGACCTTTGGCCAGCAGCGAATCCCACCAGGCGAGTGCTTTTTCGTCAGACTCATCGTTGTCTCCACCGTTCCACACCTCGATGCAGTCAATCCCCTCAGGGGTTTCCATCTTCCAGAGACAACAGCTCTCGGGATAACGGGTTGGCAAATAAGGATGATTGATAGAGAAAAGGGCTCCCGCCTGATGGGTCTGGTTGATGATATTTTCCAGGCTGGCCGGAGAACCATCGATGCGAAAATCGATCCAGGCGCCTTGAGCAAGTCCCAGCGCATTGGCGTGGCCGAAAGGAGTGGTGATCTCCTCACCCATGATCAGCAAAAACGTCTTGAATGGCAAAGCTGCTATCTCACGATGGTGACTAGAGGTGTTGTGCTCGGTGATTACAGCGAAGTCGAGTTTTGCCGCGCGAAAGCGGCTGACCAAGGTGGAGAGCGAAAAAGCGCCGTCGGCATGCTCGTTGTGAGTATGGAAGTCCCCGCGTAACCAGCGCGCACCTCGAGGTGGGAGTGCTTGACCAATTCGCAGCCTCACCTCTATATCACAACGGACGTCTACCTTGGTCCTGTTAGAGAGAACCAGCCGCCAGGTCCCGGAGGTGAGAGATCCTGGGATAAACCCAGGACTTGCCTCCTCCTCACTCAGGAAAATTGGTTCAGCCCACCCTGTGCTCCTGCCTCGGAATGCGTCGTTAGGAGCGACAAGTCTTGCTGAGGTCGCCCCCCATTCCTCGAGTTCGTGGCCGCCTTCCGGGTATTCGAGCCAGATCGCAATCTCCCGCGCGCCTTCCGGAACGACAAAATCCAGGTGCAAGGGCTCTTCGGAGAGTCGCAAGGTCTTCTTCAGGACTATCGAATCGCTTCCCCAACAAAGCCAAGTCCCGTGGAAACCGGTGAGAAACGTAAATAAGAAGAGAAGTAGGCTCACTCTAACGGGCTGCATGACTCCTCCTTGTACCGGTAAGATTCCCCTGCGTCTTGCTGGTCCGGTTCTGGATCCGGATGGGGTTAGTCAAGGCCAGCATGGTCCCTGTCTCATGCTCGCGGATCTCCAGCCTCACATAGGAGCCGGCGGGGGGCAGGGAAATTTTCAGTGACGGCGCCCCGGGAGCCCGCACTTGTTCCGCCAGCACTTTGCCTTGGCCAATGGCTCTTATCTTGACCGGCGACGGATGATTGAATTGAACCTCCATCTCCATCTTCTCTCCGCTCACCTGAAGGGTGTCCCCGATGCCGACCTCTTGGCCCGACTCTGAATCCCTCAGGGTAAGGGTGACCGGAGAAACATCTGGTCGAGCCGTGATGAACACGCGACCGCTGCGCACCGCTTCCAGGATAGAAGAGGTCTCCAGAGAGTCCGCCAGCACCCAGGTAGTGGGCCTGCCCGGTCTGCCCCTATCCTCCCTACCTACCCACTTCACGCCGGCAGTGAAGTGAGCGTCACTGCCTCCAATGGCGGTAATGGTCCGACCCTTGGCCAACAGCGAATCCCACCAGGCGACTGCTTTTTCGTCAGAACGACCCCAAAGCTCATCGTTGTCTCCACCGTTCCAGACCTCGATGCAGTCAATGCCCTCACGAGCTCCCATTTTCCAGAGGCAACACCTGTCGGGAAAATTCCGGCTGGTGAGAAAAGGATGATTGACCGAGAAGAGAGCTCCCGCTTGGTGGGTCTGATTAATAACGTTTTCCAGGCTGGCCTGAGACCCATCAAAGCGCAAGTCAATCCACGCGCCTGGTGGAACCCCTAACACGTTAAAATGACCGAAAGTATTGCCCACCTCCGCAAAGAGCATCAGCAAAGGAACTCGAGGCGCCAAAGCCGCTATCTCACTTAGGTCAAAGGAGTAGGGGTGCTCCCTACCCTGGCAGCATCTCGATTCTGCGATTACGCCGAAATCGAGCTTAGCAGCGCGGAAGCGGCTGACCAACGTGGAAATTGAAAAAACAGCGTCCTCATGTTCGTTGTGAATATGGAAGTCGCCTCGGAACCACTGGCGGCCCTGGGCTGGAAGTGGTGGTCCCATCCGGGCAATGACCTCTATATCACATAGGACACCTTGCTTGTCGAGCCCAGGGGGGTGTCGGACGTGTCGGACGAAAAGCAAGCGCCACGTCCCGGCGGTGATTGGCCCGGGTAGATAACCCGGGGTGGCCACCTCTTCCCCCAAAACAATCGTCTCACGCCTGCCCCCAGTCCAGCCTCGGAAAGAGTCCTGAGGACCAAAAAGCGCCACATCCACGGGCCCCGACTCCTCAACTTCGGGCCCCCCTTCCGGATACTCGAGCGAAATGACAATTTCCCTTGTCTCTTCCGGAACGACGAAGTCGAGGTATTGGTACCATTCTTCCGGGGAAGTCGGAGAGAAGACTCGCAAACTTGTCTTTAAAATCTTCAAGTCCTTTCCCCAGCAAAATCCGGTTCCCTGGAAGGTCACAGCAGGAACCAAAAGGAAAAGAAGAAAGAAGCTAGGGCGCGCAATCCGCATGGTCCCTCCTTGTATCGGCAAGATTCCTACTTTACGATGAATTTGCAACGGCCAAAATCTACACAGCACCTCGCCAACGAAGCGATATACTCTATGGCATTCGATAGATGCAATCCAAAGAAAACAGCCTCTGCTATTGTACAGCCTTTGATCGCAAATATCGCATATGATGTCAGTGGTTGCCACCCTCAAGCGTTAGACCGATTTTCTTGCCTGGGTACACCTTTTTTCGTTCTCAGCCCCCGCTTTTTACTTCTGAACCCACCACCTACGGGTGAGCACGTACATCCCGATCTGTGCCGTGGTGGAAAGGCCTATAACGAGCGCACAGAAAATCGTGCCGGTTTAAGGCCAGTCCCACCACGACCACCATGGGAAAAACCCCCACCGCCATCGGCAGAGCATGCCGAAGCATGGTTCATGAAAGTCTCGATGCTCTGGTCAACCAGGACACAGCTCTGGCGCGCACCGTTATGGCACGGGACGACGAAATCGACGGGATCAACCGGGAGATGTTTGTTGTGCTTCAGGAACAGATGAAGGAAGATTCCGCCCCATCAAGCGTGCGGTGCACCAGCTCTCTGCTTCGCGTCATCTGGAGCGAATCGCCGACTTGGCCACCAATATCGCCGAGGACGTCGTCTTCATGGTGGAGGGGGAGGTGATACGCCATAAGGTGGAACATTTCAACGATGAGAACTGACGCGACGGTCCAAGAGAGCCAATCTCTGCGTTCTCGTTCGCTCGGCTTCGTCGACGTACGCGACCCGTACGCCTCCTCACCTCGCTCCCTGCGGCCTTGATCTAGGCCTCCTGGACCGCCGCACCGGGGTTGAACTTGGGGATAACCCTCACAAGGGGTACAATCGTGATTCGCCAGGGAGGTTTCCCATGTCAAAGAAACGGATTTTGAGTGTTTTCGTTGCAGTCCTATGCTTGTCCCAGGGAGCGGTCTTAAGCCAGGGACTTCCCACGACCCACCATCCCGTCACCGATGGATGGAAGGATCTTTTCAGGACGGACCTTTCCAATGCCCTTTACGAGCCGGGGACTTGGGTCATGGAGGATGGGGTCCTGTATGGGGAGGACCGGGGCACGATTTGGACGAGGGAGAAGTATGGAGATTTCATCCTGGATCTGGAGTTCAAGGTGGAGAAGGATGCCAACAGCGGGGTCTTTCTTCGCGCCGGAGATATCAAGGACGCGCTGTCGGCCATCGAAGTGCAGGTCCATGAGACCGGGGACGGCAAGCCCCTTGGCGTGGTGGGAGCGATTTACGATCTCCTGCTACCAAGAAAGAATATGGCCAAACCGGCCGGGGAGTGGAATCGCTATACGATTACCTGTGACGACAACAAGATTTATCTGGTTTTCAATAGTAAGCAGGTGATCGATATGGATCTCGATCAGTGGACGGAACCACACAAGAATCCCGATGGGACCCGAAACAAGTTCGCCAGAGCCTTGAAAGATTATGCGCGGAGCGGACCCGTCGGGTTTCAGGGCATTCACGGCCGCGGAGGCCACCGTGTCTGGTACCGCAAGATCAAAATCAAACCGATACGCTAGCCCGCTTCGGGCCGCGAATCAGGCGAGATAGGCGTGATTCGCGGGCCTGAAAAGCTTTCTTAGCGTCCTTACACCAGCCGGCACACCCAGCCGCTGACCGCATCGCTGTACCAGACAACACCCTGGTGCATGGTCATGCCGTGCGGTTCGGGATCGTTCTCGCTCAGCTGAATCTTGGCCAGGAGTTTTCCATCCTTGGGGTCCATCTTGTAGATGGCGTGGTCATTGCTTTCGACACACCAGAGGTAACCGCTGTCCCAGGCTATTCCGTGGGGTCGTGTGCCCGGGGAGGGAATGGTATGCAGGATCTTCCCCGTCTCCGGCTCAACCTGATAGATCTCTACCGGGGGTGGTACCGCAATCCAGTACTTGCCGTCCACCCACTCCAGGCCGTGCGCTCCGGAAGGCCGTTTGCGGGGCGGTCCCCAGCGCGGCTGTCCGGCTCCCGGAGTTTTGAATGTGGCCAGCGTCTTGCCTGTGTCTGGATCCACCTTCAAAGTGGTGAGTCCCCAGGTTGAACCGATCCAGAGGGCCCCGGCTCCATAGGTGATGCCGCTGCCGTGGATCGACTCCCTCTGGATCTCCTTGAGAACGGAACCATCCTTGTATCGGACCTTGTGCACTTTGTTGGGGTCTTCCTGATCGAGAATCCACAGGCCGTCACTCACCGCTGTTCGGGCGCGCACCATTTTCATGATTCGGGGTGGGCGGCAGCCCATGGACGTCTGGTTTGAAGAACTCAAGCGGCTGGTGCCGACGGAGTGATCACGACCTGAAAAATGGTGTCTAGAATGGACCCAGTGCGCTTTTAACTTTCGATATACGAGTGGCTGAGATTCCGCCTCTGATTCAACAATTCAGTCGATCCCTTTTGGTTAACGCCCCAGTGATGGAGATTCTTCCTCACCACCTGCGCGGGATTGACTACACGCGACAAAACCACTACCAGCATAAGCTTTCAGGCCTGTGTAGTCGGTGTAGTCGCTCATTTGCGAAGATAGGGAGGGATCAGCTCAGGTTCTGAAAATTGGTCACGGCGAAGTAGACAAAATAGATTGCCAGGTAGGGCTGCTGTGCAGAGTAGGCCAGCAAGGCCATTACACCAGCCTCAACCACCGATACGATTGCCGCAATCCTGGCTCCCCTGTGCGGAGCAAGGCGCTTAAAGCCATGAAAGGCAATCTGTCCTCCATCCAGGGGGAAGATCGGCAACAGATTGAACAGTCCCCAACCGATGTTTATCCATAGAAAGTGAAAATACAGTTGCCCGAAGAACGGTGTGCTTGGAAATCCAGCTAGTGAATCGAAAGTGATCAGGACTGCTGCCAATACGAATCCTGCACCTGGCCCACAAAAGAGCACCGTAATTCTCTGCCAGGCTGGATCCGTAGATCGGGGGTGATATATCGCGAGTCCCCCAAAACCATAGAGCACGATCCGTGGGGAGTGGCCAAACTGCCTGGCACACTCGGCGTGTCCCATCTCATGGACGAGAATCGAGGCGAAGACAGCTCCTACCCAGGAGGCAATCGCCACTGCATCTCCGAGGCCCCATCCCAGGAACACCACGATCAGCCAAAAGAACGGGTGGACTCGCACGGGAATGCCCCACAGGTGGAATCTTATGTCGGCTCGGGAGACGGTTGGCTCCATTAACACGTGGGTATTCTCTACGACTCAGGAAGAAGGGCAGGACGCAGCTTTTTGTGCGTCCCCTGAACGACGTTGACGCCAGGCCAATCCCGGGCACGGAGGGCACGGCGTCGTATCCCTTTTCTCACCCGATTGCGAGTGGGTGGGGTTTTTTGCTGACGGCAAGCTAAAGAAGGTTTCGCTCGACCCCGGTAGTCCAGGTCCACGATATTGTTGGCCTTCGAACCTCCATACTCGACCTGGTTCAATATCGGCTTGACCCAGTTCACCCCGTCCTCGCTCTCGGCGTAGCCCACGTGATGACGGGACTGGTACCGACCGAGGCCGGTGTACCACATCCGGAACTTGCCCTCCTCGTGAAGGACCTCCCCGTAGGCGTGGGCGCGAAGACCGTCGAAGCTGCCCGGCGGTCCGGTCTCCAGGACCGGGTTGGAGGGGTGCTTTTTCATGGCCTGGAAGGATTCCGTCAGCCCTCCCAGGGCGCTCACCTCCAGCATGTCCAGAAAGAGCACCTTGCGGCCGGCCTCTACCTTCAGGTCCGGGACCACCACCCGGTCGAAGTAGACGCCTGCGGAGGGACCCGTGCCGGCGATGGCCACCCCCAGGTTTCCGGAGCCCGGCGACATCTGTTTCTGGACACTGTGGAAGTCACTCAGCGCTTGAGGGCAGAGGAATTGCTTCTACGCCAGTAAGCCGGGAGTAGCAGGACCCGGCAAAGGGGCAATCAAAGAAAACACAGAGAACCTGGTTTGGTTCTGCTAAACTCATGTCTGATGGAAACTCTGGCTCAGCGTATTTCGCTTTGAAAGCGTCCCGATTCCGGAGACGGCGCAATAATCCTCACCCTCTCCACCAAATCCCTGTACTGCTTAAACCAGGTTCTGAACTCGGTCTTCAGCCGGGCAATATCCTGCCAGCATAGAATCTGTTCCTGCCTCTTCTCGTGCAACAAGGTGTCCAGCTGAGTCTCCAGGGCAGTTCGTCGACTCTCGATGTTCCTGTTGGCACCGAGATGCCAATGGTCAAGCTGGAGAAGCTTCGATTTCAGACGGCAGTAGTGATTGTCAATTTGCCAAGTAACCCGACCAGACAGACCGGCCCGCTCCCTTATCTCTCCGGCGATCTGATCAAGAATGTCGACAAGGGTCTGGACCTTCTCATTCAGCAGGCCTTCAAGGGAGCCCCTCTTCTCACCGGTTTTCCGGAGCCTGGGATAGCCTGCGGTCTGCGGAGAATAGTCTAGGATTGAATCTAGGGATACATAGAGCTCCATGAAAAGGGAAGGATTACAAGGGATACGGCCGGATCTCTTTCTTTCTCTTTCGAGGCTCATCGCTGAGCAGATGCCGGTGGATTTCGGCAATCTTGCTCTGAAGGACAAAGTCCTGATCCAGAGCCACGTAACGCATGTAAGAGGAGAGGGAGTTGAAGCCTTTGATCCGCGAATTGTTCTTGATTCTCTCGTACTGATCTCTTGTCATTCTGACCTGGATAGTGCGAATCATAACCATGCAAGAACAAGAGATGGTTTAGTTTTTAAGGGTTGTAGTGAGGGGTGCACCATTTATCGAAGCACCTGGGCTGGATCAGTAAGATGATTACCTGCTGCGTAAGGAGTATAGGTGGTGGCGGTCAAGATCACCGTCCAGGGGCAACTTGACGGCGGACAACCCGGTACTCCTGGATTGGCGGAAGTTATGTTCGCAGCATGGCGACCCGGAGATAGGACGAGACACCGGACGGGCAGAGTTTCCTGATGATCCAATTGGTGGAGGCAGACAGGGCTGCGGGAGACGCGAAGTAGCACTTCCGGAACAGGGAAAATTGTCCTCAACTGGGTTGAAGAACTCAAGCGACTGGTGCTAACAAGGGAGTGAATCCCGGCTCCATATGGTAGGCAGAATGGCCCATAAAATGATCTTTCTGGTTGATTCTAAATGGGTTCTAGATAAATTGGCTGGCATAGCCGAATGAGAGTGTGTGCCTTTCAACCGAGGACACCAACAGCGGTCTCTGCGAACACCCAACTTCCGCCTCAACTTCTTGATCGCTTTCATTTGCCTGCTGTACAGGGTTTCCACCGGAATTCCTAAATCACGAGCCACAGGTGCACGCTTCCTGTCCGTCATATACAACCCGATGGCCTCCTGCTCTTCATGACTCAAAGATTCCAGAGCAGGCACAACCTCTGAGACATAGAACTGCTCACGTTCTGCTTCCTCGTAAACATGATAGGGTGTCCGCCGTTCTGCCCACCACTCCGAAAACTCGCATGTCTGCCGCTGTCGCCTCAAGTAATCTATGGCAATATTCGTAGCCGATCGCATGAGATACCGGCCGGCATAATCCCTTTCCAGTCTCTCAGCCTTGGGATAGAACTTCACAAAGATCTCTTGGAGAAGATCTTCTACGATTTCGCTTCTACCCGTCAGTTTCCTAATTCTGTTGCCAAGCTGCTTCTTCTTCTCTTCCCACACGACAACTATTTCATCGAGCTCGATTCACATCACCCGTACCTCGTATGAAGTCGGCTGCTCTCTGAGCCCGGCCGCCAGCCACGACTACCAGCCGCTTGTCATTTCTGAGCTTGCTCAGCCAGGCGGAGATGTAGGCAGCAGAATTGTCAATCGTCGTGTTTAGGATTGCACAGTATCCGCAGAGAAACGCGGCCCCCATTTCAGCAACAAGCTCCTCTCGGCTGTAGTCAGGAGAAGCAAAGGCAGGATGGGTGGCCGCGTAATTCTTGGGAAACCTGTTTAATCGTGTGCTGTGCAGGAGTTCATGGAACAAGGTGGAGTAAAACTGCTCATCCGAGTTGAACACTTCAGGGGGTGGCACCATGACCACGTCGGTCGAAGGGCGATAGGAGGCTCTTGCTCCATGCTCAATAGCTGAGGGCTGAGGCATGCTTTGCACAATTTTCTCTGCCCGCTCAATCGCGTGGAATTGTCTAAACGCGAGAGGCGGAATCTTTCCGTCAAGTCCCTCGCACTGATGAACATTGAAGACTCTGTAGTACCTGAGCAGAGGAGTTTCGATTCTACTTGCCCTGTATTCGGATTCTCACGCGCAGACTCGAGGCGTTTCCAAAACACCACTGGGGTTGATCTCTCGCCCCTCCTGATGTAACCGCCTAGTTTCTTTGCCTGGTTATAGGTGAGCCAGTACGGGTTTGTGTAACCCATCGACTCCAGGACAAACACGTTGATCCCTCTGTAGTCGTTTCCGGTTGTCAGGTTCTTGGGCAATTCTGTTGACCAGGGTTGGTGCCAGGGCACGGTGCCTTGTTCGAGTTTTTCAATGATTCGCTCTGTGATTACCGTGTAGGCAAGGCCCGGCTCCGCTTTGATCTTCTTTTCAAGTCCTGAGATTCGAATTCACCCGGCCAGAAAGGGCAGACCGGAATATTTAAAGCCCACCTGTCAGAGTGGAGCCGATTTGCATGGTGGGCTTTATAAAGTCCTACTTCCTATTTCTGTCACTCCGTCGAAAAAGGGGGTGACCACTATGAGAGAAGACTTGACACGGGTGATCCTGCAGCGGGTTCAGGAAATTGATGGATCCGTCAAGGAGCGCTTGCAGCGTATCGAAAACCAATTGGCTGCTGGGCAGCCAGTATTCCAGCTATTCAACCCGCATTTCTCATCGCCTGTCGTAGCGAGGCGTCGCAAGGGCCGTCCTGGCAAGGCTTGCGACCGAGGCCTCCGCAGTCGTACTTGTACAGTACGTCGAGGAGGCCGACCGAGCGAAACACAGCCAGGGCGGATGATTGCGGCGACGTAGTAGACCGGCGATGAGAAATGCGGGTTCAACGAAGGGCTGACCAGCTACCGGAGGAGACTGCTCGGAGAAGACAGCACGGCAAGGCTTCTCGCTTCAGTCTCCGAAAGAGTGCGGGTTGACAAAGAGCTTCATTATCCCCACCGAAAGATTCTCGATTTCCTACTCGGTCAGTATGACCCCGTGGATAAGCTGTTTAAGGAGTTCCACTTCTCGAAGCTGGTGAAGGAAGCTCGGCTGGGGAACATGGCCAAGGAGTATCTGGGTCTGCTGGAGCGCAAAGGCTACATCAATCAGAGGACTGACGGCTACAGGAAGTACTACAGGATTCGCTCGAACATTGATCAGAACATTTTTATGTCCTCTGGTATTCAGCCAACAAAAAGAGGTGTTCCTAATGCGAATCTTAAAAGGCCGGGTCGAATCAAGGGGTGCGTCCCGGCGTATCATGGGCATCCCCCAGAGCGAGGCCTTACATGTGGTCGAACGCTTCACGCTCGTCGATGCAGACACGATCGGCTACGAAGTTACGATCGAGGATCCCGAGGCGTATCCGAGACCCTGGAAAGTGGGGATGCCCCTGAAGAGGAACCAGGATTATCAGATGTTTGAGTACGCGTGCCACGAGGGCAATACGGCGATTGGCCTCATCCTCGGTGGCGCGCGCGCCGAAGAGAGGGCTGCCCAACAAGAGGCCGAGAAGAAAGAGCCGCTGACGCCCTGACCTGACGATCTCCACCGGATGCCTGCGTGGACCACCGATGGGCTGTACTCCGGACCATTCATTCTGAGATCGACCCGCTCGACCATCCGGCAAGGGTCAGGCAGTTTCAACCCGGAGGCCCGATCCCTGAAAAGGAGCGTGTTCCATGCAGAATGCAAGCGTATGGAGAGCCGCCTCCCTTGTCACGGGGATCGTCGTGGCCCTGCTGATGGGTGCCTGTGCCCGGACTGAGGAGGGTATCGTCCAGGAGAGCGGGATGGCCGAGAGCGAGGCCGCGTCGCAGCCACCATTCAAACCGGTCGCGGACGTGCGGCAGCTCATGCACGATGTGGTCTATCCCAACGCCGACGCGGTATGGGAGTCTGTCGGGACGATCATCTCCTACGAAGGAACAGAGGAGATCTACCCGAGGAACGATGAGGAGTGAGGAGTGGGCCGCCGTCGAGAGAAGCGCCCTCACGCTGACTGAAGCAGGGAATCTGCTCATGATCGAGGGACGCGCCAAAGACACGGGAGCCTGGATGGAAAGAGCCCGGGCACTGATCGATGCCGCGTCGGTTGCCTTGAAGGCCGCCCAGAACAAGGACGCCGACGCCATCTTCGACTCCGGCGAAGGCATCTATTACGCGTGCGAAGGCTGCCATGTGCAGTATCGCTATGACGACGACCCCTCCATCATTCGTTAACCATTCCGGTATTGTTGCCTGCTGTTGGCGGAGGCTCGTTTGCAACGGGCGGCTGTTTCCTGGAGCAGCCCGTTGCAAAGTACAATGTCTCCCTTCGGTGACCGTCACCAGAGCACACTTCTACCACGGACTGCTAATCTAAGCGAGCACTTTCCGGACTACCTGGCCGCCGACGTCGGTAAGTCGAAAATCCCGCCCTTGATGACGGTACGTGAGCTGGGTGTGCTCCAGGCCGAGGCAATGCAGAATGGTGGCCTGCAGGTCGTGGACGTGAGTCTTGTCCTCCACGACGTCGAAGCCGATCTCGTCCGTCTTGCCGACAACCTGGCCGCCTTTGACCCCGCCTCCGGCGAGCCAGGCTGTAAAAGCCAACGCGTGGTGATCGCGGCCCTCGCGACCCGGCTCCGGGCTGGCCAGTCGCACTTCATTCATGGGCGAGCGGCCAAACTCGGCGCACCAGACCACGAGCGTTGAGTCGAGCAGACCCCGCTGCTTCAAATCCTTCAAGAGCGCAGCGGTGGGCCGGTCGATGATCTCGCAATTCTTGGTGTGGTTCTTGATCAGGTCTTTGTGGTCATCCCAAGTCGAATGGTAGATCTGCACGAACCGCACGCCGCGCTCGACCATACGCCGCGCCAACAGACAGTTGGAGCCGAAGGCACGGGTTTTTTCGTCGTCCACACCGTACATCCCGCGAATGTAGGTAGGTTCATTCGAGAAGTCTTGCAGCTCGGGCACAGCCGCTTGCATCCGAAACGCCAACTCGTAGGAAGCGATGCGGGAGGCAATTTCGACATCCCCAGTCCTGAGGTGATGGTTCTCGTTGAGGTCGCGTAAGGCATCCAGGCGCGCCCGCTGGGTGCGGTGGCTCACACCGGCTGGGTTCGAAAGATGCAGGACGGCGTCACCGGTGCTCCGAAACGTGACGCCGCGATAGGTCGACGGCAGGAACCCGCTCGACCAGTTGGATGTGCCTCCCTCGATGCCGGTTCCGGAATTCGACGTCAGCACGACATAGCCGGGAAGATTCTCGGCGTCACTGCCCAGCCCGTAGGTCACCCACGAGCCCATCGAAGGACGTCCGAACATCGGCACCCCGCAGTTCATCAACAACTGGCCCGGATGGTGGTTCGTGACGTCCGTGTACATCGAGCGCACCATGCAGATGTCGTCTGCACAAGTGCCCATGTGCGGTACAAAATCGGAAAACTCGATGCCGGATTGTCCGTAAGGCTTGAACTCCCGTGGGCTGGCCCAGATCTTGGCGATCTTCTTGAAGTTGTCGACCAGGTCGTCTTGCATCGACTCGGGCAACCCCTGGCCGTGCCACTTTTTCATGGCGGGCTTGGGATCGAAAAGATCGAGCTGGCTTGGGGCGCCGGCCATGAAGAAGAAGATGACGTTCTTGGCGCTGGGCGCAAAGTGCGGCGCCTTGGGCTCCATCGGACTGACGCCCGGCAGCGGACCAGCCGAGCGCCCTTCGCCCGCCATGAGATGCCAAAGCGCAACCAGGCCGATCCCTCCGGCGTACTCCTCGAGAAAGCGGCGGCGCGTCTGGATTCGAGTGGGAGCTTCGGGGTTCATGAGCCGCAGGCCGTCCATTCGATCTGACTTCCGAGGTGCATGGGCTTGCCGAGATGCTTGGTAGGGGCGGGCCCCCGTGCCCGCCCTCGCAGGATGGCGGCGGATGCCCCGCTCAGATACGTCACCCTATCTACGAAACGGTGCATTTAGGCTAGCAGCTTCCGGACCACGTTCCCGCCCACGTCGGTGAGCCGGAAATCGCGCCCTTGGTGGCGGTAGGTCAGCTTCGTATGGTCCAGTCCGAGACAGTGCAGGAGCGTAGCCTGGAAGTCGTGGACGTGAATCTTGTCCTCCACGATGTGGTAGCCGAACTCATCCGTCTTGCCAACGACCTGACCCCCCTTGATGCCGCCGCCGGCCAGCCACAAGCTGAAGCAATAGGGATGATGATCGCGGCCCTCTTTGCCGGGCGTGTTGCCACGGCGAACTTCGTTCATGGGGGTGCGGCCGAACTCGCCTCCCCAGACGACCAGCGTGTCGTCGAGCATGCCTCGCTGCTTGAGGTCTTTGAGGAGCGCCGCCGCGGGCTGGTCGGTCATGTCGCAGTTTTTCTTCAGATTCTTGTTCAGATCGCTGTGATCGTCCCAGGTGGAATGATAGAGCTGGACGACCCGCACGCCGCGCTCGACCATCCGGCGCGCCAGGAGGCAGTTCGTACCGAACGACCGTGTCGTTTCGCTGTTGGTGCCGTACATCTCCAGCGTGTCCTTCGATTCCTTGGAGAAGTCGGTTAGTTCCGGCGTGGCCGCCTGCATACGAAACGCCAGTTCGTAGGCGGCGATTCGTGAGTTGATCTCAACGTCGCCGGTTTGCAGGTAGTGGTGCTCATTCAAGTCCCTGAGGGTGTCGAGCCGCGCCCGCTGCGTACGATTGCTGATCCCGTCGGGATTGGAAACGTGCAAGATCGGATCGCCCTGGCTGCGAAACGTCACACCACGGTAGGTAGACGGCAAGAAGCCGTTCGACCACAGCGACGCACCACCCTCGATGCCCGCTCCAGAGCTGGATGTCAGCACAACAAAGCCAGGCATGTTCTGCGACTCGCTTCCCAATCCGTACGTGACCCACGAGCCGAGAGACGGATGACCGTGGCGAGCGACGCCACAGTTCATGAGTAACTGCGCTGGGTGATGGTTGGCGTGCTCGCTGTACATCGAGCGGATCATGCAGATATCGTCAGCCCAGGTGGCGATGTGAGGTATGTAATCGGAAAAATCCATGCCCACTCGGCCATGGCGCTTGAACTCCCGCGGACTCCCCATGGCCATGCCGCCCTTGATGACGGTGTCGGTCAAGTCTTTGAGCAACGATTCAGGTACCGGCTTGCCGTGCCACTCCTTCAGTTTCGGCTTCGGGTCATAGAGGTCCACCTGGCTCGGTGCGCCCGACATGAACAGATAGATGATGCTCTTGGCTCTGGGCTCAAAGTGCGGGTCACGCGGCGCCATCGGGTTGAGAGACGACCGCGATTCGGCGGCTCGACCTTCGAGCGCCAGCAGGTGAGCCAGCCCCATCATCCCGACGCCGGAAGCGCAGTCCCAGAGGAAGTTCCGGCGGGATCGGAGGTTTGCCAATGGTTCGAAATCCATGATCACTCCCGCGTGATGAATTCATCGAGATTCAGCAGCACGCTGCTGAGCGCGACCCATGCCGCCCCTTGTTTTCGATCAATCCCCTCCAACTCGAACGGGAGCATCGCCAGGGGCGCTTCAGGTTCCTGCTCGAGAATCTCGTTCTGATGATGCAGGTAGCTTGCGAGACGATCCCGCTCGGCGCTGTCAGGCCCCCGCGCGAGGCAGAGCCGGTAGGCATAGTCGATGCGCTCGGACGGGCTACCCTCCTTCTCGGTCAGAACACGAGCCGCAAGCGCCTGAGCGGCCTCGAAGAAGACCGGGTCGTTCAGCAACGTCAGCGACTGTAACGGCGTGTTCGAACGCTCCCGCCGGCTGCACGTACGTCCCGGGTCCGGCATATCGAACGTCACCGATTGGGCGAACGGGGCGGTGCGCTGAATGAACGTGTAGAGTCCGCGGCGATATCGATCGGGACCTTCATTCACCTCCCATGGGATATCGAACGACTCCTTGATGACGCTTTCCGGCTGGGGAGGGCGCACGACCGGGCCGCCGACTTTGGTGCTGAGCAAGCCGCTGACAGCCAGTGAGGCGTCTCGAACCGCCTCGGCCGGCAGGCGCACACGAGACTGCCGCGCCAGCAAGACGTTGTTGGGATCGCGCGTCTGTAATTCCGGACGTGCGTCCGACGACTGCCGGTAGGTGGCCGACATCACGATCAGCTTGTGGAGCTTTTTGAGACTCCAGCCCTGCCGGACGAACTGCGTCGCCAGCCAATCGAGCAATTCCGGATGAGAGGGCCTTTCTCCTTGGCGTCCGAAGTCGTCCGAAGTGAAGACGATGCCCCGGCCGAACAGCTCCTGCCAAGCCCGGTTCACGGTTACGCGCGCGGTCAGAGGGTTGTCCTCTGCGACCAACCAGCGGGCCAGGGTGAGACGGTTCGGTTTCTCATCGGCGGGCAGTGGATGCAGCGCCGCCGGGGTACCGGGTTCGACATCGACCCCCCGGTCTCGAAAGCTGCCGCGCAGGTGGATGTAGGATTGGCGTCCTTCAAGATTCTGCACCAGGGTCGGCCCGCGCGTCAGCTTCGGATAGGACTTGGCAAGCTCGTCGAGTTTCTTGCTGAGTTCCTTGAGACACAGTTCCTCGTAGCGCTCCTTGTTGATGATGGAGCCCCGTTTGATGAAATAGTCGCGCAACCGGTCCGCTTGGTCTTTGGTTCGCTGAGAAGCGTCGAGCTCAACAATCCGCTGTCCCTCGAGCTGTCCTTCGCCTAGGCCGCCACCCCACACGAGACCCAGAACCTCCCAAGCACGGTCCCAATGGTGGTCTTGACCCGGGTCAGCATCGGTTTCAAGCAGCCTCTTTTCCCAGGCGGCCTGCAGCTCGGCGACCCCGGTCTGGAGGGGAGCAAGCAGTTCCCGTCTCTTCTGCTCGTATTCTGCTCGCGTGCTCAGGTAGGGACCCATTTCGCCCGGCAGCGGCGCATCGATGTTCAGTTCGTCGGCACTGTCGAAGAAGGCGTAGAGTTGGTAGAACTCTTTCTGGCTGATCGGGTCGGACTTGTGGTCGTGGCAACGGGCGCAGCCGACCGTCAAGCCCAGCCAGACCGTACCGAGGGTGCCGGCACGATCGACGGTCTGCTCGGTACGGAACTCCTCGAGGTCAGCGCCGCCCTCCCGGTTGCTGAGGGAGTTTCGATGAAACCCGGTCGCGACCTTTTGCCCGATGGTCGAGTCCGGCAAAAGGTCGCCCGCGGTCTGTTCGATCGTGAACTGATCGAATGGCATATCACGGTTCAGCACCTCGACGACCCAATGGCGATAGCGCCAAGCGTTCGGTCGGAGCTGGTCCGTCTCATAACCGTCGCTGTCGGCGTACCGTGCGAGGTCGAGCCAGTGGCGCGCCCACTTCTCCCCGTAGTGCGGCGAGTCCAGCAGGCGATCGACCAACTCCTCGTAGGCTTCCGGGCGGCCATCCCCTAGGAATTCGGCCACTTCTTCGGGGGTTGGAGGAAGGCCAATCAGGTCGAAGCTTGCTCGCCGAATCAGTGTGTTTCGATCGGCCTCGCGGGACGGCTCAATCCCATCAGCATCGAGACGAGCCAGGACAAACCTATCGATCGGGTTCCTGACCCAGTCATGGTTTCGGACCGCAGGCAGCGAGCGCCGTCGCGGGGGAATGAAGGCCCAGTGATCACTCTTCTCGGGTGTCTGCTCACGGTCGGTGACGTTGGCCTGCTCGACCTGGATGACTGCGTCTTCCTGCCACTGCGCACCCTGATCGATCCAAGCCCGCAGCAAACCGACCTGGACGGCGCTCAGCCGCTCGCCCATCGGCGGCATGACGAGGCCTTCTTTGAGGCCCGGAGCCTGCACACCGGCGACGAGCAGGATGAGCTTGCTTGCAGCGCTGTCACCCAGCTTGATTACCGGTCCCGAGTAGCTGCCTTGCGCGGCCCGCTCCGGGCTGTCTAAACGGAGACCGTTCATCTGCTGTGCCGGACCGTGGCAGGCCACGCAGCTCTGCTCGAAGATGGGGGCAATATCACGCGAGAAATCGACCTGCCTGGCCGCCGCGGGGGGCAGTCCGGCCGCCGTGGCCGCCGTGGATTCCTGTGGCCACGCGACCGCCGGGTTCAGAACGACCATCGCGACAGAAAAGAGAAGGGCGCCCTGCAAGAGCGCCCTCTGTCGATGGGATGCAGTCTTAACCATAACCGTCCGTCGCAACCGATTCCATCTGCATTATCTCAGGTACAATCGTCCAGGTCAAAACTCGATACGCGCCCGCATCTCCATGCGCCGGGGTCCGGCCTTCTCGAGATTGAAAAGAGGATCGCAGGCCCACGTGCAACTAATCACACCCGCCCCTCCCGGAACAGAGATGTTCGTGCTGGGGAATAAGGTTGAAGTTCGTAAGGTGGAAGATGTTCGAGACGACCATCATCAACTGCAGCCCCACGCGCTCGGTCAAGTTGACCTTCTTCGAGAAGCTCATGTTGTGGACATGCAATCCCGGCCCTTCCAGCACGTTGACGCCGCTGTTGCCGAACCGCCCCGGCGGCGGCGCGGTGAACGCGGCGGTGTCGAACCAGCGGTCGACGCTGCGTTGTCCCGGCGAGAGGTTGCCGTCAGAGATCCGATCGGGCAGGCCGCTGAACGTGTTCGTGCCCGACGGGTCGGAGCCCGAGTATCTCGGCGTGAAGAACGAACCGGTCTGGAAATAAGCGAGGTAGAACAGAGTCCAGCCGCCAATCACGTGATTGAGGCCCGCCGGCTGAGGGTATCAAAGAGAGGTTCGGCGTTGAGTCGGCACTCCGCTACCTTATTGGGGAGAAGTTCCTGAACTTAATTGGGGAGAAGTTCCTGAACTTCCTCGAGGAGAGCGATCGCCAACCGGGATTCGCCGAAGAGGTTCCGAACGTTGTGGCTGAGGTGAAACAGATGTTCCAGCCACTGGAGATTTTCGAATTGCTAGACGAGCTCAAGCAGGAAAAAGTCTTTGAGGAAGATGAGGATGGGTCTCTTGAGGATTCCGAGAATGACGAGCCCAGAAGAGACAGGGCCGAAGAAGTAGTGAAAATCGAGCTGGTCTTGAGGGCAGAGGAATTGCTTCTACGCCAGTAAGCCGGGAGTAGCAGGACCCGGCAAAGGGGCAATCAAAGAAAACACAGAGAACCTAACCTGAAACTTCATTGGTAGGACGTCACCCGTTGATTTGGAGAGGGATAGGGCGTATTTGAGACGATTGCCAGAAACCGGGCTTCGAGTACCAAGTTTCGTTCTCGAATGGGGCCAGCTCCGCTGGGGCGGGACCAAGCTGAAACTTTAACGGCTGAACTGGACTGCAGCAAGAAACTAACGTGATTGAGACAGGATCTACGCCGCGGGCGTTATTGCGTGTAGCCCAGGGTTGGCGATGCGAAGCGAGCTACCCTGGGTTTAGGTCGCCCTGTCTTTCTACGCTGAAAGCGTTATTGCCAAGACGTCGCTTGTCGGCAATAACCCCTTTTGGGTAAATCATTTGACCGACTTTGACCCAGGGTAGCTCGCTTCGCATCGCCAACCCTGGGCTACACGCAATAACACCTTCGGTGTAGGCGATGTCGGGCGAAGTTTCCCCCTGAATGATCCAGCGTGGCTGCGCGGGTTTCAGTCCGGAATATCGGACAAGCAAGTTTCGAAGCGACCGACCCTTGCCGCGTGGAGAAGTAGCGGATGCCAAGACGAGTGATAGTAGACGAGAATGCGGGCCAGAACACCGCCCTTTGGTGCGAGTTCCAAAGGGTCTTGGGCGGTCAGCCATGGGAGTTTGTGTTTCTGCAGGAGGCGCATCCCGGCATCCCGGACGTTGAAATCCTGGACAAGCTTCTTCGGCCGGGAACGGTCTTGCTGACGGCGGACCGTGTGCTGCACGCGAGGGCCATTCAGCAAGGCATTCGCTCCTACACGTTGAATCAACAAGGGCAACTGACGCGTCAACGACAGCCCGGATTGAAGATCTCCAAATCTCCGCCACGAAGTGTCCACACCGAACTGCAGCACGATTATCACCACCAGCCTGACCACGATATCAACCGCCGACTGAAGTTGGGGATGACCGAAAAGCAGTTGAAACGGTATCGTACGGCACGGCGCCGAATTCGCAGCTACTTCGGCTCGTCCCGTGCGATCGGCCAGGTGGCTGTGACCATCGGATCCAAGATGACAAGGCACGGTCTGCTCTGCGGCTTCGCTTTTCAATTGGCGGGTAACTCCGGACGCCGGGGACTGCGGGCTACTGAAGGTTATTGCCTTCCCACCGATAGTGAAACCAACGCGGTGTACCCTGTAATTCATGCCCTGCGCGCTTTGTACCTGCTGCAACTCGAACAGGTGCACACACAGCTGTTTGTCATTCCCCCAGAGTCTCTGGAACTTAGCCGCCGTCTGTTGGACTCTGAAACTGTAGAAGCCGTTGAGCCGCTGTCCGGCTGCTTGAGCAATCTCTTGCACCTGGCCTCCGATCTAGGCTTGAATCCCTGTCTAAAGGGCCGCTTCTTTGACGGCATGCAGAAAAAACTTGACCGGCTGGATCGTACCGGAAGTAACGAGTTGACAAGCGTCGATTTCACACAGCTCGCCGAGAGCGTACTGCTGGTGACCACCTCTATTTCTTCGAGTTCACATAGGACGCCGAGAAGCGATGGGAGACACCGGGGGGCTGTCAAGTGACAGGCACTGTACGACTTTAGGGGACGCGAAGTTTTACGACCCTGCGAACTCGAAATGAACGGGAACCAGGGCTAGAATCAGCGGTATGCCATACCTGCCAGGAGCAGGCCCTTCCAGGATGCGCTCTGCCCAGTGGCGCATGCTGCTGGCGACGATGTTCTGCTACCTGTTCTACTACACGGGTCGACAGACATTCGGCTTTGCCATCCCCGGTATCGAAAAAGAGCTGGGTCTCTCGAAGGAGGTCTTGGGCTGGGTGAGCGCGGCGCTGCTCTGGAGCTACGCGGTCGGCCAAGCGATCAACGGCAACCTGGGAGATCGTTTCGGCGGACGCCGGATGATGAGTCTCGGTGCCCTGCTCTCCTGTGTTACCAACTGGACGGTCAGCTTCGCCACTGGATTCGGAAGTCTGATCGCTCCCTGGGCCGTCAACGGGTACTTCCAGTCGATGGGCTGGGCTCCGGGAAGCCGCGTCATTTCGAATTGGTGGCCGCGCCGTGAGCGAGGTAAAGCATTCGGGCTCTACGTCTTTGCGGCCGGCATGTCGTCCGTCCTTTCCTTCGCCACGTCACTACTGGTGCTAGACGTGTTCCAGCTGGATTGGCGATGGATCTTTCGGTTACCGGTGTTGCTCCTGCTGTTAGGCGGCGGAGTGTATTTCCTGGTGGCCCGCAATCGTCCTCAGGATCTTGGCTTCCTGCCGATTGAGCAAAATGGTGAGGCCGAGACTGGAAGACCAGGGGTACAGACAGCAGAGACATCGGCAGAGCGATACCGTCACGTCTTGAGCAACCGGCGCTTCATGATCGCCAGCCTGGCCATCGGCTTTCAGAACATGGCTCGTTACGGTCTCCTGGTCTGGGTCCCGGTCTATTTCCTGGGCCAACATTACAAGGACAGCCCGGGAGGCAAGTGGATCAGCATTGCCCTGCCGATGGGAATGGCGCTGGGCGCTCTGAGCAGTGGTTGGATTTCGGATCGTCTTTTCGGATCCAAGCGATCCGGCGTCATCACCACCTTCATGGCAATCGCAGCCATCGCTTCCATGGCCATGTTCTATGTGCCACAGGGACATTGGGCTGGAGTCCCGATTCTCTTCCTCTGCGGATTCTTTGCCTATGGTCCGCAATCGACCTTCTGGGCGCTTGCTCCCGACCTGCTCGGCACCCGACGCGCCGGAACTGGTGTCGGTGTCATGAACACCTTTGCCTATGTGGTTGCCGGCCTGGGAGAACCCTTGATTGGTAGGATCATCGCAAGCAACAATGACAACACGGCCCTGGTGTTCCCCGTCGTGGCGGCTGCATGTCTCATCGGTGCCTTGACTGCATTGTTTGTCCGAAGATAGTAGAGCGCTAGCACATTGCCGATGTCAGATACCTCCAGGGCAGCAGTATTCACTGGATCCGGCCAGCCACTAGCGATCCAATCTCTGCCCCTCCCAGAGCTTCGTGAAGGAGAGGCACTCATCCGGGTGAGTTGCTGCACGCTTTGCGGAAGCGATCTTCACACTTATCAGGGACATCGCTCAACTCCGACACCAACCATCCTGGGGCATGAAATCCTCGGCAGGATCGAGGCCCTCGGGCCCGGCAACTCGGTTCAAGATTACACAGGCCGGACTGCACGGGTAGGCGACAGAGTCACCTGGTCGATTGCGTCGAGCTGCGGCAGTTGCTTCTTCTGTGAGTGTGACCTTCCCCAGAAATGTGAACGATTGTTCAAGTATGGACACCAGCAAGTTACGGGCGAGCACGCCCTCAGCGGCGGTCTGGCCGAGTACTGCCATCTGGCACCCGGATCCACCTTGATTCGACTTCCGGATGAATTGTCCGATGAGGTGGCTTGTCCGGTGAACTGTGCCACCGCAACCGTTGCCGCAGCGCTGCGGGTTGCCAGCAGCTGCCGGGACGCCGTTATCCTGATCCAGGGTGTCGGTATGTTGGGCCTGACCGCCTGCGCCATGGCTCACAGCCGCGGGGCGCGCGAGGTGATTGCATGTGACCTCGAGCCGCGCCGCTTGGAGTTGGCCCGGCGATTCGGGGCAACGCGCTGCGTCACGGTTACTGAAGACGCATCCAAGCTTTCCGCGACAGTCGAGGAGCTGACGTCTGGACGCGGTGTCGACCTGGCCCTCGAGCTGTGTGGTGCCGCAAGTGCTTTGGAAACAGGACTCCCGTTACTGCGGACTGGGGGACGTTATGTGCTGGTTGGGGCAGTATTCCCGGGTCCACCGTTTTCGGCCTCAGCCGAGATGATCGTGAGACGCCTGCTGACCATCCAAGGCATCCACAACTACGCTCCCCGGGATCTTGCTGATGCCGTTGAGTTCTTGACCCGGCACCAGCACCATTACCCCTTCTCCGAGCTGGTGTCCGATACTTTTTCTCTGGACCAGGCGGAGGAAGCTTTCCAGTACGCCATCGGCACCCGCTCTCGTCGAGTTGCTGTCAAGCCATGAATGGATGTTGCCGATCTGCTCACGTCAGGGCACATCGCTCAGGTCGAAGGCGTTACTGCGCCTAGCCCCGGTTAGCAGGGGAGTAGGACGGACACTCTTGCCCGTAGAGAAGACCGAGGAGATTTTCTTATGACAAAGCATGCGATTGGTTTGGTGGTGGTTCTTGCAGCAAACGGCGTCTTGGCCTGGCAGGCGGAGGCCGGGACATTGGACGTCGGACACCAGAAGCAGCTCTTCCTGGACCAGAAGTTCATCGAATCCAGTGACGGCATCACTCTTCGAATGAATCCTCCCTATCAGACAGGGGAACGTCTGGTAGTAGTCGACCAGCCCTGGGAACAAGGCGCCAACATTCACGTCTATGGCAGCGTGTTGAAAGAGGACGGTCCCGACGGCCCCCGAATCCGGCTCTGGTACGATCTGTACACTGGCAAGGGACGACCAGGAGAAGGCTTTCGGGGCCTCTGCTACGCCGAGTCGCGGGATGGCATTCATTTCGAAAAGCCGATCCTGGGTCTGGTGGAGCTGAACGGCTCCCGGGAAAACAACCTGGTCATGCCCACCGATCTCTCCCTGATGACGGTGGGAGGGGGATCCGTAGCTCGAGACACCAACCCGGACTGTCCTCCCGAGAAGCGCTACAAGTCCTGGTCGAAGCTCTACACGGTGCCGGGCACCCGCAAGGGTGGCAACGCCTTCTGATACTCGGCAGACGGGATCCGTTGGCATCTGGAAGAGACCGTTCCCACCGGTCTCAGGGCGGCCGACACCCAGCCCAGCTGGTTTTGGGACCCTGGTATCGGACGCTATCGCGGCTACAGCCGGGAGGTGCATCCTCGAATGGTGGGGTACAACGAATCGGACGACATGCTCCACTGGGAGAAGTTTCAGCTGGTGATCCGTCCTGATTCCCGGGATCTGGCTCCCCTGATGAACTTTCTTCCCAAGCGTCTCCGTTCCATGGCCTCGGAGAAGGCTCACCAGGTCGAGACCGTTTTTGGACCAGGCTATACAGTAGTCGGCCCTTTGTCTCTGGATTTCTATGGCACTGGCGTTTTCCGCTATCAGGAAGCCCAGGACGCCTACTTCGCCATGCTTCCCATCTACTACCACTTCAGGCCCATGTGGCCCGTCACCGCAGATGTCCAACTGGCGGTGAGCCGAGACGGTAGGAACTTCAAGCGCCTGGGAGAGCGCCAGTCCTTCCTTCGTCTAGGTCACGCCGGGACCTTCGCCTCCAGGTGGGTGTGGGGATTGCCCCAGCCGATAAGAATGGGCAACGAGATCTGGATCTACTACGTAGGGACCAACTGGGACCACGCCTCCCGTGTCGATCCCCATCCCGGAGGGAGGCAGTCGGCGGTCTCGAGAGCCATCATGCGCCTGGACGGGTTCGTCTCAGCGGATGCCGACGATCGGGGCGGCTGGCTAACGACGCCTTCGATTCGCTTTGAGGGCAAGCGGCTAACGCTGAACCTGGACACGAGCGCAGGCGGCGAAGCCTTCGTAGAGATTCGGGACCTCGAAGGCAACCCAATCGACGGATTCAGCCTGGAGGACTCCGATCACCTCGGTGGAAACAATGTCGCCTTTCCCGTCTCCTGGAAGGGAAGCCAGGATGTATCCAGCCTCGCTGGAAAGGACGTCAAGCTCCACTTCAAGCTAAGGAATTGCAAACTCTACGCCTTCCAGTTCCAGGAGTAGGATTGCCTGACTGGAAACTTGGACAGCAGATTCGCCGTCATTGCGACAGGTCATGGAAGCCTGAAGCGCAAGCGAGGGGTTGGGCCACAGCGCCATACGTCGACAAACGGGCTCTGAACCGAAGGCACGCAGAGGAGTCGGGAACATCTGTGCTGGTCCCCAACCCCTCGCTCGCGCTTCAGGCTTCCATGGCTGGGGGAGTCCCTGCCCCTTGAACCGAATCTGGCGTCGAGCGAGGCTGGGGACCCGACCCCTCACAACTTCCAGGGGGACCGGTACTCCTGCTTTACCAGCCGAGCGGCCTCACGATCGCCGACGACCTTTTCGCCGTCGGGATCCCACTCCACCCTACGGCCCACTCGGAAGGCGATGTTGCCCAGGTGACAGGCGATCACGGAGTTGTGACCAATCTCGACGTCGGCGTTGGGACGCTCCCTGGAACGCATGCAGTCGACGAAGTTCTCAACATGCGTCAGGTGGTCGGCATAGGCCTTGATGTTGTGGCGAGGCTTTCCCAGCGTGCGAAATTCGCGCACGTCCTTGTCGATCTTGTCGGTCTCCGGGTGGACCTCCCAGCCATGCCGATCAACCACCAACACCCCCTCATTTCCATGGAACTGAACCCCGTGCTGGCGGGCCTCGGGTCCCCGGCCCACACCCAGGGCATGCTCCCAGACCATGCTGAACTCCTCGTCGAACCCCCAGATCACCTGCTGGGTGTCCGGAGTCTCCATGGCATCCTTGGGATAGCCGAACTTGCCCCCGACGGAGACCGCTGAGCGCGGTGCCTTCACGTCCATGGCCCAATTGGCGATGTCGATCATATGGGCTCCCCAGTCAGTCATGAGACCGCCGGAGTAGTCCCAGTACCAGCGAAAGGAGGAGTGAAAACGATTCGGGTTGAAGGGTTTTTCCACCGCAGGTCCGAGCCACAGGTCGTAGTCCACCCCTTCGGGCGGCGGTCCGTCGGGTTGGACCGGCATTTCCCCTTTCGAGTCCAGGTAGGCCCAGGACCGTACCAGACGGATCTTGCCCAGCTTGCCACTCTTGACGTACTCCACGGCATCCGAAAAGTGGGGGGCGCTCCGCTGCTGGGTCCCCACCTGGACCACCCGATCGTACTTGCGGGCGGCGTCGACCATGACCCGACCCTCGTGGATGGTCAGTGCAAGTGGCTTCTCCACATACACGTCCTTGCCCGATTGGCAGGCCATGACGGTAGGGATGGCATGCCAGTGATCGGGAGTGGCTACGATAACCGCATCCAGATCGGTCCGATCCAGGAGCCGACGAAAATCCTGTGTCTGCTGCTCGGCCTTTTGTTCGACCGGATCGAGGGCTTCGGATTGTGTCTTCTCCATCTGCGCTGTATCCACATCCGAGAGGGCGACGCACTGGATTCCGTCGATCTTCAGAAATTGTTTCAGGTCGCCCGCCCCCTGGCCTCCGCAGCCGATCAAACCGATTCGAATTCGATTATTGGCTCCCAGGACGCGGGATGAAGAAATGGCAGTGACTGAGGCCGGCGCTCCCGCCGCAAGTGTAGCGCCGCTGGCCAGGCCCGCCGACCGTTTCAGGAATCCACGACGGCTCTGTGAAGTCATACTTCGTCTCCTTTTCTGATTCGGTCCGATGTGGGCAAGGTTACTCTACGCTACAGACCCATTCAATTCAAAGTGTCAAGAAAAAAACAGAGAAATTAGGTTCGGCACCTTGCGAAAAACGGTGCTCTTGCCCAAACTCGATATGAGAGATTGGACGAAACAATCTGCGAACCTTAAGGAGGTTCCCACGCCAGGCCGATCGGCGACTTCCCAACCACCCTAGGCGCTAACATTTTCCTCGCCGACGCGCTAACATTTTGCATGCCGATTTCCAGGCGCGAGCTCCAAGACGCGTCGCGTGCGTCTCGCGTGGTCGCGCAGTTGGGCTCCGGGGTTAAACGGTAGGGTGGACCTGATCGCCGTACGCCAGGCGGAGCTGGACGTTCACCAACTCATACGTATCCTCGGACGTCGCATCAAAAGACCCTTTTTCGGGCGCGCCGTGACCAGCTGACATATCCCCCATTCAGGGGGATCTGAGGCCGGTGGGCGGACCGAGGCGAAATCGGCGTCTTGAGGCGCTCGAGAAAAGGAACGATTTTTCGGGCAGCAATTAGGCAAGTCTTTCTTTCAGCAGTTACGGGAACTGATATGATGTATTTGAATGGCGTAGGTTTGGAGACAATCAATGCGGCACGCATGCCTGTTCCTCGTTCTGCTCGCGGTGCCGGCCCATGCCGCCGCCCAGGATGAGCCGGATGTGCACTGGGCTTTCCGCAAGCCGACTCGCCCCGAGCCGCAGCCGCGCGACTCGCTGAGCGAGGCGGCCGTGGTCCGCAATCCGATCGACCAGTTCGTGTTAAAGCGGCTGGAGGGCGCGGGCGCGGGCTTGGAACCGGCGCCGGAGGCGCACCCCGCGACGCTGGTCCGCCGGGCGTACTTCGACCTGCTGGGGCTGCCGCCGACCCCGGAGCAGGTGGAGGCGTTCCTCGACGACGAGTCGCCGGAGGCATGGACCAAGCTTATCGACACGCTCTTGGAGTCGAAACACTACGGCGAACGTTGGCTCGGCACTGGCTCGACGTGGCGCGCTATGCAGACAGTGGTGGCTACGAAACGGACATCTATTACCGCAATGCATGGCGGTACCGCGACTAGCCTGCACGCGACCATGCTCGGCCTGATGGGAATCGACCACGAACAATTGACCTACTTTTTCGAGGGCCGCGATAACCGCCTGACCGATGTCGGCGGCCAGAACAACCTCGCCCCGCGCCTGGTCCGCGGTTGACCTAGATCAAGGAGCATCCCATGAAGTGTCCCCAAGGCGCCTTTGCCGGCTTGCTGTTGCTCTTCGCTGCCCTCTTGCATCCCAACGTCCTGGCGGCGGCAGAGAAAAAGCCGACCTGGAAACCTCTCATGGACGGCAAGACCTTCGCTGGCTGGCACAAGGTTGGAGAGGGGGATTGGACCGTCGAGGACGGCACGTTCGTCGGTCGGGCCAACAAGACCCGCTTGTACGGTCTGCTGGTGAGCGACAAGCAGTTCAAGGACTTCACCGTGAGGCTAAAATTCAAGTGCCTCTCGGGTGACAGCGGATTCTACATCCGCACGATCATCAAAGAGCCCGACGAGGCGCACGGACTCCAGGTCCAAGTCGGTCAGCCCGGTAGCGGCACCGGCGGCATTTACGAGAGCTATGGCCGCACCTGGCTGGACAAACCGACGCCCGAGCAAGAGAAGAAGTTCGCCAAGGCCAGTGATTGGAACGAGATGACGATTGCGGCGCACCACGGGGACATCGTGGTGCACGTCAACGGCGTCAAGACGGCCGAGCTCAAGGATGATCCCAGCCGGCCCGAAGGGCATTTCGCATTGCAAATGCACGCCGGCAACGTCATGCTGGTGATGTTCAAGGAGATCGAGATCCTACGATGATTGACGAGCAACTGGGCGTGCTGGTCCACGGGGCGGGCTGGGTTTCCGGGCAGCACATTGCCGCCTTCCAGAAGAACCCGCAGAGTCGGGTAGTGGCGATTTCCAGTCGGAAGCTGGCCTCGGCGCGCCGCCGGGCCGAGGAGGCGAACCTGCAGGACATCGGGCTCTACGACGACTTTCAGCAGGCGCTCCAACACGATGGTGTCGACATCGTCTCGATTTGCACCCCCCAACACGTGCACTGCGAGAACACGCTGGCAGCCCTGGAGACGGGCAAACACCTGGTCATCGAAAAGCCGGTGGCCAACAGCCTCCAAGAGCTGCGGCAGATGCGCGACGGCGTGCGGCAGGCCGGGGTGAAGACCGTTGTCAGCTTCGTGCTACGCTGGAACCCCTTGGTCGAGACCCTCAAGACGCTGATCGCCGACGATTGCCTGGGCCAGGTGTATTTCAGCGAGGCGGACTACCAGCACGATATTGCCAGTTGGTGGAGCGGCTTTGAAGACGCTCGCAAGAAGTCGACCGGGGTCAGCGCATTTCTGACCGGCGGTTGCCACGCCATCGACGCGGTCCGCTGGTTCGCGGCGCCGGGCCAGTTCGAGGCCGCTGATCCGGTCGAGGTGTTCGCCTACTGCGGCGGATTGCGCAAGGGCCGGCCGCAGGAGTTCGACTATCTGGCCAACACCTGGCGCGAGGCTCCACCGCTTGAGTACGAGGACCTGGAAATCGCCTTGATCAAGTTCGCCAATGGGGCGCTGGGCAAAGTGTCCGTCAACCAAGGTTGCGTCATGCCTTACATGCTCCCGATCGAAATCTTCGGTGACAAAGGCACGGTGAAGGACAATCGCATCTGGTCACACAAGTTTCCCAGGCAGAACTCGTGGGTGGAAATCCCGGCTATCTTGCCTGATAGCGCCGACGTGGCCCACCACCCGTTCCAAGGCCAGATGGACCATTTCGTGGAGTGCATTCGTAACGACGTCGAGTCTCACTGCAACCTGGAGGACGCGGTCAAAACTCACGAAATCGTCTTTGCCGCGCAGCAGTGTTACCAGACCGGTCAGCCGGTGAAATTGCCGTTGCTAGCTGACTGACGTTTTCGGGGCTTTCTCATTCGCATATCTACTCGGGTTAAGGGATAGTCAGGACGGCAAGTGATCACGGAAAAACCGCAGCCAGTTGCCGTGGCAGATGGCGTCGATGTAACCGCGCTTCGCAAGCAAGGCGTCGAGTTTTTGTAAGTCGGCGATCGTGTCGAGGTCGCCCGGGCTCTGTTCGGCGCCGAAGCCGCCGTCCAGGTCGGTGCCGATCGCCACGTGCGCGCAATCCCCCGCCAGTTGGCAGATGTGATCGATGTGATCGACCACCAGCGACAGCTTCGCCTGATCGCGTGGCACGGAGTCGATCGCCCTGTAACCATCCGGAGCGAAGAAGTGTTGTGGCCAGGGCTTGAGCATCCAGATGTCCAGCACCGCGCCGATCACGGCGCCGCGCTGGAGTAATCGGTTGATGTGCTCGTCGGCCCATTGGCGTTGATGCGGCGCCAGCGCGCGACAGTTGCTGTGGGTCGCGATGAGCGGACCGTCGTACGCTCCGAGCGCCTCGCCGAAGGCTTCGTCGGTCAGATGGGTCACGTCCAGGATCATGCCGAGTCGCCGCATTTCGCTGAGCAACTCAAAACCGGCCGGCGTGACTCCGCCCTGCGCCGTTGTGCCCGCTGCGTACGGGCCGCTGCCACAATGCACCAGGCTCACGACGCGCAGACCGTCGTCGAACCACTGTTCGGCCCGCGCGGGCGTGACGATCGGATCGGCGCCTTCCATCGAGAGGATGCCGCCAATCGTGTGCCGCTCGCCGTTTTGCAGGCGCTGCCAGTGATCGTCGAGTTCACCGGCGCTGCCGATCATGGGCAGGTGCCGCTGCTGTTCGAGTAGACGGTAATAAGCCAGATGAGCCTGGCCCATCGCGTAGGCGATTTCCGCTGTGCCGTAGGACATATCCTCGCGCAGGTACGACTGCTCGTCGCGCCGGGCGCGCGCGAGCACCGTGGGCAGGCACATTATCACGCCGCCTTCGCGCATCGTCGGCAGAGACACCGTCGCGTTGCCGCGACCCTGCTGACCGGTCATGCCCTGCTCGCGCGAACGAATCAAACCTATCGGCTCGTTCAGGTCACGGTTCATGGACACCGCCGACCAAGCAAGATCGAGGTGACCGTCGAAGATCAACCGCATCGTCACTCATCCTTTAGGAGTTGTTCAAAAATAACTTAGACATTTGAAGACGTTCTCGATTTAACGCAAAGACGCAAAGGACTGAACTTGGGGCTAGATTGTCAAAGGTTGTTAACAACTCGGTGGACGCCATCCTTAACTTGGCGTACTCCGAAATTGATTACGAGTGGTTAAGCAACCGTTTTTCTGTAATTTTCTTTAGGGCCTGTAGGGAAGAATTGCTCCACTTGTGTTTTCCAGCCGGCCAGGTTCAGGTATTGCCGGCCGGTTAACCACTCCTCGTGTATCTCTGCAAGCACAGCCGAGATGAGCCGCAGCGCCGACGCTTCGTGGGGAAAGATTCCCACCACCCGGGTTCGTCTCCGGATCTCCCGGTGCAGTCTCTCCAGTCCGTTGATGGTTCGGATCCTTCGCCACCAGCTCCTCGGAAAATCAAACACTGTCAGCCCTTCATCCACGTTCTCTTCCAGCCAGCTCACGAACTCCGGTGCAATCTTTTCGAACTTCTTGACGACTTTACCCTTGAGCTCCTCGGCATCTTCTCGAGACGGGGCATCGAAAATGTCCCGCATGGCCTGGGCGATGCGGGGCTTGTCCTCTTTGCGGCGAGCATATTGTTGGGCGTTTTTACTCAGGTGAAACTGACAACGGTTCCAGGGCACCGACGGATAAACTGCCCGCCTGGCCGCCTTCAGTCCTTCGTGATCGTCACTGACAAACAGCTCGACCCCTCTCAGTCCACGCTTGTGCAGATCTCCCAGAAACCCTCGCCAATGCACCTCCGCTTCACTGATCCTGGTGCTCAGACCCAACACCTCCCGCGTTCCGAAACGATTGACTCCTATGGCTTTCAGGATGGCCACGTCCTGCACCCTGCCGCCTCTTCGAACCTTCTCGTAGTGGGCATCCAGATACACGATCGGATACTCTCCCAGCTCCCGGCTTCGAAACTCTTCCAGCTCTTCGTCCAGCATCCCGGCCACTCTCGAGACCTGGGTGGCCGAGATCTCCAACCCACACAGCTGCTCCGTGATCTCGGTGACTTTCCTCGTCGAGACTCCCATCACATACATCTCGGCAATGGCCAGCTTCAGGGCCTTCTCCGAACGGCAACCCCTCTCCAGCGACTTGGGATAAAACCTCAACCCACGCACCTGTGGAATCTCCAAGTGCAGCTCTCCCACTCGAGTCTGAATCCGCTTGCCTTTGAATCCGTTTCGATAGCCTCGCCGACTGGCTGTTCTCTCGTACGCTTCCGCTCCCAGAAACTCGCTTCTTTCCAACTGCATGGCCACGTTGAACAGCTTCTCCAGGATTCCTCGAAAGGCTTCTGTTCCTTCCTCGATCAACTCCGCCAGGATCTCCCGTGGTACTCTCTTTTCCAGGTCTGGGTTCATTTGATTCTCCTTGCCAGATAGACGTTTCTGTTTTTGGAGAATCCTGTCCCAGGCCTCTGTCTTTCCGACCCAGGCCTGACCAGAATTTACAGAAAAGAAGTTACGCTACTTTACGAGTCCAAGCTTTCGTTTGCACAAATGAAGATAGTTAAGCGGCTGTGACTCGAAAATGCTTCGTTCTTTGCACCTTCGCGTCTTTGCGTTAAAAAGATTCAGCTTCACAGATCACAGGAAGAAACAAAAACGTCTAACCTAAATTGGAGTCACCGGCCGGAGCGCTCGTGGCTCGTGTCCGCGTGAACCGGATTTGGCAGCGGCTATTTGGCGTGGGCCTGGTCGCCGAGCCCGACAACTTCGGGGTTTCCGGCACGGAGGCCACGCATCCCGCACTGCTGGAGTGGTTGGCGGTGTTCTTCACACAAAACGAAGGCCGCACGAAACCCCTGCTGAAAATGCTGATGAGCTCGACGGTCTACCGGCAGTCAGCAATGAGTCGCAATAGTGCCGCGCGACCTGACCCACGAGAGGTTGACCCGGCCAACCGCTACCTTTGGCGGCAGGGCCTGCGTCGACTCGAATCCGAGATCGTGCGTGACACCATGCTGGCGGCCTCCGGCCGGCTTGATCCCACGTTTGGTGGCTCGCCCCAGCCGATCGAAAACCTGTCGGACGGAATGGTTGTCGAAGCTGGCTGGGAGCAAGCGCCCCCGCCTGAACGGCTTTGGCGGCGCAGCATGTATTTGCTCCAGCGGCGGAATTACCATCTCTCGATGCTGGCTGCTTTCGATCAGCCATCGCTTACCGGCAACTGTACTCGACGAGATACGTCTGCGGTGGTTTCTCAGTCGCTGATGATGCTCAACGACCGTTTCGTTTTGCGACAGGCCAAGTATCTGGCCGAGCGGGTAGAGCGGGAGGCGTCGCATGGTTCGTTCGAGCAGCGGATGGAAATGGCATTTCGGCTAGTTCTCGCGCGGCGGCCAAGCGCCGAGGAACTCCGAGCATGTTCCGAGGCTCACGCGAAGCACTTGCGGACCTACCAGGAGAATGGACTCAGTGGCGAACAGGCGCGTGGGCAAGGCTGGACAGCACCTTGGTCATCTGGTCGGGGGAATTCGGCCAGCTGCCCATCTCGCAATACAAAACGGGCGGCGTCGGCAACGGCCGAGACCATAACCGAAACGCGTTTAGCCTGCTGCTAGCCGGCGGCGGCTTCAAACGGGGCCACGTTCACGGCGCGACGTGCGAACTGGGATACCGCTCCGTCGAAAACATCGTGACCGTGCCGGACCTGCACGCCACGATTCTGCACCAGTTGGGCCTCAACCATAAGCAATTAACCTACCAGTTTCACGGATCCGACGAGTCGCTGACCGATGCACGCGTGACGCAGGCCCGCGTTGTCGGAGATCTGCTGCAGAATCGGGTCAGGGTGACCTAGGCAAAGTGTCGGGTCACATCGAAAGGTGCGCGCATGCCGGGCAAATCTCAGCCCCGTGCGAATCGAAACGCGTACAGATCTGCATCGTTGAGAACGAAACGCAGTCGCACCGGTTTCCCGGCGAGTTTGCTCACGTCGGCGCCGTTTTTCCATTGGATCGTGCGCTCCACTTCATCACCGAATGTCTCGTGGGCTTCGCTGATTGAATAGCCTGCGAGCGGTCTTCGCTCGGGGTCCTGAACCTCAACACGCAGGTTGCCTGCCGCGGAGGTCGAGAAGTTGACGCTTAGTTTGCTACCCGAAAACGTCAGGACTTTCGTGACCAGTTCACCGCCTTTCATGGGTGCGGAGGCAGAAACAAACCCATCCAGCCGCAGCGTGTAGCGGGTCATTTGGCAGCCGTCGCCGTGCCAGTATCCGCCCAGGGAGTAAAACGACAATTCATTGGGGGCACCCGGTGTCGATGACTTTGTCTCAACCACGTGAGAAATAAACTGGTGGGAGTAGTTCCAACTGCCTGGTCGCTGGATGCCGGGTCGCAGAAAAGCTTCGTTCCAACGTTTGAACCTTACACCGTCTCGGCTCGCCATCATCAAGCCTTCGGTCAAGGCGGTGCCGTAGCGTTCAACCGAACTCGCCCGGAGTTCACGTTTCTCCAGATCCGGGAGTGCGCGCATCGAAGGCGACCACCCTCGCTCGACGTAACGTGTTGGGAAACCGATGAGGATCTGTGGTGCACGATAATAGGGCCTGATCTTATTCTCATACAGATGTTCTGCAGGTGAATCGACATAGGTTAAATCGGCTTCGTTTTCCCATCGCAGGAAATCGCGTGACGTAGCGGTCCGAATGGCGCGATAGCCTGCAGGTCTCCAATTATCTTTTTCCGTCACGCCGGCGGTAAACGTTCTCCAATAGGCCCGGTATTGCTGGATGTTCGGGTCCCAGAACGCGAGGTTTCCGGAGTCAAAGGCTCCATTGGTAATGACCGGCTCTTCGCTCATCCTTGACCAATGGACGGCATCTGCGGATTTGAAAGCGAACAAACCACCCTCTCGCTTGATGCCGGCTAGTGCCTTGTAACGTGCCTCGCCAGAACACTCGGGATTCTCATCAACCACGGGCATGAAGTTGCGCGTGCCGATCCCATCGAGAATGATGTTGTTTTGTTTTGAGCCGCGGTATTCGATGATGCCGAGATTCGGTTTGGTCCAGTGGATACCGTCGTTGCTCTCGGCATAGCAGGTCACGGCTGGATGTACCTCGGATAGCTTCCCTGGCGTTACTTCAAAGTCCATTCCTCGATAATACATCCGATAGATGTCCTTATCCTGGAACACGGTATGATTACCGGACGCTGTGCCTTCCCAGGGCGAGTCGTGTTTTATGACCACTTCGCGGCGACTCGGATGATGGAGTCGCAGCTCGGCTTCGCCCCCCAGGTAATCGATGATGAAATCATCAACGAACAATTCCCGCCGCGATCCAATCTTGGTTTCATCCCCGGCAGCCAGAATGACGACAGGGCTGCCAAGGACTCCAGTCATCGTGGCAACGAAGCTCTGACCGAGAAAAGCGCGGCGGTTGGTCGTGCAGTGCGGTTTGTCCATGTTTGGGTCCCACCTGTTGTTGCTTAAGACGGCTAAGGAACGGCACATCAATAAGTGTCGTGGTTCGCTCCGCAAACCCAACGCTTTGTTCGCGGAGCGAACCACGACTATGCGACACTTATGATGCGCCGGTCCTAAACAGTTACATCTCCGCTAATCGAAATCAGCGAAGATTAGCGGAGACTAGCGTTCTCCATTCGGTGTGGCGACGGTGCATCGCGCTGAGCCATATTGTACCAGCGTGGCCTTATAATTACCAGGGGCTTTATGGTAGTTTGTTTCTGCTTCGCGCATCTGCGACCCGTCGTTACGCGAGTTTCGTGACGTTGCCTGTCTCTGCGGGTCCTCCGACGCGAGCGCGGGTGGATCACGCTGGAATTGGCCCACTCGCTGTCGACAGTCCTTGGCCCAGTCAAACAACCGCCCGGTGTTTCGTGCGCCGGTGCGTCGGCCTGAGTCGATCAAGTATCGGGTAACGCTGATTGGCTGTTACGCCAAAAGATCGGAACGTCCTACCTTTCGTGGGCTTGCGGGGATCGCTTCAGGAGTTTTTCACGAAGGAATCGAATATGCTGATTTCAGCGCAATCGTTAAGATGTAATGATGGTCTACGTCCGCCGTTAACCCGCATTTCTCATCGCCTGTCGTAGCGAGGCGTCGCAAGGGCCGTCCTGGCAAGGCTTGCGACCGAGGCCTCCGCAGTCGTACTTGTACAGTACGTCGAGGAGGCCGACCGAGCGAAACACAGCCAGGGCGGATGATTGCGACGACGTAGTAGACCGGCGATGAGAAATGCGGGTTAACCATCCGAATGAACGAGATTCCCGTGGCCTTCTCCTACTGATAGCGAAGACCGCGGTCTTTTTCAGCAATTGCCGAAAAAAGTGTCAGCGGCGGAATGAAACATACCAAGACGGCTTGCAATTAAGGATTCCAAGGAGCGGCTTAATCTCATGCCCAAATCACAAACCCTGTCAGTGAAGCGAAGCCAGACCGACAAGTATGTCGAGCAGATCAGGCGCGATGGATATTGCGTGGTCGAGGGCATGATCGGTGCGGCCGATCTGGACCGGGTGCGTGACGATGCGATCCGCGTGACGCACAAAGACAAGCGTTACCGGCCCGAGTTGGGTGGCATCGCGGTGGCGCAGGACCTGATCAACAGTTCGCAGGTCTTCGCGCCGTTTCTGGTAAGCCCGCCGTTGATCGCGGTGATCAACGCGTTGCTCGGGCCGCTCCCGCGGGTCAACTCCGCGTCCGCGCTGGTCAGCTATCCCGGCAACGAACAGGGTGACTGGCACACGGACTGGCCTTACAGCGTCGAATTTTCCGATTACATGCCCACCCCTTACCCGGACATAACGATGCACCTGTCGACGCTGTGGATGCTGACGCCGTTCAACAGCATGAGCGGGGGCACACGCATCATTCCGGGCAGTCATCGCTGGGGCGACAGCCCGAACCACCGGGAAGGTTTCGACCCGTTTTCCCTGCACCCCGATGAGGTGCAGGTCGAGGGCGAGGCAGGCAGCGCATTGGTCTGGGACACGCGGGCGTGGCACGCCATCGCGTCGAACCGCAGCGGCGAGCCGCGCGTCGCCATCGTCGCACGCTACATACCCTGGTGGCTCAACAGCAACCCGCAAATCAACGGCACGCCCGAGCGGATGAGCATGTTGGGCGAAAAAGGCCGCACCGACGGGTTCACGCGCGTCAAGGCCGAGGTTTTCGAGGCCCTGCCGGATGATATAAAATCAGTGTTTGTCAACAACGTCGAGATTGGGGAGTCTTCACGTGCATGACGCAATTATCCGGGACGCCGATTTGCGTGCCGTGATGAACAAACCAAACGGAGTAAGGCGATGGCAAAATTAACCGTTGTTGATTCCGGTGTAATGTATCGCAATCCACTGCTCGGTCATGAGGCGGTGTCTGCGATCTACCCGTTCATCCTGCCGCTGTCGGAACGCGAGTTGTTCTGTTCCTTCAGGCACGGGCAGGCCATGTGTTCGCGCGACGGCATGATACATCTTCTGCGGTCGCTCGACGGCGGTGAAACCTGGGATCATGAGGGACCGTTACGCGATCGTGATCAAGATGACAGACATTACCAGTACTGTTTTGGGCTGTTGACCGCCCTCGGCGACGGCTCAATCCTTCTCTGCGACCAACGAGCGGATCGGACCGATCCGGATCGCCTTTACGTCAATCCGGAAACCGGCGGGTCGCTGCCCCTGGACTTCTTCAGCATGCGTTCAACAGACGGTGGCCGGCATTGGTACGAGCCGCTGGTCGCCAGCCGCAAACATTCCTCGCGTGGGCTAATACAATGGTTACGATAATAGACAAAGGTGTTATTTTTGAAAACCCAAAACCGCACTTACATGCTGATCAAGCAACTATGCCAGGATTGATCCCTTTAAGTGAGGATGAATTTTTATGTGTTTTTCAGCGCGGTCCCGCGGCCGAGTCTCCGGATTCCTACTATGCCAAATGTCGATCACTCGATGGTGGAAAAACTTATGTCGATGAAGGTCCGCTCTGGGACAAAAAAAGTGAGGCGAAACTGTATAGTTATATCTATGGTTATCCCATACTCATGGAAGACGGAACATTAATATTGGGAGGCTTCCGGTGGGATCGCTCCGGTCCTGATGAGGATGTTTATAATCCGGAAACAAAAGGGTCCGTGCCCTGTGAAATATTGATTTCTCGTTCAAGCGATAAGGGCCGGACCTGGACCCTGCCGCAGATCATTAAATCACCGGAAGGCCGTACTGGCAACACGAGTAGTCGGATTATCACACTCAATGACGGACGTTTGCTGATGCCTGTGGAAACCTGGAAAGCCTGGGATGATCCTGAACCCGCTATGCAGTCTTCTGTGGTGCTTTGTTCCTCTGATAAGGGCCAGACCTGGAATGATTATTCCGTCGCAGCGCATGATCAGACAGGTCATATTGTGTATTGGAATGGTATGTTCACGCGCTTACAGGACAAGCGTATTTTTGTTATGTACTGGGCCAAGGATTACCATAGCGGTCAGGATTATAATATAAAAGCTACCTGGTCACATGACGAGGGCCGGACCTGGCAGGAGCCCTATGACACGGGTATTGCGGGCCAGATGGGCAGTTCTATTGATATAGGCCGCAACCGTGTCTTAGGTGTTTATAACAGGCGTGATTTAGAAGGACCTGGTATTTATGTGAGCATTTCAGAGGATGGCGGAAAAGCCTGGCCGGCCTTTGAAGAGCATGCTCTGATATGGGACGCGCGTGGCCGCGATATTCTGGGTGACCGCAACCGTGAATATACAAGTATCTATGACGAGGGGTTGTTTGCCTTTGGTAAACCAGATGCTGTTCTGCTGCCTAATGGGCAGGTCTATATTGGTTTTTGGGTTACTGTCGCCTTTGTCCGTCATTTGCGTTGGATTAAACTACAGATCGATTAGGCCTACTTTGGAGCTTTAGATGAAAGTACTCATTGTGGGTTGCGGCATCGATGGGGAAACGTCGTGTTCGTTGCTTCAAGGCTAACAAGATTGACGTTGAGCACATCCGCAGGGTCGATTGTAGAGTTGACCCGCGGGAAGAGTTTAAGACGCTTGGTGTCTTGACATTTGGCGAACTATCGGATGGCCTGGCATCCCGATATTGTTTTCTGCTGTTTGCCTGAACCCTTACACGTAGTGAGATAGGACTTTGCTTTTTTGGGCGGCGGGTATTGGTTGCCGATGCTTGCTTTACTAGGGATGAAAAAAAGGGTCGAGGAAGGACGAGGGGAGCTTCGGTCGGAGGTGCAGGAGAAAACGGGATGAAATATCCCGAGGGGGGCGTCGAGACCGAGTTTTCGTTGGAGAAAGGGGACGATCAAGGCAGAAAGGGATACACGGATCTTGAATCCGCTCTGGGCGACGGAGCGGCTCAGTCTTCCCAAATCGGGACCTCGTCCCAGAAGAGCGCGTCGCTGGAAGCTCGGACGGCTTGAGCCTGCTGGGGCGAAAGCGAAGCCAGGAAGCTTTCGAGTTTGTGGGGAAAGAGTCGACGTGGGGGAGCCCGTTGGGGCTCCTGCCAGAGATCGAGGTGTTGGAGGATTTGTTCAATCACGCTGCGTTGTTCGATCACCGCGATGATGTGCAGGGTCGAGCCACATTGGGCATTCCAAAGGGTCAACCTCATACACCTTCCGTAGCAACCGGGCCCAGCTGCGCCGCCGCTGCTGGGAGAACTGCTCGGCGGCTGAGGGCTCTTCCGAGTCCGACGCCGGGCAGGCCCCGTCGACAGTGGCTCGGCTGGAGACCTGGCGCCGCTTCCCCCGCGAGGCATTGGAGTAATGGCCGTAATAACGGGTCATCTGTTCTCCCGGGTCTGGGATATGGGAGGTCACCAAGGCGATCCAGTCCAGGGCATCCAGGTGCGGCGGACGCCTTTGGCGGTGCGGTATTCGATCCGACCCTGCTCGGGGTCGTAGTGCAGTCGGCTGACGGCGAAACTGGGACGGAGGAGGTAAGCCCTGTGACACCCGTTCTTCGGCTATCCGACATTCATAAGCGGTTTGGTGCCACTGTAGCTCTGGCGGGAGTGGACCTGGACCTGCGGCCGGGTGAAGTCCACGCGCTGATTGGAGAGAACGGAGCCGGTAAGAGCACGTTGATGAATGTGGTCGCCGGCGCGTTTCCTCCAGACTCAGGCGGAATGGAGCTCGCCGGTGTACCCTACCGGCCCTCCTCTCCCCGCTACGCACGCCGTCAGGGTGTCGCCTTCATCCATCAGGAGCTGTCGCTGTTTCCACACCTGACCGTCTGGGAAAACGTCCTCATAGGCATCGAGACCGCCCGTTGGGGATGGCTGGACAAGGAATCATGTCGGCGTCGAGCCCGAGAATTCCTCGGGAACTTTCGACACCCCGAGATCGAGCTGGATCGGCCTTTACTAGAATTGCCAATTGGAGCGCGGCAGGTGGTGGAAATATGCCGTGCCCTGGCTCTTGAAGCCAGGATCATCCTGATGGATGAGCCCACCAGCTCGCTGCAACGCTCAGACGTAGATCGCCTGTTCAGCCTCATTCGCAGGCTGAGCAATGAGGGTATCAGCATCATCTACATCAGCCACTTTCTCAACGAGGTGCGCGAGGTCGCAGATCGGTACACGGTTCTGAGAGATGGACGGAGCGTGTCCACTGGCGATCTGACCTCGACCCCTGAGGAGACCTTGATCACCTTGATGGTGGGAAGACCGGTTCAGAATCTCTTTCCTCCGCGCACGTCCGGAGGATCCGACGAGTTGATTTTGGAAGTCAGGAATCTCCGGGCACCTCCGACTCTAAGGGATGCCAGTTTCCAGCTGCACCGGGGAGAGATACTGGGGATAGCAGGGCTGACAGGCTCAGGGAGGACCGACATGGTCCGCGCTCTTTTCGGTCTCGAACCCCCGCACTCGGGGGAGCTGCTGGTTCGAGGCAAGAAACGGTCTCTGGACGGGTTCACCCCCTTGAAATCAATTCGAACCGGAATCGGATACCTGAGTGAAGATCGAAAAGAGGAAGGCTTGGCCCTGACCCTCACTTCCGCCGACAATGTCACCCTGACTCGTCTCGGACCTTGTACAAGCTTCGGTTGGCTCAGGGAGGGTGCCCAGCGCCGTCACGCCCGCGAGCAGATGGACCGTGTCGGGGTCAAAGGGGGAGCCCCGGAGGACACCACCTGGAGCCTTTCCGGCGGGAATCAACAGAAGCTGGTCTTTGCCCGGTTGCTCCATCAGGGGGCGGACATCTTGCTTTTGGACGAACCCACTCGCGGGATCGACATTGGCAGCAAGGTTGAGATCTACCGGATCATTAACGAGCTTGCAGCCTCCGGCAAGGCGATCTTGATGGTCAGCTCCGACCTCCCGGAGCTCTTTGGCCTGTGCCACCGGTTGGCTGTAATGACACGTGGGCACCTGGGCCCAGCCCGACCGGTGAAGGAATGGACCTCCGAATCGGTCCTGGAGGCTGCTCTGGGAACGGGTCGATCGGAATTCTCCGGAGAAGACGATGCCAGGCTCTAGGAACCACTTCCTGGCCCGAGCGGGCCCAGCATTGGGTCTTCTTCTGGTGATCGTAGCTTTCTCTCTGCTCAGTGACTCTCCCGGCCAGTACCTTTCTGTCCGCAACCTGAGGATCGTCCTGTCCCAAACAGTGATCGTCGCGCTGGGAGCTCTGGGGATGACCCTCATCATCATCAGCGGAGGTATCGACCTCTCGGTGGGATCCGTCATCGCTCTCTCCGGAGTGATCGCGGCGCTGGGGATTCGCGAGGGGCTGTCTCCCGCACTCGCGGTTTGCCTTGGGATTGCCAGCGGATTGCTGGTGGGATTCGTCAACTCCCTCGTCATCACCCGCCTCAGGGTAGTGCCCTTCGTTGCCACACTGGGGATGCTCGGGGTGGCTCGTGGTCTGGCCAAGTGGCTGGGAGACGAACAGACAGTCAACGTTCCCCCCACCTGGGTCGACAAGCTGGCGGTGACATTCCCAGAGCCGTCTTGGATCATCGTCGCTCCCGCAGTCTGGAGCACTCTGGCCTTGGCGGTGCTCATGGCCGTCGTCCTCAACCACACCGTCTTTGGCAGGAGGGTTTTCGCGTTGGGGTCGAACGAGGAGGCCGCCCGTGCCACTGGTCTCCAGACGCGCCGCTTGAAAGCCTGGATCTACAGTCTCTCCGGATTGTTTTTCGGGTTGGCAGGGGTGACTCAGATGTCCCGGTTGCGCCAAGGGGACCCCACCGTGGCCGTCGGCACGGAATTGGACATCATCGCTGCGGTTGTCATCGGGGGAGGTAGCCTCAGCGGGGGACAAGGTGGCATCCTGGGGTCGATGGTCGGGGCCCTGACCATGGCTCTGTTGCGAAACGGATGTCAGCAGATGGGGTGGCCAAACTACCTTCAGGAGATCATCGTTGGCAGCGTCATCGTCCTCGCCGTTTCTCTGGACGTAGTTCGCACTACCCGACGGCAATCGGGAAAGCGATTCTGGTTCAGATCCTAACCAACGGGGAAGAAAGAATTAGCTCCCCAACGGGCCCCGCGGCAGGTCAACGTCAGTAGGTGCTATGCCAAACGCTGGCGCATCTTCCTTTGCTCTTCGGCCAATTCAGAGGGAATTCGATCTCCAAACTGAGCAAAAAACTCCTCCTGGCTGCCTACCTCTTCTCTCCAGGCATCTCGATCCACTTTCAAGAGCTGATTCATCACCTCAGTAGTCAGATCCAAGCCGGATAAATCGAGCCCGTCTGGAGTCGGAACGTATCCAATCGGAGTTTGAATCGCTTTTCCTTCCCCTTTTACCCGTTGGATAATCCACTTCAGGATACGAAGATTCTCTCCAAAACCTGGCCAGAGGTAGTTTCCCTGGTCGTCTTCACGGAAACAATTGAGATGGAAGATTTTGGGCACTTTATCGCTCTTGCACCGCATCGTTAGCCAGTGTCCCCAATAATCTGCCATGTTGTAACCGCAGAATGGTCGCATGGCCATTGGATCGTGTCGGAGGACCCCAACCTGTCCCGCTGCGGCGGCCGTCGTCTCCGATCCCATTGTGGCTCCCATCCAAACCCCGTGGTTCCAATCGAAAGACTGATGGACCACGGGGTACTCGAAATACGCGGGAACCAGAGGCTAGAATCAGCGGTATGCGAAACCTGTCAGGAACAGGCCCTTCCAGGATGCGCTCTGCCCAGTGGCGAATGCTGCTGGCGACGATGTTCTGCTACCTGTTCTACTACACGGGTCGACAGACATTCGGCTTTGCCATCCCCGGTATCGAAAAAGAGCTGGGTCTCTCGAAGGAGGTCTTGGGCTGGGTGAGCGCGGCGCTGCTCTGGAGCTACGCGGTCGGCCAAGCGATCAACGGCAACCTGGGAGATCGTTTCGGCGGACGCCGGATGATGAGTCTCGGTGCCCTGCTCTCCTGTGTTACCAACTGGACGGTCAGCTTCGCCACTGGATTCGGAAGTCTGATCGCTCCCTGGGCCGTCAACGGGTACTTCCAGTCGATGGGCTGGGCTCCGGGAAGCCGCGTCATTTCGAATTGGTGGCCGCGCCGTGAGCGAGGTAAAGCATTCGGGCTCTACGTCTTTGCGGCCGGCATGTCGTCCGTCCTTTCCTTCGCCACGTCACTACTGGTGCTAGACGTGTTCCAGCTGGATTGGCGATGGATCTTTCGGTTACCGGTGTTGCTCCTGCTGTTAGGCGGCGGAGTGTATTTCCTGGTGGCCCGCAATCGTCCTCAGGATCTTGGCTTCCTGCCGATTGAGCAAAATGGTGAGGCCGAGACTGGAAGACCAGGGGTACAGACAGCAGAGACATCGGCAGAGCGATACCGTCACGTCTTGAGCAACCGGCGCTTCATGATCGCCAGCCTGGCCATCGGCTTTCAGAACATGGCTCGTTACGGTCTCCTGGTCTGGGTCCCGGTCTATTTCCTGGGCCAACATTACAAGGACAGCCCGGGAGGCAAGTGGATCAGCATTGCCCTGCCGATGGGAATGGCGCTGGGCGCTCTGAGCAGTGGTTGGATTTCGGATCGTCTTTTCGGATCCAAGCGATCCGGCGTCATCACCACCTTCATGGCAATCGCAGCCATCGCTTCCATGGCCATGTTCTATGTGCCACAGGGACATTGGGCTGGAGTCCCGATTCTCTTCCTCTGCGGATTCTTTGCCTATGGTCCGCAATCGACCTTCTGGGCGCTTGCTCCCGACCTGCTCGGCACCCGACGCGCCGGAACTGGTGTCGGTGTCATGAACACCTTTGCCTATGTGGTTGCCGGCCTGGGAGAACCCTTGATTGGTAGGATCATCGCAAGCAACAATGACAACACGGCCCTGGTGTTCCCCGTCGTGGCGGCTGCATGTCTCATCGGTGCCTTGACTGCATTGTTTGTCCGAAGATAGTAGAGCGCTAGCACATTGCCGATGTCAGATACCTCCAGGGCAGCAGTATTCACTGGATCCGGCCAGCCACTAGCGATCCAATCTCTGCCCCTCCCAGAGCTTCGTGAAGGAGAGGCACTCATCCGGGTGAGTTGCTGCACGCTTTGCGGAAGCGATCTTCACACTTATCAGGGACATCGCTCAACTCCGACACCAACCATCCTGGGGCATGAAATCCTCGGCAGGATCGAGGCCCTCGGGCCCGGCAACTCGGTTCAAGATTACACAGGCCGGACTGCACGGGTAGGCGACAGAGTCACCTGGTCGATTGCGTCGAGCTGCGGTGACTGTTTCTTCTGTGAACGTGACCTTCCCCAGAAATATGAACGATTGTTCAAGTATGGACATCAGCAAGTTACCGGCGAGCATGCGCTCAGTGGGGGCTTGGCCGAGCACTGCCATCTAAAAGCTGGATCCACCCTGATTCGACTGCCGGATGGACTATCCGATGAGGTGGCGTGTCCCGTGAACTGCGCCACCGCAACCGTTTCCGCGGCGCTGCGGGTTGCCGGCAGCTGCAGCTTCTGAACGATGTGGTCAAGAGTGTTAGTGAAGCCTACTGGTCGCTCCAGAGTCCCCACCTGGCTAATATTACATAATATTAGATGGCTCGATGGAGCAGGTCCCGGGACTACGACTATCTGTCTAACGTCCTACCTGGATGGAAGCAAGCGGGCGTGCAAGAAGAGCCCCTCCGTGAGATGACCGTGACCAATCCAGCCGGGATCTTTGTCCGATTGAACTGAAATGGAGTAAGCCGCCATGAAACCGAAACATCCAGGACGTGTTAGTTCCAAGGCACTGGAGTATCTACGTGAGGTGGTGGAATATGGCTTTGGCAATTCGTCCGGCCCGCAGATGACCAGGCGGTTCGAGCAGGCGTTTGCGAAGCGATTTGGCGTTGGATGCGCCATCGGACACTGCAACGGGACCGCCACCATGCATTCGTGCCTGGCCGCAGCGGGAGTAAAGCCCGGCGACGAGGTGATTGTGACGCCGCTGACCGCCGCTGCGACCGCCTTTTGTGTCTTGCATCAGGGCGCTATCCCGGTTTTTGCCGACATCGCCCCACGCACCTACAACATTGCCCCGGAGTCCGTGCGTGAGCGCGTGACGCCGCTGACCCGTGCAATTATCCCGGTCGGCCTTTATGGCTTGAGTGCCGACATGGACCCGATTATGGAAATCGCACAGGAATACGATCTGGCCGTGATCGAGGACAACGCCCAATGCTTTTTGGCTATGTACAGGGGACGCTTGGCCGGCGTCACGGGTCACATGGCCAGTTTCAGCTTACAGGCGTCTAAGCACATCACTTGTGGCGATGGCGGAGTGGTGATCACTGATGACCGGGAGCTTGCGAGCAAGATCCGCAGGTTTTGCAGCTTCGGTAATCCGGGGCTCGGTGCATCCACGGGCGGCACCGTGCCCAAGCAGGAGCGCGGGCGGCCCGATTCCATCCGTCACGATTTTCTCGGCTGGAATTACCGCATGTCCGATTTGCAGGGCGCAGTGGCACTGGAACAGACCGAGCGAATCGACGAGCTGGTCGGGTTGCGCAGCAAGATCGGACAGATGTACCTTGAAGCGGTGGCGGACTGTCCCTGGCTGATTCCCCCCTACACGCCGGAAGGGTACGTGCATTCGTATTGGACATTCGTGTGTCGATTCGAAGCGGAAAAAGCCGGCTGTTCGTGGGATGAGTTTCGGCAGCGGTTCTACGAATTGGGTGGTGATTTCATATACGCCGCATGGCGTTTGACCTACAACGAGCCGGTGTTCCAGGAGCGGCAGTTCCTGGGCGGCTTTTTCCCTGTCGATTCGGACATCTACAAGGGCCAATACCGCGATTACAGTCCGGGGCTGTGCCCGGTGGCTGAGTCGATTCAGCCAAAAATAATGCAGTTCAAGACCAACTATATCGATTTGAACGAGGCGAACAGGCAGGCCAAGATTCTGCGCAAAACCATTGAGAGTATTCACTAGCGGAAGTCAGATCGCCACCCGCAGACAGTTGTCGACCAGAAGTGATTAAGCAGAAGTTTGATCGTGGTCACGGTCAACTGAAGAGCTGATCGTCCATTCCAAACACCGCTGCCGAGCTAGCATTGCCGTGGTCGCAGCTGACGACGTGCATGCCCTGGGGAGGGTGGGCGCTCACTGAGCAAGGTGCAGACGTTTGGTATAGATCGAAAAAACTCGGGAAGAGGCCGCAGTCTCCCGACGATCGCCCTCCCAACACCGCCATGCGAACCAATTCCAAAGACGATCTTCCTGTCTCGACAAAGAACCAGGGGAAAATTAGGATTTATGCATTATCCCGGCTAGCCCGGATTTCTCAAGGAGAAAGCCGAAAGGGCGATTTTAGTCGATTTCTCGACGCCGGTCTGGGTCAAAGGCGCCGCTGAGGGCGGTGCAGAGTACGACAGGCGTCGTGAGGCCTGTGTCGAGCGCGGAAAACCGGTTTTTCAGACACACCTCAGGCGCCTCAGTTGCAGACGGCTGGGATTTCCGACTTTCCTTGGCTCAACCGAGCTGTTGAAGCTGGGCCAAGGCTTGGGCATAGAGTGCTTGGTAAGGATAACCCTCGCTCAAGGACAGACTCACCCGCCGGACACTGACCCGAATCTGGCCTCCTATCTTCAACAGTTTGAGGCGAATTGTCTGGCATTGCGCCTTCGCCCACTGGGTCCCCTTCAAAGCGACACGCCTCAACGTGTGCAGCAGATTATAGGCCACCGAGGAGAACCACAACCGCAGCTGATTGCTCTTGATGAGGTGCGTCGAGGTCCGATCGGCAAACAGCTCCAGCTGCTGTTCCTTGATCCGATTCTCCGCCTCCCCTCGCGCGCAGTACAGCTGCTCGTACAGCTTTTGGGCGGGCCACCGCTTCGCTCCCAGCGAGGTGACGACAAAGCGGGGATTGGATCCCTTACCCGTGGACTCGGCCTTGCCCACCACTCGCCGCTCTTGACTCCAGCTCTTGTGCGTCTGGTAACGAAAGTCCTTATAGACTCGGGCGCTGCTGCCGCTCGCTTGTTGAAGCGCCTGGGCCTGTTCCAGCTCCGACTCCAGGGTCCCCTCTAAGCGCTGATTGCGGGCCAGACCGAAGACGTAATCCACTCGATGCTCCTCACACCATTTCATCAACGCCTCGCGCGCAAAGCTGCTGTCCGCCCGCAGCGTAATGCGGACCTTCGGCCACTTCGCCCGCAGTTGTCCCACGATCCGCTCCATCTCCTGGACCGCTCCTTCGGAGCCATCCAGATTCGACACCCGTAGCTTGGACCCCAGCACATACCCCTCGCAAAACACATACAGGGGCAGGTAGCAGTAACACCGGTAGTAGCCATGGTAGAAACGACCCTCCTGCTCTCCGTGCAGCGGATCATCCGTCGCATCCAGGTCCAACACCAGCTCCTTGGGTTTCCCGCCTCGCACCCGAATGAACTGCTCCACCAAAAATGCTTCCACCGCCGCTTCATCCACCGGCGTCTTGCGATATTTATCCTGCGTCACCGAGGACAACTCCAAACGATTGAGTGTGCTCTTGCCCGCACACGCCTTGCCCCGATCCGCTTCCGCTCGCCGATCCCTCCCCAAGGGATCTTCCTTGCCCACCAACACCGCCATCAGCGGATCCGTCCGTAGCTCCTCATGATCGTTGAGATCCTCATAGCCCAAGGCCAGTCCATAAATCCGCTGCCCCACCAGATCCTCCACACTGAACTCGGTGAAGCGAGGATCGCGCCGGTCCCCAAAGCAGGCGGCCAAGCCGCGAATGAACCCATAGCGGTTCTCCACCTCCCGTAACAGCAACCCTCCGGCGTCTGAGGTGATCTGTCCCCCGTTGAATTCTGCCTCGACTCGGCGACCCTCCAGCCCTTGAAACTCCAGCTTAGAAGCGATACACTCTGTCGTCATAGTAGTCAGCTCCTTGTGTTTGTTAAGTCTTTGTTAACACAGACTTTATACCACACTGAGCTGACTGCTTTTTCTTATCCTTGAGAAATCCGGGCTAGCCCTCCAACCCTCGGTCGTCTACGAGGCGTGGTGCAATCAGCGGCCCGGGATCGTGATCTTCATCCTGCAGTTTGGCGGCTGGCCGATCAAGGTCGGCGAACCTTCAGCGCCGCCTTCGTCGTCGGCTACTTTGACACCATCGAAGAAATGCAGGTCGTGAATGACCGCTACAAGGGCCACACCGCCCTGAGCGCTGACGAATCGGGATGGCGACTGGCAGAATAAACGCCCTCATCAAAGGCTGAGAGGAGTTCACGGTCTTCGGGGTATTGGGCTCCTAATCAATAAACTGAAACGCATAAAGATCGGCATCCTGCAAGGTAAACCGCAGACGCACAGGCTTACCCACAATCCCGCTGACATCCGTTGAACCGTTCCACGAAACCGTTCGATCGATTTCATCCCCGAAGGTCTCATCCGCTTCTTTCAGCGAGTAGCCAGGGATTGGATTGCCTTTAGCATCCTGTATTTCAACCTTTAGGGTGCCAGCCGCCGACGTGGCAAAATTCACGTTTAACCTGCTTCCTTCAAACGTCAAAACTCGGGTCACCAACTCGCCACCCTTCATGGGTGCCGATGCCGAGACAAACCCATCAAGGCGTAATGTGTACCGGCTCATTTTTACACCTTTGCCGTGCCAATAACCCGACGACGCATAGAAAGACAGTTCATTCGGAGCTCCTGGTTGGGTCGATTTCGTTTCCAGCATGTTCCAGGCCACTGCCTGGTGAGCGTAATACCACGAATCATCACGTTGAATGCCAGGTCGAATAAACGCTTCATTCCAGCGCTTGAACTTCACACCATCACGGCTTGCCATAATCAGGGTTTCGGTCAAAGCAGTCCCATAGCGTTGCTCCGAGCTGGCTCTTAATTCTCGTTTCTCGAGGTCCGGAAGAGCTTTCATCGATGGTGACCAACCTCGATCGATATATCGTTCCGGTGTTCCGACCAGGATGTGGGGCGCTCGGTAGTAGGGTGCCACGTTGTTTATATACAGATGCTCATCCGGTGAATCGACATAGGTCAAATCAGCTTCGTTGTCCCAGTGAAGGAAGTCTGCAGAAGTGGCGGTTCGAATGGCTCGGTATCCAGCCGGTTTCCAATTGTCCTTTTCGGTGACGCCGGCGGTGAAGGTTCGCCAATAGGCACGGTACTTGCCCATGCTGGGATCCCAGAAGGCAAGGTTGGCAGAATCAAAGGCACCGTTGGTGATAACGGGCTTTTCCTGCATCAAGGACCAGTGGATGCCATCCGGGGACTTATAGGCAAACAGTCCACCCTCCGCTTTGTAGCCGGCCAATGCCTTGTAGCGTTCCTCCCTCGGGCATGCGGGGTTCTCGTCGATCACAGGCATGAAATTGTGAGTGCCGATTCCATCCACAATGATGTTGTTTTGTTTCGATCCTTCGTATTCGATGATGCCGAGGTCCGGCTTGACCCAGTGAATTCCATCCTGGCTTTCGGCATAACAGGCGACCGGTTTGCTGTCGACTTCGAGTTTGCCCGGCAGGGTGTTGAAGTTCCAACCACGATAGTACATGCGGTAGGTGTCGCCATCTTGTAGTACGGTGTGGTATCCGCAGGCGGTTCCTTCCCATGGTGCGTCATGTTCGATCACGACCTCGCGAAAGACCGGATGATGTAGCCGAAGATTGGTTTTGCCTGAGAGCTGCTCGATCATGAAGTCGTCCAGGAACAACTCGCGACGTGACCCGATATGAACGGCCTCATCCGTGCTCTTCTGACCCCCGAAAGCTGGTACCATCGGTAGCATGGCTGCTGCTGCTGTTATCAAGAGGATATGATTCGAAAATGTGCGACGATTTGTTGTGCCGTTCACTTTCAATCTCCTCCGCGCCTCTGCGCGAGAATATTCCGCGAATATCCGCCGATTCTGCGTCATTTGCGTTTCATCATGGACGAGTTTCTCATGCCTCAGTGGCTCCATTTCTGGATCCCCATTCTTCCTCGTTTCCAGAGGTACTATCACCCATTAGACGGCTCCCGGTCAACAGGCAATAAGAATCCCAGTTCGATGGCCGTTAGGCCATCGATGATCCGGCAAGGTTCGGCCTGATTCGCCTCCGCACCCGTATTTTTCTTTGTGGCGGCCTCAGGAGTTGTAGACTCCGGACCAGTCACCCATCAGGATCTAGGCGAAGACTGCAGCGGTCGATAAGGACTCGCTGCTCAGTGTCTTCACCCCAGGCGCGCCTCGTGCACGCCCCAGAAAAACTTCGGTTCCCAGCCGTGTCCAGTTGCTCTTTGCATACAAGTTCAATGGCTCACCCCCGAGGGAGTGTCCAGACCGTTTTGGGCTCACAGCCAGGGCGGAGTACCGCCTCAAACCCAGACGCTGTAATAAGTGGGACGGGGGCTTTCCAATCAAGTTACCAGCCTTCTCGGCTAACAGTACCACGGGCTCGGCCGCCCGTCCCCAATCCTCAGCCAAACAACAGAGCTGAGGAAAAACGGACTTGATCGCGCATCACGAAATAGCTCCCCCGGCACAGCTTGTGAGCCAAGGCCTTCCAAGCCACGAATGCATTCGTGCGTGCGGCCTTGCGTTGATAGTAACGACGAGGAGCCTCATAGTTGCGAACCGCATAATGAGCCGCTTCCTGATAGCTCCAGGCCAAGTAGCGGTTGCCGTTTTTTCGATTGCCCTCTCCTTTTTTCTTGCCATTGCTGAAGCGTTCACTCTTGACGCATCGACAGTAGGAGGCATAGTCGCCTACTTTGCGAAATCGCTCGAGGGTGTGTGTCTCCAGAGCAATCGTCATCGCCAAGATCTTTCCCACTCCACAGACGCTTTGTAAGAGTCGGAACTCCGGTCGCAGCCGCAGACTCTTGGCACCTGCCCCTCGAGCCGCTCGATCCACTCGCCCAAATGCGCGATCGTACTCAGGCTGCTCTCCAGGCTCAGCACCAGATGCGCATCGCAGAACTCTTGGCTGGCTCGATCCAACTCCATCGACTTGATGGCCGCTCCGCTCACTTTCTCACCCCGATGACGGGCGTACAGGTTCTGAACCGACAATAGATGCGACGTCCGGTGGCGAACCAGATGCAGACGTTTGCGCAGCAGATCTCGTACGGCCCGGATACCGGGAGGGCAGATGTACCCTGTGGGAAGAATTCCCAGTGACATCAAATGGGCGATCCAGAAAGCCTCATCCTCGTCCGAGCGGTGTTTGAGTCCCTCGTACTGCCGGATGGCCGCGGTGTTGACCAGCTGGACCTCGTTGCCCGCTTCCTGCAGCCCGTCCACCAACCAGTACCAGTTGTAGGTCGATTCCACTCCCACGGCTACCAGCTCCTCTCGATAGGGCTCCAACACCTTCAGCAACAGTCCCAGGTCGTTGGCCAACCTCCGCTTGAAAAGGCGTCGTCCCTTCTCATCCACACTTGCCAGGACCAAGTTGTTGCTGTGGAGATCGATTCCAGCGTACAGTTGCATCGTGCTCCCTCCTTGAAAAATGACACTTTCATTCTGAGTCAGATCCCTAGGATGTCCTTTGGGTCTGACTCGGAGGGAGCCGTCTAGATGATTATCAAGTTAACGGGTTGAGCCCACTGTGAGTACTTCATGGCAGTCTCTAAGTTGTTGATTCTTCGTTCCAGAGTAGACCGTTTTCGCCTCGACAACGCGGGAATTTCCCTTAACTTGACAATACCTGCGGAAGGGTACACGATTTGGCTGGCCGGCGGTGGTGTTCGAGGGGGCCTGGCGTATGGCGAAACGGACGAGTACGAGGTCCACGTGAACGACCTGCACGCGACCATGCTCGGCCTGATGGGAATCGACCACGAACAATTGACCTACTTTTTCGAGGGCCGCGATAACCGCCTGACCGATGTCGGCGGCCAGAACAACCTCGCCCCGCGCCTGGTCCGCGGTTGACCTAGATCAAGGAGCATCCCATGAAGTGTCCCCAAGGCGCCTTTGCCGGCTTGCTGTTGCTCTTCGCTGCCCTCTTGCATCCCAACGTCCTGGCGGCGGCAGAGAAAAAGCCGACCTGGAAACCTCTCATGGACGGCAAGACCTTCGCTGGCTGGCACAAGGTTGGAGAGGGGGATTGGACCGTCGAGGACGGCACGTTCGTCGGTCGGGCCAACAAGACCCGCTTGTACGGTCTGCTGGTGAGCGACAAGCAGTTCAAGGACTTCACCGTGAGGCTAAAATTCAAGTGCCTCTCGGGTGACAGCGGATTCTACATCCGCACGATCATCAAAGAGCCCGACGAGGCGCACGGACTCCAGGTCCAAGTCGGTCAGCCCGGTAGCGGCACCGGCGGCATTTACGAGAGCTATGGCCGCACCTGGCTGGACAAACCGACGCCCGAGCAAGAGAAGAAGTTCGCCAAGGCCAGTGATTGGAACGAGATGACGATTGCGGCGCACCACGGGGACATCGTGGTGCACGTCAACGGCGTCAAGACGGCCGAGCTCAAGGATGATCCCAGCCGGCCCGAAGGGCATTTCGCATTGCAAATGCACGCCGGCAACGTCATGCTGGTGATGTTCAAGGAGATCGAGATCCTACGATGATTGACGAGCAACTGGGCGTGCTGGTCCACGGGGCGGGCTGGGTTTCCGGGCAGCACATTGCCGCCTTCCAGAAGAACCCGCAGAGTCGGGTAGTGGCGATTTCCAGTCGGAAGCTGGCCTCGGCGCGCCGCCGGGCCGAGGAGGCGAACCTGCAGGACATCGGGCTCTACGACGACTTTCAGCAGGCGCTCCAACACGATGGTGTCGACATCGTCTCGATTTGCACCCCCCAACACGTGCACTGCGAGAACACGCTGGCAGCCCTGGAGACGGGCAAACACCTGGTCATCGAAAAGCCGGTGGCCAACAGCCTCCAAGAGCTGCGGCAGATGCGCGACGGCGTGCGGCAGGCCGGGGTGAAGACCGTTGTCAGCTTCGTGCTACGCTGGAACCCCTTGGTCGAGACCCTCAAGACGCTGATCGCCGACGATTGCCTGGGCCAGGTGTATTTCAGCGAGGCGGACTACCAGCACGATATTGCCAGTTGGTGGAGCGGCTTTGAAGACGCTCGCAAGAAGTCGACCGGGGTCAGCGCATTTCTGACCGGCGGTTGCCACGCCATCGACGCGGTCCGCTGGTTCGCGGCGCCGGGCCAGTTCGAGGCCGCTGATCCGGTCGAGGTGTTCGCCTACTGCGGCGGATTGCGCAAGGGCCGGCCGCAGGAGTTCGACTATCTGGCCAACACCTGGCGCGAGGCTCCACCGCTTGAGTACGAGGACCTGGAAATCGCCTTGATCAAGTTCGCCAATGGGGCGCTGGGCAAAGTGTCCGTCAACCAAGGTTGCGTCATGCCTTACATGCTCCCGATCGAAATCTTCGGTGACAAAGGCACGGTGAAGGACAATCGCATCTGGTCACACAAGTTTCCCAGGCAGAACTCGTGGGTGGAAATCCCGGCTATCTTGCCTGATAGCGCCGACGTGGCCCACCACCCGTTCCAAGGCCAGATGGACCATTTCGTGGAGTGCATTCGTAACGACGTCGAGTCTCACTGCAACCTGGAGGACGCGGTCAAAACTCACGAAATCGTCTTTGCCGCGCAGCAGTGTTACCAGACCGGTCAGCCGGTGAAATTGCCGTTGCTAGCTGACTGACGTTTTCGGGGCTTTCTCATTCGCATATCTACTCGGGTTAAGGGATAGTCAGGACGGCAAGTGATCACGGAAAAACCGCAGCCAGTTGCCGTGGCAGATGGCGTCGATGTAACCGCGCTTCGCAAGCAAGGCGTCGAGTTTTTGTAAGTCGGCGATCGTGTCGAGGTCGCCCGGGCTCTGTTCGGCGCCGAAGCCGCCGTCCAGGTCGGTGCCGATCGCCACGTGCGCGCAATCCCCCGCCAGTTGGCAGATGTGATCGATGTGATCGACCACCAGCGACAGCTTCGCCTGATCGCGTGGCACGGAGTCGATCGCCCTGTAACCATCCGGAGCGAAGAAGTGTTGTGGCCAGGGCTTGAGCATCCAGATGTCCAGCACCGCGCCGATCACGGCGCCGCGCTGGAGTAATCGGTTGATGTGATCGTCGAGTTCACCGGCGCTGCCGATCATGCGCAGGTGCCCCTGCTGTTCGAGTAGACGGTAATAAGCCAGATGAGCCTGGCCCATCGCGTAGGCGATTTCCGCCGTGCCGTAGGACATATCCTCGCGCAGGTACGACTGCTCGTCGCGCCGGGCGCGCGCGAGCACCGTGGGCAGGCACATCATCACGCCGCCTTCGCGCATCGTCGGCAGAGACACCGTCGCGTTGCCGCGACCCTACTGATCGGTCATGCCCTGCTCGCGCGAACGAATCAAGCCTATCGGCTCGTTCAGGTCACGGTTCATGGACACCGCCGACCAAGCAAGATCGAGGTGACCGTCGAAGATCAACCGCATCGTCACTCATCCTTTAGGAGTTGTTCAAAAATAACTTAGACATTTGAAGACGTTCTCGATTTAACGCAAAGACGCAAAGGACTGAACTTGGGGCTAGATTGTCAAAGGTTGTTAACAACTCGGTGGACGCCATCCTTAACTTGGCGTACTCCGAAATTGATTACGAGTCCAAGCTTTCGTTTGCACAAATGAAGATAGGTGCGCGGTGGATGCGCAGCCTGGCGGAGCGTCATCTCGAGGCTGCACGTGCAGTTCGACGATGAATCGGGGTTTCACACGGCCCAGGGTTTGGAGTCGGAGGCGATCGCGAGAATCGCGGAAGTGACCCGCACTACTAATCGTCGGCGGGGCAATTTGTATGCTCAGATTAAACTCGTGATACCCGGCACGGCGAGCGGCAGCGGGTCGAGTTTTGTGTCCCAACTGAGCTCTTCGGGCACGAGCCGCTGCTGAGAACCCAGTGCCTGCTCCCAGGTGATCTCCTGACCGGTGTAGGCGGCCATCCGGCCCATAATTGCCATCAACGTGGTATGGGCCATGCGAGTGCCGTCGTTGATCGGTTTGCCTGCTCGGATCGAGGCGAAGAACTGATCGTGTTCGTTTTGATACATGCTTGCGCGCGGGCCCCGGTAGCGCCAATTGGTTTCGCCCTCAATGGCGGGCATGCGACCGCGACCGTTGGTACAGATGCCCTTGGAACCGATGATGTAGTCGGAGTTTTCACTATGGCAGCCGGCTTGAGAGCGACAGCCCAGAAACCCGCGAATTCCGCTGGCATACTCGTACACGATGAAGCCGTTGTCGAACGTGTTTTGCTCGTCCACGGTGAATACTCGGCTCCCTACGGCCACGGCCTTGATCGGCATTTCGTCGTCAAGCCACCACGCCATCTTGTCTGCGCTGTGGCCACCGGAGAGCAGGATTGTCACGTCGCCCGAAAGCCAAAGGTAGCCGTACCAGTCTCGTATTTGCCATTCCACGTCGCTCATGTGCGGCTCACGAGGACGCAGGTATTTGTGGTCGAGACTGCCACGATAGAAGGTGGCGTAGATGGCGCGGATGTCACCAATCGCGCCCCCACGAAGCTGCTCGACGACCGCGCGGAGCGCATCGTCGTACCGCCAGCAAAACCCGGAGAGGATGGCCAGGTTTTTCCGGCGAGCCACCTCGGCCGATTTGAGCACGCTGCGCACCCCCGGTGCATCGATGGCGGCGGTGATTTCCACAAAGGAGTGTTTCCCGGCTTCAACCGCGGCTTTCAAGTGCTGAGGGCGAAAAGCAGGCGGCGTCGTCAGCAGCACCACGTCCACGTCGCACTCCATGACCTTCTGGAAGGCATCGAAGCCGACGAAGCAGCGCTCCGGGGCAACGTTCAGTTTTTCCGGTTGCTCCTTGCCCAGCAGCGTCAGGCTTTTTTGCAGTTGGTCCTCCAGCACGTCTGCCATCGCGAACAGCTGCACGTTGTCATCGGCCTTGAGTGCCTGCACGGCGGCACCGGTCCCCCGCCCCCCACATCCGATCAAGGCCACGCGCAGCGTCTCGTTATTGTTCGCTTTGGCTGCCAGCATTGGAGACGCCAACTTGGAGGCCAATGTTCCTCCCACTGCCGCGGCCGCGGATGAATGCAGAAATCTGCGACGCGAGGTCTTGGAGTCTTGCTTGGATTTCATGGGGCTCCTTCCTCTTGGATAAAGGCCTGGTAAAGCTCCATGGGCTGCGACATTTCGTCGTCCAGCGGCGTCAACGCCAAGCGGACCTTGACGGTTCGCTCGCCACCCGGCACAAAGTCGTTGCCAAACAGGGATAGATCGAAAGCACTGTAGTCCACAAACCGGTCGCTTTCCTGCTCGGGGTGATAGCGGGCGCTGATGGCGTAGCAGTCGCCAGGCCGGGACATCAAAACCACCGCCAACTGCTTCTCCGGGTCCGCCATGAAGGCCACCGAATGAGCGTAATGCCGCACTGGACACATCTGGACACTTGTTAACCAGCGCCCATCGACGCAAAGCCTGGCGGCGTGCGCGTCTCGAGGAAACACCAGGACCGTCTCGCCGAAAACCTCGCTGAAGGTGGGGACGACCAAGTCGTAGCTGCTCCGGCCGCTCCCCCTCAGGTAGACGTGTGGTTCAAATAGTTGAAAGAAATAGTTGGACAGGAAAAGTTCGTACCCACGGTACGCTCCCCGCGACCGCTTCGTTCTCACTGTTACCGACAGATCGATCGCGTTGGGCTGCACCACCTCCCAGCGCGCGGTGAGCTCAGCATGGTGCGACTCGGTGGCAGCCCACGTCACTTCCGCCCAATCGTCCCCCGTTTTCATGGTCCGCTCCATGCCTCGTGGCTGCCCCATGACCTGGTTGACCGCCATCAGCTTGAAGAGATTCAGGGCCGAGTAGGGGGTATTGATCACTTGCCTTCCGGTGCGCTTGTCCACCAGTCGGGAGACTCCATGGTATCGTCCCTCCAGACGAATCGTTCCCTCCATCTCTGGGGTTTCGAAATCCAGGCTGGTGTTCTCCGCCGCTGCGGTGGATACGCCCTGCGAGGCTGTCTCTGCGGCGAACAGAAACGTGGGATTGTGGGACAGCACACTGACCACGAGAACCACGTTCAAAACCACTGGTCTGACTTGACGGCCTGGCTGTAGGCATGGTGTTAGCTTCATTCCATTACTCCACAAATCCCTTGTCCCACTTTTCGCTCTTTTCCTGCCCCGTCGGCTCGCGCAGGGGACGAACGATCCGAAATCCGACGTGTAGGGCATCGGTGTGATACCAAATGCTCTGGGGAATCTGGGGGTCTTGTTGCTTCCATGATGGGTCGGACTTGCCCCGAGCGGCACTGCGCAGACGATCCGGATCGTCCTCCCACGAGCCTCCGCGGACGACGCGCGGGTACCGCTTGGTGGGCACCGCCAAGGGACTGTGGTTTGCCGTCACCACCGGCTGCGAATAAAAGTCGGCGACGTACTGGTCCAACACCCACTCGGCGACATTCCCATGCATGTCGTGTAGTCCCCAGGGGTTTGGCTTCTTCTGGCCGACTTGATGATACTTCAGCTCGTCACTGTTCTCGAAGTACCAGGCATACTCGTCCAGATCGGCCGGATCATCGCCAAAGTAGTAGGCTGTGGTTGTGCCGGCCCGACACGCGAATTCCCACTCTGCCTCGGTGGGCAACCGGTAGTAGCGGGCCGTCTTGGCGGATAGCCATTGGCAAAACATCGCCGCTGCCAATTGCGTCATGCTGATGGCCGGATAACCTTTTTTGCCCATTCCGAACGTCATATCGGTCCACGGTTCGGTGGGCCGAGTAACGGCATCAGCTATTTGGTCGCGCCGATTCGCCGGGAGATTGCGTACCTGTCGGCGACGATCGTCCAGGGCGAACATCCACACTTCGAATGCATCCCAAGTAATCTCACACTTGCTCATCCAAAACGGTTCGAGTTGGACCTGGTGCCGGGGTCCCTCGTCTGGCCGGCGAGCGGCTTCTGAAGCGGGACTGCCCATGAGAAACATGCCGCCGGGCAGAGGCAGCATGTCGATCGTTGCCTCCGAGTGTTCAATGACTTCTCGATACGCCTTCATCTCGGCTGGGGATGCGGCATCCGCACCGGGTACTGGAAGTACAAAGCAAGCCTTCTCCTCCGCTTGCACGGCTGCAGCCAGCGTGATCGCCGAGCATAGAACCCAGGAAACGAAATACCCAAGTGAGCAACGCGCAGAGACAGATCGCGAATCACCGGGGGACACACGGTGGCACCAATTGCTTTCGCTACCTGTGGCATGTTTCGTCATAGTGGAAGACGTCCTTGCTCACCGGTGTTCCGTTTCTCCATCTGCGAGCGGGGAAACACTCGAACGTACCACGAACCAGCTGGACGCCGCATGTTTGATCGCCACTTCGCGCTCCAGGCTGGTGCCCCCGATTCTTCAGATGGTGCAGACTTAACCTCTCCATTCTAAGGGTTTTCACTTTTACGAGCAATGCAAATCTAGCCCGGATTACACATGAATTCTCTACTGCAGCGGCGAAAACATCCGCCCTGACTGCGTTGCGCTTCCAGCGGCATCTCGGTGGGCTATACAATAGAACGGTCTCATGTTCCTCAGTGTAGCGCATTCCGATCAAAGATCTCTTGACCAGCCAGGAAATCGGAATGGCAATGATCTCAAGACTCATTCTTGTTGAGGGGCTTGTTGCAATATTGCATCCAAGGCCCGAACCTGGGTCAATGGGCTTCGCGTTCTAGAGGAATCTCTCGGACCGGGGCATGCCGAGTGCCGTCATACGATTGAGTGCCGAGCACTTGATCGCGGCCTCGATCTGCTGATTGGGGAAGGCCCGAGCTGAGAGTTGCCCTCCGAACACGGTCTTGAATCGCGACATCGCATTCTCTGCCAGACTCTGTCGAGTGCAGCCACTGGTCTTTCGCCGGTGCTTCTTCAGGGAAGTGTTGTTAACTCGAAGACAGGTAAGCCACTGGTTTGACCAGTGAGACTTTCCAGGTTTGACATTTAGATTCAGTAATAGGATGCCTCCTTTGGGGCTTGGCGGTACCCACAAAGGAGGCATAAAGCATGTCATATGAGAGCTTAAGCCATACCCGATGGGACTGCAAATACCATATCGTGTTTGTCCCCAAAGGGAGAAGGAAAGTGCTGTACGGAAAGATTCGAGAGTTTCTGGGCCCGGTCTTGCGAGAATTGGCGAGGCAAAGGGAGAGCACCATCCTGGAAGGACACATGGTAGTAGACCATGTGCATATGTTGATCCAGGTCCCGCCGAAGTATTCGGTGGCTCAGGTGATCGGCTACCTCAAGGGGAAAAGCGCGATTGCGGTGGCACGCCAATTTGGGGGCAGGAAGCGCAACTTCAACGGCGAAAAGTTGTGGGCGCGCGGCTATGCGGTCTCGACGGTTGGATTCGAAGAGAAGCAGATTCGCAAATACATCCGACATCAAGATCACCTCGACGGTAAGGACGACGGCTTGTTCTAACGAGTAAAGATTGGCCGCCCTTGGGGCGGCTCACAACCGCCAAGCTCCCCGCTCTGCGGGGACGTTATGACTTTCTCCCGGAGTTCCGCAACTCATGATCCTGCCTGGATTTCCGAGTCGGATTCTGCCATCAAACATGTATGAAACGCAGCAGAAGACGATCTCGCTGCTGTCCAAACCCCGATTGCTCCTTGAGAGGACAGTCCGGCAAAGACAACATCATCCGACACTCTTTCTACATCACCACGCAGGGCAGACGACGACGCTACCGCTGCAAGAAATGCGGTCGAACCTTCTCCTCCACTTATGGCACACCTTATTATCGACTACACAAACCCAGGTCTTTGTTCGATGAAGTCGTCCGCATGGGTGTCCACGGTCTTGCGATTTCGACTGTGGCCAGGATCAAAGGGATGGCTTGGGGCACCGTCGTCCGGTGGCTTGAATCGGCGGCCACATATGCTGCCCGGTTCAACGATCGGATGCTGAAAGGCTTCCTCATCCGCGAGCTTCAAGCCGACGAGATCAGGACGTTTATCGGAGCGAAGAAGCGAGTGAGCTGGGTGCTGACCACTTTGGAAGTATGGTCCAGACTCTGGATCTCCTTCGAGATCGGACGACGGAACTTCCGGAACACCAAGAGAGTGATGCGCCAGGCCCTGCAGCGAGGCCGTATTGAACACCGCTTCCTGTTCACCACCGACGGTTTCGAGATGTACGAGTGGGCGGCGAAAAGACGGCTCTTGGGAGTCTGTATCTACGGCCAAGTTATTAAGAAGCGCCGCGAGAATCGGGTGGTGCGGGTCGATCGTAGACTGCTTCTCGGAACACACGCGGAACTGGAGAAAGCACTGTTTCATTCCGAGGATTCCAGCACTCTCAACACGAGTTTCATCGAGCGCCACAATCTGACCATCCGCCAGGGCTGTTCCTATCTTGGCCGTCGCACCCCTTGCCACGCCCGACGGACGGAATCCTTGCAAGGTCAGGTGGCTCTGCTCATGGCGTATTACAACTTCCTGCGACCACATAGCGCTTTGAAGTTCGGCAAGACGATAAGGACTCCAGCCATGCAAGCTGGACTGGCTAACAAGAGGCTCTCCTTCCGGGAAGTATTCACAAGCCAGGCCGCGTTCTTGTTATTCTTCCTGATGGTGATGGTCGCACGGTACCCTAGATTGGATCTCAGGTCTGTCCAGTTTGGGCACTGGAGGGGGGAATGGCTCAACAACACTTGCCTGAAGAAGCACCCTGGTTCGAAGAACTCAAGCGGCTGGTGCCGACCGAGAATTGAGATGCATCGCAGCTATCTCATCACTTCCGCTCTGATCTTCGCGGCGGTGGCGATCCTTCACTTCTTACGCCTGTCGTGCTGGGTCCCTGGTCCATTCCCAGGTGGGCTTCATGGATGGGCAGGGTTCCTCTGTTGCTGTGTGCCGGAGCCCTGCACCTGGCATGCAAGCGGTAGGCCAGATCGTCAGTGAGGCTTGAGCGGATCAAGGGAGATGTGAGGGTCAGGTGAATGACACTCGGGGGCCTGGCAAAGGTTCAAGGAGATGGGTCCGAGACATTCTGGTTCTCTTTGCAGTGCTCATTGTGATTCCCATGCTGCTGCGCTCCTGCGTGGAGCTAGCCTAGAAAGCCTAGTGAAACCGAAGTGGTCCAATCCCATGCAGGAAGGGGGCGGAACCTCGCTACCTGAACCTCAGCGAGTAGCAGCGCTTCGGGCTCCAGTAGACGGGTAAGGCCTGCCTTGAACCAGTTGAAGCCTGGGGACTATCAGGTCCCTGTTCTATTTGTCAGAATAGCCATGATGGCTCAGATCGATACTGGGGGACAACGCTTGTGAAGAGCCTTATCACGGGATGCCTTTTTCTCCTTTCCATGGGGTTGGGAGAGGCAGGTGTGGCAGCAAAACCGAATATCGTTCTGGTCATGGCAGACGACCAGGGCTGGGGCGATATGGCCTACAATGGTCACCCTGTTCTCAAGACCCCAAACTTCGACGAGGCCGCTGCATCTGGATTGCGCTTCGATCGATTCTACGCTGCGGCACCGGTCTGCTCCCCCACCAGGGCCAGTGTCTTGACTGGACGGCATCCCAATCGCTCCGGCGTTTTCCAGTGGGGTTATCCCATGCGCCCTCAGGAAGCCACCCTGGCCGAGGCCTTGAAGACGGCCGGCTACAGCACGGCACATTTCGGTAAGTGGCACCTGGGCTCGGTACGAAGGACCAGTCCAGCCCATCCCGGAGCCAACGGATTTGACCACTGGCTGAGCGCCCCCAACTACTTCGACAACGATCCTATCTTGAGCCTCAAGGGCAAGGCTGTCCAAACCAAGGGAGAGAGCTCCAGGGTCGTCGTAGACGCTGCCCTGGCCTGGATTCGACAGAAGGCAAGGGACAAGAAACCCTTCCTGGCCGTGGTCTGGTTCGGCTCTCCCCACGGACCCCATCAGGCCGGGGAAGAATATCGAAGGCTCTACCAGGATCAGCCCGAGAAAATGCAGCACTTCCTGGGCGAGATCACCGGCATGGATCATGCTTTCGGCAAGCTGCGCGATAGCCTCCGGGAACTCGGTATTCGAGAGAACACTCTGCTCTGGTATTGCAGCGATAACGGGGCTCTACGGGGTGTTGGCTCGAGCGGGGGACGCCGCGGGCACAAGGGGACACTATATGAGGGCGGCCTGTTGGTTCCGGCGATCCTGGAATGGCCGGCCCGCCTGCCGAAGCCGCAGATTACGAGTCTCCGAGCGAACACGGCTGACATCTATCCCACACTCCTGGAGATCGCCGGTGTCCGGATGCAACATCAGCCTCCGCTGGATGGGATCAGCCTCCTCGGGCTCATCGACGGAAAGGCGGCAAAACGAAGACGGGCTATGGGATTTTGGGATTACCCGACAGGCGGGATCGGCACTCCCTCCGCCCAGTGGATGGGAGATCTGCTGAAAGCGCAGGAGTCGGGTGGAGACCTGCCACCACACCAATCCAGCCAGCGGGCTGCCCAGCTCCCCCAGCCGCCCTATCCCAAGGATCGGTTCCCGGGACAATCTGCCTGGATTGAAGGTGATTGGAAACTGCACCGTATCTCCGATGAGGGAGGAGAGGTCCGCTGGGAACTGTACGACTTGCTCCGTGACCCCAAGGAAGAACAGGATCGGACCAGCTCGGAAAAGGATCGTGTCGAAAAGATGCGCAAGACCTTGAAAACCTGGCTTGTGTCCGTCATAGAGAGTCTCAACGGCGGAGACTATGGGAGTAATTAGGGTACCGACCGGGGAATAGATATGAAGTCATTTGTTCGGCTCGGTTTGGTGACTGTGGTGGCGTGCTGGATCGCTCCCTTGGCTGGGCAGGATGACCACCGGTGGGTGAATCTGGATCCCCTGGAAGCCGAGGAGCCGTTGCTGATTGGCCAACAAAAGCAGCTGCTGGTGGACAACGAGATGCTGTCGGACTGGTGGAAGGTGCGTCGGGTCCAGTCCCAACTGAAGAAACACCCACAAAATCCCGTCCTGGAGGCCGATCAGCCCTGGGAGGAGAGTGCCAGGCGGAGCTGGGGGATTTTACCCACCGCCGTGCTCCACGACGCAGAGGAGGGCCGGCTCAAGCTCTGGTACAAGATCTATCAGAAGGACAATGGCCCCATCGTAGCCTATGCCACCAGCGCGGACGGAGTCCACTGGACCAAGCCCCACCTGGGGCTGGTGGAGTTTGCTGGGACCCGCCAGAACAACCTGTGCCGCATCGAGCCCTTGGGGCGGCCGATGATGGGCAGCCTGCATCTGGTCCAGGGCCTCCGAGAGAGTTCTTCAAAGCCAAAGTACAGGGCCATCGGCATTACCCCGTTCCATGAGGATGGCACTCCCTACGGCGGCTGGCTGGGTGTCGCCGTGAGCTCTGATGGCACGACCTGGCATCTGCAACAGGGGGGGCTCCGTGAGGGTGGAGGCGGGGGCAATCCCAGCTGCGTGTGGGATGAGGGTCTAGGCCGCTATGTCCTCTTTCATCGGCAACTGACGGAGCGGGCGCTGTCCCGTGGATCTGGACGCTACATTGTGCGCCAGGAGACCCGAGATTTTCGGCACTGGTCTCCTCGTAAGACTGTCTTCAATCCCATGGGCCCCCGCTGGCCAGAGGTGGAGAGCATGATGGTCTTCCGCCACGAGGGCATCTATTTCGGACTCCCCCAGATGCTGGAGAACGAAATTCGGGGAGAGGTGGAGATCCATCTGGCCACCAGCCGCGATGGCCACCGCTGGGAGCATCCCTTTCCCGACCAGCCCTTCATCCCCCTGGGGCCTAGGAGAGAGTTCGATGACATGATCACCTGGTTTGGCCAGATGGCGATCCGGGGAGAAGAGATGCTCTTTTTCTACGGTGGAACCAGGTACGCCCACTCCAAACCGGGCCCACCCATCGTGGATGACGGAGAGTACCTGAAGTTTACGGCGACCGCGCCTCCTGGAAAGGGGCATCTCGTCTACCGGCAGAATCGTATCGGGTTGGCCACCGTGCCTCTGGATCGACTCATCGGTCTAAGAGCCGACGAGCCCGTGGGGGCCTTTCTTACCCGTCCCTTCGTGGTGGAGGGAGACGAACTGTACCTGAACGCGGACGTGGACCGGGAGCTGCGGGTGGAGGTGGTCCGTCCGGTGGGGAAGCTGATGGATACAGGAAAGAAGAGCTGGATCGGTCATTACATCGCGGGTCGGGAAGAGGTCATCCCCGGTTACTCAGCCGTTGATTGCCAAGCGGTGGTTGGTGACAGTCTGACCCACCAGGTGCAATGGAAAGGAAGCTCTCTGGGCAAGTTGAAGGGGAGAGCCGTTCGGCTACGGATCATGGCCAGAATGGCGACGGTGTATGCCTTTCAGGTGAGGTAGATTCGAAGGATCCTTCGCTGCGTTCAACCACACCTTCTACACCTCGACCATCTGGGAGCTGGTGTTCTTCCGCAATGCGGATGGTCTGGCGAGCACTAGTTTCTCTCTTCTTCGATTCCCACATTCGTCAATGCAATGTTTCGTCAGCGTTGAGCAGCGATCCTCACATGCTTCCGCGAGCTCTTTGCAAGATGCTATAGTTCCCCGTTGGGCGTGGCAGAAACACCAATCGAAAACAGGATCGGGTGGGATACAATCATCGAGGGAGACACACACTCCTTCAGTCCCATCTACAAAACATGGACTCCTAGGAGCCAAGCCAGTACAGGCGGCTGAACCACAGTTGGGTGGCCCTGGCCCTCCGCAGACCTGAGCCCTTGTCTCAACCGAAGCTATCATCCAAAAGGTAAATCCAGTAACCACAGCGAGCAAGATAGAATTCCTAGACGACACACGGTTTGTAAACATCAATGAAGTCGTCCAGGATGGAATTAAGGGGAGTGTATCGGTGAAGGGAAAAACAGTCAAGACAGACAGCTGTGCCATTGTCCTTTATTGATTCGCACTGTATTGTAGTCATAACTAAGGAGTTGCTGGAACAATTGCAGGGCGATCCGCCGAGCAACCCAACACAGTAAAACGACGAGGAGTATGTCATGGCTAGTTTCCTCAGTGTCAACGGTGAACTGCAATCCCTGTACGAGATTCCCGACCCCAAGGCACCACGAGCACAGGGCTATCGGCCAGTGGAAATTGGAAAGCCACTGATGATTCGCTACCTATTCTTTCTTATCAAGTGGGGAACAGAGGACAAGAAAGATCAAGAACTTATGATTTCCTCTTTCGTCAAGACGAAAGAGGAAAAACCTGGTGTTGCTGAGTCCATCAACTACTTCAGTCCCGAAGCCTTTTTCAAGGGTGGCTCGTTTGAACTCGAGGACATCGGTGGCCAGTTCTACGGGCATGAGCTGGCTTACTACACAAAGTCTTACCTAGGGGAGTCCGTCCGATTGACGACGAAGATTATGGAGTTGGACAACGCTAAAGAGATTGCCGACCCAATCAAATCAGGCATCTCCACGGTTGCTGGTCTTCCCATGCTTGCACCGTTTCTTTCCTACATTTCATTGGCGAGTGCTGGAGTGTCTATCGCCGAGAACCTCATCAATTTGTTCAATCGGGATGATACGATCTTGCCGGGTTTTGATCTCGATTTGCACTACCGGCTCAGCCATGAGAGGCAACTTCAGAGTGGGAGGATCGTGTGCGTTCCTAAGCTGGGAGCGAAGAAGGAGTTCAGCGAACAGTATCGACTCTCTCCAACCAACCGAATCGTCTCTAAAGAGAATGGGACCCCTCTTCCTTCGCGGACCTACTTTGTGTTGCAGGTAAACAGTCGAGCCAACAAGCTGTACGAGAACTTCGATTACTTTCGTGATGCAGCCAGTCTAATGGAGCAAACGAATCGAGGTGGCGATCTCAATGAGTATGTGAACGCAGTCGTGGACATCCTCAAGGCCCACGGGGACTTCGATGCGATGCGGGAGATCGAGGATCTTGCTCTAGACTCAGACGATGAAGAGTCTGTCCGAAAAGCCAAGGCTCTGCTCAAGGTGATGTCTGCGGATGCGAGAAGGCTGTTCCAACCTCGTTTCACTTCACTGTTCCCCACCCCTGAAAGCTAGAGATAAGGGAAGAACGGTCCAGATTCGACTTGACGACCGGCCTCACCTTCTTGGCTCGATTGGTCCGATTTTACAAGGATAGAGCTGCTAGGTTTTTTGGCGCTCATCGATGTCCGAGAAACTCGTCAAGCGTGAGGCCGATGTCTCGCACGATCTGGCGTAGCAGAAGCGGAGAGATATCCCGACCCGCGTGAAAGGGTACCGTCGTGCCCCTTCCGTCAGGATGACGATACTGTCGATGTGAGCCCCGCCTCCGTACCTCGACAAAGCCAAGTCGCTTTAGCCCGTATTTCTCACCGCCAGTCTACTACGTCGCCGCAATCATCCGCCCTGGCTGCGTTTCGCTCGGTCGGCCTCCTCGACGTACTGCACGAGTACGACTGCGGGGGCCTCGGTCGCAAGCCTTGCCAGGACGGCGCTTGCGACGACTCGCTACGACTCGCGGTGAGAAATGCGGGTTAGGATTGCAACGAGCTGGCGCGGCTTCAGGATAGGAGCCTTGGGCATTGTCAGGAGAGAGCGACGCGTTGAGTTCCGACAAACTCAACTTCCAGCGTGGGTTCTCCATCCTCCAGAAGCATCTCGATTACTTCGCAAAGATTCCTGTTCAACTCGTCAAGCGTTTCAGCTTGGGAGTGTGCACCCTGGAATCCAGGAACATAGCCCACGTACAGTCCAGTTTCCGGATCGCGCTCGACGACGGCAGTGTACTCTCTCATGAGATCTCTTTCAGGTTAGTCTCGAAGAAGGGCCGCGGTGGTTCTACAGCGTAGCCGAAAAGTAACCTGCGCACCCCATCTCCGCTTCATCGATGATCGTTCTTCCATTCTACCCTACATCGGCAAATCATCGATGCCCGGCGAAGAATCGACGCGAGCCTGGTGTTGAGATGCCGAATCGGGTAACGACACCTCATAGTGCTATCTCGATTCGCTCGTGCTCGTCGCCGGTGCTCGGATCACCCGGGAACACGTGTCCAGCTCCGCCGTCGTCGGCACTCGCGCCTCGGCGCGTTTCGGTTTCAGTTCCACTGAACAATTTTTCGCCGAAGACCAGGTAACACCAGGATCTGACCCAAGCTAGAAGCAAGAAGAGACAACAAGATAGTGCGTTTGAATCAAGCTGTTAACCCGCATTTCTCATCGCCGGTCTACTACGTCGCCGCAATCATCCGCCCTGGCTGCGTTTCGCTCGGTCGGCCTCCTCGACGTACTGTACAAGTACGACTGCGGAGGCCTCGGTCGCAAGCCTTGCCAGGACGGCCCTTGCGACGCCTCGCTACGACAGGCGATGAGAAATGCGGGTTAACCGGAGGGTTGTAGGTTCGAGTCCTACCTGAGGAGCCAATTCGAAGTTCGAAGTGCGAAGTTCGAACTTCGAATTGGCGACCCTTCGCACTTCCTCATTCTTCCTTCGCACTTCCCGAACCCTTCCCCCCGAAAATCGTTTCGCGCTTCTCCGACAGCGGCCGTAATGATATGCATGGGAAATGCGCCAGACCTTTTGGAACGCACCAGGACCTTCGCCATGGATGTCCTTAGACTTTGCGCCACCCTCTCCGCGGGTGCCGAAGTCGGTCACATCAAACGGCAGCTTCTGCGAGCCGCGACGTCGGTGGGGGCCAACTACCGAGCTGCACGCCGGGCACGCAGCCGTCGCGAGTTCGTTTCCCGGCTTTCCGTTGTCGAGGAAGAAGCGGACGAGTCGATCTACTGGCTCGAGCTGCTGGAGCAACTCGGGGCGGCTCCTGCCGATCGGCTCCGATCGCTGCAGTCCGAAGCCGACCAATTGGTGGCGATAACGGTTGCTGCCAAGAGGACGGCTCGCCTCAAGGGTCTCTGAGCGGGAAGAGTCACATAGATCAAGCCCCCCGTTGCCAGCCCGTGGATCGGCGCAAGCATGCAGGTCTTCCTGAACCGGGATCAGTCCAACCCGGATCGACGTTTCGTCATGGTCTACATCGGGTCCAGTGGCATCGACATGTCCCCCTTTCGGGATCCGGGTGGCCATCATCCAGGTCCTCGATTTCAAGACCTGGGAAACCCGGTGGCTGCGAGGTGGAACCTATTGACTGTAAGAACCGTTTCCCCGACGAGCAGCCGGTGGTAAGGTGCTTCCTCAGGCAACTGTTGTCGAGAAGAACGCTTCCCTGGAGAAGCACCATTCAATCTTGGGTTCGGGGAGGTACGCCGGCCAATGCACAGACCAAGCGTAGAGCCGAATCTCAAGCTGCTCGCGAGGCTGGCTGGTACCTTGCTGGCCATTTTGGCCATGGACCGACAGATCGGAAGGCTTCACGATTTCTTGAAGGATTGTGGACTGGAGCAGAACACCCTCTGGTTCTTCAGCAGTGACAATGGGCCGGAGGGGCGTGCTCGGGAGGCGCGAACGCAAGGCAGCGCTCCTGCCTAACCAGCCTTGAGGGAGCCGATTATTGATTCGAGGAATGAGCATCCAGCTTTTTCCTCGAACACTGACGGTCAGAGCCGTTGCCTCGATCTGAATCTCTCCCAGAGCCGAGGACTGAGAGTGCCGCCCCCGACTGAACAGTCGCATGGAGGTCACTCTGACACCCGGAACGATTCTTGAACAGGACCGGGTACTGGCTGCCTCAGAGGCAGGCGGCCGGCATTCCGACCAAGCGTGGTCCATGCAGCCGAGGCCTCTCATCGTTGTTGATGACGAATCCCAGGCGGCAGTCCTGGTCCTTAATGAAATCACTGATCGGGCGGAGTTCCCTGGCGCGGGTCGTCTGAGGGTATTTGACCTCGACAGGGATCAGCCCGAAGGTCCCCTCAAGCACCAGATCTACCTCGGCACCGGCGGCGGTCCTATAGTGATAATGATCGCAGGCAATTCCGCCCGCAGCCAGCCCTCTGAGGACCTGTTCGACTACCATTCCCTCCCAGGAACGGCCCATCTGAGGATGGCCTCGCAGGACGTCCAGTTCATCGACCCGAAGTAGGTGATGCAGTAGACCGGAATCGCGAAGGTGTCCGCGTGGGCTCTTGACCACACGCTTGAGCACGCTACGGGTGAAGGCTGGCAGTGTCCTCCAGAGGAAGGAGCCGTGCGCGATTTCGAAGTACTCGCGTGCGGTCGGCTGAGATACATTGAGGGCGCGAGCGACATCCGAGTAATTCACAATTGTGCCTGAAAGACCTGCAAGCAGCTGGATGAAGCGCCGGAAGCGATTCCGATTCAGACCGGGGAAGAGAGTCCCGATGTCTCGATGTAGATAGGTCTGGACGTACTGTTCCATCCAGGTTTGGCGAAAGCGGACTCCACCCTCAACCCAGGGTTGGGGATATCCGCCCCAGAGCCAGTATTCATGGAGTTTCCGGATTTCGGCACGCGGTGCGAGCTCCTGCAGGAAGCGCTCCGGCTCCCAGCCTTCGGAAAGCCCGGAAAAGAAGGGGCTAGGGGGCTCGCGGATCGCTTCTGCAAGAGAAAAGGGACTCATCTCAATCAGTCCTATCCGGCCAGCCAGACTCTCCGAGACCTCCCGCGTGAGGTCGGGTGAACTCGAACCGGTAATGACGAACCTGCCGGTGCGGGATCGATCTGCATCGATAGCAACTCTCAAGGCCTGGAACAAAGGGGGGAAACCCTGGGCCTCGTCGATGGCCACTCGATCGGGGTGAAGACGGAAAAACAAGTCGGGGTCGCGTGAAATGGCTTCGAAGTCCGATTGTCTTTCCAGATCGAAATGAACCCACCCCTCGCCCAGTTCTCCGAGCAGAGTGGTCTTCCCGCACTGCCGCGGCCCAATAAGGCCGACGCAGGGGAAGAACCCAAGATATTCACGGAGGAGTGAGGTCTGGTGACGGGGAATCATAACAGGTATTTTAAAAGTTGTAGTTTGAATGTACAAGATAAATCTGTTTCAGCCGGTCACCTCTGCATAGTACGGTGAGTCCTGACTGATGAATGCGTGGATAGCAGCCAGGTCCTTGGACACTGTCGAGATCGTAGACTATCATTAGAATCCAGAGGCCAATCATGATTCGAGTGCCGACACATCGAGCGCCCACGCATCCCGGAGAGATGCTCCTTGAGGAGTTTCTCAAGCCAATGGAACTATCACAACGCGAGCTTGCAGCGAGAATACGGGTACCTTACCAGCGCGTCAACGAGTTGATCAACGGTCGCCGTGGCGTCACTCCCGCAACGGCGCTGCGATTGGCCAAATACTTCGGTAACACTCCTGGTTTTTGGATGAACCTTCAGATCCGTTGGGACCTGTATCACGCTCAGCAGAGCGAAGCCAAGGCGCTGCGGACGATCAGGCGCCTTGAGCAAATCGTCTGAGAAGAGACGGTCGAAGACGGCTTTTCGGCGAAGAGGCATTGCCCGAAATGAGGGCCGCTTTCGCTGCCCTGGAGGAAAACGAAGAATCCCTGGGCTGGGCGGGACAAGGGAATTCTCCCTGTTGCGGGCCGCCCTCGGAAACCGCCATGGCCTATCGCCTCTACAAGCAGAAGAACCCCTTCGACGGCCCGGTTAGCTACGTTGCAGAATGAAGCCGCGGAGGTTGGCAAGATGAACAACGGCAAAGCAAGAAGTTCGCGACCTGCTTGAGCAACTCCGCTATCCCCGGTTGCCTCCGTAAGTCGACTTTAACAGGGTATCTTCGTCGAACCTGGAGGCCCGTAGGTCTGTTATGTCCACTGTCTGGGTCTCACCCTCCGCGATGAGCTCGGCAAGCGCGAGGCCGATCGCTGGGCCGAGCTTGAAGGAGTGACCGCTGCCCCCTACGGCGAGGTACATGCCCTCGATGCCGGGAGCCCTGTCGACGATCATGTTCCAGTCGGGCGTGATGGAATAGAGCCCCGCCCAATTGGCGACGATCTTCGCGTCGGCCATCGCCGAAAACCTATGCGCCAGACGCTGGCCGACGTCTTCGATAAAGTCAAGCGTCGCGCTCCGGTTGTAGTCGTCGGGGTCGGCCGCTTCGTTCTCCTTGGGGTGGCCGACGCCCATGAGTATCTTCCCGCCCTTGGCAGGCCGGATGTAAAACCGATCGACCATATTCGATACAGACCTCTGAAGCGGATGAGCGCCCTCAGGAGGTTCTATCAGTACCTCTTGCTCGCGGGAAATCTCGAGGGGGAGGTCCAAGCCGACCCACTCGCCCACTCTGGGCGCCCAGGGACCGGCGGCGTTGACGACGACCGGGGTCGATATCTCACCTTCTGCGGTCTCGACAGCCACGGCCTTATCTCCGTCGAGCCTGATGCCCGTGGCTGGCCTGTTCTCGTACGCCTCGGCCCCCTTGGCCCTGGCCTTTTCGATCAGGGCGTTGGTTGCGGTGTGAGGGTCTGCGTAGCCCGATTCGGGCTCAAATGCGACACGTCCGACCCCGTCCGTGTTCATTCCAGGCAGGTGCTCCCTGGCTTCCTCCACGGGAATCTGCCAGGTGTTCACCCCGAAGTCTTTAAGCTGAGTGAGGTTCTCGTCGAACATTGATGCGGCGTCGGGGGGACAAAGAAATATCCAGCCCACGGAGTGCAAGACGTCGGGCCCGCTACCCTTCTCTTCCTGGAGCTGCTGGAATATCGTGAGGCTCTTGAGGACCAGCACGATGCTGACTGGGTTCGAGTAGTGCTGGCGTATGATAGCCGCCGAGTCGCCCGTCGACCCCGAAGCGAACCCGCCCTTGTCCAGCAGCACCGGGTTCTTGATGCCGAGTTCGGTCAGGTGGTAGAGGGTGCTAGCCCCGACGATTCCGCCGCCGATGATTACCGCGTCTGCTGTCTGTCTCACTGGTTCAACGCCTAGTTGTCATATTGTCATAGAGGGGCCGTCCAAGGAAGCTCCGAAGGGTCGTCATGTCGCTCATCGGAGGCTTCTCGAGCCATCCTCGCCGGCTGACCATCGGGATGCCGAGCTTGTGCAGGTCTCCCACTATCTCCACCAGCTTGAAACCGGTCACCATTCCGTCCATCACGGGCGCCCCGATGACCGACTCGACGTCGGGAACGTCGTGAGGCAGCACCGAGCCAGCCAGTGTGCATCCTGGGATGACGATCTCCGCGCCGTCCTCCTCGACACACCGCTTGGCGACTCTGACAACCGCCTCGATGATCTCGCCGGGTGGGGTCTTGTCGGGGTAGAGGTCGTTGGCGGCAATGTCGAAGGGACGCTGCGAGGCGAAGTGCTCATGGAGGCCATAGGTAGTGAGGAGGTCTCCCTGGATCTTGCCGTTCTGGTAGTCCACCCAGCTTAGGCATTGGCGCGAAGCTTGGCCGTCTCCTGTTCGTCCACCTCGAAGGTCTTCGGGTCGATGGCTACTCCGTAGATGTGGCGGGCCCGCTCAACCGAGAGCAGCCCCTCGGACACGTCGTGCCGGACCGCGTTGACGTCGCGGTGCATGGGCTCGCCCCAGCCACCGCCGCCTGGTGTCTCCGTCGTCACGACGTTGCCGGCCGCTATTGTCGTGGTGATCTTCGTCGGTAGACGCTTTTCGCTGCCGTCCACACCCACAACGGTGCAGCTGGACGTCCCGGCGTCGTGGCCTCCGAACAGCCCCCAGGGAGCTACGCCACCCCGGTCTGAGCTTAGCGTCAGTTGCACATCCACGTCCATGATCTTCAGCGCTCTGCGGACGCCGACTCCACCGCGGTACTCACCGGGGCCTTCAGAGTCGCTGACGAGACCATAGGTCTCGACCATGAGCGGATACGCGACCTCGATGGACTCGACCGGGGCGTTGCGAGTGTTGGTCATGTGGTTCTGGACGGCGTCCATGCCATCGGCGTCGTGCATGGCCCCCTGCCCACCGGCGTAGGTCTCGATGTAGTTGTACAGGATGCCCGAACGGGGGTCCGTCCCGCCGATGTTAAGAAGGTTCATGGTGCCGGACGATGCCGCAGCGACCTTGTCGGGCAGAGCCTCGGCCAGGGCCGCCAGCAGCACATCGACGATGCGCTGTGTCGTGATGATGTTGGCGTTGCACACTGCTGTGGGGTACTGGGCCGACAGCAGGCTGCCGTCTCGGACCTTGATGTCGATAGGCCGATAGGCCCCTGCGTTCGGAGGAAGCTCAGGGTCGAGCATTGCTTTCAGCACGTAGTAGACGCAGGCGGCAACGGACGGCCAGCGGCAGTTCAAAGGACCAAGGGAACCGTCGTCGGTGTCGGTGAAGTCGGCGACGAACTCGTCTCCCTTGGCCTCGATTTTGACTCTGATCGTGTAGTGCTTGTCGGTGATGCCATCGCCCTCTATAACGTCCTCGCCGTGGTAGGTGCCCTCTGGGATCATCTTGAGGGCGGCACGCATACGCCGCTCCGAGTAGTCGAGCATCTCCTCGAGGTATTCCATGACAGTGGCGACGCCGTACTTGTCCGCCAGCTCACCCAGACGACGCTGGCCAACGGTATTGGCCGCGAACTGGGCCAGCAGGTCGCCCTTGACCTCGATCGGGGGTCTGACGTTTTGCCGGATCAGGTTCCAGAGTCCCGGGTCGAGCTCGTTGTTGACGAAGAGACGCACCGGAGGGATCTGAAGCCCCTCCTGAAAGATCTCGGTGACGCCGAATGGCATCGAGCCTGGGGCGTAGCCGCCCATGTCGACGTGATGGGCCTGGTTAGCCGTGATCGCGATCATCTCGCCTTCGTGAAAGATGGGGGAGATCAGGCACAGGTCGTTCAGGTGGCCAGGTCCGGCCGGATAGGGCATATTTAAAGCCACGGCATCGCCGTGCTGTAGAGTGCTGAAGTCGTAAGCCGTCATCGCCGACTGGACGGCCGAATGCATCGTACCCAGGTGGAGCGGTGTGCCGATTTCGCTCTGAGCGACGACCACAACATCGCCGCCGGCCGTGTAGATGGCGCCGGAGGTGTCACGCCGGTCCTTGATGTTCGTCGAGTAGCTTGCCCGGACCAGCGCGGCGATCATCTCGTCGGCGATGGAGTAGAAGGCGTTGCGCATGACCTCGAGGGTGATTGGATCGATGCGACTGGTCGTCATGGCTTCGATCGCTCCAGAATCAGGTTTCCAAACTCGTCTACCCTGGCGGTCTGTGCCGGCCAGATGACGGTCGTGGAGTCGAGCTGCTCGACGACAGCCGGCCCGTTGACAAAGTCTCCGGCCTGGAGCTTGGAGCGGTCGTAGAGGGTCATCGAGACCCACTCCCCGGAGAAGTAGGCGTCTCTGGCGCCCGTCGAGGCCTCGACGGGGTCGGTGCGGCCGTTGAGCGGAGTGGCTTCCAGTTTGGGCCGCGGCAACGTCGCCAGAGCCGTGAGTCGGATGTTGACGATCTCCAACGGTGCGCCCTTCTGGTGGTAGCCGTAGCGACGCTTGTGGGCGTCGTGGAAGAGGTCATAGACCTTATTGAGGTCCTCATCGCTGAGGCTTCCAGACCTTACGGGCACTTCGATTTCGAATCCCTGCCCCAGGTATCTGACGTCTGCCAGCCTGACGAGTGTTACTTCGTCTTCGGGGATGCCCTCTTTCGCCATCTGGTCGATGGCTTCGCAGTCCATCGTCCTGTAGAGATCGCTGAGTCGCCGGGCGTTGACGTTCCCGGAGCTCTGCAGGACTGTGCGGACCAGGTCGTGTCGAAGGTCGGCCATGAGCAGACCCAGCGCCGAGGTCACACCGGGGGCGACGGGTACGAGGACGCGAGGCATGTCTAGATCGGCGGCCAGCTCCGAGGCATGTACTGGCCCTGCCCCTCCGAAGCTGACCAGGGTGAACTCTCGAGGGTCATACCCCTTGGCAACCGAGACCACCCGAATACCCTTGATCATGTTCGCGTTGACGACTCGGATGATGCCTTCAGCGGCCTCTTCGAGAGCGAGTTCCAGCGGGTCCACCAGTCCGTTGGTGATGGCCTCCCTGGCCTTATCGAGGTCGAGGGACATCTCACCGCCGAGGAAGGTGTCGGGGCCTAGCCGTCCGAGGACGAGGTTGGCGTCGGTGACCGTCGCCTGGGTTCCGCCACGTCCGTAACAGGCTGGCCCTGGGTCGGCTCCGGCTGACTGCGGCCCGACTCGCATTGCTCCTCCGGGGTCGATCCAGGCGATGCTGCCGCCCCCGGCGCCCAGGGTGTGGATGTCCACCATCGGGACCTTGATCGGCAGCCGCTCGATTTCGGTGTCCCGGGTTCGGCGGACCTCCCCCTGGTAGGAGAGGCAGATGTCGAAGCTGGTGCCTCCCATGTCGACCGAGATGGTGTTTTGCTCGCCCGCCTCGCTGGCGAGGCCGACGCTTCCGATTACGCCGGCCGCGGGGCCCGATAGAATCGTCTGCACCGGCTTCTTGACGGCGGTGTTGGCCGTCACCGTGCCGCCATTGGACTGCATAATGTGCACGTCGGAGTCGATGCCGAGGTCGGCGATGCCCTTCTGCAGGTTGCTCAGGTATCGGACCATGACGGGTGCCACGAACGAGTTGATCGTCGTCGTGCTCATGCGCTCGTACTCTTTGAACTCGGGGACCACCTCGTACGAAAGCGATACCGTCTTGTCCGGCAGGGCCTTTCTCAGCGCCTCACCCACGGCATGTTCATGGACCGGGTTGGCGTAGGAGTGAAGAAGACAGACCGCGACGGCCTCGACCTCGGCCTCCCTCAGCTTCTCTACGATGTCCTCGATGTCCTCCTCATGCAGCCGTTCGAAGACCTCGCCGGTGTAGAGTACTCGCTCCTGGACCTCGAACCGGAGCCGCCGCGGGACCAGGGCGTCGGTACGACGGATGCGCCAGTCGTAGAGATCGGGCCGATCCTGACGGCCGATCTGGAGGATGTCACGAAACCCTTTGGTGACAATGAGGGCAGTCTTAGCGCCTTTGCGCTCGAGAAGGGTGTTGGTCGCGACAGTAGTGCCGTGGATGAAGAACCTGATGGACTCGGGCGTTATCGATAGTCTGTCGATAAGCTGCCGGGTGCCGGCCGCAACAGCGATCGATTGGTTGGCGGGAGTCGATGGAATCTTTGCAAATTCGAGCCTTTCGGAATCGATGTCATAGATCGCGAGATCGGTGAAGGTCCCGCCAACATCGACTCCAAGTCGGTAGCTCATCTAGTACCCTGTCAACCTAGAAATTGTAGGTTCTGAACGGCCCTGACGGCCGATCTCTGCGTTGCGCGTCCTCGACGTAGACCAAGCTATGCCTGCGGCCGCGCGCCTTGACCTCGACCACCATGACTCGTCCATAACCCACAATCTCCAGGTTGACAGAGTACTAGTGCTGTTCATCCTCCCAGCGAACATGAAAGCGCAATGAGAAGTGCCTGGGACTCTGGAGATCACCGGGCCTTCTTGCCAAGGATCGGATTATCCAGCTCGCGTTGGAGTTCGTAGATGACGCCCCCACTATCGCCGGGCAAGGGAATGCGCACCGGAACGGCGACCATCCACGGCTCTCTGGTCCATTCGCCACGAACAACAGCAGCAGTGAAGTCGGTCCAATCAGGTGTCCACATGAGCGGCCAGGCATCGGCGGCGCAATAATCAATCAGGAGTAGGCGGCGAGGACGACCCTGGGTGTTGGGTGCCGAAGCATGCAGCGCCCGGACGTGATGAATCGAAATGCCACCGGCTTTGAGCTCGATTGGGACTGCGTTGCTCTGCCCAAAATCAGGCTCGGTAACGGCCCCGATGAAGCGACCGTCTTGATGGTGGTTATATATGCGTCCTCGATGAGAGCCGGGTATCACCATCAATGCCCCATTCTGGATTCGTCGATGGTCACCTCGACGGTCAAATAATCTTCGTTGGTGTGTGGCTGGAAAGCCCAGTCCTGATGCCATTCGACCGCACTGCCGAACGCAGCCGATTTCAGGTTCAGTTTGCTACTACTGAACCGAACATTTGGTCCCACCAGTTGTGCCACAATATCGACAATTCCCTCATGCCGACACACGTGGTCGTACACGGAGTGCTGGACCACTGGATCCTTGATGCGGCGCAAGCGGGGGGCCTCAGGCGTATGGCCTGGCACCAGGTCGAACACATCCGTATGCTCGGTGACTTGTCGGGATTTTTCGACAAATTCATCGGTGACACGCTGCAGTTCTGCGACCTCTTGGGCTGAAAGGACATTCTCGACACCGAGATAGCCATGGGTGTGGTAGAAATCAATCTGCGCCTGCGTCAACATAGCTCACTCCTATCTGATGATGATCGACGGCTGTCCGCCGACGGCCACAATGTTCTCATGATTGATGGCTTGGATGCTCCTGATCATCTCTTAATTGAAGATAGCCGAAGATTGGCAATCAAGCCAACCATTCTGCCTGACTCCACGTCTGGCGAGGACCATCGATCTTTCCGCTTGGTGCGCGGGTGACACTGGAAACCGAAAGCGGAAGGAAGATGCGCGAAGTGAAGGGCGGTTCCAGCTATCAAGCCACTCATGACCTTCGCCCGCACTTCGGTTTGGGCCAGGCCCAAACAATCGGAGTCGTCGGCGCTCAATCCATTAGCTATCGGAATGGGGGGTTCTCGAATCAAACAGACTCATCAAGGGAGGCCAAGAAGCATGAAGCAACAATCCATCGATCGACGTAATTTTCTCTCACGTTCCGGCACTGCCGGAGCCGGCCTCGTTCTGGCAGGGTTGGGCTCTTCGGCCGGCTGCCGGGGGGAGTGGCAAATGCCGGAAGGTCAGGAGTTCACCAACTCAATCGGTATGCGTCTGGTCGGCATCGAGCCGGGTGCGTTCCGTATGGGCGCCGGTAGGACGCCGTTGCCACCGGAGTTGGACCCTTTGAGAAAATCGAACATGAAGGGGCCTCCTCGCCTGGAGGGCGATTTTGACGAGAGGCCGTTACACAAGGTCCGGATCACGAATCGTTTCTATATGGCGGCTACGGAGGTCACTAACGCTCAATATGAACAGTTCGATCCGAGCCACGCCGAGCTGCGAGGCAAGTTCGGCTTCTCGAAGGAAGATGACGAAGCGGTCGTGTTCGTTCGGTGGCAGGAGGCTATGGAATTCTGTCGGTGGCTTACCGAAAAGGAAGGACTTCCCTATCGCTTGCCGACTGAAGCCGAGTGGGAGTATGCCTGCCGTGCAGACACGACCACCTACTTTCACACGGGAGACACCCTGCCCAAGGAGTTCCACAAGAACGCCAGGCTGAGCTGGTTCCCAGGGACGCCCCGCTCAGGCAACTATGATGTCGAGCAGGACATCGTCCCCCTGAGGGTCGGTGAGACTCCTCCGAATCCCTGGGGACTGTACGACATGCACGGGAACGTGGAGGAGTGGTGCCACGACTGGTACGGGCCCTATGAGGCGGCAGAGCAGGTTGACCCCGTAGGGCGCGCCGACGGCGACTTCCGCGTCGCAAGGGGCGGCAGCCACTCCACGAGGGTCTACTACTTGCGCTCGGCCAACCGAATGGCCGTCATCCCGGAGGACAGCCACTGGCTGATCGGCTTCCGCGTCATGGCGGGCGAGTTGCCCAAGACCAGGCCGCTACCAGCCAGCCAGCCCCCGCTAAACCAACGCGACGTCAGCCAAGAGGTCCCAGAAGACCTGGCGGATGGACCCGACCCCTCTGTGCCCTACTTCAAGGGACCCCGCCAGTACATGTCCGTACAGCCTCGGGGGGTGCAGCCGGGCTCCTACGGCCCGGCATACAACCACGAAAACCATGAGCCGGCGATTGTCGCATGCCCGAACGGGGACCTGCTGGCGACCTGGTATACATGCGTAAATGAGCTCGGTCGAGAAATGTGCCTCCTGGCCAGCCGCCTGCGCCGCGGTCAGGAGGAATGGGAACCCGCATCACCCTTCTGGGACCCGCCAGACCGGAACCTTGGCGGCCACGCTCTGTGGTTCGACGAGAGAGACACGATCTATCAGTTCTCGGGGCTCGCTGCCTCGACGACGTGGGCGTCGTGCGCTGTCACCATGCGCACGTCCCGAGATAGCGGCGCCACCTGGTCCAAGGCGCGGCTGATCGGCCCGGAGCACGGCGGACGCCACGAGGTCTCAGAGTCCGTGTTCGAAACGCGGGAAGGGTACATCGTCCTACCCTGCGACTATGATGGCCGCTGTGGGCCGCCATGGCCGAACGCTGAGGCACCCAGGTACGGCACCGCCCTGTACATCAGCCGCGACGGTGGCCGCAGCTGGGAGGACACCGGCACTGCGGACGGCATACACGCGGGCATTGTCCAACTGCGGGACGGCCGGCTGCTGGCTTTCGGGCGGTCGGACGGAGGGCCGATGCCCCAGAGCCTATCCGACGACATGGGCGAGACCTGGACGTTCAGCGACGCTCCCTTTCCGGGGATCGGAGGCGGTCAACGACTGGTGCTTAAGCGGCTAAGGGAGGGTCCGCTTTTCTTCGCCTCGTTCGCAAAGGAGATGCTGGTCACCGACGCATCCGGCGATGAGCGTCCCGTATCCGGGCTGTTCGCCGCGCTCTCGTTCGACGAAGGGGAAACTTGGCCGGTGCGCCGGCTCATCACCGACGACGGTCCGGGCCGTCAAATAGAATCTCTTTGGGACGGGAGGTTAGCCACTTTGAGCATTGCCAACGCTGAGGAAGGAGGCTATCTGGCCGCGTGCCAGGCCTCCAACGGCATCATTCACCTACTCAGCGACCGTCAGCACTACGCCTTCAACCTGGCGTGGCTGAAGACCCCTGCACCGTCACCCGGGCCTACGAATAATCGTGATGGCGCGGGGTCTCCGGTCGACGAGAGTGGAGCCGAGCACGAGCGCGAGGGATAGCGAGATCGGTCAACCCGGCACGACCAGAGTCCCTGATCCCTTCGATGCCTCAGGATAGGCCAGGTCTTGCACATTGGCGGGACGGGAATCGTCGTCTCCGGTTGACGGGGCAGGGCGCGAGACGGCGCGGGGCAGTTGCCGAATCTCTACCTTGGATTCTGAAGAGCGTTGGCGGGAGTCTCGCATGACCGTTTCTCTCTGACAGGAAGAGACCGGACCCCGGACCGAGGCTAGCCACGATGCGGTGGTAGTCGGCGCCGGACTGGCAGGGTCGAACCTCGCGGGGTTCTTGTCGACTGTTGCCCCAGAGCGGGGTTGTGATGGAATTGAGTCGGCCCAGAGTTTGAGCTATGTTAAGCGGCAAAGGTACTGTACGCTCCTTCTCAGGATCGCACTCATCCACAGAGGTAAAACATGCTGATTTTTGACGGTGACTACCCGATGGCCTACGGTGGCATCGAACTCAACAGGGACCTGACGCTGCCCATTGCCGAGCTCCGTGCCCAGGACGAGAACCCAGACAACGTGCCGTTTTCATCGCTGCCCGAATTGCGCCGGGCAGGGATAACGGCGGCGCTCATGAAATTCACTGTGCGGCGCAAACACGAGGGGAGCGTGTCATGGGGATACGAAGGCGCTGAAGCCTGCCATGCTGCGGCCAAGGGACAGGTGGCGTACTACCATATTCTTGAAGCGAGCGGCGAAGGTGTGGTGGTGACGAGCAGCGAACAGCTGGCACGACAGATATCGAGTTGGGAAGAACGGGAGGACCGGGGGTCACTGCCGGTGGGATTCGTGTTGGGTATGGAGGGGGCGGATCCGATCCTACATCCCGAACAGGTACACGAATGGTGGGAGGATGGGGTCCGCGTGGCCAGCTTGACACACTACGGTCCCAGCGCCTACGCTCACGGGACCGGGACGGAAGGAGGATTGCGTGGTGAGGCACCGGCACTGCTGAGGGAAATGCAGGCCTGTGGCATGCTATTGGACATGACCCACATTTCCGACCAGAGTTTTTGGGAGGCGTTGGAACACTATTCTGGCCCGATCCTGGCGAGCCACCAGAATTGCCGCGCGCTGGCGCCGGGGTAGCGGCAATTCAGTGACGACCAGCTACAGGCAGTGATCGACAGGGGTGGTGTGATCGGTGCCTCCATGGATACCTGGATGTTGTGTCCCGAACAGGTGATCGACTGGTCTCGCACGAGGGATTTCAAACGCCGGGACGTCTTTCCCCGGAAATCCATAACCCTGGGTACCTTGGCCAACCACATCGATCACGTCTGTCAACTAGCGGGCAATGCCAACCATGCTGCGATTGGCGGCGACACCGACGGTCAGGGCGGCGTGGACGGGGCGCCGCACGAGATCGATACGGTTGCCGACTACCAGAGGCTGGGGCCGATCCTGAGCGAGCGCGGTTACAGCGATGAGGACGTGGCCAAGGTGATGTACCGCAACTGGCAGCGGTTCTATGAGCAGCACCTGCCGGCCAGTTAGTACCCATTCTCGGAACGATAGCCGCTCAACTCGGCAGCACCTCCACCACTGTTCACTGAAATTGAAGGGAATAGAGGTCGGAGTCCCTCACGGAGATCTTGAGACGAATGGTGCGACCGGCAAGCTCCTGCACACTGGAGCCGCTCTGCCACGTTACCTCCCGCTGGATCTCGTCCCCGTAGATCTCCAAGCACTCCTCGATGGCGTAGCCGTCAACCGGACTACCCGACGGGTCCTGGGTCTCAACCCGGATGCTTCCGGCCGCCGAGGTGGGGAAGTTGAGAACCAGCAAAGAAAGACACAGGCCCAGGACCAGTCTCTGCGTAGAGGGAGAGTCATGTCTGGAAGTCCTCAGGAGAGAAGTAGACCCCGTAGAGATGAGAACCAGGCGGGGGATCGCCTCTGTTACTGTAATCCACCATGAAGATGCTTCCGTCGTCCAGCTCCACCCAGGAGGAGTAGCCATTGTCGGGTCGATGTTCCGCGGAAGGAGGATTGGCATGGAGCTCCAGCATGTGGTCCAGCTGGTATTGGTCCGGATGCTCACCCCGCTCGGCCTGCCACTCCCAGCGGTGATCTGGCTCGGTCTCGTTGGTTACTTGGTAGCCAAGAGCACGCCACCAGCTCTTTCCTTTTCCTCTTGCCGCCCGCCCGAACCAGGTCTCCTGCAGGGGGAAGTCGTTGTACAGGGCCCGGCTCAGGACGACCTTCCCGTCCACCTCGACGGTGAACAATCCCTTCCGGGCCCGGAGCCGGACGCTTCGGGACTTCGTCATATCCACCCTATGAATCAGGTCGATCCGGCCGCCGCTGGAACGGTCCCGACCCAGATCCCGCTTGGGTGCGTAGAGCCAGAGGCCGTTGCTGCAAATGTCTAGTCGCCTTTCCAGGCGACCAATCTCCAGGGAGGCGATGGGCTGATCGGGAGGTCCCGCTACTCGAAGCATAGCCTCCAGGAACAGATCACTGCGGAAGTTCTCGGGCGGAAGGAGAATGTAACGGGTCTCGGCCTCGGGGACATCCTCTATACACAGCTCCCCAGACTCAAGCCTCACCTTGTCATGGTAGTGGACTCCTCCCGGCTTGAAACCCGGGTTGCGCTTTAGATCTCCGATCCAGGCATGAGTACCTCGATTGCCGGATCGATTCCGGTAGGTGACGAGCACTCGTCCGTCTCGAAGCTGCTTCGCATAAGGACGATCTCCCGCAAATGGTAAGGGTTCCGGTCGGCTCCAGCTCTTGCCCTCATCCGAGGAGAGACTCAGGTAAGAGGGGTAGCCATGATGGTTGCTCTCCCTCAGCACGCAGCCGAGAGTGCCGTCGGAGAGCACCACAATGGCTCCTTCCGTGTGATGGTGCACGACATCGGCCGCGATGATGCTCCGATCTTTCCAGGTCGTCCCTCCATCGGTCGAGCGCATGACGAAGGCGCCGAGCTTGCGGGTTGCCTTGAAGTAAACCTGGGAGGCCATGAGAAGGGTTCCATCACCCAACTCCACGATTCGGTCAGGCTCGAAGCCGGGAACGCCCGCCAGAACGGGCTCGCTCCAGCTGCGGCCCTCGTCCGAGCTGAACCAGATCCAGATGCCCGGAGGCTGATCCTCGTGGACGTGGCTGAAGTCATTCTGATCGCAGATGATGGCCAGCCGCCCGTCCCTGAGACGGCTCAGGCGAGGGGTCACCCAGCGCTCCTGGCCTTTGCCCTTGTCCGCCTCCGAGACCACTCGGGGGTTGCCCCAGGTCTTCCCGCCGTCCAGGCTCTCGAGGGTCGTGATCCGGGTCGTCTCCTGGGGCCAGTGGGCGTCGCAGTCGTTGTAGACCAGCATCATTTTCCCGCTGGGGAAGCGGATCAAATCGGGATTCTTGGTGAAGCGGCCCTCGGGCCTCCACACCACCACCTGACGTTCGGGAAGGGCGTCCAGAGAACGCATCCGTCTCCGCCGCGGACCTGAGGCCCCAAGGCCCAGGGCCCCACCAGGGAAGAGTGCGGACGCCGAGACGAAGCCCCCTGCGCCGAGAGTGCCGGTCAGAAAGCAGCGTCGGTTCAAGCCAACATTCCTCATATCCAACTCCTATTCTGGATCGCAGTCTGTACAGAGTCGCGCCTTTTTTTACAAAGCGCAAGCGCAATGTTGAGCAGTCCCGGTCAGGGTGTCGCCCGGATTCCAGAAAGAACTTCGAGGTGGCACAGGCACCCTGCCCATGACTACCGGAATCACGGGCAGGGATGCCCGTGCCACGCTTCCAGCTAAAGATTAGCGAGCGACCTCATACCGCCGAGAACATTTGTATGCGTTGAGTCCTCTTCTTCCCCTTGCCCTTGCCTTTGCCCGTGCCCGACTTTTTTTCTCATCCAGGCTCGACGATTGTGGGAAGACGCACGGGCAAGGGCCAGGGCCAGGGCGAAGGCAAGGGAAGCTTCTTTGCAAACTTGACCAGTTTGTGAACTTTTTCTCGACCAAGGAGCTTTAGTATTGCGAGCGGCCACGTTCGATTATTGTGTTGACGATTTCAGTCCCGCTTACTCCTTGGAACTGGGTGTGATTCTGCTGGCATTCAGCCCCGTGCACGGCTCTGTTTCTGGCGAAGGCTGCGTCATTCCCTCGTCGTTTAGAACTTGGTGCTTGTGATTTGGAGCTTGTTTGTATCTTGTTATCTTGTACCTTGGAATTTTCTTCCGTTGCTATTGAGCTAGAACGAGAAGCGGATGCCCATCTGGATCTGGCGCGCCGTCGCCGCACTGGTCACCGGTCCGAGGTGATCCAAAGAAATCGACCTCTCTAATAGGAGCCGGATTCACTGCTTTGACCCACGTGGGATCCGGGCGTAGACTTGTAAGACCTAACAATCCATTGCGGGGTGAAAAGATGTCCAGATTCCCCTCCAGCTTCTCTCTCCGGCTGGGTGCGGCCATGGTCCTGGCGGTCTCCTGGATTCTCCTGAGAGATGCCTCGGACATCAGCGCTTCCACCGGTGCCGGGTTCGACCCCGACCAGCGGTTTGTCCTGGAGTCCAGTCTGCCCACCGGCGAGTTCTCCTTCGAGGTTCTGGAGGAGAGGAGCCGAGTTCACCTGCCCTCCCGCCTCTACTTCGCCCACGCCGACGGCCGCCCGGAGCTGCCCACCGTGGGCCGCTTCCAGAACTTCCTGGTGACCGCCTCCGGCCGTGAGCTCAAGACCCTTCCCGTGGGCGAGTACGATGTGTACGTCACCCGGGGCACCGAATACACCCTGGACCGTCAGAAGGTGTCTATCTCCCAGGGACAGAGGACCCACCAGAGCTTCACCCTTTCCCGAGTCGTGGACACCTCGGGTTTCATCTCCTCCGACTTTCACCTGCATCTCACGTTTGCCATGCGGGATGGCGCCATCGTGGCCGCGGCCGAGGGGCTGGATCTGCTGACCGCCACCGATCACAACATTCTCAAGGACTACGCTCCCTACATTCAGGAGCTGGGTCTGGAGCGCTTCCTGAGCTCGGTCGTGGGAGCCGAGATAGATACGGTCTTCGGCCACTTCAACAGCTTTCCCTTATCGGTGAACCTGTGGGCGGAGAGGACCTTCCGCCATGCCATCCGTACACCGATCGAGTTTTTGCGCCTGGTGCATTCGGATCCGGGAGATGAGATCGTCCAGATCAACCATCCACGGGGGAATCCGTCCAAACCGAGGGGTCGATACTTCGACGCCCGGATGAACCCCGAGACCTCCGAAATCGAATACCCCTACTTCGAGTACGGGTTCGATCAGGTGGAGATCTTCAACGCCAAAACCGACAAAAACAAAGAGGAGGGCCATGTGGACGAGGGCCATGCAGGCCGCACGCCCCTGGTGGACCAGAAGCTCAAGGACTGGTACAGCCTCATGAACCGGGGCATCTTCATGACGGGCGTCGCCAACACCGATGCCCACCGGTACCCTCGCGAGCTTCCCGGCTATCCTCGTAACTATGTCCTCTCGGATACGGACAACCCCTGGGAGATCGATCATGCCCGGGTGGTCGATGCCCTCAAGAGAAGAGCCTCCACTGCCTCCTTCGGGCCCGTGATCCGCTTTTCCGCCGGAGACGGGAGACCCGTGGGTTCCCAGCTTGCAGCCAGGCAGGAGGGCACAACGCTGCACATCCAGGTTCAGGCGGTTCCCTGGATCCCGGTGGAGCGGGTCGAGCTGATCGCCAACGGCGAGGTGATTCGAACCTTCTCCCTGGAGGCTGGGGTAGAGGTCGTGCGCTTCGACCAGGACGTGGTTGTCCGGCCCCAGGAGGACACCTGGTACCTGGTCCTGGCGACGTCGGATCGGAGGTGGGAGGCCCCCTTTTCCAAGTTCAGTTCTTTCTCCTTCACCAATCCCATCCTGCTGGATGTGGACGGCAACGGCTACTTCGATCCGCCCAATCCGGGCGATCCTGGGACACCTCCGGAGCCGAAAGAGCCGGCCGGTTGAGGAGTTCCTCTTGAGAGCAGGGCTCATCATCTTTAGCAATCTTGCGACTGCTCTGGGCATCTTTGCTGTTCTGACCGCTTCGGCAAGAGCGGCTGACCGGCCCAACGTCATGATCATCCTGGCCGATGATCTGGGCTTCTCCGATCTCGGCTGCTACGGCGGAGAGATCGAGACGCCGAACCTCGACGGGCTGGCCAAGCGGGGGCTCCGCTTTACCCAGTTCTACAACACGGCACGCTGCTGGCCCACTCGGGCCTCGTTGCTCACAGGCTACTATGCCCAACAGGTAGGACGAGACAAGCTGCCCGGTGTTCCCGGCGGAAGCAAGGGCAAGCGCCCGACGTGGGCGCGCCTTCTCCCCGAGTCGCTCCGGCCGCTTGGCTACCGCTCCTATCACTCGGGAAAGTGGCACATCGATGGGATGCCCCTGGCAAACGGATTCGATCGATCTTACTACCTGCGTGACCAGGGACGCTTCTTCAACCCGCGGGTGCACTGGGAAGACGACCGGAAGCTCCCGCCCATCGAGCCCGGCACCGATTATTACGCCACCACCGCAATCGCCGATCATGCCGTCAGGACCCTTCAAGATCACGCCAGAGAGCATGGGGACAAGCCCTTCTTCTACTACCTGGCTTTTACGGCTCCCCATTTCCCGCTCCACGCCCTGCCCGAGGACATCTCCCGTTACCGCGACCGGTATCGACGCGACTGGGAGCAACTTCGTCAGGAGCGTTGGGGGCGAATCCAAAACATGGGCATCGTCTCCGGACGGCTCTCTGAAATGGAACCTGAAGTGGGGCCGCTGCGGGAGTTTCCAGGCACCCTGGAGACGTTGGGCCCGGGCGAGGTGAATCGGCCGCTTCCCTGGAGCGAACTGAGCGAGAAGCAGCGCGAGTTTCAGGCGGTGAAGATGGCGATCCATGCAGCCATGATCCACTGCATGGACCGGGACATCGGTCGAGTGCTGGAGCAGCTTCGTCGCATGGAGGCCTTCGAGAATACCTTGATCTTTTTCCTCTCGGACAACGGTGCCAGTTGCGAGCTCATCGTCCGCGGCGACGGCCATGATACCCGCGCCGAACCCGGCTCGGCCGCCACTCATCTGTGTCTGGGCCCGGGCTGGTCGACCGTGTCCAACACTCCCTTCCGCCGTCACAAGATGTGGGTCCACGAAGGGGGAATTGCCACACCGCTGATCGTGCATTGGCCAAAAGGAATCCCTTCCCGGGGCGAACGCCGCCACAATGTCGGTCATGTGATCGATTTTGTCCCCACCATCCTGGAGGCAGTTGGTTCGGCGGGCCAGAGGAGCTCAACAAGCGAATCAGGTTCCCCGCCTCCCCTTCCTGGCAAGAGCCTGGTCCCTGTGCTTGCCGAGGATGGGACTGTGGACCGCGAGCACCTCTGGTGGTACCACGAGGAGAATCGGGCCCTCCGGGTTGGCCGCTGGAAACTGGTCGCCGCAGGCCCGAAAGGCCCATGGGAACTCTACGACCTTAAGGCCGATCGTACCGAAACGAAAGACTTGGCCTCAGAGTATCCCCACAAGGTGCGCCAGTTGGCACAGTTGTGGACCGGACGACTACACGAGTTCCGCTCCCTGGCTCTAAAGAATCTGTCCAGCGGCAATTGACACCGATTGTGCCGAACTGGAAGGTGTTTCGAACTCGGCGCCTGCCTGGGTGCTCTCCCAGACCGTTTGCGACCTCTAACCGAGGCATATAGAATCAATTCGCGATGTTACACAGGAGTCTGGTTCTCTGTAGCTTGCTGGGATTCTCTGTGACTGCTCTCGTACCGGGGGAGGGCGGAAACGAAGGAAGGCTCACGTATCATCCCTGGGTTCGCGGACCGTCCAGGCAACCGGGCCAACACCTGGTTGAGATTCCCTCCGCTCTCGTCTCTGAAGATGGAGAGACCGTTAGGTCTTCCGACGACTGGTATGGAAGACGTAGACCGGAGCTGGTCGAGCTGTGGACCCGCATTCTGGGCAAGCTGCATCCCAGGCCGGAGGATCGCCGGTGGTTTGGGGACATCACGCGGGCCGAGGTCTACAGTCGCCAGGAGCGTGAAGGCTATACACGGCTTCACCTGGGACTCCCGATGGAAACCGATTTTCTCCAGGACCACCTCTTGCTGCTCCCCAAGAATTCGGGAGCCGGTCCGTTTCCAGCCGTCATCGCCTGGACAGCCACCAGCTCCGACTTCGATGTCCCCGAGCGCTGGTGGGGCAGCTACCTGGCCCGCCGCGGCTTCGTTGTCCTCGTGAGCCAGTCCTTCATCAAAAAGTACCGGGGTGGAAGGAGCTTTCTAAATGGGGTTCAGGAGAAACTCTATTCTCGATTCGGACACTGGTTGCCCATGGGCAAGATGGTCCACGACGTCTCCCGGGAGGTGGAGTACCTCAGATCCCTGGCGGAGGTCGATGGGGACCGAATTGGGTTCATCGGATTCTCGTTGAGCGCAAAAGCGGCAATCTATGTTGCCGCCTTCGTCCCTGAGATCAAGGCTACGGTCTCCATAGATCCGGGAGTCGCCCTCAACGGTAGGACAAACTGGTTCAAACCCTGGTACCTGGACTGGCTCAAACAGTTCCCCGACATCCCCACGGACGATTATCCGATTCACGAGCTGCGGGGCACCGTCCTGAGCCTGCTAAACCCAAATGTGGGACGGCCCGGATTGGAACGTAATAATCATGAGCCGATGGCCCTGTGTGCGCCCCGCGCCTTCATGCTGATCGCCGGACGCATGGGCGATCTTCACAACGAGGGCTATTGCAACCGGGCAAGGGAGGTCTACAAACTACTGGGAATCAAGGAACGTTTCGAGTATGTACCCACCCCAGACGGACACTCGGCCAACGGACCCCACATCGATCCGGCCTGGCGGGGATTCTTCCAGAGGTGGCTGGTCGACACGCCGCTTGACTTTGCTGGGTACTAGAGATGGCTGTGGGTCGACTACTCGGCGGCCGGCTCCGCCATCGGTCGGTGACTGCGAGGCCGTGGAAGATGGTGCCCGCCGTGATGGAACAGTGGTACTCTAAGATCGTGATTCGCCCTTGTGCAGCAGTCTTGATCCTGGGTGCCTGGGGTTCGCTCCACTCGGTTGCCAGGTCCGGAACAGAACGGTTTTCTCCGGACGCGATCCACTTCTTCGAAAATCAGGTCCGGCCGGTCCTTCGGAACAAGTGTGGGGGTTGTCACAACGATAAACTGCTCACCAGCGGGCTGTCGATCGAGAGCCGAGAGGCCATCCTCAGAGGGGGCAACCGCGGAGAAGTCGTCTCACCGGGTCTTCCCGAGGAGAGCCGGCTCGTGCGGGCAATCCGCCGCCAGGGCGAGTTGAAGATGCCCCCGGATGAGTCGCTGGCGACGCATGAGGCCTCGGCCCTGGTCCAGTGGATCCAGATGCGGCTTCCCTGGCCAGCCCGGGTGCGGGAAGGAAAAAGGGACTCGGGCAATCCGTCGATGCACTGGGCGTTCCAGCCGATCAGGCGGCCGGTCGAGCCAACCGTAACCGACCCCTCCTGGGTGAGCAATCCCATCGATAGCTTCATCCTCGCGCACCTCGATCAGAAAGGGTTGAAGCCGGCACCGGAAGCCGAGAAAACCACCCTCATCCGCCGGGCCTATCTGGACCTGATCGGACTGCTGCCCAGACCTGAGGAGGTGGAAACCTTCGTGGGCGACACGCGCCCGGACGCTTATGAGCGCCTCATCGACCAGCTGCTCGAATCCCCCCACTATGGCGAGCGCTGGGGACGCCACTGGCTCGACCTGGCCCGCTACGCCGATTCAGACGGATACAACAAGGATAGCGCACGCAAGATCTGGATGTACCGGGACTGGGTGATCAACGCCCTGAACCGCGACTTGCCCTTCGACCAGTTCGTGATCGAGCAGATTTCCGGGGACCTGTTTCCAAACGCCACCCAAGACCAGATCGTGGCTACTGGGTTTCACCGCAATACCATGTTGAATCTGGAGGGCGGAGTCGACTTCGAGCAGTACCGGGTCGAGGCCGTGGTCGACCGGGTGCATACCACCGGGGTCGTCTTCCTGGGCCTGACCCTGGGCTGTGCCCGCTGCCACGATCACAAGTACGATCCCGTCTCGCAACGGGAGTTCTACCAGTTCTTCGCCTTCTTCAACAGCATCGACGAGCTGAGCGGTGAGTTCAAGAACGACGCCGGACGCTCCCGTGCCTCCGAGCCCGTGCTGGAGTTTGGCACTCCCGAACAGCACCTGAGACGAGAAGCTGTTCGGGCCCAGCTCGAGGTGATGCGCCAGGAAATGAAGAGCTATGAGGAACGCTTGTTGGCCAGCCAGGCCGAGTGGGAGGCCACGCTCAATGAAGAGGCTCGGGCCAAGCTGACCCCGGGCCAGCGAGCCAGTCTGAAGATCCCGGTCGCGGAGCGCCACCCGGAGCAGCAGAAGTACATCAGGCGCGCCTATTTCAAACAGGACCCGGGTCATCAGGAGCGAACGAAGGCCTTGGCTGTGGTCCAGGACCTGGAGCCTGAGATCCCCAGCACGTTGGTCATGCGAGACTTGCCCGAACCCCGTCCGACCCACCTGCTGTTGGGGGGCGAGTTCCTCAGGAAGGGTGTTCGGGTCCGGCCTGGAACACCTGCCGTGCTGCCGCCTTTACCCGCCCAGGACAAGTACACCCGGCTGGACCTGGCCCGCTGGCTGGTGGACGAGAGGAACCCCCTGACTCCCCGCGTCACGGTCAACCGGATCTGGCAGCGTTACTTTGGTTACGGGATCGTTGAGACCGGCAACGATTTTGGGACACAGGGCTCTCCTCCCTCCCATCCCCAGCTGTTGGACTGGCTGGCTTCGGAGCTGGTGGCTCGCGATTGGAGTCTGAAGGCCATCCATCGCCTCATCACAACGTCAGCGACCTATCGTCAGTCGTCGCGCTATCGTCCAGACACCCAGAAAGCAGATCCACGTAACCGACTGCTGGCGCGGCAGAACCGGCTGCGAGTCGAGTCCGAGATCGTGCGCGACCTGGCCTTGTCGGCGAGCGACCTGCTGACGCCGGAGATCGGCGGGCCGAGCGTGTTCCCCCCACAACCCCCTGGCATCATGATCAAAGGCAAGAAGACCGATTCTGGCCATGCGAGATGGCCCCTGAGTGAAGGGAAAGACCGTTACCGGCGAGGGATGTACACCCACTTCTGGCGGCTCAGTCCCCATCCGGCCTTGATGGTCTTCGACAGTCCCGACGCATTGACTTCGGCCAGCAGTCGAAATCGCTCGACCACACCCCTACAAGCCCTCACGCTTCTGAACGATGAGGGTTTTCACGAGTTCGCCCAGGGCCTGGCCTACAGAGTCCTGAGGGAGCGCCCGGATGGGGCGGATTCGGATAGACTCGAGTATCTCTTTCGAGTCTGCCTGACCCGTGCGCCCCAGCCCAAAGAGAAAGCGCGTCTGGAGCGCCTGCTGGCGATGCAGCGCCAGGACCTTCGGACCAACCTGGCGGAGACGGAGGAGATTTTGAGCCTTCCGTTGCCCACCGGGAGTGATGGCCAGGAGGAGGCGGCCTGGTACATGGTGGCCAGTGTGGTTCTCAACCTGGATGAGTTCGTCACCCGGGAATGACGGTTGGGCTCCCAGGAGGAAGACGGAGATAGGAATGACTACACAAGGGCTCCAGCTCCTGAATCGGACGAGGCGGCATTTTTTCAGCCAGTGCTTCGTCGGTCTGGGCAACATCGCCCTGGGCCACCTGTTGGGCGGTGGCAGGGTGTTCGGAGCAACGGGCACCCGGGAGAAGAACCCCCTCGCTCCCAGGGCACCGCATTACAATCCCAGGGTCAAGCGGGTCATCTATCTGTTCATGGCCGGAGGCCCCAGTCAGTTCGAGACCTGGCTCTACCGGCCGGAGCTGGCACGGTTGAACGGACAGGCCACACCCGAGTCCTTTCTGGAGGGCAAGCGCTTTGCATTCATGGAGCGCTTCACCAAGGTCAAGCCCAAGTTGCTCGGTCCAAGGCGGAAGTTCTCGCAGCATGGACAGTCGGGAACCTGGGTCTCGGAGATCTTTCCCCACCTGGCCACCGTCGTCGACGACCTGGCCCTGGTACACTCGGTGGTGGCCGAGAACTTCAATCACGCTCCCGCCAAGCTTTTCTCCAACACCGGCTCGACTCGCTTCGGACGTCCCAGCATGGGCTCCTGGGTGGGCTATGGCCTGGGCAGTGAGTCCCAGGATCTTCCCGCGTTCGTGGTCCTGCGCTCGGGGACGGAGGATTTGATGGGGGGTGCCTACATGTGGGGCAGTGGCTTCCTGCCCACGGCCTACCAGGGTGTCGAGTTCCTCCGATCAGCCGTCCCCATCCCAAACCTAGCCAGCCCAAAGGGCGTCTCGATGAAGCATCAGGCGGCAAAGCTGGGCGCCATCCAGGATCTGAACCGGCTCCATGAGGCTGACTACGGCGATCCGGAAATCGGAACCCGGATCGCCTCCTACGAGATGGCGTACCGGATGCAGACCAGCGGTCCCGAGCTGATGGACCTGGCCGCCGAAAACCAGGCCACCCTGGATCTCTACGGAGCGACTCCGGGCCAGCCGTCGTTCGCCAACAACTGCCTGCTGGCCCGCCGAATGGTCGAGCGAGGCGTGCGTTTCGTGCAGCTGTATCACACCGGTTGGGACCACCATGGAAACCTGAATGAAAAGATCGATGAGGTGGCTTTGGAGACCGATCGTCCCACGGCCGCCCTCGTCACCGATCTCAAGCAGCGCGGCCTTCTAGAGGACACGCTGGTCGTCTGGGGTGGCGAGTTCGGGCGTACCCCCATGGCAGAAATCCGCGAGAGCGTCGGCCGAAACCACCACATCGAGAACTTTCCCATGTGGTTTGCAGGCGGCGGCATCAAGTCCGGTCAGAGAATTGGAGAGGTGGACGAGCTGGGCTTCTTCGTGACCAAAGACAAGGTTCAGGTCCACGATGTCCAGGCCACGATTCTTCACCTACTAGGTCTCGATCACACCCAACTCACCTTCCGCTACCAGGGCCGCGACTTTCGTCTCACCGATGTAGGCGGTCACGTGATCGAGAAACTCCTGGCCTAAGGTGAAATCAAAGCTCCAAGGTACAAGGTACAAGATGCAAGATACAAACAAGCTCCAAATCATAAGCACCAGATTCCGAACGATGTCGATCGGACAGAGCCGCGAACGCCTTGAATCGTCTGCAACAGGGGGCCAGATTTCGAGGAGAGAGGCGGACAACAGCACAATCTTCCTTGTCCCCAACCCCTGGCTCGCGCTTCAGGCTCCAATGGATGGGATAGTTTTCCCCCGTGACAACCTCTCCCGCTCTTGCCTTCTGTTTCCCGCTGCCAGTCTAATGGCCTGCATGGGTTCTGAAGCTTCCCGGTAGCTCCACGACATTAACTTTCAGGTACTCCGAGCTTCACTACGGTGTCGCCAACAGCGCCCTCCGGTTAGTTTGGCCTTGTCGATGGGGCTTGTGAGGCGACTTCAGACTGTTTGTGATTTGGTGCTTTTCTCTATCCAGCTTGGATGGTCCGCTTCACCGGGTCGAAGGCCATGCGATTGCCGCTCCAGTAGGAGTCGGTGGCCATGATGCAGGCGATGGAGTGACCATAGCCGGCCTCGACAGGACAATACAGCCGCTTCGAATCTTGGCTGCGTACCGCGTCCAGCCAGTTGGCCATGTGGTCGGTCTCTCCGGGAGCTTCGGAAACAGGGACTCTGTCCCCCACTTTGCCCTCTGCCTTTACCCCTTTTCCGGAGAAATGCCAGTCGGCATCACGATGGGAAATAGATTCGCCCTTGAAACTTCCCAGAGTCCCGTGGACCCGCGTGCCGCTGCCGTACCCATTGATCCAGTTGGTGGAGTAGACCGTCAGGAACTTCCGGTCTCCCTTCTGGTACTCCAGGGAGATCTCTTGAGTATCGGGATTCTCCCGGTAGTCCTTCCACTGGTAGATCCCGCCATGGGCGACGGCGCTTAGGGGATAGGAGACACCCGTCAGCATGTGTGCCAGGTCGATGCCGTGACTCATCCACTGGTCGATGATGCCGCTGGAGAAGTCTTTGAAGAGCCTGAAGCAGCGAAAGATGCGGGGATCGAAGGGCCGGTGAGGTCTGCCCATGAGCCAGGTGTTCCAGTCCAGATCACTCTCCTTGGCCATCAATATATCCTTTTCCTTCCGGGCCCAGCGATAAGGACTGTACTTGCTCCAATGGAGATCTACCTTGACCACGTCACCGATGAATCCTTCGGCGATCATGCGGCTGGCCTGGCGATACTTGGGATTGGCTCGTCTCTGGGTCCCGATCTGGACGATGGTGCCGGCCTTGCGCACCGCGTCCAGGGCCGCGTTGGCTTCCTCCAGCACATTGGCCATGGGCTTCTCGCAGTAGGCGTCCTTGCCCGCATCGGCAGCCAACTTCAGAATCTGGGCGTGGGCATGGTCGGGGGTGGCAATGATCAGAGCGTCCACCTCGCTATCGGCCAGGATCTCTTCGTGGTGACGGTAGGCTTTGGGGGCGTGACCCTGCTTCTCCATCGCCAGCTCCACGGCCTTGTCGCGGCGGTAGCTCCAGAGGTCGCAGACCGAGATGAGTCGAGCGTTGAATTGTTTGCTGATCTCAAAGAACCGCTTCAGGCGGCCGGTGCCGCGCCCTCCCGGCCCCACGATTCCCAGGTTGAGACGGTTGTTGACGTTGCGAGCGCTGATGATGCCGGGAAAGCCGGCCAAGGCCAGGCCTGCTCCAGCTCCGGCCGACCGGGACAAGAAAGACCGACGATGGATGGAAGCTTTACTCATGATTCGTTTTCCTGAGGAGATTGGACGATAGACCAAAGGATTATAATTTGTAATCCAGCGTGGTAAAGTATGTTACAGGAAACAGCCGTCCAGGAGCAAGAGCCAAGAAAAGGAGAGAGGACGAGTCCAACAAGTACCCCCTGGATTCGGGATCTGATCCCGGTGCTACGCAAAGCCTGAACTGTAGTGGACCCATGCTAGCCACAGTGTCTCCCCCCCCAGCGTCTTGCCTCCCACCATCCACCAACCTCCAGTCTCCGGGCTTCAGCAGTCTGGCTGGTCCTCTCGACCTGGCTGCTGGGCGGACCCTACGCCGGCGCGGCACTCACTCTCGAAGTCGGTAAGAGCAACACGGCACCACCTTTCCCCCACACCAACGGGCGACAGATCGCAAGGAACTCGGACGGAATCTGGTTTTTGGCTTACGACGCCCTGACCGATGGCCGGCCCTCGATCTTCCTGGCCGCTTCCAGGGATGCAACACCGGAGTTTGCCGGAGATTTCCACAAGGCCGTAGCCATTGCCGGCGCCTCGAACCAGACGGTTCTGGCCGGGGTGGTCCGGGACGCCAGTGTGGCCAGCCTCCTCATCGACGAAGACGACGTCCTGCACCTGGTCTGGCAAAGCTCCGACCCCCAGGGGATCTGGTACAGTCGCTGCTCCGTCAAAGGAAAGGAGCCGTCGACTCGGGATTGGCCATGGTTCTGGCGGCCTCGGTGGTGGAGTTCAACTCTTTTGGATTCGGGGGTGAGACGCCGACCCTCATCTACTCGCCGCGAGAGCGGTGTACCTGTTTAGCGTTGTACTTGCCTTTGCCCTTGCCCTCGCCTTCAAACTTGCCTGTGCCTTTGCCTTCCCCTCTCTGCCCCTTACTCTCTCCCTTTGTACAAGAACCGCCTCATCGGAGTGTGTTGGTAATGGACCAAGGAAGCGTGAGGGGAGAGGAGAAGGCACAGGCAAAGGCAAAGGCAAAGGCAAGTTTGAGGGAAAGGGCGAGGGCAAGGGTTCGGCGCTAAACACGTACTCGCCAGAGGGGTCAAAGAATCAAGGTGACAATCCCTGGAGTGGAGACAACACGATGGTGGTGATGATTGATCCCAAGACAGGCACGCTGGTGGAAAGGATCAGCGCCGCAGCCGTCACCCTGATCCTGGTCAACACCAGCCCCGTACATGGTCGGGACGTGGTGGTCCAGACCGGAGGCTACGGTGAGCACCGGTGTACCTCGGTGGAGCAGGGGGGCAGGTCACCTCGGTGGATGACTCCCATTTTCGGGTCCACCTGGAGCCGGGTAGCGGGGGGCGTCTGGTCTTGTCGCTGAAGCGCTACGCTCAACGTGCCCACTCTTGCGTTTCCCTGGGATCGCTGATTGCGCCACCAGCCAATACTCGGGCTACAAAAAGTTCACGGCTGTCAGAAGAATCTCGTTCTCTCCGCGCCGTTTCTGCGAATCTACTCTTGGGCACGCATCGACGGCTCCAGGTAGATGCGGGCCATTCCGTAGACGAGGAATTCTGGCATGGTAAACCGGATACGGTCACCGTTGACCTCGATTGCCACTGCCTTAGGCTCGGGCTTTTCCGGTGAAAGCGCCTCGACCTTCACGACCCGGGAAACTGATGGGACAACGAAGTCGACGCCAACGCTGGCCACCGCAATGGGTTTCTCTTCCGTAATGCCCTTCCCTCCATAGCCCTCCCCTGGGCCTTCTTCCCGATTGTAGTTCACGAAGTGGAGGGTCACCTCGCCGCCCGCGGCGGGGCGACTGGCTGAGACTCGCACCGTCCCAGGCGCATCGAAGCGGGTGAAGTCGTCGAAGCTCTCTTTGTCGATTCGATCGACTGAATCGATCTCGTAGACCCGGCGGTATGCGGTCCTTTGCTCCGGTGTGATGATCTCGTCTGGAATGACGTCAAAGAGCACGTGCTCGTCCATCAGGCGATGGCCGATCTTCTGAAAGGCCGTCATCGCCGGGATGAGTCTCCCCTGGTGATTGTGGCTGCGAGGATGCGCCAGCAGCACTTCGCCATGGGGGCGATTGGCACGAAAGACGTCGTCATAACGTTTCAGGAACTGGAAATAGCGTTCCCCCGCAACGGACGTTGCCGTATTTATGGATCGGAGCACGAAACCTGTTTGGATCGATTGGATCGATTAAGCAGGAGGGACAGCGGGTCGCGGGCTCTCAGGGAACCCGGCGCAGCGGACGGTACCAGAGGTTGCGGAAGCGGACGGGGCTGCGGTGGGCCTGGAGCTTCAAGGGTCCCTTGGAGACCATAGGATTCCGTTTCCCAGCGCCCGTGCCCTGGAACAGGCGCCGCTCATATTGAATCAAGACACCGTTGTGGAACACGGTAAAACGGGCCGGCTCCGTGACCCTCCCGGTCGGGTCCAGACGGGCAGCATGGAAGACGATGTCAAAGCTCTGCCACTCCCCCGGTGGACGGGTCACGTTCACCAGGGGTGCAGACACCTTGGGCAGGGAACCGCACTGCTGGTCGGGAGCGAAGTCATTCCCACTGAAGGAATCCAGGATCTGCAACTCGTAGAGGTGGTGGAAATAGAGTCCGCTGTTGCCGTGAGCCTCCCGGTCCTCGGGAAGATTGAATTCGACGTGGACCTGGGCATCGGAGAATCGATCCCTGGTGACGATGTCCTCATCTCCTGCCGTCATTGCCCCGCCTTCGACCTTCCAACTGGCGGGGCTCCCGTCCAGCTGGGTGAACCTGGAGAGGTCGCGACCGTCAAAAAGCACGACCGCATCGCCGGGCGGGCTTCCATCTGTTCCGGGGTCCAGCCGAGATCCGACCTTCGAGCCCTCCGCTGGCGGCGGCTCCCCCTGGCCTGGGAAGGGAACGACCAGGGACATCGAAATCCCCAAAAAGACCCATCGCCCCGGCTTCATGGTTTCCGCAGTATACCAGGGAGCCCGGAGGAATCAAGGCTCTGCGGCATCTGGGTGCACAACACCAAAGTGAGAAGCTCGATGCTCGCAAGTTCCTCCTGAGTTGACAAACCGTTAAACTCGAGTCTGGATGGGGCGAGGGCGGTCGTCGCTGGAAAAGTTAGCTCTGAGGTAGGCTATGAGAATCCAGGCTAGAAACAAAAGCATCAGTGTACTAAGGGACCTGGAGATCCAAGGCAACCGTCAGCGCGGAATCAAGGGCCTCCATCTTGCTCGAGTCCAGAGTTCCAACGAAGTTCGTGAGAAGAGACTTGGAAAGGCTCACCAAGCCGTCGCAATGGATGCCGCTCTCGTGTTTCATCCCCTCGTCCGGCCCGATCAGAACCTGCGTCGCCAGGCCATCGAACCGGGAATAGACTGGAGCGCAGATCGCGGTCGAGAACCGGGAGTCAATCAGGACCTGGCGGCTGACAACGACAAAGACTCGGGATCGTTTGGGATCCTTGGAAGGTGGTTTCGAAACACGGTAGAGGTCACCGCGTCTCAAGGCTCCACCTGATACTTGAGAACGTCGGCGGCTTCCCGATTGAGGCGGTCGGCGTGCCGGTTGATCATCTCGAGATCTCTCCGGTCCTGCTCCTCGCCTTCCAACTTGGCCAAGTACGCCCGCATCGCGGTTTCGATCAGCTCCGAGCGATTTTTGTAAAGGCTGGAGATCCTATCCATGGCATGTAGAATGTCTTGCGAAAGAGTGATAGATGTCTTGACCTTCATCCTCCAAAAGTACTCCCTAAATGCTTCCCAGTCAAGCTCCGGCCGGAGGGCAAGGAACGCCTGACAGTAGGAAAGTAACGGTTTGCGGAACCGTCAGCGTGCCGGCCACGCTCTCCCTTACGGGACCTACTTCATCCGGTGGGATGATCCCGCGCAGGATCAGTTAACCGTCGCGCCGTAGCACCTCCAGTGGTTTCTTACTCATGGATCCACCTCCGTGAACACTATCCGCGATTGCCGGCGCCCCGGGCGGAGGTGAATAGTTCTCCCTCCTCAAATCAGCTCGGCCGCAGGGCGTGGATGTCGATCCTCGGCTTCTGGCCGACAATGACGTCTGGCAGTGAGCCTGGAGGAGCCGCCGAAGGCTCGGATGCTGCCCGGGAGCTTCAGCCAGGGATCGGTGGGTGTCGAGCCCCAGACCGGGATCGCCGGCCAGTTTGGATCCTGGACTGTCACCTACACCGTCGGATCCAGACCAAGGGTGGGATCCGGTAATAGCCTGATGGCGAGATGGTCACGTATCAGTCGAAGCCAGCCTGGATCGAGCCGAAGCTAGATGCGCCGCTTACCCCGTGCGCCATGAACCAAAGCCAGGATAAAAACGCTATCGTCCGAGACTTGGTAGACCAGCCGATACGACCTGACCAACAACTCACGAATGGTTTCGTCTCCAAACTCCGGAACGACCTGGCCTCTGTCAGCGAAATCCCCGAGGGAGGCGCGTACGTGTTTAGCGCCTAACCCTTGCCCTCGCCCTTTCCCTCAAACGTGCCTTTTCCTGTGCCTGTGCCTTTGCCTTCCCCTTTCTCCTCACCCTTCCTTTGGTCTATTAGAAACGCTCCCGGTTGCGGAGACGCCCCATGAGGACTGCTCTTGTACAGAGGGAAGTGCGCGGTTCTTCGCAATGCGGCCGTAGGTCGTGTCGGGGTCGCCCTCAAACCAGGGGTCGGTAGCAAAGTAAGCCTGGGTGATGAGTGGCTTGTGTCCCGGCGCGGTGACCAGATAGTGGATGTGTTGAGCCGGACGAGAAGGATAGTGCCCGGGAATGATCGTTTCGACACCGTAATTCGAGTCTTCCCCGACGATGATTTCGGCTTGGAAGCGATAGCCCATCACATCGTAGTGGCCAAAGTGATCGGTGTGCCACAGAGCGACGTGCGCCCCAGGAACCCGTGCTCCCTGCGTATTCGTGACCGATCCGGTTACCCGCAGCGGCAGACCTGGTTCCCCGGGGCGGCGGAGCACCGATATATCGGGAGCGCCTTTCTTGTAGAAGGGGCCGAGCACCTCTGTGGCTGTGGGCCTCGGTGCCTTTTCTTCGGCGCGAAGCCACTGGCCGAAGAGGGCCGAAGCCGATACTGGGGCCGCCACCACGAGCAAACCGCGAACGATACATTTCTCGAGGGCTTCCCGTCGATTCATCTGACCATTCTTCACCACATACCTCCCTTCAAGATGAACAGAGGGGGCGATTCTCCTGGCATACGGAGGTCCAATCACTCCCCTGTTGGCGCCAACCGCTTGAGCTCTTCGAACCAGTTCTGAACGACGATGATTTCCTGGCGGGCTTCTCCTGTCGACCCGCCTTCTTTGATCATCACAAACTGCTGGCCGTCGGGGGTAACGTCATAGGAAGCGAAGGGACCCGCGCCGCCGTACACGTATTGGCCCTCAAAGAGCTTCTGCGGACGGCCCACAATCACTTCTGGCTCTGTCTGGACCTGTACGGCTATCATTTGATTGGCCTGCTTATAGAAAATCTCTCCGTTCGCTTTCCAGAGTGGCTGGTCGCCACCCTCCGTTGAGACTTGGATCCTCTCACCTGGACCGGGAAAGGGACGCACGTAGATCTCACCCTGCCCTGACTCATTTGAGAGGTAAACGATCCATTTTCCATCCGGAGAAAAAGCGGTCCCGACCTCGTTAAAAGCCGTGGCCAGCCACGATTGGGGTTCGCTTTGACCGTCGAGTTTAAGCGTCAGGGCGTCTTCACTCGCCTGGTTGTGGGAGTGAAGCAGCAGGGTTTGCCCATCGGGGGAAACGGCGTTGCTGTGATGCAATCCACCTTCAAACACCCGCTCGACCCCGCTGCTGCCGTCGACTGCAACTCTGAATAGACCACTGGAATGCGTGAAGACAATTTGCTTTCCGTCCGGTGTCCAGGCCGGTCTGCTACCTCCGTCAAAAGTCACTCGCGTCGTTGTCTCACGAACAAGGGCATAAGCCCAAATGTCACCCTCGATCTCCAGCGCTAACAGGCGGCCATCCGGAGAGAGCCGCGGCTGCTCATAGGGTCGGGGTTCCGCCTTTATTGGTTCCTCCACCCCATTGCGATCCACCCAGACCAGTTCGGACATACCCCCACCGCCCGGGACATAAACGAAGGATCCAAGATCTGAAAAGCTGAACTGGGCAGCACCAGTTAGCTCGGACTGAAAACACCCTCCACAATTGGAATGGGGTCGCCGTTTACTTCCAGACTTCCCAGATCGAAGGGCACCGCCAGCAGCGTCTCTGCTCGCACATAAACCAGATGCCCCGTGCTCACGTAGCGAGCATCCGTGCCCCCATTGACGAGCACCTTCCGCTCACCGCTCTCCAGTGACTGCACCACGATTTGTGAATCATCCCACCCGAACGGCCCGCCGAGTGTGAAAAGCACGGACTGGCCGCCGGGAAGGACCCGCGGTCCATGAGCCCATTCAAGCCCGGAGTCCACGCTGATCAGAAGTTCCTTTGTCCCACCAGCGGAGGGAACTTGAAAGATGCCTTCGTTACCTTGTCCAAAAACAATCCGGTCATCGGCTCCCCAACTGGCACCGTAGGGATTCCCCGCTTCGCTCAGCGTTACCGGTGCCCCACCCGCGATGGAGACTTTCTTCAGTTCACCACCTGCATAAAATCCCACCCACTCCCCTTCCGGAGAGAAAAAGGGACTCCTACCCTTTCCTTCTGCGGTGCCGGGGATGGGTGCGGCCTCCAACTGATCCATGGCCCGCAGGTAGAGTTGGCCGTTGGCGACGTAGACCAGGTGTGTCCCGTCGGGCGAGAGGGCCACCTGATGACGACCAGAAGAACTCAATTGTTGGTCCGATGGCAACACCAAGGCCATGCGCGTCAGGGGCTTGGGTACTGGTTCAGGACTCAGAATCCAAACAGCAGTCAGGGTGATGATCGCAGTTGCTATTGCACAGGGCAGAAGCCAACCAATCATCTGCCGCTTGCTAACAGAAGGCAGAGCAGCGACTGCTCGATCGACCTCGTCGGCTGTAGGGTCGGACAGGTATTCTTCGATCTCGATTCGGAAATCCGCTATGTCATGCAAGCGTTGTTTCGGATCCGCTTGCAGACACCTCCGCAGCCACCTCTTTAGAACTTGCGGTATATCGGTCGGTAGTTTGTTCCAGTCGATGTCGACTTTGATGACCGAGGCTAGAATCTCTGAGGCGTCACCTCCCTCAAAGGCTCTCTCAGCGGTGAGCATTTCATAGAGGACTGCCCCAAAGGCCCAGATATCTGTGCGCTTATCGACGGGCTTCCCTCGTGCCTGCTCTGGAGACATATAGGCCGCCGTCCCCAGGATCATCCCGGCCTTGGTGGCCATATGGCTGATGGTGGGTGATTGACTGATGTCCTCCGCCACGACTTCTTCTTCCAGTGCTTTTGCAAGACCGAAGTCCAGGACCTTGACCTTACCTTCGGGGGTGATCTTCACATTGGCCGGTTTGAGATCCCGATGGATGATGCCTGTCTGGTGGGCTGCTTCCAGTGCCTCAGCCATCTGAAGAGCGATCTTCAGGCTCTCCTCTAGAGGAATGCCTCCTCTGTTGACCCGCTCCGCCAGTGTTTCCCCTTCCACCAATTCCAGAACCAGGGCGTGCTTGCCCTCGGAATCCTCCAGACCATAAATGGAGGCGATGTTGGGATGATTCAGCGCCGCCAGTACCTGGGCTTCTCGGGAGAAACGAGCCATGCGTTCGCGGTCGGAGGCAAAGGCTTTGGGTAGGACTTTCAGGGCCACATCGCGGTTGAGCTTGGTGTCCTTGGCCCGGTACACCTCTCCCATACCGCCTTCGCCGAGCTTTGAGTTGATCTTGTAGTGGGAGATGGTCTGCCCTATCAACGAGCCCTCCAGAACCACAGGGGGGTCTTTCTAGCAAATACTAGATCTTTGGGTTTGGAAGGGCAATCTCAGCGGGATGGTTTATATGTTAATCCGGTGCACAACTCATTCCGTGAAAGTTCGTTCTTTGCCTCGGCTACAACCCATTCGGCCGTGATGTGATGTGCCGTTGCTTGCTGACCTGTCGAACTAATAGGAAATTCCTTTTAGATTGAGTTCTAAGAACTCAGAAGGTGTTGATCCAGCCGATTTGAAGACTAGTGCCCTGACACATAAATACTGCTATGTTTGTGGCGAGCGCGACGGGTCGAGTTCGCGAAACGACGACGAAGACCATGCTTGGCCATAGTGGAGGAGAAGTGACAAAGAAATCGGCCCGTCCCGTCGCCACCCGTAGGGCAGATGGGGGTTGTGGCCGATCTCTGCGTTGGTCGTCGTCGAAGATGGCCAAGCATCGTCTTCCTCCTCCCGCCTTGATCTCGCCTCACAAGACCCATCTGCAAACATAGCAGTATTTATGTGTCAGGGCACTAGCATCCGTAAGTACGTGGTAGATTTACGAAAGGATGCCTGAAGTCAGCCGGTTCTTCGGAATTGTGATTAGGATGTATTTCGATGAACACAATCCGCCACACTTCCACGCTATTTATGCTGGAGATGAGGCTCAGGTTGGGATTGATCCGATCCTTGTCCTTGAGGGCAGCCTACCAGGTCGGGCAACCTCGATGGTGATTCAGGGCGGCCCTTCACCAGCGAGAACTACTGGACAACTGGAATCGGTTGGCAAGTGATCAAGCCGTTCAGAAGATTGAACCTCTTGCGTAGAGGAGGATTATGTTCCCAAGAGTGAAGCGAGTACGGCACCTTGGAGAGTATCGTCTGGAACTGATCTTTACGGATGGCACCAAAGGTGAGCTGGACTTGGAAGAGCGAATTGTTGGTCGCGGAGGAGTGTTCCTGCCACTGAAGGAGATCGCTTTCTTTAGACAGGTTGAGGTTGATCCTGAAGCCGGGACGATTGCCTGGCCCAACGGAGTCGACTTTTGCCCGGACGTGCTGTACAGCCTGGTCACGGGCAAGCCGATCCGAGTGCTTGAATCAGCCTGAAGGGTCCTTCCTCGACCCGCCGGCCAATGCACTCGCCCGATCGGCGACGCAGAATACCGTCGCTAGCAAGGACCACACCACAACGCGTTCGATGAGGAAGCCCCTCTTACGCATGGGGTCTTCTCCAGAGCCTTGACTTGAGTCGTCAGCAAGGCTCGACTTGCTTCGCCCAATGTCCCAATCCACGGTGATGTCGTTTCCACCACGCTAGCACAATCTCCGGGATCGGGCCATGACGTTTGTGTGGTCCGTGATGCTAACCAGAACTAGAGACCCCTTGGTCGAGAGAAAGTTCACAAACTGGTCAAGTTTCCTGCCTCGGCGTGATGTAGTTTCCAGGAAGACCGCTTCAGCGGTCTGGCGCGAAGCGCAATAGCCCGGTCCTTTAGGGCCGGGGGGCGAGCGAGCAGATGCCGGAGCCTGCTTTAGCGGGCTTCTCGAACATAGGCTTTAGCCAGGCTCCGGGTCGAGCATGGCTAAAGCCACCGCTCGAGAAGGACCGTGAACGGCCCTCAGGCAAGGTACCAGACTGGCCTACCCCGGCGTAAACACCGGGGCTATTACGCTTCGCGCGAGGCCGCTGAAGCGGCCTACTGGAAAGGGTACACTCCAGCGGACGTCGGTGTTGCTCGGCGGTCTGAGGTCGCTCGCTACATCGATAGGAACTTGCCTTCCTTGGGCTGACGCGCTTTTGGGAGGCAGAATAACCCCATCTGTTCATCGGATTAACATATAAACCATTTTCGTGAGATTGCTCTTCCAGATCCAACGATCTAGTATTCGGTAGATAGGTTCCCCTGTAGTTCTGGAGGCTCGGTTGATAGGCCAGACCATCTCCCACTACAAGATCACCTCCAAGCTCGGCGAAGGCGGGATGGGAGAGGTGTATCGAGCCGAGGACACCACTCTGAAGCGCGAAGTCGCCATCAAGGTCCTGCCCGAGCAGTTCACCCAGGATGCCGAGAGGCTGGCCAGGTTTCGACGCGAGGCTCAGGTCCTGGCCTCCCTCAATCACCCCAACGTTGCCGCGATCCATGGCCTGGAAGAAGCCGATGGAGTGCGCTTTCTGGTCTTGGAGCTGGTCGAGGGCGAGACCCTCGCCGAGAGGCTGAGCAAAGGTCCCTTGGGTGTTGAGGAGGCCCTCGAAATCTGCCGCCAGATTGCCGAAGGTCTCGAAGCCGCCCACGAAAACGGGATCATCCACCGCGATCTAAAGCCCGCCAACGTCAAGGTCACACCGGAGGCCAAGGTCAAGCTGCTGGATTTTGGACTCGCCAAGGCGCTGGAAGATGAGATTCCTGCTGCTGATCTGACCCATTCGCCGACACGAACGGATCAGATGACGCACGTCGGCATGATCATGGGGACCGCAGGCTACATGAGCCCAGAGCAAGCGCGAGGGCAGGTGGTCGATAAACGCACCGACATATGGGCCTTCGGGTCTGTCTTGTATGAGTTGCTGACGGGCAGCCAGGTATTTGTCGGTGACACTGTCACCGACATCCTGGGTGCGGTTCTTCACAAGGATCCAGATTGGAAAGCTCTACCTGAGGGTACTCCCAGGGCCATCCGGAGATTGCTTCGGAGGTGTCTTGAAAGGGACCCCCATGAGCGGCTGCGGGACATTGGCGATGCCCGCATCGTGATCAAGTCCGTGCTCGGCGAGGAGGTTGAGGAGTCCGCGGAAGGAGTGGGGACTGCGACCCCCGTTTGGTGGCAGCAACCAACCCGTGTATCAGTAGTTGGGCTGATGGTTCTCGTGGCGGGTGTACTCCTGGGCTTTCCCCTCTGGAATCTAGTGTACGACATCCAGCCTCCAGCACCCACGGTCGCCCGGTTCTCTATCGCCCTTCCCGCCGATGAATTGAATCCTCCACAGCCGTCGTTGGCGCTATCCCCCGATGGGACCAAGCTGGTCTATGCTGCCGTCCGAGACGGCATCAAGCGGCTGTACTTGCGAGCTATGGACCAACTGGAGGCCAAGCCGATTCCCGGCTCGGAGCATGGCGTGAGTCCGTTCTTCTCCCCCGACGGGGAGTGGGTGGGCTTCTTTACTGATCATAACCAGGTCAAGGGTGAGTTGAAGAAGTGGTCCCTGCTCGGTGGTGAGCCTGTCACGATCTGCGAGGTGGAGATAAGCCGAGGTGCGAGCTGGGGAGAGGACGGCACCATCATCTTCGGAAGGCGACCCGGCCTCTGGCGAGTCTCGTCAAGCGGAGGTATTCCCGAACCATTGATCCCGGAAGGCAGCCCCTTCTTCCCCCAGATTCTCCCTGGGGCCAAGGTGGTACTCTTCAGGGATCGGTTAGAGGGGCAGCTGTACGTTAGGGTTCTCTCTCTGGACACTGGCCAACAAAGCACCCTGATGGAAGGGGCTCGCAAGGCCCGCTACATGCCCACAGGGCATCTCATTTACCAGCAGGGCAACTCCCTTCTAGCAGCACCCTTCGATCTGGACGCCCTGGAGCTTCAGGGAACAGGAGTGCCTGTGGTGGACGATGTGTGGTTGGCACTGGGTTCGACGCCAAGGTTCGAAATCTCCTCGAGCGGATCGCTCGCGTATGTACCCGGATCGGAGGTGGATCAGGCGGACGCCCTGGTCTGGGTGGATCGCCATGGGGTGGAGGAGCCGTTTCTGGAAACCCAGATGGAGTTGTCCAATCCACGACTCTCCCCGGACGGCAAGCGTCTTGCGGTTGTGGCAAGAAGAGGCCAAGAGCGACCCTATATCCGGACCTGCGAGATCGAGCGATGCGCCCTGTCCCCATTGACCTCTAAAGCTAGAGTTGCACCCGTCTGGAGCCCGGATGGTTCAAGGCTCTTTTTTACTGCGTTTCAAGCGGAGGGTGTAAACATATGGTGGATCTCTTCCGACGGCACTGGTGAGCCTGAGCGGGTCCTCGAAAGAGACTACTTCCAGTTTCCCACTTCCCTGTCTTCCAACGGGAAGGTGCTGGTGTTCGAGGATTGGGGCGAGCGCGGTGACAGGGACATTTTCACACTTCGGTTAGATGGGAAGGCAAAGCCCGAACCTTTCCATGTCACCCAGTCCAACGAACGCCACCCGGTCTTTTCACCGGATGGGAACTGGATTGTCTTCACCTCCAATCGATCCGGAAGAGACGAGATATACGTGAAACGCTATCCGGCAGAAGGGGGCCTCCTCGCGATCTCAACAGACGGTGGCCAGCGTCCGTTCTGGGCACCCCATAGCGGAGAGATCTTCTATCGCGAAGGAGACAAGATGATGGCGGCTTCGGTCGAGACAGAACCGAATCTCAGAGCGGGGAAACCGCGGAGTCTTTTCGAGGGACTGTCTCGGTTGGGTCTGGAGCAGGCGCAAGGCCGCGGGCGGGACTACGACCCCACGCCGGACGGTCAACGGTTCCTGATTGTGAAGAAAGGCGAGGAGTCACTCTCCACCCAGATCAACGTCGTCCGCAACTGGGCTGAGGAACTCAAGCGGCTGGTGCCTACGCAAAAATGAATTGAGACTCCACATGGTAGGGACATCTGTCTTTCGGAGCGGGCGCCACAGACCGACTCGAATTCAGGCCGTTTGCCTGCCGGCCACTCGGTCGCCCAGTGCAGTGAAGATTCTCCGCGGACCAGTAAACCGTGATCTGCCGTGCGCCATAAGCAGGTTGTCGAGGAGAATGATGTCTCCTCGTCCCAGCGCGTAGGGTGTTTCCTCTGCCACGGCGATCTCAAACCCGATCCTGCAATCTTCTGGTGGCACGGCGCTGCCGTCTTCCATAATCATTCGGTCGACGCTGTCCGGCGCATTGGCCAAGGCTGAGTTCAACCGCTCGAGGTCTGCCGTTCGGCCGTCTCTCTCTGCGGAGAGGCGCCTCGACGCTGGCTGAAAATGTAGCGCCTGGGTGCACCAGATCTCGCCCTGGATTGGGTGCGTCCTGAAAAACCGCGCCGGCTCCTGCGTGATTACGAGGAAATCGTCGTCGGTCCAGCTCAGTTCCCACCCCTTCTGCTCGGCGATGGCAACGGCTTCCTCCCGGTCGCCGGTGCCGAAGGTTTCCTGCCAGCATTTCTGGGCGCGGAAAAAGCCGGTGTTCTTCCCGGTGGGCGGCAGCGTACGCCGAAGGCGGGCGCGCTTACCCTTGTACCTCTTCTTGAGCTCTGCGGGGAGACGATCGGTGAGCCTTCTCATATCGCCGATCAGGTTGGTCTTCTGGCCGTTCTCCGCGGGATCTTCACAAAAGAAGGAGACGTAATCCGGCGCGCTGTCCAAATAGGACATTTCCTGATGAATCGGGATGGTCACGTCGGCTGGAATATCCGTGGCCGTGTACACCCCCCGGCCCTGGTCCGTCCTAGGTGAAGTGCCCCCTACATACGAATGGTGGCGGTAGCCAATAGAGGACAAGAACTCAGCGAACCCGCGAGTGGTCTCGAGTCCAGTATCCCGCAGCAGCAGTGCCCCCTGCCGATCGACAATCCTATAGATCTCCTGCGTAAGTGCTTTTCTGGCTGGGGAGTCTACGGAATCAGTCAGGTCCATGTGCGCGCATGGTATCGAGATTCCATTACCCAGATTCTCATACTCGTACTCCGTCATCACGATCCCCTATTCACTAGGTCGGCGGCGCAAAGAAACACTCCATGATGAGGCGTCCGGAGCAATCCGAACCAGACTCCATCGTCCCGGATCCAGGCACGCACCCGAGGACAGGAGCCAATCACCGGCATCCACGATGGCACCTTCCAGGTCCGCCCCTTGAAGGTCCGCTCCCCGCACTCGTGCACCCCGTAGGTCGGCTCCCCGCAGCGAGGACTCTCTGAGTCGGGCGCCCTCGAGTCGAGCCCTGCGAAGGCTAGCACTCGACAGGTTCGCCCGAAACAAGCCGGCTTTGCGCAGATCGGCCTCTGCCAGGTCCGCTCTCTGCAGATCTGCCTGGTTGAGTACGGCTCCGCGAAGGTCGCTCCCCAGCAGGACGGCTTGCTCGAGCACCGCTCGACTGAGGTCGACCCGGTGGAGATCGGCTCCCGTCAGGTCGGCCCCGTAAAGCCTGACCCCTCGCAGGACGGCGGAAAAGAGACCCTCTCCCTCGAGGTACTCTCTGCTCTGGTACACCTGGGAGAAGGTCCTTCCCTCCATACGGGATAGGAGATCCTCGCCGGCGATGCGGGCGCCTCTCAGATTGGCATGCGAGAAGTCCCCCTTGCGGATCTCTTCTGACATGTTCTGGGAGGATTCCAGAAGGAGGAGAAGCCGGCGGCCCCGCTCCTTCCCCGCCTCAGCACCCGTGCCGTCGGTGCCGCTGGCGGCGAGAAATGTGAGCAGGCAGGCTGCAGCCAGGACACAAGCGGCGGCCCTGGGTGCGGGAGACATGGGCACTTAGACCTCCGAAAGCGGCTGGTCCGAATCTCCGAAGTGCTCCAGATGCACGCCCATCTTGTCCATGAGGGAGAGATAGAGGCTGCACATCTTGCGATTGGGACTCTCCAGGTAGTCCAGAACTCGCCCCGTCTCCAGGCGGCCACCGCCGCGTCCCAGGATCAGCACGGGCAGCTGGGTCGCGTCGTGGCTTCCCGTGAGCATGCTGGAGCAGAAGAGGATCGTAGAGTTGTCCAGCAGCGTCCTTTCGCCTTCCTGGATCTGGTCCAGCCGCCCAGCGATGTAGGCCAGCTGACTCACGAAGAACTGGTTCACCCTCAACCAGTCCTGGGTGTCTTTGTGGGAGAGCAGATGATGGATCATGTAATCCACGCCCAGATGGGGGAATCGAAGAGAGGAGTGGTCGTTGTTCAGTTTCAGGGTGCAGATCCGGGTCGTGTCCGTCTGGAAGGCCAGGACCAGGATGTCGGACATGAGGCGCATGTGCCGATCGATGTCCTGGGGCATGCCGTCAGGAGGCCGCTCCATGTTGGGCTCCTGCAAGGTGGGACGCCACCCCTCCAGCTGCCGCTCCTGGCCAGCCCGGTCCAGGCGCAGCTCCACTTCCCGGACCGAGGTCAGGTACTCATCCAGCTTTCTCCGATCCCAGCTGCTGACCCTTCGCGAGAGGCTGTCGGCCTGGTCCAGAACCAGATCCAGGACGCTCTTGTCCCCCCGGCTGACGTCGTCGCGGAAGAGACGATCGAAGGCCAGTGCAGGATAGGTCTCCAGGGGCGTGGGCGTGGTGGGTGAGCTCCAGGAGATGTGGGAGCTGTAGAGCATGGAATAGTTCTTGTGAACCGAGGAGATGGATCTCTCGCAGCCCAGAACCAGACTGGGGATCCTGGTGCCACGGCCCAGGCGCTGGGCCAGGACCTGGTCGATGCTGGTTCCGGATTGAATACTGCCGCCCGAGGCGAGGGGCGCACCCGAGAGGAGATTTCCAGTCTGGGAGCTGTGGATGTTCCCCTTCAGAGCCTCGTCGTTGTACAGGCCTCGGATGAAAAGGAGTTTTTCCTTCAGCGGAGCCACCGGTTCCAGGACCTTTCCCAGCTCCATCGTCTTGCCGCTGCCCCGGGCCCACCACTCCTTGGAATGAAAGCCATTCCCTGCGAAGAGCGCCGCGAACCGTTGCGGCGCCTGGGCAGTGGCGCTGTCGGTGACAGACGCCAGCGACTCGAGCCAGGGAAGGGCCAGGCTCACACCGAGACCACGCAGGACTGTGCGACGGGTCATCGAGGCTTTATCTGTCCGACTCATTGTTTCCTCTCCGTAGTAAGTCGCGGCCATCCCAAATCGCCGAGCAACACCGACGTTTGTTTGATTGTGCGCTTTCCAGGAGGCCGCTTCAGCGGCCTGGCGCGAAGCGCGATAGCCCCGGTGTTTACGCCGGGGTATGCTGGTTCCCTACGTCTCATGAGGGCCGTTCACGGTCCTTCTCGAGGGGCGGCTTTAGGCATCGTCGACCCGGATCCTGGCTAAAGCCTCTGCTCAAGAAGGCCCCTGAAGGGGCCTCAAGAAGGGTGAATTGCCGACCAACCCCGGCGTAAACGCCGGGGCTATTGCGCTTCGCGCCAGACCGCTGAAGCGGTCTCGCTAAAACTACATCACGCGGAGGCAGGAAACTTGACCAGTCTGTGAACATCTCCTCCACCAAGGGTCCCTAGCGATCTTCGAGGCCACGTCGGTACCGGAACTGCCGGCTGGCCACGATGGTCTGGACCAGACTCGAAAAGCGATAATCGTCTCTCTCGAGCCGATCCAGCATCCGATCCACCAGAGGCTCATCCGAAAGTGTCACCGCTCTACCTAAAGCATACCCTAACAGCTTCTTGGAGAAGTTGCGCAGAAACTGCTCCCGGCGCGAGCCCAGAAGATAGTCGCGCAGACCCGAAAGCCCGTTGAATCGGGTGCCACTGTTCAACTCGACTCCCGTCTCCACGGGTCGCCCCGCCAGGTCCCGGTCCCGGCGTCTGCCAGTGGAATCGAAGCCCTCCAGGGAGAATCCAAAGGGGTCGATCCTGGCGTGACACACGGCGCAGCCGGGGACGCTTCGGTGCTTCTCGGTCAGCTGGCGGATGGTCAGTCCATCGGTGGCTGTCTCGTCAGCGGGCAGCTCGGGCACGTTGGGAGGAGGTCTGGGCAGGTGCTCCCCGAGAATGGATTCCAGGATGAAGTTGCCCCGTAAGATGGGACTGGTCCTGGACGCACCGGATTGGGTGGCCAGGACACTGGCAAAGCCTAGGATTCCGCCTCGATCGAAGCTCTCCACTGCGTCGACACGCTGCCACCGGGAGCCCTCCACCCCGGGGATGCCGTAATGCCGGGCCAGCGTGTCGTTCACGAAGGTGTAATCGGCATTCAGTATCTCAAGGACGGAGCCATCTTCCTGGAACAGATGTTGGAAGAAACGGACGCATTCCTCCTGGATGGCCCCCCGCAGGCGCTCGTCGAAATCCGGGAAGAGCCGCTCGTTCTTCTCGATATCCCTGGCGAAGCTTCGAACATGGAGCCACTGGGCGGCGAACTCGACAGCCAGGCCCCGGACCCGGTCTTCCCGAAGCATCCGTAGGGCCTGACTCTCCAGGGTGGAGGGATCTCCCAGCCGCCCCGCCGCCGCCGTCTCCAGTAGCTCTGAATCGGGCAGGGAGGACCAGAGGAAGTAGCTCAACCGTGTGGCCAGCTCCAGGTCCGTGACCGGCTGGGCTTCCTCACCGGGCGCGGGGTGCTCCACCTTGTAGAGAAAATGGGGCGAGACCAGAGCCCCTGAGACCAGAGTCCGAAGGGCCTCGTCATGGGGGATCTCCCGGGCCCGCTGCTGGCTGTAGAGAGAACGCAACTCCTCCTTCTCCTTCTCGCTCAGGGGACGGCGGTAGGCTCTTGAGGCAAGGTCCATAACCGCCTCCAGGTGGCGCGGCTCAGATGCCAGGAGCTCCTGGCCGAAGGCCTCGGCCCGCCTGCGGATGGGCTCGCGCATGGGCTCGAACTGCTCCTCCTTTCCGCCCTGGGAGGCGAATCCCAGGAACATATCGAAGGACCGGTGCACCTTGAGAGCATCCCGGCTGATGTATTGGAGCTCGGTCCAGAGCTGTTCCAACTGTTCCTGCTCCCTGGGATCCAGCAAAAGCCGACGGAGATGGTCATCCTCGCGAAAGAAGAGACGTATGGTGATGACCTCATCCACCGGCACGATGCGGGTGTAGGCGATGATCCGGGGAAAGACGCGGCGAAAATCCTGAGAAGACACCTCCAGCCGCTCCTGAGCCGGACCCTCTGGAAGCACCACGATGGGAAGATCGGGATCATAGGCGGAGACTTCTGCCGGCTTGGAAGTCGACACATCCAGCTGAACCGTCCCTTCCGCGCCACTGGTCGAATCGAGTCTTCCGTCGGTGACGAAGTCACGTCCCGACAGCAGCTGGGCGGGAAGCTGGAACTCCAGCAACGACGGTGCCTGCACCACCAGACTCCCGGGGTCCACCGGGTGACCCAGGGGGTGCTGACCGAACCGGGACGGACGCGGCCCCGAGCTCTCTTCATCGGGAGCATCCCGTTCCAAGTCCTGGACCTCCTCCAGGTCCACTAGGGAGGCAAGATCCACGCCCCGGTAGAGCGGTCCGTCCAAGGCCGTCATGCGGTCATGGAGCCGACGATCCGGAGTGTCCTCTTTCGGCGGAGCCCCAGTCAGGATCGCCTGAGCCTCCTGGGCCAACCCCACCAGCTGGCCATGGCGAGCCGGATCACCCAGAGCCTCGCTCCAGCGGGCCAGCACCGAGCCTTCGGGAGGGGACTCCAGCCCCGCGGGAACGCGTTCGCCGCTGGGTCCCTGGTAGAAGTGCCAGACCTGAGGATGGCCCAGTCGATCGGGATGGGGGTTGCCCACCAGGATGTCGTTGGCCACATCCTCATCCAGGTTCCATTCTCGCCCTTTCTCCACTTCCTCGGTAATGGTGAGACGGACGACCGTCAGATCACATTGGTCGTCCCCGTCGCGAGAATCGATCTCCAGGACGATCAGATCCCTCTCCTCCACATCCAAGTTTTCCACATCCTTAATCGGGGCATAGCCGGCCTGGTCGAACGTTCCTTCCGAGAGGATGGAGAGCTGGCCTCGTCGCCGGTGCTGGAGCGACCAGGCGACGCCGTTCCCACAGTTGGCCTGGGCGTCGGTGGCCCGCGTTCGGACACGCACGGTTCCAGCCATGGGACTCTGCCAGGCCAGACCCACGAAGTGGGTGGCCGACGGATGGCAGGCGACCCGGTGGGCTCGGATGAACCCAGGGAGGTCCAGGTTCCGATCCGAGCTGTTGGACAGAAACCGGGGTCCGTAGTCCTCCCCCCAACCATTGAGGTTCGGATTGCGGCCGATGCCCTCCAGCTGGCCGGAAAGGTAGTGCTTGGCGGAGAGGGGAAGACCGCCCTCCTGCAGGTAGAGAGCCCAGTTTTCCAGTGTCCTCTCCTCCACCCCATGCTTGGACGCCAGCCCCTGGAGATCCGTCCCCGGTGTCGACTGCTCGGCCACTGCTGCCAGGTATCGGGTTGTGTCCTTCAGGGTCGATTCCAGTCTCTGGCGGAGGAGACGGTCCAGAGAATCCACGTCCCGCAGCAGCATGGGCTGCTGGCCGGGGGCCTCGAATCGAGGACGATCCCAGAGGACGTAGTCTCCTCGGGCACCATCACCCGCATCCCGGACCCACAGATAGATCATCGCCTCTTCCTGACCCGGACGGGTGGAGATCCTGGCCTTCAGCTCCTGATGGGCGACGAAGGGATCCACGGCCTCCTGCCATTGGCTCCGGTGGCCCACGGTGTTGAGCTTCCAGAGCCGCTCTTGCGACTCTTTGATCTTCTCTGCCAGTCCCTCGAGGTTGTTGGGAGCACTGGTCAGCCACCGGGCTCGGACCGGATCCAGAAAGAAGGAGGGATGGGGATCGGTCAAGGTTTCCCAGAGGAGCCTCAGATAGGACAGGCGAAGGCCCTCCTCCCGGGCTACCTCCTGAAGAGTGGTCTCGCCGGACACCAGGTTTCCCCTGTGTCTCAGGGTCGCCGCCAGGTAGGGCTCAGACAGAGGATAACCCTCCTCGTCGGCAAATCGGCGGTAAAAGGAGCGGAGCCGGTCCAGAACTTCATCGGTCCAGTTCCGCGACGTGGTTTGCGGAGAAAAGCGGATCCCGTCTGGAAGGAGCACCATGTGGGCCGAGATTTTCCTGGCCGCATCCATGTATTTCTGCAGAAGGGCAGGCGACATGACCAGGGACTCTCCGGTGTTGGTGAACCCTTCCCCGGCCGCGCCATCGATGGGGAACTCGCGGGCCGGCTCCAGATCGACTCCCGTCAGGTCCCGTACAGAGTAGTTGTATTCGGCATTGCTGAGCCGGCGAAGCAGGACCCGTCCCGGATCCCCGGCGCGGGCCAGAGCGACGGCATCCAGAAGGCGCCGGACCCACCGGACGACCTCGCTTCGGGCCTCGTCGCTGGGCTGGGGGGCTGCTTCGGGCGGCATCTGCTCACTGGAGAGCATCTCCAGGATTTTCTGCCAGGTGGGCAGATCGCCCCGTACCTGCTGGAGGGTGGCAAACCGCTCCAGGTCCAGCTCTCCCATCCTCCTTTGGGTGGAATGACAGCCCAGACAATTCTGCTCCAGGAGCGGACGAACCCCGGCGGCATACTCCCCCGCCAGCTGGTTGAAGGTCTCCTCCGCCCGACTGGTTCCGATCAGTAGGCTGGCCAGGGTTGCGGCGAGGAAAATCCCACCGGCTCTCCATGCCCGGAATCTCTTTCCCATTCCGAGTCGCTGTGCCTTGGTGTTATGAAGAATCCATCCATTCTACAGCGGCATTCCCCAGTCGACAAGGCTTGTCAGGCCAGAAAGATGAGCCGAAGCCAATCCGCGAGGAGCCACTCAAGCGGGGTCCCTATCTAGCGCCCGGACCCTTGCCCTCACCTTCAAACTTGCCTTTGCCTGTGCCTTTGCCTTCCTCTTTGACCTTGTCTCATCCCTTTCCTGGGTCCAGGCTCTTGATCAGCCCAGTCAGCATTGAAACGATTTCAAGATTGTTTTTAGATAGCAGGAAGGAACGCAGAGGGAGAGGAGAGAGGCAAAGGCACAGGCACAGGCACAGGCAAAGGCAAGTTTGAAGGAGAGGGCCAGGGCACCTGGCGGAAGGAGAGAGTGATGGCGGAACAGGATCGGCCGAACTTACTCGTAATCATGTCGGATGAACACGCTCCGATGTTCAGTGGAGCGTACGGACACTCGCTGGTTCAAACACCGCATCTGGATCGTTTGGCGTCAGAGGGGGTCCTCTTTGAGAATGCCTACTGCAATTCACCTCTATGTGTGCCGTCTCGCATGTCATTCCTAACGGGCCGCTACATTCACGAGATTGAGACCTGGGACAACACTTCGCCTCTGGGGTCGGATCGGGTGACCTGGGCTCATATGATGCGGGCCGTCGACTACGATGTGGTTCTCTCCGGCAAACAGCACTTCGTCGGACCGGACAAAACGCACGGTTTTCGGGAGCAACTGGCCCGCGATATCCATGGGGATCATTATCACCCGGTCTTTCCCTGGTCCAACGGGATGCTTACTGCACCGAAACCCTGGCCGGGGATAAGCCAGGCGGCGCCGGGAACAACCCTTGAAATCGAAGTCGACGACGAGGCTGAAGAGGCTGCCTTGACCTACCTTCGGGACCCGGCCCGAAAAGAGCAACCATGGGCGCTCAACGCCTCCTTCATTGCGCCCCACTTTCCGCTGGTGGTTCCTCAGAAATACTGGGACCTGTATCCTTTGGATGCGATCGATTCGCCCAACATTCCTTCTGGGCATCTGGAGAATTTGCATCCGGTCTATCAAAGGATGCGGAAGATGTTCGGTATGATCGATTTCCCGGAGGATCAGACCCGCCGCGCCCGAGCCGGCTATTATGGTTTGATCTCCTATCTCGATGACAAGATTGGGCGGCTGATCGAGGCCTTGGAGGAGACAGGCCAGCGCGAAAATACGGTTGTGATTTACGTGAGTGACCACGGCGAGATGGCGGGTGAGCACGGGATGTGGCGCAAGTCCAATTTCTACGAGCAGTCCTCACGGATTCCCATGGTCATATCCTGGCCGGGAGTGCTTCCCCAGGGTCGCAGGCTTACCGAGGTGGTTTCTCTGGTCGACCTGGTGGCGACGATGATCGAGGTGACGGGCGCTCCCTGCCCTTCGCCAATCGATGGCGATAGTCTGCTCAATCTGGGCCGCGGAGAGGAAACCGATTGGAAGGATGAAGCTTTCTCTGAGTATTTGGCTCACGGCGTGGTTCGACCCATGGCAATGCTGCGTCGGGGGCGGTACAAGCTGAACTACAGCCTGGACGATCCGCCGGAACTGTATGATTTGCAAGAGGATCCAGGAGAGTTTGACGATCTCGGACAAGATCCGGAGTACGCCGATATTCGTGAGGATCTTCGTCAGCGATTGTTATCCCGTTGGGATCCCGTTGATCTGGAGCACCGGGTTCGAAGGAGTCAGGAGGAGCGTGTATTGATCCGGGCGGCGGAGACAGGAGAGGTTGCTCGAGCCGATCAGGAGAAATGGTACGCGGAAGACGGGACGATCACGAAGGAATAGGGACGGTATCCCAGCTCAACGATGGCCCGTCTCACCTTGTCCAGGCCGGGTCAGACCTCGACGACGTTTTTGGGGTTCCCCTCCAGGAAGGATGAGACGTTGTCGACGACGATATCGAGGATGCGTTTGGCAGCTCCGGGCGTGTTCCACGCCACGTGCGGGGTCGCCACGACGTTGTCCAGCTCCATCAGGGGATGGTTGTGCGCTGGCTCCTCCTCGAAGACGTCGGTGGCGTAGCCCCCGATCCGGTCGTTTCTGAGGGTGTCCAGCAGGGCCGTCTGGTCCACTATCTGGGCCCTGGCGACGTTGATGAGGTAGGCGTCGGGTTTCATCAGGTCCAGCTCGCGCCTCCCAATGAGTCCCTCGGTCTCGTCGGTCAGGGTGAGGGCCAGCTGCACAAAGTCGGAGGTGGACACCAGCTCGTCCAGCCCCACGAATCGTACGCCGTGCTCCTTCTCCCTCTCCGGCGAAGGGCGCTTGGTGTGGACCAGGACGTTCATTCCAAGGGCGTTGCCCATGGCCGCGAGCTCGCTGCCGATGCCACCGATGCCCACGATGCCCAGTGTGCTCCCCCGCAGGTCCTTGCCCTCGACCAGCTCCCACCTACCCTCTCGCATTCTCCTGTCCGCCTTGGCGACTCCCCGGCAGAGGGAGAGCATCAGGCCCAGGGCGTACTCGGCTACGGTCGAATCGCCGAAGTGGGGGGTGTTGCACACTGTGATCCCCAGCTTCCTGGCGTGCTGGAGGTCTATCCGGTTGACGGCTCCCACGCCGAGGACGCAGATCAACTCCAGACCGCGCAGCCGGTCCAAGACCTCCCTGGGAAGCTCCAGCCAATTGGACACTACTACCGCGGCGCCTTCGCAGCGCTTGAGGTACGTGTCGAGGTCTGGCTTGTCGAAGTAGACGTCGACCTCGGCCAAGGCGTTGAGCCGGCCCCAACCATCGGCATGGTCGGCCGTCGTGTAGTCGTAAAGGTCAGGCCAGACGACCTTCTTCATCGCTGATACCCCCTCGGCATGTCGTCGCTTTCACCGCCTCGCTACGAAAACCTATGAATTATCGCGGCTAGGGAGCGCTCGTCCAGATCGTCAGATTATCGAGACTCTTGGCCGGGCGGCGGGACAGCAGCAGGCTCAGGAGATACCCAACGACAACCAAGAAAAGATGAGGGAGGACCCCGACCCAAAACTCATTCGGCAGACGGTCAGCAAGGTAGGGGAAATTTTCCTCACCCCATCCTGTGGTCAAAAAGACCCAAACCGCAACCAGGAGTACCGTGCTTACAGTGGCAATCAAAGCGGCCCGGCTATCGACACGGGTAGTCATGAATCCCAAGACAAAGAGACTCAACAGACCCGCGCTCACAACCGGGTAGACCACCGTCTGGATGTCCATTAGAGTCTCGGTTCGCATGAAGTGAATCACCAACGCCACACCGATCATGATCAGGGAGAACAGCAGCGAGAACCAGCGCCCCACCCGAAGATAGTGTTTTTCGCTTCGCGCGGATGGTCGGAAGCGGCGGTAGAAATCGGTCGTCACGGTCGCGGCAGAGGCATTGATACTGGAGTCGAGCGTCGACATGGCGGCAGCCAGAAGGCCCGCAATGACAAAGCCAGCCACACCCGCGGGCACCTGCGTAAGAATGAAGTACGGAAAGACCACTTCGGGTTCTGCGTTGTTCAGTGCCGCAGTGGGGAAGTTCTTATAGAAGACGTAGAGTGCCGTTCCAACGAAGCTGAAATAGAGCCAGACCGGAATGGTCAGGGCTGTCCCCAAGACGAATCCTCGGCGCGCCTCCTTGTCGGTCTTTATGGCTAGATAGCGCTGTACCATGGTCTGGTCGGTGCATACGAGTTGAAGGAACTGAAACTGGTAGACGAGAATGATGACCCACACCGTCTTTTCATCCAGATTCAGGCCGGTACTGCCAACCGATAATTTGCCGTCCGCATAGGCCTCGGTGAAGATCTGGCTGAATCCACCGGGCAGATGCTGCACGATGATCGGCATACAGATGAGTCCTCCGGCGATGAGAGCCAGTCCTTGAAGAAAATCGGTGTATATGACGGCCTGCAGCCCCCCCGCGATGGTGTAGACAGCCACCAGAATCCCGAGGACGCAGATGACGTAGGGGAGATCCACGCCGCTCATTCGTTGAAAAGGGAGGCTTACCGCATAGAGAATGATCCCGATTCGAAACATGTGATAAGCGAGAAACGCCACCGCGCCGTACACTCTGGCCCAGGTGCCGAAACGCCTTTCCAGGTATTCGTAAGCTGAGCGGACATGTCCGCGGCGAAAGAAGGGCATGAAGACGAAATACGCAACGGCTGCGGGAACGAAGTAGAGAGCAAGTGCCGGCATAAACCGCCAGTCGTCGTTAAAGGTAGAACCCGGGAGTGCCAGAAAGGTCATCGAGCTGATGATGGTCGCCATTATGGAGAAGGCGACTACCCACCCCGGCATGCTACGGTTGGCAAGAAAGTAAGCGTCTGAGGAACGCGTTCTGCGCGCGCAGTAAACCCCGATGGCGACCATGACGCCCACGCTGAGAGCGATGACCACCAGATCCTGCCACCGCGCCAGATGTCCCTCGGACATTTAGAATGATCTCCTGAAGTAAATAAGAAGTTGCTTTCCGGAGGCCAGTCGATCTGGGAGAGGGCAGTAGTAGTTCTCAATAAACTTTTTCACATCAACAGTCACATCTCTCATTATTTTTCCTTCTTTTTTAACCCGCAATTCCGATCTGGGTATCGTGTACGTGCGATTCATTGGTACCCACAAGGAATACGACCGAGTCGATGCACGAACAGTGTGAGCGCAAAGCATGAATATCAAACCTATCAAGACGGACTCTGACTACCGGGCAGCCCTGGCCCAGATCGAGGCATTGTGGGACTCCAAGTCGGGAACTCGCCAGGCTGAGGAGCTCGAGGTGCTCGCAACACTGGTAGAGGTCTATGAGCAGGAGCACGAGGAGATACCACCTCCAGACCCAATTGACGCAATCTTGTTTCGTCTCGAACAAGAAGGAAAGACTCGGCGAGAACTGCAGAATGTCCTTGGCATTTGGTCGAGGGCGAGTATCGGAGATTCTGAGTCGGAAGCGGGGTCTTTCCCTTAGGATGATTCGAAAGCTCGCAGACGAGATGAACATTCCCGCAGAAGTCTTGATTCAACCCCCCGCGGAATCAGCCTGGGTGAGCTCATTGGCAGTGCACCAAGGATGGTCAGATGCTTCGTGAACTGTCGACGGGTAAAGTTCTTCCAGGTCATAAGCGCCCTCCGTGAAGGCAATGCCTACCTCTCTTGGGACGTACGGGGCTTCATCTCTATGTAGCTTGACCTGTCGGTCGAGTAGCTCGTGGGCTTTGGGTCGAGAAGCTCGACCAGCTTGTCCTTGATGGCGAACGCCTGGAAAAAGTTGCCTTGTGGATTGTAGTGACCGATCCAATAGCGCTCGATGTAAGTGTCCACGCTCAGGTTGAACTGAGCGAAATCCACCCGGTGAGCCTCCATCAAGTCTACATAAGGCAGCTCCTTGTCTTCCAGAAAATCAAGAAGCGCCTGGTCAAAACGAACTCCCGTTCTCAGCACCTGTGCTGTTTTTCTTCGCCCGTAGGAGAGCACAAATAGGACTTGCTTTTTCTGAGCCGATGCAAACTGCTCGATCTGCTCGACGATTCTCATCGTGGCGAAGAGTGCGGCTCTGGTGTAGAGCATCTGTGCGGTTTGGCGCAGCTCCTCTGGGTTGTCGATGCTGATCTCGAGGCCGTGTTCCCGAGCCAGCATCTCAAACAGGTCATAGCTCGCCTGAGGGGAGTTCTTCCCTAGATGCCTCTGGGCCAGGACGATCTTAAGAACGAAGTCGTCCTTGAATCGCTCGAACACCCAATCAAGGTCGCTGAGGTTGTGGATGGATTCGGGGGTGGGACAGGGGTTTCCGAACTCGGCAAATCGCCCGGTTGCAGGATTCACCGCAACGTAAGGCATGGTGGAGCCGACCACAGCTGGCCACATTCCGGTCGTATAGCCCAATCGAATGTTTCGCCAGCCATGCAGATTGCGATAATGATCGTCGTCGTAGATGTTAAAGATGATGTACTGGCTGGGCGTACGAGTTTCCTCCCGCTTCATTCTCAGGTAGGCCTGGTAGACGGAATACCCACCGACTCCGAAGTTGCGCAAGGGTTCACACAGGTGGGCAGCGAGAACTTCCTGCCAGGTCTCGCCGTCACTGACCTGGTCGCAGTGAGTGAAACTGTTTCCGTAGGTATTGATCCGACAGGAGTTGCCGCCGTACATGATGGTTCGGCGGGCACCCGAATACCGATAGGTAGAGATCGATCCATCGACTCCGTGTTTGACCCGTCTGTCGGCGAACAACCACCCGAGTTGGCTGTCGTAGGCCTCTCCCAGCGTGGCTCTACCGGAAATCCAGTCCTCCAACTGCTTTCGGGTGTACAGAATACTCTTCAGGTAGGCTCGGGCCCGCTTCTCCCACGCTTCGTTCTTCTCGGCCGGCTTCGCCGCTTGCGGTGTCACCGCCAGGATGAGCACCAGGGAAACCATCCATGCCCTGAGTCTTGCATTCTGCATGGCTCTGTCGACTGGCGAAGACTGCATCATTGCCTCGTCGTTTGAGCTGGATCCGATCGCAGATTGGGCGTCAGAATCTGTGTTACAGCCTGAAGCTAACAGGACTCTGGCCGTTCGTCAACGAGCCCTCGTGATCCGCAGAAAGTCTGTCCGAGTGATTCTGACTAGCATTTTTCGGCCAGGCGCTACACCCTTCCGGCATACTGGAGGTGCTCCTGATCCCGGTCACTCTTACCCTACCAATCAATGCGCCGCAAAAACCATATTTCCGAACACCTGTTGGATTTTGACTACATGATCTGCTGGCTTGGGTATTGTCTCTCTCCTGCCCACGGGGATTGGCGCATGATCATGCCAGACGCTGGTCGAGAACACCGTCACAAGTTCGTAGTCAGGATCTACGATCAGGCGCGAACCATAGGCGCCTCCGTGGAAAAAGGCCCTCGGACTCATGAGGTCGGACCCCAGGAAGAGCGCATCGCCACGAACCATCCACCCCAGTCCTTTGCTAATGAAATGGTATTTTTGAGGACTGCACAACCTCTCCGGTGTATCCGCCCACGAGAATTGTCTTTCCACCATGCGCTCTACGCTGGTTGGCGAAAGGACTCTGTTGCCACCATAGGTGCCCTTGTTCAGCATCATCTGACCGATTGCAGCCAGGTCCAAGACGCGGGAGCAGCCTCGAGCACCGCCTACGGAGAACCGGAAATGCCGGTGGATCTCCAGCCCTGCATCAAACGGGTCACGATGCGGAACCAGTTCTCTGTCAAAGATTGGAACCACTTGTTCACGCCACTCTCCAGACGACCGAAAGTGCGTATGCGTCAGACCCAAGGGACCAAACAACAATTCTTCGCCCAGATCTGACAGCTCCCTACCTGTCACCCTTCGCATGATTTCAACCAGCACGTCGAAGCCCAGGGTGCTGTAACTCGATCGGGTGCCGGGTTCAAACACCAAAGATTGCTCAAAGATCCTTTCCAGCAGTTCATCGAACGAAGTCGGTTCCGGCCCATCGATGAGATCTTGCATTCCTGAGGAATGAGACAACAGGTGCCTGGGCGTTACAGTTTCCTTGCCAAATCGGCCGAACTCCGGAATATACTCAGCCACCGGGACTTCCAACGATACCCTGCCCATCTCCACCAGCTTCATCACAATAAGTGCGCACAAGACCTTGGTGACGGAGGCGATCTCGAAGATACGCTCTGGCGCGATCTCGAGGCCCCTTGCCGAAACCTCTGAGTTCACGAAGCTGCGATGGAGTACGACCCTTGACCGTCGCGCAACCAGCACCTCCGCCAAGGGAATGGCTCCAATCTCCACCATTTGCCGCACGTAGTCGCTAGCCCCATCCAGCTGAACGCCGGACATACCAACCGACTCGGGAGCCGCCATCTCCAGGGATTCCGACAGGGTCTCGCGTTCCATGCAATTAGTCCTCAATCAGCAAGTCTGGCAGCCTCTGGATCTCCAGTGGATCGATGTTCTAATCCTCGAGACCCTTGGGCCCCCTCTAATCCAATACAAGATCCGGGTGCGCAGTGAAAATCGAGGCCGGGAAGCGGTTTCCCAGGGTGGGATGCCGGATGGTCCGCTTCAGGACGAAGTCGAAGAGCAGAGGATTGAAGTCGTAGATCTCGTTGAGACTGGCCCTTTCATGGGTCGTGATATATCCCGCCTTCCGGAGAGTGCGGGTCTGGATCACCATGTTGACGGCTGGCAGGGGATAGTCGGTCCCGTTGACCAGGCGGGAATGGAGCTCCCTCCTTTCCAGCAAGGTGGCCAGGACCTCCTGGCGGTTGAACTGGGTGGTAGACGAGAGCTCGCCGAAGAGTCGCCCCTGGTATCGCTCATCCTCCATCATGCGAAGAAAAAGGTCGAAGCTCGAAAGCCGGGGGTGCTGGTGATTCTCCAGGTCCACATCGGATCCCAGGCTGGCACAATGGGCCATGATTACCCGCAGCCCCAACTTCAGGGGAAGCCGCAGCCGGAGGGGGTTGCCCAGCTTCTGATACTCCTCGCCTTCCACGGCCTGTTCTCCTCCGACGTGGGTGAGGAGGATGAGCTGGTGCTTCCTCATCCGTTCGTAGAAGGGAATGCAGCGCTCGTCGGCTGGATCCATGCCCATGGCGTTAGGGAGCCACTTGAGGATCCGCCCGCCCTGGCCGGCCCAGCGGTCCATCTCTTCCAGGGCATCCGGACGATAAGGGTGGATGCTCATGACGGGGTGGAAACAGTCCGGATGGGCTCGGGCCAGTTCGAATACATAGTCATTGGGGACGTGGAAGGACGTGTGTTCGAGATCGGGCGTGCCGTCGGGCTTCAGATGGCGGTCGAAGGCAAGGAGGGCACACTTCCCGTGACCCTCGATGTTTCGTATGAGATCCAGTAGCCGGTCCACAGCCTGTTGGTCCGCCCTGGGCAGATCCTTGACGCCGTAGCCGCTGATGAAGACTCTGAACTTCAGGTGCTGGACCGGATGGCGCCAGGTGAGCATGCGTGGGTTGACGAAGGTTCCCGTCCCACCCGTCCCCAGTCCAGAAATGTGGGCGTGGTAGTCCAGCAGTGCCCCTCTTTCAATCCCTTCGAAGGCTTTCTGGACTAGCTTCTGGGCCTGGCTGCTCAACTCGTCCTGGAGCTCCGAGGGTGATCGGGTGGAGGCGCAGCCGAATCGGTCGAGGAGACTCAGCGGTCGGGAGCGACTCGCCCCCATCGTGAGCGCCATTTGCTGATACTAGCAGTTTTGCCCGGACGGGGGAGACACCAGCCTGTGTGTCCGTCACCGGTCAAGTAGTTTGGTAGCCATGGGGCCGATGGGCCGGGCCTCAGGCCTTGCCGCCTGTTGGATACGGTCTCCTGCCCTAGCCCGCCCTAGCCAGGGTTTTTTACTAATGATAGCCACCTTCAATGTCCGCCGCCGCTAGGCCGCTGACACCGTGACCTTAACACCCAGGCTATGTAGCACCTTCAACACGGTGTCATAGCGCGGCTTGGCTCCTGGAGCCATGGCCTTATATAGGCTTTCGCGGCCCAAGCCCGTGCTCTCCGCTATAGCGCTCATGCCACGAGCTTTCGCAACGTTGCCTACTGCAGCGAGAAAAACATCAGGATTGTCGTCCTCCAACGCTGCGGTCAAATACTCTGCAATAACCTTCTCGTCGTCGAGAAACGCACTCGGATCAAATTCTGTTACCTTGACCATAGCCATCAGTCCTCGATTTCTCTAGCAAGCTGCTTGGCTCGCCGAATATCCCTGCTTTGGCTGGACTTCGAGCCTCCACAGAGAAGGATAATAACAACTTTCTCTCGCCGGACGAAATAGACTCTATAGCTGGACATTCCCCATTTTTCAGAGGCCCAGAGGAAGCAGGGACAGCTGACGGGAGCTGGGATCGGGTCGAGCCCCGCCAATCCCGCTGTGGCGGCCGAATAGGAGCTGCTTGATGCCATCGGCTATGGCATAGAAGCGGAACTCCGGGATGCCGTAGATCCGTTTGGCTGCCTGCTCGATGTGTTGGACCAGAAGGGCCAGCTTGGCCCTTTTACCCAGATAGACACAGGCGAAGAAGGCGGCGATCATGACCAAGGCGGCCATATTGCGCAGGCGCTCATACTTGAGCAAACGGATGTCTTCCAACTCGTAGCTCTGCTTGATAAATCGGATCGTTTCCTCGACACGCCAGCGGCTCAGATAGCTCTCGACCACCCGCCACTGGCTCTTGCGCGAGCGTTTGACCGTCTGGTTCGTCAGAAGCATCAGGGGACGGGGGCCAAAGCCATCCACCACCACCAGGTACAGCGATTGGTCGAAACCGGGCAAACGCACCCCTCGGGCCCCAAACTCCAACCGGTAGACCTTCTCCCCCGCACTCGTCTCCTTGATCACGACTTCCCGGTAGCGGCGCCGACAACCACGCGCCCACTCCTCGGCGCTCTTCTTGCTGCGCCCTGAGATCAGGTGACGATCCCCCCGCTGGCACACCAGGAACGGGTGTCCCCGCTTCAGCAGGACTTCGAGGATCTCCTCCCGATCCCCTCCCCGGTCCATCACCCAGATCCCTCGCCCTTGGGTGGCTTTGGAGACTCGCCCAATCGCCTTGAGGATCTCGTCGTTTTCGCTCACAAAGTCCGGCGCTTTCTGCGAGTACAGCTCCTGGTACAACGGCAGCACCTCGGCACTCCCCCGCCTCGCTCCGACCACCTCACAGCACCAGTATCCATCTCGGATCTCCCCTCGGGAGCCGTCCCGGACCCGCGCCAGGTATTGCATCTTCCGGGCATATGGCTTACTCACATCCGTGGGGTCCACAATCAACAGCGTCTCCTTCTCCACCCGCCAGGCCGCCAACTCCAGCAGATTCTTTCCCACCGCTCCTCTCAATCCCTGACGGTTGAGTTGGCGGCTCAGCCGCTCGATGACTTTCTTCAGAGCGATCTCCTCCTCCAGTGCTCGCGCAATCTCGCTGAGCCGGACCGACGCCCGACACTGCATCCCGTAGAGCACCTCCCGGATCAAACGAGCGGCGGTCTTCGGTAATCCTTCAGAGACCTTCCCCGAAAATTCTCTCAGCTGCTCTCGAATCTTCCACGCTACTTTGGCATCATGCATCTGGGTCCCTCCGCTTAATTGGTTGTTGGGTTTGGAGTTCCGCCAACCAGTCTAAGCGCTAGGGACCCACACTTTTGGGGGTCGACAGTTCCCCCATTTTCTCCCAATTTCAACCCATCCCACTTCCCTTATCGCCCTACTCTCTTGTTCTCAACTACTTGAGAGAATTCACCCTCAATTTTTGGGGAATGTCCTGACTCTATAGCCCCCTCCGGTGTGAATCCGCATCTCACGGACTCCGGAACCTACCGCCTTACAGTCTCCCAAACCACCCAGCCGAGCAGACTCCAACCTCGCGAGAATGCGAGCTTTTGATTTTGCGTCGCGCAGCCCTCTTAACCATCTGGCGAAGGTGTCTGTTTGCCGGAGCTATGATCAAATGTATCCGTACGGATACGTAAAGTCAAACAGACTAGCCCGATCCCGCGGTTTCGCTCGACGAAATTGACGCGGAAATCTGTGTTACTTAGTACTAGTACTAGCTTTCATAGCACTACTCCTACGCTCCTACCCGTTGTGGATCGGCTGGTAGCCGAGAACCCGGTTGGCGCGCTCGGAATCAAAGCGAGCCCTTTCCGAGTCGGATGAGATGTGTAGGACTGACCAGTGCGAGAGGCTGGAGGCGGTGTCCTCGATCTCGGTTTGGAGGGCGAGACGAACCGCCTGGGCGACATCGTCTTCGGCCACCGACATGGGATCGAAAGATCTGCCTCTCATCTCGCTGGCAGCGACGACCTTGCCCAGACGGAGGACAACCACGGCGAGCTTTCCGATGCGCGCAAACTCGCGGCAGGTGTACTCGCCGAGATGCTTCGGGAGTGATGGTGCGGTGAGGGTGGGGAGGGGCTGCCACGATTCGTTGACTATGAAGTTCGGATCGTAGGCGGCCATCACCTCCAGGGTGCTCAAGTAGACGACTCTCTGAACTCCCCCGTTGGTAGCTGCCCAAAGCAGGTTATAGGTGCGGCGTGTCAGATGGTCGATCTGCTGATGGAGGCCCTCATCCGGAAGCGGCTCTGCGACGTGGACAATTGCATCGATACCCGCGACCAGCCGGTTGGTCGATTCCCCATGACTTAGATCGGATCGTTGGAATGGATGCGCAGAGTCGACCTCCTCACGGCTGGTGAGCAGAATTTCGTAGGTTGCCCCCAGACTGTCGGCCAGGATCGTCGGCAGCGGGTGATCTGCCGACGTAAGGAGCACTCGCTGAATTCCCTCCGAGGGGCCGCTCCTAGTGGTGCAGGCCCACGCACTGGCGCTGGCAACGGCGGAGCTGCTTTTCAAGAAAGTTCTTCGTTGCATAGAATCCGTCCTTCAGATGATCCGGGGGATGGTGGCCTGGTGACCGGCTTTTCCGAGCCCCGAGCAGGCTCCAGTCAGACGATGAAATCACCGTCGGTGTCCGCCCCGACCGAAGGGAATCCCTGATTATCCGTGTTTGAGGTGTTGACCTCGACGCCCACCCATGCGGTATTGTTAGCCAGCCCGCTTCCGATCAAGATTGCGGCTGTGATGAAGCACCGTCCGCGTCGTCCAATCATCGGAGGATATTCCCAGCATCGAAGGGCTGGTGGCAAGAGATCATCGACTCCGATTCTAGCATGAGTAATCGGAGTCCTGATCCGGATCTTCAGGAGCCATATCATGAGCGAACCGACGCCGAAAACCCCGCCGAATATCCGATTCACCCGGCGTGCCCTCGCAAGCCTCACGGCGGGGGGTCTCGCCGGAGAAACCCTGTTGGAGGCTGCGGTGCAAGAAACACGAACGACCCAGGCGCTTTCCCTGGAGACCGCGAGGGTGCTCCTGGAGTTTCTGGGCCAACCAGCTGCCAACGACTTGGAGCTGGAGCGAATGAGGCCGGCGCTGGAGCGGACTGTCCGGGCGATTCAGGTCATTCGGGATTTCGAGATTCCCCTTACTCTGGAGCCGGCCTTTGTCTTTCACCCCGACGGCGGTGAGGACGAACGCACCCCATGAGTGAGGATCTCTGTTACCAGTCGATCGGCGAGCTGGCAGCCCAGCTCGAGTCGAAGCAGATCTCCCCGGTGGAGCTGACCCGCGCCTACCTGGAGCGCATCCGGGAGCTGGACGGCAAGCTGAATTCCTACATCACCGTCACCGAGGATGTGGCGATTCGGCAGGCCAGGCGGGCTGAGGCCGAGATCCTGGCGGGCCGCTACCGGGGACCATTACACGGTATTCCCTACGCCGCGAAGGACCTCGTGGCGGGTACGAACCGGGAACATGATTTACAAAACGGACCGGACACATGGTTTACAGATGCATGCGGTATTAAGAAAGGATGCCGTGGAAAGAAGCCAGTGTCATGAAGCAAAGAGTGCGTTTTGTGTTGGAAGTCGAAGAAGGTCTGGAGAGCGTCTCCGAGCTGTGTCGGCGCTACGGGATCAGTCGGGTGATCGGCTACAAGTGGTACCGACGGTTTCAGGCCGAGGGCCTCGAGGGTCTGGAGGATCGTTCGCGGGCGCCGCATCGTCCGGCGAGCTCGGTCAGCGGGAGGGTTCGGGAGCAGATTGTGCAGCTGCGTCAGCAGCACCCCCGTTGGGGGCCGCGCAAGATTCGCTGGAGGCTCGAGCAGGCCGGAGAGAAGCCGCCGGCGGCGAGCACCATCGGGGAGATTCTTGGCCGAGCCGGTCTGAATCGGCCGCAGCGCCGTCGCCGTCGCTCCCCGCCCTACCTGTCTCCGTTGCGTCGGGCCGTGGAGGCCAACGACGTCTGGAGCGTCGATTTCAAGGGATGGTTTTGCGCGGGGGATGGGACCCGCTGCGATCCGCTGACCATTCTGGACCAGTACTCCCGCTATCTGATCGACTGTCGCCTGGTGGCCGGCACGGGACTGCTTGTCGTTCAGAAGGTCTTTCACAGAGCCTTCGACCGCTACGGCCTTCCTCAGGTGATCCGCAGCGACAACGGCACTCCCTTCGCCAGTCGCGGCGTGGGTGGGCTGAGCCGCCTCTCGACGTGGTTTCTGCGTCTGGGGATTACCCCGGAGCGCATCCGCCCGGGCAAACCCCAGGACAACGGGGCTCACGAGCGCATGCATCGAACCTTGAAGGAGGAGGCGGCCACGCCCCCGCAGTCGACTTGGCATTCCCAACAGCGGGCGCTGGAGCGTTTTCGTCGCGAGTACAACGAAGCGCGTCCCCACGACTCGCTGGGTTTGAAGCCTCCGTCTGGATTCTATACGCCTTCGACTCGTCGCCGGCCGCCCTACTTGCCCCCGGTGAGTTATCCGGATTCGTGGACGGTGCGAAAGGTGCAGAAACACGGCGAGTTCTACTGGGCGGGGGAGGCGGTCTTCCTGGGGGAAGCCCTGGCCTCTCAGCCCGTCGGGTTGCAGCCCCTGGAGCCGGGGTGGTCTCGGCTCTTTTTCACCCACATCCCCTTGGCCATCTTCGAGGAGGCCCGCAGCCGCATCCTCACACCGGCGGAAGCCAGGCGATGGAAGAGAGAACGCGGTCGTTGAGTTTCGGACGGCTCTCCGGGCTCGCCCTCCGAGCCGTCCGAAACTCCATTCTGGAAAGGTTAAAGGTGTAAACCATGTCATCGGTCTAAAATGTAAACATTGTGTCCGGTCGAACAGGCGACGAAAGGGATTCGGACCACCTGGGGCTCGCGGTTGTTCAAGGATCAGGTCCCCGATCACGATGCCACCCTCATCGAGCGGCTTCGGGGTGCCGGGGCCGTCCTGCTGGGTAAGCTGTCTATGAGTGAGCTGGCCGCCGGGGGGCGGCCTGAGGCCGCGCTGAACGGGCCGGTGCACAATCCCTGGAAACTGGACCACTGGACCTTCGGCTCCTCGACCGGCCCAGCCGCGAGTGTGGCGGCAGGGCTGGCGGCGTTTGCCATCGGTTCAGAGACGACGACATCGATTCTTCGCCCCGCCAGCACCACCGGTATCGTCGGCTTGCGTCCGACCTACGGCCGAGTGAGCCGCTACGGGACCATGCCGTTGAGCTGGACCATGGACAAGGTGGGGCCCATGGCTCGCCGTGTGGCCGACTGCGCGGCAGTCCTGGACGCCATCCATGGCGCCGACCCCAATGACCCCACGTCGGTCAGCGCTCCATTCGATTTCCTTCCCGGGGAGAAAATCGCAGGGCGGCGCCTGGGAGTCGTCCGCGCGGAGTTCGAGCAGCTCCGGGATCTTCCCGTAGGGGAGACCTACCGGCAGGCTCTCGATGTTCTGCAGGGCCTCGGGGTGATCCTGGAGGATGTCCAGCTCCCCAGCCTCCCTTACAGCGAGGTCACCAGCTTCATCTGGCAGGTGGAGGGCTTCTCCGTTTTTCAACCCTGGGCCAGGGACGGCAGACTCGAGCAGGCACTGGTGAACAAGGATCGCTGGATCAGCTGGAGGGCAGCCGCCCTGATCCCGGCGCCGGACTACATGAAGGCGCTTCGCATCCGCCAGGCCATCGTCCGTGCTGTCGCGGAGTTGACCCGCAGGTTCGACGTCCTCGTAGCGCCCATGAATCCCCTGGGAGCCAGGCCCATCGAGCGGCCGGCGGATGCAGGCACCTCGGAGCGCCCCAATCTGGAGGCCAGGCTCCAGTATCTGGGAACCCTTTCGGGTATCCCCACGATCTCGGTCCCTTGTGGATTCACGGCCAGGGGATTGCCGGTGGGTCTGGCCTTCGCAGCAGGTGCCATGAAAGACGCCGCGGCTTGCGAGATGGCCCATGCCTTCGAGCAGGCGACGGGGTGGCATCGGCGCCGGCCCACTTTTCGTGAATAATCGGCATGCTCACCGGCTCACGTTGACGCGGTATGCGCCAGCGCGCAAGGCGTCTCGAACCTTATCTAGTACAGCGTTCTGTAAATACCGATACGTTTGTGGCGAGCGCGACGGGTCGAGTTCGCGAAGCGACGCCGAACTCGATGCCTCGTATCTTGGAGGAGGCGCGACAAAGAAATCGGCGCGTCCCGTCGCCACCCGCAGGGCAGATGGGGGTTGCGGACGATCTCTGTGTTGGTCGTCGTCGAAAATGGCCAAGCATCGTCTTCCTCCTCCTGCCTTGATCTCGCCTAGCAAGCCCCATCTGCAAACGTATCGGTATTTACAGAACGCTGTACTAGGTCGGCGCATCTTCCTGAAAGAGGGTAATTCCCATCTCCAAATACTTGTCGCGTTCTTGTGGCGTTGTAGCCGTACCCATGGCCAGACGAATGCCGGTGCCTGCCAATTGGGCGGCCACATTGCGCATACAGTCATCGACGTTTTGCAGCGGATATTCCGGGTGGTCCTCCAGGTTGAACAAGAGATCGTTTGGTCCGAAGGTGACGACGTTCACTCCTGGTTTGGCCAGTTTCCGAATATTGCTCACCGCTTCAACGGATTCTACCTGGATAGCTAAAACCACATAGTCGTTCCACCACGCCGCATAAGCGTGCCGATCCATCCCTCGGGCGACGCCACGCAGACCCCGGCGATTAGATCCGCCCCAGCTGCGCCGTCCGATGGGCCCGTAATAGGCATAGGCAATGGCGTCGTCTACGGTCTCGGGTTCCATTACTTCTGGGACCAGGACCGCGGTGGGCCCAAAGTCCAGATAGCGGCCGACCAGGTAGGCGTGCCGGGTGTGGGTGATGCGCAGTTGCACGTCGATGCCCAACTCTTCGGCGGCGCGGCAATAATTGACCAACTGTTCTTCGCTAAAAGCGGTATGCTGACCATCTATCCAGATATAGCCGTACTTACCGGTTGACCATATATCGGACAACTCGTCCTTGCTCGTGGTTAGCGAGCCCCGAAGGGCAACCAGCACTTCACCGTCTTTAATGCGTTGTCTAAGTGTTTTCGTGGGCGACATGATTAGCTCCTGTGTTTGCTGGTCCTGGCCCCAGGTCTGGCACGATCAGCCAGTGGCCGCGCTCGGCCAGCTTTCGCCGGAAATGATCAAACGGCGCGCGGCCGACATTGTATTCCCCCGACTTGTGCGAACCGCCAGCGCCGTAGAGATGGACGACCAGTCCCGCCTTATCGCGGGCCGCTGGATCGGGAGCGTAGACGACACACGGCACCTCGCCGCCTTCGGCGGCAATCCTCTTGACGGTCGGTTCCGAGCCCCACGCGCCGGCGATCACGGCAGTCGCCCAGAGACTCACGAGCAGCCCACCGAGTATTGACCGAGTCGCGCGTCTAAGAGGGGATCGCTTCATGCCGAGGGCTCCATGTTCAAAAAAGGTCATGAAAGGTCATAGTAGATCATGAACTGCGAGTTGTTGCACAATTCACCCGGATTGGAGGCCGCTTTGTCCCGGTTTCCGCGCCGAACCCTTTCCCTTGCCCTTGCCCCAGCCTTCAAACCTGCCTATGCCTTTGCCTCCGCCTTGCGCTTTCCCCTCACCTTTCCTTTTCCTGCCTCCAGGCTTGCGGCCCACCCGATCCGATCGATTTCAAGCACGGTCTGTTTTCCGGCCCCAAATTCTTAGCCGCAGCTTGGGTGGGCGGACATTGGCGTGCGGTTGGATCTTGCCCTGGGTCTATTACGAACGCTCTCGGTTGCGGAAACGCCCGATGAGGATTGTTCTGGGACCGGCGGAAAGGGAATAAGTAAAGCGCAAGGCAAAGGCAAAGGCAAAGGCAAAGGCAAAGGCAAGGGAAGACTGCCATCCGGAATGGTGACAGAGCCCGGTGGTGTGCTACGATCGGCCGGCAGAGGGGGTGTGCGATGAAGCGACTCTGGACGCGTCGGCAGCTCGGAAAGCTCGGAGCGGCGCTGGCACTTGCCCCCGTCCCTGGCTGGTCCCAGGCAGAGCCTCGACTGGGGCTGGTTCGCGTGACGCGGGGTGCGGCATTCCTGCGCACGCCCGTTTCTATCCCGGCTGGTGAGGTCTGGCGCTACGGTATCATCTACCCGTTCCAGGTTGCGCCGCGCTTGGCTGCCGTGTTCTGCAACATCCGCAAGGCACTCAATCCCGGTGTCGATTTCGAGCTCGGCTCCGACGTGCTGCTCTTCGACAGCCTCGATGGAATCCAGAGCGACACAGCCGTCCAAATTTCCCGCAACCACGAGGAGCCGAATCCGAACTCCCGGCCTCCAAACGAGCAGGCGGTGATGGTGAAGTTCCCGGTGGCCGGCGCCTTTGTGCCCGCCGGCGCGAAACGCGCTGACGGCTCGCCCCACCCACATGCCGGAACCGGATTCGGCCTTTCGACCGCCCAGGCCTGGCCCCAGCACGACCGGGATCTTGGACACCACGCCGACCGGATCGGGCGTCGTGCCTACCCGGGGTCCCAGGCCTACGAGTACCTGGAGTTCCAGCAGCTTTCGTACGACGGCACCCGCTTCCGGGCGGAGAGGGCCGAGGCGCTGGTGAAGAGTCGAGCAACCGTCGGCGACTGGGTGCTGGATGGCAACCCGATTCGGAACGGGATCGCCGACGGCGACGATCTCCTGCTCCCGTACAGCTGCCGCCGCGCTAAGCCGGCCGCGCCAGAGCGGTCCTTGGTCGCCAGCGGCGTCCTCCGTTTTCGCCGCACTGCGGGTTTCTGGCAACCGCACACGTTTGTCCCGGTGACGCCCGAGGACGGTTCCGCGGAGCCGACCCTGGTTCGCGATGTCGACGGGGCACTGCTGCTCTGCGCACGGGGCGTGGTGGACCCGGGCCGGACGAGCATTCGGGTGTGGCGCTCCGCGGACGGCGGCTCGACCTGGCGGCTGCAGATCGAGGCGCTTGGGGTCATCTCGATGTCGCCGGTGTCGATCAACCAGGCGGCCGACGGCACCCCCTACGTGACCGCCAACCTCTTCGAGGTGCCGCTCTGGCCGTTCGGCGATGAGCGGTACAACCACAGCGGGTACAAAGTCGCTGGGGATGGCGGGCGGATGCGCCTCGGCGGGTGGCTGCGGGAGCGCCTGGTGCTCTGGCCGCTCTCGGCCGACCGCAAGCGCCTGGAACAGCCGATCGTCGCCCGCGACGGCCGCACGGAATTCGGACCGCCCCAGGGCGGCAGCAGCTGGCACGTCGACCACCCCTCGGCCATGAACCTCCAGCTCGGCGACGGACGCTGGCACAACATCCTCGGCTACCGCGTCCTCGAGCGCGCCGAGGCGACGCACGCGAGCGCGCCGGCGCCCCAGTCGGGAGCCTACCTCGAGGAAGTCCTCTCGTCCGGTCCGCCGCTGCCAGCCTGGCACTTCTGAGCCAGAGGACCTCCGCAAATGATCCATCTTACCCGTAGGCTACTGGCTATGTTCCTGATGGTGGGCACCTTCCCCTCCCAGCTCGGCGGCAGCTGTGCCCTCTATGTGGGTCGGAATCTTACCGCGGACGGCAGCGTTCTGCTGGGAGGTTACGGGGACGAGCCCTCGAGCCACTGGCTCGAGGTCATTCCAGCTATCGATCATCCGGATGGCGCTACCCTGGAGGTCGGAGTCACTGCGGCGTCCCGATATCCCGGTTTGCGATTTCGGGTCCCCCAGGTTTCTCGAACCCACAAGTATCTGGCTGTCTGGTATTCCTCCTTTGCAGGTTTCCCCGCTCCGCTCACCAACGGTGGACTCAATCAGCACCTGGTGGCGGGACGGGATGTCTCTGCGGGCACCCGGCTCGAGTTGCGCCAGATGACCCCCAACCCCCAGCGGGGCCTTAATTACAGTGACCTGGCCCGGATCGCCCTGGAGCGAGCCACGACTGCTCGTGAGGCTGCCCAGATTGTGGGCTCTCTGGTCGAAGAGCACGGCTACGCTACCTTTGGAGGGAACTCTCATATCTTTGCTGATACTACAGAGGGCTGGATCGTGCTCGAGTTTGCGGGGGGGCAGGGCCTCTGGGTCGCACAGCGTCTGGGTGCGGACGATATACGGGTCTTCAGGGGAGGCTACATTGGTGAGATTCCCCTCGACTATCGAACCCATCCGGACTACATGGGGTCCGAGAACCTGATCTCCTTTGCGGTGGAGCAGGGCTGGTACGCTTCCCAATCAGGGAAGCCATTCAATGTGCATGCCGTTTATGGTGTCGACGGGCAGCCCAACCTGGAGGGGAGCCAGATCCGTACTGAGGCGATGGAATACATGGAGGCGTGGCTTCGGCAGCGCTCCTCGGGGTTGACACTTCAGGACATGATGGAGGCAGTCCGCAGTCCTGTCATTACCCGCGAGTCGGCCGGATACGGTCAGGTAGCCCACCTCAAGAGGGGAGTCAGGAGTGAAGTGGTGCCACTCTGGATAGCCCTGGCTCCTTCCCTGGCCAGCCCCTTCCTGCCTTACTACCTTGGGATTACTGACGTGCCCGCGGAGTACAAGGAACATCGCTATCTCACCGAAGGTGAGGCCAGTCGATTCATCCGGCGAAATCGCCAGGGAAGGGAATCCACCCGCTCCGCTTTTCAGGTATACAAGCGACTCTTCCACCTGGTCTGTGAGCACCCCTGTAAGTTTCAGGCTGAGGTAGTGGAGACGTTGGCTGCCTTTGAGGCACAGTTGATTGGAAAGCAGGTTAGCGTGAAGAGGACGGCCCACACCCTGCTGGAGACTTCTCACGATCTGGCTGCGGACTACTTGACCCGTGTGACCAGTCAGATCGCGCTCGAGGCCTTGGAGCTGGCCGAAAAGCTGTCAGCCAGCATCGAGATCCGGACCCGACTTCTCTACGGGCTCCGTGAACCAGGGGCAGCGGAGCAGGGAATCGTTCACTGCCGCTGTCAGTCGCGGCCTCCAGCAGGCCGCAACAGCTGGCCTTCGGACTAAAGTCTCGCTCGGCTCTGTCCTCGAAACGGGTGCTTCGTCAGGCATGTGTTGATGACTCTCCCCAGCAGTTCCGGAAAGCACTGAGTTCAAATAGAAAGAGGAGAAGCGTAACTGCACATATTCTGGAATCTGGAGTTTGCATAATTCTCTCTCTGTAGGAAGCATCGGCAAGAGACTTCTCGTGTTCCGAACCCTGCCTGTGCCCCTTTTAGGGCATTCCTGCTCCTCATGGTCCCGTCAACCACTCCAGCGAAAAGACGGTAAATGTGATTGCCGCCGATCTGTCCCGTTCGTAGAGTAGGCCGATCCGCCCGTCGGGTAGGACGGTTAAGCAGGAGTAGGCGGCCTTGCCCTGATAGATCACCCTGCTGAGGGGCCAGCTCTGACCCTCGTCGCGACTCAAGCGCACTGTCATGCGTTCACGTCCGCTCTTCGACGCCGGATTGGAAAACAGCATCCAGACGGAGCCGTCCGGGTTGGCTCGTGGATAACGGATCAAGCTCGCCTGGCATTGGGGTTCGATAAGGGCCTCGTCGAACCTGGGATCGGACCAGCTTCGTCCTCCATCTCGGCTGGTGGCAATGATCCGCCGAAACGCCAGATCGGATCGGCCTCCACTCAGGAGCCAGTGATTGCGCGCATTGATCAGCAGCGTGCCATCGGAGCGTTCCGCGACCTGGCACTCGTTGCTGTGATCGCCCACTGCTTCGCCCAGCTCCCATGTCTCTCCGTGATCGTCGCTGTAGAAGACATGCGAGCTACTGGGTCCTCTCCGGTCCAGGGTCTTCCGATGATCGCAAGGTATCACCAAGCGTCCCTTGTGCTCTCCGAACTGCATCTGGATACCAACCCCCGGCCCGGTGGCATACCATCCCCACCCCGTCTTCTTGACCTGCTGCGTGATCTCTCTGGGTCGGGCCCAGGTCTGCCCATCGTCTTTGCTGTTGCTGACGAAGACCCGATCGTTGTTGCGGGTCATTGTCAACCAGACGATACCCGTGGTCTGATCCACGACAGGACACGGGTTACCGATGGTGATGATAGCGTCCCCCCCTTCTTCGTGGACCAGCTGTATCGGTTGCCAGGTCTTTCCACCGTCCTTGCTCCGGCGCAGCAGAAGATCGTTGTCGCCATCGTCGATGGTGCTGGTCTTGCGACCCTCGCTGAACGCCAGGAGGGTACCCTTCTTGGTGGTGATCAGAACCGGAATGCGATAGGTGTGATAGCCGCCCTGCCCACTGGTGAATACGTCGATGTGGCTGGGTGTCTCTCCGGCAAATGCACCGCTGAACAGGAGCACCATGAAGACCAAGAGACAGAGAATTCGAGGCAAGGTTCCGATGAAGGATCGGGACATCACTCAAGCCTCCTTTGCAGCTCCGGCGTGCCCTGACGAACGGGCGGGTGTGTGATTTGGTCCCTGAGATCCGTCGCTTTTCAACAGCACGGTTGCTGGGTCGGAAACATTCAAACTCGACGTCACCCTGGAGCTCCTTGATTGGATTGATCAGACGGGCCAGGCTGCGCCAGAATCAGGCAAGGATCTTCTTGGCTACCACTCCCGCTACGTCGGTCAGGCGAAAATCGCGGCCGCTATAGTTGTAGGTGAGTTTCTCGTGGTCCAATCCCAGCAGGTGGAGCACCGTCGCGTGGAAGTCATGGATGTGCATCCGATCTTCGACCGCATGATAGCCAATCTCGTCGGTGGCTCCATAGATAAAGCCCCGCTTGACGCCTCCTCCCGCCATCCAGATTGAGTACCCGTAGGGATTGTGGTCACGCCCGTCTCCACCCTGGGAGACCGGTGTGCGGCCAAACTCTCCGGCCCAGATCACCAAGGTGTCCTCCAGCATCCCACTGCTTTTCAGGTCCTTCAGTAGCCCCGCGATGGGCTTATCGACTTGCCTGGCGTTTTCGGTGTGCTTTTCGTAGAGCTGGCTGTGCTGATCCCACTTGTAGCTGTGGGTACATTGGATGAATCGAACACCACGCTGCGCCAGCCGACGCGCCAGCAGGCACTGCCAGCCAAACTCGCTGGTGACGTCATCATCCAGTCCGTAGAGTTTTTTGGTCTCCTCCGACTCCTTCTCGACCTCGAACGCTTCCGGCGCTATCGTCTGCATTCGGAAGGCCAACTCGTAGGCTTGAATACGTGCCTCCAGCTCGGGATCGTAGGTCCGTAGCTCGGCATGGCGGCGATTGATATTCTGCAGCATGTCCAACTCGTAGCGCTGCTGCTCTGGCGAGAAGCCCCGATGGACCAGGTACTCGATGGGTTCGTCCTTGAAGTCTTTGACCTTGAGTCCGGAATGCCCGATCGGAGTGCCCTGAAAGGCTCCGGGCAGGAAGGCAGAACTCCAGTTCTTGGCGCCCCCATGGGAGAGAGCGGGTTTGATCGTGAGATAGCCAGGAAGATTCTGATTCTCGGTACCCAGCCCGTAGACCACCCAGGAGCCCAGACTCGGTCGAGTAAAGGTACTGGATCCGGTAAACGTCTGGAGCAGAGCCGCTCCATGGTCTACCCCCTCACCCACCATCGAGCGAATCACGCACAGGTCATCGACACAGGTTCGAACCTGGGGAAACAGATCGCTGACCGGAATGCCGCTCTCGCCGGTGCGCTTGAAGTCCCACTGCGGCTTCATCAGCGGGCCCGGCGGACTGTCGTCGAAGGCCAAGGGCCGCTTGATGGGCAGCGGCTTTCCGTGATCCCGATAGAGGCGAGGTTTGGGATCCAGGATGTCGATGCTGGAAGGGCCTCCGTGCATGAAGAGGAAGATCACCTGTTTGGCCCTGGGCTCGAAGTGGGGGAGCTTGCTGGCAAGGGGTCCGATTGGCTTGGTTGCCGCCTCAATCTGAGCCTGCTCCACCATCAGTCCAGCCAAACCCAGAAAGCCAAACCCGCAGGCTGTATCCCGCAACATGGAGCGGCGGGTGACCAGTGGCGGGCGCTTCAGACGTTTCCATGGATTGCGATTCATGACCTCACCCCTTCGCGGCACCATTGGCTGCAGCTGTATTCCGGTACTGCTCACTGCTCACTTCATCACTGCTCACTATTCAAGTTCCACCTTAGCCCCACCACCGGCTGCGAGCCGGATCATTCACAAGGAAACTTTGGGTCCGGCGTAGCGGTGGGCTCCAGGCCGCCGTCCGAGCCAAGGCTCGGAAGAATAAGACTTCGGCCTGGAGGCCAAAGCTACGTTCGCCAATCAAGTTTCAGGGTTAGCCTCAATCTACGTAGATGAAATCATTGGATCCCATCAGGATACGACAAAAGCTGTACCAGGCGTCCAGATCGGTGGCCGAGTTGGAGAACTCTTCGCGAAAGCCTCGAACATAGCTTACGCCGGCTTGCAGCTCTTCCTCCTGGGCACTACGGTTCAGAGTGATCAAGTAGGCCCTTTGCACGCGCCGAGCTTCGTCGGATTTCTCGCCCATCAGGGAAGATGCCAGGTTGCGGGCTCGCTGGGCGACGAACTCGCTGTTCATCATGAACAGCGCCTGAGGCGCCACGTTGGTGCTCGCCCGCTTGCCCATACTCATCACCGCATCCCCGAAGTCGAACAGGTTGAGGAGAGTCGGTAGGTTGGCACGTCGCAAAGGCAAATAGACCATGCGTCGATCAATCGTCTCCGGATTCAAACTCAACCGCTTACTGCTGTTCTCCCCGTCAGTGCCGAAGCCGCTCTGAAGCGTCCCGCCCATGGTCAGGTCCAAGGAGCCGTCGATAGCCAATAGCCCGTCCCGGATTTCCTCCACCTGGAGGCGGCGCCGGCTGAAGTGCGACAGCAGCTTGTTCTCCGGATCGGCCCGTTTTTTATCGCCCGGTTCAGTCCTGGCTTCGCTGCTCATGCCATAGACGGAGGAGTGCATGATCAGTCGGTGCATCTTCTTGATGGACCAACCTTCCTCGACGAAGCGAAAGGCCAGGTAGTCCAGCAGCGCTGGGTGGGTAGGTCGGGCTCCGAGCTTTCCGAAGTTGTTCGGAGTGCGCACCAGGCCCTCGCCGAAATGCCATTGCCAGATCCGGTTCACCATCACCCGAGAGGTCAAGGGATGGTCCGGGCGAGTCAGCCAATGCGCCAGCTGCAGGCGGCCGCTCCCTTTCCAGGCCGGGGGCGGCTCACCCTTCTCCAGAATTGCGGGGAAGGCTTTGGGAGCCTCTTCTCCCGGGTTGTTGTAATCGCCCCGCAGCAACACCTTCTGCTGAACCGGCTCCCCGTCCTCTACAGCGCAAGCCATATCTGGTTCGGGAGGCAGACTCTCTTCCAGCTGTTTGAGCTCTGCTCTCAAACCTGTAAGCTGCTGCCGGGATTCGGTCGAGAAAACCTTCTCCTGCTCGGATTCACTCAACCTGAAGGGTCCTCCTTCCTCGAAGTAGACCTCGTGGAAGAAACGGTCACTTCCAGCCTCGAATTCGGGCTTCGGCGGGGGAGGCATGTTCATCTCTTTGAGCATCCTCCGAACCTTGATCCGCCACTCTTCCAGCACTTTGCTCCACTCTTCCAAGCGACCCTGAAAACGAGTCTGGTAGGCACGCGCCGTCTCTTCTCGATCCTTCTTCGCAGCTTCGCGCCATTCTTTGAGATGGGGCCGTTGTACGGCTCTCGGCTTGAGGTAGGCTCGCCACTTTTCCAGGATAGCCTGCTCCAGCCTCTTCTCTGGCGCGCTTTTCGCTCCTCCTCCTTTCTCCCCGGATAATGGGTGAGCAGCCAACATGTACTCCGCCAGGCGAGGGCTCACCATGGAGTTGTAACGTTCCAGCTCCTGGTCGACAACGTCGTCGACTTCGAGCTTCTTGTTGCTGATCCTCTCCTTGTGATCGGTGTAGCGTTGGTACTCTTCTGCAGCAACCAGCGGGGTGAAGAGAAGCCTGGAAACATGGTTGCCTACCCTGGTGAAGCTCCGGGTACTGGCGAAGATACCGAGCATCGAGTAGTAGTCCTTGGTCAGAATAGGGTCGAACTTATGGTCATGGCATCGGGCGCAGGTGACGGTCAGTCCCAGGAAGCTCTTCGATACGACATCGAGTTGTTCATCGTAGACGTCGTAGAGCATCCGCATCTTGTCCTGCTGGGCGATGGCCTTGGGACCCAGCGCCAGAAAGCCGGTGGCGACGATCCCAGGGCGATTGATGCTACCCGGCTCCTCGGGGGGGAGTAGATCCCCTGCCACCTGTTCGCGCAGGAACTGATCGTAGGACAGGTCCTGGTTGAAGGCGTCGATCACGTAATCACGGTAACGCCACGCATAGGGATAGCGATGGTCCTCATCGTTGCCGGTCGAGTCGGCATAGCGAGCCACATCCAGCCAGTGCCTGCCCCAGTGCTCGCCATAGCGTGGAGAAGCGAGTAATCGGTCGACCACCGCTTCGAAAGCTTTTGGTGAGTCATCCGCCAGGAAATCGGAAATCTCTTTCTCGCTGGGAGGCAAGCCGGTGAGATCGTAGGTGGTCCGTCTCAGCAGGGTTGCCTTGTCGGCGGGTGGGGCGGGCCGGAGGCCCTCCTTCTGGAGCCGCGCCAGGATGAACCGGTCGATGGGAGATCTTACCCAAGCTTCATTTTTCACCTCGGGCAGCCACGGCTTCTGGACCTTCTGAAAGGACCAAAAGCGCCTCTCCTCCTCGGTGAATCCCCCAGGTCTCGAGTCGTCGCGAACCACCGCCGCTACCTCTGTGCCAGGCCAGGGCGCGCCTGACTCAACCCAATCGGTCAGGAGCGCAATCTCTTCCTCACCAAGCTTGCCACCCGGCGGCATCTTGATGGGCCCTTGATAGCCGATCACCTGCAGTAGACGACTTTTTTCGGAGGCTTCGCTAGAGACGATGGGTCCGCTCTGTCCCCCCCGCATGAATCCCTCACTAATGGAGAGATCGAGTCCGGCTGTTTTCAGCGTGGAGTTGTGACAGGTCTGGCATTTGTCAGCCAGGATCGGTCGAATCCTCTTTTCGAAGAAATCCTCTTGCGCGAGGTCTTGGGCCGAAAGGGGAAGCGCAATAAAGTGTGCTGCAAGCAGCAATCGGATGGGGTGGTGCATAAGCCTTGAGCCGCAAGTCTATCAAATCGACGCGCGTTCCCTGAGACTTTCTCCCTTGGGGGCAAAGAAAGCTTCATCTTCCCCTAAAGTTTCTCCTCCTCCGTCCGAAAAGGAGTGCGTGAGGAAGGGAATCTTGAAATCAGTATTCACAACTTTTTCGTAACAGCTTAGTTTCGTATCCCACAGCGAAAGGGCTACCTGTGCGCGAAAGGCACGGGGCGCAAAGCTGAGACCTACGTCGCTTCGGCGATAGGGTCGATCAGTTGCCGAACGTGGATTCGCGAAACCCCAGGAGGTTTTGTGATGACACAGTATTGGTGTAGAGACTGGAAACTACCACTTCTCATTTCCCTCTGTCTCACCTTCCTAGGGCTTCCTTTATACGGAGCCGGTAAGGCGGGATCGGAGGGGTCCGAGAAGATCTCCCCACTGTTGAAACAGGAAGTGGAGTTTCTGGTTGAGAATCCCCACTTCGACTATTCCATCCCCGTCATTGTCCAGGTCCAACGAGACTTCTTTGCACGTCAGCAGGCGAATCGCCGGGAGCTGGGCCAGAGAAGCGACAACATGCTTTCTGGGGTCTACGGCTACACGGCCAGACTGAAAAGTTCCCAGATCACCCAGTTACTAAGATCTCCACTGGTCGAGTACGTCACGTTGGATGCTGTGATCCGCCCCACAAGCAACGGCAACGGCAATGGCAATGGTAATGGTAATGGCGACGATTCCACAGAGATCACTTCAGTTGAGCTGGAGGCGATTGGAGCCGACCAGGTCCACGACTTGCCCTACAAGGGAAGAGGAGTCACAGTGGCCCTCTTCGATTCGGGGGTCGACAGCCACCCGGACATGACGGGCCAGTCCTGGATGCGCGTGATCCGGGATTTCACCAGCGGGCAACCAGTTTCGAGCAACACGGGTCATGATGACTATGGGCACGGAACCCACATCACCGGCATCATTGCCGGCAGTGGCCAGAAATCCGGTGGCCGTTATTCGGGCGTGGCTCCCAAGGCCAAGTTTGTCGACTTGAAGGTGGTCGGTCCCGATGGAACCGGCTTGACCAGCAACCTGATCCTGGCCATCGACTGGGCCATCCAGCACAAAGACGAATACGAGATCAAGGTAGCCAACATCTCGCTGGGACACCCCCCGGTGGAATCCTATGCCCAGGATCCGCTGTGTCAGGCCGTCGAGCGCATGGTGGACGCCGGTATTGTGACCGTCGTCTCAGCCGGCAATATGGGCAAATTAACCCAGGGCAGCTCAAAGAAGAAACTCTTCGGAGCGATCTCCAGCCCCGGCAACGATCCGGCCGTGATCACCGTGGGAGCAGTCAATACCAAGGGGACGGCTACTCACTCTGACGATGTGGCAACCACCTATAGCTCCCGGGGTCCGACCTACGTCGATGGTTTCTTCAAACCCGATCTGAGCGCCTCCGGCAATGCCATCGGCTCTTTGCTGGCAGGGAAGAGCTATATCGGTGACAACTATCCGGAACTTCACATTGACAAGGACTACGTTTCCCTGAGCGGCTCCAGTATGGCTGCGGGTTACGTCAGCGGAACCGTGGCCCTGATGCTCAGTGCCAACCCGAACCTCACGCCGAGGCTGGTCAAGGCAATCCTGCTGCTCAGCGCCATCAAACTGACTCAGCCCCACATGTTGGAGCAGGGTAACGGTCTGGTCAACGCCCTGACCTCAGTCCGGGTGGCCGAGCAGGTCGATGTGGTCAACCAGACGCTCTTAAACCCGGTCTCCCCCAATTGGTTTCTGGACGGAGAACAGGTCTCCTCAGGAGGGGCCTTTGCCCTTGCCGATCGGGTCTACTACGGGGACTTGGTCGACCCTAGCTCTCGCGTCTTTTGGGGCGACAGCATTCTGTGGTCCGATTCCATCCCCCGGTCGGATTCCATCCTGTGGTCGGACAGCATCTTCTGGTCCGACAGCATTCTCTGGTCGGATTCCATTCTGTGGTCCGACTCGATCCTCTGGTCCGACTCCATCTTGTGGTCCGATAGCATTATGTGGTCGGACAGCATCTTGTGGTCCGACTCTATTCTTTGGTCCGACAGTATTATGTGGTCGGACTCCATCCTGTGGTCCGACAGCATTCTCTGGTCAGATCACAGCTTGGGATCGGATTTCGCGGGGGATAACTAGCGATGAAGAAGCAAACGAGCAACTTCACGATACAGGATGTGCGGGACTTCAGTCCTCCAAATGGATTCAGGGGGTTAACAATGAGATTCAGCAAGAAATTGACCCAGACACGACTGGCCGCAACCGTGGCCGTTGCTTCCCTTCTACTGTGCGTGCCCAGTTATGGCGCGGTTCGGGAGAAGGCACGGGGCCATCAGGCAGATGGGACCCGAAGAATCTCCTCCGTTTTGCGAGACGAGGTGCAGCTTTTGGCCCTCCAACCTCAATACGACTATCCGATCCCGGTGATCGTTCAGGTCCAGCGGGACTTCTTCACCCGGAATGAGGATCGGCGTCGCCAGCGCGGGGAGCGAAGTGGCAATGCCCTTTCTTTGGTCCACGGCTACTCGGCTCGCCTGACGGCTGCCCAGATCGGGACACTGATGGAATCGGAACTGGTGGAGTATGTGACGGTGGACGCTCCCGTCCGATCCTTCGGAGATACCAGCTCCTCAACTGACCCCAACTTCGTCCAGATGGACATCGTCCGACAGATCATCGGCTCTGATCAGGTCTCCGCTACAGGCAAGTATATTGGACTGGCCCTGTTCGATTCCGGCATCAACGAACACCAGGACATGAAGAAGTACGAGCGCACTGTGGTCTCCGTCGATTTCACCTCGGGACAGGAGGTATATCATCCGGTTGCCCAGGACACGGACGACTTCGGTCACGGGACTCACCTCGCCGGCTTGATCGGCGGCAAAGGGGGCTCCAACGGACATGGTAGAGGCGTGGCCGAGAAGGTTGACTTCATCGACGTCAAGGTCATCAATGACGATGGTTTTGGAATGACCAGTTACCTGATTCAAGCCATCGACTGGGTCATTGCCAACAAGGATAACTACAACATTCGAGTGGCCAACCTCTCTCTGGGGCATCCTCCAGTCGAGTCCTACACCGTCGACCCCCTCTGTCTGGCGGTTCGTAACATGGTGGCCGCGGGTATTACCACCGTTGTCTCCGCCGGCAATCTGGGCAAGACGGACACGGAAGACAAGATCTGGGGCGCCATTACCAGTCCCGGCATGGAGCCTTCGGTGATCACGGTGGCACCCCTGAACATGAAGGGTAGCCTGACTCATTCCGACGACGTGGCCACCAGCTATGGCTCCCGAGGTCCCACCGTCGACGGCCTGTTTAAACCAGACATTTCGGCTCCCGGAAACCGGATTGCAGGCTTCGCCGCGCCCGGGACCACGCTACACAACGACCATCCCGAGCTGATCGTCGAGAACCACTACATTTCTCTCAGCGGCTCCAGTGTTGCCACCGCCCTGGTCAGTGCCACCGCAGCCATGATGATCGAGGCGAATCCCGACCTGAACCCCCATCTGGTGAAGCTGATCCTGGGTGTGACCGCGATCAAGATGACCGAACCCTCGATGTTGGAGCAAGGCAACGGCATGCTCAACACCCTGACCTCGGTGCAGATGGCCGAAGCTCTGGATGTGTCCTCGCGGCAGCTGCAGTGGGAGGTCGAGCCGATGTGGGACCTCAACAACGAAGAGGTCTGGTCCGGTGGGTCTTTTGCCTACGGCGATCAGATCATCTACAGCCAGCTGATAGGGAATCCCAGCAACACTCCGTACTGGGGCAGCGGCGTCTTCTGGAGCGATGGTGTGTTCTGGAGTGACGGTGTGTTCTGGAGTGATGGCGTGTTCTGGAGTGATGGCGTGTTCTGGTCCGATGGTGTCTTCTGGAGTGACGGCACCCTCGCCTGGACCGACGGCGTGTTCTGGTCCGATGGCGTGTTCTGGAGCGACGGCGTGTTCTGGTCTGACGGCGTGTTTTGGTCTGACGGTGTGTTCTGGAGTGACGGTGTGTTCTGGTCCGACAACACGTCGATGGACTCCATGTACTTTGAGGGCGATCCCAACTGATTAGCGAGAGATTAGGAGAAATGATCTTGAGACTCGTAGTCATTCAGAAACGGGAGCAAAGTGAGCATGAACTTCTTTAAGGAACCGATTCCATCCCAGGCCAAGCTGTACGTCCTGGCGATCACGCTTCTGGGGTGTTCGCTGGTTCCCTACTGTCTCTATGCGGTGCTGAACTCCCCCAATGGGAACTGGCTCTACCTGGCGGCCTTGACCGCCGTGACCAGCTGTTTTGCGGTCAAGGTGCAACTAGCTGCTGGGAAGAAGGGATCTGTTACGATCAGCGTCAGTGATTTCTTCATCTTCGCTTCGATCTTACTCTTCGGTCCCGCAGTAGCGGTGGTCATCGCGGCCATCGAAGGACTGATCGCTAGCCTGAAAGTCCGAATCAAGCAAACCTACAAGTACCTGTTCAATGTGGCCCAGGTGGCATTGGGTGCCTTCCTGGTCGCTCAGGTTTTCGATCGTCTGGGAGGCGGGACAATCACCCTAGATTCCACTCGACTGGTAGATATTCCCGGCCTCCTGATCGCCGCTCTTCTTTGTGGGTTTCTTTACTTCCTGATCAATTCAACACTGGTTGCCGGGGCCGTGGCTTTGGTCACCTCCCAACCAATGGCGAAGTTATGGAAGGACCATTTCCTGTGGCTCTCACCCACGACCTTCATCAATGCCTCGACCGCCGTCCTGCTCTTTCTCTCCAGTAGACCCATCGATCTTTTCGCGGCCCTGGCAGGGGTGCCGCTTATCCTGGGCATCTATTACGCCTACAGAGTCAAGATTCACCGTCAGGAGGCGAGTGAGGATGCCGGCTACACGGGTAGCCGCCTGCTGCGGCTGAGCCAGCTTCGGTTTTTCAAGGACTCGCTTCCGAGCCAGGCCAAAGCCTACATCCTGGCCGTCATTGTGGCCGCCGTGCCGGTTTTTCTCTACTGCGCCTACCACGCGTTGAGACGACCGGATCTGAACTGGCTCTATCTGGCCGGACTGACGGTGCTGGCTACCTGCTTTCCGGTCAGAATTGCGCTTTACAAAGACCGGATGTGGATCACCCTGAGTGATATCTTCGTCTTTGCCGCCATGCTTCACTTCGGTCCCCAGGTGGCGGTCATGATGGCCGTTATTGAGGCGCTTACTTTCAATCTGAGAATGCGTGTCAAGGGAGGCTACCGGCAAGCCTTCAACCTCGCCCAGATCACGATCGTGGCCTACCTGATGGGTCAGGTGGTCAGCCTGTTGTTAGACAAGGTGGCTCCCTTAGAAATCGCTCAGGTTGGGAGTGTGATCGTCCTACTTGCCACTTCCCTGATCTGCAGTCTGCTCTATTTTCTGCTGACCTCTGGATTCATTGCCGGCGCGATAGCGCTCTCCAATTGGCACGCCTTTGTCCCCCTCTGGAAACGAAGCCTGGCGTGGGCGCCGGTGACGCTCAGTGGAGTTGCCTTCGCTTCGATTCTGTTCTCTTACTTGAACTGAACTGTTCAGAGAGCGGTAACCTTCCGCATCCTCGCGAGGTTCTACCTGCTTTTCCTGAGGGACCCTGTCTCCCTGTCGTCCAGTTATCGTCCAGTTGGAAAGCGATAGGATATCGTCAGAAATCACTCGATCGATGCGGCGAAAACCCAGGAACCAATTGAGTTTTCGTTTTCGTCAGATTTCACGTGTGAGAAAAATCCTCCCAAAATCTGCCAAGAGGAGGTTGTGAAACCCGAGGGTCTTGAATGGGGTTCAGAGGGGCGTTGGCCGAGTCTGATGTTCTAAAGATTAGTGTCCTCTGCCAACGAGTAAGACGAGATCTGCCACAGAAGACTCAGGTGAAGCCCTGACTGGTACGTCTGCTTCGTTGAGTGCAGTCTCTATTATTCCTTCGCTGCGTGGTTGCTTTCCCATAGGGTCTCTTCCTAGAATCCAAACGCCTACTTTGTCCTCCCTTGGATCAGCAACGGGCCCATCGATCCTCCATTCGGCTTGGTTAAAGGCTTTAACGAAGTCGTCGGCATAGGTCCGAGCATCTGGGGCTTGCGAAGCGTAGGCAATGGTGATTTCTCGACTCTCGTGATGGGCGGATAGACACTTACTAATTAGTGCCTGCTGTTCGTCTGTAAGCGTCCTGCGAGCAGCTTGTCTTTCAAGTACGGCTAATCGGTGATGCAGTTCGTTGCCGACTTGTCCTCGAAGATTCACGTTCTCCATTCTCAGCTTGTGAAACGCCCTCCACACTGAATGAAATAAAGCCAAAGCAAGAAGCTTCCATGGCCAAAGCAATTCGAGAAACTGGTCGAGGTAGGCTTTGGGAGTTTCATCCAACAGATGAGCATATCTGTCATATAGACCCAGCACGGACAGGAGCGCAAAGACAATGTACGGCCAAAAAGTCTTGAACGTTCCCCAAAGCAACAGCCGTAATGAACGCAACCACTCTGCCATACGCTGATTCTAGAGTGCAGCAGCTCAAGAAGGAATGAAGAACAATCATCCGCACTTACTAGATCGGGGAGAAACTGTCTCCCATTTGCCTCCCACTGCGGTTCCCAATCTTTCCTAATGATTCGGTTTTCTGATTGGCGGACAACCCAGCTACTGTGTTGTGTTTCCTAACGTTTCCTCCGGTCCAACAGCGACGGAAAGCCGTACACGGGGCCGAATGTCCGCAATATCAAGCAGGTGCCAAGAGTCAGAGACTGAGCAGAAGGCGAAGTCCCAACTCAACTTCTTCCACAACCCGCGTCGGTAAGCTGCCAACTTTCTCGCACAGACGGCGGCGGTCTATCGACGCAATCTGCGAGACGTTGGCAACTGACCTGGCTGGTAGACCGGTGACCTTCGAGCTGCAGCGCACATTTCCCGGGGCTGCGGCGAGCCTGATGTTAGAAGTCAGCGGAACGACAACGACTGTCTGAATGGTGCTCTGGTTGAAAGGGTCCGCCTGGACTACCAGAACCGGTCTCCGAAGCCCTGGCTCTGAGCCAAAAGGTGTGCCCAGATCCGCCCACCACACGTCCCCGCGACGCACTACCATTTCTCGCGCTGAAGGACCTCTAGTGACAGCGCTTCTACAAGGGGATCGAGCTTTGAAGACTCCTTTGAATAGACCGCGTCCAAGCGCTCCGTAATGGGTCCACTACCCACCTTCCTCAGATAGTCTTGGGCCGCCTGAGTGTAGAATCTGCTTCGTGAAATCTTCAAATGTCTCGAGGCCTGCTCGACCTCCTCGAAGACCTCGTCCGGAACCGAAATAGCAATCTTCACGATAGGAAGTATGAATTGGTAATACCAGGTCTGTCAAACGGTGCTGCTCTGATTCGTGTCGACAGGGTGGCTTTCTTCTGCTCGCGGATCTGCGCGGCGTAGTTATCGGCAGCCGTCCTGAGCGTCTTGAGAAGTCTCTTCGATTTTGCGTCATCTCACTTATCCTTCGTCTCCTGGACTGCTGCGGCGTCCCCCAGCAACCGAATCACGCCGGCTGTCCCGTCGACCTCGACCCGTTGGCCGTCACGAAGCTTCGATACCACCCGATCCACCCCAGCAACGCAGGGCTTTCCGTATTCCCGTGCGATCACCGCACCGTGTTGGAGAACCCCTCCGACTTCGAGCACGACCGCTGCTGCGTTTACGAAAAGCGGCGTCCAGCCAGGGTCAGTCGTGTAGGCGACCAGCACCTCCCCCTTCTCGATCGACTTATCGCGTGGGTTACGGAGCACTTTTACCGGACCAGTCGCCGTTCCCGGCGATGCGGCCATACCGACGAGCTCGTCGGGTTTCCCCTGGCGCGGTGGCGGGCGCAAGATGCGGCCCCGCGAGTCGATCACCTGCGGGAACTCCGTCACCTGGGCCTCGAGTTGCTTCGCGAAGCTTGTCCGCTCTGCACGAAGCTGGCGCAGGTCCAAGGCGGGATCGAGGTCGGCCGCCTCGAGGTCGTCAAGCGTCAGATCGAAGACGTCCTCGGCCGCGTCGAGACGAGCCTCGCTCACGAGACGTCTCCCTTCGATCAGGGCGCGCTTGCGAATCGCGTAGGTGAGTACGACCGCGTGGTGTTTGGGCGTGTCGCGGGTTCCCCCGAACAGCTCTTTGAGTCGGTGGACGCGTCGCAGCAGCACTCGACGCAGCCAACCCGAGCGGCGCAGCAGCTGTTCATAGGCGCTCCGCCGTTCCTCGACATTGCGCAGGTGCGCGACCTCCGGATCGAAACGAACGTCGTTGACGGCCATGAAGGACATCTGCCTCAGCGCCAGGGCGGGATCGTCGCCGTAGCGCGGGCTTGCCACGTCCATCTCCAGCGGGCCGCGACAGTCGAAACGCCGCAAGAAGGTGTCCCAGTCGCTCAGGAACCGAGCCGGCATATCGCGCTTCTCGATCCGGTCGGTGAGTTCCCTGAGGTCGTCGAAATCGGATCGGTCCAGTTGCTTGGCCAGGCGGAACAGCGCGATCCCTTGTTCGACCACAACGTCACTGGTGAAACCGCGCTTGAGCTTCTCGCCTAGGATCCTCAACTCTTTTGGCTGGCTAGGAATCACCCAGTCGGGAGAGACCAGCCCCGCGACCAGCGCTGGCATCGTCACGTTGAACATCGCCCGCCATATGCTTTGAGTGTACGTCCGTGCGAACTCGCCCAGTGGAAGGTCATAGTCGAGATTGTCGGTGAAGTCCGCCTCGAAGGCCTCCACCTTTCGCTGGTACACGCAGTGCGCACGCGTCGGCGTAAGGACGGCGCGGAGCCCGTTCCAAAAGAACCAACGCAGCGCCCAGAGGAGTTTGGGAATGAGCAGCAGGAGTCGGAGTCGGAGCCAGGGAGGCCGCGTAGCCGCGCGGTGCTGCTTCGGATCGATATTGACCAGGATTTCGGCCAACAGCGCATCGGTGGGGGCGGCACTCTTCGACATCGCTCGGGGACTCATCCCCAGCCGCATCGCATTGGAGAGGTTCATGTAGAATCGGCTACCCGCCGAAAACACCAGACCTCCTGCGGGCGTGAAGTCATAGACTCCGAAGAGTCTGTGCATCGTGCCCGTGTACAGGACGTCTTCGATCCAGGAGAGTCCAAGCGGGGAGATCGGCTCGTTGATCGTCAGCCCCTTCGAGAGCGCTGCATCCACGTACAGCCGCCTACGCTCACCCGGCTTCGTCAGCATCTCGGGCGGGAGCGGCACGTAGGTCGTGATGGGTCGCGCTTGTAGGACGTAGAGCTGACTCTCGGCGTAGGCCCACTCGATATCGATCGGGTGCCCGTAGAGCTCCTCGATGCGGCAGAGCGCCTCGACGACTTCGCCCAGCCGGGCCTCACCCAAGGTCAGATCCGTAGAGCGGTATCCCTCCCGCTCCAGGGTGTCCCCGTCTCGACCGAGCCAGATCGAGACCTGCTTGGCACCGAGCTTTTCCTGGACAAGCCTGTTACTCACTTTGTCGACGACAAAATGGTCGGGCGACGCCAGCCCCGCGACGACCGACTCGCCCAGCCCCCAGTTTGCGTCGATGACGGCCTCGTCATAATCGTTCGTCAGCGGGTTGAGCGAAAACCCGACCCCCGCAACCTCGCTCCCGATCTGCTGCTGGACGACGACGGCGATGCTAGGCGACAGCACATCGAACCCGTGCTTCCGCTTGTAGACGAACACCCGCTCATCGAAGGTGGAGGCGAAGCAGTGTCGCAACGCCTGCTCCAATTCCTGCCGGCGCACGCCCAGCCTGGTCTCGTAACCACCGGCGAAAGAGGCCGATACCAGGTCTTCCTGGGGCGAGGAGGAACGCACCGCCAGCAGCGACCCCTCTCCCAGCGCCGGGAGCTGATTGCGCAACGCTTCGAGGGTCTCCCGTTGCTTCGCCGCGAGTACGAGCTCCAAGCAGAGCCGCTTCAGCTCGTCGCAGAGCGTGGACCAGGCATCGGGGCCTGCATGGCAAAAGGCCCTCCACGTCGACGACGCCTGAATAGTATCAACCCAGGGAGCGAAGAAGTCCGTGGTGAGTACAGCACCAGGCGGAACACACAGGCCCGCCTCGGCCATCCGGATCAACGAATAGCCCTTGCCGCCGACCTCAGCGACGGTCGTCTGCCCGGTGCCTCCTGTGATGAGGGCGATCTCTGCTCGCGAGCCTCGCTCATCGCCTCCCCACGCATCGCCTGTGGGAATGGGCGATCAGTTGGGCGGCGCAGCCAGACGGCTTGCCGAGACGCTCGAATGACGGTAGTGTCGGCGACAGGTATTTATTCGCAGGAATCGATAGTGATGCCAGTATGTAGGACATTTTTATCCGACCATTCTCGCCGACCGCCTCTCAACCCCACACCTTTTGAAAGCGTCCCGTCACTGGAATTTTCGCAACAGGGTGAGCCGTTTCACTTCGTAGTTTTTCTCGCTCGCACGTTTTCGTCAGGTAGGTCCAAAGAATTCAAGGAGGAAAAAGATGTCATCAGTGAAACGTCCCTTTGACTGGAGCCAGCTGGAGTCTCTTGATTCGGGGGAGCGCATTAAATGCCTTAAGAAACGGGCGGAGGAACTCGGCGGCGGGAAAGCGGTCACCTACGAGAATCCAGACACACCGCTGTACATACTGGAGCAATTCTGGAGACAGGTTGTGAAGACCGAGGAGAAGGAGCACTTTCCACACAGGCAGTTGCGCCTCCCTCCGGTCGAGATACCCGACATCAGTAGGCGCAGCGATGAGGAGGTGTCTGGCATCCTGTGGAAAGTCATCACAGAATTGGGAAAGCGGCGGATCTACCTCGCGCAGACGAACCATCTGAGCGACCGTGAACTCTGCCAACATTTGTTCGAATCCGACATTCGGGAGGCGTCTACTGAGGTGATCGAGGCGAACGGTGCTTGTCATCACGACGTCCTTGGGAGCTACGGCGACGAGGACCTCCAACTCTACTTGAAATATTACGCGGACGAGCTGACGGTAGAGGAGTGGAGGGCTGACTGGCCCGAGATGGAAGTTCCTCCACATGAGGATCCACCCTACGATCGGGACAGCCGACTGCCAAAACCCGACTATCGTCGGTAGCATGCCCTGCGGCGACCGCGCCGAGCGTCAAAGGCGTGGTGCTGCCCGCCCGCAGCTGATCGTCGTTGGCGAAGTCGGTGTTCTCAATGAACCTGCCGGGGTCTGCCGGGTTCTCCTGAGACGATCGCCAGAACCCGTCGCTTCAACCAGAAGCCCCATCCTTCAGTCGAGCTTTCGGGCAGCCTGGGCCAGAGCGTCAAAATGGGCGTCGTGATGGAGCAGCGACAGGCCATGCGTTTCCGCGCAGGCAGCGATCAGCAAGTCGGTGGCTGGGACAGTGATCCCTTTCTCGCGGCAGGTGCGCGCCATCTCTCTGGCAGCTTCCCAAACCTCCGCCGTTGTGGCGACACAAAGGACGTCGCGTTCCAGGTCGGCAAGAAGCTCCCCCTCGGATTCACCGCGCACTCCATTCCAGAGTTCGAGCAGCACCATGTCGCAGAACAAGGCTACACCCTGTGAGACCGCTGTCCGCACTTCGGCACGCACAGTCGCATCCCCATCTGTTCGCAGTGCATCTATCCAGGCTGACGTGTCCACCAGGACACCAGTCTGGCCATGAGCAGCCGTCAAGCCTCCTCCCGAAGCCGGCTCAGCTCTTCGTGCGTGAGGAAGTGTTCAAATGTCCCGAAGCGATCTACGGCGCGCGCCAGTCGGCAGCGTCGGTTGAATTCAGCTAGTGCGCCCACCACCGCCTCTCGCTTCGTCCGAGCCTGAGTGTGCCGGATAGCTTCCTTAAGCTCCTCCTCGGGAATATCTATCGTAGTCTTCATGCCTCTATAGTAAGTCTAAGAGTATTCCTGATCAACTTCTAGAAGAATCCGCTTTTGAAGGTCCGTTGTTTTCCTGACCAGGTGATAAGCCGTTTGTCGAGCCAAACCAACTTCTGTGCTATTGAAATGTAACCAGGGCAGCAAACGTAGCATGTCGGTATGATCGAAACGCCTTGGTCCAACCCACCAAGTTTCTGCCCAGCCGTAGTGATGAAGTTGACGAGTCGTACGAGAAAGTTAGCGCTGAGATCTGCCTAACGGTCAGGTTCCGCCATTTGTTTAAGAGACCTGCCTGAGGCGAACGTATTCGTTCCGAACAAGTGGGACTGGTAGCGGTCTTGCTGCGTACTCAAGATGGATGGTACGCCGATGACTGGGGTTGCTGGATCTTTCTGAGGCGTGTGCGCCGGATCGATTTCTCATCGGTGTGGAAGTAGCGATGCAGCGGGTCGGTCAAGAAAGATCACGGCCTGCTCGTGCAGCTGAAGAATGGATGCCGGGACAGCTGGCGTTAAAGCTCCATGAATTGCCTTGTGCACCGCCACTGCCTTGCGCTCGTCTGGAACTGTGCAGACTATTGCCCTACTCTTCATGATCTGCTGTATGCTCATCGAGATGGCTTTTTGGGGCACCTCTTCAAGCGTCGTAAACCAACCCTCGCCTAGCTGTTGGTGGCGACATGCCTCGTCGAGTTGGACAACGGTATATGGCTCCTCAGTCTCGAAGTCGGCCGGTGGATCGTTGAAGGCCAGATGGCCGTTCTCTCCGATTCCTACGAACGCCACATCTACCGGATGCTGCTCGATCAATTGCCCGACCCTGTCACATTCCGCGACGCAGTCGCCTTCACCATCCAGATAGTAGAACGCCCGCAGCGGTAGGGGTAGACGGCTCACAAACCTCTGCCACAGATAGAGACGAAAGGACGCTGGGTGATTGATTGACAGATCTGCATACTCGTCAAGGTGAAACGCAGTCACACGATGCCAAGCGATGTTCCTCGATGTCACCAGCGACTTCAGGAGCTCGAACTGTGAGGCACCTGTGGCCAATACAATGTTCGCACTGCCGCGGTCTTCAAGCGCCTCGCGAATCAGAGCCAATCCGTGTGAAGCCGCCTGTCTGGCCATCTCTTCTGTTGTTTCAAGAACGCGAACCTTCATTCCTAGTCCTTGGCGACGATTATCTTAGGGTCTGCACAAAAATAACTTGGCATTTTGGCATCTCATTTTCACACCATCTTCGGCCGTTCCTCAATCGCGAAATCCTCAACGTAGACCCGGCTACGCCTGCGGTTTCGCTCAATCGTTCGCGGCCAAATCTGGTACAAATCTGAGCGCCAATTCTACCAAGTTATTCTTGCGCAGACCCTTAGGGCGTACCCACCAGCCGATCGAGCTCCTCGATCTTGAGCCGTACGCTGGCGATGTAGGGTAGCTCGCCGTCGGTCCAATGGCCGTAGGTCGTCGTGACGATGGTCCCGTCCGGCAGCAGCTCCACCGCCGGATAGGCGCAGTCGTAACCCTTGTGATTATCCATCAGCCGCACGCGATACTGCCCCTCCCGGCCCTTGACGATGTCCTCGTAGGTGCCGACCCAGGCCACCCAATCTCCTCGGGTCGGACTCTCGAGCGTCGTATCCCGGAAACTGATGAAGAGACGGCCGTCCGGGGCGTAGACGCCCTGGTGCCGATCGCCGGTGAGCGCGCCCGGCAGCATCCGCGGCTTCGTCCAAGTGACACCTTCATCGTCGGAGAAGATGACGAAACCGTTGAGCTTGCGGCTGTTTTCCCGCAGGAGGATGGCGATCTGGTTGCCGTCCGGAGAGCGGAACGCTCCCGGCTCGCAGAGGTGCGCCTCGGGGTGCTGCGTGATCACGGTCGGCTGACTCCAGGTCAAGCCGCCGTCCTTCGAGATCGTCTGGTAGACCTTGAACGGTCCTCCCGGCTTCGGATGCGTCGGAGGGTTGCGGAGGAAACGGCCGTCGTCGTGAAACAGCGCCATGTAGTTACCGTTCTTGAGGCGCACGACGTCACCCATGGCCACGATACCGCCGAAGTCGCCGATCGGCTCGAGCTCGCTCCACGTCTTACCGTCGTCTTCAGAGACCGCCATGCGGATCGGGTGAAGCCCCGAGAACAGGATCAGACGCTTCACTCCATTGCGGTCAACCACGCGGTAAATCGTGGGCACCTCCTTCGACGCCGCCCAGCTCCTGGGAGTGGGCAAGCGATCACTCCAGGTCTTGCCGCCGTCGGTGCTCCGCTTCATGACGATGGCGCCGCCACCGTGGCCCTTGGGGTAGACCACGATCATGGTCCTCTGGTCCTCGAGGAGCACCGTAGTCGGATGGCCGAGGTACTGGCCGGATTCGCGATCGACGGTCAGCTGACGGTGATTCTGATCCGCCAGGTCGATCAGCGGAATCGTGTAGCCTCGGGGCAGAGATTTACGTTCCGCCGTCGCAACTGAGAGAACCAAGGAAACGCAGAGACAGATTCCTGCAGCAAAGAGAGCTTTCATGGTGATTCTCCTTATCCGGCGTTTGGCGTATTGGTCAAACATCCTCGCTCGTGAAGTCTGCGTATCAATCAAGGTCAATCCCAACGGGATTGCGGCTTACAGCCCAGGGTTTCCGAACCCTGGGTCAGTGCATACCCCCTCAGAAATCAACCCCATCGGGGTTGCGGCGCAATCCACGAGCTCCGTTTCTCCGGGGTGGCCGCAACCCTTGCAGGGTTGAACTCAGAGTCGATCCTCGCATTTCCCAGGGTTCGGAAACCCTGGGCTAGATGACGCAATCCCGTTGGGATTGACTTCTCCTGATCCTCGAGATGCAACACCCTGGACTAAACACGCTAAACACGTACATCCGGTGAAGTCAGTCCGCGAGAGATTCTATGGTCAGGACGCGGACCGCGCAAGACAAGAAAGGATACTCCGATATGGACTCGGTCTTCACAGCGTTGACAAACCAGGACCGCTGTCGCATAACTTTCCGGTAGCAGATGAGCAGTGGACGGGCTTTTGCCTCCTCTTTACCCGAGGCGGGCAAGTTCTCCACATTGAGGTGTCACGTTTTCGGAATCCATCCACGGGAGGTCTTATGTCAGGTAAAGCTTCAGGTCTGATGGCTCTGCTGCTAGGAGGGGCGCTCGCTCTGCAGCTCAACGCCGGAGGCCATGAGGAAGTCGTTCTCTTTCCCTTCGACGACCACAGCCTACCCTTCCGCAAGGGGCTGCTGCTGACTCTGGTGCCGGGGCGCAAGGGCACGGTCAACCGGGGCACCGGCGCCGATCTGCTCCATCCGAACAAGCCCGTTTTGTCACCGGGTCAGCCGGGAGATCCGGATCATCCGCGAGTCTACTACTACGGTACAGTTCTGCGCATCGGCGACGAGTTCAGGATGTGGTACACCGGTTATGACAAGGACAAGAAGAGACTGGTCTGCTACGCCCTGTCGAAGGATGGCGTCGAGTGGAAGAAGCCCCAACTGGGCCTGGTCGAATACAACGGAGACCGTCAGAACAACCTGGTGTTGTCGGACGCCAACGGGCCGCTCAAGGGGGTCTTCTGCCTGGTCCTCCATGAGCCGGACGATCCCGATCCCAACCGGCGCTTCAAGATGATCCGGGAAGAGCATCCCCGGGCCATCATGGCCGCCTTCAGTCCCGACGGGCTCCGTTGGACCGATTCTCCCAACAACCCCATCATCAAGGGGAGCGGACTGGAGACCGGTGGCCTGATCCGATTCAACGGATTCTACTACCTGAACGGACAGGGAGGTGCTGTGCGCCATCCCGTCCCCGGGGCCAGGAAGCGGAAGATGACCACCTACGTCTCCTACGATTTCGACCACTGGAGCGAGGCGGCCCACGTCAGCTTTCGCCGGAACAACCTCCCGCCCCAGCCCCTCGGCAGTTTCTCGATCCACCAGGGTGAACAGGTCCACATGGGGGCCAGTCTCTGGAACCGGGGAAACGTCGTCCTGGGTTTCTACGGCCAATACCACAACCAGACCAACGACCGGCGTTACTCGACCTGCGACCTGGGTCTGGTGGTGAGTCCCGACGCCATCCACTTCAAAGAGCCTATTCCGGACTTCAAGATCGTGCCCTCCTACGAGGAGTCCGATGGGGCCGAGCCTCGGCTGATCCAGGGGCAGGGATTTGAAAACGTCGGAGACCGGACCTTCTTCTGGTACTCCATCTGGGTGGCCTTTGATCTGGATTCACCCACCGGTGTTCGGCTGGCCACCTGGTCCCGGGACCGACTGGGGTATTTCTCACCGAGTCCCCGGCAGCAAGACGTGCACTTTCTCTCCAAGTCCATTGGCCCCATGCCCAACGGAGCTGCCCTCTACCTCAACGCCGACGGGCTCTCAGAGTCCAGCCAGCTTCGGGTGGAGATCCTGGACGATCGGCTTCGGCCATTGCCTGAGTATTCGGGAGAGGCTTCGATCCCGCTGCAGAAATCGGGCTTTCGTGAGCCGGTCACCTGGCGTGGCCGGGATCGTCTGGAGGGCTTGAATCGGCCCTTCCGCGTTCGGGTCAACTGGCAGGGCAGGGATCAGGAGGAGGCGCGGCTTTTTGCCGTTTACGTGGAGAAGAGCCAGTGAGAGGGTCCCGGGGCATCCTCTGAGATTGCCCTTGCAAGGCCAGAGGTCTAGTATTTGCTAGATGGTAAGATCGGCGGAGACACCGTCATGCCGACAGTCCACTCTCGAGGATTCGCAGTGCGTAGGCTTCTGGCCTTCATTGCCTTTCTCCCGGCTCTTGCTGTCCAGGGGACAAGCCTGGGCCATGCAACGCCTTCATCCCCGATTGCCTCGATTCTGAGCCGTTGTGTCTCCTGCCACCGAGGGGAATCAGCACCGGCCAATCTGAATTTGAGCTCCCGGCGAGGAGCTGTGGGGGGCGGATCCTCGGGACCGGCGCTGCTACCGGGTAATGCCACCGGGAGTCTGCTGTTTCAAAAGTCTTCTGGCGGGAAAATGCCGCCAGGAGCTCCCCTGAGTGTAGAGGAGATCGAAACCCTTCGGCTTTGGATCGATGAGGGGGCCCTCTGGCCCGATCTGAGATCTGATTTGCCGGAACCAGAAGCGGCGTCCGAAGGGCCTACTTGGTGGTCTCTACGCCCCCTCGGATTGGCCAAGCTTCCGGACCTGGGTGACGCTTCCTGGGTCCGTCGCCCTTTGGATGCCTTTGTACTGAAGGAACTCAAAGACCAGGCGCTGGAGGCTTCAGACGAGGCCGACAGGATGACGCTGGTCCGGCGAGCGACCCTGGATCTAACCGGATTGCCTCCCACGCCAGAGGAGATCGATGCCTTCGTCGGCGACTCATCGCCGCGTGCCTACGAGAGCTTGCTGGATCGGTTGCTGGCCACGCCTCACTATGGCGAGCGTTGGGGACGCCACTGGCTGGACCTGGCCCGGTTTGGAGAGAGTCACGGATACGAAAGGGACCAGATCCGCGATAACGCCTGGCCCTATCGAGACTACGTCATCAGCAGCTTCAACCAGGACAAACCCTATCCCCAGTTTGTGAGGGAACAACTGGCTGGAGACGTCCTGGAGCCGGTGAGCCGAGAGAGTATCGCCGGCACCGGATTTCTGGTGGCCGCTCCCTGGGACGACGTGGGACACTCTCAGCAGAGCGCCACCATGAGGGCTCGCGTCCGTGCCGATGAGATGGAGGACGTGGTGGGCACCGTAGCCCAGACCTTCCTGGGTCTGACGGTCAACTGTGCCCGCTGCCACGATCACAAGTTCGATCCTATTTTGCAGAAGGACTACTATCGTTTGAAAGCTGCACTGGACGGAGTCTGGCACGGGGATCGGGCCCTCTTCAATGCCACGGAGGCGGAGCGGCACCGACGCCGTCTGGAGCCCCTCCAAAGGCGGATGCGGGAGTTGATGAGTGAGGTGGCTGCCCTTCACGAGTCGGCGAGGGGAAGGATTCTGAAACGGCAGGGACACCCGGTGCCGACCCAGGTTCCCAGTCCTCTGTCCCGGTGGACCTTCGACGCGGATGCCTACGACCAGCTGGGAGGGCTTCATGGCATGCCGGATAGCGACGCCGTCATCGAAGACGGTAGTCTCCGGTTCGAGGAGGAGAAGTCTCGGTTTCTTACCATGCCTCTGCAACAGAATCTGGAGGAGAAGACCCTGGAGGCCTGGGTACGGATCGCAGATCACGCAAAGAATGGGTTTTTCGTGACGGTCAGACGTGACCGGCCAAAGCCGGCGGGGGTGTTCGATGGCATACGCTACGACGGAGAGGCCAGGATCTGGAAGAACGAGAGCGAATACAAGAACCGGACTGTGGTTGCCAAGAGACCTCGCGAGGCGGAGGGCCTTTCCGAGCCGCTTCACCTGGCTATCGTCTACGGTCCCCAGGATCGAATCTCCATCTACCGGCAGGGGAGGCTCTACGCTAGCCATGGTCCCAAACGGGAAGGACCGGAGACCAGGCTCCAGATCTTTCGGGCAGGAAAGGATCGGGTCAGGTTCGGCAGGCTGGACGGAGGCCGGATCGACGAGGCCCGGCTCTACGGGCGAGCCCTGACGGCTGAAGAGATCCAGCGCTCGTTTCGAACCGGCATCCACAACGTTGCCCGCTCAGAAGTGCTCGGGGAGTTGAGTGCCGAGGAGCGCCGCCAAAGGGACTCGCTGCTGAAGGAATTGGCCCGCCAGCAGGCAGATTTGGAGAGAGTTTCTCCCATTCCACAGGTCTATGCGGCCAACTCGCGTCAGCCCGGACCGACTTTCATCCACAATCGAGGTGATCCTGCCAAGCCCGGTGAGAGGGTACTGTCAGGGGGACTCTCCGCTCTGGCTACCCCCTCTCCCGAGTTCGGACTGGAAGAGAATGCGCCTGAGGCCCAGCGTCGTCTGCGTCTGGCGGAATGGATCGTGGACCCCGAAAATCCCCTGACCGCCCGAGTCCTGGTCAACCGCGTCTGGCAATATCACTTCGGACAGGGTATCGTCGGCACCCCCAACGATTTCGGCTTTAACGGCGAACGGCCCTCCCATCCCGAGCTGCTGGACTGGCTGGCGCGCTGGTTCATGGACAACGGTTGGAGTCTCAAGGCCTTACACAAGGAGATCATGCTCTCCAGCAGCTATCGTCAGTCCTCCCGCTTCCGGGAGGCGTCTGCAGAAAAAGACCCCAAGAACAGACTTCTCTGGAGGTTCTCTCCTCGCCGGCTGGAAGCGGAGGTGATCCGGGATGCCCTCCTGGCTACCAGTGGTGAACTCAACTGGCAGAAGGGAGGGCCTGGCTTCCGTCCCTTTGAGGTTCGGATCTTCAACACCCACTTCTATGACCTGAAGGATTCAGACGAGGCGGAGATGAAGAAACGCAGCGTCTACCGGATCGTCGTTCGATCGGGACGAGATCCCCTTCTGGAGGCTTTTGACTGTCCCGACTCAGCTTTCAAGGCTCCCCGGCGCGGTATCACCACCACCCCGCTGCAGTCGCTGGCACTGATGAACAACTCCTTCGTCTTGAGACAGTCGGATCGGCTAGCTCAGCGGATCGAGGGGGAAACGGTTGGGGTCCTGCCGACCCGGGTGGATCGGGCCTACCGGCTCACACTGGGCCGAGCTCCCCGGAGCAGCGAGGCAACCAGGGCGATCGCTCACGTCCAGAAGCATGGTCTGCAGAGCCTCTGTTGGGCCCTTTTCAACTCCAGTGAGTTCCTCTACTTGAACTAACCTGGAACTTCACTGGCGAACGTAGCTTTGGCCTCCAGGCCGAAGAGTACTCTTGTTTCCGAGCCTTTGGCTCAACCCACGGCGGCCTGGAGACCACCGCTACGCCGGACCCAAAGTTTCTTTTCTGATTGATCCGGCTTGCGGCTCGAGAAAGAAGGCTCGGACTCGATGATCATCGATGCACATGCGCATGTTTTTCCGCGTCTTGGAACCGACTCGGGCGACCAGACGGCGAAGACTCAGTTACAGATCATCCAGCATCACGTACAGTTCCATACCCAGGGCTGGCGCCGGCGCAGCGACGGTTTTCGCGCGGATGGTTCGTTGCTGATGCCGACTGGCGATGGCATTGCGGATATGCCCGATGTCGATTTCCGCATTGGTGGATTCGGTCAGTTGGAGTGTACCGTGGACGGAGAAGATTACTATCTTCAGTGGTATCCCTGCGGCTTTCGCGAGATGGCGGCTCCTCCCGAATTGATGGTCACCTACATGGATTACCTGGGCGTGGATATGGCGGTCCTGCAGCACGACCATATCTACGGGAGCCTCAACGAGATCCTAGGTGACTGTATGAAGCGTTATCCGGGACGATTCCTCCCCCTGGCGCAGATCCGCGAGTGGGAAGCGGACCAGGAGGCCCAGTCCGCCAGATTGGAGCACGCCGTCGAGAGCCTGGGGCTGAAGGGACTCTATTTCGAAGTGGAAGCGCTGGCCTTTACCGGCTGGGTCGATCAGCTGGACGACGCCAAGTTTGAACCCTTATGGGAAACGGTGCGCCGTTTAGGCATACCGGTTTTCTGGTATCTCTATACGAGTCACCGGGATCGGTTCCCTAACTACCTGGACCAGGTGGTCCGGCTGGACCGGTGGGCCAAGGCACACCCGGATATTCCCAGCGTCTACACCCACGGCATCGAGAGCATCATCATGCGTCCCCCGGAGGAGCGTTTCGACATCCCCGCCGAAATACTGACCTGCCTCAAGAATCCAAATATGTGTCTGGAGGTCATGCTGCAGTTGATGGCTCCGGACACCCAGTATCCGTTTCCGTGGGCTCAGGACATGTTGAAGCAACTGTACGACGAACTGGGACCGGAGAAGTTGATCTGGGGTTCGGATATGCCGGCAGCCGAGCGTAGTATTAGCTATCGACAGGCGATGGACTACGTTCGGCTACACGCCGAATTCATGTCCGAGGAAGATAAGTCTGACTTCTTTGGCGGGAATGTCGCCCGCCTGTTCGGGCTGGAGGTTCGCCGTTGAAGCGTCCAATCCTTCTGCCTACTTGGGATTTGCTGACCTGCTACGCTTGCGATTTGCGTATTCCCCATCAAGACGAGCCTTAGTGTATCTGCTTTCCAGACCAGGTCACCAGCCACGCCGGTCGACCATTTCGGTTCCGGAAGTGGGGTCAGACCTTCTACCGAAGACCGGAGTTTCCGCTCAGACGGGATACCCACCAGATCGACAGTGGAACGGTCCGCTAGCAGGAATCCCTTGAGGGTTCGGGTACGACGAGCGGCCAGCAGACCGAGACCGAGAAGCAGCAGCAAGTAGAGCAGGAATGACCAGATCATGATGAAGTAGGGAACAGGAGGTTCCTCGCGGCAGTCCGCTAGGTTAACATGCCCAGCAGGTCGTCGAAAGCCTCATGATGTGCTATAGCCTCTTGTAGAGACAAGACTTTCAAGCATACATTCCCGAAGAAGAAGGGACCCCAATCGCATCCAGGAATAGAATGCCCCCAGATCCGTTGAATCTCCCCGATCAAGCGCGAGTCGTCATCATCGGCGCAGGGGTAGTTGGTTCCAGCGCCGCCCATTATCTGACCCTTCAAGGCTGGCGCGACGTCGTGGTGCTGGATCAGGGTCCCCTGTTCGAGATTCTCGGATCGACCTCTCACGCCCCTGGACTGGTATTTCAGACCAATCCCTCCAGAACCGTTTGTCAGCTGGCGCAATGGACGGTGGAGCTGTACGGTGAGCTCTCGGTGGAAGGCGAGGGTCCTGGCTTCTATCCGGTGGGCAGTATTGAAATCGCCTACGGTCGTGAACGCCAGCAGGAGCTGAAACGGAGGCTGGGTTTCGCTCGATCCTGGGGGCTACCCGCCCAGATTATCACTCCCCAGGAGGTGAAATCGCTGATTCCCAACCTGGACATCCAGCGAGTCCACGGGGGTTACCATGTCCCATCAGACGGTCTGGGAAAAGGTGTCCGCATCCTGAAAGCCCTGGCCCAGGAGGCCCAGAGCCGTGGTGCCATCTTCGTGCCGAATGCCCGCGTCAACCAGATTGAAACGAAGCGGGGCAGGGTGGATGCCGTCTGTTGCAGTCAGGGCAGGATTGAGACCGAAGCGGTGCTCCTTTGTGCCGGAATCTGGGGGCCTAGAGTGGGAAGGCTTGCCGGGGTTCCGGTACCGATGCAGCCCATGCAGCACCTCTACGCCCGAACCGAGCCACTGCCGGAGCTGGCCGGAACCAATATCGAGGTCACCCACCCCGTTCTGCGACACCAGGATCGATCCATGTACTTCCGGCAGGACTTCGACCGCTACGGTGTGGGGTCCTACCGGCACGAGCCCCTGGCAGTTGACCTGGAGGATCTGGGTGAGGAGAAACCCGGGGAGCCCAGATCCGCGCTCAGACCTTTTACACCTGAGCATTTCGAGAACGCCATGGCGGATGCCCTGGAGGTTTTTCCCTCTTTCCAGGATGTCGAGTTTCCGTACCGCATCAACGGAATCTTCGCTTTCACGCCGGATGGCAACTCCCTCCTGGGACAATCGGCCGTCCTGGAAGGATTCTGGCTGGCGGAAGCGGTGTGGTTGACTCACGGCGGCGGTGTGGGTAGGGCGATTGCAGAATACATGGTCGAAGGAATCCCTCCGCTGGATCTGCGGGATGTTGACTGCAATCGCTTCCATTCTCATGTTCCCAGTCGCCCTTACGTCAGAAGACGTGGGGAGCAGCAATATCGAGAGGTCTACGACATTATTCATCCGCTTCAGCAGATGGAGCATCCACGTCGCCTGCGGCTGAGCCCCTTCCATTCTCACCTCGAAGAGTTGGGAGGGGAGATGTTTGAGAACGTCGGCTGGGAGCGCCCGCAATGGTTTTCCTCCAACGCGTCCCTTCCCCGACCGGAAGCAGGATGCGACCGCGAGGGCTGGTCTGCTCGTTTCTGGTCGCCGCTGATTGGCGCCGAGCATCTGGCGACCAGGGAACGTGTGTGCCTGTTCGATCTGACCCCCTTCACCAAGCTCGAACTAAAAGGGACAGGCTGTTTATCCTTCCTCCAGCATCTGGCGGCCAACCAGATGGACCAACCCCTGGGCAGGATCACCTATACCGCTTTGCTGAACCGGAACGGTGGCATCGAATGCGATCTCACGGTGACGCGGTTGGAGGAAGAACGGTTCCTGATTATTACCAGTGCTGGCGTGCGCATGCACGACCTGGCTTGGATCCGTTCTCAGCTGTCGGGAAGGGAAGGGGTCGAGCTGACCGATCTGACGTCAGCCTACTGTTGTCTGGGACTGTGGGGACCCGCCTCTCGGGAGCTTCTCCAGTCTGTCTGCGAGAACGATCTGTCCAATACCGCTTTTCCCTACCTGACAGCCCAATCGATCTACGTGAACCAGGTTCCGGTTCTCGCACTTCGGATTTCCTACGTGGGAGAGTTGGGATGGGAGCTCTACGCTCCCACCGAATTCGGGTTTCATCTCTGGGACACTCTCTGGGAAGCTGGCTCCAGCCTCGGCCTTGCGGCTGCGGGTGGTGGGGCCTTCGACAGCCTGCGGCTGGAGAAGGGCTACCGATCCTGGGGGAATGATATCCACTCCGAAAACAACCCTATCGAGGCCGGACTGGGTTTCGCCGTCCGAATGTCCAAGGGAGATTTTCTGGGTCGGGAGTCGCTGGAAAAAATCCGTTGGGAGGGTGTCCGGCGCAAGCTCTGCTGCATTCGTTTGGAGGATCCCCGAGTGGTGCTCATGGGTAAGGAGCCGATCTGGCGCCAGGACCGGGTTGCGGGATACGTGACCAGCGCCAACTTTGGCTATACCGTAGGGGAAAGCATTGCCTACGGCAATCTTCCGGTCGAGCTCTCCGCCTGCGGCAGTAGTGTCGAGGTCGAGTTCTTCGATGAGCGGCATCCGGCGATGGTAGTTTCCGAACCCCGCTACGATCCAAAGAACACGCGACTCACGGAAAGAGATAGCTGAACCAGGTCGGTTCGGCCAGCGGCTGCGAGCTGGATCATTCGAAAAGAAACTTTGGGTGCGGCGTAGCGGTGGCCTCCAGGCCGCCGTCCGAGCCAAAGGCTCAGAAGAGTAAGACTTCGGCCTGGAGGCCAAAGCTACTTCTGCAAATGAAGTTTCAGCTTAGAGTTAGTGAAAAACGATCGTTGTGCTGGCGGATGCAAGCGTCTCAACCCTCGAGAATGTATACTCCCTGTTGATCTCAGGTGCGGGGAGGCTTCTCCACCACCGCCCCCGATAAGGGAAGACTCCGGTGATAGATCGCCGTCGATTTCTGGCCGGCTCGGCAGCCTCACTGATAGCCAGTAGAAACACCCTGGCCCAGCAGCCTTCTGGCCGGAAGATGCCCAACGACAGCTACCGCATCGTCTACAACGACGATGGCGACGCACCCGTACTTCTCTCCTCCAACCTGGAGCATTTCCTGGAGCTGGCCATTGATCGTTTCATTGGTACCCAGGTGGATGCCCTTTTCTGGAATGTCATTGCCAGCGACGTTCTACTCTATCCGACGAAAGTAGGAGAGATGGTGGGCTCCCAGAGACCAGCCTTTGACTCGGCTCAGTATTTCCAGTTCTACCAGAAGCTGCTGGCGATCATGGGGGAGAGGAAGGACTACCTCCAGGCCATGGCCGATCGGGCCCGTGCCGTTGGGCTGGAGTTCTTCCCCTCTCTGCGGATGAACGACTGTCACGACAGTCCCGTCTGGAAGGCCGTGGATACCTATAGCCAATACCGGAAGGATCATCCCGAATTACTCCTGGGAGGATCGGTTCACCCTGGATTCAGCACCGGGTTTGACTTCGCCTTCCCAGAAGTGCGTGAGCGGAGGTTTCGTATCATTGAGGAACTGATCACGCAGTACCAGGTGGACGGGATCGAGATGGACTTCCTACGCCATCCCGCCTACTTCAAACCCACTGAGGCTGGCAGCAGTCTCGACCTGATGAGCGGGCTGGTCCAGAGGGTCCGCGACCTCCTGCAGCGGGTGGGCAAGGAGAGCAATCGGCAGATCAAGCTGGCTGTGCGGGTTCCCACCTCCTTCGACATCGCCACCAGGTTGGGGCTGGACGTCCAGACCTGGATCCGAAAGGAGCTGGTAGATCTGGTTGTGGCGGGGACACCGAGGGGGTTCGAGTTGAGTCTTCCGCTTGAGGAGTACGTCGAGGCCGCCCGGGGCAGGAACGTGACTGTCCTGGCCCAGCTGGGTTGGCTCCAACCCGTCGAGAAAGCTCGGGGCGCTGCCCTCAACTTCTGGAACCAGGGTGCCGATGGGATCTACCTTTTCAACTGGTACGCCCGCAAAGATCGCCGCCACGAGTCGCTGCGCGAGATCGGCGATCCTTCTCTGCTGCGACGTCGCGACAAGGTCTACGAGGTACATCGCCAGGAGAGCGAACTCTGGGCCAACACCCACCCGACCGCCCAGATCCCGGTCCAGCTTCGAACTTCGTCTCCGGGCACAGACCTGTGGCTCAGGATTGGGGACGACCTGGCAGCCGATACCCGAAGTGGCAGCCTCAAGAGCGCCCTTTTGAGAATCCGGCTCGAGGGCTACCATGCGGAGGACAAGCTCGAGATCAGCCTCAACGGTGTGGGCCTGGATTCCGAGAGCGGCAGACTCAGGATCGACGATGAGCACATGTACGTCTGGAAGTACTGGATGGAGTATCGGCTCCCGGTACCACCTCTCCAGAAGGGAATCAACCGATTTCGGGTCCGCCTCGCCAGCCGGAATCTCCGCCTACTTGGACCCGTGACGGTAGAGGAGGTCCAGATCCGGCTCGACTATGGCACCGCCGCCTGAGCGAGCATCACCCCACTTGCATCGCGTGGACCAACGTGCGAAAACCAGAAGGAACCCGATTCATCCCAATCTTTCAGAGGTAAGCAATCATGATTCGACGAGATTTTCTCAGAACTGCAGCCGGGACGGCAGCGGCCCTGGGTACGGGCGCCTCCGTCGCCGCAGGTGCGGCCTCAGCCGCCCGGCCCAAGTACCGAGCCGGAGTCATTGGCCTGGGTTGGACGGGTGTTCTCTACGACCTGGCCAAACGGGGCGGGGAGCATCGGCAGGGCACCTATCATGATCCGGCCTACGATCTGGAGGGTCCCCGGCCCAACCCCGACGACATCGACGTTCATCGCAAGTTCTATCATCACGACCATCCGGGGAATGAAGGACTGCCCATTTCCTACTCGGAGGCGTTGGTTGGCCGTGACGAGGTTGAACTGGTGGCGGGCGCAGAAAGAGACCAGAAGCGGCTCGAGATCTTTGGCGAACGCTATGGTCTGAAGGGCCTCTACACCGACGCCATCGAGATGATGCGCAAGGAACGCCTGGACATCGTGGCGGTGTGCACCAACGTGAAGGGACGAGCCTACCTAACCGCTGCCGCGGTGGAGCACGGTGCCAAGGCTGTCATCACCGAGAAACCCATGGCTTTCACCCTGGAGGAAGCCGATTCGATGGTGAACAAGTGCGCTGAGGCTGGCGCACCTCTGGTCTGCGGGGCTATCACGACCACCCATCCCTCCTTCGATAAGGCCAGGGAACTGGTGGACAACGGTACCCTGGGCCAGATCCGCTCCATCGAAGCCGGTTTCTATCTTTCTCAGCACCAGAACTGGACCCATTTCATCGACAGTCCTCCGGCCTGGGTCAGCGCCACTGGAGATGAACCACGTCGAGAAAACGGAAGCAGCGAATTTGTGGGCCAAGGAATGATGGTGACCCAGAAGGGCCAGGTCGTACACTATCGTCCCGGAGGTTCCATGATCCGGGTCAGCGGAGAGGAGGGGGAGATCGTCTTTGACCGGGCCACGGGATGGAAGCTGTGGCAAGACGCGAAGGCGCTCTCGGGCCGCACGACGCGTGTGGAGATGCCCTGGCCGGACCCTCAATTCGTGGGTCCGTATGGAGCGGTCTACTGCCTGGATGACGCCCTGAAGTGCCTGGCAGGGACGCGAGACGAGCCCAAGAACTCCGGACGCAAGGTGGCGATGGCCATCGAGGTGGAGATCGCCCTGAAGCTCTCCTCAGCAAGGGGAGGAGAGCGGGTGGAACTCCCCCTGAAGGACCGCTCCCTTGGACTGAACTACGCCTGGTTCCGGTAAGGGGGTCCCAAGTTGTCGAGTACCTACCCTTGCCCGTGCCCGTGCCCGTGCCCTTGCCTTTGCCCTTGCTCTGCCGGCCAATCAACTGCCGTTCTTCTTGTCTGGATGCAAGATGAAGTCAGGGCAAAGGCACGGGCAAGGGCACGGGCACGGGACTGACGGGATATCACGCAGCGCAGCAGGAAATACAAATGAGACGACGCGGATTCTTCAAGGCGGCTTTGACGGGGGCACTGTTCTCCAGCACGGGCTTATCCCGGGGCGGCAGTCAGGGTCAAACCTTCAAGAGCGGTGGGCGGCGTCCCCGCATCATGTTCTTTCACGACTCCCGCCATCCTGCCATCTACATGTACGAGCCGCCCATGGAGAGGCAGGAGTTCGAAGCCGCCGTGGACGAGCTGGAGATAGCGGATGACCTTCCAAGCTGGGATCGGCTGGGACGGGTCCACGAGCTGCTTCTGCGTTTTCGAATTGGTGGAACGACCGAGTTGGACCGTTTGAGTTTCAAGCTCAACGGCCGGAAGCTGCCTAAGAAGGGGATGCGGAAAATCAACCAGATGTATGTGATGCGAGGACCCAGGGGCCGGATCTTCGGTTACTGGTTCATCTTCCGTCTTGAAGCCCAACAGTGGCCGGTGAAGGGCAAGAATCGTCTCGAGGTCATCCTACTCGAACGCGACCCTGATGTGACGCCTCCTGTAGAGCTGCGGGATGTGGAGCTGGAGGTTAAGTACTTGAGGGGAAAGCACTCGGGCCGAGGACGAGACCCCGAGGTTCTCGGAGGCAATGAGGCCACAATCCGACTGGGGATCGGATCCGCGATGAACAGAGGATGAGGGTAGAAGGCGGAGACTTCTACCGGACGAAAGAGCTGGATGATCCAGACCAGGGTCCAGGGTTTTCGGCTTTCTGAAGATTTGAACTGATGGGCAAACCACGTATTTTCTTCTACAACGACGGGCGCCATCCCCTGATCTACATGTACGAACCTCCTCAGCAAAAGGAGGAGTTCGAGGCGGCAGTCGACGAGTTGCTGGGTACTCCAGTCGAGGCCCTGGTCTTCGCTCTGGGCGAGGGTCGCACCATGCTGCACGACACCCAGGCGGGCGAACTCTGGGGCCATAACGTGGAGAAGTGGCCACACCTCATCTGGCGGCGCGCCCATCAGAACGCCAAGATGATGATTGAAGAGGGGAACGATCCGCTACGCATTATCTGCGACCGGGCGCGGTCCGAAGGCATCCTCGTCTACCCCTCCCTGAATGTGCAGTGGCCGGCCGTGCCCCGGGGTGAGGGCACCGTCTGGGTGCGAGTCTCGGATTTTCGTTGGAACAACAAGCACCTGGAAATAGGGGCCGATGGGAGCTTGGATTCTAATCATCCCGCCTTCGGATGCCTGGATTTCAGGCACCAGGAGGCAAGAGATGAACGCTTTGCCATCGTGGAGGAGACCGTCCAGCGCTACCCGGTGGACGGGTTCGAGCTGAATCTCAATAGCTATCCCTATTTCTTTCATCCGGATCAGGTGGAGCAGGGGCGCCCCATCCTGACGGAGTGGATCGGGCACGTCTACGAGACGGTGAAGGCGAGTGGAGCAAACCGGGAGCTGCTGATCCGTGTCTCCACGAACCTGGAAGCTTTTCGCTCGGTCGGCATGGACGTCAAGGAATGGATTCGCCAGGGGATCGTGGATACCCTGGTAGTTCAGGACAGACCCGGTATTGTCAACCAGATGGCCGATTTTCGTCCCCTGGTGGCGGCTGCCAGGAATTCGAGCACCCGGATCCTGGCGGCAATCCAGAACGTCGTCAACACGGACCGGGTCGACGTCGAGACCGTTGAGATGGTTCGAGCCACCGCCTGCAACTACTGGGCTCAGGGAATCGACGGCCTCTTTCTGGATCGGGGCTGGTTCCTCGACTGGCCCTACGAGTCACCCTTCTACCAGAAGCTGCGGGAGCTGCCCTACCCCAAACTCATGGAGCCAAAGGACAAGCACTATCACCTGCTGACCGAACCGGGGCGCCCCGTCGAGAATACCAGCCTGGACACCCCAGCCCTGCTACCCGCCAAGCTGGTCGTCGGTCGGCCGGCTCGGCTGGACTTCCGCATTAGTGACGACCTACCCCGTTGGGATCGCGCCGGACGCGTGCACGAAGTTCTTCTTAGGATACGCGTGACCCAGACCACAGAGTTGGATCGTCTCCGTTTTCGCCTCAATGGTCGAGATCTTCCCGGAACGACGCTGCGGAAAATCAACCACATGTACAAGATGCACGCTCCTCGGTATCGGGTCTTCGGGTACTGGTTCGTTTACATGTTGGAGCCCGAGTACTGGCCTGTGAAGGGAATCAACACACTGGAGGTAACGCTGCTGAAGCGGGACCCTGAAGTCAGCCCGGAGATCGCCGTGAACGACGTGGAGTTGGAAACCCGGTATCTCATGGGAAAGAACTTTCACCGGGGGTACGTAGATCCGGACCTGGGCCCGTATGAATTTTATGTGACCTGAGCCAACGCCTCGCCGTGGCAGACCCAAGGCGCGGCGTCTGTGTCTAGCGCCCTCCCTTGCCCTTGCCTTTGCCCGTGCCCGTGCCCGGAATTCATCTCTTGCTGCCAGAGAAAGTCGAGACGATTGTCGGAAAGCGCACGGGCACGGGCAAGGGCAAAGGCAAGGGGTTAACCCGGATTTCTCATAGTGAAAGCAGAAAGGCTGATTTTAGTCGATTTTTCGACTCTGGTTTGAGCCGAAGTCTCAGTTGAGGGCACTGTAGAGTGCGAGAGCTTGGTGACACCTATGTTGAAGGCGGAAAACCGGTTTTTCAGACACACCTCAGCCGCCTCAGTTGCAGATGGTTGGGATTTCCGGTTTGCCTCCGCTCAGCCGAGCTGTTGAAGCTGGGCCAAGGTTTGGGCGTAGAGTGTTTGGTAAGGATAACCCTCGCTCAGCGACAAGCTCACCCGTCGGACACTGACCCGAATCTGGCCTCCTATCTTCAACAGTTTGAGGCGAATCGTCTGGCATTGCGCCTTCGCCCACTGGGTCCCCTTCAAAGCGACACACCTGAGCGTGTGCAGCAGATTGTAAGCCACCGAGGAAAACCACAGGCGCAGCTGATTGCTCTTCATGCGGTGCGTCGAGGTCCGATCGGCAAACAGCTCTAGCTGCTGCTCCTTAATCCGATTCTCCGCTTCCCCTCGCGCGCAGTACAGCTCCTCGTACAGCTTTTGGGCGGGCCACCGCTTCGCTCCCAGCGAGGTGACGACAAAGCGGGGATTGGATCCCTTACCCGTGTACTCGGCCTTGCCCACCACTCGCCGCTCTTGACTCCAGCTTTTGCGCGTCTGGTAACGAAAGTCCTTGTAGACTCGGGCGCTGCTGCCGTTGGCTTGTTGCAGTGCCTGGGCCTGTTCCAACTCGGACTCCAGGGCCCCCTCTAAGCGCTGATTGCGGGCCAGACCGAAGACGTAATCCACTCGATGCTCCTCACACCATTTCATCAACGCCTCGCGGGCAAAGCTGCTGTCCGCCCGCAGAGTAATGCGGACCTTCGGCCACTTCGCCCGCAGTTGTCCCACCATCCGCTCCATCTCCTGGACCGCTCCTTCGGAGCCATCCAGGTTCGACACCCGCAGCTTGGCCCCCAGCACATACCCCTCGCAAAACACATACAGCGGCAGGTAGCAGTAACACCGGTAGTAGCCATGGTAGAAACGACCCTCCTGTTCTCCGTGCAGCGGATCATCCGTCGCATCCAGGTCCAAGACCAACTCCTTCGGTTTCCCGCCTCGCACCCGAATGAACTGCTCCACCAAAAACGCTTCGACCGCGGCTTCATCCACCGGCGTCTTGCGATATTTATCCTGCGTCACCGAGGACAACTCCAAACGATTGAGGGTGCTCTTGCCCGCACACGCCTTGCCTCGATCCGCTTCCGCTCGCCGATCCCTCCCCAAGGGATCTTCCTTGCCGACCAACACCGCCATCAGCGGATCTGCCCGGAGCTCCTCATGATCGTTGACATCCTCATAGCCTAGGGCCAGTCCGTAAATCCGCTGCCCCACCAGTTCCTCCACACTGAACTCGGTGAAGCGAGGATCGCGCCGGTCCCCAAAGCAGGCGGCCAAGCCGCTAATGAACCCATAGCGGCTCTCCACCTCCCGTAACAGCAACCCCCCGGAGTCTGAGGTGATCTGCCCCCCATTGAATTCTGCCTCGACTCGGCGCCCTTCTAGCTCTTGAAACTCCAGCTTGGAAGCGATACACTCTGTGGTCATAGTAGTCAGCTCCTTGTGATTATTAAGTATCTGATAACAAAGACTTTATATCACATAGAGCTGACTGCTTTTTCTTGTCTTTGAGAAATCCGGGTTAAACACACCCCTGAGACCTCGGCCTTGCAAGTTGAGGGTCTACAGATTTACCCTATGAGTTAGGATCTGGACCTCTGCTCTCAGTTGCGGGGAGGCAAGCTGAGCGACTGAGCGAGGCTGCTGAGCCATGACTAAGGAGCTAGTTTTCCGCCTCCTGGAAAGACACAGGGGTGCCTGGGGCATTCTTGACTGGGAAAGGACCGGATCGAGTCGACTTCAGGTCCTACGGCCGGAGCTTCTCTCCAAGACATCGCTCGACCTCAAAAAGGTGATCCATTGGGCGGACGTGGAGCCGCTGCGTCTCTTCGTCTGCTCTGCGAGCTTCACTGCATGAGTGAGGTTCTCTGGACAAGCCCTCGAGCTGAATGGTGAAAAACTCAAGACCCGGGAACTCCCGACTCACAAGGATCATGGTCGTAGATGATGAGGCTTCCATGTTGGAAGTTCTCCGGATGCGACTCGAGAATTGGGGATTTCGAGTCGAGACGGCTGACTCTGCGAAAGTCGCCCGAAAGCTCATACCCAGCTACCTCCCGGATATCGTGATCTCCGATGTGGTCATGCCAGAAGTCTCGGGACTCGAGCTCCTGGCACAGCTTAAAGCCGAGAATGTCCATCGGCCCGTCATCCTCATCACCGCTCACGCGAGCGTGGACATCGCGGTGGACGCCATCAAAGAGGGAGCCCAGGATTTCCTGACCAAACCCCTGGATTACACCAAGCTGAGGGCCATTCTGGAAGCTGCCCAGCTCGAGGTTCGTCAGGTTGAGGGATCACAGGAACTGGTATCCCAACTGGAAACGGGATCCGATGTGGGATCCACAAACTTCGTAGGGATGAGCCCTGCGGTCGTGGAGATCTTGAGACTGGTCAATGCGGTAGCCGATCGGGATACGCCCGTCTTCATCCACGGTGAGAGTGGAACGGGGAAGGAGATGGTGGCCCGACTCATACACGAAAGGAGCCAACGAAGGGAAGGCCCCTTCATTGCCATCAATGCAGCAGCAATCCCCCAGGATCTGATGGAAAGTGAGTTCTTCGGACACGAAAAAGGCTCCTTTACGGGGGCCATCGGTCGCCGCCAGGGCTGTTTCGAGTTGGCCCACCAGGGTGTTCTGTTCCTGGACGAGATCGCCGAGATGGCGGTAGCATTGCAGGCCAAACTCCTGCGCACCCTCGAGAACGGTCGAATCCGGCGGCTGGGTGGGCGGGAAGAAATAGAACTCGACGTTCGGGTGCTGGTCGCTACCAATCGTGACCCCCAGGGAGCCATCGAGGAGCACAAGTTGCGTGGAGACCTCTATTACCGCCTGAGTGTCTTTGCCATACCGGTACCGCCTCTCCGGGAACGGAAGTCGGACATTCCTTTGCTCAGCCAGTTTTTTGTCAACCAATTCAACGAAAAACACGATGTCCGGATCATCGGGATCCGAGATCAGGCCATGGAGCTACTACTGGGATATTCGTGGCCCGGCAACGTGAGAGAGCTCAAGAATGTGATCGAGAGAGCGGTCATCCTGGCTGGAGGTAAATGGATTGAAACCTCCCAGTTGCCTCCCTATCTTCATACCTCTGCGGGTGCCGGACCCCGACTGGCTCCGCCTGTCGGCTCCACGGCGGCCGAGGCGGAAAAGGAACTGATCCTGGCAACGCTCGAGCAGACAGGTAACAACAAAGCCGAGGCTGCCCGCCGTCTGGATCTGGATGTGAAGACTATTCGAAACAAGCTCAAGTCCTACGGCCAGATGTGAAATAGCATGAAGCTTGCTACCAAGATCAGCGCAGGCTATCTCATCCTCATTGGACTCATGCTCCTGGCGCTCGTTTATCAGGCATCCATCATCTTCTCTCTGAGTTCCATGAGTGAACAGCTATCTCACGTGAACTTCAAAGCAGCTCACCTGGGTTACCAGCTGAGACAGGATCTAACCCTCATCGAGGAGTTTACGCGGAAATTCTTTGTGACCAGGGACAAAGCCTTCCGGCAGCAAATGAATTCAATGAAGAGCAGATTCGTGGAGGATCTGGACCGGCTTGGAGATCTTCGACTTTCGAAGGGCGAAGCCGGGAAGGTCCGGGAGCTTGAGGAAGCCTGGGATGACTACAGCAAGAACACGTTTACTCCGGCAGCGGACACTGAGTGGTCCGCTTCGGAGGATGAACTTCTAGCCACACATCGCGAGTATCTGGAGGGACTCGGCCGGCTCGCTGGTGAGACAATTCAGGTAATGGAGAACTCCATTTTGGCCACGGTCCAACAAGCAGGCCGCACCGGTCGCCAGGCCGACAAGCATTCCTTGACAGCAGTAGGCCTGGCAGCTCTTCTGGGTCTTGTCATCTGTGTCCCCATTACCCGCTCGATTTCGAGCCGTCTGGATCGTTTGACCCAGGGCACACGGGAGGTCGCCAAAGGGAACTTCGAGTATCGTATCTACGAGGATGGAAGCGACGAGTTCGGCCAGCTTGCAGCGGAGTTCAACAGCATGGCGCGCCGATTGAGTGAGCTGGACCGAATGAAGAAGGATTTCTTCTCCTACGTTTCTCACGAACTGAAGACGCCGCTGGGGTCGATCCATGAAACCATCCGACTCCTGCTGGATCGTATCCCGGGTCCTCTGGAGGAGAAGCAAGAGCGTTTGTTGAAGCTGAATCTCCAGAGTGCCGAACGTCTCTCTGCGATGATCGGTAACCTGTTGGATATGTCCCGGATCGAGACAGGGATGATGCAATACGAGTTCGGGAACCATGATCTAGTCACATTGGCTGAAAGGACACTAGCGGAGTTCGAGCCCAAACTGCGTGAGAGGGACGTGCTGATCCGAAGTTCTTTTCCGGATGAGGGAGTCCGAGTGCGCTGTGACGAAATCCGGCTGAGGCAGGTGATTGAAAACCTCTTGGACAACGCGTTGAAGTTCTCACCGCGGGGCAGCAACATCGGCTTGGCCATACACGACCCAGACCAAGCGCCCGACATCGGAAAGCAGGGTGAGAGAAAGGAAGACTTCGTGACTCTGGACGTCTCGGATCGTGGCCCGGGCATCCCGGATCGCTACAAGCAAAGCATCTTCGACCAGTTTAGCCAGATCAATGGGAGCAAGAGGGGCAAGGGCCAGGGTACGGGGCTGGGCTTGGCTATTTGCCGCAACATCGTCCACAGTCATGGAGGAAGGATCTGGGTTCAAGATCACTCGGGGGGAGGAACCGTCTTCTCCGTCCTCCTCTCCCGGTCCCGTCAAAGCTCGTGAGAACCAGGTGCTGCACTTCTATGTTCCAGTGCACTAAGTGCGTTCTCATTGGTGTGCTGAGTCTGGCTCTGCTTTCCATCGCTTGTCAGAAGAAAGCACCAATCAAGGAAACCCCTCTTGTTGTTCGAGACTACCATCAGGAAGCTGAAGCGCTATTCGAGGCCGGAGACTACGTCCATGCGGCGTCGCTCTACGAGCACTATTTGAGCCAGCCAGCTCCCACGCAGCAGACACAAGCCCTCTTTCGCCTGGCCCTTATCCACGCGTTGCCCGACAGTTCCTTATACGACCCCCGGAGGGCAACACAACTCTTCCAGCAACTGCTTCAGCTTTCTCCGGGTACATCTGTGGCCTCTCAGAGCAGATTCATCCTTGGCCTCAAATCCCAAATCAGGAAGAGCGGCTCCAAATTGAGGCAGAGTCGATCCGAGATGCAGAAGCTAGAGTCGGAAGCGACGCTGTTGAGAGAAGGAATAGGAACACTAGAGTCCGCCGCTACCGAATCACGTGCACAAGTGGAAGAGCTCGAGGCCGACGTTCAGCGTCTCCAGGGTCGGATTCGGCAGCTGAAATCAGGTATCCAGAAGCGGGAAGCACAGATACTTCAGCTCTCTTCAGAGTTGAAGAGGCTCAAACAGATCGACTTGGGACGCAGGCCTCCCTGAGCTTCGGGCCTGGGCGGACATGAGGCCAGGGAGGGGAAAATGGGAGACGACCGGGGAGGATGGCCATCTCCCTTCCCTGCCGGGGTTATCCCGGCATTCCGGACTTGCCGCTTCCTCGACCCTTCCCTGGCAGATTATTGCAGAGCCAGGGGAGTAGCCAAAGACGGCAAGGCAACTGCCAGACCCGTACTTAACAGGCAACTCTTTACGGCATTTCTTTCCCTTAATCACGCTCTTGCCCGAACTATTCTGCAAGACCCGTACCAAACGGACCATGCCAGTAAATCCACGCTATTCGCGGGACTGGACCAGATGGAATTCAGGGAAAGTTTCCCCGGTCGGGGGAGTTTTTCCCCGATTTCGAGGGGTTCTTGGACTATCAGACTCCAGCGACGACTTTGCGCCATCCGCGCTTGGCGTCTCGTCGTAGGTCGGCCTTGAATCCTCGGGCCTACGGAGTGACGGTCATTGCCTTGCCAATCTGGACCGACGGTCGCTCTTTCATCTGCAGAGCCGTGTGGCGGTAGAAGAAGTAGGTTCCCATCTCAGGGCAGGCCAGCAGGTCTCCCTCAGAGAGCACCTTACGCTTCTCCCGAAACACGGGTCGAGCGGCGGTGCCATGGTTGATCAGAATGCGAACGAAACCGAAGCCATCGCCCGCCAACAGATCCCAGTCCCCGTCCCAATCACTGGATAGGGAGTAGGCTGTTCCCCAGAATCACGTGAGCGGACAGGGAGACGGCCTCCTGACGGCGGAAAGCCAGCTCTTTCCCGGAGCCTCTCTCGGCCTGCTCGAAGAAGGCCACCTTCCGGAAGTGATCGTACGCCACCAACAGTCCGCGGCGGGGACCGGAGCGCACCGAAGCCGTAAAGTAGGCCCGGGATGAGTCGATCTGCTCCAACAGCCGAGGAGGGCCGAAGCGGGGTACCTTTCCGCCCTGGTTGCGGCGCCGCGCCACCCGGTCGAAGTACTTGATTCTCTCTGCCTTGCGGTCCCGTACCAGACAGACACTGTCGAGTAGACCGTCACCGTCCACGTCGTAGAAGCTGGCCTGTCTCCCTGGGTCGATCTTCAGAGGCTCATCGGGTCGGAATGGCCACCCTACAGGGTTGGTATTCCGGATCCAGGTGGACCCTATGGCTAGCAGCGGACATTCAAATTTTCCCAACAAACGCCGAATGAACTATCGCAAACGGCCAGGAGCCGACGTTCTATTTCGGGCGCTTCGAAAGGTGCTTTCAGTTTCTTTTTACGTCCAGGTGGATTCCTCCCCACAACGTCTAAGCAGATCCACCTTGCCATGTTCTTTCTGTGTTCTGAGGGACGGAATACCCGCAGCGGGGGACTTGTGACTTGTCCTCGCCACTCTACCGTGAAAGATTGGAGGTTCACTTTGGTGAAGAAATTAACGACCCTCAAGTGATAGCCTAAGACTTAAGAGCGCTGGTCCACATATTATGACTGTATTGTTTAAGTCAAAGGAACCCAGAACGGTAAGGAGGAGCCAGCGAAGAACCTCTCCTACTCGGCATACTGAAAGTCCACGCTGGTCTGTTTCTTGCCAATCATCCTGACAATCATCGAGGAGACTAGCCGATTGACGCGAAGACATCTAGACATGTCTTGAACACGCCGTTGATGAGGTACGAAATGGAATGGAAACTTGCGTTATTGGTGTCTTCGCTAGGCCTCTTCCTGCTGGCACAGGAGGTGAGCTCCGCGTCCTTCTCTAGGGCGGGAACTGGACCGGCTCCCCGGCCTGCGGATCTGGGTTGGCATGTGGAGCGGGCAATGGACAACATCGTCCGCTGGACCAAGCCCTTGATGGACATCGATCCGGTCGAGGCGGTCCAAGAGGGTATCGCTGAGCGGCGCTGGTACGATCTTACCCACAACGTGGGAAGGGCGATTGACGGGCTCCTCAAGGGCGAGTCTGCAACTGGAAAGCGACCCCCGGAAAAGGTGATCGAGCAGCTCCGGTCCTTGCTATTTGCCACCCTGGACAACGAAGCGGGATTCACCACCGCGTACGATCGGGATAGCAACAAGTTGGTCTGGGTGTCCCACGACCTTCGGGAGGCAGCTCAAGCCCTCCTGGAGCTCGGAATCCGTCGTCAGGACCAGGAGGCGCTGGATCGGCTGGGAAAGCTGATGGAGACGCTTCTCGAGATCACCGATGCAGAGGGAGCCTACCGTCCCGAAGCGGTCCAAGCGAAGTCGCTGCTGCGCCCTCAAGAGCCTCTGGGCTACCTATCTGCGTTCACCGACGAGGGAGATCTGATCTATACACCGCCCCACGGCGGCTTCTACCATCCCCAGGCCACTACGGTGGATCGAGGTCGTCTCATCATGGCCCTGACACAGGTCTATCAGCACAACGGGGACACCCGGGCCCTGGAACTGGCCCGACGGTTTGTCCATCGGATCCGCACCCATTCTTTCGGCGAAGATGGCCAGCTCTTACAGGACGCGGGTAGCCACACCCACTCCATCACCGGCACAGTCCATGGTCTGGCCCACTATGCGGCATTGACGAGAGATCTGGAAACCCTCGATCACGCCCGCAGGATCCTCGATAAGGGGCTCGCTCCCACTCGCAGCAGCTTCGGTTGGTCGGTGGAAAATGCCTGGCGAGAGCGTCTCCCGGGTAGGGGTGAGATCAACAATACGGGAGACATGGTCCAGACCGCCATCCATCTAGGGCGGGCAGGGCATCCCGAGTATTTCGAGATGGCGGAACGGATGATCCGCAGCCACGTGCTTCCCAGCCAATGGCTCAAGGGACAGGAGTTTCACCTCCCGGCAGATTCTCCCGAGAACGCTCTCAAGGAGTTCCCCACCGATGCAGACGGAGGTTGGGGCTGTCCAGGCGTGAGCGATCGCCACGTCCCGGGAGGCGGTTCCGATGTGCTCGATATCACCCAGGGGGGGATCCAATGTCTGTGGGCCGCACTCCTCCACTCGCTCGATCAGGATCAGTGGGGAGTGAGGCTCAACATGGCTTTCTCCAGTGAATCCGAGGCAGCACGGGTCGTCAGCCAGATCCCTAAGGAGGGCCGGGTCACCATCACCCTGAAGCGGGAGGCGAGCCTCTGGTACCGTAAGCCCAGCTGGGTGTCCTGGAAGGACTTCAGCATTCGGGTCCAGGGGGAACCCATCGCAGTTCGTCGAATCGGCACCTGGGGTGTCACTTCCAGACGGGATCCAGGTACGATTCTGGAGGCTGTCTATCCCCTGGTACGCCGCCAGGAGGAGGAGTGGATTCATCACAAGCGCTACCGCTTCGTCTATGAGGGCGACACCATCGTGGCAATGAGTCCCCGGGGAACCTACGCGCCCATGTACCCGGGAATCGAAGAATAGACAAACCGGCCGGTCTTGGCGGCTTGCCTAAACCAGTAGCTACGATTTCCTGTAGACTGGCAATCCAACGGGCACTCAAAAGGATTGGCTCGCGAAAGGGACACGAGGAAGGGAGATCGCAAGGTCAGGTGCCAGTGAGGGACTCTGGATTGTCTTCAGGGAGAGTCGAATGTCAAAGCCCGGAGGAGGACAAGAAGAAATGATGCATCGGCGTCATTTTCTGAGACCGCTTTCGGGGATGGTGGCCATGGCAGCCGGCCTCGATCGACTTTTTCTCAGCCACTTGTTCGGTGGGCAGGGACAAGGTGTAGGCAAACCTTTTTTTGAAAAGACGGATGTGTTTCTTCCTGATGAGGGCTTTGGAGTGCGGCTACCCGGCCTGTTGGTGACACGGGGTGGTCCTGTGCTCGCTATTTGTCAGAGGCGCAAAGGTGCCATGATAGACTACGGGCACGACACCGACATTCTGGTGCAACGAAGTGTGGACAGTGGCCGCACCTGGGGCCGCCAGAGGGTCCTCTTCAGTGAGCCTGGAACCTTTTGTCTAGTGGGTTCGATCATCGAAGACCGTTCCACGGATACGGTTTTTGTGACCTTCTGGAAGTTGCCGACGACGGCGCCACACGACTTGAAGTACTTTCCCACCTATGCCAAGACGGACGGACGCTTCTGGCTGGTGAAGAGCACGGACCAGGGCCGCAGCTGGGGCGAGCCCACTGCGATGAAGGCCAGACCGAACCCGGCCGGATGGGTCGGCTGGACGAACAACTCGGTACATGGCATCCAGTTGACCAGAGGTCCTCGTAAGGGAAGGTTGCTGATCCCTGGGTTTCTCTACAAGGAAGGGGAAGAAGGGCAGATTCCTGGAGTCCGGGGAGGGGTCTTGTTCAGTGACGACCATGGTTCCTTTTGGCAGGTGGGAGGATTCCTTCCGCCAGGGTCGGATGAAGTCACCCTGGCTGAAACTACCTCAGGAGGCGTTTACGCGAATTTCAGGAAGAATTCGATTGCCGGTCACAAGTCCTATCGCAACGCCTGGCGGTGGCATGCCTGGAGCGACGACGGCGGCGAGAGCTTCTCTCAGCGGGACAAGCAACCGAAAGATCTGACCACCCCCACTTGCCATGCGGGCCTGGTCCGGTATTCACACGAGAAGGAGGGAGCAGGAAACGTCCTGCTGTTCTCTCATCCAGCAGGTCCAGGGAGAAGCCGAGTCACGGTTCGAGCCAGCTATGACGATGGCAGGACCTGGCCAGTGGCAAAACCTATTGATGATGGACCGTCTGGGTATTCCGACCTCGCGGTGACCGCCGACAAGACGATTCTCTGCGTGCACGAAGACAGCCTGGACTGGCCTGAAGAGAGGATCGATCGCTGGTATGACAGCCTTACCGGCTACGACTATGCCACCAAGCGACGCCGACACTGCGAGAGGATCAGCATAGCTCGGTTCAATCTGCCATGGCTCAAAGAGGCGTAGTCGGGCGTGAGAGGCGCGGGCTGGTGGTTGGCCATCCCCCACTGACGGTAAGGCTCCGGAGGGATCCCATGCGTACCGACTTTCTCATCTTACCCTTTGCGGTGTGTACATTGTTAGCGGCGCTGTTCTGTGTCGACGATCGGGCGAGTGCCCTGACGGTGGGGTCGGGGAAAAGTCCAAAGCCCGAATCCCCTCGAGTCAGTGTCGTCATGGACGGCGAGTCGCACCTTCCAGCCAGCCGGTGCCGCAAGATGATCGTTGGCCCCGGGGTGAATCAACCGGATCCTTTTCCCGGTTATCGGGGCTTCGTAGGCTGGGAATGCCCCGTCCGCCTCCGCGACGGGACCATGCTGGTCAGCTTCACCGCCGGCTACTGGCATGGTTCCTACCAGACGCCCCTGCCTCAGAGCTGGATCGATAGGATGAAGGATCGTTACGGATTTATCATGGACTTTGAGGCCCCGACCGGCGGTCGGGCCATGATCTCCAGATCCGGCGACGATGGCGTCACCTGGAGCAAGCCTCAAACACTCGTGGACAGTCCGTATGGTGACGACTGCCACCCCGCCATAACGGAGCTGTCTGACGGTACTCTCGAAGCACTCTGATGCCGGACGGATCCCTCTACCTGGCCTACATTGGAACGGGCGGTCATCGCCCCGAGGATGCCCGAAACAACATGATCTGGTCGATCAAGTTGCGTGTTCGGTCCGACCATTCCGGCATCGAGTTGCTACCGGTAGCCGGGAAGCAACAGTGATTCTTCGCTCCTGAGAGGAGTGGCCAGCCACAGTCTGAATAGATAGAGAAGACCGCACCCCCCGAAGGAAGTGAACCGGCTGGGTCGTTTCTCACAGCAGGAGAGGCATTCGCCCCCCCCTCGCTCGCGCTTCAGGCTTCTATGGCTCGGGCAGTTTCTTTTTCGAATGGGGCCAGCTCCGCTGGGCCCGCCACTCGGGTCAGGCTGGTGATTGACTGATCTTCACTCCACTCACGCGGAAGCGGGACAATCGGGAAGGGGCGTGATTTGTGGCTGGTCTAATCGGATTGTTGTGGTACTTCTGGGGCTGGTTCATGAGGCGGTAGACCCGGGGCTCCATGGACTCAACACCCTAGTCGTCGATGAAGAGCTGCTTTCTGTGGCCGATGTCGATGACTCCAGGGATATCGGGGGCGACTTGGATTCCGGAAGAGGCCAGGGCGAGAGCGAGGACGCCCACCCGCCGGACTCGCATTCTCATTGAAGTCTCTTTCATGATCGATTGGCTGACCAGACGACGAAGCTATCGGATCTGGAAGCCATAGAGATCGGCCCTCTGAAGATAGAAGCGAAGCCGGACCGGCTTCCCACTCACGGGTTTCAGGTCCGAACGACCTTGCCAGCTCACCTCCTGTCGGGTGCTGTCGAATCCCTGAAGGCTGCACTCCGCCCGAGAGTAGCCGGGCACGGGATGCCCGCCTGCATCCAGCACCTCCACCTTCACGTGACCCTGGGCGGCGGCCGCATTGAGAGTCAACCGGCTGCCCTGGAAAAGGAGGAGATGGGTCGTGAGGACTCCCTCCCGCTCTCCAGCCCGGCGGGACGCAAAACCCAGAGTGCGGAACTCCACCTGGGCCGGCACGATCTTGAGCTCCCGGCTCTTCTGGATGTGGTTGGATCGGTTCTGTCCCGTGTTGGCCTCCACCTCGGCCCAGAATGCCTCCCGGGCCTCCTCCAGGCTCTGGCTGCAGGTGCGCCGGCGCCAGCTCCAGATGCAGTCGTAGAGGGCCCAGCCCGGTCGGGTGGGCGCCGGAGGCGAGAGGTAGGCCCGGCCATTGTACTGCTCATCGTCGAAGATCTGGGAGGCGGGAATTCCGGGTCTCTCGCTGGTCCCCGCCATCTTCGCCCGGACCCAGGCGTTAAAGTGCAGCGTGTTGGTGCCGTGATAGAAACCGATGGAGCGGTCTCCGTCACTCCTCCAGCCTGCAAAGCTGTAGACGATCCCGTGATCGTAGCTGCTCTCAGGTCCATTTGGGATCCAGGCTTGGTCGCCTCCCACGTCCTCCCAGTGGATGCCGTTACGACTGACCCAGAGATGAATGTTCATCCGTTGGGTGCCACAGTCGTAGAGGGGGAAGAAGGCGACGTAGAGATCCCCGATCCGCTCCACCCACTGCATGCCGTAGCTCTGGTGTCTGGGGTGTTCCCGCGGGGGTGCCCAGATGTAGCTTCGTTTCCAGTTCACCCCATCACGGGTGGTCAGGCGTCCCAGGTTCCGGGAGACGGCCCACTTGTTGTCGTAGCGCACCAGGAACTGCCCCTTGGCCGGAGGATGGGCTGCGAAGTAGAGGACCAGCTCGCCGGTACGCTCGTCGTAGAAGAGGGGCCCCAGGTTGTCGGTGGGGCTGTCCAGCGTCTCCAACTGGAGGTGGCGTCGCATGAACGGACGCTCGGAGGTGAGATAGCGAACGCCGTCCCTGTCCCGGACCATGAGATACCTGCCCCGTTGGAACCGCATGGTCTTGGATCGGGGATTGCCTACCAGGGTCGCTGTTCTCAGATCCGGCGCGCCCCGGGTCCGATAATCCCAGAGGCCTCCGAAATTGCCCTGCTCCTCCAGGCTGCCTCTGGGAGGGAGTTTCGTCAGGATGTTGTTGGCCCGTGAACCCTGGAACTCCACGAGGCCCAGCTCGGGCTTGGTCCAGGTCAGACCGTCCTGGGACACAGCCAGAAGTCGATAGGCACCGAGGTTGCCCACGTAGCGCAGCTCGTGGCGCTGCTTCTCCTGGTTGTAGGAGTAGGAATCACGGCCCAGCATGGCGGCGTGTCCCTCCCAGGGCCGATCGGCCCGTAGCATGGGTTCGTCGCTGAGTTTCCGCGCCGGGTGGAGGACCTTCTCCAGATGGATCTTATTCTCGATGAGGAAGTCGTCCAGGAAGAGCTGCGGGGCGGTGGGGATCTGGATGGGAGGGACTGGCTTCGGGGCCGGTCCGTTCCGGTACAAGTAGAGGGCACGACGGATCCCGTCGTCCCAGAGACGACCGTCGATGCGAGGCCGGATCCGGACGTGGTAGGTGGCTGGTTCCAGTCCGTGCAGGTCAAAGGGCACCCGGGTTCTCTCCCGGGTCAGTCTGCGGTGGCTCAGGGAGGAGCGCGTCTGTCCCGTCCTGGCGTCCACCAGATCCACCTCAACCGGGAGTTCCTGGACGGGAGCGCCTTTCTGCAGCCAGAGCTCCACCTGGGCGGCCTCGTCGTCGATGTAGGCCAGACGGTCCAGCTCGGCCCCTACCCAGGTCTGGACAGGGAGGCGCAGGTCGGAAGTGAAGAGGATCTCGCCGTTCTGGACCCGGCGTCCCCTCACGCTCACCAGGTAGTGGCCCGGATCGTGGGTGTCGATCCACCATCCGGTGGGAAGGGAGCCTCGTCTGTGAGGTCCCTTCCTCGCGTCTGCCGGCAGGGGGCGCCAGGGACCGTGACCCAGGAGGGGGCCCAGATCGAAGTTCACGGCAGCCTTCTCCGACCCGGGCTCCATGAGCCTTCGCTCGAACCGGGCGCCTCCTGCCGGAAACCCCACGGAGACCTCCAGCTCCACGGCGTCGGCAGAGCCATACCGGAACTGGAGACGATGGCTGGCTTCTCCGGTGAAGGCCAGCTCGAAACCGTCAGGGGTATCCCGTTGTTCGTTTGGCCTCACAAGATAGGGAGTCAGGTCCACCGGAGGCCCCGCAGGTCGGACCTCCTGAACCGTGGGGACGAGGGTCAGGAATAGTGCTGTGGTAATCCAGATCATGGCTGGCCCCAGCATACGCTGGGTTGCCCGGTGAAGAAACGCTGGATGGGGTGTCTGACCGCTTCGGCCGCTCGCAGAGCGGCCGAAGCCCGCATTTCTCATCGCCGGTCTACCACCAGTGCTGGGGCGATCAGATAGAGGGACCCTGGAGCAGGGGTGTATCCTGGGATCGAACCGGAAGCGAGCACGATTGATGTCGGTCACGGCCAACTGCTACTCTTGACCGGGGGGGCTCCAAGAATGCAGACAACAACTATATGCTAAAACGACTACCAGCCCTCTTCCAGATAAGCCATGTCTGGTCAGTAGCTTATAATGCTGTGCCAAGCGGCTACTTGACAAGAGCGTCTTCATAGGAGGAGGGTTGAAATCCAAGGGGTCGCATCGTCGACCCAGGGTTCGGAAACCCTGGGCTGACAGACGCAATCCCGTTGGGATTGACCTCGATTACAGGTTCGAAAACCGAGAGCATGCCTCTGCTAACGTGGCTTTGGCCTCCGGACCGAAGCCTTATCCTTTCGAGCCTTTGGCTCGATCCAGGGCGGCCTGGATACTGCATGTCGCCACTGCCGGATCGATCTGTTGTCTCAGGGGCTTCGCTAAACCTATCAGTCGCTCCAACCACGGGTCAATCGCCACGGGATCCCAGTCCTAACCGTGAAGCCTTGACGGCGAGTTGGAACCAGATAGACTGGATCTACATGGATCCACAGACTTTGATTTCAGATGGATGGGAGTCTGGCCGCGGCCCATGCGCCAGATCCACGCCGGTGCTGGTAGTGCTGCTTGGCTTACTGTTGGGCTGTAGCGCCCAGCCGAAGCCAGAGCCCGAGCCTCGAGAGAGGGCCCTGGGGGATCTGACGGGTCCATGGCAGTTGTTCGTGGATGACTACCTGGTCGAGGAGAGGGTCCAGGTGAAGCGGACCTACCATCCCCTCCAGAAGGATCCTCGCAATCCGATACTGATCTCGGAAGGGTCGTGGAGGGAACAGCGAACCATACCCTATGGGACCGTTCTGCCCGGCCCAGACGGCAACGGATACCGGATGTGGTACGACGTCTGGGATGGGGACTGTCACAATCTCTACGCCACCAGCCCAGACGGTATAAGCTGGACGAAACCCAGCCTTGGCCTCATCGAACACGAAGGATCGAAGGACAACAATATCCTGTTCCGCCGTACTCGGCTCGACCATATGCCTCAGGTGATTCACACACCCTGGGACCTGAATCCCGAGCGTCACTATAAGCTGATCAATTACGACTTCGGCCGCAGCCCGCCCGATCACGCGGTGACTGGATTCTGGGGGGCCTTTTCGCCGGACGGTATTCATTGGACGGAAGCGGATGAAAATCCGCTGCTTCCCGATTTCGGAGACGTCGGCCACTTCCTCTGGGACCCTCACACAGAACGGTATCTAGGTTACCCCAAGGTGTTCGCCGCGGTCAGAGGATTTTCCCGCCGCTCTGTCGGCGTGACTTCCTCGACAGATTTTGAGCAGTGGACACCAGCCGAGCTGGTCCTGGTACCTGACGAGTGGGATGACCGTTGGGTCACAGAGTACAAGCAGCATACCGATTTCTACGGGCTCACCGTCTTTCCCTACGAGTCCATGTACCTCGGGTTTCTCTGGATCTTTCGCATTACGAACGGGGAAAGCGATGGGCCCATTTTCTGCGAGCTGGTGAGTAGTCGAGATGGCATCAACTGGACCCGCAGTGAAGGAGATCGAGTTCCCATCTTGTCCCTGGGCGAAGCAGGATCCTGGGACGATGGAATGGTACAAACCCTCAATTATCCTCTTTTGGAGCAGGATACGATCAAGGTCTTCTATGGTGGCTTTGATCAGACCCATGGCTTCAGGACAGGCCGCTCGGCAGTCGGTCTGGCCACCCTGCGTAAAGATGGCTTTGTCTCTCTCGAGGCGGGCTCTGCCAGCGGTACCGTGACCACCAGACCCCTCAGAAACCTGGAGGGCGAACTGAGGTTGAACGCCAATGCGGTGGGGGGCGAGATCAGGGTTGAGCTCCTGGATGAGAATGGGGCCATCCTGAATGGATTTGGTAGCGCCGACTGCGAGCCGGTGGAGGGGGATGACGTCAATCAGAGGGTTAGTTGGGGACCGGGGCACGATCTGATCCCGGTATCGGAGGAGCCGCGCCGGCTCCGTTTCCTCATGAGGGATGCCTCACTTTATTCATTTATGGCAGGGCCTGACGTGCGCAGGGCGAGCCTTCCGATATCGGCCGAAGCGTCCTTTACGTTTGAGTCGGGTAAGGGAAGAACCGCCAGCGATGAACTCATCAGCGACGGAGTCCAGCGAGGGCTCCTTCACAACGGAGTCTCCATTGTCAGCGATTCCGAGAACGCCATCCAGGGGAACTCGGCACTCGCCTTCCAGGGAGAAGGAAGGACTCTCAACACCTTCGAGATCGAAGACACTTCTCATCTGGGAGATCGATTTACACTGGCCGCCTGGGTCAAGAGTTCCAACCGCAAGCTGACTCGGTTGTTCAGTACTTATCGGGGTAGTGGCGAGCCTGCAGCAGGGGAGTTGATTTTCGATTTCAATCCCAGTAGTGGCGTTCTGCGGTTCATCCTCGCTGGACAGAAAGTCCAGTCCCAACCCCGGTTTTGGCTTGGCGATCGATATCATCACCTTGCCGCCACCTATGCCCGAGGCAACGTCAAGCTATACCTGGACGGAAGCCAGGTGGGCGAGGGTCAGCTGCGTCCGGGGAATGCACGCTTGATGTCTGATGGATCGATTGCCGAATACTTCGCCCCTGCAGGAACCGAGTCGAGTGTAGGGATTCATCTGGCAGCAAACCTGCGCATCGGAGAGGATCAGGGCGGCCGCTTCATCTTTCGCGGACAGGAGGACCTTGCCTCCAACCAGGAGCAGCTGGTCGGCTTCGTCGACAACGTCCTGGTTGCGAAACGAGTTTTGGAGGAGAGCGAGATCCGAGAGCTCGTCTCGAAACCAGGCTCCCGGCTATGAGGAGGTTTTCCAGGAGGTCTATGTGGCAGGAAAAAAGATCACATTGGTGGACGACGAGGATTGGCCCGCAGGGGGGTTCAGCTTCGAACTACCCATCCGTCCCGAGGTGTGTGCCCTGGGGGTGATCGACGTCCAGCACTATGCTCTCGACAGCGACGGCGACCTTGCCCACACCCTGCGCCAGAACAGCACCGGTGTCTTCCAGGAGTTCTCGCGCCAGGCTGAGCGGATGGTGAGCAACATCCAGAAGCTGCTCTCGGCTTTTCGCGAACAGGGTCGCCGGGTGGTGTACACACGTCACGGCGCCTTTCTGCCCGATGGGCCGGACCTGATCGTCAGGCGGCGTGGGCGAGAGGAGGTTGCCTTGACCTCTGGGGACTGTTCCTCGGGACATATGGCCGTGCGCGGCACTTCGGGACACGAGATCCTCGCTCAGGTCAAGCCCGAGAGGGGAGAGCTGGTCCTGGACAAGAACACCAGCAGCGCTTTCCACAGCTCTCCCATGGATCTACTGCTCCGCAATATGAAGGTGGAGACCCTGGTGCTGACGGGTCTGGCTACCGATCAGTGCGTTCTGGCCACGGCCATCGATGCCGCCGACCGGGGATTCCACGTGATCCTGGCTGCGGACGCCTGTGCTGGCTTCGATGCTGGCAGTGCCGAGGCCGTCCAGATCCTCTTCGGTCGGGTCTGGGGATACGTGATGCAGACTGACGACATCATCCACTGGCTTCAGACCGGCGACAAGCCCAGTCGTACCCGCTTGCCGGCCTGAACAGGGTTGAACCCGTCTCAACGACCAGCAACCTCTTCACAGCAACGGCAACCCTGACCTTGGGGCTCATTCTCTTGACGCTTCTCGCTCGGGCTTGATGAAAGGCCTCAAAGGAGAAAGGGAGCTTGTTGTACTTGTCCCAGGTCCTGCGACCATCCTTGCTGACGGCGTACTCGCTCCAACCATCCGAATTGTGGTCGCTGGTGTTGATATAGAACGCGACTATGTTGCCGTTCGCGTTTAGCGTCCTACCTGCCGCTGCCCTTGCCCTCGCCTTCAAACTTGCCTTTGCCTGTGCCTTTGCCTTCCCCTTACCCTCCCACGTTCCGCCTATCCAAAAACAGTCTTCATCCCGCGTTTTCCTAACCGAGAGCGTTGGTAATAGACAATGCCAAGATCAAACCACACCACGATGCCTGTCCAGCAATTCGAGCATCAGCGGTTCAAGGTCTACGAGTCGGCAGCCGTCTTCGTAAGTCTGGCCCACGAATTGATCGGCGCCTTACCCCCGGGTAACGCGACTCTCTCAGACCAGCTGCGTCGCGCTTCCATCTCAGTCTGTTTGAATATCGCCGAAGGTGCCGGCGAATTCCGATCCAGTGAGAAGGCTCGCTTCTACAGAATCGCCAGGCGCTCTGCTACGGAGTGTGCAGCGATACTAGCCCGCATTTCTCATCGCCGGTCTACTACGTCGCCGCAATCATCCGCCCTGGCTGTGTTTCGCTCGGTCGGCCTCCTCGACGTACTGTACAAGTACGACTGCGGAGGCCTCGGTCGCAAGCCTTGCCAGGACGGCACTTGCGACGCCTCGCTACGACAGGCGATGAGAAATGCGGGCTAGACATTCTGCGGCGTTTGAACGCCGTTGCGGATGAGGATCTGGGCCCAGGGGAACAGATCCTAATTGAAATCGTTTCCATGCTGACCGGGTTGATCAAGAGCCTGGATTGCAGGAAGGGATGAGGCTAGGTCAAGGGGGGAAGGCACAGGCAAAGGCAAGTTTGAAGGCAAGGGCAAGGGCAAGGGCAAGGGCAAGGATGAGAAGAAGACGCTAAACGGGTACATGTTGCCGTTCGCGTAATCCATGCACACCGGGCCACCGTGGGAGCACCTTCCGGGAGCATCGTTCTCCAAATCGGCAATGATGGTCCCAAAGATATCATCCCCAAGTCGGGTCGAATGGTCGTGGTCATAGATCAGGGCGCCATCGATTGGTGCGTACTGTTTGGCCTCTTTCTCTCGCAGCGACCGCTCTACGGATTCGATTCGTCTATCACGCACTGCCTGCCCGAAACTGGGAGAGAGGAAGGCTGACACAGACGTGGGTTGAGGTTCCCCGTTGGCCCGGGGGGAGGTCGTATCCCGTCCGTCCCTCCGAGTCCAGGCTGTAGTAAGAGCGCTCCCGGCACATGAAAGACACCAGGACCGTATCCTTCCAAAAAGCAATGGAGGGGTAGGTCCCCTCCAGATCGTTGGGCGTCAAACGGCTCGCCCTTTCCCGAGCCCGATAGAAGCGAATCGGCGGAGGCTCTATGCGGATCCGATCCTCGGCCTTCTGAAAGGTGGAGAAGACGTTGGGGCGCGACTCCCAGCTGGCCCCGCCATCTCTGCTGATGGCTGAGGAGAGACGATGGCGCTGCAGCCCCTGTCGGATTTCCTCTGCTGAAGACTGATTCCAGACCAACAGCAGCTCTTGAGTACCGGGAATCCGCTCCACGGCAGGAGGCGCCAGTGCCGATGCTACTGGGGAAGGTTCGGGCCGACTCCAGCTGGTCCCGTCGTCCTCGGACCAGGACTGGTAGAGCCGTCCCAGGGGAGTCCGGAGCAGCATCAAGAGGCGGTCGGGAGCCACCTCCACCACTGAGGGTTCGTTGGTTTGATAGTGGCCGCCGCTGCTGTGGTCGACGGTCGCGAACAGCTCACCCCCAGCAGCCCAGACTCCTTTGCCGCTGTTGGTTTTCCAGGTCTTGCCTTCGTCGTCTGAGTAGTAGACCCAGCAGTAGGTAAAGAACTCCTCCCATCCGTGGTGCCCAATCAGAGCCGGTCCATCGCCGAAGAGAGCCCGACCTCTTTCCTTTAGCGATTTGCCTACCAGGGTGAAGACAGGGACGACGATCCGGCCGCGGCTGGTGACGATCGCGGAGTTGTGGAATTTCCAGGCGTTGTTTGAGGGCTCGGATATCTTCCGGGGAGGGGACCAGGAGGCAGCGTCATCGTCCGATCGGGAAAACCAAACCGTGTGGTTGTAGTTGGGCTCGGCAGTCTGCTTTGAATAGACCAGTCCCAGGCCGCCCGACTTGAGCTGGAGGAGGCTAGGGTTGCCTCCGTCGGGTGCACCCTTGCCCTTGATCGGTTCTCCCGAAGAGTTCACCAGGGGGCGAGGCGAATTCCAAGTTCTTCCCCCATCTCGAGAGAGGGTGCTCTCTCTCCGCTGGGTGGAGAGGTGTAGCAGGTCGCCACCGGGTAGTTCCCTCATGCTCCCAAAACTGATTCCGGCGTGAAAAAAGAGAGTCTCCTCAGGAAGACAGTTTCGAAGTTTTTCGAGAAAAATTGGGTCAAGGCCGGTCGAGATGACGGGACCGGCTTCGATGGGGTGGGAATTAAGGAGTGGAATCCCCGCTGCTAGGAGCGTCCTTTTCAGCAGCTGACGTCGAGAAAAGAAGCTTAGGGCGGTTCTCTTGAGATTCGGAAGCTCGGGACTGGGCTCAGGCATCTGGTTGGTCCCCACTAGTCAACTAGGTTTGGAGACTCTGTTATTACTCTATTTAGAAAACGTCGGCAACGGGGGAGACCGAGAACCAGCGGCTGCACAAGCTGAAGAGTCAGGCGGAGCGAAGCAGCTTCTTCACAACGTTCCCGCCCACGTCCGTCAATCGGAAATCCCGACCCATGTGACGATAGGTGAGATCGGTGTGATTCAGGCCCAGGGTGTGGAGGAGAGTGGCCTGGAGGTCGTGGACATGCATGGGATCCTCGACCGGGTTCAAGCCTAATTCGTCTGAGCGGCCTACCACCTGTCCTCCTTGAATGCCTCCACCCGCCAGCCACATACTGAAGCAGTTGGCGTGGTGGTCCCGTCCGGGCTGTCCGGTCTCATGGACCTCGGGCTCACCCATGGGGGTGCGTCCGAACTCCCCACCCCAGAGCACCAGTGTATCGTCCAGTAGGCCCCGCTGTTTCAAATCCTGGAGCAGTGCGGCCGTGGGCTGATCCGTATCGTGGCAGTATTCCCCGAGCCTCTTTTCGATCTCGTAGTGAAAGTCCCAGTTGGCGTGGATCAGCGAGACGAAGCGCACACCCCGCTCGATTAGCCGTCTGGCGAGCAGACAGTTGGTGGCATAGGACTTGGCCCGCTCCCCTTCCCGGTTGATTCCGTAGGATTCCAGGAGACTTGCCGGTTCCTGAGAGAAATCCAGCAGCTCCGGTGCCGACATCTGCATGCGAAAGGCCAGTTCGTAGGCGGCGATTCTGGAGGCGATCTCCTCATCCCCCTTTTCCGCGTAACGCTTTTCGTTGAGCTGGCGGAGGGCGTCCAACTGCACCCGCTGGATCTTCCGGTTGACGCTGGGAGGATTGGAGAGGTAGAGGATCGGGTCTCCGCTGCTGCGGAAAGGAGTCCCCTGGTAGAGCGAAGGGAGAAAGCCGCTGGACCAGTTGTTGGCACCGGCGCTGGGCATCTTACCCGAATTTAGGACAACATAAGCGGGCAAGTCCGCCGATTCGCTTCCCAGGCCGTAGCTGACCCAGGAGCCGATCGTGGGACGACCCAGGATGGTGCTCCCGGTGGTCATCATCAGTTCGCCGGGATCGTGGTTGATGGCGTCGGTCTGCAAGGAACGGATCAGGCAGATGTCGTCTGCGTGGGAGGCCGTCTGGGGCAGGTAGTCCGAGAACTCGGTCCCGCACTCGCCGTAGGGCTGGAACTTCCTGGGGCTCGCCATCAGGGTAGCCGAGGGCTTCAGGAAGGCCAGCTTCAGGCCTGCTTTCATGGATTCGGGAACCTGCTGGCCGTCCCATTTCTGCAGTGCCGGCTTGGGATCGAAGAGATCGATCTGGCTGGGGCCTCCGGTCATGTAGAGAAAGATCACCCGCTTGGCAGTGGCAGGGAACTGGGGAGCCTTAGGAGCCAGGGGGTTGGGTATGCCAGCCCTGGCAGCGCTGCCCGCCGTCAGACCCTCTGATGCCAGGAGGTGGGCCAGGACAGTGGAGCCGAAGCCCCCTGCGCACCTCTGAAGAAAGGCGCGTCGGTTCTGAAGCCTGCGGAACTCTTCCAGGTTCATGCTCTACTCCCGGGTGATGAACTCGTCCAGATTCAAGAGGACCCTGCTGGCTCCTACCCAAGCGGCAGCTTCGCTCAAGGACACCCCGGGTAAATCGGCGGGAAGTGCCAGACGGGCCAATTCCAGCTCCTGCTCCAGGATCTCCTCTTGTTTGCGTAGGGCCGTGGCCAGCCATTCCCGTTCGCTGGGAGCGGGGTCGCGGGCCAGGCAGAGTCGGAAGGCGTGGTCCAGACGATCCTCCAGCCTGGCCGGAGCCTCGGTCAACACTCGCATCGCCAGTCCCTGGGCCGCTTCGAAGAAAACCGGGTCGTTGAGTAGGTTTAGCGCTTGCAAGGCGGTATTGGATCGACCTCTGCGGCAGGCAGAAGCGTAGGCAGGCGGGAGGTCGAAGTTCATCAGAAAGGGGTAGGGCGCCATCCGCTGAATCTGGATATATAATCCTCGGCGATAGCGATCCTTTCCCTGGCTTTCGACCCACTTACCCTTGGTCTGCCCTCCTTTCGGCTGGGGAGGTCGGACACTCTTTCCCCCGATGACCGGATGCAGCAGACCGCTCACCGCCAGGGCCGAATCCCGAATAAGCTCTGCCGAGAGCCGTATCCGAGACTGGCGGGCCAGCAGGGCGTTGTTGGGATCCATGCTGGCCAACTCGGGTCTGGGGTCCGAAGCTTGCCGATAGGCGGCCGACAGGGCCATCTTGCGGATGGTTTGCTTAATGCTCCAGCCGCCGTCTCTGAAATCGTCGGCAAGCCAATCCAACAGCTGCGGATGACTGGGCTTCTCCCCCTGGGTGCCGAAGTTCTCTGAGGTGGAGACGATGCCCCGGCCGAAGAGCTCCTGCCAGAGCCGGTTGACGGTGACTCGGGCCGTCAGGGGATTGGCTGTATCGATAAGCCATTTTGCCAGCCTCAGCCGCGGAGGCTCGTGGCTGTCGGCCATGGAATGGAGAAATCCCGGGATGGCTGGCTTCACCGGGTCTCCGGGACGCTTGAAGTCCCCTCTGAGGTGGATGTGGGTCTGACGGGGATTCTTCTCCGTGGCCAGCGTCTGGGCCTGACTCAGGGCGGGGAAGGCTTCGTCCAATTCCTGGAGCTTTTTCCAGAGTTTATTGTACTTGAGCTCGTCCTTGTAGAACTTCACTGGGAGACCGAGACTGGTGTACCAGACGAAGTGGTTGGTAAGAATGACCGTCTGCTTTTCGTTTCGCTGCTCCGGCGGCGTGCGGAGAATCTTCTCCCCCATGCCGTAGACACCCTGGGAGTCGCCGATGCGCAGTGTTCCCACCGCCTTGTCCCAGTTTTGCCACTTGCCAGGGTTGGCCATGGCTTCCAGGAGCTTTGCCTCGAAGGAGCGCTGCTCCCGCGGTACGCCGTACTCTTCCAGCAGCTCCCGGCGCTTCTTGCGGTAGCTGGCTACCTCTTTCAGATACGGTCCCATTTCGCCGGGCAGGGGGGCGTCGACGTTGACCTCCTCGGCGTCGTTGAAATAGGCGAAGAGCTGGTAGTACTCCTTGTGACTGAGGGGGTCGTACTTGTGGTCATGGCACTGAGCGCAGCCCACCGTCAAGCCGAGCCAGGTAGTGCCTACGGTTTTGACCCGGTTGACCACCTGCTCATGCCGGAACTGGTTCATGTCGACTCCGCCTTCTCGATTGCTGGCGGTGTTGCGGTGAAACCCGGTTCCCACCTTCTGCTCCCCAGTGGCGCCGGGCAGAAGATCTCCGGCAATCTGTTCCAGGGTGAAACGGTCGAAGGGCGTATCTTGGTTGAAGGCCTGGATCAACCAATGACGATAGCGCCAGGCATGGGGTCGAAACGCGTCCTGGCGGTAGCCGTCACTGTCAGAGTAGCGGGCCAGGTCCAACCATTGGCGGGCCCACTTTTCCCCGAAGTGGGGTGAGTTCAGAAGTCGATCGACCTGGCGCTCGTAGGCCTGGGGGCTGGAGTCGGCCAGGAACCCGGCAACTTCCCTGTGATCCGGAGGGAGGCCAATCAGGTCCAGACTCAGACGACGGATGAGGGTGGCTCGGTCGGCCTCGGGAGAAGGCTCGATGCCCTCGGCCTCCAGGCGTTTGTGGATGAAGTAGTCAATGGGATTCGGGATACTTGCGTCCACCGGAGGTCTTCGAATGGGTCGAAATGCCCAGTGGGAAGACTCCCCTTCCTGGGAGCCCGCCAGCGAGTCCGTAGTCTCGGGTGCGGGCCACTTGGCCCCTTGATCGATCCAGGCTCGGACCACGCCGACCTGTTCTGTCGTGAACCCGTCCCCGCTTGGAGGCATGACCTGGGTTGGGTTGGTGCCGGCGATGAGTTGGACCAATCGGCTCTCGGCACTGTTCCCAGGCAGAATCACAGGACCCGATTCGCTGCCTCGAAGGGCATCCTCTCGCCGGTCCAGCCGCAACCCCTTCATCTGCTGTTGGGAACCGTGGCAAAGAAAGCAGCGGCTCTCGAGCAGAGGGGCAACCTCGCGTGCGAAATCCACTTCTCTGTTGGCCGGAGGCGGCAGCTCAACGGATTCGCCTTCGCCCGGAACTCCCAGCCCGGGAGCGATCAAGGCCAAAACGAAAGATAAGAAGAGAAGTAAAGCGTTTTTCAAGTGGAGTCGCATTTTATCACGTTCTAGGCATCTCCCACAGTGATTGGTCCGATCGAATCAGCCCAACAGAGGCTTGACGACTGTTCCGTGGACATCGGTCAAGCGGTGGTTGCGACCTTGAAACTTGAAGGTCAGTCGCCGGTGGTCAATTCCCAGGCAATGCAGGATGGTCGCATTCAGGTCGTGCACGTGCACTGGATCCTTCACGATGTTATAGCTGAAGTCATCGGTTTCGCCGTAGCTCAAGCCAGCGGACACCCCTCCCCCGGCCAACCAGACGGTGAAGCAGCGGGGATGGTGATCTCGTCCGTAGTTGTCATTTGTCAGTTCGCCCTGGCAGTAGGTGGTGCGCCCGAATTCCCCACCCCAGACGATCAGGGTCTCATCAAGCAGCCCTCGCTGCTCTAGATCGAGAATCAGTGCGGCCGTCGCCCGATCGGTTGACTGACATTGGACTCGCAGGTCCCCCGGGAGGTCTTTGTGCTGATCCCAGCCGCGATGAAACAGTTGAACGAAGCGCACGCCTCTTTCCACGAGCCTCCTGGCCATCAGACAGTGAGAGGCATAGGTGCCCCGCTGCCGGGCATCCTCTCCGTACAAACGGAAGATATGCTCCGGTTCACGAGACGTATCCGTCAGCTCCGGGACCGAGGTTTGCATCCTGAAGGCGAGCTCGTACTGGGCGATCCTGGTCGTGATCTCGGGGTCGCCGAACTCCGACTGCTTGAGCTCATTCAACCGAGCGATGTCATCCAATATGTGCCGCCGTGTGTCTTGGCTCATACCCGGTGGGTTGGAGAGGTATAAGACGGGGTCACCGACGCCGCGAAATCTCACTCCCTGGTGCCGCGTCGGCAAGAACCCACTTCCCCACAATCGCTTGTACAGAGGTTGGGAGCCCTGCTTCGAATTAGAGGTCATTACCACGAAGGTGGGCAGGTCCTGGTTCGCCGTCCCCAATCCGTACGAAAGCCAGGCACCCATGCTCGGCCGCCCTGCACGCTCGGAGCCGGTCTGCATCATGGTAATTGCTGGATCGTGGTTGATTGCTTCGGTATGCATCGACTTGATCAGACAAAGTCGATCGACGATGTCGGCCGTATGAGGCATCAGCTCACTGACCCAGATTTCACTTTCCCCATGCCGACGGAACTTGAAGATCGAGGGGACCACCGGAAAATTCTCCTGGGCCGATGTCATGGTGGTCAATCGCTGCCCTCGGCGCACTGAGTCGGGAAGTTCGGTATCGAACAGTTCCCGAAGCCCAGGCTTATGGTCGAACAGGTCCATCTGCGAAGGCCCTCCGGCCTGGCACAGGTAGATTACACGTCTTGCCCGAGGCGCAAAGTGTGGCACATCTGCAGGCTGGAGAGCTTCGCCGGAATGCAGCAGTGAGCCGGCAGGCAGATCCTCGGTCAACAACGAGGTGAGAGCGGCCCCACCAATTCCCACCCCGGACTGCTGAAAGAAGTGGCGGCGGGTGAGCAGCTGCTGGGATTTTTTTAGTGGATGCATCTGAGCGTCAGATCCCCATAAATTCCCGGTCATTCCTTGGTGATCGTTTCGTCCAGGTTCAGGAGTCCGTTTGCCAAAGCGGCATATGCGGCCAGTTCGGTGGCGTCGATCTCGGGATCCGGTTCCGAGTGGCCAACCTGGATCAGCTTTCTGGCGGCCTCAACGTCACTTTCATAAGTCGTTCGATGGCGCTGTAAGCCCCGTCTCAGGACCTCGAGCTCCGGTGATGTGGGTGGTCTCGCGGTAACCAGTCGAAAACCGAAGGCGACGCGATCGTCATCAGTGTTGCCGCCTTCCAGGATCAATCGCCGACCGAGAGCCCGTGCTGCTTCTACGTAGGTCAGGTCATTCATCAAGGCCAGGGCCTGCAGCGGCGTATTGGTCCGCTCACGGCGAACCGTACAGGTCTCACGACTGGGAGCATCAAAGACTTCCATGCCGGGAGGGTGGATGGTCCTTCGCCAGAACGTGTACAGACTGCGCCGATAGAGGCTGATGCCGCGATCTTCCTGGTAGCCCCCCTTGTAGGCGCTGGTTGCACCTCCTGCGATTTCGTTCCACAGACCCGCTGGTTGATACGGTTTCACCGAGGGTCCGCCGATTGACTCCACCAGGAGGCCGCTCACGGCCAGAGCTTGATCTCGGATCATCTCAGCCGGCAGCCGCATCCTGGGACCGCGGGCCAACAGTCGGTTCTCGGGGTCTGTCTGGAGTAGGGACGGTGTGATCTTTGACGATTGGCGGTAGGTTGAGCTGGTCACGATCATGCGTTGGAAGGCCTTGACGTCCCACTCCAGCCGAATCAGTTGGGTTGCCAGCCAGTCCAGCAGAGAGGGATGCGTGGGCGGTTCTCCCTGCGCCCCGAAATCGGTTAAGCAACCGTTTTTCTGTAATTTTCTTTAGGGCCTGTAGGGAAGAATTGCTCCACTTGTGTTTTCCAGCCGGCCAGGTTCAGGTATTGCCGGCCGGTTAACCACTCCTCGTGTATCTCTGCAAGCACAGCCGAGATGAGCCGCAGCGCCGACGCTTCGTGGGGAAAGATTCCCACCACCCGGGTTCGTCTCCGGATCTCCCGGTGCAGTCTCTCCAGTCCGTTGATGGTTCGGATCCTTCGCCACCAGCTCCTCGGAAAATCAAACACTGTCAGCCCTTCATCCACGTTCTCTTCCAGCCAGCTCACGAACTCCGGTGCAATCTTTTCGAACTTCTTGACGACTTTACCCTTGAGCTCCTCGGCATCTTCTCGAGACGGGGCATCGAAAATGTCCCGCATGGCCTGGGCGATGCGGGGCTTGTCCTCTTTGCGGCGAGCATATTGTTGGGCGTTTTTACTCAGGTGAAACTGACAACGGTTCCAGGGCACCGACGGATAAACTGCCCGCCTGGCCGCCTTCAGTCCTTCGTGATCGTCACTGACAAACAGCTCGACCCCTCTCAGTCCACGCTTGTGCAGATCTCCCAGAAACCCTCGCCAATGCACCTCCGCTTCACTGATCCTGGTGCTCAGACCCAACACCTCCCGCGTTCCGAAACGATTGACTCCTATGGCTTTCAGGATGGCCACGTCCTGCACCCTGCCGCCTCTTCGAACCTTCTCGTAGTGGGCATCCAGATACACGATCGGATACTCTCCCAGCTCCCGGCTTCGAAACTCTTCCAGCTCTTCGTCCAGCATCCCGGCCACTCTCGAGACCTGGGTGGCCGAGATCTCCAACCCACACAGCTGCTCCGTGATCTCGGTGACTTTCCTCGTCGAGACTCCCATCACATACATCTCGGCAATGGCCAGCTTCAGGGCCTTCTCCGAACGGCAACCCCTCTCCAGCGACTTGGGATAAAACCTCAACCCACGCACCTGTGGAATCTCCAAGTGCAGCTCTCCCACTCGAGTCTGAATCCGCTTGCCTTTGAATCCGTTTCGATAGCCTCGCCGACTGGCTGTTCTCTCGTACGCTTCCGCTCCCAGAAACTCGCTTCTTTCCAACTGCATGGCCACGTTGAACAGCTTCTCCAGGATTCCTCGAAAGGCTTCTGTTCCTTCCTCGATCAACTCCGCCAGGATCTCCCGTGGTACTCTCTTTTCCAGGTCTGGGTTCATTTGATTCTCCTTGCCAGATAGACGTTTCTGTTTTTGGAGAATCCTGTCCCAGACCTCTGTCTTTCCGACCCAGGCCTGACCAGAATTTACAGAAAAGAAGTTACGCTACTCCGAAATCCTCGGCGGTTCGAACCAGTCCTGCCCCAAAGTGCAATTGCCACAACCGGTTCACCGTTACCCGAGCCGTGAGAGGATGGGATGGGTGGACCAGCCATTTGGCTAGAGCCAGACGATTGGCGGGCATTCCCGGAGGCAAAGGGGGCATGATCGCCGGGACGCCCGGCGTCACTTTTTCACCCGGGTTATCGTATTGGCCGCGTCCCAGGACGAATGTTTCCCGAGCCTGATCGTCCCGCATGATCATCGTCTCGGGGGCTTGTTTGATCAGCCGCTGCTTCTTCTTTTCGAGTGCGATATAGGCGGCCGATCTTTCATCGAGTTCTCTCAGCGCCTGATCGATTTGATCCAGTCTGCGCTGAACTCCGCGCCTCGGTACTTTGATGGTGGGCGAGGCCGACCTCCGGTAGGTACCGGGTTCGGAAACGTTATTGAAAAAGGCATAGAGACGATAGAACTCCCGTTGGGAGATGGGGTCATATTTGTGGTCGTGACAGCGTGCGCAAGCGACCGTAAGGCCCAGCCAGGTGGTGGCGACGGTGTTGATACGATCGGCGGTGTATTCGACCTGGAATTCATCGGCTATGGACCCGCCTTCTCCATTGACCCGGTTGTTTCGAAGGAAGCCGGTTGCCAGTTGTTGATCGGGTCGAGCCTCGGGAATCAGATCCCCGGCCAGCTGCTCGACGGTAAATTGATCGAAGGGGAGGTTGTGGTTGAGAGCGTTGATCAGCCAGTCTCGCCAGCGCCACATGATCCGGGGCTCGTCGTCCTGGTACCCATCGGTGTCCGCGTACCGGGCAAGGTCCAGCCAGACTACCGCCATTCGTTCCCCATACCGGGGGGATGCCAGCAGCCGGTCGACGACTTTTTCGTAAGCGTCGGGGGATTTGTCGGAGAGGAAGGCATCTAGCTCTTCCAAGATGGGTGGTAGCCCGGTCAGGTCCAGGGTCACCCGACGAAGGATGCGGCTCCTTTCTGCAGCTGCCGACGGCGCCAGACCCTTCTCTTCGAGCCTCCGCAGAACGAAATAATCCATTCCGTACTTCGGCCAGGACGAGTCGTTTACCTGGGGAAGCGTCGGCCGCTGCGGCGGAACAAACGACCAATGCTGCTGCCAGACGGCACCCTGTTGGATCCAGCGGCGAATCAGGTCGATCTGCTTACTGCTCAGTTCTTTGTGAGCGTATTTCGGGGGCATGCGGCGCGTCACATCCTCATGGGTGATTCGCTGGTAGATCAGGCTTCGCTCTGGATCTCCCGGCACGATGGGAACACCAGAGGCTTGCGATTGGAAAAGAGCTTCTCGGAGGTCGAGTCTGAGTCCGGCCACACGGGTTTTCGCGTCCGGGCCATGACACTGGAAACAGGCATCGGAGAGCAGCGGACGAATCTGCCGCTGGAAGTCGACCTTTGAGTCTTCGGAAGCCGGTGTGCCAAACAGCGGTGACAAGGACAAGGCAGGCAGCAGAAACCAGGTGATAAGCCTCGGCACGGATACGCCAAGCGATGCCGAACGAAACCAGACTCTGGCGGAACGGTTCCTCATTAGGGTACCGCCCCTTATTCTAGTCCTCCCATGGGCGCGCACACAACTTCATGCCTGCCCGAAGCCCTTGGGTTTCGACGGTGCTCGACGGGGATACGAACGGAGTCCATGCGGGCGCCGCAGCGGGGATCTGCTCATGAAGAATAAGTCCTTGACGTAACACCGAATATATTCCTATTCTAATTAGATGGTAACGACTGTGCATCTTCCTCCAGATCTGCTTGAGTCCGTGGATCGACGAGCGCGAGATCTAGGGATCAGCAGGAATCGATTCATCATTCGAACACTTACCACAGCCATCGAACACGATATGGCGTGGAGCTCAGAGTTTCTCGACGCACTCCGATCCGCAGCTGACGACACGGCATCCCATGAGGAGGTCGAGGAGTTGCTCCAGATCATTTCATCGCGTCGGTCCAGCAAGATGCCTCCGAAGCTGTGAAGTACATTCTCGATACCAATACACTCTCTTTCCTAATGCGGGGTGACCCGAGCGTGGTCCGAAGCCTTTCTTCGCACAGCAGAATGGATGTCTTGCTGCCGCAGCCGGTAATCGCTGAAGTCGAATACGGCCTCAAGAGACTCTCACCATCTGCCAGAAGGAAGCGGCTCAGAACACGATTTGACCTGTTCTTGGGGGAACTGGTTCGCGCTCCGTGGACAGACGAGGTAAGCCGAGCATTTGGACGAATCAAGGCCCAACTGGAGAGCCAAGGGAAAAGACTCGAGGACTTCGATGTCGCGGTGGCTGCCCACGCCGTGGCTCTCGAGGCCACCCTGGTAACGGACAACCTCACTCACATGAACAGGATTCGAGGGCTCGAGCTTCAAAACTGGCGCAACGGCGAATGAACGCCGAACTGGTCGGCTTGGAGAGTCTATCCTTACCGGCGTTGTTGGAGAGGTTCCGCTACCGTTCCTGAATGGTGCCGATCGCGATCTCGTCGGTCACGTTGTGAGGGCTGACCACCTCACCTCCACAGAGGTAGAGTTTGTTGCCCACCCGGGTCAACTCTGCGCTCAGGCGGTACACCCCTTTTGAGAAGTCAAAGCCCTTGCTCTCGCGGAGCTGCTGGTGGCGCTCTGGTGGAGCCTGATAAGGGGGGATCTGGCTGGGTAATGCCCGATAGGACTCCGTAAGCGTATCGAACACCAGGACGTCGAAGTTGGGCGAACGCACTTCAGAGATCTGGTCCTTGTACTGGTAGGCATGTTCAACCGGGTAGTCCTTGATGCCGCCGGTGATAATGATGTAGCGATCCTTGTAGGGTGCGGCATCCCAACCATATACCGGCCGCGGTACATCGGGCAGTCTTCTCCACTGTTTCGTTTCCAGGTTGAAGACATAGGCATCTCCACAGCCCCTGATATGGGGACCTAGCGGGCCAGAGTGGTGCTCTGCATAGTTGATATATATGCCACCGAAGATATAGATGTTCTGACCTATCGCCGTCGTCGCCATCGAGGTGCGCGCCATCGAAGGAAAGGGAGGTAGATGCGTCCAGCCGCTCTCCGGAGACGAGGTGTCGAAGGCTTCGACCGCGTTGACGTACACGCCCGGGTGGTCTCCCGAGAAGGGAGGTCTTCGCGGCTGGCCAAAGGAGGCCTGCCCTCCCAAAACGACGATCGTACTACCCACCACCGTTGCTCCCCGACCCGGACTGAATCGGCCGATGTCAAGGCCTGGCAGTTCCTTCCAGCGCCAACTGCCTGACCGCTTCGAGAGGCGAAACATCCGGTTGCTGGAGGGGTCGTTCTGATCCTTGGGCCAGATGACCCATCCCGTCAAGACGTAGAAATCCTCACCTACCGCAACTCCCTGTGGCCACTTGATGCCTACTGGCATCTCGGGTAGGATCTCGAATTTCATGCTGCGGGTGTCCAGCCGCCAGGCGCTGTTGTGACTACCCCGATCGCGCAACTGGTTCAGCCGTCCGACGGGGTCTTTCGGTACCCATCCAGGATATCCGGGGGAGCCGGCCGCCAGAATCGCGTCGCCGATCGCAGCCTGGGCCTGACCTTTGGTCGGCCAGGGCATCGGAGGACCCATTTCCCAGGTGATGTCCCTGATCTCGAAATCTCCCGAGGCCTGCTGCTGGCTGGCTGCACCGGCTTTCGAGAAGGATGCAATCGGAGCCCCGAAAGTCGAGGACATGCCGGTTGCAACAACAGCACCCGCTTGCTTCAGGAACTCACGTCGACTTTCAACCATCCGACCCTTCCCATCTCAAGGTGGCGGAGCGCTACGAGATCGACGACAGAGTCGTTTCTCCCGCTCTCTCTGGTGTCTTCTCTCTTCTCAGCCGGGAACAATTTCAAAGGGCCTGGAGCCCACTCGGTAGACCTGAGCTGGAGTTTCCGGGATGCGAGTGCCACTCCTTCACTCAGGTCTTCGGGAACACGGACGGTTAGTTGTCGTGACATGCATTACATCGTAAGACGTTCTGGTTTGACAGGCAACTCGACGCTCGACGTCGCCACGCTCGCGCAGGCTTGCTGCGACTGGCATTGAACGATCCGGTTTAGCGAAGGTGATAGGCCTCGAAGGGATAGCAGCACGGATTGCCTCGGCTGAGCCGCAGGAGCCGCCGATCCGGCTCGATGATCACCGAGAAGACGGTTTTCCAGAACCCATGGACTGGGTCGTCATTGGTGTGTCGGCAGATAGACCGAGGATGCTCTTGGTGGTCGGCCAGTATCTGCTCCAGGGAGTTCTGTGCCTGTGCCCGGCGTAGTAGCTCTTCTGCCCTGGCCTTGCGAGGTCGGGATTGGATCAGCTCCGGAAACTTCTGATTGTTGTGTTCCAGTTCCGGGTGCAAGCAGTGATTGGTGTGGACCAGGATTCCACGACCCTCGTCTTGGAGCACGTGCACATCGTCTATCGTCACCTCCATGTCGGTGGGACCTTCAGGGGTAGCCAGGAGAATGTTGGCCGGGATGGCTCTCCGGGCCCGGGAGACCGCCCGCACCACTTCTTCGAGGCTACTGGATTCAAGAATGGCCCTCACGGTGGAGTAGTGGGGAACGCCAAGGGCGCGGCTGGGAGCAGGCAGGGTGTTCAGGCAGACACCGATTCCCAGGTCGTTGAACCCAATGTAGCCGATGAGTCCGGCCTGGGTGACATTCAGGTGGGACGGCTTTCCCGTCGGTCGCCGGATAAGCACCAGGGTGAAGGGATCTAGATCGGGGTCGTTGTCCCAGTTCTGGGCAACGATTGAACCCTTACTGGCCGTGAGCTCGGCAGCTATGGAAAAGGCGGTACAGGCGGAATCCGAAGCACCGAACTGATTCCGGATCTGAAGCAGAATCAAATCGAGCACGGAAACGCCGGATCCTTCTGCCATCCCTCGGATCTCTTCCATGTGAGCCGGGTTGTAGGCCCTGATGAAGGGGAGCGTCTGTTGGCAGCGATCCATTGCTTCTGTCCTGGTAACGGTGGCAATCCGGTTGATCTGCTCTAGTGCTATCTCTGCGAAGCCCTGGATCTCCTGACGGGCGGCTTCGCCCAGTTGACGACCCATCTCCTGAGGGGTACCCTCCACCTCCAGCTCTCGATAGCGCATTTCCATCTTGAGATCCTCCGACCGAGGTTGTGGCGGTGCCCTCCGGGCCGCCGTGGGTCGAGCCAGGCTCGACGGCTCTACTTCGGCCTGGAAGCCAAAGCCACGTCGCAGACCGACTCTACCACCTGCGCTTCAATCCGATATGACCCTATCGTTTCTCTTGGGGGACTTCGCTTTTGATCATGGGCAGATTACGAGCAACGATCATCGAGGTTCTGATGCTACCAATCGACGATCGAGCCGTCGTCTGGATCGTACCTTGGCAGATACTCACGTGGCTCGCCGACCTGTGCCATTAACTTTTCCTCGTCGATGGTGATTCCGAGGCCGGGGTCGGTCGGCAGCGGTCGGTGGCCGTCCTTGACCGGGGGTAGCGGCTTGGCCAACAACTCGTGCTCGCGATCGCCCCGCTCCTGGATGAGAAAGTTGGGGATGCAGCCGGCGATCTGCAGGCTGGCGGCCAGTGAAACCGGCCCGTTGGGATTGTGCGGCGCCAGCGGCGAGTAATAGGCTTCGGCCATGCCGGCAATGAGTCTGAGCTCGGTGATGCCGCCCGCGTAGCAGACGTCCGGTTGGAGGATCTGGGCGGCGCGCTTTTCCAGGATCTCGCGGAATCCCCACTTGGTGAAGATGCGCTCGCCGGTTGCCAGCGGGATGTGCGTCTTGGCGGCAATTTCGGCCATGACGTCGACGTTGAGCGCCTGCACGACCTCTTCATAGAACCAGGGATTGAAGGGTTCGAGCGCCTTGACCAGCAGCATGGCTGTGGGCGGCTGAACGGCTCCGTGGAAGTCGATGCCGATGTCGATACCGTCGCCGTACTTCTCACGGAGCGTCTTGAAATTCTCGACCACGGCGTCAACATGCCGCTGGCCTTCGAGGTACTTGATCGGCGGGCGGCCCAGGGCACGAGGGCCTACCTTCATGGCGCTGACACCGGTTTTTTCGCTGACCTCGCCATAGACTCGCACCCGATCGCGGGTGGGGCCACCGAGGAGCTTGTAGACGGGTACACCGTAGACCTTGCCCTTGATGTCCCAGAGCGCCTGATCGATACCGCTCGAGATAGCGGTCTTGATGGGGCCGCCGCGGTAGAAGGCTCCACGATGGATGGCCTGCCAGTGATGCACGACGCGGCAGGGATCCTGGCCGACCAGGTAATCTCCAACTTCCAGGGCTCCGGCCGCGCAGGCCTTGGCGTCGTCCTTGAGCATCTCGCCCCAGCCGACGATGCCGGCGTCGGTCGAGATCTTGACGAAGACCCAGGAGTTCGTCAGGACGAAGGTCTCGATCTGGGTGACCTTGATCTTGTCGTTCGGACCGATGGCGGCGGCGTTGCTGGGTTTGGCGGTGAAGAGGGCATCGAGACCGTAGAGGGCGCCCGCGCCAGCAACGGTTCTGAGCCAGGAGCGACGATTCATGGTTGTCCAATCCTGTTGGTTTACAGCGGCTTCAGTTCGACCCTCCAGAGCTCGAGACACTCGCCGGATTGGTAGAGAATGATGTTGGGCTCGACTTCAAAAATTGTGGGATAGGCCATCCTCCGGGAATAGTCCGCAACGGTGGCGGCGACCCATCCCTTGCCGCTGCCATCTGTATTGATTGCCAGTTGGCAGCGCCTTCTCTGATCCTCTTGTCTCCAATGCTCTTTTTTCCCTCCGCTTCGCTGCACCAGCTGGCCGTAGGCGACGGCCAGGCGTCCATCCTGGAGCCGCAGCAGATAAGGATCCACGCCCGGCCCCAGTCCCATGTCGGCGGGCGGACTCCAGGTCTTACCTCCGTCGTCGCTCCAGCTTGCCACCATCGGAGAGTAATGGCCGGTGCGCATCACGGCCAGCATCCGGCCGTCATCCAAGGGGAGCAGGGCCCACTCGTTGAATCCCTCCGTATCATCCACGACCCCGGCTTGTGGAGCGGCGACCGTCGATAGATATCGCCAGGTATCTCCCTGATCGCTGGAGCGTATCAGGAAGGACCTCATCTTCATGGGGGTTTCCATCTTGCTTCGCGGGTCGGTCGTTGGGGCCTTGTCTGCCTCAAAGCTGCCGATCATGCAGGCCAGCAGCGTCCCATCCGGCATTTCCCGAAGCCCCCGATGGAAGAAGATGGTTGAACTCTGCTGGTCTTTGACTTCGGAGAAGGTGTCCACGGGCACGGATCCCGCCTCCGGAATGATCAGCACCGTTTCCTTCTTCTCCACCGTCTTCATCCCGTCCCGTGAGCGCCACATTCTCCCAACACAGCGACCCGCCTCACGGCAAGTGACGTTCCAGTAGAAGCCGAGGAACAATCCCTTTCTCCAAAACAGCGAGGTCAGCTTTTCGGCGTGCAAGAAGGAACCAAAGGCGGGATCGGATTCCTCCACCGGCCAGAAGAACCTACCTCCGTCGTTGCTCTTCAGGGCACCGTAGACATAGATTGTCCCGTCGGGCGCCTGGACTGCTCTGGGATGTCGGCAGCGGGCTGGGGTCACCTTGACGTCCAGCTCTGATGTTGCCTGGACCATCACTGAGTTCATGACAATCAGAGCGAGGAAATGGAATCTTCTGCAAATCGGTATCATGTCAGCCTACTCTTCTTCCTGACCGAAGCTTTTCTTCGAAAGAAAGCCACGCAGGACGTTGTTCGTGATTCGGGAGACGTTGTTCCTGTACTCGTTATACGACAAACAACTCGACCAGGAAATGGAGCTTGCCGAGAATACCGCTCCTCCGTTGGGGTATTCAAAGAAGACCATGTCGGCTTTGACCCACGGATTGATGGATCCTGACTGTAGGGAATCGGAAACCAGAACTTCCTCGACGACGTGTTGGAACATATCGGAGAAGCCGGTGGCGGTCGCCAATACCAGGGCATGTTGAGGAGAACCCAGAACAGGGTCGAGGCGATCGATCTCCAGGCCGGCAGCCCCATACTCCAGGACCAGACAGGGGAAGTCGCCAATGGGCTCATCGGGGCCGATCCCTTCGAAGATAAACTGGGCTCGAGAGTCGAAACTCCCAGGCCGCCTGCTGAAGGGTCTTCCACGATCGTCGGCCTGTGCGGTGAAACCCACTCCGACCAGCTTCTGGGGGGGCCGCCCCCTGAAACGCCAGAGGCCTCCCAGCTCGCCGCTGGTGCTGTGGTGGTACTCCCCAGGTGCTGCCTGCCAGGTCTCGGTCCCGGCTCGCCGCCGAATCTCGATGGTGTGCTTCTCTTCCGAATCCATCGAAGTCACCCAGTAGAAGCCATTACCGCCCAGGTACATGAGGCGTCCCCCTCGCTTCAAATAGGACTCCAGTCCATCCAGCATCTGCTGTGACCAGTACTCGGGGTGGGCTCCGGTGATGATCACCCGATAGGGCTTCAGAAGCTCCCAGCCTTCGAAGTGCAAATCCTCATCGGTCAGAACGTCGTGTCGATAACCCTTCGTCTGGAGCCAGTCCACCAGGTGAAGATCGGCGTTGAATCCGTGGGGTCCTACGCTGACGTCTCCGGTGTCTTCCCAGGCCACCTTGGGACGCAGCTCCAGAATCGGGCGTAGACGGGAGGAGTAGCAGACTCCGCTGCCGTCGGAGTGGTGGCTGTATAAGCTCAGAAGTTGAGGAATCTGATCCTGCCAGTTAGCGTAGGCCAGGTAGGTAAAGGTAGGGGCCAGGAAGGCGATCTGTGCGGTTGCCGTTCCCTTCGGGGGGCGGACGAAGAAGGGGATGAAGTCCTCTGCGTTTCCGGCACGTAGACGAACAGCGTAGACACCACTCTCGAGGGTTGGAGGAACCCGATACTCGAAATCCGCTTTCCAGCCGGCGTCGTCCAGGTCGTCGTCGTGGAAGTGGATCGCCGCGTACTGGTCCGGGGCGTCGTCGGCACGCGTTTGGTTGCCGGTCCAGTTGTGCCCGGTCAGGCCGCGGGCGGGCATCTGGACGGTCTTTCCATGGAGTTCATTGGCTGAGGTGTCCCGCACCCGGCGACTCGAGATATCCGCCGAGAAATCCCAGGCAGCCAGAGGATCATCTGGAGACTGGCCCTGATAGAGGAGGTCGATCTCCTGGGTCGTCAGGGCTCGGTCGAAGACACGGGGATTCTCGATCTTACCGTTGAAATGGCCGCCCACCCGAGATTCTTCGCGGTCCCTCCAATTCCAATAAGCAGCGATCAGGAGAGGGGCGTCAGTCCCGCCGATAGCCCGCGTTGAGACGCTTTGGTCTACGACGGCCAGGGTTTTGTCCAGAGGCCACTCCGTTAAGGGCTTCTGATACAGGACCACTCGGCCGGTCTTGGCCTCGAAGGTGGCCGCCACGAAGTACCAGTTGGTCGAGTTGACCATCTGATTCCGCTTTCGGTAGACCGAAGCCGGCGCCCAGGCTCGTAGAGGCGTATGAGTCCGAACGCGCTCGACCCTACCCTCGGGGTCACCCAGCCACAGAGCCAGGCTGCCGTCCTCGTCCAACATCAGACCATAGCCCTGTCGGTTGGATTCAGAGTACTTGGTGAGGATTCCTTGTGCTCCCTTTCCCGGTGTGCTGGCAGAAATCCAGGCCTGGAGGGTGAAACTACCCTTCAGGCGCAGAGCTGGTTGGTCTCCGATCAGAACGTAGGAGCCTCCTGGAAGTCTCTGACGGCGTCCCGGGTAACTTTGGTTGATGGAGGCTGGGATGGCCTCTTCTTTGTAGCCGGGCCCCCGAGGATTGACGTCACCATGGATCAAGCGCACCAGGTCGACCCGGTAGCGCGGAAGGTCGCAGCTCACCATGAATCGGATTCTCTGCCCCGGCTGCACGCTCAGACGGTCGGCGTATCCGACAATCGGCATCCCCTCCATCGCTGAAGTGGCGCCTGCTAGGAAGGTCAAGGACAAGAAAGCCGCAGTGAGGCCCCAAATCGCTGGGGCTCGGTTGTTCAAAAAAGGAGTCCCGGCTTTCATTCCTTACCCTACCTTACAGTCCCTTACGATTTGTTCGCAGGAATTGAGTCCCAACGTGTTTCAAACAAGAGTCGTAGGCTCCGTTGAACTTGAACCCATGGAGTCTTGGCTCAGGCGCGATCGAAGCCAAGGAATTCCGGAAGGATACCCTGCTTGCTTTCGACCTGGATCAGGAATCTGCGTGTGTTGAGCCTGATCTTCTGATCTGGCCACCGCACCTTGACGACCTGGCCATGGCACGAGGTCACGACCCCTATCAGATTAGACCCTGGAAGGGTCACCCTAGAGCCCTTTCGAATCTTTCCCACCGACCCTCCATTGCAGCCACGAGTTCCACAGCATCAGATCCGATTCTAGCAGTTGGGTCCGACAAGCCGCTTGTTTGCAGTTACTTATCTGTTTCTGGTCGCTCTCGCAACGGGCGAGGCAGCGGAGGTAGAATGACTATCCGATCGGATAGGCATACTATCCTACGGGATAGACTTGCCCTCTCTTGTTCTTCCTGGCACCGTTCGAGCTGCCAGAAGACTTCTCCTTTGGTGTGAATAGGTTAGAGCTTAATCGGAATCCTTTGGCAGACTACTCGTCACATACTAGATTCTAGCTTGCGCAATGACAAGATCAACGCAGGGCAGCATTGAGATCTGGTATCTTCAAGGTTTGTAGTCTACAAGTCCTTGCCTGTTAGATCCTTCGAGAGGAGCCGGGAAGCCTGAGGCTCAAGTGAGGATCAGCATCAGATCCCTATTCGCCCACTAGAAGAACCAGTTATACTTGGGCTTATGACTAATGAGTTCACCGCTATCTTCGAACGGGACGGTGAGTGGACCGTAGCCTACTGCCCGGAGATTCCAGGGGCCAACGGTCAGGGTCGGACCAAAGAGGAAGCTCGGTCGAGCCTTGCCGAAGCGATCGCATTGATACTGCAGGATCGGCGTGAGGATGCCCTGCGTGGGCTGCCTGATGAAGCCGAACGGGACACGGTTCGGGTCGGTTGAAGCGGGGACTCCTCCTCCGCCATCTTCGCCGCCATGGCTGCTACCTCAAGCGGGAAGGCTCAGCTCATTCACTTTGGTGCAGTCCCAGGACGGGTGCGGTCGAAGCTGTACCGAGACATTCAGAAATCCCGAATCTACTGGCCAGGAAGATCTGCAGGAATCTCTCAATTCCGGAGATCGGAGGCTAGAATTGGCACTCCATTGCTGTCGTCGATGATATGCGCTCCAGGTACTGATCATCACGACCTCAGCCGTTCCGACGGAGGATCAGCGCTGAGCTCGTTTGGAGATCCGACAGGAGCCCGAGACGACCTCTAGGATCTAACTTGTCCTCCACTTCGCCTCCACTCTTGATAGGCAATTCTTGGTAAGAGTAGGGGCTGACCTGAAAACGATCTACGGCTAGTGCCTTCGTATTGGAGGCTCCTGCCCAGCGCCGAGCCATCGTTGCAAATCGAGTAGCCACCTGTTTCCAATCATGAAGCGTCGCCGGATCAAAGTCAGCACCATTTGGCCAAACCAGCGTGTTGACCTCGGGGTCGATGCCGACTTGGTTGAAGAGAGACAGATCGCGAAGCGGACCCTACAATTCACCCTGAAGAACAGGTCGAAAATCGATGGTTTGGGAATCACCGTCGTCGAAATCGATTTTGAGTCTATAAGGGCCGACGATCTCGAAATCCATCACGCTGTAGACGGCGTGGCTCATTGGTAACGGCTCTTAGGTGAGAGGTTCAGTTTTCAGCGGCGGTCGTCCGGCCTGCAGACGATCCCAGTCCTGGGAAAGCTCCACCTGATGAATCTTTGCCCAAGCTTCGACCAGGCGCTGCTGCCGACGGGGTAGGCCGCCTCCAATCACTTCGATGACGTCCACAGCAACGATGGCAACTTCATTCCGGTAGTAAGCATGAAAATGAGGACGATGATGCGCTGCGGTCGGCTCAGCAAACATTCGAATGATGATTCCGAAAAATCTCGGGCATCTGACTCAGTTCCCATGCGACACCTCCAACAATAGATCACATTATACCGACCTCGCAGGGCCAATTGGTGGGAACCACTCAATCCAGTTTGACGCACTCGATCCTAAGTCATAAACTGACTCATCCTGACTCACATTGTGACTCATCTGGGAGGAATAGCATTTGAAACAGCTCACCATTCGTGGCTTTGACAAGGAAGTGGAGCGCGAGATCCGGGAATTGGCGGCTCGAGAGGGAATTTCACTCAACCGGGCCGCGCTTCGGTTGCTACGCAGAGGTGCCGGAATAGGTGAAACCGATTCTGGTCACAATCTGATTGGCTCGTCTCTCGACCATCTTGCCGGTACCTGGTCAGCATCAGAGTCCCAACAGATTGCAGCCGTCGAAGAGGATTTCGAACGAATCGATCCGGAGCTCTGGTCGTGAGGGTAATGCTGGATACATCGGCCTATTCCTCTTTCAAACGGAACCATGCCGCCACCCTCGATCTGGTTCGCCGATGTCAGGAGATCGTTTTTTCTCCTACGGTGGCGGGCGAGCTCTTGTCCGGCTTTCGTTGGGGGACTCGGTTTTCAGAAAACTTGCGGGAGCTTCAGCAGTTTCTGGATCACCCGAGAGTCCAACTGCAGCCAGTCACTCTCTCGACAGCCGACCGATATGGGAGAGTCTACGCATCGCTTCGGCGCCGAGGAACACCCATACCCAGCAACGATATGTGGGTAGCGGCTCAGGCAATGGAGACCGGGGCCGAACTGGCCTCCTTCGACACGCACTTTGAACAAGTAGAGGGACTGGCCTGGATCAATCTAGGATAGAACCTTCAATCCGTCCCCCTGGTCGCGGCTTTTCGATACCGTTGGTGAACGTAGCTGACCGCGGTTCCTACTGCTAGATTCACGGTCAGGGCAGCAGGGCCGATCCACATGAAACTGACGGGGTCTGCCCCCTCGGCCGTCCTGCCGAAGATAGGCCCGGAATAGGCCACCAGGACTGAGGTTGTGATACCGGATAAGGCTCCGCAGACGACGCCCAGGGGCGTGGCAAAGGGGACCAGGAGAGCAAAGAAAAACAGAGCGAAGAGCGGTGTGTAGAGCAGCGCCGAGGTCTTCTGGCTCACCGCCCAGAAATTGCCCTGCACCTGATTCAGGAAGGAACTGCCCAGAACCACCAGCGTCCCGATCCCCAAGGTCAGGGCCTTGGCCAGGCGTGTGCGTCCCCTTTCGTCGGCGGGGAGTCTACCGAAGCGGTCCAGGAAGTCGCGGCTGACGACGGCGGTGATGGAGTTGACACCCGAGTCGATGCTGGACATGGCGGCGGCGAACATGGCTGCAACCACCAGGCCCGAGACTCCTGGAGGCAGCAGGAAAGCGATGAAGTAGGGAAACACGCCATCAGCGTTCTGGTCCGTGTCTATCCCGGGAGGAAGCAGGTGGCGCTCGGACTGGAAGAAGTCCAAAAGACCGAAGCCCACGATCCAGAGGGAAGTAATGAGGGTTGTTGCCACCATCTGATTAACGAGAAAGGAGCGCCGGGCAGCCTTCAGATCTGCGGTGGCCATGAATCTCTGGATGAAGGTCTGGTCACTGCAGGCTGTGGATACCAGCTGGACCACCACATAGATGAGGGAGCCCATGAGGCTGATGCGCACTGAGGGGTCGAAGCTGACCAGAGGTTGGGTATCCCAATGGGGTTGCCAGGAGGTGGGAAACCACTCCAGACCACCCTGGTTGTAGGTCACCATGGCAATGACAAAGCAGGCGCCACCCAGCATCAGGATGCTCTGAACGGCGTCGGTGATCACCACCGCCTGGAAGCCTCCGAGAGTGGTGTAGACGACGGCTACGAGTCCAGTGCAGAGGGCGACGAGCGGAATCCAGGACTCATCCACGTCCAACATGACGGTGGTGGCCTTGGCTGAGAGGAACACGATCAACGCCATCCAGATGAGGCGAAGACCCAGGAACAGGGCGGCTCCGAGCAGCCGAATGCCCAGGCCCAACCGGGCTTCCAGGAATTCATAGGCACTGGTGACGCGCCGACGCATGAAGAGGGGTAGGAAGACGTACCCCACAATCAGAAAGACGACAGGATAGGCCAGAAAGTTGAGGATGCCGATGGGGCCGCTCCCGATCGCCTCTCCGGGAACGGACAGGTAGGAGGCTGTACTCAGAGACGTGGCGAACATGGAGACCCCGATTAGGGTGGGGTTCATCCGCCCACTTCCGGTGAAGTATTGCTGGAGAGTGGTCCGGGCCCTACCATAGTAGTAGCCCAGGGCCAGGGTTCCCCCGACGTAGAGGACGATGATGCTCCAATCGATACTGGTAAGGCCGCCTGCGGTGCTATCCACGAGTTTGGATAAGTAATGCCCTCAGCCGGGCTGGATCACTCAGGGAGAACGGTGCCACGAACCGCAGAACACCGAACACGCAAACGCCGAAGTGTCTTCTCCGGCCTTCGACATTCGCCTGTTCGATATTCTGCGGTTCATCATTTTTCGGTTGCCTGCTCCAGAGCAAGGAAGAAAGGCTGAATGACAAACCGCAGAACGCCGAACAAGCGAATGTCGAACCGTCTTCTCCGGCCTTGGGAATTTGCCTGTTCGATATTCTGCGGTTCATCATTTTTCAGTTGCCTTCTCCAGAGCAAGGAAGAAAGGCTGAATGACAAACCGCAGAACGCCGAACAAGCGAATGTCGAACCGTCTTCTCCGGCCTTGGGAATTTGCCTGTTCGATATTCTGCGGTTCATGATTTTTCGGTTGCCTTCTCCGGAGCAAGGAGGAAAGGCTAAATGACAAACCGCAGAACAGCGAACATGCGAACGCCGAAGTGAATGCAATACCTATCAGCTTACCGACCTGAGACTTGCGACCTGTGACCTGCGACCGTCTTCTGCAGCTTGGCTTGCCGCAGCACCCAGGCTCGGATGGTCTGGTAACCCGCATCGTCAGGCTCATAGCGCCGACCGCCTTGATGTCCGTCCTCCTGGGGAGTCTGGAGGTCCAGTGGCTTGCGCAGGAACTTGCTCTCCTCCACCTCGTCCAGATCGACCCTCTCCTGCATCTTTCGATAGTTGGCCAAAAGCTCTGCCGGGGCGATGTAGCCGATGGCGTCGGGAGGGTCCAGATACAGGGTTGGCACCCGGCCTGGGACCCCGTGGCAGGAGATGCAGGCTTTCCCATCCCGCTTGCTGAGCCGCGTCATCTCGGCGAACACCTGGTCCCGGAAATCGAGTATGTCCTGGATGAATTGGGGGGATGCCTCCACTCGGGGACCCTGCCGGTGATCGTCCCCAGACTGAGAATCGATCAGTTTCTGGAGCTCTTCTCCGTAAACCTCGTCGTCACTGTTGAGGATGTTCTGAATCTGCTTGCGCAGGTCGGGCGAAGTTTCTTCTTCCACGTAATCCGCGAGTGTAGCCCGGATGTCCGGATTGCGTCTCAGCGTGGTTCTGTTGGCAAGTTTGATAACGGTCTCCCGATCCTCCTCCCGGGTTTGAGTAGAGAACCAGCTACGAAACATCTCAACGATTTGGTGCTTGGTTTGGATCAGGGGGTCCGCTGCCTTGATTCCCGGTTCATTGTCGGTCAGGAGGGAGCCTGGGTCCTCGTCCGGAACCGTTGCCACATAGTCGAGACCGAAAATGTACAGCGGCTCAGCCTCGGGGTGGGCACCCAGCATCCGGATGGTGAGAAGGTTCTTCCCTTCTCGGAACTGATGGACCCCCAGGGAAACGGGGCCAGTAGGTGTCTGCTCGGGCCGGTATCCGTCCATCTGCTCCACGACGGTTTTCCCATTGAGAGAGAGCGCTACGTCACCCCCGTCACGATCGTGTAGAAAGGCTGCCACCAATTCGTGGGGACCAGGCTTCTCAACTGGGATCGCGAAGGTTAGGGTCGCTCCAGGAAGCCCTTCTCTCCACCAGAGGACGGTGTTCTTACTGGTGAGGCCGTTGGGGACTATCTGCTCAGTGGTCCTTCCCGCCGTGAGCTCAACCAGCTCCAGATCTTCGGCTTCAGTGGCTCCTTCCAGCGCTTGTTCCTGGCTTGGGTCTCTTTCCTGAAACCCCACCATCCACTCGGTCGAGGGAAGCCAGAATCGGGGAACCTCGCGGACGAAATCAAAAACCATCCTACGTCGGAGGGTTGGATTCTCTCCCACGATTTGTCCCAGGAGCGTCCGCCTCAGCTCGTCCGTGGTTTCCGTGTCCTCCGGCTCTCGTCTTAGGAGTGGACGGAAAAGGGCGCCCTTGGGTGAGGGCACTTGGCTGGCAGGTCTGGTTTCGGGAATCAGCAGGCGGTAGAACTCGGCTTCCCCCCGGCGATCCACACCATCGAAGTTCCACTGGATCCTGGCCAGGAAGTTGGCCAGGGCCTGGGCGTCCTCTCGGCGATCCTTTTTCAGGAATGCCCCCAGCTTGGCCAGAAAAGGCTGGAGGATCTTCACCGAGGCGGGCAGGGAAAGAGTCCGTGGATTGGACAGAGCCCGGGACGCAGCCGCCACCAGGTCGAGATCTCCGGTCATCAGGAGGTCCAGCATCTCCTTCTGCAGAGGCGAATAGCTGGTGTTGGCAGCCGCCTCCAGGGACAGCTCCTGCCACGGGATCCCGGATCCATCGTCTCCCAGATGATAAGTCGCGAGGATGGACCGGCCTACCACCTCGGTGCTCCCAGATGTGCTGTAGCCCAGTTGGCCGGGCCCACCGTCACCGGCGCGCTCCTGGAAATGAGTGGCAGCCACGGCCGTAAGCCGCCGGTCCAGCCGCTTCCGGTCTGCGGGCGACGCAGAACCACGGCGCCGGGCTAATTCTTCGTAAAAGCGGGCCAGCTCCGGATACTGCTGATCTGCGTTCTCGCCTCCGGTTTGATTGGCGATCTGGCCGTTGACAATCAGAAAAGATGCGGTGGAGTAGCGGAGAGCCATCTCTGCCAACTTTTCGTCCTCGCCTCGGAGCAGGGAGTCGATCCAGGCCCGATTGATCCTGTCGCGCAGAGGAGGATTCCAGACCCACCAGTGCCAGGCTGCCTTGTGCGCCCAGGCCCGCACGCCTGCGAAAGGATCCCGCATTCCCGCAGCGAGGACCTGACCAAGCCCGGATACGTTGGCGCTGCCGGATCCCACGAGATCCACCCGGGTTACCAGGGCCTGCTGGATGGATTGACGGGCCAGCTCGCTGTCACTCTCGAAGGCTCGCAGGGTCTCCTCCCAGCCCACTCCGTCCAACATCAGTTGTCTCAAGGACCAGAAAGCCGCCTCCCGGCAGGACTTGATGGGATCATCCAGGTGCTCGATCAGGGTCGCGAGACCCTCTGCAGCCAGGGACCCTCCAAGACCCAGCAGGGCGTAATAGCGGATCTGGGGATGGGGGCTGTCGGCTTCCGCGATCATGAGGCGGGCCAATTCCCTGTTGCCGGTTGCTTGCAAGCGTCGCAAACGAGAAAGCGTGTCCAGGAAGCCTTCATTGGGAGAGGCTTCCAGCTCCCGTGCACCGTCAGGCTTGCGTACCTCGGGGAAGAGCTGGCCCAGCGCTCGAATCGCATAGGCGGTCGTCACGAAGCCCGTCTGAGCGGCTCTATTCCAGAGGCCGTAGGGAAACTGATTAGCCAGCAGCCAGCCCACGGCCCGCTTGACCACCGGATCGTCGGCGGTACGCCCGGCTGAGTGCAGGGCGATCAGGGCGACAGCAGTGGGCGCAGCGTCTCCCGGCTCCTCTATCCGTGTCCAGGTATTTCCCTCGTCCCGAGTCAGCCCCGGTTCAAATCCCCAACTTCCGTCCTCCTGCTGCAGTGCCAGCAGGCGGTGGAGGTCTCGTTGGACCTGTGTCTCAAACTGTTTCTGGAACTCTTGCGCCTCCCGGACGCGTTCCTGGTCTCCGGTCAAATGCGCGACCAGGTCCGGGTAGTCCTGGGGCCAGAGGCGATGAAAAAACTCGATTCGGTGCCCCAGATCGTCGCTGACTTTGATCTTGTCATCGCCGGTGTCGACGATTCTTTTCGCCTTCTCCTCCAGACCGAAGAAGTACCTGGGATCCTTCGTGTCCTTCCAAGCCCGGTGCAGAATCTCACCGGCAAACTTGAAGACCACGTTGGGACCGAAGTTGGACCCTCGCCCCGCCGCGTTGATGCCCTTCGGGTCAGCGGTCTGGAGGACATAGTTCGCCGTCCGGCGCTGCTGGTAGCCATGGAGTTTCTTGGGCCGAAAGGCGCGTTCGTGGAGGACGATGTTGCGTCCCGCCACCCGGCTGCCAGCCGGAGCATCTCCCAGGTCGTTCGGAGGAAGACTCGTATTGACCGCCCCATCCTCCAGCTTTACGGTGGGGCGCAGGCTTTCGTACATCGTGTTGACCAGGCGTCGCCAGTTCTGGACGGTGCCGTCAGGCCAATATCCGTTGCGGAAGGCGTCGGCCACGCCCCAGACGCCGGCTTGGGTATGGCAGCTCATGCAGTTCTCGCCGAACAGACTCGTACCGTCTCGGACCCGGCGGTGGAGGGCAATGTTTCGGGGCCGGTGGATCAGCCAGGCGTCTACCTCGGCCAAGTGATAGTAGATGGCGTGTCGGAGGGCTTGCCGTGGGTCCTTGTAGGGAGCCGGCTCCACTACCCTCAACTCCAGTTCGTAGGCCGGCTGATTGGCCTCGACCCGTAGGTAATAGACCCCTCCCGGTTCCAGCTCCCGAGTGACGAAAGAGCGGAAATTCCGGTCCTGTTGGTGGATCCTCTCATTGATGTCGCGGCCCTGGTAATAGCTGTACACGGGCACGGGTCCGGGGATGATCTCCAATGGAGGATGGACGTACGGGACCTGGGCATTGTTGCCCAGTTCCCGCGTATCAGGGGTCTCGGACGGTTCAAGCTCCTCTGGTGTGGGGACGCCGGGCCGGTAGACCCTGATGCGGGAGCTGATGATGGGCTCCACCATCTGGAGATTAGCCGTAAGAATCCGGCGCCGCTGTCCGCGGTAATCGATACGGAACCAGTCGTCGGGAGACGTACCAGAGCGGGTGTTGTTGTAGTACTCCAGATCGTCGGCACCACCTACAACCCGGATCACCTGATCCTGGTCTGTGTCCTGAAAAGGCACCAGGACGGCTTGCTCTGGTGTGTTGTTGGGCTCGGCTTCCAGCAAGAGATCACCCTTGGAAATCGCGGGAACAGGGATGACGGATACGCTGATAGGAAGCGCGCGCACCTCGGGAGTTCGCACTGGTAGAGCGGTGGCCCGTGAAGCCAGACCTGCGTCACGCCAGATCTTGCCCAGGGGCTGAGGGCGGTCGGTCACGGTTTCCAGGTTGAGTCGGTAGAGACCGGCCGTAGGGACCCTGTAGACCAGATGCAGGTCCGGGTCCAGCGCGTGCAGTGTCTTCTCCCAGCTGGCCGAGGCTTCGGCGTCGAGATCGCCTCTCTCACCTTCGAAAGCTAGACCAGGCAGATCGGGTCCCTGCCAACGCACCGCGATGCGGGCATTGGGACGAAGGGACGAGGGTCTCGGAATGCCCACGGAGATCTCGATGATCTGGTCCCGCTGGAGCCGCCACTGGTGTTCCCAACTGCCCTCGAAGACAATCTGCTTGCGCAAATCGGGATCTCGGTTTGTGGCCAGCTGAGATGCTCCCAGGCCAATAGCCAGGAAAGCACAGGCTGGGAGCAGTAATTTCCTTCGGTCCATCTCAGAGATTCTCCGGTACTCTTGCGAGTAGCTTGAGACTTGAGACTAGATTATAGTCCCGTTTGCCAGTTTCTTCCGCGAACAAGTTTGAGAAGCTACGTCCAGACAGCATTGGATATCGAATAATCGGTGGCTACTAATGTGTGGAGTTCGGTAGTAGACTGACCAGAAGATGAAGCGACAAAAGTTTGTCGGTGTGGCAATCGTTGTCGTCGCCCTCGGGGCGGCGCTGGCCCAGAAACCGGACCACCGAAAACACCAATACCATTCGGGGGAGATTTCCATCCCGCCTGCCTCGGAAAGCGAGCCCTTCCTTCGCGAGTTCTCTCCTGCCCGCGCTCTCGCCTATGTGGAAGAAGGGGCAACGGCCTGGACTCGAGAACGCAAGTGTCTCTCCTGCCACACCAACGCCACCTACATGGTCACACGCCCGTCACTGACCGGCAGCCTGGGGAGGCCGTCGGAGGAGCTCCGCACCTTTGCTATTCAGGAGCTCGCGGAGTACCGATCGACCGATCTCAAGAAGCTTAAGTCGGGCATCAAACCGACCCAGGTGGCCTACCTGGCCCAGGGTCTCGCTGAATGGGACGCCCACGTCACCGGCAAGCTTTCCGCGGAAACGGAGGACGCTCTGGACTTGATGCTCCAGGTTCAAGGGGAAAGCGGCGACTGGAGCAACGTCGATACCTGGCCGCCTTTCGAGTCGAACAACTATCAATCCACTACCGTCGCGGCGTTGGCAATGGCAACGGCTCCAGGGTGGCTGGAAGGGCGAGCTAAGGACGGGGCTGTGGAGAAGGTGAAGCGCTACCTTAAGCAAGGTGCGCCCCACGACTATGGCCGGCTGCTCCTTCTTTGGGTGGCGACGCGCTGGACCGGGCTGCTTGACGAGGACGTAAAGCAAGAATTGATCGAGAACGTCTGGTCCCATCAGCGAAAAGACGGAGGCTGGTCCATTCGTACCTTCGCTGCTCCCGAAGAGTGGGGAAAGGGGAATCGTGCCGAGAAGCTTCGGTCCGAGGACGAGTTCCGTGATCCTCCCAGTGACGGTCACCAGACCGGCCTATGTCTCCTGGTGCTGAGGCAGGCTGGAGTTCCAGCAACCGATCCCCGACTCCAACGGGCTGTGAAATGGCTGCTCAGCCACCAGCGGGAGTCGGGCCGTTGGTGGACTCGCTCGCTCAATACCGACAAGTTCCACTTCATCACCTACAGCGGGACCTGTTACCCGCTCCTGGCCCTGGACAGCTGCGGGCTGCTCGAACCCATGTGAGTATTGGCTGATATTGCCACGTCCGATGACTTTGGAATGGGCCTCGCTTCGGGCGTTCTGCTTTGGGAAGAAGAAGCCCAGGATTCCAGTCGCCTTCTCCAGTCATCCACCACTGGCGGCATTCGTTGGATGCAAGCTCACAACCTCTGCCGAGTCCATCTATTGAATAGACTTGCCGAAGCTCGGGGCTTCATTGTGTACTATCGGTAGAGTCATGGACGAGAGATCGGACAAGAGGCTATCCGCGCTAGTCCCTTCGGAAATCTCGCTCTTTCCAGTCCTACTGGTCAATTTCATCGGCTCTCTCGGTTTTAGCATCGTCTTGCCGCTCCTGGTATTCGTCGTCTTGAAGTTCGGAGGCAACCCAGCAGTCTATGGGCTGGTGGGAGCCGCATATCCGGCTCTTCAGCTCCTAGGTGCACCGGTTCTAGGCCGCTGGTCAGACCGGTACGGCCGTAAGAGGATCCTGCTGATCAGCCAGGTCGGAACCCTGTTTTCCTGGGTCATCTTTGCCGCTGCCCTGTTTCTTCCTCGGACCATCCTTGCAAGTGTCGAGTCTTCCCTCCTGGGTAGCTTCACCCTGACGCTTCCGCTGGCGTTAGTCTTTGTGGCTCGGGCCCTGGACGGTCTCACGGGCGGCAATGTCTCGGTAGCCAATGCCTACGTGGCTGACATCACCTCGGAAGAAGAACGCAGCCGGAGTTTCGGCCGCATGGGCGTCGCTTCGAACCTGGGCTTCATCCTTGGTCCAGCTCTGGCAGCATTACTGGGAGCTACCGCTCAGGGTGAGAGTCTCCCCATCTTTGCAGCTCTCATTATTTCACTGGTGGCTGCTGTTCTGATTGCGGTCCGCTTGCCGGAGTCGAACCCCTGCGCTCTCGAACACGGTCCGGAGGTCGCCGACCTCAATCGGGTATTCGGGCACGAACACAAGGACTGTGTTGAGTTTCAGGACGGCAATGGTGCCCAGCTGAGGGACGCGTTAGTGAGACCGGGCATGGTGTCCATCCTGGTTCTCTACTTCGTCGTGTTCCTCGGATTCAACTTCTTCTACACGACATTTCCGATACATGCTGTTGGGGTCCTCAGCTGGACGGTCATCGACACCGGAGCGTTCTTTGCTAGTCTCAGCTTTTTCCTGGTGTTGGTACAAGGTCCCGTTCTGGAACGGCTTTCCAAGGCAATCTCCGAGGATCGATTGATCCTCGTCGGTAGTCTGGTCCTGGGGAGCAACTTTCTGCTGATGTTGTCACACCATGTTGGCGTCATCTACACGGCGGCCGTGCTCTTTGCCTTAGGCAACGGAATCATGTGGCCTTCGGTATTGTCGTTGCTCTCGAAACTAGCCGGAGAGCGATATCAGGGTGTCATTCAAGGCTTTGCCGGTGGAATCGGAGGGCTCGCCAGCGTCCTCGGTCTCGTCCTTGGGGGTCTCCTCTACGAAAGGATCGGAGGGATGACCTTCGCGGTATCGGCAGGACTCATCTATCTGAGCTCCGTGATTTCCTTGCGGCTCCTCGGGTTTGCAAAGCGCGCCTGAATCCAATGATTGTTTTCTCGAAGTCCCACAGAGGAGGAGTCTGAAAGAAAGCTTTCCAGAATAGTTTTGATGGTTATGTCAGGTCTCTGGTCCGCCCCCGGCTTTCGTCCACCCGGCTTTCGTCCACCCCCGGCTTTCAAGAGAGCGGAGAACCTTCCCACAGCGAAGTCGAAACGAGTCGATTCCAGTTGAGCCTGTGGGATACCGACTATTCCACAGCCCCCGCCGGCGACGAACGACTCTCGAAGCTCGTGTTGATGTCCGCGCGAGCGAACCCTAGACTGGGAGTTGTCCAACCTGACAGATCCAATCAAGGAGGCGAAGAATGAGCAACACGATCCGATTGACGACAGGCCAGGCGCTCGCTAGATTTCTGCAAAACCAGTACAGCCAGCGGGACGGAAGGCGTCAGCGGTTGATTCCCGCGATGTTCGGTATTTTCGGCCATGGAAACCTCTCCGGGATCGGCCAGGGTCTCATGGAATACGGCAGCGAGATCAAGTTCTACCAGCCCTTCCACGAGCAGAGCATGGTGCACGCCGCGGTAGCCTACGCGCGGGCGAAGCGGCGATTGTCGACGTTCGCGTGTACGTCCTCGATCGGTCCGGGTACGGCAAACCTCTATACCGGAGCCGCGGGTGCCACAATCAACCGGGTTCCTGTCCTGCTTCTCCCCTCTGACCACTATGCAACGCGTCGCCAGGGCGTCGTGCTTCAACAGCTCGAGCACCCAGTTAGCCCGGACATCGGAGTAGCGGATGGTCTGCGCACGGTAAGCACGTATTTCGACAAGATCACTCGTCCGGAACAGATCATCCCGTCGCTTCTAGACGCCATGCGGACACTCACGAGCCCGGCGGACGCCGGTGCCGTCACCCTCTCGATTTGTCAGGGTGTACAGGCCGAAGCGTTTGACTATCCCGAGGACTTCTTCAATCCAAGGACCTGGCGCGTTGCGCGGCGACCGCCGGAGCCCGAAGCCATCCGCGACGTCGTCGCACTACTGAAGAACGCCCAGCATCCTGTGATCGTATCGGGCGGCGGCGTTTACTACTCTGAGGCGGAGGCCGAGCTTCAATCGTTCGCCGAAGAGTTTGGCGTCCCGGTGGTGGAGACATTCGCCGGCAAGGGCACTATCCCTGGTGACTCGGAGCTCGCTCTCGGTGGGATGGGTATGTGTGGAACCTCGGGTGCCAACTCGATCGTCGCCCAGGCGGACCTTGTTCTCGCAATAGGTACGCGCCTCGCGGACACCCTAACCTGTTCCCAGTCTATTTTTCGTAATCCCAAAGTGCGCTTCGCCTCGATCAACGTCACCAGTCGAGACACCGTAAAGCAGGCAGCTCTGCCGGTCCTGGCGGATGCCAAGGGGGCTCTGCTCGCACTCTCGGCCGCGGCACGCGAAGCTGGGGTGAAGACGAGCCCCGTATGGGTGGAAGCGGCACGTAAGGCGAAGAACGCCTGGACGGATGAAGTTGCTCCGTCAATTACCGAACCCGAGAAGGGAACTCTGACGCAGAGTCAGGCGCTTGCAATTGTCAACTCCGAGGTCGGTGACAACTCGATCGTCACAGCGGCAGCGGGCAGCCTCCCGGGAGACGTGCACAAACTGTGGAACACTGCCGGACGAAAGTACGTCCAGAACGAGTTCGGATTCTCCTGCATGACCTACGAGATCCCTGCTGGTATCGGCATCGCGATTTCCCAGGAGTACTCGGAAGTATGCGTGTGCATCGGAGACGGAACCTATCTCATGAACATGAGCCCGTTATTGACCGCCATCCGGGAGAACCTCGATCTGACCGTCGTCATTTTTATCAACGACGGATACCAGATTATCCGCGACCTGCAGGTAGCAACCACCGGCGACGGCTTTGGGACGGAGTTCCGGGAGCGCAACGGCGGCCGTGACCAGAGTGGTGAATACCTTCAGATTGACTATGTGAAGAACGTTGAGAGTCTCGGTGCCAAGGTGTTCCCGGCGACCGACGCGCCAAGTCTGCACCAAGCCATGCGCTCGGCACGGCAGCAGAAAGGGCCCGCTGTCGTCACGATCGTGGTAGACCGCCACACTACTTCCATTCCGGGGAAACACGCGTGGTGGGATATCGCGCCGCCCGAAGTTTCGGGTGACGAGGAGGTACAGAAACTTCGAGAAGCCCACGACAGAGGTGTTCAGGACATTCGCTATCACCTCTAGGAATCCCTCTCCGTCGCCATGTCCCGAGGCGTCTCGAATTACAGACCACTAGAGGACCTTGGTGGAGAGAAAGTTCACAAACTGGTCAAGTTTGCGAAGAAGCTTCCCTTGCCCTTGCCCTGCATCTTCCCACAATGGGCCTGGATGAGAAAGAGGATTCGGGCACGGGCGCGGGCAAAGGCAAGGGCAAGGGTAAGAAAAGGACTCAACACAGACGAACGTTCTCGGCGGTATGAGGTGGCTCGCTACAGATAGGTCTTGAACCACTCATGGATCCTCAGCTCGACGGTCGATGGGATACTGTGGCCGTGGCCGTGATTGAGAAGTCCCAGCCGGGCCGGGTCGCCGTAGAGACGGTAGGCCGGCATCGCAGCGTGGATGAATGGGGAGCTCTTGACGCCGTCTGTGCCTTCGCCGGCCAGAAGAAGAAAGGGACGAGGTGCGATCAGGGCCATGACCTCCTGGTGGTCGTGTCCGAACTGTTTGATCTCGGGGCCCAGGTACCAGGACGTGTACCAGTTGGAAAAATGCGCTCCAATTCCGGGCTCGCTGGCGATGGCAGCTCGGACCCGCTCATCAAAGGCCGCTAAATAGAAAGATTCTTTGGCGCCAAGAGAGTGTCCGAAGGCCCCCAGACGGCTGCTGTCCACCTCTTTCACCTGCTCCAGGACGTCCAGACCGCGCTGGGCGTCGAAAAGCATCTTGGCCATCCCCTTGGAGCCTGGATGCCGCACTCGAAATTGGTGGACTCGGACTTCCCAGGCATGCCGAACCCAAGGGCTCGGTGGCTTGAACCAATGAGGGTTGGTCTGACTTCCAGGATGTTGCTCCTGGCAGGAGGAGGGCAGGGCGCCATCGTCGACATCTTCCCACAAAAAGCAGGCAGGAGAGAAAGTCACGAAACCGTGTTGGGCCAGCTTGAGTCCGAGGGCCAGTTGGTTTTTCCCTTCCACCCCGGCAGGCTGTCGGATGGTGTTGTGTGTGGTCGCATGGAGGACCACGATTCCCGGGGCTTTTCCGGATAGCTTCTTGGGTTTGATCAGGTAGCCACGGACCCTGAGGCCGGGTTCGCTTTCGTACTCGATTAACTGACGGATGACTCCGGGAGGCGACTGGATCGGACCGGTCCCATTGCTGGCAGGATTTTCGGTGATGGACTTCAGTCGGGGAGGGTCGGGATTCCGGGGCAGAGGGCCGAGATAGTCTAACCAGGAGCGCCGTATCTCCTCGCGGCGTTGACGCCATTCGTCGAGAGATGTGACCCGGGTTCCGTCTTCCCTTTTCAAGGCAGAGCTAAGAGCCGTTTGTCCTTCCATGCTCGGACCTTGGACTTCGGCCAGCCAGGGGACGTTCTGGGCATGCGAATGACCTCGGGCAGGGATAGTGAACGCTGTCGCCGCACCCAGCGAAGCCAACAGACACTCCCGACGAGAAAGACCTCGACCAGGCGCAGGGTAGTTGTAAGACATGGGTTTTTGCATTTGATCCAGTGTACGAATCGATGAATCCAGAAACAAGCCTGGTGTGCGGCTGTCGGTAGGCTCTGGGGAGAAGGCAACGCCTTGGACCATCGTCCCGGTCGTCCCGGCAGCCATTTCTCAAAGTCTTTTGAGAGAGATCCTTTAAGAGCAAGCAGAGATAAGAGTTAGCAGTGATCTGAGTGAATGGGAATCGCTCGGTCATTGTTGCAAAACTCGGGAAGTCGAGTAACTGTGCTGGTTCTGACACTATGTGAGAGTGTCAGATAGTTCTGGTATCCTGTCCGTCAGTGAAAGGTCGGCCGGATCCACTACTGCAGCGTCGGGGCGCCCTGGCCCGACTGTTGCCGCGTTTTCGCGAGATGCTGCCGGGCTCCTTGGTCTTTCGCCGCCGCCGTTGCGGCAAAGCCAATTGCATCTGCGCGCAGGGCCGCGCCCATTGGCATCGCAGTGCTCAGTTAGTGATCGCTCAACGGGGAGGGGCGGCGAAGACCTATCACGTGCCCCACCACCAGGTGCAGGAAGTACAGAGGCGCTTGGCGCTGCGGGCCGAGTTGGAAGCTAAGGTTCGGGAGATCTTGCGTTTGAATCTCGAGCGCTGGTTGGCGGAGAAGAAACCGAAGCCGTGAGCTCCCTCCGACGGTTGGACGCCTATCTGGAGAAGGTCTTCGACTGGTCGCGACAACTGGAGCGGCTGGAGGATGGCAGACAGGCGCCTCGGGTGCCGCTGACCCAGGTCTTCGAGGGGGTGTTCTGGGGCACGGTCCTGCAGCAGCAAAGTCTGCACAGCATTGAGGCCGAATGTCGGGAAGGCCTCTTGCGTCGTCGGGTGGGGCCCTTGAGTGAAAGTACGGTGGGCTATGCTTTGGAGCGGATGGACTTGGAGTCGCTGCGGGCGCTGTCGATCGGGGTGGCACGGCGATTGAAACGCAACGCAGTGCTGCACTGGGAGACGGCGGGCGGGCAGCTGGCGATGGCAATCGATGGGATCGAACTGTTTCAATCCGAAAGCCGTTGTTGTGCAGACTGCTTGCAGCGACACAAGCAACGGGAGGGTCAGCCGGTGGTGGAGTTTCATCACCGGGTGGTGGTCGCTTCGCTGGTGGGCTTTGGCTTTCGTTTCGTGGTGGATCTGGAAGGCTTACAGCCGGGCGAGAATGAAGTAGGAGCGGGCGAGCGACTCTTGCGACGAATGGTGGGAGAGTTAGGCCGGCGCTTTTTTCAGATTGTCACCGTCGATGCGCTTTATACGGTCCCGTCCTTTGTGCAGGCAGTGCGGGAGTTAGGCCTGGAACTAGTCGCCCCGCTCAAGGCCAACCAGCCGGATCTCCTCGAGCAAGCCCAGCGACGCCTACAGGGGCCTCCGGACACCGTCCTGGAGGGGCCCGGCTCGAAGCGACAGCAGATCTGGGAGGAGCCACGACTTTGGTGGGACAGCGGGCGCCGCTCCGTGCGGGTGTTGCGGGTCGTGAGCGAGCGGGAAGTCAGCGAACGGATCGCCGGCCACAAGCAGAGCCGCACGATCCGCAGCGAGGCCTTCTATCTGAGCACTTGTCCCCGGCCCCGCACTCACGCCCACAGTATCGTTCGCTTAGCCGCCGCCCGCTGGGAGTTGGAGACCTCGACGTTTGCTCACCTGAGTTCGGAGTATGGGCTCAAGCATGCTCAGGTGCACAGTGGGAAACCTCGGGCCTTCGTGGCGCAACTGATGATTCGTTTGCTGGCAGCGGCTCTGTTTATGATCTTTGTCTGTCGCCAAGTCTGGAGTCATTGTCGCCGCCATAAACCCAGCCTCAAGCTGATCGTCCAGCGTGGTTACTGGAACTTAGCTCAGTCTCCCGAAGCCTGGGCTCCTGGCTGAGCCCAGCGCCCTGTTTTTCGATGGCTGCTCCGACTCCGGCTAGGCGAGCCCCGAAAGGGCTCAGGCCCCCGTGTCTCTTCTCTCCTAAAATCAAGGCCTTCAAGCCTTCCACAATTCACTCCACCTTCCTCCCTCCTTGATTCCTATCCCCAATTGCTGCCTTTTCAGTCCTTTTGGCACCGACCCTATTCCGGTTTGAGAAACCGCTGTCGTCCCGGCCCCGTTCTTGCAAGCGCCCGAGAGTCCCAGTAGACTCGAGAAGCGAACCATTTTTGCCAAGCTTGTACCCCTTGTCGCGCGCGTAGGTCTTGTTGGCCTTCTGTAACCAGGCCTGTGACGCTTCCGGAGAAGGAACATGAGAGAGAGAGGAATCCTGACGGCTCTAGTAATGTTGGAGGTCTTCCTGGTTGGGATGGGTTCCCTTGGGGACCTGCTTTGGGCCGGGAAGGGAACCCGCACCGAGGTCCGGGGTCTGCGTGGAGCAGTGACGGCCGGACACCCCCTGGTGGCAGATGTGGGCATGGAGATTCTAAAGCAGGGTGGAAACGCCGTGGACTCCGGCGCCGCCATGCTACTGGCGGCCTCTGTGGTGGAGTTCAACTCCTACGGATTCGGAGGCGAGATGCCGACCCTCATCTACTCTCCCCGAGAGCGGCGTGTGGTGGCTGTCAACGGCAATACCCGGGCACCCAGGGCTGCCAACATCGGCTGGTTCCGGGAGCAAGGATACAAGCTGATCCCGGCAGACGGATTCATGCCGGCGGGTGTGTGCGCCGTGCCGGCAGCCATTGTGCTCAGCCTGGAGCGCTATGGCACGCTTTCCTTCTCTGAGATCGTCCGGGGTGCCATTCGTCTGGCCGAGGGGTTCCCCGTAACCGCGCGCTGGCGAAAGTACGTCGGGAGGAAGGAAACGGAGAAGTATCGAGGACCCAAGACCTTCCGTACGGAGTGGCCCAGTTCGGCCGCCGTGCTTCTTCACGACGGACGGGTGCCGGGAGTGGGAGAGGTCACCAGCAACCCCGATCTGGCCCGCACCTTTCGACGCCTCGCAAAGGCGGAGAAGGACGCTTTGAAGAAAGGCAGCGATCGAAAATCGGCGCTCAGGGCGGTTCACGACTATTTCTACAAAGGCCCGATTGCCCAGGAGCTGGTCGAGTTTTCTCAGGGGTTCAAGATTCGCGACGGTGAGGGTGGCTACCAACACGGTCTCTTGACAACCGACGATTTCGCCGATTACGAGGCCCGGATCGAGGAGCCCTGGAGCATCGATTACCGGGGTTATCAGGTCTACAAGTGTGGACCCTGGACCCAGGGCCCCGTATTCCTTCAGCAGCTGGCCTTGTTGGAGGGCTACGATCTGGCCTCCCTGGGGCACAACAGTGCCGACTACCTTCATCTCTGGCTGGAGACGGCTAAGCTGGCTCACGCCGATAAGGAGAAGTACTACGGTGATCCCGACTTCGTGTACGTTCCGAGACAGGGTCTGTTGTCCAAGGGATACGCCAAGTTGAGAAGGCGGCTCCTCGATTGGACGAAGGCCTCCCTGGAGCTGCTTCCAGGAGACCCCTTCCCCTTTGATGACCATCCCGAGAAACGGCCGTCCAACCTTAGCCTGGCTCCAGTCGAGCCAGGGCTGAAAGATGACGGTACGACCGGCGTCCGTGCGGTGGACTCTCACGGGACCATCTTCTCCTCTACACCCAGCGGCGGGTGGCCAGCCTCCTCTCCCATCGTCCCGGGACTAGGCTTCTGCCTGGGCAGCCGGGTCCAGATGTTCTATCTGGAGGAGGGACTGGCCAAGTCCCTGGCACCTGGCAAACAGCCCTCCACCAGCCTCACCCCCAGCCTGGTCATGAAGGACGGTCGCCCCTGGATGGGTTTCGGCATGCCGGGAGGGGATCAGCAGGATCAGGGAACGCTTCAGTTCTTCCTGAACGTGGTGGACTTCGGCATGGGGCTGCAGGATGCGCTGGATGCCCCCAAGGTCTGGACCAAGCATTTTCCCGGTCTCTTCTATCCCCACAGGGCAGACCCTGGCCGAGCCTACCTGGAAGGGCGGCTCGCCAACCTGGAGGAGATCGCTGCTGATCTCCGCCAGCGCGGCCACAAAATAACGGTAGCCAGTCCCTGGAGTGGCGACAACACCATGGTAGTGATGATCGATCCTCGGACGGGTACGCTGGTGGCGGCGACCAATGCGCGTATGGAGGGCAGCACCGCACTGGCCTGGTAGGGGCACCACCGAGTCTTCAAGTTTCGAGTTCCTGGAACCATCGCTATCCTTCAATTTGTGAGCACTGGCCCCATTCGAGAAAGAAACTTCTACACGAACAGTGAGCGTTAAAGGATCTCGCCGTCGTCTTCTTCTTCTTCTTCCGGCCTTCGAAATTCGCTTGTTCGATATTCTGCGGTTCAGGGGTTCCAGCGGTTGCCTTCTCCTGAGCAAGGAAAAAGGCTAAATCACAAACCGCAGAACACCGAACATGCGAACGCCGAAGTGAAGGCAACACCTATCAAGTTTCAGCTTAGCTGTAACCAGTCAATCAAGACCCCTCCGTCACCGACAACGTCGATGAAGTCATGCGGTTTTGGTACGATCTGCAAAGTTGTCCTGGTTCAGCAGCTCATCAGATCCGGAGGCTATCAATGGAGCCGAATAATGGGGAGAGGGCTGCAAGATTCGGAGAGTGGACTGCTGGTTGCTATAACCTGGCCAAGATCGTTGCTCTGTTGGGAGCGGCTCTCTGGACCCTGTTCGAGTGGAACGTTTCGATCTTCCCCAGGGAGTCGCACCAGGAACTCTTGCGGAAGGCCCAAAAGAGAACCGACCTCGCCGTGAAGATGGACGTCTTTGAGCCCAAGCGCCTGGATCGACCGGCCGGGCGATCGGGGTCCGAGCCGGATGCGCGGCACTATCTACTGATTCAGGGGGAGTGCACTTTCACCAATGAAAGGAACTTCCCGATTGCTCTCCAGTCGAAAGATCTGGTTCTGAGATTTGCGACCGGCATCGAGGAGCTTGCGGCTCCAGATTTGGGTGAAGCCGCGGGGTTTGCGCCCTTTCAGATCAACTGGTCGCAAAACTACATAGTCGAGCAGGACACGGCGTTTGGGCCGGTCAACGAAAGTAGAGAGGCCTCGATTTTGGAGCAGGGCGGGGTGAACGTCGTCGCCTTCTATGCGCCTGTGTCAGTTCACTGGCAACCCTCGGAACAGCAGAGGTTGATGGAGTTGGACCTTGAGTTCTACGTCTACGGTGTCCATCCGGAGACCAGCGAAGAGATCGAAGGTTCCCGACAGATCAAGCGTATTGCCTATCGAATGCTGGTCAAGCGAAGCGGCAAGAGTCAGCGGTTAGGTCGCACCTCCCGGCGGCGCTAGCGGACTGCAACGCTTGAATCGGGAGTGGATGTGCGAGCCATTCGGGCCCGAGGTCAAGCCAACGCACTGTCTTCGAAGAATCTCGACTGAATGTGGCTTTTCCGTTTGGTCCAATCAGGTGGTAGAGTCTATGGTTGGTTGTTCAGAGAAACGTTAATTCGCGGGCAGACGAGCATTTGCAATCGAGGACCCGTTTCCCGGAGGTATACCCATGAAGGCTCTAGAACATGCGGCGATTATCGCAGACGACCCGGAAGCTTTGGTTGACTGGTACTGCACCACGCTGGGTTTCGAGTTGATCACAAAGGGGGACCTGGTTCTCGACGGCAATCAGCTCACCTACCATTTTCTGGGCTTGCCCGGGGGAGCCCTACTCGAGATCCTCCCTTCCAACCAGAAATCCCGCTCCAAGAAGGCCCCCGACGACGCGGGCATTCGGCACCTGGCGTTTCTAGTCGAGGACTTCGAAGCGTCTTGTCAGTCCCTTCGGGAAAAGGGACTGGATCTCGGCACGGAGCGGGAGCTGCCCGATGGGACCAAACTGGTATTTTTCCCTGATCCGGAGGGTAACCTGTTGCAGCTGGTCTATCGCACCAAGGCTCTTCGACCCTGGCTTTAGCTCGGCCAGCATCGAACTCATGTCTGAAGATCAGCGCCCTCTCCAATACCGGTAGTAAGCCAATCCTACGAGGGCATTGCAGGTGGTGTTCAGGCGCAGCTCCAGTGATTGGTCGTTGCTTTCTCCTCCCACCGCATCACCCCACCACTGTCCGTCGGGTTGCTGGCGTTGGAGGATGTAGCAGGCAATTTGCCGTGCCGCCACTCGACAGGGTTCGTCGGGTGCCACCTCGTACAACTCCGTCAGGCCCCAGAGATACTTGTGGGCCTCAACGCAACTGTAGATCCCTTCGGCACCCGTCAAGATAACGTCCGTGTAGCGTCTGGCCGTCTCGAGGTACTTCTCCTCCTTGGTCAGGCGGTAAAGTCTGACCAGGAGCACCTGAACCGGTCCCAGACGAGCGGGGCGCTGTTTGCTGCCACTCCGGTCCACGTAGTCCCTACTGGTCTGTTGCAGTAGCAGCCGACGGGTCCCATCTGACTTGTAGTCGAGGGCCAGATAGATCCCGCTTCCAGGGTCAGGCTGAATCTCCAACAAGTCGATCAGAAAATCCGCCGTCCGCCTTGCTGCAGCGAGGTGCCCAGTGGCCAGCAGGCCGAGACCTGCAAATCCAGCGGTCATCGCATGCTCGACGCCACCACCGCTGTTGAGCGCCGCCTTGGTATCCCGAAACCCGCCTGTGCGAGGATTCTGATAGGTGAGGATGTCTTGGGCGAGCGGGAAGGCGAGATCATATCGGCCGCACATTTCGGCACCCCAGACCAGCCAGCCACGATCGTAGGTATTAGTCCATCGGGACGCTTCTTGCTCTGGTGGAATCTCCAGCTGGCCACGCTCTCCCAGGAATCGGGAGGCGATCCAGTTCAGGCAGGAGAACGCCGACCCGAACGCCCCGTTGATGGCAAGGCTGGCTGGAACTTTGTAATACAGAGCCGCCTGGTCCGAAGACTGGATGCTACCCCGTTCATCCATCATGGATATAATCCATTGGCACCCTCTCTCCAGGCTCTTAGCCAATTCCTGCTCGCTTGGGGTACCAAGTGGTTCTGTCATGGACATGGAGTGCCTCCGCTAGGGTTGGTCATGAGAAATACAGGGCTAATAGGAGAGCGCACTGATTCGCCATGGGGATACACGAGCGGGAATTGCTCGCAGCATTCCCGCGTCAAGATAGTGCGGATTATGCTCTCTCCTGGGAAGCTGGAGTTGAGGAGTTGCCTCCAGTTCCAGCAGACGCCGAATTCGCTCCTCGGTCTCGGGGTGTGTGTGAAATAGGGACAGGGACGGTACCCGGCGCCCAACCGGGAAGATCCGCTGCAGCCATCCCCTCCGGATGTTCTCCATCTTGGCCAGTGCTTTCGCCAAACCGCGTGGATTGCCTGTCAAGCGGGCGGCGTCGAGGTCGGCTTCAAACTCGCGGGTTCGAGAGAGTGCCAGTTGCAGGAGCGCGCTGGCCGTCGGCGCACTGATCAAGAGCACAACCAGCAGCCAGGGGAATTGATACGCATCTAGCATCAGCATCGGCAGATTGAACAGAAGCATCAGCTGTCCGATCCAGGACAGAGTCCCCGTAACCCGGCTGACCCCGTCGGCGAGCCCCATTACCCAGAGGTCGCTGTTACGGATGTGGCTGACTTCATGCGCGAGAACACCTGTTAGTTCCTCCTGATTGAGTGTCCGTAGGAGGCCATCGGTTAGGCCCAGGGCCGCATCGTTGCGTCCGCCCACAGCGAATGCATTGACGACTCGGCTGGGTACGTAGTACAGGTTTGGCAGTCCAGACAGTTGCGCTCGCTCCGCCAGAGCTCTCAGGATGCGGAACAGGCCGGGGGCTTCATAGGGCGAGAGCGGGCGGGCGTGATGGAGGCGAAGCACTAGTCTGGGTGAGATCTTTGGACCGAGGACGAGAAAGAGCGATCCCAGCAGCATCAGCCACAGCAGTCCATCGTTGCCGGCGAGAGACCATCCCATGGCTGCCAGCAATCCCAGCATGCTTGTAATCAACAAAGCCGACTGCAGGAAGTTGGTGACTTTCCGCTTTACAACTCGTTCTCTGCGTATCATGGACCCCCTCCTTCGATCCCTTCTGTCTTGAAACGATTCTTGCGCGACCCCTACTATTTAAGATCCCATCCGTCCGGTTCCAAGTCAGCAGCCGAATTTCCAGGACTCGACAGGCAGAAACGCCTCCACAGGCGCACTCTATCCTGATTGCCGAAAGGCGCTCGAGCCAGCGTCTTTGGCTAGGTGCTCAGTACAGGGGCCAAAAGACGGGGATGAGAAGCGAGGCGATGATCCAAAGTAGAATGTTGAGGGGGACGCCCACCTTGACGAAGTCCGAGAACCTGTAGTTGCCCGGACCGTAGACCATCAGATTGGTGTGGTAGCCAAAAGGCGTGCTCAGGGCCGAGGAGGCGGCAAAGGTTATGGCCATCAGGATGGGCATTGGGTTGAGCCCCAGATTCTGCGCGAAGGCGATCCCGATCGGCACCAGCAGAATTGCCGCGGCGTTGTGGGACATGATCGAAGCGAAAACGGTGGACAGTAAATAGAAAACGGAGACAATTGCCGTTGGGCCCAGGTTCTCCGTCAGCTTTAGAATGCCGCTCGCGATAACGGTGGCGGTCCCGGTGTTTTCCATCGCCACCCCCAGCGGAATCACCCCGGCCAACAGAAAGATCACGAACCAGTCGATGGATTCGTAGGCTTCCTGCAGCTTGATGCACCCGAAGAGTCCCATCAGGATACATCCCAGGATGGCGGCAACCAGGATCGGCATGATCTTGAAGGCTGCTAGAACCACCACCAGGGCGATGACCGCCAGAGCGTAGGGTGCCTTCTCCCTGCGGACCGTCGGTGCCTCGACTTCCTGCAGCATCAGGAAGTCTCGGTCATTGTTGAGTTCTCGCATGTACTCGCGTCTTCCCTGTAGAAGAAGCATGTCGCCGGTATCCAGCCTTATGTTCCCCACTCGCTCCCTGATGGTCTCGCCGTGTTTCTGGATGGCTAGCGCGAAGACTCCGTAGTGATGTCTGAAATTCGCTTCCCGCAAAGTTGTTCCAATCAGCGATGAACCGGGAGAGACCATGACTTCGGCCAGCATCACCTCCTCCGTCATCAGGTCCCGATCGGCATATTTCACCTGGGATCTGATGGAAAGACCCTCTAGCGCCTTCATTTCCATGATGCTGTGGATGGATCCACGGACCAACAGTTCGTCGCCCTCGTGTAGTTTCGCGTCCCGAAAACCTGACCAGATACGCTCTTTGCCTCGAACGATCTCCAGAATTGTGACATCGTATCTTTCACTCAGTCTCGATTCAGCCGGAGTTCGTTGAACCAAAGAGGACTTCTTTTCCACCACCAGAAGAGTGAAGTAGCGGCCAACCTCATACTTTCCCGTTAAGTTGTCGGTGGCGCCGCGATCAGGGAGTATCTTTCTTGCCACAAGGGTGAGGTAGAGGAGTCCAACAACCAGGAACACGATCCCGAGCTTGGTCAACTCGAACATCCCGAATTCCCTGGCGCCATGGTCTGCCGACATGGAACTCACCAGGATATTGGTGGATGTCCCAATCAAGGTGCAGGTACCTCCCGCAATCGAGACAAAGGACAAAGGGAGGAGCAGACGTGAGGGACTGGTGCCATGCTGATGACACACCGAGAGGGCGACAGGAATGAAGACGGCCACCGCAGCAGCATTGTTGATGAAGGCTGAGGCAACCCCGGCCGTAATCAGGAGCAGCAGGAACAATCGAGTTTCACTGCCACGACCCATCTGAATGAGTTTCTGGCTGATCAGGTTGATGGCTCCAGTCTTCACCAATCCACTGCCCAGAATGAACATCGTGGCAATGGTAATGGTGGCCTTGTTGCTGAAACCTGAAATCCCCTCCTGAACGGTCATGAAGCCCGGCCGGAAAAGTCCGATGATGATCAAAGCGGTCATGATCAGAATGGCGACCATGTCAACCCGGAGCTTCTCCGAGACGAATAGCACCATTGCGGCGACAATGATCAGGCAGACGATGATAATGTCGAGCATAAGGCGGTCTGGAACCGCTTAAACGGACTATATCTTCAGCATTCGTACCAGGCGATCCAAGGGGCGATTCCTGTCAGCTCCCCGGCTAGACTATGGGAACAGATCGCCCCTCGATACTCAAGCGTACCTGTTTAGCGGTGTTGAGTCCTCCTCCTACCCTTGCCCTTGCCCTTGCCCGTGCCCGTGCCCGACTTCATCTTTCTTAGCCAGCCGCGACGATTGTGGGGATACTGACGGGCAAGGGCGAGGGCACGGGCAAAGGCAAGGGAAGCTTCTTCGCAAACTTGACCCGTTTGCCCGGCATCATCTTGTTTCGCTGCCTTGGTTCGGGGTGCGCAGATCCGTCGAAGAATCGACGCTCATTCGTCGCTCTGGAGATAGGCGAAGAGGTCCCGGACCTCCTGTTCTTTCAGGTTGTGTAAGAGTCCATCGGGCATGATGGACTCCTGCATGATCTCCCTTTGTAGGACCGATTGGGTGGGCACGGTCAGTTGGTTTCCGGAGGAGTCGACGATCGTGGTGCGGCGGTCATTTTCCTCTAGCACGAAGCCCTCCAGAAGCTGGGGATCCACCCCGTTACCAACGCGATCGACGGTCAGGGCGAAGCCCATGAAATCGGGAAGAACAGAGCTGCTGGGGTCGATGATCGCCTCCATCAGGGCCCGCCGATCGCTACGGTCCACGCCACTTAGATTGGGCCCTACCTCGGTCCCATTTCCCTGAAAGACGTGACAGCTGGCGCAGTTCTCACGAAAGATCGGGGAGCCTCCCTGGGCGGAAGCCTGGCCCCGCCCCAGCATGGAGTTCACTGCAGACATCTCGGCCAGCTTCTGTTCTGGACTCTGGCGGATCGTCCCCCAACCTTGAAACAGTGTCTTGCTCAGTTTCTCATCCGCCAGTCCCTCGATCTTGGCTAGCAGCCCTCGCGAAATGTCCTCCGATGGAATCCGGTCCAACTGGGCATGGTCCAGCAGCATCTTGGCCCAGGAGGCTCGCGAAGCCAGCAGAAGAAGAATCTTCGGGCGAATCTCCGCCCCGGTCTCGGGGTAGGTCCGGAGTAGGGTGTGAGCGATGCGATCTTCCTGGAAGTGCTGCAGAGCGATCAGGGCCTCGGAGCGGATCCGTGGGGAATCTCCCCTGCTGAAAGCTTCCAGGAGGAGGTCCAGGCTTTCCCTTTTTCGACAATCAGCCAGTGTGTTCATCAGGGTGATCCGGGAATCCTCTGAGGTGGAGGGATCCCTGAGTTTCTCTAGGGCCCGGGACACACCGGGGACACTGCCCAGGCGGATCGCCAAGCTCAGGACTGAGGCGTCCGAAGGCATCTTGCCGATCAGGGTTTCTACCTTCCGGAGCAGCTCGGTAGGGCAGTTGGGAAGCGGAGCTCCTCCTAGACCCTCCGCTATCCCCTGGGCCAGGGCCCGAATCTGTACGTCCGAGGTGGCCAGCTCCAGAAGGCGAAGGCAGACGAGGAGATCTTTGTGACTGCGATCAACCGAGAATCGGCGTCCCAGGCGAGGAAGGATCACCTGGTCCAGCAGCGGCAAGCCAGACGAGATCCTCGCTTGGATCCAGGGTTGAACGATGGGGGGATCCTCGCGAAGCTTGGCTTCGAACGCCCACCAAATGAGCAGGGGAATGTGGGGATCGGAAAGGTCCTGGGAGCCTTCCAGGAGCGAGTCCAGGATTGGGAGGGTGTCTCCAGCCGGAAGTCGCCTGACCGAGGACGCGAGTTGGCTGCGCACCTGTGGGTTCGTCTCGGTAAGAGCCAATTTCTTCAGCTGCTGGACAATCGCAGGCGTAACGCTACCCTCATCTCCGAGGAGCCGGATGGTCCAGAGTCGGACAAAGGGATCGGGGTGGCGGAGCTGGTCCAAAGCGAGCTCCAGGGTGAAGCCACCGCTGCCGTGTAGCGCCCAGAGGGTTTCCAGGGCGAGCTGTCCCTGGTTCCTGGCGAGGGATTCCGTGAGCTGGGGGATCAGCGAAGCGTCCCTCCGCTCGCGCAGGATTCGCTGGGCCATCTGTCGATACCACTTGTTGTCTGTATCCAGCAGATCTACCAAATCCTGGCCCGAGAGGCGAGCCAGGTCGAAGGGTCTCGCAGGAGAGGCACCGGCACGACTGAGCCGGTAGATTCTTCCGGTCGCCCGGTCAGTCTGATCTGCGTCGGCTGAGACGTTCCAGGTGACATTGCTGTCGTACCAGTCGGCGATGTAGATGGAGCCGTCCGGACCGGCTTTGAGATCCACCGGTCGGAAGTGGATGTCAGGGCTTCTCAGGATGGGCTCTCGCTCCCTGGCGGCGTAGGTAGAGCCCCGCGTCTCCAGGTCACAGACATCCAAGCGTCTTCGAAGGACCCGAGCGGCGATCAGAGTTCCCTGATAAGTGCTGGGCAGCTGGCCTCCCTCGTAGAAGAGCATGGCCTGTGAGATCTTTGCCTTGCTGCTGTGGTCCTCCATGGCCGGGAAGAACCCGAAGGCATAGGGGTTGGTAAGCGCACCGTGCTTGGCCCAGCTCTTCCGGTAGTAGCCTCCTTGAACGTAGTGGACTCCGATGAGGCCCCCATTGGTGCCGGTGTACATACGTCCCTTGGCATCCATGGCGATTCCAAAGTTGTTGTAGCCACCTTCGGCGAACAGCTCGAAGACCTCTTTTTGAGGGTGGTAGCGCCAAATGGCCTGTCCTTTGAAGTGAAAGCCTTCGGAGTCTCGGCCAGGGCGCCGGATGGTAGCCGTGGTGGTGCTGCCCTGGCATCCGTAGAGCCAGCCGTCCGGTCCCCAGAGCAGACTGTTGGAGACCGAGTGGAGGTCTTCCAGGCCGAAGCCCTCCAGATGGACGATGGGCGGACCGTCTGGAACATCGTCGCGGTCTGCATCCGGGTAGAAGAGAAGGTAGGGCGGATTCAGGACCCAGACCCCGCCGTGACCCGGCAGGGCGGCGCTGCAGATGTTCAGACCGTCCAGGAAGTCTTTCTGCGTTTCAAAGCTGCCGTCACCGTCCTGGTCCTCCAGAATGGTAATGCGATCGCGACCTCGGGCACCGTGGGGGGGCGGGGGTGGTGGGAAACCCTCGTATTGGATTCGCCAGTATCGGTCGTGGTCCACCACTTTCAGACCCTCGGGAAAAGGATACTGGAGGTACTGAACTACCCAGATCCGGCCCCGCTCGTCGAAGGTCAGATACAAGGGTTGGCTCACTTCGGGTTCGGAGGCAATCGTATCCAGCTGCAAATCCAGCGGCAGCGCGAACTCGAGGTCGGTGTTGTTGAGACCGTTCTCCGGAACCTCCTGGCAGCCCTGAATCAGTATCGATGCCGCCACCAAGAAGAAGAGAGTTCCCCCTGGGAGGCGAGGAACCCAGGAAGGGAGCGTTGTTACAGGCATGGTTGGGGGCGTTCTCCGGTACTTTGAAAGATAGAGTAAGCTCACAGCGTAGTCGAGACCCCGAAGCGATTTGCGCATCAGCCACTGATCTCTCGCCTTCCATTGGGGTACTCAAGCGCCTCATCACCCGACTCGGTTAAGGCAGGGATTTCAGGATCGCGTGTGCTGCATTGTGACCTGGTGCGCCCGAGACCTCACCGCCTGGGTGGGTTCCCGCACCGCAGAGCCATAGATCCTCTATGGGAGTCTTGTATTCGGCCCAATCGGGTAGCGGCCGGCGCGAGAAGAGCTGGCTCGGGGTCATGTCGAGGTGGTGGATGTTGCCGTCGGTCAGGTTGACTCGGCGCTCCAGGTCGAGGGGGGTCAAGAGCATCCAATCCTGGATGGCGTCTCGGAAGTTGGGCGCATAGGCAGCCACCGTGTCGATCAGGGACTCGCCCACCTCCTGCCGGTGCCTGTCCCAAGTACCTTCGGCAAGCTGAATCGGAACGTACTCGCTGAAGATCGACAGGACGTGCTTTCCGGCAGGGCAGATGCTGGCATCGTAGATAGAGGGGATCTGGATGGATACGATAGGATGGTTGGAGGGGCGACCTTCCCGGGCGTCCTGCCAGGCCTGCTGGACGTAGTCGACAGAAGGGCAGATCCAGACGCGTGCGGTGATGCGCGGATCGTAGTCTGGACCGAGATAGGAAGAGAAATCGGGCAGCTCGTTCATGGCAGCATGAAACTTGAGATAGCCTATCTCGGTCTTGAGACGCTGCACCCGAGTGCGGAAATCCAACGGCAGATGTTGGGGTTCGACCAGGCGCAAGAAGGTGCGTTTGGGATCGGCGTTGGATGTAACCAGACGGCTCCGGATCCGCTCTCCGCTGCTCAGCTCGACGCCGCTTGCCCGGCCCTCCTCAACCAGAACGCGCTTCACCTCGCAACCTGTCCGAATGGTTCCACCCTGGCTCTCTAGTATATCGATTCATTGATACATTTACGTATTCAGGGCGTCAAATTTCTTCCATCGGTGTACGACAGGTGCTTCGTTGATTTCGGCAATGCCCAGCAAGATTCGATCTTTGAGTTCCTGGCGCGAGGCAACGCGGATATGTTTGAGGAACGTCCGTGCCATTTTACCAAAGAGTGTTTCTACCAAATTGAGCCAGGAGCCGTGTTTGGGGGTGTGGACGTAGAGAAAACGATTGGGCTTGGTTGCCAACCACGACATCGTTTCTTTGGAAATATGAGAGGAATGGTTATCCAAGACCAAGCGGATCACGCCCCCCGGAGGATAATGAGCGTCGAGCGCCTTTAACAGGAGAATAAACTCCCGGCTGCGGTGCCGGGGATGGACCTCGGCCGTGACGTGACCGTCGTGTAAATCCAGACCCGCGAGAATGGATAAGGTCCCCATCCTTTTGTATTCAGAGTCACGACCCAATCGTGGATGTCGGCCCGGTCGGGGTGACAAATCTGGGGCCGTGTTGGCAATGGCTTGAAGACCAGGCTTTTCATCGACAGACACGGTGACGACGGCGGGAGGAGCACCTGGGTCAGCCAGGGCGATTTTATTTTGCAGGTCAACTTCTTGGTAAACCAGAAGCACTTCCCGCATTTTTTCATCAAATTCAGGATCCCGCCGCTCCATATAGTATTTGACCTTATGCGGCTGCAACGTTTGGCTCTTAAGAATGCGCTGTACGGTAGCCTTGGCAGCACGACTCAAACTAGGATGTCCCTGGGCCAGAGCGTTCTCGCGCACATGTTTGGCCAACTGACGATGGCTCCAAACTTCGGCGGCATAACCGTGGTCTTTGGGTTTCGTGCAGGCCAAGCTTACCACCCAAGCCTTGGCTTGCTCGGTGATGACGGGTTCTTTAGGACGATGAAACTGATCGCTCAGCGCCGCCTCTGCTCCCAGGGCAAGGGCACGATCGACCCACTTGTAGACCGCCACGCGACTGACCCGCAAAGCGCGGGAAATGGCTGTGATCTTCTGGCCCTGGGCATAACGTAGAAGGATTTGCGCACGTTGAACCTCACGTTGGGGTCGCCTGCGAGATTGGGCGGTTTGCATCAAGAAAGATTGTTGCTCAGCGCTCAAGAGCAGTCTTGGACGTTTTGAAGTTGTGGCCATTCTGGTTCCGAAACCAGAATACCATCGATCATTACAATTGTAAATGTATTAATGAATCGATATACTAGATAGCTGGCCATGGCGCGGGTGATCGAGCCCATCCCTCCCTTTACGATGCCGACAATTCGTCTCTCTGTCTCCACGTCACCGGGGAGGAAGGCCGAGGGGTAGGCGCTGCCGACCGCTCGGGGATCACCGTGGTCACCCGAGTTGATCAGGGCGGCCTTGACATGCTCGGACTCGAAGAACTCGTCCACGATATCGGCGTGGCTGGTGCTGAAGACCTTTTGGAGGATCTGCTGGTTGCCGGTTTCCTGTGCCCGCTGCTCCAGCTCGGTCAGACTTGGAGGTGGGGTCAGGGCGTAGGGTTGGACAATGGAGTTGACCCGCTCCCAGAATTCGTTCCAGCGCGGGTAGTTTTCGGCATCCTGTTGGGAGAAAGCCCCGATGGCCTTTGCATTGCGCTCGGCATCTCGCCAGAGTACGAGGTGTCTCCCGTCGGGGAATGGCCGAAACTCGTGCGGCTGCAGCTCGAAGACTTCGAAGCCGTATCGACTCAGTTCCAGCTCGCGCGCGATCTTGGGATGTAGGGCATAGAGCATGAAGGAGCAGCTGGAGAAGTGAAATCCGGGGAAGAGTTCCTCGGTGGCGCAGGCTCCCCCTACGATGGAGCGCGCCTCGACAACCTGCACATCGAGTCCGGCTCTGGCCAAGTATCCAGCCGCAACCAGTCCGTTGTGTCCGGCGCCGATAATAACGACGTCACATGCCTTCTCTTTCATGGATTCCGAGCGGCTGTAACTATACATGGCCGCTTGCGAAAATTCAGTTTAGGCGGAACTCGTGTGCAGCAGTTGGTCCAGGATTTGAGGGCCCATGATCCATAAAGGTCAATTCCAACGGGATTGCGTATTCCAGCCCAGGGTTTCCGTATGTGTTTAGCGCCTTCCCTTGCCTTTGCCCGCGCCCGTGCCCTTGCCCGACTTCATCTTTCGGTCGTATCCAAGCCCTTGACCAACCCGGTCAGCATTGACAGATTTCAGACAACCTCTTCTCCCCCCGCTGTAGATCGTCATTGGCGGCAGCGCGCAAACGCCGCAAGATGTCCATGATGGCAGCACATTCAGTCGCCGAACGCCTGGCGATGCGGTAAAAGCGCGCCTTTTCTTTAGGTCGGTATTCGCCGGCACCTTCGGAAATATTCAGACAGATTGAAATGGAAGCTCGACACAGTTGATCGGATAGAACCGCATTGCCGGGAGGCAGTCCGTTGAGCAACTGCTGGGCCTGCTCTACGAAACCTGCCGCGGACTCGTATACCCTTAACCTTTGATGAGCAAATGGGTGCCTCGTCGACTCGGAGTCCTTTGGTTTTGCCATCCGTTAATACCAACGTTTCAGACTAGAAAAAAGCGAGGGATTGTCAGGAACAGGCACAGGCAAGGGCAAGGGAGAAGACGCTAAACACGTACGGGTTTCCCAACCCTGGGGGAGCCCACTGCTAACGAGTCACGTCGTTCGCGGCACCGACTGACTTGGCTTTGTCATACTGGCAATGCACCCGTTCGCGGCACTGTATTCCGGTCCTGCTCACTGCATCACTGCTCACTATTCTAGTAGCCCGCGTGCTTGTCCACCAGGTCACGGAGCGGCTGGCCGGTTCGGTAGCGGTTGAGGTTGTCGAAGAACAGCTCCAGGCAGATCTCGTCTTGCTCGACCGAGGTGCCGCGGCAGGGCGAAACTACGACGTTAGGACGTTGCCAGAAAGGTGAAGAAGCGGGCGGTATGTCGGGTGATGCCGCTGGACCGGTAGGTTGGAGACAGACCCCGGCGATCCATTCGTCTTCGATCGCGCGTACCAGCGCACCGAAATCGTAAAGCGCCAGTCTGCCCGAACAGTCGATCAGATAAGCCGTAGGTTTCATCTTCCTCAGCAGCACCTGGTTGATCCACCCACGTGTCTGGTCGGTCACCGGCAGGGCAGTGACGACGTAATCGCACTGAGCCAGTAAATCGTCGATGCTTTCAACCGTGTAGAGATGATCTACCTGCTCCGGAGCTGGCCTCAGAGTGCGTGCCAGAGCCAGGACCCGCATGCCCATCGAGCCTGCTCCCTGAGCAATCGCCTTGCCCATGTTACCCAGTCCAAGGACTCCGATCGTCTTGCCGGCCAGATCTTCGGGATGAAGCTCGTGGTCTCGGCTCTCGACTTCGACCGAAAGGGCCTCCGTTCCGATTACATGGTTCAGTCGGCGGGAGAACAGCAGCATGGCGGCGACGGCGAATTCACGACCGACCGTCGCGAAAGTGGATTTTATGCAGGTGAAGGGGATGGGACTCGCCACCATTTCGGGAAACAAGTAGTTCTCAACGCCTCCCACGTGGGCGTGGACCCATCGAAGCCGCTTGGCCACTGCTAGCATCTCGGCGTCGAAGGGAGCGACGAAAGCCACCTCTGCGTCCTCTAGCTGCCGGAGGATCTCCTCGCGGTCGTCGCCGATGAACAGCTCTACCCCGCGCAGCCCCGCATCCTGCTCAAAGCGCTCGCTAATTGGGCCGCCCAACCCAGACCAGGTCACCACTACCTTCGAAAGTGGGCCTGGACTCACGAAGCCTCCAGTTCTGCCACCGCTTCCGCGACGTATTCGCCCAGCCCCAGCCCCGGTGTGGTTGGGAGCTCAATGTATCCATCCTGAAAGACAAGAGGACGTTCGATGATGTTCTCGTGCAAGATTCGGGTCTGGGTGTGACCACGGGTGCCCGGTCCGTAGCTGGCGAATGCCGGATACTCGATCATGACACTGTTGATGACGGTCGAGAGCACGTTGACGTGGGCCGCGACCGCCATAGCCGTCCAGGGAGAGTGGGGAATGCAGAGAACCCGATCCTCCTCGGCCCTTTGCGCCACTCGACAAAACTGGGTGATGCCGATCTGCTGAGCGTCGGGCTGGATCACGTCCACTGCCTCCTGCTCCAGGTAGTTGATGAACTGCCGGATGGTGGTCAAGCTTTCCCCGGTCGCGATCCTCACATCGCAGCTGTCCTTGACCGCACGATGACCCGCGATGTCATCTGGCAGCATCGGTTCCTCCAGGAAATAGACATCGAACTCCTCTGCCACCCGGGTGACCTCGATGACGTCCTTCAACGTCCGCATGCCCCTGTTGTAATCCGGCGGTCCCATGTCGAGCATGAGGCGAACATCGGCTCCGATGGTGTCCCGAATTGCGGCTAGCAGCTTCTGTCTTCGCGGTCCGAAGTCTTCTCCCCAGCCAAATTTGATGGCCTTGAAGCCCAACTCCAGAAAGGTTTCACACTCCTGGCGCAGCTGGTCTTCCGTTTTGTCCACCCACACGCCCCGTTCTTCGATCGCATGCATGTCGGCTGAGGTAGCGCTGGCGTAGGCTAGCATCCGGGGCTGCACGGCGCCTCCCAGGAGCTGATGGATGGGCAGTTGGCGTGCCTTGCCTGAAAGGTCCCAGAGGGCCAGATCGATGGCGGCCATGGCATTGATGTCGACTCCCCCTTCGCAAGCACGTCCCCGGTTTCCGTGATAGCCGTAGTACATCTTGCGCCAGAGCCGGTTGGTCTGGGTTGGGTCTTCCCCGATCAGCATCTGGCGAAGGCCGTCTTTTTCGCTTTCAATGATGCTCCGGATTGAGGCCGGGGACGCAGAAGTGGCTCCGATGCCGGTTACTCCCTCGTCAGTCGCGACGGTCACCAGCGGATAACGGTTAGAGATGACTTCGATGTTTGTAATCTTCATGATCGAGGATGTGGAGGAATCACTCCGTTGGGGGCTTGTAGGCACGCAAGGGAATGGACCAGAGAAAGTCTGTTTTGGTGCCCTCACCGAAGCGCTAGATAGAGGACTCGCCTACTGATCGGACCATACGATGCTGTCGCGCCTTGGTGGCCGCTACTCTTCTTCCTTTACGACCGGTTTGAGGAAGTGTTCTGGAGGAATTTTGACGTTGAAGTGGATTTCTTCAATGTGGGTTTGCTGGGCCATTTCACCATCGTTGTAGATGTCCTCTCGTAGAGGTGTGTAGACCCCATCAATGGTATGCCAGTTGGAGATTTCGACCTCTTCCTTGTAGCGCACACCGGATTTGGGATCGGTAACCTCGGACTCGATCTTCTGGGGTAGATGGGTCTCCAGATCGAAGAAGACGACGCTTGAAGCATTGGTGGGGTCCAGAAACTCCACTGCCTCCCATCGACCCTCACCAGCCACATCATCGGGCCCGTAGTAGAACAGGCTCATGCCCGCTTCGTCGATCCTCTGTTTGAGTAGAAAGGACCAATGCCGGTTGACTGCCTTCTTCCACGCCTTGATATCCTTTTTCTTGAGCTCCTTGACCTCGTATTCACCCTCCAGCTTCCACGCCTTTCCCAACTCTAGATTATAGATAGCCACCTTCTGGTTATCTCCCTTGCCAAGCTGGAATCGGGATTTCACGGGATCGTATACGGTCCAGTCGTGGTAGCGAGCAAACCCCTTGCGGCCCTTGATGAAGACGAAGTATCGGCCCAAAACTTCGGCGTTTCGGATATTTCGAAAGGCATCCCCACCCATGGCCTCAATGCCTCGCTCGATTGCCTCGCGAGCCTTCTTTTCTCCCGAATCTTTTTCTTCGGCATGAGTCTGGTGAAGAGAATAGCTGCAGAGCACAAGGCAAGAAACACCGATCGCTATCCGTATTCCCGGCCTGCTCAGGTTCAGGATTTGCCACATAAGGTTCACTGCCTCCTTTGGAAGACGTCCTCGATTCATCGTGAATCTGCTCTCCATCATACCGGACCTCAAGCCGCGCCAATCCAGTAGATTCCGAGGGCAACGCTGCTGAGACTGAGAGTCAGGCTGACCCAGTGGCCCGACCTTTCGCCCCTGAGAGCGCTACCGACCGCGAGTCCCCAAACAGTCATGGAGACTACGATACCCAGCCCGAAAACGCCCAGATAGAGCAAGATCAGCCAAACAGATTCACTCTGTACAATCGGAACGGCGGTGATCAGGAGGGCCCGCAAGCCGCTCAACGCAAACAAGGCGCCTAGCAGTGTCGAGGCGTGGGGATGCGTATGACATGTAAAGCGTTGCGTTATGTGAAGTAGGTCCTCCCTGAGATCGCTACGATGCCCATCAGTCAACCTTTGACGGTAGCCGAGGTCGGTGCAGTACTGCACATAATACTGGCCTCCTTTGAGAGTTCATCGAGCCATTGGAGGATGCCCGGCTGGAGCCATTTGGAACGGCGGCTGGCCGGCGTTTTGACGTGAGGGGCTTCGGCGGCCTGCAGCGCTTTGCGTTTCATCTTCATGTCGATCTCCACATAGCCGTGAGTGGTGTTCAGATCCGCATGACCCATCCAGTCCTTGACGACACTGAGATCGTTGCCCGACTGTAGAAGGTGCATCGCCGTCGAGTGTCTCAGCAGGTGAGGACTGAGGCGCTTGGCTTGGATCGAAGGACAGCTCTGTGCCGCTTGGGCTCCGTGTCGACGCACAATATAGCGAATCCCAAAACGGGTAATCGGCCGGCCCTGGGCATTGACAAAAACAGAGGGCACGTCCGCGGGATCGGGATCTCGGCCCCCCAGATAGGTTTGCAAGGCGGCCACCGTCTCGGGCCAGAGCGGGCAGACGCGCTCTTTGTTGCCTTTGCCGGTGAGGCGGACCTGGAACGGGGCCTCCAGACGTAAGTCGGTCCGCTCGAGGTCGACCGCTTCTTGAACCCGGGCACCGGTGTTGTACAGAAACAGGAGCAGGGCATAATCTCGCCGGCCGTTTCGCGAGCTCTGATCGACGCTCTCGAGCAGAGCCCGCAGCTCCTGATCCTCGAGATAGTCGATAGTTCGGTGCTCGGTCCGCTTCAGGGGAATGGCGCAGATGCGCTGAGAGCGGCCCAAGAGCAACGGCTCTTGTTCGCCCACATAGCGGAAGAAACTATGCAGGGCAGCCAGCCGGTTGTTGCGCGTTCGAGGGCTATTGCCTCGGGAGACTTCGAGGTGCTCCAGAAAGGCGGTGACCACTTGGTGGTCGACGTCCTCGACGGTGAGCTTATCGACGGGTTTGCCCAGACGCTCACGGGCAAAGCGGAGAAAGAGCTTCAGAGCGTCCCGGTAACTAACAATGGTATTGCGACTCAGCCCCCTTTGTCCGGCGAGGTAGTCGTGGAAAAATCCCTCGACGAAACGGGCGATCAGGTGGGTGGCGTTCATGGTGCTTCTCCCTTCGGCAAGATGTTTTGGCGAAAGTTCGCCCGGAAACGCTCTTGGGCCTGCTCGAGTAACTCCGCCGTAGCTCGGAGGTAGACTTGAGTCGAGGTGACGCTAACATGGCCCAGATAAGTGGCCAGAAGCGGCAACAGCGCCTGCGGGTCTTTGCCCTCCCGATACCAACTGAGCAGGCGCGTCGAGGCATAGCTGTGACGCAGGTCATGGAGGCGGGGCCCGGGACACCCCTTTCCCCCGCGCAAACCGCAGCGGCTGAGACATTGCCGGAGGGCAAAATCAGCGTTGGTATGATACAGACGGTGTCCGGTGAGGGTGACGAACAGGGGACGGTCTGATCCCCGCGGATAGGCTCGGCAACGCTGCTTGCGGTAGCGCCCCAGCACCCGCGAGGTGGAAGCCGAGAGGGGAACCAGACGCGACTTGCCGAACTTGCCCCGGTGGATGTAAAGCAACTGCTGCGGCAGATCAAGATCGCCTAGATTCAGGGCAAAGGCCTCGCCGCAACGCAGCCCGGTGGTGTACAGCAGTCCGAAGAAAGTCCAGTAAGTCTGGGGTCGCAACGAGCCCGAAGGCCCCAAACGGCGCGCCGCCTGTAGCAGCGCTTGGATCTCGCTTTGGGTATAGATATGGGGAACCCGTAGGGGCCGGCGCTCCAGGGAGCGGATGCGTGGCGGGAGGTAAGCTTCGGGTTCAAACTGACGCAGGTAGCGACAGAACTGGCGCACGACGGCCAGGCGGTTTCCGCGCGAGCCTGGGTGCAGGGGCTCGAGCGTGCTGAGATAGCGCTGCAGGAGATCGCGCGTGGGCCACGGCCCTTGAAACCCTTCCTGCTGAAGGAAGCGGTCGAAAGGTCGCAGCAGTTGGATCTGAGCGCGGGCGTCGACGCCGCCCAGAGTTCGAAACTCGACGTAGGCACCAAGGCGCTCGGCCAGCGTGCTGAGAAAGTTTGACTGGGGCATGATTACACCTCCTCCGGCCAGGGCAGGGGCAAGTCTCGGAGCCGGCTCAGGTCGACTTTGGTGTAGAGGAAGCTGCTGTTGATGTGACGGTGCCCCAGCAGATCGGCGATCGTCTTGAGGGATTGCCCCTGAGCGAGCATCCGGGTGGCGAAGCCATAACGGAAGGCATGAGAGCCTTTGGCAGATCCGTCGATCCCGGCTTGGCGCAGGCGAGAGGCCACCATCACCGAAACCGTAGACGGCTCGGTCAGCGGGTGAATCGGGGCCTTGGCGGTCAAGAAGACTTCCGGGTAGGGAGCGGGCGGACGTCCCTGACGAAGGTACTCCAGGACGGCTTCGCCGGCTGCCTCGGTCAGCGGCACCCGCACCGGCTTGCCTCCCTTGTGGGCGGGAAAGTGGATCTGCTGCTCTCTCCAGCGGAGGTCTTGAAGTCGGAGGGCGCGAATCTGGCCTCCTCGGACTCCGTAGGTGTCCAGCAGTTGGAGGATGGCAAAATCGCGCCGGCCCAGGGCCGTCGTCCGATCGATGCCCTCGAGCAGCTTCCGGGCTTGCTGCTCGGACAGACCCTGGGGAACGTGCGACAGCCGGTAGCTGCGGATCGGGGGCACGGCCTGTGCCAGATCGCGCTGGAGGGACCCGTGCTGATGAGCGAAGCGGAAGAAGTTGCGTAAGATGCCTTGCAGGCGTCGAGGGAGGCTTTTGCCCCGGCCTTCGGTGACGTGGGCGAAGCCGGCTTGAACCTGCTCCGGTCTCAGTTGAGCCAAAGCTTGCCGATCGGAAGCGACACCCACCTCCTCCAGGAAAGCCAGCAGATAACGGCGGTGCAGATCGATCGTCCTCTGAGCCCGGCCGCCTTCGCCCTTCAAGTACTCTAGAAACTCCTCCAGAACGCCGGGTAGCTCCAATGCCGGCTGGGGGCAAGGCGCGAGCAGATCTCGCTCGCACAGATACGTCAAGGAGCAGCGAACCGACCTCGGGACCTCCCCGTGTTGGCGCCGCCGCCCACCGCCACATCGGCAGCGTGGCAGATGCTGGCCGATAAACTGTTGCGCGAGCTCTTCGTCCACCTCGCGAGCCGCTTGGAGGCCCCCGTCTCGAAGGTATTGATTGAAGTGCGACACTTGCCAGACTCGGCGGCGCACCACGTCACGACAGAATCCTTGCTCGCGAAGCCACTCACCGAAGCGGTCCATCTCCGCACCCAGTGGCGCCATTCGAAAACGCTTCAGGGCCTCCCGACTACGAAATAGATCTTCCAAGGGCATGACAACCTCCTTTTCTGTCCCAGAGGCGGGACTCCAAAGGGCTGTCATGCACCAGAATTATGTGGAGTACAAGCGCGGACCGGTGGCACGAAGCCGCGATATCGAAAGGATTCTGGCGTGAAGCAGATCGATCACTTCACATAACACAACGCTTCACATGTCATCCTTTATGTGGAGCTCCACATAAGGGATGTTTCTTCGGATGATCTCCCTGCAAATGGAAGTGATAGTGGGTATGGGGTGCGGCGTCGGGGGCATGTGTGTGTTGATGGGAATGGATGTATCCGGCCTCCCGCAGCCACTCCACGAAGGTCCAGGCCCCGAGCAGAATCAGGAGACCGCCTCCGAAGATTTCTGTTCTCGACTCCCAGGCCGGCGAAACCGAGAAGTTCCAGATCAAGGCCAGGGTGCACAGCACCAGAAGCACACCCCCATGTGCCATCCCGAAACGCAGGCCTAGCCCGGATTTCTCAAAGACAAGAAAAAGCAGTCAGCTCTATGTGATATAAAGTCTTTGTTATCAGATACTTAATAATCACAAGGAGCTGACTACTATGACCACAGAGTGTATCGCTTCCAAGCTGGAGTTTCAAGAGCTAGAAGGGCGCCGAGTCGAGGCAGAATTCAATGGGGGGCAGATCACCTCAGACTCCGGGGGGTTGCTGTTACGGGAGGTGGAGAGCCGCTATGGGTTCGAGGGTGTCGTAAAAGTTCACGTGGCGACCGGGAGTAAGTGGGGCGACACTTTGTCGTGCGGCTATGCCGAAAAACACAAGGAGAGGCGCTGCAGACGCTGGAAAAGGCCGATCGGCGCATGTAGGAGCCTCCAAAAAGCGCTAAATAGGACGGACGGGGTCAGGGCAATCAGCCGTCGGAGGTTGTGGGCGCTGGCATGAAGGGCAAACTCCAGACCGACATTCTTCAACCCTCTCCGCTTGAACCGATGTAATCCTTGGATCCCTTTCAGTTCGCTGAAGACGGGCTCCACCATCTGTTTGCGCTGACGATAGGCCTCTTGAGCCCGGGGCTGGCGCATCACTTCCCGCTCCGCATCCTTGATCTCCTCATCCTCATAGCGTTTGACCGTTCGACCTTTCCGACTGCTGGTGCACTGGCTCCTCAACCCGCAACTCTCACAGGGGGCTCCTCCGTAGCGCACATACCGCTTGCCCCCATCGCTGCCCTTTTGGACCGGGTGCAGTTTCTGTCCCGCCGGACAGTGATAACGATCTTCCCACTCCTCGTAGCGAAAGGCCGCTTTAGCCAAGCACTTCGTCGACTTCTTCTCCCAACCCACTCGGGGGCTCGATCCCTCAGGACAAAGCACATCCTCCACCCCTTCTTCTAGGGCCGTCTCCAGCGCTTGCCCCGAGAAAAACCCCGCATCCATCAACAGTTGTTGGATCGCTCCACCCACCCGCTTGCCTTGCTGCAACAGCGCTTGCAGCACCCCCGTCTCCGAGGAGGGATCCACCGCCTGGGCCACTATAATGCGATCCTGGTTGGCCAAGACCACCCCCTTGTAGCTGGCGGCCTTCGCTTTGTTCTTCAGGGGCTGGATCACCGCCTCCGGTTCACTCGGACTCACGGCCGTATGCTCCGTGCTCTTGCGTTGCGCCTGCCGCGCCGCCACCCGCTCGCGTACCGCTTGCGCCACTTCCTCCGCTTGCTTGGCCTGACGCGCCAATTGCTCGTTCTTCGGATCCGCTTCTGCCCGACGACGCTTTTCCGCCGCGGCCGCTTCGGCCGCCTCCTTCTTCACCCGTCGGTAACGCGAGGCCGCCGCCTGTACCACCGTGCCGTCGGCCGCCAAACTCACGCCCTCCTTCTTCCCCTTGTCCTTGTCCTTCCCAGTCCTTTTCAACACTTCCTGGGTCAGCTCCACAAAGAACTCTTCCCTCAGCCTCTCCCCGTGTTCATTGATAAAGCGGCCGATGACCGAGTGATCCGGCGTGATCCCCCCCGTGAACCACCAGCAACGGGTATCCACCCGGGCCAGGGTTTCCAGCTGACGCAGCGATCCCTTGCCCTCCAGAATCCCGAACAGAATCAATCCCACCAGCGCTGCCGGATGGTACGGCCGTCTCCCTCCCCCTCGGTACTTCGCTTCAAAGGCCTCCCACGACAAACTCCGGATCACCTCCCGAGCCACAAAGACCCACGTCTGCGACATCTTCACCAGAAACTCTGCAAGACTCTCATCGCCGATCAAGATCCCCCGCGGGGAGGGATCTTCGAATTGTTTCGCCCCGGGCCGCTTCCTTTTCCGGCGCTTCCCCTGGCCTTCCTTCTCATTCATCCCTCGAAAGAGCCCCCATTGGCCGCTCGAATCGATCTTGACCACCGGTCGTTTAATTGCTTGCTCCATCCCCCCTATTTTCGCAGCCTACTCCGACTCTTCTTTGCTAGCCTGGGAGGATTCTTAGTACTGATTTGAAACGGGTCTTTTACGACACCCTCGGTTCATTAGCGGCTTGGCCGCCTGCTTTGGGGACCGGCGCGATCCTCGCTTCACCGAGTTCAGTGTGGAGGAACTGGTGGGGCAGCGGATTTACGGACTGGCCCTAGGCTATGAGGATGTCAACGATCATGAGGAGCTCCGGGCAGATCCGCTGATGGCGGTGTTGGTCGGCAAGGAAGATCCCTTGGGGAGGGATCGGCGAGCGGAAGCGGATCGAGGCAAGGCGTGTGCGGGCAAGAGCACCCTCAATCGTTTGGAGTTGTCCTCGGTGACGCAGGATAAATATCGCAAGACGCCGGTGGATGAAGCCGCGGTCGAAGCGTTTTTGGTGGAGCAGTTCATTCGGGTGCGAGGCGGGAAACCGAAGGAGTTGGTCTTGGACCTGGATGCGACGGATGATCCGCTGCACGGAGAACAGGAGGGTCGTTTCTACCATGGCTACTACCGGTGTTACTGCTACCTGCCGCTGTATGTGTTTTGCGAGGGGTATGTGCTGGGGGCCAAGCTGCGGGTGTCGAACCTGGATGGCTCCGAAGGAGCGGTCCAGGAGATGGAGCGGATGGTGGGACAACTGCGGGCGAAGTGGCCGAAGGTCCGCATTACTCTGCGGGCGGACAGCAGCTTTGCCCGCGAGGCGTTGATGAAATGGTGTGAGGAGCATCGAGTGGATTACGTCTTCGGTCTGGCCCGCAATCAGCGCTTAGAGGGGGCCCTGGAGTCCGAGTTGGAACAGGCCCAGGCACTGCAACAAGCCAACGGCAGCAGCGCCCGAGTCTACAAGGACTTTCGTTACCAGACGCGCAAAAGCTGGAGTCAAGAGCGGCGAGTGGTGGGCAAGGCCGAGTACACGGGTAAGGGATCCAATCCCCGCTTTGTCGTCACCTCGCTGGGAGCGAAGCGGTGGCCCGCCCAAAAGCTGTACGAGGAGCTGTACTGCGCGCGAGGGGAAGCGGAGAATCGGATTAAGGAGCAGCAGCTAGAGCTGTTTGCCGATCGGACCTCGACGCACCGCATGAAGAGCAATCAGCTGCGCCTGTGGTTTTCCTCGGTGGCTTACAATCTGCTGCACACGCTCAGGTGTGTCGCTTTGAAGGGGACCCAGTGGGCGAAGGCGCAATGCCAGACGATTCGCCTCAAACTGTTGAAGATAGGAGGCCAGATTCGGGTCAGTGTCCGACGGGTGAGCTTGTCGCTGAGCGAGGGTTATCCTTACCAAACACTCTACGCCCAAACCTTGGCCCAGCTTCAACAGCTCGGCTGAGCGGAGGCAAACCGGAAATCCCAACCATCTGCAACTGAGGCGGCTGAGGTGTGTCTGAAAAACCGGTTTTCCGCCTTCAACATAGGTGTCACCAAGCTCTCGCACTCTACAGTGCCCTCAACTGAGACTTCGGCTCAAACCAGAGTCGAAAAATCGACTAAAATCAGCCTTTCTGCTTTCACTATGAGAAATCCGGGCTAGACGGGCCACGTCAGTGCCTCTGGCACCTTTCCTGGCCAGCGTCGAAACCGCCAGCATGTGGTCCGCTCCCATGCCGTGGTAGATTCCGTTCAAGAGAGAAAAGAGCAGGACGAAAGACGAATTCTCCAAATTCACCAATTTCTGTCCTAGCTAGTTCCCATCCCAAGGACTTTAAATAGCTGAAAATGAAGGAATAAGGTGGGGATGTGGCCTCCCTTTTTTGTCAGACCTCTTTGTTAATCTTTTGGTGCGAACAAATTGAAAACAAAGAAGTTAACTCGAAAAAGGAGGCCCAACGTTGCGCCAGAAAACGGAAGAACGACTCCCCCTTTGCCACATTTTCCCCGACCACCAAATGGCCCGGGAACTGGAAAAGATCTCCGAGATCCTGGACCACAATCCCCGGATCTCGGCCTTAGTTTTACAGGATCTATGTGACACTTCCAATCCGCAGAAAGGCGCCAGCGGACTCAGTGCCGAGTTTGTCCTACGAGCGACCCTCGTCAAACAGCTGCACGGCTTCAGCTACGAGCAGCTGGCCTTTCACCTACTCGACTCCCAGAGCTTCCGCAGTTTTGTGCGTCACCCCCTGGGCTGGATGCCGAATAGGTCCACCCTGCAGCGCAATATCTCGAAGATCTCTGAAGCCAGCTGGAAAGAGATCAATACCGTCTTGGTGGGCTGGGCCGCTCAGAAGGGACTGGAAAAGGGCCAGCGCATCCGCCTCGATTCGACCGCCGTCGAGAGCGACATTCATCATCCGACCGACAGTGCCCTGCTCGACGATGCGGTGCGCACGGTGAGCCGGCTTCTGGGACAGCTCAAGGAGCGACAAGGCGCGCTCGAAGCCGAAGGCCAGGCGTCGACGGCGGTGGTCTTTACCAACCACAGCCGACGAGCCAAGCGGCGGGCTTTTCAGATCGCCAACGGCCGAGGAGCCAAACGCCAGCGCGCCTATCGCGATCTGTTGAAGGTCGCCCGCAAAACCTACGGCTACGGCCTCACGGCCTTGCAAGCCGATTTGCCGGCCGCCGACCTGCTGACCGTGGCGCTGCTGGTCTCCTTGGAGCATTACCTGAAGCTGATGGCCCGGGTCATCGATCAAACGGAGCGACGCGTCCTGCGCGGCGAGACCGTGCCCGCCGCCGAGAAGGTCTTTTCGATTTTTGAAGAGCATACGGACATCATCAAAAAAGGCCAGCGCGAACCGACCTATGGGCACAAGATCTTTCTGACCGGCGGTCGCTCGTCGCTGATCTTGAACTGTGAAGTCCTGGCTGGAAACCCGGCCGATGTGGGTCAGCTCCAACCCTTGCTCGGAGCCCATCGAGAGGTCTACGGTCGCTATCCGCGTCAGATGGCGGCGGACCGGGGCTTTTACAGCCAAGCCAATTTGACCTGGGCCAAAGGGGAGGGCATCCAGGATGCCGCCTTTGATCGCAAGGGAAGTCTGCCGATCAGCGAGATGGTGCGCTCCAGCTGGCTTTACAAACAGTTGAGACGTTTTCGCGCCGGCATTGAGGGTTGTATCTCGTGGCTCAAGCGCGTCTTCGGGCTGGACCGCTGCACCTGGAAAGGCTGGGAGCACTTCCAGCAGTACGTGCAGGCTTCCGTGGTCAGCTACAACCTGCTCGTTCTGGCCCGTTTGCTTCCCTGAGACCGTTGCAGCCTCTTGGAACCCAAAACGCTCGGAGCTGCGGCCGCAGTGTCTGCAAAATCCAGCTCCGTCATCCTCCTGCTGGCGAAAAAGGGTCCACCGAGCACAAAGTGGTCTTTGCCCGCTGCCTATGGTATATTAAGTATCTTAGAATCAGCTAATTAACAAAGCTTAAAAGTCAATTCTGGGATGGGAACTAGCTAGTTCCCATCCCAAGGACTTTAAATAGCTGAAAATGAAGGAATAAGGTGGGGATGTGGCCTCCCTTTTTTGTCAGACCTCTTTGTTAATCTTTTGGTGCGAACAAATTGAAAACAAAGAAGTTAACTCGAAAAAGGAGGCCCAACGTTGCGCCAGAAAACGGAAGAACGACTCCCCCTTTGCCACATTTTCCCCGACCACCAAATGGCCCGGGAACTGGAAAAGATCTCCGAGATCCTGGACCACAATCCCCGGATCTCGGCCTTAGTTTTACAGGATCTATGTGACACTTCCAATCCGCAGAAAGGCGCCAGCGGACTCAGTGCCGAGTTTGTCCTACGAGCGACCCTCGTCAAACAGCTGCACGGCTTCAGCTACGAGCAGCTGGCCTTTCACCTACTCGACTCCCAGAGCTTCCGCAGTTTTGTGCGTCACCCCCTGGGCTGGATGCCGAATAGGTCCACCCTGCAGCGCAATATCTCGAAGATCTCTGAAGCCAGCTGGAAAGAGATCAATACCGTCTTGGTGGGCTGGGCCGCTCAGAAGGGACTGGAAAAGGGCCAGCGCATCCGCCTCGATTCGACCGCCGTCGAGAGCGACATTCATCATCCGACCGACAGTGCCCTGCTCGACGATGCGGTGCGCACGGTGAGCCGGCTTCTGGGACAGCTCAAGGAGCGACAAGGCGCGCTCGAAGCCGAAGGCCAGGCGTCGACGGCGGTGGTCTTTACCAACCACAGCCGACGAGCCAAGCGGCGGGCTTTTCAGATCGCCAACGGCCGAGGAGCCAAACGCCAGCGCGCCTATCGCGATCTGTTGAAGGTCGCCCGCAAAACCTACGGCTACGGCCTCACGGCCTTGCAAGCCGATTTGCCGGCCGCCGACCTGCTGACCGTGGCGCTGCTGGTCTCCTTGGAGCATTACCTGAAGCTGATGGCCCGGGTCATCGATCAAACGGAGCGACGCGTCCTGCGCGGCGAGACCGTGCCCGCCGCCGAGAAGGTCTTTTCGATTTTTGAAGAGCATACGGACATCATCAAAAAAGGCCAGCGCGAACCGACCTATGGGCACAAGATCTTTCTGACCGGCGGTCGCTCGTCGCTGATCTTGAACTGTGAAGTCCTGGCTGGAAACCCGGCCGATGTGGGTCAGCTCCAACCCTTGCTCGGAGCCCATCGAGAGGTCTACGGTCGCTATCCGCGTCAGATGGCGGCGGACCGGGGCTTTTACAGCCAAGCCAATTTGACCTGGGCCAAAGGGGAGGGCATCCAGGATGCCGCCTTTGATCGCAAGGGAAGTCTGCCGATCAGCGAGATGGTGCGCTCCAGCTGGCTTTACAAACAGTTGAGACGTTTTCGCGCCGGCATTGAGGGTTGTATCTCGTGGCTCAAGCGCGTCTTCGGGCTGGACCGCTGCACCTGGAAAGGCTGGGAGCACTTCCAGCAGTACGTGCAGGCTTCCGTGGTCAGCTACAACCTGCTCGTTCTGGCCCGTTTGCTTCCCTGAGACCGTTGCAGCCTCTTGGAACCCAAAACGCTCGGAGCTGCGGCCGCAGTGTCTGCAAAATCCAGCTCCGTCATCCTCCTGCTGGCGAAAAAGGGTCCACCGAGCACAAAGTGGTCTTTGCCCGCTGCCTATGGTATATTAAGTATCTTAGAATCAGCTAATTAACAAAGCTTAAAAGTCAATTCTGGGATGGGAACTAGCTAGGGAAGGAGCCTGCAGCTTCCTGGTTTTCGATCAGCTCCCAATATACCTGGCATAGACTGCCCGAGCCTCCGAAAAATTGTCGGTTCCCTTAATGATCGAACGGCCGTCGGGAAACAGGGCAATCTCATATCCGTTGATCCGAATTCTCATCATGTGTTCGTTGTAACGGACTTTACCACTCTTCGCCAGGCGTTGGCACAGCTGTGGAAAGTCGAGTTGGACCATTCGGCTGGGACGGACCTGAACTGCATCTCTACCGCACAGCCGCATCAGGTGAGCCCTCTCCTCAGCCTCCAGGAAGCGGAATTCCTGTTTGCCACAGCAAGAGCAATCCTGGTTTCGTGAACCCACGGCTGAAATCAGTTGCCAGTGATCCTCCCAGACGTCCACCTTGAGCATCACCTCACCGGGAACCCGTCCCACCAGGATCTTCATGACCTGAGCTACCTGAAAGGAAGCCACGGCGTGAACTACCGAGCCTAGGACTCCCGCGGTGTCGCAGGTTTCCACACTGCCCAAAGGCGGGGGCTCGGGAAAGAGACACTGAAGACAGCATGTAGCCCCCGGACGGACCAGGAACGCAGTCCCGTAGCTGCCTACGCAGGCTCCGTAAACCCAGGGTATGCCCCGTTTCACGGAGAAATCGTTGATCAGATATCGGGTTTCGAAGTTGTCGGTGCCATCGACGATGATATCGCTTTCCCCACACAGGTCCTCAATGTTTTCAATTGCCAGATCCTGGACAATGCCGTTGATGTCGACCTGGGAGTTGATAGATCGGAGGGCCTTTTCGGCAGCCACTGCCTTGGGGATGGCAGCTTCTGCATCCGCCTCAGTAAATAGGCTCTGGCGCTGCAGATTACTTTCTTCGACGAAGTCTCGATCGATGAGCTGCAGCCGTCCCACGCCGGCGCGGACCAGAAGTTCGGCGCTGACCGTTCCTAGGGCGCCGCAGCCCACCAGAACAACTCGGGCGTTCCGGATCTTATCCTGTCCCTCCGGGCCGATCCCCGAGAACAGAATCTGACGTGAATACCGATCGGTCACAGGCTTTATTGTACCATCGCCAACGCTGTCAGATGGCCCAGTTGGAAGCACCAAGACAAGTTACAAGTTACTGCTTCCGTACCATTTGTCGTCGTCGAGTGTCAGGGTGCTTCTCTTACGCCAGGTACGTCCGTCATCCGTGCTCACATAAAGAACATGGGGGCCGGCACAAGTAGATCTTCCTATCCGCGAGGCCGTTTGCTGCCAGCACGCTGCCCGTCACACCACGAATGTCCTGGCTTGTGAGCTCACGCTTTCGCCTGGGGTACTGGGCCTCCCTCGCCAAAAACGAACGAATCGCCCAGACAGACGATGCGAAACACGTTGGCTGACTTTTGCTCATACGGGCGAGCGCTTCTCATGCCCGCGTTGTTTGTCTGGACGTCCGCCTGCGCCAATGTGGTGGAGTAGTCTGGACGAGCAATACGCGCAACAAGCGGCTCCGGAATCGATGTCCAAAGTGTTCCGATACGTTGCGCCAGCTCGGTCATGATTTGTGCGCGCTCGTCCTCCGACATGGTTTGAGCCACGTACGCGACCAATCGGTCATGAAGCAGACGGCGCAGCTGTGGCAGCAGCACGCGGACTGGAATGAACATGAGAGCGGCTGTAATCCCCGCAATCCCGAGTCCAACCAGCAAGCTCCGTCGCAACCGCGCAGAAAACAGCTGCCCCACAGGCCTAGTCTAGACGATTCGGGGCGAGCGTGACACTTGGTACGGGGGAGCCCTAAGGGGGCAGAGTCGGTGGAACGCCAGGCCCGGACCAGGATCCGGAGGATCTCCTCCAGGGAGAGGGCCCGGTGTGAAGAACAAAGGTGCGGCCACCATCGAATGATTTCCTCCGACCCTGCAGATGAAATGATCTTCGGCACCCGGACGGTATGGCGTGGAAGATCCAGAATGGCGGTTTCAGACCCGCACTTGAACCTTGTTGACATGCTGGCCGATCCCAGGATTGGTGGCGGCATCCAGCGCTTCCTCCATCGAACCAATGGGTCAGCAAACCCCTCTTGGTGAACGCCCGATTGCAGTCTGAGCAGTTGCGCACTCGGTAGCGGAAGGTATACTCATTCGGCGTCATTCCTCATACGGGCACCCTGGCCGATCAGAAGCAAGCCGCCATGCGGAAGTGATTAAATGCAACAACGCGGCTCAAGTCCCTTATAGTTAGTCACAGCCCAGAAGGGTGCTTATTGCGCCCCGGTATATTCTCGATTCCTATCCCTGGATGGGAGCCCCAATGCTTGAAGCGCGCTACGCCGCGGGTACATCGATACTGATCCTGGCCATCGGGCTGGTCGCCATCGCACTCAATCTCCTTCTGTACCTTTCTTCATCTTCCCCCCGGATTATGTTGTGGGTCGCTGGCGGAGTGCTGGTTGGGCTGGGGATGCGTATTCTGGATCGACGGGTCAAGCTCCGGATAGGGCCAGAGGGACTGCTCTATGCACCGTGGGGGAAGCAGCCCATCTATTGGAGCGAGTTCGAGGGTTTCGACATCTCCAGGCAGGGGAAGATCGACGTTGTCATGGTGCGAGCACGCAACCCTGATCAGTTCCACTCGCGACTCCCGCTCTCGGCAAGGCTGGATGTCTGGCTCAACCCGCGGCTGGGACGCCCGCCCCTGCAGATCAATCCCACTCAGCTAGACGTATCCGCCGGGGAGATCATCGAGGCGCTAAGAGAGTACGGCGGATAGGCAGCTAGTACAATTCAAATTTTCCCTGGAAACGTCGAATGAACTACCGCAAACGGCCAAATGCGGCGAGCAATTGTCCCACTAGTTCCGAAACCGCCCAATCCTCAGCAATCTTCTCGCCGTCGAAACGAGTGACTAACATGTCTCTCCATTCCACCTTCTGACCCGTCGGTGGAATACCCATCATCTCTGCCTCATGCGTACCGCTTAACGTGCGCTGCCAAGTGATCGTATCACCTGCTTGGATCAGCAGCGTGACCTCCACGACTCGGAGATCCGGAATCGCCGAACGAAGCTGTCTGGCGAATCTTCTTACGAATTCAGGACCTTTATAATCCTTGCCACCTGTGTGGACAACGTAGTCGGTTGCAAAGATATCCTCCACGACACCTAACCCGCATTTCTCATCGCCGGTCTACTACGTCGCCGCAATCATCCGCCCTGGCTGCGTTTCGCTCGGTCGGCCTCCTCGACGTACTGTACAAGTACGACTGCGGAGGCCTCGGTCGCAAGCCTTGCCAGGACGGCCCTTGCGACGCCTCGCTACGACAGGCGATGAGAAATGCGGGCTAAGGTGCCTTTCCCAAGGATCTCGTCATTTGCGAACCGGACTCGTTCTTCGTTGCTCTTGGCCATGCGAATCCTCCTAGTCTGCCTCTAGGGGAATATAATAGACTCTCGGCTGTCTAGTGTCTGGTATCGAGCTCAGTCGCGGCCCGTGAACGCGATTCCAACGCCAACTCGCTGGTATCGGGAACGTTCCTCTAGGATTTGGCCGTCAATCTTAATGATGTAACAGGCCGCTCAAGTCGTGCTCGATGGGTTGGATTTGCATAGATAGCTGCACCTATTGCAACCTTCGAGTCCGCTCAAGGCTCATCGCGCGTAGCTGATTGAAGACAAGTGAGGTGTGTATGGCTAATTCCAGCGAATATGCTGCTCGTCTGGAGATCGACTATCCGGAGAAACTGGATCGGCTGACAACCTTCTTCCGTCTTATCTGGATCATTCCCATCGCTATTATCCTGGGCCTCATCTCGGGGGCCGGCGAGACGGTCATCGTGACGGTGATTGTCAATGCAGTCGGTGAGGTTGTGGAAAGGAGTAAGGAGACAGCTGGGGGGCTGGCCAACGGTCTCGCTGTGGCCACGGCCTTGATGATCGTTTTTCGCCAGCGCTATCCGCGCTGGTGGTTCGACTTTTCTCGCGAGTTGGTCCGCTTCGGGGGCAGAGTCGGTGCCTACCTGCTCCTGCTCACTGACCGATATCCGTCGACCGACGAAGAGCAGTCTGTCCACCTGAACATCGACTACCCCGACGCAAAACGTGACCTCAATCGGTGGTTACCTCTGGTCAAGTGGCTGCTGGTGATCCCGCATGTCTTCGTCCTGTTTTTTCTCAATGTTGCCGCCTTCCTTGCAGTGATCTCGGCCTGGTTCGCCATTCTGACGACCGGTCGATACCCGAGGGGCGTCTTCGACTTCATCGTCGGGGTCGGTCGCTGGTATCTGCGGGTGGGAGCCTACGCACTTCTGCTGGTGACCGATCGCTATCCACCATTCAGCTTGCGCTAGCACTATCGTAACAAGCTCAATGACCGCTTTCGCCTGAGGCTGTGTGATAACTCGATATTCAGCCTCAGCGGCCTGATCAGACCGCATCAGACGACTTGCCTTAGGATTTGATCGGGCTTTGGTTTGGGCAGGGACAGCCAGGGTTCGAGATTGTTCAGCCTTCAGATGAAGTTGAAGTCGTTCTGATTTGCTGGGTTTAAGGATTATAAGAGGGCTTATTAGGCTCGGATCGCCTCGATCAGCGGTTTCGTGCCTACCAAGTTCATCATTCGTCTCAGGTTGTAGGCCAGCACGTGCAAGCTCATCTCGGTATTCACCCGTTCCAGGGTTTTCGTCAGGAAGTGAGTCGATCCCATCCAGGCTTTCAGAGTCCCGAACGGATGTTCCACCGTCGCTCGACGGGCTCTCATCGCCTCGGGGTGAGCAGCCAATCGTACTTGCGCTCGGTCCAGCACCTCTTCATGCTCCCAACGACTCATCTTGCGGTAAACGCCTGAAGTGCACTGCGCCCTGATGGGGCAGGATCGGCACTTGTAGGTCCAGTAGACACGAAGGGTCCGCCCTTTATCCTGGGCGTTCATGTGCCACACCAGGCGCTCACCTGCCGGGCATTCATATTCGTCGTCTTCAGCGACATAGCGAAAGGCGTCTCGCCCGAACTGGCCTTTGGCCCGGTTGCCTGAGGTCTGTGGCTTGGGGACGTAGGCTGTGATTCCGGCTTGCTCGCAGGCCTGGATCTCCTCACTGCGGTAATAACCACGATCCGCCACCACGCGGAGTTCCTCCACCTCCAGGTCGGACTTGGCTTGTTTTGCCATCTTGGCCAGCTGGCGCCGGTCATTGCCTACATTGCTGACCTCATGCGCGACGATCAGGTGGTGATCGGTATCCACGGCCGCTTGCACGTTGTAGCCCACCAGGGCACTTCCCCGGTGATTCATCGACCGGGCGTCCGGATCCGTCAGGGAGATCTGCTTGCCCGGTGCCTTCAGCCTCCGGGCCTCGACTTCTTTGAGTCGCACCATCTCCTTCTTCAGAGCCGCGATCTTGTCCTCCAATCGCTGGGTCTTCTCCTCGGCCACTTCCTGGCGGTCGGCCTCGGCCAACTGCTGCAGGTAACGCTCGATCGTCGCATCCACTTGGGCGAGGCGCCGCTTCATCTTGGCCCGGGTGAAGTTCCGATAGGTGTTGTTGACCGCCTTGAACTTGCTGCCGTCGATGGCCACCCAAGCGTTGGCAAAGAGGTTGAGGTTGCGGCACACCAGGACGAACTGCCGGCACACCTGACGAATGGCTGTCCCATTGTCCTTGCGAAAGTCGGCGATGGTCTTGAAGTCCGGCGCCAGGCGCCCGGTCAGCCACATCAGTTCCACATTGCGCTGGGCTTCACGTTCCAGCCGGCGACTGGACTGCACGCGGTTCAGATAACCGTACACAAATAGCTTCAGCAGGGTGGCTGGATGGTAGGCCGGCCGACCGGTGTCCTGGGGCTGCGTCCGAAAACCGAGCCCAGAGAGGTCCAACTCGTCGATGAAGACATCGATCACGCGGACCGCGCTTTCCTCGGACACGTAATCGTCCAGGCGTTCGGGGAATAAGGTGGCTTGGGAGCGACTCTCACCCTGGATGAATTCCGTCATCGCTTGTCCTTCCGTGGGAAAGCCAGATTATATCTGGCCCATCCGACTCCGGTGCGACCGCTTTCCCGGTTACTTCCCCTATATCCGGGTAGTTGCTCTTTGGCGAGAGTCGCGGGTTTCAAACGCGATCGGTCGTAGTCGGGGGTGGGTGGCCACGAGTGCGGAGTTTTCACACAGTCTCGCCTAAAAGCGGACGTTCAGATTTTCCCCGGAAACGTCGAGCGAACTACGCTGAGATTACAGAAAACCAGAGGCTCCTTTCGTTCTGGAATTGCCTTCTAGCCCCAAGGCACTTCTCCGGCAAGGGCGATAGAAGTAAAGAAATCGCTTGAATCGGACTGTCCACGCCCAGAGGACGTGGCTTTTCGCCCGATTCATGGCTTCGCCACCGCGATTTCTTCGGAGCGGAACCGGCAAAGCCTACCGGACATAACCACCGCCAGAGGCGGTGGGTTTCTACGGTGCACTAACCTGAAGTTCCTTTCTGTTGGGAGCAGAAAAGTACCATGATTTCAAAGGGATACGTGCAATAGGGGCTGCAGCGGTCTGCCTACACTCGAATGGTCTCCAGAAGATCAAAGGCGCGTTGCTGCTTGGCGCTGGGTGTGGTGAGGATCTCGAAGGTGGTGGCCTCAGGGGCTGCGCTGCGGACCCGGCACAGGTTGCGGGTGATGCTGCTCAAGAACTTCAGAAGCGTCTGAAAGCTGTGCACCTCGGTGCCATCCTCAAGGGTTCTGGAGTGCACCTTACGGAGCGCTTGCTGGGAACGGCGGGCCGGCGCCACCGGGTCGCGCGTCCTCTTCGCTTCCAGATCCTCGTCGGCGAAGAGCAGCGGACGCCATGCCTCGAGCATGTGCCAGAGGACGTAGTAGGCGAGCAGACACAAAAAGATGTGGGCCCGGACCCGGCGGGCCAGGCGGTGGTGGATGGGTCGGACGTTGAGGTCCATCGTCTTGAAGGAGCGAAAGGCCCGCTCCACGCTGCCCAGGAGTTTGTAGCTGAGGACCGTCTGGGCGGCGTCGAGCGTCTCTTGGGGCAGGCTCGTGCGCACCACGTAGAGACCGTCGAGGGCCGCTTCGGCTTGGACCTTCTCCGGGTCGATCTCGAAGTCGAATCGATCCTCCTCGATGTGCAGTTGGAAGTGCTTGCCGACTTTGTACTTGTTGAGCACCTTTCCCACCCGAACCCCGATGTGCTCCTTGCCGTACAGACGCCCCCGCTGGATCCGCTGGCGGAGGTGCTCTAGCTGTTGGTCGATCGCCTGGCGATGACGGGCGTAGTGCTGCTGTCGTCTTTGCGCCAACTCTGGGCTCTTGCTCGCCGCTTGGGCCAGCTCGGCGGCGATCGCCTCTTCATCGGCTCGAGACTCGAAACCGTCCTCCCGTATCTGCAGCCGATAGTGTTGGCCCAGCCGGTACTGACCGAGCACCTGGCGCACGCGCTTGCCGATCTGCTCCTGCCCCTGCAGACGCCCTGCGGTGACCATCCGGCGCACCTTCTCCAGCTCCCGGGTGGTGGCCTCCAGCAGGCTGCTGCGGTGGCGCGCCCGTCTTTGGGCGAGCTCCGGATTCCGACAGGCGACGAGTCGTTCGCCGGGGAGGTCCGGATGGGAGAGCTCGAACAGGTTGCGCTCATCGAAGAGTCCCCTTTGGATCGCCCCGCCCTCCACTAGCTTGCGGATGGTCTCCGAGCGGAGCGCGCTGATCCAGTCGATGCCGTCGATCGGGCGCAGGGCATCGATCTGTTTGTGGGTGATCATCCCCCGGTCCCCCACCAGGGCCAGCCGCTCGATCCCGAACTGCTGTCGGAGCTTGTCCACCTCCGGCAGCAGGGTTTTCGGGTCCCCGGTCTTGCCCTCGAAGACCGAGACCGAGACGGGAATCCCGCGGCGGTTGGTCAGCAACCCGTAGTTGATCTGGAGCTTGCCGCGCTTTCCGTCCCGATTGTACCCGAGGCTGGCCAGCGAACAGGTGGTGCCCTCGAAGTAGGTGGAGGTCAGATCGTACAGCGCCAGGCCGTCCTCACGGAGGTGTCGAGCGGCCAGCTTTTTCTCGATCGGCGCCTGGCGTTGCCCTAACCAGTCCAGCGCCGCATACAGGTCCTCCTGGTCGGCCTCCTCCACTCCCAGCTCCGAGGGCAGGGTGGTGACCTGCCACCAGCGCGTGGTCGCCAGCTTACTGGCTGGTTCCAGGATGCGCGCCGCCACCAGGGCCAAGACCAACTGGCGTTGACGCGAGGGCCGCGAGGCCAGCAGTTGGGGGAGGCCGAGTCGGCGCATGGCCGTGAGCACGGCTTGGACGTGTCCCTGCTGGAAGGAGGCGATGGCCTCGAAGGCGTCCTCCGGGGCCAGCAGGGTTTCCCCCTTAAGGCTGCGGCGCAGCAGGGCGATCGCTTCGGCGGGCAACTTGGAGAGATTGGCAAGGGTGCGGGTCTTAACCTGGCCGCCTTGGCGGTAGCTCTCGCGCAGCAGGATGGCGGGGGGAGAGCCGCGGTTGGGGACGGAGGTGATGTACATGATTACCACTATACCCTATATAATCCTTTAAAGTCAAGCACACTATTGAAATATAAGCCACAATTACATGCCTACACAATACAGTCCAAAAATCCCTTTATCTCCTGTAGAGTCAGTCAGTTATCTGCTAAAGTCTCAGGGAACTTCGGACTAAACCTCTGGCGCGGCAGACTCCGGTGGTGCTGACGGCCTATGTCGACGAGTAGGTAGGTTAAGGGTCACAAGGAGGTTACTGTGACCCTACTACGAAGAAGCATGCTGGAAGAACTCCAGCGTCGCAACTACTCACCAGTCACCACTCGTGGCTACATTCTCGCCGTCAAGCAGTTTGCGGAGTACTTTGGCAAGTCGCCGGACCTGCTGGGAAGTGAGGAGATCCGCTGTTACCAACTGCATCTACTCCACGACAGGCTGCTTGGACTCGACCAATGCAGCGAAAACCCAGGGCAGCGGTACGGCAGCGGCTGATCGCCCTGAGCACTTTCACCTGGGCCCAGGTCAAACGTGCTGCAGGAAGCGGCGCAGAAACTCCTCGGAAGTGAGCGTGAGGGTCCGTTGCTTGCTGCGATGCGCGTAGTCGTCGCCGGACTGCAGCGCGCTTTGAAACAGCATAAGGTTGCGTTGTCCGGGGGCCGCTGTCTCGCCTTCTGGGTCCTCATGATCATTAATGCAATGGTGCCCCGCATCACGTGCGACATGTCCCAGAAATGGCGACGCTGCTACCCGCCGCCATCTGGGCCGGAACGAGAGTGGCCAACTCGGGCTTGACCTGTTCTTGAACCAAACTTGACCGAGACCGGACACATCTAGCCCGGGATCGAGGCTCTCCCTTGCCAGACACACCTTCGGTTTCGAAGTAAAGGCAGAAGTCAAGGCGCAGGAGGAGGCGCCGCCGGCGGACAGCCCTCAAGGCACTCGACCGTGAAGTCCAGCTGGAAGGGACACAGGCGTATGAAGCTAAAGGCGCCGTTGGCGACTCTGCCAATAGCTGCCAACGGAGCCGACGGACCCGTGCTGGTGGCGTAAGTGCTGGTGACTTGCCACTCTTGGTCGCTGAGGCGCGTGACCTTGACACGCCTTGCCCCATACTCCTCATCGAAACGGATGGCCCAACCTTCGGCTTTGCGCTCCTCCGGTGCAAAGCTGATTCCCAGACGACTGAATCCGACCTGTCCGATCCCCTGTTCGATCCACATGCCTAGGAACCGATCTTCGATTGGATCCATGGTGTCTTCGTCCCACAGTTGGGTATGACTGAGAAAGATCTGGGGCGTGGTTGGAACGACACCCTGCCCGACGGGTTCGCAACCGCCGGCAGTGGGAAGTCCACCCCAGGAGATCTGGGCGAAGCGGGGGGACTTGCGGTTCCTCAGGTCCAGGATGGGATTGCCGGTGGGAACAAACCTTGCCTTCACATGGTCCACTTCGTCCTCGTAAGGGAATGCAATGCCTGGGAATCCATCGCTGGTGATACAGGGACCACTCCCACAGGAACTGAAAGTGAACCTCGCCGGGGGTCTCTGATTTCCGTTTTTTGGACCGCCTTTTCCCGGCTGCGCCAAAATGGGCTGCAGGCCAATCAAGAGCGTCACCACAGCCACAGTCGTCATTACTTTTTTCATTTCTTTTTCCTCCCTTGGGTTGCGAACTAAGACGTTTCTGTTGAGAGCAGGACCTTTTTTCTCGGTCTGTCGCTTTCCTTCTTGTCCTTGCCACCCGCCCCCTTCTGTTCGGTCGCGATACCCGGGCATGTCCGCGGTTGACAAGATGACCAGAAAGATCCGTGACCTCATCCTGGCTCCTCCCTCCAAGCGGGTAGCTCCCGTTCCGTGCCTATCAGCTCGGCTTGGTCAAGGTTTACCACGCGCGCCCTCCAAAAAGTCTTACCCTTACCTTACGGTTGCCTTACGATTCGGGGGCCCTCTGTGAACCACAGGAGACGGGTCACCCAGGGCTTTCTTTTTGACAGACTCGACTGAGTGTCGTTCCCGCTTCGAGCAACAATGGCACGAGGGCACTCGATGGCATTTCCCCTCACGGTTGCCGTAGAATTTGGAAAGAGGTTGTTCCTGTGAGCGTCCGGGGTCCAGACAGTTTTCAGCGGCCATTTCGCATCGACGAGTGGCTTGTTGAGCCAGGTTCGAACCGGCTGCGCAAGAATGGCAAGACCTATCAGCTCGAGCCAAGGCAGCTGGATCTGCTGCTTTTCCTGGCAACCAACGCCAGAAGAACCGTCACCAAAGAAGAGATCTTTGAGGAGGTGTGGGCAGAAACCTTCGTCACGGACAGTGCTCTCTGGAAGAGCATCTCGGAATTGCGCCAAATACTGGAAGAGCCTGGCCGGCCTGCACGGATCGTGACGGTACCACGCCGCGGTTACCGCCTTGACGCGTCGATCCGGCCCGTGTCGGAAGTCTCCGAAAGGTCCAGCCGAAGGACGACCCGTTGGCTTTGGGTAACGGTCCTTGCCGCAAGCTTGGTACCAACGGGGTTGCTGGTTCGATCGTTCCTCCGTTCAGATACCTTGCTGTTTCCAGCCGGAGAGCGTCCCACCATCCTGCTGACGCGTCTGGACAACCGCACCGGCAATCCTTGGCTCGACGATACCCTCGAGGTCATTCTCGAGGGGCGGCTCAACGATTCCGGTCGGGTGCGTCTGGTCTCGCGGGGTCGTGTTGAGGACTCACTCAGTCTCATGCGCAGGCCTGTGGACGCATTGCTTACCGAAGAGCTGGCCCACCAAGTCAGTGTGCGCGATGGCCAGATCGATTTTGTGATTGCCGGCCAAATCGTGAGGCTTGGATCGCGCCATGACTTGATCCTGCGTCTCTTTGGCGGCCAGTCACAGGAAGTGTTGGACACGAATGAAGTTCGGGCCGCTTCGATCGACGATCTCCTTGCCGCTACGGACGAGCAGGCCTCCTGGCTGCTGTCCAGGCTGGGGACTGAGCGGACGGGAGGACTGGATCGGCCTGAGCGCGTCACCACCCGGTCGCTGGAAGCGCTTAGCCTGTACACACGGGGCGTGCCGAAGTACTCCGACGGGGCTCGGGCGCGGCAAATCCAACCCTTGACGGAAGCGCTACTGCTCTTTGAGGAGGCACGCCTGATCGATCCGGAGTTTGCCTCGGCCCACCTGATGGTCGCCTGGAGTCACCTCATGTTGAATCGGGTAGATCCTGTGAGGGCGCAAGAGGTCGAAATCGTCTATCGCACCCCTTTTTATCGCGCGGAAGACCTCGTGACCAGGCCCGCCTGGGAGGCGATGGAGAGGGCCATGGCGACGCGCGAGCATGCATCCCTCGCGGAAAGCTCCTTCATCCAGGGTTGTTACTACAATTGGAAAGGGGAGTTTCGAAGGGCGGCGGCGGCGTATCGCCTCGTGATCGACCTCGCGCCCGAGCACTATTGGGCTCCGAACAACCTCTTGATGATCGGGGTCGCGCTGGACGAACCCGACCTTCTTGCGGCCGGTGCCCTCGCCAGGAGCCGTGGGCGTCCCAACCGGATCGACCGTCAGTGGCTCCTCAATCTCCTCGATGCCGGGGATCTCGTCGCCGCCAGGGAGGTCCGCGATCGGACGCAGGTTCTTCTCGATACAGGACAAACCGTGCTGCCGGGCCCCGACGGTTCAATGAGGGATTACCGGCCGATCCAAGAACCCCTTGTCTGGACATTCGACGTTTGGAGCTTGTGGCACCAGGGAGAGTACAGCGATGCTGTGGCTTCACTCGTGCCTTTGGCCCGGCGAGTGGCCGACCTTCCAGCGGAAGACGTCCATTTGGCCTACGCCTATGGGCTCGCCGGCGCCCAGGTCATGCTCGGGAAGTTGGCCGACGCCCGGCAGACGGCCACCATCTATGGCTTGGGCCCGGAGAAGGAGAACTGGCGGTTCTGTTGGGTGGCGTCGCCCGATGTGCTCGTCTCTGTTCTCCATGAAAGTGCCGAACCTCTGGGAGAGGTCGCTCCGGAGACGTGGCTTTTACCGCCCCGTCCCTTTGCCAGGATGCTGTTCGACAAGGGCTTTCGAGAGTCATACCAAGAGCAATCCGACTTCCGGTTTCTTGACGTGACCAGGGAACTCGTCGCGGCCCTGCAGCTCGAACCTCATCGACGCATCGAGAGTCTCAGGTCCTGGCTCCACCGGCGAACAGTCTCGTTCAGCCCGCGAGAGACCGTTCTTGCCGTCCGCTGGTTGATATCGCGGGATCTCGTGCGAATCGGCCGGGGTGCCGAAGCGGTGGAGATCCTCGAAAAGCTGGTCGCTGAACGAGACTCGACTTTTCTGGGTGGCGTCGTCGTCTGGCAAAAGGCGACGCTCGACCTCGCTCGAGCTTACCAACGCGCCGGAAGGGACCAGGAAGCAGAGCGGTTGCTCGTGCAACTCGCCGAAATGCTACGGTTTGCCGACCCCGACCATCCCATTGTGAGTGTCATCAAGCAGAGCGCGGCTTCGAAGAAACAATCGTCTGGAGGTAAACTCGGCGCATCCGACACAGCCTTGCCAGCCTTCGCTTCCTGTTTGGCTTTTGGTGGATGAGCGATCCGTCAGGCTGCTCGACGCTCGAAGCGGTGGTAGAGCCCGCTGAGAATGGGCATTGCCACCACGCTTCTGGATTCAGGTGACTGAGGAGATCTCGGTTCCGGGGCATCCTTTGCGAGCGGAAGATGAGTGCGTGAGCAATGACAGTAGTCCGAAGACTTCTGAGAATTCGGTACAAACCCGACTCGTTGAACACGATGAAGTGATTCAAGCACTCTCGTCGAATGGATCCGATAGGGATCTCTCCCTGACGGGTAAGGCTGGCTGGCAGTCTGAAGGCAGACTTAGGGTTTACACGACAGTTGTAGCCCGGAATCCTAGACTATCTGGCGGGAAATGTCGTCCGGTGAGAAAGCTTTAGGATGTCGTCAGAAATCACTCGATCATGGGAATTTGAATGTCCACTTTTAGGCGAGGCTGTGTGAAAAGTCCAAAACCTCTTTGATTTAGGGGTCTCTTTACCCTTCCTACGACGGAGATCGTGGCTTACACGCGATCCTATGAAGTCAAAATTTCAATCCGAAATCATGAATGACTTTTCACACAGCCTCAGGCGAAAGCGGCCGTTCGGTGGCGATCTACTCTGACACTGTTTGTACGGTCGGATCTCGGCTCTTACAGATCAGCCTGTTGCGCCGCCAAAAATTTTCAAAAAAGATTTTCTATGCCTGCGACTCTAGCGCCTCCCTCATCCCGCATCCCCCACCCCTTCGACAATCAAAGGACAACCCCGCCAAAACGCGCCGCAACCACTCCACCGGCTGCGCGCAACTCGCCTCCAGGGGGTCGCAACAGCGCAATTTCACTGCGTTGGTTGCGCTCATTTTTCGGGTGCTAGAGGCATTGCAAGTGATTGACAAGACTGCGCTTTGGGGGGTGAAAAAGCGGCCCGATTACGGTACACTAACGGGAGGTGCCAATCGCGCAGATCCCCGCCGGACAAGGCTTTCAGCTCGACCCAAGCTCGCAAATGCGTGCGTTTTGAGGTTGGGGTAGGTGGGTAGCGCTGCCAGAGATACACCGTCAAGTATGACGAGCTCGACAACATGATCGATTTTGTTAAGCCGACCTGGATTGTCCCCATGCACTACTACCTACCCCCGCTCGGTGGTGAGGACGGCGGAGGCATGGACCCGGTCGATACGTTTCTCAACCGCCGCTCGCAGGATCCGGTAATCGTCGTCCGACATCACACGGCAAGCTTCCCCCTCCCAGGGTCACACGACGGGCGACCCACGATCGTGGTACTCGAACCCTCTGGATACCGTGCCGCGGGAGGATTCCCCGAGTTTCAGGTCGGGCGCCCGTGATCGCCGCCGCGATCCTTCTTCTGGTAAGTGTTCTGGTCGGTTGCGGAGGAGAGACTCTCAAGCCTCAAGGCGAAGCGGCTGTGGGATTGGACAAGATCCGTTGGGGAGAAATAGACGAAAAGCCAGTCTATCTGTTCACTCTCTCCAGCGGCGGAATCACCGCCAAGATCACAAATTATGGAACCAATCTGACAGCACTTGAAGTCCCCGACCATCGGGGGAAAACGGCCGACGTCGTGTTGGGACTCGACACCCTCGAAGAATACGTCTCGCAGCGCCCTTTCTTTGGCTGCACCCTGGGTCGAGTGGCAAACCGCATCGCCAACGGACGCTTCATCCTCGACGGGAAAGAACACAACCTGACCACCAACTGGGGTAAACATCATCTCCACGGTGGAGAGGAGGGCTTCAATCGCAAAGTCTGGGATGTGACTCAGGAAGAGCTGACCGACGAACGCGTATCGGTGACCATGACCTATACCAGCCCTGATGGCGAAGAAGGCTATCCAGGCAACCTCGTGGCTTCGGTGACCTATCGGCTGTCCGGAGAAGCACTTCAGCTGGAGATGGAGGCCCAGACGGATGCCCCTACGGTCGTCAACCTGAGCAACCACACCTACTGGAACCTCGCCGGACACGGATCGGGAGACGTGCTGGGGCACCAGCTTCGGCTGAACGCCGCTCGTTACACGCCCGGCGACTCAGACGGAGTTCCAACCGGGGAGATTCGACCGGTTGCGGGTTCCCCCTTTGACTTCACTCGGCCCAAATCGGTCGGTAAGGACCTGTCACAAATCCCGCCCAGGAATGATGAGGATCCTGGCGGATACGACCAGAGTTTCGTCCTCAACGGCGTGGAGGGAGAGATGAAGCTGGTGGCTCTGGTCGTGGAGCCCGACTCGGGCCGTGCTCTCGAGGTTCATTCAACCGCGCCGGGCGTTCAACTCTACACTGGGAACCATCTGAACGGCGCACTCCGGGGCAAAGGCTCCGTGTTCTATCACAAGCATGCCGGATTCTGCCTGGAGACCCAACACTTCCCCGACAGCATCAACAAGGAGGGCAAGCCGGGTTGGCCATCTATCATTCTGCGGCCCGGTGAGTCCTATCGTCACGTCGTCGCCTGGAAGTTCCCGGCCGTAAAACGGGTGAAATGAGGGAGACAATCAGGTCGCGTCTGGTGATTGTGATTTGGAACTTGTTTGTAACTTGTATCTTGTATCTTGGTGCTTGTTCTCGTAGTGCTTGGATGCGAAAGTCACTCCTCGACTGGGACACCCTGCAGCAGATCCGCCTCCTGCATTGCCAGCCACTCGTCCAGGAAGGTTTGGTTCCAGGTCTGGGTGAGGGGGTGTTCCATCATCTCCTTGAAGATGGGCCAGAAGATGATGATGCCATCGGCTCCGTCCCGTAATGCCCGGTAAGCGGTATCCGCAGACCGAACCAGGGCGGCGGTAATGAAGGGGCGTTGCTCCCAACCTCGGAACATCTGGACACATTCCCGGATCAGCTTGGTGGAATCGCCTCCCATCTCCTTGACCGGCTCGCAAAACGGGAGAATGTGGGTCGCCCCCGCCTGGGCCACGATTGAGGCCTGATTCAAGGAGAAGACGGTGGTGCAGAAGGTGTCGACCCCTGCTTCACGAGCCGCCTGGAATGCGCCTAAACCATTCACACTACAGGGGATCTTCAGGATGATCTGACCCGACATCTGAGTGAAGACCCGACCCACCCGAATCAGTTCTTCCGTCGAGTGGCCGTCGATTTCAACCACGACAGGCTTATCAGTGATGTCGAGGTATCGCTTCACCACCTCCGTTAGCTGACCGTATTTCTTCACCATCTGGTTGAGGACGACCGTGTTCGTCACCACCCCCTTCGCCCCCAGGGGCAGCCACTGCTTGAGGTCCTCTGGGTCTCCTGCCAACCAGATATCGGGTCCGCATCCGTTGCGTTTGTACTGGGCTACCCGTCCTGCTTCCTGCTCCATTCGAGTCTCCTCACTTTTGATTTACAATCGGTATTGCCTAACCTGCTTTAGGCTCAATTCGAGCGCCAACTGAATCGAGCTCCAAGACCTTGTAGTGTGCAGCCGTCCCTTCACGGGCCAGCGTCTCGACCATCCAGCGGCCAACATCTTCCTCGTTGTCCTCTACTAGAGCAACCACCGCTGAACCGGAACCGCTGATGAAGGTTGCCAACAGGGAAGAGCCCCAATCTTTCTCGATGCCTTCCCAGCTCAGCAAGGCCGGCAACCCAGGCACCAGCCGGGCGCGGTATTCCTGGTGCAGCCGGTCTCTACTGGCCTCCTTCAGGAGGGCTTTCTGGCCGGTCTGAAGCGCATGGACAAGCAAAGCACAGCGCTGCAGGTTGAAGACTGCTTCCCCCAGCGAGTAGCTGTCAGGCAGGATAGCACGGGCCTCGGGTGTGGCGACGGTTGGCTCCGGTATCAGGACCACAAACCGACAGGAGAGGGACTCCAGCAAGCGCACTGCATCGACTTCTCCATCGCTCACCCAGGAGAGGACCCAGCCTCCTAACAGGCTGGCTGTCAGGTTGTCTGGATGTCCTTCCAAGGGATAGGCGAGCTCCAGGATCTGCTTCTGACTGAGCTTGGTACCCGTGACCTGTTCGGCGATCTTGATCCCGGCGATGATAGCTGCCCCGCTGCTGCCCAGCCCGCGCCTCAGGGGAATGGGGTTCTCGATTGCCAGGCGCAGGCCCGGGGGATCGAAGTCGAGCGCCTTGAAGGCCGTGCAGAGGGCGCGGTCCAAAATATTCTCTGGGAGGGGCAGCGTCCAATCGGAAGGCCATTCGATCCCCGGATCTTCGCGCGGCGCCACGTCGACGACGAGATAGAGGTCGAAGGCCAGCGAAAGCGTGTCGAATCCAGGACCCAGGTTACTGGAGCTGGCAGGGACCCGGACTCTAAAGGGTGGCCATTCCATGGATCCCTATCGAGCGATTGTCTCGGAGCGGGAATCTTCTTCCCCAGCCAGGATCTGGTTCATTTGATCACGCATCCAGTCCCGGTCCGGATCAAGACCTGTCCAGGCGGCGAATTGAAGCGCTGCCTGCTCTATGAACATTGCCATTCCAGAAATGGTCGTGGCGCCTTTTTGAGCGGCCATCTGCAGCAGCTGGGTCTGTTCCGGATGATAGATGAGATCGTAGACCAGACCGAATCGAAGCTGGTCTTCCGAAAGCGGCGAAGCCTCCGTTGTGGGAGATTGCCCGACAGGAGTAGTATTGACGCAGAAGTCTGCTTCCAGGGGTAGATCCGTGAAAAGGGCGTGGTTGCATTCGTAGTGTTGGGCCAGCTGGCTCACCCTTTCCTGGTTGCGGCCTACCACTACGACTTCAGCACCTTCGTTCTTCAGTGCCGCGACTACGGTGTGGGCCACTCCTCCGTTACCCAGCACCAGTGCTCTTTTTTGCTGCAGGGAAAGCCTCGAAGTGAGTGGGTCCAGGAAGGCGGGATAATCGGAGTTCAGTCCCCTCCATCCAGAACCACTGCGGCAAAGCGTATTGATCGAAGCTACGGGAGAATCGATGGAATCAGCTGCCTTCGCTGCATCTCTCTTGAAGGGAAGGGTAACGCTGAAGCCACCAAAACGGAGACGGCTGGATCCGACGTACTGAATCCAGGGCTCCAGCTCGTCTAGCTGAAACGGCAGGTAGAGATTGTCCAGCGAATGATGCTGGAAGAGTCGATTGTGCAGTTGCGGAGACCTGGAGTGGGCGACCGGGTTGCCTATGACGCCGTAAATGACTGGCGTACTCTTCCAACTATCGAGTCGGTAAAGATCGGTGGCTTGCTCCAGGCTGAACTGTCCTGGCGCCACCGTCTTTTCCAGGTCTTCGCTCACGAAGGTCCAGAAGTTCCCAAGAAAGGCCCCCAGGGAGCGAGACGGTTGTCCCAGGCCACCCATTCCCAAAACGATGTAGGGTTTCTCAGCGGGCAGGGATTCCATCCAGGACAACAGCCTGACCAGTTCTCGGGTGGTCGAGACCTTGACCGCGATCTTGACGACGTCTCCTCCTCGGCGCTCCAGCTTTCGGAAGAGACCGGGCAGATCGTCGGGCAAGTGATCGAAGGAGTGAAAGGAACGCACTACCCGAGTCGAGCTAGGTAGCTCGGGATTCTCATCCACGTCGTGTTCCAAGTCAACCCAGGCGAATCCCTGGTGGGCGGCAGCGCTCAGGAGCCGAAGCCGGTCTTGCTCGGTTCCTTGGAACTTTCCTCCTTCGCGAGGGGGACGGCAGGTGGCGAGAAACTCGGCTCTTGACTGTGTCGGAAGGCTGGGGAGCGCTGGCGAGGACAGATAGTCCAGACGAATTTCAATATAGTCGACCTGGTCGCTGTACTGTCTGATCTTGCGCTCAAGGGACGGTAGCGTGCTCTCGGCCAGGGGCAAACACAGCTTGTTCATGGGCCGATCCGGGATCAGATCCTGGCGCTCTTCAGGGATTAATGACCGCATTGGAGCCGCCGCTATGTTTCAGCGGAGCCTTACCGTGATCCTGAAGCTTGGGATACTTGATGCTCTCGTCTATCTGGCTCCAGAATCTGCGAAAGTATTGGACCATCGAGGTAAAAGCCAGCACCACAACCAACCACAAAAGAACCGTTCCAACCGGATGCAGCAGCCAGGTTGAATAACGAGTTCCCAGAATCAGGGCACTGACACACAGCACCTGACTCGCCATTTTGTATTTGCCCAGCCGGGAAGCATCGATGGTCAGACCCTGCGCCGAGGCGATGCTGCGAAGCCCGGTCACGGCGAACTCGCGGCCAATGACGATGATGACCATCCAGGAGGGCGCCACCTGCCACTCGACCAGGGAAACAAACGCCGCCGAGATCAACAGCTTGTCTGCAATCGGGTCCAGGAGTTTGCCGAGGGTGGTGACCTGGAACCGCTTGCGCGCAAAGTAACCGTCGAAGTAGTCCGTGATCGCAGCGGCTGCGAAGACGACGAAGCCCCAGAGCTCTCGCTCGGCAAACCGACCTGTCAGGAGCACTACGAGCAGCACTGGGACCAGGAAGATCCGGGTGACCGTCAGCGCATTCGGAAGATTCATCAATGTCGCCAATTTAACACACTTCCTCTCGAGGTTGTACCTGGGAGCCTGCGCCCCAGAAACTGATCTACTGCGAAAGCGGTTCCTTGGTGTAACGCGCGAACACGACTGCGGAGACTGGTTGCCACTGCGATGCCTTGGTGCTAGCCTCCGAATGTGATCAAAGCCCTGATCTTGGCCGGCGGTTCCAGCAGCGGACTGTTGCCGCTGACCATTAGCACTCCCAAGCCCCTTCTTCCCGTAGCGAACTTCCCGCTGCTCTTGTTCCAGATAGACCTGTTCAAGAAGGCCGGGATCCGGGAGGTTATCCTCAGCCTGGCTCATCAACCCCGTAAGATTCGCGATTCCTTCGGTGATGGCTCCGTCCTGGGGATACTTCTCCGCTACCACGTCGAGAGTACCCCAGTGGGGACCGCAGGGGCCTTGAAGAAGGCAGAGTACTTGATCGATGACACCGTTGTTGTGATCAACGGAGATATATTGACCGAACTGTCTCTCCAGGAGGTCCTGGCGCAACACAAAGATTCCGGGGCTCTCGCGACTGTGGGGGTTTGTCGCGTCGACAATCCGCGACCCTATGGGGTGGTGGAAATGGACCGCAATAACTGGGTCACTGGCTTTGTGGAACGTCCTCGGGGAAAGTCCCTACGAGCGAATACGATCAATGCCGGTGTCTACGTCTTCGAGCCGGAGATCTTCCAGTCGATTCCCGGGGATGTTCCTTTTTCCTTCGAGCGCGATCTCTTCCCCTTCCTATTAGAGCATCAGGTGCCCTTTTTTGCTTCTGTTTTCGGCTCCTATTGGCGTGAGATTACCCGCCCCGATAACTACTTCCAGACCAACATGGACTGCCTCGACGGAAGAATCGAGATCCCCGCGTTTGCTGCCTTCCCCGACACTCGTCAAGAGCATCCGGACCCTCGGGTACAGGTCGAGGGAGACTCCCTGATTGATCGATCGTGTACTCTCAAACCCGGTGTCCGAATCTCCCACTCGGTTATCGGTAGCAATTGTCGTATCGAAGAAGGCGCACGAATCCGTAATTCGGTTCTGTGGTCCGGTTGCCGCATCCAAAAGGGCGCCGTGGTCACGGGAGGTATTCTGGGCCGGGGTGCCTCGATCGGTGAGGGAGCAACGGTCCGCCGCAACACCATTCTTGGAGATAAATCCATCCTCTGCAGCCACAGCAAGGTTTGAAGCCAGTTGTCAGTGCGTCCCTTTAGAATGTGGTTGATATTCGCTGTTTTCGGAGCTGCTCACTGACGAACCGCTCACTGCTCACTGCTCCGCGAAAAGCGAATCTGTAGTGAAACCTTTTACCCCCCACGGCGTCTATGCCTAAAAGTTGAATGAGAGAGCTGAAGGTGGGGCGGGAATGAGAGGAAGGTGAGGGTAAGAAAATGTGGATACGGATTCCCCTACTTTCTATTTCTTTGTTGCTCTGCTCGGTCGTGATTCTTCGTTTTTCGCCCCTGCGTTCGGAGCCCGTGCCCCTGGTGCCAGAGCCCGCTCCCGTAGTAGAAGTCAGCCTCGAGGAGCCATCAGAGCCCGACTACGAGGTTTTCGAAGCGACTGCCTACTGTGACAGTGGCATTACGCGTTCGGGTGTGTACGTCAAACGGGGCATCGTAGCCGCCGATCCCTCGACTCTCCCGATTGGCTCTGTGATCGAGGTGGAAGCCGGTAGGTATAGTGGTATCTATACCGTCCTCGACACGGGATCCGCCGTCAAGGGCCAGATCATCGACATCTACATGCCCAGTTACGAAGAGGCGATGGAGTTCGGCCGACAGTGCGTCAAGGTTCGTGTCTTGCGGCACGGCTGGCATTCCGATCCCTCCGACGCCTTCTCCAGCGGGATCGCCGGCTAGGGGCAGCGTACCCGTTAAGCGCTTAGCTCCCTTGCCTTTGCCCGTGCCCGTGCCCTTGCCCGTTCGGGTCAATCGTCTCGGTTTTTCTGGCCTGGATGAGGTCAGGGCAAAGGCACGGGCAAGGGCACGGGCACGGGCACGGGAAGGACAGATACCGCCAGCTAGCACCTATATAATCTCAGTCATGGAACCGGAGATTCTCCAGGCCAAGCTGGAGCGCCTTCCTGCCAAGTCCGGCGTCTACCTCTTCAAAGACGCGCGCCATAGGATCATCTACATCGGCAAGGGGAAGAGCCTCAGACACCGTGTCCGTTCCTATTTCCAGTCTTCACGGGAAGCAGACCATAAAACGGAGGTGCTCAAGCAGCATATCCGGGATCTGGAGTACATCGTCACGGACAACGAACTGGAAGCGCTGATCCTCGAGAGTAGCCTGGTCAAGCAGCACAAACCAAAATTCAACATCAATCTGAAGGATGACAAGGCCTTCCTGTTGATCAAGCTGACGGTAAACGAGCCCTACCCAAGGGTCTTGTTGACTCGAAGGATTGTTAACGATGGAGCCCTCTACTTCGGACCCTATCTGCCGGCGTCGCTGGCCCGCAACACCATCAAAATCATCAATCGCCACTTCATGCTGCGGACCTGCGATCTCAAGATCGACGGAGGCCTGGATCGGCCCTGCCTGGAATACTACATAAAGCGGTGTCTCGGTCCTTGCGTAAAGGGTCTCTGTACCGACGACGAATACAGCCGGGCAGTGAAGGATGTCGTTCTCTTGCTGGAGGGAAAGAACGAGGAGTTGATTCGGAGTCTGAAGCAGAAGATGCTGGAGGCTTCAGGACAGCAGCACTATGAAGCCGCGGCCTTCTATCGCGACCGAATTCGCATGGTAGGTGACCTTAGCGAAGAGCAGAAGATGATCCTGGGCGGTCGGAACAGCGTGGATATTTTTGCCTACTATCGCGAGGGTTCCAAGCTGGCCCTACAGCTCTTCACGCTTCGCGACACCCGAATTGTGGGGAAACGCGAGTTCTATTGGGAGAATCTTCAGTTCTTTCAGCCCGCCACCTTCCTGCGCGACGCGATTCAACAGTACTACGTCAATGCTGGATTTGTCCCCGACGAGATCTACCTGCCCACCGAGGTCACGGACCAGGAGCTGATTCGGCACTGGCTCTGCTCCAAGATCGAATCACGGAGACGCAGACAGGTGCGCATCCTCGTACCCAAGAGGGGACAGAAACACAACCTCCTTCTCCTGGTGGAGCGTAATGCCAAGATCGCCTTCGAGAGCCGCTTCAAAATTCTCCGGTCAGAGAAATGGAAGGTCCTGGAGGCCCTTCAAAGCGAGCTGAACCTGCAGAAGCCTCCGCGGCGCATCGAAGGGTTTGACGTCTCCAATATTCAGGGATCCGAGACCGTGGCGTCGCTCGTAGTTTGCGAAGACGGCCAGATGCAGCGCAGCCAGTACCGTAAGTTCAGGATCAAGACGGTAGAGGGATCCGACGACTTCTCTTCGATCCACGAGGTCGTTCATCGCCGCTACCGACGGATCCTGGACGAGGGCAGCTCGATGCCCGACCTGATTCTGATCGATGGTGGAAAGGGCCAACTCCACACGGCCTACCAGGCGCTTTCCCGCCTGGGGACAGAGGAAACTCCTCTCATCAGCCTGGCGAAGCGGGAAGAGGAGATCTTCATCATGGGACAGGAGGACCCCCTGACTCTGGACAAGACCTCCCCTGTGCTTCACCTCGCCCAGGAAATCAGAGATGAAGCCCATCGTTTTGCCGTCACCTATCATCGCAAACGGCGATCGATCCGGGACTTCGCTTCTGAATTGGATGGGATTCCTGGAATCGGCGACAAAAGGAAGAAGCGGCTGCTGCGAAACTTCGGAAGCGTCAACAGGATCCGTCAGGCCAGCGTCGAAGAGCTCACCCCGTTCGTGGGGAAAAAGCTCGCGGATCTGATCAAGCAGAGTCTGGACTGAAAGAATCTGAGTGGCGCAACTGATCGCTGGACGTAGCTTTGGCCTCCAGGCCGAAGTATTTCGGTCGAGCCTGCGGCTCGACGTTACGGCGGCCTGGAGACGACCGCTACCGAATCAGAGACCTCCCCAGAACCGCCCTGGATTCAAGATGCCATTCGGATCGAATCTCTGCTTGATCTGGGTCATGATTTCCAGCGGCTGAGAGGTCGGACCCCAAACGTCGATTGAGCCCTCCTCGCTCAGGAAGCCATTCTTTAAGACGGTTCCGTAGACCTGCTGGCTCTTCCATTCCTGGCGCAGTTTTTCAAACTCCCCCAGCGCCCCGGTCTCCTTGGTGAAGACGAAGACAGTGCCGCTTCGCAGATGGCCGCTGGCAGCTTCGTAAGGGAGCCTCTGGGACAGTTGGCGGTGGACTTGATCCAGGAGGCCGAGAGGACTGCTGATCCTCAAGACCGTCACCCCGCTCTGCGGACTCAGGGCACTACGGAAGGCACTTTGCTGGTCGATCCAGAATTGCCGTTCAGACTCGGCGTCCAAGAGACAGGCACTTGGGTAGTGGCTGAGCAGGGTTTCTGTCTTCCAGGCAGTGAGCGGGGCTGAGTCCCATGCTTGAGCGGCGATCCAGAATGACGGCAGGGGAGGCAAGTCGCCGGCGAGTGCTGACTCCAAGAAGGGCCGCGTCAAGTCGTCGTTGCCCAGGACCAGATCCAGAGCCGCAGGATCGATTCTGTTGCGTACGTCCACCACCGCCTCAACCAGCTCGCCGAAGTCGGAAAAAGCGAGGAGTGCTGTCCGTGACTGGGCGGGGCGGGGACGGACCTTGAAGGTCATCTGGGTGATCACTCCCAGGGAACCCATGGATCCGGTGTAGAGTTTGCAGAGATCGTAACCAGCCACGTTCTTGACCACTTTTCCACCGGCGTGGCTGACGACGCCTTCGGGGTGGAGCACTTCGATTCCAATCAGATAGTCTCGGATGCCGCCCAGGGAGCCCGCATAAGGGCCAGAGAGGCCGGTCGCAACCAAGCCACCCATGGTTGCCTCGTGATGATTGACCGGAAAAAAGGGAAGGAACTGACCTGCGCTTCCAAGGACTTCGTTGAGTTGAGTGAGGGGACATCCCGCCTCTACGGTGACCGTCAGGTCTCCGGGGCTGTGCTCGAGCACCCTGTTCCACCGGCGCAGGGAAAGGATGTCCGTGACCCTCCGCGGACGGTTACCGAGAAAGCAGTGGCTGCCTCCGCCCAGGATCAGGACTGCTGCCCGTTCCCGGTGTTTTCCTTCGATCCAGCGGCGACAGCTCTCGACATCCTCGGGCTCGAAGACGGGAGGGGGCTCCGCACCAGGGTCGATCCACCTGTAGGCATCAGGAATCGGAATCATGAGTGCGTCCAAACGGCGCGCAAGAATAGCGGCCATTCGGAAGTCTTGTCAAATCTGATTCCAACTGGGGCTGCAGGGCGCCCAGTCCGATTGCAGAAAAGACGCTCAGAGGAGCATAATGTTTCTCAATGCGACAATGGGTGTGTACAACCCTCCTTTGCATTGTGGCCAGCGTCAGCCTGCCCGGTGTGTCAGTGCCTCAGTTTGAGACAGATGTTCTCCCTCTCTTGAATCGCCGCTGCTTTCAGTGCCACGGCGAATCAGTTCGCATGGGTGAGTTGGACCTTCGTACTCCGGACTCGATGGTAAAGGGCGGCACTCAAGGGCCGGCCTTGAGCAGAGGGTCGGCTGAGAATAGTCGGCTTTTCCAACGGGTAGTGGATCAGAGCATGCCCATGGGAGAGGACAAGTTGAGCCAGTCCGAGATAGCCCTGCTTCGGGCCTGGATCGACGCCGGAGCCCCGGGTCCTGACTCGGAGATGTCGGGCAAGGAAGCATCGAATGGATCCAAGCATTGGGCTTTTGGACCGCTGGATGTGAAGGGAATCCCACGCATCGATTCGGTTGATCAAGTCGCAACTTCCGTCGATGCCTTCGTCCTGAAAAAGCTGGAAGAGGCGGGAATAGAGCCGGCGCCCCTGGTTGATAGAAGGGCACTTGTTCGTCGCTTGTTTTTGTCTTTGATTGGACTTCCACCCACGAGGGAAGAGGTAAGCGTCTTTCTGAAGGATGCCGCTCCTGATGCAGCCGAAAAGTTGGTTGAAGATCTCCTCAGCCGGCCCCAGTACGGAGAGCGTTGGGCGCGGCAGTGGCTCGACGTGGCCCGATACGCGGAATCCAACGGCTACGAGCGCGATGGAAACAAGCCCCATGCCTGGCGCTACCGGGACTACGTGATTGAGGCCTTCAACCAAGACAAGCCCTTCGATCGATTCCTCACCGAACAGTTAGCAGGGGACGAAATTGAAGGCTCGAATGCCACCTCTCAAATAGCCACGACTTTTCTGAGACTGGGCACCTGGGACGACGAACCCGCCGAGAAGCGACGCGACCGTTACGATCAGCTGGACGACGTCCTGGGCGTGACGGCCACGACCTTCCTGGGTGTGACCCTCCGCTGCGCCCGTTGTCACGACCACAAGTTCGAGCCCTTTTCGCAGCGGGACTACTATCAGATGCTTGCCTTTTTCGAGCCGCTCAAACGACCCCAGGAAAAGCGTAAAGACCTGGACCGCCTGGTCGGCACGTCCGAAGAGTTGAATGCCTATAGGGTGGCGATCACGCTCGCAGACGCCGAGGTCGGCGCGCGGGAGCGAGATATCGAGAAGCTGAGAGACGAGATTCTTCCCCGTCTGTTAGCCCCGAAGAAAGAGGCTGCTGCCGACCTCAGTTGGCTGGACCATGCTGAAACGGTCCTGGCTTTCCGGACTGACCCGGAGAAACGCTCGGATGAACAGAAGGCGTTGACCGAGAACTTCAACCAGCGACTGGATCGAGAGATTCTAGCTGAGGCGGAAGCGACCGAAGCGTCAAATCTCAAGCGCTGGAAAAAGGAGATCGAAGAGATCGATGCTGCGCGGCCGATGGAGCCCCCTCGTGCCTACATCTGGTACGAAGATTCCCCCTATGCTCCCACGACCCGGATCCTGGTGCGCGGTGAACCCTCGATGCTTGGAGATGAGGTTGAGCCGGCTGTGCCTGCTGTCTTTGGGGAAATGACGGACTTCAAGACGCGGACTGGGCCCATCGAGCCCACCTTCAACTCGACAGGGCGCAGGCGTTGGCTGGCACGCTGGATGACCCAGGAAGCTCAGTCACTGGTTGCCCGCGTCCTGGTCAACCGCATCTGGCAGGCACATTTCGGAGAGGGTCTGGTTGCCACCGAGAACAATTTTGGCGTCATGGGGAAGCGGCCCAGCCATCCCGAGCTCTTGGACCATCTGGCCGCTGAGCTGATTCGTTCTGGCTGGAGTGTCAAAGAGCTGCAGCGTTTGATTGTCAATTCGGCTACCTTTCGGCGCTCTTCGACCTGGCACGCTCAGGCAGCCGAATTGGACCCCGACAATACCCTGTTATGGCGCTGGAGCCCGCGCCGGTTGGAGGCCGAGATGGTTCGCGACTCCGTCCTCTGGGTAAGTGGAAGGCTGAATCTGGAAAGGTCCGGCCCCAGCATTTATCCCAAATTATCGGAGACGGTCTTGGCGGGGCAGTCGGTACCCGGGCAAAACTGGGAAGAGTCGGAGGCAGATCAGGCCTTACGGCGCAGCATCTATATCTTTGTCAAACGCAGTCTGGTGGTGCCTGAACTGGAGGTTCTCGACGCCCCCGACACCACCTCCAGCTGCGAACAGCGGAGAGTTTCAACCACTGGACCACAGGCACTCATTTTTCTCAATGGCGACTTCATGCAGGAGCAGGCGCGTCATTTTGCCGATCGCCTCCAGCGTGAGTCGGGGCAGGGGCTGGCAAAGCAGGTGCCCCGGGCCTTCCAGGTGGCGCTTGCCCGGGAGCCTGATCCGGCAGAGCTGTCGGCAGCTCAAGACTTCCTGGCCAGGCAGCAGCGGCAGATTGAGAGCGAAGAGTCGTCGTCAGAACAGACCGAAAGTGCGCAGCTCAGGGCGCTACGATCGTTTTGTCTGACGCTCTTGAATACGAACGAGTTTTTCTACTTGAACTAACTTGAATCAGGTGAGGGGATCGTGAGCAAGCCAGAGTACGACCACGAATTCGAGCATCCCGACGCAACTCCCTGTGGGCGCACGCGGCGCGAGTTTCTGTGGGAGGCGGGAGGGGGCTTTGCCGGGACAGCCCTGACCTTCTTACTTGCCCAGGACGGCTTCTTGGGCAGGACGGTCCAGGCGAAAGGCTTGGGAAGGCCAACCCTGTCTCCGCGCCAGCCACACTTTCCAGCGCGGGCCAAGTCCTGCATTTTTCTTTTCATGTACGGCGGACCCAGCCAGGTGGACCTCTGGGATCCCAAGCCAGAGTTGACCAAGCGTCATGGTCAACCGATGCCGGGCTTCGACGCAGATCCGCTCTTGAAACTGCGTAAGCTTCGATCCGGTGGTTTGATGGGCACCAACCGGAAGTTCCAAAAATGGGGAGAGTCGGGCATGGAAGTGTCCGACTTGTATCCCCATTTAGCTCAGCGTGTGGATGATATCGCCTTGATCCGGGGCACCTATGCCGACAGCTTTGCGCACGGCTCGGGCCTGCTGCAGATGAACACCGGCTTTCTGCGCCAGGGACATCCGAGTCTGGGGTCATGGGTAACCTATGGACTGGGTACGGTCAATCAGAATCTACCCGCTTTCGTGGTGCTATTGGACCATCGAGGCGGTCCCATCTCGGGTGCTCCCAACTGGTCTTCAGGCTACATGCCGGCAACTTTCCAGGGGACACAGTTCCGTCCAACCGGGGATCCTATCCTCTCTCTGGAACCACCGACCGGGGTAACGTCCGCACAGCAGAGGAATCAGATTGATCTTCTGAGCGAGCTGAATCGGCTTCGGGGTGCTGCAGGCCCCGAAAATCAGGAGTTGATGGCGCGGATTGCAAGCTATGAGTTGGCTTTTCGCATGCAGCAGTCGGCTCCGGAGGCCGTCGATCTGACCAAGGAGTCAGAGGCGACCCGACGCCTGTATGGTCTGGACGATCCCCGGACCGAAAAGTTTGCGCGCAAATGCCTCATTGCAAGACGCCTGGTGGAACGGGATGTCCGCTTTGTTCAGGTCTACTCGGGGGGTGGGCACGGCGCCGATACCTGGGATGCCCACAGCAATGTGGACACCAATCATGAGTTGCACTGCGGGGAGACCGACAAACCGATGGCTGGTCTGCTAGAGGACCTCAAGTCCCGGGGCCTGCTAGACGAAACCCTGGTGGTGTGGGCGGGTGAGTTCGGCCGTACCCCGACAAGCGAAGGCCGAGGGGGTCGCGACCACAGCCCCAGAGGCTTCAGCACCTGGATGGCCGGCGGCGGAGTAACGGGGGGAAAGATCATCGGTGCCACCGACGATTTCGGTTATAAGGCCGTCGAGGACAAAGTTCACGTCCACGATCTTCACGCCACAATTCTGCACCTGATGGGACTGGACCATGAGCTGCTGACCTATTTCCATGGGGGCAGAAACATGAGGCTCACGGACGTCCACGGCCAGGTGATCAAGCAAATGATCAGCTCGTAGCGGTGGCCTCCAGGCCGCCGTCCCACCCTTGCCCTTGTGCCCTTGCCTTTGCCTTTGCCCTGAGCTCGGCAGAATAAGACTTCGGCCTGGTGTGGGTCCAGGGCAATTGCGCCACCTGCCACATTGGATAATTCCGGTGAAGACGTCAGTCCCGCTTTCTCCTCGGAACTTGGCTTCAGACTGCTGAGGATTCGATTGCAGAGGATCCGAGTCGTGCGCGGCTCTGTTTTGCTCTTACCTCGATAGATGCGTTCCCTAGCCACGTTCAGAGGAACGTTGTTTTGTTCCTACATCAATTGATATCTTCTCTGGCAACGTGCGACGTTCAGACGTTCAGACGTTCAGACGTTCAGACGCATTCCGTCGCGCCATCCAGGATTGCCACCCGTAAAAAGCGGGTAAACCACAGGCGATCATCAGTAGGCCCGCATTGGCTTCGAAGGTTTTCCCCAGGTAGACCTGCCCCAGGAACCAGGTGTAGAAGCCCACGTAGAGCAGCGGAACCACAGGGTAACCCAGGGTGCGGTAGGATCTCGACCACTCCGGATGCTTACGCCGCAGCACCAGGACCCCAACCACAGCCAGGACGTAGAAGATGCTGGCTGCGAAGATGACGAAGTCGGTCAACATGTGGAAGATGCTCTTCTCCCAGTTCAACACCTCGATCAGAACCCCGGAGACGATGACCAGGATCGCAGCCATCAGGGCCTGAATGCAGATGGCAATGGCAGGAGTGTGGTAGTTCGGGTGGACCCTCCCCAGCTGTGGAAATAGCACCCGGTCGCGGCCCATCGCAAAGGCCACCCGTGGCGCCAGCAGCAGGTTACTGTTGATCCCTCCGAAGGTGCTGCACATGATCACCGCAGCCATCAATGCTGCTCCCAAGGGGCCCAAAAGGTTACTTACCATGGTTTCGGCCGCATGCTGTCCCGCCTCGGCCATCTCCTGCATGGACAGAACTCCATGGTAGGCGATGTTGGCGGTGACATAGAGGACGATCAGGATTCCCACACCGCCGAAGAGAGCGAGCGGAATGTTTTTCTGGGGGTCCTTGACCTCTTCCGCCACCGGCGTGATACCGTGCCAGCCATTGTAGGCCCACATGACACCCAGCAGGACGAGTCCGAAGCGCGCCATGAACTCGCCGTCCGGAGGTTGGACCAAGGTCGACTGGTAGTTGCCGAAGTCGAATCCTGAGCCGGTGATGAGGACCATCGCAAACGGCAGGAGCGCCATTATTCCCAGAAAAGAGGCCTTCACCAGGGTGGTTGCGCTTTGGACTCGTCCTCCCCAGACTACACCCAGGACGTTTACCCAGGCCATGGAGGCGATCAGGATCAGAGCCAACAGAACCTGCTGGAAGCCGGTGACCTCCCAGCCCATCATGTTGGACATTGCACCTATAAAGGCGACCGAGAGGGCGCCAATCGAGCCCGGGCGGTTGAAGAGGAACTCATTCCATCCAAAGAGGAAGGCTACCGGGCGCCCGTAGGCTTCGCGCAGGTAGACATACACTCCTCCCGCCTGCGGGAGCATGACCGCCAATTCGGCAAAACAGAGAGCCCCCAGCAGGCACACCAGCCCGCCGAGCACCCAGGCCGCCAGGATGAGGCGGAAATCGCCTCCCTGAGCGGCAATGATTCCGGGCTTCAGGAAGATGCCGGAGCCGATCACATTTCCTACGACCACCGCCAGCGCAGCGCCCGCACCCAATGCACGAATGAGACTGGGCCCTTCAGTTGGAGTCGGTCCGTTTCGGGTTGGCATCGGGATCCTTTGGCTATCGAGGTCTTCCGAGCATACGAGGTTCGGCCCTCGCAAGCTTGAATTAGGGCGAGGGCTTCATAGAATAGTCGGGTTGGCTGGAGAAATGTAGATGTTTGTTCGAATCGAAAGGACGACATGAGCACTGAAGACAATTTGTTGGCCATTATCATGGCGGGAGGGTCGGGGACCCGATTCTGGCCGCTGAGCACTGATTCAAGACCGAAACAATTTCTCAAGCTCTTTGGCGACCGAAGCTTGCTGCAGAAGAGCTTCGATCGGCTTGCCGGGCTCCTGCCCAGTCGGCGAATTCTGGTTCTGACCAATCAAGCCTTCGTGGAGATGGTGAGGGAACAGCTCCCCGAGCTGCCAGCAGCAAACGTTATCGGAGAGCCAATGCGCCGGGATACGGCAGCGGCCATCTGCCTGGGGGCGCTGCTGGGACGCAAGCGATTCGGGAATCCGGTGATCGCCACTTTGACTGCCGACCACTTGATCGAACCGATCGATGTATTTCAGAAGACCCTGGTTTCTGCGGCTGCTGCCGCCCGCAAAGCCGGGTGTCTCTACACTTTTGGCATTCGCCCCAACCATCCAGCGACCGGCTACGGGTATTTGGAGATGGAGCAACGTCTCGATGTATCGGACGAGATCGAACACTACCAGCTGGCCAATTTCAGGGAGAAGCCCGACCTGGAGACGGCCCGCCGATACGCTGAGTCGGGAAAACATTACTGGAATTCGGGAATGTTCGTCTGGACGGCTGAGGCAATCCTAAAGGAACTGGGATCCCATCTGCCCGCTCACCTCGAGTCCATCTCGACGGCAGTGGACCGGGATGGAAAGTCCGACTGGATGGAAGCCTTAACGAAATCGTTCGAGCCACTCGACGCCATCTCGATCGACTTCGGGGTGATGGAAAAAGCCAGGGACGTGCGCTCTGTAGTGGCACCCTTCTCCTGGGCCGATGTGGGAGGCTGGTTGGCGCTCAAGGAGTTCCTGGAGTGCGATGATTCCGGCAACTCCTATCGGGGTAGGCTCCAGACCTTGGACGCGACCGGTAATCTGGTCTACTGCGACGATCCGGAAGAAATGGTCGTATTGGTTGGAGTCGAGGGGATGGTGGCAGTTCGGGCCGGGAACAGGACTCTCATCGCACGGCAGGATCGCCTGGAGGAGATCAAGTCAATCGTCCAGTCGATGCAGAAACGGGACTAAGGGTTTGCGCAGAAATAACTTGGTAGAATTGGCGCTCAGATTTGCACTAGATTTGGCCGCGAACGATTGAGCGAAACCGCAGGCGTAGCAGGGTCTACGTTGAGGATTTCGCGACCGAGGAGCGGCCGAAGATGGTGTGAAGATGAGATGCCACAATGCCAAGTTATTTCTGCGCGAGCCCTAAGGTGAGACTTGACAGGTCTTGCCTTCACTTCGGCGTTCGCATGTTCGGTGTTCTGCGGTTCGTGATTTAGCCTTTTTCCTTGCTCTGGAGAAAGCAATCGGTGGAACCGCTGAACCGCAGAATATCGCACAAGCGAATCTCGAAGGCCGGAAAGAAGACGAAGGCGAGATCCCTATCTCGCGGGATCAGGTCGCTCGGACCGAAGACCAGGGCCCGGTGATGGCCAGGGTCAGGCCCTGACCCTGGATGTTGACCAGTAAAGTGGACCCATCAGGCGTGAAGGTTGCTCCGGCAAACTCGCTCCGAAGTTGGTTGTGGGCCAAGGTATACAATGTGCCCCGGGGCGTGACCCCGACCAACCTCACTACATCGGTCCCGCGGTCTTCGCACACCACCACGTCACCCCAGGGTGCCACGGTAAGATTGTCGGCGTTCTTCAAAAGATTGGAATCGTCCGGTTCGATGAAGAGCTCGAGCGTACCCAGTTGCTCCTGCTCCTGCGATGTGCCCTCAACTGGACTTGGCTTGTACCGCCAGATTTGACCGTTCTTACGACGTCCCCCCCCGGTGCAGGCAAAGTAGACAATGCCTTCGCTAAACCACATCCCTTCGCCACGAGCAAACAGAGCTGCCCCAGCCGCATGGCCCCGATACCGGAGATCATCCAGAGGTGAGTTCGTTTCTTCCAGATCCAACCACTTCACCGAGAGCTGCTCACCGACGGGAATCCCGGAACTCCACAAGCTCCAATTCCGGGTATCCGAGCCGGCCTGGTCACGGATAGCGAGCGCCTGGAGACGACCTCCGGCCTCCAATTGGCGTGGAACCTTGGGAATGAAGCGATAGAGTAGGCCATCTGCTCGGTCTTCGGTCTGGTAGACGATACTGGTTTCTGGAGCCACCGCCACCGCCTCATGGTTGAAGCGCCCCATTTCTCGTAGTGGGACTGGATCGACAATCTCCATTTGAGTGGTGGCCGGTACTTCGAAGTTATAGCCGTGATCCTGATCCGTCCAGAGCTCCTCATCGAGGAGATTACTGTATCCGGCGAGATGGACCGCTTCTTCACAAGTGATCCAGGTCCCCCAGGGGGTGGAGCCGCCGGCGCAGTTGCGGATGGTCCCGGCCAGGCTCATGAACTGGGATACGGTCTCCTGCCTGTGCGGATCGAAAACCAGCGTCGTGGTGCCCCCGCAAGCTGGTGTTTTGCCGGAACCGTAGTCGTAGATCTTGCGACGATCGACGCGATCCAGCAGGCAGTGCCCTAGTCCAAACGGCCCCATCCGATCAGAGGAAGTCAGTTCGTGGTTGCGAACCAGGATGGTGAGGCCGTCGGGTCCTGGAAAGGCGGCCATACCGTCCGGCATACCCGGAAGTATCAGCCCGTCGTCCATGGTTTGCCCAGCCCAGGAAATAATCCGATAGTGAAAACCTTGGGGCAGGTCGAGCACCTTCTGGGGATCCCGTTGAAGTGGACCATAGCCAGGGCAGACGAGATCGGAGTCGGTGTACAGTGGCTGGTCGCTGAGCAGCGACCGCAGGCCCAGAAAGCCAACGGAGAATGCGCTCCCGCTGGTCAAAAACTGTCGGCGCGTCAACATTAGACTGCTCCCTAGTACACCAGTACTCGAGCCTTTGGTCAACTATTCTCTCGTCACGCCCTTTCTTTCGGAGTCCTGTGATTTGTGCTCAGGACTGTTGCCCGGCTCGGTCTGGCTGTCTTCAAGCGGGAGCCCATTTCTGAAATCGAGAGTGCTGGTCGAGGCGGGGCGAAGCCGTCCACCTGGCAGAATGATTCCGATCAGGTTGAGCGGATCTGCGGCGGAGATGCGCACCCTTTCCTCAGCCTTGGGCTGATTCCGTCGTACTGTCCTGAGGGCCTCGAGCGCCTGGGGCAGAGCGAACTGCTCGCCCACGAAGCCCGACACGAATCGACCTCCTCGGATCCGTCCTCTCGCTTCCCAGCTGCGGTAGAGACGAAGCAACTCCCGCCAGGGGGGCGCCAGTTGCTCCCGCGCTAGAAGATCTCGGAATACCACACCCCAGCGCTGGAGAAGCTGCAGCGCAACCGTTTCCAGGTCGGGAACGCTTGTTTCCGAGTCTGAGGTTGTTCCGGGGATCGAGGCGGCACCCAGCAGGCTCCAGCGGCCTGCTACAGCACGCGGACGAAGCTTTCGTTGCCTGAGCCGTGACGGTCTTTGGTCGCCTCGCCGCCTCCTTGGATCCATCAAGGCGCGGAGGTTGTCGAATCCGTCGGCGGTCACCGTCCCAGTGGCCACGAGTTCCCAGAGGCCCTCTTCAACTTCAATGGGCAGTCTTCCGGTGCTTTTCACCAGATCGTTCAGGAAGGAAGCGCCCCAGCGACGCAGGGCCTCCAGCACTTCGCCAGCGGGGTGAGAAAGGTTCATGTCTTCGAGGGTTTGCTCCGTCGGGGAGACCCGATCTCGTCTGGTTGAGCTCCGGCTGAGCTTCAGGTAGTAGGGCATCTCCTCGCGCCTGAAGAAAGCAACCGGAGTGATGCGCGAGGGTCGAGTTCCTTTTCGAGTGGCGAGATTTTCTGTTTCCAGGTCGGCAGGGGAGGGTGCGGTCAGCCGGGCCCAGACGAACTCGCCGGACAGGCAAAGTCGATCCAGGACGGCCGGTTCGTAGTCGTCGACTCTGGACGGTAGCAGGGAGGCTTCCCAGGCTGAAGCTGGTGCCTCGAAGCCCTGCAGCTGTTCCAGCACCACTCGAAGGCCGGCCTCACCGTGAAGCCGAGTCCCTTCGGAAAGGTGCTGCCAGCGCAGCAGAAAGCGAGTGAAATCCACCGCAGAGACGGGCTCAATCTCGCGGCGCAGGCGTCCCAATGTCCGGCTGTGGATGCGGGCCAGGATCCGACGATCACACCATTCCAGTTCCGGCGCTCGGCGACGGAACGATCCTCTCAGCACCTGCCCTTCGCTCTCCAGGGCGTGCAGGGCCACCTCCACCTCCGGTCGGGGCAGCGAGAAAAGGGACACGAGCTCCGAGACGGTCGTGGGGCCCGTGTTCTCCATCCGGCAGCGCACGATTTCGCGCCGGGCGTCCTGGGAACTGAGTCCCCGGTCGCGGTCCCAGAGATAGCGGTCCATTTCGCCGTGGCCGGCCAGGGAGGGAAGGAACTCAGCCTCCGGGTACGCCTTCTGCACCAGCTGCACGCGCTCGGCGGCCACCCAGAAGGCCCCATCCTCAGTCTCGGTCCCCGGTTCGGTGCGTTGAGCTGTGGGCTCTGGGCTCCCCGCCAGAGCGACCTGGTAGGCCCGTTTCTCCTTCACGAGCTGTTGCAAAGCGGCTGAATGGGGAAAGGCATCCGGCTCACGCAGGATTCCCAGCGTCAGTAGGGCATCATGCAGCTCGTCGGCATCTCGGATGGTGGGCCAGGCTTCGTCCGCGACCTCCCGAATCGCCTCCGGATTCAGTGCACCCAGCTCCCGAGCGTGAGCGGGGAGCAGCCTTCGTGGGGTCTGAACGGCCCGGGCGCGTCGCTCCTCCAGGGGCGCGTCGTCCAGGAAGGTGTAGGGATTGGAGTTCAAGATCTCGTGACTGAGGGGCGAAGGTTCCGGGGTGTCGACAGCAACACAGCGGATCCGGCCGCTTTCGATTCTCTCCAGGATCTCTGACAAGCCGTCCACATCCATGGCCTCCGTGAGACAGTCCCGCACCGTCTCGTCCACCAGGGGGTGCTCCGGGACCGTGATCTCTCCCTGAATGTTCTCCTGGCAGGCCGCCTGTTCGGGAAAGACGGCAGCCAGCAGATCGTCGGCTCGGATCCGCTGCAAGGGCGGAGGGACCTTGCGGCCGTTTGCGAACCGTAGGATCGCCAAAGCTCGGGTCACATTCCAGCGCCAACGCGTCCCGAACAGAGGGGTGGCCAGCAGCGCCTGCAGCAGCACCTCTCGGACGGTCTTCGGCGACAGGAACGAAAAAATGGCGTCCAGGGGGAAGCTGTGCTGGTCGCTGAGTGAGATCAGTATCCCGTTGTCGGTGGCGGCCGCCTGGAGCTCGAAGTTGAAGGAACGGCAGAACCGTTTTCTTAGAGCCAGCCCCCAGGCCTTGTTGATGCGCCCACCTAGGGGAGCATGGATAACCAGCTGCATGCCTCCAGCCTCGTCGAAAAAGCGCTCGGCGACGATGCAGTCCTGCGTGGGAAGGGCTCCAAGAGCAGTCTGGGCAGCATGTACGTAGGCAGTTGCCTGCTCTGCACCCGCCTGGTCCAGTCCACATTCAGTCCGAAGCCAGCGAACCGCGTCGAGAGCTTCGAGTCGGGCCACTTCTTCCCGGACCTGAGAGAGGGTCTCGGAAAGCTCAGAGGTCCGCGCAGGAGCCTCCCCCCGCCAGAAGGGAATGGTGGGCGGAGCCCCGTGAGCGTCCTCGACGCGGACGCTTCCAGACTCAACCCGCCGAATGCGCCAGGAATTACTGCCCAGCAGGAAGATGTCCCCCCTCATGCTCTCGATGGCGAAATCTTCGTCGAGGGTTCCGATGATGGTCTCTTCTGGATCGACCTTCACCAGATAGTTCGCCAGTTCCGGGATCGCCCCCCCCGAAGTGATGGCAGCGAGGCGAGCATTGCGACGGGCACGGATCCTTCGGTTGACCCGGTCTCGGTGCAGATAGGCTCCTCTGCGTCCGTGTCTTGTAGATATGCCCTCCGAGAGCAGCCCCAGGATCGAGTCGAATGCGCCCCTGGTCAAACCCGCGTATGGAGCGGATCGCTGGAAGGCTTCCAACAGGGTGTCCTCGGACCATTCGCAGGAAGCGGCTGCGGCTACGATCTGCTGCGCCAGGATGTCCAGGGGAGCTTCGGGAATCAGGATTTGGTCCAGTTTACCGGCGCGAGTGGCTCGCACCAGAGCCGCGCACTCCAGCAGCTCGTCCCGGGTGGAAGGGAAGAGGAGTCCCTTCGAGATCGCTCCGGTCCAGTGTCCTGAGCGACCCACCCGCTGCAGTGTCACCGCGATACTACGAGTCGATCCGATCTGGCAGACCAGATCCACGGAGCCGATGTCGATGCCCAGCTCCAGGGAGGCCGTTGCGACTACCGCCTTGAGCTCGCCCTGCTTGAGTCGCTGTTCCACGCCCAGGCGAATCTCGCGGGAAAGGCTGCCGTGGTGCGCAGCGACGGCGCTCTCGCCCGACCGCTCTGCCAAATGATGTGCGACCCTCTCGGCCAGCCTGCGGGTGTTCACGAAGACCAGCGTGGTGCGGTTCTCTTCGATTACGGAAGCGAGTCGCTCGTAGATATCCTCCCACATCTCGTTGGACGCAACCGCCCCCAATTCGTCGCGGGGTACTTCGACTGCCAGCTGCATCTCGCGGCGGTGTCCTATGTCCACGATGGTGACTGGACGCGAGGGTCCCGCCAGGAAATTCGCGATGGCATCGATGGGTTTTTGAGTCGCCGATAGACCGATGCGCTGGAATGGTTTCTCCGTCAGCTCTTCCAGGCGTTCCAGAGAGAGGCTGAGGTGTGCGCCTCGCTTGTCCCGAGCCAGGGCGTGAATCTCATCGACGATGACGGTGCGCACGTCCTTCAGTATCTGTCTGCCTCCCACGCTGGTCAGCAGAATAAAAACCGATTCGGGGGTGGTCACGAGAATGTGAGGAGGCCGCCGGCTCATCCGGCGGCGTTCCCGTGGCAGGGTGTCGCCGGTGCGCACCAAAGGGCGGATCTCGGGCAGATTGAAGTTGAGATCCTTCCCCTCCTGCTGGATTTCACCGAGGGGTTCCAGAAGGTTCTTCTGGATGTCGTTGGCCAGGGCTTTGAGTGGCGAAATGTAGAGGATCAGGGTCTGGTCGGGCAATTCCGCAGAGTCGCCGTCCTTGACCAGGCGATCGATTGCGCAGAGAAAGGCGGCCAGTGTCTTCCCCGATCCCGTTGGTGCTCCAATGAGGACGTTTTCCCCGGCCCGGATGGCGGGCCATCCTTCTTTTTGCGGCTCGGTGGGATCGCCGAAGCGGCGCTCGAACCAACTCGAGACGACAGGGTGGAAATCCATCATTGGGAGCACTTTCCTCCGGACGTTGCGGTAGGGGGAAGACGATTGGAAATATCCATTCTACCCGAATCAGGAGACACCGACGAGCCGATTTTATGCCTCCACCAGGCGCGAGGATGCCAACCCCAGGTAATAGAGGCGGTATCGGGTCCAGAGGCAGCTGAGGTGAAGGCCATCGGACCCGAAGGTGCCCACCAGAACGCCTCCGTTTACAAGATTTCCGTATCTCTTGACGACGTCGCGGCAGCGGACGAACTCCCCACTGTTGAAGAGTCGGATCCCACTGACCAGGTAGTGGAGAATCGTCACGTAAATCAACTCGCAGGCCCGGGGAGTTTCTTCGTGATCCAGCAAGCTCTTCTGCTCTTCAAGCGTTTTGTCCTGGGACTCGGGCAGGGTACCTGCCCGCATGAGGTACCAGCGCAGAGCCACCGTTTCCACGGTTGCGAAAGACATTTCGCCATACCACGGATTCTGGGCTGGATGAATCAGGCCTGACGGCGACCTCTGTCGCAGCTCACGGATGGATAGAGGATATCCGGGTGCAAGGATATGAGTTTTTTGGCATTCGAGGAGAGTGTTCTCTGAAAAGGGAATGCTGGATAGGCGTTCCAGCTGGTTGTCGAGAAACCGAACGTTTAGATGCTGGGCAACCGTTTCCACCCCCACGAAGCCTGGACCCATGATCTGGTGAGCCTTTTGAACCGCTGTGACCGACATGGATCGACTCAAGAAGCTTGTTGGGGCGAAGGCCAATACCTGTCGCCCGGACAATCGGCTGGCGCAGGGGGCAGGATCGGCGACCTCATCTCGACCTCTCCCATCACAACAAAGCGCTGGTCATCCGGGGAATCAACCTCGGCAGCCGGCACTGCCAGGGAATCCAGTCCCAGGGAGTTGTTCCTATGCACCACTGTGCGGCCGCGCCAATCGATAATGGCCGCTCCGAGCGGGTGAACCCAGACGCTCCATAATCCCACTCTGGAGCAGTACTCGGCGAGACGGCCGAAGTCGTAAGCACCCCCTGTCGGACAGAAGACCACCTGACTGCCGTTGCGGGCTAGCTCAAAGGAGGTGTGCTCGAAATTGCGGTCGTTGCAGATCATGAGTCCCGCCTTGCCGACCCCCAGACCCAGATCGAAACTCGGAAACGACTTTGAGCGTTCGAGGGCGCTCTGACTGGCAAACCAGGCCGAGTGTCGCCCGAAGTTGTGGGTTTTGCGATAGAGCCCAGCCAGCCGTCCCTCGGGAGTGTAGAGCTGTGCCGTATTGGACAAACGCTCTCCCTCGCGGATCGCCATTCCGGCGACAATTGAGATCTGGAACTCCTTGGCCAGAGCTGCCAGCCTCTTGACGTAGCTACTGGTCTCGATCACTTCGCAGCGCTCAGCCATATCCGTCAGATCGGCTCGCTGGTCCGTGACCTCCCGGTAGTATCCGTCTAGGAAGCACTCGGTGGTGCAGGCGACTCTGGCGCCCGCTGCGGCGGCTTCGCGAATCAGTGCTTCCACGCGGCGGAAGTTCAGCTCCCGGTAGCTATCCTGGTCCATGATCCAGCGGGCTACGACACCCGCGACCTTGATCCTGACGGGCTCGGTGCGGACGGAAAGGCCGCCAGCGAGTAGAGGGGCGGGCGCTAACAGTACCGATTTCAGAAAGTTTCGTCGCTTCATGTGGTTCCCCGGAGACAAGGATGTGATCGTAAGGTCGAGACAAAAAAGGTCGAGACAAAAAATACTAGACCCCTGTTTGGAAGGCAAACCTGGAACGCTTGGTAAAGAAGACATCAATGACGTAGGAGCAAAACACAGCCGCGCACGACTTGACTCGTCTGCAATCTGAAGCCAAATTCCGAGGAGTAAGCGGGACTGGCGTTTTCACCGGAATCATCCGATGTGGCCGCTGGCGCCACTGATCCTTGGACGTAGCTTCGATCTCCAGGCGAAAGTCGTATTCTGCCGAGCTCAGGGCAAAGGCAAGGGCAAGGGCAAAGGCAAAGAATCCGGTCGACCCTCACGCTGCTAGCCTTGTGTATAATCCCTAGCGAGAATCGAGCGCTACACCAAGAGCTGAATCTGGATCGTAACTGATGTGTGCGGACGCTGAAGTTTCCTCATCCTGCTTTGCCGCTGAACGGATCGTCGAGGACCGATTGGACTCCGCGACCAATGTGCTGTCCGCGAGTCAGCAGCACCGCTGGCGACGGCTGGACGATTCGCTCTGGACCCCACGGCAGCATTCGGAAAAGCCGGATCCGGCTCTCGCTGTCTTGAGGACCCTCTTCGATCAGCCTCGATGGGTTGATCCCAGCTACCTCTACGATGATCGGGGCTCTGACTTGTTCGAAGAGATCAGCCAGTTGCCCGAATACTACCTGACCCGGTTGGAGGATGGCATCCTGGAGCAAGAGGCAGCGAATATTGTGGCCGCGGCGCCGGTCGATTGTCTGGTCGAGCTTGGTGCAGGATTCTCGAAGAAGACACGGCACCTGCTGAGAGAGCAGGTCAGGCAGCGCGGGCGAGGAATCTTTGCCCCGGTCGATGTGAGTCCTCTAGCTCTAACGGGTTCGCGTGATGCCCAGCGGGAGGCTTTCCCCGAGATCCAGTTCCAGGGCCTCGTCTCACGCTACGAGGATGGAATCGCAAGCATCGACAATGAGCTGCCTACCCTTTTCGTTTTTCTGGGCAGCACCGTAGGGAACTTCACCAGGGTGCAGTTCGGGCACTTCTTCCATCAACTGTCCAGTAGCATGGGACCCAGCGACTTCTTGCTGCTCGGCATAGATGAAGTCAAGGAAGTAGAGATCGTGGAACGTGCGTACGACGATTCCAGGGGACTGACGGCAGCCTTCGTTCTCAACGCCTTTGACCACATCAACCGACTCACCGGCAGTGACTTCGACAGGGCGAAGATGGAGTATTCCCCACTCTATAACTCGGAGAAAAGGCAGATGGAGATGTACGCTCTGGCGACCTCTTCTCAGGAGATCCATTTCCCCAAGGTCGAAGCCTCGTTTCGTTGGGAAGAAGCCGAGCCCATCCTGTTGGAGATCAGTCGGAAGTTCGAGCTGTCCTCCCTTCTGAGCCAGCTGCAGTTCTTCGGATTGGAGTTGGTAGAACGCTATCACGACAGTCAGCAGTGGTTCTCTGTCTTGCTGCTTCGCAGGTCCCACTGAGATACTTCAGGGGCACGCCGGAAATCTCCAGGAGGCGAGTCTTGACCCGAGCTTCTCAGCTTCAATTATTTCTGGCTGCGATAGCGCTCGCCATCTTCCCTGGCACCTTCATCTTCCCTGCGACTGCCGAGGCGCTTCAGGTGCAATCTCCGCCATCAGTTTCGGTCGCGATCCGGGGAGGAAGGATCATCGATGGAACTTCAGCTCCGGCGTTTGCCGGAGACCTCTACGTTCGCGATGGCCGCATCGCAAAGATAGGGGATCTGGGCGAGCTGGAGGCCGACAGAATCATCGATGCAACGGGCCTCTATGTGATCCCCGGCTTCATCGATCTCCACAGCCATGCAGAGGCGGGATTGTCGGATCCCCGCCTGGCGGCTGCCGTCAACAACATTACCCAGGGGATCACGACCGTGGTGGTGGGACAGGACGGACGCCACCCCTGGCCGGTGGGGTCCAACCTGACGGCACAGGTGGCAAAGTGGAAGAGTCACGGGCTCGGAAACAATCTCATTCCGTTGCTGGGGCAGGGAAGCATCCGGTTGGAGGTCATGGGTTGGAGCTCGGAGCCTGCCACCCCCTCCCAGACCCAGAGAGCCGCGGCCAAGGTCCGGGAATATCTGGCACAGGGTGCCTGGGGGATCTCGACAGGCCTCAGCTATACACCGGGTTGTTTTTCTCCTACGGAAGAGGTGGTTGCCAGCACTCGTCCGGTCAAGGAAACCGACGGTTTCTACATCAGTCACCTCCGGGACCAGAGCGACTATTTGCTGGAGGCTCTCGACGAGCTGGTCGAGATTGCCAAAGCAACCGGTGTTCGGGTGGTCGCGACTCACATCAAATGTGCCGGCCCTCGCAATTGGGGAAAGGCTGGTGCGGCGGTAGCGCGTTTGATGAAAGCCCGGAAGTCAGGTCTGGCGGTGTATGCCGATCTTTATCCCTATGCGACCTCGGGCAATGGGATCCACGTCTCTCCCCGATCCCTCGAGACTTCGATTCAGGACCTGGATCGGTCCGATTGGGAGTTCCTGCAGGAGCTCTCGATGAAGGAACTGGTGAGGACTGCCTATCGACTGAACCCAGCTCTCAAGGCGCTCTACACGAACGAGTTTCTACTGCGGCAGCCCGCTTCCACGATCCAATCGGGGCTGATTGATTCGCTCCGAGAACATGTGCCCTCAGAAAGTAGTTCTCTTCAGCGTCTGCGGCAGCTTATGGAAGATCCCCAGCAGCGCGCCGGCGCAGTTCGGCGTCTGGCACAGGAAATCCGGCTCTCGGGAGGCGGTGATCAGTTTCAGATCGCGAAGCACCCCGAGCCGAGCCTGCTGGGTGTGAGTATTTCCGAAGTCGCCAGGCGCAGGCAGCTCTCGGAGGCTCAAACCTGCTTGGACCTGGTTCTAGAGGGTGCTTTGTTCACCCAGTTCCACATGTCCGAAGAGGACGTGATGACCTTCATCAAGCAGCCCTTTGTGGCGGCGTGCACGGACGGCAGAATCCCCAAGCACGGGAAGGAAAAGATCCATCCTCGGTCTTACGGCACCTTCGCCCGGAGACTCCATCGCTACGTCAACACCCTGGCCGTCATCGATCTAGCGTTCGCTGTTCACACCGGAACGGGACTCCCAGCGGAGATCATCGGGCTTCGAGATAGGGGGCTGATTCGCACCGGTCAATGGGCTGACATTGTCATCTTCGACGCAAAGCGGATTCGGGACAAGGCCACCTTCAGCGATCCCCACCAGCACAGCGAGGGGATCGACTGGGTGTTGGTCAACGGCGAGATCGTTCTGGAGCGGGGTAGAGCCAATCAGACCCGGGCCGGGAAGGTGCTGCTCAAGGCCGGCAGGGTTCCAGGATCGTAGGCCGATATGCTGGCCGACTTTGTCATCTTTTCCGCCGTCCGGGCTTTCTTTTTTACCTTGTTCCTACTGCCTAGAGGCCTCGCCTACACCTTTTGCCGTGCGATTGCTACCCTGATCTATCTAGTCGATTGGAAGCATCGACGAATCGGCCTCACCAATCTGGGAATTGCTTTTCCGAAAGAGGATGATTCCTGGCGTCGCAGGACCCTACTCAGAAGCTATCAGCAGTTGGGAGATCTAGCAGTGGAGATGAGCCGGCTGGCGCGGCTCACACCAGCCGAAGTTCGTAAGCGCGTCCGATATGAGGAGGGCCGCGGCCTGGAAAACTATCTGAGTGCCAAAGAGGGCTCAAAAGGTGTCCTGTTCCTGACCGCGCACATCAGCGTTTGGGAACTGCTGCCCGCCGCCCACGCCTCGCACGGTCATCCCCTGAGCTTCATCACCCGTCCTCTCGACAACGCCTTTCTGGAGCGTTGGGTGGCCCGACTGCGGTCCAGGTTTGGCAACCAGGTGGTTCCCAAACAGGGTTCACTCCGGCGAATCCTGCGTCTGCTCCAGGACGGGCAGGACGTAGGGTTGCTGATCGACCAGAACACTCAGGTGCAAGATGGGGTCTACGTTCCCCTCTTCGGACGACCAGCCTCTACCAATTCGGCAGTGGCGGCGCTGGCACTCAGAACCTCGGCCCCCGTGGTACCTGGCTTCATCTATCCAGATCGGCAGCGCGGACATTACGTGATCCGCTTCTATCCCCCGGTTGAACTGACGCGAACCGGAGACGAAGATTCGGACATCCAAGTGAACACGTCCCAGTTCAATCGCTATATTGAAGAGGTGGTTCGGGAATATCCCCACTGCTGGCTGTGGGGGCATCGTAGGTTCCACACGCATCCTGACGGAACGGAGGTGTATTGAAGGGAAGCAGAACGGGCCCGAAGATCGGCGCTGCCCCATGATTTCGTATTAGACCTTCTGGTGGTTGCCAAACTCGGCTAGAATGCATCCGGTTCGTGCAGGGTGCTGGTTGGTTGCACTGCTTGGGATTTGAGATTTTCCGTAGGAGGAGAAATGGGAGCGAAGATAGGAATCAATGGTTTTGGGCGCATCGGTCGGAATGTGCTCCGGGCAGCCATAGGTAGTGGGTCGGACCTCGAATTTGTTGGGATAAACGACATTACCCAGCCCCGGACGCTGGCGCATTTGCTCAAGTATGACTCTGTCTATGGTCAGATGCCTGGCGAAGTCGGCAGTGATGAAAACGGACTGACTCTCGACGGTAGGAGCATTCGGGTGTTTTCCGAACGAGATCCAGCCCAGATTCCCTGGAGTGAGGTCGGAGCCGACATCGTCATCGAGTCCACCGGATTGTTCGGGAAGCGCGAAGATGCCTCCAAGCACCTCGGTGACTCCGTGAAGAAGGTCATTATCAGCCAGCCGGCCAAGAATCCAGACGTTACCATCTGCCTGGGCGTTAACAGCGAAATGTATCAGCCCGACAGTCACTCCATTATCTCGAACGCCAGCTGCACTACCAACTGTCTAGCTCCCGTTGCCAAGGTCCTCCACCAGCAGTTCGGGTTGGCCAAGGGACTGATGACGACGATCCACAGCTACACCAACGACCAGAAGATTCTGGACCTTCCTCACAGTGATCTGCGGCGAGCCCGGGCGGCAGCTCTCTCGATGATCCCAACGACGACCGGCGCGGCGGTTGCGGTGACCTTGGTTCTTCCCGAACTGAAAGGTCGCCTGGACGGAATTTCCATCCGAGTCCCCACTCCCTCGGTGTCCTTGGTAGATCTGACAGCGACGCTCGAGAACGACGCCACCAAGCAGGATATCGCGCAGGCGTTCCAGCAGGCCTCCGACAACAGCTTGAAGGGCATCCTCGCCTATACTGAAGAGGAGCTGGTTTCGTCCGATTTCATCAAGAATCCCGCCTCAGCAGTCGTCGACGGTCCCTTCACCCAGGTTCTGGGGTCCAACATGGTCAAGATCCTCGCCTGGTATGACAACGAATGGGGCTACTCCAACCGGGTCCTGGAACTGGCAGAATTGGTCGCGGCCGGTGGTTGAAAAGTGAGCAGTAATCAGTGAGCAGCGCCGGAAACAGAGTCAGCCAGCAGGGCCGCGAACGACTTGACCAGTTAGCAATATGAGGCCAAGTTCCGAGGAGAGAGCTGGACAGCAGCACAATCTCGCCTACCCTCACCCAGATCTCGGTTGGCCCTCCGAAGCCAACCAGTGACTTTATGCCCCCAATAAAAAAGAGATCCATCCAAGACCTGGAGCTCGAGGGCCGATCCCTTTTCCTGCGGGTCGACTTCAATGTCCCACTGCATGAAGGACGGGTCTCGGACGACACCCGCATCCGCAGTTCGCTTCCCACCCTCGAGCTGGCACTCGAAAGAGGAGCTCGGGTCATCCTGGCCTCACACCTGGGAAGGCCAAAAGGACAGCACTCAGAAGCTCTCTCTCTGCGTCCGGTGGCAGCCCATCTCGTTTCTCTGATCGGCCGGCCTGTCGAGTTTGTGGAGCGGTCGGTGGGGCCGCGGGTCAAGGCAGCAGCGGCATCCCTCGGCGACGGGCAGATCCTCCTGCTCGAGAATCTGAGATTCCACCCAGGGGAGACGGCCAACGACCCTGGCTTTGCTCAAGAGCTCGCTGGTCTCGCCGAAGAATACGTCAACGATGCCTTTGGAACGGCACACCGGGCCCACGCGTCGACGGTTGGAGTCCCCTCGATCCTGGGCAAGGGAGCCGCCGGCCTCCTGCTGGAACGAGAGCTAGAATACCTTTCCCAGGTTATTTCCCCTCCTGAGCAGCCCGCACTAGCCATTTTCGGCGGAGCCAAGGTCTCCGACAAGATCGCAGTGATGCAGCACTTCCTTGCCTTTGCCCAAACGCTTCTGGTGGGAGGAGGGATGGCCTTTACCTTCCTGAAAGCACTGGGCAAAGGCGTCGGGCGATCCTTGGTGGAAGAGGGTGGACTGATCCTGGCAGAAGAGTTGATTACTCAGGCTTCTGCCAGCGGGCTCCAGCTAAGGTTGCCTGTAGACGTGGTGGCCGCGCCTCGCTGCGAGGCCGGTACCGAGGTCCGTGTGACTTCGGTTGACGCTATTCCTGCGGATTGGATGGGACTGGACATCGGACCACAGACTAGAAAGGCGTTCGCAGAAGAGATAGCCAGCTCCAGGACCGTGATCTGGAACGGTCCCATGGGAGTCTTCGAGATCGAGGAGTTCTCCCAGGGAACGCTTGAAGTCGCCCGTGCGGTCGCTTCCAGCGACGCTATCTCGATCGTAGGGGGAGGGGATTCCGTAGCCGCCGTCAGAAACGCCGGAGTTGAAGATCGCATCACCCACATCTCAACTGGTGGTGGTGCCTCTCTGGAGTTCCTGGCTGGGAGAACGCTCCCTGGAGTTGAAGTCTTGTCGAATAAAGGATAAGTTGAACGGCCGATTGAGAAGGAACAGCGGAATGAGAAAGTCAATCGTGGCAGGCAACTGGAAGATGTTCAAGACTCGAGCCGAGGCCGAGGCGACGGCTCGGGAAGTCAAGTCACTGCTTGCAGGACAACCTTCAACGTCCCAGGTCGAAGTAGTCATATGTCCTCCTTTCACAGCGATTTCTGCGGTTTGCGATGTGCTTCAGGGGACGCAGATCAGGGTGGGCGCACAGAACGTCCATTGGGAGGATGAAGGAGCTTATACGGGTGAGGTGTCCACGGGGATGCTTCTTGGGTGTGGTTGTGACTACGTCATCCTGGGGCACTCGGAACGGCGGCAGTACTTTTCGGAGTCCGATGAAACCATTCGGCGCAAGCTTAACAGGGTTCTCACCACCGAGCTCACTCCCATCCTCTGCGTTGGAGAGTCTTTGGATGAGAGAGAGTCGGGTCGTGCTCAGACTGTGATTCTGGGGCAGATGGAAGGAGCGCTTCAGGGCCTGGGCGCCGATCTTCTTACCCGGATTGTCGTGGCCTACGAACCGGTGTGGGCGATAGGGACGGGGAAGACGGCGACACCCGAGATCGCCGATCAGGTCCACGGCATGATTCGACAGTGGCTGGCGCAACAATTCGGATCAGATGCTGCCGAAGGCGTCCGGATTCTCTATGGTGGGAGCGTCAAGCCGGACAATGCCGGAGTGCTTCTGGGACAGGAGCATATCGACGGTGCCTTGGTGGGCGGTGCTAGCCTGGATGCTGCTTCTTTTGTCCAGATTGTGAAATACGACCAGGCTGATCAGGGATAACCAACGAGTCGGGTATAATAAGATCTTTCGAATCGTGCCAGCATTCTCAGCGACGAGCGTGTGCGAAGCTGACGCGATCAGAACGGCGGACTGAAAACGATGTTCACGCTACTTATCATTCTTCATATTGTGGCCTGCGTAGTCCTAGTCCTGATTGTTCTTCTGCAATCGGGAAAGGCGGGTGACCTGGCCTCGGCCTTTGGTGGAAGCAGCAGCCAAACAGCTTTCGGGGTCCGCTCGGCGGCTACCCTTCTGACCAAGGGCACCACGATCTGTGCGATCACCTTCATGGTGACGTCCCTGGGGCTGGCGATCCTCTTTACCCGCGGCACAACCTCCAGTGTCATGGAGGAGTTTCCGGCTGCCGAACAGGCTGCCCCGATTCCTGCTCCGGAGGCGGCCCCAGCCTCGGATCAGGCGCCTGAAGCAGGAGAGGCTCCCGCTCAGGAAGCCGCACCCGCAGAGGCAAAACCCGAAGAATAGCTCCGTGCCGGAGTGGTGGAACTGGCAGACACACCATCTTGAGGGGGTGGCGCTCGAAAGGGTGTGCGGGTTCGAATCCCGCCTCCGGCACCATTTCTCATTTCCTTGCTGAAGACAAGAAATTCAAAGCGATCAACACAGCCGCTCGACAAGCCAGGCTCTTGAATGTATACTCAATGTATATCTATTGGGGTAGGCCATGCAGACTAAAATACAAAAATGGGGAAACAGCTTGGGCCTTCGGATACCCAAGTCCTTTGCCGAAGAGGCTGGGGTCGAAGCCGGTTCTGAGGTTGATCTTTCAGTCGAGGATGGCGAACTGATCGTTCGGCCCAACCGGGAGCCGAAATACAACTTGAAGGATCTGTTGCGAGGCGTTTCGGCCGAAAATGTCCACGAAGAAGTAGAGACTGGCGAACCCGTTGGACGGGAGACCTGGTAGTGCCGAAGACATATGTCCCGGATCGCGGGGATATTGTCTGGTTGCAATTCGCTCCGCACGCGGGGCATGAACAGACTGGCTACCGCCCGGCATTCGTCGTGTCGCCACGCGCCTACAACAGGAAAGTCGGACTTGCCCTCTTCTGCCCAATTACCTCACGAGTGAAAGGCTACCCGTTCGAGGTTCCACTACCGAAGGACGGCAGGGTCCGTGGTGCAATTCTCTGTGATCAATTGAAGAGTCTTGACTGGCGGGCCCGAGGCGCCGACCGATTCGATCGAGCGTCCGAGGACGTTATTCTGGAGGTAACGGCTCGAATTCTTGCACTGGTAGATCCGGAATGAACGACGTGCGCTGACAAGGCCCTGTACTCACGATCGACTTTGTCATGGCTCCTCGTTGCGTACCTTGGGCCAGCGGCTGAAAGCAGCATTCGTTGGGGTAGCACCACCGAGGTGCGGTACCGTTAAGCAGAGGTTGTAGAAGTGGGAAATTTGATTGAATGAGCACCCACAGCAGGACAACTGACGAAGAATCACTTACCCGAACGCAGGCCGTTGAGGATCTCAAGGAGTGGTTGACTCTCTGGCAGAGACATCATTCGGAACCCTGAACTATCTCGTCCTGGTGGGCTACTTCGCCGTGGTGGTCGGCTTGGCCCTGGCCCTCTCCGGCAAACAGAAAGACACCTCTTCCTACTTTCTCGCCAACCGTGACATGCCCTGGGTGGCGGTTTCCCTGAGTGTGGTTGCCAGTCTCCTGAGTGCCCTGACCTATCTGGGGGCGCCCGCGGTGGCGTACCGAGAGAACGCCGCCCTGGTATTGGGATTGCCAGCCGCACTGTTGGCCGCTCCCCTGGTCATCCTGCTCTTTTTCCCCATCTATCGACGGTTGAACGTCACTAGCATCTACGAGTACGTGGGCGCGCGTTTCGGGAGCCGGGCCCGCTACGCCGCCTCGTTCTTCCAGATTCTGCAGATCCAGGGATGGATGGGGATCGCCCTCTATGCTCCGGCCCTGGCCCTCTCCACCGTGACCGGTCTCAACCTCTGGAGCGCGATCATACTCATGGGGCTGGTAGCGACCGCCTACACAACCCTGGGTGGGATGGCCGCCGTGATCTGGACCGACGTCGTGCAGTTCCTGATTCTGGCCTTTGGGGCGGTTGTGATTACCTTTTCCCTCGCACAGCGTGTTCCGGGTGGGATCAGGCAGATCATGGAGATGGCTTCCGCCAAGGATAAGCTCCCCCTGTTGGACCTGAGCTTCAGCTTCTCGGAGCTCAATGGACTAGCCGTGGTTATCTGCTACTTCGTTATCGCGTTCAATCAGTACGGAACCAGCCAGGTGACGGTCCAACGGCTGCTCTCCATCAGGACCTTTTGGGGAATGGTCAAGGCGCTCATTCTGGATCATGTTCTGGAAATCATCGTTGTAGGGCTTCTCTATTTTATTGGCCTGGGCCTGTTCGCCTATTTCTCTCTGTTTCCCGAAAGGCTGGCTGACGGGATCGGCGGTGATCGAATTCTGCCCTTCTACATCGTACACGCCCTGCCGGCAGGCCTTTCAGGGCTGATCATCGCTGCAATATTCGCAGCTGCCATGTCCACCGTCGATTCGGGGATTCACTCCATGAGTACCCTGATCCTGGTCGATTTCGTCGGGCCGCTGAGGAAGACGACCCCGGAGGCTCGCCGGAGTCTCGACCTGGCGCGCGGACTGACCATCGCTCTGGGTTTAGTGGCGACTCTGGCCGGTCTCCTGGTCTCCCAGACCGAGGGAATCCTGCAGGCGATCAACATGGTTGGAGGATATCTGGGTGCACCCGTGGCCGCCCTATTCCTGCTCGGCGTATTGACGCGTAGGACTCACTTCTGGGGCTGGCTGATCGGCACCTGTCTAGTCACGATTCCGCTGGAGTTCTACATCCAGATGTATACCGACACCCATTGGGTCTTCTTCGGACCCGTCGGGATAGTCATCTGCTTCGCCGTCTCCTACCCGTTCAGCCTGATTCTAGCGAGGTTGTGGCACCTCGAACCCGCCAGCAGGGAATACACGGTGTGGCGGAATTAGATAGATCCCAAGATACAAGAAACAAGATACAAACAAGTTCCAAATTTCAAGCACCAAATCTCAAACGGTCTGGAGGAACCGGTCTCGGCTCGATGGGCACTTCTGACCCATCATCCCGGGTGCTGCGGGTAACTGTAGCCCAGACCTCGCAGATCCCTTTTGTACCTTGGTGCTTGGTATTTGATGCTTGTTTGTATCTTGTATCTTGTATCTTGTGCCTTGCGCCTTGGACTCTCCTCACACTTTCTTGCCGATATTCACGTAGGTGTGCACATGCGGTGATCCTCTGAAGTGCCAGACCAGGGTCGGCGCTTCCAGTCGCCAGATTTCCCACTCCTGATCGTCACCCAGATTGTGGCTCTGATAGAAGGCGAGGTGGAGTTGATCGAGACCGCCCCCGGCCTTCAACAGCGACATGGTCTCCTTGACGTCCTCTTCTCGGAAGGGAGCCAGGAGGAGCTGCATCGTTTCTTCGACCAGTGTCCGTTGATCCGGGGAGAGCTCACTGGCGGCGATTCCGGAAAAGCTGGCACCGCGACCTTGGATCGGTACTTCTGCTTCCGGCGGCGCCTTGGCCAGGAGTGCTTTCTGGCGCTGCTTGCCATCCAGGGCCTGGAAGACCTGGTTGGCCTTTTCCAACTGGTAGTAGTAGACGTTGCCGGGCAGTCCAACCTCGGAATCTCCGGCGCCGTGTCCGTAGACGATGGGGCCTCCGAAGGCGGCGTCGCCGACACTGTTACCGTCGGCACGCAGGGTGAGATGTCGTCCTGTCATTTCCCAGAGGAACTTGTCTGAGCCTGGATCTCGGTAGATGGCCATGGCGTAGCGTCCGATTCCGCCCCAATCCTCCTTCATCTGCCGAAGCAGGCGTTCATAACCCTCGGGACTCGTGACCGAGCGGAGGATCTGGTCGATCAAATGACGCTGCTCGTTGCTGTAGAAGTCGCTGCCGATCCCCGGTTCGGTAACCTTCCAGTTGGCGCTGATGCGGCTGCGTCTGCTGTCACTCCAGGGCAGCAGCACCACCGATTTCTGGGATTCCGTCAGGCTGTCATGGAGGGTCTGGACGATGCTTTCGGCCGCGCTCTTCGGAGTTGGTACGGCCTCTAAGAAGGGAGAAAGCCCCGCGCCTACGGGCAAGGTGCTGGTCGCTACCGTGCTCACCTTCACCATGAACTCGCGGCGATTCAGGTGACTGTTTTCGCCAATCATGTTCAAGTCCTCCTAGTGTAGGGTTCTCTGGCAACGATGGCTCAAGGAGTCAGGTTCATTCCATCGTCGCTCTTTCTATGGCCTTTCCGGTTGCCTCGATCAGTCCGTCAACATGGCTCTCTTCCATAGGCAGGGAGAGGCAGCACATACTCAGGGTATGGCCCAGGAAGTAGCCCTCTTCCAGCAGCGCCAGAAACACGCGATAGGTCTTGGCCCCGTCGTTGCGGGACAGGTCGCGTTGGTTCCGGATCTCCCCGTCGACGAAGTAGATGCTGAAGGCTGAGCCGACCCCGACCGCCCGCGCTACGATGCTCTGGCGGGAGAAGAGATCGTTGAGTCCATTGCAGAGCCGGTCGCCCAAACGGTTCATGTGGTCGAATGCCTGGGGTGTCAGTTCTCGCAGCATCGCCAGGCCAGCCGTCATCGTCACCGGATGGGCACTGAAGGTTCCGCTCTGGGAGAACCCCGTGGGACCCTTGGAAGTGTCGAAGAGGCCCATGATATCGGCTCTTCCGCCGAATGCGCCCACCGGAAAACCGCCGCCGACAATCTTGCCAAAGCAGGTCAGGTCGGGGTCGATCCCGTAGTGGGCCTGAAGTCCACCCGTCCCAGTGCGAAAGCCTACGATCTCGTCGAAAATCAAGAGGACGCCGTTCTTGCGCGTGATCTCGCGTACCGCCCGAACGAATTCCGGCCGTAGGTGAAGGGTGCCCGCCTTGGGATCAAAGATCACGCACGCCAGTTCATCACGGTGTTGTTCCACCAGCTTCTCCACCGCGGCCTCGTCGTTGTAGGGCAGCACCAGGACCTCTGACGTTGCGTTGGGAGAGAGGCCTCCGGCGGTGGCCACCGAGTGAGGTGCGTCGGCCGGGCCGGCCTTGTCCGGTGGCGGCGCTGAACTGCTCACTTCGACGAGGTCATGGCTGCCGTGATAGCCTCCCTCGAACTTTGCGATCTTGGGCTTTCCGCTGAAACCCCGTGCCAGTCGGATGGAGTGAAGGGTGGACTCGGTGCCCGAGTTGACGAAACGGATCGCGTCTACTGAAGCCACCCGTCGACACATTTCCTCGGCGATCTCAGCTTCAACACCCATCGGCGCACCCACGGCAATGCCTCTAGCCATCTGCGCCTTTACGGCTTCCATCACTGTGGGGTGGTTATGGCCCAATATCTGCGCAGTGTGATGATTGGCGAAGTCCACGTATCGATTGCCCTCCAGGTCATAGAGGTAGCATCCCTCGCCCCGATCCATCCCAAGCGGATAGGGGGGGTAGAAGTAGGCTCCCTTGATGGGACCAGAAGTGTAATTGCTCGCTCTTTCAAACAACTCGCGCGAGCGCGGCGTTCTCTCTACGTAAGCCTCTGTCAACGATGCGACTTTCTCGGTCATGATTTTCTCCTTGCGGTCGGTTAGGGCTCTAAGCTGTAGATCCTGTCACCATCGAGCATTGAGTGCAATCGAAAACTGGGGCATTGTGTGCCTAAGCTGAAACTTCACCGCTGCGCCCGACTTCGGAGTTCGCATGTTCGGTGTTCTGCGGTTTGTGATTTAGCCTTTTCCCTTGGTTCTGGAGGAGGCAACCGATGAATGCTGAACCGCAGAATATCGAACAAGCGAATTTCGAAGGATTCGGGCAATCACTGCCGTCTGTTGGTGCCAAAGTTTCGTTCTCGAATGGGGCAGCACCGCTGGGGGGACACTAACCTGAAACTTCATTCGAACCTCGCACGTCCCGGGTCACGGATTGCTGCGAGAACTATGGAAGCCTGAAGCGCGAGCGAGGGGGTGGTCGAATGCTTTTTGGCAACGCATCTCGCAGATTCCCAACCCCTCGCTCGCGCTTCAGGCTTCTATGGCTCAGTCAGTTTTTTTCTCGAATGGGGCGGCGCAGCCGGGGGGGCACTGACCTGGAACTTGAATAGTAAGCAGTGAGGTAGTGATCAGTGAGCAGTAGGGGAATTCAGTGCCGCGAACGGGTGCCTTGCGAGTATGACGAAGCCGGGTCCGGCAGTGCCGCGAACGCCTTGACTCGTTAGCAATATGAGGCCCAGTTCCGAGGAGAGAGCCGGACAACTCGTCCGGCGCTTCCCGCGCTCGCACAATTCCCCGTGTTCCCTTGTATGCATCCCCTTCAGGGATGAAGTCCAAAGGCGGTGGGCTCCCCCAGGGTTGGGAAACCCGTATCTGTTTAACGCCTTCTTCCCACCCTTGCCTTTGCCCTGACTTCGGCTCTCCTTGGTTGCATCGAGGCCCTTGGCCAAGCCAGGCCGATTGAGTCGACAGTGCGTTCTTTGATCTTGCTGTCAGCGATTACGAGGGTTTCAGGACAAAAAGACGCGAACGAACACGGGCACGGGCGAGGGTGCGGGCAAAGGCAAGGGAAGGCGCTAAACACATACGGAAACCCTGGGCTGGAATACGCAATCCCGTTGGGATTGACCTCTATTTTGATTCCCTTTTGAAAGTCCTAAACAGGTACTTCGAAGTTTCTTTCTCGAATAGGGCCTGCGCTCCTGGAGGCGGGACTGAAGTTTTCACCCGAATGATCCAGTGTAATCGCCGGTGGCACTGAGGGGAAACAGCTGCGGTCCAACGATCTAGTCGATGCCCAAGTGTGCTAGCGCCCGAATAGAGCATGGCTTATGATCGGGAACTCGAGGGTGCCGTCCGACTCGGCGCGACGGAGACTGGGAGAAACAGAATGATCACTGAGAAGGAAGTTCGCCTGGAGAAGATGACGCGGCGCGAGTTTCGCGGGGCGCTGGAGGCTGGACGCTTTGAAGCCTGTGTGATTCCCACGGGTGCTATCGAACAGCACCTGGAGCACCTGGCGATGGAGCACGACATCCGGTCTTCAGAATGGGTTGCCGAGGAGGCGGCCCGACGCCTCTATCCGCGCGTCGTGGTTGCGCTGCCGCTCCGAGTCGGGATTTCAGAGCATCATATGGTGCACAAGGGCTCCCTGACCGCCAAACCGGGGTCGTGGCTGGCCGTCCTTTTCGATGCAATCGAGAGCATGGTGCGCCACGGCTGCCAGAAGGTGCTGGTCCTTAACGGTCACGGTGGTAATGAGGCGCCCGTCTACGGCATTTTGCGGCAGTGGCAGCTCTACTTTCAGCTGGAGCATCCGGAAGCAAATATCCAGATTCACTCCTATTGGAATTTGAGTCGCCAGCAGGCGGAGAAGATCTGCACTACCGGGGTGCCTGGCCATGCCCAGGAATATGAGACTTCGATCGCCCTGGCGCTGTTCCCTGAGAACGTGCGACAAGATGCCATGCGCGACCAGGAGGACAAGCTGCCTCTGGAGGCCACCGTCGAGAAGGGGCGTCAACTGGCAGAGGCGGCGGTGGCCAAGACGGTCGAGTTTCTGGAGGGAATGCTGGAAGGCGGCAACCGCGAGGTCCAGCCTCAGTTGATGTCCGCCCAACTCGATCCCAGGGTGGAGTAAAGGAAGCTGCGCCTGGGTTGGGAAGCGTTCAACGACAACGCCGGGAGGAAGTGTATTGGGCTGGAAGGAACGGACCAGGGAGAAGCTCTCGGAGGCTGAGTTTGAGGCCCAATCCAAGCAGTTCCGGGGCCGGGCCGCAGTTCTGATGTCGATCTTCGAGCGTCAGGGAGAGCCGCACTTCCTGCTCACTCGGCGGACACAGCAAGTCGCCACCCACAAGGGCCAGATCTGTTTTCCGGGAGGGTTGGAAGAGGAAGCCGATCCATCCCTTTGGGAGACGGCCCTACGAGAGACAGAGGAGGAGATAGGGGTCTCTCCAAGAGAGGTCGAGTTCCTCGGACGCTTCAAGGACTACACCTCGGTCACAGGTTACTCGGTCACGCCCTTTGCGGGCTACATCCGGGAGGGCTTCACGACGGTCGTGAACCCCCGTGAAGTGGCTTCCATGCTGGAGGTTCCTGTCCGCTTCTTTCTCGAGACAGCGCCCCTGGTCCAGAGGCGTTGGAGGGAGGACCGTTGGATCTCGGTCTACTTCTATCACTACGATGGACAGACCATCTGGGGGTTAACCGCCAGAATGATCAAAGACTTGCTCGACTACGTCGAAGAGTAATTAACAAATGTATTGGCGTTGTGGCACAAATCAATGCCCAGATTCCTAACCGTCGGAGCTGCTCAAAGCGGGCCGATTTCGCGAAGTGAAACCCGGGGTGAAGTTGTTGCGCGGCTGATTGATCAGATGCGAGAGGCACACGCGCACGACTGCGATCTGATCGTATTTACCGAATGCGCCCTCACCCCATTTTTTCCGCACTGGTACATGGAGGACTCCGACGAAATCGACTCGTACTTCGAAGGTGAAATGCCCAGCCACGAAACACAGCCGCTGTTCGACGAGGCAGCCCGTCTAAGAATCGGCTTTCATCTCGGTTTTGCCGAACTCGCGTTTGCAGAGGGTGGAATTCGTCATTTCAACAGCAGCGTGCTGGTTGATAAAACCGGCGAGATTATCGGCAAATTCCGCAAAATCCATCTACCGGGACACGCCGATCACCGTCCGCGGAACCCGTTTCAAAATCTGGAAAAGCGATACTTCGACGTCGGCGATCTGGGCTTTCAGACATGGCGTGCATTTGGTGGCGTGCTTGGCATGTGTGTCTGCAACGACCGCCGGTGGCCTGAGACGTATCGAGTGCTCGCTCTACGCGGCGCCGAGATGATTCTGCTGGGTTACAACACTCCAGATCATAACCCCGAACGGCCTCAGCTGGACCCTCTGGCAAACTTCCACAATCAGTTGTGCATGCAATCTGGAGCGTACCAAAACGGGTGCTGGGTCGTCGGCGTCGCCAAGGCGGGTGTCGAAGAGGGAGTGAGTCAGATCGGGCAAACGTCGATCATCGCCCCAACCGGAGAAATCGTCGCCGCCGCTTCAACGCTGGGAGACGAGTTGGTCGTGCACCGTTGCGACCTGGACCTGACTCGACTGCTGAAGGAACAGATCTTCAATTTCGCCCGTAACCGACGCATCGAACACTACGGACCGATCACAGATCAAACTGAGGCAATACCACCAGATGACGGGTGACCCTCTTGAAATGTGGACCTTATTTCACGGTACGAGCCGAGCCGAAGCCTTCACCCGCATTTCTCATCGCCGGTCTACTACGTCGCCGCAATCATCCGTACGCCGCCCGTCCTGGCTGCGTTTCGCTCGGTCGGCCTCCTCGACGTACTGTACAAGTACGACTGCGGAGGCCTCGGTCGCAAGCCTTGCCAGGACGGCCCTTGCGACGCCTCGCTACGACAGGCGATGAGAAATGCGGGTTCACTCCGACTCAGCTCCTAACTTGTAAGCGTCGGCTCTCGACTACTGGAAGAGAGACAACACGCTCTGCGGTACGGCGTTGGCCTGGGCCATTGCCGCTACGCCGACCTGTGAGAGAATCTGGAACTTCGTCAGATTTGCGATCTCCGCAGCGAAGTCCGCATCTCGAATCTGTGATTCGGCAGCAGTCAGATTCTGAACCTGGGACTGCATGACGGACACCGCATTCTCCAGTCGGTTCATGGAAGCACCCAGCGATCCTCGCCGGCTGGCAACCGCGTCAATTGCGGCTTCCACCTCACCCAGCATAACCGTGGCCGTGTTGGTGCCATCGATGTCGACCGTAATGCTGGATCCAGCACTCGTAACACCGGCAGCGATGGCCAGATCAGCCGTGGTACTCAGCGCGCTGGTGGCGACCGCGATCTCGGCATTGGAAGCCGTCAGGTTCTGCGTGTCCCCTACAAAGATGTTTATGGTCGCGTTGGAAAAAACAGCAGTTCCGTTGAACGACGTGGCCGCTCCGATCCGGTCGATTTCCTGGTAGATCTGAGCCAGCTCAGTTTCGATGGCTACCTCGCCGCTGCTGTTGGTGTCTGATTCTGCTTCAGAGAGCAGCGAAGCGGCTCTGCCCAGCAGATTCTGGACCTGTCCATAGGCACTGTCTGCCACCTGGGCAAACCCGACGCCGTCATTTGCATTCCTGATGGACTGCTCCAGCGTTCGAATCTGGGCGTGCAAGCCGTCCGCCAACGCCATGCCGGCGGGATCCTCGCCTCCCCGAAACAACCGCTGACCAGTAGAGAGCCGGAAAAGGGTTCTTTGCAGGCTCTGCTGGTTCTGGGTGGAATTGTGTTGCGCCACCAAACTGGGGAGATTGGTGATGACGCTGAAAGTGCTGCTCATTGACTATTTCCTCCTTGAAATTTTCCCTCGAGGGCATCCTTGCCCCGCTGGTTCCTGGGCACCAGCACACCCATGTCACCTTTCTAATCGGCTATTCCAGGCGGATTCTTTAGCCCAGATTCAAAGGGCAGTGCTAAGTAGCTCATATGAAGATCCAAGGAAATTGAATCTTTAGCCCGCATTTCTCACACCCGGTCGTCGCGAGAGGCCGAAAGCGCCGTCCTGGCAAGGCTTGCGACCGAGGCCCCCGCAGTCGTACTCGTGCAGTACGTCGAGGAGGCCGAAGGAGCGTCACGCAGTCAGGGCGGATGATTGCGGCCTCGTAGCAGACTGGGTGTGAGAAATGCGGGTTAGGGTTCGTTCAAGAATAACTTCGCAGAGTTGGCGCTCAGATTTGCGCCAGATTCGGTCGCGAACGATTGAGCGAAAGCGCAGGCGTAGCCAGGCCTACGTTGAGGTTTTCGCGATTGAGGAGCGGCCGAAGATGGTGTGAAGATGAGATGCCAGAATGTGAAGTTATTCTTGAACGAGCCCTTAGTCAGTGCTTCCCTTTTCGGCGTTCTCGACTTTGCCGTCCGACTTTGTATCGTCAGGGCTCTGGTCCGCGATCAGATCGGTGAGATAGATTCCGTTGGTTTGTCTACTAATGACGAAAAGACGGCCCCTTTCGTCCACGCCGAAACGGGCATCACACCGGCCCTTACTGATCAGGTCACCAAAGAGCGCCGCGGGACCTCCGTCGAGACTCACCGCCATCACCCATATCGATGCCTGGGTATCGGCCGCATCGGCTGTCAACAAATCGTCAAAGTCAGCGTGGAAAAATGCACAGCGCGCCAGATCGCCAAAGATCACCTGGTTCTGAAAAGTTGTATCTCCAGGATCGGAGACGACGAACCCCCCAGTGATCGCTGCGGAACCCGCTATAGGGATCCCGTTGGGAAGGTTGGGGATGTTGTGGTCATACACGGCGGCAGGAGATTCGAGCGTGGAACCTGGAGGCAGTTTTAGTGCCGTGTTTCTGTTGCCCTCTATCGGACCATCGCGGCGCGACCAGCCGTGATTGTCGCCCAGGTCTACGATATTCAATTCTTCAAAGTCAGCGGCGCCAATGTCAAATACGATCAAGCGATGGGATCCGCGAGCGTCCTTGGCGAAGCTGAAGTTTTGGGGATAACGCAGGCCCCACGCGAAAATCTCTTCGACGTTGTTGTCCTCATCGAGAAGCGAACCGCCTTCATGAAAGGGATTGTCCGCGGGGACGGAATACCGGTCACTGCCACTCTGAAGCGGGTTGATGCGCAACAGCTTGCCGAACGGATTGTCCGAGTCTTGCACGTGTTGCCAGTTCTTTACAGCACCTCCGGCGTAGGCGTCACCCAATGCGAGATAAAGATTCCCGTAGTCGGCCTCACCCCGCTTGGGGAACGGGTTGAAGCTGATCTCTCCGACCGAGTGTACAGTGTCTCCCGGACCACTGAACTCAAACCTGATCACCTCGCGCCGAGACGCTGTGTCGATTCGGTTGGGATTGTCTGCCTCGACCGTCCATTCAACGATGGCGTACTGGCTGATCACGTCTCCTGGTCTTGTTGCAAGTCGGGCTCCAGTGTAGTCGGGTTCGCGCGCTCCCGGTACGTGACTCTTATAGATGGTGTAAAGCTTACCTTCTCCGGGAGCATCGACGGTGCCGTAATTCGGATGGAAGGCTATGTACGACAGCCCATTTGTTGTAAAGCCGAGAGAATTGTCAAAATCCGGGACTGCGGCTGTGTTGAAATCCAGGAATCTTCCCAGATAAGTTCCGCTGGATGAGAAGGCATGGATCCTACCTTGGTTGGTGCTAACAAAGATCCGTCCCGATCCATCTCTGGGATGTGTCAGATCGATCGCGCTTTCCGGCGAAGAGGCTGAAGAATGTGTGGCGAAGGTATTCAGGTTCAGCACTTTCGACGAATTCAGGGGATCTTCAGCCTGGCCGAACACGGGAGCTGTTCCGTATGGTGTGCCAGCAGCTAGAGCTGCAATCAAGACGAGTCTAATGGGGAATGGGGGAAGTGCTCTACCGCTTTGATCGCCGACGTGCATCCTTGCGTCTCCCTTATGAGCCTAGATCAATGGGAACCAATGCCTGAAGCCCAATAAAGCAAACCCTATCCCATCAGGGCCGGAAACGCAGGGAGTAGAGATCGCCATCCCGGATCTCCACCTCGGGACTGGGCCGATAGCTCTCTCCAGGAAATCAGGAACAGGGTCAAAAGAAGAATCAGGCGAAGATGACCTCGATGGAGATTCATAAATGGCTCCTTGGAGAACCCAACAAGAAGGGTATCCGTTTAGCATCGTCTTCCTGCTCTAAACCCTTGCCCTGTCTTTGCCTTTGCTTATGCCTCTGCCTCCGCCCCGTGAGCGTTCCTCTTTCGCGGCACCCCCGGTTTTCAACATTGTAATCGAGGTCAATCCCAACGGGATTGTGGATTCCAGCCCAGGGTTTCCGTATGTGTTTAGCGTCCTCCCTTGCCTTTGCCTGCGCCCGTGCCCTTGCCCGATTCCATCCATACTTCGGTCGTATCCAAGCCCTTGACCAACCTAGTCGGTATTGCCACGCTTCCGGACAGCCGCTGTACATCGCCATTGGCGGCACCGTTCGGCGGGAGAAAAGAGAGACAACAGTCAAGAACGTCGACGGGCGCGGGCAAAGGCAAGGGCACGGGGAAGACGCTAAACAGATACGGGTTTCCGAACCCTGGGGGAGCGCCGCCTCTGGATTTCATCCCTGAAGGGGATGCGTACAGGGGGGAGACGGGAGATTGTGCGAGCGCGGGAAGCGCCGGACGAGTTGTCCAGCTCTCTCCTCGGAACCTGGGCTCATATTGCTGACCACTCAAGTCGTTCGCGGCTCTGACGGACTTGGTTTCATACAGGTTCGGACCTTCGCGGCAGTGTCTTTCCCGCTCTAGCAACATTCCGAGCCGGGCACGCAGAGACGGGCTTCCACCTCGCCTTCAGGTTCGAAGACCGTGAAGTAGCTGTTGTGGGGCTCGTTCTTCAACACGGTGGCCGTCTTTTCACACACCTCCATGGGCACCCCTGCGGGAAAGATGTGATCGGGATCCGGATCCAGGTGATAGGCTTTGGCGGGCCCATCATAGAGGGCGTAGTGGCCCTTCCAATAACAGGGTCCGTTGGGATCGAGGATCGGCTTGTAGGCTTCCACCGTGACGGAATAGAGTCGCACTGATTCGACTGTCTCGAGCTCCTCAGGATTGAGCGAGGTCGAGGGGAAATATCGTTCGACGATCTGAGCCCCCTTTTGCCACAGGTAATCGGTCTGCAGAGTGACGCCCTGGAAACCGATCTCGCTTAATAGCTGGTTCAGATCCTGGAAGGAAAGTGCCCCGGCCACACAGTCGGCCCAGGCGGTTTCATTCACCCTCAACTTCGCCGGGAGGGGCTCGTAGGACACGATATCCGAGAAGGATAGTTTGCTTCCAGGACGAAGGATTCTGAGCATTTCTCGATAGGCGGTTTTCTTTTCCAGAGCAAGGTTGTTCACGCAGTTGGAGAAGATGACGTCGATGCTGGAATCTTCCAGGGGAATCTGGACATCGAATTGGCCCTTTAGAAAGTGCAGGTTGTCGTATCCCAATCGAGACACCACGGTTTGCTTGTAGCGCTCGGCCTTTTGAAGCATCTCGTCACTCATATCGAGGCCAAACACCTGCCCTTCGGACCCCACTTTTCGAGCGGCAATGAAGCAGTCTCGACCCAGGCCGGGACCCAGGTCCAGGACGCTCTTTCCGGGCTCCAACCTTCTCAGCTCCGGGGGCACCCCACAGCCGTAGTTGAGCTCCAGGACTTCCTCGGGTATGTGTTGCAACTCTTCCGGCGAAAACTCCTGCTGATAATCTACCGGACAGCAAAGCGCCGTATCCCTCTCGGTCGCGGCTTTCGAATAGGTTTCAAGAATCGCTTCTCGGCTCATGTATAGTCCTCCGTCCTTCCGAGTCTCTCACCCCGCTCGTGAGACCTCACTGGAGAGGTCTCTTTCGACAATTCCTGGGTTGCTCCCGACCAGCCGCTCGGCGAGCTGGCGAATGATGAGGTCAATCTGCTCCAGCCCCTGGGAGATCAGAAAGCTGGGGTTGGTTCCGTAGCTCTTGTTGCCTGCAATAAAGAAATTCGGTTCTGGATTTTGAAGTGTCTCGATGCCCGGCAGCTCCTGCTTGAGACAATCTCCTGAGCCTCCCAAAAGAGTGGCTGCCAGTTTGATAGGGCCGGCCGTGGCGTAGCACTCTTGAACCTGGAGTTGTCGGTAAAGGGAGTTGTCCGGTCGGAATCCAACATTTGCGACAATCTCGTCAACTTCGAGCTCTTGAACTCTCCCCGAAGAATCCACCATTACCGTAAAGCAGGTATTGCCGTCGTTGCCGGGCCGGGTTTGGATTTCCTCCACGCTGGAACCACCATGATAGCGCAGCCAGGAAGGGGAAGTCTGAGCCAGGCGGTTGGCGAGTCGGCTCAGATCGTCCCGGTGGGGCAGAGGATCATCGGGGAATCGAACATAGGGAAGGGTTTGGTGACTGCGGTTGACCCAGTGCACGCGGGTCCCCGGAGCCGACCGGACCAGTTCTGCAAAACCTTCCAGAGCGGTTGCAGCCGAGTGTCCACCTCCCACCAGAAGGACCTTGTTCCCGGCAAAGCGCTCTCTGTCAGCACCCAGCACATCGACCACTCGAGAGTGAAAACTCAAGGGCGCTGTTCGGACTGCCTCTGTTTCTCCGGCTGCAGGAACATTGCCGCTGCCGATGGACTGGGGGCACGAGTACACTCCCGAGGCGTCAATGACGGCGCTGGCCTTGTAGATCTGCTCCCGGCTTTGGGACCTGATGAGAAGCCGGAAAGGATAGCGAGCGCGTTCGGGGTCGCCGATCAAATCCTTTTTGCCGATACTGTCCCGCCCGATTGAGACGACTTCCACGCCTTCCAAGACTCGGTCTCGCAGTTGGGGTAGCCGCGCCAGAGGCTCGAGGTATTGCTGGACGTATTCGGCGCCGGTCAGATAAGCCTGCGCCGGCGGGAGGTCCAGATCTGGGAATGCCTCAGATAGGAGTCGGGTTCCCCAATCCGAGTGATTCATGTGAAAGGGACTGAACAGTCTGACGTGACCCCAGAGCCTGAAGTGGTGTCCGATTCCTTCTTTTTCCAGGACCACCACATCGATGCCCGCCACCGCAGCCCTGGCTGCGGCTTCGAGTCCAATCGGTCCGGCGCCTATGATGACCAGACGGGTGGTTGAAGAAGGTTTGGAATCTTGTGAACTGCCCATCGTTGGTTTCGCATTGTCTACGGTACAGGATCATTTGGGAGCAAGGCAAATTCCAAGAGACAAGATGCAAGATACGAACAAATTTCAGGCTCGCAGCCGCCAATCGCAAAGAAAACCGGATAGTGGGGCCGACCGTTCTACTTGAATTGGAACTTCTTCCGGTGTTGTCACAATGGAGTTTCAAGGGCTCCAGGTCATCATGGCTCCACCTGAAGGCCAGGTTTTGTCCTGGAAACCTGAAACGCCCAGATAGTCGCATCATTGAACAGGAATCGCAGTCGGACCACTTTCCCTCTGAACTCAGCCAGCGATCGGCCGTTCCAGCGGACGCGGTGGGCCAGGCTGTCGCCTTGGAGCACTTGGCAATCTTCGCGCCGAAATCCATCAAATTTCTTCTCCGCGGCAGAAATGTAATGGCCCATGTGGGCCTTCCTTCCGGTGTCGAACTGCCTTGCGGTTGGCTCGACGACCTCGACCCGCAGCTTGCCGTTGACTTCGGCATTGACATACAACTCATCGCCCTCGACCACGAACGGTCGGGTCAAGAGGGCTCCTTTTCCGTGCAGCCGCTCTCTGCTCCGAAGACCCATCAGTCGGTCCAGCGGCACCCAGCCCAGCCCGATCCTGATCTGGCGCATTTCCGGTGATTGGGCCCCGGCGTTGTGCCGGTATCTTGCTCCGGCGTAGTAGAACCATGTCTTTCCCCCGTGCACAACCATGGAAGGCCACCATATGATTCGATCGTCCCACTGACCCTCTTCGCCCTTGGGAATGAAGGCTTCTTCAGGAAACGGGTGGTCCCAACGGAACCCATCTCGGCTGATGATCAAGTGCTGCTCCACGTCTCCCCTCACATAGTTGTCCAACATCGAAGGCAATCCGAGATAGAAGCCCTCATAGCGATAGACTTTCATGCTCTCGACTTCCGGCCACCTCTCGCTCATCGGATGAAAAACCGTCTGCCTGGAAGACCACTCAATCAGGTCTTTACTTTCTTGACGAACGATATAGCGAGGACCGGTGCCGGTTTCGGGGTCGGCCTTCTCCGTCAACTGTCGGTGAAACAAGACGTACTTCTCCAGGGTTTCATCCCACACGACGCTCGGATTCCCACCACCACCACCACCGCCACCGCCGCGAAGGCCGCCCGGCATCTGGTGCCAGGTGAGACCATCGGCACTGTACGCCATCCCTTTCCAGCCTCCGAATCGGCTTCCATCCTCGTGGTAGGGAGCAGTATCGCAGGCAAGGAATCTTCGTTCCGTCGGACGCTTTCTAGGGTCCTGGATCAGGCGGATGGTGCCAGCCAGAGGGCGCTTCCCGAGAGGATCGGAATGAAGCAGGACGTTGTTCTGCATCGTCCCCGCATAGCGGACCAACTCCAGGTGAGGCTTCACCCACTGGACTCCGTCCTGACTCTCGGCGTAGGCAGATGTACCGCCGCCGGTATCCTGCTCGATCTGGTACCAGAGCTTGAATTTCTTGTCCTGGGCGTCATAGATAGCGCTCCCCAGCTGTATACCGTAACTCTTCCGGGCGGTCTCTTCCCAGGGGGCGTCCGCTTCAAGCAGAGGATTGTCAGGATGCTTTTGAAGTACGCCTTGCACTCGCCTGACGTTGTACCAGGCGCACAGCACCTCGTTGTCCACCAACAGCTGCTTCTGGGTCCCGAACCGAAGCGGTGGCTCCGATTCTAACGGAGGCAGATGAACGTAGGGTGAACCGGTATTCTGCTGGGCCAAAAAGTTTGACCCGGTCAGTAGCAACAGCGCTGACGTAACGGCGAAGTTCCCAATGCGCATTTCAATCGTCCCTCTTAAAGATCACAAAAACCGAGGCTCAAGCCAGCAACCCCCACGGCCATGCGGGCAAGCAGGTATGTCCTGACTGAGATTTCCGATTAGTTTGGTACCTGGGACCTTGGTTCTTGTTCTGAGCTTGGAAGAACCAAGCTCAGAACCCGTATGCCCCAAAGACCTCGTACCGCTTGGGTATTCGCCCCAGGAAGAAGCCGGCCGATACCAGGTGTCGGTCCTTCGCTGGAAGCGAGGATCGTTGGTAGCTGTCGAAGGCTTCCTGAAGGAACAGCAGGTCGTTGCCGCCGCAGACATCGCCGTCGTTCTTGACTGCCTGGTTGGCCAGGGTGGAGAGCAGCTGCGTCTTGGGTTCGTCACCCATTCCGAGAATGGCTTGTACCGCCGTTGCGGAAGCGTGGGGGTCGGAGTGGCTGATCACGCTCCTCAGGACATTCAGGGGATCGGTGGGCAGGAAATGACCTACCACATCATCCAGTTCTCGATTGGATTCTCCTTCGCAGCTGTTTCGGGAGGCCTGATTCAGGAGGGCCGCACTCATCATCAGACCCAGGGTCTGGCGGTGGGGGTTCACCAACCCCTTCCAGTAACCACCGACCTGCTTGGCGAAATGGAAGGCTCGCATGGGCCCGAGCCAGCTTCCCCGCTTGGAGTTGGCGAGGGCCTGGGAGGCGGACAGTTGAAGCGTGTCCTCTACGGCTGCGTAACTGGCTCCCGAGCGAGCCAGTCGGCCGATGGCTGCAACCGCGCCCGAGACGGAGGGCTCAAAGAGTAGGGCCCGCTCCGTTTTCTCATAGAGGTCACTGGAAATCTTCCCCTCGTTCTTCAACAAGGAGGGCAGGGGATTTTCACGCCAGAGATCCTTCACGGCACGGGAGAGCTCCCGATCTTGGGGGCCGATAACCAGAAAATGCAAAGGGGCGAACAGGATCTCCTCCTGATGCTTCCACTCCAATTGCTCGGCGAGTTTCCATGCCTGAACAAGGTACAGGAACTTGGACCCTCCTAGAGCCGTGTCCTCCAATGCGTAGGAGAGAGACTTCTCCCGAAAATGCTCCCGTCCTTCAGGACTATCCAAAAAACCTCGGGCCCAGCCGAACGAAGCCGAGAAGTCCCCGGCCTCGGCTGCTTCCACGAAGTTCTGCCAGCTCGACCCGAGATCGCCATCTGCGCCCTGCGGCTGGGCGTTGTCCAGACTCCAGGGTGAGCGCTGGCGTTCGCGGGCTGCGCTCCAAGCCTGTTGAACGAATGGCCGCCACTGTTCCTCTTCTGAGAAAAGGTCGCGGGACTGCGCCGCGGCGATGAAGCCGAAAAAACTCTGGGGGAACGAATCACCGTAGTACTGCTCGTAGAGCCGGGTCGGTAGGTAGGCGGCGACCGCCATGAGGAAGTCGCCGGGAGCCGTGTACTGCTCCTGGACTTCCTTCATGGTTTTGGCAAAGTCTTTGGCGTTGGCTGGTTCGAAGAGCCGCTCCAACAGATCGCTCATTTACGTGCCTCACTTCGTCTAAGGGCTTACCGGGAAACTCCATCCCCAGGCAGATACCAGAATCGACTTGTTTTTCAGAAGCACATCATAAGCAATCCCCCCTCGAATCACAACCGACCTGGGGCTCGGATCGGGGATGGGCAGGATTCTTGGCGAGATCGAATTTCATGTTGTAGAATTCACAAAATGATGAGGCCCAGAAAAACGGTCGAAGTTGCCGTAGGACACGTAGTGGTCGGGGGTGAGCACCCGATTGTGGTCCAGTCCATGACGAATACGGACACGGCTGATGTCACGGCCACGGTGAATCAGATTGGGGAGCTGGCCGAGGCAGGATCCGAGCTGGTGCGCATCACCGTCAATACGGACAAGGCTGCCCAGGCTGTTCCCGAGATCGTCGATCGCTTGGAGCAGGAGGGGGTTGATGTCCCGATCGTGGGGGATTTCCACTACAATGGGCACCTCCTTCTCTCCCGCTACGGGGAGTGTGCTCGACGTCTGAGCAAGTACCGGATCAATCCGGGCAACGTAGGAATGGGGCGTCATCGCAACGACAACTTCCGCCGCATGATCGAGGTGGCGTTGGAGTATGACAAGCCGATCCGAATCGGCGTCAACTGGGGCTCGCTCGATCAGTCCCTACTGGTCCGTATGATGGATGAGAACTCGTGTCTGCCAGAGCCGAAGGAGGCACAGGTGGTCCTCAGAGAGGCCATCGTTAGGAGCGGACTGGAGTCGGCAACTCTGGCCGAGGAATACGGTCTTGCTCATGACCGAATCATTCTTAGTGCCAAGGTGTCGGCAGCACCCGATCTGATCGAAATCTATCGTCAGCTGGCCTCTTCCTGCGACTACCCTTTGCATCTGGGACTGACGGAAGCAGGAATGGGGAATCGGGGCATCGTTGCCAGTACCGCCGCGCTCTCGATTCTGCTTCACGAAGGGATCGGCGAGACCATTCGGGTCAGCCTGACGCCCCGACCTGGTGGGGCTCGAACCGAGGAGGTAGCGGTTGCCCAGCAGGTGCTTCAGTCGCTGGGGCTCCGCAGCTTTTCTCCCCAGGTCAGTGCCTGTCCCGGCTGCGGTCGGACGACCAGCACCTTCTTTCAAGAGCTGGCAGAGAAGATTGAGCAGCACCTATTACAACAGATGAAACTCTGGAAAGAGGTTCATCCTGGTGTAGAAGATCTGAAAGTTGCCGTCATGGGGTGTATCGTAAACGGGCCGGGGGAGTCCAAGCATGCAGACGTAGGGATTTCCCTGCCGGGCACGGGCGAAGACCCGAAGGCCCCGGTTTACGTGGATGGACAGCATTTTACGACGCTCAAGGGTGGACGGATCCCGGAGCAGTTTATCGAGATCTTGGAAGAATATGTGGCCGCACGCTACGGCAAGGAAGTCGCCTTGAACTAGTTTTCCTAGCCGGAATACGCGCTGCTCGAGACGGGTGAGTGGTTTTGCTGCATTGAGTCGGTGTGGTCGTAGCGGGCGCCGCTGCCCCATTCCTGATCACGCCATTCTGCGTCACAAGTCACGCAAGGAGTAGTAGATCGATGATCCAGGTAGAACATCTGACCAAGCGGTACGGCCTATTGACCGCGATCAAGGATGTGACCTTCGAAGTCAACAAGGGGGAGATTCTGGGCTTTTTGGGGCCCAACGGTGCGGGAAAGACGACAACCATGCGCATCTTGTCGGGCTTCTTTCCGGCGACCGAGGGAAAGGCTTCAGTGGCTGGGTTCGATGTCTTTGAAGAACCTCTGGAAGCCAAGAGACGGATCGGTTACATGCCCGAGACTCCACCCCTCTACACAGAAATGAGTGTGGATGCCTACCTCAAGTTCGTTGCCACCATCAAGGGAATCGAACGAGGCGCGACAGCGGCACGCATGGACGAAGTCAAGGCACGCCTGGGGCTGCAGGATCATAGCGAGCGGCTGATCAAACACCTGTCAAAGGGTTTTCGGCAGCGCGTCGGCCTGGCCCAATCCCTGATTCACGATCCCGAAGTTCTGATCCTGGACGAGCCGACGATCGGGCTGGATCCGAGACAGATCAACGAATTCAGGGAGCTGATTCGAAGCCTTCGGGGAGAGCACACCCTGATCCTTTCGACGCACATCCTGCCTGAGGTGAGCATGACTTGCGACCGGGTCATCATCATCAGTGGCGGGCAGATCGTGGCCATCGACACTCCTCAAAATCTGACCAGTCAGCTGCGGGGAGGGGAAAGGATCAAGCTGGAGGTTGCTGGTTCCGTCGAGGGACTCCCATTCTTGCTGCACGAGATTCCGCAGGTACAGAGCGTTGTGATATCTGAAGCGAGGAACGGTGGCCACCATCCGGTTACTGTGGAGGCCGACGGACAAGCAGAGATCCGCCATCTTGTTTCTCAGAAGGTGATTCAGGCAGGTCTCGAACTCTACCAGCTCAGGACAGAAGCAGTAAGTCTCGAGGATGTTTTCCTGGAACTGACGACCGAGGAGGAACCGGTTGAGGAATCGGTTCAGGGATCGGTTCAAGGAAGCGCCGAGGAGTCAGCTGAGGAAGCGGTCGAAGAAGCGACTGCAGGCGGTGAAGGGGAGGGGACATGAGAAACTACCTGGCAATCGTCAAGAAGGAAATGCATACGCTCTTCGTGAGCCCGATTGCGTATGTGGTTCTCGCCGTCTTTTTTGCTGTCACGGGCTACTTCTTCTACATCATCACCAGCTCCATCATCCAACGGGTGATGGAGATGGGCTTTCGTTCGCAGCAGTTTGGTTCGGCGCCGCCTCCGATCGATGTGCCGGCGGTGATCCTGGGCAATTTCTTCAGCGTCATCAGCACGATTCTGCTTTTTCTAGTGCCTATGATTACCATGGGCATCTTTGCTGAGGAGAAGAAGCGAGGGACCATTGAGCTCTTGTTTACGTCGCCGCTGACCAACCTGCAGCTGATCCTGGGTAAGTTCACGGGAGTGATGCTGTTTCTACTCATCATGCTCCTGCCGACGATCCTGAAATCTTTCCTTCTCTATCTCTACAGTGAACCCAAGCCTCCCGTGGGTCCGATCTTCAATGGCTTCCTGGGAGCGCTCCTCCTGGGTGGGGCGCTGCTTACAATCGGGCTCTTCATCTCTTCACTGACCGAGAATCAGATCGTTGCCGCCACGCTCTGCTTCGGTGTCTTCATCATCCTGTGGGTGGTGGATGCGGTCGCGGGAGCCGGAACCACGCTGGGCAATGAGGTCTTACGCTATATGTCCATCATGAATCACTACGAAGACTTCACCAAGGGAGTCCTGGACAGCCGGCACGTGGTCTTCTACGTGTCGATGATCTTTCTGGGTCTTTTCTTGACTTCAGTTTCGTTGAATTCCTCGAAATGGAGGGCCTGACGTGTTGAAGCAATGGCTCGAACAACTCAGATCCGCTTTGGGGAGCGTTGAGACGCTTGCTTACCTCGGTCTGGTAGCCCTGATCGGCGGATATCTCTACTACAACGTGTATAGCCTGTGGGACTGGAAGGCTCAGGTCGCGATCTACGGTGGGGCTGTATTGCTGCTGCTGTACGCGGTCTTGAACCTTTCCAAGATCCGGGCTGCTTTCGGCAGCCGCACCGGGCGACATGGTACCGCTGCCGGAGTGACTCTGATACTGGTGATCGGCATCTTGGCTCTACTCAACTTTCTCAACTTCCGACACAGCAAGCGAATTGACCTGACCGAGAATCAGCTCTACGCCCTTTCAAGTCAGAGCCTGAAGGTCGTGGAAAGCCTGGACTCCGAGATGCAGATCATCGGTTTTTTCCAGGACGAAACGACCACCCGCAGTTTCAAGGACCTGATGGAGGAGTACCGGCACGCATCCTCACAAATCTCCTACGAGATCGTGGATCCGCAAAAGGAACCGGAAAAGGTAGCTCAGCACGCCGTCCAGCGCCAAGGCCAGGTCGTGGTCGTGGCCGGGGCCAGGACTGAGGTAGTAGACGAGTTCAGTGAGGAGAAGATCACCAATACCATCATCAAGCTCACTCGAGAAGGCGAAAAGGTCGTTTACCTGCTGACCGGTCACGGTGAGCGAGATCTGGAAGAGAGTGGGCCCGAAGGACTGTCGATGGCCAAGGAGATGGTCGAAAAACAGAACTACGTGGTCAAGTCCTACAATCTGGCTCAGGAGAACAAGCTTCCGGAGGATGCCACGGTGGTATTGTCGGTGGGACCTCGGGTCAACTTTTTCCCCAATGAGGTTTCGTTGCTGAACGACTATCTGAAGACGGGAGGGAAGTTTCTGCTCTTGCTGGATCCAGAGACGGATTTCGCAATGGACGATTTCCTTGCAGCCTACGGACTTTCGGTGGAGCAGAACGTGGTGATCGATGCCAGTGGGGTAGGGCAGCTCTTCGGTCTTGGAGTCGCGGCACCGATCGTGGCCACCTACGAGGACCATCCCGTCACCAATGAGATGCGTGGGGTGATGACGTTCTTTCCCATGGCACGGGGGGTCAAGACCGTCGATGGTTCCCTGGGTTACGAGACCAAGACGATTATGTCGACCTCCGAGCGGAGTTGGGGCGAGACCAATCTGGATGGCAACCGAGCCGCTTTTGACGAGGGAGAGGACACCCAGGGTCCTGTGGCGCTGGCCGCAGTGGCTACCCGGTCCGTGACAGGATCAGAGACTCCTGAGGGCTCTGAAAAGGATTCCGAGGGCGAAGCCGAAAATGCGGCGGACTCTGCGGGTGCTGCCGAAACCGATGGGGAAGCAGCAACAACGGGGGGCGAATCTCGATTTGTTCTTTTCGGTGATTCCGACTTCGCGACCAATGCCTACTTTGCCAGCTCTGCCAACGGAGACATGTTTCGCATGACCGTGAGCTGGTTGGCAGAAGACTCGGATCTCACGGCAATTGCACCGAAGAATCCTGAGAACCGGCGAATCAACCTGACCCAGAGCCAGTCGCGATTGATGTTCTGGGCAACCGTGATCCTGCTGCCGCTGTCGACCCTGGTTTTCGGCTTGGCAGTGTGGTTTCGCAGGAAATGATGTAACAGCCTTCTGGTTGAGTTGGCCACCGAGGAGTCCTCGACGAGACTCCGAGAAAACGGAAAACGGCTTTTCCTCACCAGTTTGGGAATCAATCCTTTTATCGGGTGACGAGCATGAAAAAGATCGGTTTGCTTTTTGTGATCTTCGTCGGTTTGGTGGCATTCGTCTACCTCTATGAGATCGAAGGCGAAAAGAAGAGACAGGAAGCAAAGGAGAGAGAGGAAAGCCTATTCCAGATGAAGCAGGAAGAGGTGACCTCTATTGAGATCGCGCGGGCCGGACAGGACCAAGTGTTGCTGGTGAAGGTCGATGACAAATGGTCCCTCGACAAACCGATGGAGACACCGGCAGACAAGGCCAGCGTCGATTCTCTGGTCGGCAGCGTGGATTCGGCCCGAGTTGAACGGACCTTCGAAGAAGTAGGCAGCGGGGCGGAGAAGTACGGTTTGAAGGAGCCCCGGATGACCCTAACGGTTCAGGCCGGTGAGCTGACCAGAGTAGTCTATGTGGGTAGTAAGGACTTCACCGGAAGCAACACCTACGTCCAACTGGCAGGGGACACCAAGGTCCATCTGACCGCCGACTCCCTCTTTACGAATGCCGACAAGGATCTCTTCCAATGGCGAGACAAGAAGGTTCTGGCTCTCGACCGGGATAAGGTCCGAACCATCGAGGTGCAGCGTGGAGCCGAAAAGATACGGCTCAGCAAAGAGGGCGAGAACTGGGCTCTGGAGGTTCCCCTGCAGGAGCCTGCCGATAAATCGGCCGTGAGCAGCTTGCTCTCCAGCCTGGAAACCACCGAAGCCCAGAAATTCGTTGCCGAAAGTACCGAGGACCTTCCTCAGTATGGGCTCGCTACACCCAGTGTGGTGGTCCGTCTGCAGGAGGAAGGGGACGATCAGTGGAAGGCGCTTGAGCTCGGGAAGAAGGCGGAGGGTGAGGAGGACCACTACCTGGCTCGAAATCCGGCTCGCTCGGCGGTCTTCACAGTTCCCAAGTCCATCCTCGAAAAGCTGACCCAGAAGCTCTGGGAGTTCCGAGACAAGGAGGTGATCGACGTGGATCAGGACGAGATCGACAAAGTCATCTTCCATCGAGGGGACCTGGAAATCCAAGCCAGGCGCGAAGACTACAAGTGGATCCTGGAGAAGCCGGACGATCAGAAGGACAAGGAAGCCCTAGCCTACAAGTTCTGGTACCCGATGGACGATATCAAATTCGAATCCATCGATGATTCCAAGGCCGACGCAGCCTCGGGTAAGGCCGATGTCCAGATCGAGATCCTGATGAAGGACGGTTCGGTCCGCAGCTTCGAGTTCCTGCAGCAAGGTGAGGGCTACCGGGCCCGCAAGGTCGAGGCGGAGAGAGGTGGCTCCATTTCCAAGGAATCCTTCGATAAGTTGCAGTTCAAGGTTGAGGATATCGTTTGAACGTCTGAAGGTCGCAGGTCGCTAGGGAATGCAGCTATCGATGTAAGAGCAAAACAGAGCCGCGCACGACTTGAATAGTCCGCAATCTGAAACCAAGTTCCGAGGAGAGAGCGGGACTGAAGTCTGCACCTCAATGATCCAACGTGGCCAGTGCGGCAACTGACCTCAAAACTTGCTACCAGGTCCATCTAGCGAGCACATATGAAGATCGGCATCACCTGCTATCCCACCTATGGAGGCAGCGGTGTCGTCGCCACCGAGCTAGCCCAGCTTCTCGCTGGCCGTGGGCACACCGTGCACCTGATCAGCTCGGCGCTACCCACCCGCCTGGTCGAATTGGGTGAGCGCATCTTCTTTCACGAAGTGGAAGCCATGCGCTATCCGCTCTTCGAATACGTTCCCTACGATCTCGCTCTGGCGACGAAGATGCTGGAGGTCGCCCGGCTGACGGATCTGGATCTGCTTCACGTTCACTACGCGATCCCTCACTCGATCAGCGGCTACCTGGCGCGGGAGATGCTGCGACCGCGTTGGCTGCCTGTCGTTACGACCCTGCACGGGACCGATATTACTCTGGTCGGTCGTGACCACTCCTATCTTTCCATCACCCAGTTCGGCATCCGCAAGAGCGACGGTGTGACAGCCGTGAGCCAGTTCCTCAGGGAAGCCACCTTGAGGGAATTCTGCAGCGAATGCGATATTCGGGTGATTCCGAACTTCGTGGACCTGAAGCGCATGCAGCGACGCTTTTCCCCCGAGATCCACCGAAGGTTTGCTCCCTCAGGAGAGAAGGTGTTGATCCATGTGTCGAACTTTCGCCCCGTCAAACGCGTCGACGATGTGATCCACGTGTTTGCTCGGGTTCGAAAGGAGATACCGGCAGTCCTGGTCATGGTCGGAGATGGAGTGGAGCAGTCGAATGCTCAATACCTGGTCGAGGAGTTGGGCCTGACGGATGCGGTCTTCTTTGTAGGAATGGTGGAGACGGTCGAGAACTACCTGTCGGTTGCCGATTTGATGCTCTTGCCAAGCACGACCGAAAGCTTTGGCTTGGCTGCGCTGGAGGCGATGGCGTGTGGAGTGCCGGTGGTGGCCACAAAGGTCGGGGGACTTCCCGAGCTGATCTCTGAGGGAGAGGCCGGCCACCTCTACCCAGTGGGCGATGTGGAGGCAATGGCTGGGGGAGCTCTCAATATCTTGGCAGCCGGAAAGCTCGATGAATTCCGTTCCAATGCCCAGCAGAGGGCTGCCGACAACTATTCAGCTGAGCAGATTTCCCCGCTGTACGAGGCCTTCTACAAGGAGATCATTGATCGCGGTCCGTCGTAGCTTTGGCCTCCAGGCCGAAGTCTTAACCCGCATTTCTCATCGCCGGTCTACTACGTCGCCGCAATCATCCGTACGCCGCCCGTCCTGGCTGCGTTTCGCTCGGTCGGCCTCCTCGACGTACTGTACAAGTACGACTGCGGAGGCCTCGGTCGCAAGCCTTGCCAGGACGGCCCTTGCGACGCCTCGCTACGACAGGCGATGAGAAATGCGGGTTAACCCTTTGAGCCTTCGGCTCGGACGGCGGCCTGGAGACCACCGCTACGACGGACCCAAAGTTTCCTTGTGATGATCCAGTCCACAGCCAGGCTACGAAGCCAAGAAACCTGTAACTTGGAACCTACGACTCCTCAGTATCTGGCAAGGACATTACAGATCCTGTCGATACAGCTCCGCGCGACTCCACGACCGAAGCGGTGGTCGTTGACCAGGATCGAGAAGGCGAGCAGAGGCCCTGATCGGGATTGCACATACCCACCGAGTGCAATTGAACCTTCGAGGGTTCCTGTCTTGGCATGGATACGACGCTCAGCCGCGGTTTGGTGCATGCGTCCGCGCAGTGTTCCATCCTTTGCCGATACCGGAAGGCTCGAGAGAAAGAAATGAAAATAGGGCATCTTGGGGAGTTGTCTCAGGAGTAGGGATTGTGCTCGAGGCGTGATCAGATTGTATTGGGACAGTCCCGAGCCGTCGTGTAGATCTGCCAGGCGAGCGGGCACTCCGGCTTCCTGGAGAAATTCATAGACCACTTGAAGGCCCTGCCCGTCGGTCCCCTTTCCCTTGATTTGCGCCCCCAGAGTCCGCAGCAGTATCTCCGCATAGAGGTTGTGGCTGTCCTTGTTGATCTGGAAGATGGTCTCGATCAAGGGTGCCGACTCGTGAACGTAGATTTCATGAACGCCTTGTGTCGGAGTCAAATCTCCGAAGTGCCGGGACCTTGCTACTCCTCTCACGCGGATGCCCAATCGTCGGAGACGGTCTCGGAATATGGCTGCTGTGTAGAGGGCCGGGTCTTCGATCGTCAGGTAGCGGCTCCAGCCGGAGCTGTTGATCGGAAGGTCGCCCGACACAACCGCTCGGTAGTCTCCGACTGCATGGGACAGATAGGCCTCCTGCGGGGCACCCGCTCCAATGGTGACCCCGAGGTTCACGAACTTGAAGAGGGAGTTGGTAGGGTAGCTGATCAGGTTTATGGGTTGGCCGGTCCGGGACGCGGGTCGAGCGATCACGGCAATCAGATTGTCGTGAAACGAAAGGGCCGAGACTGCAGGGGCGTACTGGTGCTCCAGGTCCGACAGGTCCCATCCGCGGCCGTAAGGAGCGTAGGGAAACAGCGAATCGTCTCCGATGACATGGCCTTCTATGACACGAATCCCGGCTTCCCGCACTTTATCGACCATCCGATCCAGGTGGGCGAAGCCGGGTCCCTGGAGGAGTTGGCTGCTGGCTAGGTTCGGATCGCCTCCCCCTACCAGAACCAGGTTGCCTCGTAGAATACCATCCTCGGAAAGCTGTCCTTCATAGTTGAGCCGGGTCCTGAAACGGAAGTCCGGACCCAAACGATTGAGAGCGGCGGCAGTGGTGAATAGTTTTACATTGCTGGCCGGAATGAAGTACTTGAAACTGTTGCGCGAATAGAGGACCTTCCCATCCTCAACGGATTGGACGTCCACTCCCCAGAATCCTTTCCGGAAGAGGCGATGGGCCAGAATCCGATCGATGTCCTTGACCAGCTTCTGCCGGCGTCTACGATCCTCAGGAGGAGATGCCGTGCGGGTAGTGGACAGTTTGGATGTATCCGGCGTAGAAGAGCTCGACGAGACGGAAGTGGTTTCATCTGCTCTGACTGCACCGGGTTCCGGTACCGAGATCGGAATCCAGAGCGTCAACGTCAGGGTGGCGGAGCAGATAAACAGGGCCAGGAAGAGCAGCAGAAGAGCCCGGCCCCGAAGTGCTGATTCAACGGTGCGATACAAGCTCAGCAATGACGTAAAGGAAATCGGCTTCAACCGACCCTCCCCAGGGTAGCTGGACTTATACTAGTACGCTGTAACAGCGTACTAGCGGACTATGTGGCCCATCCGGCTCCAGCGTGTCCGTGTCACGAAAAACACGATTCGCTCCAGATAGAGCTTCAGGATTTCAGTCAGTGTTGATTTTAGATAAGCGTCGGAAGCATCTTCGTAGGACCAGAAGACGACCAGCGGTCTGCCTACGATGTGGCTCCGGGGAAGAAACCCGAAATAGCGGCTATCAGCGCTGTCGTCGCGGTTGTCGCCCATGACGAAGAAGCTGTCCTCAGGGACCACCACCGGCTCGGTATTGTCTCGGCGAAGGTCGCTCCGGAAAACGTGGGGAGATCCTCGGCCGTGAAAGACACCGGGGTCGGAGTGGATCTTGTAGGGTTCCTCCAACGGAGTGCCATTGATGTGGACGGTCTTGTCGCGTATTTGCAAGGTTTCGCCCGGGAGGCCGAGGGCTCGCTTGACGTAGAGAACTTCCGGCTGATTGGGGAACTTGAAGACGACGATGTCGCCCCGCTGGATCTCGCGACTGGGGGCCAACGGAAGACCTGCGTTGAAACTGTTGCGGAAGCTGAATTTGTCGATCAGGAGCCTGTCCCCTACCAGAATTGTTGGGACCATCGAGGGTGTCGGCACCGTCATGGGATGGACCACATAGGTGGTCACGAAGAGGGCGAATATGGTGCAGACCACCGTGGTCACGAAGTACTCGCGCAGGGTGCTGTCCCCGGTTGAACTCGCTTTCTCTTTGCTCTCGGAAGCTTCTGCCATGTCTGACCTGTTTCACCCAACTACGAAAACCGGTCCGCCAGCAGGTTCGCTGGGTCGGGCCGCAAACCGTGTAATTATAGTACCTGCTGCCGTTTGGTGCCACATTGGATTGTCAGCGGCGGTAGCGGTGGCCTCCAGGCCGCCGTCCGAGCCAAAGGCTCAGAAGAATAAGACTTCGGCCTGGAGGCCAAAGCTACTTCTGCAAATGAAGTTCCAGGTTAGCCCGGATTTCTCAAGGAGAAAGCCGAAAGGGCGATTTTAGTCGATTTCTCGACGCCGGTCTGGGTCAAAGGCGCCGCTGAGGGCGGTGCAGAGTACGACAGGCGTCGTGAGGCCTGTGTCGAGCGCGGAAAACCGGTTTTTCAGACACACCTCAGGCGCCTCAGTTGCAGACGGCTGGGATTTCCGACTTTCCTTGGCTCAACCGAGCTGTTGAAGCTGGGCCAAGGCTTGGGCATAGAGTGCTTGGTAAGGATAACCCTCGCTCAAGGACAGACTCACCCGCCGGACACTGACCCGAATCTGGCCTCCTATCTTCAACAGTTTGAGGCGAATTGTCTGGCATTGCGCCTTCGCCCACTGGGTCCCCTTCAAAGCGACACGCCTCAACGTGTGCAGCAGATTATAGGCCACCGAGGAGAACCACAACCGCAGCTGATTGCTCTTGATGAGGTGTGTCGAGGTCCGATCGGCAAACAGCTCCAGCTGCTGTTCCTTGATCCGATTCTCCGCCTCCCCTCGCGCGCAGTACAGCTGCTCGTACAGCTTTTGGGCGGGCCACCGCTTCGCTCCCAGCGAGGTGACGACAAAGCGGGGATTGGATCCCTTACCCGTGTACTCGGCCTTGCCCACCACTCGCCGCTCTTGACTCCAGCTCTTGTGCGTCTGGTAACGAAAGTCCTTATAGACTCGGGCGCTGCTGCCGCTCGCTTGTTGAAGCGCCTGGGCCTGTTCCAGCTCCGACTCCAGGGTCCCCTCTAAGCGCTGATTGCGGGCCAGACCGAAGACGTAATCCACTCGATGCTCCTCACACCATTTCATCAACGCCTCGCGCGCAAAGCTGCTGTCCGCCCGCAGCGTAATGCGGACCTTCGGCCACTTCGCCCGCAGTTGTCCCACGATCCGCTCCATCTCCTGGACCGCTCCTTCGGAGCCATCCAGATTCGACACCCGTAGCTTGGACCCCAGCACATACCCCTCGCAAAACACATACAGCGGCAGGTAGCAGTAACACCGGTAGTAGCCATGGTAGAAACGACCCTCCTGCTCTCCGTGCAGCGGATCATCCGTCGCATCCAGATCCAACACCAGCTCCTTCGGTTTACCGCCTCGCACCCGAATGAACTGCTCCACCAGAAACGCTTCCACCGCCGCTTCATCCACCGGCGTCTTGCGATATTTATCCTGCGTCACCGAGGACAACTCCAAACGATTGAGTGTGCTCTTGCCGGCACACGCCTTGCCCCGATCCGCTTCCGCTCGCCGATCCCTCCCCAAGGGATCTTCCTTGCCCACCAACACCGCCATCAGCGGATCCGTCCGTAGCTCCTCATGATCGTTGAGATCCTCATAGCCCAAGGCCAGTCCATAAATCCGCTGCCCCACCAGATCCTCCACACTGAACTCGGTGAAGCGAGGATCCCGCCGGTCCCCAAAGCAGGCGGCCAAGCCGCGAATGAACCCATAGCGGTTCTCCACCTCCCGTAACAGCAACCCTCCGGCGTCTGAAGTGATCTGTCCCCCGTTGAATTCTGCCTCGACTCGGCGACCCTCCAGCCCTTGAAACTCCAGCTTAGAAGCGATACACTCTGTCGTCATAGTAGTCAGCTCCTTGTGTTTGTTAAGTCTTTGTTAACACAGACTTTATACCACATTGAGCTGACTGCTTTTTCTTATCCTTGAGAAATCCGGGTTAGGGTCCAACCCGGCGCCTTACCCAGGAGCGGTCGGGGCAAAGGGAGCACAGTTGGGTCACCGTATTCCCGGTCTTGGGGTCGCGGAAGGATGGGTGTATCTCCTCGAGTGGGATTAGCACGAAGCGTCTCTGGCTGAGTCTGGGGTGCGGGATTTGCAGCCGGGGCTGATCGATGATTTCGTCGCCGTAAAAGAGGATATCGATGTCTATCTTCCTGGGGCCCCACCTCTGCCTCCTCTCTCGTCCCATCTTTTTCTCCACCGCCAGGCAAGTTTCCAGAAGCTGATCTGGCGGGAGCTGGGTCTTCACCTCGCACACGAGGTTGACGAAATTGGGCTGTTCCTGAAGGTCCACCGGCTCGGTTTCGTAGAGTGAAGATCGACGGGTCACGCTTATGCCCACTTTCCCCAAACGTTCCAGGGCGGTCCTCAAATTGGCATCCCGGTCACCCAGGTTCGATCCCAGAGATAGGAGGATTGGAGTCTTCATCAGAATGGACTTCTAGGCCGTCTGATGGTGACGCGTCCCCGGGTCGACAGGAGCTCAACTCGGGCCCGATCCTGTGCCCGAGAGGAAGCCATCATCAGCAGCGTGAGCAGTCCCGAGAGAACCAGTTCAAAGCGCATCTGTCTAGGAGATGGTACCAGAATCAATCCGGGCTGCTCCGGGGTCAGGTCAGGGGTTCCGATCTGGATCGTCGCCGCGCCGCTGTGCTAACCTGTGTCGCAACATGGCAGACAAAAAGGAACCTCAGCAGAGCGAAAAGTGGCCCTCCTACAGCATGGTTGAACCGCGCATGAGGAAGATCTATTTCAAGTTCTATCATGAGACCTACAAGTCATCGACAATCGATCGCAAGACCAAAGAGTTGATTGCGATTGCTGCCTCACTGGGTTTCAAATGTGCGGGGTGCCTGGAGGGGCATCTTGAGAAGGCACTCAAACACGGAGCAACCAAGGAAGAGATCAGCGAAGTCATCGCGATTGCCATGGGGGTGGGAGCGGCTTCGGTGGTAGATCAGACCGACCTCGCCGCGGAGAAGCTTAGGACACGACATTTCGACTGACGGTGATATCGACCGATGCTGCGGGAGAGCAAGTCCTCTGGACTTCCTCGTGGTTGAGAACGCATTAAACAAGAGTTTCCTGGGGGAAGGAGCTGACCCACAAAAGGGGTCCTGGTTTGGGGGGAGGTTTCCATCTCCAGGACCCCTTTGCATGGAACACATAGGTTAGTGTCATAGATGCCCACTGCTCCCTTAAAGTTCGATAGGAAGATCAAAAATTTCCGAAAAATTCATAGGGTTGGATGGGGCGTCGAGAGCTAAAGCAGATCGTACTCGAAAGAGTGGGTGATTTTGTCTTTTTTCACCTGGGCGCCGATGCCAAGATCGACTCACGGGAAGACAACCAGGGCCTTAGTTTTCGCATCCAGCATGAGCGGGTTCAGCCCTTCGATTTCGAGTTGTCCTGGATGCAGATCGAGCAGATGACCACCGATCCGGAGTTGCTGGAGGGCTACCTTCTCGAGTACCTGGCCAGGTATCGAAGCTGACTGTCAGGGGACCCGTTTCGGGTTTCCATCAATTTGACTTCGGCGAGGCGTTCGGCTAAAAACCTATGTACGGTGGCCCCATCGTCTAGTGGCCTAGGACGCCGCCCTCTCAAGGCGGTAACACGGGTTCGACTCCCGTTGGGGCTACCAAATTCATCCCATTTAAAATCAACTATTTGGTTTGGATAGATGGCTCAGGCAGTGGGCCTCGTGAAGGATTTGATGTCCAAATAGTGCCCATGTCAAAGCCAAAAAAATCATCAGCCGCTAATTTGACAACGCCCTAAAATGGACTTCTGGGACGCCTGATGGTGCCCAGCGAGCCAATCCCCTTCAGAAAGAAGGCGAAGCGAATCTGACTCTCTTGCCGGGCACCCAGGTTGAAGCCCTGATAGTCCACCGAGACCCCGCAGCAGTCCCAGAAATAGTTCAAGCGAGCACGGTGGTTCAGGAGGCGCGAGCTTTCGGCATCGTATCTGAGGGTGCCGGAGGCGGAAAGACCACGACGAAGGCGGCCGATGGCAATATGAGATTGAATCTGGTGGCTTTCGAAGCTGCCTTGTTCCAGTTCTCGGGTTCGGAAATAGGCGGCTGAGAGTAGAAGCTGGCTTCGGATGAAGTGGCCGGCAACTCCTAAGTTTCGGAGTCGATGAAAGTCGGGATCATAGTCAGTCCTGGCATCGAAGCTGAAGCCGGGCTGAGGCGTCACCCGGGCCAGCGTGGTGACCGGTGAGAAATCTCGTCTGATTCCGCCGAAATGGAAGCCAGTCAATGAAGTAAAGGTAGAGAACTGGTTTACCGTGTTTGCCTGGAAGGCGCCTCCGAAATCCGGGTCGAAGAAGTGCTTTTGGACCACTTTGACCGAAAGCCACTCTCGTGTCTGACGGTCCTCTCCACTGCCCCGCCTGACGAAAATGCGGTTGAAGAACCCGTACTCAATCTCGTGCGAGTTGGTGATGGTGTCGTATGCGTCGAAGCGAAGGGTCCGGTCGAAGTCGTCGATCCCCGACCGGTATTGATAGCGAGCGGTAGGCTCGATCAGATGCTTCCAAGAGCCGGATAGGGAGGACTCGCGGTAGATTTTCGAGAGCCCCCATCCCTTCAGGTCCAGGCTCAGCTCGAGGTACTGACGGGCCAGATCATCGCCGCTGACCCCCCCCGACTGGGACGATCCCGAGGAGGTCAAGCTGTCGCTGTAGAAGGTCTCCCTGAAGGCGACTCTTGGGGTGACTCGGAGACCCTGGAAGAGGGGAAGCGAGAAGTACAACTGCGGAAAGAAGTCAAGGCGTTGGGTCATGCTTGGAGTCTCGATCAGACTATCAGCACGGCTGAAACCCCCGGCTGCGGTGTCTAGATCCAGGTAGAAGGGAAGCCTGGCAAATCGGTGGCCGTGGAGTTTGAACTGAAACGTGGGAAAGCTCCGGATGACTGCGTTACGGCCGGGGAAGAGGGTTTCCTCACGAGAGACGAGTATGTTGACCGACCGGGACTGGAAATTATTGGTGAGGAAGACACGCGAAACTTCGGTGGGCTGTGTGGCGGTAAAGAAGTTGTCTGAGAAAACCTGCCGAAAGAGAAAATTGGAAACCAGGTTGAAATCCGCTACGGCCCTGAAGCCGTTGGCGAAGTATGTTTCCCCAATGGCATCGAAACTGGCGCCTCCCTGACCCTTTTTGTCGTCGAGAAGATATCCGTCCAACTGTAGGGTGGTGGTTGCATTGGGTCGGGTCCGGAAGGCGACGCCGTGCCCAAAACCGCGCTCCGAAAAGTAGTCTTCGTGCACGGTGACGTCAGCACTGTCCCCCAGGACCAGATAGAAGGCCTGGCTGAGACGGCGACCCTTCTTGTTCGAATTGCCTGTGCTCGGAATCAGGAAGCCGCTGGACCTTTTCTTCTTTTCCGTCGGGATAACCACGTATGGCAGGTAGAAAAGGGGGATTCTCTTGATCCTGAAGAACGCGTGTTTGATCCGGGCGGAGGAATCCAGTCGAATTCTTGCCTTCTTGAGCTTGAAGCTCCACTTCGGGACAGCGTCATCGCAAGCCGTGATGAAGCCGTCACTCGCAACGTAGGTTCCGGGTCCTGTCTTGACCAGCCTTTTAGCCTTGACGAAGAGTTCTTGATCGGTGAAGCCCTCAACCTCGTAGAGGACTCCGGTGTCGCTCTTCAAATTCAATTCGGCCCGGGCCCCTTTGAGCCACTGTGTCCCGTCGATCAGCTCCACCCCACCCTCGAGGGTCGCTTCCTCGGTAACAGGGTTATAGCTAATCTTGGAGCTCTTGATGGTCGTGTTCTGGAAACGGATGACTACCCGATCCTCGGCCACCCAGCGGTCAGCTGATTCTTTTGCCAGGCGCCCGGCTTCAATGGTGACGGGTCCCCGGCTCGACGGAAGCTCTGCTCGCGCCCGGTCCTGGGCGCTAGAAGGAGCCATCACCAGCAGCGTGAGCAGTCCCGCGAGAATCAGTTCGAAGCGCATCCGTCTAGGAAATAGTACCAGAATCAATACAGGCTCTTCGGGTCCTGCAGCTACGGGGGGAGGTGCTCAGCGGCTCCGCGGTTGGACGTACCTGTTTAGTCCCTTGCCATTGCCCGTGCCCGTGCCCTCGCCCTGACTTCATCTTCTGCTCGCACCAAGGCTTCTGACCAATTCGGTCGGTATGGAGACGATCTCGAACAACCTTTTCCAGGCCAGAGAAAGAGGAGTCGATGGTGGGAACACGAACGGGCACGGGCAAGGGCACGGGCAAAGGCAAGGGAGGAAATGATGGATACTGCGGTTGGTGGCGTGGGCCTAAAGCTCTGTGAGTCGCAGCGACCGAAAAGCAAGCCCCAGAATCCTCTTGTCCCTGCTGGGAGCAATCTCGGCTGGAGAAACTGCATCAGGAGTTTCGAACAGAATCACGTTGGGGCCTGAGTCCTTCCAGACATCAGTGGGAATCGACGCAGTCTGAGTCTTGTATTTCCGTTCTCGGAGTATCCATTCCCCGACTTTCCGTTGGTTGATACGGATTCCGATTCTCTGCTTGGCGACTCTTCGGTGGCCCCCTAGCCCGGATTTCTCAAGGATAAGAAAAAGCAGTCAGCTCAATGTGGTATAAAGTCTGTGTTAACAAAGACTTAACAAACACAAGGAGCTGACTACTATGACGACAGAGTGTATCGCTTCTAAGCTGGAGTTTCAAGGGCTGGAGGGTCGCCGAGTCGAGGCAGAATTCAACGGGGGACAGATCACCTCAGACGCCGGAGGGTTGCTGTTACGGGAGGTGGAGAACCGCTATGGGTTCATTCGCGGCTTGGCCGCCTGCTTTGGGGACCGGCGCGATCCTCGCTTCACCGAGTTCAGTGTGGAGGATCTGGTGGGGCAGCGGATTTATGGACTGGCCTTGGGCTATGAGGATCTCAACGATCATGAGGAGCTACGGACGGATCCGCTGATGGCGGTGTTGGTGGGCAAGGAAGATCCCTTGGGGAGGGATCGGCGAGCGGAAGCGGATCGGGGCAAGGCGTGTGCCGGCAAGAGCACACTCAATCGTTTGGAGTTGTCCTCGGTGACGCAGGATAAATATCGCAAGACGCCGGTGGATGAAGCGGCGGTGGAAGCGTTTCTGGTGGAGCAGTTCATTCGGGTGCGAGGCGGTAAACCGAAGGAGCTGGTGTTGGATCTGGATGCGACGGATGATCCGCTGCACGGAGAGCAGGAGGGTCGTTTCTACCATGGCTACTACCGGTGTTACTGCTACCTGCCGCTGTATGTCTTTTGCGAGGGGTATGTGCTGGGGTCCAAGCTACGGGTGTCGAATCTGGATGGCTCCGAAGGAGCGGTCCAGGAGATGGAGCGGATCGTGGGACAACTGCGGGCGAAGTGGCCGAAGGTCCGCATTACGCTGCGGGCGGACAGCAGCTTTGCGCGCGAGGCGTTGATGAAATGGTGTGAGGAGCATCGAGTGGATTACGTCTTCGGTCTGGCCCGCAATCAGCGCTTAGAGGGGACCCTGGAGTCGGAGCTGGAACAGGCCCAGGCGCTTCAACAAGCGAGCGGCAGCAGCGCCCGAGTCTATAAGGACTTTCGTTACCAGACGCACAAGAGCTGGAGTCAAGAGCGGCGAGTGGTGGGCAAGGCCGAGTACACGGGTAAGGGATCCAATCCCCGCTTTGTCGTCACCTCGCTGGGAGCGAAGCGGTGGCCCGCCCAAAAGCTGTACGAGCAGCTGTACTGCGCGCGAGGGGAGGCGGAGAATCGGATCAAGGAACAGCAGCTGGAGCTGTTTGCCGATCGGACCTCGACGCACCTCATCAAGAGCAATCAGCTGCGGTTGTGGTTCTCCTCGGTGGCCTATAATCTGCTGCACACGTTGAGGCGTGTCGCTTTGAAGGGGACCCAGTGGGCGAAGGCGCAATGCCAGACAATTCGCCTCAAACTGTTGAAGATAGGAGGCCAGATTCGGGTCAGTGTCCGGCGGGTGAGTCTGTCCTTGAGCGAGGGTTATCCTTACCAAGCACTCTATGCCCAAGCCTTGGCCCAGCTTCAACAGCTCGGTTGAGCCAAGGAAAGTCGGAAATCCCAGCCGTCTGCAACTGAGGCGCCTGAGGTGTGTCTGAAAAACCGGTTTTCCGCGCTCGACACAGGCCTCACGACGCCTGTCGTACTCTGCACCGCCCTCAGCGGCGCCTTTGACCCAGACCGGCGTCGAGAAATCGACTAAAATCGCCCTTTCGGCTTTCTCCTTGAGAAATCCGGGCTAGGCCAACGACCTCGGCTTCCATCAACACTGGGTTCCTGGGGCGGGGGACTTCCAGAACAAGTGAGGCGCGTTTTCCCAGACTCCAGGTGAAGTTGTTCTCCGGATTGCCCCATCCCATTTCCTGATATTTTTCGGCATCTCCCTCGCGACCGAACTCGATCTTGGAGCCCCAGCGATAGGAAGGAGCGAAAGCCTTCGTAGGAGGAGCAAACGGCCACTCGGCGCCGTAATGGGCGAAGTATCTGAGCTCGGAAGCGGTGTGGCGGTTGGAGATTGCGAACACGCGAACCTCTGTCGCTCCGGGGTCATCAAACAAGACGGCGGGGAACTCAAAGAGGAACCCCGATGCCAGAAGCTGTGGACTCTCAAACCTTTTGGCGATATCGGACCGTCTTACGAGCGTCGCTCCGGATTCGAGTAGCTCGCCATTTCTGAAAACCAGAATGGAACGAACTGGCCGGGAATCGCGCAAGTCGACTGCCCAACCTCGCAGAAAGACTCGAGAGTCTGTTCGGTTGATCTCGGCTCTCACCCCTCCCAGAGGGTCCTTTGTTGTGACTGGAATCGGCTCTCCATCAGGGGCGAGGAGTATTTCCCTCTTGTCTTCGAGCGAGCGCGAAATCCTGTAGGAGCGCCGGGACGCGGAAGCGACACGCAGGAGCCGAAGGCGACTATCCGGTTTGGAGACTAGAAAAGTCTCCACTTGGTTTTGCCCCGGCTGGAATGCCGTTTCGGGGACCATGGCCGAAAAGATCTTGCCTCCTGCAAACACAGATGAGGTCCGGCTCAAAGCACGCAGTCGCCCATTGACGGCGACCGCCACCGGTGTGCCCGATGAAGGCGTTGGGTTGAGGGAGAGCCTTCCTTCAATGTTGACAGGGATGAAGGGTAAGTCGGCCTGCATACGCGCGTAGAAGGCTTTGCCCTTGATTTCGACCTGCGCATCGGCTGCTTGCGACCAACCGATCTCACTCACCTTTTTTCCCAGCAAAGCTCGGTAGGGACCAATCTGGTAGAGCTGGTCCCAAGCCCCCGATCCGAAAAGCTCGAGCTTTCTCGCAACAGATTCGTACTTTGATTCACCCCGGGCATCAAGAACGTACTTCTTGCTTCCACCCCTGAAGGCCCTCTTTGTCGGTCTTTCATGCTGGGTCTGATCGAAAGCCGAATGACCGTCAACCTTCATGGGCAGATCGATACCAAGTACTTGAGCAACGGTGGGTACGATATCGATGGTTTCCAGGTTGCGATCGCTCACATTTCCCTCCTTCTGGTAGGGTGTCTTGACCAGCAGGGGAACCGCCATGAGGGCGCCATGGTTGGAGGCTGTGACCCTTCTCATATGCTCGCCCTGGCGGAAGCTGATGCCATGATCGCTGGTCAGGATGATCAATGACCGCTCGTAGAGATTTGTCTGTTTGAGCTTGGCGATCAAATGCCCCAGGAGCTTGTCCACGAATCCGGTCTGAAGAAGGTGTCGCTGCTGAGCCTGGATGGCGAGCCACTCGTCATCACCCCACTTTCCATCAGCCAGACCTTTAACAGCTGAGCTTCCTCGCCATAGATACTGCTTCCCACTAGGCGTGAAGGCCCACGGTCGGTGCGGCAGCATGGAGTGGAAAAAATAGAATCCCGGTTCTTCCGTGGCTTCGATGGAATCGACGAACTGGTAAAACTTGCTGGATCGGTCCGAAAAATCGAATCGGACCGGTTCCTGGCGCTCAGACTCCGTCTTGTGTCTTCCGTTTCCGGCTGGATCGACGCCGCCATCTAGAAAGTTCTTCCAACCCTCCGTGATCGTGGGTAAGCCGTTCGTCAGCTCTGACGGCAGTATCAAGTGTGCGTAAACCAGGGATAGGTCCCAGAACAGGCTAGAGAGCCGCCTGGTTAGACTCTGCCGGCTCTCTGTAGTGGGGGAGAGTTGAGTCCCATTTTCGAACACGCGAAGCTCATGGGAACCTGCCAGGAGCGTAAAAAGATTCCATCGATGGTCAACCAGCAAGGGAATTTTCGTATCCTTGGGTTCCGGATAGCTCCCGGTCAGAATGGCGGCAATCGATACCAAGGTGGAGTCGCTGACGGAGGTTGCATTTCGAAACCAGTGGGAATCACGGGCCAGCGAGGCGAAGTTGGGATAGCGGATCGGGTCGATCTGCCGGTTTTCGTCCAACAAGGACACCAGAGGCAACTCGTCAAACACAACCAAGGCCACCGGAGTATTGGCTCCCGTTAACGCCTCGAAGGTTGCGTCAGAGGGGTGGGAGGAAAGGATGCGGTACAGCGGAGAAGAAAACAGAAAGAGGGCCGGAAACAACAGGATGGCCGGGCTCAGCACCGTCAAGTAGTACCGTGTCTGGGCCGAGCGTACGTAGAGCACGCAGAGGCCTGAAGCCACCAGCAGCGCAGCCGCTACCTGGAGCAACCCGGGTATGACGGGAATCCGCCTCAGAACCTGCAAGGCTATGATGGCGAGGAAAAGGGTGAGGAAGACGGCGCGAAAGAGTCTTTGCAGGCGACCGTCCAGCGCGCCACCGATTCTCTCGACCACAACGAAGAAAAGCGGAAGAATCAAGGTGAGAAAGAGAACCAGGAGTACTATGTCAATCGGACGGGAGTGGCGAGCGACGAAAAACTCCGGGTAGCGGGAAAGAAGATCGTACAGCGGTTGGGCCACTGCGAAGGAAGAAAGCACTGAGAGATGAAGGTAATAGCTGAATCCCGAGGGCGTGCTCATAGGAGGTATTGGGTCTCGGTTTTCCAAGAATTAATCTATTTGATCGAGTTAATGAAGACTTTTGAAGAGATGGTTCCAACTCAGAACCCTTGGGGCTACCACATCCGTTTTCCAGCGGCCGGGCTACGCCGCCATATCGTCCCGAGGTGTGACCTCTTTTTCCAGGCGGTCCTCCAGGGCGTCCTCGGCGACCTCGAGTTCATAGTGCGCCTGTAGGTTCATCCAGAACTGGCCGGAGTTCCCGAAATACCTCCCCAGGCGCAGCGCAGTGTCTGCGCTGATTGCCCGCTTCCCGCGAACAATCTCGCTGATCCGCAGCGGCTGCACCGAGATGTCTTTTGCTAGCCGATACTGGGTGATTCCCAGCGGTTTCATAAACTCCTCAAGCAGAATCTCACCCGGGTGGATGAGCGTCAACATTGGATCTCTTTCTGTCATCGTCTGTGTCTCCCCTTTTCTGTGGATCTTATCCCTAGCGCCCCTTGGTCGATGAAAAGTTCACAACCTGGTCAAGTTTCCGAAGAAGCTACCCTTGCCTTCGCCCGTGCCCGTGCCCTTGCCCGTCATTTTCCCACAATCGTCGAGCCTGGGTGAGGAAGATGAAGCCGGGCACGGACAAGGGCACGGGCGCGGGCAAGGGTAGGACGAGATCGATCTCGATGAACGTCTTCTGGAGGCGGTTCCAACTCAGAACCGTTGGGGTTACCAGCTTTATCCCACCTGGCAGCAACAGATTACTGGAATATAAATAGGGCAGCGTTTGTGGCGAGTACGACGGCTCGAGTTCGCGAAGCGACGACGAACTCGATGCTCGGTATCGTGGAGGAGGAGCCACAAAGAAATCGGCCCGTCCTGTCACCGGTGTGCAGAGGGGGAGGCCGGACGGTCCCTGCGTGGATCTCATTCTCCAAAAGGAAATCAGAGTCAGACTCTTGTCGGTAACGTCGCTCCCCTGACACTTCTTGAGTGCCCTGCTTGGCCCTTTGCATATGATCAAGAGAGTAGTTCAGCGGTCAGGATCGGTTTGCAGCCTTTTCCTTTGCGGTTTCTTCAACGAATTGCAGTCAACGTAGCGAGACTGGCACGGTCATTGCTTGGGGAAGTTGGCTTGTTTGACTTCTAGGAGAGTCTTTCCAGTAAAGAGGTCGCACTGCCCAGTCGCCTGATGGGAGGTGGCAATGGTTTCCGATCTCGGCCCAACTCTAAGGAGGATGAGAAATGAAGAAGCTTCTGGCAGTTGTTCTTGTGATGGTCCCAGGGATATTGGTTTTGTTTACTCCTAACCCGGATTTCTCATAGTGAAAGCAGAAAGGCTGATTTTAGTCGATTTTTCGACTCTGGTTTGAGCCGAAGTCTCAGTTGAGGGCACTGTAGAGTGCGAGAGCTTGGTGACACCTATGTTGAAGGCGGAAAACCGGTTTTTCAGACACACCTCAGCCGCCTCAGTTGCAGATGGTTGGGATTTCCGGTTTGCCTCCGCTCAGCCGAGCTGTTGAAGCTGGGCCAAGGTTTGGGCGTAGAGTGTTTGGTAAGGATAACCCTCGCTCAGCGACAAGCTCACCCGTCGGACACTGACCCGAATCTGGCCTCCTATCTTCAACAGTTTGAGGCGAATCGTCTGGCATTGCGCCTTCGCCCACTGGGTCCCCTTCAAAGCGACACACCTGAGCGTGTGCAGCAGATTGTAAGCCACCGAGGAAAACCACAGGCGCAGCTGATTGCTCTTCATGCGGTGCGTCGAGGTCCGATCGGCAAACAGCTCTAGCTGCTGCTCCTTAATCCGATTCTCCGCTTCCCCTCGCGCGCAGTACAGCTCCTCGTACAGCTTTTGGGCGGGCCACCGCTTCGCTCCCAGCGAGGTGACGACAAAGCGGGGATTGGATCCCTTACCCGTGTACTCGGCCTTGCCCACCACTCGCCGCTCTTGACTCCAGCTTTTGCGCGTCTGGTAACGAAAGTCCTTGTAGACTCGGGCGCTGCTGCCGTTGGCTTGTTGCAGTGCCTGGGCCTGTTCCAACTCGGACTCCAGGGCCCCCTCTAAGCGCTGATTGCGGGCCAGACCGAAGACGTAATCCACTCGATGCTCCTCACACCATTTCATCAACGCCTCGCGGGCAAAGCTGCTGTCCGCCCGCAGAGTAATGCGGACCTTCGGCCACTTCGCCCGCAGTTGTCCCACCATCCGCTCCATCTCCTGGACCGCTCCTTCGGAGCCATCCAGGTTCGACACCCGCAGCTTGGCCCCCAGCACATACCCCTCGCAAAACACATACAGCGGCAGGTAGCAGTAACACCGGTAGTAGCCATGGTAGAAACGACCCTCCTGTTCTCCGTGCAGCGGATCATCCGTCGCATCCAGGTCCAAGACCAACTCCTTCGGTTTCCCGCCTCGCACCCGAATGAACTGCTCCACCAAAAACGCTTCGACCGCGGCTTCATCCACCGGCGTCTTGCGATATTTATCCTGCGTCACCGAGGACAACTCCAAACGATTGAGGGTGCTCTTGCCCGCACACGCCTTGCCTCGATCCGCTTCCGCTCGCCGATCCCTCCCCAAGGGATCTTCCTTGCCGACCAACACCGCCATCAGCGGATCTGCCCGGAGCTCCTCATGATCGTTGACATCCTCATAGCCTAGGGCCAGTCCGTAAATCCGCTGCCCCACCAGTTCCTCCACACTGAACTCGGTGAAGCGAGGATCGCGCCGGTCCCCAAAGCAGGCGGCCAAGCCGCTAATGAACCCATAGCGGCTCTCCACCTCCCGTAACAGCAACCCCCCGGAGCCTGAGGTGATCTGCCCCCCATTGAATTCTGCCTCGACTCGGCGCCCTTCTAGCTCTTGAAACTCCAGCTTGGAAGCGATACACTCTGTGGTCATAGTAGTCAGCTCCTTGTGATTATTAAGTATCTGATAACAAAGACTTTATATCACATAGAGCTGACTGCTTTTTCTTGTCTTTGAGAAATCCGGGCTAACGGGCTCGCTCAGAGATTTACCCACAATGTGATCGGCAGCGGAGAAGTGTCGCCCTCGGTGCTGCTCTCCTTCAGGACTACAATGTCGGCGCATGAGGATTCGGACGGCGTGGTTTGGGGGATGGTTATCGTCGACTTCGATTCTTCAACGACAGGAAGAATCATGTATCACACCCAGGTCGACTGTCTGGTGGTGAATGGAAACGAAGCCTTGGTCGGTGGAATGGTAACTAATTCTACCAATGAGGGAGCGATCCCAGTGGGATCCTTCCACATCACCCGCGTGAGCGATGGGGAGGGGCCTGGTGAGGACCAGTTGGACAACGAGTGCTTCAGTGGTGATGAAAATAGCATCTGTTGCATCAGTGGTGAACCCTGTTTTCCCAAAAATAGAATTGACCATCTATCAGTTGAATGCACGGATGAATTTCTCTCTCTTGGTGAATTCGAGGTCCAGGGAAACTTCCAAGTGTTCTGACAACCCACCTGGGTAGTCGAATTACCGACCTGTAACTCCCAGTGCTCCTCCAGAAAAACGATGATATTTGCAGCTGGGGCTTGAGAAGCAAGATCAAGCCCCTTCTGCAAACGTTGCAGTATTTACGTTCCAATGTACATAGGTAGGCTCGAAGAGTGTACGCTCTGGCCTGGGCGCCTGCCTTAGGATCCCCACTGCCTGGCTGCGACATTTGATCTCTCCTCAATTTCTTTCTCGCTAAAACTAAAGTCTTCACATTCCCAGCCGATAAGACCTCCTGAGGAAATGAGGAAGGAACTCCTTTCCATAAGTTTTCGGTCAAATCGTCTGTAGAGATTGCATCGAAAGGGCTACCCGAGCGCGAAAGGCTCGGGGCGCAAAGCTGAGACCTAACTCGGATACCGACAGGGTCGATCAGTTGCCGAAAGTCAGTCTCTTCGCATCGCCTGAGGGAGGTCGACGTGCGAAGAAAATCATACAAGTGCAGCTGGCTGTCTTTTTCACTTTCTGTTCTATCAACTTTCCTGATCTTACTTGCCGGTCCCGGTGGCCGTATCCTGGCAGGAAGCCCTAACCACCTGGGAAAGAAGATCTCTCCGTTGTTGCAGGGAGAGGTGGAACTTCTCACTGCTCACCCGCAATACGACTATCAGATTTCAGTGATCGTCCAGGTCGACCGCAATTTCTTCGGGGAGGTCCGCGAAGCTAAGCGGCAAGGTGGCCGGGAGCTCCCGAATACCCTCAACAGAGTGCATGGCTACACCGCACAGCTGAGCGCCAAACAGATCCAGCTACTGTTGCAGTCCCATCTCGTCGAATATGTCACCATCGATGCCCCTATCCGTCCCCACTACGATAACGTCCTTGACCAAAACGTCCTGCGCGAGACGATCGGCGCAGACCAGGTGTATGCGACTGGGCTCGGCGTCACGGTAGCGGTCTTCGATTCCGGTATTGATGGGCATGGAGATCTCATCCACAAGGATCGTTTGAAGGCATCCGTTGACTTTACTTCTGGCAAAGCCGTGATTGTTCGTGGCAAGAATGCAAAGAGCATGGACGACTATGGCCATGGCACCCATGTGGCGGGCATCATTGGCGGGACGGGTACGGATTCTAATGGGGCGTATATGGGGGTTGCACCCCAGTCGGACTTCGTGGACATCAAGGTAATTGGCCCAGATGGATGGGGTCTGACGAGCAATCTCATCAAGGCGATCGATTGGGTGATCACGAACAAGAACAAGTACCAGGTTCAGGTAGCCAATCTGTCTCTGGGACATGCTCCCGTCGAGTCCTACACCCAGGACCCTCTTTGCCAAGCAGTGGAAGGGATGGTCGAAGCAGGAATTGTGAGCATCGTTTCAGCGGGCAATCTGGGCAAGACGGACGAGCAGCCGAAGATTTGGGGAGGCATTACCAGTCCGGGCATCGATCCTTTGGTGATCACCGTCGGCACAGTGAACACTCGTGGGACATTGACCCATTCTGATGACATTGCCACCAGCTTTGGGTCTCGGGGCCCGACCGTCGATGGGCTATTCAAGCCGGACCTGGTTGCCCCAGGCAACCGAGTAGTGTCCTTGCTAGCAGACGGAAGCTTCTTGCATGAGCAGCACCCCGAGTTGCAGACAGATAGCAACTACATCTCTTTAAGCGGTTCGAGTATGTCCACGGCCTTTGTGAGTGGAACAGTCGCCGCAATGCTGAGCAAGACTCCAGACCTCAATCCGCATATGGTGAAGCTCATTCTGATGTTGACAGCGATCAAGTTGAACCAGCCCAGTATGCTGGAACAGGGAAATGGACTGTTGAATGCGAAAACAGCCGTCGAGTTAGCGGAGGTAATAGACGTAGGTAGCCGCACGGTTACTGAGGCAGTGTCTCCCACCTGGTTGCTGGACGGTGAGGAGGTCTGGTCCGGCGGTAGCTTTGCCTATGGCGACCAGATCATCTACAGCCAGTTGGTGGATTCTCAGATCAACCAGTTCTGGGGCAGCGGAGTCTTCTGGAGTGACGGGGTGTTCTGGAGCGATGGCGTGTTCTGGAGCGATGGCGTGTTCTGGAGCGATGGCGTGTTCTGGTCCGATGGTGTCTTCTGGTCCGATGGAACCCTGGCCTGGACTGATGGTGTCTTCTGGTCCGATGGAGTCTTCTGGAGTGACGGGGTCTTTTGGTCAGATGGCGTGTTCTGGAGCGATGGTGTCTTCTGGTCGGACGGCGTCTTCTGGTCGGACGAGACTTTGTCTGCTGATGTCTTTGAGGGTGACCCGATCTAGGAATCTGCGCGGTAGGAATCGAGGCCAGATTTTCTCGATTGCGAGGTGCATAGTTGCTCCATTCGCCGAAAAATCGGGGGAATATGGACCGATGCTACCGTTTTCGTAGTAGATCAATTTCTGCCGCACAGGCTCACCCGGGTTCCTCAGGGCGCCGTGGCTCAGCTCCTGAGTAATCTCCCAGAGCCACATACTCTACCCACTTGGCGTACGCTACGTAGGACAGCCTCAGCAACCAAAGGCCTGCGCCTAGACAAGCGGCTACGATCAAGCAACGAATAAGTGTTGTCATGCGGAGGGGGCCTCCTAAGGGCTCGCGCAAGAATAACTTCCCATTTTGGCATCTCATCTTCGCACCATCTTCGGCCGCTCCTCAATCGCGAAATCCTCAACGTAGGCCTGGCTACGCCTGCGGTTTCGCTCAATCGTTCGCGACCAAATCTGGCACAAATCTGAGCGCCAAAACTGTGAAGTTATTCCTGCGCGAACCCTAAGTCCGATCAGGTTCCAGGTTTGTTGGCTCGCATCAAGAACACTCCTATGCCAAGGGCTATCAGACTGCCCAGGACCCACCAAAAGCGCTCGCCAGGGGTATTGACTTCGAAGCCGAAGAACTCGAGTTCGATGTCGTTTCTAACTGGGCTGATTCCCAATAATGCTGCCACGCCTGCGATGGCAGATATCGAGCCCAGCGCGACCAAGGCGCAGCCAAAAGTGCCGAGGTTGGAGTCTGGGCGCGTCTCTTGATCCATCTTCGAATGTAGGTGATACAACCTTAGGCAAGACACTCTGAATGGAAAGCTCGCGAAAGTCCAGGAAACAAAATCGTAGTTGGTTGAATTCAACGATCGAGTGGGAGAAAAATCACCAACCGGCCAGGAAGAACTCGGGATACCTGGCGAGCAGATCATACAGAAGCTGCGCTAGCGCAAGACTGAAGAGTACCAGGAGATGCGGGCTCCAGGTCGAGAGTCTCTCGGGCTGGGGCTGAGCTGCTGTCTTGTTGTCGGCAGCCATTTTCAAGCCTTGGAGTGTATAGGGACGTCCCGGGGTTGACCAGCTCTAGCCCGGATTTCTCAAGGATAAGAAAAAGCAGTCAGCTCAATGTGGTATAAAGTCTGTGTTAACAAAGACTTAACAAACACAAGGAGCTGACTACTATGACGACAGAGTGTATCGCTTCTAAGCTGGAGTTTCAAGGGCTGGAGGGTCGCCGAGTCGAGGCAGAATTCAACGGGGGACAGATCACTTCAGACGCCGGAGGGTTGCTGTTACGGGAGGTGGAGAGCCGCTATGGGTTCATTAGCGGCTTGGCCGCCTGCTTTGGGGACCGGCGCGATCCTCGCTTCACCGAGTTCAGTGTGGAGGAGCTGGTGGGGCAGCGGGTCTATGGACTGGCCTTGGGCTATGAGGATCTCAACGATCATGAGGAGCTACGGACGGATCCGCTGATGGCGGTGTTGGTAGGCAAGGAAGATCCCTTGGGGAGGGATCGGCGAGCGGAAGCGGATCGGGGCAAGGCGTGTGCGGGCAAGAGCACACTCAATCGTTTGGAGTTGTCCTCGGTGACGCAGGATAAATATCGCAAGACGCCGGTGGATGAAGCTGCGGTGGAAGCGTTTTTGGTGGAGCAGTTCATTCGGGTGCGAGGCGGTAAACCCAAGGAGCTGGTGTTGGACCTGGATGCGACGGATGATCCGCTGCACGGAGAGCAGGAGGGTCGTTTCTACCATGGCTACTACCGGTGTTACTGCTACCTGCCCCTGTATGTGTTTTGCGAGGGGTATGTGCTGGGGGCGAAGCTGCGGGTGTCGAATCTGGATGGCTCCGAAGGAGCGGTCCAGGAGATGGAGCGGATCGTGGGACAACTGCGGGCGAAGTGGCCGAAGGTCCGCATTACGCTGCGGGCGGACAGCAGCTTTGCGCGCGAGGCGTTGATGAAATGGTGTGAGGAGCATCGAGTGGATTACGTCTTCGGTCTGGCCCGCAATCAGCGCTTAGAGGGAACCCTGGAGTCGGAGCTGGAACAGGCCCAGGCGCTTCAACAAGCGAGCGGCAGCAGCGCCCGAGTCTATAAGGACTTTCGTTACCAGACGCGGAAGAGCTGGAGTCAAGAGCGGCGAGTGGTGGGCAAGGCCGAGTACACGGGTAAGGGATCCAATCCCCGCTTTGTCGTCACCTCGCTGGGAGCGAAGCGGTGGCCCGCCCCAAAGCTGTACGAGGAGCTGTATTGCGCGCGAGGGGAGGCGGAGAATCGGATCAAGGAACAGCAGCTGGAGCTGTTTGCCGATCGGACCTCGACGCACCTCATCAAGAGCAATCAGCTGCGGTTGTGGTTCTCCTCGGTGGCCTATAATCTGCTGCACACGTTGAGGCGTGTCGCTTTGAAGGGGACCCAGTGGGCGAAGGCGCAATGCCAGACAATTCGCCTCAAACTGTTGAAGATTGGGGGGCAGATTCGGGTCAGTGTCCGGCGGGGGAGTCTGTCCCTGAGCGAGGGTTATCCTTACCAACAGCTCTATGCCCAAGCCTTGACCCAGCTTCAACAGCTCGGTTGAGCCAAGGAAAGTCGGAAATCCCAGCCGTCTGCAACTGAGGCGTCTGAGGTGTGTCTGAAAAACTGGTTTTCCGCTCGGAACACAGGCCGCACGACGTCTGTCGTACTCAGCACCGCCCTCAGCGGCGCCTTTGACCCAGACCGGCGTCGAGAAATCGACTAAAATCGCCCTTTCGGCTTTCTCCTTGAGAAATCCGGGCTAGAGGCTCGATTAGATTGTGTCTTTAGACCCTTTCCAGAAGCTGCGGTTGCACCCCGGTGGTCGGGTGATGCCGGTACGGGGCCTCGAGTGCTCGGGGAGAGTCTCTCAAAAACAGAAGGAGGAAGTTGAGAATGAGTAGAACCATTGGAATCTTTGTGATGGCTCTTGCCCTCGCGCCTCTCTTGGGCGCCGAAGGCGATTCTACGACGGTGATCGGAGGAACTGGGTTTCCGCCCGCAGGTCCAGACGAGTTTCCTGTGTCCCTGGCCCAGATCGGCATTGACCTCAGCTTGAACGGTATTCCCGACACTGAGGTCTCGGCACAAGGACCCTTCCTGGTTCAGAGATCCGATCCCCAGGCGGGATCCGATGGGAGGAACGTGATTGACACCGAGATCGTCCAGATGGACCTTGTTGGGTCCAGCCCTCTGGGTCCTGTGACCATTCAGCAGAGTCCCACCAGACGCTCGGTGGGACAGATCGTGGCCCGCCAGCGGGGCCAGGATTTTCCGGCAGACAGTTTTTTCGACATCTTCGTGGAGATACGGGTTGGCGAGCTCACGCTCGTCAATGAGGTGTCTATTCGGATGAGCGCGGTGATCACGGAGATTCCTCCCAAGATTACCGTGTATCGATCCCTCGAGAATCCGATCGTCCCCCTGACCGACGGTAGGGGCAATGTTATTGCTTTACTGCTGCACGTTGCCCATGCTCCCAATTCCACCGCGCGGATTCAAAACGAGGACCTGAAGATCCTGGTGGAACGGGTCCAGCTGCAGTTGGAACTGGTCAACAAGAAGCTGGAATTATTGACAAGGAACACTCCGGTCGGCCTCAGAACTCAGCTTCTGTTCCCATTCAACATATCGACAGACAGTTTCGCGACGGGCCTGGCAGTCGATAACACCACCCGCCACTTCGCGGGACTCGGGATCGGCTCTCGTGTTGAGGGAGGGTGCCAGTTTCAGCTTTATCCCACCAACCAACCTGGATCTCCGATTGGGGTCACGACGAGCCAACTGTCTCGAGCCGGACTGGGGTCGGGAGCTAATGAGAATGGTGAGATTCCTCCGGGTGGGACTTACAGCGTATTGGTGCGCGAGATACTCCGAGCCACGGGGGTGGACGGCTCCTTTGTCGGCCACATATTCGCGAACTGTGATTTTCCATCGGCTCAAGGGATTAATTTCATTGCCGACCCTCAGTTCAGTACGCAGTCTCAAGGATATCCGGCAATCGTAATCAAGTGAGAATTGCCCCCGGCTGCCCTTCGGCGTTCGCCTGTTCGATATCCTGCGGTTCGTGATTCGACGGTTGCGGCCTCCAGAGGGGAAAAAGGCTGAATGTCGAACCCCAACAACCGCGAACGTCGAAGTGTTTTCCTAGCCTTCGAAATTCGCTTGTTTGATATTCTCCGCTTCAGCATTTCCACGGGTTGCCTTCTCCAGAGCAAGGAAAAAGGCTAAATCACAAACCGCAGAACACCGAACATGCGAACGCCGAAGTCCTGGAACAGAAACTATGCAATACGCAGTAACGATTGCCGAATCAATGGGTTACACCCTTGTTCCTAAGGAAAATCCGAATGAAGGTTCAGACCTGTCGGTTGCTTTCCAACACCTGGGCGATCCGATCGGCTACTAGCTGGACTTCATCTGCCTGGAGCATCCAAACGGTGACCTCCAGATCCTCTTTTTCAGGGACCACTTCAATCGACGGTTCGCCTTCATAAAGCTCGGTGATGGCCTCTTGCGGGCTGATCCGAATCTGCTCCTGATCCCAGCGAATGCGCAGATGGGGGGTGTGGTTGGCGATTTCGGGGACGTAGGTTTCGGTCTCGACGCCTGAGATCGCTTGGAGCGTATTGTCAATGGCCTGGATTCCCTTTTCCCAGAGCTTCCAGTCCCTTTCGTGATCACGCTCGAGATACAACTCAAGCGCCACCAGCAAGGCCAGCATCTCTTCCTGATTCACTTTCATACCCCTCCCAATGGAGTCGGAGTTGGGTATGGTGTTGAGGCGGGCTGCCTCGATCAGATCCCTTCTTCCCATCAATAGGCCGGTGCTTTGCGGACCCTGGATCGCTTTTCCTCCCGAAAATGTCACCAGGTCGAATCCCAGCTTCAAGAAGCGCGAGAGGTTCTCAACCGGAGGGACGTCGCCCGCACAGTCGATGAAGGTAGGCAAGCCCTGGTCCCGACCTAGCTGGGCGAATTCTGCAGCCTGGATCTGACCCGGCGGATCGGCAGCATTGAAGAACAGCATCATAGCGGACTGCGGGTTGACAGCCGCTCTCAGCTGCTCGGGGGTCTCGACTTCCACGAACGTGGTTCCGCAGTTGCGCACGGCATGGTCGTAATTGAATCGATGGGACTTCTGGATGATCACCTGATTCGGCATTCCAGCGGTGTCGGGAAGCCGTTGAATACGTTCTTCGCAGCTGCCGGTCATGCAGGCGGCTGTTCCCAACGTGAGTGCAGAAGCAGCTCCTGCTGATACCATCGCTGCCTGGGCGCCAACCAGGGAAGCGATGCGCTTTCCCACCGCGTCGTGGAAGTCGTCCAGACGAAAGAAGCTCTGAGCTGCCTGCTGCCAGGCTTCGGTTACCTCAGGGGGCATAAGGCAGCCCGTCAGCTTGGTGTAGGTTCCTGAAGCGTTGAGAATTGGGCGTACACCCAGTTCGGCAATGAAGTCACGGGTGGACGCAGCCCGACTCGGGTTTTCGAGGGTCTGATGTGGGGACGAAGTCATTTCTTGGCCTTTTTCAACAGGGAGTCGATGGCTCTCTTGAAGCCGCTGTAGCTCTGCGCTCCGCGAATCGACTGCACGACCTTGATGCTGTCGTTCTTGGGATTCGTATATCCGAGCAGAAAGGTTGGCGTGCTGGTGACGCCAGCCTGTCTTGCCAAAGAGAGTGACTTGCGAACTGTAGGAGCGAACCTGTCTTCCTTCATGCAGCTTTCGAAACGAGGCATATCCAGCCCCAGCTCCTGAGCCAGGCTGGGAAAGGTCTCCGAGTCCAGCCGGGTACCCTTTACGAACAAGCGATCGTGCATCGCCCAGAATTGGTCCTGGGCCCCTGCGCAATGAGCTGCTTCGGCGGCCTTGAAGGCCGTTTTGTGGATGCTTACGAGAGGCAGGTCCAGGGCCACGTACTTGAGCTTGCCGGTCTTGATGTAGTCCTTTTCGATCTGCGGGAACGTCTCACGGACGTGTCTTCCACAGTATCCTCATTGGTAGTCGGAGAACTCGATGAGGGTCAACCTGGCATCCGGCTTACCCTTGAAGGGTCCTGCGACTTTGACCAACTTGCCTTGAGACGGATCCTTCCTCTGAGCCTGCTTCTGGGCGGCGAGGAGTTTCTTGATCGCGTTCAGGTCCTTTCGGATTCTGAGCTGCTCCTTCTTCAAGGATTCGACCTGCTTCTTGAGCTCCTCGACGTCTCCCTTTTCGGATTCCTCCTGTGCCGCAGCGTGGCTGGTTGAACAAGCCAGGAGTAGCAGAGACGACGTCAGGAGCGACCGTAGGGAACCACACTTCATAGAACGATTCCTCCTTCTTTGAAAATACCACGCACATGCAGATTGGGCATTGGATCCCCGGGAGCTCAGACGGTAATGGCTCCTTCGGATGCGGAGGAAACTGATCGTGCATACTTCGCCAGCACGCCCGTCTTGTAGCGCGGTTTGGGAGCCTTCCACTTCTTGAGTCGCCTGCCTATCTCGGATTTAGACACTTCCAGCTGAAGAAGGCGCTTCTTGACGTCCAGGGTGATGATGTCGCCTCTCTTCACCGCTGCTAGAGGCCCGCCCAGGGCTGCTTCGGGGCAAATATGGCCCACGACGAAGCCATGGGTAGCCCCAGAAAACCGCCCGTCCGTGATCAGGGCTACCTTGTCCCCGAGACCGGCGCCCTGAATCGCCCCCGTAACTGAGAGCATTTCCCTCATTCCGGGTCCTCCTCGGGGCCCTTCATAGCGTAGAACGATGACATCTCCGGGCTTGATCTTGCCAGCCTTGATCGCTGCGAAGAGCGTTTCCTCTTGGTCGTAGACGCGAGCCGGACCCCGGTGGACTTCTTGCTTGACTCCAGAGATCTTGAGCACGCAACCCTCGGGTGCCAGGTTGCCGCGCAGGATCACCAATCCTCCCGTGGGTTTGATCGGATCCGAGACCGGACGGATGACTTGCTGGCCTCTAGGACCCTTGCCCTTCGCCAGCTCCTGGCCCAGGGTCTTGCCGGTCACTGTCAGCTGCTCAGGATGTAACACCCCTGCTTCGAGAAGGAGTTTGCCTAGAAAGCGCATGCCCCCCGCCTGATGCATGTCGGGCGCTGTGAATCTGCCTGCGGGTTTCAGGTCGGCCAGGACTGGAGTCCTGCGGGAGAGCCGATCGAAGTCGTCGAGGCTGAGGCGGATCCCGGATTCCCTGGCGATAGCCAATAGGTGGAGGACCGCGTTGGTCGAGCCTGAGGTCGCCATGGTGCCGGCAATGGCGTTGAGAAGTGACTTGCGTGTCAACAGGTCTCGGGGACGCGTTCCCTTTTTCAGGAGCTTCATGACGATCCGTCCACATTCGAACGCAACGTCATCCTTTTTGGGATCCGTGGCCGGAACGCCGTTGTAGCCCATGGGAGAGATCCCGAGCATTTCGAAGGCGGTCGACATGGTGTTGGCAGTGAATTGCCCCCCACAGGCGCCCGCTCCGGGGCAGGCATGGTTTTCGATGCCGTAGAGCTCATCCGCGTCGATGCGTCCCGCGTTGTAGGCTCCTATCGCCTCATAGGCGTCCTGGATTGTCAGCTTTCGTCCGTTGTATTCTCCGGGCTGGATCGAGCCACCGTAGAGTACCAAAGCGGGGATGTTCAGCCTCATCAGGGCCATGGCAGCGGCGGGGCTGGTCTTGTCGCAGCCCGAGATTGCGACGAGCCCGTCGAACATGTGGCCTCGGCAGACCAACTCGATCGAGTCGGCGATCACTTCCCGGCTCACGAGAGAGGACTTCATCCCTTCCGTCCCCATGGCGATGCCATCGGTTACGGTGATGCTGCTGAACTCGATCGGAGTTCCCCCGGCGGCGCGAATACCCTCTTTGACCTTCGCTGCCAGCTGTCGATGGTTGAAATTACAGGGTGTCACTTCGATCCAGCAGTGGGCAACGCCAACGATCGGCCTCTGAAGGTCGTCGTCAGTGAAGCCGATCGCCTTGAAGAAGGCGCGAGCGCCGGCACGATCGGGACCGTCCAGGATAATGCGGCTGTTGTGTCTCATGTCGAAGGGCATAGTTGTTTCTCCTGAGGCGGTGATTATAACCGAGGTGTCATCCTAGACTGAAGCTTCGACAACACGTCGCACGTCTCTTAGCCGGCAGCAGACAGCTCTTGGGACTGACAGCGGCGGAGACCTGAAAGTTGATAACCCACCACCGGTGATCCGTTACCTGGGACGTGTGTCGTTCAGACGTTCAGACGTGCGAGGTTCCGATGCACTTGCGACCTCCAACCTCCAACCTGTAACCTGCAACTGAATCCTATGTCTGGCGCGGCCATCGAGTTTATTCAGGTTTCGCACACGATGCTCGGGCACCCGGTGCCCTCCGACCTGAACCTGGAAGTTCAGCGGCATGGCCTGGTGGCGGCACTGGATCTCTTCATTCTGGCGGATGATCTGAAGTACTTCCCGCCCTACTACGCTGCACCAGTCGTCCGCAGCGAAACCCTGACACGGTACCCCGAGCTTCTTCCTGCTTTTTTGGCTTTGAAGCAGGTAATCTCGGAAGAACAAATGCGGATCATGCTCTATCAAGTCGATGGGGAGAGTAAATTGGTCAAACAGGTGGTCGCTGATTTTCTGGCCACCCTTGATTCTTGACAGGTCCCACTCCCAGGATTCCAGCCTCGGCGAAGCGGGCCCTGGGTTTCTCTTCGACTGGTCTCGCGCTTGGCGCGGAGGCGGCGGAGGAGCAGTCTAATGGACATAGCTAAATTGCAGAAGGCGATTGAGGGTAAGGTTTACGACGACAAGGAAACCCTCAAGGAGGTAGACACCGACTTCGGAAGAATCGTCCACCGGACCCCCAAGTTCCTGATCGTGCCCTCGTCCCCGAAAGACGTGCAGAATGTCGTGAAGATTGCAGCCCAGGAGGGCTGGAGCATTTCCGTTCGTGGTTCCGCCCACTCCCAGGGTGGACAGTCGTTGTCTGAGGACGGCATCCTGATCGACTTGAGCTCGCTGGATCGTTTAGAGAGTATCGACACAGAGTCGGCCCAGGTCCAGGCAGGGGTGCTCTTGCGTGACCTGGTGAGGGAGACCCACGAGCAGGGATTGATCCCCTGTGTTCTTACCGACAGCCTCGATGTTACTGTCGGTGGGGCCGTGTCTACCGCAGGCTTCGGTGCGGCTTCTCATCGACATGGAACCCTGTCGGCCCAGGTAGAAGAACTCGAGGTCATCACTGGTGAGGGGCATCTGGTTCGTTGTTCGCCGTCGGAAAACGAAGATCTCTTCCAGTGCTCGCGCTGTGGGTTCGGCCAATTCTCAATCATCGTCAGGGCTCGCATTCGATTGCGGAGGTTTTCCCCCAATGTACGGACCTACTTCCTGCTCTACGACGACATTGAAAGCTTGATGCGGGATCAGAGGAAGATCCTGAGAGGGGAACGCTTCGATTATGTCGAGTCCTGGTGTGCCCCTTGCTCTCAGGGGATGCGAAAGCTCGGGGATGTCAAGATTCCCTTTGCAGAGTGGTTCTACCCCATGCACGTCAGCCTCGAGTTTGGAGACGACGAACCCTCCGAAGCGGACCATCTGTCCGATTTGAGTTTCTATCGTCGTGTGCACACTGAAGATTCAACGCTGCTGGAGTTCTTGAGCCGGAAGGATTCGGTTTTTTCCCTATGGAAGCAAACGGGCACCTGGAACCTGAGCCACCCTTGGATGGAGGTTCTGCTGCCCTGGGACCAGGCGGCTTCCTATGTCCGGGGCGTGCTGAAGAGCGTTCCACCCAACCTTTTGATAGGCGGACTCGTCTCACTGTGGCCTTTCCGGAGCAGCAGCTCTGACTCGCCCCTGCTCAAACGTCCCGACGGAGACTCCATGATCGGGTTCGGTATCCTGCCGGCCGTTTCCAGGCAGTTCCTGCCGGTATCTCTGGCTCTTCTCAGGACGGCCAGCGATCTCTGCGCCCAGATCGGAGGGAAACGCTATCTCTCGGGTTGGGTCGAGTTTGAGCACGCCCAGTGGAAGCAGCACTTCGGCGATAGCTGGGAGCAGATTCTGCAGTGGAAGACTTTCTACGATCCTCGCGGAATTCTCAACCCGGGGTTCATCCAATTCTCGGAGCCGGAGCCGGACCTGGAACCGGATGGGGAGATGGGCTAACCCGGAGGCTTTCGTGGATGATCCGACCCCCTTTTGTCCGGGTCGATTTGGGTGTGAAGGAAGAGAATGGTTTTTCGGCTGGACAATGTGGGCAAGGAGTTTGGGGGCAACTGGCTTTTTCGAGGCATCTCGGCGCAATGTAATCTTTCAGAGCGGATTGGACTCATCGGGCGCAACGGCTGCGGGAAGAGCACTCTGACGGCGCTCATCTCGGGGAACCTCGAGCCGGACGAGGGACGAGTCGAGAAGGCACGGCCTCTCCAGATCTCATCGGTCGAACAGACGACAAGTCTGGATCCCGATCTCAGCATTCTTGAAGAGGTGCTCAAGGTGTTCGAGCCCCTCAGTCAGATCCAGGATGAACTGCACCGGCTGGAAGCGGAAATGTCAGAGGCTGGAAGCGAAGCCTTCGACAAAGCAGCCGAGACCTATGAGGGCCTCCAGCTCCGGTTTCACCTGGAGGGGGGTTACGACTTCAAGGCTCGTGCCGAAAGCATGCTCCTCGGATTGGGTTTTTCGACAGCCGAATTCGAAATGCCCTGCCGGAACCTGAGCGGCGGCCAACAGACCCGGATCCTTCTCATCAAGGCCCTGGCTTCTCCGGGTGAAATGATGCTGCTGGATGAGCCCACCAACCACCTGGATCTGAGTGCGATTCTTTGGCTCACCCAGTTTCTTCAGACGCTGAAATCTTCCTTCGTCCTGGTCAGTCACGATCGGCTTCTCCTGGACCAGGTGACGACTCGAACCTGGGAGCTGGAAGGGGGAGGTTTGCACGATTATCCGGCGCCTTTCAGCCGGTCCCGTGAACTCCGCCTCCAGCGCCGAACCCTGAAGGAGCAAGAGTATCTCCGGCAACAGGAACTGCGTCGTCGTACCGAGGACTATATTCGTCGTAACATCGCGGGGCAAAAGACGAAGCAGGCTCAATCCCGGCGAAAGATGCTGGAGAAGCTGAAGCCACCGGAGAAACCTCTTGAAGACACTCGATCGCTGAAGATTCAACTTCAGGAATCGGCTCGCGGCGGCGCTTTGAGCATCTCGGTCGAAGGGGGAGAGGTGGGGTACCCTGAGAACCGGCTGCTCGCCAACCTGAGCTTGAGAATCGCCCGTGGAGATCGGGTCGGGATCCTGGGTGGAAACGGTAGCGGGAAGTCCACGCTATTGAAGGTCCTGGTGGGGGAAATGTCGCTGCTGTCCGGTAGGCTTGATGCAGGGCTGAACAATCGCTTCATGTACTACAGCCAGGATCCTTCCGTCGGCGACGGAGAGCGCACGGTGTACGACTTCCTGAGGGAGTTGGACACCTACTGTTCGGACGAAGATATCCGAGGCCTGGCCGCACGTTTTCTCTTCTCTCAGGACGAAATCCTCAAGAAACTGAATCAACTCAGCGGAGGAGAACGCAGTCGCCTGGCTCTGGCTCGCTTGTTCTTCTTTCCTTCGAACGTCTTGGTCATGGACGAGCCGACCAATCACCTGGATATCAACAGCCGGGAAGCCTTGGAGGAGTCCTTGTCTGACTACTCGGGAACCCTGGTGATCGTTTCGCACGATCTCTACTTCCTGAAGAGAGTTGCCAACGACTTCTACCTGATCGAGAACCAGGGATTGGTCCCTCTCGAGGACCTGGATGAATTGTTTGGCCGTCAGGTGGATGGGAAGCAGGTGAAAGAGCCAGCGAGCGTGCCTCCCAAGAAGAACCGCGACCTGCCTGCCGCCTCCCGGGAGCTCTCCAAGAATGAAAGGCGGCGGAGGCAGCTTCGGATGTCGCAGCTGGAATCAGAGATCGAGACCCTGGAAAGGCGCAAGGAGGAGATCTCTGAGAGCCTGCAGTCGCCGGATGAGCACTTCACCCAGCTGCAGGCCCTGGCACAAGAGCACCAGAAGATCCAGCTCCAGCTGGGCGAACTCTACCAGGATTGGGAGCAGATGACAGAGGAATTAGGTGATTTAACTGAGCCGTGACCTACACCGGTCACGGCTCTATCAGAAAGGCGGATTCGAAATGCGAATTCTGGTTACCGGTGCGACCGGTTTCGTCGGTCGAAGGCTTTGCCAGGTTCTGTCTCAGTCTGGCCATGAGCTGGTGGCTCTATCGCGAGATCCGGAATCGGCCCGGAGACGGGTGCCAGAGTTGGCACAAGCGTTTGCCTGGAACCCCACTTCTGAGGTCCCGACTTCGGGGAGTCTGGAGGGGGTAGATTCGGTGGTCCACCTTGCGGGAGAGACGGTCACAGGGCGCTGGACTTCCCGCAAAAGGGAGGCGATCAAAGCCAGTCGGGTCGAGGGAACCAGGAACCTGGTACAGGCGCTGTCTCTGAGTGACTCCCGACCCAGGTCGATCGTTGCCGCCAGCGCGATTGGCTACTACGGCGACCGTGGTGAGGTGGAACTCCAGGAGGATTCGGCGTCAGGGGACGATTTCCCGGCGGACATGTGTCGGGCCTGGGAAGCTGAATCCCTTCGTGCCCAGGAACTGGGCATTCGGGTCGTGCCGCTCCGCATTGGGATAGTACTGGGCTCAGGAGGTGGCGCCATGCAGGCGATGTTGCTCCCGGCCCGCTTGGGGCTGGGAGGACCTCTCGGTTCAGGACGACAGTGGTGGTCTTGGATTCATCTAGAGGACCTGGTAGGGGCAGTCCAGCATTGCCTGGAGGACAATGAACTGCAGGGACCCGTGAACGCCACGGCTCCCAACCCGAGTCGACAAAAAGATTTCGCCAAGGCCTTGGGCCGGGTTTTGTCTCGCCCTGCATTCCTTCCTGCGCCCGCCTTCGCCTTGAAAATTGTGTTGGGGGGCTTTGCAAGCGAGCTTCTTTCCAGCAAGCGCGTCCTGCCTGGACGGCTTAAGAAAGCCGGCTTCGACTTTCGGCTGCCCGAGCTGGGGTCAGCCTTGGAAGCCGTTGTTCAGGAGAGGAAGTTTGACGGTTGATAGTTGAAACAGGAGAGATAAATTCATGAAATACAGACAGGTTCTTCTGGTCGTCTTTGCGATCGCGGTGGGTTTCGCTTTGGCAGCGTCGACTCTTCTGACGGAGTCGGCGGGCATGAAGAAATGGCAGAAAGGGAAAGGATGGGGCTGGGTTTGGGGGTCAGGGGACGAGGTCGGCGCCTTGAACGAGATGACCGACGCCTCCCGTCTCAGGGCCTTGGGCCTGGCCAACCAGGGGAAGGTCTACGATCTTGGGATCGTCTACGACCGGACCTCCTACAAATGGCCGGGGCACAGTCCGGCAGAAGTAATGATGTTCCGCTCCCCGGAGGGGGTGAAGCGCCAGCAAGACATCCCCGGGGTGATTCAGGACAACCGTACTCAGACTGCCTGGCACAGTTGTGCGCTCTTCATAAACGACAACGTTGCCACTCAGATCGACGGTTTGGGGCATGCAACAGAGGGAGCGGACAACCACTGGTACAACGGGTTCAAGGAGGCTGACTGGGGTGGGAACTGGGGCGTCCGGAAGTGTGACGCGACCACCATTCCGCCCGTAATCTCTCGGGGAATCCTGATTGATGTGGCCGGCTATCGTGGGGAGGAAGCGCTGTCTCCGAATTACGCAGTCACGCCTGAGGATCTAAAGGGAGCCCTGAAGAAGCAGAAGACGACGCTCCGGCCCGGGGACGTGGTTCTGGTTCGAACCGGAACGCTTCGGTTTTGGGGAGAAACCGGATCCGACCACGCAACCATCGATCGCCATGACTCGGCGGGGATCAATCTGGCTTCCGCGAAATGGCTGGTTGAAGAGCAGGGCTCGATCATGGTTGGAGGAGACACCAGCGGACTCGAGTTCAGGCCGGCGGCAGCAGACAACAAGGCCTACCGCGACAAGTACGGATCCTTCATGCCGGTCCACAACTACTTGTTGATTCAACAAGGGGTACATATTGCCGAGTTCCACTATCTGGAGGAACTGGCGCGAGATAAGGTCTACGAGTTCTGCTACATCTCCAGCGTCAACAAGATCAAAGGAGCGACGGCGGGGTTCACACTCAGGCCGATCGCGATCTCTTAGCCCGGATTATTCATAAGTTTTCGTAGCGAGGCGGTGAAAGCGCCGTCCTGGCAAGGCTTGCGACCGAGGCCTCCGCAGTCGTACTCGTGCAGTACGTCGAGGAGGCCGACCGAGCGAAACACAGCAGGACGGATGATTGCGCCGCCGCAGTAGAAAACTTATGAATAATCCGGGTCAGTACACTGGTTCATAAGTACGCTAGCGTTTTGCAGATGGGGCTTGTGAGGCGAGATCAAGGCAGGAGGAGGAAGACGATGCTTGGCCACCGGCTACTGCTCAAAAACGGCAGATCCTTCATGAGGTAGCTTCTGCCGCGGACCACGTCCTCGCGGGGACGGAGGGACTCGATCAGATCGAGCCACAGACGGTCGAGGTCTCTCTCGAACACCGTGTAGGGATCGGCGGGAAGCACCTTCCAGTCTTTGCGGGCTAGCTCCGATGCCAGCTGGCCCGGTGCCCACCCTGAATGGCCGGAAAAAAGCCGCAGTTCGTTGTCGTCCTTCTTTTCCTTGAGGAGTTGTTCGAGAACCACCTTATCACCGCCGAAGTACACGTCGTTCATCAAGTGTGAGGAGCGTTCGGGGGGCTCCTCGCGGCGGGTCAGGTAGATGAGCAGATCTCGTCCCACCGGCCCACCCAAGTACAATTTGTGCTCATCATTGCCGCCGACGTCCAGGTCGGGCAGTATTCTAGAGAGGGGGATTTTGGTGGCCTTGTTGATAATGAGGCCCAGACTTCCATCCTCGCCGTGCTCGAGCAGCAGAATCACGGAGTAGCTGAATCGGGGATCTGCCATCCTCGGACTGGCGACCAGGAAGGTTCCCTTGGCGGGCGCCAGGTTCTTCGGCGGCGCTGCCGCCCGGGAATCCATGATAGCCGTGTAAGAGGCAGTGGCGGACAGTAGGAGGAGGATTCCGAGCCGCAACCAATGCGGGCTCTGATGCCTCGACGCCAATCCACCTGCTCGATCCGGCGAGAGCCTACCCATTTCGATCGATCCCTAGATCGTCCGGTCACTCAATCAGCCGATTCGGCCAGGAGTGACTTTAGTTTTTTCCAGTCCTTGTACATTTCCGGCAGCTTTCGGATGACCGCCTGGATCTGCAGCTGCTGACGATGATCGCGCCCCGGCTGGCCCGAGATCGTTGTGTTCGAGGGTATGTCGCGAGTGACGGCCGTCTTCACCATTACAGTGACTCCGTCACCGATATTGATGTGATCGATGACACCGGCCTGGCCTGCGAGAATGCAATTCTTGCCGATGTTGACGCTTCCCGAGATGCCGACGCATCCCACCACCACCGTGTTTTCGCCAATCCGGGAATTGTGGCCGACGTGTACGTGGTTGTCGAGCTTTGCGTGCTTCTCCACCACCGTAGACCCGAAGGTAGCACGATCCACGCAGCTATTGGCTCCGATCTCGACGTCGTCCTGAATCTCGACCGTACCAGTCTGTTCGATCTTGACCTGCTTTTCTCCGTCAAAGACGTAGCCGAAGCCGTCCGCTCCAATGACAGTCCCACCGTGGACGATCACTCGTCTTCCCAGGTGCACTCCAGGATAGATCACCACGTTGGGGTGCAAGGTGGTGCCGGAGCCGATGTGACATCCGTCGCCCACGCTGACTCCGGAGTGGAGGGTGACTTCTTCCTCGATGGTCACACCCTCCCCGATGCTGACAAACGGGTGAATTGAGACCCGCTCTGCGATATGGCAATCCTCGCCAATTGCGGCTTGGGATGAGATTCCTCGAGGTTGAAAAGGTTTGGTGTGGAAGAGTGAAATAACTTGCGCGAACGCCAGCATGGGATCCACGGTGCGCAGCAGGGGAAGGGTGGCCGACTGTAGTTCTGAAGGCGCGATGACCGCCGTGGCACGCGTCGCCTTCAGGTTGTTCCAGTATCTCGGTGTCGCGGCCAACGTGATGTCACCGGGTCTCGCATCCTCGAAGGGCCGGACTCCCGAAATCTTCACCGATCCATCTCCCTCTATCTGGCCGTCAACCAGCTCGGCAAGCTGCTCAAGGGTGTGCATTTCGCCTACTCGCCTTCCTCTTTGAGCACCCGCTTCAAGACCTTTCCGACCGCACTCTTCGGCAATTCCTTCCGAAACTCGATTTCCTTCGGAATCTTGAACCTGGAAAGCTTGTCATGGCAGAACTGCATCACTTCTCGCTTCCCAAGGCTGCTGCCTTCCGTGGCGACAATGAAGGCTTTGGGGGTTTCTCCTCTTACCGGACTGGGGATCCCGATTACGGCAGCCTCGACTATATCCGGGTGCTGGTGAAGGACCTCTTCCACTTCACGCGGATAGATGTTCATACCAGCGCTGAGGATGAGGTCCTTCTTGCGATCAACTATCGAAAAGAAACCTTCCTCATCCATGACCGCCATGTCTCCTGTGTGCAGCCATCCGTCGCGAAGAACTAAATCTGTTTCCTGGGGACGATTCCAGTAGCCGCTCATGACCTGTGGACCGGCGACGTCAAGCTCTCCCACCTGACCGGCTGCAAGAGGCTCGTGCGTCTCTGGATCAATTACCCTGGCATCGGTATTTGGGATGGGGACCCCAATCGTTCCGATCTTGCGGTGGCCGTAAATCGGATTGACCAGAACCACCGGAGAGGCTTCTGAAAGCCCATATCCCTCAACCAGTCTTCCGCCGGTCAGCTTTTCGAAGCTTTCCTGCACCTCGGCGGGTAGACCGGCCCCTCCACTGATGCATAGCCTTATCGACGCCACATCAGAGCTCTTGAGTCCGGAATAGTGATTGATGGCATTATACATAGACGGAACGCCACAGAAGATGGTGGCTTTGTACTTGCGGATTTGCTTGACGACATCCTTGAGCTCGAAGCGAGGGAGCAGGACCATGGTACAGCGAGACAGGACGGCGAGATGGAGTCCGGTCGTCATTCCGTAGCTATGGAAGAAGGGAAGGACGCAGAGAAAGATCTCCTTTGCTTCTCGAACGTCCGATAACCAGGCTAGAGTCTGGTGAACGTTGGCCACCAGGTTGCGATGAGTCAGTGTGGCGGCCTTTGAGATGCCCGTGGTGCCGCCGGTGTAGAGCAGGATAGCGACCTCGTCAGGGTCGACCTCTGCGGTGGGAGCCGGCGGGAACTTGCGGCGCATCAAGTCGCGGTAGAGGTAGAGTCCTTCCTCTTCTTGTGTTGTCAGCGTGGATTTGTGCTTGAATCCGTAGAGGAATCCCACCGTTGGAGGGAGAAATTCCTTGACTCCCGCGACCACGACTCGCTTGACCGGGGTGTTTGCCCTCACCTGGGCCAGGCGAGGATAGAGTTGGTCCAGGATGATGGCGGTTTCGGCCCCGGAATCGACCAGCTGACGCTCCAGCTCGCGCTCGACGTAGAGCGGGTTGGTCGGGGTCAGCACGGCCCCAAGCTTGAGGGCTGCGAAGTGGGCGATCGGGTAGATCGGTAGATTCGGCAGTATGAGCGCGACCCGGTCCCCCTTCTTGACTCCCAGCCCAGCCAGTACCGACGCGAACTGGTCGACCTTCTCCCCCAGAGACCCATAACTCATCCGGGCGCCGAAGAAGAGCGTGGCCAGGCCGTTGGGATTCCCTTCCACGCTCTGCCGAAAAAGCTGATAGAGGTTGGTTTCGGGATAGTCAATGGTGTGAGGGATCCCTGCGTCGTAGTGTTTCAACCAGGTTCTTTCCATTTCATCTTCCTTGTCGAAAGGTCGCCTGCGGCGCCCCTCAATCGAGGGTCCGGAAGCAGGGAGAGGGCGGTGTTGGCTAGCCGCAGAGGGAAGGGGAGCCGTCAAAGCAACACATCAGCGGAAGCGGTCCGCCCGCGCTCATGCTGAATCGTCCGCTCCAGGATCTCGGGCAAGTCCAGCGTGGGTTGGTAGCCAATAAGTTGCCGAATCTTGCTGAGATCTGGCACACGCCTTTGCATATCTTCGAACCCTGCCTCATAAGCTTCATCGTAGGGAACGAGCTTGATCTCGGACTCACTGTCAGTCATCTGTTTGATCAACACCGCCAGGTCGTACATGGAGATCTCTTTGCCATGTCCAATGTTGAAGATCTCTCCATGGGCGCCGGGGTGAGATATGAGGGCGATCATGGCGTTTGCCACATCGCCGACCCAGGTGAAGGAGCGCTGCTGGGTGCCATCACCGTAGACGGTGATGGGTTCTCCCAGGAGGGCCTGTCGAACGAAACGAGGCACCACCATCCCGTACTGTCCGGTCTGCCGTGGACCGATCGAGTTGAAGAGCCTGACAACCACAATCGGCAACCCCTTTTCCCGGTAGTAGGCCTGGGCCAGGAACTCATCGATTATCTTGGACGCGGCATAGCACCAACGCACACGTGAAGTTGCGCCCAGGACGAGATCGTTTTCCTCATTGAAGGGGGGGTGATCCAGCTTTCCATAGACCTCCGAGGTCGAGGTTAGCAGTATCGGTTTGCGGTCTTGAGCCGTCAGCTCCAGGATGACTTCGGTCGCTTTGATATTGGTCTCGATGGTCTGGACCGGCTGCTCCACGATCAGCCGCACCCCTACCGCTGCCGCTAGATGAAAAACTGCGTCGGCCCGGTCTACCAGTTCCTCCATCAGGGACTGGTTCATCACACTGTCTACGATCGACGTAAATCGGGGGTGTTCCTTGAGGTGAGCGACGTTGTCGAGGCTGCCGGTAGAGAGGTCGTCGACGATCTCTACACTCCACTTTTTCTCGAGCAGAGTGGTTGCCAGATGAGATCCGACGAAGCCCGCTCCCCCGGTGATTAGAGCCCTCTTCATAACACGAAAGATACAAGATACAAGATACAAGATACAAACAAATCCCAAACTCCAATCATCAAACGTTGTGTCCCCGAGGAATGCTCGAGAGCTGCAGCTACAGGAAGACCAGTGAGTGAGGAAGGTGCGAGTCCCTATTAGAGACCCCCATGGTAGATGAAAAGTTCACGAACTTGGGATTTTCAAGGTTCCGGTCAACGGTATACTGTACCTCGTGGAACTCCCTTACCAAGCGGTGATACTGGTCTCTTTCGGTGGTCCGGAGGGAATTGATGACGTGCGACCCTTCCTCCAGAACGTCTTGAAGGGGAGGCCGGTTTCACATGAGCGATTCGAAGAGGTTGCGCACCATTACGAAATATTCGGAGGCGTGAGCCCGATCAACGAACAGAACCGGCAGCTGCTTTCCGTTCTACAGCGAGAGCTCAGCTCGCACGATATCACCTTGCCTTTGTATTGTGGGAATCGGAATTGGCGTCCCTTTTTGGTAGACACGGTGCGTCAGATGTCTCGCGAAGGAGTCAGGAAGTCTCTGGCTTTTGTTACTTCTCCCTATAGCTCCTACTCAGGATGCCGCCAGTACCTTCAGGACATCGAGCGAGCCTGCACGGAGGTCGGTCCCGAGGCACCCGTTATTCATAAGCTGCGAGCTTTCTACAACCACCCGGGATTCGTGGAGGCGAACGCGGATCGGGTCAGGGAGGCGCTTTCGGGGATCCCGGCAGAGAGAAGACAGAAGGTGACGCTGGTCTTCACGGCTCACAGTATCCCTGCTTCGATGGCGGACGGCTGCCGATACGTGGAACAACTTCTTGAGGTCTGCGGTCTGGTGGCGGAGCAAGTCTCTCATCCCACCTGGTCTCTGGCCTATCAGAGTCGCAGCGGACGGCCTGGGCAGGCTTGGTTGGAACCCGATGTGGAGGATTGCCTGCGGGGATTGAAGAGTTCCGGCGCCAGCGATGTGGTGATTGTTCCAGTGGGTTTCGTCTCGGATCATATGGAAGTTGTCTACGACCTAGATGTTGAGGCGATGCAGCTATGCAGCGAAATCAACTTGAATGCCGTCAGAGCTCCCACCGCCGGCGTTCACCCGGCGTTTGTCAGCATGGTCAGGGAATTGATCCTGGAGCGAGTACAGGAGAATCCGGAGCGCCGTTCTCTGGGGAAGCGAGGAGCTCGACCCGACTTCTGTCCGATTGGCTGTTGTGCCGCACCAGGACGTGACAGGGTCTTTTGACGCGTGGTAGGATTGGACATCTGATATGGTGAAAAAGGTTGTCCTTGCCAGTCCGCGGGGTTTTTGTGCGGGGGTTGTGAGAGCGATCGACATCGTCCGCATTGCCCTGGATGTCTACCCCAAGCCGGTGTTCGTGCGCAGGGAGATTGTGCACAATCCGCACGTGGTTGAAGAGTTGCGCCAGAAAGGTGCCGTCTTCGTAAGCGGGCTGTCAGAAGTCCCGCGCGGAAGAACCGTTATTTTCAGCGCGCACGGGGTTTCACCGCAAGTGTGGGAGGAGGCACGCCAGAAATCGCTTCATGTCATCGATGCGACCTGTCCTTTGGTGACGAAGGTCCACTTGGAGGCGATTCGGTACGCCCAGCACGGCTATGCCATCGTTCTGATAGGGCACAAAGGTCACGAAGAGGTGATCGGAACGATGGGAGAGGCCCCCGACTCCATCCATCTGGTGAGCACAGTCGCGGATGTGCAGGCCCTGGAAGTCCGAAACCCCGAGAAGATTTCGTATCTGACTCAGACGACCTTGAGCCTTGAAGACACTCGAGAGGTCATTTCGGCCCTGAGAAGGAAGTTCCCGGCTATTCAAGGGCCTCCCTCAGAGGACATCTGTTATGCCACTCAGAATCGCCAGATGGCGGTCCGAGAGCTGGCAAGAGTTGCGGATCTTATTCTGGTTGTGGGAGCGGGGAACAGCAGTAACTCGAACCGATTGGTGGAGGAAGCTGCCAAGGCTGGATCGCCTTCGTACTTGATCAATGATGTGACCGGCATTGATCCGGCCTGGCTCGAGGAGGTGGAAACAGTTGGACTCAGCTCCGGTGCTTCCGCTCCAGAGATTCTGGTCGATCAAGTGGTCAGCTTCTTCCAGGGAGAGGGCGCTGCTGTAGAGGAACTGGTGACCAGAGAGGAAAACGTCCACTTTGCTCTACCGTCGGAACTGAACACCGACATGGATCAGCTTCCGGTAGTCTGATGCAGGCTCCCAGCTCGTCTTCGAACGGTTAGATCTTGTCGGCCAACCTACTAGTACCATGTCACATATGTAGTGTCGGGTTTGCAGATGGGGCTTGCGAGGCGAGATCAAGGCGGGAGGAGGAAGACGATGCTTGGTCATCTTCAACGACGACCAACGCAGAGATCGTCCGCAACCCCCGTCTGCCCTGCGGGTGGCGACGGGACGGGCCGATGGCTTTGTCTCTCCTCCTCCACGATGAATGACATCGCGTCGTCGTCGTTTGGCGCCCTCGACGCCGTCGCGTTCGCCACAAACCCGTCACTACATGTGTGACATGGTACTAGAGACGTTCCCGAACGAGTACGCCGGGCGCGAGTACGAAGTCGATATTACCTGTCCTGAATTTACCTCGCTTTGCCCCAAGACGGGGCAGCCCGATTTCGCCACGATTCGGATTCAATACGTCCCCGATCAGAAGGTTCTCGAGCTAAAATCGCTCAAGCTCTACCTTTTCTCCTTCCGCAATCAGGGGATCTTCTACGAGCATGTCATCAACAGGATCCTGGATGATCTGGTCGCTGCCTGCGAACCCGTCCGTTGCGAGGTTGCAGGCGAATTCGCCGTCCGTGGAGGTATTACGACCGTAGTGAGGGCTCAGTTCGACAAGAATGAATCGCTGGGTAACTGAAAACGACGTTGCGCTCAAGTCCCGCCCCTAGGAGCGCGCTGGCCCCTTTCGAGAAAGAAACTCGGTTTGAGGACGTGGCGGTGGTCCAGGCCGCCGCGGGTCGAGCCAACGGCTCGACACAAGAAGACTCTTCGCCCGGGAGACCGAAGCCACGCCAGGTTTCAAATAAGAGTAATCGAATAACGAGGTGGCCATGATCGATGTGATTGAACTGACGCGTTCGCTTGTCGAGATACCCTCGGTGACTGGGGAAGAGAAATTGGCCGGAGAGTTCCTTTTCGACCTCCTCCAAGATCAAGGTTGGGTTTGCGATCGACAACAGGTTGCTGCCGATCGTTTCAACGTGGTGGCCCATCGGGGTCGGCCCGAGATAATCCTGTCTACCCACATGGACACGGTCCCTCCCTTCTTTGGTTTTCGGGAAGACGAGGAGTTCGTCTATGGCCGCGGGGCCTGCGATGCCAAGGGCATTATCGCAACGATGATCTGCGCTGCCCAGGAGTTGGTTGCCGAGGGGGAGACGGATCTGGGACTTCTCTTCGTCGTGGGCGAGGAGACCGACAGCGCGGGGGCAAAGAAAGCTCGGGAGCTGGATTTGGAGTGCTCCTTCGTGATCGACGGAGAACCTACGGACAATGAGCTGGTGGTGGGCCACAAAGGGATGCTCTACGCTCGTGTCAAGACCACCGGTGTTACGGCTCATTCCGCCTACCCCGACCAAGGGGAGTCTGCCATCGATAAGCTGCTGGACATTCTGGAGAAGCTTCGGGCGCTGGAATTTCCCGAAGACCCTCGACTGGGAGCAACCTATGTGAATGTGGGAACGATCCGTGGCGGAAGGGCGCCCAACGTTATCCCGGATGCAGCTGAAGCGGAAATTCTGATCCGCACCGTTACTTCAAGTGCCCGCTATGTCGAGATCTTGGAGGGGCTCTCCGCCGGAGAGGATTCGCTCGAGGTCGTAGCCACCTCGGAGCCCCAGGTGATGGAATCGGTGGCAGGTTTCCCGACCAAGGTAGTGGGATATGGTACCGATGTTCCTTCCTTGAGATCCCTGGGCAAGCCGCTGTTGGTGGGGCCTGGTTCTATTCTTGCGGCTCATACCGCCCAGGAGAAAGTGGCCAAGCAGGAGCTTCGGGACGCCATTGCACTGTACAAGCAATTGGTACGCTTGCTGAAAAGGGAGCAGGGCTAGGAGCCTGTCCGAGTAATGGTCCGGGTTGCGAGAATGGGGCTTGCGAGGCGAGATCAAGGCAGGAGGAGGAAGACGATGCTTGGCCATCTTCGACGACGACGAACGCAGAGATCGGCCGCAACCCCCATTCTCCCTTCGGGTTACAGGCGGCGTCAGCCCATCTGCTTTGTTCTGGCTCCTCGAAGATGGCCGAGCATCGCCTTCGTCGCCCTGCCTCGCATCTGGACTAACGGCGCCTGTAACGCAACCCAGACCATTACTCGGACAGGCTCCTAGTCCGCCTCGGACAGGCTCCTAGCGATTCAGTTCAACGATGTAGTCGCGTAGAGATTTGAGGCTAGAAAAATAATCGTCGTGTGGAAACTGGCTTCGGTAGTCGCTGTCGGCGAATCCCTTACCTACCATGACCAACGGAATCCGGTAGTTGTGGGACGCCTCGTAGAGCGTGTCGAAATGATCCAGTAGAGAGAGCTCTTGCTGCTTCGAAGAGGCCACACAGACCAGGTTTACGGGTTCTTGCTCCACCATTTGGGCCATTGTGTCCAAGGGTACATTTTCACCTAGTTTGAGGCACTCCCAGCCTTCAACCTCCAAGGTTCGGGCGATGGCGTTGACGGACTGAGCACACATGTTCTCAGGAGCTCCGCAGAGACCTGTCTTGCCGTTGGGACGGCGCCGGATGACCCGGGGGAAGAAGTTGTACATAGCCTCTTCCAGGTTGATTCCAACGAGCCTTTCCTGCCCTTTCACGAGCTTCCCCGTCTGGACCGCCTCTTGCGCGGTTTCTGCCAAGGGGACAAGAACGTCGTCATAGAGTTCGAATAGGGTCATTCCCCTGATGTACAGGCGCTCCAGAAGATCCTTGATCCTTACGCTCTGATTCTGAGTGGCCAGATAGAGGATCGAATCCCGCACCTTGTCCAGCTTCTTCTGATTGACGCTGACCTCGATGTCCGGATCCTCCCAGGGCGCGAAAGTCAGCAGGCCGGTTCCCTCGAACCTGTGTTTGGTCTGGAAGTCCCGAATGTCTTGAACCTGAAATCGGCGATGACCGCCAGGCGTTCGTTGGCAATGGAGCTGGCCCGCGTCCGCCCAGCGCTTGATCGTGGACTCGCTCAGATTCCACATCTGGGCAAGTTCACGGGTGGAATAAGTCCTCTCATCGGACATCAGAATGATCTACTATTTTGGGAAAACCCAGCCCCCTGCAGAAGACAACAACGCCTTTTTCGAGGGAGCCAAAAGTGATCATAGCAGTTCCCAGAAAGAAGTCAATGGAGCAATTTTCAGGTTTCCAAGTGTCGGTTAAAAGTTGCCGATTCCCGGCTGATTGATGGGTGGGATTCCGAGAGGACCAGGCGCTGCGAAGTCGCGGATCAAGCCGGGCGGATCAGCAAGTTGTCGATCAAGCGGGTCTTACCAACTCGGATGGCGCTACAGGCCCTGACGGCACTCTTGAGGTTCTTGGTCGGACACATCTGCTCGGGGTCCACCAGTTCGAAGTACTCCACCTGGACCAAGGGCTCGCGCTCCAGGATGTGCAACCCTGCTTGCCTCACAAGCGCTGGTTCTGTGATCCCTTCTTCTACCTGCCGGGCAGCTTCTCGGAGGGCTCGATACAGCGAGCTCGCGGCTTTTCGGTGCTCCGGGTCCAGAAACTCGTTGCGAGAACTGGCCGCCAGTCCATCCGGCTCTCGAACGGTCGGCACCTCCTGGATCAAGACGGGGAGATTCAGATCCTGGACCATCTGTTTGATGACGGCGGTCTGCTGAGCATCTTTCTCTCCGAAGTAAGCGCGGTCGGGTGTCAAGATGTGGAACAGCTTCAGGACCACCGTAGTCACGCCTCTGAAGTGTCCAGGGCGAAAGCGACCGCAGAGATGATCTGTGACCTCCTTGACTTCCACCGAGGTCCGATGAGAGGAAGGGTACATTTCATCCAACTTGGGAGCGAAGACTGCATCGACGCCCAGCTCCTCACACACACGCTGGTCGACCGAGAGCTCGCCGGGATATCGATCGAAGTCTTCCTGAGGTCCGAACTGCAGTGGGTTGACGAAGATGCTGACGACCACCCATTCGCACTCCGAACGGGCCTCTTCAATCAGCTTCCGGTGGCCGGCGTGCAGCGCTCCCATGGTGGGAACAAGTCCGACAATCTTACCCTCTTGCCGGACGGTATGGAGTAGCTTCCGTGCTTCCGTGGTTGTGTGGATCAGCTCGAGAGCCACTACGGTTCTTTCTTGATCAGATCCATTCGCTTAGGTGTCGCACCTGTGGGAGAGGAGCCTCGAGGCTCTGGGAAGCGCCCGTTTCGGATATCGTCAATGTAGGACCTGGTTGCCGATACGAGGGTATCGCCGAGTGAAGCGTAGCGCCTGACGAAGGAGGGGGTGAACTTGTCGAATATTCCGAAGACGTCATAGCTGACAAGCACCTGGCCATCGCAATAGGGTCCTGCCCCGATTCCGATGGTCGGAATGCTCAACAATGCGGTGACTTGGCGGGCAACCTCATCCGGGATCGCCTCCAGAAAAAGGCCGGCGGCTCCGGCTTCTTCCAGGGTGTGGGCATCTTCGATGAGCCGCGAGGCCGACACCTGATCACGGGCCTGAGATCGGTAGCCCCCTAGAGCGTGGACTGCCTGAGGCGTCAGTCCTAGATGTCCCATTACCGGAATGCCTACCTCGGTGAGTGCGCGAGTCACTTCCACGACGGGACCCGCTCCCTCCATCTTGACCGCTGCCGCCGACCCCTTTTGGATGAGCCGGCTGGCGTTTCTGAGGGCTTCGGGAACGGTGACCTGGTATGACAGGAAGGGCATGTCTGCAACTACCAAGGCCCGCTTACTGCCCCGGCTGACGGCCGCCGTGTGGTGAAGCATGTCTTCTAGCGTCACCGGCACGGTGCTGTCGTAACCCAGGATGACCGTTCCCAGAGAGTCCCCGACCAGGAGAACGTCGATCCCTGCCCGGTCGAAGAGTCCGGCCATCGTGGCGTCGTATGCTGTCAGGACGGCAATCTTCTCGCCCCGCTCTTTCTTCTTTTTCAAATCGGGTACCCGGATAGCTTTCAGCGGCTCTCGCATACGCTTCTGCTCGTGACTAGACATCTTTGGCGAAAGCTAGTTGATATTGACGTCAGGTGCAAGTAGCCAGGGTCCAGGCCTGTCCAGACGGTTCAGGGACTGCTGGAACCATCCAGTCAGGGAGGGCGGATCGATCTTGATCAGCTCCCCGCTCAGGGCGGCTTCGAGCAGTGTCTTGCGTTTGGGATAGAGCACTAGCTCGAGCTGCGCGGTTTGCTCCAGTTCCAAGGCCCTCTTCATCTCGCTTACGGCCGTGTTCAGCCCTCCCAGGGTATCTACCAAACCGAGCTCCTGGGCCTGTGCCCCGGTGTAGATTCTTCCCCGAGCCTTGGCTTCGAGGTCTTCGTACTCGAGGCCCCGACCTTCGGCAGCCTTCCGCACGAAATCCTCGTAGATTGTTTCCATCCAGTCTTCGATGTGTTTTCTCTGATCGGGACTCAGCGAGTTAAGCGAAGAGAGGACATCCGCGTTGGGGAATGATTTCACTCTGTCGACGCTGACGCCCAGCCACTGGTAGAATCCCTGAAGATCGAATTTGCCGAAGATCACACCAATGGATCCGGTGATGGTTGAGGGCTGCGTCACGATGTGTCTGGCTCCCATGGAGATGTAGTAGCCGCCTGAACCGGCGACGCCCGACATCGAAACGATGACGGGTTTGTCCGCTTCTTCCAATCGGCGCACCTCTTTCCAGATCATATCTGAACCCACCGCCGAACCTCCTGGGCTATTTACTCGAAGGATGACGCCTTTGACCTCATCGCCTTCGCGTATCTTGCGCAGCTGATCAGATAGGGTCGTGCCTCCGACGATCTTCATCAGTGGCTCGCTCCGTCCCGCGATAATTGACCCCAGGCCCCCCAACAGAGCGACTCTGTGAGCAGATCCTTTTTCGTATCTACTTTTCGCCGCTGCGAGGTATTGCCTTTCGGGAATGCCACGGTACTCTTCTTCCCCTTCACCAACAAATTTGAGCTGCTCCTCGATCTCATGTCGGTAACCGAGGTTGTCGAGCAGGCCCTTTTCGTGCGCAAGCTTGGCAGGGAGCATGCCCACGTTCATGATCTCTCTGAGGGCTTCCTCCTCCAGCTGGCGTTCTGCGGCCACGGTGGACACAAAGCGGTCTTCGAGATTGCCGAGGATGGACTCCAGCATCTCCCGGATTTCGGGGCTGAGCTCCTCGCGAGAAAACTGCTCCGAGCTCTTGTACTCCTTGAACTGGATGAACTCCGGTTGGATCTTCAGCTTTTCCATCACTCCCTTGTAGAAGGTCACTTCAGCAACCAGGCCGTTGATAAGCAGCCCTGAGCCGGGATTGAGGGTGATGGAGTCGGCCGCTGAGGCAAGGTAGAGCTCCTGCTCTCCGCCAATGTCGACTGCGAGGAATGCGTGCACCGCTTTGCCTGATTCACGAAACCGCTTGATGTGGTCGCGAACCTCCTCGATTTGTCCCCAGTTCCAACCTAACGGATGAATCTCCAGAAGAATGGCTGAGACACGGTCATCGCGCGCGGCGTGCTGGAAGACCTCGCCGAGCTCCCACAGATTCGGAATTCGGCCCTGAAAAGCCAGAAAAACCGGGCTTTCCGGTGGCAGCTCCTCGATGGCGTACGAGAGAACGATCTCGACCACACTGCCTTTCCGGATCTCTGCGACCGGTTCATACGAGAGCAGATAGAATCCGGCTGCCAAGACGACTAACGAAAAGATTCCCAGGAGCAGAAGGAGCAGGAGAATCCACTTTTTCTGCTTGCTCATGGCGTGCCTCCAAGCCATGATTCTACGTCGGAGCTTGAGTCAAGTGCCAGCCCAAGACCTGACACTTGACGTTCTGTGTGAATCAGCGATCTGTTTTGAGTGTTTATACTCGTTCCCCGCAGCGGTGCAGGGGATAGAAAGAGCGAGATCTCACGAAGGAGGAACGACATGGATAAGACACCGATTGGTTTCGTAGGTCTGGGGATCATGGGGCTACCTATGGCAGGGCACATACTCGACGCGGGCTACCCCCTCACTGTCTACAATCGAACCCGATCCAAGGCGGAGGATCTGAGGGTGCGGGGAGCCAAGGTAGCGGATTCGCCGGCCGAGGTGGCCGCCGCTTCCACAGTCATCATCACGATCGTTTCTGATTCTCCCGATGTCGAAGAGGTTGTGGCCGGACCCCAGGGTGTGATGGATCGCATCGGTGAGGGCTCGGTAGTGATCGACATGAGCACCATTTCCCCGCAAGTCGAGCGGCAACTTGACGAGCAGCTGCGTACCAAAGGATGCGCTCTGGTGGATGCTCCGGTCTCGGGTGGAGACGTGGGTGCTCGCAATGCGACCCTGGCGATCATGGCGGGCGGGGAGAAGGCCGCTTTCGATCGGGTGCGGCCCATCCTGGAAGTGATGGGGAAGACGATTACCTACTGCGGACCCGTGGGAAATGGGCAGCTGACCAAGCTGTCCAATCAGATTCTGGTGTCAGTCACCCTCCTGGGTGTCAGCGAGGCGATCACCTTTGCGAAGAAGAATGGCCTCGACGCCCAGGTCATGATCGAGGCGGTCAAGGGCGGCGCCGCCAGCAGTTGGCAGCTGAGCAACCTGGGTCCGAAGATCGTCAATCGGGATTTCGCCCCCGGCTTCATGGTGGATCTCATCCAGAAGGATCTCCGCCTGGTTCTGGAATCGGGCGCGGTCGGCCAGGCGGCGCTTCCGGGAACCTCACTGGTGAATCAACTATTCCGTATGGCCGAAGCCCAGGGTGACGGACGAGAGGGGACCCAGATCCTGGCCAAGGCCGTGGAGCAGTTGGCCGGACTCGGATCCTAGCGAGCGACCTCATACCGCCGAGGACACTTGTAGCGTCCTCGTCCTATCCTTGCCCGCGCCCGTGCCCTTGTCCGTGCCCGACTTCATCTTCCTCACCCAGGCTCGACGATTGTGGGAAAATGACGGGCAAGGGCACGGGCGAAGGCAAGGGAAGCTTCTTCGGAAACTTGACCAGGTTGTGAACTTTTCATCGATCAAGGGTCTCTAGCCCGCATTATTCATAAATTTTCTGCTGCGGCAACGCCATCATCCGCCCTGACTGCGTTACGCTCGGTCGGCCTCCTCGACGTACTGTACAAGTACGACTGCGGAGGCCTCGGTCGCAAGCCTTGTCAGAACGGCGCTGGCACTGCCTCGCTACGAAAAACTTATGAATAATCCGGGCTAGCCCGCATTATCTATGAATTTTTTACTGCGGCGCCGCACCCGTCTTGGCGCTCGACGGTACCAGGAGGCGATTCGGGTGGGCTGAACGCCAGCCAGATAAGCCAGGATCACAATCTGGTTTAACAGCGTGGTCCTCAAAATCCCCAACTCTTTCCATCTCCTGCCAGAGGTTAGAGCAGATGAGGGCGCGAGCGCGATACGCCCCCTTCGGCGCAGTCTGCGGATCAGTTCGAAGTCTTCCATGATGGGTAGGTCAGGGTATCCTCCTACTTCTCGGAACAACTCGCTCCTCAGGAAAATCGCCTGATCTCCATAGGGCATCTGGAAATACCTGGATCTCCTATTGGCCCCGGCCTCGATCAAGCGTAGAAAGCCCCGTGATCCCTCGATTTGGAGCCGGAAGGCTCCCGCTGCAACCTTTGGCTCAGCCAGGGTCCCCCGGACACAGTCTTGAAACTTTTCGGGCAAGCGGGTGTCTGCATGGAGAAAGATTAGATACTCGCTCTGGGATTCTTCTGCTCCCCTGTTCATCTGGCGGGCGCGGCCCGGAGAGGTGCTGATAACTCGGCATCCCCAGTCTCGTGCGATCTGGATTGTGCCATCTCGACTACCGCCGTCGGCAACGACTACTTCCAGCTGTGGTGTTCTGGCGGCGCTGGCCAGTGTTGCAGGGAGGGCATCTTTCTCATTCAGGGTGGGGATGATTACGGAGATCTGTCCCTGGAGGGTTTTCACCGACCTGTCGGGCGCTCGTTCAGGGACCAGTCATAGTCGAGATATTCGACCTCGTAGTCCTCGTCTTCCAGATACGCACGATCGGCTGCGCCGAGGTATCCGGCAGCAAAGTTTAGCGTCGCCCGCTTGACTTTGTCCTGCCCGGAAAACCCTTTTTCAATCGCATACGCGGGCAGAAAATCCTTCCCATACCATTCCAGGATCGGTGAGAGGAAGACACGACCCCTGTCCCTGTCGATGAGGAACTTCTTGGCGTCAGCGAGAAAGCGACGGCACTGGTCGTCCAGCTGAGCCTCGAGCCTGCTGCCGATAAAGGGTTTGTTTCGCAGGGGAGGGCACCCCATGGCCGCGCAAACCAGAGCCACATGAATTCGCGGCTCCTTGAATCTCGGACGTAGGATCTGGTGCTCGATCTGGTCCAGCGTGACCTTTTCGCTCATCACAGAAAACAACAGCTTGTCCCAGACGCCGGAAATCTGGCGGATGCTGTTCTTGGGAAAGCGGAGAGAAGCGAGGAAGGAAGATTCGATGGGGTAGTGGTCAACGATGGCTTTCAGGGTGAGTGCATTGTAGGCGTTGATCCAGAGCGCAATCTGCTCTTCCTCTTTCCAGCCAGCGTAGGACTCAGAACCCACTCGTGTGAGGGAGAGGGAAAAGTCGTCCAGCTTTGATCGGTTCTGTTTCAACCCACGATAGTCGACCAGACCTTGGTCGTCGACAAACTGCGCCAGGAGCGCGGCGTACTCGTTGTAGGAGAAAGGGCTCCCGGGCGGCTTTCTGGTAGTGTCTTCGATCCGAACCGACGCATACGAAGCGGTTCTCCAGACCCAGTAGTTGGCAATCATCATCAAGACGAGAACACCGGTGATCCACCACCAACTGATCCGGTGAGACATGCGCTGCTTGCGTTGCGTTACTCGACCGTCTCTCATTGTGCTGTTGCTTATACGGATCAAATATATGGATCAAAGTTGCCCCCATTGTTTTCATTTTTTGATCCTACCCGGCCCTGAGCCGGGACCAGGCGGACCAGGCCAGGCAGGCCCAGCCGAGCAGTAGGGCAAAGCCCCCAATCGGGGTGATCATTCCCCACCACCGTGCTCCGCTCAGACTCAGCAAGTAGAGTGTTCCAGAAAAGATCACCGTCCCGCATACGAGAATCCACCCAGCCAGCATGTTGGTCGGTGGATGGAGCTGATCCATCGCCGCGCCCAGAGCCAGGAGCGCCAGGGCGTGGTAGAGCTGATAGCGAACGGCTAGTTCGAAGACTGCGATCATGTCGGGTGATAACTTCCCCTTGAGGGCGTGGGCGCCGAAGGCTCCGGCTGCAACTCCGGTGAATCCGAGGAGTGCGCCCACCAATAGAAAAGTAGCTCCCATGACTGTTCCAGCCTGAACCTGCTCTTTCGGTTTCGGGGCAGGTTTGCTATCGGTCCTTATCTTTCTGCAATTGTTGCTTCTGCCACTCGAAGTCGATGGGTCCGTCATAGAAACGGTCCGGGTCTTGGATCGCCCAGATCTGCTTCCGAATGAGCCAGTTTCCGGAATCGAGCTGCAACGCGCCTTTCAGCAGGGAAAGGGCCGTGTTCGACTCTTGTTTGGCCAGTGCTACCGCTGCAGCTTCGAATCGAAGCTTGGCTTCAGGATTGGTGAATCCCGAAGGTTTGGTGGGCTTGGATGAGGTGTCGATGGAACCCGTCCGAAGCCAGTCAGCGATCTCTTTCCAGTCTGACTCCCGGTCTATGTTGGTTCCCGTAGGGCCGCGGGCCATCCTTCCCTCTTCGTCAACCAGAAGTGTGAGAGGGACGTAGTTGAAGCCAAAGTCAGCGGCGAGTTGGCCCTGGCTGTCGACCAGGGTTGGATACGTGGCCTCCGCGCCCCTTACCCAGGGCCGAACTTTTTCGGCTCCCTGGACGTCAACCGCGACCGTGATCAGCTCGAAGTTCTCGGACTCGTACTCTCGGTAGAATCGCTGCCACCCGGGCAGCTGAGCGCGGCATCCTCACCAGGAAGCCCAGGCGAAGACGACTACCTTCCTCCCTCGATGGTCAGACAGCTGGAGGCTCTTTCCTTCCAGGTCAGGCAGGGCAAAATCGATGAGCCCTTGAGTTGGGTCTTGGTCGTACTGAGGCCTCAAGTCAAGCAGGAGCTGGGCGGCTTCGTTGTCCCACAGGTAGGCCCCGCTCAGTGCATCGATCAGTTTCCGAGATGAAACGTACTCGTCCCCCTCGTAGCTTCTCAGCGGGAGCGGAATGCAAAGATCATCCTGGCATAGTCCCACCAGTTCTGGAGCGAGGTCCTTACGTTCCAGGCCCAGAGTAGATTCGAAGAATGTCACCGGAAGATAAACGGCCTCCGACTCCACCTGCGCTGTGGAGGGTTCCATGGTTTTGGTAGATCCTTCGAAGACCAGAATACGGTTGGAGTTACCCATCGCTTGGCTAGAAACCAGAAGAAAGAGTCCGACCAGGGGTAGCAGAACCCAGAAAGTGTATCTCATGTATTTGATTATGTCCGATTTTTCCTTGATCTGAAACTTCAGACAGCTAGCTGGTGGTTCGCGGTCATTGCGAAGGGTCAGGGAAGCCTGAAGCGCAAGCGAGGGGTTGGGACGCGGCAGCATACGTCGACAAACGAGTTTTGAACCGAAGGCAATCAGACGAGTCGGGAACATTTGTGCCGATCCCCAACCCCTCGCTCGCGCTTCAGGCTAGGCTTCAATCGATCGGGAAGTTTCTTTCACGAAATGGGGCCAGTACGGTGGAGCAGGCTCCCAGCCACTGCTTTAGTCTGACACCTTGAGGCTTCGCATCCGGTTGATGGCGAATGCGATCTCAAGCAGCCGTGGCTTCGCCAGGTTCCCGACCTTGGAGCGAGAGAGTGCATCCAAGCCCCCTTTTCCCAGGTCTCCCATGAGCCGTTGCAGGCCTTCTCGTAGGGACAGACCCTCCTGCACATAGTGGATGGAGTAGTAGTGAATGGCTTCACCGATGGCGCGAGTCTGCGAAGGATCTACCAACTGTTCCAATGCTGAAAGGTCGATAGAGGTGGTGCCGAACAGGATGTGGTCTAGCCCCTTGGAATCGATTCGGACCTCCCTGCTCCCCCGGCTCGGATCGAAGCCTGCTTTGAGTGGTATGCGCCGAGGGATTCGACCAAAGTCCGTACCCCCTTCCGATTTTCTCTGACTAGGCTGGGTTTCGACGATTTTCCGGGCTCGGGAGGTGACGTCGATCGGCCAGTATTGATCCATCATGATCACCGTATCCGCTACCTCGAAGTAGTCTCCCGAACCTCCCATGACCAGGATGCTCGAGGTCTGCTGCTCTCGCGCCAGCTGTTGGACCTTGTCTACGAAGGGCGTGATGGGTTCCTTGGCCTTGGCGACCAGAGACTGCATCCGGCCATCCCGAATGATGAAGTTGGTTGCGGAAGTGTCTTCGTCTATGAGAAGCAGTTGGGTTCCCACTTCCAGAGCTTCCAGGATGTTTGCTGCCTGAGAGGTCGAACCCGAGGCGTTCTCGGTTGAGAACGAAATCGTCGACTTACCCAGTGGGAGGCTGTCGATGAAGGGAGAGAGGTCCACTCTTTCCACATAGCGTCCATCTTCGGCGCGGACCTTCACGGCGGATTCTACCGTGACCACCCCTTCTCGGCCGTCCCCGGGGATGTGGTCGTAGATGCCTCGCTCCAAAGCCCGAAGCAGCGTAGACTTTCCGTGAAAGCCGCCTCCAACGATCAGCGTGACCCCGGGCCTGAAGCCCATTCCGCGAAGCGGGCCAAGGTTGGGTCGCTGCAGCTCGATCTCCAGATCGGGCGGGGACTGAAACGGGACTACCAGGTCATTCGGTCGTGCCGTTAGAGGTCGGTCGTCAACTCCACTTTTTCTCGGGAGGAGAGAGCCATTGGCGACGAAGGCAAGCAGACCGTTATCTTGGAGCTGATCTCGGAGGCTGGCCTGGTCTTCCACCACCTTCACATGTTCATCCAGTTCTTCGGCGGGAAGACTACGGCAGAAGAGCGACTGACGGACGATCTGGGGTAGCTCCAGGAAGAGCATATCTTCCGCATCCTTACCCAGAACCCTTCGCCCTGACGCAGGAAGTCCCACGGTAAAACGTGCCTCCAAGGTAGCCGACTCGAAGACGACGCTATTCGATTCCAGGACCTCCTGGCCACCGACATCAATCTGGAAGAGACCGCTGCGACCGCTTCCTCGACGGCCTCGAACCAGGTCGTCGATGGCCTTCTGGAAAGCCCGAGTAAGGAAGTCTGAGAGTGCTGTTCGACGAACCCGGCTGGCGACGAGCCCGCGGCCGAAACCAGTCTCTTCAATCCCCAGGCGGACGCTGAGACGGGAGGGAGCGGCGAATGGGTCCCCCTGAACGTGGTCCACGGAGAGGCTGTATTCTCCAAAGGCGTAGCAACCCCGGATGTCTCTGTAGGATCGATAACCCTTTCCGTCGATACGGTGCAGGGTCTGTCTCAGTTCTTCACTGGATCGCAAATCTTCCACTCCCCAGGAGCACCTGTCGGGTGAATTGTACAGCGGCCGAGTGGGACAAGTGCAGGGGAGTCCGGTCGAGATAGGGTGCGGAGATGCGGTGTGTGCGAAATCTGGGTCTGCCTACTGGTTTCCAGTTATAATCCCTGAGGCAAACATGAGCGAAAAAGACCTATTGGTTCTTTTGACCAACGACGATGGTGGTCGGGCGCCCGGCCTGCAGTCTCTGAAGCGGGAAATGGAAGCCACTGCCAGGGTAGTGATGGTCGCTCCTGATGAGGAGCGGAGTGCGGCTAGCCACGCCCTTACGATTCACGATCCTATTCGGGTAATGGAGGTCTCGGAGAACAACTACCTGCTCACCGGAACTCCCGCCGATTGCGTCATTTTCGCGCTCCGCAAACTCATGCCCCGATCTCCGGATCTGGTTATAAGTGGAATCAACAGCGGGCCCAATCTCGGGGATGACATCCTCTACTCTGGCACGGTTGCAGCAGCACGGGAAGCGGCTCTGTATGGGATCCCGGCGGTGGCGGTCTCGCTGGTGGGCAAGGGAGAGGCCCTCGACTACGGACCGGCAGCTCGTTTTATCCGAAATCTGGTGAAGGAATTCTATCCCGAACGCACGCCCCGAGGGATCGCTCTCAATGTCAACATACCTCAGGGGCAGCCAAGTGCCTACCGGTTCACGCGACAGGGCAGCAAGCGGGCCTGGAGCTCGATCGAGGAGAAAAAGGATCCGCGAGGCCGCAGAAACTATCGGATTGGACGCGATGAGAGCGAAGTGCTCCTGGAAGCCGACACCGACTATCAGGCCATCAACGATGGAATCGTCTCGATTACGCCCCTCCAGCACGATCAGACCGACTACAGAACCCTGAAGCTCCTCGGCGAGAACACCACGGATGAACTCTTGCACGTAGGCAGTCCGGATCCAAACCCGTGACTAGTACAGCGTTCTGTAAATACCGATACGTTTGCAGATGGGGCTTGCGAGGCGAGATCAAGGCGGGAGGAGGAAGACGATGCTTGGCCATCTTCGACGACGACCAACACAGAGATCGTCCGCAACCCCCATCTGCCCTAGGGGTGGCGACGGGACGCGCCGATTTCTTTGTCGCGCCTCCTCCAAGATACGAGGCATCGAGTTCGGCGTCGCTTCGCGAACTCGACCCGTCGCGCTCGCCACAAACGTATCGGTATTTACAGAACGCTGTACTAGAGTGGCGGTGACAAGCTAAGGATCCGGCGAGGGACTCAACATTTTCGTAGCACTGCGTCGGCTCTATGACTGGGTCCTCAGCTTCGGCAACAGCCCTTATGGCCCCCATGCCCTCTTCCTCGTAGCGTTCGCTGAATCCTCCTTCTTTCCAATTCCGCCTGATGTTTTGCTTCTCGCTCTAGCCATGGGAGCTACGAGCCGGTCCCTGCGCTTCGCGGCGATCTGTACCTTCGGTTCGGTCGCAGGAGCAGCGCTGGGTTACGCCATCGGATTCTATTTCTACGAGCTCGTGGGACAAGCCATCATCGAGTTTTACTCGGCCCAGAATTCCTATCAGAAAGTGAAGGTTCTGTACGAAGAGTGGGATGCGGTTGCAGTAGCGGTGGCTGGTTTCACTCCGGTGCCCTACAAGGTCTTCACGATCGCTGCTGGCACTTTCGCGATCGATATTCCGACTTTCTTCGTGGCTTCGATTTTCAGTCGGGGTGCTCGATTCTTCTTGCTGGCCGGATTGATCTGGTGGCGTGGACCGGAAATCCGTCGATTCATCGACCATTATTTCAGTCTGTTGACCGTGGTCTTCGCAGTGCTTCTGGTAGGCGGATTCATTCTTTTGAGATATGCTATGGGGTAATTTCTGCCTTAATTCGGGGCGTGGCGCAGTTTGGTAGCGCGCACGGTTCGGGGCCGTGAGGTCGGAGGTTCGAATCCTCTCGCCCCGACCAAACCCGAGGAAATGCCAGGATTTCGGAATCGATCATCTAGTTCTGGCCAGGCACCAGTGGCATGAGCGGGCATCGGTACCGGGTCAAGGGTCGGGTCCAGGGCGTGGGGTTTCGGTACTTCACCTATCGGGAGGCTAGAAGTCTGGGGATCAAAGGTTGGGTCAAGAATCTGAGCAGCGGAGACGTCGAGATCCACGCGGAAGGAAACGCTGAGTCGGTCAGTACGTTTCAGAGTCGGATAGAGTCGGGTCCACTATTGGCACGTGTTAACGAAGTCGAAGTGGAGCTCGTTGCAGCCGAGAACCTTGAAGATTTCTCGATCCGTCACTCTTAGTGTTTCCAGTGTACTTAGGGTCTGCGCAAGAATAACTTGGTAGAATTGGCGCTCAGATTTGCACCAGATTTGGCCGCGAACGATTGAGCGAAACCGCAGGCGTAGCCGGGTCTACGTTGAGGATTTCGCGATTGAGGAGCGGCCGAAGATGGTGTGAAAATGAGATGCCAAAATGCCAAGTTATTTTTGCGCAGACCCTTAGTAGACCGCAATGAACTCTAGGCTGGGTCGCCGGCCAGGTCAGTTTTTCGGTGATCAGGCTTCTTTGTCGTCGAGTGCCTTGGAGTCTTCCAACTCGTCGATCCGGCTCTGCGCTTCCTGAGACTGCTGGCTTGTGGGATACTCAGAGGTAATCTTCTTGTAGTGCTCGATGGCCTTGTCCAGGTTCCCCGCTTTTTCGTAGCTCTCGGCCAGACTCATTAGGATGATCTGCTGGGGATAGTTGGGAGACGGCTCTTCCATCATCCGTTCCAATAAACCGGCGGCCTCTTTGGCGTTGCCTTCGCCCAGAACGATCTGTGCCAGCGCGTTGCGGGCGAGGTTCTTGGTCTCGACGGCATCCGTGTTGTCGATTACCCAGCCGAGGCTTTCCTTTGCCTCCTCGATCCGATCAGTTTGGCGCGCGATCAGTGCAAGATAGTAGCGGGAAAGAATTCCGAGTTGAGAGTTGGGATACTCCTGGGCCAATTGAAGAAAAGCCTCTTGGGCTTTCTGGTTCCGTTCCTGCTCGGATTGAAATCGGTATCGGCTGTTAGCCAACTCTTGCGCACGAGCCTGGGCCTTTTCCTCGGCCGATTTCTCTCCCTCTGCCTTTTCCTCTCCCTCGACCTTTTCCTCGCCCTTCTCTTCAACCTTGTCTATGGTTGCGTGATAGAGTTCAAGGGCGTCGGAGAACAGGCCCTGGGTCTCGGCGGCCTGCCCTTCGCGATAGCCTTGAAGGGCCCAGAAGCCGACAATGACCACTACTAGAATGACAGCCGCAGCAGCGAGGTAGCTTCGGTTACGAAGGGCCCATTGAGAGACCTGAGAGAGTCGGGCGTGGATTCTGTCCTCTTGGACAATTTCCTTTCGGGTAAGCCGTTTTACTGCCAAATCGCGACCTTCCTTGTACTGGACTGCTTCATTATTGTCTTGCGCCTGGCAGGACTCGAACCTGCGGCACAGGGGTTAGGAACCCCTAGCTCTATCCACCTGAGCTACAGGCGCGTCGCGGCTTAGTGTACCAAAGAACCGGGTTGGGCTGCCACGTCGGGGCAATCTCAGATTCCAGAGGCTAAGTTGATCCCAGTCAGCAAGAAATTTTGATCGGGGTAAGGGAGATTCTGCGAGCGCGGGAAGCGCCGGACGAGTTGTCCAGCTCTCTCCTGGGAACTTGGGCTCATCTTGCTGACAAGTCAAGTCGTTCGCGGCTCTGTTGTGCTCTTACATCGGTAGATGTCTTCCTTAGCGACGTCAAGGGGTTCAGGTATTCGACCGGCAGAAATCCGACTTTCTGCGCTGGTATACTTCACCAATGGGTCTTGCTGCCTATGCCATGCACGACGGGAACAGTGCAGGTCGGCGTTTTCCCGAAAGACAGCACCCCTATCGCAGCGAATATCAAAGGGATCGGGACCGCATCATTCACACCAAGGCCTTCCGTCGTCTGGAACGGAAGACCCAGGTCTTCAGTCCCGCCTACTCAGATCATTTTCGCAATCGTTTGACCCATACCCTGGAGGTGAGCCAGATCGCGCGGACCGTCAGTGCAGCGCTGGGGCTGAACACTGACCTGTGTGAGGTCTTGGCCCTGAGTCACGACATTGGACACCCTCCCTTCAGTCATGACGGGGAGGAAGTGTTGAACAAGATCATGCGCGAGTGTGGTTCTGGATTCGAGCACAACCTTCACGCCCTCAGGATCATCGAAGACTTTGAAGAAAAGTACGCTTCCTTCCGAGGGCTGAACCTGACCTTCGAGGTACGCGAAGGTGTGGTCAAGCACAGCCGTGACTATGCTAAGGAAGACACTACCTATGTTGATATCAGCGAGTACCGGAAAGGGGAGCGACCTCCTCTGGAGGCCCAGCTGATCGACCTCACCGATGAGATTGCCTACAACTCTGCGGATCTGGATGATGGATACGATTCGGGGCTACTTTCCGTCGATCAGATTTGCCAACATGTGAACTTGTTTCGTGAGCTCTACCAGGAGGTGGCATCAGCCTACAGCGATGTCGTTGAGGGTATCAAAGTCAGCGAAACAGTTCGCCGGCTCATCGATGTCCTGGCCACCAGTCTGATTCGTGAGACTCGTACTCTTCTCGAGAGAAACCAGATTGAGAGTGTTGAAAGCGTGAGGGCGTTTCCAGGGAGATTGGCTGGTTTCGAAGCTGAGGTTGCCGCCAACAACCAGCAACTGAAGCGGTTCCTGCGCGAGCACCTTTATACGCATCCAGCGCTAAAGAAGGCGCGAGAGGACGCGAGGTCCTTGATTGAGGAGCTCTTCCGCCACTACGTGGACGATCCTCAGAGGCTCCCTGAGGGTCACTATTCCCGCATTGGGACTTTGGGGATTCACCGCGTTGTGTGCGACTATATTGCGGGAATGACCGACCCCTATGCCCGGAGTCGATACGCGCAGAGCTTCAAGCACACAATTGCTTGAGAGAAAGCAATTTAGGGATCTAGGACCGGTTCTGACAGGTTGACAGTCTCGCCCCAACTGTAGTAGATTTCCGTTTCTTCAAAGGCAGCCGAGATCCACCACGAGAATTCTGGAATCAGACACCATGCTCGTCAATGTAAGACAGTTGAGGGAGAGATCAGAACCGCTCTCGTTGGAGTTGGACTTTGCTGAAAAGGACCTGAAGATCAAGTCGGATGTCAGTGAGCTGGAGCGCCCGGCTCATGCGGATTTGATGCTGTCGCTTTCAGGAGACCTGGTGCGGGTCCTGGGGCGGGTTTCTGTTGCGATCAATCTCACTTGTTGTCGCTGCTTGAAACCGATCCGAAAGGGTGTGGACAAGGAATTCAATCTCGAATATAGTCCCGATCCCCTGGTAGAAAATGAGGGAGACGAGTTCGAATTGGACTACGATGATCTGGTGCTCGGCTTCTATCGAGATGACCAACTGGATCTGAGCGCTGTTGTTGGAGAGCAGATTGTTCTGGAAATTCCGATGAATCCGATTTGCCGTGAAGGCTGTCAAGGATTATGTGATCAGTGCGGAGTCGATCTGAATGAGGGGCAATGCGGATGTGTGCGCGAAACCATAGATCCAAGGCTAGCCCCATTGGCAGCCTTGAAGCAGAGGTTGAAATGAAGGCGGCTGGGCCGCAGCTCGGAGGCTGTGCCAAGTAACTCGGACGTGAGTCCCGCTCTCGGAAGGATCGGCGGCGTTCTCAACAAGTCGTGACTCTCTCCTCCTGGTCAGGGCTGGATAGGAAAGGATAATACTGTGGCAAACCCAAAACGAAGGCATTCTAAGTCCCGGAGGGGAAAGCGAAGGGCCCACAACGCGCTTACAGCTCCAGGTCTGTCGGTCTGCAGCAATTGTGGGAGCCCGGTCCTTCCCCATCGCACCTGCTCCGGTTGTGGCTTTTACAAGGGCAGGCAGATCATCGAAGTCAAGGAGAGTTAAGGGTTCGCACGGGAATAGCCTCGCAGAGCTGCTAGCCCTAGAGCATTAAGCGGAATCACCCAATGATAGCCTTTGTCTTCCCAGGTCAGGGCTCTCAGCGCTCGGGAATGGGCCGTGACGTAGCCGAGGCTTTTCCGGAAGCCCAGGCGGTGTTCCAGGAAGCCGATGATGTGCTCGGCTTTAGTCTCAGTGAGCTCTGCTTTGAGGGTTCAGACGAGGATCTGTCGCTCACCGAGAACACTCAACCTGCCATTCTGACCACATCCATTGCCTTGTTCCGGGTCCTCGAGCGGTGCGGTAGGCTTCCCGATTTCGTGGCAGGGCACAGCCTCGGAGAGTATTCGGCGGTAGTTTCCGCCGGTGCGCTCCAGTTCTCCGACGGCGTGGGGCTGGTACGCCAGCGGGGACAATTCATGCAGGAGGCGGTGCCGGTGGGTGCGGGAAGTATGGCTGCGGTGTTGGGGCTGGGGCCGGCGGAGGTGGAGCGCGTGTGCCAGGACGCAAGGCAGGGGGAGGTCGTCTCTCCAGCCAACGTGAACTCGCCTGAGCAGATTGTCATTTCCGGCAGCCGGGATGCAGTCCAGCGAGCCTGTCACCTGGCAAAAGAACGGGGAGCTCGCGGGACCATTGAGGTCTCAGTGAGCGCACCTTTTCATTGTCCTTTGATGAAGCCGGCTGAAGAACGATTGGCAGAGGTGATGCGGTCCGTGTCTTTCACGGATTTGAGGAGACCTCTGATCAACAACTTTGGCGCGGAGAGGGTCATCAGCGCCGAAGCGGTGCGGGAGGGCTTGATTCGGCAGGTTTCAGCACCGGTGCGATGGAAGGAAGTGATCGAAGTCCTGTGGCGTGAAGGCGTTCGGACCTTCGTCGAGGTTGGCCCAGGGAAGGTGCTGAGCCGGCTCATTCGGCAGACGATCTCGTCGGCTGAAACGGAACAGATCGGAAGCCGGAGCCAGTTGGAGGCCTATGTCTGATCTTTCAGGTTGCGTCGCATTGGTGACCGGTGCATCCAGAGGGATTGGGCGCAAGGTTGCCGAGGATCTTGCAAGTTGCGGAGCCACGGTGGCGGTGGCGGCACGGTCCCTCTCTGCGATCGAGGAGTGTGCCGAAGCGATTCGAGAGAATGGCGGGGAAAGCCTGGCGGTCCCGATGGACATCTCGAGTCCGGAGCAGATAAAAGATGGCATAACCCAGATCCGTGAACACTTTGGGAAGATCGACATTCTCGTCAATAACGCTGGAATCGTCCGAGATAACCTCTTGCTTCGTATGAAGGAAGAAGAATGGCGGACAGTCCTCTCGACCAATCTGGACGGAGTGTTTTACGCCACCAAGGCAGTTATTGGAGGCATGATTCGACAGCGTTTCGGCCGCGTGATCAACATTACCTCGGTGGTCGCACAGATGGGTAACGCGGGCCAGACCAACTACGTTGCCAGCAAGAGTGGCTTGATTGGATTCACCAAGGCCCTCGCGCGAGAGCTGGGTGGCCGGAACGTGACCGTTAACGCGGTTGCCCCAGGATTCATCGAGACCGACATGACCCGAGATCTGCCCCAGAAGACCCGGAGCGAGTTGGAAGCTTCGATCCCTCTGAGGCGCCTCGGAAACGTCGAAGATGTGGCCTTTGGAGTACGATTTCTGGCCTCAAAAGAGGCTGGATATATCACAGGTCATGTGCTAAATATAAACGGCGGAATGTACATGTAAGGGCGCTTGGCAGAATTGCTGGAGGCCCTGAATCTTTAGGAAGAATGGAGGAGTAATGGCATCGCTCGATGAAAGCGTGAAGGCTATTATAGTGGAGCAGCTGGGTGTAAATGAAACTGATGTGAACCCTGACTCTCACTTCGTGGACGACCTGGGTGCCGATTCCCTTGACACCGTCGAACTCGTCATGAAGTTTGAGGAGGATTTCGACCTGGAAATCCCCGACGAAGATGCGGAGAAGATCCAAACCGTTCGGGATTCGATCGACTATATCAAAGCTCACCAGAAATAGGACCTTCCGGAAGCAGGGACATCTTGAAAAGAAGGGTCATGGTGACGGGTGTGGGGTTGGTGTCTGCCGTGGGATTGGACGCCGAAAGCACCTGGAAAGCTCTGCGCGAGGGAAAGAATGGTGTCGGCCCCATCACTCACTTTGACGCCACAAACTTTTCCTCTCGGATCGCGGCAGAGGTGAAGGGCTTCGATCCCTTGGTCTTCATGAAGCCCAAGGATGCCCGCAAGATGGATAACTTCATCCTTTACGCGATAGCTGCCAGCGAGGACGCGGTTCAAAGCGCCTCTTTGAAGATCGATCAGAGCAACAGCGAACGCATCGGTGTCTACATTGGTTCTGGGATTGGCGGATTCGCCTTTATCGAACGGGAGCACATCACCTTTTTGGAGAAGGGGCCCCGCAAGATCTCGCCGTTTTTCATTCCTTCTTGCATCGTGAACCTGGCTGCGGGTCAGGTCTCAATCAGGCTTGGCGCGCAAGGTCCCAACTCCGCCACTTGCACCGCCTGCTCGGCGGGCAGTCATGCGATTGGCGATGCTTTCAAGATGATCCAGCGGGGGGATGCGGACGTCATGATCGCGGGCGGTACGGAAGCCGCGATCACTCAGATGGGTGTAGGCGGGTTCGCCGCCATGAGGGCACTCTCCACCCGCAATGATGAGCCGGAGAAGGCAAGTCGGCCCTTCGATCTAGAGCGAGATGGTTTCGTCGTGGGTGAGGGAGCCGGGATCCTCGTGTTGGAAGAATTTTCTTACGCCGAGCGTCGAGGGGCCAAGATCTTGGCAGAGGTGAGTGGCTATGGGATGAGTGGCGATGCTCACCATATCACTGCACCCCCGGAAAATGGGTCGGGTGCAATTCGGGTCATGCAGGCCACTCTGAAGGATGCCCAGGTCGATTCCAGTGAGGTTGACTACATCAACGCCCATGGTACCAGTACCCCTCCCAATGACCGAATCGAGACGCTGGCCATCAAGAAGGTCTTCGGACAGCGCGCCTACAAGATACCGATCAGCTCAACCAAGTCGATGACAGGCCATCTGCTGGGCGCTGCCGGAGGACTGGAAGGTGGCATCACGGTTTTGGCACTCCGCGACCAGATCATTCCTCCCACAGTCAATCTGGACGTACCGGATCCGGACTGTGACCTCGATTATGTTCCGCACCATTCCCGTCGCGGTGACATGCGCTACGCCATGTCCAACTCCTTCGGTTTCGGAGGCACTAATGCCTGCATCCTGTTCAAGAAATATGAGGGATGAGAAATGTGGGCTAAAAGCAAGGGGTCGGGAGCCTCTGTTATAATGGGTCTTGTATGATGGAATCTGAGCGGCGTCCGGCCGCCACTCGAGCTTTGTCCCGAAGAGGATTCGGGGCTCACTCCAGCAACTAATAAACCCAGCAAAATCAGTCGGTAGCGAGTGCCACCCAGTCGGGGTGTCCGAAATGGCAAGTAAGTCCAGCGGTAAGTCCAGTAGGCGCAGCGATCTAGTAAAGCGCTTTCTCGGCGCCAAGCAGTGGCATCGCCGACCCTTCGCCCACTTGACCGTTCTGCAACTTCTGCTCTTTCTGGCGAGTTCCGTGATCCTGTCGGTGTTGCTGGTGGGGTACCAGTTTCAGAACATTCCCGATTATCAAGTCGGAGACATCGCGGATCGGATGATCGAGGCCTCCCAGGAATTTCAGGTAGAAGACGACGTTGCCACTCGAGCGATGCGAGAGGAGAGCATCAAGGAGGTTCCAGTTGTCTTCGTGCTCGATTTGAGCATCAATGGCCGCCTGGAGTCGGAGCTGCGCAGCGCCTTTGCCGATGCCCGTCGTCGGATTGCTCAGGAGAAGCAGAGACTGGGTGTTCCCTCTGCCAGTCCGTTGCCGAGTACCGCCCGATCCCAGTTCCTTGATGAATTGGCTCCTGTGCTGACCCGATTCGCACAGGGCGGTGCTCTTGAGATCTGCCTGGACGACGGCTTTTCCGCTGGTCTGGAAGCCCAGATGGTCAAGATCCTGAAGGAATCGATGAAGCCGCCCGGTGTCATCCTGGCTCGGGACATCCTTCTGCAGTATCAGGAGCGGGGGATGCTCCTGAGAAACGCGATCACTGGGAAGGAAGCCCCACTCAGCAATTGGATCGCGATACGGGATTTAGGCCAGGCCCGCGATGTTCTGAGGCAAAACCAATATGAGTTGACGGCTGTGGGAAGTGAAGAAAAGAAGAAGCTCATCACCTTTCTCGATTCCTGGATTGTTCCCAATGTCCAACTGGATGATGCGGCCACAGATCAGCTGACGCTGAGCGCGATGGAGGAATTAGACCCGGTTCTCATCCACGTTCGCAAGGGCAGAACCATCATCCGAGCGGGTGATGAAGTGGGCGCCCAGGAGTTTCTCATTCTTCAGACCTTGAAAAGCATCAAGCAACCACGACGTCTGGCTGGGCAGTTCGCCGGTATCTTCCTGGTAGTGGCCTTCTTCTTGTTTGCTCTGGGACACTACGCCCATGCCGAGCGAAAGCGCGGAGGGAAGGTCCAAGCGCACTACCTGCTTCTCCTACTCATCCTCACCCTGTGTGTCCTGGTCAGTAAGTTGTTCATGGTCTTCGTGGACGTGGTCCTGCAGAGTCTGCACATAGACGGATTGCAGAACCCCATTCACCTCTACCTGCTGGCACCTCTGGCGTTGGGTGCCGTGCTGGCAACCCTCCTCACGAACGTTCACTTGACCACCTTCTACTCTTTGACCTTTTCTGTTTTCGTGGTGCTGCTTTCCGGTGAGAGCTCTCTCTTCATCTACTCCCTGGCGGGAAGCCTGGCGGCCAGGTACGCCCTGGACCAGTACCGAGAGCGCTCGGCCATCATCAGAGCAGGTATGATCATCGGATGTGTGAACCTGTTGGTTGCACTAGCCCAGCAGCTTTACTCCGCCTCCCCAGATTTCTTGTGGCTGGTTTTTTCGGTTCGGTCCTTCAGCGCTCTCTTGAGCGGGTTGTTCGCTGCCATGTTTGCGTCCCTTCTCTTGCCGGTTTTGGAGTCACTGTTCGAAGTCACGACGGACATCCGTCTCCTCGAACTTTCCAACCTCAACAATCCAATTCTGCGTCGCCTTGCATTGGAGGCGCCTGGCACCTATCACCACAGCATCATCGTGGGAACCCTGGCCGAGGGTGCCGCGGAGCGAATTGGGGCGAACGCGCTCCTGGTGAGAGTGGGAGCCTTTTACCACGACATCGGTAAGCTGAAAACGCCCGAGTACTATGTCGAGAACCAGATCTATTCGGGCAACAAGCATGAAAACCTTTCTCCCAGCATGTCGAGTCTGATCCTGGCCAGCCACGTCAAGGATGGACTCGCCATCGCAAAGGAAATCAAACTGCTTCCGAGGGTTCGCGACCTCATCCCCGAACACCACGGGACACGCGTAATGGCGCATTTCTACCGAAAGGCCAAGGAAGCAGAAAGCGCACAGGGTAAGAAGGTCAACGAAAGCGATTTTCGCTATCCCGGCCCCAAACCTCAAAGCAAGGAAGCGGCCATACTCATGCTAGCAGACCAGATCGAGGCTGCGTCTCGCACTCTGGAGGATCCCTCTCCTGGGCAGATTCGAGGGATGATCCGAAGGCTCGTCCAGGGAACCATTGAGGATGGGCAATTCGATGAGTGCGACATCACCATGAAGGAACTCGACCAGATTGCCGAGACCTTCGGAAGAGTCCTCAGTGGCATGTACCACCATCGCGTCCAGTACCCCGGGTTTGATTTCAACAAAGGCGTTGTCGGGACAGAGACTGAAACTCAGCGTATTCAATAGACAGCGGAAGGTTCGCGTGAACACCCGGGCCCTCAGGAGCTTCCTGGTTCAACTGTCTCAAAGGCTCCAGATCGAGTCGGAGTTTACGACCGTTCTGGTCAGCGATTCATCGATCCAGCAGTACAACCGGAGGTTTCGAGGTAAGGATGGGGCAACGGATGTCTTGGCCTTTCCCTTAGGGGAAGACCCCTTGCCTGGAGAGGAACCTTATCTGGGCGACATCCTGATCTCGGCGGAGACGGCATTTCGCCAGAAGAGGGGTACCCTTGTCGAGGAGCTGAACACCCTCGCCCTGCACGCAGTGCTTCACTTGCTCGGCTACGACCACGAAGTCGATCGGGGAGAGATGGAGGGCCTGGAACTCCAACTGAGAAAGGAATTGCAGCTTCATTGAGTTATCTGGTGCAGCTCGAGCTCTTTGCTATCTTCCTCCTGCTGGCAGTCCTACTGTTCCTGTCCACTCTGGAGACCGTGATCGGTCGCCTCTCCCGCTTGACGCTGAGAATCCTGGCGAAGCGGGAGGCCGAGATCGCTGGGGGACTGGTCAAACGGATCGTGCGCGACCGGGGGCAGTTTCTGCTCCCACTCGAGTTTGGAAGTCATCTGGCTCAGGTCGGCCTCGCCGTGCTGATCACCAATATGCTGCTGCGCAGGGCCTGGCACTATGCTCCCTTTTTCGCCTTCCTAATCCTTCTCATAACCGTCTTCATTTTCAGGCATCTGGTTCCCAAGATCGTGGCTCAATCAGACCCAGAGCAGCTTCTATCCCGGCTGCTTCCGCCTCTGTCGAAGTGCTATCCCGTCCTGCTCTGGCTGAGCGTTCCGCTGGCTTCCGCCTTGCGCCTCTTCCGAGGCTGGAGTCCACCCGAGGACGAGGATGGGAGTCAGGAGGAAGAGGCCACCGAAGAGGAAATAGAGGCCTACATTGGTGTCGGCGAGGAGGAGGGAATTTTCGAGGAAGAAGAAATCGATTTGATTCAGTCCGCACTGGAGTTTGGCAGCACGCTGGTCAAGGAAATCATGACGCCTCGAACAGAGATCGTCGCTGCCGAAGAGCAAACAACGATCTCCGAACTGAAGGAACTGGTGGTTTCCAGCAAGCATTCGCGGATCCCCATCTATCGGGGCAGCCTCGATCAAATTGTGGGTCTGGTCTACGTACGGAATCTTCTGACCCATCTCAAGGAATCCGGTGGAGACGATCCGATCGCGCCCCTGGTCAAGAAGCCCCTCTACGTCCCAGAGACGAAGAAGGTTCCCGAGCTGTTGAAGGAAATGCAGGGGCAAGCGGAGCACATGGCGATCGTGATCAACGAGTATGGGACGGTTTCCGGTCTGGTGACGATCGAGGACGTTCTCGAGGAGATTGTAGGTGAGATCTGGGATGAAGATGAGATGCGGACAGTGGATCTCGTCTACGAGGGAGAGGGCAACTACATGGTTCGGGGTGGGGTAGAGGTGGACGAGTTGGAGGAAACCTTGGGTTTGGATCTAGGTGAAACCGATGTGACTACCATCTCAGGCTTCGTTGTTGCCTACCTAGGGAAGGTTCCCTCGGCTGGAGAAGTTTTTTCCATAAACGGGACCCAGGTCGAGATCCTCAGTGCCGATGAGAGAAAGATCAGTGCCATGCGGTGGTCAGTGGGGCCATGAGTCGTGAGGTCGTGCTCATCGTGACGTCGTGAAAAGAGAGCGAGCGACCGCCACGAAAGAGGCGTCTGAACCCTATGTCTGAAGCTGCACTTCCGCACTCCCCTGCAGAAGAAAGATTCATGAAGCGGGCAATCCTCCTGGCTCGCCGGGGTGAAGGCCGGGTTTCCCCCAATCCACTGGTGGGAGCGGTCGTTGTAAAAGAAGGCCAGATCGTGGGGGAGGGCTATCATGTCTTCGAGAAACGAGAGCATGCGGAAGTTGTAGCTCTGAGGCAGGCTGGGACCCAATCCGTTGGGGCAGCTCTGTACGTTACCCTGGAGCCTTGTGCCCACTTCGGACGCACTCCACCCTGCTCCGATCAGATCATCGACTCAGGTGTTCAGCAGGTCTTCATGGCTGTATCGGATCCCAATCCCGACGTCACGGGCGGTGGCGCAGACAAACTTCGGTCTCGGGGAATCTTGGTACACGAAGGCCTCCGCCGAGATGAGGCAGTGCGTCTGAACGAGTCCTACTTTTACTTTGCCAAGCAGCGACGCCCTTTTTCTCGGCTAAAGCTCGCGCTTACCCTGGACGGCATGATTGCCACTCCCAGTGGAGATTCCCAGTGGATTACGGGAGAGGCGGCACGCAGAGAGGCCCAACGGCTTCGCTATCAACATGACGCCATTCTGGTCGGAGTGAATACCGTGCTCAGGGACAACCCTTCGCTCAACGTGAGGTGGCGCCGAGGAAACCGGATTACAAAAGTGGTCCTGGATTCGCACCTCCGCACTTGCCAGGATGCCCGGCTGTTCGATTCCAGGGATCCCGTGATCCTCTTCCATTCCGAGGGAGTCCCGGCACCCAACTCGATTGCTTCCAGGGCTAGACTGATTCCGGTTGCGGAGAAGCGAAGTCGGCTGGATTGGAACGGGATTCTGGATGCGCTCGGCCAGGAGGGGATCACCAGTCTTCTGATCGAAGGGGGGAGCCAAGTCGCCGCGTCGGCACTCGAGGCAGGCGTAGTCCAAAAGGTCAGCTTTTTTTATGCTCCCAAGATCATCGGGGGGAGTGGACTACCCGGGATCGCTGATCTGGGTGTGAAGCGCCTATCGCAAGCGATCCAACTTCAGGCTACCCGACTGCGCCGCCTGGGAAGCGATTTCCTGGTTGAAGCGTATCTGGAGAAGCCTTCGGCTTGAAGAACGTCGCACGTCGGAACGTCTGAACGTCGCGTCTCTTGGCCGGCAGCAAACAGCTCCGGAACTAAAAGTAATGAAAACCTGAAGGTTGGAAAGTTACCACCGGTGATCCACGACCTGGGACGTGCGACGTTCAGACGTTCCGACGTGCGACCTTCTTCAGACGTGCGACGTTCAGACGTTCCGACCCTACTCGAGGAGTCCCTCTAGCAGTTTCTCCGGATCCAGGATCAGGAACTGTCGCTGCTTAACCTGGACGATTTTATCACTCTGCAGCTGGCTGATGACCCGAGTTGCGGTCTCGCGCGAGATCCCGGTGAGCTCGGCCAGCTCTCGGTGGGTCAGTTTGAGATCGATCCGGATGCCGGAACTCGTCTCGATCCCTTTGTTACGCAAGAGGTGATAGAGGGCCGTCCGAATCCGGGCTTCCGCGTTGTAGAAGTTGAGTACCTCGATTTGACGCCAGGCATCCCGGCAGCGGGTACACAGGGTCTTCAAGATCGCTCGATTGATCGTGGGATGCTCCATCAAGCCCGAAAACTCTCGACTGCCGGTGAAGAGGATGACGCTGGGGACGACAGCCGTCACCGTGGCTGGTGTGGTCTCGCCGTCAATCAATGACATTTCGCCGAAGTACTCTCCTGATTGGTGGAACGCCAGGATCATCTCTTTACCAGTAGGAAGGAGCCGGGAAACCTTCACCCTCCCGCTCTTGACGATATACATGTACTTGCCGGTGTCTTCCTCAAAGAAGACGATCTGTCCACGCTGGTACTTGGTCTCCTTGAAGATGTCGGAGACAATCTGTAGTTCTTCGTCGGGAAGATCCGAGAACAGGACGACCGTTTTCAAGAAATCAGGGTCAAGCTTCATCGTTTTCTCAAGGCAGTGAGTCGTTCCTCTAGGTTGACCAGGTTGTAGCGGTCTTCTAGCCGTTTGACGACGGGTCGAATAACCTCGGGTTGGTCGATTTGACTCTGTACCTGATCGATCAACGCTTCCGTCTCGAACTGAATCATACCAAGTTTTTGATAATGGATGACACCCTTGCGGGCACAGTAGTGGCCGTAGGCTCGAATTGCGGGGTAGAGAAAAAAGACATTGGGTCCCGGAATGGGTGTCAAGAGGCTTCCCAGAAGAGCCAACGTGATATCGACCAAGAGCCAGCGACCGTGTTTGCGGCGAGCCCGGGTGAAAAAAGTTGCCAATCTGCGTTTTATCTCTCCCTGCTCGTGTTCACTGCCGTGGAGGATCCTGAGACGGTCGGCTTGTCGTAGGGTCGAGCACAGCAGCTCGTGGTAGTCGAGGCGCTCTTCCAATTTCTGATAGCCTCGATAGAGCTTTGTCTTGAGAGAATCCGGCTCGACGGATTCTCGTGGTGCCGAGGTGGCGGTTCGAGTCGGGAATTCCAGGACCGGGTAGACCCTGCCTGAGAGAGATTCAAAGAGCAGTAGATTCATGTTCGGTATGAGATTCGGAAGGCCGGTCAGTGCTGAGACTTTCTTCTCTCCTTGTGGAGCGCCAGGAGCAGACAGACTGTAAACCCTCCCCAGACGATTCCCAGAACGACAATCATTGTCAGCCAGGTGACGCTACTCAAAGTTCGAGGTCCTTTCGGCGATCCAGGAATTGCCAAGCTTGAAGACCAAGAGGGCCAGGCTCCATTGCAGTATACAAGTTCCTACCGATTCGATTTGAAACGGATTCCACCAATGGTCGGGATCGGCCTGAATTACCTGCCAGAACCACCAGATGATCAGCACCGCAACCTCAGCGGGGATCACGTAGCGGAGGGCGTGGTTGTACCAAGTTCCTACCTGGAAGTCGCTAGACGAGGAATTGATATGGAGGGTGCGAAAGCGATCCACGCCGTGGCGCAGAACAGCGATCGCAATGAAGGCACCGCTCACCATGAGAGCGATTCCCCAGGTCCAGTCCTGGTTGGCAAAGAAATCGAGGCTCAGGGCGGAAGGCAACCCGAAAATCAGCGTTGCAAAATAGATCACGCCGAGAGCGCCGCTTCGTGACAGCTTGGCGTCCATCAAGATACGAGCTCCCAGCTCGACCATGGAGATAAGGGAGCTGAGCGCCGCAAAGCTGAGGGCCAGGAAGAAAAGGGCCAGGAGAATGCTGCCGCCCGGTATCCGAACAAACAGCTGGGGGAGCCAGATCAGAGTGAGGCCTGTGTTGGCCGGTCCAGGGCTCCGAATGAGGTCGGCTGCGCCGTCCGGAATCGTCGCGAATACTGTCGAGAAGATCGCGATCGCCGCCAGCAGCGAGATCGAGTTATTTCCCAGGCCTATGAGGGCCGCATTCAAAGGGATGTCTTCCTTACGGCGCATATAGACGCCGTAGGTCAGGATCAACCCCCAGCCGGCCCCAGTATCCCAGGCATTCTGGGTCAGGGCCTGAAGCCAGATCTTGTAGTCCAACAAGGCGCTCAAGTTGGGTGTGAAGAGAAAGGCCAAGCCCTTCTCTGAGCCCGGAAGGGTCACGGCACGAGCGGCGGCGAGAACGATCAGTCCAACCAGCGTTGGGACCAGGAAGCGGTTGGCTTTCTCGATTCCACGCACTACTCCGCGTCGCACTACCAGAACCGCTAGAGTGATCGCGACAAAGTGAAAGAAGACGGGTCCCCACCCACTTTCAATGAAGGTGTTCCAGTTGGCCTCGTGGTCAGTGATCCTAAACAGCTCGCCGCTGGCGGCCTGGAAGAAATAGCGAATGCACCAACCCGCGACCACCGAGTAGTAGAACATGATCGCGATGGCCACGAAGCCCACGAAGCTTCCCATCCAGGCGAAGTGCTTTCCCATCAGGGTGGCGAAGGAGCCGACCGTTCCCTGACGGGTCAGCTTGCCGATGGCAAACTCTGACATGATCAGGGGAATGCTCCAGAGGAACAGAAAGATGATCCATGGGACCAGGAATGATCCGCCGCCATTGGTGGCGACGATCCGGGGGAATCTCCAGATGTTGCCGGTGCCGACCGCCACCCCCAGGACCGAAACGATCAGGCCCCATCGAGATGTGAACTCTTCTCGCCTGCTCAACGAAAGTACTTCCTCGCCAGCTCCAGGTACTCGGTCATCCTGTCTGAGGGACGCTTGGCATGGACGATGTCAGAGATCACTGCGACCGAAGCTGCACCCGATTCCCAGACTTCCGGGGTGGTTTCAAGCGTAATTCCTCCGATCGCTACCACGGGGATCGGGCTGGTCGCGACGAGCTGCCGCAACAGGGCGGTTCCGAGAGGCGCGTAGGGACTGTCCTTGCTAGTGGTAGTGAAGATGGGGCCGAGTGCCAGATAATCGATGTCCTCCTTCAGTGCCCGCTCGAATTGCGTGCGGCTGTGGGTTGAGAGTCCCAGGATGGCCTCCTCTCCGAGCAACTCACGGGCCGCGGCGACGGGTAGATCGGCCTGTCCCAGATGCACGCCATGGGCTTTGGTAGCCAATGCCAGGTCGACCCGATCATTCACCAGGAACCGGGCCTGCGACGTCTGGCAGACACGCTCTACTTGCAACAATTGTTGGTACAACTCCGAATCGGGAAGGGTCTTTTCCCTGACCTGAAAGAATCGCGCTCCTGCCTGGAGCAGACTCTTGGCAAGTTGGGTGTGATTCAGGCCGGGGAGGGATGCCGTGATCGGATAGATGGGTGGCAGCTGGAAGTTCTGCATGAACAGATCATCCGATCAGAATGTTGACCAGGATCGTGACAATCGCAATGGGGCACGCATAGCGAAGCAGAAACCCCCAGGTCGCAGCCAGGCTGAACCGAGGTCTGCCCCTTCCGATTTCGGCCAAAGCGTTGGTGATGCCCCACTTCCAGCCTACGAAGAGACTCAATAGAAGGGCCCCTAGCACCAGAGAAATGTTTCCGAAGTATCGGTCGACGATATCCAGCACCCCTGAGAAGACAGGGACGGCGCCGTTAGACAAGGCGTTGGGCACACCCAGCATTAAGACTAACAACCCCATCACCAGAGCTGCCTTTGTTCTTTTCCAGTGCAGTTGGTCGATGGCGTAGGCCACCGTGACCTCCAACAACGAAATCGAGGAGGTGAGGGCCGCAATCGCCAGCAGGACGAAGAACAACGAGCCGAAGACCTGGCCTAAAGGAATGGCGTTGAAGATGTTTGGTAGGACGACGAATATCAGGCCCGGACCGGCATCGGGGGAAAGTCCGGGGACCGAGAAGAGAGCTGGGAAGATCGCGAAACCCGCCAGAATCGCGATCAAGGAATCGAAGCAGCTTACCGAAACGGCGCTCGAGACCAGGTCTTCATCTTCGGAGATGTAGCTTCCATAGGTGATCATAGCCCCCATACCCAGGCTGAGGGAGAAGAAGGCCTGTCCCAGGGCGGCCAGCACTACACTGAAGGTGATCTTCCCGAAGTCGGGTTTGAGATAGAAGAGGAGCCCTTCCCTGGCTCCGGGCAGCGTGACCGATCTCAACACCAGCAGCAGAAGGAGCAATAGCAGCAGCGGCATCAATACCTTGGCGGCTCTCTCGATGCCTTCCTGAATGCCTCCGCTCACGATCCAGACCGTCAGCACCATGAAGAGCAAGTGGTAACTCGTCACCGACTGCCCGCTCTGGATGAAATCTGTAAAGGTGGTTCGTATGGCATCGGGGTCGGCACCCTGAAGGGCCCCGGTGAGGGTCAGGGTGATGTATTTGAGGGTCCAGCCTGCCACGACACTGTAATAGCTGAGGATCATCAATCCAGTCAGCACGCCTAGTGCTCCGACGAATTTCCAGGGGGTTCCAGGAGCTAGTTTGCGGAACGCTCCCATCGGGTCGCTCTTCGCCCGTCTGCCGACCGTAAGCTCTGCCAGCATGATGGGGACGCCGATCAGCAGCACACAGGCGATGTACACGATGACGAACGCTGCTCCGCCGTTTTCGCCTGTCACCGTTGGGAAACGCCAGATGTTCCCGAGCCCGATAGCCGAACCGGCCGCGGCTAGAATGAAGCCGAGCTTCGATCCCCATTTACCCCGTTGGGAGACTTGTTGGTCCATGGGTTACCCCAGTCGATCTACCGTATTTATGAAGTGCGGTATTTAGGTAGAGAACCGCTCCAGGAAAGAAGTCCCATATTCACCCGTCGCAAAATCGGTGTCGTCCAGTACCCGTCTGTGCAGGGGAATGGTTGTGTGGATTCCCTCGACCACGAAAGTCTCTAACGCCCGAGTGATTCGCGCGATCGCTTCGCTTCTGTCACGACCGTGTGCGATCAGCTTCGCGATCAGCGAGTCGTAGTGGGGAGAAATGACACAGTCTGTATAGGCCGCTGAGTCGACCCGAATACCGGGGCCCCCGGGGGCGTGGTAAGCCACGATCTGACCTGGAGAAGGAGCGAAGGTCTCGGGGGACTCGGCATTGATCCGGCATTCGATGCTGTGGCCTCTGAAGTGGACGCTATCCTGCGAGAAGCCAAGTTCCTGGCCGGCCGCGACACGAATCTGCTCTTTGACCAGGTCGAGACCCGTCACCATTTCGGTGAGGGGATGTTCTACCTGAATTCGGGTATTCATCTCGATGAAGAAATAATTCCCCTTCTGGTCGAAAAGAAACTCCACCGTTCCCGCATTTTGGTACTCGAGCTGGCGAACGACTTCGACCACCTGGGTTCCTAGCTTCGCTCGGAGCTCGGCAGAGACTGCCAGGCTGGGTGACTCCTCTATCAGCTTCTGGTGCCGGCGCTGGATTGAGCACTCACGCTCTCCCAGGTGGACGACGTTGCCATGTTCGTCAGCGAGAATCTGGAACTCAATATGCCGGGGATTTTCGAGGTACCGCTCCAGATACACTTCGGGACTGCCGAACGCCCCCTGGGCCTCAGATTGGGCGGCCGCGTAGGCAACGGAGAATTCGTCCGGACTGCGGACGATTCGCATCCCCCTGCCTCCCCCTCCAGCCACAGCCTTGATGATCAAGGGGAAGCCTAACTGATCGAGTTTGTCCGAGAGCCGGTCATCCTCGCTCTCGATCTCCCTGACCCCTGGAATAGTAGGCAGTCCGAGCTGCTGAAAGGTCTCCAAGGCGCGTGCCTTATCCCCCATCAGCCTGATGGAATCTGCCGATGGCCCGATGAACTTGATTCCGCAAGTCTCGCAGACCTCCGCGAAATGAGCGTTCTCTGCCAGATAGCCATAGCCGGGATGAAGCGCGTCGACGTTGGTGATCTCAGCGGCACTGATGATGGCCGGAATGTTGAGATAGCTCTCGTAGCTGCGAGCTGGACCGATGCAAACTGCTTCGTCCGCAAAGCGAACGTGCAGGAGGTCTCGATCGGCTTCCGAGTAGACGGCGACGGTCGGAATGTCCAGTTCCTTGCAAGCAGCGATGACGCGAAGGGCGATCTCGCCGCGGTTGGCGATCAGGATTTTTCTGAACATGACTGGCTGCTTAGGATCGCAGTCGGATTTCAAACAGGGGCTCGCCGTACTCGACGGGCTGGCCGTTTTCGACGAGGATGCGGACGATCTCTCCAGGGACGTCGCTTTCGATCTGGTTGAAGATCTTCATGGCCTCGATGATGCATAGTACGCTACCGCTTTCCACTGAGTCGCCGGTGTGAAGGAAGGGTTCTGCATCCGGTTTGGGAGCGTTATAGTAGGTACCCACTATGGGGGCCCTGAAAATGTGCAGGTCCTCTGGCTGATCCGGGATTGGCTCGGGTTCCTCTTCAGAGTGAGGGACACCGGCGTCCTCCCCCGGCTCCACTGCTGGTTTCGTCCGGAGATGAGGTCCCGAGGTGCCCTTGCGAATGCGAATCCGAACACCGGAGCGCTCCATTTCGAACTCTTCAATGTCAAACTGATCCACAAGCTCAAGCAGAGCCTGAATCTCTTTCGCGTTCATCGAATCTCCTAGACGCCTGCTAGCTACAAGCCACATTGTCGTTTGACGGGGCCGGCTAGTCAATAGCGCCGCCCTCGCCCCTCCCTCTGCCTCTGCCGTTGCCTTTGCCTCGAAGGGGTCGCACGTCTGAACGTCCGAACGTTGCACGTCCCCGATCCCCCAGACTTCAGGTGGACTCGTCAGACTGACAGCAATCAAAGTGGTTCAGCAAGCCGAAAACTGGCCTGGGACGTGCGACGTGCGGACGTTCAGACGTGCGACCTCTTCGAGGCAGAGGTTAGAAGTAGAACTTGATTGCCAACTGGAGTTGTCGGGCTGGTTGAGTCCGGCCTACAACGCCGAAGTCTGACGTCCCGAACTCACCGGTTCTGGAGCTTCCCGTGAGAAGGAAGTTGGGATGGTTGGTGGCGTTGAAGGCCTCCAGACGCAGCTCCAGCCTTCGGGTATCCTGGAAATGAAAAGTGCGACGCAGCGAAACGTCCAGGTTTATCACGCCAGGTCCCTCGACAGAACTGCGACCCGCATTGCCGTATTGGTGCTCTCCGGGGGAGCGAAAGGCTTCTGTGTCGAACCATCGGGAAGGAGTGCGCTCGGATTCGGGTAGGTTGGGGTCTCGGGTCCGGTCCGGCCATTGGGAGTGGTAGGAGCCGGTGTCCAGAGGATCTCCGGGTAGGTAGACCGTGAACCAGGCGCCGTCCTGGAGGTTGGCGATCCCTCGGAGCGACCAGCCGCCCAACAGCCTGGAGATTGACCCCTGAGAAAAAAAGGTCCGTCCGGTTCCGAAGGGAAGATCATAGCCCACAGTCAAGACCAATCGTCTGGGTACATGGAATTCGGAAAGGGCTCGATTCGCTGTCAGCGGCATGTTGCGCGATCGGAATCTGCGTCGAGAGGGTGGACCCTGGTATCCGCCTCCCGTGTCGATCTGGCGGGACCAGTCAAAGCCCACGAGGGCCGACAACCCCCACCGGTCTGGCCTTTTCTCTACCTGGATTTGCATGCCGTGGAACCAGGCATCGGCATCCGCGAAGGGCATCTCGACGGTCTGTAGGTCAGGGTAAGGCCGCCGCTGCTGCCGATCCCCCGGCCCAGGAGTCGCATCATTTAGGGAAATGGTCTCCAAGCGATTGGACGAACGAGACCCCAGGTACCCCAGATTGAGCAGCAGGTCTGAGGTCAGCCGCTGCTGAAGACTGAGCCCCCAGGAGTGAGTGGCCGCCAGAGGAAGGGGCGTCTCCAGGCCCGAGTGGTTCGGAGCTGCCGAGTCTGCCAGTTCTTCTGGAAAAGGCCTGGACAGGCTCAACGTAGCCTGGTCCAGAGGGGCCAGGAAGGCCAGCCGCTGGGCTCCCGGACGGGGATTCTTGGCCATCTCCTGAACCATGTTCAGATCGGGCTCGTTGGAATAGATCCCGAATCCACTTCTCAGTACCGCCCTGTCCGTGAGCCGAAACGAAAGCCCCAGCCGGGGCAGGAACGCCGATGCCCGGTTCCACCTGACCAATGGATACCCGGGCTCGAAGCGACCGGTTTCGGGCGGTACGGGTTGCCCAACCAGCAGAGAGGGAACCAACCGGCCCCTGGCGGGGTCGAAATTGGCCATGAAGCCCCGCTTGTCCTGCCAGGGGAGCCGCAGCTCGTAACGCAAACCCAGGGTGAGCGTCAGCCGCTGCGTTGTCCTCCAGACGTCCTTGGCGTAGAAGTAGAAGCTGTTCTGGTGGAAGTTTCCCCGGAAATCCTCCGCCCCCAGCTCCGTCCGAACCGGATGGCCCAGAAGGAAATCGGCGAAGGAGTTGCCGCTGTAACGGTCGAAGAACTCGAAACTAGAACGGCGCTCCATAACATAGAAGTTATAGTGCTGGCGGAATTCGATCCCTCCTCCCAGCGTATGGCTACCCTTGGCCAGGGACAGGTCATCCTTGGCCTGCCAGTTGCCGAGATTGGCATGACCCAGAGCCGCGAAGTCACCGATCCCCGTAAATCCTTGAATGACTACCTTGGGAACGCCACTGCGATCCGCTTCACTTTGCAGAAGCTCGGGGATGCCCAGGTCCCGGGCTAGCTCGGGCTTGGGGTTGGAGAGGCCGGCGATGTAGGGACGGAAGAACCAGTGGACACTGGCCGCATTCAGCAGGTGACTTCCAAGGGTTCGGGTGTTGGAGATGGACTGGCCGTAGGTGCGTAGGGGTTGGACTGAGGAAAAGGTGCTGAAGGTATGGGTGGACACCTGGGGACTGGAATCCCAGATGAAACGGCCGGTCCACCGACTGCTTTCGGAGGTCTTGAAATCCAGGCGCGTGATGAACTGTGGATTGTCGAGATTCGCTGTCGAATCGGGACTGGTGTAGTTCAAGGAGCCCGGCGTGTTGGGCGATGGCCAGAAGGGGAGTAACTTTCTCGCCACCGGGTCCAAGCGCTGCTCGGGCAGCCGGTTTTCTGGAAAACGTTCTCCCGTCGACGGATCCAGGATCGGGGACGAGAACTCGCCTCGCTTTTCCGCATCGGTGGGAACGACCCCTGTCAGGGGTCTGGTTTCCCGAATCGACCGGAACTGGTAGGAGACGAAGAACCATGCCCGGTCCCTGCCATCTAAGAGTCCTGGAATCAGGAGGGGGCCGCCCAGGGTGGCACCCAGCTGGTTGCGCTTGAACTCAGCCTTCCTCTGTTCGAAGAAGTTCCGGGCGTCCAGATTGTCGTTCCTGTGGAACCCGTACAGGCTGCCGTGGACTTCATTGCTGCCGCTTTTGGTCACCGCAGTGATCTGTCCTCCTGGGCGAATCCCGTACTCGGCCCCATAGAGACCAGTTTTCACATCGAACTCCTGCAAGGCATCGGTGCTGGCCTTGAACGACGTCTCGCCGTCTCCGTGAGTGAAGAGGGTGCCATCGATGTAGGTGAGATTGTCCTTGAATCTCATTCCCATGACCTGGACATTGCCCGGGTTCACCGCAGAGGGAGTAGCCCCGGCTGCCAGCCCTGCCAGTTTCGTGATGTCGCGGGTGTTGACCGGGAGAGAGTCGAGTTTCTCCTGGTCGATGACCTGCCCCACATCCGTTCTTCCTTGCCCCAGTAGAACAGCCTCAGCCTCGTTTACTGCTTCATCGGTGGTGGTCCCTTTCTGGAGCTGGAAATCCGCCCGTAGGGACTGGCCCACCAGAAGAACCAGATCTCGGAGGACTTCTCTCCTGAATCCCTCCAACAGGACGACGATCTGATACCTTCCCACCCGGAGTCCGTCGCGCCGGAAATACCCTGTATCGTTGGTGAGGAGCTCAACCGCTTCGTTGGTATCCATCCGCCGAATGGAAACCTGGGCGTTCTCTACCGGCGATCCATCCGCCAGGGCGACCGTTCCCAGAATGGTGCCGGTGTCGATCTGGGCGCAGAGGAGAGGTCCTAGGAACAGAGAAAGTCCCAGGGAGGCCAGTAGGGGGAATCCGCGGATGAGTTTCATGGCTTCTGAAGGGGAGCTCCACCGGGCTCGCTAACTTGGGTTTTTTGGTACTCGAGACTCGGTGCTTTCACTTCTCAGGATCGGAGAGCAGAGAGTAGCCTTTCTCGGTGACTACGACCACGTCCTCGATCCGGACTCCATAGCGTCCGGGCAGATAGATTCCTGGTTCCACCGTAAACACCATCCCCGGCTCCAGGCGTGCTGTGCCTCGGGAGGAGATGGCAGGCAGTTCGTGTACCTCCAGACCCAGACCATGGCCGGTACTGTGGCCGAAGTTGTCTCCATAGCCGTGCTGGGCGATCACCTGCCGGGCTGCAGCGTCTACCTCGGAGGCGGAGACACCGGGTCGAATCATCTCTAGGGCCGCTTGCCATGCTTTTTGAACGATGTCGTAGATGTCCGGTTTGGTTGTTTTTCCCGGGAGACGGACTCTGGTCAGATCGCTGCTGTAGCCAAGATGACGAACCCCGAAATCGCAGAGTAGGAGCTCTTTTTCCTGCAGGACTCTGGATGAGGCCACCCCGTGGGGCAGGGAAGAACGTGGGCCAGAAGCCACGATTGTCTCAAATGAGATGCCTTCACCCCCCGCCTTTCGTAACTCGAACTCCAGGATTCCTGCCAGCTGCACCTCTGAGTAGCCTGGTTTGACCTGATCCAGGAAACACCCGTATCCCGCTTGCGCGATCTCAAATGCCTTCCGCATCAAGGTCACCTCATCCTCAGACTTGATCATGCGCAGTTCCTCGACCAGGTCAGAGGACGGGATCCAATCAAGCTGCAGTCCCCACGAATCTATCTCCAGGAAGGACTGGTGTGACAGGTGCTTCGCCTCCACCCCGACCCTGGTGCGATGTCGGGGCGAGCGGGTCCCCTCTAGCAGTTCCCTGAGGCCGGCCAGAAGTGACGAGGAGCTGAGCCGGACCTCACAGTTGACGGCGGATGCCTGAGCTTGTTCCAGATAGCGAGAGTCGACGAGGAGGATGGCCTCCTCACGAATGCAGCAGGCGAGTCCGCTGCTCCCAGCAAAATTGAAGAGATAGTTGAGGTTGGGAGAGTGCGTGACGATCAATCCCTCGAGATCGAGGTCTTGAAATCTCTTGAGCAAACGTTGATAGCGCCGCGAAAAGTTATCCAAGGGTTTCTTTGATTCTAGCAGTGATGAAGAACAAGATCTCCTGGGTCTCCCGTTGCTGGAAGCTCCTCCTGAACAGCACCCCCATGATGGGAATCTTCCCCAAGCCAGGCACCTTTTGCTTCTGCTTGCGTTCCGTTTCCAAGAAGATCCCTCCGATCACCGTGGTCCCGGCGTTGGGGAGTAGGACTACCGTCTGCGATTCGCTCGTCAAGATCGTCGGTATCCCCAGGACCGTGCGTGTGAAATCGGGAACATTATTCTCTACTCTGATCTTGAGAACAATTGTTTCCTCCCGTGTGACCGTGGGAGTGACCACGAGTCGCAGGGCTGCGGTTTCGAATCGGACGGTAGTGGTGAAGTTCTGCTGAACTGGGATCGGGATTCTGGCTCCCTGGGTGATGATCGCTTCTGCATTACTCTGCGCGCTCACCCTCGGCCTCGAGAGAATCCGTACCTCACCCCTTGTCTCGGCGGCCGAAAGCATCGCGTCAAGAAGCGTCGTGTCCAGCATCCGGCCGATTGTGACTCCGGCGGTCGCCAGCGACTGCTGAGCCGGGATCGCGACGTTTAACGTTCCTCGAACGGCGCTGCCGGGGGAACCGAGGGCCAGCCCCAATCTAGTGCCGAGCTCGCGAACGAAATTCGTGGTTGCTTGGATGATCCTTGCCTCGATCTCGACCTGGAATTCGGGTAGATCGAGCCCGGCTGCCAGCTTGTCAATCTGTTCTACCTTATCGAGGATGTCCGTGATGATCAGCGTATTGGTCCGTTCGTCCAGGTGAAGCTGGCCCCGTTCCGAAAGCTGATTTTGCAGCGCGCTCACGATTTCCTTGCCGGAGGTGTAGTTGAGCTGTGTGGCTCGGGTGACGATCTGTTGATCCAGCAGTTCGGTCTTCTCGAGAAGTCGCTTTGCCTTTCTCTCGGCAGCTCGGGTTTCCCTCCTGGAAATACGAACGATTCTCCCCAGTGTGGTCTCCTCCAGTCCGTAGCTGCTCAGGACCGCCGCGAGGATCTGGGGCCAGGGTACCGATTGGACGTGTAGAGTCAGCGTTCCTGAAATATCGGGGTCGATCAGAAGGTTCAGATTGCCCAGTTCAGAGATGACCCTGAAAAAGTCGGACAGTGAAACCTCTACCAGTTTGAGCGAGATGAGCTGAGTAGTTGCCTCTGGCTCCAAGCTCCGCGGCGCGGCCTCGAGCTTCTTGTCGCTGGTTTGGGAGCTCGAAGGGCGAGCAGACGTTGGAGACGGGCGCTCGCTTGGGGAGGACTGAGCGACCCACTTGACGACTCTGTGAGCGTCCTCCCTGCGGATGAACGTGACCGAAGCGGACGAGAGCTCCATGACATCTCCATCCCGGAGCTTGCTTCCGATGGGGGCCAGGTAGGTGCGCGGCCCACTGCCTTGGAGGAGCGCCAATTTCCTGCGCCCACGGAAGGCCAGGCCCGTAACGGAAACCTGTTCAATTGAGAGGCCAGCAAGGGTGTCGGGCGTCGCCTGAGGCGGAGTTTCTGGCGTGTGGCGTTGATGAGGCCCCGTTTCAACCAGTATTCGAAGAAAGGGGTCCCTCTTCCCTTGGGAGTCGTATTTCTGAGCTCGAGCCGGCTCGGCACACGCAAGAGCCGCGGCGAGCAGTAGGATCATGAACAGACTCAATCTGTCTCCTCCTCTGGAGCAGATCCAGGATCTAGCAAGACAAAGGTGGAAGCGGTCAACCTGGCCTGAAGACTGGTCCCCGACCTCGGATCTCCGGCCACCCTCTTGATCGCGATGTTCGTGACGTTAATGACCGTTTCGCAAGTGCTCACCTCCTCAAGGAAGCGACCCAGGTTGTGGAACCCCCCTTCCAGCGAGATCCGCGAAGGATGTTCCTGATAGAAGCGGCCAGGGACTCTGTCGAGGGGCACGAAGCTCGTGATCTCGAGACCCGAGTTCCTGGCCAGCTGTTGGATCTGAGCCATGATGGAGGGGCCCTCCCTTTGGGCCAAGCCCGTCTGAAGCTGGCCCAACCTGGTCCGAACCCGGTTGAGACTCTCGATCGATTGGGATAGAGCTCTGCCGTTGCTCCTTTTCTGAGAGAGGACAGTCTTCAGGTCGTGCTCCTGTTTGGCCAGCGAGTCGAGTTCAGTCTGGAGGGGCCAAATGCACACAACATGGAACAGAACCGAGACCAGCGCGCTCAGCACGGTTAACCTGATAGGACGATCTTTTCTTTGTGAGCCGGGTTTGCGGCCAGCCTGCTCGTCCATGGGTCAATATGAAACTTCAGACTCGGCTCGAAACCTAAGCGTTTTGTCGCTTGCTTCCCAACCGGACAGATCGACTCGTGTGAGGGCCGGGCTGCGCTTCAAGGTAGTAATGAAATCGGTGATACTGGCGAGGCTGCGGGCCTCGCCCTCGATGCTCATGACTCGATCTTCTTCCTCCAGTACCGTCAGCCAAAGAATAGGGAGGCGAGGCAGGCTTTCGGTGATTGCGTTCACCAGACCGAGTGGGCCCTTTTGCCGCTTCCTGAGATGCTCTATCGCCTCAAGCTGCTCTTCCAATTGGGTCAGTCTGACCTTGACCTGCGCCAGCCTCGACTGAGTAGCTTCGGCTTCTTTCTGTCTCCTCCCTAGTGTCTCGATCCTGGCCGCAGCCTGGGATTTCCGGTGGAGGAGGGCCAGGTACTGCCAGCCGACATGGCCCAAGATCACTAAGACGAGCAAGGTTCCAACCTTCCTGGGACTAGGCCAACCCAAGATTCTTGTTCCTGCACTACTGGGATACTGGCGCAGTAAATTGATCTGAATCATCGTTCCCGGGCCGATCGCAGCGCCAATCCCAAGGCCACCGCAGACTGGCTTGCGTGGCTGGATAGTTGCTTTGAAGGGTAGGACTGTGGGCCTACCTGGATCTTCTTGAAGGGTTCCAGGAACTGGACCGGCAAGTGTAGCTTTTGCTGCAGTGAGTGCCGTAGGCCTCTACTTCTGGAACCACCACCGCTGAGAAATATTCGCTGGGGCGCGACGCCTTCCGAGCTTGCCTTGAAAAAGTCCAAGGTTCTCTCGATTTCGAGAACCAGCAGGTCGGAAACCGACTGGAGAATCGCTGCAGCCTGGCTCTGGATCGGTTCTTCGAGGCCGCCCAGGCCCAACTTGGACCGTTCAGCTGCTTCGTAGGAAAGGCCGAGTTGCTTTCTCAGGAAGTCGCTGTAGTAGCTTCCTCCCACGGTCATGTTTCGGGTGAAGAGAAGCTCCCGGCCTTGGAGGAGGATCAGATGAGTGACGGAACTTCCCACGTCGAGGAGGGCTACGGTATCAGCAGGACCTGGCTGGTAGTTGTACTCATAGGCGTTCAAGAGCGCCAAACAGTCGACGTCTATGACCACGGGGATACAGTTGGCCAGGGAAGCGAGTCTGATCCGTTCCGCAATCTTGTCCCGCTTTGCGGCGACCAGGATGGTCTGCAGCCCCTTGCCCTTCGTGTCTTTGTTGAGCACCTGATAGTCCAGGTGCACGTCCGACATATCGAAAGGGATTGAGTGCTCTGCCTCCCATCGTATCCCCTGCGCCAGTTCTTGTTCGTCTCGGGCGGGTAGGGAGACTCTCTTGATAATCACGGAGCTCCCTGGGAGCGAGGTCGCGATCTTGCGTTTGCGAGTTTTGGCGACCTGGAAGCTACGTTGGATTGCGTCGACGACCTGGGATTCGGAGCGAACCTCTCCCTCCACGATGCTTCCCTGGGGGAGTGGTTGTAGGACCAGGGAGACTAGTTCGTACCCGTTTGCCCCCAGCCGTTTGAGATCGACCAATTTGATCGCCGAGGAACCGATATCTACTCCGACCAGACTTGAGTTGGAGGATCCGAACCACACCTGAGTATCCAATGAGGATAGGTCTTGGAAGCGGGGCAGGATGCGGTGGGGTAAGACGATTGAACAGAAAAGCCCGCCAGTTTGTCAAGCCGAGGACTTGTTTGGCGTAGCGGATCTACTGAAGTAGCGTCATATAGAGGTCGTGGATCTTGACAGGAGGAAGAAGTTTCGGTAACTTTGCACGTTCTCGTTAGCGAGGAATGAGTGTAGCTTATGAGTGTAGTCATAACAAGTAAGACATTTTTGCCGAAGGCGGATGCAGAGAAGAAGTGGTTCGTCGTCGATGCCCAGGATCAGGTCCTGGGCCGCCTGGCAACAGGGATCGCGACGATCCTCATGGGCAAGAATAAGGCGTGGTATACTGACTTCCTCGACACGGGTGATTTTGTCATCGTAGTGAACGCTGGCAAGGTCAAGCTTACGGGTAAAAAGAGGACTCAGAAAACCTACTATTCACATAGCGGCTATCCGGGGGGGTTGAAAGAGACCTCGGCCCAAGAGCTTCTGGAAAAGCGCCCTGAGCGCGTCATCAGATTTGCCGTCCGCGGCATGCTCCCAAAGAACAAATTGGGGAAGAAGATGCTCAGCAAGCTGAAGGTTTATGGCGGCGAGGAGCATCCCCATGAGGCCCAGAAACCGGAACCGCTAGCACTTTGAATTGGTGATCATGGAAAGTGGAGAGACCGCCCTAGAGAAGGTTCAATACTATGGTACCGGCAAGCGGAAGACTGCCACCGCACGGGTGTTCCTCATGCCCGGCAGCGGTCAGGTTGTCGTAAACCATATAGACGTTCAAGAGTATTTCAAGCACGCGACGCAGCGGACCATCGTCAGTCAACCCCTTCAGGAAACCGAGAATTCAGACAAGTTTGACGTCTATGTAAACGTCAAAGGTGGGGGGTATACAGGGCAGGCAGGAGCGATTCGCCTAGGCATAGCTCGGGCGCTCCTCAGGTATGACCCGGAGTTGCGTGCGGTCCTCAAGAAACCCGGCTTCTTGAGGCGGGACGAGCGGATCAAGGAGCGAAAGAAGTATGGCCAGCCAGGTGCACGCAAGCGATTCCAATTCTCCAAGCGATAGGCGGGAGGGGGTTGCTTGAGCGCGATCTCGATTAAACAGTTGCTGGAAGCGGGTGTCCATTTCGGACACCAGACCCGCCGCTGGAATCCGAAGATGAAACCCTACATTTTTGGTCAGCGAAACGGAATCCACATCGTAGATCTCCAGACGACACTCAAACTCTTCAAGGAGGCGGTAGAGTTCCTTACCCATATGTCGTCGCGGGGCAAGACCGTCCTGTTTGTTGGAACTAAGAGACAGGCTCAGGAGTCGATCTCTGAAGAGGCCCTACGCTGTGGAATGTACTACGTGAACAACCGCTGGCTGGGGGGGCTGCTCACGAACTTCGTGACCGTTCGAAACAGCATCAAACGCTACAAAGATCTGGAAGAGAAGCGCGCCGATGGCTTCTATGAAAAGCTATCGAAGAAGGAAGTTGCCCGGTTGGAGCGCGAGCGTAAGAAGCTCGAGAAGAACCTGCGTGGAATCAGGGATATGGATCGGTTGCCTGATGCACTCTTCGTAGTCGACTCGAATCGAGAGTCGATCGCGGTGCAGGAAGCTTCGAAGCTGAATATTCCCATCATAGCCGTAGTGGATACCAACGGTGATCCCGACTATGTGGACTACGTCATTCCGGGTAACGATGATGCCCTACGAGCGGTGAGGCTGTTTTCTTCGACCGCGGCCGATGCTGTGCTGGCAGGTCGAGGCCTTTTCGAGGCGGAGAAGGCCCAGGAAGCGGAGGTGGCCAAGGCCAAGGCAGAGGCTAAGGCAGCGGCTAAACCAGAGCCCAAGGTAGAGGCAGCATCGAAGCCCAAGGTAGAGGCAGCACCGAAGGCCAAGGCAGAGGCAGCACCGGAGGCCAAGGCAGAGGCAGCACCGGAGGCAAAGGCAGCGGCGAAACCAGAGCCCAAGGTAGAGGCAGCACCGAAGCCCAAGGCAGAGGCGGCACCGGAGGCCAAGGTAGAGGCAGCACCGAAGGCCAAGGCAGAGGCAGCACCGAAGGCCAAGGCAGAGGCAGCACCGAAGGCCAAGGCAGAGGCAGCACCGAAGGCCAAGGCAGAGGCAGCACCAGAGCCCAAGGTAGAGGCAGCACCGGAGGCCAAGGCAGAGCCAGCACCGGAGGCCAAGGCAGAGCCAGCACCGGAGGCCAAGGCAGCGGCGAAACCAGAGCCCAAGGCAGAGGCAGCACCGAAGGCCAAGGTAGCGGCGAAACCGAAGGCCAAGGCAGCGGCGAAACCGAAGGCTAAGGCAAAGCCCGCGACAAAGGCCGCACCGAAGAAGGCCTCGAAGCCGGCCAAGAAGGAAGCCAAGAAGGAAGCCAAGAAAGAAACGGCAACCGCTTCTAGCAGGCCTGCTTCTACCAAGGTCAAGGCGGCTCAGACGAAGACCAAGAAGTCGGCTCAGGCAAAGGGAAGTTCGTCCGCAAAAGTGGCGGCCGGCAAGGCTCCCAAGAAGGCACCCGATACCAAGGTAACCGAGTCCAAGGGTTGAACGGGAGTCTTCAAGCGTAACGAGGGTTCATGGCGATTACTGCGGATCAGGTTAAATCTCTCAGGCAGAAAACCGGCGCAGGCATGATGGACTGTAAGAGAGCTTTGACCGAAGCTGAGGGAGCCATTGACCGAGCCGTTTCGATTCTGCGAGAAAAAGGTTTGGCGGCGGCCCAGAAGAAGTCGGGCCGTGAAACCCATGAAGGTATCGTGGGGCAGTATATCCATGCGGGGGGAAGACTGGGCGTCCTGGTTGAGGTGAATTGCGAGACTGACTTTGTTGCCCGAACGGAAGATTTTCAGGGCCTGGTCAGAGATCTCGCCATGCAGGTCGCTGCATCGAACCCTCTTTATGTGCATCGCGATGACGTCGGGCAAGAGGAAGTTGACACGGAAAAGGAAATCTATCGGAAGCAGGCGTCCAATAGTGGACGACCCGAGCACGTTATCGATAAGATCGTCGAAGGCAAACTCCAGAAGCACTATTCGGAGATTTGCCTTTACGAGCAGCCCTTTGTAAAAGACCCTTCGGTTTCGATCGAAGATCTGATCAAAGCAAAGATTGCCACCCTGAAAGAGAACATCACCGTTCGCCGTTTTTGCCGGTTCAAAGTTGGAGAGGAAGCGTAACTCTCGCTTCTCTGGCTGACTGCAAAAGGCGTTCCACATCCGATTGGGCAAAACAGGAGGGGACTTGGCCCGGGAGAACAAGGTTCCTGCGGTTGAGCCGGTTGAACTCCAGAGGCCGAGCTACGCCAGGATCCTGATCAAGCTCAGTGGTGAGGTCTTGGGAGGACGCACCGAATTCGGCGTGGACTCCACGGCGATGGCGAATATCGCCCGTGAGATCAAGGACGTCCATCGTCTCGGTTCGGAGATCGCGATCGTTGTGGGGGGAGGCAACATCGTTCGGGGTGTTGCGGTCAGCGATGCCGGCTTTGACCGGGCGACGGGCGACTACATGGGGATGCTCGCCACGGTCATCAACGCTCTTGCCCTCCAGAGTGCTCTCGAACAAGAGGGCGTCAACACACGGGTGTTGAGCGCTATCCACATGGCTGAGGTTGCCGAGCCCTTCATTCGCAGGCGAGCCGTACGGCACCTCGAGAGAAAACGTGTGGTAATCTTCGCCGCAGGAACTGGAAATCCCTATTTCTCTACCGACACCGCCGCTGCCCTGAGAGCGATGGAAATCAGAGCCGAGGTCATCCTCAAGGGGACCAAGGTAGACGGAGTCTATGACTCGGATCCATCCCAGAATGACCAGGCCAAGCTGTTCGACCGTCTCACTTACTTTCAGGTGCTTGAAAAAGGACTGAAGGTAATGGATGCCACCGCTATTTCTCTGTGTATGGATCACGACCTCCCGATTATCGTGTTTAATCTGCGCCAGGAAGGGAATATCAAGGCGGCCGTCCTGGGGAAAAAGGTCGGGTCCATCATCACCCGTTAGCAGGCAGTCGGAGAGTTACCCGGTTGGAGTGAACTTGCCAGCGATGTAGTTCAGATGGAGGTGACATGACCAAAGCAGTGATCTCTGATGCTCGCCAGAGAATGCACAAGACAATCGAGGACCTCATGCGCGAGTTGACCACCATCCGCACCGGGCGTGCTTCCGTACACATTCTGGATCAAGTACAAGTGGACTATTACGGGACGCTCACGCCCTTGAATCAGCTGGCGACACTGCATGTTCCCGACCCGACTCTAATTACGGTACAGCCCTGGGATCCGTCCCAGATAGCAAGTCTAGAACGGGCAGTTCGAGCCTCGGATCTGGGACTCAATCCCTCGAATGACGGTCAAGTCATTCGGATTCCGATTCCACCGCTGACCGAAGAGAGGCGGAAAGATCTGGCCAAACATGTGGGAAAAATCGCGGAACAGCACAAGGTTGCGGTTCGTAATATTCGTAGGGATGCGAACGAACAGCTGAAAAAGCTACTGAAGAACAAAGAAATTTCGGAAGACGATGAGGCTCGAAGCCTGGAAGAGACACAAACTCTGACCAACCAGTTTACTCAGAAGGTCGAGACCGTAGCCAAGCAGAAGGAGATGGAGATTCTGGAGGTCTGAAGGTCCTTGTGAACTGCCAACGTTGCGAAGCCCAGCCCGACAGACGCTGCGAACGACTTGATTTATCAGCAATAAGACCCCAAGTTCCGAGGAGAGAGCCGGACGACAGCAAGATTTTCCCTCCCCAATGGTTTTCTCAACTGTGGTATCAATGAAGCTGTCTGGGCGAGGAGCCGGGGGGGCGACTCCCAGTCGGACCCACCGATGCTAGGGCAGGATTCACCCTTGGGCAGCCTAGAAGAACAGGAACGGGTGGTGATCTCGGATCCTCCGACCGAAAGCTCCCAGCGGAGCCCGACCCGGGATTGGGGCTCCATTATCCAGGATCTACGGGGCTGGGCCAGAGACATCTTTTTCGCCGCCTTGGCGGCAGTCCTAATCGTGATCTTCGTGGTCCAGCCGGTCAAGGTCGAGGGGACCAGCATGCAGCCCAACCTCGCCGACCAGGAGCGCATTTTTGTCAGTAAGTTCATCTACCATTTTGCCGATATCAATCGAGGCGACGTCATTGTTTTCTGGTATCCTAATGACGTCAGTAAATCGTTTATCAAACGGGTCATTGGACTTCCTGGAGACAAGGTTGAGATCAGAAAGGGTGAAGTCTATATCGATGGGAAGAGGCTGGGTGAGCCCTATGTAGGACCCGAGTATCGCGATCATAGCTTTCATCGCATCGTCGAGGTCCCACTTCGCCAGTACTTTGTGCTAGGCGACCACCGCAGTTCGAGCAATGACAGTCGGAGTTGGGGGTTCGTCCCTGAAGCCCAGATATTTGGCAAGGCGGTCTTTCGTTACTGGCCGCTGTCAAAGCTAGGAACGATTGATTAGCCCGCATTCCTCACGCACGTCTGCGGCCAGGTGCCGCGGAGGTTTCCCTGAGCAAGGCTTGTGACCGAGACCACTAAGAGTTAGCTCGTGCCTTGTGTCTTAAGGCGCCCGAGTGAGTGGAATGCGTCCAGGAGTGCGCAGACTAAACAGTCAGAAAGATTGGTCTTTTTGAGCGGGGAGAATCGTCTTGCGGAAAGCAACCCTGTGTCTTGAAGATGGTACCTGTTTCGAAGGACTCGTCTTCGGAGCCGAAGAGGAGGCTCTGGGGGAGGTTGTCTTCAACACTTCGATGACCGGCTATCAAGAGGTGCTCACCGACCCCTCCTACGCCGGCCAGATCGTGGTGATGACTCAGCCCGAGATCGGAAATTACGGGACCAACCGTGACGACCAGGAATCCGCTAGACCCTTCGTCGAGGGTTTCGTCGTTCGGGAGTTTAGCCCTATCTTCTCGAACTGGAGAGGGGAGAAAACCCTGGACGATTATCTGCGGGAACACGGCGTCGCTGGAATATCAGAAATCGATACCCGCGCCCTGGTCAGGCACATTCGCGAGCGAGGAGCGATGCGGGGCATCATTTCCGCATCCGAGTCGACTCGCGAACAGTTGGGAGAGAGAGTCCTGCAGCACCCGCGCATGGCTGGAAGCGATTATGTCCGGTCGGTCAGCACGGAGCGACGCTACACCTGGCCCGTAGAGAGTCCTGGCTTCAGGGTCGTCGCCTACGACTTTGGCATCAAATATAATATTCTCCGCTGTCTGGCGGCTCGGGGATGCGATGTCACTGTAGTTCCGGCGACGACCCTGCCCGAAGACGTTCTGGGACTCGAGCCGGACGGCATCTTTCTGTCGAATGGGCCGGGAGATCCGGAACCGCTGGGCTACATTGTCGAAAACCTGAAGAAGCTAATAGGGAAGCGACCGCTGTTCGGGATTTGTTTGGGCCACCAACTCCTGGGGCTGACCCTGGGGGGAAAGACCTATAAGCTGAAGTTCGGGCATCGAGGAGGAAACCAGCCCGTCAAGAACCTGATTTCGGGAAAGATCGAGATAACCTCCCATAACCACGGTTTTGCCGTGGATCCGGAGTCGCTGGACGATGGGCAGATCGAGCTCACTCATATGAACCTAAACGATCAAACGCTGGAGGGATTCCGGCATCGATCGCTGCCAGTGTTTTCTGTACAGTACCACCCAGAGGCTTCCCCTGGTCCTCACGACTCGCTCTATCTGTTCGATCAGTTCTTGGATGTCATGCGTGAGTATCGGGACCAGCCGATCCAGAGGCAAGACGAAGTCTAGGAGAAGGAGAGCCGGAACCCAAACGTGGTCCGGTTCTGAAGTGGGGACATGCCCAGGCGAGATGACCTGAAGAAGATCCTGATCATCGGATCGGGGCCAATCGTGATTGGCCAGGCGTGCGAATTTGACTATTCCGGGACTCAGGCCTGTAAGGCCCTGTTGAGCGATGGATTCCAGGTCGTACTCGTCAACTCCAACCCCGCAACAATCATGACCGATCCAGAGTTTGCGACTCGGACCTACGTTGAGCCCCTGACGCTGGAATACTTGTCTGAGATCATCAGGAGGGAGCGGCCGGATGCCCTTCTGCCGACGGTGGGGGGACAGACGGGACTGAATGTTTCGGTTCAGCTCAGCGAGAGCGGGATTCTCCACGAGTGTGGTGTGGAGATGATTGGGGCCAAGCTGAACGCAATTCGGGTCGCCGAGGACCGCAGGCGGTTTCGGGCAGCGATCGAGGAGATTGGGCTGGAGGTCCCGGCTTCCGGGTTTGCCAACGATCTCAAGGAGGCTGTGGCGATTCTGGAGCAGGTGGGTCTGCCCGCGGTCATCCGTCCCTCCTACACTCTGGGAGGAACGGGTGGAGGCATCGCTTTCAACAATGAAGAGTTCGAAGAGATTGCGGGTCGCGGCCTTCAACTCTCTCCAATCCACGAGATCCTGATAGAAGAATCCATTCTGGGGTGGAAGGAGTTCGAACTCGAGGTCATGCGAGACCTCAACGACAATGTCGTGATCATCTGTTCGATCGAGAACTTCGACCCGATGGGAGTCCATACCGGTGACTCCATCACGGTTGCTCCCGCCCAGACGCTGACCGACAAGGAATACCAGGAAATGCGGGATGCGGCCATCCAGATTATCCGACGGGTCGGAGTAGAGACTGGAGGGTCGAACATTCAGTTCGCGGTCAATCCCGATGACGGTCGAATGGCCGTGATCGAGATGAATCCCCGTGTCAGTCGGAGCTCTGCGCTGGCGTCCAAAGCAACCGGGTTTCCCATCGCCAAGATCGCAGCCAAGCTAGCGGTTGGATATACGCTCGACGAGATCCCCAACGATATTACGCTCAAGACTCCGGCTTCCTTCGAGCCTACCCTCGACTACGTGGTCGTCAAGATTCCCCGCTGGAACTTCGAGAAATTTCCGGAAGCAGATGACATCCTGGGCACCCAGATGAAGTCGGTAGGGGAGGTAATGGCTATTGGCAGGACCTTCAGGGAAGCTCTGCTCAAGGGGTTGCGTTCCTTGGAAACAGGCAAGACCCTTGCCAGTGAAGCCACAGATCCCGAGCGCATTCGGGAGCATCTCGTTCGGCCCAATCCATCCCGTCTTGGTTACCTCATCCTGGCGTTCCGCGAGGGTTATACGATCGAAGAGATCTTCAAGTTGACGACCATCGATCGCTGGTTTCTGGAACAAATCGAACGCGTGGTTGGCATGGGAAAGGAGCTCGAAAAGCTGGATCTTTCGGAGGTCGATCGTCGGCAGCTTCTGAGGGTAAAGCGGGAGGGCGCCTCCGATCTCTGGCTCTCCCAGATCCTGGGCACTGCCAAGGGAGACGGTCTCTTACAGCCAGAGGTAGGTGTCGCTTCCGGCAAGCTTAGCGAAGAAGAGGTCTTTCGCTATCGGGAGGAACAAGGTGTCGTTCCAGTCTTCAAGAGAGTGGACACTTGCGCGGCCGAATTCGAATCCTACACGCCGTACCTCTACTCCAGCTACGAGCAGGAAGACGAATCTGATCCGACCGACCGCAAGAAGATTGTGATTCTCGGCAGCGGTCCCAACAGAATTGGCCAGGGCATCGAGTTTGACTACTGCTGCTGCCATGCGGCCTTCGCTCTCAGGGAAGAGGGCTATGAGGCCATCATGATTAACTGCAATCCCGAAACGGTCTCGACCGATTACGATACATCGGACCGTCTCTACTTCGAGCCGCTGACGTTCGAGAATGTGATGGCGGTGGTGAGAACGGAGAACCCGGTTGGAGTAATTGTGCAGCTGGGAGGGCAGACTCCCTTGAAGCTCGCCCTGAAGCTTTTTGAAGCCGGAGTCTCGATTGTCGGAACGTCCCCGAAATCGATCGATCTGGCTGAAGATCGAGAACAGTTCGAACAGTTACTGAAGGAACTCGATATCCCGCGTCCTGAGAACGGTTCGGCAATGTCGGTAAAAGAAGCGCGCAAGGTTGCCGACCGGATCGGCTACCCGATTCTGGTAAGACCCTCCTATGTTCTGGGCGGTCGAGCGATGGCGATCATCTACGACGAAGCTTCCCTCGAGAAGTACGTGAGTACTGCCGTCGATGTCTCCCCAGAGCACCCCGTGCTGATTGATAGATTCCTGGAGGATGCGCAGGAGTATGATGTCGATGCCCTGGCGGACGGCGAGCAGGTGGTCATCGGCGGAATCATGGAGCACATCGAGGAGGCCGGTATCCACTCGGGCGACAGCACCTCGGTCCTTCCTCCCATCCTGATCCGGGAAGAGCATCTGGAAACGATGAGGGACTACACCCGTCGGCTGGGCAAGGCTCTCAACGTCATCGGTCTGATGAATGTCCAGTTTGCCGTAGTCGAAGACTGTGTCTACGTCCTGGAGGTCAACCCTCGGGCCAGTCGAACCACACCCTTTGTGAGCAAAGCTACAGGGGTACCGCTGGCAAAAATAGGGGCCAGGCTCATGATCGGAAAGACCCTTTCGGAGCTCGGTTTCAACGAGGATCTGAAAGTAACCAGTTGCTTCGTCAAGACCCCGGTTTTTCCCTTTGACAAGTTCCCCGGAGTCGATACGATTCTAGGTCCCGAGATGAAATCGACGGGGGAGGTTATGGGAGCCTCTGAAAGTTTCGGATATGCCTACGCTAAGGCCCAGATCAGCGCGGGTAACGACCTGCCCAAGGCAGGCGTCGTTTTTATCAGCGTCAACGAGCGCGACAAACGCTACGTGAGCGCTATCTCCAGGGACTTTCAGGCACTCGGGTTTCAGTTGGTGGCCACCAGCGGAACGGCGTCAGTGCTTGCCCAGGCAGGCCTGGAAGTCGAGAGTGTCTACAAGGTCAACGAGGGCCGACCCAACGTCGTCGACCTCATCAAGAGCAAGAAGATCGATCTGGTGGTCAACACCCCCCTGGGCCGGGAGTCCTTCTTTGACGAAAAGGCGATACGGCGCTCCTGCACCCAGTACAGCACTCCCTGTATCACGACACTCTCAGCCGCCGCCGCTGCCATCAGCGCTATTCGAGCTCTGCAGAGGGAAGAAGTCCAGGTCAAGAGTCTTCAGGAGTATCACGGCATCGAAGTCGAAGCGTGAGAACGTCGCACGTCCGAAGAAGGTCACACGTCGGAACGTCTGAACGTCGCACGTCCCAGGTTGTGGTTCACCGGTGGTGGTTTTCGAACCTTCAGGTTTCCGCCGCTGTCAGTTCCAAAGCTGTTTGCTGCCGGCTAAGAGACGTGCGACGTTCCGACGTTCCGACGTGCGACCTGACCTTTACTCTGGGTCGTTTCGTTTTCTCCTCTCTTTTCCCCAACCTGGTTTATTGATCTGCCGGCTTCGAGCGATCCCTAGACTCTGGGGCGGTACATCTTCCGTGATCGAGGACCCGGCGGCCACGTAGGCTCCCTCTTGAACCCTGACCGGAGCCACCAGTTGGGTCCCACTTCCTATGAAAGCCTTGTCCTCGATCACCGTTTTATGCTTATGTTGTCCGTCGTAGTTGCAGGTAATCGTTCCCGCCCCGATATTGACTTCGCTCCCGGCTTCGGTGTCTCCGAGATAGGAGAGGTGAGCTGCTTTGCTGGAGTCACCGAACCGGGTATTCTTGAGTTCAACGAAATTTCCGATTCGGCAGGATCCGGCCACAACCGTGTTGGCTCTCAGGTGGGCGAAGGGACCCACGTGGCTGCCAGCACCGACCTTACTGTTTCTGACTACCGAGCAATGGTCGACGACCACACCTTCCTCGATAGTGGCGTCGCTCAGGTGAGAGAACCCACGAATCGTGCAGCCTGGGCCAATCACCGTGTGGCCTTCCAGAATGACTCCAGGGTAAAGGACCGTGTCCCGCCCGATCACTACTGTCGGTTCGATATAGACAGAGGATGGGTCCAGCATGGTGACACCCTCCAACATCCAGCGGCGAGTGATCTCACTTCTCATCTTTCCTTCCACCACCGCCATCTCCTCCCTTGTGTTGATACCCAGAAGGTCCTCCGGAGAGTTGCTCTCCAGAACTGCCACCTTTTTTCCAATGGTGCGAAGAACGCGAAGCATGTCGGTCAAGTAGTATTCTGCTGCGCGGTTGTCTCGCGACAACTGTGAGAGGTTGGCGAGTAGGGACTTGATCTTGAAGCAATTCAAGCCCGTGTTCACTTCCTTGATCAGCTTTTGTTCCGAAGTGGCCTCTTGTTCCTCTACGATGTCGATTGCATCACCTTGTTCATCCCTGAGGATACGGCCATACCCAAAGGGGTTATCCAGGATGGCCGTCAAGAGGACCTGGTCGACGTCCTGCTGCTCTCGAATCTGAAAGAGGTGTTCCAGCTCCCGGCTTGGGATCAATGGCATGTCACCGTAGAGCACGAGTAGGCTGCCGGAGAGACCTTGCAGCTGGGATTTTGCCGCCATGATTGCATGGCCGGTTCCAAGCGGCTCACGCTGCAGCACGATCTCGACACCGAAGCTGGCGACTGCCTCCTCGACCCTTTCTGCCTGGTGACCAAGGACGAGAAACGTCGTCCTGATGTCCAAGCTTGTGAGCCGCTCCAGGACGTGCTGGATGAGCGGTTTTCCACATACGCGGTGCAGCACCTTTGGCCGCTCCGACTTGATACGGGTCCCTTTACCTGCAGCGAGGATGAGGGCGTGACGATCGGGTCGCTTCTGGTTGCTGGGCATACGGGGAATTCGGGCTAACTCTCGGGCGAGAGTACTTGTGCAAATTCCTTGTTCCTCGCCAAAAGCTCGAAGTCGGGATCGTTGCGGGCAAAGATCCGGTTCTGTGGGTTGTCTTTTATGGCGGATTTCAGATTCTTGAGGGCGTTTTGGGTGTTCCCAAGGGAAGCCTCGGTGGCGGCTATCGCATAGTGGATGTGATCCGTCTCCCCCTTGCCAAGTTTCTGTGCCTTCTCGAACAACTTCAGGGCGTCGTCATAGAGGCCCTGATTGTGATGCAAGACTCCCAGATCGTAGGCCTCTTCGGAGGAGGCGGGGCCCTTGCTGGCCGCCGCGTCGATTCTCGTGTCACACACTCTCAAGAGAAGGTCCACCCGCGCCAGAACGTCGGTTTTAGTGGGGAAGTCCTGCTTGATTTGAGAGAGAAGCTTCTGTGTTTTCGGGTACTGCTTCTTGTTCAGCGATGCCAGAGCATCGGCATAGAGCTTATAAATATCCGCTTTTTTGCTTGTCTTTGCCGCCATCAATTGCCTCCATTTTGATTCCAGCCGGATCAGAAAAACAAGGAGCCCCATTATAGGGTGTAAGCCCTCAAAAAACCACGAGGAACCGCAGCCGTCAACAGCCGTGCTTTCGAGTCTACCGTTCCCGACCCTAAGCCCCTCCTTGTTGACTCGGTAGCAGGACTCTTGCCACTAGGAAGAGCCCGGGTGCACGGTCCAGCGATGAGTAGTCGAGGCGGCTCTGAGAAGACTCACTCAGATGGCGGAGAAGGCCTGTTTTTGATATCGTGACTGACTATGGGAGAACGGCTGGAACAGGTACAGCAGCTGACGGAGAAATACTCCGATCTTCCGCAGGAGGTAGTCGTCAAGGAGGACCTGCTCCGCACTGGGGTAGCGTTCTCGGCGGACTCCCTACGAGTGGCATCGGGTTTCAAGCCCAAGGCTTACTTCATCTTCTCCTTCGATCTGGTGCCTATTTCAGAAATGGCGCAGCAGGAGAATCTCCACGCCCCCGAGGAAATCTGCCTGAAAGGTGGACCCGAGGACTTCCGCCGCACCATCGTCTCGGTGCGCCTGAACCCGAACTCGCCCTATCGTATCGAGCTTTCGTCGGAAGGGCACTTGATGCTCACGTTGGAGGGAACCGAGCTCGCTCAGGTGGAGCTTCCGGAGGTTCCCGAGTACTACCGGCGAACGCTTGCCGGTGGTAAACCTATTACTGATATCGCCCCCACCATTGAATGGGGTTATCTCCTCTACCTCACCGTGTTCCGTATGTGCCAGTACTTCGGGCGGAAGGTCGAGTGCCAGTTCTGCGATATCAACGAGAACTACCGGCAGCAGAAGAACTCGGGCCGTTCCTACACCGCAGTCAAGGCGATCGACGAGATATTGGAGGCGCTCGAGATCATCCAGGAGACCGATTCAGAGAGTCGAGCCTACACGGTGACTGGAGGCAGCGTCACCTCGACTCTGGACGGCAAATCCGAGATCGATTTCTATGTTCAGTATCCGGAGGCGATTGAAAGGCGATTTCCCGGTCGCTGGATCGGCAAGGCTGTGGTCCAGGCTCTGCCTCGAGACGAGGTGAAGCGGTTCCGTGAGGCTGGTATCCAGATCTATCATCCCAACTACGAAGTCTGGGACCCGCGGTTGTTCAGCATTATCTGCCCAGGGAAGGATCGCTACATCGGACGTGATCGCTGGATTCAGCGAATCCTCGATGCCGCCGAGGTGTTCCCGCCGTCCCGCGTTATCCCGAACTTCGTTGCAGGTATCGAAATGGCTCGCCCCGAAGGTTTTGGGAATGTAGACGAGGCGCTTGCCTCTACCGGTGAGGGGCTGGACTTCTTCATGTCCAGAGGAATCATTCCTCGCTTCACCACCTGGTGCCCGGAACCTTTAAGCGTTTTGGGCAAGCGGAATCCAAAAGGGGCTCCATTGGATTATCATGTGGGTCTCTTACGGGTCTGGAAGGAGACTCATGAGCGCTATGCTCTTAAGGCTCCTCCAGGGTACGGAAGTGCGGGCATTGGTAACGCTGTCTTTTCCGTATCTTCATTCATGGACGTGATCGAAGCGCAGGATAGTGTTACGCTCCAAGATCACGACTGAAGCATAGGGTGCTCGACGCACGCGGTTGGCTGTGGCTGTTTCCGGTACTGCTCACTGTTCGCTTCATCACTGCTCACTATTCAAGTTTCAGGCTAGAATTGAATGCTCCACCGCTCCATTTCCAGATACATGTTCAGGGCCACTCCCTTCAGATAGTCGTAGCAGAAGTAGTTGAGAACCCCCAGAGCCCCCAGGTCGGAAGGATCTCGCACCGCGCCAGCCCAGTGTTGGATGCCGGTCTTGAGCTGGGCCAGGGCCCCCTCCAATATCCCGTGTGATTCCCTGATGTGTTTCTCGTAGGTCCGTAGATCTCGGTCTGTCCGAGCTTTCTGCGAGGCTTCATACTTGACGCGAGCCTTTCGGACCGCCTGTACCACCGCAATATAGTCCGTTCCGAACCTCAGTTGACCCAGAAGCTGCTGGAGATAGCTCTTGCCCTCGGGGCGGCTCTGCTGCAGTGCCGATTGCACCAGGGGGACGGCCTTCATGTAGTACGCCCTTAGTGCGTCCCAGCCGGCCACCGGGCCGGACAGGTCTTGCCAGTGCTTGCTCATCATATTCGGGACGGGGAAGAGGAATCCCATTGCCACTTCATCACCCTTGAGTGTGGCTTCTTCCAGGAGTTGATAGGCCTGCATCATCGGCGCTACCGACCCCTGGCCGCAAACCTGTTTCACCTGGTCCCTATAGATCCACTCGGGGGTCACTTGCGCGGACCAGGACGCCTTGGCCAGGTAGGCAGTGCCCGCCTCCAGTTTGGTGACCAGGAATTGGCGTCCGAAAAACCCGTCGCAATCGTACCGATCCATGGCGTCGAGGATTCGATGAAGGGGCTGTGTCGGCAGCTGCGGTAGGACCCCGACGTTGTCGTCGGCCAGGGTAGCCAAGGTCATGACCCTAGTCTCGGTTTTGGCGGCGAAGGAAAGCATCTCCGTGCGCTGGGCGGCCAGGGAGGTCAGATAGTCCATCTGTACCATCAATATCGCGTTGGGAAAGATCCTCGGCATGACGGGGTAGAATTCGTCACTGAAGGTGCTGACGACGATGCTGGCGTCCGGGTTGGTGGACTTTGCCAGGATGCGGTCTTCGTTGACCAGCTTGTCCAGGGTATAGGCGTTGGCGATGGCTCCCCTGAGCTCGTGCAGAGGTCTGTCGCCCCGCCGTACGCCAATAGGCAGGGTATTGGTCCTGGCCGATTCTTCCATCTCTTCCAAGCTGAAATCCGGCTCCAGCTTGTACTTGAGATTGAGTCGGTTCCACATCTGGCGGAACTGCTGACCTCCCACCGGCAGCTCCGGCTGTGTCCAGCCGTAGAAATCGACGTCGGGATAGGTGTCGATATGGGCCCGGATAATAGTCTTGTTCAGCTCGACTACTACCGGATTATCCGGCGTCATATAGGGGAAAGCCGTGGGGTCCACCGCATACTCTGAAATCCCCAGCCTGGCACTCCGTTTGCCCTTCATAGCAGACCGTGGGACGTACTCGTGGTCGGACCACTCCGGCAAACGCCAGTTGAACTCGTTGGTGAACTGGTTGATTCGGAAATTGAGCCCGGTTTGCATTCCCCGACGCCGGGCGTAGGCAAACAGCTCCTGAAGCAGGTTCTGGCCCGCACGTAATCGATCCTGGTAGGTCTTCGCACCCACGAAATCAGGGTTGATCAGCTCCGACCGACCGCCGAAGAGATGGCGTCCGATGGCTGCCAAGTGAATGGGAATCTTCCAACCGTAGTGGAGTACCCCCGTGACCTTTGGCTGGTCCCGGAACTGATAGTGGACAAAGGGCTGGTGCGGATAGGTCTGCGCGTAGAGGACATTGAATTTCAGTTTGGCCAACTGATCAATCAGGTGACGATAATCCTTCATCCCGTAAAAGATCAGAGAGGTGGCCAGGTTGTTGATCGCACGGTAGGAACGAAAACGAAAGCGGGGTTCGAGGATGAGATCCAAGTCGCGGGGTGGGAAGGGTTCAGGTTCCTGCGGGAGCACGTCTTTCTCTAGAAGAAAACGAACCCCGGCGCGTTCTACAAATTCGTAGACCGCCCATAGTGTGGCCTCCGGGCTGCCCCCACCAAGAACCAGCGCCGGATTACCCGCGGCAGACACCCGCCTTAGCACCATTCCCTGGTCACTGACCTTGGGCCAACCGTCTTTCCCCCCCGTATCTGCCACAGCCGGATTGGTTTCGGGACTGCCGAGGAGGATGTTCAAGTCCATGGCTGGACTGGGCGAAGCGAGTGAGCTGACCGAGGTGCCATAAAGCTCGTAGAGATAGCGGCGCAGCTCTCGAGCAGCGAAACGCTCCAGCTCAGGGGCTCCAGGGGCCACCACCACTGCAACCTGTAAGCCTGGCTCCCCTTGGCTAGAACTGGCAGCCTCAATCCCATGCCAGGCGGCGTTGCTGACAATCATCCAGGAGACCAGCATAGGCACCAAAGCGGAGCGGCAGGGGTGCGATCTATTAGGCTTCATAGGGGTTTTCCTCAATCCTATTCTTGTATGTCTGGCATGTCCTCAACTTCGGATAACAACCACCGGAGGAGATTCACGTCCTCAATCTCGAGTTGGGCCCTGCCTGCGATTCTCGCCAACCTCTTCAACAGCCGCTCGACCGAGACATGGGACGGTAGCTTTATTGCGGGCAAGAGACGCTCGACGTGGTCCAGCAGCGCTCGGATTTGTTGCTGATCGGCGTAATTGAGAAAGCTTCGATGTGGCTGCTTCAGTGAGCTCACATGGAGTTCGTAGGCGATCACGGCCACGGCCTGGGCCAGGTTCAGAGAAGTGGCCCCGCGTTCCGTCGGAATCTCAACCAGCCACTGACAGAGACGAAGTTCTGCACGCTCCAGACCATTGCCTTCCGGTCCGAACGCAATGCCGATAGAAGACTGGGGAAAGCGCTCGACGACTTCCTCTGCCAGCACTCGGCTGCTGAGGGGGTGTGCCTGAGGGGAGAGGCGGCCGGTTGTACCTAGAATAAGGTCGAGGTGTTGCGCAGCCCCTTCCAGCGAAGGGTAAAAGGAGGCCTGGTCGAGGACCTCGGCGCCTTTCATCGCCAGCATCCGTGCTTCCGCCCCGACCTCGCATTGGGGTTGCACCAGGACCATCCTGGCAAAGCCCATATTCTTCATCACTCGGGCGGCTGCACCCAGGTTTGAGGCGAATTGGGTCCGCACAAGGATAAAGCAGATCCGCTCCTTCACGATTGTCTCCCCAAGAATTTCATTGACAGGGAATCACAGAGTTACGAACATATGCTGCGCAGCGCCATATTGGAATAGAAAAAGGGGTAAGAGCGCAGAAAAAGGAAGCCCATTGAGTCCAGGGAGCATCTTTTTTTTTGGAGTGCATCGGCCGTAAAGAAGGAACGAGAAAGGTCGATGGAGTAGTTAGGCAGTTTTCCAAATGTCAAAAAAATATCGAAGACCCCTTGAGACGCTTGCTTTTGCTCCACAGACCGTCATTGTGTTTTGCTAAAATATGTCCGTTTGATTTTATTGGGAATACTGGCCTCGAGCAGGTAACAAGGAGACGAATGTGGTTACGATCGAGACCGAGTCTCAAGTCCCGGTTTTGGATGAAGAATCGCAGGCCGAAATTGTAAACGACCTATCGATACAAGTCGCCACCGTCAACGGATCGGGGAGCCAGAGTTCCAATAACGTTCTGATGCGATCGATATTCCAAATGGGAATACCGATCAGTGGAAAGAACCTTTTCCCCTCCAACATAGCTGGTCTGCCGACTTGGTTTACGATTCGGGCCTCGAAGCAGGGGTACGTCGGTCGAAAGAGAGAGATCGATATCCTGCTCGCTCTAAACCCGGAAACGGCTCGAGACGACGTTGAATCTCTGGACCCCGGTCGGGTGGTCATCTACGAAGAGAAGCTCAATCTCTCCAGACTCCGTGACGATCTCATCTTCTATCCCATCCCTTTTTCCAAGATCGCCGCTGAGGTAGTGAGCAATGCCCGACTGCGCAAGCTAGTAGCGAATATGGCGTATGTGGGGAGCGTGGCCGAGCTGCTTGGAATCGAGATGGCGGAAGTCGAGACCGCCATCGGAAAGTGGTTCAAGACCAAACAGAAAGCGGTCGATCTCAACATCAAAGTCATCCACCTGGGTGCCGAATACGTTCGGAAGCATGCGCCGAAGAGAGATCCCTACCGTCTCGAGCGAATGAACGGAACCCAGGGAAAGATCATCATCGACGGCAACTCTGCCTGTGCCCTTGGAGCGATGTTCGGTGGAGCGACGGTCGTCACCTGGTATCCCATCACCCCAGCGAGCAGTCTGTGCGAGTCCCTGACCGATTACTTGCAGCGCTACCGAATCGATCCCAAGACTGGTAAGGCTACCTTTGCAGTCGTCCAGGCAGAAGATGAGCTTGCCGCTTTGGGGATGGCGATCGGAGCCGGGTGGGCCGGCGCTCGGGCGATGACCTCGACCTCCGGTCCTGGTATCTCATTGATGGCTGAGTTCACCGGGCTGGCCCACTTTGCAGAGATCCCCTGCGTGATTTTCGATATCCAACGGGTTGGTCCCAGTACCGGATTGCCCACCAGGACTTCGCAAGGCGACATCTTCTCCCTGCATTACCTGTCCCACGGCGATACCAAGCACGTCGTCCTTTTGCCCGCCAACATGAAGGAGTGCTTCGAGTTCTCCAGGGTGGCTTTCGACCTCGCCGAACGGTTTCAACAGCCGATCTTCGTGGCATCTGACCTCGATATCGGTATGAACAACTGGATGGCGGATCCCTTCGACTATCCCGAAGAGACCTATGACCGGGGGAAGGTGCTCACGGCCGAGGACCTGAATCGGTTGGGAGAGTTCGGCCGCTACCGGGATGTGGACGGAGACGGTATTCCCTATCGCACTCTGCCGGGTACCGAACATCCCCTGGCGGCATACTTTACCCGGGGCAGTGGGCACGATGAATCGGCTCGCTACACCGAGAAGCCCGAGGAATACGAAAAGCTGATGAATCGGCTGGCCAAAAAGTTCGAGACCGCCAAGAAATGGGTTCCGCAGCCAGAGATCCAATACGTCGACGGCGCCGAGGTGGGGCTGATCGCCTATGGATCAACCGATGTGGCCATTGAAGAGAGTCGTGATCAACTTCGCAAGGAAGAGGGTCTCGAGACAAATTACTTGAGGATCCGAGCGCTGCCCTTCACGTCACACCTGAGTGACTTCGTTTCTCGATGTAAGCGAGTCTACGTGGTGGAGCAAAATCGTGATGGCCAGCTGGGAGACCTCTTGCGATTGGAGGTCGGGACGGAGTCGCCTGGGATTGAGAAGATCCTTGCCTACTCGGGGCTTCCAATCGATGCTCGCTTCATCACTGAGCAGGTGCTTTCTTTGGAAGGCTAAAGGGGAATAACGGAATGGCCGTAGGTCAGCAGCAACCCAAGAAGAAGAATGTGAATCGGATCGGTTTGGCCAGATCCGATTATGCCGGACAGCTTTCAACCCTGTGTTCTGGATGCGGTCACGACAGCATCACCAACCAGATCATCAGAAGCTTCTACGACTTGGGTGTCAATCCCTACCAGGTTGCCAAGATGAGTGGGATCGGCTGTTCCAGCAAGACCTCTGCCTACTTCATGAACACCTCTCACGGCTTCAACGGTGTTCATGGCCGGATGCCTTCTCTGGCGACCGGCGCGATTCTGGCGAACCACAAGCTCATCTGCATTGGTGTCAGCGGAGATGGGGACACTGCGTCGATTGGCCTGGGGCAGTTCTGTCACCTGGTTCGAAGAAACGTCCCAATGATCTACATCATTGAGAACAACGGCGTCTATGGCCTGACCAAGGGACAGTTCTCGGCAACGGCAGATCAGGGATCTAAGCTCAAGACAGGAGTCAGCAACGAACTGCCGGCTATTGATTGCTGTTCGCTGGCGATCGAGATGGGCTGCACTTTTGTGGGTCGGTCCTTTGCGGGCGATCCGAAGCAAGTAGTGTCGCTGCTAAAAGGGTGCCTCAGCCACGGCGGGACCAGCATGTTGGACATTATCAGTCCCTGTGTCACCTTCAACAATCATGATGGTTCAACCAAGAGCTACAAGTGGGCCAAGGAGCATGAAGAGCTCTTGCACCAGATCGACTTCATTCCCTACTTCGATCCGGTCGAGACGATCGATTATGCCGAAGGCGAAGCCAGGGAAGTCGAGATGCACGATGGTTCCCACATCAGGCTGCGCAAGCTGGACCGCGACTACGACGCCATGAGCAAGGCCGGAGCGATGCGTACCCTCCACGAGGCCGCCGCCGCGAACGAATTCCTGACAGGTCTGATGTACGTTGACCCCGTAGCAAAATCCTTCGTAGACTCCTTGGATCTGGGTGACGAACCGCTCTGCGGACTTCCGCAAGACCAGCTGCGTCCCAGCCGAGAGGCTCTCGACGAGATGATGCGGGAGTTGATGTAGCCCCCTTCTTAGAAGAGAGCCGCCGAAGGTGACAACTTGAAATCTATTTCGCAGGCAGGCTTGCATCTTGTGCTTTAATGTGTTAAAACGATAGCGTGTTAGGATGATAATATGGAAGAAGCTCTGGAACAGAATCGGGCTCTTTGGAATCTCTTTGAAGCCGCAGCCTGCTTGAAGGATCGCAAAGAGTGCGCACGCTTCTTCAGGGACCTTTGCACCCTGGGGGAACTGGAGGCGATGGCAGAGCGCTGGGAGGTCGCGCAAATGGTAGCTCAGGAGATTCCCTACCGGAAGATTCATGAGCTGACGGGTGTCAGCAGTGCCACCATCACCCGGATTGCCCATTGGGTCAATCATGGCGAGGGTGGTTACCAGCTTATGCTCAAGCGTAAGGGGCCCGGCTCGATCTAGGCTCGGCAGAAGAAAAGAAAATCGGTGCAGGCATGAAGTCTTATCGCCTTCAGGATCTCTCTCCGGATCGGGTCAGGGAACTATGTACTCGAAACCCGGTCGAGGATCCCACGCTGTTGGAAACCTGCCGGGCCATCTTCGATGCGGTCGGCGCCCGAGGTGATGAAGCTGTCCGTGAGTACACTCTCCGCTTCGACGGGGTCCAGACGCCGGTCCTCCAGGTTGTCCCGGAGGAATTCGACTGGGCTGCCAGCCAGGTGCCCAAAGAGTCGGCTGAGGCGTTACGCCGAGCGGCTGCCAACATTCGAACTTTTCACCAGGCTCAGGGAATCTCGCAGGAGGTCCAAGAGATCGAGCCGGGGATTCGTTGTTGGCGTGAGAGTCGGCCTATCGCCTCCGTTGGACTCTATGTGCCCGGAGGAACAGCGGTCCTTCCTTCGACGGTCCTCATGCTGGGAGTTCCGGCCCGGATCGCGGGCTGCTCAGAGGTCATTCTCTGTGTGCCCCCACGTCCCGATGGGTCAGTAGCCCCGGAGGTTCTGGTTGCCGCCGAGATAGCCGGAATCTCGAAGGTTCTGAGAATAGGAGGTGCCCAGGCGATCGCAGCCATGTGCATCGGCACCGAGACCGTTTCCAGTGTGGATAAGATCCTGGGTCCGGGAAGCCGGATCGTACAATCGGCTAAACTCCTGGCTTCGCTGCGAGGGACGGCGATCGACATGGTGGCGGGGCCGAGTGAGGTTCTGGTTGTGGCTGACGAAACCGCAGTTCCCGAGTTCGTGGCGTCCGACCTCATCGCCCAGGCAGAGCACGGGAGCGACAGCCAGGCGGTTCTTGTATCCACTTCAGAATCGACCCTGACCGAGGTAGACAGTCTTCTGGAATCGATGACGCAAGATCTTCCCCGGAGGCGCTTTGCAGCCGATGCCCTGGAGCAGAGCTTTTCGGTCTTAGCGACTTCGCAGGAAGATGCCTTCCGATTCGCCAATACCTATGCGCCCGAACACCTCATCCTGCATCTGGAGGATTCTCAGCGGTGGTTGAGCGAGATCGATTCAGCCGGATCGGTCTTCTTGGGACCCTGGTCGCCCGAGGTAGCAGGGGACTATGCATCGGGGACCAACCACACCCTGCCGACGTCGGGGTTGGCCAAGAGTTTCTCTGGGGTTTCGTTGGACAGCTATGTCAAGAAGATCACCTTTCAGGAGCTGAGTGAGAGCGGCCTAAAAGCGTTGGCCCCGACGCTTGAGACCCTGGCTGAGTTGGAGGAGCTGGAGGGGCATCGGCGAGCGGTTGAAGTTCGACTCGATCGCGGATCGATGGAGTCGTGACCCCGTTGGATCAGGTGTCACACTCGACCACCATGAGAGATTTGAAATGAGTATCAATCAGTTGGTGCGACCCAATATCAGGGAGTTGGAACCGTACCACTCCGCCCGGGAGACGATTCAAGAGGGCATCCTGTTGGATGCCAACGAGAACCCCTTTCCTCAGCTCTGGGGTGGAATGCAGCTGAACCGCTACCCAGATCCGAATCAAACCGAGCTGCGCCAGGTTCTGGCCGAGTACCTGGGGGTGGGGCCGGAGAACGTGGTGGCCGGGGTAGGTTCGGATGAGGTTCTAGATTGGGTTTTCAAGGTCTTTTGTCAGCCTGGTCAGGATCAGGCGGCGGTGGTGGAGCCGACCTACGGCATGTACCGAGTCCTGGCTCAGATTTTTGGGGTGGAGATCTTTGAGGGTCGTCTCGATGAAAGCTTCGATTTCAACGCCGAGGACTTCCTTCGGCAGGTGCCTGCCGAGGTCAAGGTGCTCTTTCTCTGTTCTCCCAACAATCCCACCGGGAATCTGCTGGATCCGGATCAAATCCTGCAGCTGTGTGGGAGTTGGGGTGGGATTGTGGTTGTCGACGAAGCCTACATTGAGTTTTCGGAGTCCCCCTCACTGGTGTCCGAGTTGGCAGAGTATCCGAACCTGATTGTGGTGAGGACGTTGTCGAAGGCGTTTGGGCGGGCCGGCGTGAGGTTGGGCTACGCCGTTGCTGGCGCAGAAATCATCTCTCTGTTCCTGAAAGTCAAGGCGCCCTATAACCTCGGCCTGCTGGCGATGAGGAGCGGTCTCGAGGTATTGCGAGAAGCTCGATCCAAGAGGGTCGAAATACAGCAGATTCGAGCCGAAAAGGTCAGAGTGGCGGGCGCCCTGACCAGGCTTTCGAGTATCGAGACTGTCTACCCCTCAGAGGCGAACTTCCTGCTTTTTCGCCGCCCACGATCCGGAGAGGTGTGTCGTCAATTGTTGGCAAAGGGAATCGTGGTACGAGATCGCAGTTCGCTTCCTGGATTGGAGGACTGCATACGGGTTACGATTGGCACGATGGCTGAGAACGACCGTTTTCTCAGCGAGCTGGAGAAATTGTAGCCCAGAAAGGAGAGGGCCGAGGTGAGCCGAATTGCATCAGTGGCCAGACAGACCAACGAGACCCAGATTGCACTGGACCTGAATCTCGATGGACAGGGTGATTTCTCATGCGATGTGGGAGTGGGTTTTTTCAAACACATGCTCAACCTCCTGTCCCTGCACTCCTTGATCGACATCGACTTGAAGGCCACAGGTGATCTGGAAGTCGACGATCATCATCTCGTAGAGGATGTAGGGCTGGTGCTGGGGCAGGCGCTGCGCGAAGCCTTGGGCGACAAGACCGGAATCGAACGCTATGGCTCCAGTCTCCTGCCGATGGACGAAGTCCTGGTAGCCGTGGCGATCGATCTGGGAGGGCGTTTTACCTTCTGCAGCGATTATGTGCCCCAGCGAGAGAAGGTTGGAGATCTCTCGACCGAGATGGTCTCGCACTTCTTTCGCTCGCTGGCTGTTGAGGTTCGCGCCAATCTGCACTTTCGGCTTCTGAGCCCGGGAGAGAACGAGCATCATCGGATCGAAGCAATGTTCAAAGGGTTCGCCCGAGCGCTGCGGCAAGCGGCAGCCCTGAACGCGAGATCGGGAGGCAGCGTCCCTTCAACCAAGGGAAGCCTCTAATTTGGGAGGTCGCACGTCGGAACGTCTAAACGTCGCACGTCCCAGGTTATGGGTCACCGGAGATGGATCCTGAAAGTTTCAGGTGTCCGCAGCTGTCAGTTCCGAAGCTGTCTGCTGCCGGCCGAAGGACGTGCGACGTTCAGACGTTCCGACGTGCGACGCATTCGACTTGCGACCTGTGACTTCCAACCTGTAACGCCCGGATATATGCAATGATCGCCGTGATCGACTACAAAGCCGGGAATCTCTACAACGTTGGGAACGCCCTGAAATATCTGGGTGTGGACTTCGTGTTCTCGGGGGAGCCCGATGTGGTAGGAGCGGCAAGCAGGGTTATTCTGCCGGGAGTCGGATCGGCCAGGGCGGCTATGGAGTCCCTCTCCGAGCAGGGGCTGGTGCCTGTGCTGAGGAACCTTCGGGTTCCCTTTCTAGGTATCTGTCTGGGACTTCAGGTACTCTTCGACACCTCGGAAGAAGAGAACACGAGCTGCTTGAATCTGCTGCCGGGCACGGTGCGGTGTTTTGACAGTTCCGCAGTCAAAGTACCCCACATCGGTTGGAATCAGGTACGTCGAGAACCCAACTTGGATATCGCTTCCGGTGCCGGCAGGCTGCTGGAGGGAATTCCCGACGATAGCTACTTCTATTTCGTCCATAGCTATTTCGCTCCCGCGGCGCGAACAACCACGTTGGCAGTCACCGACTACGACGAGACCTTCGCTTCCGTTGTGGCTCGCGATCACTTCTGGGGGGTGCAGTTCCATCCAGAGCGGTCCGGGGAGGCAGGTCTTCGGCTGCTGAGAAACTTTATTGAAGCGAGTTGAGCTGTGCAGGTAATTCCGGCGATTGATTTGGTCGCGGGCCAATGTGTCCGTCTTTATCAAGGTGACTTCGGGAAGAAGACCGTCTACTCCAACGACCCGGTGGAGCAGGCCCGCAGCTTCGCGAGCGCTGGATTTTCCAGGCTCCACGTGGTGGATCTAGAGGGGGCGCGCGACGGAGGTGGTCGAAACCGCCCTTCCATTCATCGAATCCTGCAATCAATCGACCTTCCGGTCCAACTGGGAGGAGGGATCCGGGAGTCTGCAGATGTGGCCCAGCTGTTGGATTGGGGGATCTCCTATATGATTCTGGGCACGGTCGTCCTGCGGCAGCCGGAGCAGGTTGAAAAGTGGCTAGAGAAATGGGGGCCGGATCCCTTCATCGTGAGCCTGGACCTTCGGAAGGGGCGACTGCAGAGCCAGGGATGGCTGGAGGAGAGCTCCTTGGATCTGAAGCCGGTAGTAGAGCGAGTCATGACCTGGGGGCTGAGCCAGGTGATCTGCACCGATGTGGAGCGAGATGGGACTTTAGAGCACCCGAACTATGCCAGCTATTCCCAACTACTGGAAATACTTGGCCCTTCGACCAGCCTGATCGCCGCAGGCGGTATCAGCAACCTCGACCACGTTGAACGTCTGCAGCAGATCGGTGTCGGAAGTGCCATCGTAGGAAAGGCCCTGTACGAAGGTCGGCTCTCCTTAGAGGAGTGGGCAGTTGCTGGCTAAAAGGATCATCCCCTGTCTGGACGTGGCTGAGGGAAGGGTGGTCAAGGGAATCCACTTCGTGGATCTGCGTGATGCCGGAGATCCGGTGGCTCTGGGCCAACGTTACTATGAAGAGGGAGCCGACGAGCTGGTTTTCCTCGACATCACGGCTACCGTCGAGGAGCGCAAGACGGTGTTGGATTGGGTCAGGCGGGTAGCCGACTCGATCTTCATCCCTTTCACTGTGGGGGGTGGCATTCGTTCGCTGGAACAGGTCCAGGAGCTTCTGCGAGCCGGGGCTGACAAGGTTTCAATCAACAGCGCCGCGGTCAAGGATCCCACACTCATCCATCGGGCCGCGCTCGAGTTCGGATCCCAGTGCATTGTGTTGGCCGTCGACGTGAAGCGAACCAATGGTGCCTGGAAGGTCTTTGTTGGAGGGGGCCGCTTCGAGACCGATCGGGACGGACTGGATTGGATGAAAGAGGGTGCGGAACTCGGAGCAGGAGAGATTCTCTTGACCTCGATGGATCGCGACGGCACGCAGTCAGGATACGATCTGGAGCTGCTACAGAAGATCAGCGCTCTGGTCCGGATACCCGTCATAGCGTCAGGTGGTGCGGGTTCTCCCGAAGATCTCTTGCAGGGACTTCAGGTGGGGCAGGCCGATGCGGTTCTGGCAGCCAGCATTTTCCACTATGATCAACATTCGATCGCCGAGGTAAAGGAACTGTTGGCCAGGAGCGGTGTCCCGGTTCGCCATTGATCTGCTGAGTGTAGTACCCCAGATCTGCCGTACAAACAGTGTCAGAGTAGATCGCCCCTGATCGATCGCACTTAGAAGCGGACATTCAAATTTTCCCCGGAAACGTCCGCGTGCCCCTTTAGGAGACGGGCCAATTCCGCGAATGTGCCCAATCGCACAAGGTTGTTAATTTCGTTCTGCAGATTTGTCCGCTGTGTATCAAAAATAGCCAGCGGTCCATGCGGAGAAGAATCCAACCAAAGCTAGCACTATTGGCGCGAGACCACCAATGTATCCAGGACGTTTCCACCATGCCAGAGTTACTTGTCCAATTTCAGCGCGCAATTTCTCGCACTCAAGTCGTCGCTTCTCGAGGTCGAGCTTTTCGGATTCAGGTATGTCATTGGTTGCGACAGGTTTGTTTGACATTTAGACGTTCCAGTAAGAGGACCATGCCGCAAGAGGTGGCCTAACTTCTTTCTTTTTGTCCTAGCCCAGGCACATCTCCGGCAAGGGGCGATACGTCCAAGTGACCAGGGACTACCCCAAGTTAAGTTATCGCCATCAGGGTATATCTCGGAGGCTTGGCGAACACGAAGTCGTGCTCCATTCTCTGGTTCGGCTCTACATCTGTGCTGAGCGCCGGCAAGCTTCGGTCAAGATCAATGATCAAGAAAGCCATGCGTCTTGGCTTTGGGCATTTCCTTGACCCGCCTGAAGAATTCAGTCTCGGTGATCTCTGTGGGCCATTCCAGTCGCACAGATATATTGAACTCGTCCTCGCCCACACGCTTGACGGCGATGGCCTGGAGTTGACTGAGACCGTTGATGTCACGAACCAAAGCCCGGACAGGGTTTTTGAGGCCACGGTAAGTCCCCTCTGTAGCGTCAATGAGCTCGCCGAACGTCATGGTCCGATCGAGGAGAAGCGTTAGAATCTTGATCTGTCGTTCCGCAATCACCCTCTTTCGCGCACTCTTGAGGCGATTGAATAGATCAAACATGAGGTTGCGGTAGAGGGCTCTGGAAACGTTAACCCGGATCTCGTCAAAAAGGCGCCGACACTGGAGTTCTATCCCTTTCAGGCCAAAGGAGAGGAAACGAGTCAAGTCGTGGCCGTTGGCCCTGACATCCGCCAAGGCTTGCAGGTATGAATTCTTCTCCTCGTAGTAGTAGTTCGACATCGCGATGAAAAGCGTATCCCGCAGGCCGCAGCGCTGAAGGAAGAAGGCTTCCATCGCTCGCGCGGTACGGCCGTTTCCATCGAGAAAAGGATGCATTGCTGCGAAGTGATAGTGGGCGGCCAGTGCACGAACGAGAGGATCGTGCTCCCGCATTTCACCCTCAAGGGACGCGCAGAACCGCGTGAAGGCTGTTCCGCATTCTTCTCCTCCCCTCGCCCCGCGATGTCGTGGTGAGCCGAAAGTTACGTTCTCATCCTGGCCTCTCAGCCGACCCGGTGGGCAGTGGTCGTCGTCGGCTCCGGTAATGACAAGCCGGTGGATGTTGAGGATTAGATCCTCGTTGGCGCGGTAGTCATCCGGAAGACTTGCGATCCAACGGTAGGCCTTGACCGCTGCCGCGGCTTGACGCTGGGATCGAGTGTGAAGCTGCCCGGGAGTCGCCGCCATTGCAGCGTCGAGCTCATTCTCCGTGAAGTCAGCGCCCTCGATTCTTGAAGTACCTGCCACCTCACGTTTCAGTTGGATGACCTGAAGCCGCTCAGCCCAGCTCCGCTGATACGGAATGGCGGTAAGAGATAGGACGGCGGCCTTTGCCCCCGTCAGCGGCCCTGCAATCACCACAGGGTCGTACCTGATCCAGCTGTCCGGAATCGCATAGTTGATCATCATGTCTCAATGATATTACTTTCATTTCACTGTCAATACAAATCAGAATTCTCTCTAATATACCTATTTTCAATTAAATACTCCATTAGATAATCATTGAAATGGCAGTCCCATTACTAGTCCATTTCAATATGGTTACAGCCTCGGAACGTGTGAGACATAGAGCTGAACTTCTATTTATACGGTTTCCAGATAAACCCATTTCCTGGTCGGATTTCCAGATAACACGCGGTATTCGATTCCGCCTAAGCTCTTTGAAGTCCTTTCGTTGGAGTCGCCCTTGAGATATTCCGGAGTCCTATCTGGTTTCCGCAAGCTCAGGATCGTTCGTTCGACACTTCCGGTCAGAATTTGAACGTCCGCTTCTAGGTGCCGTTCGATTTCGATCAGGTCGGACGCTGTCTGTAAGATTGAGTGCCGACCATTGCAGCTGAGAGACCAGAAATCTCTGAACAGCCACATCGATGCAGCACTCGAATCCAAGGGGAGCGTCAGGAGGCAGTCGCCAGGGATTCCTCTTCGTAATGGCTCCCCGCGATAAAAGCCCGCACATAAGGAGCTTGGGATGCGTGGAACTCGTCTAGCCCTCCCTCAAAATGGATGAGTCCATTCTTGATCAGGATGATCCGGTCCGCCACCATCTCAATACACCTCAAGTCGTGAGTCACGACGACCGAAGTTAGATTGTTCTGCTTGTTCAGCTTTCGAATCAGCCGATTGAGAGATTTTCCAATGATGGGATCGACCCCGGTGGTAGGCTCGTCATAGAGAATTGCTTCTGGGGCATTGGCGATCGCTCGGGCGATCGCAACCTGCTTCTTGGAACCCGCGCTCAACTCGTCGAAGAGTTGATCCCCCATGCCCTCCAACTCAACGTCCGCAAGCAGTTCAGTGACTCGTTGGTCGATCGCCTCCTCATCCATTATCCCCTGCTCACGCAGCGGATAAGCGACGTTCTCTTTCACATCCAAGGAGTCGAAGAAGGCCCCACTTTGAAACACGTAGGACACCCGCTTGCGTACTTCAAGCAGATGTAGCTCGTCCATCATTGTGATGTCGTCGCCCTTGAACAGGATCCTTCCCTGGTCGGGCTGTAGAAGGCCTACGATGAGTTTGAGAAGGACGCTCTTACCACTTCCACTCTTCCCCAAAACGCCCAGGGTTTCGCCTTGAAAGATCTTCAAATTCGTTTGCCTCAGCACCGGCTGGTCGTCGAAGGATTTGTCGACCTGAACCAGCTCGATGAACACTCGGCCGGTTGCCGTTTCGGCTTCGATGGGTAGTCTGGGTGTTCCCGTTCTGCTCCACCTGGGAAAGAAGCGGCGAACCAAAAGCAGGATGATAACTCCGATGTAGACGCCGAAGAGTGCAGCGAGGAAGAGCTTGAAGAACATATCCTTCAAATGGCAACGAATCTCTTAAGCAGAGCCCCGGTAAAGCCGTCCGAAGCCCTAGCGGACTGTAACACCTGAATCGCCAGCGCCTGAGCGGCTCTCGAGCCCGATCTCTGCGTTGCGCTTTCTCGGGATAGTCCAAGCTATGCCTGCGTCAGCGCGCCTTGACCTCGGGCCCGAATGGCTCGCTCATCCACTAGCGATTCAGGTGTTACAGTCCACTAGCGGCAAAGTGCTTCAGAATGTCCGGGGCATCCACTGGCCAGAGTCACTCCCAGAGTATGCCCCGCAGGCTGACCCAGTGGCAAGCCGACAAAAGCATTCTCAAGGGGCAGGATCCACGCAGAAATGGGATTTGCCCAATCAGAGTGACCGTACCGTTTACGGTAGGTTTTCGGGGTTGCTGGGGTACCAGATATCTACCAGCGAGGTCAATCCCGTTAGGGTTGACCTCGCTTGGGCCAGAAATGAGAACCGGGATCGAGGGGAAGGCTCTTCAGTGACGGATCTGAAAGCGGGTCAGCTTGCGTGCCATCTCTTTACGGACGTTATGATCGCTTCGCTTGTAGACGTGAAGCCACTCTCGGAGCTCTTTGGGATTCAGAGCGAGCACCTCGCACACCCAACAAAAGCTTCCTGGATGATTTTCGTCCGTGAAGAACCATTCCAAGGCATCGTTGCGCCAGATTTCCCATTCCTTGTTGGAAGACTTTTTGGGTGCGACGATATCTCGAAAGGCCTGAAGCAGAATGCCCAGGGCCAGATTCCTCAGAGAGGGATCGGGCTTCTTGGTTTGGGGATAAAGGCCTTCGCTTTCGATTACTGAGCTTTTCATTTCAAATCTTACTTCTCAAGTCGAAATCTCACGCAATTCTCACGTATACCCTTGTGATGCAGTAACTACAGAAAAGTTTCGTTTCCCCCTTCTCCAACCAACAAAATCACGGGCCGGAAGGTGAGCCAGCCGAAGCCTTCGGTGGGCAATCGAATCTGGCCACCATCCCTGGTTCCCTTGCCGCCCCTGCTTCTGCCAAATAGCCTTCGTTCATCCTTGGATGGCATCTCCCAAATAGGATACAATATGCCCCTGATTAAGGAGGCGAATATGACGGTTGAACGATCCAATGCAGTTACTCTCAAAGGCAATCCTTTCACGCTGGTGGGACCTGAACTGAACGTTGGGGACTTGGCTCAAGACTTCGTGACAGTGGGCACCGATCTGCAGCCTGTAACTCTTGCAGATACTGAGGGTTTCGTCAGAGTGTTTAGTGCGGTTCCTTCCTTGGACACCCCGGTCTGTGATGCCCAGACTCGCCGCTTCAATCAGGAAGCCACGAGTCTTCCCGGTGTTAAAATTTACACCATCAGTATGGATTTACCTTTTGCCCAGAGTCGATGGTGTGCGGCGGCCGGTGTCGAGAATCTGACGATGCTCTCAGATCATCGGGATGCCTCGTTTGGATCCAGCTATGGAACCCTGATCAAGGAATTGCGGCTGAGCTCCCGGGCTCTCTTCGTAGTCGACTCTGAAGGCACGCTTCGGCACGTTGAGTATGTGGGCGAGGTGGCCGACCATCCCGACTATGATGCGGCTCTGGAGGCGGTTCGGGCGCTGGTTTAATCCAAATACGTCCCACGTCGGAACGTCTGAACGTTGAACGTCCCTCGTCGTGGGTCACCGGTGGTGAGTTTTCGAACTTTTGGGTTTCGCAGCGGGCAGTTCTTTAGCTGTTTGGTGTCAGCTAAAGGACGGCGGCGTGCCAACGTGCGACGTATTTGACGTTCAGGGCTGGGCTCGGGGGGGGTGGGCTGCGTTGGCTGCGGTCCAGGCACTCATAAATACCAGACGAACGATCTTTTCCATTTTCTCGTAATTGATCTTGTCGGCCGTATCCGTGGATCGGTGATAGTCGGGGTGCAGCCCCGTGTGAAAGAAGGCCGCAGGGATTCCGCGATTTAGAAAAGGCCAGTGATCGCTGCGCCGCAGCAGATCGAGTGAGTGGTTGTCGTAGCGGAATTTGAGCGAAAGGCCGATCCAGCGATTGCTGTCCTCGACCAGCCTGTGAACATCTTTACTGCGACTGTAGCCCAATACGTTGAGCGAGTTGCTGTTCTCTTCGGCACTCTGCTCTTCTAGACCGCGGAAGCGGTGGTTGTCCGAATCGGGGATTTCCTCGTTCCGACCGATCATGTCCATCTGAAGCATCAGCTTGGTCTGGTCCAGGGGAAAAGAAGGATGGACTGTGTAGTAGTAGGACCCGAGAAGGCCCCTCTCTTCGGCGTTCCAAGCCGCGAATAGAATCGATCGCTTCGGTCTTTCGGGACTGACGGAAAACGCCTCCGCGATCTCGAGGAGCCCGGCGATGCCGCTGGCGTCGTCGTCGGCTCCATTGTAGATGGTGCCATCCTTCCCGCTGACATGATCCAGGTGGGCACCGATGATGACCAGTTGTTTGCCAAGCTCGGGATCCGATCCTGGTAGCGAGGCCAGCACGTTTCTCGATCGCCCTTCCCTCTGCGTCAGTTTGGTTTCGAAGTAGGCCTGGACCTTGGGTAGCCGAAAGCTTTTGGTTCGGTATTCCTGATCGATCTGTCTCTGAAGCGCTCCCAGGCTGATGGGGGTTTTTTCGAAGAAGTGGCTTGCCATCTTCTGGGAGATGTGCACGGCGGGTATCTCTATGCTGTCCGTCCACACCTTCAGGTACAGAGGTGCCTTTGATTGATCCTTCGGCCAGGCGGATTGCATCCTTCGCGAGAACTTTTCGTCACTGTCGTGGTTCTCGATATCCTCGACCAGGATCACAGCCACGGCCCCGTGCCGCTGGGCGTTGAGCAGTTTGTAGCGGGCACGGCCGTAGTCCGAGCTGACCAATCCGTCGAAGGGGCTCTTGGGGTCCAGCTCACCCGGTTCGTGTTCCAGGATCAGGACGATCTTGTGACGCACATCGATCCCGGCGTAGTCATCGTAATGAAGCTCAGGCGCCGAGATCCCGTAACCTGCGAAGACGACCGGGGCGAATACCTTCCCGCTAGCCGAGAGAGGCGAGGGATAGAAGTCGTCCTTGAGCTGGCCAACGGTGGGGACGGAAGAGCCCTGGCTGAGAATTTCGAAGCGATTGGGCTCCGAAAGATCTGATTGAACCAGGTCAAAGTACTGAAAGTAGGACCCGTCCTCACCGGCCGGATTCAGACTCAGACGCTCGAATCGATGGGCCAGGTAACGGGAAGCAATTTGGTTGTGGACGGTGGATGTGGCGCGACCGCCCATCTCATCCGAAGCCAGGAAATAGACATCGGACTTGAGATCCGAGGCGGTGATGCCCTCGACACTCGGCGGCTGAGAATCAACGGCAAGACCGGCGAGGAGACAAGAGAGAGTGGCCAGTGTACCGAGGCCGGCGCTTGCGAGCTGGAGGGTTCCCTTTCCCACGACTGCCTATGCTGCTTCAGCTATAGATGCTGGCACCGGTACGCTTGAACTCGGCGGCCTTCTCCTGCATTCCGGCCTCGATCGCGCTGCCTTCGTCCAGCCCCTGACGGACTGCGTAGTCTCGCAGCTCCTGCGTAATCTGCATGGAACAAAACCGGGGTCCGCACATGGAACAAAAGTGGGCGACCTTGGCTCCATCGGCCGGCAGGGTTTCGTCGTGGTAGGACTTTGCGGTTTCAGGGTCGAGAGCCAGGTTGAACTGATCTTCCCAGCGAAACTCGAAGCGGGCCTGGGAAATGGCGTTGTCTCGTGCCTGTGCCCCTGGATGACCCTTGGCCAGATCAGCGGCATGAGCAGCGATCTTGTAGGCCATGACTCCTTCCTTGACATCGTCCCGATCAGGAAGGCCCAAATGCTCCTTCGGTGTGACGTAACACAACATGGCGCAGCCATACCAACCGATCATGGCAGCCCCGATGGCCGATGTGATGTGATCGTAGCCCGGTGCAATGTCGGTCGTCAGTGGCCCCAGCGTATAGAACGGGGCTTCGAAGCACTCTTGCAGTTCCTTTTCCATGTTGATCTTGATGAGCTGCATGGGAACGTGCCCGGGTCCCTCAATCATGACCTGGACATCATGGCTCCAGGCGACGCGGGTCAGCTCTCCCAACGTCTTCAGTTCCCCGAACTGCGCGGCGTCGTTGGCATCCGCGATCGATCCCGGCCGCAAGCCGTCGCCCAGACTGAAGGAGACGTTGTAGGCCTTCATGATCTCGCAGATCTCGTCGAAGTGCGTGTAGAGGAAGTTCTCCTCGTGGTGTGATAGACACCACTTGGCAAGGATGGAGCCTCCCCGGGAGACGATTCCGGTCACACGATTGGCGGTCAATGGGATGTAGCGCAACAATACCCCGGCGTGGATGGTGAAGTAGTCAACGCCCTGTTCCGCCTGTTCGATCAAGGTGTCCCGATACATTTCCCAGGTCAGGGCCTCCGGCTGCCCCTCGACCTTTTCCAAGGCTTGATAGATGGGAACCGTGCCGATGGGGACAGGTGAGTTGCGGATGATCCATTCCCGCGTCTCATGGATGTTGGCACCTGTAGAAAGGTCCATCACCGTGTCGGAGCCCCAATGGGTCGCCCAGACCATCTTCTCGACTTCTTCTTCGATTGAGGAGGTGACGGCAGAGTTTCCGATATTGGCGTTGATCTTGACCAGGAAGTTGCGCCCGATAGCCATCGGTTCAACTTCTGGATGATTGATGTTCGAAGGGATGATGGCGCGGCCTCTGGCCACCTCGTCGCGAACGAACTCGGGTGTAATCGAATCTGGGATCTCGGCCCCCCAGGCCGTTCCGGGATGTTGGTGGAACAAGCGCTGGTTGTTTCCTGGACCCGACTGCTGCTCTCGTTGCAGGTTTTCGCGGATTGCAACGTACTCCATCTCCGGTGTCACGATCCCCTTACGGGCGTAATGCATCTGGCTGACATTGGCACCGGGCTTGGCGCGCAAGGGCTTGCGAAGGGAAGAGAATCGGATTCCCTTCAAGTCGGGATCCGCTTCTCGATCCTTGCTGTAGTCTGAACTGGATTGGGAAAGGTGCTCGACGTCTTCTCGTTCGAGGATCCAAGGGAGACACTTCGGAGCAAGCCCCTTGCGGATGTCGACCGAGACTTCCGGGTCCGTGTAGGGGCCAGAGGTGTCGTACGCGAAAAAGCTCGAGGAGCCGCTATTTCCGTTGCCTTTCTGGGAGTTGGACTTCAGGAAGATCTCTCGCATCGGAACGCGCACCCCCGGATTACTGCCTTGGATGTGGGCTTTTCCAGATCCAGGGTAGGGTTCCATCGAAATCGATGCCGCGACTTTCTCTCTTTTATCGGTTGTCCTCATTGCCCGCTCCTTGATGGTTTCTCAGGCTCTCCCCTTCAGTAGAAGGAGCTCATGGTCTGGCCGGAAGGGTAGAAAAGACTGCTTTTGAAGGCTGCGCTTCTCCCTACGCCGGCGTTAACCGTACAGGTTCAAGGGGTCGACGGATCCGATTCGATCCATCCTCTCAGCCGAGCCAGCTCCCCCAGCGGCCTGTTTCAGCTCTGCCATGTTACCCGCAGGGGCGGACTACTTTCAACTTTGCTGTACGCCAACGGCTGTGCTGGCCCCATTCGAGAAAGGAACTTCCAGATCCCAACCCCTCGCTCGCGCTTCAGGCTTCCATGGCGTTCGTATTTGTTGAGGTCCTCGACCTGCGATCGGTCGATGAAGTTTCAGACTAGCACGGCCCCCGTCTGCGCCGGATCGTACATGAAAGAAACTAATCGAGCCATGAAAGCCTGAAGCGCAAGCGAGGGGTTGGGGAGCGCAGGATTCGAATGAAGTTTTCAGTCTAGTTCGATTGGCCGGGAAGCGCTTTCAAGTGTGGAGGATCGAAATAGCCGTTGCCGTCGGTGTCCACGAAGATCGGGTTGGTGAAGGAGAAAGATCTGAAGTTGGAAAAAGGGGGCGCCCAAGGACGCTCGGAGGTGACAAGGAGCAGATACCAACTGTCCCGTCCTGGCTTGACCACGATGTCTTGTTCGAAGCGAATCGCTTCGGAGGCATCCTTGGTGGGATAAGAGGTCAGCACCCTTCCATTGGCGATAACCTCCACTTTGTCCACGGGAATCCAGGGAGCTGCCTGTACCTTTGCATGCAGGATCACGGAGCGATCGTTGGCCTTGATCGTCGATCCGACAGGAGCACCGTCGTTCGCTGACAGCCTGATGAAAGGGCCAAACGAGGCCGTCGAAGCGCCCTCCTTGAGGGCGTCTACAACCCCGTAAGGATCGATTTCCCAGGGTCGGTCCGTCTCCGACAGAACGTAGTTGCGGGGATACCCTGGAAGTTCCTTGGGATATTCGTGGGCATCCGTATTGGCGACCCCCGTCATGAAAATTCCACGGTTCAGCAGGCTGAACCAATCTCTCAGGTTTATATCCACCTCGGGAGTCCTGCCAAAATAGCCCGCTTTGCTAAACGCTCCTTCCGTGATCGCATTGAAAACCTCCAACTGATCGAAGGAGGCTTCGAAGAAAGGGTATTCGATCTTCAACGAACCCGGGTCGAGCCTTTCATTGAAGTAGCCGTCTTTGTGGGAGCCCAGACGAGGATGATTGATCTGGACGATCTCGTCACCCGGGTTCTGCCGCAGCAGACGAAGCATCTCGCCCGGAGTGTTGATGGATCGGCGAAAGGCCCGGTCTTCCCAAGGGTTCACTGACATGGGAAAGCTGTTGAAGTGCCCGAATTCAGTATCCACCTCGTTCCCAACGACGGAGGTCATGAAGCGACCCAAATCCAACTCCGCTATGTAGGAGGAGTAATCCTTGAGGACGTTGTGATCGGTGGCCGTCAACAGGTCCAGCCCTTCGGCAGCCGACACCATGGCGCCGTCTCTCATGGCGAATTGGAGATGGAGATGAAAGTCCGCGGAGATGAACCCAGTAGTGTCGATGGCTCTGGATAGGGTTGAGTCCAGGTAAGTCGTTTCTCCTTCAGAGATGCGAATCCGGTGCTGGTCGAGGCTGTACTCGGTCCCCCGAGTAATGTAGACATCGTAATCTCCCACCGGAATCGTCTTGATCTCTTGTCCCGATGCGGTCACCAGGATATTCGCGAAACGCCCGACGATGGGCATTTCTTCTCGGCCGTCGGCGTAGGCGAAAAACAGTCGGGACGGAAGGTGGATTCCCGTTGTCTTTTCCAGCACCTCGAAGGAGAGCTTGCCTACGCGCTCGCTCGATTCCAGGACGAACCTTTCATCTGGATCGAGTATGTCGGTTGCCAAAGAGGCGGTGGCCTCTGGCTGGTGCAGCAGAGCCCAGACTACCACCAGGAAGGTCATCAGACCCAGACGTAACATCCAGCTAGCCAATGTTTGTTTCCTCCACGAGATTGCCTGGCCGTATCCTGGGCGAAGGATATGAGCCGGACAGGACGGGGCTACACCCTAACAGATCAAACGCTGCCAAGGCCAGATAGTAGCGGTGGTCTCCAGGCCGCCGTCCGTCGAGCCAAGGCTCGAAGGAATGGGCAACCTGCGACGTTCAGACTTTCAGACGTTCAGCGAGTACAATGATCAGCGAAATCGAGCGCTTGGCAACAACAGGGACAGGGCCCGAACAGGAACTGGGTTCCAGGGGGAAAGTAGATGTCACTCTTGAAGGGTCGAGTCGCCGTGGTGACGGGTGCGGGGAGCGGGATCGGTGAGGGCGTTGCCAGGGCCTTTGTCAACGAGGGTGCTTGTGTGGCACTGGTGGGTAGGAGTGGTGAGAAGCTGCTGCAGGCCGCCTCGGATCTGCCTCCGGAGCGAGTCCTCTGCTACCCCTGCGACGTTTCGGAACGGGCGACCGTCGAGGCCATGGGCGTCGAGGTGGCAGGCCGTTTCGGTCCCGTGGATCTGCTAGTCAACAACGCGGGAGTCAATACTCTACGCCGGGCCGTTTCCGAGGTGGATCCCTCGGATTGGGATTACACGATTGCGGTCAACCTTACCGGTGCCTTCAACTGTGTTCGTGCCGTGCTACCGGGAATGCGGAACCTGAAGAATGGCCTCATCATCAACGTGTCATCGATCGCGGGTAAGCGAGCAAGCCAGATCGCGGGAGTGGCGTACTCGGCTTCCAAACATGGGATGGTGGCACTTACCCATTCCATCAATGAGGAGGAGGCTGCCTATGGGATCCGATCCACGGTGGTGTGCCCGGGCGAGGTGAACACGCCGATTCTAGAACATCGTCCGGTGCCCGTACCCCAGGAGGCCCGTGATCTGATGCTCACACCCGACGACCTCGCTCAAGCGGCTGTTTTCGTAGCAACACTGCCACCCCGCGCCTGTGTTCCCGAGCTGATCATCAAGCCGACGGTGCAGGTGTATCGTTGAAGAGGTCTCAGGTCGGAGGAGTTGTTGCTACGGGTTGATTGACTTGCTAAGCTCTTTTCTCCTCTCGGCAGGTTTTAGGGGGGATTCGTAGAAAGGGGATCATGATGAAGAAATCCGTTGGTAGTGTTGAGGCGAACACGAGCATGGAAGGAATTGCTCGAAGGACGCTGGCCTTTAACGACGAGGCTATGCTCTGTCACTTCAGTATGGGAAAAGGGGCCAGGATTCCGTTACACAATCACCGTGCCAGTCAGGTTGGCTATGTAGTCAGTGGTTCGCTCAAGTTTCTGGGTGACTCAGACGAGGATACCTTCATCGCGAATGCCGGAGACTCCTACGTCTTCGGTCCGCACCAGACGCATGGCTGTGAAGTGCTGGAAGACTCTGAGGTGATCGAGGTCTTCTCACCAGCTCGTGAAGAGTACAAAGAATAGTGATCCAACCCACAGCTGCCGCCAACAACTTGAGTCCAGAATGCTAGCGAGCTCCCTCAAGAAGAAGTTGAGTAGCGACGAGATCGTCGTGGGTACGTTCCTGACATTCAATTTTTGGGCAGGCCATCTAGAGATCCAGAAGAAATTGGGCATGGATTTCGTGGCTCTGGATCTGGAACATGGTTCAGCGGACCTCGCCACCACCGAAGAGCTGTGCCGCACGGCGCGACTTCTTGACTTTCCACTGATCGTGCGTCCTGAAGCCAGCGTCTACCATCTTGTTCGAAAGTATGCCGACATGGGGCCCGCCGGATTCCTGATCCCGTGGGTGGATCAGGCAGAACAGATGCAGACTGTGCGTGACGCCGCCTTTGTCCATCCGCGAGGCCGCAGGGGCCCTGGTGGGCCGTCGGTTTTCGGGGCAAGCAGTCTGAATCTGGGCGGATGGCAGGAAATCGAAGATGACTCCTTCGTAGCCATCCAGGTCGAGACACCCGAGGGGATTGAGGCGATGGGAGAGATGGCCGCCCCCGACTGGGTCGATGCGGTTATGCTGGGACCTTATGACCTCTCCTTGAACATCGGCCACTGCGGTGACTGGGATCATCCGGTGGTCGTCGAGGCCGTTATGAAGGTTCTGGAGCAGTCCCAGCAACTGGGAAAACCCTGTGGAATGCCGGTGGGAAGCGTTGAGCAAACCCTGTTCTGGATGGACCGTGGCTTCAGGTTCTTCCTCTATTCGGAGCCTACAATCATGGCTCGATTGCAGGCCGAAGCCTTCTTGAGAGAGATCAAGAAGTAACCGGGGATCAAAAACTAACCTTCGACTAGTGCAGCTCGCCATAAGTTCTGACCCCCTGGTTCAAAACTTGTGGCGCGCTGCACTAGATCAGTCCCATCTGCTCCAGCAGGACGCGGGCTCCCTCCCGTCCCTCCTCCGTACTCTGCGTGAAGGGCGCGGCTGCGAAGTTGCCGGGGACGCCTCGAAGATTCATTGCCGCCGTGAAGCCTGCGAAGGTCGAATCCAGAAGGACCACCGATCTCAGGCGGATCACTTTGCGCTGTGCAGCCGCAGCGGCTTCGTAATCCTGCTTGCGAAAGCTGCGCAGAATCTCGACTCCGTATTCGGGTGCTAGCGCAAACAGACCTTCGATAATGCCGCTGGCCCCAAGCTGAAGGGCCAGGTCGAAGAAGGTAGTATGACCTGAGAAGACCGTGAACTCCTCCGAATCCCGAAAATACTCGGCCGCAAGGCGAAAGGTCAGGAAGTCCCCAGAGGCTTTGAGGCCGACAATATTGGGGATCTCCGAGAGCTGGCGGATGGTTTCGAATTCGAGTGAGTGTCCAGTCAGGGCGGGGTTGTCGTAGGGGTAGACCGGAAGATCTGTGCCCTCCGCGACGCCTTTGTAGTAGTGGAACAACTCGTCCTGGCTGAATTTGAAGATAAAGGGAGGGATCAGCGCAACACCACTCACCGGGTAATTCTCAGCGTGGTGGATTCGAGCCAGCGTCCTTTCGGTGCTGGTGTCGCCGCAGCCCACCAATACCGGGACCTGTCCTTTCACCTCATCAAAGGTGACGGCGAGGGCCCGTTCAAAGGTCTCGTCCTTGAGGAGCTGCATGCTGCCCATGGATCCCAGCGCCAGGAGGCCGTCAACGCCCGCCTCCAATTGCATCCGGATCTGAAGGCGCATGCCTTCTTCGTGTAGGTCTTCGTTTGCGTCCAATGGAGTTCCGAGGGCCGTGACGACCCCTTTAAGGGATGGGACTGTCTGGTTCATGTTTCTTTAAGCCTTTGTTTTTGGGTCCGCTCCCTGACGGTCAGGGTAGCTGTTGTGTCGCTGTGGAGCCAGAGTCCTTTCATGTTTTCTCTGGTAAGCATTTTTTCTCCTCTCTCTTCCGAAGAAAATGGGTTTCCGAAGAAGAGATCTTTATGGTCTAGTGTTCCCAGCCGCAGAGGCTACCATAATCCTCTCGCAGTCCTTTTGCAATCGGCCTGGCAGCGAAGTTTATTCCTGCGTCCCGTGGTCCTTGACGGCCTCCCACTTGACCCCTAAAAGCGTCTTGTATAGGCTGAAAAACCAGCGTGGCCCTCAGCCTGGTGATCGCATTGAAGGCCGGACGCGAAGCAGGGAAGTCATGACTCCAGAAGAACGGTATCTCTTCGATCTCCAGGGCTATCTCCTGGTGCAGCAGGCGCTACCGGAGGGAATCCTAGGTCGCCTCAATCAGACCATCGACGAGATGGAATCCCTGACGGACGCGGAGGTTGAGGCCAGAGGCATCCGCAGAAGGCCCACGGAAACCGATACCTACGCCAAGGTAGGCAGTGCCAGCGGTAGCCTCGGAGACTACACTTGCGACATCTTGAAATATGGAGGGGTGTTCGAAGAATTGATCGATTGGCAACCGATTCTTTCCCGGGTGGACGTGATGATTGGAGACTCCTGCCGCCTGGATGCAGCGATTCTCATGAGTCGCCACCAGGGTGGAGCCTTCCGCTTCCATCACGGATACGCCGAGCTGCTTCCGTATTCGGAGTTTGCCTGTATCGACGGTGATTTCAAATGTGTCAGCGTGAAGGTGTCCTACGCTCTCTCGGATGTGGGTGTCGAGGATGGCTGTTTTGCAGTGATTGCTGGCAGCCACAAGAGCAACTTCCAGAATCCACAGGTCGGCCAGATTCCCGATCCAGGTCATCCGTTGGTGAAGCCCATCCCCTGTCGAGCGGGAGATGCCATCATCTTTTCGGAGGACCTTTCTCACGGAGCGGTCCAGAACCGGGGCAGCAGAACCCGGCGGACGCTGTTCTACTCCTATGCTCCCGCCTTTCACTGTAGCTGGGACGCAATGGCAGAGACGGCCCCAGGGTTTCAGGAAAGGGCTACCCCTCGGCGGCGCGAGTTGACGCTGATATCGAGACCCTTCGCGGAAGCACCTTCTCAGTCAGTATTTGAGGAGTCAGGCCAACCGTCATCATCCTGAATTCCATCCCCAGGATCCCAGCAATGAGAGAAGAGAAGATTCTAACCGAGGCGGATGTTTTCGACCTGCAGATCGGCACCGAGAAGGTGTCGATGCCTCGTGAGGCGAAACACTTCTTCGATATCACCGGATACCTGGTGCTAGACGACCTGTTGACTCCACAGCAGGCCGCTGAGGCGAAGGATTCCTTGGCTGCTCTGCTTCACGCCCCTTCTCCTGGAATCAGGGTCGACAACTCGAACCCCTCCCGGTCCGAGATTCTGAACGTGGTGGAAGCAGGAGGCGTGTTCGAGGAAGTAATGGCGCACGCCGAAATTCTCCCCTATCTGGGAAGCCTGATCTGGGGCCAACAGTTCCGACTGATTCGATCCAGAGGTATCCTGCGAGCACCTGGTAGCAAGGACACCCTCAATCAGGGCGGAAAAGCCGACCCCAGGCGGCACACCCGCTACCGTTGTACCTGGGAGGGAGAATTTCGCTGTTTAATGGTGACTTGCCTGATTGCCTTGTCGGATGCAAGCGAAGGCAAGGGACCCTTCACCGTGCTTCCTGGAAGCCACAAGAGCAACCTTCCTCATCCCTACTCAGAAGTGGAACTACAGGACATCGTCCACCTCCAGGAGATTCCCCTCAAGGCAGGCGCAGGAGTCCTGTTCGCCGAAAGCCTATCCCACGCCATCAAGTCCCCTCCCTCCGAAACCCAGGCCTGGCTAGAGTTTCAGTACGGTCCCTCCTACATGGTCAGCTGGCCCGGCTCTGAGGCCTCCCCCGAGCTCCTGGAACGCAACTCCAAACACCCAGAGCGCCGGCACCTTCTTCTGCCACCCTACTATCACCCGGCTGGATCGCAGAAGAAGAAATAGACCAAGATACAAGATACAAGATACAAACAAATCCCAAAGCTTAAAGCACCAAGTTCCAAACAGCCTCCAACAGTTCCAGATCGCAACAATGGCTCTGACGTCCGCCAAAGAGAGTCAACTCCACCGTTTGTGATTTGGAATTTGGAGTTTGGGATTTGTTTGTATCTTGTACCTTGTATCTTGTAATTTTCCTGGAGAGCTACTGTCCCAGGTACGTTTGAGCCAGATTGCTAGTTCGTCGAAGAGAATGTAGTAGGTGGGTAGGACCACCAGTGTGAGGATGGTGGAGGCCAACAGGCCTCCCATGACGGTTCGGGCCATGGGGAAATAGCGAAGCTGAAACAGGCTAGTGTCGCTGAAGGCAAGTGGAATCAGGCCCACGACGGTGGTTCCTGCCGTCATCACGATCGGTCGAAATCGCTCCCGGCAGCCGTCTAACAGGGCCTCTAGTCTGTCTTTTCCCTGTCGTCTCAGATTGTTGATGTGGTCGATCAGGACGATGCCGTTATTGACCGAGACCCCCATCAGGACGAGGATTCCGATTCTCGCCATCAAGTTGAACGGAGTTCCGGTGAGAAGTAGAAACCAGGCAATTCCCACCACTGAGAACGGCAATGAGAACATGATGGCGAAGGGATGGCTCATCGACTCGAAGAGCGAAGCCATGACGAAGTACACCATGAACAGGGCCAGCAGGATGTTGAAGACGAAATCCTGATCCTCGTTCTGGCTGCGTTTTGTCCAGAACCCAAAGCTCCAACCGTAGCCCGAGGGGAAGTCGAAATCGTCCATGACCTCGCGGACATGCTTCATCCCTTCGTCTTTCTTGTCGCCCGAATAGATGGCGAACAATTGCGCAAAGGTACGACGGTCCTCGCGCTGGATCTCTCCCGGAACCTTGCGGGTTCGAAGATCCGCAACCTGGGATAGTTGAATGGGCTGTCCATCAGTTCCGCTGCCCACAATGACCGATTTCAGGTCTTCCAGGCTGTCACGATCTGATTGGGCCAGCCAGACAGTAATATCCACTTCGCCTTCGGAGGTGCGGAATCCTCTCACCTGCCTACCTCTCATTACGATAGCCAGCACATCGGAAACAGAACGAGATGAGATCCCGTATTTTCGAGCCAGCGATCGGCGAAGCTGAATCTGAACTTCTTCCTGGGCCCGGTCCAGGGGGGTGTTGACCTGCGTGATACCGGGACGGGCAAGCAGCCGTTCTCGGGCTTCTGAAGAGAGCTTGACCAGGGTCTGTGGATCTTCTCCGTAGAGGCTCACCATGATCCATTCCTGATTCTGTGCCCCTCCTTGCCTGCCCAATCCAATCTTGGCACCTGGTATGACCGGCAAGTCGTCGGCAATCTGCTCGCGAATCAGTGGGATCTCTTCGGGTGAGAGCTCATCCTTTTCGAAATAGACGTAGGTTCGGGCGTCATCGTTGCCGTATCTGCTGAAGACATCTGCGATCTTCAAGCGCTCACGATTCGCCAGCAGAAAGCGCTCGACCGGTCCTACGTAGTCATTCTCGATCTTGGCATAGTGAAAGTTCTCTGAAAACTCATACTCGATCTCAAGGCCGCCAAGCTCCTGGGCGTCGGGAGAATTGTCCGGGACCTTGTTCAAGAGCATCCAGCCCGACCCGAAGACGACCAAGGGCACCAAGACCAGACCCACCAGAAAGCGGTGACGCAGGGGCCAGGCGACCAGGCGCAGGTAGTAATCAGTTATACGGCCTTCCTTGGCGTCGGAAACGGTCCCGGGGAGCAGCCTCTCTAGCCCTCGATCCGACAGCCATCGATGCCATCGGGATGGGCGCTTCAAGTCCATTCTCAGAAGTCGTCCCATCGCCAGGGGAATGAGAGTCAGCGAGATAAAGAGTGAACAAACAAGAGCAAAGACGATGGCCAGTCCGGTGTGCCGGAGCCAGACGGAGAAATTGGTTTGCTCGCCGAAAATAAGGGGAACAAAGATGATGATCGAGGTGGCGGTGGATGCCAGAACCGCCGTATAGACTTCCTTGGTTCCGGTCAGCGCCGCCGTCTCGCGAGGCATCCCTCCCTCCAGTTTGCGATAAATCGCTTCCAGGACGACGATGGCGTTGTCGACCAGCATGCCGGCCGAGAGCATCAAGCCCATCATGGTCAGGACGTTGAGAGTTTGTCCTGAAAGGTAGAGAAAGGCTAGAGCGGAGACGATGGAGAAGGGAATCGAGACGGCGACAATCAGGGTTGCGCTCAGTCTTCTCAGAAAGAAGATGAGGATGACAACCGCCAGTAGGGCTCCCACCGCTCCTGCCGTTAGAAGGCCGACCAATGATTTGGTGATCTCCTTGCCGGCGTCACGCCAGGGCATCAAATCGATGTCTTCCATGCCTGGTGCCTTCTCGATTTCTTCAATTTTATCCAGCACCTGCTTTACCGTCTGGACGGTATTTGCATCGGAAGTCTTGCGCACCCTGAAGCCGACGGTATACCCGCCATTCAGATGCTGGCCTGAGTTGGCGGCAGGGCTGTCGTACTCGATATCGGCGATGTCGTTGAGGCTCAGACCGCGCCCGTTGACTGGAAGCTCGCCCAACTCCTCGAGGGTGCTGATAGTCCCATGGGAAAGGGCCCCGTAGCGGGTGCCTCCGTCCACTACCCGGCCCAGGGAACGGTTCAGATTGACCTGATCCAGACGGCGAAACAACTGCGCTACGTCGACCCGATATCTCTTGATGTCGTCTAATCGAAGGTAGATATCGGTCTCCTGACGCTGCACGCCCCAGATCTCAACGTCCGCTACTCCGGGTAGGCGCTCCAGGGGCCTCTTGATCTTCAGATCCAAGAAATCAGCCGAAGTGCGTAGATCCCTGTCCGAGGAGATCCGGACTTCGACGACCGGTTCATCCTCAAAACCAAAACTACGGATCGACAGGTGTTCTATATCTTCTGGAAGCTCTCCCCTGATCTGGTCCAGTTTCCCCCGAACCTCCGATCGAAGCATGGCCATGTTCGCGTCCCACTCGAAGAACAGCTGGATCGACGAAGAATCCCTGCCGGAGCGAGAACTCATCCTCTGAATCCCCGGAATCGTACTGAGGATTTCCTCTAACGGCTTGGTAATGGACTCTTGGATCTGGCCGGGTGTGGCGTTGGGAAAGGCAGCACTGACCACAAGGAAGGGGAACTCCACATCGGGGAAAAGAACCAGCGGGATCTTCGTAATCGAGATCAGCCCCATCACGATCAGAAAAATAAAGACCACGCAGACGCTGACGGGTCGGCGAAGAGAAAAGTCGGCAAGGGAGGTGTGCGGAGGTGGGTCGGGCTTCATTTTCATTTAGCTGTACGCGTTGCGAGTATCCTCACGAAATACGTCGCACGTCTCGAATACGTCGCACGTCGGAATGTCTGAACGTCGCACGTCCTTTGGCCGGTAGCAGACAGCTTCGAAACTGACAGCTGCGGAAACCTGAAACTTTGAGGATTCACCACCGGTGGCCCCTGACCTGGGACGTGCGACCTGAGGTCACTTTCATAATTATCTCAGTTGGACTCTTCTATCGAAGAGATCATAGATCACCGGAATAAGGAGAAGAGTCAGCGCCGTCGAGAATAGTAGTCCTCCCATTACGGCTACTGCCATGGGTGCCCTTACCTCGGAGCCTTCGCCCCAACTCAGGGCCATAGGGAATAATCCCAGTACCGTTGTCATTGTTGTCATCAGGATGGGGCGCAGGCGGATTTGACCTGCCTCTAGTAGGGCCTCTCGCTTGGCTCGTCCCTGGCGGCGGAGTTGGTTGGTGTAGTCGATCAAGACGATGGCGTTGTTGACAACGATCCCGGCCAGAATGATGACTCCCAGAAACACCATCACGCTGATGGTGGTCTCCGTAGCAAGTAGGGCGAGGATGACGCCGACCACTGCCAGGGGTACGGCGAAGAGGATGATGAAGGGGTGGATCAGGGACTCGAATTGAGAGGCCATGACCAGATACACCAGCAACACTGCCAATGCCAGCGCAAACACTAGACTACGGTAGGAGGTTTCCAGTTCTTCGTTCTGGCCTCCCAAAGCAACCACGGTATTGGGCTGTATCAGTCCGCGCAGCTGAGCCAGCTCCTCCTGGATTTTGAGCGACACCCCACTGAGGTCCTGTCCAGCCAGGTTGGCCGACACGACCGCGGCCCGTTGCGAGCCGATTCGACGGATTTCGCTGGGTCCTCTGGAGCTGAGCACCTCGGCGACGGCTCCCAGTCGGATCGGAATCTGGCGACTGTCGGCCGATTGCTGTTGGGATTGGTCAGCCGCGCTGTTACCGCTGCTTTGCCCTCCCTGTTCATTCCGGGATGTCGTTGACGAGGAACCGCTCGAGGTGGCGTTCTGGTTCTCGGAGCCGTCACGCTGCGGAGAGGAGTTGGTCCCGGCCCAGCCGTTGATGACCAGATCCTTGATGGCGTCGACCGTATTACGGTCCATCTCCGCGGCCTGAACCAGAATGTCGATCTGCCTGTCTCCCTCGCGGTACCGCGAGGCGACGTCTCCCCGGATCTTGTTGCGCAGGGTGGCAGCAATTTGACTCTCGTCCAGGCCCATGCGCGCCAGCTGCCGCCGCTTGAAGCGGATCTGTATCTCCGGGTTTCCGAGTTCGGTCGAGCTCTCGATGTCATTGAGGCCTTCGATCGCTTCCAGGCGCTCCGAGACAAGGGCGGCGACTCTACGCTGCTCTTCCATGTCGTAGGCAAAGATCTCGACTTCGATCGGCGTCCGGAAACTGAAGATGGTGGGGCGTTTGAAGCTATGGGTGATCTCGGGATAAAGGCCGAGCTCCTCTCGTATCCGTAGGATTGTCGCCTTCTCGGCGACCTTGTCGCGACGATCGCTCATCACCACTCGCAGCTGGCCGACGTTTTCTTCCAATGCGGTGCTGGCGAACTGGTTCTTGTTGCTGCCTCCGACGCTCGAAAACACGGTCTCTATGCCCGGGAGGGTGGCGACTCTGGCCTCGAGATCACGAATGACTCGGTTTGTTACCTCGAGTGGTCGACCCTTGGGCAGTCGGATCTCAAAAGAGAACTCTCCCTGTGACAAGGGTGGAATGAGCTCCGCTCCCAGAAAGTCATAGATTCCAATCGAGCAAACTACCATCACGGCCACGAGTCCAAATACCGCCAGCTTGTGGTCGAGAGACCAGTGGAGCAGCTTGGGGTACGTGGACTGCAAGCCGCCGAACGCCCTGTCGAACAGGTTCAGGGTCGGTGATACCAGGCGAAGGAGAAAGCGTCCCAGCAGCCCTAACAGGCGGCGCAAATCGGTGAGGGTAACCGTAATCAGGTCGACAAAGATGAAGCGGTAGAGGCTCCGGCCAGTGCTGATTGCTTTGCCTGCCAAGCTATTGGGGTGAGGGCTTGTCCGCGGATCTGTTTCTCCCGTTGGTTCATCTGAGGGAGCGCTATCGGGATGGCCGACCCTGAAGGCGAGGACCATCGGGATGAATGTCAGCGCTACGGCCAGGGATGCCAGCAGCGAGTAGGTAATCGTCAGAGCCTGATCCTTGAACAGCTGGCCCGCAATTCCCTCAACGAAGACTAGAGGGACGAACACGGCCACCGTGGTCAGGGTCGATGCGGTGACGGCTCGACCTACTTCGACCGTACCTCTGTAGACGGCGTCGGCAGGGGTTCCTTTTCCCCGGTGGCGATGGACCGACTCGAGGACGACGATCGAGTTGTCCACCAGCATGCCCACCCCCAGGGCGATGCCCCCCAGGGACATGATATTCAGCGTGATTCCGGTCTGATACATCAGGGCGAAGGTCGCCATGATCGATATTGGGATGGAGAAACCGATGATCAAGGTGCTGCGTAGATCCCGCAGGAACAGAAACAGGACCAGGGTCGACAGCAATCCTCCCAGCACGGCTGCAAACAGTACGTTGTTGACAGACTGGTCGATGAACTCGGCTTGGTCAAAGACGATGCTATGCTCGATTCCACCGGGAAAGGTCTCGTCTTTCGTCAGGTTTTTCAAGCGCTCGCGGATCGCCTTGGAAACGGTTACGGTATTGGCATCTCCTTCTTTGTAGATGCCCAGCTCGACACACTCCTTGCCATTGAAACGGGCGATAACCTCGCGTTCCTTGGTCCCTCTCCAAACTCTGGCCACTTCGCCCAGGACCACCTGACGCCCTTCTTCGTCACGGATGATGAGGTTCTTGATCTCGTCCACGGATTTGAATTCGTTCAGCACTCGGACCAGATAGTTGGAATCAAGGTCGTAGAGGCTGCCGCTGGCCTGGTTCAGATTGGCCTGTTCGACGACGTTGGCTACATTGGTGATGGGTATTCCCAGTTCCGCCAGGCGCTTTTCGTCCACCTCGATGCGGATTTGCTCCTCTCTTCCGCCCACGACCTTGACGGCCGCCACACCCGCCGTTGACTCGAGGCTTTTCTTGACCTGCCGTTCGGCCACATCACGCAGGCGACTGAGACCGAGGTCTCCGTAGAGCTGGAGGCGCATGATCGGGTCATAGGAAGGATCGAAGCGCAGGATGACCGGCTTCTCGACATCGCGAGGGAATCGCACCAGGTCGAGTTTCTCCCGGACGTCCATACTTGCCAGGTCCATATCGCTGTCCCAGGCAAACTCGAGTACGACCTCCGACTGACCCGAACGGGAAACTGAGCTCAGCCGTCTCAGTCCCGGCACCACTCCCACGGTTTCCTCGATGAGCCGGGTGACCAGCGACTCGATTTCCTCGGGAGCGGCGTCCTCGAACTCAGTCTGGATGGTGAGCGAAGGGTAGGAGATATCGGGAAGTAGATTCAGCGCCAGGCGGTCGACCGACACCAGGCCGAAGAGGGTGACCGCGACCACGAACATCGACACGGTCACGGGACGCCGGATGGCGGTTTGGGTGAGTGACATTTGTCGTTGAGGTTAACTCGGGAAAAAATTCCAAGATACAAGATACAAGATACAAACAAATTTCAAATCACAAGCACCAAGGTACCAAAAGGTTGTGGAGAGTCCACTCCTGGCTGTGCTCTCCAGGCTCTGGCAACCTTCTCCATGCCGAAATCGGGCTAACTTCATTGTTTGCTATTGTTTTTGATCTGCAGGTCGGAATCCTCTTTGGAACTTGGTGCTTGGAATTTGAGAGTTGTTTGTATCTCGCATCTCTTCCAAACCTCAACTGCCGACGATCCGCACCTTCGCCCCTTGGGTCAGGTTCCCCTGGCCTGCGACGACGACTTGTTCGCCAGCTGAGACACCGTTGCGTACCTCGACGTCCTGGTCGTCACTATAGCCTAGCGTGATTTTTCGGCGGTCCGCGGTTGTTCCCTGGACCACGAACACGAAGTTCTTGCCATCCTCTTCAAGGAGGGCACGCTTGGGAATGAGAAGGGCCTCCAATCGAGTATCGGTTTCGATGTCGACTCGGACGAAAGCCCCTGGCTTGAAGGATTTACCCGAAGGAGGCAGGTTGACCGTGACCTTCACCGTTCCGGTAGCGTCATCGACGATGGGACTGATTCGGACGACCTTGCCCTGAATCCGATCGGTTCCGGCTGAGCCAAGGCTGACCATAGCGGTCTGACCAGGGTTGATCCGGGCGGCTTCCCGCTCGGAAAGATGAACGTCGGCGAAGAGAGGAGAAAAGGCGCCAAGACGGAAGAGGGCATCGAGGTTGCGCACGGTTTGCCCAATCTCAACAGTGCGATGGGTGATGTATCCTCCGAAAGGAGCCGATATTCGAGTGCGTGAGACTTCAAGCTCGACTTGTTCCCCTTCTGCTCCCAGTTCTTCAACCCGGTGGCCGAACTCCCGGACCTCCGATGCTGCAACTTGCTCATCTTGCTCCAGCTCCTGGACTCGGTAGCGAAGCGCTGCCACCTCCTCTTCGCTTACCAGCTTGTCGGCGTAGGCGTCTTCCTTCCGCGTCAGTTCAACTTTGGTATTGGCGATTTGAATCTGCGCCTTTCGCTCCCTGATGTGGGCCTTTTCGAGTTGAAGCTTGGCCTGCGCCAGCTTTTGCTCGGTCAGCTTCAGGCGAATCAGCAGCTCTGTGTCATCGAGCAGGCACAGGAGCCTGCCATTCCCGACTCGATCACCTTCCTCGACCAGAACTTTCTTGACCACACCAGTTGCCTGAGTCGTCAGCACAACATCCCGCAGAGGACGGAGGTTCGAGGTCGAGGTCAGGAAGGATGAGATCGGTCCTTTCCGCGCGGCCTCCAGCCGGACCGGCACAGGGGCCTCTTCAGCATCGCCATCGGCTTCGGAGTCCGCCTTGGCAACGTCATCACCGGGGTAGTACTTCGCGGCCACATACCATGCCCCCAGGGCCAGGACCACGAGAGCGATGAAGCCATAAACTTTGACTCGGATATTCACGGTAGGACCGCTCCTTTGTGCTTCGTGACGCGCGAGAAACCAGTGGGAGCCAGAACAGATCGCGCAGTTGTCATGGCTGGTTCGCGCTTACCTGCCAATTCTAACCAAATTGAAGGTCGCACTTCCAGAAGACCTTCCGCGCATACTGAGCAGTACGCAGCCTGCCGTGTAAAAGTTCCAGAGCCGGGCTCTTGCTACGTCAGAGACGGATCCCAGGGGGTCTCGGGCTCAAACGGAAACATCGGTTGGAGGCGATAGCGATAGGTGAAGCGAGAGGGGTTGGCGGCTGTGATTCCCGGAGAGTCGACCTCCAGCATGCTTGCCGAGACGGGTTCGTAGGCTGCCCGTGGAGCGATCGCTCCCTTTGCAATCAGGACTCGCTTGCGTCGTGGCTTCACCCCCAGGCTCAGAATCTGTTCCAGACTGAAAGGAGCCATGCGGAGCGAGGTCAATACCACTGTGTGGCGCTCTCTGGTTTCTACGACGGCGGTGAGACCCTGCTGGTTGATGCGGCTTCCTCCGTGTCGGGGCTGCTCCTCGACAAACATGCCATCATGAAGACAGCGGACCCGACCCTCGATCGGCACTGGATCTCCATGAAGACGGTCGCTCTTTCCGCCGACCTCGAGTGCGACGGACTCTCCCACTCCGGCAGCAGCACAGGCCTGGACGGCTGCAGGATCGAAGAGAACGACTAAGCCATCCTCGACACCGGCCTCTGCTAGGGCTTGGAAAATCACGGTCCCGTCGCCCGGGCTCCCGCCCCCGACGTTGTCTCCAGCGTCCAGTAGAGTAATGGGTGTCAGCTCAGATCGCACGACCTGCTCCACCGCTTCTTCCACCGGCGTGCCGGTGAGGTTGAGTCTGTCCCTCTGTCCCCAGGCCTGGTCCGCCAGCTTGACGGCTGCCTCGCGAGCCTTCTGCGGGTTGCCATCGGAAACGACGAGAAACGATGTCCCCATCTCCTCAACGTCGGCGTAAGCGAAGCCTGGAGCGATACTGGCGGAGATCACCCCCGGCTGTTGGAGGGTCTCCTCGAGTGCTCGATAGAGCCCCGCCATGGGCTCCTTGGTGGTCTCCTGGGCCAGAATAGTGATCGCCAACGGAGGCTTCACCAGACTTTGAACCGGGGAAGCCCCCTCCACCAGAATCTGATTCAGGATTCTGGCTGCCTCCCGGCCTCTCTCCCTCTGGTCCAAATGGGGGTAGGTTCGATAGATGGTCGTGGCCGTGACGTTTTCGATCATGCGCGCAGAGACATTAGCGTGCAGGTCGAGAGTCAGCACGACCGGAAGTGAAGGCCCCACCATCTGTCGAATCCTCGCCGCGGTATTCCCATCGGCATCCCGGATGTGGCTGCTAACCATGGCTCCATGAAGGGAAAGCAGTATCCCATCCAGAGACTCCCCAGAGACCCGCGTCAGAATCTCCTCCAGAATCCCCTCATAGGCCCGCTCCAGCAGCGGCCCCGCCGGCATGACCCAAGCGGCCACAAGTGGTACCAACTCGGCTCCAACACGAGCCGCCTCTTCAATCATTCCACCGACTTCATGGTGCGCCTCACCCCATCGATGAATAACCTCCTCCCCAAACACCACGCTATCGTCAAACATCTCCCGCGTAGTAAAGACCGGGTTGAAAGTATTCGATTCGTGGATGAAAGAGACCAGGCCGACTCGCTTCATTTTCTAGAAGGGAACATTGAGGTGGTTAGGGACATTTAGAGTCGCATGTCTGAACGTCGCACGTCCCAGGTCATGGGCACCGGTGGTAGGTTTTCCAACTTCAGGTTTCCGCTGCCGTCAGTTCCAAAGCGGTCTGCTGCCGGCTAAGAGACGTGCGACGTTCAAACTTCAGACGTGCGACCTCTTAGGGACGTGCGACCCTGAAGGCACAGATCGACCTAGACCCCACATTCGCGAAGTCTACGCCGTTTAGGATGTTACGTAAGGTGTTACCAGTCCCGCGACTTGAAGCCGCCGCCGCCGCCGCCGCCGCCGCGGCCGCCGCCGTCGCGGGGGCGTGAATCGCGCTCGTGGGCTCGGTCGACTCGTAGCTGCCGGCCGTCGAGGTCTTTGCCGTTCAGGGTTGAAATGGCTTCATCCACGTCTTGAGCCTCTTCCAGTTCCACGAAGCCGAATCCCCGAGATCTCCCGGAATATGCGTCTCTAATTATGTTGACGTTCTGGACCTCGACACCCGCGTCTCGAATAAAAGTCTCCAGAACACCTTCTTCAAGATTGAAGTTGAGGTTTCCGACAAAAATCTTGCTCATTTACAAACTCCTCGTGTCTCATCAGCCTGGTCAGCGTCGCAGCCTGTTTTCGTGGCTGCAATTCAGTTTCTCGGCCCCTGCAGACGTACCGTCCTGGGTACGTTTCGGCCGCCGTCGCCACGCGTTGGAAGAAAAGCTTCGAACCACTTCACCAAGGACCAGGCTCAGCTGGGCGACCCACAAAGGATAATGCCAGGATTCGGTTTTGTAAACCTCTGTGCGGATTGCATCGGGACGGAGAACGAACCAGTGTACTTAGCCGGTGAGTAGAAGCTTCAGAGCCAGGATGATAATGGCGGCCGTCACGAACTGCTTGATCCATCCATGACCCTTCAGGACTGTCAGGCGGACACCGACCAAACCTCCGGAAAAGGTTCCTAGGGCAAGCACCAGGCCGGTGATCCACTCAACTTTGCCCTGGGAGGCGAATAGAAGCAGTGAGACGACGGTGAAGGCGAGGATGCTCAGCACTTTGACCGCGTTTCCCCGGACCAGGTCGAGACCCGCCACGGTGGTACTCGCCAAGACCAGAAAGCCGACACCGGCTTGCACGAAGCCGCCATAGATGCCCACCAGAAAGAAACCGAGGGCGAGGGCAGCGATATGGACCGTTTGTGAATCTCCGATGCCTTTGTCTCGTCGACTCAGAGGATCCCAAAGCGTCCAAAGGCTGACGCCGATCATGAGAAAAGCCAGGATTTTCTTGAAGGTCGCATCCCCCACTTCCAAGGCCGCCCAGGTCCCGAGGATCGACCCCAGGGTGGCAGGCAGAGCCGCCCACAAGATACAGCGCCAGTCCAGGACTCGATGACGGTGAAATCCCCAGACAGCCCCCATGTTCTGGAGCAGGATGCCGACGCGGTTGGTTCCGTTGGCTACCGTTGCAGGAAGTCCAATGAAGATAAGGATGGGAAGCGTCAGGAACGATCCACCGCCCGCAATCACGTTGAGGACACCGGCAACAAAGCCGACGACGACGAGGATGGGATACTGGATCCAGTCACTCACAATTTTGAAGTACGACCTGCAACCTGCGCAGCTTATGTCACACCTCCTTGGAGATTTCAACCCCTAGCTCCGGGCACCATGCTTGGTTTAAGATCTTTGCCTGTCCTAGAAGTTGGGACGTGTTTGATTCGGAAGGAAGATGAATTACAGGGCCTATGCCATCGGTTTGACCCTCCTCCTCTTCTCGCCGTGGAATTCCTTCGCCCTCGGTCAGTCCGCTCCGAGCCCTCGGGAATTGTTGGAATCGGCTCGGGAGCTCCAGGCTGAGCACCGAGATCGGGAGGCGTTAGCACTCTACCGCAAAGTGCTTCAAGCGGAGCCCAGTCACTTCGATGCCTTGTGCGCCGCTAGTTATCTTCACGGCCAGGTGGGCAAGAGGCAGAGTGAATCAGCGCGCGAGCAGCACTATCGGCAGGCATTGGAGCTGGCCGAGAGAGCCCTGGAGCAGCGACCCGATGACCCCGAGTCGAACTTCGTCATGGCCTGGGCATGTGGGGGAATCGCAATGATCTCGGGTGCCCGCCAGAAGGCACGATTGGCCAGAAAGATCAGGGACAGAGTTGAAATTACCCTGGAGAAGGATCCCAGCCATCATCGCGCCTGGTACGTCCTGGCCAATTGGTATTACAAGATAGCCGATGCCAACTTTCTGGAACGGGCCGCGGCAAGACTGCTCTTCGGAGGGCTGCCTCGAGATGTGAGCTTTGAGAAGGCGGCTTCCGCCTACCAGAAGGCAGTCGACCTCCGACCCAATCTCATTCTCTACCATTACGAACTGGCCCTGGCCCTCAACAAGGCGGGTCGCAAGGGCGAGGCTCTAGAGCGGCTTGAACACGCTTCAGGGTTGGAACCGCTGACGTCGGACGATCCCGCTACACTGGTGGCGTGCAGCAAACTGATGCGGGAGCTCCGGTAGCTGGCGTAACTTTGGCCTCCAGGCCGAAGTATCCCGAGTCGAGCCTAGCACGACGGACGGCGGCCTGGACACCACCGCCACGACGAAGGCCAGTACGACTCAAAAGTATCCATGAAAGCCCACCTATTCGCTGAGCCTGGAGCGCTCGGAAAACTGGAGTCAAGCGAGAAGGAAGTCCAGGAGGTGCTGAGCTCGGTCGTTCTGGGCACTCCAATCGAGGCACTGGTTACCTGCGTCTATTTGCTCCGGCGAAGTCGAAGCTGGCGCGGGGTCTACTATCGCCTATGGCAGAACCCCGACAGTTTTCGTGCCCGAAGGGGCCATTGGGGGATCAGCACTCGATTCGAGACACCCGCCGATCTGCCTCAGCGCTATCGCCTGATCCGAGTCCTGATTGGTGCGCGGCTGACCTACCCGATGCGGGCCCGTGACAGGAGCGGATTCGAGCACAGCTACCAATCCTTTCGCGATCACCTGGCCGACCTCTTCGCGCATGAACTACACCACTATCGGCGCTACCATCTGGGACTTCATCCACGCGAAGGAGAGGTCGGAGCAAATAGGTGGGCGTTGAAGCGAGTCAGGTCTCTAGGTTTCGCAGTTGAAGGCAGGCAGATCCGATGTCGAAAGCACCGTACCTTCAGTCCTACTATTCTGATTCGCGACCTTCATCACGAGCGACTCCGGCTGGCTCCCAACGGAAGTAAGCTGCGTGTAATTTACCGATTCGACGATAGGCTGAAACGAGGGGAGATCGTAACGCTGGTTCGGCCACTGAGAAGACCCTCACCCCGAATCGCAGTCAGGACCGCTCAGGGCAAGGAATGGTGGGCGCCCATGGACTGGCTCGAACCGGCTGCCGAAACGGACTGAATCGACTGCAGCCGAGGACCAGGTGCCTCACATCACATAGGATCTTCTTTCGTCCGGATCTTCCTCCCACTCAACCACCTCAGCCGCGCGAATCTCTGCCTTCTTCTTCTGGAAGTAGAGCAGCGCCATGATCGCGCCGAGCCCAAAGCCGATGGCATGTGTGCGATAGCTGACATTCTGTTGCAGAGTCGTCGGTATCAGGACGATCAGGCCAAACCCAAAACTGCGAAGCAATCGCTGGCGGAAGGAGCGGCTCCGCTCGATGAGGATGTAGATGGTCAGCCAGAAGCCCGCCATGAGATAGGTGACCCCAGAAGCACCTAGCAGGCTAATTTGAGGTGGGTAGGTCAGTAAGGCCAGGTAGTTGGTGAGCGATCCGAGGACAAGCACCCCAAAAGGGTAGACCCAGAATCCGAAATACCCATAGAGCAAGTAGCTGAAGAGGGTCAGAAAAGCTACATTCGAAACCAAATGCCTCCAGTCCGAGTGTACCCCTATGGCGGTAACGAGTCGCCAATACTCCTGATGTTCGTTGACCCGCTCAGGAATTGCTGCCAGTGTCGAAAAGAGCCCTGGATATTCTCTCCAGCAGAGCAAGGACACCGCCGAAACGATCATGGCACTCAGAAGAGCGATAGCGCCGCTATTCTCCCGGGTCTTTTCAGAAAGAAGCGTCCGTTTAACGATGTTGTCATTCCCCGCCATTAGCGGAACGAGTCTGGAACGCTACCCCCGCCATGTCAATAGGAACGTCGGAACGTCGCACGTCCCAGGTCAGGAGGCACCGGTGGTAGGCCTTCGAACCTTCAGGTTTCCGCAGCTGTCAGTTCCGAAGCTGGCTGCTGCCGGCCAAAGGACGTGGGATGTGCAGACGTTCAGACGTGCGACTTCTTTTTCTTGGTTACCGAATCGAAAACCGAACACCGATCCTAGCATTGAACTTGGACGAAGGATAGAAGGCTCTCTCGGTCGGGAAACCCCCGAGGACTCCGTACTCGGAGTATTCCTGATTCAGGATGTTATTCAGGTCCAAGAACAAGGTAGCTCGGCGTAGGAGGTAACTAAGCCGTGCATTGAGCAGGAAGTAATCATCCTGTTCCCCGAAGGCATTGCCCCAGTCACTCTGGAAGTACTTCTTGCCCGCGTAGGTACCACTCAGGCCGGCGTTGAACTTGGGGGTAAGGTGGAGCGACGACTCGACCGTTATCTTATGTCTCGAAACGCCAGGGACGCCTCTGCCCTGGTACTGGCCCTCTTTTACGTTTGCATCCGTGAAGCCGTAACTGCCTCGAAAGGTGGTCCTGTAAGCATAGGTTCCCAGGGACAGTTCTACACCCTTTTTTCGGGTCTTACCCTCAAAGTTCTGATTGGCGCCGAATCCGAAGGCGCCGCCGACCGGATTGAAGAAGATCTCATTGTCCATGTCGACGTGGAAGAAGTTCAGGTTTCCGAAGAAGCTCTCCGTGAAATAGTGCCTCAGGCCCACTTCCAGATCATCTCCTGTCTGCGGCTTCAGATTGGCGTCGATGGTATTGGCGAAGAAACTGAACATCTCGTCTAGAACCGGATAGCGGAAGCTTCTGGAATAGCCGAAATAGAGGAATGTATCCCGGTAGAAACGGTAGTTGAGGCCAGCGGTGTAGAGGTTCTCATCGTGGCTGGTTTGATCCGGGCTGCTGGGGGCGAAACGGAAGGTGGCTCGATCGTAGCGATAACCTGCGGACAAGGCCAGGCCTTCCACCGGGTAGACCTCATCATAGAAATAGAAGCCCTGGTTTCTCTTTTTCAGCGTGAAGAGAGTCGGAGATCCGAAGCCGGAGAAGACGGTCGTGTTGAAGATATCCTCGGTAGCCTCCACGAAATCGTAGCCGATGCTCAGGCTGTTGGTGAGCCCGGCGATCTTCTCCTGCAGGAGCAGCCTCGGGGAGACCGTGTACAGGTCGGTCTCCGTCTTTCCCTCGAAGGTTCCACCGATGAAGCTGCTGAAGAAGGTCGAGTCGCGCCTCCTGGCCGAGAAGTCCAGCTGCAGGGTGCTTTGGTCAAAGAACCTGAACTCGGGCCGAACTAGAACGTAGTAGTCATCGATATCCACGAAGTCGTCGGGATGCAGGGAGTCTTCACGGGAGGCACCCGATCCGAACTCACTTTCGAGAATCGCCCCGGGGAGTCCGGTCTTGTCGGTGTGGACACCGCCGCTGAATTCAAGATTCCCCCGGTCGCCCAGTTTTAGACCCAGGCTGCCTCCAAAGTCTCCGCCCTCGGATTCGCTATTGCCCCGGTAACCGTCGCCGCGGAAATAGCCTCCCGAGGTGGCATAGCGGAGAGTCGGTCCCGAGCCTCCAACCTGCGCACTCGAGCGGAAGGTCTTGTAGCTTCCTCCGGAGAATTCCACATCTGCACTCGGCGAGTCGCCCTGCCCGGTAATGATGTTGATGACGCCCGCTCCGGCATTGTCTCCATAGAGGACGCTGCCCCGGCCCCCTCGGACAATTTCGATGCGTTTGACCCTCTCCAAGGGTACTTGCATCCAGTCGACTCCGTTGAGGCTGGGCTGGTTGACTCGCCGTCCGTCGACCAGGACCAGGGTATTGGCTGGAGCCGTCTCCCCGAAGCCCCGCAGGTCGACGTTGTAGAATCGCTGGTTCCCGGCGATGTCCGTCACCTGGATGTTCACCTGACTGCGGAGGAGCCCGGGGATATCGCTGGCCGTCGAGTTGGCGATATCCTCTTCCGTGATCACGGTGACATTGGCCGCAACCCCGGCGGTCTTCTCCTCGTAGCGGCTCGCAGTGACGGTGACTTCCTCGGTAGTAGGAAGCCGCATCAGCTTCTTGTCGGATGAGTTGTTCTTCTGCGCGATCAGAACTCCGGCGAAGAGGCAGGTGACCAGGACCGGCGAAGCGATCGTCCCCAATCGCGTCAAAGTCGTCAGAACTGGAACCGAGTCCTGCACATCCTTCTTGGCAAACTCGAGATAGGGGGGATGGGCGTTTTTCTTTCGAACCAGATTCATTGTTTTGCCAGGGGTTGAGTCTCGATCGTCCCGCAGACGTCCGGCTGCCGAGACAAAGGAGACCCCAAGTTCGGTGCAGCCTGAGACAGCCGAGGTGCGAAGGCCTGCACGTCAGGGGGTTGGATCCCGCCTAACACCGGTGTCAGAGCCGCGGCCGAGTTTTCTAGATGACTTCGGGAATCCTGGAGCGCTCAGAGTGGGGTAGGGCTCATTGATACCTCCTGCTTCCCCTTCGGAAGCGTTGAGAGGTCAGGATTGGGCTGGTTCCTGGCTTACAGGGGAATCTCACACCTTGGGCCACCACTTAAGAGGTAGTGGCACAGAATGTGAATTTCATCCCTGCTCACAGTTGCGAGGGCAGCGCCGGCTTTGAACCGGACTTCCCGTAAACCCAACCATGACGGTTCGTAGATCAGTAACGGGAATATGCTAAAGGGTGGGGGGGAGCGAGTCAAGGGGGATGTCGCACGTCTGAACGTCTGAACGTCGCACGTCCCTAGTCGTTGGTTGGTTCGTAGTTTTTGGGAGGGCTACGTTCTATTTTCACATGAGCACGATTAAGTCTTTCGAAGAGATTGAAGCTTGGAAGGGGGCTCGCGAGTTGACTCGACAGGTCTACACTTTGACGAGGCGGCAGCCATTCGCCAAAGACTTTGGAATGAAGGACCAGATCTGTCGTGCAGCAGTCAGCATCATGAGCAACATAGCCGAAGGTTACGAGAGCCAGACCGAAGCTGTATTCATCAGACACCTAGGCATCGCCAAGGGCTCGGCCGGCGAGCTAAGGTCTCAGCTCTACGTTGCCCTAGATCAGGGCTACGCAACAAAGACCGAGTTCTCGTCGCTAGTGGATCTGAGCAGAAAAGTATCGTCGCAAATTGCTCGTCTAAAATCCTACCTAGAGTTCTCAAAGCTCAAACCTAGTAAAGTCGACTAGTAGCCTAATCGGCAGAGTTGAGTTTCCCAAGAGACGTGTGACGTTCAGACGTTCAGACCTGCGACGGTACAGACAATCGACGTGCAGCGGTAAAGACAGACGTGCGACCTTCCCCTAGATCTGAGAATAAGAAGTCGGCAACAAAAAATGACTAGTAATCTTGGAAACCGTATCCTTGTACCGTTCAATCTTCTTCATTTGCTCCCAATCCGGGTGTGCCAGGAAGTCTTTGAAATGCTGCTTGTGGGACTCCATATCGTCGGCGGACAACATGTAGGTCAGGTTGGGAACGTCATTGCTGATCAGAGTTTCTCCAAAGAATACCGGTCCTAGCTTCACCTTTCGCATGAGCTCAGCCTCGCCCTTATTGAACATTTCGACCTTGCGAAGCGCGGCGTTCTGGTTATGGCTTTCGTAGATCCGAAGCTCCAGAATCCGGGTTTTTGCCGCCTTACTGGGAGCCTCTAAAACCGGCATTCCAGCAAAGGCCTTCATCAGCCGGCTATCGATCCGGGTGTAGGCGGGATCGTCTTTAGAGAGAGCGAAGAGGTTCGCGGCGGTTTCCTGATAATCATCATCGGAGGCCAACTTCGGGTTCAACTCGGAGAAAGCCTCCAGAGTGGCATAGGGCACGAGAACGAAGATCGAAAAATCGTCCGGAGTATCCTTCAAGGTGAACACGCCCACCCGATCGATTCCCATACGATTCAGGGCAGGGACGAGTGCCTTCTCCAGATAATCGCTCACGATCTTCTGCTTGGCAGCGCTCGGAATGCGGTACACGCGCAGCTCGTAGTACTCCTGGTTGGTCGTCACGGTCTCAGAGACCTCGGCCGCTGCGGGTGGCGAGGAAGATTCGGGCGTAGTGCACGACCCCAAAACGGCCGGCGCGAGGAAAGCAATGGATACGGTTAGAAGCTGTCTGCACCAAATCGAATCGATCATAGGTTTCTCCCTTATTGCTGAAGTAACGTAGCACTCTAGCAGTGGTTGTCAGGGGGGTCAACGTAAGCTGCAGTCTACACAGTCTACAGCAGTTGGCGGTGGTACCGGCAAGACGTATCCTTGCCGGTCTCTCCTCGGAACCTGGGCTCACATTGGTGATAAGTCAAGTCTCTCGCGGCTTCTGTTGGTGGGCGATGCCTTGGCAAAGATACTATGAAAGTCACTGCTGTCCGGTTTAGATTGTAGAGATCGTCTATAAGTTACATGGGTATAGTAGGTTGCGACGAGGAAGGGGTGTGACGCATTTGAATTTTCGTGGCTTCTCCTTGGCCCCGTACCCAGACGGTCAGAGGCGTAGTCCAGTCTCTGGCCATGAACCCAAGACGAACGATTTTTGCCCAGCTGATGGAGGGGATTCACCGGGAACAGTTCCAGCGCTGTGTCGAGCGTTACGGAGGAGACCGCCGGGTGCGCCGCTTCTCGTGCCGGAACCAGTTTCTGGCCATGGCCTTCGCGCAGTTGACGTACCGGGAGAGCTTGCGGGACATCGAGGCCTGCCTGCGCTCCCGAAGCGAGCTGCTCTATTCGCTGGGATTTCGCGGGGAGGTGGCCCGCAGCACCCTGGCCGAAGCCAACGAAACACGGGACTGGCGTATCTACGCCGACTTGGCGCAGAAGCTCATTGTCAAAGCCAGACGCCTGTATGCCAACGAGCAACTCGGTCTGGAGCTGGGGGAGACAGTCTATGCCTTCGACTCGACCACCATCGACCTGTGCTTGAGCTTGTTTCCCTGGGCCCACTTTCGCAAGCGCAAGGGCGCCATCAAACTGCACACCCTGCTGGACTTGCGGGGTCCGATCCCCACCGTCATCGAGATCACCCAGGGAAAGTGCCACGACGTCAACCTGTTGGATTCCCTCGTCATCGAGCCCGGTGCCTTTTACGTCATGGACCGGGGTTATCTCGACTTTGCTCGTCTGCATGTCGTTCATCAAGCTTGCGCCTACTTTGTGATTCGGGCCAAGAAGAATCTCCGCTTTACTCGCTACACCTCTCGAGCACGGACCGATCAGCCCGGAGTTCGCAGCGATCACACCGGGCGCTTGGCCTTGCCAAAATCTCGGCAAGACTATCCAGAGCACTTGCGAAGAGTTCGCTTCTTCGACGCTCCCACCAACAAATCTCTCGTCTTCCTGACGAACAATTTCACCCTTCCGGCCCTCAGCGTCGCCTCCCTCTACAAACTCCGCTGGCAGGTGGAGCTGTTCTTCAAGTGGATCAAGCAGCACCTGCGAATCAAGACCTTCTACGGCACCTCCGACAATGCCGTTCGCACCCAGATCTGGATTGCTGTCTGCGTTTACCTCCTCATCGCAATCCTGAAAAAGGAACTCAAGCTTCCCCAAAGTCTACACAGTATTCTGCAGGTTTTGAGCGTGACCGCATTCGAGAAAGTTCCCATTTATCAACTACTTATGAGACCTAGCTTGCAGGAAGCCCACAGTCCTAGCTCTAACCAGTTGACTCTATGGGACTTATAACCGGACACTAGTGTATGAAAGTACCAAATCCCACTCCGCGATGCTTTCAGAAGGCCAAGAGGCCAAAGCTACGTAAGAGACCGCCTCTATGCCCTTCGACACCCCAGCCGTCCAATAGGAACGACTGGAGAACCTGGAACGTGCGACCTCTTTTTCCTATACCCCTTTCAAGACTTTGATCACCGAGAAATAGGCGCTTACCAGGGCTACTGCGAAGAGCACGCCTACCAGCGCGTTTTCCCACCAGCGGTTTCGGTATTCTGGACCGATGTATTTGCTGCTCGCTGTGATGATCCAGATACCTCCTACCAAGAAGGGAAGGACCATCACCTGGGCCGCGTTTATTGTTACCGTTAGGCCTACGAAATCGCCGTGGCCGAGGAAGAGCCAGATCGTCGGGGAAAGAACTACCCAATATATGACCTTATGGTAGATGGGATGGCGCTTGTAGTCTCCTTCACACAGGGCTCGGGCACTGGGACGTAGATTGATGTAGGCATCGGATATCAGGAGACCATAGGCCGCTCCGTTTCCTACCATCGAGCTGAATAGGGCGGCGAAGACTCCCAGGTAGAATAGCTGGGTTCCCAGGTGTCCCATTATCTCCCCCAACAGTTGCGAGAGGCTCGTCAGGTCCACCACCTGGATTCCCCGGGGATGCAGTATCTCTGCCCCCACCACCCAGATCGACAGGTCCAGGATGATCAGGACGATGATGCCGAAGATCAGGTCGTAGCGCTGGACCCGGCGATGCTCGGGCGTAGTCCAGCCCTTTTCCCTCATGAAGTAGGGGTACATCAGATTGGCGACACTTCCGGCAATTGCACCCACAAGGGCTACGATCAGGAAGATTGCATCGAATCGACCCAACGTCGAGGGGATGCTGAAACCCACAATACCTCTAGCAATGCCACTGGCCGAAGGTCCGGCCCACCCTGCCAGTGCAATCAAGGAGACCGTGAGCGTCCCAGCCAGTATGAAGAAAAGCAGCTCGATCCGGCGATACTGGGGACGGAAGACCAGCAGAAAGACCACCGCCGTGAGGCCCAGGGCCCAGGGGATTGTGGTGCCCAGTCCCGTGAGTTTGATGCAGACCTCGGCCGATCCTACCAGGAGGAAGACACCTACCCCGTGCGAGAGGAGAAGCGCGCCTATGAGGACGATTACCCCCAGGAGAGGGTGGACCCGGATCAGCCCTGCCAGGACGCTTTCTCCGTGCTGATTACAGAGTTGATACTTGGCGATGATGGAGACGAACAGATAGCGCAGGACCAGGCAGAGGCAGAAGGCCCACATCAGCGCGTATCCGTAGTTTCCTCCCGCCATGGCCGATTCCACAATGTCGCCGGCACCCAGCCAGGTCAGGACCACTACGATGCCGGGGCCCATCGACTTGACGTAGTCGAAGAAGGATTTCGGGATGGGGGAGGAGTGTTGTTGCATGATTTCGTAGCGGTGGCCTCCAGGCCGCTGTGCCTCGAGCCAAAGGCTCGAAAGAAAAAGAATACTTCGGCCTGGAGGCCAAAGCTACGCCCAGACATCCTGGAATAGACGGAGCCAGTTTTCGCCTAGGATCTTTAGGAGGTCCGCAGTGTTGTAACCGCGGTCCATTAGCGCTGCCGCCAGGTTGGGAAACTCGTCCAGTTTCTCCATGCCTTTTGGCTGGAAACTCAGCTCTTCGTAGCGCCACGCGGTGTTGGTGAAAGTGGACGGGTATTTGGTGCCTTGTTGGGCGCTGATGTAGTGCCAGAAAGAGAGCGGCTGATCCTGGGTCGTGTCCGTTCCTACGGCTACATGGTCGATGCCGATCCTCTCGACCATGTCATCGATTGCGTTTACGTAGTCTTCTACCGTGGAATCGAAGCCGGTGGGGAGAAAGGGGCAGAACGAACAGGCACCTATGACCCCCCCCTTCTCGGCCAGGAGGCGGAGCGCCTCGTCTTGCTTGTTGCGCGGATGGTCGTGGTAGGCTCGCGCATTGGCGTGGGTGATTGCCACCGGCTTTTCGGATGCCTCTATTGCCTCTAGCGTGGTTTGGTCCCCGACATGGGAGAGGTCGATTAGAATCCCCAGCTGGTTCATCTCCCTCACCGCGTCGAGACCGAAGTTGCTCAGACCCTCGTCCTGACGCTCGAAGCAACCGTTACCCAGCAGATTGCGCTCATGATAGGTCAACTGGATGACCCGGACTCCCAGGGCATGGAAGATGCCGAGGCGATTGAGGTCGTTCTCAATCGGTGAGGCGTTCTGAAAGCTCAGGATGATACCGGTCTTGCCTGCCTTCTTGGCATCCAGGATGTCTTGCGTATCCTTGACCTGAAGAACGTCGTCCCGCTCCCTGAAGCGCCGCAACCAGGGGCCAATCTGGTCCATCGTTTGCTGGAAGTTGTCCCAGGTCGCAACCGTAGCACTGATCGCCGTGAGGTTGCCGGCCCGCAGACTGACGAACACGTCCTCGCTGTCCCAGTTGCTGACGTTCAGACCGTCGATCACGATAGCGTTGTCGTAGATTGTTTTGGCTTCAGCTTGCATCGATTTTCGTTTCCTTTTCCGGGTTAAGAAAGAGTCTCACGTCCCAAGTCGTGGTTCTCCGGTGGTGGGTTTTCGAACTTTCAGGTTCCGCCGCTGTCAGTTCCAAAGCTGTCTGCTCCCTGTCAAGAGACGTACGACGTTCAGACGTGCGACCTCTTCTGGACGTGTGACTCTTTTTCTGAAAGACGATTCCCTATTCGAAATAAGTCGCCGTTTTCGTTGTGTTTTTCTTCCAGGGCATCGGCGATGACCCCGCCAATTGAGCCACCGAACTTGAATCCGTGACCACTACCGCAGCCCGCGATCAGGATTCGCTGCGAGCCGGGAGCCCAGTCGATCATGAAATTGTCGTCGGGGGTGTTGGTGTAGAGACAGGAGCGTCCTCCGATCAGCTCGCCCTCGGCCAGGGCCGGAATGCGGGCGGCGACGAACTGGCGTGCCCGCTCCAGGAACTCTTCCGTGGGTTCTCGATCGATGTCGGGATGCGTTTCCTCCAATTTCAAGTCGTCGGCCACCTTGACGTAGCCTTCCTGCAGGTAGGGGAAACCGTACCAGGCCTCTTCCGGCGAGGTCACCGACCATACCGGAAATCTGGTTTGATCGAAGGCCTCTGGCTTTTCTGGCTGGAAGAAGGCCATCTGGTTTCGGGTGATGCGTAGGTGGCGTTTGATTCTCGGCAACAGCTGCACAATCCAGGCACCGGCGGCCACGATGGCCCGGTCGCAGGAAAGGGTTTCATCGCTACTTACCTGGACCTTGTCTCCGACTTCTTCGACCGCGGTTACCGCCGTCTGCTCGCGGATCTGCACCCCCTCCGAGCGAGCCAATGAAGCCAGATCGGTCAGGGCCTGGCCGCTGCGGAGATAGCCGGTCCAGGGGTCGTAGAGAAGGACGTCCTCTTCTTCGAGCACGAATTGAGGGAAGCGCTCGCCGGCCTCCTTCCGCGACAGCCGCTGCACGCCATCTTCCTGGTCGCCGAAGATCTCCCAGTTGCTGTGGGCGCGGCTTCCAGGGGAGAAGTCGCGCTCCATCGCTAGCATGCCGGTCTGGTAGTAGATCGCCTGGCTGAACTGCTGATGCCAGATTTTCCACTGCTGTTGGGATCGCTCTACCAGTTCTCGGTAGGCTTGCTCCGGATAGCCGGTACGGCGGATCACCTTGGAGACGTCGGTGGAACTAGCTCTGGGGGAGGGTACCTGCTCCTGTTCACATAAGATGACGTCGTGGCCTCGGCGGCGCAGCTCCAAGGCCGCAGCCATGCCGAAGATCCCAGCTCCTATGACGGTGATGCGCATGGTTGGATACGTCGCCATCATATCACCCAGAGATTACGACTCGCAGATCGCGCAGATTGGACGTTCTAGTTGATATGGAAACGGACGGAAGCTGTAGCCTGCCCTATCCCCTCGCGTACCTGATCACGGGTTAAGCAACCGTTTTTCTGTAATTTTCTTTAGGGCCTGTAGGGAAGAATTGCTCCACTTGTGTTTTCCAGCCGGCCAGGTTCAGGTATTGCCGGCCGGTTAACCACTCCTCGTGTATCTCTGCAAGCACAGCCGAGATGAGCCGCAGCGCCGACGCTTCGTGGGGAAAGATTCCCACCACCCGGGTTCGTCTCCGGATCTCCCGGTGCAGTCTCTCCAGTCCGTTGATGGTTCGGATCCTTCGCCACCAGCTCCTCGGAAAATCAAACACTGTCAGCCCTTCATCCACGTTCTCTTCCAGCCAGCTCACGAACTCCGGTGCAATCTTTTCGAACTTCTTGACGACTTTACCCTTGAGCTCCTCGGCATCTTCTCGAGACGGGGCATCGAAAATGTCCCGCATGGCCTGGGCGATGCGGGGCTTGTCCTCTTTGCGGCGAGCATATTGTTGGGCGTTTTTACTCAGGTGAAACTGACAACGGTTCCAGGGCACCGACGGATAAACTGCCCGCCTGGCCGCCTTCAGTCCTTCGTGATCGTCACTGACAAACAGCTCGACCCCTCTCAGTCCACGCTTGTGCAGATCTCCCAGAAACCCTCGCCAATGCACCTCCGCTTCACTGATCCTGGTGCTCAGACCCAACACCTCCCGCGTTCCGAAACGATTGACTCCTATGGCTTTCAGGATGGCCACGTCCTGCACCCTGCCGCCTCTTCGAACCTTCTCGTAGTGGGCATCCAGATACACGATCGGATACTCTCCCAGCTCCCGGCTTCGAAACTCTTCCAGCTCTTCGTCCAGCATCCCGGCCACTCTCGAGACCTGGGTGGCCGAGATCTCCAACCCACACAGCTGCTCCGTGATCTCGGTGACTTTCCTCGTCGAGACTCCCATCACATACATCTCGGCAATGGCCAGCTTCAGGGCCTTCTCCGAACGGCAACCCCTCTCCAGCGACTTGGGATAAAACCTCAACCCACGCACCTGTGGAATCTCCAAGTGCAGCTCTCCCACTCGAGTCTGAATCCGCTTGCCTTTGAATCCGTTTCGATAGCCTCGCCGACTGGCTGTTCTCTCGTACGCTTCCGCTCCCAGAAACTCGCTTCTTTCCAACTGCATGGCCACGTTGAACAGCTTCTCCAGGATTCCTCGAAAGGCTTCTGTTCCTTCCTCGATCAACTCCGCCAGGATCTCCCGTGGTACTCTCTTTTCCAGGTCTGGGTTCATTTGATTCTCCTTGCCAGATAGACGTTTCTGTTTTTGGAGAATCCTGTCCCAGACCTCTGTCTTTCCGACCCAGGCCTGACCAGAATTTACAGAAAAGAAGTTACGCTACTTGATCACGTTCACCTGCTGCGGAATCTTCCTGCACGGGGACGCCCGCGGGGCAACCGATCGCAACAACAACCGGTTTGGCGCACCTTTTGTACCCCCGAATTATGCCTATGTTAAAGATTCTAGTCGAAGGATGAAATACCCTGCCTATCAGCTGACAAAGAGACACCGGATCCTCGTCATGCGGGCGATCCATGAAGTGTGTTCGCATCGGTCGTGGAGGCTTCGGGCAGCCCACGTTCGATCGAACCATCTACACGCAGTGATTTCAGCCGCGAGCGAACCGGAACCGATTCAGGATGCATTGAAGGCTTACATGAGCCGTAATCTCAACCTGGCTGGGCTCGACCCTGGCCGACCCAAGCGGTGGACCCGACATGGAAGCAATCTCTACCTCTGGACTCGGGAATCAGTAGATGCGGCAATCCGCTATGTAGTCGACTGTCAGGGCGATCCGATGGAGGTCTTCGAGGCAACTGACAATGTCAGCGGGATTACAGAGCCGTGACTGTCAAGGGAGCGGGATCCGACATCCCGATGTCGGATCTAGGCACGGTGGAACGGCCATGCGCCCTGGCAATGGAGCTGCAATGGGATCCGATCTGTGATCGGATCCCGCTCCCTCACGAGGGTGTCGTAAAAGTTCACGTGGCGACCGGGAGTAAGTGGGGCGACACTTTGTCGTGCGGCTATGCCGAAAAACACAAGGAGAGGCGCTGCAGACGCTGGAAAAGGCCGATCGGCGCATGTAGGAGCCTCCAAAAAGCGCTAAATAGGACGGACGGGGTCAGGGCAATCAGCCGTCGGAGGTTGTGGGCGCTGGCATGAAGGGCAAACTCCAGACCGACATTCTTCAACCCTCTCCGCTTGAACCGATGTAATCCTTGGATCCCTTTCAGTTCGCTGAAGACGGGCTCCACCATCTGTTTGCGCTGACGATAGGCCTCTTGAGCCCGGGGCTGGCGCATCACTTCCCGCTCCGCATCCTTGATCTCCTCATCCTCATAGCGTTTGACCGTTCGACCTTTCCGACTGCTGGTGCACTGGCTCCTCAACCCGCAACTCTCACAGGGGGCTCCTCCGTAGCGCACATACCGCTTGCCCCCATCGCTGCCCTTTTGGACCGGGTGCAGTTTCTGTCCCGCCGGACAGTGATAACGATCTTCCCACTCCTCGTAGCGAAAGGCCGCTTTAGCCAAGCACTTCGTCGACTTCTTCTCCCAACCCACTCGGGGGCTCGATCCCTCAGGACAAAGCACATCCTCCACCCCTTCTTCTAGGGCCGTCTCCAGCGCTTGCCCCGAGAAAAACCCCGCATCCATCAACAGTTGTTGGATCGCTCCACCCACCCGCTTGCCTTGCTGCAACAGCGCTTGCAGCACCCCCGTCTCCGAGGAGGGATCCACCGCCTGGGCCACTATAATGCGATCCTGGTTGGCCAAGACCACCCCCTTGTAGCTGGCGGCCTTCGCTTTGTTCTTCAGGGGCTGGATCACCGCCTCCGGTTCACTCGGACTCACGGCCGTATGCTCCGTGCTCTTGCGTTGCGCCTGCCGCGCCGCCACCCGCTCGCGTACCGCTTGCGCCACTTCCTCCGCTTGCTTGGCCTGACGCGCCAATTGCTCGTTCTTCGGATCCGCTTCTGCCCGACGACGCTTTTCCGCCGCGGCCGCTTCGGCCGCCTCCTTCTTCACCCGTCGGTAACGCGAGGCCGCCGCCTGTACCACCGTGCCGTCGGCCGCCAAACTCACGCCCTCCTTCTTCCCCTTGTCCTTGTCCTTCCCAGTCCTTTTCAACACTTCCTGGGTCAGCTCCACAAAGAACTCTTCCCTCAGCCTCTCCCCGTGTTCATTGATAAAGCGGCCGATGACCGAGTGATCCGGCGTGATCCCCCCCGTGAACCACCAGCAACGGGTATCCACCCGGGCCAGGGTTTCCAGCTGACGCAGCGATCCCTTGCCCTCCAGAATCCCGAACAGAATCAATCCCACCAGCGCTGCCGGATGGTACGGCCGTCTCCCTCCCCCTCGGTACTTCGCTTCAAAGGCCTCCCACGACAAACTCCGGATCACCTCCCGAGCCACAAAGACCCACGTCTGCGACATCTTCACCAGAAACTCTGCAAGACTCTCATCGCCGATCAAGATCCCCCGCGGGGAGGGATCTTCGAATTGTTTCGCCCCGGGCCGCTTCCTTTTCCGGCGCTTCCCCTGGCCTTCCTTCTCATTCATCCCTCGAAAGAGCCCCCATTGGCCGCTCGAATCGATCTTGACCACCGGTCGTTTAATTGCTTGCTCCATCCCCCCTATTTTCGCAGCCTACTCCGACTCTTCTTTGCTAGCCTGGGAGGATTCTTAGTACTGATTTGAAACGGGTCTTTTACGACACCCTCTCACGGTCACGGCTCTGTCACCTGGCGGTTATTCCCAGATCTCGGCGTGGATATACTACCCGCCGGATCGAAACTGGAACGAAAACAGCTTGGCGTTTCGGATCTGGAAGCGTAGCTGGATGGCTTTTCCGGCCAGGGCTCCCACGTTGGACCTGCCCTTCCAGCTGATGCGGTGCTTGCCCGTCGTCCTTATCGGATCGGCGGCTTCCATGCTGAAACCGCCGGCGGCGTCGGTGTCCGCGCCTAGAATCTCGACTCTGATCTCCGGTTGCCCAGCTCCATGGTTGTACTTGGCCGCTCCCATGTTGACGAACAGGGTGTCTCCCTCGAAGCTGAACAGTCGGGTGACGAGTTCTCCCGGGTGGATCTTGCCCGCGTCGACCGAAACGAAGCCGTCCTCCCTGACCGTGGCCAGACCGATGGCGAAGCGCGCCTTGTCTCCCTTTTCGTAAAGGGCTTCCGAACCCCTCCAGTTGCCCCCGTAGTAGTAGATCCGGATCTCGCCGTCGTGGACGAAGGGTTGGCTTACATAGATCGTACTCTCATCGAAGTCTCCGAAGTCACCCAAGCTCACCAGGGCTTGCCGATAGGGACGCTGGTAACGAATCCCGTCTCGGCTGAAGGCCAATTCGGGGTAGTGAAGCGTGTTGGTCGTGCGGAAGATCCAGGGGACCCCGATGTAGACGCCCTCATATGCCATCACCGGCATGGCGTAGAACTCGGTGTCCGGGTAATCGTTGTCGTCGGGCACCATGATGGTCTGATCCTGGCTCCATTGGGTCATGTCAGCACTCTCGGACCGTCCGATGATCCTTTTACCCAGACGGCAGCCGCGATGCAGGCAGTTTTCCATATGAACCGCGTAGACTTTTCGAATCGGATCCCAACCCATGTGACTGGTCGGTCCCCATCGACCCACCCGATCACCCGTGTCGTATATGGGATTCCCTCCGTAGGGAGTCCAGCTGAACCCATCAGCAGAGTAGTGCAGGTAGAGACGCATTCCCTTGGGTTGTCCCTCCCTCCAGGCATGAGGTGTCGTCCCTTCGGAGGTTATGGTCTTGTAGCGCTTGGCCGGATCGGTCTCGCGCCGGTCCAGGAACAGAGGCATCAGCATACCCCGGGGCAGGATGTTGTTGTTCTTGGATCCATTAAATTCGACCTTGCCCAGGTTTGGCTTTTCCCAATGAATCCCATCGCGCGAAGTGGCATAGCAGAGCAACCAGCCCTCATCATCGGGGTAACCCGAGTAGCCATAAGGATCGTCCACTTTGTGGCGGACTGCTCGACCGTTCTCCCAGCCCCAGTCGTACCGATAGGGTCGTAATCGATCGGCTGCTTTGCTGGAGACGAAGCCGCCTGTGGTTCGATACCAGAGCCGGAAGAGACCCGTGTCCTCCTCGTAGATGATCTTGTTCAGACCGACATAGCTCCCGTCCCAGGGCCTGTCCGCTTTCAAAAGTGGATTGTCTGGATGCTTGACCGCAGGGTTGAGGACCTGTTTGGCGTGGGACAGACTTAGGATGATGTAGTCGTCGATGAAGAGCTGCTTACTGCTGCCGATCTCAATCAGACCGGAAGCGGGCGCTGCTGCCAGTCCCCAGGAGACTGCGGCCCATGCCACCAGAAAGAAAAGGATGCTGGTGCGACGATTGCTCGGATTTCGCATATCGGTAGACTCCCTTCAGCAAAAGGCGACGGCCGTGCAGGCGTAGACCAGCGCGACCCGGTTCAATTCCTCCAGCGGGACCGCCTCGTTGACGGTGTGTGCCCCGGTGGCGTTGGGACCGTGGGTGATAGCCGGGATTCCGCTCTCCTCCAGAAAGGTGTTGCCATCGTCGACGAATGGCTTCGGTCCCTGAGGAAGAGGGCTGCCCGTCACCGTCTGGTGGGCGCATTGAAAGGCCTCCACCAGGGGTGTTTCGGGGTCGAGCTCGAAGGCATCCTTGATGTACTCGATCTCACCCTTCACCTCAATCCCCGCCTCGCGTTCACCCTGGTTCACCACCTCGTAGAACTCCCGCTCGACGTCCGTCCAGGACGTCCCCGGGATCCATCGGCGGGTCCCCGAAAGCTGAAATTGTATCGGCGATTGATTGAAGATCTCGCCCGAGCTGATCTTTCCGATGAACAGACTCTCCCGACCTGCGAGTGGGTGGGTTTGCACTGAGATCCGTTGATCCAGGGCCCCCAGGCGCTGGACCAGTTCCGCCCCGGCCGCGATGACACTGGGTTGATCGATCCCTCCCATCACCTCGTGCACCGGGATCCCCTCGCGGGTAATCGTTACCTCGATTCGGGACATTCCACGACCCACCACAGGCACCCGGTCGTAGGTGTACTCGGGCAGCAGCACCCCGTCCCCGACGTAACCGTCCCGGATCAGGGCCTGCAGCTGGCGTCCATCGCCCCAGGGCGTCTCGTGCAGATCGTGGGCCGTCAGCAGAATGCCTCCGGTCTCAAGGATCCCCGTCTCCTTCAGGACGATGAGGGCCTCACACATTGCAGCCAGGCCGCCCTTCATGTCGGAGCATCCGCTCCCGCGGAGGATCCCGCCCTCGATGCTTGGGGGGGTATAGGGGAGGTGGACTACGTCCATGTGGGCGTTGAACTGTAGGATCCTTCCCGGACTCGGAGCCTGGTAACGGGTCACCACGGCGGGCGCTGGGGCCCAGGAGGACTCGGGGCGTTCCACCTCAAATCCAGCTCCCCCGAGCAGCTCCGAGAGACGGTCGCCAACGGCTCCTGCCTCCCCGGTGGGACTGGGTACCTCAATCAGGTTAACGGCCATGTCCCGGACGCGCTCAGCTTGAACCGCTCCTCTCAATCTTTCAACAATCTCAGGTGTAAGTTTCATGCTTTCTTACTGCGTTCTTCGGAATTGGGGTCATCATCATGGGTCGGGTCGTATTCTTCCCCTAGTGCTTCCAAGTCTGCCAGATCCTGCTTGCGGCCAACCGCACGTTTGTTCTTCAGCAACTCGTTTCGACCGAGGAAAAGAACTGCAAGGTCCCCGTATTTCCCCTTCTGTCTACCAGCGATAGCCTCTTCCCAGGAGACCCCGCTCAACGACGTTAGGATGTCGACTCGAACGGGAGGCAGGCCCAGCTGAATCACCTGGTTGGGTTGTATGAAATCTTCTCTGGAAAGACCCAACCCAGAAAAGCCCATTGCATCCAGGGCCGACAGGACAGCCTGAGCATTCGATACATCGGCTCTGATCAGGATGTCCAAGTCCCCTGTAGCCCGTGGGACTCCGTGGAACGCAAGCGCATAGGCCCCTACGACCAGGTATTCAACGTCGTGTTCTTCGAACAACCGAAGCAGTTCTCTGAAGTCTGGCTGAGGTTCCATAGAGCTGCCTCCGAAGGGATTCCACGGCTGCTATGCGCTCATCAGGCTCCTTATTGAGCCAATGGGTCAGGTCTCTGCGAAATGAAAGTGGATCCCTCAGGGGGTGCTTCGTCACCACTTTGAACATCATTGCTTTACCCATCTTAGCAAAGAAGCGACGGGAATACGGCCTCCAAAGTGGGACTATCCGGTTCGGCCTCGGGGAAGTGCCCTACTGATTTGGAGGCAGAATCGCTCACCCCTATAACGTCGCGAGGCTACCGGAAGCTTTAATACCGAAAAAGGGGAGACAGATCAGGTGCGAAGGTCAGCACTGCGTCAATTCCTCTACCGTCCTTTGATCCATGTCGGGCGGATGAAGGCTCTTTATGTAGTAGCCGCCCCCCATCACGATGTTCAGACCGGTCGAGTTAGCCGGGATCCCGTCACTCGATCGTCCCGCAGTACCCGCAGGAAAGCCCGCAGGCAACATCACTCCAATCACTAGAAATGTAAGTAGGGAGACACTTCCTCTCTTTGGAGGTCTCATGCCTTGCCTTCTGGGGTGCCTTGCCGGCACAATCAACGATGAGCTCACATCCAGTGTACTGAGGATACCTCTATCGCGAGTATTAGCTCACACAAAATTCTGCTTGCAGTAGATAGGCTCCCCTGTAATTCTGGAGGCTCGTTGATAGGCCAAGCCATTTCGCACTACAAGATCACCGAGAAGATCGGCCAATGGGGCACGGGCAAAGTGTTACCGGTGCTGGACCAAGAAACCTCGCAAAAACGCCATATCAGCAGGCCCTGGGTTCTCATGGATAAACAGATCCGGTGCTCTTTATTAGCCGTGTATCGTTCTCCAGAACTTTACGGGTGCAGTAGAATGGCTGCAAAGAAAGGGGGATGCAAACCATGAAGTCCTATCCTTGGCTCTTTTCGGCCCTCTTGAGTCTGGCGGCGGAATTCGCCTTAGGTTCGGATCCGATTCTCTGGGCAGTGTCCGACGGCGGCAATGGGCATTACTACCAGATTGTCTCTTTGAGCGGAGACTGGACGGAGGCGAACGATGTCGCCGACCGACTCGGCTTCAAAGGCATGGCGGGGCACCTCGTAACCATCACCAGCGAAGCCGAGGCGGAGTTCATAGAATCCTCTCTACTGCCCCTGTCGGAACCGGTCAGTGTCAACTATTGGATGGGCATCTCTGATCAACAGGTCGAGGGCACCTTCCAGTGGGTCACGGGAGAGTCAGTAGCGTTCACGGACTGGGCGGAGGGCGAACCGAATGATTTCGGATCCGGAGAAGACTTTGCGGCTATTCGCTGGGAAGTAGCCTGCGAGGATGGCGAGTGTGTAGTCACCACGGCCGAGTGGAACGATCTGGCAAACGAGGGCGAGCAGGGTTTTGAGCGTCTGGGGCCCTTTCCAATCGTGGAGTTTGAACCTCGAGCTGAACCTCTGTACTTTGCCCAGTTCGGCGACGGCGACGGATTGGTCAGCAAGATCGTGTTGACCGCACTGGATCCAACGGCAGACAGCATGGTCACGATTCGGCTCAAGGACGACGACGGCGGGCCGCTCTCGGTAGATTTAAATGGAGAAGTCGTTGCTGGACTTCTGGAAACCTCGATCCCGGCCGGCGGACTTGTTACTTTCCAGACCGACGGCCGAGGTCCCCTGCAGGCCGGGTCCGTCCTCGTCGAGTCCGACCGGCCCTTGTCCGGGGTCATCCTCTTTGGTGGAAGCGTCGGTTTGGCGGGAGTAGGAAAAAGCGCTGTCCTCGAAGAGGGCTTTAGCGCTCCGATGGAGGCTAATGTGGCCACGGGAGTCGATACGGGAGTAGCCGCGGTCAACATCGAGGGCCAAGAGGTGACGCTGGAACTCCAGCTCTGCGATTCCGAGGGCGGCAGATTGACGACGACTGAGGTCACGCTGCCGATGATGGGGCACTTGGCACTCTTCGTAACTCAGTTTGACTGGAACCAGCCCGTCGATTTCTCCGCATTCGAAGGGATTCTGAAAGTGACCAGCTCCGGTCGAATCGCAGCGACAGTGATACAAACCCGCCCCGGGCAGTTTGCCACGCTGCCGGTGACACCGCGCTGACGATGGTTTGCAAAACATTGGGATGAAGCTGCGGCCCAGACGATGTTGTTTTCCCGGGATCCCTGGAACTCGAAGAGGTGGCCGCTTCGCAGACCATGGGGTGATTGTAGGGATCGGTGAGCAGTGCCCAAACAACCGGGAGCCAATCCGCTAGGTTGTATTCTTTCTGATTTCCCAGTCCAGTTAGCAAGCGCTCGGAACGGATCACTACTCGCTAGGGATTGAGAGTGGTACTCTCTTGAGAAACGACTATCAAGCGAGAATCAGACCGAACTCCTACTATTTTTCCCAATTTAAACGAGACAGGACCATTCGGCGAGATTCCAGATGGAACTATTGGTGAGGCTGGGAGAGGGTAGAAGATGACAATGATATGGGCGAAGGACATCTGCAAAGCCCAATTCGGCTACAGCCTCATCACGTCAGCCGCAGTGCTTGGCCTTTTAGCCACGAATTGCCTGCCAGCTCTCAGTCAAAGCAAGAATACTGTAACTTTTGAGAACCAATCAGCCAAGTGGGCTCTAGTCAAACTAATAGGTCCTACACCTCTGGCAGTCGAGGTCCCTGGTGGGCAGACAGGAACAGTTACGGTTGCTGCTGGTGAATACTATATTCTTGTGCGCTACGGTAGTGATTCCGGTGAGTACGAGTACTCTAGGGGTGACCGGTTTTCTGTAACTGAGACGGCCAACACTCGCTCGGCTCTGACCATCACTCTGCACACGGTTGAAGGGGGCAACTATCCTACCCGGCAGTGCTCCCAGGAAGAGTTTGAAGGCGCGGAGTTGGGACGAACGCCAGCTGGAGGATCTAACCTCACACAACAACTGGAGGCCAAAGAGTCCGAATCGGTCGAGGACACACTGGAGACGTATGTCCGTATATGGCAGGGAAGCCCGGAACGTTCAGGGGGTCATTTTGGATGAACCGGGCGTAGGAATCGACGGACTCTTAGCCCGCATTTCTCATCGCCTGTCGTAGCGAGGCGTCGCAAGGGCCGTCCTGGCAAGGCTTGCGACCGAGGCCTCCGCAGTCGTACTTGTACAGTACGTCGAGGAGGCCGACCGAGCGAAACACAGCCAGGGCGGATGATTGCGGCGACGTAGTAGACCGGCGATGAGAAATGCGGGTTAGGTCAAAGTTTTCTGAACCGCTTCACCTACCGCCTTGATAAAGATCGAAAACCTGCGCTTGTTCTAGAATCGGATCGGACCGACACGGGTGGTCAGGGGACGAGTGAGTAGCGGGTACATCGCCAAGAAATTCAAATCCGATTCACAATACATCGTCGAGAGCTTTCCCAATCACAGCTGGGCGGCGCAATCGACTCCGCATCACACTGTCTCCCAAATGTCTCCCACTGTGGGTTTTCCTCCAACCAGAAAACCGAATCATTAGGAAAGATTTCAGCCCACTCTACTTCAAGAGGGCCTCCCTCAAGACTCGACCTTCCACGTTTTCCAGTTCCAGACCCAGCAAGTGCGCAATCGTGGGTGCGATGTCATGGTTTCGGACGTGCCCAATTCTCTTCCCACGCCTGACCCCATGTCCGGAAATGACGAAGACCGGGTACATTCTGGGATGGCTGGGCAAATAGCCGTGCCCGTGTGAGTCTCTTTTCTTCCGACGTCGTGCGCTGGAGGAACTCGAGGTGTCCGAAACCAGATGTGTATCAATATCAGCGATGATCATGTAGTGCCCCGCAACGTGGGGATCCTCTTCGTACCGCCGCGTACCCAGAGCATGAAACCCCTCCGGTCTGACGATCCTGGAAACCCCCTCCAAGTGCAGAGCGGACTGCATCAACTTCTCCAATCGAGGCTGATCGCGATCCTCCAGAAAATCTTCGGTAAGCTCAACATACATCGTCCATCCACTGGGGTGCAGCGCCACCTTCCCCTCGAGCCCTGCCTGGGAAAGCAAGGGATGAAGGTTTACTTCATGTCCAACACTGTGAAAACCGTGATCGGCCGTAATGATAAAAGTTGTCCTCTCGGCAATACCTGCTGCACGTGCCGCCGCTCTCAGCAAGCCCACACAGTGATCTGCCATGGTCAGCGACGCCTCCGACAGGTAGTGTGCGGAGCCATATCGGTGCTGATTAGCGTCGGTTGCGGAAATCAGCGTGGCCACCAGCTGGGGCTTGTGCGTGCGGATCAGGTGACTCGTGGCCTGGGCCAGAATCACATCGCGTGCTCCTTTCAGAGCAAACTCGGGATACCACTTGAAGTACAGGTCGATCGGGACATCGGCGGCACGAATCTCGGCCAGAAGCTCGGGACCGGCGATAATAGAATCCAGCTGACCCCTCTCATCATAGCGCGGCGGCTGGTGCTCATGAATGATGTTGAAATCGACCGACGGGTCACCCTTGGTTTCGGGCCAAAACATGGCTGCCGTGGTCAGCCCTCTGCGTTTGGCCGCGTCAAAGAGCGTCGAGACCTCGATCACTTCGTGGGATTTTTCCGTGATGTTAAAAGACTGGCCTGTCTCCCGGTTTCGTAGGGTGTTGCCGATCACACCGTGAATCCGGGGTGAAACACCCGTGATGATGGTAGCGTGGGAGGGATGTGTGACACTGGGAAACACCGTCTCTCCACTCTCGGCCCAGACACCTTCGCTGGCCAGTGCACGAATGTTGGGCAACTCCAACTTCTCATTTTCCAGATGATAGGCTGCGAAACCGTCTATCGAGACGAGCACCACATAAGAGTGATCCGCCCCGGCCAGGTACGATCCTGCCCACAGGGTCAGGAAAAGCTGCACCAGACTTTTCTTAAGCCGCCGTCCTGAAATCATGGAAAACACCCTCAATAGCCCCGCCTACACTCTGTCGAGACACACCATGAAAGTTCAACCTGCCGCGGTTACTTTTGTCAGTCACTTGGCAATAGCCGGAGTGGACCTAACCCGCATTTCTCATCGCCGGTCTACTACGTCGCCGCAATCATCCGCCCTGGCTGTGTTTCGCTCGGTCGGCCTCCTCGACGTACTGTACAAGTACGACTGCGGAGGCCTCGGTCGCAAGCCTTGCCAGGACGGCCCTTGCGACGCCTCGCTACGACAGGCGATGAGAAATGCGGGCTAAAGACGATCGCCGAACTGCTTGGCCATTGCAGCACGCGAATGACCGAGCGCTACGCCCACCTCTCACCCAACCACAAGTTCCGAGCGGTCAAAGCCCTCGATTCTGCCTACCAAACTGACACAAAAACCGACACACTCGAAAGAGTGGCCTCGAACGAATCTCCCTAACTCATTGAAAAGATTGGTGGGCGGTACAGGGCTCGAACCTGTGACCTCCTCCTTGTAAGGGAGGCGCTCTCCCAGCTGAGCTAACCGCCCTCCAAAGGCTCTTGGAATGCCTCAACTGCAGAGAACAGCATATAGCACCGGACGTAGCCTTGGCCTCCAGGCCGAAGTATCCCTTCTTTCGAGCCTCTGGTTCGACGCACGGCGCCACCGCCACGATTACCCCGTCTTGCTCTCGGTTTTTCGCTCTTCAGTCGCCTCGTCGGGACTGACAGCGTAGCCGGGGTTGGGGGCATCGAAGTACCCGTTGCCGTCCACGTCCACCAGGATTGGATTCGTGAACGAGAAGGATGAGAAGTTGGTAAATGGTTCCGGCCATCTGCGATCCGAGGTGACGATGACCAGATACCACGTATCCTGAGTGGGCCTATCGACCAACTCTCGAACGAAACGCACTGGCTCGACCGCGTCGGGCTTTACCGTGAACTTCGCATTGACTCGGCCGTTGGCGATGACTTCGACCTGGTCCACCGGGATCCAAGGAGCCGCCTGGACATGCAGGCGCAGCGTGACCGAATTGTCATCGTCGCTGATGATCGAGCCTACCTGGGCTCCGTCGTTGGCCGTAAATCGGATGAAGGGCCCGCAAGAGGCCGTGGAAGCCCGCCGCTTCAGTGCATTCACCACCTTTAGAGGATCGATCTTCCAGGGATCGTCGGTGTCAGAGAGGACATAGTTGCGCGGATACGCCGGCAGGTGCTCGGGATAGATGTGGGCATCGGTGTTGCTCACTCCCGTCATTAGGATTCCCCGGTTCAGCAGGCTGTACCAATCCTTCAGCTTCTGATTGACCAGGTCGGTTCGACCGTAGTGCTTGTCTTCGTACTTTGGCTGCTCGCCTTCCGGCGGTTCGGGACCCAAGTTCTCTGAGTCCGTCAGCGCGTTGTAGATCTCGACCTGATCGAATCCAGTCTCGAAGAAGGGATATTCGACCTCGGAGGTCTCGGGATTCAATCGCCCGTCGAAGTAGCCGCTCCTGGGACTGGGTTCCCAGCGCCGAGGATGGTTGATCTGGACGATCTCCTCGCCTGGATCGGCGCGCAGCATGCGCAGCATTTCTCCTGGAGTGCGGATGGCATAGCGGAACTCCCGATCCTCCCATCGATTCACGGACATGGGGAAGCTGTTGTAATGACCGAAGGCGGTATCGACTTCCGCTCCCACGACCGAGGTCAGGAAGCGACCCAGATTCAACTGGTCGATGTAGGGAGCGTAGTCCTTCAGGACGTTGTGATCGGTTGCCGTGAGCAGGTCCACGCCTTCTGCTGCCGCCACTATGGCTCCATCACGCATGGCGAATTGAAGGTGTAGATGAAAATCGGAAGAGATGAATCCGCTGGTATCGATCGCGCGCGAGAGGGTCGAGGTGAAGTGAGTCAGCTCACCCTCGGTAATCGAGATCTTCTGATGGTCGAGGCTGTACTCCGTCCCGCGGCTGATGTAGACGTCGTAGTCTCCCACAGGAATCGTCTTGATCTCCTGTCCCGACGCGGTTACCAGGATGTGCTTGAAGCGCCCGACGATCGGCTTGTCGGTGCGTCCGTCCGCATGGGCGAAGAAGAGCCGAGACGGCAGATGGATGCCCGTGGTTTCCTCGAGGACCTCGAAGGACAACCTGCCGACCGGCAGCTTGGTTTCGTTGACGAAACGCTTGTCTGGGTCGAGACTCAGCGATCCGAAGGCGGCCGCCGAGTCTTCATCGTAGAGGACAATCCAGCTTGCCCACAGAGCGAGAAGGAATCCAAGTCTTACTACCCAGACGCTTACAGGGTTTGTCATTCCGGCACCTCGATTTTGCCACTGCGTCTCAGGTCGGCAATAACCCTTTTGGGGTAGGGTGTTGGTTGGAACGCCCCTGACCCAGGGTAGCTCGCTTCGCATCGCCAACCCTGGGCTACCCGCAATAACGCCTTCGGCGTATTACTCAGACCGACTCTGGAACTACGAAGGGACTTCTGTAGTCGCGGGTCAGCAGTGCGTTTGCATCCGAGTCGTCGGTGAAGGTCTCCGTCTCCGAGTCGAAATGTAGCGTGCGCTCGGTCCGATAGGCTACGTTGGCCAGGTGGCAGAGCGTCGAGGAAAGGTGTCCCTCTTTGATCTCCGCGTTCAAGTCCTCTTTTCTCCGACTGCGGACAGCATCGATGAAGTTGCCGAAAAGATTTCCACCTTCCTGGAGAGTTGGGCCAGGCTCGCCCTTCCTTCCCAGATGGGTACGGTAGCCGTGACCGCCCTTCATTACCATGTATCCCTCGGAGCCGTAGAAGAGCACGCCAACCTCGTTTTCGCCTGCTGAACCCAGAGCGGCTTCGTTATTCGTCATCCAGTGACGTACTTCGAAAACCAACCGCTTCTTCTGATCGGGATAGTCGAAGGTTGCGATCTGGACGTTGGGGGTTTCCTGGTCGTCGTCGAACATGAAGTGCCCCCCCGAGGATTGGATCTTCTGAGGATGGCCGCTGACACCCAGGCCCCAGCGCGCCATATCCATTTCGTGTACGCCCTGGTTTCCGATGTCGCCGTTGCCGTAGTCCCAATGCCAGTGCCAGTTGTAGTGGAATCGATTCTTGCTGAAGGCACGTTCGTTTGCGGGTCCCAGCCAGAGGTTGTAGTCGACTCCTGCGGGAACCGGCCCTGCGGGAGTACGTCCGATGGTGTTGCGCCATTTATAGCAGAGGCCCTTGGCCATATAGACGTCGCCGATCACACCTTCTCGCAGCTTCTGGATTCCGTCCTTTACGCCCACGCTGCTGCGAGACTGGGTCCCGTGCTGGACGATTCGCCCGTACTTACGTGCGGCTTCCAACAGCTTACGGCCCTCCCAGACATTGTGGGAGCAGGGTTTCTCGACATAGGCGTCTTTCCCCGCCTGGCAGGCCCAGATGCCGCCCAGACTGTGCCAGTGGTTGGGGGTGGCAAAACTGACCACGTCGATGTCCTTGGCTTCGAAGATATGGCGCATGTCGGTGTAGCTTCTCACCTTTCGACCGGTTTTCTTCTCCAGCGCCTGGACGCGCTCGGAGAGCACGCTCGCGTCAACGTCGCAGAGGGCAACCACTTCAACCTTGGGCAGCCCGGTAAAACCGGCGATGTGAGATTGGCCTCGTCCCCTCAACCCCACCACCGCGGCACGGACGGTGTCGTTGGCGTCGGCCTTCGCCATGAGGCTGGGGGCGGAGCCACTGGTAATGGCTACACCCGCCACTACACCGGCCGATTCCTTGAGAAAATTTCTACGTCCTATCTCGTTTGCCATGGGTCTTCTCCTTGTTGGCTGGTTCGTTGAGTCGAATTGTAACCCTTCGGCCCGGATTAATCCAGCCAGGAGGCTTGGTCTTCATCTCTTCTTCAGATCCACACACACCAGGGTGTCCTGGTTACGCGCGTAGAGGAGTCCAGAGGCCAGGGCCGGATAGGCACGAACCGTACCGGTATGGATCCTGGCCTTGGCAATTTGCTGGTATTGCTTCGGGTCGGCCTGAGCCAGGAGTAGCTCTCCGTTCTCCTTCAGGATGATCAGTCGGTCCTCAGCCAGGGTTATGGTGCCGGATCCGAAGCGATCCTGGCTCCATCGCACCTTACCGGTCTTGAGGTCGACGCAGCGCAAGCTGGGACCATACTCCTGGCGGCCATGAAAGCCGTACAGATGTCCCTCATGGTGGATGCTGGTGGCGTAGTGATTGGACAGCACCTCGTCCGAGGACCAGAGCTGCTCCAACTCGCGTCCCTTGACCCGCAACACCACCGCGCCGGTGCGGTAGCTCGCCGACAAGAAGATCAGATCGTCGACCCTAAGGGGGGTGGCTGCGTTGACGGACGCCCGGTTGCGGGAGCGCCAGGGAAAGCGAAACAGTACCTCGCCGCTGCCGCTGTCGGTTCCTACCAACCCGCTGCGGGTGAAGAATAGAATGTGGAGCTTGCCTCCGAAAGTGGCTGCGATCGGTGAGGCGTAACTGGCTTCGTCCTCGGTTGCCGTCCACAGAAGTTTGCCGGTGTCTTTGTCGAAGGCGGCCAGGCCCTTGCCGCTCCCGCCGCCCGCGTTCAAAAAGACTGTCTTGCCGTGTAGCAGAGGGGATCCGGCGGCTCCGAAAAAACCCTTCTTGACTCCCAGTGCGGAGTGGGTGTCCGCCGACCAGATCTTTCTCCCGGTGCCGAGTTCCAGACAGTGGAGCATTCCCTGGGCGCCGAAGGTGTAGACCCGGCCCTCAGCGATGATGGGGCTGGCACGGGGTCCGTCGTCGAAACCGAAGTCGTCGTGATAGGTGGTCGGGTAACCGAAGGACCAGAGGCTACTGCCCGTCTTGGGACCCAGTGCCTCCACCACTTCCTTGTCTCCGATGCGGTGGAAGAGAATGAGGTGGCCGTCGACAACGGCCGGATTGCTGAATCCCTTCCCGATCTGCTTTTGCCAGAGGACGGGAAGACCGGATGCGGGCCAGGATGGGGCTAGATCCCGGCCTCGATAGACACCGTCGCGGTGTGGACCGAGCAGCTGGGGCCAGTCCTCTGCATGGGTCGTTATGTTTCCCAGAAAGAAGGGAAGTAGTAGAAGGTACTTGGGAAACAGTGCAAAGCCGCTAGCTGGATACTTCGGCGTTCGCTTGTTCGATATTCTGCGGTTCGGCATTTCCACTGGTTGCCTTCTCCAGAGTAAGGAAAAAGGTTAAATCACGAACCGCAGAACACCGAACATGCGAACTCCGAAGTGTCTTCCTAGACCTGATGCTATGCCCTCAAATCTTCCGCGAGTGCCTCGGCATCGCGGATCAGATCCTCGGTAATCGACAAGCCCTGGTTCCAGAGTTCGCTATCGTCCAGGTCCACGCCCAGCTTACCTATCATCGCCCGGGGCCAGTCCGATCCACCTGCCTCCAGGAGTTCCAGGTACTCTTCCGCGAAGTTCTCTCTCCCCTGTTGCCGATAGAGTGCCAAGACCAGTAGTTTGCCGAAGGCGTAGGCATAGACGTAGCCCGGCGTGTGAATGAAGTGGGGGATGTAGCTCCACCAGATTCTATAGTGATCCTTCAGCGTCACACTGCCTTGAAACATCTTCTCTTGCGTCTCTATCCAGAATTCACTCAGGCGGTCGACGGGGAGTTCCCCTTCCTGGCGTCGAGCCGTGTGAATTCTTGCCTCGAACTGATGCATCGCCACCTGGCGAAATACGGTGGCAATTGTGTCGTCGATGTTTCCAACCAGGATCGAAAGTCGCACCTTGGGGTCACGCTCCGTCTTCATCAGGTGATCGAAGACCAGCATTTCTCCGAACACAGAGGCAGTCTCCGATGTGGTCAGGGGAGGCCGTGATTGGAGGTAGCCCTGTTTCTGGGAAAGGTACTGATGGACGCCGTGGCCCAGCTCGTGGGCGAGAGTCTGAATATCCCTTATGTTGCCACTGTAGTTCATGAGAATGTAGGGATGAACTGTGGTCACGGAGGGGTGGCTGAAGGCTCCACTGGATTTACCGGGTCCTGGAGGTGCATCGATCCAGCGCTTCTCAAAGAACTCGAGTGCAATTGCCCCCATTCGCGGATGGAATGAGTTGTACGCCTTGAGAACTATTTCGCGGGCCTGTTCCCAGGTCCGAAAGGTAGCGTTAGCCCCAACCGGAGCGTAGCGGTCGTAATCGAAGAGTTCATCCAGACCCAGGAGGGTCCGTTTGAGGCGGTAGAATCGAGCTACCAGATCGTAGCGGCGTGCGACCGAGTCAACCAGGACGTCAACCGCCTCATCCGAAATTTCATTGTCCAGATTGCGACTTCTCAACCAATTCGGGTAGCTACGCAGCTGGTCGTTGCTGGCCTTGTCTGCCAGGGTGACGTTGAAGACAAAGGCCATCTCGCGAAGCCGGCTCTTCAGACCTTTGGTAAAGGCCTGGGCAGCCCGTCGACGAACGCCGCGATCGGCTTCGTACAAACGGGCCAGAGTCTCTTGCTGCGTAAGACTGCGTTTGTTCAAAACGAATCGGGTGGCACCCACTGCTTCGTCGAAAAATCGGCTCCACGCCGTATGGCCCGTGATGGCCTTTTCGGTAAGGATCTTCTCTTCCGCTTCGCTCAGTACATGGGGTTTACGCTGCCGTTCCAATTCGAGGTAGTGTCGGAAGCGACTCAGCTCGGAGCTCGCGAGGAGTCGTTTGACCGTGTCGTCATCCTCAGCAACCCACTCCAGTTCGAAGAAGAGTACCTTTTGGATGATCTGGGTGTAGACCTCTCGAGTTCTTTGCAGGAGAGCCCCTCGTTCTGGATCCTCGGTGTCTATGCACCAATCGAGATAGGCATAAGACAAGACGCGACCCAGACGCACCAAGAGGCTCTCAAACTCCTGGACCGCTTGGGACAGGTCCTTGGGGTCAAGTGTCGCCACCTTTCCGCGGAAGCGATCCTCGAAAGAAATGGCCTCCTCTTTCGCTGCTGCCAGATCCTTGTCCATTGAGGCCAGATCGGGGTACAAATCCACGAGATTCCAGCGAGCCTTTTCGGCCCCGGTTTTTCGGTCGTCGGCCCCGGTGGGAGAAGATTCTTTCTGCTCGGGCAGCCTGATGAATCGCAAACGCTCTTGCTCCTCTGTTTTCTTGATTCTTGTTTTGCGGGTTAAGACTTTATTATGACGGCGGACCCTTTTTCCAGTGTGGTCTTGTAGACAGAGCCGAAACTGGCAGTTATAAAAAGTCTCAAACAGGGAGGTTGCATGGCTGAATATTTGATCGTAGGTCAGGGATCGATGAGGACGAGAAGGGTCCGCTGCCTCTTGGCCAATGGACGTCAGCCCCAGCAGATCGCAGTCTTTGATACGCGCCAGGATCGACTGGCTGAGTCCCAGGAGAACTAGGACAGTGCCGATGAGCGAAGTGCTTGGCTAGCCCCGGATTTCTCTCCGCAAGGCTAACCCGGATTTCTCAAGGAGAAAGCCGAAAGGGCGATTTTAGTCGATTTCTCGACGCCGGTCTGGGTCAAAGGCGCCGCTGAGGGCGGTGCAGAGTACGACAGGCGTCGTGAGGCCTGTGTCGAGCGCGGAAAACCGGTTTTTCAGACACACCTCAGGCGCCTCAGTTGCAGACGGCTGGGATTTCCGACTTTCCTTGGCTCAACCGAGCTGTTGAAGCTGGGCCAAGGCTTGGGCATAGAGTGCTTGGTAAGGATAACCCTCGCTCAAGGACAGACTCACCCGCCGGACACTGACCCGAATCTGGCCTCCTATCTTCAACAGTTTGAGGCGAATTGTCTGGCATTGCGCCTTCGCCCACTGGGTCCCCTTCAAAGCGACACGCCTCAACGTGTGCAGCAGATTATAGGCCACCGAGGAGAACCACAACCGCAGCTGATTGCTCTTGATGAGGTGCGTCGAGGTCCGATCGGCAAACAGCTCCAGCTGCTGTTCCTTGATCCGATTCTCCGCCTCCCCTCGCGCGCAGTACAGCTGCTCGTACAGCTTTTGGGCGGGCCACCGCTTCGCTCCCAGCGAGGTGACGACAAAGCGGGGATTGGATCCCTTACCCGTGTACTCGGCCTTGCCCACCACTCGCCGCTCTTGACTCCAGCTCTTGTGCGTCTGGTAACGAAAGTCCTTATAGACTCGGGCGCTGCTGCCGCTCGCTTGTTGAAGCGCCTGGGCCTGTTCCAGCTCCGACTCCAGGGTCCCCTCTAAGCGCTGATTGCGGGCCAGACCGAAGACGTAATCCACTCGATGCTCCTCACACCATTTCATCAACGCCTCGCGCGCAAAGCTGCTGTCCGCCCGCAGCGTAATGCGGACCTTCGGCCACTTCGCCCGCAGTTGTCCCACGATCCGCTCCATCTCCTGGACCGCTCCTTCGGAGCCATCCAGATTCGACACCCGCAGCTTCGCCCCCAGCACATACCCCTCGCAAAACACATACAGGGGCAGGTAGCAGTAACACCGGTAGTAGCCATGGTAGAAACGACCCTCCTGCTCTCCGTGCAGCGGATCATCCGTCGCATCCAGGTCCAACACCAGCTCCTTGGGTTTACCGCCTCGCACCCGAATGAACTGCTCCACCAAAAATGCTTCCACCGCCGCTTCATCCACCGGCGTCTTGCGATATTTATCCTGCGTCACCGAGGACAACTCCAAACGATTGAGTGTGCTCTTGCCCGCACACGCCTTGCCCCGATCCGCTTCCGCTCGCCGATCCCTCCCCAAGGGATCTTCCTTGCCCACCAACACCGCCATCAGCGGATCCGTCCGTAGCTCCTCATGATCGTTGAGATCCTCATAGCCCAAGGCCAGTCCATAAATCCGCTGCCCCACCAGCTCCTCCACACTGAACTCGGTGAAGCGAGGATCGCGCCGGTCCCCAAAGCAGGCGGCCAAGCCGCGAATGAACCCATAGCGGTTCTCCACCTCCCGTAACAGCAACCCTCCGGCGTCTGAAGTGATCTGTCCCCCGTTGAATTCTGCCTCGACTCGGCGACCCTCCAGCCCTTGAAACTCCAGCTTAGAAGCGATACACTCTGTCGTCATAGTAGTCAGCTCCTTGTGTTTGTTAAGTCTTTGTTAACACAGACTTTATACCACATTGAGCTGACTGCTTTTTCTTATCCTTGAGAAATCCGGGCTAAACGTGCTCAGTGTTTTTTCCCATGCGGTCGGAACCGTAGACACTGTGCGCCTGAAATCTGGAAGACGATCAGAGAGGGCGTTTGGGCCGACTTGAATCCCATCGCTCTGCAGCCATGGGGTGCGTGGTCATCCCAGGTGATGTAATAGTGGGCGCAGCCCCTGCAGCTCGGGTTTTGGGCTTTGGGAGGTTTTGGGATCGAATCAGGTTGAGGTATTGGCACCGAGTCCATTTGTTCTTGTACTGGTTTGCCTTCCGCCTCTCTGAGCAGATCGGCTGGGGCCCTGCTAAAGTTTAGTCGGGGTCGTTTTCGACTCTGAGCTCTCTGAGGGCTGCTTCGTAGAAATCGTAGGTCTTCCCGTCAAAGAGGACGAAGCGTACCAGGGCCGGTGCTTGATGCGCCTGGAGAAAACCAAGGACGCTGCGTAGAGCAGCCGGCGCCGCAAGATCCAGGGGATAGCGGTAGGCGCCGGTCGAAAGGGAAGGGAAGGCGATGCTGCTGCAGGAGTGCCCCAGGGCCAGTTCGAGACTGCTGCTGTAGGCAGTGGACAGATTCTCTGCTTCGCCGCCCTGGCCGCCGTTCCACACTGGTCCTACCGCATGGATTACGTACCGGGCGAGCAGGCTCCCGGCTCCAGTGATCACAGCCGAACCGGTGGGACATCCCTGCGGATACCTGCTACGGGTTTCCTCCATGATGGTCGGACCGCCGTTTCGGTGGATGGCGCCATCGACTCCTCCGCCTCCAGCTAGACGACTGTTGGCCGCATTGACGATGGCATCACAGTCTTGTCGGGTGATGTCGCCGGTTACGAGCTCCAGTTTCGTCGATCCGATTCTGTGTTCCATGGGTCCGGGCTGGGTCATTCAGTTCAGGTCGGAGATAGGGGAGACCGTGCTGTTGTCCGGCTCTCTCCTCGGAACTGGGGCTCATGTTGCAGACGAGTCAAGTCGTTCGCGGCTCTGGCGGACTTGGCTTCGTAATACTGGCAGTCTACCCGTTGGCGGCAGCAGCTGTTTCCGACACTGCTCACTATTCAAGTTCAGCTTGGGATTCCCGCTCGTCGCTGAATTTCTCGTACTCCTGCTTGATCAGGTCGTAGTGCTCGAGCTCTTCCTCTGCGAACTGGGTGAAGATGTCTTTGCCCTTGGTTTCGTTGAATTTCTGGGCGTATTCGCGGAAGAAGTTGTAGGCGTCACTCTCCATTTCCATGGCGAGTTTCAGGGCATCCCTGGCGCTCAAGTTTTCTCTCAGTTTGAGCTTGATCTGATCTCGACTGGGGAAGATGCGCTTCAGTGAGCCGAAGTCGAAGTGGAGAAAGACCGGGGCTTCGAGTACCTCTTTATGTTCGCCGATGAGCTGGCTCCATTCCTTCTCCAGGCCACTCAAGTGGGTCCTCTCATCCTCTAACATCTGGAGGAAAGTCGATCGGGTGGACTTGTGGGTCACGATAGCGGAGGCGGTCTGGTAGAAGTTGACGCCCCTCTTCTCGGTTTCCATTGCGATCTTCAGCGCGTCTCGAACAAAGACCAGGTCGGCATCGACAGCCTCCGGGCCTGGTTGGCGCTGGTTTTGACAGTCCTGGCAAATCCCATAGATCTGTACTCGGTGCTGAACCGGTTTGAAGTGATACTCCGAGACGATCTGCGATTGTATCTGCTCCAATTCCGGGCTGAGAAACTCGATAGTCCGATTACACTCCACGCAGACCATATGGTGGTGGTGGGGACGCCTGTGGAGGGGTTCGAATCGGATTCTACCGTCACTCAGATCCACCTCCCGTGCCAGGCCACAGTCCGTGAGGGCCTTGAGGGTTCGAAACACGGTAGTCGAGCCGATCTTGCCATCGCTCTTTTTGACAAGTTCGTAAAGCTCCTCCGCACTCACGTGTCCCCCGGCGGTCAGGAAACACTCGACAACTGTTTCCCGCTGGTGGGTCATTCTCAACCGCTTTTCTTTCAGATAACTGGAGAATATTTCCAGTTCTTCTGAGATTTCTCTAGAAGTACTCATCTTAAACCGTTTTTGAGGGTCTCATTCTTAGGTATCCGAGCAGGTTTTGCAAGCGGGGAAGGGGACAGAGAAGCAGACAGACAGATATTTATCGAGCCGAGCGAGAATGGGAGGTAAGATTGCGTGCTGAGGGTTGGAGGTTCTCAGTCGACAGACCTCAAACCCTGTAACCTGCAGCCGCGGATGATCTTGAGTAAAACTCGGCGAGAGTTCAAAAAAGGACGTTTCTAGGGGATCAGTGACACACTTCTCCGGGCAAGCAGGGCCATGGTTCGGGACAGCAGGCCTGGATCGCAGTTTGCTGCTGCGCCGACACAGTTGCATCCGGAGCCGAACTCATGTCGAGAGGCTGGACCCAAGGTTGAATCAAAACGAAGAGCATGATGGCTTTGTAAAACATCTGGACCTCCTACGGTTGATTAGAAACTAATAAACGCAGTCTATTGACTGCCGACGACACCAAAAAGTTGTTTTGGAATGACCAATATTCAAGACGGATTCCGTTTTGGTATTACCAATGCGTTTCCAGCTAGAGCTAGAGACCCCTTGTTCGAGAAAAAGTTCACAGACTGGTCAAGTTTGCGAAGAAGTTTCCCGTGCCTTTGCCCGCGCCCGTGCCCTTGCCCTGCGTCTTCCCACAATCGTTGGGCCTGGATGAGAAAGAGGAACTCGGGCACGGCCGCGGGCAAAGGCACGGGCAAGGGTAAGAAAAGGACTCAGCACATACAAATGTCCTCGGCGGTGTGAGGTTGCTCGCTACTTTCTAGCTACTTGATCTAGTTGGGGATTACGGTTAGCCTTGCCCCAGATGTCCTTCTACTATTTTCTATGGGGAGTAAACCTGATCCTGCTGGGCTTGATCTTGTATCGAGCATACGGAAATCGGATGTTCGGGCAATTTCCCATCTTCTACGGCTATATAGGCTACGTTTTCATCGGCTCGACCGTCTTGGCTGTGACGATAGCTACCTATGGACGGGTGTCCTCAGAGTATTACTACGTATTTAACGTCCGGGCTCTCCTGATTCCGGTCCTACAGCTCTGGGTGCTGCGAGATCTTTACCAGCGGATTCTTGGCAATACAAAAATTCCTGGAAGAGAGTTCCTACGATCCGTTATCGTTATTTTGCTCGTGACGGCACCGGTCGTCTGGACGGTCCTTGTTGGAGGGCGTGACTACTTTGTGCGCTACCATGCAATTACTTTTGTGTTCCAGGTTTTTCTCTGTCTCATTGTCTACCGCGCGATCGGGCAACACCGCGGCATCATCTTGGGTCAGAACTTCCTGGGTATCCTGTCCGGAGTTTCTCTAATGGTGGCTTTCCAGGCCATTAACTTCTCTAATTTGTTGTTCCTGGACTCCTCTGTGACGATTTTTCGCTTCTTTGGCCAGTTCATCTACCTTGTTGCTCTCATCACATTCGCCTATACCCTCTGGGATGAAAGGCCAATGCACCGACTCCAGGCTCCGGACAAAAAAAAACTGGATGAGCTCAACACCAGGTTGCAGCAGGTATTGAGGTCTCTTATTTTCAATCGATGATGGTGTTTTTTTACGTCCTGGCACTGTCGCTTCTGCTCGTTTGCTATATGTTCTACAACGCGGTTGCCGCCTTCAGGTCGGGAGAGTCTGAGAGAAGGCGATTGGAACAAGTAGAGCTTCGGTTGGCGCACATTCTGCGGTTGGTAGAGGCCCCGGATGTTCGTCTTCTGATGCAGAATGAAGAATCTCGCCAAGCACTCCTCTTGGAGTTTTCGGAAAGCCTGAGGAAGGATGTGCTCGAGTTGCTCCGTGCTAGGGAGCTAAGAATAGCCTCCCTATTCTGGGCTGCTGTTTTCTTCTCGAGTTACTATCTGATTCGCCTCAAATCCAAGCTTGTTTGCGGCCGAGCCGACCTCAGGTTTCTCTCCGGCCTGGAATTGGCTCTTTTTCGCACGTTGGACTAGCCAGAACCGATTCTGCCCCTGTCATGGGGACTGTTCTCAGCCTTTTCTCTCGACGTCTTGAGCCCTGAGTCGACTGAACACGTGCGCAAAGACCATCAGGTAGTGTTCGATTAGCTGTTTGAGGTAGGGAGCACAGTCCTTGGCGTGGAGAAAGAGGCAATAGCGCTGGTCGCCGTGCTGCTTTTCGAACCAAAGGCCCTGATCGTAGCTGAGACTATCCTCCAGATAGAAGTGGAGTCGGTCGATTAGAAAGTCGCTCAGGTTCTGATAGAGAAGGACTTTACACTTCCCCTCCTCGAGGCAGAAGAGCGCCGCGCCCTGTGCTCCCGACAAAGACACGATCTCGCTTAGCCGGAATTCCTGGATTTTCCTCAAGTAGACTGGCTGATCGAGTGTCTGGGAGCCGACTGATTCCACCGGCCAGACGTCATGGATGTCCGCTTCCAGAACGCCCAACATCCGAAACAAGTTGTCAAGGCTGATGTTGTAGAAGCCGCTTTCCATGCACCCATACGAGCCGGTTGGAATCCCGGACTGTAGGGCCAGGTCCTTGATTCTCATCCTCTTGCTCTGGCGCAGTTCCCGGAGACGCCGACGAACAAACTCATTGACTCCTCTGGTCTTACTCATAGCTAACTCCAGTCGTTAAAAATGACCCGAAGCACCGCAATATCACCTCTTGACAAATATCTGACGGTACCTGAAGATCCTCTCCCCGTTTGCCTGAGACCAGACTAAGACTACGCCATAGATGGGCGGTATGTAAAGCGCGTCTGGGATAGAACAGCGGTTTCTCAAACCGGAATAGGGTCGGTGCCAAAAGGACTGAAAAGGCAGCAATTGGGGATAGGAATCAAGGAGGGAGGAAGGTGGAGTGAATTGTGGAAGGCTTGAAGGCCTTGATTTTAGGAGAGAAGAGACACGGGGGCCTGAGCCCTTTCGGGGCTCGCCTAGCCGGAGTCGGAGCAGCCATCGAAAAACAGGGCGCTGGGCTCAGCCAGGAGCCCAGGCTTCGGGAGACTGGGCTAAGTTCCAGTAACAACGCTGGACAATCAGCTTGAGGCTGGGTTTGTGGCGACGGCAATGACTCCAGACTTGTCGACAGACAAAGATCATAAACAGAGCCGCTGCCAGCAAACGAATCATCAGTTGAGCCACGAAGGCCCGAGGTTTCCCACTATGCACCTGAGCATGCTTGAGTCCATACTCCGAACTCAGGTGAGCAAACGTCGAGGTCTCCAACTCCCAGCGGGCGGCGGCTAAGCGAACGATACTGTGGGCGTGAGTGCGGGGCCGGGGACAAGTGCTCAGATAGAAGGCCTCGCTGCGGATCGTGCGGCTCTGCTTGTGGCCGGCGATCCGTTCGCTGACTTCCCGCTCGCTCACGACCCGCAACACCCGCACGGAGCGGCGCCCGCTGTCCCACCAAAGTCGTGGCTCCTCCCAGATCTGCTGTCGCTTCGAGCCGGGCCCCTCCAGGACGGTGTCCGGAGGCCCCTGTAGGCGTCGCTGGGCTTGCTCGAGGAGATCCGGCTGGTTGGCCTTGAGCGGGGCGACTAGTTCCAGGCCTAACTCCCGCACTGCCTGCACAAAGGACGGGACCGTATAAAGCGCATCGACGGTGACAATCTGAAAAAAGCGCCGGCCTAACTCTCCCACCATTCGTCGCAAGAGTCGCTCGCCCGCTCCTACTTCATTCTCGCCCGGCTGTAAGCCTTCCAGATCCACCACGAAACGAAAGCCAAAGCCCACCAGCGAAGCGACCACCACCCGGTGATGAAACTCCACCACCGGCTGACCCTCCCGTTGCTTGTGTCGCTGCAAGCAGTCTGCACAACAACGGCTTTCGGATTGAAACAGTTCGATCCCATCGATTGCCATCGCCAGCTGCCCGCCCGCCGTCTCCCAGTGCAGCACTGCGTTGCGTTTCAATCGCCGTGCCACCCCGATCGACAGCGCCCGCAGCGACTCCAAGTCCATCCGCTCCAAAGCATAGCCCACCGTACTTTCACTCAAGGGCCCCACCCGACGACGCAAGAGGCCTTCCCGACATTCGGCCTCAATGCTGTGCAGACTTTGCTGCTGCAGGACCGTGCCCCAGAACACCCCCTCGAAGACCTGGGTCAGCGGCACCCGAGGCGCCTGTCTGCCATCCTCCAGCCGCTCCAGTTGTCGCGACCAGTCGAAGACCTTCTCCAGATAGGCGTCCAACCGTCGGAGGGAGCTCACGGCTTCGGTTTCTTCTCCGCCAACCAGCGCTCGAGATTCAAACGCAAGATCTCCCGAACCTTAGCTTCCAACTCGGCCCGCAGCGCCAAGCGCCTCTGTACTTCCTGCACCTGGTGGTGGGGCACGTGATAGGTCTTCGCCGCCCCTCCCCGTTGAGCGATCACTAACTGAGCACTGCGATGCCAATGGGCGCGGCCCTGCGCGCAGATGCAATTGGCTTTGCCGCAACGGCGGCGGCGAAAGACCAAGGAGCCCGGCAGCATCTCGCGAAAACGCGGCAACAGTCGGGCCAGGGCGCCCCGACGCTGCAGTAGTGGATCCGGCCGACCTTTCACTGACGGACAGGATACCAGAACTATCTGACACTCTCACATAGTGTCAGAACCAGCACAGTTACTCGACTTCCCGAGTTTTGCAACAATGACCGAGCGATTCCCATTCACTCAGATCACTGCTAACTCTTATCTCTGCTTGCTCTTAAAGGATCTCTCTCAAAAGACTTTGAGAAATGGCTGGGGATAGAACGGGCTCCACTGGTCGGAAGAATCGCCGACTTGTCACCCAGTGTACTAAGTCAGCCGGGAGAATCCACTCTCTGCTATCGGTCCCTGTAGGCGAGTCTCTGCGTCTCCTTTTTCGATCGCTTCGGCTAGTTCACCGAAGGTCGAGTCCAGCGCTTCCAGATCATGTTCGTTTAAGCTCCCTGTATGGTGGACTCATTATAGACCCGACCGAAGGGGAGCCCAATCGCTGAGATCAGGAATTTAGAATACAATCGTCGTTCGTGAACGAGATCCGCAAGCTTTTTCCCTATCTCCGACCCCATCTTCCACTCCTTGTCCTGGCGCTGATCCTGCTCGTTTTCACCGGCGCTCTTGAGACCGTTCCCGTCACGCTGCTATCTCCTATTCTAAATCAGTGGTCGGGTGAGGGCGCACAGGGAGGCGGTGTCGTAGAGGGCAAGTTCGCCTTTCTCCACGACTGGTTGGGTCTCCAGGAGAATCCGCTTTCGCGGATCGCTTACGTCCTGGTGGGATTTGCGTTTCTGAAAGGACTTTTTCTCTACTGTGCGGAGTATGCCATGGGGTACACCGGGCACAGAGTAGTGGCCGCGCTAAGGAATGACCTCTACAGGCATCTTCTGGAGCAATCTCTGGCCTTCTTTGCGCACAATACCAGCGGGAGACTGATGGTACGCGTCGTTAGCGACACAGAGCGACTGCAGATCGCAGTGAGCAGGATCCTGACTGACTTTCTCCGTCAGATTTTTCTCTTCCTCTTCTTCCTGGGGCTCGTCATGTACACGGATTGGAAGCTGGCTCTCTTGTCTTTTCTCGCCGCGCCCTTGGTGCTGTTCATCATATTGAACCTGGGCCGAAAGATTCGGACAGCCAGTCTCTGGAGTCAGGAGCATCTGGAGGAAATAAGTCATGCCCTGCAAGAGACGATTGCGGGAAACCAGATCGTCAAAGCCTTCACCATGGAGGATTACGAGAAGAGACGTTTTCGGAGACTCAACCGGAACCTGGTCCGAGTCAATTTGAAGGCCGCCCGCATCGGTGCCTTGAATTCGCCTTTGATCGAGTTTATCGGTTACGCCTCCTTTTTCCCCTTCCTTCTCTACGCCCATCATCAGATGAACCAGGGTTTCACGATCGGCGTCTTTGCGGTGTTCATGGTCTCTCTTTTCCGGCTCTACGAGCCGGTTAGGAAGTTGTCCCGTATGCACCTGCACTTTCAGCACTCCTCGGCCTCGGCGGGCCGGATTTTCGATCTGCTGGCAACCCGTATGGAGATTCCGGATCTACCAGAGGCCCAGACGCTTGCACCTTTGAGTAGGGAGATCGTTTTCGAAGGGGTCTCTTTCAGCTACGAAGATGGGGGAGACAGTACCGTTCTGCAGGACTTGGATCTTTCGATAGGGCGGGGGGAGATCATCGCCCTGGTGGGGCCAAGTGGCGCCGGAAAATCCAGCATGGCAAGCCTGATTCCCAGGTTCTTCGACGTCACCGCGGGACGCATCACGATTGATGGCGTCGACATTCGCGAAGCTCAACTGGAGTCTCTGCGAGATCAGATCGCAATCGTGACTCAGGACACCTTTCTGTTCAACGACACGGTGGCGAACAACATCGGCTACGGGAGGGAAGATTGCTCCTCAGATGAGATCGAGGAAGCGGCTAGGGCTGCCTTCATTCACGATGTCATCAAGGCCCTTCCCAGCGGCTACGACACCGTCATCGGAGACCGGGGCCAACAGCTCTCAGGCGGGCAGCGCCAGCGCATCGCCATCGCCCGGGCGATTCTCAAACAGGCACCCATACTGATTCTGGATGAGGCCACCTCGGCGCTGGACACTGAATCCGAGCAGTTGGTTCAAAACGCGCTCCACAACCTGATGGAGAATCGTACCACTCTCGTCATAGCACACCGATTGTCAACCGTGCGAAAAGCCGATCGGATCGTCGTGCTCGATGCCGGCCGAATCATCGACATTGGCGATCATCAAGGGCTTCTCAACCGCTCTCTACTCTACCGCCGCTTGTCTGATGCGCAGTCGGAGGCGAGTTAAAGAGGTCGCACGTCGAAACGTCTGAACGTCGCACGTTTCAGGTTGGGGTTCGGCTTGCTGCGCCCGGTGATTGCTGCCAGCCTGACAGGTCCAGCCGACGTGTGGGGGATCTGGGACGTGCGACGTTCAGATGTTCAGACGTGCGACCTATTCATCCTGTCTCCGGTCCACCATAAAGCGCCTCCAAGACCGAATCGCTGATGCCCACCGAGCTGAATCCACCGTCGTGGTAGATGTTTTGCATGGTTACTTTGCGGCACAGGTCGGAAAGCAGGGCTACCACAAAGTCAGCGCAATCGCCGGCCTGGGCGTTGCCCAGGGGAGACATCTTCTCAGCGACATCATATAGCTGATCGAAGCCTTTGATTCCTCCGCCTGCAGTCGTCTTGGTGGGGCTTTGTGAAACTGTGTTGATGCGGATACCTTTTTGTCCCAGATGATAGCCCAGACTGCGTGTGATGCTCTCGAGTAATGCCTTGGCGTCTGCCATGTCAGAGTAGCGGGAGAAGACTCTTTGGGCACCTATGTAGGTGAGTGCCGCGATACTACCGCCATCGTTGAGGGCGTCCGCCTTTAGGGCCTGGCTTACGATTCGATGTAGTGAGAGGGCCGATACGTCTAGAGTCTTGTGGAACCAGTCATAGTTGAGATCATCGTAGGATCTCAGTTTTCTTACGTTGGGTGACATGCCGAGCGAGTGAACGATAAAATCCACTTTTCCCAAGCTTTGCTTCAACTGTTGGAAAGCAGCCTCGACGTCTTCGCTCGAACTGGCGTCACAGGGAATCAAGGGTGCGTCGTCACAAAGCTTCGCTAGCTCCTGCACTCTTCCCAGGCGAAAGGCAACCTTCACATTGGAAATGGCCAGGCGGGCTTCTTCTCTGTGACAGGCGAGTGCGATGTGCCATCCCAGGCTGTGCTCGTTCAAGGGTCCGAAGACGATTCCCTTCTTGCCTTTCAGTAGACCGTAGCTTCTTTGCTCCATCGATGTCTCCTCTCGGGTGGATCATGCTACAGATCAGGGTCGGGAATCCAGTGGGCGAAGCTCCCCAGATCGCGGTTCGCCCCCGACCCGAGCTACAACTGTAGCGCCCTCAGAGGGCAACTGCGCGAGCACCTATGTTACAGTCCATCAGGTATGTCCAAGCTGAGAGTGGGACTGGCAGGATACGGGGGCTGGACGCGAGAGGCCTACGTGCCTGCAATCCAGCGCGCTGGCTCCGCCGACATCGTCGCGGCTGCGGCAGTCAGTTCGGCAACCCGGGAGCAGATTGGGACCGAGTTGGGGTCTGAAGTGCGGGTCTACAGTGGCTTCGAAGCCCTCCTGGACGACCCGGATCTGGATGCGGTGTTTGTCGCATTGCCCGACAACCAGCATGAGGCGGCAATCCTTGCTGCCATCGAATCTGGGAAGCCCTTTTTCTACGAGCCTCCGGTAGCCGAGAGTTTGGATCGAATTCGGCCGGTGTTGGGTCGTCTTCTGGCAACACCTCAAATCACTCAAGCCGACATGGAGCTGAGATTTATTCCCGTCGTCAATCGAGCGGCTCAGTTAGTCGCGGAAGGGGCAATCGGGGAGCCTCGGACGGCGAGTATTCGAATGCGTGCTTCCTGGAATCCCGCGCCCCACTCCCAGATCAGCCTGATGCACTCGCTGGTCGCCTGGTACGTCGACGCTTTGGATCGGGTCGTGGGAAGACCTGCAGAAAGAGTTCTGGTCCAGGACGGCAGGGGAACGTCGGGCCGGATGCAGGGATATACACTGGTTCAGCTGGACTACGGAGGGATCTGGGGGACCTTCGATGCCAGCATTTCCAGCGTATGCAGTGAGCCTGAAACGCAGATTGAGGTCTCTGGAGAGGATGGTGATCTGGTCGAGGACCTCTTCACCGGAGAGCTGAGGGTTAGGACGCAGACTGAGAGGCGGTGGCGATCAGAGCTCGTCCCTGCGCTCCAACCCCATGTTGGTTGGCCGGGAATGCATGAATGCGTGGCGGACTTCCTAGACGCAGTTGCGAACGATGGGTCCACCGGAGCCGATACTACAGCCCTGGCCCAGGCTCATCTGGTGGGATTGGCAGGAGAGGTTTCCATCGACAGTGGAACCTGGGCTCAGGTCGAACGCGTCGAGGATCTAGCTCAACGGAACTAAGGGTTCGTTCAAAGAATAACTTCGCAGAGTTGGCGCTCAGATGGTGTGAATCTGAGATGCCAGAATGTGAAGTTATTTTTGAACGAGCCCTAACCCGGATTTCTCAAGGATAAGAAAAAGCAGTCAGCTCAATGTGGTATAAAGTCTGTGTTAACAAAGACTTAACAAACACAAGGAGCTGACTACTATGACGACAGAGTGTATCGCTTCTAAGCTGGAGTTTCAAGGGCTGGAGGGTCGCCGAGTCGAGGCAGAATTCAACGGGGGACAGATCACTTCAGACGCCGGAGGGTTGCTGTTACGGGAGGTGGAGAACCGCTATGGGTTCATTCGCGGCTTGGCCGCCTGCTTTGGGGACCGGCGGGATCCTCGCTTCACCGAGTTCAGTGTGGAGGATCTGGTGGGGCAGCGGATTTATGGACTGGCCTTGGGCTATGAGGATCTCAACGATCATGAGGAGCTACGGACGGATCCGCTGATGGCGGTGTTGGTCGGCAAGGAAGATCCCTTGGGGAGGGATCGGCGAGCGGAAGCGGATCGGGGCAAGGCGTGTGCGGGCAAGAGCACACTCAATCGTTTGGAGTTGTCCTCGGTGACGCAGGATAAATATCGCAAGACGCCGGTGGATGAAGCGGCGGTGGAAGCATTTTTGGTGGAGCAGTTCATTCGGGTGCGAGGCGGGAAACCCAAGGAGCTGGTGTTGGACCTGGATGCGACGGATGATCCGCTGCACGGAGAGCAGGAGGGTCGTTTCTACCATGGCTACTACCGGTGTTACTGCTACCTGCCCCTGTATGTGTTTTGCGAGGGGTATGTGCTGGGGGCGAAGCTGCGGGTGTCGAATCTGGATGGCTCCGAAGGAGCGGTCCAGGAGATGGAGCGGATCGTGGGACAACTGCGGGCGAAGTGGCCGAAGGTCCGCATTACGCTGCGGGCGGACAGCAGCTTTGCGCGCGAGGCGTTGATGAAATGGTGTGAGGAGCATCGAGTGGATTACGTCTTCGGTCTGGCCCGCAATCAGCGCTTAGAGGGGACCCTGGAGTCGGAGCTGGAACAGGCCCAGGCGCTTCAACAAGCGAGCGGCAGCAGCGCCCGAGTCTATAAGGACTTTCGTTACCAGACGCACAAGAGCTGGAGTCAAGAGCGGCGAGTGGTGGGCAAGGCCGAGTCCACGGGTAAGGGATCCAATCCCCGCTTTGTCGTCACCTCGCTGGGAGCGAAGCGGTGGCCCGCCCAAAAGCTGTACGAGCAGCTGTACTGCGCGCGAGGGGAGGCGGAGAATCGGATCAAGGAACAGCAGCTGGAGCTGTTTGCCGATCGGACCTCGACGCACCTCATCAAGAGCAATCAGCTGCGGTTGTGGTTCTCCTCGGTGGCCTATAATCTGCTGCACACGTTGAGGCGTGTCGCTTTGAAGGGGACCCAGTGGGCGAAGGCGCAATGCCAGACAATTCGCCTCAAACTGTTGAAGATAGGAGGCCAGATTCGGGTCAGTGTCCGGCGGGTGAGTCTGTCCTTGAGCGAGGGTTATCCTTACCAAGCACTCTATGCCCAAGCCTTGGCCCAGCTTCAACAGCTCGGTTGAGCCAAGGAAAGTCGGAAATCCCAGCCGTCTGCAACTGAGGCGCCTGAGGTGTGTCTGAAAAACCGGTTTTCCGCGCTCGACACAGGCCTCACGACGCCTGTCGTACTCTGCACCGCCCTCAGCGGCGCCTTTGACCCAGACCGGCGTCGAGAAATCGACTAAAATCGCCCTTTCGGCTTTCTCCTTGAGAAATCCGGGCTAAGGGGAACACTAAGATGTCGATCTGGAAGTTTCTGGGCGTACAAGACACGGGACCGATTGGCAAGGGCGGTGACGAATCTGGGGAGGACGCCGAAACCATCCGGAAGATCACACGTGCTTTGGAGGAATTGCCGCCGGATCAATCCCGCTTCATAGCGACCTTTGCTTTCATCCTGAGTCGCGTAGCCCACGCCGATCTGGAAATCAGCGAGGACGAGACCAGGGAGATGGAAAGGATCGTCAAAGAGATGGGATCGGTCCCGGAGGCCCAGGCGGTTCTGGTAGTTCAGATTGCCAAGACCCAGAGCCTCCTCTTCGGAGGAACCGAGAATTTTCTGGTAACGAGAGAGTTCAACAAGATTGCAACCCGCGAAAACAAACTCAAGTTGCTGGAATGTCTTTTCGCCGTCTCCTCTTCCGATGAGGGAATCTCGACGACCGAGGACACCGAGATTCGTCTAATCAGCCGCGAGCTGCTCCTGGAACACAGCGACTTCATAGCCGTTCGATCCGTGTATAGGGAGCACTTGAATGTGCTTAAGAAGAGCTCAGGTTAAGAAAGAGGTCGCACCCCGAACATGAAAGGACGCCCCTTGTGTACTTAGGCATCGGCCAGCATCAGGAAGCGGCGTCTGTTGGATCCGGTCGAATCGGGAATCAACATGTAGTTCTCTCCTTTTGCTCCAGTTCCGGCTGACCTGGGCGAGATTCTCGACTTAGACGCTCGCCGACCAACCCCCATCCACAGGCAGCGCGGCGCCCGTGATCCAGGAGGCGTTGTCGGAGGCCAGAAAGACACAGGCCTGACCGATGTCGCGAGGTTTACCAAAGCGAGGCAACGGGGTTCGCCGGCGAGACTCTTCAATCTGTTCTTCGGTCAGGTAGTCCTGGATGGGAGTCTCAACGTATCCTGGACAGATGGCGTTGACGGTGATTCCATCCGAGGCCAGTTCGAGGGCAGTATCGCGAGTCAGGTTGACAACTCCGGCCTTGCTCGGCGCATACGCCGGGCCTGCACCCCCGCCAAAAGCATTCACCGAGGCGATATTGACGATGCGACCCGCTTCAGATTTTCTCAAGAGAGGGATGGCCATCTTGGTGGTCAGGAACAAGGCCCGCAGGTTCACTGCCATTACCCGATCCCAATCCGCCACGGCCAGTGTTTCAGCGGTTCCAGGGATGTGTGTGCCGGCGTTGTTGACAAGGATGTCCAGCCCTTCGAAGCGGGCGAAGGTACGTTCAAAGAGGTTGCGAACCGAACTCTCCTGGGCGATATCGAGCTGCACAAAGAGACCTTCGCCGCCGTGTGTCGTGATCTCTTCCAGCGTCGTGGTGCTCGTGTCGGTCTCGTAGTACCGGCCCTGTTTGGGCTGCTCCTGAATATCGGCAACCACAACTCGGGCCCCTGCTCGAGCCAACTCGAGAGAAATCCCCCGTCCGATCCCGGCACTGCCTCCGGTGACGATAGCGACTCGAGCGTTCAAGCTCATGAGGTTAATTAGTTCTCATCCGGGAACCCCCGTTTTCTGAGGTTCCATCGGTGGTTTCTTCGACAATACCAGGGTTTCGGGCAGTGACTTCCCTCCGTTTCAGAGGAGGGTTTGCAAGCTAGTCCTCGAAAGTCGTTTTTAAGAGACACCAATCCTTGAACTCCCGCACCCTAATAGTGGACTCTGAGCTTTCTACAACAGCAAACGAGCCAGGACGAGCAAGTTGTAACTGAGCACCGAAAGCTGCACATACTGCTGGAAGTGATCCCAGCCCTTCCAGGTGCAGCGGTCGACTCCAAAGACCTGCTTGAGCATCGAGATGCAGCCTTCGATCCCGGCCCGAAAGCGTCTCAGTTGTCGATAGACCCAGCTGGAACGAACCATATCGGGGACCTTCAAGTTCCTCTTTTTGGCAAACGCGACATCTTCGATGCCCTGCTTCTTGCCCCACTGGAGATTGTCCTGGGTAGCGAATCCCCCGTCAAAACTGGCCTGCCGAGGATAGAAGCCGTAGTGCTCGAAATGGCGTCGGAGCATGGGTTTCAGCTGAGTCTGATCGGCCGGATTCCCGGCCACAACTCGACAGTCCAAGATCAGCGAACTCTTGCCACAGGTCAAAAACACCTTGTGGCCAAAGACGGTCTCTCTGCCTCCCGTCTGAAGGATGTCGCTATGCTCCTCAAAGATGGAAACGACCTTTTCCTCCGCCGCCACCGTCTCTCCCCGCAGGATCCGGCGCTCGGTTTGATCGATGACCTGCTGCAGCAACTCCAAATAATGACGCAACTTTCCAGCGATTATCAAACTGTGGCAGTCCTCCCACTGGGAGGCATTCTCAAGCGCCAACTTGCCATAGTGTCGGGTCTTTTTTGCCACCTTCAGCAGATCGAGGTAAACGACCTTCTTGCGGGCTTTACCCCGGACGTTGCGGAGATTGATCACACGACGTTTGGCCCGCCGACAGTGGTCCCGGTAGCTCACTCGATGGGATTGGCCTAAATCTCGTAACAACGCCGTGACCGTGCGGATCGAATCGTACAACAGCCGGGAATCAAAAGGATGGCGGATGGGGCTGGGGACGTTTGTCGCATCCACCCGGATCTTGTGTCCCTGCTCCAGTCCTTGGGCCTTCGCCCATTGGACCAGGATCTGCCCGATCCCCTCCCAGGTCGCGGCCTGGATTCGACTGAGGTTCTCCTGCAGACAACTCTTGCCCGGAGCCCACCCTAAGGGTAAGCGGCAAAACGCCCGAAAGCTCTCGGAGTCGGCTAAGTGAAAGGCCAGCTTCTCGTAGGACAGCTGATGCCAGTTCTTGAGCACCGCACAACGCAGGAGCTGCTCGGCACTCAGGCCCGGCGAACCGTTTTGGGGATCCACTTTGTCAGACAGATCTTGTAAAACCAGATCCAGGATCTCGGGATTCTTATCGAGAATCTTCGAGATCGTGCGGAGCTCGTCACTCAAGCGGTGATTGGGCCACACAGGGGCGAGCGGCCTCTGTGGTTCGCTGTTCTTTCTCATCGTTGGAGCTCCAGTTTTGTCGTAAATCCTTTTCTTTGAGTTAGTTGGCAAACTTATTCTACCAAGAGGACCTGACAAAAACGGAGCTCCTAAATCTCTTCTTTCCCTTTTATTTCCAGTCACTTACAATCGAACGGACGAGAACTAATTAATAGGTTACAGGTCGGTAAAAGAGGTCTCAAGTCGATCAAGCGTGCGACTTGTGACCTCTTTGATCGACCTGTAACCTGACGCTTCGTGAGAATCTATCTCGCCGTCGCCTCATTCTCGTGTGCCTTGCTGATCACCGAAGTGACCCTGACACGGATTTTTTCGGTGACCCTCATGTACCACTTTGCTTTCCTGGTGCTTTCAATTGCGCTGTTTGGACTGGGGTCTGGAGCCATTGTTCACTTCGTCACAGATTTTTTTCGAAGGCGTGCGGAATTCTATCTTGGTTGGATCGCTCTACTGGCTGCGGCCTCCCTGCCACTGTGTCTGGGCGTGGTATTGAGGATGCCGGTCTCGCCCTATCTCTGGACCTGGATCAACGTTGCCAGGTTGATAGGCACAATTTGCGTGTGCATTGTCCCATTCTTTTTCTGCGGACTGTTTCTCTCGCTCCTCTACACCCATCGCCAGGAGCTGGTCTCCCGGCTCTATAGTTGGGACGTCATGGGTGCCGCGCTGGGCGCGATCTGCAGTCTCTTCCTGATGTATTGGATCGACGCGCTCAGGGTGGCCTGGATCGCCGGGTGCCTGCTCTTGTCAACAGCGATCTTGGTGACTCCGCAGCGCCGAAGGGCATCGCTCTTTGCAGCGGTGGGGGGACTCCTGCTGGTTTTTGCCCTGGGATGGACCGGTGACTGGTTGCGCTTGCATTACGTGAAGGGACAGGCGGAGCCAGCCCTCGAATTTTCCCGGTGGAACGCCTTCTCTCGCGTTTCCGTTCTCGATGCGGGTGATCGGAAGATTGTGCAGATCGATGCCGACGCCAGCACCGAAATACTGAGTGGGAGTCGCCACACCGCTGAGGCGGGCGAAAAGCTGCTCTCCTCCATAACCGGATTGGTGTATCGCTTACGGAGTAATGGAAGAGCGCTGATCATGGGTTCCGGTGGTGGCAGAGACATCCTGACGGCGCGGCTGGCAGGGCACTCAACGATCGGAATCGAAATCAATCCCATCATCGTGAGGGATCTGCTACTGGACCGCTATCACGACTATTCCGGCAAACTGATAAGCCAACCAGGAGTCGAGGTGTTCGTCGACGAAGCCCGAAGCTTTCTCGAGCGGATCGACGGACAGTTCGACGTGATTCAGGGAAATGCCGTAGATACCTGGGCCGCTACCTCGGGAGGATCTCTTACCCTCAGCGAGAGTTACCTCTATACGGTTGAGGCGTTCGAGCTCTACTTTCGTCGGCTCCGAGAGGATGGGATTCTAACCCTGGGACGCTGGTCGTTCGATCCACCGCAGCAGACTCTGCGGCTCGCTGCTCTGGCTCTTGAGGCGATGAAGCGTCAGGGTATCCCTCACGCCCAGGACAAGATCTTCCTGATCAGCGACCCGTCCTATACCCAGGGAGAAGGAACACCCGCCGTCATTTTCATCAAGAAATTGCCTTTCTCACCGCAGGACCTCGCGGTCCTGCGGGCGGCTGCTTCCGAGAACGGATACCACTTGCTCTATGATCCGGCTCGCCAGGAGGCGACACCTTTCTACCAACTGATTCAAACTGACGACAGCCGCGGCTTCTTCGAACAATATCCGCTGAACGTGCGGCCTCCCACGGACGACCAGCCCTTCTTCTTCACTCTCAACTGGGCGGATCTGTGGTCGGTATGGAACACACCGGAGGAAGTGAGAAAGAACAACGCCGGCCTGTTCATGCTGCTGGTTACCTTTGTGGTGCTGTGCGTTCTGACCGCGGTTTGTTTTCTGCTACCCATGGTTATCTCCAGCAGGAAGCAGCTGGCGCGCCCGGGTAATGGTCTCTTCTTCCTCTCCATTGGTATCGCCTTCATGATGATGGAGACAGTGCTCATCCAGAGGAGCATTCAATTTGTGGGGCATCCCAGCTACGCCTTTCCGACCGTGGTGTGCGCTCTCTTGCTCGGCTGTGCCTGGGGGAGCTGGAGATCCAGCCGGGTCGGCAGGGATCGAATGTCCAAGGTGTTGAGCCAGTCCGCACTGGTCGCCGCCGGCTCTGTTTTCATAGGTGTCTGGGTGTTTCCCCTGTGGCTCAAGATCGGCTTTGGCTGGCCGCTCTGGATCCGTTTCTTCTGGCTGGCGATACCGATTGTGGGACTGGGAACGGTTCTGGGACGGTTGCTGCCTCTGGGCATCAAGAGCATCAGGCGAGAGGAAGTCCCCTGGGCCTGGGCCTTGAATGGAGTGGGCTCGGTTCTAGGGACCGCGCTGGCGGTGCTGGTAGCGGTACAGATAGGTTTTTCGGGTGTCTTCTGGTGTTCGATTGGCCTCTACTTGTTGACAGCCTCGCCGGTGATGCGTCCGGGGCTTGCAAACTTCAAGATACAAGATACAAGATACAAACAAGCTCCAAACTCCAAGCAGAAAATGCGTTAGGCGAGAAGTTCCCGAGGTCCCGGCAGAGCATCGAGATCTTTGTCGTTGCTGGGAACTCGGGTACGCAGGAGAGAGGTGAATCCCGTTGGGATTGACCTCAGTGTAAGCCTCCGACGCAACTGGGACATATAGAAGAGATCCAAGAAGCAGTAATCGGGACAGCGTGGAAATTCCAGTCCAGTAGTCGATCGTCGAGTCTTGAACATTGAAAAGCACTGTAGCCGGGGGAGGAAAGGAGGTCAACAGAGTATTGCAGTGGGCGGCGCTGCTTGGGATTTGGAGCTTGTTTGTATCTTATCTCTTGTAACTTGGACGTTTCTACTTGACCAGCCGCGACTCGGGGAACTGCGCATGCCAACCGAACCAGAAAGCGCGGTTTGAGGCGATGCGCCGCTTTTTTTCATCAGAGGATCCGATCAGGGCTTCCTCCGTCATCTGCCAGGTCTGGCCCTGGCTGTCTTTGACCTTCGATTTGCGGTCCCATTTGGAAAAGGTGATGCCAGTTGCGTCGTAGACGCGGCTGGAACCGGACTTGTCCGTCAAGATGACGACGGACCTGTTCCCGACCTCCTCCTGGTGGAGGTTGTTCTTCTTCAGGAATTTGGGGTGGAATGCCACTGCCTCACCATCCAGAATCAAGGCCACCACGTCCTGCTTGTTTCGAAGGTCAGGGCTGTCAAACGGAACCGGAAACATCAGTTCGTCGTGGGAGAAGTAGTCTCTGTAGGCAACCCCCTCCCCGTAGTCCCGCTGATGACCTGTTTCCAGCGAAAGCACCTGGGTTGTGGGATGCCGCTCCTTCCAATCCTTCCATTTTGTGGTGACGATCGGGAGCCTTTCCAGACTCAGTCCAGAACCCACCAGAATACCGGAGACCGGGACCCCTTCCAAGGCGGACCAGAGAGAGTTGGTCTTACGGTCGTACATCAGCTTGTTGGACCGATAGAGAAAGCCGCTGGTGCCGAATTCGAAGGTTTTATCGCCTATCTTCTGGTTGTAGAGCACCGCTGACCCACAGAGGGTACAGTAGGCACAGGTCACGTTGACTTTTCCGACGGTATCGTTGAAAAGCTCGTGCCAGGCCAGGATTCTCTTGGGGTAGGCGCGGGCATCGCCGTTGATGTAGACCCCAAATACGAGGTCATTCCTGCCCAGATATTTGGCTTCGTTGGCCGAGATCATCTTCGGATGTTCCAGCGGTGGGATGCCGTCGAGTCTGACGCCTCCCCATAGAATCTCGTCGAGACGAATGGAAAGCTTCATTCCCTTGTAGAAGAACCAGTTGAAGCGCTTGTCGATGGAAGAGAAGAGGGTTGCCTTGAATGTTGGGTAGTCAGGGTGGGCCTTGATGTCCTGCTTCCAGAGCCACTTGAACCAGGTGCGGGTGTCGCTGGGCAGCTTCTGATTGGTAGCCTTCTTCAGCATCTTCCACATGTTGTTGGCTCTCTCGTCATTGGGAGGTAGCAGAGAGATCATCTCCAGGACCATGGGGAGGTACGCCATCTGCCAATTACCAACCACTACCTTTGCCGCAATCCGGTGCGCGGATTGCTTGGGGTCGGCCAACTCGGCAATCACCCCAATCGCCATGCCTCCCTCGGCATCCTCCGGGTCCTGGGCGGCAAGAGCGTAGGGCCACCATGAGTTCTCTCCAGTGGTTACCTTGGAGAAAGGTCCAATTCCCAGCCCAGTCGGAAGCAAAACCAAGCCAAGCAGAACAATCAGGCGCTTCATCAGTTTCCCTTTCAGCATCGCAGACTCCTCATCCCCTTGTGGGGGCGCTCCCTCGTGGTCACGGCTCTGAAAAACACCTATGCCGTTGCAAGCCTCCCCCCAGCCCACATGAGACCCCAAAGTTTGGATGCTCGTCAACCGAGGTGGTTGCTGCCCCGCCTTGAATCTCGGTTTTCCAGGGGGAAAACTCCTTGTTATCTGGGGAAACGGCGGGAAAATGTGATCACTCTCACAAACTTCGCCGGGGGGCGGTCGAAATGACTATTATGAGTTGGCGGGGCTTAAAAAATGCTAAGCCTGCCCTCGTTTAGAGGGATGAGGAAGGGAGTGAGGAAGGAGGAAGGCTGAGTTCCTCGGACATAGTCCGGGGGGACGAAGCGCCGGTCGGGTCAAGTTGAGTTGGCCTGGCCGGCTGTCTTCCCCCGAATCAAAGCGAGTCACCCCATTACTGCCTTCCTCTGATCTCTGATCTTGCCTGCAGCAAGTCCTTCCCAGAACAAACCGGTAGAACTTCCAACCTGCAACCTGTACCCTGCAATCTGTGACTGCCTCCAAAAGTGCCTTTCGCGAGCGGGCAGCGACCGAAGACCCGATGGAGACAACGCTCCCCATCGAATCGGAATCGACCGTCTGGGTGGAGGGAGAGTACCTCAACGACGTGGGCAGTTAGTCCACTAGTAGATCACACCGCTACCCTCCTGGAGCGTCCAGAAAAGGCGGCGAGCCCAAAAGCCTTCCATCTCCAGCTGGATCAGAGAGGCATTCAGGTTGCCCTCGAGGAGCGCTCCCAGGTAGGACCATGTCAAGCGAAACTGATGGATTTTTTCCCGAAGCCAATAGATCACCCCGTGCCCGTTGCCAGATTTAACGTAAAAGAGTGATCCATCTTTGAGTTCCACCAGAAACGTCCCCGGCATGTCATCTACACTCACGACTTCGTCAGCGGAGACCTGGGTGGAGTTGAATCGTGGTTCGCTTGCCCTCAACACGATCTCTCTGACCGGCTCCACGGGCACCACGGCCTCCACCTGCGAAGTCCGAGACTGACCCTGGCCCAGTCTGGTAGCTTCACGAATAGGTAGACGCTTGACTGGAATTCCCTTGACGTAGATCTCAATGGCCTCCGGGGTGATAAGGAAGTACGGCAGGGATGCTGCAGCCAGCTCGAGCTGGTGGCTCAGCCGCTGGGACGCCCCCTCGCGGTCCAGCCCCATTGCGTCTGGCGCCAGGGCCAACAAGCCCGAAAAGAGTAGAGCCCATCGCATGCTGGAGTACTTATGTTCCAGGGTACTAATATTCCGGGATACTAATAAATGTAGACGTCGGCTTTGAGGGGAACGGTCTGGTTCAGGTAGGCCAGGTCATCTCTTCCCAAGCGGATACACCCGTGAGTCACGTTCCGACCCAGGAGTCGTGTGTAGAGGGTTCCGTGGATGAAATAGCCATCACCGAAGCCAAGTGCGTGTTCGCCGAGGACTCCCCTTTCCACCCGATCCTCCTCCCGGGATGGGATGGGTTCCCCCTCCTCCAGGAAGGCCCAGTCGGGTTTTATCCAGATCGGATCGTCTTCTTTGGAAAGGATCCGAAAGTGTCCTTTCGGTGTGTCGAAGCGCCAACTCCTTCCAGCGGCACGCAACTGCCGGCCGCTGCCGGTTGAGCACAAGGCATCCAACAATATCCTTTTTCCTCGTTTGAGATAGAGCCGGTTCTCGGCGGTGTCTATGAGAATGTAGGGGGTTTTGGGTTTGAGCGACTCCAGCTGCAGCTGAAGTGCCGCGAGCTTGTCCTGGTGAGCCGGTGCGTTTGACGAGAATTGCCCTATCGCCTGACTTCCGCCAACGGAAAGAAGCCTTATGGCCGCCACGGTCAAGATCAGAAGAGCGGCAATTCCGATAATGAGTCGTCCACGGGATCTTGCCAACAACACCTCCCGAATGGTGGGGTCTGCAGGAATTCAATGCACGCCACCGCGTTATCTTCGTTTTTGCCCGATCGCCTGCTGGATTTCGTCGCTGACGCCTTCAGATCGGGCCCTAGCCGCCGTAAACCCATCCAGCGCCGCTTTGTATTTTCCTGCTTGATAGTTCTGCTCAGCTTCTGTGATGGAGGCTTGGGCCGACGCCACGTCTGCCTCCAGGGCCGCCACGTCTCCCTGGGATCCCTTCCCCCTCGGTGCCTTCGCTAGAAACGCTTCGGCCTGCGTGAGCGCTGTTTCGGCCTCGGTCTTGGCGGCCTCGGCCTCTCCTTTGACCTTGTTCTTGTTGACGGCCGCAGCGGAAGTCGCCGTCTTGGCCTGAGTCGAAGCGGTGGTCAGGAGTTCACTGGCTTTGTCGTAGTTTCGTCCCAACGCGAACGACTCGTCCTGGACGGCAATTTCGGCCTCGGCTTCCTTGAGGGCACTGGTTGCGTTACTGAATTCCGATGCAGCGTACACATCGGCCTCCGCCGCCTTGGCGTCCTCTACGGCTTTGCGCGCCTCCTCGAGTTCCTGACCCGGCTTTTCAGCACAACCGGCAATCATCAGCACAAGAGCGCAAAGAACGATTGAATTAACTCTCAGCATACCATCCTCCATTGTCCTGATCGTACCACGCAGTGCTGACCCCTGCTAGGAACCGGCCGCCTTTAGATTCAGCTTCAACTTCAGGTCTCCAAGGAAGCCAACTCCTACCCTGGAGTTTGCAGATTCGAGCCCAACGGCCTGTCCTGCTGAAGCGTTGTGTCGCTGGGCTCGATAGACTATCCTGCGCAGCACGCCCATGACCGACAAGATCTATTACCAGGACGCTTATCGACGGAACTTCAGCGCCGTGGTGAAGTCCAAGCGAAGTGACTCCGAGGGAGCGGTAGTGCAGCTGGACCAGACTTGCTTCTACCCTACATCGGGAGGCCAGCCCTGCGATAGAGGGCAGTTGGCTGGCATTGAGGTGTTGTCGGTAGAGGAAGAGACCGGAGCGGTCCTTCACTCGCTGAAGGAGGACCGAGTCGAGGTTGGACAGGTAGTGGAGGGGGAGATCGACTGGTCGCTGCGGTTCGACCACATGCAGCAGCACACGGGGCAGCACCTTCTCTCCCAGGCGTTCATCAAAGTACTTGAGGCGGAGACGGTTTCGTTCCATCTGGGTCGGGAGAGTTCCACTATCGACCTTGCCCGAGAGGAGCTCACTCCGGAGGATATCTATCGGGTTGAAGACCTGACGAATCGTGTGATTTTTGAGAGTCGCCCCATTCAGGTTCACTTCGTGGACAGCCAGGAACAACACGGCCTACCACTGCGCAAGCTGTCTCAGCGAGAGGGGATGATTCGGGTTATTGAAATTTCCGATTTCGATTTCTCTCCCTGTGGCGGTACGCACTGCCGATCCACGGGTGAAGTGGGTCTAATAAAGATTCGAAAATGGGAGCGGGCCAAGAAGAGGGCTCGAGTGGAGTTCTATTGTGGTTGGCGGGCGCTCCAGGACTATCGCTGGAAGAACCGTGCTATCTACCGACTCTCGCGACTCTACTCCAGGATGGATCGGGAGCTGGTGGAAGCCGCCCAGGAGCACCTGGCGCGTGAGGAATCTCAGCGGAAGATGATCTCGGCGCTTCAAGATTCGTTGCTGTCCTATGAAGCCGAGGAGTTGCTTGGGAGCAGCCGGACCCGGAACGGAGTTCAGGTGGTGTGTGAAGTTTTGCAGGAACGGGATCCAGCAGCGGTGCAGGATCTGGTGAGGCGGATTATTCAAGGAGGCGAGAAGCGAATCGCTCTCCTGGGGTTGAAGTCTGATTCGCCTTTCCTTTGTTTTGGCTGTTCTTCGGACCTTTCCTACAACATGGGGGAGTGGATCCGAGAGGCCGCGCCCCTGATCGACGGTCGAGGTGGGGGGAACCCGAATCAGGCTCAAGCAAAGGGATCTCGCCCCGAAGGTCTCTCCGACGCCCTCGGTCGAGCCCTAGAGCTGATTTGAGGCGGCAGCTGTCGCGCTTGAATAGTAAGCAGTGAGCAGTAAGCAGTGAGCAGTAGTGGGAGTGAATAGTAGTGAAGTGATGAGTAAGAGTGGCCAGTTTTGCAGTAAGTAGTCTCGAGTTCTAAACCCAAGGTACCATCCTCACTGCTCACTGCTCACTGCTCACTGCTCACTAGACCTCATCCAGGAACTGGGGCAGGTGGCGGTTGAACCAGAGGCGGCACTCTTCCACATCCTGCTCGTTGGGTGAGTCGTAGGGTTTACGGCTCCGGAGCAAGGCCCCTGTCAGAAACCCGGTCATCGTGGCGAAGACACGACCGAACGCCGTATCGTACATTCCTCTTTCGAAGCGAGGAGCCACGAATTCCTTCTCGAATTGTTGAAGTGTTCGCCCGATCTGCAGGGATTCGTTGTTCCGTTGCTGGCACAGCTCATAATACCGAAGCATGAAGTGGGGGCAGGCATAGATGAACGAGCTGTAGCAGCCCCGAGCGCCATAAGCCCAGGAGGAGGCAAGTTCCGCGTCCCCTACGAAGAAATTGATCGTTGGAGCGACTTCGGACATAGCTCCGAGCTCTTCTTTGTTGCGTACGCCCTTGCAGCCGATGACCGGGATATGCTCGTCCAGGAGTCGTTTGAGCAGAGCGACACTGAGAGTTTTCTTGGAGCGCGGTGTATTGTAGATGACGATGGGCATCTCGGGAACAACCTTGGTGACGTCTTTCAGGAAGTCAACGGCTTGCCGATCGTTGAGTGGCAGCCAGAAAGGGAAGGCGATCTGGATGGCCCCCGCGCCAATCCTCTGCGCGAACTCAGCCCGGCGGATGACCTCCGCGGTCCAAAGAGCCGTGCACCCGACCTGCGTTGGGATCTGAAAGTCAGCGCAGCCTTCCACCGTTGCCTGCGCGACTTGCCTCCATTCTTCGGGTGTCTGGGCGTAGAACTCACCGGTAGTACCGTGGGTGTAAACTCCGTGAGCCCCGGTACCACAGATGCGTCTGATGTTCTCTCGCAGCGATTCCTCGTCAACCTGGTCTCGAAGATCCCAGGGTACTGGCATTCCCGCCCACATCCCATTCAAGGTCGCAGTAGTTAGCCGCAAAGCCTACCTCCCCTTTTCTCCAGATCCATCACGAGTAGGAACGTCCTTAGGATGCCAAGGAATCTGAGATTGACAGTCCAGAGCGCAGCCGGTTAAATGAACTCGTTTCGCCGGAGTCCAGGGAATTCTCGGAAAGCCCGTTGAGTTCGAAGCCAAGGCGGCTGTCGCTTCCAGGAACCGGACCGTAACTCTCGGCTCGCATATGTCTATCTAATCTACCATTCCGGGGTGCCAGGGTCCACGCGAAGTCGCGGGTGCTCTGAAAGATGGATTATTCTTGCCTATAACTAGCGAACAGGTATCGGGAGCACGAGATCGTCTCCAGTCGGTGATCCGAGTGACACCCGTGTTGCCTTCAAACTTCGGGCCTGGGCTCTATCTCAAACCCGAGAACCTGCAGGTCACTGGGTCTTTCAAGATACGAGCCGCCTTCAACCAGGTGGCGAGCTTGACGCAAGAAGAGAGGACGCGGGGAGTAGTGACCTCGAGCTCAGGTAACTTCGCCCAGGCCGCTGCCTACGCTGCTTCCCAACTGGGGATCTCGGCCAAGGTGGTGATGATGCGGAGTTCGAATCCGCTCAAGGTGGAGCGGACCCGGAGATGGGGTGGCGAGGTCGTTTTTTGCGAGGATCGATTTGAGGCGAGGGAAGAGAAAGTTACTGAGATCCAGGCCTCGGATGATCGAACCGTGATTTATCCCTATGACCATGAGGCCGCAGTTGCAGGCAACGGAACTATCGGATTGGAACTTCTGCAGCAACTGCCAGAAGTTGAGAATGTGGTCGTGCCCATCAGTGGCGGCGGGCTGATCAGCGGCATCGCCCTGGTCGTCAAGGAGCACAAGCCCAACGTCAAGGTGTGGGGAGTCCAGCCAAATGGATCCAATGCGACCTACTTATCTTTCCAGTCAGGACAGCCCCAGGCAATCGACCGAGCGCGCACGGTAGCCGATGGACTCACCGTTACGCGTCCCGGTCGTTTGACGTTCCCCCTGATCCAGCGCTACGTCGACGCGGTAGAAGCTGTGGAAGAAGAGACCATCATGGGAGCCGTTGGGCACTTCTTGCAAGAAGACAAGCTGGTAATAGAACCCTCAGGTGCAGTGCCCCTGGCTGCGGTCATGGAGGGAAAGGTCCCTGTCAGTAACACCCTGTTAGTCCTGAGCGGGGGCAACATGACCGCTGAGGTTATCGGCCTCGCGTTGTCCCGTAGTGAGTAGTGAGTAGTGAGCAGTAGTGGAGTGAGCAGTTTTGCGGTAAGTTGTGATAGCACAGATCTGACCGTACAAACAGCGTCAGAGTAGATCGTCCTGATCGGCCGCTTTCGCCTGAGGGTGTGTGAAAAGTCCAAAACCTCTTTGATTTAGGGGTCTCTTTACCCTTCCTACGACGGAGATCGTGGCTTACACGCGATCCTATGAAGTCAAAATTTCAAATCCGAAATCATGAATGACTTTTCACACAGCCTCGCCTAGAAGCGGAAGTCCAGATCATACTGATCTGAATTTGGTGAGAGGCCGAGTTCGGCCAGGAGTCGCTGTTCATGCCTCTCAGTTCCAATGCCTGCTGTGCGGCACTTGCAGATACTAACCCGGATTTCTCAAAGACAAGAAAAAGCAGTCAGCTCTATGTGATATAAAGTCTTTGTTATCAGATACTTAATAATCACAAGGAGCTGACTACTATGACCACAGAGTGTATCGCTTCCAAGCTGGAGTTTCAAGAGCTAGAAGGGCGCCGAGTCGAGGTAGAATTCAATGGGGGGCAGATCACCTCAGACTCCGGGGGGTTGCTGTTACGGGAGGTGGAGAGCCGCTATGGGTTCGAGGGTGTCGTAAAAGTTCACGTGGCGACCGGGAGTAAGTGGGGCGACACTTTGTCGTGCGGCTATGCCGAAAAACACAAGGAGAGGCGCTGCAGACGCTGGAAAAGGCCGATCGGCGCATGTAGGAGCCTCCAAAAAGCGCTAAATAGGACGGACGGGGTCAGGGCAATCAGCCGTCGGAGGTTGTGGGCGCTGGCATGAAGGGCAAACTCCAGACCGACATTCTTCAACCCTCTCCGCTTGAACCGATGTAATCCTTGGATCCCTTTCAGTTCGCTGAAGACGGGCTCCACCATCTGTTTGCGCTGACGATAGGCCTCTTGAGCCCGGGGCTGGCGCATCACTTCCCGCTCCGCATCCTTGATCTCCTCATCCTCATAGCGTTTGACCGTTCGACCTTTCCGACTGCTGGTGCACTGGCTCCTCAACCCGCAACTCTCACAGGGGGCTCCTCCGTAGCGCACATACCGCTTGCCCCCATCGCTGCCCTTTTGGACCGGGTGCAGTTTCTGTCCCGCCGGACAGTGATAACGATCTTCCCACTCCTCGTAGCGAAAGGCCGCTTTAGCCAAGCACTTCGTCGACTTCTTCTCCCAACCCACTCGGGGGCTCGATCCCTCAGGACAAAGCACATCCTCCACCCCTTCTTCTAGGGCCGTCTCCAGCGCTTGCCCCGAGAAAAACCCCGCATCCATCAACAGTTGTTGGATCGCTCCACCCACCCGCTTGCCTTGCTGCAACAGCGCTTGCAGCACCCCCGTCTCCGAGGAGGGATCCACCGCCTGGGCCACTATAATGCGATCCTGGTTGGCCAAGACCACCCCCTTGTAGCTGGCGGCCTTCGCTTTGTTCTTCAGGGGCTGGATCACCGCCTCCGGTTCACTCGGACTCACGGCCGTATGCTCCGTGCTCTTGCGTTGCGCCTGCCGCGCCGCCACCCGCTCGCGTACCGCTTGCGCCACTTCCTCCGCTTGCTTGGCCTGACGCGCCAATTGCTCGTTCTTCGGATCCGCTTCTGCCCGACGACGCTTTTCCGCCGCGGCCGCTTCGGCCGCCTCCTTCTTCACCCGTCGGTAACGCGAGGCCGCCGCCTGTACCACCGTGCCGTCGGCCGCCAAACTCACGCCCTCCTTCTTCCCCTTGTCCTTGTCCTTCCCAGTCCTTTTCAACACTTCCTGGGTCAGCTCCACAAAGAACTCTTCCCTCAGCCTCTCCCCGTGTTCATTGATAAAGCGGCCGATGACCGAGTGATCCGGCGTGATCCCCCCCGTGAACCACCAGCAACGGGTATCCACCCGGGCCAGGGTTTCCAGCTGACGCAGCGATCCCTTGCCCTCCAGAATCCCGAACAGAATCAATCCCACCAGCGCTGCCGGATGGTACGGCCGTCTCCCTCCCCCTCGGTACTTCGCTTCAAAGGCCTCCCACGACAAACTCCGGATCACCTCCCGAGCCACAAAGACCCACGTCTGCGACATCTTCACCAGAAACTCTGCAAGACTCTCATCGCCGATCAAGATCCCCCGCGGGGAGGGATCTTCGAATTGTTTCGCCCCGGGCCGCTTCCTTTTCCGGCGCTTCCCCTGGCCTTCCTTCTCATTCATCCCTCGAAAGAGCCCCCATTGGCCGCTCGAATCGATCTTGACCACCGGTCGTTTAATTGCTTGCTCCATCCCCCCTATTTTCGCAGCCTACTCCGACTCTTCTTTGCTAGCCTGGGAGGATTCTTAGTACTGATTTGAAACGGGTCTTTTACGACACCCTCGGTTCATTAGCGGCTTGGCCGCCTGCTTTGGGGACCGGCGCGATCCTCGCTTCACCGAGTTCAGTGTGGAGGAACTGGTGGGGCAGCGGATTTACGGACTGGCCCTAGGCTATGAGGATGTCAACGATCATGAGGAGCTCCGGGCAGATCCGCTGATGGCGGTGTTGGTCGGCAAGGAAGATCCCTTGGGGAGGGATCGGCGAGCGGAAGCGGATCGAGGCAAGGCGTGTGCGGGCAAGAGCACCCTCAATCGTTTGGAGTTGTCCTCGGTGACGCAGGATAAATATCGCAAGACGCCGGTGGATGAAGCCGCGGTCGAAGCGTTTTTGGTGGAGCAGTTCATTCGGGTGCGAGGCGGGAAACCGAAGGAGTTGGTCTTGGACCTGGATGCGACGGATGATCCGCTGCACGGAGAACAGGAGGGTCGTTTCTACCATGGCTACTACCGGTGTTACTGCTACCTGCCGCTGTATGTGTTTTGCGAGGGGTATGTGCTGGGGGCCAAGCTGCGGGTGTCGAACCTGGATGGCTCCGAAGGAGCGGTCCAGGAGATGGAGCGGATGGTGGGACAACTGCGGGCGAAGTGGCCGAAGGTCCGCATTACTCTGCGGGCGGACAGCAGCTTTGCCCGCGAGGCGTTGATGAAATGGTGTGAGGAGCATCGAGTGGATTACGTCTTCGGTCTGGCCCGCAATCAGCGCTTAGAGGGGGCCCTGGAGTCCGAGTTGGAACAGGCCCAGGCACTGCAACAAGCCAACGGCAGCAGCGCCCGAGTCTACAAGGACTTTCGTTACCAGACGCGCAAAAGCTGGAGTCAAGAGCGGCGAGTGGTGGGCAAGGCCGAGTACACGGGTAAGGGATCCAATCCCCGCTTTGTCGTCACCTCGCTGGGAGCGAAGCGGTGGCCCGCCCAAAAGCTGTACGAGGAGCTGTACTGCGCGCGAGGGGAAGCGGAGAATCGGATTAAGGAGCAGCAGCTAGAGCTGTTTGCCGATCGGACCTCGACGCACCGCATGAAGAGCAATCAGCTGCGCCTGTGGTTTTCCTCGGTGGCTTACAATCTGCTGCACACGCTCAGGTGTGTCGCTTTGAAGGGGACCCAGTGGGCGAAGGCGCAATGCCAGACGATTCGCCTCAAACTGTTGAAGATAGGAGGCCAGATTCGGGTCAGTGTCCGACGGGTGAGCTTGTCGCTGAGCGAGGGTTATCCTTACCAAACACTCTACGCCCAAACCTTGGCCCAGCTTCAACAGCTCGGCTGAGCGGAGGCAAACCGGAAATCCCAACCATCTGCAACTGAGGCGGCTGAGGTGTGTCTGAAAAACCGGTTTTCCGCCTTCAACATAGGTGTCACCAAGCTCTCGCACTCTACAGTGCCCTCAACTGAGACTTCGGCTCAAACCAGAGTCGAAAAATCGACTAAAATCAGCCTTTCTGCTTTCACTATGAGAAATCCGGGCTAAGCTCGTTGTGCGTAGTGGTGCTCATGACGCTCGCCATAGGTTTCAGATCCCAGGTATCGATTTGTGAGGGCCCGCCGACCAGGAAGAGGAAAATGCAGTTGATGTCCTTCTCGGGGCTGACCGCTCCTCGGGCCTTGAGCGAAATGAGGTCCGAAAGCGTCAATCCAAGGAAGGCAAGGGACCCCGCGTGGAGGAATCGCGGCGGCTCAAGCCGTCGCAGAAGGGAGCCGACTGAGGGCCGTCCAACCGGAACATTCTGGGAGTCCTTTTTCTGCGCCTTGGCCGCTGATTGTAACATCGGGTCAGGAATCCGTCAACGAAAGCGGCTTTTGTTTCGGGTAGTGCTCTGGGTTGGACTACATTAGAATCTTGGCCTGATGATTGACGCAGACTATGCTTTTGCGAGCGGATTCTTGTGGGCTGCCGGTGTCGCTTTTCTGGTAGTTTTCGCCCTTCCCCTCTTTCTGGCTCCGCTGCTCTGGGCCCGATGCTTCAAGTGGAAGATTCCAGAGGAACGCAATCTCCTGGTCTACCTGGGTAGGAGTCTGGGAGCTGCTGGCATTGCGATTGTCTGGGTTTCTTTTCAGGCAGCTCGGGACCCGGAGAATCACCCCTATGTCTTTGATCTGATCATCCTGGCCGGCATTCTGCTGACCGTCGTCCACATCTGGGGAGCGATTAAACGCACGCAGCCTTGGACCGAGAATCTGGAGATTCTCTTCTATCTGCTCTTGACCGGAGTCACCATTTGGGCCCGCTCGAGTGTGTTCTAGTTGCCTATAGCTGATGACTGATCACTGACAACTCAGAACGGCCGCAGCTGACAGCTGTCCGGCCAAGTCTCAAGGTGAAAACTACGATGCTCCAAGAAGTGAGGCTAGTTGCCCCCAGACATGTGGAGCTGAATTCCTACCAGGATCGTTCTCCAGGTCCTCGTGAGGTCAAGGTACGGGTGCTCTATTCCGCCATCAGCCACGGTACCGAGATGTCCCACTATCGGGGACACGCGATCTGGCATCACAAGCAGGTCGAGCCGGACGGCTTTGTGACGGAGGGACAGTCGATGTCCTACCCCTTCACCTACGGCTACGAGGATGTGGCTGAGATTGTGGAAAAGGGCCACGAAGTCACTGGTTTTCAGACCGGGCAGGTTGTGGGCTGCTGTGCCCATCATCGAGAGACTGCCATCTTCAGCATCTGACAGCACCGTTATCCCTCTACGAGGGTCATCTTGCTTTCGATATTCGCGGTTGGGATCATCCACTTGGAAGGTCGGGGAGTGATGCGGCGACAGCTGGGTTCACGATCTTTCCCTCGCGGGTGTTCAAAGCCGCAGCCCGGCCCTCACTCAGTGCCGCGAACGAATCAACTCCATTCGCCGCCAGCTCCCGGCAATAGGGGAGTGTGGCGTTGCAGAGTGCATGACTGCTGGTGCGGCCAACTGCTCCTGGCATGTTGGCAACGCAGTAGTGCACTACGCCGTCGACGATGAAGGTAGGTTCCTGGTGGGTGGTGGGAGAGCTGGTTTCGATGCATCCTCCCTGATCTACCGCCACGTCTACGATGACGGACCCGTTCTTCATTTTCTGCAAGAGCTCTCGCTGGATCAGCAAAGGAGCTCGTCCGCCGGGAATGAGAACGGCACCGATGACGAGGTCCGCGCTGGTTGCGTAGCGTTCCACCGCATGCGGATCGGAGTAGACGGTGGTCACATTCTTCGGCATTACTTCGTCCAAATACCGGAGCCGGTCGAGATCGATGTCCATGATCGTCACCTTGGCATCCAACCCGGCTGCCACTCTGGCTGCGTTGGCCCCTACTACACCGGCACCCAGGATGAGCACGTTGGCGGGTTCGACTCCCGCGACCCCACCGAGTAGGATTCCCCGTCCCATCATGGGTTTTTCGAGGTACTTGGCTCCCTCCTGGATGGACATCTTGCCGGCGATCTCGCTCATTGGTGTCAGAAGCGGTAGCCGGCCCCGCTCGTCTGCCAGAGTTTCGTACGCGACCGCGGTAATCCCGCTCGCAAGACAGGCGGCTGTGAGCTCACGCGAGGCAGCAAAATGAAAGTAGCAGAAGACTGTTTGTCCCTTGCGTAGTCGGGAGGTCTCCTCCTCCTGGGGTTCCTTGACCTTGATCACCAGCTCTGACTTCTCAAAGATCTCCTGGGCCGTTTCGAGTACCTGCGCTCCAACATCCGCGTAGGCTTCATCATCGAAGCCGCTACCCAATCCAGCTCCTCTCTCAATGAGCACCTGGTGCCCGTCCTTGGCAAGGAGGTGAGCCCCCACGGGCAGCATCGCGACCCTATACTCGTCTGATTTAATCTCCCGCGGAACACCGACGATCATTGCTGTTGTCCTCTATGATGAACTTGGGATGCATAAGTCGGGCTCTGCGCCGTTCTACCTGATAATTGTCGCCGGTACCGCGGAAAGAAAGCCCAGTAAAGAGTTGCCGAAAAGCTGTTGAACCACGATCGAGCCCCCCTCGGATCCAATATGGATATACCCTCCGAGCACCGTCTCAATAGAAGGGATCAGTTCCGGTATCACGCTAGAGATTCGCTGACCCGCCCCCAAGGTCACCAGAGCCTGGCCCTTGAGCCGTCCCTGTGGGTCGAATACCCGAATGGTCACTTCTACCGGGAAGTCTCCTGGAACGAACAACGCCAGACCTGTGAAAAAGTGAGTGGAGGGATCCGTCGGGTTTGTGGCTCCGACGGCCACCTGGCTGAGGACCGCTTCGATCAGGCTTTGACCCTGCAGGAGAAGCGCCGCCGCATAGGTTGCGGCTTCTGGATCACCAAAGACGACGTCGCCGATGATGCCGGGACCGTCGGCAGCAATCCGCATCGATCCAGTTGTCAAGTCGCCTAGATTCGAACTCAGAGAAAAGAGTCCCGAGACATCGCCCTGAAGGGATCCGCCGGGATTCAGGGTGGTTTGAAAGGTCCCGATAATGGCGCCAGAATCTGCGATTGCCGTCACCACCGCTGTTCGCGACTGAGTCGAGGTATTGACGAGCTTCAAACTCGTGAAATTGAAGACGCCGGCCGTGCCTCCGTTTGCCATCTGGGCGGAGTAGACTGTCTCGGCGGTTGTGTCGGTGACGGCATTGAGGCCGAAGATACTATCGGGCAGTTGGATCAGCTCAAACCCCACAGCTCCTGGTCCCTCGATCACGTCCACCCGAAGATGACCGCTGCTGATGGGGTCCCCGGTGCCGATCAACGAGGACAAGCTCTCGCGAATAAAACCTTCGCTCGGTATGGTTCGCAGTCTGGTTTCCCCCAACTGTTGACCGTCGGTGTCGAAAAAGTTGAGGGCAATGCCGATCTCTTCTGGATTCGGATTGGCGATGCTGATGACCGTCTCAGCCAGCAGGGGCCCCGCAACCGTCGGGAAGACGGCACCCCGATAAAGCCGGGTGAAGTAGAGGACCTTCGACTGCTGGGTCAGGGCGACGCCACCGTCTAGTTGGTCCAAGGGGCCACTGAGGCCGTTCCCAAACTGAAAGAAGCTGGCCATCTGCCCGGCGGAAGCGTGAAAAGAAACCCAGCCATCTTGCTGTCCATTCGGTGCTGAGCCAAACAGTTCCGAACCGAGTCTGGCAAATTGCTTTTGGCTCAAGAGCCCCTCGACATGTGGATTATCAGGATTAGGCGAGGATGTCCCGTCGGTTTCCTTGTTGGCGAAGGTGAGTGCGGAACTGGAGCTGCCGAAGTTGGTGGCCGCGAATCCGGTAAAGAATTCGGAGTCCTCACGATAGAAGGGAAAGTAGAACGGCGTCGTCTCTGCCTGCAGACGGATCTCCGTTCCAGAAAGATCGAAGGACTCTTCTGGAAAGGACTCATACACCGCCGCACCGTCTAGCGCGATGGCCTCCTCGAGCGTGCTCAAATCCTGAGCCACTCCTTGCGCATTGGCGAAGAATCCTGGGAAGACCCCAGCGACGGCCTCTACTCCATCGCTGTCAGGGGTGATCTGGATGTCCTCATACTGAAACTCGATGTCCCCGGTCGAAAACAGGGTGACGGAGAAGGAGTTCCCGGGAGAAGGGTCCTCTGAGGTGGAAAACTCGGGCACTTGATCCCATTCGAAGGTGACCTGGCCCGGCAAGGAAATTGCTCGGATCTCCCCGCCCTGGTCGGCGTCGAGATCGGTGAACAAGGGGGCAACTCGAGGTAGAGCCAGGTCTCCAAGCAACCCGAAGATCCTGCTTAGATCGCGCGGAGTGGAGTCGTCGTCGCCTTCCAGGAATGTCAGGTTGCCATCGCTGTTGACGTGAACTGATCCGAAGACTTTGCCGGCAAAAGGGAAGACGAACCCTCCTGGAAACTCATAGAGGACGCTGTCGTCGTCGCCCAGGTCACTGAGACCATCGGGCCGGTCCTCCGGCGCGCTGTTGTTCGAAATCAGTTCAATGCCCTCAACGCCTTCACCCGCAGAAACCGTCAGCGGGATCCTTTCTTCGGGATCATCGATCGCCGCAAAACCAGATTCGCTCTCGCCGTTGTAGAAATCCAGCGGGAAATCCAGGAAACGGTGGTCAATCGGTCCGACGCCGCTGCCTCCAGTAAAGAAGGGGCCGATCGGCTCAAAGAAAACGAAATACTCCCCCGGAGTCAGACCGGGGATCTCGAATTCTCCGTCAGCCTGCAGCAGGAAATCTGAAACCGAGGAGACGACCTCCAATCGCGATTCTAAGGGTAGTTCGTCAGGACCCGGTTCCAGCTTGACGGCAACGACATGGGCCCCGGGAAAGGGAAATCCGGAACGGCGCAAGACGCGACCAGAGATCGTTCCGAATGTGGTTTGAAAGTCGAGTGTTGGATAGAGCCAAGAGACCCAGGCGATATCATCCCTCTTGGGTTCAGAGGATTGACCGCTTAGGGAAAACGGATACATCAAAGGCAGAAACCCACCTGCCTCTAACCCAAGGTTCTGACGGTTGACCAGGGTGTGATCGAGGCCGATCAGATGTCCCAGCTCGTGGGTGATTGTCTGATTTAGACTGGGCCGCTCCGCGCTGAGCCCGTTCAGGACCGCGATGCCGTAGGTGTAGAGACCATTGACTGGGAAGCTGGGTGCAGCAAAGCCCAGCACGTTGTTACTGGACCCGGCTCCCAACAAATCATCTGTGATTTCCCCGTCTGCATCGAAGATCACGGACACGGCGGGTTGTGGGGTGTTGAAGAAGGGCATGTAGTTGGTCACATCCACGTCCACATTCAGCGTGCCCCCGTCGGTAAAGCCTATCGTACTGGTTTCAACCGCTTCCCAACGACCGAAGGCGTCACGGACCAACTGCGCTCCGTCTTCGTGGTCTCGGGTTCCCAGTGTGCCGGGGTCGATGTTGTAGGCGATTGGACTGGACGAGTCCCATTTGAGAATGACCCCGTTTTCTTCAATACCTATCGGAACTCCCGAGAACACGGGGGCGGCGAAGAAGAGCAGAACAAGAAGCAGCACCAATTGCTGTGAGGCGAGCTTACAACAGAGCCCCAAAGGGCCCGAGCTGCGAGTAGCACGAAGACAAGTGCCGAGGAGAGAGCGAACAACAGCACGATCTTCCCTGTTCCTAAGTACACTGGAACGTAAATACGGCAACGTTTGCAGATGGGGCTTGTGAGGCGAGATCAAGGCAGGAGGAGGAAGACGACGCTTGGCCATCTTCGACGACGACCAACGCTGAGATCGTCCACAAGCCCCATCTGCCCTACGGGTGGCGACGGGACGCGCCGATTTCTTTGTCGCTCCTCCTCCAAGATACAAAGCATCGAGTTCGGCGTCGCTTCGCGAACTCGACCCGTCGCGCTCGCCACAAACGTTGCCGTATTTACGTTCCAGTGTACTAAGCACTGATCTCCCATTCTTCGATTGTCGCTTCAAACCGGCCAATGACCTCATGGGCTGCAAACCCGCGCCTTTTCCCACCTTATTCGACCTTCCGCCGCATGGGGATTATACCGTGGCCTATCCCACCCGCGAAAAAGGGCAAGGAGACGGACCAAGATGACAGTCAGATTCTTGCCGGTAGCGCCGCCTTTCTGACGCTCTTCGGCCCCTTCTTGCAAGTTCTTTCACATTTGGCAGGGAGAGCAATTTAGCGGCCAGCGCTGGCTCCCAGCAGGTTTTCTCAGCGGATTGTCGTTGTGACATCGAGGCAGTTGGGACTGGCACGGCCATTGCTTCAAGGAGGCTGGCCTTATCGTCTCAGCGTTACAGCGTACTAGAAGTAGCGAGCCACCTCATACCGCCGAGAACGTCTGTCTGTGTTGAGTCCTCCTCCTCCTACCCTTGCCCTTGCCTTTGCCCGTGCCCGACTTCATCTTTCTCAGCCAGGCGCGACGATTGTGGGGATACTGACGGGCAAGGGCAAGGGCAAGGGCAAAGGCAAGGGAAGCTTCTTCGCAAACTTGACCAGTTTGTGAACTTTCTCTCCACCAAGGTCCTCTAGCCCGCATTATTCATAAATTTTCTGCTGCGGCAACGCCATCATCCGTCCTGACTGCGTTACGCTCGGTCTGCCTCCTCGACGTACTGTACAAGTACGACTGCGGAGGCCTCGGTCGCAAGCCTTGTCAGAACGGCGCTGGCACTGCCTCGCTACGAAAACTTATGAATAATCCGGGCTAGCCATGTTCAAGAGCACCGGCTAGTCTCGGGTTGAGACAGCCCTTCTCAACCATCCAGCGGACTGTGTCGATCAGGGTCTCGTCCAGATCTCGAGGCGTGATTCCGAGCTGCTCCTGAGTGAGCGAGCTGTCCAAGCGGTGATCGAGACCCGCCACGTAGACCGCCTGAAAGTTGACAGGCAGGCGAAGTGGCAGGACTCGCTGGATCCCGTCGGTCAGTCTCATCGGCCAGTGGAGAGTCCAAGGGGGAACCGCTATCGTCGTAAGGCTGCGTTTGGTGATCCGAGCCAGGCTGCTCACAATTTCCTGTGGGGACACGTCGTGGGAAGGGCAGATGTAGCGCCGCGGGCCTTGACCTTTTTGTATGATCGCAGCGTGCAATTTGGCGACGTCGCGAACGTCGCTGATGGGGACTCGTCCCCTTGGGGTTATTAGCCAGAGACCTCGAAGGATATTCCTCGCAATTTGAGTGCTCTCCCCAAGATGGGGGTCGTGGGGTCCCCAGACGGATCCGGGGTAGGTAATGACCACGGGAGCCCCGGAATCCTGGAGTCTGCGAGCTACCAAGTCGGAGTCGGCCTTGGATCGAAAATATGCACCCGGTGGCCTTGCAGGAGGAGAGTCGGGGGTCAAGGTAGATCCCCGGATGCCAATCAAAGCCGCGAAGCTAGAAACATGAACGATTGGATCCAAACCAAGCTGGTGAGCCTTTTCCAGGACCAGGCTGGTTCCGGTGACGTTGGTCCTTTTGATTCGGGAGGATGCCCTGGGGTCCAGCGAATAGATGGAGGCGCAGTGGACAACCGAATCGCAACCATTCAGGGCCTTTTCAACCGAAGCCGGTTCGGTGACATCTCCGAGGACAGTCTCGGTGTCCTCGACTCCCAGAGGCTCCAACGCGGCAGGGACCCGCTGCTGGGCGCGCGCCAGCAGCCTCACGGCATGTCCGCTTCGGCATAGCTCCGCCACTGTATGTGCCCCGACGAAGCCGGTAGCTCCCGTAACCAGGACTTTCATGATGTTCTTCCGGCTGCCATGGTATTTTCGGGAAGAAATGCAAGCCGCTCCGCTTGAACCCTGTGAGGAACCCCTATGCTCTTGAAGCGGGCATTGGCCCTGACGGGTGCCTCCCTGTTGGTCTACATTGGCTATGGTCTGTACCTGGTTCGCTATGTTCCCGAGCGATCAGATGCCTATTTGTGGGCAGTCTATCACGTCCATTCGGCTTTATCGGATGGCCTGTTACCACCGCAGGGGATTGCCAGGGCAGCAAAGCAGGCGAATGTAGGCCTGGTCTTGCTGACCGACCATGGCAAACCCCATTTCGGTGCTTCGACCTACCGTGCCGAACTCGAAGGTGTTCAGGTCGTTGGAGGCTCTGAAGTAGCCATGGTGGATGGGCACCTCACCTTCTTCGGGGCAAACCGGGTGCCTCTGTTCAAGCTTCCTCCCCACCCCCCCGACGCGGTAGCAGACATCAACGAATGGGGTGGCTATTCGGTCATTGCCTATCCAGCAGATCCCGATCTCGGGTGGAGTTACTGGGATACGGACTTCAGGCCCTCCGGGATCGAGGTCATGAACCTCTCCTCGATGCTCAAACGGGCTGGCATGCTGCGGCGGGCTCTGCTGTTCCTCTACTTTCCCTTCTCGGATTCTTATTTCCTGACCGCTATGATGTACCCGTCCGAGGCCTTGTCGCGGTGGGATGACCTGCTGCAGAGGACTGTGGTATCAGGATTCTTCGCCTTGAACGCTCATGGCGGATTCCACCTGTTGAGTACTCTGGCTGTTCCGGTTCCCTCGTATTCGACCGTGTTCGATTCGCTGGCCCTGGGCATCGATAGGCGGTACCAGGGGGATCCACTCCAGGCAATTCGGCAAGGGGACTTTTTTTGTCTCGTGAGAGCAGCGGCCGAGCCTCAGAGTTTTGACTTTACGGCGCGTGCAGGCGGGGACTCGTATCCCACTGGCAGCCTGATACGCCAGGAAGTAAGGCTGCGGGTTTCGGTTGGAACGATTGCGCAGAAGGTCCGAGTAGTGTTGAAGAAGGATGGCGTCGTGGTCGGAGAGATCCTGGATGCGCCGCTCGAGTATGGGCCGGCTGGTCCGGGGATCTACCGTGCAGAGGTCTATCTAGTGGAGCACCCGTTGCTCTCGTCTGAAGTGCCCTGGATTCTATCGAATCCAATTCGTGTCCAGCCCTCAAGCCCATCGGACCAGTGGGAGCAAGTTTCGGGAGAGTGGGAACCTCATCCCATTGATCTTTCGGCTTTCAGGGTGGAGAAAGACCCTGCTTCGGTCGCCTCTCTCGACCCGGACGGCAGCGGCATAAGGTTGAAGTACAGCCTCTCGAGGTTCGTTCCTGGCGGAGAAAACAGGTGGTGCGCCCTCGCTAAAAGGGACAGACTGGATCTTTCCGCCTATTCGGGTTTTTACATCCGCGCGGTATCGGACAAATATCTCCGCTATTTCGTCGAGTTGAGAAGTGGTGACCGTTGGTACTACGCTTCCTTCAAGCTCTATCCTGGAAAGGAGAATCTCCGCCGGGTCCCTTTCCGAGAGTTCTATCGGGTAAATCACTCCAGAGAGGAGATGCCTTTGGCAGAGATCGATTCCCTGTTCATCAGCGGAAGCAACTACACCTCGAGAACCGGCTTTTCGTCGGAGTTGAGAATCGAAGAGATGGGGTTCTATTGAGGTAGCAAGTTGCTTGTTGCTTGGCCCGTTCATCCGGGAGAGCCGGTCTCCCGTGGCGTCACCCTGGTTCTGAAGCTATACTGTGTGACAATGAGAGCTACGGGTGCCTTTATCCCCTTGGCCTGCTTTCTCGCCGCTTGTTCCCTCGCTTCTTCGGGTGAGGAGGAGTTGTCAATTTCGGCGAGGAATTTTCTCTGGATCGGCAAGGATTTCTGCACCGGTGGGCAGCCATCTCTCGAGGATTTGAGCAAGCTGCGAGCACAGGGAGTCCGAACTCTCCTCAGTCTGCGAAGACCTGAGGAAACGGATTTGTTCCAACAGGAGAAAGAAACGGCTCGATCTCTAGGTCTCAACTTTTTCAACATTCCGGTTGATTCGTCAAACCTGCAGACGGCGCAGGTCGACGAGTTTCTAGAAGTGGTTTCCGAGGAGTCCAACCATCCTGTGTTCATCCACTGCGCCAGTGCCAGTCGAGTGGGCGGCTTCTGGATCATCTACAGGGTGCTTCACGATGGCTGGAGCATTGAGAAGGCCGAAGAGGAGGCGCGTCGCATCGGTTTGAGGTCGTCCGGACTGTTGGAGTTTGCGCGTAGCTACCTGGAAGCAGCGCGTCGCTGATTACGGCAGGGACCCGGACGTCCAGGATCCCGCCTCTTGCGGAAGTGCTGGCCAATCCCAAGGACCCAGGTCTCACGCCCAGGGGCTGTAGAGGAGCATTGACGATGAATAATCTGTCGAAACGCCGTTGGTTTTTAAGGCAGTACGTGACGGTTTTATCGATCCTTTTCATGTCGACTCTCCCGATCCTGGGCAATGACGTCTGGCGTGAAAGCAGCTTCGAGGACTTCGCTGACGGCAGCTTCGGGGACGGAGGGGCCAACACCTACGTTTCCCGAAAAGGACGGATCCAGCTGATCAATCGCTGGGATCTCAACCACGATGGGTACATGGATCTTGTCTTTTCCAACACCCATCCCCACCGTGAGAAGCTGGATGCCGAGATCTACTGGGGGAACGGGAAGGACTTCGACGGGCTACGCAAGTCCTACATCCCCAACGACGGCGCCCAGTGGTCGTCTGCCGCCGACCTGAACAACGACGGCCAGATGGACCTCGTCCTTGCCAATTACACCAACGGGACCTGGGATGGGATGGATTCCTACGTCTACTTCGGCGGAATCAAAGAGCTGCAAGAGCGCAAGGATGCGTCCCAGTGGGGATTCCATCCCTTTTCCCGCAAAGTGACGTTACCGACACGGGCGGCCCAGGGCAGTGCGATCGGTGATCTGAACCGGGATGGGCATCTCGATATTGTCTTTGCCCTGTCCGCCGGATTCTGGGAGTATCGGGTGGGTTTTCGGGGGGGAGGCTACGAGTCACCCTGTCCAATCTACTGGGGTTCCGAGGAGGGATTCGACCCCAAGAATTCTACCGACTTGCCCGGGCTCGGAGCCTCCGGCGTGGCCGTCGAGGACTTGAACGGGGACTCCTGGCCGGACGTGGTATTCGCCAATCAAGAGGCAGGCGGGAACCCCGACGTCAATTCTTTTGTCTACTGGGGCGGTCCCGAAGGATTCGATGCGGGCCGACGGAGTGAGCTTCCGACCCACAAGGCGTGGGCGGTGGAGCTGGCCGATGCCAACGGCGACGGCCACAGCGATATCGTCTTTGCCAATGGGAGCGGGCCGGCTTCCTACATTTATCTAAATCGAGGCGGCCAGTTCTCCGATCAGCATCGTTTGGAGCTCCCAACTCATGACGCGCGTGATTGTTCGGTGGATGACCTCAACAACGATGGCACGCCCGATATTTTCTTCACCAATCACCAGGCCGAAGGAAATCCGCTGACGCATTCCTACCTCTATTGGGGATCGTCTGACGGCTTCTCGCCAACACGCCGGCAAGAATTCGAAACGGTCGGCGCTTGGGGCGCTTCGACAGCAGACCTGAACCAGGACGGTTGGAAAGACATCGTGGTCTCCAATTACAAGGAGCATTTTTCCTTCGACGTCCCTTCCTACATCTTCTGGAACAAGCCCGAAGGATTCCTCGAAACTCGACGGACGGCTCTTTTCACCCAAGGAGCCGTGGGGAACCTCCCGGCCGACTTCAACGGGGACGGCCATTTGGACCTCTTGATCAACAACACGGTGGGTCGCAGCCGAGGGGGAAACGCTCCGATCTTCGTCTACTGGGGAGACGGGCAGGGAAACTACACCCCCCAAAGAAGGTTGGCCTTACCAGCCGTCGACCCCTATGAGTGGGCATCAGCCGATCTCAATGACGACGGCTGGACCGAGCTGATCGTGTCCAATTTCGGGGAAACGGTGCGCTGGAAGCAGGAGAGCCATATCTACTGGGGAGGCCCCGAGAGCTTCTCTCCCACCAAGCGTTCGGCGCTGACCGGAAATGGAAGTGCTGGTGCCACTGTGGCCGACCTTGACCGGGACGGCTATTTGGATATTGTGCTTTCCAATGCCCCCAAAACGAGTGATAAGGAGAAGGGTGCGTTTGTCTTTTTTGGGGGAGCGGATGGCTACGTAGTGCCGGAGCGCCTCGAACTTCCCACAGGACCGGCCGGAATTCCCACAGTTGCCGATCTCAACCAGGACGGATTTCTCGATCTGCTTTTCGCCAGCGGTGATGAAGGTGTCCCCATTTTCTGGGGAGACGGGACACGCAACTACTCTTCCTCTCGCAGGAGTGTTGTGGCCGGGTCAAAAGGACTCAAAGGCGTCGAGATAGCAGATCTGAACCACGACGGACTACTGGATCTGGTGCTTAGTCGGGCCATCGAGGCGGGTTCCCGCCTGACCACAGGCTTCGTCTATTGGTCTATGGGCAAGGGAGAGTACTCGGAAGAGAAACGGGATTCCTTCGAGATTGAGGGGACCATCCTCATCACCGTGGCGGACGTCAACCAGGATGGCTGGCTGGATCTGCTCTGTCCCAACTACAACACAGGCTCTAGCCGCACGACGTTGTCGCGAGTCTACCTGGGGGGACCGGATGGCTTTCCTCCCGAGCGAATGTTCACGCTGCCTACCAATTCGGGCACGGGAAGTCTGGTCACCGATTTCAACCAGGATGGCTACAACGATATTCTCTGGGTCTGCCATCGCTCCGAGGGAGACCCCAACCAGATCGGGTCCTTCGGCGACCACGTCACCGATTCCTTTCTCTACTGGGGAGGGTCCGACGGTTTTCGGCCAGACCGGCGACTGGGAATACCCGCGCGTGGACCCCACAACGACTCCGGTGTCGATCTGGGCAACATCTATGATCGCCGGCATGAATACGACTATATCTCTTCCGCGCACGTCTATGGCGACTCGGTGCCCCGCAGTGTTACCTGGAAGGCCCAGACACCGCACGGAAGCCGGGTGCGCCTGCAGGTGCGCACCGCTGCTGGTGCCGAGGGGCTGGAGAAGGCTTCCTGGATGGGTCCTGGGGGCCCTGGCACCTACTATGAGCAGGCGGGAGCCTTACGCCGTCCCGATGCGTCCCACCAGGCGATGCAATATCGGGCTGTTCTCAACCCAACAGCAACTGGAGCCGTGTCTCCTGTTCTGGAGGAGGTGGTCGTTGTTTTCGATTAAGACGGTGCCGGCCGTCCGGGTAATCACGATCCTCTGTGGACTCACACTGGGATTCATCTGGGATTCACCCGCTGAAATCCAGGAAGAGTCCTTTAATTACGACGAATCGAAGGTGCCGGACTACACGCTGCCCGACCCTTTGCTGACATCCAATGGAGGCAAGATCACGCATAAAGAGACCTGGCGCCGGCTCAGGCGAGTGGAGATCCTCAAACTCTTTGAGACTCATGTCTATGGTCGAAGCCCCGGACGACCACGGACAACAGCTCTCAAGGAGTCGGTTGACCCCACGGCCCTGGGCGGAAAGGCGACCCGAAAACAGGTTTCGATTTTTTTTAAGGGCGACAAAACCGGCCCCAGCATCAACCTGCTCATCTACCTACCCAATAGCGAGAAAGAGCCGGTCCCCGCTTTTCTGGGACTCAACTTCAATGGGAATCACTCGATTCACCCTGACCCCGGCATCATGCTCTCGGACCAGTGGATGCGCCCCTCCAAAGAAGAAGGCATCGTCGTCGACAATCGGGCCACTGAAGCCTCGCGTGGCATCAGCGCCAGCCGCTGGCCGGTGGAAAAGGTTCTGGCCAGAGGGTATGCCCTGGCGACGGCCTACTATGGGGACATCGATCCTGACTTTGATGACGGCTTCCAGAATGGGGTGCATCCCCTCTTTTACGAAGGAGCTCAGACCCAGCCAGCTCCGGATCAGTGGGGGGCGATCGGCGCCTGGGCCTGGGGGCTCAGCCGGGCCCTGGATTACCTCGAGAAAGAGCCCGGGATCGCGCCTCGGAAGGTAGCAGTCCTGGGTCATTCCCGACTCGGTAAGACAGCGTTGTGGGCCGGAGCCCAGGACGAGCGCTTCGCTCTGGTCATTTCCAACAACTCCGGCTGTGGGGGAGCTGCCCTCAGCCGTCGTCGCTTCGGCGAGACGGTCGAACGGATCAACACCGCTTTTCCGCATTGGTTCTGCAAGAACTTCTCAAAGTACAACGGCAACGAGGACGCACTCCCGGTCGATCAGCACATGCTGATTTCCGTGATTGCGCCCCGCCCCGTCTACGTCGCGAGCGCTCAAGAGGATCGTTGGGCCGACCCTGCGGGAGAGTTTCTGTCGGCAAAGCACGCCTCGCCAATCTATCGGCTCCTCGGTAAGACCGGGCTGGAGATGGAGTCGATGCCGCCGGTGAATCAACCTATCATGAACACCATCGGATACCACATTCGCAGCGGTAAGCATGACGTCACCGATTATGACTGGGAGCAGTATCTGGAATTTGCCGACAAGCACCTCAAACGGAGATAAATCTCAAATCCCAAACACCGATTCAGAAGAGATTCCAGGTACCGAAGACAATTGGTCTTTGCATGAAGCTGCATTCGGGTGGACGAGCTATCTTCCATTGCGTCCGATATTTCCTCGGGCTTGATGCTGCTGATACGCAGACAAGCATTGCAGAACGCGCTTGTCTTGCACGCCATGCGCAAGGCAAGCGGCGTCTGGTCGAGCTAGGGGTGTACGAAGGAGTTTCAACACGCCTACTTCTTGACTGTATGGCAGCAGGAGGCACGCTGTTCGCCGTTGATCCGTTCGTTCGGGGTCGGCTCGGCGTCTGCTGGGGTCGTGCAATCGCACGGAGCCAAGTTCGCCAGCGAACACAGGGGAAGCGTGTGATTTTTTTGGAAAGCTCTAGTCGTGAGGCGGCTAGAGAGTTGCAGGGCTTGTTTGACCTGGTGTTCGTTGATGCCGACCATTCACTCGAGGGGATATCTGGAGACTGGGCCGATTGGGCGCCTCGTATCGTACCAGGGGGTATTATGGCCTTGCATGATACGTGTGCATCTGAGGACAATCCAAACATTGGAGGGCTCGATTCATTCAAGTACTTCGAGACCTGCGTACGCCACGATAAGCGTTTCCAAATAGTTGAACAGGTCGATACCTTGAGTGTTTTGCGCCGGTGCCAATAAGATCAGTCGCATCGACGCCGAGCTGCCCCTGCGAGAACGCAAAGTGGGCAGTATTGATGGTGTTCCATTCCAGAAAAACGATGATGTTGCGGCGAGTGCCTGGTGCTAGAGACAGCCGCATTGGTCGAGATCTTACCCTCGACAGCAGGGAAGTTTTTAGCCACATGGGCATCGTGGAGAGTTCCCCACGCGCAGTCTTTCTTGGATTCTGAGATCTAGCACTTTTTTGGGGCTTGGTGCTTAACCCGAGCGAGGAGAATCATGAAACGACTGGATCGACTGTTCCTAATTGCGTTCTTCGGGTTCTGCAGCCTCGATATTCCCTTTCTGGTGGCAGAAACCGAGAATCACATCACTCATGGACCGATTCTGGGACGCCTCGGTCCCGACGGCATCCGCATATGGGCGCGGACCGCGCGGACGGGATCGTTCGGCGTGCGCTACGGTTTGTCACCGGAAGAACTCAGGACCACTAGCCCCGTCGTCTCGACGCGACTCGAGCATGACAACACTGGTTGGGTGGCGCTCTCTGGCCTGAGAGCCAATACCAAATACTTCTACGAGTTGTTCCTGCCCCAGAGTCAACGACCCTCAGGTCGCAGAGGTTCCTTCAAGACCCTTCCTGACACTGCTGACTACGTCGAGTCTGAGTTGAATCCCAAGGGGCTTTTCAACTTCAGCTTCGAGTTCGCCTGTGGGAACAACCAAACCGGCGTTACCGGACCGGCCCTGCCCACTTTCAAGACCATGCTCGAGCGATTGAAGGATAAGATCCACTTCGCCATTCTCAACGGCGACTGGCTCTATGAGGCCCAGCGAGAGTACAAGGTCGATCAGTGGTCCGCACAGGTCGATGCAGCTGCCGCCGGGGTGCCCCAGGTACTGAAGGTAGCTCCTACGTTGGTCGGGGTGTGGCAGAACTACAAGCACTTTCTGGATCAGGGCGAAAACCTGGCTCGCTGGCACAGGTATATCCCATCGTTTTTTACCTACGACGATCACGAGATCTTGAACGATGTCTGGGGTGCCGGCACTCCTGGACTGCGCGATCGGAGAGCCGTCTACCGGGATATTGGCGTTCGGGCCTGGTATGACTATCTGGGCTGGAGCAACCCTATCTCGTTCCAGCAAGGTATCTCTTTTGGCAAGGCTCAACTGGAGTCAGGAAGCGATGTTCTGACCGATTCGTCCGCCGACTTCAGTCGTCTTGACTTGAATCAAGCTTCCAATCTTCATGTCCATTGGGGCACCGATACGGCGGGAGTGAACGATAACGACCTGGACGGTGTGGGTGGTGATCCCAACGCAGGTGTCTACCGGATTGCCCAGGTTCTGGATCGGCATCGTCTGCGGATTGCTCCCGCTGCTAAAGTGGATGGGAGAGTCTCTTATTCCATCGGTCGACGCTCGTATTACCACATGCGCATCAGCAATTGTGACTTCTTTGTCCTCGACAACCGGGGCCAAAGGGAAATGCACGATGTTCGTCAGCCCGACAAGCCGGGTGTGTCAATGTTGGGCAAGGAGCAGAGAGAGTGGTTGATTCAAGGAATGAAGAAGAGCGACGCCGAGTTCATTTTCGTGGTCTCGACCGTCAACTTCATGGTGCCCCACGTCGGCGGAGGGAAGGTCAGGACGGTGAACAAGGACGATGCCTGGACCGTCTTTCTGGACGAGCGTGAGAAACTGATCCGATTCTGGGACGGCCTCGACCAACCGGTGCTGGTACTCACCGGAGATCTCCACAACAGCTTTGTCATCAAGATGACGGACAATGTGTGGGAGTTCGCTTCCGGGCCGCATAACTCCTCTAATCATTGGGCCAGCGACGAGGGAGATCGTCCGGCCAGCGGGCGTTTCGAATATGGGCCGCGGCCGGTTGATATTCGTTGGTCAACCTATTTCCGGAACGACATTCCCCGAGAAAATCTGCAGTACCCAACCTACTGCGTGGTTCAGGTCAACAACGCCTTCAACAACCCGAAGCGTCTGGGAGAGGAGCGCTGGGTTGCCTTTCCCAAACCCCAGGTGGTTTTTCAGTACTACGATGGGAAGACGGGCGACCTTCGCTACGCCGAAGCGGTGGTGGCCAGGTAGGAGCTTCCTTTTTTTCGCAGCCGACCTGGGCTCGAGGAATTGTTCAGGGGCGGCCTCCAAGCCGCTTTCTTCTAAGGGATTCTTGGATTATGATGTTGGATATCTAGTCAGTACTCTGTCAATCTAGAGATTGTGGGTTATGGACGAGCAATGGTGGTCGAGGTCAAGGACGCGCAACACAGAGATCGGCCGCCAGGGCCGTCTAGAACCTACAATTTCTAGGTTGACAGGGTACTAGGAGGAGGATCAGCATGCACCGCAGAACCTTTTTTGGCAGCATCGGGACCGGAGTGGTAGCGCTGAAGGGCCTTGCCTGCAGCAGTCAGACGCAATCACTTGGAGACATTCCCCGTCGGACCTTTGGCAAGACTGGCGAGGAACTCACCATCATTGGGCAGGCCGGAGGTCGATTCCCCCTGATTTCCTTCGATGAAGCAAAGGCCATTACCCAGCGGGCCTATGAGCTTGGCATCAACTACTTTGACAACGCCTTTTCCTACTGGAGCGGCCGTTCGGAAGAAGTCTACGGGGCGGTGATCCCCCCCTTTCGAAAGGAAATCTTTCTTACTACCAAGAGCGCCGAGAGGAGCCGGGCTGGAGCGGAAGAAGAGCTTCATACCTCCCTCAAGCGGCTCAATACGGACTACCTCGATCTGTGGCAGATTCATGCCGTTTCAAGCATGGATCAAGTCGATGAGATCTTCGCAGCCGGAGGCGCCATAGAGGCCTTCGAGGCGGCCAAGAGAGCGGGCAAGACGCGTTTCATAGGGTTCACCGGCCACACCGATCCAGCGGTGCACATGGAGATGATGAAGCGCTATTCTGACTTCGACACCATCTTGATGCCTCTCAATCCGGCGGATCCCTCCTATCTGAGCTTCGAGAGCGAGGTCCTGCCCGAAGCCATCAAACAGGGTTTGGGAATCCAGGGAATGAAGAGCACCGCCAACGCCAAGCTTCTCCAGTCGTTCAGCGCCAAGAACTGTATTTCCTACGTCTTGAGCCTTCCCATCCATTGCCTGGCGTTGGGATGTACTACCCTGGGACAGCTGGAGGATGACGTGCGTATCGCGCAGGAGTTCAAGGGCTTCGACCAGGAGCAGATGGCGGAATTGAGAGAGCAGGCCGAGAAGCTGGCCGGACCAGAATTGGAAGACTGGAAGCGCGATATCAACTCGGCTCACGCGATTTCAAGCACCGAACATCTCCACGGATAGACCCTCCGGCCAATGAACGTCAATCCGAACGGGATTGCGGCCTCCAGCTTTGGGCTCTCTCAAACCGTGAACATCGATAGCACCACGGTGCTGTCAGATGCTGATTCTTGAGGGTTCTTCTCGCCGGTGTCCCCGGGAGGCCGTCGCGGCAACCAGCCAATGATTCAATCCGCTGACGTGGTCATCGTGGGTGCGGGTGCCATTGGCTGCTCAATTGGCTATCACTTGGCACGGGAAAAGGCTGATGTCCTGCTCCTCGAGCGGGGCCAGGTGGGACGGGAGGCATCTTGGGCTTCAGCCGGTATACTGACCCACGGAGATCCGTCGAGCCGCAAGCCGAAGCAACAATTGGCGGCCCAGAGCCGCGCCATGTTTGCACCTCTGTGCGAAGAGCTGCGCGAGCTCACGGGAGTGGATCCTGAGTATCGAGCCAGCGGCGGACTGCGCCTCTTTCTGTCAGAAGAGGAGATCCCCCATGCCCGCCAGTGGTATGAGCGATCGCTCGGCGCGAGTATTCGGGCCGAGTTCCTGCAGCCTCCGGATCTGCAGGAACTTGAACCGGTAATCAGTTCTTCTGTCGTGGCGGGACTCCATTTTCTGGATGACGGTTCGGTTCGCAATCCCCGCTGGGTGCGTGCGCTGGCCCTGGGGGCCCAGAAGCTCGGAGCCAGAGTAATCGAATCCCTTCCGGTCACCGACTTCGAAGCCAAGGGACATCGGGTGCAGGCGGCGATCACACCCGCCGGCAGAATCGAAGGGGATCAGTTCATCCTGGCGGCCGGGGCCTGGTCGAATCGCCTCGGCGAACCACTCGGGATCCATCTGCCGGTCTTTCCATCGCGGGGGCAGATAGTCCTGCTCGAGTCGGTGCCCAGGAAGATCGAGCGTGTGATCCACGCCAGCGGCTGCTACCTGGTGCCGCGGTCCGATGGGAAGGTAATCGTGGGTGCTACTGTCGAATCCGTCGGTTACAACAAATCAACTTCGGCCGAGGGAATCCAAGAGCTGCTGGATTGGGCTCTAGAAGTGGCTCCCGGGTTGAGAGACATGGCCTTTCTCAGGTGCTGGTCAGGGCTTCGGCCTGCCACCAGGCGAGGAGGGCCATTCCTGGGCCAGGTCGACGGGTTTGACAATCTCTTTGTCGCCACCGCCCACAACCGCAACGGTATTCTTCTTTCTGCCGTCACCGGACGCCTGATTGCCGAGCTGATATCGCTAGGGAAGACATCATTTCCGATTGACGCTTTCGCTCTGCCAGATCCTGCCGAAATCGAACCAGGCACCTGAGCGCCAGCCGGTCTGGGCCGGGTTATTTTACTGCGTAGGTTCGGGTAAGGTTGTTGCGGCTGTTGGTTACGCTGAAGCTAGAGGCATCGGCACTCACGGAGACGTGCACCCAGCGTCCGGGGCAACCGTCCTCGCCTTCCAGATTGGCGATGAAGTCGGGTGGAGCGTTGTCTTCCGGTCCGGTTTTCAAGTTCCTGTGCACCTGAAAGATGTCCTTGATGCTCGGCGTAGACTTCAAGAGTGAAAAAACTTCTGGTTCTCCCCCTTTTCGGGGACCATTGTTGATCACCGCCACAGTGGGCTCGATGCCTCTGACCAAAGCCGGATGGTTGCTGCTTTTCAGTCCATGGTGGGTTACCTGGTAAAGGTCAACCTTGCCGATAACGTTGTTGGGACAGGCCAGTCGAGCTTCCACATGCCAAGTCAAGTCCCCACAGTCCAGGAACTCGAACTGACCGAAGCGGAGCAGCAGGGCCACGCTGTTGGAATTGTCTGTATAGTCGACCTCTGGCTGAGCGGAGCTCTTACACTCTGGGTTGGGCGTGGCGTTGGTGCCCGGCAAAGTCTCCCTGTTCGATGCAATGCACTGGACCTGAAGTGGCACCCTGCTCTTTTTCAGGGGAATCTGGTCGCCTGGGCTCAACTTCTGACGTTGTCCCTTGTTGGCACGCATGTAGGAGACGTAGAAGCTGGCAAACTGGGGATCTTCGGGGACATCACTCATGGGGCCGTGGTCGAAAAAGTTCAGGATCGGGAGTATCTGGGCGAGGCGCTGAACCCCACCGTAGTGATCGCGATGAAAGTGAGTTGTGACTAGATGATCGATCTGCTTCAGACCGGTTCTGGTGGATACGATCTGATGAATCCGCTTCGCGTCTCGGTTGTCATCACGTCTCCAGCCGGTGTCGATGAGGATGGCCTCCTGCTGCGGAGTGACGATCAGCGTCGAAGCGCCGCCTTCGACATCGATGAAATAGATGTCGAGAGGCTGGGCTAGCAGCTCAGCCGTCAAGCCGAGAACTAAGAGTAGCTTTCCTCCCCAAGACATGATGAACCCATCCAGGTTAGCAGAGCAGGAACTTGTTTTCACGCACTAACGTAGCTTCGGTCTCCAGGCCGAAGTCTTTTTCTTTCGAGCCCTTGGCTCGAGGAACGGCGGCCTAGAGGCCACCGCTACGACCGATGAACGGGAGTTTCCCTGAATGATCAAGCGTCACTCAGGTTCCTCAGGCGCCGAGTCCCGCACTGCAACCGGGACGTCCAATTGCATCATCAGCAACGCCTGTGCCATGGTCTTGCCCTGGGGATCGATGCGCAGGGAAGAGGTTCCTCCTCCCCCCAGAGCATCGTGCAGCAGAAAGTTGAAGGCCAGCAGATTGGGGAGCTCGAATCGCTCGACTTCGCCTTCGCAGAGATCGCCGAAATATTCCTTCACCTTTTCCGCTGTAAGGGTGCCTTGCAGCCACTGGTAGATAGTCTCGGATCGGGCAACGACGCCTAGGTTACAGATATTCCCCTTATCTCCGGAGCGCGCGTAGCACAGATCAAGCAGAACGCTAGAAGTCGTAGGACCGATCGAGTCGCTGGCTTCTTCAGGCGGGCTTGCTTCCGGAATGGGTTTCCGAGGTCCCTGCGCCTGGGCGGGGCTGAGCGAAGGTACCTGGAACACCTTACGGGGACGTATCAGAACCACTCGAGGTGTGATCTCTCGCTTGGGCACCAAAGTCGGCCAGTAGGCAATCACCTCCTGAATCCTGGGACGGGAACCTACCATGGCTACCCCAGGCGCCGTGCTCAGGAGAAGAGAGGTAAACTGCTTCGCGAAGGTTTCGATCTTGCTTTTTTGGGAGTCCTTAGCACCCAGCCGCAATAGAATCTCTGGCGGATCGGCAGGAGGCACCAGGTGACGGTGGCAGGCGTTGTACCCGACCATTTCGCTGCTGACTTCTTGGAAGTCTATTCCCAGACGGTGCCAGAAACAGTCGGCAATCCACTCGCCCTTGGTGAGGGCTTGAGGTCCGCTGACGATCATCGTCCCGTGGGCCATGAAACCGTCTCGGTAGGAGATCGAGACTTTCAGCTGGTCGGTCGGAGGACGGCCTCGCACCCCTGAGACGCCCACCCGGTTTTCTGCCTCAGCGGACAGTGTTACCGAGGCGAAGTCGACGATTGCATCGGGGGTGTAGTAAGCGCGCGGATCCCCGATCTCGTAGACCAGTTGTTCGGTTACCGTCTTGCGATTGACGAGTCCTCCAGAGCCCTCCGGCTTGCTGACGTGAAAGCTGCTGTCGGAGCGCATCTCTGCGATGGGATAACCCATTTCGAGAAACGAGGGCACTTCGTTCCAGTCGGTCAGGTTTCCGCCGCTGGCCTGGGCTCCACATTCCAGGATGTGACCGGCCACCAGAGCGGAAGCGATCCGATTCCAATCCCCTGGGTTCCAGCCGAACTCGAATAAGGGAGGAGCGACCACCATACCCGCGTCGATGACGCGGCCCGTAACGACCACCTCAGCACCCTCCTCCAAGGCTCGGGCGATCGAATGGGAACCCAGATAGGCGTTGGCGCTCTGTACCCGATCCCGAACCTGAGAGAAGTCCTCCTGGGTGTCCAGATTGGTGAGGCTGATGCCCTTGTGGAGAAGCTCGTCCAGGCGGTCCATCAAGTCGTCACCGTCGACGGCCGCGATCCTCGTCTTCAGCTTCAGCTCGGTGGCGATCTCTGCGACCTTTTCGGCACAACCCAGGGGGTTCAGTCCTCCGGCGTTGGTGATCACCTTGGTGCCGTTAGCTTCCAGTAAAGGGAGAGAGTCGTGCATCAGCTCCAGAAAATCGACGGCGTATCCAAGATCTGGATTGCGAGCGCGCTGCTTTTGGAGTACTGACATGGTGACCTCGGCCAGGAAGTCGAGCGTCAGGTAGTCGAGCCTTCCTCCAGAGAGCTGACGCCGAAAGGCTCTGAGGTCATCTCCCCAGTATCCACTGGCGTTTCCGATTCGCAGACTTTGGCGAGCTTTCATCTCCAACCATTCTAATCCAGGATTGAACCGAACGCCCGAACGAGCCTCCCTATCAAATCTGCTATGATCGGAACCCGCTGCCGGCGAAGAGATTATGTTGACTAGAGGGACGACCCTGGAACTCGAAACGGACTCCGCTGCCTTTGAGGGCCATTCTGTTGCCCGCTCGGACGGATTGGTGGTCTTCGTCCGCAATGCTGTTCCAGGGGACCGAGTCCGCGCGCGCATTGTGAAATCGAGAAAGAAGTACGCCGAAGCGGTGGTGGAGGAGTTACTGGAATCGTCACCTTATAGGGTGGATCCCCGTTGCAAGCATTTTGGGGTCTGTGGCGGCTGCAAATGGCAGCATATGGAGTATGAGCAGCAGCTCCTCTTCAAGCAGCGACAGGTGACTGAGATCCTGGAACACATTGGCGGTTTTGATTCAGTTTCGGTGGAGCCGACACTTCCGGCGCCCCACATCTACGACTACCGAAGCAAGATGGAGTTCAGCTTCGGAACCAACCGATGGTTGACTGAGGCGGAAATCGCGAGCGGAGACGAATTGGAGAAGGGATTCGCGCTCGGTCTCCATATCCCCAAGCGTTACGACAAGATTCTCGATCTGGATGAGTGTCATCTCCAGAGTTCTCTCAGCGTGCAGATCGTCAACAAGGTCCGCCAGGTCGCGATGGCGGAGGGTTGGCGGGCTTATAACTCGAATACGCGAGAAGGATATCTGCGCAACCTGGTGATTCGCACCGGTTTTTTCTCAGCCGAAAGCATGATCTATCTTGTCACCCGTCACAACCGTCCAGACAGGATGAAGCGGCTGACCAACGCGATTCTCCGTGAGATACCCGAAGTAACGACGGTGATCAACGCCATCAATGACACGCTCTCGCCGGTGGCTTATGGTGCGGAGGAGATCGTTTATCACGGCCCCGGCACGATATGTGAGCGGATCGGCGGGCTCGAGTTTCGCATTTCTCCGACGACATTTTTCCAACCCAACAGTTCGCAGGCATGCCATTTATTCCAGGTGGTGCGCGAGTATGCGCAGCTGAGTGGTCGTGAAGTGGTCTACGATCTGTACTCTGGAATAGGGACGATAGCTCTCCTACTCGCGCCAGATTGCCGCAAGGTGGTTGGCATCGACAGTCACGAGCAAGCAGTGGAAGGAGCTCGTGCTAACGCGACAGCGAATGGAATCGACAATTGCAGCTTCTTCTCCCTGGATGCGGCCAAGTCGTTGACTAGAAATTTTGCCTTGCGCCGGGGTCGTCCCGACGTGCTGGTGCTGGACCCCCCCCGAGCCGGCATGCACAAGGAGGTGTGCCAGGCGATTCTGACGCTGGCTCCCGAGCGCATCGTGTATGTGAGCTGCAACCCGACCACTCAAGCGCGGGACCTGACGGTTCTTGGCAGCTCCTACGAAGTGGAGAAGGTGCAGCCAGTCGACATGTTCCCACAGACCTACCACATAGAGAACGTGATCGCGCTAAGGCGCGGATCGCACGTTCGTCCTGCACCGCTCTGAAACAGGGGCTACGAGACTTTCAGCACGACCTTACCGAAGTTCCGGTTTTCTTCGAGGTAGGTGTGGGCGCGAGCCGCTTCTTCGAGTGGGAAGACTCGGTCTACAACAGGTTTCAGGCGGTTCTGGCCAAAAAGGGGCAACAGCAGAGTCTGAAACTTCTGGGACAGAGAGATCTTCTCCACGAGCGGCCTCGGGCGTAGGACAGTGCCCAGGATTTTGAGGCGCTTTCCCATAATCCTGCTCAGGTCAACACTGGTGGTTGGGCCACCCAGCAAGCCGACGAGCAGGAGCCGTCCCTGCGAAGCCAGGCTGTCTAGATTCTTTTCGAAGTAAGGGGCCCCTACGACGTCCAGAATTACATCGACTCCACGTCCGCTGGTGTGCTCGCGGACGATGTCGGAAAAGTCCTTATGCTTGTAGTTGATCCCGACGTCGAGGCCCAGCTCGGCAGCGCGGGAGAGTTTCTCGTCCGAACCCGCTGTACCGAAGGTGGCGGCACCGGCCAGACGCGCGATCTGGACTGCAGCTGTTCCGACACCACTCCCTGCGCCGTGAATCAACACGGCTTCACCGGCCTCCAACCGCGCTTGCAGCAGCAAAGCATCGTAGGCTGTGAGGAACACTTCGGGGATGGAGGCTGCTTCCACGAAAGACATTTCGTGTGGAATGGGCAGGGTCAGGCGCTCCCAGGTCACAATCTTCTCGGCATAGGATTCGCCGGGTAGGAGTCCCATCACCCGGTTGCCAACTTTGTATCCCGTGACTCTTGCCCCGATCGCCTCGATTTCTCCGGCAAACTCCAGCCCCGGCACGTCCGTCCTGACTCCCGGAGGTGGTGGGTAGTGTCCCTGCCTTTGCAGGATGTCGGCCCGATTGAGAGCTGTCGCACGCACCCTCACCAGGACCTGATCAGGCGCAGGTCGAGGCTCGACAATATCCTGGAGTATCAGGACCTCAGGGCCTCCTGGGCGCGTGACAACGACTGCTTTCATCATGCCAGAGTAGTTGTATGAAGGCGGCAGTAGCAACCTCCGACCTGAAACTCGGTTCTGAAATTCGATTGGAAGTTCTTTGCCACCATGTGAGCTTCCTTCGGAGGCTCCAGCGTTAGGTCGGGGCCAGACTGACTCAGCGTGGTTCGCAGTTTGAAAAAGCGGAGGAGCTATGTTAGTTCTTTAGTCGCTTTCGGTACGGGTTAGATCTCTCGCCCATGGACATACTATCGATTTTCCGAACCTCACCAGAAAAGCAGATCCGAAAGGCGCGTAAACGTGTGAAAGAGCCACACGGCGACGCGGCGGTTCGGATCAACGCGGCCCGGCGGCTCTGGGAAATCGGCACACCCGAGTCCATTCTGGCACTTCTCGATCGGTTCACCATTACCTCTTCCCCACTGGTACAGGATGGGGAAGAAAAAGAAGACGTACTGGCTTGGATCGTGGAGCTCGGCACCAAGGGAGTGCCGCCACTAAAGACCTTCTTGAAGCGCGAGCGGCAGGTCTACTGGCCGGTGCGGGCGCTCAGGGAAATCCTCTCCGAAGAAGAGTTGACGGCCAGCATCAACGAAGTTCTCCGCTACCACTGGGAGTATCCTCCGGCCAGTTCGGAACCGAAGGCACAGCTGATCCGACTACTGGACGATCTCCACTCACCGGAACTGCTCGAGACCATGCGTCTCTTTCTAGAGGATGAGGACGATGACGTGTGTTTGGGAACTCTTGATTACCTTTTCAGCCAATCCGAGGAAGAAGTGCGGGAAGCAATCCTGCAGTGTTATATTGACTCCGAAGACCGACCTCGCGTCCGAGCGGGCATCCTGGATCGGCTGGCGGAGGCGGGTTGGAGAGTCCGGGGTCACCGTTCGCGTGTCGAAGAGTCTCTTCCGGATGGTTACACTCTTACCCGTGACGGGACGGTGAAGACCATGCGGAGAAGCTCCTGATTGTGTTGTACAGGATGGAGCTGAGCCGACTTCACTATGGGTTCTTGAAGACTTTTCTGGAGCAGCTGTAATCGTGATCGAAGGAGTCGTTGCGAAGGAGGTGGTCACCCACCCGGACGATCGGGGATTCTTTCGCGAAATCATAAGAGTCGGCGACGATTTCTTCGCCGAGGGCTTCGGACAATGGAGCCACAGTCTTCTCTACACGGGTACCGCCAAGGCTTGGCATATTCACAAGAAGCAGACCGACTGGTGGTACGTGTGCGGCGGAGTACTGAAGGTCGCCTTGTACGACACCCGGATTGAGTCGTCCACCCACAAGACGACCATGGAACTTTATATGGGAGACAACCAACCGCCGGCAGTGCTCTGTATCCCCCCTGGAGTGGCCCACGGCTGCAAGTGTGTCGCCGGACCTGCCAACCTCATCTACCTCACGTCTCGGGTGTATGACCCTGAAGATGAGGGTAGGATTCCGCACGACGATCCTGAGATCGGTTACGACTGGCTCGAGGGCCCCTCCATCAAGTAGCCGTGTTCCTCTACGTGCTTCTTACCAGTTTGGCGATACTGTCCTTGTTGGAAGCCCTCTACTCCTTGAAGGAGGGAATCCGGCATCTGCGCTTTTTCCGAAGGCGCCAACATGATCGACCCGGAGACTTTGCACCTCCGTTGACCCTGGTGTTGCCCTGCCGGGGAATCGATCCTGGCCTGGCGGAGAATCTTCGAACCTACTTTGAGTTGGATTATCCGGACTTCCAGTTACTGCTGGTCACGGACAGCTCCAGCGATCTTTCCGTACCGGTCCTGGAACGATCTCTAGGAGATCATCCCGGAGTCAAGGGTAAGCTGCTTTTTGCCGGGAAGGCCCGGAACCGAAGCCAGAAGGTCCAGAATCTTCTGTATGCCCTTGAATTCCTTCGTGATCAGGACGAGGTCATCGCGTTCGGAGATTCGGATATCCGACCCCGGCAGGATTGGCTACGCTTCTTGGTGGCGCCGCTCGCTGACCGCGAGGTGGGTGCCAGTACCGGATTTCGCTGGTATCTACCCCCTGACCGCTCCTTCGCCTCGGTTTTGCGCTCAGTCTGGAACGCGGGGATCAGTTCCTTGATGAAAGAGCGGGACTGCATTTTTGCCTGGGGTGGCGCCATGGCTCTCAGCCGGGAGGTCTTCGAGTCCAGTCGCGTCGCGGACTACTGGACTGAAGCCTTGAGCGACGATTTCGGTTTGAGTCAAGCCGTTCGAAATGCGGGGTTGTCGATATGTTTTCAACCCCAATGTCTCAGTTTTTCCTACGAGAACTCGAACTGGCGAACGTTACTGGATTGGACTTATCGCCAGCTCCTCATCACGCGACTCTGCGCTCCCAAGTTGTCGGGAATCGCCTTCGCGGCCCACTTTCTCAACGTGCTGACAGTCTGGGGGGGCGGGCTGTTTCTGCTTGTGACTTCAACGGTGGGTTCGGTGGGGCAGGGGCAGTCGACCTTCCTGCTGGCCTCTATCCTGGGTTCGGTCTATCTGCTGGGATGCCTGAAAGGAGGGCTACGTCTGAAAGCGGTGACGCTGCTCTTCGAAACGGAAGCGTTCCAGATGAAAAGCTATCGCTGGGCCTACATCTTCTGGGGACCCCTGGCATCTCTGTTGTCACTGGTAGGAATGGTCCGTGCGTTGTTCACCAGGACGATCGAGTGGAGGGGAATCCGCTACCGAATGATCGCACCCAATCGAACCGTCGTGATCGATTGAATAGCAGATTTCTCTGGTGTTGTAGCCTCCGGCGGCCGACGGGGAGGTTCCCGGAGGAAAAACCCTCGGCGTTGAGCTGATCGCGATGGGACCGTAACCGTTCAGGGGCTGAGTGTCCTCTCGGGAATTGGGTTCTGGAAAGGATTGACGATCCGGACCCCGTCGAAGTCGTAACCGTCCTGCAGGCCTTCGGTGAGTAGAAGGGAACACCGAGCCACTCGCGCGGCGGATACGATCAGTGCATCCCACCAGGAAAGAGAATAACGATCCTCCAAGTCCCAAGCTCCTTCCATCATCTGAGCATCAAGGGCCAAGGGTTCCCAAGCTAGCAAAGCGCGGACATCCTGACGCGCCGCCCATGGGTCCAGGCCGGGATCGAGTTTCCTGGTCACCGTGACATAGAATTCGTGGAGAACTTGCTGGCTCAACCGACCCTGCTGCGTCGCCCACAGATGCCGCATCCAGGCTTTGGCCCGAGGCTGTTTTTCGGGCTCGGAGGCGTCTCGGGCATAGACCAGCACATTACTGTCTACGAAGGTGGGGACGCTCATGCAGCTCCTCGCGCGCGGGATAGGCGTCTTCACTCTTCTTGAGAGGCTTCGTCGATGAGGCACAATACTGCTTCATCGCGCTTGCATATCCCTGGTCACGAAGCATTCTCTCCTTCAGGAGCTGCCCTACCAAGCGGGAAACGCTAGTATCCTCGCGCGCAGCCCAAATCCGGGTCCAACGCGCCACTTCCTCTTCGAGCGTGATGGTGAGGTTTCGCATGACATGATTCTAGTGTTCCACGAACTTCGTGTCAATTGATCGTTGGTCTTGGTTTCGACTCTGTCGGTATCTTGTATCTTCGAACTTCCCAGCGGATTTGTTGCCAGTGTCTGGGGATTCCTGTAAAAGGGTGATCGATGGGTCTCGACACGCTCATCTTCTTCGTCACTAGCCGCTGCAACGCCCGCTGTGACACCTGTTTCTATTGGCAGGATCTCAACCAGTCCGGCGATCTCAGCTTCGACGAGATAGCGACCCTGTCCCGCACCATGCCTCCGTTTCGCGAGCTTTGGCTCTCAGGCGGCGAACCCCTGATGCGGCAGCGGCTGGACGAGATCATCAAGTTGTTCGTTGACCAAAACGGAATTGACACCCTCAATCTGCCCACCAACGGTTTGTTTCCGGAACAGACCGTCGATCTGATGAGCTTTCTCACTGAGGAGGCGCCCCATCTGGACGTGAACCTCAATGTGGCCTTGGATGGTTTTGCCCCGACTCATGACCGGATTCGCGGAGTCCCCGGTAACTTCGACAGGACCATCGATACCCTCGAGGCGCTCTACCCGATTCGGTCCACCAACCCCCGCATCCGACTCCACATCAACTCCGTCGTGACGACTGAGAACATCGACGAGCTCGAAAGTCTTGGGTGGTGGCTGATCGATCGGATAGACCTGAATGGCCACTATTTCCAGATTATCCGTGGAGATCCGAAAGACAAGGAGTTGGCGCGGGTGGATCGCTCGCAGCTCAAGAACTTCTATCGCCAGGTCAAGCCTATCCATGAATTCTACGGGCAGAAGCTCGCAGATCGCCAGGGAGGCTCCCTGAAGGGTTGGCTGAAGAAGCTCTACTATACGCAAACGCTCTACTTTCACTACACAGTGCAGGAGAAAAACTATGAGGGTTCGACTTCCTGGCCGATGGCTTGCACTGCCGGGGAGACGATTCTGGTTATCGACTACAACGGTGATGTTCGTGCCTGCGAGTTGAGAGGCAAGCTTCTGAACTTGAGGGACGTCGACTGTGACTTTACGAGAGTGTTCCCGTCCCCGGAGGTTCTTCGTGAAACCCGCCAGATAACCGAGGACGGTTGCTGGTGTACCCATGTCTGCTTCATTCACGACAGTCTCAAATCGAGTCGGCGCGTCAAGTTCTATGACATCCCTCTCGGTCAGAAGGTAGTGTAATTCACTCGCGCAGGCGCGACGAGCCTTCGTCGGGTTCCTAAAATGAGCGGAAAGCTTCCGATCCTCCTCAGTTTCCTGATTCTGATACTCGGAGCATCTTGTTCTGCTCCGCAGGAATCAGCCGAAGTGGCCCGCCGGATGACGTCGATCCCGGCAGACTTCGTTCGAGTCGAGACCCAGGGCAGGGCAGGTGGAGCCGTTCGCTACGCCCTGGCGGGTGAGCCCAGAACGTTCAACCCCCTGGCCGCTCAAGACAATCGCTCGGAGCTCGTCGCACACCTCACTGCCGGGACGCTCCTGGAATTCGACGCCTCGACTCAAACCGTCACCGGAGCCGTCGCCAAGGAATTGGAGTTTGCCGAAGACGGGGTCACAATGACCCTGAAGCTTCGCCGAGACCTTCGCTTCTCGGACGGAGCCGAGCTTTCTGCCGACGACGTCGTATTCACGTTCGAGAGGATCTACGATCAGGACTCCGAGAACGCGAAAAGAGAGGCATTTCTCATTGAAGGGGAACCGATTCAGGTGGTTCCGATCGATTCTCACACGCTGCGGTTGCGCTTCCCTCGTCCGCATGCAGCTGCCGAGTATATGCTCACGCAGTTCCCGGTTCTGCCCAAGCACCTCTTTGTTGAAGCCGAGAAGAACATCGAAAAGTATTGGGGTTTGGAAACCCCTCCCGAGCAGATGGCAGGTCTGGGACCCTTCTTCATGGATCGGCACCAAGCGGGGCAGAAGACGGTATTCAAAAGGAACCCCCATTACTGGAAAGTCGATCGAAGTGGAGTCCAGCTACCCTATCTCGAAGAGGTTGAGCTCCACTATGTAGAAGACCTCAATAATCAGGTGTTGCGCCTGCAGGCTGGGCAGCTCGATTTGATTGACTACCTGTTGACCCCCGAGGACTTTCTCCATCTTTCCAGGCAGGGTAAGCCGATTGAGGTAGCGAATGTCGGTCCGTCTAGCCGTCTCATGATCTATTGGTTCAACCTGAGTCCGGTTCCGAGCGGGAAGGAGACTGGCTCGGTCGGGCTCAAGCGCGGCTGGTTTGGACAGCTCGAATTCAGACAGGCCGTGAGTACTGCCATCAGTCGGAAGACCATTTCTCAGAACGTTTTCCAAGGACAGGCCCGGCCCGCCTGGGCGTTGGTTCCGTCTTCCGTCAAGCGGTGGTTCGCCGTGGATGTCCAGAAGTACGAGTACAACCTGGAGAGCGCCCGCGCGCTGCTGCGCAAAGCTGGGTTTTCGTGGCGGCGCCAGAGATCTCGAGAGATCCTCTTGGATTCCCAGGGTCGCCAGGTCGAGTTTGAGATCCTTACGCGCAGTGAGGGTCTCGAGGGCAAGATTGCCGCTGTGATTCAGAATGATCTGGAAGCGTTGGGCATGCAGGTCGGGATCAGGCAGGAAGAGTTTCGCACCGTGATTTCGCGGATCGGGGCAGGAGATTACGATTCGGTTCTGTTCAGTCTGGGGATTCCTCCGGAACCCGCCGATCATATGAACGTCCTGCTTTCGAGTGGGAAAATGCACATGTGGCACCCCGCCCAGAAGCAACCGGCAACCGAGTGGGAAAGACGGGTCGACGAATTGATGTTGGAACAGGTGAGGACCCTGGATCCGAAGAAGCGCGAACGACTCTACGAGGAGGTACAGCAGATTTTGTCACAACAGGTGCCGTTTGTCCCTCTGGTCAATCAAGATCTTCTGATGGCCTGGAACATCTCCCTGAAGAACGTACGGGCGTCGAGCCTGTTCCCGTTTGCCCTCTGGAATGTGTGGGAGCTGTACCTTGAGGATGGTCTTGCCCAGTAAGCTGAAGCTTCATCAGCGAGAAAATCATGCAAGAGCCGCCATATGACAGAGCCGTGACCGTGAGAGGGTGTCGTAAAAGACCCGTTTCAAATCAGTACTAAGAATCCTCCCAGGCTAGCAAAGAAGAGTCGGAGTAGGCTGCGAAAATAGGGGGGATGGAGCAAGCAATTAAACGACCGGTGGTCAAGATCGATTCGAGCGGCCAATGGGGGCTCTTTCGAGGGATGAATGAGAAGGAAGGCCAGGGGAAGCGCCGGAAAAGGAAGCGGCCCGGGGCGAAACAATTCGAAGATCCCTCCCCGCGGGGGATCTTGATCGGCGATGAGAGTCTTGCAGAGTTTCTGGTGAAGATGTCGCAGACGTGGGTCTTTGTGGCTCGGGAGGTGATCCGGAGTTTGTCGTGGGAGGCCTTTGAAGCGAAGTACCGAGGGGGAGGGAGACGGCCGTACCATCCGGCAGCGCTGGTGGGATTGATTCTGTTCGGGATTCTGGAGGGCAAGGGATCGCTGCGTCAGCTGGAAACCCTGGCCCGGGTGGATACCCGTTGCTGGTGGTTCACGGGGGGGATCACGCCGGATCACTCGGTCATCGGCCGCTTTATCAATGAACACGGGGAGAGGCTGAGGGAAGAGTTCTTTGTGGAGCTGACCCAGGAAGTGTTGAAAAGGACTGGGAAGGACAAGGACAAGGGGAAGAAGGAGGGCGTGAGTTTGGCGGCCGACGGCACGGTGGTACAGGCGGCGGCCTCGCGTTACCGACGGGTGAAGAAGGAGGCGGCCGAAGCGGCCGCGGCGGAAAAGCGTCGTCGGGCAGAAGCGGATCCGAAGAACGAGCAATTGGCGCGTCAGGCCAAGCAAGCGGAGGAAGTGGCGCAAGCGGTACGCGAGCGGGTGGCGGCGCGGCAGGCGCAACGCAAGAGCACGGAGCATACGGCCGTGAGTCCGAGTGAACCGGAGGCGGTGATCCAGCCCCTGAAGAACAAAGCGAAGGCCGCCAGCTACAAGGGGGTGGTCTTGGCCAACCAGGATCGCATTATAGTGGCCCAGGCGGTGGATCCCTCCTCGGAGACGGGGGTGCTGCAAGCGCTGTTGCAGCAAGGCAAGCGGGTGGGTGGAGCGATCCAACAACTGTTGATGGATGCGGGGTTTTTCTCGGGGCAAGCGCTGGAGACGGCCCTAGAAGAAGGGGTGGAGGATGTGCTTTGTCCTGAGGGATCGAGCCCCCGAGTGGGTTGGGAGAAGAAGTCGACGAAGTGCTTGGCTAAAGCGGCCTTTCGCTACGAGGAGTGGGAAGATCGTTATCACTGTCCGGCGGGACAGAAACTGCACCCGGTCCAAAAGGGCAGCGATGGGGGCAAGCGGTATGTGCGCTACGGAGGAGCCCCCTGTGAGAGTTGCGGGTTGAGGAGCCAGTGCACCAGCAGTCGGAAAGGTCGAACGGTCAAACGCTATGAGGATGAGGAGATCAAGGATGCGGAGCGGGAAGTGATGCGCCAGCCCCGGGCTCAAGAGGCCTATCGTCAGCGCAAACAGATGGTGGAGCCCGTCTTCAGCGAACTGAAAGGGATCCAAGGATTACATCGGTTCAAGCGGAGAGGGTTGAAGAATGTCGGTCTGGAGTTTGCCCTTCATGCCAGCGCCCACAACCTCCGACGGCTGATTGCCCTGACCCCGTCCGTCCTATTTAGCGCTTTTTGGAGGCTCCTACATGCGCCGATCGGCCTTTTCCAGCGTCTGCAGCGCCTCTCCTTGTGTTTTTCGGCATAGCCGCACGACAAAGTGTCGCCCCACTTACTCCCGGTCGCCACGTGAACTTTTACGACACCCTCGTGAGGGAGCGGGATCCGGTACTTTAACTTGCTGGGATAGAGGCAATCAAGATTAATCAGACACCTGTAGCAAAAGGGGTTCGGTATTAGGCGACGGGTCCAGAATTGGCCGTCCGGATCCCGCTCCCTCACGGTCACGGCTCTGTCAGAAGCGGTGGCGACAATCATGGCAGAGGTAAGCAAAGTCACTTTCACGAATCGGGTCAGCGCTTCGGGGGGTGGTACTGACTTCATAGCCTGACCTTGAGTTGGGTCAGCGCCAGGTTCGAATCCATGACACGCTTCCTCTTACGCCGGCTGCTAGAAACCATTCCCCTGCTACTACTTCTTTCGCTGCTGATCTTTCTCCTGTTTGAGCTCATCCCCGGAGACTTCTTGACCGAGATGGAACTGGATCCTACGGTTTCACCGGAGACAATTCAGCAGCTGAGAGTAGATTACGGACTCGAGCATCCGTTCTACGCCCGCTACTTCATCTGGGCGGGCCAGATTCTGAGGGGCAATCTCGGCTATTCCTTTGCGCAGAGGCGTCCGGCGATAGACTTGGTGATGGAACGCCTTTTCAATACCTCCTTGCTGGCCCTGAGCTCTTTTCTCCTGGCGCTCCTGCTTTCCTTTCCTCTGGGGATTCTGTGCGCAGTGTTTGCAGGGAGCTGGCCCGACAGGGCTGGGCTGATCGTCGCTCTCCTGGGGCTGTCGCTCCCACCCGTTCTCTCGGCGCTTCCCTTTCTCTATCTGGCTTTTTGGACGGGCTGGTTTCCGATTGGTGGCATCGAGGGTATGCGCTCCCTGGTCCTGCCCTCGCTGGTGCTGGCTCTTCCCACAATGGCCTTTCTCATCCGCACCATTCGGATCGAAACGATCGCCGCCCTAGGCGAGTCCTACACGCAGGTGGCAATCGCCCAAGGTCTTCCCGATCGAAGGGTGGTACTGCGAGCCTTGAGAAACGCATTGAACCCGACGATTTCGGTCATGGGGCTGATTCTGGGAGGGTTGTTGAGTGGAGCGGTTGTGGTGGAGAAGATTTTCAGCTGGCCTGGCCTGGGATCGTTGACCGTGGATTCTCTCCTCTCGCGTGATTTCTTTGTATTGCTCAACTGTGTCCTGGTAGGTGCGCTCTTCGTTATCATGGTCAACCTGGTGACCGATCTGGTACTGGCATGGAGCGACCCCCGAATTCGGTACCGGTAGCCGTGATGGTCAGGATTTTGTCTTTTTCAGTTCTGTTCGGACTCTACGCACTGGCTGTAGCTGCGTCTTTCCTCGCACCTTATTCCCACAAGGAGCAGTTTCGCGAGTTCTTCTATGCCCCGCCCACAGCGGTTCACTTCCGCGATGCAGGGGGACAGTGGCATTTGAGGCCGTTCATCTACGACTACGAAGTACACGAGGACTTGCCGCGATACCGAGAGACTGAGCGTAGAGTACCCCTCTACTTCCTGACGGATGGAGCCCCTTATGAATGGATGGGAATGACGCTGCGGACCCATCTCTTCGGATTACGCGAGCCCGGAAAAAACGTCTTCCTGTTGGGAAGCGACTCCCTGGGCCGGGATCTTTTCTCCCGACTCCTTCATGGTGCCCGGTTTTCGTTGACGATCGGCGTGGTCGGGATCCTCTTTGCCAGCCTGTTGGGAGTTTTTCTCGGGGCTTTGGGAGGGTACTTTTCGGGTTGGGTGGATACTCTGGTGATGTGCTCTGCTGATTTGTTCTTGTCTCTACCCGGCCTCTTTCTGATTCTAGGCATCCGGGCGGTGTTTCCTCTCCAAATGGACAGTTCAAACCTCTTTTGGGTCATGATCCTGGCCTTCGCGCTCGTCGGCTGGGCCTCGATCGCTCGGGTTATCCGAGGGCAGGTACTCAGTCTGAAGACTCAGCAGCACGTCTTGGCAGCACGCGCTTCAGGTGCCTCGCACTGGCGTATCTTGACTCGACACATCCTTCCCTTTACCGCGAACTACCTGCTGGTCCAGAGTACCGTCCTGATTCCCGCCTTCATCATGGGCGAGATCACGCTCTCCTTTCTGGGAGTTGGAGTGCAGGAACCCTCTGCCAGCTGGGGCAGTCTGCTCCAGGACGCCGCCTCGCTACGGGTTTTCAGCCAGTCCCCCTGGCTGCTGGCGCCGGTAGCCTTTATCTTCACAACCGTCTTGGCTTTCAACCTGGCCGGAGGAGATCTTCGGCGAGAAAGAACAAGGGAGGAGTCCCAGGTCCACTGGTAGCGACACGTGTCCCAGCTTCGAAATGAGATCGCCATGAGCCAACTTCTGCGGTTCCCCGGCTCGGTCAAGCGAGATCCAGCTATCGAGGTCTGGATGCACGAGCATTCGGGTGAATTGGGGGCGATCGCGCAGCGCTGGTTTGAGGTCATGCGCGACTGCGGAGACGATGTTCGAGAGTTATTGCATGATGGCCATCCGACAGCGTGTGTAGGTGATGCGGCATTCGCCTATGTCAATGCCTTCAAAGCTCACGTCAATGTCGGGTTCTTTCGTGGCGCCGAGATTGCTGATCCGGAGGGCTTGTTGGAAGGCACGGGCAAGTTTATGCGTCATGTGAAACTCAGGCCCGAACGTGACGTCGATGCCAAGACTCTAATGAAGCTGATCGAAACTGCATACACTGATATGAAGGGGCGGCTAAAAACTGAGTAGTTCGTGCAAACTTTCGATGAACTGGGTTCCTCCGGATGATCGAGGCGCCGTATAACATGTGGCTGAAGCTGGCAGGCCATAGACGCGTCGGGCACCGCATCTTCGAAACATGCTGTGGGTGTGCGGTGCCCTCCGCACGGCCTGCAGCTTAGCCACGATTCGTTATACCGCGCTTCCACGTACGGAGCGGTGGGCGAGCGCGAGGGAACAGGGATGGGGTCCGGTGCGCCATGAGGCGTGTCCAACCGCTTCGGCTCGTCCGGCCGCTCGCTTTGCTGTTCCAGCGCTTTCCTTACTTTGTAATATAAAGTATATTGTCTCATCAACCCTCGAAGAACGATGAACGCGGACATGCACGGAGGCAAGACAATGGCAGGAAACACGCAGAACGGTGGCGGACGGCGCTGGAGCTGTTGGAGGATAGCGGCCTGGGCCGTCGCAGCGCTCATCCTGCTGCTGCCCCTGGTTGCGATGCAGTTCACCGCTGAAGTGAACTGGGATGTGGCCGATTTCGCTTTCGCCACCGCCCTCCTGGTCGGCGTTGGTGTCCCCTATGAGCTAGCAGTGAGGAAGACAGGCGACGCCGCGTACCGAGCCGCCGTCGGCGTTGCGCTCGCGGCAGCGTTCCTCCTCGTCTGGGTGAACGGTGCCGTTGGCATCATCGGGTCTGAGGACAACGACGCCAACTTGATGTATGGCGGGGTGCTCGCCGTCGGAGTCATCGGTGCCATCATCGCGCGCTTCCAACCCCGTGGGATGGCCCGCGCGTTGTTCGCGACGGCGCTCGCTCAGGCGTCGGTCCCCGTGGTCGCGCTGATCGCCGGGTTGAGTTCCCCCGGGAGCGGGCCGCTAGAGATCGTGGCCCTGAACGGGTTCTTCGTCGCGCTGTTCGTCGGATCGGCCTTGCTGTTTCGGGAAGGGGCGCGTGGGGGACCCGAACGGGGCGCGGCATGACCCCCCGCTGCAGGCGGGCGAAACGCTCTACCGCCTCGCTTGACTCACCGCCAGCGTCTCACTACCTTTGTTCGACCGCCTCAAGACACCATGAAGAAGCTAAAGGTGCATACAATACTATCGGCAATGACTATTGTGATCGGGCTCATATTAATGGCGGGGAAGATTTATGCAGATAGTGAACCAGGTGGAATTCCAATACTGCTGATTGTATTTGGTATGGGATGGTATTTCATCACGCGAGTCCGAATGCGGTCGCATCACAAGTAACCTCACTAGTACCATGTCACACATGTAGTGTCGGGTTTGTGGCGAGCGCGACGGCGTCGAGGGCGCGAAACGACGACGACGCGATGTTTTTCATCGTGGAGGAGGAGAGACAAAGCCATCGGCCCGTCCCGTCGCCACCCACAGGGCAGACGGGGGTTGCGGACGATCTCTGTGTTGGTCGTCGTCGAAGATGGCCAAGCATCGTCTTCCTCCTGCCGCCTTGATCTCGCCTCGCAAGCCCCATCTGCAAACCCGCCACTACATGTGTGACATGGTGCTAGGCAGTGGAGTGGCCGTGCGAAAGCGGTTTCTAGGGAGGCCGGGCAAAGATGCTCGTGGCAGCCGATCACGGAGTCCACGTTCGACGCGGGCGTCGCTTGCTTCGGGGGCAGCTAGATGGGGTTGCTGTGGTTTGAGGAAGGGACCTAAGAACCATAGTAGCGGCCGGGGCGCGGGATAACCCCCCGCTGCACGCGGACGAAACGCTCTACCGCCTCGCTTGCCTCAGCGCCAGCATCTCACCACCTCCGTTCGACCGCCGCGCGCCGTTTCGCCGCTGAGCAGGAAGCCGTTAGGCATCAACGGGAGAAGGCCAGACGCGGAATATGAAGTCCACCCAAGAACACACAGCTATGCGTCGGTGGATTCGGCGTGGCTTCATCGTGTGGGCTGTCGTGTCCACCGCGTGGCTGCTCAATTCGTTTCGTACCCAAGGTGTCGCGCCCGCACTGCTCACTAGCGACTCGCGGGTAACGGTCGATAGGTCGCCCCAGACGTTGACGTTCAGGCCCAGATCGATCGTCCATCGTTCTGGCTTGGTGTTCATCGTTGGTGGAGGTGTCGCGGCTGAGGCGTATGCTCCTTTGCTGCGCCCGCTAGCCGATGACGGATATCCGGTTTTCGTAGTGAGGCTACCGTATAGGCTCGCACCACTCGAACGGCACAAGCGGACCGCAGTAAATCGCGTTCGTGCCGTCCTTGAAGGGAACGACACGGTTCACGGGTGGGTGGTCGCGGGCCACTCGCTCGGAGCTGCACTCGCCTGCCGCTTGGCGAGGGGGAGCCCGCAGGGTGTGGCGGCGTTTGTCCTGATCGGCACATCACACCCGAAGACGATCGACTTGTCGCAATTGCGTACACCAATTACAAAGGTCTTCGCATCAAACGATGGTGTCGCGACGGTTGAGATGATCGACGAGACCAGGTATCTTTTGCCAGCCGACACCGAGTGGGTCAGCATCAAGGGCGGTAACCATTCGCAGTTCGGTCACTACGGCCACCAGCTCTTTGATGGCTCACCGACGATCAGTAGAGAGCGACAACAGGACATCACGCGAGCGGTCCTACGTCGAGCGCTCGGATCTGCCGCGCGAGAAGATGCTAACAAGCCGTTTCAGCCGACGAGCGGCCCGGTCGCGAAAGGTTAATTCGTACGATTGCGATGGGCCGCTCGCGGCTGAGCGGCATCGCGTTAGACGCCTCATGGAGACAGGAAACGCAGCAGGGGAGAGGATCCACTGCAATGAGGGCCAAGAACTGGCCATGGATCGTAGGCTCAGCCGTCTAACAAGGTGATCCAGCCTGACGGCGCTTCACGCCGCAGATGAGCGCCAGTCCGTTCGGCATAGAAGGGGTAGGCATGAAGGAATCTGATCTCTATCTGCCCCTGAAGCGGTTTCTGGAATCTCAGGATTATGAGGTGAAGGGGGAGGTCCAGGACTGTGATGCCCTGGCAGTACGAGGTAAGGAAGCTCCTATCGTCGTAGAACTCAAGCTCTCTCTCAACCTCAGCGTTGTACTCCAGGCAGTTGAAAGGCTATCGCTGACTCCGAAAGTGTACATCGGCATCCCTAAACAAGATAGAACTCTGAACAGGCGACGGAGGAACATTATCAAGTTGCTAAGGATGCTTGGTTTGGGGCTGGTGGTGATTGATTCGCACTGTGAGACCGGTAGCGTAAAGGTGGTTCTCGATCCTGGCGAGTATAGACCTCGCAAATCGAAGCACCGCCAGGAACGTCTGCTTGGTGAGTTCATGAAGCGGGTAGGTGACCCGAACCTCGGCGGGACAGAGAAGAAAAAGGGCCTCATGACCGTCTACCGACAGCGAGCCCTGGTAATTGCTCGGTTCCTTCAGGAGCAAGGGCCGACCAAGGCTTCACACGTTGCCAGGACTCTCCGAGAGCCGAAGGCCAGGGATATCTTGTACAGAGACGTATACGGATGGTTTGACAGGGTATCACGTGGTGTGTATGAACTCTCTCCTCGAGGAAAGCAGGAGATCCCTCTTTGGCGGGAAGAAGCAGAGGACACAATCTCCAAAAACCTGACAACTCAGCACAAGACAGCCGAACAAGCGGCTACACGCGGACGCGCTAAAGCGCGCCGGTGAGCCAAACGTTAGGCAGCGATTTGCGACAATGATCTTAAACTTTTCAGGTATTGACAGGAGTACATTGATTGGGCGAGCCCTTCGATGGCCGCTATCTCTTATTCCGGCGGAGACTCGACTTCCGATAATACAGGGGACCCTGAGGGGACGTCGATGGATTGTTGGGTCAAGCAACAGTGGATGCTGGCTAGGCAGCTACGAGCGCAATCAGCAAATTCTCTTAGAAAAATACGTAAAGGAAGGCGATGTCATCTTTGATGTCGGCGCTCATGTGGGTTTCTATACACTGCTGGGTTCGCTTCTCGTTGGAGACAGTGGGCAGTTCGTCGCATTTGAGCCCGTCCCAAGAAATCTGACTTATCTTAAGAAACACCTGCAGATTAACTCAGTTAGCAACGTTGCGATTGTCGAAGCGGCCGTATCCAATGACGATGGCTGTGGCCGCCTGTTAAGTGGTCCATCAAGCTCCATGTGGCACATTGATGCTCAAGGTGAGTTGGACGTGCAGACCGTCAGCCTGGACGAACTAGTGCTAAACGCGAAAATTCCACCCCCGAACCTCATTAAGATGGACATTGAGGGAGCAGAAGTTCTTGCACTGAATGGAAGTGCTAAAGTGATAAGCGAGTTCCACCCAGTATTCGTCCTTTCCACACATGGAATCGATGTCCATCAGAGGTGCTGTAGATTCCTCGAATCCGCTGGCTATCGTCTGTTTCCAATCGGTCAGACATCACTTGATGAATGTCGGGAGCTACTTGCTGTTTAAGGCGCCGCCGCCTCACAAGGCGTTGGAGCGGACGCGGTTAATCGTTAGCCGCCTTACTTGGCGATCCGTCCGCGCCGCTCAACTTTGTCGTTAGAACGTGAGGAGAAAGTGGTACCAAAAAGCAAGGGGCAGCAGTATTTGGACTTCGCCGGCGACATGCATCGCCTACTATCGGAAGCGCCGGTGAAAGACCATGCCGTTACCGGAAAGGGATATCGAGCGGAAGACTGGTATCATCATCTCGGCGGGATGATGATCGTCGCCTGCATGTCGAGTCTGGAGGAAACGCTTGGTCGTACCGCTTGGAAGACGCATAACTTTCGCGTCGATGAGTTTGAGGTAGTTCGCTGCCTACGAAACGCGTACGTCCATACTGGTTCAGATGTATCGGGAGTAGACGACGCAACGTGCCTCACTCGAGTTCAGCAATTTCTCAAGGATCTAAAGGCAGCCAAAGTGCTAGGGCAAAACGGAAAAACACCGATCGAACCTTATTTTGAGCTTTCCGGATCAACAATTAAGCTGAACGAGAGAGCTATTCGGCGTATGCAAGCGCTGTACATCGGCCTGCTAGGGAGCGCCGGCGAGATCGCTTAAAGATGCGAGAACCGCGCGTTCTAACCTCATGCTGCTGCGGACAGGCCGCCGGCGCCTGTCGTCATTCGTCGCCGTGCTGGCCTGTCGCAGAGAACAACGTTAGCTGGGCTCGACGAATTGAAAATGCGTCGAGGTCTCGTTTGTTAGAATTGTCGCAGACCGGCCTGCGACAATAGCGATGCGTGGAAGCAGAAACCAGTCCGAAACTGACTCGCAGACTGCTGGCTCAGGCCCGTGTTATAGCACGAGGGAAGGGAATTCGAGAAATTCAGCGCCTTGTTCACCGGTACGGTGGAAGGGCCTCGAAATGGTCGAAAAAGAGCAGTCCCACATTTGAGATCGGCGGTGAGCAGTTTGAGTATCACTGGTATGAGCATCCAGGAATCGGCAGGGTAGAAGTGAAACAGATATCGGTCCATCGGCCATGATTGTGAAATTGCGACGGAAGGATCCGAAATATCCTGACTTGACTCCCGGCCAGCCGTACGTCGTGATCGGAATCGAAAGCGACGAGTTTCGCCTTTTGAATGATTCCGGTCGCCCGTATCTTTACCCACCCGTCCTTTTCCGTCTGTCCGACCGAAGCGAGCCGAGCGATTGGGTCAGTGAGTTTGGTGAAGATGGCGAGCGATATGCGTACCCTATACCGCTAAATGATCCGGGCTTTTTCGAAGATTTCTTCGAGAGCAAACCCAGCGCTGTAAGGACATTCTGGCAGGTCGTGAACCGGCGACTGGCGACAGCGACCGAGGTTGCGTAGTCTGGACACCAGCTAACACCTGGCTGCACCTGGCGGCGGCCAGTATTTTCTAGTGTTCTTAAGGTGTGGCCGCCGCAGGTGGGCCACCATCCGTTAGCTGCTCACGACCAACGCCCGCAGATTCAGCCACTTGAGAGACGCTGACAACCCGACCCTCCGTGTGACTCTCCCCTATCAACCAAGACCTCAAACGTGGCACCCTGGAATCAATCGTCAGGCAGTCCGGACTGACTCGCGACCAGTTCCAGACGTTTCTCTAGATCATCGCTCATCTAGTCAGCAAGCTAGACAGACTAGCCGGTCCTGGGGTGCCGTAGTCACCTCTACCTCGTCTTTGGAAATCGAGACGTTGATCTCGCTGCGGACGCCGAACTGGTCCAGGTAGATTCCCGGCTCGATGGTACAGAGGAGACCCGGAATCACGCCCCGCTCGTCATGGGTTTCCAGGTTGTCGAAATTGACGCCGTTGCCGTGGGGCTCTACCCCTAGATTGTGTCCGGTCCGGTGGATAAAGGAGTCCTCGAACCCCCCGCTGCGGATGACTTCTCTGACAGCGTCGTCGACTTCCCAGCCCTGAGAAGGCTGATTCTGGGCGAGTCGCTCGCGGAGAAACTCCACGCCTCGGTCCCGAGCCTGCCGAACCAGATCAAAAACCTGAACGATCCGTGCTGGGGGTGTTTCACCAAAGAAGGCATTCCAGGTGATATCAGCATAGACAGACGCCTCGATCGACGACTTTGCCCAGAGGTCAATCAGTAGAAAATCACCTCGTGTGATCTTGTCAGAGACATCCGAGTTGGGCTGATAGTGGGGATCCGCACTATTCTGATTCGCGGCTACGATGGGTGGGGAGTCGGTCACCAGGTCGGACTCTTGGAGCCGGCTCATGATGAACTGCTGGACCGAATACTCAGAAGTATGCTCGCTCCCTCGGATTTCCGCTTCGGCAAATTCGTAAGCTTCCCTGACGATGGATGTAATCTGCTGCGAGCTCTCCCGATGAAGCTCGAGCTGCCGACTATCCAAGACGGCTTCGAAGTGTTGAATCAGATCAGCCGAAGACAGGACCGACGGGCCACAGCCTCGGACCAGCTCCACCGTGCCCGCGTCCACCCGGGAAAGATAGGGGATGGCGTTCAGCTCGGAATACTGCATCGCCACCGAAGTTCTATTCTGCAGAATGGTTCTGAGTTGCGAGTGCAGTTCCGACCAACGGAGATAGACGTGCTTGGGTCCTGGTAGATGATCGAGCATCGAGGACTCGATGCGGTGCACCAGTTTGGCCGGTTCTCCTTCTGCGGGAACCAGATAGAACCAGCGGCGCGTTGCGTGATAATCGGGCTCGAACTTCAGGATACTGCAGGCAATGGGATCCAGTTTGCGGAAGTCGTAGAACAGCCAGGCCGGAATCTTCAGTTCACTCAGGGCTGTTTGGATGTGAGCAACTTGCTTCTTACCTTCGTCCACTAAGGCTCCTCCCGATAGCTTTCCACGATCGTCGAACGAACGCGGCTGGCCAGGGACTGCAACTCCAGCTCCTTGAAATCCTCATACGGGATAGGGGAGTGGATAATCACCTCCATGCAGCCCGGGTTGATGAGAATCGATCCTCTTTGAAGCAGCAAATGGGAGCCTATGATGGTAATCGGGACGATGGGTGCGCCAGCGTGGCGCGCGAGTACGAAGCTCCCCCGCTTGAAGGGCGCTATTTCCCCTCCCAAGGTGCGCATCCCCTCCGGGAATACCACGAAGGAAACTCCCGCTCGGATTCTTTCCCCAGCTTCCTCAAACGCCCGGATGGTACGGCGCGGATGGTGCCGGTCCACCCGAATGTTGCCGCTCTGCCGCAGATGCCATCCCAATAACGGCCACTGAAAGAGGGAGGCCTTTGCCACGAAGCGGACGCTGTAGGGAAGGCAGGCCAACAATGCCCAGATGTCAAACATGCTCAAATGATTGGCCGCGAAGACGTAGGCCTGGGTTGAGTCAAGCGCTTCCAGGCCTCGCACATCCACGCGGACCCGCGACACCCGTAAGATGAAACTACTCCAGGCGCGAGCACACCAGTCCTGTCGTCTGACCGCACTTGCGGAGAAAGAAAGGACCACGCTCAAGGCGGCCATCAGCGCCGTAAAGATCAGAATGAGAGGTACCCGCCAGATCGAATTGGCTCCAGCCAGGGCGGACATCCCCCACATCCTAAGCGAAGGGAGGGCTGTTATCAAGGTGAGGCTAAGCTGAAACTTCACCGCTGCGCCCGACTTCGGAGTTCGCATGTTCGTTGTTCTGCGGTTTGTGATTTAGCCTTTCCTTGGTTCTGGAGGAGGCAACCGATCAATGCTGAACCGCAGAATATCGAACAAGCGAATTTCGAAGGTTAAGGAAGACGGTTCGGCGTTCGCATGTTCGGTGTTCTACGGTTTGTGATTTCGCCTTTTTCCCTGCTCTGGAGAAGGCAACCGGTGGAAATGCTGAACCGCAGAATATCGAACAAGCGAATTTCGAAGGGAAGACTCCAGGCCTTTGTTCGTGGAGCAGGCCGGAGTGCTGTAAGTTCTAATACAGCGGGAATTCCCGCCCTCGCCAGACCCCTTTCAGGGGGTGTGATAACATGAACTCGTGGCCTCCAGACTCTACCTTGTTGACGGCATGTCGCAGCTCTACCGGGCGTACTATGCGATCCAGGGATTGACCAGCAAAGAGGGCTTTCCCACGAACGCAATCTATGGCTTCACGAACATGCTGCGGAAGATGATCAAAGAGGAGAATCCCACCTACGTTGGCGTTGCAGTCGATCTGCCGGGACCAACGGTCCGCCACGAGCAATACGCAGAATACAAGTCTACACGCCGACCCACGCCCGAGGACCTGCTGGCACAGATTCCCTATGTCTTCAAGGTGTGCCAGGTCCTGCGCGTGCCGGTGCTCTCTCATGAGCGCTACGAAGCAGATGACGTCATCGCCACCATGACCACGAAGGCGGTAGAACAGGGCCTGGAAGTGGTCATTGTGACCATAGATAAAGATCTCTTCCAGCTGGTCGGCCCCGCTGTCAGTGTCCTGGACACGCGGACGATGAGCCGTTTTGACGAGCAGAAAGTAGAAGAGAAGTTTGGAGTCCCACCCGACCGTATTCTAGACATCCTGAGCCTGATGGGTGATACCTCGGACAACATTCCGGGAGCACCTGGAATCGGCGAAAAGGGTGCGCAGCAGCTAATCCAGAAGTACGGAACGCTGCAAAATCTGCTCGATCACCGCGACGAGGTGAGCCGCAAGACCTATCGGGAAAGTCTGCAGCAGAACGAAGCCCAGATACAGCAAAGTAGGGAGTTATTGAGGATTCACACCGACTTGCCCCTTGAAGTGAATCTTTCAGATCTAGAGCTTTCCGAGCCCGACAAAGAGGAAGCGAGTGCGCTGTTTACCGAGCTGAACTTTACCAGTCTCCTGGAAGAGTTCCTGCCTGAGCCCGAAGCCGTTTCGGGTCAGTACCAGACCCTCGAGAGTGCAGAGCAGGTCAGGTCCCTGGCCGAACGATTGGAAGGGAAGGAAGTGGCACTTGCGCTTTCCTACGACGAAGCCCTGAAGGGGACCTTGAAGGGCCTGGCAGTCAGCGTCGAGACGGAGAAGGCTTTCTACCTATCCGAGAGCCTCTTGCAAAGATGTGAACCGGAGGTCCAGGAGCTTCTGAAGGGACCCTCGACCTGGGTCATCCACGATCTCAAGCCTCTGTATTTTTTCGCTCGCCGGAACCACTGGTGCCTGGAGCAGAATTTTCAGGACACCATGCTCATGGCCTATCTCCTGATGCCCAATCAGAACAACTTCTCCCTCGAAAAACTGGCTCTGGAATACCTGCACTACCGCCTGGTTGAGGGCCAGGCGAAGCTGTTCGAAGAGGATCCCGACGCGGTTGTTTCCAAGCGAGCCGATTTGACCCTTCGATTATTCCAGGTCTTGCAGCCGCTGCTCGCGGAGCAGGGACTCGAGAGTCTACTCAAAGAAATTGAAATGCCTTTGGTGGAAGTGCTGGCCAGTATGGAAGGCAATGGGGTCAAGGTGGATTGTAATCTGCTCCAGGAGATGTCCAGGCAGGTGGAAGGAGATGTCGACAAGCTCAGACAAAAGATCTACGAGATCGCCGGACACGAATTCAATGTCAACTCTCCCCGCCAGCTGGCGACCGTCCTCTTCGACAAGCTGGGTCTTCCCCGGCCCAAGAAAACGCGTAAGGCTGGGCATTTTGCCACTGGAGTGGAAGTCCTGGAGGATCTGGCCGGGAGCTATGAAATCGCCCGTCTGATTCTCGACTACCGCGAGCTGACCAAGCTGAAGAACACTTATATGGATGCGCTTCCCGATCTGGTCGATTCCGGGACCGGGAGGATCCACACCTCATACAACCAGATGGTGGCGGCAACCGGACGCCTGTCTTCTAGCAATCCCAATCTCCAGAACATCCCTATCAAAAGCGAACTGGGAAGACAGATCCGCCGCGCCTTCGTGCCCGAACCCGGTTACAAGATTCTGGCAGCCGATTATTCCCAGATCGAACTCAGGGTCATGGCCCATCTTTCCGAGGACCCGGTCCTGGTAGATGCTTTTCATCAAGGTGAGGATGTGCACGAACGGACTGCACGAGAGGTCTTCGGAGACAAGCCCGACATGGACTCGCGTGAGCTGCGCCGCTATGCCAAGGTCATTAACTTTGGAATCATGTATGGGGTCAGCTCCTTCGGCCTTGCCCAGAATCTCAAGATAGGACGTCAGGAGGCACAGCGCCTGATCGACGACTACTTCGAGCGCTACCAGGGGGTCAAGAACTGGACCCAAGAAACGCGGGAGCAGGTCTATCAGGAGGGCCAGGTGAAGACCCTGTTCGGGAGAATCCGCCAGATCCCCGAAGTGCGCAGCAAGAACTGGAACTTGAGGAGTTTTGGAGAGCGCACCGCAATTAACGCGCCGATTCAGGGCACTGCTGCCGATCTGATAAAAAAGGCCATGGTTTCCATCTATAGAGAGATGACCCGTAGAGAGATGAAATCGAGGTTGATACTGCAGGTCCACGACGAGTTGGTGGCCGAGGTCGAAGAATCTGAGGTTGACGAGCTGACCCAGCTCATCAAGGAGAAGATGGAAGGCGTAGCAGACTTGATCGTGCCCTTGCAGGTCGATGTCGCGATTGGTGCCTCCTGGTACGAGGCGAAGTGACACACCCGCTCTGCAGCTGGTCGGAGTGCAGGCATTTTTTTGGGAACAAAAGCCTATTTCTGTCGTCTTAGACTAAGTACACTGATTTATTGACACTTTAGCGTGCTTAGCCAGGAGCCAAATGGCCCAAAGTATAGGACTCGAAACCACGTTGTCCTTCGGCGACAATGCCCTCATTTCGTCCCACCTGGAAGGTAACGAGTACGCGTTTCAAGTCCTGGTAGAGCGCTATCAGGACAAACTGGTCAACTACATCTACAACCTGGTCGGGGACTACGAACAGGCCGTCGACCTGGGACAGGAGACCTTCATTCGGGTCTTCAAGCATGCTCACCGTTACCATGCGAAGTATCAGTTTTCCACCTGGATCTACCGGATCGCCACCAATCTCGCCCTGGATGAGATCAGGCGCCGGAAGCGCAGGAGTCGTTCCTTTACCTATCGGCTCTTCTTCCAGCAGGAAGAGCAGGATATCCCGTTGGAACATGACGGGCCTTCTCCCGAGTGCAGCTTGGATCGTAAAGAGCAGATTCAAATGCTGCAGGCCGCCCTGAAGTCGCTTCCCGAGAAGTATCGTCTGGTCTTCGTTCTACGGGAAGTCCAGGAGCTCTCGCACGAAGAGGTGGGAAAGGTGCTCAAACTGAGTGTCGGGACAGTCAAGTCCAGGCTTCACCGTGCCAAGAAACTGCTGCGGCAAAAGCTGGCGAGAATACGATGAACTGCGAGTGGGTTGAAAAACAGCTCATGGATGAGGGCACGATCGGTCACGACGCCGCGGTCCTGCAGCACGTGCACCAGTGCCCAGAATGTCGGAAGCTTTATCATGAAGTGGCGGCGCTGGAACAGCTGAACCAGTCTCTCAAAGCGGCGGCCAGGGCTCCTAGCGACTTTTCCTCTAGAGTCGTGTCGGCAAGTTTCATGTCCTGGATTGGTTGGAGAGCTGCATGGGGCCTGGTTGTGGTTCTACTGGCGGTCATGACTCTCAGTGATTCCTCGAGTTTTTGGGGAGTTGAGGATCTGAAAGCGTTTTGGAACGACACTGGTTCCGCCCTGGAATCCAGGCGCTCCGAGAGCATCTCGGATGCGGAGTCAACCCCTCGGTCCGAATCGGATGGTACTTCGAGTACCCCCTACGTTGAAGTCAAGGTTGAGGATCGTTCGGGAGCACCAGTCGTGGTGCGGATACCCGCCCAGATCGAGGTGCTGACACGAGATCTCCATCCAGACGTTTATCTCCACCAGACAAGTTATTGATTTCTGGGCCGACAGCAAGCGGCCCGAGTCATTCAGGCCGTGATCCACTATATCGTCGCGGGCAATGAGATCATGCAAGGACTTGAATTGAGGCAGAGATGCGCCGCTGGCTTCTGATATTGACGCTCGGACTACTAGGGCTTGGGGCTGAAGGCCTCGAAGCTGGGGGAGCTCCCTTCCAGTCTCTGGTCAGAGTGTACCTGGATCGGGAGTTCAGCGGCATCGTCTTCCAGGGGCACTTGATTCCACAGCCCACAGTCCGTGAAAGGATCCAGTTCAAGGGTGCTTTCGTGGATTCGAGACACGTTCTGTCCTACGTCGGGAGCCGTGGTCCCGATCTGAGCCTTCCCGGCGTCAGCTTGAAGGTCCAGGCGTGGGGAGAGGCTGAGCATCCGGTACGCCTGATCGGAGTAGATGAGAGAATCCATCTAGCCATTCTAGAGTCCACCCAGGAGCATGAGCTGTCCCTGCCTCCCACGGGGTCGTTTCCTGAAAAGGGCCTTCGGGTCGTTTACCCCGGAGGAAAAGGTTGGGAGACGGATGCTGGCTCGGTGATCCAATGGGACTCGAGTGGGAGGGGGACTCCAAGGGCACTCCAGATCAGAGCCTCCGTTGCCTTGCGGGACACCAGCATCTGGGAAGGGAGTTTTGTTTTTGATCCCAGTGATCGGCTGGTGGGTGTGCTCACCCGCGTAGCTCTGCATCCTTTCAGTCGGAGGATTGTCAATTGCCGTCTCATCCCCTTCCAGACGCTTCAACAATCGGTTGAAGCGGTAGTTCGAAAGGGGGCCAATGTCCGGGCTGGGTGGTTGGGGATTTTTCTGCGTGAGGATTCCGTCATTCCTGACATCGAGGAAGTAATTCTTGAGAGCCCGGCGCAGCAAGCCGGATTTCTGCCGGGAGATGTCATCTTGAAAGTGGATGAACACGAGACCAGGAACCGGGACGACCTGCTCAGGAGCATCAAGGCAAAGAAGCCAGGCGACCAGATCGATGTGCTCATCGCCCGGGGCGAGGGGCAGATGGTGATCGCTGCTACTCTGGGTGAGTGCTGTGGAAAGCGTCCTTCGCTCTCTTGGAAACTGGAGCTTTTTGAAGGGTCGGGAAAAGGTCGTACAGAAGAGTTTCGCGTCCATCGGACGCTCTCGCCGCCCCCACTTTCCCTGGGATTGGTGGTTGCCCCATTGACCCCTCAACAAGCGAGAAGCTTCCAATCTCCCATTGATCGAGGTCTGCTAGTGAAGTCGGTTTTGAGCGATAGCCTGGCCCAGAAATCGGGATTCCAGTCCGGTGATATCCTTATCCGGGTGAACGGGCGTCAGGTCCAAGTGGCAGAGGATCTAAGGAACTTACTGGAGCCCTCTGGAAACGAGTTTCTGATTCTCCAGTTTGTGAGGAAGGGTCGAGTTCAAACCGAGAGACTCAGGCTGCGATGACCCGCCCCCGGCCGTAGTGGTTCAGACAGCAGGAAGCTTTGTTCTGCTGCGATCTCAATTCCAAGCTAGTAGTCCAATTCCCAAGGTACAAGATACAAACAAGCACCAAATTCCAAGTACCAAATCTCAAACGAATTGGAGGAGAAGGCCTCTGGTCGGCTCGATTGGAACTAGTGAATCGCACCAACAGTTGGACAGCTTTTGGCTAGACCCCCAGAGGTCTGTTTGGGATTTGGAACTTGGTGCTTGTTTGTATCTTGTATCTTGTATCTTGTATCTTCGATGAAGCATCTCTCCATCCGTGGTGCCAGACAGCACAACCTCAAGAACGTCAACTTGGACCTTCCCCGTGACCAGATCACTGTGATCACGGGTTTGAGTGGATCCGGGAAGTCGAGCCTGGCCTTCGACACTCTGTATGCGGAGGGACAGAGGCGCTATATTGAGTCACTTTCCACCTATGCCCGGCAGTTCTTGGCGCAGATGGAAAAGCCCGAAGTCGATTCCATCGAGGGACTCTCACCGGCCATCTCCATCGAGCAGAAGACGACTTCGAGGAACGTCCGATCCACCGTAGGGACCATTACGGAGATCTATGACTACCTGAGGCTTCTTTTTTCCAGCATCGGGACTCCCCACTGCCCCCAATGTGGTCGCGTCATTAGCCGCCAGTCGGTCGATCAGATTGTCGAACGAGTCCAGGAAATAGCCCAGGGGGGACGCTGCCTGATCCTGGCTCCTATAGTTCGGGACCGAAAGGGAGAGTTCAAGAAGGTCTTCGAGCAGTATTCGAAAGAGGGGTTCATCCGAGCTCGGGTGGACGGCTCGATGATCGAGTTGGAGGATCCTCCCCAGCTGGACAAGCGAAAAAACCACACGCTCGAGATCGTGGTGGATCGCCTGGTGGTCAGCCCGCAAGGCCGGATTCGCCTCGAGAATTCAGTCCGACAGGCGATCCAGATAGCGGAAGGGCTGGTTACAGTGTCCGTAGTTGGAGGGCCCGAGATCCTGGTTTCTGAGAGTATGGCGTGCGTGGACTGTGGTGTCAGCGTGCCGACTCTGGAGCCGCGCAGCTTCTCGTTCAACAGCAAGTATGGAAGTTGTCCCGTATGTGAGGGTTTGGGAGTACAACTTGGGGTGAGTCTGGAGCGTCTGGTGCAGAATCCAAAGGCTTCGGTCGACGACCTGACGCTGAAGCTAGCCGACCGGGACTTGCTCAATTTGTTTCGCGAATCGTCCCGGGCTTTGCTGAAGGAATTCTCGTTGAGTCCCCGCTTGTCCTTCTCGAAGTTTCCCAGCCGGGTTCTGGATGCGCTTCGGGGTGGACTCGGTAGGCCCATCCGCTACCAGTATGAAGGGTTCTCCTACGACGCCATCTTCCGGGGGCTGGACCACTGGTTCAAGGATCGGATTGAGGCCACTGGCAGCGACCGAAAGAGGGAACAACTGCTCAGCTTCATGGGGGAGAGCGATTGCCCTGTCTGTGAGGGTAGCCGGCTTCGTCCGGAGAGTCGTTCGGTCAAGATAAACGGACGTTCTATTTCTGCCTATTGTCGGATGCCTCTGGACGATTGTCTCGAGGCCCTCGGGCAGATCAGTCTTTCGCCGCGAGAGCAGGCAATTGCCGGTCAGATCGTCGAGGAGATTCAGCATCGAATGCGCTTTCTTCTGGAGGTAGGGCTTTCCTACTTGACGCTTGATCGCAAGGCGGTTTCGCTTTCCGGCGGTGAAGCTCAGCGGGTACGCCTGGCGACTCAGGTGGGCTCTCGTTTGAGGGGAGTCCTGTACGTGTTGGACGAGCCCTCCGTCGGCCTCCATCCCCGAGATGTACAGAGTTTGTTGGAAACCCTCCGGCAGTTGCGCGATCTAGGGAATACGATCGTGGTTGTCGAGCATGATGAAGATACGATCCGAAATGGAGACTATCTGGTGGATCTGGGGCCGGGTGCCGCGAGCGAGGGGGGGGCGGTAGTAGCCCAGGGGAATCTATCCGAAGTGCTCGAGAGCGACGCGTCCCTGACAGCCTCATACCTGCGTGGGAGTCGGGTCATCGAAATGCCAGAACGGCGGCGTTCGAGCAACCGCAAGAGGATTGAGTTGCTGGGGGTCCAGCACAACAATCTGAGATCCATCGATGTCGCCTTTCCCTTGGGTCTCTTCACTGCTGTCACAGGGGTTTCGGGCTCAGGGAAGTCTTCCCTGGTGGATGAAGTCCTGTTCCGCGCCCTTTCGAGAGAACTTTACGGATCCCTCTTAGAACCGGGCGTCCACCGTGAGATCTCTGGGCTGGAGCACATTGACAAGGTAATCGAGATCGATCAGTCTCCTATTGGTCGTACACCTCGGTCTAACCCGGCCACCTACACGGGACTTTTTACCCCCATCAGAGAGCTCTTCGCATTGCTTCCGGAGTCCCGGGCCCGCGGGTACAAGGCCGGCAGATTTAGCTTCAACGTTCAAGGCGGGCGCTGTGATGTCTGTCGGGGCAACGGGCTGCGGAAGATCGAAATGAACTTTCTTCCAGATGTCTATGTCCTCTGTGAGACCTGTGACGGGACCCGATACAACCGCGAGACTCGTGCCATCAAGTACGGTAGCCACTCTATTTCTGACGTGCTCGACATGACGGTTGAAGAATCCTATCCGCTGCTTGAGAACATTCCTCCCATCCGAGACAGGCTGCGGACGTTGCTGGAAGTAGGATTGGGCTACATCAGACTGGGACAGCCAGCCACCACACTGTCTGGAGGTGAAGCTCAGCGAGTGAAGCTCGCCAGCGAGCTCAATCGGCGATCGACGGGAAAGACGTTGTACATCCTGGATGAGCCTACCACGGGACTGCACTTTGAGGATGTAAGCAGATTGCTCAAGATCCTCTCTGAGCTGGTGAATCTGGGCAATACCGTGATTGTCATCGAGCACAATCTCGAAGTGATCAAGTGTGCCGACTGGGTAATCGATCTGGGGCCGGGTGGCGGGAATCAAGGAGGCCGCGTCATCGCCCAGGGGCGGCCGGAGGAGATTGCGGATTGCGAGGGTTCCTTCACCGGCCAGGCACTGCGGAAGGTTCTTGATCGTTCTTCCGCGGCCTGACCCCGGTAGAGCCCTGGGCTCGGTTGTTTCTGCCACGGGAATCTGGGGGCCTGTGTCGGCATGGAGCTGAGTGTACTTAGGATCAGGGATCATTGGTTTTGGCCCTCGGTCTCGGCCCTGCTCATCTTCGCCTGTCTCGGCTGGACCTGGATCAGTTCCCAGTTCAAGTATGGAGAGGGCCACGAGGAGCGGCCCATCCTCGCCTTTCTCCTCCTCTACGGCCTGGTGTGGTGCGCGTTCTTTCTGGGTTTTTCCCGGCTCGGGAAGAGTCGGGGGAAGGGCCCGCTCCTGCTGATCCTTGTGGCGGGCGGATTGGCGCGCTTGGTGCTCCTTCCCTCGTCTCTGATCCAGGAAAACGACGTCTATAGATACGTTCTCGACGGACAGGTTCTCAGTGCGGCCCAGAATCCCTACCGTCTGTCCCCAGTAGCCGCGATGGCGCGTGCTCCGGAACCACTGAAGAGCAGACTCAATGAATCGTCCGCCAAGACCACGCTTTCTCGAATCGGATATCCTCATATTCCGACCGTGTATCCTCCGGTCTCGCAGCTGGCTTTCGCCGTTGGAACCTGGTTGTCGGGATGGGACTGGGAGGGACAGCGATGGGTGTTCACGGCGGTTGATCTCGGAGTCATTTCGATCCTCCTTGTCCTGCTGCCCCTCTTTGATCTTCCACGAGCCTGGGTTCTCCTCTACGTCTGGAATCCCCTGGTACTCAAGGAAGTCATCAACTCGGCCCACCCGGATGTCCTGGTGACTCTTTTCGTGTTGTTGCTCCTGTTTTCTGTGCATAGATATCTGACCCGTTCCAGCGGTATCTGGTTGGCTCTTGCGGCAGTGGCGTTGGGGATGGCTTTTCTTTCCAAACTCTATCCTCTGCTGCTGTTGCCTGCCGTTGCCTTGTTTGTGTGGCGACGTTCAGGAAGGGTGTTGCCAGTCTTGGGCTTTACTTCAGGAAGCTGTCTGGTAGGGATGGTTGGGTTCCTGCCTTTTCTCTCGGTGGGCTTGATCCAACTGACGGAGGGCCTGAGGGCCTACGGCAACCGGTGGAGAATGAATGAAGGCGTCTTTGCACTGATCCAGGAAGTGCTGCCATACCCTCGCTGGTCCTTCGCCCTGATCGTGCTCTCGATTGCGATTGTCTTGCCCTGGTTAAGGCATGCCCGGACACTGCCGGACCTGGCCGGGGACTTCCAATGGATTCTGCTTTTCTGGTTCCTTCTCCTACCCTCTCCCTTTCCCTGGTATGGGCTTCCCTTGGCAGGCCTGCTGGCTCTGCGGCCAGGGGAACGAGGGGTCAGTTGGGCCCTGGTCGTTCTGTCCGGCAGCGTGGGACTCTATTACCTCGGCTTCTTTTATGAGTACCACGACTATCGCCCTCTCTGGTGGAGCCTGACCAGGGGCGTCGAGCACGTCGTGATCTGGCTTTGTCTGCTGGCACCCCTCCTGCGCCCAGGTGGCGTTTCGTTTCGGAACTACCGTGGCGTCCAGAGCGGGTAGCGTGGAAACCCCGAGATGAGGATGACCGATTGAGAAACAGGTCCTTCCCCATTCCCAACAGAAAGAGTCTGTCCCCTTCTCGCAGCCAATTTGAAACAGTCTGTCCCCTTCTCGCTTTGGGGAGTGAGGGATGCGGGTGATGAAGGTGGGTGTCGTTATCCCTGCGCGAGACGAAGAGGAATCGGTTGGGCAGGTCGTGGAGCGATGCCGGCTCTCGGTATCTCGGACGGATGAGATGCGAATCGTGGTCTGTGACAATGGTTCAGGCGATGGTACGCGGGTTGAGGCAGAGAAGGCGGGTGCCGAGGTTGTTTATGCCAACAGCCCCGGTTACGGTCTCGCTTGTCTGACCGCAATTGCCGCACTGGGGGACTGGCCTGATGTGTTGCTTTTCCTCGATGCAGACGGGTCCAGTCGGCCGCAAGAGGCCCAGGATTTGTTGGAGCCGATTCGAGAGGGGCGGGCAGACCTGGTCCTGGGATGGAGATCTTCCGGAATCCATATGACCTTCCCTCAGCGCTGGGGCACCTGGCTGGCGACTCGGCTCATCGCCTGTCGCTGGGGGTACTCGTTTCGGGATATCGGCCCCTTTAGAGCCATCACACGACGCGCTTACGAGCGACTCGGTATGAAGGACCAGACCTGGGGCTGGACCGTTGAGATGCAGGTTCTTGCTCTGATCCGGCGCCTACGGATCCAGGAGGCGCCCGTCTCCTGGGACCGTCGCCTGGCTGGTGTCTCGAAGATCAGTGGCACGGTTTTTGGAGTTATCCGGGCCGGCGGGCGTATCCTTTGGACAATCGGTTACTATGCCGCCCGCTCCAAGGACTAAGTAATGTACTAAGCGTCTCCTAACACGACGGAGGACAACGTTTCCAGCTAGACCGGTTTCTCGATCCCTCGAAGGATCAGTTGGTCGAAGATCCACCTTATCTGATGCTGGCTCTCAGTTCTCTCTCCCGAGTTGTCAATGACGTAGTCGGCGTACCGCAGCTTCCTCAGTACTGGCATCTGGGACCGAATCCGTTTGAGGGCATCCTCAGCGGAGAGATCATCCCGCTGCATCAGGCGGTGTAGTTGGACGGCTGGGCGGCAGTAAACAACGATCACCGAGTCGTAGTTGCTGTAGGAGCCGGTCTCGATCATCAAGGCGGCGTCAACCACCAGGAAGCGTTGCTCTGGCTCTCCGGCGTCGGCTTCGATGGCCAATATCTGACGCTTTTCTTCCGCAAAAACATGAGGGTGGACGATCTGATTGAGCCGATCGAGCGCCGCCCTGTCTGAGAAGACGATCGCTCCCAGTTTTTTGCGGTCGATGATCCTGTCGGAGGTTAGAATCTCCGACCCGAAAACGTCAACCACCTCCGGGTACGCGGCGCCCCTAGGCGCGATGACGGAATGGGCGATCTCGTCGGCGTCGAGAACGTAGGCCCCAGACTTGCGCAGTTCCTCTAGAACGTAACTTTTCCCGCAGGCAATTCCACCCGTGAGTCCGACCTTGAGCATTGGACCGAATCATACCACCGGAGGCGCTTGGAGTTGGCTTCTGTACGCGGTGAAGGGAAGGCCGGGGTCGAAGGAAAATGCGCCAATGGTGCCACTAGCCGCGATGATAGGTTGCTCTCAGCTCTACTTTCTCGACGAGGACTCTTTCGCAGATCCGCGGCGCGCGACCGGAGAGACGCAAACCCAGTAGGTTCTCCCCTCGAGCCAACTGCTCCGGCTTGACCCTGTATTCGAGCCAACCTTCGTTCAGGCTAGCGAGTCCCAGCGGTAGGTTGTTCAGCCGGACCTGCAGAAGCTGTTCGGTGCCCAGCGCAGGAGGACTGGTCCAGAGGGGAGCTGGGCCGGGACCGCCCTTTCGCTTGGGAACGATGTATTCTCTAACCAGGACAGGCTGAAGCTTGCCCCTCTCCGCCAGTCCTATCGTGGCAGGGTCATTCAGCAAGAGAAGCAGACTCAGTTTCGCGACCCGGTCGGCAGCGGCAGGAATGTCGTCGCCGACGTAAAGCGTCAGCAGGGTATCGGCCTTTCCCTCGTTGTCCATTGCCGCCGGCAGGGGAGCCAGCATGTTGGTGTTGAAGTACATCAGTCGAGGAGTTGACCAGTTCTCGGGGTTGGGGATGACCGAAGGACCGTGGCCACCACCTCGACGCTGCATCACAAAGGTCTTGTCCAGGAATTGGATGTCTTTTGGCCCCCCCATTTCCCTCAATGCCTGCTGGTGGATCGGCCAGTGGAGTGCGCCGGGATCGGGAGCATACTTGAAATTGAAGGTCTGGATCCCGTCTGTACCCTGGTGGTACCAATTGGACCAGACCCCACGCAGGACCTCGATTGGAGGGGCACAGTAACCGTCCGACGAATGGTGGTCGTCGAGGGCGCAGAGGAGCTTGATGGGCAGACCCTCGGTGATGCGCCGGAAGGCCCTCACGTCCACCTGAAAGTTGCGGCAGCCCATGACGAAGATGTCTAACAGCTGCTCGCGAGCCCAGGTTTCGACGTCCAGGCCATCGAAGTGGCATCCCATCAGGTTCTCGGGTACCCGCGCAGCCAGCAGAAAGGGACGACCACGGCGTTTTTCTACCTTCAAGGTCAGGTGCCGGAGATCGCGGATCAGCTCGGTTAGCTTCGCCCGGTGCTCCCAGCCCTCACCGGGCGGAAAGATTATCGGAATGCGTGCGAAGTCCAGTTCCAGGCCATCAAAGTCATAGTCTTCCGCGATCTCCCGAAGCGTGCGCAGGACGTAGTCGCGGACCCCCTGGACCGCGTAGTTCCAGTACCCATTCGGATTCCAGGGCGCTGAAAGGAGCCAGTCGGGGTGTTGCCGCTTCATGGGTATGGGGTTCTGCTGTTGCATGTCATCGATAAAAGTTCCCCGCCCAGGAATATTCTGGGGATCGTTGTCAGATCCGTTCATGCGATGAGAGAAGAAGACTTCGAGGCCGCGTTTGCGAGTCTCGTCTTGGAAGATCCGAACGATATCAACACCGTCCTCGAGCCATTTCTGATAACCCGGTTGGTTGAAGTTAGGCAGGAATTTACTGGGATAGGGAACCACATTGCCTTCGCTCCAGTTCCACCAGGCACTATCAATGACCGAGTCCGGATCATCTATGAAAGTGAAGCGGCTCTTCACGATGGCCTCCACGCTTGGATAGGTGTCGGGATCGATCAGCAACACATCGAAGTTCTGCGCCACGCGGCGCCGTCGATTCACCGCGGCGACGTGCTCGGGCGAGAGCTCGATGGCGGAACCCGCAGTCACGCCTTGTCTTGATGGATGGGAAATGGCGGATTTCGCCTTTCCAAATCCCGAACCTCCGGCCAGCCCCCAAACAGTACTTCCCAGAAATCGTCTCCGATTCATGCTTATCTCTCCTCTCTTCTATGCCAAGGCTCGATTCCCCGAAGGATCGAGCCCTCGTTGCTTTCTATCACGAAGATTCCAAAAGCACGATGACAATTCCAGCTGGAGCAAGTCTCACTATCTCTGAGGGAGACAAACCATACCCCGATGGAGTTCTGTTTTTTCTCGGGCTGGGCTAGACTGAGTCTCGATGAGGCACGGGTATGATAGCACCTTCCTGCTTGCGGCTACAGCGCAAGCGTCCAAGAGAGACGGACACCATGAAGACGATTCCGCGACGGGAAATTTTGGCTGCTTCAGGGGTACTTGGAGGAAGCACTCTGTTGGGCTTGGGGGAAACGCAGCCGCAAGGTGCGGAAGAGGGCAAGATGCCTGACCGCAAATTGAAGGTTCTGGTTGTTGGCGGACATCCCGACGATCCCGAGACCGGCTGTGGGGGGACCATGGCCCGATATGCGAGTGAGGGTCATGATGTTGTGGCCGTCTACCTGACGCGGGGCGAGCATGGCATCAAGGGAAAATCACCCGAGGAGACGGCCCGTATCCGCAGCGGTGAGGCCCAGGCGGCATGCAGGATTCTAGGTGCCAGACCGGTTTTCGTGGGCCAGACTTGCAGCCACACCGAGATCACGAACGATCGCTACGAGGAATTCAAGGGGATCGTCCAGACAGAAGCGCCGGACCTGTTGTTCGCGCACTGGCCCATCGACAGCCATCGAGACCATCGCGCTGCCAGCACGCTCTCCTTGGATGCCTGGCTCGGTCTGGACAGGCGGTTCGATCTCTACTACTACGAGGTCTATTCGGGACTTCAGACCCAGAATTTCTCGCCCACGCACTACGTCGATATCACTGCAACCGAACCGCGTAAGAAGTCGGCTACCTACGCACACGCGAGTCAGAATCCCGAGCAGCTTTACAAACTTCACGATCTGATGAATCGCTTTCGCGGTACCGAGTCCCGTTGTCAATATGGCGAAGCATTCGTGCGACACGTTCAGGGTCCGAATCGCGTCTGGGGGTTGTGATTCGGGCAAGAAAACTCAGGTCAAAAAAGCTGATGACCACGAATCGAGGGCAATCATGGCTGTGACAGATCGTTGGCGCAAAGAGGCTGGAGCGCGGCTGCAAGGGTCTCGCGACCTCGACAGTTCAAAGCTGCAGGCCCCTGGCGTGGTACCCATTCCCACGGGCGGCTTTCGGCTCTTCTACACGGCGGTCGGTCCGGGCAAGCCGTTTCCTACTTGTCAAGGCTACATCTTGAGCGCAGTCTCCAATGACGGGGTGATATTTGACACGGAGCCCGGCATTCGGGTGGCGCCACAGCCCGGATTACCCCACATGAGACTCCGCGTGCTTGCGCCTTCGCTTACCCGGTTGAGCGACGGCAGCTGGCGGATGTACTTCGAATCCCGCGGACCGGCCGATCAACCGCCAGTGATCTGCAGCGCTATCTCTTCCGATATGCTGCATTGGGAGATCGAAGAAGGTATCCGCCTCCAGAACGTGAACGGCATCGGCGGGCCACGCTACCTTGCGCTACCCGAGGGGGGCGGCCGATTGTACTGCTCCAGCGCTGAGTTTGGTTCTGGGGGGCGCACCGGTGGACAGCGGATCTCCCAGGGTGTCATAAGCGCCAGAGCACCCGATGGTCTCGACTTCGAATTCGAACCGGGCTATCGAATGCGGGACAAGCAGGCGAGGGAAGACGCCCACGGAATCACGGCGGCCGAAGTGATCCCGCCACAGAGCCTCGGCGATGAGTGGAGCATGATCTTCTCGATATGGCAGGATGCGCCCGCGGGGACGGTGGTGCCGCAACACCCCAGTCAGGACCCCGACGCTGAGGAGACTGGACTCAGCGAGGACTTCGCTGCAGCCTCAATCGCGGCCGATGTAGCAGGGTTCAGGTCACGGATCTGCGTGGCCTACTCGACCGATGGGCTGGCCTGGGATCGGGTCCGCTGCGTAATCGAAGGCTCAGGATACGGACGCAAAGGGTTTGACGCTATACATGCCGAAGATATGTCTCTGGCCGCGATCGGCGATGGCCGCTATCGGATGTACTATGCGGCCTGTGACAATGATGGGGTCTGGCGGGTGCTCAGCGCCGTGACCGAAGCCGCATCCGTCGGCTAGTCTCCGGCGATCCTAGCCAGGAAAGGGGGATGTTTGACTATTTCGGCTTCTCGGTCATCTTCGTATAGCTGGCCGACCAACCGGCGATTTCGGGGATGGTCTCGAACTCGCGAATGAGTCGCTGGCTGACTTCGGCCTTGACACCCCCTCTTCCGACCGCGGGATGGTCGTGATGGCGATAGAAGTTCCCTGGTTCCACGTACAACTTGACGCCGTGACGTTTGCAGAGTGGGCCATAGTCGTTCCGAATCGCCTCTTCTACCGGGGGTAGGCCCAGGCCCGTCTCCTGGTTCTGGAGATATCCCCAGGTGCGTTGCGGTCGGTCAGGATAGCGTGATCGCACCCGCGTGATGTGACCCAATACCAGCTCGTCCAGGATCCCTTCAGAGACCCAGCGGCGCCACTGAATTCTCATGTTTCCAAAAGGTGGACCGATGTATTCTCCCTGCTGGATTCCGATGGACAGCTTCTGGCCCTTGGTGTTGAGGTGGGCCTTGAGCTCGCGCAGAAACAATGTGAAGTATTCTCCCCTGAGCTCGCGCCACTTCGCCAGGTCGAAATCTTCGCGAAGGATATCGCGTCCATAGCGGCGCTTGAACTCCTTGACTATGGGCTCATTGAACCCATATTCGTCTGCGTGGTCCGGCGGCGGTCCATGGGATCGGACGCTCAGGAACACTCCATCAAAGGGGTACTCATCCGAAAAGCGTCGAATGACCTTGAGTTGGTAGCTACGCACCTCAGGGTAGGCGTACTCCATCACGTGCCACTGGTACTTGCGCTGATTGCTTGTCAGGCTCCGGTCGTGAACCAGATACTGTGGATTTTCCTTGGTGAACCGGAGATGCCAGGGCCAGAAGGTCTTTTCCGGGACTGAACCGAAGTCGAAAAGCACAACATCCGGAGGGCGGCCTTCGTCGGTGATGGTGATCCACATGAAGACCTCTATCCCCTCTTTCTTGAGGGAATCCACGGCGGTCTCGAGCAGCCCATCCTCCCATGCCTGCTTCGTGTGTTTTTGCCAGGCCGCAAGATAGGGATCTTTGGTGTCTACGTGGAGGTCGGCAAACAAGAGCGTACGGAAGTCGTCGACCCGGAACAGCACCTTGTCCACGCCGTTCGCCTTCCACCTCCGGACTGCCTCCCGTACCTTTCCCGGTGTTTCCAGCTGAGCCACTCCCTCACGCCCATGGATCACGTCGCCCCAACTGATCGACAGGAACTTCTCTTTTTCCTCGGCCGCCGCCAGGCCCAAGAAGCTGAAAGCGGTCAGGAGCAGGAAAAAGGCTCGCATTGATTTACATCCTCCTTGGGAAAGAGAGTCGCACCAATCCACGCAAAAAGCCAGCTTGAATTGAGCGTGAGTATGCAACCTGATCAAGTCTGCTATTCGCAGTCGTCCAGATTTCTGGAGGGAGGGTCCTCGATCAGGAGCGCTCCGCGGTAGAGGCAGTAGAGGCCTCCCAACTGGATCAGGTGATAGATATCGTTGTGATTCAGATTCCGGTAAAGAACGATGTCGCTTTGCTGGACGGCTAGACCCAGGAGGGAGACCGTCACTCCCCGGATCAGCCAACGCTTGCCTTCCTGACCCACAAGCGCGACCCGGGTTCCCGAGATCATGCAAGCAGCGCTGAAACCGATGAGAAAAACGGTCACTTTCCAAAGGGCGGCGGTGGTTGAGGCCTCGAGTACCGGGTTCATTGGCGAACGTAGCTTTGGCCTCCAGGCCGAAGTCTTTTTCTTCCGAGCCTTTGGCTCGGACGGCGGCCTGGAGCCCACCGCTACGCCGGACCCAAAGTTTCCTTGTGAATGATCCGGGTCGCAGCCGGGGACTACACAGAAAGCGTATGGATCGTCGCTTTTTCCATGGCTTCCCAGTCGATCTCTAAACCCAACCCCGCTCCCTTGGGAGCTTCGACCATCCCATCCGACCCGGTGCGGATCACCTGTTTCATCCCGTACTCGTAGGAATCGTAAGGCATGGCCTGCTCGAAATAGCGGCCCAGGTTGTGGGCCAGCGTGAGATGAAGATTCGCGGCCGAGACCAGCGTACAGCCCCAGCACATCAACTCACATCGCATCCCCATTGATTCGACCAGGGCCATCGCCTTCTTGCCTTGTGTGAAGCCGCCCATCACCGTGACATCAGTGCGTGCAACCGACCACGCTCCGGAGGTCAGCGCGTGTTTGAAGCCGTGGAGGTCCTGAAACCAGTTTCCGGAAGGCAGAATCGGGATCGTGCAGGCGTTTGTAAGCTTTCGATAGCCCTCCAGGTCGTAGTCGAAGAGAGGAGCTTCGAACCACTCGAAGTCCAGATCGGCAAGTTCCCGGGCGACCCGCAGTGCCTCGTCGCGGGTGTAGTTGTTCTCTGCATCCAGCATGAATTTCACGTCGTTGTCCGGGTGTTCTTGCCTGACGGCGCGGGCGAGTTCCAGATCCTTATCGGGAAGACACCAACAGTGAAACTTGACCGCCTTGAAGCCCTGTTCGATAGACTCTTCCACGAATTTGAGAAAGGCGGGAACGTCCGCGAACATGGGAGTGCTGGCGTAGGACGGAATACGGTCGCGGGCCCCACCGAGGAGCCGGTAGATGGGCTGGTTACACACTTTCCCGTAGAGGTCCCAGAGTGCGATATCAATGGCGGCGACTGCGCCCGGAGGCAGAGGAAAGACCCGCGGCCAGATCTCCCTTAGAAGGCTCTCGCGCTTCATGGGATCCTTGCCGATCAGTATCGGAATCAGATGCCGCAGAGCCTCGGCCGTATAGCGGTCGTAATCGTAGGATGTGTAGTTGGCCACGGCCCCAACTCCGTCGACACCTTCATCGGTGTAGACGCGTACCAATGTGTTCGTCATGTACTGCTCTGGTAGATCGTGTGACCAGGTGTAGCGCTCTACCTTTGGTCCGACAACGCGAACCTCAACTCGATCGATCTTCATTTTTTTTCGTTTCACCAGAGAAGGACGAAGCAGATATAGCATCCGAGAGCAAGTAGCAGCCAGACCAGGGCGGCGGGTACAAATCGAGCCGCTCCCTGGGATGTCTCAGGTGTCGGTTCCTGCGTGCTTGCCAGCACCTGGATGGCTTCGCGGCTCGAACGCAGCCAGGCTCCTCCTCGTTCTTCGTGGCTGGCAGGGGTCGCCCCGGCTCGCGGCTCAAACCCCAACAGAAAGGAAATCATCAGCATCGACGCGGCCGTGATCAGCATCGCCGCCGGATAAGCCGCATACGGGTCGATCAGATAGCTGGGAAGAATGGCTATGCCCCACTTATCTGCCACAGGAGGTGCCAATAATCTCAGAATGCCAAAGGCGGCCCCAACCAGGAGTCCAACCGTCCCTGAGGTGCGATGGACCCTCGTAAACCTCCCCATGATGAACAGAGTCAATAGAGGGGTAACGAAGGCGCTGGTCAGGGCGAAGAACTGTAGGAGCATTCCCCCTTGCAGCAAAGAGGGAACGTACAGGAAGGAGATCCCGATAACCACCGGCGTCAGCCACTGTCCGACGCGGAGATAGTGATGGTCGTCCCGGTCGCGAACAAACAATCGAGCGTAGACGTCGCGGGTGAGAAGGGCGGAGAGGGAGGACCCGATCGAGTCATAAGTCGAAAAGGAGGCAGCGAAGATTCCAGCCACCACGATTCCCTTCAGACCAACCGTCTCGAGCTGGCTGACCAGAAAGGGATAGATCTGGTCCTGGTTGCCGCCGGGAAGGGAGGCCTGGTCGGGCACCCAGGCGCGTCCCAGGACGCCCATCGAGAGGTTGAAGAACGACATGACGATCATCACCAGTCCGGCGACGACAACCGACATCTTGAGGTCCCACTCGGTCTTGGAGGCGAACATCCGCATACTCTGCGTATGGTTCACGACGGCATATCCAATGCCCAGGATGAGAAAGCCGAGGGCCAGAAGCCAGTTCGGTGTCGTCCTGGTGATGGTCCCTTTCTCTGGACTGTACTCGCCTCCCAGGAGGAGTTTATGCTCGACTTCCTGAGGCGTTTTTGCGCTGACATCCTCGACTGAGGGTAGATCGGAGCCCGCATGGAGGAGCTGGCTGAGCTCCGGGTCGCCGCTGAGGCGCTCCTCAACGCCGCTCCAGCCTCCGACTTGGTCCAGTACGATGAACCAGATGAGCAGGGCCGCAACTGTCATGACAACGAACTGTAAAACGTCGCTTACCGCCACCGAGCGCAGACCCCCAAACGCAGTGTAGATGCTGGCAAAGGTGGCGACAGCGCCAACGGTCGCCATAGCCCGTGTTTGGTCCCATCCACAGATCACACTCAGGGTCCAGAACAGCGACACACCCATGACGCCGAGGACTAGGGTGCGGTATTGGACCTGGATGAAGGCGCACAAGACCCTGGCGGATGGACCGAAGCGTGTTTCCAGATACTCAGCGTTGGTGTACATGCCCGCGCGGTACATGGGCAGGAAAATGAAATAAGCGGCTAGCGCCCATCCTGCGACGATTCCGACCATGTTGGAGACAAAATAGCGGAACCCGATGGTGTAGGTTCCACCCGAATCGGCAATGAGATCGCTGGCATCGATTGCCGTGGCGTACATCGAAAGTCCAACGATCCACCAGGGCAGGCTGCGCCCGGCGAGAAACCAATCGGTGCTGGAGCGAACCCCTCGGGCCAAGTACAAACCATAGCCGATGATGCCTCCGTTGAGGCCAATGACGATCACCCAGTCAAAGGAGCTCAAGACCAGGTCCTTTCAGTTGCCCTCTGCTTGTCATCGACACTGGTCCTCTGAGACGCCCACGATACTTCACCGTATTTGTGGAGCTATTCGGGAGTCCTGATCTCCTCCCGATGGCGAGCTCTTTCCTCTTCTGCCCAGCTGGTGGGGTAGCCCTTGGCGTCGTACCACCGGACTCTCAGGGACTTGATTCGCTGCTGGAGACTTCTTCATGGCCCCAGTTTCCGGGTCGCAACACTTCCTGTCAACTTCAACTGACTTCAAGAAACGGCGGCTAGCCGCAAGAAAAGCAGCAGTCTGTCCCCTTCTCGATGCTGCCGAAAAGAAACAGTCTGTCCCTTTCTCGTTGGACAGCATTTTTCACCAAACAAAGGTAGAATCTGGGACTGCGAATCCAATCGCGGACCACTGGAGGACGGTGATGTTGAAGCGCTTCTGTACTATTTTCGTTCTGATCTCGGGCCTGATAACGGGGATTGCCGCCAAGGGGCACCGGGCAGACGTCGAGCTTGTTATCGACGATGAGGTCATAATCGCTCCGGCGGGTGCCAAGCTCAGTGCCCAGAACCTGGTCCGGGGACCGAAGGGGACGATCTGGATCAATACTGGCAACACGGAGCCGGGTCTCCTCAGGAGTGCGGATCAGGGCAAGACCTGGGAGGCGGTGTCCGTGAAATTACCCACCGTCCCAGCAGGACAGCACCTGGCCGGCTTCCACATCACCAGAGATAGTCGTTTCTGGCTGGTCCATCAGCTCCCTCCACAGCTGCTGGACGGAAAGCATGTCCCCGCCAGCGATCAGCGGGGTTTCGTCTCCGTCTCCTCGGACAGCGGCCGCACCTGGCAGACTTCGGAGATCGCCGCCAAGGGCTTCGCGCCCAGCGCCCGCCAGGATCCCTATGCCTCGATCGAGATTGCCTGGTGTCATCCCAACTTCGTGGAACAGCCCGACGGAACGCTCTTCTTCTCACTCAGCATGCGCTATGACGATTGGGATGACTTTTCCCAGGCGGACCAGTCCCGGCCCGGTGTCCGCGACGTGATGGTCCGTACTGCCGATGGTGGTAGGACCTGGGGAGATCCCACGATCGTGCATCAGCACGCCACCGAGACCGCCTATGCCGTGGATCCTCACGATCCGGACCACATCCTGGCGGCTACTCGGATTCAGCGCAAAGCGCTCCCGCAACCGCTTCCTGACGTTGGCAAGCTACAAACGAGACAAGATTCTGAAAGGCAGGATCTGGCACCTGGAAAACCTGCCCTGACGTGAAGAGAATGGCGATCTGCGCTCCCCTGGTCGAAACCTATGGGCTGCACGGGCGGCCTCAAAGATCTTGGAGGTTCGCAGTATGATCCGAAAACTTGGCACCGGAGCCCTGGTCGCCCTTACCCTGCTTATTCTGGTTGAGGGTGTGGCCTGGGTAGCGCTTTGGGTGGGATCAGAGCCGGCAGAAGGCTTCCTGGTCTCACGGGGAGGCGATTTCCATCGGCAATTGGCCAGGGGGTTTGTGGGTACATCCCGAGGGCAGCTCGCGGTGGATCCTCACCTGGGCTATGCCCTGGAGCCTGCCTTCGAGGTTTTTGGGCCGAACAAGGAAGCAGATGCTCTCCGCATCGTGGCCTTGGGCGGCTCCACCACGGATCCGCATAATGAGGGGCATTGGCCTGGCGCCCTCTCGGAGCTGCTGGAACGCGGAGGGATTGCGGCGAGGGTGTTCAACGGAGGCGTTGGCAGCTACTCGACCAACCAGGAGGTGGTCAAGCTGATCAGGGACGCTCTGTCTCTTTCACCCGACGTGGTTGTTTCCGTCGATGGGGTCAATGACCTGGGTCTTGTCAAGTCCATCTCGGCAGCCACGCCCATGGTGAACAGTCCGCAGGAAAGGATCGCCAGGTACGTGGTCGGGGGCTCCTTTGAGAGTGTTTTTCTACCCAATCTGGCCCAGCTGTTGGGATTCGGCCGGGGTATCCTGCGAGAGCCACACTGGGGCCGGCCGGCCGAGATGACTGCCGAAGAGGTTTGGGAGAAGAACGTGCGCATCATGAATGCTATCTCCCTGGAATTCGGGGCTCGGTACCTCTGCGTTCTCCAGCCAATCATGGGGTTCGGGAGCTATAACCGATCTCCCCAAGAGGAGGAAATGTGGGAGGAGAGCAAGGACAGTTCGGTTGCAAGCGGCCTCCCGTACCACGAGGCTCTGACGGGCTATTACCAAGCGGCCCAAAACCGATGTGGGAAGCTCTCCTACTGTTCCGATTTGACCGAGATCTTCGCCGGGCAGACGAACCTCTATAACGATCCCAGGCACCCGAATCCTGATGGCTACCGCCTGCTGGCCGAGGCAGTTTTTCGGGAGCTCCGCGATAGAGGTTTGTTGGCTCGGCCAGGCGCGGAAGGGTCCCCTGGAGCAGTCGGTGGGGTTGGGGAATAGATGCCAAACCGCGAGTCGAATTTGATTCGACCCCTTGGCTTGGAGCTGATGATCGGCCCCACTCAGCAGTTCGACCCTTGATTCTGCAGTGTCACACCGGGGAGAGATAATCGATGCCTTTAGGGGCACCACTCTTCCCAAAGAGTTCCTTAAGATTTCCGAGTGTTTGTCTGGTCTTTCCTACGGGACCAGAATGATTACTGATTGAAGATTCAGGAGGAAGCCGAGAGATGGAAGTGACTGAATTGACCAGCGCGGCAGCTACTGGAATCGAGTCTGCCGATACTGCTTGGATGCTGGTGGCCTGCGCGCTGGTATTGCTTATGACTCCAGGGCTGGCCTTCTTTTATGGCGGTCTAGTTCGGGCCAAGAACGCACTCAACACCATGATGATGAGCTTTGCCTCCTTGGGTGTGGCGGGCCTGGTCTGGGTCCTCGCTGGTTATAGTCTGGCCTTTGCTCCCAGCAGTGAGGCGATACAACCCTGGATCGGTGGCTTCAGCCATCTGTTCTTTCAGGGCGTGGGGCTGGAAGCCAACGGGTCGATTCCACACCTTCTTTTTGCTGCCTATCAGGGGACCTTTGCCATCATCACCGCCGCCCTGATCTCGGGAGCTGTTGTTGAGCGTATCCGTTTCGGCCCCTACCTGGCCTTCATCGCGGGATGGGTGCTTCTGGTCTACTCTCCCGTTTGCCATTGGGTCTGGGGTGGTGGATGGCTTTCGGACCTTGGCGCTCTGGACTTTGCCGGCGGCACAGTGGTTCATGTTACCGCCGGTACTGCTGCTGTCGTGTCGGCTTGGATGCTGGGTCCACGAAGCGACCATGGACGGCAGGCGATTCTTCCTCACAATGTACCCTTCGTTCTCCTGGGTGCCGGCCTCCTCTGGTTTGGCTGGTTCGGATTCAACGGGGGTAGTGCCTTGGCTGCCAACGAATCGGCGGTCCTGGCCTTTGTCAACACGCTTCTGGCACCGGCAGCAGCTCTGGTTGTTTGGATGCTTCTGGATGCCATGAGGGACCGCATCGTCACCGCCGTTGGGGGGGCTACTGGAATTGTTGTTGGTCTGGTAGCGATCACTCCCGCGGCCGGCTTCGTAGGACCCATGGCCGCCATTGCTATCGGGGCTATCGCCGCCCTTCCTTGCTACTACGCTATTCTTCTACGCTCCAGGTCTTCACTTGACGATTCCTTGGATGTCGGGGCAGCCCATGGAATGGGCGGGCTAACCGGTGCCTTGTTGACCGGTGTCTTCGCTCAGGCGGTCTGGGGGGGACAAGATGGGCTGCTGTTTGGGAATCCAGGACAGGTCCTGGTGCAAGCGGTCGGCGTCGTGGCAGCCATGGTCTATTGTGCCGTCGTCTCTTGGGGACTGATCCGCTTGATTTCTCTTGTTACCGCGGTACGGGCTCCCGAGGGCGAAGAGCGAAAGGGCCTCGACATCCTGGAGCACGGCGAAGAAGCCTACTCCAGCGGCGAGGGGGCTACCATTATCGTCCCAGGATCACCTGGTATGGGTGGCGGGGCGCTGCGAGAGGAAGCGATGGATCCTGTTGAGGGCGAGGCCTGATCCAGCATAAGATCGTTACTGACAGGAGTAAGCTCGGCGACGTCCAGGTCCCAACCGCGACGCTAGGTGGTGCTCCCTCCCTTATACTTGACCCAGAGTTGTGCGTTGACCAATTTTAGCGGTCCGGAGACACTCTGCCGGTCGCTTTTTAGTAACACTTCTAATTCGTTTCGTCCCAGCCTCAGCGGAGGAGCATTCAGCGAGTAACTCAACTGGTTTGCCTGAAAATGGACGTGACTATGGGGCTCTGACCGCCCGTCTGCTGCATGGCGGTGCTCGTGCGTGTGAGCATACCCAGTCGGAAACAGTTCTCCTCCCGTGACGGGTTGGCTATTGACGCGAAGCGCCAACATGCCAGGTCGTAAGGGGCCATGTAGTATGAGTTCCAGCCGCAGTTCCGCCAGCTTGTTTGCCTTGGCTGCGGCCTGGACGTCATCCCCCAGTATCAACGGAATCTTCTGCGCTGCCCCCGGCATCAGGTGGACGGGCAGAGGGGGCTCGCTCGAAATGTGCTTGTAGTGATGGAAGACCGTACTGTCAAGACAGTACAGCTTGTCTTTCCCCCGTAGCGTCTCGGCTTCACCCACCTCGGTCAGACAAGCGTAGACCTTCTCGCGAATTCGGACAAGCTCCTGCTGGGATTCGATGCTATAGGGGTCAAAGGGCGTCGCCAGGTTCCAGAAATGAATGCCATCGGCCCCGGCTCGGTGCCAGGTCGCCGCCAGTGCTCGGTTTCCTTCCCGCCTCCACGCTTTGTCGCAGGCCCAGGGTTTCTGGTTGATGCAGGGATAGACGAGCACGTCATGCTGGTGGGCCAACTCCACAAAATCTGCGACGGCCAGGGTGCTGGAAGCATATCCCCCACCCGCGATGACGATGTCGATCAAATCTCTCGATATCCAGGACTTCAGGTCCATGCCGAGGTGGATGGCGAGATCGAAGCTATCCGGGACTCGGGCGGAGAGCAGAACCGGTTTTCCGCGACGAACACCAATCTCGTCCGCGCGTTTCCGAATCCGCGCCATGAAGGACGTCATGATGTCTACTTCCTCCTCAGTAGCCGGCTCGCCCCGAATGCAGCGGCTAAAGAACATTGAGTGGCGGATAAAATCCATCTCGAATCCGTCGACATCGTATCGATCGCAGACTTCCTCGATGATGGCAAACTGCCGGTCACGTACCTCTCTATGAGAGAAATCATAGGCGGTCACGTAAAGCTGCAGGTTGGGTAAAACTCCCTGCGAGTTCACCAACAACTCGGGATGTTCGGCCTTGAAGGGATGCATCAGGTTTGGCATGAAGCTGTCGTGACAGTCGTTCATGCTCATGTGGGCAAACGCCTCCATCCCGTTACCATGTGCAAAGTCAACAACGAGTTGGAGGGGATCGTGGCCGGCCATGACCAGTGCTTTGTGATGGCGGGTCCACGCTTCATCAGTAACCGAGGTCCCGCCCGCGGCCGCGTAGATTCTGGGCCGGATCTTGCTGATGTAGGCCGGGCTGTGGGCGTACACAGCATAGGTGATTGCGTCGACGTGGGTGCCAACGAGTGGTTTCAGCCGGGGCTCCAGAAAGCCTTCCGGAGTGTCGGAACCCTCGTGCGATAGCCCGTAATTATCGTCGACAAAGATGACACGTCGTCTCTTGCGAGCTACTTTGAGCCGCGCTCGTTTGGCCTCTGAGTGGTGTCCCTTGCCAATTACCCGGGGAGAGGCCGCTAACAAGCCGAAAGACTCGATCAAGGCAGCAATCGCGGAGCGTCGGGTGATGTTCACGGCCTTATCCTCCAAGGTTCATCCGTCCAAGATACAGGCGCGAGATGCAAAGACCTAATCTTAGTCCGTGATCCCGTGGGTGCAAGGAGTGTTTGCACAAGGAGCGGTTCAAGCCGGCAGGGCCCGCTCCACAGAAAGCGTCAGGCTGTTGCTGCTCCCGTCGAGAAGGGGACAGAGTTTTGCTGTGATAGTCGGTTGGCTATCGACGTCCAGGAACTGAGTCAGCCAGGGCTTGAATCGCCGCTCCGGCGGTGGTGCGTCCCGTCCTCATGACGGGCTGACTGATCCGACTAGCCGTCGGCCCCCCAGCTATCCGCCAGTCATGCTTTACAGGGAATGAAAAAGCCCACTTTTCAATAAGTGGAATTTTCCTGTGCTCTTGACTTGCACTCAATTCGAACCTGTTGTACCCTTACTTCACATGGTACATATGGAGCAACACATTCCATGGAAATAATCATCGACATCGACGATTCAGTCCCCTTGTTTGCTCAATTGATTGGGCAGATAAAAAAGGCCGTGCTCTCCGACAAGATATTTCCAGGGGATGCCTTGCCTTCGATTCGACAGCTTGCAAACGATCTGGAGCTTAACAACAAAACGGTGGCGAAAGCTTACCGCTTATTGGAGCGTGATTCAGTCATTCAAACCAAAGGTTATCGCGGGACTTTCGTTCACCCAGATGCCAAGGTCAACAGCACTGTCGATTTGAATCCGTGGGTGATGACAAAACTGGGCGAAACCATAGCGGCATTTAGGGAGTCAGGCGTAACGGACTCAGAAATTCGGATTGCATTCGGCGATGTGATGAATCGTCGCGGCAGTTGAGGAGACAAACATGCCAGAACATATGTTTTTTCACGTTGTATTTTTGAGCCAGATTCTCCTGATTTCATTTTATTATCCAAGAAAAATACTCAGCCGGATGAGGTATGTATTCGAAACATATCCGCCATCGACCTACCCTAAGCTCTACCCGAAACCGATCGAATATTACACGAAAGCGCAGCGCAATTACCGGATTATAAATCTATTTATACTCCTGGCTGGTTTGTTGATACTGGAAGTGCTGTTAGGGATTTCACGTAGTGGTGAATGGGACCATGCTATTGCGAGCTGGTATTTTTTTGTCCAGCTGTTCCCTATGATGCTCTTAGAATTATCGTCGCTCAAAGAATTTAAACTTATGAGAAACGCTCATTCACGTACCACTCGAAAAGCAGAACTGCATCCTCGCCGCTTGTTTGATTTTATTTCACCCTCAATTATCGGCATGGCGATCATCACGTATGTCGCCTTTGTCTTGCTCGTCCTTTATATCAGACAATTCGAATTTCCTTGGTTTGGTGGATATTGGAATATAGTTATAGTGACGGCGGCCAACCTTTTTTTCGCAGGAATAATGTTCTGGTACATGTATGGGAAAAAACTAAATCCGCTCCAGGCATACCAAGATCGAATGAAGCATATAGAGCTCATCAGTAGTGTCCCAACGTTTGGGACTCTAATCTCTGTAAAGTATTAATGAGCAATATGTTAGAGAAGATAATAGGTGTTTCCGACTTGAAAGTGAGTGTATGCTCACGCCCTTCAGTTCATAAGGAGGGCGGGCATGTACACGGGCACGACGATCTTTTCTCAGGTGATGCGGCATCTTCCCTGGCATCGTTTTCATCGCATTGTTCAGCACTACCGAGGCGACTACAAGGTCAAGTCATTCCGTTGTGCCGACCATTACCGGGTCATGGCATTTGCGCAGTTGACCTATCGCGAGAGCTTGCGCGATATCGAAGCCTGCCTACGGGCCATGAGATCCAAGCTCTTCCACATGGGCATTCGCTCCACGGTCTCCCGCAACAATCTGTCCAATGCCAACGAGAGGCGAGACTGGCGCATCTATGCCGAGTTTGCCGAAGTGCTCATCGCCGAAGCGCGCAGCCTTTACACCGACGAGGACCTGGGAGTCGACCTGGACGCGACCGTCTATGCCTTGGATTCCACGACCATCGACCTGTGCCTCTCGGTCTTCCCCTGGGCGCGCTTCCGCCGCACCAAGGGGGCGATCAAACTGCATACCTTACTCAACCTGCACGGCGCCATTCCCGAATTTGTTCTGATCTCGGACGGGAAACTGCACGATGTCAACGCCTTGGACCACCTGATGCCTTGTCCCGGTGCCTACTACATCATGGATCGCGGATACCTGGATTTCGGGTTAAGCAACCGTTTTTCTGTAATTTTCTTTAGGGCCTGTAGGGAAGAATTGCTCCACTTGTGTTTTCCAGCCGGCCAGGTTCAGGTATTGCCGGCCGGTTAACCACTCCTCGTGTATCTCTGCAAGCACAGCCGAGATGAGCCGCAGCGCCGACGCTTCGTGGGGAAAGATTCCCACCACCCGGGTTCGTCTCCGGATCTCCCGGTGCAGTCTCTCCAGTCCGTTGATGGTTCGGATCCTTCGCCACCAGCTCCTCGGAAAATCAAACACTGTCAGCCCTTCATCCACGTTCTCTTCCAGCCAGCTCACGAACTCCGGTGCAATCTTTTCGAACTTCTTGACGACTTTACCCTTGAGCTCCTCGGCATCTTCTCGAGACGGGGCATCGAAAATGTCCCGCATGGCCTGGGCGATGCGGGGCTTGTCCTCTTTGCGGCGAGCATATTGTTGGGCGTTTTTACTCAGGTGAAACTGACAACGGTTCCAGGGCACCGACGGATAAACTGCCCGCCTGGCCGCCTTCAGTCCTTCGTGATCGTCACTGACAAACAGCTCGACCCCTCTCAGTCCACGCTTGTGCAGATCTCCCAGAAACCCTCGCCAATGCACCTCCGCTTCACTGATCCTGGTGCTCAGACCCAACACCTCCCGCGTTCCGAAACGATTGACTCCTATGGCTTTCAGGATGGCCACGTCCTGCACCCTGCCGCCTCTTCGAACCTTCTCGTAGTGGGCATCCAGATACACGATCGGATACTCTCCCAGCTCCCGGCTTCGAAACTCTTCCAGCTCTTCGTCCAGCATCCCGGCCACTCTCGAGACCTGGGTGGCCGAGATCTCCAACCCACACAGCTGCTCCGTGATCTCGGTGACTTTCCTCGTCGAGACTCCCATCACATACATCTCGGCAATGGCCAGCTTCAGGGCCTTCTCCGAACGGCAACCCCTCTCCAGCGACTTGGGATAAAACCTCAACCCACGCACCTGTGGAATCTCCAAGTGCAGCTCTCCCACTCGAGTCTGAATCCGCTTGCCTTTGAATCCGTTTCGATAGCCTCGCCGACTGGCTGTTCTCTCGTACGCTTCCGCTCCCAGAAACTCGCTTCTTTCCAACTGCATGGCCACGTTGAACAGCTTCTCCAGGATTCCTCGAAAGGCTTCTGTTCCTTCCTCGATCAACTCCGCCAGGATCTCCCGTGGTACTCTCTTTTCCAGGTCTGGGTTCATTTGATTCTCCTTGCCAGATAGACGTTTCTGTTTTTGGAGAATCCTGTCCCAGACCTCTGTCTTTCCGACCCAGGCCTGACCAGAATTTACAGAAAAGAAGTTACGCTACTTGGATTTCGGGCGCCTGTACCGACTCCATACCGCTCGGTCGTTGTTCGTGACCCGCGCCAAGGCCAACTTCAAGTTCCGCCGCCGCTACTCCCATGCGGTGGACAGAACGACCGGACTAGTCTGCGACCAAACTGTCCTGCTGAGCACCTTCTATCCGGCCAAGGCCTACCCCGAACCTTTGCGTCGTATCAAGTTCTTCGACGTCACCACCGACCTGCGGCTCGTATTCCTCACCAACGACTTTGCTTCTCCCGCTCTGACCATTGCCCAGCTCTACAAGCTCCGCTGGCAGATCGAACTGTTCTTCAAATGGATCAAACAGCATCTCCGCATCAAGGCCTTTTACGGCACCAGTCCCAATGCCGTGAAAACACAAATCTGGATCGCCCTCAGCACCTACCTGCTCATCGCCATCATTCGCAAGCGTCTCTATCTCGAGTTGCCGCTCTACACAATTCTCCAGGTCCTGAGCGTCTCGCTCTTCGAGAAAACCCCCATTTTACAGGCCTTTCAGGACATGGACTACATTACTCAGAATAGTGACATTCATAAACAGTTGATATTATTCGACTAACGCTGGGACACTACTGAGAGCTCATGGTGAAAATATTGGTATTTACAAGTATTGCGGGTACCATGTTTATAGCATTAAATGTGATCCTTGCTGCCTTGGATTTGCGTCATCTCCAGCCTATCGCCCAGTGCTTGTATTTTCAGTTATTGGCTGTGATTTGCTTGCAAGCTTACTACCGAAGTGATTACACAAAACATTTTGAAGTGTACAAAGAGGATCCGGTGGTCACATAGGTTTTTACCGAATGTCACCCAGCTGACCTTGTTTCTCTCGAATTGACTTGGCCTACTGCGGCCTGGGCAACAGCGAATGGGTTCGCGGAAACGATGACACCGCGTTCCGTCTCCTGAGCGTGCGGTCTGTTCTGCTGTTGAGTCGGCTTGCGTTGTTGGGTGTGCTGTCCACAGTGGCCGCTCTTGCACAGCCCAGCTTTGAACGGGATATCAAGCCCATCTTCAAGACGAATCGCTTCAGCTGCCATGGGGGAACGGCGATGGTGGGACTGGACTTGCGTACGGTCACCTCCCTCCTGCGTGGCAGTCATGAAGGTCCGCAGTGACCACAATGAGAGCCTGGCCGGTAATCTTTTCTTCGACTGGCGCTTCAACCGTCAAGAGATTCTTCCCCAGAGCACGGGCGAGTCCAGCGGCTATGTGCAGGCCTATTGCTTTCGCGAGACCTTGACGGATGACCCGGCCCGGCGCCTTCCCCCGGACAAGCCCGAAGGCTACGCCGACTTTCTGCCGCTGTACCGGTCGCTCTACAAGGATCTGGAGATTGGACGGGTTCGTAAGCTGCGGGACATCATCTGGATCGATCCTATCCCGAACCGGAAGTGGTGCACCAATGGCCACATCGAGGCCCTGACCAGTCTGAATATCAGCGAGTGGAACCAAGCCTGGCCCGACGCGAATCGACACGCGCGGGAGGAACTCGAGGGGCGTTTCCGTCAGTACTCGCAGGGGCTATGGTATTTCCTCCAACACGATCCTGGACTACCACGGGGGATCCGGACCGAGGCTCAGAGCTTCGGGTTGTGCCCGGATGAGTATCGGGATGAGGGACACTATCCCTGGCAGGGATAGCGAATGGGAGGATCGCTTCACTCGCCTCTACGAGTGGGAAGATCAGAGGAAGACCGAGCAAACCATTCGTGAGCATCTGCTCTACCTGAACTCGGGGGAGCGGATTCGTGCCGGTTATGGGCACTACTTCGTAGATTTCTTCAAGATCAGGCAGGGCGACGAGTACCCAGGGGCCGACGTTCTATCTGGCTGGTGGTACCACCGCAACCTCAGAATCTTTACCAACATACTGGAGCTGATCGACTCGCCAGAAGAGCGCATCCTGCTCATCATCGGAGCCGGACATCTACCGATTCTGCGTCATGTTGCCCTGGCGTCGCCCGAGGTGGAGCTCGTCGACGTCGGCGATGTTTTGGAGTGAGGCCACAAGACAGGTCGGCGTGTTCAACGAAAAGTTCGCCAAGGCGATCTATCTTCCGCCGTAGAGTCGCCTGGAAATCGAGGTTTCTGCGCCTGTGGGTAAGATACCACTATCGATGAAAACGGAGGTCGGAACCGTAGACGTCTTCACAGGATTCGGATCTTACAAAGGAGCCGGAAGAGATGGGAAATGAAGAAAGTAATTCACAGGGTGATAACGCGAGAACCCTGCGCCAAATTCTGTTTCTTTGGGTTGGGCTAATCGCTCTCGCTTTAGTGTGGCTTGGTACCACGATTTGGCTGGCATCGAAAATGCTTTCGATCCCGTGGTGGACTGGGAACAGATGGTCCTCAGGCCAATATCAGCACCCATGAAACGCATGCCTGATCTCAACGAATGGTCAAACATCGAGCACGCCTTGGAGTATCTGGCTCGTGCAGATCGGATTCCGCACCGCACAGAAGGCGAGGCTGTCTTGCTGGAATTCGTCCCACAGGAAGTTGAGCGAATTCTTGATCTGGGAACTGGAGACGGTCGCCTACTCGCATTGTTGCGGATTGACAGAAGGGACGCAGAAGGCGTCGCGCTCGACTTTTCTCCTACCATGGTAGCTGCTGCACGTGAGAGATTTCGTGGCGACGAGAAAGTTCAGGTGATCGAGCATAACCTGGACGAGCCCTTGCCCGATCTGGGACGATTCGACGCCATCGTTTCGAGCTTTGCCATCCATCACTGCACCGACGAACGGAAGAGGGCACTGTACACCGAGATCTACAAGGCATTATCGACTGGTGGCATCTTCTGTAACCTGGAGCATGTAGCACCCGCCACCACCAAACTCCACGAAAGGTTTCTGCGAGCCCTCGGAGTCACCGAGGCAGAAGAGGATCCTTCGAACAAGCTTGTGGGCGTAGACACTCAGCTTCAGTGGCTGAGCGAGATTGGGTTCGAGGACGTGGACTGCCACTGGAAGTGGCTAGAGTTGGCCCTTTTTGGAGGAACGAAGAAGCGATGACTGGTACTAGGAGGAAGTTGAGTACAACCCCCCAAACACCTGCAGTATCGAATCGGGAGCGGAGACTTGAAACCGGAAGCAATCAGCCTATTCCTTGATGAGAGCCGAGTGGAAGCCCCCCAAGGCTGCAGATTCATTACGTGCGCCGTGGTCGTTAGTTCCGACCTCTGGGCCGGCACTAGAGCCCAAGAGCGCGACTTTCGGTCTCGCGGACAGGGTAGTCGTCTTCAGCGAATCGCTCAGCTTCTGAAAACGACAAACGGATTCGCGGTGCTTACCTATGCCGACGTGGATACCGCGCTACTGCCCGCTGGCGTAGCACTTAGAACCAGAGGCGACCTGCCCGTTCGATCTGTCAGATGGCATGCGTTGTGATAGGAGCCGATCTTAAGGCGTGGACTACTCGCAGCTTTCGTCGATATCGGTAGGGGTAGCCCGCCCGTTGAGCATCGGCCAAGCGTGGTAGGTAGGCATCAGGTGTAATCGCCCACATCTACCCGTACAAACAGTGTCAGAGCGGATCGCCTCTGATCGGCCGCTTTCGCCTAGAAGCCGAGGTTCAGATTTGCTCCGGGAACATCGCATGAACTATTGAAGAAAGCAGGGATCCTCCCACCGTCGACGGGCACGCTCTCAGGGTCCTCCGATAGCTCAATCGGGACCCTCTGTTGTACATCAACGATCACGTACTCATGGGGACGATCCGAAGACGGGTCCAGAAACTGATAACGGTATTCCAGGAGGCGCTCATCGCGCTGAGCGAGAGGGGCATCGGCCCTACTGCTGCCCCGCCAGGTAACGAGGTAGAAACCGTTCTGTATCGAGGTTTCAGTGACTTCGGCGAGATTGCTGCCACTCAGCAGGCCCACCCATAGCATCACCAAAAAGAACAGGGTGACAGTGAGAACTCCTTTCATGAGCTTATGCTTCCTCACGCCCCTCCCTCCTCAGTACGGGTCTCACGGTCCCATACATGAAGAATTCCCCGCTGGTTTGGATCGCTGCCTCCCATCCCAGCCTTTTCAGGGCTCTCTGCAGTCGACTCGGTTCGTAAGACACCTTGACGATCTTGAAGACCCGACCGTCATTCAACCTGCGCTCGACGATGCCGCTCTGATTGATCGGTCCATGGTCCTTGGCCGAGGATGCCTGGGTGAACAGACTGTCCATGAAGAAAGCCGATCCGGTGGGCTTCAACGTTCTGCGGGCCAACGCCCAGAAGTCGTCGAACAGTTTCCTCGGCACATGCGAGAGCCAGAGTCCGAAGAACAGGAAGTCGTACGTCCGGGGCGGACTCCAAGCGAAGATGTCCGCCACAACGTACTCGACGTTTGAGGCCGATACCCGCTTCTTACACAGGCTGATCGTCTCGGGAGAGGCGTCGACGGCGGTCAGTCGATCGCACAGCGGGACCAACTGCTCTGTCCACAGGCCGGTTCCGCATGCTAGCTCGAGGACGTGTCCACCGTGGCAGGCCGCCTGTAAGGCTTGGGATACCTGGCGGATCTCTGCGGTCCACCGCCTGCGATGTTCCTGTCCGCGATCATAGCGTCCCCTGCGAAAAAACCACTCGTCGTACTCCGGAGCACGTGCAGCGTAGTAGGCGATCTGTTGCTTCAGCAGATGGGCCAATTCATTCACGAGATCTCGCCCATCTCTTGAGGGTCTCGCTGGGGGCGATCCGTATAGTGCTAAGTATATCTTATCCGACCCAAGGCTTCACAGGACACAGCACCCATGGCAGCACACCCCTGGAACCGGGCTGGGCTCCTGCATCTCTCCTCTGAGACTTGAAGGCATCGGAGAGGACCCGTCCCGCAACAGCCGAGTTGCTGAAGATCATGGGAACCTGGACATCCGGGTGGGCGGCTGGGCGCAGCTGGCAGGACCAGCCAAGTGGATTTCGGAGGGCCCGAAGCTTCGCTCCGGTATTCTGTCGCCGGTCGTATTGTGGACAAGCAAGGTCGCCCAGTGCGTCATTTCATGGTGGGGCTGAGAGATCGGTCAGCGAGTTTCAGATGGGTTACCTTTGCGGTAGTTCATTCGACGTTTCCGGGGAAAACTTGAATGTCCGCTTGTAGGCGAGGCTGTGTGAAAAGTCATTCATGATTTCGGATTTGAAATTTTGACTTCATAGGATCGCGTGTAAGCCACGATCTCCGTCGTAGGAAGGGTAAAGAGACCCCTAAATCAAAGAGGTTTTGGACTTTTCACACAGCCTCAGGCGAAAGCGGCCGAAGGACGAGCAAGAAACCGGCGAGTCGAACTCGTAAAGCACTGAATTGGAGAAGGCCGCACTCGACCGCGAAATGGGCGCGAAGATCGACGCCACCGAGCATTTGATCGCAGAACCCTCCTTTAACAGTCTCGGAATTTCAATAAAGTGAGCTGTTGTCTGAGACTGCCCTTTTCGTCTCAGCCGGGGGTCCCGAAACAGCCTTTTACGGCCTTGGCCGTCGGCACGAAGTGCCTACTCTAAACCCGCGCCTTTGAAAAACCCACCGAGCGCCCGGGTCTGCTACTTCACTGATCTGCTCAGGCTAGGATCCTTGGCATTCTAGAGTCGTCGCTGACAAGGCGTTGAGAAAGTGGTGCTCCCTGCCCCTGACCAGAACGGGCCGCCATTTCAAATCCGTCCCCATGGGCCCGGGCGCAGTCGGTCCAACGTGGGTGGGAATGTAGGCGATGGCCAGGCCGCATCGGCGCCGGGTTGAACGGTTGGGCAGGCTTCCATGAATCGCCATCCCATCGTGCAAGGAAATCTCGCCAGCCCTGAGCACACAGTCCACTGCCAGTTGCTCTGTCTGCTGGTCGAGCTGGATTTCTTGATTGATGCTCAGCAGGTTGCCTTCCTGCTGGGACTTGCCGTGTTCCAGAAGTCGGTCCCGATGCAGACCTGGGATCACTCGCATGCAGCCGTTCTCGACGTCGCTGTCGTCGACGGCATACCAGGCGGAAACTGCCAGTGGTGGCTCCAGGCCCCAATAGCGCAGATCCTGATGCCAGGCGACGAACTTGTCCTCGGGCCCATACTTGCAGAAGAAGTGTGAACCAAGAACAAACAGGTTGGGTCCGATGAGGGAGGTAACGCAATCCAGGATCCTGGGATGACTAGCAATCTCCCAGACGAAGCCTTGATCCAGGTGGGCGTCCGTCAGCCCGTTCTCGGACTTCTCCTGCCCCTCTTTCGCCTCCAGCGCGTCGAAACACTTCCGGTAGTGTCGAGTCTCCTCATCCGTCATTACCCGGATGCCGGCCAGGAAGCCGCTACGTCGGTATCTCTCGGTTTGATCCCGCTGCAACATCTCCACCTACTCCGCTGCTTCAACTAGACGAGAATTGAAAAGAGAAGACCTTGGCCCGTTTCAGCTGAAAACGCAACTGGACCGTTCTCTCGGACAGGGGCACCAAATCAGCGGAGACTCCCGACTTCTTTGCGCTGGGAGGCGTCCCTAGAACAAGCTTCGTCTAGAAAGGCTTTCCCCTGAGTCCATACTATTTGCTCGCCTTGCGACACCGGCCTCCCGACTGAAGGGGAACCTCTCTAGCAATACTAGATCGTTGGATCTGGAAGGGCAATCTCAGAGGATGCACGCCGATTAGCTCATCGTCTCTTTCGACATAAGGGTAGCGACCAGATTGCCTACTAGGAGATGGGTAAGGTTCTGTCGCTTTCTTGGACGAAAGGCGACAGCTTCCGCAGGGAGGTTTTCTCCACATGGACGTAGACCTCCCTTGCCGGAGAAGTGCCTAGGGTCAGCGAGCGACCTCATACCGCCGAGAACATTTGTATGCGTTGAGTCCTCTTCTTCCCCTTGCCTTTGCCCGTGCCCGGCTTTTTTTCTCATCCAGGCTCGACGATTGTGGGAAGACGCACGGGCACGGGCACGGGCAAGGGCGAAGGCAAGGGAAGCTTCTTTGCAAACTTGACCAGTTTGTGAGCTTTTTCTCGACCAAGGGTCTCTAGAAGGCATCTCCAGAGTGAGCCTCTGGCTTTCTGCAATCTCAGCGTAGTTCGTTCGACGTTTCCGCGGGAAACTTGAGTGTCCGCTTCTAGGCGAGGCTGTGTGATAACTCGATATTCAGCCTCAGCGGCCTGATCAGACCGCATCAGACGACTTGCCTTAGGATTTGATCGGGCTTTGGTTTGGGCAGGGACAGCCAGGGTTCGAGATTGTTCAGCCTTCAGATGAAGTTGAAGTCGTTCTGATTTGCTGGGTTTAAGGATTATAAGAGGGCTTATTAGGCTCGGATCGCCTCGATCAGCGGTTTCGTGCCTACCAAGTTCATCATTCGTCTCAGGTTGTAGGCCAGCACGTGCAAGCTCATCTCGGTATTCACCCGTTCCAGGGTTTTCGTCAGGAAGTGAGTCGATCCCATCCAGGCTTTCAGAGTCCCGAACGGATGTTCCACCGTCGCTCGACGGGCTCTCATCGCCTCGGGGTGAGCAGCCAATCGTACTTGCGCTCGGTCCAGCACCTCTTCATGCTCCCAACGACTCATCTTGCGGTAAACGCCTGAAGTGCACTGCGCCCTGATGGGGCAGGATCGGCACTTGTAGGTCCAGTAGACACGAAGGGTCCGCCCTTTATCCTGGGCGTTCATGTGCCACACCAGGCGCTCACCTGCCGGGCATTCATATTCGTCGTCTTCAGCGACATAGCGAAAGGCGTCTCGCCCGAACTGGCCTTTGGCCCGGTTGCCTGAGGTCTGTGGCTTGGGGACGTAGGCTGTGATTCCGGCTTGCTCGCAGGCCTGGATCTCCTCACTGCGGTAATAACCACGATCCGCCACCACGCGGAGTTCCTCCACCTCCAGGTCGGACTTGGCTTGTTTTGCCATCTTGGCCAGCTGGCGCCGGTCATTGCCTACATTGCTGACCTCATGCGCGACGATCAGGTGGTGATCGGTATCCACGGCCGCTTGCACGTTGTAGCCCACCAGGGCACTTCCCCGGTGATTCATCGACCGGGCGTCCGGATCCGTCAGGGAGATCTGCTTGCCCGGTGCCTTCAGCCTCCGGGCCTCGACTTCTTTGAGCCGCACCATCTCCTTCTTCAGAGCCGCGATCTTGTCCTCCAATCGCTGGGTCTTCTCCTCGGCCACTTCCTGGCGGTCGGCCTCGGCCAACTGCTGCAGGTAACGCTCGATCGTCGCATCCACTTGGGCGAGGCGCCGCTTCATCTTGGCCCGGGTGAAGTTCCGATAGGTGTTGTTGACCGCCTTGAACTTGCTGCCGTCGATGGCCACCCAAGCGTTGGCAAAGAGGTTGAGGTTGCGGCACACCAGGACGAACTGCCGGCACACCTGACGAATGGCTGTCCCATTGTCCTTGCGAAAGTCGGCGATGGTCTTGAAGTCCGGCGCCAGGCGCCCGGTCAGCCACATCAGTTCCACATTGCGCTGGGCTTCACGTTCCAGCCGGCGACTGGACTGCACGCGGTTCAGATAACCGTACACAAATAGCTTCAGCAGGGTGGCTGGATGGTAGGCCGGCCGACCGGTGTCCTGGGGCTGCGTCCGAAAACCGAGCCCAGAGAGGTCCAACTCGTCGATGAAGACATCGATCACGCGGACCGCGCTTTCCTCGGACACGTAATCGTCCAGGCGTTCGGGGAATAAGGTGGCTTGGGAGCGACTCTCACCCTGGATGAATTCCGTCATCGCTTGTCCTTCCGTGGGAAAGCCAGATTATATCTGGCCCATCCGACTCCGGTGCGACCGCTTTCCCGGTTACTTCCCCTATATCCGGGTAGTTGCTCTTTGGCGAGAGTCGCGGGTTTCAAACGCGATCGGTCGTAGTCGGGGGTGGGTGGCCACGAGTGCGGAGTTTTCACACAGTCTCAGGCGAAAGCGGCCGATCAGGTGCGATCTACTTTGACACTGTTTGTACGGTCAGATCTGGGCTATTACAGTTCTGTACAAGAAAGGACAGACGTGCGACTGCTCAGAAAGGGACACACACTGGTACTATTGCGTGCCTTGTTACTATTGCTCGATGTCTTCCTGTTCGAAAAAGGAGCCTCATGAGGAGTCTTCTGAGCCGTCTTGAATCAAGTCGTCTATTTCCAGCAGCGTGTTTCCTTGTGCTGCTCTCCACAGGAGGCTGCGCGCTAGAGACCTCGAAGGACCCTGCGCAGGGTCTCACGGTCGCTGAAGGTCTGGAAGCTACCCTATGGGCGTCCGAGCCAGATGTGATCAATCCCACCAACATCGACATCGATGAGTGGGGTCGAATCTGGGTTCTGGAAGCGGTGAATTATCGTGTTGGCTGGGGAGGAGCTGAACGACCAGATTTCCGACCGGCGGGGGACCGTATTACGATCTTGGAAGATACCGATGGCGACGGTGCTGCCGATCGAACCAAGGTATTTGACCAGCATCGCGGGCTCCGTTCGCCCCTGGGAATTGCTGTCCTCGGGAACAAGGTGATCATTTCGCAGTCCCCCGATTTGATCGTCTACACCAAGGACGAACAGGACAACATCTTAAACAAGGAGGTTTTGCTGACCGGATGGCATGGTGTCGACCATGATCACGGCCTCCATGCCGTTGTCTTCGGTCACGATGGCCGCTACTACTTCAACAGCGGAGATCTCGGCTTCGATGTGAAGGATAAATCTGGCAAGAGATGGGTCAGCTCGAAGCAGGGGCCCTATTATGCAGGCGCGGTCCTGAAAGCCAATCCTGACGGATCGGAGTTTGGCGTTTTCGCACACAACTTTCGCAACCCCTACGAGGTGGCGCTGGATTCTTTCGGCAACATCTGGCAGACCGACAATGACGATGACGGCAATGCCTGGGTACGCCTGAATCTTGTCCTGGAAGGAGGCAATTTTGGCTACTGGGGACCCGGTGGGCGTCCTTGGCGCGCCGACAAGGGAACCCATTTTCATTCGGAGGATCCAGGAGTCATACCCAACGTCGCCAGACTCGGCGCAGGAGCTCCAAGTGGGTTGTTGCTCTACGAGGGTGAGCTGCTGCCAGAACGGTATCGCGGCCAATTGATCCACGCTGAGGCAGGTGCCCGCTTCATCAATAGCTACTTCTTGACTCCCGACGGCGCAGGCTTTTCCAGTAGGACAGAAAGAACGGTGAGTTCAGCGGACACCTGGTTTCGCCCGACTGATGTGGCCGTTGCACCTGACGGTGCTGTGTATTTCAGCGATTGGTACGATGCCGCGGTTGGGGGGCACCGGATGGTCGACACGAAGAAAGGGCGAATCTATCGGTTGGCACCCAAGGGATACGAACCCGGCAAAGCTAAGATCGATTTGCAGACATCTCCCGGTGCGGCAAAGGCCTTGCGTTCACCAAACCAATCGACACGTTATCTGGCCTATTCAGCGCTCAAGGAGCGAGGTGAAGAAGCCCTTTCCACACTTACCGAGATGTGGAGGCAGGAAGATCCTGTACTCAAGGCGCGAGCTTTGTGGCTGATAGGCGGTATTCAAGGGGCAGGAGAGCTCCTGGTGCGTGAGGTCCTTCTCGATGAGGAGGCTAACCTCAGGATGCTTGCACTGCGGGTCCTCCGGGCGCAGGGAGTTGAGATCACAGGCGTGATTGAACCTCTGCTGCGCGACCCCTCCCCGCAGGTTCGTCGGGCAGTCGCCGTGGCACTTCAGAACTCCACTCCAGAGGAATCCCTGCCCGCCCTGGTCGAGCTCTGCAGACGATACGATGGACAGGATCGCTGGTACCTGGAGGCCCTGGGGCTCGGTGCTCGGGGCAAAGAGAATCAGCTCTACGCTCTTTTACGAGAAATCTATCCCGAAAAGTGGAACTCCCTGCTGGGACAGTTCATCTGGGAGTTCCGTCCTTCCGACTCGCTGTCCTCCCTGTTATCGAGTCTGAAAGAGCCCGGGTTGACTCTTCAGCAGCGCTCTGAGGTGCTCAGATGTCTTTCCGTCATGCCGTCGCTTGAGGCAGGAAAGGCCGTCGCCAAGCTGATGGTTTCACGCTCGACGCCTTCGCGTCTAGTGCGCGAGGCTTTCTCGAGTTTGTCGCGCCAGCTCTTTAGCCAATGGATTGATCTGCGCGAACATCCCGAAGCTCTCTTGGCAGTGGAAGTAGCCTTCGAATCTCCGGACTTGCGTCCCCTGGCCTTGGATGTTGCTGGCGATTGGGGGCATTCGCGATTCGGCTCCCACATCCTTGCGCTGGCAGGATCAGAGGACGAGACCGAAGAGCTCCGTCAGCGGGCCCTTCGAGCCCTGGGTAGAACTCGAGATGAATCGCACATACCAGAACTGGAAAAATTCTCCTCTCTGGGGTTAAGCAACCGTTTTTCTGTAATTTTCTTTAGGGCCTGTAGGGAAGAATTGCTCCACTTGTGTTTTCCAGCCGGCCAGGTTCAGGTATTGCCGGCCGGTTAACCACTCCTCGTGTATCTCTGCAAGCACAGCCGAGATGAGCCGCAGCGCCGACGCTTCGTGGGGAAAGATTCCCACCACCCGGGTTCGTCTCCGGATCTCCCGGTGCAGTCTCTCCAGTCCGTTGATGGTTCGGATCCTTCGCCACCAGCTCCTCGGAAAATCAAACACTGTCAGCCCTTCATCCACGTTCTCTTCCAGCCAGCTCACGAACTCCGGTGCAATCTTTTCGAACTTCTTGACGACTTTACCCTTGAGCTCCTCGGCATCTTCTCGAGACGGGGCATCGAAAATGTCCCGCATGGCCTGGGCGATGCGGGGCTTGTCCTCTTTGCGGCGAGCATATTGTTGGGCGTTTTTACTCAGGTGAAACTGACAACGGTTCCAGGGCACCGACGGATAAACTGCCCGCCTGGCCGCCTTCAGTCCTTCGTGATCGTCACTGACAAACAGCTCGACCCCTCTCAGTCCACGCTTGTGCAGATCTCCCAGAAACCCTCGCCAATGCACCTCCGCTTCACTGATCCTGGTGCTCAGACCCAACACCTCCCGCGTTCCGAAACGATTGACTCCTATGGCTTTCAGGATGGCCACGTCCTGCACCCTGCCGCCTCTTCGAACCTTCTCGTAGTGGGCATCCAGATACACGATCGGATACTCTCCCAGCTCCCGGCTTCGAAACTCTTCCAGCTCTTCGTCCAGCATCCCGGCCACTCTCGAGACCTGGGTGGCCGAGATCTCCAACCCACACAGCTGCTCCGTGATCTCGGTGACTTTCCTCGTCGAGACTCCCATCACATACATCTCGGCAATGGCCAGCTTCAGGGCCTTCTCCGAACGGCAACCCCTCTCCAGCGACTTGGGATAAAACCTCAACCCACGCACCTGTGGAATCTCCAAGTGCAGCTCTCCCACTCGAGTCTGAATCCGCTTGCCTTTGAATCCGTTTCGATAGCCTCGCCGACTGGCTGTTCTCTCGTACGCTTCCGCTCCCAGAAACTCGCTTCTTTCCAACTGCATGGCCACGTTGAACAGCTTCTCCAGGATTCCTCGAAAGGCTTCTGTTCCTTCCTCGATCAACTCCGCCAGGATCTCCCGTGGTACTCTCTTTTCCAGGTCTGGGTTCATTTGATTCTCCTTGCCAGATAGACGTTTCTGTTTTTGGAGAATCCTGTCCCAGACCTCTGTCTTTCCGACCCAGGCCTGACCAGAATTTACAGAAAAGAAGTTACGCTACTCTCTCTGGGACCTTTACCACTTCGCCTGGCGGCCATTCGCGCTCTCGGAGAGATCGGTGGAAGGGACTTCTATGATCGTTTCAAAGCTATCATTCTCAGCCGGGAGCCCAATGAAGTAAGGGTAGAGGCGCTGAGGATTCTTGGAAGGACCGATGAGGGCTGCAACCTTCTTCTGGACCTTGAAGTCAGGGGGGAGCTTCCATCCGAGCTTCGCACCATCGCCAGCGGATTAACGCTTGCGAGGCGGTCTGCCGAGATCAGGGCCCGAGCGCAAGAACTGTTGCCTCCACCCCTGAGCAAGAATCGCACTCCTTTCCCTGAAGCGCAGGAACTGCTGGCGAGAAGTGGCGACCCGAATCAGGGCCGAATCGTTTTCGAGGACCCGTCGGGGGCAAAGTGTAGCTCCTGCCACAGCCTGGGGGAGGATAGCAAGTCGACTGGACCGGACCTCGCTGTCATTGCCGACAAGCTGGGGAAAGATGCTCTTCTGGATTCAATTTTGAATCCGAGTGCCGGTATCGCTCCCGAGTATTACGTTTGGATTCTCGAGACCAAGAGCGCAGGCGAGGTTATCGGGATTCTTACAGGAGACACCCCACGAGAGGTCGAACTCGTCACCGGAGATGGGGAGAGATTTCGTTTCCAGAACTCCGATATCCTTTCCCGCCGCCGCAGCCACCTGTCCCTGATGCCAGAGGACCTTGCAAATGCCATGACCGAGGAGGAATTGGTGGATCTACTTGCCTTCCTGGCGGACTTGTCGAGTAGAAGCCAACCCTGAAAAGCTACTGCCAAGACACTTCAGCAAGAAGACGCTTCGGAGTTCGCATGTTCGGTGTTCTGCGGTTTGTGATTTAGCCTTTCTTCCTTGCTCTGGGGAGGGCAACAGGTGGAAATGCTGAACCGCAGAATACCGAACAAGCGAATTTCGAAGGCTAGGGAAGACGGTTCGGCGTTCGCATGTTCGGCGTTCTGCGGTTTGTGATTCAGCCTTTTCCTGTTTTGCTGTTGTCGAGGGCAACCGACAAATGATGAACCGCAGAATATCGAACAGGCGAATTTCGAAGGCCGGAGAAGACGGTTCGGCGTTCGCATGTTCGACGTTTTGCGGTTTGTGATTTAGCCTTTCCTCCTTGCTCTGGAGAGGGCAACCGGGGAAATGCTGAACCACAGAATATCGAACAGGCGAATTTCGAAGACTAGGGAAGACGGTTCGGCGTTCGCATGCTCGACGTTTTGCGGTTTGTGATTTAGCCTTTCCTCCTTGCTCTGGAGAGGGCAACCGGGGAAATGCTAAACCGCAGAATATCGAACAAGCGAATTTCGAAGGAAAACCTTTTGATTTTTGTTCGCGCAGGAATTCTCCTGAATGATCCAGCGTGGCCTTGGTGGTAGGACTAGCCCGCATTTCTCATCGCCGGTCTACTACGTCGCCGCAATCATCCGCCCTGGCTGCGTTTCGCTCGGTCGGCCTCCTCGACGTACTGTACAAGTACGACTGCGGAGGCCTCGGTCGCAAGCCTTGCCAGGACGGCCCTTGCGACGCCTCGCTACGATAGGCGATGAGAAATGCGGGCTAGGCTGGGTCAGTCGAAGAATGGCCCTCGGAGGGCCACCTGGCTGTGATCCGGACCAACGAAGTTTGGGCTCGTTTCTGGTCGTCCTGGATGCTGGAATCGGGTACGCCTGAATGGGACAGTCCTGATTCTGCCCGCAAGAAGATGAGGACGCCCTGGGCCACTCCCTCCCACATCGCATGGCCGTCGGGTAGATCCCCTTCGGCAGAAAGGGCCGAGTCCTCGATGTGGATTTCCACGCGATTCCTCCTCAGGGCGTGAAGGCTCAAACTGCCCCAGCCGCGGAGGCTCGCCTGGGCCAGATATCCTTCGACCGCTTCTTGGGGAGTTGAGTCATGATGTTGGCGAAAGGAGCGGCAGAACTCTATCGCACCCTCCCGTCCCGCCGCCGCAAAGATGGCGTGGTAGGACTCCTCGCCAACGACCGCCCGGACTTCGCGTAAGATATAGCGAAAGAAGTGCCGAGGCAGCAAGATCATCTCTTGCCCGTCTAGACTGAGGCGTCTAGATGGTCCAAAACTGAGTTTTGATCGACACTCCTCGAATCCGCTAGGTCGCATTACTTTGGACCGATGGCTTCGTCTGAGCCAAGGCGTCCCGCTGAGCTCTCAGTTGTTCTGCTTGGCCAGACGACGCCGCAGAGTAGAGGAGCAGAAACACCTCGGCAAGCTAGAATCATGGCGGCGCTATTCTACCTCAAGATCACGGCTTTTCTTAGTGTCCCCATCGGGGATGGTGGAAACCCCTCGCCTTCAGGCGAAGAGAAGGTTCCCGAAGTCCGGCAGGGACGGTAGGGTATCTTTCGAGTGAAGCTGAAGGGTGAAAGAGTCGGTCTCTGACGTAGCTTTGGCCTCCAGGCCGAAGTATTTCGGTCGAGCCTAGCCCGGATTTCTCATAGTGAAAGCAGAAAGGCTGATTTTAGTCGATTTTTCGACTCTGGTTTGAGCCGAAGTCTCAGTTGAGGGCACTGTAGAGTGCGAGAGCTTGGTGACACCTATGTTGAAGGCGGAAAACCGGTTTTTCAGACACACCTCAGCCGCCTCAGTTGCAGATGGTTGGGATTTCCGGTTTGCCTCCGCTCAGCCGAGCTGTTGAAGCTGGGCCAAGGTTTGGGCGTAGAGTGTTTGGTAAGGATAACCCTCGCTCAGCGACAAGCTCACCCGTCGGACACTGACCCGAATCTGGCCTCCTATCTTCAACAGTTTGAGGCGAATCGTCTGGCATTGCGCCTTCGCCCACTGGGTCCCCTTCAAAGCGACACACCTGAGCGTGTGCAGCAGATTGTAAGCCACCGAGGAAAACCACAGGCGCAGCTGATTGCTCTTCATGCGGTGCGTCGAGGTCCGATCGGCAAACAGCTCTAGCTGCTGCTCCTTAATCCGATTCTCCGCTTCCCCTCGCGCGCAGTACAGCTCCTCGTACAGCTTTTGGGCGGGCCACCGCTTCGCTCCCAGCGAGGTGACGACAAAGCGGGGATTGGATCCCTTACCCGTGTACTCGGCCTTGCCCACCACTCGCCGCTCTTGACTCCAGCTTTTGCGCGTCTGGTAACGAAAGTCCTTGTAGACTCGGGCGCTGCTGCCGTTGGCTTGTTGCAGTGCCTGGGCCTGTTCCAACTCGGACTCCAGGGCCCCCTCTAAGCGCTGATTGCGGGCCAGACCGAAGACGTAATCCACTCGATGCTCCTCACACCATTTCATCAACGCCTCGCGGGCAAAGCTGCTGTCCGCCCGCAGAGTAATGCGGACCTTCGGCCACTTCGCCCGCAGTTGTCCCACCATCCGCTCCATCTCCTGGACCGCTCCTTCGGAGCCATCCAGGTTCGACACCCGCAGCTTGGCCCCCAGCACATACCCCTCGCAAAACACATACAGCGGCAGGTAGCAGTAACACCGGTAGTAGCCATGGTAGAAACGACCCTCCTGTTCTCCGTGCAGCGGATCATCCGTCGCATCCAGGTCCAAGACCAACTCCTTCGGTTTCCCGCCTCGCACCCGAATGAACTGCTCCACCAAAAACGCTTCGACCGCGGCTTCATCCACCGGCGTCTTGCGATATTTATCCTGCGTCACCGAGGACAACTCCAAACGATTGAGGGTGCTCTTGCCCGCACACGCCTTGCCTCGATCCGCTTCCGCTCGCCGATCCCTCCCCAAGGGATCTTCCTTGCCGACCAACACCGCCATCAGCGGATCTGCCCGGAGCTCCTCATGATCGTTGACATCCTCATAGCCTAGGGCCAGTCCGTAAATCCGCTGCCCCACCAGTTCCTCCACACTGAACTCGGTGAAGCGAGGATCGCGCCGGTCCCCAAAGCAGGCGGCCAAGCCGCTAATGAACCCATAGCGGCTCTCCACCTCCCGTAACAGCAACCCCCCGGAGTCTGAGGTGATCTGCCCCCCATTGAATTCTGCCTCGACTCGGCGCCCTTCTAGCTCTTGAAACTCCAGCTTGGAAGCGATACACTCTGTGGTCATAGTAGTCAGCTCCTTGTGATTATTAAGTATCTGATAACAAAGACTTTATATCACATAGAGCTGACTGCTTTTTCTTGTCTTTGAGAAATCCGGGCTAGCTCGACTGACGGCGGCCTGGAGCCCACCGCTACGCCGAAGGTCACGGGATGGGTCGAATTCGATTCGACATCCTTTCGAACCCCTCGGCTTAGACCCGAGCTGCCGCAGTCTGCGCAAGCCTGTTGGCGATGATTCCACTTTGACCGTGCTTCGTCTTGGGGCTAGTCTGGAGTAACAACGGAAGCTGCTAGCAGCTCTTCGAGGGAGATCGTAGCTATGTTGGGTGCATTGTGCAGATCGCTGACCCTGCTTGCCCTCATGCTCGTGAATACCAGTTGTGCCGAGGAGCGGCATTGGCTGAGCCTGAAGACTGACGCAGTCACCATTGGAGTCGACGAGAATCTGGCACTTTCCGTGTACTACGGGGCCAGCGCGTCCGCTGCATGGAGGTCTCTCTCTCCGAGGGTCCTGATTCAAAACCTAGGCTCCGGGGAAGAACTCGGAAACCTGGAGTTCGCGCTCGGCGACGCCTCCGAGCGGGCTGTAGAGGAGTATCGGGACGGCGAGCTCGAGGGCTACCGGATTCGGTTGGGTGGCTGGAAGGGCACCGACGCCATACTCACCTGTCTCCTGGCCCTGGATCCGAGGGGACGCCTGGTCGTGGAGGTGAACCAGGAGGCGGGTAAGGACCCGATCCGTGAAGTTGTCGACCTGTTTAGTTTCTCCCTTCGCCCGGATCCATCGGCTTGTATGATCGTGCCCCTCGGCTCAGGCTACCTGATCCGTTCCGATTCCTCCGAACCCGTTTCCCTGACCGGATTCGTGGGTGCTGCTTACAGCCTCCCTCTGTTTGGTTTGGTTCAGGGCGACTACACTGCCTACCAGATCGTCGACACCTGGTGGGATGCGGCTCTACGTGTGGAGCATGAGCCCGGGCAGCAATCCCGAGTCGCTCTCGACTGGAAGGCATCGCTGGGTCGGCTGAACTATGCCCGCCGAGTTCGGTGGGTGTTCGCCAAGCGCATGGATTACGTCGACGTCGCCAAGGCCTATCGAGAAGAGGTCGAAGCAAGCCGCCCGCTGGCCACTCTGGAGGACCGCATTCAATCCACGCCGGGCCTGAAGCCGTTCCTGTCGGGAATCGAGTACCGGGTCTTGTCGTGGGAGGACCAGCCGCACCAGCAGGTGCTGGAGAACATCCGCCGCTTTCAGGCGGCGGGACTGCCGGTGACGTTTTTCCATCCGAAATGGCCTGCGGAGGACAGGACTCCGGCTGGCTGGCAGGAGTATTTGCGAGACGAGCCAGTGGTGAAGGGAGGCTGGCCCGCCGCTCGAAAACTGCAGGAGGAAGCAAGCGCCCTCGCCTGCTCGGTCAAGTTCTTCGTCATGCCTCATGTCTACCACGAGAATGCCCCTTATTATCAAAGCTCCTGGCTCAGCGGCGTCAAGTTCCCCAAACTCAGCGACCGCTATAGCATCCAGACGCTCAAACTGCTGTTGGATCACGTCGGGAAAAGGGGATTGAAGATCGACGCCCTCTACTTCGACGGGCACGCGGCCCATAGAGGGCACGACGAACATCAGTCAGCGGAGGGAGCAGTCAGTCGCCGCGAGACGTACCAGGTGCAGCTTGAGAGTTTCCGCGAGTCGCGCCGGCGAGGAATCGTTCCGGGGGCAGAGCTGGCGCGCTTCTGGGCAATGGGCGAGTGTGACTACTTTTTCTTCACCGACTGGTCCAGCGATCGACTTCGCGAGGGCGAGCCCATCCCCCTTTTCCAGCTCGTATTCAATGACTGCTATGTGGCACATTTTTCAGGCGGTGGCTACTACGAGGACGGAAAGTACGATTGGTACGCCGACCGTCATCCTCGCCTCTATGAACTCATGTACGGCGCCATGCCGTCGCACAACTGGTTGCCCGGCGGAGAGCGTCCGATCCAGCAGGCTGATTGGAAAACGATGGCCATGGCGCGTCGGCTGGAGTGGCTCCGGGTGTGGCGTACGTATTTCCAAGCGGTGGGTTACGCAGAGATGATCAGTCACCGTTTTCTGAACGACGATCGCACCTTGCAGCGCGCCGAGTATGCCAATGGGGCAGCGGCCGAGTTCGACCTCGCCGAAGGACGTTTTCGCGTCCTGGGAATTGATGGAATCGCAGAAGATTGGCAGAGGCCGCCAACCATCGAGCCCATTACAGGCTCCTAGGCCGTGTTTAGCGTCTTCTCCCCCTTGCCCGCGCCCACGCCCTTGCCCGTGCCTGTTCCTGACAATCCCTCGCTTTTCTTTAGCCTGGAACGTTGGTATTAACGGATGGCAAAACCAAAGAACTCCGAGTCGACGAGGCACCCATTTTGTTCATCCGCGACTGAAGGTGCTTGCCATCATGGACATCTTACGGCGTTTGCACGTTGCCACGAATGACGATGTACAGCGGGGGGAGAAGAGGTTGTCTGAAATCGTGTCAATGCTGACCGGGTTGGTCAAGGGCTTGGATACGACCGAAAGATGAAGTCGGGCAAGGGCACGGGCGCGGGCAAAGGCAAGGGAAGGCGCTAACCGCAGCGACGGACTCGCAACTGCGAGATCAACCCCACAAAACGACAGAGTCAGTGTGGATAATTGTTCTCTCCACTAGGAGCGGGATGCAGGAGAAAGCATCTATTCGTTCTACCCGCGCGGCCTTGGGGGTAGCACGCAGGATCCTGCTCTGAATGTCCCTGGTGATGCTTCATGAGAGACGAATCATCCAATGGATCGCGTCACGCCAGGTGGCCAGGCATCGTGCTGAAGTCAGCCGCCCTGATGCTGGTTTGGCTTCTCTTGAGCGGCCACTACGATCTGTTTCACATCCTACTAGGGGTGGTGTCGGTGATTCTGATCCTTGTTATGAATCGCCCTCGGGAATCCGATTCGCCCCAGCTCCTGCAATCGATGCGCTGGGGGCGGGTGCTTCTTTACCTGCCCTGGCTGATCAAGGAAATGGTCTTGTCCGCGCTGCATGTCGTGCGGGTCGTCTTGGCTCCCCGAATGCCGCTTAATCCGCATCTGGTCAGGTTCAAGAGCTCTCAACCGAATGATGTAGCCAAGGTGATTCTGGGTAATTCGATCACCCTGACACCGGGAACGCTCACCGTTGATATCGGACAGCAGGAATTCCTCGTCCATGCGCTGACCTATAAGCTCGCCACCGGCCTCCTGAACGGGACCATGCAAACCAAAGTTGCAAGCCTGTTCACGGATCATCTCGGAGAAATGGTCTGCGATGTGCGATTGATTCCCTCCGGGAACCTGAGTGGCAATTCGCTGGAGTGAATCGAGTGGAAGCGTTTTTCATCACGGTCACCGTTTTCCTAGTAGTTATTATCGCCCTGCCCCTTTTTCGTGTGCTCAGTGGGCCCACGGTGTTCGACCGCTTGCTGGCGATCAGTACCATGGGAAGCAAGACGATCGGGTTGATCTGCTTCTTTGGGATTTCATTCGTGCGCTTGGATATGTTCGTGGACATTGCCCTGGCTTACGCGATTCTGAATTTCATAGGGGGGATCGCCGTCGCCAGGTATTTCGATTTGAAGGCCAGCAGCAATGGGTGAGATTCAAAGTCTTCTCGCCATCGTGCTCATGGTATCCGGGCTGGTTCTGATGTTTACGGGTAGCCTTGGGATTCTGCGCCTACCGGATTTCTATTGTCGAGCGCATGCCTCCGGCAAGGCGGACACGCTCGGGATCATGGTCCTGCTGGCCGGAATCGCGGTCTACGAGGGATTGACGTTGACCTCGGCGAAGTTGTTGATGGCAATGTTTTTCATCGGTTTGACGAATCCAGTTCCGGTGCACGCTTTGGCGCGAGCGGCAGTGCGGCTTGGTTTGAAGCCCTGGTTTCCAGAGCCGCCACCCAAGTCTCCGTCCGTAGAGCCCAGATGAATCCGATCGTCGAATGGGTCCTTTATCTTTTCCTGATCAGCACTGCACTGATGTCGCTGCAGGTGAAGGGCCTGTTGGCGGCGGTTGGGGCTTTGACCACTTTCAGTTTTACGGCCGCGCTCTTGTTCGCGTCCATGGGCGCCGTGGACGTCGCTTTTACCGAAGCCGTGGTTGGGGCTGGTGTCGTGGGCGTGTTTCTGGTAACGGCAATTCTCCGAACCACACGGAAGAGCATCGATTGAAGGTCTTTAGTTATCTCGTCGTAGCCAGTTTCGTGGGCCTCCTGGTCTACGCCTCTTTGGGACTTCCCGGACGCGGTGAAGCTGATGCGCCCCTTCATCGAGAGCAGAGCATCGTGGGGACTCCGGTGGCCGGGACCTACTATATTCGGAGAGCCTATTCCGACGCGGCCACACCCAATATGGTCACGGTCGTGCTGGCGGACTATCGCGGCTTTGATACGTTGGGAGAGACACTGGTGGTGCTCACGGCTGGAATCGCTTGCCTGTTGATTCTGGGGAGGACTCCCTAGGCATGCAGGCTTCGCTCAGCGTAATCGTGGTGCTTGTCAGCCGCCTGGTGGCGCCCCTGATTCAGATTTATGCCTGCTACGTCATCTTCCACGGTCACTACAGTCCCGGCGGTGGTTTTCAAGGCGGAGCGCTGTTGGCTGCCAGTATTCTCCTCTTGCGCTTGACCAGCGGGCGTGAGGGGAGTCAGGCGAACTTCCGATCAGACCTCGGAATGACCCTGGGGCCGTTGGGTGCGATGGCTTTCCTCGGTGTTGGACTGATCATGATCAGCGGCGGAAACTTTCTTGACTATCAGCACACACCCTTTCTGCAATTGGAACCTGCTGAGATGCGTTCGCTCGCCATCTTGATTGTTGAAGTGGCGATCGGATTGGCGGTAATGGGGACGCTCATCTCTATCTTCGACAACCTAAGTACACTGGAACGTAAATACTGCAACGTATGTGGCGAGCGTGACGGGTCGAGTCCGCGAAGCGTCTCGACGCGAAACGACGACGAACGCCATGCTTTGCCATAGTGGAGGAGGAGTGACAAAGAAAGCGGCTCGTCCCGTCGCCACCCGTAGGGCAGATGGGGGTTGTGGACGATCTCTGCGTTGGTCGTCGTCGAAGATGGCCAAGCATCGTCTTCCTCCTCCTGCCTTGATCTCGCCTCACAAGCCCCATCTGCATACGTTGCAGTATTTACGTTCCAGTGTACTAAGTGCGCCGTTCCGCAGAGAGGACAGCCAGTGATCGACGTGATCCATCCGCACTATCCCTACTGGGTCGTCCTCACCCTGCTGGTGGTCGGTCTCTGGGGCATGTTGCTCAAGGGCAACCTGATGAAGAAAGTGGTTGGGATGACGATCTTTCAGTCAGCCATCATCCTGTTTTTCGTTCTGAGCGCGTACAAGTTCGGCGGAACCGTACCTATTTACGACGAAGCCCTTGGAGTCGCGGATCCGAGTCTCTATATCAATCCACTACCCCACACCTTGATGCTGACCGCTATCGTCGTAGGCGTGGCGATTGTGGGCGTGGCGCTCGCCCTGTTGATTGTCATCTATCGGACCTATGGAACTCTCGAGGAGCCTGTCTTGGTCGAACGGATGAAATGAACCCTCCTCACCTGGTTATCCTGATTCCCCTGATCTTTTTCGCTGGCGCGCTCCTGATCCCGCTGCTGGAGCGCTTGCGCCAGGGCTGTGCCTATGGGGTTGCAGTAGCGAGCGCCGCGCTAGGAGCCGTGGTTGCGGTGGCTGGACTGGTGGGGGTTAGTTCTTCTGGGACGCTCCGCTATCAGGTCAGCGGGTGGGCTCCACCGATTGGTATCGAGTTGGTTCTGGACCCACTCTCGGCCTTTCTGTCGGTGTTGCTTAGCAGTGTGGCGTTGTTGGTGCTGATTCATTCCGGGTCAGTGGTGCGACGAGAGCTTCCGGGGAAGGCGATGCCCTTCTACAGCACGGCCCTGCTCCTGGTGGGAGGGCTGCTTGGTATTACCATCACCGGTGACCTCTTCAACCTCTATGTCTTCCTGGAGATCAGTTCGCTCGCTTCCTACGCACTGCTGGCGCTTGGGGATCGGAGAGCGCCCGTATCAGCCTTCCGCTATCTGATTCTAGGTAGCGTGGGTGCGTCGTTCTATCTGCTGGGATTGGGATTCGTCTTCATGATCACGGGCAGTCTGAACATGGCGGATCTGAGGTTGATTCTTTCCAACCTCGAGAGCAGTCCGACGCTGCTGGTCGGGCTGGTCCTGATCACGACCGGAGTCGGTCTGAAGATGGCGCTATTCCCGATGCACAGCTGGCTGCCGGACGCCTACACCTACGCTTCTTCGACTGCCACGGCTCTGATTGCCCCCATCGGAACGAAGATCGCGGCCTACGTTCTCATCCGAGTTTTCTTTTTCGTGCTCGATCCCAACTTCGCCAGCGGCGAGATGCCGTTGACGACCGCGATCGGGTATCTGGGAGCGGCGGGTATCCTCTGGGGCTCGATCCTGGCGGTCGCACAGACCGATCTCAAGCGGATGCTGGCATACAGCAGCGTGGGGCAGATCGGCTACATCGCGCTGGGTATTGGCCTGGCCTCGCCGCTGGGGTTGATTGGCGCGGTGCTGCACACTCTGAGTCATGCGGCCATGAAGGGATGCCTCTTCCTGGTCTCTGCTAATTTTCTCAGTCGCTTGGGTCATGCCGACATCAGAAAGTTTGACGACTCCACTCGAGTTCGTATGCCCTGGACCGCCGCCGGGTTTACGGTGGCAGCTTTGTCGATGATTGGGTTGCCTCCCTTCGCCGGTTTTTTCAGCAAATGGTATCTGATCCTGGGTTCGGTGGAGGAGTCCAACTGGGTCTTCGTGACCGTGATCCTGATCAGCAGCCTGTTGACCGCGGTCTACTTCTTTCGCCTGATCGAACGGATCTATCTGCGCAGCCCCAGTCCAGCTTCCCAGCATCCAGATGAAGCGGGTGGATCCGAAGCCCCCGACGGCGACCGCCAGGAAGTCTCTGGTTCGATGTTAGGCCCGACACTCATCCTGGCCTCTGCGCTGCTGGTGTTGGGACTCTTGAACGTGTGGATCGTGAACCGACTGATCCAGCCGATGATCCCTGCAGGACTCTGATGTCTGAAGTCTTTCAATCAAACACGCCGCTGTGGGCGGTCTCGATTTCACTCCTGGCCACCCTGGCTATTCTGCTCAGCGGACGGAAGCCGAACCTACGCGAGTTCTGGACGCTTCTGGCGGCGCTGATCAAGTTCGGACTGGTACTTTCTCTACTTCCTTCCGTTCGGGCGGGCAAGATCGCGGAATGTGTGCTGGTCCAGGTTTCACCGGGGATCGGTTTGTCGCTGCGGGCAGATGAGTTCGGGGTGTTCTTCGCCCTGATCGCTTCGGGACTGTGGATTTTCACTTCGATCTACTCGATTGGTTACATGCGCTCCAGCCATGAGCAAAAGCAAACGCGCTACTTTGCCAGCTTTGCCGTCGCCTTGTCGGCGACCATCGGGGTAGCGTTTGCGGGGAATCTCCTGACCTTCGTCATTTTCTACGAAATGCTTACGCTGGCGACCTATCCGCTGGTGATTCACAAGGAAACCGGAGAAGCGCTGCGGGCTGGACGACAGTATCTTGTCTACTCGTTGACCGCTGGGTTGCTGTTATTGGCGGGGACGGCATGGATCCATAGTGCGGCAGGGACCATCGAATTCCAGCCCGGAGGTATTCTCGGTGGGGTGGAGGCAGCACCCAACGCGATGCGCTGTTTATTTTTCCTCTTCGTCGCCGGCGTCGGGGTGAAGGCCGGGATCATGCCCTTGCACAGCTGGCTGCCAAACGCCATGGTTGCCCCCACGCCTGTGAGCGCCTTGCTCCACGCGGTTGCCGTCGTGAAATCGGGCGTGTTTGGCGTGGTGCGGGTCGTCGGCTTCGTTTTCGGTCCGGAGGTCATGGCCGAGCATGGACTCAATCTGATCCTGGCCGTACTGGCTGGGGCCACGGTTTTGTTCTCGTCCCTGATTGCCCTGCAGCAGGACAGTCTGAAACGACGTCTGGCCTACTCCACGATCGGTCATCTGTCCTACATCGTCATGGGAGCGGCGCTGTTGACACCGGACGGGGTCGCAGGGGGCATTTACCATATCTCGACTCACGCCGTCATGAAGATCACGCTCTTCTTCTGCGCAGGGGCGATCTACGTCCACACCCACAAGCAGAACGTGTCGGAGCTGGACGGGATCGGCCGTGCCATGCCCTGGACCATCGGTGCCTTCGCGTTGGGATCGTTGGGGTTGGTGGGCATTCCTCCGATCAATGGGTTCTTCAGCAAATGGTTCCTATGTGCTGGCAGCCTGCAGGCGGAGTGGCCAATGGTGCTCGTGCTTTTTATCCTCAGCGGACTGTTGAACGCGGCCTATCTGCTGCCAGTCGTGTATCGTGGTTTCTTCCGCAAGTCTGAGGAGTTCACCAAGTTTAGTGAGGCCCCGCCGATGATGGTGGTACCTCTTTGCACCACGGCTGTCCTGGCGCTTGTCTTTGGGCTGTCCCCGAACTTGTTTTTCGACTTTTTTGACTTGGCCTCCGGCATCTCTGAAATGATTCTGGCGAGTTAGTTCCTGCAATGAAGAACTGGCACTGGATGATCCTGGCTCTGTTGATGGTGGCCTCACTCATCGCTCAGTTCGTGGGTGAGGAGGGACACGGTCCCTGGGCTCACGTGCCGGCCTTCTGGGCGTTTTTCGGCTTCCTTGGATGTGCGCTGATCATTCTTGTTTCAAAGGCAATCGGGAAATATTTCCTGCAGCGGCGGGAGGAATATTACGATGAGCTTTGAACTGCCTCCCGGCGCCTTTCTGCTGCTCGGCGGCTTGATTCTGCCGCTGGTCCCGAGAAAGCTGCGAGCCGCGGCCTTCCTGATTTTTCCCGCATTAGCGCTGGCCTCCGTTTGGACGCATCCGGATGGGGCGGTCGTTTCCGCCGAATTCTTCAGGTACGAGCTGACGCTCATGCGGGTGGATGCTCTGAGTCGGGTTTTCGGGATCATTTTGGCGCTGATTACGCTGATCGGTGGCATCTACTCCTATCACCTCGAGGACACCGGGCAGCGCGTCGCCGCACTGCTCTACTCAGGCGGAGCATTGGGCGTCGCGTTTGCCGGGGACTTCTTCACGCTGCTGATCTGCTGGGAACTGATGGCCGTTGCCTCGACCTATCTGATCTGGGCACGGCGATCGGAGGAGGCCCTCCGGGCCGGAATGCGTTATCTGCTCGTCCACCTGTTCGGTGGAGGCGTTCTACTGGCCGGGGTTGGCGTCCATTTCCAGGCCACAGGCAGCCTCGTCCTGCAAGCCTTCGAGCCGGGAGAGTCGGTTGCCGCCTGGCTGGTCTTGTTGGCGGTGGCAATCAACGCGTCCATCCCACCTCTGCACGCCTGGCTCTCGGACGCTTACCCTAAAGCAACCGTGACCGGAGCCGTGTTCCTGAGTGCCTTGACCACCAAATCGGCCGTCTATGTGCTGGCGCGGCTGTTTCCAGGCTGGGAAGTCCTGATCTATCTCGGAGCGATCATGGCGCTTTACGGTGCGGTTTACGCGGTGCTCGCCAACGACATCCGTCGGATTCTGGCCTACAGCATCATCAGCCAGATCGGCTATATGGTAACGGGGGTGGGGATCGGCACCGCGCTGGCCCTCAATGGCACTGCCGCGCACGCGTTCAGCCACATTCTGTACAAGGCTCTCCTGTTCATGGGGGCGGGTGTGGTGCTCTATACGACTGGGAAGAGCAAGCTGAGCGATCTCGGCGGCCTCGCTCGATACATGCCCCTGGCCGTCTGCCTCTACATGGTGGGCGCGTTTTCGATTTCTGGATTTCCCTTCTTCAACGGCTTCATCAGCAAATCGATCATTATCGCCTCTGCCGGTGAGGAAAGCCGCTATGGAGTCGAGCTGCTGCTGATTCTGGCGTCGGTTGGAACCTTTCTGCATACGGGGCTGAGGTTGCCGTATTGGACCTGGTTCGGCCGGGACATCGGGCTGAAGCCGGTGCGGAAGATCCCTCCAAACATGCTCCTGGCGATGGGTCTGTTAGCGTTTCTCTGCACGCTCTTCGGAGTCTATCCTCAATTGCTCTACCAATGGCTGCCTCATCCCATGGAGTACCGGCCCTACACCACAGCGCACCTTGTCGAGACCACCCAGCTGCTGATACTTGCCTTTGTAGCTTTCTGGCTGATGAGAGCGAAGGTCAAGGGAGAGGCGCGTATTGCACTGGACACGGATTGGTTGTACCGCCGGCTGGCGCCGTTAGCGCGACGATTGCTCGTTGCGAAGGTGAATCGGGCCTTTGATGGATGTCAGCGCGCAGCGGATCGAATGACAGTGTTTGGGGTCCACCTGGCGTCGAATCCGCTGGAAGTCTGGCAGCGACGCCGGCTGCCGACGCGCCCGTTTGATCCGGATAAGGACCGGTTTCCAGTCGGAAACAGCATCGTGTTTACCCTGGTCCTTGTGATTACGATTGTGCTTTTCGCCCTCTTCGGAGGCTGAAGCCGGGACAACTATCGCTATGAGAGAACGGACACTCTTCCCCTCGCTGGCAGGATTGTTGTTTGGGATCCGCTATCGGTGCAGGCAACCCCGGACCCTCCTTCTGGTGGGGACTTTGGGTTCTGTTCTTTTGGGCTGTTCTTCAACTGGTCCGGAGGAGGCGGCTCCGGGGTCGTCGCCAGAAATAGCCACGCCGGAGATCGAGTTCAGCGAGCACCTGATCATGGATCAGTACGCCTACCCCTTCGGCATCGGAGCGGGGGATTTAGACCGAGATGGGGATTTGGACCTCACCAGTGCGGACGCTCTACCGAACAACAATTTGTACTGGTTCGAGAACGATGGTGGCGGGAACTTCACCCGCCATTTCATCCAGAAGAATGATCCCGAACGGCTGGAGCGACATATGATCGGGGATGTGAACAGCGACCTCCTCCCGGACGTCGTTATCGTCAAGAACCTGCATGGGGACCTGCTTTGGTTCGAGAACCTCGGAAATCCAGCCGATGATCTCTGGCCGCGTCACGTGATTACCAAGGGAAAGCTCCCCGGTGCCTATGACGTCGCTCTTTCTGATCTAGACGCGGACGGGGATCTGGACGTCGCCGCCTCCTCCTGGAGACTCGGCAACCAGTTCGCCTGGTTCGAGAACCCGGGCAAGCTTTGCCATGGAGACGGGCGTGCCACTCGCCGCTGCTATGAGGACGGGCACCCGGAGTGGAAGAAGTACCTGATCGAAGCCGACCTGGAGGAGACGCGAACGATCCGGGCCGCCGACTTCGATGGAGACGGTGATGCCGATCTGTTGGGAACTGCCGTCGGTGCCGGTCTGGTTGCCTGGTATGAGAATAGCGGCAAACCGGCGTCAGAGGCCTGGCGGCGGCACGACATCGATCGCTATCCGCATCCGATTCATGGCGAGCCAACGGATCTGGACGGGGATGGAGACATGGATGTGGTGATGGCGCTCGGAATGCGGAATCCCGAGGGTCAGGAAGTCGAAAATCAGATTGTGTGGTATGAGAACAACGGCGATCCACGAGAAGTCCCCTGGACTAAGTACATCATAGCCGACCAATTCCAGAACGCATTCGAGGTGGTGGCAGGCGATCTGGACGGCGACGGGCACATGGAGGTCGTCGCCACTGGTTGGGGAGAGCCGGGCAAGGTCGCCTGGTTCCGTCACGGAGGCGATCCCAGAGGCGGGTGGAGTCAACATACTCTGAAGGACAATTGGAGACGTGCCAATCAGGTCTTGGTAGCCGATCTAGACGGCGATCGCGACCTCGACGTCGCCGCCATAGCGGAACGCGGAACCCTGGAGTTCCGCTGGTGGCGCAATGACTCGTCCGGGGGCAGCCCCGAGTAAGCCCCTCTACTCCCTACGATCACTGCTTTGCAGAGTCTCATACGACCGGCGACCCAGCCTTGCTTCGGTGAGTGGACGCTGTGTCCCAGTCGCTATCGGGTTTTGGCTCAATTGGAGAGGCGTTTTAGCCGCAGGTCTTTGAACTCGACGTGCATCCCTTTGTCGTGCAGTTGCAGGCCAATCGCTCCATGGTTCAACCGTCCTAGCGTCGCGTTGTCGGTGAACTCGGAAGCCAGCTTGCTATTGATGAAGAACTGAGACCGATTCCCTCGGGCAATGATGCGGACGTCGTTCCAGTCGCGCCGGCGCACATCTTCCACCGTCAGTGCTCCTTCTATCTCGCTGTGGTGAGCTGTTTCATCTGCATCGATGACCAGCCGCGTACCACGCAGACAGGGGTGTTCCCTGCGCTCGGCGAAATGAAAGTCCCACGCCCCAAGAATATTGGGACCGATTCCGACGTGTCCGAAGTCGGCATGATACCCCTCGAAGGGCCGTTTCCCGGATAAATCGGGCTGGGCGCGGATTTCGACCCCCGAGTTGCCATTCGTGAGCAGTCGGTAGCGGAGTCTCAATTCGAAATCCGTTAGCTTGTCATCCTTCCACACGAGGTAGGACAGCCGATTGGCACTTCCTAGTCCGACAATTGCTCCCTGGCGAACTGACCAGTCGGCAGCCGTTGCCGCCGGAACCACGCTCCAGCCTTCGAGTGTCTTACCGTCGAAGAGGGACACAGAATCGATGCTGTCGGACGGATCAGTGCCGGGGGACACTACTTCGTCCTGACTTGAGCAGGAAAAGCAGCAAATCATCCAGACCAAGAAAAGAACGAGTAATTTGTGCTGCGAGCGGAGTTCCATGTCTGATCTCCTTCCGAGACGATCTTCAGACGTTTCATTTCGGGCTTGGACTATCTGCGACGCGCTGGTAGAAGTCAAGGCGCTAACGGGTCTGGTTGACCTTGCCCGCCAGACCCCGAGAGTTGTCTGGAGCATCTGTCTGAAGGCTCGGTCACCGGCCACCAAAAAGCGCTTGTCGGCTTCCTGTCTCGATTCCACTAGACTACACTTTGCGATTGGATCGAGTCCTCCACGGTGATGTCCGCAGAGGTCCAACCGAATCCAGAAGTTAGAAGGTAATCTACTGAGGATCAAAAGAGCGGAGTTGTGAGCGTCTCATGAAAGAAGCGAAGGATCACGATCCCAGCAACCTCGGACTCGCTGGTTACGCCAAACTGTTGTGTTCGGCGATCTTTGTTACGGGCACGGCGGAAGAGGCGGCAAGGGAACATTGCCGCAATGTAGCCGTAGACTTGATCAAGCTCCCTGAGGCCGACCTACCCGATATAACCGATTTTATCGACTACGAGGAGAAGGTGGTACGCGCCACCTTGCGCAACTCGTTGACTCGGACGGCCAAATTCTACGGAGATCAGGGCTGCATCCTTCATCCTGAAGACCACGACGGTATCTACTATGATCCCGTGCCGGTTGAAACAAGTCTTCCCGACGCTGACACCCAGCTCTGGCCGATGGGGGATCTGCCCCCGGACGAACCCCTGCCTCCCGAAGTTGACCTGGAAAAACTAAGAGCAGCAGTCGCGTTGGCATTCGATGCCCCGGCGCAGACTTCTGCGATGACCGTGGTCTACAAGGGCCGTTTGGTGGCAGAACGATATGTTCCGGGGGTCACCAAGGACACCCTTCTTGAGAGCTGGTCGATGGGAAAGAGCCTGACCGGAACGCTTATCGGTAGGCTCATGTTGGATGGCCATTTTGGGCTGGAGGATCTGGCGCCTGTGCCCGAGTGGCAGCAGCCGGACGATCCACGTAGGGGGATCCGCATGGCCGACCTCATGAGAATGTCGAGCGGCCTCCAATTCACTCTTTACGAGGTGATGGAGCAGACTCCCGAAGGGACGTACCGGATCAGCACGGCCTATCCGGATCATTACTTCGTGTACCCCTGCGCGATGGATGTGTTCCAGTACGCTGTCTCCCGACCCGTCCAGTACCCACCCAACACGGTCGGACGCTACCGCAACTGCGATCCCTTGACGCTCGGCTATATCGTAAAACGCACTGTTCTTGGGAGGGGCGAGAGTTATCTGACCTATCCCCAGCGGAGTCTCTTCGACCAGATCGGCATCCGCAGGATGGTTCTGGATACGGATCCCTACGGCAATTTCATCATGTCGGGCTATGAGTACGCGACGGCTCGAGACTGGGCGCGGATCGGGCTCCTTTATTTGCAGCAAGGCATGTGGCAGGGACAGCGACTTTTGCCACAGGAGTTCGTCGACTTCGTCCGGACTCCAGCACCTGCTTGGAACAATGAAGAAGGGGAGGCGAGCGAGTCGAGGTACGGCGGGATGTGGTGGCTCAACACCACCGGAAACTTCGATCTTCCTACGGATGCGTTCTATGCGGCCGGGGCAGGTTGCCAGAACACCATCGTAGTGCCCTCGAGAGATCTGGTCGTGGTACGGCTCACAAGATACGATTCCTTGACCGTCAGCAACGAGCCTTTCAATGCCGCGCTGAGGGGCATCCTGGCGGCGATCGATTCCGTTGAAGTGACCGAGAGCCAAGTGTAGTAGTCTGGACCCTAGGAGAAGGGGATGAAGTTCAACTGCACCAACTGCGATAGCAGGATGAAGTTTCAGGGGGCAACGGGTACGGCTGACGGAGGCATGCTCGTGACTTCGGTGTGTACGACCTGTCGGAACCGGACGACCCTTGTCTCCAATCCTGGAGAAACGATGCTGCTGAAGGCCCTCAACGCCGGACATGCGGGGCAGGCGCTCATGGCGAAGCTCATGGAATCGGTGGGCCAGACCTTGACCGAGATGGGCGAGCATAATTACCCCGTTGAGCCTACCGTGATCTCCGAGGGGCCTCCTCTGTGGCAGGAGCGGGCTGAGGAGTGGGTATGGATCGAACCGGGGAGCTTTCTGATGGGATCACCGGAGTCAGAGCCGGGTCGTGAAATCGATGAGGCCCAGCATGAGGTGGCCATCAGTCGAGGTTTCTACCTGGGTAAGTATGCGATCACCCAGGGGAAATGGACAGAGGTCATGGGGACCGCTCCCTGGAGCGGAAGAGCCAAGATCCCCTCGGCTCCGGCCTGTCCTGCCGTATTTATCTCGTGGAACGAGGTGCAGGATTTCATATCGCGGCTCAACGCGGCCAGCGACGAGTGGCATTACCGTCTTCCCTCAGAGGCCGAGTGGGAGTTTTCGTGCAGGGCAGGAACCCCTTTGTCATGGTCGTTCGGCGAAGATCGCCACGCACTTTGGCAATATGCCTGGAACCTCGACAGCGGTGGCCCTTCTGAAGACCAGTTTACCCAGGAGGTCGGTACCAAGCTGCCCAATCCCTGGGGGCTGCACGACATGCACGGGAACGTTTGGGAGTGGTGTCAGGACGTCTACAGTGCCAGCTACTATTCCGAATCCCCTTCCCTGGATCCTCCGGGACCGGAAGGAAACTCCGGCTCCTGTCGCGTCGTGAGGGGAGGGTATTTTCGCTACTTCACCCGCCACTCCCGTTCGGCAGCAAGGAATATCCGTTGGCCTGATGAGCGCCACCGGGCCCTGGGTGCCCGGCTGCTTCGCACTGCGTTATCGGACGACCCGGAAGCGAACGACCCCTGAATCCGCGTCTTGCGCTGCCAAGCTCACTTCTGGCCGAACTGGAAGGCAAAAAGCTTGGCCTTGTCCAGATGGAATTTCAGCTGAACCGTTTTGCCCTGGAGAGCAGCCACATCGGTCTGTCCCTTCCAGGACGCAGTGTGGTCGAGCCCATCATCTCCGAAGGGATCCGAGCTCTTCTCGTCGAAGCCCGGGATCGGGGCCCCTGTCTTGGCATCGAGGATTTCGACCCGCACCGTGCCGTAGCCTGGTCCAACGTATTTGTCCACTCCGGTGGCGTTGATTCTGAGCACGTTGCCCTGAAAGGTCAGAGGTCGCGTCGTAATTGCCCCTTGCCCAGTGACAGAGACGAAACCATCCAGCCGGAGGATGGCTAACCCCACCTGGCCCCGCTGGTGTTCCTGCCGGTGATAGAACCAGTGGTGGCCACTGAATCCCTCGTAGTAGATCCAGACCTCGCCCCGGTCCTCGCGCACGATGCCGTTGTGAACAGCATAGACGAGATTCTCATCCCAACTCCCGGCAGGTCCGTTGGGGATGAAGACCCGTCTTTCGCCCACCCTCTCGAACTTCACCGCGTCCCGGCTCCAGAGCAGCTGTATGTCCATCTGATCCATCCACGGAGACTGGGCCTTGCCAGCATCCATGGCCGCAGGAGCCACACCGAACATATTGTGATAGACGGAGGTGAAGCCCACATAACCTCCGGCGTAGGGCAGAACTTCAAGGGTATAGAAGTCACGGCTCCCGACTCGGTCCTTTTCGTCGGCGTGAAAGCTGAGGAATCGGTCGTCCGCGTCCCTGATGGCTGGAGGGCTGTCCCAACTGAGAAAATCGCTACTGGTGGCGAATGAGGCTGTCCGTGTCCGCGCATCTTCCGGGTAGATGGGTCCAGGGTCCATCCACCGGTTCAGCTTGTTGAAGGTGCGCAGATAGAGAACGTAACGCTTCCGCTTGGCATCCCAAAGAAGATTGTTGTTGGTATCGCTCCAGTAGGGAACCGCGGGACGGTCCACTTCGTAGGCCTTCCAGTTGAGGCCGTCCGAAGAGTAGCCTGGATACATCGACACCTTCCCATTGCGCTCTTGCATATAGAGCATCTTGTAGCGCTCGGCCTCTTTCTTGGCCGCGGGATCTCGGAAGATGGCGTTGCTGTGAGCCTTGGCGTCGAACGGGAAACTGATGAAGTTTGTATCGTAGCCCAGGTATTTGACCTGTCCCAGCTTGGGCTTCACCCAGTGGATGCCGTCCTTGGACTCAGCATAGAAAACCCAGCGCTCGGACCAATCCCAGTTCACCATCAGGTCGTAGAATCGGTAGAGCTTCCGATCCGGGTCGTAGAAGATCTGTCCGACATCGCCTCCATGGGACAGGCCTCCTTTATGCTCCCAGTCCGTATCCAGTCGGATTACCGGGTTGTCGTGGTACTTCTGTGGTTGGTTCATGAGGCGATAGACCCGGGGCTCCATGGACTCAACAATGTAGTCGTCGATGAAGAGCTGCTTCTGGGTCCCGATATCCAAGGCCGCGGCCCCGAAGGCTTGGATTACAGCAAAACCCCACACCACGGCTCCCAGAAAGCAGTCAGTTTTTCTCACTTGTTTCTCTCCTCAGTTTTGGGGAACGTGTTAAGCGTCCTCCCTTGCCTTTGCCCGTGCCCGACGCGTACTAGTTTCCCTTCGCAATGAGCTCTTTTAGCCTCTTCCGGAAGGCTTGGACGGCCTCGGGATTCTGGCGAGTCAGCAGCACTCCAGACATGGAGACCTGTTCATCGACTGGTTCCTCGTTAATGGCGCCGATGGCGGCGTCTACCGCCTGGGAGCCGATCTCGAAGGGCCTTTGACCGGTGATGGCGTGCAGGATCTGATCGTCGGAAAGCAGAAAACCGGCAAGCTGCTCGCTTACGTCGGTGCCGAAGACCGCAATCCGCCCTCCCTGTCCGGCATTCTTAACTGCCATCACGGCCCCTACAGTGCCACCCTCGTTAGCCGACCAGATCAGATTGATTTCGGGGTTGGCCGTCAGGATGTCGCCCACTTTTCTGATGGCCATTTCTGGAAGCCAGGCGTCCTGCTCGGCAACAATCTCGGCATCGGGTAGATCGGAGATCGCGCCTTTGAAGCCGCCGGTTCGGGCATCACTCTGCTCTGGAAGGATCGACTTGAAGGCAAGAATCGCGATCTTGGCCTTTCCCCCCAGTCGTTCCTCGATGTAGCCTCGCGCGACCTTTCCAGTCTGCGAACCCAGATTGGACTGGTCACTCTCGATGAACGAAATCGGCACCCCGCCCTCGACCGTGGAGTTGTAGGTGACGACCTTGATCCCTGCGTCCCGAGCGCGATTAAGGGCGGTGACCGACGCGGTCTTACTCAGAGGAGACAGCACGATAGCGTCCACCTGGCGGGCGATGTAGGTGTTGACGAGTTGGATCTCTTTGTCGAGTTTGCCATCACTACTAGCCAGTAGCAGCTCCGCGCCCGCCTGGGCAGCGGCATCCTTCATGCCAAATTGGATCAAACGGAAGAACTGGTCCTCTTGCAAGAACACGCCCGCGATCTTAAGGCGTTTCTGCCCGCCCGAAAAATTGTCGTCCCCTCCGCAGGCCCCTGTGACCAACAGACCGAGGAACGCTATGCCTGCAATCAAGAACAGATGAAGCTTTCGCATCAAGATGGTCTCCTCATTCGAACTCCGAGATTCTACAACAAACTTCCCTGTTTCTACCTCCCCGATCAGCAGTTGACCCTATTTCTTGATCTCTCAGTTTCACCTCAGTGTCCCCCCAGCGGTGCTGCCCCATTCGAGAACGAAACTTCGGGTCCGGCGTAGCGGTGGCCTCCAGGCCGCCGTCCGAGCCAAAGGCTCAGAAGAATAAGACTTCGGCCTGGAGGCCAAAGCTACTCCTGCAAATGAAGTTTCAGCTTAGTATCTGTTCCTTCACGTCCAGGTATGCCAGCTGGGAGGTGGTCGCCCGCTCAACAGAGCAGCCGGGGCGCCTGTTCAACAGAAGCAGTCTGTCCCCTGCTGGCTGAAGCGGGGCACAGGGGGGCGATGGTTGCCTACAAGCGCGAAGGAGGGCCTTGGAACCGCGGATCAGACTCGGGTGGGGAGGGTGCGGTATTTGAGGCTCAGCTCCAGGCTGTGGAGGATCAGTTCGATCCCGATCTTCGGGTTGCGCCTTCTGAGGACCGCCTCCAGCCGGTTGGAGCCCTGGCGGATCCAGTCGCCGTTCTTCAAATCGTAGGACAGAATGAAGTTGCCCTGGTACTCAAGTGGTCCGGGGCCTACCCGGTCCAGGGGGATCTCCAGTTGAGGATGATCGGGGAGCTGTTGTCCATTGAGGCTCAAGTCCAGAAGATCCTCTGGAGTCAACCCTACCATGATCAGCTTCAAGACGAGTTCCTGGATCATACCCCTCCGGCGGGCCATCATAAGATCGTCTGCCACCAGGATCTCGACCGTCTTTCGGCCGCCTTCCACCAAGGGCTCGGGCAGCTGATGGTCGAAAGCCTGGAAGACATCGCTGCCGCGGGGATACTTCTTGAGACAGTCAAAGCAGCCTGTCTCCACGTAGAGCTTGTCCTTGAGCTCGAGCGTTCCGGGATCGCCCAGCTCCCCGAACGCCACCTCAGCCTGCTTCAGGTTATGGCCGATGTGGTGGTGAAAGTTGAAGACATAGATCCCGTCGACCCCCTGCTGCCAGGCGTTGGATGCACCTGCTCTCAGCACCGAGGCGGGTGGACGTCGATGGTAGCCGGGCCCGACCTGCTCCGACGTGCAGGCCAGGACTCGGCAGGACGTTCCCTGGGCCATGCTCACGAAGTCATCGAAGGGCATCCCGGTAGCCGTATCCCAATGGACCCCGGGAGAGACGTAGTCGATCAATCCCTCCTGGATCCAGGTCTTCAGCTCCAGCCCGATCTGATCGCACTTTTCCAGAGTTGCTGGAACCCGAATTCCAAATCCCAGGGGCCGGCCTCGATCGGCGCCGATCCGATTGAGCATCGTTCGGGCCTCCCTCAAATACTCGGTCAGGATGGATCGCCCCTTCTCGATATCCGGAAAGTAGTGACCGGGCTCGCGTAAGAGGTCCCACTCGAAGCCCTCGACGTCGTAGCGGGTGCACACCTCCTCGACCAGCCTCAAACGGTGCGCGCGGACCTGAGGTAAAGCGAAGTTGAGGCCGACACACTTCTCGCCATAGACGCTTCCGGGGCCGTGCACACCTGAACCGCAGCTGTCGCCCAACTCGTACTCAGGGTGAGCGAGGCGGAAACGGCTCACCCACTGAAAGCGGGGACCGTGTAGATCGTTGAAACGTAAGCCGGCCCAATATTGAAGTCCAGCCTCGTGAGCCCGCTCCAATGCCAACTGCCAGGGATCGATGCCCTGATCCAGGAGGCCGCGAATACAAGTCTGTTGGCGCCACTCACTGACATAGTGGAAGCTTTCGCTGTCAACGCCCGCAGCATCGGGTACCTCGGTCGGAAAGAGGGGAACAGCATCGCCGAACCCGAACATGTGACAGACCACGGCACCGATCTGGGTCCCAACAAAACGTCCAACGGCTTCATAGACGAAGTCCTCCGCCCCCATAGGCGGAGTGGAATAGAGAAGGAAACTACCATCGTTGTTATAGAACAGGGGAGGCAGTGAGAGCCGTTCTTGTTTCTTACCAGGAGACTGGCCCGCGGCAACGCTGGTCCCAGCCAGAGTCAGCGCTCCAACATTTCGTTGGAACTCCCTTCGATTCAGTTTCCTCGCCATGACGCTTTCCTTGGAGATTCGGTACCGTGGCCGTTCAGATCGAAGCATCCATTCTACAAGCCAGGCTCCACACCTGAAAGCAGTGATTGGGCTTTGCCCTACACCCGGCCAGGGACGGACGCGGCGATGCTCCGATCCTCGCCCACTGCCTCGATGATCTGGGTCGCCATCTCATAGCGGCCCAGCGGCGGCATGATGTAGGCTCCCGCGACGCGGTCACGTACGCCCATCAGGGACTCGGTGGCGATCTCGACTCCCGCCTTGCGAGCGGTTGAGCCCTTTCCCGCCTTGCGCATGTGCTCGCGGATCTCTTCGGGGATCGACATCCCGGGGATGTTGTTGTGAATGAACTCCGCATTTCGGTAGCTGGCCAGGGGAAGGATCCCCACTAGCACCGGCACTTCGAGGTCCGCGGAGGCGTCGAGAAAGCGGTCCAGATGAGAAGGATTGTAGATCGGTTGGGTCATGATGAGGTTGGCGCCCGCGTCCACCTTCTGGCGCACCCGAACCATTTCTCGTTCGAAGTCGCTCGCAGCCGGTTCCACTCCGGTTGCCAGCACGAAGGCGGTCTGGTCACCTAGAGGTTTGCCCGTCGGGTCCACACCGTGGTTGAAGCCGTCGATCATGGTCAGTAGGCCGATCGAATCGAGGTCGTACACGGCACTCGCATCCGGATAATCACCGACTTTGGGTGGATCACCGGTGATGACTACGAGGTTGCGGATGCCCAGGACATGGTAGCCCAGGACCGAAGCCTGTAGACCCAGGAGATTTCGGTCTCGGCAGCACACGTGTAGAAGCGTCTCTATGCCTAGCTTGCTTTGCATTTGGTGAGCCAGAACCAGATTGGTCATCCGTGCCGTGGCACGGGGGCCATCGGAGATGTTGATGACGTCTGCGCCAGTAGAGGTGAGCCTGCACGCCACGTCTATCTGCTGTTCCGTCGAAAGCCCCGGACCGGGATTGACCTCCACACTTATGAGAAAACGTTTTCCCAGATTGGATCCGAAGTGCGAGCGCTCGGGGACGGGGACGGGTTCCACCCTAGCAGATTCCTCCTGCACCTCTCTGGCTCTGATTGTGGAGCGAGGTGAGACCATCCGGGCGGCCGCGCCGACCCGAATAATGTGGCTGGGACCGGTGCCGCAGCAGCCACCCACGAGGTGAACCCCTGCCTTGTACAATCGTCGTGCAAAGACGCCGAAGTTTTCGGGTGTTGCCAGGTAGAAAAGGCGATCTTCCACCGTATGGGGATGGCCCGCATTGGGGAAGGCACAAACCAGGATGTCGGCGTTGACCATCTGGCTTACGGCCTCGAAAATGACTGACGGTCCGTTGCAGTTGGCTCCGACCACGTCAGCCCCCCAAAGTGCCAGCTCGCCTGCCAGACTTCCCGGTTCGGTACCGTCCCGAAGTTTGCCGTCGTCTTCGACGCCGAACTGGGCAACGATGGGCACCTCAACCTCAGACCGCGCGCTCTCTACGGCCAGTCGCAGCTCTTTAGCCTCCCTGAAGCTCTCGATCAGGATGACGTCGGCTCCGCTTTCGACCAGTAGCCGTGCCTGCTCAGCATAGGCGTTCCGTACCTGTCGCTCCCGACGTCGAATCTCTCCTGGAGCGAGGCCTGTCGGCCCCAGGGAACCCCCGAGGTAGGCTGCTCCCTCAGCAGCTCGTCTCAGGATATCCATGGCAGCAACGTTGATTTCCTCCGTCTTCTCCGCCAATCCGTGCTGTTCCAGCCGAATTCGATTGGCACCATAGGTGTTCGATTCGAGCAGGTGGGCACCCGCCTGGAGATAGTCTCGGTGAATGCCGTACACCAGCTCCGGCTGCAGCAGGTTCACTTGGTCGAAGCTGCGATTGATATAGACTCCCCGCTCGTAGAGTAGACTGCCCATGGCGCCATCGCCCACCAGGCCACCCTCGCGCAGGGCATCCAGAAACGGTTTCTTCACGCTCTCACTCCTTTATCCGACGTTCTCCAAAGTCTACTACGGCGTCGCAATCATCCGCTCAAAATGCGCTGCGACCGGTCGGCCTCCTCAACGTAACGCACGAGTACGACTAGGGGAGCCTGGTCGCAAGCCTTGCCAGGACGGCGCTTGCGCCGCCTCGCTAAGATTGGCGAGGAGAAACCCGGGTTAGATGGATCCTTCGCTGGTGGGAGGGGTCGCAGCGATTTGTTGTATCTCGCTGTGAGTTGAGGAGGACGCGGTGATCGAGTCGGAGGCAATCGGAAGCGAATCGGCCAGGGAGCTATGCTCCGGTTGAATGCGTACCAAGTCCAGCCACAGTTTTCCCCGCAACCGGTTGTCGATCCTGCGGCTGAGATTCCTTCTCAGGAGCAGCCAAACACTGGAAACTCCCGGCGGTACTGTAAATGCCGCGGATTCCGTTCTCCAGGGGACCGACTTGAGTATCTGACGGGTGCGGACAAGAGTTCTCTCGCCGGAATGGTCGGTAACCTCGAAGTATAACCCTTCTTCCGTGCTGATGCCTTCAGCCCGAACACGATAATTGAGCCGGTAGGGTCCGGGGCCTGGTATGGCCACGAGTTGACGTAGTCCACTGAAGTTGAGGTTCTCGGTTCCGTCGAAATCCAGTTTGAGGGCGTCACCAGAACTTTCCGGCGCGGGCGAGATCGATATCAGGTTTCCGCTGCTTGGGTAGATTCTCCAGTCGAAGCCCCCGCCGTCGATGAGTGGCAGCTCGAAGTCTCCGTTCCAGACAAGGCTGTCCCCCCGGTGATAGGAGGAATCGATCAGCGCATTTTTCCGAGTCAGGAGAAGCCAGTATTCCCGTGCTTCTTTCACTCTGCCTATCTCGACGAGGTAGTCTAGAAAAGGAACCGCTGCCGATACTGTTAGGGGAGATCGATCGCGTAGAGCGCGCCCCAATCGTTGCTCCAGGAATCCGAACCAAAGTGGGGCTGATCCCAGCTGGCGAGCCCGGCTCAAAAGTTTAGGTAGGAGGACCCCTTCCGGGTCCTGGCTCCAGGAACGGTCTATCAGATCCACCCAGTGTTCAGAGTCAGAGAGCCGGGTCTTTCTCAGAACCGATTCCACCAGAATGATTCTTGACTGCTGATCTCGGGGCCAGACCTGCTCCACCTCTCTGCTGCTGGCTCCCATTCTGAGGAGCAAGTCGAAAAGCGGTTTCCGATAAGCAGGATCCAAGGAAACTGACCGCGCCAGGTGCTGGAGTGAGGCCTCTCGGTCGTCCGCTCTCAGCAGGAAATTCGCGAACCTCCACTGATAGGGCGCGCTGTGTGGATTGAGCGAGATTGTGCGTTGGTATTCCTGCCTGGCATCGAGGTCCCGATTGAGCAGTTCGAGACATCGAGCCAGTTCCAGTCCGTACTCCCAGGAATGAGGATTTAGCTCTGCGGCCCTTTGAAGATACTCCAAGGCTCGACCCAGATCCTGGTGGGCGACCCGATCCCGATAGAGGCGCCCGAGCTGGAAGGCCGCCTGATCAGCCTCCGGGTCCCACTTCAGTGTCGGCTCCAGATGTTCTGGACTCGAGGCGGTCCTTACGGATTCGACCACGACCAGGTGTTGGAAAACCCGCCCGCCCGCCAGGATCAGCAGAATCGACAGGGGCACTCGCCAGAGTAGATTCGCTGCCGGGCGGCGCCATGTTAGGGGCTTCTCCTGGCAGCAGGAAATGGCCAGGACAGAGCAGAAAACCATGAGAACCAGGGGTACCCGGAGACTGGAATCGGTGAAACTGTGCAGCAGGAGGGCGAGGATGGCTGCCGAACATCCGAGAGATAGTCCGGCTCTCCAGGGCTCTTTTTCACCGAGAAAGAGCTTTGTGGACCGATAGAGTCTCCAGATCACGAAGCACCAGAAGAGTAGCGCCAAAGGGATCCCCCATTCGGCCGCACTGTGTAGATAGTCGTTATGAGCTGAGGCATAGAGATGTGCCGTATCTACAGTCTGGTAGGGGCGGAAGCGCCACTTGTACAATCCTGGCCCGACCCCTAGAATCGGCTCGGACCCAATGAGTTTCAGCGTATCCCAACAAATGAGAATGCGCTGCATCCCATTCGATCCGGTGGTTTCAAAGCGGGAGAAGAGCCTCTCCAGGCCGACCCATGCTCCCATGCCCAGGACGAGAAGAAGCAGCAGAATGGGACCCAGTTTCAGATCTCTTTGATTGTCTCGAGTACCCCAGATCAAGCTGACAAATATCATCATCAGGATCAACGTCACCAACCCGCTTCGGGAAAGTGAAGCCACGACGCCTAGTCCTACAAAGCTGGAGCACAAGAGTACGCTCCAGGCCCAGGCATACTTTTCGGATCGGACCGGATTTTGCCGAACTCTACGACGGTGAAAGCCGGCGTAGAGCACACCTAGGGCTAGACCGAGGGTCATATTGAGCAAAGCGGCGAAGTGGTTCGGATTGATCAGCGTACCGCTGGCCCTTCTTCCTAGCTGTCGATGGTAGGTTCCTATATAGTCCAACCCTCCGACCGACTGAATCAGACCGACCAGCGCCTCGGCCACTCCCAGCAGTATCAGGACCAGCAGTACCCGTTTTTCATCCCCGTGAGGGCCCGCTGCCAGCAGTAGCGTCAAGAAGAAGGCCAGCCACCCACAGCTGAGAATGGCGAGTCCGGGAGCTTCCAGTGAGCTCGCAATCGTGATCCGTGTGAGTAGTAAGAGTCCAATGCCTGCCGCGGGCAAGAAACGTAGATCCGAAAACGGCTTTCGACCCAGGAACCAGGCCGCGATCAGCATTGGGACCGAGAGCATCAGGGAGAGACGAAAGCTATTCTGAGTCTCGGTTGCCCCGAAGACAGAGGCTGCCCAGCCCAGCGCCAGGGCGAATAGCAGAGTTACCAGCGGACGGCTGTAGGGGGACAGATTGATTGGGTCGGACGGTCCGCCGCGATCGCCACGATCATTGGGCAAATCAGAGGTTGTGGCCAGAGAAGCAGACATCAGGGAATGAAAGCCGGGCAAGTAATGCTGATTGTCGGTAGGGAAGGGGCTTGAATCCGGTTCAGGGGATGGTCTGGACGGCGACTGAGGAAGGAACGTTGCGGAGCAGACCCAGCATCCCATAAGTGAATGTCTTGAACCCGCTTCCTGGGATGAAGATGATATCGTTGGGTTCAAGCGCAAGGTCGGGTTGCTTCCCCGACAGGATCGCCTGGAGATTGATCCCAAGATCCTCACGAGTTCCGTCTTCCTGGTAACGGACCAGTGTCCCGTCCTTTAGTTTGGCGGTTCTTGACGGACCTCCCGCCCAAGCGAGAGCCTGGGAGAGCAGGATGTCTTTGTTACCAGAAGGGAGAGCAAAAACGCCTGGCCGATTGACCTCCCCCATCACGAAGTATCGCTCTTCGACTCGGGGCGGAACTTGAACTATGTCTCCATCCTTCACCGTTGGGTTGTGAGATTGAGACTGACCTGCCAAGAGTTGTTTCAGATCCACACGGATCAACTCGAAGTCAGCCGCCGCGCCCAGGTCGGCGGTCGGTCCTTGTCTCTGGATCAGGACCTGATCGCCGGCCCGGAAAAGGTCGAGGCCACCCGCCATGGCGATCACGTCGATGAGAGTGAGCTCCCGGTCCATTTTGTAATCGCCAGGCCGGTTGACCGCACCCAGGACGAAGATGGTGTGTGCCTTGTATTCCTGGATCCTGACGAACACCTCGGGGTTCTTGATGACCTGGCCTTCCAGCAGATCCGTCAGCGCGTCCTCCAGTTCGCCGGCCGTCTTTCCAGCCACCCTGAGACGCCCCAGGTAGGGTAGTTTGATGTCGCCGGCCGGGGTTAGCCCGGATTTCTCATAGTGAAAGCAGAAAGGCTGATTTTAGTCGATTTTTCGACTCTGGTTTGAGCCGAAGTCTCAGTTGAGGGCACTGTAGAGTGCGAGAGCTTGGTGACACCTATGTTGAAGGCGGAAAACCGGTTTTTCAGACACACCTCAGCCGCCTCAGTTGCAGATGGTTGGGATTTCCGGTTTGCCTCCGCTCAGCCGAGCTGTTGAAGCTGGGCCAAGGTTTGGGCGTAGAGTGTTTGGTAAGGATAACCCTCGCTCAGCGACAAGCTCACCCGTCGGACACTGACCCGAATCTGGCCTCCTATCTTCAACAGTTTGAGGCGAATCGTCTGGCATTGCGCCTTCGCCCACTGGGTCCCCTTCAAAGCGACACACCTGAGCGTGTGCAGCAGATTGTAAGCCACCGAGGAAAACCACAGGCGCAGCTGATTGCTCTTCATGCGGTGCGTCGAGGTCCGATCGGCAAACAGCTCTAGCTGCTGCTCCTTAATCCGATTCTCCGCTTCCCCTCGCGCGCAGTACAGCTCCTCGTACAGCTTTTGGGCGGGCCACCGCTTCGCTCCCAGCGAGGTGACGACAAAGCGGGGATTGGATCCCTTACCCGTGTACTCGGCCTTGCCCACCACTCGCCGCTCTTGACTCCAGCTTTTGCGCGTCTGGTAACGAAAGTCCTTGTAGACTCGGGCGCTGCTGCCGTTGGCTTGTTGCAGTGCCTGGGCCTGTTCCAACTCGGACTCCAGGGCCCCCTCTAAGCGCTGATTGCGGGCCAGACCGAAGACGTAATCCACTCGATGCTCCTCACACCATTTCATCAACGCCTCGCGGGCAAAGCTGCTGTCCGCCCGCAGAGTAATGCGGACCTTCGGCCACTTCGCCCGCAGTTGTCCCACCATCCGCTCCATCTCCTGGACCGCTCCTTCGGAGCCATCCAGGTTCGACACCCGCAGCTTGGCCCCCAGCACATACCCCTCGCAAAACACATACAGCGGCAGGTAGCAGTAACACCGGTAGTAGCCATGGTAGAAACGACCCTCCTGTTCTCCGTGCAGCGGATCATCCGTCGCATCCAGGTCCAAGACCAACTCCTTCGGTTTCCCGCCTCGCACCCGAATGAACTGCTCCACCAAAAACGCTTCGACCGCGGCTTCATCCACCGGCGTCTTGCGATATTTATCCTGCGTCACCGAGGACAACTCCAAACGATTGAGGGTGCTCTTGCCCGCACACGCCTTGCCTCGATCCGCTTCCGCTCGCCGATCCCTCCCCAAGGGATCTTCCTTGCCGACCAACACCGCCATCAGCGGATCTGCCCGGAGCTCCTCATGATCGTTGACATCCTCATAGCCTAGGGCCAGTCCGTAAATCCGCTGCCCCACCAGTTCCTCCACACTGAACTCGGTGAAGCGAGGATCGCGCCGGTCCCCAAAGCAGGCGGCCAAGCCGCTAATGAACCCATAGCGGCTCTCCACCTCCCGTAACAGCAACCCCCCGGAGTCTGAGGTGATCTGCCCCCCATTGAATTCTGCCTCGACTCGGCGCCCTTCTAGCTCTTGAAACTCCAGCTTGGAAGCGATACACTCTGTGGTCATAGTAGTCAGCTCCTTGTGATTATTAAGTATCTGATAACAAAGACTTTATATCACATAGAGCTGACTGCTTTTTCTTGTCTTTGAGAAATCCGGGTTAGTCGAATCGTATGGTCAAACTCGTCGATGCCAAACACGTGTACCCGAATCAAGTCTCCCGGACCCAGCCTGTAGTCGGTGGCCTTCCTCTCCACTGAAGACAGTTGAGTGATTCGCTCATTTCCGAAAAGTTTGAGTGGATCCTGAGCCGTGGTGGTACCCGCCGACTGGGACCAGACCAGCGCAGGAAAGAATAGCAACCACGTGAGTAGATTCGGAAGTTTCATGAGTCGCTTGCTCCGCTCTGGTTCGAGGGATGCGTTGCAGATTCCAACCGTAGGTTTCGAGATCGACCACTTCATGACGCTGAGGAGTACTCGTTGCGGTAATCGTAGTATTGACTGTAGTAGTAATAGTGTTCCGATTTTGTGAGATCGACGTTGTTGATGACGACCCCTAGCATCCTGGCTCCAACGCTTGCCAGGTGCCTACTGCTTTTCTTGACGGCCACTTTAGTGGTACTCGAGCCTTTGGCTACCAGGACGACGCCATCCACCTGGGGTGACAAAACCATCGCGTCGGTTACATCTAGCAGGGGGGGCGAGTCGATGACGATGTATACGAAGACTCTGGAGAGCATCGCAAGTGCCTGATGCATCCGCTCAGAACCAAGCAGTTCCGCTGGATTATGGGGTATGCTGCCGGAAGGCAGAATGAAGAGATCGTCAGACCCGGTTGGCCGGATGGTTGACGACAGAGTGCAGCGGCCGTTGAGAAAATCGCTCAGACCCAAAGACTCACGGTCACAGCTGAACATGGCACCCAAAGAGGGCCTGCGCAGATCCATATCTAGAACCAGCGTTCGAGCCCGGGTCTGTGACAGTACGATCCCCGTGTGCGCTACCGTAGTGGTCTTACCTTCACCGGCGAAGGCGGATGTCACCAGGATCCGCTGGGGTGGCTGACCCGAGCCGGACAGGAGCAGTGATGTTCGCAAGGAACGAAATGCTTCCCACATCCTGGGATTGAGTTTGACGTAGGGATTGAAGTCGAGAACGTCGGCTGCTGAGCCCTTTCGACCTCGTCCGAGTCTTCGAGTCGCTCTGGCCTTCATGATTCCATGGGTGGTCGGTATGAAGCCGAGGCTGGGTAGACCCATCGTTTCGACTTCCTCGGGCGTTGTCAGCGTGTTGTCTAGAGATTCCAAAAGGATCGCCAAACCTATTCCGAGCACGCTGCCCAGCGCCAGGGCAATAAGGAGATTCTGATGGTGGTCGGGCTTAAAGGGCGCGTTCGGGACGACGCCCTGATCCACGATGTGGACGTTGCTGGATTTCAGTCCAGCAACCACGCTCGCCTCCTTCATCCTGTGGAGCAGCGTTTCATAGATCCTCTTGTTGCTGTCGACCTCGTCCTTGAGGATGTTGTATTGAATGGAGTCCTTCTTGAGTCCCTCTGCGATTTGCTGCTGTGTCTCCAGAGCCAGCGAGAGATTCTCCAGACGCACTAACTGGTCTTCATGCTCCAAGCGGGCATGAACGATCGCCTTGCTTTTGGCGACCCTGAGTTGTTGCTCGACTTCCTTGATCTGCTCTTTCAGTTCGATCATCGGTTGCCAACGAGGACCGAACCGACCTCTGAGGCTGGAAAGCTGCCGGTTCAACTGGAGCATGTTCGTCTCCAGACCTCGGATCGTATCGTCTTGGAGAGGTTCCGGAAAGTTCTCAAGCGAGGCGTTCTTGATTCTCTCCAAGCGAGGCGATTCAGAGATCAACTGGGTCTCGACACGGGTCAATGTAGAGCTCAGAAACTCCAGCTTCTGCAAGACGATGTTCTCACCCTCCTCGATGTCGAGCAGATTGAAAGTTCGGGCGTAGCTGAGGAGTTTTTCCTGGGACTCCTCAACCTGCATCTGCATCTCCAGCATCTGGGATTTGAGGAATTCGGTCGCCCTGCGAGTGGCTTCCAGGTGCGTCTCAAAGTTCAGCTGGATTGCTTCGTCAGCCAGGGTGTTCACGATCTTGGCCGAAAGCTTGGCGACCGGCGAAGTGTAGGCGATATCGACCAGCCGTGTCCCATCCACCGGTGTCACCCAGAGATTACTCCGCAGCCGATCTGCCAGGACGATCAGTTTTTCGGAATCGCCTGGAGGGTCTTCTGCTGCGCTTCTGGACGAGATATCGGTACTGGTCTCCTCTTTTATCTCAGTCTTCTCTTCAATCTCAGGACCCTTTTTGGCCTCATCCCTGCCGCTGATCCAGGTCCGAATCGGAGAGGCAAGCGACAGAAGCGTCCCTTTCCAGCCACCTGAATTGGGAATAGTGTTGAAGCCGGAGTCCCGATCCAGTTCGAGACGCCGTACAACCCGCATGGAAAGATCGCGGCTTTTCAGGATGTTATAGCGGGTTCGGAGGTACGGCTCATCAAGCGTCTGGGTTATCTCAGGCTGCGTGCCACTGTAGAGGAAGGGAAGGGTTGGCTCTGGCTCGAACTCGATGACAGCGGTGGATTTGAAATAGGGAACCCGAGTGTATGAGTAGAGTGCTGCCAGTCCAATGCAGGTAAGAATTGTCGCCGATATCAGCCATTTGTGCTTCAACAGCACCCGACTGTAATGTCGGATCTGGGATCCGCTCTCGTAGGCTTCAGTAGCTACCCACGTCTGCGGCTGGATGAAATGGCCGGACTCGCCGTCGGAAGCTTTGATTAAATCAGTCATCTGAGATTTCTCGATCGACTCCGATTTCTATTCTTCGAGCCTCGATCTCAACGGTCGGAGGGTACCGACGGACTGGCCTCAGGATGATCTGGGGGTTCAACTAGAACACCGAGGCTCTTCGCGATCACACCGGAAGCCATCATAAGCGCCGTCTTCCAGCGTAGAAGAGCAGCGGTTGCGACACCCGCGGTTTTCCGGTCTGGGAAGGCCTTTCTGTGCAGGGGTATCATCACCTCTTCTTCGGCAGCGGCGGAAGTGGCCAGGCCCAGCGAGTTCTGATAGTGAAGTATCCCAGAGACAACGGTCGCTTTGAGATGATCGGGCGCCGCAGCGGCTATCAGGATCTTCGAGTTTGGAGCCAACTCCAAAATGTACCCCGATTCGAGGTGAATACGGGCTGGTAGAGTACGGGAGCGTATCTCCGTATTTTCGAAGAGAGTGGTACCCGAGGGCACTTCCAGGCGATCCACAAGAGTGCCCTTGGAAACGATCCGTCCCAGAGCCAGCGGACGACTATCGTCTGCCAGTACAATCCCTGAGGACCCAACAGAAACATCATCAGGAGGATCGGTCGCATGATTGTCCTTGTAGTTATGTTGCGCTTGACCGTTCTTGAGATTTTCATGGGAATAGCCCACATCGCTCGCTGTCGCTCTGTATCCAGTCAGGATGAACGACGCGCTTAGATTGGCAAGGGTAGTTGGTGAAAAGTCCCATTGGGCTTTCGCTCCGTTGTCGCTGACGGCGAGACCGTCGACGGTCCTGGTGTCGATTGCCTGTCAGAGAGCATATCGGCCTGGCGTCCGGGCATCCTTAGGCCCAGGTCCCACAGGGTTTCCCGCCAGGCTCCGACGGCCACAGATTTCTGAAATCGTCTTTCGAAAAGATCCCTGGCTCGGTGTCCCATTTGCAGTCGCCCCTGCTGATCGCCATAGAGATGGCGTATCTGGTCGGCCAGCACTTCAGCGTCTCCCACCCGAACTGCCACCCCACAACCCTCGGACACGACTTGACTCCCAATTTCTCCGTGGGGGTTCCCAATAAAGATGGTGGGCCGCCCCACGGCTGTGACTCCACAGAATTTGCAGGGGAGGACCAACCCCTCAAGTTCCGGTCGCAGCGAAACCAGATGCACGTCGGCGGCGCCCAGAGTCGTACCAAGCTCCCGACGCGGCTGGTAAGGGCGAAGGACGACATTATCGAGGCGACGGCGCTCCTTTTCTTCAACCAACCAGGAATGCTGGGCGCCGTCGCCGATGAGGAGAAAGCGGAACCGTTCATCGTTCTTGAGGTATTCGGCAGCATCCAGAAGAGTCCCGAACTCATGGGCCCTGCCGAAATTGCCTGAATAACCGATAACGAACTTACCTTCGAGCCCCCACTGCCGGCGCAGTCGATTGGTTTCGGAGGGGCTGGGCCAGAGTGCCTCGCCATCGGCCCAGTTCGAAATCACCCGAATCCGTTCTTCCTGGATCGTTCTGCCGAGCAGGAATCCTCGCATACTCTGGCCCAGAACGACGTTGAGACAGGCACTTCTCAGCGTTGCATCCCGAAGCCAACCCAGAGCGGATGCCAACCTTCCTCTCAGGCAAGGAACCTTGAGAGCGGTAGCTACTTCGGGAAAGACGTCATGCACCCAGTTGACCAGTTGTGCCCCGCGGACGCGCACTATGGGGGCTGCCATCACCGAGATCAAAGGAGGATCGGTCAGGGCTACAACGACATCGCCCTTGCGGACAAGTCGCAGGAGTCTCCACCCGGTCCCCACAAAAAAGCTCAAACTGCCAAAGATGCGGACCAGGAAGGCCCCTCGACCCGATCCACAGGAATAGACACGAGTTACCTTGACTCCCTGGACCTCGTCCTCGGAGCGAAGCTCTCGAGAGCCCGTATCGTAAAGCTGACGGCTGGTTATGACATGTATCTCCAGGCCTGAACTGGCCAACTCAAAGGCTAGATCCGAGAGCAACTGGCTGGTCGCGGAAATATCGGGATAGAAGAAACGGTTCAGGAAGATAATCTTATTGCTTCCACCCGTGTGCGCCAGCGTTGAGACGTGAAGGACTCCCAACAGGTAGAGGAAGAACCCACCAAGGAGCAGAAGCAGCATCACCCCTTCTGGGATGCTCAGGTAGAATCCCAAAAGCCCAAAGCCAGCGCAGCTGATAGCGATTCCTAGCAGGATAGTCAACGTCTGACCTACGGAAAACCCGGCTCGCAGTAGCAGATGGTGGAAGTGCTCCCGGTCGGCTGAGAAAGGGGAACAGCCGTTTAGCAGGCGACGGAGCATCAGAGAGGCCATGTCGAAGAGCGGAACGGCCAGAATCCAGAGAGTCGTGACCAGATTCATCGAGCCGGCCTCACCCTGGGAGAGGTTTATCGCAAGCCAACTGAGCGTGAAGCCGAGGAACATGCTGCCGGCATCCCCCATGAATACCCAGGCACGCCGACACCACGGACTGCGGAGGTTGAAGCAGAGGAAACCGGTGACTGCTGCGAGCAAGATCAGCGTCAGACGGAGACTGGACTCGAGGCCCTGGTGACCAGCGAGGATCGCCATTGAAACCAGGGCTACGAAGCAAAGCGCTCCCGCCAGACCGTCAACCCCATCGACGAAGTTAATGGCGTTGATCACGCCTATCGCGATCAGGATGGTCAGCGGGAACATCCAGTTCAGGTTGACCCCTGCGCTGCTGGTAGAGGTCTCCAGATTCGTAAGTGCAACCCCCCCCGAAGTTACCATGACTATGGCGGCGGCAGCCTGGGCAAGTAGTTTCCTTGAGGCAGTGATTTCAAACCGGTCATCCCAAGCTCCAGCCAGGACCAGAATCGTCGCTGCAGCCAGGAAACCGGGATGGATGTCCCAGACCAGCAGAGCCACGCAGGCCCCCCCTGCCATAGCCAAACCGCCGACCAGCGGAACTTCGCCTGAGTGAGTCTTTCGCCCGCAGGGCCGATCCAGCAGCCCGCATCGAACAGCGACCGGTCGAAGTAGCCACGTCAGGACGACGGTTCCGACGAAGGCGATACCATAGCTGTAGCTAAGCGAAGATCCCATCATGACGTCTGAAGCTCAGATTTCTCTTGGCTCCGGTAGCTTTTCAGTACCTGGAAGGGGCCAGCACGAGGCCTCAGGTGCAGAGCCGGTCTCCAGTTTCTTCGATTCTAAGGTTTTCGAAGACAGGTCCCGCAGCTGGAGCGAGATCATGTACTCGTAGATAGAGAGCAGAACGCAGTAAGTGAAGCCGGATCGGCCGTCCAGGAAGCCCTTCCGTAGGATGTACATGTACAGGAACCTGAGCAGAGCACGGGCGGGTAGTCGAGCCGACAACTGTTTGAGTGCCCGCCGGCGTCGAACCGGATCGGTTAGCGTTACCAAACCCATCCAGTCACATTCCCTTGCCTGGATCAATTTGGCGTCTTCTCGCGCCTGCTGACGAGAGTAACGGATATGCTTCTGGAACCAGGCGGTCCATCCATGCGAGAAGGAGTAGTGGAAGTATGGGTTCTTCAGAGTCCCAATACGGCTCTGATCAATGTCCTCGTGTTGCCCATGTCCCACCATCTTGAAGCGGAATGCACCTCGTCTGCCGAGTCTGACCTGATAGCTCGGGTACAAACCCGAATATCGCAGCCAGGTGCCAGAGAGCATCATCTTGGAAGGAATCCGGTAGGCGTCATAGCAATCGCTCTGGATCGCTTCGATCATTTCGGCCGTGAGATCAGGGCAAAGGACCTCGTCCGCATCCAGGTGCAGGACCCACTCATGTTCAAAGGCCACAGAGTCGAGGGCGTGATTACGATGTTCGGCAAAGTTGTCGAATCGGCGCTGGTAGACCCGTGCTCCAAGGGAACGGGCCAGCCCGACTGTCCCGTCGCTGCTGAAGGAGTCCAGCACCACTACATCGTCGAACCGATCGAGAGATCTGATACATCTCCGCAGGTTCCTTTCCTCGTTCTCGGTGATGATCAGTACAGAGATTCCCATCGCAACCTATATCTTCTTCAGGCGAGGAGAGAGAGCGTTTGCTTCTCCTCCTCTGTGATTTTCAGCTCCCGCTTCTTCAGAAATCGTGCTGGGTTACCTGCCACGACCGCCCAAAGTTCGACATCCTCCAGGGCCACCGCTCGGGCACCGACGACAGCACCCTCGCCCACCCTGGCACCCGGGCCGACGAAGGCCTCCGTGCATATCCAGGCCTGATCGTCCACACGAATGGGTTCCTTTCTGAGTGGCATTGTCGGGTTGGTGTAGTCATGTGTCCCGGCACAAAGATGTGCTCCATGGGACACGGTGACGTGACTGCCGATGCTGATTTTTCCGAGATTGTAGATGCGGGCGTGTTCCCCGATGGATGACCAATTACCCACTTCGAGATTCCAGGGCAGATAGATGATCGCAGAAGCATAGACGTGGACTTCTCGGCCCAGACGAGCACCAAAGATCCTCAGTAGGAATCGCCTCCAACCGAAGCAGATTCGCGGACTTAAGCGAAAGAGGGGTGAGACCAGCGACCACAGGATTCGGCCCAGGGTCTCCCTGGTTGAGTACTTCCTGGCCTTCCGATTTGCCGCAGTGTCTAGAGAGCCCCCGGCGCTGGTGGTGATTCTCCTGGGCCAGGTGTAAATGGGATTAGTGGTCATGACAATCACTCGCTCTGACTCGGTCGAACATGGCCAGGAGGGGCCGCGAGCACTCCTCCCAGCGAAACCGTGCGGCATTCTGTTCCGCACCCGAGGAGAGTCTGTTCCAAGCCTTTCCCTCCGTCAGCAGCTTGGCCACCGCCCGGGATGTTCCCTCTACGTCGAAGGGTGATGTGTACACGCCGCCCTGCCCGCAGACCTCCGGTATTGCGCCGCAGTCGGAACCGACTACGGGTGTTGCGAACGCTTGAGTTTCCAGGGATGGGATCCCGAAGGACTCCGACTGGCTCATACTGCAGAACAATTTCGATTCGGCGTAGTGCCTTTCCAGCTCATCCCGATTCACGAAACCCGTGATCTGCACCACCTCGGAAAGACCCAGTTTGGGAATCAGTCCTCGGATTCTCTTCAAGTAGTACCGGTTGGGCCAGGGGCCGACCAGGAACAGCCGCGCTGGAACACCAAACGTCGTCCGCACGCGTTCCATCACCCTGAGCAAGCGATCGATCCCCTTATGGGGTGCCATGACCGATACGAACAGAACCTGGAACGGCTTTTTGCAGGTCGCCCTCCTCAAGCGCTGGGCGCTGTGGTACACGTCAGGGCTGAGGCCCGGATAGACGACCTCAGAGTGTCTTTCCAGGAATCCTGCATTGTGCCGATATAGACCGCGAATGTACTTGGATAGGAACAGCATGAGACTGGCCTTGCCCATTGCCCGACGGTAGGCGCATCTTTGCAGAGCGCGCTTTAGAATCCCGGAGCCGTTCCACTTCAGTCCGGGTATCATCGGCTCGGGATTCATGGCGTAGGAGACTTGGGGCAGAGAAAGCCCCGGTACAATCGTGCCGGAGAGGGACAGAATAAGATCCGCCCTGGCCCGGAGCGCGGTCTGGGAGAGCCCGGTCAATTCCCATCTCATTCGTCCCATCCAGTTGGTGGTGTAGTCCGGACACTCCAGCCAATCGACATTCGGGCCCAGGTCGCTGCGGATTTCGCGATTGGCCCCGTGGTATAGAACCGTGAAACGGTGCTTATCCAAGGTCCACCTGGCCAGATTCGAGAGATGGCCTGCCAGGACATATTGCCCGCTCAGATTTGTGGTTGAAAGAGCGTTAACTAGGGCGTGCATGGATCGGACCCGTTAAAGAGTGAGGGGTCACCGGGTGATGAGGCGTCTTGCCCTCGGGCGGGAAGACGGGACTTCCGGGACGGACTCCCTTTCTTCAAAACATGGTCGTAGACAGAAATCAGTTGCAGTGCCATGTGCTGGGCATCGAACTTCCTTGCCTGCTTGTAGCCGAGGCGTGTCAGTTTCTGTGCTAAAACCTTGTCCTCTAGGACCATAATGCTCTTATCGGCTAAACCCTGTTCATCCTTGACTGGAGCCACCATCGCAGCGCTTCCTACGACTTCGGGGAGCGATCCCGCCGACGAGCAAACCACGGGACAACCCAACGACATCGCCTCCAGTGGAGGCCAGCCAAAACCCTCGTAGAGACTGGGGAAAAGCAACAGAGCAGCCTGGCGGTAGAGGTCTACCAGGCGGGCGTCACCCGGCTCGACGACGAAATCCACTTCATTGTCGAGCTGCAGCCTGTGGACCAGGCGGCGAATTCCCCGATCCGGAGCCGGTCCCACCATCTTCAAGCGTACTCGGCACTTGCTTCGGATAAGAGCGAATATCCTCAGAACTCCGGCCCGGTTCTTGTAGAAGGCGGCGCTGCCAATGTGTAGAACATATCTTTCGGGTGGCTGAAGATCTCTGGTCTGGTCGGACTGGACCCGCTCCTCTGTCGAGATCTCAGGAGGGATCGCCAGGTGGACCACGCCTATTCTTCCTGCATCGATCTTGGTGTGACGGATGAGGTCTCGTCTGGTGTTTTCACTATCTGCTACGATCCAGTTTGCTCTCTCCAGCCCTTTAATGCTGTGCTTGACCAGCAGTCGGCCCAGCCGACTGGTAGCTGGCCGGCCGAGGTCACCCAAGCTGTGGAGAAGCGGAATCAGATCATGGGTGGTGACTATGGTTGGTACCCCATCCAGTCGCCTCAGAATGTAGCCGTGACTTCCATCCAACAGGTGGACCAGGTCGAACGACCCTCCTCTCGCCTTCAAACACCCAAACATGAATATCCAGGCGTGATGTACCCAATTTCGTAGTCTCCAGGGCAAGCGTTCCAATAAGGTTTCGGAAAGGGCAAGGTTGATCCGCTTTAGCTCAAGACGGCTCGGGTGGCGAAACCGTCCGAGTGCCCAAGCGATCAGGTCTCCATAGCGTCTCATGCTGTTGCCTGCACCTCTAGCTGTGGTTTCCACGAGCAGCACTCGGAGTTTGTGTGGCTGCTCAATCCTCCGACTCGCGGGCGCTAGAAGTGCCGGGTCGCTGGCCTGACTCGAGTGCATCAATACCTCGAGTCCGGGGCCATCGGCGCGCTTTCTCGCCCCGTGCGATAGCGGGCCGTTGATAACAGAAGCCCAATCAGAAGCGAGAAGAACGTCATGACAAAAGGGTCACCAAAGACCTGCTGAGACACGAGGAAGCTTCCGGCGTTGGCCAGGGAAAAAGCCGCCAAACCGGCTGCCAACGAAAAGGCTGAACTATCAGGGTCAGGGCAGCGCAAGGCCCGCTGAAAAATGCTCTTGAAGAGAAGATAGTTCAGAAACAGGAAACAGAAGAGACCGGGAACACCGAGTTCCACCATTACTTTCCCAAGCCCGCCTTCCTGCCAGGTTCTGGGTCGTGCCGCGGTTAGATGCTGTGATCCCTGCGAAGCGGTCCCGAGTCCTTCACCAAAGAATCCAGATTGTTGGAAGGTGGTGGACAGGGCTCGCCAACCATGTACACGAACACGCTCCGCGACCTCCCCCATCGGTGTGGAATAATAACGCTCGATGCTCTCATCTGATCCCATCCACTCGTAGCCGGCAAAAGCGGTTATGCTGACGCCCAGTAGGACTGCCAGTACGCCAGCCAGTTGGCCTGCGCTCTTGGATCGTAGGTACAACCAAAGCAGAACCAGGATGAAAACAGGGATCATCATCACCATCTTGCGCCGGCCGCACAAAACGGCTGCAAATACTCCCCACCCGGCGATCAAGATCCAGAAGTACCGGTTGATTCCGTTACTGGCGAAAGAGAGTGTAGTCGCCAGCATGCCAACCGTGATCGCATGCCACCCCATGATGTCGGGGCTTCTATAGAAACCGGCGGTTAGCACCACGTAATATCCAGGGGCGAATCGAATCCAACGGGTCCCCATTGCCCGAGTGCCAAGAGCCGACCAGTCGGGCCAGAGGTCGAAGTATTCAAGCGGTGTGCCCAGCAGCATGACGGCGCTGACGATGCAGTAAAAGGTGAGAATCCGGTGGATGTCGCTGAACGATCTGGTGTAGCTGAACCCCACAACCCAACCCAACAAGAAAGTCCCGTAGGAGAAAAGCCCAATCAGGGTCAATTTCCAGGTTCCGGGGCCATAGGATGCGGAGATGAATGCGGCGGGAAGCAATGAGAGGAGAAACACAAGCATCACGGAAGACAGTTGCCTGTAAGATTCTTGGAATAGCTTCCAGATCTGCGCCTGGCCCAGAGCGCGAAAGCTCAACACCAGCCAGATCGGTACGGTTGCCAGTACCAGGTAACTGGGTGCGTTGGGGGTCAGTTTCCGAAGGGGGTCCTGAATCGCCCCGACCAGAAGCACGAGAAAGATGGCCCGTCTCCAGTCCAGGAGTGCCCACACGGAGGAGACAGCTACTAATGAGAATAGGATGATTTGTGCCACGATGGGGAGTCCGGGCGGCGATCAGTCAGTCAGTCAGCCTGGTTCACCTGCAAACACGTGAGGTCTTGAGAAACAACACTCCATGTTTCTTGAGCAGCCGCATCAGACGGAATGGCAAATACAGAAACGAGAGATGGCGTGGGAGAGCCCACTGGGTCCACTCTGCCAGACTGGGAGATAGGATTACATGAACGCAGTATCGAACCTGCTGCTCCCAGCGGGCGAACAATCTCAGCCCGAGCGTCAGTCTTTCCAGCCCAGTCGGTTCGAGTCCTGGTGCCTGGAAGAGCCGCCGGCTGATCCTGGCCGCGATCGGTTTGACTTCAGGGTCCCGCACAATCTTGGAACGGATCGCCTCCGGCAAGGGTGCACTCAACAATTGATGGGCCAGATAGAGGCCTAGAGCCAACTTTCGCTGGCTCTTCAGCTGTTCCGCCCGGCTCATGAGCCAGTTCCAGTCCAGCCCCGGGTGTCGGCGAATGAACTCCGCCACATCGACCAGCCAACAGAGGCGGGCCCAGTAATGTTTGGAACCGTGAAGACAGAGAATCAGCAGCATTTCTTCCGGGGCAAGGTCACGGACCCGACAGCCTACCCGGGAGGTGTCGTAGACCCCGACCTGCGACGGCGGGTCAGCGGTTAGCAAGACGGGGTAATCAGGATCGACCTTCCAGTGCAGTTCAACCCAGAATCCGTCTGGGTGGACCAGTGAAAGATGATATTGAGTTTTCGCCTCCAGGAAGGCGTGTTCCTGGGCTCGCTCCAGGGGATAAGCCGGCTTGTAGCCCTCGCTCAGTAGGAGATCTCTGGCCACCCGCAGGTCAGGCTTCTCGACCAGAATGTCCAGGTCCCAGAACTCGCGCAGGGCCAGGTTGCCGTAGAGGAAATCGGCCAGGACCGGCCCCTTGTAGGGAATGGCTGGGATCTGGTTACTCTCCAACAGCCGCAAAAGCCGCGACAACTCTTCCGTCAAGACCTGATTGCGCTGGGCCGTGATTTCGTAGGAGCTCCAGAGCTCGGCCAAGGTCGTTTTAGGGATATCTGCGGGAGCGATGGCATTGAGGTGCCAATACAACAGCGGACGTAAGCCGTGTAGGTTGGCAAGCCGCATGAGACCGTCCCAATCCAGGTCCGGCTGAAGCAACTGCTTGATCCGCTCAGGCTCGGGGGTGAGCCGGGCACAGCACAGCAGCAGCTGAGCGGTGGTTGGAAGGCCGGTAGTGTTACTCTCGAGCAACGGTTTCCCTTCCGTTTCCAATATCAACTAAGCTGAAACTTCATTTGCAGAAGTAGCTTTGGCCTCCAGGCCGAAGTCTTATTCTTCTGAGCCTTTGGCTCGGACGGCGGCCTGGAGGCCACCGCTACGCCGGACCCGAAGTTTCGTTCTCGAATGATCCAGCGCTAGCCGCCGGCGGCACTGACCTGATGCAAGGGCTCGGGCTCCCCTAGACCTAGAATGTCGTCTCTGTCAGAGGACATCATCCGGGGAAGTGGCTGGTTCTGGGGCTCGACAGCCGAGTCTTGACCCGCTTGCATCTGGGCTCGCCAGGACTGGGCGTAGGGACCTCCCAGCTCGAGCAGCTCAGCATGGCTGCCAGACTCGACCACCCGGCCCTGCTCCATGACGTGGATCACTTCGGCCTGCATGGCGGTAGTGAAGCGATGGGTCACGATCAAGGTGGTGCGGCCCGCAGCTAGATGGCGCAAGCGCTGCAGCCAATCGGCTTCGGCCCAGGAGTCCATGGAGCTGGTGGGTTCGTCCAGGATCAGGATGGGGGCTCGACGCAGGAAGGCCCGGGCCAGTGCCAGTCGTTGCCACTCGCCCACACTGAGCTCGGTTCCACCCGAAAACCAATTGCCCAGCAGCGTCTGGTAGCCTTGGGGTAGACGGTTGATCAGTTCGTCGGCCCCGGCAGCCCCAGCTGCAGCTTCGATCTCGGCTCTCCCCGCCGCCGCCGAAAGGTCACCCATGGCGATGTTCTTGGCTGCCGAAACGTTGTAGTGAACCGGCTCCTGGAACACGACGGTGATCAGCTGACGAAGCTTCTCCAGGGACAGATCAGGGAGTTGGATGCCGTCCAACTCGATCCGTCCGGCGTCCGGATCGTAGAAGCGACAGAGCAGCTTGAGCAGCGTGCTTTTGCCGGCGCCGTTGGCTCCCACGATGGCGGTGATCTGACCAGCCGGGATCCTCAAATCCAGATCCTGCAGCGCTGTCCGTCCGCTGCCAGGATAGCGAAAGCTGACCTGCCTGAAGCAGATGTTCACTCCCCTGGCATTCCATTGGACGGTAGGTACGGGACGAGGATGGACCGGCTCCCGCACCCGGGTTTCCAGGTCAAGAAACTCAAACAGATTTCCCAGGAAGAGCATATTCTGATAGATCTGTCCTACTCCGCTGAGCAGTGAGCGCATGAGCTGCTGTCCCTGATTGAATGCCTGATAGAACAAAGCCAGGTCGCCCAGGCTCACCTGACCCAGCAGGGCTCGCCAGACCATCCAGCTGAGGCACCCGCCGCTGACCAGAAGAGCCATCACACCGGCCCCGATCTCAGCCAGAGCCTGCGACCTGGCCAGCTCCACATGCTGCTGGCGCAACCTGCGTCGCAACGCCTGGTAGGTAGATCGGAAATAGTCTCCCAGCCCGAACAAGCGCAGTTCCGGTGCCGTCTCGTCGGAGGTCATGAGCCAGTCGTAGTACCAGCTGAGACGTTCATCGGCGGTGGTGCGCAGCCGCCAACGATGATGGCGCGCGGCGTAGCCCAGTACCACCACGAAAGCCGGCAGCGTACTGACCAGGAGGGCCAGCGGCAGCCAGACAGCGTAGGGAACCAATACGACCGCCATCGCCACCAGGGTGATCCCGTTCTGGATCAGGCTTCCCCCATTCTCCAACAGGGCCAGGGGACGGTAGCTGGCCTCGTTACGCGCTCGATGCAGATGATCGTGGTACTCGGAAGACTCGTAGAAGGCCAGGTCGACCCGGGTGGATGTCTGATGGATCAGCAGGTTGATGTGGTCCTGCACCAACTCCGCCTGAGCGGTGCGAACCCAGCCACTGACGCTCCGCAGGACCTCCGTCGTCAAAAGGACCCCGGCCATGAGCAGCACCAGGATCAACGTGGGACGAAGGCTGGGCCAATCAACCCCGGCACCGGCTACGGTTACGAGTCTATCGACCAGCGCCCGAGTCAAGTAGACGACGGCCATAGGCAAGAGCCCCTGCAGCAGCAGAAGGCCGGCCCAGAGCAGGGTCCAACCTCGCGCAGCAGCCCAGACCAGACGCAGGACCCGGGCGAGATGGGGCAGCTGGGCCGCGGCTCCATCCAATTTGGCCAGCAGCAATTTGAGGTTCTCAAGCATGGATCATTGGGTGTATTTCAGCGACAGGTCACCGGCACGCGACAGTGCGTCCTCATGGCCGGTGAAATCGCTGGGAAACTGTTTGCAGACTTGAGTGGCGATCTGGCTCAGAGTCCTGCCCGCGTTCATCAATTCCAACATCGCCCGATCGATCCTGCCCCTTTGGTTCAAACTGGGGACGAAGCCGGCCGCGCGCTTCTGCAGTTGGTGAGGGGATACAGGCGTGCCGAAGAAAGTCGACTGTCTGAAATCCGCTTTGACCTGGGCCCCCTGACCCTGGGTCATGACGCGTGTGTCCCAACCCCAGACGTAGCCGTCACCCACCAGCTGGGCGCGCAAAGTCATGGTTACCTTGTCACCGGGGTCAAGCGGGACAGGTTCCGGCAGCGGAAAAAAGGCGTTGCCATAGACGAGTTCAGACTCTCCGGGTGCGTTGGAAAACCCGATCCCTTCGGCCAGGGTCGCATCGAACCAGAGGCAGAGCCCATGGGCAGTGCCTGCTCGCCCTGCAACCCAGTCGACCTGGCCGCTGATGTCGGGAGTCTCCAGCTCCCGATAATCCAGCCTGGCCCAGCAGCATGGATCCCCCAGGATCTGATTGGGGGTGACCTGACCGTCACTCTTGCACCAGTGATGGGTGGCGAGTCGGTAGGCCGCCCGCATATCGAGGCCGAAATCGTTCTCAACCCAAGGGACCGTGAAGCGCTCATGCAGGTCCGGTGCTTCGACCAGGGTTGCCCACAGGGTGTCATTCCGTGGAATCAGCTCGCCCTTGGGTTTCAGCAAACGCTGCCGCGCATCTATGAGGGTGGTCAGGTGATTCTGGAACAGAGGAAGGGTGCCCCGCAGGTCGGAGATGATCACCTCGGCGCGCTCGGGCAGCGTGACCTGCTGCGACCGATCCTGGATGAACTCAATCCGGTCGCCGCAGCCGTTGGCCACCGCTATTTCTCGGCCTATCTGGATGGAGTCGCTGGGCTCGATGGCATAGACCCTTCGGGCCCCGTACCGGCAGGCCAACATGGCAAAGATACCGGTGCCGGTGCCGATGTCCACAACCACTGAACCCGGTTTGATTAGCGACCGGAGAGCCTCGGCGTAGGCTCTCATGCGGGCGCTGTCGGCGATCATCCTGCCATACGATGTAAGGCTGTACATGTCGAATCGACTCCAAATGACGAAGGATTGCTCTGTGCCAACCGACCCACCTCTTGTGGTGCTACTGAAAGATCGGTCAGAATCGCTCTGCGAACCTTGTCGAGCAGGGGAAAGTCTCGGGGGAAGGACAAGCGACGGACTTCCAGAGAGGCAGTCAACCAGCCCAGGCTCTCGAACTCCTTCCTGACTTTCTTCTGGTCTGTGATATCCAGTCGATAGGCATTCCTGACCAGCTCCAGGAACGCCTCACGAGGTGAGACTGGAGTGATGCTGATGGACTTCCGGTTCTCGGTCTCCCCCGGGGGGGATAGGGTATAGAGTCTGCGCAGCGGCACGGGATCAGGACAAGAAGGAGGTTTCTCCCGGTCTAGATCCAAACGGAGTTTCTGGGTGTAATGGGCCATACGGAGCCAGGGGAGGTGATCTTCAAAAAGGGCCGATTGAGAATCGGGCCACAGTCGTAGGCTCGAGTAGCTGGGGTGGGCAGCCAGCTTCCCTCCAGCTTTGGCCAGAATGAGGCAATCGTCCGTCAGCACCGGAAACCCTTCCTGCCAGAAGCTTGCCGTGAGAGTGGACTTTCCCCAACCCGTCCTACCCAGAAAAGCAATGGCTCCCTCACGGGTTTGTACTGCGCCCGCGTGGAGGACCAATCTGCCTTGGTTGCTCAGGACAAGAGGCATCACCTGATCCAGAAAGAGGTGTCGTATGGTCTCCAGCGGAATGGCCGGGCCTGCGCAACAGTGAATTTCTCTTCCTTCGTCGGCAACAAGGAAATCGGCCAGCTGGGGGAAGCGGAGCAGATAGCCGGATCCAGACTTCCCCAGGGAGAGCGAGATCTCGCCATCGTCGAGACGATGGTGGTGGATCCAGTGGCAGGGGGTAGGCTCGAGTTCCGCCCTGGCGAAAAAGTGGAACCTGTCGGCGCCAACCTGGTTGGCACAGGCAATGCCAAGCGGGATGTTGCTCTTTATTGATGCATCACCGAAGCGAAACAACATCATCGCTCTCAGACCGCGGTAGCAACACCATTAGATCGGCCTCCCTTTCTATCTCCCTGGGCAGCAGGACGTTGGCCAAATCACACCATGAAGGCGGGGCCCATTTCCACCCCCATCTCCATTGTGTTCTGGGAACCGCTCGTAGTCAGCTCTCTGAGGGCACCGTAATGGATGACGGATGGTGATTTGTAAGTCTTCTTGGCTTTGCTGGACTGACCTCGTTCCGTTACGATCCTTTTTTGAACCATTGGCAAATCCTTTCTGCTATGCGTATCGGTCTACTCTCTAGCCTTTATGAATCGTCCGATCTGGTCCCCGATTGAAGATCGGAGGGTTGCTTCCAAGGCGGACGGAACGCGCGGAGACAAACGGGACTTACTATGAACCCTTGATGATTTGTTCCAGCTCGGGAACGCCAAACTGTCTCGACCAGGTCTCAGGATGCACAATGTCGCCGGTTCCCTCTGGAACAAAATGGAAGAAGACCAGATGACAGAAGTTTTCACGGTCTCCATTGGGTAAACGGTCTCGATAGTGCCACTGGCTGCTGCCGGAAAAGATGATGGCTTCGCCCGGTTGAAGAGAATAGGATCTGAAGTCATTCTGTGGATCACGCTTGATCTTGTCTTCCCAATCTTCTCCCTCGAGCTCGAATGCATCAGGCCAGGAGACCGTTTGGCTGATCTGGATGGGCCAGGGTTGGGTCTGTTCGATACAGGTGTCCAGGGTCCATTTGGCTCTGGGCGCGTCCAGGTGAACCCTGCACACCCAACTTCGTGTATAAGCTCAGGAAGTTGTAGGTGGGTTCGACCGGTTCATTCACGCGGTCGCTCACCAGATCGGTGAGGGATTCCTGCAGTTGAGTCAAGAAGGGGTGGTCGTGGATGACGAATCGACCGAATCGAAAGATTTCGTGAAGCTCGAGGTCTTCTTTCTGCAGATCCCGAATGATCTCTTTGATTTTGCCGACGCTTCCCTCATCGAGGATCTTGCCGAGTTGTACGACCTCAAAGTCAGCGGAGGTTCGTAGCGGCTCAAAACTGTCGACGAACTCATGGAATCGTGCTGGGTAATGCCGCTTGATGAACTCTTGAGCCTGAACGTAAGAGTTCAGCCAGTTCGAGTCGTACCACGGATACAGCCTTTTCATGGATTGCACCTTTCTGGGATGGCTAGAGTCCCCCGGACCTGGTCCAAGCACCTGAGCAGTCCGTGAATCCTGAAGGGATTCCGTCTTTCAGCCCAGGGTTTCCTAACCCTGGGATCTTTCCAGGAATCGCCAGACCAACCCTGACAGGGTTGCGTCATTGGTGATCCCATGGATCGCGCTTGTCGACACATCGCGACGCAACCCCGATGGGGTTGAGATCGGAGGCGGTGTCCGTCACCCAGGGTTGGGAAACCCTGGGTTGGGAAACCCTGGGCTGAAAGACGCAATCCCGTTGGGATTGACTTTATTGTTTCAAACATTTCAAACCGCGAGAGCAAGGGGACACACTCCACGAACCTTTAGCCTTCTTCGGCGGTATGAGGTGGTTCACTGGGTGTTATCCGGATTTCATGCTGCGGCGCCGGTCCGTCGGAGCCACAGAAGCAGTTGCGCCAACTGCCAGAGTTTTTCCTCATCATCGTCCCTCCCGCTCAGGTAACCTTGGTAGGATCTCCTGACGGCCGACACGTCAACGTACTCCGAGACTTCTTCCAGATCGTCGAGGATCACCCGTTTCAGGAGCTTGCGCTCAAGTGCGATCCAGGACTGGGTGAAGTTCCAGCCGAGATCCTCCCAACCTCTGCGCCAGCAGAGCGATTCGGGCAGGATCCCGCCCATTGCCCGGCGTAGGATGGTCTTGGTCCACCCCCGCCGGCGCTTTTGCTGCCAGGGCAGAGCCATACAGAACTCGACTAGTCTCTTGTCGAAGAACGGGTGACGCGGCTCTACTGAATAGGCTGCAGCAACGCGGTCGTATCGCTCCAGGCCTGCGGTCAGATAGGGTTGCTTGAGGGTATTCGCATACTCTTCTCTCAAGCTCTCGAAGAGCGCAGTCCGCCCATGACTGCGCAGGGTCTCCAGACGCTGGAGCAGTCCCATGCGTCGGGCGAACTGGGGTCTGATAAAAGTGTTCCTGATAGCGTCTTTGAAACCGGTCCGCGGACCGAGACTTCGCCTGAGTCTCCGCAGGACTTGAGGCGTGAATGCCGCCCGGCTATTGCCGTAAAGGAGTTCCGAGAAAGAGTAGTAATGGCGGTAGAAATGAGTCGCCCCAAGAGCCTCCGAAACAGCGGTTCTCCAGCTTCCGGCGCGCAGAAGGTAGGCGAGGTAGGCAGTGCCGTGTGAGGTCACCGTATCGCCGTCCACTCCATCCAGCAGGACCTTCGCCCCCTGGTTTCGAGCGGCGATGTAAACGGTCTGCATCAGGGTCATCGTCGAGAGGTCAAAGGGGTCGTCCGTGTGCGTGCGCAGGTGCCTCAAATCACTGAGATAGTCGCTTAACTGACCGGCTTGCACTCGATGGGACTCAAACTCACCGAGATCAAGCACCTGGTTGATGAAGCGGGTTTCGGCGCAACTGTCCCCGTTATCTGAGACAGCCGAGTAGGTCGACAAACGCTGCTGCCCGTTTTCGGACATCAGTTGCCTGCTCACCCCGACAATCGAGGAGGAATCCAGTCCACCGCTCAGCGTGACACCCACAGTGGATCCGCATCGCAGCCGGCAGCGCAATGCCTCAGTAAAGACTTCTCGAAAGGCTTCAACATATTCGTCGTCGGAACCGTAGTGGATCTCACCCATTGGATCGAGAGACCAGTAGGACTGCGAGGTCGTCCCAGCCTGGTCGACGGTCATGAATTGAGCGGGCGGGAGCCGCAGAAGGTCTTCATAGAAGGTACAGCTCTGGTCGATTCCCTCCAATTCCTGGACCAGGAAGTCGGCTACTCTTCCCTCATTTAGGTGGCGCGGTACCTGCCCCAAGCAAAGAAGCGCCTTGATTTCGGAGGCAAATACGAAGAGCCGATCGGACCGATAGTAGTAGAACGGCTTGACCCCGAAATGATCCCGCGCGCAGAACAGCATCTGACGGCGGCTGTCCCAGATCGCGAAGGCAAAGTCCCCCAGGAGCCGTTTGGGACAATCTTTACCCCATTTCTGGTAGGCAGCGAGGATCAGATCACTATCGGTGATTTCTGCAGAGGAGGGCCTTGCCGTTCCTAGCTCGCTGATGAGTTTGTCCCGATTGTCCAGTCGAGCGTCGGAGGTAATCGACAGGTCTCCTCGACCATTCTTGGCCGGAAGTGTCTCGTGAAGTGATTCTGGTGTGGTCTGCAGCATGGCGTGGCCCAAGCCGATCGGGCCCTCATTCCAGATCCCGGATCCGTCGGGTCCGCGACAGGAGAGGGTTTTCACCATCCGTTTCAAATCATCGGATTCAACCGGTTTTCCATCGAGACTACAGATACCGGCGATGCCGCTCATCGAAATTCGACTCCATCAAACGCTGCAAACCGTCGGTGCGGGTCGTGGCTTTCATTCACGGGAACGCCCTGCAGCTCTATCCAGGCGTGTGCCTCGAGTTGGCCGGACTCCTTGCGCACCCCGAGGCGCAGGGCACTTGCTATTCCCCGCCGGCCCAACAGCCACCAGAGGCTGAGAGAAGTGGGCAAACAATTGGCCCGGTAGGGGCCATACTGGGAGGCGATCCTCACGATCCGAGCTAGATCATGCACCGAAGAAGTTTCCCCATCGTGGGCGGGGGTACCGTTGCTGTCGCTCTTGGCAGGGAGGAGCCGTGACAATGCCGACTGGGCCCCCCTGAAGCCCACCAGGTGGACGCCCAGCGCCGTCGCAGGCAACAGAACCATCGCTTGGAGCAGGGTCCAGTGCTGGGACCAGCTCAGTCGATGGAGTCTAGCCCATCTACCCACCGCTCACCTCTACCAGGCCGAGCTCTTCCAGCTCTTTCGTGAAGTCGAGGATATCCCGCCGCAGCTTTTCCGGCTGGACTTCGTATTCGGCCAGCAGGGTCCCACAGGCGGCCTGGATCGATCCCGAAGTAGTCAGCGCCGTCCACATGCGTGTGCTGACCTCATCCAGGCCGTAATAAGACTCGCTGTCGAGGTTGAGTAGGATCGCCTCTCCCCCGAGCTCGCGCATCAGAACGCCCGCCGGTGGGGAGACCCGTGCTTCCAGTGCGTGTTTCATGGTGTCGCTCTCCTTTCGAGTTTCGGCATGAGATCATCCAGACTCTTTCCCGGTTGGTTCGGGAGCCGTGCCAGCCCGGACTCGGAGACGGTCTTGGGGTGGCCGGTAACGTAATCAAGTGCCTCGAGACAGCCGCGGGCTGCCTGGTTGGGACCGTATTGCGACACCCTGCGCCTGGCAAGGCGTCCCATTTCACAGAGCTTCGCCGGCTCGCGGGAGAATGCTGCGAGGCAGTCAGCCAGGGCCCGAATGTCGCCAAAGGGAAACACGCGACCCGTCTTTCCGCTTTCGATGAGATCCGGGTGGCAGCCGACTCGGTCGCTGACGATGGCAGGCCTGCCACAAGTCATGGCCTCGTTTACAACGAGTCCCCAGGTTTCTCCATGGTCGGAAGGCAGCACCAGACAATCCGCGGCCATATAGGCCTGTGGAATCTCCGTCTGGTTCAGAAATCCTGCAAAGGTTACGGGTAGATTGTGGCTGGCAGCGAAACTCTCACACTCGTGCCGCAGATTGCCGTCGCCTACGACCAGGAGGTGGAGGCTCTGGTTTCCGTTGGTCTGGGTTCTTCTGTACGCCTCGGCGAATCCCTGCATCAGGTCCAGCGGCCGCTTCTTGTGGATCAGTTTTCCACAGAAGAGGAAGGTTGAAGCACCATCGGGGATCCCGAATCGGGTGCGGATCTGGGGGCGTTCCCGAATCAGATTTCTTGCCCCTCGGAAGAATCGTTGGTTATCGACGCCGTAGGGTGTCCAGAAGATCTTCTCCGGAGGCACGCCGTTCTTCTGGTAGAAATCTCGATTGCTTTGACCAATGGCCAAGAACGCGGTGTACTGTCGGAGGAGCAGGCGTTGGGCGGCTCGAACCCAGGGCGGTCTCGGTCTGAACGAATTGGACTCACCTCGCACCAGACAGGGCACGCCGTTGAGTCGGCAGGCAGCCAGCGTCTGGAGACAACTCTTGACGACCCAGCCGTTTACCAGGATTGCATCGAAATCGCGATCTCTGATCACCTGGTAAATTCCGGGAGTATCGCAGCCATGAAAGTCGACCAGCGAGGCCTGTTTGGAGACGTTTTCCAGGAGTTCCCAGTCGTATCCTTCCAATAAAGGAAGATCCCACTGAAAAGAGTTGCCAAACTCAGCCGCTTGTTGTTCTCCGCTTGGGATCATGCAGAAGAAGACCTTGAGATCGACTGCCGGGTGCCGGGCCAACGATCGAAACCAGGGCACCTGATACTGAATCGGGTGGGTAGTGACAACTCCGAGTCGGACCCTCATGATGGCCTCCCAGCTGGCTCGATATAGCGAGGACCTCGGAGCATCAGCCGAATCGCAAGCAGCAAGGAGCGGAGCTCTCCCACCAGCTTCAAGGGGATGCACCAGGGACGTCCCAAGTGGAATCGAGTCATTATTTCTCGGATGGGACGAGCGGCAATGTACCGCAGACTGGCAGCCGAAAGCCCTTGCCGCAAAGCGAAATAGTAGTCTCCTACACCGTGCGCCGCCGAGGTGGATTTGAGATGACTTCCGAAGGCGCGTGTCCCACCGGCGGAAGCGTGCAAGTGCCTCACGCTCGCCCCGGCTTCGAATCGGATGCGGCCTCCCATTCGGGAGATCCGTCGGCAGAACTCGGTCTCGAATCGGAAGGCCGTACCCGTGAAGTTCTCGTCGAAGCCGCCGGCTTCGAGTGCCTTCTGGCGGCGGACCGACAAGTTGCCCGCCATACCATTCTCGACCCAGTCGCTGCAGCTGGACTTGAAAGGGTAGTTCAAATAGGCGGAGAACCCGGACCGTGAGCAGGTAATCGAGCCTGCGTCGGGAAGCTCTCCTGGCTGCAGCACCTGCCCGGAGACAGCCCAGACTCGATCGTCCTGGTATGGGGAGAAATGGGCCTCCAGCAGTCCCGGACCCGGAATCACGTCGTCGTCCAGAAAGAGGATCACATCTGAGGAAGCCAGCACCAGCGCCGCGTTAAGGGTCTCCGGTATCGACGGATGTGTCAGTCGGATCCAGCGAATGTCTCCGCTGCTATCCCATTGGCGAAGCGCATCCTCGGTTGGGCCATCGTGAGAGGGCGACTGATCCAGGACCAGAATCTCCAGGGCTCGCGGGGTTTGATCGAGCACGCTCTGGATTGTCTGGACCAGGACTTCCTCTCTTTTGAAGGTAGGAATGGCGACCGTGAGCTCGAGAGCTGGCTCTGGGACGGCGGTCCTCTGAGCTGGGACCACTTTAGCCTGTTCTCCGTTTGCGGCCACGAACACCAGTTGCTCGCCACCTCGGGGGTACTGGAAGGGTTGCCGGCCGATCAGCTTCAGCCCACAGCGTTCCAACTCCTTTCGAAGGTCCTCGATGGTTCGCCAGCTCAGCGTCTGCCAGGTGTCGGGAGCGGTGTGTTGTCCTTCCTGGTAGCCGGGGTCCGGTTCGATCACGATGTGGCCCGAAGGCTTTAGAACTCGACGCATCTCCGCCACCATCAGCTCCAGGCTGAAGCAGTGATCGATAGAATTGGTGTAGAGGATGTCCACGCTGTCTGAGGCCACCTGCAGACGATGAAAGTCACCATGGAGAACCCACCGGTTTTGTGGTCCCGGGTTCAGGTCCACTCCAACCGCGAAGCAGCCCAGATCCGAAAAAGCGGCCACTTCGGCCCCCAGGCGTGCGCCCAAGCAGAGTACGTTCCGTCCCCTTTCTATGAAGCTCAACTGGGCTAGTCGATCTCGCAGGGAGGACCGGAACTTACTTTCGTGGCTGGATAGGTCCAGATGATCCAGTTTCATTGCCTGTAGTTTCACGTAATCCTGATACTGGGGAATCAGCCGCCGGGATAGCTGGGAAGTGTGGGAAGAGGGCTCCCACCTACGACCCGCCTTGGCAGCAATCCAATGGAAGCGGAGATAGCGGCCTATCTTCCCCTGTTGTGACAGCTTCAGCAGACGTCGAGGTGAGCGCATCGTCTGCGCCAGCTCTTCAGCGAAAGTCGCCGCGATGTTCAGCATCTGGATGCGTATCTCGCAATCGGAAATGCAGATGGGTGCTCTGGAGCGGTCTTCCTGGCCTGCAGAAAACGATAGAACTCGATCGACTCTTGCGCACAGCGTCTCCAGCTGTATTGTACTGCTGCAGATCTGGCCTCCAGGCCCATTCTCTGGCAGGCTTCTGTGTCTCCCATCAGCCTGTGGACTGCCGCAACGAATCCTTCTACCGAACCCGTTTCCACCAGGAGCCCGCTTCGTCCCTTTTCGATGTAGTCCTTCATTCCGCTGTTTTCGGAGGTTACGACGCACATTCCCCTTGACATCGCTTCGAGTGCGGACTTGCCGGCACCCTCGAAGAGGGAAGGGAAGAGGAATATCCCGTGCGTGTCATAGACGTCCATCAGCTGGTCCTGGGGCTGCCAATCGACGAATCGGACCTGGGGTAGAACGGAGGGCCGGAGGAGGGCGCTCGCTTCTTGGTGATGTTCCCTAGAGCAGACCCAGGTAAAAGAGGCATCAGGTGATCCAGCCAGCAATTTGCCGATCGCTGCTGCAAGGACATTTGGACCCTTGAAGAAGGCGAACTGCCCTACGAACAGCCAACGCCGCATTCTGGACCGGTCCATCGGCTCGACTCGGTGTCGCCGGTAGCGATCGGGGACTCCGTGGTGGATTACCTGGACCCGGTCAGAGTCGGCGCCGGTATTTTCCAACAGAAACTCCCGGTCCTCTCGGCAGGGCAGGATGATTCCATCAGCAAAGTGACTCATCTTCAGCAAATGAAGATTCAACAGACGGTTCACTAACGGACTGAACAGGACCCGTGGAAATCGATTCGGCTTGACGCCGAATTCCTTGTGCCAGAATCTCAGTGTGCGTTCGGAACGCCACTCCAATCCGTGACTTCGGTTTACGAAGATCCCGGGACGGGCATGACGCTGGTGGGCGAGTGCGGCTAGATAGGCATGGGGCTGGCTGAGCTGGATGACATCGTAGTCGGTGTCGACGGTCTTCTGGGCTACTGCTTCCTTGTAGCGGTAGGGAAGTTCAAGCAGATAGTGGAGATTCCCGTGTTTGATCTTCCGCCCCAGAGCAGGCGACCAGATTTCGTCGACCTGGTGACCCAGCTCCCTCAATGCACGATTCGTTTGATAGACCGTCCCCGCAGCCCCCGAATTCGGGTCTGGAAAGACATTTGCCCCGACCAGGATACGCATGCCGCTATCTCTCTGATCCCCGTGAAAAGCACACAAAGTTGGCCAGTCTGATGAGCAGGTGCGGCCAGGTATGACGCTGCGCCTCATCAGAGCGCACCGGACGGGGAGTGAAACCAGATCTTACTCCACAGATCCTTAGCCAGGCTCTCCAGTTCAATGGATTGGCTCGTGTCGAACGGCGCAGATACTCTCTGGCGCGGTGGTCACCCCGCTGGGCCAATCTCGAACCGACGAAGTAGTTTGCGGCCGAGGTGAGCTTACGATCCGAAGTCCGGGTGACAGCTCCAGAGAGGATCTGCTGCCTGAGCTTGTCCGCCTCTTGAAGAAACACTCTGTCACTTTCTCCGCGCATCCGGGCAGCGTGGCACTTCTGGCCGATCTCGCCGAAACGCCGCTGCAGGCTGCGATTTGTCACCGTGATCCCCGACAGGCTGAACCGACACGTGTACAGTGTCTCCTGGACGTACCCCAGCCTTCCCAGCTGGCCGAGCCTGAGCCACAGATCAGAGTCCTGGCCGTAATAGAATTCTTCTCGATAACCTCCCACGGCTTGGTAGGACTCTTTGCGAAACATGGCACTGCCGTGCGCTGGGGGCCCAATCCTTTCGTGAAGAAGCTGCCGGGTCGCCTCCTCTGATCGGTTGGGACGTCTCATTTCCCAGAGCAATTCGTCTTCGGGACCGATCCATTGCGCCCATGAAGACGCGAAGACGAGACCCGAATCGACTTCGAGTAACTGAGCCAGCTTCGCAAGCCGGTCCGGAGCCGATAGGTCATCTGCATCTTGGCGGGCGATGTACTTTCCCCTTGCTGCAAGGCATCCCGTGATCAGAGACCGCGTGAGGCCCCGGTTTTCCTGCTCGAGGATCCGCATCCTCGCGTCCTGCCCTACGCAGAGCCGCAGAATCTGCCCGGTTCGGTCGATGGAACCGTCGTTGACGACAATGAATTCGAAATCGGAATGGAGCTGAGTCAAGATGCTCTCGATGGAACTGCGCAGGAAGCGCTCACCGTTGTGGACAGCCATCACGATGGAGACCTGAGGTGAACTCAACTCTTCTGCTCCATCCAGGACTGTCTCATAGTCGAGGAACCGGCACCCCAGCCGGTGAGCCGCTCAAACAGGCTCACCAGCCTGGTGCTGCGGTTCCCACCCAGGGTTGCAGTCATCGCCCCGTACGCTGTGAGTTGGAGACCGGCGAGCAGTCCTTGCGATCCAGTCGTTCTGGAGATTGCCAGGCATCTTTTTGCTTCCCGGTGCAAGCCGACGCTGTCCGCTTGGCGTGCCATCGAGAAGGCCCAGCGGGAGAAGTGTTTCATTTCGTCGAGGTCCGGCGATACCCCTGCCCGATTCGCACAGACATATAGGCTTTGGATGAGGCTTGTCATTTCCTTGAATGTCTGGCGATCAGGTTGCCTTGCCGTGAGTCGATTACCCGAGTGGCAGCGATGGTCGGAGAGAAATTCTGGGCAGTGAACCAGGCGGGTTCCGAGTGCCCCCACCCTGGCCTCATACTCCCAATCCTCGGACATTCTCATGTCGGACCAGGCGCCGACTGCGTCGCACACCGATCGGCGAAACAGGGGCGTGTGGGTACTCCACCAGCGATCGACCAGTAGCGCCGGGAACAAGGTCGGCATTGTGCGTCCGGTCCACTTGTAGGGCGCGGCCAGGACGCCTCCGTTTTCGTCGATGAGCCGGGTATAACCGTAGGCGATGCCGCAGTCAGGGTTCTTGCCCAGAGCAGCCACCTGCACCTCAAATTTGCCAGGCGACAGGAGGTCGTCACTGTCCAGGTACTGAATGAACTCGCCCTGGGCGACGCGCCTTCCCGTCTCTCTCGCCAATCCGGGTCCACGGTTGGAGGTCTGAAGGACGCGAATCGTCGAAGGCCAGCTTGCTGCCAGGCTGAGCGCCCGGGCGCCTGTCGAGTCGGTGGAGCCATCATCCACGATGATGATCTCGATAGGCCGATAAGTTTGGGCCAGCACGCTCTCGACCGCCTGGCAGAACATCAGCGGACGATTGAAAACCGGGATGATGGTGGAAACACAGCCTGATTGCATCTTAAGTGCCTATTGCCGGAGCTGCTGGAGATCCCAGGTTCAAGCCGCGAAGCCTGCCGATTCTCGTCTCGATTGGTTCTCTGCTCTTCAACTCGAACCTGGGGTTCGATCTTTTCCGGCGGATCTTTTCCAGCTGCGGTGGATGCCACAGGTGTACTAAGGGCATATAGCGTCCGGGACAGAGCGACAACGTTGCCAGGCGTTGAAATATCTCATCGTCTTCGCCTCCCCAGCCGCAGAACTCCTCATCATGTCCCCCAATGTGCCAATAAGCCTCGCTTCGAACTGCCAGGGATGCAGCGCAGTTCTGGAGCATCTCGGATAGGGTGCTCACTGCGTCCAGCCCCGCTCCGGCGCAGATATCCTCGGTAGCCATCCGGTCGAGGCAGGCGATCAGACGGACGGGGCGCACCGCATCGAAGCCGTTCCTCAACAGACTGCACGCGGTTTCGACAAACCGGGTTGGAGCCAGCATGTCGCCGTCGTGAAAAACCAGGGTGGAGCCTCTTGCCAACCGGGCACCTAAGTTGAGAGCCCATGATCTGTTGAAAGCTGATTCGGGGGTCAGGGAGCGGGCGTGGGCGTATCGGACCGCTGACGGCAGATGGGGCTCGATCAATCGATCCCAGTCCTGCTCGACGATCAGGATCTCCCAAGAACAGCCTTCTTGGGCGAACAAGGTGGCCAGGCAGCGTCTCAGCAGTGGAAGCCGATCCAGGCCCCGGATGGCGATGATGATGCTCACCTGGGGGCGGTTGTTGGGCGCCCGAGGAGGAACGGTGAAGCGGATCGGCCACTGTTGAACCAAGTGCTGAAGCAGTCGGGCACCAAGGCGAGGAAAGACGCGACAAACGGTCAGTCTGGAGCTGCCTTTCCAGAGACACTCCCGACCACCACCCGGGACTGTGGCCAAGCGCTCCTTTCGATTGCAGAGGTCCAGCCACTGCAGTCCCAAGCGCTTCGTCAGCCGGGGAGCCCGGAGGACCAATTCGGTTCGCCAGCGCTCATTCAGCCAACATCCCAGCTGTTGCCGGAGAGGTTGCTTCGTCATCTTGCTATAGCTGTCACTGCCGGTTCTGACGCGAGACCTTCCTGGCAAGCGTGATCTTCCCTCCTGGCAATCTCCAAGAACTGTTTGGAGGTTTGCCTACCGTAGGAGTGAGGCCACTCGCTGCCAGGACCACCCTGGGGCTGGACTCGGCGTCCCATCAATCGCCGAACGCTTTCGGCTGCGCTGCTTCCCAACCAGGTGTCCATCCTTCCCTGGCAGTGAGGTACTTCGAGCTTTACCCCGGCCTTGTGCGGCCGGGACCGCAGGGTGCTTCGGAGTGCTGTGTCCCAGGAGCGCAGGGAGGCTTCGAGGCTATAACGCTCGCTGACCATGCGGTGAGCGTTGCTGGCAATTCTCTGAGTCAGAAGGGGATCCTGCCAGAGACGGCATAGTTGCAGGGCTGCGGCCCGACTGTCCCCAACCGGAAAGAGCAGAGCATTTCGATCGTGTTCGAGCGCAGATTCCAGCCCGGACCCAACGTATCGGCTGGATACTACCGGCAGGCTGCTCGCCATTGCCTCCCAGACCACCTGAGGACCTGTCTCATGCGCTGAGGTAAGCAGCAACACATTCGCTTGCCGGTAGACGACTCTCAATTTCTCAGCGTCGATCCGGCCCAGGAACTTCACCTGGTTGGCTTCGGTGAAGCGACGCAGCTCCCTTTGCAGCCTCTCCTCCTCAGAACCTTCTCCAGCTATTAGCAGTTGAAACGGGACCTCGTGATGACGTAGGTGCTGCAGGATCGGAGGAATGTCGTGAACACGTTTGTCCGATTGTTCCAGTCGACCGATCCAGGCGATCTTCAGCAATCCCCTGCTGGCTTGAGGCCGTCTGTAAGGCTCAATCGCCACTCCGTAGCCGGCGTAGTGGACGCGCTCCCGACTGAGTCCAGCCTCCTTTAAGACCAGCCGGTGGGCTAGTCGGTTGCTACAGATGACGCCATCCAGAACGGTCTCACAGCGCTTGACATCCTCGAGCAGGTCGGACTGAATTCCATGTATCGTCATCACCGCTCTGGGTCCGTGCCCTCTACTCCGCAGCCTCGCGACTGCAGAATAGACGTCCGGGATGTTGACGCCGGCCACCAAGTGGGGCCGCTCTTTCCCGATCGCCCGCATCAGGGCCTGGCAGCGACCCTCGGGGGTCCCGGTGAGGCAGGGTATGGGAACCCAGTTCTGACTTGGATTTTCTGCAACGTATTGGGTTGGAAGGTGGTGGCGAGGACCCTGGACCAGTCCGAGAGTGACGTGCCAGCCCCGCTCCTGAAGTCCCGGCTCCAGGTAGCTGAGCCAGGTAGCCAGACCGCCAAGGCGGTAAGCCGATGGTGCTACTATGAGGAGTCTAGGTATCATAAGGAAAGGGAACCTCCGTCAGGGTTCTCTCGGTCCAATCGCCGGGCGCACAGGTTGATTCTTTCCAGTAGTTGGGGACTGTGGTCCTTGTTTATGAAAGGCCATTCCTCACCACCAATCATCAAGGGGGACAGCCCCACGGTTTGGCGCCGAAGGTAGCGCAGGGCATCGATCAGAAGGGGAGGAAGGCCGATTCGATCCAGTTTGCCATCGGGACCGAGAGGTCTTTGCGGCACACTCTGTCCGGCTACCGGTTCTGCGCTGAGAACACTCTCAAAAAGCTGGCTCCATTTTGCCGTTGACGAACCCCAGTTGTAGCTTCCAGCGCTGTCCTTAGCCTGCTGCGACAAACGGCTCCACACTTCGCTTCTTGTCTGGAGCCAACTCACATTGGCGGCCGCTGCGCTGGTGTCCCCCACCTCAAAGAGCAGACAGTTTTCCTGTGGACGGAGAAAGCCCTCCGTCCAGGGACCACGCCATGGGCCATGGCCTCAACCAAGGCGATCCCGAAAGATTCCCTAGGAGAAAAGAGCAATAGACAGTCGAGCTCTGGGTAGATCCGAGTGTATATCTCGTCAAGAGCCAAAGGACCATGAAAGCGAACCGTGCCCCGGCCCACCAGTTGGTTCAGTCCTCGTTTCAATTCCTCCTCTGATTCGCCAGTTCCGACGATATCCAGTGAGTAGGACGCTGGCTCGGTTTCTAGCTTCTGACAGAAGGAGATCAGATCGAGGACTTGCTTGTCTGGCTGCACCAGACGGCCGACGTATCCGAGACGGATGGGTTGATCCGCCTGGCGGGGCCGGTGCGCTACACGAGGGGAGGAGACGCCATTGGGCACGTGTCGCACTCGCCCCTCGGGAACCCCGGCCCACTGCGTTGCCAGGCGGCAGGTCAGCGCCCCCGGACAAACGACTAGATCCGCGAAGTTCTGGTAGCGGGCCATGTCGGCGATCAGGGATGGGGTATTTCCATGTATCGTCATGACCAGGCGCGTTGGATAGCCTTCTAGTTTGAGGTGGCAGATGGCGTCGTAGGCGTCGACAACCCCGACTGGAACAAAGATGTCCGGCTTGACGCGCCTGATGCAGCGCTCGATGGCCCGGATTCGGCCGCGGGCATTAAGGCCTCGACCGTCGATCTCCGTCGTCCTGAGGCCCGGATGGGCCTCTTTCCAGGCCTCTGGGCGGTGGGTGTCTGAGCCCCGAACCAGGGCCACGATCGGCTGCCACTGTTTCTCTGCAAGGCTGCGGCAGAGCGTGTCCAACCAGGTCTCGACTCCGCCGATTGGTGTATAGGTTTGACTACAAAAGAGAATCTTAGTTCGTGCCATTCAAGAAGCTCTCGCTCTAGAAGTCCCGACCCCCGTTCTCACCCCAACAAACTGGTAGAAGGTTTGTAAGAAGACTTCCCGGCTGAACTCAGCCTCTAGAACTTGTGATACTCGCTGGGCTGCCGCTGAGTAGGTCTGGGGCACCAAGAGCTGTCTGAAGCTCTCGATCAGTGCGAGCGGCTCCAAAGATTTACAACAGATACCAATGCGATGATCACGGAAGAAGCGTGCCAGAGAGGAGTAGCCGGGAGCATGAATAAAGATGGGTCTCCCTGCGGCCAGATAGGTGCTCAGTTTGGTGGGAAACGAATACTGCGCCACGTCGGACAGCCCGCTCTCAAAAGGATAAGGCAGGTAGTTCAAATCACATTCGGCAAGAATCCTCGCCGTTTCTCCGACCGACCGGAAACCCAGATACTCGATGTTGGCAGGAGCCTTACACTTGAGGCCGAAATCAGAACCAAGTATTCGGATCACCACGTGTCTGCCATCCAGTCGCCAATCAATTCCGTTCAGCGCCTCGATCAGCGACCTCCAAGCGCGCTGACTGTAGAGCGAGCCCGCAAAGCCCAACTGCAAATCTTTGTCCCGAAGCGGATGGATTGCCGCTTGCTGGTGGTCTTGTCTATCGAGTCCATGGCGCAGGATCAGAGGTTCAGTGACGGTGTACTTCGCGTAATCTTCCTGCATCTTCGCCGACACGACTGCCACACGTTGGGCTTGACGCAGCGTGGCAGCGAAGAGCTTCGAGAGCCTTGTCCGAGTGAAACTGTCCATCCCTGTCTTTCTGAGCAGATAATCCGGAGGATCCCAGACCAGACAGAGCAGAGGTAGCTCCAGACGCCGCGCTACTTCAGAGCCCATGGCCATGGTGGTGACATTGTCCATCACCATCCACACCTTCTCCGCCCGATACTGCCTTCCAAACTCCACGGCGTCCGCAACCCACTTGCGGATGTATGTTCTTGACAACTGGTGGCTTGCCCAGGATCTCATTGCTCCCAGGTGGCTCGGCGGCGGTCGATGGTGTGATTGGCTGCGAGGACGGCAGACGCGAACCGGAACCCGGTCCTGAAAAGGACTCACCTCAAAGCCCTCCTCTGGTGTAGCAAAGCAGCATATGTGTCCATCTGGGTAACCTTCACAGAGGTCCTGCAGAATGATTTGCCCGACGCTGCCGGGACCAGGCGGTACACCACTCAACAGCAGAAGTCGAGGAGGCTCGCGCTGAAGTTTCTGGCTGCTGCCGTTATACATCTCGGTAGCTGTTTCCGAGAAAGGGACAGAGCTGTTTCCTAGAAGGGGAGAGACTGTGCCGTCTCGGTCGGATCTGCCGTCTCGGCTCTTTCTTCAGAGGATGAAGCTTGGGTCGAAATCAGGGTGTGAGTCGGATCGGCTCTCCGCCCTCTGGGAGAATCAGGAGCCGGATGAGGCATGGACCAGACCTTGGCCGGCACAGGGTATACCTGGCGCATCCACTCGGCGGTTTGTCGCAGTCCCTCTTTCAGGCTACAGCGGTTCTGGTGATCCAGGTCGCGGACCGCCTTGGAGGTATCGACCCTCTTTTTCGTGGTTGTGAGTGGTTCTGAGTCTTGGTATTGGGCCAAAGATGGATCGGCCTTGGTCACTTCGATTACCGCATCCGAAAGCTCTTCAATCGTGTGGAGTTCGCTTCCACCGATGTTATAGGTTTCTCCCGGCTTGAAACGCTGGCTGATGTTTGCCAGAGACCTGACGGTGTCAGACAGGTAGCTTGAGGTTCGGGAGTGACCTCGAAATACCGTCCAGGGCCGGCCGTGAAGTGCGCTAAAGAGGAAGCGGCAATTGACGGATCGGTAGGGACTGTAGTACTCCCCCGGGCCGTAGGTGTTGAAGAGGCGCACCACCACCGTTTCGGTGCCATACTGGAAAGCCGAGTTGCGGATCTGCATCTCGTTGACCCACTTGGTCATGGCGTAGTCGTTGAGTTGGGGGATGGCGTATTCATCGTTGACCGTCTCGGTCATCAGTTCCGGCCAGTCGCCGTACACTTCTGAGGAAGAAAAGTGGATGAGTCGGAATCCAAGGCGTTCCTGCAGGCGGATCACGTTCTTGGTCCCAACCGCATTGGTTCTCCAAAGAGCCTCGTAGAAGTCCTCGCCGTTCCACCGTCCAAATTCGGCGGCGCAGTGGTAGACATAGTCAAATGGGCCCATCTCCTGAAACACTCGCTCCACCTGACGATATTCCCCAACATCACATCGGGCATAGCCAGGAGCCTGAACGCCACCGGCGAGGCCGAAGCCGTGCTCGTCTGCCTGGTGTTGTAGGTCGCAAGAGACGACCCGGTGTCCGCGCTGGCGGAGATCGTGTACCAACCCGCGCCCCACGGTCCCCAAGCCCCCAGTCACCAGAATGGACCGATGGTTCTTCCGATTGAGTTCGATCAACATCTGCCTACCTCGTTACGTTTCGACTCGCCATCTGTAGCCGGCCACACTGCAGCTGGCAGTTCGAGGAGATTGCTTTGCCCCAATAGTGTGCCCTCATCGGCTTCTCCCCCGCTGCCTTGGCGCATTGCCTGGCAGCCGTCGCTCGGTGTGCCAGTGAGGACAGCCGACCATCCATCCAGATCCTCCAGCGCGATGCTGGAAGAGTAGGACGAAATGCGCCGGTCGATCTCCCTCAGACGGCGCTGAACGTCCCTTCCTGAGTTCGAGAGAACGCCGGTATTTGGATTGAGGGCCGTGAATATAAAGTGTCTCCGCATGAATCCCAGATGCTGGAAGGCCGTTTTTCTATACTCCAGCTCCTCGTAGTCGTGTATGACGATGACCACCTGGTCGCCGCAGCTTTTCCCCACAGCCTCAATCGTCTCTAGTCGCTCGGGTAGGGAGGTCGAGTCATCGATGAACACGAGGTCGAAGTCGGCGAATTGAAACTGTCTCGGAGCAGTGCTCATGCCACCCTGTACGCTTGTTAGTTTGTGCCTTGGCTCGCCTGCGACGGACTGTCGCACTCGGGTAGCCCACTCTTCGTCATTCTCAAAGGAGCACAGTTCCTGAAGGTGGGGAAAGACAGCTCGGTTCAGGAAGGTCAAAGTGCTGTAGAGACCGGAGCCAAACTCCACCACTCGACGTATCCTCCAGACACTGGCAAGTCCCACCAGAATAGGAATGTGCGTAGCGTAGGGATTATCGGCACGGGCAACCCTCCGACGAACAGAGCGGGTTCTGAGATGTCTCTTGAGTCCCTTCAGGGCTCGTTCAAAAATAGCTTCACATTCTGGCATCTCAGATTCACACCATCTTCGGCCGCTCCTCAATCGCGAAAACCTCAACGTAGGCCTGGCTACGCCTGCGGTTTCGCTCAATCGTTCGCGACCTAATCTGGCGCAAATCTGAGCGCCAACTCTGCGAAGTTATTCTTGAACGAACCCTAAGGGAGGGCCAGGATGATTGCATGGGTTTGCAGTTCAGCGGCCAAGTAAGGAGAATCAGTGGGCGTACTGTACCCCTGGTACCTCGATATCGGCTGGCTCTTGGTCTGAGGCAGACAGCGAAGCAGAAGCGGTTTCCCAATAATGGGGAGCCGCGACCAGGTAACGATCTGACGATGGCGCAAGACCCGATCCGAAGACGTCTCGTCCGACCGTTTGGAGTTCGCACACGTTCTCTTCCCAAGCAAGGTACTCGACGGTCGGAATAGCAAGCCCTACGCCGACGGTGTATTCCCCTTCTGCCAGCGGCCATTTGGGGAACACGCAGTCTACGGCTTGAGTCCCTGCTTCGATGGGGAGCGGTAGGGTCGAGTCTGGTTGCGTCGAGCAGAGAAGGATCGGCGTATTGTCGTTGGTCTGGATCTTGAAGACTACGGAACCGCGTTGGGACCTCTCGGTCGCCGAAAAGTGGATCCTGAAGCGAACATAGTCCCAGGTTCCCAGCACCGAAAGAGGTTTCCCGGCTGCGTCCAGCATCTGAATTGCGGTTATGGCGAACTTCGTACCGACGGTTGGCTGTCGAGCGAACAAGAAGCCGGGCGGAAGGGAAGGGTTCCGACAGCTGTCGTTCGAGAGGTTCTTCAGGTAGGCTTCTGTTACGGAAAAGCTGTCTCCGACTTCCTTAATCCGACCCCGATCCAGCAGGATCGCACGCGAACAAAGCTTCCTGACCGCGGACATGTTGTGGCTTACGAAAAGGACGGTCCGACCTTCCTGGCCGGCTTTGTTCATCCGGTTCAAGCATCTCTTTTGAAACTCGGCGTCTCCAACTGCCAGAACCTCATCCACCAGCAGGATATCCGGTTCCAGATACGCTGCGACCGCAAACGCAAGCCGTACGTACATGCCTGAAGAATAGTGTTTGACAGGCGTCTCGATGAACCGATCGATTCCTGAGAAGGCTACGATTTCATCTACCTTGCGCCGAATTTCTTCTCGACGCATACCCAGGATGGCACCACTGAGATAGATGTTCTCCAGACCGGTGAGCTCCCGATGGAATCCCGTGCCAATCTCCAGCAGACTGGAGACGCGACCTCGTAGTCTTGCAGTCCCAGTAGTCGGCTCTGAGATTCGGCTCAATATCTTCAATAGAGTACTCTTTCCCGCTCCATTGGCACCGATAACGCCGACTACTTCGCCTTCCTGAACCTCGAAAGAAACCCCTCTGAGTGCCCAGAATTGCTGCTTATCTCGAGGGGCACCCCATCGCCGAAAGAATGAGGGTAGGTCTGACAGGGCTTCTCTCAGTGTTTCGGCAGGCTGGTTTCGCACGCCTATCCGGAACAGCTTTCCAAGGTTCGAAACGCGGATCGCCGGTGGCCGGACGATGCTTGTCTCAGCACCTAGGCCGAGACCGCTGGAGCCGGGAGGGAGCGCTTCTGGGAGTGTCATGGCCACGGTTGAAAGAGGGACTCAGAAAGTCTCTGTCCCCTTTTACTAGATCTCGCCGATTCCCAACCCCTCGCTCGCGCTTCAGGCTCCCCTGACCTAAAAATCACTGAATCAATGGGTTACACCCTTGTTCCTCAAGAAACAACCAAATCAAGTTTCAGGTTAGCCCCGCCATCGGCTGCGAGCCGGATCATTCACAAGGATACTTTGGGTCCGGCGTAGCGGTGGGCTCCAGGCCGCCGTCCGAGCCAGAGGCTCAGGAGAATAAGACTTCGGCCTGGAGGCCAAAGCTACGTTCGCCAATCAAGTTTCATCAGGTTAGATAACGTCGGCAAAATCCCTCTCGACGCTTTGGAAGTACAGGAGTCCGCCCCAGAAGAACAAGCACGAAAGGCCCAGCGAGATAGCAAGAGAGACGTGATCCCAAGGCTGGCCCAGAAAGACGGTGCGAAAGGCTCCTACGATTCCGGTCATGGGGTTCAGGTCGATCAGCCAACGCCATCGTTCAGGGACCATCGTCGGCGAGTACAAGATTGGTGTGAGGAACATCCAAATCTGAAGTGTCAGTGGCAGGATGTTGCCAACATCTCGGTAGGCTACGTTCAGAGCAGACAGGAAGGTCCCGATTCCAAGGGCTGCGAAGGATACCGCCGCAATCAGGAGGGGAGCAAACAGGAGGTTGGTAGTCCAACCTATACTGTAGTAAGTCATCAAGCCGATTAACACGGCCAGGGAGATTGCGAGGTTGACAAGCCCGGCTCCGACCGAAGCGATTGGGATGACAAGACGTGGAAAATAGACTTTGCTCACAAGATTCGAGGATGACACCAGCGATCCCCCGGAACTGGTCAAGGCACTGGCGAAGAACGTCCAAGGTAGTAAGCCGGAGTAGAGGAATAGGGGGTAGGGAAAGCCCTCCGATGGCAGCCGGACCACCCAACCGAAAATGAGGGTAAAGACCAACATCGTAACGACCGGTTGGAACACCGTCCAGGCCACCCCAATCAGAGTCTGCTGATAGCGGACCTTGATGTCTCGTGCTGTGAGCACCCAAAGGAGTTCTCGGTAGTTCCACAGCTCTCTCAAGTCCAGCTTCCGCCGGCCCCGGGATGGCGCGATCAACACTTCTTGCTCGGAAGCGAGGTAAGGGTTTTGAATCGGTCCCTCTAAAGAGACACTCATGACGACAGGCTTGGCCCTGACTCCGGGTTGGTACGGACGAACGGATGGAGTTTGGGGTGCTCCGTTCGAGCTTGAATCAAGAGGTTGTCATAGATGAAATCGGCCGGATAGGTGTCGTTGCTGTGAATCCCTCCCGCCTTTGCGGCTGCCAGAACCACGTAGTCGATTCTCTAGCTGCTGAAAAAGCTGCGGACGGCCCGCTGATCGGTCAGCTCCAACTCCTCATGAGGGCGAGTGAGGAGGTTTAAGTAGCCCGCCCTCTGCAAGCACCTGAGTAGGGCTGATCCGACCAGACCCCGATGGCCGGCGACATAGATGACTTGCTCCGGATCGGGGGTTGAAGTCTTCATGCTCTCAAGCTCAGGGCATCATCATCACGATCTTGTGACGCATCATCGGCCTCCTCAGCATCTAGTTGTTCCTTCAGATAGCTGAGCACGTCGCCTTTTCTTGACCTCTCCACCTCACTTATGTCGGACTCGCCTTCTGCGTCGGAATCGGATGCTAGTATCTCGGGTTCAACCCCGTCACCCGGGTCGCTCTCGAAGCCGTCCCCACCTTCGGCAGGGTCCATCTCTTCCATGGCGAACTCATCCTTCTCCATGGCGAACTCATCCTTTTCCATGGCGAACTCCTCGGCTAAGGTGGACACGGCGTCGATAGCCTCGAAGTGTTTCTGCATGGCTGTTTTTTCGTTATCAATGTCTTCGATACGACTCTGAATCTGAACCTTTTCGTCGTCCAAAGTCGAGATTTTGACATTGACCTTTTCTATTAGTTCGGCAAGATTGACATCCATCGTTGATCTCCTTGTTTTTTAGAAAACGGTTGATTGACGTACGGTACCCAAAGGCGATATGTGGATCTGAACAGGCCTTGATGCTCCCGAGAGGATTCCTGGCTGTGGGTGCGCTTCGCCCCCCTCGGTTACAGGCCCGAGTGACAGCAAGAATGGTGCCAAATCGATCTAGAAATCAGGATGGCGGCCACCGGAGGTTTGGGCGGATGGAGCAGCAAAGATTTGAAACAAAGGGAGTTAGGGATGTCCGTCAAATCGTTCTTCCTCTACTCAGCGGGGATTCCCGATCTGGCATAGACGGTTCGCCCAGAAGAAATTCTGACGCGTCTGACATTTTGCTGGCGTCCGGGCAGCTGTAGTCAGTTACTTCCGGACAATAGCAACCATCGACTTGGCGAATCCCGGAAGGCCTCCGGCGCGAACAAAGCGAACCTCGAGAAAACCTGCTTCCTGAAGTATTGCCGTCAGGGTCTTCTTCGAAAAGAACTTTATGTGGCCGTGATCCCAGAGCGGAGAAAGGTGGCTGTCCCATTTTCCCAGAAGCGAGATCGCCAGATTTTTCCAATATCCATGAAAGGGCGTCGAGATAATGCCGAGGCCGTCTGCTGCCAACAACTCGTAGAAGGCCTTCGCGAATTGACGGGGATAGAAACAGTGTTCAATGACGTCAAGGCTGATCACTGCAGGAAAGACTCCGTAGCTGGCAGCCAGGTCATCGTAGGCGCTTCCCGGAAAGAGCTTGAGGTCAGGATAGTTCCGGTTTGCCAGTTCGATACCGCTGCTCGAAGGGTCGATCCCAGTGACCTCGTAGCCCAGCTGGCTCAACGTGAAGGCAGTTGCACCGCTGCCACAGCCGATTTCGAATAGGCGCTTTCCCTGAACCTCGAGCTGCGATTCCTCTTGAAGGATCTGGAGAACCGCCGGCAATAGGTAGGTGGCGGTGCATTGCGGCCTCGAGTCTTGGTATTGGAAGGAACCCGCATGCTGGGATCGGTTCTCATCTGACATCGGATCAACCCACTGTTTTCATGGCCCGGGGATCGAAGGGCTGCTCTATCTTATTCGGTTGGGATGAGTTGACTGGCCGCCTTGGCGCAGGGAGGGGTGGAGTTCCATCTCCTCGTACACTTCTTCACCCGGCGCGAGGCCGGCACTCTCGGTTCCGACCTCGTATTGGTAGGCCAGGATGAACGAGATCAGGTCGGCCATTTCCTGGTGGCCGATATTCTCTTCGAGCCCTTCTGGCATCAGGGAATTCCCGGTTGCCCGAATCTCCTTGATCTCTTTTCTTTGGAGTGTGTTCGAAAGGTCTTGCCCTTCCACCAATGTGATGCTGGTCGAAGTCTCCTCCGAGAGAATCCCGGTATAGAGTCCCCCTCTTTGGTCGGTCACAACGTAAGACAGGTACTGGGGCTCGACGAACCGGTTGGGATCCAGGATGTTGGTGAGCAGGGATTCGGGATCCTTTTCAGATCCCCGGATCAGGTTGGGTCCGATTGGATGCTCGCGGGATGAGAGCCGATGGCACTTGACGCACTCGCGAGCGTAGACTTCCTCGCCGCGTTCCTTGTGGCCCTTCAGGTTCAACGCCGCTTGATAGTCGTCCAGGGCGGCTTGGCGGGGCCCCGGAGCCTGGGAGCCAAAGAGTCGAACCGCTTGCTCACGAATCGCTTTATCGTCGTGGTTCATCATCAACTCACGGCGTTTGAGATCGATCTGGCTTACTGCTACCTGGTCCTCCTCGACGGCCTTCAACAAAGCCCGGGTCCAGGGCGCTGGCGCGACATCAGGCCTTCCAGGACCTTGCTTCTGGCCTGGGGAGAGTGGCTAGACCAGGGTCCCAGCAAGAGAGAGGCAATCGCGGGGTCGTCGAAATTCGTCAGGGCATCAATCGCGGCTAACTGCACGGCTTGCGGCTGCTTTGGATCGATCAGGGGAGTCAGCGTCTCTTTTCCTCGCTCCAAGGTGCCGTGGCTGAGAAAACGGATGGCCTCCAGCCGCTGATCTTCGAGTGCTCCATCATCGTTGGCCACCGTCAGCGATCGTTCCATCAGATTCTCAATCATCCGGGCTGCCTCCGGAGGAAGGTTCTTGAGGCCGGGGAGTGACTTTCCTGAAAGTACGAGTCCCTGGGCCAGGCCGGCGACGATGTTCTGCTGGGTTTCGGGATTGTCGACCAGAGCAGCGTGGCCGGCAGTCGTTTGCATCACGCGCCGGATCTCCGAGGAGATGTCCCTGGCTCCCATCGCCTGGGCTAGCAGAGATAGCCATTCCCCCGAGTCCGGGTTGTCCAAGAATCCCTCTTGTTTTACCAACGTCTCGAAAAGGCGGTCCCCAAATTCAGCACTGGAACTCAGGACAGCGTTTCGGATCCAGAAATCACCAGTGTCTTTCCCGGCGATGCGGGCCAGTCCCGGTAAGGCCCCGCGACCCTTGGTTTCCCCCAGCGCCAGCGCTACCCGAAATCGGACTCGCGGATCCTGGTCTCCTGCCAGCGCCAGAACCTTCTGAAACAATCGGGGACTGCGGCCTACTCTCGGCTCGGACAGACGCACGGCATGGGTCCGAACACCGGACGACGAATCGTCTAGACCACGAGTCAGATCGGAATCTAGCAGCGCTCCCATTCCTTTCAGGGACCAGAGTGCGTGCATCCGGGCCAGAGGTTTCGCACTTTCTCTGAAAAGGCGTCGTAGCAACGGTACTGCCGCGGGGTCCTGACGCTCGTAGATCAATCGGTGAGCGGTGTCGCGCCACCATCCACCAGGATGTTCCAGATGCGATACCAGTTCCTCAACACTGGCCTCACCCAGTTGGGGTGGGGGAGGCGACTTGAAGTCGGGCGGTGCCAGTCGGTAGATGCGCCCACGGTCTCGTCCGCTCGTAAAGTCCAGGTGCTTCATCACTCGACCAGGGACGTGGGTGGCCTCGATCAACTCCCGCGACATGTCGAGCACGTAGAAGGTCCCATCTGGAGCGTTCAAGGAATTGACCGGTCGAAACCAGTTGTCGGTAGAGCGGACGAACTCGGTGTCTTCTCCTTCGCCCCGCCGAGAGGTAAAGGTCACCCCGTCGCGCGCCAGGACACGCCGGTGGATCAGATTCGCCGTATTGGCACCGATGATGAAGCTCCCTCGATACTTTTCGGGATAGGCGTGGCCACGGTAGACCTGCATGCCGGATCCGGCGGTGAGGTAGTAATGGCCTACCCCGGCGCTCCTACCACTGGAACCGGCGAAGATGCGCCGAGCCTCGCGGATGGTGCGCCAGCGTTCGACCGGGCTGATCTTGTATACCCGAGTCTGGCCTTCGACCAGGGGATTCACCTGCCTGTAGCCGGAAGCCAGCCATTTGTGGAGATCAAGGAAGAGATGGGGATTACGCTCCAGGTAGCGGGCGGGCAGCACCACATGGCGTCCTGGCATGCCCTGGTTACAGACGAAACGGTTGTACCAGTCGTCGAAACAGTGTCCAAACTGGAAGGTCTGGGTCGTGGTCTCGAATTCACCGCTCATCGGATCGAAGCGAAAATCCCGACTCAGAAGGGAGACCGGCTCGGCATCCGGCTTGTCTGCATTCTGGACACTGCCGCCATTGCCTGAGGCGATTCCATAGATCTTGTGGTCCACCCCCCAGATGATGTTGTTCATCATCTGCTGTTCGTTCTGGTGTCCGAATCCGGTGTAGATCTTCTTACGAACGTCCGCCTTGTTGTCGCCGTCGGTGTCTTTCAGGTACCAGATGTCTGGGGGAGCGGTGACGAAGACCCCTCCCTTCCAGACCGTGACTCCGGTGGGCCAAAGCAGCTCCTCGGCGAAATCATGACTCTGGTCGAAGCGTCCGTCCCCATCCCTGTCCTCCAACAAGCGGACGACCCCTATCGGCTTTTCTCCAGGGCCGGGCTGGTAGGGATAGTCACGCATCTCCGCGACATAGAGTCGGCCGTTTTCATCGAAGGCCGCGGCAACCGGATCGTAGACCAGAGGTTCATGAGCCACCAGTTCCATGGTGAAGCCGTCTTCCGTCTCAAAGGACTTCAGAGCTTCCTCCGGCTCCTTCGGCGGGACCGCTTTGAGATACTCGGCCAGGGCCTTTTCGTCCCTCGAGATGTCCACGATTTCTCGGAAGCGGTCCTTGGAGTCTTCCTCCGATCCCAGACCACAGGCCAGGCTCGGAAGGAGAGCGAGAAGAGGAAGGACTCGTTGCGTCAGAGTTAGGGAAGAGCGTAGTTTCATAATCAGTCGCCCCCCAGCCGTGCTGGGTCGTTCAGGTAAAAAAAGCAATCCGAATAGAGTCGCGGGTCGCGGTTTTAGCGGATTGCCCGAAAACGTCTCACTCTAACTCTTCGCTCCATGGACCACAACGTTTTCAGGTCCCAGGGCGACGGACAGGATCCACTCGGTTACAATACTCGGTCTTCGGAGATCAATCAGCAAATCCGACGAGGAGGAACCATGACGCTCGACAACGAAACCCGAAACCGCATTCTGACGACGATTGACGGGATGCGAGAGGATATCGTGCGTTTTTGCTCGGATCTGGTAAAGATCCCCAGTGTCACGCCAACCTACATGGGTGTTGACGTTGAGGAGGCATTGGGAGGCGAGACTCGAGTCAGCGAGTTTGTGGCTCCGGTTCTGGAGGGAATGGGCTTCCAGAACGACCTCTGGGAAGAGGCCCCGAAGCGGGCTAACCTGGTGGGAAAGCTCGAGGGCACGGGTGGCGGGAAGTCGCTGATCCTGAGCGGTCACGTGGACGTGGTTCCCACCCCCAATCCGGAGAAATGGACGGATCCTCCGTTCAGCGGCGTGGTCAAGGATGATCGCATCTGGGGCCGTGGATCGTCCGACATGAAGGGAGGCGTCGCCGCCATGGTCAAAGCGGTAGAGGCCATTCAGAAATGTGGTGTGAAGTTGAAGGGCGATCTTCTGCTGGAGTGTACCGTCGGTGAAGAGACCGGGGATGGGGCCACGGTAGGAGCTGCGGCGACCGTGGACCGAGGCTACCGGGCCGATGCTGCCATCATTCCAGAACCAACCGATGCCATCTGGTGCTGCTCCGGGGGGCTTCTCTGGCTCTCGCTGGCGGTGACCGGAAAAACAGGCCATGGCTTTGTCCGTTATGAAATGATTCGCGCCGGCGGCCAGGGATCGGAAGTGGGAGTCAACGCCATCGAGAAGGCGTTCAAGGTGTGCGCCGCCCTACGCGATCTGGAAGAGGAGTGGGGTTTCAACAAGAATCATCGCCTTCTCCCCGCCGGCCATTCGACGCTCGGTCCCAATGTGATCCGGGGAGGTCCGGGGACGATCGAGACGCCCTTCATCATCCCCGATACCTGCACCGTCGAATACTGCATCTGGTATCCACCTCATATCGACGTAGAAGCGATCAAGCAAGAGGTCGACGAGCGCGTTCAGTGGGTCTCTTCAGGGGATGAGTGGCTCAAGGACAACCCACCAGAACTGGACTGGAAGTTCCACTGGACCCGCTACGCCATCCCAGAGGATCATCCCATCATCTCAACAGTGTCCAAGGCTCACCAGGCCGTGACGGGAGCACCCGCAGGGGCGATCGCCTGTCCAGCGGTCGTCGATGCCGCCTTCATGACCCACAAGCAGGTGCCATCGATCTGCTATGGAACCGGTGGGCTGGGGCTTTTCAGTATCCACGGAGTAGACGAGTTCGTCGTGATCGACGACCTCATCAGGGCGACCAAGGTCCTGGCGCTAGCAGTCCTGGATTGGTGCGAAGTCGCCGCCTGAAAAGGCGAGTAGATGGCCAAGCATCGTCGTCCTCCGCCTACCTTGATCTTGCCTCGCAACCCCCATCTGTATACGTATCAGTATCTGCGTTCCAGTTTACTAAGCTTTTCACCCCTCTAGACGATATGAAGTCAAGGACGTTCTGGCCTCTGGTGGGAACTATATCTGCGCAGCCGCAGACCTGGCGCAATGAAGAAGAAAAGATTGCATGCATCACGGGTTTCCTGCGAGGTGGGAATCAGGACCTTTTCCCTTCTCCTTTTCCTCTGCGCAGCCGTCAACGGCGTCTCTCTAGCGGGGTCGCTGGATCTTGGATCCAAGGTCTTTTTCAACGGCACCTTGGATCTGGCAACTGCCTTCGGGAATGAGGGAGTGCCCCAGTTTCACGAGTTCATCCGAGGGGACAGTCCCTTCGACCCGGTACGTCTCAGACTATTTGGGGACGTTGCGTTCAACCGACGCCTCACCCTCTTCAACCAGTTCCTGATCGATCCGGACATCCACTTTGCCCCGAAGTCTTTCCTCCGTTCCTATCTGCGCTTGAACATTTTCGAGACCCAAGATGCGGACCTCAGCATACAGGCGGGCAAGATCCCGACTGTCTTCGGGAATCTGGGGAACCGGGCCTATTCGCCGGAGAACCCGCTTATTTCGGTCCCCTTGGTGTACCACTACTTCTCCTCTCTCAGGGGTAATCAGCTACCCGCAAACAATCTGGACCTGCTGCAAGAGCGAGGAAACGGTCTGAGCCGGGAGTTTGGAGGATTTGAGGGAGGTGGGGCCCGCCGGGGCTTCAACGGTATGCCCATCATCTACGACACCTGTTGGGACGTCGGAGTCCAGGTGATTGGATCCGTTTCACGACTCGAGTACTCCGTTGCTGTCACCCAGGGAACCCTATCCGGTCCCCGAGCCCAGGTACTTGACGATAACAGAGGCAAGCAGCTTGCCCTCCGACTCAAGCACGTTTTCTCAGCCGAACTCTCGGTCGGCGGATCTTTTGCCAGGGGCCCTTATCTGAATTCGGTGGTCCAACCCGCTCTCGTCGAAGCTCAGCAGGTCGAAGACTTCAATCAAAGAGTGTACGGAATCGATGTGGAATATGGCGTCGGCCATCTTTCTGTGGTGGCCGAGTTCATGTCCAACTTGTGGCAGACCCCCAATATCACGGATGTCCAAGGGAACCGCACAGATCTGACCAATTGGAGTGGGTACGTTGAGGGTAAGTATGTGCTCCGTCCCGGTCTCTTCGCCGCTCTTCGATACGACACTCTCGGGTTTGGAAAGATCGACGACGGCTCGGGCTTCGGCAAGCATGTGCCCTGGGACTACGGAGTTCGCTCCTGGGAAATAGGATTGGGTTACTACCTGACCGATCAAGTCATCGGCAAGATTGTGCAGCAGGTCCACAAGATTGACGAGCCGGGCGCCTCATGGGAGCCCTTCTGGGCAGTTCAGCTTTCAACGTCCTTTTAGGGGTCAAGCAAATGAGAACTTTGTTCACTCTTCTATGTCTGGGCGTCACGTTTTGTTCAGCAAGCAGTGTGTCTGAGGTTATTGCCGGGACCGTGAAAGGCAGGGTCAGCATCAAGAGTGGCCAGCGGCACTCCCGTCCTGCCCGATACTATCGAGGTCCTTTTCGGGGCGGTGGACCGACCCAGAAGTCGATCAAAAGCGGACCACACGAGGTGATCGTGCATGTAGAGGGCGTCTCCGGGAGCTTCGTGCCGCCAGCCCACAGTCTTAGGATGGTTCAGAAGAATGAGACCTTCGTTCCTCGCGTCCTACCCGTGCTTTCCGGATCTCTGGTGGAGTTTCCGAACCAGGACAACTTCTATCACAACGTCTTTTCCGTGGTTTCTGGCGACCGCTTTGACCTGGGACGGTTCCCCAAAGGGAAGAGTGCCGGAGAGGTGCTCTCCAAACCAGGCGTGGTAGTCGTCCGCTGCGAGATCCACCCCCGGATGAAGGCCTACATCAAAGTGCTGGAAAACCCCTTCTTTGCGACTCCCGATCCCAACGGGGATTTTGTGATCGGCGGCGTGCCCTCGGGTACCTATACCGTGAAAGCCTGGCACCCCACCAAGGGTGAGCAAGAACGATCGGTTTCGGTGCCGCCGACCGGAGAGGTTCAACTCAGCTTCAAGTTTTGAGCAGTGTAGCCGTGAGATTCAACCTCCGCGGAAAGATGCTGATCTTCACCTGCAGCATCGTCACCCTCATGACCGGTCTTTCCCTGGTCGTGAGTGACCTCTTTCTGAAACGTTGGGTCCAGCGGGAGCTGGAACAGGACCTGATTCGCACCCAGTCGGTGTTCGAGTCTGTCATGAGCGAGCGGGCGCTCTGGCTTCGGTCTCAGTGCTGGGTAGTGGCCGAAGATCCGCGCTTCGTTGCCCCATTGGACATAGAAAGCCCAGACTTTGCCTCCCAGGCCCGTACCGTGCTCAGAGAGGCCGAAAGATTCCAGAACATCATCGGAAGCGACCGCTTCGTGGTCACCGACCGTAGTGGACGGGTATTGTCCCAGGTCGAACTCATCTCCAGTTCCGGGGAACTTCTGGCCAATGTGGAAACGGTCGCCCGTGCCCTGAAGGGCGAGCTGGCGGCCGGCCCAGCCGTGGTGCACGCTCGGACCTACCAGATGACTTCGGTGCCTGTCGCCGACGGAAAGAAGATTCTGGGAACATTCAGCGTCGGCTTCAAAGGTCCGCTTGATGAGGAACATCTAGGCGACGTCCTGGAGGCTCTCCTGGTGGAACGAAGGATCCCCGACATGCTGCGCTCGACGGAGCCTTCCTCTCCGCTGAGTTTGATCCGGGAGATTCGGAAGGACTTCGGCGCCGACCTGGTTGCTGCCACGGATAGTCAGGGCAGAGCCCTGGCTCTTGTGGTGCGAAAAACCGGGTTCGACAGTAGCCTTTGGGACTCAGCTGGCGTCGGGGAAGCACTGCAGGGCCGTGAGTGGACCGGTTTGGATTCGGATGACGGTCGCTTGTTTCAGGCTGTAGTGGTGCCGATCTGGTCTCAGGGAGAGGTTATCGGAACCCTCGAGACTGGGTTCGAGATCAACGATGTTCTGGCCCAAAGCCTGAAGCAGATGACCCAGAGCGAAGTATCGTTCCTGACCGATGACAGAATCATCGCCTCTAGCTTGCCCGTTTCCACCTATGCTCTGGTTGAATCCGCCAGGGTGGCCGAGACTCCTTTTGCCGGCAGCCACGGGAAGGTGGCCCCACTGGTGATTGGCGAGCAAACGCACTTGATGCTGCCGGGTAGGCTGGGTAAAGGAGAGGGATCAAATAACAGCTATCTTGTTCAGCGCTCACTCGATGAGGCGATCAGCTTCCTGCATCAACTGGAGCGGATCCTGCTTCTGATCGGGGGAGTCCTGTTGGCCCTTGCCGTCTGGGCCAGCTATATCGGGACGGCACGAATCTTGAAGCCTGTTAGCGCACTTCTAGAAGGTACCCGCCGGCTGGCTTCGGGAGATCTGAGTCATCACATCAGCGTCGAAACCCGGGATGAGATTGGAGAATTGGCAGGATCGTTCAACGAAATGGGTCAGGCACTGTACGGTTCTCAACAGGCCCTGACCGAATCCGAATCTCAGTACCGGAACCTTTTCGATGAGGCCCAGGATGTGGTGTTTACCACCGATCTGGAGATGCGCCTGACTTCGATCAATCGTGCCGGCCTGACACTCTTGGGCTATCCTGCCGGGGATCTGATAGGCAGGAGCGTCTATGACTTCCTGGCCGAAAAGGACGTGAAGCGGGTTCGAGATTACGAGCAAGAACATCCCCCAGGGTCCCCACTACCGGCTCTCGAAGTTCAATTGGTATGCAGCGGCAAACGCACCTCAACGCTAGAGGTAGTCATCCGTTGGATCATTGAGGGTGGAGTTCCGGTCGGCCGTCACGGTATCGGCCGGGATATTTCCGAACGCCGCGAGCGGGAGCGGGCCAAGAATCTGTTCCGGGAGCAGCTGCACCAGACGGAAAAGCTCCGAGCTCTTGGGGAAATGGCCGCTGGAGTAGCCCACAACTTCAACAATGTGTTGACGGGGATAGTCGGTTACGCGCAACTGTTTCATCAGAATGAACAACTTCCCGATGAGCTCCGGGAAGACGCCCGCCGTATCTTCGAGGCGGGTCAACGTTGCGCCGCAATCGTCAGACGCATCCAGACCTTCGGCCGGCCCATCGATGCCTCCACCAAGGAATTGGTCAGGCTTGACCAGGTGATCCAGGACACGCTAGAGATCACACGAAGCAAGTGGAAGACAGGACCGGAGCGAGAAGGTCGTGCCGTTCAGGTAGAACTGGATCTGGGACAGGTGCCTCCGGTCCAGAGCAGCGGCGCGGCCTGGGAAGAAATCATCTCCAATCTCATCTTCAATGCCGTCGACGCCATGCCAGACGGAGGAACCATCCGAATTGCCACCCAGGCTACCAAGGATCAGCTCACCCTGTTGTTTTCCGATACCGGTGTGGGCATGGACAAGCAGACCCAGAAAAAGATCTTCGAACCCTTCTTTACCACCAAGGCAGACAATCTAGGCACCGGTCTGGGGCTGAGCACAGTTTGGGGATTGGTCCAGGGGAGCGGAGGCAGGATCAAGGTGGAAAGCCATCCTGGCGAAGGAACGACCTTCAACATCCGTTTGCCGATCTTCAAGAATCAGAGAGATTCAAACGGAGAGGTATCTTCTGTCGGCGAGACCTCGGGTTTGAGTATTCTGGTCGTTGACGACGAGTCCTCGGTGTCACAGATTCTGAGGCGCCTGCTGAGGAGCCATGACGTAGATACCGCCGAGAATGGGATCGAGGCCCAGGAAATGCTCAATCGAAGAATCTACGATCTCGTCATAACCGACTGGAGCATGCCCGGGCTCTCGGGATTGGACCTGGCCAGCGAAGTCAAGTCCAGCTCACCTCAAACCCTCACTGCCCTGATGACCGGTTGGTCCACCCAGGGAACAGCCGCCAGCGAGAGCCCTGATATCGACTTTCTACTATCCAAGCCGATCCTGGACAAGGATTTGCGGAAGATCCTGAGCCACAGCGCCAGATCCGTGAGGGAATCCAGGGGATCGGCTGAGGCCTTCACAGCATCTCAGGGGCTCGCCTCTGGGTATCCTGAAAACGCTACTCCTTAAAGATCGGCCAGTCGGAAAAAACCTCGAGCTAGGACATAGACCGATCCCCAGGCGCTTGCGCGGAGCCACAGATTCACGCCGGACCGGTTTCTGAGGGAGGTGTTCTCAGCTTGATAAAAAGAACCACATCTTTTTCGGGAGCAGTCAGTGTTGCTCCCCAATGGTTTGCAAGCCAGTGAAAGGTCTCGATCGAAAAGAAGCAGACATGTGTTGGATCTCTCTTGTAGTGCCAACCTGAAAAGGCTTCCCGGTCGATCACGCGTTTGGTCATGATGCCGAGCGATCCAAGTGGTTTCAGACAAGACCATAGCCTGTCCAGTTCCTCTCGTGGATGATGCAAATGCTCTACGACTTCGGACGCAGCAATGAAATCGTACCGACGTTGCAACGGTTGTGTCTTTGGCGCGTACAGCGGGTCGTAGACCTCCATCGAATGCCCAGCCTCCTCGAACATCACTGAGAGTGTGGGTCCCGGTCCCGAGCCGAAATCGAGACCGCAACTGTTGGGGACCAAACGCTGCGACAGTGGGACGAAAAGACGATCCAGAAAACGACGATAACGCGGGTCATCCTTGGAGTTGTGGTGACGGTCGTAGACGGACTTCTCCTCTTTCTGAGACAAGAACTGGTGGGGTAGCACAAAGACCAGTTGGCAAACCAGGCAACGAAAATAATCACGGCTGTCCCGATGGAAGGGTCTCCCCTCTGATCCTTGGCACAGCGGACAGAGACGATCAAGAGAGGTCATCGAGCGGAGTCCAACCCTCTTTCTCGGAGCGAGCATTTGCCTTGTCGAACATTTCCCAGAACCCCCGGTTCTGGGAAAGTGCTACCACCTCCAGGTCCGTCTCTTCGGTCACCGGCATCAACACTGCGCAGGGACGTCCGTTTTTCGTGATGATGACCGAGCCCTCGCCAGACAGATTACTGATGATCTGACTGAGCTTTGCTTTGACTTCACGGATGTTCCGTATCTTCACAGAACGAATCTCCTTCCTTCGATGATTAGCTCGTGTCCCCTTTTTTGACCGATCAGGACGACACGAACTTCCTCTCCTACCACTCGGTAGAAGACACGCCAATCTTGTATCCGGAGTTCGAAATCTGCGAACTCGGATGGTCTACGGAGTCGAAATCGGTTGCGAGTCTCCTGGATCGCATCAGATTCTACAAGCTGCTGTCTCATCGAATCGCGGAGGAGACCCCGCTCGATGGATCGCAGTGCTTGAAACTGTCTCGCCGCGTCCACCGATAAGTAGACCCTCCGCTTCATTTGGAGAATATTGTAGTCTCAATTCAGACTACACGCAAATCGGGAAGGGCCTTTGCTACTTTCCGACCTCTGCACAATCAGGTACAGTCACCCGATGGATGTGACCCCTTGAGGCCTGACGATCAGCCGAAATTCAGGAAAGTCGAGGGTTGGGCCAGGCCGTCCGCCGGGCTGGGCTTTCGGATGGTGTCCAATATCTCCGCTGACTCTCAGGGGCGCATCTACGTGGTTCACCGAGGTCCCAAGCCTCTGAGGCGTTTCGACCTTGACGGGAACTACCTGGGATCGGTCGCAGATTCACACCTGACCCAGTCGGTGAACTACGATCTGGACATTGACCCACCTCGGCCGATCGGAACGGATTTCTGGCTTCACGGGTTACACGTGGATCCCTGGGATCACATCTGGGTCACGGACATTGGACGCCATCTGGTGTTCAAGTTCGACCTCGAGGGGGAACTGCTGCTTACCCTGGGTACTCCCGATGAGGCGGGCGAAGACTCCGAGCACTTCTACCAGCCGACCCAGGTGGTCGTGGGTTCGTCAGGAAATGTCTATGTATCCGACGGCTACGGGAATTCCCGGGTCGTCAAGTTCTCGGCCACAGGAGAATTCGTGAAAGCCTGGGGCCGAAAGGGATCGGGTCAAGGGGAATTCAATCTTCCCCACTGCATCACGGTCGACCCTGAAGAGAACATCTACGTGGCCGAAAGACTCAATAATCGAGTGCAGGTTTTTGACTCTGAAGGTTCCTTCCGCGCCCAGTGGACGGGTCTGGAACGGGCCGACGCGATCTGCGTCCTCTCCGGAAGCGCTCTGGTGGGAACCGGCGGGACACGGCAGATCTTCCAGCTCGAGCTTTCAGGGAAGCCCATGGGCGCCCTCGGGCCTCGAATGTTCTTCAACTACCCCCACGGGATCTACTTAGACCGCCAGGGGAGCCTGTACGTAGCCGACCCCGTATTTCCCGACGCGAGCCTACCGCCTTTGAAGTTTGTTCCGGTAAGCTGAAAACTTCATCGGTGTTGCCTTCACTTCGGCGTTCGCATGTTCGGTGTTCTGCGGTTTGTGATTTAGCCTTTTTCCTTGCTCTGGAGAAGGCAACCGGTGGAAATGCTGAACCGCAGAATATCGAACAAGCGAATTTCGGAGGCTAGGAAGACAGTTCGGCGTTCGCATATTCGGGGTTATGCTGTTCGTGATTTAGCCTTTCTGTCCTTGCTCCGGAGCTGGCAACTGCTGAATGTTGAACCGCAGAATATCGAACAAGCAAATGTCGAAGGCGACGTTGCGTGCGGCGGCCTGGAGACCAGCGCCACGGTTCGAAAACCCTCCTACCGGAATCGGATCGAATAGAGGTCGGCGTCTTTCAGGACGAAGCGCAGCCGTATTGACGTTCCCCGGAGTCGGCTGAGGTCGCTGACCCGATTCCATCGAACCACCCGCTCAATCTCGTCGCCGATCAGCTCAGTACAATCCGCCAGCTTGAATCCCTCCACCGGACCGCCCGACTCGCCGAGGATCTCTACGCGGACACTGCCCGCTGCCGAACTAGAGTAGTTGAGAACCAGCTCCTTGCCCGTGAAGGTCAGAAGCCGGGTGAGGAGCTCTCCTCCTGCATAGGGTGCGCGGACCGAGCTGAAACCATCAGTTCTCAGGACTAGACGCTCCATCCGGTTCGATTTGAAGCCGTAATCACGCTGAACGTAGATCGAGATCTCTCCTTCGCCGGTCGGAATCATCCCAGTACCGGGATAATTTGTCCGGGACGTCCAGCTGGACGGTGACAGACCAGGCCGAACAAAGCCTTGTTGGAAGGTGCGCTCGATGCGCGAGACATTCGAAGCGCGAGCGCTCAGGAAGACGGTGTCGGCAATGTTCTCGCAGCCGCCGCCCAGAGGATGTCGATCCAGGGTCTTGCATTGCTCTTCGGTGAGCGCCCGTTTGGTCGGAAGGAATCGGGCGGCCAGCGCCGGGTAGATATGGGGAGCACGGTAGTAGGGAGTCACGCCCACCGTGTATAGCTGCTCCTCCTTGCTGGGAGGTGCCGACCCGAAATCCATGAATTCGAACTCGCTCCAATTGAAAAAGTCAGGGGAAGTGGCCCGGCTGATGGACCGGACCATCTCGCCCGACCGTTTGTCGTCCGAGCGAATGTACTGGACGTACTGGCCTTCGGCAGAGCTCCAGAAGAGGCTGCCCAGGCGATCACCGGCGTACACGGCGTCGTCCTTCATCTTCGTCCAGTGAACGCCGTCGGAAGAAGAGTAGGCCCGAACTCCAAGTGCTACTTCAAGTCGCGGCGGACCCTTCAGGGCCTTCAGACGCTCAGAGCGAGGAGCGCCGGGGCGGGTGTCCAGAAAGGGAGCGAAGCCACTCCCCTTGAAGATGGCATTGTTCTTCTTCGAGCCCAGGAGCTCGATGAGGCCCGCGGTAGGTTTCTCCCAATGGATGCCGTCGCTGCTGATGGCATGGCAAGTGGACTCGACCAGAGCCTCGCCCTTCTTCCAGGGACGAAGTCCCCGGTAGTACATGTGGTAGATGTCTCCGTCGTTGACGATCGTGGGGAAGCCGGAGAACTCGCCCTCCCAGGGCTGGTCAAATCGAATGGCCACTCCTGCTGATCGGGGATGGTGGAGCTCGAGAGAGGCTCCCTCGAGCCGCTGGATCAGGTAGTCGTCTACGAACAGTTCCAGACGCGACCCCATCTCTCGTGGCGGCTCGGCCTGCGCAATGTCCATCGGCAGCAGGCAGAGGAGACCCATGACAACGACAGTGGATGCTCTTCTGCTCTTCATTTCTGCGTCCTAGATTTCGTCAGCGCTGAATCTGAATCGTGTATAAGTCGGCGTTCTTGAGCTGGAATCTCAGATAGATGGCTTTGCCTTGGGGGTGGGGAAGAACCCGGCAGTTGAGCACGAGTCGGTTTCCCTCCAGGATAAACTGTGATTTCAGTCGGTAGCTACACTGTTTCCACATTTGTCTGCTCGAAGGCCGGCCGCTTTTGACGGGTGATTGTGTAGAATACGCTCTGCTCCTCATCTGTCAAGTTGGCAACCTGGTCGGACAAGGACCGACCAATGGGAGAGAACCTTACCTCGCTGATTTCGATAGGATCTGGGACCTCGTCGGCGCTGTGCCACAGCTACGACCGCGGTGCCGCCGGCTACGATTCAGAGTTTGGGGCATTTCAACGGGTGAATCGAAGACTCTACACGATCGATCGATAAGATGAAGGGTATGGTTGAGAGCTCCGGGATCGATCGCTCGTCGAGTGCCTTCTCCATCAATGGCCGAACCTACGACCCGCCGCGGGCGCCAGTGGTCGTCATCTGTGTTGACGGTTGTGGTGACGAGTATCTCAGTACCTCGCTGGCTCATGGTCGAATGCCCAACCTGGCCCGCATGATTCTCCGTGGATATCGCGGTCTGGTGCGGGGAGCCCTGCCTTCGTTTACCAATGTCAACAATGCCTCAATTGTCACCGGCGTTCCTCCCTCGGTTACCGGGATTGCGGGGAACTATTTCATCGATCCGGAGTCGGGCCAGGAGGTGATGATGAACTCCTCCAGGTATTTACGCTGTGGCACGATTCTGGCCGCGGCTGCGAAGTCGGGACGCAAGGTGGCCATGGTCACCGCGAAGAACAAGCTTCTGGATCTCCTCTCCCATGATTTGGAGGGAATCGCTTTTTCCTCAGAGAGGGCGAATGAGGCAGAAGAGGCCACTCATGGGATTGGCGATGTGGAAGAACTACTAGGACGCCCAACGCCCCCTATCTACAGTGCCGAAGCCAGTCTCTTCGTGTTGGCGGCGGGGACGGAGCTAATCGAGAGAGGCCTGGCCGATTTCCTGTATCTGTCACTGACCGATTACATGCAGCACAAGTTTGCCCCGGATTCCCCCGATTCTCTCGAGTTCTATGGAGCGATGGATTCGGAGATAGGCAGGATGCTCGATCTCGGCGCGGTTCTGGGCCTGACGGCGGACCATGGAATGAACCCCAAGACCAAGTCCGATGGGCTGCCCAATGTGATTTACCTGGAGTCGCTGCTAGAGGAGAGATTTGGTCCGGGCCTCAAGGTCATCTGTCCCATCACGGACCCTTACGTGGTGCATCACGGAGGCTTGGGATCGGAGGTAATGGTCTACCTGCCCTCCGAGCTCCAAACCGAGGCGATTGCGGAGTGGATTTTGCGGTTGGAGGGGATTACCGAAGTGCACGATCGCAGAACCGCGGCGGCGAAGCTGGAGCTACCGGCCGACCGCATTGGAGACCTGCTCGTCCTGTCGGGTCGCGACGTCGTTGTCGGACGCTCACCCCAGCACCACGATTTGACTCTTCTGAAGGGGGGACTGCGTTCCCACGGTGGACGCTACGAGGAAATGGTGCCGATGGTGATCTCCCATCGACTGAGTGATCGATATACGGCCAAAACCAACGCAGATCCGCGCAATTTCGACGTTTTCGACTTCGTCTGCAACGGCCTGCACAATGCCGGCTCAAAGCAGGAGGAGGTCTTGTGAAGAAGGTATCTGTCCTGTTCAGCGCTCTCGTGACGGTGTTCACTCTCTCAGTGACGGGGCTGTCGAGGCGAGAGCGGACAACGGCCGAAGCTAGCCGTCCCCATACCCCTTGCTCGTGCTTCAGACTCGAATGGATCGGGCCTCACGGGTTCGGGACAATGGGTTGTACAGAGTTGAATAGGAACTGATCTCCAGAACCCACCACGTTTATGACCTGCACATCCAACGTTATAGGACGACCCTGCTGACCGGGCACCCTCAGCGACATGTTCACCGTACCCTGAAAGGGTTGTGAGAAGGTGTTCATGGGCCATCCCGGAAGCTCGTCCACGAACTGACTTTGGAAGCTCCCGTCAAAGGGGCGGGTTACGGGGCCGACGATGGCTTGCCGGTCCTGGTCGTTGATCCAGATATCAATCACCGTTCCCTCGGGAACGGCTACCCTCGAAGCCCAGGCAATGCCTAGATTCCGGAGCGGACCTTCTCCAGGATCGTCACCGCCGTTCCAATCGATCCACGCCGATATATATGGTTCGGGTCCAGTCTGCGGTACTACGAGAGCCGGACCCGAAGTAGGCGAAAAGGTCTGCACGGGGATGGTATTACCGGTTACAGGATCCGGACGAAAAACCTCATAGCGGCCGAAGACAATGACATTGTTTGCCGCTGCAGGGGCACAGTCGGTGGTCACAAGCAGGGCTCCGGAAGAAAAGCCGTCAGAGCTTGTGATCTCCACCTCCCTTACTTCAAAGCTCGGTATGTTCACGGGAAATGGATTTGTTGTCGGCGCTCCATTGAAGTGAAAACTGCCTGGATCGGATGGGTTCCCACCACCATCGTGCAACAAGACTTCCACTTCGCATGCGTCGAGGGATTCGTTGTGAACGACGACGTAGGTTGTGAAAGTGTCTCCGCTGTCGAGTGCCCCCCGTGGAGCGGGAACAAACGGCCACGTGGTTTGGGCCTGGGCCAAGGGAGCGAGTCCAATCAACAGCGCACAAGTTATTGAGAACGCAACCACGACATTTCTCTTCATGGACTCATCTCCCCCCCGACTCCTCCCCTGGTGTCGTCTCTTGGCTGTTGAGATCAGTTTGTCTGCCCAGATTGCTCCCATAAAGGATCTCAAACGCATACGGGAAAGACAACCCGGGCCTTTCGAGGCTACGTCTTCAACCTGATTCTCCGGGGTCCTGGCTGCCCTGATGTGACTGATGCCGCTATTCCGGGATTCGTTGCTGCCGTGTCATCAAGATTCTCCTCGGAACACTATCCCATCGATGTCTGGGAGATTTCCCTCTCGTCCCCCTGCGTCCGATCGAGGCCTGCCGCCAGGATTTCTTTAGAGTCGCTCCTGGACTGCAGTGTGACGTAGGACTGGGCCGCATCCACTACCAGATTCTGGACCGGTTGACGACCGCTCATGTTGCCTCTAGACTTCGCCAAATGCAAGTCTCGAAAGCGGTCAGCTGGGCGACAACTCCATGGGATCTGATTTTCCGGGGATTTCTTCTGCTGGCGTTTTCTTTGCCTCTGTACTTCATCCCCACGACCGCCAGAGCGGAGTCTGCCCCAACGGTCACTACTCGATGAAGTTTCATGAATAGGAATCATCTCGTCGCTGGAGGGGATCGGAGGACCGTGGAAGCCGGTCAGGAGATCCTCCAGGCGGGAGGGAACGCATTCGATGCTGCCGTAGGCGCCATGTTTGCCGCCATGGTAGCGGAGCCGACCTTGACCAGCGCCGGCGGCAGCGGGCATTTCATGGCTCTGCCGGAATCTGGTGAGCCCATCCTCTTCGATTTCTTTGTGGACATGCCTACCCGAGAGCTGGATCCCAACGATATGGAGTTTTTCCATGTTCAGGTGGACTTCGGGCTGGCCACCCAGGGGTTCCACATCGTCAGGGCCTCGGCCGCCGTACCCGGTAACGTGGCCGGCCTGATGATGGTCCAGGACAAGTTGGGTGTCCTTCACCCCCGGGAGGTTCTTGCTCCCGCCATTGAGGCAGCCAGAGACGGTGTGGTGCTCTCCCAGGGTCAGGCACTGGTGTTCGAGATTCTGAGACCCATCCTCACTCACGAGGAGAGGGGGAGAAGCATCTTCGCCCCCAATGGCCATCTGCTGCAGGAGGGCGACGTCTTGAGGCTGCCGGAGTTCTCCGACTTCCTGGATGCCCTGGCCCGGGAGGGTCCCGACCTGTTCTACAAAGGAGAAGTGGCAAGGATTATTCTGGAGTGGGCGCGAGAAGGAGGACTCTTGCGGGCCGAGGACCTGGCCCGATACCAGGTCAGGCAGCGAGCGCCGCTGAGAGCTGACTTTCGAGGTTTTCAGGTTCTGCTCAATCCACCACCCGCCCAAAGCGGTGTCCTCATCGATCTGACTCTCTCGCTGCTGGAACGGGATGTGCCGGCGGATGCGGCCAGCATTTCTCTTCCCCGGCTCGTGGCAGCCCTGGACGTCACCGATCAGGCACGGGCTGACCTGACCGCCGACATCCTCAATCAGGAAATCATCCAGCCGCTGACGCGGCAGTCCCGCTTCGACCCGTATCTGAACAGGTTCCTCCGGCTGGTTTCCCCTACTCCGAGCCCCACTGGCGAGACCTCACAGGGAGCTACTACGCACGTGAGTGTGCTGGACAAATGGGGTAATGCCGGCAGTGTCACTACCAGCAACGGAGAGGGCTGCGGGTCGATGCTGCCTCAGGTGGGATTCATGCTCAACAACATGCTGGGAGAGGAGGACATCAATCCCAACGGCTTTCACCAACACGTAGGTGGTGCCAGATTGGCGTCGATGATCGCCCCTACTATTGTGCTGGAAGGAGGAAAGCCGATCCTGGTCACGGGAACCGGGGGTAGCACCCGAATCCGCTCAGTAATCGTACAGCTCCTGGTGAACCTGTTTTGTCGGAAGTTGAGCATCCAGGAAGCCACTGCCGCACCTAGAATCCACCTGGAAAACGGCGTTCTCCACGCCGAGCCCGGCGTTTCGGAGCAGTGTCTGACGGACCTGAGCTCTCGCTATTCGCTTAATCAGTGGAGCAGCCAGAGTCCTTTCTTCGGGGGTGCCCACTCGGTGACGCCTGAGGGAGGAGCGGGAGACGCCCGCAGAGGAGGTCACAGCGCCATGTGGTTCTGACGCTGAGCTGAAATCTGGGAGTAAGAGGTCCAGAGACGGCTGCCGTCAAGAGATACGCTGGCGACACCCGGTCAGAGACATTGAGCTTGTCCTTCTGATCCAGGACAGCCATAATCTGGGCGATGCAGTCGATGATCCGACGTCCCCCGCTGCCTCCGATGCTGAGAAAAGGCCGGCCCTCCTGCGTTACCAGGATCGGGGACATGTTGTTCAGACCTCGCTTGAAACCGCCGATTGAGTTCGCCATTAGAAGACGTCTGTCCCCTTCTCTGTGACTTCCTGGATCTTGGTTTGGTGCGGAAGAGATCATCAGGGTTGATTCTGCCACATGAAGGTGCCCTTCACTGAGATCTGACCCTTACCGAATCCACGTTGTTGACCTCCTTGACACACTCGGCTTTGACCTCGAAGGGCGACACGCTTATGATCCAGTCCGGAGGCCGCATCCGTTAACCCACTGGTGGGTGGTGGTCGCGTAAACCTGTGGAAATAGGAAAATGCTGAATTGGGTCGCTGTCAGTGCAACGCTTCTTCTCGCCCCAGGACTGCTGACCGAACCTGCCTGGGCCGGAGAAGAGTCAGCCTCAGCTCCAGTCGTGGTCGGCCAACCGGCACCGGATCTGGAACTGCCGGATACCAACGGCCAGAACCACAGATTGTCCAAGCTCCGAGGGCAAAAGAACGCTGTTCTGGTGTTCTTTCGCGGTGCCTGGTGAGCGTTTTGCCGCAGGCAGCTCGGCGAGCTGCAAAAACACCTGGAGACAGTCACCTCCCTGAACTCCGTGCTCTGGGCCATCAGCCCCGACAAACGCGAGAGCTTGAGCGCCTACGCAAGCAAGGACGGACTGGGCTTTCCATTGTTGCTGGACTCAGGATCAGAGACGATCAAGACCTACGGTATTCTCAACCAGAAGCAAGGGGAGATACCCCACCCGACGGTGGCGATAATTGATACAAAGGGCATTGTTCGGTTCTTTCATATGGATCAGAACTACAGACACAGACCGGACCCCTGGTTGATCCTGGCGGTGTTGAAGCATCTGAACTCCGAGTAGCGGAGAGCGAACCTCGGCTTGGGGCGAGAAGGCTCCAGTGTACCTAGACTGCCGGTTCAATCGGCAAGCCAAGTTCTCGGGCCGCCTGATTCTGCTCCGCATCCAGACTGATAAACCGCGTGAGGGGTTGTCGGCGGTGAAACCAGAGGGCGGTCCTAAGATGGGCGAGATCGAGAGACCTGGGTGTTGATAAGACCGGCATCTCCCAGCCCTCACAGAGATCAAGTGTTAGATCGCGTAGCAGGAAGAGTTCCCGATCTTGACTGACTCTCTCTAGATAAACGCTTAAATCTCTGGCGTCGAGGTCTCCCTGTCGGGAGAGGCGAACCAGATTCCGGTTGGCTTCGAGAATCAACAAGACACTGGACAAAAGGTGCTCCGCAGCTATCTCCGTAGTTAGCTTTGCCGCACCGCGTTCGTTCAGAAGGATGCACAGATAGGCTGAAGTGTCGAGGTAGAATCTCTTGTCTGGTGGGGTCATTTCAGCCAGCTGGGCTGTCGATCGTCGCGAAGGACTTCGAGGTAGCGTCCCGATGTAGCGGAAGAGCCTGGCTTCAAGGGTTCTAGTCGCCCCTCGCCGAAGTGGCGCCCCCTGTGAACCTGAACTGAGGTGGCCGAGGTCAGACGAGCGATGGGCTTGTTATGGCGTGTAACCAGGATCGGTTCACCCTGCTTGGTCTCCTTCAAAAAGGCGGAAAGATGACGTTTTAGCTGGTCCACGCTTACAGTCTTCATAGGGAAATAGTACGGTCTTTAGTTCGTATTGTCAAAATAATAGGTTTGTTATTAGAACTGAATTATAAGAAAAAAGAATTGAAAAGAGATCTTTTTGTGATATTCTCACTTGCACCCCGATGAAAATACGAAATATCCGAACCCAACTCTACGAATATGACATGTCCCGTCCCCTGGGGGACGCGAATTCCCCCGAAGGACGGAACAAGGCGTGCGACCTGGCGCTGTTCATCGACACAGACGAAGACCTGACAGGGGTCTGTCTCGGCTCCGCCGGAGCTCGAGAATCGATTCACGCCTTGGCATCTTTGTTGGTGGGTCGGGATCCACGCGGAGTGCGAGGACTGTGGAAAACGATGGTGGACAAGGTCTTCAAAGGGGGGAACGAAGGTTCTGCCAATGACGCCATCGGCTGCCTGGACACTGCCCTTTGGGACTTGAAGGCCAAGATCAACGAGGAGCCCCTCTGGAAGACGCTGGGGGCATCCACCCGCTACGTCAAGCTCTATGCCAGTGGCATCGAATCGTGCCTCTCGGACCAGCAGCTGCAGGCGTTCTACGAAGGGAAGGCTCAACAGGGAATCTGCGCCGGGAAGCTGAAGGTGGGACTGGACCGAGAATCGGATCTACGGCGAATCGGAATCATGTCAGAGGCCCTTGCTATTTCGGGAAAGACACCTGTACTCATGATCGATTCCAATGAGTATTGGTCCCCCAGTCAGGCGATCCGGAACATCTGTTACTTCGAAGAGCATTACGATCTCACTTGGGTCGAGGAGCCCGCGCGACGCTGGGACTATCGGGGCCTTCGCAAGGTCTCCGAGAGTGTAAAGGCCGCCGTGGCCACGGGTGAGAACCTGAATGATTTAAGCGATTACATGCCGTTAATGGCCAACCAGGCGGTCGACGTCGTTCAGATTGGCGTTGGCAGCAGCGGTATTACGGGAGCTATGCAGGTGGCCGATCTGGCCTACGCTTTCGAGCTGCCCGTGTCCATGATGAACTGCCCCGCCAACTTCATGGGGCATCTGGCTGCCTGTCTACCCAACCACTGGATGATGGAGTTTGTGGATGCCGGTCGTGAAGAAGCCCTCCAGACGGACTCCCGTGTCGAGGATGGTTGGCTGATTCTGGGTGACGCGCCGGGGCTTGGGATCAGCTTTGACGAGGAGCATCTGGACCGATGCGCCGTTGATACTCCCTCACCCGGTTCCAGCCCCAGCCCCTGGGGACGTCGGCACGGTGCTGGCCTCTACATCATGGGACCCGACGACCAGGCTCCACCGCTGGAGTAGGCGGGGACCAGAGAAACAACGGAAGCCGGATATTTTCTTCTAGTAGGCTTCAACAACACTGGAGACTCTCTCCCATGCCCTCTCGAAGTGAAACCGAGTACCGCTATGAAAAGCTCACCTGGCCTGAGATCGAAGATGCCGTTGAGGCTGCTCAGGTTTGTGTCGTTCCCTGTGGCGCCGTCGAGCAGCACGGCCACCATTTGCCGCTTGATGTCGACCTGGTTTGTCCGAGCGGGATCGCTCGAGGTGCGGGTCGCCAGATCCCTGAGAAGATGCTGGTGTTGCCGACCGTTGCCTACGGATACACCGGCCATGTAATGGATTTTCCGGGGACGATCAACAACCATTTCGAGCACTTTATCCACCATGTGCTGGACATTACGAAATCCCTGGCTTATCACGGCTTCAAGAAGATCCTGCTGCTCAATGGTCACGGCTCCAACATGCCCAATCTGGATCTGATTGCCCGCCGCACCAACCTCGAGACCGATGCCGAGTGCGTTGCGACTGCCTGGTGGCAGCTTCTGACGGTCGACAAGGAGTTTCTCCCAGGCTGGCGAGAGAGCAAGTTCCCTGGTGGCTGCTCACATGCCGGGGAGCTCGAGACGTCCCTCTATCTCTACCTCGACGGCGACAATGTGCGGAAGGACAAGATCAGGAGCGGCGTGATCAGCTTCAACGAGGAGGAGAGCCCCTTCAACTGGGTCGACCTCTTCGCGAATGGGCCCGCCACCGTGGTCTCATGGACCAGCAGCTACAGTGAGACGGGCGTGTTGGGCGATGCCGAGAAGGCCAGCGAGGAGAAGGGGCGAAGGGCCTACGAGGAAGCAGTCAAACAGCTGGTCCGCTTCATCACCTGGTTCAAGGATCGTCCCAAGGACGAGCGCCGCGAACGTCACCGAAGGCGACCGACCCTTCCGATCGCCTGGGATCAGCAGCCGCTCTGAGTCGTGCGAGTTGGGCAGCTGGATTCCGACCTTGGACAGACTTTTTCAGTCGCGGAGTCAACTCTTGTGACGAACCTCGAGCAGAAGCCCGTCGAGCAGGGGGGGGTCTTTTGTCGACCCTGCAGGCTGCCCCAGCGTCAGCTCGAATCGGTTCACGCCCTGTTTGATCTGTGAGGGCTCCAACTGACACTCCAGCCAGTGACCCTGGATGTTTGCTTCCAACTTGCCAGCCGGCTTCAGCTGAGGGAGGGCACTGCCGTTGATACGCGATTGCAGATTCTCTCCGCCGGCCAATCCCATCAGATGGACTCGAAGTCGCAGCTGCGAGACCGATTCCGCTTCGACATCAGCGCCCAGACTCAGGTCGACGCTGAGGTCTTCCCCCGGCTTGAGCTCCATTGCCCGTTCTCGCTTGTTGAAGTAGTCGACGCCGTAGATCTTGTCCAAGCTGGCGATCGCCTTGGGATCTCCTATTTCGCGGAAGATCGGATGATCCGGATGCCAGATGTTGAAGGTGTAGAGTCCATCGGCGCCGGCGCTCCAGGCATTCATGGCGGCGCCCCGCCAGGCCTGGAGGGTTCCCGGCCAGGAATTGGTGGCTTCCCATGAGGAGTTTTTCGCCTTGTACCATTCTTCGGCCGTGTCGTAGCCGCTATCCAGGAAGCCCCAGTGGCGCCAGAAAGCCCAGCTCAGGCAGGCGGAGACGGGGGTGTCATACCGGTGGCCGAGCTCGACCATCTCTACGATCCCAGACATGGGCCGGAAGTTGGCGCTTCCGAAGCCCGCAATGATGAAGTCGATGAGACCCTCTGCCAGCCAGGCTTCGACGTCCAGTCCATGGAATTGGCAGAGCTCGATGGTGATGGGCAGGCGGGGGACGATCAGGATCGGTTTTCCACGCCGCTGCCCCACCTCGTCGGCCATTCGGCGGATTCGCCTGATCAGTTGGGTCATCGCGTCCCGATGCTCTGCTTGAGCCGGTTGACCCTCGCGTCCCGGTTTGAAGTAGGGGACATGCCTCAGGAAGTCCAGCTCCACCCCGTCGATATCGTACCCCTCGCAGACTTCCTGGATCAGCTGGAAGATATGGTCCCGGACCTCGGCCTGCGCGTAGTCGACGCCCGACCAGAGCTTCCTGGGCGGATCGTCCGGGTACTTTTCCCAGTCCTTGGGGACCCCGAGGATATACTCGGGGTGATCGCGTTTGAAGGGGGCTAGTCCGTAGGTCCATCTCCTGCTGCCCATGGGATAGGAATCGTGTCGATCGTTCATCCGCAGCGACCAGAAGATCTCCAGGTCGTTCTGGCGGCAAAAGTCGACTTGGATTCCCAGGCCGTCCTGACCGTATTGTTCAACCAGGTCCTGGGCGAGGCATCTGGGGTCGGTTGCTTTGTCGAGAAAGTGCCCTATTTTGGTGTGGTGCGAGAAGGTCAGTCCTGCCGCGCAGGAAGCGTAGAAGATGGAATCGACCTGGGTTCCCTCCAGGCCGGTCGACCTTGACTTCAGGAAGTCTTCGCGCAGATCTCCGGTCCATTGAGTCAATCGCTCCCGGCTATGTTCTTCGGGCTTCTCGGCACGAACCACATCGTCGCCGTCGTTGTTGACGATGATCCTGCGCCGGCGCTGCGCCAGTTTCTTCCTCTGCTCGGCGATGCTTGCTGGGTTCTCGTCGGGGCTGCTGCAGGCGGGTAGGAGGGTGGCGCCAGCAGTGGCTCCGGCAGCGGTTTGCAGGAACCTCCGTCGAGTCCAATCTAAAGGGATCATGATGAGGGAGCGTCGTTACAGGCCCAGCGCCTGGTCCAGATTGCGGGAGACTTCACGGAGGCGCTCAAGGTCCCCGCCTTTCACTTCGGCGGCACACCATCCTTTGAAGTGGATCTCAGCCAGGGCTTTGCGCACGTCAGACCAGTCCAGGTCGCCCTCGCCAATCTTGGTGAACTCGTCCTTCTGGCGCGAGAACCCCTTGGCATCCAGCTTCATGATCCTGGTGCCCAGGGTTCGGATCCAGGCACCGGTATTGCCGTACTTCCAATGATTTCCGATATCGAATTGCATGCCCACCCAGGGAGAGTTGAACTCGTCCACGTACTTGGCCAGTTTGGCAGCGGTCTGGCTGGAATCGCCTTGGTGATCGTAAAGGAAGTGGTTCCAGACGTTTTCGATGGCAATGTAGATGCCCAGTTGGGCTGCGAGTGGGATGGCCTTTTCGATGTTCTCGATGGATCGGGACCAGATCTCCTTTTCCGGACCGTCCTTACCGTGCCCGGGAACCAGGAGGACGCTGTGTCCGCCGACGGCGTCGGTCTGACGGATTGCTTCCTTCAAGTCCTCCAGAGCTTGGGCTCGTGTCTCAGCGCTGGGGTCACTGTGACGGACGTGCCAGTGCGAGGTGCAGACCGTCCCGTCCACTGGAAGGCCAGCCTCGGAGATGGCTCGCCGAGTGTCTTCCAGGCTCAGGCCGGGAGCGTTGAGCTCGATACCGTCGAATCCGGCTGCCTTGACTACCTTGAACTTCTCGGCGAGGGAGCCCTCGATCTTCACCATCCCGATCTTGAGAGTCTTATAGATCGACGCCTTCCCTTGATGGGAGGAGCCAAGGGCGACCCCGGGGAGTCCCAGTGCCGGGACGGCCGCCATACCTTGTAAAAACCTGCGTCGCGAGCAAATTGAGTTTCGAGTCATGTGGTTTCTCCAACGGCCATCATCTCACGAGTCACTTCGGCAAGAAAGAGGTGGAACAGCCGTTTCAGTCGGACCAGCACGACGAGAGTGACCCCGACGACAGACCAGATCCCGGGACTTGCGTCGAGGCATCTAGAAAGCTTAGTATTTGGCTACGAGGGTGACCACTCCCGCCGCGACCTGGGAACCCATGACATTCGACCCGGGTTACGGACGGGCTGGTGGCGCGCCGCGAGGGCATCATCGATGAGACATGATCCTACGAATCGCCGATCGTTCCTGAAGGCTGCGGGTGCTACCGTTGTCCTTCCCTGGCTCGAATCCTTTCCCATCCTTTCGGCGGGACCCACCGACTCAGCCCTGATCAAGGCACCCCTTCGTTTCGTGGCGACCTTCTTTCCCCTTGGAGTGAACACCCATCAATGGGGAGCTTCGGGCGCGGGCGAGACCCTGGAATTCAAGCCGACCTTGGAACCCCTGGAGCCGATCAAGCATAAAGTCAATATCCTTCTGGATTTGTGTCATCCACATCTGAAAGACAAGCGTGGACACGCCGGCAAGGTTGCTTCGCTTCTTACGGGTGAGCCTGGAGGTAGGGACAACAGTGCTGCGGGCATTTCCATCGATCAGCTCATCGCCGGAAAGATCGGTGATCAGACGGCATTTCGCTCTCTGGCGCTGGGGATCGCGCCCTCCAGAAACCGTCGAGGATTCTACGACTCCAGTATCTCCTGGCGGGGTCCAGACAAGCCCCTGGCCAAGGAGATCGATCCTCGCATGACCTTTTCTGCGCTGTTTTCCGACAAGTCCTGGTTGAAGCGGGATGGCAGCGTACTCGACTTTGTGTTGGATCAAGCCCGGGACCTGGAGAAGCGAATCGGTGCCCAGGACAGGCAGACCCTGGCCGAGTATTTCGAGGGCATTCGAGAGTTGGAGCTGCGAATCGAGCGTATGGATCGGGACAAGGCCGAGTGGCGCCGGCATCAGGCAAGCGAGCCCTCCATCTCGCGCCGCTTTCACCCCGATGATCCCTCTGGCGCGGGTGAGATGCCCGATTTCGCTCTCTATCAACCAGAGAATTTCCGGGAGCATACCCGGTTGATGCTTGATCTTATGGTGTTGGCGCTGCGTACCGATCGGACTCGGGTGGCCTCCTTCATGTTCGACAGCTACGGTCCCAAGTACAGTAATTTCAGCTTCATACCGGGGGTTGCGGGTCAGTGGCATGCCTTGAGCCACCACAAGGAGACGCCCAGTTCCCTGCACCAGTATCACCTCATCAACCAGTGGCACGTTTCCCAGTACACCTATCTGCTTCAGAAGATGGATGAGGTGAAGGAAGGCGAGCGCTCTCTGCTGGACAATTCGCTGGTGCTGATTGGGTCCGGCATGTGGGACGGGAACCGTCATACCTGTACCCAATACCCGCTCTTGCTGGGTGGCAGCGCCGGCGGTCAGATCAGGACCGGACGAGCTATCGATTTTCAAGGTGGCTCGATGTCCCGGCTCTTCTTGTCGCTTGCTGAGACCATGGGTGCCCCGCTGAAACAGTTCAAGGAGGCCACCGAGTCGCTCGGTTCGACCCTGGCGGGATAGCGAGGTTTCCAATGAAGTCTCCCCTCAGCCTGAGTAGCTGGCTATCCCTTGTCTGTTTCACCCTCCCGTTTGGGATTCCGTCCGCTGAGCTTTCTCCACTCTGGGCGGAATCGATTCCAGTCGATGCCTGGGATACGAAGGCTCGCCCTCTCTTCGAGCAATACTGCGTGGGGTGCCATGGTCCCGAGAGCCCCAAGGGTGGACTGAGGCTGGATCAGCGGGAAGCTGCACTTCGAGGGGGCAGTAGTGGCCCGGTCATGATCCCCAGCCAGTCCTCCCAGAGTTGGCTGATGAAGCGCCTTCACGCAGCTTCGAACGACCCTTCCGCCATGCCACCCCAGGGCCATCCCCGACCGACGCCGGAACAGATCAAGATCCTGGCCGAGTGGATCGATAAGGATGCGACGGAGTTGGTCGGCAGTGAAGGTGATGCGGATGCCAGACCAGATGCACCAGAGATTGCTTATTCCGAGTTGTCTGGATCCGAAGATGATCTGACCTTCGAAGGCCACATCCAGCCCTTCCTGAAGCACTACTGCTACGACTGTCACGACAGTAAGACCCGGGAGGGCGGGTTTGACATCGAGGAATCCTCGAAGAGCTGGAAGGATGAAATACTCCACAAATGGAACGCAAGCTGGGGCAAGATGGCGCAAGCCATTACCACCGGATCGATGCCTCATCCCAACCAGCAGCACCAACCCTCAGAGCAGGAGCGCGAACTCTTCGGACTCTGGTTTGAGCGGGAGCTGGAAACGCGCGCTACCCCTGAGTCTTCGCGCGCCAGCAATCCGCGTCTGCGCCAGCTGACTCCGTTCGAGTATGACAATACGGTGCGCGAATTGACGGGGCTGGATCTCGGCCTCAGCAGCCTGACACAGCCGGGTGGGCCGGCGAGCGATGGAGACTTCCTGAACCAGGGGCTCGAAATGCAGCTTTCGCCGTCGAAACTCTCACGCTATCTGCTGGCGGCGAACCGGATTGTCGCTCACGCTGCGGTCGATCCGCAATCGGGTATCCGTTTTCACGCCGAGCCTCGACCCTCCGAGCCGGCTTCCAGTCACACAGTTCAGCCCAGGGAACTGCGAGCTGCAGCCCGCAGAGACCTGTGTGCATTCGCTGAACGCGCCTATCGCCGCCCTCTGTCCAAGGAGGACGTTGCGAGTCTCATGGCCCTTTACGATCGACAGGTCGAAGCGGGCCTGGATTATGAGAATGCTTGCCGCCAGGTATTGCAGGGGATTCTGGCTTCTCCTCAGTTCGTGTACCTGCCGGAACAGCATGGCTGGGAGGTCAAGCCAATCAACTGGGGTGACAAGAAGCGGAAGGGATCCGACGCCACCGCTCCTCTGGGCGATCATGAGGTGGCGGCTCGGCTCTCCTACTTCTTGTGGTCAGGTCCGCCTGACGACGAGTTGACGCGTCTGGCCCAGGAGGGGAAGCTGCATCAGCCGGAAGTATTGAAGGCGCAGGTGAGCCGTATGTTAGCGGACCCGAAATCCTCGGGCCTCGCCACGCAGTTCGCCGGATACTGGCTGAAGTTCAACAAGGTTGCAGACCATCTAGACATCAGCCAACAGCGTTTTCCCGAGTTTTCAGGATCGCTCCAGAAGTCGATGTACGACGAAGTGCGGTACTTCGTGGAAGAGATTTTTCGACGCGATCTCAGCATCCTCAATCTCCTGGATTCTGACTTCACCTTCGTAAACCGTGAGCTGGCGCGACACTACGGCATGCAGGAGTTTGCCGAGGAGGGCTTTCGCAAGGTTGCATTGGCCCACGACGTCGGTCGCGGCGGTCTGTTGGGAATGGCGGGCATCCTCAGCCTGACTTCTCACCCCAACCGGCGCAGCGCAGTTGAGCGTGGTGCCTATATTCTGCGGGATGTTCTCGGTACTCCGCCTCTTCCACCGCCGATCTCGGTAAGCAAATTGAAGGGGCTCGATGCCGAGGATGGGCGCTCGCTGACGATGGCGCAGACGCTCCAGCAGCATCGGCAAGACACCCGTTGTGCCGGTTGTCACAGCCGCATCGATCCTCTGGGGCTGGCTCTCGAAGAGTTCGACGGAATTGGACGGCGTGTGCAGCGGAAGGGTAAGGCCTCGCCTGATGGGGTAGACACCCTCCCAGATGGTACCCAGCTCCGGCGGTTTGAGGACTTGAAGCGTTATCTACTGCAGAAGCAACAGCGTCGGAAGTTCGTCGGCAATTTTTCCAAGCGGCTTCTGAATTATGCCCTCACACGCGAGTTGCAGTCAGGCGATTTCTACACGCTGGTCTCGGCACGGCACGCCTTGGAGGGGAACGACTACCGGCCCTCGGAAGCCGTCAAGGCCATCGTCACCAGCAAGATCTTTCTTGAGCGCTCCGAAGAATAGTTTCCTCTCGCCTCTCTCGATTTTGCGATTCTTCTTGCCAGGGTAACTAATTCTGCTTCCGGAAGAGAGAAGCGTGGTGACGAGCGACGTCCCACATGTAATGGCTTACTTTGTAATCCTGAGAGGCCAGAATGTGCCGTCTGGCCTCCACCGAATTGCCCTCGGCTTCGAAGAAGAGTCCGATGTAGAAATGGGCGTAGAAGAGCCGGTTGTTGAGTTGTTCTCGTGTAGGTCGACCGGCCCGCGCTGCCTTCAGGACGGTCTCCGGTGATAGTTTGGCTCTGAACATGTTGTAGATCGGCATCATGGGTACACGTGGGTCGTTCCGGATGGGCATGATGCTTTCTCGAGCTTTTTCGCTGCCCTCTATACGGGCCTGGCAGGCGAAGCGCCAGACGGAGTTTTCGACGTCGTTGTCGTGGTAGGTCTGGTACAACTCGAACTGCTTCGCCCCCTTCTCGAACTGCCCTGCGTAATAGTAGGACAGGCCACGCTCCCATTGTCGTGGTTCCATATCGGGTCGTAGTTCGACGAATTGGTCAAAGTCCGCTACTGAGTCGGCAATCTTTCCCAGTCGAAAGTGTTCTCGGCCTCGCAGGTAGTAGGCAGACGCGAGCTTCGAGTCGGTCTCGATAGCAGCGGTTGCAAATCTGACCGCATCCATATTTCTTCCCTGCTCGGCCGCTTCACGGGCCTGCGAAAGGAGGCGATTTGCCTCATCCCCCTCAGCGGGGAGAACGTTTGGGGAGATCGATAACGTCGAGAAGAGAAAAACTGTGAAAGCGGTGGTGTGGTTCATCTGTGGGATCGGAGCGACTTTGGTATCGCAGGATGGGAAATGGGTCTTATCAAAACCAAGCGAGGTCAATCCCAACGGGATTGCGTATTCCAGCCCAGGGTTTCCGAACCCTGGGTCAACGGCCTCGCCCCCGGGATTTCAACCCTGAATGGGTTGCGTACACAAGGGCAACAATTGGGTTATGTACGCAACCCTTACAGGGTAGATGGTCAAGGGGTTGACTCTCGTACCCAGGGTTCGGAAACCCTGGGCTGAAATACGGAATCCCTTCAGGATTCATCTCCTTCCTGTGCATTCAGGCGCCATCATTCGAGTTGACGCCAATTTTCAAACCCACCCCCGTTCGAGCAAATCCCGATTCTTCAACCGCTCAGCCATTGGGACTTGTAGGACCAAGTAGGTTATATCTCTAATCATTTGATAGCATTCGACTTATAACCGGACAGAAGTATGCTTAGCTACCAGCCGGACTCTCATCCTCTTCCGGATTCTTCTGGGCACTCAGCCAGAGCGTGTTTTCCCGGGAGATCAAGGCTTCTACCCGGTTCACAAACAGCGCTTCTCTGTCCGGGCTTTTTCCGTATCCTTGTAGGCCCGCATCCAGGAGGTACTTTTCCTTGCGCAGGGTCTCGCAGGTTGTCCGGTAGTTAATCCAATTTTCCTGGAACTTGAAGGTTTTCAGGGAGGCGCTCAGAATGGCTACCGTCACCGATGTGTAAATTGCCAACTGGTGGGAGACTCCGGCGATTACGAAATCAGCCTTTAGGCCGACAAGCGCCGGTGTCACGGCCGAGAGCCCGATCAGGGCCCATTGGAAGCGACGATATATTTTTTGATTCTGGCTAGCTTTTTTGTCATACCACTGGGCCTGATCCTCGTAACGGTTCTTCAGGTAGCTCGAAAATGCTTCTTGATCCATCCAGATGGTTCCCACGAAGGCTGTTGCAGGCAAGCGGGCCCACGGGTAGGTGCAGGATAGCAGAAGCCGATCTCCGAGTCTTCCGGCGACGCCGGGGGAAGTACCCAGAGCTCTGATGAAACCAGGAGGTTGGACCCTGGGATCTGCCCTCGCTATCATGTCGGCGGGCGATCCGCTTTCATTTCTCCCCAGAATGGAAACCGATCTTTCAGAAGTGAGTCCGGCGGATTGGAAAGGACAGATTTCATGGACGCCGGTTGTCTGCAGCACAGTCTTACCGACGAAGAGAGAGAGAGCTTCGAACGTGATGGCTTCTTTGTGGTTCACGACGCGCTACCGCAAGAGCTGGTTACAGAATTGGTTTCCGCGGTCGACAGGCTTGATTCTGGATACCGGACGAGGCACGGGGTCGGCAGTCATGAACTGATCCACATTCTCGATTTCATCGGGAAGGATCCCTCTTTTCTTACACTGCTCGACTGGCCTCAGACTTTTCCTAAAGTGTGGGGAATCCTGGGCTGGAATATCCAGCTCTATCACACGGATATGATCATCAGTCCACCTGAGGCGGTCGAAGAGCGGCGCCCGAAAAGGTGCCTGGAGTGGCATCAGGACAGCGGCCGCTTGAATCTCGAATTGGAGGGGGATCCCCGTCCCAGGGTGTCTTTGAAAATCGGTTTCTTCTTGACGGATACCTCGGAACCCGGGCGTGGGAACTTCTGTATCGTGCCGGGCGGTCACCGGCGCAATGAGCTGAGGATGCCAGAGGACGGGGTGTCAGATCCCGAGGATGCAATGACGGTCTGTGTCCCGCCGGGTACGGCCGTGTTCTTTGATCGCCGCCTTTGGCACTCGGGAAGTCCGAATCACTCCAGTCTGGCGCGAAAGGTGCTTTTCTACGGTTACAGCTATCGGTGGCTGAGACCTCGGGACGACATGACCGTAGAACATCTCTTCCCTCAGTGTGACCCCATTCAACGGCAGCTGTTGGGCGCCAGTACGGGTGGGATGGGCTATACGTCACCCGGGGACGCGGATGTCCCACTCAAACTCTGGCTGAGGGAGCACCTTGGACAAGCGGCGTTGACTCCGTAGAGCCTGTCGACTCGGTCTCTCGTCAGGCTGTCCCGAATAGACCTGCTTGAAATCTTGAGGATCGGCGATGATCAAGATCGAAAGAGCACTTGCAGTTCCAGCGAAAGGCGGTTTCTTCAACGACGATCTCGAGGCGATCTATTCCGGAGCTACCCGCGATGGTTTTGGCTATCGAGGCGATCCCCTGACTCCAGGGTTCCAGCAGATCCGGCAGCCAAGCGAGGCGATTTCAATTGTTCTGCTTCTCGACAATGGGGCGTCCGTGTCGGGCGACGGGATGAGCGTGACCTACGCGGGGGCAAGAGGAAGGGTTCCGCGGTTCCAGATCCAGCAGCAGCAGCCGCTGCTTGAGCCCGTTTGCAGGTGGCTTGAAGGAAAGTCCGTACAGGGATTTCTCGGTCTTTGTCGAGAGCTCCAGGAACAGGAATTTGGCGTTGATCTACACCGGCCGGCAGCCTTCTACGCCGTCTCCCAAGCGCTGCTGCAGGCGGTCGCCCAGAACGAGGGCGCAACCTGCGCCCAGGTCCTGGCCGCCGAGCTCGGGCTTACCGTCGCCAGAGGACTGATTCCCATCTACATCCAGTGCGGAGAGGATCGCTATGACAATGTGGACAAATCCATCCTCAAAGAGGTGGACGTCCTTCCGCACGGGCTCGTCAACAGCACAGAGTTGATGGGCCCGGAAGGCGATGCTTTGGCTGACTATGTTTCCTGGATCTCGGCGCGCATTGCCAGGTACGGCAGGGAAGGGTATCGGCCTGAGATTCACATCGATGTGTACGGTTTCGTGGGGCAGGTCTTCGATCACCGTTCCGACAGAATCGCCGATTATCTCTCGGAACTGGGCCAGCGGGCTCTCCCCTATAGTCTGAATGTAGAGACCCCCGTATTGCTCCGCACCCGGGAGGCTCAGATCGATCTCTTCTCTTCCATCCGAAGGCAACTGGAGCGATGTGGAAGTGATGTCCGACTCGTAGTCGACGAGTGGGCCAATGATTTGGATGACATCAGAGCCTTCATCGCGGCCGGTGCCACGCACTCAATCAACGTCAAGGCTCCCGATCTGGGCGCTGTCTCCAATGCGGCTGAAGCCGTAGTCGAGTGCTGGAAAGGCGGAGTGAGACCCATTCTTGGAGGCTCCTGCGCGGAAACGGACCAGTCGGCACGGATCATGGCGCACGTTGCCCTGGCCACAAGCCCGGCCTGGGTGCTGGCCCGTCCCGGAATGGGAGTCGACGAGGGCCTACAGATCGTCCACAACGAAATGGCGAGGACCCTGGCTATCATCGAGAGCTCTGGCTCCAGCTGATTCCTCGCGCAAGGGTGGCAACTTTCTCATTTGGTGGAGTTGGTTCCTTCGAACGCGGAGAAGGGTGTTCTATTCAATCGGACCAGAATCGAACTGGTGGTGCGAAACCTCTACCCTGGCTGAGCCGAAGCCGGGCCTTCGGGATCGCGTGTACCGTGCATCTAGAAAATAGACGGTGTATCCCGCTTCGTTCTCCTCGGTTTCCGAGAAAGGGAAGCGAGCCCAGTTCATGAATCCGCGTACTTTCGGTGAAGCTGCTGCGATTTGGATAGTCCGATTCCGAGGCAGCAACGGCAGGGAATCTGGAGACAGCTCGAGCTCGAACCGGGGAACTAGTCGGGCGGTACCGTGGCGATAGCCATCCGAAGTCTGTGCGACCACGTCCCGAACGAAGGGGGTGACAAGAACGGGTCCAACCATCAGTTTCTCGACCCTCAATCCACTCGAAGCGAGCGCTTTCGAAACCGCGTAAGTCGCATACTGCGACAGGGCGAGCATGGAGGCTATGTAGAGCACGGTTGCTGTCACCGCTCCGACGGCGAGTCGGTAGGAGGTTCTTGTTCCAGAGCCGAACTTCCCTATTCGTAGGAGAATGATCACCCCCAACGAAACGAACCAAAGGATCTTGGCCGGTACCAGACCCGGCACTGCGGAAAGTAGCAGCGACCCGGCAAATAGGGCGAAGACTGCCCAGCCAACGAGGGCCCACCAACCTCGCGAACGAGAGAGAAAGACTGTCCCTCCAAGAAGGAGCCACATCCAGGGGTCGACAATGAATACGGCGTCGCCGTAGAACCACCCACCGTCGAAGGGCATCAACCAACGCATCCCATAGTTGTTCAACCAGTCGAGTGTGGGGTGTGTTGCAACGGCCAGGTACGAGAGTCCCAGGAGACTCTGGATGCGGACGGGCGGGGACTCAAGCCTGGAAGTGTGTCTTGTTAGGCGGCCCCACACTATGAGAACTCCCGTCAAGACGATCGGGAGGATCAGAATTGCGGGGATCCCGTGGGTCCAGCCGCGACGAAGGAGCAGGGCGGTGTCGGAATCGGCAAGCATGGCGAGTCCGTCCATGTCGGGTAGGTTGGCTCCGATGATGAGGGCCGCAGAGGCATAGGCTGTCCTCTGCCGCAAGGGAGTCTGTGCGAGGGCTGCCCCAAGGAAGGTGTGAGTGATTGGATCCATAGAATGATTCGCGGACGCCGTTTGGCCAGTGAGATGGCTCCCCATGATAATCGTATCCGTCTCTATCGAGCATTTCTATTCGGTGCGATCCGGTGAAGGACCGTTCCTTGTCGATCTGCTAAGCTGAAAATTGATTTGGTTACAGGTTTCCGATTAGTCACAATCTGAAACGAGAGTTGGGATTGGCCTCGATTCTGATTCCTTTTTGAAAGTTGCTAAAACAAGTACTTTGAAGTTTCGTTCATGAACTCTTCAAATCGACGAACCTCGATTCGAAACCTTCGGCTGACAGTTTTCGCATGCCTGTGCAGTGCGGCTCTTTGCCAATGGACTGGGCAGTGGGTGCTCGGAGGGAACCCATCTGAGAAGGTTGCTGCCCGAGACCAACTCTATGACCCAGGACTCCACCTCTTCCTGGATGACGACGAAGTCCAGGACCATCCCGGCTTCATCCGAAAAGTCCAGAACCCAAGGCGCATCCGGACTGAGCCGGTGCTTCGTCCCGACCGGCCCTGGGAAGGTCACGCGGTTCAGCTGTGGGGCTCGGTGCTGTACGACCAGGAGGATGACCTGTTCAAGATGTGGTACTTCTCCGCCAATACGCCACTCTACCAGAGCAAGGGACGCGGCTATTTCATGTGTTATGCGACTTCCAGGGACGGAGTTGAGTGGGAAAAACCGGCGTTGGGAATAGTGCCGGTCGACGGCTCTGCTGAGAACAACATCGTCTATCCAACGCCGACAATGCCCGCTGCCTGGGGCCTGGATCCCTGGGGAGTGGTCAAAGATCCGGACGATCCCAACCCCTCCAAACGCTACAAGATGGGAATGTATCAGCAGCGGCCCAGCGAGCAGGAGTCGGACATCGAGATGCCGAACATGACGCGCGAGGAGAAAAACAAAGCGCGAAAGACTCTCCTACGAGCTATCCAGGATCGGCATGGGATGTACGCAGCCTTCTCAGCGGACGGAATCCATTGGACACCGGGAGAGAGGATCTTGGTGCCGCGGGGAGGGGACGCAGGTGCCCTGGTCTACGATCCCTTGAGCAAGGGCTATCTCGCTTCCACCCGCCGCTACGAGACCATCATGGATCACTTCGTAATCGAGTGGAAGGGTTACAGGCGTGTCATCGCCCTGTCCACCAGCCGGGACTTCGTTCACTGGACCCCGCTCAAGACCGTTCTCAAGCCCGACGATTTCGACGACCCGCGGGATCAGATGTATGTGATGACTCCCTTTGCCTACGGAAATCAGTACATCGGATTCATCGGAATGCTCCACTCTTCTACCGAGCTGGGACCGACGCAGTTGGCCTCTGCCCGCGACCTTCAGAACTGGCGACGGGTAGGACGCCGGGAGGAATTCTTGGCCGTCGGTTCTCCAGGGAGCTGGGACGGAGCCTGGTCCAGCCTCTCCGGGAATCCTCCCATTCTCAAGGGAAACAAGCTTTACCTGTGGTACTCGGGACGTCCCCAGGCGCACGGGACCTCGGGTATGTGGCGGAGCTCCATCGGCATTGCCGTCCTGCGCAAGGATGGTTTCGTGGCACTTCGCAGCGGGATCCGAGGCGGCGAACTGATGACCGAACCCGTCAAGGTTCTTGGTCCCAAGCTCTATCTCAACGCCCTTTCCCTGTTCGGACGAGTACAAATCCGTGTGATCGTTGAAGGAGTTTCTGTCCCCAATGGCTACTCTCTGGAGGAGTGCAACGGGCTCGAGCGCGGCGACGAAACCGACTTCGAGATCACCTGGGGGGAAGACAGGAAAGATCTGTCCCCGTTCATGGGCAAGAAGGTCCGGCTGCACATTCATGCCGACAACGCGACCAGTCTTTTTTCCTACAGGTTCGGCAATTCAGGAGACTGATCCATGCGAGGTCTTTCAGGGGTTCGAATCTGCATTCTGGGGACGTTTCTCTCTCTGACCGGCACCGGATCGCTGGCACAGAAGGCAGCGATCAAGAACCTCCATCAGCTCTACGACCCCGGTCTCCACCTCTTCCTCGACGACGAGGCGGTCCAGGATCATCCCGGGTTCGTGCGCAAGGTGCAGCAACCCCAACGTCTACAGGTCCAGCCGGTGCTGCGGCCAGACCGGTCCTGGGAAGGAACCTCGGTTCAATCGAAGATATCGGTCCTCTACGACGAAGAGGAAGACCTTTTCAAGATGTGGTACTTCACTGTGGACATTGCTTCCTACCGCATGGGAGGTGGGGGGATCTATGTCTGCTACGCCACTTCAAAGGACGGGATTCGATGGGAAAGGCCCGAGCTCAGTCTGGTTCCGATTGAGGGGGCACCCGTCAACAACATTGTCTTCCCGACGAAAGAGATGCCTTCTGCCTGGGGTTTCGATCCCTGGGGGGTAATCAAGGATCCGAATGAAACCGACCCGGCACGGCGTTACAAGTTCGGAATGTACCAACAGCGACCCTCTCCGGCGGACTCGGACATCGAGACCCCGAACATGAATCGGGAGCAAAAGAATCGGGCTCGGAAGAAGCTGATGCGAGCCATTGAGGACAAGCATGGAATGTATGCAGCCTTCTCTCCGGACGGGATCCACTGGACCGTGGGGAAGGAGATGCTGGTTGCTCGCGGTGGAGATGCGGGCAGTCTGGTCTACGATCCGCTGAGTCAGAGCTATTTGGCGGTGACGCGACGCTATGAAACCGTGATGGATCACTACATCCTTGAATGGAAGAAGTACCGGCGAGTGATCGCTCTGTCCAGCAGTCCAGACTTCGTCCGTTGGAGCCCTTTGAGCACCATCTTGAAACCGGACGACTTCGATGACCCCGGAGACCAGATGTATGTGATGACCCCCTTGGCTTATGGAAACCAGTACCTGGGATTTGTCACCATGCTCCACTCCTCCACCGAGTTGGGGACGGTCCAGCTTGCCTCCGCCCGCGATCTCAAGCATTGGCGCCGTGTGGGACGCCGGCAGGAGTTCCTTCCTGTGGGTCCGCCTGGCAGCTGGGATGGAGCCTGGGTCTCGTTGGCCGGGAATCCGGTTGTGCTTAAAGGGGACAGACTCTACTTCTGGTATTCGGGCAAGAGTCAGGCCCATGGAACCGAGGGTATGGCCCGAGCTGCCATAGGTGTTGCGACTCTGCGCAAGGATGGCTTTGCGGCCATGCGCAGCGGTATCCGCGGCGGGGAACTGATGACCGAGCCTGTGGAGGTCCAACGGCCCAAGCTCTATCTGAATGCGCTCTCCTACTTCGGGCGGGTTCGGATCCGGGTGATCGAAAACGTCTCTGTCCCGAGTGGATACTCTTTCGAGGAGTGTAATGGGCTCGAGCGGGGCGACGAAACCGACTTCGAGATCACCTGGGGAAAGGATCGGAGGGACTTGTCGTCTTTCTTAGGCAAGAAGATCCGCCTGCAGATCCAAGCCGACAACGCCACCAGTCTCTTCTCGTATCGATTCGGCGAAGCCAAGGATTGAGTTCGAGACCTGCCGGTTCGCGACGGCAAGGGTGGCAAAGATCGCGTAACGATGCTGCCGTGCTGCACTCCAATTTGTGTGGGGAGGGGATCGCTGCACGATTCGGCGAGACTTGGATACAGACACGTTCTACCACATTAAGGATCTCAAGAAGGTCAAGCGCCGAGGGTTCCGCTTGGAACGCGTCTTGATGATCGACGATACACCAAGGAAGCGACGGGAATCACTTGGCTCTGGAGGAGTTTAAGGGTGATCGTGGCGATCGAGAACTCCTTGAGGTGCTTCCCTACTTGGGCTGGCTAAGCACGCAGAAAAACTTCAGGGCTATTGACAAGCGTCACTGGAAGAACTGGGCTCAGCCGTCTAACAAGGCGATCCAGGCCGACGGCGCTTCGCGCCGCAGCTGAGCGCCAGTCCGTTCGGCGGACAAGGGCGTTGCATTATACTGAAAAGATGAAGTACCGAATTGCTCTTAGGCAGTCCGAGGAAGGCTACAGCGTCTTTGTCCCTGGTTTGCCCGGTTGCTGGTCTCAGGGGGCGACCGAGGAGGAAGCCTTGGGTAACATTCAGGATGCTATCCGAGAGTATCTTTCTGTCGCAGCCGATCTTCTTCGAGACGAAGCTGATGTCCGCGAAGTCGAGGTCTCAGGGTAACGGTGGTGCGCATCCGGGCATTCCACATCGGAAGGCCGTGCGTGCTCTCAAGAAGGCGGGATTCTACGTTGCCCGAGAAGGTCGAAAGCACATCATCATGTCCGATGGTGTTCGCATTCTCACGATTCCTCGACATGACCCGCCTTCACCATGGCTGGCATCGTTCGAGACGCGGGCCTGTCCGAGGAGCAGTTTCGGAAGCTACTGTGAATCGAGTGAACTGCCGAACCAGCCGTTGAAGCGGACGTCGAAGCGCCGCCGCTGAACGGCGGACCGTTAGCTGGACTTGTTCGCCCGCTTGGCAAGGGAGAAAGATCGCTGAGTGAAGTTCGATATTGTCGGCGTCATCTCGAACGTCGAGACCATCGCGACCGGCACCAGCATCCGAGTTCTTCCTTCACTGCGCAAGCTGCACGGACAGGGTCGATGGCGTAAGATGAAAGGAATCGCTACCGTACGGCTCCGAAATGGGGTGCCGCGGAAGGTGGAACTGCATTGGTACGAGGCGCACGGCATCGGGCGACGAGATATCAAGATCAAACGCTATGTAGGCGAGCCATGAAGAAATCCAAGACCAGCTTCGCTCTATGCGTTGATAACGCTGATTATGAAGCATCTCTTGTGCTCGGCAAAGTCTACCCACTCCTTCAGGACCCCGTGGCGGCCAAGGATGACTTGGTTCGCATCGTCGACGAAAGCGGACAGGACTATCTGTACGACAGGACTCACTTTGAGTTTGTCGACTTTCCGCCCGCTGTCAAGAAAAAGCTACTCGCTCTACAAGATACCAGCTAACAGGGCGATACAGCGGACCGGCTTCGCCCACCGCTGATCGCCAAGCCGTTATGGGGCGCTGGAGACCGCGAGACTCGGGATTCCAGATTTGTGGTCCAGCATGGGAATGAAATCGCCATGAGCCAACTCTTCCGGTGCTCCAGTTCGGTCAGGCGAGATCCAGCTATCGAGGAATGGATGCGTGAGCATGCGGGTGAATTGGGGGCAATCGCGCAGCGCTGGTTTGAGGTCATGCGCGACTGCGGAGACGATGTTCGAGAGGTATTGCATGACGGGCACCCTACCGCATGTGTAGCGGACGCGGCATTCGCTTACGTCAACGCCTTCAGAGCTCACGTCAATGTCGGGTTCTTTCGTGGTGCCGAGATTGCCGATCCAGATGGCCTGCTGGAGATTTTGTTGCTTCGTCCTTTCGTATGATAGTGTTCTAGTTTGTGATCGGCCGCGTATGCCGCCCTTGGGCGGTCGTCATTCTACTCGTTTCGAATTCACTCTACATTGCAGCAGCAGAGCGTCCCAGGGGGTTTTCTCTGGATACAATCCGTTTCTTTGAGAGCGAAGTCCGCCCGGTTCTAGTACATAAGTGCAGCGGTTGTCACAATGCCAAGCTGCTCACCAGCGGCTTCTCGGTCGAGAGCCGAGATGACATTCTAAGAGGGGGAAACCGTGGTGCGGCCGTTTCTCCTGGTGAACCCGGGCAAAGCCGGCTCATCCATGCTATTCGCCACCAAGGCGAGTTGAAGATGCCCCCGGACGACAGGTTGACATCCCGAGAGGTCTCCGCGCTCGTTCGCTGGATTGAGATGGACATTCCGTGGCCGGACCGAATGTCGGAGGCCGGACCCACGCCCGCGAGCACTTCGGCTCACTGGTCGTTTCAGCCAGTCCAGCGGCCGCACCAACCGACCGTCTCGGACCCCTCGTGGGTCCGAAATCCGATCGACAGCTTTGTCCTCGCCCGACTGGACCAGGAAGGACTCAGGCCGTCGCCGGAAGCTCCAAAAGTTACCTTGATTCGCCGGGCCTACCTTGACTTGATCGGTCTGCTGCCGTCACCCGAGCAGGTGACAGAGTTCACGGGCGACACACGTCCGGAGGCCTACGAGCACATGGTTGATCAGTTGTTGGCCTCACCGCACTACGGGGAGCGTTGGGGGCGGCACTGGCTCGACCTGGCCCGCTACGCTGATTCGAATGGGTACAACAATGACTTCGCGCGCCAGATCTGGATGTACCGTGACTGGGTGATCCGCGCTCTCAACCGCGACATGCCCTTCGATCAGTTCACCGTCGAGCAGATTGCAGGAGACCTTTTGTCCGATGCAACTGAGGACCAGATCGTGGCTACCGGGTTCCAGCGCAACACGCTGTTGAATCTTGAAGGGGGCATCGACTTCGAGCAATATCGGGTCGAAGCGGTTGTCGACCGCGTCAACACCACTGGCGTAGCCTTTCTGGGGCTGACGCTGGGCTGTGCCCGTTGCCATGATCACAAGTACGATCCGGTCTCGCAGCGAGAATTCTACCAGTTCTTTGCCTTCTTCAACAGCATCGATGAGTTGAGTGGCGAGTTCAACAACGACGACGGTCGCGCCCGTGCACAGGAGCCGGTGCTGGAGTTTGGCACTTCCGAACAGTATCAAAGGAAAGAAGCCCTCAAGGCCCAGTTGGACGTGATGGAGAAGGAGTTGAAGAGCTACGAGGAAGAGTTGCTGGCCAAGCAACCCGACTGGGAGTCCTCCCTGAGCGAGGAGGCCCGTGCCAAGCTGACACCTGGTCAGCGCACCATCCTGGATCTGCCGGTCCAGGAGCGCCACGAGGCCCAGCACGAGGCCATTCGGAGGGCCTATTTCAGCCAGGACCTCGGTCATGTGGAGCGCAAGAAGGCCGTAAAGGCGGTTCGCGCACTCGAGCCCGAGATCCCCAGTACGTTGGTGATGAAGGAGCTTGCCGAGCCTCGTCCGACCCACATTCTGCTAGGAGGAGACTTTCTCAGGAAGGGAGTTGCTGTGGGACCCGGTACTCCGGCAGTGCTGCCATCGCTGCCCGTCCGGAGTCAGTACTCTCGTCTCGATCTTGCTCGCTGGTTGGTCGACGATGATAACCCCTTGACGCCCCGAGTGACGGTCAACCGAATCTGGCAACGCTACTTTGGACACGGAATTGTCGAGACTGCCAACGACTTCGGCACCCAGGGTTCTGCGCCCACGCATCCGCATCTTCTAGACTGGCTGGCATCGGAATTCGTGGCGAAGCAGTGGAGTCTGAAGGCGCTGCATCGTCTCATCGTGACCTCGGCAACCTACCGGCAGTCTTCCCGATATCGGATCGATACGCAGAGAATCGATCCCCGCAACCGCCTCCTGTCGCGCCAGAACCGGCTCCGGGTCGAATCTGAGATTGTCCGCGATCTGGCCCTGTCCGCAAGTTCTCTCCTGACGCCTGAGATTGGCGGGCCAAGCGTGTTTCCACCGCAGCCGCCGGGAGTGGACAGGAAAGAGAGATGGGTCCCCAGTGAAGGGAAGGATCGTTATCGGCGGGGTATGTACACCTACTTCTGGCGGACGAGTCCGCATCCCGGTCTGATGGTTTTTGACAGTCCCAAAGGGATGACTTCTGCCAGCCGGCGGAATCGTTCCACCACACCTCTGCAGGCCCTGACGCTTCTCAATGATGAAGGTTTTCACGAGTTTGCCCAGGGGCTGGCGCATCGGGTCTTGACCGAACCGCGACTCACTTCCGACTCGGACCGAGTTGATTACCTCTTCCAGGTCTGTTTGACGCGCACTCCGGAGCCTGGAGAGAGGCAGCGGCTGGAGCGTTTGATAGCCTCGCAGCTGGACGATTTTCAGTCCCGGCGCCAAGAGGCCGAAGAGCTTCTGACCCTATCCCTTCCCGATGGTGCGGATGAGCAGGAGGCCGCAGTGTGGACTCTGTTAGCCAGTGTGGTGCTCAATCTGGATGAGTTCATCACCCGGGAGTGAATCACCGAGGGGGACAGGAAAGGAATTGGAGAAGGGGACAGAGATGATTACACAAAGGCACGCGCTTCTGGAACAGACACGGCGCCATTTCTTCAGTCGGTGTTTTGTCGGTTTGGGTGGAATCGCTTTTGGCAGCCTGTCGGGTGACGGAAGCCTGTTGGCCGCAACCGGAGACCGAAAACAGAATCCTCTTGCTCCCCAAGCTCCGCATTTCAGTCCCAAGGCCAAGCGGGTCATCTATCTGTTCATGGCCGGCGGACCCAGCCAGTTTGAAACCTGGCTCTACCGGCCCGAGCTCGCACGGTTGCACGGGCAGCCCACGCCAGATTCCTTTCTCGAGGGCAAGCGATTCGCCTTCATGGAGCGCTTCACCAAGACCAAGCCCAAGCTGCTGGGTCCGACCCGGAAGTTCAAACAACATGGCCAGTCGGGTACCTGGGTGTCGGAAGTCTTCCCTCACATGGCGACCGTGGTCGATCAGTTGTCGCTGGTTCACTCAGTGGTGGCCGAGAACTTCAACCACGCCCCTGCCAAACTCTTCTGCAATACCGGATCATCTCGCTTCGGACGTCCCAGTATGGGTGCCTGGCTAGGCTACGGCCTGGGAAGCAAATCGAAGGATCTGCCCGCCTTCATCGTTCTCCGCTCGGGGACGAAGGACTTGATGGGAGGGGCCTCTATCTGGGGGAGTGGATTCCTCCCAACGGCCTACCAAGGGGTCGAGTTTCTTCAATCCGCCGTACCGATCCCGAATCTGGCCAGTCCGAGAGGCGTAACCGCAGAGCGCCAGGCTGCACGGCTCAGCGCCATCCACGATTTGAATCGAGCTCACGAGGCGGATTACGGCGATCCTGAGATCAGCACCCGAATCGCCTCCTACGAGATGGCCTATCGGATGCAGACCAGCGGTCCTGAACTGATGGATCTGGCCAGCGAAGGTCAGGACATGCTGGACTTGTACGGAGCCACTCCGGGGGAGCCGTCGTTCGCGAACAACTGTTTGTTGGCCCGCCGCATGGTCGAGCGGGGTGTGCGCTTTGTGCAGCTTTACCACACCGGTTGGGATCATCACGGAAATGGAAGCAACAACCTGAACGAGAAGCTCGATGAGGTCTCCCTGGCGACGGATCGTCCCTGTGCTGCACTGATCAAGGATCTCAAGCAACGGGGCTTGTTGGAGGACACCCTGGTGATCTGGGGTGGCGAGTTTGGGCGCACTCCCATGGGAGAGGTGCGAGAGACTGTGGGGCGCAACCATCACATCGAGAACTTTCCGATGTGGTTTGCCGGGGCTGGAATCAAACCGGGCCAGAACATCGGAGAGGTGGATGAGCTAGGCTTCTTTGTGACGAAGGACAAGATAGAGGTACATGATGTTCACGCTACCCTTCTCCACCTCCTGGGACTCGATCACACGAAGCTTACCTACCGCTTCCAAGGCCGCGACTTCCGCCTTACAGACATCGGCGGTCGCTTGATCGAGAGACTGTTGGCTTGAAAGGTCCATGTGGCAAAAGGAGATCCGCTTTTTGGATCATACCTGTCTAGCGCCTGACCCTTGCCCTCGCCCTGGCCCTTGGCCTTCAAACTTGCCTTTGCCTTTGCCTGTGCCTCCCTCCCCATACTCTTTGACGTTCCCTTCCGTCTATCCACACCATCTTCATCCCGACTATCTTCATCCCGCGTTTCTCCAGCAGGGTCAAAGGGGAAAAGCACAGGCAAAGCCAAGTTTGAAGGCCAGGGCAAGGGTGAGGTGCTAGCCCGCATTTCTCATCGCCGGTCTACTACGTCGCCGCAATCATCCGCCCTGGCTGTGTTTCGCTCGGTCGGCCTCCTCGACGTACTGTACAAGTACGACTGCGGAGGCCTCGGTCGCAAGCCTTGCCAGGACGGCCCTTGCGACGCCTCGCTACGACAGGCGATGAGAAATGCGGGCTAGACACGTAGCTTTGACTATCAAGAAGCGGGAGCTGATGTTCGAGTCTGAAAGCCGAGCTGCTCCGGATTGCGGCAGATGATGACGGCGGCAAAGATCTTGGGCACGTAACCCCTGGTTTCTGCCGGAAGCGCGCGCGCTCGGTAGAGATACCAGAAGTTGCGCTGGCGAATCGGATCTTCTACTTTGCGAATGGTTCGCCGGATGCGGGTGGGTCCCAGATTGTAGGCGGCCAACGCCAGCATGACAGAACTTCCCGATCCGAACTGTATGATCAGCTCGCGGAGATATTTTCCCGCGGCCTCGGTGGACTTCTTCACGTCCAATCTCTCATCGACTTCGTCTGTGACCGTGAGTCCATAGGCGCGGGCGGTGCCAGGCAGTAGCTGCCACAGACCTGCGGCCCCTGCGCTACTGGAGCTGTTCTGAACAAACGCGCTCTCGACTACCACGATGTAGGCGAGATCGGGCGGGAGGCTGTCGCTCGCAAGACTCTGGCGGACTTGCTGTAGAGTGTCCCAATGCTTGGTCAGAGTCCGCTCGATATTCCTGCGGTCCCGCTCCTTGTAGCGGTCGACGTAGCGTCGCACTTGCGTCAAGAATTCAGGTGGAATGCTGTAGTCCTCGGCCCCGAACTCGGCCATCAGCGCTCGGATCTCCGTTTCGATGAAGTCCTGTTCTTCGCTTCGAACCCCCAGTTTGTACAGCAGGCTTCGTTTCACCTTCTTGGCAGCCTCTTGATGCTTCTCCAACTCCTCGATCAAGCGGTTGACCTCCTCTGGGTCTCCCCCATCCTGGAGTCGGGTTTCGAGGCTGGCAATATGCCGGTCCAGGCCGTACTTCTCATGTTTTAGCCCTTCTATCGTCCAGTAGGCATAGCCGGAAACGGTCAGGAGTAGAATCGCCAACCCTCCGATGATCAGAAAAAGAGGTTTGCGCGATCGCTTTACCGAGGTGCTGACCACCTCTCGCATGAAGAACCCTGTATGCCCTTCGCCTCCTGCCTTTCGAGCTTCACGTGCTTTGCGGAGAGCTTCCTCAACTAGCTGGTTCTGATCCGGATCGGCTGCAGGAGAGGGCGAGATCATTGTTTTCGGTCCTGCGGCAGGTGCTGATTCAGATTCGGGCTCTCCCCCGCGGTCCGCATACCGGAATTGGAACTGGGGCCCGTCCGGGCCCAGCATGAAAACGGCGGCGTGTTCAAGAATCTCCTCCTGGACTCGTCGACCGTTGAGGAAGGTTCCGTTGGTGCTGTCCAGATCTCGAAGGCGATAGGAATCGCCCGACTTGTGGATTTCCAGGTGCTGCTTGGAGACGGTCGAAAGATTCGTGTGTTCTGGGATCAGGTCGCTCTCCTCCCCGCGGCCGATTCGAACCACGGGGCCCAGAACAGGGTGGCGCTTCTCGGTACCGAGGCCAGTGAGTTGAACTAGATATGCTTCTGGCTCGGTGTTTTGGACTTGGGTCTTTTCTTCCATCGGATTCTGACGGGAGCGTCTTTCTAGACGAGGAGAATTATAGAGTGGTCGGAGATTCAAGACAAATGCAGGGATTAAAAGCTAGTACCATGTCACACATAAAATGACGGGTTTGCAGATGGGGCTTGCGAGGCGAGATCAAGGCAGGAGGAGGAAGACGATGCTTGGCCATCTTCGACGACGACCAACGCCGAGATCGTCCGCAACCCCCATCTGCCCTTCGGGTGGCGACGGGACAGGCCGATGGCTTTGTCTCTCCTCCTGGCAATACACAAAGGTATGGCTTCGTCGTCGTTTCGCGCCCTCGACGCCGTCGCGTTCGCCACAAACCCGTCATTCTATGTGTGACATGGTACTAGGGTTCATGTAGCTTCGGTTTTCAGGCTGAAGAATCCCTTATTCTTCCCCCTCGTGCCCTCGACTCGATGTGCAGCGGCTTGGACGACTTCGCTGACGATCTTTGCCCACCTGTCTTCACTTGCCTGGATCGTATGGTAAGCGGCAAAGGCGTTGTGCTTCCGGAAATAGCGGGCAAGGCGGGAGCCGTCATTGGGAAATTCCGCCATCGGTTGGTCGCAGGCGGGATACCAGGAGCCCCTCCAAACGGACTTCCAGGGCTCGCCCGGATAGCCTTCAATATAGGCTTTCAGGCAACGCCCGTTGCCTCCGACAAATCGACCCTTGTTTCTTGCAGGAGAGATTGGTTTGGAGGGTGGCCATCCAGGTGGGGCCCACATTTTACGAGGAGGCCGAGTTGAGATAATGACTGTCAGTCTCCCACTGTCCTTGTCAAAAATAGACTCTGTCAAAAATAGACTCTGTCCCCTTCTGATGCCCTATTAATCTCTGGGTATGCTGTTGCTCGGGCAAGAGGCTTTGAGTACACTGGCCGCAGCTTGGGGAATGTTGGGTCGGGGGAGGGTAATCTCAGTGGCGGCGATCTGGAACAGGACTGGGACGTTTGCAATAACACCGTTCGAGGCTGGTACCACATGCCCTTTCAGACCTACGACGTTCTCAGTGGCCGTGAATTTACCCATGGTCTAACCAGATGGACAGTATCTATTATGCCAACACCGATGCCGCGTCCCCTGTGAACATGACGGTTCAAACTGCCTCAGGTCCGGTGAATGTCCTGGGTGACGAGCCGGTATACGCAGACGGACGCAAGGACTGGATCTCGCTCGACTTCTCTCTGCAGTTGTCGATCTCGCTGACCCAGTGGGGCCAATGGCAGCAGCACCTGGCCCGGGCATCCGAAGCGGACGATAGCGGGCGGGTGCACTCGGCGGAGCCGCCCGCACGATAGCTGGTGGCGCTGGGATCGTTCTTTGGAAAGGAAAGGGTGACATCGTGAAGCGGTATCTTATGGCAGCAGGAGTTCTTCTGGCGATTTCAGGGCCAATTGCCCTGGCAGGGGACGGTGCGGTGCGGCACGAGGGCTTCGAGGGGTTCAGCGAGGGAACGCTGGGAGACGCAGGCGCGAACCTCTATGTTTCCAAGACCGGTCGGATACAGGTCATCAACCAGTGGGATCTGAACCGGGACGGGCACGTGGATCTGGTCATGAGTAATTCTCATGACAACATGAGCGTGGTGGACGCTCTCGTCTATTGGGGGACGCCCAAGGGACCGAGATCACTGCTTCCCGAATTGTGGGAAAAGCGTCCATTGGCCCAGGTTGTCTTCGGACTCATGGACCGTACCGACCAGGTGACCCGACTCCCTTCTTTCGGCGGCGGGAATTCTGCTGTAGCCGACTTGAACGGGGATGGCTATCCGGAACTCGTCTTCTGTAACTACATCCACAACTACCCAGGAGTGCGCACGGCATATGTTTACTGGGGAAGCCGCGAAGGTTATCGAACGAAGAGTCGTACCGAGCTCCCCACAAAGTGGGCAGCGGGAGTGGTTGCGCTGGACCTGAACTCGGATGGCTATCCAGAGTTGGTCTTCGCCAACCAGGGTGTCGAGGCGGGTGCGGAGAAGATCTCTCCCAAAGTCGACCTCTCCTCCTACATCTACTGGGGAAGTGCCAACGGTTTCGATCCACAGAACCCGGGACTCGTTCCTACTCAAGGAGCCAGGGACGTGGCTGCCGGAGATGTCAACGGGGACGGCGATCCAGACCTCATCTTCATCAACAACAGTCCCCAGGCTCAGGGAGTGCAGATCTTTCTGGGTGCGGCCGGGGAATATGGCGAACAAAGATCCCAGCAAATGCCGGTCCCGAGTCCCAGCAGTATCGCTTCTGGAGATCTGAACAAGGACGGATACGCCGAGGTTGTGGTCACTTCCTCCAAGGGGGAAGGGGAATCAGCCGGCGAGGGTGTTCACGTCTTCTTCGGGAATAAGGAGGGACTCACCCAGGAGGGTAAACTTACCCTTGAGGCTCTCGGACCCACCGATGTTGCCATTGCCGACCTCGATGGGAATGGACATCCGGATCTGGCCATCTCAAACGCTTCGGTGGCGGAGCTCCCCTCGCTTCCGGCTTCCTATCTGTACTGGGGCGGAGAGGGGGGCTTTTCTTCCGAGCGCAGAACCGAGCTCCCAACGCTGGCGGCCGAGGGCGTCTCCGTAGGGGACCTGAACCGTGACGGTCACAAGGATCTGGTCTTTGCCAATTCCCACAACGGAACGATCAATGACGTGCCTTCCTATGTCTACTGGGGTAGCCCGACGGGATTCGCACCCTATCTGCGTACCGATCTCCAGAGTTTCGACGCTACCAGTGTGAACGTCGCTGATCTGGATGCAGACGGAAACCAGGAGGTGGTGCTGGTCAATCGGGTAAGCGGCAAGTACCACGGCAAGGTGCAGAACAACATCTACTGGGGGAATCCGCATCACTTCTACTCCACCGCCTCCATGACGGCTCTGCCTGGTGAAGGGGCCTATGCCGTAGCGGTGGCAGACCTGGACGACGACGGTTTCAACGACCTGGTCCTGACCAATTCCTATATCGATGTCAGTTACGTCTACTGGGGTAGTCAAAAAGGGCTGTCTCCGGAGCGGAAGCAGGACTTGTCCGTTCCCGGGGCGAACGGAACCAGCGCCGCCGATCTGAACCGGGATGGCTACTTGGATCTAATCTTCACCCACGGAAGGCCACAACGATTGGGGACGATCTTCTGGGGAGGTGAGGACGGCTACTCGGATTCTCAACGCACCTCGCTGCCCCTGAAGAACCAAAGGTGCACCAACAACCGGGTTGCCGATCTGAACCACGATGGATATCTGGACCTCGTGTTTCCTGGAAGCTGGTACGGAATCTACCAGATTTTCTGGGGAGGATCTGATGGATACTCTGAGGAGCGAAGCTGGAGCGAGGTTCTTCCAGCAGGCAATCTGGAGCTGGCCGACCTCAACTCTGACGGGAACCTGGACTTCATGTTGGTCGGAAGCTTTGATCCCGTCACTCGCGTGAGGACCTCGAAGACCTATCTCCTGTGGGGGACGCCGGAAGGAACTCCTACGCTGGAGGGAAAGGTTGAACTCGAGGGTCATCAGCCCATCGAGTGCGGCATCGCAGACCTGAACCGGGACGGAAACCTGGACCTTGTCTTGTCCAACTACATGTCGGAACGGACGCGTGCGCTACCCCTGTTCGTTTACTGGGGAGGCGATGGAGGTACCTACAGCAAGACCAATCGAACCGATCTTCCGGCCGAGTCATCTTCCGGGATCCAGACGGTGGATCTGAACCGGGATGGGTATCCGGAGATCGTGGTTCACAATCACATGAAGAGTGGAGACCATACCATCAACAGCTACATCTACTGGAACGGACCTGACGGTTTGCACCGGGATCGCCGTTCGGAAGTGCCAAACTTTGGTCCCCACTATAGCCAGATGACGGATCCAGGGAATCTCTACACACGCAAGCTGGAGGAGGAGTATCTGTCCCCTCCTCTTCAGCTTCCTCAGAGCGGCCGGTCGCTGCGCCTCCTCTGGGAGGGAGAGGAGCCTCACGGTGCTCGGCTGAAATTCCAGATTCGGACGGCTGCTAGCCGGGGGGAGCTGGAATCCGAAGAATGGCAGGGGCCTGGGGGCAAGGGATCCTTCTACGAGAGCTCAGGGACCTCGATAGGAGAGGTGAAGCAGAATCATGGCTGGCTCCAGTACCGAACTGTCTTCACCTCCCCAGCCGGCGGGATCTGGCCCATCTTGTCGGGGGTGGAGCTGGAGCTGGACTGAGCCCGGCTCGTCTGCCCAGAGCGAGGCTTCAGGTCAAGCATTTCTGCTCTTGTGTTTTCGAATCACCCTCGTCCCACTAGAGGCATCTTGGTCGCCATGATCGTGATGGAGAGGACGTTGGTATCCAGCGGCAGACCTGCCATATGCAGCACGGCTCGGGCCACATCATCCGCTTTGAAGGTGGGTTCCACCATGACTTCGCCGGTGGCTTGGGGGACGCCCTGCCCCATGCGCTCGGTCATCTCGGTGGCGGCGTTGCCAATGTCGATCTGCCCACAGGCGATGTCGTACTTGCGGCCATCGAGTGCTGTCGATTTGGTCAGCCCTGAAATCGCGTGCTTGGTGGCCGTATAAGGAGCCGAGTTGGGACGCGGGACCTGGGCCGAGACCGAGCCGTTGTTGATGATCCGCCCCCCTGATGGGGTCTGGCTCTTCATCAGCTTGAACGCTTCCTGGGTGCACAGAAAGGATCCGGTCAAGTTGGTGTCTACGACGGACTGCCAGTCTTCGTAGCTTAGGTCCTCAAGCAGCTTTGGCGGTGCTCCAAACCCGGCATTGTTGAAGAGTAGATCGAGCCGGCCAAACCCCTCCTTGGTCCTGGCAAACAACGCTTGGACGGACTCGGGCCGTCCGACATCGGTCGGTACGGCGAGGGCGCGTTCACCTGACGGTCCTGCCTCCTCGATGGTTCGGTCCAAGGGTTCCCGTCGACGACCGGCCAGGGTGACGGAGTAGCCTTCCCTCAGAAGAGCGAGCGTGGTGCATTTGCCAATGCCTGTTCCTGCCCCTGTAACGATCGCAACCTTACCCTGTCCAGTCATGCTGATCTCTCCTTCTTGCTTGAGTGCTATCGTCCTCTGTGGTCGTTTCGTCGCTTGAACCCTATCTTGCCTTCGCTGAGTCGACCAGCCGAAGCCAATGTCCGACTCGTACGACTCTACCTCAAGGCTCACAGAACTTCTACGGCAGGGTTCGTGGGGCAGGGAAGCCGGAAGAGGGTGTCGCTTCTTCGCGCCCTGCGATCCTCGCTTTCGGTGAGTCTTCTTGACCGCCCGTTGCTGTCTGTCTAGACTGAACTCGTGGGGAACAAAGGGGAAGTCGTCTCAGAGATCGGTATCAGGGAAATCCGGGAACGGATCGATCGTCTACCCCGGGTCAGCCTGGCGCATCTACCCACTCCTCTGGAGGACTTGCCACGCTTGAGCGCCCATCTTGGCGGTCCTCGGATGTTGATCAAACGGGACGACTGTACCGGTCTGGCTTTTGGTGGAAATAAGACACGCCACAATGAGTTCGTTCTGGGTCGAGCGTTGGAAGAGGGTGCGGATACCCTGGTCTGGGGAGCGGGTGTCCAATCCAACAATTGTCGGCAGACGGCCGCTGCCGCGGCAAAGCTGGGTTTGGCATGCTACCTCGTCCTGAGCACCCAGGACGGCGATGCTGAGCTGCAAGGTAACTTTCTGCTTGATCACCTGGTGGGCGCTCATGTGGAGCTCACTTCGGATCCCATGGGACCCGCCATCTGGCATCGACTGGAGGAGAAGACTGAGGCGCTCAGACGCCAGGGACGGAAGGTCTTCACGGTCGCTGATCCGAGGGCAAGGGCCTCTGCCGCTGTCAGTTACACCTTGGCAATGTTGGAGTTATTGGATCAGCTCAGGACTCGAGAACTGGCTGTCGATGCCGTCTATTTTTCCTCTGCTGGGTCTACCGGAGCGGGTATGTTTCTGGGGCAGAAGCTGCTGGGATGGGAGGCAACTCTACAGGCCGTCATGCCGATTCAGTGGCCCTTCGATACGGCTGCCTATATGGCTGGCTTTGCCAAGGGAGCAGCCGAGATGCTGGGGCTGGATTCCTGCCCCGGTCCCGAGGAAATCAACCTGAGTCCCGACTTCATCGGTGACGCCTACGGCCTCGCCACATCAGGAAGCCTGGAGGCGATCGCGCTCCTTGCCCAGAATGAGGGGATCTTCCTCGACCCCGTCTACTCCGGCAAGGCCATGGCGGGCCTGATCAGCGACATCCGCCAGGGACGTTGGACGGCGGACCAGTCCGTGGTCTTTCTACACACGGGCGGGACTCCAGCCCTCTTTGCCTACCACCGAGACCTGGCAAAGCTCTGCGCTCACTGATTCGGATACTCAGCTCTCGAGGATCTGGCGCAGAATGCCCATCAAGTCGGCCTCACGGTAAGGTTTCTGGACGAAACCTGTGAGGTTCTTGCCCACAAATCGCCTGGTCACGTCCTTTTCGTTGTATCCGCTTGACATGATGACGGGGATATCGGGTTGGAGCTTACGGAGTTCCACGAACACGTCTTCGCCACCCATTCGGGGCATCGACAGGTCGAGCAGCACCGCTACGATCGGATCTCCCTTCTTCTGGAACGTCTCTAGTGCCTCGACTCCGTCCGCAGCGGTCAAGACTTGGAATCCTTTTGCTTCGAGCATTCTGGTTGCCACCATTCGCACGGTCTCCTCGTCATCGATGACCAGGACCGTTCCACTTCCGCGCCAATCAGCAGACGAAGGGATCTCCTGTTCGAGTGGTTCTTCCGATTTTTCGGTGCACGGGAGCAGGACCTTGAATGTGGATCCTCGCCCGATTTCGCTGTAGATCTTGATGGTGCCATGATGGGCGCGAACGATTCCCAGGACCGCCGCCAGCCCTAGTCCGCGTCCCGTCTCCTTGGTGGTAAAGAAAGGCTCGAAGACCCGGCTCTGGGTTTCATCGTCCATTCCGCAGCCGTTGTCGGTTACCTCCACATAGGTGTAGAGGCCTGGGGCTAGATTTTCATCCCATACCGCCTGATGGAGGTAGTTATCAGAAACCTCGATTGAACCGGTCGTGATGGAGATGAAACCGCTCTCGTCTCCGATGGCGTCGGAAGCATTGGTCACCAGGTTCAAGAAGATTTGCTGGATTTGGACCGAATCCGCCTCAATCGGCGGCAGATTCTCTGCCAGATCGAACTTCGCCGCTACATTCTTGGGGATTACAGTCTGGAGCAGGTGTCTCATTTCTTCGACAAGTGACGAAAGATTGAACGAGCGAACAACGAATTGTCCTCTCCCTGAGTAAGCCAGCATCTGCTGGCACAACGTCGCGGCTCGCAGCGACGCCGTCTGGATATACTCGACGTGCTCTACTATAGGCGAAGTGGGCGGAAGTTTGGACAGGGCCAAATCGGAATGGCCGAGAATAGGGGTGAGCAGATTGTTGAAGTCGTGCGCGATGCCTCCAGCCAGTACACCCAGACTCTCTAGTTTTTGACTATGTTGCACTTGAGCTTCCAGCTCATGGCGTTCCTTCTCGGCCTGCTTTCTGGACCTGATGTCGGTGACGCTGGCCCGCACCAGCTTGGCCTGGGAGGAAGGTAATCGAACCAGCCGAACCTCGGACGGGATCTCCATACCCTGGGCGTCGCGATGGAACCACTCGAAAGTCAAGGTTTCGCCTTCGAGTGCTTTTTGCATCAGTTTGGGTGCCGCCTCGGCCGATGGCTGTTGGTCTGGTTGCAGTTCTGGGCTCAACTCCAACGGGCCCATTCGAAGAAGGTCTTTGCGGCTGAACTTGAAGAGCCGCAGTGCGTTTTCATTGACGTCAATGAACCTTCCGGTGTCCATGTCCAGTACGAAGATGGCCTCGGGCGCGTTTTCAACCAGTGATCTGTAGCGCTTCTCGCTCTCGCGAAGGGCCACTTCGGCTTTCTCACGCTCCGAGACTTGCTCCTCCAGGTGTCTGTTGGCTTCTCTCAGCTCGCTGGTCCGGCTATGCACCCGCTGCTCCAATTCCGCCGAAGTTTGACGAAGCTTGCCGATGGCCAATCCAAACCCCCCCAGCCATACCAGAGCAAGCGTAGACATCAAGGCCAAGGTACCCTGGATGCCCTCATCTTTAGTGGCTTCGACGGCATCCAAGGGGTAGTCGATCTCAACAACCCCCCGCACGTCTCCCACCTTCCAGTCGGTTTTGGGACTCTGCGGGTGGGTGTTATGACAATTCACGCAGCTGGCGCGCATCAGATCCGCTCTGGCATACCGCAGGGTCCTACGCCCCCCAAGAGGCTCGATCTTGTGGAACGATTCCTGGGGATGATTCTTCAGGTGTTCCCATGCGCTCCGGCCGAATTCGTCCTCGAGACCTTCCCGCCCGGGGATTGGATAGGCACTGTAGAGTTTGGTGTGTGCCCCTTGACTCTTGGACCCGATGCTTTCACCCAATTTCATGCTCAGGGTAGCGGGCAGCGGAATCGCTCCGGGTCTGTCCTGATAGTCGGAAACTACCTCAATTCCATGGTCTAGGACCCGCTCCACCACCTCACTTGTATAGAGCGTTCGAAACTCCTCGATCGCCTGGGCATAGAAGTCCGCGGCAGCCAGACCCATTGCTGTCACCAGGTTCGTTTGTAAACGGGAGATATGCCAGGTCATTAGGCCTAACCCAGCCAGAAACAGGATCGCTAAAACTAGGATCGTTCGTGCGTGGAATAAACTTCCGCTACGAGTCCAGTAGGTCTTTGCTCGTTCTAGCAATGCTCCTTTAGACATAGGGCTCCTCCACAGAATCTGAGTCTAGGCGCTGCGCTCCCCGACCGGTGAGGAAGAGGTACCCTCTGGGTCGAGACGGTCAGTCGGTCTTTGCACGGGAGCGCCCCTCGTTGCGCCACCATCGGAACTCGTAGCTTCCGTGTTCGGCCACGGCCGCCACATCCAGGTCCTCGTCTCCGTCCAGATCCGCGAGCAAAAGCATATTGGCCCTGGGCCAGGAGGTCTTTAGAGGGTGGTGGGACCATTGACCGCTGGGATCCCCGGAATTTTCCAGCCACACCACCTGGCCCGAGTCTCCCCAGGCGGTTGCGGCGACGTCTACGTCGCCGTCACCGTCGAGGTCTCCTGCTACCGCCTCGAAGGCGCTGGGAAGCGATTCCAGGATCAGGTGGCGGGTCCACGGACCTTCTCGCAACGCGTCGTCGTTCTCGTACCAGACAACCTGCCCTCCGGGCTTCATGGCCGGACTCTGTCCCATCCCCAGCGCCAGCACGAAGTCGGGGTCTCCGTCCCCGTCCATGTCGACCGGATCTCCGTGGTTGGGGCGAAAGGGTGAGTCAATGACGTGGCGTCCCCAAGGCTTGTTTTTGGGATCTCCGCTGTTCTCGTACCAGAGCACCAGGCCGGCCCCGGGGGCCGTCCCCAGTAGATCTTCATCGCCATCCCCGTCCACGTCGGCAATCCGGATACACCGGGTCTCGGATATATTGGCCTCAATCAGATGCTTGGTCCATTCCTGGCCTTCCTCGAAACAGCGCTGAGTGCGGCCATCCGGAGGCCAGCAAACGGTTCCAGGGTTCTCAAACCAGGCGAATTGGTTGCCCATCCTCCAGGAGGAGGCGGCTACATCCAGATCCCCATCGGCGTCCAGGTCCGAGAGAGCCACACTGTAGGCACCAGCCAGCTGGGTCGTGATGACGTGTCGCTTCCAGAGATCGTGGATCTTAGTCCCACCTGGGTTTTGGAACCAGAGTAGGTGCCCGTAGAGATTCTTCACGATTACCACGTCGGGCCGATTGTCGTGGTTGATGTCCCCCACCATGTGACGCTCCAACCTTTCGGGGTCGTCCTTCTGAATGAAGTGGCGGCTGAACTGGCCCGAACCGTCATTCTCGAACCAGTAGAGATTGTTGTGGGGAGTGTAGTCGGCACTGGTCAGGTCTAGATCTCCGTCCCCGTCCAGATCCGAAGCCCAGATGCCATAGGGATAGGCATAACCGCCCATGATGAGATGCTCTGAGAAGCGGACCGAGCTAGATTCATCGCTAGCTGCCTCAGAATCCCCTGTGCTCTGGACATCTTCACCCGAACAACTGCCCAGGGTGGCTGCCAGTAAGAGCACGATACAAATCTGACGCAGGTCCGGCGTAGAGAGGCTCCCCATTTTTCTGCCGTTATACCTATCTAGGGCTTGCATTAGGCCATGATCTCACAGCATTCGGGAGTGTTCCAGACTACGTCAGCGAGAGAATCATCTAGGATTCGCGGCTCGCTTAGGACTGCTAGCGACACGAGTGGTAGACGGTCTCGAAAAAGTTTGACTCGGCCGGTTGAAGCGCATACACTCGACCTCTACAATTTTACACCTTAAGGAGACATCATCATGGCAAAGCAGCACATGGGCCGTCGTGGTTTTTTGGGAGCCTCGGCCGGTTCTGGAATGATCTTGGCAGGGCTGACCGGGTCGGGTCTGGGCAGGGCCGGCAAGGACATCAACGATACCATCCAGGTCGCGGTCCTGGGTCCGGGTGGTCGGGGCAGGTTCCTCATGAAGAAGTGCCTCGAGCATGCCGATGCCTACAACGCCCGTGTGGTTGCTGCCTGCGACATCTGGAAGAAAAGCCGGGAAAAGGCATCCGACATCCTGAAGCAGGAGTACGGCAGTGAGCCCAGGATCTATCATCACATCGATCAGCTTCTGGCGGATGACAGCATCGATGCTGTCATTATCGCCACGGCAGATCACCAGCACGCCAAGATGCTGAAAATGGTGGTAGAGGCGGGTAAGGACGCCTACTGTGAGAAGCCCATGGGCAACGTCCTCTCCGAAACCAACGCCGCCCTGGATGCGGTAAAGAAGTCGGGACGGGTAGTCCAGTGCGGGACCCAGGGCAGAATCCACCCCAAATGCCTTGCGGCAAAGCGGATCATGGACGAAGGCCGCATTGGGGACATCGTTCGATTCACCCTGAGAGAGGATGAGTACAGCCCCTACCGGTGGCGTCGAACCCCGGAGCAATTGGCTAGATGCCGTGAAGAAGATCTGAACTGGAAGGAGTTCCTTCTGGGCAAGCCGGATCGACCCTTCGATCCCAGGATCTACCGATCCTTTCGCCTGTTCAAGGAGTTCTCCAGCGGCATCTTCGATCAGTGGATGAGCCACGATATCGACACCCTGCACTTCCTGTCCGGAGAGCCCTATCCCTTGTCCGTGCGAGCCGAAGGGGACATCTATAAGTACAAGGACTATCGGGAAAATCCGGACACGGTTGAAGCCCTCTTCGAGTACGGCACCGGGGACAAGAAGTTCCTTGGCAGCTACGGTTGTTGCCTGATCAACGGGTCGGGAACCGGCTACCGAATCCAGGGCACCAAAGGGACCCTGGAGTTCGAAAAGTCGCCGCTCTGGGACGAATCTCCATGGAGGGTTTCCGGAGATGGCATCCGCTCAGACGAGGCAATCAAGCGTGCCGAGTACATTGCACCCGAGCCGGGGTCCATGGCCAATGATCGCTTCCCCCACATGGCCAACTGGCTTGACGCCGTGCGCAAGCAGGATAAAGACGCGGTCATCTGCCCGCCAGAGGCCGGATACGGGCACTCCATTGCTTGCATCATGGCTACCGACTCGCTCTGGAGTGGGCACAAGATGGTCTTTGATCCTAAGAAGCGGACGATTCGAGCTGCCTAAGAGCAGCGGTTCAGTCTTGGACTGTTTAAAGTCTAGCCTCCTTCTCGTCGTGTCGTTGCGGTAGGTGGGTAGCGGCACGACGAGAGCGGGGCTTCTATTTTACGTCTCATACCGATTCAATCCGGGAACACTCATCTTTCCTGGAGCACCTGACCCGCTAGGAGACCCCTGAGATCTATGAGTTCGATCTACGAACGTCTGGGAGTCCCAACCCTGATCAACGCCACCGGACCGGCCACTCGCCTCAGCGGTTCTCTCCTTGCAGCCGAGGTCACCGAAGCCATGAAGGAGGCTTCACAGTATTGTGTGGACATGACCGAGCTCCAGGGACGAGCCAGCCAGATCATTGCCGAGATTACGGGAGCGGAGGCCGGATACGTGACCTCCGGGGCGGCCGCTGCCCTCCTACTCGGCACCGCTGCCTGTGTGGCGGGATTGGATCCCAGCCGCATGAGCCAGCTCCCCGACACACGCGGGATGAAGAACGAAGTCATCATGGTGCGCAGCCAGCGCAACTCCTATGATCACGCCGTCCGCTCGGTTGGGATCCGCTTGATCGAGGTGGGGCTGCCAGACCGCTTCAGCGGGGCAGGGGTCCGGGACGCCGAAGCCTGGGAGATCGCGGATGCCATCACCGAAAGGACTGCAGCCGTCTACTATGTGGCAACACCGCGGGCCCTGCCTTCACTCGAGGAGGTGGTGCAGGTGTGCCAGTCCAGGGAGGTTCCTGTTCTGGTGGACGCTGCCGGGCAGCTGCCGCCGGCGTCCAACTTGAGGAAGTTCGTCGCTCAAGGCGCCGATCTGGTGGCCTTCAGTGGAGGAAAGGCCATCCGTGGACCCCAGAGCACGGGAATCCTTTGTGGCCGGAAGGGTCTCATTTCCTCCGCAGCACTCCAGCATCTGGATCTGGATGTCGTTGACGAGCTATGGCAGCCATCTGATCACCTCATCGACAGAAGTCAGCTCCCGGGTATTCCCCACAACGGGATCGGTAGACCCTGCAAGGTGGGCAAGGAGGAGATCGTGGGCCTGTTGACCGCCCTTCGTCTCTTCGTTGACCAGGATCCCGGGACCCGCCGGGCGGAATGGATGCGTCTCCTGGAGGCCCTGGTCGAGTCGGCTGGAGTGCTGGATCGGGGAGAGCTTCTCTTGATCGAGCAGCCGGACGGCTCCGAGGTACCCCAAGTAGAGCTGAGACTGCAGGAAAACGCAGATCTCTCGGCGATGACTCTTCTTCGAGGGCTTCAGGAGTCCCGGCCCAGCATCCAGGCCAACCCCTCACGTGTCCGGGAGGGTATCCTGATTTTTTCCCCTCAGTGCCTCAGGGATGAGGACCCCGCCATCATCGGGCAGCGGCTGCATTCGCTTTTAAGCCAATAACCGATAGCCAAGTCCCGAGGAGAGAGCTGGACAACGTAGCTTTGGTCTCCAGGCCGAAGTCTTATTCTTTCGAGCCGTTGGCTCGACGGACGGCGGCCTGGAGACCACCGCTACGACCCGGACCCCAGTGCAGCTGGGGCCGGGACAGAACCTACTGGGGACAGAGTTCAATATGAAAAAGAACACTTCGGCCTGGAGACCGGAGCTACGTGTGCCAACTCCAGGGACTGAGCCCTCAGCGGGACTTCATGCCAATCGGACTCCCTGGGGGCAGGCCCAGCGGTTGAGCGCGGCTGCCCGTTCCCTCAGGCCGGGTTTGCCACCTTCGGATGTCCGCGGCTGCCTGGGCTTGGTGGGGAGTGAGCTGCGAAAGGGATTCCAAGTTGTTCGCTAGTTTCAAGAGTCGGTCGGTCAGGATGGCGCGGACCTGTGACCGGTTCTGATCATCACCGGCCTGGGTCAACAACTCCTCAGTTACAACCCGCTGGATGACCTTCTGTATCTGAGCCGGATAGAGCTCAGCGGGTAGGGGGGCGTTCCACGTCGCCTCGATGAGGCGGTCTATGACCTCGGTTAGATCCGGGTATTCCCGGCTGCGACTGCCGAATTCCACCAGGCGGGCCATTCTCTGCGGATGTAAAATCGCAGCTACCGAGAAATGGGCTGCCGACTCCGCGGCTGCCAGGGAATCGAAGGTCAGCCCGGTGTATCTTTCGAACCTCTCTCCCTCTCGTCTCCTGAAGGCAGGCGGAGGAATCATCTCCAGGATTCGCTCAGGGAGCGCCAGAAAGTCCACAGTGAGGGTGGAGAGAATAGTCTCGAGTGCCTCGCGCTGCTTGGCTCCAGGCACGATCCTCTGAGGTGTCCGACCGTCGCCCCTCAGAGCGTAACGGTACTCGGCTCCTCCCAGACTTTGCGCCGCGGAATTCAATTGAAAACGGTGGTGAAGATAGAGAGGCACCAGGACCGTCTCCAGCACGGAAAGGGGTTCGCCTTCTCGGATGGCCCCTGGCCCAAAGCTTTGGAGCGCGATGCGGCGAACCTGGATTTCGTGCTTCAGCCCAGCAACGAGGTCGGATCCGTTGTCCCAGACCGAAGCATAGGGATGGGCGGCTCCGACAAAGTGGTTATCGAGGTGCCCCATGAACTCGATGCCCCGGCTGAGCCCCTCCTCGACCAGGGCGTTCAGAGCCTGAGCTTCGTCGGTACCCGGTGGAAAGTCCTGATACAGCCACTTGACCGCCAGTTTGTCGTACTCTCCGATCTCCGCGGCGTAGGCGTCAGAGAAATCGAGCTTGTCATCTACGCCGATCCCGATCAGGGGAGCCGGATAGTCCATGACGCTGGCTCGGCCGAAGGAACTGGCCAGATAGTTGTGAGGAAAGCCCAGCGTATGCCCGATCTCATGAGCCGTGAGCTGGCGCACTCGGGCCAGTGCCATCTCTACTGGATCGGCTTGGGGCGTGACTTGAGCCAGGTACTCGAAGCCAGGCGCGCCGCTGAGTCCGCAGGGACTGTATTGGGAGTTGTCTCCAGAGTAAGGTGGGACGAGACCCGCACCCAGCAGGCGGTCCTGCCTCAGCCGCAGGCTCCCAAGGTTGACGTTGCCCTTGATGATCTCGCCGGTTCGAGGATCCATAACGGTGTCACCGTAGGACCAGCCTCGGGTTGAGCGGTGGTTCCAATACACCACGTTGTAGCGGATATCGAGCGGATCTGCTTCCGCGGGCAGGAGCTCGACCTGGAAGGCGTCGATGTAGCCAGCCGCTTCGAATGCGTCGTTCCACCACCTGCTGCTTTCGATCACAGCGCTCTGGATCGGCTCGGGGATCCCCCGGTCGACGTAGTACACCAGTGGCGCGACTGCTTCTGAACGAGGCAGGGAAGGATCCTTTTTCTGGAGTCGATGCCGGGCTACCCAGTGGACCCGAAGGTTTTCAGCGATTGCCGAAGCGTAGTCCTGGATAGTGGGACCGTTGATGCCAATCCGTGGGTCCAGGCGCCGCGGAGTGTAGCCAGGTTCTGGAAGCTCTACCAGGGAGTGATGCTGCCGCAGCGTAACCGCCTCTCCGCTGGCCGCTACCGACTGGACCAGGGGACCGGGATGAGGACTGGTAAAGGTGAGTATCGTCTCGATCTCGGTATTGCGAGGGAAGGCCTTGGTCCGGGGGAGATAGAAAGCGCTGCGGCTAGGGTCCAGCTCGAACTTTCCTTGGCCGGCCTGTTCCATCTGGCGTGCCGCCCCAGCTCGGTCCTGGAGGAAGAACTCGGTAGCGTCGATGAGGACGGCTCCGTCATCCCTCTCGGCTGCAACCTCGAAGCCCCAGTGAACCGAGGGAGCGAAGGATTCACGAACCGCCCTGATTTCTTCGGGGTTGTCGCTCAGGGCCCGATAGCGGTAGTTGCGTTCCAGCAGTAGAACCCTGGGGCCGATCCGCTGGGCGATGAGAACGTAGGTGCCAGCCAGTCGACCGCGATCCAGTCCCACCGGGTTGCTACCCAGCCCAGAGGCGAGGGCAACCTGATACAGGAACTCGGTGTCCAGCTTGTCCATTTCCCAGAACAATCGGCCGTTCCGGCGATCCCAATGAAGGTTGAAATACCCTTCAAGGTGGTCCATGCCCGCGGTCTTTTCGGAAATCGAGGGGAGGCTCGCCGGCCCCGGATCCTCGCCATGAGCCAAAATCCAGTTGGGGCAGAGGATCCCCAGGGCGAGAGCCACAATCCTCAGTGTCGAGCACAGAGTTGATTTGAGAGCTTCTGGTGGTACCGAAAAGCCTATCGATTTGCTGCAACCGGACACAGTGGTCGGAGTCTATCGAGCCCATACCTCCAAGGCAAGGACAGGGGACGTAGCTTTGGCCTCCAGGCCGAAGTATCCTTTCTTCGTTCGAGCTTCTGGTTCGATGCACGGCGGCCTGGAGACCACCGCTACACAATTGCACGCCAGCCGAGACAGAGACTAGAATAGGACAATGGGTAACCCATGAACCACTCCTGCTGCGGTTTCTTCGCGTTTAAGGTTTTCTTTCTTGGCGTGGCGCTTGGGGCTTCTGCTGCCGACGAGGGCAAGGTGAACTTTCAGCGCCAGATTCGGCCGATCCTTTCCGATGCCTGTTTCCAATGCCACGGGCCCGATGCCCAGGCGCGAATGGCTGGACTCCGCCTCGACCTGCGGGAGACTGCCTTCCAGTCTCGGACCTCGGGTGTACTGATCGCTCCCGGAGATGCGAGCAACAGCCTGATCTATCAGCGGATCATCGACGAGGATGCTTCTCGCCGCATGCCTCCCAAGTATTCCCACAAGGAGTTGGACAGTGAGCAGATTGATTTGATTCGTCGTTGGATCGATCAGGGCGCTTCCTGGGAGGAACACTGGGCATTCATGCCACCGGTACGTCTCAAGCTGCCGTCACTGCAGCGGGAGGAGTGGGTTCGCAACCCGATTGATGACTTCGTCCTGGCGCGCCTGGAGGCTGAGGGACTGCAACCGGCCCCCGAAGCCGATCGACGGACGCTGGCACGGCGAGTTTCGCTCGATATCACCGGATTACCACCCTCACCCGATCAGGTCGAAGCCTTTCTCTCGGACGATTCGGAAGATGCCTACGAAAACCTGGTGGACCGGCTCATGGGCTCCGCAGCTTACGGCGAGCACCGAGCTCGATACTGGCTCGACGCTGCCCGCTACGCCGACACGCATGGCCTTCACATCGACAACTATCGAGAGATCTGGCCCTACCGGGATTGGGTCATCCAGGCATTCAACCGAAACCTCCCCTTTGACCAGTTCACCATCGAGCAGATAGGAGGCGACCTCCTTCCGAACCCTAGTGAGAACCAGATGATCGCTACCGGCTTTCACCGGTGCAACATTACGACCAACGAAGGCGGGGTGATTGCCGACGAGGTCCGCGCGATGTATGCCAAAGAGCGGGTCGATACGACTGGGACGGTTTGGCTGGGCCTCACGGTAGGCTGTGCCACCTGCCACGATCACAAGTTTGATCCCATCAGTCAACGGGACTTTTACTCCCTGGCTGCGTTTTTTCGGAATACAACTCAGCCCCCGCTCGACAAGAACATCTTCGACACGCCACCTTTTGTCATCGTGCCAGCCAGCAGCGACCGGGGGCGCTGGGAAGAGCTGAGGGGAGCCATAGCGGCAGCGCGCCAAAGGGTTGCGGGCAACCAGGCCAAAGCTGGGGTTGACTTCGAAGAATGGTTGGAAAGGGGGCGTCGACCGTCCATTGATGTTGATCGATTCGACAACTCCGAGATTCTCTCGCTCCGCCTGAGTCGTTCTCCAAAAGTGTGGATCGCAAGAGAAGCTGTGCCGATTGAACTGCCTCCTGGCGCTTCGGTAACGACCCAGGAAGGGGTTTCTCGCCTTGGCCTGACAGAAAAGGCGTTCCTGGAGATTCCAGGTTTCGCAGGCTTGTCGGGAGACAAGCCTTTTACGATCTTCTCGAAGATCCGTCTGCACGGGGAGCAGACAAATAGCGTGATCCTCAGTCAGTTCGACTCGGAAGAACAGCGAGGATGGGTCTGGGATCAGCGCAACGGGCAGCTCCAGATATCCTTGAGTGTTCAAGACGGGAGATCCATTGGTCTGGCCGGTACGGGAGAGCGGATGCTGAAGCCCGATCAGTGGCACCACGTCGCCGTAACCTACGATGGTCTTCGCCAGCGTGGAGGGTTCACGTTGTACCTGGATGGACAGATCCTGACCACCCAGAGTATCGGGAGAGCGATTCGAACCTTGCAGGGATCGATTCAAGCGGACGTGCCCCTGCTGGTGGGCACTCGCGATAGAGAGGGAGGTAGGAACGCCGGCAATTTCGAGGGAGCCATCGAAGACTTCCGGATTTTCGATCGTGCCCTCACCGAGTCGGAGGTCCGGCTGCTAGAAGTGTGGGGCTCGGTCGTCAGCAGCCAAGGAAAGGTGGCAACCGATCTTTCGAAGGAAGAGCGAGAAGCCCTAAAGCTCTTCTATCTGGTGCGCAACGACCCTGACTTCCAAGAAGCGGCCGGGGAGCTGCAGACCCTGCTCGATGAGCGAAGAGCGATTCTTCGCCGCAGTGCGATAACTCACGTCCAGAAGGAGAAGCGGGACACGGATCCGATGGCACACATCCTCTTTCGGGGCATGTATGACCAGCCGAAGGACCAGGTTTCTCCAGCCACTCCCGCCGTGCTCCCGCCGATGCCCGATTCTTTCCCCCGAAATCGGCTCGGGTTGGCCAAGTGGTTGATGCACGATTCGAATCCGCTGACGGCCCGGGTCACGGTGAACCGCTTCTGGCAGGAGGTGTTTGGCACCGGACTGGTGGGGACGGCTGGGGACTTCGGTTCTCAGGGTGAGGCCCCGTCCCATCCCGAACTATTGGATTGGCTGGCGGTCGAATTCCGCGACTCGGGCTGGGATATCAAGCACCTGTTTCGCTTGATGCTGGGATCGGCCACCTACAGGCAGTCGGCTCGCAGCACTGAATCGAAGCTCAAGCTGGATCCTGCCAACCGCCTTTTTTCTCGGGGCCCCAGATTCCGCTTGGATGGTGAAATGGTTCGTGACTATGCGCTTGCGGCCAGTGGCCTCCTGGTGTCGAAGATTGGTGGACCCAGTGTGAAGCCCTATCAGCCCGAGGGGGTGTGGGAAGCCGTTGCGATGCACGGTAGCAACACCCGGTTCTACCAGCAGGACTTGGGCGAGAAGCTGTATCGGAGGAGCCTCTATACCTTCTGGAAGCGGTCGGCTCCGCCACCCTCCATGACGATTTTCAACGCGCCTACCCGTGAGGAATGCACTGTCCAGCGTGAGCGCACGAATACACCCCTGCAGGCTTTGCTTACGATGAACGGTCCACAGTTCTTCGAGGCTGCCCGGCATCTGGCCCAGCGAGCCATTCACTCCGCGAGCGCCTTGGAGCGACGCATAGACTTCTTGGCCTCTCATCTCCTCTCCCGCCATTTGCGGGCAAAGGAGCAGGAAATCGTGGAGCGCGCCTATCAAGACTATTCGCGCTTCTACCAGGGGAATCCGGATCAATTGGGAAGGGCCTTGGCCGTGGGTGATTCCGAGCCCGACGGGAGCCTCCCCAAGGTCGAGTTCGCTGCACTGACCATGGTGGCCAACCAGCTTATGAATCTTGACGAGGTGTTGAACAAATGAGTCGTAGATGGTTATCAGCTTCCAGCTTTGTCGACGAAGCCGTTCGCGTCGAGACGCGGCGCCAGTTCTTTGCACGTGGCGCTCGGGGTCTCGGTGTCGCCGCCCTTGCGACTCTGGTAGGCGACGAATCGGCTGCCCGGGTAGTGACGAAGCTCGATGCCGGCGGGGGATTGCCCAATCTGCCCCACTTTGCTCCCAAGGCCAGGCAAGCCATCTATCTACACATGGTGGGCGCACCACCCCAGATGGAAACCTTCGACTACAAGCCGGCGATGAAAGAATGGTTCGACAAGGATCTCCCCGATTCCGTCCGAAGGGGCCAGCGCCTGACAACCATGACATCGGGCCAGGATCGTTTCCCAATTGTGCCCTCGTCGTTCAAGTTTAAACAGTATGGGGAAAATGGCGCTTGGGTCTCTGAGCTGCTGCCTTACACGGCCCGCATGGTGGACGATCTGGCGATCATCCGGTCGATGCACACCGAAGCCATCAACCACGAGCCCGCGATCACTTTTATCCAGACTGGTCAGCAGATCCCGGGCCGGCCTTGTATCGGATCGTGGGTCTCCTACGGCCTCGGGAGCATGAATCGGGATTTACCCACTTTTGTGGTCCTCAACGCCAGTCACACGCATCCGAAGGCCAACGTTCAGGCCATCTCCGCTAGATTGTGGAGCTCCGGTTTCCTCTCTTCCAGGTTTGCCGGTGTTGCTCTGCGTGCCGGAGTGGATCCGGTCCTCTATATCAATAATCCGGAGGGGGTTCCTACCGAGTTACGCCGCCGGATGCTGGATGCTCTGGGAGAGATGAACCGGGTTCAGCACGAGCAGATTGGCGACCCCGAGACGCTTTCGAGGATCGAGCAATACGAGATGGCTTTCCGAATGCAGGCGTCGGTGCCCGAGCTGACCGATCTTTCTAAGGAATCCGCGAGCACCTACGAACTCTATGGCGAGGATGCGAAAAAGCCAGGGACATTTGCTCACAGCTGCCTCATGGCTCGGCGCCTGGTGGAGCGGGACGTGCGGTTTGTCCAGATATACCACCGGGGTTGGGATGTGCACCGAGAAGTTCCCCAGGTACTGCCGTCTCAGTGCAAGGATGTCGATCAAGGCTGCTGGGGTCTGGTTCAGGACTTGAAGCAGCGAGGCCTATTGGAGGATACCCTCGTCATCTGGGGTGGGGAGTTTGGCCGCACCATCTACTGCCAGGGAACCCTGACGGATGAGACCTACGGACGAGACCATCACCCGCGCTGCTTCAGCCTGTGGATGGCAGGAGGAGGTGTCAAAGGGGGCACCGTCTACGGGGAAACAGATGAGTTCTCCTACAACATCGTGCGCGATCCGGTACACGTTCGAGACTTCCAGGCAACGCTGTTACACCTGTTCGGCATCAACCACGAACAGTTCGCCTTCCGACATCAGGGACTCGACAAGCGGCTGACGGGAGTCGAGCCTGCCAAGGTAGTGGCGCCGATTCTGGCCTAATGGCTTAAGCCCCAATAGCCAGATCCTAAACAGAGCCGCGAACGACTTGACCCGCTGGCAATCTGAGTCCAGATCCCGAGGAGAGAGCCGGACAACAGCAAGATCGCTACTAACCCCGACTAGAGTTTCTTTCTGGCATGATCCAGCGGGCTCGGGGGCGCCGCCGCCCTGAGACCTTATTTCGAATTTCGTCTCCGGAAGTTGGAGTCCCGCGAAACATCTGCGCTGTCGACACGTAATGGGATTGTCATAAGGGGGATGTCATGAGCTACCGAGGTCTTTCGTCAAAGCTCTTCGTTCTTTTCATGGGCGTTTTGATTGTCAATGTTTCCTGGTCAGAGGCCCAGGCTCAGGACCGTCAAAGATCGGGACGCGGAGGCGGCTTCGGCCGGGGATTGGATAAGTCCACATTGATTCGCTCGGAACAGGTTCAAAAGGAACTTGGGATTACGCCTCAGCAGAAGGAGAAGATCGACGCTGCGACGGGATCGGGGCAGGAGGAGCTCCGTGAATTGAGATCCCGCCTGCGTGACCTTTCTGGGGAAGAGCGCGATCAGCGAATGGCAGAGCTGAGAGGCTTGCAACAGGAGCTGAACCTGAAGGCGACGAAGCAGATCGAGGGTGTTCTCAGTGGGGAGCAGACTGAACGTCTCGACCAGATCATGCTTCAACTGCGAGGGGCGCGTGCGCTGATCGAGACTGATATGGTCCAGAAGTTAAAGCTATCGGAGAAGCAGGGCGATCAGATCCGGGCCATCTTCGAAGAACAGCGGGAAGCGCTGCGTGAGATGTTCCAGGGTGCCTCTCGCGAGGATCGTCGAGAACTCTTCGCCAAGGTACAAGAGATGCGGACGAAGGGCGAGTCCAAGGCGTTTGCCGTTCTGACCCAGCAGCAGGACTCGGAGTTCAAGCGGCTGAAGGGCGAGGCATTTGAGGTGGACCGGGCTAGCTTGTTCGGTGGTCGGGGCGGGTTTGGCGGTTTCGGGGGAGGAAGGGGCGGCGGACGGCGTGGCGGGAACGAGCCGCGAGTTCGCCCGCCCTCGGAGCCCTGAGCATCGTGTTCTTCATCCTGTTATTGATGTTCGAATCAGCGCGGCAACGCGCCTTCTCGGAGGGACTTGGCATGAATCAGCTCCTCGCTTACGGAGTGGCTGGACTGTTGGCGATCGGTGGTATTTGTCTCGGAGGTGACGAGTGGTCGCGTTTCCGTGGACCCAACGGATCTGCGGTGAGCACGGATACGGACTTGCCGATCTCTTGGAGCGACGAAAAGGGAGTGATCTGGAAGACCAGGCTGCCGGGACCTGGGTCCTCCAGCCCAATCGTGATCGGCGATCGGATCTTCATTACTGCCTACTCCGGGTACGGCGACCTCGCTCCGGACATTGATGCCGGTGACCAGAAAGATTTGGGATTCCACGTGATTTCCATCGACCGGGCTAGCGGGCGGATCCTGTGGCAGAAACCGGTTCAGCCCAAACTCCCGGAAGCTCCGTTCAGGCCTCCAGGAACCTCATCCCATGGCTATTCCTCGAGCACTCCGACCTCGGACGGAGAGCGGGTTTATACGTTCTTTGGGAAGACGGGGGTGTTCGCCTTCGACCTCGAGGGTAACCAGCTTTGGCACGCTGACGTGGGATCGAACCTTGACCGGATGAGATTCGGCTCGGGTGCCAGTCCTATTCTCTTTCAGGACCTATTGATCGTGAATGCGTCGATTGAGGGTTCGGCTATCGTCGGCCTGGACAAGCGCACCGGACGTGAAGTCTGGAAGGCCCCATTTTCGGGTTACGGGGGCTCCTGGAGCACGCCGGTCCTGGTTGAGGCGGAGGGCGGCCGGAAGGATCTCGTGATCGCAGTGACGGACGAGGTCTGGGGACTGAACCCCGAGACTGGAAAGCTGCGGTGGTATGCGACGACCGATCAGGGACAACCGATCTGTCCCAGCGTGATCGCTAAAGACGGGATCGTCTATGCCATTGGTGGACGGCGCGGCAAAGCGATCGCCGTTCGGGCCGGCGGCAAGGGGGATGTGACCAAGTCCCACGTGCTCTGGACGGCAAACGTGGGGTCCTACGTCACTTCACCGCTGATCCATGAGGGACACCTCTACTGGGTGAGTGATCGCGGCATCGCCCACTGCGTGGATGCGAAGACCGGTAAGGTCGTTTTCCAGAAGCGACTATCAGGTGCTCGCCAGGTTTACGCCTCTGCCGTGCTGGCTGCTGGAAAACTGTACGTGGTCTCTCGTGAAGCGGGTACTTTCGTGCTGGCGGCCAGGTCGGAGTTCGAGCAACTGGCCCACAACGAACTGAAGTCCGATTCCAGCATTTTTAACGCCAGTCCAGCCGTGGACAAGGGAAAGCTGCTGCTTCGTTCCAACCAATTTCTCTACAGCATCGGGCAAAACTGAACCGTCCTAGAGCGAGTCTTCCAGCGTTCAGGTCTCGACTAAATTGGCACTGGTTCTAACCGTGGCTTGCCAAATAGCACGCTTTGCGGTCCAATAGAGTCTTGATACAGCAACCGAATTTGGTTCGATGCCGAGATCTTCAGTCCGGCATCTTCTAATAACGCTTTAAAGGAGGCAGCTGAATGGACCCCAAAGATCTGAATCGACGCGATTTCCACAAGCTATCGATGGCCGCTCTGGGCGGTGTTATCGGCGGCGTGGTTTTTTCCAACTGTGGACCGGCCGAGAAACCAGCGGAAGAGGCGCCTGCAGCGAGCGAGGCACCTCCAGCCGCAAAGCCACCCGCGGAGTCTGCTGAGAAACATGTCTGTCGCGGATTGAACGCCTGCAAGGGCCAAGGTGCAGGCGGCGAAAATTCCTGTGCCGGTTCGGGTGGATGTGCCACCTCTGCCAGCCACTCCTGCAAGGGCACGAACGGGTGCAAGGGACAGGGTGGATGTGGCGAGACCCCCGGTGCTAATGCCTGCAAGGGACAGGGCGGCTGTGCCGTACCGCTTGAGGACCATGCCTGGGGAAAGGCTCGGGAACAGTTCGAAGAAAAGATGAAGGGGATGGGTAAGGCGGTCGCCGACGCTCCTCCGGCAGGGTAAGCACCTCGCCGTGCTCTATCCGCGGGTATTCAATCTGAATTACCCCGGAGCCTACACCGCGCTCGTCGTGTCGTCGTGTTTCAAACATGACGACACGATGAAGGTGGGTCTGTGCCTCAAGTAAAGAAATCCATGACAATTTCACGGCTCGGACATCCCAACCTGGGGCTTGGTGTCGGGCTGAGGACCTCCCACTTCCCCTATATTCTCGAGCATCAGCCAGAAGTGGACTGGTTCGAGATCATTTCGGAAAACTTCATGGATTCCGGGGGGAGGCCTCGCTACGTTCTCGAGCAGATCTGTGAACGCTATCCGGTCGTGATGCATGGGGTTTCTTTGTCGATCGGTTCCACCGACCCCTTGGACTTCGAGTATCTGACAAAGCTCAGGGCTCTGGCCAAAGACGTCGAGGCGCTCTGGGTCTCGGACCATCTTTGTTGGACTGGAGTAGCGGGCCGAAACACCCATGACCTGCTCCCCATTCCTTTCACCGAAGAGACCCTCAAACATGTGGTGGAGCGTGTGCGGATAGTGCAGGACTTCCTGGAGCGTCCACTCGTTCTGGAGAATCCCAGCACCTATCTCATGTTCTCCGAATCGACCTTGAGCGAGTGGGAATTCATTGCCCGGATGGCTGAAGAGGCCGACTGCGGTTTGCTCCTCGACGTGAACAATACCTATGTTTCGAGTTTCAATCACGAGCTGGATCCGGTGGAGTTCATCAATTCGGTTCCTCATGATCGCGTAGTGCAGTTTCACCTGGCCGGCCACAGCAACTACCAGACCCACCTGATAGACACCCACGATAACTATGTCATTCCACCGGTTTGGGAGCTCTACCAGCAGGCCCACAGGTTGACGGGCGGCGTTTCGACACTGCTGGAGTGGGATGCCAGGATTCCCCCCTTCCCAGAGGTTCATGCCGAGGTTCTCAAGGCCAAGAAGTTCATGGGCGAACGTCTCCCGAAGCCGGGTTCGTGGATTGAAGGGGCTCGGGTTCCGGCCCAACCCATGCCGCAGGGGGCGTCTGCCGAGCACGGGCGCCAGGACGCTTCCTGGGTTCCCCACCCGCTACACCACATCGTTCCTGAGGTTCGCTAGAATGACCTCACCTGAGGACGATTCTTCTGCTGATCCAACCGAGATCCACGACCTAGACGTCGTTCAGCGTTGGTTTCAAGCGGTCGTCAGCCATCCGTCCGGTGTGGGGGAAGGTGTTGATTCCGATCAGGCCCAGGAACTTATCCGTCTCAAACGAGATGAGCTGGAGAAGGTGGTTCGCTCGACCAGGAACTTCGGCGCGTCGGAACGTCTCTCCGTCTATGCCAATGCCTACTATGCACGCCTATTGGAGTGTCTAGGCGAGTCGTTTCCGGTCCTCAAGTACGCACTGGGTGAGGAGACCTTCAACGAGTTTGCCTTTGGATACCTTCAGGAGTATCCCTCACGCAGCTATACGCTCAATCGGCTGGGGGAGGATTTTGCCCGCCATCTCGACGAGACGCGCCCGAGGAGTAGCGAGAGCGAACCGCTTGGGCCCGACTGGCCGGATTTCCTGATCGACCTGGCCCGTCTGGAGTGGGTGATTAGTCAGGTTTTCGATGGGCCAGGGTTGGAGCAGGAAGATCCCCTCGGCTCCGAGAGTCTTCAGGCAATCGCTCCGGAGCAATGGTCTCAGGCGCGTCTGAAGCTCGCCGTGTGCTTGAAGTTGCTCCAGTTCAGTTATCCCATCAACGACTACTACACTGAGGCTCGCCGTGCCAAAGAAGGCGAGGAGATTCCCCTGCCCGCGCCGCGGAGACAGTTTGTCGCCATCAGCCGACGCCAATACGTGGTCAGGCGATATGAGCTGAGTGAGCCCCAGTATCGGCTATTGGAGTCCCTGCAAGCGGGAAAGACGATTGGTCGAGCCATCGAGTCTGCAGCCGAGATCTTGGATGCGGATGATGAGGAATTAGCGGTATCCCTTAGGAGCTGGTTCCGCAACTGGACGGCGGAAGGCTTCTTCCAGGCGGTGGAGAGATAGGGCCGACCGGTTGCGAGCCGGATCATCCGAGAAAGAAACTTCGGGTCCGGCGTAGCGGTGGCCTCCAGGCCGCCGTCCGAGCCAAAGGCTCGGAAGAGTAAGACTTCGGCCCGGAGGCCAAAGCTACTTCTGCAAATGAAGTTTCAACTTAGGGTCTGCGCAAGAATAACTTGGTAGAATTGGCGCTCAGATTTGCGCCAGATTTGGCCGCGAACAATTGAGCGAAACCGCAGGCGTAGCAGGGTCTACGTTGAGGATTTCGCGATTGAGGAGCGGCCGAAGATGGTGTGAAGATGAGATGCCAAAATGCCAAGTTATTTTTGCGCAGACCCTTAGGGAGCCTTCCCCCGCCCCGAAAGCATACTGCGGATCATTTGCGTGACATCTCGCGAGCCCTTGATTGCCACTGTCAGGACGACACTGTAGAACATAAGACCCGCGACGATGAAAACGCCTGCCCAGATGAATTTCCATGTCTCTGTGTCCATTGGTCCTACCCCCTATCGCTCGTTTGAAGTGTCCTTGGCGGGTGGCTTCGCTGTGTGATCAGGGAGCCCAGGATCATCCCCGCGCCTCCCAGAATCAGGCTGAGAAGAGCCGGCAGGTTGGAGCTCTCCACCAGGGGAACCAGAACACCTGGGACGGCCTCGGGAAACTGGCTCATGATCAGGAAGCTGATGGGAGCGATAGCTCCCAGGATGAGCGCACAGTAGGCTCCCGGCGTATTGGATCTTCTCCAGTAGATCCCCAGCACCACCGTCCCCACGGCACCCGAAAAGTAGATGCTGCCGGTAATGTACATGAACTTGAAGGCAGTCTCCGGCAGCTTGTAGAGAGCCCCGAAGACGGCCAGGAAGGCCGCCAGAACGACTACCGTGACCCGGGTCCAGTAAACTTCCCGCGTACTGGACAGGCCTCCCCAGGTCCCGTCCTGTTGACGCATCTGCTCACTCTTACCCAGGATGGCCTTGATGGGAGAGATGACATCGCGCACGATCACCCCGCTCCAAGCCAGCAGATAGCTGTCGTGAGTGGACATGAAGGCCGCCGCCATTCCTGCCATGAGCAGTCCAGCAAAACCGATCGGCATGATCTGTCCCATCATGTGAGGCATCGCAAACTGCCCGTCATCGGCGAAGGGTCCCTGATAAGAGGCCGTGTGGGTAAAGGCAAAGGCGGCAGCGCCCCAGAACATGGGGATCACGGCGCGGCCCATGACGGTAGCGCTGGAGATCCAGAAGATTCGTTGTGCCACCCTTGGACTCTCGGTGCTGAGGGGACGCGACATCTCCGGCTGCCAGATGATTGCGATCAAGCTGACCGCCATGAAATAGGCGATGAACATCCAGCCGTAATCCGGGTTCCCAAACGGGTCGAAGGCGTGGCCGTCCTTGTGCTGTTCAAGACTCGCAACGATGTTGTTCCAACCCAGCTGCGGGTGATTGAGAATGACCAATGTCCCCACTAGGAATCCGAGGGATAACAGCACGAACTGAGCGAAGTCCGTTAGCACGACCGAGACCATGCCTCCCATCAGTGTGTAGAACACGACTACGGCCAACATGGCCACCATGACGTAATTGACCCACTCGGGGGGCAGGCCGGTGAAGCCGATCACGAACTTACTGCCCAGGATGGGAAACAGTCCCATGTTGAGTGTCCCGGCCAGTGCCAGGAGGACGCCACCCGTCAGACGCACGCCGCGGCTGTACTTCATCTCGTAGAACTCGGGGACCGTCATCACCTGGAGCTGGCGCAGCCGCCTGACGAGAAAACCGGTGCAGCCTACAATCAGGGTGGCGAGGGCGGCGATGAGACCTACGATGAAAGGACTGAATCCGTTCTTGAATCCCTCCTCGGAGAAGTACATCACCGTAACCAGGCCGAGGCCAGTAGACACCATGGTGGCCACAGCCATGTGGGTCTTGAGGGTGCGCCCGGCCACCAGGAAATCGGCGATTCCCTTAATGGTGGTGCGGGAGAGGATTCCCGCCAGGATGGTGGCGCCGATATACACCAGCACGATAGCGTAATCGATCCAGCTCAGCTGCATTTTATGCGCGATCCTGGGGCGGGTGGTAGGATCTCAGTCATCTCTGCCAGGGGTTTTTCCTGGCTGTTTCGAATCACATTACGGCGTCCATAAAGCTGGCGGGTTCCAGTCAACTGCAATGCCCGATTGACGACGGCATCCGAGAGGACGCTGAAGAATTCCTGGTGACCGCTGGTGTGCGGGATATTCTGTTCCCTCAAGATCGTCCCCAAGGGGAGGCGTCCCTCCAGAACGAGTTGCAGCGCCTGGGTTTCGAAGAGTGTCAGGTTGATTCGGATGGCGCCGAATTCGACCGGTGTCTCATCGCTTTCCAGCTTCAACACCACCAGTCTCAGTAGCCGGCTCTCCTGCTGATGACGGTCCAGTACATGCAAGAAGATTCTTTGTCCATGGAAGGCCTCTAGCGTGGGCGTCATGTCCCTTTCGTGGACCAGGAGGTCCCGGAAGGGCTGGGGCACCCTCAGGCAGCCGATGGTTTGTAAGTGGGGAAGGGGTTGTCCCGATCGAAGGTAGATTTGTTCCAGCGGATCTGACACAGAGGGAGTATGCCCACCCAGGCACCGCATCGCAAGAGCCACGGCTCTCTTGGAGCTTCCCGGACAGATCTGAGGCATGTATCATACTGACTCGGCCGAAGAGGCAGGGATAGTCATCGCAAGTCTCCATTCTAGGGACAGTGCCGTGAACGGGGTCAAATTGCCAGCAGCATCGCACGAGCTTCCGAACAGAGCCGCGCACGATTTGAACCACAAGCAAAATGAAGCCAAGTTCCGAGGAGAGAGCGGACAGCAGCAAAATCCACCCTCCGATTGACCGCGGGATTGACTATGAAGAAGACTGCAAAGCCCCTTGTCGGGAACGACGCGCTACGGGAATTGGAGCAGAAGAGGCAGGGCTGGGAGAAGGGAGAGCTGAAGGAGTTTCTTGACCGCAGCGGTGAGCGGGAAGAGAGCTTCCGGACCGTCTCCGGCCTCGACGTAAAGCGTCTCTATGACCCGTTGGACGTCGGTCAGCTGGACCACGACAAAGACCTCGGTTATCCAGGATCCTACCCTTTCGTCCGCGGTGCCTACCCCACCATGTACCGCGGCAGGCTCTGGACACGTCGACAGATCGCCGGCTTCGGCACCGCACGGTCCACCAACGAACGATACCATTTCCTTCTCGGTCACGGTCAGACCGGTATCAGCACCGATTTCGACCACCCTACTTTGACTGGATACGATTCCGACCACCCGCTGGCGGAGGGAGAAGTCGGCAGGCTCGGTGTCGCGATCGACAGCGTCAACGACATGCAGGAGTTGTTTGCAGGGATCCCGTTGGACAAGGTCAGCGTATCCCTTACTATCAACCATCCGGCCATGGTCCTTCTCAGCATGCTGCTCTCGGTTGCCGAAGCGAGTGGCGTCGACTGGGGGGACCTCAGGGGCACAGTTCAGAACGATTCCCTGAAGGAGTTTCATGGCCAGAAGACGTTCGCGCTGCCTCCCAGACCCTCGCTGAAGCTGACCACCGATGTGGTGGAGTTCTGCACCCGCCATGTCCCCAACTGGTACACCATATCCATTTCTGGCTACCACACCCGGGAGGCAGGTTCGGACGCCGTCCAGGAGCTGGCCTTCACTTTGGCCCAAGGAATGGCCTACGTGGAGTCAGCTCTGGAACGGGGGCTGGAAGTCGACGAATTTGCTCCCCGGTTTTCCTATTTTTTTGGCTGCCATAGCGATTTCTTCGAAGAGGTTGCCAAGTTCCGTGCTGCCCGTCGGCTTTGGGCGAGAATCATGAAGGAGCGATACGGTGCCCAGCGGCCAGAGTCCATGCGGCTGCGCTATCATACGCAGACGCTGGGGTCGACCTTGATGCGCGAGGATCCCAAGAACAATATTGTCCGGGGGACCATTCAGGGGCTGGCAGCCGTCCTGGGAGGAACCCAGTCCCTTCACATAAGCGGCTACGATGAGGCCTATGACATCCCTTCGGAGGATGCCATGAAGATGTCTCTAGCAAGCCAGCTCATCATCGCTCATGAGTCGGGTGTGACCAACACCGTCGACCCCATGGCCGGCTCCTACTTTCTGGATTCACTGACGGAGACGATTGAGGAGCGGGTCTGGGAGTACCTGAACAAGATAGAGGAGTTGGGCGGAGGGCCCGAGAAGGGGGAGAAGCCGAAGAGCGTCTTGAGAGGAATGCTGCGTGCCATCGAAACCGGTTACATCGAACAGGAAATCTCCAACGCTGCCTACGAGTACCAACGTCGTGTCGAAAGCAGTGACTATGTGGTCGTGGGTGTGAACCAATACCGTTCGGAACAGACCCAGCCGCTGGAGATCTTCGAATACGATACCCGTGAAGAGGATCGGCAGCTGGAGCGTCTTAACGAACTGAGGCGCGAGCGCAACAACGAGCGTGTCCAGAAGCTCCTGGATGAAACGAAGACGGCAGCTGAAGCCGAAGAGAACCTGATGCCTTCTGTACTGGCCGCAGTAGGAGCCGGAGCCAGTGAGGGAGAGATCATGGACTCTCTGCGGGATGTCTATGGGTCGTATCGGGATCCCGGCGTCTTTTGAGTCTTCGTCGATGGCCGCTGAATAGAAGGCTGTTGAGACCATGACTGAGCAAGCTAAGCCCGTAAAAGTGCTGCTGGCGAAGATCGGTCTGGATGGACACGACCGAGGCGTCAAGCTGATCGCGCGTGCCATGAAAGACGCGGGCATGGAGGTACTCTATCTGGGCATGAGGCTGACGCCCGAAGAGATTGCCTGGGCCGCCTTGCAGGAGGATGTCAACGTAGTGGGTATCAGCATCCTGTCCGGGGCGCACATGCGACTCATCCCCAAGCTCATTCAGGCCATGGACAAGCACGGACATAGGGATGCAACCGTTCTTGTTGGCGGAACCATTCCCGACCAGGACGTCCAACCCCTGCTCGACATGGGCGTCGGGGCGGTCTTTCCCGTGGGAACATTTACCAGCAGCATCGTGGAATACGTCCAGTCGGCCGTCAGGCCGAAGAATGGCTAAACGGTCAAGATCCTGATGGAGTGGCCTCCCCAGTACGACGCTTCCTATCAGCCCCCTCCCGACAGCGAGTACTGGGACCCTCTACGGGAGACCCAGGATCCCGCTGACCGGAAGAAATTCATTCTCCAGAAAATACGGCACCAGGTCAGCTACGCCTGGGAAAGGTCGGAGTTCTACCGAGAGCTCTACCGGGACCTGAAGGTCGACCCCACTGAGATCAGTAGTCTTGAACAGTTTCGGCAGCTGCCCATCCTGACCAAGGAGGAAATCCGTTTAGAGCAGGAACAGCATCCGCCTTTTGGACGCTTTCTATGCATTCCCGAAGAACAGGTGTTTCACATTCATGGCACCTCGGGAACCACCGGCAGGCCGACTGTTTTCGGCATTGGACGCGATGACTGGGAACGTATCGCCGAGGCCCACGCTCGGGTGCTCTGGTCGGTGGGTCTGAGACCCGATGATATTGTCATGATCACTGCCTTGTTCAGCCTCTACATCGGCAGCTGGGGAGCTCTGTTGGGGGTCGAAAGGCTCGGCGCCCGCTGCTTCCCGTTCGGTGCCGGTGTACCCGGACAAACCGAGCGGGCTGTCGAGTGGATCAGAATGGTACGCCCCACAGCGCTTTACGGGACTCCCTCCTACGCTCTGTATCTGGCTGAAGTGGCCAAGAAGATGGGCTGTGATCCCAAGAAGGATTTCAACTTTCGTCTGATGTTCTTTTCCGGTGAACCAGGAGCCAGCGTTCCTGCTACCAGCCGTCAGATCCACGACACTTTCGGCTGTGACGTAGTGGATCAGGGCAGCATGGCTGAGATGACTCCCTGGATGACCAACTCGGGCTGTCGGCACCTGGAGCGCGGCATGCACCTCTGGACGGATATTGTCTATACCGAGTTGCTCCATCCTGAAACCAGGCACCCGGTGCCTCCGGGTGATGAGGGGGTTCCCGTATACACCCATCTGGAACGGACTTCCCAGCCTCTGCTCCGCTACTGGTCGGGCGACATCGCTCGATGGCAGGATTCCTCCACCGGCTGCGCCTGCGGTCGAACTTATCCCATTCTGAGCGAAGGCATCTACGGACGAGTCGACGACATGATCACGGTTCGGGGGCAGAACGTGTTCCCCTCCCGAATCGAAGATGTGCTGCGGAAGCAGCGGGAGTTCGGCGGGGAATTCCGGCTGCTGGTGGAACGGGAATCGGGTTCCCTCGATCGGCTGACCGTCTTGGCAGAGATCAAGCAGGAGGCCTCTCGACAATCCGAGAGTTTAAGCCAGAGGATCAGGGAAGACCTGAGACGTGCCCTGGGCGTAAGTGTTCAGGTTGAGCTGAAGCCTGAGGGTACCTTCGAGCGCTCCCAGCTCAAGTCAAGCCGGGTCATTGATAAGCGCGGAATCTGGAGGGTCGGGGGGTGACGACGTGGTATGTATCTAGCGTCCCCTTCTTACCCTTGCCTTTGCCCTGGCCTTCAAACTTGCCTTCGCCTGTGCCTTTGCCTTCCCTCTTCATCTGTCGTCTTGCGCCAGGGTGAGGCACGGGCAGAGGTGAGGGCAAAGGCAAAGGCACGTGGAAGGGCCAGGGCAAAGGCAAGGGGTAAACACTACCAATTGGTATAGGAGCCGTCACTCCGGCGCCAGTGGGGTGCCTCCCAGTACTCGAACGGGTAGTCAGAGGCGGCTTCCTCATTGAACTCCACTCCGAGTCCAGGCCCCTGGGGCAAAGGGAAATGATCCCCTTCCAGGTCCATGCCGCGCGGGAATAGATCTTGAGGTCGCTCTCGAGACGTCCAGTTGTACTCCAGTAGCGAGAAGTTGGGGATCGCGCTGCAGAGGTGCACCGAGGCTGCGGTGGAGACCGGACCCAGGGGGTTATGAGGCATCACGTCGATGTAGTGAGCCTCAGCCATGGCGGCTACCTTCCGAGCTGCCGTGAAACCTCCCACATTGCACACGTCCAGTCGAACGTAGTTGCAGAGGCCACGCTCGATGAAGGGGGCGAAGACGTAGATGCCCGAGAACTCCTCGCCGATGGCAAACGGAATGTGGGTCATGGCCCTCAGGGTCGCGTAGGCGTCGGGGCTCTCCGAGCGAATCGGTTCTTCCAAGAACATCAGGTCCACACCCTCGACCAGACGGCAGAAGTGGGCGGCCTCGGCGACACTCAGCCGGTGATGAAAGTCCACTGCCAAACGGATTTCTGTCCCTACCAGACAGCGGATTGAGTGGAGCTCGTCACTCGTCCATTGAAGGGACTCCCAAGGATCGTAGCTTTCTGCTTCCAATTGGTCGAAATCCTCGCCCGGCATCTCAGGTACGAAACGGATCGTTTTCCAGCCCTTTTTCGCAAGGTTCTGAGCCTGCTCTGGCCAGGTCTCACCTTCTCCAGCCACTCCATCGGTAAAGCAGGTGACGTGTTTGCGGCTGGCGCCTCCAAACAACTGCCATACTGGAACTCCCAGATGTTTCCCCAGGATGTCCCAAAGAGCGATGTCGATGGCAGACGCCGCGGCGGAGATGATTGTCCCCCCCTCGAAGTACTGACCACGGTACAGCGTCTGATGGATATCTTCGATTTGCCGCGGGTCCTTTCCGATCAAGAATTCGCGAAAGTGATCAATGGTTCCCCCCAGCGCTCGTTCCCTTCCGGAAGTCCCAGCTTCTCCCAGGCCATGGATGCCGGCATCGGTCTCGACTTTCACGATGAAGCGGCAGCGTATCCCTATCTTGAGAGCGAACCATTTGATGTTGGTGATCTTCATGACGCGAATGCTCCTCCGTTTCCTCGATGTCAGTGTTTGGAAAACAGAACATTAGCCGATCTTGCGCGAAATGGCCTTAGCCTGTGTAAACAAGAGCAGATAGTCGGGACCTCCAGCCTTCGAATCCGTGCCGCTCATGTTGAATCCTCCGAAAGGATGGACTCCAACCAGGGCTCCCGTACATTTTCGATTAACGTAGAGGTTGCCTACATGAAACTGGCGCCGGGCCTTTTCGATCTTCTTCTCGTTGTCGGTATACACGGCCCCGGTCAGACCGTACTGGCTGTCATTGGCGATATCGATGGCCTGATCGTAGTCGGCGGCCCTGATCACGGCCAGGACGGGTCCAAAGATCTCGTCTTGTGCGATGACGGCGCTCGGGTCGATGTCGGACAGAATAGTAGGTTGTATGAAGAACCCCTGGGTGCTGTCCGGCTCGCCTCCGAGCAGGAGCCGGCCTTCCTGCTTTCCGATCTCGATGTAGCGGAGTATCGACTGGTGAGCCTTGAGGTTGATCACCGGGCCGAAGTTTACGTCGCCGTCCTCGACACTGCCTGCGTGAATCAGTTCCTTCGTCTTTTCCTCAAGGAACTCCAGGAACCGGTCATAGATAGGCTCGACGACAATGGCCCGAGAGCAGGCGGAGCACTTTTGTCCCTGGAATCCGAAGGCAGACGCGACTACGCCGTCGGCTGCGGTTTCGAGGTCGGTCTCCTCATCAACGATGATGGCGTCCTTGCCCCCCATCTCTGCGATCACCCGTTTGATCCAGATCTGGCCCGGCTGCGGCTTTGCCGCCGCTTCGTTGATGTGCAGGCCGACCTCCCTGGAACCCGTAAAGGCGATGAACCGCGTACGTGGGTGCCTGACCAGGCTGTCACCGATCTCGCCACCACTACCGGTGACAAAGTTGACGACCCCTGCCGGCAGGGAGGCTTCCTTGAAGACCTCGATCAGCTGGGCTGCGATCGTGGGTGAGTCACTCGACGGCTTGACGACGACCGCATTACCGCTCACAACAGCCGCAAGGGTCATGCCCGCCAGAATGGCGAGGGGAAAGTTCCAAGGTGAGATGATCACGCCGACTCCTAGAGGGATGTATTCCAGATCGCTCTCTTCAGAGGGGGCCTGTGTGAGAGTTGGGGGGTGTGAAAGTTGCAGCATGGATCGGCAGTAGTATTCGCAGAAGTCAATCGCCTCCGCTACGTCCGCATCTGCCTCTACCCAGGACTTGCCCACTTCAACGACCATCCATGCCGCCAGCTCCAGCCTCCGCCGCTGCATGATCTGAGAGACTCTCAGCAGGGTCTCCACGCGTTCCTCGGCTTTGGTTTGGCTCCAATTCCGGAAGGCCTGATCCGCAGCGCCGATCGCTCGCTCTGCCATTTCTGGGCTAGCTTTCTGGAACACTCCGACGACTTCGTTACTGCGGGAAGGGTTGAGTGAGTTGAATTTCTCGCCGGACCGCACGGCCTCACCTCCAATGAGGAGCTCATACTCGTCTCCGAGATGATGGCGTACGCGGTTTAGGGCGCGCTTCATCGCCTCCTGGTTTTCAGCCCCACCGAAATCCGTCAAGGCCTGATTCTTGAACTCGTCCAATTTCATTTCTCGCCTCCTTTCGGCGCCGTGACATCCGGGAGCTGATGCCTTTTTGGAACTGGGTCCAACGGCCATTCGGCTCTTGGCAGACATCCGGGTGATGTGCTATGCAGAGTTCGGGAAAAGACTCCTCGAACACTGTTCTCATGATCCGAATTCCTGCTGGCCTGGTCAAGCACACCGGCGTTTGCTGGTGTGCTGCCCCGACCTGGGAGGAGAGATGCGGGCCACCACATGTTGAAAGTCGCGTATGGTAAGCTGCCGGCATGCCGAACCTGAAACCCGAGAGGCTGGTGCGGGTCATCGGAGTGCCCATGGATCTGGGGGCCGGACGCCGGGGAGTGGACATGGGACCTTCGGCGATTCGGATAGGGGAACTACATCGCAGGCTGGAGCGGTTGGGTTTTCGGGTAGAAGATGCTGGGAATCTGGATGTCAGGATTCCGGAGCAGGCGGACTACGGCGAAGAGAAGCAGATGTTTCTGGACGAGATCGCCCAAGTCTGTCGCAAGTTGGCCCGGTCTGTCTTCGAGGCACTCGATGACGGTTGTCTTCCTCTCGTCTTGGGTGGCGACCATTCTCTGGCAGCCGGCAGCGTTGCTGGCTGCGCCAGCTTTCACCGAAGGCGTGACGAGAAGATCGGTTTGATCTGGATCGACGCCCACGCCGACATGAACCTTCCCGAGACCAGTCCTTCCGGAAATGTCCACGGCATGCCCCTGGCGGCCATTGTTGGACTGGGGCCTCCGGAACTGGAAGGGATCGAGGGGTTTTCACCCAAGGTGGATCCGGCAAATGTGACGGTCATCGGGGCCCGGAGCATCGACAGACTAGAAAGGGACAATATCCAGCGCAGCGGAATCCGGGTGATCACGATGAAGGAGCTCGACATGAAGAGGATGAACGGGGCCATGGAGGAGGCCTTGGTCCGAGCGACTCAGGGAACCGCAGGCTTTCACTGTAGTTTCGATCTGGACGTGGTCGATCCACAGGTGGCTCCAGGTGTTGGCACCCCCGTTCTCGGCGGAATTACCTACCGCGAAAGCCATCTTGCGATGGAGATGGTGGCCGACTCGCAAGGTCTGATTTCCCTTGAGCTGGTTGAGGTGAATCCGGTCCTCGATGTGCAGAACTCTACCGGATTACTTGGAGTTGAGCTGATCTCTTCGGCATTGGGGAAGAGGATACTTTGAGTCTTGCCTGGCCCCATCCGAGAAAGAAACTTCAGTAGGCGTTAGCAGAGATCTTGCTGTTGTCCGGCTCTCTCCTCGGGATTTGGACCCATCTTGCTAGCGAGTCAAGTCGTTCGCGGCACTGCCGGACCTGGCTCCATAATACTGGCAGTTCACCTATTCGCAGCGCCGTGGACAGTAGTGGCCGATTTATCCAAAAATGCGGCTGAAATCGACATCCTCACAGGCAAGGACAAGAGCCGTTGGCGGGAAGCCAGATGTTCTTACCAACAGGTTCTCATAGTAGCTGCTGTATTCGTCAGTACCCTCACTGGCAAGCGGTGGACGGATGCCCAGAAGGACGAGATCGGCACCCTGGGACGACTCCCGGATCGTCTCGAATATGTCTTTCTCCCTTGTTGACACCACGACCTCGGATTTTGCCTCCAGGCGACCCCGAGTGACAAACTGCTGAAGTCGTCTCAAGGCCCCTTCTCGTTCTTCCGCCGAAAAAACCACCGTCCGAATGCTCAGCTCCGCTCGCCGCCATCCCGAACTGAGGGTCATTAAGTAGGCAAGCGCCAGCATGAGTCCTACGTTCTGTTTCTGGAGTCCCCACCAGACATCAATGCGACGCTTCTTACCCTGGGCAGGCGTTCCGTCGCCCTCGCGGACCATTACCAGGTTCTGCTGAGAACGATGGGTGACGCGAATGATCCGGGCGAAGGCGAGAAGGTTTTCCTTCTGCTCGGTCTCGCCCAGGAGGATCGTGTTGGGAACCAGGGGGCCGATACCATAGGTTGCGATCAGGTTCTCCAGCCCTGCCACCGGGTCGTCGCTGACGTGGACCTCCGCCAGAGCCGCGACGCCGCGCTTTCGCAGGTACTCCGATATCACGGACTCAGTCTTCTGGGGTCGTTGAGAAGCTGCCGAGCCCTCCGGCACTACGGCGGCAACACTCAGGAAACCCCGTCCGTGAGTCATGGCATCGGCCAGTTCGATCAGGTACCACCTGGACGTCGGCGATCCGCTCAGCACAAGGATATTGGGACGCCAGGTCTTGGCGTCGGGTCGGGACTCGGCCAGCCGGTAAACAGCATAGCGCGCCAACAACATCAAGATGCCGTAACGCGTGTCTCCCCAGTGAGCCTGCAGCTGCCGACGCTGCATCAAGTAGAAGACGGCTACGCAGAAGAAGGCGGCGACAAAGGTGGCCCCGGCATTGATCATGAACATGGTTGCCACGCAGCCGAAAGCTCCCAGCAAAGAGAGACCCCAGGGTGTGCGGAAGGTCGGACGCCAGAAGGGACTCGCGATCAACCCTTCAATGCCTGCCGAGAAGTTCAGCACGCCGTAAGAGGTCAGAAAGAACATCGAGAGGATCGGAGCGATGACGTTCAAATCGCCTGCAACCACACCCACCAGCGCAATGACAAAGGCCACGGCCGTGGCGATCCGAGGGGCATCCGAGGAACCTGAGCCGCGGGCTAGAAGGCGAGGGACCACTCCATCCCGGGCCAGGGCACGGAGCGTCCGGGGGGCTCCTAGCAGAGAGCTCAAAGCACTCGACAGGGTGGCACCCCACACTCCCAGAATAATGGCGTCGCCCCACCAGGCGACCTTTCTCATCAGCAGTGGATCGGTCAGCAGAACCTCTTCAGAAACTAGACGGGAGAGGAAGATCGGAATCACCAGATACACGGCCAAACCCGTCACGACCGCTGCTAGCGTGCCCAGCGGTAAGGCTTTTGAGGGATTCTTGAGGTCTCCGGAGAGCGCGATCCCCGCCTCGATTCCCGTGACAGCAGGGAAGAAAACCGCGAAGACTACCCAGAAAGGACTCTTTTCGGGAACCGCTCCGACTGGTTCCAATCCACCCTCCGGGACGCCTCCGGCAAACAGGGAAACCAGAGAGAGCCCAATCAAGGCCAGAATGAAGTATTGAGCCTTCAGCGCCAGGTCAGCGGAGAGAAGCGCGAGGGCGGTTAGGATCACCAGGGTCACTATCCCCACCAGTTTCAAAGGCAGTATCGGAAAAAGGGTGTTGATGGACTCGGCAAAACCAGTGATATAGAAGGAAATGACGAGTGCCTGCGAAAAGAAAAGCGGGAGTCCTATCGCCGCGCCTGGCTCCAGTCCCAGAGAGCGGGAGATCATGAAGTAAGCACCTCCCCCGCCCACGCGTATGTTGGTGGCCGTCGCAGCAATCGAAAGGGCTGTGAGGAAGGTAATGGACGTTGCAAGAACAACGATGATGAGAGTTTGGGCCAGGCCCACGTTCCCCAGAACCCAGCCAAAGCGCAGGTACATGATCACACCCAGAATAGTGAGCAGGCTGGGAGTATAAACCCCCTTGAAAGCCCCAAACCCGATCTGCTCAGCCTTGGCTTCGACCATGTTCTTCGGCCGATCATGATGGGCTCCGCGAACAGTCTCTGTCAAACGTAACTCGCTGTTCTTCAGCCTCTATGCGTAGCCGCTCTGGATGTAGCTCTGGACTTGCCGGGCGCCCGCTTCCTGGAAGATCGAGACGAGATCACTCATCGGCAGTTTGTGCTTGCCCCCTACGTTGATTCCCCGCAGGAGCGCAATGTGGAGTGTTGGATTCTGGGGTTTCCGCTGTGTGGCCATTTCCTGACCAGGACATCAGGATCCGCCGATCGGCTACTCCTGGATCTCGCGATCCTCCCGTTTGGCTGCCTCTCCTGACAAGCCTTTTCTCATCCTGATCAGGACTTCTGGCGATGCAACCGCATCCCGTTCCAAGATGAGGAGCACAAAGTTGTCAGCGAGGATCTCCTCAGGATGAACGATGTATTTCGTGTTTCTGCCGACCTGCTCGAAAAAGCCCGAAATCCCGTCGATCCCTACCAGCTTTGCCCCAGTCCCATCGGATCTGGCTCTCACATCTAGCGGATCGGAACCACTTTCGACCAACAGGAACCTGAATTGGAGGTAGTCAAAGAGCTCTTGCCCACTTCCAACCTCGTACTTCTCGCGGTTGGCGAAGAGAATCGGGAGAGCCCAGGTGGGTTCTCCGTCGACCCGTACTCGAATGCAGTGCTCGTTTCTGGGCGCGTCGGGATTCGTGAGCCGTATGGGTCGGAGCGAGGCCGGGAATCGAACTCCAGGACACTTCTTGAAGCCGATACCCTGATAGAGTCGCTCCCTCAGTTCTGGATTCGTTCGGGATAGGATGTGGAACAGTTCGTGGCAGATGACCTTCTGCAGCACCACCGGCTCTACGATGAGCTTGCTGACAGGTAGCACGATGGCCTGCGCGCGCGTGTAGGCGGCCTCGCTTTCCTCCTTGCCAGTGGTCTTGACCAGGTAGATCTTCTTGGGTAGCGGAAGCGCCAGCGTCTCCAGGGCCGGTCGTACGCTGTCAAGAGCAGCACCTATCCGATGCTTTTCTGGTTCCGTCCAGGCGAGCACCTGTCGCTTTACGAAGGACAGCAGTTCGGATTCGGAAACCTCGCGGTCCGTTTTCAAACGTATGGCTCGGTCGAATGGGCTGAGCTGCTTGACGAAATCGTCTCGTCTTCCTAGAGCCTTCCGTCCCTCAGCGACCGTTGCAAAGATCAGGGTGGTATCTCCCACCATTAGTTCGGCACGGCCCTCCTCCAGGCACGGCGCACACACCATGAGTAATGTCAGGCATAGAACGCCTGTCTGTGACTGCCCGAAAAAACGGTAAAGATGGGTGCCCACTCTCAACTTCTTCAACCTCTGATCGCAGATCTAAAAGACTCCTTGTCATTGTGCAAGAGATCGAGCCTCAAGTACATCTGACCTGAAGCTAAACGTAGCTTTGGCCTCCAGGCCGAAGTCTTGTTTTTTCGAGCCTTTGGCTCCACGGACGGCGGCCTGGAGGCCACCCCTACGATCTGAACCCAAAGTTCCCCTGCCATCAATTTTCAGTTCCCGCTTGACAAGGGCGAGAAGATCTGTTGAAATTGAATTTCAATTTCAATAACGGCTTGGACCGTTGGTCTGTGCCCCGAGGAGGATTGTGTGTACAGAACCGCATCAAGAGGTCGAATAGTCTTCGCGTTCTTCAAATATGGAGTGCTGGCCTCGTGCCTCAGCCTACTGGTGCCTTCAGCCTTGAGCTCAGAGAAGGACCAGCTGAAGGCGAAGCTGGAGGAGTTGGAGCGCAGACTGGAGGCTCTGGAGACCCAGAACAGCGCTGAAAAAGTGGCGGTGACTCCCCCGAGCCCAGCCCAGGAGACTCACTCGGCGGAGCTCGAGGAACTCCGCCGCCAGCTCGACATCCTGGCCACTGAAGTGGAGCTCATTAGAAGCGGAGAGCCCCTCATCGAGGTGACCGACGAAGAGGCTCGAGCCAGGGGTCTGGGACCTGCAGCGGCCTCCGTCTATCGGAGACAAGAGGGTGTTTCGATCGCCGGATACGGTGAGATGCTCTACAACAACTTCAGTGCCGAGAACGAACTTGGAGATCCAGTCGGACAAGCCACTCAGCTCGATTTCCTGCGCGCCATCATCTATGCCGGCTACCGCTTCAATGATCGCTTCGTATTCAATTCGGAGATTGAGTTCGAACATGCTTCGACCAGCTTGGAGGGGTCCGCTTCGGTAGAATTCGCCTATCTGGACTTCATTGCGAATGACTACCTTGCGCTGCGGGGCGGACTTCTCCTGGTTCCAATGGGATTGGTCAACGAGCTGCACGAGCCTACGGTTTTCATGGGAGCACTGCGTCCCGAGACCGAACGCCGGATCATACCCTCTACCTGGCGAGAGAACGGCGTCGGTGCAGTTGGATCGGCGGGAATCTTCGACTATCGAGTCTACTTGATCAACGGCTTGCAAGGTTCCCGCTTCGGCTCCAATGGTCTTCGGGGAGGACGTCAAAAGGGTTCCGAGACAACCGCCACAGATATGGCTGTAGTGGCACGTCTGGACGTCAATCCGACGCCGGGAGTTTTCTTCGGTGGTTCCATCTACAACGGCGCTTCGGATCAGGGCGCGCTTTTCGACGGCAGCGAACTGGATGTCGGGACGACGATCGGCGAGCTACACGGCCAGGCCCAGTTGCGGGGTTTCGACTTACGGGGGCTGTACGCCTGGGCAAACCTGGATGATGTGACCCGATTGAACCAATCGCTGGGCCTCAGCGGAAGCGGTAGCATCGGCGAGAGCCTCGAGGGAGGATACCTCCAGATCGGGTATAACCTGCTGTCCCAATTCAGAGCCGATATTCGGGTGACGCCTTACTACCGGTACGAGATCCTCGATACCCAGAAGGTGGTCCCCATGGGTTTCTTCCGGAATCCCAGCAGAGATCGCACCTTTCAGACTCTGGGACTGGAGTTCAAACCCATCCACAATATCGTCATCAAGTCGGATTTTGTCTGGAATCGGAACAAGTCCCAGACGGGAGTGAATCAGGTCAACGTCGCCTTGGGTTACAACTTCTAGTTCTGCTGTCGCTAGAATAGGGTGCACGGATGAGAGTTAATGGTTAACGCATCTTCGCTCCAGGACTGAAACGCCTATGCCTCCGCTCACGCTTGATGATCTAGTTAAGGGCGAAGAAGGGATTCTCGATTCCATCGAGCTGCCGGAAGCAGAGAGCCGCCGACTAATGGAGCTGGGATTCTTGCCGGGCACCTTGGTGGCTGCAGCCGGCCGCTCACCCTTCGGCGACCCACGGATCTTCCGCGTCGATGGCTCAGAGGTTGCCCTGCGCCGCGAGACCGCCGCCCGCTTGATCCTCCGTCCACCCCAAGCGATTCCCGAGAGGGATTCATGAGCCAGCGCCAGCCTGACGCCGTGGCGGTTGCCGCCACTCCCGAAACCCAGCAGCAGGCTTCAGACAGAGTTCGCACGGTCGCCGTTGTGGGTCCACCCAATGCGGGTAAGTCTACGCTCTTCAATCGCCTCACCGGACTGCGGCAGAAGGTGGCCAACTACCCTGGCGTCACGGTAGAGAAGCGAGTGGGACAGGCCCGTCTCTCCGGTAGCCTGGAAGTCGAACTGGTCGATCTGCCGGGCATCTACAGTCTGAAGCCGATGTCGGAAGATGAACGGGTCGCCCATGATGTTTTGACGGGTCGGATGATGGGAGTCCCCCCTCCCGATGCCATCGTCCTCATTCTCGATTCCACGAATCTTGGCCGCCACCTCAGTTTCGCCGCTCCCATTCTCAGCTTGGGAGTTCCGACTTTGGTTGTCCTGAATATGGCAGATGATCTGCGCAAGCGGGGCGGGGAACTCGAACTGGACAAGTTGGCGGAGCGTCTTGGAACTCCCGTCGCCTTGATCAGTGCCCGAACCGGCGAGGGAGTTCCGGCCGTCGAAGAGTTTCTGGAGGGGGCCCTGGGCGTCCCAAATCCGGTGGACCTCCCCATCATTCAGGATGTTCCCAAGTGCCGCGAATGGTCAGCCCGGGTTGGAACTGCGGCAGATTACGCTGCGCCGGCTCCGCCCCTTTGGACGCGTCGCCTGGACGCCCTCTTCCTCCATCCACTGGCAGGTCCACTTATCTTTGGGATACTGGTGGTTGCGGTGTTTCAGACGGTGTTCACCGTAGCCGTGCCCCTGATGGATGGGGTGGATGCCGCTGTTTCGACTTCAGGCAGCTGGCTGAACGCCTTCCTGCCCGATTCCTGGTTTCGGAGCCTGTTGATCGAAGGTGTCTGGGGCGGGGTGGGTTCGGTCGTGGTTTTTCTGCCCCAGATCCTTCTCCTCTTTATCTTCATCGGCGTCTTGGAGGACTCGGGCTATATGGCGCGGGCCGCCCTGATCGCGGACCGCACCATGAGGAACGTGGGCCTGCAGGGGAAGTCCTTCATCCCGCTGCTGTCGGCCTATGCTTGTGCCGTTCCTGCCATCATGGCCACGCGGACCATCGAGAGCAAACGTGATCGTATCGCTACCATCCTGATCGCGCCCTTCATGACCTGCTCGGCGAGGCTGCCTGTCTACACGCTGGTGATTGCGGCTTTTATCCCCGAACAGCCGCTTCTGGGTGGGGCACTCGGTACCCGTACCGTGACCATGCTGGGCCTATATCTGCTCGGTTTCCTGGCAGCCGTTTTCACCGCCTGGGCTCTCAAGTCGTCCGTCTTGCGCAGCGGGCGCTCCTCTTTCGTCCTGGAGATGCCTCCCTACCGATTACCCAGCCTGCGGTCCCTGGGCCTTCGTCTATTCGATCGTGCCCGTATTTTCTTGAGGCGTGCTGGGACCGTGATCATGGCCACCAGCATCATCTTGTGGATTCTGGCGAGTCTTCCCCTACAGGACGGCGAATCTCCTCCCATAGCCGAGAGCGTCGTTGGGACGGTGGGCCGCACCATAGAGCCCGTCATTGAACCCCTGGGGTTCAATTGGAGAATCGGCGTTGGACTGATCACTTCACTGGCGGCCCGGGAGGTCATCGTCGGAACTTTGGGCACCCTCTACGGAATGGAGGCGGATGAGGGTTCGCGGGATTTGCAGGAGGCTCTGAAGAGCGAACTGGACCTGGGTGGGGCCGTGGCCCTTCTGGTGTTCTTCGCCTTCGCTATGCAGTGTATGTCCACGGTGGCAGTCGTACGGAGGGAGACGGGAGGCTGGAAGTGGCCTGTGATCCAGTTCGCCTACATGACCTTACTGGCCTATGTCGCAGCGTTCTTCGCAAACACGTTGATCGGCTGATAACGCTCTAACCAAACCTAGGTCCGCAAATCACGTTTCAGGTCAGTGCCGCCACCGACTGCGAGCCGGATCATTCAGAAGGAAACTTTGGGTCTGGCGTAGCGGTGGGCTCCAGGCCGCCGTCCGAGCCAAAGGCTCAGAAGAATAAGACTTCGGCCTGGAGGCCAAAGCTACGTTCGCCAATGAGTTCAGGTCAGTCTTTCCGCCCTTCCGCATCCGCATGCTCACACCTTCTCCGGCAGCTGGAACTCGCGATGGTACTGGCGCGTCAGCAGCTCGTTGGCTTCCTTGTCTCCGGGAAAAGTCTCTGTCTCCGGGTCAAACCTTAGCTCTCTCCCCAGCCGGTAGGAGATGTTGCCCAGGTGGCAAAAGGCGTTGGAGAGGTGGATGTCCTCGATCTCGGCGTTGAGGATGTCGGGTCGTCCTTCCCGGATGGCCTGGAAGAAGTTGCTGAACTGGATTCGGTCAACCTTCTGGATCTTGCCGACCGGCGGCAGGTTCCCCAGATCCGGCTCCGGCTTCTTGCTCCGCCCTAGGAAGACTTCGAAGCTCCCGCCAGAGAGGATCCGCAGGTGTCCCTTAGTTCCGTAGAAGTGCCAGCTTCTGGGTTCTCCGGTGTAGTAACCGCGGATCTCCCCCACCAGAATGGTGCCGTCTGGGTACTGATGGGTTACAGTCAGCGTGTTGGGAGTCTGGGCCTGGTCCCGGTAGCCGAACCGACCCCCTACGGCATCGATGCGGGTGGGAAGCCCCTTGGACTTGCCCAGTGCCCAGTGGCAGACATCTACCGAATGGCTCCCGTTGTTCCCCATTTCGCCGCCGCCGAAGTCCCAGAACCAATGCCAGTTGTAGTGGACCAGATTCTCGTGGAAGGGCTGCTCCACAGCGGGTCCCCTCCAGAGGTTCCAGTCCAACGAATCGGGTGGCGATGTAGGCTTCTTGAAGCCGATGGACTCGCGGGGGCCAGGCAGCAGCCAGCGGGTCATGTAGATGTCGCCAACGATCCCGTCGTGGATCATGCCGATGGCCTTGCGGAAATTGGGATGCGAACGCCGCTGGGTCCCCCCCATGACGACGCGTTGGTACTTGCGAGCCGCCTGGACCAGCATCCGGCCTTCCTTGAGATTATGGGAGATCGGTTTCTCGACGTAGGCATGTTTACCCGCCTGGCAGGCCCAGATTCCGGCCGGGGCGTGCCAGTGATTGCAACAGGTCATGATCACCGCATCGATCTCAGGATCTTCCATGATCCGCCGCAGATCCACCTCGGTCTTGGGTCTTCGTCCCGTCAGGGTTTCCAACTCGGCGGCCCATTTCTCCCTCCGATTCTGGTCAGGATCGCAGACGGTCACCACCTGGACCCGGTCTAGGGCATCCACCGTCTTCATGACGCTGCCACCGCGACCGCCCATGCCGATGACGGCCACGTTGATGCGGTCGTTGGCCCCGGCCCAGGTGGCAGGGCCCACCAGAGACGCGGCTCCAGCAGCCAGTGTCGTGCCCTTCAGAAACTCGCGGCGCTTGAGATTCGCCATCACATAGTCCTTTCTTGGTTTGGGCTCCGTGAATCAGAGACCTTAGAGACACGATAGTCCACCCATCTGATACCGTCAATCCGGCGTCTAAGTGCAAAGCCCAGCAGAGGGAGCAGGGCACTTTTCACGTCTATCTGAGCCGTCCTCTTTCCCACGGGCTCGTGGTATCATCTCGCAGGTTCGGAAAACGCTCTAAAGGGTCAGGCGCTGGGAGAACCAACATGCGCGTCCGACTAGACCTGAAGATCCCCGTTGCGGAGCAGACGATCCATCACGACCCCCAATACCCATCGCATATAACCTTGCCCGTCATTCCACGATGAACCAAACAGAGAACCCCATTCGAGTGGGTGCTGATGTAGGCGGAACCTTTACGGATGTGCTGCTGGTCGATAGTAATGGCAACCTCTGGACCCACAAGCTCCCGTCGACTCCACCCAACTTCGACCGGGCTGTCGTCGATGCTACTACCCGCTTGTTGATTCAAGCACAGTCTCCCGGCGCTGCCGTTGGGCAGTTCGCCCACGGCACCACGGTGGCTACCAATGCGGTTCTGGAGCACCGAGGTGCCAAGACGGCGTTGGTTACCACCAAGGGTTTCAGGGATGTCCTGGAATTGCGCCGCATCCGGGCTCCCCAGATCTATGACCTGTTCTTCGACAAGCCGGCGGTGCTGGTAGAGCGGTACCTGAGATTTGAAGTATCGGAGCGAATCGCGGTCGACGGTGAGGTGCTGATACCCCTGGAGGAGGACGATCTGTGGAGCATCAAGGAGAGGATCGAGGCGGAGTCGGTCGAATCGATTGCCGTGGCTTTTATCCACTCCTATGCCTTTCCTCAACACGAGATTGCGGTGGGCGAGTTTCTCCGCGAGCAGTTCCCGGGGATCCCTATTTCCCTTTCACATCAGGTTCTACCGGAGCGGAAGGAATACGAACGGACGGCTACTACGGTAGTCAACGCCTACGTCCGTCCCACCATGGAGGGCTACCTCCAGGCGCTACGCGATGGATTGCGCCAGCAGGGAATCGATGCCCCACTGCTCATCATGCAGTCCGCGGGCGGTTTGACCCCAGAGGACGATGCCGCACGGCGTCCAGTGTTCATGTTGGAGTCGGGTCCCGCTGCCGGGGTACTGGCTGCTGCCTTTGTCGGGGGTCGCCTGAGTATCGAGAACCTAATCACGCTGGATATGGGCGGCACGACGGCCAAGTCCTCGATGATTGAGGGGGGCCGGATCGACTACAGCTCGGAGTACGAAGTGGGTTCCTCACTGTCGGTGGGCAATCGACTCGTCGGCGGTGGAGGCGAGCTGATCCGGGCTCCCAGCATCGACATCGGTGAAGTAGGAGCCGGTGGCGGCAGCATTGCCTACCTGGACCCGGCGGGCGGTCTCCGCGTCGGACCCCGAAGCGCCGGCGCCGTGCCTGGGCCTGTGTGCTATCAGCGTGGAGGCACTGAACCCACGCTCACCGACGCCAACGTAGTGCTCGGATACATTCGCCCGGGGGAACTGGCGGATGGTGAGGTCACCATCGATCCGACGGCCGCAGAGAAGGCCATTGTCAAAGCCATCGCAGAACCTTTGGGTATGAGTGTCGTACAGGCCGCGGAGGGGATTCATCAGATCGGCAATGCTCGCACTATGAGAGCCCTGCGGGCGGTGTCCACGGAGCGCGGGCGCGATCCGCGCAGCTTCACTCTCATGGCTTTCGGTGGCTCCGGACCGATCCACGCCGCGGGTCTGGCTCGTGAATTGGGGATCAGTCAGGTGATTGTGCCTCCTCTGCCCGGTCTGTTCAGTGCTTTGGGGTTGCTATGCTCCGGCATCGAGCACCATGACGTTCGCAGCTGCCTTCTCTCGGGTAGTCGATTGACGGCAGCGGGTCTGCAGGATATCAGAGCCGAGATGGCCCGGGGCATGCTCGATCAGTTTGGTCGAGAGGGCTTTGAGGCCGAAGAGGTACAGCTGCAGTGCCACTGCGATGTTCGCTTCAAGGGGCAAACCTCGGAAATCCGGCTCGAGATTGTCGAAGAGCAGATCGATGATGCCGCCGTTGCCCGACTCTGCTTCGCCTTTCAAGAGGAGCACCAACAGCTCTACGGCCACGGATCGGATCCTGACAATCCGATCGAAGTGGTTGCCGTCCGCCTGATCGGCAGAGCCGGCGCGCCGTCGCGAGATCAAGTGCTCAAACCGGCTCCCTATCCGGAGAAGGCTGGACTCACCAGGGATGCGTGTTTTTCGGGAGAGGTGATGGATACCCCCGTTCTGGCACGGACGCAGCTTGCTGAGCCCAGGCAGGGGCCACTGCTCATCGATGAGTACGATTCGACTATCGTGGTTCCGCCTGACGCCACCGCCCAGGTGGATGAGGCGGGAAATGTCGTCATGGAGTTAGCGGATGTCTGAGATCGATCCGATCACACGCGAGATCATGCAGAACGCACTTTCGTCGGCAGCGGACGAAATGTCTCTAGCCCTTTATCGAACTGCCTATTCCACCATCGTACGTGACTGCCTGGACTACTCCACTTCGCTGTGTGACGCAGACGGGAACATGATTGCACAGGGCGTGACCATTCCCCTCCACCTTGGATCTGTCCCCTACGCGATGGAGACTCTCCTGGAGAAATTCGGCGACTCCATGGAGCCGGGAGACGTCTTCATCATGAACGATCCCTTCGGCGGGGGGATGCACATTCCCGATATCTACATCGTCAAGCCTATCTTCTGGGAAGGGAACCGCGTCTCTTTCTCGGTGACGACTGCCCATCATCTCGATCTGGGAGGCAGATTGCCGGGAAGCTCGGCCTGCGACAACACCGAGATTTTCCAGGAAGGACTCCGCATCCCCTGGCTCAAGTTCTATCATCGTGGTGAGCCGGATGTGGCCATCCATGAGCTGATCCGGACCAATGTGCGGGTACCCGAGTTCACCCTGGGAGATCTCAGAGCGCAGGTTGCTGCTTGCAACATCGGGGAGCGCTCGATCCACCAACTCATTCGGCGTTATGATCCGCAGACCTTCGCCGATTGCGCCGCCGATCTGATTGCCTACACCGAGCGCCTGATGCGAGCCGAGATCGCTTCCTGGCCCGATGGCAGTAGTCGCTTCGTAGATTATATGGACAGCGACGGGGTGGGTGGGCCCAGGGTTCGTCTAGAGGTGCGAGTCACCATCGAGGGAGACACGCTGACGGCAGACTTCACCGGTACCGATCCCCAGGTTCGGGGGGCCCTGAACAGCACTCTTTCCTTCACCATCGGCGCAGTGGCGGTGTGTGTGCGTTGTGCCATGCGCCAGGATCTTCCCAATACCGCTGGAATGTTCCGTCCACTTCGCGTCATCACCGAGCCCGGAAGCTTGGTGAACGTGGTGATGCCGGGCGCCTCCTCGATGCGCGGCGTCACCGGTTTTCGCACGGTTGACACCGTCTTCGGTGCCCTGGCGGCTCTGCTTCCGGACCGCATTCTCGCCGCCGGTGAGGGTGGCAATACGCTGGTGGTTATCGGCGGGAAACGCCGGGACGGCTCTCCCTATGTCTACTACGAGCTGCTCACCGGGACCTGGGGCGGCCGACCCGACCGCGATGCCAACGACGGGTTGTGCAATCCCATCAACGTGGCCAGTAACATCCCCATCGAGCAAGCCGAGGCCGAATATGCTTTGCGCATCAAACGCTATGGCCTGGTTGGCGACTCAGGTGGGGCCGGAAAATATCGTGGTGGACTGGCGGTCGAGAGAGAATGGGAACTGCTGGAGGGCGAAACCCACCTGGCCATTCGCTCGGATCGTCGCGACCATCCCCCCTATGGACTCAGCTCAGGCAGGCCGGCCAAGGGATCCATCAGCGTGTTGCAGCATGCGGACGGAGAAGAAGTGCTGCCCATCATGATCTCGACCACCATGAAAGTCGGTGAAAGTCTCCATCACCGGCAAGCAGGAGGTGGAGGCTGGGGCGATCCCCTGCAGCGCGAACCCGACGTCGTAGCCAGAGATGTAAAAAACGAGAAGGTCTCGGTCCAGGCGGCTCGGGATGACTATGGAGTCGTGCTGGACCGGGAATCGGGAGCGGTGGACCGAGAGGCCACCAAGGCTTTAAGACGCCAGCGGCTATCGGGGGAGTAGGATGAGCGGTGTTGCCCCATTCGAGAACGAAACTTCGGGTCCGGCGTAGCGGTGGCCTCCAGGCCGCCGTCCGAGCCAAAGGCTCAGAAGAATAAGACTTCGGCCTGGAGGCCAAAGCTACTTCTGCAAATCAAGTTTCAGCTTAGTTCCCAGCAGCGATGGCCTCATTGGAGAGTGAAACTTCAGTCGGGGTTAGCAGCGATTTTGCTGATGTCCGGCTCTCTCCTCGGAACTTGGCCTCATATTGCAGACAAGTCAAGTCGTTGGCGGCTCTGCCGGGCTTGGCTTCGTAATATGGCAGTCCACCCGTTCGCGACACTGTTGGCTGTGGCTGTTTCCGGTACTGCTCACTGCTCACTATTCAAGTTCCAGCTTGGGGAAGGGTTCTGATGTCTGGCCTAGGCCAACAGCTTCTCCACCACCTTCCCGCTCACGTCAGTGAGACGGAATTCCCGTCCCTGAAACCGGTAGACAAGGCGGGTATGGTCCAACCCCATCAGGTGCAGCACAGTGGCGTGCAGGTCGTGGACGTGGATGGGATCCTCCACGATCTCGTAGCCGAGCTCGTCCGTCTCCCCGACGGTGATCCCGGGCTTGATACCGCCTCCGGCCAGCCACATGGTGAAGGCGTAGGGGTGATGGTCTCGGCCGGGATATTTCCCCGGGTGTTCGTTCATGGGGGTGCGTCCGAACTCGCCACCCCACACCACCAGGGTTTCGTCCAGCATACCCCGATCCTTCAGATCCTTCAGGAGGGCGGCGGCAGCCTGGTCGGTTTCCATGCAGCGCGTCTTCAATCCGGCGTCATGGGTGATGGACCCCATCGCCACCTGGCCGTGATGGTCCCATCCGTGATGGTAGAGCTGAACGAAGCGGACACCCCGCTCCACCAGCCGCCGGGCCAGCAGGCAGTTGTTGGCGAAGGACACCTTGCCCGGCTCGATCCCGTACAGCTTCTGGATGTGTTCCGGCTCCTGCTCGATCTCCATCAGCTCCGGGACGCTAGTCTGCATCCTGTAGGCAAGCTCGTAGGAGGCGATTCGCGTCTGGATCTCCGGATCTCCCACCGCTTCGTAGCGCTTCTGGTTTAGCCTCTTCAAACTGTCCAGGGAGCGCCGCCGCATCTGCCGGCTCATCCACTCGGGATCGGACACGAACAGCACCGGATCACCCTGGGACCGAAATTCGACCCCCTGGTAGAGGGTGGGCAGGAAGCCCCCACCCCAACAAGAATTGCCAGCGAAAACCTGGACAGGACCCGACTGCAGTACCACGAAACCGGGAAGATCGACGTTTTCACTGCCCAGGCCATAGGTCAGCCAAGACCCCATGCTGGGGCGCCCGATGAGCTGGTGGCCCGTGTTCATGAAGAGCTGAGCCGGAGCGTGATTGAACTGCTCGGCGTGCAGAGACTTGACAATGGCGATGTCGTCCGCCACTTCAGCCAGATGGGGCAACAGCTCGGAGATCGCGGCACCCGAGTTCCCATGGCGCTTGTAGGAATAGGGGGAGCCCAGAATCTGGGGCGTGCCGCGGAGAAAGGCAAAACGCTTTCCCGCCAGCGTTCCTTCAGGAACCTCCTGGCCGTCCAGCTGGTTCAGCTTGGGCTTGTCTTCGAACAGGTCGATCTGGGAAGGTCCGCCCGACATGAAGAGGAAAATGATGTTCTTGGCCTTGGGTGCGAAGTGGGAAGGCTTGGCTGCCAGAGGATTCTTTGAGCCCAGCGATGGGGCGGAAAAGAGATTCTGGTCCATCAGTCCCGCCAGGGCGACGGATCCGATACTCATGCCGCCGTGGAAGAAGAAGTGGCGGCGGGTGATGGCTTTCAGGACCTCTGTTTTGCGGTTCATGGCTGTTTCCTCGAACTTCAGGGCCGGGAGATGGTCTCGTCCAGGTTCAGCAGAACCTGGGCCACGGAGGTCCAGGCGACGATTTCCCTGGTCGTGGTCTCAGCGCCCGCGGCGCTACCGACCACTGGGTCTGTGGTTTGAGAGCGGAGGTGTCCCAGCTGATCGCGGAAGAGCGAGGTCAACTCTGCCACCTCCTCCTGCTGAGGACGCCGTCCCAGGCTGAGACGAAAGCCGTGAGTGATCTTCTTCTCCACCTCAGGACCTGCTTCCGAAACCATACGCCTGGCCAGTCCTCGCGCCGCCTCCAAAAACATCTCATCATTCATGAGGTTCAGCGCCTGCAGTGGCGTATTGGATCGGGTCCGAGACACGCAGGTGGTCTCCCGGCTGGGAGCGTCGAAGTTGGCGTAGAAGGGGAAGGGCCGGATGCGCTTTAAGAAGGTGTAGAGGCCCCTTCGATAGCGATCCTCGCCCTCCCCGGTAACCCAGGTATCGGGGACGTAGAGGTTGTCCCAGAGACCGTCCGGTTGCGGAGGGAAGACACTGGGCCCATACATTCGCAGGCTCAGCAGCCCCGCGATGCTCAAGGTGTTGTCCCGGATCATCTCTGCGTCCATGCGGAGCCGAGGCCCTCGGGCGTAGAATCGGTTGTAGGGATCTTTCTCGAGAAGCTCGGGTGTCACGCGAGTGTCCTGTCGATAGGTGGCTGAGGTGACCATCAGACGGTGCATCGCCTTCATCGACCAGTCCTGTCTCGCGAACTCGGTGGCGAGCCAGTCGAGCAGCAAGGGATGACTGGCTTCAGCCCCCTGGGTGCCCAGATCCTCGGCTGTCTTCACCAGAGGCCGCCCGAAGTGGTGATTCCAGAAGCGATTCATGGTGACCCTGCCCACCAAGGGATTCTCAGGAGATACGAGCCAGCGAGCGAGGCTGAGACGATTGGGCCGGCCCTCCTCTGGAGCCAGCGGATGAAGAACCGCCGGTACTCCTGGTTGGACTTCCTTACCCGGATTGAGAAAGCTGCCCTTGACGAAGATGTGGGTTTTTCGCGGTTTATCCAACTCCTTCATCACCAGACTCTTGGGCGACGTGAGCTGATCCCAGAACGTCAGCAGCTCGGACAGTCGAGATCGGACCGGCTCCAGCAGGGGTGCGATGGATCGGTAGTACTCTGCCAGGGCCTTTTTCTGCTCCTCGGTTTTCCGCTCGCGGGGAACCAGAAGCTCTTTCTCAACCCAGGTTGGGAGCTTGACGTTTCGTGCAGGATTCTCCTCCTGCGTCAGGGAGAGGCGGAATCGACCAATGATCTGCTGTGGAGTCTTCCCTTCGTGTCGGATCCGAAAGGTGAGGCGAGTCCCTCCTGCGAATCCGATGGGGGTCTCCGGAAGGAAGATCGCTTGACGATCTACTCTCAGCTTGTCCTGGTTACCCGCGATAGACCAGCCCGTACTGGAAGCTCCATCCAAGGTCCGGCGAACGTCGAATTCCCCGCAGCCTCCCCCCTTCTCGTACTCGGCGGCGGCCGTGTCAAAACGGATGCCTGTCGGTGAGCCCGATCCTTGGAGGGGTTCGGCACTGACCTCGAAACCACTGAGTAGGAACTCTCCGTCGGGGCTCCTACTGGATCCACCGTGTGGCAGGCTGGGATGTATCAGTGTTTCAAGTCGGATGGCGGTGATCCCCTGGACCTCGGTCTCGGCTGCAACCAGATACGTATCCCTGGACGGCGTCGGTCCTCCAGCCAGGAGGGAGCCGTCCTCCAGCTTGGTCAGATCAGTGTCCGCCAGAGACAAGTAGGTCGTGGCGTCGAGCAGTTTCCAAGAGACGATGTTGCCGCCTTTTTCAGCCTCCCACTTGGCCTGGGCGGCCGTCAGCTCCGGAGTGGTGCGTTTCAGGGCTGCCTTCAGCTGGATGACCTCCTGCTCTACGCTGGATCGCTGCGGCTTCAGGTAGTCGGGGGGCGCCAGCGTGAGGGTGGCATGTTTGGGACGGATTTTCTTTACCCGGTTGTTCTCGTCCATGGTGCCGTTGAAGAAGGCGAACATCCGGTAATACTCTTCCTGGGTAAAGGGATCGTACTTGTGGTCATGGCACTGGGCGCAGCCAAGAGTGCTTCCCAACCAGACGGTCGCGGTGGTCCCTACGCGATCGAGGATCGCAGCCACCCGGTATTCCTCGTCGTCGGTGCCCCCTTCGGTGTTGATCATGGTATTGCGGTGAAAACCGGTGGCGATCTTGAGCGAAATCTCGTCGCAGGAGCCGCGGCAATCGAATTCGGGAAGCAGGTCGCCAGCGATCTGCTGGATGGTGAACTGGTCGAACGGCATGTCCGAGTTCAGCGCCTTGATCACCCAATCCCGATAGGGCCACATACTGCGGCGCCGATCGTGGATGTAGCCGTTGGTGTCGGCATAGCGTGCCAGATCCAACCAGGGACGAGCCCAGCGCTCACCGTAGTGGGGAGAAGCCAAGAGCTGGTCTACGAGCTTCTCGTAGGCGTCCGGAGCGGGATCCGCTACGAAGGCGTCCACTTCCTCTGGCGTCGGAGGCAGACCGATCAAGTCCAGCTTCACGCGGCGGATCAAGGTCTCCCTGGAAGCTTCGCCCGCGGCCTCGAGCCCTTCCTGTTGCAGCCGTTTCAGGATGAACCGATCGATGGGATTTCGCACCGAGCCGGGCTTCCTCAGCTCCGGTGGAATCGGCCGCACCGGTTTTACGTAGGCCCAATGTTTCTTGGCAGATTGAGACTCGGCCTCGATGCTGTCCGGCCACTGGGCTCCCTGATCCAGCCAGGCACGGATGAGGCCGATCTCGTCCGGGCGAAGCTGTCCCGTAAGAGGCATGGGCGAGCCCTCAGCCTCACCCAGAAGCTTCTGGTAAAGAAGACTGCCCGTGCTGTTTCCCGGGAGGATAGCAGGTCCCGATTTGCCCCCCTCGAGGGCAGGCTGTCTGGCGTCTAGTCGGAGGCCGTTCATCTGCTTCTCCGAACCGTGACACTGGTTGCACTTGGTCTCCAAGATGGGCCGAATGTCTCTGACGAAGTCCACCGCTGGCGGAGACGCTTCGGTTCCACCCACCATGCCCAACGCCCCCAGGGGAAGAAGAAGCACAGCAGACCGGACCCGTCGAACTAAACTATCTTCCATATGCCGGCTCCATGCTGAAAACCAATTACACCAAGTATAGCGAAAGCGGACCTTTCCGGAAAGACAGGCGACCCTGCCTGGAAACCGGGCTGCACCGGCTGCACCCCACGAGCTTGACAGAGGACGCGGGAAAGCGGTAGGCTAAACATCTCTTCGGTACAGGGCCTCCTGAAGTTATCTATGAAGAGTTGAAGGCCCAATCAGTTTCATCCCTGCGAAGGTCCTCCCTAAGGATTAGCCGACCAGAATCGTGGCCACCAGCAAAGCAAAGTAAACAATGTTCTGCTCCTTTTGCGGTCCCCACCCAGGGTTGATGTCTGCCGTTTCTCTTAGGAGGGGAACATGAGCAAGAAGTTGTACGTAGGTGGTTTGCCATATGCCGTGACGGACCAGCGCTTAGAGGAAGTCTTCTCGGAGCACGGGACTGTTGAATCGGCCCGGGTGGTGACCGATAGAGATACCGGACGGTCGAGAGGGTTCGGTTTCGTAGAGATGGAGAGTCAAGGAGAGGCTGAGAGCGCGATCTCGGCGTTGAACGGGACAGATCTTGATGGGCGGACCCTTACCGTGAACGAGGCGAGGCCTCGCGAGAATCGGTCGGGCGGTTTCGGCGGCGGCGGCGGCGGTCGCGGCGGTCGCGGCGGGGGCCGTTGGTAGCCGAAGGGATATAAGCCCACAGTTTGGAAGGGGTGCGAGTCGGTGCACCCTCTCTTGGGGTCCTTCAGAGCGAAGCCGCAGTCGTTTATCCGAAGCACGGCGACAACACGCTTCCACATCCGCTTTCATGGGGTTGAGTCGGCTCGATAGCGACCGAAAGGGCCCGCACAGAGACTGCGGATTCGATCGGATTTCCCAGACATCACCTCACGCCGTCACTCCGTGGAGATGCTTGATATGGCTAAGAAAAAATCCAGACAGACGTATCTCAAACGCCAGCGTGAACTGCAGAGGATGGAAAAGGCGGAGCTCAAGCGTCAGAGACGACTGCAACGGAAGAGAGGTGAGTTCCCGATCGAGAGTTCCCCTTACGGCGATGTAGAGAATCCTGACCTGGAATCCGGAGATCCGCAAGCGGAGGTACCGGAGGGTGAGTCTAGTGAGTCTATTAAGCCTGGCGTAACCAAGGCGCCTTTTGAGCTTGCCGCATTCAGGGCGTCTCTTGGGCTTGGTGCGCCCAAGGAGCCCATTGAGCCTGGCGCAACCAGCAAGTCTACTGAGTCTAGTGAGTCCGAGCCTCCCCCGCCTGAAGGCGAAGGATCGTAGAGTCAGTCTCGGGGCCGGTTTTAGAGATCCTTTTCGAGCCCAGCCAGGAGTTGGGATCGCCTGTGTTACAATCTGCGGAACCGGACGATTGTCCTACCGGCTAGACGTGAAGGATTAGTCGGGCAGGGGATTCAGACTTACGCACACTTAGAGTTTGAGCGGTGAGCTGCAAATGATTTTCAGGACAAATCCAAGTTGGATCGTCCACAGGTTGGTCGTCTTGCTTGCGGCCGTCAGTTTCGCCAGCGCCATGGACGAGGATCCCGATCCGTCCCCGGCCAGGCCTTCCACCTCCCAGGTACCTGGGCAGCCTCCGGTTACCCAGCCTTCGAATCCCAAAGCACAGCCAACACTCTTCAAACAGATCGCGATTGATTTCAAGAACGTTTTCACCACCCGGGAGAATCTCTGGATTCTAGGTGGAGGCCTCGGCGCGAGTCTGGCTGTTAAACCCCTCGACGACGGGATCTCGAACGGTCGATTTAACTCCGAAGTTTCCCAAGGAATCGGCCTGGACCGAGTCTTCGAATCGGGTGAAATAGTGGGGGGAGCTCTGTTCCAGGTCGGTAGCGCCGTCACGACCTTTGGGATGGGTAGGCTACTCGCGAATCCCGAGCTCGAGAGCTTTGGTCGCGATCTGGTGCGAGCCCAGATCGTAACTCAGGGGCTCACCCAGGCGGGCAAGCATGCGGTTCGGCGGATGCGACCCGACGGGAGCTCGAAGAAATCTTTTCCTTCCGGACATTCCTCGGGTACCTTCGCAACCGCAACCGTGATTCAACGTCACTTCGGCTGGCGGCTAGGTGGCCCGGCATACGGACTTGCCAGCTACGTCGCGGCTTCCCGGCTGAGTGAAAACAAACACTATCTGAGCGACGTTGTCTTCGGCGCTGCGGTAGGCATCCTGGTAGGACGCACTGTGACCTTCGGAATCGGCCCATCGCAATTTCGAGTCTCTCCGGCGGCCGTGCCTGCCGGTGCAGGCGTGCGGGTGTCTCTAGCTCCTTAGTGTCCTTAGGTCTCCCAGCCCCAAGCTCCAAGAACCAAATCTCAAACAAGGTGGGCTCCCCGAACTGGGTTACTCCGGTTTCGTGCAGCACAGCGATCCTAGCCTAACCCGCATTTCTCACACCGAGTCTGCTACGAGGCCGCAATCATCCGCCCTGACTGCGTTACGCTCCTTCGGCCTCCTCGACGTACTGCACGAGTACGACTGCGGGGGCCTCGGTCGCAAGCCTTGCCAGGACGGCGCTTTCGGCCTCTCGCGACGACCGGGTGTGAGAAATGCGGGCTAACTCAATTATCCTTTCAGACTCGGAGGGTCCGATAGGCTATGATGTTGGTCAATGTCGGGGGGGAATCAGTCTAGTTCCATGGTCATGACCGTTACCGGGCCGGTTGGGGCCGATGAGCTTGGGTTTACGCTGATACACGAGCAAATCCACCTGATCATGGTGGAGAATCCACGGCGACCCCTTACCGGCGAATGAGGTTGCGACGGATTTCGGCCGGATAGCGGAGAGGTCCGCTTCAATACCCATGAATGACGATAAACCACGCTGCTCTTGGATGGGAAACGATGAAGTGATGCTGCGGTACCACGACGAAGAGTGGGGAGTGCCGGTTCACGACGATCAGAAATGGTTTGAATTCCTGGTGCTGGATGCCTTCCAAGCAGGACTCTCGTGGAGGACGATCCTGCACAAGCGGGAGGCGTTCCGAGAGGTGTTCCACGGGTTCGATGCCGCCCAGGTGGCCCGAATGACGGAGGTCGAACTGGAAGCGGCACGGCAGAACCCGGCCATCATTCGGAATCGCCTGAAGATCCAGGCCACGGTAAAGAATGCCGTTGCCTTCCTGGACCTGCAGGACAAACAGGGTTCCTTCGACTCCTTTATCTGGTCGTTCACCGATGGATCGGTCATTCACAACGAGTGGGAAAAACTGGAGCAGATACCGGCCTCCACACCGCTCTCGGATACGATAAGCAAAGCCCTCAAGGAAAGCGGCTTCTCTTTCGTAGGCACGACCATCTGCTACGCCTTCCTACAGGCTGCAGGCGTCGTCAACGATCACCTGTCCCACTGCTTCAGGTCGAAGGACCTGCGATCCAGGGGATAGGCCGGGAGCTAAGCTGAAGGCTTGAATAGTGAGCAGTGAGCAGTCAACAGTGAGCAGTGCCGGAAACAACAAGCCGCGAACGGCTCGACTTGTCGGCAATATGAGCCCAAGTTCCGAGGAGAGAGCTGGACAGCAGCAAGATTTCCTGTCTCTCGAACTTGAAGTTTCGACCTGAACGATCCCTCGCTGGCCGGGATGGTTTGACTCGCTTTGCCATCGACCCTATTCTTCACCCAGGAGAAATCGATGAGACAAACCTTCCTCTTATGTCTGTTTGGATCCTCTCTGGCGCTCGGCGGCGGGAGCGTCATCGAGGTGGGATCCGAACGTCAGCTCTTCCTGGACCGGCACCTCATCGACGAGATGCGGGGCGTTGAGCTGGAACTGCATCGACCGTTACCCCGCGAAGAGGTCTTACGCTTCGATCAGCCCTGGGAGGGCGATACGTCCTGGCATCCGATCGTGATTCAGGATGGCGACCGCTTCCGAATGTGGTACCGGGTCTCCTCTGGAAACAAGGATCGAGAAGCGAAGACGGCCTATGCCGAGAGCCGGGATGGAATCCATTGGGATCGGCCCGAGTTGGGCTTGATCGAGTTCCAGGGTTCCACTGACAACAACCTGATCTGGCCCACCCCTGGAAACAAGGGGATCAACATGTGTGTCTTCAAGGACCCCAATCCTGACGTCCCGGAGGCGGAGCGGTACAAAGCCATTGTCCAGACCCGGGATATCCACGGTCTGGTCTCAGCGGACGGACTGCGCTGGAAGCCGATAGAGCCAGATCCCCTGATCCCTCGCCTGGAGGATCAGGCCAATGATGGTCCTCACGCCGCCTTCTGGGATCCTTGGAAGTCCCACTATGTCGTTTTCAAGCGGGGTTGGTGGGGCGAAACGCCGGAGAAGCAGTTGGACGCTTCCGGAACCAGCGGTGCCGCCAATCGCACCGTCAGAAGGTTCACCTCCAAAGACTTCCGGAATTGGCAAGGCCCCGAGTGGGTGGAAATCCCATTCGGTACCCAACCACGGGAACAGTTCTATACGAGTGCCGCACTTCCCTATCCATGGGCTCGGGATGTCTACCTCATGTTTCCCATGCGCTTCATCCTGGATCGGAGCGGTCGGGGCTGGCCCTATCCCGGTCTCTCCGACATCTGTCTTCTCAGCAGTCGCGACGGCCTGCGTTGGGAGAGAAGCTTTCGTGAAGCCTGGATCCGGCCCGGCATGGATCAGAAGAACTGGCACGAACGTTCTATGGCATTCGGCTCGGGTCTGGTACAGACGGCTCCTGGAGAGCTGTCCCTGTATATGATCGAGAACTACCGCACACCCGAAGCGCACATTCGACGGATGACGGTACGAAGGGATGGATTTATCTCGGTGCACGCCTCCGATCTGGGGGGAGAGTTCACTACTCATCCCTTGAAATTCGAGGGCAAACTCCTGCGGATCAACTATTCCACCTCGGTCACCGGATCCTTGGGGGTCGAGATCCTCAACGACTTTTCCCGTCCGGTTCTGGGGTTCACGCTGAAGGATAGCGGCGAGATCTTCGGAGACCACCTACAACAGAGGGTCCGCTGGGGTGGCCGAGACGATCTGAGTTCGCTGGAGGGACAAGTCGTTCGTCTTCGGTTTGTCCTTCGGGATGCGGACCTTTACTCCTTTCGCTTCGCGAAGCGTTAAAGGCAATTCTAGTGGTCTCTATAATGAACATCTTCAGCAGCGCTGACAGAGCCGTGACCGTGAGAGGGTGTCGTAAAAGACCCGTTTCAAATCAGTACTAAGAATCCTCCCAGGCTAGCAAAGAAGAGTCGGAGTAGGCTGCGAAAATAGGGGGGATGGAGCAAGCAATTAAACGACCGGTGGTCAAGATCGATTCGAGCGGCCAATGGGGGCTCTTTCGAGGGATGAATGAGAAGGAAGGCCAGGGGAAGCGCCGGAAAAGGAAGCGGCCCGGGGCGAAACAATTCGAAGATCCCTCCCCGCGGGGGATCTTGATCGGCGATGAGAGTCTTGCAGAGTTTCTGGTGAAGATGTCGCAGACGTGGGTCTTTGTGGCTCGGGAGGTGATCCGGAGTTTGTCGTGGGAGGCCTTTGAAGCGAAGTACCGAGGGGGAGGGAGACGGCCGTACCATCCGGCAGCGCTGGTGGGATTGATTCTGTTCGGGATTCTGGAGGGCAAGGGATCGCTGCGTCAGCTGGAAACCCTGGCCCGGGTGGATACCCGTTGCTGGTGGTTCACGGGGGGGATCACGCCGGATCACTCGGTCATCGGCCGCTTTATCAATGAACACGGGGAGAGGCTGAGGGAAGAGTTCTTTGTGGAGCTGACCCAGGAAGTGTTGAAAAGGACTGGGAAGGACAAGGACAAGGGGAAGAAGGAGGGCGTGAGTTTGGCGGCCGACGGCACGGTGGTACAGGCGGCGGCCTCGCGTTACCGACGGGTGAAGAAGGAGGCGGCCGAAGCGGCCGCGGCGGAAAAGCGTCGTCGGGCAGAAGCGGATCCGAAGAACGAGCAATTGGCGCGTCAGGCCAAGCAAGCGGAGGAAGTGGCGCAAGCGGTACGCGAGCGGGTGGCGGCGCGGCAGGCGCAACGCAAGAGCACGGAGCATACGGCCGTGAGTCCGAGTGAACCGGAGGCGGTGATCCAGCCCCTGAAGAACAAAGCGAAGGCCGCCAGCTACAAGGGGGTGGTCTTGGCCAACCAGGATCGCATTATAGTGGCCCAGGCGGTGGATCCCTCCTCGGAGACGGGGGTGCTGCAAGCGCTGTTGCAGCAAGGCAAGCGGGTGGGTGGAGCGATCCAACAACTGTTGATGGATGCGGGGTTTTTCTCGGGGCAAGCGCTGGAGACGGCCCTAGAAGAAGGGGTGGAGGATGTGCTTTGTCCTGAGGGATCGAGCCCCCGAGTGGGTTGGGAGAAGAAGTCGACGAAGTGCTTGGCTAAAGCGGCCTTTCGCTACGAGGAGTGGGAAGATCGTTGTCACTGTCCGGCGGGACAGAAACTGCACCCGGTCCAAAAGGGCAGCGATGGGGGCAAGCGGTATGTGCGCTACGGAGGAGCCCCCTGTGAGAGTTGCGGGTTGAGGAGCCAGTGCACCAGCAGTCGGAAAGGTCGAACGGTCAAACGCTATGAGGATGAGGAGATCAAGGATGCGGAGCGGGAAGTGATGCGCCAGCCCCGGGCTCAAGAGGCCTATCGTCAGCGCAAACAGATGGTGGAGCCCGTCTTCAGCGAACTGAAAGGGATCCAAGGATTACATCGGTTCAAGCGGAGAGGGTTGAAGAATGTCGGTCTGGAGTTTGCCCTTCATGCCAGCGCCCACAACCTCCGACGGCTGATTGCCCTGACCCCGTCCGTCCTATTTAGCGCTTTTTGGAGGCTCCTACATGCGCCGATCGGCCTTTTCCAGCGTCTGCAGCGCCTCTCCTTGTGTTTTTCGGCATAGCCGCACGACAAAGTGTCGCCCCACTTACTCCCGGTCGCCACGTGAACTTTTACGACACCCTCGTGAGGGAGCGGGATCCGGTGCTTCAATTCTTTCCGTGACTCGCCTTTACGATGACTGGGGGAATCTGAGATAGACGATCGAGGAGGAGCACAGATTTGAGCAGTAGTTGTCCCTCACACAAGAGCCTCAAACACAGACCAGAACTAATCCTGGCCCTGATCCTGATCGGTGCCTGTAGCGGGTCCCAGGATGGCGCCCCCAAGCCGGAGCCCGTTGCGGCGAAGGTTCAAGACGAGGCGGCTCCTCCGATCTATCTGACCGACCTGGACCGATCCCAGCCACAGGCGTCCCTCTCCCGGAAGTGGAAACGGGGAACCTGGCGTCTTCTTGACTACACTGGCGAGAGGGATTCCGACGGCTCAGGGATCTCCCAGATGCACGACGCGTTTCAACAGAAGCCGGACCCTGGCCGTTCCTTCACCGGCACGTTGTTGGTGGCGACTGACGGCAACCAGGCCCCGGAGATTGCCTACTCGCCGGATCGCTCCGGCTGGTACCGAATCTATGTAGGCCTTCTTCGTAAACCTTTCGAAGAGAGCAAGGCGGTCGAAGTGAGGCTTTCTCGAGACCAGGCCTTTACGACGCTTTCGGGACGAGAAGGGGAAAAGGACCATCAGGAAGGTTGGCTCGATGAGATCTACTGGAAGACTGCTGACCTGACGGGACAGGACATTCACTTCCGGCAGATCACCTATCCCCGGATTCGGCAGGCCTGGGTGGGCTTCGTCAAACTGGTTCCCCTGTCCGAGGACCAGGTAGGAGAGCTACAGGCGGATCGTCGCAACCCTGAGCACCGGAGGCTGTTCGTTCACACCGATCCCGGCGTCCCCAATGAGGAGGGTTCCAGGGAACAGCTGCTGGCCCACCTGGAACCGCTGCGTCATGGGGATGTGGCCCGACTCTACTGGGAAACGGGTTTTGGTGACCGGGCCTTTTACTTCTCGAGTATTGGCAAGGATCAGACCCGCATGGGCAAGCTCGAGGATGATTCAGACGAGCCTTTTTACGTCCGTGAGTACGACCGAGTAGGCATAAAGACCTGGCAGGCCTACCGGAAGAATGGGATCGACCCGTTGGCGGTGGCCGTTGATTTCGCTCACCAGCACGACATCGAGCTGCATGCGGCATATCGGGTGGGTGGCTTTCTCTTCCCGGCTCCCCACTATGCCGACACTCGGGACAGCTTTTTCGAACGGCATCGGGAACTGGTGTGTCTCGACCGCGAGGGTAAGCCGCTGCCCCGGATCTCCTACGCTTTCCCTGAGACCCGAAAGTACGTTCTGTCTCTGCTTCGAGAGATGGCATCGAACTACTCGATAGATGGCATAGCTCTTCTCTACAACCGGCGGCCTCCGCTGCTGGCCTATGAGGCTCCGCTGGTGGAGGGATTCCAGGCCCAATACGGTGAGGATCCCCGGGAGCTGGATCCCTTGGATGAGCGTTGGCTCTCTTTCCGAGCCGGATTCTTGACCCGGTTTATGCGAGAGCTGAGAGAGATGCTGGACGGAGTGGCCCGGGACCAGGGCCGCAGTCGGCTAGCGGTGACTGCGGTGGTGTCCAGGCCGGGTGAGAATCTGCTGCATGGCATGGACCTGGAAACCTGGATCCGAGAGGGTCTGGTCGACACCCTGGTGCCCTATTCTTCCTCCGTCCGGCTGAACAGCTTTGTGCCTGCCTGGGATGATCCCGAGGACGTGGCCCACTTCGTGTCCCTGGTTGGGGGCACCGACTGTGAGCTGGCGATGAACCTGATGCCTCGGGACCTGAGCACTCGTGAGTATTACCGTCTAGCGCATAGCCTGTATCAGTCGGGCGTGGAGCGTTTTTTCTTTTGGGACGGTCTGAGTCGGGCACGGAAAGCGCTTAGGTTGGGACACCGTGAAGAGGTGGAAGCGTGGTCCCAGCAAGGAGAGCCCAGCTTGCTTCCTTCAGCCGTACGCCTTTGGAGTGTGGATGGGTGGGATCTTCGAGTCGAAACGCCAGGCTAGCGGATACGCATCCGTTTGACTCGTCATTGGGAGTGCCAATTGAGATTCATTTGGAGTTTGAGGCTTGGGACTTGGAACTTGTTTCTATCTTGTATCTTGGGATTTAACTCTGACTCGATGCTTTATTCTGAGCAGGGAATAGCCAGACGCTGGCCAGGTCTGATCACGGAGCTGGTCAACCCGTTGTAGAGCATCAGGTGCTGAGGACCCTGAACGCCGCACTGCTTGAATCGGTTGGATATCCGGCCGAGGCTGTCTCCGTTCTTTACCACGTAGTCGATTTGCTCACCAGGAGCCGGATACACGTTGGAAACGAACTCATGGAAGTCCTCCCGTAAGGGATGGTTGTCGAAGCGTTCCCGGAATACTTTTTCGTACACCTGAGGGATGACGACGGACTCGCCTTCTTTGAGCCAGGTCCGGATGTTCTCCCTGGGATTGAGGTTTCCTAGATTCCAGTGGTCGACTCCCAACAGCAGACCCAGTTCCAGGTGGTGGAGGTTGCGGCCGAGTTCGACCTCGACTGTTCTAGTGTCGAGCCGTGGAATGTGAACCCCATATCGTTCCGGATCGAGACCGATAGCTGCCGCCGCAAGAATCCGGGGTACGAATTTTCTGGTTTGCCTGGGGAGTCGGTGGGAGATCCTTCGAAAGGCATTGCTATCCGAACGATAGCGGGCGAACTTCTTGCCCGGACCGTAGTTGTAGTCCACCAGAACCAGCTCTAGGTTCCAGGCAAAATTCCGCACCAGATCCCGCAGGTATTCGAGCTGTTTCTGAGTGGATTTGGGGACGTCGAAGTAGTCTCCTCCGCGCAATCCGTATTTGCGCCCGGCCCACTGCATCTGCCAGATACCCTTGGCATTGGCGTAGGAAACGCTGTAGCTGCGAAAGAGGCTTTCCTGCATTCCCAATCCGAAACCGAACGCCATAGGCATTCCGGCCTTCTCGTAGAGGGGCCGGATGATGTGCTCCAGGAACTGGAAACGGCTGCTGGCACCGACGAAGGAGGATCTGCCGTCAGTCAGCCAGTAGAGAATTTCTCTCTTCACATCCGACCTGGCCTGAATGTGCTGGTAGAGATCTTTCACGATACCGAAGCGTGTCCCTTCTCCCTTGGCTGGGAGGATCCGGTAGGAATCCGTCCCGGTCTCGAGACCTTGGAGACTCCCCGCCAGAAGCGCTCCTGTGACGGGTAGGGATCCGCCTGCGGGCGGTGCCCCCAGAAGCTCCGAAGGCTGAACAGCGAGACCTGTCCCGGCAGTGCCCAAAGCGCAGTGTAGAAGGTAGCGTCTAGATAGCTTGTCCATCTCGCAGTTCTCGAGCCACTCAATGATAGCTCTTATCTACGACGTGTCGGAAGAGGTTTCAGGTTTCAGGTTGCGCGTTCTAGTTTCCAGTTTGGGCTTTGCTCGGGAGGACTCAGGCTACTTGTTTTGGGGATCTAAGCTGCAACTTCATTGGCGAACGTAGCTTTGGCCTCCAGGCCGAAGTCTTATTTTTCCAAGCCTTTGGCTCGGACGGCGGCCTGGAGCCCACCGCTACGCCGGACCCATCAACCTGAACTTTGGTCCCTTCAGAACGTCGCAATCGGGTTCAAGGGAGAGCCCGTTCCGCCGCCAACCGGGATGGGAGAGGCGGTCAGAAGAAACTCCCAGCGCCGACGCTGTTCGGCTGCTTCACCCAGTGCCTCGAGGTCGCAGTTGTCGAAGATGTGGACACCCATGGTGTTGAGCAGCAGCAAGTGAATGGGCTGGCCGCCTCCTTCGATTCCTGAGGGGATGACATCGCTGGCCGCGTCACTTCCCACCAGAGCCACATCCCTTTCCTTCAACCACTTGGCACAGGAGGCATGGAGACCGGCCGAGGCCTTGCCTACGTCCCAGGGTCCCTTGGCTGCCCGGCGGGCCCAGCGGCCCGTGCGGATGAATACGGCGTCGCCACTTCCCACCCGCAGACCCGCCTTCTTTTCCCAGGCCTCCAGGTCTTTGGGATAGATGGCCACGGTAGGCTCCAGATATGGGACCTCCTTCAGACGGGCTATGTCCATCAGAATTCCACGAGTGAAGATCCCGTTCTTGAGGTTGGTGACGGCCAGCTTCCCGGCTCCCTGCGAGGTTACCTCGGTTTTGGCAAAGCCATTATAGAGTTTGCCCTGGTGAGAGAGGTGGCAAAGAGAATCGATGTGGGTGTGGGCGAAGCCGTGGTAGCTGACGCTGTAGTTGTCGCTGCTCCAGGGATCGGAGGGAATCATCTTGTGCCCGAAGGGTTGAGGGTTGTCGATCGCCTTTTCCTTTTCGGTATCGCGTGCCAGAGATACCGAAACCCCTTCCACCACCAGTCGCGCCGCCTCCTTCCTCTTTTGAGGTGTGATCAGATTAACGGCGCCGAGCTGATCCTCCTTTCCCCAGCGACCCCAGTTGGAGAGCTCCTTCATCCACTTCTGGATGTCAGCCTGGGTTAAATCGTGGTGTTCCGCAGATCCCGATGGCTCGGCCCAACAGGACAGTTGGATCCAGCCCGCCAGGACTCCTGCAGACAGCAGCGGGATCAGCAAGGAGGTTCTCCTAAGTCGCTTCATCGGTCACTCCTCCGAAAAGGGATGGGTTCCCCAAAAAAGGCGGCGTTTGGCCGGGACTCCGAGGCGCCTCCAGCCTAGTCCAAGGCTCCTGCCAGGTACAAGGGTCCGAAATGCCAGATGACGACCGCTTTTCCCTCCATACTTCCGTGACCCGGCGTCACATCGAAGGAGGAATGATGGGCCGTTCCCTCAGAATTCGAAAAGGAGGAATGGAGAAGAATCAACTTGGATGAGTCCGGCTGGTCCCCTCGCGCCAGCTTCGGGTGTAGAGCTAGAGTCCAATCGCTGGCGTTTCTCACAGCGCCGATGGTGTACTCTCCCGCTGGAACTGCAGTCGACCCCGACGAGGTTGCACCCGACAGAGAGAGGACTGCCCGGCTGGGAGCAAAACCACCCACCTGGATCTTCTCGATGTGTGTCATGTTGGCGGGGACGGTGTAGTAGTTGATATTCGCCTCGACTTTACTGGGTAGCGTCGCCGTCACCGTCTTACTGAGGTGAGGGTGAGACAACGCCACGGTTGAGAATCCAAGGGTCAGAAGAGCGATCAGGGAGCATGCGTTTTTCATAAGTGTTCTCCTCAAGGATGAGTTGAAAGTTAAAGTATCAAGGGTACGTTTTTCCCGCAGTGAATACCAGTGAGTAGTGAATAGTGAGCAGTGGAATAGTGAGCAGTGGAGCAGTGAGCAGTAAGAACCAGGAAACTGTGATAGTCGGCACCCGATCTTACAGACAGCGCTCTATGCAGTAGCACCCACCGCCTTCTGTCCACCACCCAGGGCCCGGGTTGCATACATGATCAGCCCGAAGGCGAGCAGGAGCACCGCGGTTCCTGTCAACAGGGCGTAGTCTTCGAGCTGAAGCAAGACGTAGAGGATGCCGTAGAGCCCCATTTCCACCGCCGCGATGATGCCGGCGAGCCTGGTCTCTCCGGTGATGGCTCCCACGTACCAGGCAATTAGAGCGGTCATGATGAGGCTGGCGAGGGTGTAGGCGATGCCAAAGCGAATGTGCTCGGATAGGGAGAGAAGTGTGAGATAGAAGAGGGCCAATCCCAGACCCACGACGCCGTACTGCACGAGATGAAACCCGCATCCGGCCATGAGCTCGAAGCAGACGAAGACAAGGTAGGTCAGTGCCACGAAGAGAACTCCGTACTTGATGCCGCGATCCACCAGCGTGTAGGGAGTCACTGGATTGTGGAGACGGACCCCGCCCAGGTGCTGGGCGATGGTCAGGGGCTTGTCACTCGCCGACCAGGCATCCGGCATCCCGCGAGCAAAGGCATGCACCGACCATTGAGCATCAAAGCCATCTGCGGAGATCTCGTATCTGTCCGGGAGAAAGGCGCCCGAGAAGCTGGGGTGGGGCCAGGAAGACTGCATCGAGACGGTGGTCGCAGCCCCTATCGGGGCGAAGTGGAAGCCATCGGTGCCCTTGAGCTCCAGCGACAGCGAGAACTCCTCGGTTGCTTCGCCGGTATAGGTCGCCAGCGGCACGTGCACACCCTTCTCGGCGACGAATGTATGGTGGCTGCCAGGTTCCACTTCCAGCCGGACGTCACCCAGACGCAGTTGGCTGATATGGCCTACCGCGTGGATGTCGCCCAGTCCGATCACCAGCTTCGCTTCGTCCAGAAGCAGTCGATCCGGTTGGGGGTCCAGTTTGTCCAGGTCCAGCGTCGGGAAGGAGCCAAGAAGATTCACCTCGGCCTGGAAGACGGGGACGTCATAGATGGCGCGATGTCGAAACTGATGCTCCAGCTTGACGTCCATGTCGAGACGGTCGGGCAGGACGATGACGTTCATGGGAGACTCACGCCACCGCGTTTCCACAACCCGGCCATCCTGGATGCGATCGTCCCGCACCTTACGCATGGCCGGCACCACCAACACCGGCCCGACGATCTTCTGCTGATTTCCCCAGCTGGCAGCGATCTCATGCAGAGTCTGCTGGAAGTAGCCCTGACGCTCGCTGGAGAGTCCGGACACGAGCGCCAGGGGAACCAGCATGATTAGTACCAGGAAGCCTACCACCGCGAATCGCACGATTAGATTGTTCTGAAGCCGCTCAGTCATGGTTCACCTCTTTGTGTTTATTATGAAGAACTTTAAGATACAAAGTATACGGGCCTGGCATAGTGTCGATGTCTCTCCATCAGCCACTGGTTAAGAACCGGGTATTGGGAACGGGTTTCCGGGTGGGGCGGTCGTGGGCTTCATCCCAGGTCACCCGTCGCCTTGATCAGGGCTTCCATGTGCTTGAGATAGCGCTCAAGGACCCTCCGGCCGAGCCCAGTGATCTGATACTCGGTCCTGGGGACTCGACCCTCGAAACCCTTGGTGCATTCGATGAGGCTGGCATCCTCAAGCTTTCTTGCGTGGACGCTCAGGTTGCCGTCCGTGACCTCTAATAGGGTCTTCAGCTCCGTGAAGGTCATGGTCCTGGTGACGGCAAGAGCGCTCATGATCCCCAGGCGCACACGTTCTGTAATGAGCCGATGAAAGCTCCGTTCACCCTCGTCGGCCAGAAAGCCCTTGACCGTCTCCAGCGAGGGACGGCGGCTTTTGCTGGATGGTTCGGCCCGGACCTGATGTTGAGCCTGGCTCGCCCTGGTCGCCATGTCAGCCTCCGAAACGTCTCATCAGCACAATACCGAAGGCCACATGAAGCAGGCCGAAGGTGGCCGTCAGCAGAATCTGGTTCCAGTCGGGTTCTGCCAGGGCAACCGTTCCCAAGGCAAGGAAGGCGGCTCCCATCCAGGGCACCGGACGCGCCGCATAGGTCCCGGCTGACAGGATGCCGGTTCCGTAGCAAAGCATCCAGATTGGGGGTATGACGCTCCACTGTTGTCGTGACCAGAGGGCAGCGGTCAACATAGCACCGACGGCGAGGCTGGGCACAAGGCATGTCAGAAACCGGCGTCCGGCGTCATTGAAGAGGGTCTGTCCCAGCGAACGCGCCTTCCAGAGCATGGAGACCACACCCACGAGAAAGGCCACAACCGCCGCCGCCAGCCAGATTCGGAGCTGGCTGCTGGTATCCCCGCGTGCCACCTGCCAGTGGGCGAATCCGCTAGCCAGGAGGGCAACACAGCCCATGACCACTCCCCCGAGGCCGGAGACGGAGGAGAGCGTCGTGGCCCGCTCCATCGTCTGTCGGATGTAGCGCAGATTGCCTTCGGCTTGGTGCTGGAGAAAGACGGGCATCGGGATCCCACAATATTCTAGTCGCCGAAGGGCCATCTAGCAAGTACTTTACAACATAAAGTGAATAGAGTCCAGCATTTTGTGTCGACAGCCGTTCCATGTACCTGTTTTTTAGAAAATACGCGAAAGGGGGCTCGAATGAGGTGGATTTGGGAGATCGATTGTGCGGTTATGGCCGATTTGCGGTAGTTCATTCGACGTTTCCGCGGGAAACTTGAATGTCCGCTTCTAGGCGAGGCTGTGTGAAAAGTCCAAAACCTCTTTGATTTAGGGGTCTCTTTACCCTTCCTACGACGGAGATCGTGGCTTACACGCGATCCTATGAAGTCAAAATTTCAAATCCGAAATCATGAATGACTTTTCACACAGCCTCAGGCGAAAGCGGCCGATCAGGGGTGATCTACTCTGACACTGACTCTGACACATAGATCGGGCTCGGAGCCGGGAAGTGGAAGTGACAGCCTACCAAGCCGAGAGTGACCTGAAAATACTGCCGTAGAGTCTTCCACGCGCAGCGGGCCAACTCCCCCAGAAGATGACGGTCCTGTCGGAAGGCTGGCCGTAAGTAAGGACGGCAAGCGCCTGATATCGAATCTTGTCCTCGAACACGGTTCAAGAATCACCTGCGCCAATCTCCCTTGGAACGCCCTGATGGATTTCTTGCTACAATCCGAAGAGAATCTCGAATGAAAAGGTGAGGAAGTCGTGTGATCGCATTCGTAGTCGCCCTCAGCCTGCTCGGAGCCCCCGAGGAACCCGGTCAAAACCATATCGACTTCTTCGAGAAGAAGATCCGCCCGGTGCTGGCGGAGCGGTGCTATCGGTGTCACTCGGCGGAGGCCGCCCGCACGGGGACGCTGATGGGGAAACTGCAACTCGACACGCGGGCGGGTGTCCAACGGGGTGGTTCGCGGGGGTCCGTCGTCGTGCCGGGGCGACCCGATCAGTCGATGCTGATCGAGGCCCTCGAGTACGCGAACGACAAGCTGCAGATGCCGCCCGGCGGCAAACTGCCCGACGAGGTCATCGCTGACTTCGTCAAATGGGTGGCCCTCGGCGCGCCCGATCCGAGAGATTCGCAGGCTGTTGATACGGCGGCGATCGATCTCGAATCGGGACGTCGGCACTGGGCCTTCCGCCCACTGCATATCGATCCGCCTCCGCTGCCTCCGGCGGCGGCAAGTTCGGATGAGGCCAGGTGGAGTCATTCGCCGATTGATCGTTTCATCCTCGCCAAGCTGCACGAGAAGCAGTTTCGCCCAGCGCAAGAGGCAGATCGGCGGACGCTGATTCGCCGCGCCTACTTTGACCTGGTCGGTCTGCCGCCTGCGCCCGACGAAGTCGAGGCGTTCGTTCGAGATTCCTCAGCGGACGCCTATCGCCAGCTCGTCGACTGGTTGCTCGCCAGCCCGCACTACGGCGAACGGTGGGCACGGCACTGGTTGGATGTGGCTCGGTTTGGCGAGAGCGTCGGAGCACACGACGGGCATAACGAAATTCGAGAGGACGCGTATCGATTCCGCGACGCCGTGATACGCGCTTTCAATGACGACCTGCCTTACAACGAGTTCGTCCGCTACCAGGTGGCCGGCGCTCCGAAAGGTTTCGCCGCCGGCAGGCGGGACCTGGGCAGGTTCGTTCACCTTGGAACGAACCTGGGCAAGACCGCCAACCCGAACGATCGCAAGTTTCACCGCCTCGACGACATGGTGTCGACGACCGGTCAAGCGTTCCTTGCCCTGACGGTCGGGTGTGCGCGTTGCCACGACCACAAGATCGACCCGATCACGGCCGAAGAGTATTACCAGTTGACGGCTGCGTTCTTCGACGAAGCCGAGGTCAAGCCAGCCGCAGGCGACAAGTACGTAGCCCTGAAGGTACCCACACCCCATCTTTTGGCCGGCGGCAGTTGGCAGCGACCCATCAAGCCAGTCGAGCCGGGGTTTCTGCGAGTCTTGATGCGGGGCGGTCGCACCACCAAGGATTGGCGGTCCGATCGCGAGACCACGGATGGCCCGGACGCGCAGGTCGAGGCGACGAAACTTCGGATGCTTGCGAACTGGCTGACCGACGTCGAGTATGGCGCCGGTCCGCTGCTGGCTCGGGTGATCGTCAATCGTCTCTGGCAACATCATTTCGGGCGTGGCATCGTCAGCACCCCGAATGATTTCGGCAGACTGGGTACCGAGCCCACGCACCCCGCTCTGTTGGATTGGCTCGCTTCGAAGCTGATCCAGGAGGGCTGGCGCTTGAAACCGATCCACCGGCTGATCATGAACAGCGCCGTGTACAAACAGGCGGCCAGCATGAAGATGGCTCAGGCGCAACACGACGCTTACAACGAGTACCTGTGGCACCGCAGGCCCTTGCGCATGGAGGCTGAAGTCATCCGCGATCACATGTTGAGCGTCTCCGGCGCTCTGCGCACGAACATGTACGGGCCCAGCATTCCCATTGGCAGCCGCAAGGAACCTTTCAAAGACACGCCGGACACCTGGCGCCGGTCCGTCTACCTCATGTCGCCGCGCCTCATCGCCCATCCGGTCCTCAAGATCTTTGACCTTCCAGACAACTCGCGAAGCGTCGGCGTTCGTGGCATCAGCACGACACCGAGCAGTGCGGCGTTCATGCTGAATGCGCCATTCGTGTGGGAGCAAGCGAAGCGCTTCGCACAACGCGTGCGAGACAGAGTCGGAGGCGACCCCGGCCGACAGATCGAGTCGGCACACCGGATTGCTCTTTCTCGGCCACCGACAGTGGAAGAACGCGAGATCGGCCTGTCGTTTCTCAGTCAACGGCGCGCTGGCGCGGTGGAGGAAAGAAAGGAGCCGGGGTCTTTGGATGCTCATAGCCCGCTGGTACAATACTGCCATGCCGTCATGAGCCTGAGCGAGTTCATCTATGTTCACTGACGCAGCCTATGAAACTCGACCGGTTGGTAGGGACCGCCGTGGGTTCCTCAAGGAACTCGGCTTGGGTGGCATCGCTCTGGCCAGCCTGCTCGCGGACCAGAAGGCGAGCGGTGCGGAGGTCGTGCCGGCGGCTGACCCCAGCGCGCCACTTGCGCCCAGGCAGCCACACTTCGTACCCAGGGCGAAGAACGTCATCTTCCTGTTCATGGTCGGTGGCGCAAGTCAGCTTGAGACGTTCGATCCGAAGCCGATCCTGAAAAAGCACGCCGGAAGATTTGCACGAGACATATTCTCCATAGAAGACTTGGACGGCCTTAACCCGGGGAAGACGTTCTACAACTCGCGCATCGTTCCGTCGGTGTTCTCCTTCAAGCGCTATGGCCAGAGCGGCGCGTGGGTCAGCGAGATCTTCCCGAACCTGACGAAGGTGGTCGACGACATCGCATTCATCAACTCGATGCACACCGATTCAACGATTCACTCCGTTGGCCAGATCCTCATGCACACGGGTTATTCCAGACAGGGCCACCCCAGTCTTGGCTCGTGGGTGACCTACGGGCTGGGGACGGAGAACCGGAACATGCCGGGATTCGTGGTGATGGCGGACGGCCGACCGACCGGCGGGCGCGCGCTTCACGATGCCGGATTCCTCCCTGGTCTCCACCAGGCCACGCTGGCGGACGTCCAGCCCGGGAATCCACCGGTGCCGCACATCAAGGCGCCGGCATTTCTCAGCCGAGGCCAGCATCGCGCGCAGTTGGATCTGGTGCGGAAGTTGAATCGTCTCCATCGCGACAAGCATCGCACGCAGCCCGAGCTCGACGCGCGCATCGCTGCATTCGAGACGGCGTTTCGCATGCAGACGGAAGCGCCGGAGCTCTTCGATATCCGGAGCGAGCCAGACTCGGTGAAGGCGCTTTATGGCGACACCGACTTCGGGAGGAAGTGCCTGACGGCGAGACGGCTGGTTGAGAGCGGCGTCCGTTTCGTGGAGATTCTCGACGGCGCCCACGGGCGGCGATGGGACGCGCACGGTAACCGCGGCGGGCTCGTCAACAACCACCGCACGAACGCGGCGCGCACCGATCGCGGCATCACGGCCCTCATCATGGACCTGAAGTCGCGCGGTCTGCTCGACGACACGCTCGTCGTCTGGGCCACCGAGTTTGGTCGCACGCCGTTTGAGGAGGGGGATAAGGAGCTTATAAAGAAAACCATCGGCCGCAGCCATCACCACTACGGCTTCTCCATGTGGATGGCGGGCGGCGGCGTCAAGCCGGGGATCACGCACGGCGCGACCGACGAGCTCGGCATGCACGCTGTCAAGGATCCCGTCTCGCATCACGATCTCCACGCCACCATACTCCACCTGTTGGGCCTGGATCACGAGCGGCTCACCTTCCGCCACAATAGCCGCGACTTCCGCCTGACCGATGTCCACGGCAATGTGGTGCACGAGCTTATTGCCTGATGGGGGACTGTCAAGTTGATGCTGGCCAGACGACACCGAGGCAGCATACACTCTAGCTCAGCTCCTCCTCAGCAGACACACGTCGCCTCCCTCCAGTCGGCAAGAGCTCGGTCGCGAAGCAGTCGCTGATGAACTGCCTTGAGCTGGTTCCGACCAACCCGGAACAGGTTCTGAACAGGCCGAGGATGTCTAGCACGTCGCCATCCTGATCGAATCAATAGGAATTTCCTTTTAGATTGAGTTCTAGGAAAGAGCGTAAAAGACGCCCGAAAATACGCGAAAGGGGGCTCAAATGAGGTGGATTGGGAGATCGATTGTGATCCAGGGGGTCCAGATCCTCTAACTCTAACGGGAGTGGGAGGGAAAGCGAGGACATGTGGGGAGGGGACAACGGCCACTGCTCACAATCACGACGCCACGACCTGCGCCACGCCCGTCTCCGCGGCATGGTAGGCGCTGAAGATGGCCTTCAGTGTGCTCAGACACTCTGCTCCTGTTACCGGAGGCTCTTCAGCTCCTCGGGCCGCGTTGACGGCTGACTGGACCAGACGCTGGTAGCTGTTTGCGGCCGAGAAGGGAAAAGACTGCACCCCTTTGGGAGCATCCGGATGGGTGGAGTACCACTCCATTGGGCTATTGTCTTCATCCAGTCGCAACCATCCCTTGGATCCCCAGATGGTGAACCCGAGGTGGTATCCGCGTTTCAGGTAGTAGCCGCCGTGGTAGGTGCCCACCATCCCCTGCTTGAACTGGAGGGTTAGGGCCACCGCATCCTCGGTTTCCAGAGGTTGTCCTCCCACGTTGCGGCAGATGGCAGAGACCTTCTCGATCTTGTCGCCCGAGAGCTTCTGGATCAAATCCACATAGTGGATTCCCAGCCAGATCAACTGTCCTCCGCCGGCCTTGTTCTTGAAGGCGAGCCAGGATTGCTGATACTGGGGCCGGGTCAAACGAGTCTGATCCGCCACTACCAGCAGGTGGGTTCCGAAGGGCTTTCCAATGAAGCCCGACTGTATCAGTTCTTGCGCCTTGAGAGCCCCTGGGTGACGACGCATGTAAAAGGCCATCATCAGATGCAGTTTCCGAGACTCGGCCAGCCGGACCAGGGGCTCGAAGTCCTCGGCTCGGGTACACGACGGTTTCTCGGTCAAGACGTGACAGCCTGCCTCCAGAGACATCTGTATCGAGGGCGGAGCCTGGTGTGCTGCCAGACTGATGAGTGCCATGGGGGGACGAAAGGTCTCGAGCATCTCCTGGTGGCTTCGAAAGGTGGTCACTTTACGGCGCAGGGCCTCCCTCGCCTTCACAAAGGTGGCTCCGCTTTCGTCCGAGATGGCGACATCTGCGACGCCCTCGATCTGCGCCAACGACCTCAGATAAGCGCTGAGGTGGGGGCCGTTTTCCTGAGTTATGACTCCGATCTTGATGGGATCTGCGGCCGTCGTGAGCCGGGCTGCCGAAGCCAGTTTCCAGGAGGAGAGCGTCGTGCCAACCGTCGCTTTCTTGAGAAATGTTCGGCGTTTCATGATGAGGGGAGTCTAACAGCCGAAACCGAGGAAATCGATGCCACCCGCCCCCAAATGGGTAGCGGATTCGAACCTCCCTCGCTTCACCACCGTCAAAAGAGAGAGACCGCGGCTGCAGGGGAGAGGTTGGAGGGTTCGAGTGCAAGTCAAGATAACCGGATTGATAGTGATTCAGTTGACGTTGGTGGTTCTGGGTCAGGACTACTATCCTCGGAAAGATGCTGCTTTCGGCCAGGTCGCCGTTGGAGGAGGGATCGAAACGGTCCTCAACCTGACCAATCGGGGAACCTATCCCTATGCCGGAATCATTCGCTTCCTTAGGGGGCAGGGAAGTGCCTGGAACCCACGGGTCAACGGCAGTGTAATTTCGAACGGTGAGTATTCGTTAGAGATTCAACCAAAATCCACGGCCACGATTCGTCTTACTGGGGATCAGCTCGAAAGTGGTGCAGCGGTTGTGGTCTCGCAGGACCTGCTTCTCGACAACTTCGTTGAAGCCAATCTCACCTATTTCGTTCGTAAGGGAGAGTCGGTTGCGGACAGTGTCGGCGTCGCTCCTTCGAAGGAGTTCTATCTTTCCTCCGTTCCCTTTCAGGAACTCAATAGCATTGCCCTGGCATTGGTTAACGGCGACCTGAGCGGGCAACGTGTGGCCCGTGTCCTTCTGCGCCTCTTCACCGAAGGCGGTTCAGAGCTGGCGTCCAAGACTCTCGAACTAGGCTCCTTTTTTCACGATGCCAGGTTTCTTTCGGAACTCTTTCCAGGCGTCAACCTGCAGCGGGGGAAGGTTGAAATCTCTTCCGATGTCCCAATCTTCGGAACAGCTCTGACACTGGAGGAAGGGGAGATCTCGAGTTTACCGCTGGAGCCCTCGCCGGTTTCCTATACAGTTCGGATCATCTCGTCTGAGGGCTCGGTGGCGACGGGTGAGATAGCGCTCTGGGCCGAAGGCTTTTTTGTCAGGGGCTACTTCTTGATTTCAGCCGTGGACGAGGAGCCCCTTGAGGAATCCGTACTGGAGCTGGTGAACGGGCATCTGTTCGACCGCTTCCTTCAGCTCTCGTTTGCGGTTTCCGAGGACCCCTTCTTTGCGGAGGAGGCCACCCTCTATTTCGAGCACGCCAATTTCTCGTTCGACTCTGATGTCGTATCCGACAACTGGGTCCAGATGTTCCTGTCCGATCACGCCACGCTGGAAGGCACCTATGAGTTATCTCGCCGAACGGATTGATTAGTCCTTTTGGATGGCCGACGTGGCTTTGGCCTCCGGGCCGAAGTCTCTTCTTTCGAGCCGTTGGCTCGATCGACGGCGGCCTGGAGACCACCGCTACGTCCAATTCGTCTCAGCTTTTTCAGTTAGGAATTGAACTTTCTCGGAGGTAAAATGATCTAATTAGGGTGATGTTAAATCAAAGCCAGTCGAGTTCGGTTTCCCCTGCATGGTTTCGCCCCACCCTCTTTTCTCTCTTCCTTTTTCTGATCGCAGGCGCTTTAACCGTCCCCACTCTGGCGTCCAGAGAACATCCTGCCAGGGTCAGCGATCTGGTTGGGAGCGGCGCGTATGAACCGGCCGGAGATGTGGATTGGGATGAATTGACGCCGAACCTCCCCGTATTTACGGGAGATCGGATTTTTTCACACGCGGATTCGAGGGTCGAAGTCGAGCTGGGACGCGGTAACTTTCTCCGCATCGCCGACAAGACCGACATCGTTTTTTCCGAGTTATCAGATGGCCGAACTGGCCTTCGGGTTCACCAGGGCGATTTGATCGTACGGCTGACTCGTCCGGATCGCTTCCTGGTAAAGACTCCGGTTGCCGCAATCGAGCTCGAGAAGGGTGGGCTTTACCGGATCCAGGTCGACGAGAATGGAGCCACCCGGGTGCTGGTTCGCAAGGGACGAGCCCAGGTCGAGAGCCAGCGAGGCAGGCAGAAGGTCAAATCGGGTCAGCAGCTGGTGATCGATGATGCCCAAGCTGGCGTGCAGCCAGCCGGGCATCATGATCCAGATGATTTCGAGCTATGGAGCGATCGCAAAGATGCCGAGGTTACTCGACCCCATTCCGTAAGTTACTCAGGCGGGGTGTACTATCCCGGAGCCTATGAACTGGATCGCTATGGTCATTGGGCAAATTACCATCCACACGGGAGAGTCTGGGTGCCGCGAGTCTCAGTGGGATGGGGTCCCTTTCGTCTCGGGCGTTGGGGCTATTTGTCGGTAGGTTGGACCTGGCTCAGCCATGAACCGTGGGGATGGCTCCCCTATCACTACGGACACTGGGTCTACTACGAGCCGCATCATCACTGGGCCTGGGTGCCGGGGGGATTCAACCACTGGTATCCGGCTCGTGTCAACTTCTACTTTGGCGGCGGTTATATCGGATGGGCTCCCTGGGGACACTACGGGGGGCGCGGCCGCAATGTAGTGATCAATCAAACGATTATCAATCGATGGAATCCACGAAATCGAGGCAACGGCCTGAACGTAGTAAGAGAGAGAGACTTTGGAAGAGGTTCGCGGCTCGATCGCCGTGTCAATCCCACCCGAGCCATCGCCAGCGGGTTTCGGGAAGGATTGCCAAACGGGCTGCAGAACCCGGTCCGGGAGGGACGGCGCGTACAGGCTAGAGGTGGAGTTGGTCGTTCCGCAATCGCCTCCCGCTCGCGAACTGCGCGAACTGTAAGTCCGGTGCGAAGTGGACCAGCCCAGACAGCTACGTCGAGCCGGCGCGGTGTCACCTCGACTCGTTCGGTCTTCTCGGGTACTACCACCTCCAGAGCTGGGAGGGCCAGGGGGACCTCCCCCAGGGTCTTCAGAGGGGGCGAGTCGCGGCAGGGTGGAGCCCCGGCTTTCAGTCGACGCGGCGGCTCCAAACCCACCAAGGTCGCGCCCAGTCGATCCAGAGTGGGCTCCAGAGCCACTGCTAGCAGGCAGCGCAGGGTGACCCCATCGACTCCGCGGGTCCAGCCGGAGAGTGCTTTAGCGGGGAGGTCCCGAGGACAACGATCTGAAGGTCGAAGCAAACAAAACTCCCGCTTTTCGTCGGGTTCGCGGATTTTTCGTACTCCAACCAATCCGAGGCAGTCGACGCCCCGATTCGGTCGTACTCGCTCGACCAGCCGCTCAAAGAGCCCAACCGCGAGTCGCCGTAGTGTGAAACCCTCGCGCTCTAGAACATCGACCTTCGGCTCCACGGTTCGCTCCGCACCTCGGTCGCAGAGCAGATCGAGCATAGGCCGGCCGTCGCGGTCGGCTCCCCGGCCGTCCGTGCAGCGGTCAAGTCCGAGCAACCGGAGCAGGGGATCTTCCGGCCGTTCCTCCACTCGATCCAGAAGACGGTAGCTGACCTGAAGCTTCACGTGGCTTCGGTCTCCAGGCCGAAGATGACTCTTGTGCCGAGACTTTGGCTCGACCCACGGCGGCCTGGAGACCGCCGCCACGGCCTCCAACCGGCTCCTTTCCCCTGAATGATCCATTTCTGCTGCTGCCCGACCCCTTCCTGACTCTGACTCCGACCTCTCTTGTCTTTGACCCCTGAGACTGCTACAACAAACGACGGTGGTAAGGACATGTTTGGGACTCGACCCAGCGTCGGCTCGATGCCGTACTGAGATCGAATCTGCTCAAGGGTCTATGATGACAAGCCGGCACAGGGTAAACTTGGCGGCGGTTTTTTTTGCCCCCAGAATTGGGGGCTATTCACCAGGAGGAGGTATTTCATGCGAAGTTCAATCCACGCTCTAGGTGTCGTTTTTCTGGGCTTGACATTGGCCGCTTGTGCTCCGGTCGAAAAGAAGTCTGATACGGGAAAAACGTCTGTGGACACGAGCGCCTGTGAAGGCTTACCCAGCCACGCCGATCTGAAGGCTGCGTTGACCAAGGCCCGTCAGGAAGCAAACGGCGGTTTCAACCTTGATATGTGGGGCACCATCGTCAATCGTGACGGAGTCGTTTGTGCAGTCGCCTTTACCGGAGGGGATCGAGGGGACCAGTGGCCCGGCAGCCGGTCAATCTCTGCACAGAAGGCCAACACTGCGAATGCCTTTAGCTTACCCGGCCTTGCCCTTTCGACGGCCAACCTCTTTACGGCAGTCCAACCGGGAGGAAGCCTCTTTGGCTTGCAGCACAGCAACCCAGTTAGTACCCATGTGGCCTACGGCGGTGACTCGGCCCAGAACGGGCAGGCGAACGATCCGATGGTAGGCGGCAAGGTAGGCGGAGTTAATGTATTCGGCGGCGGCACAGCCCTCTATGACGGCTCCGGCAAGTTGTTGGGAGCGATTGGGGTCAGCGGCGATTCTTCTTGTGCGGATCACAATATCGCGTGGAAGACCAGAGATTTTCTGGATCTGGACAATACTCCCGGGGGCGTGAATCCGATCAGCAGCGACGACAATATCGTCTACGATACAACCGTGGATGCCGCGACCGGTCACACCACCAGTGCCAGCGGTTGGGGACACCCGGCTTGTTCGGAGGCAGCGACCGGAATTGGCAACGGGCTGCCCACTTCCCATCCTAAAGGGCCGACGATGGGCCCCGTGGGGCCGTAGGGTTCTAGTTGTAGGTTGCAGGTTACAGGTTTTTTGCAGTACGTGCACCCGGTGACTTGTAAACTGCAGCCTCATCAACGATCGCCTGGCGTTGCCTGGACTACGTCCGCGAAAACGAATCCATCCCTTTCCCGTGGTGAATAGACCACAGACCTCGTATTCGCCGCCGTCTCTCAGTCGATGCAAGGCCCAGGCGCTGTCCTTGCCGCTGCTCCAGGATAGTCAGAGTTTTATCATGACGAGCCGACCCTGATCAGAGAGGATGTACGCGAACCTGTACGCGGACCTCTCCGCCCAGTCGGGATACAACGCGATCACCCGAGATCCCAAGTTCGGACTGACCTTCCTGAAGCGGTGGAAGCACCGTCTCATGTTTGGGACGGATAGCCTACACACAAGAGCCATCCCCTTCTGCAGTGTTGTGGGGAAACCACCCATTCTCGATTTCCTAGAAACCGCAGACCTCTCTGCCGGAACCTTCGCCCAAATCACCCAGCGCAACGCGGAACGCGTTTTCCCGCTGTCGTAAGGTCACAGAATCCGTCTGAACGTTTATGGAAGGGAGCACTAAGAAAGGAATCTCTCCGCGATTGCGGAGTCATTGAAGCGTCTATCGAGGTAGCGTTACTCGCGAATCTCCGAGCCGGGCAGAATCTCTCCACCTTCGATACCGACTACAGCGAAGGCCTGTTTAACCTGGGCTTCGGCTCGATTCCATTCGCTTACGTCCCGTCCGCGGTAGTCATCACAAACGAACTTGGCGATTCTGGTGAACTCGCTCTTGAGGCGGTCGATGTAATTGAAGAGGTCCTCCGCCTCGTAGGGTAATGACTTCTCCATCTTTTCCTGGATATCTTTCAGAGCTCCTTTGGTCATGCCTAACCCTCCTCGGTAAATCTAGCAAAGAGGGCCGACATTGTTGCTTCCAATTGTCGACCGTTGGCACGCACTTATACCGGGTACTATCCTCTCTAAGAGGACTGTGCCAGCTTGTTCCACTTTCGCGCCGATTTCTTTGTCGCTCCTCCTCCAAGATACAAAGCATCGAGATCGTCGTCGCTTCGTGAACTCGACCCGTCGCGCTCGCCACATTACATCATTGTATTTATGGAAGGGAGTACTAAGCCCGCAACATTGGCCAGATAATTCGAATGATGGCGAGGTTGGACTACCGATGAGGAGGCTGGTTTGGCATGGGCCAGACGTTGCCCAGCCTCACCGTTCCCAGATCACCCAATAGCAGTTCGACCTCGGACGGCAGGTCGCGTGAAACCAGAAAGGTCGCGACGAAGGAGGCCCTATCCGAAGGCTGAAGCACTTGACCGGTGATACTCCTCTCCAACAGCTGGGTCCTGGTCAGGTCCAGCGGTATCGGTTGCTTCAGTAGCCCGCTAATTTCAAGAGGCCACAGGGCTTCCTGAGTCTCACCCCTGGAGCGGATAAATACCTCCCCCACCGGGATGGCAGTATCACTCAGGTTTTCAAAGGTCAGTCGGCCGCTGAGTAAAACCTTCCCCTCCTGTTGGGACTCGACGGTCCAAAACGTTTCCAGGAGAAGGTTGACTGAGCCAGATGAGATTCGTGGCTTTTCCGGGGTCCACTGCCCAAAAACAGATGTCCCCAAGAGTACTGAGACAATCAGGATGACATGCTTGTTCATGGGATTACCTAACAGTGTGACAAGTCTGGTTATTGCTGTCAAACGGGGAGGGATTCGGGAACTCGGGTGTGCTGACTCAAACTGCCGGTTGCTGGGCGAGTTTGATTCGGTGGCTATAGTAGCTGCTCACAATCAGCGGTACCAGAACCAGTGCTATGGCGTAGAACAATGGGGCGGCCGAAAAGAAGGCAACCGCTGCGGTCAATGTATTCAACAAGTTGGTAGGGCAAACCCACAGAAAATCAGCCCTCCACACGAGGGCTAGAGATTGTACGGTCACAAGGGCAACTGCCATTGCCACCAGAGTCGAGTTGAAGATGAAGTAGAGTAGACTGCAAAAAAGGACCTTCAGAGCGAGTTCGGCAATCAGCTCTGTCTGGCTCGATCCCAGGGCAGGCGGGCGCTGCTGCAAGTGCTGGAGGACCGAACCTATGACCGACGTTACCAAAGCCAGCTGGGCGATGTTGAACAAGTATTTGTAGAGGTGCCGGACTCCTGTTTTCAAGCCGCTAACCAGGCCCTCAATCATGGCAATGACCACGGCTACCGGAAGGCCGAAGATCAGTAGAGCCGCGAAGATACAGAAATCGCTCACGCTTACGGTCAAGGATCCTATTCTGGCTTGTGCGAACGTGACCTTGATTGACAGGCAACTGGTTAGAGTGCAAAGGCCGGCAAGCCAGAGCCAGCTCCAGGAGACATGGATGAATGTTTGGACCAGGGCATGGATGCCCAGGGAAAGCCCCACGAAGATGACCGCCAAGATATAGAGTCGAGCCGGCTTGGGAACCGCATCTCCGAAAAAGTGATTTACTGATTGTCCCATCGTGTTTTGACGCGACGCCATGTCCATCAGCGCTGTATTCGCAACTCGAACGAAGCTGCCGAAGGCATGCATGTCACCTTCCCCATCTTCAGAGACTCTTCGGAAAATGTCAGGAAAACTTTAGCCCGGACCTCTGGCCCGGATCTCTCACGCGAGGGATTCGACCAGCAGATTCATCTCGTCTTCTTGAGCGGCGATGGATCTCACCAGCTCGAACTGGGAGCGGCATCGGTCCAGATTCTGGCCTTCCCGATGGATTTTGAAATAGACGTCGCCTTCAAGGTAGTCGGTCAGGAATCGGAGCCCGATCTCGAAGGTGATCAGCCTGCCGGAGAACGCCAGTAATTGGCGTTCGATCGTTCTCAGAAATCGCCTCGTTCCCTCGAGGTATCCGCTAGCCAGGGCTTGGAACAGTGGCATCCGCATTTTCACCTTCGAGAGATCTCGTTCGTCTTCCGGTGTTGCGCTGGCTGCCCGGTTGAGCGAGTCCTGCGACAGCATTTCCTGGAACCTGCGAAATCGCTGAGGCGTGTGGTGAAAGTCGGGGATGGTTTCGTGCAGCCGAGGGGGAGGAAGATCGATCAGTAGTGACTGGAAGGTTCCGAAAGCCAGGCCCGCTTCCCGAGCGAGGGCAGGAGACTCGATGGACTGGTGCGACAGGGTGTCCTGGATGAAATGATAGGCGCGCCAGAAATTGCCCTGCTGGTCGCGGTGGAACGAAGCACCGCTTCGGGTTGGAATCAGGGTTAAAGCCTTGCGGCGGTGTTCCCTCTCTCCCTCCGCCTTGAGCTTGTCGTGCAAGTGTCGGGTGACCCGCTCGATGTTTTCCATCAGCGCGGGCGGGTCTTTGAACACCTGATGGTTCACGCGTTGGTGAATGTACCTACGAAGGTGGTCGTTGTGTCGATAGAGTACCAGGTAGGTGTCGTTAATGTGGCCATTTCCATAGGCTTCTGACTCGAGATACTCCCCTTCAATGTCAAAGGTCAGGGCAGTGCACTTCAAGTCGTGTTGGGAGAACGCAGGCATTCGGTCATGATATCACTGGGGATTGGGCGCAGGTTATCGAGTGCGGCCCGTCCGGCGCCGGATCATTCAGGGGGGAACTTCAGGTCGGGTATAGTGGAGATTGTGCTGTTGTCCTGCTTTCTCCTCGGAACTTGGCTTCACGTCGTTGAAAAGTCAAGTCGTCCGCGGCTCTGCCGGACTGGGCTTGGCAACACTGGCAGTCCTTCGTCCTACGCTGAAGACTGCTGCAGACAACAGTGTCACCAGGAAGGCTACCGGCAGAGGCCACATCCAGGAGACCGCCTTGAGTCGGATCAGGAGTCGCTGAGAACCCAGGTTGACCACGTCGTCGGGTACGATCACGGCCCGGGAGACGGGTTTTTGATTCAACAGGAGGATTGCCTCCGGATCTCCTTGCTCGATCTGCCATCCGGCCTCTGTCAGACTGATGGTTGCGTGGTGGGGAGCGACTTCCTGGTCGGCCACGACAAACCGGCTGAGCTCAGCACTGGAGCCGATCCTGTTCGGCTCTCCTCTGAGGGGTTCCCAGCGGACCATTTCTCCCTCTTGTTTGACGAACACAAAGACGTCCGGGTGTTCCTGAAACCAGTGTCCCAGGGAGATCTATCAGGCCAGGGAGGAGACTGCCAAGGCCCAAGCGCACGCCGAGAAAGTGAAGGCTCTGCTGAGAGAAAAGCGATAGTCCAGGTGGGTTGAAAGAAGTCCTACCCGATCAGCCTACAAACGTTGATCAGCTTTCACCAAGGGAAATGGATGGGGAGCTATATCCGACCGCGGCCAATTCGTAACCCGTAACAATTTTTCGAACAATTTCTCGCGAGATGTGATTGCGCGCACAAAAATACCGAGTCCTGACCGAGTATAATTCCCGACTATGCAGCTACAGTCGAATCCCAATCAGGGGGGTGAGCTCCAGGGAAGAGGTTGGTGGCAGCGGGTCCGGAGTTGCAATTTGCCCAGTCCGCCCGGCATTGCTTTGAGGCTCCTCAAGCTACGAGATAATCCTGGGGTAGGACTGGATGAAGCCTCCGAAGCAATCAGCCTGGACCCGGCGCTAGCGGCCAGGATCCTCAAGATCGTCAACTCCGCCTTCTACAGTCTTCGGCACGACGTCAATACGATTACCCACGCTGCGACGCTTCTTGGTGCAGATCGCCTGTATTCTGTCGCTTTGAGCTTCTCCCTGTTTGATGGTCTGCGAAAATTTGGCTCTCGGGAGTTCGACCATGCCGCTTACTGGCGCCGCTCCGTGCTGGCTGCCACTGCTGGCAGGTGCCTTTGCCCCTGGGCCGGAGAGACCAGGAAGGAAGAGGTTTTTCTGGCGGCACTGCTGCAGGATATCGGGATGCTGGTTTTGAACGAGGCTTTTCCAGAAGGCTATGCCGAACTGATGAAGCGGGCAGGAGGTGACCACAATCGATTGCTTGCTCTAGAGCGGAGGTATGCTGGAACCGACCATGCCGAAACGGGAGTCTGGGTTCAGGAAATGTGGCAGCTGCCCGAGTTGTTCCATGTAGCGATACGGGGAAGCCACGATCCCGCCGATGTCGAAGATCTAGATCCGAATTTGGCACCGCTGGTGAGAGCCGTCGCTCTTTCCGGGCCCTTCGCCGAAGTCTGGACCAGCGACGACTCTCAAGCAGCCTGCCAAAAGGCAAGAGTCGCAGCCGATCAAATTCTAGGCATGGATGAGATTGCGGTACGGTTGGTTTTGGAAGGGATGTCGCAGAGACTTGCAGAGGTCTCGAACGTGTTCGATGTCGATTTCGGCCATCCCGAGGAACTTCAGACAAAACTGAATAAGGCGACCGAGAGCCTTGCTGCCTAGGCTCTGAAGCCAAATTCCAATCACCAAGATACAAGATACAAACAAATCCCAAGCACTAAGCTCCAAACGAATCCAAGATTCCGAGCACCAGATCCCCAGATCAGCTCGCCGCTGTGGGTTTTAGTTTGAGATTTGATGCTTGTGATTTGGAATTTGTTTGTATCTTGTATCTTGGGGCTTCGAAGGTTGGTGCTTGAGTCGTTGCTACTTTTCTCCCAGCCACATCGCCATTTCCGTGGCAACCAGGAGTGCCATGGCGCCTCCCCTCGGATCGGGTCCCAGAATAGCTTTTCGGTCGAGGTAATAGCGTCGGTCCTTGCCTTTCCCGGTACCTGTGCAGACGTCGACCAGGCTCCCGTCCGCAGCTACGCGCAGGCGGATCGCCTTCCAGGCTTTCTCGATCACCGGCAGATAGAGCTCTTTCTCGAGCCAGCCCGATCGTAGGCCTCGCAGCAGCGAAAAAGTAATCATGCAGGTGCAACTCAGCTCCCGGTAGCTGCCGAGTACATCGACCACCTGGTGCCAGCAGCCGCTCGAGTCCTGGTGCTTGACGAGAGCTCGGACGTGAGACCGGAAGGCCTCTAGCATCTCCCCTCGGCCAGGATGATCGCCTGGCAGGTCGCTCAGCGACAGTGCCAATCCCAGCGCCGGAAAGGCGTTGCCTCGCCCCCAGGCAGATTCGTGTAGAGGGGAATGGCGATGCAAACCATCTTTTCGTAGATTCAAGCGAAGCATAAAGCTCATGTGCCGCAGACACATGTCGAAATACCTGGTCTCTTTCGTCAGCTGGCCCACCTGAGCCAGGATCGGACAGCCCATAAAGACGGCATCGCTCATCTCATTGTGGAAGGGCATGGAGGATCTGGGTTCACCATTCTTATCGAATCCCAGGTCCGCTGCCCTACGAGCAATCTCGAGATACTTCTTCTTTCCGGTTAAACGAGCGAGCTCGCTGAAGACGAGATGCCCGGAGAGGTGGCTGCCGTTAGGGGGATTGGGAAGGGATGGCCGGACGCCGGTTGTGTAGGGCTCAACGATGCGCTCCACATCCAGGAGGTGCTGGTTGTTCTGCGTGAGTTGGCCCAGTCTCAGCCTGCCGATCAGGGCCACAGCGGGGATGTAGGCGACCTGTGACAGCTCGTGGCCGTATCGTTCGGCCAGCTGGGCGGCGATCTCCAACGGGGAACGGTTCAAGCGGCGTTTCAATTCCTGCCGTGCTGGCGACGGACCTTGAAATCCGCTCTGGAGCAGGGCCTCGAGTAGCCTTGCGAACTGCTGCTGACTTTCCTTGAGGGGTACTTCCAGGCCCAGGGACGGGACGGTGCCGGTGCCACCGGGAGCGATCTCTCCGATCCGGGACAGCAGCCCGGTTGAGCGGGGAGGTAGGCGCCGCGCCGGCTTCAGAGTCTCTGCCAGCTGCTTCCACTGAAGCCTTGTCGACCGGGGGATCAGCCACCTTGCATTTTCCGATTGCCGCAGTTCCAGCAGTAGGTCGGGCGCATGCATCCCGATCCAGCGCCAAAGATGGGCCGTCTCTGGGCGCTGCACTCCGCCGTAGGCCTCGCCTTGAGGTGGGTAGCCGGGTTGCCCCGATGGCTTGTCCGTCTCTCCTGATGCCTGGGTTGGCGTGTCGGGATAGGCGAAGGGGACTGCGGATAGTGTGAAGCGTTGATGGAGAGGCTTTGCCGCTTCGTCCGACGAGAACCACTCGAGACAGGCAAGTACGGATTTCACCGATTCCAGCTCGCCGTCCAGGCCGCCGATCACGAGCACTCGGATCTTGTCGGTTTTTAGCGCCAGGTGTTCGGGTCCGAGTAGAGCTGTGACGGGAGTCTCCTGTCGGGTCAGACCGATTTCGAATCGACTCATTTCTGGCAGGTCGGCTTCTTCCAGGAGGTTTTCCAGATTCATCGCGGAGAGCGGGAGCCCAAGCGCCAAGAGTAGCAGAAGGAGAAAGGCCATGATCGAGATACTCCTTTCGTGAGCCGCACCGATCTGGAAAATAGCACGAACGAGCTGTCGTCGCTATCGAGTAGGTCTCAGGAAGTCCGACAGAGCTGCGATCGGCGTAGCGGTGGGCTCCAGGCCGCCGCCCGAGCCAAAGGCTCGGAAGAATAGGACTTCGGCCTAGTACTCTGGAGATTGTGGGTTATGGACGAGTCATGGTGGTCGAGGTCAAGGCGACTCGGGTGGCCGCAGGGGATTAAGGACTCGAATGTCAGAGAACTGAAGAAAATCGCTGTCGGTGGTGTAAATCTCACGGATGCCGTGCTCTCGCATCAGGGTGACCGTTCGCACATCGAAGAACAGGTTGCCGGCAGGACGGTTCAGCTTCTCCAAGACAAGTTGTAGCAAGTGCCAGTGATCCTCTTCTCCATAGACGACCTGGAAACGGGGGGTGGCAAGGAATGGATTTAGGAAGTCGAGAGCTTCTCGCCAACTCAGCGGACGATCGAAAACTCTGGCATGAGTGGCAACCCGTAAGAATTCGTAGAGGATGCCTTCCGTCAAGTACCATTGATCGGAGCTCCCCGCGGCTTGGCTGAGAAAACTGCGGGCGCCTGGGGATTCATCGGCATCGTTGTTGGCGGCATAGAGCAGAATGTTGGTGTCAACGATGCCGGCCATCAGGGGTCCATCAGGGCTTCCAGGGTGTCTCGATCCCCCAGGTTGATCCGCGGCTTACCCATCGAATAAGAGGGTAGCTGGAAGCGCTCCGAGCGCCTCTTCTTGCGTCGCTGCAATCCTTCGGTGAGCAATTCATTGACTACTTGAGACAGATTCCGGCTCTGTTGGTGAGCCAGCTCCCGCACGCCTGCCAGGCAAGCTTCCTCAAGAACAAGAGTTGTTCGCCTCATATGGTCGAACATATCACTGATTCATACATATGTCAATACTCCACACCTGGGTGAACGACTGCAGAGAAGGGCGGACTTTGATCCGCGATGCTAAGATCCTCTACACCGGCAATCCGGACCAGCCCAGCCTGAAGCTGGATTTCGTCGATAGCGAGGCCCCTGCCTCCGGAGAATCCTATTACTACGTTCGCGTCCTGCAGGAGGATGGAATTGCCTGGGGTTCGCCCGCCTGGATCACCTACCGTAAGTGACCAGGCCGGCGACGCCGACCTGGATGTAGCGAGCAACCTCATACCGCCGAGTAGCACTGTGGCATCTAGATTCGCATCGTCTTGTTGCCTTAGCCCTTACCCTTGCCTTCAAACTTGCCTTTGCCTGTGCCTTTGCCTCCCCCTTAATCTGCCGTCTTGCGGTCAGGGTGACGCAGGGGCAGAGGTGAGGACAAAGGCAAAGGCATGGGCATGGGAGCCCTTCCCATACTTGACCAGGTTGTGAACTTTTCATCGACCAAGGGGCTCTAGTCCTGACTACTTAAATAGGCCCTTCGGATCTGCTCAACCCGCTTCCGATTGGCGCCGAAGTCCCAGTAGCCCTTCCGTGAAGCCGAGCGCACGTGAACGACATTTGCCTCCGGGTCGAGGAGGAATTCGACATCGTCGACAAAGCGGAGAATTCGGCTGGTGAACTCGGTCTGGAGATAGTCTGGTTGGATCTCCACCACCCGCGCACCTGGCAGCTTTTCGATGAGGCGCCGCAGGGCCGACAGCGAACGTGCGGCGTCGACCTTCAAGGGGAAGGGTTGAATCTGCTGGGCTGGGTTATCAGCCTGGCTGGAGACACAATTCGGAGAGCTGGGACAGGAGGGGAGCCGACGTACTGTCACCTGTGGGCCTTTGGCAAGTCGAGGTAGCTCATAGTTGGATTATACCGTCGATTGCAGCTGTTTCCGGTACTGCTCACTGGATCACTGCTCACTATTCAAGTTTCAGCTTAGAATCTCCCCTCGCGGTTCTGGAACTCGGTCGGTTTGCCCAGCGTTTTGCCGCCGTGGCGGACCCAGTCGGCGGTCCAGCGGAGCATCTGAGCGGAGCCGGTTTGCGGTTTCCCCAACACCCGATGCCCATTTTCGCCGTTGCTCAGTAGGGCATCAGGCGCTTCACTGCCCGTGAGGTGGACAGGTCTGTCCAGCAGTCGTCCTAACTCCTGTGCCGTCTGTCGGATGAAGAGTATTTCCTCGCCCGCAACGTTCACGAGAAAAGGAGGCGTAGCGGTGTGTTCCAGGGCTGACAGCGCCATGGCGTTGGCGTCGGCTTGCCAGATCACGTTGACGTGTCCCATCGTGAGATCGATCGGCTGCTCGGCCCAGACTTTCTGTGCCAGATCCACCAACACCCCGTAGCGCAATTCGGTGGCGTAGTTCAGGCGAAGTAACACGACCGGAAGTGGCAGGGAACCGCCGAAATATTGGAAGATCCGCTCCCGGCCCAGGGCGGCCATAGCATACTCCCCAACCGGATTGGGAGCGTCAGTCTCGATCGATCCTCCGCGGTCGTTGGCCACCATTCCATAGACGTTACCGGTCGAAAAGGCGACGATACGGCTGTCGCGGTATTTCCGACAGACGAGGCTCGGCAGATGGCAATTCATGGCCCAGGTCATCGATGGATCCGTGCTCGCTCCGAATTTGAAGCCCGTCATATAGACCACATTCGCGACCTGGGGCAGCGAGCCAATGAAGTCTTCGTCAAGCAGATCTCCGGCAATGGTTTCTAGTCCGTGATCTTCCAGCCGCTCCCGAACACCCGGTTCGGTAAAGCGTGAAACCCCGATCACACGCCGATCCATGCCCGCCGCCTGCGAGGCGCGCTTCGCCATTCGTGCCAGAGTGGGACCCATCTTTCCCCCCACGCCCAACAGGATGATATCGCCCGAGAGGCGGCCCATCGCAGCCACAGCCTGGGCACTGGGTGTGCTCAGGTTCTCTTCTAGCTCGGCGACCGTTTGTGGGGTGGGAGGTACCTCGGTTGATTTTCCTTCTGCCATGCTTTGCTCACCCTTACTTTAGAAACGCACCTGTATGGCAATGTCAGGTTCTTTTCGGACGCATCCCTGACGGCTTCAGAAATCGACCTGGAAGCGGGTCTGGAAGATGTTGGCTTCTCCGATATCCTCGCGATCCGCCAAGACGTAGTTAAACATGAATTTCGTGTTCGGATTCAAGAACCAGTTGAGCCCAAGGGTGAAATTCTTCAGCTTGCCGCCTTGGATGCTGCCGTGGTTCAAATCCAGGCGGGAATATCGAGCCGCGAGTTGCCAGGCTCCCATCCCTTTTTCGTTACCGAACAGATTGCCCTTGGGGCGCACCCGAGTGAAGGTGCCGGTATCACGCTTGTAGCGTCGGTGCTCTCCGGTCAGGAAGAAGCTACCCGACACGTAGAAGCTGTTGAATGAGGGATCTCCCAACCCTGGAGAGTCGGTTGCTGCGTTCACATACTCGCTTTGCAGAGAGAAGGGGCCCTGGACCAGAGCAGCTTCCATGCCCAGGAGGTCCTCGGATCGTGCCGGAAAGGCTCGGGTATCGATCCACCGAGTGGAGAGATTGGTTTCGGGTCTGGCTCTCAGACGCAGCTGATCTTGGATCGGATTTCTCCGGCTGTAGGCCAATCCCAGATGCACCAGTCTTTTACCTCCGTCTTCATACAGGGGTAGCCCCGTAGTCCTGCCGGTCAAACTGTAGTTCTCCGAGCCAAGTCCGAGACCCGTGTCCGGAGCATCCTTGAATACGCCTGCAGCCCAGGTCATCCGTTCGTCTGCCAGGGGATTAGTGAAGAGAAAGCCGGTGTTTCTTGAAGGCATTAATGAACTGGTCAGGGCACGCTCCATAAAGGTGATGTATCGGCTACTGTTCATCAACTCCAGCCCAAAAGGCTCTTTGAAATGGCCAATGCGAAACTTTCCTAGACCCGGGATCTTCTTGATTCCAATCCAGACATCCTTGAAATCAGCATCGCTGCCGGCAAAATCGTACTGAGCCTTGAACTCGACACGATTGTGAATCGTTCCCTGCATGTAGAAGCGCGAGGTGCGGAACTCGGTTCCTCCCACTGGGGTGAAGTTTTCGTCCACGTCCTGATCGGCGGAAAACGCGACCCAGTCGTTCATGATTCTTCCCCCCAGTTTGAGCTTGACGCTCTGGTCGGCAGAATCCATTCGAATTCCTTCTTTCCAATACGCACGAAAGGTAGACGGATCGGGCTTGGGGGTGATTGTTGCCTTGTGCTGAGATGGCTCTACCTTTTCTTCCGCCGGTCTGGGTTTGGCATCTTTCCCTCCGATCTGTAGGAGTAGACGCTTCAGATCCGCGACTTCTTGTTCCAGAGTCTCGACTCTTGAGCGCAATTCCTGCTGATCTTGGGCGCCAAGGGGCAATACAGCTAGCATCATCAGTGCAGAGAATGAATAAATCTGCTTCATGGTATTCCTCATTTGTAAACGACCTCTAGTGCAGCGCGCCACAAGTCTTGAACCAGGGTTCAGCAGCCCCTCGTCGCCGCTGGCGTTGTTGCGCTCGACTCGACATATAGCCCGATATGCCTCGCTCGCGACGCCTAGCCAGCGACAACGATTGACTACTGTCCCCTGGCTCAGAACTTATGGCGAGCTGCACTAGCCGTAGCGTCCTTCGATGTAGTCGGCGGCTTCCTGATGTTCGGGAGTGACGAACATCTCCTCCGTCCTGCTGTGCTCGATGAGTTTTCCCAACAGCATGAACGCACACTCATCGCTGGCTCGCCGGGCTTGAGCCATGTTGTGAGTAACGATCAGAATGGAGTACTGTCCCCTCAGCTCCCAGAGCAGCTCTTCTACGGCCTCTGTCCCCTGTGGATCCAGGGCGGAACAGGGTTCGTCCATCAGCAGAACGGTCGGCTTTACGGGTAGCAGACGGGCGATACACAGTTTCTGCTGTTCTTCCAGGGAAAGCTCGGTCGCCTTCCTTGCCAGGCGGTCTTTGACGGTGTCCCAGAGAAGGACCTGCCTCAGGGCCTGCTCGACAATTTCATCCTTGTCCCTGGGATGCCCTTCGGGATTTCTGGGCGTATGGATGTCGTAGCCAAAAAGCACGTTATCTCGGATGGATAGGGGGAGGGGATTGGGTCGCTGGAAGACCATGCCGACCTGGCAACGCAGCTGAGCCAGCTCTACCGTCTCCTCGTATATATCCTGGCCGAAGACCTCGACCGAACCCTGGGTGTGTGAGGAGCTGATCCGTTCGTTGATCCGATTGACGCATCGGAGCAGCGTGGTTTTTCCGCACCCCGAGGGTCCTATGAGCGCCGTAATCAAACCGCTCTTGACCTGGAAGTCCACTTCGAAGAGAGCCTGGAAGGTTCCATACCAGAGGCTGAGCTTCCGCGTACGGATCGCCAGCGCCACAGCTTGCTGGCCGTTCTCCGCGGAAGGGCTCCCCTGATCAACGCCGACTTCCGAGGAGGCCTCTGGCGTGGAAGGGGTCTCTTTGAGGGATTCGCTCAACTCTGTCGGCTCCTTTCCTTCACTCAACCGAAGCGTCCCAAGATGTAGTCGCGCGTCCGGTCATCCTGGACCGATCCGGAGAACATCTCTTCCGTGGGACCGATTTCAACGCAGTTTCCACTCAGGAAGAAGGCGTTGCGATCGGCCAGCCGCCGTGCTTGCTGGACCAGATTAGTGACCAGGATGATGGTCATCTCTGATTTGAGCTCCTTCAGGACATCCTCGATGCGCATCGTTGTCACGGGATCGACTGCAATCGAAAACTCGTCGAGCATGAGCAGCTTGGGCTTCTGTGAAAGCGCACGAGCGATCGTGAGTCTCTGCTGCTGTCCTCCGGAGAGTAAGCTCCCCAGCGAGTCCAAGCGATCTCGAACCTCGTCCCACAGGGCGGCCCGTCTGAGACAGCGCTCGACCACGATATCGAGATCGGCCTTTTTCCTGACTCCAGTCAGACGGGGGGCCAGGGCCACGTTGTCATAGACGCTCAAGGGGAGCCCTACCGGGAGGGGGAAGACCACGCCGATCTGCGCGCGCAGCGCGTAGACGTTTCGCCATTGGGAGGTACTGCGCCCCTGGAAGAGGATATTCCCCGTCACCTTCATCGAGGGATTGAACAGATCCATTCGATTGATGGCTTTCAGCAGGGAGGTTTTGCCGCCATTGGCAGGACCGATGATGCCGAAGACCTCATTTCTCTTGACCGAAAGACTCACGCCACTCAAGGCCAGACGGCCCTCGTAGCTGACAGAGAGATCGTCTACCTCCAGAACGGTCTCATCGGCGAGAGGGGGAGCGCCCGGCGAAGCGGTAATCTGCTCTACCACTTCTTCTTTCCCCGGAGATACATGCGAAAGCCAATGGAGAAGGAGTTCATGACGAGGACGATGCCAATCAGGAGTAGTGCGACGCCGTAGGGCAGGTGTTCCGGTACCCCAGGAACCTGAGTAGAAATCACGAACAGGTGAAGCGAGAGTGCCATTGTCTGGTCGAAGACGCTCTGGGGTAGGAATGGTAGGAAGAACGCGGCGCCTGTGAACATGATGGGCGCCGTCTCTCCGGCGGTTCGAGAGACCTCCAGAATGACGCCGGTCAAGATGCCGCTACCCGCATTGGGGAGAACGACCTTCCGAATCGCCTGCCAGCGGGTGGCACCCATACTCCAACAGGCCTCCCGGAAAGCCTGAGGCACGGCTTGAAGCGATTCCCGCGTCGCCACAATCACCACCGGAAGCGTCATGATTGCCAGGGTCAAGGCAGCTGCCAGGATGCTGGTTCCAAATCTGAAGAAGAGAACAAAGGCTCCCACGCCAAAGAGAGCATGGACGATGGAAGGGACTCCGGCCAGGTTAATTATGGCCAGGTTGATCAGGCGTGTCAGCCAGTTGTCGGGTGCGTATTCGCTCAGGTAGATGGCTGCGGCGACTCCCAGCGGGACCGAGAACAGCAGGGCAGTCAGGACCAGTATCAGGGTGCCCAGCAGGGCCGGAAAGATGCCTCCAGCCGTCATCCCCTTTTCCGGAAAGGAAAAGAGGAAGCTGAGCGAGAGAGCGGGAACTCCGCGCTGGATCAGGACCCCCAGGATGATCACCACGGGCGCGATCAACATTGCCGTCATGGTCAGGAACAGTACCCGCAGGCGTCCCTGGACTCTCAGGTTGCGTTTGTTGAGCTCGGTCGCCTCGAACACTAGCTTCGCCCCTTGCCGGTTCCGCGAACCAGAAGGTCAGCACAGAGGTTGATGACGAAGGTCACCAGAAAGAGCAAGATTCCCAGCGCAAAAAGGGCTTGGTAATGGTCCGATCCTGCCGCAGTCTCGCCCAGCTCAGCAGCGATGGTTGCCGTCAAAGCGCGAACTGAATCGAAGACACTGGTGGGCAGGTTGATGGAATGACCGCTGGCCATCAGGACCGCCATGGTCTCTCCGAAGCCGCGGCCGACGCCCAGTAATATGGCGGCAACCAAACCTTTCTTGGAGGCCGGCAGCACGACCTTCCAGATGATCTGCCAGCGGGTAGCACCCATGGCCTCGGCGGCCTCCCGATATTGATCGGGAACCGCCTTCAAAGCGTCCTCGGCAATCGTGGTCATGATCGGAGCCGCCATCAGTCCCAGAATGAGACCTGAATTGAGGATGTTGAGACCTATGGGTACGTCGAAGAGCTCGATGATCAACGGGTTCATCAGGGTCAAGGCGATGAATCCCCACACCACCGAAGGGATTGCAGCCAGCAGCTCGACCAGGATCTTCAGAATCTCACGGGTCCGGTTGGATGCAAACTCGCCGATATAGATGGCACCCCCAAGCGAAAAGGGGATGGCCACCAACATGGCAGTACCGGTGACGCTCGCGGTTCCCAGGATCAGGGCCAGGGCACCGAAGGTAGGATTGACATCCGAGGCTGGCCTCCACCGGGGAGAGGTGAAGAACTCCCCCACATCCAGCGTGTTCCAGGCGAAGCCTATCCCCTCCTTGGCGATGAAGATGAAAATACCCAGAATGAACACAATGGCCGAGCATCCACCTACGAACACCACCACCTGGACAGCTTTGTCGACAAACCAGGCCAGGTTTCGCTGGTCCTGTATGGAAGGGAGCACTTAGGAGGCCTCTTTCCCGTGGAGGATCTCGATCAGCTCCCGAATCTTCAGAGAGGTCTCCTGATGGATTTCACGGAAGGTCGCGCGTCTTTCCTCTTCGCTGCGGTCGCTTGACAGGGGGGCCGGAATGGCCCATTCCAGGGCTGCTGTATTGAAGGGAATGTCTTTGAGATAGTCCTCGATGGGACCTTCAAGGCTCACCACCACATGAAAGCTTCCCAGTTCCTCGGCTACCCAGTCCAAGGGACGGGGCTTCGCCTCTTCGAAGGGGAGCCCGTGCTCTTCCATGAAGCTGCCGAGGAGTCCTTCGATCCCTTTCGCGGGTGTGATGCCTGCGCTGCTGTAGCTCCCACTGTTGGGATAGGCCTTGCGGGCGATGCCGACGGCTAGCTGGCTGCGGCAGTCGTCCCCTTTCTCCAGAAAGAGGATTCGGTAGACCTTGGGCCGTTTCCTTTCACCCGTGAGAGCGAAGACGGTTTCCTCGCAGATGTTCTTGGCCTGATCGCTGACCCTTTCCAGCATGTTGAAGATGACCAGAATGGCAAACAGATCCTTGACCTCAAGCGCACCTTCCTGACCCTTCTTCACCAGCTCCCGGAAGACCACGCCGAAGCTTCTTTCCACTTGATCCGCATAGCCCATGGTTCCTCGGGCCAGGTCCGAGTTCCTCTCGTTGAAGGCCTTCGTCGCCTGCTCCAACATCTGGAAGCTGTCCTTCGCCATCCTCTCGACCTCTCTCTGCAGGGTCTCTTCGAGCGGACCGGAAAGGTCGACGGTCTCTCGGCAGATGGTTACGGCGTAGTCCCCAAGTCGTTCCAGCTCCAGGCTGAGCCGTAGGACTGAAGAGATGAAGCGCAAGTGGCCGGCACTGGGAAGGTGACGCGCTACGAAATGGTGGCAAAGGCGGTCGATCTCCCGAGTGGACCGATTGATGGGGAGATCGCCTAGAATGGTCTGGTATGCCAGGTGCCGGTCCATGGTGCAAAGCGATTGCACCGAGTTCTTGAGGGCCGTGGCCACCTGGGCCGCGACCTCGGCAACAAGATCCCGAATCCGTTCCAGATCACGATTGAGACGTTCTTCGTAAAGGGGGGGCACGTCTATCTCTCCCCAGAGGTTATGAGCCGGCTGCTTGCTGGCCGCTGCAATTGACTTTTCGCACGGGGGCGTAGCCCCGATCTTGAATGATGCACTGGCCCTCTTCGCTCAGAATCCAATCCAGATACTCTTTGGTTTCTCCCGCGGGCTCTCCCAGCGTGTACATGAACAGGGGGCGAGCGATGGGGTAGCTTTTGTTTACTGTCGTCTGCGTTGACGGATTCACGCAGCTTCCACCGGCTTCAGAGCTGATGCAGGCCAGCTTTAGGTGTTCGGTTGCGTAGGCCAGACCACTGTAACCGATGGCACATGGAGTGTTCTCGACCAGGTCTACGACGTCCTTGGAGCCGTGCATATCACGGGACCCCAGCTTGTAGTCTCTGCGGCCCAGGACGGCTTCCCGAAAGTAGACGTAGGTGCCTGAGTTGTTTTGGCGGCTCACCCGGACTATCTCCTGGTCCTTGCAGCCGGGTACCTCGACGCCCAATTGAGACCAGCTGTCCAGGGTCCCGTTCTCACCGTAGATCTCAGCCAGCTTCTCTAGACTGATGTTATCGAGTGGATTGTCCCGGTGAAGGTAGACGGCCACCGCATCGTATCCGACCGTGAATTCAACCGGTTTTTTGCCCCCTTTCGAGGCTAATTCTACTTCCTTCTCCTTCATGACGCGACTGGAATTCGCCAGGTCGACAGTACCATTGATCAAGGCAGCGATCCCGGTGCCGGAGCCTCCTCCGGTAACCGCGATTGCGACTTCCGGCTTCACGTTCTGGTAGGCCTCCGCCCAGGATTGGGCCACATTCACCAGGGTGTCGGAGCCTTTGTTCTGGATCAGGACTCGCCCTCCCTGATCGCCCGGTCTACCACATGCAGCCATCCAGATCAGCATCAAGGCGACCAAGGGCCTTAAATTCGTTTTCATCGTCAACTCTCCTTCTCTCTTTGCCCCGAACTGGCTGCTGTCGCACGAGGTCGATCCGTCGACCGACTCCAGGGATCGATCTAACGATCCCGAGAAGAGGGTATGAAACGAATGTTAAGATTGGGTTAAGAAAGCGTAAGGTTTCGGTTCGAGTTTCCTGGGCGTAGCGCCGTTTCCTGCGGCGTCTACGTTGGCAAATCAGTTTCAGGTCAGTCCTGCCCCCAGCGGTGCTGGCCCCATTCGAGAAAGAAACTGACTGAGCCATAGAAGCCTGAAGCGCGAGCGAGGGGTTGGGAATCTGCGAGATGCGTTGCCAAAAAGCATTCGACCACCCCCTCGCTCGCGCTTCAGGCTTCCATAGTTCTCGCAGCAATACGTGACCCGGGACGTGCGAGGTTCGAATGAAGTTTCAGCTTAGCCCTGCCCCCGGCTGCGCCGGATCGTACAGGAAAGAAACTTCGGTCCGACGTAGCGGTGGGCTCCAGGCCGCCGTCCGAGCCAAAGGCTCGGAAGAAAAAGACTTCGGCCTGGAGGCCAAAGCTACGTTTGCAAATGAAGATTCAGGTCAGTATCCAGGGAGGCGAACGGTGAAGGTGCTGCCCTGGCCAGGTTCGCTTCTCAACTCGATTCGACCGCTGTGGGCTTCCACGATCCGCTTGACAATGGCCAATCCCAGGCCGCTGCCCTGGGACTTTCTCTTCGGATCCACGCGGTAAAAACGCTCGAAGATCTGGGCGTGGTGGATCGGGTCGATCCCCAGCCCCTGGTCCTGAACCCTTAGAAAGACCTCGTGATGCTCTGCGCCGGCCTGGATCGAGACCTCACCTCCGGGAGAGCTGTATTTGATTGCATTTTCGAGCAGGTTGCGGAGCGCGTGTTCCATCAGGGAGACGTTGATCCGGGCAACCAGGTCCGGAGGACAAGCTACCTCAACGCGGATGCTCTTGTCGCCGGACTCCTGCGAGCAGAAAGCAACTGACCGTTCCAGCAGCTCCCCGATGGAATGCCACTCACGCTCTGCTTCACGGACACTCTCGGTACCTTCCAGCCGTGAGAGTTCCAGCAATCTCCCGGTCAGGTGATCCAGCCGATCGCTTTGCTGGGCGATGATCCGGACGAAACGTTCGCTTTCTTCCGGGTCCTGGAGAGCGCCATCCAGCAGGGTCTCAGCGAAGCCCTTGATGGCTGTGAGGGGGGTCTTGAGCTCGTGGGCCACGTTCGCCAGAAATCCACTTTCGACCTTCTCCAGCGCTCGCAGTCGAGTTGTGTCGCTCAGGACCAGGACGACCCCGACCTTGTGCCCGTAGGTGTCCAATAGTTCCTTTCCCCGAATCCGCACGTTCCTCTGTTGACGGCTGCCAAGCACCATCTCGACCTGGGCGGACTCGGATCCTGAAAGCAAGGTCGAAATGAATTGTTGCAGGATCTGACTGGGGAGACACTCTGAGACCAACCGGCCCACGACTTTCTCTTCTTCGACGTCGATCAGCTGGGTTGCTGCCTTATTGACTTGGCGAACCCGAGATCCTGAATCGATCACCATGACCCCTTCTTGGAGGGAGTCCAGGAGCAGCTCCTGCTCTCTTTCATGCTGGCGCGCTGCCTGAGTCTGGTCCGCCAGTTGGACAGCCATCTGATTGAGACATTCCGCCAGAATCCCCAGCTCATTGGCCTGGGGAATCTCCAGCTTTTGGAATGGATCCGGAGCATTCGCTGCCAATTTCCGAGTTCCCGTAACCAGCTTTTCCAAGGGGCGCAGGATCTGAATCCACATCCACAATCCCAGTACCAGCGTCAGCACTCCGAGGGCGGCGGTAAGGGCCAGCAGGAGGATCGGCTGGGGCGCAGGCGTTCCCTTCTCGAAACCGAGCGACAACCAGAGGAATACCAACAGGATCAGGAGCGCTCCCGGTAGCAGAGCCAACGAGATCTGAAAGGTTAGCCGTTTAGTAGGCACTCATGTTTCCTTTAATCGATAACCCACGCCCCGCACCGTTGCAAGATAGCGGCTCGCGGAGCCCAGCTTTTTCCGAAGAGCTACCATCTGAACGTCCACGGTTCGCTCCGTTACAGCGTAGCCCTGTCCCTGAACCGCTTCGACAATCTGGTAGCGGGTGAAAACCCATCCGGGTCGCTGCATCAGGAGTTGGAGTATCCGGAACTGGGTATGAGTCAGCTCTATCCTGTCGTCGCCTACCCTAACCTCATGTTGTCCAGGGTGGAGGAAGAGATCTCCGAACTGCAGAGCTGCCGATTCCTCGGTTGGCCCATGGCGGCGGAGCACCGCTCGTAGCCGGGCAATCAAGACCCTTGGGCTGAAGGGCTTTACGATGTAGTCGTCCGCACCCACCTCTAGCCCTGAAACCATATCCGACTCTGCATCTTTGGCGGTCAGCATGACGATGGGGATCTCATTGGTCTCAGATTGGCTTCTGAGGACCTTGCAGAGGGATAGCCCGTCCAGATCTGGAAGCATCAGATCCAGTAGGATCAAGTCGGGTGGTTCCTTGTTGGCCAGCTCCAAGGCTTCCGACGCGGTGTTGGCCGAAAACACCTGGTAACCTTCTCTGCGCAGATGATACCGAACCAGTTCCTGGATCGATTCGTCATCTTCTATAAGTAGTATTGTTTCCTTCCGCATGGCAGAGAGCGGTGGGTACTCGGGAATCTTAACCCATTACAGACAGATATCAATACAGCCCCTTTTGCAGCACAGGCGCTGCGAAAGGACTACTCCAAGCCTGAACGAGAGGGGACCGGACAGCTTGAACTCCAGCTATCTCGCTGCTACGTTAGTTCCCGGGATGGCTTACCGTATTTTCGTTCCGGTGTACTAAGCCTCACCTTGTCCACGAATCCAGCGAAAGAATATGGCCCGTCAAAAAACAGATCAGAAGCCTCTTCAGGTCGTGACCTCTCAGGGTGTACGACATCGTTTTCTGAGGGGCATGATTACCCATGATCTGATGCTTCGGGGTCTGGACTTCGATAATGCTTACGCGGTAGCGCGGTCCCTGCGGGGTCGGCTCGAGGGCCGCCATGAGGTCTCAACCTCTGAGATCCTCGATCTGATCCAGGAGGAACTGGAGACTGTTTTTGGGGAGATACTTCCATCGAATCTGCAAGATCCGGTGAAGATTGCGGCGGAGCTCTATGTGCTTCGCAACGACCAGAGACAACCTTTCTCCCGAGGTTTGCTGGCAAGAAGCCTGGCCGGCTCCGGCCTGGACCTGGATCGCAGTTACCAGTTGGTCAACCAGTTCCAGGCCGAGCTGAAGCAAGAGGGCACCACGGTGCTTTCGAGTCAGGAGATTGCCACTCGACTGGAAGATCTCCTGGAAAGGGTCGAGGGTCCTGATACGGCTCGGCGCTACCGATTGGTACGCCGGATCCAGCACCTGCCCCGACCGCTAGTCGTCTATCTTGGGGGCGCCAGCGGCACCGGTAAGTCCACGCTTGCTTTGGAGCTGGCGCATTTGCTGGGCCTTTATCGGGTGACCTCCACCGACACCGTGCGACAGTTGATGCGAATGGTTTTCTCCACCAGCATGCTTCCGGCGCTTCACGCCTCCAGCTTCGAGGCTGTGCCCCCGTTTGGAGCTGCGTCCGCCGAGGCAGCCGGAGACCCAACAGGGGAGCAGGACTTCAATTCCCGTGTGATGGCCACCTTCGAGGAGCAATCCGCTAGAGTCTGCGTCGGCGTTCGGGCTGTGGTGGAGCGAGCGGTCGTCGAGAACAGGAGCATCCTGGTGGAAGGGGTTCACCTCTACCCTCCGCTAATCCCCTTTTCGGATCTGGAGGGCGAGGCCTACCAGGTCCCACTTGTTCTCTCCTGTCTGGACGAGGAAGCTCATCGAGCTCGTTTTGTGTCCCGCGCCCGTTTCACTGGGCGACGTTCCGAGCGCTACCTGGAGAATTTCTCCTCCATCAGGTTTCTTCATGAGTTCATTCTTCAAGAGGTGGAGAGCCACGACATTCCAGTGGTGGATTCCTCCATTTCAGATCCTCCGGTGGGCAGAGTCCTCCGGGTGTTCACGGGCTTTCTACAGCAGCGCGTCCCCTACCTGACAGAAGCCGGCCCGGTCAGACCGGGGCCCGGCATACCGACCCTTCTGTTGATCATCGATGGCGTCGCCGATCGCCCGGTTCGAGCTCTGGGGGGGCGTACCCCCTTGGAGGCCGCCGAAACCCCCACTCTCGACCGTCTGGCCAGCGAGGGGCAGTGTGGACTCGCAGACCCGGTAGCGCCCGGGGTGGTACCTGATACGGCCTCGGGCAGCCTGGCTCTTTTCGGCCAGTCACCACTGGCCATGAAGAGGGGCCCCGTAGAGGCATTAGGTGCTGGAATCGAGTTGTCACCAGAGGACATTGCCTTCAGGGGGAACTTTGCTTGTCTGGACAAGAGGGGTCGGGTGATTGATCGGAGGGCAGGCAGGATTCGGGAAGAAGCAGCCGAACTGGCTCGTGCCATCGATCGAATGCCATTTCCCGGCAGCCTTTCAAAGGAGGTCGAGGTCCGAGTCGAATCTTCGACCGAACATCGCCTCGCCATCATTCTTCGAGGGGAAAACCTGTCGTCTGCGGTGGCGGGCAGTGATCCTGGTGATGGTGCCGAAGGGTCGCTGCCTTTGACACCGCGACCCGCGGACACAGATGACGAAAAGGCAGTCTACACGGCTCGGGTACTCTCGATTTTCGAAGAGAAGGTCCGCGCTAAGCTGGCCAAGCATCCGGTGAATCGAAAACGGAGCGCTAGAGGGCTCCCACCTGCCAATGCGATCCTGACCCGAGGCGCCGGCCGGCTGCACCGACTCATCCCTTTGGAAGAGTCGGGAATACCCCTGCGACTCTCCTGCATCAGTGGCGACGGAACGGTCCTGGGACTGGCTGGGTGGCTGGGGGCGCGCAACATTACCTCGCCAGCCATGACGGCGAACCTGGACACTGACCTCGGAGTCAAGTTCGAACTAGCTCTCGAGTCCGTGAAGCAGGATGATCTAGTGATCCTGCACATCAAAGGGGCAGACATCGCCGCGCACGATCGACGCCCCGAGCTGAAGGTCGCCTTCCTGGAGAAGCTGGATTCCCACCTCAAGGAGTTCGTGGAACAGCATGAGGGTCCACTCAGAATCGCAGTGGCGTCCGACCACGCCACCCTCAGCGAGAGTGGACAGCACGTAGCTGATCCGCTCCCGGTGGTCATCTGGGGAGAGGGGATCGAGGCGGATGAGGTCGAGGCTTTCAGCGAGAAGTCGATGCCTGGCGGGAATCTGAGGCGATTCCCACTGCAGCTGCTCCTGGGCCGCCTTTTCAATCTTCATTGACCAGCTGGATCCTGGGCAAGACTCAGCTCCGCGTCATAGCGGGAGGCCAGCTTCTGCCACTCGAGATGCGTCAAGGAGGCTGCAATCCGATCAGCTATGGTTCTGGCCTCTTGTGGCTGGGAGAGAGCCCAGTTGAGCCGCTCGTGTAGTTGCTCCGACCCTTCATAGAAGCAGTCCTTGTGGAATTCTTGCGGGATTAGCTCGGGATAGCTTAGCCGGTGGGGCAGGATCGGGAAAGCGCCGTGTACTATGGCTTCTAGAACGCTGACTCCAAAGAACTCGTGGTGGGCCGTGGATAGAACCACCGAGGTCTCGTCCAAGATCCGCTTATAGGTGGGCTTCTCTGCAAACCCCACATGGGTGATCTTTTCCTCCAGCCGCCGCTGCGCCTCTTCGAATTCCTGGGGATGTTTGTTAAACCGCTCTCCACATAGCGCCAATCGAAAATCGAGCTTACGTTGGGATGCCCAGTAGAGCGCCTCAAAGAATTCAGCCGGGTTCTTGTCATACTCCCAACGCTGATTCCAAAGGATCAAGGGCGGCTGAGGCTTTTCCTCAGAAGGCGGCGGGCCGGAGCGAAGTAGCCCGACTGGAAGCACAGAGCTTTTTGCCTTCAGCGGTCCGATTGTCTCCAGCTCCTGGAGATCGGGAAAGTGCTTCAAGAAATTTCCCAGAGCGGAAAAGAGTGAATCGTGGTGGAATCGGCTGTTGAAGAAAATGTGGTCGGCTGCCAGCATCGATGAGTAGTTGACGAAGGCATAGTGCAGATCTCGCTCACCCAGCTGACGCCGCATGGGACCGCTGTTGGGGTCCTGAGGAAGGGGATAGGTCAGCTGATTTTCGTGCATGTAGAGTGCCGTGGCTGCTTTTGCTGTAAGGGGGCGTGTCAGGGCCAGGAAGGTGGTCAGGTCGAGCATGTCCGTAGCCAAGATCATAGGGAAGGACTCTCCCCTCTGAAGGAGACGTCGAGCCAGCGTGACGGCTCCGCCATGCATTCTCCACTTCCAATATCGAGCTGGAAGCGTCAGTAGTTCGATTTCATGACTGCTGTGAGGCTGATATCCTTCGGCCCAGGCTTGATGGCTGCCGCCGTGGTAGGGCGAGACCAGGAGCACTCGCATGGAGATCATAGGTTACAGGTTTGAGGTTCCAGCTTGCAGGTTTGCGGTCGATCGGCTTTGGAGCAAGCGAATCCCAAGCTGCAAGTATAGAATTTCCAAGCCTGCAACGTTAACCCGGATAATTCATAAATTTTCTACTGCGGCGGCGCCATCATCCGCCCTGGCCGCGTTACGCTCGGTCGGCCTCCTCGACGTACTGCACGAGTACGACTGCGGAGGCCTCGGTCGCAAGCCTTGCCAGGACGGCTCCGTCACTGCCTCGCTACGAAAACTTATGAATTATCCGGGTTAAGGGTTTGCGCAGAAATAACTTGGTAGAATTGGCGCTCAGATTTGCGTCAGATTTGGCCGCGAACGATTGAGCGAAACCGCAGGCGTAGCCGGGTCTACGTTGAGGATTTCGCGATTGAGGAGCGGCCGAAGATGGTGTGAAGATGAGATGCCAAAATGCCAAGTTATTTCTGCGCGAGCCCTAAGTGCTCAACACAAGCCTGATGGAAACTAAACCACCCCACAGCAAACTCTCCGTCTTCTCCTGGTGCATGTACGATTTCGCCAACTCTTCCTTTACTACCTTGGTGGTCACGTTCATCTACGCCGGCTACTTTATGAAGGAGATGGCGGCGGACGAGGTCACCGGCACCTCCCTCTGGGCTCGATCCCTGACCGTGACAGCTCTAGCCGCTGCGCTGCTTGCACCGCCACTCGGAGCGCTGGCCGACCGGGGAGGTTACCGAAAGTTGCTTCTGTTTGTGTCGACCGTGGTCGCAGTTCTGGCCTCGGTTCTGCTCTATACGGCCGAGCCCGGTGAGGTGGTGAAAGCATTGCTCTGCTTCACATTTGCCAACATTGGGTTCGAGATGGGCACCGTTTTCTATAATGCCTTTCTCCCCGATATCGCTGCTCCCGACCGGATAGGGCGCACTTCAGGTTTTGGCTGGTCGCTAGGCTATCTGGGAGGGTTGGCCGCCATGGGGCTAGCCACGGTGGCGCTGGTGCAGCCGACCTTTCTCGACGGGTTTGCCTTTGCGGCCGAGCCCTGGTTTGGATTCAGCAGGGAGAACGGCGAGAACTTCAGGGCCACGACGCTACTAGTGGCTGGATGGTTTGCCGTGTTCAGCCTGCCTATTTTCCTCTGGGTCAAAGAGGACAAGTCGGCAATTACCAGGGAACCGGGGCTCCTGGCCGCTTCGTTTCGCCAGTTGCTCGGTACCTTTCGGGAGGTGAAGCGATACAGACAGATCGTGAGGTTTCTGGTGGCTCGTCTCTTCTACAACGATGGCCTGGTGACGATCTTCGCTTTCGGCGGTGTCTATGCCGTGGGCACCTTTGGTTTCTCCCTGGAGGAACTCACGATTTTTGGAATCGTCCTCAACGTAGCGGCTGGGATCGGAGCCTTCGCCCTGGGGTTTCTGGACGATTACCTGGGAAGTAAGCGAACCATACAGATTAGCTTGTGGGGGCTCATCGTGGCGGCAACGGCGGCGGTATTGACACACGAGCGCTGGGTGTTCTGGATGGCAGCCACTCTAGTGGGAATCTGCGCCGGACCGAACCAGGCCGCCAGCCGATCTCTGCTGGGTCGGTTTGTGCCTCCCAGTAAGGAGAATGAGTTCTACGGACTGTTCGCCTTTTCCGGAAAAGCCACCGCCTTCCTTGGTCCGCTACTGTTGGGGGAGCTGACCCGGATCTTCTCAACTCAGCGCGTGGGTATGGCCGTGGTGCTGCTCTTCTTCGCGGTCGGTCTGTCAGTGTTGGTCTCGGTGGATGAAAAAGCCGGAATTCTCATGGCCGGTAGGGACCGGGTGAACGGGTAGGTCCCCCGGGTCGGCGAACACCAAAGCGAATGCCAGGTTTTTTCTCCAGCCTTCGAAATTCGCTTGTTCGATATTCTGCGGTTCAGCATTCATCGGTTGCCTTCTTCTGACCGACTCGCTTCGCTCCCAGAGCGTCAACAAACTCGTACTGATTGCGATCAGACCTTCGTTTGGTAGCACTATATGCCAATATGCTTGCATATGGTTCCACGCCTGAAATGGCGAGCACGGGTCGAGAAGGCATGGCTCCAGCGATCCGTGGTCTGGTTGGTTGGCGTGCGCCGCGTCGGGAATCCGACCGGTGTTATTGACTGCCAGGGGAACCTTCCTCGTATAGAATGGCCCAAAGGTTCCAGACGGAAGTAGGATAAAACAGTCGTCGGGGAGTGGCGTTGCCTCCGTCTGGAGCTGGACCAGTTCGTGAACTTCTTCTTGAACAGAAAGTCTAGTAGCGGAACTTCTTGAACTTCACTCGGAACAGGACGGAATAGAAGATAGGAACCACACCCAGCGTGAGCAGGGTTGCGAACAGAAGACCGAAGATGATGGCGATTGCCATCGGTTCGTACATCGGCCCTCCCCCCATCCAGAGGGGAATCATCCCTCCCATGGTGGTACAGGTTGTCAGCAGGATGGGCCGCAAACGGCCTTGAGCGGACTCGATCACGGCTCGCGCCGGGTCTAGACCATTTTGCTCTATCTCCACCTTGATCCGGTCTAGCAAGACGATGGCGTTGTTGATGACGATGCCTGCCAGCGATATGACTCCCAGGAACGTCATGAAGCCGAAGTGAGACTTTGCGATCAGCAAGCCAAATACGACGCCAATCAATCCCAGTGGGATCGTGGTCAGGATGATCAGAGGCCGTCGGATGGAATTGAACTGGCCCACCAGCAGCAGCACGATGATCAGTGCGCCGATGGGAACCTTGGCCATGACCGATTCATTGGCTTTGACCGATGCCTCGATCTCGCCCCCGTAGGCGTAGTCGAATCCAACCGGCCAATCGACTTTCTGCTCCCGGAGCCAGGGGTCTAGTTGGTTGATGATTTCCACCGCCGTGAAATCCAGCTCCAGTGCCGCTGAGACGGTTACCGTCGCAAGGCGATCGCGGCGCAGGTACTTGGCCGGCTCCCAGGTGACATCGATATCGGCCACCTGCTTGAGTGGGACCGCACTCCCGGTGAGCTGGGAAAAGATGTTCAGACTCTCGAGCTTCCCGATGTCCTGCCGATCCGCTGCCACCGAGCGCAGTGTGACGGGGATGATCTTGTCCTCTTCCCGATAGTCAGTGGTCTCGAAGCCACTCAGAACTGTCTGCAGTGAGACCGCGACGTCTTGGCTGTTGAGACCGGCTCGTCGAGCCCGAGGCTGATCGATCCTGACCACCAACTTCTTGCTTCGCGCTCCCCAGTTATCGCTGATGTTCTTGGTGCCTCGAATGTCTGAGAGGCGCGCCTTGACCTGGTCGACAATGGCGAAGACCTGATCCACATCCTCGCCCGAGATCCGAATCTCGATGGGGTCTTCTACCGGCGGCCCATTCAGAAGGCTGCGGATGGTGGGCTTGACGTCCGGAAAACTCTCCAGGCAGTAGGTTTCCAGGCGGGGGATCAGGTCGTGAACGGTCCCATAGCTGGTCGTGTTGAGCAGCATCATGGCGTACTCGGGACTCCTCTGCTTGGGGGTATAGGTGAGGGTGTAGCGTGGTGGGCCCTGCCCGATGAAACTGGCCCAGTTGGTGACGCCCTGTGGGCGCTCGGGTCCCGCCTTCAGTTCGGTTTCGATGAAGCTCTCTATCCGCTGGACGAATGCCTCCGTCCGCTCAATCGGAGTCCCGATGGGGAGATCGAACTCGGCCGTGAACATCGCCTGATCCTTGGGCGGAAAGAAGATATTGGGGATCAGAGCAAAGCCCTGTAGTGTTAGCCCGAAGATCAAGGCCACGCCGAGCAGGCTCAGTATCCGATGCCGGAGAGAGAGTAGAAGGAGGCTGCGGTACGCGACGTAGAGTCTGAAGTTCAGGCGCTCTTCCTGGGGCACGGGCTTGACCTTGAGGAAGTACACACAGAGCATCGGAATCAGAGTCAGGGAGAGAAGCCAGGAGCACATCAGGGCGATGCTCACGACCTTGAACAAGGGAGCGGTGTACTCTCCGGTGGAGGATTCCGCGAGGTAGATTGGCAGAAAGGCAGCCGCCGTCGTCAGTGAGGAGGTCAACAAGGGGACGCGCAATTCATTGGCCGATTCCACCGCAGCCTCGATAGGCTTGATGCCCGTCGCTATCCGAACCATGATCGACTCGGAAACCACGATCGCATTGTCCACCAACAGTCCCAGAGCAATGATCAAAGCAGCCAGCGACATCTGGTCCAGTCCGATTCCGAGGAAGGACATTACCAGGAGGCTCATGACTATGGTCGACGGAATCAGCGACGACACCACCAGTCCCGTCCTCAGGCCCAGAGTGACGAGCATGACCAGCATGACGATGGCGACGGCCTGAACCAGATTGCTGACGAAGTTTTCGACCTTCCGCTCGACGACCCCAGGTTGAAAGGCGATGGTGTCGAACTCCAGCCCGATGGGGTACAGATCCTGCAGGCGGCTCACTTTCGCCTCTACCTGCTCCCCAAGCTGGATCAGGTTTCCGCCTTTGCGCAGCGAGATGGCCAGGGCCAGGGCTGGCTTTCCCGAGGATCTGACCCTTTGTTTGGGAGGGTCCACATAGTCGCGGTAAATGGAGGCGATGTCTTCCAGATAGATCATTTCTGACCTGCCAGAGACGTTGACGATGGTTCGCCCGAGGTCGTCAATCGACTCAAAGCTGCCGGATGGCTCCAGAGCGATTCGTTCCCTTCCGGTGTTGATATCGCCTCCCGGCAACACAATGTTGCGACTCTCGAGGAGGTTCATCAGTTGATAGGCGGAGATACCAAGCTCGGCCAGCCGCGCGTTATTGTATTCGACGAAGATTCGTTCTTCTTGAATGCCCTGGACCTCAACCTTGGCCACTTCTGGGATGGTGAGGAGGACGTTGCGGACTTGATCGGAGACATCTTCGAGTTCGGCGTAGGTAAATCCTTCTCCGGTGAGGGTCAGGATGGTACCGAAGACGTCGCCGAACTCATCGTTCACGAAGGGACCGATGACGCCCTCGGGGAGATCCCGGCTGGCACGCTCGACCTTGCGCCTTAGATCGTCCCAGATCGGGCGCATCTTCCTTTCGCGTTCCTGCACATTGACGAAGATCTCGGAGACGCCGGTTTTGGATGTGATGGCAATGAAATCGAGTTGAGGAATCTCCTGGATCGTCTTCTCCAGCTTGTCGGTAACCAGTAGCTCCACCCGCCTGGGGCTGGCCCCGGGGAAGAGAGTCATGACGTGGGCGGTCCGAATGATGAATCCAGGGTCCTCGTTCCGCGGCATCTGCTGATACGCGTTCATGCCGGCAACCAGAATGACCAGGACGGTGACTGCAGTGACTCGATTGCTCTCGATAGCAGCGCGTGTGATGTCCATGGGTACTCGGACAGGCTCCTAGTCGGTGTCCAGGAGTCTGACCTCTTGTCCTGCCGTGATCCGTGTCAGCCCTGCCGTGACAACTAACTCTCCCCCGCTCAGTCCCTCCACGATCTCGAGTCCCTCCGAGGTGATCTCCCCAACCGTTACCGCTCTCCTGCGTGCATGTCCGAACCCATCTTTTGCGGGTTCCAGGACGTAGACAAAGCGACCTTGACGATCTTCACCCACCGAGTGAGTGGGTACCCGCAAACGTTCGGAGGTCCCTTTACTTCTGAAGCGGAAGTCGACTTCCGCAGACATGCCCGGACGAATGCTGGAGTCGCTGCGAGCCAGTCTTACGGTTACCGGAAAAGTAGTGGCGAATGGGGTCGAGGCAATTCCCACCTCGGTCACACGCGCCTTGAAGCTTCTTCCGGGGATGGCATCGAAGCGGACGGTCACAGAACCACCTGGACGAATCTGGGCGATCAGCTGTTCTGGAATGGCGACTTGAACCTCCGGCTGGTTGATCGAATTCAAGGTGACGATGGGCTGGCCGCTGCTTACGTTCTCGTTGACCTCTACTCCCACCTGGGCGATTGCCCCGTCTAGAGGTGCCGCCAAACGGGTATAAGTGAGCTGCTGTTCGCTTAGTTCCAGTCGTCTCCGGGCTGCCTCGACAGTAGCCTCGAAAGTGTCGACCGCTGTACGAGCGGTGTCGTAGTCATTGCGGGAGGCATTGTCATTCTCGTACAGCGCCCTGGTTCGATCGAAGTTGGCGCTGGCATTCCGGAGTTGAGCCCCTGCCTGCACCAGGACCGCCTCGGCCTCCTTCACTCTCAAGTGATAGTCCCTGTCGTCGAGTTCGGCGATCAGCTGTCCCTCTCGTACACTGTCTCCTACTTCGGCGTCGAGTGTGCTGATGGTTCCGGCCACCTTGAAACTGATCTTGGACTCCATTGCCGCCTTGGCAGCTCCGGAAAACGTCCTCATTCGGGTCGCCGCTACCTGAGCCACTTCCTGATAGCGGACTGGGCGGATACGAGGAGGAGGCTGGGTTTTTTCCTCGGAAGTGCACGAGGTTGTCAAAGCAGCGCCTAACAGGACGCTACCACAAACTCTAAATGTTCCTTTCATGATTTCCTCAAGTTGGAATTCGCACTCCGCTCAGGGGGTACCCGACTGAGAAAAGAAGGTGCGCAGACGTTCTTTCCACTGTGTAATCTCCGAGGCCGAACTGAAAAAGTCGAAGCGTCCTCCGCTGCGCTGGACGTGCATCAGATCGAGTAGATAGTCATAGACGGCATTGGCGGCAGCCTGTTCGGCGACCAAAGAGGCATTTTGGGCATCCACCAGGTCGATGATCGAAAGCGTCCCCTCTCGGTAGGCGGCCGTAACCAGTTCCAGGTTGCCTCTGGCCGCTGTCTCTGCATCCCCTGCCAGCTTGATGCTCGCGAAGGAGGCGCCGGCCGCGTGCAAAGCCATCCGGATCCGCTGCTCGATTCGTTCTGCAAGGGCCTCTCGCTCCGAGCCGAGTCGGGCCAGTTCCTCCCTCGATTGACGGGCCTCAGCCTCTTTAGCGCCACTGGTGAAGAGTGGGAACCGAACGCTGAGGGCGACGACCCAATCTATGTTCCCCGTGGAGGGCAACGAGAGGGGGTCTGGGAGAAGATCGCTGAGTTGGACACCACTTCCACCGCCTCCCCTGAGCCATGATGTCGTGCTGCCTGTCAGGGCGACTTCAGGCGCCCAAAAAGCCCGCTCAGCCGAGAGTAGGATTCTGCGCTGGCTGGCAATGGCTGCATCCAGCCGCCTCAACTCAGGCGAAGCCGACAGTGCCTCCTCCGCCATGAAGTCGCGGAACAGGCCGAAGCTCTTGGGATTGTCGACGTACTGTTTTATTTTGTCAAAGCCTGTCTCCAGGTCGAGATTGGTCTTGTCGGTGCGAAAACTTTCCTCCAGCGGGCGATGAAGGAGACGATTGAGTACGATTTCGGCCAGGTTGCGCTGTGTGTTGGCCCGGATCAGGTCTCTCCTGACCGTGGCGATCTCACTCTGCCACCGTAGCAGCTCGGATCGATTGGCGGCTTCGACGTCGACCCGATTCCTGGCAATCTCCAGGTGATCCCGGGTGCGCCGAAGGTTTTCTCTCTGAATCTGCTCCAAGGCCTTGCCTCGAAGGATGTTCAGATAAGCAGTGGATGCTTCGAAAATGATGTCCAGACGGAGCTGATTTCGCTGCTCTTCTCGTGTGAGCTGGAGGTTCTGTTGGATGTCGAGGTTGGATCGTGCCGGTTCGGAATAGAGCAGCTGCGTAATGGAAGCGGTTCCTGACAGGCTGCGTTGACCCTGGGAGCCGAAGCTTGCCGCTGCCCGATCTCGATCGATCAAGCTGTTCAGACTCGAGACCTCCAACTGGGGCAAGAGCGTCGAGCGAGCCTTGTTGATGTCCTCAGCACCGGCAGACACCAAGTGGTCCAGGCTCTTGAGATCCAGATTCGTGGCCAAGGCATCCTTGGCAGCACTGCGCAGCGAAACCAGGCGGACGATGTCGGTTCGTTCCAGGTGGAGCAGATCGGCCTCGGTGAGAAGGTCCCAGCTAGGATAGACTCCGATGGCTCGTGCGGTCGCCATGTTGATGGTCAGAAGCTTTCCCCTGCTGAAGGTAACCGGCAGGCTCCCAGCGTCTTCTCCCAGCAGGATTCGCTGGAGGTTGAGGGCGATTCTCCGAGCTACGCGCCGAAGGTCCGTATCCAGGGAAAGGCTAGCAAGAAGGCCCTGCTCCACTCTGCCTCGCCCGAAGAGAGAGAAGCTGGGCAGCCGGCGCTGGATCAGCCCCTGAACCAGACGATCGAATTCTGCCTGGGGCAAATGCAGCAGAGGGGCGGCGTAGATTGCCTCGGTGTCTTTGGGGAGAGCTTCCAAGGCTTCTTCAGCCGAGAAACCGACTGGAAGAAAGGAGACTTCCAACTCGAAGTCGAGTCTTTCAACCACCTCGGTCACGTTCTGCAGAAGTCGTGGGTTGGCGGTGTAGACTGACTCATTGAGGAGGTAAGTCAGCTTCCTGAAGGGGACGATTCTGTGGAATGTCTCCAGATCATCCTTGAGCTGAATCGGCCAGGTTACGTAGCTCAGATTCTCGACGCCACTACTATCGCTGTCGGGGGTGTAGGGAATTCCCTGCAGCTCCACATTCAGCACGACAGGAGCGATGACTGGCTTGGGGAAACGTTCTTTGCGGCAAATAATGTCGGAGGTGATCAATCCCCAGGCGATAAGGATGTCCACTTCTGGATCCTGCAGCAGCCGATCGATTGCGGCCTCGATTCCAGGGACTGTCCAATCTGCCTCGATAGTCATCTCAGGCAGGAAGCGAACGTCAAATTCGCCCCGCGTCAGTGCCAGGATCTCTTCCTTGGTGATTCTGAGTGTCTCCTTGTTGCCCTCCCAAGGCCCGTCGATGATGAACCCCACCCGTACCTCGGGAAGCTGTGCGGCTCTCAGCCTATCTTGCTGGAGGATACATGCCAGAAGCGTCAAGAAGCACAGCGTCGAGTGCAGGTAGATCTTCATCTGTTCTTCCTCCGGTTGGTTGAAGTATAGGTTACCGGGTGTAGGGTATAGGTTGCAGGTTGAGGTCGAATGGGTCGCACGTCTGAACGTCTGAACGTCGCACGTCCCAGGTCGAGGATCACTGGTGGTGAGTCTTCAAGTTTCAGGTTTCCGCAGCTGTCAGTTCCGAAGCTGTTTGCTGGCGCCAAAGGACGTGCGACGTTCAGACGTTCAGACGTGCGACCCTTTCGATCTGCAACTTGCAACCTGCGACCTATCTGAGGAATAGTAGCGCCAGTATCAGATGACGGACGATGGGGTGCAACCCAAAACGAAACGGCAGGCTGAGCTGGTCGACTCGCAGGCTCAATTGAGTGCGGTCCTTGACACGGTCGGGGAGGGCATCATCACGATCGATTCAGACAGCACCATCGTCATGGTGAATCGGGAGGTTGAGAGAATCTGGGGCTACGCTCAAGACGAGCTTGTGGGACAGCGGCTCCAGCTGCTGATGCCGGAACAGTATCGGACCCGTCACACTGCCGGACTCAAGCGTTACAGAGAGACGGGAGTGGCTCGATCAATGGGTCAGCGACTGCAGTTGGAGGGACTGAGGAAGGACGGCTCAATTTTTCCGCTTGAGATCCGCATGGCCGAGACGCAGGTGGGTCCACGACTCTTGTTCACCGCAGCGGTGCGTGACATCACCGATCGTCTGGAGGCCGAGCGGGCGCTTCAAGAGGCAAACTCCGAGTTGGAAGGGAAGGTAGAAGAGCGGGCCTTGGAGCTTCGTCGGAAACAGGCCCAGTTGATACAGTCCGAGAAAATGGCCGCCTTAGGCCAACTGATGGCGGGTGTGGCTCACGAAATCAACACTCCTCTGGGTGCGTTGAGCAGCAACATAGACATCTTCGCCCGGACGGTCGATCGTATTGGCGTCATACTGGCGGATATGGAGACGGCGGATACGGCTCCCCAGCACGAAAAACTGAAACGCTTGTTGGAAAGCATTCAGCAGCTGAGCACGGTCAACAGGACCGCCACCGAGCGCATTACGGCCATCGTCGGTAGTCTGCGCCGGTTCGCCCGGATGGACGAAGCCGAATTGGACGGAGTGGACATTCATGAAGGAATCGACAATACGCTGACCTTGGTGCAGCATGAGCTCAAGCACCGGATCCAGGTCGAGAAGGACTACGGAGAAGTGCCCCTGATTACCTGCTATCCGAATCAGCTGAACCAGGTGTTCATGAACCTTCTGGTCAATGCCAGTCATGCGATTGAAGGCAAGGGCACGATCTTCATCAAAACAAGGATGGACGGCGATTCTCTTGTGCTTGAATTTCGGGACACCGGAATTGGCATCTCAGAAGACAATCGCCAGCGGATTTTCGATCCCGGGTTCACGACCAAGGGATTCGGAGAAGGGACGGGGCTGGGCCTATCTATCGTATCTGGAATTGTCCAGAACCATAAAGGTCAGCTTGAGGTGGAGAGTCAGGTGGGGAAGGGGACTACCTTTCGATTGATACTGCCGGGTGTGGTTGGCGATGAATGATCAGTTGAGAAACCTAAACAAGGGTCGAAGAAGGCCCGTCGTTCTGATTGTGGACGACGAGGAAATGGTGACGCTGAGTCTGGGATCGCTCCTGGAGCTGGAGACGGACTATCAGGTTGTGACCTTCCAGTCGCCAGTTGATGCCCTGGCCACGCTCCAGAAGCGACCGGTGGATATGGTCATCTCTGATTTCTTGATGCCGGACCTTGACGGCCTCCAGTTTCTCTCGCAAGTCAAGAAGATGTATCCGGAGGTTCCGCGGGTGCTGCTGACCGGGTATGCCGACAAGGAGAACGCCATCAAGGCCATCAACGAGGTCGATCTGTTCCAGTACATCGAGAAGCCCTGGGACAACGACCACGTCAAGCTGATTGTCGACAACGGAATCGCCGCCAGGGGACTCAAGAATCAGCTGCAAGAAAAGGCCCGCGACCTGGACCGAGCTTTGCTTCAAAGAGACGTCTTATCGGAACGGAACGATGAGCTACGCCAAGAACTGCTGCTGGCACGGAAGGTCCAGGAGCGGATGTTGCCTCAGAGTTTTCCCGAGAACAACGGGATCTCGTTCGCGGTCAAGTATCAGCCCGCGCTTGAGGTCGGAGGAGATTACTATGACATCTTGCCGATGGCCGGCGACCGGCTCGCGGTTCTGCTCTCCGATGTGACAGGGCATGGTATTTCCGCTGCCCTGAGTACGGTCTTGCTCAAGGCGGCCTTCGGTTCTTTCAAAGACAGCGAGGCCAGCCCGGCCGAGATCATGGCGGGGATGAATGAGGTCCTGCATGGCATCCTGCCGGAGGAGATGTTCGCCGCCAGTCTAGTGCTTATTCTGGATCTGGATCCTCAGACGTCGGTCTGCCGGCTCGCCAGTGGGGGAGGTCCGCACCCATTCGTGTTACGGCGTGGCGCCGGGAGTGTGGAGCGTATCGCAATCAATGGACTCTTGTTGGGGATGTTCGGCGACGGGATCTACCAACCCAGCGACGAAAAGGAGGTCGAGTTGAAGGAAGGAGATTGTCTGATCCTCTATACGGATGGGCTGAGTGAGGTAGAGAATCAGTCGGGGGAAGCCTTCGACGAGGGTTTGCTGGCCCAGACGATCTTGGATAGTCAGGACAAGCCTGCAAGCGAGATCCTGGAGCAATTGACGGCAGCAGCCAGGGACTTCGGCTCGCCCGATCATCAGTGGGACGATGTCACTCTGATGGGACTTGATGTTACTCTTTGATGGGAGCGCTGTGAACCAGAACCACCAGACGGCAACCGTGTTGATCGTGGACGATGAAGAAATGGTGCTGACGACGCTCCGGGCCTTCCTGGCGTTGGAGACTTCCTACGAGGTAGTTACCTTCACCTCGCCGAACGAGGCTCTGGGCTATCTGCCCGACAACGATGTCGACGTGGTCTTGTCAGACTTCATGATGCCGGAGATGGACGGAGTCAGTTTCCTGGCAAAGGTGAGAGAGGTCAAGCCTGACGTCCCGCGCATCCTGTTGACCGGATACGCCGACAAGGAGAACGCCATCCGTGCGATCAACGAAGTGGGGCTCTACCAGTATATCCAGAAACCGTGGGACAACAGCGATCTGTTGATCATCCTAAGGAACGGCGTGGAAAAGCGCCAGTGGATCGCGAAGTTTTCTTCACTGGTAAACCATGTGAACCAAACCTACGGCGAACTAGAACAGATCAATCAACAGATCCACAAGGCGTTCTCCTGAAGCACGTCGCACGTCGAAGGGCAAGTTGCAGGTTGCATTCTCATGTGTGATAGTCGGCACCCGATTTTACAGACAGCGTCCGATCTGATCGCAATCGAACGGCCGCTTTCGCACCTAGAAGCGGACGTTCAGGTGGTCTCCGGAAACGTCCCGTGATACGTCCGAATGGCCTGCCACATCCGACCTGGATAGTTTGTTCACACTTCCGCTGAAAGTCTTAGTAGATGATTGGTGCAGGCCGCACTTGCTTGAGCAGGGATATGACATCAGGACGGTGCAGGAACTACTGGGCCATAAGGATGTTCGAACCACGATGATATACACCCACGTTCTGAATCGCGGCGGTCGGGGCGTTAAGAGCCCGGTAGACAGTCTGTGATGAAGGAGGTAGCTGCGTATTATGCGGAAACCAGATAAGACTCCGAAATATCACAGCCGTGACTCTAATGAATGGACTTCAAAGAGCTTAGGCGGAATCGAATGCGGCGTGTTATCTGGAAGATCCAACCAGGAAGTGGGTTTATCTGGAAACCATATAAACAGGAGTTGGGCTGATTGTAGCCGCTCGTACAACAACAGTAGGTTCCAATGGTCACACACCAAACTCATGGCTTGCTCGTTTTCGTTGACGCTCAACCTTCGGAGCAAATAGGTGGTGCTCCACTGGAGACCCTGGTCCTCGCGGGTCTTGTCTGCGACCAAATAGAAGGCCTACCGGGCCTGCGCCAATTCAAGGACACACCATTCAAGGATAGAGCGCCCGAGGCTAGGCGCCTGGTTGCGGCCCTGAGCGATGGCTCTCTTTCTCTACACACTTTCTCACTTGCGGCCACCTTCAAAGCTGTCGAAGACTATGCAAGTGTAGAGGCAGGGAACCTCGCTACGGGGTTAAGCAACCGTTTTTCTGTAATTTTCTTTAGGGCCTGTAGGGAAGAATTGCTCCACTTGTGTTTTCCAGCCGGCCAGGTTCAGGTATTGCCGGCCGGTTAACCACTCCTCGTGTATCTCTGCAAGCACAGCCGAGATGAGCCGCAGCGCCGACGCTTCGTGGGGAAAGATTCCCACCACCCGGGTTCGTCTCCGGATCTCCCGGTGCAGTCTCTCCAGTCCGTTGATGGTTCGGATCCTTCGCCACCAGCTCCTCGGAAAATCAAACACTGTCAGCCCTTCATCCACGTTCTCTTCCAGCCAGCTCACGAACTCCGGTGCAATCTTTTCGAACTTCTTGACGACTTTACCCTTGAGCTCCTCGGCATCTTCTCGAGACGGGGCATCGAAAATGTCCCGCATGGCCTGGGCGATGCGGGGCTTGTCCTCTTTGCGGCGAGCATATTGTTGGGCGTTTTTACTCAGGTGAAACTGACAACGGTTCCAGGGCACCGACGGATAAACTGCCCGCCTGGCCGCCTTCAGTCCTTCGTGATCGTCACTGACAAACAGCTCGACCCCTCTCAGTCCACGCTTGTGCAGATCTCCCAGAAACCCTCGCCAATGCACCTCCGCTTCACTGATCCTGGTGCTCAGACCCAACACCTCCCGCGTTCCGAAACGATTGACTCCTATGGCTTTCAGGATGGCCACGTCCTGCACCCTGCCGCCTCTTCGAACCTTCTCGTAGTGGGCATCCAGATACACGATCGGATACTCTCCCAGCTCCCGGCTTCGAAACTCTTCCAGCTCTTCGTCCAGCATCCCGGCCACTCTCGAGACCTGGGTGGCCGAGATCTCCAACCCACACAGCTGCTCCGTGATCTCGGTGACTTTCCTCGTCGAGACTCCCATCACATACATCTCGGCAATGGCCAGCTTCAGGGCCTTCTCCGAACGGCAACCCCTCTCCAGCGACTTGGGATAAAACCTCAACCCACGCACCTGTGGAATCTCCAAGTGCAGCTCTCCCACTCGAGTCTGAATCCGCTTGCCTTTGAATCCGTTTCGATAGCCTCGCCGACTGGCTGTTCTCTCGTACGCTTCCGCTCCCAGAAACTCGCTTCTTTCCAACTGCATGGCCACGTTGAACAGCTTCTCCAGGATTCCTCGAAAGGCTTCTGTTCCTTCCTCGATCAACTCCGCCAGGATCTCCCGTGGTACTCTCTTTTCCAGGTCTGGGTTCATTTGATTCTCCTTGCCAGATAGACGTTTCTGTTTTTGGAGAATCCTGTCCCAGACCTCTGTCTTTCCGACCCAGGCCTGACCAGAATTTACAGAAAAGAAGTTACGCTACTCGCTACGGTGATGACTAAGAGAGGAAATCAGTATTTGGTCGACAACAAGCGCATTGGTTCCAATGTCGCACTCGGAATGGTCTGGTACGCTGTTGGGCAGTGCTTTGTTGGGCTTCGAAGTGCTCACTGGGCGAAGGCTATCAAAGTAGACAGAGTTACGCTGTTTCTAGACCCCCTGCCAGAGTCACCCGAGAATTCAATGAACCTGCTGCGGAGAATCTCAACCGAAACTGAGATAGCTGTTAGATGGTCAGAAACTATCAGCGCTACCGGTGTCACCCTTCAAATCGGGAACATGGGCTCTTTCAAAACGGCCGAAGGCGAACCGGAAAAGAGCGGGAAAGAGCACCCACACGCGGTCCTTGTCGATTGGATAGTACATTCTCTGTACGCTTGTTTCGAAGGCAACCAAGCCGGCTTCCTGTCGAAACACACAGGGCGCACCGAGGAGGAGTTGGAGGAATACTTGGCGGCGATCATGGCACCATGGTTCTGGCTCCACGAGCACAAACGAGATCTGCTGGTTCCGCTGAATCAGCTGGCCGCTGCTGGCGCAGCAGGTATCGGGTCTATCCAGCCGAATCAGGTTTGAATCTCGATTCTTCGGATTCAGAAGTGCGCAAGAAAAGGGGCTGCAACAGAATGGCACAAGGGCCTGCAAACTGCTCTTTACGATCAACAGCCCAACCCGCCGCTGCAGCCGACGGCCTTCGGCCGCGGCTGAGCGGCAGATCGTTATGTCTAAACTAAAACATATATGATCACTAGTGTCCGGTTATAAGTCCCATAGAGTCAACTGGTTAGAGCTAGGACTGTGGGCTTCCTGCAAGCTAGGTCTCATAAGTAGTTGATAAATGGGAACTTTCTCGAATGCGGTCACGCTCAAAACCTGCAGAATACTGTGTAGACTTTGGGGAAGCTTGAGTTCCTTTTTCAGGATTGCGATGAGGAGGTAAACGCAGACAGCAATCCAGATCTGGGTGCGAACGGCATTGTCGGAGGTGCCGTAGAAGGTCTTGATTCGCAGGTGCTGCTTGATCCACTTGAAGAACAGCTCCACCTGCCAGCGGAGTTTGTAGAGGGAGGCGACGCTGAGGGCCGGAAGGGTGAAATTGTTCGTCAGGAAGACGAGAGATTTGTTGGTGGGAGCGTCGAAGAAGCGAACTCTTCGCAAGTGCTCTGGATAGTCTTGCCGAGATTTTGGCAAGGCCAAGCGCCCGGTGTGATCGCTGCGAACTCCGGGCTGATCGGACCGGGGTCGAGAGGTGTAGCGAGTAAAGCGGAGATTCTTCTTGGCCCGAATCACAAAGTAGGCGCAAGCTTGATGAACGACATGCAGACGAGCAAAGTCGAGATAACCCCGGTCCATGACGTAAAAGGCACCGGGCTCGATGACGAGGGAATCCAACAGGTTGACGTCGTGGCACTTTCCCTGGGTGATCTCGATGACGGTGGGGATCGGACCCCGCAAGTCCAGCAGGGTGTGCAGTTTGATGGCGCCCTTGCGCTTGCGAAAGTGGGCCCAGGGAAACAAGCTCAAGCACAGGTCGATGGTGGTCGAGTCGAAGGCATAGACTGTCTCCCCCAGCTCCAGACCGAGTTGCTCGTTGGCATACAGGCGTCTGGCTTTGACAATGAGCTTCTGCGCCAAGTCGGCGTAGATACGCCAGTCCCGTGTTTCGTTGGCTTCGGCCAGGGTGCTGCGGGCCACCTCCCCGCGAAATCCCAGCGAATAGAGCAGCTCGCTTCGGGAGCGCAGGCAGGCCTCGATGTCCCGCAAGCTCTCCCGGTACGTCAACTGCGCGAAGGCCATGGCCAGAAACTGGTTCCGGCACGAGAAGCGGCGCACCCGGCGGTCTCCTCCGTAACGCTCGACACAGCGCTGGAACTGTTCCCGGTGAATCCCCTCCATCAGCTGGGCAAAAATCGTTCGTCTTGGGTTCATGGCCAGAGACTGGACTACGCCTCTGACCGTCTGGGTACGGGGCCAAGGAGAAGCCACGAAAATTCAAATGCGTCACACCCCTTCCTCGTCGCAACCTACTATACCCATGTAACTTATAGACGATCTCTACAATCTAAACCGGACAGCAGTGATATATGATAATAACTCCATTATAAAGACTTAAAGCCTTAGTCTGGGAACTTAGAATGAAAAAAAGGATTTTCGTATTAATACTAAAGGGGGTATTCAGTTGCCTCAAGTAACCCCAAGGGGTAGTGTCTTGGGGTATGGAAGACTACCCGAAGACACTCGGTGAATTCGAGGCGCGGTTCTCGTCCGAAGGTGCTTGCCGTGAGTATCTTCTGCAGTTGCGTTGGCCGCAAGGGGTTTCTTGCCTGGACATTCCCCATTTTTCAGAGGCCCAGAGGAAGCAGGGACAGCTGACGGGAGCTGGGATCGGGTCGAGCCCCGCCAATCCCGCTGTGGCGGCCGAATAGGAGCTGCTTGATGCCATCGGCTATGGCATAGAAGCGGAACTCCGGGATGCCGTAGATCCGTTTGGCTGCCTGCTCGATGTGTTGGACCAGAAGGGCCAGCTTGGCCCTTTTACCCAGATAGACACAGGCGAAGAAGGCGGCGATCATGACCAAGGCGGCCATATTGCGCAGGCGCTCATACTTGAGCAAACGGATGTCTTCCAACTCGTAGCTCTGCTTGATAAATCGGATCGTTTCCTCGACACGCCAGCGGCTCAGATAGCTCTCGACCACCCGCCACTGGCTCTTGCGCGAGCGTTTGACCGTCTGGTTCGTCAGAAGCATCAGGGGACGGGGGCCAAAGCCATCCACCACCACCAGGTACAGCGATTGGTCGAAACCGGGCAAACGCACCCCTCGGGCCCCAAACTCCAACCGGTAGACCTTCTCCCCCGCACTCGTCTCCTTGATCACGACTTCCCGGTAGCGGCGCCGACAACCACGCGCCCACTCCTCGGCGCTCTTCTTGCTGCGCCCTGAGATCAGGTGACGATCCCCCCGCTGGCACACCAGGAACGGGTGTCCCCGCTTCAGCAGGACTTCGAGGATCTCCTCCCGATCCCCTCCCCGGTCCATCACCCAGATCCCTCGCCCTTGGGTGGCTTTGGAGACTCGCCCAATCGCCTTGAGGATCTCGTCGTTTTCGCTCACAAAGTCCGGCGCTTTCTGCGAGTACAGCTCCTGGTACAACGGCAGCACCTCGGCACTCCCCCGCCTCGCTCCGACCACCTCACAGCACCAGTATCCATCTCGGATCTCCCCTCGGGAGCCGTCCCGGACCCGCGCCAGGTATTGCATCTTCCGGGCATATGGCTTACTCACATCCGTGGGGTCCACAATCAACAGCGTCTCCTTCTCCACCCGCCAGGCCGCCAACTCCAGCAGATTCTTTCCCACCGCTCCTCTCAATCCCTGACGGTTGAGTTGGCGACTCAGCCGCTCGATGACTTTCTTCAGAGCGATCTCCTCCTCCAGTGCTCGCGCAATCTCGCTGAGCCGGACCGACGCCCGACACTGCATCCCGTAGAGCACCTCCCGGATCAAACGAGCGGCGGTCTTCGGTAATCCTTCAGAGACCTTCCCCGAAAATTCTCTCAGCTGCTCTCGAATCTTCCACGCTACTTTGGCATCATGCATCTGGGTCCCTCCGCTTAATTGGTTGTTGGGTTTGGAGTTCCGCCAACCAGTCTAAGCGCTAGGGACCCACACTTTTGGGGGTCGACAGTTCCCCCATTTTCTCCCAATTTCAACCCATCCCACTTCCCTTATCGCCCTACTCTCTTGTTCTCAACTACTTGAGAGAATTCACCCTCAATTTTTGGGGAATGTCCTGGTTTCTTGCCCGCGTTGCGAGTGTCGCGAGGTATGGGAGACAATTCGGGGTTTGCTGGTCTGTGCTTCGTGCAGCTACCACATCTCCGTGACGGCGGGTACCATATTCGAGCGTACTCGCAAACCGCTGACCCTCTGGTTCCGGACGATGTGGTGGGTGACTAGTCAGAAAACGGGCGTCAGCGCGTTGGGCCTGCAACAGGTTCTCGGTTTGGGCAGCTATCACACGGCCTGGACTTGGCTCCACAAGCTCAGGCGGGCCATGGTCAGGCCGGGACGAGATCGCCTTTCGGGCACGCTGGAGGTGGATGAGACCTATGTGGGCGGCGCGAAACCTGGCAAGCGAGGACGTGGCGCGTCGGGAAAGAGCTTGGTCGTGATCGCGACAGAGGTCGAGGGTACTCACATTGGCCGGATCCGGCTGGCCCGCGTGCCGGATGCCTCTGCCCAAAGCCTGGAAAAGGCGGTACAGCAAACCGTGCTCCCAGGCGCCGTGATTCACACCGACGGATGGAAAGGCTATGGGAAACTGAGTGCCCTTGGGTACACTCACGAAGTGGTGCGCCCTACGGCAGAGGTCGGCGAGGATTTGCTGCCACATTGCCATCGAGTCGCCTCGTTGCTCAAGCGGTGGATGATCGGCACGCATCAAGGAGCCATCAGTCACGAGCACCTGGATTACTACCTCGACGAATATACGTTCCGATTCAATCGCCGAACGAGCCGCCACCGTGGCAAGCTATTCTACAGATTAGTCCAACAAGCGGTGGCGATCGAACCGACGGCTTACAAGGACATGGTCAAAAACGTAAGGGGCCCCAGGCCCCGCAAATGCGCCATATAGTGGCAACTTGAGGCAACTGAATACCCCCAATTAATACTATTTATCGTTTTTGGAGTTTGTAGCACCAAAACAATCGCTAATTCCGGTGGAATTAAGGATTCGTTAGTATCTCTGCGTATTCCGGACGAAACCGGCCGGTGATTCCAGAGGAAACCGGCCACTGATTCCGGAGCAAACCGGCCACCCAATCCGGCGGGAAACCGGCCACTAGAAACGGGATTTCCGGAACGGTGGCCGATTTCCCGGAAAGGCGGCCGGTTTCCCGGAATCGGTTCCCACGAGGGGACGGAGCGACGTTGGACTCCTTCGGTACGATGACTCCTTTTCGGAGGAGAGATCGTGCCGAACCAAAGGAAGTCCATGCGCAAAATCAAAAACGTCCTACGTCTGAAGTTTCAGCTTCATCTCTCGGATCGGCAGATCGCCCGTAGCTGCGTCCTGGCCCGCAGCACCGTAGCCGAGTACGTGCGTCGGGCCCAACGGGCGGGTCTGACTTGGCCGCTGCCGGAAGGCTGGGATGACCGGAGGATCGCTAACCAGTTGTTTCCTCCAACCGACAAGTCTCCGCCCAGCCCACGTCCACTCCCCGACTTCGCCACCGTCCATGAAGAGCGCTGCCGACACAAACATGTGACCCTGATGCTGCTCTGGGATGAGTACAAGCAGGTGTATCCGGAGGGCTATCAGTACAGTCAGTTCTGCGATCGGTACCATCGCTGGCGCCGCAAGCTGGATCTGGTGCTGAGGCAAGAACACCGCGCCGGCGAGAAGCTCTTCGTAGACTATGCCGGAGACACCGTCCCGATCGTGGATCGCTATACGGGGGAGACCCAAGATGCCTCGATCTTCGTGGCGGTGCTGGGTGCGAGTAACTATACCTATGCGGAAGCCTCCCTCCGCCAGGACCTACCTTCGTGGCTCGCGGCCCACACCCGGGCTCTGGAGTTTATAGAAGGTTGCCCCAGCGTCGTCGTCCCAGACAACACCAAAGATGCGGTCCATCGCCCCTGTCGCTATGAACCGGATCTCAACGCGAGTTATTCGGATTGGGCCGCGCACTATGGGGTGGCCGTCCTCCCGGCTCGGGTGCGCCGTCCTCGAGATAAGGCGAAGGCCGAGTCGGGAGTGTTGGTAGTTGAGCGTTGGATCCTGGCCGCCTTGCGTCACCGGACCTTCTTTTCCTTGGGAGAGCTCAACGAAGCCATCGCCGAGCTGCTCGTGCGGCTCAACAGCCGGAGCTTTCGCAAGCTCCCCGGCAACCGTCGGCAGCGTTTCGAGGACCTGGATCGTCCGGCTCTGAAGCCCCTGCCAGCCCAACGCTACGTCTTCGCCCAATGGAAGAAGGCCGGCGTCAACATCGATTACCACATCGAGTTCGACCGTCACTACTACAGTGTCCCCTACGTTCTGGTGGGTCAGAAGGTCGAGTTACGCACCACCGTCACCACTGTGGAGATCTTCCACCAGGGTCGGAGGGTGGCCTCTCACCGCCGCTCCTATCAGCCCGGCAAGGCTACGACCTTGGACGAGCACCGACCCGAATGCCATCGCCGCTATCTCGAGTGGTCTCCCTCACGCCTGATCCACTGGGCTCAGAAAGCCGGCCCCCATACCGCATCGGTGGTCGAGAAGATCCTCCAATCCCGCCGCTATCCCGAGCAGAACTATCGCTCCTGTTTGGGAATCGTGCGTCTCGGCTCCACCTTCGGAGAAGAGCGCTTGGAGCGGGCCTGCCGCCGCGCCCTGCGACTTCAGGCCTGCTCCTACAAGAGCATCCACTCCATCTTGAAGACCGGTCTGGACCGTGAAGCGGAACCGCAAGCGTCACCCCAACGTCCCCCGATCGAGCATGCCAACGTCCGGGGAGCTCAGTACTTTGAGGGCGAGAAAGGAGCCTCTCATGTTGGTTAATCCCACCGTCGAAAAACTTCAGGCTATGCGTTTGACCGCCATGGCCGAGGCCTTCACCGAGCAACTGGCCGATCCTGAGATGGCCCAACTGAGCTTTGAAGAACGCTTCTCCCTGATGGTCGATCGTCAGTGGACCTGGCGAGAGAACCGCGCTTTAGATCGCCGTCTGAAAAACGCCCGCTTGAAGCTCCCGGCCTGCTTGGAAGATATCAACTATCGCCGGCCTCGAGGGTTGGATCGCTCGCTGATCGCCAGCCTTGCCACCGGTCGCTGGATCCAGACCCACCACAATCTCATCATCGTCGGACCCTGTGGTGTCGGAAAAACCTTCTTGGCCTGTGCCTTCGCTCAGAAAGCCGCCCGAGACGGCTGGTCGGCTCTCTACACGCGCGCCGCTCGACTCTTTCGTGATCTGGCTTTGGCTCGAGCCGATGGCTCGCTCGACAAGCTCCTGCGCAAGATTGCCCGCACCGACGTGCTCATCGTCGATGACTGGGCCATGAATCCCTTGGCCGAGACCGAGCGACGGGACTTCTACGAGATCTGTGAGGATCGCTATGACAGTCGATCCACGATCCTCACCTCCCAGCTCCCCGTTACCCATTGGCATGAGCAGATCGGGGATCCGACCACCGCTGATTCCATCCTGGATCGTCTGGTCCACAATGCCTACCGCATCGACCTCGAAGGGGCTTCCATGCGCCGGCATCGTCACCCCCCCTCAAAGCAGGAGGACGAATCATGAGTCAAGCACCGCAGTTGAAAGTCAATGGTGGCTGGTTTGCAGCCGGGGCTCCCTTGCTGCAAGCGATGGAGTCCGTCAGCGACGGCGCGTTCAAGCTCTTCGTCTATCTGTGCTTGAAAGCGGATCGCTCCACCGGCGAACTGACCCTCTCGCCCACCCAGCTGGCTCGAGCCTTGCACAAGTCTCGCCGCTCCCTTTCCACCTATCTGGGCGAACTGCAGTCTCGAGGTCTCTGTCTGATCACACTGGCGCGCAATCAACACGAACCCACTCGCATCCAGATCAGCGACCCCTTCTGGCCCTACCAAAGATCTCACGCCCGGGAGCCCGAAGCGGCCGAAGCCCCTTACGTCGATCAGATCGCCCGTCTGCTGCTCGAGGCTCCTGGCGTTCAGTGCTCCTTCTCCCAGGCAGACCGCCAGTTGGCTGCTCGGTTCTACCGCCAGGACCTCTCTTTGCAGCAGATCGAGCAAGCCCTGCTTCTGGGCTGTGCCCGCAAGCACGTCGCCTGGCTCAACGGCCACACCGGAGGACCTATCACTTCCCTGAGCTACTTCGAACCTCTGATCCAGGAAGTGAGACAACAACCGGTCTCGGATCGCTACTGGGATTATCTCAGGAGTCGCCTCAGGACTCTGAGACAACAATGGAAACAACAATCTGCTGATGCAAACTTTGCATCGGCAACTCACTTAAGAAAGGAGAGACGAGATGATGCGTTCTCAACCAAAGAGCGTCATGCGGATTGACTCAAACCGGCCACTTCGGAGATGATTATTAACCTCCAGCGTCGCTTCGCTCCGACCCGGCCGGTTTCCTCCGGATTCGGTGGCCGGTTTCACCGGAATACGCAGTATCTCTTTCAAAAAGAGGAAATGATGATGCTTATGTTATTTTTGAAGCAAAATCAACTGAGAAATTTGTCCAGTTTTCAGCGTATGGAAATCAAGTAATTTATGTTCATATTCCAATTTCAAGAAATAGTATCCCGTCAAGATTTGAAATTTTTAAAGTTAGGGAAGTTAGTAGGATCCCATCGGACTTTGAGGGAAAAGAAGAAAAATTTCTATCAATAGAGGAAGAGCAAAGATTAAGAAACTTTTTAGAATCTTGGAGTATCGAAATCACGGAAGAAGTAGTAGAAGGCGAAGATCCATATGGAAAGATTGTAATGTATGATAAGGCGATTAGAGGTGACTTGCTCATCTCAGTTGGAAAATATGAAGAGTTTGTTCGTGAAATGTTTCGACAGGTTTATCTTTTAAGAGATGACTTCGAGATAGAAATTGAAGAGAACTAATTAGTTCTCATCCGGGAACCCCCGTTTTCTGAGGTTCCATCGGTGGTTTCTTCGACAATACCAGGGTTTCGGGCAGTGACTTCCCTCCGTTTCAGAGGAGGGTTTGCAAGCTAGTATATCGATTCATTAATACATTTACGTATTCAGGGCGTCAAATTTCTTCCATCGGTGTACGACAGGTGCTTCGTTGATTTCGGCAATGCCCAGCAAGATTCGATCTTTGAGTTCCTGGCGCGAGGCAACGCGGATATGTTTGAGGAACGTCCGTGCCATTTTACCAAAGAGTGTTTCTACCAAATTGAGCCAGGAGCCGTGTTTGGGGGTGTGGACGTAGAGAAAACGATTGGGCTTGGTTGCCAACCACGACATCGTTTCTTTGGAAATATGAGAGGAATGGTTATCCAAGACCAAGCGGATCACGCCCCCCGGAGGATAATGAGCGTCGAGCGCCTTTAACAGGAGAATAAACTCCCGGCTGCGGTGCCGGGGATGGACCTCGGCCGTGACGTGACCGTCGTGTAAATCCAGACCCGCGAGAATGGATAAGGTCCCCATCCTTTTGTATTCAGAGTCACGACCCAATCGTGGATGTCGGCCCGGTCGGGGTGACAAATCTGGGGCCGTGTTGGCAATGGCTTGAAGACCAGGCTTTTCATCGACCGACACGGTGACGACGGCGGGAGGAGCACCTGGGTCAGCCAGGGCGATTTTATTTTGCAGGTCAACTTCTTGGTAAACCAGAAGCACTTCCCGCATTTTTTCATCAAATTCAGGGTCCCGCCGCTCCATATAGTATTTGACCTTATGCGGCTGCAACGTTTGGCTCTTAAGAATGCGCTGTACGGTAGCCTTGGCAGCACGACTCAAACTAGGATGTCCCTGGGCCAGAGCGTTCTCGCGCACATGTTTGGCCAACTGACGATGGCTCCAAACTTCGGCGGCATAACCGTGGTCTTTGGGTTTCGTGCAGGCCAAGCTTACCACCCAAGCCTTGGCTTGCTCGGTGATGACGGGTTCTTTAGGACGATGAAACTGATCGCTCAGCGCCGCCTCTGCTCCCAGGGCAAGGGCACGATCGACCCACTTGTAGACCGCCACGCGACTGACCCGCAAAGCGCGGGAAATGGCTGTGATCTTCTGGCCCTGGGCATAACGTAGAAGGATTTGCGCACGTTGAACCTCACGTTGGGGTCGCCTGCGAGATTGGGCGGTTTGCATCAAGAAAGATTGTTGCTCAGCGCTCAAGACCAGTCTTGGACGTTTTGAAGTTGTGGCCATTCTGGTTCCGAAACCAGAATACCATCGATCATTACAATTGTAAATGTATTAATGAATCGATATACTAGTCCTCGAAAGTCGTTTTTAAGAGACACCAATCCTTGAACTCCCGCACCCTAATAGTGGACTCTGAGCTTTCTACAACAGCAAACGAGCCAGGACGAGCAAGTTGTAACTGAGCACCGAAAGCTGCACATACTGCTGGAAGTGATCCCAGCCCTTCCAGGTGCAGCGGTCGACTCCAAAGACCCGCTTGAGCATCGAGATGCAGCCTTCGATCCCGGCCCGAAAGCGTCTCAGTTGTCGATAGACCCAGCTGGAACGAACCATATCGGGGACCTTCAAGTTCCTCTTTTTGGCAAACGCGACATCTTCGATGCCCTGCTTCTTGCCCCACTGGAGATTGTCCTGGGTAGCGAATCCCCCGTCAAAACTGGCCTGCCGAGGATAGAAGCCGTAGTGCTCGAAATGGCGTCGGAGCATGGGTTTCAGCTGAGTCTGATCGGCCGGATTCCCGGCCACAACTCGACAGTCCAAGATCAGCGAACTCTTGCCACAGGTCAAAAACACCTTGTGGCCAAAGACGGTCTCTCTGCCTCCCGTCTGAAGGATGTCGCTATGCTCCTCAAAGATGGAAACGACCTTTTCCTCCGCCGCCACCGTCTCTCCCCGCAGGATCCGGCGCTCGGTTTGATCGATGACCTGCTGCAGCAACTCCAAATAATGACGCAACTTTCCAGCGATTATCAAACTGTGGCAGTCCTCCCACTGGGAGGCATTCTCAAGCGCCAACTTGCCATAGTGTCGGGTCTTTTTTGCCACCTTCAGCAGATCGAGGTAAACGACCTTCTTGCGGGCTTTACCCCGGACGTTGCGGAGATTGATCACACGACGTTTGGCCCGCCGACAGTGGTCCCGGTAGCTCACTCGATGGGATTGGCCTAAATCTCGTAACAACGCCGTGACCGTGCGGATCGAATCGTACAACAGCCGGGAATCAAAAGGATGGCGGATGGGGCTGGGGACGTTTGTCGCATCCACCCGGATCTTGTGTCCCTGCTCCAGTCCTTGGGCCTTCGCCCATTGGACCAGGATCTGCCCGATCCCCTCCCAGGTCGCGGCCTGGATTCGACTGAGGTTCTCCTGCAGACAACTCTTGCCCGGAGCCCACCCTAAGGGTAAGCGGCAAAACGCCCGAAAGCTCTCGGAGTCGGCTAAGTGAAAGGCCAGCTTCTCGTAGGACAGCTGATGCCAGTTCTTGAGCACCGCACAACGCAGGAGCTGCTCGGCACTCAGGCCCGGCGAACCGTTTTGGGGATCCACTTTGTCAGACAGATCTTGTAAAACCAGATCCAGGATCTCGGGATTCTTATCGAGAATCTTCGAGATCGTGCGGAGCTCGTCACTCAAGCGGTGATTGGGCCACACAGGGGCGAGCGGCCTCTGTGGTTCGCTGTTCTTTCTCATCGTTGGAGCTCCAGTTTTGTCGTAAATCCTTTTCTTTGAGTTAGTTGGCAAACTTATTCTACCAAGAGGACCTGACAAAAACGGAGCTCCTAAATCTCTTCTTTCCCTTTTATTTCCAGTCACTTACAATCGAACGGACGAGAACTAATTAATTGGGATCAAGAAGTCAAAATAAAAAAACATAACAAGCAGATGGAGCGGATCTGGCTCCGGGCTTCGCCCTCCACCAGACCGCTGATCTGCACGTTAGAAGCAAAGCGACAGAGAAACCCCTGAAAAGAAGGAAGCAGAAGTCGGAAGCCTATGAAGGTGGTAGAATCGTCTCCAAGGAGAGCCTAGATGGGAGACTTGGCAAAGCGGATCACAGTAGATGCAGAGCAGTGCGGGGGGCGCCCCTGCATTCGGGGAATGCGTATCCGGGTTACAGACGTTCTCGATCTGCTCGCCGGGGGACTATCAGCTGAGCAGGTTCTGGAAGAACTGCCGGATCTAGAGCTCGACGACATCCGCGCTGCGCTCAGGTTCGCCAGCCGCCGTATCGACCACCCGGTGGTAGCCGCTTGATCCTATGGCTTGATGCGCATCTATCTCCCGCACTAGCCCCATGGCTGACCTCCACACAAGGCATAGAAGCCTTCGCCGTCCGTGATCTCGGTCTGCGGGACGCAGCGGATAAGGAGATCTTTCTAGCAGCGCGAGAAGCAGGAGCAATTGTAATGACGAAAGACAGAGATTTCGTGACCATTCTCGATCAATTTGGACCGCCGCCACAGATCGTCTGGCTCACGATCGGGAACACTTCGAACGCTCACCTCCGCGACGTGCTTGGGCGCCGATTCCGCACAGTCGCTGGTCTCTTGGAGGACGGTGAGGCTCTTGTTGAGCTAGGCGAACTCCTGTGAGTGGTGGCTTCTAACAATGGCATTCAGCCGTCGGCGAGGACGCCGCGGCTGATGCCTGTCGTTAGACCGACCAAGCGTCATAGGGCACCGCAAAAGAAGACTGATAGGCAGATGTCAAGCGACGATGGCACCAACAACGAAGGACTGACACGGAAGGTCCCGGCTGATGTCAGGCGGGCCGTTCGCAAGGCGTGCGGTTTTGGCTGCGTTGTCTGCGGGTGCGCCGTGTACGACTACGACCACCACAGTCCCCAATTCAAGGACGCCAAGACTCACGACGTCGCTGGAATTTCTCTGCTCTGCCAGACTTGCCATACGAAGAAGAAGAAGGGCCTGCTGACGGAGGAGGCGTACTCCCAAGCTCGCACAGCCCCCTATTGCTTAAGGGAGGGAAATGCCTGGACTGACTGGGTGTCAAGTGAGCCCTACGCTCCACAGCTCGTGATCGGGCTGCTCACACTTGTCGGCGGGTCCTCTCTGTTTCGCGTGGACGATGAGGTGCTCTTCGGTTTCGACCCACCTGAGGATAACGGGGCTCCCCCGTCGCTCAACCTTCGGTTCTTCAACGACAAGGGCGCGGAGATCTTCGCCGTCGTTGGGAACGAGATCACGGTCAGTAGCGATGCCTTCGACATCGAGACTGTGGGACCGGTGTGGACAGTAAGGTCAGCACTATACCATGTTGACCTTGAGATACGGTTCGACCTGCTGACACGAATCACTGTCAGTAGGATGAAGTTCAGACACGGACGCTGGTCGATTCACGCAGCTCCGGGGACAGTCGCGTTGAAATTTGACGACGAGCCGATTGAAACCTTTAGTGGCCGGGCGCGTGTCTCCGGTGATTGCCTCTTCTCAGTAGCAGCGGACAGCCCAAGTCTCAAGCAGAACGGCTTGAATGTTGTGTTTGGCGGCAATCCCGCCCCCGTCGGTACGGTTCCCGGAGACGACGGCGATTTTGTACTCAAGTGGCCTGGGCACGTGCTCTACAAGCAGCCGGACGACTACCTGACCCTCGATGTGGACGGCGCAAGCGTACTCCCCTTATACACGCGGCGCTCTCTTGCGGAGGCCGCGGCGAGAGTGTTTGGGCCGCTTTCGGAGGGCTTCCAGCCGATGGAGGTAACGGCCCAGCAGTGCCACACGATCGTCGATGCACTCGGCAACCTCGGGCGACTTCACACCGTGGCGTTGAACTTCGACAAGGGGCCGATTGGTGCGATCGCCTACGACTGGAGGAAGTTTGCCAGTACGGTGGGACGCGCCTAGCAGGAGCGTACCGGTGGTCTAACAAAGCGCTGCAGCTGACGGCCAACCCGCTTCGCGGCTTGCCCGCAGCTGAGCTTGGGCGTTAGACGGGCTGTGGCGGGCGGCAGATACTGTATCATTGGATTAGGGGTTTGAATATGGAGCACACGTCGATCCCGGATCCCCCAGGATTCAGCGATCTCTCGAAGTCCGAACAAATTCTGTATCTGCAAACACTGTGGGACCGGATCTCAGAGCATCCGGATGATATTCCTGTCCCCGCGAGTCACATCCAGCTCGCGGAATGTCGCTTGGAGAGCCACCGGCGCGATCCTGCCGCTGCCCAATCGGCGTATGAAGTCATCGACCGACTCGCGAACAAGAGACGGTGAGGACATACCGACTTGTCGCGGAGCCGAGAGTCGAACTAGATATAACAGGGGGCCTTCGATCGGTACGAATCAGAACAAGCCGAGCTGGGCGTTGAATTCCTGGTGGAGTTGCGTGCTGCCTACGACCGCATTTCACAGGGTCCTCTCAGGTACCAAATTCTCCGGTCCGATATCCGCCGTGCGTTGATGCGTCGTTTTCCGTACGCTGTCTACTTCGCCGTTGAGTCGGAGTTTGTAGTTGTCGTGGCCGTTCTTCATGCCAGGCGAGACCCTGCCGAGTGGCAGCGCCTGCGGTAGACGTCTATCAGGGAACCCGTCTAACCAAGGCATCCAGCGGGCGCGCCGTCGTGATGCGATTAGATCGTTTACGTTCTCAGGCGCGCCGCTGATGCTAACCGTTATACGAACAAACGAGCCTGAACCGTTCTTGACAAGTGTTACCTCATGAGGTAACATTCATCGGTGCCAAGGATCCGCCGAGGTGGATACGTCTTCATTACCTGGATCGGCGATCACAGCCCACAACATGTACACGTCTATGGAGATGGACGTCTCGTCGTCAAGTGGGATCTTGATCACTGGCTTCCGATGAGGGGACAAGCGAACCGGCGAATCCTCCAGCTCATCCGGGAGCTTCAAGCTGAGGGCCTTCTATGAAGATCCGCAGTGTTTCGCACAACAACCGGAAAAAGATGTTCGAAATCAAGACAGCAAGCAAGACGCTGTCCTTTCCCTACGCAAAGCTAGAGGTTCGTCCAACCCCGACTGACAAGGTGGCCCAGCTGTACGTCGATAGGGAGCTGGGCCGCGAAGCCTTCACTTATGTCCTGGAATCTGGCAGGGACGGAACAGTTCACGTCGAGCAAGTGCTGGAGTACAACCAAGATCCTGCCTACTTGCGGGAGCTGCTGCTTTACAAGCTCACCGTGGAAGCTCAGCGGCGGGTCGAAGCCAGTCCGCTGAGTAAGCGGGAGATGATTCGTCGCCTGGGGACCTCCGCAACCCAATTCTATCGGCTGTTAGACCAAACTAACTATCGCAAGTCGATCGACAAATTGCTTGCTCTACTTCACGTGCTTGACTGCGAGATCGACCTTGTAGTTCGAGAAAAGAGTGCCTAAGCTGCACGTATAACAATGGCATGCAGCGGATGCGCGCCTGTGGTTCCAGGTTTCTATTGCGTCTTGCAGCGCGCCGCTGATGCCCACCGTTAGAAGCAAAGCGAGAGAGAAACCCCTGAAAAGAAGGAAGCAGAAGTCGGAAGCCCATGACGGTGGTAGGATCGTCTCCAAGGAGAGCCTAGATGGGAGACTTGGCAAAGCGGATCACAGTAGATGCAGAGCAGTGCGGGGGGCGCCCCTGCATTCGAGGAATGCGTATCCGGGTTACAGACGTTCTCGATCTGCTCGCCGGGGGACTATCGGCTGAGCAGGTTCTGGAAGAACTGCCGGATCTAAAGCTCGACGACATCCGCGCGGCGCTCAGGTTCGCCAGCCGCCGTATCGACCACCCGGTGGTAGCCGCTTGATCCTATGGCTTGATGCGCATTTATCTCCCGCACTAGCCGCATGGCTGACCTCCACACAAGGCATAGAAGCCTTCGCCGTCCGTGATCTCGGTCTGCGGGACGCAGCGGATAAGGAGATCTTTCTAGCAGCGCGAGAGGCAGGAGCATTGTAATGACGAAAGACGGAGATTTCGTGACCATTCTCGATCAATTTGGACCGCCGCCACAGATCGTCTGGCTCACGATCGGGAACACTTCGAACGCTCACCTCCGCGACGTGCTTGGGCGCCGATTCCGCACAGTCGCAGGTCTCTTGGAGGACGGTGAGGCTCTTGTTGAGCTAGGCGAACTCCTGTGAGTGGTGGCTTCTAACAATGGCATTCAACCGTCGGCGAGGACGCCGTGGCTGATGCCTGTCGTTGGACGACGGGTGGAACGTAGGAGTGACCGCCTGACAGCCACTACTCAACGGCCCAGGGACAAGGTTCGGCGATGGGTCCGAGAATCACTACGAGGCGGAAACTCGAAGCTACCTTGCCCACACCGACGCGAGCGTCCGCCACCTGGGAGCCATCTGGCAGTACGGTATCATAGCGTTGGAGGAGCTGCGATGACCGACCCCTACGCATCCGTCAAAGCGCACTTCGAGAAGGTGGCTGGCGTAACAGTCAATGCTGGGCGCGGGGCCCAGGGCCTCAAGGTGGGCAAGAAGATGTTCGCCATGTTCTCCAAGGGGCGACCTACTCCTCAAACTGCCGCCGGAGCGGGTCGAGGCACTGATCGCCGCCGGGCGCGGTCTGTCCTACGATCCTGGAACCGGCAAGGTGATGAAGAACTATGTGTTGATCCCGGCGGCCAAGAAACGCTCCTGGATCAAGCTGTGCGAAGAAGCGGCGGTAGCGGCTGGTTGAGTTCCAGGACCGTCCCGCAATCGCCGTCCAACAATCACATTCAGACTGACGGCGCTTCGCGCCGCAGCTGATGTGAATTACCGTTGGGCGGATCTGGCAGACCCAAGGGGCCTCCGCTGGTATCATTACAACATGAAGGTCATCTCGGGTACCGTCGTCGGCGGGAAGGTTGAAGTGCCGGAGGGTACTTTGGCCGAGGGGGATCGCGTAGCGATCGTCTCCACGGAGTCTTCGGAGCCCATCCGGCTCTCAGCGGAGCAGGAGGAAGAGCTTGTTGGCGCAGTAGAGGATATCCAGCGCGGCAAGTACGTCGACGGCCAGGAGTTGCTTGCTGAGTTGAGGAAACGCCTCGGCAATTGAGCCTCCGGGTGAGAATCTCACCACGTGCCGCAATCCAGATTCGTAAGGCCGGGGAATGGTGGCTTGCTCACCGAGAAAAGGCACCCGACGCTTTCGTCGATGATCTGCAGCGTGGCATGGAGCTGATTGCGTCGCTGGTGGCGGTTGGAGAGCCGGTGCCTCATCCTCATCTCACCGGTGTTCGTCGCCTGGTCAACTTAGCGCTCGCTGCCCGAAGTTTAGCTTGGGCAGGATACTATGACGAAGCGCTGCTTCTAATCCGTTCTGGCGCGGAGGTTACGAACCTCCTTCAGCTCTTCTCCATACAACCCGACAGGGAACTCGCCTGGGGTGCGGCGCCCGAGAGCAGTGAATTCACACCAGTGAAGGTGCGCCTGGCTATTGAAGGCGAGGGTGCGTCACCCTTCGTCCACCACGATCGCTACAAAGCTCTCTGCAGGATAGCCGCGCACGCCACCCAAGACTTCGCCTTGACGTCGCATGAACCGACCGACAAGCCAATAACCCCGTTGGTCCGTGGTTTGCTACTCCGGGCCTGCTTCTTGTCCTTGGCGAGATCTTGGCCATTATCCAGCCGTGCCTTGTCACGGCGGGAAGCCTCACGGAGCAGTCGTCGGAGCGGCAGGAGTGGCTACGGCGTTTGGCGGAGGACCTAGAGGGTCTTCGACCGTCGATCACGATACAGAATTACCGACATTCACTGGCGTTGGTGGCGTCAGCCGCCCAACAGGCCGATGCAGCGCACGGCTCTACGCGCCGCCGTTGATCGGCAGGCCGTTCGGTGACAAAGGAAGGGGAATGACTCTGCGTGCGAAACGGAAAACCAGTAGTCCAACTTGGTCGGACGTGAAGGCAGCAGTAGTCAACCTGGGTCAAACGCAGTTGGTCAAATTGGTCGCGGACCTCTATCGCTTATCGAAAGAAAATCAGGCATTTCTCCATGCTCGGTTCTCGGTTGGCGATGACCCGCTTGGTCCGTACAAGAAGACAATCCATGAATGCATGTACCCTGACGTCTTCAGCAACCAGCCCGTCCAAGTATCGAAAGCAAAGAGAACGATCAGCAGCTATTCAAAGGCCGTGGGAGATCCTCTAGGTGAAGCGGAATTGATGACCTTCCTTGTGGAGTGTGGCAACAACTTCACGGTGGATTTTGGAGACGTAGACGAGGCGTTCTATGACGCCCTCATCCGAATGTACCGACGGGCGATCGACAAGGTCCTCAGCCTTCCAGAGGAGCAACGAAGTGAATTCAAGGACAGGTTGGAAGCGATCATGAGTTCGTCTTCAGATATCGGGTGGGGTTACCACTATATGCTCTCTGATGACTACGGCGAGGCCTTTCCTGAGGACGAATAGTCACCGTACCATGGGCTGCAGCGGATTTGCCACACGCTTCGCGTTCCGCAAACGCGCTGCCGATACGTCACAGAACGTTGAGCTAACTAAACCGCTTTCAGCGGCAGGACCTTTCAACCCGCCTCCCTGATGCAGTAGAGTGTGTCCTGGCTGCGCAGGAATAGCTCGTTATCCACTACGATCGGCGAAGAGATGAAGAAGTGATCCGGCATCGAGTTGATCCGGAGTACCTCGTATTTCTCTCCCATCTTCAGGACGATGACGTCTCCCTGTTCACTGGCCAGATAGAGCTTGCCCTTGGCGGCGACTGGAGAGGCTTTAAACTGGTATGGATTCGGTAATCGCTGCTGTGAGTAGTAGGGTTTCCCGGTCTTGGCGTTCAAGCAGCTAACCATGCCGCGATCGGTCACCATGTAGAGCTGATCTCCATGGAGCACCGGAGAGCAGGTGTAGGAATTACCGCGCTGGTTGGTCCACACGATCGCGTCCGAATCCGTAAGGTCGCCTTTCCGACCCAGCTTGATGGCGAGAAGATTGGGTTGGCGATGACCCGTCATCACGATCACCGTGTCACCATAGCGAACGGGAGCAGGAACCGGGTTGCTGCCCAGACCACCGCACTCCCAGATCAACTCGCCGCTTCTCAGGTCGTAGCTGCGCACTCGCGTAGTCCCAGTGACGATTGCCTCGGCTCTACCGCCGTACTCAACCACAAGGGGAGGCGCCCAGGTGCTCCGCTCCTCCCGGCCCGTGCGCCAAAGCTCCTTGCCTGTTCTTTTGTCCAGGGCCAGGATGAATGAGGAGCCCTCATGGTCGGCGTTTAGCACCAGTGTGTCCTGGTGGAGGACCGGTGCGGTCCCCTCGCCAAAGGCATTCCGCATCTTGAGTTTCACACCGAGATCCGTTTTCCAGGCCAGGTTCCCCGCGAGATCGTAGGCGTACATGCCGCGAGAGCCAAAGGAAGCGAAAACATGGCTGCCGTCGGTGACCGGAGAGTTGGAGGCGAAGCTGCCATAGCGGTGGTGAAACCCCTCGTGGGGTGTCTCAACGGTTGCCGTTTTCCGCCACAGTGTCTTGCCACTGTTCTTGTCCAGGCAGATCGTCTCGAAGCTGTGTTCCAGCAACGGGATCTGGGGGTGCCGACCACCGCGGCGGCCACGTTTCCCCTTGCCCCGTCCTTTACTTCCCCGATTTGGAGGAGGCGGTGGAGGCCCCACCGATGACGCAGACTCTGCTGGGGATTCAACCTCCTTGGTGGGAACGGCTGTCGTGAGAAAGATCTTGTCACCCCAGATGATCGGTGTGGAGTGGCCTTTTCCGGGAATGGACTTCTTCCACTTTACGTTCTTGGTTGTGTCCCACTGGAGAGGGGCGCCACTCGCGGCCACCCCGTTGTCCTGAGGCCCACGCCAGCGAGGCCAGTTCGGCTCGGTCTCCGTTGCGGACGCGGAAGGATTCATGAGAGGGGACAGCAGTATCGTCATTAATAACATCAGAAAAGCTAAAGCGATCAACATCCATCCCTGTCTTCTCTGCATGGCTTTCTCCCTTAAGGCCTGAAAGAGCCTGTCTTCGTCCGTCGGTCCGCTCTGGTACAGAGCTAGGACACTCATCCACGATAACCCTTCGTGATGATACAACATCGGTGATCGCCGAGTAGAGAGTTTGAGAAAGGGAAAATCGGCTTGACTGCGGATCTGTGAGGGCGTCCGAAACAGGAAGCCAGCCCCTGGGACGCCCCTAGCCCGCATTTCTCATCGCCGGTCTACTACGTCGCCGCAATCATCCGCCCTGGCTGCGTTTCGCTCGGTCGGCCTCCTCGACGTACTGTACAAGTACGACTGCGGAGGCCTCGGTCGCAAGCCTTGCCAGGACGGCCCTTGCGACGCCTCGCTACGACAGGCGATGAGAAATGCGGGCTAGCTCTGGTCCAGGATCCAGATGGGGAAGTAGAATGGGAAGAGCCCTGAAAAGATCTCGGGAGGCGAGCTGGGACGTGCAGGATGCGGTCCGAAAATCCACGAGGTCAGCTCTCGACGTGTCGTCTCTACCTGGTTGCTCAGGCGTTCCTTTCCGAGCTGCAATCCGGCATCGGTGAAGTGGAAACTGATCTGCTCGTCTGCGTCGCTCAAGTGGAGGGAGAACTCCCGCTTGACGCCGGCGTTTTTCCTCTCGATCCAGGATCCGATTCGTCTGAGAAACCTGGTGGGCTGATTGATTCGAATCATCATGGACTTTTCGTAAAGAAGGCATCGATCTGAGATTCTGCTTTGAAGCAAGGCACCCAGTCCGGTCCGGGTCAAGTTGTCGTAGGCCTCGATGGACTCCTCCGGCTCCAGCCGGGAGAGGGTGTGGTGGACCAGCGTCTCGACGGCGGAAGTCTTTCCCCCGCCTCGATCAGTCCATGCTTATTGCTGGCACCGCTGATGATGAGGTATCCCACGGGTGTGTCCTGTTTGAGGGCGATTAGGGTCGTCGTCTTGGGTAGTCCGAAGAGCAACTCCTGTTCTTCGAGGCTTCGGTCCACTCCGAAGACGTCCTGGCGATGGATCCTTCCGATATCCTCTAAATAGAGCTTGGTTGCGGGATCGTATGGGATGACCTTCTCCCCATTATTCTGGAACAGCTGGGCATCCTGGTGGCGGCAGTCATAGGTCCACCCCTGGTAGCGCACAGCCTGGTATGCGCCGCATTCGTAGAAAGGGAAGGTGGAAACCTGCGTCCACAAGATCGACAACTCACAGCCCACCTGGTTCATTCGCTCGATGCAGCTGTTCAAGCAGCCGAGGCCGTACCCCTTTCTGCGGTGCTCAGGGTAGGTTGCAGTGGGAGAAATAATGCCGATGTTGAAACTGCAAGCATCGATCACCACGGGACGGGGCAGGAAGGGAACGACACTGACCACTTTTCCGTCGGACTTGATGATCCGGATATTCTCCAGATTCGAGTGCAGGTAGACGAGCGGGTAGTCGGTCAGCATCGTCTGGTCAGAGCCCTCCCGCATCGCGGAGTCAACCAAAGCGATGACCTGCGGCAGATCTTCGGGTGAGCAGGAGTGAGGTCCCTGTATCTTAGGCATATCGTTTCATTCCGAGTTGGCCAGCTTCGAAAGATACTCTGGGCCAAAGTCGATCTTCAGCTCGACCCACATGGGGAGGTGGTCCGACATCTGATGCGTTCGCCAGTCGCTCAGGTAATAGCGGCTCTGTTGTTTCTTGGTCTTCACTACACCTGCGGCTGTTGTGTGGTAGCGAGGACCTATATTCTCAGCGTAGATGCCTTCGTCCTCGGCCCGATAGACGGTCTTGAAGAAATCGAACACGCCAGCCTGCCCGGTGGGTTTCAATTGATCGCTTCGGACCTTGAAAGCGATCTGGTCGTAGCGGCGCTTCTTTCTGCCGACATTCGAGGCGGGAACCTCCTGCAGCTCCTGGGGTACCTGGAAGCCCGCATCGATAATCGCTTGCATGGTCTCGCTGGCGCTGTGGAAGATGTTGAAGTCGCCCAGCAAGATCATGTTATTCGACCAACTGCCCCTCTCGTCTGCTCGCCGCGAGAGAAACTCGGCAATCAGTTTCACCTCTTCCACGCGCTGGGGGTGATCGGCTTTCGACTTCCCGTAGACGATGTGGACCGTGCACAGCATGAACTTGAACCATCCGACCTGAAACCCAGCTAGAAAAGGCGTTCGGGAGAGCTGCCTGGAGGGTTCGTAGATCGTAGTCCTTTCTCCATCGACCCCAGTTGTTCGCACGGCCCTGGGAGGAATCACCGCTTCCCCAGCAACTCCTGCGAATCGGACCTTCCGTTTGTCGAACAAGAAGGCTGTCCGCTCACGGTTGCCGGGTTGTCCTTCGGTGACGTCGGTGACGACATAGGCCCACCAGGCTCCTAGCATCCCCTGCAGGTGTTCCAGCGCGCTCAGATCTTCCCGGACTTCCTGGAGCGCAACCAGGTCGAAGCTGGAGATGATCTCGGCGATATAGGCGAAGGATTCTTCGGTGCGACTGCCCCCCTTGGTGGAATCGAACTCGCGGACGTTCCAGGTCGCTAACAGGAGGCTCTCGTGCAGGTTTTTGGGAGGGACTTCCAGGGTGAGCTTCTGGCGTAGATCGAGCAGACGTTCACCCATGCGCCTCAGCACCGGACCTGTGGATTCAAAATCGTAATAGTAGGACATGGTATTTCTCCTTAGTCCGGTGGGCTCCAGGCCGCCGTCCGAGCCAAGGGCTCGGAAGAACAAGACTTCGGCCTGGAGCCCAAAACTACGTTCGCCACGCTAGAACGTTTTCAGGTATTCGACAAGAGCCTTCTTCTGCTCGGCTGAGAGCGAGAGTCCATAACGATGGCCCTGGTTACTGTTACCTGGCTTCTTCGTATCGTACAAGAAGTACTGACGCTTACCTTCGGCAGCAACGTCAGACAGGAACCCTACCTTTTCCTGGTCGAAGACGTCATAGCCTCGGTAGAAGAGGGTCGGCCTGTCCTCTTCCGGTTCGAGCAGATCCCGCAGCGTGGGGACAGAGCCGTTGTGAAGGTAGGGGGCACGAGCCCAGATTCCATCCAGAGGATGGTTGGCGTAACCGTTGGTCTTCTGGAAATGCCTGAAGCGGTACTCGGTACTGGGATAGAGGTTGTACTGATTGGCCGCAAACTCATAGGTATACGAGTTCAGGCGATGAGGATCTGTGTCGATCTGATCGATCGGGACCACAGTTCCAACCCTGGTACCCGCGACGACTCCCTCGCGGAAGCGGTGATCGGCGTGACAGTTCACGCAGGTTTCCCCCGAAGTCGGGTCGACGTACTCTCGATAGAGTGCCTCTCCCTGGGCAGCCAACTCTTCATCGATCCGGTAGGGATACCTTGGGACCTCCAGAGTCCAGATCCAATCCCTCACCCGTTGAAGGCGATCGTGGTCGATGGTGGTTGGAGTCACGCCGGCACCCAGTGACGCACTGAGATTCCGCTCGTCTACCGAGTTGTTGTTGCCGTCCCAATGAAGGTGCATCCCTCCCGGTGCCTGTGGGAGAGGTTCGGCTCGAGGCTTCTGATTCCAGAGTGAGGGGTAGTCTGATGCACCGATGATCTCATCCGGCGGCAGCTGCTCAAGCGGCCATCCAAATTGGATCGCTTTGTAGGGATTGAAAGTGTCGACGCGTCCCCGTCCCCAGTCCGGCACCTGGCCGGCCAAGAGTGGGGCGATGCTCCTTTGGAGCGATAGAACGGTCAGTTTCACCTGGGAAATGGCAAGCGTCCGGTAGAGCATCTTCTCGACGAATCCCACCTCGCCGCCTAGTTTCTCTGCCGTTCCCAGAACACTATCAGCGGTGAGCCGATCATCCAGTGCGCAGTCGAGGACGAAGCGAAAGAGGCCCTGCAGGTCCAGCTGGTGGGCCGGCATTCCCAGGACGATTCGGGGTTTGCTCTCTGGGGTTTCCCGCACGGTTCCGGTATGGCATACGGCACAGTTCAAGCCCACGTTCTGGAGGCCCAGCCGACGACGTTTCGAAAAGCCGATCGGCAGGTCTTTTCCCTCTTCGAGAATGAGACCCAGCGAGGCATACCCCCCGGGCAGCTGGTCCGGGCAAATCTCGGGAAGGGCCCTCATCACCCAGTAGGGGGGCAGGACACCGCCGTGGGTGCTCAAGAGCGACCCGCCTGGTTCGCTGCCGATGGACCCGTACTTGAAGTGCTCCTCGATGTCAGCATAATCCACCGGCTGATCGGCGCCGAGCTGAAGGAACAGCCATAGTCCGACGACGGCAAGGATGAGCAACAACAGGCTTTTCTTTCGTTTTCTCATTGGGTTTTCAGATACTCCACGAGGGCCTTTTTCAGCTCGGGGTCGAGGCCTGTCCCGTACTCATGTCCCTGGTTGCTGTTGCCGGGGACGGCAGTGTCGTATCGGAAACCGAATCGTTCGGCGTCCTCTCCCGAGGCAATAAACCCCATCTTTTCTTGATCGTACACATCGTAACCACGGTAAAAGAGCTTGGGACGACTCTCCACGGGCTCCAATAGCTCTGTCAGCGAGGGAACCGAGCCGTTGTGCAGATACGGACCTCTGAGCCAGATTCCGTCTAAGGGTACCGACGCGTAGCCGTTGGTTTTCTGGAAGTTGGAAAAGTCCCAGTCGTAATCGTCGCCGTAGGCGTTGTAGGCGTCGGTAGCCTCCTGGGTCCACATGTCGAGACGATGTCGGTCTGTGCCGACTTCGTCGATAGGAATGACAGTGCCCGTTTTCTCGCCTTCGAAGGAGTGGCAGGAAGCGCATTCCTGCTCGAATACGGGAGCGCCCTGTTGGGCCAACTCCTGGTCGACCTTGTAGGGGTATGCGGGGACCGGAGCCGAGAGTAGCCAGGTTTCGATTCGTTTCAGATCCTCGAGGGGTAGTGTCTCGGGGGTTACCGAGTCGCCCAGGGCCGAGCTGAGCACAACTTCCTGCAGGGGGCCTTTGAGCAAACCGTCCCAGTGGTAGACGCTGTCGATGTCCGACCGGGCCTTCATGTTCCATACCGAGACATTGTCCGCGTTTCCTATGGTGTTGTCCTGGGGTATCTCCAGGTAGCGAAACTTGGCCGGGTTGAAGGGGGCGATACGGCCTCGACCCCAGTCCGGTCGGCTCTCCATCCAGGCCAGCTCTTCCTTGAATTGAAGTAAACCCTTGCGGGTCTGGGGAATCAGGATGAATCGATATAGAAGTCGGTCGACGAAGGAGAGATTGTAGAGCGGAGCGATCGCGTTGAGGATGTTGGTGGCGGTGAAGCGGGGGTCGCTGGCGCAAGTGAAGAGGAAACGAAAGTAACCCTGGATATCAAGCTGGTGCGCGGGAGCTGCCGGAAAGATGGTGGGCTTGTCGAAACGGCTCTCGCGGACCGTTGCAGTGTGGCAGATAGCGCAATTGATCCCTACCAGAGGTTGTCCGATCACTTTCTTGGTGAGCCCGATAGGCAGTTCTCTGCCTTCTTCCCAGGCGAAGCCCAGTGAAACGTATCCGCCCGGTCCTGGTAGATATTCGGGAAAGATTCGGGGTAGGACGAGCCAGATCCAGTAGGGCACCCTCAAGCCTTCTTGCTCGGTGCCAATCGATCCGTATTTGAAGTGCTCTAGCTCGGATTCGTAGTGAAGTGGCTCCTCACGCAACAGACCGTTCCAGATCACATACGCCATAGCCCCAACCACGACCACGAGAATCGCCAGTGCAATCCACTTTGATCTTCTGCTATGACTCGCCATAGGCTTCTTCCTCCTCACATCCTTTCAAAACCAGCGCTTGCAAGTATTACAGTCCACTAGAGCGTCTTCATGTACTCAACCAGGGCCTCTTTCTCTTCCGGGGAGAGGTTGGTGCCGTAGAGGTGGCCGCCATTGCTATTCCCGGGGACGCTGGTGTCGTGACGAAAATAGCTGCGACCATCGGCCTCAGCGACGTCAGACACAAAACCTACCTTTGTCGGGTCGAAAACATCGTAGCCGCGGTAGAAGATCTGGGGCCGGTCCTGGGGTCGCTCCAACAGATCCCGCAGCGAGGGAACAGAACCGTTGTGCAGATAGGGGCCTCTGGCCCAGATCCCATCCAGGGCTTGACAGGCATAGCCATTGGTCTTGCGCCAGTGACTGAAGCGATAGGGAAAGCCCGAGTAGAGCGTCGCCTGATTAACGGTCAGGTCGTAGGTGTAGTTGTGCAGACGATAGGGATCGGTGCGGATGGCCTTGAGTGGGATCACAGTCCCGATTCGAGAGCCTCCGAAATCATGGCAATTAGCACACTTCTGCCGGTAGATGGCCTCTCCCTGTTGGGCCGCGCTTTGATCCGTTGGGTAAGGATACTTGGGAGGTGGGAAATCCCGGAGCCAGGTTCCGATGCGTTCGAGGGCATCCAGGTCAAGCGATGTTGGGGTTGCACCGGTGCCCAATGCGGCACCCAGATTCCGTTCGTCTACTGAATTGTTGTTCCCGTCCCAGTGGAGATAGTGTCCCTCGCGTGGGCCCTGGTTCCAGATCTGAGGATAATCGGCGGCACCGGTGAGCTCGTCGATGGGAATCTGGTCCATCGGGTAGTTGAGTTGCAAGGCCTTGTAGGGATTGAAGGTGTCGACGCGTCCCAGCCCCCAGTCGGGGACCTGGGGGTTGAGGATCAGGGGCGTCAGACGGTCACGCAGTCCAATCAAACCTGCCTGTACCTGGGGGATCAACACATGGCTGTACAGAAAGCGGTCGATGAAGTCGAAGTTCGCCCCCAGCGACTCCATGACAGGAACCAGATGATTGCCGGTGAAGCGTTGGTCCAGAGCACAGTTGATGAGGAAACGGAAGTATCCCATGATATCGAAGCCATGGGCCGGCATCCCGACGTAGATGCGCGGTTTGGCCTCGGCCGAGTCCCTCACCGTGCCAGTGTGACAGAAGGCACAGTTGAGACCGATCCCGTCGAATCCACTGAGTCGCCTTTGGGAGAAGCCGATGGGCAACTCCTTATCGAGCTCGAAGATAAAACCCAGCGACGCGTATCCCTCTCCGGGGAGGTATTCCGAAAAGACTACGGGTAAGGCCTTCCAGATCCAGAACGGGGGGGTGAATGCCTCGCTTCCCAAGGAGCCGTACTTGTAGTGTTCGATGATGTCGTCATAGATCACCGGCGAGTTGCGCCCGAAACGCCAGGCGAAGTAGCCGATCCCGAGGAGGACCAGCAGGAGGGCGATCCAGCTCTGTCCGCTAAGCTTTGGGTGTCTGACGCTCATCTCGGCTCAATGCGAATCTTCCTCCGGGTTGGATGTGACTTCGATTCTGTGTCGAAAACGGACTCTGACGGGGAGTACAGCACACGGTAGTTCTTCTGTCAAGGAGCTTCCCCCCTTGCCATTCAGGATCGCTGCACCTGCTTTTCCAACACAAATTGCTTGCAATTGTCGACGGCAGGAATTAACCTCCCGTCCAAGTTTCTGCCGATCACGAAGATCCTGCAGCGCGGTATTTTTCTGCCAGTTGTGCAGAGAGAGGCCCATCCCTGCTGATGAGCGACTCGGTTCGGGCTGCAGCCTGAGAAATCGATGTCTTATCTGGATTGAGTTTGGGGGAATGATGAACAACATAAGTGCCAAGTTTAAGCTCGGGATGAACCTTTTTCTATTCGCTCTCGTGGTTCTGGACGTCGTTCTTTCCTCTCTGTGTTTCTTCGCTCCCGAGACCTGGTTCCAGCTGTTCCATGGTGCCGACTATGTCGATCCTCAGGGGTTGCTGCGTCGTACCGGGGCACTGTGGGTAGCCTTCTCGCTGTTTCAGTTCATTGCGCTGATAAAGTGGACGAGTCAGCCTTACTGGCTTCCCGTGGTCGCCGGTATTCGGCTGACCGAAGTATTCTCTGATTGGACCTACATCTATTTCGCTGAAAGCGTGACCTGGTACGGCAAGATGGGTTTGTTCATAGCTCCCCCAGGGAACGTGGTATTTGCCGTAATCCTGATCAAAGCCTATTTGTGTTTGCAGCGAGAGGACTAGGAGGTTCCTATCGGGGGCGTCTGTTTTTCGCCCCCTTGCCCTCGCCCGCGCCCGTGCCTTTGCCCGTTCTTCTGGTTTGGGACCTTTTCAGGGGTGAACGGTTCGGGCAAAGGCACGGGCAAGGGCAAAGGCAAGGGTGAGGAGGGGATAGCTACGAAGGAGGGATGTAAAGATGCCAGACGACATTATTTTCAGTCCTGTGAAGTTTCGGAATCTGACCGTCAAGAATCGCGTCTTTCGCTCCAATATCTCGGGTCGGTTCGGCAACTACGACGGCTCGGGGAGCCAGGCTCGAATCAATTGGGAGGAGAGTTTTGCCCGGGGCGGCGTGGGGGCCATCGTATCCTCATTCGTACCGGTTACTACCAAGGGGCGTATCCTGCCCAACTACGCCTGTATCGATCGGGATGAACGCATCGGCTTCTGGACGAAGGTGGGTGAGGCAGTCCACCGTCATGACTGCCATTTCATTCTACAGCTCAGTCATTCCGGTAGACAGCAGGACATTGGCGGCATCGACAACATGAACCGGGTCGTTGTCAGCTCGACCGATTCCCAGGATCCTTTCCATGGCATCCAGTGCCGCGCCATGACCCTCGATGAAATCCGGGAGATGGCTCAGCTCTTCGCCAACGGCGCCAGGCGGGCGCGCCAGGCGGGTTTGGATGGGGTGGAACTGCATGGTGCCAACGGCTATCTAATCACCCAATTCCTGAGTTCTGCCATCAACGATCGAGAGGACGAGTACGGTGGCTCTTTAGAGAACCGAGCGCGCTTCGTTCTGGACGTCGTGAGAGCGATCCGCAGGGAGGTAGGCGATGATTTTCACTTGCAGATGAAAATCAGCGCGGTCGACCACGATAATGTCTTGAACCCATTTAGATCAGGTGGAAATACCCTGGAGGACTCAGTTCAGGTTTGCAAGTGGTTGGAGGAGGCTGGTGTCGACGCGTTCCATGTCTCCACCGGGAGCATGTTTCCCCATCCGCTCAACCCGATCGGGGGATTTCCCTTTGACCTCGCCCTCAAGTCGTATCCCGCAATGCTGCCCAGCGGAACGCTGACCCATCGCAACTATGCTCTTTTCCGCTATCGATTACTGCGGCCCATCTTCAGCTGGCTCTGGAACCGCCCCAAGAAGGGACTCGACATCGAAGGCATAAGCGTTTCCGACGCCAGAGCGATCAAGCAGGCGGTCAATGTTCCGGTCCTGGTCACCGGCGGTTTTCAGAGGGCTTCTTATATCCGCCAGGTGCTGGGGGCAGGGGACTGCGATGGGGTAACCATCGCCCGGGCCCTGGTTGCCAATCCTGATCTGGTGAGATCTTTCGAGCAGGGGAAGGAGGAGCCAGACCAACCTTGCACTCACTGTAATAAATGCCTCATCAACGCGATCTCTTATCCTTTGGCTTGTTACGAGATCGACCGGTTTGACGGTGACTACGACAAGATGATCGAAAAGGCCTTCTCTGTCTACGATCCTCCGGGTGTCTGAGCAGTGAGCAGTGAGCAGTGAACAGTGCGAAACAGTGCGCAGGAGGGACGTGAATCCTGAAGGGATTCCGTATTTCAGCCCAGGGTTTCCGAACCCTGGGTCAACGGCGACACGCCTGGATTTCAACCCTGAATGGGTTGCGTATAGAAGGGCAACAACTGGGTCAGGACGCAACCCTTACAGATACTATGTAGGAGGCGGTCGAGGCCGGGCTTGGTCTTGAGCGAGGCAGATAGAGGAGACGAAGGACGGCAGTCAAGTCCTGCGGACTGCTCCACTGCGTTACGCCCCTGCGGGTGACAGCCATCCTCCGTCTCCTCTTAAAGCGGGGGTTCATGAAGACCAAGCCCTAGTCTGGATCTAGCGATCCACACGGGGGTAGCGTGAGGCAACAGACTAGGAAGACGAAAGGGGTCCGCTTTGGTTAAGCTTCGTCCTGTTAAGTTTTCATCAACCCGTAATTGTGAAAAGGAGACGCAGACATGACCAAAGCAAACCCTGTGCCCGAGTATAACCCCGAGGCGGTGCACTTGCACCTGGCCCTGGAGCTGTCGGCTGAGAAATGGCTGTTGGCCTTCGCCCCCAGCCTCCGAGAAAAGCCCTATCGGCGAAGTATCAACGCGGGCGACGAGCAGGCCTTGAAAGCCGCCTTGGAGGCGGCCAAAGGCCGATTCGGTCTGGCCGCCGAGACGGCGGTCCGCAGCTGTTACGAAGCGGGCCGGGACGGTTTCTGGGTGCACCGGTGGCTGCAGTGCCAGGGGGTGGAGAATCAAATCATCGACTCGTCCTCGATCGAAGTTCCGCGCCGGGCCCGGCGGGCCAAGAGCGACGGCATCGACGTGGGCCAACTCTTGCGTCTGCTGGTGCGTTACCACCTGGGGGAGGAGAAGGTCTTCTCGAGTTTGCGGGTTCCCACCCCCGAACAGGAAGATGACCGCCATCTGCATCGCAGCCTCAAAGGGCTCAAGAACGCTCGGACTCGGGTCGTCAACCGAATCCGAGGGCTGCTCGCCACCCAGGGGATCCGTCTGCCCCAGATCAGTCGGGGCTTGCGGGAGCAGCTGCAGGAGCTGCGCGATTGGCAGCAGCAACCGCTGCGCGAGGGCCTACGCAAACGACTCGCAGAATCGTCTCGACAGTTGGACTACGTCGAGGGGGAAATCGATCAGATCGAGATTCAGCGGCGGCAGTGGCTTCGCCACAGCGAGCGGGAGAGCATCCGCGGGGTTCGCCATCTGATGCGGCTCAAGGCGGTGGGCTTACAGAGCTCCTGGATTCTCGAACATGAGCTCTTCGCTTGGCGGCAGATCCAAACCCCCAAATCGCTGGGAGCCCTGGTGGGATTGGTGCCCTCTCCCTACCAAAGCGGGGACGTCAGTCGCGAACAGGGTATCAGTAAGTCCGGGATCTGCTGGGTGCGTTCGGTCGCCGTGGAACTGGGTTGGATGTGGGTTCGCTACCAGCCCCAGAGTGAGCTCACTCAGTGGTTTGTCCGACGCTTCGCCGCGGGCGGCGTCCGCGCTCGAAAGGTGGGCATCGTGGCGCTGACCAGACGGCTGCTGATTCAGCTCTGGCGCTACCGCCAATATGGAGTGATTCCGCCGGGAGCGGTTTTGAAGACGGACCTGCGGTTCTAGGTCGATCACATCCTGGACCGTCCAGCAAAAGGAAGGAGGCAAACCGAACCGATTCACCGCTACGATCGTTCGCCGGTTTTCGGCGGCCCGTTGAACAACCCGGGTGGCACCGACCACCGTCTTACAGAGGGGGTCGCTGAAAGGCAACCGTTGGCAACAGTCGTCCTACTGGACGTAAACAGTATCGCGTGTCGCTCCGAGAGACCGACACGAATAGGAGGTGGTCTTCTCCCCAGCGGGGAGGACGGAAGAATCACCCAACGGCCGACGCGATGATAGCTCTGAGCCGATTCCGACAACCGCGCTTATGGACTCCCTCGGGAGGAAAGGAGAAGTGTGCCCGGATCGAGCCTGAAAAATTTAGTGCTTGACAAAAGCGGTCTCATAGGAGGGGTTGACTCTCTCACCCAGGCTTGGGAAACCCTGGGCTGAAATACGCAAACCCGTTGGGATTGACCTCTCTTGGTGTTGGATGGAACCCATTTTCCTGCTGAGTAGCCAGGAGTGAGGAGCGCATGAAGGAATCTTACGATGTTGTCGTGATCGGTTCAGGGTTCGGGGGGGCGATCACCGCCTGTCGGCTTCTCAGGCTGGGCGTTCCGTCTGCATTCTGGAGCGAGGAAGACAGTGGGATAAGACTGACTTTCCCAGATCTCCGGCAGAGGTCTCCAAGTCCTTCTGGAGGAAGGGCAAGAGTCTGGGTTTTCTGGAATACAAGGCATTCAAACGCATCGACGTGGTGCAGGGCTGTGGAGTGGGCGGGGGTTCGCTCCACTACTTCAACGTGCACCTGAGGACTCCCGCGGGGATCTTCTCTCTACCCAACTGGCCCGGCTCCATCAGCAGGGAGGTGATGGATCCCTACTACGGCGTGGCAGAAGACATGCTGGATTCTGAGAAGTTGAACCCCCCTGAGGGTCGTGAACTTCCAGCTCGAACACAGGCTTTCATGCGCGCGGCGAAGGCTGCCGGCAGGCAGCGGTTTCTCAAACCGGAATAGGGTCGGTGCCAAAAGGACTGAAAAGGCAGCAATTGGGGATAGGAATCAAGGAGGGAGGAAGGTGGAGTGAATTGTGGAAGGCTTGAAGGCCTTGATTTTAGGAGAGAAGAGACACGGGGGCCTGAGCCCTTTCGGGGCTCGCCTAGCCGGAGTCGGAGCAGCCATCGAAAAACAGGGCGCTGGGCTCAGCCAGGAGCCCAGGCTTCGGGAGACTGGGCTAAGTTCCAGTAACAACGCTGGACAATCAGCTTGAGGCTGGGTTTGTGGCGACGGCAATGACTCCAGACTTGTCGACAGACAAAGATCATAAACAGAGCCGCTGCCAGCAAACGAATCATCAGTTGAGCCACGAAGGCCCGAGGTTTCCCACTATGCACCTGAGCATGCTTGAGTCCATACTCCGAACTCAGGTGAGCAAACGTCGAGGTCTCCAACTCCCAGCGGGCGGCGGCTAAGCGAACGATACTGTGGGCGTGAGTGCGGGGCCGGGGACAAGTGCTCAGATAGAAGGCCTCGCTGCGGATCGTGCGGCTCTGCTTGTGGCCGGCGATCCGTTCGCTGACTTCCCGCTCGCTCACGACCCGCAACACCCGCACGGAGCGGCGCCCGCTGTCCCACCAAAGTCGTGGCTCCTCCCAGATCTGCTGTCGCTTCGAGCCGGGCCCCTCCAGGACGGTGTCCGGAGGCCCCTGTAGGCGTCGCTGGGCTTGCTCGAGGAGATCCGGCTGGTTGGCCTTGAGCGGGGCGACTAGTTCCAGGCCTAACTCCCGCACTGCCTGCACAAAGGACGGGACCGTATAAAGCGCATCGACGGTGACAATCTGAAAAAAGCGCCGGCCTAACTCTCCCACCATTCGTCGCAAGAGTCGCTCGCCCGCTCCTACTTCATTCTCGCCCGGCTGTAAGCCTTCCAGATCCACCACGAAACGAAAGCCAAAGCCCACCAGCGAAGCGACCACCACCCGGTGATGAAACTCCACCACCGGCTGACCCTCCCGTTGCTTGTGTCGCTGCAAGCAGTCTGCACAACAACGGCTTTCGGATTGAAACAGTTCGATCCCATCGATTGCCATCGCCAGCTGCCCGCCCGCCGTCTCCCAGTGCAGCACTGCGTTGCGTTTCAATCGCCGTGCCACCCCGATCGACAGCGCCCGCAGCGACTCCAAGTCCATCCGCTCCAAAGCATAGCCCACCGTACTTTCACTCAAGGGCCCCACCCGACGACGCAAGAGGCCTTCCCGACATTCGGCCTCAATGCTGTGCAGACTTTGCTGCTGCAGGACCGTGCCCCAGAACACCCCCTCGAAGACCTGGGTCAGCGGCACCCGAGGCGCCTGTCTGCCATCCTCCAGCCGCTCCAGTTGTCGCGACCAGTCGAAGACCTTCTCCAGATAGGCGTCCAACCGTCGGAGGGAGCTCACGGCTTCGGTTTCTTCTCCGCCAACCAGCGCTCGAGATTCAAACGCAAGATCTCCCGAACCTTAGCTTCCAACTCGGCCCGCAGCGCCAAGCGCCTCTGTACTTCCTGCACCTGGTGGTGGGGCACGTGATAGGTCTTCGCCGCCCCTCCCCGTTGAGCGATCACTAACTGAGCACTGCGATGCCAATGGGCGCGGCCCTGCGCGCAGATGCAATTGGCTTTGCCGCAACGGCGGCGGCGAAAGACCAAGGAGCCCGGCAGCATCTCGCGAAAACGCGGCAACAGTCGGGCCAGGGCGCCCCGACGCTGCAGTAGTGGATCCGGCCGACCTTTCACTGACGGACAGGATACCAGAACTATCTGACACTCTCACATAGTGTCAGAACCAGCACAGTTACTCGACTTCCCGAGTTTTGCAACAATGACCGAGCGATTCCCATTCACTCAGATCACTGCTAACTCTTATCTCTGCTTGCTCTTAAAGGATCTCTCTCAAAAGACTTTGAGAAATGGCTGGCCGGCAGGGACCCGGAACTGGTCCCTATCGGCGTCTATACCGGGGTCGATCGACTCAACCCCCACAGCGGCATTCCGCAAAGCGCCTGTGACTATTCAGGCAATTGCATGCTGGGATGCGCTGTTCATTCAAAGGGCACCCTGGACCTGAACTACATCCCGGTCGCCAAGCGCAACGGTGCCGAGTTATTTCCGCTCCACGAGGTTTCCAGATTGGATTCCTTGGGGGATCAGGGCTACCGGGTTCACTTCGATCGCATCGACCCGGACCAACCGGGATCAAGGGAACCTGGTTCGGTAATCGGAAAGAAGATCGTGGTAGCGGCAGGGACGCTGGGCTCGAATGAGCTTCTCCTGCGCTGTAGAGATCAGTACAAGAGCCTGCCGGATCTGAGTCCGTTGTTGGGAAGCCGGTTTTCGGGCAACGGAGATTTTCTACTGGCAGCGACCGTGGGCGCAGACGCAGAAGTGGATCCGGCACGGGGGCCAAGTATCACGGCGGGAGCCGAGTTCTCGACCCGGAACAATAAGATATACATCGAGGATCTGGGCTTCCCAGATCCCTTTATCTGGATGTTGGAAGGGATAATTCCCAACCGCAATCGCTTGGGCAACCTTCTGCAAGCAGGAAAGAGCTATCTCCTGGATAGCCTGGGGATCGGCACCGGGAAGATCGATTTCGAGGCCGATCGGCTTTTTCGCGGAGGGGCTACCACTCGACTCTTGCCTTATCTCGGGATGGGGACCGATGCCGCCGATGGTCGACTGCGGCTCAAGAGCGGCAGCGTCGACATCGACTGGAGCCACCGGCGGAGCCGTCAGATGTTCCGGGAAATGGAAGAGGCCATGGAGAGCTTGAGTCGAGGGATAAATGGAAAGTATGTCTCGAGCGTGCTCTGGAGTTGGCCCTTCAGAAAGCTCGTCACGGCCCATCCTTTGGGAGGTTGCTTCATGGGCGATGGTCGCGACAGCAGCGTGGTGAATGATCGCGGAGAGGTGTGGGGTTATCCTGGTTTGTACGTGGCTGACGGAGCCATCATTCCGACGGCCCTGTCAGTCAATCCGTCTCTGACCATCTCGGCGCTGGCAGAGCGAGTCGCCTTCCAGTTGATTCACGATCGCGAAATGACGCCGGGCGATCCCCAGACGCCGAAGAATCAGTAGTCAAGTGGTATAGAAAGGGAACTCGGTCATGGAAGAGCAGTACGAAGCGGTGATCATCGGCAGCGGCTTTGGGGGTGCAATTACCGGCTGCCGCCTTGCTAGAAAATGGGGAGACAAGGTTCTGATCCTGGAACGGGGCAAGCGGTACCCAATGGGGTCGTTCCCCCGGACGCCCCGGGATCTGGGCCGTAATTTCTGGTATCGACCCAACGAGCGGGCGACTCAGATGATTCCGACACTCAACTGTCGCGAGCCCGAAGAATCGCACGGAATGTTCGATGTCCGCAATTACCGGGGAATGGATGCGCTGGTCTGCGCAGGTTTTGGGGGCGGTTCCCTCATCTATGCCAACATCTTCCTGGAGCCACCCGAGGAGGTATTCGACGAGCGCTGGCCTGCGACCTGCAAGAAGGACAAGCTGGCCCCCTACTACGCGGTCGCCAAGGAGGTTTTGGGCGCCCGCCCCATCCCTGAGGACAGCGGCAAGGACGACCGCAGGTATATCCTTCGCACCAAGCGCTTCCAGGAGACCGCCAAGAAGATGGGAAGAGAGTCCCACCTGCTGGACTTGATCGTCTTTTTCGGAAACGATTTCGACAATCCCCTGCCCATTGGACACCAGGACAAGAACCGGTATGGGGCCCTTCAAACCTCCTGTGTCTATTGTGCCGAGTGTGACATCGGGTGCAACTACCACTCCAAGAACACGGTAGATCTCAATTATCTGTTCGTTGCCGAGCACAAATACCACGCCGAGATCCGGACGGAGCATCTGGCCGAGTGGATAGTGCCCGTGAACGATCAGAATATAGAGGATCCCAGTGCCGACGGCAGTCATGGATACCGGCTCTACTATCGCGATCTGACCGATAAGGAGAGCGAACTCAGCTATGTTTTTACCCGTAGAGTGATCCTGAGTGCGGGGGCGATGGGATCCACCGAGTTACTGCTGCGCTGTCGAGATCATTTCAAGACGCTGCCCAACATCAGCAGCAAGCTGGGCCACTCCTTCTCCGGCAATGGAGACTTTCTGACGTTTGCTCCGGGTAGCCGTAAACCGATTGGTCCCAACTACGGTCCGGTCATCACTCAGGCCATCGACTTCAATCTTCTCAAGGATTTCGACAAGGATAGGGCGTTCGTGGTTGAGGACGCCAGCTATCCTGCTTTTCTGGCCTGGCTGCTCGAAGGACTCAAGCCCCGATTCCTGTGGGGAAATGCGATTCTGAGAACGATCACCAGCACCGTGATGCGGCTGTTGCGGGGAAGAAGGTTTGGCTCTCTCACCTACGCTGCCCGGGATCTTCTCGCGGATGATCTTTCCTATCGCACTGCCGTCCTCTTGTCCATGGGAGTGGATAAGTCCAATGGCGTCATGACCCTGGGTCGAGACGGCAGCTTAGACCTGGATTGGCCCTACAGGGACAGCCTGCCCCTGTACCGAGCCATTCTCAAGGCGGGCAAGGAGTTCGCCCGCCGGATCGGTGCCCAGGCGAGTATTCCCGTGCCTACCTGGCTTTGGCCCTCGCGCAATAATGTCACGGTGCACGCTTTGGGTGGGTGTACTCTGGGCGATGATGCCTCCAGAGGCGTGACCAGCGCCGACAGAAAAGCCTTTGGCCAGGTGTTCAACTATAAAGGACTGTATGTGGCTGATGGGGCTCTGCCTCCCTCCGCGGTGGGAGCCAATCCTATAGCCACCATATCGGCTCTGTCGGAGATGGTGGCCCAGGGGATCACGGATCCCGATCTTACGACTATGCCGGACGCAGATCTGTAGGGGAGGTCGCAGGTCGCGCCTCTCCTCCCTTGCCTTTGCCCGTGCCTTTGCCCTGACTTAATCTTTGCGTCGCTCCCTGGCGTAGCTTTGGCCTCCAGGCCGAAGTCTTTCGGGCGTGCCTGCTCGACCGACGGCGGCCTGAAGCCCACCGCGCTACGCCGACGGACTCTAAGGGCACGGGCAAGGGCAAAGGCAAGGGCAAACCGCTCCACCCACTGCTTGCTGTTCTTCCCGGCATTACGGTTGATCTGCTACACTCAGCGCGATGGCGACCGGACTATTTCCGGCCGTCCTCACCAAGGGTTTTGGCAAATGAACGGAACCAGGAGAAGAGTGATGACGAAAACGTTGTGGGCCAGCGTCTTCCTACAGTGTTTCCTATTGCTGCCGATGCTCCAGGCTGCATCGACAGAGGTGACATTACAAGTTGTTCGATTTCCAGAGCGCAGGGACGTCGAATTGACCTTGCTCCCTACCCGGCGCATCCCTCGGGCCAGCATGAAGGCCAAGGTCAAGTTTGAAGAGGGGCAGTCTCGTATTGAACTTTCCTACGACGAGATGAAGCCGGCCGTCCTCTTCGCCGGCGACGTGAGCTGCTACGTTTTGTGGGCGGTCAATAGAGACGGTGGTGTGGAGAATCTGGGGGAGCTGTGGGTGCGTCCCGGACGCGACCGCGACTCCTTGAAGTTTTCTACTGGCTTGAGAACCTTTGCACTGATGGTCACGGCGGAACCCTACTATCAGGTGGGGCAGCCGTCGGAGCTGATCATCAGCTGGAACGATATCAGTCGTGACCTCCAGGCTCCCTCACAGGCGCTCGGTTTTTCGGGTTTCGCGGCAGCGCCCGAACACGGTCTGGAGAGTCTCGAGGCGGTTATCTACGATGGAAAGGCGTCTTTGGATCTTCTCCAGGCTCAGAAAGTCCACGAGATCGCTGGACGCCTGGGGGCCGCGGAGCACGCTTCGGCCATCTACCGCGAAGCGACGTTGACGCTGCAGCAGGCCACTTTCATGACCAGGGGAGGCGGGGCCAAGAAGGGCGCGCAGGAATACGCCCGACGTTCGGTAGCCTCCAGCAACGAGGCGATCAGAGTGACCCTGCGCCAGCTGGAAGCCAAGGAGCTGGAAGCGAAAATAGCGGCACGCCAGGCTGAGATGGCGATGATGGAGAAGCGGGCAGCCGAGGCCGAGGCCAGTGCCAAGGAGAGCGAGGCCTTCGTCGCCGATCTCCAGAATCAGAAGGCAGACTTGGAAGCCCGGCAGGCAGAGGCTGAGAGGGCGCTACAGGCTTCCTCGCGAGAGCTGGAGAAAATCCAGCGGCAAAGGGAGGATATGGAGACCAGCCTGGTCGCGCTACGGCGGGAGCAGGCAGATTTAAGGGCCTCCATGACGATGCTCCAGAGGGAAAAGGACAAACTGCAGGAAGACAAGGGCAGGCTGCAAGGACGCCTGCAGCAGGCCTTGTCTCAAGTGGCGGACACTCGCGAGTCGGCTCGGGGAATGATCGTTAACCTACCCGATATCCTCTTTGACGTGGGGCAGGCTGCTCTGAAACGGGAGGCAAAACTGGTCATCGCCAAATTGGCCGGCATTCTTCTCATCATGTCCGACCTGAATCTGCGGATCGAAGGTCACACGGACTCCACTGGTTCTGCATCGACCAACCTGACTCTGTCCGAGAAGCGAGCCAACTCGGTGTTCGACTTTCTTGTCCCCGAGGGCATTTCGAGCTCGCGGATAACAGCCGTGGGATACGGCATGGAGCGCCCGGTTGCAGATAATGCAACGTCCGAGGGCCGAAAAAAGAACCGCAGAGTCGAGATCATCATTTCCGAGGGAGAGGTGCAGGAAGCCAGCGCCGAATCCCGTTCGTCACAGCTTGAGTAGAGATCTCATCTGAAGTAGCTTTGGCCTCCAGGCCGAAGTCTTATTCTTCCGAGCCTTTGGCTCGGACGGCGGCCTGGAGCCCACCGCTACGCCGAAGGTCTAATCCAAACATCCCTTCTATTCTAATGAAACTTCCCCGGATCTTGCTCGGTGCGCTGTTGACCATGTGCCTGATACTGGCCTTCATCATGGTTGGCGAGACGCACTACGGTCGCGCGACCGAGCACGCTGAAAACGCCGCGATGCAGCAGAGTGGGACGATCTCCCAATCCTACCCTTCAGGGCTCTGGTCCGCCTGGCTTCTGGGAAGTGTAGAGATCGTCCTAGTCATGCTCTGCCTGGGACTTGGAATCCAAAAGCGTGAGCGACTCGGCAGAATGAAGGTGCCTCTGCTGGTAGCGGGACTGATCTACCTGACGATTTATGCGCTGTTGATCGGTCTCTCCAAGGGTGAGGCGGATCAAGCTCCGCTGCTGGTGTTTTCCTTTCCCGCTCCTAGTGTGGTGATGATGTTGGGTTTGTGGCCCGTCATTCCCCTTTTCCTGTCTCTTCTCTACTTTCTGAAATTCGATTCCTGGATCTTGACAGCGGATGATCGAAGGCGATTCCAGAGGCTCCGGGAGGTACAGCGAACACTTCCGGAAGACACCTCTTGATGGAGGCCTCGAGAAGTGGTGTCATCCTTGGTTTTGTCCTGGCCTACCTGACGCTGTGCGTGGTAGTTGGCCTCTGGGCTCTGCGCCGCACCCACTCCACCCGGGATTTCTTCATGGCCGGTCGCGACCTGGGAATCATGGTCACGGGTCTAGCCGTGTTTTCCAGCACCATGAGTGGGTTTGGCTTCGTGGGCGGGCCGGGCCTGGTCTACCGCATGGGAATGAGCTCGGTATGGATGGTGATTGCCATTCCGATCGGCTACTGTCTCACCTTTTTTCTCCTGGCCAAACGGATTCGGCTTTTCGCCGAATTGCGAGAGCCGATCTCCCTGCCCGATGCGATATCGGCCCGCTATCGCAGTCGGATGAGTCGGTTTCTAGCCGCCCTAGCGATCCTTCTGGGAGTCATGGGATATCTGGCGACCCAGATTCTTGCAATGGCTACCGTGCTGAAGGATATTCTGGGAAATACCGCGGTAGGCGCGATCAGCCTCGAAGCCTGCGTCGCGATTTCCTGTGCCGTGTTGGTCTTCTACTGTGTCACGGGGGGCATTATCGCCTCCGTTTATACCGATCTGGTCCAGGGCCTGGTGATGATGGTGGCGGCGGTTCTAGTCTTTCTGGCCGCTGGAAGCGCGGTGGCGGGAGGCTGGGGTGGAATCGCAAGCACGCTTCTTGAGGACGATCCTGCGGCGATAGGACCCTGGGGCACGTTGGGAGTCTTCGGCTGTCTGTCCTGGTATTTTCTGTTCACCCTGGGAGTGGCGGGACAGCCCCATGTGGTGACCAAGTTGATGATGAATCGGCGCGTAGAAGACGCCAAGTACATTTTGCCCGTCTCCATCCTGGGCTACGCAGTTTCCGGCCTGCTCTGGATCAGTATCGGACTGGCAATGCGCACGCTGGTGCTCAGGGGAGTCCATCCCACGCTGCCGAGGGCCGATGCGGCAGCTTCGCAGTTTCTTCAGCACTACGTGGATCCGCTGCTCGCAGGTCTGGTATTTGCGGCCCTGTTCGCCGCTATCATGTCGACGGCGGATGGTTTCTTGAACATCGGTGCCGCGGCTGTGGTGAGGGACATTCCGCAGGCGCTGCGCGAAAGACCCGTGGTTCGAGAACTCTTGTGGGCTCGCCTGGCGACGATAGTGATTGCGGTGGTGGCTTCGCTTTTCGCTCTCTATTCGGATGATCTGGTGGCCCTTCTGGGGGCCTTCGGCTGGGGAACCTTCGCCGCTGCCCTGGTTCCCACCGTCGCCATCGGTTTCAACTGGAAGAGGGCGACGGCGCTAGCGGCCAACGTAGCCATACTCTCCAGCCTGATTCTCAACTTCTCCATCAAACTAATGAACATCCAGATTCCCTACGGAATCGATGGTGGAGCGCTGTCCCTGCTCGTATCCATGACCCTGTTCGTAGGGATCTCGCTGTTGTCCCGTCCCCCCGAGCTGGATTCGGATATCGAAGGGTTGATGGATATCTAGGGGAGAAAGTTCCAAGATACAAGATACAAACAAGACCCAAACTCCAAGGTTCCGTGCCTCGCTGACGACGTTGGTATCAACCAAGTACATTGTCGCCTGGCTGATCACCGTCCCGACGCTCAAAGTCTTCATCCCTGCCGACATTGGGCATTGCCGCCAACACCTCGGTAAAGCTCTTGCGCTTGGCCAGAAGCGTCTCTTCGAGAATGGCTCGGTGCTCGGCCTCCGCGCTGCGACCGTGGCGCGCGGCCCGACGTTTAAGGGCGTCTACAATCCGAGGATCGAGCTTTCTCACGATCAAATTAGCCATTTCCGTTCCCCCTCTGTTTTCTGACGCTAGCAATGATAGTAGGAAGCCCCGCCGGATGTATGTGTTTACCCCCTTGCCTTTGCCCGTGCCCGTGCCCGTTCTGCGACGGAATGTGCAGCCATCATGGACATCCTGCGGCGATTAAACGCTGTTGCCGATGGTGACATACAGCGGGCGGAGAAGAGGCTGTTTGAGAAAGAGTCTCGATGCGAGCAAAAGATGAAGTCCGGGCACGGGCACGGGCACGGGCAAAGGCAAGGGGGGACGTCCTACGCCGCTTTAGAAGGACAGCAATGTATCCCTTCTCAAGAGGGTAGGGTCACGGCTACAATCTCAAGGGATGAGCGTCAGATTGGCGGCGATACGGTATGCCGGAAAGGCCACGTGAGCGGAAGGCTTTGTCTGTTCCTGGCGGCGACGCTGCTGACAGGAAGCCTGTCTTTGGCGACGATGGCGCAGTCCGGGGAAGGAAGCCCTGGCTCGGCTGAGCAAGAGCGTCGTTTGCCGACTGAAGCAAAAGAGAAGGGGGAACCAGAACCAATCTTCGTGGACGCCCAGGAGTCGGCGGGACTGGATTTCCGCCACTTCAACGGCATGACCGGGAAACTTTATCTGCCCGAGATTACAGGCTCTGGTGCGGCGCTGTTCGACTATGACAACGATGGCGATCTGGATATCTACCTGGTTCAGGGTGCGATGCTCGAGCCAGGGAAGAAGCCGGAAGACGGCATCCTCCCCTGGGCCGGTTCCGGCTCGCCTCGGGATAAACTCTACCGCAACGATCTCCAGTTGGATGCCAACGGGGTTCGCCGGCTGGGATTCACCGATGTCACAAATGGAAGTGGCATCCTGGCGGAGGGCTATGGAATGGGGGTAGCCGTCGGCGACCTCAACAACGACGGTCGCCCCGACCTGTACGTCACCAACCTGGGTTCCAACCAGATGTTCCTCAACCAGGGAGATGGGACCTTCTCCGATGTCACCGCGAAATCCGGAACCGACGATCCCCGCTGGAGCACCAGCGCTGCCTTCATCGACTACGATCGAGACGGCAGACTCGACCTCTTCCTGACCAACTATGTGGACTTTTCCGTCATCAGGAACCCGACCTGCTACGCGACCAGCAGCGCCCTCGACTATTGCGGTCCGGATGCCTACAAGCCAGTGCCCGACCGTCTCTTCCACAATCGAGGCGAGGGCATTTTCGAAGACGTCTCCAGCAAGTCTGGAATCGACCGGGAGTTTGGTGCGGGACTGGGGGTAGCCACGGCCGACTTCAACGGCGATGGTTGGACCGATATCTACGTGGCCAACGACGGCGACCCCAATCAGCTCTGGATGAACCAGAAGGATGGCAGCTTCCGAAACGAGGCACTTTGGTCAGGCGCGGCCCTGAATCGGGTGGGAAAGGCGGAGGCCGGAATGGGTGTGGACGCGGCCGATTTTGATGGTGACGGAGACGAGGATCTCTTTGTCACGCATCTGACGGAGGAAACCAACACCCTCTACGTCAACCAGGGCAATGGCCTGTTCGATGACCGAACCATCGAGACGGGTCTCCATATGCCGAGTTTCAGCTTTACGGGCTTTGGGACGGGCTGGCTGGATTTCGACAACGACGGACGGTTGGACCTGCTGGCCCTGAACGGAGCCGTGCGGATATTGTCCGATTTGGCTCGGGAGGGGGACCGTTACCCCTTGGGGCAGTCCAACCAGCTGTTCCAAAACGCCGGTAAACTGGTGTTCAGGGACGTCACAAATCGGGCTGGAGCCTCCTTTCAGCTGAAGGAAGTAAGTCGTGGAGCGGCTTTCGGAGACGTCGACAATGACGGCGACACCGACGTCCTGGTCGCCAACAACAGTGGTCCGGCCCGGCTGCTCTTGAACCAGGTCGGGAATCGCAGGCACTGGTTGGGGTTGAGGCTGCTGGGCAGGGAAGGCCGTCGAGACATGCTGGAGGCACGCGTCGAGGTCCTCTTGCCCAACGATGCTGTGCTTTGGCGTCGGGTCCGAACCGGCGGCAGCTACTGCTCCTCCCACGACCCTCGAGTTCTGGTTGGCCTGGGAGTCGAGGATCAGCTTAGGATGGTCCGGGTTCACTGGCCTTCGGGTCAGGTTGAAGAGTGGCGGAATCTAAAGCTCGATCGCTATACGACGATTCAGGAGGGGAGAGCTCCGGACGGAAACTGACCGAAACTTCGACCGAACTGGACTGCTACTGACAGTAGACGTTGCTCGGCGTAAGGTGATGCCCTGAACTGAGGAGGAGAATTGTGTTCCTGAATGAGGGAGGTCGGCTGCCAGCGGGACTGACAAGGCGTTTCTGTCTATCTGTCTCAACCGTTGTGCTTATCGGCCTGACCACCGTCATCTACGACGTCCAGGCCCAATCACAGTCCTCTGGGGCCAGCTTGACCGCCCCCAGAGTGGGGCTGCTTTCCCTGCGCTTTCCAGAGATGGAAAACCTGGATCCAGACGTTCGCGAGCAGCTCCAGTTTTTCCAGAAAGAGCTGGGCGTCCTGGCCGGGAATCTGGAGACGACCGAGGCCGAGCTGGGGGAAGCCTATGGACAGCTGGGACAGATGTATCATGCCTATGCGCTGAGCGATGCAGCCGAGATCTGCTACCTCAACGCCAATCGAATTGTCCCACAGGAATTCCGCTGGATCTATCTCCTGGGGTATCTCTACCACAAAACGGGCCGTCTATCGGAGGCTGCTGTCTACTACACCCATGCCAGGAGACTGCGTTCCGAATCCCTGTCTCTTCCTGTCCATCTGGGCGACGTGTTGGCGCAGCAGAATCGTCCCACAGAGGCTGCCGTCCAGTTTGAACAGGCGCTGAAGATCGACTCCAACTGCGGTGCGGCTCACTTCGGCCTGGGACAACTGGCCCTATCGGGTGGGAAATATGCCGATGCCGTGGGACACCTCGAGAAGGCTTTGGCAAGCGCCCCCGCAGCCAACCGGATCCACTACTCCCTGGCCCTGGCCTATCGAGGGCTGGGAGATCTGGAACGAGCCGAAACCCATCTGAAGCAGCGGGGCACCGTTGGCATTCGAGTCGCTGATCACCTGGTTGATGGGTTGAAGGAGCTGCTGCGGGGGGAACGGGTTCATTTGATACGGGGACGCATGGCTTTCGCCGCCGGACGCCTCTCCGAGGCCGCTGCCGAGTTTGAAAAGGCGGTGGCTGCCAAGCCGACCAGCATCCCGGCACGCGTCAATCTAGGTACGTCCTGGGCGCAGTTGGGAAAGGTCGAGGCAGCGATGGAGCAGTTTCGGGAAGTGCTGCGCTTGGATCCCGAGCATCCGACGTCACACTACAATCTCGGCTTTCTGCTGGCGGGATCCAAGCGGCCGGCTGAAGCCATATCCCATCTACAGGTGTCCCTCGGGGCCTACCCCGAGGATTCAGGTGCCCGATTCCTTCTGGCCCAGGCGTTTCGTGATACCGGGCAATTGGATCAGGCGCTGACAGAGTTCTCCCGAGTGCTGCAATCGGATCCCGCCCACGAGGAGGCGCTACTGCAGCAGGTGAACCTACTAGTTGCCAAGAAGAGGTTCCGTGAGGCATTAGACCAGCTGGAGCAGGGCCACAGGCGTTTTCCCTCACGTGGTCGAACGGCTCATACCCTGGCGCTCTTCCTGGCGTCCTCCCCCGATCTGGATTTGCGAGACGGAGCCAGGGCCCTGGCTCTGGAGCTGCTGGTTTTCAAGGCCAGTAAATCGGTCAGCCACGGAGTCACGGTTGCGATGGCCCTGGCAGAGTTGGGCCGCTGCGAGGAAGCCGCCCAATGGCAGCGCCGGATGATCGCCGCCGTAGAGAAGGCCCAGAAATCCGACCTGGTCAAGGGATTAAAGGTCAACCTGGAGCGTTACGAGAACAACCAACCCTGCCGCCCACCAGGCTAGGCGTTCAGACAGTTTTCGAGACCTTGAATGCCTTGAATAAGAAATCAATCCCAACGGGGTTGCGTCCTGTTCGACCGGACACAATGTTTACATTTTAGACCGATGACATGGTTTACACCTTTAACCTTTCCAGAATGGAGTTTCGGACGGCTCGGAGGGCGAGCCCGGAGAGCCGTCCGAAACTCAACGACCGCGTTCTCTCTTCCATCGCCTGGCTTCCGCCGGTGTGAGGATGCGGCTGCGGGCCTCCTCGAAGATGGCCAAGGGGATGTGGGTGAAAAAGAGCCGAGACCACCCCGGCTCCAGGGGCTGCAACCCGACGGGCTGAGAGGCCAGGGCTTCCCCCAGGAAGACCGCCTCCCCCGCCCAGTAGAACTCGCCGTGTTTCTGCACCTTTCGCACCGTCCACGAATCCGGATAACTCACCGGGGGCAAGTAGGGCGGCCGGCGACGAGTCGAAGGCGTATAGAATCCAGACGGAGGCTTCAAACCCAGCGAGTCGTGGGGACGCGCTTCGTTGTACTCGCGACGAAAACGCTCCAGCGCCCGCTGTTGGGAATGCCAAGTCGACTGCGGGGGCGTGGCCGCCTCCTCCTTCAAGGTTCGATGCATGCGCTCGTGAGCCCCGTTGTCCTGGGGTTTGCCCGGGCGGATGCGCTCCGGGGTAATCCCCAGACGCAGAAACCACGTCGAGAGGCGGCTCAGCCCACCCACGCCGCGACTGGCGAAGGGAGTGCCGTTGTCGCTGCGGATCACCTGAGGAAGGCCGTAGCGGTCGAAGGCTCTGTGAAAGACCTTCTGAACGACAAGCAGTCCCGTGCCGGCCACCAGGCGACAGTCGATCAGATAGCGGGAGTACTGGTCCAGAATGGTCAGCGGATCGCAGCGGGTCCCATCCCCCGTGCAAAACCATCCCTTGAAATCGACGCTCCAGACGTCGTTGGCCTCCACGGCCCGACGCAACGGAGACAGGTAGGGCGGGGAGCGACGGCGACGGCGCTGCGGCCGATTCAGACCGGCTCGGCCAAGAATCTCCCCGATGGTGCTCGCCGCCGGCGGCTTCTCTCCGGCCTGCTCGAGCCTCCAGCGAATCTTGCGCGGCCCCCAACGGGGGTGCTGCTGACGCAGCTGCACAATCTGCTCCCGAACCCTCCCGCTGACCGAGCTCGCCGGACGATGCGGCGCCCGCGAACGATCCTCCAGACCCTCGAGGCCCTCGGCCTGAAACCGTCGGTACCACTTGTAGCCGATCACCCGACTGATCCCGTAGCGCCGACACAGCTCGGAGACGCTCTCCAGACCTTCTTCGACTTCCAACACAAAACGCACTCTTTGCTTCATGACACTGGCTTCTTTCCACGGCATCCTTTCTTAATACCGCATGCATCTGTAAACCATGTGTCCGGTCCGTTTTGTAAATCATGTTCCCGGTTCGTACCGTCCTCCAGCCCAGGGTTTCCGAACCCTGGGAAAGGCGGGACAACCGACCCAGGTCAACCCTGCAAGGGTTGCGTCATCAATGCCCCATGGAGGAATAACGGTTCTCGACGGATTGCGACGCAACCCCGATGGGGTTGACCTATAGAGGGAGAAATCTGTTACCCAGGGTTCGGAAACCCTGGGCTGAAAGACGGAATCCTTTCAGGATTCACAGACTCCCTGAGTGTTTTGAGTTAGATCCAAGGTGACGCTAAACCGATACGGGGTTTCCGAACTTTGGGAACGTCGTAAGCACATTCAGGCCAACCCGGAACAAGTTGAGAAAAAAAGAGTTGAACCATGCCGCAATCCCTGTCAAGGGTCCTGATCCACACCATCTTCTCGACCAAGAACCGCAAGCCCTACTTCAAAGAGGCAGGGTTTCGGGGACAGCTGCACTCCTACCTGGGAGGAACGGCCGGTAGATTGGGCTGCCAGCCGCTCCGCACTGGTGGGGTCTCAGACCATATCCACCTGCTGACCACTCTCTCGAGGACCGTTACTATTGCTGAATTCGTCAAAGAGCTCAAGCGGGTGTCCACGGGATGGATCCAGCAGCAGAGGGGGACTTATAGGAACTTCAGGTGGCAGTCCGGGTACGCTGTTTTCTCGGTCTCCGAATCGAAGGTGGCCGAGGTCGTCCGATATATCGACAGCCAGGAAGAGCACCACAAGAGCGTGACGTTCGAAGAGGAATTCCGGGAGCTTCTGCGCCGTCACGGTGTTGAATTCGACGAACGATTCGTCTGGGACTGAGGCACCGCTTTGGGATTTGGAAGTAACCCCAATGGCGTGGAGACCTTGGGGGTGCTCGCTACCCAGGGTTCCAGTACCTCTTCAGCGTCTTTCAAGCAACGACTCTAAATAAAGGTCAATCCCAACGGGATTGCGTCCTCCAGCCCAGGGTTTCCCAACCCTGGGTAAGGCGGGACAAACCATCAGGTCAACCCTGCAAGGGTTGCGTCATTCCATCGAGGAATAACGCTTCTCGATGGATTGCGACGCAACCCCGATAGGGTTGGGACACTATGGGGACATAGGTTACCCAGGGTTGGGAAACCCTGGGCTGAAAGACGGAATCCTTTCAGGATTCACAGCCCCCCTGAGTGTTTGAGTCAGATCCAAAGTGAGGCTAAACGCATACGGGTTTCCGAACTTTTGGAACGTCGTAACCATTGACAGCCAGGAAGAGCACCACAAGAGCGTGACGTTCGAAGAGGAATTCCGGGAGCTTCTGCGCCGTCACGGTGTTGAATTCGACGAACGATTCGTCTGGGACTGAGGCACCGCTTTGGGATTTGGAAGTAACCCCAATGGCGTGGAGACCTTGGGGGTGCTCGCTACCCAGGGTTCCAGTACCTCTTCAGCGTCTTCCAAGCAACGACTCTAAATAAAGGTCAATCCCAACGGGATTGCGTCTTTCAGCCCAGGGTTTCCGAACCCTGGGTAGGGCGGGACAAACCATTAGGTCAACCCTGCAAGGGTTGCGTCATTCCATCGAGGAATAACGCTTCTCGATGGATTGCGACGCAACCCCGATAGGGTTGGGACACTATGGGGACATAGGTTACCCAGGGTTGGGAAACCCTGGGCTGAAAGACGGAATCCTTTCAGGATTCACAGCCCCCCTGAGTGTTTGAGTCAGATCCAAAGTGAGGCTAAACGCATACGGGTTTCCGAACTTTTGGAACGTCGTAACCATTGACAGCCAGGAAGAGCACCACAAAAGCGTGACGTTCGAAGAGGAATTCCGGGGACTTCTGCGCCGTCACGGTGTTGAATTCGACGAACGATTCGTCTGGGACTGAGGCACCGCTTTGGGATCTGGAAGTGACCCTAAGGGTGTGGAGACCTTGGGGGTGCTCGGTACCCAGGGTTCCAGTACCTCTTCAGCGTCTTTCAAGCAACGACTCTAAATAAAGGTCAATCCCAACGGGATTGCGTCCTCCAGCCCAGGGTTTCCGAACCCTGGGTAAGACGGGACAAACCCCATCAGGTCAACCCTGCAAGGGTTGCGTCATTCATCGAGGAATAACGCTTCCCGAAAGATCGCGACGCAACCCCGATGGGGTTGACCTATACAGGGAGAAATCTGTTACCCAGGGTTGGGAAACCCTGGGCTGAAAGACGGAATCCTTTCAGGATTCGCAGACCTCCTGAGTGTTTGAGTCAGATCCAAAGTGAGGCTAACCCGCATTTCTCACACCCAGTCTGCTACGAGGCCGCAATCATCCGCCCTGACTGCGTTACGCTCCTTCGGCCTCCTCGACGTACTGCACGAGTACGACTGCGGGGGCCTCGGTCGCAAGCCTTGCCAGGACGGCGCTTTCGGCCTCTCGCGACGACCGGGTGTGAGAAATGCGGGCTAAACGCATACGGGTTTCCGAACTTTTGGAACGTCGTAACCATTGACAGCCGGCAAGAGCACCAGAAAAGCGTGACGTTCGAAGAGGAATCCCGGGAGCTTCTGCGTCGTCACGGTGTTGAATTCGACGAACGATTCGTCTGGGACTGAGGCACCGCTTTGGGATTCGGAAGTAACCCCAATGGCGTGGAGACCTTGGAGGGTGCTCGTTACCCAGGGTTCCAGTACCTCTTCAGCGTCTTTCAAACAACGACTCTAAATAAAGGTCAATCCCAACGGGATTGCGTCCTCCAGCCCAGGGTTTCCGAACCCTGGGTAAGGCTTCACGCAGCAGGAAGCCGTTTCCTGGAGTTCGATTCTCGATGGAAGCCGTCCGAGATTCCGATCCTCCGACACCCTGAAGACCTTCTTTCTAACGGATCCACGGCACGACCCAATATTTTGACCTTACTGGTAGGAACTACTAACCCGAAAAACACGAGGAAAGCGAAAGCCGGAAAAGAAAAAAGCGCCCTGCGAAGGAAGCTTCACAGGACGCTTTGATGTTGGCGGGCTGAGCCTCAGCTATTCCCAGTTTCCTCTCCCGAGTCGGGGTTGAGCAGCCAGGCGGCCGATCGACCCGGTCAAGATCCCCTCAGCACCAGATCGGCACCGAGGGGAGGTTACCTGAAAGAGCCAGGGTCACCTGCCGAACTCGCAGGTAGTTACATCGTTTAGGCAATTTTCCGTACCGCCGACGATTACGGTGACAACGGCTATATCGGTAGTGGGACCTTCCGTGGCCGAGTATTCGAAGGTGTGCGTTCCGGGGGTTCCGTCGCTGATAAAGGTGACCATGTTGTCCGGCAGCACAGACCCCACCGTAATCGCGGGATTGTCCAAGCAGCCAGGTCCTGCTGGGTCTGGTTCCAGGCACAGGGTGCCGCCGCCGGTCGGAAGCATTGTTATCGTGAAGGTGAAGACTGCCTCCGCCGGCGCCTCCTCCCGAGCGATGATGTAGGGAGCTGTCACACTACCCAATCCCAGTGAATTGGTCCCTTGTGCAAGGTTCAGGAAGCCGGCATCGACGGCCGTATTGAATTGCGAATGCACGCTGAAACCCCAGTTGCTCAATCCGGCATTCGTTAGACCTGCCATGACGGGATGACCCGTTTCGAGGATTGTGACCGCCTCACCACTCTGGTTGACGCTACCGGTATGGCCGATTTGGTCCTCGAAAGGAAGCCATTTATAGGCGTTGGCATTGCTGAGGTTGTGTTCGGCCACGAGCCCTCCACCACTATTGACAAAGCTCTCAACGTTGGACTCTGCAGCGAGCAAATCGGTGAAACCCGAGCTGACCATCGGTCCGACATAGAGCACATCGCAAGGAGATCCGCCGCATGCCGACGTATCCAAGGGCGCGGTGTCCAGATCACCGATTAGGATTTCGGTGAGGTTGGTTAATGCGGGCAAGACTGCCGTGAGTGTCTCCAGGACGTCCGAATCACTCTGGGTCCCTTCGACCCAGGCCACCGCAGGGTCAGTGGACTGACCGGCCCATGTGATTGCATTTCCGGCCAAGACAGATGCTTCGGGGTCAATATCATGATCGTCCGATGAGGGATCCGAACCAATGTAGACCAACCGCCCCGTGTCGGAGGTTTGAAACGAGAGAGACTCGTCGACGGGCGGTTCGATGCTTGCCAAACTTACCGAGACTGTGGCGGCAGGCATCATGGCTGAACCATCCACGCCACCGCTGTTGCCCACCAGGGCAATCTCCACCTCCTGATCGGGAGCGATGGAAAGGGAGAGATCTCCAGCCAGTTCGGTGGGTGCCTCGGTGTTGACGGTAACGGTAGCTACGTCGCAGACGTCGTCCCCATTAATCTCCCCACAGACCTCGAATTCGAAGCTATCCGTGGTACCGGCGGTGGCCGTGTCTGGGTCATACACTACGGTTGCCGTCCTGACGACGTCGGCAGATTCGGGCGTGAGGCCAGAAAGATCACCGGGTGAAGGGCTAGCACAATCATTCGTCTGACCCGGATCTGTGTCGCCACAGGCCGTCCCGATGTTGAAAGTCAGGTCGACGCCCACAAGACATTCGCCAAGACTTTCGGTGGTTTCATCGAACTCGTCGCAGGGGGCATCCCCTCGCAACCGAATGGTCACCGGGACACCAGGAGTCGTTTGGGCGGCTCCGTCGAAGGCCTCGACGGTGGCGATGTCCGGAGGATCGGGCTGCACATCTCCGACTGGGTTGATGTCCACGACAGCGGCAGCCTCCTGTGTACTTTCATTGGTGACTTTGAAAGTGAAGCTGTTGACTGCGTCCGTGGCGTCGACGGGATCATACGTGACGCTGGCGCTGGCGATGGGCGGGATCACCTGTTCAGTACAGGTTTCCGCTCCTGCACATTCGACGTCATTCATACAGCCCTGGCGGGGAGAGATGTTCGAGCAAAAAGTGTCTGCGCAGAACTCGCCCGGGCAATCCGCGTCGACGGAACAAAGCTGAGAGCTCGTAACCGAGCAGAATTTCAACGCAGGATCCTGAATCGCCATGGGGCCACTAGTGATCGATCCAGCGGCGCCGGGGGGCACCGAAATCGTAAAACTCAGGTTTTCGTTTTGCGGATCGCTGCCGGTCAAGATGATTTCAAGGTCTGTGTCTCCGTCGGTAAACACATCCTGGGGATCGGCTGTCGGTCCTGTGGGGATCTCCGCAAACGAGAAGGCTACATCGGCGACTACGGTCGAATTCCTGTTCAACGTGAAATCACGAGCGATGATACCACCTTTGATATCGGTATCCTTGCCGGTCACCATGTCACCAGAGCCGAGATAGAAGTTCGCGTTCAGGTTACCCGGGTCATTCTTTTTGCCAGCCCCCGTCGCCACATTGTCTCCGGCGATGAAGAAGACGATCTCCGCGGCTGTTGGGCTGATTGCTCCTAATGGTGGATCATCGCAACCAAAACTACCGTCGTCGGCACCGATAAATGGGCTGGACCCGAGGATGAGATCGTCGTCGATTCGTACTTCGGTCGCCGCCTGGAAGACCAGGTTGTTACCATTCAGAGCTCCATCTATCGAACGAATGTCGAACACGCCACCGGCAAAACAGACGCTAGCGTTTTTCGCCAGACTGATGTCGCGGTAGGTGCCGCTGGTCAGAGTGGTACTCTGGTTCTGTGCCACCGAGACATCTGCTGCCGTACTCGTATCCGTCTCGGTTGGCTGGAACGCCGGTAAGCCGACGATCGGAAATAGGAGCGGGTCCGGGTTTTCACATGCGAGCGGGCCCTGGCCCTGAATGTCGTTGCATAGGGTCTCTGCAGTACTCGTGCCTGGCTCGTTGCCGATGCTGTCCGCTTTCAGTGAGCCCGAAATTTCTGAATTCTGATCGATCTGGGCTTCAACCCCGGGAACAAGCGTCGGGTTAGCGGGATCGTTGACTTCGTTGACCGCTACATCACCCATGATCTCTGAATCCTTCTTGATCCAGAGGCTGTTGGTGGCCAAAATGACAAGCCCCGACCCGATCTCCTGTGCCCGAACCGGCCAGGCATAAACCAGATCAGCGTTCTTGCCAGAGCGAAGTGTGATCCTGTTGGGGTCGTCAAGACTGGAACCCACAGACCGCAAGGCCGCTTTCGCATAGCGCAAGTAGACGTTCAAGGTGCCCACATCACCGGTAAAGTCTTCCGACCTGGACAGACGCTGCAACTCCGGCAGGCTCGCCAATCGCCAGTCCGTGTGGCCGAAGTTTTCGACATCTCCGGCGTTCATGGCCTGGATGAACTCCTGGGCGCGAGCCCGGCTCATGATGGCGGTGCCACTGATCCCAAAGCTGGTCGCGCCATATGGATCTGCGACCCAGGCGAGTCCACTAGAATCCTGGAAAGTGCCCGTGTCGGTCCCGGCCCATCCGGTGAGTGTGACGGCGAAGATGATTAACCCGGATTTCTCAAGGATAAGAAAAAGCAGTCAGCTCAATGTGGTATAAAGTCTGTGTTAACAAAGACTTAACAAACACAAGGAGCTGACTACTATGACGACAGAGTGTATCGCTTCTAAGCTGGAGTTTCAAGGGCTGGAGGGTCGCCGAGTGGAGGCAGAATTCAACGGGGGACAGATCACTTCAGACGCCGGAGGGTTGCTGTTACGGGAGGTGGAGAGCCGCTATGGGTTCATTCGCGGCTTGGCCGCCTGCTTTGGGGACCGGCGCGATCCTCGCTTCACCGAGTTCAGTGTGGAGGAGCTGGTGGGGCAGCGGATTTATGGACTGGCCTTGGGCTATGAGGATCTCAACGATCATGAGGAGCTACGGACGGATCCGCTGATGGCGGTGTTGGTGGGCAAGGAAGATCCCTTGGGGAGGGATCGGCGAGCGGAAGCGGATCGGGGCAAGGCGTGTGCCGGCAAGAGCACACTCAATCGTTTGGAGTTGTCCTCGGTGACGCAGGATAAATATCGCAAGACGCCGGTGGATGAAGCGGCGGTGGAAGCGTTTTTGGTGGAGCAGTTCATTCGGGTGCGAGGCGGTAAACCCAAGGAGCTGGTGTTGGACCTGGATGCGACGGATGATCCGCTGCACGGAGAGCAGGAGGGTCGTTTCTACCATGGCTACTACCGGTGTTACTGCTACCTGCCCCTGTATGTGTTTTGCGAGGGGTATGTGCTGGGGGCCAAGCTACGGGTGTCGAATCTGGATGGCTCCGAAGGAGCGGTCCAGGAGATGGAGCGGATCGTGGGACAACTGCGGGCGAAGTGGCCGAAGGTCCGCATTACGCTGCGGGCGGACAGCAGCTTTGCGCGCGAGGCGTTGATGAAATGGTGTGAGGAGCATCGAGTGGATTACGTCTTCGGTCTGGCCCGCAATCAGCGCTTAGAGGGGACCCTGGAGTCGGAGCTGGAACAGGCCCAGGCGCTTCAACAAGCGAGCGGCAGCAGCGCCCGAGTCTATAAGGACTTTCGTTACCAGACGCGCAAGAGCTGGAGTCAAGAGCGGCGAGTGGTGGGCAAGGCCGAGTCCACGGGTAAGGGATCCAATCCCCGCTTTGTCGTCACCTCGCTGGGAGCGAAGCGGTGGCCCGCCCAAAAGCTGTACGAGCAGCTGTACTGCGCGCGAGGGGAGGCGGAGAATCGGATCAAGGAACAGCAGCTGGAGCTGTTTGCCGATCGGACCTCGACGCACCTCATCAAGAGCAATCAGCTGCGGTTGTGGTTCTCCTCGGTGGCCTATAATCTGCTGCACACGTTGAGGCGTGTCGCTTTGAAGGGGACCCAGTGGGCGAAGGCGCAATGCCAGACAATTCGCCTCAAACTGTTGAAGATAGGAGGCCAGATTCGGGTCAGTGTCCGGCGGGTGAGTCTGTCCTTGAGCGAGGGTTATCCTTACCAAGCACTCTATGCCCAAGCCTTGGCCCAGCTTCAACAGCTCGGTTGAGCCAAGGAAAGTCGGAAATCCCAGCCGTCTGCAACTGAGGCGCCTGAGGTGTGTCTGAAAAACCGGTTTTCCGCGCTCGACACAGGCCTCACGACGCCTGTCGTACTCTGCACCGCCCTCAGCGGCGCCTTTGACCCAGACCGGCGTCGAGAAATCGACTAAAATCGCCCTTTCGGCTTTCTCCTTGAGAAATCCGGGCTAAGCAAACGACAACCCAGTGTGACTGTTTCATGATATCCAAATCCTTACCTATTTGTGGACTTCAGACAAACTCCCTTCGAGCCTGATCAGAATTGAAAAACTCTAGCAGCCCGCCTGACAAATGTCAATGCTATTCGACAAATAAGTGCCAAAATAAGTGCTTGGGATTCCGATGCCTAACCCTTTGGTGTGGGGCCTCGCGAAATGATCTCTGTGTTGTTCTCAATAGACCCTTTAAATCGACGACTTTCTGGCTGCCTGGTCAATGAACATCTGAGCGCCGGGACAAACAAGACCGTGACCGCAAAACCACCCCACAATCCTCTTTCGACCGTTCCCCGGCAGGCTCGATCACTAATACCTTCGGGTAAGACGAACTCACCATTGCTCGCGGCTGCCAAACTTGCGAGTGATGGTCTTGTCTGCTATAACCGGCCCATGTTGCTAGGTCAGCGCGTCTCTCTGGTCGCTGTCGTTTCCCTTCTCGCCTTGCCGATTCTGACTGCCCAGACCAGCTACTTTTCGGTGACTGGTGAGGATTTTCTGGAACAGACCCGGTACGTCTTCGTGGGCAAGCTGGTTGACAAGATCAGTTACCGTGACACCGAAGCCGGCCACATCTTCACCAGACATGTTTTCAAGGTGAGCGAGGCGGTCAAAGGAGATCCCGGGGATCAGGTAGAGGTCATCGAGTATGGGGGGACGGTCGACGGAGAGACACTCGAGGTCTCACACGGACCTTCTTACGTTCTGGGCCAGGAGTACCTTGTCTTCTCGTATCTGGATCTCCTCGACCATGATCGGACTTTGTCGGGGCCACTGGGTCAGTTTCAGGTCATTCCGGACCGAGATGAAGGCAAGACCATTCGCCTCTATCCGACTCATCCTTTGCGGGCTGCTTTGAAGTTGGGCAAGGCGCCCGTTTTCATGGAGCTCGACGGAATTTGCGATCGGGTACGGAACAGATTGGACGAGATAAGGGATGAGAAGGAATAAAAGAAGCAGGCCTTCATTGGTCCTGATGGTTGCCCTGGGTGCCTTCGTCCTGCTGACCGCGTACGTGGTAAAGACAGGTGTCAGTGGCCAACTCGAAAGCTGGAACACACAGGACTTTCCCATTTTCATGGAGATTTGGGATGGCTTCACCGACGATCTGGGTCAGGTTGAGAATGGCAGCGATCCGAAGCAGGCGTTGCTGAAAGCGCTCGACTGTTGGGTCAAGATCTCTTCCCTCAGTCTTCGTGCCGGCGAGACTGCGATATTCGAGGCTGTCGGGGATGGCAGGAACGTGGTCACGATTGCCGATACCCCCAACAACCGGAATATCGTCGGCAGCGCTCTCGGTGTATCCAGTACCCGCTTTACGCTCCCGGACCTGAGGGACGTGGAAACCGATGTCGTCTTCAATCCGGGGAATATCTTCACCACGACAGAACCTGAGGATCGTAATTCCGATCTGATTGATCTTCTGGCTGTTGCCAAGCATGAGTTTGGCCATAGTTGGAATCTGGCTCATTCCATTCAGCGCTCCTCCACCATGTTCTTTGCCGGTCCCCAGTTCACCCATTCGGTTGATGCGCTGTCCTGGGATGACCTGGCGGGTATCAACGTCTCCTATCCCATGGTGGGCTTCGACAATTTGACGGGAACCATTTCCGGAACCGTGACCAAGGACGGGAGCCCGGTGTTCGGCGCTTTCGTGGTGGCCTCCGACGAGTTCGGAGTTCTGGCCTCCAGTGCGATCACGCTGCCTGACGGCACCTATAGTTTGGGGGGACTGCCCTCCGGGCATGCCTACACTATTACGCGGAGCCTCTGGACGGGCCCATGACTCCGGGAAGCGTCACCGGAGGCATCTTCAGCTCGGCAGCGATGGACACCAATTTCCTGCCCACTTTTCTCAACGGCAGCCAGGATCCTTCAGTCGCAGTCAACTCGGCCGTCACCGGGGTAGACATCGCGGTCACCGCCGGGAACTCAGCCATTGACCCGCGGTTTATCGGAAAGACCGCTCAATTGACTGGACAGTTCTTGGTGTTTGGTACGGAGACAGCCCTCCAGGGAGTCAACACCAACCTTATTCTCGCGGGCAACGACGTTCCCAGTCTGGACGACGACGGGGTCGACTTTCTTGGTCCCAACCTCAGTGCGGGATCGGAGGTTCTGGATTTGGGTACCTTTAGATTCTTCCCTCTCAACGTTCCGCTGAATACCCCTAAAGGGCCTTACAACGTAATCGTGGAGGGTAATTCCGAGACCGGTGTGATGACAGGCGCTCTCAACATCGCTCCGGCCTTCCGATTCCTTCAAGCTTTTGCCCAGTTTGCCCACGTGGCGGGGGCGCTCACCTCGGGCGCCTTCCTGATCAACACGGATCTTCAAGATCAAGCCACGGGCAAGATCTCTGCGCGGGATTCAAAGGGTGCCCGTACCCCGGTTTCTCTGGGGAATCTGACTTCGGATTCCAACCAGGACCTGAACCTGGTGCTGGGTCCGGGTGCGGCGCTCTCGGCTACCACGCGAGGCGCGAGCACCTTCGTCGGATCCCTGCGCGCGTCGGCCGACCAGTGTATCGGCGGAACCGTGTTGTTCACGGGGGACACCGGCACCACCGGCGTCGGACCCAGCAACGCCTTGTACACCTTCGTGGCTCCCGTGATTCGAAACACCTCGACTGGCGAGCGGACCGGTCTGGCGATCACCAACCTGGAGGAGCGGCCCGCTAAATACTTCATTCAGGTGCAGAACAAGAACGGAATCGTTGTAGCCAGCACCGTGGTCGAGCTGGCTGGCAGCGGACATCGTGCCCAGTTTATCGACGAGATCATTACCAGCTTGCCCAGTGTTTTTCAGGGAACCGTGGTTGTCACTGCGAATCGGAAGATTGGAGCAACGGTCATTTTGGTGGCACCGGGTGTCTTCACGACCTTTCCCGTGGTTCAGAACCGAATCGCCTCCCGTAGCTTCTATGCTCAGTTTGCCCACATCCCTTCTGTTGACCTGGGCTCCCAGTTGGTTCTGGTGAATCCGTCGCCGCTCAAATCGGCCACGGTGCGAATCCGGGTCCGCAGCTCAGATGGGACCGCGCCATCGGGGGTCACACTCGGCGGCCAGGGGCTTCCCGGGGGGACGCGGCTGCTGACGATTCCGCCTCTGGGATGCCTGGTTCTCGTAACCGGTGGAAACACAGATCTGGTCGGCTCGGTCGAAGTGAGCGCCCTTCCGGATGATGGAGGCAATGGCATTCCGGTTGGCGGCGTTGTGCTCTTCAGCTCGCCCAGCCTGGGGACCGCGGGTGTGGGTGAGAGTTTTGCTCTGCGAAAGATTGTGATCCCGCTGGCGCAGGACCTGGCTGCGGGCATCCAGACCGGAATCGCAGCGGTCAACACCAAGGGGCAGCCCATCACGCTGGTGGTAACGGTGCGCAATGCCAGCGGAGCGATTTTTCGCGGACCTACCGAGGTCACGCTGGGAGCGCGCAATCAGCTCGCCCGCTTTCCCAACGAGGCTCCGCTTTCACTCAACCTACCCAACCAGTTCACCGGTTCGCTCTGGGTTGAGGTCAAAGAAGCGGACTGCGAGGTGGCTCTGACGGTCATCCGCCAATCGCCCGGAGTCCTGACGACGTTTCCCGCGATCTCTCTCGCCAAGGTGTTTGTTCCGGCCAGCTGACGTAGAAGGGATGGCGGCCTGGAGGCCACCACTACGACTCGTCTTTTCTTTGGTTGCGGCGTTATTGTGATCGATGCCGAAACCGCCGCCCTTTGTTGCCTTTGATCCCCACAAAGCCACTTGTGTTTATCGCTGCAGCCTTCCCCACTGGCGGCAGAAGGGCGTAACCTACTTCGTGACTTGCCGGCTGGGGGATTCCCTTCCGGCCAGGATTTTTGGGCAATGGAAGATGGAGCAACGGCACTGGCTCGAATCCCACGGGATCTCGTGGGCTCCCGATGCTGATTGGAAACGTTCCTTCCAGCAACTCAAATGGAAAGAACAGCGCGAGTTTGAGAAGAGGTTCAGCTACGTGATTCAGCAGTACCTGGATAGTGGTTATGGGAGCTGCCTTTTTCGGCAGACGGCACTGCGGGTGTTCGTCGACGATGCCTTTGCCTACTACCACCCCTCGCGATTCTGGCTGGGTGATTACGTCTGCATGCCGAACCACTGCCATGCCTTGTTGACCTTGACCGCGGGCGAAGATCTGGAAAGCATTCTCGGGTCCATCAAGGGCTACACCGCACGCAGGATCAACCGGAAGGTGGGTCGAACCGGGGAAAAGCTCTGGCAGAGAGAAACCTACGACCACATCGTGCGGGATCTAGCCCGGATTTCTCAAAGACAAGAAAAAGCAGTCAGCTCTATGTGATATAAAGTCTTTGTTATCAGATACTTAATAATCACAAGGAGCTGACTACTATGACCACAGAGTGTATCGCTTCCAAGCTGGAGTTTCAAGAGCTAGAAGGGCGCCGAGTCGAGGCAGAATTCAATGGGGGGCAGATCACCTCAGACTCCGGGGGGTTGCTGTTACGGGAGGTGGAGAGCCGCTATGGGTTCATTAGCGGCTTGGCCGCCTGCTTTGGGGACCGGCGCGATCCTCGCTTCACCGAGTTCAGTGTGGAGGAACTGGTGGGGCAGCGGATTTACGGACTGGCCCTAGGCTATGAGGATGTCAACGATCATGAGGAGCTCCGGGCAGATCCGCTGATGGCGGTGTTGGTCGGCAAGGAAGATCCCTTGGGGAGGGATCGGCGAGCGGAAGCGGATCGAGGCAAGGCGTGTGCGGGCAAGAGCACCCTCAATCGTTTGGAGTTGTCCTCGGTGACGCAGGATAAATATCGCAAGACGCCGGTGGATGAAGCCGCGGTCGAAGCGTTTTTGGTGGAGCAGTTCATTCGGGTGCGAGGCGGGAAACCGAAGGAGTTGGTCTTGGACCTGGATGCGACGGATGATCCGCTGCACGGAGAACAGGAGGGTCGTTTCTACCATGGCTACTACCGGTGTTACTGCTACCTGCCGCTGTATGTGTTTTGCGAGGGGTATGTGCTGGGGGCCAAGCTGCGGGTGTCGAACCTGGATGGCTCCGAAGGAGCGGTCCAGGAGATGGAGCGGATGGTGGGACAACTGCGGGCGAAGTGGCCGAAGGTCCGCATTACTCTGCGGGCGGACAGCAGCTTTGCCCGCGAGGCGTTGATGAAATGGTGTGAGGAGCATCGAGTGGATTACGTCTTCGGTCTGGCCCGCAATCAGCGCTTAGAGGGGGCCCTGGAGTCCGAGTTGGAACAGGCCCAGGCACTGCAACAAGCCAACGGCAGCAGCGCCCGAGTCTACAAGGACTTTCGTTACCAGACGCGCAAAAGCTGGAGTCAAGAGCGGCGAGTGGTGGGCAAGGCCGAGTACACGGGTAAGGGATCCAATCCCCGCTTTGTCGTCACCTCGCTGGGAGCGAAGCGGTGGCCCGCCCAAAAGCTGTACGAGGAGCTGTACTGCGCGCGAGGGGAAGCGGAGAATCGGATTAAGGAGCAGCAGCTAGAGCTGTTTGCCGATCGGACCTCGACGCACCGCATGAAGAGCAATCAGCTGCGCCTGTGGTTTTCCTCGGTGGCTTACAATCTGCTGCACACGCTCAGGTGTGTCGCTTTGAAGGGGACCCAGTGGGCGAAGGCGCAATGCCAGACGATTCGCCTCAAACTGTTGAAGATAGGAGGCCAGATTCGGGTCAGTGTCCGACGGGTGAGCTTGTCGCTGAGCGAGGGTTATCCTTACCAAACACTCTACGCCCAAACCTTGGCCCAGCTTCAACAGCTCGGCTGAGCGGAGGCAAACCGGAAATCCCAACCATCTGCAACTGAGGCGGCTGAGGTGTGTCTGAAAAACCGGTTTTCCGCCTTCAACATAGGTGTCACCAAGCTCTCGCACTCTACAGTGCCCTCAACTGAGACTTCGGCTCAAACCAGAGTCGAAAAATCGACTAAAATCAGCCTTTCTGCTTTCACTATGAGAAATCCGGGCTAGCCCGGATTTCTCAAGGATAAGAAAAAGCAGTCAGCTCAATGTGGTATAAAGTCTGTGTTAACAAAGACTTAACAAACACAAGGAGCTGACTACTATGACGACAGAGTGTATCGCTTCTAAGCTGGAGTTTCAAGGGCTGGAGGGTCGCCGAGTCGAGGCAGAATTCAACGGGGGACAGATCACCTCAGACGCCGGAGGGTTGCTGTTACGGGAGGTGGAGAACCGCTATGGGTTCATTCGCGGCTTGGCCGCCTGCTTTGGGGACCGGCGCGATCCTCGCTTCACCGAGTTCAGTGTGGAGGATCTGGTGGGGCAGCGGATTTATGGACTGGCCTTGGGCTATGAGGATCTCAACGATCATGAGGAGCTACGGACGGATCCGCTGATGGCGGTGTTGGTGGGCAAGGAAGATCCCTTGGGGAGGGATCGGCGAGCGGAAGCGGATCGGGGCAAGGCGTGTGCCGGCAAGAGCACACTCAATCGTTTGGAGTTGTCCTCGGTGACGCAGGATAAATATCGCAAGACGCCGGTGGATGAAGCGGCGGTGGAAGCGTTTCTGGTGGAGCAGTTCATTCGGGTGCGAGGCGGTAAACCGAAGGAGCTGGTGTTGGATCTGGATGCGACGGATGATCCGCTGCACGGAGAGCAGGAGGGTCGTTTCTACCATGGCTACTACCGGTGTTACTGCTACCTGCCGCTGTATGTGTTTTGCGAGGGGTATGTGCTGGGGTCCAAGCTACGGGTGTCGAATCTGGATGGCTCCGAAGGAGCGGTCCAGGAGATGGAGCGGATCGTGGGACAACTGCGGGCGAAGTGGCCGAAGGTCCGCATTACGCTGCGGGCGGACAGCAGCTTTGCGCGCGAGGCGTTGATGAAATGGTGTGAGGAGCATCGAGTGGATTACGTCTTCGGTCTGGCCCGCAATCAGCGCTTAGAGGGGACCCTGGAGTCGGAGCTGGAACAGGCCCAGGCGCTTCAACAAGCGAGCGGCAGCAGCGCCCGAGTCTATAAGGACTTTCGTTACCAGACGCACAAGAGCTGGAGTCAAGAGCGGCGAGTGGTGGGCAAGGCCGAGTACACGGGTAAGGGATCCAATCCCCGCTTTGTCGTCACCTCGCTGGGAGCGAAGCGGTGGCCCGCCCAAAAGCTGTACGAGCAGCTGTACTGCGCGCGAGGGGAGGCGGAGAATCGGATCAAGGAACAGCAGCTGGAGCTGTTTGCCGATCGGACCTCGACGCACCTCATCAAGAGCAATCAGCTGCGGTTGTGGTTCTCCTCGGTGGCCTATAATCTGCTGCACACGTTGAGGCGTGTCGCTTTGAAGGGGACCCAGTGGGCGAAGGCGCAATGCCAGACAATTCGCCTCAAACTGTTGAAGATAGGAGGCCAGATTCGGGTCAGTGTCCGGCGGGTGAGTCTGTCCTTGAGCGAGGGTTATCCTTACCAAGCACTCTATGCCCAAGCCTTGGCCCAGCTTCAACAGCTCGGTTGAGCCAAGGAAAGTCGGAAATCCCAGCCGTCTGCAACTGAGGCGCCTGAGGTGTGTCTGAAAAACCGGTTTTCCGCGCTCGACACAGGCCTCACGACGCCTGTCGTACTCTGCACCGCCCTCAGCGGCGCCTTTGACCCAGACCGGCGTCGAGAAATCGACTAAAATCGCCCTTTCGGCTTTCTCCTTGAGAAATCCGGGCTAGATCAGCTCAGAGCCTTTCGTCGGTATATCGCAGAGAATCCAGTAAAGGCGAATCTCCGAGAAGGAGAATTCACCTATCGTCGTGCCGCCTGGATGGATGGGTGGTAGCTTTGGCCTCCAGGCCGAAGTTCTTCTTTCGAGCCTTAGGCTCGAAGGGATGGCGGCCTGGAGCCCACCACTACGACTCGCTTTGCACCCCCCAGATTCCGGTGCCGCTCGCCGCGATGTAGAGGAACAGAAAGCAATACAGGACCGCCAGCTCACCGCCATTCTGAATCGGCCAGAAAGCTTTGGAGGCATGCGCCGTGAAATAGGCGACTGCCATCTGGCCGCTCGAGATGAAGGCGGCGTACCTGGTCAGGAGTCCGATGGCGATCAGGATTCCACCGACTAGTTCGATGACTCCAGCCACCCAGAATAACGAAAACAGTGATGCCGCATTCCCCGAGCCGCCGGCCCCTCCCAGGACACCAAACACTTTTTGAGCCCCGTGGCAGGCAAAGAGCAGGCCGGAAACGATTCTCAGGACTGCGTATATCCGGCTCGCGTGATTCTGTAGAAAGCTTGGCATCTGTTTTCTCCTCTTGGATCTAGATCACGCGATACCGTTCTTGGCGAGATCTCCTACCGCCGAGATCGCCTTCTGGATCTCGTTCATGGGGTTGTAGATGTGAGGGCACAGACGCACCCCGGAGAACATTCCCGTCAGCCCGGCACCGCCGATCTGATACTTGCGGTGCAGATGCTCAAAGGCCAATCGCGGGTCGACGTCGCCGATCGAAAAAACGACCACGCCAGCGCTGAAATCGTCTTCCATCGGTGTGTGAAGGACGACACCCGGAATCTTCTGGAGACCACGCTTCAGGGTGCCTGCCAAAGCCCGGACCCTTCTCTCCACTCGCTCCCTGCCGATTTCCTGGTGGAAGGACACAGCCCTTCCTACCGCGGCCAGGGTGGCGTCGTCTCGCTGTCCCATGCTCTCGAACTTGTGGGCATGGTCGTCCACGCTCCCATCCCAGCCAGAACCGACCAGAGCAGGCCAGAGCTGTGCAATCCGCTCCTTGCGGACGAAGAGCACGCCCGACTCCTTGGGACCCATAAACCACTTGTGGGCGCTCCCGGCATAGAAATCGCATCCGATCTGGTGCAGGTCGACGTGCAATGAGCCGAAACTCTGGGCACCGTCGATGAGGGTCAGGATGCCCCTTTCCCTTGCCAGATGACAGAGGTCCCTGACCGGAAGCGCGACCCCCGAGATATTTGAGGCATGGGTCATGGCCAGCACCCTGGTCTTTCCAGTCAGTGCCTTTTTGAAAGGCGCAATCAGCTCTTGCGGGCTGCTGAACGCGACTGGCGTGGTCACTCGCTTGACCGTGAAGCCAAAGCGTTGGGCGCGGACATCCCAGCCTACGTTGTTGGTGGGGTGATTCTGATCCCACAGCACAACCTCGTCGCCGGGACCCAGATCGAGACCGCTGAGGACCGTGTTGTTTCCTTCGGTGGTATTTCGAGTAAGGACGATCTCCTCTGGGGCGGCCCCCAGAAAGCCAGCCAGGGCGTGTCGCGATTTCTCGGTCAGCTCGGAAAACTTCTGGCGATTCTGAAAGGAGGCGTCGGCGTCTATGTCTCGAGTCAACTTGTAGACCATCTCGGACACGGGATAGGGCGCAGGGCACAGATTGGCGGCGTTCATCAGCATCAGCCCGGGCCGGAGCGAGAACTGGGCCTTGGTCATCTGCCAGAAGGACTCGCTCTCCTGGTCGATGGCGGGGAGTCTCCAGGCAGAAGAGCCGAAGGCGGCAGTCCCAGCGCCAGCCATCAGCTTTAGCATCTGGCGCCGAGGATACTGATAGGAGTACTCGGGAACACTGTGAATGGACGTATTTTCTGTCATGGTCAAGACCTCATTCAGTCGGGAAAGTTCGGGTGAACCCAGGATAGCAGGCAGGGACGGGGATTGCCACACCTGCGACCTCTACCCTCACTCAACCGCCTCGTTCTCCAGTTTCACGTAGACCTCTCTCGCCTGCCGAAACTGACCCAAGACGTGGGCCTTTTCTTTGTCGGAACGCCAGCCGGGATGCGAGTCTGCCATGGTTGTGAGCTTGTCGATCCAGCGTATGAAGTATCGCGCCGACTCCTGGGATCGGATGGCTCGTCCTCCCACGAAAACCCAGACAGGATTGGTAGTCGCGAGGGGGAAGCGATCGTTGATTGGATGAACCGGGCGCCTCCCGTAGGCCTGCAGTGTGATCCAGGCGCTGTCGTCGATTTTCAGCGACTTCTCGAACTCATATCGGATTCCCGCTCCCGCAGGATCGAAGGCCGAAGATTCGGCTACTAGCAGCCTCTTGCCATGGATGACCAGCTCCACCCTGTCCAAGGGGACTATCGATTCCACCTTTCCCTTGATGAGCACGGTTCCGCCCCTTGCCGATAGTTGGATCTCCTCCCCCGGGATCTTGTCCTCAACCTGGAGTTGCAGCAGGGGGGCGTTGGTAACGAAAGAATGGCCCTTGCGAATTGCCTTGACCCAGGCGTCCCAGTCCAGGGCGGGACCCAGATAGGTATAGGATCGACTCTGGCCCAGGATTCCGGTCTTGTGGAGGTTGTTGATGGAGTCTTCCCCGCCTACCGCCGCTAACCGGAACCCGTTGTTCAGTGCATGGTGCCAGACCTGCATGGACGCCCAGCTGCTGCTTGTACTCATCAGCTCGTGGTAATCGATCGTCCCCAGCGCGAGATCCACAGGGAGCGCCTTGGCACCGCCCAGATTCCTTTCGAGAGGGTCTGAACTGCCGCCAAAGGGATGGACATAGGCGGCGAGTGCCCCCTGAGCACGTGCCACCCGAATCATGTCTGTATTGCTGGGATAGAGGCTGTCGATGGCGGTTCCTTCGTAGCCAGTGGTGAAGGGCGAGATCAAGTGGCGGGTCAAGTTGATGAGAGAAATGTGTCCGTAGAAGGGGGGACGATATTCCTCGTTGAAGTAGAGGATCCTTCTTTGGTTTGACAGAGGGTGGGGACGGCCGGTGAAGAACTGATGGTCGAAGATGCGATTGTCCTTGTTGGCAATGAGGTTGGCTACCACGTCGAGATCCTCGGCTTCGGCCATGAACATGAGGTTTTCGGGGGTATTGTGTAGATTGCCTCCATAGTTCATGTGGACGTGGTTGCTGCCGCTATACCAACCTTGATCCTTCAGCCGGGAGAGTCGCTTGATCGGGATCGTAACGGGCGTCAGCCTCCCCGCCTGTACCTGAAGACGGACAGCTTGGGGATGGTACTCGAGGCCTTTGGCGGCAGATAGCGTCAGTTCCCCTTCCGGGACTTCCAGCTCACAGACTCCGGGGGTGTGAAAATAGTGATCGGGCAGGGTTCGACCGACCCGCTGGTAGGCATCGTTGGGGGCATAGCTCTTGCCGTCCGAGGCCCGGGTGTAGATTCGTGCCGCCAGTGTTTCTTTGGTGGCGGCATCTTCTACCCGGATACGCACTCGGCCCATCGGACGAGCCCAGGTTCGAGAGCTGATTTCGATCCGTTTCTCAGTGCCCCCGAAGGTCTTCAGAAGACGAAGCTGGGGCAAGCCATCCTGATTGGAGAGGTAGACAATCCACTCTCCGTCGGGAGACCATCGAGGGTGGAAGGAATCCCACTCGCCGAAGGTCAACTTGTAGGGTTCTCCTCCGTGAGCAGGAAGCACGAACAGTTGATTGAACTGGCCCCCCAGATGGGAACTGTAGAGGATCCGTTTGCCATCTGAAGACCAGTCGGGCCGGGTGCGGTACAGGGTCTCCTCCCGCCGGATAAGGCGCGCGTGCTCAATTCCGTTGGCCACCGCGGGCATGCGCCAGATGGCACCGGAACCCAGTGGGATACCCCGATTACAGACGAAGATGAGCTCCCTCCCGTCGGGAGACCAGGTGGGCTGTATGTGAAGATCGTACTCTCCAAAGTAGAGGCGGTCCTTGCCATAGGGATGGTCCCGAGTCAGCTGGGACACTTTTCCCGGCTTTCCCCGGTGGATCTCGATAATGTAGATATTGAAGTAACCATTAGGACGGGTGGAGACGAACGCCAGCCGCGAACCGTCCGGCGACCACGCTGGATCGAGATTCAGATGCGGTCCAGATGTCAGCTCGATCTGTCGCCCGGTTTCGAGATCGAGCAGTTTGAGGTTGATGGCGCTCCCGTCGTCGGCGGTGAAAGCGATCCAACGACCCTGGGGAGACCATTCGGGAGAGGATAGATATTCCTGAGAATACGCGATCTCGTGAGCCGTTGATTCTCCAATGCGAGATTTCCAAAGGGATCCCTGCATGGAGTAGGTAAGCCAGCGGCCATCTGGAGACCAGGAGGGCCACCAGGGGCTGCTCGTACCCGGCGGAGGAAGGTAGTAGTTGTGCATGTAGTTGCCGCCGGTCTTCGCCGCTGGGTAGGGACGCTTGAGCTGCTTGTTCAGAACCTGGACGGCAGGCAGCCTCAGCAGATCCTCGCTGCCTCCGGAGATGAGAGGTAGCGTTATCAGGGCAGTGAGCAGACTCCACACGAACCCTATCTTCAATCGCCAGCACATTACCCGGATTCTAGTACATTCCAGGGTCATTTCAATCCGTGGCTGTGTAGCGGTGGCCTCCAGGCCGCCGTCCGAGCCAACGGCTCGGAAGAACAAGACTTCGGCCTGGAGGCCAAAGCTACGTTCGCAAAGTCGCCTTGCAGGCCCTGAGTGGATTCTTTATAGTGGCTGCCGCCTACTTCGAGAGCAATCGACAATTTGTGAAATGGAGGCCTCCCGTGCTGCAGCCGGAAAAGACGAACAGACTCGAGAACAATGTAAAGAAGATTCTTTCGGAGGGTGGGACCGCATGGGGGGCCTCCCTTGTCGACGCTTCAGAATTGTTGGCCAAGTTGACTCTCGATGCTGGTGCCGACTTTCTCTGGGTGGACACCGAGCATCGGCCTTACGGGGCCGACAAGATCAAGTGGATCCCGATCCTGTGCCGATTGCAGGGGCGCAGCACGGTGGTTCGGGTTGCCGGTCTTGATCCCCAGCTAATCAAGAAGGCGCTCGACGTTGGGGCCAACACCATCATGGTGCCGCAAGTGAATACAGCCGAAGAAGCCCGCCTGGCGGTTGAATATGCCAAATACCCTCCCCAGGGCACACGAGGGATTTCCCCCCTATGGAATTTCTATCTGGACGTTTCCTATGACGAGTATCTACCGGTAGCCAATGATGAAACCTGCGTGATCGTGCAAGTTGAGACCCCGGAGGGCATCGACAATGTCGAGGCAATTGCCGAGGTAGAGGGGGTCGATGTCGTCTTCGCAGGTCCGCTAGACAGCTCCGCGGCCTTGGGCCAGATGGGGAATATCGGTCATCCGGAGGTCCAGAAATTCCTGGAAGAGTTTCCAGGTCGTGTCGAGAAGGCCGGAAAGGCCAGTGGCATCACCTTTTTTGGCTTCGACGATTGTTATCGAGCCTACAATCAAGGCTATCGCTTCATCGCCATTGGGAATCTGGCAGGTTACGGCAAAGTAGGGCTGGAGGCGGACCTGACGAAGCTCCGAGAGCTGGAGAAAGGGCCTTGAAGCCCCTCAGGATAAATTCGTGATTCGGAAGTATCGCGACTCAGATCTGGAGACACTCCGCGAGATCACAGCCGTCTGTTTCGAGCATGTCTCGATCGATAAGAACATCGAAGACAGGTTTGGCGTCATTGCAGGTGTCGATTGGAAGGAGCGGAAGAAGGTACACATCAATCATGATGTGAATCGAAACGCTGAAGGGATTTTCGTCGCCGAAGTAGACGGGGAGATCGCCGGGTATGTAACGACTGACATCAACTCGAAGACGAAAATCGGCGACATCCCCAATATGGCCGTCGATCCACGGTTCCAGCGACGAGGGATTGGAAGACAGCTCCTGGAAACCGCGCTCGCCTACCTGAAGCAGTCAGGCATGCTCCACGCCAGAATCGCCACCTTGGAGCAGAATCAAGTCGGTGCGGAGCTCTACCCCAGGATGGGCTTCACGGAGGTGGCTCGGCAGATCCACTTCATCCAACCCCTGTCCTAGCCCGCACCGCCTTCGCCCGTGCCCTTGCCTTTGCCCCTATTGGGATCGAGGGCTCGGAAATGGGTTTTATCGAAACCAAGCGAGGTCAATCCCAACGGGATTGCGTCTTCCAGCCCAGGGTTTCCCAACCCTGGGTCGTCGGTTCCCTCTTTCTGAAATCAACCCTCCTCCTCCTCCTATGAGACCGCTTTTGTCAAGCACTAAATTTTTCAGGCTCGATCCGGGCACACTTCTCCTTTCCTCCCGAGGGAGTCCATAAGCGCGGTTGTCGGAATCGGCTCAGAGCTATCATCGCGTCGGCCGTTGGGTGATTCTTCCGTCCTCCCCGCTGGGGAGAAGACCACCTCCTATTCGTGTCGGTCTCTCGGAGCGACACGCGATACTGTTTACGTCCAGTAGGACGACTGTTGCCAACGGTTGCCTTTCAGCGACCCCCTCTGTAAGACGGTGGTCGGTGCCACCCGGGTTGTTCAACGGGCCGCCGAAAACCGGCGAACGATCGTAGCGGTGAATCGGTTCGGTTTGCCTCCTTCCTTTTGCTGGACGGTCCAGGATGTGATCGACCTAGAACCGCAGGTCCGTCTTCAAAACCGCTCCCGGCGGAATCACTCCATATTGGCGGTAGCGCCAGAGCTGAATCAGCAGCCGTCTGGTCAGCGCCACGATGCCCACCTTTCGAGCGCGGACGCCGCCCGCGGCGAAGCGTCGGACAAACCACTGAGTGAGCTCACTCTGGGGCTGGTAGCGAACCCACATCCAACCCAGTTCCACGGCGACCGAACGCACCCAGCAGATCCCGGACTTACTGATACCCTGTTCGCGACTGACGTCCCCGCTTTGGTAGGGAGAGGGCACCAATCCCACCAGGGCTCCCAGCGATTTGGGGGTTTGGATCTGCCGCCAAGCGAAGAGCTCATGTTCGAGAATCCAGGAGCTCTGTAAGCCCACCGCCTTGAGCCGCATCAGATGGCGAACCCCGCGGATGCTCTCCCGCTCGCTGTGGCGAAGCCACTGCCGCCGCTGAATCTCGATCTGATCGATTTCCCCCTCGACGTAGTCCAACTGTCGAGACGATTCTGCGAGTCGTTTGCGTAGGCCCTCGCGCAGCGGTTGCTGCTGCCAATCGCGCAGCTCCTGCAGCTGCTCCCGCAAGCCCCGACTGATCTGGGGCAGACGGATCCCCTGGGTGGCGAGCAGCCCTCGGATTCGGTTGACGACCCGAGTCCGAGCGTTCTTGAGCCCTTTGAGGCTGCGATGCAGATGGCGGTCATCTTCCTGTTCGGGGGTGGGAACCCGCAAACTCGAGAAGACCTTCTCCTCCCCCAGGTGGTAACGCACCAGCAGACGCAAGAGTTGGCCCACGTCGATGCCGTCGCTCTTGGCCCGCCGGGCCCGGCGCGGAACTTCGATCGAGGACGAGTCGATGATTTGATTCTCCACCCCCTGGCACTGCAGCCACCGGTGCACCCAGAAACCGTCCCGGCCCGCTTCGTAACAGCTGCGGACCGCCGTCTCGGCGGCCAGACCGAATCGGCCTTTGGCCGCCTCCAAGGCGGCTTTCAAGGCCTGCTCGTCGCCCGCGTTGATACTTCGCCGATAGGGCTTTTCTCGGAGGCTGGGGGCGAAGGCCAACAGCCATTTCTCAGCCGACAGCTCCAGGGCCAGGTGCAAGTGCACCGCCTCGGGGTTATACTCGGGCACAGGGTTTGCTTTGGTCATGTCTGCGTCTCCTTTGAAAGTAGTGAAGGTTTGGTCAACCTGACAAAGCTTAACCAAAGCGGACCCTTTCTGTCGTCATGGCCAATCGTTTCCCCCATGGGTTGCAGTCCGGATCGCTAGATCCAGACTAGGGCTTGGTCTTCATGAACCGCTGCTTTCAAGAGGAGACGGAGGATGGCTGTCACCCGCAGGGGCGTAACGCAGTGGAGCAGTCCGCAGGACTTGACTGCCGTCCTTCGTCTCCTCTATCTGCCTCGCTCAAGACCAAGCCCGGCCTCGACCGCCTCCTACATAGTATCTGTAAGGGTTGCGTCCTGACCCGCTTGTTGCCCTTCTGTACGCAACCCATTCAGGGTTGGAATCCAGGGGCGACGCCGTTGACCCAGGGTTCGGAAACCCTGGGCTGAAATACGGAATCCCTTCAGGATTCACCTCCTTCGTCTGCCTTCAGGGCGCCATCACTCCAGAAGTTGACGCCAATTTTCAAAATCACCCCATTCGAGCAAATCCCGATTCTTCAACCACTTAGGCATTGGGACTTGCAAGGCCAAGTAGGTCACATCGCTAACCACTTGATATCATTTGACTTTTAACCGGACAGTAGTGTTCACGCATAGCGAAGACGTCGCCAGCGCCCACAACCATTTGTTGCAGGTTGGCGTCGACCTGGGGATTCCAGGGATGGTGGCCTATGTGGCGCTGTGGACCAGCCTGCTTCGGCTCCTACTGTTGGTTTGGAGGCGTTCTCCCGATCCCGATTGCCGCTTGATTGCCGCCGGATTGGCTTGGGGGCTATTCGCCCAGTTCCCGTATCAGATGACCGATGCCATTTCCCTGGGGGCTAAACTCGGCATCTTCTTCTGGGTTGCCACGGCTTTGTCTGCGGCCGTTTTGAGGAGATCTGGCGTTATTGAAGCAGGACAGTTCCGGGGATGGTTTCACCCCTCTGCCGGAACCCCTGCGCTGCTGTGGTTGTTGGTTTCGCTTTTGGCGATTTCTCTGGTCGAAGAGTACCCCTTTGTCGGTCTAGGAATTGCGATCGTTGGTGGGATTCTGATGGGCTATCGGGCGCTCGAAAGCCACCTGCTTCTACTCTGCGAAGTGCAGCCCATTGCGCCGCCGAAAACCAAGTGAAATGATTGGCCTTTGGGCTCGCCCTGGGTGCACGACGAAAAAGTGACGACTGGATTTGGTCAACCCGGACACTCACCGACTCTGCTAGGTATCTACCTTATTTAGAGCAGCCAGGGCTCGATTTTTTTTTGCAGTTTTTCGGCTGTTTGGATGTTGACATTCTCTGGATGATGGGTTAAATTACCTGCCTATCATAACTCTAAGGGTAAGGAAGGGAGTCTAAGTCCATGAGGAAGATTTTCACTGTTATCGTTGGTTTGTTGCTTTCGGTCGTGTCTTTCCAACCACTTGTAGCTGGCGGGTCGTTGGCTGAGGAGCAGGTCTCGAGTGGAGCCATTTCCTTCGAGCCTCTGGCCGAGTACGAGGCGTTGACCTTGAGGGTCTCCGGCCCTGATGGTGCCATGTACGAAGTGGAATCCGATGGCGCTGCGTTGAGCTTCGAGCTGGAGGACGGAGGTGGGAACCCGCTTCCCGATGGAAGCTACAACTATGAGCTGGTGGCTACTCCATCGCAGCAGCAGGAAGTCGGGACTGAGCCTCAGTCCGGACACTTCACCATAAGCGGTGGCCTAGCGATAGTTGACTCCGACGAAGAAGGCGGCGCGGGGTTGAAGGCCTCTCGCGGGCCCAAGGGTCCTGACGTCAGCTACGACCAGGTCATTCTCGATGATCTCATCGTGGACGGCAGCGTCTGTATCGGACTTGACTGCGTCAACGGAGAATCCTTCGGGTTCGACACGCTCCGCCTCAAAGAGAACAACCTGCGCATCAGTAGTGTCCCAACGTTTGGGACTCTAATCTCTGTAAAGTATTAATGAGCAATATGTTAGAGAAGATAATAGGTGTTTCCGACTTGAAAGTGAGTGTATGCTCACGCCCTTCAGTTCATAAGGAGGGCGGGCATGTACACGGGCACGACGATCTTTTCTCAGGTGATGCGGCATCTTCCCTGGCATCGTTTTCATCGCATTGTTCAGCACTACCGAGGCGACTACAAGGTCAAGTCATTCCGTTGTGCCGACCATTACCGGGTCATGGCATTTGCGCAGTTGACCTATCGCGAGAGCTTGCGCGATATCGAAGCCTGCCTACGGGCCATGAGATCCAAGCTCTTCCACATGGGCATTCGCTCCACGGTCTCCCGCAACAATCTGTCCAATGCCAACGAGAGGCGAGACTGGCGCATCTATGCCGAGTTTGCCGAAGTGCTCATCGCCGAAGCGCGCAGCCTTTACACCGACGAGGACCTGGGAGTCGACCTGGACGCGACCGTCTATGCCTTGGATTCCACGACCATCGACCTGTGCCTCTCGGTCTTCCCCTGGGCGCGCTTCCGCCGCACCAAGGGGGCGATCAAACTGCATACCTTACTCAACCTGCACGGCGCCATTCCCGAATTTGTTCTGATCTCGGACGGGAAACTGCACGATGTCAACGCCTTGGACCACCTGATGCCTTGTCCCGGTGCCTACTACATCATGGATCGCGGATACCTGGATTTCGGGCGCCTGTACCGACTCCATACCGCTCGGTCGTTGTTCGTGACCCGCGCCAAGGCCAACTTCAAGTTCCGCCGCCGCTACTCCCATGCGGTGGACAGAACGACCGGACTAGTCTGCGACCAAACTGTCCTGCTGAGCACCTTCTATCCGGCCAAGGCCTACCCCGAACCTTTGCGTCGTATCAAGTTCTTCGACGTCACCACCGACCTGCGGCTCGTATTCCTCACCAACGACTTTGCTTCTCCCGCTCTGACCATTGCCCAGCTCTACAAGCTCCGCTGGCAGATCGAACTGTTCTTCAAATGGATCAAACAGCATCTCCGCATCAAGGCCTTTTACGGCACCAGTCCCAATGCCGTGAAAACACAAATCTGGATCGCCCTCAGCACCTACCTGCTCATCGCCATCATTCGCAAGCGTCTCTATCTCGAGTTGCCGCTCTACACAATTCTCCAGGTCCTGAGCGTCTCGCTCTTCGAGAAAACCCCCATTTTACAGGCCTTTCAGGACATGGACTACATTACTCAGAATAGTGACATTCATAAACAGTTGATATTATTCGACTAACGCTGGGACACTACTGCCTGCGCATCAAAGCTCAGGACACCAGTTCCTCGGCCAGCTTTCCCAGCAGAGACTGGCAGATCACCTTCAACGACTCCTCCAACGGGGGGCAAAACAAGTTTTCGATCGACGACATCGACGGCGGACGGACGCCCTTCACCATCGAAGCCGGCGCCCCCAGCCACTCGCTGTATGTCGACGACGGCGGCCGCCTCGGCCTGGGAACTTCAACGCCAGTTACCGACATCCACATCAAGAGCGGCAACACGCCCACGCTCCGCCTGGAGCAGGACGGCTCCAGCGGATTCACTCCCCAGACCTGGGACCTAGCCGGAAACGAGGCCAACTTCTTCATCCGCGACGCCACCAACGGCAGCACGCTGCCGTTCCGGATTTTTCCTGCTGCACCCAGCAACGCTCTCACCATCGAGGGAAGCACTGGGGATATCGGTATGGGGACGACGTCGCCGAGCACAGATATGGAGCTCCAAAGAACGGATGACTCGAACACCATTTTAGAGGTCGAAAACACTAACGCCGCCGGCACAAGTGCGGCAAGCGTAGTGCGGACCCTGGCGAACGGCGGCATCACGACGAATGTCATTTCCCATGCCTCCCAGAGGACGCTTGTACGGTTCGGCGAGACTCTTGGAAGTTGGAGTGAGATTCACCATAACGGTGGGAATGGGCTAGTCATAGGTACGCTCAACAATACCTCCCTGATCTTGGGCACCAACGGTGCAAATAGACTGGAGATCGATGGTACCGGGAACGTCGTTCATTTCTCGGCCGGCACGGTTCACCCCGACTTCGTCTTCGACGAGGACTACAACCTCGAGTCGATCGAAAGTCATGCCAAAACGATGTGGGACAAAAAGCATCTTCCCGCCGTCGGTCCCGGTGAGTACGCCGAAGATGGCCGCGCCGTCTTCAGACTGGCCGACGATCAGGTCGGGATATTGGAGGAACTCGAGAAGGCCCACGTCTATATCGAGCAGCTCCACAACCGGCTGAGCACCAAGGAGAGTGAGTTCGCCAAGATGCAGGACCGCTTGGCTCGCCTCGAAGTGCTCCTCACCAAAAAGCAGTAGTAGTCCGACCGCTACTCGACAACTAGAAAGGGCGAGCAAAGCTGCTCGCCCTTTCTGGTTTGGGTGCCGAAGTTCGGCCTACAGCGCCGACAAGTGTCTGAGGACCGCGTCGGCTGTCCGCTCGGCTTTTTCGTCGTCGTAGTACCTGTCGTTGAAAAGGTTCACGATTCCCGACTGAAGTCTCTCGGCTTGCGGGAAACGATCTTCGCAGAAAACTCCGCCCAGCGAAGCGAAGTGCCGCCCGGCAAAGAGACCCTCCCCGAAGAGGCTTTGCAGCAACCGAGCAGGCCGAGGCACGACGATGTTGAATCGCCAGGTCTGAAAACGCGGCGGAAGCTGGACCTCATCGGGCAGGCGCTGAGCATACAAGGCCCCCAGTCGGCATTTGATCTCATTGGAACTCTTCAAGCCTTTCAAGACTTTCTCTCGGTAGGCCTTCCATTCCAAGGCCGGCCTGGAAAGTTCCAGCCAATCCTCCGCGCCTCCCTGAAAGGGCAATCCCTCAGCGGCTGCTGTCTTGTATCGGCGGGTGATTTCTTCAAGAGCGGCGGGGCGGTATCTTCCACTCTGCCTTCGATAGGGAACATGGGCGCCCAAGTGTGCGAAACCGCCCAATCCCAGGTCGACGTGCTTGGCATAGCCCGTGCTGAACAATGAGACGTCGGCACACGGCTCCAGGCGGCGTCCGTCGCTATCCGGACGGCACAGGCACTTGTCGTCGATCAGTAGGAGATCGGGGCTGACCTCCTTGAGGGTTTGGAAGAAATGCGCCTCATCGCCGTCTGCTCCGTAGGCCCGCACGAAAAGGATTCCCCCGTACCCACCCGGATCCCGGCGCAGGAGCTCCAAGCACCTGTCCCGGTCCATGACGAAGTCGTTCCGGCAGATATCGATGAATTCGAATCGGCGTCGGGCTTTGAGGAAGGCGATGGGCACGATGGGGCAGACGTTGGCGGGCAGCAGGAAAGGACGATCGTCGCCGCGCGAAAGCAACAGGTTGTAGAGGACGGAAGTGGCCCTGGCTTCAAACATCACCATCGGGGAGGCCCTTCCTGCGCAGCGTCTCGTGAACGTCCCGGAAGAGAAAATAGGGACGCGTCAGCCGGGTTGCCGGCCGGCGCAGCAATCTGACACGTTCCAGTTCCTCGTCGACTCTGGACGGCTCATCAACGTAGGACAGCAACTCTTTACGGGCGATCCGATAGGGATCCTTGAACGAGCTGATGATCCGAGTGACTTCGGCCCAGCTGATCGAAACCTCGTAGCCCAGCGAACGCATTTCCGCAAAACAGGTGGCCTCGACGTAGTCTCTGACCTCCTCGGGCAAAAGCTTCTTGTGGGACCCGATCGAGCTCTTGTCGATGCCCACTCGCCGGGTGTGAGAGGAGTTCCCCTCCCAGACATCTCCACTCTGATCCCTGATCCCCTCGGCGAAATGTTCCGCGTTGAAGAGAGCAACCCCCAGTGTCTTCGCAATCCTGTTCAGGCAGCGGACGGGCCGGGCAACCAGATCTTCGTAGCGTACCCAGGCGAAATTGGGGTTTCTTTCAAGGTGAAGCGCGAAAGCAACGCTCTTGCGCCAGTTGCGCAGGTTGAAAAGGGTCGGCTTCAACCTCCCGGAGTATTCGGGCCCTCGACCGTAGTTCAAGGACGCCAGGGTATCGCGTGGATCGCGAAGGACGATCAAGCACTTCCAGCCTTCGTCGAGAAAGTGAGGTAGGAACTCCTCGCAGATCGTTTCCTTGCCTCCGAACAGATCGGCGGATTTTGAGGCGAATCCCCGATACAATTGGGCGATGGTCGAGGCGAAAGCGCCGGGGGAGTGCCCGTCAACAACCGACCGAACCCCGTCCCGGGCGAAGCGCGTATATTGGCCGCTGAACTCGGCCATCGACTCGAACCAGGTCAACAGAGTCTCGCCATCGATCCGATACCGCCCCAAATAACTGGAAAGGTCTTCCACTTGGTAGCGGTTTTCCAGGAAGAGAGGGCCGAGGGGATACCGGACTCGTGGCTCTCCGATGGCGGCCAGAAACCCTCTCTTGGCCTCGACGAAGAGCAGCGGGAAGGGCTGTGAAAGCAGGCAGATGCGAGGATGGCTGCAAAGAAGCTTATCGAGCAGAGTGGTACCGGAGCGCTGCATGCCGGTGACGAACAGGGTGGTCGCAGTCATGTCAGATTCTCCTGAATCGGTACAAACAAGGCAACTTCGTAGTGGGCCTCCAAGCCGTTTCGTCCACGGTCTGAAGAGGGCACGATCGGTACATTATCACGACGAAGCGGGCCGGGATGGAGAAATGAAGCGCGCAGCCATCCGGTCGTCGATATCCTCTGGAAGGGTTGCTTCGACCTCATCAACTCGGTGCGAGAGTTCATTCTCTATGATGATGTTCAATACAGCAAGAACGACGAGCCTTCGGCCAGGGCCCATCTCGATGTCGGGAGATCCTCCGAACGGTCGATTTAGGTCCGGTGGATGGATTATTCGGGCTACCCGGAGTACAATCGACTTTTCACGGCGCCGTTCGTGCGTGAAGTAACGATATTCGGACCTTTTGCTCAACGAGGGAAGCAAAAACGCGGCCCAATACATGCTGAGCATGCCGGAGGGTAAGCGGGCTTGAGAAGCGGTTCACTGCCCGACGAAGGGACTGTCAAACTCGTCTCGATCGTCATTCCCGTCTATAACAGCGATGTCCTTGAGGAGTTGTCGGATCGCATCGGAGCCGTATTTGACTCCAGATCAGAGGACTATGAGATCATCTTCGTCGACGACTCCTCACCGAATCCGGCGACGTGGAAGGAGTTGGAACAGCTTGCCTCACAGCGGGAAGAGGTTAAGGCCATCCAGTTGACCCGGGGCTTCGGGCAACAGGCCGCAACCTTGTGCGGCCTACAGGCGTCCAGAGGCGACCCGGTCCTCACGATGGACGATGACCTCCAGCACTTGCCGGAAGATCTTCCGAGGTTCCTCGATCAAAGAGACAAGGACATTCTCATCGGCCAATTCGACCTAAGGCACCACAATCTGTTCAAGCGGGTCACGAGTTGGATGAAAAGCATCTTCGACCGCATTATCATCAAGAAGCCAAAACACCTACGGCTAACGTCGTACCGGATGTTGAATCGGATGGTGGTGGACGGGGTGCTCGCGACCGCCACTCCCAACCCCTTTATCCCTGCACTTATGTTCCACGTGAGCAGGGACGCGATGGGAGTCCCCGTCCGTCACCAACCCCGCAAGAGCGGTCAAAGCGGTTACACCCTAAGGGCTCGCGCAAGAATAAATTCCTATATTGAAGCGTAAAGCAGTCAAATGTCTCCGCTCTGCAGTCCCGGATCCACCTCAGATTCCGGACTTAGTCTACGCTATAAGCTGCTGAAATTCCATAGGTTGTCATAGTAGTCACCGAGGTAGTCAAGAGAGGACATATTTGTTAGAATTACGTCTAGACACTCAGAAAGGAGGCGTAACTCTAACAAATGGCTCATCTCCGCTTTCTCCGCCAAGACTTGGTTCACTTTTTGAAACAAAACAAGATGGCCACCCTGCCGGAGCTTAAAGCGGCACTCGGCACCCCGGTGGACGTGACCGTCTTCCGCAAGCTCAAAGAGATCGGTTACCTCAGCAGTTATTCGCATCGAGGCCGCTACTACACCCTGGCCGAGACGCCTGCCTTTGATGCGCAGGGTCTGTGGTCCTATCGGGGTGTTCACTTCTCCCGTTGCGGCAGCTTGCGCTCCACCGCCCAAATCCTCGTGGAGGGCTCTTCAGCCGGATACTTCATCCACCCCCTGGAGGACCTGCTGCAGGTGGGAGTCCAGGAGGCCCTGCTGAAGTTGGTGCGCCAGAGGCTGCTCTCGCGGCTGCTCTTCTCGGGCCGCTATCTTTACTGCTCTGCCCAAGAGGCGATCCAGCAACGACAATGGCAACAGCGCCAACTGCTGGAAGCCCGCCGAGAAGTGGGGAATTCTCTGGTCTCTGCCGGGGTGCTGCCCGCCCAGCTGGGCAGTGCCCTGGATTTGTTTTTCGGATTGTTGGACGAGAAACAGCGCCGCTTGTACGCCGGGCTGGAGAGCCTGAAAATCGGACATGGAGGCGACCACCAGGTGGCCCAGGCCCTGGGTTTGGATGCGGGGACCGTCGCCCGCGGACGCCGCCAGCTGCTCGGGGAGGACTTCCCCCGGCAACGGATCCGCCGCTCGGGAGCGGGACGCAAGACCGTGGAAAAAAAACGCCCGAAGTCCTCCCCCAAATCGAAGAGCTGATGGAGTATGAAACCGCCGGAGATCCCATCAACGGTTTGAAGTGGACTCGCAAGACGACTGAGAAAATCGCCCAGGAGCTGCACTCCCGGGACCTCGAGGTCAGTCCCAGGACGGTCGCCCGACTGCTGAACACCCTGGACTTCTCGCTGCGGGTCAACCACAAGCAGATCTCCCTGGGCTCCAAGGGCGATCGCGATCTGCAGTTTCGACGCCAGGCTCAGCTGCGCGATCGCTTTGCCCTCCGGGGAGAGCCCATCGTCAGTGTCGACACCAAGAAACGAGAACTGGTGGGGGGCTTCAAAAACCCAGGCCAGGCATGGGCACGGGAGCCGCTTCGGGTCTACGACCACGACTTTCGCTCTCATGCCGAGGGCATCGCCATTCCCTACGGCGTCTACGACCTGCAGGCCAACCGGGCCACCCTCTTTGTGGGAACTTCCTCCGATACCCCCGAATTTGCCTCCGACTGCCTGGCCCGGTGGTGGCAACTGGAAGGACAACAGCGTTACCCTGAGGCCCGTCGTCTGTTGGTGCTGGCCGACGCCGGTGGCAGTAATGGCCCCCGCTGCCGGGCCTGGAAAGTGGGACTTCAGCACCAGCTTTGTGATCCCTTCGATCTGACCGTCACCGTCAGTCACTTTCCTGCGGGAGCCTCCAAGTGGAACCCCATTGACCACCGCGTCTTCAGTGAGATCAGCAAAAACTGGGCCGGCCATCCCTTGGATAGTTACGAGACCATTCTGAACTACCTTCAAACCACCCAAACTTCAAAAGGTCTGCGCCTCAGTGCTCATCTCGTCTCCAAGACCTACACCAAGGGGGTCAAAGTCTCCGATCAGCAGATGCAGCAACTCCACCTCTATCCTGACCCCACTTTGCCCCGCTGGAATTACACTTTGATCTGCTCACAAAATGGGAAATAATTCTTGCGCGAGCCCTAAGGAAGCTGTTCAATGTTTTCGGCAATCTCATATTCAACAACTCCTCCCTGGTGCTGCGTGCCGTGGGCTCCATCGGTGTTGTCATCGGGGGGGTGAGCCTGGTGATGGTTCTGGCCGTGGTCTTCAAGAAGTTCGTCTACGATGTGCCCATCGCAGGCTGGACCTCCCTGTTGGCCACGCTGCTTCTCATCGGCGGACTGCTCCTGTGCGGTATGGGCGTGGCTGGCGAATACCTGATTCGAATCATCGAGAGCAGCGAGAACAAACCACCCTTCTTCGTTTGCCGCAGAGCCGGGTTCCTTCCCGGAGAGACAGGGAGAGCCCGCGCATTTCAGGGAAGCACTTACGGCCGCAATAGACCATGAAGAATGCGGGACGAGCACCAGCACTAGTGTTCTGTCCTGGAAGTTCGCTGCATAAGTCTTCGAGGCATGAGCGAGGGCGCAGAGAAAGAGAAAGAACCTCTTCCCGTCTCCCGTCTCCGGCTTCCTGTCTCCCACGGCCGAAGGCCGTTCTCAGTCCAATTCGTACTGATCGAGGTATTGTTGCCTGTCGATCTTATGGGACTCCGGCTGCTCATCCTTGAGCAGAACGAAGGGGCCGATCACCAACACATCCATGTTCGTGGCCATGAAACAACGATAGGCCTCCTCTGGAGTGCATACGATCGGTTCTCCACGGACATTGAAGCTGGTGTTGATCATGACGGGACACGCGGTTTCTTCTTCGAAGCATTGCATCAGATGGTAGATCAGTCCGTGACGCTCCTCGTCGACGGTCTGGACGCGGGCCGAATTGTCGACGTGGGTGACCGCCGGAATCTTGGAGCGGGGAACCCTCAGCTTATCAAGGCCGTCGAGCTGCTTTTCTTCTTCATGCAACTCGCACTGGACCGAATCCTGGACCGTCGTGACCAGTAGCATGTAGGGGCTGTCCACATCTTGATCGAACTTGAAGAAATCGGAAGCCCTTTCCTGCAGCACCACGGGAGCGAAGGGTCGAAAAGACTCGCGGAACTTGATCTTTAGGTTCATGACGGACTGCATGTCCCGACTGCGCGCGTCTCCCAGGATGCTGCGCGCCCCAAGTGCCCGCGGACCGAATTCCATGCGCCCCTGCATCCAGCCCACCTCCTTCTCATTCGCCAGCAGACGGGCCACTTGCCGGCACAGCACATCGTCGCGATCGTACCGATGATAGACCCATGGTTCCGATCCAGGAAAGCCGAAGTGGAATCCCCATTGAAGGAAGGACCCAGAAGGGAACCCTTCTGTGAGTCGAGCCGATTCACTTCTCTGGGCTTGTCGAGCAGTTGATGCCAGATGAACAGGGCCGCTCCCAAGGCTCCGCCCGCGTCTCCCGCCGCCGGCTGTATCCAGATCTTCTCGAAGGGGCCCTCCCGCAGGACCCTGCCGTTGCCGACGCAGTTCAGCGCTACGCCGCCGGCCATGCACAGGTTCTTCTGTCCCGTTAGCCGGTGGACGTGGCGGGTCATGCGCAACATGGCTTCTTCGGTCACCTTCTGAATGGAAGCGGCGATATCCATGTGCCTCTGGTCGAGGGGGCTCTCCGGCCGGCGTGGGCCGCCCCCAAGGAGCTGGTGGAACTTCTCAGAGGTCATGGTCAGGCCGTGGCAGTAGTTGAAGTAGTCCATGTCCATCCGAAAGGATCCGTCTTCCTTCAAGTCGATCAGGTGCTTCAGTATGAGGTCCTGGTAGCGGGGCTCTCCATAGGGCGCCAGGCCCATCAGCTTGTATTCACCCGAGTTGACCCTGAAGCCGCAATAATATGTGAAGGCTGAGTAGAGCAGTCCCAGGGAATGGGGAAAGTGCAGCTCGTGCGTCAGCTCGATCTTATTGTCCATGCCGATGCCGAAAGTGGCAGTAGCCCACTCTCCGACGCCGTCAATGGTCAGGATGGCGGCTTCCTGGAAAGGAGAAGGGAAGAAGGGAGCTGGCAGCGTGGGACTCGTGATGGAGGGTGAAGACATAGCGCTTGCGGTAGGGCTTTTCCAGGGCCCTATCCATCTCGCGGGGCAGATGGATTGAGCAAACGGATGTCTTCCAACTCGTAGCTCTGCTTGATAAATCGGATCGTTTCCTCGACACGCCAGCGGCTCAGATAGCTCTCGACCACCCGCCACTGGCTCTTGCGCGAGCGTTTGACCGTCTGGTTCGTCAGAAGCATCAGGGGACGGGGGCCAAAGCCATCCACCACCACCAGGTACAGCGATTGGTCGAAACCGGGCAAACGCACCCCTCGGGCCCCAAACTCCAACCGGTAGACCTTCTCCCCCGCACTCGTCTCCTTGATCACGACTTCCCGGTAGCGGCGCCGACAACCACGCGCCCACTCCTCGGCGCTCTTCTTGCTGCGCCCTGAGATCAGGTGACGATCCCCCCGCTGGCACACCAGGAACGGGTGTCCCCGCTTCAGCAGGACTTCGAGGATCTCCTCCCGATCCCCTCCCCGGTCCATCACCCAGATCCCTCGCCCTTGGGTGGCTTTGGAGACTCGCCCAATCGCCTTGAGGATCTCGTCGTTTTCGCTCACAAAGTCCGGCGCTTTCTGCGAGTACAGCTCCTGGTACAACGGCAGCACCTCGGCACTCCCCCGCCTCGCTCCGACCACCTCACAGCACCAGTATCCATCTCGGATCTCCCCTCGGGAGCCGTCCCGGACCCGCGCCAGGTATTGCATCTTCCGGGCATATGGCTTACTCACATCCGTGGGGTCCACAATCAACAGCGTCTCCTTCTCCACCCGCCAGGCCGCCAACTCCAGCAGATTCTTTCCCACCGCTCCTCTCAATCCCTGACGGTTGAGTTGGCGGCTCAGCCGCTCGATGACTTTCTTCAGAGCGATCTCCTCCTCCAGTGCTCGCGCAATCTCGCTGAGCCGGACCGACGCCCGACACTGCATCCCGTAGAGCACCTCCCGGATCAAACGAGCGGCGGTCTTCGGTAATCCTTCAGAGACCTTCCCCGAAAATTCTCTCAGCTGCTCTCGAATCTTCCACGCTACTTTGGCATCATGCATCTGGGTCCCTCCGCTTAATTGGTTGTTGGGTTTGGAGTTCCGCCAACCAGTCTAAGCGCTAGGGACCCACACTTTTGGGGGTCGACAGTTCCCCCATTTTCTCCCAATTTCAACCCATCCCACTTCCCTTATCGCCCTACTCTCTTGTTCTCAACTACTTGAGAGAATTCACCCTCAATTTTTGGGGAATGTCCTGGGACTCGTGATCAGCCTGCGCATAGGCCCCGATTATCGTTCCCACTCGGACATGCTGATAGATTTGCAGTAGAAACAATGAACAGATAATGACAATGCCGACCGCCGGTGTGAAGCCCGCCGACCGGAGGATTTTCTCACTCCACCAAAGGCGCGGGGTCAAGATGACTTCCCTTAACCCGGCGCCTGAGAGCCGACTCCTTGCCAACTCGAATAGCATGGATGATGAGTTGGTCCAAAACCAAGCCCAGCGTCAACAGCGATACGACCTCCATATAAAAAAAGTGTCTTTCGTGAAACTGAATGGCTGGATAGCTACCGAAAAAGAGCACGATGAAGAGTAGAAAAGTCGCTTTACGAAAGCTTTGGATGCTGACCAGAAGTAGGGCCGCCACCAGCAGTGGAAGCCCCAGACCTGCGAACGTCTTCCTGGTGGCTGCCAGGGAGTTGCCCAGGGCGAACAAAGTAGAGCCGGTGTCTCGCTCCAAGTTGGTACGTCGTATCTGAAAAGCCAGCTCCAGAATCTTAAGCGTCGATGCGTAGGCCCGTGTCAGGATATCTGCGGGAATGCCTTGACAATTTCCAAGGTGTATTGGCGGGTCGCGCGAGCATACTCTCTTGTCCGAGCCAGAGTGCCATCGTCCCGGTGCTGGATCGCATCGAAACCGGAAGCCATGAGATTGAGGTAGCTGTCGCTGAACGCCGTCCCCACTCGTAGAAGGAACTGTCGATGCCCAGTTTGGAGTTGTGTGGCGTCGAAAAACCCAATAGCACGGCATGCCACATGTTATGACCCGAGGCGCGGTTGGCGAGCACGGGCCACCCAGCGACGCAGAAAATTGCCAGAAAAACTAGCAACCTCCGGCAAATATTCTTTGCTCGAGAATCAGCAGGAGCTCTTGGAGGATGGCGTCTCCCTTTGTCTCAGACCCAGAAATTCCGCTTTTTCCATCGAGGTCATCGTCGTCGGAGACACCCGGAGGGCCAATTGCAAGCTTGGCCTCTGGCGTTGTTTCTTGTCCTGATCTTCGGCCCGCCGCCGGCTGTCCCGATCTTGCTCTACGACTTCAAAATCCTGGCCACCTTCCCGGTCGTCATCGGCGACGCCGACGGGGCCCAGCACTTCGCGTCATTACGGAGAAGGCGAGGCGTTTGGTCCGATACCTCTCGGCGGCGCCTGGTCTTCCCGGTACCGAACAGCGCAGGGTTTGCGGGTCGGGTCCTCTCCCACACGATGCTGAGCGGGACTTTCCCTCGATCCAGTAGGGAATGCTGGCGGCACACGTCTTCAAACTTTGGAACAATCTCTTCATAAGGCGAGAGCGCTTGCCCATAAAACAGCTTCTGAGCAGGATCCGGGAGGCATCGAGTTTTGCCCTTGCCTATCGAAGTCCGGATGGCGGGGGTTGAAACCACAGGTTTCTGGGGAGTACTCTCCACCTCGTGCAAGTGAGTCGATCGGAGGCCGATCGGAGCAACTTGGCGGCCCGTCGTTTGTGGGATAGAACGGCTGTCGGCTCTCAACGTTCCCGGGCTCCGCGGGGCTCCAAGAACTATTTTGACGACGTCCGATCCTACCGGTACGGCTACGAAACTCCTTTCATCCCCAGGATGTTCGACTTCGCCGGTCTGGCCGGGAAGCGGGTTTTGGAGATCGGTGTTGGCAACGGAATCGACGCCGTCGAAATGGCACACCACGGCGCGATCTACTCCGGCCTGGATATCAGCCGGAATCACATCGAACTAACCCGGAAGAACTTCGCTTGCCACCCGGAAACAAACTACGAAAAGCTCTATCAAGGTGACCTTCTGGATGTGCGTATCGACGGCCAATTTGATGTCGTCTACAGCTTTGGAGTTCTGCACCACATCTCACACGAATCGCTATATCTGAACAAGATTCGCCGATTGTTGAAGCCCAATGGCACCCTGAGAATTGCCGTCTACTCTCGATTCAGTCTCTTCAATCTCTACCTGGCACTGACTTGGTTGTTCCGAAATCGCCTGAGGAACCCCTTAGAGGAATGGAAAAGCCACGTGAGCGAGGGTTCCGGACTGGACCGTCCCGTGACGATCAAGATTCGCTCTAGGAACCAGGTTCAGAGGCTGCTCGAAGATGCAGGATTCCGGGTGTGTCAATACCGCAAAAGAGGTTTTGTGCAGAGATATGTGCCCATTCTTGGAAGCTGGCTCCAACCCGATGGGATTCTCTTGAACAAGCTGGGCTCGATTCTCGGTTGGTACCATATCTTCATATGTACGCCACTTTACCAGGACCAACCTAGGGAAGGGCTCTCGCAAGAGTAACTCGGTGGTGATAGGAAGGACACTGTTGTTTTGAGTTTACGGGGCCTTCCAGTTATCCTCCGGTCTAGAAGCAATCCCTGTTGCCCTCGACCCAGCACTCGTACCAGAGTATCGCGTTGAGAACGGTCCAGATGTGAAAACTATACCCGCCGCCGGAGCTCATCTGATGTTTGAGGAGGTTGGTGAAGTACGTGTTGTCCAGGAAACCCTCCTTTCGTATCTGCGACCGCTCGAAGGCATCCAGGCAGCGTGGACCGAAATCGCCCTCTTGAAACCATTCCTCCATAGGGGCTCCGAAGCCCTGCTTTTTCCGGTAGATCATGTCTTCGTCGAGGTAGGGTTCCACCGCCTTCTTCAGGATTCGTTTACCCACGCCGTCGCGCAGCTTATAGCTGTAGGGGAGCTTGGTGGCAAACTCCACCACGTCGTGATCCAGATAGGGAACTCTGGACTCGATGGAGTGAGCCATCGTCAACTTGTCCACCCGCATCAACAGGTGCTCGGGCAGCCGTTGTTTCATCTCCAGGTAGGGAATCTTCTGCAGCACTGCCGGTTCGACCAGTCCATCGAGACTTCCCAAGAAGTGTTGGACGACCTGATGACTGTCCAGGTGAGTGTGACTTTCAGGCAGCAAGCCGGGGACGGGGCACTGCACTTCCTGACGAAAAGGTTCCGGATTGGGTGTCAGCTGGCGGCGCATCTCGCCCCACCAACAGACCGCTCCGCCCCAGAAGAGCTCCTGTCCCGCCTGTGCGCGTCTCTGAATTTCTAGATCCTCACCATTCAGTCCCGGAAGTTGAGCCTTTCCACTGGTCAGAGCACGCCTCCACCAGCGGGAGCTTCGCCGTACAGGGCGGTAAACCGACTCGTATTTGTCTCGATAGTGTTCACACCACCAGTAACCCAGGAGGTTTTCGTCGGCGCCCTCTCCCACCTGAACTACAGTTGTGCCACAGTCTCGGACCAATTTGGCCAGGAAATAAAGCGGAATACACACGTTGTCGGCAATCGGCTCGTCCTGCAACTCTACCATCAGGGGAAGGAAATCTTGCATTTCCTTGCGGTCGATCAACGTCTCGTGATGATCGGTCCGATAGCGCTCGGCGATCCGGCGGGCGAACTGGAACTCGTTGTAGTCCTCCTTGCCCGCATACCCGATGGTGAAGGTGCTCACGGGACGTTCCATCAGCTCGCTCATCAGTGCCACGTTGAGGGAAGAGTCCACCCCACCGGAGAGGAGGACCCCAAAGGGGACATCCGAAACCATGCGACGGGCAACCGACTGCTTCAGCAAACGTGTCAGCTCGGCGACGGCCTCCTGCTCGCTGATGTCCTCCTCGGTGAGGGTATCTGAAGCTCGCGGCTGACAATCCCAATAGGACCATGCCCGGGCGTTTCCGCGGTGGTCGATTGTCATCATGTGTCCCGCCGGAAGCTTGAACACCCCGCGGAAAAGCGTCATGGGAGCCGGCGTAACGATGAACGTCAGGTAGTGCCAAAAAGCGGTTCGATCCATCTCGGGAGTCACCTGAGGATGAGCCGTCAGGGCCCGAATCTCGGAGGCAAACAACCACTCCCCAGCATTGGTTTGAGTAAAATAGAGCGGTTTGACGCCCACGCGGTCGCGCACCAGATGGAGGGCCGGTCTGGCCGGATCTCGGGCGTCGTAGATGCTAAAGGCAAACATCCCGTAAAAACGGTCGACACATTCCAGCCCCCATTCCTCGTAGGCATGGAGCACCATTTCGGTATCTGAGTGGTCGGTCTTCCAGTGATACTTTTCCAAGGCCTCGAGTTCCCGGCGAATCTCGGCGTGATTGTAGATCTCGCCGTTGAAGGTCAGCGCGACGGTGCCTTCCCGGTTGAGCATCGGCTGGGCTGCGGCCGCCGAAAGATCGATGATCGAGAGGCGGCGATGACCCAGACAGCAGCGACCGTCGGGCGCGCGCCAAAGGCCCGAGCCGTCGGGTCCGCGGTGCGACATCCGATCACGCATCCGGGCGACCACTTCGGCTGAGGTGACTTCGGTCCCGAGTGGTTTGTAAGCGCCAACAATCCCGCACATAGGGCTTAATCTTTCTTCAGGAAGTTTCGTGTTTTGTCTTCCACCCGGCAAATGACATCAATGAGTTTATAGCCGGTCCGATTCTGTATATAGGCAAGTTCAGCGACACGCTCATCCAGCTTGGCTTTCCGTTCCTCAGCTTGGGCACTGCGGCTCTCCAGTTCTCTGCGCAACGCGACCATGTCCGTCTGTCTGCGCTCAAGATCCAGCTTGAGTTGTGCGATCTCTTGATTACGGGCATCGAAACTGCGTTTCAGAGTCTGCGCTCGATTTTCTAACTTCTTCATGCGCACGGCTGCCTTTTCAATTGAGTCAGTGGCTTGGGAGAGTCGGGTCTGATACTCAGCCCGCTCCTTCTCCTCTGTCATGAGCTTCTTCCGCAGTCGGGACAATTCGGTCCTGGACTCGGACAGTTTCTTGCGCTGGCCCTTGAGGTTGTCCTGGACCTCAGCTATCTGCCGCTCACGGTCGGAGATCCTCTCATCCAGCCGCTCCACCATCGCATCCCGCTCAGCTAGCTGTGCACCCCGGCGCTCGAATTCTCGCCGGAGCTTAGACAGCCGCTTTTCGCCCTTGGCCAGCGTGGCCTCCTGCTGGGCTGCGACGGCGTCTCTCGCTGCCACCTGCTGCTGGAGGGTCTCTACTTCGGTCTGCAATTCCGCGAGCCGCTTTTCGCCCTTGGTCAGCGTGGCCTTCTGCTGGACCGCGACGGCGTCTCTGGCTGCCACCTGCTGCTGGAGGGTCTCCATCTCGGCCTGCAATTCCGCAAGCCGCTTTTCGCCCTTGGCCAGCGTGGCCTTCTGCTGGGCCGCGACGGCGTCCCTGGCTGCCACCTGCTGCTGGAGGGTCTCCATCTCGGCCTGCAATTCCGCAAGCCGCTTTTCGCCCTTGGCCACTGTGGCTTCCTGCTGGGCCGCGACGGCGTCCCTTGCTGCCACCTGCTGCTGGAGGGTCTCCATTTCGGCCTGTAATTCCGCAAGCCGCTTTTCACCCTTGGCCACCGTGGCTTCCTGCCGGGCCGCAACAGCGTCCCTCGCTGCCACCTGCTGCTGGAGGGTCTCCACTTCGGCCTGCAATTCGGTAAGCCGCTTTTCGCCCTTGGCCACCGTGGCTCCCCGCTCGTCCGCGACGGCATCCCTCGCCGCCTGCTGCTGGTGGAGGGTCTCTACCTCACTCTGCAATTTGGCAAGCCTCTTCTCGGCTGTGGCCACCGTGGCCTCGCGCTGGGCTGCGAGGGCGTCTCGCGCCGCCACCTGCTGGTGGAGGGTGTCCACCTCGGCCTGCAATTCGGTAAGCTGCTTTTCAGCCTTGGCTACCGTGGCATCCTGTTGGACCGCGAGGGTGTCCCGCGCCGCCAGCTGCTGGTGGAGGGTCTCGATCTCGGCCTGCAGTTCCACGAGCCGCTCCTCGGCTGTGGCCACCGCTGCCTCGCGCTGAGCTGCGAGGGCGTCCCGCGCCGCCACCTGCTGGTGGAGGGTGTCCACCTCGGCCTGCAATTCCGCAAGCCGCATCTTAACTGGCGAGAGAGTAGTGTCGAGCTTGGTATTGGCTGAGACTAGCTGCGGCTTCGACCCAAGCAAGGCGGACTCCGTGAGATCGTCGATAGGAGTGATCGAGAGGAACTGAACCCCAGCACCAAACTCCGCCATCGACCACGCGGTTACAAACTCGGCGCGATCGCGATCAAAAAGAGACACACAGTTGCGATCGGCGACCGCCCCGAAGAAGAGTCGCTCATCAGGAGTTTCCGTGTCATGTAGCCAATGACAAGAGAAGTCTATCCGATGGTCGACCCGGCAGCTTGCCCGGTCGAGAAGAAGAGCACATCCGAGACAGCTGTCGGATACCAGTAGTGTTTCGCTGGGCAGTTTGCGTACTCCATGGCAACCGACGAAGCCTCGGGCCAGCTCTCGATACGAGCCATCCCAACCGAACAATCCGAGAGCGCCGTTGACCAACATACCGACATAGATCCCGGAATCATCAGGCCACGCGCAGTTGAGGTGGGTCAGTTGATGGTCATTGATGATGAAGTGGGCTCGCGTATCGTCGGTGCGACGAAGATCATAGTTGCGCCCATATATCTTACTGGCCCTGGATGGCCGGCCTGCACACCTGCTTTGTCAAAGGGAGCAGGATAGTCGCCGCGTGCTCAGCATCCGACGCGGTTCTTATTGTCGACCGTGAGGCGAATAAAGTCGTGGCAGCTCACCGACTCGTCAATCCAGGAATCGAACCAAGCCACGGCATTCCCCGAGATGCAACACCTTGGACTAAACACGCTAAACACATACGGTTTCCGAACCCTGGGTCACTACAGACCTCAAGGCTCCTCAACCCCATCCGGGTTGCGGCAATCTAGCGATGAGGGTGACTTCGGCATGGGGCAGTGTACGCAATCCTTGTAGGGTTGACTACAGACCCTCTCCCCTCTACTAAAAGACGCAACCCCGTTCGGGGTTGACTTCTCTTGATCTTCGCAGCCAAGCGGTCAGGATAGCCTCCCCCTAGCGCACGGCGTCAACCCAGCAAGTCGATTCTTTTGTATCCCAAATCTGACCAGTTTGTGAACTTTCCATCCACCAAGTAGAGCGCTTACGTTTCGCGGACCGAACAGATTCAATAAGTGGCCAGAAGAGCAGAGCGGTGGGGGAAAGTCAAGTGGATCGGGTACCTGGGGGGCTGCCTGCCCGCAGCCGGACCATGTAGTACCTCAGTGCTTGGTGCGACCCTGGATCAAGTCGATGGCATGTGTGAGCAGTTTGATTACAGCCTCGAGAGACTCGGTTGCTCCCTTGGGACTTCCGGGTAGCGCCAGGATGAGTGTTTCCTTTCTGACGCCTGCCAGGGATCGTGAGAGGGCGGCAAAATCCGTCTTTTCGAGTCCGCGCAAGCGCATCAGCTCTGCCAAACCTTCCGCCTCCTTTTCCAGCACCGGACGGATTGCCTCCGGTGTGACATCTCGAGGACCCAGTCCGGTCCCTCCGGTAGTCACGACCAGGTTGAGAGTCTGATCGCTGAGTTCGACGATTTGTGCCCTGATCCTTTCTACCTCGTCCGGTACGATCCGCCGAAAGTCCACCGACCAACCTTGCCGGGTCAGCAGTTCTGACAATGCCTCACCGGAGAGGTCCTCGCGCTGGCCGTGGTAGCAGCCGTCACTGATGGTCACTACGGCTGCCTTCATGCGCCGTATCCCTCGATCCAGATTTCGCCGTCTTCGTAGTGCTCCTTCTTCCAGATAGGGACCGTCGTTTTCAAGGAATCGATAGCGAAGCGACAGGCCTCGAATGCCTCTGCCCTGTGGGCGGACGAGATCGCAATGAAGACGCTGCTGTCGCCGATCTCCAGTCTGCCTGTCCGATGAGCCATCGCCATCCCCTCGAGCGACCAGCGCCTCATCGTCTCTTGCCGAATCTTCTTCATCTCCTTCTCTGCCATTTCGGGGTAGGCTTCATAGTAGAGGTGAGTCACTTTCTTGCCGCGGGCGTGGTTGCGGACGACCCCGTCAAAGGTGACGATTGCTCCTGCCTTCGATGAACTAGCTCCCTCGATCACCGCGTTCCGGTCGATTGGGCCGTCCACAATCCGTATCATGACCTACCTCCGCTCACTGGGGGAAAGAACGCGATTTCGTCACCTGCGGCGACGGACTGCTCCCATCCAGTGTATTCCTGATTGACGGCTATCAGCAGGATCGACTCGTAGCGCTTCAACCCGGGGAACTGGCCCTCCAAGCGGTTGAAGACGTCACGGACCGTAGTCGTCTCGTCGCTAAGATCCAACTCGATCTCAGAGCTCCCTACCAGATCTCTCAGGGAAGCGAATAAGATGACCCTTAGCATCGCCCTTCATTATAGCCGCCGCGACCGGTCGGCACATGGTGTAACATGGAGTTCAAATGAAAAGGGCTTTTCTGCTGCTCCTGCTCACTGTGGGTCCCCTGCACGGTGAGATTCTGAAGGTCCGGATCGATGGGGTCATTGACCCCATCACCTCGGAGTTTATTACTGCAGCGGTTCGTGAGGCTGAACAACGGAATGCTGAATTCCTGTTGATTAGCCTTTCAACTCCGGGCGGACTCGGGATCTCGATGCAGGAGATTATCCAGACCATTCTGAATTCCGACGTGCCTGTCGTCTGCTACGTGGAACCGCAGGGTACTCATGCCGCCTCTGCCGGCTTCTTCATCCTGCTATCGTCTGACGTCGCTGCAATGGCTCCCGGTACCAACACCGGCGCGGCACATCCGGTTTTCCCATTCGGAATGGAAAACAAGATCATGCTGGAAAAGGTGAAGAATGACTCCTTGGCGAATCTGCGGGCTATTGTTGAGGTGAGAAAGCGGAACTATGAACTAGCTGAGAAGGGCGTCATCGAGAGCGCGTCGTATACCGCTCAGGAGGCCTTGGAGGGCAAGCTGATAGATCTGATCGCTTCCAGCGAGGATCAGCTGTTGGAGCAGCTCGAGGGCAGGGAAATCACTCGTTTCTCGGGTGAGACGCAGGTCCTGCGAGTCCAGGGGCATCAGCTCCATCTGGTCGAGATGAGTTTCCGGCAGCGTATTCTCTCCAAGATTGCCGACCCCAATTTCTCCTTGGTCCTAGGCGTGATGGGTGCCTTGGGTCTCTATCTGGAATTTTCGCACCCGGGACTGATTCTGCCTGGAGTCCTGGGAGCGATCTCTCTTCTCCTTGCTTTGCTGGGATTCTCGCTTCTTCCGGTCAACCTGATCGGAGTCCTGCTGATCGTTCTGGCATTGGGTCTTTTTGTTGCTGAGGTCAAGATTCAGGGGTTTGGCATTCTTGGAATGGGAGGAGTTGTTTCGATGATCCTGGGGATTCTCTTTCTGATTGACGCTCCCTACCCGGAATTGCGCATCAGCCTGGAACTCGCTCTGTTCGTGGCCATCCCTTTTGGTCTGATCTCCATGTTTTTGCTTCGTCTGGTGATCAAGTCCCACTTTTCGAGAGTTACCACGGGTGAGTCGGGTATGGTCGGACTCGTTGGCGTGGCTCGGAGTGACATCGACCAGGACGGGGGACAGGTCTTCGTCCTGGGAGAGAGGTGGCAGGCCGTGTCCGAGGTTCCCATTTCAACAGGGAGCCGGGTCAGAGTCGCCCGATTGGCCAACCTGGTGGTGGCCGTTGAGCCATACCATGGTTCGGGTGTATCGTTGACCCAGGCTAAATCGACTGCTGAGCCGGGGCCAAGTAGCAGTAGTGGCCCCTGAAGGCTGCGCGGGTTCCTGACGGGAGGTTTTTATGACTATGCCCTATTTGGTGCTTTTCGGGATTCTTATTCTCTATCTGCTTTCGGTGGTGAATGTTTTGCGGGAATATGAGCGCGGCGTCATTTTTCGGCTGGGACGTCTGCTGCCTGAGTCCAAGGGGCCCGGACTGATTCTGGTGTTCTGGCCGATCGATCGGATGGAGCGCATCAGCCTCCGCCTGGTCACAATGGATGTGCCGGCCCAGGACGTCATTACGCGCGACAATGTGTCGGTCAAGGTCAACGCCATCGTCTATTTCCGCGTCATCGAACCGAATTCCGCGGTGGTCGCGGTCGAGAATTTTCTCTACGCTACCTCGCAGCTGTCTCAGACCACCTTGAGATCGGTCCTGGGACAGGTAGAACTGGACGATCTTCTAAGCAAGCGCGAGGAACTCAACGAAAGACTACAGACGATTCTGGATCAGAGCACCGACCCCTGGGGGATCAAGGTGACCATGGTCGAGATCAAGACCGTCGACCTACCCTCTGAAATGCAGCGGGCCATGGCCCGCCAGGCGGAGGCTGAGCGCGAGCGGCGAGCCAAGATCATCCATGCCGAGGGAGAGTTCCAGGCTTCCGAAAGACTCTTGGAGGCGGGGCAGATGTTGGCTCGGGAGCCGGTTGCGTTCCAGTTGAGGTACCTCTCGACCCTGACTGAGATTGGAGTGGAGCAAAACTCCACCATCGTCTTTCCCATACCCCTCGACTTGTTCGCCCCTTTTGTAGAGGGAATGAAACGAGTGAAGGAACAGACGAAGAGTGAGTCTGAAACTTAGCGCGCCCCAGTCGTTTGCTCTCTACGGCATCGCAGTGGTCGTCATTTGGTTCTTCTTCGGACTGGGACTCTTTGTTGGTAAGGCCTATTTCGTCGAGGCTGACTCCCCCCTGCAAAATCTCTCGGAGTCACCACCGCCGGTTCCCGATGTGAAACCCGACCTGGAATTCTATGAAGAGCTTACACAGCCCTCTCATCAGCGAGAGACTCGGGCGCCGCCCGAGACGCCGGAACCTGTTTCGGGGGTTGGCTCCACCGACACGGCTGCTGCCGGAGGAGATGAGAAAGTCCCCGCAGCGAGCGCATCCACCTCAACTGCGAAGAAGCCGCCTCAACGGCGTTATACGATCCAACTTGGCGCTCTGAGCAAGGAAAAGGATGCCCGAAGGCTGCTAAAGCAGTTGGAAGACGCAGGCTATTCGGGCCGTCTGCAGAAGCCTGGTTCCGGCACTCCTCTTCATCGTGTCTATGTCGGCGATTTTTCAACCAGGGAAGAGGCCGCCCAGCTCAAGAGCCGATTGGATGCCGCAGGCTTCCCGAATTTCATAAACAGCATCTCCTCGTCGCCCTCCCCCTGACTCGCTGGTGTCAGGGCACCTAGGCACTCATGCTTTCGTTCACGATACTTCCTCTGATCTCAGGTATCGCTCTGTGGCTTGCCTTTCCCGATCACTCCCTCTTTTTTCTATCCTGGGTGGGGCTGACGCCGTATCTGTACTTCCTCACCCAGGAACGATCGTGGAAGGCCATCGTTGCTGGCAATTTCTTTCTGGGATTGGCCTATTTTGGCGGCGTCCTCTACTGGATCCCGGAGGTTCTGATCGGCTATGGAGGGCTCAGTTGGGGGGTCTCAATCCCCGTTTTCTTATTGATGCTGCTGATGCTCTCTCTTTTTCTTCTTCCTTTTTCGGTCTTGACCCACGCCGTTGCCAACCGTTCGCGCGCGGCAGCCCTCTGGTCCGCTCCTGGCTTCTGGGTGCTTTCCGAGCTTCTCAGAAACTACTATGCAGTGGGTGGCTTTCCCTGGGCCCTGCTGGGGCATTCCCAGTATCTCTATGAGTGGATGCGGCAGCTCGCTGACGTCAGTGGCGTCTACCTGATCTCGTTTCTGGTCGTTCTCGGCAACTGTGCACTGTTGGCCCTTTTTCGCTTTCGGAGCTACCGGACCTGGGCTCTGCCTTCGATCTTTACTTTTCTATTTGCGGGAGCAAACCTCTATGGCTGGTATCGGGTCGAAGTCTGGCAGGTCCCTCCAGGAAAATCGATCAGAGCCGCTCTGGTGCAGCCCAACGTTTTGCTTTCAGCGCCCCTTGAACACTACGCCAAGAAATACTTCGAGGTGTTGCCCCAGTACTACCAACAGGCCGTTGCAGATGGTGCCGCCTGGGTGGTGTTTCCGGAGGCTCCCAATCCCTACTTCTACGACACAGATTTCTATTTTCGGACCTTCTGGCAGCGGCAGGTCCGGAATTCAGGTGTACCGCTGCTCCTGAACAGCACCTCAGTGGAAACCGGGTCGAATACCCGTTACTACAACGGAGCACTTTTGATCGGCCCTGGCGAACAGCCTGTTTACCGCTACCACAAGATGCATCTGGTGCCTTTTGGGGAATACGTACCCGCTGCAGATTGGTTGAGTTTTGTCCAACCTCTGGTGCAGGAGGTAGCGAGCTTCTCGGCTGGAACCACTCCTGTGGTGGGCGAAGTCTCTGGAATCTCCTTCGGGACTTCGATCTGTTTCGAGGGCATCTTTCCAGAATCGGCTCGGGAATTCGTGCGAAAAGGAGCTCAAATCCTCGTTAATATCACGAATGATGCCTGGTACGGTCGTAGTGCCGCACCCAGACAGCATCTGGAGTTCGGAGCCTTCCGGGCAGTAGAGAATCGCAAGCCGATTCTGCGATGTGCGAACAGTGGCTATTCGGCCGTAATCGACCTTTTGGGCGGTATCCAGCAGGAGCTTGGGTTGTTCGAGGACGGCATCTTGGTCGCCCAAGTCAGCGCGTGTTCCTATCGCTCGATTTACTCTCGGGTGGGTGAATGGCTTAATATATCTCTGGTCGTAGTGGCGCTGGTGACGGGTGTCGCGGCCTTCAGGCGAGGGAGTAAGAGTCGGAGGAGATAGGTCGTGGAAGACTTCCAGGAACGCTACAAGGAACTGAAGGAGAAGATAGGGCATCTCTGGGGGTATCTTTGACGTCGATGCCAAGACGACCGAGCTGGAACAAATCGAAAAGCTCCTCTCGGATCCCGATTTCTGGGGCAAGTCTGAGGAATCCCGGCAAGTTCTCCGCCGCAGAAGCCGCTTGCAGAACACTCTGACTCTGGCCGAAGAGTGCAGAAGCGCTCTCCAGGATGTGGAAGCTCTGATACAGCTTCACGAAGAGGGAGAAGAGGTCCTGGACGACCTGTCAGAGGAGATTTCGACGCTCGAGACTCGCGTCGCCAAGACTGAAATCAGCACACTTCTAGCCGGTGTACACGACGCCAACAGTGCGATCGTGACGATTCATCCCGGAGCCGGTGGGACCGAAAGCCAGGATTGGGCAGAGATGCTTCTCCGCATGTATCTGAGATGGGCGGAGAAACATGATTACAAGACTGAAATCACAGATTTTCAGGAAGGCGACGAAGCCGGTGTGAAATCGGTGACATTCCTGGTCGAGGGTGAGTTTGGATATGGGTATCTTTCAGCCGAAATCGGTGTCCATCGGCTGGTCCGGATCTCGCCGTTCGATTCTGCGGCCAGACGGCACACCTCTTTCGCCTCTGTCTTTGTGACGCCCGAGCTGGAGGATGATGTCAACGTCGTGATCGAAGAAAAGGATCTGAAGATCGATACCTACCGAGCTTCGGGCGCCGGAGGACAGCACGTGAACGTGACCGATTCCGCGGTACGGATTACGCACCTGCCAACCGGGATTGTGGTGCAGTGCCAGAACGAGCGCTCGCAACATCGTAACAAAGCCACCGCGCTGAAGATCCTGAGGTCGAAGCTCTATGAGTTCGAGATGGAGAAGAAGCGGAAAGAGCTCGACGCGCAGGAAGATGCCAAGCCCGAAATTGGATGGGGCAGCCAGATTCGTTCTTATACCCTACAACCCTATCAATTGGTAAAGGACCATCGAACCAAGCAGGAGGCAGGTGATGTAGACTCGGTATTGAACGGTGAGATCGATGCCTTCATTGAGACGTTTTTGAAGCAGAGAAGTCAAAAGAAGGGCAGGCTGGAAAGGCTGGCGATGGATGGGGGAGATGGACGAATCAGCAAAGAAGAATAGCCAGGCTAGTAGCGAGAATGTTGAGTCACAGCAGCCGGTGACTTCGGCTACCGACCTGAAGGCGCAAGCTCAGGTTGTTCGTGGGATCAGCAGCCCCGGAGATTCTCGCAGTGAGGCCGAGGGCGCATCTTTCCTGGTGAGGAGCTGCTACACACTCCTGACCTTCACGGTCCTCTTTGCGGCCATCCTCTTGTTGAGTCTTTCCTCGGTCAGGCAGAGCGTGATCACCCATGTCCACGAGCAGTACGCTGAATGGACGGCCAGCGCCTCCAGCTCTGAGATCTTCCGGCTGCCTCCGCCACCCCCAAGAGTCATCGAAAAGGAGGTTGTGGTTCATACGCCACCGGTGATGGTGCCTACAGGAGATCAAAGTTCGGAAGTCCTCTACGCCGATGGACAAGGAGGAGAGGCCTCCTCGCTGGGAGACAAGAAGCCGGAGGTCATTCTGGAGAAGACCAAGGACAGCATCTCGGCCTATGACCTCCTTTCCAAGGAATCGCCGGTCGTACGTGAGTTGAAAGAGGGCAAGCATCCCCAGTACAAGTTTGTGGAGTGGAGAACGGTGAAGAACAGTGCCCCCGTGTTCTGGATTGATCTTCTCGCCTCGGACTCCTCCGGTGGACCGCAACTCCACCTGGTCTGGTCGGTAGATCTCGAGACCGGAGAATTGAGTGCTCTCAGCCAGGCGGCCAGGGATCTGGAATCCGGGGCAGCGAAGTAACGCCCCCAGCCCGGAGTTTTCGTCGCCAGTCTACGATCTCCCGGTTGCTCCAGATTCACTCTGATGAGTCGAACTTGATTCTCAAGATCTTATCGTCGTTGGGCCGTAGGTCGGCACGCCCGTCAGTGTTGCTGGTACAGACATAAAGGTGTCCGTCCGGACCCACCGTGACATCTCGGAGTCGACCGTAGATTCCTGCCCTGGGTGTGAGAGCGAACCAACGCTCAATCCGCCGAACCTCGTAGTCCCTGCCAAAGCGGATGCGAACCAGGGCCTGGCTGGCCAGGGTCGCGACGAAGAGATCTCCCTTGTGGAAGGTCATGCCACCAGGCGGAACCGATTTGTTCTTCCACATGACGATCGGATCCTCGAACTCGTCAAGACCGGGAGCCCCAACGACCTTGGGCCATCCGTAGTTCCTTCCGGCTACAACACGGTTGATCTCATCCCGGTGCCTCGCTTTGCCCTCCACCTCAGCTCCTGAGGGCCCGTGCTCGGAGTTGAACAGTGAACCAGTCTCCGGATCCCAGGCAAGCCCCTGAACCACACGGTGTCCATAAGAGAAGACAGGAGAGTTGGGGAAAGGGTTGTCTTCGGGAATCTGCCCATCTGGTCGGAGTCGGAGAATTTTCGCGTCCAGTGATTGGAGATCCTGGGCAACGGGGGGACGTCCCACATCCCCGGTCCCGATGTAGAGCATGCCATCCGGACCGAAGGCGATACGACCACCGATATGATAGCGAAGGGCCGAAAGGCCGTCTAGAACGACCCGGTCGAGAGTCGCGTGCGTGCCTAGATGCTTCAGGCGGTGTACTCGTGACTGCTGACGACCGTTTTCGTTGTAGCTGTACATAATGTAGACATACGGGTGGTTTTCGAAGTCGGGATGCAGCGCCATCCCCATCAAGCCGCTGTCTCCGTCATGGTGAGCGTTGATCTCGAGATAGGTAACGGGTTCGGACTGGCCCTCGGGGATCCGCAGAATCCGGCCTGGACGCTCGCTCACCAGGGCATCACCGTTGGGCAGAAACAGCAGAGCCCAGGGGATGCGCAGGTTGTCCACCCAGGTCTCGACCTCAACCCCTTCCACCTTGGGCAGGTAGACGTCCTCGACGATCTGAGGCTGCTCACCCAGGATTGGGCCTTGGGCCAAGAGAGAGAGGCTGCCCAGCAAGATCACAAGAACCAGCAACTGACTTCCCCAAAAGGCCCTCAAAGCAAAGCGGTCTGAAGGCAATTTCATTTTTGATTCCTTCCCAATTCGAAGACATTCCCAAACGAATCAACTGTTTACAAGCTGATGGAATGGACATTAGAGTACCAAGGCGGATCGCTGGAAACTACTCCAGCACCGCAGATCCAACGGAGGTTCCCGTGAAGAATCATCGTCTCTTGAAGAAGATTCAACCCTGGCTTGAGAGAGAGCTGGGTGTCTCCATTGATCGGCTGGGCGGCCCCTCAGCAGCGGTTTTGGCGACTAAGCCCCGATCTGAGGGATCCAGGCCTGTGTGGGCGGTCCGGGTCCAGGGGCAGGCCATGGTCACGGTGCGCGAAGGATGGTTAGAGCGGGTGCAAAGTGCTGTCAGTACCCTGTCGCCTGATGAGCTCTTCTCCGTATTCGGAGCCTATGAGCTCGCCCGGGTCACTCTTCCACGAGGTATGGGCGTTTTCGGTCCCAGCTGGTACCTGGCGGCTGATGGCGACTCCTTCATCCCAGCCGGTGACACTCGCCCGGTCCAGCTCGCGAGGGAGGACCTGGCGGCAACGGTGGACTTGTCCGTCTTCTGGCATTGTCCCCTCCAGCAGGCAGCCGTGGCTCACGCCATCTTCGAAGAGAATCGTTTGACGGCTTTGGCGACCACACGATCACTCGGAGACTTGGTCTTCGAGATCGGAGTCGATGTGGCTCCCATGGCCAAGAGCCAGGGATTGGGCCGCGCCGTTGTCAGCGCAGCTGGGGAATGGATTCTAAGACAGGGTGGCCTGATCCTGGCTGTGTCCGCCCCCTGGAATGTCCCCTCCGTCCGAACCATGCGTTCACTGGGGCTCCGGCTGGTTCTCACGGATTTGGACAGCATGCCGGCCCCCTTTAGATTGCCCCCTCAGCCCTTGGGGGTACCTCACCCCGGCGCCCAGGTCTACGACTACTATCCCGCCTGGGCGATGAACTCAGCAATTCGCCCCGCCGATGAGATAGAACGCCTTAGCCGCGACTAGGCTGAAACTTGGCTTGGTTGTCAACAATGAGCCGCCAGTCAGGAGACGGTAGGATACTTTGGCGTTCGCATGTTCGGTGTTCTGCGGTTTGTGATTTAACCTTTTTCCTTGCTCTGGAGAAAGGCAACCGATGAATGCTGAACCGCAGAATATCGAACTGGCGAATTTTGAAGGCTAGGGAAGACGGTTCGGCGTTCGCATGTTCAGTGTTCTACGGTTTGCGATTTAGCCTTTTTCCCTGCTCTGGAGAAGGTAACCGCCGAATGACAAACCGCAAAATATCGAACAGGCGAATGTCGAAGGGAAGACTCATTTGCCCTTTGTTCGCCACTGACGTCTTCCGGGCCTCCCCCGAAGTCTTATTCTTCTGAATCTTTGGCTCGGACGGCGGCCTGGAGCCCGCCGCTACGCCGGACCCGAAGTTTCGCTCTCGAATGGGGCAGCACCAATGGGGTGGCAACCCCCTCACTTGCCTGCCTTCTGGGAATCTGAATCTTTCCGCAATCCCCGACTCGAATTCCCTAGTTGAGGAAATCGACGCGCAACCTCTGCGTAAAGAGCCTGACCCAGGACCCGATTGCCCTCTGCGGTGAGATGAGCAAAGTCGAAGTAGAGGCTGCTCCCTCCCCCCTGGCCAAGAACATCGCTACAGTCCAGGTGGGGAATCTCTCGGGACTTTGCCCATTCAAGTACTCGCTGGACTAGCCCGGATTTCTCATAGTGAAAGCAGAAAGGCTGATTTTAGTCGATTTTTCGACTCTGGTTTGAGCCGAAGTCTCAGTTGAGGGCACTGTAGAGTGCGAGAGCTTGGTGACACCTATGTTGAAGGCGGAAAACCGGTTTTTCAGACACACCTCAGCCGCCTCAGTTGCAGATGGTTGGGATTTCCGGTTTGCCTCCGCTCAGCCGAGCTGTTGAAGCTGGGCCAAGGTTTGGGCGTAGAGTGTTTGGTAAGGATAACCCTCGCTCAGCGACAAGCTCACCCGTCGGACACTGACCCGAATCTGGCCTCCTATCTTCAACAGTTTGAGGCGAATCGTCTGGCATTGCGCCTTCGCCCACTGGGTCCCCTTCAAAGCGACACACCTGAGCGTGTGCAGCAGATTGTAAGCCACCGAGGAAAACCACAGGCGCAGCTGATTGCTCTTCATGCGGTGCGTCGAGGTCCGATCGGCAAACAGCTCTAGCTGCTGCTCCTTAATCCGATTCTCCGCTTCCCCTCGCGCGCAGTACAGCTCCTCGTACAGCTTTTGGGCGGGCCACCGCTTCGCTCCCAGCGAGGTGACGACAAAGCGGGGATTGGATCCCTTACCCGTGTACTCGGCCTTGCCCACCACTCGCCGCTCTTGACTCCAGCTTTTGCGCGTCTGGTAACGAAAGTCCTTGTAGACTCGGGCGCTGCTGCCGTTGGCTTGTTGCAGTGCCTGGGCCTGTTCCAACTCGGACTCCAGGGCCCCCTCTAAGCGCTGATTGCGGGCCAGACCGAAGACGTAATCCACTCGATGCTCCTCACACCATTTCATCAACGCCTCGCGGGCAAAGCTGCTGTCCGCCCGCAGAGTAATGCGGACCTTCGGCCACTTCGCCCGCAGTTGTCCCACCATCCGCTCCATCTCCTGGACCGCTCCTTCGGAGCCATCCAGGTTCGACACCCGCAGCTTGGCCCCCAGCACATACCCCTCGCAAAACACATACAGCGGCAGGTAGCAGTAACACCGGTAGTAGCCATGGTAGAAACGACCCTCCTGTTCTCCGTGCAGCGGATCATCCGTCGCATCCAGGTCCAAGACCAACTCCTTCGGTTTCCCGCCTCGCACCCGAATGAACTGCTCCACCAAAAACGCTTCGACCGCGGCTTCATCCACCGGCGTCTTGCGATATTTATCCTGCGTCACCGAGGACAACTCCAAACGATTGAGGGTGCTCTTGCCCGCACACGCCTTGCCTCGATCCGCTTCCGCTCGCCGATCCCTCCCCAAGGGATCTTCCTTGCCGACCAACACCGCCATCAGCGGATCTGCCCGGAGCTCCTCATGATCGTTGACATCCTCATAGCCTAGGGCCAGTCCGTAAATCCGCTGCCCCACCAGTTCCTCCACACTGAACTCGGTGAAGCGAGGATCGCGCCGGTCCCCAAAGCAGGCGGCCAAGCCGCTAATGAACCCATAGCGGCTCTCCACCTCCCGTAACAGCAACCCCCCGGAGTCTGAGGTGATCTGCCCCCCATTGAATTCTGCCTCGACTCGGCGCCCTTCTAGCTCTTGAAACTCCAGCTTGGAAGCGATACACTCTGTGGTCATAGTAGTCAGCTCCTTGTGATTATTAAGTATCTGATAACAAAGACTTTATATCACATAGAGCTGACTGCTTTTTCTTGTCTTTGAGAAATCCGGGCTAGTCCACGAGCGAAGTTGGAATGCTGGGGTGCATGTTCCTCGAAGACGAACCGCGAAGGGAGGACCAGGAGCAAGAAGGGGATATCCCGTTCTGCCAGGACCTCCTGCATGCCTTGAATCGCCCTGAAAAGGCGGTCCCATCCTGCTTCAATCCGTTCCTGGTCGAGTAGATACCTCTCGAAGCCAAGTATGTAGTAGGTGACACCGGGGGTACTGTGGAAGGGCTCGGTGGGATCGATTCGGTAGAGAAGATTCAGGACCCGGCGCAGTAGAACCGTATAGGTGTAGGTCTTCTCAAATGCATAAGGTCCCAGCGCACAGGTTCCCAGTAGGTTCCCGTCCCAGCCGATGACGTAGCGCCCACCTCGAACAGCTCTGGGCAGGTTGGGCTGCTCCTCCGAGGAATCCCAGTAGAGGAGGGCCTCGTCGCTCACATCGTTGCAGAGTTCGATCTCCGCAATCACCAAACTGGGCTCGAAACGGAGGCCTTCACGGCGCAGGTAGACGCCGTAACCGGAGGGACTGAAGCCCTGGCCAGCGGCATTAATGACCCGAAACCGAACCTTCTCGTCCCCGCTGCTCAGCCCCCGCTCCAGGACCTTACCGTAGTGCTCTGCGGCCGGGATGCCGAGACCGAACCCGATGGAATCTCCGAGGGATAGGATCCGGACCTCCTGGGTGTCTGGTTGGTAGCCGAAGTCCTCTTCGTCGCGGAAGCCATGTCGGTTTGTCTTGAAGGGGACACCCCACATCGTACCCTGGTAGCTCGCCTTCAATCTGGCCGGCAGGTATGAGGTCTCCTCAGCGTGGTCACGACTTTCCGTTGCATCTCCCAGATAGCTGGAGCGCAGCCAGAACTCGCTAATCGTAAGGGTGATCGAGGCGAGAATCAGGAGAAGGAGCAGGAGGAGCAGACGAGGTCTCATTGATGGGGCGATTGTATCATCGGGGCGGACTTCCGAAAGCTGGGCGCTCGCGCTGCCGGATCATTCACAAGGAAACTTCGGGTCCGGCGTAGCGGTGGGCTCCAGGCCGCCGTCCGATCCAAAGGCTCGGAAGCACAAGACTTCGGCCTAGAGGCCAAAGCTACGTACGCCAATTGAAGTTTCAGGTCAGAGAATCTTGCTAAGATCGACCGGTGAAGTTCCAGTGGACGGTTCGCAACGGGGTCGAGGAGCAAATCCAACAACTGACGCAGGAACTGAGCGTCTCACCCTTGGTTGCGCAACTTCTTCACCATCGGGGTTTTCTCGATCCCGATTCGGCCTCCCACTTCCTGAACCCCAGCCTGGACGACTTGCACGATCCCTTCCTCATGAAGGATATGGGACGGGTGGTCGATCGTCTTCAAACCGCGATACGGGAGAACCAGAAGATCCTGATCTATGGGGACTACGACGTGGACGGGATCACCGCGACAGTTAGTTTGAAGAGAGCCCTGGAAATGTTGGGTGCTTCGGTTGACTTCTATCTCCCCAAGCGTCTGGAGGAGGGCTACGGTATCCGCCAGGAAGTGTTGGAGCGTTATCAGGCCGAAGGTTCCCAGTTAGCGATCAGTGTGGACAGTGGCATTCGTGCCTTCGAGCCGTGTGCCCGTGCTCGTGAGCTGGGCCTGGACTTCATCGTCACGGATCACCACCTGCCGGATGAGAGCCTGCCGGATGCATACGCGATCCTGAATCCACAACAAGAGGACTGTGGGTATCCGGACAAGAACCTGGCCGCCGCCGGTGTCGTCTTTAAATTGATCCAGGCCCTCTTCGATCGTGCCGGTCGATCTCAGCTCACTCCACACTTCTTGAAGGTAGCGGCGATCGGCACCGTAGCGGATATGGTCCCCTTGACGGGCGAAAACCGGATTCTGGTCAAGTTCGGTCTAGAGGGTCTGGCCCAACCTCGCAACCTCGGTCTTCAGGCTCTCCTTTCGGGAGCTGGGATCAACGGTGAGGTCGACCTGACCGATGTGAGCTTCAAGATTGCGCCACGCATCAATGCCGTCACCCGTATGGGTGGAGGACCCGAGGTGGTAGAGCTGTTCTCGGTGGCCGATCCCGTTCGCGCGCACGCGATTGTCGACGAGATGAATCGGAAGAATTCGCAGCGTCGGATCGAGGAGCAACGGATCCTGGACGAGATCGAAGAGCGCATAGCCAGTACTCCGGAGCCGTTCCAGCACGACTTTCTTGTGATTGAAGGAAAAGACTGGCACCGGGGCGTGATCGGCATTGTCGCCTCCAGGATGGTCGAACGCTTTTATCGTCCAGTGCTGGTGCTCTCGGTCGGCGAATCTGATACACAGGGATCTGGACGCAGCATTCCCGGCTTTCACTTGCTCCAGGCCCTGGACCAGTGTCGAGATCTCCTGACTCGATACGGTGGCCACGCCCAAGCAGTGGGCTGTTCCCTGGACAAGGAGGCCAGCCAAGAGGAGCGATTATCCGAACTCGCTCAACGACTGCGAACCTACGCCTCCTCTAAATTGAGTCCTGAGGAGCTGAAGCCCTCGATTCAGATCGATTCGGTGCTGCCAGTCGAAGACCTATCCCTATCGCTTCTTCGTGAGATTCAGCAGCTGGAGCCCTTCGGCCTGGGAAACCCTGTCCCCATCTTCGCATCAGAGAAGGTGGACGTTGTTGCTGGTCCAAGGGTTTTGAAGGACAAGCATTTGAAACTGCGGGTCCAGGGTGACAGGTCTGGATTGGATGCGATTTGGTGGAAGAATGGTCAGGTAGCCGACAGGATCAACCACGGATCGCAGGTTGACCTGGCCTACGTTCTCAATAGGGACACCTATCAGGGCGTGGAGAAACTGCTCCTCACGATCCAGGACTTGCGTGTGTGCCCTACCACTGATCCTACCGTAGGTGCTTAGGGCTCCAGAAATAACTTGGCATTTTGGCATCTCAGATTCACACTATTTTCGGCCGCTCCTCAATCGCGAAATCCTCAACGTAGGCCTGGCTACGCCTGCGGTTTCGCTCAATCGTTCGCGGCCAAGTCTGGCCCAAATCTGAGCGCCAATTCTACCAAGTTATTTCTGCGCGAGCCCTTAACCCGCATTTCTCATCGCCGGTCTACTACGTCGCCGCAATCATCCGCCCTGGCTGTGTTTCGCTCGGTCGGCCTCCTCGACGTACTGTACAAGTACGACTGCGGAGGCCTCGGTCGCAAGCCTTGCCAGGACGGCACTTGCAACGCCTCGCTACGACAGGCGATGAGAAATGCGGGTTAACGTCCTCCCTTGCCTTTGCCCGTGCCCGTGCCCTTGCCCGACTTAATTCTTTGGTCGCATCCAGGTCCTTGACCTTCTGCTCATTACGTCACGATCCTTGCGACCCAGGTGCCTGCCGACGTACTCTCTTGGTGTATTTGAGAAGTCCGCTGCATGGGGAGCCGAAGGTCCCGCATCAGCAGTCTGCCGTAGGAAGTAGCATCGGATGTATTCTTTCGTCCTGAAAGCCTTGAGAGTTGCGCTGGTCGCTCTGCTGCTTTTGGGAATCACCGCAATCACCTGGAACTTCCTCTCTCGGAGGGAGCCATCGGCCCCTGTTCTCGAAGAGCAGTTTCTCTCCTCTGAGATCAAGCAGCGGACTACCCAGTTTGAGTACACCGAGCACAGGGACGGTCGTCCTCTTTTCAAAGTACGGGCGCAAATGAGCACCGAGACCCTGGGGGGTCTTCACCAGCTGAGCGAGATTCGGCTGACCCACTTCGACGACCAGGGGCAGCCGGCCGAAAGCGTTTCGGGAAGAGAGGCCACCTACAAGATTCAAGAGAGGCAAGTCGACATCTTGGGCGACGTGAAAATCCTTCTGGTCGATGGTACCGAGGTTCTTTCCAATCGGGTCCGAGCCGACCTGGCCAGAGAAACCGTCGCCATAGACGAGGGTTTTCGAATCCGACGCAAACTGGTCTCAGGCGAGGGGAGATCCTTGCTCTACCAGATCCCACAAAAGACAGTCCAGATTGCCGATCAGTTCCGGCTCACCGTTCCTCAGGGCGCTGGGCAGGTTGTGATGCACTCCGATCGGGTTCACTACGATGTGGCCAACCAACTCATGGACTGCTCGGGAAATGCCAGCATCCGAGACGGGCAGCGGCTGTTACTGGCACAGCGGATTGTCATCTATCTCACCCAGGAAGAGGGAATCGACAAAGTCCTCGCCTCGGGGCAAGCGTCTTTGACCATGCGTCCCGGACAGGAGTTTTCCGGTGATCGGATCGACGCTTTCTTTGATCGGGAAACGGGCAGGCTGCGCCATTTTCGGGTGCTGGGTAGCCCGGTTGCAGACAGCAGCATCGGTGTCCGTAGGGCGACCTATAACGAGGCGACGCACCATCTGGAAGGGGATCGGATCGAAGTTCTTCCTTCACCAGGAGAGGGGCCGCTCACGGAATCCGGGTTCGAACATTTGACCGCATACCGAGAGGTACGCTTCAGCTCCTCGGCCCTGGGGATCGAGGAATCACGAGCTGATGTCTTTATCCTTAAGCCACTTGGCCAGAAACAGAGACAGCTTGAGCTGGCAGGAAACGTCTCGCTCTTTAGGCGCCCGGACGATGGCGCGGAAGAGCGCGTAAGTTCCGAGCGACTGATCGTCGAATTTCAGGCTGAAGGAACTCTCGAACACGCTCTGGCATCTGGGAAAACGACGGTAGAGCTAAGGGGATCTGAGGAAGAGCGTCGATTGGACGCTGAGGATTCCGTCGAAGTCTTTTACCTCGGCGGTGGATTGGACCGGATCCTCGCCAAGAAGAACGCGGTATTGAAACAGAGTCGGAAGGAGGAGGAGAGCCTGCTCCAGGCATCGGAGATGGAGGCCTGGTTCGAGCCGGGTGGTTTGAGGAAGGTCGCTGCTCATGGAGGCGTTGGCTGGAGCAGGCGCTTGGCACAGCAAGAATCGTCCAGCAGTAGCGATGACCTGAATTTAACCTACCAGGGAGGACGCATCGTCGAAGTCGTGCAGTCGGGCAACTTCTATTACGAGGACAAGACGGATTCGGGCAGCATGAGCTTGGCATCGGAGCGGGCGACATTTCGCGAACAAACACAGGTGGTAGAGGTTCAGGGACAGCAGCAGCCGATTCTCAGATACTTCGGGGCGGATCCAGCCCAATCGACCGCAGGCGATTCGACCACGAGGGCTGATCGAATCGAAATCTCCAGGGCCACCCGCGCGATAGCTGCTTTTGGTCGCGTAAGCACGATTTTCGAGAATGCCGGAGGAGAGTCGGCAGCCCTGGTCTCGGGCCGTCTCGAATTGGATCCCAAGACGGGTTGGCTCACCTATTCCGGCCACCCCCGCCTGGTCCAGGATCGGAACCTCATCAGCGGTCGCCTGATTCGGTTCAACCGGAGCGGAGGAAGCCTGGTCGTGGAAGATGAGGTCGAGACTATTCTGATAGGCGGGAGCGCTTCTCAGGAGACGACCTATGAGATCACTTCGAAGAGCCTCGTCTACGATCGCCTTGATCGGCGTGCGCGCTATCAGGGTAAGGTTCAGTTGATCAACGACGATCTATCGATGGAGTCCCCGCTCCTGGATCTTCACTTCGCCTCGTCCTCGCTAGAGGCCTTGCAACGAGCAGTTGCCTCGGGAGGGGTGCGGCTGCGGGAACGTCAGCGACAGGGGCAGGGTGAGAAAGCGGTCTACGATCTTCAGCAGCGGAGGTTGGAGCTGACGGGTAATCTGGCTCAGATCCGAGATCCCAAGGAAGGCAATTTCAGCGGCCGCAAGCTGACGTTCTATGTGGGTGCTGATAGGCTGTCCATCGAGAGTCCCACCCCTTCTTCAGCACCATGACACAGCCTGAATCCACTGTTTCCCTGGACACTCGAAATCTGCAAAAGTCCTACCGCGGTCGCAGGGTGGTCGACGATCTCAGTTTGAGTATCGCTGCTGGAGAAGTCGTAGGGCTACTCGGGCCCAATGGTGCGGGGAAGACGACTACTTTCTATATGATCGTGGGACTGACGGCTCCCGACAGTGGAGAGGTGCATCTCAACGGCGAGGATATAACGCATTTCCCGATGTACATTCGTGCCAGGAAGGGGATCAGTTATTTATCACAGGAGCCCTCGGTTTTTCGAAAGCTTTCGGTCGAAGACAATCTCTATGCCATCGCCGAGACCCTGGATCTCGCACCAGGGATGGCGGACCAGACGGTCAGCGAGCTGCTGGAGGAGTTCGGGATTGCAGCCTTGAGAAGGAGTCCTGCCTACACCCTGTCGGGCGGGGAGCGTAGAAGGCTCGAAATTGCTCGGGCCCTCGTAATAAGACCCGCCTTCATTCTCTTGGACGAACCCTTCGCGGGCATCGATCCTCTCGCCGTACTCGATATTCAGCGAATCGTAGGCGACCTGAGATCCAGGAATATCGGTATCCTGATTACAGATCACAATGTTCGCGAGACCTTGAAGATCACCGACCGGGCCTACATTATCAAGGAAGGGGGAATATTTCGGGCTGGGACGCCCGACCTCCTACTAGCCGATACGGAAGTCCGTAAGGTTTACCTGGGTGAGGATTTCCGACTATACTAGGGGCAGCTCTCGGGCCCTCTGAGACCTATCATGAATAGACGCGGTAGCCTTCGTCCCATGTTGAGTGTCAACCTCAGCCAGCGTCTCTCGATGACGCCGTCCTTGCTTCAGAAGATCGAGCTTTTGACGCTGAACCAATTGGAGCTCTCCGACCTTCTTCAGCGGGAGCTTGAAGAGAACCCATTGCTGGAAGAGGAAGCTTCGGAAAGCACGGAGGCCGACGTCAAGGCTCAAGAGGCTCAGGAGGCAGAGGGGGAAGAGAAAGACCGCTTCGAAGATCTAGACTTCGAAGACTACGAGAACTTCTTCGGGGAGTATCTTGGTTCCAACGGCCAACCCAAGCGTGAGTTCGAGGCTCCGGACGATCGCCCCACGTTCGACCAGTTTCTGGCCGCACCAACCTCACTGGCTGACTATTTGAACTGGCAATTGAATCTCTCAGGAAGTAACCCTGAGGTGCAGGAAATCGCCTATTTCATTATTGGCAATCTGGACGAAGACGGCTATCTCACGGTCAGCCTGGAAGAAATCGCCGACGCTTTGCAGACGCCCTTGCAAGCTGTCGAAGAGGCGCTCCGAGTGGTTCAGGACCTAGATCCGATTGGTGTCGGCAGTCAAGACCTGCAGGAGTGTCTTTTGATCCAAGTTCGAGCCCTGACCTTGGAGAGTTCTCTGGTTGAGACGCTTATCCGGGACCATCTTCAGTTGATCCAAGGCAAGAAGTACAAGGAAGTTATCAAGCTGCTCCGCTGTGAATCGGAGGAGTTCTCCGAAGCCCTGAGTGTGATCAGAACGCTTTCCCCCCGGCCGGGGCAGAAATACGGTTCGCGAGAGCCGGTCTACGTTCGGCCCGATGTGCACTTCTACAAGGTGGGTCAGGAGTTTCAGTTTGCTCTGAACGACGATGGCCAGCCTCGGCTGAGACTCAATCGCTCGTACCGAAATCTGCTGCACGAGAATACCGTCACGAAGGAGACCAAAAGCTTCATCCGGGAACGGTTTCGGTCAGCGGCCGAGCTTTTGCGGAGCGTGGACCAGCGGCAGAGGACCATCTATCGTGTATGCGCCGTGATCGTCGAGCATCAGAGGACGTTCTTGGACCAGGGAGCGATCTACTTGAAGCCGATGTTGATCAAAGACGTCGCAGATGAGCTGGGTGTCCATCCCTCGACCATTAGCCGTGTCGTAGCGAACAAGTATGCCTATACTCCCCAGGGAGTTATCGAGCTGCGCAAGTTCTTCTCGGTGGGCGTCGAGAGCGCCGATGGGGAGAACGTCTCGAGTGTGCACGTCAAGGAGAGGATCAGGCGGATCATTGAGCAGGAGAATCAAGAGAAGCCTCTCTCCGATCAAAGGATATCCAAGATGCTGAATATAGAGGGTATTCAGATCACCCGCCGAACCGTTGCCAAGTACCGGGATCAGATGAAGGTTCCAGGCTCAAGAGAACGAAAAGCTTCGAACCAGTTCTAGTACTCTGTCGACCTGGAGATTGATGGGTTATGGACGAGTCATGGTGGTCGAGGTCAAGGCACGCGGCCACAGGCGTAGCTTGGTCTACGTCCAGGACGCGCAACGCAGAGATCGGCCGCCAGGGCCGTTCAGAACCTACAATCTCTAGGTTGACAGGGTACTCGCCTTTTAGGAGGCGGTTCTGAGTCTGGAGCCGTCCTTTTCGACTCACCCCAATGGCTTCAACTTCGAGTGACAGCACGCCCAGCCTGACTGTCCGGGATTTTCACGCATCGTTTGGTGCCAGACCGAGTCTTCGACTACTTGCCGGTGGGGACGGCCTCGAGAACCGCATCACCTCACCTCGGATCCAGAAGCTGGGACTGGCCTTCGCCGGCTACACAGGATATCTTCAAGAAGGAAGGGTGCAGCTGATCGGGCAAACCGAAATCAAATACCTCGAAGGTTTAGACAGTGCCCGGTATCAGGAGGCAATCAAGAGCATCGGTTCCTACAGGCTTTGCTGCATTATCATCACTTCAGGTCTGGCTCCCCCGAGCGCCCTTCTGGAACAGGCCGAATCCAGCAAGGTACCGGTCCTGCAAACCGAGGCGTTGAGTTCCACGATCATCGCCAAAGTCACTAGCCATCTCCAGGAATTGTTGGCACCCACGAGTACCGTCCATGGAGTCATGATGGAACTCTTTGGTGTAGGTGTACTGCTGCTGGGTGAATCTGGGATTGGCAAAAGCGAATGTGCCCTGGACCTGATCCTTCGCGGGCATCGTCTGATCAGCGACGATCTGGTGATCCTCAAAAAGTACAGTCCCGACTCCCTGGTGGGTTCCGGCCCCAGAGACGCGCAACCGCACATGGAGCTTAGAGGTTTAGGCATCATCAACCTCACACAGCTCTTTGGAGTCTCCGTCCTCAGTCCGGAGAAGGCCATCGATCTGGTGATCCAGCTCAAGCGCTGGAGAAAAGAGGAAGAGTACGATCGCCTGGGGCTCGAAGAGAAGAGCTACCGTTCACTTGACGTCGATCTTCCCTTGATTACGATGCCAGTTGCCCCTGGTCGCAACCTGGCAACCCTGGTTGAGGTCGCTGTTAGAATCCAGATGTTGAAGAAGCGGGGATACAGCCCCGCTCGGGAAGCAATCGAGAGTCTAGACAGCCGGCTGACTAAGTACAGCATTTCATAATTACGGTCACGTTTGCAGATGGGGCTTGTGAGGCGAGATCAAGGCAGGAGGAGGAAGACGATGCCTTGCCATCTTCGACGACGACGAACGCAGAGATCGTCCACAACCCCCATCTGCCCTCCGGGTGGCGACGGGACGGGCCGATCGCTTTGTCGCTCCTCCTCTCAATACGCAAGGGTATGGCTTCGTCGTCGCTTCGCGCCCTCGACACCGTCCCGCTCGCCACAAACGTGACCGTAATTATGAAATGCTGTACTAAGTACACGGTTCCATAAATACGCAGACGTTTGTGGCGAGCGCGACGGGTCGAGTTCGCGAAGGGGACGACATGAGCCAGCATCCTTTGATCGGAGGTTTGATTGTGACCCACGGCCAACTGGGACATGAGCTGGTCGCGGCTGCCGAAATGATTGTGGGAGAGATCTCTCATATTTCCTCAGTGTCTATAGGCTGGCATGACGACGTCAATCAGTCGAAGAAGGATATAGAAGAAGCTGTTCGGACGGTCGATATGGGAAAGGGCGTCATCATTTTCACGGATATGTTTGGAGGAACTCCCTCCAACGTAACCCTGTCCCTGTTGAAAAAGGACAAAGTGGAGATCGTTACCGGCGTCAATCTGCCCATGATCGTTCGTCTGGCAACTCAGACAGAGCAGGATTCGCTCTCGGAGCTGGCGACGAAGGTCAAAGATCAAGGCCAAAGCCATATCTCGATGGCAAGTGAGTTTCTTGAACGTGATTCAACAAGTGGTGCGGATCGAGAATGACCTGGGGCTTCACGCCCGCGCGGCCGCGAAACTGGTTCGGATGTCTTCGCGGTTCGAAGCCGACATCAAGCTCTCCACCAGCAACCCCTCGCGAGCGGTGGACGCAAAGAGCATCTTGGGGATCCTACTGCTGGCCGCTTCTCAAGGGACCGAGATAGAGATCAGCGCAGATGGGAAAGATGAGCGAGAGGCGATGAAAGCACTCGTGGATCTGGTCAAAGGCAGGTTTGGGGAGTAGTAAGTGAGAGACATGCCTCCCAAGGAATTGGCGGGGATCGGTCTTTCGGCCGGCGTCGCAATCGGGACCGCCTACAGGGTGGAGCAGAAGGGTCCTGCCTTCTACCGACTTCACATTCCCGCAGCCGACGTCCCAGCTGAACTGCTCCGACTGAGAGAGGCCTTGGCGAGGTCCAAGGAGCAGCTGAGCCGGATCAAACGTCGCTTTGTAGAACAGATCGGGCAGGAGCACGCCAATGTCATTGATGCTCACCTTCTGATACTGGAAGACCGTCAGTTCGTCGACCGGGTGGAAGAGAAGATTCGCGGTCTCCAGGAAAGTCCGGAGAGAGCAGTGCGTGAGGTGGCTGACGATTGGCTCGCCGTCTACCGCTCCCTCCATGACCCCTTCTTTCGTGAACGGGGTTCCGACCTGGATGAGGTAGCCGATCGAGTCCTAGCCAACCTGACGGAGCTGGATGCCAGACGGGAAGAAGACCTGCCTGAGGATCTAATCCTGGTCGCAGCCGAGATCAGTTTGTCCAATCTTTCCGACTATCCGCTTGGCAAAGTCAAAGGGCTGCTTTCTACCCGGGGAGGGCACACTTCCCATGTCACCATTATTTCTCGCTTCTACCAGATACCGGTGGTCTCCGGGATCGAAGGGTTGGAGCAGCTGATTCGAACAGGTGATTCGGTCATCCTGGATGGAACCGAAGGTGTCGCCTATGTCCATCCCTCGCCGAGGGCGAAGCGCGACTTCGAAGTTCGTCGAGAGACAGAGCGCAGACAGACTCTTGTTTTGAAGGGTGATACCTCCCCCTGTGTGACTTCCGACGGGCGCGGTATCTCGGTCTATGCCAACACCGAGATGGACAGCGAAGTTCCCACTGCGCTGCGCTTGGGTGCGGAAGGGATTGGCTTATTTCGTTCCGAGTTTATCCATTTGATGAGCAAGGAACATGTTGCCAACGAAGAAGAGCAGTTTCTGATTTACAAGAACCTGGCAGAAACGACCGGAGAGCGGCCAGCCCTGGTCCGCACCCTCGACCTAGCCAGGGAGCGTGATCGGTCGGATTCACCGATCACCGGGGACGACTTTTTGGGTTTGCGGGGTATTCGCCTCAGCCTCAAGCATCCCGCCATTTTCAAGACCCAGGTGCGTGCCATCCTCAGAGCCCGAGCCCACGGCAACTTGAAGATCGTTCTCCCCATGGTTTCGAGTGTCGACGAGCTGATCGAGGGCAAGCAGTTGATCCGCGAGGTGGAGGCTGAGCTGGCCGCTGGTGCTTCGACTCGGGAAGAGCCTGTCGAGGTGGGAATCATGATCGAAGTTCCTTCGGCCCTCATGACACTCGAGGATCTCTGCGTCCACGCTGACCTCCTATCAGTAGGAAGCAACGATCTCATTCAATACACGCTGGCGGCCGACCGATCCAGCGAAGAGATGTCCTATTTGTTCAATCCCCTGCACCCGGCTGTTCTCAAGAGCCTGGCGCGCATTGCCCGGGTGGCCGAGGCCAATCGCCGGATGACCTTTGTCTGCGGTGAAATCGCCGCTCATCCACTCTATGCCTATCTGCTGATCGGGATGGGCTTCCAACACCTGTCCATGAATCCGTTCTCAATTCCCGTGCTCAAGAAGGCTATTCGAAACGTCGGATACGAAGAGGCCAGCCGGACGGTGGATCAGCTGCTGGAGTTGACGACAATCAGGGACGTCGAGGCTTTTGTAGATCGGCGGCTGAGACATCTGCAGCAGCTTGTCCAGGGTGCCCCCGCAACTCTGCTCCAAGGATAAGGGCCGGCCCAGCCTCTTCCTGATCTGGAACTTCACCACTGCGCCCGACTTCGGAGTTCGCATGTTCGGTGTTCTGCGGTTTGTGATTTAGCCTTTTCCCTTGGTTCTGGAGGAGGCAACCGATGAATGCTGAACCGCAGAATATCGAACAAGCGAATTTCGAAGGCTAAGCAAGACGGTTCGGCGTTCGCATGTTCGGTGTTCTACGGTTTGTGATCTAGCCCGGATTTCTCAAGGAGAAAGCCGAAAGGGCGATTTTAGTCGATTTCTCGACGCCGGTCTGGGTCAAAGGCGCCGCTGAGGGCGGTGCAGAGTACGACAGGCGTCGTGAGGCCTGTGTCGAGCGCGGAAAACCGGTTTTTCAGACACACCTCAGGCGCCTCAGTTGCAGACGGCTGGGATTTCCGACTTTCCTTGGCTCAACCGAGCTGTTGAAGCTGGGCCAAGGCTTGGGCATAGAGTGCTTGGTAAGGATAACCCTCGCTCAAGGACAGACTCACCCGCCGGACACTGACCCGAATCTGGCCTCCTATCTTCAACAGTTTGAGGCGAATTGTCTGGCATTGCGCCTTCGCCCACTGGGTCCCCTTCAAAGCGACACGCCTCAACGTGTGCAGCAGATTATAGGCCACCGAGGAGAACCACAACCGCAGCTGATTGCTCTTGATGAGGTGCGTCGAGGTCCGATCGGCAAACAGCTCCAGCTGCTGTTCCTTGATCCGATTCTCCGCCTCCCCTCGCGCGCAGTACAGCTGCTCGTACAGCTTTTGGGCGGGCCACCGCTTCGCTCCCAGCGAGGTGACGACAAAGCGGGGATTGGATCCCTTACCCGTGGACTCGGCCTTGCCCACCACTCGCCGCTCTTGACTCCAGCTCTTGTGCGTCTGGTAACGAAAGTCCTTATAGACTCGGGCGCTGCTGCCGCTCGCTTGTTGAAGCGCCTGGGCCTGTTCCAGCTCCGACTCCAGGGTCCCCTCTAAGCGCTGATTGCGGGCCAGACCGAAGACGTAATCCACTCGATGCTCCTCACACCATTTCATCAACGCCTCGCGCGCAAAGCTGCTGTCCGCCCGCAGCGTAATGCGGACCTTCGGCCACTTCGCCCGCAGTTGTCCCACGATCCGCTCCATCTCCTGGACCGCTCCTTCGGAGCCATCCAGATTCGACACCCGCAGCTTCGCCCCCAGCACATACCCCTCGCAAAACACATACAGGGGCAGGTAGCAGTAACACCGGTAGTAGCCATGGTAGAAACGACCCTCCTGCTCTCCGTGCAGCGGATCATCCGTCGCATCCAGGTCCAACACCAGCTCCTTGGGTTTCCCGCCTCGCACCCGAATGAACTGCTCCACCAAAAATGCTTCCACCGCCGCTTCATCCACCGGCGTCTTGCGATATTTATCCTGCGTCACCGAGGACAACTCCAAACGATTGAGTGTGCTCTTGCCCGCACACGCCTTGCCCCGATCCGCTTCCGCTCGCCGATCCCTCCCCAAGGGATCTTCCTTGCCGACCAACACCGCCATCAGCGGATCCGTCCGTAGCTCCTCATGATCGTTGAGATCCTCATAGCCCAAGGCCAGTCCATAAATCCGCTGCCCCACCAGATCCTCCACACTGAACTCGGTGAAGCGAGGATCCCGCCGGTCCCCAAAGCAGGCGGCCAAGCCGCGAATGAACCCATAGCGGTTCTCCACCTCCCGTAACAGCAACCCTCCGGCGTCTGAAGTGATCTGTCCCCCGTTGAATTCTGCCTCGACTCGGCGACCCTCCAGCCCTTGAAACTCCAGCTTAGAAGCGATACACTCTGTCGTCATAGTAGTCAGCTCCTTGTGTTTGTTAAGTCTTTGTTAACACAGACTTTATACCACATTGAGCTGACTGCTTTTTCTTATCCTTGAGAAATCCGGGCTAGCCTTTTTCCTTGCTCTGGAGAAGGCAACCGATAAATGCTAAACCGCAGAATATCGAACAAGCGAATTTCGAAGGATTCGGGCAATCACTGCCGTCTGTTGGTGCCAAAGTTTCTTTCCCGAATGGGGCAGCGCAGCTGAGGCCCCACTGACCTGAAACTTCATTCACGAACGTAGCTTCATTCTCCGGGCCGAAGCGCTCTTCTGTCGAGCCCTTGTACCTGTTTAGCGCCCACCCTTGCCTTTGCCCGTGCCCGGAGATTCCTGGGCACTCGAAACCTGGCACAGTTGGTGATGTACAGCGAGCGAATCAGAGAAGGTCTGGACTCGTCACTGCTGACAGGGTTTGCCAATGGATGTATCGAGGAACCAAGTCCGGGCACGGGCAAGGGCACGGGCAAAGGCAAGGGTGGGCGCTAAACAGGTACCGAGCCCTTGGCTCGACTTAGGGTCTGTCAGGAAGTAACCGATATACTTTGCTGGGGTCCCCAGGTACGCTGGCTAGGCGCGAGCGACGCGCATACCCGCTGTGCGGTATGTAAGGAGCGAGTAACAACGCCAGCGTGCCTGCGGACCCCAGCCCGCAGGGGCGCGCCGGCGCGGGGGCATCTGCTTTGTTGCCGTTCCTGGAAGATGCGCAGCGGCATCGCCTGCGTCGCGGCGCCTCCCATCTGCCCCCACGGCGCTCGCGCCAAAGTGCATCGGTTCCTTCCTGACAGACCCTTAGGGCCAGGGCAGAGACAAGGGACGCCAGCGTAGTCTCGCCCATTCTCACTCCCATCTGGCGATGCGACCGGATCGTGTCCAGGTTCCATAGCCAAAACCCTTTTGCCCTCTGCTCCTTGACCTTCCCGAGCAGGTGTACAACGATAGAGAGCGGCCATCTGGCGGGGCCGGAAGAGCGTGGATTCCTCACACTCGGCCGCGGGGTATCCCAGTCGAATTGGTCGCCAGACCGCCTGGGACATGGGAGTGCTCTCTGACCTTTTGACTACGAGCTACTGGAGGCCTTTGTCGTCTCTCTCTGTCGGGTGAACCAGCGATTGTCCAGGTTGTTCTTCAGGTGATGATTACTTTCAGGGATCGCAGGCAAAGGCATTACGACCGCTGGGCAAGAGGGCGAGATCGTATGCTCTTGCCACTCATGAAAGTGCTTTCTCTCATGAGGCTCGGGCCTACGATGCTGAGCCATCTAGGGGTCCTGCTGATTGTTCTATTTGTCTTCTTTATCCCAAGAGATTTGATTGCTGCTGCGGCATGCTTGGCGCTGGGGACCCTGATTGATCTGATCGACGGACCGCTATCAAGATACCAGAAGCTGAGCTCCAACGAGGGCAAGCTGACCGACATCATTTGTGACAATCTCCGGTTTACGCTGTTCATCGTTGGAATCGTCTACGCTCGGCTAGCCAGTCCTTTGGTCGGCGTGATTTATGTCTACGTGGTTGCCCTCTCTTTCTGCCTTCGGACGGTCAACCGAGTGGCCGAGCTAGAGTCCTGGGAGCAATTCAGATACACGGGGGGCTTCCTCATGTTGCCCAACCTGGTGATCGGACTGTCATACGCTACATTCCTGGTGTTCGTGTTCTCCAACCACAACTATCTGAGCCACGTCTCTTCGATATTCTCCGTCATCCTATTGCTTGATTGCCTACGTTCCTACGTTAAGCTGCTGAGGAGGGTAAAGAAGGAATCATATGGCTAAGGGCTCGCGCAAAAATAACTTGGCATTCTGGCATCTCAGATTCACACCATCTTCGGCCGCTCCTCAATCGCGAAATCCTCAACGTAGACCTGGCTACGCCTGCGGTTTCGCTCAATCGTTCGCGACCAAATCTGGCGCAAATCTGAGCGCCACCTCTGCCAAGTTATTCTTGCGCGAACCCTAAGTACACTGGAACGTCAATACGGCAACGTTTGCAGATGGGGCTTGCGAGGCGAGATCAAGGCAGGAGGAGGAAGACGATGCTTGGCCATCTTCGACGACGACGAACGCAGAGATCGTCCGCAACCCCCATCTGCCCTCCGGGTGGCGACGGGACGCACCGATTTCTTTGTCGCGCCTTCTCCACTATGGCAAGGCATGGCGTTCGTCGTCGCTTCGCGAACTCGACCCGTCGCACTCGCCACAAACGTTGCCGTATTTACGTTCCAGTGTACTGAGCCCAGACAGTATTCGGTGTGGCCAAGGGCGCACCGGTGAGGTATAAGGTACGTGTTTAGGGTCTGTCAGGAAGTAACCGATGCACTTTGGCGCGAGCGCCGTGGGGGCAGATGGGACGCAGGCGATGCCGCTGTGCATCTTCCAGGAGCGGCAACAAAGCAGATGCCCCCGCGCCGCCGCGCCCCTGCGGGCTGGGGTCCGCAGGCACGGGCGTTGTTACTCGCTCCTTACATACCGCAGCGGGTATGCGCGTCGCTCGCGCCTAGCCAGCGTACCTGGGGACCCCAGCAAAGTGTAGCGGTTACTTCCTGACAGACCCTTAGTACATTTTCGAGCATAGGAGCCGAAGGGGTCTTTGGTGCCGGAATACCAGAACCTGCGTTTGGAGGTTAGTGGGGGAATCGCCCTTCTGACGATCGACCGGGCGCGCGGAATGAATGTCCTGAACCTGGAGACCCTGGGTGAGCTGGGAGAGGTCTTTGTTCATTTGCAGGAGGATCAAGAAGTCAAGGTGGTCGTCATACAAGGGGCTGGCGACCGTGCCTTCTCGGCTGGGGCCGACATCAAGGAACTGGACCGGCTCGATGCTGCTTCGGGGGCGGCCTTCTCCTCGCGGGGCCAGGCGGTCTTCGATCAAATTGAGAACGGCTCCAAGGCCGTCATCGCGTCGATTCGAGGGTACTGTCTGGGGGGCGGCTGCGAGCTGGCTCTTGCTTGCCACTTGAGAGTTGCGTCCGAGGGTGCTCGATTCGGGCTGCCCGAGGTCAAACTTGGCCTCATCCCAGGTTATGGTGGGACCCAAAGACTCTCACGCCTGTTGGGATCGGGAACTGCTCTGGAGATGTTATTGTGTGGGGATCAGATCGATGCCGCCGAAGCTCATCGAGTTGGCCTGGTCAACCATGTGGTCGCGGCTGCTGATCTGGATCCGTTTTGTCGACGGCTGGCGGCCAGGATCGGTGTCAATGCTCCTCTGGCGATACGTTATGCTATTGAGGCAGTGAACCGGGGTTTGGAGATGTCTCTACAGGCTGGGCTGTCTCTGGAATCGGCTTTGTTCGGGACGGCTTGCGCCAGCGAAGACATGAAAGAAGGGGTCCAGGCCTTTCTGGAGAAGAGGGCCGCGCGCTTCGAAGGTCAGTGATGGAAGGCTGCACCACTGCAAGCAGGACCGCGACGACGAACATGCTCGATGGTAAGATCGAGGGGAGAGACAACGGTGGAAAGACTGACGGGTAGACTGGACGCCGATGCATCAGAGATTGGAATTGTAGTCAGCCGCTTCAATCAGATGGTAACCGATCGTCTGCTTCAGGGAGCCTTGGACGGGTTGGCTCGATCCGGGGTGAAGGATGACCAGATTACGGTAGTCCAGGTTCCTGGAAGCTTCGAGCTTGCTTTCGCCGCTCAGCTGTTGGCTCAAACCGGAAAGTACGGGGGAATCGTATGTGTTGGCGCCTTGATTCGAGGTGAAACGGGTCACTACGAGTACCTTGCCAGACAGGTGACAGGGGCAATTGGGGAGGTCAGCCTGAAATTCAATATCCCCGTGAGCTATGGCCTGGTCACGGCGGAGAACGAGCAGCAAGCGATCAATCGAGCCGGGTTGAAGCACGGGAACAAGGGCACGGATGCTGCGTTGAGCTTGCTGGAAATGATGAGTCTGGCCACCCAAATAAAGAAATAAATCCAAAGATACAAGATACAAACAAATACCAAATTCCAAATCCCAAGAAACAAACGAGTTTCAAGATCGGAATCCGTCTTCCTGTCAGGTCTGAGGAGTATGCGAGTTTGTCTTGAAGCTTGGTGCTTGGAATTTGTTTGTATCTTGTTTCTTGTATCTTGGAACTCGATGCCTGAGGGTAGCTTGTTTCTGGAGATTCTTTCGCAATGAGTCGACGAAAAGCCCGAGAGCTGGCTCTGCAAATGTTGTTTCAGCAGGATCTGACTCAAGATTCAGCAGCGAAAGTAGAAGAGATGTTCTGGACGTCCCACACGGCTCCGGACAAACTCCGTCAGTTTGCCGACCTTCTTTTCCTCAAGTCCTTCGAGAGTCGCTCCACCGTCGATGACCTTATCAGTCGGAACACAGACCGCTGGCGCTTGGAGCGCATCGCTGCAGTGGATCGCAATGTGCTTCGTCTGGGTGTCACGGAGTTTCTGTTTCTAGAGACACCCAAGGTCGTGGTTATCAATGAGGCGGTTGAGATTGCCAGAAAGTACGGGACCGAACGATCCTCGGAGTTCGTGAACGGTATCCTGGACACGATTCGGACCCAGCTGGAGAGCCAATCAGAGGAGCCACAGGACCATGAATCAGAAGGCTGATCTGATCGATCGGCGTCAAGAAAAGCTGGAGGAGATCCGGAGCCGAGGATACGACCCCTATCCCCACAAGTATTCTCTCACTCAGCGGATCACTCAAGCCAGGGAAGCATTTTCGTCGAGCTCAGCAGAGGAGCTCGAATCGAGCAAACCCGAGCTTCAGACAGCTGGGAGACTCATCTCGCTTCGGGGCCACGGCAAGGCCAGTTTTGCCCATTTGGCAGAGGGCGGGGATCGTCTCCAGATTTATGTCCGCCAGGACCGAATCGGCAAAGAGCAATACGAGCTCTTTCGGCTGTTGGATATTGGAGACATCGTCGGAGTCCAGGGAGTTCTGTTTCGAACTCGAACCGATGAGCTAACGGTCCTGGTGGATCAACTGACCCTTCTCTCGAAGTCGATGCTGTCCCTGCCCGAGAAGTGGCACGGCTTGGCGGATGTAGAAACCCGTTATCGGCAGCGCTATTTGGACCTGTTGGTGAATCCACGGGTTCGCGAGATCTTCACCCGGCGAAGCACGATCATCTCGTGCCTCCGCCGCTTCTTGGAAGAACGGGCTTACATCGAGGTGGAGACGCCCATGATGCAGACCCTGGCTGGCGGCGCTACCGCTCGGCCCTTTGAGACTTTTCACGAGGCTCTCGGAATCCCTCTGTACCTGAGAATTGCACCCGAGTTGTTTCTGAAGCGGCTGGTAGTCGGCGGGATGGACCGGGTCTTTGAGATCAACCGAAATTTCAGAAACGAAGGGATCTCGACCCGGCACAATCCAGAGTTCACGATGCTCGAGTTCTATCAGGCCTACAGTGATTATTGGGACTTGATGGATCTGACAGAGGAAATGTTGGCTCGAGTCGTCGAGGAGGTGATTGGCAGCCTAGAGGTAGACTTTGGCGGGGCCACGATCGATTTCTCGCGCTTCCAGCGCTACTCCATGGTGGAGGCCATACAGAAATTCTGGCAGGGAGAGGATCCTCCTTCGTCCGACCAACTCTGCGACCAGGACGGAGTAGCGGCGTCGCTGCGGGAAATAGGCGTGAGCGTGCTCCCTGAGGCCGGTTGGGGGAAGCTGTTGGGTCTGCTGTTCGATGCTGTGGCCGAAGAGCAGTTGGTGCAGCCGACCTTCATCTACGATTTCCCGACGGAGCTCTCTCCCCTGTCGAAAACAAAGGACGAAGACCCCCGTTTTGCCGAGCGCTTCGAGATCTTTGTGGGTGGGCTGGAAATCGGGAATGCCTACAGCGAGTTGAACGATCCGGCCGAGCAAAGGCAGCGTTTCGAGGAGCAGCGTGGAGCGCGCGAGCAGGGAGATGAGGAGGCTCATTTGATGGATCACGATTACATCCAGGCCCTCCACTACGGAATGCCGCCCACCGCGGGGGAGGGAATTGGAATTGATCGGCTGGTAATGCTTCTGACCGACTCTTCCTCGATTCGAGAGGTCATCCTCTTTCCCCACCTCAAGCCTCGCGGCGTATGAGATTTGAGCTTTTCGTTGCCTTTCGGTATCTCCGCGCTCATCGCAAACAGGCGGTAGTTTCTGTAGTTACCCTGGTATCGGTCCTCGGGGTGATGGCAGGGGTGCTGGCCTTGAACATCGCCCTGGCCTTGAACACGGGGCTGCAGAGAGAGTTCCAGAGCCGCATCCTGGGTGCGACGTCCCATGTCAATCTGGTTCGAATGGAGAACCGGGCGATCCCAGACTTTCGTCAGCTCCTGTCGCAGTTCGAGTCCATACCTGAGGTTATCCGGGTCACGCCAACCGTTTATGGTCAGGCGCTGCTCAGTAGTGATTTGCGTCAGCACCCAGCTGTCTTGAAAGGGGTCGAAGCAGGCTCGTCGGAGGATTCTCTCGCTGGCCTGACGCCGAAACTCATCGAGGGAAGTCTGGAGCGCTTTCATCAGCTGGATCCGCTGCCGGCCATCGTGCTTGGAAAGGATCTGGCACAGACTTTGGGACTATCGGTGGGCGAGAGTATCCGCATCGTTGGATTGAGTGGAGAGCTATCCCCTTTCGGTCGTGCCCTGCGGAGACGCGATTTTGAGGTGGTGGCGATCTTCGAGTCCGGACTATGGGAGTACGACGCGAATTGGGGGTTGACTCCCCTGGCAGCGGCTCAATCCTTTTTTTCTCTCGGCCCGAGTGAGATCTCGGCGATGGAATTCCGAATCAGCGACATCTACGCAGCGGAGGAGATAGCCGAAAGGATTCGAGAAGCTGCCGGGGATGGCTTTGTCACCAACACCTGGATAGAACTGAATCGGCCTCTTTTCTCTGCGCTGGAATTGGAAAAACTGGCGCTGTTCATCGCCATCAGTTTGATCGTCTTGGTGGCATCCCTGAACATTGTCAGTACGCTGACCCTCATGGTCATGGAGAAGGGACGAGACATCGCCATAATCACGGCAATGGGGGGGACGTCCCGCACGGTAACCGTGATTTTCATTCTCCAGGGGCTGATCATCGGGGTGGCGGGTACCTTGCTGGGAGGTCTTCTGGCCTTCCTGGCAGTCTGGTACTTCGATTCCTATCAGGTGTTCCGCCTGGAGCCCGAGGTCTACTCGATTCCCTATGTTCCTTTCGAGCTGGGCGTCTCTGACTTGGTGCTGGTCTCTTTGGTCGCGGTGCTGATCAGTTTTCTGGCGACGCTCTACCCCGCCAGGGCGGCGGCGCGTCTCGATCCAGTGAAGGCGCTGCGCTATGAGTAGCGGGTGCGCGCTCCAGATTCGATCCCTTTCCAAGACGTTCCAATCAGGCCAGGAACAGCTGCACATTCTGATCGACCTGGATCTGGATGTTGACAAAGGCGCGATGATCGCGATTACCGGAGCCAGCGGATCCGGAAAGAGCACACTTCTGCACCTGGTTGGGGGGATGGAGAAGCCCGATGCGGGCGAGATTCTGTTCGAAGGAACCGATGTGCCTCTGCTTCAAGGACGAGCTTTAGCCGCATACCGGAACGAAGTGGCGGGATTCGTGTTCCAGTTTCACTACCTTTTGCCGGAGTTTACGGCGGAAGAGAATGTCATGTTTCCACTTCTGCTGCGGCGCCTAAGCTTTGGAGAGGCGGCTTCGACCGCGCGGGAGCTGCTGCGAGAGGTCGGTTTGGAAGCGCGTGGACACCATCGTCCAGGAGAGTTGTCGGGTGGGGAGCAGCAGCGGGTCGCGATCGCGCGAGCTCTGTCGGGTCGACCCCGACTCCTACTGGCGGACGAGCCCACCGGAAATCTGGACCCCCATACCTCACAAAGAATCTATGACTTGCTAGCTGAGGTCCACCGTCGTCACAAGTTGACCTCGCTTATTGCGACCCACAACGCCGAGTTATCGCGCCTTTGCGATGTGCGACTACGGATCTCGGAGGGGAAACTGGTTCCCGTGTGATCAAGTGGGGTGTCCTCCCACCCTCTGCTTCTGCCTTTGCCTTTGCCTCTGTCTCGACCTGAAAGGATTCTGGGTCCACCAAAGACCTTCATCAATTGGGTCAGCACCGACCCGAACTAAGACGGAGGCAAAGGCAAAGGCAGAGGCAAAGGTAGAGGCGAGGGCGAAGGGCGATGCGCACGGTTTTTTTCTGGGGTGCAGGGTATAATGAACACTGCTCGCATTTGCGCGAGAGTTCTGGGTTCTGCTTAAATAGGATCAGCGCTTTAGCGAGTTGGCTATGTTTGAGAAATATACCGAGAAGGCCAGACGCGTGATCTTCTTTGCGCGATACGAGGCCAGCCAGTTGGGTTCCCGATCTATCGAGACAGAGCACGTCCTGTTGGGCTTGCTGCGCGAGGACAAGGGCCTGACCAGCCGATTCTTTCCCCGGGCTGAGGCGGCCCTCGACGGAATTCGCAAGCAGATTGAAGGGAGCGCCCTGGGACGGGAGAAGGTGTCCACCTCGGTGGAGCTACCACTTAGCGATGAATCCAAGAAGGTATTGACCTACGCCGCTGAGGAAGCCGACCGTCTCTTGTGTAACTACATCGGAACGGAACACATTCTGCTGGGCTTGCTGCGAGAAGAAAAGTCGATGGCAGCTGCGATTCTTGGCGACAAGGGTCTACGCCTTTCCCGCGTGAGAGAAGAGTTGGCAGGGACTTCGGAGCGACAGGCTCCATCGAAGACGAAAGATACGCTGATTCTGACCGAGTTCAGCCGCGATCTGACCGAAGCCGCCATGAGTGGTGAATTGGATCCACTCATTGGTCGAGAAGGAGAGATTGAGCGGGTCACGCAGATCCTGTGTCGGCGCACCAAGAACAATCCGGTTCTCATTGGAGAACCCGGCGTCGGTAAGACCGCCATTGTAGAAGGTCTGGCTCAGAGGATCGTCACGGGTGAGGTTCCTTCGATGCTTCTGGACAAACGAATCCTGGCGCTCGACATTTCCCTGATCGTTGCCGGGACCAAGTACCGTGGACAGTTCGAGGAGCGGCTCAAGGCGATCATGAAGGAGCTGGTTGAGAATCCCGAGTTCATCATTTTTATCGATGAGCTCCACACGCTGGTGGGTGCCGGTTCCGCCGAGGGTTCGCTGGATGCGGCGAACATTCTCAAGCCCACGCTTTCCCGAGGTGAGATCCAGTGTGTCGGTGCCACGACCCCCTACGAGTATCGGCGGTCGATTGAAAAGGACCGGGCCCTGGAGCGTCGGTTCCAGGCCGTCAAGGTGGCGCCGCCGACTGAAGAGGAAACACTCGAGATCATCTATGGGATCAAGGAACGATACGAGACATTTCACCAGGTCGCCTACGACGACGAGTCGATCCATACGGCCGTGAGCCAGTCCAGCCGGTACATTCCCGACCGTTTTCTGCCCGATAAGGCGATCGATGTTCTCGATGAGGCGGGTGCTCGAGTCAAGCTCAACTACACCTCTTTTCCCAACGAGGTCACGAAACTGCAGAAGAAGATCAAGGTCATCGTGCGCCAGATGGACGATGCCATCTCAGCAAAAGAGTTCGACCGGGCTGCGAAGCTGAAAGATCAAGAGATGCTGGAACGGGAGAACCTGCAGGTCGTCAAAGAACGGTGGAGATTGAAGCATCGTGTGCCTCCCATGGTGACCAAGGAACACATCGAAGAGGTGGTCTCCCGCTGGACGGGTGTGCCCGTGAACTCGCTACGCGAGGAGGAGACTCAGAAGCTTCTGAAGATGGAAGAAGAGCTCCACCAGCGGGTCGTGAGCCAGGATCCGGCAATCTCTGCATTGGCGCGGGCCATTCGGCGCAGTCGGGCCGGCATGAAGAGCCCCAACCGACCGGTTGGTTCCTTCCTCTTCCTAGGACCCACCGGTGTCGGCAAGACGGAGCTTGGCAAGTCGCTGGCGGAATTCCTCTTTGGGAGTGAGAAATCGTTGATTCGGTTCGATATGTCCGAGTACATGGAAAAGCACTCCGTCTCCAAGCTGATCGGATCGCCGCCCGGGTACGTCGGGCATGAAGAAGGGGGGCAGCTGACTGAGAAGGTAAAGCGTAGTCCCTACTGCGTGCTTCTCCTAGACGAGATTGAGAAGGCCCATTTCGATATCTTCAATCTGCTGTTGCAGGTGTTCGAGGACGGGCATTTGACCGATTCCCACGGAAATACGATCGATTTCAAGAACACGATCGTCATCATGACGTCCAATATCGGAGCTCGATATCTGATCAAGAAACCGCAGGTCGGTTTTACGACGGATGCGATCAAGGGGAAGGAACAAGTCGAAGAAGTGATCATGAAAGAGGTGAAGCGAGTCTTCAACCCCGAATTCGTGAATCGATTGGATGAGATCATCTTGTTCGAGTCGCTGACCGAGGAAGACCTACTCAAGATCATTGACCTCCTCATCGTGAAAGGAAACGAGAACCTGTCGCAGAAGGAGATCCACATCCGACTCAGCGACGGCGCCAAAAGTTGGATTATTGACAAAACCTGCGGCGACCGCTCCTACGGGGCTCGGCCACTGCGAAGAGCGATCCAGAAGCATATTGAGGATCCCGTGTCCGAGCTCATCATCCAGGGGAAACTGAAGGAAAAGGAGACCTTGTCTATCTACGCCAAAGGCGGCGTTCTCTACTACCGCGCCAAAGGATCGAAGAGCGAGGTGCCTCTTTCATACGATATGGCCTAGTACCATGTCACACATGTAGTGGCGGGTTTGCAGATGGGGCTTGCGAGGCGAGATCAAGGCGGGAGGAGGAAGACGATGCTTGGCCATCTTCGACGACGACCAACACAGAGATCGTCCGCAACCCCCGTCTGCCTTGTGGGTGGCGACGGGACGGGCCGATGGCTTTGCCTCTCCTCCTCCACGATGAAAAACATCGCGTCGTCGTCGTTTCGCGCCCTCGACGCCGTCGCGCTCGCCACAAACCCGACACTACATGTGTGACATGGTACTAGTACTCGGTCAACCTGGAGATTGTGGGTTGTGGACGAGTCATGGTGGTCGAGGTCAAGGCGCGCGGCCGCAGGCATAGCTTGGTCTACGTCGAGGACGCGCAACGCAGAGATCGGCCGCCAGGGCCGTTCAGAACCTACAATCTCCAGGTTGACAGGGTACTAGTGCACTTAGTGTTTTTAGAACACGCGTCTTGGGTTGAGCAGGAATACCCCCTTAGGATCTGTCGTCTCGGATCCCTTTTTGCACCGGCAGTTGCCAGCTTGCCAGAACCCTCGTTTGCTCTCGTCCCAGCGCGCTCGGTACAATTTCTTGATCATGTGGATGTTTCCAGCCGTCAGCAGCCAGCTTGTTGTACTTAGTGCTCCCTTCCATAAATACGATGATGTATGCAGATGGGGATTGTGAGGCGAGATCAAGGCGGGAGGAGGAAGACGATGCTTTGCCATCTTCGACGACGACCAACGCAGAGATCGTCCACAACCCCCATCTGCCCTCCGGGTGGCGACGCGACGGGCCGATGGCTTTGTCGCTCCTCCTTCCAATACGCAAGAGTATGGCTTCGTCGTCGCTTCGCGCCCTCGACGCCGTCGCGCTCGCCACATACATCATCGTACTTATGGAAGGGAGCACTTAGCCGCTCCCTTGCGCGGTTGGGACGCTCCCGGCTCGTCCTCGCCTCGGCACTTCTGCTTGGGAGCTCTCTTACCTTGTTCTCCGACTTTCTTCTGGGCCAATCCGAGGAGCCCCCTGAGCGTGTGGAAGAAGTACGGATTGTGGGCAATCGCCGTATCCCCGAGAGCACGATCCTCTACTACATCCAGAGCAAGGAGAACGACCGGTACAACGAGGACCAGGTTCTGAGGGACTACAGGAACCTGCTGAACACCAACTTCTTCGTGGATGCCAAGGTCAAGAAGCTCAAGGGAGAAACAGGGACCATCATCCTCTTTGAGGTCAAGGAGCGTCCCCTGGTTCGCGCCATCGAGTACAACAATATGAAGTCCTTCAAAGAATCGGACGTACTCGAGAAGTTCCGCGAGATGAAGGTGGGGATGACAGTGGACTCTCCGCTGGACGAGGCGAAGCTGCCCAAAGCGCGGCGGGCCATCAAGGCGCTTCTCGATGGCAACGGCCGGCCTCTGGGACGGGTCGAGATTAGCACCGAGCCGATTACATCTGCAGCCAGTAAGGTGATTTTCGACATCGACGAAGGTCCGAAAGTGCGGGTTGGCAAGATCATGTTCGAGGGAAATACCGTCATTTCAGATGGGGAATTGCGCTCGGCGCTCGAACTGACCAAAGAGCGAGGACCGATTACTCTCTTCAAGGGACTGGACAAGTACATCAAGGAGAAGGTCGAGTACGACAGTCAGGTCAATATGCTCGACAAGTACCGCGAACGAGGGTACATCTTCGCCAAGGCGGGTGAGCCCAAGGTAGAGATAGTAGAAGCACCCAGGGGAATGCTGATTGGCTTTCGGAAGACTAAACAGCAGTACTACATCACCATCCCCATCGAGGAGGGCGAACAGTTTCGGTATGGCACTTTCGAGTTGAATGGGGTCAAGAACTTCAAGGCAGATGCCCTCAAGAGAGCCTACAACATCCATGAAGGCGAAATTGTCAATTACAGTAGCCTCAAGAAGGCGAACGAAGAGCTGAAAAAGCTCTACTCCCGATTCGGCTATCTGGATATGGAGCCCATTCCCGAGATCAAGCCGGATCATGACAAGAAGATCGTCGACATCAAGATTCAGGTCGAGGAAGGCAAACAGTATCTGGTTCATCGGATCAATTTCGTTGGCAATACCAAGACGCGTGACAAAGTGCTTCGTCGAGAGTTCCTGATGGAGGAGCAGCGCATGTTCAATGGCGACATGCTCGATATCTCCGTCCTGAGGATCAATCAGCTGGGTTTCTTCGAAAAGATCGAAGAAGAAGACTATGAGGTCATCAAGCGACCTGAAGACGCTGAAGTGGACATCGTGCTGAATGTCAAGGAAAGGAGCCAGCAGTCGATAGGCCTGACCGGGGGAGTCAGCGGGATCAGCGGCGGTTTCTTTGGCATCAATTATTCCAGCAACAATTTTCGCGGTTTGGGACAGCAGATCGACGTGCAGCTGTTGACGGGGACTCGAACCTCTCAGTACATGTTGTCCTTCCGGGAGCCGTACTTCCTTGACAGCAAGGTCTCATTGGGTTTCTCGGTCTTCAAGCAGCGATTTCGATACGATACCTTCACTGCCTTTTTCGGGTTGATCAATCCTCAAGATAACCTCACTCTTTTCACTCGCAGCACCACTGGGTTCAGTCTCCAGGGGGGCTATCCGATGTGGCGCTGGACCCGGCTGGGACTCCGCTACTCATTGCAAAACATCAAAATCAGCGACGTGGACGACAGCTTCAGCGACTTTGCCTTCAACCAGTTGGTTGGGTTCACGCCGGGTGGCGACGTATCGGGAGCGACCGAAGGGATCATCCGAAGTGAGGTAACGCCCAGTCTGGTCTACAACACCAAGGACGCGCTTTTTGGGGCAACCCGAGGCTCCCAGTTGAGTGTCCAGCTTCCCATAGCGGGTGGTCCGTTGGGCGGCTCTTACAACGTCATCAGTCCTTTCGTTGAGTACCAGAGATTTATTCGAGATCGGTATCTCAGTGGCGGACGACATACCCTGGCCTTCCGCGCCCAATTCCAGCACCTGATCCCGTATGGCACCCTTCCCAACGGTGGGCCCATGACAGTGCCTTTTTTCGAGCGCATCTTCCGAGGGGGGGAGTTCGATTTTCGAGGATTCGAGCTGCGATCCGTCACTCCCTGGGCGATCTCCCGAAGACCGGCGGAGGATGCATTGGGCAACCCGATCGTGGACCCCTCTACAGGCCTACCCTCCGTCTCCGAGAATTTCATCCCCACAGGGGGAGATACCAGCCTGATTCTAACAGCCGAGTACCGGATGCCTATCATAGGACCGCTGCAGCTGAATGCTTTTGCGGACTTCGGAACCGTGACCGTGCTCAAGAAGGGCAACTTGAATCTTTTTGGTCCCGATCAACTGATTGAGCTTCAGGAACAAACCAACAATATCTGGCGGGCCTCAACGGGGGTCGAGTTGCAGTTCCTCTTGCCTGTCATCAATCAACCGTTTCGTTTGATCTTCGCGTATAATCCTCTAGTGATGAATACGACCGCAGAGATACAGGGAATTCGCTTCCCGTTGACTGAGCCTCGAAAAAATGTAAGATTTACGGTTGGCTATACGTTCTAAAAGGAGAGTGGGGGAGATGAGCAAGAAAGCTCGATTTTCATTTGTGATGGCGTTGGGCCTCTGGACTGCCTGGACTTCTGTAGGCTTATCCCAAGGGGCCAAGATCGGTTTCGTGGATTCTCTGGCAGTACTTCAAGGGACGGAGGAAGGCAAGGCCGGTATTGGTGAGGTGGAAAAATATGTCCAGGCCAAGCAGAAGGAGCTGCAGGCTCTGCAAAAGAAGGTTGATGACCTGAAGAGCAAACTCAGCAATCAGGCCCGGGTGCTGAGCACGGACGCTGCTTCCCAGATGCAGCAACAGATCACAGAGAACGAAACGAAGCTGCGTCGTAACACCGAGGACAGCCAGACTGAAGTCGGGAAAAAGCGGGATGCACTGCTGAGCAAAATGAGCAGCAAGATCCAGGTGATCATCAGAGACTACGCCGAGAAGAACGGCTACAGCGTGATCTTTTTGCGCGAACAGAATCAGCCCTACGTCGCGCCGAGTCTCGAGATCACCCAGGAGATAGTGCGGATCTATAACGACCAGAACCCCGTTGCTGCAGCCGCGGCCGCTCCCGCCCAGTAATCGAAGGGGGCGCTGGTCCCGGGCTGTCAATGGCAGCTGCGAACTGAAATGGCGGCTGCACATGAGCCGCCTCTTTCCGTCAGGAATCTGCGACCGACAACCTGAAGACCCAGAGCCTGACTCGACCCATCCGGTTAAGTACTCCCTTCCATAAATACGATGATGTATGCAGATGGGGCTTGTGAGGCGAGATCAAGGCAGGAGGAGGAGGAAGACGATGCTTGGCCATCTTCGACGACGACCAACGCCGAGATCGTCCACAACCCCCATCTGCCCTCCGGGTGGCGACGGGACGGGCCGATGGCTTTGTCGCTCCTCCTCTACGATACCCAGCATCGCCTCGTCGTCGCTTCGCGCCCTCGACGCCGTCGCGCTCGCCACATACATCATCGTATTTATGGAAGGGAGCACTAAGTACTCTGGTTCTAAATGCGGTGAGGTATCGAGCGTTGGTCCTCGTCGAAACTGGCGAGGATTGCCTTCCTCCTCCTGCCTTGATCTTGCCTCACAAGCCCCATCTGCAAACGTTAGCGTATTTATGAACCAGTGTACTTAGCATCATCCTCAGGTGCAGTGGCGGTCACCCGAATACAGTAGAATAAGCGGATGTTCGACATTCAGGAGATCCTGGACTATCTGCCTCATCGCTATCCTCTGCTCCTGATAGACCGGATTCTCGAGTACGAGGAGAACAAGCGCATCGTCGCGATCAAGAATGTAACCATCAATGAACCCTTCTTCCAGGGGCATTTCCCCGGGGCCCCTATCATGCCGGGCGTCCTTATCATCGAGTCGATGGCCCAGGCGGGTGGATTCCTGGTTTTCAAGAGTCTGACCGACCGGGAGAAAAAGCTCGTCTTTTTCGTTGGGATTGAAAAGGCGCGCTTTCGCAAGCCAGTTCGACCCGGGGATCAGCTGACTATCGAGATGCTGGTTTCCCGAATTCGAGGGCCGGTTGGGAAGCTGGGAGGCAAGGCCTTTGTCGACGGGTCGCTGGTTGCTGAGGCGCAGATCATGTTCTCTCTCGTCGACCGTTCGTCGGTGGCATCCCCCAAGTAGCTTTCCCATGAGTCAGAGTCAGATCCACCCCACCGCATTGGTTTCTCCCGAGGTGGAACTGGCCGGGGGAGTTCAGATCGGACCCTACGCCGTTATTGGTGACAGGGTGATCATCGGGGAGGGAACCTGGGTGGGACCCCACGCCGTTATAGAGGGTCCGACGGTGGTCGGGAAGAACAACCGCATCAAGGGGCAATCAGCCATCGGGACGCCTCCGCAAGATCTCAAATACAAGGGGGAAGAGACCTTTCTGGAGGTTGGTGATGAGAACGTGATCCGTGAGTTCGTCACGATCAACCGGGGAACTGCCGGGGGAGGTGGAAAGACCACGATCGGAAGTCACAATCTAATCATGACGGGCGTTCATGTCGGTCATGACTGCCACATCGGCCAGCGGACCATCCTCGCCAATTCGGCAACCCTGGCCGGTCATGTAGAGATCGGAGACTTCAGCACGGTGGGGGCCTTCACCGGTGTTCACCAGTTTTGCCGTGTGGGAGTACATGCCTTCATCGGGGGCTACTCGGTTCTCACCCGAGACGGTCTACCCTTCGTCAAAACCGTGGGGAGTCGGAATCAGGCCGGTATCTATGGAATCAACAGCTTAGGTCTGGAGCGCCGAGGCTTTTCCAAGGAACGTATTGGGGCCCTGAACCGGGCCTATCGGTGGCTCTTCAGAAAGGCCTTGAACTTGAACGAGGCGAGGCGAAAAATCGAAGATGATGGCCCGATTACAGAGGACGTTGCCGTTCTTCTGAGTTTCATCGAGACATCCGAGAGGGGCTTTGTCCGCTGATTGCGGGAGATTTTCGTTTGTCAGAGAGAGGAGAAGGAGCGTCTAAATGGGTAGGCTAGGACTGATCGCAGGCAACGGCTCGTTTCCGAAGCTGGTTCTGGAAGAGGCGCTGCGCCAGGGACTCGAGGTCGTGGTAGCGGCAATCAGCGAGGAGGCCTCTCCTGAGATCGAGCGGATCGTCGAAGCCTCCGACGGTGTGGCGAGTGTCCATTGGTTGGGTGTAGGGCAGCTTGGGAAGCTGATCAAGATCTTCAAGAATTCGGGCGTCAACCGAGCCGTCATGGCAGGCCAGGTCAAGCACGTCCAGATCTTTGCCGCCGGAGGAGCCACTCCTGCCGGTCGTCTGGCTGCGCTTCCAGATCTCAGAATGCTGCGGCTTCTGGCCTCGCTCGAGCACCGGAACACCGCATCCCTGATCAACGGGATCATCCAGGTGCTGCAGAAGGAGGGAGTCGAGTTGATGGATTCGACGCTTCTTCTCGGTTCTCTGGTGCCGAAACAAGGAGTGCTCACGCGACGCTCCCCCAGCCGAGCTGAAAAGGGGGACTTGGCGTACGGGCGCCGCGTTGCGACTGAGCTGACCCGTCTTGATCTAGGTCAGACTGTTGTGGTGAAGGACCGTGCTGTGATCGCGGTGGAAGCGATGGAGGGTACGGATGAGACGATTCGTCGGGCGGCACAGCTGGTTACAGGGCAGCCGTTGAGAGTCGTGAAGGCCGGCCGGCCGTCTCAAGACATGAGGTTCGACGTCCCAGTGATCGGCCTGAGGACGCTGAAAATTATCGAAGAGTGCAACGTCTCAGCGATCTCGATCGACTCCGAGAAGACGCTGATCATGGATCGACCGAGCTTCGTCCGTGGGGCGGACCGCTTGGGCATTGCAGTTGTGGCGGAGTAAAGGTGTCAGTTCCCATCAGAGTAGGCGTCGTAGGCGTCGGGTCACTGGGTCAGCACCACGCCCGAGTCTACTCCAATCTGCTAGAGGCTGAGCTGGTCGCAGTCGCCGATCCCCTGGTGGATCGAGCCAAGGATGTTGCTGCCCGGTTTCATTGTGAGTCGTTTCGCAGCCACGAAGGGATGATCGGTCTGGTCGACGCCGTTAGCGTAGCGGCGCCCACACGAGATCATGCCTCGATTGGGACGGACTTTCTGCGGCAAGGTAAACACGTCTTGCTGGAGAAACCCATGACGCAGACCGTTCGTGAGGCAGATGATCTAATCGAAGTCCAGCTGCGCAGCGGTTGCGTCTTGCAGGTCGGTCACTCTGAGCGCTTCAATGCGGCCCTGAGGGCGATACAGCCTCTGGTGACTCGTCCCCAGTTCTTCGAGGCACATCGTTTGGGAGTCTTTACGCCCAGAAGCCTGGACATCGATGTGGTACTGGATCTGATGATTCACGACCTCGACCTGATCCTCCACCTGGTCGGTGCGCCGGTTGGAGAAATTCGCGCCGTGGGGATCCCGGTCGTGACCCCTCAGGTCGACATCGCCAATGCTCGACTCGAGTTTGAGAATGGGTGTGTTGCCAATCTGACCGCCAGCCGGGTCTCCAGGGAGAAAGTGCGAAAGCTACGCTTCTTCCAGCCTCACGACTATGTATCGATTGACTTCGACAAAGAGCAGGTCGAGATGTTCAGCCTTTCCCAGGAGGGTGGGGCAGGTAAGGTCATCGATCGAAAGCTTGAAGTCCATACAGAAGAGCCCCTCAAATTGGAGATCCAAGCTTTCCTGAGCGCTGTTTCGGGAGAGGTACTTGAACCAGATCAGCAGCGTGGTTGTTCCGCGGGAGAAGGGCGGCGGGCGCTCGCGCTCGCACTGGAGGTCCTGGATGTCATCCGCTCCTGTTGAACCGGATTCATCATCCCCTGCCAGTGTACTCAGCATGAGAAATCTGGGTTAGCCCACATTTCTCATCGCCTGTCGTAGCGAGGCGTCGCAAGGGCCGTCCTGGCAAGGCTTGCGACCGAGGCCTCCGCAGTCGTACTTGTACAGTACGTCGAGGAGGCCGACCGAGCGAAACACAGCCAGGGCGGATGATTGCGGCGACGTAGTAGACCGGCGATGAGAAATGCGGGTTAAGGGTGATGCAAGAATGACTTCGCACCACCCGAGGGCAGGGTGAGGCCAGCCATGAGCTCTCTTGGCGTTAGGCGCTACGGGTCGATTGTCCTCCTTTTCTCCGCCCTGTTGCTTGGCTGCGGTCCCAAGCGTACACCCCCACCCGCTCCTACCACGACTTCAAAGGCTCCCGGAAGGGCTTCCGGACGATCTGACGAGAAGCTGCCCCCGAAACCCCCATCCGAAGCGGTTCCAGCGACCCCAGGAACTGTAGCGAAATGGGGACCTTCTTTCCTGACCAGGGTCCTCTTGCTAGAAGGATTCCGTTCCGCTGAAATCGAGGGATCCCGGCTCGGATCCCACATCAAGCTGGAGGTACGATCCAAAGTCATTCGAAGGCTGATCCAGAAGCAGGGGAAATGGGTCCCTCACGACTCCGGATCTGGATTTCGCCTCGAGCCTGCACCTGGAGGGTCGCTGAGCCTGAACGGTGCGGCCTACCGAGGGGAACTAGAGGCCTTTATCAATCCGTTGGGCAAGCCGGTTCTGGTAAACGAAGTGGGAGTCGAAGACTACCTCAGAGGTGTAGTCTCCCAAGAATTGGGCCCGAACAGCTATCCGCAGATTGAGGCACTCAAGACACAGGCAGTTGCCTCGCGCACTTTCGTGCTGGCCCATCAGGGGAGTCGAGCCAGACACGGATTCGATCTCTATGCAGATCACCGCTCTCAAGTCTACGCTGGTCTGAAGGGTGAGCATCCAATCACTGATCGGGCGATAGGCGGAACGCGGGGCCTGATCGCCACCTATCAAGGGGAGGCGATTGTGGCCCTCTACTCTTCCACCTGTGGTGGAAAGACCGAGAGTTATGATGCGATCTTCAATCGACCACCGCTACCTTACCTGAAGGGAGGGGCCCTCTGCCCCGACCAGAAGAGTCGCTATCATCGTTGGCAGGAAAGGATCCCCATCTCTCGCATCTTGAAGAACTCCAAAACACTGGCTCGATTGGGCAAGCTGAAGAGGCTGGTTAGATCGCGAACCAGCGCCCAGGGCCGGCTGCTGGAGCTGGTCTGGAAGGGCAGCCAGGGAGAGCAGGTCCTACGGGGCAACGAGCTCCGCTTTACCCTGGGTCTGAGGAGCAACTGGGTAGTCGATTTTCGTCCCCGTAGCGAGAAAGGCGAGATCGTTGAAGTTGACGTGAAGGGTCGTGGCTGGGGACACGGCGTCGGCCTTTGCCAGATGGGTGCCGTAGAGTTAGCACGTAGGGGTTGGTCGTTTGAGCGCATTCTGAAGCACTACTATGAGGGAATCGTGCTGACACGGGCGTATTAAGCTGGAACTTGAATAGTGAGCAGTGATGAAGTGAGCAGTGAGCAGTACCGGAAACAGCCACAGCCAACAGCGTCGCGAATGGGTGGACTCGCACCACTACGAAGCCAAGTCCGGCAGAGCCGCGAACGACTTGACTTGTCAGCAATATGAGCCCAAGTGCCGAGGAGAGAGCTGGACAACAACACGATCACTGCCAGTGGCCCCAGCCGGGGGCCCGACTAAGGTGGAACTTGAATAGCGAACAGTAATTAACAGTAATCATTGAGCAATAACGGAAGCACGGCCGCAGGTCGCATGAGCGTTCAGGTTTCGGATGCAACCGGTTCGTGTCTATGAGCAAGCAGCCCGAGAAAAGCCCCTCCAAACCGGGAACCAGGCTTCTCGTGGCCGTGGTCGGTCCCACTGCTTCAGGAAAGAGTTCCCTGGCTCTGCGCGCGGCTGAGATTCTGGGAGGCGAGATTGTCAACTGCGATGCAGTGCAAGTGTATCGGGGACTGGACGCGGGCACCGCCAAGCCTTCCTTGGCAGAGCGTAAGAGGGTTCCGCACCATCTGTATGACCTGATTGGCCCAGCAGACTTCTACAGCGCCGGTCGATATATGCTGGATGCTCGGTGCGTTTGCTCGACGATTGCGGACCGGGGGGCAATTCCTTTCGTGGTCGGAGGTACGGGGCTCTATCTGCGAGTGCTGTTAGAAGGGATTTTTCACGGACCTGGCCGTTCTCAGGCGATGCGTGAGCGCTTGGATCGGATTGCTGAGCAGAAAGGAGTTCTGTACCTTCATCGTCTCCTTTACCGGAAGGATCCGGCAGCTGGTCAAAGAATTCAGGCGAGAGATCAAAGGCGGATCGTGAGGGCGTTGGAGATCTATTTCTCCACTGGCTCCCGCATCAGTCAGCTGCAGGACCGGAGGGAGCCACTCAAGGGTTTGGCGGTTCTCAAGCTGGGTCTGAACTTACCGCGCGAGGTCCTCTATGGTAGAATCAACCGCCGCGTCGCCCGCATGTTTGACGAGGGTTTGACGGAAGAGGTCAGGAGGCTTCTCGATCAGGGCTACCGTGATGACTGTAAGGCGTTCGAGGCCCTCGGCTACCGTCACGTCCTAAGTGTGCTGCGGGGTGAGTTGAGCCAGCCCGAAGCCATCGAGCTGACCTGCCGGGACACCCGAAGATACGCCAAGCGTCAGATGACCTGGTTCCGAAAGGAGCCGCAAATCAACTGGATCGATTCTCCGGGAGAGAGCCAGCGGGCGTTAGACCAATTGCTGGCGTTGGTAGAGTCGAAATGCGGTACTTAGGGTCTGTCAGGAAGTAACCGATGCACTTTGGCGCGAGCGCCGTGGGGGCAGATGGGAGGCGCCGCGACGCAGGCGATGCCGCTGCGCATCTTCCAGGAGCGGCAACAAAGCAGATGCCCCCGCGCCGCCGCGCCCTTGCGGGCTGGGGTCCGCAGGCACGCTGGCGTTGTTACTCGCTCCTTACATACCGCAGCGGGTATGCGCGTCGCTCGCGCCTAGCCAGCGTACCTGGGGACCCCAGCAAAGTGTATCGGTTACTTCCTGACAGACCCTTAGCCACCACCAGGGGCCTGGCTCGGGATGGGGAAGTCCCCGGAGGAACCCGAATAGATCTCCACTGCCCCAACAGGAATCCCGGGTACCCGGATTCTTAATCTGAAAATGGTGTTCATCATTCCGTGGGGTGCTTCTAAATCATGAGATTTGAACCCATCATCGGCCTGGAGGTTCATGCGCAGCTGCTGACCCGGAGCAAGATCTTCTGCGGTTGCAGTACGCGCTTCGGTGCCCCACCAAACTCGCATACTTGTCCCGTCTGTCTGGGTCTGCCAGGTTCGCTTCCGGTCACCAACCGCGAAGCTGTAGGGATGGCAATAAAGGCCGGTTTGGCGTTGGGCTGCAGGATCAACACACACTCGATATTGGCCAGGAAGAACTATTTCTATCCAGATCTTCCAAAAGGCTACCAGATCTCCCAGTACGAACATCCCTTGGCGGAGGATGGTGCTTTAGCACTGTCTTTGGGCCAAGGGGATCAGTCGAACCAGGAAAAGACAAGCGGGAAGAAGCGTGTCGGGATCATCCGCGTTCATCTGGAAGAGGACGCGGGGAAATCGATTCACTTACCAGCCGGGGATACGCAGGTGAATCTGAATCGCTGTGGGGTTCCCTTGATTGAGATCGTGACCCATCCCGATATCTGCTCTTCCCAGGAGGCCAGCGATTTCCTCTCCTTCTTGAGGAGAATTCTCCTCTATCTCGCGATTTGCGATGGAAACATGGAAGAAGGGAGTCTCCGCTGTGATGCCAATGTCTCGGTTCGCAAAGTAGGGTCCAGCCGCCTGGGAACCAAGGTCGAGATCAAGAATCTGAATTCCTTTCGCTTTCTGCAGAGGGCACTCGATTTTGAGATTGGAAGACAGATCGATGTACTCGAAGGGGGCGGGTCGCTGCAGCAGGAAACACGCCTATGGGATGAGGACCACCAGCGAACGTCGGTGATGCGGACGAAGGAAGAGGCACACGATTATCGCTATTTCCCAGATCCCGACTTGTTACCGGTTGTAGTCCCGGAGGAGTGGCTCCAGCAAATCAAAGGGGAGATTCCAGAGCTGCCCGATGTCCGGTCCGAACGTTTCGCTAAGGAGTACGAGCTGAGTCCAGAGGACGCGCTTCTTATCACCCATAGCCGAGAGTTTGCAGATTACTTCGAGCGAGCAGTCGAGTCCTACCGCCAGCCGAGGTTGATCTTTAATTGGATGATGGGAGAACTCACGGCCCATTTGAAGCGAGATGAAGTCGGGCTGGGAGAATGCCGGATCCAGCCGCAGGAGTTAGCCCGGTTGGTTCGTCTTGTCGATCAGGGCACGATCAGTGGTAAGACGGCCAAGGAGGTCTTCGAGAAGATGTATCAGACGGGTGGTGATCCCGAGGAGATCGTGGCGGAGGAGGGACTCACGCAGATCAGCGATACTGACCAACTCGAGGCGGTCGTTGACAGCGTCCTCGGATCGAATCCGGTTCAGGTCCAGAAGTACCGCGACGGTAAGGAGGGTCTCATCGGTTTCTTTGTGGGACAGATCATGAAAGAGACGGGCGGCCAGGCAAATCCAAAGCTGATCAATCAGATGCTAAGAAAGAAGTTGGGCCAGTGAAGAAGACACCTTCGCCTCTGCGAGCGGCTCGGCAGGACCAGCACATCGCGGTAATTGAAGAAATCGCCGACGACATCTATTCTGTGAAGTTCATACTTCAGAGTCTCGGCTACGACGTTCGTTCCTTTTCATCGACAATCCCATTCCTGGCCCTGGTTACCGAGTTCCAACCCGCGCTCATCATCGTTGATATGATGATTCCGGACGGCGGAGGATACGAGGCGATCCGAGGCCTCCGAGCGAGTTCGTTGGAGGATGTGCCAATCCTTGCCATCACGGCGGAGGCAATGGAAGGTAAGGTCGAGGATGTCTACCAGGCCGGAGGACAGGAAGTCCTTCGAAAGCCCTACACTGTTTCTGAACTCCAGGAAAAACTGGAGATCTTGTTCGAGCACAGTGCGGCCAGCCCAAACGACTAAGGACGTTCCAGAGCCCTAAGGGCTCGCGCAGAAATAACTTGGCATTTTGGCATCTCATCTTCACACCATCTTCGGCCGCTTCTCGGTCGCGAAATCCTCAACGTAGACCCTGCTACGCCTGCGGTTTCGCTCAATCGTTCGCGGCCAAATCTAGTGCAAATCTGAGCGCCAATTCTACCAAGTTATTTCTGCGCAAACCCTAACCCGCATTTCTCATCGCCGGTCTACTACGTCGCCGCAATCATCCGCCCTGGCTGTGTTTCGCTCGGTCGGCCTCCTCGACGTACTGTACAAGTACGACTGCGGAGGCCTCGGTCGCAAGCCTTGCCAGCACGGCCCTTGCGACGCCTCGCTACGACAGGCGATGAGAAATGCGGGCTAAGGCTGGGTGCCCCATCGGCCGTGTCGAATCATTTCAGGTCGAATTTGCCCTCGTTCCCAAGACTACGTGTGGGGTTAGCCCGTATTTCTCATCGCTGGTCTGCTGCGTCGCCGCAATCATCCGCCCTGGCTGCGTTACGCTCCGTCGGTCTCCTCGACGTACTGCACGAGTACGACTGCGGGGGCCTCGGTCGCAAGCCTTGCCAGGACGGTCCTTGCGGCGCCTCGCTACGACAAGCGATGAGAAATCCGGGTTAGGTCGTCAGGAAATGGCTGATGGTTGCCGGTCAGATGAGTTAGGCCGAGAGGGATAGATCTTGGGGAGAAGAGGAGTTCACCGTATTGTTGACGACTCTGGCGACTTCCTCCAGCCTCAGGGGTTTGGCCAGAACCGCGCTGAAGCCGTACTCCTTGTAATTCGCCATCACCGGATCCTTGGAATAGCCGCTGGAAACGATGGCCGTCACCTCTGGGTCGAAGACGAGTAGCTCCTTGATGGCCTCTTTCCCGCCCATTCCGCCAGGTATGGTCAGATCCATGATAACGGAGTCAAAGGGGTGTCCCGAGGAGAAGGCATTCTTGTAGCTTGTAAGCGCTTCTCTGCCGTCTCTGGCGAATTCCGCCTCGTAGCCAAGCTCGCCCAGGAGCTCCCCCAGGGATTCTCGGATGATTGCTTCGTCGTCCATCACCAGGACTCGGCCGCCTCCACTGAACAGCTCCTGCTGTTTCGCTTCCTTCTCGACGACCGGCCTACTTGAAGCAGGAAGATAGAAGGTGAAGGTGGTACCGGAAGCGGGCTCGGACTCTACGGTGATCTGTCCTTGGTGTCGCTTGATGATCGAATAGGTGCTGGTGAGGCCCAGGCCACTTCCTCGTTCCTTCTTGGTGAAGTAGGGGTCGAAAATTCGCGGTAGATCGTCCGGTGCGATGCCGCTACCTCCATCGGTCACCGAAGTCTTGACGTAGGCTCCAGCCTCCAGACCAGCGACTCTGGCATTTTCGACGATCTGAATATTCTCGGCCCGAATCTTGATGGTGCCTCCGTCGGGCATGGCCTCTTCGGCGTTGATGATGAGGTTGTTGATGACCTGGCTGATCTGGCCCGTGTCGACGTGTGCCGCCCAGAGGTTGTCGGGAAAGCTAGCCTGGGTTCCACTGAGAACCGTAAATGTCGAACTCGCAGATCGTTCTGGAGCCCCTCAAGGCGAAGGTTGCCGATTCCTCTACCAGTTGTTTCACTGAAATGGTGCTTCTGATCGGCTCCCCTCCTTTGGCAAAGGTCAGTAGCTGCTGAGTCAAACCGGTTGCCGTATGGGTGGCGTCTTCGATACTGCCCAGGAATCTAGAGGGATCCTTTCCCTGTTTCATGGCTCTCTGCGCAAGTTGCGCCTTGAGAAGGACACCCGAAAGAATGTTGTTGAAGTCGTGGGCGATTCCTCCTGCCAGGACACCCAGGGACTCCATCTTCTGCCCCTTCATGATCTCCTCTTCCATTCTCATTTGGGCAGTGATGTCGCGGAACACAAGGACGACACCCAACATTTCGCCCTTCTCGTCGAGAATGGGAGCAGCGCTGTTGGAGATCCGAATCTCCGAGCCGTCACGGGTAAGGACTATGTCCCCCTTGGCCTGATGCTTGAAAGTTTTTCCAGTTCGCAGTACGACCTCGGCAGGATTCTCTCCCGATTTTCCGGATTGGTCCTCAAAGACACAGAAAACCTCGTCTAACTGGCGTCCACTGGATTCGGGGTGGGTCCAGCCGGTGATTTCTTCCGCTACTCTGTTCATCAGCACGACCCGGCCTTCGGTGTCTGTCGTGATGACACCATCGCCAATACTGGTCAGGGTAACCGCGAGACGTTCCTCCGCTCGCTTTCGCTCGTTGACCTCAACCAGTAGCAGCTGGTTCGCCGTCCGCAGTTGCGAGGTTCGGGCCTGCACCCGGAGCTCCAGTCCGTCTTTTGCCTTCTGTAGCTCCTTTTCCGCCTCCAACTTCTCGGCCAGAATCAAGCGGACTTCGTCCAGGTAGTCCTGAGTGCGCTGAATCCGGTCCTGGTTCATTCTGTAGGCGTAGTACACAAGCGCGATGATAGGGACGGCGACGGCGATGGAGTATAACTGGATGCTCTTGAAACAGATGAAGATAACGGCGCCAAGGCAGGCTCCAGCAAAGTGGGTAATCGAAGCCCAGATGAAGTTGACCTTCCACACTTCCCAAAGGGAATTATATACGGTTTTAGCCAAAAACGTCATACCTATGGGCTAAAATACTCAATAAATAAGGAGATTGAGTATGGCTCATAAGGCACCTGGAAAAAGCCACCGCAAGGGATTGTCATTGAAGAGTTTGTTCAAGATGTTCCCCAATGATGAAACAGCCGAAAGATGGTTCACCGAACAACGCTGGCCTCATGGTGTATGTTGCCCTAAGTGCGGGTCGTTGAAGGTATCCGTGGTGAAGTCTAGGAAGCCTCAACCTTACCGATGCAAAGATTGCCGCAAGCACTTCTCAGTGAAGACAGGAACCTTAATGCACAGTTCCAATCTCGGACTCCAGACTTGGGCCATCGCCTATTATCTGTTAGCGACCGGCATCAAGGGAACCTCCAGCATGAAGCTCCACAGGGATCTGGAAATCACCCAGAAGTCGGCTTGGTTTCTGGCTCACCGAATCCGAGAGACGTGGAACGATCACCAGCACCCATTCACAGGGACGGTGGAGATTGACGAAACCTTCATTGGCGGCAAAGAGCGAAACAAGCACTCCAAGAAGAAGCTCAACGCTGGCCGTGGAGCCGTGGGTAAAACCGCCGTAGCCGGTGCCAAGAACCGAGAAACGAATCGGGTTTCAGCAGAGGTTGTGGGGAGTACGGATCAAGAGAACCTGCAAGGATTCGTCTATGGAAACGTGGCCGAAGGTTCAACCGTCTATACCGACGATCACAGCGGCTATGACGGACTCCAAGCGGCCTTTGAGCATAAGACAGTCAAACACAGTGTCGGTGAGTATGTAAGCGATCAGGCCCACACTAACGGGATAGAGTCTTTTTGGGCTCTGCTCAAGCGCGGGTATTACGGCACTTTCCACAGGATGAGCCCCAAGCACTTGCAGAAATACGTAGATGAATTCGCTGGCCGTCACAACCTCCGACCGCTAGATACCATCGACCAGATGCAGACCATGGCGCGGGGGATGAACGGCAAGCGGCTGCGCTACAAGGACTTGATCGCCTAGAAAATTCTAAACGAGCCACGGGGGAAGAACCTTTGTGGTAATAGGAGAAAATGACTATGAATTCTTCCGCTGTTCAAAAAGACGTTCCATCCGTTCGAGAGTCGCAAGAATCCGATCCTCGACGGTTAATCCGAAATGCAATTGAATCTCTCGAACAAGCTTTAGGAGCACTAGACGATCACACAAAAGAGCACAAATGCCCTCCCTTCCCCCACGAGCAGGAAATACCAGAGCTAGGTCCTCTTGATCACCCTGAACTTCGATCATCTCCTGTAGGTTGGCCAACCGATGAACTACGTCAACTTTTCTCCGTAATTCAGAAAGAGTTAGCTTGTCGAAGCCCTCTTTAGCCATTACCTCTCCTTCCGTTTCCAACAGTATATACTCCACACCCCATCCCTGCTAGAATTTCCTCTGTAAGCGAGTACGTAGGTGTCCCGCTTCTGTCGGGCTACCTGCCGAATACAACAACCCCTATGAACGGGCACAGGGTAGCTCCCTCGTGCTTGGGCGAACAGGCAGGGACTTCACGTACCTACGTGCTGCTTACAAATGGCCCGGCACCTACGTCCGGTCCAATGACCTACATCCCAAAAGGGATATAAGTATGAGGAAAGTACGAGGAAAGGTATGGAATCTCCGAAGCGGGCTCTCTGTCCGAAATGCGGGAGCGATCAATTCAGCGCAAACCCGAAAGGGTTCGGCGTTGGCAAGGCGATTGTCGGAGCGGCGGTCACAGGCGGAGTCGGCCTTCTGGCAGGTTTTATCGGCAGTCGGAAAATATATGTGACGTGCTTGGCTTGCGGGCACCAGTGGATCTTGCTCACCGAAGAGCAGAGAAAACAAGAGAAGGCAGCGGAAGAGCTAAAAGAACTATTTGGCTTGGAGGATGCGCCGTTTAGTCTGCTCCGTGTTTTTGGAGGGGTTCTCGTAGGGATCATCTTGTTCTTTTTCATCGTAGCCGTCTTAGGACGATGCCAATGATGCTACGGCCCGACACCTTTATGTGTCGGAGCCGAGGAAGGAGTAACAATCATGTTGATTCATCGAAGCATTCTACTGTGTGCTCTGCTGTTGTCCACCTTTGCCATGGGGCAGGATCAAATAGGCCAGATACCGCCCAAGCACATTGTCGGAGGAGAAAACACCACCCTTGATGAATTCCCCTTCGTGGCGAAGATCATCTACAGCGGGTCTCAAGTAGGATGCACCGGTTCTCTGATCGCACTGGATAAAGTACTGACAGCCGGACACTGCGTGAGCGGTTATTCCGATATCTCCGTGGGGTTTGGGGACACTCGCGCATTGAAGCCGCGCCATCAAGTAGCCCGCACGATACTGCACCCAGAATACTCCAGCCAAGTGAATGACATTGCCATTCTCCAACTGGAATCCGCCGTCTCCATCCGACCTGTTCGCATTCTGACTTTAGAAGAGGAACTCCAATACGCCCCAAGCGGTGCAATCTCGGGCGTGGCTGTCGGTTGGGGAAGTACTCATAGGTCAGGCGGTGGAGGCACGCTTCCAGGAACACTACAGAAAGTGACCGACATACCGATTTATACACATGAGGACTGTAGGCGGGTTTTGGATGAACTGCGTAGCCAAGGGAAGAAGCCGGGGCCACCGAGAATCCACGAAAAGATCCTGTGCGCGGGGGAGGAAGGTAGAGCTACCGGCCAGGGGGACAGCGGCGGTCCTCTGTTGGTCCAGACGCCAACTGGGTGGGCTCAGGTGGGGGTACTCTCGCAGGTTACACGCGATCCGTTTCCACAAACAGTCGTTTACATGGGACAGTGGACTCGGACGTCCTACTTTGTAGACTGGGTATTTCCCACCTACTACTTGAACTTCGCCCACTCCGCTGTTGGAGGTGGGTGGAGGACGGACCTCGTGTTGTTGAACCCGTTGCAGAGAGAGGCGGAAGCCGTTGCAGAGGTGTTTAGCGCGAACGGGATGCCACGGATCACTGGAGAGCGGGTCGCCTTGTCGGAGTTGGGCATGACGGAGTGGGAGTTGCCTGAAGGAGAAGAGGATGTCGAAACCGGTGGTGTGGTGGTTTCGTCTACTGAAAAACTGGCTGGTTTCTTGCGCTTCAGGCACAGCGGCGGTTCAGCTACTTCAGTGCAATCGGCTCCAGTGGGCGGTGCCTTCTTGGTTCCCGTCAGTAGCGAGGCTGATCGAACTGGACTGGCTGTCTACAACGCCGATGACAAAGACCTGACCGTGGTGTTGAAAATGGGGGAAAGGGCGCTTTACAAGACGATTTCGGCGCAAGGGAAAATAGCTAGATTTGTCGATGAGTATTTCCCCGACATCGGACCTGCGAACACTTTAATCGTTCAGACGGACCCTCCCGGTGGCCGCATTACCGTGTTGGCCCTGGAGATCGTGAGCGGCAATCTGGTGGCCCTGCCAGCTGTGCCTTTGGCCGGGGTGGAGTGAAAGATGGTGTAAGCTGCGTGGAGACGTATGGCTTGGCATCCTTCATCTCGTTTCCTCCTTTGGCAATCATACCTAAAGTGGGTGCGGTCTTCTACCTCGCATCTTCGCTGTGGGCCTGATCGATCTATTGAGTGTCCGCTGGTTGCGGGAACAATACTGTAGTAGAGTATTGCCGCGATCTAGCCAGTAGCACATGGTACACTTTAAATGTAGGGAGATCAGAATTCCTATAATGGCAAAAAATCCTGAATAGGAGGTGGTATGGAAGAAAGTAGAGAGATGATTTTGGTGGCAATGGCTCCTGCGCACTGCTCCCCCTTCACGCCTGTTCAGATGCAGAAATTGATGTTTCTGATCGACGAAGAACTAGAGGAGGGTTTAGGGAGGAAGTTTTTCAACTTCAGGCCGTACAACTACGGTCCATTCGACGGAGATATTTATAGTTGCCTTGATGCGCTTGTGGATTCTGGACACGTCGAACTTGTGCCCGTTTTTGGTCAACAATGGTCGAGTTTCAAGACGACTGAGGATGGACAGGCTGCTGGTGAACGAGAACTAAATAAACTGGACCCATGGGTTCAAGACGCTATTAAGATCTATTCCGATTGGGTGCAGAGCCTTTCGTTTACTCAGCTGGTTTCGGCAATCTACAAGAAGTATCCGGCCATGAGGGTCAACAGTGTTTTCGGATGACTATCCTGATTGGTATTCTCTGTCAGGATGGTATTGTAATTGGTTCAGATAGTTCGGCGACTTTCGTTGCTGGTCAACAACCCACAATTGAGCAGAAGTGTAAAAAGGTCGAAATCCTTTCTGATGGCCACGTTATTCTTGCAGGTACGGGTGCGATTGGACTGGGTCAGCGATTCTCTTCAATTGCAGAGAATTATTTTACGAATTCCCAGAATCGTCGAAAGCCAGCCGTCTCCATCGGAAAAGAGCTGTGTGAATTGGGAATGAAGGATTTTCAGTCTACGAATGCTCCCTATCCACTTAACTTTGGAGCACTGCTAGCCTTTTCTCCCAACAAAAAATATGAGTTATGCGAATTTCAGACTGGCAATTTTCAGCCCGAACTCAAGACAGCACACTTGTGGTACGTTTCAATGGGAAGCGGGCAAGCGATTTGTGACCCGTTTCTCGGACTACAACGCCGAGTTTTTTGGAAGGACGACAAGCCACCCACGCTCAGTGATGGTGTTTTCGCAACGGTCTGGACGTTGCAGCATGTCGTTGACCTAAATCCTGGCGGCATCAAGGATCCAATCGAAGTAGCTGTGCTTGAAAAAAGCGAGAATGGCGCGGTTGCGCGACTGCTCGGAGAAAGAGAGCTTGACGAGCATAGGGACAACATCGCTGGTCTTGAAAAGCACATCAGTGAATATGCAGAACTCTTAAGTGGCAAAGCAGGCACAGAAGTTCCGAAGATCGAAAAACCCGGAAGCTAAAGAGGTTTGGCCGTTTAATCCGATCCCAAGTTGGCTTAGAGGCTGCTGGAGATTGAAAATCTAACCGTTGAAGCCAGAGAGTAACTAAGCTCAGGCGATCAAGTCCCGATACCGCAACCGCTTTCCCTCCATCCCCTTGGCTAAAGATCCTCATAGCTTTGTGCTATTCTCCCAAAAGGATATAAGTAAGCAGTAGGAGTTTTTAGGCAAACTCCCGAGTTTATGGGCAGAAGCGGGTTTTTAGGCAAGGCCGACTTTTTGGCCTATTTTGTTTTACCGCTCGGCCACACGAGGTGGTAAGGATCCCACCAGAGCAACGACAGGACCAATCCCTCCTGGATCAACCAGATTCGAGTCGATCCGTCAAGGCGCAGAGAGATCAGCTTATCAGGAGCCATCCCAAGTTTCTTTAGTCGATGCTGCGCTTTTGAACTCAGTTGATTTGGTCGAACTTGGTGGTTTCCACGATGGCGTTCGCCCAAGATCTCGCTAAGCTTCAACTTTTCCATGTTGCGTAGATGCTCAAACACACGGACAAAGTCACCTTTGTTGGCGGTTCTCCACCCATAGGGTCCATTCATATCGAGTAGAGAGAAACCCCAGGAGGGCTTTTTAAGGAAGGAGGTTCCTGGATCAGCGGACCGAGGGAACTTGTCCCTTTCCGGCAGTTGGATGTCTCTTGATTTTCTCGGATTCTTTCCCCGTTTAGGGGGAATCATAGAATAAGGCTGGAGTAATATTCGGCCATCGCAGAGGGTTTAATTTCGGAGTGACCGTGTTGACCGGGAAGCAAGCTGCCGCGCGCGTCGCGCCACGGATTCTCTTGGTGGGTTAGACTGCTGAGCCAAGTCGATGACCTTGATCCGTAATATTCGAGTACCGCATCAACGGTTTCCACCGCATCCTGGTCGAGTTTATTTTTGTCCCCCGGAAGCCATTCTTTGACGATGTACTTGGAACGATGTTCTCGGTAAATGGCGGGAGTGACAGGACCGTGCGGCCAAGCCTCTACTCTAGCCTTGAAAAGAAGCCTATCATCCCAGACGAGTGACCAAGCCTGCGAATAGTACAGTAGTTTATGCAACTTCACGGCAGGCATCGGACCACGTTGGTCCAGAATATACGCCGCAATATCATGCACACTCCTCATCATTTCCTCCTTGTGCGCGTCTTTGAATTATGCTTTGGATTAAAAGGAAATCACGATTGTTTCCCTACTGTCTGCTCAACCCAACACGAAAGTAAACCGATTGTCAACCAAAAGTTGTATTTTCCGTGTCGTTGGGCAGAGTGATACAATAGCGTGTCGAAACCGAAAAGGATATAAGTAAGTAGCAGGAGTTCTTGGGCGAACTCGCTGTGAGAAAGGAAGGAACGATGGAGCAAAATAAGAATCCAAAGAACAAGCGGGGACGGCCTCAAGTGCTCGTCATGCCAGAACCGATTCCAGACACTCCTGAGAACATTGCCAGGGCCTGTATGCAAGCCCCGCCTAAGAAGGATTGGGATTTTCTCAAACCCGATTCTGGCGCTAGGAAGGACAAGGCGTAAGCCTTAGCCTTTGGCTAAAACCGTATATAATTCCCTTCCCAAAAGGGTCTACCGGTGCTGAGAGAGACTGCCTTTCCTACCAAGCCCGTGTTCAGAACAAAGTAAAGCAAGCCGCAGACGCCCGCCTCGACCAGCAGTCGGGCCGGGTCGTCGAACAAGTCGCGATCCAGAGGTGGAGCAGTGCCGTGCAGCCGATAGAAGACGTGACCGACGACAAACGAGACGACAGCCAGCTGACCAAGGTTGAAAAAACGCTTATAGCCTCGAACCTTCACGCGACCCGTGATTACCCCGGCCTCGATCAGTCCGATCGCGACAGCAATGTTGGGACCGAATAGCAGTATCGCCGTGAAGACGCAGACATCCCCCATACTGATTGACAGTGATTGTTTCTGACCCTTCAGTAGCGGAATCTTAACTGGGAAGCTGGCGACGATGGCAGTGAGTGCTGCCAGAGAGAGCCACTGAAGGTGAGTGTTAAAGATTGCCTGAAAGAGGCTGTAGCTGGCAACGCAGAAACCGACGAAGATCACCGAGCAAACATAGAGTTTGGCCGAGTTGGGAACATCCTCCCCGAAGAGCCTGACATCGGCGGACTGGAGCCACGATGTGAGCATTTGCGCGACTGGTATCCTGACCACCAGGGCAGTCATAAAAAGGAAGAGACCCGAAACGAAGAGCCAGTTCAGGCTGGCTCCGCCGATGATTCGATTGATCCCGTAAACGAGGATTCCGGTTGTACCTACTACCAAGGCGACGCTATGCAAAGACAGCTTCGAAGCGAATTGCAGCTTGTGGTGTTGAAGCTGCCCTCTCATCACAGCGCCCTCATCTCGCCCCGAGATACGCACTGTCTGGGGTACTCTTGGTTTTGTGGTTGAAAATCTATGAAGTGTAGCTTGTCGGGAGCCGAAAAATGACCCCGGGCTGGGTCGGCGCCGAATCGAGGAGCACTCGAAGCAGTACGGTCTCGAGCTCCCCGCCTCCCGCGCGCAGGATTATGTTGACCGCGTGTCCGTAGACGAATCGACGGAGACAAATCTCCTCCCCCTCTCAAACCGCAGATCCGCTTCAAGTCCGAATCATTGGCACTTGCACCAAACAGTGCATTTTGGATGCCAATCCTGAAGACATCCCCCGGACTCGGTCTCCGAATCGGGCCCGAGTCGCAGCGTGCAGCGGTCTCGCCTATTTAAGGCGGCCACTATACGGACCAACTAGCCTAGCCGGTAATGGACAATACCGTCAAGGAATTAACGCCAAGTGGCAGAAATTTGGCGCCTTTGTCAATGAGGAGATTTCGGATTTGAGTGGGAGGGATCACCCTTGTCGTGCCATTGCGTTTCAGCGGCTACAACGGCACGACGAAAGGAGTGTTCAGAGAAGCCGCGTTCCGGGTTGTTCAGATTGAGTCCGGGACTCTTTGGGTGACAGGTGTCGGTTCCTAGCGGTCATCGTCGTCATCATCATCGTCGTCGTCACCATCATCATCGTCGTCGTCGTCACCATCATCGTCGTCATCGTCATCGTCATCCGCCAGCGCCGCGACGGCATTGCTGGCGTTCAAAAGACCAGCACCGAATATAGAGGATCCTTGCCTGGCTCGCCCAGGTCAACCGTGGTCTTGGCCAGGAGTCCCTGAAGCTGCTTCGGACTGAGGTCGCGATTCGCTTCGAGCAAGGCTGCGACGCCGCCAGCAGCAGCAGGAGCTGAGAAGCTGGTGCCAATCGCTGAAAGGTACAAGTTCCCCCCGGCGCAAGGGAAAAAAACGCTCTCGCTGGCGCAAGGTCCTACTATTTGCGACTGGAAAGGAGGCGGAAGGACACTGCTGGGCGAGTGCTCCGCCCCCAAAGAGGAAGGCTGAGAGCATTATGGCGATCAGTGGAACCCTGTCCTTCATGGCATCCTCCGGGTCGCAGTTAAATTGACCTTGGGGGTGTCCTGATGATCAAGGGCAGCAGTAAGGCGAACCAAACCTCCGCCGGTCGGCAAACGACATTCGAAGGGCGCCAAGTTTGCCGAAGCGCAGGGAGCCAAGAAATGCCTACTCTTGTCGGCAGAGCATTGGCGACAACTTCAGTCTTGCTTGAATCAGCCTCATGAAAGGCCCAATGATCTTCCAGAATCCCCTTCCGAGGGAGGCCCAATATTAGCAGTTTCTCGTCTTTTTTCAAGGTCCTGGTGTCTTCCTTGTCTTCCTGGTGTCTGCATTGAATCTTTCCGTATCTTCTGCCAGCACGCCAAATGACTTCACTGGAGTCTCAGATCCTCCAGAATCCTTGAAGAGAAGTGGCTTATCACTGTCATGGAACTCTGCCTTGAAGCGGACGTGCAGGGTCTATTCCTAGATGGGTCTTATGGGCTGGTACGGTGTTTGCAGCGTGCTTGTCTGCCTGCGCACTTTCTCTCGTATTGAGAAGGTAGTTTCCCTACTGCGACAGGAGCAAGAGCGACCGCACTCGTTGGCGACTCTGCTCCTACCTGAGCCTCAGCGAGCAGAGATCCCCATCCTTCATCACGAAGCGCAGGCGGACCGGCTTCCCTGCAATCCGGGCCAGGGGCTTGTCCGACGTCGCCTTGGCGTGACTCCGCTCCCACCGCACCGTGTACTCGATCTCGTCCCCCAGATCAGCGGCGATTCCTCGAGAGCGAAACCGGGAAGCGGATTGCCGTGGGCGTCCTGGATCTCCACACGAATGCTGCCGCACCAAGGGGAATTAGGGGCCTAAGGCTGAAATCTGGTGCCGGAGGGGAGACTCGAACTCCCACGGGACTATGTCCCACTGCGCCCTGAACGCAGCGCGTCTGCCAATTCCACCACTCCGGCACGTCCTGAATCAGTCGCCTTCGGGCATTCGGTCACCTCCAAAGACGGTGCTTCACGGGATTCGTCACAGTGTACAACTCTTCCTTCCAATTAACCAAATGGGAAGCGAGATTGTGGTGGCCAGTCCTGGTCTTCCGATCTGCCCCGATTCCGCCTACCGTGTGCGTCCTAACAGCGGCTCCAGTACCCATTCCTGGCGAGAGCCTTCCTGATCGAAGCTCGCCCACATTCTACTGGGATTCCGACGGCCAGCGTTCTACTACGACCTTCTTCAGGGTATAGAAGTCGACTGCGTCTCGGCCCTGTCCGTGCAGGTCACCGAAAAAGCTGTCCTTCCAGCCGCTGAAGGGAAAAGATGCCACCGGGGCGGCGACTCCGATATTGATCCCAATATTGCCCGCCTCCACTTCATAACGAAATTTTCTAGCGGCTGCCCCACTTCCGGTGAAGAGACAAGCCATATTGCCGTATCTTCCGCCGTTGACGAATCCGATGGCATCGTCGACGTGTGCAAAGCGCAGCAGACTCAGCACCGGTCCGAAAATCTCGGTCGAAGTCAGGCTGCTTTCGGGTTGGATGTCACTGAGGATCGTCGGTCCCACGAAATAGCCTGCCTCGTATCCCGGCACTTCTGGATGACGTCCATCGACCGTCAGACTCGCTCCACCGTCTGTCCCTTCCCCGATCAAGGTCTCGATCCGCTCCTTGCTTTCAGGCGAGATGACGGGGCCCATCTCGACGCCTTCATCCAGACCGAATCCTAACCTCCTGGAACGTGCGACTTCTGAGATCGCTTCCTCGAAGGGTTGGTGAGCCGCTCCGACGGTTGCTACGATCGAGCCGGCCAGGCAACGCTGACCGGCGCATCCGAAAGCGGATTCCCCGACGATCTGGGAAGTCGCTTCCATATCCGCATCGGGGAGAACGATCAGAGGGTTCTTGGCTCCCCCCTGGCACTGAACTCGTTTTCCCTGGGTTGCCGCTCGACCGTAGACATACCTGGCTACCTGGGTCGAGCCCACGAAACTAATGGCCTGGATCAGGGGATGGTCGAGAATCGCATCCACCGTCTCCTTGGAGCCGTTGACAAGTTGGATGACTCCCTTGGGGAGACCCGTTTGCTCAACCAGCTCCAGGATCTTCTGCAGGGTGAGTGGGACTTTTTCGCTGGGTTTGAGAATGATGCAGTTTCCACAGGCGATCGCGTAGGGGGTGAACCAGAGGGGAATCATTGCCGGAAAGTTAAAGGGTGTGATAGCGGCCACCACACCAACCGGTTGGCGGATCATGGTTTCGTCAATGCCCGAGGCGATATCCTCACTGTTGTACCCTTGAAGCAGCGAGGGAATTCCACAGGCAACCTCGACATTCTCAATCCCGCGCTGCAGTTCACCCCGGGCCTCCTGGAGCGTTTTACCGCACTCCTGAGTGACGGTCCGGGCCACGTCATCAAAATTCTGCTCCAGCAGTTGCTTGAGTCTGAAGAGGTATTGGACTCGTTCGGTTGGCGGTGTGCGGCGCCAGTCCCGAAAGGCCTTCGCGGCGCTATCCGCCGCTTGTCCCACCTCGGCAGCTTCTGAGAGGGGGACCTTGGCAATTTCCTCGGTGGTCGCCGGATTGGTTACGCTTAGCGCCGCCGCGACTGATGGCTTCTGCCAGTTGCCATCAATGAAGTTCAAGATCTGTCTGGAAGTACCCATCAAACAAAGCCTCCATTTTCCTCGACGCTTCTTTCAGTCCCGGATTCTTGCCCTGGCTGGTTCCTGCTCATTCTATGTATCCTAGAGTATCCTAGCCCGCATTATTCATAAATTTTCTGCTGCGGCAACGCCATCATCCGCCCTGACTGCGTTACGCTCGGTCTGCCTCCTCGACGTACTGTACAAGTACGACTGCGGAGGCCTCGGTCGCAAGCCTTGTCAGAACGGCGCTGGCACTGCCTCGCCGTTTCCGGGCTCTGTGCCTGACCATCTCCACCTCTAGAAGACTCACGAACTGTCCCGATTTCGCCCTGAGGTAGATGTACCTTCCCAGCGTCCCTCCGAGAAATCGCCCCAGGGTTTCGGGTACGATAGGTGCAAGGAGATTTAGATGACGGGTCTCATCATCGTCGTAGTTTTAACCCTATCCATTTCGGCCATGTGTTCCCTTTTTGAGGCTACGCTGTACTCTACGCGAGCAGCCTCGTTGGAGGCGGTGCGCTCCTCCAAGAAGCGGCGTTCACAGGCGGAACGCTTTCTCTCGATGAAACGGGAAATCGCGGTGCCGACGTCGGCCATCCTCATCCTCAATACAGTTGCCAACACCGGAGGCGCAGCCTTCTCCGGCATGTATGCCAGCGCCGCTTTGGGAGTGGTTTGGGTACCCGCTTTTTCGGCCGCACTCACGCTGGCCATTCTGCTGCTGTCAGAAATCTTTCCGAAGACCTACGGCGTGACCCACTGGCGTCGACTCTGGCCTTTGATCGTCTTGCCACTCGCCGGATTGCAGAGAGTCTTCTATCCTTTCATTTGGGTGATCCAGAAGCTCACCGACTCAATGACCGAGGGAAGTCCAGCTGCCACCGCTACGGAAGCCGAGATCATGTCCATGATTCGACTGGGTGCTCGATCTGGGGAACTCACAGCTACCGAGCTTCGTCTTCTGGACGCCGTATTCCATTTCGATCAGTTGTCCTGTCGGCAGGTCATGCTGCCCCGGCCGGATGTGGTATTCTTCGATATCAAACGCTCGCTTGAAGAGTGTTTGGTGCTGGCCAGGGCAACCCAGCACACTCGATACCCCCTTTGTCAGGGCTCTCTAGACAGCGTGATCGGTCTGATCCACATCAAGGATCTGATCGGCATTCCCCTCCAAGGAGATTTGGATCTCAAAGCAGTCGCCAAGCCTTTGACCTTCGTGCCCGAAACCATGCCCTTGAGCGGGCTCCTGCGGGAAATGCAGACCAAGGGACAACACATGGCTCTAGTGGTGGACGAGCACGGTACGACGGTTGGAATGATTACGCTCGAGAACGTGCTGGAGCAGATTGTCGGATCAGTACTGGATGAGTTTGATGTCGAGACCTCGGAGATCGTTTCTGATGGCCCCGATTCCTACCTGGTAGAGGGACAGATTTCTCTCAGTCGCCTGAACCGAGAACTCCACCTCGAGTTGGACCGGGAACACGTAGACACTCTCTCCGGGCTTCTGGTCGATCAGCAAGGCAGCCTTCTGCAGGGTGGGGAGGTGGTCCGACTTGAGGGAGTCGTAGCTCAGGTCCTGGAGGTTCGCGATGGACGAGCCATACGAGTGAGGCTGAAAATGCAACCTTCTGGTAAGGATCTGTCGTGACTGAAGAATCGATTTTCGCTTTCCGGACAGGACGCCTAGACGCCGTCATCTTAGGGGTATGAGCATCATGGAAGACGCACTCGAGTACCACCGAAAGGGACGGAAGGGAAAGATCGAGGTCGTGCCCACAAAGCCGTTCAGGACGCAAGGGGACTTGTCTCTAGCCTATACACCGGGTGTGGCCGAGCCCTGTAAGGCCATCCAGAGGAGTCCAGAGGCGGCGCTCGAATATACCGCCCGGGGGAACCTGGTGGCCGTGGTGACGAACGGGACGGCGGTTCTGGGGCTTGGTAATATAGGTGCCCTGGCCGGCAAGCCAGTGATGGAGGGAAAGGCGGTCCTCTTCAAGCGTTTTGCCGACATCGATGTCTTCGATTTGGAAATCGATTCCCAGGATCCAGACGACGTGATACGGGTCTGTAAGCTGTTGGAGCCCACCTTCGGGGGTATCAACCTGGAGGACATCAAGGCGCCCGAGTGTTTCTACATCGAGCAGACCCTCAAGAGGGAACTCTCGATTCCGGTCTTCCACGATGACCAGCACGGAACCGCCATCATTTCAGGTGCCGGACTCCTGAATGCACTGGAGTTAACGGGCAGGGACATCGCGTCGACGAGGGTCGTGATTAATGGTGCCGGAGCGGCCGCGATTGCGTGCGCTCGATTCTACCGGAGTCTGGGTATCGCCAAAGAAAGCCTGATTCTGTGTGATAGTGGGGGGGTTATCTTCGAGGGCAGGGAATCCGGCATGAACTCCTTCAAGCAGGAGCTCGCGGTCGATACTCCGTCCCGAACACTGCAGCAGGCGCTGGAGGGGGCCGACGTCCTCTTGGGCCTCTCGAAGGCAGGAGTGGTTGGCAAGGAGATGGTTCGATCTATGGCAGACAAGCCCATTGTATTCGCGCTGGCGAATCCGGACCCGGAGATCACCTGGGAGGACGCCAAGGCTGCCCGCCCTGACTTGATCATGGCGACGGGGCGTTCCGACTACCCCAACCAGGTCAACAATGTCCTCGGATTCCCCTTCATCTTTCGAGGCGCCCTGGATGTGCATTCTAGCGGGATCAACGAGGATATGAAGCGTGCGGCTACCCGCGCTCTGGCGGACCTGGCAAAAGAGGATGTCCCCGATGACGTCAGCAGAGCCTATGGGAATGTTTCCCTCTCCTTCGGCCCGGAGTACATCCTTCCCAAACCTCTAGATTCTAGAGTCCTGCTGCGGGCCGCACCGGCTGTGGCAGAGGCGGCCATTAAGTCGGGAGTGGCCCGCCGCCACATCGATCTTCAAGAGTACCCGCACAGGTTGGAAGCCAGAACGAGGTGATTCGGGGAAGCAATAAGATGCAAGCACCAAGATACAAGTTACAAGATACAAACAAATCTCAAATCTCAAATCTCAAATCGAAAAAGCGGAGATGATCTAGAAATATCAGTAAATACCTAATTCCCTTGGCTGATTTTCATATGATCAAACCACCAGTCGGGAGTGTCTTCTGTGATTTGGTGCTTGGGATTTGTTTGTATCTTGTATCTTGGTGCCTGATACACGTTGCCTGTAATCTTCATCCCAAGGGGAACTCCGCTTGACCTGGGAAATCGCACTGCTTCTGGTTCTGCTGGTGGCAATGGCCTACCTCTTCTTGACCGAGAAGCTACCGGTCGACCTGACCGCCTTCCTCGGTCTGGTTGTCTTGATTCTCGCAGGGTACGTCGCTCCGGAGGAAGCCTTCAGCGGCTTCGCCTCGCCCGCAGTGATAACCATGCTGTCGATCTTTATCGTCAGCGCGGCTTTGCTGCACACCGGGATCGCAGATGTGGTAGGCAGCAAGGTGCATGCCTTGGTCGGAAGCCGGGAGATCCCCCTCATCATCACACTGATGTTGGTGGCGGGTGGCCTCTCGGCCTTCATGAACAACATTGCGGCGACGGCGGTCCTGATGCCGGCCGTCGCCAGTATTGCCCGCCGTTCTCAGATTCCTCCCTCGCGGCTTTTCATGCCGCTCTCTTTCGGTTCGATTCTAGGAGGCACGACGACGATGGTGGGAACCCCACCCAACATCGTAGCCACGGCCATACTCCAGGAGCGGAATCTGGAACCCTTCGGGCTTTTCGACTTTGCACCCATTGGATTGGTCCTTTTGGGAACCGGAACACTCTTCATGGTGACGCTGGGAAGAAGGCTTCTCCCCAGCCGGGAAGTCGGACCAATTGAGGCGAACACAGCCGATCTTACCCATGTCTATCAGCTCCAAGAAAAGCTGTTCTCCGTGCGCATCCCAAACGATTCTGGGCTCGATGGCTCCACTCTGGCCCGAGCCAAGCTTTCCAGCGCTCTGGGGATTCAGGTCGTGTCTATCCTACGTCAAGGGGTGAAGCATCTGGTCCCCAAAGCAGAGACGGTGCTCAGCGGCGGGGATGTGCTTCTGGTCGAGGGGCGGCTGTCGGAGTTGAAGGACCTGCTGCGGGTTCGGGAGGTGGAGGTTCACCGAACCACGACCAGCCAGCTTCCCAGGCCGGTCAAGGGTGTCACCGGGATCCGAGCAGAAGTGCTGGCCGATTCAAAGCTGGTGAGTAAGAGTCTCAGAGAAGCACGCTTTCGGGAGCATTTCGGTCTGGTGGTCGTCGGGATCGAGCGAGGGGAGGAGACGCTGCGCGAAGAGCTGGCGTCAGAGACGCTCCGAACAGGGGACCGAATACTGGCCCTGGGCGCCCGAGCCCAATTGCAGAAGCTCGGCTCCCAGCCTGGCTTCCTGGTGAAGGAGGTCGGTCTTTCAGCGCTGCGTTTAATCCAGGACCATCTCTCGGTGATTCGGATCCCCGCAGGATCTCCCCTGGTCGGCTCCACGGTGGGAAGTAGTCGTCTCGGGGAATTGATTGGCGTGACCGTAGGGGCCATCCTTCGCCGTGGAGTCACTCGCCTGGCGGTTTCTCCCGACGAGGTGATCCAGGCCGGGGACGGTCTATTGGTCGCTTGTGATCCGTCCCGGATCCAGGCTCTTGTCCAGATCGGTGAGATAGAGTTGGATTCCCGGGTAGGCGAGACGGAACTCGAATCGGAAGATGTAGGTCTGGTGGAGGCGGCGCTGGCTCCCCGATCTTCCCTGGTAGGTAAAGGGCCTCGGGAGCTGGAGTTTCGGGATCGCTACGGTCTCCAACTCCTGGCTATCTGGAGGGATGGGAAATCCCTCTACACTGGCCTTGCCGATCTGGTTTTCCGATTCGGGGATGCGCTCTTGATCCAGGGTCCCTGGGACCGGATTCGGTTGCTGGGATCAGACCCCGACTTTGTGGTGCTTTCCCCGGTTGCTCTTCGACCTCGGCGAGGAAAAAAGGCCCCATTCGCCCTGGCAGGACTACTCCTCATGATTGGTCTGGTCGTCTCGGGGAGCCAACCCATCCAAGTAAGTGCCTTCACAGCAGCCAGCCTGGTGCTCCTGTTCGGTGCGCTCACCATGGAAGAAGCTTATCGAGCTATCGAGTGGCGAGCCATCTTTCTGGTGGCAGCAGTCCTTCCCGTCGGATTCGCGATGGAGCGGACCGGGGCCGCCGCGCTGTTGGCCAGCACCGTCAGCGAGGTGGCTGGCCCACTCGGCAGCTACGCTATACTGGCTTCTCTCGTTATCTTAGCGAGCCTCTTGAGCCAATGTCTGGACGGGGCTCCAGCCGTGGTCCTGCTGGCCCCGGTCGCACTCGAGGCAGCGGTCCAGCTGGGTGTGAGTCCCCACACCGCCATGATGGCCGTGAGTCTGGCGGCATCGGCGGCGTTCATGACCCCTTTCAGTCACAAAGCCAATCTCCTGGTCATGGGAGCCGGAGGCTACCGGGCTATCGATTACGTTCGAGTCGGAACACCTTTGACCATCGTTGTGTTGGCGCTCCTGGTCGTGCTCGTGCCGGTCTTCTTCCCTATTTGAATCCGGAACTCGGGCCCGGGCTGCTGCTCCTTTGAATCAGCTTACATTCATCAGGAATCTTTGGTGGTGTAGGATATCGCTTCATGCCCCACTCGGTATCTCTGCTGGAGGTTCGTCAGGTCAGCAAGCGTTTTCCCGGCGTTCTAGAGGGGGAGTCATTCTTGTGGGTGTTGTAGTGGACGAGTTGGTGAAGCGGTTGGTAGCTCGAAGCCGTGCTCGGCGCCAACTTCAGCAAGCCCAGTCCTAAGCGGAAGCCGCAAATAGCCTCACTCCATTCGAGGCTTGGCACCGTAGTACTTGAATGAGGGAATGAGTGGTCCAGCGCTGATGCCGCCATCGACGCTGATGACCTGCCCTGTGATCCAGTCGCTGTCGCTGCTAGCCAGAAAGACGGCTGCGGCGGCGACGTCGGCCGGGGTCCCGAACCTTCCCAGTGGCGTGTACTGCATCCAAGCGTCGTGTAGCGGTGAGCCCTCGGGCGGTGGAGGATCCTTGGGTACTGGAACCGCGCCCGGAGCGATGCAATTCACTTGAATACCGTGCTCGGACAGATCGAAGGCTGCGCCCTTGGTGAAGTTGAGGATACCTCCCTTGGTGGCTTCATACAGGGAACAATAGTGTGTTCCTCCCAACCCATGAACCGAGGACATGGTGATGATCTTCCCTTGTTTTGCTCGGGCCATCAGTGCGGCACCGTATCGCACCGTCAGGTAGGTTCCTATCAGGTTGGTCCGGACCAGTTTCTCAAAATCTGCAACTGTGGTTTCGAGTAGCGGCTTGGCCAGGCCATATCCAGCGTTGGCTGCCAGGATATCCAGGCGTCCGAAAGTCCGATCGGCCGTCTGGATCATCTCGCGAACCTGTTCTTCGTCGCCGATGTCTGCCTGGACCACCACGGCCTCTTGTCCCAGTTCCCTCACGCGAGCGGCTGTCTCTTCTCCCCCTTTCTGGTCGCTATGATACACGGCGATGCAGTGAGCACCCTCGCCTGCGAACGCCTCGCACATACCAGCCCCGAGTCCACCCGAGGCGCCTGTGACCAGGGCGACTTTGTCTTTGAGTCTCATGAATCCCCCTTTTTTAGTGTCCCCCATCGGGGATGGTGAAACCCCTCGCCTTCAGGCGAAGAGAAGGTCCCCGAAGTCCCCCGAAGGGGGACGATAGGGTAATCTCCGAGTAAAGGGAGAGTTGGTTCTGTGACGTAGCTTTGGCCTCCAGGCCGAAGAAAAGCGGTCGAGCTTAGCTCGACGGACGGCGGCCTGGAGGCCACCCCTACGACCAAGGCCAACGGCGAGTCGAATTCGATTCGACCTCCTTCGAAGCCCTCGGCTTGTAGCCGAGGGTCGACCTCAGTAAGCAGTGAGCAGTAACTTAGTGATCAGAAGGTCGACCTGAGTTCTCCGCTGTTCACTGCTCACTACCCACTCTCTTACCGATCACTGATCTTAGCAGAAGGCGACCCAACGGGGACTACTTGTGACAACCGCCCCCCGCCGTCTATACTCCGTCAGCAAGCCTGATCAGCAATTGAGAAGAGGGGGGGCTGAGATCATGCGTCATCTGCGATGGATTCTGCCGCAGTGTGTGGTGTTCCTTGTTTTCATTGGGCAGTCTGAAGCTCAGGGCCCGGTCTCGTGGGTGGAGGATTCCTTCGGGGAATTTGCCGACGGGCAATTGGATGCGTCTGGGCAGAACCTCTACGTGGCCCGCGATGGAACGATTCGGACGATAAACCGCTTCGACTTGAACCAGGACGGCTTCCTGGATCTGATTTTCAACAGTACTCATGACACTTCGTACTATGTTCCCGCGACGGTTGCCTCGCTGACCTCGGATCAGAAGATCCAGCAGGGGACGCTGGCGGTACGGGGAAGTCTGCAGGTGCTGGTTGCCGACCTGAATCGCGATGGCCATTCCGACCTGGCTTTCTGTCCGAACGACAGTGGACTTCAGACCCAGCGCCGTTTCCTTACGATAATCTGGGGTGGTGAGGACGGCTGGCCGTCGCATCGAAGTAATGGCTTACTTCCTGTGCATGGAGCCATGGCGTTGGTGGCGGCCGACTTCAATCGTGACCAGTGGCCCGATCTAGTCGTGCTCAACAGCGAAGCCTGGCTTCCTCAGCAGCCCCAGGGCCAGATTGTTCGTATCTTTTGGGGGAGCAAGCGGGGATACCTTTTGAACCGCCGACAAGACCTCGGAGTTCCGAAGGCCTTCGGCTTAGCGGCTTCCGACTTCGATCGTGACGGTGGTGACGATGTTGCGGTCCTCACCTCTGGGGGCAGCATCAGACTGCTCTGGTCGACTTCCTCTGAAGAGACTCCAAAAACTCTAGAGTCCAGCGACATTCAGCTCCCCGGAACCGAAGCCACCTGTCTGACCACAGCGGACTGGAATCGGGATGGCCACGCCGATTTGCTGGTGGGTACCAGTCGCGATCGTGTTTACGTTGTCTCGGGAAGGTCGGGACGGTCGTGGTCGGATACTGAAAGTCAGGCAGGCTTCAAGGCCTCACACCTGACCGTGGGCGACCTGGATGGGGACGAGAATCCCGACCTGGTCCTCAGCTACCTGTCTCTGACTCGGGCCGGTGGGGGTGAGGTCGCGGGCGCAGGGAAAGACGCCGACGGCTTGGTTCGGATCCTCTGGGGCCATACTTCAGGCTTCTCTCAGGAACAATCCACGACGCTGAAGGTGGCGCAGGCTGCTGCTGCCGGAATCGGAGACCTGAACGGGGATGGCCTCCAGGACCTGTCAGTAGCTGTCTTTCAGGGGAAGGAGAGTTTCCGGTCCGAGTCCCGCATCCTTCTAGGTCGAGGAGACAGGAAGTTCCACCAACTGCCCCAAGGCGTCCAGACGGTCGGCGCCGCCCACGTAGCGGTGGTGCCTCCAGAGGGTTCTTTCCCAGCTCGAATCGTCTTCAGCAATCGCAGGGGGGGTGCCGTCGACGAGAAGGTGCCTCTACACGTCTACTGGGGGACTGCCGGGGGCTTCGAAGTGGACCGTCGTTGGGATATCCCCTTCAGAAGCGGTTATGAGGCGAGTGCAGCCGATCTCAACGCGGACGGGTTCGTCGACCTCATCGCTCTCAACTCGGGACATGGCGGCCAGGCGGCTCGTTCGGATCCTAGTCTGGGAGCGAATATCTTCTGGGGTGCGGAGAGCGGTTTCGATCTGGATCAGCGCCGCACCGTGTTGAGCGAGAAACATCTTGGTTCCAGCAACGTCGCAGATTTGAATCGGGATGGCTACCTGGATCTGGTTCTGGGTGCCTTCGAGTCGTATTTCTCGGAGGATCCCGTGCACCTGCTCATCTACTACGGCAGCGCCGAAGGGCTTGATCGGAGTCGGAGGGTGGCTGTGCTCTCGGAAGGTCGATCCACCGGTTGTGCCATTGCCGACTTCAATCGTGACGAATGGCTGGATATTGCGGTGACCTCTACCCTGCTCGATCGGGTGCGCGTCTTTTGGGGTGCCCCTGGCGGATTCAGCGAGGCTCGGCAGTCGCAGCTGGACATACCCTATCCGATTGGACTGGAAACTGCGGATTTCAACGCAGACGGCTACCTGGACCTGATTGCGGGTAGCTACTACGATCGAATGGCTAAGCACCACGATACCGGGAGTCTCATCTTCTGGGGAGGCTCTTCCGGGTTCCGACCCTGGAACGCGCAGTGGCTGCCGGGTCCTACTCCCATCGGACCAGCGGTGGCGGACTTCGACAGCGACGGCTACCTCGATGTTTTCAATCCGCACTATCTAGCGGATCTCACGCGGGAGCAGCTGCCTTGCTACCTCTATTGGGGTGGCCCCGAAGGCTTCAGCCCGAGCAACCGAACCAACCTCGTGTGTGATTCGGGCCATGATGCGATGGCCGCGGACTTCGACCAGGACGGTCGGATCGATCTGGCAGTTTCCTGCCACACTCAGAACGGCGATCACTACACCGACTCCAAAGTGTTCTACAACGACGGGAAGCGCTTCGCCGAGCCCAGGATCGACCTGCTTCCCACCCACGGCCCTCACTGGATGTGGGCTCAAGACGTCGGTCATATCTACCACCGTAAATGGGAGCAAACCTACCGATCGTCGATCTTTAACTGGGATCGGAGTCTCGGATCGGGACGTTTGAATTTCAAGGCTGAAGTCCCAACCGGTGCGCGCGTTTCCTTTTCAGTCCGATCGGCTGCTTCAGAAGCAGGAATTGAGAGGGCGCAGTGGCGTCAGATTCAAACAGCTCCCTTCGAGCTCCAGTCCCAGGACCGTTATCTGCAGTATGAGCTCAAGTTCTACTCGAAGAATGGTGACGCCTACCCGGTCCTGGACCAGGTGAGCATCGCCTTATGGTAAGGAGGTTGCCGTGCACAGGATTTTGTCTGCTTTGTTCCTCGTCTATCTATTCGTCGGCCCGGTGTGGTCAGGTCAAATGGAGCGCTATGTGGCCATCGACAATGTCTGTGCCTGGCCCAACTTGACTCAGCTCAAAGACGGAAGCCTGACCGCCACCATCTTCAATCGACCTCACCACGGCAAGGGTGAGGGTGACGTCGAGTGCTGGGCCAGCTCTGATGGTGGATATTTCTGGAAGCGGCGGGGAGTCGTCACCTCTCACAAGCCGGGCACAGTTCGCATGAATGTGGCGGTCGGTCGCGCTCACGATGGGACACTGGTAGTGCTGAACTCGGGCTGGGGCGGCGCCAATTTCAGGGAAAGAATACTGGACCCGCTGGTGTCCCGTTCCAATGATGGCGGAAAGACCTGGCAAGAGTCCTTCTCGGTGACCGCGCCTGCCGGGACTCAATACATCATCCCCTTCGGCGACATCGTGCAGGGACCCGGAAAGATGCTGGCGGCTTCCTTCTATGACTGGCTGATTCCCCAGGAGGATCCACGCAAGTCCACTTCCTACCTGCTTTTCAGCAGGGACGATGGCAAGACCTGGGGTGAGGCCGTCGTCATCGCTGCCGACGACTATAGCGAAACGGCTCTGGTTCGGCTGAAGAGTGGACGCTGGTTGGCGGCGATCCGAACCGATAGTGACGCCCGTATGGACCTGTTTCATTCAGAGGACGAGGGAAAGACCTGGGCTCTTTCCGGTCCCATCACCCTGCCCCGTCAGCACCCCGGACATCTGCTGCAGCTGGGTGACGGTCGGGTTCTGCTGACCTACGGCATTCGGGAGCACGGTCATTATGGAATCGGTTATCGGGTAAGCGAGGATCAGGGGCGAACCTGGGCCGCCCCGGAACACTTGACGCACCTGGAAGGGACAAAAGACGGCGGCTATCCTGAGACACTTCAGCTGGATGACGGAACGTTGGTGACTGCCTACTACAGCAACGGTGTTGTCCAACATCGTCGCTACCACATGGGAGTGATTCGCTGGAAGATGTCTGACCGGTGAGACGGTTCCCGCTGATCGACGAGTCCAGGGGATTGGGAACATGAATCAAAGAAAGGAAATCTCACGGCGGCACGCCCTCAGGGGACTGGGAGCAACGGCAGCCGCCGTTCCGGTTGCCGCTATATCCCAGGCTTCTGCCGCAGCATCGAAGCACGGATCGGCCCCCAAAACCCCGGTGATTCAAGTACGAGACCGAGATTCCGGTGCTCCCGGCCAGGAAGCGATTCTGGGCCGATCGGACGAAGTCTTTCCTCGGCATTCCGAGGGCGACCTGGTGCGATTGGCAGACGGCAAGCTGTTGGCAGTATGGTCCCGCTTCAAGAACCGAAGCGATCACGGCGAATCGGAGGTGGTGGGTCGCTATAGCGAGGACGACGGCCTTACCTGGGGGGAGATCGAATCCTTTGCCTCGATCTCGGAGTCGGAACACTCCTCCAATTCCAACCTGATGAGTGCCAGCCTGCTGAGCTTGTCCTCCGGCGGCGGAAAGATCTTCTTCAGCTACATGGGCAAGGAGGAGACCGAGCCCGAGAATCAGGACTTCAATCGAAAGATCCGGTCGGCGGTCTACACACGCGTCTCTGACGATGGCATCCATTTTTCGCGACCCCGGCGGATTTCCGATCATGACCACTACTATGTCGTTAACAACGCCCGGGTGCTCCAGCTCTCGAGCGGACGGATTCTGATCCCCACTGCAGTCGCGCTGGATCCGGGTAAGGAGCTGGGCTGGATCAAGCAGTCCTGTGGCACTTTTTTTTCGGATGATCAGGGTGCCAACTGGAAGCTGGGAAGGGCCTGTACGCTGACGCCCCAAGATGTGCCCGGCAGGGAGTACCGTGAGCTGACGCTCCAAGAGCCTGGTCTGATTGAGCTGAAGGATCAGCGGATTCTGATGGTGATGCGAACCCGCCTCAACCACCCTTACAAGAGTCTCTCTGAGGACGGAGGAGAAAACTGGAGCAAACCCGTTCCTATCTCCGAAATCGTCGCGCCGACTTCACCTCAGACTCTTTTTCGCCTGCCCCGATCGGGCGATATTGCGATGATCTACAACAACAATTCCAAGGGATCCGAGGCCAAATGGTCGGAACGTCGTCCCCTTGCCTTCGCGGTCAGCAAGGACGAGGGGCAAAGTTTCCGAAGTCGAAAGATAATCGAAGAAACCGAAGGCCGGTGTTGGGCCTACCATTCTGCCCGGATCTATGGAGACAAACTCTACCTCCTCTACTACGAATGGTATCAAGGGCACCCCACCTTTTTCTTCACAGACTTCAAGCTATCGATCATCCCCATCGAGTGGTTTGAGGCGTGATCGCACGGCGGGTGTCACTGGGCCAAGTCCAACAGAGCCGCGCACGACGTGACTCGTTAGCGATATGAGCCCAAGTTCCGAGGAGAAAGCGGACAGCAGCAAAATCTCCCGGCCCCACTGTCTGATCTCTTACCTTCCGTCGCCAAAGCCTGGACGGCTCAATCGCTGCTGGAAGTCAGCAGATCACTAATCCGGATCCGGGTAAGCCCCACGTCCTCTTTGTTGATTGAGTACACAATGTAGAGGTGATTCCCCCAAACGGTGGCTCCCGGGTACTGCCAGCCTGGGAGCTTGTTCTCCCCTGGAAAGCGCATGGTAGTGTCCTCTCCCCGCACCACGAAGGCACGATCGAAAGTCACGCCGTCCCGACTCATAGAGATGGTCAAGGGGATACGCCGCCCGATTGAGTCATAGACTGAGCCAGGACTCTGGTTGGGGTTGTTGACGATGAAGGCGGACCCGTCGGGTAGGTTGCCGGCAAAGGACCGGGCGGTGGCATCGGCAATGTCAGTCTTCGCCGGCAGCGTCCAATTGCGACCGTCATCTTTGCTGGTGCTGGCATAAAGCCAGGGATTGTTGCTCTTACTGCGAAAGAGCATTACCACGGTGCCGTCACGGCGCTGAAACCAGGTTGGCTCGGGATAACGGAGATCCTCTGTTTCAGGAAGGATGCCATCCTGCCAGCCGCTAATACCGTCGACCTCCTGAGAATAGAGCAGCCGAGGCTGCTCCAGGTCGGATTGCCCGTTGAGCAGCAGGTTTCCTGATTGAAGGACCCTGGGAGCCTCAAGAAAAGACCCCGTCACGACCTCTCGCTCCTCGCTCCAAGTGACTCCATCTTCCGATGATCTGGCGTAGAGGCTGAAGGAGGTGCTGCCCGGATCCCCAATCACGACAGTATGGTAGGCCATCAGCACTTCGCCCCATCTCCGGAATCCGGTGGCCACACACTTGGCTGGTCCCTCGAGACCGTCGGGATCGGGAACCAGGACGCTGGGCTCGGACCAATCAAGGCCATCTTCCGAAGTGCTGTAGAGAATGCGCTGTCCATTGTAGTCCTCATGCTCGATGCCGTTGGACCACATGGCGTAGAGCCGATCCTTGAATACTCCAATGTTTGCATGGTGGCAGAACTTATAGCCTTCGGCGGTAGCCCGATAGAGCGTCACATTCTCTCCAGCGATGACGGGCAACCCCAGGGTCGCGAACTGGTCTTGATCGAACAGACCTTCGCCTGCTTCGATCGACGGCTCCGTCGTGGGAGCCTGTTCGGTGTTCTCGCAGGCAATCAGCCAGCCTAGCAAGAAGAGTGGGAGGAGAAGCCAAGGCGGTCGGGACATGGCCAGAGCATATACCATTCGAGTTACCAACTGGAGGCGAAGAGACAGAGTGGCCTCTTCTGGCTCTTGACCCTGAGGCTCTTGGGCCAGATACTCGGACTAGGGAGTGCCCCGGATCCTATCCGATTGCTGAACGATGGTTTCGTAGAGAATCGAGCCGGAGACTCGACGGTATGAATCTCAAACACGCCTGCCAACAATTGAGGCTCCTCGGGGTGGACGAGGAGACGCCAGCAATCGAGGCGAAGTACATCGTCCTCGTCAATTTGGTACTGGGAGTAGCCTTTCTCCTCGGTCTGACTTATCTGGTGCTGAACCTCAACCGGGTAGGTCCTTCATTCCTGGGAATGGCTCCCAATCTGGTCACATTGGTCTCCTGCGCCGTGGCACTCTGGCTCAATCAGAGGAAACGGTACTGGCTCGCGACCACCTCCTTCATTGTTCTTGCCTGTATCATTCCCTTCAGTTGGGTGGGGCTTTACGGCACGGATTCTCTGAGCTATTTCTTCACATTGCCCCTTATTGGAGCGATACCTCTGGTGTATCCCCCGCGGCATCGTGTGACCGCTCTGGTTCTTACAGCTCTTGGGATAGCCGTGTTCCTCTCGCTAGCCTTTTTTGGGTCCAGGATCGAACCCCTGTTGATCCTCGATTCGGAGATTCATCAGTCGTTCCGAATCGTCACTCTGGTTCTGCTGCCGCTGGTGATCGCGTTTGTCTCCTTCTATTCTCACTCCGGAACGGTCGCCGCCGAGCAAAAGCTGGACCGACGCTCGCGAGAGCTGGCGGAGACTTTGGAAAACTTGAAGCAGACGCAGGGCCAGCTGATCGAATCCGAGAACCAGGCACGACTCAGCCGGGTCACGGCCGGGCTTCTGCACGAGGTCAATACACCCCTGGGAGCACTTCGCTCCTCTGTAGATCTCGTAGTCAGGACGCTCAGCCGCGAGGCTTCTCCTGAGTCGACAAGGGATCCCGATTCTTCGAAGCCGCATCCAGCAGCGGAGGTGTTCACGTTGCTGAGAACGAGCAGCGATCGAATCTCCAACATCATCGAGAGTCTGCGACAATTTGTGGGTCTCGACGAAGCGGAGCGAAAGCCTTACGACGTCCGTAAGAGCATGGATATCGCGCTCCGTCTGCTGGAGTACTCCCTGGGCGATCGGGTCGAGGTGAAGCGAAACTATCCTGCTACTCTTCACCCCGTCTTGTGTTATCCAGCCAGACTGAATCGGGTCTTCTTGAATCTGCTGCAAAACTCGATTCAGGCGATCGAAGGCACAGGCGTTATCCGAGTCAGCGTCTCGGAAGGCGATGAGGGCATCGAGGTCGAGATCACCGACACCGGAAGTGGGATCTCTCCCGACCGTTTGGCCGAAGTCTTCAAGTTTGAGCTTGCCCCCAAGGGGCAGCGGGTGGGAATGCGAATGGGCTTGCCCGTCAGCAAACGGAGCATCGAGGAAATCGGAGGGAGCTTGTCTTTGGAAAGTCGCCAAGAGGAAGGGACGACGGTCCGGGTGAAGCTTCCAGTGATGGCGTGATCCTTTCAAGTTTGAGCTGGGCCGGGAGGGACGGGCAGGGACTCCGTGATCAACTCTGCTAAACAGAGCCTTTTCGATTGGAGCCCCCGCCCGGCCTGTCCCGTGGTTGGAGGCTTGGGGATCAATCTATAAGCAGCTCTGGGTCCAAAATGGGGGACTTATCATAAATTGCTGAACTGTATGGGATTACGGAGATTGTCCGAGTGTAGAAAGGTGACTCATGACGAAAAAGAGAGCAAAGAAGTCCTCTTGCGGCTTCGACTTCACAATCGAGATCTGCGGAATCGCGATTGGTGAAAAAATTGGCTATACCAAAACTCCTTTATCTTGTCAGAACGCTGTTGGAGACTGACTTATCGGTCTCCAGCTGTTGGAGGGGTGGAGAGGGCGATGGAGTGGAGAGGTAGAGCCTCCCACCAAATAACTCCCTTCCAAATAAGACCCAGTGTGTGGGCTCTGCCTTTCACAAAAAAAGCGCTCCATCGTCCCCTCCATCCCAGTGTGAAGCCGCAAGGTTCCAAGGCCCCAATTCCCACTTAGCCCGCATTTCTCAGTGCCTGTCGTAGCGAGGCGTCGCAAGGGCCGTCCTGGCAAGGCTTGCGACCGAGGCCTCCGCAGTCGTACTTGTACAGTACGTCGAGGAGGCCGACCGAGCGAAACATAGCCAGGGCGGATGATTGCGGCGACGTAGTAGACCGGCGATGAGAAATGCGGGTTAAGACCCAAATCGCAAGTCCCTAGCTATCGGCCGTGAAGCTTGGACCTACAGAAGGACTCTCCTTGGGACTTGGGTCTCGGGACTTGTCTGGGAATTGGTGCCTTGGGACTTGGGACCTTGCGTCTTCGCCTTGCCGTGCACTCTGCTTCGAATACCCGTAACAAGGTCCGCTCCTAGAGGTAACTCAGGTCGAGCGCCCCTCCTACACACATGGGATCCCGCTTATGGCTGCTTCCTTCCGGACCTGACCAGGTTCGCGGATCCACGTTGTGGAGGACCCAACCCTTCGACATTACCCCGCAAAGCGGATTGTCCCGAGACAGGACATCCTTAGCAGAGCATTCAGTCCCGCTATAGCGGATTGCGGGTCATCCTCGATTTCTCGAGGGAATCAGGGCACCGCTAACGCCCCACCTAGCACGGCAGGACATATCATAAGACATCTGCTTCCGAGTCTGCAGGGCTCATGGCCCGATCTGGAACTTGACCCTGTTTGTAGGTTGTAGGCTCCAGGTTCAGAAGTGCCTGGTGCTTGGAATTTGGAACTTGTCCGGGAATGGGTGACCTGGAACCTTGGGACCTTATTTCGGGAGGACCAGCCGGAATCTGAACCAGTGGCACCCCGCAGTTTTGCGGAGCGATTTATATTAAAGATCCCAGCCGTGTCCTCCCGAGGTCGGAGACTTGGGCCCTCAATCAATGCAGCTTTGATTCCAGTCCGGCAATGCAGCCGTAAGTGCTGCAGAATTATATTGTTGCGGTCTAGTGATCGGGGTGATCAGCAGGCATGCACGCGCCCTGCGAGATCAATAAGTCATACTGCACATCTGACTTCGGCACCGACGGTACCGGAAAGCAGGGACAGCTGATAGAGTAAACAGGGATCAGGACGAGGAGAAACCGCCAATGCAAGACAGAGGATTCCGCAGCAGTATCACGACTCAGGGGCGCCGTATGGCCGGAGCCCGAGCCCTTTGGCGGGCCACCGGAATGAAGACGGAGGATTTTCAGAAACCCATTATCGCGATTGCCAATTCCTTCACCCAGTTCGTCCCGGGACATGTCCACCTTCACCAGGTTGGCCAGAGAGTCAAGCAGGTCATTGACGCCAGTGGTGGCTTTGGAGTCGAGTTCAACACCATCGCCGTGGACGACGGAATCGCCATGGGCCACGACGGAATGCTCTACTCCTTGCCCAGCCGAGAGCTGATCGCCGACAGCGTGGAGTACATGGTTCAGGCGCACAAGGCCGACGCCATGATCTGTATCTCCAACTGCGACAAGATTACGCCGGGGATGCTCCTGGCTACCATGCGTTTGAACGTCCCCACGATCTTTGTTTCCGGTGGTCCCATGGAAGCGGGGTCCGCCCTGTTGTCGACGGGTCCCGCCAAACTCGATCTGGTCGATTCCATGATCGCGGCAGGTGACGAGAGCATCAGTGACGAAGAAGTGGAGAAGATGGAGGAGGCCGCCTGCCCCACCTGTGGCTCCTGTTCCGGGATGTTCACGGCCAACAGCATGAACTGTCTCAACGAGGCGATTGGTTTGGCGCTGCCGGGAAACGGAACCATTTTGGCAACGAGGACTCGTGAGGCCTTTTCACAGGAGAAGTATGTCAACACAGCCGACCTTGACTCCGTCGAGGGCTGCATCCGCTCGGTGGATTCGGCCTACAGCCAGGAGGGAGGTCTGGCGGTACTGTTCGGAAATCTCGCCGAGGAGGGGTGTATCGTCAAGACGGCGGGTGTCGACGAGTCTATCTGGGTCATGGAAGGTCCGGCTCGGATCTTCGAGTCCCAGGAGGAAGCCTGTCACAGCATCCTCGACAACCAACTGAATCCAGGAGATGTGGTCGTGATTCGCTATGAGGGACCCAAGGGAGGCCCGGGCATGCAGGAGATGTTGTACCCCACCTCCTACGTGAAGTCGAAGCACTTGGGCGCCAAGTGCGCGCTACTGACCGATGGGCGCTTTAGCGGCGGGACCAGTGGCCTGTCGATTGGACATGTCTCTCCCGAGGCAGCCGAAGGGGGAGCCATTGCCCTGCTCGAAGAAGGGGATGTTATTCGCATAGATATCCCGAATCGTTCGATCAATGTGCTCCTCGGTGAAGAGGAACTGGCCCAGCGACGAAACAAGATGGAAGCACAAGGGGCGAATGCCTTTCGCCCTCGTACACGCCAGCGCCACACCTCAGCGGCCCTTCAGGCCTATGCTGCCCTCCCCACCAGTGCGGCACGAGGAGCTGTTCGCGACCTCAACCAGGTCCGCAACGGAGGAGGACTGTCATGAACCAGACACCGAAGCAGAGTACATCGAGACGTGAGTTTTTGAAGAGGACCAGTAGTCTTGCTGCCACCTCTGCTCTTGCTGGAGCCGCCATACCCCACGTCCATGCCGGCGAGGACAATACCATCCGGCTGGCTCTTGTGGGCGCCGGTGGCCGGGGGACCGGAGCTGCCCTGAATGCCCTCTCGGTCAACAACGGTCCGATCAAGCTGGTGGCTATGGCTGACGTCTTCTCTGAGCGGCTGACGAGTAGCTACAAGACAATGGAAGAAAGGATCGGAAGGGAGTCGAAGGCCCACAAAGGGAAGAAGTTTGCGGATCTGGTCGATGTCCCCCAGGACCGACAGTTCCTGGGATTCGATGGCTATAGGAAGGCCATGGATCTCCTCAAGCCCGGAGACATCGCGATCCTCACGACACCTCCAGCATTTCGCTGGGTGCATTTCGGTTATGCCATCGAGAAGGGCATCAACGTCTTCATGGAGAAGCCGGTCACGGTCGACGGTCCCTCGACTCGAAAGATGTTGGCGCTCGCCCAGAAATCAGTAGCCAAGAATCTCAAAGTGGGCGTAGGACTGATGTGTCGCCATTGTAGAGCCCGCGGGGAGCTCTACAATCGAATCAGGGGAGGTGAAATCGGTGACGTGATTGCGCTGCGGGCCTATCGGGTGGCCGGGCCAACCGGGTCCGCGTTTTCGGGTCCGAAGCCAGACGGGATCAGCGAACTGCTCTACCAGATCAAGAGATTCCATTCTTTCCTCTGGGCCAGCGGAGGATCTTTCAGCGATTTCCTCATCCACAACATCGACGAGTCTTGCTGGATGAAGGATTCCTGGCCGGTACGGGCCAAGGCCAGCGGTGGTCGTCACTACCGCGGGGACTCGATTGATCAAAACTTCGACAGCTACTCGGTGGAATACACTTTCGCCGATGGGGCCAAGTTGTTTCTAGAAGGCCGGACGATACCCAGATGCTGGAACGAATTTGCCAGCTACGCCCACGGAAGCGAAGGCTCGGCCGTGATATCCACAAGCGGCCATGTCCCCGCGTTGTGCCGTATCTACAAGGGCCAGAAGCAAACGGATGAAGACCCCGTCTGGTCTTTCCCCCAGCCGGAGCCAAATCCCTACCAGTTGGAGTGGGATGATCTAGTCGAGGCCATTCGTCAGGACCAGCCCTTCAACGAAGTGAAGCGCGGAGCCGAGGCCAGCCTGGTGACATCCATGGGCCGGATGGCGGCTCACACCGGCCAGATCGTCACCTGGGATGACATCCTCAACCACGACCACGAGTTCGCTCAGCAGGTCGACCAGCTCACGCTGAACTCGAAGGCGCCGCTGCAGCTTGGACCCGACGGGAAATATCCCTTCCCCCAACCGGGTATCACTACGGCACGGGAGTATTAGGGCCAACTCAATCCGGAACGACTGCGATGGCCTCGACCTCCAGCAGCCATTTGCCTCCCAATTTCACCTGTACCAGTGTCGATGCCGGAGGAGCTTCCATATTCAGGAATTGAGCCCGGACTTTCCGCAGCTCGGAGGTCTGTGCCATGTCGGTCACGTAGTAGTTTATCTTGACGATATCCTGGAATCTTGCGCCTGCAAGCTCCAGGGAACGCCGGATGTTGAGGAAGGTGTTTCTGGCCTGTGAGCCGAAGTCTGAGGGCAGTTCCCCTTCTGAGTCAGTCCCGCCCTGGCCGGATATGAAGATCATCCGGCCCGGAGGTGAGGAGACCACTTCGGTATAGCCTGGGGGCTTCTCTCCACCCGGGTTTAGAAACTGCTTCGAGTCCTTTCCCGGGGTCGCTGCCCATCCCAGAACCACACCGCAGGTCAATAGTCCGACAGTCGCAACGCGGTCAAGCTTCATCTTTCATCCCTCCATTTGGATTTGATCAGGGTAATTCAGTGAGGACGATATCGCGGTACCAGGCTTCACTGGGTGGGCCGCTGTGGATCTGCAGGCAGATCACGCCTTTCTGCTCGATTCCAGGTTTCGGCTCCGTATAGTCGACGGTCTCATGAGCGTTAAGCCAGAGCTGAATTCGGCGTCCCTGTGCTAGGATGCGGTAGTCGTTCCAGTCGTCCGGTTTCAGAATCCGCTTCAGTTTCTCCGGACCAGGTTGAGCGAGGATTTCTTGGCGTCGGGACTCGTCGTAGAGGGCTCCCCAGTAGACCTGTCCCATGTCCGCTTGGTAGCCAATCACCTCATGATGGTCGGGAATACGGCGGCTGCGAATCTGGATGCCGGCGTTGCCCTTGCCTGCCTCCAGTTTGACCTTCAGCTTCAGCTCGAAATCCCCGAATTCTCTTTGGGTACAGAGGAATTCATTACGGGGGATTTTCCGCGAGAGTGAGCCGCCAACGATTGCGCCCGCCTCAGTCCTGAAAAACTGCAGATTTCCCTCCCAGCCTTCGAAACTGTGCCCGTCGAAAAGAGCGAGATCTCCTTTGGATTCAGGAGTGACCGTTTGGCTAAGGACGAAACTGCTGACACAGAATAGATTTAACAAGAGAAGAGTCAAAAGAAGAAAGAGAGTGTGCATAACCTTGCTCCTTGCTCTCGGCTTCAGTCGCGGGACGTAGCGGTGGCCTCCAGGCCGCCGTGAGTCGAGCCAAAGGCTCAGAAGAATAAGACTTCGGCCTGGAGGCCAAAGCTACTTCTGCAAAGGAAGTTTCAGGTTCCTGCCCACCGGGTCATTTCGACGGCCACGTCCTTGATGGTTCCCCTCAGGACCTCAGGAAACTTGTAGGCTTTCACCTCGACGACCGAAATCCTATCGTCTCGGAGCACTGTGTTGCAGACCGCCCCGGCCAGCGCCTCGAGAAGCGAATAACTGCTCTGGGCAACGGTCTCGCGAACCTCCTCGACCAGCTGACGATAGTCCACGGTTTGCTTCAGGTCGTCGGTTTGTGCGGCCGCTTCCAGGTCCAGGTGGAGAATCAAGTCCAGCAAAATCCTCTGCGCAACTGCCCGCTCTTCCTGGGTGACGCCGATGGACGCCTGACACGAAATCTCACGTAGGTGGATCTTATCCATTCTTGATGCCTTCTCACTAGTGTCCGGTTATAAGTCCCATAGAGTCAACTGGTTAGAGCTAGGACTGTGGGCTTCCTGCAAGCTAGGTCTCATAAGTAGTTGATAAATGGGAACTTTCTCGAATGCGGTCACGCTCAAAACCTGCAGAATACTGTGTAGACTTTGGGGAAGCTTGAGTTCCTTTTTCAGGATTGCGATGAGGAGGTAAACGCAGACAGCAATCCAGATCTGGGTGCGAACGGCATTGTCGGAGGTGCCGTAGAAGGTCTTGATTCGCAGGTGCTGCTTGATCCACTTGAAGAACAGCTCCACCTGCCAGCGGAGTTTGTAGAGGGAGGCGACGCTGAGGGCCGGAAGGGTGAAATTGTTCGTCAGGAAGACGAGAGATTTGTTGGTGGGAGCGTCGAAGAAGCGAACTCTTCGCAAGTGCTCTGGATAGTCTTGCCGAGATTTTGGCAAGGCCAAGCGCCCGGTGTGATCGCTGCGAACTCCGGGCTGATCGGTCCGTGCTCGAGAGGTGTAGCGAGTAAAGCGGAGATTCTTCTTGGCCCGAATCACAAAGTAGGCGCAAGCTTGATGAACGACATGCAGACGAGCAAAGTCGAGATAACCCCGGTCCATGACGTAAAAGGCACCGGGCTCGATGACGAGGGAATCCAACAGGTTGACGTCGTGGCACTTTCCCTGGGTGATCTCGATGACGGTGGGGATCGGACCCCGCAAGTCCAGCAGGGTGTGCAGTTTGATGGCGCCCTTGCGCTTGCGAAAGTGGGCCCAGGGAAACAAGCTCAAGCACAGGTCGATGGTGGTCGAGTCGAAGGCATAGACTGTCTCCCCCAGCTCCAGACCGAGTTGCTCGTTGGCATACAGGCGTCTGGCTTTGACAATGAGCTTCTGCGCCAAGTCGGCGTAGATACGCCAGTCCCGTGTTTCGTTGGCTTCGGCCAGGGTGCTGCGGGCCACCTCCCCGCGAAATCCCAGCGAATAGAGCAGCTCGCTTCGGGAGCGCAGGCAGGCCTCGATGTCCCGCAAGCTCTCCCGGTACGTCAACTGCGCGAAGGCCATGGCCAGAAACTGGTTCCGGCACGAGAAGCGGCGCACCCGGCGGTCTCCTCCGTAACGCTCGACACAGCGCTGGAACTGTTCCCGGTGAATCCCCTCCATCAGCTGGGCAAAAATCGTTCGTCTTGGGTTCATGGCCAGAGACTGGACTACGCCTCTGACCGTCTGGGTACGGGGCCAAGGAGAAGCCACGAAAATTCAAATGCGTCACACCCCTTCCTCGTCGCAACCTACTATACCCATGTAACTTATAGACGATCTCTACAATCTAAACCGGACAGCAGTGATGCCTTCTATAAAGTTCGCCACCCGACCCCAGTAGGGTTCCGGATCAAACTTGTGGGTGTCGTTGTGGTGTGCCCCCGAAATCCGATAGAAGTACTTCTCCCCGCGGAGCTCTTGGAATACCTTTTCTCCCATGGGAAAGGGGACGATCTCGTCCTCGTCTCCGTGGATCACGAGTGCGGGACAGGACAGGTTCTCCAGGAATTCGACCGTGGGGAAGCGGTAGCGGGAGAGGACGCTGAGGATACCCAGCACCGGATAGTGCTTGGCCAGGGAGGCCTTGTCGGGGAACGTCGATTCCAGGATCAGGCCGTGGGGTTGTCGCAGCGTGGTGGCGTAGGACGCAGTCGCTCCACCCAGCGATCTTCCCCAATAGATTATTGAGGCTTCAGGGGTGTGGCAGTATTTCCAGAAGTGGTGGACGGCGGCTCGGGTGTCCTGGTAGACCCCTGTCTCGCTAGGTGAGCCGCTGCTTCGACCGTACCCGCGGTAGTCGAAGATAAAGACCGTCAAGGACCTGCGGTACATCTCCGCAATCAGTCCCAGATAGATAGACAGATTCCCTCCGTTTCCATGAAAAAAAAGAACTTCTGCTTGTGGGCGAGGATGTTTCAAGAGCCAAGAATGGATGGTTTCTCCGTCATCGGTCATCAAGGAGACTGCCTCGAAGGGAATGCCCACCTCATCGGGCGTTTGGTGCTCTCCGCGCATGGGAAAGAAGGCTACGTGTGGCTCGAGGTAAAGAACAAAGAGCTTTAGGAAGATCAGTCCGCCGACAACAACGGCTCCCCAGAGGAGTAGTTTGGTCATGAGCTCTCAGGCCAATTTACTGGATTGGGAAGGTCGAGTATATTGGTGGCTGGAAAGGAGAGGCAAGGAGTATGACGCTGAATCGAGATGTGACCATCCAGTATTTAGGACATTCCACGTTTCTGTTCACCACTCCTGGGGGGAGCAAGCTGCTGATCGATCCCTGGGTGGAAGGGAATCCTGCTTGTCCCCCAGAGCTGAAGAAGATCGAGTCGCTCGACACAATGCTGATCACCCACGGACACTTCGACCATATCCAGGACGCCGTTCCCCTGGCGAGTCAGCACCAGCCTCAGATTGGCTGTAATGTCGAGATCGGAGTCTGGTTGGAAGGCAAGGGCGTCCAGAACGTTAATTCCATGAACAAGGGTGGAACGCAACAGATTAATGATGTGCGCGTCACCATGGTGGATGCCCATCACAGCAGTGGCATTCAGGAGGAGGATGGCTCTATCACCTATGGGGGAGAGCCGGCCGGCTACGTGCTCGAGTTCGAGAATGGCTTTCGAATCTACCACGCTGGAGACACCTGTGTTTTCGGCGACATGAAGATCATTTCGGACCTGTATCAGCCGGAGCTCATCTTTTTGCCGATCGGAGACCATTTCACCATGGATCCCAGGGAGGCAGCCTACGCCTGTCGTCTCATGAATGCCAAGAAGGTGGTCCCGATGCACTACGCCACCTTTCCTCTGCTGAGGGGGACACCCGACGAGCTGCAGGAACTGACCCGCGATATCGGAACCCAGGTGTTAGCGGTTGCCCCAGGGGAGACGCTGGAATAGGACCCCTCATGGATGCGGCAACACTCGTCCAATACGATGCCGTGGTTCATGCCGTTGGACTGATCGATCTGTCAGATCGCGGCAAGCTCGAAGTCACCGGACCCGATCGAGTTAGCTTCCTTCACTCGATGATCAGCAACGACGTGGAGGGTCTTCCCGACTACGAGGGGCACTACGGAACCTTCCTGACGGCGCGTGGCAAGATCGTCTCCGATTTCTATTACTATCGCTTTCCCGAATTCCTGCTGCTGGACATTGATCGATCTCTGCTGGACAAGACCCTGAGCGAGTTGGGAAAGTACATCATCATGGAAGAGGTTGACCTATCCGATGCCTCGGCAGGATATGGTCACTTTTCGTTGCAGGGTCCCAGGTCGCCCAAGCTGCTGCAGGATCTGTTCGGTGAGGCCAGGCCTCAGGAAGTCTGCGGGATCCAACCGGTAGGCCTCGGGGATGGGCCTGTCTGGTTGATTAGGCGTCCCGATCTTGCTGATGAAGGTTTCGAGTTGGTTTTCCCAGCGGAGATGGGATCCGATTTGCGTGCTTCCATCCAGGAGAAGGGAGCCGCCCAGGGCATTCAGGAGCTGGAGGAAGAAGCCTGGAACGTGCTTCGAACCGAGGCATGGATTCCCAGGTTCGGTATCGATATGGACGAGACCCGATATCCTATGGAAGCGCGTCTGGACCAAGCGATCAGCCTCACCAAGGGCTGCTACTTGGGTCAGGAAGTAGTCGCCAAGGCCACTCATATCGGTGGCGTCAACAATCTGCTGATGGGATTGAAGTTGGACGGCGGCGCACCTCCGGAGCGGGGAGCTCGGGTTCTCAGTGAGGAGGGGAAAGAAATTGGGGCTGTCACCAGTGCTGTTTTCTCGCCCCGAATGGATTGCCCAATAGCCTTCGCCTACTTGAAGCGAGGGTTTGCGTCTGCAGGGAACCGATGCCGAGTCGAGCTCGCCGCTCAAGAGTCAGCGTCCGCCGAGATCGTGGAACGGTTTCTATCGCTCCGGGATGAAGGCTAGTTGGGGCCACCAGTTCATCTGCATCGTCCGGGTAGAAACCTTGCTTCGCATCACTGTCACGATTGAGCACCCTTCGGAACACCAGGAGAGAGTGGGAATCCGTAGATGACGCGGAAACCATCCGCTGAGGACGAGCTGGCCAGAATCGCCGGGATGGGCCTTCAGGAGCTCCAGGAGGAGTTTGTGTCGTTGGCTGAGATGCAGCGGCACATTATGCCCGACCCAGAGCGTCTGACGGTCTTTGGTGATTACGATATCTTCGGCACGACCCTGCCGACCGCCGTGGTAGGAGGCGATTACTATGATTTTATCGATCTCGAAGGGCGCTTTGACCTACGGGGTCGAATGGGTTTGGTGATCGCCGACGCCGCCGGGCACGGGCTGGTGGCGGCCATGCTCATCCGAGACTTCAACACCGCCCTCTACACTGCTATCTCCTTCGAATCCCATTACGCGCAGGATACCACCCGGCTTCTATTTCCCAAGATCAACCGACGAATGTTCTGGTCTTCCCAGCCCAATCAGTTCATCACTGCCTTCTACGGAGAGCTTCAGCTCGACGGAACACTGCGCTACACGAATGCCGGGCATCACAGCCCACTCCTTTTCCAGAAGGGCGGGATCGTCTCACTGGATACCGGGGGATTCGTCCTGGGAGCCTTCCGCTTTCCACCCGTGGATCATGAATTGGGGGAGGTCCATATGGAGGTGGACGATGTTCTGCTTTGCTACACGGACGGCATCATCGAGGCCGAGAACCCGCGGGGCCAGGATTATGGGAGTGAAAGATTGAAGCAGGCGGTCGATCGTGTTCGAGGGCGGACTTCCCGAGGGATCTTTGATGCCATCGTTCAAGATCTAGGAGAGTTCAGTGAAGGTGTGGGACAGGTTGACGACCGGACGGTGATTGTCATCAAGAGGCAGTGACAGCATTCGAGAACGAAACTTCGGGTCCGGCGTAGCGGTGGCCTCCAGGCCGCCGTCCGAGCCAAAGGCTCAGAAGAATAAGACTTCGGCCTGGAGGCCAAAGCTACTTCTGCAAATGAAGTTTCACCCTAGGCCAGAAGCTCCTCAACTGCCTTTTGGATCGAATTGGCGCTGATGCCTTGCATCTCCATGAGCTCGTCGGAGGGGCCCGAACGGGAAAGCCTGCTAACCGCGAGCTTACGAAACTTGGACTTCTCTCCGGCTAGCGCGTCCAGGACGGCATCACCCAGGCCGCCTTCCCGGTAGTGATCCTCGACCGTAACCACGGCTCCGGTCTCCTGGACGGCCTGTCTGAGAGTGGTCTCGTCGACCGGTTTAATGCTGTACAGATCGATTACCCTTACCGGAATGCCTTGGTCAAGGAGCTTCTCGTAGGCAGCCAGGGCCTCGTGCAGCGTGATTCCTGCGGCCACGATCGTGGCCTGGTCACCCGGGCTGGAGCGAAGGACGCGGGAGCCGCCGACGGTAAACTCATCCTCACTCGAATACAGAATAGGCGTCTTGGGACGCGTCGTTCGGATATAGACGATTCCGGGAGTCTCAGCCGCCAGTGCCACCAACCGCTCTGCCGAAACGCCATCACCGGGGTAGAGGACGGTAGAGCCGGTGACTGCCCGCATCATGGCAAGGTCTTCCAAACCCATTTGTGAAGGGCCATCCTCTCCGATGGAGACCCCCGCGTGAGAGCCGCAGAGTTTGATGTTGGAACGGGAAATGGCGGCCATGCGGATCAGGTCATAGGAACGGGTCAGAAAGCAGGCGAACGTCGAGGCAAAAGGGATCTTCCCCAGCGCGCTCATTCCTACGGCCGCTCCCACCATGCCCTGTTCGGCAATGAAACACTCGACGAACCTCTCCGGGAAATCCTGCAGAAACTTGTCGGAGTAGGTCGAGTTCTTGGTATCCCCATCGAGGACTACGACCCTGGGATTGCTGGCCCCCAGCTTTCTCAGGGCATTGCCGTAGGCCTGGCGCGTGGCTACACTCTCGTCGGCCCCATAGTGGGGCGGGGCAGGAGGGCCGCCGGGGATTGCTTCGGAAGCGGGAACAGAGGGTGACGGCTTGGCCACGCTCAACGGCTCCTCGAGCTCCAGCTGATCGCCTATGTCGTTGAGGGCTTCCGCCAACTGCTCGCCGGCGGCACAGGGCTTGCCGTGCCACCCATCTTTGTCCTCCATGAAGGAGACGCCTTTGCCCTTGAGGGTCCGGGCGACCAGGATGGAAGGCCGCCCTTGTACCGAAAACGCAGATTCCAGGGCGGCGTCGATTTCCTCAACACTGTGACCGTCCACGATCTGGCTGTGCCACCCGAAGGCAGAGAAGCGTTGGGAATAAGTCTCTACGTCGTGACCGTACATGGTGGCCTGGCTCTGTCCCAGACGATTCACGTCCAGCAGAGCAACCAGATTGTCGAGGTTGTAATAGCTCGCCATAGCTGCCGCCTCCCAGACCGAGCCCTCGGCGGCCTCCCCATCACCGATCAGGACGAAGATGCGGTTAGCTAGCTCATCCTGTTGATTCGACAGGGCCATACCCGCGCCGATGGCCAAACCCTGGCCCAGAGAGCCGGTTGCCACGTCGACCCAGCGATTGCGTGGGGTGGGATGCCCCTCCAATTCACTGTCCATCTGTCTCAGGCTCAGAAGCTTCTCGGTCGGGAATGCTCCGGCTTCAGCCAGGGCAGCGTATAGAAGCGGAGCGGCATGCCCCTTTGAAAGAATAAAGCGGTCGTTGTGCGGGCTTTCCGGGTTCTGAATGTCGAAACGGAGGAAACGAAAGAACAGGGTGGAGACGAGTTCGGCACTGGAGAGGCAGGAGCTGGGATGGCCGGAACCGGCCTCTGTCGTCGACTCCAGAGAATGGCGGCGAAGCCGATTCGCCATGGCATAAAGGGACCGGATTCGTTCAGGTGTCATCTCGGCCTTTCAAGATTCTTTCGTCATGGGGGAAAGGTTGTTGTTGTTCGCTCTGAGAGTCGTACTATAGGGGAGGCTTTCGACCCCTGTCAACAGAGTTCTCTGGGGAGGGCGGGGGAGGACCGAGACGAAGACAATTGGACCAGAGGAGATCGTTGAGATGATGTTGAGAGCAGGCGATGCTGCCGTCGAATTTGAGTGTCTCTCGCTGACGAGAATACCAGGGGACAAGCCGGAAGTCGAAGGGTTGCCTGACCTTGCTGTTCGCCCCTGGCGACTCGCGGACCGCTTGGCGCAAGGCCCCGTTCTCTTGATGTTTGTGAAGGTGGGCTGTCCTACCTGTGAATACTCGCTCCCTCTGATCGACCGCATCTACCGAAACTATCCGGAGTCGAGAGTCTCCATGGTCGCGCTGGCTCAAGAGGGCGAAAGTAGCGCACGGAGGCTGATCCGGGATGAAGATCTTCACCTCACAGTAGGGCTGGACTCGAGCCCGCATTCCGTTGGCGAGTACTACGGCGTGTCCTATGTCCCGACCTTCTTCTACATCCGGACAGATGGAACGATCGAGAATGCGATCGAATCCTTCGCACGCGAAGAGCTGAAGGAGGTCAATGCCAAAATCGCTAAGGAGGACGGTGCCGGAGTTCTACCCTTTTTCTCGCCTGATGAGGGGGTCCCCGCTTTTCGACCCGGTTGAAGCAGCAGGAATGCAAGCTAGCCGGGTGCTAGCAGTTCACAAATTATTTCCGTGAAAGGAACGCTGGAGGCGGCGGTTATCCACCCAGAGTGATCATTTCAATCTTTTCGTGGTCCCTAGGCCGATAACTGTCACTCGAGGACAGCTGCTCCCAGCGCAGGTCGGAGTAGCGGTCGACTCTTCCCGACCAGATTGAGGTAATCGTTTCCAGGATCTTCTCGTCTCCGGCGCCGCTCCGGAGAAGCGACTTCAAGTCATGGCCACTGGAGGCGAAAAGGCAGGTGACCAACTTTCCGTCTGCTGTCAGGCGGGCTCGTGTGCAGCTCGAACAGAAGGATTCGGTCACGGACCCGATCACTCCCACCTGTCCCTTTCCGTCAATGAACTCGTAGTCCACCGCTGGCGCTCGAAGCTCCCTTCGGCCGATTTCCCGAAGCGGAAAGTGCGAGTGGATCAAATCGAGGAGCTCCCTCTTGGTGACGGTCTTCTCGAGGCTCCAGGCGTTGGCGTTCCCCACATCCATGTATTCGATAAAGCGGAGAAACAGGCCCTTGTCTCTCGAGAACTTCACGAGTTCCAGGATCTCGTCGTCGTTGATCCCTCGAACTACCACGGCATTTATCTTGACGGGCGTTAGACCGGCCCGCCTGGATGCCTCGATGCCCTCCAAGACTGCCTCGAGAGCACCCCTCTTGGTGATCTGCCTGAATCTCTCGGGGTCCAGCGTATCTAGACTGATGTTGATCCGTGACAGCCCAGCTTTCTTCAGGGCCTCAGCCTTCTGGGCGAGAAAGGAGCCGTTGGTGGTCAGGCTCAGATCCTTCAGGTCCGGCAAGCCGGACAACTTGCCGATGAGCTGTTCGATATCTTTTCGGACCAGGGGTTCTCCTCCGGTGATTCGGAGCTTCTCGACTCCCAGCCGAAGGAATAAGCCGGCCAGTCGGACGATCTCCTCGAATCGGAGTAGTTCCGCCTTATCGATCCAGTCATACTCGTCCAAGGGCATGCAGTACTGGCAGCGGTAGTTGCACCGATCCGTCACAGAGATACGAAGGTCCTTGAGGGGCCTGTGATAAGTGTCCCCAAGATTCATGCAGGTATTATGCTCTGGGTGAGGAGGGTGTTCAACCGAGGAGCTGCGACTAGACTTGAAAGGATTCACCGCAGCCACAGCTACCGGTCACGTTGGGATTGTTGAACCTGAAACCGGCTGCGTGCAGCGTCTCGACGTAGTCAATCTCGGTGCCATCCAGATAGACCATGCTCTGGGGATCGACCAGTAGCTGGAATCCGTCGACCTGGACCACGTCATCGCCTTCACGACCCTCGCGTTCCAGATTGAGAGTGTATTGGAAGCCGGAGCAGCCTCCTCCCTCAACCCCAACCCGGATACCGATATAGGACTCGGATTGTTTACCAATGACTTTCTTGACCTGGCCGATGGCCTTTTCCGTCAACGTAATCATAAGGTCCGATCTCCTATCTTCTGCAAACAGATCCTATTGTACGAATCTAGACCGGCGAATTCAAACGCCCCGGCAGTTATCAGGGGTGCTCATTGCGCTGATTGCTTAAGGCTAACGTCCCGCTTTTTCAGGCGGTCGAGGACCTCCCCCAGCTTCCGTTGTTCTTCGCCGTAGGCAGACCAGTTGCCCTGTTTCAGGAACTGCTGACTTCGTTGGTAGTGCTGTACGGCCTGGGCCGCTAGATCATCCGAGGGGGATGCCGTTGGTGCCCGCCGTTCGTCAGTCGACCTGGTCTCCGCGGTATAGGAGGGCTCGGTTCGCTCCCTTTCCGGGGACGACATCAGCGCTGATCTCAGGGCCTCATCCAAGGTCTCTCCAACGGCGACTCGGTTCTGATAGACGGTGATGACTCGTGTCAGCTCGGGAATCTCACTCTTTTCCGCCTGAAGGTAAAGAGGCTCGACATAGAGGAGGGAGTCTTCGATCGGAATCACCAGGAGGTTGCCTCGAATCACCTGGGAGCCCTTTTGGCTCCAAAGGGTGATGAGCTGTGAGATGTTCGGGTCCTGGTCGATGCGTGCTTCGATCTGCATGGGTCCATATCGTAGTTCCTGCTTCGGAAACTGGTAGAGCACAAGGGTGCCGTAGTGTTCCCCGTCGGAACGGGCAGCCAGCCAGGAGATCATGTTGTTCTTGTTGCGAGGCGTGTAGGGCACCATCAGGATGAACTCTTCCTGCTGGGACCCGGGCAGGCTCATGATGACGTAGTAGCTCTCCATGGGCTGCTCGTTTCCCCGATAGATCTCGTTCGGGACATCCCACAGGTCTTCCTTGTTGTAGAAGACGGTCGGGTCCACCATGTGATAGGTGCGAAACAATTCCCGCTGGACGTTGAAGAGTCCCTCCGGATAGCGAACATGGGCGCGAAGCCCTTCCGACATCTGGTCCAGGGGTTTGAAGAGGGTCGGAAAGATTGCCGCATACACGCGAATCAGCGGATCTTCGGTATCGGAAATGTAGAAGCTCATGTCGCCCAGGTAGGCGTCGACGACTATTTTGGCTGAGTTGCGGATGTAATTGAAACTGCCTCGGAAAGGCTCTGAGTAGGGATAGCGGTCTGTGAGAGTGTAGGCATCCTGAATCCAGAACAGGCGCCCCTCGTGGAGCACGATATAGGGATCGCTGTCGTACTCCAGAAAGGGGGCGATGTTCTGGACCCGTTCCTGGATATCCCGATACATGAGGACGCGGCTGTCGTCGGTTAGGTTCTCGGTAAAGAGAATATTACGGAGACTCCCCAACTCCCAGGCGAACAGAAGCTTGCGGAGGAACGAACTGATAGGGACACCCCGATCCGCCTCGTATCGCGTCATCGCATTCTGATCGCCAATGGGGTAGTCGAACTCCTCCATCTTGGTCTTGATGAATACGGGGTGATCGGTGCGTTCACCGAAATAGATCTCGGGTCTAGTGACAGCCAGATCTACTGTTGTCTGGGGGGGGATGTCCTTGATGAAGAACTCAGGAAGTCCCTCCGGCGTCACCTCGTTGACCGGACTCAAACACAGTCCGTAACCGTGGGTGTATGTAAAGTACTGGTTGATGAAGGTCTGGGCCTGCTCGGAAATCTTGCTGAAGTCCAATTCCCGGACCGAAGCCATCAGCTGCCGATACTCCCCATTGATGACGTAGCGGTCCAGGTCCACCCCTTCGAACTCGTAGTAGGGTCGGATCGACTGGAGTTGGCCGTAGGCGTCCTTCACCGGTTTTGCATCCCAGAGACGGATATTTCGGATGGTGGTCTCGTTGTTGACCAGATCCTCTGGAGTCAGCTCTCCGGTGCCCGAAAAATCGTGCACTTCGATTTTGTCCAGATTGTAAGCGCGCCTGGTGAGAGCGACATTGTGGTTTATGAAGGGCGTTTCTCGTTGGAGTTCATTGGGTTCTACAATAAAGGTCTGGATGACGATCGGGTAGACGTTCAAGCCCAGGTACGCAATCCCAAATCCAATCCCTGAAAAGGCGGCCATGCGGAGCGTGCTTCCGAAGACGGAAAGACCGAAGGCCAGTGCGGTGACAATACACACACCGACCAGCACCAGATAACAGGGAAGCCGGGCGTGGATATCGGCGTACCCCGCCCCGAAAGTGACGCCATCAGTGGCGTAGAGAAGTTCATAGCACTTCAGCCAGAACCGATAAGCCAGCAACCCGAATCCCGCGACCACCAACAGGGTCAGATGGGCGCGGGCGGCGTAGGTGAGTTGTAGTCGTTCAAGATAGGCCAGGTGGCCGTGAGTCACGTAGCTGACTGCAGATACCAACAGCGAGAGCACCACCAGAGCCAGGCCGAGATGAACCAGAAAGCTGAGGACCGGGAGCGAGAAGAAGTAGAATGAAATGTCTTGTTCGAAAATAGGTTCCTTGAGTCCCATCGAGATCTGGTGCCGGTACTGAAGGAAGGTCATCCACCGTCCTTGAACCGCCACGCCCACGAATCCCGACAGCACCAGAACCGCTATCCAGAACAGGTAGGTGATCCCCTTCCTGGCGAGCGTCATCAGCTCCTCGCTCATCCAGTAGAGACCCAGTGAGCGTCTCGTCGCCAGCCACAGGTTCGAGCCCAGCACCAGGAAGCTGAGAACGAAACCCAGCAGCCAGAAGACAAACTTTGACCACAGGATGGTTTGAAAGACCTCCAGATAGCCCACTGAGTCGAACCAGAGATAATCGATGTACAGACTGATTCCACCTGCTAATGCGCCCCATACAACGAGCACCAGCAAAAGCGGAACCGTCGTTCTCATACGTCCCATGTGTTATTCCCTGTGTGTCTGAATACGTCTGAAGCTTGCTAACTGATCTTGATCCTCAAGAGCAGTGTCGGTTTCTTTTCACAGATGTGGTTCTGATTGTCAAGTCGACCCTTCGTTCGCTTCCTCACTCTGGATGCGGAATCTCGCGGATGTCGATACTCTGGTAGCCAAGCTCGCGGTAAAGGGATTGAGCCTCGGTACTCAGGGCGTAGTCGAGGAAGCGAACCGCCCAGGGATTGTCCTTGCCTATCAGACAGATGCCGTAGCGAATAGGGGCTCCCGAGACCTCCATGACAGACCCGGAACGATCTCCTCCCACGCGCAGAGATACCTGAGAATACAATTGGGCATAGGTGGGTTCCGAGAGTGAAACCTGAGCCGGCAGATCTACGAAATCCAGTCCGTTCTGCAGGGCGACCGACTTATAGAGAAAGGCAAAGTCCACCGTCTTGTTCTGCAGGAGGTCAACCAGTTCGGAGGGCCTGGGGCGCACCCAGCGCGGATCGACTCCGTTGATCAGCCGCCGGTAGAGCGCGGTTCGATTGTAATGTAACTCAGCGAGCTTCCACGACAGCTGCGTGTAGTAGCCTGCCGGGCCTCGATCGGGATCAGAGATTCCGTAGGAGTGGCTTCCACCGATGAGGAGCTCGAACCAATCCTTGCGTCTTCGTGGCTGGCGCGTCAACGGCTCGAACAGTCGCCTTTCCGAGGCGGCCAGAACCAATTCGTTCCCGAGAAACTCATAGCCCACCTGGGTATGGTCAGGCATCAGAAGACGGGAGATCAGACGGTGATCTGCGATCGCCAGTAGATCACATGCCCTTCCCAGATCCGCCACCTTGCCAATCGTCTCCAGGCTTCCCGCGGCCTCGCTCAGGATAGCGACGTCGGGGTTATTGGCTTCGAACCTTCGTGACACGGTCTGGAGTAGCGGGGAAAGACTACCGGTGTGAAAGACGACAACCTTGTGCGCTTCGCCCTGGCACGAGGCAAACGCCAAAAATGCACCAATCCCCAAGAATTTGGGCAGTACCAGCGTACCGCCGAAAACGTATCTGCGCCGCGTCATTCTTTCCCTTTCTTGTTCACGCTTGCGGCGAGGTGACCTCGCCGTGAGACTCTGGGGTCGGAACGATGGTCGGCGTATTTAACTCGCACTATGGCGGTGGTTGCAAGCCCTACACCTAGAAAAGCTCGTCGATCTGTTGTCGCAGACGTTCTAGAGAAGTGGAGAATCCCAGGTCTTTTTCGACCCGTCGCCTTAGGTGAGGAGGAAGAATGCTACCCTGGTCGGTAATCGTGATTCGATCAGATTCCCCGTTTGCCTCACGCTTTCAGGAAGAGCTGAAGAAGACTCATCCAGACAGCGTACTGATGACTCCAATGGATCGCTACCATCTGATCCATCTGGACGCGCCAGGCCCGGATCTGGCCGCCCAGAGAGTCCGCGAGTTCAACCTCGACGATCTGAATGACAGCGACTGTGCCTTCTGTCGGGAGAGACGAGGGAAACGGGGACTTTCTTGAGGAGCTCCATCGGAAATTCCGACCCGATCAAAGCAAGCAGGTAGGTGGACCCAGCTGGATCGTTCGGGTCTGTCAGGAACGGATCGATGGATCCAGCACATCCAAGGTTCAAGTATACTGGCTCGACTCATTTGATTGAGCCTGGGCTCGTCTCAGAGATTCCTTTGGAGCTTGACCAAGTGCAGTGCAATATAGTGAGTTCTATCCCAAAACCCAAGAGACCCAAGCGATGCAACGGGATGTGATCGAGAATTGTGCGGAGACCTGGATGGAAGTGGCCCTCCAGGAGGCGCAGCAAGCAGCCAGCGAAGGCGAAGTACCGATCGGTGCGGTTGCGGTCCGGAAGCAGGAGATCTTGTGCCGCGACCACAATCGGAGCATTCAGCTGAGCGATCCCACCGCTCATGCCGAAGTGTTGGTGCTGCGAGAGGCGGGGCGCAGACTAGTCAACTATAGGCTTTCCGAGGTAGACCTCTATGTCACGGTTGAACCCTGTGCCATGTGCGCAGGTGCCTTGATCTGGGCCCGGGTCAATCGTCTGGTCTTTGGGGTTCGAGATGAAAAGTCTGGGGCCGTATTCTCCCGTGCCAACCTGTTGGACCCGAGGCGTTTCAATCATTCTGTCGACGTGATTGAGGGGGTGCTGCAGGAGCGGTCCAGGCAGATGCTTCAGCAGTTCTTCTCCAGTAGACGGTGATCTGTTAAGGCCCCAGGTAAGTCATTCCAGGCTGAGTTCACACTCATGCTAGAATTGGCCCGGTCGCGAGCTACGAGGTGGAACTCTAGGTGCTAGTTGAACTTGCTTATGGGAAGACAGGTCTCGAAGTAGACCTTCCCGAGAGCCGTACTCGAGTGATTGAGCCCGCTTACATCCCTGGTCTGCCCAGCGAGGAAGACGGCCTCCTTCAAGCTCTGCGGCAGCCGATGGGTTCACAGCCACTGAGCCAGATTGCAAACTCTGGGCAGACTGTCGCCATCTCGGTGTGTGACATTACCCGACCGATGCCCAGCGCTCGGGTCCTGCCGGCGCTCCTGAGCGAGCTCAGTCACATCCCAAAAGATCAGATTACGATCCTGGTCGCCGCTGGCACTCATCGAGCAAACACCAAGGAAGAACTCGACGAGATGCTGGGGCCGGAGGTGGTGGCAACCTATCGGGTCGTCAACCACAGCGCTTTCGACCCGGACAATCTGAGCCCGGCCGGGGAGACTCCCGAGGGAATACCGATCAGTCTCAACGCGACGTGGTTGGCGAGCGATGTCCGGATCACTGCGGGCTTTGTGGAACCTCATTTTTTCGCCGGTTTCAGCGGTGGACCCAAGATGGTAGCGCCAGGGTTGGCTGCGGTCGAAACCATAATGCAGCTTCACAGTGCTCCTTTGATCGCCGATCCCAATGCGACCTGGGGCATTACCCAGGGCAACCCGATCCACGACGCCATCCGCCAGATCGCTGCTCAGACCGGAGTCAGCTTTGCCATCGACGTCACTCTCAATCGCGATCACGAGATCACCAGCGTCCACGCCGGTGAGCTCCTCGAGTCGCACGCCTCTGCCTGTCGTTTCGCCCGGCGTACGGCCATGCAGGCGGTTTCCTCGCCCTTCGAGGTCGTACTCACGACCAACAGCGGGTACCCGCTTGACTTGAACCTGTACCAGTCCGTCAAGGGAATGTCAGCGGCGGCCCGGATCGTCCGTCAGGGCGGTGCAATCATTTGTGCGGCGGAGTGCTCGGACGGAATCCCCGATCACGGCGAGTATCGGGAATTGTTAGCTTCCTCTTCCAGTCCGGAGTCTCTGCTGGAGCTGGTCCACAGTCCCGGTTTCGAGCGTCAGGATCAGTGGCAGGTCCAGATACAGGGCCAGATTCAATCAAAGGCCAGCGTCTACCTGAAATCGACCTATCTGAGGGCGGAGCAGGTCCGCGAAGCCCACCTGGAGCCGATAGAGGACGTCGAAGCGACCGTGAGTCGGCTTCTCGACAAGTATGGTGCGGATGCGCGTGTCTGTGTCCTTCCCCAGGGGCCCCAGACGATTCCCTACCTTGAAGATTCTGATTCGGCTCAAGAATCCGAGCCAATTTCATGAACCAGAGACCGCAGTACCGTATTTACGTTACAGTGTACTAAGCAACTCGAAGCCTGACGGAATGCAAGCGAAAAGGTCTGAAGCCGGTATTATCTGGGTGCTCTGGATCACCTACGGCGCCTTCTATTTTTGCCGGACCAACCTCTCCGCGGCCCTGCCGGGTATCGAGTCCGAGCTGGGGTATAGCAAGACCCAGCTTGGGGCAATTCTGGGAGCCCTGAAACTTGCCTACGGCGTGGGACAGTTTCTCAACGGGCAATTGGCGGAGCGGTACTCGCCCAGATTGTTGCTGGCCCTGGGGATGTTTGGGTCGGCGGCACTCAACGTGATCTTCGGTTGGGCCACCGGGCTCTATTTCATGCTGTTCGTGTGGGCCTGCAATGGATACTTCCAGGCTTTCGGCTGGACCCCCTGCATGCGCGTGGCGGCGAACTGGTTTCCCCTGGAACGCCGGGGGAAGGCCATCGGCCTCATCGGTACCGGCTACCAGACTACGGCGGTACTGACCTTTGTCGTTGCGGGTTGGGCTGCACAGACCTACGGCTGGAGAGGGGCTCTCTATATTCCAGCAGGCCTGTTAGCGCTTTCGGCCGTCCACATGATGTTCTTCCTGCGCGAGACGCCGAGCGAGTCTGGCACTCCTCGACAGACGGAGGGGGCTCCGGCAGGCGAGCTGGATCCTAGCCGCAGCAGAGGAAAGGTTCGGCTCAGAGAGACGCTTCTGATCACCCTTTCCAATCCTTCCCTATGGCTGCTTGCGCTGTCCCTGGGACTCTTGAACGCGTGCCGGTATGGATTTTTGGATTGGGGAATTTCGCATCTCAAGGAGATCCAGCAAACAGGCGTCGCGTCGGCCGCTTTCAAGTACGCGGTGCTTCCCGCCGGCGGGGTGATTGGAGCCTACCTTTCGGGCTGGGCGACCGATCGATTTCTGGGGGGAAGACGGGCCCCCATGATCTGCTCCCTGCTCGCCTGTTTGGGTGTCCTGACCTTGGTCTACGATAGAGTTGTGCTCTCCGGATTCGAGCAGACGATCGGAGTGCTTTTTCTGGTCGGCTTCTGCATTTACGGCGCTCAGGTGCTGTTGGTGGGAACCGCCCCCATGGATCTGGCTCGTCATGGGGCCCCCGCGGCAGCGGTCGGCTTCGTCAATTTCATGGGTTATATGGGCGCCTTCGTCGGGGATCAGCTGACCGGTCATCTCGTAGACTCGCAAGGATGGCAAATGGCAGTGACAGCGTGGGCGGGATTCGCCTTCGCAGCCGCTGCTGTGTCCGGCTTGTTGTGGAACGCTACTTCGCAAAGCGCGGAACATAGCCGAAAGTCCAAGACCTGAAACTCATGAGGTTACAGGTTGCATCCCATTTTCCCGCAGGCACCTTCGTCGGAAAAAATCAAGCGAGGTCAATCCCAACGGGATTGCGTATACTGGCCCAAAGGGTTGCGTACAAAAGGGGACCACTTCCCTCTCTTGAAACCTGAAACCTGAAACATGCAACCTGTAATCAGTAACCTGTAACCAAACAAACCCATGCGAGCGATTATCATCGGGGCGGGCAGGGGTCAACGGCTCATGCCGACGACCGCAGATACTCCCAAGTGTTTTGCCGAAGTCAGAGGCAAGCGGATCCTGGACTGGATCGTAGAGGCTCTGCAGTCCAACGGGATCAGCGACATATGCTTCATCGGTGGATACCAGATTGACAAGGTAAAGGCGGAGTATCCCCAATTCACGTTTCGCCACAACACCGAATGGAAGCGCAACAACATTCTTCACTCCCTGATGTTCGCGGAAGATCTGATGGACGGGGGTTTCATCTGTTCCTATTCCGATATCCTCTACACCCCAAGGGTGATAGAGCGCATGCTCGGATTCTCTGACGAAATTGGCCTGGCAATCGATTCCTGCTGGCTCGAACGCTATCAGGATCGGACCGATCACCCCAGTACTGATGCCGAAAAGGTCGCTGTCCAGAATGGTTCGGTCATGAGAATCCACCGGGAGCTGGATTCAACCGAGACGGAGGGGGAGTACATTGGTGTTGCCAGGTTCGGCTCTGAGGGCGCCCGACTCTTGTGTGAGTGTTTTCAGCGCTGCCACCAACTCTACGCCGGCAGGCCCTTTCGGGAGTCCCCAGTCTTCGAGAAGGCCTATCTCATTCATTTGTTCCAGGAGATGATAGAGAACGGTATCGAGATGAAGCCCATCGATATTGCCGGAGAGTATATGGAGATCGACACCCAGCAGGATTTCGAACTCGCTCGCAAACATTGGCCGAGAGAAGAATGAAAGTCCTGCCGGCCCTGCCGACTTCGGTCGTGGGTTCGCTGCCCAGACCTTCCTGGGTCAGAGACCTGATCTCCAACCGGACACCCCTCTCGGATCAGCGAGCGGCGGCAGCGATGGATGCTGCGGTCCGCTACGCTGTCGCCCTTCAAGAGCAGGCCGGGCTGGATGTCATCAGCGATGGCGAGTGGAGGCGAAAGTCCTATATCGGAGTCATTGCCGATCTGGCTGAGGGATTCGAGCTTAGCACCCATCCTCGGGACGGAAGGCCGATGACGACGGTGGTAGGACGGCTGCAGGCTCGTAACTCGGGGTTCATCGCCAGAGAGATCGGATTCCTCAAGAGCATCACCACCAAGGCGGTGAAGGCGACGCTACCGGCTCCGGCTCTGCTGGGAGAGCGGTTGTGGGACCCGGTAAGTTCCCGCTCTGCCTATCCCAGTCGTGAAGACTTCGTACGCGATTGTATTCCCATTCTGCGAGAGGAAATCCTCAGAATTCGAGATGCGGGTGCCGACATCATCCAGGTTGATGACCCTCACCTATGTCTTTTCGTAGATCCCCAGATTCGGGAATCCTATCCTGATCCCGAAGAAGCTGCTGATTTCGGTGTCGAGACAGTCAATGCCCTACTTGAGGGAGTCAAGGGCGTGAAGTTAGCGGTTCACCTCTGTCGCCGAGCGGGGGCGCGGGCTCGCGGCGAGTCGAGTCTCGAAGGGGGATATGATCCGATTCTGGGGCAGCTGAACCGTCTGAAGGTGGACCACCTGACGTTGGAATTCAGCGGTGGGGCTGCTGGTGGCATGGCGGTACTTGGAAAGCTACGTGGGGAGCTGGAGATAGGACTGGGGTGCGTGGACGTCACCCCGGGCAAGATCGATTCGGTGGAGACCATCATGGCCCGGGTGGAGAGGGCGCTGGAGCATCTTTCACCCGCAAGAATCACACTGAATCCGGACTGCGGTTTTGCCCCGGGTTCAGGGGCAGCGGTCAGTCTTGACGAGGCATATGCCAAACTCTGCAACCAGACAGAAGCGGCACGCCTGCTGCGAGCAAAACTAAAGCAAAGACTCCCTGGTGCCTGATGACGCTAGTACGCTGTAACACAGATTATGACGGGTTTGCAGACAGCGCACTAGCCTGGATTCCCACGGCGAGATAGGTTTCGAGTAGAGCTAACATTACAGGGCTTCCCCGAGGAGGATGCGGAGGCGTTTGCCGCCTAGCCAGGGGATGACCGGGTTCATGCTGGCAAATCCGGCGGCCCGAAGCAAGGGGTTGTGGGCGCGCTTCTGGAAGCGGACTTGAATTTCCTCTGGGGTCACGCTGACCCGAGCGACCGCGTCAATGAAGTCCCGGAACAGGTGGCGGGACTTGGCCTGTTCGTAGCCATTGCCAATGCGCTGGGCGAAGAGCCGATAGAGGCTGCTGGCCATCAAGGTCAGCAGCAGATCGCAGCTGACATTCAGGGGCACGGCCGAAGAGAGTGCGTCCATGTGGAAAAAGTCGATCCCATCGGCGATCTGATTTTCGATGAGCATGCGCTGGGCGTAGCGCTCAATCAAGGTGGCCGGGGAGCGGCGCAGCTGATTGGTCAGCAGAAAGGTGGGGTCTTCATGGCCCAGACCGGCGACGATCAGCTGGCGCAGCGGTCCCTCATAGGCACGCAGAGCGATCGTCTGGTCCAGGACTCGAGGCGTTCGAAACGCCCGCGTCACCCGCTTGAGCTGCAGCTGCCGCCAAGCGGAAAGGGGGCACTGGCGGGCGGCCTCGAGCATGGAGCGGGAGCGGCGCCTCAAGGTGATGAAGTCAATCTCTCGGCGGTTGAGTTCGTGGAGCTGGGCGTAGACGGTCAGCTTGGAGTCGAAGAGCAACTCGCCCGGATAGCGCCCCGTGTGCTCCTTCCAGTAGTCCACGAAGCGCAAGATCTCCTGGGCTTGATCCTCTCGGCGAACCTGGGCGTTGGCATAGCAGAAGACGCGGGTGTGGGCATCGGCGGCCAGGAAGGCCAGCACGCCCTTCTGGCGTCGGCTGCGTTTGGACACGTAGTGAGTTTGCAGCAAGGCGTCCTCGCCGTGAAAGGGGATGGTATGAAAGTCCAGGTGCAAGGACTCGCCCCAGCCCAGCCCCTGGGTGGTGACGGCGTCAAACCAGGTGCTCATGAGTCGGGGGTAGGCGGGCGGATCAACGCGGCAACTGTACTCGGTCAGAAAAGAACGCTTGGGCAGGCAATTGAGACCGGCAAACAGAGGCGGGCCCGGATCGAAGACGTGGCTCATGAAATGGCTGTGGCGGGTGTTGTCGAAGAGCTTCAGCGCCAGCAGGGCCCGTAGGGCCGCCCCGGCGGGAATCATCTCCGAGCCCGGAAACCCAGCCCCCTGCAGCAGCTGATCCAGCGACATGGGGATCAACCAAGGCAGAAACAGAAACAGACCGCCGAACTTGGTGTGGAAGTCTCGGGGGCTCAGCTCCAGGTGGCGCACGTCAGCCACCTCGGCCGCCGTGGGGCGCAGCCGATCCGGGCGCTCCTCGTCCCGGCGCCGGGGCAGCGCGGCAAAGCCCTCCTCGGTCAGAATCACGGAGATGGCCGAAGGACTCAAGGGGGCTCCGCTCTCTCGTAAGGCGTCGGCGATGTCGTAGATCGAGAGGTTTTGCTTGCGCAGGGCGACGATCTTCTGGCGGCGAGTGTCCTTCTCCGGCGAGGCCCCCGGTCCCTTCGGGGGCGGCACAAAGAAGCTCCGCTGAGGGTTCTGGCGGAACTGATGGCACAGCACCCGGAAGCTGCCCGCAGTGTAGCCGAAGCGCCGAGCCGCCTCCGGAGAGGGGAGCCCTTCGACGAAATAGGCCCGCAAAGCCTCGTATTGCCGCTGGGTGGAGTTGGCGGGCTGCAGGAAGTAGCGAGCCCACTGTGTTAAGTCTTTATCTGGACTCTTTATCACAGACCCACTATGTCAAATAGATCTGACATTTTCAAGAGTGGGAATCCAAGGATCTAACTCCAGGACTTATACCGGGAAAATCCACGGAAAAGCGTTTTCTATAACTATGTGGATCGTTCACTAAAGATCCTCCATAGAGCTAACTTTTGACTTCAAACTACAAGGGTGTGCCTGTCCCCGGATAGATCCCTCAGGCCCTTCGTGGAGCGACCGGGCCACCCACAACCCCCCGGATCTGGCCGTGGACAGCGCTTTATGGTTCGTTAGTTCTGAGGTACGCTATGGGAATCCAGGCTAGTCTACGATCGTGGCCTTCTTGATGTAGTCGAGCTTGGGAAAGTCCTTCTTTAGGTAGCTGTTCCCCTCCATCCGGATTCGTCCCTGATCGGGACCGCGGCCTCTCGGTGCACCTTCGCCATACCCCTTGTGGATGGTGTCGATGACCTCCATTCCGGAAATCACACGACCAAAAGGCGAAAAACCCTGGGGATCGAGAGGACTATTGTCTCGATAATTGATGAAGAACTGTGTCGAGCGTGAGTTGGGTGCACCGGTTTTCGCGAACGTAATGAACCCTCTGAGGTTCGACTCCTTGACTGGATCGTCTTTGATGTTGGACTGACCCCAGCTCTGATTCACCTTGGGATCGCCGTGGATGCCAAACTGAGCCATGAAGCCGTCGATTACCCGAAAGAAGGCGATGTCCTTGAAGTATCCGATCTTGACCAGGTTGTAGAACCGATCGGCGCCGAGTGGCGACCAGGAGCGAGTCACCTGGATCACGACCTTGCCGTTGGTGGTGTCGAACTCCGCTTTGAAGGTCTCGGGTGCTTTTCCCTCTGCCTGAGCGGGATCGAGAAGACCTGGATGCGGTCCAGGTTTGGGCTTGGGAGGATCGGCTTTGACCGGTGCCGGTTCAGGCTTTTGGGGCGTCTTATCAGGTTCAGGGGACTTGGTTTCCATTTTCGTTGGTTCCTTGGTTGGGGGCGGTGCTGGTTTAGTCGGTGGTTTGTCGACCTTGTCGACAGGTTTGGCGGATCCTCCAGGCGCGTCTGCCGGGGGAGCCTCGTCAGCTGGTGCTCCGCAGCCGACCACCAGGAATGATAAGAATGCGATCGTTAAAAGTCGTAGTTTCCAAGACATCTGAATCTGTCTCCATGTGTGTTTACGATAATGAAGCCTCTTCTCTCGACAAGCGGAAGATTATGGCGCCTGAACGAATCGGATTCAAGTACGGTGGTTCTTTGTGTTCTAGTCTCGGACTCTCACCGTCCCCTTGGGTTTTACCATACGCCGCCCGATCAGTGACACGAGGCCGCCGCCGGAGTGATTCTATCGCGGGCGATCGACCTGACAAGATAGGGTCACTGGGCTCAATACCTCGGCGTCTCAGAACAAGATCAAGAAAAGAGCTGTAACGTGATTTCGATTACCAAACTGTCGCGATCCAAGGGGCTAGAATATAAGCCGTGATCAGGAAGGCTAGAAGGAAGTAACCGTGACTAACGGCAAGCTACGAACCGTAAGATCCAGAGTGGTTCTCTCAAGAACCGGCGCTGACAGCCAATTCATGGAACCGTTCACGAAGCGTTCCTGCTCATTTGCTTTCACAACAGGTCTACCACAGGGACACGGTGATCCCCCTCGCTCTGTCCCTGAGTCGGCCCGTGGAGACTTAGTCGCGTGCTCCCCGGGCCGACACATGCCGTTTCGGTACCACCTACTGTGAGGCCTAAGAAATGTGTTACCAGCGCCGTGGGTCCCTTTTGGAGGCCACTGCAGCTGAGGTAATTCCGGAGGATTGCCGAGGACGCAGCAGCCGATGGGCCCACGTCGCCGTAACCGCTTCGACCCTACCCCAGAGTTTAGCGATCCACCCTATTCGAACTCGTGGGCGTTGGTCATTCTGAAGACGATAGAGGCCACGGCGCCGCCCGCTAGAGGTCCTACCAGGTAGATCCAGATATTCCCCAGCGAGGAGGAGACGATGTTGTGACCCAGGGCGACGGCTGGATTGAAGGCGCCTCCCGAGATAGGTCCGACCGCAAGCGCTCCTGCCAGAACCGTGAATGCGATGGCCAATCCATAGAAAGAGTTGTCTGGGTGGTCCTTTGAGGTGGCGACGTTGAGGACGACCGAGGCTAGAGCAAACGTAAACAGGAACTCTGCTCCCAGCGCCTGCATGTTGCTGGCGTTAGCACCAGGAGCCACAGTGATGCTTTTTCCAATCAGAGCTGAAGAAGCAGCGGCACCGGCGAGGGCTCCGAGAATCTGGCTCACCATGTAGATTCCTGCATCTTTGCCCCCAATTGCTCCCCTCATCAAGCAGGCAAGCGAGACCGCAGGGTTGTAATGAGCTCCAGAGATGTGGCCGCCCATGTAGATCATCACCATCAGAATCGCCCCGATGGCAACGGCCGCCAGAGGGTTCCCCTGACTCACGACGAGACCGATGACCAATACCAGAAAGAATGTCCCGATGAACTCGACAATATAACTTTTCATAGTCCTCCTCCTCGACAAGAATTCGTATCTTGCGCGGATGGTAGCACCGGGTGGGGAAGCGGTCAATGAGGTGAATCGCCTCCTAGGAGCAGGCCGAGGGGGCCGCTTGTGGTAGCATTTCTGGGAATGCAGGAGGCCCACTCTAGCGGCGGCTCAAGCCGCCTAAGCCGAAGAAGGATGTTGAGGATGCTGGGCTACGGGGCGTTGGGGGGCAGCGTCCCCGTCCTGAGCTGTGTCTACGCCTCCCGCATCGAAACCGAATGGGTCCAACTGCAGCGAGTGAAGATCCCTCTGGGGGTTGAAGGCGCCGGTCTGGAAGGTTTCAAGATCGCTCTACTAAGTGATTTCCACCTCTACCCAACCACCCGGATCGAGCTGATTGAACGGGCCGTCGAACTAGCCAACCAGCTCAAGCCGGATCTGGTTGCCCTGGGCGGAGACTATGTTCAGGGTTCCGTCGACGCCATCTTCGACCTGGCTCCGGCCCTGGCCCAGCTTGACGCTACTTACGGAGTGTTTTCCATCCTGGGGAATCACGACCACTGGAAGGGCGATGAGGTGGTTGAGCAGGGACTGAGAGAATCGGGTTTGCCGCTACTGAGAAATGAGGGCCTCACGCTCTCGATTGGAAGAAAGACCCTGTATCTAGCCGGTCTTGACGATGGTTGGGTGGGCCGCCAGGATCTAAAGCTTGGCCTCGAAAAGCAGCCCCCCGAGATGCCCACGATTCTGCTGATGCACGAACCCGACTTCGTTGATTCCTTTGTGGGTCGCGGTAGGATCGATCTACAGCTCTCCGGTCACAGCCACGGGGGACAGGTGCGCTTCCCCTTCATCGGATCTCCCTTCTTGCCCCCCTATGGCCGAAAGTACGACAAGGGTCTTTATCGGGTTGCCGACACCTGGTTGTACACAACGGTGGGCGTTGGAGTGACGGCTCCGGTGCGATTCAACTGCCCTCCCGAAGTCACCGAGATCACGTTGGTCTGAGGCTGATACTGAAACTTCAGCGACAAGTCGCAGGTCGAAGCTCCCGATGAATGCGAAAACCATGGAAGCCTGAAGCGCGAGCGAGGGGTTGGGTAGCTACGAGATGCGTCGCCAAAAGGGCCTTTGGCCAGAGAGAGCCCAGCTCCCGGCGAGAGAGTGGAAAACAGCAAGATCTCTCAGGCCCCCAACCCCTCGCTCGCGCTTCAGGCTTCCATGGCTCGGGAAGTTCGTTCTCGAATGGGGCCAGCGTTCCTGGGGGCGACAGAGGGCAGCCTGGGGAGAGCAACCGAAAGTCACCCCTCAGACATCCATCTGGTAGTAATCTGGAGGGACCAGGACTTCTCGAGGCTTGCTGCCTTCGGACGGTCCCACGAGGCCTTCCTCTTCCATGATGTCCAGAAGCCGCGCCGCGCGTCCATACCCAATCCGGAAGCGGCGCTGAAGCAAGGAAGTAGAGGCTTTACGATTTTCCACGATGAAGCGAGCCGCTTCATCGAAAAGATTATCGTCGGCAGGCGATCCTCCGAGTGCCCCAGACTCCTTCTCCTCCTCGCCCTCCAGAATTTCCTCCTGGTATTCAGGTTCTGCCTGAGCCTTCAGGAATGAGGTCACTCGGCTGATCTCCTCGATGCTGATATAGGCACCGTGAACTCTGACCAGACGAGAGGTACCGGGGCCAAGAAAGAGCATGTCGCCAAGGCCCAGTAGCTGTTCAGCGCCGTTCGCATCCAGAATGGTTCGGGAATCGATCTTGGAGGACACCCGGCAGGAGATCCTGGAAGGGAAGTTTGCCTTGATGAGACCAGTGATGACGTCCACCGAAGGACGTTGAGTTGCTAGAATCAGATGTATGCCAATCGCTCTCGCCATTTGGGCAAGTCGGGTGACGGCAGTCTCCACCTCTTTGCCGGCCGTCAGCATCAAGTCAGCCAGTTCGTCCACGATGACGACGATATAGGGAAGGGGCTCCAGTTCTTCTCCCTCCAGCTGATCTGGAGCTTTTTCGACAAGTTCGTTGTACTGATCGATGCTCCTTACTCCGACCCGAGCCAGCTGTCGGTAGCGCTCCTCCATCTCATGAACGGCCCAATTCAGTGCATTGGCCGCTTGCTTGGGATCCGTCACGATGGGTGTCAGCAAATGGGGGATGTCGCTGTAGACGCCCAGCTCCAAGCGTTTGGGGTCGATCATGATAAAGCGGACCTTGTCGGGTGTCGCCTTGTAGAGTACGGAACAGACGATGCAATTCAGCGCGACACTCTTGCCCGAACCGGTTGCGCCGGCTACCAACAGATGAGGCATGCGCTCCAGGTCGGCGATATGGGTATTCCCATTGATCAGCTTTCCCAGGCCCAAGGTCAGGAAGGAGGGGGCCTGCTGAAAGCCGGTCGATGCCAGGATTTCTCGGAGATAGATCGTCTGACGATCGAGGTTCGGGACCTCGATACCCACGGTGTTCTTGCCGGGAATCCGCTCGATCCGAATTGACTCCGCCTTCAACGCCAGGCACAGGTCGTCCTCCAGGTTGGTGATGCGGCTGTACTTCACACCGGGATCGGGCTTGAATTCGAAGGTGGTCACGACGGGACCCGGGTGGATTTGAAACACGTGTCCCAGGACACCGAACTCGGCGCACTTCACGGTCAGAAGTTCGGCCCTCTTGATCAGATCCTGCTCATCCACATCGACATGGCTTACTTGTTCCTGGAGGAATTCCAGAGGCGGTAGAGTATGCCTTCGCTCGCTGTTTTGTGAGGAGGTAGCGGCCAAGGGCTGAAGCTGGATCTCCGCTCCAGAATCGTGAGATTCGGTGATCTCGATTGTCCCGAGCGCTGGTCCTGCTTCAGTCTGCTGCGACTCCAGAGCTGCCTTCTGGGGTAGCGTCTGGGTGACAATGGCCTCGTCGCGCCTGTTCCAGGAAGCAATGGCGTGGCGATCTCTGCGAGATTCGAGTCGTCTTCGGGCGTCGGCCCAGAGACCACTCCAGAAATTCCATTTGCGGCTGCCCAGTCGGGTCAAAAGCTGATCCAGGGAAAAACGGGTGGTGAGGACCAGGGACAGAACCAACACCGTGGCGACGACGACCAGGGAACCCGGTCGGTTCAAGTACATGACCAGCCGGTCTGAGAGCAAGATGCCCACGATGCCACCCGGAGTGAAGTTGACCCTCTCCGGGCTGATTGGGGTCAGTAGAGCCAGGATGGTACTGAAGGAGACGATCAGGCAAGAGATGCCGAAGAACTTGAGGAAGGGTTCTACCCAGGCCCTTCCACGCATCCTCTTGTAACCTGCCAGGAAAAGAGGAATGGGAAGGCAAAAAGCGGCCCATCCCAGAATCTGCAATAACACATCCGAAACCCAAGCCCCGATCTTGCCCACATAGTTGGAGTGATCGACCCTGCTGGAATCCACGTTCAGCGAAGGATCGAAGGCATCGTACGTAGCCAGTGACAGGAGCAACAATAGCGAGGTGGCGATAAAGAGCAATCCGAAGAGTTCCGAAGCTCTCTGCTTTGGATAGACGCTCATGATGTTCCCCTCGAGTCTGCCTCCTTAGTCAATTTTGCTGCATAGCTAATTTACTACGATGAGATCTCTTGATGTCGGACGGACTGGGTGCTGCCGAGTGCCGGCTCAGCCCTCTTAAGGTCGACTCCCCGGCCCAGGATCCTGCTACACGAAGACCTCAAATCTTAATTGTAACTGGCAGAATCAAAGGCCTTTTACCAGTCTGCTTCCGTAGGAACCTCCTCAAGCCGTTGTGCAGAATCTCCCGAAATAGATCTTCGTCTCGCTTTTCTTCCAATGGTGCCTCTGAAACGATGGTTGCGATTCGCTGTCGAGTCAGCCCCATGAGCTCTTCCGAGTCTTCCATCAGGACGAAGCCCCTCGAGATCAGATCGGGTTCCCCGATCAGCTCACCGCTCATGCCGTCCATCCGCAAGACGACGACCAGGACGCCGTCTGCCGAAAGAAAGCGTCGATCTCTCAATACGACCTCGTGGACGGCCTCCAGAATACCTTCGTCGATGAAACGACGCCCCACCGGAATCTTGTCCAGCAGCTCGGCGCCACTGGGTGCCAATCCCAGGATCTCTCCGTTTTCAACGATGTGGATGTGGTCCTGGGGGATCCCTTGATCCAATGCGAGCAAGGCATGATTCTTTAATTGCCGATACTCCCCATGGATAGGGACAAAGTATTTGGGGCGGGTCAGGTTGATCATCAATTTCAGGTCTTCCCGAAAGCCGTGCCCCGAGACGTGAACATTGGAGTGTCTGGAGTCGTAGAGTGTGGCTTCCCTCCGGTAGAAGTGATTGATCAGGTTGGTGATCAGTTTTTCGTTCCCTGGTATGATCCGAGCCGAAAGGATGACTACGTCTCCCTTCTCCACCTGGACCTGGGAGAATTCGTTGACGGCCAGGCGGCTGAGAGCTGACATCGGCTCGCCCTGACTGCCAGTTGCCAGCAGGACGGTGCGCTCAGGGGGCAACTGTTTCAGGTCTTCGGTGGTGGCGATCAGCTCTTCTGGAACCTGCAGGTAGCCCAGATTTGAGGCTACCTTGATGTTCGAAACCATGCTTCGGCCCACCGGAAACACCTTGCGACCGAACTCGTGTGCCAAGTCGAAAACAATCTGTATCCGGTGAAAGCTGCTGGCAAAGCTGGAGAGTACGATCCTTCTACGGGCTTCGTGAAAAAGCGTTCGTAGTGGACCGATCACCGAGAACTCGGAAGGGGACAACCCGGGCACGTTACTGTTGGTGCTATCCGAAAACAGGGCAAGGACTCCCTTGTTTCCGTATTCTGAGAGGCGTGCCAGATCGCTCAGCCGGCGGTCAATCGGGGTCTGGTCGAACTTGAAGTCGCCCGTCCAGATGACCGAACCGACAGGCGTCTTGATTCCCAGGCTGAAGTTTTCGGGGAAAGAGTGGGTTGCGTTCAGGGCTTCGATCGTGAAGGCCCCCAAGTCGATTGGTTGACGTGCCTCCAAGACATGAAGGTCGGCTCTCGATTCCAGCTTCCGTTCCCGGAGTCGCGAAGCCATCATGCCCAGGGTAAGGCGACTCCCGTAGATGGGCACTGAGAGCTCGTTTATGATGTAGGCGATACCGCCCGCGTGGTCCTCGTGGCCGTGAGTGAGGACAATGGCTCGGAGCTGGTCTCGATGCTCCTTCAGGAAGGTGATGTCGGGGACGATGAGATCCACACCCAGACTCGTCCCCAGATGCCGGCCGGGGAGAGTCATGCCGGCATCGATCAGGACCATGTCCCCATTGCAGCGGAGCGCGGCACAGTTCATCCCGAACTCGCCTAACCCTCCGAGCGGGATAAGTTCTAGGCACTCCACCATAAATCTCAGCGAATTATAACAGTCGTGCCAGACATAGGTACTGTTCCAGGGAGAGCTCCTCTGCCCGGACCTGGTGTTGCAGCTGGCTCGACCCGAAGGCGGTCCTGAGTTCTTCCTGGGAGCGTCCCCCGGCCCGCATGAGGTTATTCCAGAGGGTCTTCCTGCGGTGGGAGAAAGCCGTTCGCATCAAGAAGAGGAGGCCCTCGTAGTCTGGCACCGGATCGGGAATCTTTCGAGGAATCAGCTTGATCACGGAGGATTGCACCCGGGGACGCGGGATGAAGACCGTAGGCGGAACTGCGAAGCCCCGGATCCGCTCAAAGTGATACTCCATGAGCAAGGTCAGGTAGCCGTAATCTTTGGTTGAAGGCCGCGCCAGGACGCGAGAAGCCACTTCCTTCTGCAGCATGCAAGTGAGGCTCTGAAACCGATCCTTCACTTCGGTCATCTTTGTCAGTGTCGGTGTAGAGATGTTGTAGGGAAGGTTCCCAACGATTTTGACAGGGCTCCGGGGTAAGATGCCGAGCCAGTCGAGAGCGAGGACATCACCTCGGATCAGCGTCAGTCCGCTGGACAGATCCAGCGGGAGATTTGATTCGAGATAGGCGATCATCTCCTGGTCGAATTCGATCGCGATTACCTTTCGCGCCGCGGCTAGGAGCGGCTGGGTAAGAGCGCCGGTTCCGGGACCGATTTCAACCACAGTGTCGCTTTCGTCGATTCCGGCGAAATCAACGATCTTGCGGCAAGTGTTGGGATCGGCGAGGAAGTGCTGTCCAAGTGGGCGCTTTGCCCAGGGTACTTTTTGAGTCAAGCCATTGCGTATGGTAGCATGGCGATCCCGCTTTCCCTCGCTTCGACTGCGCTCTGAGGAGGAAAGCGATTGAAAATCAGGAGGTTAGAATGAGCGATAAGGTTCAGGATGTAACCGATCAAAATTTTGAAGAGGAAGTACTGAATTCGAGCCAGCCAGTGCTCGTTGACTTCTGGGCTCAGTGGTGTGCGCCTTGCCGCATGCTTGCCCCGACCATTGATCAGGTGGCCGAAGATTTTGCCGGTAGAGCCAAGGTGGTCAAACTGAATGTCGACGACAATATGAGCACTTCGACCAAGTACAACATTAGAGGCATTCCAACCTTGCTTCTGTTCAAGGATGGTCAGATCAAGGACCAGGTGGTGGGTTCAACCTCGAAGGATAACATCTCCCGATTGATCGAGGCTCAGCTCCAACAACCGGCCGACGTCTAAGGCTCAGCCGTCTGCAGGTTGGCGGTTGAGCCAACCTGAGTAGATCCTCTGTCCGAGGCACGGCATTTTCCTCTGCCTAATCTGGGGAAGCAACGCGGGCCCTTGTGTGATGGTCCTGGTCTCGGCCTGCTCAAATCATGCCGAACGTAGTTATCGTAGGAACACAGTGGGGGGATGAGGGTAAAGGCAAGATTGTCGACCTGATCACCCGCCACTTCGATGTGGTCGCTCGCTATCAGGGCGGACACAACGCCGGACACACGGTTAGTCTGAAGGGTGAGAAGTACGTTCTTCACCTCATTCCCTCAGGGATTCTTCATCCCGAAAAGCAATGTGTTATAGGCAACGGTGTCGTTGTCGATCCCTTTGCTCTAGTGGAGGAGATCGAGGCTCTGCAGGAGTTGGAGCTGGAGGGAAGACTCTTCTTGAGCAATCGCGCTCACCTCATCATGCCCTACCACCGGCAATTGGAAGATGCCGAGGAGGCCAGGCTCGGTGCGGAGCGAATCGGCACCACCAGCAGAGGGATAGGGCCCTGTTACGAGGACAAGATGGCACGCCGCGGCATCCGGGTAGGGGACCTCTTCTCTCCAGATGTCTTCAGAGCAAAGGTCCGAGACAACGTCGGATTCAAGAATCAGGTTTTGACGCGTGTCTACGGTGTTGAGCCGGTCGACCCGGATTCGGTCTGCGACGCCTACCTGGAGGTCGGAGCCCGGATTGGCGGCTTCGTTACCGACACCTCTGAGTATCTGAATCAGACCATCCGAGAGCAGAAGAGCATCCTTTTCGAAGGGGCTCAGGGTGCCTTATTGGATGTGGATCACGGTACCTATCCCTTCGTCACCTCGTCCAGTGCGACTGCAGGCGGGGCTTCTACCGGTACAGGAGTAGGTCCCAATGCAATCGACGGTGTGATTGGAATCGCCAAGGCCTACACCACCCGCGTGGGAGGCGGTCCTTTTCCCACCGAGATGACCGGGCAGATGCTGGAAGACGTTCGCGAGAAGGGAGCAGAGTACGGAGCTAGCACTGGACGTCCTCGCCGATGCGGCTGGTTTGATGCCGTCGTAGTACGCTATGCCTGTTTGATCAACCGGGTAGATACCCTGGTGATAACTAAACTGGATGTGTTGGACGAGCTCCCCGAGATCAAGGTTTGTACAGGCTACAGTCGCCGTGGTGAGAGCTTGCAGTCCTTTCCCTTCGATTGGATAGCGCTGGACGAAGTAGTCCCTTCCTATGAGACCCTTCCGGGTTGGATGCAGGACACATCGGGGATTGAAGAGTATGAAGAGCTCCCCGAAAAGGCAAGGAATTACCTCTCCCGTGTCGCAGAGCTGATCGACACCGATATCTCCATAATATCCATCGGCCCCAACCGCTCCGAGACCATCATCCTGGAAGAAGATGCTCGCCTGAGACGCCTGCTCGGTTCCTGAGACGATCGATCATCCAAATCCAAGATACAAGACGCAAGAAACAAGATAAGATACAAACAGATTCCAAGTCGCAAGCACCAAATGGCGAGAAATTCGGGGTGACCCGGGACTCATCGCTGCTCTTGCGGCATTGTAGGCACTGTGTAGAAACCCAAACTCTAGCTGTGCCTTCGCCCGCTTTTTCAGGCATTTATGAACGTTTGATGCTTGAAATTTGAGATTTGTTTGTATCTTGTACCTTAGATCGGGGTATCTTGTCTCCTGGAACCTCTAGCCCGCATTTCTCACACCCAGTCTGCTACGAGGCCGCAATCATCCGCCCTGACTGCGTTACGCTCCTTCGGCCTCCTCGACGTACTGCACGAGTACGACTGCGGGGGCCTCGGTCGCAAGCCTTGCCAGGACGGCGCTTTCGGCCTCTCGCGACGACCGGGTGTGAGAAATGCGGGCTAGCGTCAGGATCAAAGTCGTTGGGTCGCCATCGGAGCGATGCTGACCACGGTTGCAATTAGTCTTCTGGGGGCCTGGCTGCTTGGCAAGAGTAGGCGGCTTCCGAGTCCCGAAGCCGGATCAGACGCCCATTGACCAACCGCACCTTCCGGACCTTGTCTTACAGCAGCAGCCCCTCATAAAATAATCGTGCCATGAAGGCGATCGATCAAGTGCTGGAAAAGGTGTTCGAGGGAGAGCGCATCGAACCCGAAGAAGGGCTGACGCTGCTCCGCAGCCGGGAGCTGCAAGAGGTGGGGCAGGCCGCCGATTTCGTGCGCCAAAGGTATCACCCAGAAGGAGTCGTCTCCTTTCTGATCGATCGCAATATCAACTATACGAACGTGTGTGTTGCCCGGTGCACCTTTTGCAACTTCTACCGGCGACCTGGCGATGAGGAGGGATATGTCCTTCCCCTGGAGTCGATTTTCAAGAAGATCGAGGAGACCATAGACCTGGGCGGTACCGGAATACTGATGCAGGGCGGTATGCACCCCGACCTGAAAATTGATTATTACGAAAAACTCCTGGGTTCGATCCGGGAGCGTTATCAGATCCACCTTCACTGCTTCTCACCTCCAGAGATTGTGGTCCTGGCCAAGTTGAGCGGGATCAGTATCCGGGAATCTATCCGGCGGCTGAAGGCGGCAGGATTGGCCTCGATCCCAGGAGGTGGCGCTGAGATCCTGGTCGAGAGGATGCGTAAGAGCATCAGTCCCGGGAAGTGCAGCGCCCAGGAGTGGTTGGAGGTTATGCGGGTGGCCCATGAGGAAGGCCTGTCTACCACGGCGACCATGATGATAGGTGGAGGCGAGACGCTGGAAGAACGTATCGAGCACCTCGATGCCATCCGGGAACTGCAGGACCAGACCGGCGGTTTCGTAGCGTTTATCCCTTGGAATGTTCAGCTCGAGGGAACCCCCATGCAGAGCTCGATCCAGCGAGAGGTGGGGTCGGTGGAGTACCTGATGCTTCTGTCGGTGAGCCGGATCTACCTGGATAACATCCCGAATATTCAGGTGTCCTGGCTTACCCAAGGACTCAAGATTGCCCAGGTCGCGCTTTACTTCGGTGCCAACGATGTGGGCAGCATCATGATCGAAGAGAACGTCATAAGTACCGCGGGAGCCCGTCACCGAGCTGACAAAGAAGCGTTGATTCGCACCATAGAAGATGCCGGCTTCTCAGCAGGTCAGCGAGACTCGGTCTTCCGAATCTTCCGAAAGATTGCCTGAAGGGCGTATCCGCTACTTCTCATTTTTCCTGCCGGTAACCCTATTCAGGAGGCCGCTGAAGCAGGCTCCGAGAACGGTCAGAAGTCCAGACCAAGCGGCTGCTGTTTCCGACACTGCTCACTGCTTAAACTTCGGGTCCGGCGTAGCGGTGGCCTCCAGGCCGCCGTCCGAGTCAAAGGCTCAGAAGAATAAGACTTCGGCCTGGAGGCCAAAGCTACTTCTGCAAATGAAGTTTCAGCTTGGTCCCGTCCCACCCTAGAATTGCAGCAGGTTTTCTGACAGTTTCTAACAACACCAGCCAAAATGAGCGAACTGAGAGAAAATGAGATAAAAACAAAAGTTAGGTTATAGGTTAAGTATTGATTCCCCTGGGATTGATACGTATTGAGATGAAGTGAGCTGAAATCAGATGAAAATCCCTGGTATTGGTTCCAATCACCGAGTAATAAGCGAATCCCATTGGGTGTTTGGAGTTTGTTTGTATCTTGTATCTTGTATCTTGGAGCTTCAATGAAAACGGTTCATGTGGATCTTGGGGAACGCAGCTATAACATCTTGATTCAGCCTGGACTTCTGGCACAGCTCGCGCAGCAGCTGGAACGCCTCCCCTTCAGTTTCCGCCTTTTTCTGATCTCCAATCCAGTTGTCTACAGCCTGTTTGGCGAGAGACTCCTGGAGCAGCTGAGGGAGCACGGTTTCGATGTCACTGAGATTCTGCTTCCCGACGGGGAGAGAGCGAAGACGCTCGACACGGTGGAGCGTGCCTACATGGATTTGAGTTCTCACGGAGCGGATAGACAATCCGCCGTGCTGGCTTTGGGTGGCGGCGTGACGGGTGACATCGCTGGCTTCGTCGCGGCGACCTACATGCGAGGAATCCCCTATCTGCAGATCCCGACTACGCTCCTGGCTCAGGTCGACAGCTCGGTGGGGGGCAAGACCGGCGTAAACCATCGGGCAGGCAAGAACATGATCGGGGCGTTTTATCAGCCCGCCCTGGTGTGTATCGATCCTGAGACGCTTCTGACATTGCCCGAAAGGGAGTTCCGCTCTGGTTTGTTTGAGGTTATCAAATACGGGCTGATCTACGATGCGGAATTCTTCGCTTTCCTGGAACGGGAATTGGAGAAGATTCAGCGTCGGGTACCGGAGGCGCTGGAGAAAGTCGTAGCTCGCTGTTGCGAGATCAAGTCCGAGATCACCGCTCGGGACGAGAAGGAGTTGGACCTTCGCCGAATCCTCAACCTGGGACATACCTTCGGTCACGGGCTCGAAGCGGCCTGCGAGTTCCGGGAGGTCACACACGGAGAGGCCGTAGCCTACGGGATGATGGCTGCCAGTCACCTGTCACAGCGTATAGGCTTGCTGGATGCTGACTCCTGCCGCCGAATCGTCGAAGCCATCCTCAGAATTGGAGACCTTCCATCGATCAATACGGTCCCAACCCAAAAGGTGCTCGATGCCATGAAGCTGGACAAGAAGCGCCGTGGGGATCGTACGGTCGTCATCCTTCTCGAAGAGATCGGTCGGGCCGTGATCCGGGACGATGTCCACCTCGATGACTTGAGGCAGGCGTGGGATCGCGTCAAGTCCAAGCCCGCCCTCTGAATGGCGGCCCATGGAGCAGAAGGAGTCCAGGAAGATTCGGCGGATGTTCGGCGCGATTGCCCCCCGCTATGACCGCGCCAATCACCTGCTCTCATTGTCGATTGATCGGTACTGGCGCCGGCTCACCTGTCGCAGCCTGGCACCTCTTCTGCCAGCAGATCCGATGATTCTGGACCTCTGTGCCGGCACCGGAGATCTAACCCTTCAGCTCGCCCCGCTGGGAACGGTTGTGAGCTGTGACTTCAGTCATCCGATGCTGGTGCTGGGACTCGAGAAGAGTCGTCGTGCCAAGCAGTCGGAGGAACGTCTTCGCTTCGTGGAGGGGGACGCACTCAGGCTTCCGTTCCTGTCCGGGTCCTTCGATGCCGTGACGATTGCATTCGGCCTAAGGAACCTGGAGGACTATGATCAAGGATTGCGTGAGATTCTTCGTGTCCTCCGTCGGGGAGGTACTCTCGCAGTCCTGGAGTTCTCCCTGCCTCGGATTCCGGTCTTTAGAGAGGTGTATTTGTTCTATTTCTTTCATCTACTGCCCAAGCTGGGAGGGTGGATTTCGGGTGACGGGCAGCCGTATTCCTACCTTTCACGGTCGGTCAGGGAGTTTCTTGAGCCAAAGGCGCTGGAGCGGCTGCTGCAGGAGGTGGGCTTCTCCGCGATCCGCCACAGACTGATCTCAGGAGGCGTTGCTGCTTTGCATCTGGCGCAGAAGAAGGGCTAGTGCAGCGCGCCACAAGTTTTGAACCAGGGTTCAGCAGCCCCTCGTCGCCGCTGGCGTTGTTGCGCTCGACTCGACACATAGCCCGATATGACTCGCTCGCGACGCCTAGCCAGCGACAACGATTGACTACTGTCCCCTGGCTCAGAACTTATGGCGAGCTGCACTAGTGTTCTGTCCTCGAAATTCGCCACATAATTCTGCGGCCCTGACCGCCGTCTGCTGTGTTGCGCTTCCTCGAAAGATCCCAGGTATTCCTGCGTCAGCGCGCCTTGCATACGACGCCCATGGCTCGCAGACTTATGCACCGAACTTCCAGGACAGAACACTAGGAGCCTAATTGTCCATTTCTGGAAACAACAATCTCCAGCCGAGCTGGGTTGGGGGGAAGTGTCCCAAACCGCTTCGTATCGCCTCCAGGCTGTAGGTGATGGCGGCCTCGTCAGAAAGACTGAGCTTCAGGGGCCGCGCCTCCAATTGATTTTCCTGAGGCAGCAGATTTGACATCCAGATACCTCCTTCCACCCTACTGTTCTCGCGCAAAACCAGCCCTCCACCCCCAAGGTGAATCAGAAGGCCTCGAATCAGGGCGTCTTTTCCCAAGATGAGATCTCCACGTGCGACAACGACGCCCTCGATCCCGTCCGTGATCGTTCCACCCTCCGCGAGCAGAAGGATCCCTCCAGCCGGATCAGCACTGAATCGGGGAAGCTCCTTCTCGAAATGCCTCCAGAACCTGGGTTCGAAGAGGCGCCGGTAGACGGGATTGCTGGAGTACGCAGAAGTGGTTTCGCTGATGGAAGGGTCGCTTCCTTGCCCCCGGATGCGTGACCGTTGAGCTGGTGCGAGTGAGGCCAGCAAATCTTAATTGAGTCCCGATGTCTTTGTCTCAATGATCGAAATCCCATGTCCGGTGTTCCCTGCGACCTGGAAATTGCTTCCGTTCCACTCGAAGTTGCCTGAATCTCCGAACAGAGTAAGGGGACTCGGGAGCAGAAAGGTCGTTTCCTTTCGAAAGCGCGCTTCGATCAAGGTGATGCTGTTGCGGAGGTCAGGGAGCAGGGGGTCGGGGAGCGGAAGGGCCGCAATACCCAAGCTGCGCAGCAAGATGACCTGGTCCTCGTCGTGGTTCGGATCTTCTTCGGGGTTGTTGGAGAAACGCAGGAAGAAATAGCCCCGCCCTGCGCTGGAGTAGCCACCTGGCCAGTCTGCGTTCTCGCTCTGGAAAGGGATCCCATCGTCTTGTTCGGGTGTCCAGGAGCCCGGCTCGATAGTTCGGGCTTTCCCCAGGGGCATGGGATTTCTCCACTCCTGAATGCCGGCGCCTGAGTGAACTCCATCCGCCCCTTTGAGCAGCGAATCGAGATCGACTGTAGGGATCAGGGCCCTGGCACGCTCAATACCGCTCTCGGCCAGGGTGAAGCTGTAGAGTTGGGCATCTACACTGTTGACGAGATCCCAGCGGGCTGCGATCTGCAGGTGCAGCATCAGAAGCAACGAGGTGATCAGGGTTGTCGTCAGGAGGGCAAGAATGAGGCTGAAGCCGCGCGCCTTCGCTTCGTCGGGTTGGCCAGGGTCGAGAATGCGGTTCGCCTTGAACATCAGGGGCTCTCTGCGAAGAGGTTGGGACGGTAGTTGCGGAGAAAGAAGTCCAAATGAACCTTCTCCACGTCATCATATTTCCAGTTCAGGTAGGGACGATCGAGCTCTGCTGATATCTTCACTTGGATCTTTCCGTTCACCGAAGTGAGTTCCCACTTTCTGATGTTTTTCAGCACCGGCTGAAAGCCTCCACGCCCACTTCTCAGCTTCAGGTTCCCTTTTTCGCACTTGAGGACCAGCGCCTCAAAGGGAGCACGAAGCCTGCCGTCGGGAAAGCCGGAAGGTCCGTCGGTATCGCTGTTCAAATAGAGACGTCCGGATTCTATGGACCAACCAGCTCGCTTGAAGTTCCAGCGGTTGTTTCCCGCTGAGGGAATCCAGCGGCTGAGCAGCAGTGGGAGCAGGCTGAGATTCTGATCCCGTTCCAACAACAGGTTCAGGTTGGAGATGACCGTCTGGGTCTGGCCGAAGACGGTAAAGAAGGATGCAAAAAGGATGCCTGATAGCGCCACAGCGACCAATGTCTCCAAGAGGGTCGTACCGCTACTGCTGCCCATCAAGGATCTCCCATCGAACCTCTTGTCCGCCCTGCTGATCGAGCAACTTGAAACGGTAGAGACGGCGCCCACTCGGAAGTTCCGCTATAGGTTCTCCGTCAACTGGGGACCCCATTCGGATCTGCTCTACCCGATTCCACCTTCGAAGGGTCTCGAGACGATGTTTATCGGTGAGTGAATAGACGCGCAATGCAAGCGTCAGGGCTTGCAGCAGACCTACTACAGCCAGGGTCAGAATAATCATCGAGATAAGAGTTTCCAGCAGCGTGAAAGCGGTTGAGTCCGTCCTCTGGGAGACCCACCAGATCAGCCGGCTGGGCCGGTTGCGAGAACAGTGAGCGATGCTGTCTGCGATTAGCCCGGATTTCTCAAGGAGAAAGCCGAAAGGGCGATTTTAGTCGATTTCTCGACGCCGGTCTGGGTCAAAGGCGCCGCTGAGGGCGGTGCAGAGTACGACAGGCGTCGTGAGGCCTGTGTCGAGCGCGGAAAACCGGTTTTTCAGACACACCTCAGGCGCCTCAGTTGCAGACGGCTGGGATTTCCGACTTTCCTTGGCTCAACCGAGCTGTTGAAGCTGGGCCAAGGCTTGGGCATAGAGTGCTTGGTAAGGATAACCCTCGCTCAAGGACAGACTCACCCGCCGGACACTGACCCGAATCTGGCCTCCTATCTTCAACAGTTTGAGGCGAATTGTCTGGCATTGCGCCTTCGCCCACTGGGTCCCCTTCAAAGCGACACGCCTCAACGTGTGCAGCAGATTATAGGCCACCGAGGAGAACCACAACCGCAGCTGATTGCTCTTGATGAGGTGCGTCGAGGTCCGATCGGCAAACAGCTCCAGCTGCTGTTCCTTGATCCGATTCTCCGCCTCCCCTCGCGCGCAGTACAGCTGCTCGTACAGCTTTTGGGCGGGCCACCGCTTCGCTCCCAGCGAGGTGACGACAAAGCGGGGATTGGATCCCTTACCCGTGTACTCGGCCTTGCCCACCACTCGCCGCTCTTGACTCCAGCTCTTGTGCGTCTGGTAACGAAAGTCCTTATAGACTCGGGCGCTGCTGCCGCTCGCTTGTTGAAGCGCCTGGGCCTGTTCCAGCTCCGACTCCAGGGTCCCCTCTAAGCGCTGATTGCGGGCCAGACCGAAGACGTAATCCACTCGATGCTCCTCACACCATTTCATCAACGCCTCGCGCGCAAAGCTGCTGTCCGCCCGCAGCGTAATGCGGACCTTCGGCCACTTCGCCCGCAGTTGTCCCACGATCCGCTCCATCTCCTGGACCGCTCCTTCGGAGCCATCCAGATTCGACACCCGCAGCTTCGCCCCCAGCACATACCCCTCGCAAAACACATACAGGGGCAGGTAGCAGTAACACCGGTAGTAGCCATGGTAGAAACGACCCTCCTGCTCTCCGTGCAGCGGATCATCCGTCGCATCCAGGTCCAACACCAGCTCCTTGGGTTTCCCGCCTCGCACCCGAATGAACTGCTCCACCAAAAATGCTTCCACCGCCGCTTCATCCACCGGCGTCTTGCGATATTTATCCTGCGTCACCGAGGACAACTCCAAACGATTGAGTGTGCTCTTGCCCGCACACGCCTTGCCCCGATCCGCTTCCGCTCGCCGATCCCTCCCCAAGGGATCTTCCTTGCCGACCAACACCGCCATCAGCGGATCCGTCCGTAGCTCCTCATGATCGTTGAGATCCTCATAGCCCAAGGCCAGTCCATAAATCCGCTGCCCCACCAGATCCTCCACACTGAACTCGGTGAAGCGAGGATCCCGCCGGTCCCCAAAGCAGGCGGCCAAGCCGCGAATGAACCCATAGCGGTTCTCCACCTCCCGTAACAGCAACCCTCCGGCGTCTGAAGTGATCTGTCCCCCGTTGAATTCTGCCTCGACTCGGCGACCCTCCAGCCCTTGAAACTCCAGCTTAGAAGCGATACACTCTGTCGTCATAGTAGTCAGCTCCTTGTGTTTGTTAAGTCTTTGTTAACACAGACTTTATACCACATTGAGCTGACTGCTTTTTCTTATCCTTGAGAAATCCGGGTTAGCCGGCTTGCTGCCACCGTATCCTACCTGTCGGAGTGATAAGCACTTTCACTTGCCCGGTCCTATTCTCCAACAGAAAAGAGCCGGCTGGAGCGGCGGTACCGCGGGAGAAAAAAGTGAGTCTTTTCTTGGGAATGCCGACGAACTTCGTGCCCTGTGGGAGTGCCTTCCACAATCGTGGCGGCTCGTTTTCGGGGGTGATTGTGAAGTGGCTGCGGTCAGGGTGGATCCGGACCTGCAGGGGGAGGCTCTTGCTGACAGCCTGCAGGCGACACTGGCTTAGCACCGACACGAATTGAGCGGATCCCATTCGCAGCTCGTAGTGTTCTCGAAGTTGTTGGAAGTTTCCCCAGGCGATGGTCCCCAGAAGACCGATCAGGGTGCAGACGATCATCATTTCCAGCAACTGAAATCCGGCGTTCGAGTCTGCTCGCATAGGCACTTCCCTATCAGTAACGAAAGCAACAGATAATCTGCGACATGAATCTGCCTGACCAGTTTTTGTAGCGGTGGTCTCCAGGCTGCCGTGTATCGAGCTAAGGGCTCGGAAGAAAAAGACTTCGGCCTGGAGACCAAAGCGACGTTCGCAAATGAAGTTTCAGCTTTGTCCCGCTCCCGGCTGGGAGCGCCGGATCATTCAGGAAAGAAACTCTTGCTGTAGACCGGTGTTCTGGACACGTTGGAATGTTCTTGGTTCTCGAATCTGTAATCGAGGTCAATCCCAACGGGATTGCGGCATCCAGTCCAGGGTTTCCTAACCCTGGGGGAGCACCGCCGCCTTTGGATTTCATCCCTGAAGGGGATGCGTACAGGGGGGAACGGGAATTGTGCGAGCGCGGGAAGCGCCGGACGAGTTGTCCGACTCTCTCCTCGGAACTGGGCCTCATATTGCTAACGAGTCAAGTCGTTCGCGGCACTGCCGGACCTGGCTTCGTCATACTGGCAGTTCCCCCGTTCGCATCACTGTTCAGCTTACTCGGGATAGTCGACTTGGATACGGCGCTCTTCGCTGATGGGGTCAACCAAAATCCGGATGGTAACGGCTCTTTCGACCTCCAGGATCAGTTTTTCCGCCCACTCGACGATGATTACTGCTTCCTGCGACAGGATCTCTTCCATGCCTATGGAGTAGAGATCAGAGAGGCCCTCAAGTCGATAGAGGTCCACGTGGTAGATGGGTTCGTCTTTGGTGGGGTACTGGTTCACCAGCGTAAAGGAGGGACTGTGGACGATCGAAGCGTCCTCCAAACCCAGGCCCAAGGCCAAGGCCCTGGTCAAGGTAGTCTTTCCCGCTCCCAGTTCCCCGTGGAGCAGGATGAGGCAGGGCGGGTGTAGGCGGCGCCCAATGAGCTCACCGATGTGAAGCGTCTGGGCCTCGCTGCGAGATCGGTGAATTTCGGTCAACGGGATCAAGCGTCCAGTTCGAGCTGTGCCGCTCCTAGATGATCAATAATGTTGTTGGCATTGAGTGCGGCTCCACCCGTTTGCTTTTCGGCAAGATCTCCGGCCAGCGAGTGAAGGTAGACGCCTGCCAGGACGGCCTGTGTTGTCTGCTGGGGCGCATTCATGCTCTGGGCCTGGTACTGGCCCAGGAAAGAGGCGATGACTCCGGTCAACACATCCCCGGTGCCTGCGGTCGCCATTCCGGGATTGCCGAGAGGACAGACGAAGACCCTCCCGTCAGGCAGAGCAATCAGGGTGCGAAACCCCTTCAGCACCAGCCACAGTTGCTGATCCTGAGCAAATCGACGTGCCAACTCGATCTTGTCGTCTAGAATCTCAGCCGTGGGCCTCCCGATGAGCCTGGAGAACTCTCCAGGATGAGGCGTCAGCACCAGAGGCTGGTCATGGCTGTTGAAGAGCTGTTGACGCTGTTCTTGAAAGCAGTTCAGCGCATCGGCGTCTACTACGAGAGGGATTCGGGCCTGCTGGACTACCTGGTGAACGAAATCCACGGTTTCCTTGTTGGTGGACAGTCCCGGGCCGACGGCGGCCGCTTGTTTGCCTTCCAGGAATTCCAGAAGGTCACCGCCAGCACTGGAGGCGAAGGTTCCAGCCTGAGAGGAAGCCAGGCCTTCGGTCATGACCTCGGGTCTGAAGGAACTCACGAGGGTTTGTATTCCCTCCGGGACGCAAGCGGTGACGAGTCCGGATCCCGAGCGAAGGGCGGCGCTGGTAGCGAGGGCTGCGGCACCTGACTTGCCGAGGCTGCCTGCTACGATGACTGTATGGCCGAAACTTCCTTTGTGGAAACTGGCGCGTCGCTCTGGCAGGCTGACGCTTGCCAGGGGGTGAGTGATTAGCTCGATCGGGTAGTCCGAGGTCTCGAGCAGCTCGGGCGGGGTACCGATTGGGAACAGGTGCAGAGAACCCAGCGACTCCTGATCCTCATGTAGGATGTGTGCGATCTTGGGCGCGGTGAAGGTTACGGTGGCGTCGGCACGAATAGTCGGTCCCTTTCCACGGAAGGCGTCAGAAACCATGCCTGAAGGGAAGTCGACGGACAGGACAAAGGCTCGGAGACGATTCACATCTTCTACTACCTGGGCAAGGAGCCCTGCCATTGGTTTGCTGATGCCCGTCCCGAGAATAGCGTCGACCACGAGATCACAGCTCTCCAGCTGAGGAGTCAGACGAGACCAGTCTTCCTCTGAAAGAACAGTCTGAATCTGACCGTCCATGGCCTGATAGATGTCCAGGTTGATGCGGGCATCCCCCGAAACCTCTTCCGGAGACGCCAGCAGGAACACCTCGGGAGTAGTCTCTCTTTGTCGCAGTTGCCTCGCCAGAACAAGTCCGTCGCCGCCATTGTTCCCTTTGCCACAGAGGATGGCAGTTCGCTGTTCAGAGAGTTCCTCCGCGAAGTAGCCCTTCAAGGTCAGATAGAGGCTTATTCCGGCATTCTCCATCAGAAGAAGGCTGGGGAGACCATACTTTTCGGTGGTCAGCCGATCCACCTCCTGCATCTGATGGGCGTTCAGAATCTTGAGGGATCTGTCCGCTTTGCTACCACAGGAAAGGCCAATTCGCCCCAAGGTGAACCCCCGATCGTTTTCTCGCATCAGATATAGACAGAAGGTAACAGAGGAGGTGCGTAAGATGGAAGTAGGACGTGGATACGCACCAGGAGGAGACTCCCTGGAAGACGGAGCAATCAATGGGTTATACTAGCCTCATATCGAGTTTAGTCAACATGGGAAGGTGCTATGAACAAGAGTAGAGTTGTCACGGTTCTAACCCTTTTTGTCCTCGTTTTCACCACCAGCCCCCTGAGTTCGGGTAGGCGGCATGGAGACGTGGAAAACATCGGCAACCGAAGCATCAACGGCAGGATTGGCCTGATCTTTCCTAATTTTGTGTCTCTGGAAAAAGAGATTCAGATGGGCGCCCAGTACGCTCAGATGATCGAGCAGACGGCACGGCTGGTGGAAGACCCTGTGGTGGCCGAGTACGTCGACCGCCTGGGTCAAGAGATCGTGAAGAACTCGGATGCGAAAGTACCCTTCGTCATCAAGGTAATAGATACCGACGAGGTCAATGCCTTCGCCCTGCCTGGTGGCTATTTCTACGTCAACAAGGGATTGATTCTTGAGGCCGAGAACGAGTCGGAGCTGGCTGGGGTAATGGCACATGAAATTGCCCACGTCACTGCTCGACATGCCACTGAGCGGATGACCAAGGGACAGCTTCTTCAGTTTGCTGCGCTGCCCGCCATGTTCATCGGAGGCTACTGGACACAGTACGCTATCTATCAGGGTCTGGGTATGGGCATGTCCTTGGCGGTTTTGGGAATCACCCGGAAATCCGAAGCCGAGGCGGATCAGTTGGGAACCCAGTACCTGTGGAACACCGGTTACGATCCGCAGGGCTTTATCACCTTTTTTGAAAAGCTCCAAGAAAAGGAGAGGAAGAAACCTGGGGCCTTTTCCAGCTTCTTCCGCACGCACCCCACCGTCGAGAGCCGGATCGAACATGTCAACGGCGAGATCGGATACCTCGAAGCCAAGGATGAATACGTGCTCAGCGGTTCTGAGTTCGAGAGAGTCAAGTCGCGCCTGGCTCAGATCGACCGTCAGCAGATCAGGCCCGGAGATGCTCCAGGAAAGGGCGGGGCATCGAGACCGACCCTGAAACGGAAGACCAATCAGCGCGACGACAAGGAAAAACCGACTCTCAAGGGCGACAAGCCTTCGCTCAAGCGTTCCAAGCGGCCCACGCTCAAAAAGCAGGAGGAGATAGAAGCGGAGTCGGAGTCTGAAGAGTCAGAGTCTGAAGAGTAGTCTGTTCGCTTTTTCTGATCTCGTCTTGCATGGCGCCACAGGCTGTGACCACTCTGGGGCTCGCCACTCAGGTTATCTGGGTTGGCGAGCCCCTTGCATTCTATGAAGGCGGGTGGCGGGGAATCTGAGGCAACTCTCAATTCCCCGGCCCCAAATTAACCTTCCTGCCGTTCTCGCCCTTTCCTTCCTTGAAACAATCTTCCTCTAGTCTACGTACTCAACACGGGACTATCATCGTGGCGACATCGTCGATTGAATAGGAGTTGTTATGAGAATAGCGAACTGTTTGGTGGGACTGTCCTTGCTCTGCCTCATCTTGCCCGTGGCTGCTCAAGAGGAAAAAAAGCCGGTCCAGGATGAGGTCGAGGCACCGAAGATTGTCCCTCCTGAGTCCTGGACTGAGCGCATGCGCCGGGAACGTACGGTACTGGAGCTGACGCCAAAGGATGCGATGCGGCTGGCGCTGACGAACAACCTGGATATCGCTATTGAGGATTACAACGAGGATTTGAATCTCCAGGACATCGTCAGGACCAAAGGGTTCTATGATCCCAGGCTTAGCTTCAGTGTGGGTATAAACTCGAATGAGAACCCTGCACGATCGGTGCTGGATGCGGGGCAGGGCATCTCGGTTAATACCACAGACAACTTCTTCTTCAGCTCTTCCGTGGGGCAGAACTTCCCCGGTGGCAGTGATCTGACGGTGACCTTTAACAACAATCGTTTTTCCACCAACAGCGCATTCCAGTTCATCAATCCATCTTTTGGGTCGAATTTCGACCTCCTCTTCAGACAGCCGCTATGGCGGGGTTTTCGGAGGACCTCGACGGAAACCCAGCTGAGCCTCCACAACCTGGATCGTGACATCAGCGACAGTGTCTTCAAGCAAAGGGTGTCCGAGATCCTGCAGCAGGTGCAGAATCAATACTGGGAGCTGGTTTTCGCCATCGAGAATCATGAGGCCATACGCGAATCGATGAAGCTGGCAATCATCCAGCACGAAAACAACCGGAAGAGGGTACAGATCGGCGTGATGGCTCCCATCGAGGTAACCGCCTCCCGAGCCGAAGTGGCCACCCGCGAGCAGGACATGATTCAATCGGAAGTGCAGATCATCACATCCCAGAACGCCCTCAAACAACTCTTGGCTCCTGATCCCAAGGCAAGCATCTGGAATCTGATCTTGATCCCAACCAAGCGCCCCGAGATCCAGGACCTGAGTCTTTCTCTGGACCAGGCGATAGAGATCGCTCTGCAGAGGCGTCCTGAACTCGAACAGAATCGCTTGGAACGCGACAAGATCGAGGTGAATCGGAAGTACTACATCAAAGAGGGTAAGCCGGCGGTGAATCTCGAGGCGGGCATTATCTCGAGAGGGAACACGGGTCGAGTACTGCAGAATGTGTTCGTTGACACGGACGGAGACGGCGTCCCCGACACCAGATCGGGAACGGCTCCCGACCCCGACAGTCCCTTCTTCGGTAATTTCGGCAATACCTGGGGACAGGTCTTCGGCTTCGACTTCATCAACTATCAGGTTTCCTTAAGTGTAGAGATTCCGATTGGCAACCGCGCCAACGAGGGAGAGCGCGCCTTGCTTCGCATCCAGGAACGACGTTTACTGAGTATGCTCAGGAACGAGCAGCAGCTGATCATGGTAGAGGTGCGCAACGCCTACGAGAGTATCGCGACTCAGAGAAAGCGTCTGGAGGCGGCGCGAGTGGCACGGGAACTGTCCGAGGAGCAGCTGGAAGGGGAAAACAAGCGCTTTCAGGCAGGGCTATCCACGAACTTCGAAGTGCTTCGATACCAGAGAGATCTGACCGACGCCCAGGTTCGAGAGCTGAGGGCTCTGGTGGATTACCAGCAGACCCTGACCGATCTGGAAAAGGCGATGTACACGATCATCGACGCCAACGATATCGTGATGGCGCGAAGGGAAGGGAACGCGCCTTAAAATCAAAGGGTCGCAAGTCAAGCGCAGAGGTCGCACGTCTGGACGTCTGCTGTAATAACCCAGATCCGACCCTACAAACAGTGTCAGAGTAGATCGTCCCTGATCGGCCGCCTTGCACCTAGAAGCGGACATTCAAGTTTGCCCGCGGGAACGTCGAGTGAACTACACTGAGATTGCAGAAAACCAGTGGCTCCTTCCGCTCTGGAAATGCCTTCTAGAGCCGACACAATCTTTGGTGGAGCTGCCAATGACTCCTTATTTGGCGGCGACGCAGCCGACACAATCTTTGGTGGAGCTGCCCATGACACCATATTTGGCGGCGATGCAGCCGACACAATCTTTGGTGGAGCCGGCGACGACACGCTGCTTGGAGAGCAAGGTGACGACGTGCTCGGAAACTTTGCGCTGCTAGGAGAGCAAGGTGACGAAGTACTCGGCAACTTCGCGCTCCTCGGGGAGAAGCCTATCCGCGGAGCCGGCGACGACCTCATGAACGGCGGTCCGGGAAGCGATCAGCACCGAATACAGCTCATCAACGGCGCCAACGTTAAAATCCATGATGACGGTCAGGACCAGGCATTTGACTCCGTGGAAATCGAAGGCACCAGCACACCCGAGAGGTTCGACGTCTGGCTCGAAGCTGATGGGACCCAAGCGGGGGACGTGAGCCGCAGCACTCATTCAGGCAAGGATGGCGGGGAAGTTCGCTTCTCCAATGTCGAGTTTGTGAAACTCAGCACCGGGGACGAGCAGGGAAGTGAAGGAGACGTCGTAACCGCGCAGAGTGCCGATGTCGATGACCCAAAAGACGCGATTGGGGATGGTGTGAAAAATCCAATCGACGTCTTCATCGATGGGGGAGCGCCCATGGTGCGTCCGGGAGATAAGCTCTTCACGGACGGCTCGGTGGGATTCGCAAACTTCGAAAAAGTGAAGAAGCACCGAGGTAAATAGCCTCAACATGGCACTGAAGAAAAAGGCCGTTTGACTGCTGCGCCGCCAGCGACGCGCGGACCAATACCAGGAACAGTGACTAGAACCGGGCAGTCCGAAGATGTATGCTGTCCCGTTCCGACTATCACACCTGCACGTCGCACGTCTCTTAGCTCGTAAGACTGTAGCGATCCTGCTCCCGCATGCCTTGTGCGAACTCGCTGAAAAGGAGAGTTGACGAAAACCCGGCTCCAGAAGAACACAGACTTGAGACGTGCGACGTTCAGACCTGCCGACGTGCGACCTCTTCTCTTGACCTGGTTATAATGCTCCCATGGATTGGACTGTAGTCCTGGTCGGGACGGCTGGCCTGCTGGTGGGGAGCTTCCTGACGGTCTGTATTCTTCGCGTTCCCCTGCGTCGTTCCGTCGTCCGTCCCAGGTCCAGCTGTCCCCAGTGTGAACACCGGATTCGGGCCTGGGACAATATTCCAGTCTTGAGCTATCTTTTCCTGCGGGGAAAGTGCCGTGACTGCGGAGGGCCTATTTCCTGGGTCTATCCCGTGGTGGAACTATGTACGGCGGTGCTCTTCCTGCTTCTATGGCATCAATTCGGACTGACACCGCCTTTCTTCATCAATCTGGTCTTTTTTTGTCTTCTCCTGGTTCTTGCTTTTATCGACCTCTTCCACAGAATTCTCCCCGACGTCCTGACTTTTAGCGGTTTGCTGCTGGGACTACTGGTGTCGCCTTTCCAGGTTTCCGGTTTCTTTCACTGGCACATCCCTGATCCTGCTTCGGTGCCGATCTGGGGCAACTATCCGCTTTCCCTTCTGGGAATCCTGGTGGGCGGAGGGCTGCTCTGGCTAGTCTCCTCGATCTACCACAAGGCGACTGGAGTGGACGGGATGGGCTTCGGTGACGTCAAGATGCTGGCCATGATGGGAGCCTTCCTGGGGTGGCGGCTGGCGCTGCTGGCTATCTTTCTGGGGTCGGCCATGGGCGCTTTGGTGGGGACCGCCTTCATTTTGATCTTGGGGAAAGGAAGGCGCTATCCGCTCCCCTTTGGAACCTTCCTGGCCGTAGGAGCAATGATGGCGGCACTCTGGGGAAATCTCCTGCTGCGATGGTATTTGGGCGGGTCCTAGAAAATCTTTCGCAGATTTTCGGGCCGGAGCGTTAAGTCTAGGTAGAAACACAACAAGGAGGACAGTCAAATGAAGAAACAAGTTTCTACCTGGTGGTTAGGCGTCTTGCCTTTTCTGTTCTGTGTCTCAGCCCTTTGCGCTGGACCGGAGCAGGACCGCAAGATCGACCTGAACCAAGCGACTCTGGAGGATCTGAAGGACCTGCCTGGAATCGGGACGTCGACGGCAAGACGCATTCTCGAGTTTCGCGAGAAAAACGGTCCCTTCGAGCGGATCGAAGATCTCATGAATGTGCGAGGCATCGGCGAAAAGAAGTTTTTGAAACTGAAAGACAGGATCACGGTCAACCCCGCAGGGCCGTCAAGTGCCCGCGGTCCATCATCCCGCCAGTGACTAACCGCCAGTGCTCCATTCCGGGGCGGCGTGTTTCGTCACTCTGGTCCGACCACTGATCTCGGAATGGAGCGCCAGGCCTGGCAAGTGCTGTGAAAATGAATTAGATTTCCAGTCGGCAGCGGTCAGCTAGGCCGGCCGAAAAAGACTCTTTTCCGCGAATCGGAGGGGGCCTCCTGAGCGTCCCTCCCTATAACGGAAACGATGTGGCTCGGAAATGCGAGTTACCCTTCCGGAGTCACTGTAAAACATCGCGGTTGAGGGTTTGGGAAGTCTATGAAGGTCGATTGCCTGGATTATCGAACACTTCCCGGACAGAATCCCCTCTTTCTCAAATACCTCTATCACTTCGATGAAGTGAGCAGTCTCTTTGCACCCGGAGCACCAGCTCCGCTCGATCTCGAGGCTCTGGAGCGTCGGGCCGAGGCAGTTGTGAAGAGGCCCTTGCGGTTTTCACGAGAGCATCTTGTCTCACTCCTGGATCCTTTCAATCGATCGGTTGGGGTGGGCGAAGCTGGCCTCATCAACATTCAGAAATTGAAGAGGCGAGACACAATTGCTGTGGTGACAGGACAGCAGCTGGGGCTCTTTGGAGGGCCTGCCCTCGCTGTCTACAAGGCCGCCACGGCAGTTCGGCTGAGCCAGATCCTGGAGGACCGTGGCTATTCCGCAGTCCCCGTTTTCTGGCTTCCAGCAGATGATTCTGATTTCATGGAGGTTCGTTCGACCTCCTTCTATGATCAGGCGGATCGGCTGCTAAACATTCGCTACCCTGGCGCACAGAGCGACGGCCGCATGGTGGGGACGATCGCTCTGGACCGGATTTCGGAGAATCTAGAGCAACTCCAGCATCAGGCTCAGCGGGCAGAGTTCCTGGACTCAACGGTACAGACCCTGGGAGCCAGCTATCGCCCCGACCAGGATTTTCGTCAGGCGCACGGACAATGGTTGGCCGGCCTCTTTCGCGACCATGGTCTGGTGCTGTTCGATTCCTTGCTGCCTGGTTACAAGTCCGAACTGACAGCAGTCTTCACCGGGCTGTTGAAGAAGAGGTCAGAAGCGATCCAAGCGCTGCAGCGGAGAAGCCTGGAGCTCGCTGAAGCCGGCTTCACCCCCCAGGTTTCTCTCGAGGACTCGGAGACCCTTCTGTTTTCCCACGAGGGGAATAGTCGCCACAAACTGGTGTATCAGAACGGGGAGTACCGCACCAAGAAGAGGAAGTTGGGTTATTCCCTCGACGAGCTGCTGCACCGAATCGAGTCGAATCCGGAGGGGTTTGGCCCCAACGTCCTTTTGAGGCCGGTCCTTCAGGACCACCTGTTCCCGACCGTGGTCTACGTCGGAGGACCCTCGGAAGTGGCTTATTTCACTCAGGTCAGCGCGATCAGCTCGCTCTGCGGAGTAGAGCCCTCCATCTTCCCGCGCATGGGCATTACAGTCGTCGATCGTAAGGCCCAACGTCTACTCAAGAAATATGGCCTGGAGGCTGGTGAACTGATGTCAGCCGATCCGATACAGGCGGTCCAGAGTCTCCTGAACCAGGGGGAGACCGGGGAGGTTCTCAGGACTTTTGACTCAGTGCAGCAAGAGTTGCGGTCACAGCTGGCTTCTCTCAAGTCGCACGTCAATCGTTCCGACCCCAGCATGGCCGAGATGGTGGTTCGGGCAGAGCAACGGATCATCTACCATATCGAGAAACTGCAGCGCAGATTTGTGGCGAACTATCGTCAACGAGACGAGGCTGTGGGAAGACATCTGGACTACTTGCAGAATCGGCTGTGTCCCCAGGGCAGGCTCCAGGAAAGGGTCATCAACTTCAACCAGTTTTTGATCCAGGAAGGTCCAGCCTTTATCAACTCCGTCATGGAGGGCGGGCAGCCCTTCTGCCTCAGCCACCAGGTTTTCTATGTCTGAACAAGTCGATGTGCTTGCAATAGGTGCACATCCGGACGATGTCGAGCTTGGTTGTGCTGGATCCCTTCTGAAGCTGCGATCGCAGGGTCGACGGATAGCGGTGGTTGACCTTTCGCGCGGGGAGCTGGGGACCCGGGGATCTGCTGAATTAAGAGAAAAGGAGGCTGCCACCGCGGCGGAAGTGCTGGGGCTGGAGTTCCGTACCAACCTGGGACTCGAAGACGGAAACATTCAGCCTACCCCGGAAAACCGGCTCAAAGTGATCCGGATTCTGCGACAAGCGCGTCCCCGTCTCGTGATCAGCCACTCTCGCTGGGGGCACCCCGATCACAGCCAAGCCGCGCAGCTGGTTGAGGACGCTGTACACCACGCCGGACTCGCTCGCATTGACACCGGGCAAGAGCGATTTCGTCCCGAGAAGATAGCCTCCTGGATGCAGTTCAACCAACCTAGCACACCCCAGCTTCTGGTCGACATCTCAGAGTTCTATGAGGTCAAGGAAAAGGTGATACTCGCTTTTGAGTCTCAGTTCTACAAGGTCGGATCCCGGGAGCTCGAGACCTACCTCAGCGGCCCCGGTATTCTGGATCAGATCAGGAGCTTCCATACGCATCTGGGCAGTCTGATCGGCTGCCACTTTGCAGAGGGCTTTCTCCTTTCTCGTCCCCCTCGAGTCGAAGACCTGTCGAGTTGCTAGAGCGCAGTTTACATCTCCACTCCCGCGTCAGGTGGAGTGAGCAGTCTCTAGCCATCAGTCTCTGGGAGTACATTGCCACTGTCTAGTGCACATACTGCTCACTGCTCACAGCGCCTCGACTGGACTTTGAGACCTCGGATTGGTTAGATTGCTTACTGGTGTTTGATCGTCAGTATCGGGTGTATTCCCATCTTCTCCTGGTCGCCGATGTGGCGGTGGGAGTGCCCGCGCTATTCCTCGCCTATTTCTTGCGGAGCCATGCCAACGAGCTGATTCCCTCCGGCCTCGGGGACCTCTTCAACCCGGAGCTGCTTCCTTTTCGCCAGTACCTGCTCTATTTTCTGGCTCTACTCCCATTATGGGTGCTTCTTCTCCTGATCACTCAAAGGTACTCTGAACAGGTGTACCTCCCTCTACGACAGCAGCTTATCCGTGCCTTCCATTTTGCCCTGGCCGGCAGTGTGATCACAGGATTTTTCACCTTCGCCTTGAAGCTGGTGGTGAGTCGTCCCATTCTTTTCGGATTTGTAGTGATCTGCAGCAGCTTTATTGCCCTCAACCGTGTGCTCATCCAATGGGTGCTCAGAAGCAGGAATATCAACGAGCACAACCAGATCAAGATCGTCGTTGTGGGGACGGACAGCCGTTCCACACGGGTGGGTGAGGTCTTGGAGAATTCCCAGAAGTACGGTTATCACGTCGTGGGGCATGTGAGCTGCGGAGCTGAAGCTGCTGCCGACTCCAGTTTGAAGGTTCTGGGTAGCCTGGAGGATCTTCCCCGGCTTCTGATGGAGGAAGTGGTAGTCGACGAGATCATCTTCGTCGAGGAGCAGGGTTGTCGCCCGGAGAGTATCGAGGAGCTGATGAGCCTATGTGAGGATCTGGGGATCAAGACAAGGTTGGCGCTGGATGGCTTCCCTAAAGCGGGTGCCAGGCCGTCTCTAGAGTTCCTGGAGGGCTTGCCTCTGATCACCTATTCGACGGTTCCAGACCACAGTCTGTCGCTGGTGGCAAAAAGGCTGCTGGATTGCTCAGCGGCAGCATGTCTGCTGCTGGTCACGACGCCGATCATGCTGGTGGTCATGCTGCTCATCAAGTTCACCTCGCCTGGCTCCATCTTCTACCGCCAGATCCGCTGCGGTCTCTATGGTCGGCGGTTCACCTTGACCAAGTTTCGAACCATGATCGAGGGAGCCGAAGATAAGTTGTGGGAGATCAAGCACCTCAATGAGATGGATGGGCCCGTTTTCAAGATGCGTAACGATCCGCGGGTGACTCCTCTGGGTCGAATTCTTCGTAAATTCAGTATCGATGAGTTGCCTCAACTCGCCAATGTGCTCAAGGGAGAGATGAGTCTGGTGGGGCCGCGCGCCCCCCTTCCCGAGGAAGTAAAGTACTACTCCCTGAAGCAGAGGCGTCGCCTCAGCGTAAAGCCCGGAATCACCTGTCTCTGGCAGGTTTCCGGACGCAACGAGATCGACTTCCAGCGCTGGATGGATCTGGACTTGCGCTACATTGACCAGTGGTCGCTGGGATTGGATCTAATAATTCTGCTGAAGACCATACCCGCCGTCTTGAAGGGGAGAGGGGCGAGCTGACAGTTCCCAAGGTGAAGCTTCATCACTGCGCCCGCCTTCGGAGTTCGCATGTTCGGTGTTCTGCGGTTTGTGATTCAGCCTTTTTCCTTGGTTCTGGAGAGGGCAACCTATGAATGCTAAACCGCTGAATATCGAACAAGCGAATTTCGAAGTGACCCTTAATTGTAATCTGGTGCTTTGGATCCGGTGGCCCCGCCCTGCTGGGCGAGGGCCAGATGTCCCAGCTGTTCCTTGTACTGAAGCTGGTAGAGCATGTAGTAGATTCCCCGGTGTTTCAGCAGCTCGTCGTGAGAGCCTTCCTCCCTGATTTGCCCCTTGGACAACACGACGATGCGATCACAGTTTTGTATCGTCGAAAGGCGGTGAGCAATGATCAGGGCGGTTCGGTTCCTGAGGAGTTTGTCGAGGGCGTCCTGGATCAGCAGCTCGGTGTCTGTGTCGACCGAGGAGGTGGCTTCGTCCAGAACCAGGACCTTGGGATCATGTGCCACCGCACGGGCAAAGGCCAGCAATTGGCGCTGACCGACCGAGAGCGAACTGCCCCGTTCCGCCACGTGGGAATCCAGTCCTTTCGGCATTCGCTCCACGAAACGGCTTGCATTGACGAACTTTGCTGCCGACTCTACCTGTTGCCGATCGATGTCCCGCTGCCACAGGCGGATGTTTTCCTCGATGGTTCCGCTGAAGAGAAAAACATCTTGAAGAACCACTGAGGTAAGCTGTCTCAGCTTTTCCAGATCCATCTTCCTCACATCGACACCGTCAATCAGGATTTCTCCGGCCTGGACATCGTAGAAGCGGCAGAGGAGGTTGATAAGCGTGGACTTTCCGGAGCCGGTCGGTCCGACTATGGCTACCTTCTCTCCGGCTTCGATAGTGAGGTTCACATTGCTCAGGACGGGAGTCCCCTCCTTGTAGTGGAAGCTGATGTCCTTGAATTCGATCCTGCCCTGAATGACCGATGGAGAAAGTGGGTGTGATGGAGGCTGTACCGCCGGTTGCGTGTCCAGGAGTCTGAAAATCCGCTCTGAGCTGACCATGGCGTTCAGCAGAATATTGAACTTCTCACTCAGGTCGCTGATGGGTTTGAAGAAACGATCTGAATATTGGATGAAGGCAACGAGGACGCCGAGAGTGAGTGTGTTCTGGATGATCTGAGCGCCTCCGTACCAGAGAATCAAAGCGACAGCGAGGGATCCGATCAGGCTGACGACGGGGTAGAAGAGGGCGTAGTAGAAGATCGACTTCAGGTTGGCGTTGAGGTGGTCGCGGTTCCGCTCTTCAAACTCCTTGAACTTCCGCTCCTCCTGGACGAAGAGCTGAACCACGGACATGCCCGTGATGTTCTCCTGCAGGAACGCGTTGATCCTGGCGATACAGGTTCGGACCCAACGGTAGGAACCCCGAACTTTCAACTTGAAGACTGCCGTCGCGAGCACCAGGAGCGGGAGCACCGAGAAACAGACCAGGGCTAGCTTCCAATCCAGCCAGAGCATGACGCCAACGATGCCGGCGAGCAGGAAGATGTCTCCAAAAATGCTCACGACTCCAGCGGTGAACAGCTCGTTCAACACATCTACGTCGGTGGTGATGCGGGTGATGATGCGCCCCACCGGATTCTTGTCGAAATAGCCCACGTGCAGGGTCTGGATGTGCGAGAAAATCTGGAGTCGCAGGTCGTGCATGATCCTTTGCCCGGTCCAGTTCATGAGATAGGTCTGGGCAAAAGAGAGAAAGAACTGCAGCACCAGAACGCTCAGAAAGATGAGGGCGATCCGGTTCAGTCCGCCCAGGTCACCGTTTCGAATATGTTCATCTATGGCGATCTCGGTGAGGAGCGGCCCCACCAGCTGGAGTCCCGAGACCAGCAGCAGCAGGAAGACGGAGATCGCCACGATCCCGCGATAGGGTCGCAGATAGCTCAGCAGTCGTCGCGCCAGCCGGCTATCGTATGCCTTTCCCAGAACCTCTTCTTCGTGGTAGTCGCTCATTCGCTTTCCAGCTCTTCTCTGAGGAGCTGTTTCTGGTAGAGCTCGGCATAGGGACCTCCTGTCCCGAGCAGCTCTGTATGGGTGCCTCGTTCTATGATCTGGCCGTCTTCGAACACCAGAATCAGATCAGATTTCTGCACGGTCGAAATGCGGTGGGAAATCAGAATTGAAGTCCGGTCTGACAGTTCCTGCGAAAGTCTCTCCAGGATACGCTCCTCGGTATAGGTGTCCACGCTGGAAAGGGAATCGTCCAGGACCAGGATATCCGGCTCCAGCAGCAGAGCCCGGCTGATGGCAATGCGTTGTTTCTGACCACCGGACAGGGTGATGCCCCGCTCACCGACAAAGGTCGACATCTGCTCGGGGAACTCCTCGATATCATCCAGGATATTGCTGGTCCAGGCTGCCTCGCGGACCCGCTCCAGATCCGCTTCGGGCCGGCCAAAGGATATGTTCTGGCGAATCGTCTCGGAAAACAGAAAGCTATCCTGCGGGACACAGCCGATTCGAGAGCGAAGTTTCTGTAAAGGAAGATCGTTGATGTCGATGTCGTCAATGAACATCGTCCCCCGTGGAATCGGATAGAGCCGACACAACAGGTGAACTAAAGTAGATTTTCCACTTCCCGTGCTCCCAACGATTGCGACCGTCTGTCCGCGATCGACCTTGAAGCTCAGGTCCCTCAGCACGTTGATCTCACCGTAGGAAAAGCTCAGATTCCGGACCTCCAGCTTCCCCTTGAGCTTCTCGACCGCAACCGTCTTCTCGTCCCGAATATCAGGCTCCTGCGCCAGGATGCGATTGATGCGAGCCATCGAGGCAGAGCCTCTCTCTACCACATTGATGACCCATCCGAGGGCGATCGTGGGCCAGGTAAGCCTGGTCACATAGACCATGAACGCGACTAGCTCTCCTATGGAAATTGATCCGGAGATAACCCTGCGGCCCCCATACCACAGGAGGCACATCCCTGAGAGCCCAAGGAGGAAGGTCAGGAGGGGATAAAAGACTCCCCAGATCCTGACCAGAGCAAGACTTTTCTTGATGTATTCCCGGTTGGCTTCTCGAAAACGACGGACAGAGGCTCGTTCCTGGCCGTAGGCCTTTACTACCCGGATTCCGGACACATTCTCCTGGGCCAGAGTCGTAATCGTGGAGAACTGCTCCTGGATTCTCTCGAATCTCTGGTGGATCTTCCTTCCAAAGTAGGTGGCGCTGTAGGACACCAGTAGCAGGGGAAGCAGGCTCAGGCTGGCCAACCTGGCATCAATCTGGAGGAGGATCCCAATGGTCAAGACTGTCATGGAGATAGTGTTGAAGGAATACATGATGCCGGGGCCAAGGACCATCCGCACCGCGCTCAGGTCGTTGGTCGACCGTGACATGACGTCGCCGGTTGAGTGTTCTTGGTAAAAGCGAGGCGTAAGGCACTGAAGATGGCGGAACAGATCGTTGCGGAGATCGTATTCGATATAACGTGAAACCCCGATCAGAACCCGCCGCATCCAGAAGCGAAAGAAGCCCTCAATGGCGCCGACGGCCAGGATCAGGGCCGCAAAAAAAAAGAGGTCAGACCGGGTGGCGTCGGAAAGATGATCGATCGCTCTTCCCAGAATGGTAGGCAGGGTGACGACTGCAAGATTGGTCAGGAGCACCATCAGCGCTCCCAAAAGGATTCTGCTGCGGTACTTCCTGAGGTAGGGAAGCAGGGTAACCAGAGACCACTTCTGGGGATTCAGCTTGCCAGTCTCACCGAACATCGAAACCCTTGACGTGAGGGACTTCATCACCCGCCTGGTCGTGGAAGTGGATCTCGTAGCCAAATAGAAAAGGGGAATTCTTGGAGTAACGCAGACTAAAGTTTCCCGAAGACCTGGGTCGCAAAGTCTTGGGTTTGACGTCAACCGAAAGCTCGTCCAGGAGCTCCTCATCCGCTCCCCAGATCTTGACGACGGCCGTTAGTTCTCCTACGGGTTCCTCCTCCTGATTCCAGATTTCTCCCTTCAGGGAAAAGCCCTCATGAAACCGGTCATAGTTGAGGGCGGTCACTCGCAGCGGCACGGTGCTGCGGGGATCCAGGGTGGCGAGGTTGTCCATGAACGGAAGCGGGATCAGGGTAAGAGCCAGGAAGCAAACGGTGGCGAGGCAGGTGGAAAACAATAATGCGTGGAAGGCCATTCGTGACTCATCCTGGGAAGGGACGAAGCGTTTGCTGGTTGGAGTCGTTGAGGCTGCTGGGGCTGGAACCGTCCATTTCCGCTGGTACTCTCGGTCTAGATCGGCTCGGAGGTCCTGGAGCCCCTTCTTCCGTGAGCGCAAGCTCTGTCGGATCACGAGCAGGGATAGGAGAAACACAAGCAAGAAGGCCCAGAGGGAATATAGAAGAGATCTTTCGATGATTTCCAGGGTCGCCGCGTCCATAGTCAAGCTTGCCTCCTGCTCACCTCAAGCGACTTCCAAGATACAAGATTAAACCAAACTGCGAAATTTCGGGCACCAAGTTCCAAACGATCGACCTTCATCCCCAACCACCGGCGATCCAGCAGAAGCCGCGAACGACTTGACTTGTCAGCAGAATGAGCCCGAGTTCCGCGGAGAGAGCTGGACAGCAGCAGAATCTCCCCCTATCCCTCGATACCAAACCCCAGACTGATCCAGCTCGGCTGGGGGACAGCACTAAGTACACTGGAGCGTAAATACGGCAACGTTTGTGGCGAGCGCGACGTGTCGAGTTCGCGAAGCGACGACGAACTCGATGCCTCCTATCTTGGAGGAGGAGCGACAAAGAAATCGGCGCGTCCCGTCGCCACCCGTAGGGCAGATGGGGGTTGCGGACGATCTCTGCGTTGGTTGTCGTCCAAGATGGCCAAGCCTCGTCTTCCTCCTCCTGCCTTGATCTCGCCTCGCAAGCCCCATCTGCAAACGTTGCCCTATTTACGTTCCAGTGTACTAATCTTGAGCTTCGAGGATTTGAGCCGCACAGTCGCACCGACCAGAATCCGTCACTCTGTTTCCGTCCGGTTCGAATCGGTTGAGGGAGATCGTCCTCCCTTGATCTCGGGAAACCAACCCCACAATCCCTTCTTCGATCTGGTCAGGGAAAAGGTCTGTCCGAAGAGAGATTGCCCGAAGCGTGTTAGCAGACCCTCCTCCAAACGTCCGTTGGAGGGGATGGCAACCCAACCTTCCTCTCCCAGAAAGGCTCTCTTCAGAGCTGTGATATTCGTGTCTACAGTGATCAGGGTCTCTCGTCCGGAGACGAGTTGGATGGAGACTTCATAATGATAGTCCACCCGCTGCCACTGGGCACCGGACAATCGAGGCCGCTCGCCAATCTTGTCCATATGATCGTCGGTCAATGGCCCCGAAATGTATTTCCGGGACCCGGTGCGGATTTCACCCTTGGCTCGTCCCTCTCGGGTGACTGTCCACCCTTCCTCCCTCAAGACGCGCAGCATTCCTTCCCAGGCAGCTTCGAAGGGAATGTGCACCCGTAAAGGAGGAACGAATCGCTTCGCTTCTTTCCCTGCATGGCTTAAGCAAAGGGGGCTTCCGCTGAGGGTTGCGAGAACCGCTATGGCAAGGCAGCTGCGCCGAGACATGTTGAAAGGGAGGGCAGATTTCCACCCAGAGCTTCTTCTCAACGGCAACCGGCCCTCTTCACGACAATCCCTTCTTCCGTACATATAGGTATGCCGCACAGACCCCCATTTTAAAACATTCATCCGCGGTCCGCATTTCTCGTCTCCAGTCGACGCCTGCATCTGTTCGACCGCGTTGCCCTCCGCCTTTGCCTCTGCCTCTGCCTCTGCCTTCGAGCCCAATAACCACAGCCGTCAGCAATAGCTTGATTCTACGCTGCATCCCGCTGAACGTGGCCATCCGCAAGGGTGTCCCAAACGTCAAAGGGCAAGGGCAAGGGCAGAGGCAAAGGCAACGGCAGAGGCAGAGGCTGGCAGTTACCCAGACCTATCTCTGGTAGCGGCGAACTGCCCTTGAATGGTCTCTGTAATGAGTCGAGAAAACGTGACTTCCGTCGTTCCTGGAAACGAAGTACAGGTATTCCACCGGGGCCGGATAGAGCGCCGCGTCAATCGAGGCCAGGCCAGGATTCGCAATGGGACCCGGCGGCAGTCCGGGGTACAGATAGGTGTTGTAGGGAGAGTCCAGCTGCAGATCACTCCGGTGAATGATCCCGTCGTATTCCTTCACCAAATGGACCGCATAGATCACTGTGGGATCGCAGGCCAGCTTCACTTTCTTGTTAAGGCGGTTGTGAAAAACCGCCGATACAAGAGGACGTTCTTCCGCAAGGCGGGCTTCTTTTTCAATCAGGGAAGCCAGTGTGATGACCTCTCGAGTGGTCATATCGAGCTCCTTGGCCCGCGCCCTCCGTTCGGCCGTCCACTTGCTCCGAAAGGTACTCACCATGAACTGGACGATCTGGTCTTCGTCCATCGTCTGGGTGACGTAGTAGGTGTCGGGGAAAAGGTAGCCTTCCAGGTTGTCTGCCAACGGATCCAGATCTGACAGGAGATCTGTCCTCTGTCCCGCCGCGTGGAAGTGTTCTCTGCGCCCGAAACCCCTCTTCCTGAATCGCTCCAGGATCTGCTTCATCATCTCACCTTCCGGAACGGTGACTCTGTATTGGTGAGTCTCTCCCTGGAAGAGCTTCTGGGCGACTTCAACCAGGCTCAAGGGTCGGCTGAAGAGGTATTCGCCAGCCTTCAGTGAGGTTGGATAGCGGAAGCTCACATAGGCCCCGAAAAGGAACTGCGATCGAATGATCCCGCGCGACTGAAGCAAGCCCCCGATGTTGGAACCAGTGGAGCCTCGGGGAATCGAGACAAGGCACTCCGAAGTGTCATAGCCCCGATAGGCTTCGAAGAGCTGAAAGCGAACCCAGCCCAGGCTTAGGCCAAATGCCAGGCTCAAGGTAAGGCCCGAAACAAGGAGCTTCAGCCTGGGACGGCGGGGCTCTGTTGTGAGGTCTTTTCCTCCAGATACCATTTGAGAATCAAAGTTGCCGCGAACTCATTTCTCTTCCGGCGGCGCTCCGTTTGTGATAGCCCCAGCTCCTTCATCAGCTGTTCAGCTTCTTTAGTGGATAATCGCTCGTCCATCCACTCGACAAGCACCGAAGTGGTCTTTTTTACACGGCTCACGAGCGGTTCTATGCTGTCCAGAGTCGGGCTCCTTTCCCCGCTGAGATGGAGAGGTAAGCCCACGATCAGGCGCTCTATCCTGTGCCGTTCCATGAGGTCGCGAAGAGCCTCCACATCCGCCTCGAGATCCCTTCTCTGTAGGGTTGTCAGGGGACGCGCAGTCAGTTTGAGCGGATCCGTGACGGCGATGCCAACAGTCCTGGATCCAACATCGAGTGCCATCCATCGCTTCATGTCAAATGAGCCCGGAGTCTGCTCGATAGAGCTGATTGAAGTGAGAAAGCGGGGAATCGAGGCCAGATTCTCTCGATTTCGAGGTGCATAGTTGTCCAATCGGCAAAAAAAATCGAGGAAACCGGGACCGATGTTACTATCTTTGTAGTAAAACGATTCCCGCCGCACAGGCTCCTAGCCGTTCACTTTCCTCTTTCCAGCGCTCTTGCGCCTAGGTTATAATCTTAGCGCACTTAGAACTTGAGAGTATTGGCTATGCTAGTGTTTGCGAAAGGCAAGCTGACGATCCTGTTTCTATCCGCTCTGGTGGTGATCTACGGCCTAGTGGGTGGAATCATGGACAAGGTCTCGGCCCGAGATGGGGCCTATGAAAACCTTGCCATCTTTACTAACGTTCTGAGCAAAGTCAGCGAAGACTACGTGGAGCCGCCCAAAATGGAGACCGCCATGTTGGGCGCTCTACACGGAATGATGGAGGCACTTGATCCCTACTCCAGTTTCGTGCCCAAGGAAGAATATGAAAAGCTGAACGTGCGTGAAGAATCTGGTTCGGTCGGCCTGGTAGTGTCCAAGCGCTACAGTTATGTTTACATCGTCTCTAGCCAGCCTGAAGGTCCTGCCGACACGGCCGGCTTACGGTCAGGCGATATGATTGAGTCGATTGATGGGCGGCTCACGACTCAGATGAGTCTGTGGGAGGCAAGACAGATGCTGCGGGGGGCACCGGGAACGGCTGTCGAACTACGCGTCATTCGCACCCGGAAATCGCCGGCGGCACTTGAGTTGGTGCGCCAGGAGCGGGCGTTGGGTGAGGTTCAGGCTCGCATCCAAGAGCCCGGAATCGGAGTGATCCGCCTACCCAACTTTGAACCGGGGACTAGCAGTTCCGTCGAGTCGAAGCTCCGAATGCTGGTCTCATCTGGGATCAGGGGTCTTCTCGTCGATATTAGAAGTACGGCTGAGGGAGAGATAGCGGAAGCGATTCAGGTTTCGGATCTGCTGCTAGCGAAGGACAAGATTATCACGACGCTCAAGGACCGGAAGAGTGAACCCGTCGAGTTTCGCTCGGAAGCCGATCCTGTTGTGTCTCAGATGCCGATTGTGGTGTTGACAAACGGAGGAACCAGTGGAGCGGCGGAAATTTTGACGGCCGCTCTGCGGGATAACGAGGTTGCGGAGGTTGTTGGCGACAAGACGGATGGGCGGGGGTCGCTACAGGAACTGTTCAGCCTCGAAGGGGGTTCGGTTGTCTTTGTTTCAACACAACTCTACCTCAGGCCGAACGGAAAGCCGATCCAGGCCCAGACGATCAGAAACTCCGGCATCGTTCCCGATGTCCAATCACCCAGTGAGGAGTTCGTCACCAATTTCTTGTTTGAGAATGTCTCCGATGATCCGGATGTAGTGCTGGGGTCCGACTTCTATAGGCGGTTGAACCAGGCGATTCGATCCAAGCAGTTTGATCGGGGAATTGAGCAACTACGCAGCCGCCTTCTGAAGAAAGCGGCGTAAGCTACACGAACGATTTCTAATCCAGAGGAGGAGAGAAATGAACAAAGGTGACTTGATCGATGCGATCGCCCGTGATGCTGCTATCACCAAGACCCAGGCCCAGAGTGCGCTGGATTCCTTGGTGGACAGCGTGCAAGGTGCGTTGAAGCAGGGGCAGAAGGTCACTGTTGTCGGTTTCGGTACATTTTCGACGAGCAGGAGAGAAGCAAGAGTCGGGCGTAACCCTCAGACCGGTGCCTCTATCCAGATTGCAGCCAAGAAGGTAGTGAAGTTCGCGGCTGGCAAAGCTCTGAAAGATGGAGTGCAGTAGATCTCGACTGTGTCGATGATCCGAAAAAGGGCGAACTGCAGAACCGAGTCGCCGCCCTGTCTGGTTTCTTCAGGTTCTGAGACGGGGAAATTGGTTCTGTAAATTTGTTTTGCGTAGGTGCGTAGCTCAGGGGGAGAGCACTTCCTTGACGCGGAAGGGGTCAGCGGTTCAAATCCGCTCGCACCTACCATTTTTTTGTCTCCTCGAAATACGAGTTACGAAAGCGTCGATAGCCTCGGGCGACGGCGATGAAAGGCCAGGAATCTAGATCACAGTGGTCCCCGTAAGAAGTCTTCGAACCGTCAGGAGAGACGGAACTGTCCAAGAAGTTCCGGATCCTGACGAGGCCTTGGAAGTCCTCCGCCATTCCACCTCCCACTTGATGGCTCTAGCTGTGATAGAGCTCTACCCCGAAGTGCATCTTGGAATAGGTCCTCCTACCAGCGAGGGCTTCTACTATGATTTTGAGATGCCTCATCGCCTGAATGACGACGATCTGGCGAAGATCGAGGAGAAGATGGAGGCCTTGAGGCAGCAGGACATTACCTTCGAGCCCGAGATTGTCGACCCAGACGAGTCGCTCAAGTTTTTCCAGTGTAAGGGCGAGCGATTGAAGGCTGAACTGGTGCAAGACCGAACCGGACAAGTCCTTTCGCACTTTCGCTTGGGACAGCTGGAGGATTTTTGTACCGGTCCGCACGTGGTTTCCACTTCTCAGCTGGGGGCCTTCAAGCTGCTGTCCATTGCCGGATCCTACTGGAAGGGCGACGAACATCGGGAGCAGCTGCAGCGCATCTACGGGACCTCCTTTTTTACCCAGGAGGAACTGGACGATTATTTGAGCAGAATGGAGGAGGCGCAAAAGCGGGATCATCGGCGTCTTGGAAGGGACCTGGATCTGTATACGATACAAGATCAGGTGGCGCCAGGGCTCATTTTTTGGCATCCGAAAGGGGCCAAGGTGCGTGCACTGATTGAGGAATTCTTGCGCATCGAGCACGAAGACCGTGGATACAGCTTTGTCTATACTCCGCATATCGCCAAGAGCGATCTCTGGAAGACCTCGGGACACTACGACTACTTCCTCGAGAACATGTACACCCTCCCGATGGATGAGGAGGAGTACGTACTCAAGCCGATGAACTGTCCAGGGCACATCCTGATCTATCAGTCGACCAAGCGGAGCTATCGTGAGCTGCCCGTCCGACTGGCCGAGTTCGGAACCGTCTACCGTTACGAGAAATCCGGAACGCTACACGGGATGTTGCGAGTGCGTGGTTTTACCCAGGACGACGCCCATATTTTTTGCCATCCCGATCATGTCTTCACCGAGGTAGTACAGACTTTAGATCTGGCGGAGCACATCCTTCAGAGCTTCGGCTTTGAGCGGCAGCAGGTGATGTTGTCGGTATGGGATCCCAACGACCCAGGACACTACGCCGGAGCTAAAGAGGATTGGGAACGGGCTGAATCGGTGTTGCTGCGGGCGTTGACTGAAAAGGGTTGGGACTACGAGCGGCATGAAGGGGAGGCTGCCTTTTACGGCCCCAAGATCGACATCAGCTTGATCGACGCCCTGGGCCGATCCTGGCAGGTGACGACGCTTCAGTTCGACTTCAACCTGCCAGCGCGCTTCAACATTACCTACGTAGGGCCCGATTCCAAGGACCACCATGTGATCATGCTTCACCGCGCCCTCCTGGGATCGATGGAGCGCTTCATGGGAATTCTGGTAGAGCACTACGGAGGTGCCTTTCCGCTGTGGCTGGCACCGGTTCAGGCTCTGGTTCTCCCGGTGAGCGAAAAACATCAGGTCTACGCCGAGGGGGTCCGCGACAAGCTCAGATTGGAATCTCTGCGGGTCGATGCGGACCTGAGAAACGAGAAGCTTGGCTACAAGATTCGGTCAGCTCAAGTCAACAAGATTCCCTACATGCTGATCGTCGGCGATCGGGAAGTGGAGTCAGGCACCGTGTCGGTAAGGAATCGACTCGAAGGAGATCAAGGAAGTACGGGACTTGACAGTTTTGTTACGATGGTTCAAGACTTGATAAGGGAGAAGGCAACCAGACCGTAGTTGGGAACCATCTGTTCCCTAAAGACGAAGAATCGAGACGGGCGGAACACTCAGGAGGGCTGACTTATCCAACAAAGGGTACGCGTTAACTACAGAATCAGGGCAAAGGAAATCCGGGTTATCGACGAGGACGGAGCTCAATTGGGTGTCATGGGCCCCTCGGAAGCACGTCAGCTAGCACAGGATAGAGGCCTGGATCTGGTGGAAGTCGCACCGACGGCTCGACCTCCAGTCTGCCGGATCATGGATTACGGGAAGTATCTGTACCAGCAGGGGAAGAAGGCCCAAGAGGCAAGGAAGCATCAGAAAATCATTCAGGTGAAGGAGGTCAAGTTTCGACCCAAGATCGACCGGCATGACTATGAGTTCAAGCGAAATCACATCATCCGCTTCCTCAAGGATGAAGCCAGAGTCAAGGCGACTGTGATTTTTCGAGGCCGTGAAATTACCCATTCCGAACTGGGACGAGAGATCTTGAAGCGACTTGAAGGCGAGCTCAGCGAGCTCGCGGATGTAGAAGGGAATCCCAGGCTCGAAGGACATACCATGACCATGATTCTTACTCCAAAGAAACAGCCCGGGGCTCCCGGAAGCTGAACCCTCGGGCGTTTGACGAGATGAGATCTGTTAGAATCATATCTGGAGTGTGACAACATGAAGCTGAAAACGAACCGGGCTGCTGCGAAACGCTTCAAGATTACGGGAAGTGGCAAGATCGCAAAGAGAAGCAGCCATCACAGCCATATTCTTACTAAGAAGAGCCGGAAGAGAAAGCGAAGTCTGAACAGTTGGTCAGAGGTGTCGTCATCGGACACCCCGCGCGTGCGGAAGATGCTCAACCTCTAAGGAAGACGCGTAAGGAAGACGCGTAAGGAAGACGCGAAATGCCGAGAGTAAAGAGAGGAAACCGGAGACTTCAGAGGCGCAAGAAGATCCTTCGCTTAGCAAAGGGCTACTGGGGAACCAAGAGCAAGCTGCACCGCTCTGCCAAGGAGCAGGTGATGAAGTCTCTCTCCTACGCCTACCGAGATCGTCGACAGAGGAAGCGCGATTTTCGAAGCCTCTGGATTATTAGAGTCAACGCGGCGGCGCGATCCCATGATCTTTCGTATAGTCAGTTTATCCATGGCCTGCGGAAAGCAGGGATGGAACTAAGCCGGAAAACGCTGGCGGACTTGGCTGTGCGGGAGCCACAAGCTTTCGCCAAGGTTGCCGAGGTCGCTCGAAACGCCCTCCAGTAGATCTCCTCTTAGGGTTCGTTCAAGAATAACTTCGCAGAGTTGGCGCTCAGATTTGCACCAGATTTGGCCGCGAACGATTGAGCGAAACCGCAGGCGTAGCTAGGCCTACGTTGAGGATTTCGCGATTGAGGAACGGCCGAAGATGGTGTGAAGATGAGATGCCAGAATGTGAAGTTATTTTTGAACGCACCCTTAGCAACCCCGTCTGGTTGAAGTCCGCAGAGCAGGACAGATCAATCTCGTTGGGATTGAAGAACCAGCCTCCAGCGGATGTGTGCCGATCTTCGCTCGACGGTTTGAGGTGACCCGCTACCGAACAGGGAAAGCATGAACGCAGCCGGAGATCTTGTCACTCCTCTCTGGGAGCAGTTTCAAAAGGAACTGAAAGCGGTGAGCTCTGTTGCCGAGCTGGCACCGGTCAAGGATAAATACCTGGGCCGCCAGCGAGGTCTGCTCACCCAGCAACTGCGCAAGATGGGTTCCCTGCCAGCCGAGGAGCGCCCCCAGGTTGGAAAGAATCTGAATCTCCTCAAGATCCGGGTTGAGGAGGCTTTGGAGCGGTTTCAAGCGGAGCTCACAGAGAAGGCGCAAGGGGCAGAGTTGGGGGGGGAAGGAATCGACGTCACTCTGCCCGGCTACGTTTCCCGTCAGGGGCGTCCGCATCCCTTGCGGCGGGTCCAGCAGGAAATGGAAGAGATCGCCGTACGCATGGGTTTCAGCGTTCTAACGGGACCCGAACTAGAGTCGGACTACTACAACTTCGAAGCCCTGAACCTACCCAAGGGACATCCGGCCAGAGACGCTCAGGACACGCTCTACATCACCGAGAACCTGCTGCTGAGAACTCACACCTCACCGGTGCAGATCCGGACCATGGAGGGACAGCAGCCGCCGATCCGTATCGTAGTGCCGGGCCGGGTTTACCGTCGGGATTCGGTGGATGCCACTCACAGTCCCATGTTCCACCAGATGGAAGGGCTGGTGGTGGGAGAGGGTATTACGATGGCCGATCTGAAGGGTACTCTAGAGCGATTTCTCCGGGAACTGTTCTCCTCGGACCTGGGAGTGCGCTTCAGACCAAGTTACTTCCCGTTTGTCGAACCGGGTGCCGAGGTAGACATCAGCTGTATTTTCTGTGCCGGGCGAGGCTGTAGCGTGTGCAAGAGAACAGGATGGATTGAGATCATGGGAGCCGGCATGGTACACCCACGCGTCTTCGGCATGGTCGGCTATGACACGGAACGATATACGGGTTTTGCGTGGGGAATGGGAATCGATCGGATCGCGATCCTGAAGTACCAGGTTAACGATCTACGCCTCTTCTTCGAAAACGACATTCGATTTCTGAGCCAGTTCTGATTCCGGATCGGTCAGGTCTGGAGGATGAGTGTGTTGTCGCAGGAGACCTGGCCCGGTTGATCTCGAGCGACTAGCGCCGGGAGGCCAGTCCAGATATGAAAATCAGCTACCTTTGGCTGCAGGATTTCGTCGACATCGACCTTTTCGATCTCGACCAGCTCGCTGACGCCCTCGCGATGATTGGGCTGCCGGTGGAGGGGATCGAAGGAGAAGGGGAGGAGGTTGTCCTGGAACTCGAGGTGACTGCAAACCGTCCTGATTGTCTCAACCATCTGGGTGTGGCGAGAGAGATCGCAGCTCAGTTCAGTCTCAAGCTGCGCCCTCCGGATTTCTCGGAACTGCCTGGTGCGAAGGTCTCTCAGTCCCTTGAAGCAGCGGTCGCCATCCAGAATCCCGAGCTCTGTCCCCGATACACCGCAAGGGTCATAACGGATGTCACCATGGGTGAGTCGCCGGCCTGGATGCAGAGGCGGCTCGAGGCACTAGGGCAAAGGCCTATCAATAGCATGGTGGACATCACGAATTACGTGCTCTTCGAGATGGGGCAGCCTCTTCACGCTTTCGACTACGACAAGCTCGCCGAAAACCGCATCGTCGTCCGCACCCCACAGAAAGGAGAGTCCCTGACGACACTGGACGATGTCGATCGAGAGTTGGACTCGTCGATGGTGATGATATGCGACTCCGCCAAGCCGGTCGCCCTGGGCGGAATAATGGGCGGAAGCAATAGTGAAATCTCACAGAGTACGCGGACCATCCTGCTGGAGAGTGCCTACTTTGCTCCGGCGTCGATTCGCTGGACCGCGAAGCAGCTCGGAATGCGGACTGAGGCTTCTTATCGCTTCGAGAGAGGAGCGGACCCGGAAGTCCCCAGAATGGCTCTCAATCGAGCCTGTCGGCTGATTGAAGAGATTACAGGAGGGTCCTGTGTCGGCCCCGTCATTGACGAAAATCCAAGCCCTGTGGCCCAGACGACGATTCAGCTTCGAGCCGAACGGATTCGCCAGGTTCTTGGGATCTCTATCGACTCCGACTTCGTGACCGCGGTATTGGGGCGTCTTGAGTTCGAAGTCAAAGAGCAGAAGAATCATAGTTGGCAAGTGGTGGTTCCCAGCTTTCGTGGGGACGTGGAGCTGGAGGAAGATCTGGTCGAAGAAGTTGCGCGCCACCATGGCTACAACCAGATCGCGAGCACCTATCCAGCCCCTCAGATCAGTGGAGCTTTTCGATCCACTCAGCGCAAGGAGCAGTTGCTCTCTTCGATACTGGAAGGATTCGGTTTTTTCGAGGCGATCAACTATGCCTTCACCAATCCACAGCGGGAGGCGCGCTTCTGGAACGAGAGCCCACCGCTGTTACCGATCGCAAACCCCCTGACAGAAGAGGACTCTCACTTGCGCAACAGTCTGGTGTCGGGCCTGGTTGAGTCGATCCAGCGCAACCTCAATCAAGGCAACCCGAATGTTCGGCTCTATGAGATGGGGAGCGTGTTCATCCCCGCGGTGTCCGGTAAACCTGAGGAGGTCAAGGAGGAAGTTCGTCTCGGTTTAGCCGCGACCGGAGACTTCTATCGGCCTTTTTGGGGTACTTCCGAAGAAGAGTTCAACTTCTACCATCTCAAGGGTGTGATCGAGAGCTTGCTGGAGAGTTTTGGATCTCGGGTCGAGTTTCGAAAGACTTCCGACTTCCCTTTTCTGCACCCTGGTTACGCCGCCGAGTTCCTTCTGGGCGAGCAGTCAGTAGGCTTTCTAGGGAGGATCCATCCCCGACTCCAGGAGCACTACAAGTTTCGTCAGGATGTATTCCTGGCGGAGCTGCGGGCCGGTCTCCTGGATGCGGGCAGCCTGGATGATCCGACCTACGTTGAGTTGAAGAAACTGCCCTCGATCGAGCAGGATCTTTCATTTCTCATTGACAAGAACCAGGATTACGGTAAACTCGTAGGTGTTGTTCAGTCGCTGGATCTTCCGCAATTGCGGAGAATCCAGCTCATCGATCTCTACCAAGGCCCGAAGGTTCCCAAAGAGAAGGTAAGTCTGACTCTGCGTCTGGTCTTCGCGGATGCGGAAAGGACCCTGACTCTGCCTGAAGTCAATCAGCAGAGCCAGCAGGTCTTTTCGGTCCTGCAACGAGACTTTGGGGCGGAGGGACGCTAGCGGAGCGCTTCATTGACTCTGGAGGTCACCCGATGACGGGGAGTGACCGGGCATTGGCGCGGCTGGAGAAGTCTGCGGTCGAAGTCGTCGAGCTCCTTGAGCGAGTCCAGATCGAGAATACTTCGCTTAAAGACCGAAACGAAGAGCTGAATAAACGGTTGGAGGAGCTGAAAAAAGAGACTCAGGCAAAGAATGGAGCCATTGAGCGTTTGAAAGGGGAACGCCTGACGACGCGAGCCAGGGTAGAAGGAATCCTTCAGAAGGTTGTTGCCCTGGAAAAGAGCTGAGAAGGGCGGGTTGAAGGCTTACAGTGGATATCGATTCGGAAACAATCACGTCCGTCAAGATCTACCATCGTACCTATCAGCTGCGTACGGGCGGTGACGTTGAGTACCTCGAAGAGCTGGCTCGGCATGTGGACGAGCAGATGTTGAGGATTTCCGAGGAGACCCCTACGGTAGACACACTTAAGATAGCGATTTTGGCAGCGCTGAATATCGCCGATGAGTATTTCTCAACCAAGAAGAGACTTGAGATTTCGGAAGACCAGGTCTGCCGTAAAAGCACCGAAATAGTCGAATTGCTGGAATCACACCTTTCTCAGGAAGGGTCCCGAACGTGATTCTGTGATGACTTCACGACCCCTGCGACGTTTGTGATGGTGAGTGAGATTGTGCCAACACCTCGATAACGGGAATCCGCGTCCCCTCGCCAGCGCTCCTGGAAACAGGGCGCAGTGTGGGGGGTAGGGTACCCACCTGCATTAAGCAGGTTCAATCTCGCGAACTACACGGCCGAGCGGGGGTACAGCCAGTCCCCATCCCTCTCATTGGACTCCACAACAGCCTGGAGGAGTAGATCGTATGCCAGACGCTACCATCATTGCGTTCGCCCTGGTTGGGGCGGCGCTGCTGGGTTTGTGGTTTGTCCTGAAGGTACGGGTTCTCGATCGGAAGACCGCTGAGGCCAGGACGCGGATAGAAGAGACGCAGAGTACCGCCGAGAAGGAGGCGGAGAGGCTCAAGAAAGAAAGGCTACTGGAAGCCAAGGACCAAATCTTCAATTGGCGCTCGGATGCCGAGAAGGAGCTGCAGGGACGTAGACAAGAGATCCAAGGCATGGAGCGCCGCCTGTCGCGAAAAGAGGATGACCTGGAAGGGAAGGAACAGGGACTGCGGCGAGGCGAGCGAGATCAGGAGCAGCGCCTTCAACAGTTCCAGCAACGAGAACAGAAGTTATCCGAGGCAGAAACGAAAGTCGAAGAGTTGGCGAAAGAAGCCCAACACCAGTTGGAGAACGCCGCGGGAATGAGTTCACAAGAGGCCAAGCAGGAGCTACTCCGTTCGGTGGAGCAGGAGGCGCTGAAGGAGTCTGCGAACCTGGCGCGGCGGATTGAAGAGCAGGCGCGCGAGAAAGCGGAACAAGAAGCCCGCAAGATTATTACGCAGGCCATCCAGCGGTGTGCGGGCGAACACGTCGTCTCGACGACGGTGTCGGTTGTGGATCTTCCGTCCGACGATATGAAGGGACGGATCATCGGTAGAGAAGGCCGTAACATACGGGCTCTGGAACAGGCAACGGGCGTCGAGCTGATTGTCGATGATACTCCGGAAGCGGTGATTCTTTCCGCCTTCGATCCCTTTCGACGCGAGATTGCCAAAATGGCGATAGAGCGCCTGATCCACGACGGCCGAATCCATCCGGCACGCATCGAAGAGGTGGTGCGACAAGTCCAGAAGGAGATGGACAAGAGGCTGCACGAGGAGGGTGAGGCGGCCGCCTTCGAGTTCGCCATACACGATTTCCCTGACGACATCCTACGTTTCCTCGGACGGCTTAGGTATCGCACCAGCTATGGCCAGAACGTCCTTAGCCATAGTCGAGAGGTGGCGTACCTGGCGGGCATCATGGCCCGCGAGGTGGGCGCCGATGTCGAGGTCTGCAAGCGGGCCGGTCTGATGCACGACATCGGAAAGGCCGTCGATCGAGACATGGAGGGCACCCACCTTCAGTTAGGTGTCGAGTTGGCGCGTAAACACCGTCAAAGTGAGGAAGTCATCCATGCCATCGAAGCGCACCACTTCGATGTCGAGTTCCGGACGCTGGAGGCGGTTCTGGTCCAGGCCGCGGACGCTACCTCGGCCGCGCGGCCGGGAGCCCGGCGGGAGATGTTGGAAAGCTACATCAAGCGTCTGGAGACGCTGGAGACGATTGCCTCCTCCTTTGCCGGTGTGGCCAAGGCCTTTGCTCTACAGGCCGGCCGGGAGATCCGCATCATCGTAGAGAGTAGCGAAGTGTCTGATGAGCAGGCCTTCTGGCTTACCAAGGATATCGCCAAGAGGATCGAGAATGAGATGCAGTATCCGGGTCAGGTGAAGGTGACCCTGATTCGTGAGATGCGAGTGGTCGACTACGCGAAATGAAAGTATTGTTCGTCGGAGATATTGTTGGGAGTGCGGGAAGAAAGGTGCTGCGAAGATATCTGCCCGAGCTTCAGCAGGAGCACGAAATCGATTTCACCATTGCCAATGTAGAGAACGCAGCGGGGGGGTTCGGCATAACGGCCGAAATCGCTCGGGATATTCTCGACTACGGCGTCGATGTCATGACTTCGGGAAATCACATCTGGGACAAGAAAGAGGTGATGCAGTACTTCGAGAAGGAGCCTCGTCTGCTTCGTCCTGGTAACTACCCTCCCGGGCTACCCGGCGCAGACTCCTTCGTAGCGACTACACGGGTAGGTGCCATGGCAGCCGTGCTCAACCTTCAGGGACGGGTCTTCATGCCCATCATCGATTGTCCATTTCGTCGAGCTGAGGCTCAGATCGAGAGGTTGTCACGGCAAGCTCAGGTCATCATCGTCGATTTTCACGCCGAGGCCACCTCTGAGAAAATGGCCTTCTCCTGGTTCTTGGACGGCAAGGTTTCCGCAGTAATTGGTACCCACACGCACGTTCCGACTGCTGACGAACGGGTCTTGCCCAAGGGTACCGCCTACATCTCGGATGTCGGCATGACCGGATCCTACAACTCCGTCATCGGCATGAAACTGGAGGGCTCACTTTCCCGATTCCTGACCGGAATTCCCTCCCGGTTTGAGACTGCCAAGGAATCCCCTGTCCTTGCCTCAGTCGTCCTGGACATCGATGAAGAAAGCGGAAAGGCGAGATCGATCCAGAGAGTGACCGCGGGGGGGTAAGTGCCCTAAGCCCTACCGGCGCCGTTGGATCATTCAGCGTACTAGGCCGGGGACGGGGGCGATTCGCCGTTGTCCGGCTCTCTCCTCGGAACGTGGGCTCATACTGCAGACAAGTCAAGTCGTTCGCGGCTCTGTCGGACTTGTCTTAATAATACTCGCAGTTTACCCGTTCGCGGCACAATTGGCTGCAGCTGTTTCCGGTACTCTTCACTGCTCACTGCTCACTGCTCACTGCTCACTGCTCACGACTCGTTCAACAGCCGCACGTCCAGTGGCTGGGAGCTGTCCAGGTGGACGTCCCGCTGCGGGAACGCGATCACGATACCAGCCTCTCGGAACATTTCGTCGACTCGATAGCGGAGGTCGCTTGCAACGATACGGCGATCCATCAATCGTCTCATTCGGATCCAGAAATGCACCTCGAAATCGAGCGAATTATTGCCGAAGTCTGCGAACAAGATAATGGGGTCCGGTCGCTTCAGAATCCGGGGGTGATCTTCGACGGCCTTTCGGATCAGACGCGCCACCTCCTCCGTGGGAGACCCGTAGGCGACGCCCACCGAGATCTGAGCTCGGTAGCGATCGTCCGAAAGCGTCCAGTTGATGACGTTCTTTTCCAGGAAAGAGCTGTTGGGCACGATGATGTCCACATTCTCCGAGCTGCGGACGTGAGTGCTTCGAGCGCCAATGTCCTCGACGGTCCCGTAGAGGTCTTCAACCTCGATCAGGTCTCCGATACGTATCGGGCGTTCCGCCAGCAGGATCAGGCCGCTGATGAAGTTGTTGACGATATTCTGGCTGCCAAAGCCGAGTCCGATGGCCGCGGCGCCACCCAACAGCGTGAAGACCGTGAGGGGAACGTTGACCAATCGAAGGGCCAATAGAGTGAAGGAAAAGAGCAGGACATAGAAGACCACTGATCGGATCGCGGCCACCGCCGCCTGGGTCAAGCCCAGTCTCGGCAAGACCCGCCTGGCGAAGACCCCGCTGAGAAGCCGGGCAATAAGTAGGCCCAGCAGGACCAGGAGGATTCCTAACACAATCTTCTGGACAGTAATCGGCCGATCATCGATGTTGGTGATCTCGAATTGCCAGATGGCCGCAAGGGTGTCCCATAGATCGGACCAGGTCTGGAGCAAGCTGGAGGGCTCGGTTTCCAGCTCGGATAGGAAGATCTCGTACAGTCCACGCAGGGTATCGAGATCCAACAGCGCCGACTCATACAGAACCGTTTGGCTACGGAGCTGATCCAGCTGCTGCTGCATCCATCTCCTCAACCGTCGCTGTCCGGTGAAGCCCTCAAGACTTTGTCGGCGGGAAGCCAGATCTTTCCTGAGAGCATTCAGCTCTTCGCTCAGGCGCTGGGAGGAGGCCTGAAGCTGCCGCAGTTCCCCTTGAGCCTGTTCCGTCGCATCGCCTGACATCTGTCGGGCCGAATGTTGATAACGCTTTTCCCAGACGGACCTTTCCATCACCAGCCACTGCATTTGTTCCAGCGACAGCGATATCTGGACCTGGAGGCTCTCTCTTACCAAGCGCAGGGTCTCCACTTCTTCCAAGAGCAGGGGAGGACGAGTCTCCGTGCCTGCCAGTCTCATCCTCGCTTTGGAGAGCTTCTGGTCGGCACCTTCCAGCTTACCTTTGGCTTCGTCGAGTGATGCCCTTGCCTTGGTGTTCCTGGAAGTCACCCGATCCAGCTGCTGCTGGAGATCTTCGGCAGTGAACAAGACTCTCTCCCGGGTCCAGGCGAGCTTCTCCTCCAAACTCGCAATGCCCAACTGCTGTGCTTCCAATGTCAGCGATTGCGTTTCGCTTTCGGCCAAACGGAGATTTAATAGTTCGCCTGCGAGGCCCTCCCGGTGTTCGGCAAGACGGAGATCGTCTTTGTTTTCATTCGTCGGTGCGGTTTCTACCAGCTCTTTGATTCTGCGACGTTCTCTCTGCCGCGCTTCCAGAACATCTCGGGCATTCTCAAGAGTCACCTCCAGGACACTCTGGGCGGCAGTCACCTTCGCTGCTCGAGCTTTTTCGCGCAGCAGATCGATACGAACCGATTCCAGGAATGAGAAAGTATCCCTTTCCGGTTCAGATGGTCCGCTCTGGCGCAGTCGATCCCGTTCTTTCTCCAGGCGCGGTCTCCCAAGCTTCAACTCCTCGATTCTCTGTCGTTGCGATTCGAGTTGGGCGTAAACCAGGTCGATCTGCTCCAGAATATCGACCTCTCGAGTGAGCGCTGCGATCTGGTCTTCGGAGAGGTGATCGGCCTCTGCCAGAGAACCCCAAAGCGAGTCCATCTCCTGGGCCAGGATTTCTCTCTTCTCAGCGAGACTCTCAGTCTTGGTAGGAGATTCTTGTGCGAAGCCTTGGTTTCCAAGGCAGAGAAGAAGAAGGCAGAGTCCGATGGCTTGGTTGACTTGCGGTTGAACCTTATTCATTCTTAACAGCTCTTGTACAGCGTGCGCGAGTGCGCTGCACCGGACGTGACCAGGTTACCGGAAGCCGTCGCTTGCCGAAAGTAGTGTTTACCCAGGAATCGCTCTAGTACTCAGTCAACCTGGAGATTGTGGGTTATGGGCGAGCCATGGTGGTCGAGGTCAAGGCGCGCGGCCGCAGGCATAGCTTGGTCTACGTCCAGGACGCGCAACGCAGAGATCGGCCGCCAGGGCCGTTCAGAACCTACAATTCCCAGGTTGACAGGGTACTGGCAGGGAAGGGAACTTGAATGGGACAGATGAACGCAGCAGTTTCCGGGGAGAAGACCTTCCTCGGACACCCCATGGGACTCTCGACCCTGTTCTTCACCGAGATGTGGGAGCGTTTCAGCTACTACGGCATGCGAGCCCTGTTAGTGCTGTACATGACCGACACTATCAGTGGGGGACTCGGCATGGGGACTGCTCGAGCCGGAGCCATCTACGGACTCTACACCTTCGGCGTCTATGCCCTGGCGTTGCCCGGGGGCTGGATCGCCGACCGGCTGACGGGCCAGCGTCGCGCGATCCTGATAGGCGGTATCGTCATCGCACTCGGTCACTACGTCCTTGCGATTCCCGATGAGTGGACCTTCTACCTGGGTCTGGTCCTGGTAGCAACGGGCACCGGACTCCTGAAGCCGAACGTCAGTGCCGTGGTGGCTGGTTTGTATCCCGAAAAGGATGCGCGGCGGGACGCCGGCTTCTCAATCTTCTATATGGGCATCAATGTAGGAGCCTTCATGGGGCCGGGCATCTGCTCGTATCTGGGTGAGAAGGTCGACTGGCATCTCGGTTTCGGCGTTGCCGGAGTAGGCATGACCCTCGCGGTGATCCAGTACATTCTTGGGGCCAAGCACCTGGGCAGCGCAGGGCTCCTGAAGGCGGAGGCTCAAGAGCCCCAGGCCCTCGCCGGCGCCCGACGGCAGCTCTGGACGGGAATTGGGGTGCTGGTGTTGCTCGCCGCCCTCCTGGCGGCCGCGTCTCTTAGTGGAACGGTCTCTTTCACCATTGCACAGTTCGCCGAGGCCATCTGGTATGTGATCAGCGTGGTGGCGATCCTGTACTTTGCCTACGTCATCATTTTTGCCTGCCGAGATGGGTTGGAAAGAAGGCGAGTCGGGTTGATCTTCGTCCTGTTCGTGGGTGCCGCCTTCTTCTGGTCGGGTTTCGAGCAGGCAGGCTCGACCATGAACCTCTTTGCCAAAGAACATACCAACCTCGAGATCCTCTCCTGGGAGATCCCGGCGGGTTGGCTCCAGCAGATCAATCCCCTCTTCATCGTTCTTTTGGCTCCGCTAATGGGAATGTTGTGGGTTGGGTTGGGACGGCGAAACCCGTCTTTGGGGGTCAAGTTTGGTCTCGGACTTCTTCTCCTGGGCGTTGGCTTTCTAGTCATGGCGTGGGGATCCAACTATGTGGTCGACGGTCGAGTGAGTCCCATGTGGTTGGTCAGCACCTACTTTTTCCACACGGTGGGAGAACTCTGCCTCAGCCCGGTAGGCCTGAGCAGCATCACCAAGTTGTCGCCAGAGCGACTCGTGGGCCAGATGATGGGAACCTGGTTCATGGGAGCCGCCCTGGGTAATCTGATTGCGGGGTTGATGGCGGGACGTCTGGAAACCATGACGCCATACGGTTTGTTCGTGACCGTCGCCACAATCTCCCTGGTTGCGGCCGCCATTTTTCTGGTTTGTGCGAGGCCCATCCGGTATCTGGCTGGCGGGATCAAATAGAGATGGACCGACCAGCTTCTCAGGACTTCCTCTCTCAGGAGGCCCAGGACCATCGGTCTCGTGTTAAGCGCCCCAGAGGTCTGACGTATTCACGTCTTTGCCTTGCAGCTTCAGGTAGTAAAATAGCTGGCCCTTGTGCTGCCCGAGGTGTCCAATCATTTGGTACAAGTGTTGAAACAAGGTGAGCTCGGGACCGCCCCAGGGTGCGGAAGACTTCTGAGAGAGCAGATTCCCCTCGCCGGCTTCCTCCAGGTACTGGAACGCCGTCTGTTTGTCCTTTGCCAAGAGCTCAAGGGCTTGCTCGATACTTTCCACGGTGGGCAGATTTTCCGCCGGTTGTAGCACCTGATCGGGGGGCAAGTCCTCGAACGACATGCCTTCGGGCAGGCCCCAATCGCCGGTGATGAATCCCTTGATGGTGCTACCGCAGGCGTTGGTGCAGTGCAGGACAAGCTGTCCCACTGTCATCCAGTTGTTCCCCGTCGATGGCTTCCAGTCTAGTTTGTCGGCATCGACACGCCGGAACAGCTTCTCGGTGACAACGTACATGTGGCCGGCTTCTTGCTTCAGAACATTGGTTAAATTCATGATTTCATCCTATTGAAGTATAGATAGTTAACGCAACTAGAATAGGTGGGAGTTTCAGGCCGGAGATATTCCGGGATCCAGCGCTCAACTCCACGGGAGGCTAGCATCTCCGCTGGTTATTCGCTTCCCGACCTTGTTGATATACTTGGGTCCTTGTGAATAGGACCCATGCCCGCGAGCTGGCTCGTACCTACTTGAGTCAAGGAGAACCCACCGGCTGGTTTGATAGGCTCTACGTTGAATCCCGAAATGACGCTAAGAGGATACCTTGGGCCGACCTCGTTCCCAACCCCAACTTGGTGGAGTGGCTTGAGGTTAGCACGATCGAACCTGAGGGTAAGCAGGCGATTGTGGTGGGGTGCGGTCTTGGCGATGACGCCGAATTTCTTTCTAACGAAGGCTTCACCGTGGCCGCCTTTGATGTTTCTCCCGAAGCGATTCGGTGGTGTAAGAAAAGGTTTCCGAGGTCTCGCGTCAGCTACCGCACGATTGACCTGCTCAGATTGCCTGAGGGCTGGCACCGCCGATTCGACTTCACAGTCGAGATCTATACGCTCCAAGTTTTGCCTCCCACAATCCGGCCTCAGGCTATGCAGGCGATCGTCGATCTTGTCGCGTTGCGAGGCCGGCTGCTGGTGATCACTCGGGGGAGGGAGGAGGATGGAGCGGAGGAGGAGATGCCCTGGCCTCTGACGAAGGAGGAACTCAGTGAGTTTGTCCGACTCGACCTGGAAGAAGAGCTCTTCGAGGATTATTGGGACCAAGAGGTCCCGCCAGTGCGGCGATTCAGGGCTGTGTATCGGAACTCTGGAGGGGGATCCTAAGGCGCGGTCTGCATTCAGCAATTTTGGGCCGCCCCGGTGACTTACGAAGGAACGAGCCCCCTAGCAATCGTCAGAGAATTTGAGTCATGCTAATTTATGGTGATCGAGCATTTCCGTCGGTAAGAGCGGATCTGCAATTGGAGGAAGGCGCATCTGAACTCATCGGCCGCCGATTGGAGAGTAACCATGTTTAACCAGGTTTTAGCGCCGAACCAGACTCCCGATACCATGGGGTATGCCGTTGCCGGCTACATCGCCATTTTCGTGCTGCTTTTCCTCTTTCTCGTGTTCCTTCAAAGAAAACAGTGCAAGCTCCGGGGCCAGGTGAAGTCTATCTCGGGATCGATGTGACGAAGCAGCTGCCAGATTGAGTACTGCCCACTGGCCTCAATACAGCGGCGCAGAGCCTCGTGGGATTGAGCGATCATTTCTCATTGGGTTTGAACTTCCCCAACGACAGGTGTTGCAACAAGAAGCTAGCCACCTCTTCGCCCGCTATTCGATTACCGAGGGCGTTCCAATGGGTGTCACGGAGGTGGTAGGTGCGACCGTGCTTCTCGGCTTCGAGTAGGGCGGGCAGGAGATCCAGTACAGGGATATCGTTCTTGTTACCGTAGGCTCTGATCCGCTGTTGAGGCGACTGGCGATCGAACTTCGCCATGCCTTTGTTCTTGAGTATCAGCTTTTCGTAGAGGGCATCGTTGACCTGAAATTCATCGGGGATCAGGATCACGACTAGCTTGTCGCCCACCAGTTTGTGAATCGTCTCAAGAGACTGGAAGAAATCCTGATACCGCTCCTCGGTACCGCCGCTTGGGGCTAGTGATTCCAGATGCTCGCCCTCGATCCTAAGGAAGGTCTCTTCGGATAAGCTCGGGGGCTCTTTGGTGGGATCATGGAGGTAGTTGAGTGCCGATTCCTGTGTGGAGACGGCCTCACCGATCTTGCCCAGGGACGCTCTCTCGTCGCCCTCCCTAAGGACGGTCAGGACTCGGCTCCCGACGATCCAGACCCACCAGTTTTGTAACTTGTACCGCTTTGTCTTCCTTCTCTCGCTCCCGCTGATATCGTTCCCCACGTACACGCACAGGGCCACGCCAGTGGGATTGAGGTCCAAGATCTCCGTCTGGAGCAAGTGGGCGTACTCTTGCATTCCGATGGCAGGCAGACCGTAGTTGTGGATCTCGACTCGCTTGTATCGGTCTGCGAGTGCACGCCGCAGCCGCTTCTCCGCAATGGTGGCGAAGTTGTGCTCATAAGGCACGATGCCGAGTCCGAAAGAATCCGCCAGAATCGCCACGACGTAGTCATCCGGTCCTGCTGCGGCGAATTCTGTGTCGTGGTAGCCACCACTATTGAGCGAGAACCCAAAATAGCGCTGGTGTGGTTGGGGGCGCGCCCTCTCCAGATTGGCCTCGATAGATGGCGTGTCCAAGAACAGCGGCGAGGTGGAGTATCTGGAGACGATGCCCAACGCAGCTTCCGTAAGGACGAGACCCAGGAGGAAATTGGCGAGAGCTATATCAACCACTCCAACGGCCCTACGCAGCGTACCCGGCAGTAGTCGCGGATCGATTTGCACCGTCAGGGTCCACAGGCCCAAAGTCAGGAGCAGGATCGCAATGAAAGACTGTTCCAAGAGGAAGCGGCTACTCCCCAGCAGTCCGGAGCCTGCGACCAGCGAGGTCGCTACAATCGCCAAGAAAATGGAGTAGACGAAGGCCCGAACAGGCTTCCATGAAGTGAAGTCGGGGATCATGCTGGCGCGCTTGCTGCGGCAGCGGTAGAGGCAGATCCCCAGCGGAATCAACCCGAACAGGGCGACCAGGTAGCGTCCGAAAAGCAGATTGATGGCGTGTGGTGACTGATGTCCGTAGAACTTCTCGCTCAGAAATACAGCCTGTCCCAAGGCTACGGCGTAAGCCACCAACACGAGGACTAGCCCTGCAAACGTGACGGATCGAGGACTGATCATTAGAGTCTTACGCCCTCCGGATTCCTGATGTGCCGATGGTAATCCAATGGCTCTAGATCTCTTTCACCCTCCATTTTCCCCGGCGGAAGGCGACTACGGAGACCAAAGATGTGGTGATGTAAGTGGCGGCGATAGCGATGAAACATCCACCGATACCCATGTCCAAGTAAATGGAAAGCAGATAGGCCAAGGGAACCTGAATCAACCAGTTACTGATAAAGTTGATCCAGGTTGGCGTCCTCCCGCAGGCCAGTTCAAGGACGTCTCCGCCTCTGCAGGACTTTTTAATGGCGTCCAGTACGTGTTTGATTTTCGCTTCCCATCGATCCTTGTGATCTTTGCCCCGGTCGTAGCGTCCCCTTCGAAAGAACCACTCGTCATACTCAGGGAGCACGTGTGGCGTAGTAGTCGATCTGTTCGCTCAGGAGAATGTCCAGTTCTTTGATTCTGTCACGAGGACATGAACTATACTCGATCGCAGTACGAAGAGAAGTCTGTTGGCGCTACTGTCAGATCCTTGGTCTAAGAACATGCCTGTTGAACTAAGGCGAGCCATGTTTCACGGGAACCACTCCGCACAATCGGGGCTCCCACAAAGTCTCATTCGCGACAAGTCTGCGACGCGGAGACAAAATGGTAGCTGAGAGGACTCTTCTGGATGCCGAGGAAACGCACGGACTAGGCAGGATTGAGGTTCTGCATCCACCCGGGACGTTCTCCGTCACAGCGGCGAGCCTGATCTCGTTGAGAAGCATCTGTGGGCATCAAGATCTCCTCAGCGGAGTAGGCATCGACTGGGGACCGGGCACCGGGTGTCTTGCCCTTGCTGCCGCCCGAATTGGACGGGTTGAAAGGGTCGTCGGTCTGGAAATCCTTGAAGCCAATGTGGAAGTCGCCCGCGAGAATGTGTCCAGGAACGGCTTGGAGAGCAAAATCGACATCTTGCTTTCGGATTCCTACGCCCCGATCGACGAGGCTGACTCGGCGAAGCTGGATGGTCTTGAGGGCAAGGTTGATTTCATCCTGTCGAACCCTCCGGCAAGTGAGGGTGATGACGGCTTTGGATACCGGAGCGAGGTTCTTCGAGGAGGCCGAAAGTTCCTGGTCAAAAACGGGGTTGTCTTGCTCAATGTCTCCTCTCAGTACGGAATGAGGAGAGTCCATGGACTCTGCCAGGAGATCCCAGGGTTCGTTCATGAACGTGTCTTGGAGAGCACAGATTGGGAGCCTTTCGACCTCGATCGACCGGATCTCATTGGATGTTTGCGTCTCTACGCCCAGGCGGAGTCGAAGGGGGGACTGGAGTATGTCTTTCAGGATCCTGGTGTCCAGGGCGAGAAGGTCACGAACGCACGAGCTGCCCTGGCTCACTTTCGGCGAACGGGACAGAGCCCGCTTTCGAAGTGGCAGGTCCATCTGTTTCGGTTCAGAGGCATGCCACCCTGGTAGGGAGCGAGGTCGATCCCAAGGGTATTGCGATCCCGAGGCCAGGGTCGCTTTTCGAGAGGGAAGTTGAGGGACCAGCCCTGCGGTTGCCTTGCGCACTTGTCAGGCAGGAAGTCGTCGGCTGAGCCAGCTCACCAGGAATTCTCCGAATTCAGTCCGAGCCTTCGATTCGAGCCAGGGATAGTGTCCGCATGACTCGATTTCGCGGTACTCGAGTTGGCGGACATAGGGATCAAGGCTGGCGAAGATCATTGGGCCGGGGTGTGGATCCTCCGCTCCGTGGAGCATGAGGACAGAGGCGTTGATCGCCGAGAAGCGGGCTGGAAGGATCCCTTGTGCCTGGAGACGAATCATGTCATTCCAGCTCTCCAGATGGCCAACTGCATCGCAGCGGATCCCAGCCGATGTCTGGAGCGTCGGGGTGTGCGAGTAGACGGGTAGCAGAAGATCTCCGATGCACCGAAAACGCTCGTCGGGGTCTTCAATCTCTGTTGAGATGCGTTCGAGCCTGGACTGTAAGTCGGGCGGGGTGCGAGCGGCGACCCGTGCTTTGTACTCCGCCCGTGACGTCGCATCGAATGTACCGCAACCGATCAGGACCAGTGGAGTGGCGAGTTCAGGGAATTCGCACGCGAAGCAGAGAGCCAGCATTGCTCCCCAGGAATGACCGACGATAGCGGGAACCGACCCGGGCGCCTCGGCAGCGAGGAACTGGGCTAGATCCGAAATATGCCGATGGACGCTTAGCGGTTCGCCACCGCTCCGCCGCTGGAACGGTTCAAGGACCCGAAAGGAAGTCTCAGCCAGACGCTGACCCACAGGGGCCATGTATCCAGGGGCTCCAGGGCCGCCGTGCAAGAGCACAATCATCGGACCTTCGCTCCCGTAGGAACGAAACCGAAGGCCCATCGGGGACTCCTTGACTGTCACACTCTGTAGCTTGCTTCTTTGCAGCACGCCATCAATTCTCCGAAAGAGTGTTCTCTGGCTGGGCAAAGTCACTAGGCAGGAGCAACCGTCTTAGCGTATCGTCTTCCTGTGAAGCTGTAACCCATCCGTTTGTAGAATGCGTGGGCATCTGTTCGGTGGCTTCCGGTGTTCACCACAACTGCGTTTGCACCCTGCTGACGGAGGGACTCTTCTGCATGTTTTATCAAAGCCGACCCCACTCCCCTTCGCCGGTCGCGAGCGCGCACCACCACGATCATGACCTGTCCGTACCGCCCATCTTTCTCGTAGCGTCTGCCTACACGAGTGCCAACGATTCCAACCACCGTCTGGCACCACAGCGCGACGAAGGTTCCGTGCTCGGGATCCCGGAAAATTGGAGCAAGCCGTTCCTTCATCGTCTCGCCAGAAGTGGGATAGCCCAAGTCGGCCATCAAGCTCACTATCGCTGGTATATCGGACAAGGTAGCTTCTCTTATTTCGAGAGATTCAGGCATTTCGCAACTTCCCAGGCTTCGGACGCTAGCGCCGCCGTCTCCGACCCCGGCGCAAGCAGGAAAAAAGGCTGACGGCGATGAGGGGTGTCGACCCGAGCATCCGTGAACCCAAGATAACGCCTCTGAGTGGGAAAGCAAGGGGCCGGTGAGTCTGACAGCGGGGTGACCTTCCTCGGACGAGAGAGCCACCCTGAAGTCGAGACCGAAGAGCGGCCTCCCTAGCCCGCACTATTCATAAATTTTCTGCTGCGGCAACGCCATCATCCGCCCTGACTGCGTTACGCTCGGTCTGCCTCCTCGACGTACTGTACAAGTACGACTGCGGAGGCCTCGGTCGCAAGCCTTGTCAGAACGGCGCTGGCACTGCCTCGCTACGAAAACTTATGAATAATTCGGGCTAGATCCCCGGTCCGAACCCGTTGGTGGAGCCGAGGGTCGGCGTCAACTGTTTCCGGGAGGTGCGGTGGAAGTGCTGTAAACAATCCCGTTCCCACAACTATTGACATCCCTGATTGCGGGGGTAAGAGTGGCACCATGACCGTTGTCGATTCCGAACCTCGTGCGGAATACAGCGACTTGTTGAGGGCTCGTGAAAACCTGGCCCGGCAGCTGTCCCTTGTCTCTGCGCGGTTTAGCTGGCTGCGATTTGCAATCGCTGTGGCTGCTGCGATCGCGACTTGGAAAACCGTAGTGGAACTCTCGTGGGACGGAATCTGGCTTCTGTTGTTGATCGTCACGTTCCTGCTCGTGGCGGCCCTGCACGAGCGGGTCAAACGGCGTCGGAACCACGCCGAGGTGGCCGCTGCGTTCTACCGCTTGGGTCTCGATCGCATCGACGACGTCTGGGCCCGTAAAGGTTCTAGGGGCGAACGCTTTGCCGAAGCTGACCACCTCTATTCCTCGGATCTGGATCTGTACGGCTCAGGCTCGCTCTTCCAACTGCTGGCGACCTCGCCGACCAGGGAAGGCCAACGGACGCTGTCGACCTGGCTGGGCTCGGCAGCCTGTCCCCAGGAGATTCGGCGCCGGCAGCGGACGGTCGAAGAACTGCGCCATCAGCTGGACCTCCGTGAAGATCTGGCGGTACTCGGCGGCAGGATCGACAAGGCGTTGGACTTCGAGGGCTTCAGAGCCTGGGCTGCTCGGCGTGCGGACTTGAACCCTCGCTGGCCTGCCGTGATGGCCGCTCTTCTTGCTTTGGCGAACTTGGCCGGCTTCTGCTACTGGTCTATCCACCTGATCGCCTTCTTTCTTGGACCCGAGTCTGGCCGTGGCGACTTCTTCGATGGAACCCGACCGCTGCTGGTGTCGAGTGCACTGTCGGCGTGCCTGGTGGCCTTCTTTCTACGCTCGGCGCGTCACGTTCGTCTCCACCTGGACCCTCTGGACCAGAGTTTGGAGGCGTTGGTCCGCATCTTTGTGCGAGTCGAGGGAGATGAGTTCGAAACACCCCTGTGGCGTGATCTACGCGCGCGGCTGGACACGGCTGGCGTCAGGCCCTCAAGAACCCTCAAGCGATTGGTGCGGCTGATCCAGACGGATCAGTCGAGAAAAAACCCCTTCTTCCGAACGATTGCGGGTTTGCTGTTGCCCGGCACCCAGTTGACTTTCGCGCTCGAACGCTGGCGCGTACGGTTCGGCCCGAACGTAGCGGAGTGGCTCGAAGTACTGGGGGCAATGGAGGCACTGTCGGCCTTGTCCGGGTACGCCTATGAACATCCGGAGGATCCGTTTCCGGAGATTGTCGAAGACGGCCCATGCTTCGAGGCGATAGGGCTCGCACATCCCTTGATTCCGCGAACTGAGAGCGTTTCTAACGATTTGTCCATCGGACGGGACCTGCGACTTCTCTTGATCAGTGGATCGAACATGTCCGGCAAGAGCACGCTGCTTCGAACGATCGGCGTTAACGTCGTCCTGGCCCTGGCCGGTGCTCCGGTACGGGCTGAGCAGTTGAAGGTTTCACCTGTGGTCCTGGGGACTGCGATGCGCATCGTGGATTCCCTGCAGCAGGGCGTGTCGCATTTCTACGCCGAGTTGAGGCGGTTGCGCTCCATCATCGGAGTGTCTGGCGGCGACGTACCGGTCCTTTTCCTGCTCGACGAGATCCTCCACGGAACCAACTCCCACGATCGCCAGATCGGTGCCGCCGCAGTGGTTCGAGCGCTGATTGATAGTGGGGCAGTAGGACTGGTCACCACCCACGACCTGGCGTTAACCCGGATCGCCAGCGATTTGGGTCAGCGTGCAGAGAATGCCCACTTCACGGATCGTTTGGAGAACGGACGGATCTTCTTCGACTACAAACTGCGTCCCGGTGTGGTCGAACGAGGAAACGCGCTCGAGCTGATGCGTTCGGTTGGTCTGGATGTCTGATAGGCCGTGTTGGGACGGCGAGTCTACGTCGCAGATTTACGTTCCAGTGTACTGTGGCCTTCGAACGATGCCACCATCTATAGAAAATCTTCTTGTTGCCCAGCTGAACAGAAGACATCATCGGCTTGATTCAGCTCCGGAGTCCAAGCTCGAGGACCCTGAGATGCTGCGAATCCGAAGATCCGAAGAAGATGCTGCCGGTGACAACCGTCGGGCCACTGCACCCGGGTGTTGAACGCGAACTGCCAGCAACGACCCGAGCATAACAGAGAGTCAAGAGAACCCACTTCAGGCCATTGAACCGTACGATGTCCTTCACTCCTATGACTCGCTCGATTGGCGGACTGGAGTGATTTGGAGCTCCTTCGCGCAGCGGCTCAAATCGTCTCCAAACCGAAACGGGAATTCATGAGAGTTTGGCCCGAATCCGATCTAACCCTCGATTCTCCCAAACTCCTGTAAGACCCTCAATGTCTCCAGAGTTAGTATGCCTCTCCATTCTCTCTCGGCCACCGACCAGTCTTGCGGATACAGGTCGCCCCAGGACCAGAAGGGCTTCCAGGAACCATCATCGCACTGAGTGCGAATCTCGTAATCGAGGTTCTCGTGAAGTGCTTCGCTGATACGGTCACGGAAAGGGGATTGAGCCGACTTGATCACCGATATGGGTTTGAGGCAGTAGCTACCCCACCTGGAACTGTCGCTTTCAACTGAGACCGGAATCATCCGGTCCAACTGGGGCTTCAACCGTACCCTGGCGTCAGCGGGTAGGTTCTTGCACTGGTACAGGGACAGATAGCATTTCAAGGTATCAGCAAACACCTTGTCGGGTTCCGATTCCACGTGTGAGAGGATTCGATTCAACAGATCAACACGAAGTTCCGAGGGCGTCAGCTCTTGATAGTGGAAGAGGTAGCCGCAAATCTTGGCTCGAGGATTTGCCAGGAAACCTTGAAATGCGGTCTCTAGCACTTCTTGATTCCACCATGGGGCATGAGGACTCGTGTCTGTCGTCGGCGGGATGATTCGCCAGACGTGCCTTGAGTCATCGTATGTTTCCAGCAAGTAAGTGATAGCCCCGTCCACCAAAAGTTCCTCGGGTCCCATACAGAGATCTACAAGAAGGTCCAGAGCAAACGTCGTGCACAGAGCTGAGCTCTCGGGAGCCCTAAGATCCGGTTCTAGAGCTCTGCCGAAACCGCCATCGTTATTCTGATACTTGCCAAGTTCCTCCAGGACCTCTTCCACCGGCCCTCCATCGAAGAGGTTATTCCACAGAGCGCACTCTAGCGAACGTCCTCTAGTAGTGATGAAGTCGATGGCTGCTTCTGCTTCTTTCGATGAGAGTTGCACCTTGCCTGTCCCTCGACGTTAAGCGAGCGCGGTCTGTGCAAGTGAGATCTGCATCCAACAAGGGAGTGTCCCTTCGACGATTGTACCAAGTAGGGTGTGGCGGGGCGGCTAGTACATCGTACTGGGTTGTGACGGAGAAGTCGGAGTAGCAGAATAGGAGACATGGGCTTGTCTACAGATTGTGAGTTGGCTGAGGCGTTCGTCAAAGAGTCCAAGCACCGGGTGGCTTTCTGCCGGGGTATCCTGAATCACAGCTTGGAAACGATCCTGTACCTGATCCGTCACGCCCAGAGCCAGCCCAGGGCATCACAACATTACTCGGAGTGGAGGCTGAGTTCGAAGGGGCAAAGGCAATCGCAACAGCTGACAGAGTTGCTTGAACCACTTGGAATAGAACAGATCTTCTCGAGCCCGTTCGTGCGCTGTCGGGAGACGGTGGGGCCTTTCGCTAGAAAGCATAGGGTTCAGGTTGTTGTGGCTGACGATCTACGCGAACGGCTCGTTGCGAAAGAACTCAGAGATGATTTTCACGAGCTCTGTTGCAGATCATGGGAGGATTTCGATTTTGCCCTGCCAGGATGCGAGACATCCGCTGAGGCGCAGAATAGGTTTGTGAAGGCCGTCGAGGTCATAGCGGATGGACACGGCCAGGGTCCGCTAGCCCTATGCACCCATGGGAATGTGATTGGACTGTTCCTGAACTGGGTCGAGAACAGGGCAGGACGAAAGGATGCCGAGCAGCTGACGAATCCCGATGTGCTCAGGGTCGTGCGACGCGCTGGTGTTTTCGCCTGGGATCGGAGTTTTCGTCTGAAAGGGTTGGAATTGATAGCGACGGATCAAGGTGAAACACCTGGGCCAGACGGCAGAAAGACAAGACAATCGTAAATCGCTTCATGGCAAACCCCTTGGCAGAGGGTGAAACAGAACTCGCTTCCACTCGCTTGCCTGGAAAGAGGTCGGGTTCGGGTTCTACTTCACCGGATAGACAGGAACGCTTGTAAAGCGGAAGTAAGGACTGTCGTACGTCTCCAGTCCCCCGACCGCGATTGGAATGTCACTTGTGATATCCGTCCGCCAGGTGCGCTCTGGGGCATGTGATGTTCCGGGTATATGAAGTCGACATGGTGGAAGAGCTCCTCAACGAATTTGCTGGCACGATTCAGACTATCTGGTCGGATCTCGATCAGTCCACACTCGCAGATTTCGTGCACTTCAACGACTTGTTGATCGAAACAACAAAGGGCCTAATCGCTCACGGTCGTGGATCTGTTCCGAAGGTTTGATCGATCTGCTCGATCCGCCGCTGGTGCCGGCCACCCTCGAATCCAGTCTTCAGCCAGGTTTCGACGATCTCGAGCGCCAGATCTTCGGTTAGGAGGCGCTCTCCCAGGGCAAGGACGTTGGCATCATTGTGCGAGCGGGCCAACCGGGCTGACTCGACGCTCCAGCAAAGGGCGCAGCGGACGCCTTTGTAGCGGTTCGCAACCATCGCTTCTCCGTTGCCGGAACCACCGAGAACGATGCCCCGGTCGAGTTCGCCGGTTGCCACGGCACGCGCCGCTGCTCCGACGAACTTGGGGTAGTCCACCGGGTCGGTGGAGTCGGTTCCGAAATCACGTACCTGATGCCCTTTCTCCCGGAGAACCGCCGCAATGCGCTCCTTGTAGCGAAAGCCGGCGTGGTCAGAGGCGATCGCGATGTTCACCGATGGCTCCTCATGTGTCGTCGGGATCAGACCTCTTTGAACGCTGCATGGTACTTGATCGTGCCTGACACACCGCGGAGAAAACGAGGTTCAAGCTCGACGACCATGAAGACCTCTTGAGGGACTTCATACAGGCATTCGATGCCGAAGTGTTGAGAAGGAACGAACCCGAAGCGAGGATAATACTCAGGATGTCCCAGGACGACCACCGCGCCGAAGCCCAACTTCCTGCAGTGCTGGAGGCCCGTTTTCACCAGCGCAGAACCGATTCCTTTCCCCTGGTGTTCGGGCAATACGGCCAGGGGAGCGAGGCCCATGATCTGGAGGTGAGGTTGGCCGGATAGCAAGACCGGAGAGAACATGATGTGACCTACAATGGTCCCTTTCGCTTCGGCAACCAGCGAAACAATCGGCTTTGCTTGTGTTCGCAAAGCGTCGACGAGGTTCGCCTCGGCTGGCGTCCCGAAGGCGGACGTGTTGACCGCATGGACTGAAGTCCAGTCTTTATGCTCCTCGGTTCGAGTTTCCATTGCGCGGTTTGGCCGTTGCCCTTTCGGGCTGAGAACCTTCAGTGTCGATGATACTCTCTACACCGTCCTGACTGCACACACTGATGAGTTGCCGGAAAACGATTGTTGAGGTGGACGATTCCGGAGCGACTCATCTTGAACGACATGGAAGAGGCGAAGAAAGGATGTTGCGAAAATGCCTACGCTGATTGAGCAGCCGACTGTGATTGAAGGAGTAGGGAATAAGCCCAAGAGGATTGAAGAGTACGCGGGAAGGGTGGCGTCAGCCCAGGGTAGGGTCAGTGTGGCGAGGATGCAGTCGCCGGCTGGCTGGCAGGAGCCAGGCCAGGCGCCCGACTTCGAAGAAATAACAGTGGTGTTGAAGGGACTGGTCCAGGTAGAGCATGCCGATGGTGTGCTCGAGGTCAAAGCGGGTCAGGCGGTCGTAACTGCGCCGGGTGAGTGGGTGAGATACAGCACACCGGAAGGAGCCGAATACATTGCGGTGTGTCTCCCGGCCTTCTCTCCTGACACGGTCCACCGGGACGCAGACTGAGAATTGCTCGTAGGATGTCACAGAAGTCCGAAGAAACCGGCGCGCATACCGAAGCCTCCTCAATGGAAATCCTGGAAGGACGTGATTTCTACTGGGAGAATGGCCTGATGGTCATGACCTCAGAATTCCTGAAGCGCCGCGGCTACTGCTGCGAGTCTGGGTGCCGGCACTGCCCCTATACGACGAAGACTGGCGGCTGACCTGAAACTTCATTTGCAGAAGTAGCTTTGGTCTCCAGGCCGAAGTCTTATTCTTCTGAGCCTTTGTCTCGGACGGCGGCCTGGAGGCCACCGCTACGCCGGACCCGAAGTTTCGTTCTCGAATGGGGCAGCACCGCTGGGGCAACACCAGGCTGAAACTTGAATAGTAAGCAGTGAGGTAGTGATCAGTCGGCAGTAGGGCAATACAGTGCCGCGAACGCCTTGACTCGTTAGCAATATGAGGCCCAGTTCCGAGGAGAGAGTCGGACAACAGCACAATTTCCCGTATCTCCCTGTACGCATCCCCTGCAGGGATGAAATCCAAAGGCGGTGGGCTCCCCCAGGGTTGGGAAACCCTGGGCTGGACGCAATCCCGCTGGAATTGACCTCTGTTTGGATTCCCTCTTGAAAGTCCTCGACAGGTACTTCGAAGTTTCTTTCTCAAATGATTCGGCTCCCAGCCGGCGGCCTGGAGGCCACCAAGCATGCCGATTGGCACCGGTGACGAGGTGATGTATCCAAAGAAGCGCGGACGTCCGTTGTAGAGAGAGTTCTCGATCAGGAGTTCCGAGGCTTCTCTGAGGATGCTTGACGCCTCCTCGCCCTCTTCTGGAGGAGAGGCGCCAGCCTCTCAGTAATCGTCTCCGGTCCGTGTCCTGGAGTGACGGGACGCTAGTGCCTTCCCCCACACTGCGCCGTGTCCGAGGCACCGACCAGCTTTGCTGCTCATTCGGATTCTGTCTCACGGAGCCCCTGAAACAAGTCTGTCTCGGGGTTGCGTCCTCCGTTTACGGTGCTGAAAAGGCGGTAGTAGCTCTGAAGGCCCCAGAGGTTTTCATGGTGCTCGTCTGAAACTTCGGCAAGCCCCGGATAGCCCGGGAGCTGTGTCTGGTGACACTGGATCGCTTTCCAGACGATCGGCCAGTGGGGACGGGCATCGATCCGGGTCGTGATCGACCACTCCGGCCAGGGAGCCGCCTGCCGAACCACTCCTCCTACGGTGCTAGTGAGCTTCTTGAAAGCGGCCTGGTAGGAGCTCCAGGTTTCCGGTCCCCATGCCAGGTAGTAGAGCTTGGAGACGGCGTGGGGCGGCGCGCTTTGGTTTGCCGAGGACGGGTGGGCTGCAGAGACGACTGCCGCCGTCGAGAATTGGCAGATCGCGATGTGATCGGGGTGCCCGTAGCCGCCTTCATGGGCAAAGGTCACGAGGACCTGGGGACGAACGCGCTGGATGAGCAAGGCGATGTCTGAAATGACCGCAGCCGGTTCAGCTCGATCAAGCGCCGCGTCCATGTAGTCAAGAACGGAGACGGAATGGATACCCAGTTTGCTGGCAGCAACCCGAAGTTCGGCCTCCCGGATTTCGCCGAGAGCTTCTGCACCCGGATGCGGGCCGCCGCCACCGTGGCGGCCCGCCTGTCCGCGTGTGGCTGTGACGACGTGGGTCTCGACTCCTTCGGAGGAGTACTTCGCCAGTGTTCCCCCGAACCCCAACGATTCATCGTCGGGATGGGCCAGTACGGCCATGAGCTTGAGCTTCGTCATATTCGATATTCTGCGATCAAATGGGTGGGACTAGCTGCCTCTGGGACTGCTCACTGCATCACTGCTCACTATTCTTCACGCCATCACCTTCTGGATCAGGGTGCCTCGCTGGCCTGTGAGTCGCTCTTCCAGACCGTGGTAGAAGTAGGTCAGCCTCTTGTGGTCGAGGCCCATCAGGTGAAGAACGGTGGCGTGGAAATCGGAGACGTGATAGGGGTCCTCGACGGCCTTGAAACCCAGTTCGTCGGTGGCTCCGATCGTCTGTCCGCCCTTGACACCCGCCCCTGCCAGCCACATCGTGAAGCCATACCAATTGTGATCCCGACCTGGTTTGCCGACACCTTCGCTGGTAGGAGTCCGGCCGAATTCACCTCCCCAGATGATCAGGGTTTCGTCCCAGAGGCCGCTGCGCTTGAGATCCGTAATCAGGGCTGCCATGGGCTGATCCGTCTCGTATCCATGAAGCTTGTGGTTGGTGATACAGTCGACGTGACCGTCCCAGGTTTCGGGGCCGTGTCCTCCCCCCGAGTAGAGCTGAACGAAGCGCACTCCCTTTTCGACCAGACGGCGTGCAATTAGACACTTGCGGCCGAAGTCGTTGGTCAGATTGTCGTTCAGGCCGTACATGTCTTTGGTTTTCTCATCCTCCTTGTCGAGATCCACGACCTCGGCGGCCGAAGTCTGCATACGGTAGGCCAATTCGTAGGAGTAGATGCGTGCGGCTAATTCGGATTCCTGCTCTCGGGAGCTGAAATGTTTCTGATTCAAGCGATTCAACAGGTCCAGGGAGTGGCGCTGCCGGCGCTCGCTGACTTTATCGGGAGTCGCCAGGTCCAGGAGTGGACTCCCCTTGCTGCGAAACAGCGTCCCCTGATAGGCGGCCGGCATGAAGCCCGCCGACCAGCTGGCAGAGCCGCCGATGGGGCCTCCCCGGGGATCGGTCATCACCACAAAACTGGGTAGGTCTTCGCTCATCGTACCCAATCCGTAGCTCAGCCAGGAGCCCAGGCTGGGCTTCCCGATGATGACGCTGCCCGTGTTCATCTGCATTACCCCAGAAGCATGGGCGGCGGTGTCTGTGTACAGGGATCTCACGACGCAAAGGTCGTCGGCGTGCCGAGAGAGGTGTGGGTAGATGCTGCTGATTTCCAGTCCGCTTTGACCGTGCTTCTTGAAAGGGAAGGGCGACTGCATCAAATAGCCGATGGGACGATTGTTCGAGCCCACGGACAGTTCGCCCTGGTAGGGCTGACCATTGTGCTTGGTCAAGGCGGGCTTGGGATCGAAGAGGTCTATATGGCTGGGCCCCCCGTTCATGAAGAAAAAGATGACGTGCTTGGCTTTGACCGGGAAATGGGAAGGTTGGGGAGCGAGGAGTGTCGCCGGCGCCTTCTCAGTGGCAGCCGCCTGAGCTGACTGAAGAAAGAACCCATCACTGGAGAGCAGATCGATCAGGGCAAGACCGGCGAAACCTCCCCCCACCTCCCACAAGAACTCCCTTCGGGTACGACCGCAAGGAGTGTGATTGAGACTATAGCGCCCGCTTTCTTGTGACATGCTTCACCTAATCAGGGTAGACAAACTCGTTGAGGTTGAACATCACCCGGCACATCTGATCGAGAGCGGCACGGCGGACTTCGCCACGATCGTTGACTTTGGTCGATTCCCACAGACTGGCCTCCATCTCCCGGCGGAGGAAGTCCCGCATGGCCTGTAGCTCATGCCCGGTTGGGGGACGGCACAGGGTCAGTCTGTAGGCCCGCTCGATCAGCTTATCGAAATCCAGACCTACCTCGCTGATCAGACGCTCGGTAAAGTAGTGGGACTGGCGCGTTATGAAATCGCTGTTGAACATTGTCAGAGCCTGGGGAGCGACGCTGGTCACGGTCCGTTTGGAGGAACTGCGGCTGGTATCGCAGAAATCCAGCACTTCCAGCATCGGAATGATCATGAGCCGTTTGATGAAGGCGTAGATGGTGCGGCGCGATGCCTCTGCCTCCTCCGATGCCTTCCAGATCTTATCGGGATCGGGATGGCCTTCCAGTGCCGCAGGTGGGACCTCCGGCAGCATGCTGGGACCGAACATCTTACGGTTCAAGCGTCCACTGACTGCGAGAACCGAATCCCGAATGACCTCCACCTCCAGGCGAGTGTAGGGAAATCGCCAAAGTAGCCGGTTTTCGGGGTCCTGCTCGCGATAGGCAGGGGGACCGCTCTTGCTCATGCGGTAGCTGTTGCTGGTCATGATCAGCTGGTGCAGCTTCTTGAGCGACCAGCCCTGCTCGATGAACCAGTTCGCCAGCCAATCCAGCAGCTCCGGATGAGTCGGTTTCTGGCCGATGGAGCCGAAATCATTGGGGCTGCGGACCAGGCCCGCACCGAAGTGAAACTGCCAGACACGGTTGACGATCACTCGCGCGGTCAGGGGGTTCTGGCGATCGGCGATCCAACGTGCAAGCGTCAGGCGGCGAAGGCTGGTAGCTGCAGGGTTCGGAAAGGCGGGCTCTGGATTGGCCAGCACGGCCGGAACCCTGGGGGCAACTACGGGTCCGGGCGTGGCAGCCCTGCCCCGAAACAGCAGGTGGGTAGGACCGGGAAGCTTGGGCTCGTGCATGAAGTAGCCGCGCTCAAGGTCGGGAGTCGCTTTCCGCAGAGTGTTGATCTTCTCTTCAAGAAGGTGAATCTCCTCCAGGGTTTTTGAAGGCAGAGCGGCCGTAACTTCAGTAACCAACTCTAGGAAATGTTTTCTGACCAGCTGCTTCTGCTCGTTTGTCCGCTCCTTGGGATCGGTCAGAAACGCCTGGCGGGCTGTTTCGGGAAGCTCACTCTGACCGCTCCTGAGGAAGCTGAGCCGGAACTCTTCGCGCAGACGCTCGATCTCTTTTGCCAGGGGGGCGATCTCGGCATCCCGGGTCGCCAATTGATCCAACTGCTCTCGCGTCCCAATCGGCGAGTCCAGTTCCCGGCGGCCGTCACGCGGTCGCTGGAGGCCATCGAAAATGGCGACCATGCTGTAGTAGTCTCGCTGGGTGATGGGGTCGAACTTGTGGTCGTGGCAGCGCGCACAGCCCAGAGTCATCCCCAGAAAGACCTCTGCGGTGGTTCTGACGATGTCGTCCAACTGGTCGAATCGGTCCTGGTCGAAGTCCGCGGGTTCGTCGTCCCAGGGACCCAGTCGCGTGAAGCCAGTCGCAATGAAGGTCTCGGCCGAGCGATCGGGAAGCTCGTCCCCCGCCAGCTGCTCCAGAATGAAGCGATCGTAGGGCTTGTCCTGGTTCAAGGATCGGATGACGTAATCACGATATTTCCAGACGCTTGGCTTGGTAGCGTCCCGCTCGTACCCGTTGGTTTCCGCATAGCGGACCAGGTCGAGCCAGTGCCGGCCCCATCGTTCCCCGTAACCTGGGCGTTTCAGAAGCTTGGAGACCAGCTGGTCAAAACGTTGGGGTGAAGGATCGGTCAGGATCTGATCTTGCTCGTCAAGCGTCGGGGGCAGCCCAATGAGGTCCAGGTAGATTCGCCGGAGAAGAGCCCTGGGTTCGGCCGGAGCTGACGGCTTCCAGCCTCGTGCCTCCAGTTTTTTCAGGACGAAGGCGTCGATGGGACTGCGGACCCAGTCCCGATCACTTACCTCCGGGATGGCGGGAGGCACAAGAGGCTGAAACGACCAGTGCGACGAGCGCCCTGCCTGAACCTCATTCGCCGATGCTTCCTCCGAATAGTGGGCACCCTGATCGATCCATGTCCGCAGCAGGCCGATCTGGGCTTCCGAAAGTCGGTCACCCTGGGGAGGCATCACGATCGCTGGGTCTGCTCCAGACACAAAACGTATCAGCTGGCTCCCGCCGCTGTTGCCTGGAATCAAGGCCGGCGTACCGGATTCACCGCCCTTCAGGGCCCCGGGACGGTGGTCCAGACGTAGACCGTGCATCTGGACTGTTTTCCCATGGCAGCCGAGACATTGGTTGCTCAAGATGGGCAGGATTTGCTGTGTGAAGTCGACGTTCCTATCGGCAGGGGCGCTCCGATTCTCGCCGGCATGGGCCCAGTGGACAAAGGCGGTCGCTAGAAAAATGGAGGCAGCCAACACCTGTCTGACAATCGCTCTGTGAGATCGAATAATGGTTAATGCTAGTCCAAGCGATTTCACCCAGTCAATCAATGCGTCCAGTCAATGCGCCCAATCTTCTCAGTTCAAAGCAGTGATCACTGATAGATTCTAATAGATTCTATAGATTCTCACTGTTCAAGTTTCAGGATTAGAACAGACAGAATCACAGGTCTGGGCTACAATCTCAGCCGATCGAAGAGGAAAGTTGAGACTTCCAAGAAAGGAGTCACCATGGCGGAAACCCTAAATGTGGCCCTTAGCTGGCCCGCCTCCGCTGAAAAAGTGCGTCTCTACGAATCCTACATCTCTTCCAGATGTCGGATTCTCGTACCGCAGGGAGCAGAGCCCGGCGATCTCACCGAGGTGGCCCGAGATGCGGATGTGATCGTCGGAGGCTACGTTCCCGCCTTCATGATAGCCGGTGCCAATAAGCTGAGAATGGTGCAGGTGACCCATGCTGGAGCGATTGCCGGTAATCCGCTGGAACCAGATCTGGATCAGGCCTACCTGGGCTTTTCCCTCAAGATGCTCAAGGCTCGCGGTATCCTGATGGGCAATATCCATGGCAACAGCGTTCTGGTGGCCGAGCAGGCAGTGACGTTTCTGCTGGTCCTGGCCAAGCGAATGGTTCAGGCGGACCGCGCTCTCTCTGATGGGAAGTGGTATCCCTCGACAGAGTCGACGCGCAGCGTGACGATCAAGGGGAGCACCGTAGCCATCGTTGGTCTGGGAGCGATCGGTCAGGAAGTCGCCAGGCGAGCTCGAGCCTTTGGAGCAAGTGTCACCGCGATCAAGAGGAACCCCGCACCGGAGTTGGTCGAAGAACTCGGACTCGATTTTCTGGGCGGACCAGGGGACTTACATCAGGTGCTTTCCGAGGCTGACTTCGTTGTGCTGACGACGCCTCTTACCCACGAGACCTACAAGATGATTGGTGAGGCGGAACTGAAGACAATGAAGGAAACGGCCTTTCTGATCAACGTTGCGCGGGGGGATCTGGTACAGGAAAAGGCCATCTACCAGGCCCTGACCGGGGGGAGAATCGCAGGCTTTGCCAGCGATGTCTGGTGGTTTTACGATTGCAGGCCCTTCACCGAAGACTTCCTGACCATCGGATACTTCTGTCCGGTTCCCTCGAGGCTGGGCGTTCACAGATTGGAAAACGTCATCGCAACCGCCGATCGCTCCTGCTTCACGACGACGATGGAGGAGGATTACATGAAGGACGCGCTGCAGAACGTCGACATGTTGGCTGCAGGAGAAACTCCCGCCAACCTGGTGGACCTGGACGCTCAATACTAAGAGGTCGCACGTCGGAACGTCTGAACGTCGCACGTCCTCTGGCCGGCAGCAGACAGCTTCGAAACTGACGGCTGCGGGAAATCTGAAACTCTGAAGACCACACCGGTGACCCCTGACCAGGGACGTGCGACTTTCAGACGTTCCGACGTGCGAGACCTCTTACGCCGCCCGCCAGCGTGCCGTTCCCGCTAACAAGAGGCAACCCAGGCCCACAACCGTGGTTAGAAAGCCGGTCAAGAAGCCTATCCAGGGGACCAGGAAAAGCAGTCTCAGAAGAAGGGCTCCGGTCATGAAGGCAAGAATAAGGTGAGGGCTCTCTGTGACTCGCAGCAATCGCAGAAGTCTTCTGCCGAGCCAGAGAGCGACTGGAATCGGGCAGAGGTAGAGGAGAATGAGGTAGCAGCCTAGCAGCAGGAATCCTGCCGGAAGACCTATCAGGGTCAGGAAAAGGAGGAGAACTGCTACCGGGGTAGCCACCAGAAGCGCGAAGCCGAGCCCCAGGCTGGCAAGAGGTTGCGCGACAAGGGTGTCGGCGGCTTCCGTCGATTGCCGGGGGAAAATCAGGAGCCAGAGGATTCCGACGGCCAGGAAGCCCAATAACAAGAGCCAGCTGACGACTCGTCCAAAAGACAGGAGTCCTTCCTTGGCCTCTTCCCAGCGCTCGGCGGTTAGTTGAGGAGTTAGGTCTTCCTGCTCAGGTTGCGTCCGCTCAATTCCGCCCTCTACCTTGGCGCCGGGAGCGAGCACCGCTTCCTCCTCGCTCTTGTAGTGCAAGAAGCCGTGGATCACGGCGGTTTTTTCCAGCGTGATTTTACGCAGGGTGACGTCGACGTTGCCGCCTATTTCTCCGGAGATCACCAGCTCGTCGGCAGCCCCTATCACATTGCCACCAACCTGGCCGGACAGCATTCCCTCCTGCACACCTAGTCTTAGATTCTTTCCGATCCTGCCGTCTCCAGCGAGGTGAAACTCCTGGCCGAAGAACAGCGTGTTGCCGTCGACCTCTCCCTGAATTTCGAGACGCTGCCCGGCGGAACGAAGATCACCCCTGGTGTGTCCCGCGAGTCGAAGATATTGGCCGGCCCCCCAAATATCGCCCTGAATGTCTCCGCTGAGCATCAGGTCCTGTAGACCCACAACCAGGTCCCCAGAGACGGCGCCATCCACCCGAACTGATTTTCCGAGAAAGAAGAGGTCACCCAGGACCTGTCCCTTGACGTTTACACTTTCACCGGCGAAGAGGAGATCGCTGCTGAAGGTCTCGCCCTCGGCAATGGTCAGGGTCTTTTCGCCGTTCTCCACGGCTAGAGAAACCGAAGTAAGAAGCAGGGTGAATCCCAGGAGTGAAAAGGCTCTAGCCATGATCAAGAGATTAGAACCGAATTCTCGTCCATCTTGCAAGCAGCCGCCGTCCGGTTCGTGAGAGGACCCGCGGAAGAAACAGTCGACCGAATCGCCTTCCGCTGGTCAGGATTGAAGCACTCTTTAGGGAGACGGCAAAGGAACCCAGTGATTGCGGCGCCCATGGGGCAGGTGCTAGATTCCGGATATGAGAAGACTGAGGCCTTCCCCAGAGGAGACCCGTGCTGCTGCGGAGGTGATTGGTCAGTACCTGCCTGCTACCCCGATTTCCAGGGAAGACGTCCTTGGTAGCAAGCGAGGGGTCGCTCTGTACGTCAAGCACGAATACAAGAGTCCGGTGGGTTCCTTCAAGGTTCGAGGTGCCTTGAATTTGGTCAGCGAGGTCGTCCAGGCGGGTGTAGTCAAGCGTTTGAGCACGGCTTCAACGGGAAACCATGGGGCAGGTATGGCCTTTGCCTGTAGCCGTTTGGACGTTCCACTGACGGTGGGCGTTCCAGTGGGTGCAGATCGAAGCAAGGTTGCTTTGGTGGAGCGGTTTGGAGCCGAGCTCGAGTTCATAGGTCGCGACCTGGATGAGACGAAAGAGCTCATGCTCGCCCGTCCCCAGAATCCGACGGATCTTTTCGTCGAGGACGGCGATTCCCCGGCCATCGTTGCGGGCACTTCGACCATTGGGATGGAGATTGTGAGAGACCTACCTGAGGTAGAAGTGGTAGTCGTTCCGGTAGGCAATGGCGCGCTGATCGGAGGCATTGGGAGCGCTCTAAAGGCCAGGAACCCCGACATTCAGGTGATAGGGGTGCAGTCGGAGGCGGCGCCTTGCATGACCCTGTCCTTCCGCGAGGGAGCCCCCCGCGACACCGAGACCTGTGAGACCTTCGCGACCGGGATGGCGGTCCGCATCTCGATACCCGCCGCGGTCGAGTTGATGTTGGAAGTGGTTGACGAAATGGTTCTCGTCTCGGAGACCGAGCTGAAAGAGGCTATGGGACTCTTTTATCGGGTTACCGGGACCATGGTGGAAGGGGCAGGGGCCGCGGCATTGGCCGCAGTTCCCAAACTACGGAATTGGCTCCTGGACAAGAACGTCTGCCTGGTCGCCAGCGGCGCCAACGTGGATCAAGAGATCCAGCAAGAAGTCAAAGAAAGATTTGCCCCAGACCCTGTTTGAACAGGGCCCCAGGTCCCAAGGGCCCAGTCCCCAAACCAACCATCCAACGACAACACTCCATCCAGAGCTTACAGTCTTCTCGCCTAGAGTGTTGAGCCCTTAGCCCGGATTTCTCAAAGCGAAAGCCGAAAGGGCGATTTTAGTCGATTTTTCGGCGCCGCTCTCGATTGAGGTGGTAGCTAAGAGCGGTGCCGAGTGCGACAGACGTCGGGAGGGCCATGTCCAGTGCCCAGAACCGGTTTTTCAGACACACCTCAGGCGCCTCAGTCGCAGGCGATTGGGATTTCCGATGTTCCTGGGCTCAACCCAGCTGTTGAAGCTGGGCCAAGGCTTGGGCGTAGAGTGTTTGGTAAGGATAACCCTCGCTCAGCGACAGGCTCACCCGTCGGACACTGACCCGAATCTGGCCCCCAATCTTCAGCAGTTTGAGGCGAATCGTCTGGCATTGCGCCTTCGCCCACTGGGTCCCTTTCAAAGCGACACTCCTCAGCGTGTGCAGCAGATTATAGGCCACCGAAGAGAACCACAAGCGCAGCTGATTGCTCTTCATGCGGTGCGTCGAGGTCCGATCGGCAAACAGCTCTAGTTGCTGCTCCTTGATCCGATTCTCCGCTTCCCCTCGCGCGCAGTACAGCTGCTCGTACAGCTTTTGGGCGGGCCACCGCTTCGCTCCCAGCGAGGTGACGACAAAGCGGGGATTGGATCCCTTACCCGTGGACTCGGCCTTGCCCACCACTCGCCGCTCTTGACTCCAGCTCTTGCGCGTCTGGTAACGAAAGTCCTTATAGACTCGGGCGCTGCTGCCGCTCGCTTGTTGAAGCGCCTGGGCCTGTTCCAGCTCCGACTCCAGGGTCCCCTCTAAGCGCTGATTGCGGGCCAGACCGAAGACGTAATCCACTCGATGCTCCTCACACCATTTCATCAACGCCTCGCGCGCAAAGCTGCTGTCCGCCCGCAGCGTAATGCGGACCTTCGGCCACTTCGCCCGCAGTTGTCCCACGATCCGCTCCATCTCCTGGACCGCTCCTTCGGAGCCATCCAGATTCGACACCCGTAGCTTGGCCCCCAGCACATACCCCTCGCAAAACACATACAGGGGCAGGTAGCAGTAACACCGGTAGTAGCCATGGTAGAAACGACCCTCCTGCTCTCCGTGCAGCGGATCATCCGTCGCATCCAGATCCAACACCAGCTCCTTGGGTTTACCGCCTCGCACCCGAATGAACTGCTCCACCAAAAACGCTTCCACCGCCGCTTCATCCACCGGCGTCTTGCGATATTTATCCTGCGTCACCGAGGACAACTCCAAACGATTGAGTGTGCTCTTGCCGGCACACGCCTTGCCCCGATCCGCTTCCGCTCGCCGATCCCTCCCCAAGGGATCTTCCTTGCCTACCAGCACCGCCATCAGCGGATCCGCCCGGAGCTCCTCATGATCGTTGACATCCTCATAGCCCAGGGCCAGTCCATAAATCCGCTGTCCCACCAGTTCCTCCACACTGAACTCGGTGAAGCGAGGATCCCGCCGGTCCCCGAAGCAGGCGGCCAAGCCGCTAATGAACCCATAGCGGCTCTCCACCTCCCGTAACACCAGCCCTCCGGCGTCTGAGGTGATCTGTCCCCCGTTGAATTCTGCCTCGACTCGGCGCCCATCCAGCCCTTGAAACTCTAGCTTGGCAGCGATACACTCTGGGGTCATAGTAGTCAGCTCCTTGTGGTTATTAAGTATCTGTTAACAAAGACTTTATACCACATTGAGCTGACTGCTTTTTCTCGTCCTTGAGAAATCCGGGTTAGGAGCGTTTGCGATTCCGTGCGGCGATCAATTTCTTGATCTTTGCCTGATCTGCGGAAGAGAGGGAGGTATCTTCGAACAGACTCAGGACAAGAGCCTCGGGCGATCCGCCGAAGACCCGATTGACGAATTCCGTCAGCATATCGGAGATCACCTTCTTTTTCGCACTCGTGGGCTTGTAGACGTAGGCCCTGCCTTCTTGCCACTTTTTCAGGAACTGCTTACCCTCCAAGATCTTCATCATGGTCATGACGGTGGTGTAAGCAATACGACGCTTCTCGCGCAGCGCCTCGTACACATCCCTGACCGTGGCAGTGTTGAGTTGCCAGACGATCTTCATGATCTCCAACTCTTGAGGTGTGAGAATCTTTAGTTTCCGTTTCATAGAAAAATCCCTTCCTTGTTTTGGCGGTCGACCGATATAGCTTATCGCTCGATCACGCTGGTTTGGTTGCCAATTGGGAGTGGAGACTACTCAGAAAAGTGTGGAGTGGGAGCTCAGAGCCCGAAGGTCAGAATCGCTCTACTGATTCGACTCAACGATACTCTTCACTCTAACCTTGTCCCTCGAAAAATCACCCGTTACATCAACCTGGATGTTGCTCTGGCTCTCTGTGTTTTGAAAAATGGCCAGCGCCATTTTGTTTCCCGCCTTGTCGAAGCTCAAAAATCTACCGTCCAGAATCAGTCCAAAGCCACTCTGCTTACAACTCTCCATGAGGGCGCATACGCGCCCGTGCTTCCTGACCTTCTCAGCGTTGGCGGCTACTACCTGACCACAAGCCTTATCCATGAGGATGCCGCTTTTTTTGGTCTCTTCTCCCAGAGCAAGCGGTATTCCCAGGACCAAGAAAAAGGTGAGAAGTAGTACCCAATACCTCATGCGGTTTCCTTGTCTCAACTAACCTCTTAGGCTGATCTGAACAGTGGCATTATACACAGGGACGAACCGGCTTGTACAGGGCCGTCCATTGTCTCGATGCGGGACGGCGGAAGCATCTGGCTTTCGGGCGATCGAGGTCACGCCTGGAGGACATGGAGTGTCCGAGTGAAGTTGAGGCGGATTAGAGCTGCAGGTCTGAGATTTCAACGAATCAGCCTACTCCTCACCTCGAATCAGGTCCATGAAGGTCTCTCGTCTGCGGATCACTTCCCACTGATCGCCGCTAACCAATACCTCCGCAGATCGGACCCGGGAATTATAGTTTGATGAAAGGGTAAAGCCATAGGCTCCAGCATTCATGACGGCCAGACACTCGCCGGATCTGGAGTCGGGAACGTGACGGTCGCGGGCAAAGAAGTCGCCGGTCTCACAAATTGGGCCTACAACATCGGCCGTGATCCATTTCTTCTGCTCCCGAATCGGCAAGATCTCGTGGTAGGCCTGATATAGAGTTGGCCGAAGCAGGTCGTTCATCCCCGCATCGACCACTACGAAGGGCTTCCCATGACTGGATTTCTGATAGAGAACCTGGGTAAGCAGGGTGCCGGCATCGCCAACGATGGAACGTCCGGGTTCCATCAGGATCCGATATCCGTCACTGGCCTCGCTCAGGAACGTCGCATACTTCTTGAGGTCGGGTCTGGTCTCGCCCTGGTAGGGGATCCCGAACCCGCCGCCGAGGTCCAGATGTTGGATCCCAAGACCCTGCCCACGGAGTTTTTCGGCCCAGCTCTTCAGCTTGACGAAACCATCAATGAAGGGCTGGACGTCCAGAATCTGGGAACCCATGTGAAAGCCCAAGCCGGTCAGTTGGATGTTTGGCGCTTCCCGAAGCACATTGACGGTTTGCTCGATCTGGCCGATGTCTATCCCGAATTTATGGTCCCTCAGTCCGGTAGCAATATAGGGATGCGTCTCGGCATCGATGTCCGGATTGATGCGTAGTGCCACTTTTACTTCCAGTGCTCTTTGTCTGGTCAGGTCGATCAGTTGCTCCAGTTCCTGCACAGACTCCAGGTTCAGACTGAGGATCTTTTCCTCGACCGCCGTCTCCATTTCTTGAGGAGTCTTGCCTACCCCGCTGAACACAACTTTTTGGGAGTCGGCGCCAACTGCCTTTAGGCGAAACAGCTCCCCCGCAGAGACCACATCGAAGCCGCTGCCTTCTTGCTGAAGGAGGCGGAGGATGCTCAGGTTCGCATTGGCCTTGACGGAGTAACAGATCAGGGGATCGATGGCCGAGAACACCTCTGTCAGGTATCGATAGTTTTGGAGGATCCGGCTCTTACTATAAACGTAGCAGGGCGTCCCCACGCTCTCGGCGATTTCTGCCAGGGGCGTGTTCTCGCAAAACAAGGTCTGATCTTCGTAGCCAAAAGCGCTCATGTCACCTGGTCTGGATGTTAGCAAAGCCTGTTCGAGAGTGTCCACATCTGCTAGAATCGCCGCTTCGAGCGGGTCCTGCTCGAATCCATGGAGTTCCATTTTTCATCACCGGAAGGGAACGATTGCATGGTGACGGAAGCATTCGACATTGTAACTGGAGGGGCCGGCTTCATCGGTTCGCACATCTGCCGCGCTCTCCTGGAGGAGGGACGGTCAGTTGTCGCGCTCGACAACTTTTCGACCGGTAAGAGCAAGAATATCCAGGGCCTGGTCCAGAAGTTCGGGCAGCAGTTTCGGGTTCTCGACCAGGACATTCGGAACGGCGACGCTCTTGGGAAGGCTTTCGAGGGCGCCGAAACGATCTTTCATCATGCTGCCCAACCTTCGGTTCAGAGGTCGGTCGAAAACCCCGTGTCGGCCAACAGCGTGAATGTCGAGGGAACCTTGAGGGTTCTGGTGGCCGCTCGGGATGCGGGCGTGGCAAAGCTGGTTTTTGCGAGCAGTTCGTCGGTCTACGGCGACTCCGACACCTTGCCCAAGGTCGAGGAGATGACTCCGAATCCGATGTCTCCCTATGCCCTGACGAAATATGTGGGCGAAATGTACTGCAAGGTCTTCACTCAGATCTATGGACTGCCCACGATCGCTCTTCGTTACTTCAACGTGTTCGGACCTCGCCAGGATCCGAACTCGGAGTATTCCGCGGTCATCCCGAGAATGGTGACGCGAATGTTGGACGGGCAGCGTCCGATCATTTACGGAGACGGAGAGCAGAGTCGGGACTTTACTTTCGTCCGGGACGTTGTCAGGGCTAACCTTATGGCGGCTCAGTCAGACGCCAAGGGGATCAGTGTGAACATAGCCTGTGGAAACCGCTACTCTCTCAATCAACTGGTCAAGAGTCTCAACCAGGTCCTTGGGAGTAGTCTCGAGGCGATCTACGAGCCGACGCGGTTGGGTGACGTTCGCCATTCGGAAGCAGGAATCGCGCTGGCAGAGGAAACGATCCGATTCAAGCCCTCCACCTCCTTCCCCGAAGGCCTTCAACGCACTGTCGAATGGTTCCAAGAAAAGACCACAGCGGAATCCGCCGGGTAGGAAGAATTTCGTTGCTAAGTGCTCCATTTCACAAACGTCATCGCATTTAAATGGAGCACTAAGCCCGAATGTCCTCGGAGAGTGCCGAAGAGTTGTCCTTGAAGAGGCTGATCCCGCTAGCCATTGCGGGGGCCATCATCGCTTCCACAGCTTCAATTGCTGCCTCCTACATTCTTCTCTCGGTGGCGCTGGTGCTGTCAATCCTGGACGGGTTACGCAGTGGCAAGATCAACCTGAGATTCCCTCCCTACGCCAAGATCCTGGGATTCTTCTTTCTTGCTTTCGTCCTGTCCGCGCTGTTCTCGGACGACCCGCTCCACAGCTTCCGAAGTCTCAAACGCCTACTTCGATTTGCCTATGTCCCCCTGGTTTTTACCTGGTTGGGACGATCGCAGGTAGAGGGAACCCTGCGCTGGATCCACACGTTCGTTATCGTCAGTGCCGGCTATGCCGTACTTCAGTACTTCTGGCTCATGGACGTCGATCTTCTCAACCGCATCACAGGGTTCATGGGCCATTGGATGACGTTTGCGGGTCAACTTATGTTCGCCACCCTCTCTCTTGCCGGCTACCTGTTCTGGAAGGGACGACCCCAAGCCGATACTGCCCAACCTGGAAAAGCCAAGGCCCCCAGCGCAAAACAGACGATTGCCCTCGAAGGGAGTAAGGCGCGCTCTTTCCTATGGGGTGGGGGGCTCGTCCTTATGTTGTGGACGCTTGTCTTGACGATGACGAGGAGTGCCTGGGCGGGTGTTGTTGCGGGAGGTCTCGTCTTGCTGACATTCATTCGGTGGAAGTGGGTATTGATTGGCCTGGCGGGGTTGGTGGTAGTGGTTCTCACCTTGCCTCAGCCCTTTCGAGATCGGCTGGAATCCGGCCTTGACGCCACCGACACCACCACTCGGATTCGGGGCGAGCTGCTTCAGACCGGAGCGCGGATGATTGGTGCCAATCCCTGGTTCGGAGTGGGGCCTGGACTTCTGTCCCGCTCATCCCTTGACTATCGTTCCCACGAGGAATTTCCCGACTGGGCATATCAGCATTTGCACAACAACCTTTTTCAGATCGGAGCGGAGCTGGGACTGTTCGCCCTAGCCGCTTGGTTGGCGCTGTGGCTATGGGTGGTACGCGACCTGATAGGCTTGTATCGGCAGTCCTCAGATGAGTTCAGTCGCTACCTGGCGTTGAACGGTGCGGTCGCCGTGGTCGCGTTTCAGGTTGCCGGTCTGTTCGAATACAATTTCGGTGATGCTGAGATCGTCATATTGTTGCTTTTCTTGATAACGGCTCCCTATGCAGTCCAAGCTCGAGCCAGCTCATCCTCTTAAGATTGCGATTCTCGGCAATCGCGGTATCCCCGCTAGCTATGGCGGCTTCGAGACTTTCGCCGAGGAACTGTCTACCCGCCTGGTCGGACGTGGACACCAGGTCACGGTATACGGCCGAAAGCATTTCGTTGATCGGAATCTCCAGCTCTACAAAGGGGTCGACATCCGGGTAACTCCATGCCTTAAGTACAAGTATCTGGAAACCGTTACCCACACCGCCTTCATTGTTTTGTTGTCACTGTTCAAGGGATACGACGTGCTTCTTGTCTGCAATGCGGCAAACTCTTTCCTCTGCGGGATCCCCAGGTTGGCCGGGCAAAAGGTGGTCCTCAACGTGGATGGTATCGAGAGGCTGCGCAAGAAGTGGGGACGCGTCGGCAAGGCCTTTCATCACCTGGGCGAGAGGTTGGCAACCTGGGTACCGGATTGCGTCGTCACTGATTCCAGGACCACCGAGGATTACTATTCTCAGGAATACGGATTTCGCTCCGAGTACATCCCCTATGGAGCGCCGGTCGAGAGGTCCGGCAGCCACGAGGCAATCGATCGACTCCATCTCAAACCGCGCGAGTATCTTCTGTTCGTGAGCCGACTGGAGCCCGAAAACAACGCCCATCTCGTAATGGAAGCGCACTCGCAGTCTGGAGCGGAGTTTCCTCTGGTCGTGGTGGGAGACGCTCCCTACAACCAGAAGTACATTCGTCAACTGGAGCGATTGTCCGAGGGTCGGAACATCCTTTTACCCGGAGCAATCTATGGAGATGGCTATCGGGAGCTGTTATCCCATAGTCTTTGTTATGTGTATGGAGGCGAAGTGGGAGGAACCCATCCGGGACTGTTGGAGGCTATGGGAGCCGGATGTGTGCTGCTCGTCAACGATATCCCTGAAAACCGGGAGGCAGTAGGGGAGGCGGGTATCCTCTATCCCTTCAACGATGTCACGGCCCTGAGTCGGTTGATGAGCGAGATTTGCGCCGAGCCGGAAGCGTATCGGCACTATTCACTCAAGGCTCAGAGCTGGGTGCGTGAGCAGTACGATTGGGACAACGTCACAAAGGACTACGAGAGGCTTTTCTACCGCCTGCTTGGACAGGCCTAGGAGCCTGCGCTGGCTAGGAGCCTGTCCGAGTAATGGTCCGGGTTGCGTTACAGGCGCCGTTAGTCCAGATGCGAGGCAGGGCGACGAAGGCGATGCTCGGCCATCTTCGAGGAGCCAGAACAAAGCAGATGGGCTGACGCCGCCTGTAACCCGAAGGGAGAATGGGGGTTGCGGCCGATCTCTGCGTTCGTCGTCGTCGAAGATGGCCAAGCATCGTCTTCCTCCTCCTGCCTTGATCTCGCCTCGCAAGCCCCATTCTCGCAACCCGGACCATTACTCGGACAGGCTCCTAGACCATCTTGGAAGCTTCGAAGTCCCAGGAAATCATCTTCTTCTGGAACCAGGATTCATTGGCCATGACGATGGCAATGACCCCATAGAGGCCCAGCTCGACCGGACAGGCCAAAGCGCTGCCGTATCGGATTGCGCTCTGCAGATTTCTATGGTGCAGTCCAATACTCTCGCTGCCCGTCTTGACATGGGTTTCCAAGACCTCTTTGGACCCCTCATCGACGATCTTCCATCCTTCTTCGGTGAAGATAAGCGTCGCCTTGTGACCGCGGATGCAATGATCCAAGCCGTGCTCATTGGCCATGGTGCCGAGCATGTGCACCGTCATGCCAGGTGTGACACCCTCTACCGCCGGGTACTCACCCAATAACTCGAAGTTGTCGGGCAGTTCACGGCCATCATCCCAGAGATAGATGCCTCCCATCCCCACCATCTGCCGGGGATAGGTCAGATCGCAGGCCTTCAGGATTCGTGTGAGCCGGTGAATGAACAGATCGGAGGAGATACCTCCCGAATAGTCTCTGTAGTTTCGCCATTCGTAATAGCGGGAGGCGCTCCAGGGCCGCTTGGGAGCCGATCCCAACCAAGCGTCCCAGTCCAAGTCGGAAGGTCGGGGCAGGTCCGAACGGACCCCTCTCTTCCAAGGGCCCAGATCGACCGGGTAGTTGCGGACATAATCCATCTGGGCCTCGATTACAGGTCCCAACTTGCCAGCCCGGATGGCCCTATTGGCGCTCGAGTAGCTATCGTCGCTCATGCCCTGTACCCCTACCTGCATCTTGAGCCCGGTCTGCTTTACCTTGCTGACGACAGCCTGGGCCTCGGCAATGGTGTGCGTCATCGGTTTCTCACAGTACAGGTGTTTACCTGCGTCCAGTGCATCCAGGGTCATCTGAGCGTGCTGATGCTCGGGTACGGCGATCGCCACATAATCGATATCCTTCATTGCGAGGAGTTCCCGGTAGTCTCGCTTCCGGGTGGGGTTGCCGCCTACTTTTGAGATCCGGTCCTGGAAGTGCTGGGCGCGAGTCTGGTAGACGTCGCAGACTCCCACGACGTCGATGTTGGCTTCATCCGCCATGCTCAGGAGCGCTTTTAGATGGGAGGATCCAATGTTGCCGCAGCCAATGAGGCCGACACTGAGGCGATCGTTGGCACCGTTGATGCGGCCATAGGCGCGCGCCGAGTAAGCACCGACTCCAGTGATCGCCACCCCAGCACCCTTCAGAAAATTTCTCCGATCGACAGGATTCTTGCTAGGTTTCATGGTTGTTCACTATAGCAGGGAGGGATTGCAGGTTGCACGTCGGACTAACTAAGAGGTCGCACGTCTGAACGTCTGAACGTCGCACGTCCCGCGCTGGGGTTCGGGTTGCTGCGCCCGGTGATTGCTGCCAGTCTGACGAGTCCACCTGAAGTCTGGGGGATTTGGGACGCGCGACGTTCAGACGTGCGACGTGCGACCTCCTTCGCCTTGTCTAACCGATCCGCTCCACAAACCAAAACCCCCCCAGGGCCAGGATGATGCTGGAGGCGAGGGTAATGGCAAGTGGATGCCAGGGTTTTCGGCTGACGTAAAGGATCAAAGGGAAGAGCACCAGGATGACCAGGACCTGTCCGATTTCTACTCCCAGATTGAACGATAACAGTGAGGTGAACAGACCTCTGCGGGGCAGTTCCATCTCTCGCAAGATGTTGGAGAAGCCGAAGCCGTGAATGAGGCCGAAGAAAAAGGTGATGACCCAACGGTACTTGATCTCTCGCACGAACATGTTTTCCAGCGCGATGTAGCAGATGCTTAGGGCAATTGCCGTTTCTACAAACCGGGTCGGAAGCACCACGATGTCCAGAGTGGCCAGGATCAGTGTCAGGCTGTGCGCCACGGTGAAGGAAGAGACGACGCCGACCAACGCTGAGAGCGGTCCTCCGAGTACGATCAGTCCGAGGAGGAAGGCAAGGTGATCGTAGCCCGAGAAGATGTGCTCGACTCCCAGTTTCAGGAACCGGCTCATCCGCTGAATCAGGCCAGGCCATCCTTGGAGAATCTCTATGCGCTCGACCGGGTTACGGACGCTGAGCATATACTCTGTGAATTCACCCTCGGACCCTACGCGACACAGGGTCTGATGTTGGTCATCAGTTAGCTCAAAGAGGGTGGACTCAATTTCGAGAGTACCCAGCCTGCTCCCGAACCGGTGGCGAACGGACAGCTCCAGGTTGCCGGACTTGAGGACACGGAGATCACGCACCTCCGTCGTCCCTTTTTGCCCGTCATTTCGGATCAGGAAATGCTGAAGGACTTTTTCTTCTACCAGGACTTGCTTCGCTAAAACCTCGTCATAATCGAGGAGCCCGTCTTGATCACGGTCCAGCTCTTCGAGGAAGTTCAAGTCGAGCAGAGAGATGACGATCTTGCTGTCGATTTCTTCGGGGCCCGCCTCAATGGTCCAGAAGGCCAGTGACCCCTGGTGAGCGTGTAGCAGGACGCCGGAGGTGAGAGCAGCCAGGAGCAAGGGGAACAAGATCCAAGCTGAGGGTCGCAAGCTCATCCTTCAGGTGAGCTGCTGTTCTTCTGGAGCTCGGCGTCGATGACCTCGGAGATCTCCTCGAAGGAGCGTGCTCCCGAGAACGAAAGGCCGTTGATGAAAAGGGCAGGGGTACCCGTTACACCGGCCTTCACACCGTCCAGCACGTCCTGTTGCACCGCTGCCGAATATTTGCCGGAGTCCAAGCATTGGTTGAAGTCCTCCAGGTTTAACTCCAGGCTCGTGGCCCTTTCTCTGATATCGTCAATCTTGAGGCCGGTATCGGTCTCGAAGAGCTTGTCGTGCATTTCCCAGAATCGGCCCTGATCGTTAGCACAAAGGGAAGCCTCGACTGCCTTCTGAGCCTGGGGATGGATGCTGTTGAGCGGAAACTGCCGGAACACGAGTCGCACTTTCTCTCCATACGTGTCCTTTATCTGCTTGAGCGTGGGTTGCATGCGAGCACAGTAAGGGCACTGGAAGTCTGAGAATTCGACGAGGGTCACAGGAGCGTCTTTCGGTCCCTCGGAGGGACTGCCTTCGACTACTATATCGGCCCGAGGAGGAAGAAGAAAATACTCGACACTGTACTTTTCTTTGAGTCTTTCAACGAAAAGTTGGTGATTCTGATTGTAACTCTGCTGTTTGAGGTATTTTCGGATCTGTGGCTCGACCTCTTTCAGCGGCTTCCCCAGGCGTTTTTTGTTGGTCTCGTACAGAGAAGAGATTGCCTCTTCGCCGGGCTCTGCTACCTTGTTCTGAACCTCTGTCTCCAGGAGTTCCGCTACCTCGATAGAGCGTTCCTTCGCCTCCCTCCTCATCAGCTCTTGCTGGACCAAGCCCTCGAGGCTCGATCGCAGGGCCTCGAAACGTCCCTTCTTGGACTTGGCTTCGAACTGAAGCCGTTCCATCTGTAGTTTCTCGAGTTTCGGATCAGCCTCTTTCAAGACCTCGTCCTGAAGGATCTCAGATCCGCTGACAACAGCCATGATCTGGGGAAGGTTCGAGTCCTCCTGCTGTGTCGGTTCCTGTCCGACCGGTTCGGGTGCACACCCGAGCCAGGGCATCGAGACCAGTATGATGGCGGGAAACAACACCAGCAGAGGATGTTTCAGGTTCGTGTTATTCGTCGGCGGTTTTCTCATTTTGGCTCCGGAGCGAATGAGGGCAAAGAGTGGTAGGGGTTCACACTAAACAACACGGGGAAAACCAATGATATCGGAAGGCATCATAACATAGAACGATTGGTCCTCCGGGGTCTGGGTTAAAGCCTGCTGACCTTTACCTTGAAGGCGAGCAAGCTGGACGCTGTTGCGGCCAGCAAAGCGCTTCCGACGAGGATAGCAAACGAGGGTGAGATCCTCGACGCCACCGCGCCAGCCAGCAGGTTGCCCAGCGGGATTCCCCCGCGAAAGCTGACCGTGAAGATGCTCATCACTCTTCCTCGCATCTGGTCGGTGGTGGCCAGTTGGACCAGGGAGGTGATGGATGCGAAGAGCGACATCATGCAGATGCCAATGAAGAAGAGGAGGGCACAGGCAAGGTAGAGATTCTGGGAACATGCAAACAGCGCCAGAAGGGCCGACAGGAGCAGCTGGACCCGCAGGACGAACCGGCCCCGGTTCTTCATCCAGGCCAGGTTGGCGTACAAGAGCGCCCCTACGACCGCACCCACTCCAGAGAATGCCATCATGTTGGCATAACCGCCCGATCCTAGATCGAAGACGTCCCGGGCAAAAACCGGCAGCAGAGTCAGCAAGGGAAGGCCGAAAAAGGTGCTGGCAAATCCCAGGATACTCAGCTGCCAGAGGGCTCCTTGGCCCTTGACGAATCCGAATCCTTGCTTGATCTGACGCCATACAGAGTCGTCGGAAGGTGCGGGAGAGAAACTCGATCGGATCAGGAGGAGGCTCAGGATTACAGCTAGGAAGGAGACCCCGTTCAGGGCGAAGCACGCCGCTGCTCCCAACGTGTGCATTACGACACCCGCCAGAACCGGGCCCAACACCCTCGCCAGATTGAACTGGATCGAGTTCAAAGCAATGGCGTTCGGCATATCCTTTCTTTTCACCAGCCCTGGAATCAAAGCCTGATAGGCTGGAGCGCCAAAGGCCTGAGCGGTCCCAACCAAAGAGACCAGGACCATGAAATGCCAGATCTGGATCAATTCCCAGTAGACCAGGGCGGTCAAGATGAAGGCCGAGCTCATCTGGACATATTGGGACCCGAGGAGCAGTTTGCGGCGATCGATGCGATCTGCCGCGGCGCCCCCCAGGATGGAGAAGAGCATGATCGGTGCCTCGCCTAGAAAGGCGATCAGGCCCAGGTAGAAGGGCGATCCGGTCAGAGAGAATACCAGCCAGGCCTGAGAGATCGTCTGCATCCAGGTGCCGACAGTAGAGGTGAAGGCTCCACACCACATCAAGCGAAAATCACGGTATCTAAAGGAGTGGAAGGTGCGCGAGAAGAGGCGGCTGGACCCCAATTCTACATCCGAATCCGCCTGTTCCGACGAAGGTATCTCCGATTCGCCGTCAGGATCCATGGCCGCCCATTCTCCCTGCAAAGAGGTCTTGGAATCAACCAGGTCACAACTTCGTGGACGGCAGGCGCGTGGGGATGTCAGAATGGGTCCGGAGTCGCCTCTTTCAATGACAGAAGGTTTACCCAGAACCGAAAGGCACCCGGGACGCCGGCCGGGAGCTGACGAAAGAGACTCAGTCCGGTGTACACGTAGGTTCCCTCGCCGTAACGGGCAATTAGCAGTGAACCCCTCTTGGCTTCTTTGTTATAGGGCCACGGATCCTTCAGCTCCAGCAGGGGTTGGTATTGGGAGTCCCATTCTCCCCAGAAATACAGGCCCCGTTCCTGCACCCATCCCAGCCAGTCTTCGTCCGTCAGTTCGTTGGGAGAGAGAAAGACGGGGTGATCGGGTACGAGTATTCGAACCGGTGAGTCCTCATCGGTGACACGATCGTGGGGTCGGTGAATCTGGGACGGATAGGGTCCGTACTGGGCCTTGTTGAATTCATATTTGTTGTATTGGACGACCAGATGTCCCCCATCGTTTACATATTGGAGCAGGCGATGCTTGAAGGCTTTCAAGTCGTCGCGGTTTAGATAGGCGCGAACGCCGGTCACGATGACATCGAACTGGTCCAGATTGCCCCCAGTCAGGAATTCGCGGTCCAGATAGGTGACGTCCAGTCCCAGTTCCTCCGTCGCTTTTCCCACTTCGTCTCCGACACCGGTGATGTAACCAACCTTGAGTCTGGGTAGGTTCAGGGGAAAAGCCTTGACCACGGCCTTCGCCGCCCGGTACAGGTGGCGAGTCTGAATGTGGTGGTAGTCGATGATCTGATACCCCAGATTGTAGGTCTTGCGGCCGCTCTTGGCTCGAGCGTGGAACGAGTACTCCCCCGGGTCCAGTCCTTTAGGTACTTTGACCACGAAAACGACTGAAATACTCTCATTCTCGTGGTTGAAGTGCAGCCGGTGTATCGGGGGGTCGGGGAATTCCCAGTCAGGGGGGGTGTCAAGAAAGACACGGGCCTCGATCTTACCCGGTCGGTTGTTGCGGACGGTTACACGGAACTCCTTCTCACGGGTGTTTCCCAGAGCCACAACTCGAACCGTCGGCTGCAGAACAACCGAGAGCTCCGGTACGATCTGGATCTCCGATTCCCGTGCGCGTCCCAGCTGTGTGTCGAACCAGCGATACCGGACGGGTCGTTCAATTGCCAGCGGCACGCCGCCGCTTCGAAACTCCAGGCGCGCCTTCAGGAAGGGTGGCGAGACGGCTTCCGTTCCCTGAAAGCCTTCCCGGGTAGAGAATCGGTCGATAGACGGGTCGTTGCGATACCAGTAGGGTTGGGTCGGCTCACTGTCTCGGGGGACCGTCATCTTTAACCGAATGGATCTGCTGCTTTCTTGGCTATCCTCGATTCTCGTGGAGCCTCCGAGTACCTCCGAATTCTGAAGCAGGTAGATCCAATCTAGACTCAGAGATGATCCTTCCGGAGTTCGGAAGCGGCTCGCGACCTCGAATTCTTCACCCGGGACCAGGTTGCCATCGCGCTTGTCTACGAGTATCGCATCGAAGTAGAGGAAATGACCCTTCTCCAATGCCAGGGCAAAGTCCGATTGCTTTCTCTCGAGCAGAAACTGGGCCTCAGCGTTTTCGGTCGAGCCCTTGAGTTTGCGGACCAGGTCCAAGCCGTGGCGGAGTGCCTCGGTAGCCGCGCTATAGTTGGAATGTCTGTAGGCCTCCTGAGATTTCGAAACCAGCTTTTCCAATCGGTCGAGCCCGTCCTTCAGTTTGTAATCATGGGCGGAGACTGAGTCAAGGGACAGGTCCAGGCCTTCGAACAGGCTCGCTCCCCCTGGTTTCGCGCGCAAGACCTGGTCGGCCAGTCGAAGTGTGGCCTTACGAGGAGCAGGATCCGGTAGGACATTCATTCCCTGGCAGCGGTGGTTTCCTCTTGCTCGAGCACCAAATTCGGCATAGGACTCTCCCAGGAGTGGATCGTACGTTCCCAAGTCGACTTCCAGGGTGAGCACTTCAGCTGGCTCCTTGGACTTCTTCTGTCCCGGGAGAGATGCCTGAAAAAGACGAAGTGGCTGCCAGGGCCGGAGCTCTTCCCCAAGCTGATCAGGGAAATTCCTTGGATCCCCCGCTAGACGAAAGGCCTTGGCCGTCAGAAGGGCTGATGTCTGATGATGCTGACCGCCGCCGGTGCCCTCCGGACTCAGAGAGATCACAACCTGGGGACGGAAGCTCCGAATAACGCGCACCATGTCGTGTAGGATTTCCTCCTCTCCCCATTTTCCCAGGGTCTCTTCGACGCTGAAGGAATAGCCAAACTCGAAGGCGCGAGTGAAGAACTGTTCGGCTCCGTCGTAGCGGTGGACGGTCATGAGCTCCTGGGTGCGGAGCACACCCAGAGCCTCGAAGAGCTCTGGGCCAATCTCGTTCTGTCCTCCGTCGCCGCGAGTCAGGGTCAGCAGACCCGTTCGAACTCCCTGGCCGCGGCTGAGTTTGACGAGTAAGGCGTTGTTCTCATCATCGGGGTGGGCGGTTACGTAGAGAACGGACCCAACCGTCCCCAGTTTGCGCAGGGCCAAACCGAATCCGGTGACTCCCTGGTCCTCCTGGACCATTTCGGCTTGGCTAAGTAGGGGTAGGAACGCCAGGAGAACTCCCACCATACCTACCCTTAGAATTTGATTTGATTCAGATGCCATTCTGGGTCGAGACTATCTCCTGTCGGGGTGGTGGTCAACCGCTTTGAGGGGGTGTTTTTCGGTAGACTGACCCCAGTAACGGGCCCAGGACCCTGTCCCGAGGAGGATCGAAATGGAGATGTCAGCAATCAAGCGGATCGGCGTGGTGGGTGCGGGGACGATGGGAACCGGGATTGTCCACCTCTTTGCCCAGTCTGGCTATCGGGTTATCTGGTACAACCGCTCTCGATCGCGGATCCAGAGCAGCCTGCAGCATATTCGAGCCAGTCAAGTCACCCTGGTCCGAAATGGGACGCTGACCCAGGCCGAGGCCCAGGCCTCGGTCGATCGTATTCGTCCCGTCGCGGAACTGAGCGATCTGGCTCCGGTTGACCTGGTTTCCGAGTCGATCATCGAGGATCTCGAAACCAAGCAGGAGCTATTCGGTCGACTGGACCGAATATGCAGCAAGAAAGCCCTGTTCACCACAGACACCACGGGTTTGAGCATCTCTGGAATCGCGGATCGCGTCTCGCATCGTGAGCGATTCGCAGGAGTGCACTTTTTCAACCCGCCTCACATCATCCCGGCCGTGGAGATCATCCGGGGGGCAGAAACCGCAGATTCAACCTGTCGCGTGCTAACGGAACTGATGCGACACATCGGCAAGTATCCCGTGCTGGTGCACAAGGAGATTCCCGGCTTTGTTGCCGCTCGGCTCCAGATGGCAGTTATCCGCGAGGCTTTGCACCTGGTTGAAGAAGGGGTAGCCTCAGCTGCCGACGTCGATGCTGCGATGAAACACGGACTAGGGCTGCGCTGGGCGCTGCTGGGACCCCTTGAGACGGCCGACCTGGGGGGGCTCGACGTCTTCGACACCGTAGCCGGTTACCTCAATCAGGAACTGTGTGATGCCAAGGGGCCCCAGAGGGTACTCAGGGATCTGGTCGAAGCTGGTAGTCTAGGGGCCAAGAGTGGATCGGGTTTCTACGATTACCCTGACGGTAGGGCTCAGCAGATCCTCGCGCAGCGAGACGAGATGCTGCTGAAACTGCTTGGCCTCAAGTCGGAGGAGCGCCAGCCCTTGGATTCGGTCTCCGGGTCGACACCATGAGTGGCTCTCACAGCCGTTTTCTCGAGGTGCTAACGGTGTTTGCGGTTTTCTCGACTATTCTGGCGACGATTCTGAACGTCCGCAGTCAGGCGCCCGAAGAAGTTGTGCTCGGTCTGGCCGGCGATACCATGCTGGGCCGCCTGGTCGACGATGTCATCGGAGAGAAAGGCTATCTCTATCCTTGGGGAGACATGCTGCCGATCCTGAGGAGCACCCACCTGAATCTGGTCAACCTGGAAACCACTCTCACCCACGGCACCAAAAAGACTCCCAAGACCTTCAATTTCAAGGCCACTCCTGACCGGGTGAAGTCACTGCTGGAGGCGCGGATCAAGGTATGCAATCTGGCCAACAATCACATCCTCGATTTTGGCCTTGAAGGGATGCGGGAGACAATCCTCTCATTAGACCAGGCCGACATAGCCCATGTCGGCGCCGGCTTCTCGATCAAAGAAGCTCGAGAGCCGTTGATCCTGGAAATGAGTGGGATCAGGCTTGGGATCCTCGGCTGTACCGACAACGAGCCGCTCTGGGAGGCCGGGTCCTCCCGGCCGGGGACCTACTTCGTATCGGTATTTGAGCCACAGCACCTGGAATCTCAGGTGAAAGAGGTGGCTAGCAGGGTCGACCTCTTGATTCTGAGCATTCATTGGGGACCCAATATGAGGAGGGAGCCCCCCCAGTCCTTTGTGAGCTTTGCCCACCGGCTCGTCGAAGCAGGGGTCGATGTCTTTCATGGACACAGCGCGCACATACCACAAGGCATCGAAGTCTACCGGGGAGGTATCATTTTTTATGACAATGGGGACTTCATCGACGACTATCGTGTGACTCCCGAGCTTCGCAACGACCAGTCCTTTTTTGCGCTGGTCCGGGCCGGTGTCATGGGTATCAGAAGCGTACAGTTGATTCCGACGCTAATCTCCAACATGCAGGTCAATCGGGCCAGTGGAAGGGCCTATCGCGAGATCGTCGACCGGGTCAACCGATTGTCTGAAGCCTTCGATACCGAGGTGATCGAGCGGGAATCGAAGGTGTGGGTTTCGCTGCCTCAGGGATTCTCGGAGCAGCGAAAGAAGAAAGGCGCCGGCTCGAGGTCAGATCTCTCCTCCCCCTAGGACAGCGTCTGGGGGAGATCGTGCTGGGGCCGGCTTCCGCTGTGGCGGGCATACTGGTCGGTGGAGACGGTGTTGGGGGGGGAATCCGTCTGCCAGCGCCAGCTCCGCCACTTCGAAATCGAAGGAAGCCATGCCGTGTCCCAGGTCGAACAGCACTCCCCGGGAGCGAGCCTCGTGGACGGCGGGATGGACCCGAGCATGCTCGATGATCGTCGTCGGGCCGAGGCGGTAGCAGTAGGTAACCACATCGCCCGGGCGCAGCAATGCGAGCTGCTCTTCCAGGGACCAGTCTGCGGGATCGCGCAAGCCGTAGAGAATGGGCCGGGAGGTCTCCTCCGCCGCTTCGAGCCCCCGCTCCACCACCCAGCGAGGCTCGGTCTGGCCGCAGGCAACGCGGCTGGCATTGAGGGCAATTCCCCAGATCAGCTCTCCACCCCTCCGGATCGCTGCAACACACTTTTCCACGTCGACGTCTTCGAGACGCTCGAAGCAGCCGCCGGCCATGGACTCACCTCGGGCAGACAGGTTGATCGCCAGACGGACCCGGGTTCTGGAGGTCCGAAGGGTGGTTTCGAGATAGTCTTCCCAGTTGTCCGCACCTGCGTCTCCCTGGGAGAGGACCGTGGTTGCACCGCGGGGCAGGAACTCCGTATCGGGATCGACTCGAACTTGGATATGCCCGCTCGGCCAGGGTGGGCGTGGAGGTCAACCAGGCCTGGCAGCAGCAGACCGCGGGGAAAATCCCGGGTCCGGACGCTGGGTCCTCTGGGCTTCTCTACCACCCCCGCGATGCGTCCGGCACGCACCGAAACCGCACCCGCCTGGTCCAGGCCCGAGGCTGGACAGATTAAACGCCCCGCACGAATCAGCAGGTCGAACTCTTCCGTTTGCATCGGACTGGCACCGCCGGACCTGGGAGCCGCTGTTCAGTTCCCCAGGAGCTTCGCCATCAAGAACTCCATCTCGCTCGCGTACTGAGCAGACTCCGATACGCCTTCGATTTGCAGATGGCACTCATGTCCCAGGCGATCCGCCTTTTCCTTCATCTTCACTCCGTACATGGGGTGGTGGATTCCGTGCCCGGCGTCTTCCGAGGGTAACTTCATGTTGTTTCCGTACACCATCAGCAGCGGGGGATCGTCCGGGCTCAGATGGTTGTAGGGCGAGAACTCGACGTATAGCGGGCGGTGTTTCTCGTAGTTCTCCAGTGCTGCTTCGATGGTCTTCTCGCCGACCGCCATGTTGATCATGCGATGCTTCAGGACGTTCGGTCCCAACCAGGGTTCGATCACCTTTGGGTCGATCGAAGTCTGTCCGACACGAGCCGCAGCCGCGGTCACCCGAGTCGACTCGCGGAGGACGAGATCGGCGGCCTTCGGGTCCGCCAGATCGTCGTGCAGCAGGATCCACATGGACGTGCACGCTCCCGCACTACCGCCAGTCAGCGCGATGCGGTTCTTGTCGATGTTCCACTCAGAAGCCTTGGATCGCAGGAACTGGATGGCGCGCGCCGCGTCATGAACGGGGGCCGGCAGCGGAAACTCGCCGGTCAGGCGATAGTTGATCGCCGCATAGGAAATTCCCTTTTCGAGAAAGGGCCGGAATCGCGACTCCTCCTGCTTCTTGTCTCCGCCGGTCCAACCGCCCCCGTGAATGTAGACCAGCAGGGGACGCGGTCCCCTGTCCTCGGCCTTCCAGAAGTCGAGCCGGTTCAGCCGGTGCGGTCCGTAGGCTACCTCCGGGTAGGTTGGCTCAAGCGGAGTCGGGATACCCGCGAAGATTGGAGTGTTCGCCATCAGAGTCATCAGCAGGAGGCAGAGGAGGCAGAGAGATGTCATATCGGTTCCCTCTCAAGAAGCAAATGAACCAGAAAACTTGGCTTTCAGGCAGGGTAACATAACGCGTTTCCTCCGCGTTCTGGGGAAAGGGAATCGTGACGGAGATGTCCCAACCTCATCAGCAGAGTAGGCTTGGGGGTCCGCACGGCCGTCAGCGTCGAGTAGGTCCTGGCCCTGGAGCAGATCAGTGGCGTTCTGTTCGATGTCCCCGGTATCCCCGGGCTTCTCATATTCGCCCCAGCTTCGGCCGCTCCTCAATCGCGATCCTCAACGTAGGCCTGCGACGCCAGCGGTCTCGCTCAATCGGTCGCGACCAAATCTGGCGCAAATCTGAGCGCTAATTCTGGGAAGTTATTTCTGCGCGAACCCTAATTACTGATCCACCATCCTGATCCTTCCCATCATCACCACGTCCTCGGTATTGAAGTTGAATCCATGGGCCGGCTCTCCTCCTGTGATGTAGAGGGTTTCCCCGCTCAGCGTAGCCTGTATCGTATTCATTCCGTAGGGCATGGGACGATCCAGAACCGACCAGACGTCCTGCAATAAGTCGTAGACCAGGACTTGATCGTGGAAACCCCTCCATTCGTCTTCTGAGGCGGGTGGCCATTTCGATCTGCCGGGGCGTACCGAGTCGTGCTCCCGACTGTGGCCGCTTCCGCCGATGACCAGCAGGTAGCGTCCTCGATAGAGCCGGGCCTCGCCTCCCGAGCGCGGGTAGGGCATGTCTCGCCGCCGCCGCCACCGGCCCGTCCCCAGATCCAGCTCGTAGGTGTACTTCTGCCGGATATATCCATTGTGCCAGGAGCGGTAGCCCTTCATGGCCGCGAGCTTCTTGAACTCGGCTCGCAGCTCGGGATCGTAGAGCGTGCCTCCAAAGATGTAGAGCTTGCCGTCGACTCCGGCCAGGGCTGGATTGAGGAGCCGATGGGGGTGTCGACCCGCCGTGCTCCAGCCTTTGTCCAGTTCGTCCAGATCCAGCTTCCACACTTCGGCCGAGATCGGATTCTCGGCGCTGGGGTTGGCCCCTGAAAAGGGTCCGGTCACACCGTTCGAAACCACGATCCAGCGATCGTCCACGCAGGTGGATCCCGCATACCAGAGCTTTCGGGGAAGGGGGGGAAGCTCGTCCCACACCCACTTCCCGTCCAGATGCCGTAGTCGCTGGACGGATGGACCTACCTCTGGAGCTACCCGGCTGCCTCCGCGTCCTCCCAGGACCACGATCGAGTTCCGCGCGACGACGCCGGTGGTATAGACGGGAGCCTTGGGGATGTCCGGCAGCCGCACCCATTTCCGTGTCTGGAGGTCTAGTGCCTGGACCACGGCATCGTGTTCCCGGATCCCGATTCCCGGCGCGATGACCAGATGACCGATCAGGACTCCAGCGACACCGCCCTTCACCGGCAGCGGCATATCCGGTCCGAGCTCCCAGTCAATGACGATGGGGGAAGGGGCTGTGTCGGGAAACTGGAGCTGGGGATATACGTGGAGCAACTCATGGCCCTCCAGCGTGCCCCGAGCCCGATCCTTCTTGACCGCGGGAAACTCTTCGGCCGGAAGCCAGCCCCAGAAACAGCCGAATGTCAACAGCACACCGATGCTCAGGCGAATCCTCTTCATGGATCTGACCCCTTCATTTCAGCTCAATAGGAATACTTCCTTTCTGGGTAGTCTAATCCAGTCAAGAAACCCATCAAAGTGAGATCAGGAAGAAAGCTTTCGGGAAGATCGGCGGGAGCACAGGCAGACCCGAGGCTCAAACAGAGTGGCTCCTGTAGGGTGCGTCCGCGTCTCAACGTTGCCATCCTGCTGGGCTCGACCCCACCCTCGATGACCGCAAGGGTCGTCAGCGTCGGCTTCCTCGGGGTCATCTACAAGTCTCAGCTGGGCTTGCCAGTTCTTGCGGAAGGCGGCGTTCTCTGGGCCAGGTATTGTCAAGTTAGGCCAGTGGCAGCGACAATCATCAAGATGGAATCTCTACATCGAGGCCATCACTTTCCGTGTGAAATCATCAGCCGCGCCGTCTGGATTTACCACTGGTTCACGCTCAGTCTTCGAGATGTCGAAGATCTGCTGGCGGAACGTGGCGTCATCGTTTCCTATGAAACCGGTGCTTCTTCAGGCAAGTGTTGTTGAGCCATTCCCCCTCCGCCAGAATCTAACCTGGAGAGGCTTGAAATCAAATCTAGAGAACCCTGCGGCAACCATCATCAAAACAAATAAAAAGAACGCTGCTCGGCTTGTGAATACATCCCGGAAGGAGAGTCTCTTCTTAGCCAGTCCAGCTTGCATGGCTGGAGTCCTTATCGTGGTGCCAAACTTCAAAGCCCGGTGCGGTCGGAGAAAATTGTAATAGGCCATGAGCAGAGCCAGCTGGCCTTCCAAGAAGTCCGTGCGCCGGGCGTGGCAAGGGGTGCGGCGGCCCAGATAGGAACAGCCCTGGCGGATGGTTAGATTATGGCGCTCCACAAAACTGGTATTCAGGGTGCTCGAGTCCTCCGAATGAAAGAGTGCCTCCTCCAGTTCTGCCGGTGTTCCGAGTAGCAGTCTACGATCGGCCTGGACCACCCGATTCTCGCGGCGCTTCTTGATCACTTGACCATAGATACAGACTCCAGGGAGCAGCCTTTTCGCCGCCCACTCGTACATCTCGAAACCATCGGTGGTGAACAGGAAGCGGTGTTCAACACGGCCTCGCCGCAGGGTATCGAGCAGCACTCTCTTGATGTTTGGGAAGTACCGATCCGGAAGGAGATCCATAGCCTGGACCAGACTTCGAGTGTTGTGAGCACCCAACGCACCCGCTTCTTTGCCCCCACAAAGGTCCTGATCTCGTCGGCCTGCAGCTCACGGATCACGAAACCTTTCAGCATCCGATCGTTGAACCGGGCAGCGCAGATAGCCGCCGATTCAAGCCAGCGGGCGACTGTCCCCCAGGCCATCCGCTTGATGCGAGCCACGGCTGAGATCCCCACACCATGGACACACATACGGACGACTTCATCGAACAAAGACCTGGGCTTATGCAGCCGATAATACGGAGTGCCGTGAGTCGACGAGAAGGTCCGACCGCATTCTTTACAGCGGTACCGCCGCCGTCTGCCCTGGGAGGTGATGTAGAAAGAGTGTCGAATGACGTTGCCTTTGCCGGCCTGGCCTCTCAAAGAGCAATCGGGGTTGGGACAGCAACGAGATCGTCCTCGGCTCCGCTTCATACATGTTTGATCGCAGAAAAACCGGAGAAGATCCAGCTGGCACAAGAGATTGGGGGGCTGCTGGACACAGTTATTATAACAACACTTCCCTGAAGAAGCACCCGACGGCTGTGGCACCGCGCTTAAGAAGTGTGTCATAGACTTGGTATTCTTCGCCGCCCATATTTAAGCCTTAAGAAGTTTCGGTGGTGCGAGACCTCAGCTCGGTTGTTCTCATATTGAGCGCACCGATGTTCAACTGAAGGGAAGACTTCCCGATGCGCCACTGGGTAGCTCTTGAGGTTGTCCGTGACAAACTCCCACGGAGGTTTGCCTTGTCCCTTCAAGACGTTCGGCGGCTCGCTTGTCCCGACACTTGGTCACCAGGATGTCGAGAACATCATCGTCCTGATCAACGGCTCGCCACAGGTAGACTTGCCGTCCGTTAATCTTCAGGAACAACTTATCCACTGATCTTCAGGAAAAGCTCATCCACGTGCCAGTTGTCGCCCAGTCGGCCTTGCTTCTTTCGGATCGAGCGCGCGTATCCTGGCCCGAACTTCTGACACCAGAAGCGAATTGCCTCGTAGGAGACGATGATCCCTCGTTCGGACAGCAGATCCTCGACGTCTCGAAAGCTGAGTGTGGATCGGTGGTAGAGCCAGACGGCATGACTGATGATTTCCGCTGGGAAACGGTGACCTCGATAACTTGGTTCCATAGCCGCTTTGTCGCCGACCGCCGCTCAACTTGACAGTACCCGAAAATCTGTCGCATTTTTTCCAGAAGCTGACTAAATCTACCCAAAGAATGCTAAGACACTGTTGGGTATCTAGTCTTAGTCTAGTATGGGTTCTGGGACGCACCCGGGTGCGTCCAACTAGTATACTTGCTGGATTGAGCTCTGGCGGAAGGATCCACGGACGAGGCTAGTTCGGTTTTTGCAATCTGGTCGGGACCGTTACGGTGATCCGTGGCGGCCCCGAAAAGGGTAAACTCTATGCGTACTGTAAACATCAGCGTGCTAACACTGACGCTCCTTCTGCCAAACCTTGAGGCTCAGCCTCAGCCAGAACCGGTGGATCCTCGTACAATCCGCTTGAAGACCGGTCGGTTCGACCCCCTCACCGCGGGTCCGGTCCTACCTAGCTCCCTGCGAATAGCCGAGTACGCCCCCGGAACACGGGGCACATACCTTGTACAGTTTGACCGGCCTGTGACCGGCGACGACACCAAGGCCCTGGAAAGCGCTGGCGCTGCCGTTAAGGGCTACGTCCCGATGAGTGCCCTAGAAGTCGTGATGACCCCCGAATCGGTGGCTGCGGTGCAAGAGCTACCGGGCATACGTTGGGTCGGCATCTACCAGCCCGGGCACAAACTTTTCCCCGGACTCCTCCGGGAGGTGCAGGCCATGGGCCAATCGATGGTCGAACTTCAAGTGAGCCTTTACCCGGGCGAGGAGGGTCCGGTGCTTGGACAGATCGCCGCTCTGGGAGCCCGCATCCTGAAGATCGACAGGGGACGTTCCTTTGTCCTGACACAGGTCGAGTTTCCCGCGGCTCGCCTAGTTGAACTAGCCCGTCTTCCCCTGGTTCGCTACATCGAAGCCACCTACGATCGCAGTCCTGTTAACGATCGTGCTCGATTGCATATCGGGCTTACAGACGTGGCCGATGACACGTTTACCGCAGGACTGGATCCCTCACTGGACGGCAACGACGAGATCACAGGATTCCAGGTCAAGTATGGCCACTTCGACACCGGCCTGGAGAGCTCTCACCCAGATTTCGACACGGCCGACGTCACCCTCGAGCCGGGCGCAGACAGCAGCGATGCCAGCGACGGTCACGGAACCCACACGGCAGGGAGCATCGTGGGCGACGGAGGAGAGTACCCCACCGTCCCGGAGGCTGCGCCGGGCAGCGGCACCATCTCCCAGGGCGAGTGGCGTGGAATCACCCCCGAGGCAGCCCTTCACCATATCTCTTTCGAGAATGGATACTCCGATCGTCAGATCTTCGAAAGAGAGTCGGAGGAAGGAGCCCATATCTCCAGCAATTCGTGGGGCTACTGCACCCCTTTCTTCTGTAACCCCATCACGGATTACAACACGAATGCGGCCGTCTGGGACGAGGGTGTCTGGGACGCGGACGACGACGTTCCTGGACTGCAGTCACTGGTAGTTTTCTTCTCGGCGGGCAACGGTGGCGGTTTCAACTCACCATACGATGGCTGTTCGTCCAACGGACCCGACAATGTGGGATCACCCGGGACCGCTAAGAACGTCATCACTGTAGGCAACAACGAGACCGATCGGGGGGCCGGATCTGCGTGTGATCCGGTAAGTGGCCTGGGAGATAACATCGAGGAGGTCAACTCCTCCTCCAGCCGGGGACCAGTAGATCCCGATGGAACCGGCCAGGGCCTCTTCAAACCCGACGTCGTCAACATTGGAGGCTACTGGGTTGCCTCCACCGAAGCCACGGAGACCGCCAGCGCGTGCGACCCTCAGTTCGTACTACCGGACTGTCCCGCCTACTGCTCCGATACGGGACCGAGCTACGCCTACAACAATGGGACTTCCATGTCCTGTCCCCTCACCGCAGGCCTAGGTGGTGTCCTGTACCAGGACCTGGTGGTGAATCGGAGCATCAGCTCCCCCAAGCCGTCTCTGATAAAGGCTCTTCTGATCAATGGCTCCAGGGATCTCCAGCCTTCCGCTTGCGATTACACCTTCGAAGCCGATCAGACCGAGATCCACGAAGGGTGGGGCTTCGTCCAGGCCAAGGACTCCCTTTACGGTCCAGGTGGCAACCCGGGCCAACGGAATGTGGAGCTGGAGAACGAGGTCACTGCCAATGCCGTGGCCACGGGCGAACAGTATCAACGTCAAGTGAACGTCAATCCGGGGATTCCCTTCAAGGTGACCCTGGCTTGGACCGATTATCCGGCCTCGCCCGGCACTGGATCTCCCCTGGTGGTCAATGATCTGGACCTCGAGGTGTCTGGACCCGATGGGACGTTTCTGGGCAACAACTTTTTAGGGAACTGGTCGGTCACAGGCGGGACCCCGGACCGCTATAACGTGGTGGAGAACGTCTACATAGAAAATCCTGCCGGCGGAACTTACACCATCACCGTCAAAGGCTTCCAGATCTCCCAGGATCAGGAGCCGGACAAGGGGGAAACCAACCAGGACTTTTCTCTGGTCTGGTCGGGCCTTCTCAGCCAGCAGACCTGCAACAGCAACGCCGACTGTGACGACACCCTCGTCTGCAACGGCGCCGAGACCTGTGTTGCTGGAACCTGCCAGCCGGGAACGCCCATGGACTGTGACGACGACGTTAGCTGTACCGTGGATTCCTGCAACGAGGGCACCGGCCTCTGCGACAAGACCCCCGACGACGGACTCTGCGACAACGGCCTGTTCTGCGATGGCGCCGAGACCTGTGATCCGAGCCTGGATTGCCAAGCTGGCGGGGGGGACCCGTGTCCTGGCGGAACCACCTGCAACGAGGCCACCGAAACCTGCGATACGCCGGCCTGCGACAACGACGGGACCTGCGAGGCGGGCGAGGACTGCAACAACTGCCCGAACGACTGCCGGCAAAAGAGCAACGGGAACCCGAAAAGCCGCTACTGCTGCGACGGCGACCTGTCCGGCTGCGGCGATTCGCGGTGCTCGGAAAGTGGCTGGTCGTGCGTCGGCGGTGGCTGCACCTCCGACCCCGAGTGCGACGACGGCCTCTTCTGCAACGGCACCGAGACCTGCTCCGGCGGCACGTGCCAGGGCGGGAGCGATCCGTGCCCGGGCCAAAGCTGCGATGAGGGCAGCGACCAGTGTGTCTCGTGCGCCGGCAACAAGGATCCGTGCGAGTCCAACAGCGATTGCTGCTCCAACAACTGCAAGAACGGCAGCTGCAGGGGGAACTGAGCCGGGCCGTCTATAAGGGGGTCATGACACGAAAGGGGAATTTCTGTACGCTAGCGCCCGCCTCATCTTTCGGCCTGTGCGGAAACACCCAGCTCTGACAGGTCCCGGACAAGGAACCTTAATTGGGACACTCTCTGCGAGCTTGCTGGGACGACAACGCTGCTCCGAGGGTCGCGCCCGTTGGGGACCACGCCTTAGCGGACAATTTTGTCCGTTTCGTGTCATGACCCCGGATAGGCGGAATTCAATCCGCCTTTTTCGCTGACACTCGGAATGTCGTTCGCTGCGAAGCGGGTCGTGTGCTTGAAACTGCCATCCTTGTCCTTGTTTCTCGAAAAGGCGACCCATTCTTTTCAGCCACAAGCTTTTCGTGGTTGCATGACCCGCTTGGTCTGTGCGGAGTGATTGCTCTTGGCGGTTTGCGGTCGTTCGTTCGACGTTTCTGCGGAAGATCTGAATGACCGCTCTTGGCGAAAGCGGCCGTTCGAAATCGGGTGCCGACTATCACAATAAAAGTCCTTCGCGACTCTGTTGCGACACCTGTCGCTATCCCCCGAAAAATCGGCTTCGTGAGAAGCCCCACAATCCCCGATCACCTCTCAACCCTGACTTGACCTATCCCTAAAATTGACGGATTTCCTCGATTTGCTACGCTACTAGTATTTTCGCTTACCCTTAATCCTCTCCCACCGTCTACCAACTTGAATCCACTGCCACAAACCCTACGGGCTGGGGCTGAGGAAATGACGCCTCCATGGCCTATCAGTACACAAGAGAACCCCTCACTCAAGACGAAGCCAACCGGCTCGCCAGCACCTGCCAGAGCTATAAGGAAAAGCTTGTCACCTGGACCCTGCTAGACACTGTGCATCATTGATAGGGTGACTTTCACAACCATGAGATCGTGGCCATTAAACTGCCCCACTGTCCTGGGTTGCCAATACTCAGAGAAGGTTGACAATTTCTCAGCCAAGTCAATCTTTTCCATAAAACTGCTATTCCTATTCTGGCGAGTTTTCGGCTCCGAGCCGTTAAAGCTCAGCAGCGCCGCTTGTACGTCTGCTGTAGCGCCCTGCTATGATTCCTCTGCCAATTCATCTCCAGGTTTCCGGTGCTTCTTCAGGCAAGTGTTGTTGAGCCATTCCCCCTCCGCCAGAATCTAACCTGGAGAGGCTTGAAATCAAATCTAGAGAACCCTGCGGCAACCATCATCAAAACAAATAAAAAGAACGCTGCTCGGCTTGTGAATACATCCCGGAAGGAGAGTCTCTTCTTAGCCAGTCCAGCTTGCATGGCTGGAGTCCTTATCGTGGTGCCAAACTTCAAAGCCCGGTGCGGTCGGAGAAAATTGTAATAGGCCATGAGCAGAGCCAGCTGGCCTTCCAAGAAGTCCGTGCGCCGGGCGTGGCAAGGGGTGCGGCGGCCCAGATAGGAACAGCCCTGGCGGATGGTTAGATTATGGCGCTCCACAAAACTGGTATTCAGGGTGCTCGAGTCCTCCGAATGAAAGAGTGCCTCCTCCAGTTCTGCCGGTGTTCCGAGTAGCAGTCTACGATCGGCCTGGACCACCCGATTCTCGCGGCGCTTCTTGATCACTTGACCATAGATACAGACTCCAGGGAGCAGCCTTTTCGCCGCCCACTCGTACATCTCGAAACCATCGGTGGTGAACAGGAAGCGGTGTTCAACACGGCCTCGCCGCAGGGTATCGAGCAGCACTCTCTTGATGTTTGGGAAGTACCGATCCGGAAGGAGATCCATAGCCTGGACCAGACTTCGAGTGTTGTGAGCACCCAACGCACCCGCTTCTTTGCCCCCACAAAGGTCCTGATCTCGTCGGCCTGCAGCTCACGGATCACGAAACCTTTCAGCATCCGATCGTTGAACCGGGCAGCGCAGATAGCCGCCGATTCAAGCCAGCGGGCGACTGTCCCCCAGGCCATCCGCTTGATGCGAGCCACGGCTGAGATCCCCACACCATGGACACACATACGGACGACTTCATCGAACAAAGACCTGGGCTTATGCAGCCGATAATACGGAGTGCCGTGAGTCGACGAGAAGGTCCGACCGCATTTTTTACAGCGGTACCGCCGCCGTCTGCCCTGGGAGGTGATGTAGAAAGAGTGTCGAATGACGTTGCCTTTGCCGGCCTGGCCTCTCAAAGAGCAATCGGGGTTGGGACAGCAACGAGATCGTCCTCGGCTCCGCTTCATACATGTTTGATCGCAGAAAAACCGGAGAAGATCCAGCTGGCACAAGAGATTGGGGGGCTGCTGGACACAGTTATTATAACAACACTTCCCTGAAGAAGCACCCGACCCACAGAGCGGAACGATCTCGAGGGGAAACAGAACAAACATGATGTTGGCGTTGACGTCCGCCAGGACCTCGTCCACGTCGGCGCAGACGCGCGTGTCCAGCATGTCGTGACGCCCTCCCAGGCAGGTCCACTGGTCAGGCTCCGGAACAAGCGTGACGCTCTGCTCGCTCCACTCCCGCGTGATGCGAAAGGGCTGAGTGTGGAGGACCAGGTTGACGTTCCTTCCGCCGTTCTCCGAATGCACCAGCAGGAGCAACTGGGCGCCCTTGAGGTCCACCCTGCCGCGCAAGCGGACCGTCAGACGCGCATTGGTGAAATCGGTGGAATGTGCCTCCTCGACGAAGCGGTTGTCTGTGTAGGGGAGGGTGCGCCCGAGGCCGGGCGCGAGCCAGCGATGGTGAGTGTATAGCCACATGACCATGTGCAGGTAGCCGGCTCCGGGGGGCACCCAAGACCCTCTCGTGGCCCCCGAAATGCCGTACTTCGACAGATGAGTGACGTGGAATCGAAGATAACTGAAGGTTCATGAAGTACTTGCAACTATCATCGAGGCGAGAATAGAAGGGCATTACAAGAGGATGCAGGCACCATTAGGAAGCAGAAAGGACGAGGATAGCTCAGCAAAACCGATGGATTGGGGGATCAGTATGAGGCCGTATCTGCTAACGCCCAGCCAGTCCCGCTGATTGATCTTGTCTTATGGTGGACAGGCAGTCTCCCGAGTAGGAAGGATTGTCGGGCCTGTGCCGTGTTCCTCACCCGTACGGGCCAGGATGTCCCTCCCCACCAGGGGTATTGGGCACAAAGGTACCTTCGCAAACAATCGACGGGTCTCGGGGGGCGCCGATCCAGTGATTAAGTAAGAATCACGGTAGGGGGTGGAAAGGCCGATGGACGCGAATCCTCTTCTGGTCGCCCTCGGAGTTGGTCGAGCCACTGGCCCCAAACAATCCTGAACGGGGGCTATGGAAGAATCTATAACGTTTGTTTTCGCATTAAGATAGGCTCGTACACTCAGGAAAGGTCCTCCTCTTCAAGCTTATAGCATAACCTAACAGCGTATTGGATCCGTTCTGCCTACCACACGGAGCCTCGATTCATTCTCCAGTTGATCTACGTCGCCTGAGTCTCTCAAACGAGGAAAGACCCTGTTGGCTCTCCAGGTCTGCAACGCAGCTGCGTAGCGGTGGACCGACCTTTTGCCCGGTGCTATATTGAGGCCAACCCTAATCCACAACGTCCGAGCGGGATAATCTGCGAAGAAACGGAGAACCGACTCGAACGGGTTTGTTTGGAACATCTGGCACACAATAAGGAGAGGGTAAACTTATGGATGTACTGGAAATCTTTGCACTTCAGTTTTTTATGAGCCTCGTAGTGTGGGGCTTGCTTGCATACTGGTTATTGGCTCCCTGGTTAGAGAAGAAGTCGTTAAACGAGGCTCTTTTCTTTCTGACTGTGCCCCATGCCTTTCGTCACATTGGACTGGTTTTCCTTGTCCCGGGAGTGGTTGCTCGACCGCTGCCGGAAGCCTTTGCCGCTCGTGCTGCTTATGGGGACTTGCTTACAGGTGTGCTGGCGTTACTGGCGCTCGTCGCTCTTCGGAATAGTTGGTCCGTGGCAAGGGTGGCCGTCTGGCTCTTCAGCATCGTTGGCACTGTCGACCTTGTGAATGCACTCCGACAGGGGGATGCGTGGGTTACGGACTTCGGGGCCGCATGGTACATTCCCACAATGTTGGTACCAGCGTTGTTGGTGACTCAAGTCATGATATTTTTCCGGCTGTTCAGAGGGGCAGCCAAGCGTGATACATAAGCCCTGTGACGGCAGGCCGCAGAGCCTCAATAGGGCCACCAACGTTCGACAATGCTGGCCCATCAGATCAGCGGCAGATCACCACTTTCCCCGGTTCGCTGAATTCCAGGGTCTCACATCTCACACTCTTCACCCACCAGATCGCCCAGTAGGTGATCCTTTCAGATCTCGCCGACGGTATTCTCCCAGATACTCACCGGTGCCCTTTTTGGACGAGAACACTCCGGTCGGTCCCCGCCAGGCGGACCGTAACAGATTCTGAGCTGCCCAGCACTCACCTCGTAGATCCCGAGCATATTTCAATGACGCTGGCCGGTTCTCCCAGGCCCTGCCTAGACTGCTCTCTCTCTGAAGTCCAGCAATACTTTCCAAACTGCAGGGTCAATCAGTGTTCGATAACCCTTCGACAATCCAGACCCGGTCCACTCGCCGCGGCTCGCAGCCTTCCGGCCGCGACCCAATCATCGCGCCGCAAACGAGAACGCCCGCCAAACAGGCGATGAGACCCGCGCTGAACGCACCCGTCCGCAATCCCAAGAAAGCCAGGGCGGCCAACAACGCTACCGATAGCAGGGTTTCAGCAAAGGAGAAGACCGCTAACTGCGCCGTGGCGACGCCGAGTGCCAGGGCGGCCAGTGGCGCAACCAGCGGCTGGTTGATCCCAAATCGCCCCTATCGTATTGAAGTCACCCCATCCGTAGGAATCAGTCAACGAATCGAATCCCAAACACTTTCGCGCTCGTCAGGCGAAAGTGCAGAATCAGCTCCTTGCCGCGCAGGGGCTCGAGTGACTCGACACCTTTCCACCGCAGGGGTTCCCAAACCGCGTCGCCGCTGAAAGGAATGGCATCCGCGAAGGTGTAGCCCGGCATCGGCTTAGTTCCACGGCCGTAGGGTTCCAGCAATGCGACCTCGACCTTTCCGTGACGCGGCGTCCGTGCGTTGATCTCGATCCGATTCCCTTCAAACGGTCCGAGATTGCTGCTCCAAAACTCCCCGTGCTCCTGCGCCTCCAGTCCTGCCAGTCGCCCGTCGTCCCAGGTCGCCCAGGCAAGCTGGAATTTTGCCTCAGTTTTCTCCCCGTAGTACTCCGCATGCCCCTCATTGTGCGTCCGCGCCGTTCCGGCAAAGGGCAAAGCCAGCCGTCCGTCCGGTAAGTGGACCATGTCCGGCGCGGCGTAAATCGTTCCGCTGTCCCATTCCCCCGGCGCACCCAGCTCGATGATCGGTTCGAGCGACATCCAGCTCCAAGCGCGGTTGTTGCGGCTAACTGCGAAGTGCACGTCCACCTGGTCGGTATCGTGGTGATAGATCGCCGGGAACAGGAACCGAAGCGACGGGTCATCAGGAAATGTCGTGAAACCGTTGGTGTAGTAGTCTGCCGCAAGGGAGTCCAGTGGCCCTCCCGCGAGGATGACCTCCGCCGGAGGCCAATGGCGAAAGTCGTCCGTTTCGCTGCGTGCAATGGCTCGGCCGTCCAGGTGGCCGCGGAAATAACCCACATACTTCTTCAGAACGGGATCCCACGCGGCGATATTCTCCGTGTCGTGGAAGTATGACAACAGCGGATCTGGCAACCGCTTCCAGTGGTATCCGTCGGGCGACACAAGCCCGTAGAGACCGTACGCATCTCGCGGCCGTTTACCTTCGCTGTTCGGCAGCTTATCGAAGTGAAAGCACTTGTAGCGTTCCGGGTCGGGCGCTGTCGGGTCACGGAAGACCCCACTTTCACGGCAGTACGGAGTCACAACGTTGGTCCGCTGCCCGTTGAAGCTGTATACATCCAGCCCGGGTTTCGTCCAGTGGAAACCGTCGTCGCTTTCCGCGTACGAGAGCACCTGGTCCGCGGGCTCGATACCACCCCCCGGCGGAAAGAACGCCTCCTTCGCCGCATCGGTCAGCATGATGTGGTACCAAAGCCGGTACTTGCCGTCCTCGTGCAGGACTTGGTGGTACGCCACCACGCGCTCTTCCCAAGGACGGTCCGTACGCAGCCACGGCTCCGTCTTACGCGCTTTCTCCATCGTGACCCGCACACCGAAGGGCACTTTGACTGACTTCATCCCGTGCCCCGACACGTCGACGATGATGTTCCAATCCCGCTTCAGATTAGCGATGCTTTCTTTGCCTGCATCTGTAATCCGTTCGGGATCGAGCGTCGGCGACAACCTCCCCTGGTCCACGTGTCGCCGGTCAAGAAACAAAGCCGGTGGTCTCACAGCCACGCCATCCTGGGTGTCCTGAATCGTTTGTGCGAGGGACGCGAGATGTGGCGCGGCGATTGTCAATCCGACTGTAGTCACCATTGGCACCACCTTGAGAACACTCTGTCCAAGGCATCCTATTGCGCGCACTGATGTCTCCTCTTACTGGAATCTGCTCCAGGACTCGGTGAACCTCACGAGGCAATAGTGGAGCGTACGCCATCGAAAGAAAGGACCCTGGGCGTTGCCCCCGCAAAGCATACCACGGGTGAGTCGGCGGGACCGAGTGCCCTTGCTAGGCGTCGCCCTCAAGGCAATAGTGTTATCTGTTAAGTGCCGAGCTGCACACGCCCCCCGGAGAGCCGTTAGCACCAGCACCGATTGGGGCCTGTGCCTGGCAGACAGGAAAAGGGCGTGGACAATTCCTTTATCTCAGAGTTGGCGGTCTGGATGAAGCGGACTTGGTAGCTGTCGGACCTGTCGTGGCTCCGTAAGGCAACCGACACCAATACCAGGTGCTTTAAACACATTGACCCGCCCGCAGTCGCGGGCAAAATTGGGTCCGTTGGTGAAAAGTAAAGATAGGAATTTCCTTCTTAGACTAGGGCGAGGGCGAGAGAGCTGTCCATCCCGAGAAATTCCCTCCTAACCGGAATGTGCGGACAATCGGTTCTGGCAGCGGCTAGCCAAGCAATCTATTGCTTTGGGAGGCTGGGATCCATCCCGTCCAGGACACCCCGCATGTAGGCGAAGGACCGCTGCATACCGGCCAGAGGGTCTTTCGGCTCAATTTCGTATTCCAGATTGACGTAGCCTGAATAGCCGATATTCAGAAGGGTCCGGAACAGAGCCGGGACAGGGATGACCCCTTCGCCAATCGCACACTGGCTCTCCCTGTCTGAGAGGTCCTTCAGGTCTTTCATATGCACGTCCAGGAGCCTTGATCCAGCGGCCGAGACCGCCTGCACCACGTCGACGCAGACGCCCACCCTGGGATCCATTCCCTGAATCACCTTGAGAGCATCGGCGGGCGCCGGGAAGTATTCGTCTTCCGGACCATGGTTGTGGATGGCCACCTTGATGTCGTATTGCTTGACGAACTTCTCCACTCGGGGCATGACCTGGGCGGTGGGCGCAATCACCATCAGAGGCATTCCGCAATCCCTGGCATAGTCGAAATACCTCTGGACGGCAGCGTCGCTGTCCTCTCGCATGGGAATGGTTCCGCCGCCCACGATTTTCAGACCACCGTCTTCGAACTCCTTGCGGGCAGCGCGCCGCTCCTCCCGGGAGGTCTCATAGGGAAGATGGAAGGACTTGATGTTGATGAAGGGAGTCTGGAGGGCCTTTACCGCAGCGATGGCCTCGCCCCGGGAAAGCTTGCGGAGGGTGCGGATGTATACCACTCCCATTACAAACGCTGCCAGCGTGGGGGCTCGCCCGACCCATACTGGCAAACGCTACCCCATGCACTCGCCGTTACCCCATGCCCTCAGGAATCGGGCAGTAGCTTACCAACCTCCTCGCCTATAGCATTTCGGATTGCTTGGTCCTTCACATGTTTTCGAATGATATGCACCAGACTTGCCGTAAGAACACTGACCTCCTCCGCCGAGATCATCTGCCCAGACAGCACTTGATGCCTAACCACTACGCCTACAAGTCGGGCCCGACGGTCCATCCAATGGCCTATTTCTGTCCAGACACTACTAGCCCGATCCGGTCCTTGCTCTTCTCCGAGTCGCTCGAGCAGATCAATCACTCGAGCATCGCCCAGGGCAATCTCTGATCGAAGGTCAAGTAAATTGGCATCTGAACAGGCTTCCTCGTAGATTCGCAGCAGATGTCGCGGCAGTGCCTTCGAGCGTCGACCATGTTTGAAGTTGGGATGGTTTGAACCTCGCAAGGAAGCCCCACCGTGCATGCGGCAACGGTTTCTTCCCAGCACTGGAGAATTCTGACATGAAAGGCCCTTACGCGTTTTCGCGCCGCACGCCCGATTGTCGCTCTTTTTTCCGTCTTGAGACATTCGTCTCTCCTTTGGCTCTCGCCCGGAGCAAGCAGGCCTCCCGGGCTCGTACAACTTGGGTACGCCTGTTTCTCATGGCGGAGATAGCCTTTTCTTACTTTGAGGGCAACTAGGCGGGAACCTAGTGAGCTTCAAATCAGGTTTAGTATTCTTCGCCCGCTCAGTGGAACCCTCCACAAGGAAGAGTGTTCGGAGTAAGCGTGGCAACATGCTGGCGCAGGAAGACCTCGACGACGTCCGCCTCTTGGCCATCATCATCTGCGCGGCAGATAGGTTTTCGAATTCTGTGCGACGACTCTTTCGTGGAATCGGAATTGCCGGCAGAGGTAAGCGCATCCTGGTCTCGATCAGGGCGACGAGTCCTCGCTCTCCGGCCCGGGCGACTTGGTCAAGTCCAAGATCGCTGACCCGTCGAGAGCCCTGGAAGCCGTTGCCTGTTTGTCGCCTGTTCAGAATGTCAGCCAATGTGAGTCGATCGATCATCTTCTGGGTGAAAAATCCGGGAATTGTATGTGTTTGTGAGCCATTGTCAGCCAAGTGACAAGGCGAACTTCAGATTTAGGATCTGGTGGATCGCAACCCGAGTCGCCAGCCAAACCAAGTGATGACTCGGGCCAGCGAATTTGGTCCGTTATGGGTCCAATAAGAACGACCCAGGCCTCCTGACCGCTACCTAGCGTTCCCCAATGTGACCGTGCGTGCCGCTAAGTTACTGATTTTCCTGGTGGGGCTTGAACTCATAGCCCAACGATGTAAAGGCTGGTCTTTGTGCTGGAGGCATGCCGGTTTGCTCCCCCAGGGCTTCAGCCAGAGTGCGATACAGTGTAGTTGGGAAGGGCGGCCACGCGCTTGGCTTGGCGGGAGGGACCAAGAGGCCGAGCGCAAGGCAGGCGGTGATCGGCAGGCAGGGATCAAGCTCGCGCGGGACCTGGTTTACAAGGGTGAGATTGCCTACGAAATCGCCCGTTTTCATCAGCAGGAAGGTGGGTTGCTGACCTATGAAGATCTGGCGGCGTTTTCGGTGCGCATCGAAGCGCCGGAACACATCACCTATAAAGGGTACGATGTTTATACCTGCGGGCCCTGGTGTCAGGATCCGACCTTGAACATGGCGCTGAAGATTCTCGAGGGGGTTGAGCTGAAGCAGATGGGCCATCATTCCGCAGACTATCTCCATACGATAATCGAGGGACTCAAGCTGGTGTTTGCGGATCGGGAGGCCTACTTCGGCGACCCCGAATTTGTGTAGGTACCGATGGCGGGTTTGCTTCACGATGCGATCGCTTGGTAAGGCCAGGGGATTCCTTCTGACTCCTGCTACCTGAACCTCAGCGAGTAGAGGTCCGCATCCTTCATCACGAAGCGCAGCCGGATCGGCTTTCCTGCAATCCTGGCCAGGGGCTTATCAGAAGTGGCCTTGGCATGGGTTCGTTCCCACACCACTGTGTGCTCGATCTCGTCCCCCCAGATCAGGGGTGATTCCTCCAGGGCAAAGCCTGGTAGTGGATTCCCCTGGATATTCCGGATCTCCACTCGGATGCTCCCTGCTGCCGACGTGGCGAAATTGAGGACCAGGTTGTCCCCCTGGAAGATGAGAGGCTTCGTGATCAGCTCTCCACCGGCATAGCCTGCGTGTACGGAGACAAGGCCGTCGGTCCGGAGGGCCATGCGCTGCAGGTGGACGCTGGGAAACATGTAGTGGCGAACGACGTACAAGGAGATCTCATCGGCCCCGGTTTCAACCACACCGGTCGCGGCCATGTTGCTCCGGTTCATCCAGTTGCGGCGGTCCCGTCCCGGGCGGATGAACGCTTGCAGGAAGCGCCGGTCCCAGTGGAGCCCGTCTCGACTGCTCAGGAAAACGGTGTCCGAGACCCCCGGGTAGGCGGCCTCCGGAAGAGCCGTGCGCCAGGGGAGAAATCTCTTGGGAAAGGCCAGGTATATGTGGGGAGCTCGGAAATAGGGCGTGATGGCGCCGGTGTAGAAGTGTTCCGGGGGCGCCTCCCGCAGGTCGATGAAGCGCGGTTCTGTCCAGTGGAGAAAATCGGGGGAGGTGGCCCACGAGATGCTCCGGATGCCCTCGACGATGCCGTCCTCGGGGAGCCTTCCCGGCCGGTCCCGGACGAAGGCGACGTAGTGCTTGCGCTGGGCGTCCCAGAAACCCAGATCGAGGCCTGAATCCATGCGCTGCTGGGCGATGACGGGCTCCGGCTGGATCATTTCCCAGTGGATCCCGTCCCGGGAAACCAGACCCGTTAAGTGCTTCCAGCCGGGAGGTTGGGTGAGGGCCAAGGCCTTGTACCTCTGCTCCTCGGGTACAGCGGGATTCAGGTCCTTGAAGGCGTTAAAGCAGGGGCTTCCCGCTCCATCCGAACCCATCCACACGATGTTGTTCTCTCGGGAGCCCTTGAACTCGAAGATCCCCAGCGATGGTTTGGTCCAGGAGATGCCGTCCCGGCTTTCCGCATAGCAGGTCACTTCAACGTGTCTCGGGACGACGACCTCATCCGGCTCTAGCATGGATCGGATCACGGACCCGGGAATGCTACTGCCTCGATAGTACATTCGGAATCGATCGTCGTCTTTGAAGACGGTCACGTAGGTGCTGGTGGTCCCTTCCCAGGGTTCTCCGAAGGTGAGAACCTGTCCAGCAGATCGGGGTTCATGTAGCTTCAGCCTCACCCCATCCATCGACTCGATCAGGTAGTCATCTATGAAGAGCTCCAGCCGCGAGCCTATGGCCAGGGCCTCCTGGGAACTGGGCTGCTCTGCCAAAGCATTCTCCGCTGCCGCGGATAGGGCCACAGAAACCAGGCAGGCCGAGACCAGTCCTATCCTCATTCTCCATCCTCCTTCTCGGGGGGACCAACGTTGCCAATGGTGAAGGTGAGTGTCAGCCCCATCAGCGACCTGGCTTCTGGCTACATCATAACCCGTCGCTCGAATTCCTGCTCAACACTGTCGGCTCCTTCTTCACAGAGCCGATCGAACAGGCGGCTGAGTGCCTCCTTCTCCCTATGCCAGCGGAACAGAAGGTTCTTAGCCTGCACCGACTCCTTGCCCACTTCCCAGCCCAGCATTCCCAGAGCCAGGAAATTCTCCCGGAGGGCTGTCTCTAGTTCCCCTGGGAAGGGGAAATTTGAATGTCCGCTTTTAGGCGAAAGCCGCCGATCAGGGGAGATCTAATCTCACACTGTTTGTGCGTTCAGATCTGGGTTATTACAAATGAAGCAACCGCGCTGGCTCGAGAGGATCGAGATCACAGGCGAGAACGTAAGCGGTCACTGGGAAAAGTGGGGATGGTCGGACGAGAGTAATGTCAGGATGACGGCGCGAATCGACAGCGTAAGGCCGAGCGTTACCGGTGACTGGCAGGCTGCCGGTATTGCCTACTGCGGCGCCCAACCAGTGGCGGAGGTGGAGGTGAGCATCGACGGGGGACAGGTGTGGCGTAGTAGGGCGCGCCTCCTGGGCGAGACGCTTCCCAATGCATGGGCGCTGTGGGAGCTCGATTGGGATCCGTCGGGTATAGGAGAACAGGTGCTGGCTGTGCGCGTAACCGATGCAGCCGGTAATCGCCAGATCGAAGGCTATTCAGGGAGCTACCCCTCTGGTTCTACCGGGTTCCACCCGGTGATCGCCAGGGTGTGAGCGGAACAGGTTTGACTGTGGGTCGATCGAAAGGGTACGCTCTCAGTGTACACTTAAGTCCTGGAGGTCGGCGATGGTGGTTAATGTTAAAGAGGTGCGGGAGCACTTCGCAACCTATGTATCACTGGACATTCCCCATTTTTCAGAGGCCCAGAGGAAGCAGGGACAGCTGACGGGAGCTGGGATCGGGTCGAGCCCCGCCAATCCCGCTGTGGCGGCCGAATAGGAGCTGCTTGATGCCATCGGCTATGGCATAGAAGCGGAACTCCGGGATGCCGTAGATCCGTTTGGCTGCCTGCTCGATGTGTTGGACCAGAAGGGCCAGCTTGGCCCTTTTACCCAGATAGACACAGGCGAAGAAGGCGGCGATCATGACCAAGGCGGCCATATTGCGCAGGCGCTCATACTTGAGCAAACGGATGTCTTCCAACTCGTAGCTCTGCTTGATAAATCGGATCGTTTCCTCGACACGCCAGCGGCTCAGATAGCTCTCGACCACCCGCCACTGGCTCTTGCGCGAGCGTTTGACCGTCTGGTTCGTCAGAAGCATCAGGGGACGGGGGCCAAAGCCATCCACCACCACCAGGTACAGCGATTGGTCGAAACCGGGCAAACGCACCCCTCGGGCCCCAAACTCCAACCGGTAGACCTTCTCCCCCGCACTCGTCTCCTTGATCACGACTTCCCGGTAGCGGCGCCGACAACCACGCGCCCACTCCTCGGCGCTCTTCTTGCTGCGCCCTGAGATCAGGTGACGATCCCCCCGCTGGCACACCAGGAACGGGTGTCCCCGCTTCAGCAGGACTTCGAGGATCTCCTCCCGATCCCCTCCCCGGTCCATCACCCAGATCCCTCGCCCTTGGGTGGCTTTGGAGACTCGCCCAATCGCCTTGAGGATCTCGTCGTTTTCGCTCACAAAGTCCGGCGCTTTCTGCGAGTACAGCTCCTGGTACAACGGCAGCACCTCGGCACTCCCCCGCCTCGCTCCGACCACCTCACAGCACCAGTATCCATCTCGGATCTCCCCTCGGGAGCCGTCCCGGACCCGCGCCAGGTATTGCATCTTCCGGGCATATGGCTTACTCACATCCGTGGGGTCCACAATCAACAGCGTCTCCTTCTCCACCCGCCAGGCCGCCAACTCCAGCAGATTCTTTCCCACCGCTCCTCTCAATCCCTGACGGTTGAGTTGGCGGCTCAGCCGCTCGATGACTTTCTTCAGAGCGATCTCCTCCTCCAGTGCTCGCGCAATCTCGCTGAGCCGGACCGACGCCCGACACTGCATCCCGTAGAGCACCTCCCGGATCAAACGAGCGGCGGTCTTCGGTAATCCTTCAGAGACCTTCCCCGAAAATTCTCTCAGCTGCTCTCGAATCTTCCACGCTACTTTGGCATCATGCATCTGGGTCCCTCCGCTTAATTGGTTGTTGGGTTTGGAGTTCCGCCAACCAGTCTAAGCGCTAGGGACCCACACTTTTGGGGGTCGACAGTTCCCCCATTTTCTCCCAATTTCAACCCATCCCACTTCCCTTATCGCCCTACTCTCTTGTTCTCAACTACTTGAGAGAATTCACCCTCAATTTTTGGGGAATGTCCTGATGTATCACGTGCGGAACAGGGTGAGGAGATCGTCATGACTCGCAACGGTCAGGTTGTGGCTCGCATGGTGCCTCCTGAACGCTCTGCAGTATTGGACCCCGATCTCCTCGCGTCGCGCCGAGACCGGATAAAGACCTCCGAAGACCTACCGAACCTTGTACTGCTGGCGAGGCAGGAAGAGCGCTTTTGAGGTATTTCGACACCAGCGTTGTTTTTAGCCTGTATGTCAGCGAAGCCCGAACTCCCAGCGTCGACGCCGAACTCAGGAAGGACCCAGCCGACGTCATCATTAGTCACTGGGTGGACATTGAACTCAAGAGTGCTCTGAGTCTTGGCGTGCGCTCAGGGCGACTGAGCCCGGGGGATGCGAAAGCGGCCCTCTCGAACTACCGCAATGACCGAGTTCAGGGGCGGTACCGCGTCCAGGTAATCGATGCCAGTCATTTCGTAGCTGCCGAGAAACAAATCGACTTCGCTAATAGTCTGCGAGCTGGGGACAGTCTCCACTTGGCTGTCGCCTTGATCGGAGCCTACACCCTGGTCAGCAGTGACGACGACCTGGTACGAATTGCTCGGAGACTCGGCATGGAGACCGTGTTCATTCGATAGGTTCTTGTGACCTCACTGTGCGGGGACGTAGCGGCCAGCCATCGTCGTCAGAAACCCACGGTATACATGACGTAGTCGGCATAGCCGGTGGTGACTCTGATGTATCCACTCAAGGCTTCATTAAGAGCTTCGTCTCCGGTGTCCACCAACAGTGGCTTACCGGTCAGGGCGGTGAGTTTTTCCTTGGTGGCGATCACTATGATGTTCTCTCGCCCCACTTCGCGGATGATCTGCGGGCTGAGCTGTTGATTGCCACGGCCGAACAAGTGTCCCTGTCCTCCGATGATGGTTAGAATGATCTTGGTCTTGTTTCCTTGGATCAGTTCCAGGAGCTGGCTCTCGGAGACGTCGCTTGCCACGACTTTTCCCCTGTGCACGACATCGACTCCCAGCAGGGTGTTCCCGAGTCCTAGGGCATCCATGACACTTCTTGTGGTGGTACCGGGACCGATGATGAAGTAGCGATCCGAATCGGTCATCAGGCCAACGACGTCCGATGCGATTCCCTGCAGCGCTTCTTTTTCGGAGAGGCCGCTGCCCGCCTTGACGCTTTGAACGAATCTGTTTTCCTCGGGAACCCGAAGATAGCCGTATAGCTTCGCCTTGACGACTCCCGCCCGAAACGCCTCCTCATCAATGTCCATGACTTCGGCCTCGCGGATCTTCATCAGCCTGCCTTCCAGGAACATCGTCGCAACTTCGCCAGCGCCCCGAGGCGTGACCGCATAGACCGCGGAGTGAATCTTCACGCCTGCGGGAATCCCGAGCGCAGGCACGGTCTCTCCTACTGCACGGTAGATATCCCGTGCAGTCCCGTCTCCTCCCGCGAAGAGCATCAGGTCCACTCCTTGCTCCACCACATCTCGAGCTGCGCGGACGGTGTCTTCGGGGGTTGTTTGACCGCCGTCGATAGAGCCGATCACGGTCGGAGAGAAGCCTGCCTGTCTGCACGCGTCCTCTCCCATCTCTCCGGGATAGGTGAAGATTCTGACCTGGTCCCGAAGTTTGAGGAGCAGTTCGATCGCGTGGACGGTCCGCTGAGAGGACTCACTTCGGGCGCCCAAATCCCGGGCGCGCTGCAGGATTTCAACGCCGTCGCTGCCCTTGAGTCCCACTTTTCCGCCCATTCCGGCAACTGGATTGACGATGACACCGAGCTTCTTCATCGGCATGGGCGTGCTGTGTTGGATTCAGTCCAGTCGTAGATGGATCACTCAGGGGGAAACTTCGGTGTCGAGGACAGGGGAGATTCTGCTGTTGTCCGGCTCTCTCCTCGGAAATTGGGCTCATATTGCTGATAGTTCAAGTCGTTCGCGGCTCTGTTTGACGGCAGCAAAAAACTGATCACCGACTTATCACTGCTCACTGCTCACTGCTCACTGCTCACCGCATCACTGCTCACTTCCGCTTCTTCTGATACTGACGCCAGGTCACTGCAATCCTCTCGGGTTCATCGATGCTTGGTGCCGGCACCCTGTGAACGACCGAGTTGTGGGGAGCGTTCCTGACCAGATCGGGATTCTCGTAGGCTTCTTTCGAGATCTGACGGAGGGCGGCAACATACTCATCGATATCGTCTTTGGAGTACGACTCGCAGGGTTCCAGCGTGAAGGGCTCGGGCACGACCCAGGGATGATGACTGGTCCAGTAATGCTGGATACCGTAGTCAATCAGCCTGCGGTTGACGTCGTCGGTACCGACTCCAGTATCCTTTTGCAGCTTATCCCAGCTGTATCGAACCTGTTCCAGCCGCCGCTTGCCCTCGGCGTACTGGACCACAACACCAGGCACTTCTCGGAGCTTCTTTTCCATGTAATTGTTGTTAAGGACGGCGCACTCCGCAGCTTCCCTCAAGCCATCGGCGCCGTGCTGCATGATCCAGGCATACGCCTTCACAGCGATGGCAGCGTTGCCCCAGAAGGATCTGACCTTCCCGATGCTCTCGGGGTGGTCGTAGTTCAGGGAATATCTTGCGCCATCGAACTCGACCGTGGGGGTAGGAAGGAACTTTGCGAGCTCGGTCCGAACCCCCACTGCGCCCATGGCGGGTCCCATGCAGCAGTGAGGAGTGGAGAACGTCTTGTGAACGTTGAAATGGCAGAGATCGAAACCCGCCTCCTTGGCTCGGGCAATCCCCAGCATGCCGTTGGCATTGGCCTGGTCGTAGGCGCAGAGGGCTCCCGCACCGTGGGCAGACTTCACGTACTCCTCGATGTTGGGATTGTAGATCCCCGTATCTTCCGGGTTGGTGATGAAGATGCCCGCAGTGCGCTCGGAAATGGCCGCCTTCAGTGCTCCCAGGTCCGGATAGCCACCGCTGTCGGGCATCAGTGTGATCACCTTGTATCCAGCCGTAGCGGGCGAAGCAGCATCACAGGGATGCGAGAACATGGTCGTAATGATTTCGTCGCGCTGATGATCGCCTCTGGAAGCATGGTAAGCCCTGATGATGCTGGCATTCGTATAGACTGCCTGGGCTCCCCCTCCCGGCTGGAACGTAAAATGCTCCAGCCCCGAGATCTCCTGAAGGAACTGTTCCAGGTGGTAGTAGATCTCGAGGATCCCCTGGATGGTGTCCTCATCCTGCAGCGGATGAACTTCCGCAACGCCGGGATCCCGGGTCGCAATGTGCTCTTGTACCTTGGGGCTGTACTTCATGGTACAGGTGCCCTGGCTGATGTCGATGGTTACATCCGTACCCAGGGTCTCCTGTGACAACCTCATGAAGTGACGGTTGACCCTGACCTGGTTCACTTCCGGCAGCGCCGCCGGCGTCTTTCTCCTCAGGTTGTCTGGGATTACCGACACTCCATCTCCGACGGCCTCCTGGATCTGGGATTCGGCCTTGGGTACCAAGACCCCTCGCTCCCCAGGGACGCTCTGTTCGCAGATGATTTCCTCGTCCCATCTGGCCTGGTGGAATTTTCTGAGCAGTGTTTCGTTGTCCCTACCCATAGCAACAATCTATCCTTTCTCGCCTTCGGCGAGTCTTGCCCGATGCTCCTGGCTTACAGTGTCGATGACTTCAGGGCCCGGACCAGCCCGTCGATGTCTTTTTGGGTCATGATCTCCGTGACACAGTAGAGTGCGTTCTGGCCCAGCTCTGGAAATTCAGCCGATATGTCCTTGCCGCCGAAGATCTTGTACTGAAGCAGTCGCTTGTTGATGTCTGCTACGCTCATCCCTGTGCCATCGAAATTGACTACAAACTCTTTGAAGAAGGGAGTGCGGAATGCAAGCTTGACCCCTGGGATCTCAGAAATACCCATCGCCGCGTATTGGCTCTTCTGCATGATGGTCTGGCTGACTTCCTCCATGCCTTTGGGCCCCATCAGGCTCAAGTACACACCGGCGGTGATGGCCAGGAGTCCAGTGGTGGTGCCGGTGTACTCCTTTCCCTTTTCCCGGGAGCCGTAGGAAGTCCGATCGTAGAGAACCTCTCCGAATCCCCACTCACCTTCTTTCACAGTTTCGGTGAGACCAAACATGAGGTCCTTGAACTCAGCGATGTACTTCATGTCATCGTGGGCTGCAACAAAGCCTCCCTGACCCCCTCCACACTGCATGTGCATGCCCAGAGGCTGAAAATCACCACAGGCGAAACTGGCGCCGTGGTGGGCCGGAGGAGCGATTGCTCCTAGAGAGATAGGATCCGTCTGGACGATGAGATCGGCCCCGGCATCTCGGGCGATGGTTCCGACCTCGCTGGCTTGGGTCTCGATGAAGCCTAGATACGATGGGTTCTCGATCAGGACAGCAGCGGTGCCGTCGGAGATCTTCGATTTCAAATCGTCGAGGTCGAGCAAGCCTGTTTCCGGATTGAAATCGATCATCTCGATGGCAACCTGGGGGGCGCCGATGCCCTGCAGGTAGTTTTTCACCACCGCCAGCGTATCGGGACTCATTGACCGAGGCAGCAGAACCTGGCCCCGATCTCTCACCCGAGACGCCATGCGCAAGGCCGTTCCCACCGCGGCGGGGCCGTCATAGAGTGGGCAGCTGAGGATGTCCATGTCGAGGAGCTCACCCATCAGGCTGGCGTATTCGAACAGGGCCTGCCACTTGCCATGATCGGCGTAGGATTCTCCCACGTACGCGGTCAGGAACTCGCCACGGCCGTTGATCTCGTCACACACAGCCGGTACGAAGTGTTGGGCGCAGCCCGCACCCAGGAAGCTCAGGTAGTCCTTGCAGTTCTGATTTTTGCCGAGCAGCTCTTCCACATGTCGTCTGAGGGAGTACTCGTCGAGGATCGGCTCCGGCAGGTTCATCTCTCCTTGAATCTTGAGGTGCTCCGGGATCTCGGAGTAAAGGTCTGTGATGTCACTGGCGCCCACTTCCGCAAGCATCTGTGCCTTGACCTCAGGAACCGAATTCGGAATGTAGGGGTAGACAATTCGACTCTCACTCATTGCGTGTCTCCATCTGAAGCGGACTACTGCCTAAATACGGCAAGCCCATCTGACCTAAGGGCTCGCGCAGAAATAACTTGGCATTTTGGCATCTCAGATTCACACCATCTTCGGCCGCTCCTCAATCGCGAAATCCTCAACGTAGGCCTGGCTACGCCTGCGGTTTCGCTCAATCGTTCGCGGCCAAATCTGGCCCAAATCTGTGCGCCAATTCTACCAAGTTATTTCTGCGCGAGCCCTAAGGGTTCAGGCGACGGCCTATTCAAAGCGAACGAGGGTAACTTCGAGCTGCCGGGTGTGGGCCCTGGCTTTTTGCCACTGGACCAGAATCGGACTCTGGTAGGTGCCCTCAACGATTGAGCCCTTTCCGTCTCCATCCGCATCTGAGATCAGCAGGCTGAGGGATCGCTTCATTCCCAGGAAGTGTCCGGCTGGAGCTGCCAGAAATCGGTTGACTAGCCGTTCGAAGACGGAATTACTCAAGCCCAGGACGTCCACGACTTCGTTGATCACCCGAACCAGGTCGTACTTGGCGTAGTCCATGGCTTTGGCTGGTATGGCCATGGGATCACCGAGAAGATGTTTGCCCTTTTCTGCCATGAAGCGTAGTGGATCCCCCAATACCTCAGCCAGATCGTGTTTCATCAAGAGGGTCTCGTACTCATTCACGGTCAGGCCCGCATGCTGCTCCTCTGGGGCGAGAGCGATGTCAATTCTCCCTGTGACAATCCCAAGCTGATCGACCAACTCTTCGAGCCAGTCGGAGAAACCCAGGCGAGAATCCTTGAGATTGACCGAGTCAACCGGGTGGCTGGAGACGGGAATCGAAAGCCGCCTTCGGTCGACGACAGATTCCTGGTTGAAGCCGACTACAGTAGTGCGACGACGACGCTTGACGTCTTTCCAGATACCATCCAGGTCGACAAAGTAGACCGGAATTCCAGGACGGTTTGGATAGACAGCACAGTTGGTTAGACCGGAGCTGATGAAGGCGAGGTGGGAGTGGGCGTTTAGAGGCTCCTGTTTCCGTTCTTCATCGTTCAGTTCACGTCGCAAGTGGAGCTGGTCGTGTCTATAGGCTCCCCTGGGCGGGAAGAGCCTCAGGTACGCCTCGATGAAGGCGCGTAGCGCTTCACTGCTATGGTCGAGTTGAGCACAGAGACTCTGGTCAAAATAACCGGCGGTCGTGTGGTAGGAGTAATAGAGAGTCTTTGAGTAGTCGGATAGGGGGTCGCCAAACTGACCGCTGACGTGCTCGTTGACGTTGATGATGTCCAACGGCGACTGTGGTGTGAGTTCAAGGGTGACCTGGGCGCTAGAAGACACTCATGTTCTCCTCCCGTACCTATGAAGAACAGGCTAGCCCACTCGTCTGACCTATTCAAGGGGTCTAGTCGGGATTCTCTCAGGACCGGTTTATTATGGAGACTCACTAGTGTCCGGTTATAAGTCCCATAGAGTCAACTGGTTAGAGCTAGGACTGTGGGCTTCCTGCAAGCTAGGTCTCATAAGTAGTTGATAAATGGGAACTTTCTCGAATGCGGTCACGCTCAAAACCTGCAGAATACTGTGTAGACTTTGGGGAAGCTTGAGTTCCTTTTTCAGGATTGCGATGAGGAGGTAAACGCAGACAGCAATCCAGATCTGGGTGCGAACGGCATTGTCGGAGGTGCCGTAGAAGGTCTTGATTCGCAGGTGCTGCTTGATCCACTTGAAGAACAGCTCCACCTGCCAGCGGAGTTTGTAGAGGGAGGCGACGCTGAGGGCCGGAAGGGTGAAATTGTTCGTCAGGAAGACGAGAGATTTGTTGGTGGGAGCGTCGAAGAAGCGAACTCTTCGCAAGTGCTCTGGATAGTCTTGCCGAGATTTTGGCAAGGCCAAGCGCCCGGTGTGATCGCTGCGAACTCCGGGCTGATCGGACCGGGGTCGAGAGGTGTAGCGAGTAAAGCGGAGATTCTTCTTGGCCCGAATCACAAAGTAGGCGCAAGCTTGATGAACGACATGCAGACGAGCAAAGTCGAGATAACCCCGGTCCATGACGTAAAAGGCACCGGGCTCGATGACGAGGGAATCCAACAGGTTGACGTCGTGGCACTTTCCCTGGGTGATCTCGATGACGGTGGGGATCGGACCCCGCAAGTCCAGCAGGGTGTGCAGTTTGATGGCGCCCTTGCGCTTGCGAAAGTGGGCCCAGGGAAACAAGCTCAAGCACAGGTCGATGGTGGTCGAGTCGAAGGCATAGACTGTCTCCCCCAGCTCCAGACCGAGTTGCTCGTTGGCATACAGGCGTCTGGCTTTGACAATGAGCTTCTGCGCCAAGTCGGCGTAGATACGCCAGTCCCGTGTTTCGTTGGCTTCGGCCAGGGTGCTGCGGGCCACCTCCCCGCGAAATCCCAGCGAATAGAGCAGCTCGCTTCGGGAGCGCAGGCAGGCCTCGATGTCCCGCAAGCTCTCCCGGTACGTCAACTGCGCGAAGGCCATGGCCAGAAACTGGTTCCGGCACGAGAAGCGGCGCACCCGGCGGTCTCCTCCGTAACGCTCGACACAGCGCTGGAACTGTTCCCGGTGAATCCCCTCCATCAGCTGGGCAAAAATCGTTCGTCTTGGGTTCATGGCCAGAGACTGGACTACGCCTCTGACCGTCTGGGTACGGGGCCAAGGAGAAGCCACGAAAATTCAAATGCGTCACACCCCTTCCTCGTCGCAACCTACTATACCCATGTAACTTATAGACGATCTCTACAATCTAAACCGGACAGCAGTGATGGAGACTCTGTAAAACGGCTAGCCGGTGGAACCCCGCAGAAAGTTGTAGCAGAACAAGGTCTTCTGATGTAAGCTTCTTCCTGTTGCAGAGCCCAGGTCCAAAACACAGGGGGTATGGAATGAGGAATTTGGTTGGTAGAGGATTCTTTCTGACTGCAGTTTTGGGAGTGATCGTGAGCTCACCCCTGGTTCTGGCGTAGCGAGTTGCCTATCTGCGAGGGGCCGAAGAAGTTCCGGCAGTCTCGACTGAGGGAAGCGGAACCTGCACACTCGAAATCAGTGAAGACGGGAACTCGATCATGTACGAGCTCAGCTACGAAAACCTAAGCGGAATCGTTTCTCAGGCTCACATACATTTTGGCCGGACGAAGACCAACGGAGGTGTCATGGTCTTCCTTTGCACCAACGCCGATCGCGAGGGAGTGCCGGCTTGCCCTGTTTCGGGGACGGTGACCGGCACACTGACAGCGGCAGATGTGATAGGCCCCGCGAAGCAAGGGATCGAGGCAGGAGAATTTGGTAAGGTAGTTAGAGCCGTGACGTTTCGCCAGAGCTATTGCAATGTTCACACAGATCTCTTTCCCGGAGGCGAGATTCGAGGTACGGTTCGGTAAGCCAATCCAGGACCAAAGAAGTCGCGTGAAGATCGGTTCGATTGTTGAACTCAAGACGCGACGAACTCGCCCACATCATCGCCGGATTTGAGGAAGCGCGAAAACACATCACGCTGGGGGCCCTATCATTCCGGGTCGAACGAGGCTCCAAGGCCTTGCAGGTAGGTTCGACTCTGATCGAGATGCTCCCAGATCCGGGAGTGGGCATCGATTTCAAACAGCGCAGGGCCTGTGTATCCTCGTGACTTCAGCACAGAGATCTGGCTCTGCCAGTCAATCTCTCCCGGACCCACCAGCTGTTGAAACTCGCGGCCTCGAAACTGTTTCAGATGCAGCATGGAGAGAGTTTCGGGAGCCAGACCCCGAACCACCTGGATGGGCTTGGGTGCATCGCTAGCCGCCAGTAGATTGGCAGGGTCGTAGCAGATCCGGAGGCCTGGGGCGTCCTCACCAAGGAGTTGGCGCGCCTCGAGGACCAGAGACAGGAACACGCCCCACGGCTGTCGGGCGTGTTCGAGCGAGAGCAGACCTCCCGTCTGAATCAACCTTCGAGCTAGCTCGGCCAACCTGGCTGCCAGATCAGGTAGAGGGACCGACGCCAACTGCTCGTCGCTGGTATCGAGATCGACCAGACGAAGGTGGGGATGGAAACGGCCCGAGAGGGCCCCAGCTGCTTCGACACCGAGGTCGAATAGCGGATCCTTGGGACCAGGGTTCGCCGGATCCAGAAAGGGAAACGCAAGCGCCAGGTCGAAGCGCAGTTCGGGGAAACCCTGCGGAAGATCAAGCAGTGCTTTGGTTCTGGGCAGGAAGCTCTGCGGGTCCTCGAATCTGCCCAGGCAGGTCTGTCTGAGCTCGATCGTCTGATAGCCACTCTCAGCGGCCCGGGAAATCAGCGTCTCCAGAGAAACGCCTGAGTCCAGTTGTTGGCGCCAGCAGTTACTGACCAATCCCAGGATCATTGTGGTTCGTCAGCTGCATTCCATTCGCAATGGAACTGGGGCTCATATTGCAGACAAGTCGTTCGACACTGCTCACTGCATCACTGCTCACTATTCAACTTCCAGCTCAGTCCCCTGCGTCCCTTTTTACTTTCTTCTCCATTTTATCCATCGTCTCGATCCGCTTCCTCAGGCTCAGAGGCCTCATGTCGGTCCAGACTTCTTCGATGTAGTCCAGGCATTCCTTTTTGGTTCCTTCTTTTCCGACGCTTTTCCAGCCTTTTGGATTGTCTCGATCCAGGGGCCAGATCGAATACTGTTCTTCGTGGTTGATGACGACCTTGTACTGAGTGTTGTCGTCCTCCTCATCCCAAGCCATGATTCCTCCTTCTTTGTTTGCGGGCTTTGGAGATCGCTGACAGACGCTCTGTCGAGATCCTGTTGAGAGAGTTCGTCTGACACTAGCATAGCCCCTGGCGACCATCAACAATTGAGCACGCCTCTCTAGCGCTCCCTTTTGCCTGGCGGCGATTGAAAGCCGAACCTCTCAGCACCTATGATGGCCATTATGAAAGGCCTTCTCTATTTTTCCGTAATTGCTTTCTTGAAGAGTGCGCTTGTGACGGGGGCGCCTCTGGTTTGTGACCTGTCGAAATACATTCCGCAGTCTGGTTTGGTTGCCAGCTCGGACGAGGGCTTTCTGACGCTGACCTGGGTGGGCTCCAGAGGCTCAGAGCTGAGAATGCAGCTGGCGCTGGAGGACCAGGCCCCAGTCGTCCATCAGTTGGCCGTTCGCGCAGACCAGGGCGACTGGCAAGTATTGGGTGAGAACCTGAAGCCTGAGTTCAACCTGACCAGCGGGCGCCGTCGCATTTCTGAGCAGCAGCTCAATCCACTGCGAAAACTTGGTGTCGAGCTGACCCCCGAGCTGTTGGAGAGGGAGAAGTGGAACGTTTTCTGGGATTCACCCCTGACAATCCCGGGCTTGGCCAAGACCAACCCTGAACTTCCCCGTCGGGCTAACGAGGTGGCGCGCACCACCGCCCAATACAAGGTACAGAAGTGCTGGGTCGAGACCAACGGACGCCGACTCGAAGCGTCCTTTGACGGCTTGACCATCGGCTCCTTTTCCGGCCGTCTCCGGTTCACCGTGTACCGGGGTACCAATCTGATTCGACAAGAGGCTATCGCTAGAACCGAAGAGCCGTCTGTGGCCTACAAGTACAGCGCAGGTCTGAAAGGGTTCGGCACAAAATCCTCCGCGCGCGTGGTGTGGAAGGACACTAGCGGTGAGTGGCAGAAATACGAGTTTGGGGGGGCGCTGAACAGTGGACCCGTGGCCTTGCGGGCGCGCAATCGGTTGGCAATTGTTGCCGGGAACGCGGGCTCCCTGGCGGTCTTTCCTCCACCTCATAAGTTCTTCTGGGCACGAGAAGTGGAAATCAATCTGGGCTACGTCTGGTATCGAAAGGACGATGAAGGTTCGTTCTCGGTGGGAGTTCGTCACGGCGATCGCGAAGAGATGTTCCGACCGTATGGTGTTTCGGATCAACTCTGGGAGCAGCGCGTGAAACAGTCCAGGCGTTTCGCCCAGGGAAACTTCGCCCTCTACAACGCACCTCCCGGAACCGAGCAGCGGATGGCGGTTTACTTCTACCTGAGTCCCTCGGATCCAGAGGCTACTAGGGAAGCGGTGCTGGAGTTTACCTACCAGGACCGCTACAAGCCGCTGCCCGGCTATCAGGTCATGGTCAGCCACTACCACACCCACTTCGCAGAGGCGCTGACCGACGCCGGCACCTTCGATCTGCAACCTCCCTGGGTCCCCGCCTTTCGTGCCTTGGGGATCAACATCGCCGTGATGTCTGATTTTCACGGAGACGGTCACTCGGATGACCCAGGGCCCCTGCGGTTTCAGGACCTGAAGAACTACTTCGAATCTTGCCGCCGCCATTCCGATCTGGACTTCCTGATCCTGCCCGGGGAAGAGGCCAATGTTCACCTGGGTGGGCACTACACCCTGCTCTTTCCTCGACCCGTCTACTGGACCAAGGTGCGGCTCGGAGGTCAAGGTTTTCTAGGGATGGACTCTGCCCACGGGAAGGTTTACCACACGGGTTCGGAGGCTGACTTCCTGGGACTCTTGCGCCGGGAGAAGGGACTGGTATGGCAGGCGCATCCGCGTACCAAGGGATCTACCGGCTATCCGGATGCGATCAGGGAGTCCGAAGTCTTTCTGAGTCAGCACTATCTGGGAGGTGCCTTCAAGTCTTTTCCAGTAGATCTATCGGAGCAGCGTCTCTGCGAGACACGGTGCTTCGAGACATTGGATGACATGAACAACTGGACCGGTCCCAAGTATCTAGTGGCCGAGGGAGATACCTATACCAAGTACCCAGAGGACGAGATTTATGGGGAAACTTCGGTCAACTACGTCAAGCTAGACCGGCTACCGAGATTTGACGGGGGCTGGGCTCCGGTAACGGAGGCCTTGCGCGCCGGGAAATTCTTCGTCACAACCGGCGAAGTGCTGCTTCACGATGTCTCGGTCGAGCAATCGGAGTCCGAGGGGGCGGTGGTAGCCGAAGTCGAGTGGACGTTTCCGCTGGAGTTCGCCGAAGTCGTGTGGGGCGACGGCAAGAGGACCTACCGGAAGGTGAGTTCGGCCACCGATCAGCCCCCGTTCGGCCGCAACCGATTCAGGATCCCATTCGATCGCGCGCACGCGAAGTGGGTTCGATTTGCGGTATGGGACTCGGCCGGAAACGGTGCCTTTTCACAGCCAGTCCACCTAGACGAAATGACTCCCCTTTGATTTGCCCTGGCGAGTCTCCTTTTGGGTCGTCTCCGCCCCTTTTCCTACGACCAACTTGGACTTATACCGGAGAAGTCTTTCCCACCGGGACAGGCTTGGCGAGGACTAGAGGGAATTTTGTTAATGCGAAACTGAAAAAAGGAAGGTGAAGCATGAAAACCGACGTAGGGAAACATGTCGAGGGATTCATGAATGGTTTGATCAAGCGAAATCCCGGTGAGCCGGAGTTTCACCAAGCCGTGCGCGAAGTTGCCGAAACGCTGATGCCATTCATTCTGCAACATCGAGAGTACAAGGATGCCCAGATCCTTGAACGGCTGACCGAGCCGGACCGAATTGTGATTTTTCGCGTCTGCTGGGAAGATGACCAGAATAACATCCGGGCAAACCGTGCCTGGCGGGTACAATTCAATAACTCGATTGGCCCCTATAAGGGTGGGCTGCGATTTCACCCCTCGGTAACACTCAGCATTCTGAAGTTCCTGGGCTTTGAGCAGATATTCAAGAACTCATTGACCGGTCTGCCTATGGGCGGGGGCAAAGGCGGCTCGAATTTCAATCCCAAAGGAAAAAGCGACCGGGAGGTGATGCGGTTCTGCCATTCGCTAATGATTGAGCTGCACAGGCACATTGGGGAAGATACGGATGTACCTGCAGGCGACATCGGCGTGGGAGCTCGAGAGATCAGCTATATGTTCGGCCAATACAAACGGTTGGAGAACCGCTTCACGGGAATTCTTACTGGTAAAGGTCTTGCTTTTGGCGGCAGCCTGGTGCGCACTGAAGCCACGGGATTTGGATGTGTTTATTTTTGCGAAAATATGTTTAAACGCGCCGGGGACAGTCTCGATGGCAAGATCTGTTCGGTTTCCGGCTCCGGGAACGTGGCGCTATATACGGTCGAGAAAGCGACCGAATTGGGCGCCAAAGTGGTCACCATGTCGGATTCATCCGGGTATATCTATGACAAAAATGGCATTGACCCAGAGAAGCTGGCCTTTATCAAGGACCTGAAGGAGGTCCACCGCGGCCGGATCAATGAATACGCCGAGAAGTTCGATGGCGTCCAGTTTCACGCTGGGCAACGGCCGTGGAATGTACCGGTTGATGTTGCCTTTCCATGCGCTACCCAGAACGAGGTCAGTTCTGACGAAGCTGGCACGCTCCTGAAGAATGGTGTCAAAGCGGTCTGCGAAGGCGCCAATATGCCGACCGAGTTAGAAGGTATCCACGCCTTCCGCAAAGCCAAAATCCTGTTTGCTCCAGCGAAGGCGGCGAATGCCGGCGGTGTGGCGGTTTCGGGGTTGGAACAAAGCCAAAACGCCCTGCGCCTGTCGTGGAGCCGTGAGGAAGTGGACGGTCGGCTTCAAACCATCATGCAAGACATCCATGAGCGCTGCGTCAAGCATGGCGATCAAGGCAACGGGGTCATCGATTACGTCGCGGGAGCCAACATTGCCGGTTTTGTGAAGGTGGCTGATGCGATGTTGGCTTACGGTATTGTGTGAGCGCTTGAATACATCAGCTACCACCGGTGGTCCGCAGGAACTGGATCCTGCTGATTCTTGCGCGCTAACCTCCCTACGGATCGAGGGACAGGTTTTCGATAATCCGGTCGGTGAAGGCTGCTGTGCCCAGTTCACCGCCCAGGTCGGGAGTCGTGGATCCTTGGGCGAAGGTTGACTCGACAGCGGTGTGGATCCGGGACGCTGGCTTCGACAATCCTAGCCACTGCAACATGTTGGCGGCACTCAGGATGGCTGCGGTTGGATTGGCGATTCCTTTGCCTGCAATGTCGGGTGCCGAGCCGTGCACTGGCTCGAACATGGAAGGGAAGCTTCGCTCCGGGTTGATGTTGGCGCTAGGGGATAGGCCCAGGCCGCCCGCCAGGATACCGGACAGATCCGTCAGGATATCTCCGAAGAGATTCGAGGCGACCACGACGTCGAAACGCTCCGGCCAACGTACGAAGTTCATCACCGCCGCGTCGACGTGGAGCTTGTCGATCTCGACGTCGGTATACTCGCCCTTCAATCCATCCAGAACTGAGTCCCAAAGGACGTAGGCATAACGCTGCGCATTGGACTTGGTAATCATCGTCAAGTGGTTGCGGCGCTCACGAGCCAGGTCGAAGCCGAATCGGAGAACTCGCTCGATCCCTTTCCGGGTGTGAAGAGCGCTCTGGACGGCGAACTCATCTTCGGTCCCCACCTTGAACTTGCCACCGTTGTCTACATACTCGCCCTCGGAGTTCTCCCTGACGACCAGGATGTCGATATCAGAGGGGCTCTTGTCGGCCAGGGGCGTTCTGACTCCCGGGAACAGCCGGGCGGGCCGGACACATGCATATTGGTCAAATGCCTGGCGGATATTGATTAGCGGCTTCAAGGTGATGTGATCGGGTACCCGATCCGGATCGCCCAGGGCACCGAGAAAAATGGCGTCCGAGCTGCGGAGCGTCTCCAGGTAGTCGTCCGGCACCGTGTGGCCATGCTCCATGTAGTAGTCGGTACTCCATGGAACCGTCTTGAGCTCTAGTCGGCAGGATCCATCCAATTCTTGGACCGTTTCCAGTATCCGAAGGGCCTGCTCAGTAACCTCAACGCCGATCCCGTCTCCCGGAAGTACCAGGATCTCGAAAGTTTCCATGTTGATTCTCCTTCGCTTCAACCAAGCACTGGAGGAAGCGTTGAGAAGCCTACTCTGGCGGCTAGGATGCGTCAAGAAAGGAGTAAGCCACTCTGCCGACTTGGGTTTCTTGAGGTGCGTTTGAGTTTTTCCAGTAGAATGCTCTGCGGAAAGATGAAAACAACGACTTTCTGGGCAGCCCTGTTTTTTTCTACCTGGTTCTTACTGGGATCCGGGGCCGTGGCACAATCTGGTGGCCCCCAGGCGGCGACGCCGCAGCGCCCGACCTTTACCTCCGATGCTTCGACCGCCGCCCCCGGCACCGTGGAGCTGGAGATGGGCACGGCTGCCTGGAGTGGTTTTTTTGCCTTGCCGGTTTTGCTGAAGTATACGCCCAACAGTAGCGCTGGCCTGCTCCATCAGGCTGAGTTTGGCTTGGCCTTCGACGCCGTTTCCAGCATCGGTATGGGGCCGGATCGAATGACGGACTTCGGGGATCGGATCGGAGTCATTCTGCGGCGGCCGGTCTACTCAAGCGGACCCGTTGCTTTCGCTGTGGCTCCAACGGCCACCTTTCTGCTGGGCGGGGACGAGGGGGCTAGAATCGGGGCAACCGGAATCGCTGCCTTCGGATTCGGACAGAATGGCGCCGCCGTGAATGCCGGATGGAGCTCGGCGACCAACTCTTCACCCACCAATCCGGGACACGACTACTTTGTAGCTGCCGATTTTGCCCGTACGCTGGGGACCTCTGGCGCGCTGTCCCGATTGTCTCCGTTCGCAGGTGTCTTGTATCAGGACACGACTCTCGACTCGGGCTCGGTGTCCTTGGGTCAAGGCTTGAGCTATCGAGTACGTCCAAATTGGGTTCTTGATCTAGGCGTCTACGAGCACGGCTTCTCTCAGGGCACGAGGGATTACCAGGTCCTGGTGGGCTTCACGGTCAACATGGGACGCCCCGGGCGCTGGTAGCTGTAGAGGCCGACCTGAAACTTCATTGGCGAACGTAGCTTTGGCCTCCAGGCCGAAGTCTTATTCTTCCGAGCGTTTGGCTCGGACGGCGGCCTGGAGCCCACCGCTACGCCGGACCCAGAGTTTCCTTGTGAATGATCCGGCTCGCCCTTTCTCGAATGATGCCGTTCACAGCCTGGGGGGCACTAAAGTGTGTTCCCCCTGTCCTCGCCCGATGCACTCAAACGGCGACTTCTGGCCAGATGCTCTTGCGCCAATATCCCGGCGACAATTAGCGAGAGCCCGACGAGGGTGGAGAGTAAGATTCTTTCTCCGACGATCACCTGAATCAGGAGCAGGGATATAAAGGGAGAGAGGAAGACCAGGTTACTGACCCGGGCGGCGGAAGCCGACAGTCTTAGAGCTCTGAGCCAGACAACGAAGGTCAAACCCATTTCGAAGAGTCCGGAATAGATCGCTCCTCCCAGGCCTGGTAGGGAAGAGAGCTCGATTCCCGGTCCCAATCCAAGCATCACCAGCACGTACAGGAATCCGAAGCCGAAGCTGATGAAGAGCTTGGCCACCTCTTCTCTCTCGTCTTTGAGGTTGAAGATCCAGAACGAGGCCCAGATCAGCGACGAGCCCAGTGCCAGGGAGGCGCCATAGGGATCGGAGAAGCTGAGGGATGAGAGATCTCCTCTAGTTCCGATAACGACGACACCCAGGAAGCTAACTAGAAGCGCTGCTAAACTTCTCAGTGTCAGCTTTTGCTTCAAGAGTGGTGCCGACAGCAGGACCAGGACCAGCGGCCAGGTGTAGTTCAGCGACAAGGCCTCCTGAGCGGGAAGCAGGGAGTAGGCTTTGAACAAGACAATGTAGTAGAGAAAAGGATTCAAGAAACCCAGAAACGCGGAATACAGATACTGGCGTTTCGAGTAGGTAAGGAGCACTGGAAGCCTCCCCTGAAATGCCAGAATGACCCACAGCGTGATGAAAGCAGTGCCCGATGAAAAGAGAAGCAGATGCAGGTAGTCCAGGTGGCGCAGGCTGAGCTTGAAGGCCGAGGCAACCGTCGACCACATCAGAACCGCCGCCACTGCGTGTAGGTAGGCGCTCTTCTGCTGTTGCACTAGCCTCGATTTCCACGGTACTGGAAAGGACTAACATTTTTTAAGGGTAGCCGTTGAGTCGGTTAGTCAAATCGAAGGACCAGAGTTTTGCCGCCAAACCAAGGCATGGGCGTGGGATCATCACCCAGGCCCGAGGCGACCAAGTAGGGGTTATGGGCGCGCTTATCGAGGTGGACGGTGACTTGCTGCTCTTGGATCTGGACCCGGGCCGAGACGTCGAGGAGATTTCGGAAGATCTTTTTGGCTTGAGCCCGCTGATATTCGCGACCAATCTTCTCGGCCATGAGTCGATATAGGGAGCTGGCCATGAGGGTGATCTGGAGGTCAAAATCCACTTTGAGTCCCACCATCGAAGAGAGCGCGTCCAGGTGAAAGAACTGGATGGCTTCGGAGATGCCATTTTCGATGAGCATGCGTTGGGCATAGCGGGTGATCAGAGTCGAGGGGGCGCGGCGCAGATGGTTGGTCAGTAGGACGGTCGGTTCTTCGTGACCGAGTTCCATGAGGGTGAGCTGGCGCAGGGGACCTTCGTAATGTTTCAGGACGATCCGCTGGTCCAGGACTTTGGGGGTGCGAAAGATCCGAGTCAGGGCGGGTAAGGTGATGCGGTGCCAGGCGGAGGCGGGGCGGCTCCAGATCTGGCCCAGCATTTTTTGGGAGCGGCGGCGCAGGGTGATAAAGCCAATGCCCTGTTGGTTGAGGCGGTTCAGATGAGCATAGGTGGTCAACTGGGAATCGAAGACGAGTTCGGCCGGAGGCTGACCGCTGTGTTGGTGCCAGAACTGGACGAAGCGTTGCACCTCGTCGGCTCGATCGGCCCGGGGGACACCCGCATTGGCGTAGCATAAGACACGCTCGGTGGCGTCCCGAGCCAAAAAAACGAGGATGCCTTTTTGGCTGCGGCTGCGGGAAGAGACATAGTGTTTGTCCAAAGGTTCCTGCTGGCTATTGGCGGGGACGGTGTGAAAGTCCAGATCGAAGGAAGAGCCCCGGGGCAGGCCGGCGGCTTGGACCTGCTCAAACCAGGCTCCCATGAGGCGCAGGTTGGCGCGTCGGTCGACCCGGGAGCTGTAGGCGGCCAGGTAGGAGCGCTTGGGCACCACATTGAGACCGGCAAAAAGGGCGATGCCCTCGTCAAAGACCCGATCCATGACATGACTTTTTCTTTCGATGCCCAGCAGCTTCAGAGCCAGCAGGGTGCGCACGGCCTGCTCGGCGGGAATCATTTGGGAGCCGGGAAGGCGGGGGGGCTGCAGCACCGCCCCGAGATCGATCGATCGCATCAGCGGGACGAACAGAAACAGACCGCCGACCCGGGTGCGAAAGCTGCGCGGGGCCAGATTGATCTGCCGCACGTCGGCGATGGCTGCTGCTTCGGGCTTGAGGGTGGCGGGGCGTTGCTCATCCCGACGCCGGGGCAGTCGGGCGAAGCCCTCCTCTCGCAGCAGGATCGATAACGCATTGATGCTGATGGAATGGCCGGCGGCGGCCAACTCGCGTTGGATATCGTAGACCGAGAGGTTTCGCTTGCGCAGGGCGACGGCCCGTTCCCGCACCCGATCGCGGGCGGGCGCCGCTTGAGGCCCCCGGCGAATCGCCTGAAAGAAGCGGGCGCGCTTGCTGAGATCATGGCGAAACTGATGACAGAGGACGCGGAAGGCTCCTGGGGAATAGCCGAAGCGAGTGGCGACCTGCTGCGAGGGCAAGCCTTCGACGAAAAAGCAGCGCAAGGCCTCATACTGGCGCTGCAGAGGCGATTCGGGGGCCAGGAAGAATTGGGCCTCCGGAGCGGTCGGTCGGGTGTCATTAGTTAGTCCATTCCGATTACTGTATTCCAAACTATAACTATACTAAATATGAATGACAGAAAATGCTCAGCCTTTGATAGGGTTCTATTCTGCCTCATATCCAGACTTTTCTAGCATTCGCGTGGGGATCGTCCCTTGATCAGGTTTTAGGTATAGGATTACCTCTCTATCCAAATAGGTACTTCTATTTACTAACGTAGGTGGAAACACAGCAGGCGCAAGTCGCGCCGATCAAGGATTCTGGCGGGGGGCTCGAAGCGGAAAGGCGTCATTTGTACTGCCGTGGAAATCGAGGCTAGCCTCGATTTCCACGGTACTGGAAAGGACTAACATTTTTTAAGGGTAGCCGTTGAGTCGGTTAGTCAAATCGAAGGACCAGAGTTTTGCCGCCAAACCAAGGCATGGGCGTGGGATCATCACCCAGGCCCGAGGCGACCAAGTAGGGGTTATGGGCGCGCTTATCGAGGTGGACGGTGACTTGCTGCTCTTGGATCTGGACCCGGGCCGAGACGTCGAGGAGATTTCGGAAGATCTTTTTGGCTTGAGCCCGCTGATATTCGCGACCAATCTTCTCGGCCATGAGTCGATATAGGGAGCTGGCCATGAGGGTGATCTGGAGGTCAAAATCCACTTTGAGTCCCACCATCGAAGAGAGCGCGTCCAGGTGAAAGAACTGGATGGCTTCGGAGATGCCATTTTCGATGAGCATGCGTTGGGCATAGCGGGTGATCAGAGTCGAGGGGGCGCGGCGCAGATGGTTGGTCAGTAGGACGGTCGGTTCTTCGTGACCGAGTTCCATGAGGGTGAGCTGGCGCAGGGGACCTTCGTAATGTTTCAGGACGATCCGCTGGTCCAGGACTTTGGGGGTGCGAAAGATCCGAGTCAGGGCGGGTAAGGTGATGCGGTGCCAGGCGGAGGCGGGGCGGCTCCAGATCTGGCCCAGCATTTTTTGGGAGCGGCGGCGCAGGGTGATAAAGCCAATGCCCTGTTGGTTGAGGCGGTTCAGATGAGCATAGGTGGTCAACTGGGAATCGAAGACGAGTTCGGCCGGAGGCTGACCGCTGTGTTGGTGCCAGAACTGGACGAAGCGTTGCACCTCGTCGGCTCGATCGGCCCGGGGGACACCCGCATTGGCGTAGCATAAGACACGCTCGGTGGCGTCCCGAGCCAAAAAAACGAGGATGCCTTTTTGGCTGCGGCTGCGGGAAGAGACATAGTGTTTGTCCAAAGGTTCCTGCTGGCTATTGGCGGGGACGGTGTGAAAGTCCAGATCGAAGGAAGAGCCCCGGGGCAGGCCGGCGGCTTGGACCTGCTCAAACCAGGCTCCCATGAGGCGCAGGTTGGCGCGTCGGTCGACCCGGGAGCTGTAGGCGGCCAGGTAGGAGCGCTTGGGCACCACATTGAGACCGGCAAAAAGGGCGATGCCCTCGTCAAAGACCCGATCCATGACATGACTTTTTCTTTCGATGCCCAGCAGCTTCAGAGCCAGCAGGGTGCGCACGGCCTGCTCGGCGGGAATCATTTGGGAGCCGGGAAGGCGGGGGGGCTGCAGCACCGCCCCGAGATCGATCGATCGCATCAGCGGGACGAACAGAAACAGACCGCCGACCCGGGTGCGAAAGCTGCGCGGGGCCAGATTGATCTGCCGCACGTCGGCGATGGCTGCTGCTTCGGGCTTGAGGGTGGCGGGGCGTTGCTCATCCCGACGCCGGGGCAGTCGGGCGAAGCCCTCCTCTCGCAGCAGGATCGATAACGCATTGATGCTGATGGAATGGCCGGCGGCGGCCAACTCGCGTTGGATATCGTAGACCGAGAGGTTTCGCTTGCGCAGGGCGACGGCCCGTTCCCGCACCCGATCGCGGGCGGGCGCCGCTTGAGGCCCCCGGCGAATCGCCTGAAAGAAGCGGGCGCGCTTGCTGAGATCATGGCGAAACTGATGACAGAGGACGCGGAAGGCTCCTGGGGAATAGCCGAAGCGAGTGGCGACCTGCTGCGAGGGCAAGCCTTCGACGAAAAAGCAGCGCAAGGCCTCATACTGGCGCTGCAGAGGCGATTCGGGGGCCAGGAAGAATTGGGCCTCCGGAGCGGTCGGTCGGGTGTCATTAGTTAGTCCATTCCGATTACTGTATTCCAAACTATAACTATACTAGATATGAATGACAGAAAATGCTCAGCCTTTGATAGGGTTCTATTCTGCCTCATATCCAGACTTTTCTAGCATTCGCGTGGGGATCGTCCCTTGATCAGGTTTTAGGTATAGGATTACCTCTCTATCCAAATAGGTACTTCTATTTACTAACGTAGGTGGAAACACAGCAGGCGCAAGTCGCGCCGATCAAGGATTCTGGCGGGGGGCTCGAAGCGGAAAGGCGTCATTTGTACTGCCGTGGAAATCGAGGCTAGCCAAGCGGATGCAGAATCCTCCAAATCACTCCGATGGACCGCCATGAAGCCTAAGCTCGTTGTTCTGAATGGACCGATGAAAGGCACGCATTGCACTCTCGGGGAGGAAATAGTGTCCATCGGCCGTCACCACGAGAGTACGCTATGCATCCCTGATTCTCGGACCTCGCGACACCACTGTCAGATCAGCAAAGAGGGTGAGCGCTTCAGACTCTCCGACCTGAAAAGCTCTCTGGGCACCTTCGTCAATGATGTGTCGATAAACAACCATTGGCTCGAGCACGGGGATCGAATCAGAATTGCAGACTCATTGGTCTGGTTCCTGCTGCGCGACGAAGAACCGCCTGACACCGTTCCAGAGGAACTGGCTCGGGATGATTCGATTCCTCAGCTAACCAGCACGCTCCAAAGTGGCGAGTCCCGTTTTCTCACCGGGGAACTCATTCATCAGGAAGTGGACGCCTCGAACAGGTTGGCGCGCGACCTGAACGTCCTGCTTAGGATCAACTCGAGTATCAACTCGATCCGGGGCTCCGAGCCACTCCAGCGCCAGCTCCTGGAGCCTCTTTGCGAAGTCATTCCTGCCCGCCGCGGTGTCTTTCTGGTGGCGGACCAGACGGGAGAGGGGTACAGCCCGAGCTTCGTTTGGAACCCCTCGGGCAGAACCGAGGGCCGGGTGCGAGTCAGTCGTACCATCGTCGACCATGTCGTGAGGGATCGTACGGCGATTCTGAGCCGACACGTTGCGCAGGATATAGACCTAAAGGGTTCTGAAAGCCTGATTGCATCCGGAGTTCAATCCGTTCTCTGCGTCCCCCTCGCAGTTGCGGATCGACTGCTCGGAATCATCTATCTGGAGACAGACGATTCGACAGAACCATTCGAGGAGAACCACCTGCATCTGATGACTGCTGTGGCCGGAATCGGGGCGGTTGCCTTGCAGAACTCCCAATACCTGGAGTGGCTCGAGGACGAGAACCTGCGGCTGCAAAAAGATCTCGGTATCGAGCACGACATGGTGGGTGAGAGCCCTCCTATGCTCAAGGTCTACGATCTGATCGGAAAGGTGGCACCGGCTGCCGCGAGCGTGTTGATCTGCGGTGAAAACGGGACCGGCAAGGAGCTGGCTGCTCGAGCTATCCACGACAACAGTCCCCGATCCGAAAGACCCTTCGTGGCAATCAACTGCGCAGCTCTGGTCGAGCAGCTTACTGAAACCGAGCTGTTCGGCCACGAGAAAGGGGCCTTTACGTCCGCTCACGCGCAGTCCAGGGGAAAACTGGAGATGGGTAACGGAGGAACCGTCTTCCTGGACGAGATCGGCGAGCTTCCTCTTCCCCTCCAGGCCAAGCTGCTCCGGGTCCTGGAAGAGCGAGAGTTTGAGCGAGTGGGCGGCACTCAACCCATCCGGGTGGACATCCGCCTGCTTGCGGCTAGCAACAAGGACCTCGGGCAAGAGATCGCAGCAGGAAGATTTCGCAAGGACCTGTACTTTCGCCTCAATGTGGTGGGCCTGGTTATGCCGCCTCTCAGAGATCATCCAGAAGACATTCCCCTGCTGGCACAGCACTTCGCCTACCGATTCAGCACGGCCTACAACCGGGCGGTTACGGGAATCTCTCCAGAGGCTCGGACCTGCCTCATGAATCACGACTGGCCAGGTAATGTGCGTGAACTACGGAACGTTATTGAACGGGCCGTCGTTCTTGGCTCCAGTGACGTCATCCAACTCGAGGACCTACCCGAAGCCATGTTCGTCAGTGATCCCGCCAGCAACGAGGAACACAGCTTTCATGAGGCGATTTCACAGTTCAAGAAGGAGTTGGTTCTCAAGGCCGTTAAGCAAGAAAATGGCGTCTACAAGGAGGCGGCGAACCGACTCGGGGTCCACCCCAGTTATCTCCGGCGGTTGATTCGAAGCTTGAATCTTCGGTCGGAGTTTCAGCAGTAGAGAAGCCGGAAAAGATCCAGGGGTTGACTTGGCTTCAATTAATCACTCCCAGATTGATCTGCGCCAAGACCTCCATCCGAGGGCAAGGGACCGGAAACTGCAGCCTTTTCCGGGAACAGATAGCGCTGGTAGAGATAGGACACCAGAATCAGGACGCAGGCGAGTCCGACGAAGGCGGCTACCCGATAAAGCTGGCCCAGTGCCCAGACGTCATGTAGAAAGAGCTTGAGGATCGTCACACCGAGGAGTCCCAGACTGACTCGACGCCCCACCAAACTCTGTACCTTGATGCTGACGATCAGGAGGACGAAGCCAAACAGGGCCCAGGCAAGCGAGTAGGTCATGTCCTGGGCAAAGCTCTCCCCTAACTGGAACATCAGGGTGTTTCCTACCCTGAAAAAATCAGCGATCTCGATATTCATCAGAATGAAACTCAAAACCGTAGCCAAGCCTCGGAGCAAGGAAGGCACTTGTTTTCCCAAAAGGCCCTGGGCGCCCGAGGGCCAGAGACGAGCACCGACTACCAGACAGGCAATCACCGCACCGTACGCGTAGAGGTACCAGTTGAGAATCGGGATCTCTCCTGACGAGTGGTAGTACAGAACGGCTGGGTTGAGTGCCAGACGAGCGAAAGCAAGTAGCAGCAGGCCCAGCGCCCACTTCTTGAGGCCGGGATGGGGCATCCGGGTGAAGAACCACAACAGCGCTACACCTTCGATGGCCCACCCGATGGTCAGCCACTCCTTATCGAACTGCAGCGGAAGAATCAGACTGACGAAAAAGAGTGTGACACCACCAAAGAACGCTACCTCGGACCGCTTGATCCAGTCCTCCTTGGGGACAAGATCCACCAGCCGACCAAGCCCCACCCAATAGCACCCCGCAATGACGGCAGGAAGCAAACCGATCAGGGCGTCTCCCAGCAGCTGGGACACCGCCACGTATATAAGATAGAAGTACACCGGGCCTGAGAGGGCCGCCCCAATCCAGGGCAGAGGACGATCCAGCATCACTTTCTCGAAGGCGAAAGGGAAGAGGAAGAAGATCACCAGAAAAGCCACATACCAGGCCAGCGCCAGCAGAGGTTGCTCCGGACTGAAGCTGGTTCCGTGCCAGGAAAGGAGCAAATATGCGGAGCCTATCAGAGACGCCAGTACCAGTATGTCCAACTTGAACACCACCACCAATGACAGCAGGAAGAGGATCAACACCAGTCCCACACCGAAGATCAAGGACGGGTCGGGAAGCTGGATCTGGATACAGGCGACACTCAGCAGCAGGAGCGGAAGCAAGGCTGAAAGGACTGGCAAACGTAGTAGATTGGCGATCTGATCTGACCAGAAGGAATCGGAACTCCAACTCGGGGGACCCTGTTCCTGCTCCGAATCGCGCCTCTCCAAGAAGAGACCTGTGACAAAGAAGGCCGCTGCGAAGATCGTGATGACGAGGAGCAGTTCGTGAAGATCCGATGCCGTCGTCAGCCTTAGAAACCCGATCCAGACCGTTCCCATCGTCAGGGCCAACGCGAGTATCGACAACCAGGTAATCCCAACCGCGAGGGCGGCCGCTACGGCAATAGCGTCAATCGCAAATAGGGACGGCCAAACCAGGGAGGGGATTCGGACACTATTCAGCACCATCCCCAAGACCAGAACGAGCATCAAGATGGGGTAGATATGTCCCCCTGACTGCAGATCAACAGCAGGCCGGACCCGCTGCAGGACTACCGAAAAGCCGGCATGAAGAAGCCCAAAGAACAGGTAGGCAGCCAGTCCCCAGACCAACCCATCTTCGGTCAGATACTCCAGCGTCCATACCAGTAACAGCAGGAAGGTGGTCCCCGACGCTATCAGATACCAGGGATGAAAACGCCGGCTGAACCACAGCAGGACGCAAAACACGACATTAAGGACAAAGAGGAAGGGATGGATGAGACCGGGACTTCGGGCCAATGCTGGGAAGGAAAAGAGATGCCAGACGAAGAGTATTGAGAAAAATGGGATGCAAGCTGCCCCGAACCGGACACTACCGTCGGAGCATCCCCACCTCTCTCCGACGATTCCGAAGGCAGCGAACAGTATGGAAAGGATGCCAAAGAGGATGACGACAGTGAGGGCCTTTGAGACCACGAAGTAGGCAGCAACCCATCCCAACATGAAACATCCCGTTACGAGGGCGGAAACTGCTACCAGAAATCCCCACCTCTTTCTCAGGGCGATCAGCGCCAGACCGATATTCAAGAGCGCCAGATAGCCGAAAAGCTTCAGCGGATCGGCACTTCCGGTCGAAAGCAACGGCGTCAGGAACCCTCCCATGAGGCCCAGGACAGCCACATAACGGGAATCCAGATCTACCGCCAGCCAAAAGGATCCGGCAGTGACGATGACCATCAACAGAAAAGCGGAACCGGCTCCAATGAAGCCGTAGAAATCGTAAGCGCCATAGATGTCGACGAACAGAATCGCAGGACCGACCGCACAGAGCGTATGGGCGGTGATGGGGTAGCCGGAGCGACGGACTCGGAAGCCGCCCAGGATCGCTCCCATGCCGAGCGCGAAACCGCCCACCACGCGGAGGATCGGACTGATCAGGCCCTGCTCGAAGGAGTATTTCAGAAGGAAGGCCACTCCCAGAAAGAGGGCTAATCCGCCGATCCAGCCAAAGAGGCGGGTACCCGCGAACTGTTCCCAGTCTATGGCCCGCTTCGCAGCTGGTCCGGTTGCCGCGACGACCGGCCTTCTCGGCACGACCGGAGGCGGAGCCGCGGCGGGGAGATCCGGCTCGGTCTGTGAAAGCACCGTCATCGGCATCTCAGGAGAAGTAGAAAGCGGTGCTGGCACAGCTTCAGCTGCCTTGCTCGGCGTGGGTGTCGCTGATTCCGCTGTTGCCGCTGTGCGGGCCTCGACCCCAACAGACGAGCCAGCAGGCCGAGTATCCTCACTCCTGGAAACCGCCTCTCTCATCGCCGAGAGGCTACTCGAGAGCTCTCTGACTCTGCGCTCGAGGGCCTTGATCCGTTTCGTCGCCTCTACCGACTTGCTCAGAGCAATGAGTACGAGCACGACCAGGAGAAAGACCACAAGGGATATCATCAGAAGCTCCTCTTTCGCCGAACGAATAACTCTACGAGCAATTTCAACGGGGGGCACTCGGAACTCAGAGGGCGAGAATCCTGAAGAGTCTCATCGCCTGCAACTCAGAATCCTCTCAGCCCAACGTCGAACTGGAGGGAAAGCTCGGCACTTTCCAGCAGGCACTCTCGGATCCAGTCGAAGGCCATCGTCGGATAGGCGACGAAGGTCTGCGGTAAGAACACGGCCGACAGCAGAATTCCGTATGCCACGACTCCTAGCAATAGATCAATCTTACCTCGACGCATGTTCTCGATGTCTGATCTGGCGTTTAGGGCATTCATACCAATCCTCAGGGCAATCGTCATGCCAGATCCCGAGTCTTCCTATCTAATCCACTTAAGTAATTTATTGTTAGATAGATACATGAAAGCAGGGGACAATCCACCGCTCCGAATCCAGACGATGAACTGACATGAGTTCGGTGCGAGGCCTACGCATTCGGATAGTCGTCTATCCTATCGGGTCACAGCACCTGGGACAGAAATCTAGCTCGGATTTCTCATCGCTTGTCGTAGCGAGGCGCCGCAAGGACCGTCCTGACAAGGCTTGCGACCGAGGCCCCCGCAGTCGTACTCGTGCAGTACGTCGAGGAGGCCGACGGAGCGTAACGCAGCCAGGGCGGATGATTGCGGCGACGCAGCAGACCAGCGATGAGAAATGCGGGCTAGTGACTCGCTTCAAGAGGGAGCTGATTCTTTTGTCGTCAAGGGAAAAAAACGCTTGGCAGGGGACGATTACGTCAAGCGCAGCCGTACCCAGCGGGTGTGGGTGATTTCTTTCAGGGTACACCAGAAGTAAACCAGTAGATCACCGTCCGGGAGTTGCTTTCCCCACGGCCTTCCGAAGGCGATCTTCTGATGTTTGTCGATGAAGTCGTCCACGGCCTGGCCCACCATGGTTTCGCGGCCGGCGCTGAAGACTACGACCTCGTTATCAGTATCGAAGGTTGCGAGGTCCTCGGTTAGGGCAACGTGGACTCCCTGGGGTTCGTGACGATAGTTGTAGATGGCGGCAACCCTGCCATCAGAAAGCGGAATCGGGGCGCAGAGCTGGCCTCGGAGATTGGTTGGTTGCGGCTTGGACCAGGTCCGTCCCTGGTCCTCGGAGACCACCCACCTATTGCGCACGTCGCGATCCTCGTTTGTGCCCCAGGTACGTGTCCAGATCAGGGTGTAGATCCGCCCATCGGGCAATAGGGAGGGCATCTGGTCGCCGTAGTGGTAATGCTCCTCGGGGTCATCGGCGACGACTGCCATTTCTCCCCAGGTCGTACCCTGGTCGCTGGAGAAGATCGCACCCGCCTTCTGATCGACCGGCCCCTCGTAGCCGTCCGGCTTCCAGGTCTCGAAGGGATACATCCAGCGCTGCGGCGACAGCAGCAGGATCCGCCCGGAGAGGCTGCAAACATAACGGTCGGGGGGAAGAGGGTTCGGAATCACCTCCGGTCCCGCCCAGGAGATCCCCTGATCACTAGAGCGGTAGAGAATCATCTGAGCCGGCTTGAGACCTTCACTAATGGGATTGTACATTTCCTCGTTGTCGAGACGATAGCGAGTCGCCGCCATGATCAAGGATCCGTCTGGAACTTCGGTGATCACAGGAACACGGTAGGACCAACCATCGTCAGGGATCCCACCATGAATGCTTCCTTCATTGACCCAGCTGGATCCTCCGTCCGATGATCGCAGCACCTCGATCCGATCGTCGGGTGAGCACAGACCACTTCCTACGTGTTGGCTAGCCAGAAGGGTACGGTCAGGCAACATCGCAACCGATGGGAAGTATGCACCTCTACTCGCATCCCGGGACAAAACACCTTCGCCGACTATTTCAAGCATGAACCGTTCCCCGCTGCTTCGAGTGCAACGCCCTGATCGACCAATCGCTACTGCCTCTGGACCTCGCCAGTCATGGGGACGAAGCGAACACTAGTAACTACTTCCTCTTCAAACCTGTCCTTCTCTCGGGTAACCAGCATCAACCGCTGGATCCCATAGGTCTCTCCCACCGGGATCACCAACCTACCTCCTTCGGCAAGCTGTTCCTTGAGGGGCTCGGGAATCCTTCCCGGTGCGGCTGTGACCAGGATCAAGTCGAAAGGAGCCTTTTCTGGCCAGCCCCGATAGCCATCCCCTTGCCGCGCATGGACATTGGTGTAGCCCAGCTCTGCGAGAACCTTCCGGGAGCGTTCCGCAAGCAGTGGAACGATCTCGATGGTGTAGACCTCGTTGACCAGTTCTGCCAGGACTGCAGCCTGATACCCCGATCCGGTGCCGACCTCCAGAGCACGAAAGTGCTTCTTGGGAGCAGCAAGCTGCGTCATCAGGGCCACGATGTAGGGTTGAGAGATTGTCTGATCTTCGCCGATAGGAAGAGGGTGATCCTGGTAGGCGTGAGGCCGGATTCTCTCTGGCACAAAGAGGTGCCGTGGGACTGCCTGCATCGCCTTCAAAACGCTGCGTTCCCAAATGTCACGAGCTTTCAACTGGGAAGCTACCATTTGCTCCCGAAGCCGCTTGTAGTCCTCTTCGCTCTGCGAGGCTTCGCTAGGCGCGGAAAGAGCACAAGAGATGGCTAGCAGCGAGGGAAGAGTCAGGGAGAACGCAGCCCACAGTCGCAAGAAATAGCTCATTTCGGTCCGTGTAATCTGAGTGTACCACGGCCGGTAAGGTTCCACAGGACTACCAACCCCCTGTGAGCCTCATAGTAGTGAGCTGGTCTTGGAGAACGATGGGCGGTTGGACATCAAGGGCTAGGGACCAAGGGCTAGCGAGCAACCTCTACCGCCGAGGACGTTTGTGTGTGCTGAGTCCTTTTCTTACCCTTGCCTGTGCCTTTGCCCGCGCCCGTGCCCGAGTTCCTCTTTCTCATCCAGGCCCAACGATTGTGGGAAGACCCAGGGCACGGGCACGGGCACGGGCACGGGCGCGGGCAAAGGCACGGGCAAAGGCACGGGAAATTTCTTCGCAAACTTGATAATCATCTAGACGGCTCCCTCCGAGTCAGACCCAAAGGACACCCTAGGGCTCTCTAGGGACAGACGTCTTTGGCTGAGTGGCCGCTCTCTCCTTGGCACCCGCTTCATGCACCGGCGATGGGTGCCGTTCGAGGCGCCGGTGTTTCGTTTCTTATCCAGGCTGGTTGGGGTGGATCGGTTGGCGGATTCTTACCGGAAGTGACTTTGGAATCGAAGCGTTCTCAGAAGGAGTACTTGAGCGCCACTTCTATTTCTCGCGCGCGGCGTGCTCCGAAAATCTTGCCGAAGAGGGTGTTCCCGTATACCGCATTCGGTCTGCGGAAATTCGCGTGATTGAAGGCGTTGAACAACTGCACTCTTAGCTCCACGAAGTCGCCGTTCGAGAGCCGAGTCTGCTTGATCATGCTGACATCCCACTTCTGATACCCGGGACCTACCAGAATGTTGCGCCCGGCGTCTCCAAAGGAAAAGGGATCGGGTTGGGCAAAGGCCTCCGTTGAAAACCAGTGATCGACGGTTTGATCCGAGGAATCCACAGAGGTGGAGCCGAGGATATCCGGACGATCCTGGTCGACACCATCGTTGTTCGCATCTCCCGCTAGCAGAGCGCTAAAGGGAGTCCCATCCTGAATGTAGGTAATACCCGACAGACGCCAACCGTGCAGCAGCTGACGAGTCAGGCTTCCCCCTTCAGCATCGAGGCTGCGACTTCGACCAGGGGGAAGCTCAATAATGTAATTGAGGAAGAACCGCCGCTCTGGGATGTACCCGGTACGAGCCTTTTCCGAGCGAAGATCGCGCGGATTGGAAGGATCACTGAAGACATCGTCGAGAGAACGGGTCCAGGTAAGACCGGATTTCAGGGACAGCCCCTCGCTGAGGCGGCGCTCAGCAGCCAGGTCGAGTTGGTGGCTGCTCAGGGAACCCCCACTGGTCAGGATCCGGAAGAGTCCGAACTCGGGGTTCGGCCTCCGGGGTTGCAATGGACCCGAGTCGGGCAGCGGAACATTGCTCGCTAGAGTCCGGAACATATGACTGCCTTTGCGCCCCCTGTAGGAGGCTTCTAGATTCCAGTACTGATTGATCTCGCCCTGCATCGTCAGCAGCCATCGCTGCACATAAGGGTTTCTGAGAGTGGTCTCCAGACCCCGAACCGTGAGTTCCGTCGGGGCAATGTATTCAAAGGGATTACCTAAATCCAGGTCGGGACTGTCTACGGGAGCCTCGGCGCTCTCGACATAGTAGAAGGGGAAGTTCTTATTCAGGTAGCGAGCGTAGTGGCTCGAATTGGCCGACGCGTAGTGAATGGTGTAGGAACTTCGCAGGACCAGTTGGTTGTTCCCAAAGGGACTGTACGCCAACCCCAACTCCGGGGCCCAATCGTTCCGATCGGGGAAAACCAGCCCTCCGTCACCCGCCCGCTCCAGGCCTAGCCGTTGGGCCTCCTGGCTTCCAGCGATGACGATCTCACCATCCATAGGCGGCTCGAAGAGTAGAGGAAAGAACCCTGAGACATTGTCGGACACGGATCGATACGGAGGCGCGTAACGGTAGGCGACCCCAATCGTCAAGGAAATCTGGGGATTCACTCTCCACTGGTCCCGAAGTGACAACCGCCAGCTCTTTTTTCGTAGATCCGTCCGCTCAGAGCCCACCGGTCGATAGGCAGTGTCCGGAAGACCGAAAAGAAAGTCGGCGAAGGCATCTCCGGTATAGTAACCGTTGAAAACCAGTCTCCCCCGTCCCATCCCCTCGATTCGAGTATCGTTGACCTGTCGCCCTACGATATCGCCTCCCATCCTCAAAGTGTGTCCCCCGATGGCATAGGTTGCCGAGCCGTCAAAGGAGAGTCGGTTACTAAGCCACTTGTAGGGAGAGCGCTGATCCCCGAACGAGGCGTATTCGTTCAACGAAAACTCAGGATAGCCCTCTTGAATTGGATCATCCGTATCCAGACCTGCAATTCCAAGAGAGTCAAGGAGTCCTTCCCGGCCCGAGTTCTTAGAGAGCATCTGGCTCAGATACCGACTGAAGGTCAGTCGGCCCTCGGTCACCAGTCGGCTGCCGACGGTACGGTTGTAAGTGACGGTGGTGTATTGGCTGAGGATCGTTCGATCGGTACCAAAATCAGGCAAGGGATGAGCATCGACTCGATCGGCATCAGTCAGGGCGTACTGGAAATAGATCTTCGAATCTTCATCTCGCTGGTAGTCGAATCTGAAGGAGTACGAATCCTGGTGGCGAACAGTCGGCTGGTTGTTGAGAAAATTTCGATCGGGATCGCTCTGGTTGGGGTCAGGCAGCACCTCCAACAGCTTGTTGGCGACGGGATGGATCCGGCCTCCCGGAATCCGATTACCCGGAAGGGGTTCGCCAGTAAGCGGGTCCCTCAACTCGGTCCCCAGGGCGCTAAAGTCTCCCCGCTTCATATCCGCAGTCGGCACGTGGGAAAGCAGCGTCGATCCCTTGATGATCCTCAAACCCTCATACGATCCGAAAAAGCTCAGATTCTGTCTGACCGTAGTACCGAGGCTCGCTCCGAACTGGTTGCGTTTATATTCTGGAAGCCTCCGCCCCAGCGGATCGAAAAAATTTCGAGCATCGAAATTGTCGTTTCGGTGGAACTCATAAATCGCTCCGTGAAACCTACCTTGCTTCTTGGCAGGAAACGGATTGACGATCTCGGCCAGGGTCTTGCCTGTGGATGCCGTTGGTTGAAAACCGCCCAGACCAATCTGATAGTCCCTGATGGCTGCCAGAGAAGGATTCTCGCTGTCCGAACTCTGCCCCCTGGTATTGGTTCGAGAGCCGAACCCAGCTGATTCTGGCCCCCCATCGATTCGGCCGGCAGCTCCATCTTGCGCCGCTGAAAGGTGGACAACCAGTCGGCGCTCCTCACCGGCTCGGAGACTGACCCTGGCAGGCGCCGAGGACTGCTTCTCCTCCTCGACTGAAATGGCATATCCGCCTGCGTCAAGCTCAACCCGGAAATGACCATCGCCATCCGTTCGGGTGTTGATGCGTCGCTCCGTCTCTTCCTGGACAATGCTGACGTTGACCTCAGCTGCCGGCTGGCCGGCAGCATCGAGGACCCGGCCAATTACCGTGCCAGTCACCCCACCAAAGCCCCAGGTACAAGTCAAGATCCAGGAAGTCAGTAGCTGTAGTAAGATTCTTCCGGATGCTTTTTTCAAAGGGTCAACTCACCATTGAGAAGCATTTCTGACACGGGAAAAGTGACCCGAAGTCGCTGAGTTGGAAGATTGGCTTCAAAGGTCACGGAACTCTCTTCTTTCGATATAATCGGCTCCCCCGAAAGTTGCCGTGGAAACACAAACTTAGCCCCCACTCCATCCCGTCGCGGCGGGAAATAGGCCGCCAGCTCAACTTGGCTGAGACGGTCGGTGGAAAGAAACGCTCTTGCCTTCATGGTTTCAACGGTCTGGGCATCCAGAAACCTCTCCACGCGACGCTCCTGACGGGGATTGTTGGAGCGAAAAGTCAGGCTCACGACGATCCATTGACTCACATCCAGCTCCAGACCGGGAGACGCGAGGGTCTCGAAACGCTTCCGCTCGTCTTCACCCATCTGGTCGTACCCCTGCTGGATCTGCTGAACGCGAACGAGGGCCTTACGTATCGGTTCGGCCGACAAAAACCGCACAAAAAAGGTATTGAAAATCTCTTTTTCACCGAGGACCCCGCTGCCAATCCCAGCCACAACCCGGGTGAAGGTGCGCTGTTGAGCCCAGGAGGATTGGTTGAGAATCTCGACCGCCTCGGCAAGCGTCCAATCCCGGAAATCCTTTTCCAGGACTGTTTCCATCGCCATCAGGGCCACGGAGAAATTCAAAAAGATGAGCAGAACAAGGACCGTGCGCCTGATGAAAGCTAGCGAGCCGTTCGGGTGTGCCATCGACCTCCACTCTGTCGGGATAGGGAAGCACCCGGACCACCCTCGTGAGGTGCCCTGCCTCAGCTCAACCGCGATCCCTAATTTATCATATCGCATTGGTAAGACTGAAGCTACGCACGTGAGACAGCTCCTTGGCGGCCGCCAGCAGGACAGATTCTGCGGTCGTCCACTCTTTGCGGTCACGGCTCTGATCAGCTCTAAGTACCGTATTTATGAAGTGCGGTACTAAGATCGCTGACTTCATCTCCCACAGATTCTTCCGGCTCCGAAAAGTCGAATCGCGGTTTCTCAAATCCCCGTGAAACCGCCGTTCAGTCACAGACGGAATCTCAAGCTTGAAGCCCCGGGCGCGCCGGGTGTAGTCTTACCCACAGGGGCAACTCGAATATCACCATGAACCTTCCTGGGGCAAAGCCTGTCGCCGCACCGGGGTGGACGGCCAAACCGACACAGTCCATAAGTCTTATCGACTGTGATGTCCATCAGGTGCCCCGGAACCGCGACGACTTGATTCCGTATCTCCCGCGGGCTTACCAGGAGCGCGTCGCGGACTACGGTTTCCCTCTGGTCAATTCCGGCTACCTCAACGTAGCAGGGAGGGCGGCGCGGACGGATCTAGCACAGGAATTCAACCAGGACGGGCATCATGGTGGCAATCAGAATTGGGACTACAAGAGACTAAAAGAACATTACCTCGATGTCTGGAATGTTGAGTACGCAGTGTTGACGGGTGAAACCATGTATTCGGCCTCAATCATTCCAGATCCGGATTATGCTGCCGCCCTTTGCAGCGCCGCCAACGATTGGTCCCGGGAGAACTGGACCAGCCGTGACAAACGACTGAGACTTGCTCTGGCTACCTCCTGTTCAGATCCCTATCTAGCCGTTCAAGAGATCCACCGTTTGGGAGGTCAGCCCGATGTGGTTGCGATCGTTGTGCCCACGGGGGCCCAGATGCCTTACGGCAACCGGTTCTATCATCCCATCTGGCAGGCCTGCCAGGAGCACCGACTGGTGGCATGCATTCACCCCGGGGCTGAAGGCACAGGGATGGCAGGATCGCCTACCGGTGTGGGGTATCCAACCTATTACCTGGAGAACCGCGCCGCCCGATCGTCGATGGCGATGGCCCATTGCGCATCCCTCATCTGTGAAGGCGTCTTTGAGAGGTTTCCCAGGCTCCAGTTCGCGGTGTTGGAAGTGGATCAATTCTGGGTTCCAGGCTTCCTTTGGAAGATGGACGCCGATTGGAAATCCCTGCGTGAACAAACCCCTTGGGTCAAGAAGCTGCCGAGTGAGTATTTTCGCCAGCACATCCGGGTGGGATCCCAGCCCTTTGCCGAGCCTGAGCGACGCGCTGATTTGATGGGGCTGCTCGAAGAGATGCATGCCGAAGAGACGCTCCTCTACTGTTCCGACTGGCCCCATTTCGATTGGGACGACCCCGTCACAACGCTGCCGAAGCTCCCCCCGAAGCTCCATCAGAGGATCTTTGTGGACAACGCACGGGAGCTGTTCTGTCTGGGGAACGATTCGTGAGCTCTCCCAAGAGAACTTCTTAGAGAGGACAGTTTGCGCCGGGTCAAGTGGGTCGAAGTCGCTAGAACCAGCGAGATCCCTCCGGGCCAACGGAAGATCGTCGTTCCTTTTCGAGGCAAGGCAGGCATCGGGATCTTCAATATCCAGGGGCGATTCTATGCGCTTCGCAATGTTTATCCTCACAAGGGAGGCCCACTCTGCACTGGGAGGGTCAGCGGCCGAATGGTTGCCGTTCGCCCCCCTAGCGCCCGGGAGCAGGCTCTGACCTACGAACGCGATGGCGAGGTAATCCGCTGCCCCTGGCACCTGTGGGAGTTCGACATCAAAACCGGCCGCTGCCTGGTGGACTCCCGAGCCCAAGTGCCCACCTTCCCCCTTCGGGTCCGGGAGGGCTCCATACTGGTCCAACATCCCGACTCTCTGCCCAAGCCCTAGCCCGGATTTCTCATCGCCAGTCGTAGCGAGGCGGCGCAAGCGCCGTCCTGGCAAGGCTTGCGACCGAGGTCTCCGCAGTCGTACTCGTGCAGTACGCCGAGGAGGCCGACCGAGCATAACACAGCCAGGACGGGCGGCGTACGGATGATTGCGGCGCCCTAGTAGACTGGCGATGAGAAATGCGGGCTAAAGGGCTCACAGGTTTTTACCGAAACCATAGTTTAGGAGTTGGCTCAAAAGTGATTGCGCCGAATTGGCGTTCAGATTTGCGCCAGGTTCGGACACCTGAGGTTGCGCGCAAACCTCGGGCGCAGATGACAACATGCGCCCATGATTCACAATCGAAGAGTGGCCACACCTGGTTTGAAGGAGAAGTTCAAGAGGCGACGTTGACCTTGTTCGAGCTTTGGGAAGGAACATAATGCCCACTAATCGGCCCAAGCCACCACTGCAAGAACAGGACGCCGGCGCTCCCGCCTGGATGGTGACGTTCGCCGATATGATGACGCTGCTGCTCTGCTTCTTTGCCCTGTTGCTCTCCTTTTCCCAGGTGGACTCTACCAAGTACCGGCTTTTCATCGGTTCGATCAAGGATGCCTTTGGGACGTCCAGGGACTCGAATTTCACGACTGTTCCTGGCCAGGGAACTCCCGTCCTGGTAAACCATAGCGCTCAACAAACGCTGCTGAAGGAGCTCCAATCACTGATACCCAATTCCTTTCCCAAATCCGAATCAAATAAGGGAAAGGTCGTGCTCCTCAGCGTGCCCGGAAAAGTCCTGTATGACTCGGGCGAGGCTGAGCTAAAACCAGAAATGCACCCACATTTGAAAAAGATCGCGGAACTCATTAAACGCAAACCTTCGATGACCCTCAGAGTCGACGGACACACTGATGACGTGCCCATTAAAACTTCTCGCTACGCCTCCAACTGGGAGTTGTCGTCAGCTCGGGCGACGGCGGTCATCCGGTTCTTGGTCGAGGGATGCGAAGTCCCCGCTGACAGACTGGTCGCCGGGGGCTATGCCGACACCCGCCCGTTAGCTGCCAACGACGGCCCGGAAAATCGAGAGAAGAACCGTCGCGTAGAGTTTCGCTTTTCCCTGCAGCCCTAGATGATCGATTCCAAAATAGCATGGCAATTGCAGATGGGGCTTGCGCGGCGAGGTCAAGGCGGGAGGAGGAACGACGATGCTTTGCCATCTTCGACGACGACCAACCAAGAAATCGCCCGCAACCCCCGTCTGCCCAACGGGTTGCGCCGCCCGAGTACGAACTCAGCCTCTCTACTGTGCAGACGAGCACCTCAGATACATTCAGTTCGATTTATGGGCGCAACAATTGTCATGTTATTTCGGAATCGATCATCTAGTACCCTGTAACAGGGTACGCATTTCTCATCGCCAGTCTACTACGGCGCCGCAATCATCCGCCCGGACCCTCGTGTTCATTTCCTACGCGCCCTGAAGAAGAACTGACTAGCAAAGCTGAACAAGAGGTGCACCGAGAGAAACAAATAGAAGGCCACAACGCCCATGAGAACCACCAAGACGACCCAGGTATTCATTTGTTTTAATTAAAACAGAGAGGATGGGTGCTCCTCGGTGACCACGGACACAGATACGAATCGAGTTCACTCTTCTTGACTGTCACGAAGTCCCCACGCTATCTTCGGCTTCGCTCCTAGCCCGGATTTCTCACCGCCACTCGTAGCGCGGCGACGCCGTGGTCGACTCGCGATGAGAGATCGGGACTTAGGGTTTGCGCAGAAATAACTTGGTAGAATTGGCGCTCAGATTTGCACTAGATTTGGCCGCGAACGATTGAGCGAAACCGCAGGCGTAGCAGGGTCTACGTTGAGGCTTTCGCGACCGAGGAGCGGCCGAAGATGGTGTGAAGATGAGATGCCAAAATGCCAAGTTATTTCTGCGCGAGCCCTTAGGGGGTTGGAGTCAATCCATGGAATACCACGACACGATGTGCGTGGTCTTGTGCGGCGGTCAGGGGACCCGGATGGGTTCCTCTGATCAGCACAAGGTCTGCTTTCCGCTGGCGGGAGTTCCGGCCATCGTGCGCACTCTCTCGATGCTCAAATCCGTGGGCCTCGAGCGATTCCTCATCGTGGTGGGACAGATGGCCAACCAGGTCATGTCCACCATCGCGGCTGAGCACCCCGGCGTCGCCTTCATCTACCAGCCGGAAGCACGGGGCACCGGACATGCCGCCGCCTGTGCCGCCCAGTTCCTAGAATCTGCCGGATTCAAGGGAGAAGTCATCGTCACCATGGGAGATAAGGTGATTCAGCCCTTGGTTCTGTCAGACCTGGTCAGTCAGCACCGGCGGTCGAGGGCGGACATGACGTTGACAGCACTTCCCAAAACCGCAACCACGACGGCAGGTCGGATCGTCTACGACGGTAGTCGAAAGGCAGTCGCAATCGTGGAGGTAGCAGACCTGAAGGAAGCGGCCGAAAAGGGGACTCCAATACGGATCGGGCACAGGAAGTTAGGGGCCGAGCAGATCGAAAAACAGAGCCCGTCCGTCAACGCATCCCTTTACCTGTTCGAAGCGGCTGCTCTTTATCGTGCACTAGGAAAACTCCAAGCTAGCAACGCCCAGGGCGAACTCTATCTCACGGACACGCTGGCTAACCTGGTGACTGAGGGCGCTCGGATTTGTGTGGTCGACGTCGCCAATCCGGAAGATCTTCTAGCCTTCAATACCCCCGAGGAGCTCTTGTTCGCGGAGGAGGTCTTCGGTCGGCGGTTGGCGGGACGTCGCCGTATCTCGGTGAGGGCGCCAACCGGGCCAGCACCCTGCGTGCGCCCGGCTGGAGAGTGGCTACGAATCCTCGAGACCAATTCATCGAGTCTGCGGCACACCCTGACCGAGATCTATGGAAGCGACGAAGAGCTTCTCGAAGAGCGACGTAGTGCCTTTCTCGGAGTTCTCGAAGAGTTCGTGCGACGATTCGGACTCAAGCGTCCGGTGGTGCTTACAAGGGCTCCTGGCCGGATCAATCTGATGGGCCGCCATGTCGATCACCGAGGCGGCTACGTAAACGTCATGGCCATCAGTCGGGAGATCATCCTGGCCGCTGGAGCTCGAGACGACGACGTGGTCAGCTTAACAAACCTTCACGCGGACGAATTTCCGGAACGCCAGTTCCACATCGGCAGACTGCTGCGAACCGCCGATTGGTGCGACTGGATGGACTTCATCAACTCTGTCACCGTTCGACAGGTGATGGAGGGCTCGCGAGGTGATTGGAGTAACTACGCCAAGGCTGCCGTACTGCGGCTTCAGCATGCCTGCCCAGACCACAGGCTGACAGGTATGGACTGCGTGGTCTCGGGGAACATACCAGTTGGAGCGGGTCTTTCCAGTAGTTCGGCCATAGTCGTGGCTGTGGCTGAAGCGTCGGTGGCCCTTAATGGGCTGCAGATCACCATGCAGCAGTTCGTCGACCTCTGTGGAGAAGGAGAGTGGTTCGTCGGATCCCGTGGGGGAAGTGCCGATCACGCCGCAATCAGAAGTGGGGAAAGAGGTCAAGTGGTACGTGTCTGGACATTCCCCATTTTTCAGAGGCCCAGAGGAAGCAGGGACAGCTGACGGGAGCTGGGATCGGGTCGAGCCCCGCCAATCCCGCTGTGGCGGCCGAATAGGAGCTGCTTGATGCCATCGGCTATGGCATAGAAGCGGAACTCCGGGATGCCGTAGATCCGTTTGGCTGCCTGCTCGATGTGTTGGACCAGAAGGGCCAGCTTGGCCCTTTTACCCAGATAGACACAGGCGAAGAAGGCGGCGATCATGACCAAGGCGGCCATATTGCGCAGGCGCTCATACTTGAGCAAACGGATGTCTTCCAACTCGTAGCTCTGCTTGATAAATCGGATCGTTTCCTCGACACGCCAGCGGCTCAGATAGCTCTCGACCACCCGCCACTGGCTCTTGCGCGAGCGTTTGACCGTCTGGTTCGTCAGAAGCATCAGGGGACGGGGGCCAAAGCCATCCACCACCACCAGGTACAGCGATTGGTCGAAACCGGGCAAACGCACCCCTCGGGCCCCAAACTCCAACCGGTAGACCTTCTCCCCCGCACTCGTCTCCTTGATCACGACTTCCCGGTAGCGGCGCCGACAACCACGCGCCCACTCCTCGGCGCTCTTCTTGCTGCGCCCTGAGATCAGGTGACGATCCCCCCGCTGGCACACCAGGAACGGGTGTCCCCGCTTCAGCAGGACTTCGAGGATCTCCTCCCGATCCCCTCCCCGGTCCATCACCCAGATCCCTCGCCCTTGGGTGGCTTTGGAGACTCGCCCAATCGCCTTGAGGATCTCGTCGTTTTCGCTCACAAAGTCCGGCGCTTTCTGCGAGTACAGCTCCTGGTACAACGGCAGCACCTCGGCACTCCCCCGCCTCGCTCCGACCACCTCACAGCACCAGTATCCATCTCGGATCTCCCCTCGGGAGCCGTCCCGGACCCGCGCCAGGTATTGCATCTTCCGGGCATATGGCTTACTCACATCCGTGGGGTCCACAATCAACAGCGTCTCCTTCTCCACCCGCCAGGCCGCCAACTCCAGCAGATTCTTTCCCACCGCTCCTCTCAATCCCTGACGGTTGAGTTGGCGGCTCAGCCGCTCGATGACTTTCTTCAGAGCGATCTCCTCCTCCAGTGCTCGCGCAATCTCGCTGAGCCGGACCGACGCCCGACACTGCATCCCGTAGAGCACCTCCCGGATCAAACGAGCGGCGGTCTTCGGTAATCCTTCAGAGACCTTCCCCGAAAATTCTCTCAGCTGCTCTCGAATCTTCCACGCTACTTTGGCATCATGCATCTGGGTCCCTCCGCTTAATTGGTTGTTGGGTTTGGAGTTCCGCCAACCAGTCTAAGCGCTAGGGACCCACACTTTTGGGGGTCGACAGTTCCCCCATTTTCTCCCAATTTCAACCCATCCCACTTCCCTTATCGCCCTACTCTCTTGTTCTCAACTACTTGAGAGAATTCACCCTCAATTTTTGGGGAATGTCCTGGTACGTGTAGGCTTCTTCCCCTTCCGCATCGAGGAAACAATCCCCTTCCCCGATGGACTGTCCCTTGTAGTCGCCAACAGCAAAGTCCGCGTTTCGAAGAGTGCCGATGTGCGTGATACGTTCAATCATCGGGTTGCCACTTATGACCTTCTGGAACTGCTGCTCAAGAAGAATACAGCCGCTCTCAAAGGCCTTGAGCACCTCCGCGACCTGAGCCCAGCTCGCTTGGGGATCTCGACCAGCGAGTTGTACCGGATCTTGAAGCAGCTTCCCAGGCGCGCCAGCCGACGTTATCTGCAACGGCTCCTACCGGATCAGAAGGAACAACTGGAGCGAATCTTTTCAACCCATCGCGACCTGGGACATTATGCGCTGCGCGAAGTTGCAATCTATGGAATCGCAGAGTGTCAACGCAGCGAAATGTTCGCCGCCCTTCTGCGCCAGCGTCGTCTGGAGACGATCGGGGAGCTGATGCGACTCAGCCACGATGGGGACAGACTTCTTCGTCATCGGAACGGAGAAGCCAGTGTCCACCATGCTTCCTACAGCAACCAGAAACTGGATCGCCTGATCGTTTCTTCGATGTCGAAAGATCCAGCCCGGCGCCAGGCCGCAGATTTCTGGGCCCAGAGCGGCCGATATGCCTGTTCCACCCCAGAAATCGATTACATCGTTGATCTGGCGGTTTCTCTTCCCGATGTCATTGGGGCACAACTTGCGGGTGCTGGACTAGGGGGATGTGCCATGATCTTTACCAATAACCAGGTGGTCCAGACACTGATGGAGACCCTCCGAAAAGAGTATTACGAGCCCCGGGGACTCAGCGACGATGTGCACGTCTTTCGACCGGTCGAGGGCAGTGGCGCACTCTCAACCGTTTGAATCAGCAGAGTCAGGATTCCGACATTGACGGAAAATAGACAACTCCTCGGCAAAGACTACCTCTCGGGAAAACCCGTTCTGGTGGAGGTCAAGCGCGGACACATCAGTAGGGTCAAGGAGACCTCGCATACACCTCAACTGTGGATCGCTCCCGCCCTGGTCGACATCCAGATCAATGGCTTTCGAGGACATGCCGTTAACGGACCCGAGGCAACCCCAGACTCGATCGCGAGTATGGTCCAATTGCAGTGGGAATGCGGTGTTGGGGCCTTGTGTCCAACTGTCATCACCGCCGCTCCGGAGGACATGCTGGCCTCCTTGAGGTGTGTAAGCGAAGCCTGCCGTGATCCGCGGATCGAGCGATCGGTTCTGGGTATCCATTTGGAAGGCCCCTACATTTCAGCCGTCGACGGCCCCCGAGGAGCCCATCCGCTCGAGCACGTAAGGCCTCCTGATTGGGATGAGTTTTGCCGCTTCCAGGAAGCCGCAGAGGGGCGCATCCAACTGGTGACGCTTGCCCCCGAGGTCGAAGGAGCAATCCCGTTCATCGAGAGATTAGTGGAACAGCAGATCGTCGTCTCGCTAGGTCACACCAACGCTGAGACCCGTGACATAATCGAAGCCACCCGCGCAGGAGCACGCCTGTCGACACATCTCGGCAACGGAGCCCATTTCTCACTCCAGCGACATCCCAACTATATCTGGGATCAGTTGGCCAACGACAGTCTCATGGCAAGCTTCATCGCCGACGGACACCACCTTCATCCGTCGGTAGTCAAATCGATGATTCGGGGCAAAGAGACTCGCCGAAGCATCTTGATCAGCGACGCAGTCGTTATGGCAGGGCTTCCACCAGGGTTCTATCCAGTGGGCTCCCAAACAGTCGAAGTAGGATCTGGGGGCCGTATTTCGCTTGCCGGAACGCCGTATCTCTTCGGAGCCGGGGCGAGCCTTGAGCAGGGCGTCGGCAATGTAGTTAGATTCGCAGGAACGTCTCTCGCCGAAGCTATTCACATGGCAAGCCTGCATCCTACGCGGCTCCTGTCCAGAGAAGGGGAACTGGGAACACTGGAACCCGGTAAGAAAGCCAACATCATTCGCTTCGAATGGACGGAAATGGACATTCAGATCCGCCAGACCGTGGTGGAGGGGCGAGTGGTGTTCGATGCAGGTTGCTGCCCCTGATCGCTGGGAACCGTGCGCGAAAGAGCTAGGGAATCTTGAAGGTCAGGGAGGCCCAGAGACTCTCCCAATCGGCACCGGAACCCTTGGGCGCAGGAACCATATGGACCGCTTTCACCAGCCAGGTTCGCCTACGAGAAAGATGAAGAAGCACACGCCCTTCCGGGTCGGAGCGAACAATCAGCTTATTCGCTGGCTTCTCCTTGCTCAGCGCCACGATCCTGGCTCCCTCTAAGGGCCTGTCTTCATACAGCAGACGAACAGGCAGGGCCTGACCATCGGTCAAGGAGTAGGGGTTCTTTTCTGCCACCAGCTCCAAGGTGAAGCCCAGCCGCAGATCTGCCGCCTCTGATTCTATCTGACTTGCCACCACCAGGGACTTCGCGCAGCGAGAGAACATCTCCCGGGCACTTTGCTGGGTCTTTCCATCACGGGCCCGCTGCCGAACGATCGCTTCGAGTCCCTCCTCTGCAAGATAGCTCTGAAACTGATCTGCTTCCAAGGTGATCGATCTAGCTCTGCTGCGATAGCCGATGACGTAGAAACCAGGCTGCTGGAAACGAATGTAGCCAGCTGGTTCGGAGCCCGAAAGACCCACGATCGGAGATTCTCCACCGGGTCCGGCGAGCAGAAACTCCTCGATATGGGACGGATCACGGGGAAGGGGATCGCCCATGAAGTCTTCGCCAATCATGAGACGAATCTGGGCAAGCGAGCCCAGCTTCGGCGTGAAGGTCGAGGGTTCAATCCAGAAATCGTGGCACCACAGCTCTTGACCGACAAGGCTTATTACGATGCCGATCGACACGGCCCACATCATCATCGTCTCCTTACTTGAACAGTTTGGACAAACCGTTGTTTCGCGAGGATAAGCTAGCAGTCGCCCGCAGCATCTGAGGGCCCAAAGACATTCTATTCTGCGCTCTGCTCGAGATCAGTGCTCTCCTGTTTTCGCACCCAACCATCGATAATGCCGAGCAAAACATCGCCATACTTGGCTACCTTGGTTGGGCCGATTCCCTTGATTCTTTCTAATTCGGAGAGGTTCTGCGGACAAAAGGCAGCAACACCCATCAAGGTGGCATCATGCATGACAACAAAGGCAGGAACCCTTTTGGCCTGCGCTTCCGCCGACCGCCAGGATTTCAGCTCTTGGAAGAGCTCTGCGTCGTAAGAGGGTATGGACCATTCCTTGCTCTCGGATCGAGTCTTCGACTGGGGCTTCACAGAGGGCCAGGTAATCGCCACCGTCTCTTTCCTCCACATGACTTTTCTGCCCCGCTCTGTGATATCGACCAAGGGATAGTCCCCGGTAGTAATGCGGACGCATCCCTCTTGAACCAGTTCATCCAGAATGCGACGCACATAGCCTTCGCCGTGTTCCTTCAGCAGGCCGTACGTGGAGAGGCGATCCAGTCCCCGTTCCAAGACGGGCTTGGCTTTCGATCCACTCAGCACCTGAACCACCCGAGCGCAGCCGAAGCTGGTTCTCATTCGTGCCACGCAACTCAGGATCTTCTGTAGGACGGGCCATTCTTCCTCAGTCGGATCACGGACCTCGTGGCCCTTGATACGTCGACAACGATCGCAATTACTACATTCCGCAGCGACGTCACTTTCACCGAAATAGTTAAGAATGTAGGCATGTCGACAGCGCGGAGTACCCGCGTAGCGCAACATATCCTGGAGCTTGCGCTTGTCCCGATTCCGCTTCTCCGCAAGGTAAACAAACTGCTGCTCCAGAGCTCCAAGATCGGCTCCTGAAACCATCGAGATCAGTAGACTGGAACCACCAGGCACCCTTTCGCATCGAATCAGGCCGACCCGTTCTAGAGTGGAGACAACGGTTCGGACGGTCATTTCATTCTTGCTGATCGAAGCCGGGCCAACCCACTCGGAGACATCACATACGGCGGGCCCGTGCAGACAACGCTGGCGGATGCTTCCCCAGAGGGTCTCCACCTCTTCTCGGCTGGGATTGGCACCGTCCAAAAAGAACTCCTGTGTCCGGACATCGGCATAACTGTAGAGCAACTCGCACAGGGATTCCTTGCCATCTCGTCCTGAACGCCCTATTTCCTGGTAGTAGGCTTCGATGCTGCCGGGAACATCCCAATGAACCACAAAGCGAAGGTCGCGCCGATCCACCCCCATGCCGAAGGCATTGGTTGCCACGACGACAGGAGTATCACCATTCATGAACTCGTTTTGAATCTCCTTGCGCTGGTTATCCGGTAACCCTCCATGGTAGAGGCTGCAGGTGTGATCGGCTGCCTTTAGAAGCCCGTGGACCTTTTCCGTCTGCTTGCGCGTGGCGCAGTAGACGATTCCGGTCTGGTATTGCTCAACCGCCTGACGAACGTGCTCCATCTTTTCGGCGTGGCCGGAGACCCGTGAGACAACCAGCTTTAGATTGGGTCGCGAAAACCCATAGACCAGGACTAGCGGCTCACTTCTCTCACCCTCGCCCAGTCCCAGCTGTTTGATGATGTCGTAACGGACGTAAGGCGTAGCGGTAGCCGTCATTGCCATCACGCGGGTCTCCGGGAGGTCCGCTAGAACCTCTCGTAAGCGAAGATATTCGGGACGAAAATCGTGTCCCCACTGGCTGACGCAATGGGCCTCATCAACGGCCATGAGGGAGATCGGGTTCCGGCTCAATGCATCCAAAAAACGACGGTCCCGGAATCGCTCTGGAGCGATGTAGACGAGCTTGTAGCTCCCGGACCGCAAGGCCTCGATTCGCTCCCTCATTTCGATAGCCGAGAGTGAGGAGTTGATATAGGTCGCAGGGAGCCCCCGTGCCTCGAGACCGTCTACCTGGTCTTTCATCAGAGCAATCAGGGGGGACACCACGATCGTGGTCCCCGGCAATACCAATGATGAGAGTTGGTAGCAGAGCGATTTCCCCGAGCCGGTCGGCATAACCACCACCATGTCGCGGCCTTGCAGGCCACTGTGGATGGTTTCTTCCTGTCCCGGGAGGAATTCTGAGAACCCGAAGTGCTCTTGGAGAGCAGCCTGGAGGTCTATGTCCTCAACATCGATTTTGGTGGCCATTTTCGACGAATGCAGACAGAACAGTCGACTCAAGTGCGGATCCGACGCCCGCCAGCGGCGACGAGGGGCTGCTGAACCCTGGTTCAAAACTTGTGGCGCGCTGCACCAGAGCCTTCGGCCAAGAGCATCCAATCAAAAGAGAAGGCCAGCTGGCACTCTTCTATGCCTTCTGATGCGCTCCCTCGATTACTCTACATTAACGTCCTGGGAATAAAAAACGTGTCCTGCTCCTGCAAAGGAATGGTAGCCCCAGCAGAAGCCGCGCAGACTTCATCCCGGTTGGCGCCGGTTGCTATCTGAATCCTTGTGGCTTCACTTTTACACTCCGAACGGCTAGCCTCTAAACAATCCCCATAGAGGGATACCCTTAACTCAGTTCCGTGGGATTGTGTGCGTGATGCTCAGCGCTCACCTGTTGACTCCATTGACACAGGCGTTCCTAAGCACAGCGGGTACAGTGCTTAAATGTTAGGAGGAAATTGATTCCCAACCTAATTCCTCTTCGAGTGGTTAAATACGTGAGTTAAAGGAGGCTATGCTATGCCGATCGATGCGGGAACAGTTGCTTCTATCGTAGGTTCCGCTGTCACCTTAATTTCGGCAGTTACAGGAGCCTTTGTCCATCTGGTACGGCGGATCGATAAACTGCGACAAGAAGCGAACGAGAATTACTTGAAATATGAGACTCGTATCAAGGCTCTGGAAGTTCACGATCAGACCCTGTGGAGTATCTACGTCGATGATGCAATCCGGGAAGCTAGGCGTCTCAAATTGACGCGCCGTACGAGCCCTGACCAGCCGACTAAAAAGTGGGAAGAGATGATTCCACACGAATTAAGAGAGGCTGTTAATTCCGAAATCGCCCGACTGGGGGTATACCGGTCCTCTACTGAGGTGGTCAGTTACATCTGGAGTAAGTATGTGCAGGAATTCCTTGCTGTACTGGACAGCGAAGGGACTCTCTCCACAGAAGCCATCATAGGCACGCTTAAAGTGTTAGTAGATCGCTTCAAAGATCAGGAACCTCTAACTGAGGCGATGCTAAAGGACGAGCAAGGTTTCTATACGGAGAAAGGGTTAAAGAAGCTTCTCTTTGATTCACGGATGCTCAACTACGATGAATTCGTCTGCGATAAGCTGCTCCTCTTTGAAACCAGGAAACAGCGTACCTGGTTGGTAGCTACCAATCGACAGCTCTTTCACCTTCTCGATGATGAGGAGACCAGAAAAGGCAAACGTGTGATTCAAGGGAGTCAGCCATTATCTGCTTCGATGACGGTGCGGGCGTATCTCTCGTGGAGGCAAAACCCGGTGATCGACATCGGCAAGAGAAAGCAATGGCTCTACTCACGTCGCTTGCACCCGAATCCTGACAACCTCGTTAAGAAAGTAAGGACAATGATCAGCGAGGCCCTGACGAGACAATAGAGTTCGTAGAGAACCAGTTCCAGTTTAGCCCCGCCACCGGCTGCGAGCCGTATCATTCAGAAGGAAACTTTGGGTCCGGCGTAGCGGTGGGCTCCAGGCCGCCAGAAAGCCTCTGTGCTAAGATGTGGCGCCGGTTGAGGATGATTGTGTGACACCTCCGGTAACGAGATCCGTACTGGGAATCATTGCGCTGCTCTTTCTTATCGGGTGCTCCGAGTCTAGCGCTCCCTTATCACCTGAAGACGGACTGAAAAGCCTCCGGATTGAGGATCATTTTAGAGTAGAGTTGTTTGCGGCTGAGCCCCATGTGGTCGATCCAGTTGAGCTGATCTTCGACGAACGTGGACGGGCCTTCGTGGCCGAGATGCTGGACTATCCCTTCGATCCACCGCCGGGAGAAGCTCCCCGGGGGAGAATCAAGCTACTCGAAGATAGGGATAACGATGGCCGGATCGACCACTCTACTGTCTTCGCAGATGATCTTCTTCAAGTAGCTAGCCTGCTACCCTGGAATGGTGGGATTCTGGTGACCGCGGCACCCGACATTCTGTACCTGAAAGACACGAATGGAGATGGAAAGGCTGACATTCGTAGAGTGCTATTCACGGGCTTCAGACTCGCCCACCCAGAAGGAAGAATTACCAACTTGCGCTTTTCCGTCGACAATTGGATCTACGTTGCGAACAGCGGGCAACAGGGGTCTATCACCTTCTCGGAACGTCCCGATGCGCAGCCGGTTTCTGTTCTAGGAGCTGATTTCCGCTTCCGCCTCGACCGTGGACTCTTCGAACCAGCCTCGGGTCCCACTCAGTATGGCCTCGCATTGGATGCCTGGGGCAACCGCTTTTCCACCCACAACTCCCGTCACGTAAGCCACGCTGTGATGCCCCGCCCCTATCTTGCCAGGAACCCCTTCTTCACACTTGCTGAGCTCTCAGAGAATATCTCCGACCACGGTGAGCGCATATTCCAGCTGACTCCCCCCGAGGAATGGAGGGAGAAGCGGACTCGGATCCGACGGCAGCGCTTTCTGGAGCTCCAGCTGGATCGAAATGAGGAGGCCTCGGGATTCTTCACCGCTGCTTCAGGAGGGACGGTCTACAGCGGAGACACTTTTCCCGAGAACTATCGAGGCAATCTGTTTACCGGGGATGTGGCGGGCCACCTCGTACACAGAGATATTCTGAGTCCTCAAGGCGGTACCTTCGTAGCTAGCCGAGGCGATTCCGTGGAGGGGAGGGAGTTCCTGGCTTCCACCGACCCTTGGTTCCGCCCCTGCAACCTTGCCAACGGACCTGACGGGAATCTGTACGTGATCGACATGTATCGCCAAGTCATAGAGGGACCCGAGTTCATTCCGGACGCTCTGAAAGGAGATCTGGATTTTTATGCCGGAGACGATCGGGGACGTATCTATCGAGTGCTTCCCAAGACCTCTGTCCCCAAGGAAACCCCCAAGGAAACCGACCTTGGCAGTGCTTCTACCTACGAGCTGGTCCAGCTGCTCACACATGCTAACGCATGGTGGAGACTTACCGCTCAGCGCCTGCTGCTGGAGAGACAGGATCGACAGGCGATTCCGTGGTTGAAGGAGACGGGTCTGGGAAGTCTGGCGGCCGAGACGCGCCTCCACTCTCTATACGCACTGGAAGGACTTTCGGGTCTCGACACCACCCTGATCCGAAAGGTGTTGCGGGACCCCAGCCTCTATGTTCGAGAGCATGCACTGCGTTTGGCTGAGAACTTCCAGGAACTTCAGCCACATCTTCTGAGCATGACGGACGACTCATCTGCTCGTGTCCGCTTCCAACTGGCATTGACGTTGGGCCAGTTTTCAGGACGCACGACTGTCCGCGCTCTGGCATCCCTGCTCTCTAGAGATCGACAAGATGGTTGGCTTCGCGCTGCCGTGTTGAGCTCGAAAACAGGCTCTTCTGTTGAACTGCTCAAAGCCCTGCTAGAGGAGAAGGGCGAACCACCTACAGAGGAGTTTCTGAAGGAAATCGGAACGATCATCGGAGCCCGTAATGAGCGCAGCGAAGTCTCCACCCTGCTCGGCCTTATGGTTAGCCAGAACCCGCTCCGGAACGCGGACCATCAGACTGCGCTCCTGACTGGACTATCGAACGGGCTCAAGCTAGCTGGGGGCAGAGGACTCAGAATCCCGGCAGCCGGCAGCGTGCTGAGCTCTTTCTTGGTTGATTCTTCAGAATCCGTTCAGGCGGCAGCCAGAGCCGTCGCGCAACACTTCGAACTGGACCAACTGATCTCACTTTCGGTACAGCAGGCACTGGACCCGATGCTGTCTACCGAGAAGAGAAGTTGGGCCATTCGATCTTTGGCGGGTGGCAAGTTTCAGCAACTGCTCCCGGTGTTCGATCAGCTTCTTTCACCCCAACAGCATTCAGAACTGTTGAAAGATACCATCCAAACCCTCGGCCTCTTTGACGAGGCTCAAGCCGGCGCCTTGCTGATTGAGCGCTGGAGAATCTTTGGACCTGAGATGCGCCAGCCCGTCGTCGATGTTCTTCTGCGCCGACGCCGACACTCCCAGTCACTGCTGCACGCCGTCGAGGCAGGAAAAATCGAAGAATCTGCTCTGGACCTTCCCCGCCGGATGAAGCTGCTAGAAAATCCATCCCCCGAAATCCGGGAATTAGCCACCCGAATCTTCAAGAACCGAGAAAGCGACCGGACCTTGGTGGTGACAGAGCATCAGGCAGCAATCGGCCTGCTCTCGAGTCCCGCTCGCGGTCGCAAACTGTTCGAAGAGCACTGCGCCAGCTGCCACCTCAGGCGACAGGGCAAGGGTGTCGCGCCGGATCTAGGACGGGTAAAGGGCAAGAGCAAGAGGGAGCTGCTGGAAGCGATTCTCGATCCCAGCCGCGCGGTGTCGCCCTTCTACACCAACTATGTCATCATGACGAAGGATGGCCAAATGCACGACGGTCTAATCGTCTCAGAAACACCTGGCACCCTCACGATGAGACGGGGTGAAGGAGAGGAAACGGCGCTTCTTCGGTCTCAGATTGTAGAGATTCGGGCCTCGAGCGTCTCCCTGATGCCCGACGGACTAGAGGAGGATCTAAAGGAACAGGATCTAGCCGACGTCATCGCCTTCCTTCAGGGCGATTACCTGCTCGACTAGCAGCGTCCCCGCGGCGGGCCATTCGATCATGGAAACGATGCGTTACCTGAGCGAGCGTCGCGAGTACAAACAGGACTCCTTGGTGGAGGAGGAAGCCGGGCTGAACCCCTTCGTCCTCTTCCAACGCTGGTTCGAGGAAACTCTCAACGCAGGTGTCCCGCACGCGAACGCAATGACGCTGGCAACCGTCTCTTCGGATGGGAAGCCCTCTGCTCGTATCGTCCTGCTAAAGGACTTCGGTAAGAATGGATTCACCTTCTTCACCGACTATCGAAGCACCAAAAGTCGGGAACTCAGCGGCAATCCTCGGGCGGCTCTGGTTTTCCTGTGGCCGAGTCTTGAGCGACAGATACGAATAGAAGGAAAGACGGAACGAACTTCATCGGAGGACTCCGACACATATTTCGAGAGCCGTCCCAGGGGAGCCCAGCTCGCCGCCTGGACCTCACATCAAAGTCAGGTGGTAGACGATCGCAAGGTTCTGGAGCGGCGCATGACCGAGCTCGACCAACGCTACCAGGACCGGCCAATCCCACGCCCACCTCATTGGGGAGGTTATCGATTGATTGCGGACATAATCGAGTTCTGGCAGGGACGTCCAAATCGCCTCAACGATCGGCTGCGCTATCAGCTTTCGGACCAAGGCGGCTGGATCAGGCAGCGTCTCTCGCCGTAGCAGATGCCCCCTGGAACGGATTCCAGTCAGGCCTGACGATCGGGAAACACGAGACAGCAGCACGATAGAAGGGAGGAGATCGCGCATGAGCCGCAAGGCCATTCTTGTCTACAGCGGTGGCATGGATTCTACAACCCTACTTTACTCCCTGATCTCAGAGGGCTATCTGGTGAAGGCGTTGGGGGTCGACTACGGACAGCGTCACCGGAAGGAGCTGGATTCAGCTCGAACCATCTGTGAGACGCAAGGGATAGAATTCCAGATCGCCGACCTATCCTCATTAAAGGCTCTGTTCGGTCAAAGCGCCCTGACCAACACCAGCGTCAACGTCCCAGAGGGGGCCTACGACGTGGAGAACATGAAAGTGACAGTCGTTCCCAATCGCAACATGTTGATGTTGGCGGTAGCGATCAGCTGGGCCATCGGGTCGGAGTTCGGAACAGTAGCTTATGGGGCACATGCCGGAGATCGAGCTGTCTACCCGGACTGCAGACACGAATTCATAGAGGCCCTGGGCCAAGCCGCCCGACTGTGTGATTACGAACCCATTGAAATCCGGTCGCCTTTCATCCTTAAGAGCAAGGCTGAGATCGTGAGCATCGGGAGCAAGCTAGAAGTCCCGTTTCACCTCACCTGGAGCTGCTACAAGGGTGAGGCACTGCACTGCGGAACTTGTGGCACCTGTCAACAGAGGGGGCAGGCTTTTCTGACTTCCGGCGTCCCCGACCCTACATGCTATGCCGCCCCTCCTCAGATTGAATAGCACCTACACACTTCATGCCCCTTTCCCCCGCCTGATGTGGGCTCAAGCACCTCGCTTTCGCTAGAATGTCCGGGAAGGAGAACCCATGTCGAAGGAACCAGTTCAGAATACCAATCGCTTATCCCGAGAAAGCAGTCCCTATCTGCTTCAACACGCCTCCAATCCGGTGGCCTGGAATCCCTGGGGGAAGGAAGCATTAGCGGCCTCACGGGAACAGGACAAACCGATCCTCTTGAGCATTGGCTACTCCGCCTGCCACTGGTGCCATGTGATGGAACATGAATCGTTCGAAAATGAGGAGATCGCACAAGTGATGAACGACGAGTTCATCAATATCAAGGTGGACCGCGAAGAAAGGCCCGACCTGGATGCCATCTACATGAACTTCGTCCAGATGACCACAGGCAGCGGCGGTTGGCCACTTACCGTCTTCCTGACTCCAGACCTGGTGCCATTCTTCGGAGGAACCTACTTTCCGCCAGATGACCGCTACGGCCGACCCGGATTCAAACGTCTGCTGGAGCAGATCAAGGAAGCATACAGTCTGCGCCGTGGCGAGATTGAGGCGGGTCAAGCTGAGACCATCCGGCGGCTCCAAGAAGCTTCGCAGTGGAGCATCGCCGAGGAGGTGATTCAAGAGACGGTACTGGACGACGCTTACAACGGATGCCGACAGCAGTTCGACGCACACCACGGTGGATTCGGCGGTGCGCCCAAGTTTCCCAGTGCCATGGTCCTTGCTTCGCTGCTTCGGTACTCGAAGCGTAGGGACAGTGCATCAGCTCTGGATATGGCCAACCTCACCCTGGATGAGATGGCCCGAGGTGGCATCTACGATCAGTTAGGGGGAGGCTTCCACCGCTACTCCGTCGATGAGCGCTGGCTGATCCCCCACTTCGAAAAGATGCTCTACGACAATGCCTTGCTGGCAAGAGTCTATCTGGAGGCACATCAGCTCACAGGAAATCCCTTCTATCGCACTGTAGTTGAGGAGACACTCGACTATGTCGGGCGTGAGATGCGTCATCCGGCCGGCGGCTTCTATTCCGCTCAAGATGCCGACAGCGAAGGAGAAGAGGGTAAGTTCTATGCCTGGACCCCGAATGAAGTCTTGGAGATCCTGGGTGAAGAGAATGCAGGGATCTTCAACGACTATTTCGACGTTACCTCTGTAGGCAATTTCGAAGAAAGTAACGTTCTGCATCCCAGACTGGAACTGGCTGCTCACGCCAGGAATGAAGGCATTTCCCCAGCTCAGCTGACAGATCTCTTGACCCAGGCTCGACAGAAGCTCTTCCAGGTAAGGGAAAGACGAATCAAGCCGGGACTGGACGACAAGGTACTGGCTTCCTGGAATGGGCTGATGCTGACGGCTTTCGCCGAGGCAGCCTTCACCCTGGACCGCCCCGATTATCTGGAAATTGCCGTCAGCAACGCCGAATTTCTGTCCACTCAGATGGTCGCTGAAGACCGCCTCTTCCGAACCTGGAAGGATGGCAATGCCAAGCTGAACGGCTATCTGGAAGATTATGCCGCGGTGGTCGAGGGCTGGATTGCAACCTATCAGGCAACCCGAGACATTCGATGGCTCGACAATGCGGCTGAGCTGACAGAGGCACAAATCAGGTTGTTCTGGGATCCTGAAAGTCGAGATTTCTACTTCACTCCTTCTGACCACGAGCGACTCCTGGTAAGACACAAGGAGTACATGGACAACGCCACTCCCAGCGGTAATGCCATTGCCTGCTTCAACCTGCTTCGGCTAGCGAAACTCCTAGGAAAGCAGGACTACCTTGAGAAGGCTGAGCACATGCTCAGCCGTGTGAGCCGGGCTCTATCTCGCCACCCGCTCGCCTTCGGTTATTGGCTTCAGGCCCTCGATTTCTACCTGGGACCTGTTCAGGAGTTCGCACTAGTTGGCCCTCAGACGGAACAGGAGCAACTGCTGCCGGCCATAAGGGCGCGCTATCTACCCAACAAAGTGCTCGCGAGCTCGGAGACAATCGATGATGCCTTGGGACGCAAGGTCCCCCTACTGGCAGGGAAGGTGGCTCTAGCGGGTAAGGCAACCGCCTATGTTTGCCAGGACTATGCCTGTCAGAAGCCAGTAACTACCCGCGCCGAATTGGAGGAGCTCCTGACGGCCCCGGAATGAACCACTGGGCGTTCACCGTCATCAGTCTGGTCAAGATCCCAAACTTGATCGCAGCGCATCCAAGGCTTGAGCGCGGTGTGATATCCGATTCTTCTCGACCAAGGTGAGCTCGGCAAAAGTCTTGCCCAATGGTGGGTAATAGAAGACCGGGTCGTATCCGAATCCACCGTCGCCTCGAGGAGTTGGGATGATCTCTCCCCAAACCTCGCCTTCGACCTCGATCTGCTCACTCGGCCTCGAGAGGCAGAGAGCACATGCGAAGCGAGCCCGTGCCCCGAGGTTTGTCCAGTTGGGATCGACCTGGTCAAGTGTCGACAGTAGTTTCCGGATCCTGGCGTCATCGCTGGAGGCGAAACGAGCCGAGTGGATCCCCGGTGCCCCATCGAGCACCTCGACCGCGAGCCCCGAATCATCTGCCAGAGTTGCCAGTCCGGTCAGGCGGCGGTAGTGCTCCGATTTCAGCCTGGCGTTCGCGGCAAAGGTAGCCCCGTCTTCCACCGGGTCGGGAAGGCCGGGATATTGGACGAGGGTCTCGAGGGTGAGGGGCAGCCCGCGCAGCGCGTCCTGGACCTCTATCAGCTTCCCTTTATTCTTGGTCGCCAGAAGGAGCCGCAACTTGCGCAGTCTCAACCTCTTCTTGAAACAGCTCGGAAGTGTCTTCCACGCTCTGCTCCAGTATCTCCCTCTGTTTCTCGATGAGCTGGTGAATTCCACCTCGGGCCAACTGCAGTAGACGGTTCAGATCGTCTTGAGAATAAGGCTGGCCTTCAGCAGTCCCCTGAACCTCGACGAATAAATCCCTACCCGTTATGACCACATTCATATCTACTTCAGCGGCCGAGTCTTCCTCGTAGTTGAGGTCGAGAAGAGCCTCCTTGTCCACGATACCGACGCTAACCGCAGCAACTGAGTCAATGAGAATTCCCTTGGAAAGGACCCGCTGACGCCTCAAACCATTTACGGCAAGCGCAAGAGCTATGAAGGATCCCGTGATGGCCGCCGTCCGCGTTCCCCCATCTGCCTGGATGACATCGCAATCCACCCAGATCGTACGCTCACCCATGCTTTCCATGTCCACTACAGACCGAAGGGAACGGCCAATCAGCCGTTGGATCTCCTGGGTCCGGCCCGAGGGCTTACCTTTCGAAGACTCCCTGATCATGCGGGTGGAAGTAGACCTGGGAATCATCCCGTACTCGGAAGTTATCCACCCCTGGCCCGTCCCTCTCAGGAAGGGAGGCACCTTGTTCTCAACGCTCGCAGTACAGATGACCCGGGTATTTCCACACTCGATAAGGGCGGACCCCTCAGCATGCCTGTTGTAGTCGGGAAAGATGGATACGGGTCGCAACTCGTCGACTTGACGACCGTCACCTCGAAACGTCATTTTCCAATTCTACTAGAAGGGTCTACCAATGGAAACATGACCAGCGAGGGTCGCTCGCTCCTCTCCTTCGACCAGGAATTTGACCCTCTTGATCTGAGCCAGGTTTTCCTTCAAAGAACGGGTGATCGAGCGAATAGCACATAGCTCCGAGGTGATTCCCCCAGCCAGTCGTTGGGTGGTCTCCTGCGCCAGATCTACCAGAGCCGTCCCGTCGTCGAGCAGATAGATTTGTCGCACTCTTGCTTCCTCCGAGAATATCCGAGGGGATTGCTCTCCCCTGCTCTTCACGATCTCGTTAACAATCTGTCGCGCGTTCAAGACCGAATCTTCGGTCTGAAGAATGGTCCGTTCTTCAATCTCGAAGGCTCTGGTGCTCGGCCCCTTCGTTCCCGCCGCGCAGAAGAAAAGCTTGACCTGCAATTCGCCCTCTCCTTTTACTTCCACTACACTTGACTCGACATCGAGCACCTCTTGGTCGGCTTCTTCAATTTGCTGATGGCGCTCGCGTTCAGACTCGAAGAAGTAAACTGCGGCTATCAGAGCACCCCCCACCAAAAGGAAAACAGTCAGGACAATTCGATACTCCTTCATTACTTCGCTATCTCGCTCTTCGATCCCCGGAAGTTCTAAGAGCCCAAGTCAACCTGTCGTCTGGATTCCGCCGGCGGGCAGCGCTGTCGTTTTCGAGGAACGTGACTACCGCTCTCGAAATGGCCCCAGCCAGTTCCCCCTGGAACTCAATCGAGCTCAGCTTCTCCCGATCACCTTCGTGAGTCAGAAATCCAACCTCGATCAATACGGCCGGTGCTGCCACGGGGGCCAGCACCGTGAGTGGAACCTTCACGACCGAGTTCCGGGTCTCGTAAAGCTGGTTCAACTCTGCCTGAATGAGTTTGGCAAGACGCAAGCTCTCCGACCGGTGGGAGCGCTGGCCGTCCTCCCAGAAAACCAGGTCTGTTTCGGCTTCGGACTTCGAGGCTGATGCTGAATCCAGGTAGTCGTGGACGTAGACGACTCCGCCGTGACTGCGCGCATGCGGTGCCCCCCCTGCATGGAGACTAATAAAGGCTCGACAGCTGTGATAATTGGCGAACGAACTTCTCTGGGTCGGGGAGAGGGTTATATCCCGAGTCCGAGTCAGTTGAGGCCGAAGGGATCCCTGATTTAGGCGATCCTCCACTTGACTCGCCAGCTGTAGGACCAGATTTTTCTCGAGCACTTCCTCCGCCCATTTCGCGCCCGCGTCTTCCCCTCCATGTCCTGGATCAAGCGTAATGACACCCATACTTCGGCCCCGAGGAGCGAAATCAGTAAAGTCAGGTCCGAGCGAAGCCTTCCCCGAAATGGCTGGACGCGCTGAAGTATTGGACGTGTCAGCTCCCGAGAGAGGGTAGATCTCGATTACGGTCCGATCAGGTCTGGGTAATTCCCGCTGCCTCATGAAGCCGAAGCCTCTGCCCTTATGGATGCGAAAGGTTCCGTACGGACCTTGAGAATCGAATTCCAAGGACGAAACCAATTGGGTCTGGGGTTGGTTGTAGGGAAGGTCCGGGCGAATTAGATACTCTCCCAACTCTACCTCAATCTGCTTCTCTTGTTCCCTCACCCGAATCGAGCCCAGCTGACTGGGGAGGAAGGTGATGCTGACGTGATCTGAGTGATTGACGACCTCTACTTGAACCCGATTCACGGCCAGGCCGTCGAAGCGGTATCCGCCACTCATTCTCAGCAGGCGTCCCGTCAGTATGTTGGGCAGAACCTTGGCAATAAAATCCTCTGGTGCGTACCAGTCCGACTTCCCCTTTCTCCAACAGGGACTCGAGATGAGAACGTACTCCTGTTGAAACCTGACCAACGGTCGATCGTCCATCAACTCGAGCTTGCCCGCGGGACCCTCCATAACCAGGCGGCCCGCCTCGTCGCGCGTCCGAATACCTAGCGCGGCAGTGACATCCTTGAGACTGTAAAGAAGCTTACCGTTCCGTTCGTGCGAACGCAGAGACGTCTTCCTGGTGCCGACTTGAAAATCGAGAGTGTGGGCTGCTAGCGCAGTTGCACTGGTAACCGCAGCGTACCAACCAGCAAGCAGAGCCACCAGAACAAACAAGGGTATGGTCGAACGAACTGCCCGCATCTTTCGCATTATAGTCTAGCTGGGTGGCCTGCTACCCGAATGAAATGATCACCCTGTAGACCGAGCGTTCGCTTCGATGAGACGCCGGAAGGCCGAGGCCCACGGCTGGGGACAGAGGAGATTGAGTGCCACTGGGTGCCACTGGGGACAGACGACAGTGAGTGGACGGACGGCAGTGAGTGGACGACGTTTGCCTCGCTGTGGGATCGGCGATGGTGGGGAGTTGGTGCTCGTTGAACCTGAATCTGTAGCCCGTCAACCCCAACGAAAATGGAGGTCAGATCAGTTCAGGCGGAAAGGCGGTTCGCCTGGGAGGAAACTGGATCTGTTTCCTTGACTCTGGAAAAAAAGGAAGGGTTGCGGAAGATGGCTGTCGCCAGAGCGGTGTGCAGGGCGTGCCCGGCCTTGTACGCCTTGACGCGACCGATAATCGGCCATCCACAGAGGGAAACGTCGCCGATCAGATCCAGCATCTTGTGGCGGACAAACTCGTCCGGTGCCCTCAACTCCCCATTCATGATCCCGTCATCACTCAAGACCACGGCGTTGTCGAATGATCCGCCTCGAATCAGTCCCTTGTCCTGGAGTTGCTTGACCTCCGCATAAAAGCCGAAGGTTCGAGCGAAAGCAATCTCTCGGGCGTAGCTCTCCGGACTCATTTCCAGGTCGATTTCCTGTCGACCGATGGCAGGATGGGAGAACTCGATCTCATAGGAGATCCGAAACGTAGGGAAGGGCTCGATCGAGATGAACTTCTCACCGTCCTTCAGACGAATCGGCTTGTCTACTTTCAGGAGGATCCGCTCAGCCGACTGCTCCTCGATGCCCACGGACAGCACGGCTTCGACGAAGGAAAGTGCCGAACCATCCAGAATCGGGACTTCTAGCGAGTCAATATCCAGGTAGACATTGTCCAATTCAAGCCCGTACAGAGCGGACAGGATATGCTCCACCGTCGAGAGCATCACGCCTCGCTTCATCAGCGTCGTGGCGAGTACCACACGTGAGACATGATTGCGTAAGGCCTCGATCTCGAAGTTCTGAAGATCGACCCGCCGAAAAACGATGCCGGTATTCTCTGAAGCGGGCTTCAACTCCAGCGAGACCTGACAACCCGTATGAAGACCCACTCCCGAGACCTTGACAGGACCCTTGATCGTGGTTTGCATCTCTGCTTTCAAGCTCCCCGTTGGACGATTCGGAGAAATCCAAGGACTTTCCTTAGATGCAAGAACACAACCAGACCGAAGACCCCTTCCAGGCGGGCACTCTCCGGCTCGGGCAGAGCGCTTAGTGTGAACCTGAAGCCACAACCTGTTGCATCAGAGATACAGGGAGGGGAGCCTGCGGAGCACACGAAAATCGCAGAGGCTCCTCTTCAGACGCCAAAGCTGAGCGCCCGGCCTGGCAAGGGTGTGGAGAGGTCGGCGACAGGCTGACTCCCTTCGATAATGGGCACACCGTTGACCAGGACATGCTCGATGCCGACCGAGTACTGATGGGGGTCTTCGAAAGTGGCCTGATCGCAGACCTGGACTTCGTCAAAAACGACAAGATCAGCGTAGTTCCCTTCTTCGACAGTTCCCCTTTGGCGGAGACCGAATCGCCGAGCCGGTAGACCACTCAGCTTGTGCACCGCTTGCTCCAGGGAAAACAGCTTCTCATCCCGCACGCAGGGTCCGAGAAGTCGAGTCGCCGAACCATACTGCCTGGGATGGATGACTCCGCCTTCCTGATAGATACCGTCCGAGCCCATCATGTAGCAAGGATGAGCAAGCAAAGGTGCGATCACGCCCTCCCCGCTGCGTGGGCTTACCGCCAGAACGGCCAGACCCTCCTCGATCAGCAGATCGCAGAACGCATCGACTGCCGGAAGCTTCGTGCCGGAGAAATACTCTCCAAGCGTCATCCCCTGATAGTGACTGTTCTCCTTGCTGGCGACCCACGCAATCACCAACTTTTCCAATGAAAAGCGACCTGGGTTGGTGAAGATCTTGTTCCGGATGAGGGGCTCCTGGAGTCTGCCCAGAGCAAACAGAGGGCCCTCCTCCCAGACTTCGTAGGGCAAAAAGAAGTTCAGCATCGTGGAACCGGCCAGGTAGGGATAAACATCGAAGGAGAAGTCGACCTCTTGCGTGGCAACGCTATCTACATAGGTCAGTACCTCTTCCGCTTCTCTAACGTTGGAAGCCTTCAGGTGTGAGATGTGGACGGGGACATCGGCTCGCTTCCCGATCTCAACCGCCTCCGCGAGGGCCCTCATGATCCCTTTCTTGTAGCGCATATGCGTCACGTAGAGGCCACGCGCCGACGACATGACACGACAGGCCTCCACCAGTTCGTCGGTGTCGGCGAAGCATTCAGCGATATAGTCCAAGCCAGTTGAGATCCCCACCGCACCTGCTTCCATACCTTTCTCGATTTCCCCTTGGATCAGCTCCATCTGCTTGTCGTCGGGGCGGCGCGATCCGAATCCGCAGGCGAGAGCCCGGACGTTGGCATAGGGTATGTGGGGAATACTGTTCTGTACATTGCTGCCATCCAACAAGGACATGTAATCGGCCAGGGTCTCCCAGCCCTGGTACTCCTCGAAGCGCAGTGCGTTGAGTGAGCGCAGATAGTAGATCCAATGGCGTGCGGTGTGCCGATTGACGGGAGCATAGGAGATCCCGTCCGCCATGATGACTTCAGACGTAAACCCCTGGCTGGTCTTGGAAAACATGTGGGGTTTCTTGAGCAACCAGGCATCCGAGTGATTGTGGACATCCACGAACCCGGGAGCAACGATCTTGCCGCCAGCATCAATCGTGCGCCCGCTTTTGGCCTCCTTCAAATCGTCGATTTGCTGAATGCGATCCTTATCTATTCCAATGTCCGCTCGGTAACGAGGGGCTCCGCTACCATCGATCAAGGTGCCATTCTTTACGATCAGGTCGAACATTTTTCCCTCAAAATATTGAAAAACAACAACATCAAAGCGAGTGTTCTAGCCCGATAGACGTTAAAAGACTGAAGCTTTCGGGATAGCGTTAGGTAGGGTATTTCGAATCGGCCCGCTGTTCAAGATCTCCTTTTAGCTCGGGCTGGAGCAGCTCTGTTGGGCCAAGCAGATGTCTGCTCGCAAGCTTTCCCCAAGTGCCTCCGATAGTTGGACTTGATACTGGTACCCAGATGGCATCAAATGAAGGCCAAGGGGGAAAGATCATGAAAAATTGTCCGGGATTCCTGGTGCTCTGCTTGCTCATCTATGGTGGTTGTGCAGCTTCCGAAAAAGCTCCAGAGGCCCCGATTGAATCCCGGTCTCTTGGAGACCTGAGCGGTCCCTGGCAGCTGTTCGTCGATGACCATCTGGTGGAGACCAAAAAGGGACTGATCAGGACCTACCATCCTTTCGAGAAGTACTCCGGTAATCCGGTGCTCACGGGAGACAAGCCTTGGGAAGACTATCGTGTATTCGTCTACGGAACCGTGTTGCCCCATGAGGAGGGCCCCGGCTACCGCCTCTGGTATCACGCTTCGGCCGACGGATACCTGAACCTGTATGCCACCAGCCAGGATGGCATCAACTGGGATAAACCGAACCTGGGGCTGGTGGAACGGGAGGGGATACCCGAGGAGAACAACCTCATCTTTTGGCGATCCAAGGAAGATCACATGCCCCAGGTCATTCATACTCCCTGGGAACCGGATCCGCAGAAACGCTATAAGTTGATCAACTATGACTATGGTCGAACCCCTCCTGATCACATGACCAGCGGTTTCTGGGCAGCCTACTCGCCGGACGGCATCCGCTGGACCGAAGTGGAAAAGAATCCCGTCCTGGTGGATCCGGGTGATGTCGGAAACTTCGTCTGGGATCCACACACTGAACGCTATCTGGGCTATCCGAAGACCTTTGCTCCAGTTCGGGGCTATCGCCGCCGCAGTGTAGGCTTCACCAGCACCACCGACTTCGAAAAATGGCCTCCAGCGGAGTTGATTCTGGTTCCGGACGAAGTAGACGACCGCTGGGTTACCAGGGATGGGCAACACACCGATCTCTACGGCCTCAGCGGCTTTGCCTACGAGTCGACGTACCTGGGCTTTCTGTGGATCTTCAGAATTGAGGACGGCAAGAACGAAGGGCGGATCTTCGCCGAGCTCGTCAGCAGCCATGACGGCATCCACTGGGTACGGCAGGAGGGTGAGCGGCCACCCATTCTTCCCCTCGGCGAAGCCGGCAGCTGGGATCAGGCCGTGGTGGTAACGTTGAACCAACCGATGGTGGAGGGCGACACGATCCGGCTCTACTACGGCGGTACCAACGACTACCACACCGGGGGCGGGAAAGCCGCGATCGGCCTGGCAACCCTGAGAAAGGACGGCTTCGCCTCGCTCGACGCCGGAAGCGAGATGGGGACAGTGACGACCAGACCTCTCATCGGAAGCGACGGCGAGTTGCGCCTGAACACCGCTGTTAATGGGGGTTGGGTGAAGGTCGAGGTGCTGGATCGACAGGGCAACGTCATCGACGGCTACTCCCGAGACGACTGCGATCCCATCTCGGCCGACACTGTGAATCAGAAGGTAACCTGGGGTTCTCGCAGCGAACTGCCAGAGACCAACGACAGCCTCAGATTTCGCTTTCTGCTCGTCAATGCCGCTCTCTACTCCTTCATGGCCGGAGAGAAGGTCAGACCGGAAGCCACGAATCCCCCCTTGGAGATCTCCTTCAGCTTCGACAAAGACGCCGGGACCACCGCCACCGATGGGGCAAGCCGCGATGGTTTGCAGCAGGCCCGATTTCACAACCGGGTTCGCGTGGCTCCCGACCCCGATCCATCGGCACAGGGGGGATCGGCGCTGCACTTTGAAGGGGACGGAAACACCCTGGACACGTTCGAGATCCTGGGCACCTCCCACTTGGGAACGCAGTTCAGTCTCGCAGCCCGGATGCGCACCGAAGAACGGCGACTAACCCGACTGTTCAGCACCCATCGTGGCAGCGGTGTTCCCGTCACCGGCGAGCTGATCTTCGACGTGAACCCAAGTGTCGGCACCCTCTCCCTCACCCTCAACGGGCAGCGGGTGCAATCAGGACTGCGCTTCTTCCGCGACGGCCGCTACCACCATTTTGCAGCGACTCACGACCGGGGGGAGGTGAAGCTCTATCTCGACGGAAGCGAGGTTGCCTCGGAACGCATCCGGGCGGGGACGATGCACCTCTACTATGACGGCTCGATCATCGACTTGCGCCGGGCTTCTGGCTCTTCCTCAGAGGTGGGGATCCATCTGGCAGCAAATCTCAGGGTAGGAGAAGATCAGGGAGGCCGCTTCATCACCTACCGCGACAAGGTCACGGCGGCGCCTAACAATCAGCTGCAGGGATGGGTCGACGACATCCTGGTCGTGCGGAGAGTCCTCAGCGGTGAGGAAATCGCTGCCTTGAGCGGCCGTCCCGACCGCTAACAATTCCCCTTTTCGGAGCATATCCAGTAGGATTCGTCTCCATGGAAAAACCACTCAAAGCCCAGACCGACGCCGGTGGACGTCCCCTCACGGGGCGACCGGTTATCTACGCCACCCAGGGACTGATTTCCAGTGGCCACTACCTGACCTCAATGGCCGGAATGCAGATGCTGCTCGCCGGTGGAAACGCCTTCGATGCGGTGGTTGCCGCGGGCTTCGCCGCCGCGGTCACCGAACCGATCGCGTCCTACTCGCTGGGCGCCGAGTCCGTGTTCATGTTTCACCACGCCGCCAGCGGGGATCTTCTCTCCTTAAGCGGACAGGGCACGGCTCCAGCCAGGGCCACGGTTGCCTTCTACCAGGACCAGGGACTCGACTGCATACCTACGGGGCCCGGTTCCCTGGCCCATCTGTCCTTCACTGTTCCGGGTGCAGTCGGTGCCTATTTTTCGCTGCTGGAGCGCTACGGGACCTTGAGTCTGCCGCGCGTTCTGGAGCCAGCAATTCGGCTGGCCAGGGGTGGGTTTCCGCACTACGAGTACATGATCGACGCCCTCGACTCCCAGGCAACCCGCGATCAGTTTGCGCTCTATCCCCCCGGGGGCTCAGAGATTTTCTACGATCGGGGAGCCCTTCCCCGACCCGGGACACTGCTACTCCAACCAGGGCTGGCAACGACCCTCGAGAGCCTGGCGGCGCACGGAGCTTCGGGCCAAAGGCTGGACGGCATTCGGTCGGCCCGGGACGATTTCTACCGGGGTGACCTGGCTCGGACCCTGGTGGAGTCTTCACGAAGTGTAGGTGGCATTCTGGAACTAGAAGACCTGGACACCTACCAGGCCAGGTTCGAGGAGCCGGCGCGCATCCGCTTTTTGGGCCACGAAATCTGCGGCCAACGAACCTGGTCTCAGGCCTCGGTACTCCAGCTGACACTCAACATGCTCGAGCACTTCGACTTGAAGTCCATGGGACACAATTCGCCAGCCTACGTTCATACAGTGGTGGAAGCCCTCAAGCTGGCGCTGGCCGACCGAGAAGCCCACTTCGGCGATCCGGAGTTCACGGCGATCCCCCTCGACGGTCTCCTCTCCAAGGAATACGCCTTGCGTCGCTCCCGGCTCATCGATCCGGATCGTGCGCAGCCGGAGCTTCCTCCGCCCGGAGATCCCTGGCCGGACTCCAAAGCTGATCGGCCCCCAGCTTCTCTGCTGAGCGGCTCCAGACCAACCGGTGCACCGGGAGGTCCCTCCTCGCAGGAGCAGGGGACCACTCACATCGCAGCCGTCGATATGGAAGGCAACCTGGTCTGCGCTACGCCCAGTGGAGGCTCTTTCGGGAAGTCGGTTTTCTTTCCTGAACTGGGTTTCGCTCTCAGCACCCGGATCGAGATGTTCCAGTTGGAGGAAGGGCATCCCAACATGCTGGTCCCGGGCAAGCGACCCCGCACCACTTTAGTCAATTACGTGGTGCTCAAGGGCGGTTCCCCGGTAATGACCTTCGGTTGTCCTGGAGGAGATCATCAAGCCCAGGCCAACCTCCAGCTGATGCTCAATACACTGGTCTTCGACATGGATCCCCAACAGGCCATCGAATCTCCGCGCTTTGGTTGCGACTCGGCTCCCAACTCCTTCCATCCACACGAGTGTCTGCCGGGTCAACTCTCCCTGGAAAGCGGGTTCTCTGAGTCTACCTGGGAGAGGCTCCAGACCCTGGGACATCGGTTGGTACCCGCCACGGTCTGTGGAATGGGAGCCACCGTCGCTCGCCGCGATCCCCAAACCGGCGTCATGGCAACGGGATCGGATCCGCGCAGGTCCTGTTACGCTTTGGGTTGGTAGGACCTGCGGGCCCACTTGTAGCGGTGGTCTCCAGACCGCCGTCTGTCGAGCCAACGGCTCGACAGAAGACTTCGGCCTGGAGACCAAAGCTACATAAGCCCCGAGACGGTGAGCACGGCAGCTGTTGTTTCTCTTCCCTTGCTTCGAGTATATTCGCAGGTAACGGGAGGAACCATGCTGACAATTGAAATCGACGCCAAGCTCGAGGCCTACACAAAGGCGTGCCGTACTGGTACCGACTGGATTCTGAATCACATCAATCCAGACGGCTCAGTGGGACCCGTCCAGGAGCGAATCTTCTACTACCGGGTACCCTGGGCCTTCGCGCTTATGGGAGAAATCTCGGCAGGCCACTGCCTGCTGGATTGGATCGATCACAACATGATGACCCCGGAGGGTCGCCTGGAGGGGATCTCGACACAGGGCCCCGAGGATCCACGTTATGGCTCCTATCCACTCGCCTGTCTCATCTTTGGGTCTAGCCTGCTGGGACGGATCGATCTGGTTCGCCGCGGCACCGAGCAGCTGTTGACCTGGCAGGACCCCGAAACCGGAGGGTTCTACGCCACCCGTACGGACCGGAGTGAGGACGCCGAGCAGGAGCTTTTCCCCACCGCTCAAGCGGGTATGAGCTTGGCGCTCACGGGTCGGGTGGAGGCCGCCATCAAGGCTGGCGAGTGGTTCCGGCGGCTCTGGGACCTGCAGCCGGAACCGGAGCGGAGACTCTACGCGGTCTACAGCCGCTCCCAGGGCCTGGTTCAGAATTACCCAGAAGACCAGGAGGCCTTCTACGTCACCAAGAAAGACGAGCCCTGGCAACACCACTTCAACGGGGGCATCGCCGCCGCGTTTCTCTCCCAGCTCCACATGGCCACCGGCGACACCCAGTGGCTCGACCTCGCCCGGGAGTACCAGAGATTCTCTATGACCAGCGACGCATGTCAGTTCGACTCCAAGCAGCTCTGCAAGTCAGGATGGGGATCAGGACTCCTTTATGTCGCCACGCGGGAAGAGCAGTTCCGAGAATGGACGATTCGTCTGGGAGATTGGTTCGTGGAACACCAGCTCGAAGACGGGCACTGGGAGAACACCAAATTCTGGACGCCCCAACCGACGACAGGCGACAACATCCTGATCACCGCCGAGTTCGTGCAGCACCTCTGCAACATCAGAGCCTATCTCTCTGTGGAGTGAATTCGTCTGAACGTCTGAACGTCGCACGTCGCTAAGAAAGCCATCTTTGGAGAACTGAATCATGAAGCTACGACAATCCAGACAATGGTTACTACCTGCCCTGTGTATCCTCTTCGCCTTCACCGCCTCCTCCCAGACCACCCAGGCAGGACCTGACCCGATCGAGGTGGGCCCGGGAGTTCATCTCTTCGTGGACGACTACCTGGTCGAAAAGATGACGCAGGTGTGGCGAACCTTGAACATCGGTCGAAAGCACGCCAAGAACCCGCTGCTGAAGCCCGACCGGCCCTGGGAAGGCTACCTGGTGCTCCAACCCGGCACCGTGATCTGGGACGAAGAAGATCAGATCTTCAAGATGTGGTACAACACCATTGGCACCCGCGAGCGTCCCGACATAGAGGACTTCCTCTGCTACGCCACCTCCAAGGACGGGATCACATGGGAAAAGCCCGATCTGGGCCTGATCGAGTTCCAGGGATCCAAGGCCAACAACATCTTCCTGAAGTGGTCCGGCTGGACCCACTCCGTCCTCAAAGACAAGCGAGACCCGGACCCTTCACGCCGCTACAAGCTGCTGTACTGGTTGACCCATGAAAGGGAGCAGTGCGGTATCTGGGTGGCGTTCTCACCCGACGGAAAGCGCTGGACCAACTACGCCGAGAAGGCCATCGTCCCTTGCTGGGCGACCGGGGACACCTTTGAGGTGACCCAGCATCCTGAAACCGGCCAATTCATCCTCTATCACAAGACCATCGGTGGTCCCATCCGCAAGGTGTCACGAATGGTCAGCGACGATTTCATCCATTGGAGGGGCTCCCAGGAGGTGCTGGCACCGGACAAGCATGATCCACCTGACACCCAGTTCTATGGTCTCTCCGCCTTTCCCTACGGGAACCAGTTCCTGGGGCTGCTCTGGGTCTACCACACCTACACCCACTTCATGGACATGCAGCTGGTGTCCAGCCGTGACAGCATCGAATGGGAACGGTCCGCGGACAGGAAGCTCTTCCTGCACCTGGCTACCACCAACAACTTGAAGGACGATGCCTTCGACAACGGGATGGTCTATCCCTCCAGCAACCCCATCGTCAAAGACGGTAAGGTCTGGATCTACTACTCGGGTTTCACCAACCTGCACAATGCCCCCTCCGAGGACCATGACGGCCAGATCGGCCTCGCCACCATCCGTCAGGACGGCTTCGTCTCCGTGGATGCCACCAGCGAGGGATCGGTCCAGACTCGTCGGCTCAAGCTGAGGGGCTCCTCCCTATGGGTCAACATGTCCTCCTTGACCGGTTCGAGACCCAATTTCGAACGGGACAGCGGCAAGGAACCCTACCGCGAGTTCTACACCGACAACCCCAACGCTAGGGGATATGTTCGGGTGGAAGTGCAGGATCGGGATGGTCGGGTCCTTCCCGGCTATGAGGCAGCCAACTGCAGCCCCCTGATGGGGACAGACATCTACCAGAAAGTTTCCTGGGAAGGGGGTCGAGACCTTTCCGGAGTCGCCGGCCGCGAGATCCGGCTCAGGTTCGTTCTGGGCAACGCCAGGCTGTATTCCTTCAAGCTCGAGTAGTTCCCAGTAGAGCATCACCCTGGAGAGCAAGGACAATGCGTAGAGCAGTGAGAGCCCGGTGGATCGCCCTCGTCGTGCTCGGCCAGCCCTTGCTGGGCCTGGAGGCCGCGGCAGAAACACCGCTCGCCATCGGTTCGCAGAAGCAGCTTCTGATCGACGACTACGTGATCGAAGCCATGAGCCCTAGGGTTTATCGCTTGATGAACCAGCCCCTCAAGCACCCCGAGAATCCCGTCATCCGCCTCGACAGGGACTGGGAGCACAAGGGAGGCCTGTCGCACGGCGGAGATTGCGGCCAGATCTTCTTCGACCCGGACCGGGGCGTCTATCGTTTCTACGATCTGATGGTCAATTGGGATTGGTCCGAGAAGTGGCTCGCCTACGCCGAGTCCAAAGACGGGATCCACTGGGTCAAGCCGAAGCTGGGACAGGTCGAGTATCTGGGATATGACACCAATTTCATCTCTTTACCCTTCTCGGAGGAGGCGTGGAGCAACGCCGTCTTCCGGGATCCGGCTACCGACCGCGAGCAAGAGCGATACAAGATGATCTACCTTGCCAGACCGGATGGGAAGAAAGGGATGTTCCCCGCCTACTCTGCCGACGGTCTCAACTGGAAGCCCTATCAGGTCGATCAGCCTGCTGTCCCCTTCTGGAGTGACACCAACAACAACCTCATGTGGGACTCCAATCGGCAGAGATACATCCTCTATCTCAGAACCGGCACCTCCCTGAATCGCTGGATGGAACCAGAGTCCATCTATCCTGAAGGTGCCCGCACCCGTACCGCCGGTTTTGCCACCAGCACCGATTTCCTCAACTGGGACAGTCCTCCCACCTACCGGAATCCCGACGACCGCTTCATATGTTTCCACGCCGACGAGAAGGACCCGATAGGAAGCCGCGACTTCTATACACTCGAAGTCCTGCCCTACGAGGGCGGCTTCGTGGGCTTCACGTCTGTCTACCACAACATGTTCGGAGTTGCGCCTGCAGGGATGGATAGCGGTAAGGCCCGATCCCCCTGGATGGATCGGATGAATGTGCAGCTGCTCTGGAGCCGCGATGGCGAGAAGTTCACTCGGGTGGGTCAGGGGCGCGAGTTCATCCCCAACGGGCCCGAAGGCAGCTGGGACCAGGACCTGGTCTATTCGGTTCACAACGGGATCGTGCGCAAGGACCGGGGAGAGATCTGGCTCTACTACGAGGGATTCACTGGTCATCACTGGTTCAAGTACCGCAAGGAGCACCAGCGCGGCCAGGTGGGGCTGGCCATCCTCCGCCTTGACGGATTTGCCGCGATAGCCGGCCAGGGCACGCTGACCACCCGACCGCTGACCTTCAAGGGGAGCCGGCTGCAGATCAATGCCAGCGGTGTGGACAAGTTTGTGGGACCCGGCTACGGCAGCGTCCGGGTCGAAGTCCTCGACGCGAAGACCGGTCGGCCGATCCCAGGATTCCAGCAGGAGGATTCCGATGAGTTCGGAGGAGACGAAATCTCTCACACGGTGGCCTGGAAGGGCCGCAGCGATCTAGCAGCGCTTCAGAGCAAGACCATCAAACTGAGATTTCACTTGGAAAAAGCCAAACTGTTTTCGTTCCAGTTCGTTCCCTGAGTGCCCTCAACTGGGTCGCGCGGAGCGTACCTGGTTGATGAAGCGGATGGCGTTTCCCGAGAAGTGATCCTCGATTTCATCCTCAGTCAGACCCAGTATCTCAGCAACCTGTCTTTCCTGCCTCAGCTGCTCGTAGATGACGAAGGTGGCGCTGGGGTCACAGTGTGACTGATCCGGCAAGCCCTCGAAGTGCTGCCAGGCCTTCCCCCAGGTGACGTACTTCCCTCGGATGCAGCCCGCCGCAACATTATCCGAACCGAACATCACCCTCTTTCGATGCTCGTGCTTCATCAGCAGATAGTGGGAGTACAGTTCATTGACGGCCGAAGTGTCGTACCAGAGATTCGGCATGTCCTTGAGCCGGTGGATGGACTCTTCCAGCATGAAGGCATTGAAGGCGCGGCCGCAGTGGGCCAGTATCCACTGAGCCCGCGGATACTTGTGAGTGTAGTACTCCAGATCCTTGAGATTATCAGGGTCCGCCGGGCCCGTCTTCTTAGAGAGGTGCATGGTAATCGCCAGTCCGAGATCGTGCGCCACCTCGATGAACGACTCGGGAAGGAAGTCCTGGATTCGTCCATTGGCAGGATCGGGGGCAAACAGTCGATAGGGCTTCAATCCCAGGAAGCCATGCTTCCGGACCTGCTCGGCAACGTATTCAGGGCTCATCTCCGGCACCACCAGTAGGTTCACGGCTGAGGTGGGGTCCGCAGCCATCTGGGCCGCCATCCAGTCGTTATGTCCCTCGATGTCGATGCCCAGAATCGGTGTTCCCAGGACCAGATAGTGCATTTCCCGGCCAGGATACAACTTGGCCGCCCAGGCCAGGTGATCTTGATAGTCGATTCCCCAACGCAAGCCAGAGGGGGCACTCTGCCCCTTGTGCTCCTCAGACCACATGTGGGTGTGCATGTCGTAGACCAGAGAAGGGACAAAGTCTTCCAGCTCCTCTTCCCAGATCTGGCCGTCGAACTCTCGATAATCAATGTGGGTCATGGGCCGGAAGTTTAGCACAGGTACTATCGCTGGGAGACAGGCCGAAAAGCAGTACCAAACAATCCGGGTGGGTGTCAGGAAAAACAAAGAGAAAAGGCTCTGATAGAATAGTCGCCGTGTCCACGGCTTCCTTGCCGAGAAGGCTGGTGCGTCCTTTGAGCCAACCCTCAGTCGTTATAAAATCTGTTCCGCAGGCTCATTCGATCAGCAGAGTCGTATCCCACCTCCGGTACAGCCTCCTGAACCACTCTCGCTTCTTCGGCTTTCTTGCTGCCGCTGTTGCCCTCTGCCAAAACGCTGCGTTCGCCCAGGGTCAGGAACAACCCAGCTTCAGCACCGAATCGGAGGTAGTACTGGTCGATCTGGTAGTGACGGATCGAGAGGGTAACTTTGTGTCCGACCTCAAGCTCGACGAAATCGAGCTTTACGAGGACGGGAAGCGTCAGATCACTTCTTTCCTGCAGCTTCGGGGAAAAAAGTCACGGCAGCCCAGCGCCGTGAAGGAGATCGCCCCAACTCTGTCCGACGAAACGGGCAAAAACCCCCGCCTTTCCCCCAGGGGAGACCATAGGTACTACGTCTTTCTGCTTGATCTGGACACGATTGCCCATCTGGACCTCAAACGCGTCAAGGAGTCGATCCGAGGATTTCTCGATGCAGGGCTGACGCCAGACGACCGGGTGATGATTGCCAGTTTGAGTCGAGGTCTCCATGTCAGACAGAACTTCACCTCCAGCGTCCCCAGTCTGATGCATACCGTGGAGAAGCTACGGGTCAACCCGTCGGGAGCCAACTCATTCGCACGCTTCATTGCGGAAATGGAAGAGCTCTTCGGCAGCGTCCCCCCGTTCGACTTGACTTCCCAACCCCTGCAAACGCTTCCTCCAGTGGTGGAGTCTCTGGTCTCGGCCTCTGTGGCTATGGGCAGGGGCTTTCTGGTCAATCTGGACCAACATGTGAATACTGCTACCGCTTCACTGGCGGCGCTCTCGACGCGCCTGCGTTCCCTCCCTGGGCGCAAACAGCTCATCTTTTTTTCCGGTGGCTATCCCCTCAACGCTGGGTCCGTAGTGAGTCGGATCATCGAGGACCGAGCCGTGGCGATCTACCCCAATCGCACCCCGATCATGCTCTTCGTCAACCGGGAGCTGCGGGGGTTGGGATACTCCTCGAGCCTGCGACTTAAACTGCGATCAGTGATCGATCAGTCCAACCAATCCCAGGTCTCGATCTACAGCATCGACAGCCGGGGTCTGTTGGCTCCGTCCGATGCCAGCGTCCGGGGTTCGGGCTCTTTCAGCCAATTCTCGTCGTCACTTGCAGAGATCACCGGTCCCCAGGACTTCCTTGTATCCCTTTCCCTGGGCACTGGGGGACGCTCGTTCGTGGATAGCAACGACCTGGGCGAGGGAGTTCGGAGAGCCTTCCAAGATCGGTCCGAATACTACCTTGTCGGCTTCGTTCCCACAGCCAAGAGAAGGCCGGGCGCCTTTCACTCGATCAAAGTGAAGGTCAACCGTCCCCGGCTTGAGCTTCGTTTTCGCAGGAGCTACATCGAGACGGACAAGAAATCCATGGCCCAGCGTGACCTACTCAACGCCTTGAAGTTTCCCCATCTTTTTCAAGAATTTCTCTCCGAGCTCCAGGTCTCGACCAGGGGTGGCAAGATCCAACTCAACACCGTTATTCCGACGCAAGCTCTGGGCTTCGCAGCTGCAGGAGACAAATACAAATGTGTAGTCGAGATCTTTGCCGCACTGATCGACGGATCCGGTAAGTTAGCTCAGGAAGAGATGTTCTTGGAGAAACAGGCCGATCTGGAGTTCAACGCTCAACAACTGGCTGATTTTCGCCGGTACGAGACGGCCCGAATCGACGTCGAGGGGAAGGCACCGCCTGGCAGCTACGAAATGGTCGTCATCCTTCGCCAGACGCCCTCCGGAGAGATGACCACACACCGCAAGCGCGTGACAGTCCAGTAGCTCTATCCCGCCCCCAGTAGCGGTGGCCTCCAGGCCGCCGTCGGAGCCAAAGGCTCAGAAGAATAAGACTTCGGCCTGGAGGCCAAAGCTACTTCTGAAAATGAAGTTTCAGGTTATATCGCGGGCCGACGAGCGGTTCCGTAGCCGGTCAGCTCCACGTATCCATGACCGATTTGCCTGCCTTCCGGACCTTGCACTCGCACCAGACCCTCCCAGTAAAAGAGATCCTCTACGATCCGGCTGCGGTTCTCCTGGTCTGGCAGTTCAGGGACCACAGCCATCTCCAGGCCAGCATCCGGCAATTTCACCATCCACCCAGCAGGATATTCGGCCCCGGTCTCTCGACTCTTCCAGGTACGGCTAGACTGCACTGTCCATTCTCCCGCCGCCAGATGACGCACTTCACCAGTCCTTGAAACCAGCGATCCTCGAGCAAAATCCACTCCTCCCTGGTCGTCGCGCAGGAGATAGAGCATGACCTCGCGACCGTCGCTGAGTTGAAGACTAAACCAGTCCCACCCCACCTGATTGGCGCTGAGCTGGTTGGAGCCGAACTCCTTGTCCATCCAGCTCTCACCCCGCACCTTTTTCGTCTGGCCCCCAATCGTCACCGTGCCCTTCGTCTGGAGACGGGTGAAGCTGTAGTAGTGGCTGGCCGCCATCTTGTCACTACCCTTGAGGCTAAACCCGTTTGGCCCCTGGAAGACAAAAGCCTTGCTAGGCAGGGTCTTCAGATCGAAGGCCAACCCCTGCCCTCTGTCCTTCATGGAAAAGTCGAAGGCCTGACCATTCCAGCCCAGGGTCCATCGGCCATCGGTGCCAGTGGGAGCCCGGCTCCAAGCGATCAGTGGATCAGGGTAGCGGGAAAAACCGCCCAGCAGGGGAATGGCACGGTAGAACACTTCACTGAAAACATGCTGCTTCGCAGCGAGATCCGTCACGGCTGCATGTCCCATTACCAGATCGCTGGCAGCCCACTGGGACTCCAGCTGCGGTCGTCGGGGAAGCAGTCCCACTCGGAAGAACGTGAACTGGTAACCGAAGATGTGTTCTGGGTCGCTCTCGGAAACCAGTCGACCGGCGAAATACCACCACTCCGTCCGGTAGCCCTCCCGAGCCCAGTGATGCTGCGGAAACGACCAGGAGTAGTCAGGCCGGGCTGGACGCCATTCCGCGGCTTCAACCGCAACCAGGAGCAGGCAGATAGATAGTGCGAGGCGAAGACTCACAGCAATAGGATCTCCTTACACGTCGTCTCGGCTCAGCACAGCGGCCGGGCTCTGACTGGCTCTGAGAGCAGGATAAAGGCTTGCCAGAAGCGCGGCCCCCAGGATGGCCGCGGTCTGCTGAATCAGCGAGGCCCAAGGCCAGTAGACCTGTATGGTCCATCCGAAATAGGCTCGATTGATAACAAAGATCAGGATAGCGGCGAGGGCGACTCCGCCCAGGAGTCCCAACACCAGACCCAGAAGTCCGATTCCCAGTCCCTTGCCCACAAAGATCCAGAAAATCTGCTGCCGTAGGACACCCAAGGCTTGGTACAAGGCCAATTCAGAGATTCGTTCCTGGGCCAGGATCAAGAGGGTCAGCGTAATTCCACAGACCGCAATCAAAAGGCACATGGCCTGCAAGAGTCGCGTGATCGCAAAGGTCTGATCGAAGATCTTCAGAACCGCCTGCCTTAGAGTGCGGTTGCTCCGGAACCGGAGCGGGGTCTCCGCATAGCGAAGCTTGAGTTGATCAACAACCTGCTCCGTCTCCTCAGGCGCCTGCAGATAGAGGGCCAGGCTGTGAGCAGGTCCCGGTCCGAAGTGCTGACCCAGAGCCTCAAGATCGACCACAGCCATGCCCTTCCCAGGGGAATAATCGTAGTACACCCCAACGATAGGAAACCGTATTTCCCCTCTTGGAGTGGAAACTAGCAACCGATCTCCCACGCCTAGATCCGCCCTGTGGGCGAGGGTCTCGCCGATGAGAACAGCCTTCCCCTGCCTCAGCAACGGCCAGGCCTGCGATGGGTCTCCGTAGAGTAGGGGAAAGCGCGCCTCGCCTCCCACCAGGCTCATGTCGACCCCGGCCAGATAGATCTCGCGATTGCCCGAGTAGACCCCCAGCTTGCGCAGGCGGTCCACCGCTCTGATGCCGGGAAGGTTCGAAAGTGAGAAAACGAGGTGATCATCAAGAGTCGCCTTAATTCCTTTTCCCCGAAAGGAGGACGTGCTGACATAGATGTCCGCTTTCACCGTCCCACGGACCCAGACATCGACGGTTCGCCGAAAACTGCCAATCATGAATGTGATCCCGATCAGCATGCTGACTGCAACGGCGAGTGACGATACGGCGAAAGAGGTTGTCTGAAGTCTGGCACCCAGGCTCTTGAGACTGTAACCCAGACCAAACCGCCGAACCGGAACGGCCGCGGTGATCCCGCGAATGAAGAGGGGAGCAGACAGAGGAAGCACAACCAGGACGGCGATACCAAGCACGAATCCGGAGGGCTTCCAGGTCCAGCCGTACAACTGATACCACAACCCAGTGAGGACTAGAACCAGCGCTCCCCCAAGAAAGAGCGGGAGGGCCAGCGAGGCGACCCTCTGGTGCAGAATCGGCGGCGTCAGTAAGGCCCTGATCTGTCGTCGACTCATATCGAGAGCAGGTATCAGGGCACCGGCGACTGCTCCTCCAATTCCGATCACTGCCGCCAGCAGGTAGATCCAGAGAGGAATCTCCAGCGATTCGATTTCCGCCAGTAGGTAGAGGTTGCGGAGGGTCCCGCTCACCACCTCCACGTTCGCCTGGGCAGCCCAGTAACCCAGAGGGATTCCCAGAACGACACCCACTACCCCGATGAGGAGTACCTCCCGAAGGATGAGACTCAGTAACTGCGTCCGAGTCGCTCCCAGTGATCGGAGCACACCAAACTCGGTACGCCGGCGGACGAGCAGGGCCTGAGTGCTGCTATAGACGAGAAAAAGACCGACGAAGAGGCTAATCAAGCTCAACGCCGTCAGGTTGAGCCGGAAGGCCTCGAGTAAATCGGAGGCCATGCTCTCTCGCTGTTCGGGAGTCAAGATTCGCACGGACGGGCCCAATCGAAACTGAAGATCGGCGACAACCTCCGCCAGGTTCGCAGCCGGGTCCAATCTGACGTCGATCTGATCGATCTCGCCCGAACGCGCGAGCAGACCCTGCACCTGGGAGATATCCATCACGACGAGTTTGCTGCTCGCAAAAGGGGTCAATCGGCGAAAATCCACCAGCGCTCCAACCGTCAGCTGCAGGTTGCGGGAACCGATCGAGACCTGGAATCGATCTCCAACGATCCAGCCCATATCCTTCGCCAGTTGGGGCGACACGGCCGCCCATCCCGGCTGATCCAAGATGCTCCAGTCCTCGCCTCGCTCTCCTTCCCAGGGCATCCGCACAGGAGCGAAGAAATCGATTCCCAGAACCTCCAGGAAAATACCAGCGGAGCCGGCTAGTGCCACATCGAGACGGCACAAAGGCCAGGCCGCGGCTACGCCTTCTGCTCCAAGAACCTTTGGATAGAGCGTTTCAGAAAGGGTCGGAGTTCGACTCAGAATGGTAAAGTCGGCCTCGCCACTGACCGCTTCAATACTCCCCCTGAAAGCCGCTAGAGAATTTCGGTTGATGATCTGGATACAGACAACCGAGGCGACACCGAGCGCAACCCCAAGAACGGTGAGAACGTAGAGAGCGCGCCCAGCCCGAATCTGGGCTCGGAGGGAAAGGAAAAGGTAGCGCCTCATATCCGCTCCATGATGCCACTGTGGAGATGCCAACGCTGGTCCGCCAGGGTGGCGAGTTCCCGGCTGTGAGTGGCGTAGATCAGGGTACTGCCTTCCTCTTCTGCCAATGAGAGCATGAGCTGCAGAACCTGTTGACTATTGTCATCATCGAGGTTGCCGGTGGGCTCGTCTGCCAGGAGAAGCCGCGGCCGGCGCAAGAGTGCCCGACAAATAGCGACCCGTTGCATCTCTCCTCCGCTGAGCTGATGGATGGGATCATCGGCTCGATCGGCCAGGTCCACTCGTTCGAGTAGGGCTTTCACTCGCGGGAGGAACTGGAAGGGTCGGCCGCCAGACACCAGCTCAGGAAGACCGACGTTTTCAGCGACTGAAAGATGGGATAGCAAGTAGAAAAACTGACAGACCAGGCCGACACCGTCGCGCCGCAGCAGGGCTCGGTCGCGTTCCGAGAGACTGGCAAGGTTGCGGCCTTCAATCCAGACTTCCCCCTCTGAAGGTAGATCGATCCCGGCAGCGATATGCAACAGCGTCGATTTACCACTGCCACTTCGCCCCTGGACGGCTACTCGTTGCCCCGGCGACAGATCGAATGAGACCTCCCGCAGGGCGTAGCGGTCACCGGCTCCGGAATCATAGATCTTGGAAACACGTTTAAAGGAGAGCACCGGCTTCACCACGTCGCTGCTTTTTACCACACCGAAACCACGAGCACGATGTTTCCACTTAGTGTCCCCCCAGCGGTGCTGCCCCATTCGGGAACGAAACTTCGGGTCCGGAGTAGCGGTGGCCTCCAGGCCGCCGTCCGCCAAAGGCTCATAAGAATAAGACTTCGGCCTGGAGGCCAAAGCTACTTCTGCGTATGAAGTTTCAACATAGCTTGACACCATCGGGTCGCTTGAACCTCACATCCCGGGTTGGGCCAGGCCGCTATTCCCCAGCCTCGATCCAGGTTCCGTTCCCCGAGCGTCAAACAGACCTGTTTTCAGTCGCCAGACTCTGCTATAGTCCCACCTCAAAAATCAACTAATTCCTGCCTATCCCAGATCCGATCAAGATAGGCCGAGGAGAACCAATGACATCCCTTTCCTTCAAACCTCGTGTCCCGGTCTTCGACGCCAATGTGAAGGTTGGAGACGCCCACGACGAACTCTCTCCCTGCCCTGACCGTGCTGGTCTGCTGGCAGAAATGGACACCCACGGCGTCCAGAGAGCCGTCATCTACCACGCCCTGGCGGACAGGACCAGTCCAGTGGACGCCAATCGGGCTCTGGAAAACTGGCTGGGAGAGGATGGGCGCCTCTATCCACAGTGGACCGCCCACCCCACCCCCCGCTCTCTCGAGCAGATTCGCGGGCTCCATGCCCAGGGCAGGGTCAGCAGTGTGCGCCTGGCCGGCCTGGACATCGTCCAATTCCCCTTCCGGCCCTGGTCCTACGATCCCTTGTTGAGCTGGCTCAGCCAGGAAGGCATCCCGCTCTGGGTGGCGCTGCCGGAGATGGATGCTCACGAGCTGGTAAGTACGCTTCAGGCCTACCCGGATCTGGAGACAGTCCTGGTGGGTGCCCACTACATGCATGCCCTCTGGGTCCAGCCCATGATGAAGGCGCTGCCCCGAGCTCATCTGGAGCTGAGTCGCTTCGAGCCTATCGGCCAGCTGGAAGATCTGCTCGACGAATTTGGCGCGAGCCGTTTCGTCTTCGGATCCTGGTATTGGAGGCTGGCCATGGGTCCGATGCTTTTCTACCTCCACCATGTGGGGCTGTCAGACGACGATCTGGCACTCATCTGCGAGGGCAATCTGGTGAGAATCCTGGGGGAGCAAGCCAATGATTGAAGGAGTACGAGTAATCGACTTCCACGGACATGTGGGGTCCAACGACATCATGGGAATGGTCGACGATCCCGATCTGATGCTCCATGCCATGGACGCCTGCGGCATCGACGTCTCCTGTTTGTTCAACATCTACTACCCGAGTGGGCCCACGGGCAATGACATGACCGCCCGATTCGTGGCCCGCCATCCCGATCGCTTCGTGGGCTTTGCCTACGTCAGTCCGTTGACGCCGGCCGCAGCTATGGTTGCCGAGTTGGAAAGGGCGATCGACACCCTGAAGCTGGTCGCGATCAAGCTCTACCCTCCCTTCGTTCCCTGGTCTTTGGAGCAGCCCCAGTGGGATCCCATCTACGAGTTCGCTGACCAGAGAGGTTTACTGATCATCCACCACACCGGAACCGAGCCTCAGGCCTTTCCCAAGTATCTGGCCGACGTGGCACCCCGTTTTGCGCGAGCCAAGTTCGTCTCAGGCCACTCCGGGAACACACAAGAGTGTCGGGATCAGGCGATTGCGGCGGCCAACGCCAACCCTAACGTCTATCTGGAGACGTGTTCCACCTTTCGCACACCTGGCGTGATCGAACAGTTGGTCAACGAAGCCGGAGCCGACCGGGTGCTGTTTGGCTCGGACACCCCACTGATGGATCCTCGCCCTCAACTGGGTAAGATCACCACCGCACAGATTTCGGACGAGGATAAAGCCCTGGTCCTGGGAGGGAACGCCGCCAGGATCCTGGGGATCTAAGATTGGCCGGCGTAGCTTTGGCCTCCAGGCCGAAGGATTCCCTTCTTTCGAGCCTTTGGCTCGACTCCAAGGCGGCCGGGAGACCGCCGCCACGGAAGACTCGGCCCGATCCTTCTTCGACAGTGCGTCACTGACAAGGAGAACCGATGAAGCTAGCAACCTGCTCGGCAGCAACCAGGACATTCGTGGGCGCGGTGATCGAGGACCAGCTCGTAGTCGACCTCGAGGGAGCGGACCGACGTCTTGCACGTAAAGAAAAGCGCCCGGCTCACTCGTTTCTGGGCGATATGTTGGAGCTCTTGAGTGCGGGCCAGAAGGGCAGGTCGGCCGCAAGAAAAGCGCTAAACGCCACTCTCGCCGAGGCGGGCAAGAATCCCGACGACAAGATCACCTTCCAGCTAAGCCGGGTCCGTCTCAGCTCTCCCTTGGTACCGTGCAAACTGCTATGTCTGTCCGGTAATTACCAGGACCACATAGAGGAAGGGGGCGGTAAGATGGCGGTTCAGGACAAGGAAACGCCTCGCTTCTTCATGAAACCCGCGACCACTACCGTGATCGGCCCCGGTGACCGTATCCTCATTCCACCGGTGGCAACGGCCATCGACTGGGAAGGGGAACTGGCAGTGGTCATTGGCCGTAAGGCCAAGCAGGTTTCCGCTTCCGAGGCACTTCGCTACGTGGCAGGCTATACCGTCATGAACGACGTCTCCGAGCGAAAGCTGAAGATCAAGAATCGCAGCGAGGACCGTGACGAGGACGTGTGGTTCGACTGGCTCAACGGAAAATGGCTGGACACTTTCGCTCCTTTGGGACCGTGGATCGTCACCTCGGATGAGATCCCCGATCCTCAGTCACTGGAGATCAGCACCTATGTCAATGGGGATCGCAAGCAGCACAATAGTACTGCACAGATGTTGGTGCCCGTGGCGGATCTGATCGAATATATCTCTGCCATCGTCACCCTGGAGCCCGGGGACATCATCAGCACAGGAACGGTCTCGGGTGTAGGGAACACCACCGGCGAATACCTCGAGCCGGGAGACAAGGTAGAGGTAGAGATTTCTCAGATTGGCACCCTCCGCAATCGAGTCGCCGCCAGCAAGAAATAGGACGATTCAGGCTACTTTGTTGGCCTCTGTCCGGGCGGCCTCGTAGAGCAGCTCCACCGGATGCTGGACTGGAATGGTTAGGTCCTGGGACCATAGCCCATACTGGATCTGCAGGATGCAGCCCGGATTCGCCGTCGTGATTCGGTCAGGCTTCGTGCTCAGGATCTCCTCCAGCTTCTTTCCCAGCAGCTCCTCGGACATTTCGGGCTGGAGCAGGTTATAGATGCCGGCGCTGCCACAGCAGCGGTCCGAGTTGGGAACCTCCAGCAACGAGAGGCCGGGAATCTGCTCCAAAAGCTGCCGGGGCTGCGCGGAGACTTGCTGTCCATGGAGTAGATGGCAGGCATCGTCGTAGGCAACTCGCTCTGGTATGGTTCCCAGGCTCCAGGAAGGCTCAATCTCGCCCAGGAACTCACAGATATCCTTCACCTTATGGGCGAATCCTTGGGCCGCTTCGGAGTGGGGATTGGAGTCCTCTATCAAATGGTGCCACTCCTTCATGGAGGCGGCACAACCGGCGGAGTTGACGATGATGGCGTCGAGTTCCTGCCAGGGAAAGGCGTCGAGGTTGCGAATCGCCAGGGTGCGAGCCATCTCCCGGTCCCCGGCATGGGAGTGCAAGGCACCGCAGCAGGACTGTGAGGGTGGCAGGATCACATCGCAGCCCGCCAGCCGCAGCATCTCAATGCTGGCGTGGTGAACCTGGGGGAAAATCAGGGGCATGATGCAGCCAGTGAGAAAGCCGACCCGGTAGCGGGGACTCCCGTAGGCAGCATAGGAGGGATCGAAGCGCCTCAGGGGAGGAATCCGAGGGAGTTTCTTCTCGGAAGCATAGAGCCCGGGAAACAGGCGCGATAGAAAAGTCGCCTTGCGAACCAGCCGCTGCAATCCGACTTGTTGGTAAAAACGTAGAGCTCGACCTGCCTGCCTGAGCAGCCCGTTCGCGGGAAGCAACCGACGAAAAACGAATCTCTGCAGAAAAGGTGGCGGCTGCTCCTCATGAATCCGAGCCCGGGTTTCGTTGAGCATCACCTCATAGCGGACCCCCGAGGGACAAGCTGTTTCGCAGGCTCGGCAGCCGAGGCAGCAATCCAGATGCCCAATGAAGGTCTCGTCTAGAGGAATACGCCCCGCCTGAAGAGCCTTCATGAGATAGATCCGGCCCCGGGGCGAATCGTTCTCGTCACCCAGAACCTGATAGGTTGGACACCTGGGCACACAGAAGCCGCAGTGGATGCAGTCCAGGTTGATGTCGAAGGGATCTTTGACCTTGACGTCCGTATTGATTTGCTCAGCTGCCATCATTCTACTCGTGGAGAATACCACTTACTGAGGCTGACCTTCGCCGTAGCGGTGGGCTCCAGGCCGCCGTTCCGTCGAGCCTGTGGCTCGACCGAAATACTTCGGCCTGGAGGCTAAAGCTACGTTTCCCGTTCTGTTATCCACCGCTTGACCTCGGGAGGTTTGTGAGCCAGCAGAGTCTGGAGCAATCGGTCCGCCTCCTGTTCGATGACAAACAGCTGGCGATTCCTGGGCTTGATGAACCCCGCCTCGATGGCCCCTTCAAACAACTGGATCAGAGGATCATAGTAGCCGTTGACATTCAGAATCCCTACCGGTTTTCGGTGGATCCCAAGCTGCGCCCAGGTGATCATTTCCAACAGCTCCTCGAAGCTCCCAAATCCCCCTGGAAGTGCAACAAAGGCGTCCGCCAACCGAGCCATCATCGACTTACGCTCGTGCATGCTCGAGACTACGTGCATTTCAGTCACCCCGTCATGAGCGACCTCCTTGGACGCCATCGCCTCTGGAATCACCCCGACAACCTTGCCTCCGCCGGCCATGACTGAATCGGCCACGGCTCCCATCAAGCCAATGCTAGCCCCACCATAGACCAGCTCGAGACCGCGCTCGGCCAAAACCCGACCCAGCTGAATGGCTGTTTCCAGAAAGAGAGGACTGTTTCCCGTTTTCGAGCCACAGAACACGCAGATCCGATTCATGCTTCATGACCCCAGGGGAGCCGACTCCTCCATTGGCAAGAACTCCGCACAGACTTCAGCTGCCACAAGCTTCCCCTTCCGAGTGAGCCTGGCATGGTCATCCTCCAGCTCGATCAGTCCCTGACCGCTCAAGAGTTGGAAAGAGTCTGCATATACTTGCCCCACATCGCAGCCGTACCGAACAGAGAGGGACCCCAGTGAAACGCCTGTTTGCGTGTGCAGCGCGAGCATGAGTTCCTCTCCCAGAGCTTCCTTGCCCTGCAGGCGCTTCTCGCTTGCCCTGGAAATTTTGCCATCGGGAGCGCTCCGCAAATAGTCAGCAAGAACAGCTGTATTGGTCCAACGAGTCCCATCCAGGAACGAGGCTGCTCCAATCCCGAAGCCCAAATAAGGCAAATAGTTCCAATAGCCAAGGTTGTGGAGACACTCCCGGCCGGGCCGAGTGAAACTGGAGAGCTCGTACTGATCGAAACCGAACTCCTGGGTCAGGTCGAGGGCAACCTCATACATGTCGGCGGTCCCTTCCGCATCGATCTTCTCTAGCTCACCTCGTGAGTGGCGCTCTCCGAACTCGGTCCCCTCCTCAATCGTCAGACTGTAGAGCGAGAGGTGCTCGGGATCCAGTGCCAGGGCCTCATCAAGGTCCAGCTTCCAGTGATCGAGAGACTGACCGGGAAGGGCGAAAATCAGGTCGAGATTGACATTCTCAAAGCCGGCTGCTCGCACCAATCGGTAGGACTGAAGCGAGTCTTCGCCAGTGTGTGTACGCTCCAGAAGCTGGAGGTAGCGGTCCTGGAAGGACTGGATGCCGAGGCTGATGCGGTTGAATCCGAGACGAGATGTCCCGCCGAGCAACTCCGATGTAATCGTTTCTGGGTTGCACTCAATACTCCACTCGCAGGCGTTCGCGGTGACGAAGGTCTCCTGAACAGCCCCGACCAGGACCTCGAGTTCGTGAATCGAGAGCTCGGAAGGCGTTCCCCCCCGAAATAGACAGTATTGACGCTGCGGCCGGCACAGGAACTCGCCCGGATCTCACGCTCCAGCGCCTCCAGGTAGCCTAGACGGGCAGAGAGGTCAAACGGCCCCGAGACAAAGTCACAGTAAGGGCATTTCTGAGGGCAGAAGGGGATATGGACATATAGGCCCATTTCCTCCGAACTCAGAGGAGGAGCTGGCGGACCATGATCACTCATTACCCAGCCGCAGGACACTCAGGAAGGCTTCCTGGGGAATCTGGACTCTTCCCACGGCCTTCATCCGCTGCTTTCCCGACCGCTGCTTCTCCATCAACTTGCGCTTGCGCGTCACGTCCCCGCCGTAGCACTTGGCCAGCACGTTCTTCCTCAGCGCACTGACTCGCTCAGCGGCGATTATCTTGGAGCCCAGGGAAGCCTGCACCCGAATCTCGAAGAGCTGACGCGGAAGGACTGTTTTCAATCGTCCCACCAGCGCCTTTCCTCGGGGAAAGGCACGGTCCCGGTGGGTAATGAAACTGAGGGCGTCGACCGGTTCAGAATTGATGCGAATGTCCAGTTTGACCAGTTTCCCCTCGCGATAGCCCAGAAAATCGTAGTCGAATGAGGCGTAGCCACGGGTCCGGCTCTTGAGTGTGTCGAAGAAGTCGAGAAGGATCTCCGCCAGCGGGAGCTGATAGGTCAACACAACCCGGTTGGTGCCACTGGATTCCATGCTGCTGAAGGTACCGCGGCGATCACTGCAGAGGTCCATGCAGGCGCCCATGTACTTGTTGGGGACCAGGATCGTCGCCATTATGAAGGGCTCTTCCACCTTGGCAATGCTTCCAGCTTCGGGCCAGTGATTCGGATTCTCGATGTGAGCGACGGTTCCATCCACCAGAGTTAGCCGGTAGACGACCGATGGAGAGGTAGCAATCAGGTCCAAGTCGAACTCGCGTTCGAGCCGTTCCTGGACGACCTCGCTGTGAAGCAACCCCAGAAACCCACAACGAAAACCGAAGCCTAGGGCGGCCGAGGTCTCCGGCTCGAACGCCAGAGCGGCATCGTTCAGCTGTAACCGTGACAGTCCTTCGCGCAAATCCGTAAAGCGGTCGCTGTCCACTGGATAGAGACCGCAGAAAACCATCGGCTTCACCTGTTTGTAGCCGGCAAGTGGAGCCGCAGCGGGTTGGCTGGCGCCGGTAACGGTGTCTCCCACGCGACAATGGCCAATGGACTTGATCCCGGCGTGCAGGAAACCGACCTGGCCTGCCTTGAGACCCGAGGTGGAGCGCATCTGGGGGGCAAACACCCCCACGCCTGCCACCTCTGCCTCCCGGCCCGAAGCCATCATGCGCAAGCGCATACCTGGCTGGATGGCTCCATCCACCACGCGGACGTAGGCGATGATACCCAGATAGGGATCGAAATGACTGTCGAAGACCATGGCGCGCAGGGGAGCCTCGTCCACCCCACCAGGCATAGGCACACGAGCTACTACAGCTTCCAAGACATCTTCGATGCCGATACCTTCCTTGGCACTGACCAGGAGACATTCCGACTCGTCGATCAAGAGGGTCTCCGCAATCTCCTTCTTCACGCGATCCGGGTCCGCTGCCGGCAGATCGATCTTGTTGATGACAGGTATGATGGTCAGGTTGCTGCCCAGGGCGAGATTCACATTTGCCAGAGTCTGAGCCTCGACTCCCTGAACCGCATCGACCACCAGCACGGCTCCTTCGCAGGCAGCCAGGCTGCGAGAAACCTCATAGGTGAAATCGACATGGCCCGGCGTGTCGATCAGGTTGAGCTCGAAGCCCTCTCCCTGCCGGGAGTCGTAATGGAGTCGCACTGCGGCCATCTTGATGGTGATGCCGCGTTCCCGCTCCAACTCCATTTGATCCAGAACCTGCTCTCGCATGCTGCGGGAATCGAGGGCCCCGGTTGCGTCGAGAAAGCGGTCCGCAAGCGTCGACTTCCCGTGATCGATGTGGGCGATGATGCAGAAGTTGCGGGTATGAGAACGATCAGGCTGCGGCTCATCCTCCGAGCCTTCGGTAGCTAAAGACATGAATCAGAATATCTTAGAGAGCACCCCGCCGTCAACGACAAGAACCTCTCCGGTGATGTAACTTCCAGCTTCACTGGCCAACAATAGGGCGGGACCGACAAGCTCATCGGGTTGTCCCCAGCGCCCTAGCGCAGTCCCCTCTGAGAATGTCTGCTTCTGCTCGTCCGTAAGGAGAAGGCCGGGGAGATCTGTTGCAAAAGGTCCTGGTGCAATGCAGTTCACGGTGATGTTGTCGGCACCGACATCCAGGGCACTTGCTTTCGCCAGGCCGTGCAAAGCAAACTTGGTGGCAGAGTACGAATCCCGTTCCGCCTTGGAGCCCAATCCCATGATGGACGAGATGTGGATGACACGCCCCCACTTGCGCTTCCTCATCTGCGGAATCAGGGCACGGCTCAACGCCATACAGGACGACAAGTTGAGCTCGACGATCTGGTCCCAGATCTCGTCAGTAATGGCGTCGATGGCCTGAGGCACGTTGGACCCGGCATTGTTCACCAGAATATCGACTTTGCCCATCGACTCCAGGGCCCACTTGGCGAGCCGGTCGGCTTCACCGCGCTGGCTCATGTCGGCCACCAGATAGTGGCAATGCGCCTCGGTTCCCTCAACGATCTCATCGACCGCGCGACGAAGCTCGTCCTCGTGGCGGCTGCAGATTGCGACATCGGCTCCCGCCTGGGCAAAACCCCGAGCCATGGCCTTGCCTAGACCTTTGCTTCCACCCGTCACCAGCGCGGAGCGCCCGGTCAAGTCAAAAATTGTGCCCTTCATCTAATAACCTTCCCTTCGATGAATTGGATATCCAGGTTGTAGCGACTGCCGACGTTAGAGGATATCCTTTATGCCAAGGTCCGTGAAGGAGTTCTCTGCGAAAAAACTGGGCAGAAACCGTTTGTTGCCTCAACCAACCAGCTTTCGAAAGCGCTAGCCTCGATTTCCACGGCAGTACAAATGACGCCTTTCCGCTTCGAGCCCCCCGCCAGAATCCTTGATCGGCGCGACTTGCGCCTGCTGTGTTTCCACCTACGTTAGTAAATAGAAGTACCTATTTGGATAGAGAGGTAATCCTATACCTAAAACCTGATCAAGGGACGATCCCCACGCGAATGCTAGAAAAGTCTGGATATGAGGCAGAATAGAACCCTATCAAAGGCTGAGCATTTTCTGTCATTCATATCTAGTATAGTTATAGTTTGGAATACAGTAATCGGAATGGACTAACTAATGACACCCGACCGACCGCTCCGGAGGCCCAATTCTTCCTGGCCCCCGAATCGCCTCTGCAGCGCCAGTATGAGGCCTTGCGCTGCTTTTTCGTCGAAGGCTTGCCCTCGCAGCAGGTCGCCACTCGCTTCGGCTATTCCCCAGGAGCCTTCCGCGTCCTCTGTCATCAGTTTCGCCATGATCTCAGCAAGCGCGCCCGCTTCTTTCAGGCGATTCGCCGGGGGCCTCAAGCGGCGCCCGCCCGCGATCGGGTGCGGGAACGGGCCGTCGCCCTGCGCAAGCGAAACCTCTCGGTCTACGATATCCAACGCGAGTTGGCCGCCGCCGGCCATTCCATCAGCATCAATGCGTTATCGATCCTGCTGCGAGAGGAGGGCTTCGCCCGACTGCCCCGGCGTCGGGATGAGCAACGCCCCGCCACCCTCAAGCCCGAAGCAGCAGCCATCGCCGACGTGCGGCAGATCAATCTGGCCCCGCGCAGCTTTCGCACCCGGGTCGGCGGTCTGTTTCTGTTCGTCCCGCTGATGCGATCGATCGATCTCGGGGCGGTGCTGCAGCCCCCCCGCCTTCCCGGCTCCCAAATGATTCCCGCCGAGCAGGCCGTGCGCACCCTGCTGGCTCTGAAGCTGCTGGGCATCGAAAGAAAAAGTCATGTCATGGATCGGGTCTTTGACGAGGGCATCGCCCTTTTTGCCGGTCTCAATGTGGTGCCCAAGCGCTCCTACCTGGCCGCCTACAGCTCCCGGGTCGACCGACGCGCCAACCTGCGCCTCATGGGAGCCTGGTTTGAGCAGGTCCAAGCCGCCGGCCTGCCCCGGGGCTCTTCCTTCGATCTGGACTTTCACACCGTCCCCGCCAATAGCCAGCAGGAACCTTTGGACAAACACTATGTCTCTTCCCGCAGCCGCAGCCAAAAAGGCATCCTCGTTTTTTTGGCTCGGGACGCCACCGAGCGTGTCTTATGCTACGCCAATGCGGGTGTCCCCCGGGCCGATCGAGCCGACGAGGTGCAACGCTTCGTCCAGTTCTGGCACCAACACAGCGGTCAGCCTCCGGCCGAACTCGTCTTCGATTCCCAGTTGACCACCTATGCTCATCTGAACCGCCTCAACCAACAGGGCATTGGCTTTATCACCCTGCGCCGCCGCTCCCAAAAAATGCTGGGCCAGATCTGGAGCCGCCCCGCCTCCGCCTGGCACCGCATCACCTTACCCGCCCTGACTCGGATCTTTCGCACCCCCAAAGTCCTGGACCAGCGGATCGTCCTGAAACATTACGAAGGTCCCCTGCGCCAGCTCACCCTCATGGAACTCGGTCACGAAGAACCGACCGTCCTACTGACCAACCATCTGCGCCGCGCCCCCTCGACTCTGATCACCCGCTATGCCCAACGCATGCTCATCGAAAATGGCATCTCCGAAGCCATCCAGTTCTTTCACCTGGACGCGCTCTCTTCGATGGTGGGACTCAAAGTGGATTTTGACCTCCAGATCACCCTCATGGCCAGCTCCCTATATCGACTCATGGCCGAGAAGATTGGTCGCGAATATCAGCGGGCTCAAGCCAAAAAGATCTTCCGAAATCTCCTCGACGTCTCGGCCCGGGTCCAGATCCAAGAGCAGCAAGTCACCGTCCACCTCGATAAGCGCGCCCATAACCCCTACTTGGTCGCCTCGGGCCTGGGTGATGATCCCACGCCCATGCCTTGGTTTGGCGGCAAAACTCTGGTCCTTCGATTTGACTAACCGACTCAACGGCTACCCTTAAAAAATGTTAGTCCTTTCCAGTACCGTGGAAATCGAGGCTAGTATAGAGAGCTGCCCACCGGCTAACAATGGCCCGGCCGCCGTCCGTTGGTATATAGACGTCTGTCCCTCCCACCCTTGCCTCTGCCCTCGCCCTTGCCCTTGCCCCAACCTCCTCTCCTGGTTGTATCAAGGATCTTGGCCCACTCGAGTCAGCATTGACACGATTTCAGCCCCTTGAGACGTCAGAGGAGAGACGTCAGAGGGGACAGAGACCTCAGTGGGGACAGTGAAAAGGGGACAGAGCTCCTTACCGGAGCCCTGTCCGTGGACGATCGATCGAATGAGTCCCCGCATCTTGGGAATTCACTTCGATAGTCCACTATCCGATCGGGTCGGTGTAGGGGCAAGAGAGCTCCCGAAATTTCCCGACCTCTGCCCCTCTGGAAGTGGCCTAACCTTAGCCACATCAATTGTTTGAACTGAAGGCCAGTAACGAGAGCGAGGAATTGGCATGGCTGTTGCTACTGCAGGGAACTGTCAAGCAAGCGGGAGCTGGCCCTGACAAGCCACCAACAGATCGGTGCCAGGTGAAAAACATGGAGGATCAAATGTCCACTCCTCACGTAGTCAAGGCAATTCAGCAGCGGCTTGGGAAGATGGCGGGAGGTGTCCTTGTCCTTTCCCTCCCGGTCCTTCTCCTGAACACCAGCTGTTCCATCAAGAAGTTCGCCATCAACAAGATTGGAGACACCCTGGCCTCCGGTAACTCCGTCTATGAAAGTGACGAAGATCTGGAGCTGGTGGCCGGTGCGCTGCCCTTCGGGTTGAAGCTGGTGGAGAGCCTGTTAGCCGAATCTCCCCATCATCGGGGTCTGCTGCTGACCGCTTGTCGGGGATTCGTCCTTTACTCCTATGCCTTCGTCGACTACGAAGCGGAGCTGGCCGAGGAGACCGACCTGGAGCGGGCCCGGCACTTGAGGCACCGGGCCCGTCGGCTCTACCTTCGCGGTTTTCGCTACGGTCTTCAGGCTCTGGAGCGTTCCTACAAGGGATTCGGGGATCGTCTGGCCGCGGACCCAACTGCGGCCGTGGCTTCCATCCAGGAGAAGAAAAAGAAACGGGACCTACCCTTCCTCTACTGGAGCGCGGCCGCCCTGGGTCTTGCCATTTCGGCCTCTCGCGATGACACCGCGATGTTGGCCCGGCTGCCTGAGGTGGAGGCATTGCTAGATCGGGCGCTGGAGCTGGACGAGACTTGGGACGGAGGAGCGTTACACGCCTTTCAGATTCAGTTGGCGAGCGCCAAGGTGGGAGAACCCGATGCAGGCTCCATCGCTCGCCACTACCGCAGGGCCCTGGAACTCTCCGAAGGCAACAATGCCGATCTACACCTGGCCTACGCAGAGGCCATCTCTGTCCCCTCACAGGACCAGGGCGAGTTCTGCTCGTTGGTCCAGAAGTCCCTGGCGGTAGACCCGGATCACTTTCCCGAGAACCGGCTGGTGGTCCTGCTGGCCCACCGTCGAGCCCGTTGGCTGCTCGAACGCGTCGACGATCTCATCCTGGGTGCCGAGAACTGTTCCGTTCCATCAGGAGGAAACCAATGAAACTGACGAGATGTACTCTTGGCTTTTGTGTGGCTTTGACACTGCTTCTGGTGGGCTCCACTTCACCCCTGGCCGCCAGTAAGATCCGGGTCCGAATCGGAACCGTTGCGCCCAAGGATTCCCTCTGGCACGAAACCCTGAAGCAGATCCGTCAGGACTGGCAGCGGATCTCGGGCGGTACCGTCCAGGTGACGATCTACGCGGGAGGCACCTTGGGTGATGGACCTGAGATGGTACGCAAGGTTCGGGCGGGCACCCTCCAGGCTGTGGGGCTCTCTTCGGTCGGCATGTCGCGGATCGACTCAGGTGTCTCAGCCCTGCAGGTGCCCATGATGTTGTCGTCTTACGAGGAGCTGGACTATGTGAGGGACCGCATCGCACCCCGACTCGAGCGCCGGATGGAGGAGAAGGGTTTCAAGGTCCTGAACTGGGCAGATGCCGGCTGGGTTCACACCTTTGCCACAGAGCCCATCAGCACACCCGACGGCCTTCGCAAGATGAAGCTCTTTACCTCGGCGGGAGATCCTGAGACGGAGAGACTGTACAAGGAATTGGGCTTCCGGGTGGTTCCCCTGTCCCTGACCGACCTGCTCACATCGCTTCAGACCGGAATCGTCAACGCATTCAATGTTCCACCGCTGTTTGCACTGTTGCAGCAGTCGTTTCGAGTGACCGGCAACATGCTGCCGGTGCGCTGGACTCCCCTGATAGCGGGGACAGTCATCAGCACCGAAACATGGGAGAAGATCCCCGAGCAATACCGGACGGCCCTCCTGGAATCGGCCAGGAAGGCGGGCGAGCAACAGCGCAGCCAGATCCGGAAGATGGGGACAGATGCTGTTGAGGAGATGAAACGGCGAGGCTTGAAGGTGGTAGAGATGGACGAAGCAGTGCTGGATCTATGGCAGTCCGAAGCGGAAAAGGCTTATCCCAGGCTGCGAGGCCGATACGCTCCCGAGGAGTTGATCGATCTGGTCCAGAGACTGCGAGACGAGTTCCGCAATTCCAGCAATCTCCAGTCTGTCCAGAACTAGGACAGGCAATGGACAAGATCGTTCCCGAGCCAGAACGCACTTCGGTTCTCAGCAGGCTGGAGGATGCCGTCTCCGTCATCGTACTGGTTCTGATGGCGGGGCTAGCCCTCCTGGAGGCCGTCGCTCGGACCTGGCTGGGTGGCGGAATACCCGGATCGATTGTCGTCGTCCAGCACCTTACCCTGTGGATCACGATTCTGGGGGCCGCTTTGGCGGCCCGCACCGACCGGCTCCTGGCCCTTTCCACTCAGAGCCTGCTCCCTGCCTGGATCCGTCCCGGTATTCAGATCTTCACCAGTGGCCTGGCCGCCGGAGTGACGGCCTGTCTGGTTCTAGCCAGCTTGGATCTCGTCCGAATCGAGCGGGAAGCGGGCGAAGTAGTGGCCTGGGGTGTCCCGGTCTGGGCGGCTCTTGCGATCATGCCAGTAGGACTGGCCTTGATCGCAGGGCGTCTGATCTCAGGCGCTGCGAAGAACCTGAAGGGACGAATGCTGGCTTCTGTCGGTCTAATTATTCCAGTGGTCTTCAAGTTTGTCCCCTCCCTGGAGCAGCCTGATCTGCTGGTCCCCGCTCTGCTGTTGATCGTGGTCGCGACCGCCCTGGGCCTACCTATTTATGCGGCAATCGGGGGTGCAGCGCTGCTGCTGTTCTGGTACGACGGAACTCCCATCACGGCGATTCCCAATGAGACCTATCGACTGACGGTAAACCCGCTGTTACCCACCATTCCGCTCTTTGCGTTGGGTGGCTATATCCTGGCCGAGGGAGGCGCGAGCCGCCGGCTGATGCGATTGTTCACGGCTTTCTTTGGATGGATGCCGGGAGGATTGGCGGTTGTCACCACCCTGGTGCTCGCGTTTTTCACCCCACTGACGGGAGCCTCCGGCGTGACCATCCTCTCCATGGGAGGACTCTTCCTGCCCGTACTCACCCGAGCTCGCTATCCCGAGAAAACGTCGGTAGGGCTGGTGACCGTATCCGGTTCCATCGGCCTGCTTTTCCCCCCCCAGCCTCCCGGTGATTCTCTACGCCTTCTACGTGAACCAGCCCCTGGAGCACCTCTTCATTGGAGGGTTCCTCCCCGGCATCCTTCTGGTATCTGTGGTGGCGGGGTGGGGTGCCTATCAGGGCTGGTCCCACGGGGCACCCCGGGCAGAGTTTCGTCCCAAGGAAGCGGCTTCAGCCGTAAGGGAAGCCAAGTGGGAGCTCTTCCTGCCGGTCCTGACCCTGATCGCCTTCTTATCAGGGGTTGTGGCGTCGCTGGTCGAGGTAGCAGCCCTGGTGGTCGCCTACGCTCTGCTCGTCGAGTGCCTGCTCTACAAGGACCTGGGCATATTTCGAGACCTTCCTCGGATTTTCAGAGAGTGCGCTGCTCTGGTGGGCGGCTTCATGATCATTCTCTGTGTCGCCCTGGGCTTTACCGAGTTTCTGATTCTGGCCGAGGTTCCGACCCAGGCGCTGGACTGGGTGCAAACCCATATCGATTCTCCCTGGATGTTCCTGTTGGCGTTGAACGTCTTCCTGATCATCGTAGGCGCTTTGATGGATATCTATTCGGCGGTGATCGTGGTGGTGCCTTTGATTGCTCCGATGGCAGCCGCCTATGGGATCGACCCGACCCACCTGGGCATCATCTTCCTGGCAAACATGGAGCTGGGCTACCTGATGCCACCCATGGGGGAGAACCTGTTTCTCTCCTCCTACCGTTTCGACCAGTCCTTGACGCAGGTGTATCGATCGACGTTGCCCTATGTTGTAATCCTATTAATCGTCGTACTGCTCATTACCTACGTTCCGTCGCTGACGTTGTGGCCGGTGAGTTGGTGGGGATCGTGATGGCCAGGCTCAGGCGACCTGTGCCGAGAAGAGATCCAGAATCCACTCTCCATTGTGAGCTGGATTGGGGATGAGTTCCTGCGACTTGGGATCGACGACGAAATCCAGGACCTCGAGCACCACATAGCCAACCAATGGAGGGGTTGTCTCGTCGCTCTCCATCACCGACATTTGTTCCGTCCGGCCCTTGATCGTAATCTCGGCACCCCCGAAGATACGTCTTTCGACGGTTCCATTTACGGTCATCACCTTGCGAGTCCTAATTGGCAAGAGGCCCAAACTTCGAATGACCGATGGGGGCAGGCAAAGGTAGGTCGCTCCGGTATCCACCAAGGCTTCGACCGTAGCGGTTCGGACGTTGCCAGGTTCGATTTCGCTCTTCGCAGACTTGACGATGTCCGGATAGTTTTGAATTGTGACTGTTTCCATCGTTTTTCCCACTCAGTAACCCCTCCAAGATAGCAGAATTTCCGTGACTCTACTAATAACGCTCGAACTGTGGAATCTGCGAATCGGGAACGCAAAGGGTGGTATCGGACCTGAAATAGTATGATGTATTGTCACACTCGGAGGCTGCTGATGGCTGCATCTAAGGTCGCGATTACGCTGGACGAAAAGTTGCTGCTACGACTCGATCAACTGGTCACTGAAAAAGTTTATCCGAGTCGCAGCCGAGCTATTCAAGAAGCAGTGGAAGAAAAACTCCTGAGGCTAAAACGTAGTCGTCTGGCGCGCGAATGCGGGAAACTGGACCCTTCTTTCGAGAAGGCACTAGCCGAGGAGGGATTGTCCCAGGAGCTTGCTGAGTGGCCCGAATACTGAGAGGTGAGATTCGGTGGGCAGACCTAACCCGGATTTCTCAAGGATAAGAAAAAGCAGTCAGCTCAATGTGGTATAAAGTCTGTGTTAACAAAGACTTAACAAACACAAGGAGCTGACTACTATGACGACAGAGTGTATCGCTTCTAAGCTGGAGTTTCAAGGGCTGGAGGGTCGCCGAGTCGAGGCAGAATTCAACGGGGGACAGATCACCTCAGACGCCGGAGGGTTGCTGTTACGGGAGGTGGAGAACCGCTATGGGTTCATTCGCGGCTTGGCCGCCTGCTTTGGGGACCGGCGCGATCCTCGCTTCACCGAGTTCAGTGTGGAGGATCTGGTGGGGCAGCGGATTTATGGACTGGCCTTGGGCTATGAGGATCTCAACGATCATGAGGAGCTACGGACGGATCCGCTGATGGCGGTGTTGGTGGGCAAGGAAGATCCCTTGGGGAGGGATCGGCGAGCGGAAGCGGATCGGGGCAAGGCGTGTGCCGGCAAGAGCACACTCAATCGTTTGGAGTTGTCCTCGGTGACGCAGGATAAATATCGCAAGACGCCGGTGGATGAAGCGGCGGTGGAAGCGTTTCTGGTGGAGCAGTTCATTCGGGTGCGAGGCGGTAAACCGAAGGAGCTGGTGTTGGATCTGGATGCGACGGATGATCCGCTGCACGGAGAGCAGGAGGGTCGTTTCTACCATGGCTACTACCGGTGTTACTGCTACCTGCCGCTGTATGTGTTTTGCGAGGGGTATGTGCTGGGGTCCAAGCTACGGGTGTCGAATCTGGATGGCTCCGAAGGAGCGGTCCAGGAGATGGAGCGGATCGTGGGACAACTGCGGGCGAAGTGGCCGAAGGTCCGCATTACGCTGCGGGCGGACAGCAGCTTTGCGCGCGAGGCGTTGATGAAATGGTGTGAGGAGCATCGAGTGGATTACGTCTTCGGTCTGGCCCGCAATCAGCGCTTAGAGGGGACCCTGGAGTCGGAGCTGGAACAGGCCCAGGCGCTTCAACAAGCGAGCGGCAGCAGCGCCCGAGTCTATAAGGACTTTCGTTACCAGACGCACAAGAGCTGGAGTCAAGAGCGGCGAGTGGTGGGCAAGGCCGAGTACACGGGTAAGGGATCCAATCCCCGCTTTGTCGTCACCTCGCTGGGAGCGAAGCGGTGGCCCGCCCAAAAGCTGTACGAGCAGCTGTACTGCGCGCGAGGGGAGGCGGAGAATCGGATCAAGGAACAGCAGCTGGAGCTGTTTGCCGATCGGACCTCGACGCACCTCATCAAGAGCAATCAGCTGCGGTTGTGGTTCTCCTCGGTGGCCTATAATCTGCTGCACACGTTGAGGCGTGTCGCTTTGAAGGGGACCCAGTGGGCGAAGGCGCAATGCCAGACAATTCGCCTCAAACTGTTGAAGATAGGAGGCCAGATTCGGGTCAGTGTCCGGCGGGTGAGTCTGTCCTTGAGCGAGGGTTATCCTTACCAAGCACTCTATGCCCAAGCCTTGGCCCAGCTTCAACAGCTCGGTTGAGCCAAGGAAAGTCGGAAATCCCAGCCGTCTGCAACTGAGGCGCCTGAGGTGTGTCTGAAAAACCGGTTTTCCGCGCTCGACACAGGCCTCACGACGCCTGTCGTACTCTGCACCGCCCTCAGCGGCGCCTTTGACCCAGACCGGCGTCGAGAAATCGACTAAAATCGCCCTTTCGGCTTTCTCCTTGAGAAATCCGGGCTAAACCCGACTCGTGGGCATGAGCAAGCGGGACAACGTCCGGTTCTGATTTTTGAGCCAGAATGTTTTCAACGGTCGTTCCGGGACTGTAATCGCGGTAGCCTTGACGAGCCGGCCGCAGAGAGCTGGGTTCCCCTTGACCCTCAGCTCAATAGACCAGATACCTTTTGCCGGCATAACGGAAACCGACGACCCTGGAGCCTTTCAGGATAGGGCTCAGATCACTGCTGCTATCATTGGAGTCCTTCACCTCACGAAGTGAAACTCGGTAATTGGCCAGCTCCGCTCCTTCTGGGACCAGGCCGATATAGCGGTTGAAAAGAAGGACGGCGTAGTGGCCGGCGGCCACTAGAATCCGGTCGGAGCGATTGTTTCCGACGACCGTATTTGCGACAGTCCTCCAGTGGCCCACGGGGCGGGCCCTGGATTCGAGCTCGGCTTTCCGCCTTTCTTCCTTGGCCGCCTGTTGGCGATAGTATTCCGGCGTCAGACCCAGCTTGTCGTCGATCATCTTCTTGACCGCCCTGGCTGAGTGATCGCGAATGTTGAAGAGGATCAGGCCCTCTTCTCCTGTCTCCGTCTGGCGGTACTCGATAGAGAGCAAGTGCTTTTCCGCTCGGTGGAACAGGAGGACTGCCGGGGCAAGGATGGGAATAACGGAGCCAACCACTATCACCGCCGCCAGACCGGTATTCGTGGTACAGGCCCGCATCGTAGCGCGGGCCTGCGCGGCTACGTGGACGACCTCAACCCCATCGATACTCCATAGCCGTTTCTTGTCCCGGAGAAAAACGACTCCCGAAGAATCGATGACCAGGGCAGCCTTCGTAAACTCTCGAAGCTCAGTCGCTCCCTGCAGGTACTCTACGTTCTTGACCCGAAAAGCTTCCTCGGCAGCCAAGAATCCGGTCAATCCCAAGATGCAGAGGGGCAACAGGAAGCCCCACTGCGGCGTTCTCGGACGTGGTTGCTTTGCCGTCCCTTCAGGGCGCATTACCAGTCCTTCTTGATTCTCTTGGCGATGTCGCCGGCGATCTCCTTGATCGCATGGAAGCTATCGCCCCCGAAAGCTCCGCCAGAGATGGACCCGTTTTCCATTCGCTCCAGAAGTACCTGGCCGGTCTTCTTGTCTACCAGTCTAAACAGACAGTAAAGCCTTGTCTTACCGGCACCAAAACCGATTGCGTAACGCTTCATTCGACTGCCGCGCTGGTAGCGTGTGATGACTCCTGAGAGCACCAGGGTAGGTTCGTCGGCAGCATCGGTAGGTTCCTCCCAGCGTCCAGATGTAGGCGCAGTGTAATTTGTCACGAGCTGCTCGAACTTGGTCTTCTTGTCCAGTTGCTCAGCCAGCTTGGAAAAAAGGGAGTACAGCTGATCGGGGGGGACTTCCTCATCGGACTTCATGAGAAAGTTCGAGAGCTCGAGAACCCGATAGTGTCTAAACCTCTTCTGGCTCCTCGCCCTCTCGTAGCGCTTCTTGTCAGCGTCGACAAGCGGCGTCCAGTCGTCTTCGTCCCTCCTGGCCGAGCAAGGCTGATCCCGTTTTCTCAGTCGTGCCAAGATCTCATCTATGTCCCCCTTGGCGACCTCGACATCCTCGAAGAAGTCATTGTAGGAACCCATTTTGACCAAGACCCGATAGGATCGATCCGGAGAGAGCCGATCCACTTGAAGGGGAGTCATTCCGGCGAATATGCCCTCGATGTACACCCATGCTCCGGGAGGCTCTGATTTCACGTCTATAGCTCCGAAGTTAGGTTCATCTGCGGCCATAGCGGCAGCGAACAGGAAAGTGGAACCCAGAAACACGAACATATTACGTGTGAACACGGCCTGCCTCCTGATGTTAGTAGTTACCCACCTACCCGAAAAAACTCGATCGCTATCTTCATGGTTGCTACGTGGCGGGCTCGAATCGACTCCTGCCCGTCTGCAGGGAGGGACAGCAAGAAGAGTGCCAACGGTCGAACAAAGTGGAAAATCGGTAGGGATGAGTCCTTTAACTCATTTCCATTCAACGAGATGAAGGATACTTGTGTAGTGGGATGAGGTGGCTTTCAGCCGAGTCTTCTAGCGCAGAATGGATAGTGTGACTATCTGATCGGATCGTGTTCTTCGGAGCTGGAGGGCGGTCCCGAATGCGGATCGCCAAAACCGGATCGGACAGCTCAGAAACGCCCGCAGCCAGGCAAGCTTGGAGCGATTCTCAAGCCGCTTGAAGTGGAGCCAGGTCTGACTGCTTCAGGGGTGGTAAGCCAAGGTCCTGCAAGGCGCGATTGAGAACGGAGAGCGTTGCCTTCTCTGGCGCTGTGATTTCGATACCGATTGGTTTTCCACTGCGGTTGAAGTCGACGACCAGCCCCGAGTCTGCCTTGAACGTGCGATGGCTCTTTTCTCCCGGTCTTCGGGGCAAATAGAGGTAGGCCGCAATTGGCCGACCCCGTCGAAAGGTGGCTTCGAGATAGGGCTCCTTCATCTCAACATTCCCATACGGGATAGGCGGTCACGCCAACCAACAGTTTCGTGCCAAAGTCCGGCTGGACGACTACTTCCCAAGGATGTCCACGGTGCCGGGTCAGGACGATCCAGCGACCTTCGACAACATCGGGGCGGCATGATGTGGCACGCTCAAGCATGGCTCTGAAGTCGACTTCATTAAAGCGCCTGTCTTCCATGCGCTTGAGCAGGTGGGGCGTCAACTCTAGTTCCCACTCCCACCAAACCGGCCAGCTCCCCTTCTTCAGAGCCTAACTCCATTGGGCTAAAACCACAAGTTCACCGGAGACTGACACTTCCTCACTAGGCGAAGCCATACAACGCCTTTCCGCAGCTCCTCTAACTCTACTGTTAACGCTCGAACTGTAGTATCTACGAGGGAAAGCTGAAGCCTGATCTCATCGTCGCCGTAATCATCTGCCCTGGGTGTGTTGTATGCTTCGTCGGCCTCCTCGACCTACTGCCAACATACGACTGCGGTGGCTTCGTTCGCAAGCCTGGCCAAGACGGCGTTTTCGGCCTTTCATGACGATCGGGTGTGAGATCAGACTATTTCAGGGGAGTCACTGGAAGGGTCGTAAACTCCCCTGGTTCGGGACCGAGCTCCAGGGCGATAGCAGAGATCCTTCCCTCGTAGGCTTCAACGATCAGCGTCCCCTCAAAATCACGGGATGGGAAAAGTTCGTAAATGAAACGGGCTTGACGAGTGGTGCCTGTTGTGGGATTATCCCACCATGAGCACGTCGACGGTAGACTCCAAGAAGCGAGTGGTGTTGGCATCTGGCAAGCAGGGGGAAGTGTACGACGTTCAGAGCCAAGGCGAGGGTCGCTTGCTGCTGGTGCGGCTCGAGCGTCCCAGGCGCAAGAAGCACATGAACAAGAAGGCATGCCTTGCCGCTATGAACAAGTCCCCCTTGCGGCCGACGATGGGATGGGATCAACTGCGGCGAACGACGCGTGAGCCATGATTCTACTGGACACGAACGTCCTCATCTACGCCTTCGACTCTGGCTCTCCCTACTGCAGCTGGTCGCGTGAGATCATCGCCGATGCCGTAGCTGGCGACGGCGCAGCGATCAACGCCGTCAGCCTTGCCGAGTTATGTGTCGGTGATGAGCAGCCCGAGACCGTCGCCGACCGCGTTCGCGGATGGGGCGTCGAAATCCTCGATGTACCCGCCGCCGCTGCCGACACCTGTGCCAAGGCTTACCGCCGCTATCGGAATCGAAGAATTTCTCAGGCCGGAAGGGATGCTCCCACTATGCCCCTGCCGGACTTCTTCATTGGGGCACACGCCAAGATCATGTCGTGGGAGCTGGCCACCGCCGATCGGGGCCGTTTTCAAACCTACTTCCCCTCGGTCCGACTGAGGACGCCGTTGTCGTGACGGATGCTTTGTGATGCTTCTTGGTCTGCACAACTCGATCAGGCTGGAAGTTCCCTGGCATGGACGAGGATCAGAAGAAACTCGGCGGGATAGATATAGCTAGAAATCCAACCTCAAACCGAACTGGATTTGCCTCGAGTCTCTGGCGGACTGGACTCGGCCGAAGTCGGGGCTGTTGAAGTTCCCCACCGGCAGGTCGAAGTTGGGATGGTTGAATAGATTGAACACCTCAGTCCGGAACTGGAGCCGAAGCTGGTCGCCAAAATACCACGACTTCATGACCGCCATGTCCACGGACTGAAAACCGGGGCCTTGCAAGATGTTGCGCCCGGCGCTGCCGAATGTTCCCTGGGGTCGCTCGAAGGCAGCCGGGTTTACCCACAGCGCCGGATCCGGATTGGCAAGGTGCGGGTTTCCCACCAGATTGGGACGGTCGGTTCCAAACCCCACTCCGTTGTCGGTATTGCTGTCGTTGGTTCCTTCCAACAGTGGCGTAAAGGGACGTCCGGATTGAAATGCAAGAATGCCCGTCAGTTGCCAGCCACCCAGTATCGCCTGGCCGACTGGGCCCAGACCCGAGCCCAGCGTCTTTCCCCTACCGATGGGAAGCTCCCAGATGTAGTTGAAGACGAGCCGGTGGCGGTTGTCGAACGTGGAGAGTCCCCGGTCTGCGCTTCGATCCCGGCCATTCTGGGGGTAGGCATCACTCCCCGCAGTCCCAAACAGGGCTGAGGAATCATCCAGGGACTTGGCGAGAGTGTAGGAGCCCATGAAGGAGAGGCCCCCTTCAAAACGTTTCTCGGCCCGGACCTGCAGTCCATGGTAGTCCGAGGAGGCAACCGTGCCGGGACTGTTGATGGGCCCATAGGCGGGGAAGGGCCGATTTCCTCCTCCCGGCTCAGGCTGGTTGCGATTGTACAGGGCCATCAGGTTGCTGCCCCTGCTCCCCACATACCCGATCTCGACCAGGTAGTGATCCAGGAAACTCCGCTGAAGATTGAGGGACCAATGCTGGGCGTAGGGCTGCCGAAAATCCCGATCCGGCAGGATGGTCAGACGGTCCACGATCCCCGGGCCGCTGAACAGATCTGACAAGGGTCGGCCAAAAAACAGGTCGATCGCGAAGTTGGGCGGATTGAAACCTGAAAGCAGGTTGTAGTTCAAGAAACCGATGTCGTAGAAAATGCCGTAACCCGCCCGAACCACGGTGTTCCCGCTGTCAGTAGGGCCCCAGGCCAAGCCCAATCTGGGGGCAAGGTTGTTCCGGTCGTCATCCATGCAGGCGCGCGGGATGCCCTCGGTCCCACATCGGACGTAGGTCGGTACCGAGGCAGTCGGGTCGGGAAAGTGAGGTTTGTCGTCTACCCAGACTAGAGGCTGATGGTACTCGTAGCGAATCCCGTAGTTGAGAGTCAGGTTGCTGCGCCACTTGAAGTCGTCTTGAAAGTAGAAGCTGTAAGATCAGGAATTCCTGTCACCACTGGGATCTCCCACTCCTCTGAGTGCCACACTCGGAATGCCCAGAAGCAGGTCTGCCACGGGGTGGCCGGATACTGCTCCAGTGTGAATGAAAAGCCCCCGGGACAAAAAATGCAAGAAACCCGTCATATGAGTCCGGTGCACATCGGCGCCCAGCTTGAAGTGGTGCCGCCCCTGCTGCCAGCTCAACCCTTCGAGGAACTGGAGTGTATCCGTGAAAGCGCTCTGAGGCAGGTTAGTGCCCTCCTGGAGGGAATCGAATCCCACCACCTGGGTAGCGGGAAAACCCACATCGATGGCATTCGTATTCGACCCTTGGATGCCCAGCTGGGAAGAGATGTCGTTGCCCTGGTTTTCATGGAACCGGGTCAGGATATGGCGGCTGAAGCCAAAGCGGAAGTCGTTGAGAACCGAGGGGCTCCATGGGCGCGTCCATCCCAGCGAGAGGTTGTGCCCCCGGTCAAACACATCGGTGCCGAATCCGGGGATGTTGGTGGGGTCCACCAAGGCATCGAAGGGCTCGTAGCGGTCGGAGTGCCAGTATGCATAGCGTCCAAAGAGCGAGTCCCCGAATCCCTTTGACATGGCGCGCCAGGGGTGTCGGTTCGTCCTTGAGAATGGCGCTGGCCGTCTCCATGGCATGCGTTCTCTGAAAGGGATGGACTCCGGTGAGCATTTCGTAGAGGACGATCCCAAAGGAGAAGATATCGGAGCGGGCGTCTGCAGACTGTCCTCGTACCTGCTCGGGAGACATATAGGCGAGTGTGCCCACGGTGGAGCCTTCCCGGGTCAGGTTGGTGATGGTCTGATCCTCGCTCTCTACCCCTGCGACGGGAGCGAGCCGCTTGGCCAGTCCGAAGTCCAGGATTTTGGGGTGTCCTTCGGGGGTGAGCATGATGTTGGAGGGCTTCAGATCCCGGTGAACAATCCCCTGGTCTTGGGCCTTGTCCAGAGCCTCGGCGATCTCGGATTCAATCGGCAGAGCCTTGGGCACCGGTAAGGGCCCGTCATCCAGCCGATCCCTGAGGCTCTGACCCTCCACGTACTCCATGGCGATGTAGTCTGTCCCTTCAAATTCTCCGATCTCATGAATGGAGCAGATGAAAGGGTGCTTGATGGTGGCGGCGGCCTCGGCCTCCCTTAGAAGGCGCGTTCTCGAGGCGGCGTCTTCCTGTCTCTCCTCTGGCAGGAGTTTGAGCGCCACTTTGCGAGGCAACGTCGTGTCCTGGGCCAGATAGACCTCGCCCATGCCGCCCCGGCCCAGCAGGTGCAGGACGCGATAGTGGGCGATTGTCTTGCCGATCATTTGTGGATCCGAGACTACCGAGTTTTAGCTCCGGAAACTTGAGTGTCTCCGAGTTCCGCCTTGAGTTCCTCGAGAGAAACCGTTTCCTCTTTTCTCCTCGAACGGATGAGTCGCCAGAAGGCAGGATCGGTTTCCAGGACTACATCCTCCCAGTCGGCGCCTTCAACCCCCAACAGAACTGCTGCCGGTTTTCCGTGTCGTGTGATGATCACTCGGTCCTTTTGAGAGTTGTCGACACACTCTTTCACACTTTTCTGGAGGAGCCGGACACTGACCGTTTTCATAGTATCTCCTGGGTACTTTTCCCGGCAGGTTTTCTCCTGACGGCTCGAATATAGACGATGTTCTCTTCCTCTGATACGTCGTAGAAGATGCGATACTCGCCGACTCGTAGCTCCCAAACGGGAACCTCCCCGGACCAACCGGGAAGCAAGCTAGCAAGCAATTTTCGATTACGCGTCTGCAGGGTTGGTTTTAGCCGAAGCTGTTCCTCGATTGTATCAATCAGCCTCTTCCGGTCGTAGGCTCGTATTCTCTTGAGGTCGCTGGAGACTCCTTTAGCGAACCGAAGAGCAAAGACGCATCTATAATTGCATATGCAGGAATGAGATTCAAATGGTCGCGAGGGAGCCCAATTGAAGAACTCTGTCCCCTTCTCGCTGTGGTCTCGGGTAGATGGTGTAGTTTGCGGATCAGCCGGATTGTGGAAGCCTGAAGCGCCAGCGAGGGGTTGGGGAGGCGAGAGTGTGCAGTGGCGGCAGCAGCTTCAGGGCCACCCTGCGAGGCAGGGTCGTATCCTGGGCCAGATAGACCTCTCCCATGGCACCCCGGCCTAGAAGTTCCAGGATTCGATAATGAGCGATCGTCCTGCCGATGATGTCTGGGCCTGGGAGATCCATTGATCTGGATCTTAGACTCCCCTTTGAGGGAAGGCAATCGAGGTCGGATGAGGCAGCTGGGTCAGGCTGGAGATTGGAGTCGGGTCAGCCCAGGCGTGCGGTATAGAGCGTGGCCTTGCTCACAGGCGGCTTTTCCAGTACCCGGGTCGGCGGTGAAGATGGGCCACAGCCAAGAGCCGGAGCGCGTTATCACTTAGCTGGAATATTATCCCGTAGGGAAAACGGTTCACGAAGCACCGTCGTGTCCTTGGTGAGATGCGAATCCAGGCACTCGGAAACTGAATAGCTCTGAACACTGCGGCGTAGACTTCCTCAGCAAAATCGATACCCAAGCCTTCGCGACGTTCTTCATAGTATTCGATGGCTTGATAAAACTCCTTCTCAGCTTCCGGGTGAAAGTAGAAGTTCATTCCCCGTATTTCTTGCGCACATTCTCGAAAACCTCTTCGCCCGGGACCAGTTCCACCTCGCCGCGCTCGATTTCATCAACCCGTCTCTCCGCCTCGTCGGCCCAGAGACGGTTGATCTGCTCCCTGGTAGGCAGGTTCAGGCTGTTGAGAAGCCTCTCAACCAGGGCGATCCGCGCGTCAGCTGGAAGAGACAGAGCTTCGTCGAGGACTTTATCTTCTACTTTACCCATGACTTGGTCTCCCAAGGTCGACTATAGCACCGAAGCAGTCCTCGATGTGATCGGAAGCGAACTCACCGGAGTTCAAATGCTTGACCTATAAGAAAGCCAGGAGACCAAGACCGGCTAGGGGTCGGGGAGGTTTCGGCGAAGCTGGAGAACTTCCTTAAACGATGACGCCAGATAGTCCGGGAGCTCGCAGCGGAGCTGAGCACTATCGAGGAAGCTCACCAGCTCCTCGAACCGGTCTCGAGAGACACTCAAGATGTCTGCCAGAGCTGGGTCATTTCGAATGGTCTTTAGATACGGGTTCAGGGTGAGCCAGTCGAAGGTAGGAGGAACCCCCGCGTGAAGGCTAGATGCAGCAGCTCAATGGTCTCCGCCCTGTAACCCTGTGTTGCCAGGACTGACCCCAGGTTATGCACCAGGTCTGCTAGCTCCACGGAGGGTACCTGAGCGTCTGACATTGAGAAAAGAAGGTTTCGGAATAGACCTTCGACCGACGGCTCTTGGAGCGTCGCGGCCTGAGCGACCTGGAGTCCAAGTAACTTATGCTTGGCAAGAGAACTTTGCTGAACCAGCTCCCCTCCGCCAGGCGCTTCAAGTCTACCTGCAGCTCCCGAGCCGACTGATAGCGCTGCCCCGGATCTTTGGCCAGGGACTTGCCCACCACATGCTCCAACAGCTCCGACACTCCCGGGAGATGATGAGCGAGGGGCATCGGCTCATCCCGGAGAATGGCGCCGGCGGTCTCGACGGCGTGAGACCGCCGGAAAGGATGTGCCCCGGTGAGCATCTCGTAAAGCACGATCCCGAAGGAGAAGATATCGGAGCGAGCGTCCACCGACTGTCCCAGCACCTGCTCCGGCGACAGGTAGGCCGGCATCCCCAGCGTGCTGCCCTCGCGCGTCAGTTCGGTTTGTGTCTGGTCCTGGCTCTCAACCCCCTCGACTAGAGTCACCCTTTTCGCCAATCCGAAGTCCATGATCTTCGGATGCCCTTCGGTGCTGAGCATGATGTTGGAGGGTTTCAGGTCCCGGTGAACGATGCCCTGGCCGTGAGCCTTCTCCAGGGCCTCGGCCATCTCCGCCGCCAACGGAAGCGCCTCGCGCGCCGAGACACCCATCCCTTTATCTGCGCCATCCACGAGTTGGGAGCCTTTGCCCGCGCCCGTGCCCGAATCCTCTTTCTCATCCAGGCCCATTGTGGGAAGATGCAGGGCACGGGCAAAGGCAAGGAAAGCTTCTTCGCAAACTTGACCAGTTTGTGAACTTTCTCTCCACCAAGGTCCTCTAGCTCACTCGCGGCTTTTCCAGTAGCTGGGTCGTCGCCGAAGATGGGCCACAGCGACGATCCTTAGCGTGTTGTCTTTGGGCTAGGACATCAACCCGTAGGCGAAGCGGTGCACAAAGGAGCGTTCGCGTTCTTGGTGGTTAGTCATTTTCCTCTAGCAGCGCCTCCAGCTCGGCCACCACTTCCAAATCGCGTGCACGCCCGGCAGCACGCTTTACGCGAATGAGCTGAGGCAGGTCGAGGCAGAGAACGGAGATCCCGAAGATGGTAATTCTAACCGTTTGCCCCAGCAGATCCTCGTATCGACCTCCGCCGACGATTTCTCCGAAAAGGTCGATCTCGCCCAGGTCAGTGGTCAACGTGAAATTGAGTCCTCTTTGAAGCGTCGCAGATTCCCACTGAAAGGGCAGACCCGGAGCGGCATCCCTTAAGATAAGGGCGGTGATCTCGGAGTGCTTGAACCAGACGATCCAGGTTTTCCGCAGATCGCCGGTAGACGATGTCTAGATCCTGAGTGAGTCTGGATGATCCGTGGACCGTGGCAGCAACGCCGCCTATGAGGATGAATTCAACGCCGCGATCAGCCAGGGCGCGGAGGAGGGCACGGAAGTCGGTCATCGATTCTGCGGCTCTAGCTGGCGGCCGGCTCGACGCAGCTCCTGGGCGAAGTCCTGCAACTCCATGAGCTGTAGAATCCGTTGCTCGTGAGTCAGCGAGAGGTTCTTGTGAATCAGCGTCCGGTCCACCTCTCGCTTGAAAGCAGCCACGACCGGGTCCGACTCATTCATCTGACCTTGATTCCTGGAAGTCTTGGCCATAGCGGATGCTTTGATTCTATAACAGAGCTAGCTTCACGGCGATCGGCTGTGAGAGATCCGGGCCGGCGCCAGCACTATCCAATCGGATACAGCGTCTATCCGATAGGGTTTCCTCTTGCTGCCTGATCAGGTTTCCAGACTCTCCCTAGTATAAGTCTAAATCTATGGAATAAAGCATTTTATCGCTCTTCCTCCGGATCTTGGGTGTTCCTGGCACAGCCCGTGCAAAGCTAGCTGCTGTCGAGCGGGTCCATGAACCCAAGGCAAATCGCCAACAGGCTTGTGTTGATCAATTCCGATGCCGCGACAGTCTGATGGATGTGGAGGAAGAAATGATTAGATCGAGTCACATACTCCAGTCACTCTTGGTTTCGAGCCTGGTCTATCTTGGCGGGTCCGCCAGCTTGGGTGAGTCCTTGCAGCAGTTGCCTGCGTCAGAGGCCAGCCGTTCCCTCCTCCGAATCTCTGCTTCTGTTACCCCACCAGGGGCTGCAATGGATCAACAGAGTCCCCAGATAATTGGAGAAGCTACCGCAGCAGCCTACCCCTGGATGGTCGCACTCGTGAGTGCCCGAGGCGAAGACGATTCCTCGTCGCAGTTCTGCGGGGGCACCTTGGTGGATCCGAGATGGGTGCTTACGGCCGCCCATTGTCTGGATCCTCGTCTGCCACCTACCGATATCAAGGTCATCATCGGCCGAGATGACCTGAGCGCGGATGGTGGGGAAGCCATCGCCGTCGAGCGCATCGTCGTCCATGAAGATTTCCGCTTTTTCGATTCGCAAAGCCCTGACATTGCCCTTCTTCAACTTCAAACCGCGTCGGCAGCGCCGACGATTCCTCTGGTTCAATCAGGCGACGACCCGCGAGCGGGACCAGGAACGACGGCGCTCGTCCTGGGTTGGGGAGCCCTCAGCCCGGCGACCTCCGTGCTTTCTACCGAGCTTCAAGAGGCAAGCGTGCCTCTGATCTCCAACGAGGAATGTGTCTCCAATGGCGTTCTCGCCGACTCCGGCGATATTTGCACCGGTTCGATAGAAGGAGGAACTGAGGTTTGCCACGGTGACGGTTGCGGTCCACTGGTGGTGTCAGATGATCAGGGCGGATGGCTGCAGGTAGGGATCTCCAATTCAGGCAGCTGCGCAGTCTATACCCGCGTCTCTAGTTTTGACTACTGGATCCAACAACAGATACACAACATGCTCTACTTTGCTCACTTCGGCAATGGTGAGGGCTTTGCTTCCCAACTGGTTGTCTTCAATCCCTCTGGGAGCACTGCCACTGGCAGCATCTCGTTTCGGGACTCTGGCGGGAACCCACTGGATAGCGATTCTGTTCTCACCGCTATTCCCGGTGTGCGCGGTCCCCAGAATGGAGCAGCCAGCTTTACCCTGGAGCCGCTGAGTTCGACTACGATTTCGACTCCGGGGATCGGCAGCCTGATCACGGGTTCTGCCACCGTAAGTGCAGATGCGCCAGTCGCCTGCATGATGCGCTTCCATCTTCCTGGAGTTGGAATGGCAGGACTTGGACCCAGTCGAGCCTATGGTAGGGTGATGGTGCCGGTGAGGCGACTGACGAACCTCAGTACTGCGGTTGCGATTCAGAACCTGAGTCGGGCGGAGGTGAGGGTCTCCCTGACGCTCAAGGACTCCCGGAAGAGCAAGCTCGGCGACGTGGAAGCCTGCCTCACGCTCCCGCCGCAGGGTCAGGTCGCGAGATTTATCCAGGAACTGTTGGAGTACGTAGAGGGCGGCTTCCACGGGACCCTGTTGATTGAGGCTGAAGAGGGAGCGAAAGTGGCCGTGACGGCTCTCGAGATTGGATCCGAGCCAGGACAGTTTACCTCGCTTCCACTGTCTGCAGTTCCGTCGCCGTAGAGCAATGGGAGGAAATGAGGACAATGAAGGCACTAAACACCACTTTTATTTCCAGTGAGCCCAGTGAGAGTCTGCTCGGTGAGAGAGGGATGAAGGAACCTTACTTGAAGTGGATCGGCGACGAAGGGAGTGTTCAGGTCTTTCTCCTGAGAGCAAAAAAGGTTCTGTTGGGACGGAAATCCGATGCGGATGTCGTCTTTGATTCACGCTGCGTCTCGCGCCTGCATGCGAGGGTGGAAAAAGATCAGGGCGACTACTTCCTGGTGGACCTGGACAGTCTCCGCGGGAGCTATGTAGATGGACAACGGATCGAGCGGGTGAAACTCACCCCGGGGAATAGAATCTGTTTGGGCCACGAAGAAGTTCCAATCTGGTATCACAACGAAGATAGCGATCCAGGCGAAATCCCCGCCGTGTCGAAAGCAAACCCGGTTCCACGGAGGGTACCCGTTTCGCAGTCCGGGGACGCGCACTATTCCTGGGATCTGGAAACAATCTCCACGATTCTGGAATCACAGTATCAGTGGAGCCAGAAGTTCTCCGCGGAAGCAACCTTTGAGCAGATCTTGAAGTCTGCTCTCGAAATCAGCGACGGTCAGCGGGGCTTCATTCTTCTCAAAGGAGATCGGAGTTTCGAGGACGTTAGAGGTCTCGACCACGACGGTCGGCAGTTGCCAAGAGGGGAGTTCCGAGCCAGTTTCTCGGTGGCCGACGAAGTCGCTAAAGAGGGAGCTGCCAACCCATTTTCTCCTTCTCACCCGACTGAAAGTTCGTCTCCCATCTCGATCAGGTTGGGATAGGACTGATGCCGGGAATCGAAACCATCCGGAGACAACGGCAGAACCTCTCGATTGGCGAACCGTTGCCAGTTGACCCCATCCTGAGAGCTCGCATAGGCGAGGCGGTAATCTCCATGCCAACCGGCATCCACCTCAGCCGGCATGCTGTAGACGCTGAACCACATATGGTAGGTATCGCCCAACAGGATAAAGGACGGCTTCGAAACGACTGCCTCAAAGGGGCTGCACGGTGTTGAGACGGGGCGAGAAGGCCGCCGGCTCGAACGCGTTCCCGCAAAACCGGGCTACAAGACAACGCCCTGCTTTTCCCATGGCTGAAACGGCACTGACTCCTCTGTTCTTTCCTCGTTTTCCGTCCTTGATTCTGGCTCTGACGAGGGACCCGTGCGTGGATGCCTCGTGCGTGGATGCCTGTAGTTGGATTGCATTCATCCCCGGAATCCTGAATGATGAGATGGAGTTTGGAGAGGCAACCCAATTGCACGCCGATGGCACGAAGTTAGGAAATAGGTAGTCGGACGATCGTTCCGCCGAAGACTTGAAGGCGGGACGCGCGGATCTGTTCAACATAATTCCCGTTTTCCCGAGTGGGCGCGATGCTTAAGTCTCATAGAGCTGCGCTTTTGGGTTTGGCTACGGCAGCGATTGGTATCCCTCTAGTACTCGCCAACGTCGGGATATTCCTGGAACTGGGCTGGTTGTTCAACTTGAGGGGACCCATCAAGCCGCCGCCTGATGTTGTCGTCGTCAGCATCAACAAAAGCGCTGCTCATCAGCTAGGGCTCCCGTCTAACACGAGCCGGTGGCCGCGCTCGCTGCATGCCCGGCTGATCGACAGGCTGGTTTCAGACGGTGCCTCTGCCATTGCCTGGGATGTGTTTTTTGAGGAGCCTCGTTCCTCCGAGGAAGATAAAACCCTGGCTGCCGCCATCCAAAGGGCCAGGCGAGTAGCACTCGTCGAGTACATCGAGCGCAAACCTCTGAGGAATAAACTCGGTCAGCCAGTCCCGATCAAGAAGGCCGCAGGGTCGCGTGACATCTTCATGGACCAACTGGTGCTCCCTATTCCGGAACTCTCGGAAGCAGCTATGGGGCTCGGCCCCTTTCCGTTGCCGAGAGTTCCTGCCAGAGTTCATCAATTTTGGGCTTTTAAAGACGATCGACCGACCCTACCCGTGGTCACATTACAGATCCACGCGCTTGATGCTTTGGGTCACCTGGTGGCGCTGTTGGAAAGCGTGGATTTTCCAAGGCATGACGCTTTTCCCCGCTCTCGTACGGAGGTTAGAAACGCAGAACACCTGCGTGAGCTGATGAGGACGATTCGCCTGAAATTCAAGGAACACCCAGAGATGCCGATTCGCCTTTCGCTGGTGCTGGCAGAGGAAGCTGAGGAGAGACTCTCCAGCCTTGAGCGCAGGCTTTTGGCTGCACTGGTTAGACTCTATCGCGGAGCCGACAGTCATTATCTCAACTTCTATGGTCCGCCCGGGACCATCCCGACGATCCCTTACGACAAGGTGCTAGCCCTAGGTGGTTCTGAAATCGATCTAGCCGGAAAAGTTGTTTTTGTTGGGGCTTCAGAATTGGCAAGCGCTGAACAGAAAGACGACTTCTATACCGTTTTTCGCCGACCCGACGGTGTGGATTTGAGCGGTGTGGAAATCGCCGCCACCGCCTTCGCCAATCTGCTGACCGATCGTTGTCTCAGGCCGGTAGCCCTGATCACAAGCCTGACGATAGTGTTGCTATACGGTGGCATCATCGGCGCCCTGGCATTCCTTGTCCCGGGTGTGAGAGTGCTAGTCGTGACCTTAGGCCTTGCTCTACTCTATTTCGGCTCGGCACAGTTCCTATTCACGACTCGTGATGTCTGGATTCCTGTATTTGTCCCACTGCTCGTCCAGTTTCCGTCGGCACTTTTTCTCGGTCTGTTCTCACAGTACCGCATCGCAAGGAGAGACCGCGAGAAACTCAGGCGGTCCATTGGACCCTACGTGGCGGACAGGTTGGTGGACATCGCGGAGCATGAACTCGAGGGGTATACCGAGCAACTCTACGGCTCCTGCCTTCGGACGGACGTAGAAGGGTCTACAAAATTGGCAAAACCACAGAGTTCACAGCAACTGGCACCTCTAATGAAAGATTATTTCCGCGGGCTATCCTCTGAGAAGTCTCCGTCGTGGGGACTCGTTTTCGGATGGCTCCGCTCCCGACTCGGATTTGAAAGCGACTCCGATCATTCGCGACGGTCGCTTAAACTCTGTCGAGAAGCGAAGCCCGCTCGAGCAACAGCTGTCGCTCACCCGATTGCGGGTCACACAACTGGAGCGGGAACTAGAGGTCGCCCAGGAGAAGCATGAGAAAGAGATTCAGACGCTTCTGGCCTATCAGGGTAGAACCATCTCTGGACTGGCAGCGACACTGACTCACGAGCTGAACAGTCCTCTGGCGGCCCTGATGTGTTCTCTTCAGACGATGGGTGGCCTGCCACAGAAGGGGAAGTCCCTTGCCCCAGACAGGAAGGAGAGACTGAAGACAATACAGGCGACGCTATCTCGGAACGCCCGCCTGGCCGCAGACCGAATCCGTCAGATCGTGCGGAGAATCGAGCGGCTTTCCACTTCCGGAGAAGGCGAACTGCGTCCCGTCGATTTCAATGTGTTACTGCAGGATGTGGCCAACATTGTGTCCGCTCGGGTAAAGGACAAGATCTCGATAGAAGTCGTTTGCGAGCCGCTGCCCCAGGTTTCGGTCAGGCCCCAGCAAGTCAGCAGGGCCCTGCTGGATGTTCTCCAGAACACGGTAGATTCCGTTGGCCAGGACGGCTGGGTCCGGGTCAGTACCCGTCAGGTCAACTCTCATCTGGAGATCGTGGTTGAGGACAACGGTCGGAGTCTCTCCGCTAAGGAGCTAGCCGGCATTTTCGATCCATGCTTCACAGTGAAGAACGGTCAAGTCGTCACTGGAAACTGGAGCCTATTCGGTTCACGCCAGGTCATGGTCGAACATGGCGGCGACATTCGCGTCGAGGGCGTTCCTGGGAGAAGCACCACCGTCTGGCTCACCATACCCTGTCGTCAGACGCCACCCAGGACGGAATGCAACCTACCCCTTGCGCAAGGGGCTAAGGCCTGAAGTGCGACCAGTGGGCCAGAACCCCGACCCGGACTTGACGCCGCAATCGCTAGGGGAGGTGCAGATTTGTTCGGGATCGAGAGAATGCCATCGCGATGTCAACATCGCCAGGAGCGACCAGCGCCTCTGAGGAGGGAGTGTGGGCCAGGGTCAGGGACTCGCCGTAGGTCTGGGGAGTAGCTGTTGCCGGAGGTTTTCACCAGGGTCCGGTGCCTCAATCCAAACCATGACTTCTTTCCACTCGTCGCTCATCGGTAGGGTCGAGAGCTGGCGCTTCGGTTCGAGGTGGAGCGAGCAGCAAGTGCTCCAGGTCCGAGCCGAGTTTTTCAACATCTTCAACCGTCGAGGGGGCCGACCGAGCGAAACACAGCCATGACAGATGATTGCGGCGCCCTAGTAGACTGGCGGATGAGAAATCCGGGCTAGCTTCGCCTCCAAGCTGTGTTGGCCAGACTCATCCACGGCCATTCTGAACGAGGAACTTCTGTTTTTCGCAACTCACTGGAGTCAATCTGCGCTCAGGGGACTACTAGGAGCGGGCCGGCGCTGTTGCCGTTGATAGAAAGCGTAAACTGGGAGCCCAGCGGCCAGGGTCAGCAGACCGGCCCCGACCTCGAAAGTATGGGAGACGGCCGTGCTTGCCATGACTCCCAGGTTGGTGACGACGAACAAGATGGGCAGCACCCGGTAAGGCAGCAGGAAGGAGCTTCGCTCAACCTCATCCCTGCTGGTTCGTAACAGCACGGAAACGGTGAGTGTGGAGAAGAGCAGTAGCACAAATCCTGAAAAGAGCAGGATCTGTCGGAAGTCGCCGACCATAATCATTACCAGTGCCACCGTGGTCTGAAACCAGATGGCCTTGAGCGGGAGTTTTCTTTTGCCGTCGACCTGCCCCAGCCAGGCCGGGAACAGTCGACTCCGAGACATCGCGAAGTAGACGCGGGGTCCGGCTATCGACATCGCGGTCAGTGAGCTCGAGATCGACAAGAGGACCAGGAGGCTGAGCAAGCTGCTTCCAGAGCTCAATGCCGCCGAGGCAGCGATCTGGGCTACCGGAATCTGTCCCTTCAGTTGGATCAGTGGGACGGCCGAGAAGTAGGCCAGGTTCAGCAGCAGATAGAGCCCTACCACCGTCAGGGTCCCCACCAAGAGGGACCTGGGGAGGTTGCGTTCGGGCTCCCGGATTTCCTCCGCTATATAGGCTGCTGCATTCCAGCCGCTGTAGGCAAACATGACCAGAATGATCGCCGGAGCAAGAGAGGACAGCTCTACATCGATTATGCCGCCCTCGAGGATGGGTCGAAGATTCGTCCGAACAGGAGAGTTTCCCAGGACCAGGACCGCGAAGCCGAGGGCCAGTGCCAGATTGAAGAAGGTGACGAGGGAGTGGAGCTGTGTCCCGAACCTTAGACCGACTGAAAGGAGCAGCGTGACGGCAAGTAGGGCTACTGCGGCGACCCAGCTCAGGGGAATACTGCTCAGCCTCCCAGGCAAGAAGGGCACCAGGTGGTACGCCAAACCTAGAGAGGAAGCTGCAATCGGCGCCGAGAAGCCGATGAAGAGGGAGGCCCAACCGGACAAGAAAGCTGGGAGTGGGCCGTAGGAAGGGTAGAGAAAGGCGAATTCTCCACCGGCCTGGGGAAACCGGGTACCCAGATGGGAGTAACAGATCGCCCCGATCAGGGCCAGCAGTCCGCCCAGGATCCAGGTGCCCAGCAGCCAGAAGGAGTTGCCCAGCTCCTCCGCTATCAGTCCCGAGGTGGTGAAAATGCCGATTCCGACGATGTTACCCACGACCAGGAAGGTCGAGGACAAGAGTCCCACTTCGCGGAAAAGCTGATTCTTGGAGGCCACTACCCTACTGACTTGGTGCTGGGAATCTGGGAATTCATTGGGAACTGGGCCCTTGGTCCCGGGAGCTTACTGTCCGACCAGCTTACCCACCGCCTCATCCAGCGTGGACCAGTCTTGGTAGTTGATCAGATGTCGTGCCACCGCACCCCTGGAGTCGACCGCAAACAGGGTAGGGAAGACGTTCACTTGCCCGAATGCCTTGCGGGTGGCTTCATCTATGTGGGCGTTGTCGAATTGGATCCCGTGTCTCTTTAGATAATTTTCGCGATCCTGATCGCTGGCGGTTAGCCCCAGGACGCGGTCGGCGTTCAGGCCGATCAGTTTGAAGTTGGACTGTCGATACTTTTCATCCAGGGACTTCAGATGCGGAGTGATCCGGCCGCACGGGGGACAGCCCGTAAACCAGAAGTAGAGCAGCATGTTGGTGCCCTCCAAATCGGCAGAGGACAACGTCTCGCCAGCGAAGGTCTCGACGCTGAAGGGAGGCATCGGCTGGCCTTCCCATCCCGTCACCCGGACTCCCGCTTCATGCTTTCTGATGAACCCGGCGATCGGGGCCAGCTGGAGAGATGTAATCTCCTTGGTAGTGAGGTCACGAACAAAGAAAGAAGGCACCCTGCGGTCAGCGTCCATGACGGTCAAGAGCAGATCGATCGAGCCGGTGGTCACATCGAACTGATCTGCAATCTGACGGAGAGTGGGAATCGAGTTGGTTCGCTCGTGTTCACTCTTCAGGAAGCCGGGAATCTTGAAAAAGATCTCGTACATCCGTCCGATGAAGTCCTTCTCCTCTTTCTCGAAGCGGCTGTCATTGTGGAGTTTAGAGAAGGTTAGGGGAGCACCTTGCTGCATCAGCTGCTGAAGCTTGCTCAGGACCCTCGTCTCGGGGGACCCAGCCGCGTTCAGCGAAACCAGAAGCAGCAGTACGAAAAATGGTTTCCTCATGCCAGACCATTAGATAGGAAAAACGGCTTCTCTGTCGAGTTCTCGGCTTTTCTCTGTCCGATTTTTCCCCACCTGCCCAGGCAATGGAAACGTCGACCGCGATCTCTAAGTAGTGTCGGCTGTCACTGACGTCTGTCCCCAGTGGCGGTCCCATGAATGTCCCCAATGACTGACGTCTGTCCCCAGTGCTCACTGCTATCTGTCCCCGCAGGCCACTGGTATAGTTCGTTCGTGTTGACGTCTGTCCCCAGTGGTGTGTCCCCAGTGGCGCCGTCCCCCCAGTGGCGTGAGGGACAGTTACCAGGTCAGCTGATTTGAAATGACTCTGCTTGACTGGGCCATTCTTGTTGTTATCAACCTCACGGTTTTCGGCTATGGTCTCTTCCGATCTGGCCAGACCCGGACCCCTGTCGACTGGTTTCTCGGTGGACGTAGCCTCCCCTTCTGGATCGTCGCCGTCTCCATGTTTGCCACGTCGGTGGATGCCGGTGACATCGTTGCCCTGAGCGGCGTCAGCTATACCGACGGCATTTCGATTCTCTCCGTCTGGTGGATGGGGGTCGTGATCGGCTACATCGTGACGGCCTTTTTCCTCTTGCCTCCGATGTACCGGGGCGCCATGTTCACCAACGCCGAGTATCTGGAGGTCCGTTTTGGCCCAGGTGCCCGGGTGATCAGTGTGCTGGTCCAGGTCCAATACCGGACCAACATTCTCGCTGGCATTGCGATTTCGCTGCAGCTGATGCTGACGCGCGTCATGGGAGTCGAAGGTATCTGGGCGTGGGCCGTGGTGGGGGCCTTTGCCGGCATGGCCACCTTCTATTCTGCGCGCGGCGGACTCAAGACCATTGCCTGGGCCGATGCTTTTCTGACCGTTTCCATGATCCTGGGGACGCTGGTATTGTGGGTTGTCGTCTGGCAGGCCGTAGGCGGTTGGGAGGGAGCCACCGCAGCCCTGGCAGCCAAGGGTGGAACCGAGCTTCCCGGGTACCTGCTTCACATTGGGGCTTCCCGCCCTGGTCAGCCCGACGCGCTCATCGTGGTGGCGGCATGGGTGATCATCGGAGCCGCCTACCCAATCGTCAATCATAGCGAGACCATGAAGCTGTTCGGGGCCCGCTCCTTGTGGGACGTGAAGATGTCAGTCCTGCTGGCGGCCGCCATGACCATGGTGATGATGTACTTCAATGGCACCCTGGGCATTCTGGGCCGCGCACTCTGGCCCGAGACCTTGCAGCGTCCGGACGAGATCTATCCCCTCCTGGTGAACCGATTTCTGAGTAGCGGGCTCAAAGGGATCGTCGTTGCGGGTGTGGTATCGGCAGCCATGACTACCTACGAGGGGATTGGATCTGCACTCTCGGCTCTATGCACGCGAGATATCTACGCTAGGTTGATTGCCCGGGATCGAGAAGACGCGCACTACCTGAAAGTCAGCCGGATGGTGACGCCGGTCGTCATCGGCCTCTCCTTCCTCTACATTCCGTTCATCCTGAGCTATGAGAACATCGCCAGCTTCTTCGTGCGAGTTACCAGCGTTTTCGTGATACCGCTGATGACCGTCTATCTGATGGGCGTCTTCACTCGAGTCCATCGAAGAAGTGGGATCGTGGGTCTCATTGCCGGTCCCAGCTACGGGATCCTGGCGATCATTGGTTCTAGTCTGGGGATGCTCCCGGTCTGGTTGACTGACCGGTTTGCTGCCTATCTCTGGAGCATTGCCATTACTTCGGGCGCCATGATTTTGAGCTCTCTGGTGCTGGGGAGGTCCGAGGACCGAGATGTTTTGGGGGCAGGGGAGTCGGGTTGGCTCCGTCGTTCCCGGGCAGATGTGCCGGAGATCCAGGAGTCACCTTTTCCCGGCGGCGTGTCTTCGTGGTGGCTTCAGCCCCATCTGTGGGCCGCGGGTGTGATCGCGACGTCGTTTCTGTTGGTATTCTATTTTTTCTGGTGAGTGTAGGTGCTCCGTCAGAAACGTTCAGACGTTCAGACGTTCAGACGTTCCCTAACTGGCGATCGACGATTGAGAAGTCTGGGGCAGCTCAGCCGTGGGCTGCTTTGCTGGAGAATCTTTCCCCGGACCTACAGCAGGCTCAACAGCTTCGGGGGTCCTCGAGGCTCCATTCGTCCCGTTTGTAGCCCAGCTGGGTTGCGGGGGGCGTTTCAGGAGTGAAAGGGCCATTTTCCCGAGTATATTGGCAATCTTGTGCTTGGTGCCCTTCACCGCGCTATCGGCCGAGATTCCGTAGCGGCGGTAACGACTCAGCATGCCTTGGCAGACGACGAAGTAGGCCAGAAAATTCCTGACATCCCTGAACATCCCGAATCGCCGACAGCGTTTGATGGTCGAAGCCATACCGTAGAAGTCGCGCCAGGCTCGTTCAATACCATCGAGAATCTCTTCCTCTTTTAGAAGCGGATGATGGTAGAGGATGCGCGGATGATCGGGGTCCAACCAGTAATCGTAGTTCACGTCTTTCAGCTTCAGCACCTTTCGGTCCTTGCGCATCATCTGAAAGTCGACGGTTCCGGGCAGGGGAGTCAAGGGTATGAACTGTACCAGCGCGACGCCGCAGTCGCGAGCGAATTCGATGGTCTGATCCATACTCTCCTGGGTGTCGGTCTCGATTCCGAAGATGAACGCTCCCATGATGTAGGAAAAGGCTTCCTGGCGGATTGTCTCCAGGCGTCGTGCCAGCTCGGCTCCGGTGGAGTTGAAGCCTTTGTTGGTCGCCTTCAGACCCTCTTCGGTGATGGTCTCGATTCCGATCAGCGCCCCACCAATACGCCCTTTCTTCATGGCCTTCATGTACTTGGGATCCTCGGAAACTTCCATCGTGATCTGGGTAAAGAAGTACATGTCTGACGGTATCTCATCGGCCAGGCGTTCCAGGAGTTCGTAGCGCGCCGCCATGCCTGCCTCGAGACTGCGACGCTGCTCCTCATTGTGTGCGTTCTCGATGTCCTGCGGCGTATAGGGATAGAAATTGTCGTCCGCGAACATGATCAGACGGAAGCCTGCACTGTAAAGAGCCTTGAGCTCTGTGATGATGGCGTCGTTGGTCCGAAGCCTGGGCGAGCGACCGTCCTGCACCCACACCGAGCAGAAACTGCAGCTCTTGGGGCAGCCCCGCACTGTCTGCACCGAGGCCACCAGGTAGCGGTCCAGCGTCATCAGGTCCCAGCGGGCTGGTGAGAAGGACTCGGGATCTACCCGCCCTCCGTTGTAGCGAGGTTGAAGCTGGCCCGTCGCATAGTCGCGTATCGCCTGACCCCAGACCATCTCGGCGTCTCCCGTAACCACGGCATCACCGTGCTTGGCTGCTTCTTCTGGGAAGACCGAAACGTGGGGGCCACCAATGATGACGGTGGCACCAAGTTCATGGACCTTTGCTGCGAGATTGTAGCCGTGCAGAGCGTTGAAGGTGTGGATGCCGATACCGACCAGGTCTCCGGGCTGGACTTTGTCAAGGGGGAACGGATCCACGGCCTGGTCAACCAGACGTAATCCCTTGATGAAATCGTCTTCTGGTGTCACGGCGGCCAGTACCGGTAAGAAACGCGGAGTGATGAAAGAGAACTCAATTCTCTCGGCCGACGGCGCTGGATTGACCAGAAAGATGGTGAATGAACGTGGAGATGTCTCGCTCACTAGCATTTCCTTTCGTTAACGACTGGCCTCCCATGAACCAGCGCCTACGTTGTGTGCTCGCTCTGAACGTTTATTCTGAGCTGGGCAAATATTAGGGCTAGCGGAGGGATTTCGCAAGCAGTATTTGGGAGGTGCTGATCGGTACAACCAAATATCCTAGGTCGATTCGGCTGTCTCGCGATAGATGTCCTTGCCCACAATACGGCTCCAGTGATCGAGTATGCGGCGCCACATGGGACCCGGTTTTCCATCGCCGATGGGAACTCCATTGATGCGCACCACTGGACCCAGACAGTAGGGTGTCGTCGGGAGCCATGCCTCATCGGCGTTGATCACATCGTAGGTTTGAATGTCCTCCTCCAGGAAGGGCACCTCCATCTCTCCCAGGATCTCTTCCAGTACCGTCAGGCTGACCCCCCAGAGGACGTTGGTGCGCCGCGGTGACACCACCTTGCCGTCGCGAAAGATGACGAAGTTCGATCCGCCGGTCTCGGTAATGTTCCCGTTGATATCCAGGTAAACGGCCACGGCGTTCGGGTCGAGCTGCTGCGCTTCCTGGTCGCCGATCCACATATGCAGCCGATTGCGATTCTTGATCTTGGACGACAGGCACTGCGGCGGCCAGTGCCGCGGCGAAGGGGTCACGCAGTGGACGCCCTTCAGGAACACCTCCTTCCAGAGGTCGAAACGCATCGGAAAGGTGTGCTGAACGTAACTGGGAGTCAGTTTCTTGGGTATCCCGGCCGCACCGGCATAGACCGTGTTCTGACCGGCGGTCATGTAATACACCAGGCCCAGTTCCTGGCCAGGGGCAAGCTTGCTGTTATGCTCGATCAGCTTGTTTGAGATCTCGTTGCTTTCTTCGAGGCTGACCGGAGGCTTGATACGTGCATACTTGCAGGAGCGGTAGAAGCGGCGGGAATGATCGTCCATTCGGTAGGGTTGCTGCTGAAACGTACGGAAGAAATCTGTCACCGCCGCGCCAATCACGATGCCGAGGTCATAGATTGGTAACACGCACTGCGAGGCAGGGACAAATTCACCCTTTAGGTAGGCGATTGGTTCGTTCAAGTGACTTGCTCCCAATAATCGTGTCAATTTTGGGTCGATCTAGACTCGATGGGTAGAGACATGGAATCCAGAATCTAGCCGACAGGGTCGCATTGTAACCTTCTATGGCTAGAGCGACAAGGCGACCTGTGTTCTTGCTCCTTCCGGCGTCGGCAGATTAGAATCTGCAGTAGGCACAGATCAGAATCTGCGGTAACCGATGATTCCGCCAAGGTTTCAGCAACCATGAAATTCCAGCGTTTCGGATGCCTCCTTTTGCTTCTCTGCTGCAGCACAGCTACAGCGGTAACAGGGCAGCCGAATACGACCCTGCGCTTTGAATCGGACATCCTACCCATCTTTGAAACGCGCTGTCTTACTTGCCACGGCGATGCGGACCACCAGTCCGATCTCGACCTCAGGACCAGGGACAGTATTCTCAGAGGAGGTCGTACCGGTCCCGCTGTCACACCCTTCTTGCCGGATGAGAGCTTACTCCTCCAAAAGGTGGTCCAAGGGGCCATGCCGCCCGGCAAGAGGAAGCTGGCCCCGGAAGAGATCGATCTTCTCCGACACTGGATCGACGGAGGGGCACTGATCCAAGGTGAGGAGCCGACCCCCTCCGCGGCGCATGCCGGGAGTGAGGAAGTCACCGAGACCGAGGTGATGGTGGGCATCGTCAACTTCAAATGCATCGGTTGCCACGGCAGGAGAAAGCAGGAGGCAGGTCTGGATCTGAGGAGCCGGGAAAGCATCCTGAGAGGAGGGGTATCAGGGCCGGCGATGGTACCAGATAGGCCGGATCAGAGTCTCCTGATCCAGCGGATCTCGGCCGCTGAGATGCCTCCGAAGGAGCTGGTAGAGAAGGCGAAGCTGATTCCAGTGACCGCCGCCGAGCTGGAAACCTTGCGCCGCTGGATCGCGGCTGGAGCGCCCCCTGGAGCTCCCGAGATCCCGGTGATTCCGTCCACGGATCCCCTCGTAAACGCGAGCGACCGAGAGTTCTGGTCTTTCCGCAGCCCTATCCGCCCTGCAGTCCCCGCCGTTCGGCAGAGGGATCTGGTTCGGACACCGATCGATGCCTTTCTCTTGGAAAAACTGGAGAAGAAGCAGCTGAGCTACTCGCCCCAGGCAGACCGTCTGACACTTCTCCGAAGAGCGTATCTGGCATTGATTGGATTGCCTCCGTCAGCGGAAGACATCAAGAGCTATCTCAATGATCCTTCAACAGACGCCTATCCGCGTATGATCGATCGCCTATTAGCCTCAACCCACTATGGAGAGCACTGGGGGCGGTTCTGGTTGGATGCAGCCGGCTACTCCGATTCGGCCGGCAAGCTCGATGTGGATCTGGTCCGGCCTTTTGCCTATCGCTATCGGGACTACGTCATCCGTTCGTTCAATGACGACAAGCCCTATGACCGTTTTCTTCTGGAACAGATCGCGGGTGACGAGCTCTTCGATTACAAGGTGGCCAAAGAGCTCACGCCGGAGCAGTTCGATAATCTGGTGGCCACCGGTTTTCTTCGTATGTGCCAGGATGGTTTTACTCAGTACATTCAAGACCGGTTCGACATGTTGGCCGAGCAGCTTGAGGTCGTCAGCTCCTCGGTGCTGGGGCTCACGTTGGGGTGCGCACGATGTCACGATCATAAGTACGATCCTATTCCTCAGCGGGATTACTATCGTTTCAGCGCCATCTTTCGAGAGGCGTACGACCTCTATGATTGGATAGAGCCCGCCAAACGACAGCTCGAGCTTGCCCCGGAAGAAGAGCGTCGAGAGGTTTCCCTTCACAACCGACCCATTCTCGCCGAGATTGAGCGGCTGGAGCAGTTGCTGAAGCAGGAAGATGACTCTTCGAAGCAGGAGGACCGCGAGGGAGCGAGCCCCTCACCCAACAGTCGACTCGGCGAGATCCAGAGCAAAATTGATGCCACCCGGAAGGAACTGCGGCCTTCTCCCAAGATCCTGGCACTTTATGATCTGGGAGGAGAGCCGGACCCTACCTTTGTCCATCTCAGGGGTAACGCCCTGGCACCCGATCAGCGGGTCTCACCGGGTGTACCCTCAGTCCTCTCAGGATCTCTGTCCCCTTATGAAGTAAAGCCCCCGAGAAAGGGAAACCAGACGAGCGGTCGGCGCCTGGCGTTTGCCCGTTGGCTGGTTCAGCCCAACCACCCTCTGACGGCGCGGGTCATCGTCAACCGGATCTGGCAAGATCATTTTGGCGTAGGATTGGTCAGAACGTCAGACAACTTCGGTCTCACCGGTGCGCGTCCCTCCCATCCAGAGCTGTTGGATTGGTTGGCGACCGAGTTCGTGCGCCAGGGCTGGAGCATCAAGGCAATGCACAGGCTGATCATGACCTCAGCGGTCTACCGACAGAGTTCAGACCACGACGCAACGCGACGGCTAGCCGACTCCGACAACGTGCTCCTCTCGCACTTCCCTATGCGGCGCATGGATGCCGAGACGCTTCGTGACTCGATTCTAAAGGTTGGAGCCCGGCTGGATCGCCGCCAGTTTGGAACAGCGGATGCAGTGGAGGTGAGACCTGATGGCGAAGTGGTCTCTGAGAGCCTTCGGAGGAGTATCTATCTACTTCGTCGTCGGTCCACGCCGGTCACCCTATTGGAGGTCTTCGATGCCCCGCGGCTCGAGACCAACTGCATCCTACGGCGCCAATCGAACGTCCCGTCGCAGGCCCTGGTGCTGTGGAACGGGGATCTGGTACGGGAGAGCGCCCGTTTCTTCGCGGGTCGGATCATCGAAGTCGTTGGCGATGACCGAGAGGAACAGATCAAGAGGATCTACCTCACGGCGCTGACCCGTGATCCGTCGACTCAGGAACTCGGCGATGCCGTCCAGTCTTTGGAGCAGATGAGGCGAAGCTGGCTGGATCATCTTGAGAAAGTGCCCCCCGCCGAACCCAAGCACACCCGGGCTGAATGGCTTGCCCTGTCCACTCTCTGTCACGTGATTCTGAATTCAGCTGAGTTTGCCTATGTCAATTGAGGATGCCATGTGGTCGGATCCCAGAACCAGTCGCCTATCTCGCCGAGATCTCTTTTCCCGTCTGGGTGACGGGGCCTACGGGGCTGCCCTGTCCTACTTGCTGGGAGGGGAGCTGGTGTCGTCGGCTCCTCTGCTAGCCGCGCCCTCGGAGCGGACGGTTCCGCACCTGGCGTCAAGATCGCCACACTTCGAGCCCAAGGCCAAGGCGGTCATCCAGCTTTTCATGTCGGGTGGGCCCAGCCAGATGGATCTGTTCGATCCCAAACCCCTGTTGGAAAAGCACGCCGGCGAGCCGCCGCCACCGTCTGCCCTCGACAGCCAGCAGCGGCTCAATAGGGTTGCCGGATCGTTGATGCCCACGCAATTCAAGTTCGCCAAGTACGGGAAGTCAGGGATCGACGTGTCGGAGTTGTTGCCGCACCTGGCAACTCGCGTCGACGACATGGCAGTAGTCCGTACCATGTACACCACCCATTCCAACCATGAGCCGGCAATTTTCCTGATGCACACCGGTCGCCTGCTTCCCGGACGTCCCACGCTTGGTGCCTGGGTGGCCTATGGTCTGGGAAGCGAGAATCAGAATTTGCCGGCGTATGTGGTGTTGGAGGATCCGACGGGGCTGCCGCGCTGCGGCATTCAAAACTGGCAGTCGGGTTGGCTTCCACCGGTCTACCAGGGAACCCGGCTGCGGTCGCAGGGATCCCCCTTGCCCAATCTCAAGCCTCGGGAAGAGTTTCCCGGACCGGTTCTCCAGGCTGCAAGGTCGCTGCTGGGGCGCATGGACATGGCTCACCGGCAGAAGCATCCAGGAGAGGCCGAGCTCGAAGCGCGGATTCGCAGCTACGAGCTGGCGGCTCGAATGCAGCTGGAAGCAACAGACGTCCTGGATCTTTCCAAGGAGAGTCAGGCTACGCGCGAGATGTACGGCCTCGATGCCGAGTTGACCGCCTCTTACGGTCGCCGCTGTCTGATGGCGCGGAGGCTGGTAGAGCGTGGAGTACGTATTGTCCAGATCTACATGAATCACGACCCCTGGGACCACCATTTCGAGATCTGGAAGGGGCTGCCCGAGACCTGTGGTATGACCGACCGGCCAGTAGCGGCTCTGTTACAGGACCTGAAACAGCGCGGGCTGCTGGATAGCACCCTGGTGCTCTGGGGGGGCGAGTTTGGTCGCCTGCCCCACTCTGAAATACCCAAAGATGCCAAGCGCGTGGGCCGAGATCACAACATGCATGCCTTTACGGTTTGGCTTGCCGGAGGTGGAATCAAGGGGGGAACCGTATACGGCACGACCGACGAACTGGGGTACAAGGGTGTAGAGAATCGGGTAAGTGTCCACGATCTCCACGCCACCGTCCTGAATCAGTTGGGGCTGAATGCCCGAAATCTGGTGTACAAGCGCAATGGTCGCAACGAACGACTCACCGATGAGTTCCCGGCGCGTGTGGTCAAAGAGATTCTAAGTTGAAGTCCAAGGTACAAGATACGAACGAGTTCCAGGGGTAGTGCCGCTACGGCCGACGGTGGCCCCATCCGAGAAAGAAACTTTGGGGTCCGGCGTAGCGGTGGCCTCCAGGCCGCCGTCCGAGCCAAAGGCTCAGAAGAATAGGACTTCGGCCTGGAGGCCAAAGCTACTTCTGCAAATGAAGTTTCAGCTTAGGTCTGTTGTCCGACTCTCTCCTCGGAACTGGCGCTCATAGCGCCGACCATTCAAGTCTTTAGCGGCTCTGTTGGAGTGGGTTTATGGAATCAAAGAGTGTTAGAGACAAAGTTGTAATCGTCACCGGCGCGGCAAAGGGAATCGGTCTTGCGATTGCCAAGCGGTTTGGCGCTGAGGGTGCCGTGGTTGTCGTCGCTGATATCAATGCAGAGGGAGCCGGTTCGGCATCAGAATCGATAATCGCCACTGGAGGCCGCGCTATTGCGGTCACGACAGATGTTTCGGATGAGGAACAGGTGAATGCCCTGTTCGATCAGGTCCTCGAGCGGTTTGGCACTGTGGATGTCCTGGTAAACAACGCCGCTCTAGTTGTTCCAAATAGACATTTTCTCGAGGCGGACAAGCAGTGGTGGGACGGCTTCATCGCGGTCAATCTAACCGGAAGCTTCCTATGCGGGTTGCGGGCGGCACAGATTATGGCTCACAACGGCAAGGGATCTATCATCAATTTGTCGTCTGGGGGTGCTACCAGGGCACATCGCGCCTTCGTTGCCTACGACGCGACAAAAGGGGGTATCGAAGCGATGACCCGGGCGATGTCTCTTGATCTGGGGCCGTATGGGGTTCGCGTGAATGCACTCGTGCCGGGCTCGATTGATACCCATGGCTACAATCTGGAGGAGCGAAAACTGCGGGGTGTGAATATTCCGCTGGGCCGGATCGGCGAGCCGGATGACATGACCGGTGCCGCCGTCTTTCTTGCCTCTGACGACGCTCGCTATATCACGGGCCAGCGCCTTGTGGTTGATGGCGGAATGCTTGCCCAACAGCGTTCTGCGACCGTAGACATATTTCCAACCAGCGAATTCCCAACACTGGAATAGGGAGTAGGGGACTTGACTCCCACTCTCAGAGGGGGCAGACATGAGCAGCAATGATCAGTGAGCAGTATCGGAAACAGCCGCAGCCAACAGAGCCGCGAACGACGTGACTCGTTAGCGGTATGAGGCCAAGTTCCGAGGAGAGAGCCGGCCAGCGGCACGATCTCCCACTGACTGAGCCAGAGTCTCTTTTTCGAATGGTCGAGCTCGCAGCTCGTGACCGGACTGGCTGAGACTTGAACAATCTGTCTGAACGTCTGAACGTCTGAACGTTGCTGTTGAATTCAGCTGCCCCTTATGAGAGTCGGATTCGATCTTCGGCCCACTTCACGCAAGAATTCACGCCGTCGTGGCATCGGAAAATATACGTTCTGGCTGGCTGAGGAACTGCTCAGGAGTCCCTCCGAGCATGAGTTCGTGTTGTACCATGCTCGGGGCCGTCCACCCGTCTTTTCCGGCGATCGAGAGGGGAGTCAGGTGGGCCTACCCGAGCTCACACGAGCGAGCCGTTTGAATTGGATGCTGGATCGGCTCTTCCTGTCTCGTGCGGTTGCCCGAGATCGACTGGATCTGTTCCACGCCACCGAAATTACGTCTATTCCGAAAGTGAAGGAATGTGAGGTGTGGGCTCACGTGCACGATCTGATCCCGTTCATCTTCTGGGAGGACACCAAGCGCTGGCTGCCCTGGGATTACGTCAGAGCGCTCCGTTGGGCCTGGGGACGTATGAAGCAATCAGACTTGGTCATCACCGACTCGAAACATTCACAAAAGGACATCTGTGAGAGGCTCGATCGCGCCGAGGAAACCGTCAAGGTCATCTATCCCTGTTGCGATCCCAGCTTCGGACCCAAAGACCAAGGCGAATCCAAGAGCATCCTCAAGCACGAATTCTCAATTGATCATCCGTTCCTGTTCTACGTCGGCGGGAGCGACTCACGTAAGAACCTGCCCCGTCTTTTGACCGCCTTTCGAAGCATCCTCGATCTCGGATACCCAGGCAAGCTGGTACTAGCCGGTGAGACATTCCTCTGGGACATCGAAGAGGTCCGGGTGCTACGACAGCAGATCGACAGGGAGAAGACGGGGCCGTTCATCAGCTTTCCTGGATACGTTTCCGATCGCTTGCTTCCCCACTTCTACAGCGCCTGTGACCTGTTCATCTTCCCCTCTTTGTATGAGGGGTTCGGGCTTCCCGTGCTGGAGGCGATTCGGTGTGAGTCAACGGTCCTAGCAAGTCGCAGTTCGTCCATCCCCGAGGTGGCTGGGGGAGCAGCGGAATACTTCGATCCCGAAGAGACCCATAGCCTCGTGGAGGCCTTCGGTCGAGTCTATGAAAACCCCTCTCGAAGAGCGGAATTGAGGCAGGCATGTCGCCACCAGGGCCGCCGCTTCAGCTGGGGGGATGCGGTCCGTCAGATGCATGACCTGTACGACTCCAGGCGCTGAAGCCAACTTGTCTCGTACTGACAGGGTCTGGAGAATGTGTCAAAAAGGTGATGTTCTTTTCTTTCGTTAGGAAGGCCCGTTGAATCTGAGACCTGCGACCGATTGTTGAAGTTTCAGATCAGGCTCTCAAGCCTTCTCCCCATACGCGGCGGCGATCAGGGCCTTGATATATGCTATCGCCCAGGCGTAGGAGATGAGGCCGCCCTTTAGATCGGCCGTGAAGCCCGGGACATGGTCCGGCTCCAGGGTCCACTGGTAGTCCACTTCCTTCAGGACCTGGACCACCTTCCACATGTCGAGATCCCCTTCATCCAGAAAAACTTCGTCATAGTTGGGGACGGTTCCCCGAACAGCTCGAAAATCGATGTCGAAGATCTTCCGCTTGCCTCCGAAATAGCGGATCAGGTCCAGCACGTCCGCCCCCGACTCCTGCATGGTTCCCAGACACAACAGCAGACCGTTGTACTCGCTGGGGACGATTTGGATGAGTCGGTCCAGCCCCTCCTTGGTGTTGAGCACCTGGGTGACACCCCAGTAGCGGGCAGAGGGTGGATCATCGGGATGGCAGGCCACGTGGACGCGGGCTTCTGAGGCCACCGGGATGCAGTGCTCCTGAAAGCGAGTGATTCGCTCCCACATCTGATCGGCAGAGACCGAACCGGCAGGCGAGCCGCTTTCCTCAGTCCCTTTTCCGTCGAACCTGGCCACCCGCGCCCCACCTCTTCCCTCGGGGACGCGCTGATGGCCGGGCAGGGGTAGCTCGAAGACGTCCCGGATGACCCTGGAAAGAAGAAGACTGTGTTCCAGAACCGGTATTTCCGCTTTTCCCAGGCACTCGATGGTCCTGGAGATCTTCTCCACCTCCAGCTTCCAGCCGGGCCTGCCTAGAAGGAGGTTGGCGGTGTCCACTTTACGCAGATACACGGCGCCGATCTTCAGGCCGATGCTTTCGGCAGAGCGCTTGACCCGCAGCAGCTCGTCCAGATCCATTTCGCCGTCCCGGCTGTATCCGGGCACCCAGGCAGAGACGATTCGAATGTCCTGCACACCCATCTGGCGAACATGGCGTAGGGCTGCCTCCGACAATTGGGACGGATCTCTTCCAATCGCCCGAGGAAAGGCCGTGACCCGCATTCTCTTTCGCTCGGGTCGGGCAGGGGCATTGTAGCCGAAACCCGCTCCCTCGAGAATCCCAGCGAAGGCGGCTGTCTTGACGAAATTTCTTCTGTTGAATCTCATAATTTCTCTCAATTTCTCTATCTTCTCAGGGTGCTGCTACTTGATCCCAACAACCATGGAATCAGGACCCGCCAGGTGCTCGACCCTGGTTTCCCGGAAACCGGCTTCATGGAGCCAACTGCGGCAGTCCGCTCCCGTGAAATCAAACCCGGCCGGAGTCTCGATCAACATGTTGAGACTCATCAAGAGACCAAAGACATTGCTTCGGCGCTCATCGTCGATCAGACCTTCGAAGACGATGTAGGCTCCACCCTGGGGCAAGGCCTCGTACGCTTTGCCGATCAGCATTTTCTTATCTTCCAGAGACCAGTCATGCAGGATATGCCCCATGATGATCACGTCAGCCGCTGGAAACGACTCGTTGAAGAAATCTCCAGCCTGGAACTGGAGGCGGTCCGCCAGCCCATGGGAAGCCACGTACTCCTCAAAAACGGGACCTACCACGGGCAGATCAAAATTCAAACCCTTCAAGTGCGCATGAGCCTTTGCTACGGCCACCGGCGTGCCCCCTTGGGCACCTCCGACATCCACGAAGGTCTGATATTGATGCCAGGGAAATTTCTCTGTGATGGCGAGAGCTGCCCCCATACTGAGTCCTGTCATCGCTCCCAGGAACAGGCGGAGTCGATCGGGATCTCCGTAGATACTCTCAAAGAGGCCACCCTGACCCGTCTTGATCTCATTCTGCGGTAGTCCGCTTTGCAGACCCTGGGTGAGGGAACCCCAGAACGGGTAGAGGCGCTCGTTGGCCATCTCCAGCATGCCTCCGATGTAGGTCGGTTTGGCTTTGTCCAGGAAAAGGTCGGTTTCAGGTGTATTTCGATAACGCCCGTCCTCGCGCTCCAACATGCCCAGGGCTACCAGTGTGTCGAAGAAATCGAGGCTGCCACGACTTTGTAGCCCGAGCCGTTCCCCGAGTTCCCCAGCGGTCAGTGGGGCCTGGGCTAGTGCGGAAAACAGTTTGAGTTCGACGGCACTCAAGAGCACCTTCGAGCCCCAGAATCCGAGTCCTAGGGCCATGATTTTTTCCGGAGTTGGATTCGATTCGGTCTTCATGTCTTACATGTCTCCTGTCTGATAGAAGTTGTTGAGTTGTTTTTCCCCGACCTAGTCGTAGCCGACGCAATGACGACCTAGCCCGCATTTCTCATCGCCTGTCGTAGCGAGGCGTCGCAAGGGCCGTCCTGGCAAGGCTTGCGACCGAGGCCTCCGCAGTCGTACTTGTACAGTACGTCGAGGAGGCCGACCGAGCGAAACACAGCCAGGGCGGATGATTGCGACGACGTAGTAGACCGGCGATGAGAAATGCGGGCTAGCGTTCCTCCTCCAATCGTTTTCTTGCCCTTGCCCTTGCCTTTGCTCTGCTTTCATCTCCAAGTTTACATCGAGCCTGTTTACCATCCCAGTCAACATGCGTTTCCGGCCGGATAAAGGCAAGGGGATCGACGGGCACGGGCGCGGGCAAAGGCAAGGGTGGGAGGCGCCGGAAACAGTCAGGCTTAGAACGACGAAAAATCAGAGGGAGGAAAGGGCTCGATCAATTCCCCCTCGACAGTTTCCGTGTGGTGGATCTGGAAGCCGTAGAGTTCACCCTGCCTAACGTAAAAGCGCAAGCGCACTGGACTGCCAGCCAGTTCCGCCAGGTCCTTACGATTCTTCCAACGAACCGGCTGAAAGGCGCCATCGAAGCTTGCAAGCATGCAGTCGTCCCGAGTGTATCCCTTCAGGGGAGAGCCGTCCGGATCCAACACCTCCACCCCCAGCTCTCCTTGGGACACCTGGGCATTGACCGTGAGAAACCGGCCCTGGAAGAGAAGCGGATGGGTCGTCAGGACCCCTACATCTCGGTCGGCTCGCCGGGAAACGAAGCCGTTGGTACGGAACTCGGCCAGACCTGGAAATATTTTGAAATCAGCACCCCTGGAGATGAAGGTCTCGGGTGTCTCTCCGGTGTTGGCTGTAAGCTCCGCCCAGAATCGAGTGCGGGCCTCCTGCGCAGTGCCGGTGACCCCGCCCCGCCAGCTCCAGCCCGAAGGCATCAGGGACCAGAAGGTGCCCCCTGTCGAGGGGGGTGCCAAATAGTCCCGTTCCATGAACGCCTCTCCAGCCAGAAGACCCTCCGCCTGCTTTCCGCCCATGCCGCCGTAGAGTCCCGAGAGCTTCTCCCGGATCCAGGCGTAGAAGTGGAGATAGTTGGTTCCTTGGTAGAAAATGCGGGTCCGATCACCCTGTTGGTGCCAGCCAGCCGGCATGTAGACGATGCCCCAGTCGAAGGATCCGGGTGGGCCATTGCCCAGCCAGGCCTGCTCCCCCCCGGGCTGCTCCCAGTGGATCCCGTCACGGCTCACCCAGAGCCGCAGATCCATGTGTTGGGTCCGGACGTTGTAGCGGGGAAAGAATCCCAGATACAAGTCCCCGAGCCTTCGAACCCGGAAGCCGTAGTTGTGGAGATTGGGATCGGAGACCTCAGGAACCCAGATGTAGCGGACATCCCAGTTGATACCGTCCCGGGTGGCATGTCGGGCCAGGGTCCGGGCCTTGGTCGAGTTATCGTACCGAATCATTCCTCGCCCCCGGTTGGGCGGACCCGGGGAAGTGTAGGCCACGAATTCGCCGGTGCGGTCGTCGTAGCCCAGGGCTGCCGACGTGTCTCCGGACACGGTCATGGTCTCGGTCCCTCCCTGCCCCAGGCCCAACAGGGGTGTCGGAGTGGTGACGTAGCTCTTTCCGTCCTGGTCCCAAACCACCAGGTAATAGCCCCGTCGGAGGGCCCAGCGATCGCTGGTCTGTTGGTGGGTGAAGAGCCACCATCGGGCCCGACGCAGATCTGGGTTTCCCCGACGGGCGTAGTCCCAGACCCCGGTGAAAACGGGAAAGAGATCAGCCGGCTTGGTCACGTCCACCCGGGCATGGATGTTGTTGGCCCGTGAACCGTTGAACTCCACCTTGCCCAGTTCCGGTTTTTCCCAGGTGAGGAGATCCTTGGAGACCGCCAGCATGCGATAGCGGTTCTCATCGTAGTTGACATTTCCGTAGAACAGCTCGTAGCGCTCCCTCTCCGGGTTGTAGCGGGCCGAGTTCTCCAAGAGTATGGCGTGACCCTCGTAAGGCCGGTCAGGAGAGAGAATCGGTTCGGAGGTCAGTTTTCGAGCTGGATGAAAGACCTGGCGAAGACCGCGGGACTCGGCTACCAGATAGTCATCCACCAGGAGCTGGGGACCATCGCCGATCCTGGCTGAATCCTGCACCTGGGGTGGAGGACCATTGCGAAAAAGCTGGAGAGTCCTCACCATCCCGTCAGGCGAGAGCTCCCCCGACCGCCGAAATCGGACCCGAGCCCGGTACACGCCCGGAAGCAGATCTTCCAGGGGGAAAGTCACTTGGGTATTGCGGCGGGTCAATGAGACCTCTTCGGGATCGAAGACGCTCAGACCGGTCGTAGGCTCCACCAGATCCACGACTGCTCGAATCTCCTCCACCGGCGCCCCCGGGAGGAGTTTCAGGTCCAGATTTGCCTGGGTGTCATCGATGTAGAGAAGACGGTCCAGGTCAGCCCAGATCCATTCCTGGGGCGGCAGGCGAAAAAAGGTCTTGAAAACGGTCTTCCGTGTCCGGGGGTCCCGGCCTGAGATCCTCAAAGTGTACTCCCCGGGATAGAACTGGCGAGGACGATGTCGATAGGGGCCGTGTCCCAGCAGGCCACCCAGGCTGAAACTCAGCTGCCTGGATCCATCCGAAGCCTCGAGAAAACGTTCCTGGTGGCTCGATTCCCCGTTGGGGAACGTGAGGTCGGATTGAACCAGGAGTGCGGGTGACGTTCCCAGTTGGAACCGAACCGCGTGGTCCAACTCCCCTTCGAACGCCAGGGTGAAGCCAGAGACGAGTTCAGAAGGAGGAGCCGTGCCCTCGAGGTAGGACTCCAGCGGGACACTGGTCTCCGATCCTGTCTGGGCGCCCCAGGACGCGCTCAAGCCAAGGCTGATACAGAAAGTCAAAAGGGTTGTCAGCGGTGAGAACATCGGATGTTTCATGTCGGGACTACTCTTGCCGTTAGGCTATCTCAACAGGGGAGACCAAGAAAAGCTAGGATTCGCCCCTTTTTTTTGACGATTCCGTACTGCTCAGTACGGTTCCTGACCGGGGAGCTTGCTTTCCGTTTTATCGATCGACAACAATCAAGGAGTCGTTCAAATCCATCTCCAGGAGTGGAGTGCTGAATGAAGATGTGGGTTCGGCTGATGGGGATCTTTGCCGCTCTGATCTGGGAGAGAGTCGGACAACAGCGAGATCTCTGCTAAATGAAGTTTCTTTCTCGAATGGGGCCAGCGCTTCCTGGCGGCAACACTAAGGGTCTGCGCAAAAATAACTTGGCATTTTGGCATCTCATTTTCACACCATCTTCGGCCGCTCCTCAATCGCGAAATCCTCAAAGTAGACCCGGCTACGCCTGCGGTTTCGCTCAATCGTTCGCGGCCAAATCTGGTGCAAATCTGAGCGCCAATTCTACCAAGTTATTCTTGCGCAGGCCCTAAGCTGAAATTTCAATCTGATGTTTGGAGTAAAGGCATGAAAATACGATGGACGATTCCTCTTCTTTTCCTGACTCTGGCACTTCGGGCGCAGAACACCTCTGAGGTCTACCAGACAGCTGAGCGACCGCGCGCACTGGCCTTGATCGGCGATCGCTACCATAGTCCGGTCTACATCCGGGACAACTTGATCAAGGCGTTGGTTCAAGAAAATATCCCGGTAACTTTTATCGAAAACGTTGAGGCTCTAAACAGCGAATCGCTCCAGAAACACGGTCTGCTCATCATCCTGCGAGACGGCATGAACTGGCCCCAGGGCTATGACAAACCGCACATCAAGTGGATGACTGACGAGCAGCAGCAGGCCATTTGGGAATTTGTCCACAACGGCGGTGGTTTTCTCGCCCTGCACAACTCCCAAGGACTGTATCCCCCGAACGGTCTCTACTACAAACTCTTTGGAGGAGACTACGGAGGCCACCCCAAGCCCTACGTTTTCACTATTCGAGTTGAAGACAAGAGTCATCCGGTGACGGCGGGAGTAGAGGATTTCGCAATCTTCGACGAGCAGCACACGGTGAAATACCACCTGGATCACGAGCACCTTCTGCTGCGATCGATTGCGCGCGACAACCTGGCTGCTGCGGCGGGCTGGTGGCGTGAAATGGGAAAGGGACGGTTCTGTTATCTGGCGCCCGGGCACACTCCAGATGCACTCGGTCACCCCATGATGCAGCGACTCATGCGCAACGCGGCCAGGTGGCTGCTCCGCCTAGATGAACGCTAATAGGAAGGGACGTGTGAAGTTGCAGATCCTGCTCCGCTGGTCGGGACGGCTAACCCTTGCTTTCGCCCTGCTTTTACTCACTCCCATTCCGGCTCAAGCCTACATCGGGCCCGGAGCCGGGATCGCTTTCGTCTCCTCCTTCTTTGTCATCCTGGCCTCGCTTGCGCTAGCGTTGCTGACACTGCTGACCTGGCCCTTCCGTTGGGTGATCCAGTCGCTTCGAGGAAGAAGGGCTCTCCGCAAGAGCAGGGTTCGGAAGGTCGTCATTCTGGGGCTGGATGGACAGGACCCTGAGCTTACTGATCGCTTCATGGCGGAGGGCCTACTGCCAAACTTCGAGCGCCTGGCGGGTGAGGGAGCGTACCGCCGTTTGGCGACGAGTCTTCCGGCGGAGTCGCCGGTCGCCTGGTCTTCCTTTCAGACGGGGTGCAACCCTGGATATCACAAAGTCTTCGATTTTCTGGTGCCAGACCGTAGGTCTTATCTACCCAAGCTCTGTTCTGCGGAGATTTCGCCTCCTGCAAGAAGCCTCAATATCGGCAAGTACCGAATTCCCGTAGGCAAGCCGCGGATTCAGTTTGAGCGTCGAAGTCGCTCTTTCTGGAAAATTCTAGGCGATCACGGTGTTTTCAGCACGGTGCTTCGGGTTCCCACCAGCTTTCCCCCAGAGAAGTTCAATGGCCTACTGCTCTCGGCCATGTCGGTGCCCGATCTGAAGGGTACTTTAGGAACTTTCAGCTTCTACACCAGCGATCCGAGCGAGAACGGCAGCCTCACCGGAGGGATACAGATTCCGGTCAAAGTCCAGGCGGGACAGGTCTGCTCCTATGTGCCAGGTCCCGAAAACCCGCTGCGGAAGGACCCGATGGAAATGAGGATTGCCTTCGAGCTGAATCTCGATCGCGAAACGGGAGAGGCGATTCTAGCGATTCAGGGGAAGGAGTACCCGGTTCTCCTCGGTGAGTTCACTCCCTGGATTCCATTGAAGTTCAAGGCCGGACTGGGAATGAAGATCAGCGGGATGTGCCGTTTCTATCTCAGAGAAAGTGTGCCTCACCTCAAGCTCTACGCTTCGCCTGTCAACCTGGACCCTGAGTGTCCTGCCATGCCGATTTCTCATCCCCGAACCTACTCGATCTATCTGTCGAAGACCCAGGGGAGGTTTTCGACCCTGGGCCTGGCCGAGGACACCTGGGCCCTCAACGAGGGTGTGCTCGATGAAGAGGCCTTCCTGAAACAGGCCTATCTGATCCACGAGGAGCGCGAGCGGATGTTCTTCGACGCCATCAAGAAGACAGATCGAGGCGCCGTTGTTTGTGTCTTTGATATCACGGACCGGTTGCAGCACATGTTCTGGCGCTATCTGGTAGAGGATCACCCGGCCAACGTAGGCAGAGACACGCTCAAGCATCGAGACGAGATCAAAAAGCTCTATCAGAGAATGGACGAGTTGGTCGGGCGAGTCTTGACTTCGGTTTCTGATGATACCCTGGTCGTGGTACTGTCCGATCACGGTTTCAAGTCGTTTCAGCGGGGCGTGAACCTCAATTCCTGGCTTCACCAGAACGGCTATCTGACGGTTCATGACGGCCCTACCGGGGCCGAGTGGTTCCAGGGAGTGGACTGGAGCAAGACCCAAGCCTATGCCGTTGGCCTGGGAGGGATTTATTTGAATCTGGCCGGCCGCGAGTCCCAGGGGATCGTGGCGCCCGGTGATGAGGCGAGAGAGGTCAAAGAAGGGATCATCGAGGGTCTGGAGCGACTACGCGACGGCAGCCAGGAATCTCAGGTGGTTCGAAAGGTCCATGACACTGCGGAAACCTATCGGGGACCTTACCGAGCGGAAGGTCCGGACCTGATCACAGGCTTCTGTCCTGGCTACCGGAGTTCCTGGAGTAGTGCCACCGGAGCCGTCACCACCTCGGTCTTCGAGGACAATACCAGGAATTGGAGCGGCGACCACTGCATGAATCCTGACGACGTTCCCGGAGTGCTTTTTTGCAACCGGAAGATAACGCACTCGGAGGCCAGCATCATGGACATTGGCCCCACCGTTCTGGACCTGTTTGGGATTGGCGTCCCCGCCTATTGTGACGGCAAGGCCCTGGGGATCAAGATCTGAGACCAATGTTGCAGGCGATCCACCGATCTCTCAGCGGTCTTCTGATTCTTGCTCTTCTGCTGTCCGCCTGCAGCCCACTGCAAAGAGCTCCCGCTCGCAAGGTTTTGGTCCTGGGAATCGACGGTCTTGACCCTGTATTGCTGCGCCGCTTCATTGAGCAGGGCCGGCTCCCTAGCTTCAAAAAGCTGGTCCGGGAAGGCCACTTCAAGCCTCTGCGGACGGTCATGCCGCCGCTCAGCCCAGTCGCGTGGTCGGCGTTCATCACTGGAATGGACGCCGGAGGTCATGCAATCTTCGACTTCGTACACCGCAATCCCAAGACGCTTCTGCCGGAGTTCTCAATGTCCAAGGCGATACCCTCGGACCGGAATCTTACAATCGGTTCCTGGGTCATTCCGTTGTCGGGGGGACGAGTCGAGCTGCTCCGGGAGGGGAAACCTTTTTGGCAGCTGCTGCAGGAAAAGGGGATTCCAACCACCGTTTTTCGGATGCCGGTTAATTTTCCGCCACAGGGTGAGGGACGGGCCCTTTCTGGCATGGGGACCCCTGACCTCCTGGGAACGCCTGGTACCTTCTCTTATTTCACCAGCAGTCCCGTCGAGGGTACCCGGGATGTAGGCGGTGGAAGAATCTCTAAAGTGGAGGTACATGACAACCGGGTGGAGGTGAAACTGCGGGGTCCCGGGAACCCATACCGGAGGGTGGAGGAGCCCAACGGCGGACACCGGAACCCGGAGCTCGATCTGACCTTCCAGGTCTTCCTGGACCCATTGGAGCCGGTGGGCAAGTTTGTGGTTCTGGACCAGGAGTTCATTCTGAAGGAGGGGGAGTGGAGTGAGTGGATTCGGCTGGAGTTTGAAGCCGTCCCCTACCTTGCCAGCATCAGTACGACGGCGCGCTTCTATCTGCAGCGAGTCCATCCTCAATTTCAGCTCTATGTGACACCACTCCAGATCAATCCGAGTGAGCCTGTCATGCCGATATCTCAGCCGGAGAGGTGGTCTGCCGAACTGGCCAGCGAATTGGGCTACTTTTACACCCAGGAGCTGGCCGAAGATACCAAGGCACTCTCCTCAGGCGTCTTTGATGCGAAGGAGTTCTGGGTTCAAAGCCAGACCGTTTTTGCGGAGCAGAAGAGGGCATTGGAGCACCTGCTGCAAGGCTTCGACGAAGGTCTTCTGTTCTACTATTTCTCTGGAGTGGATCAGATTTCCCACATGCTTTGGCGGTACATGGATCCCAAACACCCGGGCTATCAGGCCGACGCAGATCTGGGAGACGGGATCCCCACCATGTATCAACAGATGGATGAGGTGGTAGCGCAGGTTGTGGAGAAACTCGATCAGGACACGACGCTGATCATTCTTTCCGACCATGGTTTCGCACCCTTCTACCGTCAGGTCAATCTCAATTCCTGGCTGTATGAACGTGGATATGTGAAGTTCATCAGGACCAAGCCGCGGGGGCCGCAACCCTTCTTTCAGAATGTGGACTGGACAGGGACCACTGCCTACGCTCTCGGCCTCAACGGAGTCTACGTCAATCTAGAGGGTCGGGAAGGGCAGGGAGTGGTGGCCGAGGGGGCGGACTATACCGATCTCCTGGAACGACTGGAGAACGATCTTCTGGGCATGATCGATGCCGCCACCGGACTCCATCCCATCAGCCGAGTGGTTCGCAGCCGGCGAGATTTCAAGGGTCCTTTCCTGGATCAGGGTCCGGATTTGATCATTGGTTACAGCCGCGGCTATCGCAGCTCCTGGGAAAGTCCTCTGGGTGATTTTCCTCCCGATCTGTTTCTGGATAATACCGATCCCTGGAGCGGGGATCACAGCATCGATTCACGACTGGTGCCAGGGGTATTGATCAGCAATCGAGAGATCATACTGGAGGAACCGTCTCTGGTAGACTTGACGGTGGCCGTCCTGGATGAATACGGGGTCGAAAAACTGCCTGAAATGGTGGGGCAAGATTGCCTCGGACCCGTGGAGTAGAAGATGTTTGGACCCAAAATCAAGTTGGATCGGGCCTTATTCGAAAAGGTCAAGAAATACTCCGAGCTGGCCGGATACTCGTCCGCGGAGGAGTTTGTGACCCATGCTCTGGAGAAGGAGCTGGCCAAACTGGAGGACGCCGCCTCGGAAGAGGAAATCAAGAATAGGCTCAAAGGGCTAGGCTACATTTCGTAGTTCAGCCCTGTCGCCGTTCAAAACGGCCACTCATGGCAGAAATCTCACTACTCATCATCGACTTCCTCAACCGCTGTCTGGTCTTTGTGTTCGGCCTGTTGCTCTGGCCCTTTGAAGGGGTCGATCCGATCTGGCCCCTGTTATTGGTGTCCCTCCTGACAGGATTGGCCATGCTCTGGGTCTTCGGCAGGGTTTCCAAGCAGGGCAGGATCCGACAGGTCAAGAAGAGCATCCAAGGCAACCTTCTGGGGGTGAGACTCTTTCAACACAACGTCAGAGTCGTGCTGGGACTGCAGGGAAGGATCTTCCGAGAAACACTCACCTACCTCAAGCACTCGCTGCTTCCAATGCTGGTTGTGATCCCGCCGCTGCTGGTGATCGTGATCCACTTGAATCTTCATTTCGAACGGGCACCGCTTCCGTTGGGCTCCTCGGCAATTGTCAAGACCAGGCTAGTTCCGGGATGGGATCTAGAGCAGAAGGTGAGGTTGGTGGCATCTGATGGAGTCACAGTCGAAACGCCTCCAGTACGGATTCCAGCGAACAATGAGGTGTCCTGGCGGGTGCGGGCAGAGCGGGCTGGACGGCACCAGCTAAGGATTCAGGTGGGGGAAGACACGGTCGAAAAGGAACTCTACGCGGGAGAGAGGTGGGGCGCCGTTTCTCCTTTCCGGACTCGCTCCCTACTCTACCTGATACAGTTTCCCGGCGAGGCCCCGATCCCTCCCGGTTCGCAGGTCGAGGCCGTAGGCATAAGTTACCCGCAGCTTCCCCTCACGGTGATGGGCTGGGATGTCCACTGGCTGGTCTTGTTTTTTCTGCTGTCGCTGGCCTCCGCCTTTGTCTTCCGGGGTCCGCTTGGAGTCGAGATCTGAGCTTGGGGACACGGACTCTTACTCCTTCGGCGTAGGTGATGAGTCTGAAGTGAGGAGTTTCCTGAATGCTCTAGTGTGGCAGGGGATAGGACTGACCAGGAGGAAGGATTGTTCCGACGCTTCCAGAGAATCTACCTGAGGCGAAAACTAGGCGAGCCCATTATTGTGGTTTCAGGCCTGCCGCGATCGGGGACCTCTGTGATGATGAGCATGCTAGCTGCCGGTGGTGTCGCACTGCTGGAGGATCAGGTCCGGGCGCCGGATGTGGACAATCCCGAGGGCTATCATGAGCTAGAGAAGACGAAGCAGCTGCATGAACAGCCGGACAAATCGTGGCTGGCCTCGGCACAGGGGAAGGCACTCAAAGTCATTTCCGAACTGCTCAAGGAACTACCTGATTCCCACTACTACAAGGTCATCTTCATGGATCGTGATCTTCGAGAAGTGGTGGCGTCCCAGAACAAGATGTTGAGAAGAAGAGGGGAAGATCCAGGTAAAAGCCCCGACGATCAGGTTGTGTCTGTCTTCGAAAAGAATCTGAGACTGACTCGCAGGTGGCTGCAGAATCGTCCCAACTTTGAGGTATTGGAGGTGGCATACAGCAGTGTTATCGGCGACACCCAGAGCGCTGTGGCGCGAGTCAACGCGTTCTTAGGGGGTAAGCTGCAGGTCGACGCAATGAGTGACGTGGTGGATCCCTCCCTCTACCGTAACCGCGCTGGACAGAGGTAAGGAACAATAGGCGTGGTTTGGGAATCGTGGTTGATTGCCCTGAGCCCTCTTTAGCCGGACACCCCTATTCCGACAGCCTGTGGACGGTGATTGCGGAAGCTGCCACGTTCCCAGCCCTATCGGTAGCCTGGATTTGGATCTCCGTGGTTCCCCGCTTCAAGGGCAGCTCGCAGCTGAAGATCAGGCTGGTCATCTTGGCCGCAGTTCCATTACAGGTTACCGCATCCATGCCAGAAAGAGGATCCACAGCGGATCCGGTGATGGTCAGCGACGGAGTTTCAGCATGACGCCCCGCTGTCTGGTCCCAGGATCCGGGAGGATTGGCGGGTGGAGGTCAAGCTTGAGAGGTACCTCCAGGTCGCCGTCCGAGCTAAAGGCTCCGAAGAATAAGACTTCGGCCTGGAGGCCAAAGCTACGTTCGCCAATCAAGTTTCAGGTTAGGGTATGCATGAGCAACAGAATCACCTCCACGAGACTCAGCACGGTCATGAGTCCGGCGGGCATGAGCTTGCGGGTTCGGGTGTAGCGGATACCGAAAAAGACCGCCAGCAGCAGTCCGATGCCGATGGCTCCCTTGCTTCCGGCTGCGTTTTGGGTGGAAACCAGCCATCCGCAAACCAGCAGAGCGATGCCTGAAGCCAGACCGAAAACCAAAGAAGGAATGCTTTGAGCTTTTAGGTATCCCAAGATTGGTTAAGCAACCGTTTTTCTGTAATTTTCTTTAGGGCCTGTAGGGAAGAATTGCTCCACTTGTGTTTTCCAGCCGGCCAGGTTCAGGTATTGCCGGCCGGTTAACCACTCCTCGTGTATCTCTGCAAGCACAGCCGAGATGAGCCGCAGCGCCGACGCTTCGTGGGGAAAGATTCCCACCACCCGGGTTCGTCTCCGGATCTCCCGGTGCAGTCTCTCCAGTCCGTTGATGGTTCGGATCCTTCGCCACCAGCTCCTCGGAAAATCAAACACTGTCAGCCCTTCATCCACGTTCTCTTCCAGCCAGCTCACGAACTCCGGTGCAATCTTTTCGAACTTCTTGACGACTTTACCCTTGAGCTCCTCGGCATCTTCTCGAGACGGGGCATCGAAAATGTCCCGCATGGCCTGGGCGATGCGGGGCTTGTCCTCTTTGCGGCGAGCATATTGTTGGGCGTTTTTACTCAGGTGAAACTGACAACGGTTCCAGGGCACCGACGGATAAACTGCCCGCCTGGCCGCCTTCAGTCCTTCGTGATCGTCACTGACAAACAGCTCGACCCCTCTCAGTCCACGCTTGTGCAGATCTCCCAGAAACCCTCGCCAATGCACCTCCGCTTCACTGATCCTGGTGCTCAGACCCAACACCTCCCGCGTTCCGAAACGATTGACTCCTATGGCTTTCAGGATGGCCACGTCCTGCACCCTGCCGCCTCTTCGAACCTTCTCGTAGTGGGCATCCAGATACACGATCGGATACTCTCCCAGCTCCCGGCTTCGAAACTCTTCCAGCTCTTCGTCCAGCATCCCGGCCACTCTCGAGACCTGGGTGGCCGAGATCTCCAACCCACACAGCTGCTCCGTGATCTCGGTGACTTTCCTCGTCGAGACTCCCATCACATACATCTCGGCAATGGCCAGCTTCAGGGCCTTCTCCGAACGGCAACCCCTCTCCAGCGACTTGGGATAAAACCTCAACCCACGCACCTGTGGAATCTCCAAGTGCAGCTCTCCCACTCGAGTCTGAATCCGCTTGCCTTTGAATCCGTTTCGATAGCCTCGCCGACTGGCTGTTCTCTCGTACGCTTCCGCTCCCAGAAACTCGCTTCTTTCCAACTGCATGGCCACGTTGAACAGCTTCTCCAGGATTCCTCGAAAGGCTTCTGTTCCTTCCTCGATCAACTCCGCCAGGATCTCCCGTGGTACTCTCTTTTCCAGGTCTGGGTTCATTTGATTCTCCTTGCCAGATAGACGTTTCTGTTTTTGGAGAATCCTGTCCCAGACCTCTGTCTTTCCGACCCAGGCCTGACCAGAATTTACAGAAAAGAAGTTACGCTACTCCAAGATTCCGCCTAGTCCGACAAGCACTCCGTAAACGACAATGATGAGCACCGGAAATTCCATACTTGTTTCCCCTGGTCCTTGCGTCTGTTTAGAGCGATCAGTCTCTCTCGCGACTCATCGTCAGAACGACCATGCTCCAAACTGAGGTGATCAGCAGACCGCCTAGCTCGGAGAATTGTTCTACGGCGGCGGGCTCTTCTTGACGCGCAACCGTTATTACCAGGTAGGTTGCGCCGAGCAGACAGAGTCCGGCAAAGATCCCGACCGCCAGTCGCGGCAGCTCCTTGTTCAACAAAAACATCGCCGACCAAAGTGTTCCCAGGCCGTATATCGGCATCCAGAGATAGGGGTCGGGATCGTTGTACTGCAGGGCAATGGCAGCCACGAACAGGCCTAGCATGGCGGTGTTCAGAATCGGGAAGAACCTGGCCCACATTTTCTTGAGCTAGGGCACCCTTCCCCCGCTTATGGCAGGAAGAAAATGAACTTCACTCGTCTCTTCGACCTTGGTGCGAATGCCTTCGGGGGAGATGACCCCATCAATTGAGACGGCGATGCCTCGTCTGAGTTGGTCTTTCTCGCAGAGGCGGGCTTGAATGCCGGGGTGGTTCAGCTCCAACCAGTCGATCAGCTCGCGTACGGTCCGACCCTGGGCAGAAATCTGGTCCTGCCCGGCGGTCAACTCGCGCATTGGTGGAGGAATCCACACTGTGGGCATGAGAGCAATTAACAAAAAGATCTGCAGAGAAGGGCTTGGTCGTCAGTCTGCGTTCTTGTCTAGCCTTCCCGAATTGCGTCGTTTCTTCCTAACGCTACTGTTCGATCGGGATGCCAGGTACGGCTGCGTTCTCCTTGCTCAGTACGGCACTCAGTACTGCCGCCGGATTCATCGGAAGTCGGGTCATACGGACTCCCACCGCCTGGTAAATAGCGTTGGCAATCGCAGCCGGTGGCGCAACGATTGGCACTTCGCCGACCCCACGCACCCCGAAAGGATGGCCGGGATTGGGGACCTCTACGATCACGGTATCGATCATGGGCAGATCGAGACTAGTGGGAAGACGGTAGTCGAGCAAGCTGGCGTTCTTCAACTCGCCTTTTTCGTTATACATGTACTCTTCGTTCAGGGCCCAGCCGATTCCCTGGACGGCTCCACCCTGCATCTGACCCTCGACGTAGCTGGGATGGATGGCCGTTCCCGCATCCTGGAAGACGGTCCAACGCAGGATCTGGACCTTACCCGTGTCGGGATCTACTTCGACGTCGGCGACTTGGGTTGCGAAGGCACCCCCTACCCCCTTGGGATCTACCGTGGCCTTGCCTACGATAGTGCCACCGGTTTCATCCAGCTTGGCCGCCAACTCCTTGAAGCTCATCGAGTTGCCGTTGCTGTGAAAGCCTCCGCCGCGAACCTCGACGCTGTCGGCTGGAACCTCCCAGATGAGAGCGGCTCTTTCGGCCATCTGCCGGTTGATGTCTTGCGCCGCCTCGTAGGCAGCGTAGCCGGTGGAGAAAGTGACCCGGCTGCCACCGGTGACATCGGTGTAGCCAATCAAGTCTGTATCCACCACGGTCGGGTGTACATCTTCGGCTGCAATGCCCAGGACCTCGGCCAACTGCATCGCCACTGAGGTACGGGTGCCTCCGATATCGGTGGATCCCTCCACCAGAGCGACGGTCCCATCCGGGTTGACACTGGCGTTGACCGAGGACTTCAGCCCCACGTTGAACCAGAATCCTGAAGCAATCCCGCGGCCGCGATTCGGACCCTCCAGTGGTGCCGAATAATGGGGATGGTTCTTGACTGTCTCGAGAGTTTCTACGTTTCCAACCCGGGGCCACACTGGACCGTCGACGCGACGGTCGCCTTCCTTGGACGCATTTTTCAGCCGGAACTCCAGTGGATCCATCCCGATCTTTTCACAGATCTCATCCACGACCGTCTCGCTGGCATACTCCGCCTGGGTCGCGCCTGGAGCGCGATAGGCGGAACTCTTGGGCTTGTTGCAAAGGACATCAAAGCCATCGATCTGACCGTTTGGGATGTTGTAGGGGGCAAAGACGCACATGCAACCGGCTCCTACCGGGGAGCCGGGGAAGCCTCCAGCCTCGAAGGCCAGCCAGGCAGAAGCAGCGGTGAGGGTCCCGTCCCGCTTGGCTCCCATCTTGACGCGCATGTGCGTGCCCGGAGTAGGTCCGGTGCCGTTGAACACTTCTTCCCGGGTCATGACGAACTTCACGGGATGACCGGTGTTGCGGGATAGCAAGGCAGCGACCGGTTCCAGATAGACGTTGATCTTGCCGCCGAAACCTCCTCCGATCTCGGTGGGCACGACCTTGACTCGGGATATCGGAATTCCCAGAATCTCCGACAGCTGGGCGCGGCAGGCAAAGGAACCCTGAGTGGTTGTCCACACGGTCAAGTTGCCGTCTGCATTCCACATGGCCGTGGATGTATGGGGCTCGATGTATCCCTGGTGAACCGTGGCCGTGTCGAAGACTCGTTCCACAATGACGTCGGCCTCGGCGAAGCCTTTTTCCAGGTCTCCCAGGCTGAAGTGAATGTGTTCGGCAATATTGCTGGGTTTGTCGCCCGCCTTGCCGAAGGATTGAGTGCGCAGGGTCTCGTCCAGGAGCGGAGCATCGTCCTTCATGGCATCCAGCACGTTGACGGCAGGGGGGAGAACCTCGTAGTCCACCTTGATCAGCTTGGCGGCTTCCTCGGCAACATGAGGGTTGCTTGCGGCGACAGCAGCGACGGCGTGGCCCTGATAGAGGGCTTTGTCGCGAGCCAGAACGTTCCCGCTGAGGTGGCGAAGGGGAGCTGATGCCTCTCCCAGGTTGGCGATCTTGTCGCCGGGGTCTGGCAGTTCCGCCGCGGTGACCACAGAATAGACGCCGTCCAGTTTCTCGGCCTCGCTGGCGTCGATGGATCGAATGCGAGCATGGGCGTGAGGGCTGCGAAGAACGCTTCCGTGCAGCGTTCCGGTGAGATGGATGTCGGCACCGTACTGCGCGCGACCGGTCACCTTGTCCACGCCGTCGTGGCGGATGGGGCGGGTGCCGATGACCTTGTACTGGGTCTCTGCTTTGGGTTTGGGAATAGTTGCCATGGTTTGAACTCCCTTTGCTAGTCGCCGTTTGTCACGCTTGCTGCTTCCTGGACGGCCCGGATGATCTTGTCGTACCCCGTGCATCGGCACAGATTACCGGCCAGCCAGAGTCGGATTTCATCTTCGGATGGATTCGGATCGCGATCCAGCAGAGCCTTTGCTGCTACGATAAAGCCCGGCGTACAGACGCCGCACTGAAGGGCCGCGTGCTCCAGAAACTTGGTCTGCAGCGGGTGCAGGTGGCCGTTCTGGGCAATGCCCTCGATGGTGGTAATCTCGGCCCCCTCGGCTTCCCCTGCCATCACTACGCAGGCGTTGACGAGACGTCCGTTCATGATGACGCTGCAGGCACCACAGTTGCCGTTGTTGCAGCCTTCCTTGGTTCCCGTGAGGAACAGGACATCGCGCAAGGCCTCCAGCAGACTCTGCCGCGGCTCGCACAGAAATTCGACGTTTTCGGCGTTGATCCGAGTGTTGACGTGGATCTTCTTCCTTGTGGCTGCGGTGCTCATTAAGCACTGTCTCCTTTGGCTCTCGCGATTGCTTTTTGAAGGGTCCGGCGAGTGAGGACGGCGGATAGATGTTTTCGCTGTTCAACCGTGCCTCGAATGTCCGAAATGGGCCGGGCGGCTCGCCGGGCAGCGTCGGCCACCTGCTCGATTGTCTCGTCGGTGACTGGGCTACCGGCCAGCAGCTGACTGGCTTCTTCGACCAGTAGCGGAGTGGGTGCCACCGCACCCAAGGCAACTCTGCCCGAGACAAAGGTGGTGCCAGCATCGTCGAGTACTACCGACGATCCCGTACCTACCACTGCGATGTCCATTTCGTTTCGAGGTATGAAGCGAAGGTAGTGAGCCCCAAAAGTGCTCGATGGAGCAGGGATGTGAAACGAAACCAGGATTTCGCCGGGTTCCAGGACAGTCCGTCCCGGACCGGTACAGAACTGCTCTACCGGCAGCGCCCGTTGTCCTCCAGGTCCCGTGATCCGGCAAATCGCGTGGTGCACGATCAGTGGAGGGATGGTGTCGGCCGCGGGAGAGCCATTGCACAGGTTCCCCCCGAGCGAAGCCCGGTTCTGAATCGCCGTCCCCCCGATCAAGGAGGCAGCGTCGATTATTCCTGGATAGGCTGCCGAGATCTCGGGATCTTCGCAGACCTCGCAGCAGGGAACCGCCGCCCCCAAAACCAAGCCCTGCTCAGAATCGTATGAAAGCTCGTTAACCTCGGGGATGTTCTTGACGTCTACCAGCAGGTCCAGGTCGAGCATTGCTTCGCGGACCTGAACAATCACGTCGGTTCCGCCGGCCAGTACTCGAGCCTGACCGTTCCCCTCAGCCAGCAGCGCTACGGCCTCGGCCAATGTTTGGGGAGATGCATAATCAATTGCCTTCAAGGTTCGTCACTCGCCTCCTGTTATCGAGACCTGATCTTAGACACGAGGCCCTGTCACGGCACCCGTATCTGGTTTCCGTTCCCAGCCTCTCAAGCCAAGAAAGTGTCTCTATCCATATTCAAGAAAAGGAGTCAAAAGTCAATAGCAAAGTCCCAACTGTCCAAGAATAAACGTCGTTTTCATTTGCTGTTTATGGTAGAAAAAGGCAGACGATTGGAGGGGCGAGGGCTCATCTGGCCATGAAGATCAGCAATTATTCTTTGAACTATCCGGCGCTGAGGACAGGCGAGATGGATCCCTTCGGATTCCTGACGGTTTGCCGCGAGTTGGGAGTCGAGGGCGCGAGTATCCATGTCCTCAACCTGCCCGAGTCCGGGTCCGAGTACCTGAAGAGGCTGCGCCGAGCCTACCTGGACGGCGGCCTCTCCGTGTCGATGTTCTCGGTCACCACCAACTTTGGTTCACCCGAGGACCAGCACGGTGTGGAGTTGGAAAAGGCACGAAAAGCGATCCGGATAGCGACCTTCCTGGGAGCACCGATCCTTCGCGTCTTCGCCGGGTCGCCGCCCTCCGAAGGTGAGCGCCAGGCGGCCTTCCAGCGGGCGATCCGCGGGATACGTCGTGTCTGCGAAGAGGCGGCCGGCGTCGGTTTGCCCGTGGGGCTGCAGAATCATAACCATGGTGCCTTGGTGCGCACGGGTGAGGAAGTGCTCCGGTTCATTCGTGGAGTAGATCACCCCAACTTCACGCTCATTCTGGATACCGGCCAGTTTGCCGGTTCTCGCGGTGCCAGCGGCAGCGTTCCCGACGACCTGAAGGGTACCGATTTCATGGAGAGCATTCGCCAGACGGCGTCGTTGGCCAGTTACGTGCGGGCCAAGTTTTATCGACCGGGCCCCGACGGATCGGAGCCATGGATCGACTATCCCGCGGTCCTCGATATCCTCCGGGGTGTTCACTACCAGGGATTCATTGACATCGTCTATGAGCCCAGTCGTGATGCGGCCGATCCAGGAGACCCTGCGGAAACCGCCATCCCCCGCATCGTGAACTTTCTGAGGCGGCAATTGGCAACTGGACAGTCTCCGTCAGGCCCGCTCCCCTCTTTGAAGGGACAGGCGCGTTACGCGGGGCTGCAGACGGGACGGTACGTAGAGCAAGTGGAGGTGCGATCCGAAACCGCAGTTGCATTTCTGGAAGGTCCGGCAGTGTCGCGTTCCGGATCGGTCTATTTCACCAACATACCCGCACGCCGCATCCTGGAGTGGAATCCTGAGGAACGTCGGCTATCGGTGTTTCGTGAGCAGAGCAACCGCGCCAACGGCCTGATATTCGATCGACAAGGGCGCCTTCTCGCCTGCGAAGGCGGCGGGCGCGTGACACGGACAGATATGGGGTCGGGTGAGATCACCACGCTGGCAGATCAATATGAGGGCAGGGAACTCGGTGCTCCCAACGACCTGGATCTGGACTCCCAGGGGCGGGTCTATTTTACTTCCAGGCTGGCCAATCAGGATCCAGGGGCGGGAAACGTAAACTCGGTCTACCGCATCGATGCCCCGGGGCGGATAACCCGAGGGCTGCACTGGCCCAACATCGATATGCCGAACGGAATCGTGATTTCTCCGGATGACAAGACTCTCTACTTGATTGACGCGGATGGAAAGGCAGGGCAGGCGCGCCGCATCCGGGCCTATGATCTAAGTGCCGACGGATCCGCTACCCAGGAGCGCACGCTGTACGATTTTTATCCGGGACGGAGCGGTGATGGGATGGCGATCGATGCCCAGGGCAATCTTTGGGTGGCGGCCGGCCTACACCGGCGGCGCGGCAGCAGCGAGACTCTGGACACTCACCCCGGCATTCATGTGATCTCTCCGGAGGGCAAGCTGCTGGCATTCGTCCAGACGCCCGAGGATAGCATTACCAATTGCACCTTCGGCGGCCCCGACCTTCGAACCCTCTACATCACCTGCGGAAAATTCCTGCTCAGCCTGCGGACCAGGATCCCGGGAAAGTCTTCCTATCGACCGGAGGCGTAGCCCCAACTCCACATCCTTTGCCTCTGCCTTTGCCTTTGCCTTTGCCTTTGCCTTTGGAGTCTTCTGGTGATCAAGTTTCAAAAAAAAGCAAAACCAAGAGCACCTAGCGCAATTCGCACATCTTGATACGGACTGGTAGATGACGTTAGGACAAACGCGGAAACAAGGGCGAGGGCAAAGGCAAGGCAGAGGAGCTAGTCGGTTCTATCCGCCAGTCGATCTCCGCAGTGTCTCGATGCCCCGCTGATACACACCCAGAACCCGCTCCCGCTCTTCTGCGGAGAAGAATATGGCTTTTTGCTGGATATCGGCCAGCGCGTTCTCCATCTCCTGGATCAACGCGTTCTGAGCCTCGCTGCTCCTGGGCATCCGACCTTCGATGGAGACATAGGTTGCTGAAGTATGGGAAAAAAGAGGCCATCCGTAGTAACTGTTTCCCGACCCCTCTGTCCTGAGCGCGAGCCAGCTGGGCTCGTCTATCTGGACTTCAAGCTCCAGATCGGCTCTGAAGTGTCCTTCTTCTCGAGTGGCCTCAACCTGGCCCACGATTTTGCCGTTCTGTACCAGTTCCAGGCGCCCGAAGCGCTGCCGACCTTTGGCCACGCCGGCAACCCGGACTCGACCCGGTTTGCTTAACGGCACCACGGAGCCGACGCCCTTTCCCTCCACTTCGAACTCCAGCAGGGGCCCGTTGGTTATGAAGGATCGGCCTGCCGCCAGGGCTCCAAGCCAGCTTTTGGTTGAGAGCGCACCACCGATCTGAACGTAGGCCCGAGCCATGTCATACATGAACCAGTCTGTCCCAGTGGAAGCTGGCACCCGAAGTCCGGCGTTCAGATATTGGTACCAGGTGCCGTAGGTGGATCGCTCCCCCCCGCCGTCGAACAGATTGAGCCCATCCAGATTCCCCGCAACGAAGTTGGGGACATCCTCCCAGCCGTACTCGTTGTGGCACCAGATGCTGGTGCCTCCCTGTCTCCTCGCCTCCAGGATCCCTTCCTGCAGAGGAGTCCCGTCACTGCCGGCGCCTTCGATTTGAGGACCGATGCTGACCGGCTTGATCAGCTCCTGGATCCCCAGCAGCATCACGTGGCCAAAGCCGGTCCGCTCGGGCAGATTGTTGCGATGTTCTTCGCCGTTGGAAAGGATCGGCCCCCTTGACCGGAACCGGCCCAACTCACCGATAGGATATCGGTTGGTGATGTAGCTTTCGTCGTCGCGGGCCTGCTTACGAGGCTTTGACGGCCAGATCCCCCGTTCCAGGTAGGAAATGAAGAGGATATCCAGTCGGTCGACGTAGGGGATCTCCGAGAGATAGCGCCGGGCCCCTTCGGCATCGAGGTTCCTGAGGTGGAGGTGAGTGTTGCCTCCGAACCACCGATTCTGGGACACCTGGCTGAAGAATTGAATCGGGACAGCGACCGTCTCGGGTGCGGACTCCCGGAGATCGAGATCCACTCGGGCCAGTTCGCTTTCCAGTCCCGAGAACGCTTCCAGTAGGATCTTCTTCCGGGGCAGCGTGATCTCGGTGTCCGAAGGCAGCGTGTACCAATCCAGGATGGGGTAGAGGGCGCCAGCAGGGTCCTTGTTCTCCTCGAGACCTTGCCCCCTGCGGAGTAGACTTTCCAATGGGAGCGCTTTGGCCTGACCCGCAGCCCTGGCTCGGAGCACGCCTGGCACCGGCTTTCCCGAGCTGGCATCGACCAGGGTGATCCGCACGCGCGCCGGAGATGTCCAGGCGAGTAGCAGCGAAAGCCCCAGAAGAAATCCGATTGGAAGAATCCGGTTGGTGGTTGAGGATTTTCGGCTCACAGTCGCGGTTGTCTTCATCCTTGTCCCCCCATGTCTCTTCTACCATAACCTCGCGACAGGCCCTAACAGCGACCCTCGGTCGTGATTGAACTGGAGCAGGCGGCGGCCTATGATGGTTGCGTTTTTGAAACCAGGGATAGGCCCTACCAATTCATGGAGCTCAGACATGACGACGATAGATGAACGTTTCGCACAGACCCACACCGAATCAGCTGGATTGGCCGAAGCAGGCCACCGGTCTTTTCCAGACGGCGTCACCCATGATTCTCGATGGATCACCCCCTTTCCGGTCTATCTGACGCGAGCGAAGGGCGCCTACAAGTGGGATGTCGATGGCAACCGATACGTGGATTATGTGGTGGGACACGGCGCCGTGATTTTAGGGCATAGTCATCCCGCCATTGTGGACGCCGTGAAGAAGCAGATGGAGGCCGGGACCCACCTGGGCGGAAGTACCGAGCTGGAAATTCGCTGGGCCGAAGCCATCATGGGGCTGGTGCCTTGCGCCGAGAGGGTCAGGTTTGTCTCATCGGGAACCGAGGCGACCCTCATGGCTTTTCGCCTGGCCCGGGCTTTCACGGGCCGGGACAAACTTCTAAAGTTCGAACGTCACTTCCACGGCTGGAATGATTATGCCGTTGTCGATGAGACCCAGGCTGCCGCGGGCGTTCCGGCTGGAGCGGCGGGAACGGTGGTGGTTGCCAAGACAGAGATGGCACAGGTGGAGAGGATTCTAGAGAGGGATCCGGATATCGCCGCAGTGATTCTGGAGCCCACCGGCGCCCTCGGCAGCATGTTTCCGCTTAGGCCGAGCTTCTTGCGGGAGCTGCGCGAAGTCACTCGGCAATATGGGGTAATTCTCATCTTCGACGAGGTAATCACCGGTTTTCGAGTCTCTCGGGGTGGGGCTCAGCTGCACTATGGTGTCACGCCGGACATGAGCACCCATGCCAAGATCATGGCGGGAGGGCTACCCGGGGGGGCGGTCGTCGGGAGAGCCGACATCCTGGACATGATCCAGCACCGCCAGGATCCTGAATGGGACACGACCCAGCGGGTGGCCCATCCGGGTACCTTCAACGCCAACCCTCTTTCCGCCAGTGCCGGCACCACTGCACTCGGAATTATCGCCGAAGAACCGATCAACGACCGTGTCGATGCCCTCACCGAGCGCCTCAAGTCAGGCATCAACGATGTTCTGAGCCGGGGCGAGGGAGGATTCGCCTACAATGTTTGCTCCAACCTGTTTGTCGCGTTCGGCTTGAAAGAAGAGTTGGACGAGGACGGGATCTGTGTCACACCTCACGAGCAGTTGAAGGAGGCAAACGAAGTCAAAATGATGGGTCATTTCCGGAAGGCACTTCTCAACGAGGGTGTCGATGTCCAGGGAGGATGGAGCTGGCGTCCAACCGCGGCCCATACCGAGGCTGACATAGACTTCACCATCGAAGCCTTCGAAAAGGCGGTCAACGCGATGCGTCAGGAAGGGGCCCTGCTGAGTAGTGAGTCGGTTGGTTAGAGCAGTATGTCAGTGAGCAGTGAGCAGTGTACCAGTGAAGAGTGGGGCAGGGTTCCAAGTCTACTAACTATGAATTGTGATAGTCGGAACCCGATTCTACAGACAGCGTCCGTTCGCTCGGTCACCGTCAGCGCGAGCAGCCGACTCAACGGGGAGCGATGCGCCTCAGCATCTCATCGCCCGAGATGACCTCGCGCCGCCGGGCCTGCTCCGCGGACTCAGTAAGGAACCTCTCCTGCTCAGGAGTGAGAACGAAATCCTCGCCAGGTTCACGAGCGAGCACGGTGACGACTTCGCCCTCGGGCAGGGGCGCGCCTTCAATGACGACCTTACCGTCGACGATCTTTCCGCTGGTAACTAGCATGCGAACATTCTACCGGATCCAGGCTCGGCAACCGAGGGGCCGCCCAACTTCTGTCCGTGCTGGAGGAAAATCATTTGTATTTGTTCCAGCGTAACCCCACGAAAATCGACCCAAGGTCTCCGCGGGTCTCAGGCCCTCGATTTCAAAGGGTTTTTCTTCAAGTTCGGAGGATGTCGTCAACCGTTGAGCGATAGAGTGAAAAGGTGGTCAGTACTGACGCCGTTCTATGCAGAATACAGAAAGACATTGCAAGGGTGGATCTGCTTAGACGTTGTGGGGAGAAATCCACTTGGACGAAAAAAGAAACTGACAGCTTTTTTCGAAGCGCCCGAAATAGAACGTCGGCTCCTGGCCGTTTGCAGTAGTTCATTCGACGTTTCAGGAGAAAATTTGAACGTCGGCTTCTGGGCGAAAACGGCCGATCAGGGGCGATCTACTCTGACACTGTTTGTATGGTCAGGTCTGGGCAATTACATATGAATTCTACTTTGAACTCTCGCTAGGCGGGTCATAGCCGATCGCTGACATTACTGCCCTCTCGGTGCTCACTACTTCCACCGATTCACCGCTCATCTGTTCGCTAACACACGGTCACTGATACACTGCTCACTCCCTTCACTGACACACTGCTTACTGACATACTGCTAACTGCTCAACTCACTTCTTCAAGAATCGCCGTCAAGAGCCCGTAGAAGGAACCCACCGAGCTGATCTGGACACGTTCGTCGGGAGAGTGGGGGAACTCGATCAGAGGCCCGATGGAGACCATGTCCATTCCGGCGTAGTGCTCGCCGATGATTCCGCATTCCAGGCCGGCGTGGATTGCCTTGGCCTCCGGTTTTTTCCCCAGGACGCGCGTGTGGACTTTTTCCACCGTTTTCAGGAGCGGGGAATCCAGGTTTGGTTTCCAGCCAGGATATCCCTCCAGTTCTACAACTTCCGCACCGGCAAGCTCGCCGATAGCCGCTACCCGGGATTGGATGGCACCCAAGGCCGAGGCGACTGAGCTTCGGTTACTGATGTGAACTCTCAGGCGATCACCCTCGACTCTGGCGGTGGCCAGATTGGAGCTGGTCTCCACCAGGTCCGGAATGTCGTAGCTCATGGAGATGACACCATGGGGCAGCGCGTTGAGCAGGTGGAGTACTTTCGTCGAGGTTTCTACGTCGAAAACCTGTCCGTTTGGGTCAAGATCCTTCAATGAAAGACGCATATCGGGGTCGGCGGATCGGAACTCTTCCTGGGTCGCTGCTAGCTGGTCTGCGAGGGTTTCCTCAAAGAGCTCTCTCCCCCGCGATCCGATAAAAACCTGAGCAAAGGCTTCTCGGGGGATGGCATTGTGCATATTGCCACCCTGAAAGCCGGCCAGCTGGAAAGTGCGTCGCTTCCGAGCCGCGCTGAGCATCCGCGCCAGAAGCTTGATTGCGTTGCCTCTCTGGAGATGGATTTCTGCGCCCGAGTGCCCGCCGCGAAGACCGGCTAACTCTACCTCTACGGGTGACAAACCGGGTGCGGGTGAGGTGTAGGTCAGGGGGAGCTCCAGGTTGGTCCCGGCACCTCCAGCACATCCGATGTAAACGGCTCCTTCTTCCTCGCTGTCCAGATTCAGCAGGCGGCGGCCCTTCAGGAAGTCGGGTTGGAGGCCGGCTGCGCCGGTTAGCCCGGTCTCCTCGTCCACGGTGAAGAGGAACTCCATCGGACCATGTTGAATGACACGGCTCTCCATTACCGCAAGCGAGGAGGCTACCCCGATGCCGTTATCTGAACCCAATGTGGTTCCCGTAGCGTACAAATAGTCTTCTTCTCGGCGAGGACAAATCGGATCCTTGGTGAAGTCATGCTCTACGTCAGCGTTTTTCTCGTTCACCATGTCCAGGTGCGATTGCAGTATAGTGCTAGCTGCGGAATCATTTCCCGTCTGCGCGGGCTTGGCCACGACCAGGTTGCCGGTGGGATCCCGCTTGAAAGAGAGACCGTTTCGCTCGGCCACAGATATGACGTACTGGGCCGCGGCTTCTTCGTTTTTCGAGCCGCGGGGGATAGTCAAGATGTGGTCAAAGTGCTTCCAGAGTTCCTGAGGTTCCAACTCGGACACAAAAGTCATTTCAGTCTCCCGCCTACTTAGTACACGGTTCCATAAATACAAGGACGTTTGTGGCGAGCGTGACGGGTCGAGTCCGCGAAGCGACGACGAACGCCATGTCTTTCATAGTGGAGGAGGAGCGACAAAGGAATCGGCTCGTCCCGTCGCCACCCGAAGGGCAGATGGGGGTTGTGGACGATCTCGGCGTTGGTCGTCGTCGAAGATGACCAAGCATCGACTTCCTCCTCTCGCCTTGATCTCGCCTCACAAGCCCCATCTGCAAACGTCACCGTATTTATGGAATCGTGTGCTTAGAAAAAGCTTGATTATTTCAGGAAAAATGTCCAGGTTCAAAACTTGCGGTTCTTTGCCACGCTGCTATCGATGTTCGTGGTTCGAGACGACCAAGGTCTTGTTCTCGAATGAGCCGGCACAGCTGGGAGCCGAACTGAACTGAAACAGGGCCTTCGATGAAGATAAAGCGTTTCTTGAGTTCTATCGTGGATGTGCGCAAGGGCGAGGCAGCCTTGGTCGCGCTGATGTTCTTCTATTACTACCTGCTGCTTCTGACCTACTATTTCCTCAAGCCCGCCAGGGACAGTCTGTTTCTCGTAACCCTCGGGACCGAGCAGCTCACCCTCGCTTTTGTCCTAGTAGCCTGTTTCGCGGTCCCGGTGACAGTAATCTATTCCAGGTCCGCCCGTCGGCTGGGACTCATCCACCTCATTAATGTGACGACCGCAATCTTGATCGTGAGCCTGCTTCTGTTGTGGTGGTTGCTGAGTCTGGAGCAGCCCTGGGTGTACTACCTTTTCTACGTCTGGGTCAGCATCTTTGGTGTGTTGTCTACCTCTCAGTTCTGGCTCTTTGCCAATGCCTCCATGAATCCCCGACAGGCCAAACGGCTCTTTGGACTACTGACCCTGGGGGGCATCCTGGGAGCCGTCACAGGAGGGGAACTCGCTAGCTTTTTGGTTGAGAATCTCGGGGTCCCAACAGAGAACCTGCTCTTCTTCTGCCTCGGTTTTCTAGCGATTTGTATCGTGATTCTGAATCTGGCCTCGGCGGAAGGAGGACCTCCCACAGGCGAAGCCCCAGACCCGGAGTTGGTCGATGAGGAGAGTCGCGAGACATTCGTTCCGTTGCTCAAGACCTTCCTCCAGAGCCGCCAGCTGGGCGGAATCGTCGCCATGCTCTCCCTGACCATGCTGGTGACCACATTCGTTGACTTCCAGTTCAAGACAGTTTCAGTCGAGAATTTTCCCGAGAAGGCCGAACTGACTTCATTCCTGGGAAAGTTCTACGGTCGTCTTAGCCTGTTCTCCCTCCTCTTCCAATCCCTCTTGAGCTATCGCGTGCTCCGGATCCTGGGAGTGGGTGGTAGCATCCTGTTTCTCCCTATCGGCCTCTTCGCTGCATCCCTGGCGATGTTTGCTGCTCCGGTGTTGTGGGTCGGTGTCCTGATGCGCGGTATCGATGGTAGCTTCAGGTACTCCATCGACAAGACGGGACGGGAGCTGCTGTTTCTTCCCATCCCCCTGGAGATCAGAAAGCGCATCAAGGTCGTTACCGACATCCTGGTCGACCGATGGTGCCGCGGATTGGCGGGCGGCTTGATCTGGATTCTAACAACGCAGCTTCATTTCTCGGTTCGACACCTCAGTCTGGTGGTCATCGGTATGGCGGGCATCTGGATCGGACTCGCGATCGCGGTAGGCCGAGAGTACGTGAACGCTTTCCGAGAGGCTCTCGAGAGGCGGCAGATTGATCCGGATGAGCTGAGGATGGAGATCACGGATGCTTCGGCAGTGAAACCACTGCTGGCCGCGCTTGCCAGCGAGCACGAGAGGCAGGTTACCTACGCCTTGGACATGTTGATGTCGGTCAAGAACGTGGAACTGGTCTCGTCGGTGCGGCCACTCCTGAAACATCCCAACGCCGAAGTGCGAAGAAAGTCGCTCCAGGTGCTTCAGGAGCAGTCAGACGACACTCTCATTTCTGAGGTTGAAGAGCTCTTGCAGGATCCGGATCAGGAGGTGCGGGTGGAGGCTTTGCACCTCCTCTGCCAACGGTCGCCGGAGGATTCGGAGGAGAAACTGCAACAGTATTCGAAGAGCCTCAGTTTCGAGGTAAGGCTCGCTGCAATTGGATACATTGCGGCCTATGGAAGTGAGAATGACCGCGGGCAGGTGGACGAAGAGGCGATTCAGGAATTGCTGGCGACTGTCGGAGAGGAGGCGGAGCTAGCCCGAGTGCAGGTGGCGAAGCTCCTGGGGAGTTTGAACAGACCTGATTTGAGGAAGTATCTGCTCAAGCTTAAAGACGACTCTTCCGCCGTTGTTGTGAGACAGGTGATCCACAGTGCGGGTCGGATGCGAGACTCGGCATTTGTCGAGTGGCTGCTCGATAAGCTGTCGCAGTCGGAGTTCCGGGCCGATGCCCGTGCGGCCCTCGCCGCTTTCGGGGAAGAGATCCTGGGGACGTTGGATGACCTTCTTGGAGACGAGAGTCTCGATTTGACTATTCGTGCGAACGTGATCAAGGTTTTTACCCAGATTCCGAGTCAGGAGGCGGTGGATATCCTGACCGCGAATCTGATGCGAGCAGATCCTTTGATGAAACACCATCTGGTCAAGGCACTGAACAAGTTGCATGCCAACTATCCACGGTTGCGCTTTCCTCGGGAGAGGGTGGATGCGTCCCTGATCGAGGAGACGAGGTCCTACTACGCGACGGTCCAGATCCTCCAGGCACAAAGACAAGTCGCCCGCAAGAGCGCGGCCGATCAATTGCTGCAGAAGGCAATCATCGAAAAGCAGGATGAGAATCTGGAACTGATCTTCAGGCTCCTGGGGCTGCGCTATCCTCCCAGGGATATCACTAGTGTCCGGTTATAAGTCCCATAGAGTCAACTGGTTAGAGCTAGGACTGTGGGCTTCCTGCAAGCTAGGTCTCATAAGTAGTTGATAAATGGGAACTTTCTCGAATGCGGTCACGCTCAAAACCTGCAGAATACTGTGTAGACTTTGGGGAAGCTTGAGTTCCTTTTTCAGGATTGCGATGAGGAGGTAAACGCAGACAGCAATCCAGATCTGGGTGCGAACGGCATTGTCGGAGGTGCCGTAGAAGGTCTTGATTCGCAGGTGCTGCTTGATCCACTTGAAGAACAGCTCCACCTGCCAGCGGAGTTTGTAGAGGGAGGCGACGCTGAGGGCCGGAAGGGTGAAATTGTTCGTCAGGAAGACGAGAGATTTGTTGGTGGGAGCGTCGAAGAAGCGAACTCTTCGCAAGTGCTCTGGATAGTCTTGCCGAGATTTTGGCAAGGCCAAGCGCCCGGTGTGATCGCTGCGAACTCCGGGCTGATCGGACCGGGGTCGAGAGGTGTAGCGAGTAAAGCGGAGATTCTTCTTGGCCCGAATCACAAAGTAGGCGCAAGCTTGATGAACGACATGCAGACGAGCAAAGTCGAGATAACCCCGGTCCATGACGTAAAAGGCACCGGGCTCGATGACGAGGGAATCCAACAGGTTGACGTCGTGGCACTTTCCCTGGGTGATCTCGATGACGGTGGGGATCGGACCCCGCAAGTCCAGCAGGGTGTGCAGTTTGATGGCGCCCTTGCGCTTGCGAAAGTGGGCCCAGGGAAACAAGCTCAAGCACAGGTCGATGGTGGTCGAGTCGAAGGCATAGACTGTCTCCCCCAGCTCCAGACCGAGTTGCTCGTTGGCATACAGGCGTCTGGCTTTGACAATGAGCTTCTGCGCCAAGTCGGCGTAGATACGCCAGTCCCGTGTTTCGTTGGCTTCGGCCAGGGTGCTGCGGGCCACCTCCCCGCGAAATCCCAGCGAATAGAGCAGCTCGCTTCGGGAGCGCAGGCAGGCCTCGATGTCCCGCAAGCTCTCCCGGTACGTCAACTGCGCGAAGGCCATGGCCAGAAACTGGTTCCGGCACGAGAAGCGGCGCACCCGGCGGTCTCCTCCGTAACGCTCGACACAGCGCTGGAACTGTTCCCGGTGAATCCCCTCCATCAGCTGGGCAAAAATCGTTCGTCTTGGGTTCATGGCCAGAGACTGGACTACGCCTCTGACCGTCTGGGTACGGGGCCAAGGAGAAGCCACGAAAATTCAAATGCGTCACACCCCTTCCTCGTCGCAACCTACTATACCCATGTAACTTATAGACGATCTCTACAATCTAAACCGGACAGCAGTGCAGGGATATGTTGAATGCTTACGGAGCCATCGTGAGCCAGCAGGAAGGGATACGCGCCAATGCGATCGAGTTTCTGGATAACGTCTTGCAGAAGGATCTAAAGAAGTATGTTCTTCCCATCCTTGACCATGCGACGGTTGAGATGGAAAGTCTTAGGGGGAAGGAGCTCTTTGGACTCCAGATCGAAAGTCGAGACCAGGCCCTGGAACAGCTGATCCGTGGCCGTGACCCGTGGTTGAAGGCCTGCGCCCTCTTCAGCTGCATAGGTACGAGCTCGCCTCTGCTGGGGAGATTGATTGAAGAAGCCCGAACTGATCCAGACCTGATCGTTCGAGAGACGGCGAACCTGGTAATTCAGCGCAGGTGATGGTTGTTTCTGTGCGAACACTTGAAGGGTCCTTCTCAGAAACACGGTAACCAAACCGGGCGCGGGAGCATCTCTCTAAACAGTGCAGCGCGATGTTGACGATTATTGAGAAAGTAATTTCCCTCCAGAGTGCAGATGTCTTCTCGGAGGTCTCAACCCAACAGTTGTCGCACCTGGCGGCGATTGCCAGAGAAGTCGCGTTTCCGAAAGGGGAGACAATCTACCAGGAGCAGGATCGGGCAGATGCGATGTATCTGGTCCTGGAAGGGCGCGTCCGCGTGCATCGGGACGGCAACGAAGTGGTTGTTGCAGGACCCAAACAGGTCTTCGGCACCTGGGCTCTTTTCGATGATCAGCCTCACGTGGCCGCGGCGACGACCCTGGAGGATACCCAGCTTCTCCGCATCGATCGAGAGGATTTCATCGATCTTCTCTCTGATCAGGTGCTGGTCACGGAGGGGGTTATCAAGGCCCTCGTAAAGAGACTCCGCGACCTGATAGACCGGATCACGGTTGAGCCAGGTTCCGGTAGCGGAATCTGATGTGTCTTCCAGAATGGCTGTGAGATCTACTCATGGTAGAAGTGCCGGATGAGGAGTTGAGGCAGCTTCGGGAATCGGCGGAGAAATACCGCAGGATGATCGATCAGGCCAGTGACGCCATCCTGGCTATCAGTCCCGAGAACGGGGAAATCCTGGAGGCTAATCGAAGGACCGAGGAGATGACCGGCTACGCCCTGGGTGAGCTTCTGGGGATGAAGGTGTGGGATCTGCACCCACCCGAGGAGAGGGCCGAGGCCAAGCGTCTTTTTGGCAGGGTCGCAGCTACCGGAAACGGATCCTTCCGTGATTTTCACTTTCGCAGGAAAGATGGGTCGCTAGCGGTCATCGATGTCAGTGCGAGCATGGTCACCTACGGCAGCCGAAAGGTGATCCAGAGACTTTGCAGGGATGTTACTGAGCGTCGAAGGCTGGAGGATGAGAACGCGTCTCTGCGGGGATACTACGAACGCATTCTGGACATGATGCCAGTTGGTCTCGGTGTCAAACGAAACGTCGACAGTACCCCCAAAGTCGACTTCGAAAACCAGAAGTTAAAGGAGATGTTTCACGGTGACGAGGACGACTCAGCCCACGCTGCCTGGCATGATTCACGCCTAGAGTCGGGAGCCGACGAAAAGGTTTTTCTGACCGAGGGAGGAGCCTACGCCGAGGAGCGTTCCCTGGCAAATGGTCATACCTACCAATTCACCTCCAGCTTCTTCAGGAGTCGGGACCATATCTGGTGTGAGGCCCAGGTGGTCGAAGACATCACCCCCAGAAAAGAGGCAGAGAAGCTGGTTCAAGCGCACAACCGGGAAATTGCTGATCTGGCAAGATTTCCATCGGAGAATCCAAATCCGGTGATTCGCGTCGATGGGGAAGACACGATTCTCTATGCCAACGCTTCCAGTCAGCTGCTGCTTGAGCAGTGGGATCTCCAAGTGGGGAGAACAGTAGCACAGGAGTTGAGGGCGACTATCGCCCAGGCCAGGCAGGCACAGGAGCCCAAGGAAACAGAGCTGCAGCTGATCGATCGGACCTTTGCCATCCTGTGTGCGCCGATCAAGGGCGCCGACTACGTCAACCTATATGGCCGAGACATTACCCATCGCAAGCGGGCGGAAGAAGAGCTCGAGCGCTCTCTCTCACTCCTGCGTGCCACTCTCGACTCCACGACCGATGGCATTCTGGTGGTCGACAAGGAAGGGAAGATCGTCAACTGCAATCGAAAGTTCATGGAAATGTGGCGAGTGAAGAAGCCGATTGGGGAGTTGCGGTGTACTCGGGAAGAGATGGGTTTTGTTCTGAGCCAACTGAGAAACCCGGAACTCTTTCTGAGCCGGGTGACTGAACTGCGAGCCAACCCGGAAGCGGAGAGTCAGGACGTCCTGGAGTTCAAGGATGGACGTATCTACGAGCGCTACTCTCAGCCCCAACGCCTCGGGGACCAGACCGTTGGCAGAGTGTGGAGTTTCCGGGATGTGACGGAAGAACGACAGGCCCAGGCGGCGCTCCGGGTGTCCTACGAGGAACTGGAGGACAAAGTCGAGGCACGCACCCTGGAACTGCGACAGAAACAGTCTCAGCTAGTGCAATCCGAGAAGATGGCGGCCTTGGGTCAGCTGGTTGCAGGGGTTGCTCACGAGATCAATACGCCGCTGGGGGCACTTACCAGCAACATTGACATCTTCGCCCGAACCCTGCGCCGGGTCGAGACGATTGTGGACGAGGCCGAGTCCATCGGGTTGACCGGAAACGAAAGGCTGAAACAGCTCCTCAGCAGCGCCGGTAAGCTGACCACGGTCAGCCAGACCGCTGGCGAACGGATCGTCACCATCGTGGGCAGTCTGCGCCGGTTTGCGCGATTGGACGAGGCCGAATTGGACGAAGTGGACCTTCACGAGGGAATTGAAAACACCCTGACCCTGGTCCAGCACGAGCTCAAGAACCGGATCCAGGTAGAGAAAGACTACGGAGAGATTCCTCGGGTCAAATGTTATCCAAACCAGCTCAACCAGGTATTCATGAACCTCCTGGTCAATGCCAGTCATGCCATCGAAGGGCAGGGTAGTATCACCATCAAGACTCGGCGAGAGGGTGACAAGGTCCTGATTGAATTCAGGGACTCGGGGCGAGGGATTCCCCTGGAGAACCTCGATCGAATCTTCGATCCGGGCTTTACTACCAAAGGTTCCGGCGTGGGCACGGGGCTGGGGTTGTCGATTGTATATCGGATCGTGCAGGACCATCAGGGCTCGATCCAGGTGGAAAGTGATGTTGGAAAGGGAAGCACCTTCAAGCTGTTATTACCCATCCAGCGCGAGGAATTGGAGAGTAGTGAAAACGGGGTCGCCGACCCTAAGTACACTGGAACGTAAATACGGCAACGTTTGCAGATGGGGCTTGCGAGGCGAGATCAAGGCAGGAGGAGGAGGAAGACGATGCTTGGCCATCTTCGACGACGACCAGCGCAGAGATCGTCCGCAACCCCCATCTGCCCTCCGGGTGGCGACGGGACGCGCCGATTTCTTTGTCGCGCCTTCTCCACTATGGCAAGGCATGGCGTTCGGCGGCGCGTCGCTAACTCGACCCGTCGCGCTCGCCACAAACGTTGCCGTATTTACGTTCCAGTGTACTAAGTAGGGGGGCTCACTCCTGGGCGAAACCCTCAGAGGGAGTGAAGAACCGTCCTTGATAGGAGAGACATGCCGGACTCAGAAGAAAAAGGCGTCGTTATGATTGTCGACGATGAAGAGATGGTACTGATGAGTATCCGCTCGTTCTTGAACCTGGAAACTCCCTACGAAGTTCTGACCTTCACCTCTCCTGTCGAAGCACTGGACCACTTCGCACATAACGAGGTTGATCTGGTCATCTCAGACTACCTGATGCCTGAGATGGACGGCATCAGCTTTCTGGGCAAGGTCCGAGAACTGAGGCCGGATGTGCCTCGGATCATCCTCACTGGATATGCCGACAAGGAGAACGCGATCAAGGCGATCAACGAGGTAGGGCTGTATCAGTACATAGAAAAGCCCTGGAACAACGAAGACCTTCAGATCATCCTGCGAAACGGACTTGAAAAAAAGCAGCTGATGTCGAAGCTCACCCAGAAGATCGCGGAGATCAACCGGGCACACGGAGAGCTGCAAGGTCTCCATCGAGAGATCGTGAAAACCTTCGTGTAGCCCGAAAGCTCCAAGATACAAGATACAAACAAATCTCAAATTACAAGCATCAAGTTCCAAACCATATCAGGACTCAGCACCGCTGTTTCGCCAGCATTCTCGGATGGCTGCAACGCCTTGATGCTTGGAGTTTGGGATTTGTTTGTATCTTGTATCTTGGAATTTGAAGAGATCAGGTAAGGATATCCTTGACGACGTTGCCATGGATATCGGTGAGGCGGAAGTCTCTCCCCGCGTAGCGGTAGGTCAGGCGGGTATGGTCGAGTCCGAGCAGGTGTAGGATGGTGGCGTGAAGGTCGTGCATGTGCACCTTGTTCTCGACTGAATAGTAGCCGTAATCGTCGGTCGCTCCATACTGAAAACCGGGGCGGACGCCCGCACCCGCGAACCAGATGGTGAAGCCCTCCGGATTGTGATCCCGTCCGTCCGATCCCTGCGCGACGGGGGTACGGCCGAACTCTCCCCCCCAGAGGACCAGGGTGTCTTCGAGCAGCCCCCGGCCCTTGAGATCCTGGATCAGGCCGGCGATGGGTTTGTCGACTTCGCGAGCGTTCTGAAGGTGGTCGCGCCGCAGCCGCGCATGCTGATCCCATTTGTAGCTGTGGCTGACCTGCACGAAGCGAACCCCTGCTTCGGCCAGGCGCCGGGCCATCAGACACTGGCGCCCAAAATCCTCGGTCATCCGGTCATCCAAGCCATAGAGCTTCTGGGTGGCCGCAGACTCTCCCGAGATATCCTGCAGTCCGGGTGCCTCTGTCTGCATTCGGAACGCCAACTCGAAGGACGCGATGCGGCCTTCCAGATCGGCTTCCGGTCCGGTCGCCGTCAGATGCTGTCGGTTCAGCTTCTGAATGAAGTCAAGTTCCATCCGCTGGATGTCGCGAGGGGTCTCGGTATTGGTAATAAAGGGGATCTTCGCCTCCCTCGCCGGAGTTCCCACGGCTCCCACCGCGGTTCCGGCATACGGGGCTGGCAAGAAAGCCGAGCTGTAGTTGTTAGCACCGCCGTGACCCGTGCTGGGGCAGATGGTGATGAAGCCAGGCATGTTCTGGTTTTCGCTCCCCAGACCATAGGTGATCCAGGAACCCATGCTGGGACGGACGAAGGTGTCGCTGCCGGTATGCAGTTCCAACAGGGCCGCACCGTGGCGCGAATTGGAGGCATGCATCGACTTGATGAAACAAAGATCGTCGACGATGCCCGCGACGTTCGGAAACAACTCGCTGACCCAGGCGCCGCTCTCCCCATACTGCTGGAACTCCCAGGGGGACTTGAGAAGGTTGAAAGTCTCGCTCGAGACAACCTTGGGCCGATTGAAGGGAAGGGGTTTCCCATGGTCTCGCTGCAAGAGAGGCTTGTAGTCGAAGGTGTCGACTTGAGATGGACCTCCGTGCATGAACAGAAAAATGACTCGCTTTGCCCGGGCAGGGAAGTGGGGTGTCTTCTGGGTTAATGGATGGGAGCGGCCTAGAGAGGTGTCATTGGTGGCTGCCCCGGACTCCTCGCCCAGCAGAGCCGCGAGAGCCAATCCGCCGAAGCCAGCGCTGCCCCTGCGCAGTAGTTCACGGCGTGAAAGCCGGCGATGGGGGAAGAAGTCCCAGTGACTATTCATATTCGGCCCCCTTGAAGTGAACGGGAGCATTATAAACCAAGTCGTCTTCTACCTGAAACTTGACGTGGCCTTGGTGTGAACGACGTGGCTCGCAGTATGAAGCAGAGTGCTCAGCCGACATAAACGAATTCGTTCGACGCCATCAGGGACTGACAGAAGCTCTGCCAAGCCTGATGCCGGCGTTTCCGGGGTTCCTGTTCCCGGTCGGAAAGAGCCCCCTTGATCTGCTGGATGAAACTCAGGGCCTGTTCGGTTTCACTTAGATTCGGAAGGCGCGCGAAGGCCTGTTCGTAGGCCCTCCGAATACGGCCAGCATCATCCAGATCCTGTCGCTCCAGGAGTTCGTTGGCCCAGCGGCGCGAATGGTGGAGCATCACTGAGCCATTCATCATGAACAGCGCCTGCGGTGCCATCACGCTTGATTCTCTGTTTCCGTTCAACACCGAGGGATCTGCGAAGTCAAAGGCTCGGAAGAAGTCATACATGGAGCTTCGGATTACCGGGAGGTACACCGCTCGCCTATTGCGATCGTAGTCAATCTTTCCTCTCTCAACGTAGCCCTGCCTCTTGATCCCAAGGATCGACCCTCCCATCTCAAAATCCAGACCACCGGAGACCATCATGATGGCATCGCGGATGGCTTCTGCCTCCAAGCGCCGCCGGTTGATTCGCCATAGTAACCGGTTCTCGGGATCCTGCTCGGCGGCGACCGACGAGTATTTGCTGCTCATCTGGTAGGTATTCGTGAGCATGATGAGCCGGTGCATCTGCTTTACCGACCAGCCACTCTCGACGAAACGGAGTGAGAGCCAGTCGAGTAGCTGGGGGTGGGAGGGCCTATCTCCGAGCTTTCCGAAATTGTCTGTCGAGGCGACGATGCCTCGTCCGAAGTGCCAGCGCCAGATTCGGTTCGACATTACTCGACTGGTGAGCGGATGGTCTTTTTGCGTGAGCCATTGGGCCAGCTGAAGCCGACCACTCCGGGAGCTGTTGGGTAGCCGCTGTTTTTCTTTCAGGCCGAAGCTGAGAAAACCCCGCGGTACCGGCTCGCCTAGATTCCAGTGACTTCCCCGAACATGCAGTGGAAGATCTCCCACTTCCATGCCTTCCTTGACCCCCATTGCTCTGGGGAGTTCGGGTTTAGTATCCTCCAGAGTCTTCAACTCGCGCTCACGTTGAGCCAGAGTCTCCAGTACCTCTCCCGGATAGTAGGGTTTGAAATCCTCAGGTGGACGGAACGGTCCCCACTCCTCATACAGGACCTGCCTCAGTGCCTCCAGTGCCGGGTCATCTAGCTTCCTTTCGGTTTCTTCTTTCTGTACAGATCGAGCCTCGTCCTCCTCTCCCTTTTCCTCGGTTTTCTCGATCTCCCCGTAGAGGGTCTGCCAAGCCTTCACCGACGTGCGAAACAGAGTCTGGTAGCGGTTGGCCAGGTCGTCTCGACTAGCGGGTTGGAAGCCTGCGAAGAGGCTTGAAGCAGGAGAAGTCCAATCGTCAAGCGAAGAGTCGGTGCCGTAGGAATGCCAGCGATAGAACACAGAATGAACGGCTCCCTGACTTCGGCGCAGACGCTCCACCCACTGTTTCAAAAAGACGGGATTGACATCGTACTGCCGCGCCACCTGATCGCGAGTTTTGGGAACGAGTCTGCTTCCCGGAAGCGGATTGGGGGCGATGAGCAGTCTTTCGAAATAGGGAAAGAGCTGTCGGTGCTCGAGCCGAATGGTGTTCTTGCCGGCTACCATGGGGAAGACTCCGGCAACGGACCAGCCAGCGGAGTCGGGGGAGGGGCGACGGTTCTCGATTGCCTCAAGTCCCGTCTTCATGAGTACTTGGTTGACCAGAAGGTCAGCCGTTCCCTTCCCGGCCTCGATCTCTAGCAGCTGAACCTGGTAGTTTCCTGGCGAGGTCAGTTCGAAGTCGTATTCGGCGAAATAGGGAATCCGCCCAGGGTCCTCCGTGTCTGCTTTCTCGGGGACGTTGTTCTTTCCCTTCTCGAGTTTTCGGTTGACGTTGCCCCGATCGAAATCGGACGCCGCACGGAGGATCCAGCCGCTTGGCAGGGTCGCGCCATCTTCGGGGAGCAGGGGGGGAAGTCTTGTCTTATTGAACTCCAGGAGATCCCCAGCAGCCATCAGGTAAGCGCCCACTCTGTCGCGGCCTCGAGCAATGAGTTTCTGGTTCTCCACCCTGGTAAGAAGCGAGATTTCCTTCTGCTTCGCCTTTATCTTTTCCTCATGGAGCTTGAGCCGTTCCCGATCCTCCTTTGGCGCCAGCACGTACTCGTGCCATTTCGCCACCACCTTGAAGTTCTCCATGGTTTTCGAACTCTTAAAGATCCCTGCCATACCGTAGTACTCGTTTGTGGAAATCGGATCGAACTTGTGGTCATGGCAGCGGGCGCAGCCTATGGTCAGGCCCGTGAAGGCCCGCATGGCCGTGTCCAGTTGCTCATCGACGATGTCCATCTCCATCTTGACGGGATCATCTTCGGCCAGCATCTTCGCGCCTATTGAGAGGAATCCGGTGGCCTTCCAGCGTTCCAATGTGATGTCCAGGTTGCCTGGATCCAACATCAGGTCTCCGCCAAGCTGCTCCTGGATAAACTGATCGTAGGGCTTGTCCTTGTTGAAGGCCTCGATGACATAGTCGCGGTAGCGGAAGGCATTCCTGTAGAGAATGTTCTCGTCCAGGCCGTTCGAATCGGCATAGCGGGCAACGTCCAGCCAGTGCCGCCCCCAGCGTTCTCCGTAGCGGGGCGAGCTCAAGAGGCGATCGATCACTTTGGAAAAGGCGGCATCGCTTTCATCGCTCAGAAAATCTCGAATTTCTGTGGGTGTCGGTGGAAGGCCGGTCAGATCAAATGTGGCCCGTCGGAGGAGGGTTCTCTTGTCGGCTGGTGGTGCGGGTCGTAAACCCTTCGCTTCCAGCGCTGCCAAGATGAAGCGGTCGATGGGCGACGCGACCCAGGGCGTGTTCTCTACCTGCGGGGGAGAGGGTTCACGGGGAGGCTGGAACGCCCAGAATCCTGTGCCGGATGGCTGCTTACTGGGACCGGCAACCCCCCAGGGCGCACCCATCTGGACCCACTGGGAGAGGGTTGCGATGTCTGCATCCGACAGCTTGCCTGTTGGAGGCATTCTGAGCTTCTCATCCTGGTGCTTGACTGCCTTGATGAGCAGACTCGATTCTGGATCGCCTGGCTCTATCGGGGCTCCCCTGGTGCCACCCTTGCGAAAGGAGGTTTCCTGGTCGAGGTTGAGGCCTCCCATAATCGGTTTGCTTGTACTCGAATGGCAGGTATAGCAGTGCTCGGATAGTAGCGGCCGCACTTTCTTCTCAAAAAACTCGGCGCCGTCGTCCTGGCGGCCTTGTGCTGGGAGGCAGACCAGGGAAAAGGTAAGGATGGCGAGGGCGGACCGGACTTGAATGCTGCTTGCTGCTCCGTCCATACGGGTCTGATTCACCGGTCGAGACTCCTGAAAACCTTCTGGATCTCACCCAGATTCTAGACAGGAGGTGAGGGAAGTTGCAAGGGGTAGACGACTGACAGAAGTGTTCGTTCCCAGGTTCCCAATGATGCCAATGAGGCGCTGGCGGAGGGCGTTCAAAGTCGCTATAATCGGTCGCCGTTGGAGTAACCCATATGAAAATCAGAATACTTATCTTGTTCCTGGGTGCCGCCTCGCTGATGTTTGCCTCCCGTCCTCCCGGGGAGGACACCGATGTGGTAGGGGCAGCCACGCGTTTCTTCGATTCGCTTTCCGTCATGCAGAAGGCAGTTGCCGTGACGCCCTTCGATTCCGAGCACCGGTTCCACTGGCATTACTTTCCCGATTCGATGGTGGAAGCGGCCTACGGCCATGCCCGCATGGGGGTCAGCTATAAATATTTGAACGACGAACAGGACAAACTGGCGGAAGGCCTGCTCCGATCGGGACTCAGTACCCAGGGTCTCGCCAAGGCCAAGGGCGTCATGAAGCTGGAGGAGCTCCTCCGCATCCTCGAGAACGATACCTCCGGGCATCGGGACCGGGAGGCCTACTACTTCAGCATGTTCGGTAAGCCGTCGGCGGCAGGTGCCTGGGGCTGGCGCTTCGAGGGCCATCATCTGTCCCTGAACTTCACCGTCAAGAACGGAAAGCTGGTATCGGCCAGTCCGGCCTTTTTCGGTGCCAATCCTGATACCGTCCAGGAAGGACCTGGCAAGGGCATGCAGGTACTGGCGGGCGAAGATGAGATCGCCCGGAAACTGGTGGCTTCGCTCAACGCGAAGCAGCTGGATCAAGCCGTTTTGCAGGAGGTCGCTTATCCCGATATCCTGACCTTTGTGGATCGTCGAGCCAAGCTTGAGAATGAGCCCCGGGGACTGCCAGCCTCGGAACTCGGTTCCACCAGCTTTGGGCTGCTTCGATCCTTGGTGGCCGAGTATGCAGGCAACGGATCCGCTGCTGTCAGAGAGCAGCGTATGAAGAGCTTCGATGCCGCACCACGAGAGAAGATCCTCTTTGCCTGGACTGGAAGTACCGATCCTGGCAAGGGTGTGTACTATCGTGTCCAGACCCCCGGATTCCTCATCGAATACGACAACACCCAGAATCAAGGGAACCACAGTCACTCGGTCTGGCGTGACTGGGAGGGAGACTTCGGGCTGGATGTCCTCGCTGCTCACCACCGGAGCATCGACCATACGACGAGTGGGTTGAGGGCTGCCAAGTAGGAGGGGTTTCGGGTTCGAAGGTCCCAAATCCCAACAAGAAAGTTGTCATTCTAGCTGGCTTTGTCCTAAACTCTCCGAATAGCGTGTCTCTTATATTTAGGAGGATGGCATGAAAAAATCAGTGTTTGCGATCGTGTGCGTTGCATTCCTTACGGTTCCCTTCGTTTTCTCGGGAGAAGAGGTGACCATAGAGGGCCAGGACGTATGCAACAAATGCTCGCGAGGAGAGAGTTCTAGTTGCGAGGCCGTGATTGTCGTGACCGAAGGCGCCACTGAGACCGTCTACAAGGTGGTGCAGAACTCGGTTGCCAGTGACTTCCACGGATCTCATGTGTGTCAAGGCTCCAAGTCTGTCAGGGCTACGGGGAACGTAGAGCAACAAGGCGACCAGAAGCTCATTACCCTGAGCAGTATCGAAGAAATATAGCCAGGGAACCTGTTTGTCCTGACTCATCGCCTGAAATCAGAAGATCTCCGAACCAGTGCAGTTGCGCACTAGGTGCATCCGTGTGCTTCAAGGATAGACTGACTGTCTCCTACTTTTATACGCCGGGTCCAGAACCTACAATTTCTAGGTTGACAGGATACTAGAGAAGAAGATGAAGATTGCGATTCTGTACGGGCCCTCGGACCTTCGGATGGAGGAGCAACCGCTGGATTCTTCGAATCTGGAGCCGGATGAGGTATGGGTGCGCACCCAGATCACCGGCTTCAAGATTGGCACAGATCGCGGTAATTTCGAAGGTGCGGAGCAGGTGCCCGGGGCGCCTGATTATCCACGCTGGGTCGGGGACAGTAACCTGGGCACCGTCGAGGGAGTCGGCTCGGGAGTGACGGCTTTCCAGGTCGGCGACACGGTCCTTTCTTCGATGCACCACCAGTCTGAGTATGTGGCCAAGGTCACTCCGGATCTGGTGAAGGTGCCCGAAGGCGTCCATCCGGAAGATGCAGTTTTTGGCAATCTCTATTCCCTGAGTGCTCACTGCTATCACAAGGGAACCTTTCGCCCAGGCGAGAACGTTGCGGTCGTAGGTCTGGGAACGCTGGGCCTGGGTGCCGTCGCGGTTGGACCACTCTATGGCGGTCGCATCGCCGCCATCGGCAACAGTGACCTGCGTCTCGGAATGGCCGAAAAAATGGGCGCCCACGGCCTTTTTCGCAGCGATGATCCCGAGCTGGAACGCAAACTCGACGGGTTTACTGAGGGTCGAGGAATCGATTTGGTGATTCTCACCGCCAACCCGTGGCCGGCCTATCGTACCGCGGTGCAGATCGTTAGGCCGAATGGCCGCGTCGCGATTGTCAGCCTATCCGGTCGAGGTGAAGAGGAGCTCGATTTCAACCCGCTGGCGATGGAGTATTTCTACAGCAAGGGAATCAGCTTGATCGCCGTCTGCCACACGGATCCAGATCTTTACCCTGCCTTGAGCCCCGACACCGGTCAGAGGCGACACCGTCCCCATCTTTTCTCACTCATGGCGCAGGGGCTGTTGGAGCCAAAGCGCCTGGTCACACACCGTTTGCACTATACCCAGATAGCAGAACCCTACGAGATGGCCCTTCGCCGCGACAAGACCATGATGAACGTGGTCTTCGACTGGCGGGATGCGTAACTGGCTCCATTCGGGAAAGAAACTTCGGGTCTGGCGTAGCGGTGGGCTCCAGGCCGCCTTCCGAGCCAAAGGCTCGGAAAAACAAGACTTCGGCCTGGAGGCCAAAGCTACGTTCGCCAATGAAGTTTCAGCTCAGCAGCTCCGCGACTCGTTCGCCTATAATTTCTGCTTCCCCGGGCTGCAGCGTCCACACCAGGACTTCCAGCGCCTTCTCTTCCCAGGGACGCGCCTCGATCGGTGGGTTTCCTACTCGAAGCCCCTTGAGTACCTGATCCCGATCAACCTTGACCTTGTCACGGTCCCATCCGATGTGCAGTTGAGGGGAACGGTTGGCAATCTCGGGGACAAAGCGGGTAGCATGCACGCCGGGTAGCTTCTCCACACGCTCGGCAATCAGCTCGACTCGCCTCTCCCACTCTCGCCAATCACCTTCATGATCGCGCTTCAGATAGGACTCCAGTGCAACCATCATGGCCAGCATTTCTTCCTTGTTCACCTTCATCCCGCGGCCGATGGTGTTGGCGTGGGGCAGGCCGTTGAGTCTGGCGCCGGCAATCAGATCCTTGCGACCCAGTAGAAGCCCCGTACTCTGGGGGCCTCGCATCGCTTTGCCTCCGGAGAAGGTCACCAGGTCGTAGCCCATCTTGAGGAACTTGAAAAGATTATCTATGGGTGGGACGTCGGCCGCGCAGTCGATGAAAGTGGGGATGGCATGCTTCTTTCCCAGTTTTGCGAACTGGGCAGCGTTGATCTGGCCTTTGGGCTCTGCGACGTTCAAGAACAGCATCATGGCGGTCCGTGAGCTGACTGTTTCCCCAAGCTCTTCCGCCGTTTCGATCTCGATCATCCGAACCCCGCAGTTTCTCACCGCATGGTCGTAGCTGAAGCGATGGGATTTCTGAATGATCACCTCGTCTGGCATCCCCCAGGTGTCCGGAAGCTGGCGAATGAAGTCCTGGTTGCTCCCGGTCATACAGGCGGCCGTTCCCAGTGTCAGGGCGGAGGCGGCACCGGCACTGACCAGAGCGGCCTCCGATCTCACCAGGGACGCGATCCTTTCCCCGATGGCGTCATGAAGCTCGTCCAGGTTGACGAATTTTCGGGTAGCGTACTCCCAGGCTCGAATCGCCTCGGGCAGCATCAAGTTACCCGTCAGTGCAGTTGATGTTCCCGCCGCGTTGATTATGGGACGGACCCCTAGCTCCGCGAAGTAGTCTCTGTCGTTGAGCGCTCCGGCCAGGGGACGAAGGTTACCCAGAAACGGGACGGTGGACAAAGTGGTCAAGAACCATCTTCTGGTAGGCATCTTTGTTTCTCCTCTAGATCCGGTGTTTCGAGAATAGACTCTCCCCAGATTGAATCAGTGTGCTCGAAACTGCAAGTCTTCCCAGCGATGAAGTTGGAAGTCCCCTGCGCCAAGGCGTTGCACTTGACCTTCTCATTCCTATAATCTCGGCGTTTGAAAACAGATTTCTCCAGGAGGACGGAAGAGCATGTTTTCCAGAAGAGAATTTTTTCTGGCTAGTCTTGGCGTCGCTATTTCATGTACCGGAAGGGAACCCCTTCTGACCGGGAGAGCCCGGGTCGATCGGGTTCTCGAGGGAGCCGAGGTTGATCGCCCTCCCTTCACCTTCTACTACCACTTTGGCCTGCAGAACCTACCCGGGGAGCGTCACGCTCGGGCCACCCTCGAGTTTCACAAGAAGTTCGGCACAGATCTGGTCAAGGTGATGAGCGATTACCCCTATCCGAAACCCCAGGGAGACTGGTTCCAACTGGAGATCACCGAGAACCCCTTTCCCGAGCAGATCAAGGCGCTCGAGCATATCGGGGAGGGTCTGGCTGGCCAGAACCATTTTATCGAAACCGTCTTCAATCCCTGGAATGTCGCCGGTAAGCTCTCCTCCGAGGAGGAGGTTGCGAGGCTGAAGGAGGAGGACCCACAGGCGCTGCTCGATGCACTCGAGATCATAGCGAAGTCAGAAGCTCACCATGCTCGGCGAGCCGTGCGGGCGGGAGCCTCAGGTATCTTTCTGGCCATCGGAAACGCCCGTGAGGGAGTCCTCTCGCGGGAAGAGTATGCCAAGTTCAGCGAGCCCTTCGACAAGATGGTGCTGGAGGAGGTTGCCGATGCCCCCTTGAACACACTGCACCTTCACGGTGAGGGAGTCTACCTGGATCGCTTCTATTCCGACTGGCCGGCCACCGTGATCCAGTACTCCGTCCACGGAACCGGTCAGTCCTTCGGCGACACTCGCCAGGGATACCAGGGGGTCCTGATGGGTGGTCTGGACGAAGGAAATTTCCGATCGTTGTCCGTTGATCAGCTCAAGTCGCAGTGGGCATCGGCTCAGAAGGCGGCGGGCAGGAAGTTCATACTGGCCCCGGGCTGCTCTGTCCCCGATGACACACCTGACTCCGAGTTACGCCGGCTGGCCGATCTCGTGACCGGTTGATGTTATTCAGCGCTTGGCTTCTGTAGGGGTTTCAGCTGTAGGGTCAACAGAAACACCAATAGAGTGTTTGCCAGATGAAGGAGGAGGACGGAAAGGAGGAGCGTGGATAAATGGCGTATTATCTGGTGACCGCAAAACCAAAGACGGAGAGTTTGCCCCGTCTCCTAGAGAATCTCCAGAGTGGGTTCTATGCTTCGATGCGCCCTTTCGGTAGGTCCTTGACCTATTCTTTGCATGGGGCCCGACTCCGGGAGGACGGATATGCGGTGTGGGAGGAGGAGGACTACTGCTCCCCACCCCTGGCCCAGGAACGGGAAGCGGCCCTGGACGAGTTTTTCGATGAAATCAGGGTCGAGTCCGTAGAAGTGGGTAAGGGCTGGAGCCAGATCGAAGATCTACCGCGACTGTTCCCAGGACTAGCCTGATTCCCTCTGGAAAGTTCTGAGCAGGTACTTCGAAGGTACTTTCTCGACCCGGGCTGGTTGGGGCAAGATCACTCTCCCCAGCAATGGCTGTCCCTCTCCACCAAAGGGCAGGTGACGTCTGCCCGGTTGTGCTATCATTTTAGCCTCGATTCCGGGTCGAGCCATGAGTTCATTCAAGTACTGGATTCTAGTGTTTCTTCTCTTTCCTGCGCCGGTCTGGGCCGCAGACAAAGATGAAGACAAAGGCCCCTCCGAACCCAAGATACTCTCGGTTTTTCCCCTGGGTGGTCGTCAGGGCTCGGTCGTACAGGCAGAGGTCAGAGGCAACGACCTGGCAGGAGGGTACGCCGTCTGGTTCGAGTGCAGCGATCTGGAAGCCGACATCGAGCAAGTAGAAGAGGTGCACGAGGAGGTGGCCGAGGGGCTCGTGGAGCGGGACCCTCTGGCGCGGCAGGCTGATAGCGCAGGTTATCGGGCTCGGATCCAGATCCAGATTAGCAGCGATTCCAAGGTCGGTCTGCATGCATTTCGGCTGATCACACCCCTCGGTATGTCCAATGCGCTTACCTTCCAGGTGTTGAGCGAGCCCCTGGCTACAGAGAACGGCTCGGTGAAATACCAGGAGGTAGATACGCCGATCGTGATCAATGGCAAGGTCGAAGCCAACGGCGATCTGGACTACTACGCTTTTCGGGCCTCCAAGGGGCAGCGATTCCATTTTCAGCTGCATTCTTCCTTCCCGATCTACATATCCTACAGTGCCGAGTCAGAGCTCAATCTCTACACTCGCACCGGCAGCTGGTTCGACCCCGAGCGACTGCTCAGGCTTCCCTGGCAAAGCCCGGCCCTCTCCATGACGGCTGTTCATCGCCTGCGGAAACAGGGATGGGGCAGCCAACTCGCGGTGTTCCCGATGCCGACCCACCGGTTTGCAGAAGACGGCACTTATCTGGTCTCGGTGGGATCCTTTCTGGGTGAGGGGAATCCCGACTTCGTCTACCAGCTCAGGATTTCTCCGGAAGCCCCTGATGCTGCTACGCTCCTGGGCCGCGATGCCCACCCGGACCCGGCCGATTGGGTGGAGCGGGACTCTGGCTCCTATAGCCAGTCGGGGAGCTTTCCCCGGTCCTTGGAGGCGACCAGACTCAAGGAGCTGGCCCGACGGGGAGTACCACCCGCTGCCAAGGATCCAGCGGTCGAGCAGGAACGTGTTTCCAAAGATGCACAGGAGCCGGAACCCTCCGTCGATTGGTCTCGGTCCATCACCAGAGTTGCGGAACTCGAGCCCAACGACGGCAGCCCCACCGAAGTCTCCAACTACACGATTCTGGAAGGGAGCATCGATCCTCCTGGGGATGTGGATGATTTCCGGTTCCAGGTAGACCCGGGACAGAGCCTTGTCTTCGAGGTGGAGACTCCCCGGTCGGTGCCGCCGCAATTCAACCCCTGGCTGCGGGTGGCAGGTCCCGATGGTCAGGACGTTTTCGACAACATCCACATGGAATACGGTGGTGACGGCGACGATGTCAACAAGACTACGGAACGCAAGACGGTTTTCACTTTTCAGGAGGGAGGATTCTACCGGCTAAGGATTCGTGATCTGACCTCCCGGCGCGGCGGACCCGATCTGGCGTACCGGGTGCTAATCCGACCGAAGCTACCCCACCTGGGACGACTGGAGGTTTTCCTGGGTGTGACCGGACGCCGTCTGGCACCGATCACGGATCACGTGAATCTGGCCCCCGGGAAAGCCAAGACGTTTACCGTGGTGTGTGATCTGGAAGAAGGTTTTGAGGGAGACGTAGCCGTCACGGCTGTGAATCTTCCAGAGGGTGTGAGCATGCTTTCGGCGACTCCTGCCTCCTATACCGAGGGACTCTTGCAGGGTGCCTATTACACACCGATGGGTCTGGAGAGTGGACACATTGGCGATCACACCCGCTACCGTCCGGTTCGTCGAGCCGTGAGCCTGGCGTTCGTGGTGGCCGCTGATGCCCCGCCCACCAAGCTGCCCCAGCTGGTCGAATTGATCGCGCGACCCGTGTTCGCTGGAAGGACGGGATCGTCGCTGGCGGTAGGGAGAGTGCCCCTCGCCATCTTGGCTTCTGGGGGCGGAGGTGATGGCGCTCTGCGCAAACGGGAGTACAAACGATGATCAGGCTCCTGATCAGCAGTCTGGTGCTGCTGCACGCCGGTCTTCTGTGGGCCGGCGGGCCAGCTCCCATACCCTCTCACGAGCCTCAGCTCTTGTCGCTGCGGCTCACACCCGAGGACATCTGGCTGGTAGGAGCGGATTCCGCTCAGAAACTGGTGGTTCTGGCAATCTACTCGGACGGTTTCGAGCGGGATGTGACAGCTCGGAGCCGGCTTCACGTCCAGGATCCCACCGTAGTCTCGCTCTCTGAGAAGGGAAGTCTGTCGCCGAAAGCAGACGGCAAGACCCGTGTGACTGCAGAGTTCGGTGGACATAGTTCCCAAGCGACCGTTCGTGTCGAGCGGACTCATAGGACGAGAGCTTTCAGCTTTTCGCGAGACATTGGAACGATTCTCACGAAACGGGGATGCAATGCCTCCGAGTGTCATGGTGGAGTCAAGGGGCGAGGTGGCTTCAAACTGTCTTTGGATGTCCTCCACCCGACAGAAGATCATCGCTGGATCGTCGAGGGCGGGACCTATCAAGTCTTGAGCCCGAAGGCAGCCGAGCCCATCAACCCACGGGTGAGCACGAGCAGCCCGGAGAAAAGCTTGCTGCTTCTGAAGCCGACCGCATCCCTTCCTCATGGGGGCGGGATGCGTTTCGAGGCGGATTCGTCTGACTACGAGACGATTCGGGATTGGGTTCGGTCGGGAGCACCCTATGAAGAGGTCAGTGAGGCACGGATCGAGAGGGTCGAGGTTTTCCCTGATACGATGACGCTGGAGTCGAAGGGAGGACGCCAGCTGCTAGTGACCGCCCATCTTGCAGGAGGCGGACGCGAGGACATCACAGACCAGGTTCGGTATTCGGCCAGCAACCCAGACGTGGTTCGCGTCACCCCAGAGGGCAGGGTGGAGGCTCTCTCGGCGGGGGAGACAGCCATCCTGATAAGAGCACCCGGGCATGTGGTCAGCACCCGCGTCGGTGTCATCGCCGATCTGGTACTCGGCTATCCCCGAATTCCCGAGAGCAACCTAGTCGACAGCTATGTGTTTTCGCGGCTAAAAGAACAGCACATCGTCCCCTCCTCACTCTCGTCGGACGAGGAGTTCCTGCGCCGGGTTTGCCTGGATTTGACGGGGACCCTTCCGCCGCCTTCTCGAGTGCGGGAGTTCCTGAAGAGCCCGGATCCCAACAAACGAGAGAAGGTGATCGACACCCTACTGGAGACACCCGAATACGTGGACTATTGGACCTACCGCTTCTCCGATCTTTTTCGGGTCGCTTACGGGTCCACCGGAACCCCCGCCCACGCCTACGCCTACTGGGCCTGGATCCGCGACAGCATCACCGAAAACAAGCCCTACGACCAGATGGCCCTGGAGAGGCTCTCGGCCCAGGGGCACGACGGCCCCTCACGTCACTTCCTGCCCAACGGGGAGGCACCTCGCCCCGAGGAAATGATGCCGGAGGAGCTTAGAGTCTTCCTGGGTCAGCGTCTGGATTGTGCCCAGTGCCACCATCATCCTTTCGAGAAGTGGTCGCAGGAGCAGTTCTGGGGAATGGCGGCCTTCTTCGGTCGCATCAGCCGCACCGAGTGGGTCTCGGAGGGCCCCATCGTCATTTTCGATGATCCCTCCGGCCGGGTGCCCGACTACGGGGAAACCGAGGATACCGTCAAGGTGCTTCATCCGCGAACCGGTGAAGAAGTCAGCCCAATGTTCCCCGACGGGACGCCGCTGCCGCCAGAGAGGTCTTTCGACCCTCGCCTTGCCTTTGCTGAGTGGACGGTTTCGCATCCCGACTTCTCGAAGACCATCGTGAACCGAATGTGGGGCTACCTGATGGGGCGAGGAATTGTGGATCCGGTCGACGACTTCCGTTCCAGCAATCCTCCCACCCATCCTCGTCTGCTGGAGGCGCTGACGGAGGACTTTGTCGGCCACGGCTATGACCTCAAGCACCTGTTGCGTCGGATCGCGCGCTCTCGTACCTATCAGCTTTCGGCCCGACCCAACCAGTCCAACCGAAACGACGTTGCCGGCTACTCTCACCATCATCACCGAGCCCTCGACGGCGAGGTCCTGTTGGATGCCATCTCCAACGTTACCGGCGTGCCAGAGGAATTCAAGAACAGTTGGATGGGGAGCGCTCCCCCTGGGACTCGGGCGATCGAGTTGCAGGTTCCCGACTTGCACGCATCGCGATTCCTGACCATCTACGGCCGGCCCACTCGGGCGATCATCCCCGAAAGGAAGACCGAGGCCAGCCTCAAGCAGGCCCTGCACATTCTGGTGGGATCGACCTACCAGGAGAAGATTGCGCGTCCGGGAAGCCGTCTGGACGTGCTTCTCAAGGGGAAAGGCTCCGATCCCGAGATCATTGAGGAGCTTTACGTGAGGAGCCTGAGCCGTTACCCGACGCCCTCGGAGGAGGCGCAGTTGGAGTACCTCATTGCTTCGCGAGGTTCGAGGAGAGAGGCCTTCGAAGATGTTCTCTGGGCGCTGGTCACCTCCCGTGAGTTTGCCTGGAATTAGCGGAGAAGAAAGCTCATGAGCACACCGATTGTGGGAAAAAGGGCAGGTTGTCTGACCTGTACCGAGAACCTCCTGGGACGGCGTCACTTTATCCGAACGGGTGCCCTGAGCCTGCTCGGAATGAGTCTCAGCCAGTACCTCAGGGCCGAGAGTCTTCTCACGGAGGCAGGGGTCGACGTGGGTGGCAAGGCCACCGCGAAATCCTGCATCCTGGTGTGGCTGGAGGGAGGCCCGAGCCACATCGATATGTGGGATCCTAAACCTCAGAGCAGCTTCAGAGCCATATCGACCAATGTTCCCGGTATCCAGGTGTCCAATCTCTTGCCCCGCATGTCCAAACAAATGGACAAGTTGTCCATCATCCGGTCCATGCGCACGGAGGAAAACAATCACGGGCAAGGAACCTACTATGCCTTCACCGGTCACCGACCCACCGCGGCGATGAAATTTCCCTCTCTGGGGTCGATCGTCACCAAGGAACTGGGTCCCCGAAATCATGTTCCCCCTTATGTGCTGGTACCCGGCTTCAAGCAAGGTCCTAAGGAAGAGTACTTGAAGAGTGCGTTTCTGGGCGCCCAGTACGATCCCATGTCTCTGATGTCCGATCCCAACGAGGAAGACTTTCAGGTCGAGGATCTCAGCCTCCCCAAGACGCTGACGCCAGAACGTCTGGAGGACCGGCGGTCCCTGATGACACTTCTGGACCGATCCTATCGTCAGCGCATGGAGATCGCCGAGCGCTTCAAGATGGATCGCTTTGCCGAGCAGGCGCTGAGCATGGTCACCTCCCCCGAAGTCAGAAACGCATTCGATCTGACTCAGGAGTCGGAAAAGACTCGAGAGGCCTATGGTCGAACCGGTTTCGGACAGAGTCTGCTGCTGGCCCGCCGCCTGGTCGAATCCGGTAGCCGCTTCGTGACCGCCGCCGGGCACGACCTCAACGGTTGGGACGCGCATGCGGAAAATGACTACAAGCACGAAAAGCAGCTGGTTCCAGGGCTGGACCACTCTCTGCCCGTCCTACTGGACGACCTGGCCGAGAGAGGGCTGCTCGAGTCCACGATCGTCATAGCCATGGGGGAGTTCGGTCGCACCCCTCGTTTCAACTCCAAGGGAGGCAGAGACCACTGGCCCCACTGCTGGTCGCTGGTCATCGGGGGCGGTGGAATTCAGGGTGGCCAGGTGGTAGGAGCCAGTGACGAAAGAGGTGCCCATGTAGCCGAGAGAATGGTGACCATGGGCGACTTGTTTGCCACTATCTACAAGGCCTTCGGAATCGATTGGACCAAGGAATACATGAGTCCCATTGGCCGACCCATAAAGATAGCCAACTCGATCGATGATACGACTGGTCGGCCCGTAACGGAACTGATTTGAACTTGAATAGTGAGCAGTGGGCAGTACCGGAAACAGCTGGAGCCAAGTGCCGCAAGTGGGTGAACCGGCATATTGCCGAGCCAGATCCGGCAGAGCCGCGAACGACTTGACTTGTCAGCAATGTGAGCCCAGGTTCCGAGGAGAGAGCTGGACAACAGCAAGAATTGCCCTGATCCTGAACTGAAGTTTCCCTCGCGAATGATCCAGCGCTGCTTCCATCTGGGCACTCCTTCCCATCTTCTACCGACTCTGCCCGAAACGAAATCGAGAGCGGATGCCTTAATCTGAGGAATGCTTCAGGGAGGAAAAGCCGTGAAGGGTGTGGTCAAGTACGCGCGTGGTGGAGGCTTCGTAGAATTCCGGGATGTCGAAGAGCGGCCCCTTGCGCCGAACCAGGTAAAAATCGAGGTCAAAGCATCCGGTATCTGTGGCTCGGACCTGCATCTCTATCACGACACCATCAACTACAACATCCGGACGCCAGTGGTCCTGGGACACGAGTTCAGCGGAGTCGTTGTAGAGAAGGGATCCCAGGCAGGGGACGGAGTTGCAATCGGAGACCGAGTGACCGCCGAGCCCACCATCTTCAACTGCGGGAAGTGTCGCTACTGCCTGAGTGAATACTACAACCTCTGCGAGCAGCGCGAGGTGATGGGATACTGGCACCATGGGAGTTTCGCCCGCTACTGTAATGCCCGGTTCGTGCACAAACTCCCCGAAAGTGTGAGCTTTGAGTCTGGAGCCTTGACCGAGCTGCTGGCTTGCTGTGTCCACTCGGTGACGGAGCAGGCCGGGGTCGCGGCGGGCGACTTCGTAGCGATAACCGGACCGGGTCCAGTGGGCCTGTTTGCGGCACTTGTAGCCCTTGCGGAGGGTGGAACCGTGATCTTGTGTGGAACCAGCCGAGACCGGGCGCGTCTTGGTCTGGCCCAAGAATTGGGCGTCCATTACAGCATCGATGTGGAGCAGCACAACGCAGTTGAGCGGGTGCGGGAGTTGACTGGAGGCTACGGTGCGGACCTGGTAGTGGAATGTGCCGGGACCGGTCCAGCAATGCGCCTCGCACTGGAACTCGCTCGTAAGCGCGGCAAGTACTCACAGATGGGTCTTCCAGGTGTGCCGGTCGAGATTGATTTTGAGAAGATTGCCTACCGAGAGCTTCAGGTCACTGGCGGGATCGCGCAGCGGCGGCCCGCTTGGAAGCGTGCTCTCAGATTGATGGAATCTGGGTTGGTTCCCAACGAGAAGTTGATTTCCCACGAATTCGGACTGGAGGAGTGGGAGCAGGCTTTCGAGTTAGCGGAGAAGCAGCAAGGGATCAAACTGCTGCTGCGGCCGTGAGTACAAGTGCCGTCACCGCCTCGCATTCTACCCCCCAGCTAGCGTCGCAATTTCAGCCCGAAGGTCCGGATCCAGGTGAAGCTCGGTGGCGGCCACAGCATTATCTATGTGTGACTTTTCCTTCGCACCGATGATTACCGAAGTCACGTCGGGATTGGACCCAGCCCAGGCTACCCCGAGGCGTGCCATCGGGAGGCCCATTTCTTCCGCCTTGCTGGCCAGTCGCTCCATCAAGTGGAAATTGCGCTCCTTGAAATAGATATCCTTGAAATCGGGCACGATATCGAACCTGGTTCTGCTGGGTGGCACACTCTGGGCGGAGGTGTACTTCCCGACGAAGAAGCCGGCTCCCAGCGGGCTGTAGGTTGCGACCGCGATCTTTTCCTCCCGGCACAGGGGGAAGAGATCTTCTTCATCGTCCCGCAGGGCGAGGTTGTAGGGAGGCTGAGTAATCTCGAAGCGAGGGTAACCCTGGGAACCGCTGACCTCCAGGGCCTCACGCATCTGGTCTCCCGAGAAGTTACTGCAGCCCAGCACCTTGATCCTACTGGCATCCACCTCCTCACTCAGAGCCCCCAGGGTTTCCTGAATCGGTACAGTAGTGTCAGGAGAGTGGAGTTTGTAGACGTCAACCGAGTCGGTGCGGAGTCTCTCCAGACTGGCCGCCAGGGCACGTTTGATGTTTTCCGGGCTAGCCCCGGTGCTGATCTTGGTGCAGAGTGTGATCTCATTTCGGCAGCCCCGAGCCTTCATCCAGCGTCCCAGAATGCACTCGGAAGAGCTCATTTCATGGCTCACCTCACGTGTGTCGTCGATGCCATGGTTCTGAATTCGGAATAGGCGGGCGTTGCCTCCCCCGTAGCCTTCGGCGGAGTCAAGGAAGGTAATCCCGCGTTCCACAGCATGGTCCAGCAGCTGTCGCGAAGTGTCCTCGTCGATCTCCCGGCCGAAGGTAGCACATCCCAAACTGATAGCACCGATAGTGAGGTCCGTCTGTCCGAGAGGCCTTTGCTCCACAACATCTCCCCCTGGCTGATGGGCGATCCGTCTGTCTATCCAAGGCCGCCCGAATCTCTGGTCTTTATTGACCTTACGCTGGTTACTGTAGTGGCGGCCATCGAGCGCAGTCAAGCAGGTCTAGCTGCTTATCTTCGCGACTCGAAAGTGAACAGAGAGCGGAGCTTCGAGGCATAGTCGTTGGTATCTTTCCAGAAAGAGTTTCTGGCTGGTGCCGATAATACAACTGTGCGTTCATTACTTAATGCTATACCGTTAGTATCAACGATTGGATCTCAATCCTAGGTCAAGGAGAAGCTAATGAACTCTCTGGTGACAAAACGGTTGAAGAAGTGTCAGACGCTACCCAGCCCGCCTTGGGTAGCGCTCGAGATCCTGGATCTGTGTCGGGAGGAAGTCCCCGATATTCAACGGATCGCGACGGTGATTACCCAGGATCCGGCTCTCGCGTCGCACGTACTCAGGGTCGTGAACTCTCCCTTCTATGGATTACGGAATGAGGTCGATACCATCAGTCATGCCATGATGCTGTTGGGTGCCAACTCGGTGCGCACCCTGGCTCTGAGCTTTTCTCTGATTCAAGGGTTGCGGCGCGACGAGACCGCAGCCATGGAACTGCCCAACTATTGGCAGCGGTGCTTGATTTCTGCCGTCGCCTGCCGGGCTCTGGGCGGTTGGCTTCAGATGCCCAATGAGGAAGGGCTGTTTCTGGTGGGGCTTCTGCAGGATGTGGGAATGCTGGCTCTGCGAGAATCCTACGCGGAACTCTACACCGATCTGGTGACCCAGGCGGATGGATCGCACGAGCATCTACTTGAGCTGGAGCGGGCGGAATTCGGGTGCGCCCATGGAGAAGTGAGCGGCTGGTTGGCCCAGGAGTGGAATCTTCCCGAGATCTACCAGTCCTGTCTCAGGTTTAGCCACGAACTGGAGCATCCTGAGGCACCGGTAGACCTACTGTCCTTCATCAAGCTGGCGGCCCTTTCCGGCATGGTGGCCGACATCTGGGTCGGCAAGGACAGTTCTACGGCAGCCGAGAGAGCGAAGACGGCCGCTGTGGAACTGGCGGGCATGGGGGAACAGGAGTTCCTGACGGTCCTATCGAGGATCGCAGAGGCCCAGGGCGAGGTTGGTCGTGTATTCAAGATCAATCTGGGAGAACCAGGAATCGATTTAGAGCTCCCGGCGACTCTCGCCAGTTAGCCGTATTCTGGTTGACCACCCGAGCGATACTTCCTCGCGGCGGCCCAGACTCCCACCAAGAGCAGTCCCAGAATCAGCTTGCTCTGGGCCATCCCTTCCCTTTTCATCGGATGCTTCAAAGCTGGTTCCCTGTGCAGGCAGTACCAGCACCGAGTAGGGAAAGAACATCTGCAGGAAGAAATCTTCGAAGCTGAAGGTGTTGGGTTGGGCATTGCTCAGCTGCAGCCTAGCCTTGAAACCACCTGCAGGGCTACCTGATAGCGTCATCTCCCCCAATGGAGTGGGACCGGTGTCGGTAAGGCGGGCCATGTGAATGTGTACCGTTCCGTCGCCGTCAATTTCCTCGAGGTGGCCCAGAGCACTGGTCGTGCTGCTCTCTGTGGTCCCTGTGTCGGCGGATGTCACGACGGCACCGACACGTTTGAAGAAGTCAATCTCGAATCCCACCTGAGGCATCGACACCTCCAGCGAGTCGAGTGACATGTCGTCACCGAACTGTTGCAGCTTGAAAGTCACGGAGGGATCGGATCCTCCCAACAAGCTGTGGAACTCGATCTCCGCTTCGGGCTGAAAACCGTGCAGTGGGAACATGGTGGGAAGTGATGTCAACAGGCTGCCGGCCACCCGGAGTGTCCCCGCCAACACGTCGCTCCCTCTGACTCGTACTCTCCCCTCGAATTCCTTGATTCCCTCAGTATCTGGGAACAGCTCGGTAAGGAACTTGGCGGCGTGTCCTTGGGGCAGCACGCGTTTCATGCTAGTTTTAGTTTAGTTAGACCCAGGTTCTGCGAGCATTCAACAGGAAACCGGACCAGGAGTCAACCGACTCGCCATACTGGCCTTGCTGGCTGTTTCATTCAGTACCGAAGCGCTCAGGGCCGACTGGCTGCGTTGATGCGGTTGATCAGCACCGCACTCAGGATCAACACCCCTCGGACCACGTGCTGCCAGTACGCACTGATATTGAGCAGGGTCATGCCGTTGACCAGGATTCCCAGGAAGATGACTCCGATGAGCGTGCCTCGAATCTTGCCTTCGCCGCCCATCAGGCTCGTACCTCCAATGATGACCGAGGCAATGACGTCCAGCTCCCAGCCTTTTGCCGTTGTGGCGGCGCCGGACATGATCTGGGCAGACTGCATGATTCCGGCGAGCGCGGCCAGAAAGGCTACCGTGGCCATGACCAGAATCTTGATCTGGACCACGTTGATGCCGCTGAGTCGGGCTGCCTCGACGTTGCCGCCCACGGCGTAGACCGAGCGTCCGAAGGAGGTGTAGTCCATCAGGATCTGGGTGAGGGCGAACACCAACACGAAAACGATTGCAGGGAAGGGAATTCCCAGGACGTAGCCACCGCCGAAGAAGTTGTACCACTCGGGAAACGGTGTGAGTGGAAAGCCGCCGGTAATGAGCTCGGCCGACCCGGTCAGCACGGTCATCCAGGCCAGTGTGGTAATGAAGGTTGGAACCCCGAAGTGGACGCGGATCAGCCCGGTGAGGGCACCGATGGCAAAGCCCAGGGAGAGACTCGCAAGCATGGCGACAGGCAGCGCCATGAACATGGGCATACCCAGAGCCGAGAGGGCCTGGCTCAGATAGGCGGTGAGGCAGCCGGCGAAGGCGACGGCCGATCCGACGCTCAGATCGATCTCGCCTGAGATGATTACCATGGTCATGCCGAAGGCAATGATTCCCTGCATCGAGACGTTGCGCAGCACGTTGAGCAGGTTGGCCATGGAGAAGAACCCCTCAGCCTGGAATGCCAGAATCAGGCAGAGCAGGATCAGCACCAGCTCCATGATCGAGCTTCTGACCCAGGTGAGCACTCCTTCTCTTGTCATCATTCTTCCATGCACTGCACGATCAGTGCTTCGGGTGTGGTGGCGGAAGGAAGGACCTCGTCGACGATTCGGCCATGTTTCATGATGAGAATGCGGTGGCAGACCTGGACCAATTCCTCCAGCTCGCTGGAGACGAAGATGCAACCGATTCCCTCTCGACTCAGATCCCAGATCACCTGAAAGATCTGCTGCTTGGCCTGGATGTCGATGCCGCGGGTTGGCTCGTCGAAGAGCATCACGCGGGGTTCAGTACCCAGCCAGTTTCCCACTACGACCTTCTGTTGGTTGCCCCCACTGAGGGAGGAGACGGCCTGTTCGGAGTCGGCGACCTTGATGGAGAGCTTGTCCACTTGTTCGTCTACCACAACCTGTTCTCGAGCCCGGGTGATGAAGCCCCGGTTCGAAATCCGGTTCATGCTCGCCAGACAGAGATTGGAGCGAATGCTATGACCCTGGACCAGGCCGTCGTTCTTGCGATCCTCGGGAGTGAAGGCTACTCCTACCTCTTTCATCGCGGAAGGCGACACCGCCTTCAGAGCTCGACCCTGGACCCGAATCTGCCCCTGGTCGAAGGGCTCCGCGCCGAAGATGGCCCGGAGAAGCTCGGTGCGGCCCGAGCCCAGCATGCCGGCGATGCCTAGAATCTCGCCCTCATGGAGCGTCAGGTCGATCCCCTGAAAATACTCGCCGCGGGACAGAGCCTGGATCTCCAAAAGCGCCTTCCTCCCAGCCAGTAGGTCCTTGGGTCGCTCTTTCTGTACGGTTTCCCCGAACATCAAATGAATGATCTCCTGAGACGTCGTTTCACTCATCTCCACCGTGCCTACGTGCAGTCCATCTCTGAGCACCGTGGCACGATCCGCGATCTCGCGGAGCTCCTGCAGGCGATGGGAGATGTAGATAATGGCCACTCCCGTGCTTGCTAGCTGGCGCACCAGCTCGAAGAGGTTCTGCGTCTCGTGGCGGGCTAGGGCCGAAGTGGGTTCGTCCAGCATCAGGACAGAAGGGTTGAAGGACATTGCCTTGGCGATCTCGACGATCTGCTGTTGGGCGAAGGACAGCCTTCCCACCGGCTTGCGGCAATCCAGCTGCACCTGCATGTCGGCCAGTGTCTGCTCGGCTTGGGTGAAGGCGGCATCCCAATCGATGAGGAGGCCGTGCCGCATCGGCATTCTTCCCAGGAGGATGTTCTCGGCAACGCTCAGTCCCGGAACCAGACTGAGCTCCTGGTAAACGGTCGCGATTCCCTGATTGAAAGCTTCGGCTGGAGATCTCAGGGGAACCTGAACACCGTCGACCCGGACCTCGCCCCGAGTAGGCATTACCGAGCCCGCCAGAATCTTGACCAGTGTGGACTTACCGGCGCCGTTTTTACCGATCAAGGCGTGGACTCTTCCGCCTTCAAAGCCAAGTGAGACGTCGTCCAGAGCGACGGTTCCAGGATATTCCTTGTGGATATGGATGGCTTCGAGTTTGTACATGGTTGGGGGGACAGGTTACAGGTTGAAGGTTACAAGTTACAGGTTTCGATGCGTGTATTCATTACTCCACTATTCCGGCTCCTCCCTTGCCTTTGCCTTTGCCCTTGCCCTCGCCCTTGCCCGGAAAACCCTCCTGTCTAAACAGATAAGCGGCGATTGGTGGGCGAGGGCAAAAGGAAAGGAAAAAGGAGGGGCGAAGGCACGGGCAAGGGCAAAGGCAAGGGACGGAGTGTCCAAATCGGCGTCTACTCGGTTGCAGACTCCAGGTCCTCCTGCGAAGTTTTCTCTCTCAGGCGCCGGGCAGCCGTGGTCAGACGGGCGAGTTTTTGCCGCGCCTCCTCTACTGTTGGAGGCTCACTCGCGTCGGGGGCGAAACCACAGTCGGGGTTCAAGGCGACCCGATCCCGACCCAGGAGCTCGATTCCGGCTCTAGCGATGGATTCGATTTCCTCCACCGTCTGCAGACGCTCGCTGCGGACATCCACCACTCCCATGCCGACGCCTAGATGGGACGGTACCAGTTCCAGATCGTCCACTTCTCCGGTCTTTGGGTAGGCGAACTCAAGATTGACCCGGTCCACCTTCAAGTCGTGGAAGCGGGAGAGGATGGGACGGTAGTTCCCCTCGACATCGGAGCGCCGTTTGTAGACGCTGTGACAGCAGTGCAGATGAACTTCCGCCGCTAGTCCCTCGGCAATCTGGTTGATCGATGCCACGGCTTCCGGCAGTTGGCGATCTATGTTCCAGTTCCGATCAAGCCTCTCGTCATGGCTCGACTCGCCGGACATCAGGCACCGGTCGCAGAAATAGGTGAGGGCAGGGTCATCGATCTGGATGATATCGATTCCAGCCTCGACCAGGAAAGCGGCCTCCCGAGCCAAAACCCCCGTCAGATGTTCCATGAAGTGCCGGACCGTCGGATAAGCGGGGCGGCTGTATTCCTGGTGCCAATAGCGTACGGCAATCAAGAACGGGCTGGGCAGCGAGAACTTGGTGCAGCAATCGGTATTCTCTACCAGGAAGCTGGCATCCTGGACGAAGACCGGGACTTGCGCCTCGATCCGCCTGACGACGACTTCAGTTACTTTGACCTCTCTTTGGTGTCGATATTCGCGGCACCGTTCGAAGCCGCCGATGCGTGAGAGAAACTCGAGGATATACTGGCTGCGTCGCCACTCTCCGTCACTGACGACGTCCAGCCCGGCCTCTTCTTGAAGCCGGATGGCCGACCCTACCATCTCGTCCATCCTCGGCTGGAAACGCTCCGCGGGCATGGTGTCCCGGACTGCCAGCAGCTCGCGCACCTCTCTGGGACGGGGGAGCGAGCCGATTGGGTGGGTATATAGGGGCGGCAGGTTGGCTGTCTTAGCGGTCTTCATCGGCGAATCGTCAGAAGACCCGGGTGAGGAGCCAGAAGCCAACTCAGCCACGGGACTCAGTATGAGAGACCAGAGAAACAGTCGTGTCTTGGGTCGCCACGGCGACCGATCCGTAGAGCGGTCAACGCTGCTTCCAGATCTTGACCAGCTTCTTGGCATCGTCGTCGCTGACGCCCCACATTTCGAAGTCTACCCGGATGGCGTCGTAGAGGGTCACTTCCGCCTGAGTTTTTTCGGAATCCTGGTAGGATTCGACTTTGACTTCCATCCACTCCAGCGGGATCTGATCCGCGGTGGCGATGTGTTCTACCATATTCACCGCACAGGCAGCGATTCCAGAGAAAAAAAGCTCTCCGGCACCGACCTCTTCCCCGTGGGCATCATCAGCCACAAAGTGATGGTTGCGAGCGCTGCATATGGAACGTCCTCGCGCGCCTGTGCTACGACATTCGGCCTGATAGGCCAAACTCAGTTCACCCATGATCTCCTCTTTTTCCTTGCGGTTCCAGATTGACTCCTCTATTCGGGAAAGAAGCTCAGATCCCAGTCGCCCAATCGTCGCAGGCGGGAGAAAGGCAGTTGCTCCGGCACCTCTCCCGAGTCGAGCCATGACGCAATCTCGTCCTTATGGCCAAGGCGACGAAGGGCCTGAGAGGAGGTGCTGCCCCAAATGACTGTGTCCCAGAAAGCCAGGTGTTCCACCCCCGAGTTGTATAAGGCCTGGGCCTTACGTCTGTAGTCCCTCACGGGCAGGTTGCGTGGCATCACGTTCAGGGCCAGCGTCGTCGAGGTGTCCCGAGTCAGGGAAGTCCACTGCTTCACATCATCGGGGTTTTCCCACGCCATCTGCCAGCTGAAGAGCTTTTCGGCCGAGGAATAGGGCACGATGGTGTCCACCAGGCCCTCTTCAATCCAGGTTGTCACGTCCAGGCCATAGTACAGGTTCTCCTGCAGGCTCCCGAAGACCCAGGCTGAGATCTCGTAGGGCTTGGACCGGCCTTGTTGGGCTGCCGCCTTCTCCAGAGTGTCGCGCAGCTCCCTCATGAAAAGGGTTGCCGCGTTGCTCCGATAGCTCAACCAGCGGGGATCCCTCTCCTCCAGATCGCGAGGGTCTTCACCGTACTCGGCCTTGAATCCTTTGACCAGCGGTGCCTCGTACTCGACGTAGGGTGGCTGACGATTGTAGAGGATGGCGACGCCGTCGATGGGGTAGGTTGCCATCTCGGCGACAATCGATAGCATGTAGCTCCGGACTTCGGGAAATGCCAGGGACATCGCCGTTCCCGGAGTGCCGTCACGATGGACGCAGCGCCACTCTGGATGCTCCTCCCAGAAGCCACCCTGGTTGAATCCCTGCCAGGGGGGTGGCCAATAGAACGGGCCCCATCCCAGGCGGTAGTTGGCGTGAAACTCCAATCCTATTTCGTGGGCATAGTCGGCGGCTACCTGGAAGGGATCGATCCCTTTCTCCTTGTATTCTGTCCATGTCTCAACCAGCAGCCGGTCCCCGACGCGGACGTAGTCGGCCAGGTTGTAGTGCTCTCGCGTCCAGGTTCGACCGATTTTGGTGAAATAATTGCAAACGTCACCATGAACCCCGTCCCAGTAGATGCGCTTGAAGTCGGTGTGTCGGTAGGGTTCCAGATGTGATTGAACGTACTCGGCCGTCGCCGCCGAGTTTCGTCCCCAGGCCACTCCCCAGGAATCGTTGTAACCAAACAGCCGTTTGGTTTCGGTCTGCTTGCGATCGGCTTGGAGAGCCTGGATTTCCGCCTGGGAAAGTGGAACCAGTTTGATGTAGGCGATCCACACCTTCTCGCAGACATTTCCGAACTCCTGATCTTTCGGGACTATCAGTTGGCAGGGTTGTTGGAAGGTCAGACTCTGACCGCCGAGATCGGCCGTCTTGAAGTAGACCTCCTGGATGCGAGGACCGCGTGCCGTGTCATCCTCCGGCACACCCCAGGGAAGAGCGGTCGGCTTGGGCAGAAAGAGGTTGGAAAAGGCCCCATCATCGCTGAGTTTGGCCCGGACGTGCTGGTCCTGGTAGGGCCTCCAGGCGGTGTTGAACATTCCCACATAAACGTCGTGCCAGCCTAGAGTCTCCAGAGGGTAACTGACATCAGGAGCCTGGGTTTCCTCTCCCCCGAAAAGGAGTTTGCCCCCGAAGCGCTCGGTCTCGTAGTCGATCAGGCGCCAGGCAAAACGCTTTTCTTCAAGGGTCAATGCCGACTGAGGCTGACACCGATCCATTTGTGTCAGGTAGATCGGCATCCCGGTCCGTTGGTAGATCGGCATTCTGTGGTCACCGTCTTCCCCTTCAACCGGGGCTTCGGCACAGTTCGGACCGAATAAGACGAGACTTGTCAGTAGGATCACGTACCTGGAGTGGCGACGCGCAGACATAGAAGACATGATGTTCCTCCGCGGATTCTCAAAAGGCAAGGACGCGTGCCGGATTCTTGATCAGGATCGTCCGGATGTCTTTCGAGGAGGCTCCTAGTCCTAAAAGCGAGCCGACTAGTCCGGTCGAGACCAGGTTGAACCCGAGACGGGAGGCAGTCCAACCTTCGATGGCCTTTTCTTTCTCGGTGTAGTGCGAGTAGAAATACGGCACCCGATCGTGGCTGACCAGGATCTGATTGACGTAGCCTTTATCGATCAGATATTGGATCTGAAGCGCCTGTGTTTCCAGTCGGTAGTTCTGGGCGCCGACGCGATCGAACTGGAGGCTGACACCCAGGTCAGCCAGCTGCCGGTGGTATTCGTGGGCTTGCGCGTTTTCACGGTCGTCCCGGTAGCCCTGATGGCCAATGATTATTCTCTCTGGTTTGGCTCCCTGCTGCAGCAGCAGCTGCGCCTGTTCCAGGCCTCCGCCATCGGTGGTATGGGTGGAAATGGGACAGCCGGTTTCGCGACTGGCTCGGGAAGCGGCGATGTGGACGACCCGCTCGCTGGGCCGCAGGTAGGTACTGGTGCCGATCTTGATGATTCCTGCCCGGATCTGGGTGTAGCGCTCGCCCCATTCTCCCCCTGGGTCTTCCATGCCTTCAGTGATCTCGCGAATAAACAGCTTCGCCATTTGATCGATGCCATCGCCAGTCACGCTTAGCCGGACAGCCCAAGGGTGCTGAGGAGCCAAGGCCTCGCACCAGAATCCGGTACTGGCAATCACGTGCACCTGGGTACGCTGGGCTAGGTCCAGCAGCAGCAGCGGGTAGCGGCCGACCCGAATTGGGGTCACTTCGACGATCGCTCCCGGCCGCTCGTGCTCGGACAGGATCTCGTGAAAGCGGTTCAGGAACTTGGCCGACTCAGCTAGTACCTTCTCGCGGATCGGAGTTAAAGGAGCGGGAGGGGCTTCGTAGAGCTCCGACCAGTCGATCACCGGAGCATGTTCGTGCATCAGGGTAACGCCTAGTTTGTCCGGAGAGATCGGTCCCAGAACGGTTCGAACCTTGGTCCCGGTTAGAGCCGATGCGGCGGACGCAGTCGGTTCCAGCTGCCGGCCGCTGGCTGTCTTCGAATTAGCTGTGGCGAAACTGGAGAGACCGCCCAGGAAGAAGCCGGTCGAGCGTCGAAGAAAAGACCGGCGGGAAGAGGGAACTCTACCTGGAACCTTCGCGTCCTCGATTTGAGAAGCAACTGGAAAGTTCAAGGCGTGCCCATGATATCCTCGGTGCAGGAGCCATTGGAAGCCCAAACGTGAATAGTGAGCAGTGATGCAGTGATCAGTGGGCGGTACCGGAAACGGCCGCAGCCAACAGAGCCGCGAATGACGTGACTTGTCTGCAATAGGAGCCCAAGTTCCGAGGAGCGACCGGTCAGCAGCACAATCTTCCCGGTACCGGCCGAATTCAAAGATTCGCTCTGTCTCGGAGCCTCCGAGTCGGCGTAAAATTGTAATTACTCCTAAAGCATAACCCCAACAATTCCGAAAAAGAGGGAGACTGCCACCTAGAAGGGCTGCTTCTCAGGCTATGTCTGCCTTGAGTCGCTGGACCCTTCGGCTTTTCCTATGCCGAGGGCTTCAAAAACGAAGCCGGGGCAGAAAGCGAGGTACGAAGATGTCAACCTGCTCACTGAGAAGAGAGTCAAAGAACTGGACAGCAAACCTTCTTAAGAGGATCATCTCACTTGGACCCGGGTCCCTGGTTCGCCAGGGGATCACGTTTGGGGTCGTCCTCTCCCTGTTCTGTCTTCCGGTCTGGTCGCTAACCGGGAACGGGACGATTCTGGGGACCGTCCATGACGAGACGGGAGCGGTGCTTCCTGGGGTCACTGTGACGGTTCGGAACGAATCCAACAATACCCTCCGCACTGGCATCAGCAACGACTCCGGGCTCTATCGGATTCCGTCGCTGGTTCCCCAGATCTACGAGCTACGGGCCGAACTGCCTGGATTCAAGACCTTCATCGATTCGGATGTCTCGTTGACGGTGGGGCAAGTACTCCGGGTGGACCTCAAGCTATCGGTTGGCAGTGTCGAGGAGTTCGTCACCGTCAAGGGCCAGGCTTCATTGGTACAGGTCGACGATTCTCAGCTTTCGTCTTTGGTAGACGATCGGCGGGTCGTAGACCTTCCTCTGAATGGCCGTAATGTCTATGTCTTGGCCACCTTCCAACCTGGAGTGGTTCCAGCCATGGACTCGGTTGCCAACGCCGAGGGGCCCAATTCCAGTGCCTTCTTTGCGGCGGGCTCACGTTTTCGGGGGAACAATTTCATTCTTGACGGCCAGACCAACACCGACGACAGCCTCAGTGGGTTGCCGGCCGTCACGCCCAGCGTCGACGCGGTCAAGGAGTACCGCCTGGTTCGAAACAATTTCTCGGCCGAATTCGGAACCCATTCCGCTGCCGTGATCAATGTGGTGACCCGCTCGGGAAGCAACGACTTTCACGGGAGCCTCTGGGAATTCCACCGCAACGATGCTCTGGATGCAGCCGAGGTCTTCGATCCCTTCAATGCCGAGACCGGCCAGAAGGACAAGGCCCCCCTCATCCAGAATCAGTTTGGCTTTACCCTGGGTGGACCCATCATTACAGATAAGGTCTTCTTCTTCGGTTCCTACGAGGGCTACAGGCGCAGAAGCGGTGAATCGCAGCGGGTCGTCGTGGAGACGCCCGAGTTTCGACAGTGGGTCATCGGCCAGAACCCCTCTAGCCCGGATTTCTCAAAGACAAGAAAAAGCAGTCAGCTCTATGTGATATAAAGTCTTTGTTATCAGATACTTAATAATCACAAGGAGCTGACTACTATGACCACAGAGTGTATCGCTTCCAAGCTGGAGTTTCAAGAGCTAGAAGGGCGCCGAGTCGAGGCAGAATTCAATGGGGGGCAGATCACCTCAGGCTCCGGGGGGTTGCTGTTACGGGAGGTGGAGAGCCGCTATGGGTTCATTAGCGGCTTGGCCGCCTGCTTTGGGGACCGGCGCGATCCTCGCTTCACCGAGTTCAGTGTGGAGGAACTGGTGGGGCAGCGGATTTACGGACTGGCCCTAGGCTATGAGGATGTCAACGATCATGAGGAGCTCCGGGCAGATCCGCTGATGGCGGTGTTGGTCGGCAAGGAAGATCCCTTGGGGAGGGATCGGCGAGCGGAAGCGGATCGAGGCAAGGCGTGTGCGGGCAAGAGCACCCTCAATCGTTTGGAGTTGTCCTCGGTGACGCAGGATAAATATCGCAAGACGCCGGTGGATGAAGCCGCGGTCGAAGCGTTTTTGGTGGAGCAGTTCATTCGGGTGCGAGGCGGGAAACCGAAGGAGTTGGTCTTGGACCTGGATGCGACGGATGATCCGCTGCACGGAGAACAGGAGGGTCGTTTCTACCATGGCTACTACCGGTGTTACTGCTACCTGCCGCTGTATGTGTTTTGCGAGGGGTATGTGCTGGGGGCCAAGCTGCGGGTGTCGAACCTGGATGGCTCCGAAGGAGCGGTCCAGGAGATGGAGCGGATGGTGGGACAACTGCGGGCGAAGTGGCCGAAGGTCCGCATTACTCTGCGGGCGGACAGCAGCTTTGCCCGCGAGGCGTTGATGAAATGGTGTGAGGAGCATCGAGTGGATTACGTCTTCGGTCTGGCCCGCAATCAGCGCTTAGAGGGGGCCCTGGAGTCCGAGTTGGAACAGGCCCAGGCACTGCAACAAGCCAACGGCAGCAGCGCCCGAGTCTACAAGGACTTTCGTTACCAGACGCGCAAAAGCTGGAGTCAAGAGCGGCGAGTGGTGGGCAAGGCCGAGTACACGGGTAAGGGATCCAATCCCCGCTTTGTCGTCACCTCGCTGGGAGCGAAGCGGTGGCCCGCCCAAAAGCTGTACGAGGAGCTGTACTGCGCGCGAGGGGAAGCGGAGAATCGGATTAAGGAGCAGCAGCTAGAGCTGTTTGCCGATCGGACCTCGACGCACCGCATGAAGAGCAATCAGCTGCGCCTGTGGTTTTCCTCGGTGGCTTACAATCTGCTGCACACGCTCAGGTGTGTCGCTTTGAAGGGGACCCAGTGGGCGAAGGCGCAATGCCAGACGATTCGCCTCAAACTGTTGAAGATAGGAGGCCAGATTCGGGTCAGTGTCCGACGGGTGAGCTTGTCGCTGAGCGAGGGTTATCCTTACCAAACACTCTACGCCCAAACCTTGGCCCAGCTTCAACAGCTCGGCTGAGCGGAGGCAAACCGGAAATCCCAACCATCTGCAACTGAGGCGGCTGAGGTGTGTCTGAAAAACCGGTTTTCCGCCTTCAACATAGGTGTCACCAAGCTCTCGCACTCTACAGTGCCCTCAACTGAGACTTCGGCTCAAACCAGAGTCGAAAAATCGACTAAAATCAGCCTTTCTGCTTTCACTATGAGAAATCCGGGCTAGCATTGCCAGCCAACTGTTCAGTCGCTTTCCGGCTCCGGCACCGACCCAGAATATTCAGAGCGCCGGTGAGCTGGACCCGCAGAGTACGTCCTTTATCAACCCCGTGCTTCCCCCATCCGACCTGCCGGTTCTGGGTACAGTCGACAGTTTTGCCTCTAAGGCACGAGACAACGACCAGTTCAGTCTTCGTTTGGACACGGTTTTCAATCAGGGCCGGGATCACCTGTTCTCTCGTTATTTTCTAACCGATCTTCGCTCACCGGACGCGACTATCCGTAGGGCTTTTGGAGACGACGAAGACGGCCTCAATCAGAGTATCAACCTCAGTCTGGTCCACGAGTTCTCTCCCCACCTGATCAACGAATCCAGCTTTGGGTACCTCTACATTCGTTCTGGATTTGTCCCGGGGAGCGACCCCGACATACCGACCATCCTCATCGATGGGCCTGCAGGCATCCAGGGCGCGGCCGGGCCCAACGTTGGCTTTCCGGGCGCCTTCGGATCGATCTTCGCCGTTCCGCAGTTCTTCAAGCGGCACACTTTCCAGTGGCAGGACAGCCTCGCAATCAATCTGGGACGACACGCCCTTCGCACTGGAGTGGATTTCCGTAAACTTCAGGAAAATGGAAACTTCGGAGATCGAACCCGCCCCTTCTTCATCTACCAGGGGATTTTCGACTTCGCCAACGACAGCCCCTTCCTCATGCAGGCCGGCGTGGATCCCCTCACCGGAGCGATCACAGATACCCCTCGTCATTGGAGAAGCTGGGAGGTGGGAGCCTTCGTCCAGGACGACTGGAAGCTTCATCCCCGCATGACTCTCAATCTGGGATTGCGCTGGGACTTCTTCGAGCCCGCCAGTGAGAAAGAGGGACGACTGGCCAACGTCATTTTCCCAGACACTGGTGACTACTTCGAAAGGATTGCCGAAGCACGGGTCGGCGCGGTGGACCAGTTGTACCAACGAGACTTAAACAACTTTGCCCCTCGAGTTGGCTTCGCCTGGGATTTCATTGGGGACGGAAAGACCGTCCTGCGTGGTGGCTACGGCGTGGCTTACGAGAAGCTGTTTACCAACGTGGTGGCCAACGCCCGTTTCAACCCGCCCTACTACGGCCGGGCTCAGCTGTCGCCCTTTTTCGGCGACCAAGTGCAGCCCTTCCTGGGCAGCGACCCGAATGACCCCTTCGGCGGGTTTCTGGGAAAGATCGTTCCCGGTGCGGATCTGGGTCTGGACGAGCGCGGCGGCATCCAGGGTTCCAGGATCAATCTGCGCGTGGTGGACCCGAACCTCAGGGATAGCTACGTCCAGAACATGTTCCTGGGTGTTCAGCGTCACCTCGCCTCCGAACTGCTTCTGGAGGTCAACTATCAAGGGACCCTGGGCCGCAAGCTTCCCTCCTTCGGCGACCCGAATAGGTTCGCGGGAGACCGGCTAGGTGCCATCGATCCTCTAGGACGTAACGAAGGTAGCGCTCGGGAAGAGCGTCTCAATCCCTCATTCCAGAGCTTCAACTTGAGACAGAATCGAGTCAGTTCCAATTATCACGGACTCAACGCCCGCCTCAACCGGAGTCTCAGCAAAGGACTGGCATTCCAGTTCGCATACACGCTGGGCAAAGCCCTGGACTATGGCTCGGACTTCTTCGGCGCAGGGAACAACTCAGGTGGTCTGGTGGGAGTCCCCTACCGAACCTACCTACAGGATGCCCTGAACGAAAGTCTGGACTACGGTCGATCCTCCTTCGATATCCGGCAGCGTTTCGTAGTCAACTTCCTCTGGGAGGTCCCTTATTGGAAACATCAGACCGGCTGGAGACGAGCGCTGGCTGGGTGGCAGGTAAACTCGATTGTACCGATCCAGAGTGGGCTGCCCTTTGGCGTCATCAATGGTGGGTCCTATCCGGCGGGAGACTACAACGCTGACGGCCAGGAAGGTGACCGACCCGACGCTCCGATCTTCGGGAACCAATTCTCACGTGCGCCCAGCACTCGGCAGTTTATCGAAGGCGTCTTTGGCCCCGAAGATTTCCCCACACCAGCAGAGGGAACCAACGGCAACCTGGGACGAAACACGTTTACCGGCCCCTCCTTCTGGACGATAGACATGTCGGCGTTCAAGGAGGTTCCACTCCCCCTGACCGACGACTCAAGGCTGCAGTTCCGGGTCGAGTTCTTCAACCTGATGAATCGGGTCAACCTGTACCTCCCCATGATCAACCTGAACGGCCCCAGCTTCGGCCGATCCAATCAGGCTTTCGATGCCCGGGAGATCCAGTTCGCGCTGAAACTACGATTCTGAGACGTAGCTTTGGCCTCCAGGCCGAAGTCTTGTTTCGAGCCTTCAGGCTCGAAGTCACGGCGGCCTGGAGACCACCGCTACGCCCCTGACACTCATAACCCCAGCAGACGAGGTTTTCTTCCGTGACCCAGTGCCATCAAGAAGATGGCACTCTTTCCCTCGGCGTGGGGCGAGAAGAACTCGATCACCTCGTCATCAAAGAAAGTCAGCCCGGTAGCACCCAGACCCTGAGCGTACGCTGCCAGGTACAGTTTCCCCCCCAGTATACCTGCCTCGAGCTGCGTTGCCCGATAGCCTCTATTCCCGAAACGACGCAGAATCGAGTCTAGATCGGCCAAAAAGAAGACGTTGAAGCTGGCGTCCCTGGGTAGCTCTTGACCCAACCCCAGATGCCCCGCCAGATCTCGGTGGTTTCCTTCCGTCAGGAGCTCGATCTGTCCGTCCTGACGATGAAAGAAGTAACTCCCAGCTGGAAGGCCTTCCACCGAGTTTACGATCAGATACCAATCGTTGATCGACGAACCCGGCCGCCCCAGAAAATCGGCGGAAATTCCCTGAGCGCAGGTGTGAAGAAGCGATGAGAATTGTTTGTAGCTGATTGGCTTCTGGGCGAAGCTGCGGCTCGAACCGCGCCTCAGAATCACCTGCTCGGGAGAATCCGGGCTGAGGGAAAGCAGGTCGTCCAGGTCCAACTCGAAGATTCTTCCCTGCTTGCTCTCGGAGTCGGAAGCCGGGGCATCTCCTCTCCACGCCTCCACCTCCGGTTCGGATTCTATCAGAGTGTTGGAGTGCATTTTCCTCATTTCCGGATAATCCACCTCGACCTCAGAAAGGGGGACAGTCTGAAGGCCCAGAGGCTGAACCGTGGGTGGAGCGGGGAGGTCGTCTTCGCTCTCGCCAACGCCGACCAGGGACAGGGCGACCTCCCGGTCGGTATCCAGATCCAACAATCGATTGATCTCGTCGTCGAGGAATCCGAGGATCAGCTTTGCCGGGAGTTGGCGAGCCGTGCACATGGTAAGGAGATTCGCCAGGACCGTTCCATTGTCCCAGCCAAAGTGACGGTAGGTACGGGCGCGGTACTTCCAGGCATTGCGCCAGTAGGTTCCCGTCGAGATCACAGTGAGCGGCACTGGGGCAGCGCTTTCTTCCCCAGCACATGCGGAAGCGACGATCTGCCGGTGGTCTCCGGGACGCAGACAGTAGAGACAGAAGTCCTTGGGATTGAAGTGATAGATGCCGGCGCTCAAGCCGTCCAGCTCTGCGCACACCAGGTAGAAGTCGATCTCGTAGAGTGCTCCGGTACAGGACGCGGCGCGGAAGAGGATCTCTCCGCCGGGATAGGACTTCTTCTTGGTAATGCCGGCCGAGAAGAAAAGCAGCTGGGCCAGATCTTCCAGGCGCGGCCGAGAGCGGGTTTCTTGCGGCTTCATCCTGGGTAGGAGCGAGAGCAGGGAAGAGTCGGTTCCAAGAATGTCCCGAGGCAGCTGGATGGGGTCCAGGCTCTCATACAGTTTGAAGGGCCGGGGCTGGATCGACCAGTCCAGATAGTGTGCGTCGTTGCGCACGCTGTAGGGAGAGTGTTTGGTCTGTTCGTGGTAGCGGAGGGCGGCTTCGGTATCTCTGTTGCTCACGAGATCCTTCCAGGTCGGCTTCGCACGAATGACCTGTTTCTGAGTGCCGACGCGGTTTCGACGAAGTCTCCTCGATAGTAAACGGAGCACTGCAGGGGCCGGAGCAGGACCCATTCTACCATTTTCAACTGGCTCCATGGAGTTGTAGAGGGGTGCAGCCCCGGGCTGGGTCCAGCCTGTAGCGGTGGCCTCCAGGCCGCCGTCCCGAGCCAAAGGCTCGAAGACCAAGACTTTGGCTCAGTGAAGGTGTGATAGTCGGTACCCGGTCTTACAGGCAGCGTCCGATTTGATCGGAATCGAACGACCGCTTTCGCCTAGACCTAGAAGCGGTCATTCAGAATCTTCTCGGGAACGTCGAGTCGGCTGCGCTGAAATTGGAGAAAACACATTCCGAGCTCCAGCCTCACGGCCGGAATCGGATGGAGTAGAGATCCCCGTCCCTGATCACGAACCTGAGCCTCACCGGCGTGCCAGCCAGCTTACTCAGGTCGGAATTGCCCTTCCAGGAAACCACGCGTTCGATCTCGTCGCCGTAGATCTCTCCGCAGTCGGTCAGGGTGAAGCCGTCGATGGGCTTTCCGAACTCGTTCTGCAGTTCCACGCTGACACTGCCCGCGGCGGAGGTCGAGTAGTTCATCACCAACGTGTTCCCTTCGAACACCAGAGGCTTGGTGACGAGCTCGCCACCGCTGAAGGGCGCCTGAGCCGAGACGAAGCCGTCCCTCCGGATCGTGTGCCGGCGCAGCCGACACTTGTTGCTACTCACACCGTAGTAGCCCTCGATGACGTAGATCGACAGCTCATCGGGGGCATCCACTAACTGGGACTCGGTGATGACGACGCCGTTGACGAGGTAGTTGTTGCGGCTGACCCAGTTGTCGGGTTGGGGGCCCGGCCGCAGAAAAGCTTCAGCCCAGCGGCGAAAATGTCGGCCGTCACGGCTGCTCATGAACACAGCGTCGCTGAGGCCGTCGGTGGTGCCGGGCACGTCAGTCGCCTTGCGCCCTTGGGTGAACCGCTTGGGGAATCTCAGCAGAATGTGGGGTGCACGAGCATAGGCGCTGATCGAATTGGTGTACAGCTGCTGGACGGGTGCGCCGGGATACTCCAGATACACGGGGTCACTCCAGCGCATAAAATCGGCGGAGTAGGACGTCACTATTTCGCGCCAGGTGTACTTCGGTCGTCCCGCCCTGTAGAAGCTGAGATAGCGCCTTTCCACCGGATCCCACAGTGCCGAGTTATTCGCAGCAAACGGCGGGTTGAGCTTGTTACCCATCGTCGGAGGAATCACAGGTTCCCGGACCATGGGAGTGAAGTGGATACCGTCGGCCGACTTGAAGGCCCAGGCGCCCCCGAACCAGGACCCTCCCATCAGCTTGTAGCGTGCTTCCGGCGGGCAGTCGGGATTGGTGTCCTTGAATACCGTGAAGTTGATAGGACTGGAATACCGAAAGGCCTTCGGGTCATCCGTCCCCATCAGCACGGTATCGGAGACGTCCCAGAGTCGCGCCGAGTCGGCGTGTGACCAGAGGATGTTGTTCTTCTTCGAGCCCTGGAACTCGACCAGACCCAGCTCCGGCCGCCTCCAGTGGACACCGTCGTCGCTCTCCGCGTAACAGAAGAAGCTGGAGACGATGGGGGGAGGCTTGGCGGGATCTTCTGACGGTTCACACTGGGTGCCGCGGTAGTACATGCGGTAGATGAGCCCGTCCTGGAAGACCGTGTGTTGGGCCGATGAGTTGCCTTCCCAGGGGACCAGACTGTGATCGAGTGCGATCTCCCGCGCCACGGGCGTATGCAGCGTCAGCTCAACGCCTGCCATCGTGTCGATCAGATAGTCGTCGACGAACAGCTCAAGCCGGAAACCGATCTGGATCGGTTCTGCGGCCGGGCAGATCGCCACCAGGAACCACACCACGAATCCAAGGACACTCGACCCGCGGACTGCCGCGATCCAATCCGCTCTCGGTTGAGTCATTGCTATCAGTTTCCCTTCATGGTTGTCACGATAGCATACCTCCTGCATCCACGGATCAGATCGAATACCGCATTCCCAAAGGAGTTCGCCGTGCCCTGGACGCCCTGGACTGGATCGCCGTGGTGACCTCCCATATTCCAAACCCGGGGGAACAGATGAGCCGTTATTATGGCCGTTACGCCAACGCTTCGCGTGGGCAGCGGCGCCAAGCCTCCACCCCGGCCACGGGCAAGGGCGCCTCCCCGGCCGCGGACTTGGAGGAGTCCTCAGCCGCTGAGCAGTTCTCCCAGCAGCGGCGGCGCAGCTGGGCCAGGTTGCTGCGCAAGGTGTATGAGATCGACCCTTTGGAATGTCCCCAATGCGGTCACGCCCTTGAAATCATTGCGGTGATCGAGCAAAGCAGCGTGATTCGAAAGATCCTCCAACACCTCGATCGTTGGGAGCAGCCCCAACGCGCTCCCCCACCCCGACTCTTCCCTCAAAAACTCGAAAGCTTCCTGGCTTCGCTTTCGCCCCAGCAGGCTCAGGCCACCCGAGCCTCCAGTGACGCGCTCTTCTGGGACGAGGTCCCGGATGGGCCCGACTGAAGAGCTCGAGCTCTTCAGTCGCCAGCCAATATCCCTGTATCTGTCTTCTGGCCCCGGTCCGCGTTTCTCCCTTCTTGTCGTTCCCACTTTGCCAGATCTCGACCCCTGGCTCCTCATTCCTCCCCCAACCCACCTCATTTCAACCTCCTTTGGCCTGATTCCACCCTTGTCCTAGAATCGAACCAAGAACCAAATTCCTATTAATTTGGCACCCTTACTGGGTCTTGTTGTCGTGCGAAATCTGATCCGCGGCACAGTTTCTAGAGGCCGGGTTGCTCCGCTAGCCTCGATTTCCACGGTACTGGAAAGGACTAACATTTTTTAAGGGTAGCCGTTGAGTCGGTTAGTCAAATCGAAGGACCAGAGTTTTGCCGCCAAACCAAGGCATGGGCGTGGGATCATCACCCAGGCCCGAGGCGACCAAGTAGGGGTTATGGGCGCGCTTATCGAGGTGGACGGTGACTTGCTGCTCTTGGATCTGGACCCGGGCCGAGACGTCGAGGAGATTTCGGAAGATCTTTTTGGCTTGAGCCCGCTGATATTCGCGACCAATCTTCTCGGCCATGAGTCGATATAGGGAGCTGGCCATGAGGGTGATCTGGAGGTCAAAATCCACTTTGAGTCCCACCATCGAAGAGAGCGCGTCCAGGTGAAAGAACTGGATGGCTTCGGAGATGCCATTTTCGATGAGCATGCGTTGGGCATAGCGGGTGATCAGAGTCGAGGGGGCGCGGCGCAGATGGTTGGTCAGTAGGACGGTCGGTTCTTCGTGACCGAGTTCCATGAGGGTGAGCTGGCGCAGGGGACCTTCGTAATGTTTCAGGACGATCCGCTGGTCCAGGACTTTGGGGGTGCGAAAGATCCGAGTCAGGGCGGGTAAGGTGATGCGGTGCCAGGCGGAGGCGGGGCGGCTCCAGATCTGGCCCAGCATTTTTTGGGAGTGGCGGCGCAGGGTGATAAAGCCAATGCCCTGTTGGTTGAGGCGGTTCAGATGAGCATAGGTGGTCAACTGGGAATCGAAGACGAGTTCGGCCGGAGGCTGACCGCTGTGTTGGTGCCAGAACTGGACGAAGCGTTGCACCTCGTCGGCTCGATCGGCCCGGGGGACACCCGCATTGGCGTAGCATAAGACACGCTCGGTGGCGTCCCGAGCCAAAAAAACGAGGATGCCTTTTTGGCTGCGGCTGCGGGAAGAGACATAGTGTTTGTCCAAAGGTTCCTGCTGGCTATTGGCGGGGACGGTGTGAAAGTCCAGATCGAAGGAAGAGCCCCGGGGCAGGCCGGCGGCTTGGACCTGCTCAAACCAGGCTCCCATGAGGCGCAGGTTGGCGCGTCGGTCGACCCGGGAGCTGTAGGCGGCCAGGTAGGAGCGCTTGGGCACCACATTGAGACCGGCAAAAAGGGCGATGCCCTCGTCAAAGACCCGATCCATGACATGACTTTTTCTTTCGATGCCCAGCAGCTTCAGAGCCAGCAGGGTGCGCACGGCCTGCTCGGCGGGAATCATTTGGGAGCCGGGAAGGCGGGGGGGCTGCAGCACCGCCCCGAGATCGATCGATCGCATCAGCGGGACGAACAGAAACAGACCGCCGACCCGGGTGCGAAAGCTGCGCGGGGCCAGATTGATCTGCCGCACGTCGGCGATGGCTGCTGCTTCGGGCTTGAGGGTGGCGGGGCGTTGCTCATCCCGACGCCGGGGCAGTCGGGCGAAGCCCTCCTCTCGCAGCAGGATCGATAACGCATTGATGCTGATGGAATGGCCGGCGGCGGCCAACTCGCGTTGGATATCGTAGACCGAGAGGTTTCGCTTGCGCAGGGCGACGGCCCGTTCCCGCACCCGATCGCGGGCGGGCGCCGCTTGAGGCCCCCGGCGAATCGCCTGAAAGAAGCGGGCGCGCTTGCTGAGATCATGGCGAAACTGATGACAGAGGACGCGGAAGGCTCCTGGGGAATAGCCGAAGCGAGTGGCGACCTGCTGCGAGGGCAAGCCTTCGACGAAAAAGCAGCGCAAGGCCTCATACTGGCGCTGCAGAGGCGATTCGGGGGCCAGGAAGAATTGGGCCTCCGGAGCGGTCGGTCGGGTGTCATTAGTTAGTCCATTCCGATTACTGTATTCCAAACTATAACTATACTAGATATGAATGACAGAAAATGCTCAGCCTTTGATAGGGTTCTATTCTGCCTCATATCCAGACTTTTCTAGCATTCGCGTGGGGATCGTCCCTTGATCAGGTTTTAGGTATAGGATTACCTCTCTATCCAAATAGGTACTTCTATTTACTAACGTAGGTGGAAACACAGCAGGCGCAAGTCGCGCCGATCAAGGATTCTGGCGGGGGGCTCGAAGCGGAAAGGCGTCATTTGTACTGCCGTGGAAATCGAGGCTAGCGTTGATAGCAACCTTTTATTCGCTGGTTACGGTTCACTATCAGATGCCGATCTACCTTTTCTATTCCCTCGGTCTCACGATCGGCGGATTATTGCAGGTTAGTGCCTCGGAAGCGCGCTCTTCCGTTCGCATCATCGCCCCGATCGCGGTTGCATTGACGACGGTGGGATTGATGTTTCACGCGGGCCAGCCAACATCGAGGACTCTAGGACAGGTAATGCGGGGCCAGCGCCTGGCCTTGGTCCGAGCAGATGGATTGCCGAAGTGTGCAGTTTGTGGATTGCCGAAAATGAAAGACAACGATACGCCAAATTGATCTCGCTCATCGAAGAACACACCGAAATGGGGGATCCAATACTGGCGTTGCCGGTCAATCCTGAACTCTATTATCTTTCGGGACGAAGGAATCCTTGCCGTTTCTACAATGTCCTACTGGACCTGCAGACAGACGTGGATCTGGAGCGGACGGCTGCCGTTTTGGAAGACGACATCCCCCGACTCATCTTCTTTCGTCGCGAAGACAAATACGTTTCTCCGCTGTCACTGGAGCTCTTGCAACGGGTACAATCGAATTATCGATTAGTCGAGACCGTTGAAGGATTTGAAGTCTATGTACTGGCTTCGAGAACTCAGTAGACATCACATACAATCATACACGGAACAATGTTCGGTGAAACGGAGGATCTGTGACTCGCTGTCATTTCTCGGTAGCCGTGTCGTCTAGGTCTTATGGTAGGAAGGGATACCGTCGGTGCCAGACTGAAATCCTAGTCACGCGGGAGTGCCTTCATTGCTGAGATGCTTCATTTTGCATCCTTTTTTCCTGTCAGCCGCTGCGGTTCTGGGTCTCCACTGGCAGAACGCAGATGAGAGCAGCCTGGGAGCTGTTGCCCTGCCTTTGCTGAGCATTGTGGCCATAGTTTTCGGCGGCCTCCTGATATCCCGTCTATTCGTGCGAGATCGTTTTAAGGCAGGACTGCTACTGTCTCTTCTAGCCTCGATGGTCCTCGGCTACGGTCGAGTCCTTTTTCTCCTCTCAGGCTCTTTCAATCCACCGAGAGGGCTCATATTCCTGGGCCTCTGGATTCTTTTCTTTATCTTGATGGGATATATCCTGCTGGCTCGAACCCGAAACGCGGCCAACCTCAACGCAGCACTTAACTTAGCCTTTGGTGTGGTCTTGATAATCACAGTGGGAGGCATCGCCTTGCACGAGTTGAGGACGGATACCAGCCCTCTCGTTGTCCCTTGGAAGCTCGAGAAGCCTTTGGCCGAACGAGCGGTCCTAAAGACCCCTAAACGGGATGTGTATTACCTGGTCTTTGATCGGTACGCCCGAGCCGACATGCTCCAGCAGGAGTTTGACTTCGATAACAATATCTTCCTAGCTTCGCTCGAGCAGCTCGGATTCTATGTGGGCTCCAAGAGTTATGCTAACTACCCAAGAACCGCTCACTCACTGGCCTCCAGTCTGAACCTCAACTATCTGGATTTTCTGACCCATCAGTATGGACCTCGTTCAGGTAACTGGAACCCCTTGAGCGAACTAATCGAGAAGAATGAAGTTCTCCGTTTCTTCCAGGACTTGGATTATCGCACTATTCATTTGGGTTCCTGGTGGGAACCCACTCGCAGCAATCGGCTCGCCGACCACAATGTCAATGTCGGACGCCTCGGAGAGTTCTCCAACGCTTTGATCAAAACCTCAATATTATACCCTCTTGGAATTGCAACCGGCCTCTACGATGAGCGTCACCTTCAGTGGCAGAGGATCCATCATCAATTCGACCAGTTGAGGGTTGTCGCCTCCGATCCAAAGCCCACATTTACCTTCGGACATTTTCTGGTGCCCCACCCTCCCTTTGTATTCGACAGAGATGGAAACTTCATTCCCCAGAAATCATCGGCCGCTCGGAGCAAAAGAGACGCTTATGTAGAGCAGTTGATCTTCGTAAACGCCATGATTCTCAAGCTTGTTGAGGGGCTGCGATCCCAGTCCATTCAGCCGATCATTATCCTCCAGGCCGATGAGGGGCCTTTCCCTGAGCATTATCTCAATCGAGAAGAAGCTTTTGACGGACACACGGCCCCAACGAGTGAACTGAGGCTGAAGATGGGTATCCTGAACGCCTACTCCTTTCCCGACTTTGAATACTCATTGCTTCGGCCTTCTATCACACCGGTCAATTCATTCAGAATCGTCCTCAATCACTATTTTGGAACGAAGCTTGGCCCCCTACCGGACCGCTGTTTTGCGTTTCCGGGCCGCTTCAGCCTTTACGACTTTGTCGATGTGACCGATCGTTTGCAGTGACCGATCTGTGGTAATTGGAGTGTTTCCGTAGCCCGCTAAACAGGCCTGACAGAATAGGGTGTGTCCCTTGCCAAAGGGAGGTTTGTGTCGACAAGACTCACTGACCCAAAACCCAAAAACTGTACCAACCGCAACGTGAGGATCTCCCAGAGGAGGATCCTTTGAGAGAATCCGAAAGGAGGCGGGAGAAATGAAGCGGAAGAGGTACAGTCCCGAGCAGATCGTCTACGCCCTGCGCGAAGCGGAAGGTGGCGTTGCGGTGGTGGAGGTCTGCCGCAAGATGGGAGTCAGCGAGCAGACGTTCTACCGGTGGAAGAGAAAGTACAGCGGCGTGGGGATCTCCGAGCTGAGGGAGCTGCGACAACTCAGAGAGGAGAACCGGAAGCTGAAGCAGCTGGTTGCAGATCTATCTCTGGATAAGCACATTCTGCAGGAGGTGGTCTAAAAAAGGGTCTGAAGCCTGCACGGCTGCGCGAGCTCGTCAGTGAAATCCGAGGGAAGTACGAGCTGAGCGAACGCCGCGCGTGTAGGCTGATCAGACTGACTCGATCGACTTGTCGCTACCAGAGTCGTCGGGATCCACAGCTAGCCTTGAGGCTTCGACTCAAGGAGCTGGCAGCCACCCGGATTCGCTTTGGATATGGGCGCCTGACAGTGCTGACGCGAAGGCTGGTTGGTCAATGCAAAACGGATCTATCGGCTCTACCGAGAGGAAGACCTGGTGATTCGCCGCTAGGATCGAGAGGCTGAAACAGGACAACTCGAAAAGGGAGACTGTTGATATGAACAACTATCCGAAGGTTCACAATGCGGCCTGGCCTGGTGTGGTTGGAAAGGGACCCGATGCCGAGGAGCCCTTTCTGGACCTGGACACGATGTTGGATCTGACGGCTGGAGCCGAGGTGGATGGTGTCCGCTTCGACGGGATCGATCTGTTTCTCAGCGCTCCCCACGTTGACATCGATTCCTCCGACGACGATTTGAAGGTCTTGGTCGACAAGGTAGAATCAAGGAATCTCTTGGTCGGGAGCCTGGTGGCCCCGGTCTGGCCCCCGACCGGTGGTGGATCCGCAATGGGCGACAAGGCGGAGAGGGGCAGATTTCTGGAAATGGTAACCAAGGCCTGCTCTATCGGCCGACGCTTGAAGGAACTGAGTGTTAGGCCGACTGGCGTCATCCGGATAGACTCCTCGGTGGATCCGGGTACCTGGGCTGGCAATCCGGGAGAAAGCACACAGAAAATTGCTCAGACTTTTCGGGAGGCCTGTTACATTGCCGACGATCACGGCGAACGGTTGGCGGCTGAGGGGGAGATCTGCTGGGGTGGAATGCACAGCTGGAAGGAGATGATCAAGCTGCTGGAACTCGTCGACCGTCCCGGGACACTCGGTTTTCAGGCAGACCTGGCGCACACGCTGCTTTACCTCCTGGGCTTCAATGCCCCCGATGCGGCGATTCTTCCCAACGATTTCGACTGGGAGGACGGTCGGCAGTTCGATGCTGCCTACCGCACTCTGACGGACGCGCTCAGACCCTGGACGATCGACTTCCACGTCGCTCAGAACGATGCCACTGTCAAGGGGTCTGGCTCACATGATAAGACCGGCCGTCACTGCCTGCCGGATGATCCCAACGGCAAGCTGGATATCGTCCGAGCCTCGGGCTCCTGGCTTCGGGACGGGTCAGGCCAGCTGACCAAGGAATGTCGACACATCTGTTGGGATGGCTGCATGTTTCCCAACGATGTTATGGGGGATCCCCAGACGTGGAACCAGATTCTGAGTGCCATGGTCCAGGTGAGGGCCGCTCACGGTTGGCAGGAATAGAGGTTAGCCCGCATTTCTCATGCCTGTCGTAGCGAGGCGTCGCAAGGGCCGTCCTGGCAAGGCTTGCGACCGAGACCACTCGTGGCAAGCCTCCGCAGTCGTACTTGTACAGTACGTCGAGGAGGCCGACCGAGCGAAACACAGCCAGGGCGGATGATTGCGGCGACGTAGTAGACCGGCGATGAGAAATGCGGGTTAGAGTGGATCTCGGATTACAGGCCCGAGTCAGTGAACAGTAAGCAGTGAAGCAGTGAAGCAGTGAAGCAGTGAGCAGTAAGCAGTGAGCAGTCAAGATCGTTCACTACCCCGAGGTGCACTACAGGTTGTAGGGTCCCTGTTTCCCCCACCGAGTGCGTGCGTTAACCTATGCGAGCGGACTCAACTGCCCTTCTCCATCCCCATTACCTGAACCACAACGTGCCGGTTTCGGGGTCGGTTGTCGAAATCCACAAAGACAAGCTGCTGCCAGCTTCCCAGGACCATTCCTCCCTCGATGATGGGTACTACGAGAGAAGGTTTCAAGAGAGCGGCCCGCATATGTGAAAAGCCGTTTCCATCGTGCCAGGCCTGTTCATGGTGGTAGTCCCGCGTTGGGGGTGCGAGTTTATCGAAAAGATCCTCCAGGTCCTGGACTACACCCGGTTCGAACTCGAGCGTGGTCACACCGGCTGTCGAGCCGGTTGCGAATACCGTGACGCTCCCATCCTGGACGCCGCTTTCGCGGATCTTGCCTTCGACCTCTCGGGTAACATCGAGAACGTGGCATACCCCTTGGGTTTGCAACGACACGGTATAGTTTTTCAGTATCATCCTCACCACCTCGTCTTTCGGAAACCGTCGCACTCCACCGATTTACTCCTGTCGCTGGACGGCACGCTTGATGCTCGACTTGAGCCATCCCGGGGCAATCAGCCTGAGCCAGGGTAGAAACCGAAGCTTGGGAGGGATGTAGAGCGTCTCATCATTCTCAGCCATGGCCTTGACGATCCTTGACGAACACTCCTCAGTGCTCACCGACGCTTTCTTGGGTTTGTCCGACGCCCGACCCAGTGGGCTCCCGTCCTCGCTGAACGCGTTGGCCCTGAGATTCGTGCCGCGCACCCACCCGGGCATGACGTTGAGGATGTGGACCGCGCCACTCAGTTCCTGTTCCAGTACCTCCAAGAAGCCCGCCAGAGCGTGTTTGGCCGCTGCGTAGCCGCTGTGGTTGGGAATTCCAAGGACCCCCTGGACGGAGGAAATTGCAACGATAGTGCCCCGGTTCCGCTTCAGGTAGGGAAGGGCGTAGTGGACACAGTAGACCGTCCCCAGGTAGTTGACATCTACCAGGCGCTTGAAGATTCCAAGATCCGTCACCGCCTCGAAACGGGACCACATGCTGACACCGGCGCAGAGGATCAGATAGTCAATCGAGGTAAACCTCGCGGCGGCCTTGGCGACCAGCGCTCGGCATTGGTCTGCCTCGGTGATGTCGGTAGCCTGTACCAAGACAGTCGAACCAAGTGTCTCGACCTCAGAGGCAACCTGGGCAAGCGCCGATTCACTACGAGAGGCGAGAACCAGGTTCATCTTCAAGGCGCCCAGGTCGAGGGCGAGTTGACGGCCAAGACCGGAGGACGACCCCGTGATGAGGGCGGTCTTTCCTGCTAGTCTGGCAGCGACTTTCTGATCTATCGCATTCACGGCTGGGCCAAGAGAAAACGGTGGAGCATGAGCTATTCGGCTAACACGTTGTTGCGGATTCCGAATACATTCTTGGGGTCGGCGGATCGCTTGATGTCTTTGAGCAACTCGATACTGGACGGTGAAAGCGTGTCTTTCATAAAGTCCTTTCGGATCTTTCCGACCCCGTGATGATGGGATATCGATCCGCCGTTGTCGATGATGACCCGGCGCAGAGAGTGCTCTATAGCGCTGAAGGTCTTCTCCGGATCGTCCAGGCCTTTGGCACAGAATCCAAACATGAAGTAGATGCACACTCCGGTGTGATAGACCTGAGTGACCCGGTAGGAGACGTAAGGTTTGCCCGGCAGTCCGAGTTCGGCGTACCGCTCTCCGGCCTTCTTTACTACGGCTTCACAGACCGGCGAAATCTTGCTCCAGGGAACCGAGGTCTCGAACGTCTCTCCTACGATGTGAAAATCAGACAGGAAGTCCCGAATGTAGGCGATGGCGAACGTAAGCAGGTAACCCCTTCGCCCATTGGTCGCTCCGGCGGCTAGTCCCTGGAACTTCTTCGCCAGTGCGTTGATGTTGGACTCTTGAAACTCGACCTCGGAACGGGAGCCTTCCATGACGATGGTGGCGGCTGCCATTCGGTGAGGATCGAATCGACGGAGTTTCAGTACATAGAATTTCTTGAGCCAATCGCCTTTAGCCTCGAGGCCTCTGGCCCTGGGTTTGAGTGCCTGCCCGAAGCGGAACTGGACGTTATCGACCAGACGGATGCTGGCAGGCACGAAGGCCGTGTGTGCCAGCTCCTGCAGGAAGCGAACGCCCAGGTCGAAGTTGGGAAAGATCAGCGAGCCGTATTTCTTCACTTCGGGGAGCGGGTGGATTCTGATCACCGCCTGGGTGATGAGCCCCAGATTTCCCTCGCTGCCGAAGAACAGACTCTGCGGCTGCATCCCGATGGACGACCTTGGCACCGGGTGCAGGTGCTTCAACTCTCCCTCTGGAGTAATCATCGTGACCTGCTCGACGATCTCCTCGATGTTGCCGTATCGGTTCTTCTTCATCCCGCTGGCGCTGGTTGAGATCCAGCCGCCCAGCGTGGAAAGCTCGATGCTGTCGGGCTCGTGCCCGGACATGAAACCACGGAGTTCCAGCTGGCGATCCAGCTCGGATCCGGTGATTCCAGCCTGCACGCAGGCGCGCAGGTTTTCTTCGTCGACCCACTCGATCTTGTTCATCCGCCTCATATCCAGGGAGACGATCATCCTGGTCTCCCTCATCGGCGGCGTCAAAGCACAGCTCACGCTGGTGCCTCCACCGTAGGGGATAAGACAGACATCGTGTTCTTTCGCCAGCTGAATGAGGCTCTGGGAGTCGGTCTCTGACTCAGGGTAGCAAACCAGGTCTACGGCCCGATCCAGTTTCGAGTAGATGACCTTGAACACCTCGGTGGCACTGGTCTGACCGTGACTGTGGAGAAGCCGAACCTTATCGTCGCAGCTGATTTGATCTGCACGCAGGCGGCTTTCCAACTCCCGACAGAACGGCTCATTTCGGTTGGGCGGAGGCACCGGTTTGTCCTCGATCTCGACCCTCCGGTCTTGCAGATCGAGCTTGATGTCGAGCACTTCCTCAACGTAAGGAATCAGATCGTACATCCGGTATCCGGCGAGGTCGTATCGATTCCCAGTCAGGATGACGGAACCGTCGTCGTTCAGGACAAAGCGGGTGTCAGAAAAGCCCCATCGATGTCCCCAGGGGTGGTCTTTCTGGGTGGTCTCTGCTTCGAGATCAGTCTCAGACATATAGCTTCCAGCCCCGATTCTTCACATCCGGCACCAGTGATGCAACCCTCGCCTGGAAGAGAGATTCCAAGATACAAGAAACAAGGTACAAACAAGCTCCAAATTCCAAGCGCCAAGTCGCAACGCCCACTTGGCGCTCTAACGGTTGCCTGATGGACTCGACTTGGTAAGTTGTTTCTCGCTTAACCACCGTTGGTCCGAAATCCATGTAATCGGAATTTGGTGCTTGTAATTTGTGATCTGTTTGTATCTTGTATCTTGTATCTTGGTGCTTGGAATGTGTGTGCGTTCGATCTAAATGGCAACGGACCAGGCAATGCTCTTTCACTTCTACCGGACTCCCGCACTGTCTGCGGCACGGAACCAGAGATTATTGAAAGCGGCGAAGAAATCGGTTTCCTCCGAAGTCGAGAGCCTGGAAACCGAATTCTGCTTCAATATCCAGTCGCGAGAGCCGCTCGGTGAGAGAGAGGTAGGGCTGCTGTCATGGTTGTTAGGGGAGACTTTTGAAGCTGATCAATTCGGCCTACATTCCTTTTTCCCTGAGAGAGGAACCTGTCTCGAGGTGGGACCCCGACTGAACTTCAAGTCTGCCTGGTGTACGAATGCGCTAGCTATCTGTCACACCTGTGGTCTAGGCGAAATCAAACGGATTGAACGCTCGCGGCGTTATCTTGTCGCCGGCCCTGCGAGGCTCACAGCGGAACAGGAGGAGGGCTTCTTATCTCTCATCCATGACCGGATGACCGAATGTCACTATCCAGAGCCTCTATCCACCTTCGAAACCGGAGTCAAGCCTGAGCCGACCCTTGAAGTGCCCGTCCTTCAAGAGGGTCGAGTGGCCCTCGAGAGATTGAATCGAGAGGCGGGCTTGGCGCTGGATGACTGGGATCTGGACTACTACACGAATCTCTTCACTCATGAGATTGGCCGCAATCCAACGAACGTCGAGTGTTTCGACGTGGCCCAGTCCAACAGCGAGCACTCGCGCCACTGGTTCTTCAAAGGCCGCATAGTGATCGATGGTCAGGAGCTTCCGCGCAGCCTGATTGATCTGATCCAGGAACCGCTCAGGGTCAACCCCAACAACAGCACCATCGCCTTCAAGGACAACTCGAGCGCTATCAAAGGGTATCGGATTCAGACTCTCTCGCCCTCCCGACCTGGCGAGCCGTCTGCCCTGCTTTTTTCGGAGGCCGATTACGACATCATCTTTACTGCTGAGACACACAATTTCCCCTCCGGCGTCGCTCCCTTTCCGGGTGCCGAGACCGGCACCGGAGGACGTATCCGTGACGTGCACGCGACCGGCAGGGGTTCGCTCGTAGTTGCCGGGACCGCTGCCTACTGCGTCGGGAACCTCTTGATTCCGGGATACCGACTTCCCTGGGAGCGCTCGGAGTTCCGTTATCCGGACAATCTTGCTTCCCCCTGCGCATCGAGATCGAAGCCAGCGACGGTGCTTCCGACTACGGCAACAAGTTCGGGGAGCCGGTGATTCAAGGATTTACCCGGTCTTTCGGCCTGCGCCTCCCCGATGGCGAGCGACGAGAATGGATCAAGCCCATCATGTTCAGCGGCGGAATCGGACAGATCGATTCCAGTCACACGCTCAAAGAGGAGCCCGAAGTCGGGATGTGGGTGGTCAAGATCGGAGGACCCGCCTACCGTATCGGATTGGGTGGCGGTGCCGCCTCGAGCATGGTCCAGGGAGAGAACGTCAGCGAGCTCGACTTCAACGCCGTGCAGCGGGGCGATGCCGAGATGGAACAGAAGGCCAATCGGGTTATCCGCGCCTGTGTGGAACTGGGCGTTCGCAATCCGATCGTCAGCATTCACGATCAGGGAGCCGGTGGTAACTGCAACGTTCTCAAAGAGATTGTCGAACCTGCAGGGGCGCGGATCGAAGTGCGGGCGATTCCTGTCGGTGACGAGACCCTCTCGGTTCTGGAGATCTGGGTTGCCGAATACCAGGAGCAGGATGCCCTTCTGCTGAAGCCAGAACATGCCGAGTTGTTTCGGGCGATCTGCGAGCGGGAGAAGGTCGAAGCGGCGTTCGTGGGAAGCGTGACCGGGGATGGACGGATCGTCCTTTTCGATCGTCAGGACGGATCCACGCCAGTCGACCTGGATCTGGACAAGGTCCTCGGCGACATGCCCCGTAAGACCTTCGAATTGGAGCGACTGGAGCCTCGACGAAAGGGTCTGGAGCTGCCTTCCGGCCTCACCGTCAAGGCCGCTCTGGAACGGGTTCTGCGTTTGCTCTCGGTGGGATCCAAGCGATTCTTGACGAACAAAGTGGATCGCAGCGTCACCGGTCTGGTTGCCCGGCAGCAATGCGCCGGACCGCTGCAGCTCACTGTTGCCGATGTGGCCGTCATTTCCCAGAGTCACTTCGGCATCACTGGAGCTGCAACGTCCATTGGGGAGCGACCTATCGTAGGCCTGCTCGATCCGAAAGCAATGGCACGACTCTGCGTCGGAGAGGCTCTCACAAACCTGGTATGGGCTCGGGTGAGCAGCCTCCAGCACGTGAAGTGTTCCGGCAACTGGATGTGGTCTGCCAAGCTGCCCGGTGAGGGGGCCGCCCTCTGTGATGCGGCTGTAGCCCTGAGTGACATTCTGCTTCAGCTCGGAATCGCCATCGACGGAGGCAAGGACAGCCTTTCGATGGCCGCCGTGGCTCCTAACGAGTCGGGCCAAGAAGAGGTGGTCAAGTCTCCCGGGACCTTGGTCATCTCCGCCTACGTCACCTGTCCCGACATCACGAAGACGGTCACACCCGATCTGAAGCTCCCGGGTCAAGGGCGGATCCTGTATATCGATCTGGGAGGCGGAAAGTCCCGTCTGGGAGGTTCTTCCCTGGCAGCAGTGTTTGAGCAGGTGGGGGATGAGCCCCCTGACGCCGAGGATACGGAAAGCCTCATCCGAGCCTTCAATGTCACGCAGGAGCTCATCGGGGACGGGCTGATCAGCAGCGGACACGATCGCAGTGACGGTGGGCTGATTACCACCCTTCTCGAAATGGCCTTCTCTGGAAACTGTGGTATCCATGTCGATCTGCGATGCGAGTCCTCCGACGCCTTTCCTATGCTTTTTACTGAGGAACTGGGTCTCGTGATTGAAGTAGCGCCTGAGGTGGAAGCCCGGGTAATGGGAAGGTTCCACGGGGCTCAGGTGCCCTGTGTCCTAATCGGTTCCACAACAGAGGAGAAAACCGCGCGCGTTTGCCTGAATCAGCAGGTGGTGTTGGAAGAGGATGTCCGCGATCTGCGCGATCTGTGGGAGGAGACCAGCTATCAGCTGGAGCGTCTCCAGGCGGACCCGGATTGTGCGGATCAAGAAAGGCGTGGTCTCAGGTCACGGACGGGCCCCTCCTATCAGGTGCCCTTTACGTTCGAAGCGACGGCGCCCGAGATCCTGGAGTCCAAACGGAAACCTGCGGTAGCGATCATCCGTGAGGAGGGAAGCAACGGCGATCGCGAGATGACGTCCGCTTTCTACGCCGCTGGCTTCGAGCCCTGGGACGTGACCATTTCCGACTTGCTGGCCAGCCGGATCACACTGGAGTCCTTCCAGGGCGTCGTCTTCGTCGGAGGGTTCAGCTACGCCGATGTCATGGACTCAGCCAAAGGTTGGGCCGGAGTCATTCGCTTCAATGATTCGCTGTGGGACCAGTTCCAGGCTTTCTTCAACCGAGCAGACACTTTCAGCCTGGGTGTTTGCAATGGTTGCCAGCTGATGGCTCTATTGGGTTGTGTCCCCTGGCCGGGTATAGGCGACTCTCAGCGTCCTCGCTTCATTCGCAACCGTTCCGGTCGTTTCGAGTCCCGGTTCTCAACAGTTCAGATCCAGGAGAGCCCAGCTCTCATGCTTCAGGGAATGGAGGGCTCTGTGCTGGGCATCTGGGTCGACCATGGAGAAGGCCGCGCTTTCTTTCCCGACGAAGAGACGCTGGCACAGGTAGAAAAGCACAGGCTAGCTCCCATCCGCTTCGTCGACGACGACAATCGTACTACCGAATCCTATCCTTTCAACCCCAACGGATCTCCAGAGGGGATTGCGGCTCTGTGCTCCGAGGACGGCCGTCATCTAGCAATGATGCCCCATCCTGAGCGATCCTTTCTCAAGTGGCAGTGGGGCTGGATCCCGGAAGATTGGAAGGATGGCTCAAACGAATCTCCCTGGCTGCGGATGTTTCAGAACGCCAGGACGTGGTGCGAGAAGGGCTGACGGTTCCCTAACCCGCATTTCTCATCGCCGGTCTACTACGTCGCCGCAATCATCCGCCCTGGCTGTGTTTCGCTCGGTCGGCCTCCTCGACGTACTATACAAATACGACTGCGGAGGCTTGCCACGAGTGGTCTCGGTCGCAAGCCTTGCCAGGACGGCCCTTGCGACGCCTCGCTACGACAGGCGATGAGAAATGCGGGCTAGAACGAATACTTCAACGCAACTTGGACTTGTCGCGCCGGCGACGCCTTGCCCAGTGCTCCGAAATCTGCGGTGCCGAACTGATTTACCCGCGACTTTCGCTGTAGAACAAAATTCGCGTGGTTGGAGGCATTGAAGATCTCGAACCGAAGTTCGAACTTCTGGTTCTCACCCAACTCGAAGCCGCGGCGTAGGGAGAGATCGAGATTGAAGAGGCCTGGACCCTCTACCGTAGCGCGTCCGGCGTTGCCGTAGACGCCTGGGGCGGGTGTGACAAAGGCGTTCGTATCGAACCATCGAGTGGGGGTTCGTTCCGATGGCTTCAGGTTGGGGTCGCGTGCTCGGTCGGGCCACTGTGAGAATTCAGAGCCGGTGTCCAATGGATCTCCCGGCATAAAGACGGTGAACCAGGGTCCGTCCTGAAAACTCCAGATGCCCTGGACCGACCATCCCCGCAGCAGACTGGACATGGGGCCATGGTGGAGGAAGGATTTCCCCGGGCCGAAAGGAGACTCGTAGCGGCTGGTCAGGACCAGACGCCTTCGCACGTGTAACTCCGTGAGGCCTCGGTTCAGGTGCAACGGAAGATTCCGAGAGCGGAAGATGCGGCGCGAAGAGGATCCCTCCCAGCCGCCTCCGCTGCCGATCTGGCTGGACCAGGTGAAGGAACCGCTTAGTTGAACCCCCTTCTTTTCCTGCATCTCGACTCGCCCCTGCATACCGTGATACCAGGCGTCGGCGTCAGCCAGAGGCACATGAATGGCCTGCAGGTGAGGATAGGGACGTCTCGTCTGCCGGTCCCCAGTTCCGGGCGTGGCGTCATTCAAGGAGACCGTTTCCAACCGGTGGGCGGTGTGAGATCCCTGGTATCCCACGTCCACCACCAGATTCGAGTTCAACTCTTGCTGCAGAGAGATGCCCCACACGTGGCTCAGCGACAGGGGCAGCGGGCTTTCCAGTCCGAAGTAATTGGGGACAGCCGAATCCTGGAGCTCGGCGGGGAAGGGATTGGAGAGGGCCAGGGTCGGGTTCTCCAGGGGTGCATTAAAGGCCAGACGCTGGGCTCCGGGCCTGGGGTTTTCAACCAGGCGATAGATCATGCTGGTGTCCGGCTCGTTTGAATAGATGCCATAGCCCGTATGCACCGCGGTCTTGGAAGCCAGACGATAGGCGATGCCCAAGCGGGGTAGGAAAGCGCCCATCCGGTTCCACTCAATGATGGGGACCTTGGCTTCGAAGCGGCCGGTCTCACCCTCGGCGAGCTTGAGGTCTTGCAGGGGGGGAGAAAGTTGGCCCTGGGCGGGGTCGAAGTTCGTCACGAAGCCGCGCTTGTCCTGCCAGGGTAGTCGTATCTCGTGGCGGACACCGTAGGTGAATGTCAGTTTGGGGCTGAGGCGCCAGTTGTCCTGCAGGTACCAATAAAAGCTTTGCTGATGAAGGTTGCCCCGCAGCGACTCTCCTCCGGAGGTGGAACGAGCAGGGTGGCCGAGGAGGAAGTCCGCGAATGCGTTCTCGGTGTATCGGTCGAAGAAGTCGAACCGGGAGCGTCGTTCCATCGCTAGAAACAGGTAGTGTTGCCGGAACTCTACACCTGCCTTGAGGTTGTGTCTGCCCCTCTGAAACGCGAGATCATCCTTGACCTGCCAGTTGCCGAGAACGGAGCGACCCAGCAGCGAGATGTCTCCGATGCCGGTGAAGCCTTGGATCTCGACAGTAGGCACGCCGTTTCGATCGATCTCTTCGGCCCGCAGCTCAGGCACGCCCAGGCTTTGGACGATGTCGATCTTGGGGTTGGAGATCTCCGCATCGTAGGGTCGCCGAGTCCAATGGACGCTGGCGACGTTCTGGATGCCACCGGACAGGGTTCTTTGGTTGGAGATGGACTGCCCATAGGTGTGCAGCGGCTGCTTCGAGGAGAATTCCGAAAAGGGCCGGACGCTGAGGAAGGGTCCTGAGTTCCAGAGGAAGCGTCCCGACCACTTACTTGTCTCCGACGTCTTGAAGTCCAAGCGCGCGATGAGCTGAGGATTGTCGTAGGGAGCGCTGGAGTCAGGGCTGGTGAAGTTCAGAGCCCCGACTGTGTTGGGGGCAGGCCAGAATGCCAGAAGCCTTCGCGACACCCGATCGAAGCGATCTTCGGGAATGGTGTTGTTGGGAAAGGGGCTGCCGGTCGCTGGATCCAAGATGGGCGTCAAAAAGTGCCCCGCCTTCTGTTGCAGCGTAGGAACGACTCCCGTCAAGGGACGAATCTCGCGGACGGATTCGAACTGGTAGGAAGTAAAGAACCAGGCTTTGTCCTGTCCCCTGATCAGGCCGGGAAGGTACACCGGTCCCCCCAGAGTGCCACCGACTTGATTCCTCTTGAACTCCTGCTTTTCGTGTTCGAAGAAATTGCGCGCGTCCAGGTTGTCGTTGCGGTGGAACCAGAAGAGATTCCCGTGCAGGTCATTCCCGCCGCGCTTTGTGACAGCGACGATCTGCCCTCCCGGTCTTATTCCATACTCGGATCCGTACAGTCCCGTCTTGACTTCGAATTCCTGAAGCGCGTCCACACTGGGCTTGAAGTTCGAGAATCGCGGAACGATGGCCCCGTCGACGTAGGTGATATTGTCGCGCTCCCTCATTCCTCCCACCCGTATGTTCCCCAGTGCGCTGCTGAAGCTGCTGGTGCTGCTGGCAGGAGCTGTTCCTGGCGCCAGCGTGGCCAACTCAGTGAAGTCACGGGAGTTGATAGGCATGTCCTCAAGCTTTTCGCGATCGATCACTTGTCCCATCTGGGCTTTCTCGGAATTGAGGAGCGAGGCTTCCGCCTCGGTTTCAACCACGTCCGCGGGCACTCCCGCCCGCAGCAGGAAATCTTGTCGGTGCGTCTGGCCTAGCTGCAGAACGACGCCCCGTCGAACCTCCGTCCTGAAGGCGAAGTGCTCCAAGCGGAGACGGTATTCGCCGACCGGGAGTCCCCCGACCCGGTAGCCTCCTCTTTCATCGGTGAGCGCATGAAAGGTCTCGTTGGTGCCGATTCGGAGGATCGTCAACTCGGCGTTTTCGACTCCTTGCGACTCTGAGTCGAGGGCGACGCCGAGCAGGGAACAGGTATCGACCTGGGCGAAGATTGGTTGGGGGAGGAGAAAGAGGGCCCCAAGACAGCTGAGAAGCCCAATAGTGGAGTGGAAGGGCCGTCTTGGACGAATCGAACCCTGCCCTATAAGAGCAGACACCTTTCTATTTTAGCACGGGGGATACCGACAGCTGGGTCGTGTCTACCTGGACTGCACTTCTGTCAGCCTCTCGCGCACCTTTTTGGCATGCCCTTTGGCCTGCACCTTGCGCCAATGATGGGCTACGTTACCTTTGGGATCGATGATGAGCGTCGAGCGGATGACTCCCTCGACCTTCTTGCCATACATGTTCTTCTCGCCCCATGCCCCATATTCCTCCATCATCTTGTGGCAGGGGTCGGAAAGGAGGCCTACGCGAAGATTGAACTTGGCGATGAATTGCCGATGGGACTCGGGATCGTCCGGACTGCAGCCATATACGACGGCCTCCAGTGCCTCGAATCCTCCTAGGCCCTCCGTAAAGTCACAGGCTTCGATGGTGCATCCAGGCGTGTCGTCCCTGGGATAGAAATAGAGCACGGCCCACTGGCCCGAAAGATCAGTCAGGCTCACATCCTCGTCGTTCTCGTTCTTCAGCGTGAAGGCGGGTGCGGGTTTTCCTATCTCGATCATCTGTCGTTGGCTCCTTGTTTCCTTGATGATTCTGTTCCGAGCTCAGGCCTCGATCGTGATGGACTCCGAGCCGCTACCTCGCTCCTGGACCGAGCCTATCAGCGCAGCCTGTGCGTATCCTAGTTGCTTCAGTTCCTCCACGCAGTCTCTAGCCGCTTCCGGAGGAACGCTAGCAAGCAGGCCCCCGGCAGTCTGCGGATCGAAGATCAAGTGCCCGGCCTGGGACTCTGAGAGGATCTTACGATTGCGAATGGCACGACGCAACCGGAGATTCTGGGGCTGTAGCGAGCTGAAGATCCCAGACCTCACTGTTTCCAGAGCTCCCGTAAGCAGGGGGACGGAGGAGAGTGAGAGTCGGCCGTGTAGCTGAGATGCCTGGGTCATCTCGACCAGGTGGCCCAGCAGGCCGAAACCCGTCACGTCAGTACAGGCGTGCGCACCTCGGCGCAGCAGACACTCTGCTCCGAGCCGGTTCGACTGCAACATGGATTGCGTCGCTGCCACGATCCAGCGTCCCTTTGCCTTCAAGCGCATGTGGGCAGCGAAGAGGGCTCCGGTACCAATAGGCTTGGTCAGGATCAGCTGATCACCGGCCCGCATGCCTCCCTTTTCAAGAACCCCCTCAGGATCGACCAGACCATTGACCGCAAAGCCTAGAGCGAGCTCCGCCCCCTCACTGGTGTGACCTCCCACCAGGGGTGTCTCGGCTGCATTCAGGACCTCGACCGCTCCGCCAAGGAGCAGTTCCAAGGTCTCCTCGACTTTCTCTTCCAGTCCATAGGGAATGGTTGCCAGCGCCAGCGCCGATTGGGGCTGGGCCCCCATGGCGAAGATATCACTTAGGCTGTGATTGGCTGCGATTTTGCCAAAGGTGTAGGGATCTTCAACGATTGCAGGGAAGAAGTCGACGGAGTGAACCAGGTGTTTGCCCTCAGGAACCGAGATGACCGCCGCATCATCAGGCGAGGCAAGGCCGCTAACGACGCTGGGGTGACCCACGGGTTGGACCCGCTCCAGTACCCGGTTCAGGACGGTTGCCCCAACCTTGGCACCGCATCCACGGCAACGCATGGCTTCGCTGGGAAAGTCTCTAAGAGCAGACTCGGATGCCGGGAGGCCGGGTGGGTTGGAATCCTCTTCTGCTTCCATTTCGGGAAGGACGTTGTAGAGGTTCATGAAGCGCTGATCGATCCAGTTTTTCCAGGTCCAGACCCATTTTCCTTCCAGAGACCAGTGGCCGCGGGAGGCAACAGCGTAGCGGTCACCGGTACTGATCAGGCTCAGGAACTTCTTCTGGGGTGCAAAGGGTTTCAGCGGGTTGCCCAGCAGCGCTCGTCGTAGATTTCCTTCCAACGGTTTTCCCTGGCGAACCGCAAACACGCCGGCCTTTTCTCGCGGATGGGAGAGAACGGATGCGATATCCCCAGCTGCGAAGACCTGGGGATGGGAAGTCGATTGAAGGGTGTCATGAACCTGGACGAAGCCCTTCGAGTCGACCGCGAGCCCGGATTCCGCCAGCCAGGGGGCCGCGGATGCTTGTGTTACCCACAGGATCTCGTCCAATTCTAGCTCCGATCCATCGTCGAATCGGATCTGGGGCTTCTGGACCCTTTCGACAAACCGGCCGGTCCACACCTGAATCTGCCTCTCGCTCAACACCCGCTGGAATTTCTTGCGCACCCTTCGGTTATGAGTCGGCAGGACGGTGTCGGCTCCACCCACAAGGTGAAACTTCAACTGATCGCTGGATTGGCCCAGGTCCTCGAGCATGTGCTGGAGAGCGTGCTGGGCTGCCAGGATCAACTCCACGCCTCCTGCGCCGGCCCCGACGACGCCCACTCGGAGCCGTCCTTCTGTCTCGATGACTCGGTTCCGCAATCGATTCCAGCGGGCGATGAATCCACCGATAGGTTTGACTGGGATAACTTCACCCTCGGCTCCTGATATGTTGGCAAGCGTCGGAGTGGAGCCGATGTTGATGGACACCACGTCGTAGGAAAGCGGAGGTCGGCTGCGGAAGATCAGCTTTTGCGCATCCGGGTCCAGACCAATGACCTCATCGTGGACCATTCGCGCTCCCGCGAACTCTGCAAGAGGACCCAGGTCGATGTGGGCATCGTCGAACTGGTAGTGTCCGGCCACCAGCCCAGGCAGCATTCCCGAATAGGGGGTGTCGACATTGCGGCACACCAGCGTCAACCGCACTCCCGACAACGGTTTCATGCCGAAGCTTTTGAGAACGGTTACCTGGCTGTGGCCACCCCCAACCAGGACCAGATCCTTGACTATCGGAGTGCTCATGCGGTTCATGTCAGTTCGGGCCCATTGTCACACGGTAGAGTTTAGCCCGAAGTGTCCTTCTGGGTCCGCTGTTCCTCTAGCCAGGCTAGATCACTCAAGTCGATGCTTTCTCCAGCTTCACGGAGTACCGTCTACACGTTCGGTGTAAGAGGGCGTCCCAATAAACTCGTAATCTCATTCTAGTTTCACTCGAGTTTCCGCTCAGCGTATGCCTAGTGTTCTGTCCTGGAAATTCACCACATAATTCTGCGGCCCTGACCGCCGTCTGCTGTGTTGCGCTTCCTCGAAAGACCCCAGGTATTCCGGCGTCAGCGCGCCTTGCATACGACGCTCATGCCTCGAAGACTTATGCAGCGAACTTCCAGGGCAGAACACTAGCGACGCATTCTAAAACGAACGGCCCGGTACATCTGCAGGGCCAGCTCGGCCGAGGGGACCTTTCGACGCCGTTCCCGGAGGGCGGTAACGAAGTGTCCTACCACCAGATAAGCCAGGGCGCAGTACGTGAAGTAGATCGCGTAGTAAGCATAGGGATCCTCCGGGTTCATCTTGTCGGCGATCCAGTCCAGCAGGAACCCTCCCACTAGTGAACCCAAGAACATTCCAGTTCCGTTGACGAAGCTGGTGGCGGCCACGTAGACGTTGGTCTTTCCCTCGTCGCTCAGGGCAAGGTTCAGATATTGCTGGCCCGCAACCAGACCGATGCCGAACACGCCCTCGTTGGTATTCCAGGCCAGTAACGCAAAGATCAAGACAGGGACGAGACCCTCTCCGGTCAGGATGAAGAGCCCCAGAGCCACTCCTACCACCGAGATCCTGAGCACGTTCTTTCCGCCGTAGCGGTCGCACACGCTGCCCCAGACGCGCCTCAATCCCACTCCCAGGACGGCAACGGTGACGCCGATCAGACTCACCTCCAGCATGCTCAGTCCCTGAGCATTCAACAAATAGGGGTTGATGAAGGAGAGGATCATCGTGCCCACCAGGCTCAGCATGAAGGAAGCATGGAGGTAGACCCGGTACGCCCGGTTCTGGAAAGGCTCGCGAATGTCCCTGAACCCCGGTCTTGGACGGCGGCTGTCTGCTGGCGTGATCGGGCTGATCTTGAGCATGAACCCGCCCGCTGCCAGCGCAAAAACTGTAGTAGCCAGCAGCACGTGGAGAAAAGCACCATAGAACTCTCTGTCATCTCCAGCGGAGTGAAGGTCTATGTACCAGCTGCAGGGGATTGCCAGAAAGAAGGCAGGGACCAGCCAGAGCGAGAGGATATTGCCCATGTGCCTGCCCAGGTTTTCTTGAGGTATGTGAAACCTGATCAGGGCCGAGACGCTGTTCCGGCCCATCATGGGGAAAAGCATTGTGGCCAGGAAGACGACCGTACAACCCGCCGTCAGCAGGGTCGTGTCCTCCCAGAACCAGGGAAGCAGAAGGAAGCAAAAGGGGATGCTCACCCGTAACAGATAGCAGATGGCCACGATTTCCCGGTCTCGGCCCAGCCTTGCCAGATAGGGAGCCAGCAGCAGGTTCACGGTCACGGGGACCAGGAAGGCCAATCCCTTGATGATCCCAAACTGGGACATGCTGAGGCCCATCCGAAGGAATAGCCGGTCAATGAAGAGGAAGGAAGAGACCACCGTCAGGGAGATGGATAGGAAGAAATGGAAGAAGTAGAGCCTCTTGATATCCGGTTTCATTTTCGGCCTATGCCCAGATTAGGGCGCCGGTCTGACGGACACAAGAGCCGCGATGCTTGCCCGTGAGCAAGAATATGCAGGCTTTGGAACGCAGCCTCTGGACTCAGAGCTATCCGCGCGCTACCGTGCTGCCAAGATGACCCGAGACACAGACCGATCGAAGTTAGCCGCGATCGATCGCCAGGCGCAGAACCAGGCTTGCGATCCTGTTCAAGTATCCGGGTATCGCCTCTCTCCGCAGGGAGCACTCAATTCGAACCTTGTGAAGGGTTTTCTACATCCTCACGGACCTCCTTGATATAACCCGCAGACCCGGAAGAAAAGCGGTACCCATGGTAAGGGTTCGGCTGCGCCGATGCTATACTTCAGCATCCAGAAGCCCGGTCTGTTGATCCGGTCCGAGTCGAGGATTTTCCGAGTATTGTGGTGGAATCTCGCTCAAGTCACTCGAAAAAAGGGGGCTGGTTCCTGAAGGCTTCCTTCTACAAGCTCGGAAGGCGTTGGAATAGGGCGAGGGATGCGCCTTGACAAGAGTTTCCCTGTTGCCGAGCTTTGGTGGTCTGGGCAGCCTGTTCACGGATGAGCCAGTACGGGTTGGAAAAGGCGCCCGGGTGCCCTGTTGATCTAGATTCACTGGTGAGATTGGAGTATCTCATGAAGAATTCCAAATCTTCCCTGATCCAGTCGCAGTGGTCCCCTGTCCTCAGTCGGAGGGACTTCGGCCTTGCTGTCTCTTCCGCTGTTCTGGCGAACAAACCCGCCGTCGGCGCTAATTGGCGGGTCAAGCGGGTGGGCTCTATCGCTCAGAGGCTCCGGGAGAAGCCCTATGAGAAGCGTCTGGTCCGGGTGGAGAACTATCTGAGCTGCGTCCAGCCGTCCCTTTCACCCCTCCTGCTGCTGCAGCCACTGCGAGACGCTTTTTGGAGAAGAGACCGGACTCAAGATCCCGACCAAAGTAGACTTCGACTCACTCACTTTCCGCCGTTTCGTCAACTGGCGCGCGGAGAAGCTGCGGGACCTGTTTCACCATTTGACCCGGACTATCAAAGCTCGCTCTCCCTCAGCAGGCAGCCGCTCCGCTCTTTCTTCTACTTGGAGGAGGTTCTGCCCGTTCACGACGTGAGAATTCGTTTCAACGACTTCAAGCCCCGTTCAGCGCGTATGCCTATCGGCGGACAGACCCTGGAGGTGGAGGGGAACTCTGTCACGGTTCCCAAGATAGATCTGCACGAGGTAATCGTCCTGGAGGTCTAGTTTAGGCCCAGGGCTCACCCCTCGAATAAGGGAGACAAATCATGCAAAGAAGAAGTTTTCTTCGAACGCTGCAAAGTATTTTTGCAGGAGTCTCAGCCTTTCTATTGGCGTCCCGGAACGCCGGCTCCCGTTCCGTTACAGGCACTGGGGTTCGGGTGAAAGAGCCTGCACCTGCGCCTGCTGGATCGGGAGACGATCGCTATCGCTTCAAGCTGGGGATGTATCTACCGGAGCTCGGGCTTCCCTTCGACCAGGCCCTGGCCAAGGCTAAGGAGATCGGTGTCGAGTCAGTCTGGTTCAATCGGATGCACCAGGAGGTGGGAATCGCCCAGTTGAACGACGCCGAGGCAGATCGCATGGCCCAGCGGGTCCAGAGACACGGTCTGGAGATCTTCCTCCTGAGTGCAGGATCCAGCTTCAAGCACATCCACCTCACCGAATTGGATAAAGACAAGCCGACGGCTAACGAGCGATTCCAGAAGGACCTGGCCGAACTGGTTCGCTGTATGGAGATTGCTTCCCGCATCGGAGTTGGAGCCGTCGGGTCGTTCAGCTTCGCCTGGCCCGGAGAGTACTCAGCTGGCAAGCCTACCTGGGGCATGCGCTGGTTGACGCGGGGTGGATACATCGCCGAGGTGGACATGAAGAAGTGGGTAGCTGCCTTCAGCCTGGTTGCAGAAGAAGCGGAGAAGCATGAGGTGGACGTGGCCCTCTCCATGATGCCCTGGAACTACACCAACACCACGGGTAACTTCCGTCGGCTCGTGGGAGGCCGTGGGTTCCCGGCGACTCAAAGTCATGTGGGGCCCGGCCAACAACTTCAATTCGGGTGAGTGGGATGTGGCTACTTCTGGGTTCAACAACATACGGCCTCATCTGCACGGTCTTCATCTCAAGGATCTCCATGTCAGCGACGGCCTGCGCCTCAAGTTCGAGTACCGACCTCTGGGTACAGGTGACGTCGACTATCCAGAAGTCCTCCGCAATCTGCGGGCGCATCGTTCCGATGCCGTTCTTTCGCTTTCTACCCATTTCACTCCGCCTGGTGGAACCAAGGAAGATGCCATGCGGACCAACTATGCGAACCTCCAGAGGTTAATCCGGCAGGTGGAGGACGAGGCGAGGGATAGAGGGCGGTCCGAGGGAGGAGAAAGAGCATGAACGGACTATCCCGACGCCATTTCATCGTGGGCTCTGCCGTGGGTGCTGTAGGAGTGTCTCCTCGGCTCGGCCACGCTCGTACAGTCTCAGCCAACGACCGGGTCTCGGTGGCTGTCGTGGGACTGAGGGGCATGGGCCGGGGCCATGTTGATCGACTCCTGAAGGCACCGGGGGCTGTCTGCGTTGCCCTTTGTGACATCGACCAGGGCATGCTGGATAGAGAGCAGGAAAAGGTGTTCCAGGCTACGGGTCAGCGTCCTCGGGGCGTGAAGGACTTCCGGCACGTTCTGGACGACGCGTCGGTCGACGCCGTGGTAGTCGCGACGCCCCACCATTGGCATGTTCCCATGGGCATCCCGGCCCTTCGTGCCGGCAAGGATGTCTATCTGGAGAAGCCAGGTTCCCACGTGTTCCGGGAGGGGAGGCTTCTGGTTGACGTGGCCCAGGAGACCAATCGAATCGTCCAACACGGCACTCAGATGCGCTCTAGCCAGGTCACAGCTCGTGCCCGGGAGGTTCTGGATTCGGGCGTCATCGGCAAGATCAAGATGGCCAAAGCCTGGAACCTGCAGCAGCAGCACCGCCACCGGCAGCCCGTCCCTGACGCTCCCGAGCCGCCCGGAGTCGACTATGACATGTGGCTGGGTCCGGCGCCGAGACGGGCCTTCAACCCCAACCGATTTCATGGCAATTGGAACTGGTATCGAGACTACGGGAACGGCGACATCGGGGGGGATGGCGTCCACGACCTGGATCTAGCGCACTTTGGATTGAGTCCGGAGACGCATCCGGTGCGGATTACGGCTCACGGAAGCAGCGTCCATCTGGAGGGAGTCGAGCGTGAGTTCCCGGACAACATGATGGTGGCGTATCACTTCCGGGAAGGGAAGGTGCTTCTCTATGAGGATCGGGCCTGGACGCCCTACGGTAGCTACGGTGTGGACAGCGGGAACGCCTTCTACGGAACCGAGGGCTTCATGGTCTTCTCGCGACGGGGTTTCTTTCAGGTCTACCTGGGCAAGAAGGAGGAAAAGGGGCCGGGGATGCGGGGTGACAGGGGACATCCCCAGCACCTGCTGAACTTCCTGGATTGTGTGCGGACGCGAAAACAGCCGACCGCACCGGCGGAACAAGTCCACCGCACTTGTGCCCTGGTCCACCTGGGCGAGGCGGCCTACCGTGCACGAAAAGTGCTTGAATTCGACCCCGAGAGCGAGACCATCACCAACGATTCCGATGCCAATCGGTTCCTCACCAAGGACTACCGGGAACCCTGGTCGTTGTAGCTTTGGCCTCCAGGCCGAAGTCTTATTCTTTCGAGTCTTTGGCTCGAGGCACGGCGGCCTGGAGACCGCCGCCACGAAACTCCGGGCGAGAGCCGTATCTCCTGTCAACCGCGGATGAGAAAGTTTTGCATCATGCCGGTGTCCTCGTGCGGCAGGATATGGCAGTGGTAGACCGACTTGCCCGTCCACTCGCGGAATCTCATCCTGATGATCACCTCCGTGTTCTTCTGGACCCAGATGGTGTCCTGGATGGTGCCGGGTGGTTGGGCCTCACCATCGATCGAGATGACCTCGAAGGAGTTGACGTGAACATGGAAGGGGTGCCCCTCGGATCCGCCGTTCTGCTCGTCGGGAACGCTGATCCGCCACTCCTCCACGGAACCGCGATCGACGGTCATATCGATCGCCTGTTCGTCGTAGAGTTGATTGTTGACCATGAAATCGAGGCCGACGATCTTGTTGAGGACGGGAGGAAAACCCATGCTGAAAATGACTTTTCGGGTGCGCTTCACTTCATCGGTTTTGATCAGTGGGTAGTGCCGGCTGGGAAGCGGTAGCTTGTCTGGAAGCTCCATGTTGACGGGATCACCGGCGATCTCGATTTCAGCGAGCCGGCGCCGGCTGCTGACAAGAAACTGTTGCTCCTGCTCCAGCTGCACCACCTGGTAGATTCCCGGTTTGGCGTTCGCCTTGAAGAGAAACTCGGCCCGGTTGGCCGGAGCCAGTAGTAACTGATGGTCACCGTACTTGCCATCGATACCCTTGACCGGCAGTGTCCGGGGTTTCGAGAAGTTGACACCGTCCAGGGCGATGAGATGCAACTCGTGATCCTCGAAGACAATCGGTGTCACGCCATCGGAGTTTGCATTGAGCATCCGGAAGCGAACAACCTCACCAGGCTTCAAAGTAAAGCGGGGCACCTGGAGCTGGGTGCCAACCGGGTCTAAGGGCTCGTCCTGGTTGTGAACCTCCTTGTAGAAGGGCTCGCCGTTGATCAGGAAATAGCGCAGTTTGTAATCACCGGTTGTGAAACCCCCTTGAAGCGTTGGTTCCGGTTGGCCGTTCAGGTAGACCTGGCTCTTGAGGGTATTCCAAATCGCGTTCTGCCGGGGTTCATAGAGCCACAGGTCCGCCTCGGTTTCGCTGGGAAAGAGCCCGATATCCTGGAGTACGAGGGGAATGTCTCGGGCCGCCTTGATCTCGGGCACCCCATCGATGTCGCCGAAAACGATCAAACCGCCGGCCATGCCGCTGACCGTCTGAACGGCCGTCGATCCGTGGTGGTGGGGGTGGTACCAGAACAAGCCTGGCGGCTGATCGTCTGGGATCTGAAAAACGTAGTCCTTGTCCTCCCCAGGTGGGATCGCAATCATCTCGGACGTGGTATCGGAAGTGCCGACTGGCTCGAAGAGGTGTGGGACAATTTCCAGACCGTGAAGGTGTAGGTTGGTGGTGTCCAGCATATGTGGAACATTATGGTCTCCGTTCCACCCGGAAGAGTCGTACGGAGTGAGCCGATTACGAACGCGTACGCGGAGTTGTTCGCCTGGCCGTGCAGTGATCACTGGTCCCGGCACTACTTCGTTATATGCCCTCAGACGGACCCGTGTTCCGTCGAGCGTCTTGTCAATCCACGCCGTTTCAAGGTCCCAACGCTTGCTGTGGGGAGCGGGCTGGTTTTTGGGAATACACGCTGCCCCGCTCACAACGGCGCCGCCTGCCAACACCGCGCCCGATCTGGAAAGAAAGTCGCGTCGGGTAAGGTCTCTCATCTGTGGCGGCCGATTATATTGGCGATGCACTTTCGATGTCGAGATATCTTCCTGTCAACCAATCGATCCCCGGGGCGACCTTCTTGGAAGGGAATCCTGTTTCGGTCATCGCGACGGTCGTCGTTAACTTCAGGCTGTTTTCGGATTGATGCCAAGCCGGTCTCACAGGTAGCCCTCTCGAGTTCTAGCGAGCCACCTCATACCGCCGAGAACGTTTGTCCGTGTTGAGTCCTCCTCCTACCCTTGCCCTTGCCCTTGCCTTTGCCCGTGCCCGATTTCATCTTTCTCAGCCAGGCGCGACGACTGTGGGGATACTGACGGGCAAGGGCAAGGGCAAGGGCACGGGCAAAGGCAAGGGTAGCTTCTTCGCAGAATTGACCAGTTTGTGAACTTTCTCTCCACCAAGGTCCTCTAGTGCAAACCCCATCCGCACCTATCCGCGATCCTCCCAAGATCGAAATTCGGACTGGCTGCCTGGGCCGTCTGTGGATCCCCAGCTCCCTTGATTTTCAGAATGGGATCGATTCTAATTCAGTCCCCGTTGACGATTGTGTCAGGTGTTTTTCTTTTCAAGGAGATTATCGAACATGAAGCATGGACTATTTCTCACTGCCATACTCGTAATTGGATTCACCATCGTGGTAGCCGAGCCGATCAATATTGGATCTGGGCTAGAGCTCTTCGTTGATCATCATGTCGTCGACAGGACGACGGGTGAGGTGGAGCTCTACGTTCACCGGCCGCAGCCTCAGGAAGTGGTCCTGGTCACCGGCAAGCCCTGGGAGGGGAATACCAGCGCCTACTACACCCTTTTCCAGGATGGTGACCGGTACCGCATGTACTATCGGGGGTCACACTCTGATCTAGCCACCCAGAAGCCAGCCCACCCCGAGGTGACTTGTTATGCCGAGAGCCGGGACGGCATCCACTGGACCCGGCCAGAACTGGGTCTGTATGAGTTCGATGGATCGAAGAAGAACAACATCGTCTGGGACGGGATCGGGACCCACTGCTTTGTGGTCTTCAAGGATGGCAATCCAGAGGCTCCCCCTGAGGCGCGCTACAAGGCGATCTCTCGGGGCCGGCCCCAGGGGGAGAAAGGCCTCTACATCTACCAGTCTCCCGACGGGATCCACTGGTCCCTGATCCGGGACTACCCCGTCATTACCAATGGCGCCTTCGATTCTCAGAATCTAGCCTTCTGGGACCCGGAGATCGGTCTCTACCGCGAGTATCACCGCATCTTTGCGGAAGGAGTACGTGCCATCATGACCGGGACATCCAGCGACTTTGTGAACTGGACCGATCCGGTGCTGCTGGAGTACCCCGGATCCCTCAACGAACACCTCTACACGAACGCCGTCCAGCCCTACCAGCGCGCCCCCCACATCCTGTTGGGATTTCCGACTCGCTACCTCCCGGAAGAGGGAAGTCGGGTCGAACCCGTCTTGATGGCCAGTCACGATGGGAGGAGTTTCCATCGTTGGCCCAAGGCGGTGATTCCTGAAGATGCACCCCAGGATCGTGGAGGCAACCGCAGCAACTACATGACCTGGGGAATTCTCTCGCTTCCTGGCAAGCCCAAGGAACTCTCGATGTATGCCAGCGAGGCCTACTATGAAGGTCCGGACAGTCGCCTTCGCCGATTCAGCTACCGTGTGGACGGCTTCGTCTCGGCTCGAGCTGGATCCCAAGGGGGAAACTTGATTACCAAGGCTCTTGTTTTCTCTGGGAAGCGACTCGTGGTCAATTTTGCAACCAAGCCAGGAGGCAGTATTCGGGTAGAGTTACAGAATGAGAGAGGAAGGACCATCAAGAACTATTCCCTGGACGCTTCAAAGCCGCTCCAGGGGGATTCGCTTCAGCAGACGGTTTCCTGGACTGGGGGACAAGACGTCGGCCAAGCGCCCCGGAAGGGCTTGAAGATCCGGTTCGAGATCAAAAACGCGGACCTGTACTCATTCCGGTTTCGCGACTAGTACTCTGTCAATCTAGAGATTGTGAGTTATGGACGAGCAATGGTGGTCGAGGTCAAGGCGCGCGGCCACAGGCATAGCAGGGCTACGTCGAGGAAGCGCAACACAGAGATCGGCCGCCAGGGCCGTCCAGAACCCACAACTTCTAGGTTGACAGGGTACTAGTCAGTCTTGAGGCTCTTCGTCGACAATCGGCGGTGCATCTTGCAGCGCCTGGATCCGCTCTCGCGCCACTCCCACCTCTCTTGCCGAGAGATGGGCAATGATATCGAGACGGGCATGATAGCTCTCTCCACCTTGGAGAACCGGTACCCTGCCGTGCTTCCTCTCGGTACTGCGCAGGTTGGGGTAGTTCGTTGCCGGTTCGAGTCCGGTGACGTAGCCATCCGGCTCGGCGCCGGTATTCTTCCAAAGCGTCATATACGGAAGTTGCTTCAGAGAAAACTGTAGTGACGCTCCCCGGTTCCCGTCGGCATTCTGAAGGAGAGCTTCGGTTTGTCCCTCGGCGTCGGCCGCCAGATCCAGAAAATAGACCTGCTCGACGTAGCCTGGCTGCGGGGGGGCATATTGATTCCAGTTGCTCATTCCGCCATCAGTGGCTCGCTGGTCGCGCGGTGTGACCCGTTTGACCGGCACCGCCAGACGAGCTCCCTTTTCCAACAGGGGTCGGCCAAAATTGCAGTGGTACAAGAGCTGCATTTCCTGGGGTGTCGTCGCCAGGTTCTGAACCTGGTCCCGAACCGTCAGTCTGGTAGAGCCTACTTCTGTCGAGATTTCCGTGATCAGTCGCAGACGTGGGCCGAACACCATGGTCTCATCGACCACACCCCGGATCCGGATTATTCGCGACGGGGGAGGCTCAATCACCACCTCCAGCTTGCGCGCTGGAATGTAGCTGACCTTTCCATGGAGAGTGAGGTCGACACTAATGGTCTCGCCGGTGTTGTTGACGATTTCATCCCGGCCGGGCGAACCATTGGATTCGAGTCCGCAGCGACTGATCCACTCGCCGAAGCCCTCAAGCCACCCCAGGCCGCCTCTGGCGTTCAGATTGACGAACTGCGGATGGACGACTTCTTTGACTGGAGAATCCCATCCCAGTCGCAGGCCTTCGCACGCTGCCTGCCACAGATTCATGCCGCGGGTGGGAACGACCTTGAAGGAGAGACGACCGTTGTCCACCAGGAGCATGTCGACGCCCTCCTGGCGGCCGCCATGTAGCACATATTTGTGGACTCTCCAGCGGTGCGGCGTCTCCAGGTCGATGCTGTCGGAATCCACTCCCCAGGTGGGGATTTTCAGATTCTGGTCAACGTCAATCAGCGTCTGGTGGACCATGGCCGACTCCCTTTCTTCGCGGGCCTGCGAAGAGGCACTGTCCCCTGGCTCAGAACTTATGGCGAGCTGCACTAGTCCTCGATCTTGAACGGGGTAGTTACCGAGGCATCCAGGCCTAGACCCACGTGTAGGATCTCGACCTTGTAATCGCCCGGTGGCAGCACGTCACCCTCGTTGTTCCTGAGCTCGATTTCGTCTCCGACCTCGATACTTTCCCCAGGCAGCAGTTGTTTTTGAGTGACCGGAAGGATGAAGGCTCTCCTAAAGCTCCAGCGGTAGACCTCGGTCCCCTCGGAGTCGGTTATGAAGATATCGAATGTCTGGCCGCTGAAGTAGGTGTAATCGATTGCGCCATCGGTACTGTTTTCAATCTTCAACCTAATATTCATCGTGTCGGGTCGGACCGTGCCGTCCGTTGTCGGACCCACCGTGTAGACCGCCTTGTTGAGTGTGGCCGAGCTCCTGAGCCCTCCCCTGAATGGGTCGGAACTATATTCCTGTCCGTTGACGACGGCGTGCTGGATCACCCAACGGCGAGGGCCACCGATCGACTGGGTCTCATACTCGACAATGCCGAAACTCGGGGCGAAAACCACCCGGGTGACACCGGCGTCGGCACAATTCTGGTTTACCAGAGTAATCTCCAAGGCCTGGTTGAAGGTCCCCACTGGAGTATCAACGGTGAAGTCCTCATTGCTGATCATGTAGGTCGCTCCGTCCCAGCAACCCATTCCCGCATCCTGGTCGACCGTGAAGGTCTGACCCTGACCTACCCCTAGGTCCGCCCAAAAGGCGAAGGTCCGGCGGTTGGGATTCCAGACCCAGGCTCGGGCACTGATGCCACTTGCCCAGATCCAGCCGTTTCCCCAGCCAGGTATGCCCTCGAAGTAAACCCAGCCACCGCTGCGCCGGACCGCAGAAATCTCGCGTCGATTGCCATTAACTGCGAAGCCCGAACCCTCGTAAGTCCAACTATTGCCCACCTGATTGGGGAGGAGATCCTGGAACGTGTGCCCATTCGAAGTCTGGGCGGCCACAGGGACGACGGCCCAGAAGAGAAGGAGGAGGCCAACGATCGCGATCTGTTTTCTCGTCATGCTTGTCTTCGTTTCCTTTCCTTCGGCAGACCCTTCCACGGTCAAGCGAGAAACGTGGTGGTCGGCTCGATGTCCTCCCCATCGCTTTAGCCGCAGCTGCTTCCCTGACAGAAACGAGCAGCCACAACTATTCGTTCCATAGTATCGTATCCCCCGGAACAGGGGAAAGTTTCCCCCGGTGGTGGTATCGAGCTCGTCTTCAAGCCGATTTTCCAAGGCCGCGTGAGTGGTGTGACGGGCCTTGGAGCAGAGGTTCCAGTCTATCCCGCCTACCAGCCTTTCCAACTGCCGTCTTCGTGTCGATATTGTCGATAGCTCATGTTCTGGTCATTGGGTAGCTTCGCAATATCGGCCTCCTTGACTTCTATTCCCAGGCCCGGTCGATCCTCGAGGTTGATGTGTCCCTCGTCGAGCCTGAAACCGGGATCTACGTAGGAGTCGAAGCGCTCCAGATTCCAGGCTTCCTGGATCAAGAAATTGCTGATGACGGCATCGGCCTGGAGCAAGGCGGCAAAGTGGACGGGTCCCGAGGCGTTGTGAGGCGCCATAAGCATTTGAGCCTCCTCGGCCAGGCGGGCGACGGCAAGGAATGTGCTGATTCCAAAGCTATGACTCAGGTCCGGCTGCAGGAAAGCGCAGGCGCGCCGGTCGATGATTTCTTTGAACTCGCCGAAGGAAAAGAGTTTCTCCCCGGTGGCTATGGGGACTGGGCTGCGGGAGGAGATTTCTTGCAGGGCCGCCACCGAGCCCACCTTGCAGGGCTCTTCGAGGAACAGCGGACGATAGGGCTCCAGCGCTTGGGCGAAGGTGATCGCGAGGGCAGGGTTGGGGCTGCCGTGGGTGTCCAGCATGAGATCCACATGGGGACCGACTTCGTCCCGAACGGCCGCCACGATCTCGACACACTGCTCAAGAGCCTGCTGATCCATGGGCCAGGTGCGAGATTCGAGGGGGTTGCCCTTCAGGCCCCTGGCACCGGATGCCACGGCGGCGCGGGCCTGGCTGCGAGCCTGCTCTACGGATTCGAAGTTGATTCCCCCATTGTAGACCCGCACCCGGTCACGCTTCTTTCCTCCCAGAATCTGGTAGACAGGGACATTCCAGGCCTTACCCGCGATGTCATACAGGGCCATGTTTATGGCCGCGATTGCGGAGCCCAGAACCGGACCTCCCTTCCAGGGAAGCCGGTCGGTGATGTCGTCGCAGATGGCAACGACATCCAGCGGGTCGCGGTCGATCAGGAGTTCCTCCCATCCCTGCAGGGTGGCTTCGACCACCGGGGAAAGCCACTCGATGCTTGCTTCGCCCCAGCCCGAGTGCTCGGTGTTGGTCTCGATCTTGAGGAAGAGCCAGGTCTTGAAGGAGCTGTAAATAGCTCGCCTCGGACCTTTTTTCTGGCTACTGCTGCCGGTACTCACATTGAATCTATAGGTTTTTATCCCGGTGATCTTCATTCGTTCTGCCTTTCGCCAAGCTGGCCTCGTTAGCAAAGGCGAGCCCAAGGTGAGTGGCGCTGCCATCCCGATTCCCGTGCTGGTGGTCAAGAAGGCGCGTCGATCTAGCTCAAACGGAGCTTTACCCATATTGTGAGATGCTCGAAAATTAGAACCTCAAAAGCTTGTCCCATCAGACGCGGCATTGCAAGTTGGTGCCCGCAACCATTTCCTCTGCGGATAAGCTGAAGAAGGGGCGTTGACAGTGCGAACTGACTTCTTCAAGAATAGCCTCTACTGAACTCCGGAGTTTACTCCGGAGTTTCAAGAGTTGGGGAGGGGAAGTCCGGTGAAGATTACTCAAATCCAATCCTACATCGTCGAGAACCCGTGGAACCCCTGGTTTTTCGTCTTGCTGACGACGGACAGAGGTCTCGTGGGTATCGGCGAGGGTATTGGCTACCATTGGTCGGCCGCGGCCCAGGCCTACCTCCAGCAGAACCAGGAAAAGCTGTTTCTGGGTCGCGATCCCCACAATATTGAGAAGATGGTGATGGACACGCGTCAGATGTTGGGGATTGATCGGGGACTGGGAATGGTTGAGCGCAGTGCCCTGTCGGCTGTGGAGATGGCGTGTTGGGACCTGTTGGGCAAGCACTACGAAGTGCCAGCGTATCGGCTTCTGGGAGGACTGGTGCACGAACGCCTTAGGACCTACGCCAATGGTTGGTACAACGATTTCGATGCGACCGATCCCCGGCAGTGGGCGTCGAAAGCCAGACGGGTCGTGGAGATGGGCTATACAGCCCTGAAATTCGATCCATTCGGAAGTGCCTATCGAGATCTGGATCCGAAGCAGTTCCGACTCGCGGTCGAGATCGTCAGAGCCGTCCGCGAAGCAGTGGGGCTGGATGTAGGCTTGATCGTGGAGGCGCACGCGCGGTTTCACCCGGAGGCAGCGATCAAGGCTGCCAATGCCATGGAGATCTTCGACCTCCTTTGGTTCGAGGCTCCGACGCTGGGTTACCTGGGCGTGGATCAACTGAAGGAAGTGACTTCGCGGGTGAATGTCCCTGTCGGAACCGACGTCGCTGGCATCAGTGACCTGGTGCAGGCCAGTCAGTTTCTGGGCAAGAGATCGGTCGGTGTCTATCAGCCCGATGTCGGGTATTCGTGTGGGATCCTGGAAGTGAAGAAAATGGCGGCTCTCGCCGATGCTATGGGCGTCTTTTTTGCGCCGCACCAGTCTTTGGGGCCGGTATGCATGGCTGCCTCGGTTCAGGTCGCTTTCAGCTCTCCTGCCTTCTATATTCAGGAATCCTTTGGTGAGTTTGCCTACCCCTCCTGGACCCGGGACCTGGTGCCAGGGTCGGTCGAGATCCGGGACGGATACATCGAGCCCACCGAAAGACCGGGGCTGGGGATCGATTTTGATACGTCGATTGCCGAGCAGCATCCACTCAAGGGCGATCGCGTGATCGATCTGATCGCCGAGGGTTGGGAGGGCAGATCAGATGTGTTGAAGGAATGATCCCGGTACCGCCGAGATCCCCTACCGGTTCCAAGATTTAGGAGTACAAAGTGGTTCAACGATTCGGTCGTCGCGAATTTCTAAGAAGGTCGTCTGCTGCTGCGATGTCGCTGGGATCCCAGGCCCCCCTGATCTCTGCTGGCAGATCAGCATCGGCGTTGGAAAAACTCAATATTGCCTCCATCGGTGTTCACAATCGGGCTGCGTCCAACTTGAAGGGAGTTGCCACCGAGAACGTCGTGGCGCTCGCCGACATCGATCGCGACTTACTTGAGGGGGCAGGGGAGAAGTATCCAAACGCCCGACGGTACCGTGATTACCGGGTCATGTTGGAGAAAGAAGCAGAGAACCTGGATGCCGTTGTGGTCAGCACTCCGGACCACTCCCACGCTCCGGCAGCATCGATGGCAATGAAACTGAAGAAGCACGTCTACTGCGAAAAGCCACTCACACACACGCTCTACGAGGCCCGGACGCTGGCTGAACTGGCAGCCAGGGAAGGACTCGTTACCCAGATGGGGACTCAGATTCACGCCGAGGAAAACTATCGACAGGTGGTCGAGCTGGTCCAAAGCGGCTCGATTGGCGAGATCAGGGAAGTCCACGTCTGGGTCGGAGTTGATTATTCCGGACGGCGGCTGATTACGGGCGGGCAGCAGCCCAGCCACGTCGACTGGGATTTGTGGCTGGGACCCTCGCCGTCTCGCCCCTACTGCGAGAGTGTCAAGGAGGACGGCTCGGTGACTGCCGTTCATCCATTCAACTGGCGCTGGTTCTGGGACTATGGAACCGGCTCCCTGGGCGACTTCGCCTGCCACTGGATGGACCTCCCCCACTGGGCGCTGAAGCTGAAGCACCCGAGCAGAATCTCGGCGGGCGGACCTCAACCGTTGCTGGAAAGTACCTCTTCCGGGTTGGTCGTTACCTATGAGTATCCAGCGAGAGAAGACCTGCCGCCCGTGACTTTGAATTGGTACGACGGGGGGAAGAAGCCCGAAATCCTGGCAAAACTCAAGGATGCCAAGGGCAGCCCTCTGAACTGGAAGAGCGGCCAGTTATTCGTCGGATCCGAGGGAATGATTCTTTCGAACTACTCAAAGCACATGTTGCTGCCGGTCGAAAAATTCGCTGGATTCAAACCCCCGGACCCGTTTATCCCCAGGTCGATCGGCCATCACCAGGAGTGGATTCAGGCGATCAAGTCGGGCGGCACTACAACCTGCAACTTTGACTACTCAGGAGCCCTGACCGAGGCTGTCTTGTTGGGCGTCGTGTCCTACCGAAGTGGCGAAGCCCTTGAATGGGACGCCCCCTCTCTGCGCATCACAAACTCAACAGCAGCCCAGCAGCTCATCCACAAGGATTACCGCAGGGGTTGGACTCTCTAGAGAGGATCGTCTTCGCGCAATGGAATTCGACGATTTAAGAGTTCTGATCGAGTTTAACTACTGGGCCAAGAATCGGATGATGCTGGCTGTCTCTGGGTTGACCGAGGAGCAGTTTCTTCGGGACCTCTCCAGTAGTTTCCCTTCGATCCGCAACACGCTGCGATCGGTGTTCATGCCTAGTCCTTCTCGAATGATCCCCACAATTTCTGGATGAAGAACACTTAGCTAGAACTGTATACTCAGCGCATGAACAGAAGGAAATTTCTTGCTCTTTCCGGTACGGCCGTTACCGCCAGCAGCTGGCCGATAAGCGCAGGGTCGGCTTCCTCTCAACAGCGCCCAGGCCTATCCAAGGAGTTCCTGCTGGGTGTCGCGTACTACCGCGCCCCGATGCCTCCACCCAAGTTCTGGGACAAGGATTTCGCAGATATCCGACGTTCTGGCATGCGCATCGTCCGGACCTTCTCCTACTGGAACTGGATGGAACCTCAGCCTGGAAAATATGAGCTGGAGGACTTTGACCGCTTCTTTGAGGTGGCCCACAAACATGATCTGCTGGTCTGGTTCGATATCACGCTTGCGACCCATGGAGCAGCTCCCGAGTGGATGAGGCGCCGGCATCCGGACATGCGAGTGGTCTCGAGCGAGGGGCAGGTCGCGGTATCCAGGGCTGGCAATGCGGCTCCCCAGGGCCGGCAGTGGCATTGTTACGATCATCCCAAGTGGAGGGAGTATGGTGAGGGCCTCTTACGGGCCGTGGTTTCCCGCTACAAGGACGCGCCGAATCTCCTTATGTGGAGCGTTTGGGACGGCGTGGCGCCGGCGGCACTACACTACGGTTTTCCCAAAGGCTGCTACTGCGAGCACTCGATCTCGGCCTATCGCAACTGGTTGAAGCAGCGTTTCACCCTGGAGCAGTTGAACCAGAAACTGCACCGGCGCTACCGGGACTGGGCAGACGTGGAACCGGCCCGGTCCTATTCAGCGATCGCGGAGATGATGTTGTGGCATGAGTTTCAGAACGAGGATCTTCGGGACCAGGTTCACTGGCAGGTAGAGGTCGTTCGGAGCATGGATGATCGGCATGAGATAAGAGGGCACGGCGCGCATTTCCCCCGAATCTGGGATGAGATCAGTGCCAGGGAATTCAACTCCTGGGGATTCTCATCACGCAGCAATGGCGTTCTCACCGGTGACGATCCCTACCGCTTCAGTGACATCGGTTTCGCCACCGACTGGTCGCGAAGCATCGGCGTCGGCGGGCGCTGGTGGTATGAGGAAATCTACGCCGGGATGAATCCCGGGAGCATGCACCACAAGAAGCAGACCACGCCCCAGGAGATCACCATCAACATCTGGATGGCGGTGGCTCGAGGGGGCTCGGGCGCCCTTTTCTGGCAATACCGGCCAGAGTACATGAGCTTTGAGGCTCCCGGTCTGAATCTCGTCTCCCTCGGTGGAGTAGGGCTGCCCCGTTTGGCGGCGGCCGAAGCAACGGCCCGTCAGATCGAAAAGCTGAAGCCACATCTTCCCCTCAAGGTACCCAAGGCCGAAATGGCCATCGTCTATCACGAGAAGAGCGATCTGCTGCATCAGTTCGGGAAGGCGGGGGTGGACTACCGGGACACCTTGAGAGGTACCTACGGGACGCTGTGGAAAAACAATATTCCAGTGGACGTCGTCAGCCCGCGCATGGACTGGAGCGGTTATAAAGTGGTGTACCTTCCCAAGATGGCTGTGCTCGACAAAGAGTTGGTGGAGAAGATAAGAAAAACGGTAAGTAGCGCCCAGGGACCCCGTCTTGTAGCGGACGGCCCCTTCGGAACCAACAGCGGCAACGGCCGTTTCAGCTACGACCCGCCAGAGGGTCTATCCAAGCTGTTTGGCGTCAAGACGCTGGATCACAGCCGGGTAGATGCGAAGGATATTCGCGATGGCTCCAATCGGTTGCGCTTGCAGATGGGTGAGGTCTCGATGACCCGGGAGTGCAACTATATCGGGCTGCAACTTTCAGGTCAGGCTGAGCCGATTGCGTGGTATGGCGATGAGGTGGTGGGAATGCACACTCCGGATCACCGTTTTAGCTGGATCACGGTACCTCTGTGGGATGCTTTCGACGACCCGGCTCGTGATGAGGTGCTGGTTCCCCTGATGCGATCATTAGGTGTCGAACCATCCGTCGAGACGGAAGGCGATCGGATCATCGTACAGTTGGCCCGATCCGGACAGGAGGATGTGTTGATGTTCTTATTCAACCTTGAGCCCCGAGTTGCCGAAACTGTGCTGGCCCCCAAATGGACGTTCTCTAGGGCGCGGGACCTGATTGAGGATCGTGCGCTAGGGGTGGAAGGGGATCGGTTCAAGGTGCAGATACCGCCCGGTGAAGTCAGGGTCCTTCTTGTCAGTTAACCCGCATTTCTCATCGCCTGTCGTAGCGAGGCGTCGCAAGGGCCGTCCTGGCAAGGCTTGCGACCGAGGCCTCCGCAGTCGTACTTGTACAGTACGTCGAGGAGGCCGACCGAGCGAAACACAGCCAGGACGGGCGGCGTACGGATGATTGCGGCGACGTAGTAGACCGGCGATGAGAAATGCGGGTTAGGTTGGCACACACCGATAGTGAAGGACACCACGGCAATGCTGAAGAGAACCCTTGTTGTCGGAACTGGGTCGATAGGTCTACGCCATCTTAGGCTGCTGCGGGAAAGAGAAGATCTGTCAGTAGAAGTTTGTGATGCCAGGCCTGAGGGATTGGCCGAGGCGGCGGAAATTGCGCCCAAAGTCCGACAGTGGAGCGATTTCCATGAAGCCGTCGCCGCATCCCGCCAGATCGTTTTCATTGCGACACCCCCAACCTCTCACGCCGCTCTGGCCTGCGCGGCCCTGGAAGCGGGAGCGCATGTTTTCTGCGAGAAACCGATTTCCGACAGCGGAGAGGGAGCACGGTCCATGATCGCGGCTCAGCTCCAGAGCGGGCAGCTGCTGAACATCGGATTCGTCCAGCGCTTCATGCCCGAAATGCTGTACGCCAAGAGACTGATCAGCGACGGTGTGATTGGTCGAGTCTGTTTCGCTCGTTTCGAGGTGGGTTCCCACGAGACTCTGAGCCTGTCCCGGTCGCGACATCAGAAGACCCTTTTTGGCTCGGCTGCTCTCGACTACGTCTATGGGTTCGACACCTTCTTCTGGATACTGGGAGAGCGACCCCAATCCGTTTATGCCCAGGGCGTCCTGGTTCCGGGACTTCCCCTGGAGAGCAATCCCAATATGCTCAGTGCCGTGGTCCAATACGGTTCCGCCAGACTTGCAGAGGTGCACATCGACTACGTCGCGCATCCAGCGCGCTGCTCTTACACCTTCCAGGGAGAACTGGGGCACCTACACGTGGATCTGGTTCGTCAGACCGTCGAGCATGGCGATCGACAATCCGGGAAGCGGAGTGTGAAGCCCTTCACCCCTGATCGCGACGATGTGATGCGCGACCAGAGGGACCATTTTCTGGAGGCCTTGGACGGTGCTCACCCTGTGAGTACGTCCGCTGAAGAGGCGCTTCAGGCAACCCTGGGAGTCGAGGCTCTAGTCCGCTCCCTCAAGAGTGCCCAGCCAGAGGCGGTGGAAGCTCCTTAGCTGCGCTAGCTTGTGCAATCTTAATCAAGCATTGTCAACAAGTTGTGAAGCGCCGGACCCCGCTCCCTCGCGATTCTCTAGCCAATGAAGTTTCAGCTAGACCGCAGTAGCGCTGGACCCATTCGAGAAAGAAACATCGAAGTACCTGTTTAGGACTTTCAAGAGGGAATCAAAATAGAGGTCAATCCCAACGGGATTGCGTATTCCAGCCCAGGGTTTCCCAACCCTAGGGGAGCCCACCGCCTTTGGATTTCATCCCTGAAGGGGATGCGTATAGGGAGACACGGGAAATTGTGCGAGCGCGGGAAGCGCCGGACGAGTTGTCCGACTCTCTTCTCGGAACTGGGCCTCATGTTGCTAACGAGTCAAGGCGTTCGTGGCACTGCCGGACCTGGCTTCGCCATACTGGCAAGGCACCCATTCGCGGCACTGTATTCCCCTACTGCTCACTGATCACTAACTCATTGCTTACTAGTACTGAACCCCATTCGATTGTCCGTCATCTTGGCCACTGAGGGGCCGCTCGGCGTGCTCCCGTGCGATGGCGGCGATGGTGGCGCGATCCTGGGAGGCCACCGGTGTCCCCGGGGGCCGTACAGGGCCGCCCGCTCGTCCCAGGGCCTCCAGGGCAACCTTGATTCCGCTGATCCCGTAGCCGGGTTGGACACTGCGGAGACCCACTACCGGATCGATGCGCGCCTTGCGGATCTTCTGCATCCTGTCAACCTCGCCGGAGATGCCCGCCGCCCAGAACTCGCGAGTGGCCCGGGGAACAAAGGTGGCCACGGCCGTGGTATAGGCTCGGGCCCCCTGGGGGAGGGCCATTTCGGCGTGGGACTCCCCTTCGGCGATCCAGAGGAAGTTGTCAGGCAGCAGCGATCCCAGGGCCCGGCCCAGATCAAGGCCACCACTGGGATCTTTAAATCCGATCACGTTGGGAAGTTGCGCCAGGCGCGGCAGGATCCGCTCCCAGAAGTCCCCCTTGGTGCAGCAATAGATCAGAACCCCGATCCCCACCGACTCGGTCACCTCACGGAGATAGTCGTAAGCCCCCTCAGCCTCGTTACAGGAGAAGGGATAGGCGAAGACCAGGACAGCCTCAGCCCCAGCCTGCTCGGCATTTCGAGCCATGCGCAGAGCGTTGCGGTAGCCGCCACCCGCACCGGCCACCACGGGAAGTACTCCGGCCGCTGCGGAAACCGCCGCCGCTACCATCTCCTTGTGCTCTGCGACGTCCAGCGTGAAGAGCTCGCCCAAGCCTCCGCCGACAACCAGGGTCATGTCCCTGGCGGGATTTCGGACATGATCGGCCACGTTTCGGGCCAGACCTTCGGCATCCAGGTCGTAGTTGGAGTGAAACGGCGTGGTCAGGAAGTTGTGTACGTCCTTGAGGCGAGAGATCCTTTCTGCCTTCGTTCCCAGGAGGCTCGAGGCCTCCTTTGCCCGGCGGATGCTCGCCGCTTTCACCCAGGGCCCACTGGCTGCCAGGATTGCGCTCTTGACGAACCCTCTTCTGGTCCAAGCACTCACAAACACCTCCCTTTGATCGGGTTAACTCAAACCCAGGCTATATCACTGGTACAAAAGGATCAATTGATGCCCGCTGAGGATCCGGGATGGCGCCCCAAAGTTGTCCCTGGCGCGAAAAACGGGTAGAACAGTCCCATCTGCAAGAGACCTCGTCAGCACGGGGGTGACCATGAGTAGTTCCTGCGGAAGCCGAAGGAGGTTTATCCGGTGATCAAGAGCTATTTGCCTTTCGAAGGCCGGGTGGATATCCATTGTCGCAGCGATCGGAGAATCCGACTGCGCGTGCCGGATTACGTTCGTGCCGAATCTTTGAGTATTGAAATGAATAGCCAGCGCTCCCAAGGCCGAAAACATCGCGACTGGTTGCAGCTGCCGCCGACCCGGGAAGGGGATGTGGCGGTGGTGCGTTTCGAGTTGCTCAAGCGTGACGCAATCCCGTTGGGATTGACCTCGCTTGGTGTTGATCAAACCCATTTCCCCTCCCTCGATCCCAAAGTCGATCCGATCCCACACGAGAGGGAAGACATCGGGGATGGTGGAAACCCCTCGCCTTGAGGCGAAGAGAAGGTCCCCGAAGTCCCCGAAGGGGGACGATAGCGTAATCTCCGAGTAAAGGGAGAGTTGGTCTGTGACGTAGCTTTGGCGGTTAAGCAACCGTTTTTCTGTAATTTTCTTTAGGGCCTGTAGGGAAGAATTGCTCCACTTGTGTTTTCCAGCCGGCCAGGTTCAGGTATTGCCGGCCGGTTAACCACTCCTCGTGTATCTCTGCAAGCACAGCCGAGATGAGCCGCAGCGCCGACGCTTCGTGGGGAAAGATTCCCACCACCCGGGTTCGTCTCCGGATCTCCCGGTGCAGTCTCTCCAGTCCGTTGATGGTTCGGATCCTTCGCCACCAGCTCCTCGGAAAATCAAACACTGTCAGCCCTTCATCCACGTTCTCTTCCAGCCAGCTCACGAACTCCGGTGCAATCTTTTCGAACTTCTTGACGACTTTACCCTTGAGCTCCTCGGCATCTTCTCGAGACGGGGCATCGAAAATGTCCCGCATGGCCTGGGCGATGCGGGGCTTGTCCTCTTTGCGGCGAGCATATTGTTGGGCGTTTTTACTCAGGTGAAACTGACAACGGTTCCAGGGCACCGACGGATAAACTGCCCGCCTGGCCGCCTTCAGTCCTTCGTGATCGTCACTGACAAACAGCTCGACCCCTCTCAGTCCACGCTTGTGCAGATCTCCCAGAAACCCTCGCCAATGCACCTCCGCTTCACTGATCCTGGTGCTCAGACCCAACACCTCCCGCGTTCCGAAACGATTGACTCCTATGGCTTTCAGGATGGCCACGTCCTGCACCCTGCCGCCTCTTCGAACCTTCTCGTAGTGGGCATCCAGATACACGATCGGATACTCTCCCAGCTCCCGGCTTCGAAACTCTTCCAGCTCTTCGTCCAGCATCCCGGCCACTCTCGAGACCTGGGTGGCCGAGATCTCCAACCCACACAGCTGCTCCGTGATCTCGGTGACTTTCCTCGTCGAGACTCCCATCACATACATCTCGGCAATGGCCAGCTTCAGGGCCTTCTCCGAACGGCAACCCCTCTCCAGCGACTTGGGATAAAACCTCAACCCACGCACCTGTGGAATCTCCAAGTGCAGCTCTCCCACTCGAGTCTGAATCCGCTTGCCTTTGAATCCGTTTCGATAGCCTCGCCGACTGGCTGTTCTCTCGTACGCTTCCGCTCCCAGAAACTCGCTTCTTTCCAACTGCATGGCCACGTTGAACAGCTTCTCCAGGATTCCTCGAAAGGCTTCTGTTCCTTCCTCGATCAACTCCGCCAGGATCTCCCGTGGTACTCTCTTTTCCAGGTCTGGGTTCATTTGATTCTCCTTGCCAGATAGACGTTTCTGTTTTTGGAGAATCCTGTCCCAGACCTCTGTCTTTCCGACCCAGGCCTGACCAGAATTTACAGAAAAGAAGTTACGCTACTAATTGTCGCTGAAATAATCGAAGACGGACCCGTTGTTTCCAAAGCCCGAATAGCCCTGCTCGTTGCAGAATCTTTCGACTTCGCCTCGAGGAATCGCTCCAGGTTCGTCGGGGAAGTCGATCAAAAGACAGAGCCCTACGAAATCTCCGACGGTTGCGCGTTGTGGGGGCGCCATGAAGGGGCCGCCCAGCGTGCGTGCCGCCCTGGCCAGACTCTTGCGGTCTTCGCAGCGTCGAGCGCATCGCCGGCCCCCCATTCGCAATGCTCCCTCCATTCCTTGAGCGCGAGCCGCCTCCCGGTCGATTCGCAAGCCGGGCTGTAAGGAAGCGCTGACACCATCCAAGTTGCCCGGAGGCCCGGCCGCCGATTCCAGCATGCTTTCGTCGCTGGATACCTGAGCGACTTCGAAGAACCCCGTACCGGGATTCTTGACAACCGTGTAGCCATCTAGTGTCTCAAATACGGCGTAGTGTTGGTCTCCCCAACCGCGCACTTCGAAGTTAGTTCCGTCGGGTTGAGTAAATGTGAAGGTCTTGCCGATGAAAGGTGATGCCATATCTTTTTACTCCTGTATAGCAATAACACTTAAGACTAGATGTCACTGCTGTCCGGTTTAGATTGTAGAGATCGTCTATAAGTTACATGGGTATAGTAGGTTGCGACGAGGAAGGGGTGTGACGCATTTGAATTTTCGTGGCTTCTCCTTGGCCCCGTACCCAGACGGTCAGAGGCGTAGTCCAGTCTCTGGCCATGAACCCAAGACGAACGATTTTTGCCCAGCTGATGGAGGGGATTCACCGGGAACAGTTCCAGCGCTGTGTCGAGCGTTACGGAGGAGACCGCCGGGTGCGCCGCTTCTCGTGCCGGAACCAGTTTCTGGCCATGGCCTTCGCGCAGTTGACGTACCGGGAGAGCTTGCGGGACATCGAGGCCTGCCTGCGCTCCCGAAGCGAGCTGCTCTATTCGCTGGGATTTCGCGGGGAGGTGGCCCGCAGCACCCTGGCCGAAGCCAACGAAACACGGGACTGGCGTATCTACGCCGACTTGGCGCAGAAGCTCATTGTCAAAGCCAGACGCCTGTATGCCAACGAGCAACTCGGTCTGGAGCTGGGGGAGACAGTCTATGCCTTCGACTCGACCACCATCGACCTGTGCTTGAGCTTGTTTCCCTGGGCCCACTTTCGCAAGCGCAAGGGCGCCATCAAACTGCACACCCTGCTGGACTTGCGGGGTCCGATCCCCACCGTCATCGAGATCACCCAGGGAAAGTGCCACGACGTCAACCTGTTGGATTCCCTCGTCATCGAGCCCGGTGCCTTTTACGTCATGGACCGGGGTTATCTCGACTTTGCTCGTCTGCATGTCGTTCATCAAGCTTGCGCCTACTTTGTGATTCGGGCCAAGAAGAATCTCCGCTTTACTCGCTACACCTCTCGACCCCGGTCCGATCAGCCCGGAGTTCGCAGCGATCACACCGGGCGCTTGGCCTTGCCAAAATCTCGGCAAGACTATCCAGAGCACTTGCGAAGAGTTCGCTTCTTCGACGCTCCCACCAACAAATCTCTCGTCTTCCTGACGAACAATTTCACCCTTCCGGCCCTCAGCGTCGCCTCCCTCTACAAACTCCGCTGGCAGGTGGAGCTGTTCTTCAAGTGGATCAAGCAGCACCTGCGAATCAAGACCTTCTACGGCACCTCCGACAATGCCGTTCGCACCCAGATCTGGATTGCTGTCTGCGTTTACCTCCTCATCGCAATCCTGAAAAAGGAACTCAAGCTTCCCCAAAGTCTACACAGTATTCTGCAGGTTTTGAGCGTGACCGCATTCGAGAAAGTTCCCATTTATCAACTACTTATGAGACCTAGCTTGCAGGAAGCCCACAGTCCTAGCTCTAACCAGTTGACTCTATGGGACTTATAACCGGACACTAGTGACTAGATGTATAAAAAAAGGATGGGAAGTAACCGCATGGCGGCGACGTTGCGCGTGGACTCAAAGGCCATTCCGCGTTGGCCAGTAGCAACAGCCTGGGATTGGCCGACTTCGGAGTACCTGACGACTTCAAGCTTCGTTCGGTCGTCACCAGATGGCAGCTCGGCGGTAATGAAGAGATTGTTGAGCGCCAGCTTGTCGCCCATCTGATCCGGGTCCGGCTCGATAAGGATCATGCTTCGTGATCCAAGACTTACCTTTCAGTCGCGGAGCGGCTTTGCCTCCTTGACACCTTCTCTTGCCTTCGATGTAGTACTACCTGCCTTCGCGTAGAAAATTCTGTCCCGATGCGTGCCCGCGGCCCTTCGCGTGCGGGGCGAATTTCGCGATATTGATTGCAGTGATACGAGCCTCGGGAATAGGATAGGACAACGATCCTGGAGGAGTTCTTAGAGGGTATGTCCGCTATCTGCATCAGCTATAGCCGCCAGAATAAGGCCGTTGTCTCGACGCTGGTCGAGGATGTCGCAACATTGGGTCATGGGGTGTGGTTAGATCAGCAGCTGAGCGGCGGGCAGGCATGGTGGGAGCGCATCCTCTTGCAGGTTCGCGAATGCGATGTGTTCGTCTTCGCGCTATCCCCCGAATCACTCGATTCCACAGCCTGTAAACGCGAATACCAATACGCGTCCGAACTCGGCAAGCCGATCCTGCCCGTGCTTGTGGCTGAGGGGGTTTCTACCAATCTGCTGCCGGCGGCTTTGTCGGCTATTCAGTTCGTAGACTATCGGATCCAGGATCGAGATGCGGCCCTCCGCCTGGCCCGAGCACTCGCCTCAGCTCCAACTCCCACGCCCCTCCCTGACCCTTTACCTCCCGCACCCGAGATACCGATCTCCTATCTCAGTGAACTCGCTAGACAGGTAGAGACGACATCGACTCTGGGTTTCGAGGAACAGAGCGCGTTCGTGGTCACCCTCAAAAGGAGCTTACGCAAGCCTGACGACGCTGAGGATGCCCGGAGATTGCTCCAGAGTTTGAGAAGACGTCGCGACCTGCTGGCTTCGGTCGCCGAAGAGATAGACGATGCACTCGACAGCACGCCCCCGGACTCATCCGCTTCGGGTCATTCCGGAGCCGCAGCAGTCTTGACAGCAAGCGAGGAGCAGCCGCCACCGGTGACGTCGGTGTCCGGGGCTCCGGGCCCGGCCGGAGAAACACGAGCCGGTGTGAGACCGAAAACCCAGTCCGGCCTGCAGCGGCTTGCCTATGGAGTGATCCTCCTGGCGTCCATCGCAATGATCGTTTTCTCGTGCGTAGTTGCGTACGAAATCGGGGATCTACCGAGGAAGGATTACTCCCGATTTTCACGAGATCTCTCGAATCTGCACGCGATTGTGAAGGCCGTTTCGCTCACCGTCTTCCTGTCCACGTTCTTTGTTTTCTTGCTTGGATACAGAGGGACAAGCGCCGGGAGCCGCCAGCGATATGCACTGCTTCTGGGAATGCTGGGTTGTCTCGTCATCGCGTTCTGGTCTCTACTCCTGAGTGGTGGGGTAAGCTTTGACGAGGTCTGGCCTGCCTGGGTGATCGCCAGCGCGTTCTTTGCCCTGCTCTCGTTCAAAGGGCTCCGTGGTGAGAAGCGGAGCCCGTAGCTAATCTCGACCGCCTTACGTCGGCCTGGAGGCCAAAGCCACGTCACGGACTCCGCGGAGCAGCGACTGAAGAAATGCCGTCGTGTCGTTTCCTGCAACCAGCTTAGGGCTCCCTTCCATCAATACGATGATGTTTGCAGATGGGGCTTGTGAGGCGAGATCAAGGCAGGAGGAGGAAGACGATGCTCGGCCATCTTCGAAGACGACCAATGCAGAGATCGTCCACAACCCCCATCTGCCTACGGGTGGCGACGGGACGCGCCGATTTCTTTGTCGCTCCTCCTCCAAGATACAAAGCATCGAGTTCGGCGTCGCTTCGCGAACTCGACCCGTCGCGCTCGCCACAAACGTTGCCGTATTTACGTTCCAGTGTTTCCGGTGTACTTAGGGCTCGCGCAGAAATAACTTGGTAGAATTGGCGCACAGATTTGGGCCAGATTTGGCCGCGAACGATTGAGCGAAACCGCAGGCGTAGCCAGGCCTACGTTGAGGATTTCGCGATTGAGGAGCGGCCGAAGATGGTGTGAATCTGAGATGCCAAAATGCCAAGTTATTTCTGCGCGAGCCCTTAGGTAAGCGTGCGAATGATTAATCGATTTCTGCTGATTCCCAAATCTCGCGGCCGCCGGTGGGCCCAGTCAACTACTCGGGCTTGATGAAAAAGACGTATTCGTTGCTGTCGACTCCCTTGTAGTTGATGCTGTATTGCACCATCAATTCATCGGGGACATCGTCGTCGTAGGTGTGAATCCGACAGTTGGTGCTGTAGCCATCGCCGTTTCCGGTATCGCTACTGACGATGATTCCGCTGCCCCAATTCTCGCCGTCGGAGGACTCGTATAGAACGAACCGCTCTGTTCCCTCACCGTAGCTTCCCGATCTCCCGTGAAGATAGTATCGGCCTCGGAGGTAGGCCAACTCGGGGTCGCGAACCTTTTTGTCAACGCGGGCCTTCCTCTGTTTGCTCCAGCTACGACCCTGGTCCGTGCTAATGCAATAGTAGAGGTGGTACTCGTCGTCACTGTGGTAGGCCCCGGCCAGCAGTCCGTCATCCTTCATGAGGGTCAGGGCCCCGTACCAGGTATCGTCGTGAAGCGAGAGGGAGCTCCGCTTTCGCCAGGATCCTCCATTGTCGGTGCTGACGTACAGAACGTGAGGTCCTCCCCCGGCCGAATCGTACACAACGTAGTTGGTGCTCCCGTCGACCGCCGTGGCGACGGGATAACCGAGATGGATCCCGTCGACAGACTCATAGGTCGTCCAGCTGACACCGTGGTCGAAGCTCCTCATGAAGCCGCTCATGCTTCGTGTCCCCTCCGCAAAATGGGTGATGAAGACGACCACCGTGCCCTTCTCGGTGACCAGGCCCGCCTCGACCCATGCCGGCTGACTGGGATCCCTCTGATAGGCTTCGAATGAGTAGGGGAACCGGTTGTACATCTTCCAGCTCTTGCCGCCATCTCGACTCACCGCATATTCGCTCCAACCATCCAGATTGTGGTCGCTCGTATTCGTATTGAACGCAACAATCTGATCGTTGGGATACTCCATGCACACGGGGCCGCCGTGAGAGTTTCTGCCGGGTGAATCGTGTTCGAGATCGGATACGATCGTCCCGAAAACGCGATCACCCAGCTTGGTCGAAGGATCATGGTCGTAAATAAAAGCCCCATCGATGGATTCGCTGTCCTGGGCGAAGACGGTGCCCACGGCTAACCCAAAGAGGCAGAGGACGGCTACAGCCTGTTTTCTGACGTTCATGTGTCGCTCCCACGTCTTTTTCCGACTGGAGTTCGCTGTTTCGATTTAGGTTGGAGAGTATCACTCCCAATGACGACTTGCCACCGGGACGCTGCGTGCGGATTCTTCCAAGAACGCCGGAGTACCGATGAGCATCAGCGACAGGATGAGTTCCGCAGAATTTGACATCATGACTCACATGTCTCTTGAGTTACGATTCGGGCCTCTCTCTCAGGCTGGAGGAGGTGCCTTCAACAGGTCTGTGACCACGCGGGCATCGTTGACCTTGGAATCGGTTGAGGTCTCCGTATTCCCATTATGAGGATAGGTTACTCGTTCATGGTCCAGGCCGAGCAGCGACAGGATGGTGGCGTGTAGATCTGACACACTGACTGGATCGACCACGGACTTGTAGCCAAGCTCGTCGGTCTCTCCGTAGATCAAACCCTTCTTGAACCCGCCTCCGGCTAGAAGCAGGCTGAAGGCATTGCGGTTGTGATCGCGGCCATTGGAGTTCTGGGTGATGGGTAGACGCCCGAACTCGCCGGTCCAGACCACGATGGTGCTCTCCAACAGTCCCCTCTCTTTGAGATCGCTGATCAAGGCCGCTGAAGGCAGATCGGTGTTGGCACAGATGCTTTCGAGATTGTTCTTCAGATTCGCGTGTTGATCCCAGGGCTGGACGGGTCGGGGAAAGATCTGAACGAATCGAACTCCCGATTCCACCAACCGCCTTGCCAGCAGGCAGCGCATGCCGTAGCTGGCGGTCACGGGGTTGTCGAGGCCATAGAGCTTCTTGGTGGCCTCGGACTCGCTCTTCACATCCAGTACCTCTGCAGCAGCCAGCTGCATGCGAGCAGCCAACTCGAAGTTCTGGATTCGGGATTCCAGCTCTGATTCACGGGGATGCAGTCGCTGATGAGATCGGTTCAGCTGGGACAGGAAATCCAGGCTGTCTCGTTGTGCCCCGGGAGGAATGGGTAAAGCGGAGTTCAAGTGATGCACCGGTGAGCCCGTGGAGCTGAACTCCACGCCCTGATAGAGCGACGGCAAGAAGCCACTGGACCAGACCAGCTTTCCGGTCGTGTTGTATCCGGCGGGATCGCGCAGCACCACATAGGCGGGTAGGTTCTGATTCTCGGTCCCCAGGGCATAGCTGATCCAGGAGCCCAGACCCGGCCGTCCCGGGAAGATCTTTCCCGTCTGCATCATGATGAGGGCTTCGGTATGGTTGTTGTGGTTGGTGTACATGGATCGCACCAGAGCCATCTCATCAGCCATACCACCCAGATTGGGAATCAGCTCCGAGAACTCCATTCCGCTCTGGCCGTAGTGTTTGAACTCAAAGGGTGAACCCATCAGCACATTCGCGTTGCCCGGCTGGAAAACCTCGATATCTCCTGAGTAGTGCTGACCGTGCCTCTTGTTGAGTTCAGGTTTGCGATCGAACAGGTCCATCTGACTCGGTCCACCGTTCTGCATCAACTGGATGACGGCCTTGGCAGGACCCTCGAAATGGGGTGTACGGGGCTTGAGGTCGTTGTAGAGATTGCCGGTGGTGCCACTCGAGGAAGAAGCCCGCAAGGAGGACTGGTTCAGGAGGTAGCTCAGGGCCAGACTGCCGAAGCCCAGCCCTGAGAGCTCCAGCAACTCTCGACGGGAAAACTTGCGACGCTCTGGCCTCCAGGCTGCGCCGAATCCAGGTTTCATGGTTCACGTCCCTTCAGACAAATTCTACCCGACATAGAGAAACTCGCTTGCCGACATCAACATCTGGCACAGTCCCGCCAGGGCGCGTTGCGAGGCCTCCTTCGCTGGAGTTCCGAGATCCAGATACCGTTGTCGCTGTCGCCCCAGGTAAACCTCAGCCAGCTTTAACTCCTCGGGCCTGGGCTGACGCGAAAATGCCAGGCCAAACGCAACCTCCACTTTCTTCTGGAGGGGCGCATCATCGTCCGTCAGGCGGTCGATTCGCTGCGCGAAGCGCTCTGACTGCTGCATGGAGAACTCGCTGTTGAGCTGCGTCAGCGACTGCAGTGGAGTGGCAGATTGGGAGCGCCCGCTACAATTCAGCTGAATGATGGGGAAATCGAAGGTCTCGAGAAAGCTCGACATGTAATTTCGCCGGGCCAGCAAATAGAGACTGCGCCGCTCTCCTGAGGAAGGTTCGGTGGGTTCCTGAGCGGTTACCAGACCGTCAGGAGCCAGGTCCACCATCACCGATTGGCCTCCCATCGTGGAGTCGAGGTTGCCGCTGACCGCCAGCATCGAGTCGCGGATGACCTCGGCTTCCAAGCGGCGCAAGTTCATTCTCCAGAGCAGGCGGTTGGCGGGATCCTTCTCTTCCCCCGTCGCAGATTTCTCTTGCGAGGAGCGTCGAGAGGACTGTCGGTAGGCGCTGGACTCCATGATCATCTTGTGCAAACGCTTGATCTTCCAATCGTGCTCAACGAAGTCGACCGCTAGCCAGTCCAGCAGCTCGGGATGGGTCGGAGGCGAGCCCTGACGTCCGAAGTTGCCAGCCGTTTCGACGATCCCCTTCCCAAAGTGATGCATCCAGATGCGATTGACCATGACTCGGGCGGTGAGGGGGTGATCCGGGCGGATCAACCAGCGGGCCAATGCCAGTCTCCGTCCACTGGAGGCGCCCTTGGTGTCAGGCGGCCGCTGCAACCGGGTTTCTCCAGGACGAGACAGGACCGCAGGAACTCCGGGTTGGACCACCGCTCCTGGAGTTGTGAGTTCGCCTCGATGAAGCAGCCGGATCTCTGGGACCTTCCCGGCGTCCCAGGCTGCCTCAATCCTGCCGTGAGATCGACGCCAACTCTTGAGGGTGGCGATTCGCTCTTGAAGTTTAGCGCTCTCCGACTGCTCCTTTTCGTCGAGCAGAGCATCCACCTCTTTGGGCAGGACTTCGAGCTCCTTCTCCAGCTTGGTGACGAGATATGTCTGGACCTGGTTCCGCTGCTCGACGGGCGTTTCAAGAGCCAGGTGGACATCTTCACGCAAAGGTTCCGGGACGGCCGCCGCCAGTTTCGCCTCGTAGAGACTTTCGCGATGAGGGCCCCGGATTTCGTCCAACTTCTTGAGCAGTGCCTCCAAGGGGCGATCAATTTCTGCATTGTGACGCTCGATCTCCTCCAGCTGCGCCTGGGAGACGTCAGGCAGGTTTCGCTTCTTTACCGTGATCCAAGCTTCGGGGTTGAATGAAGTGGCGAAGATCGCCATCAATCGATAGTAGTCTGCCTGTTGAATCGGATCATACTTGTGATCATGGCAGCGCGCACAGCCCACGGTCAGGCCCATCAGCCCACTCCCCAGGTTGTCCACCAGTTGAGACAGAATCAAGAAATGCTCCCTCGGTTTGTTCAGCACCTCCTGGTCGGTGTCATCCTGACGGGTTCGTAGATATCCAGTGGCGATCAACCCGTCCAGTATCTCGGGAGTGAACCTGGGAGCCGTCCGCCAGTCGTAGAGCTCATCGCCTGCAAGCTGCTCGGTCAAGAACTGGTCAAAGGGTCTGTCCTGATTGAAGGAGCGGACTACGTAATCGCGGTAACGCCAGATGTCCTTGCTGATCTTATAGATAGGCCCGTCATTGGCAATGCTGTACTCATCCGTGTAGCCAACCGCGTCCAGCCAGTGACGCCCCCACCTTTCCCCATAGTGGGGAGATTCGAGTAGGCGATCAATGAGCCGCTCATAGGCGTCAGGCCTTTGGTCTCCCAGGAACCTCTCGACCTCCTCCTGACTGGGCGGCAAACCCAGCAGGTCGAAATAGGCTCTCCGCATGAGTTCGGTCTTGGATGCTGGTGGTGAAAAGGTCAGACCTTCGGCTTCCAGTTTTTGCAGCAGAAACGCATCTAGCGGAGTGCGGACCCGAGCTCCGTTTCTGGTCTTCGGTACCTGCGTTCTGACCGGAGGGAGAAAGGCCCAGAAGTTCCGATTCTCTGGGCTGATTTCCGAATCTGTCGTTGGCCGCGACTTTGTACCTGCGGCGGGAGGCTCCGCCGAAGGCAGGGGATTGGCCTCGGATGGTGCCCCGGAGTCGATCCACTGGCGAATCACCTCAATCTGGGAGGCTGAGAGCGGGGGACTGGTGCCCGGGGGCGGCATCTTTTGACGAGTGATCTTCTGAAAGAGGACGCTGTCCTGTGATGCGTCCCGCACAACGACCGGCCCCTTGGTGGAGCCCTTCCACAATGAGTCAGCCGACTTCAGATCCAGTCCAGCGGCGGGCGTGTCCCCGCTGTGACAGGCCATGCAGCTCTGCTGGAGAACGGGCAGAACGTCCCGCTCAAAGAGATGGCTCTGCGCAGCAGAGACCGCTGGGATGGTTCCCCAAACCAGTAGGGGGAGAAGCAACGCGGCGAGCCGCCAAGGGGAGTTTCCCGGTGTCCTATTCGGGATACGCGCTGATTCTCGACGCAGGTGTGAGGGCAGCTGCCGGGGTGGTTTGAAAGTGTTGGATCTAGCGGGCCGATTCATGTCGGCTTTCCTTTTGGAAGTCAGGCTATTCTAGCGCCAATCGCTAGTCAATTCCATTTATCTTGGCCAACGCTGGTGGTCGTCGGTCTGGCTCTTGTCCTCTCGTGTAAGCAGAAGAACACAGATGCCTACTTTCTGGCCAGCCACGGGAGGAGAAATGATCACACGCCCGCTGGGATTCGTCGGAAGTCAGCTGCTAGTACAGCGCTCTGTAAATACCGATACGTTTGCAGATGGGGCTTGCGAGGCGAGATCAAGGCAGGAGGAGGAAGACGATGCTTGGCCATCTTCGACGACGACCAACACAGAGATCGTCCGCAACCCCCATCTGCCCTACGGGTGGCGACGGGACGCGCCGATTTCTTTGTCGCTCCTCCTCCACTATGGCAAGGCATGGCGTTCGGCGTCGCTTCGCGAACTCGACCCGTCGCGCTCGCCACAAACGTATCGGTATTTACAGAACGCTGTACTAGTCAACTTTGCCACCTCGGCGGCGGGCAGCATTCGAGTGCAGATTCAGAATCAGGATGGGGCGCCTCTGCCAGGCTTCAGGATCGACGAATCCCTGGGCCTCATCGGGGACGAGATCGCAAGAGTCGTGAAGTGTCAGGGAGGCGCCGACACCTTCGTTGAGCGTGCTTGAACCGTCTCGGACACAGCGATAACCTACTACACCGATTATGACGGACCCTGAGGGATCAAAAAGAAAAGAGTAGAGTAGGTACCAGTGAAACACAGATTCTCACGACCGAGTCGCCGGGAGTTCTTACGGGCCACGGCAATCGGCGTAACAGCCAGCAGCAGTTTGGGGGGATGTGGCAACAGGCAGCGTGGAACGGTCGGTAGCACAGTTTCTGTGACCGTCGAGACGCGCCTGCCCGTGACGTCAGGACCCGCCAGCCACCGTGCGTTTCCCGGCCTTACTCGCCTCGACGACGGGACGCTCTTGATTCTCTACCGCGAGGGAAACAACCACTGGAAAACCGACGATTCTGTCGTGAAGGTGACGCGCTCCTCCGACGACGGGGCGACGTGGTCCGCGCCGGAAACGATCCTCCAAGAGCCCGGTTGGGGAGCCGGAGCCCACCACGGGCCGTTGCAACTCCCCGACGGCAGAGTCCTGGCCCCGGCGCAGTGTGTGCGCCATGTGGAAAAAGGCCAGCGTGGCAACCTCGAGTTCCGCGTCTTCAATTTGCGGAGCGACGACGGCGGACGCACTTGGACGAGAAGGGAGATCGGCCCTCAACCTGGCTGGGCGTGGCAGAACCAATACGGTCGCTTGATTGAAGTCGACGGCATGCTCTGGCAGGGCGGCGGCGCACGCAAAGAAGAGGAGGATTACTGGCGCGTCGGTTACTTCGTCTCCCACGATAACGGAGAAACCTGGCCCGAGTGGCGCACGATTGCCTCGCATCTGCAAGACGAGCGGGACATCGTGGAGCTCCGAGACGGCCGGCTGCTCAGCATGATCCGCAGTGGCAAGGAGACGTACCGCAGTTACTCGACCGACCGCGGCAAGACGTGGCGCCCAGCGGAAAAGCTCGACCTCTTCGGCCAGTGCCCGAGCCTACTGATGCTGCCGTCGGGTCACATTCTTTTCGCGTACCGGCAGGTGCGACCGAACGCTCAGGTGGGCATTGGAATGGCCCTCTCGGGTGACGACGGAGCAACCTGGACGGAGACCGAGTCGCTTTATGTCTCCCCGACAGACTCACGGGACTGTGCCTATCCGAGCATGATTCTCGATGGCGGCGACCATGTTCTGGCGGCCTACTATACGACGTTCGTGGATGGAAACTCCCACATCGAGCTCGCCCTCCTTCGAGTGGACGCCGAACTCTGAACCTCGGGTTCAGCCGGCGTCGGCGTACGCCGTGTCGCACTTCTTGAAGCGATAGCTGCTCGGGATTCCCGTCGTTGGCCTCGGACTGTTCGTCCTACCGTGATCCGGAACTGAGCTCGTAGCTTTGGTGACGGGTTCGTTTTCCGTTAGAGGATGTCCCCCATTTGCGATCTCGTCCCCCAATTCTACTGAGAATCCTGAGAATCAGTCTCTTTCTCTGACCTCGGATTAGGACCGCCAACCTGACACTTCTTCGGGCTAGGCACATCAGGAAGATTTCCTGGAAGATAAAGAAGAACTTGCAGACGGCCGATTAAGATGACTGAGCGCTGTTGCTCAACCGATGTGCTCGGGCGAGGGTCCCAAGTTTCTGGTTTTGAGCCAGAAGGAACGCTTGCCGCCGGTGTCGGAAAAGGAGTTCAGAATCAAAGGGGGCAACAATGGATGTAAATCTTGACGAAATGACAGAGGAGATCAACGAAAGAATCGCGAACCTGAAAATAAAGAAGAAACGGATCCGGGAACGGCTCAAGGCCATTGAGACCAAATCAGAGAAACTGACAAGTCGTTGGCAGGAGCAGCTAGGAGCAGTCGAGGCGGTGAAGCTTCTGGCGAGTGACCTCGCGATTGGAAATCTGGACTCCCAGACTTCTCCAATCGAAGTGTCCCCGGTAACCGAGGTTGAAAGCGGGGAAGATTCTGATGGGTTGAGCGTCGACGACAGCGTTGACTCAAGGGAGTTTCCGCAAGAGCTTGAAAGCTATGTAAATACGCTACCTGAAATCAACGTTTTCAAGGCGCAATCCGACGCAAGTGCCGGAGAAGAGGTCACTGGAAACGACTCACTCGGCTCTCTGAAGGAGCAACTGGCTGCCGAGGATGCACTGAGTCAACCGTCCCATCCCGATGAGAACGTGGACCTGAGAGTCTGAGCGGGAGAGTATTAGCACTAAGAATCACCGTGGATTAGTCGCTCATCTCCCACTAGGAGTTTCTGTGAGGTTATCGCGACAGTTTCTAGCAAATATCGTAATCTCAGCCCTTGTGGCCGGAATCTTTCTGGCCTATGTGAGTGTCATTGTCACTTTCTACGGGATCAAGGGTGAGACTGGTCTCGATTTTCTCGGAAAGACATTTGAATCAGCCAACGTCGGAGTTGCACTGATTGCGCTAGGGACAGCCCTGCTACTCCTGAATATCCATCGAATATCAAAATGGTTGGTGGCAGCTATTGTTGGGGGGCCGACGAGCTATACCAAGATTGCAAACGCTGAGTTGACCCGGATGATTGAGCGCGAGCAACTGAATTTCTGCGAGTTCCCGCGCCGCACAACAAAGGAATCGGAGACGGTCGAAGTAGCTTCAAAAGAACTAGAACAAGAAACCTCTCCGGGTGAAGTCTACGGAAGCTCTCTTGCCGAGTATGATGCCTCCGACGAGTCCGAAGAACGGATCCAGTCTGATCTTCGAACTCCAGACGAAGTGGTTCCTTTACCCGCAAAAAAAGTGCTTCGGAATGAGGCCGACCTGAAGATACTTTCCTCGGTTCCGGACCCTGGTCTGTTCGTAGGCAGGGAGGCTGAACTGGAGCGCCTTCAATTGTTCTTCGAGGGTAGGGGCGACCATCTAGCAGTTCTGATCGGCTCGGGAGGGATCGGGAAGACCGCTCTCGTGGCCAGAGCTGTCCAGAAATCAGTCGAAGATCTGTCTCTGGTTTTCTGGCACCGATTCAGCGAAGAGGAACGCCCCACCTTGGATACTCTTTTCCTGAAGCTTCGAACCTTTTTCCAAGGCCGAGGTGACCAGAGCCTCAGTGGAATATTGGAGAATCCGGTCGCCACTACTAGAGACAAGATCGATGCCGTAGCCTCGGCACTCTCAAAGCGGAACTATTCCCTCATCTTCGACGATCTACACCTGCTATTCGATCGCCGTCACCAGATTCGACACCCGGGACTATACCGGTTCTTTGCTCAGCTGCTGCAAGGAGAACATCCGGGCTTGGTTGTGCTGATGAGCAGGATTGAGCCTGTGTTTGAGGAACGGCTCGTTGGTGCCGAAGCCAAAGTGGAATTGGGAGGACTGGAGCAGGAGGAGAGTCATGAGCTGTTGAGAAGCTTGGGCGATCCGAGCGAGTCCCCAGAAACTCTACAGAGGATACATGAACTCGCCCTGGGGAATCCGGGGGAAATGCTACTGTTAGCCTGAAGTTCCTTTCTGTTAGGAGCAGAAAAGTACCATGATTTCAAAGGGATACGTGCAATAGGGGCTGCAGCGGTCTGCCTACACTCGAATGGTCTCCAGAAGATCAAAGGCGCGTTGCTGCTTGGCGCTGGGTGTGGTGAGGATCTCGAAGGTGGTGGCCTCAGGGGCTGCGCTGCGGACCCGGCACAGGTTGCGGGTGATGCTGCTCAAGAACTTCAGAAGCGTCTGAAAGCTGTGCACCTCGGTGCCATCCTCAAGGGTTCTGGAGTGCACCTTACGGAGCGCTTGCTGGGAACGGCGGGCCGGCGCCACCGGGTCGCGCGTCCTCTTCGCTTCCAGATCCTCGTCGGCGAAGAGCAGCGGACGCCATGCCTCGAGCATGTGCCAGAGGACGTAGTAGGCGAGCAGACACAAAAAGATGTGGGCCCGGACCCGGCGGGCCAGGCGGTGGTGGATGGGTCGGACGTTGAGGTCCATCGTCTTGAAGGAGCGAAAGGCCCGCTCCACGCTGCCCAGGAGTTTGTAGCTGAGGACCGTCTGGGCGGCGTCGAGCGTCTCTTGGGGCAGGCTCGTGCGCACCACGTAGAGACCGTCGAGGGCCGCTTCGGCTTGGACCTTCTCCGGGTCGATCTCGAAGTCGAATCGATCCTCCTCGATGTGCAGTTGGAAGTGCTTGCCGACTTTGTACTTGTTGAGCACCTTTCCCACCCGAACCCCGATGTGCTCCTTGCCGTACAGACGCCCCCGCTGGATCCGCTGGCGGAGGTGCTCTAGCTGTTGGTCGATCGCCTGGCGATGACGGGCGTAGTGCTGCTGTCGTCTTTGCGCCAACTCTGGGCTCTTGCTCGCCGCTTGGGCCAGCTCGGCGGCGATCGCCTCTTCATCGGCTCGAGACTCGAAACCGTCCTCCCGTATCTGCAGCCGATAGTGTTGGCCCAGCCGGTACTGACCGAGCACCTGGCGCACGCGCTTGCCGATCTGCTCCTGCCCCTGCAGACGCCCTGCGGTGACCATCCGGCGCACCTTCTCCAGCTCCCGGGTGGTGGCCTCCAGCAGGCTGCTGCGGTGGCGCGCCCGTCTTTGGGCGAGCTCCGGATTCCGACAGGCGACGAGTCGTTCGCCGGGGAGGTCCGGATGGGAGAGCTCGAACAGGTTGCGCTCATCGAAGAGTCCCCTTTGGATCGCCCCGCCCTCCACTAGCTTGCGGATGGTCTCCGAGCGGAGCGCGCTGATCCAGTCGATGCCGTCGATCGGGCGCAGGGCATCGATCTGTTTGTGGGTGATCATCCCCCGGTCCCCCACCAGGGCCAGCCGCTCGATCCCGAACTGCTGTCGGAGCTTGTCCACCTCCGGCAGCAGGGTTTTCGGGTCCCCGGTCTTGCCCTCGAAGACCGAGACCGAGACGGGAATCCCGCGGCGGTTGGTCAGCAACCCGTAGTTGATCTGGAGCTTGCCGCGCTTTCCGTCCCGATTGTACCCGAGGCTGGCCAGCGAACAGGTGGTGCCCTCGAAGTAGGTGGAGGTCAGATCGTACAGCGCCAGGCCGTCCTCACGGAGGTGTCGAGCGGCCAGCTTTTTCTCGATCGGCGCCTGGCGTTGCCCTAACCAGTCCAGCGCCGCATACAGGTCCTCCTGGTCGGCCTCCTCCACTCCCAGCTCCGAGGGCAGGGTGGTGACCTGCCACCAGCGCGTGGTCGCCAGCTTACTGGCTGGTTCCAGGATGCGCGCCGCCACCAGGGCCAAGACCAACTGGCGTTGACGCGAGGGCCGCGAGGCCAGCAGTTGGGGGAGGCCGAGTCGGCGCATGGCCGTGAGCACGGCTTGGACGTGTCCCTGCTGGAAGGAGGCGATGGCCTCGAAGGCGTCCTCCGGGGCCAGCAGGGTTTCCCCCTTAAGGCTGCGGCGCAGCAGGGCGATCGCTTCGGCGGGCAACTTGGAGAGATTGGCAAGGGTGCGGGTCTTAACCTGACCGCCTTGGCGGTAGCTCTCGCGCAGCAGGATGGCGGGGGGAGAGCCGCGGTTGGGGACGGAGGTGATGTACATGATTACCACTATACCCTATATAATCCTTTAAAGTCAAGCACACTATTGAAATATAAGCCACAATTACATGCCTACACAATACAGTCCAAAAATCCCTTTATCTCCTGTAGAGTCAGTCAGTTATCTGCTAAAGTCTCAGGGAACTTCGGGTTAGCGGGTCTAGCAAACAGCGACGTTCTGGACTCGCTGGGGGATGCAGGCAACGACTTCCAGGATCGGTTGCTGGAGTTGGTGGCCCAGCAACTTGAAGAGGAAGAACGAGAACTCTTGCTGGTAGCCATCACCCACCAAGAACCGATCCCTGAGGAGGTGTTCCGGTATCACCTTGGAGAAAGACCAGAGGCGATCCTGGAGCCTTTGCGGCGATTGGTGGAACGGTGTGTCTTGAGCTATGACGAGAAAAACGAGACTTATCGATTGCACGGTTTGCTGAGGCGGTATCTGGTGGATACGTTTGAGAGAGAGGCTCAAGTGAAGACCCATGCAGAAGCGGCCGGGTACTATGACGGGTTACCTTTTCCAGATGACCCGACGAGTTACGATCGAGTGCTGGGGCAGGTGGAAGCCAGCTATCACTTCTTCAGGGCTGGTCAGTATGCGGAAGCGGCTCCCTTCCAGCTGTCGAAACACTTCCTGGAGTGGGGCTTACATGAGCTGCACCTGGAGATGTGGCAGAGGGTCAGCGATCACCTCGAAGGTAAGAGCCTGTCGACCTGTTACAACCAAATGGGCCTGATCTACCGGGCCCAGAGGGAGTACGACGAAGCTCTGGATTACTTTTTGGAGACCGAGAGGATTGCCAAGGAAACCCAGGACCGCGTCAGCCTGGGGCCCACCTATAACAACATCGGTGAGATCTACCGGGTTCGAGGCGAACACGAGAAGGCTCTGGATTACTATCTGAAAAGCGAGCAGATACGCGAAGAGGTAGGGGACCGAGCGGGACTGGGACCTATTTACAACAATATCGGGTTGATCAAATACAGCCAAGGGGCTTACGAAGAGGCCCAAGACTACCTGGAAAAATCCTACGAGATTCTCTGTCAGAGTAGTGCTCATGCGGAAGCCGAGCAAGTGAAGGAGAACCTGGATCTTCTGGTAGCACAGCAGCATGCCCAGGCGGCAGGCTCAGGGACACACGCTCACACTGGGTAGCTCACGACAACAAGAGGATTCCTGACAAACCTCCTCGATCGCTTCCATCTTCGTTCTCACTTCGGCGAGAAACCTTGCAGTTGCCACTTCGTCCATGCTCACGCGTGGACGCCGGAAGCAATACGGCGCAAGGCCCGGGTCGCGCATCAGGGCCTCGAAATTCGGGACGATACCACCGTAGCGCCGGAAGACATCGGCATAGGCGAGGAAGCGGTTCTGTAGGTCCATCCCGCGCTCCTGGTTTTGCCGGCCGTGTTCGGAAAAATCTTTTCGATAGCGGGCCAGCATCGAATCGAGATCTCCGCTTGGAGCCAGTCGGTGGACTCAGTAGCTGCGATACTTGACCTCGAACTGGGCCCGGCAGCCCTTGTCTACCCAGATGTGATCGCCCGTGAAGCCGTAGCTCTCGCCCTCGACACAGGGCGAGTTCGACTTCTGCTTTCGCAGTTGCAAGGAATCAATAGGCCCGTCGACACGGCAGGTCTTGCGCTTGTTGCGCTTGCTACTGCAGCTGACCTTTCTCTTCCTGTCACGGCTACCCCATGGCGCTGGTTTGTTGGCAGAGACGCCGGGTTTGTACTCGACCTCGAAACTTGCTTCACAGCCCTGGCTGACCCAGATCGATTCACCTCGGTACCCGTAACTGACCCCCAGAGTGCAGGGAGAGTCGGACTTCCGCTTACGCATTTTGAGGCTCTGTATCGTCCCCTCCACTCGACAGGTGTTGGGCTTGAAGCGCTTGCTCTTGCAACTGATGCGGCGCTTCTGCACTTGGCTTTGCCGGTTCCAGCCGCTCCACCACCCGGAATCCTCATCGCTGGAGTAACTCACCTCAAACTTGGCCGAGCAGCCCTGGTCGACCCACACGTGGTCGTCGGTGAAGCCAAACGAGGACCCCTCGACGCAAGGGGATTCAGATTTCTGCTCGAGTAGCACAACGGTTTTGATGTCTCCCTTTACTGAGCACTCCTTGCGTCCGAATTTCTTGCTTTTGCAACTGATCTGCTTGATTTTATCGACTGAAACGGCTGCCAGACAGTTACCGGACAGGGCCCCTCCCAAGATAAGCAGCATTAGGGGTTTCATTCTCTTATCCATGTTCCTTCCTCTTGAGTACAACCACCGAGAACAGCCATCCCGGCCGCTCCTGGTTTAATCCTCATCCGCCTCAAACACCGCGCTGGACTTAGGTGCTGACGGTTGGGAGATCAGGACACTCAGGCCCCAGCCAACCACGATCGTGATAAGACAGCCTAGAGGAGACCACCACCAAAAGGTCATCTCAGTCGCGAAGGCGTAATAGGCAGCTATGGACCAACCCGTCAGCGCCCCTGCCAGGCAGGGCAGATCTCGGGTCTTGCGGGTGAAAAGCGCTAGTAGAAAAATGCCCAGTAGGGGGCCCGTGAAGAGGCCCATTACCTTCACGCTCATGAGCACGATGCTGCCGGCATGAGGCATGACGAAGAGAGCGGTTACCGTTCCCACGAACCCCCAGAAGGTAGTGAGTCCACGCGCCAGCTTCAGCTCGGAACCCTTTTCTTGGGGGGAGGATTCCTCGTTCGAGGTCCCAGCGGGAGCACGGATCCAGCGCCGGTAGATGTCTACCACGCAGGCCGTACTCATGGAATTGATCCCAGAGTCCACGCTGGACATGGTGGCGGCGAAGATGGCCGCGATCATGAGGCCGGCGAATCCAGTGGGGAGCTGAGTGGCGGCGAAGAAGACCATGACGTGATCCTTTTCGATACCCGGCTGGAGTTGTTCCGGAGACTGCTGATAGAAGGCAAACAGGCCCAATCCCAGCGCACCTAGCAGCAGGACCAGCGGAATCACGGCCACGGCGTTACAGAGGATGGAGCGTTGGCTGTCCTGCAGGCTGCGGGCGCTGAAATAGCGCTGGAGGGCTACCTGGTCGGCGCCGTAGTCGGCCAGATAGGCTGCGATACTGCCAATGAATATAGCCCAGATTGTGGTATCACGGAAGAGATCTCCCTCGAGCTGAAAAAGGGTGGTCCTACCCCCGGCACTGGCCTTTTCCCAGATTCCGAGCGCTCCTCCATCTACGTTTTCTATCAAAGCAGCGACCATCACCAGCAGGCCTCCGATCAGGACGAAGAACTGGATGACATCCGTCCAGACCACCGCCTTCATCCCACCCAAAACGGTATACAGAGTGGCTCCCAGGCCTACGGCGATAACACAGAGTTCCAGGCTGATCCCTGCGACTCGGGAAAGGGGGACGCAGGGGACGTAAATCACGGTTCCCAGCCAGCCCAGGCGCGTCAACAGGAACAAGCTTGTGGCCACCATGCGTGAACCCGCTCCAAGTCGCCGTTCCAGGTACTCGTAAGCGGTGGTTACCCGGAATCGGTAGAAGGTGGGGAGAAAGAAGTAGAGGACGATCAACATGATCGGGAGCATCAAGGGAGACACGGCGATCATCTGAAGGTCGTGTCCGTAGCTGTATCCTGGAGTGCCCAGAAAGCTGTTGGCGCTCATCAGCGAGACGATGATGGAGAGGCCCAGGGGGAACCAGGAAAAGCCTCGGCCTGCCAGGAAGAAGTCTTCCGACGTTTTCATGCCGCGAGCGAAGTAACTGCCCAGCGCCACGATGCCAAGCAGATAGACGACCAGGATCAGGAAGTCCCAAGATTCAAGCGAGGTCTCCACAAGCGCTCCGATCGGGGGTGCAGGCTCGACAACCAATTGGATCGAACCAGTAGTATCGCCTCTTCAAGGTCCCAAGCCAAGTCCTTCATCGATGGTGGGTTCTCCTCCTATTGCCAGACCTTATGGCCGGCGCCTCCAGGATCAGTGCCCTTGTAGTCGACTGGTAAGGCTGGCAGAATCGCGGCCAGCAGTTCCTGGAAGAGGCGCTTTTTCGTGACCGAATTTCAACGGAGTTCAGCCTTTGGGAGGAATGGTGAAAAACGACCTCAGATCCAAGCAAGTCAGCTTGTTGGGAACCGGTCTCATTGGCGAGTTCTACACCCGCGCCCTTCTGGGGGCAGGGAAGCAGATAGGGATGGTCTATTCACGCGACACGGAAAGGGCCAGAGCCTTTGCGGGTCAATGGAATATACCGCGCAGCAGTGGCGATCTCCGTCAAGCCATCGCTGACCCCGAAACCGGTGTGGTCATCATAGGACTGCCGGACCAGATTCACCAGGAGGCGGTTGAGCTGGCTGCCGCGGCCGGCAAAGCCATCCTCTGCACGAAGCCTCTTGCGCGTACCGCCCAGGAGGCTCGGGAAATACTGGAGATGGTCGCTACACCGCCCGCTGCTTCCACCACCTGCACGGGCGGCACGCTGACTGCGGTGGCGGGCGCCGGCGTTATCAGCTACAGCGGCGGGACCGTTTCTCCCGGCGCCAGTTGCACCGTGACCGTCGACGTCACCAGCAGCACGCCGGGTCCGCACCCGAACACCTCGGGAAACCTGACTTCCTCGCTGGGCGACAGTGGCAGCGCCAGCGACACGCTGACCGTCAATCCGCTCCTCGGTCAGCTCACGGTAACCAAGGTGCCGGATTTGCTAACGGTGGTGCAAGGAGGCACAGTCACCTTTACCATCACGATCGAGAACACTGGCGTCAACAACCTCGTGAACATAACCGTCGTTGATCCGATGACCCCGAGCTGCAATCAAGCGGCCGGCGCCCTTGCGAACCTGGGGCCGGGCGAATCGCATTCCTACACCTGTGTCACGGATCCCTTGGATGTTACTTTTACAAATGAAGTGACAGTTACGGCTGAATTGGCCAACCCACCCAATGGCCTGTCGACGCTGACTGGTCCAGTGCAGGTAACGGCCGTCGCGACTGCGACGGTCGTCGTCACCGCCTCTGATATAATTCCCACTCTCTCGGACCTGGGGTTACTGATCCTGTTGCTCCTACTAGCTGGAAGCGGGTACTTGCTACTCCGACGGAGGCTTGACGGTTGAGAAGCACCAAATTCCAAGCTCCAAATTCCAAACAAGAAAAGCCTGAAGTGAGCTTTGGGCAGAGTGTAGGCCATGAGGATGGCACTCCGTACGGCGGCGGCTGGCTGGGTGTCGCCTCGCGCCCGGCTGGTGACGTTAGTGACCTGGGACTTCAGGGAGTCCCCAGCTGCCGTCGCGCTTCGTAAAGTGCCACCGCCACCGAGTTGGAGAGATTCAGGCTGCGAACACGTTGATTCTCAAAGGGAATACGCAATCGAAAATCGGCGTAGCGCTGGTGCATATGCGCGGGTAGTCCTTCCGATTCATTGCCGAACACCAGATAATCATCCGATCGGTAGCAGACTTCGGTAAACGGTTTTGGAGCTCTGGTGCTAAAGCACCAGAGTCGCTCGGGCATCGCTTCCTCCAGGAATGCCTCCCATGTCTTGTGTACGAAAAGTCGCACCTCCGCCCAGTAGTCGAGGCCGGCTCGCTTCAGATACCGGTCGGATAGCTCGAACCCAAGGGGCTCGATCAAGTGCAAATCGGTTCCGGTCGCAGCGGTGAGCCGGGCGATGTTTCCCGTGTTCTGGGGGATAAGTGGATGGACGAGCACGATTTTCACTAGGATCGTCCTCACAATCTCAGCTTCGAAGAGGGCCCGCTAGGGCCTACCCGCCTTTACTATATATCCGATTGCGCTAGAAAACGTGGGCACGCGCTTTAGCCGACAAACTTCGACGAGCGGAAGACGCTGCGTGGATCTCCGTCGGACTACTGTGGTAAGAAAGTGCCAAGCGACTGCTGAAGGCCGCGAGGGACAGGGAGAATCGAGACTCCTGATGGTTTTCAAGCGAGACCCTTTACTACGTCGCAACATCGTTCTCTTCATACTTGCCATCTGTGCCCAGGGCATCGCAATTCAGGTCCATTTTGCTATCTTCAACAACTTTGCCGTAGAGAAGATCGGTCTTGCCCCGGAGGAGCTGGGCATACTCGAATCGATCCGGGAGATCCCCGGGTTCTTGGCCGCACCTCTTGTCGGTTTGCTGGTAGGCCTGGCCGAGCCCCGAATGGGAGCCTTTAGCCTGATCATCTTCGGTGCTGGCTACGTTGCTTATGGCTACACCGAAACTGTCCCCACACTCATTGCCTTCTCCTTTCTATGGAGCATCGGATTTCACGTCTGGATGCCCACTGCTGCAAGTATGGCTCTGGGTTTGGCAGCGCCCGGTGCGCAGGGGCGGGTCCTGGGGAGGATGCAGAGCCTTGCAGCCTTCGCCGGTGTGATCGGTATCCTATGTGTCTTCTGGGCTTCCGACTCCTTCTCCTTTTCCGCGATCTACCAGATGATTGGCTTAGCCGCGGTGCTGGGTGCAATTCCTCTTTTCTTTATGGACAAAGATCTCGGCCATCGTTCCCCCGTGCGTTTGGTGCTGAAGCGAAAGTACGCGCTTTTCTATGGGCTCGAGTTTTTGGCTGGCTGTCGCCGTCAAATCTTCGTTACCTTTGCCTTGTTTGCGCTGGTGAAGACATTCGGTGTGGATGTGACGACGATCATTACTCTTTCCTTGATCAACAGCTGCGCCAACATCTGCATGGCTCCTTTCGTGGGCAAACTGATCGATCGCTTCGGGGAAAGATCTCTCCTCACGCTCAACTTCGCCGCCCTGACTCTGATTTTCCTTGGCTATGGTGCCATCAAGAACGTGAACCTGCTTTTCGTCCTCTACGTCGTCGATAACCTGTTCATGCTCTTCACCCTGTCGTTGTCCACCTACATCGGGCGTATCGCCGAACCCGAGGAACTGCGGGCCTCTCTGTCCATGGGGATCACCATGAACCATATCGCCGCGGTAATAATGCCGCTGATCGGAGGTTATCTCTGGTCCTTCCTCGGCTATTCCGCCGTGTTTTATCTCGGTGCTGGGATCGCAGCAGCGACGCTGGTCCTGGCTCGCCGACTCCCCCGCCGAGAGCCGGTACCTGCTTAGCCCGCATTATTCATAAATTTTCTGCTGCGGCAACGCCATCATCCGCCCTGACTGCGTTACGCTCGGTCGGCCTCCTCGACGTACTGTACAAGTACGACTGCGGAGGCCTCGGTCGCAAGCCTTGTCAGGACGGCACTGGCACTGCCTCGCGACGAAAACTTATGAATAATCCGGGTTAGGGTTACCTTGCCCTTGCCCTTACCCGTGCCCTTTTTCGACAATCACCGAGACTAGGTGGAGAACGTTCAATGCTCGCCGGGTTGAACAGGAGCCCTGAAGGGAGAGATGGACGAAGTCAGAGCACGGGCAAAGGCAAGGGAAAAGGCAAGGGGAAGAGCCGGATCTGCGGGGCATCGAGTTAGGGGCGTTGCGAGTCCGAGCGCAGGAAGCGATAATGCTCGGCACATGGTGCCCTCTCGGAACCGACGCAGTGTGGGTATTCTGGCCAACCCGGCCGCGGGCCGCGACATCCGTAGATTGGTAGCCCAGGCTTCGGTATTCCCGATCGCAGAAAAGAGCAACATGGTTGGTCGGATCCTCTCCGGTCTTGGCGTCGCTGGAGTGGACCGTGTCTACATGATGACTGACTCCGGCGGCATCGCCGGAAGGCTTCGGCGAGTCCTGGCGATGTCGGCGCAATCGCGTCCCAATTGGCCCGAAGTGGTTTTCTTGGATATGGCACTGGAGGATGGTCCGGAGGCGACCCTGATAGCAGCAAGGGAGATGGTCGAAGCCGGGGTGCGGGCTCTTCTGGTGCTGGGAGGGGACGGGACCCATCGTCTGGTCGCCCGAGTCTCGGGTGAGGTTCCAATTACAGCCCTGTCGACTGGAACCAACAATGTTTTTCCATCGTTGAGGGAAGCGACGACAGCGGGACTCGCCACCGGACTGGCCGTAGCAGGCCACTTCAACACTGAGGAATCAACGATTCGCAACAAGATCCTCCGTGTGAAGGTGAATGGGCGCCAGGACGTCGCCCTGGTGGACGCCTGTGTCAGCACGGCCTTGTGGACTGGGTCGAAGGCGCTCTGGCGCCCCGAGGAACTGGACCAGATCTTTGTCACCTTTGCTGAGGTGGACTCCATCGGCCTCTCCACCATTGCGGCCTTACTCCACCCGGTGTCGAGGCTCGACGCGCACGGACTCAGGGTTGATCTGTCCTCAGCCGAGGGGGCATCGACGATTGTAACGGCTCCGATCGCACCGGGTTTGATCGTGCCGGTTGGCATCTCGGCCGTGCACCGAATTCATGCAGAAGAGGTTCAGCGGGTACGGGCCCGACAAGGCGTGATTGCACTCGACGGTGAGCGGGAGATGGAGTTCTCCCCCAACGATCATGTTACCGTTCGGCTCGATCGTAGCGGGCCTCGGACCATACGGGTAAAGCGTGTGATGGAGCTGGCGGCTCAGCAGGGCCTGCTTCGAGAGGGTCCCATTCGGGTTTCGACAGAAATCGAAAGGAGTGAACATGCAACTCAACCATGACCTGGCCTTGCGGGCCTATCGGATCATGAGGAAGATCCGAGAGTTCGAGGAACGCATCCATATCGAGTTTCAAACCGGTGATATCCCCGGGTTTGTCCACCTGTACGCGGGCGAGGAAGCAATCGCCACAGGAGTCTGTTTGCATCTCGAGGACGACGACAGGATCGGCAGTACCCATCGAGGACATGGCCACTGCATCGCCAAGGGATGCGATCTCAAGGGCATGATGGCTGAGCTCTACGGCAGGCGTAATGGGTTGTGTGCGGGCAAGGGAGGCTCGATGCATATCGCCGACCTCGACAAGGGAATGATGGGAGCAAATGGCATCGTAGGAGGAAGCCCCCCTCTGATCTGTGGTGCCGGACTGGCGGCCAAGACCTTGGGGAAAAAGGCGGTTGCAGTAGCGTTCGTCGGAGACGGAGGTTCCAACCAGGGAACCACCTTCGAGAGTCTCAACCTGGCGTCGATCTGGCAACTCCCGTGTATCTTCGTGGTGGAGAACAACGGCTATGCCGAAGCCACGTCCGTCAAGTACTCGACCGCCTGTGACGATGTTGCAGATCGAGCCAACGGATTCAATATGCCGGGCGTCGTTGTCGATGGGCATGACTTCTTCAGCGTCTACGAGACGGCGGGGGAGGCGATCAGCCGAGCCCGCGAAGGAGGAGGGCCGACGCTGATCGAGTGCAAGGTAAATCGCTATTACGGTCACTTCGAGGGCGATGCACAGACCTACCGGGCCGAGGACGAGGTGGCGCGGCTGCGCCAAGATAGGGACTGCATCAAGAACTTTACCAAGAGCGTGACTGCAACAGGGCTGGTTGAGGAAGCGGAACTGGCGACGATCGATGCCGAGGTCGCGAGCTTGATCGAGCAGGCGGTGACCGAAGCCAAGGCTTCTCCAAAGCCGGGTCCAGAGACACTTTTGACGGATGTTTATGTGTCCTACTAAGGGTTTGCTCTGCGCGAGCCCTAAGAGCTTTGCGAGCTTCTTGCAAGAGCTCTAAGGAGGAAAGAGATGGGAAAAGCAACCTACCAGCAGGCCCTGAACCAGGCATTGCTGCAGGAAATGGAACGAGACGAGCGGGTCGTAATCATGGGGGAAGACATCGCAGGCGGATCCGGGTCGCCCGGTGAGATGGACGCCTGGGGAGGTCCTCTGGGGGTGACCAAGGGACTCTGGGGTCGATTCGGTGATCGGGTGATGGATACGCCGATCAGTGAGTCTGCCTTCATTGGAGCCGCAATCGGAGCGGCTACTTCAGGGCTACGCCCAGTGGTGGAGCTGATGTTCATCGATTTTCTGGGTGTTTGCTTCGATCAGATCTTCAATCAGGCCGCCAAGTTTCGCTATATGTTCGGCGGCAAGGCGAAGACTCCGGTTGTGATCCGAACCATGATCGGAGCGGGTCTGAGGGCGGCGGCCCAGCACTCTCAGTGCCTATACCCGATCTTTACCCACATTCCGGGTTTGAAGTGTGTGGTTCCGTCGACACCCTACGATGCCAAAGGCATGCTGATTGAGGCGATCCGGGACGACGATCCGGTTATCTTTTGCGAACACAAACTGCTGTACTCGACTGAGGGGGATGTTCCTGACGAGTCCTACACCATCCCTCTAGGGGAAGCGAATATCGTTCGCGACGGTGATGATGTCACGCTGGTCGCCCTCGGAAGGATGGTGCACATTGCTTCCCAGGCGGCCGAAGCCCTGGCCCGGGACGGGATCGGCTGTGAGCTCATCGATCTACGCTCGACCTCCCCGCTGGATGAGGAGACAGTTCTGGAAAGCGTGGAGGAGACCGGACGACTGGTCATCGTGGACGAAGCAAGTCCTCGCTGCAACATTGCTACCGATGTGTCCGCCCTGGTTTCCCAGAAGGCCTTCGGCGCGCTCAAGGCGCCGATCAATATGGTGACTCCCCCCCACGTACCAGTGCCTTTCAGCGACACTCTGGAAGATCTCTACATTCCCGATGCCACTCAGGTTGAGACGGCCGTGCGTGAAGTGATGGAGTATGCCCAATGAGCGATAGCATCCGGCCGCTGACCATGCCGAAATGGGGTCTTTCCATGAAGGAGGGCGCCCTGGTGCAGTGGCTGACGGCCGAAGGGAGCGAGGTTTCCCCCGGCGACGAGGTGGCCGAGGTTGAAACTGAGAAGATCTTGGCAGCAGTAGAGATAAGGGACGGTGGAGTGCTCCGACGCCAGGTAGCCAAGCCAGGTGAGGTGCTGCTGGTGGGAGCGCTGCTGGCTGTGGTGGCCGATGAGTCTACTTCCGATGGAGAGATCGAAAGCTACGTCACAGATTTCCAGGCCAACTTCGTGCCCGAAGCCGAGGACGAAGCGGCCGAGGATCAGGGTCCTCAGACCGTCGAGGTCGAGGGTCGCCGCCTTCGTTTTCTGAAACGTGGCCGCAGTGGTGACCCTCTGGTTCTCATTCATGGTTTCGGCGGCGGCCTCAACAACTGGCTGTTCAATCTCGAAACCCTTGCCGGCGATCACCTGGTCTACGCTCTTGATCTGCCTGGTCATGGCGCCTCCAGCAAGGACGTTGGTGAGGGAAGTCTGGAGGGATTAGCCCAGGCGGTAAAGGGCTTCATTGAGGCAGTTGAGCTGGGCCCGTCCCACCTCGTCGGTCATTCGATGGGTGGTGCGGTGGCCCTGATCCTGGCCCTGGCTCATCCTGAGCTGGTTTCCTCTGTTACCTTGATCGGCAGTGCCGCGCTTGGGAAAGACATCAATGGGACCTACATCGATGGTTTTATCGAGTCCCGGCGACGCAAGGACACCAGGGTACAGGTTGAGAAGCTGTTTCACGATCCCTCTCTGGTGACGCGGCAGATGGTCAACGACGTATTGATGTTCAAGCGCATCGACGGAGTTCAGGAAGCCCTGAAGACCCTTGCCGACCAGTTCCGTGTTGGAGATGTTCAGAGCACGGTTCTGGCAGAAAGATTGGGGGAGCTGTCGATGCCGGTCCTGGCAGTGTGGGGGCAGGAAGACCAGATCGTCCCAGCCTCCCATGCCGACGGTCTGCCGCAGAGTGTTAGAACCGAGATCATCACGGGCGCCGGACATATGGTCCAGATGGAGTCGCCGGCCAAAGTCAACCAATTCATCCTTGAGCTCGTGGGGCGGGGCTCAGGCTGAAATAGCGGACTATCAGTCCACTATCTCAACCCTGGCGGAGGAGATGTCTCCGAATTGCTCGGTGTTGGACATGTTTATGTGGGCCCAGACGACTAGCAGAATCTTCCCGGGGAGCTCGCAGACGGAAGGGTAGGTTACCTGGCAGCCCCAGTAGTCGTTGCCCTCACCGGGGACGGCGCTCTCGGCCAAAATAAGGGGGCGCCCCCAATGATCACCGTCTTTCGTCAGGCGCATGGTCAAAGGACTTCTTGATCCTAGCTCGCACTCGTCGTGGGTGAGCAGGACTCTTCCATCGCTGACACGGAAGAGATTGTGGGAGGCCGCAGCGGCCAGGATCTGGTGGCGTTTCGGTTTCGACCAGCTCTCGCCCTTGTTTCGGGAAAGTACGGTCCAAAGGTGGCATCTCGGGTTCGCAGGGCCATTAATATGTTCCCGTTCTTGAGCTCCGCAATCGTAGGCTCATCCACACCCGCCGAATTGCGGACCCGGCCAAACCGGCGCCAGGTTTGCCCCTGGTCGTTGGACTTCAGAACCCCCGACTCCTGACGGTTTCGGAAGTCGTGAGCCGGCAGCAACAGCTCACCCGTCGTCAACCGGATTCCGTTGGAACGACTTCCCGCGCTTCGGTGTTGCAGTCGCTCGTCTGACCAGGATTTGCCAAAGTCATCGCTCCAGCGAGAGTACAGATGGTAGGACTCAGTTCCGATGAACTTGTCTTGGCCCTCTCGACTCTTCATGAACGGATACCGGTTCCAGCGGCCGTAGACGTAGAAGAACCAGACCCGACGCCCGTCCACGATCAGCGCGGGGTCGAAATCCGAGGCTCGGGGCTGGTCCTGAAGAATGAGGGGTTTTTCCCAGTTTCTGCCACCGTCGCTGGAGTAGGAAGCCAGGATCACCTGATGGACCGATGCCTCGAATGGACCTGAAAACCAAACGCATAGGAGACGACCGTCGCCGAGCCGAGCCACGCTGGGAGCGTGGTTGAAGCCGTAGTGGTTGCTCCGATCGTAGGGATCCTTCTGAGGGTAGGAAAAAACGACCGAGCGTGATTGGATGCGAAGCGGGCGCTCAGAGGCCCAAACGCCCTGGGCGGGTCCCAGGAGAGTAGCCGCGGCTAGAAGCAGTGAGAATACACGACGAACCAAGTTGTTTCCTCTCAGCGCGTAGCTTTGGCCTCCAGGCCGAAGTCTTCTTTTTTCGAGCCTCTGGCTCGACCAGACGGCGGACTGGAGACCACCGCTACGAGGGAAATCAAGCGGAGCGAAGCAGCTTCTTTGCCACCTTTCCGGCGACGTCGGTGAGACGAAAATCGCGGCCCATATGGCGGTAGGTGAGCCTGGTGTGGTCCAGACCCAGGCAGTGTAGGATCGTGGCCTGGAGATCGTGGACGTGAACCTTGTCCTCGACGCCGTAGAGGCCCAGGTCGTCCGTCTTACCTACGACCTGTCCTCCCTGGATTCCGCCACCTGCCAGCCACATGCTGTAGCAGCTCACATGGTGGTCCCGACCTGGTTCTCCACCATGGATTTCGGGCTCTCCCATAGGAGTGCGCCCGAACTCTCCTCCCCAGAGCACCAGCGTGTCTTCCAGGAGTCCCCTTTGTTTCAAATCCTTGAGCAGGGCTGCCGTGGGCTGGTCGGTGTCGTGGCAGTACTCCTTCAGGCGCTTCTCCAAGCCGTGATGGAAGTCCCAGTTGGCGTGATTAAGCATCACGAAGCGCACACCGCGCTCGACTAGCCGTCTCGCCAGCAGACAGTTGACCGCGAAGGACTGGGCACGCTCTCCCTCCCGGTTGACCCCATAAGAATCGAGAAGTTGGGGCGATTCCTGAGAGAAATCCAACAACTCCGGTGCCGCCCCCTGCATCCGAAAGGCCAATTCGTAGGAAGCGATCCGCGATGCGATTTCCATGTCGCCACTGCCGCCGTAGCGTTTCTGGTTCAAAAGACGAATGGCATCAAGGTGAACCCGCTGGACCTCTTGATTCACTCCGGGAGGGTTGGAGAGATAGAGAATCGGGTCTCCGCTGCTGCGAAACGGAGTCCCCTGGTAGGCGGAGGGCATGAAGCCATTGGCCCAGTTGTTGGCGCCGGCGCTGGGAAAGGCCCCGGTACTGAGGACGACGTAGCCTGGTAGATTCTGCGATTCACTACCGAGACCATACGTGACCCAGGATCCGATGCTGGGATGACCCAGGAATGTCGTGCCCGTGGTCAACAGCAGCTCTCCCGGATCGTGGTTGACGGCGTCCGTGTGCATGGCCCGCAGCAGACAGATATCGTCCGCGCAAGAGGCGGTGTGGGGAAGCAGGTCGGAGAACTCGGTGCCGCACTCGCCGTGCCGTTTGAACTGGCGAGGACTGGCCATCAGGGTGGCGCTTGGCTTCAAGAATGCCTGCTTCAAGTCTTTTCGGAGCGAAGCGGGAAGACTTTGGCCGTGCCACTTCTCAAGATCAGGTTTGGGGTCGAAGAGGTCGATCTGGCTGGGACCGCCAGACATGTACAGGAAGATGACGCGTTTGGCCGTGGGAGCAAAATGGGGTGCTCGAGGAGCTAAAGGGTTGACCGAGGGATCCGCCTTTGCCCCGGTCGCCAGCAGCCCCTCGGATGCCATCAGCTGAGCCAGTGCGATCGAACCAAAGCCACCGGCACATCTCTGAAGAAACTCGCGCCGGTTCTGGATGGATCGGAAATCTTCGAAGGTCATGGTCTACTCCCTGGTTATGAACTCATCCAGATTCAAGAGGATTCGAGAAGCTCCGACCCAGGCGGCCGCATCGATCGGTTTGATGCCTGCGAGTTCGACGGGCAGCGTGGCGTGCGCCAGATCCGGTTCCTTTTTCAGGATTTCCTTCTGGTGTTGGATCGCCTCACTCAGCCATCGCTGTTCTTCAAGATCGGGAGCCCGAGCCAGGCAAAGTTGGAACGCATGGTTTAGACGATCCTGGGAGTCTTCGGAGGACTCGGACAGGATCCTCACTGCGAGTGCACGAGCGGCCTCGTAAAAGACCGGATCGTTCAGCAGATTCAGGGCTTGAAGAGGAGTGTTGGAGCGTCCCCGGTGACAGGCTGGACTGTAGCCGGGCGGCATATCGAAGTTCGTCATGAAGGGATACGGCGACATACGCTGATATTGAATGTAGAGGCCGCGTCGATAGCGATCGGGGCCCTTGCTTTCGACCCAGCTGCCGCGCTTCTGCACTGCCTTGGGACGAGGTGGACGCACGCTCTTTCCTCCCACGGCGGGATTGAGGAGTCCGCTGACCGCCAGCGCCGAGTCCCAGATCAGTTCAGCCGACAGTCGTGTCCTCGACTGGCGTGCTAGCAGAACATTGTTGGGATCCCGTACCTGTAGATCTGCTCGCGGCTTGGAGACCTGGCGATAGGTGGCCGACAATACGATGGTCTTGATCAGACGCTTCATGCTCCAGCCCTTGTCGCGGAACTCAGCGGCGAGCCAGTCAAGAAGCTCGGGGTGGCTAGGCAGACTCCCCTGGGTGCCAAAATCCTCCGAGGTGGAGACGATCCCACGGCCAAAGAGCTCCTGCCAGAATCGGTTGGCGATGACCCGGGAGGTCAACGGATTTTCCTCACCGACGATCCATCTTGCCAGCCGCACTCTGGAGAGTTGGGACTGGTCGGCTGGCGGGTGTAGGAAGCCGGGCATCCCGGGATCCACTGCTGCGCCGGGCTGTTTGAAATTGCCTCTCACGTAAAGGTTGGTTTGGCGCGGATTCTTCTCGGTGGCAATCGTTTGGGCCTGGCTCAGGGCAGGGAACGCTGCGTCCAGCTCCTTCAACTCCGTCAGCAGCTGGTCGAAATTCAGTTCCTCTTCATAGACCTTTTTGGGAACTACCTGGGAGCTGTACCGAACGTAGTGATCAGTGAGGATCTTTGCTTCCTTCTCGCTCCGCTGAGCCGTGGGATTTCGGAGTATTTTCTCACCCATGCCGTAGACCGGATGCATGTCTCCGACCCTCAGGGTTCCGACGGCCTTGTCCCAGTTCTGCCACTTTCCAGGATTGGCCATGGCCTCCAGCATCTTTTTCTCCCAGAAAGGCTGGCGATCCGGTACTTTGTACTTCTCTAGCAGCGCCCGCCGTTTTCGACGATAGGAATCGACCTCCTGCAGGTAGGGCCCTAGCTCGCCCGGGAGGGGCGCGTCGATGTTCATCTCTTCGGCGTCGTTGAAGAACGCAAACAGCTGGTAGTACTCCTTTTGACTCAGCGGATCGTACTTGTGATCGTGGCACTGAGCACAGCCCACTGTCAGCCCTAGCCAGACAGTTCCAACCGCGTTGGTCCGATTGATCACCTGTTCGAACCGGAACTGGATCATGTCGGTGCCCCCTTCACGGTTGCTGGGAGTGTTGCGGTGAAATCCTGTGGCAACCTTCTGTTCGGTGGTGGAGCCGGGCAGGACGTCGCCTGCAAGCTGCTCGATTGTGAACTGGTCGAAGGGCATGTCACGATTGAAGGCCTCGATGACCCAGTGTCGATAGCGCCAGGCATGGGGTCTGAAGTCATCCTGCCGATAGCCATCACTATCCGAGTATCGGGCCAGGTCCAGCCAGTATCGAGCCCACCTCTCCCCATAGTGGGGCGAGTTGAGAAGCCGGTCTACCAGGCGTTCGTACGCCTCAGGTCGGTCGTCCTTCAGAAAGCCGGCGACCTCACTGGTAGATGGGGGAAGTCCTATGAGATCCAGGCTAAGCCGCCTGATCAGAGTGGATTTGTCTGCTTCGGGAGATGGATCGATGCCCTCCTTTTCTAGTCGGGCCAGGACGAAGCTATCAATAGCGTTCTTCGCCCAGTCATTCTTGGAGACGCTCGGTTGCGGGGGGCGGCGCAGAGGACGGAAAGACCAGTGGCCTGACTCCTCAGCTACTGTGGTCTGCTTCGAGGCCACGGGGTCATCAAGGGCCCATTTGGCACCCTGATCGATCCAGGCTCGCAGGGTGCCAACCTCTTCGGCGGTTAGCCGGTTTCCGGCCGGAGGCATGACTCTATCGGGGTCGATGGCTCCGACCAGATGGATGAGCTTGCTGCCCGCGCTATTCCCAGGCAGGATAACCTTCCCGGACTCGCCTCCACGAAGTGCGTCCTGGCGATTGTCTAGCCGCAAACCCTTCATCTGCTGTCCGCTGCCGTGGCAAAGGACACAACGACCGCCAAGAATCGGTTCGATGTCTTTGGAGAAGTTGACCTCTCTCTCGGCGGCTGCCGGCAGTGGGTTGGACTGCGCCAGAGCGGCGACACTGAGCAGCGTCCACGCGGGAAGCAATGCCAGGCTGAGAAGGCACCTTCCACTCAATCCCTGCATACCCTACTAACTAAACCAAAGCTGCCAGGCAAGTCAATGGTTCCGGCTTCTGGACATTCCCCATTTTTCAGAGGCCCAGAGGAAGCAGGGACAGCTGACGGGAGCTGGGATCGGGTCGAGCCCCGCCAATCCCGCTGTGGCGGCCGAATAGGAGCTGCTTGATGCCATCGGCTATGGCATAGAAGCGGAACTCCGGGATGCCGTAGATCCGTTTGGCTGCCTGCTCGATGTGTTGGACCAGAAGGGCCAGCTTGGCCCTTTTACCCAGATAGACACAGGCGAAGAAGGCGGCGATCATGACCAAGGCGGCCATATTGCGCAGGCGCTCATACTTGAGCAAACGGATGTCTTCCAACTCGTAGCTCTGCTTGATAAATCGGATCGTTTCCTCGACACGCCAGCGGCTCAGATAGCTCTCGACCACCCGCCACTGGCTCTTGCGCGAGCGTTTGACCGTCTGGTTCGTCAGAAGCATCAGGGGACGGGGGCCAAAGCCATCCACCACCACCAGGTACAGCGATTGGTCGAAACCGGGCAAACGCACCCCTCGGGCCCCAAACTCCAACCGGTAGACCTTCTCCCCCGCACTCGTCTCCTTGATCACGACTTCCCGGTAGCGGCGCCGACAACCACGCGCCCACTCCTCGGCGCTCTTCTTGCTGCGCCCTGAGATCAGGTGACGATCCCCCCGCTGGCACACCAGGAACGGGTGTCCCCGCTTCAGCAGGACTTCGAGGATCTCCTCCCGATCCCCTCCCCGGTCCATCACCCAGATCCCTCGCCCTTGGGTGGCTTTGGAGACTCGCCCAATCGCCTTGAGGATCTCGTCGTTTTCGCTCACAAAGTCCGGCGCTTTCTGCGAGTACAGCTCCTGGTACAACGGCAGCACCTCGGCACTCCCCCGCCTCGCTCCGACCACCTCACAGCACCAGTATCCATCTCGGATCTCCCCTCGGGAGCCGTCCCGGACCCGCGCCAGGTATTGCATCTTCCGGGCATATGGCTTACTCACATCCGTGGGGTCCACAATCAACAGCGTCTCCTTCTCCACCCGCCAGGCCGCCAACTCCAGCAGATTCTTTCCCACCGCTCCTCTCAATCCCTGACGGTTGAGTTGGCGGCTCAGCCGCTCGATGACTTTCTTCAGAGCGATCTCCTCCTCCAGTGCTCGCGCAATCTCGCTGAGCCGGACCGACGCCCGACACTGCATCCCGTAGAGCACCTCCCGGATCAAACGAGCGGCGGTCTTCGGTAATCCTTCAGAGACCTTCCCCGAAAATTCTCTCAGCTGCTCTCGAATCTTCCACGCTACTTTGGCATCATGCATCTGGGTCCCTCCGCTTAATTGGTTGTTGGGTTTGGAGTTCCGCCAACCAGTCTAAGCGCTAGGGACCCACACTTTTGGGGGTCGACAGTTCCCCCATTTTCTCCCAATTTCAACCCATCCCACTTCCCTTATCGCCCTACTCTCTTGTTCTCAACTACTTGAGAGAATTCACCCTCAATTTTTGGGGAATGTCCTGTTCCGGCTTCCGGCTGAGTCTAGATGACTGTCCTCTTTCAAGAACTCTAAGCTGAAACTTCATTGGCGAACGTAGCTTTGGCCTCCAGGCCGAAGTCTTATTTTTCCGAACCTTTGGCTCGGACGGCGGCCTGGAGCCCACCGCTACGCCGGACCCAAAGTTTCTTTCTCTAATGGGGCCAGGGCCAAGAATCGCCAATAGCGACAATCACGGCCGGGGGTAAGCAGATCCCTTAACAAATACTGTGATTTGCGCCAGGCTAGAGTTTCGCCAGGAACTCGAAGGTGCGGTCATGGTGTCCCGGTAGGTCTTCGTGGCCGAAATCGGGATAGACGGCCAGGGACTTCTCCGCCGGGATCTTGTTGTAGGCGGCAAACTGGGTTGAGGGCGGACAGATACGATCCATCAGTCCGACCCCCAGAAACACCTCGGCGCTAATGCGGGGGCACAGGTACTGGACGTCGATATATCCCAGCCGGGTGAAGACTTCAGATTGTCGTTCGTGGACGGGGTCAAAGTTGCGAAAATAGTGCTGCAGCTCAGCGTAGGCATCGCGAGCCAGGTCTAGTTCCCAGACGCGCTGGTAGTCACAGAGAAAGGGGAAAACGGGTGCGGCGAGCCGCAAACGAGGTTCCAATGCGGCACAGGCCAGCGTGAGTCCGCCTCCCTGGCTTCGACCCGTGGCGCCCACGCGGTCAGGATCAACCGAGGGCATATCCATGACAACCCTGGCCAGTTGAGCTGTGTCCAGGAAGATTTGGCGAAACAAGAGCTGCTCGGGAGGTCCGTCGAGCCCGCGGACGATATGCCCTCTCAAGGTTGTGCCCGAAACACCGCCCCGGTCCTCGGAGTGTCCTCCCTGACCACGGCAGTCCATGGCGGCTACCCGTATATCCCATGGATACATAAGGGAGCTTGCTGAACCAGTCGCCAGAATTGCCAGCGTAACCGTGAAACATGAGGACGGCCGGATGGGGATCTGTCGAGTTTCTGGGCCGCAGCAGCTGGGCATGGACGCGCGCTCCTCCGACGCCCCGGTAGTAGAGATGAAAGCATTCGGCGAAGGGCGTCTGAAATCGAGCCGGGACAAGCTCGACAGCTGGATCCAGGTCCCCTATTTCCGACAGACCTCGTTCCCAGAATTCGTTGAAGTCGGAAGGGCAGGGATTAGTACCCGAATAGGTCTCGAGCTGCTCACGGGGCATGTCGAAGGTTAAGGGCATTTTGGCGAGCTCCTCCCTATCGGGTTGCTTCGGAGTGTTATTGTTTGGGTTCTGCCAAAGGCAGATGAACTGAAACCAGTTCCGTCTTGCTTCGCGCGTAGACGTGAGCTCCAGCGAATGCAGGATGTGCCCAGGTTTCGCCGACAATGTTGGCCCGGGCCAGTTCCTTATAGCCCTCGGGGCTGAGACGTGCCAGGATCAGGTCGCCGTCAGAATTCAGAATAATGGCGTGGTCCAGGTCGTCGAGCCATACCAGACTGGCATGAGGATTCTGGCCAGATGGTGTCATTCGGTTGGAGTCATCCCAGATCTTCTTGCCAGTGGCGAGTTGGAAGCATGTCAAGCCGTGTCTCTTGTCCAGTAGATAGCCGTAGCCGCCACGGTACAGGGGCTGGGACATGAGTGCCCGCAGGAAGCGATTCTCTTCCCAAAGCAGCGCAGCTTCGCCGCTTTCTGTATCCAGTCGGATCGCCTTTGATCCTGCCCAGTAGCCGCTGACGAACGCCAGGCCCTCGGCGAAAATCGGAGTCGCGATCGAGACACCCAGGCGCACTTCGTAGGGGATCTTCCAAAGCAGCTTGCCGCTCCGAGGATCCAAGCCTCGAATGTGGGAGGGAGACCAGCAGATCAGCTGCTGACGGCCGTTGTGTCGAACGATAATGGGGGTCGCATAACCAGCCTGGTCGGAGAGGTTCTTCCAGATTTCGCCCCCGCTGCGGCGGTCGAGAGCCACGACGCTGTTTCCCTCTGGCCCACCCGGCTGAACGATCAGAGCCTCGCCGAAGATCAGTGGAGATGCGGCGTAGCCCCAGGTAGGGAGGCGTCCCTGATACTGCTGGCGCAGATCGAGGGACCAGATCAGGTTTCCGTCCTCTGCGCTGAGGCAAGAAAGGTTTCCCATGACGCCCAGAGAGTAGACGCGATTCTGAAAGATGGTGGACGCCGACCGAGGGCCGCTCCCGTATGGGAGATCGCCGTATTTCACAGGATAGCGGTAGGTCCAGCGGGGATCTCCAGTCCTGGCGTCGAAACAAACGACCCTCTCGATCTCATCCGGCTCGGTCAATCGATCCATGGTGATGACACGGCTGCCGGCTACTGTTACTCCGGAATAGCCGCTTCCAACTGTTTGGACCCACCGCCGTTGCAGACCCCGCTGGGGCCAGGAGTGAGCTAGTTTGGGTCCTCTCCAGGTCCCGTTACCACGGGGACCCCTCCATCTGGGCCAATCTTCCCCGTTCAGGAATTCGATGGCGAGACAGGAACAGACGGTCGAGAGTAGCAGGAAGGTCTTGATGCTCGACGAAGCTATCGATCGGGAAAGGCGAGACTGGATCTGGTGCGGCCGCGGAGCAAGTAGCATTTGGGTTTCCCGCGGCCGATCATAGCCGACGATCTACTCGGGTACAATCTTCGCTCTTCCGAGGATCCAGGAGTGCGGTCTTAGGTCGGTGGCGCCCCTGCGATGCCAGATCGTTTTGGGGAGAAACTTCAAAGTCGGGGATAGGGGAGATTGTGCTGTTGTCCGACTCTCTCCTCGGAACGTGGCCCCATACTGCTAACCGGTCAAGTCGCTCGCGGCTCTGTCGGATTTGGTTTCAGGTTGTCGGTAACCCCTAGCCAAATGAATCACTGGATTGCGGTTCTGGGTATCGGTTGGTCGGGGCTGAGGGCCGTGAGAGGCCGTTTCCCAACGACGTGATCCAACTCCAGGCCCGAGAAGGAAAAGCCGGGCCGGCCCAGAGGCTGCTTGCACACCAGGTCTGAGGCCAGGATGAGCTCCCCCGGTTGGATCAGGCGCGAGGCACAGACTGCTACGTGGTAATTCTGCCGGGCCGCCATCTCCTCCTGGGCGATGCCAGCCGTGACGCCACGCGCTTTTTCCAACCTGCGAATTCGCTGTTCCAGATCCGCGAATTCATTTGGTTCCAGGCTCAGGGCGTGATCCAGACCGACCATGGTTCGGTCCAGGGTGAAGTGTCGCTCGACCATACAGGCACCCAACACAGAGGCTGCCAAAGAGACGTCCGTCCCCGTCTCATGGCCGCTGTAACCAACCAATTGTCGATACCGCTGGCGCAGCTCAGTCATCGTATCCAGTTTGATGACCTCGTCTGGACAGGGGTAGGAGCTGATGCAGTGGAGCAACACCAGAGGACTCTTCTTGAGCATTTCGAATGCCTCGTCCCTCTCTTCCCAGGTTGCAGCTCCCATGCTCACGACCAAGGGGATACCGGTGGAGACGGCTTCCTGGAGCAGCCTGGAGTTGGTGATGCTGTGGCTGGCCAGCTTGAGTATCTCTACCTCGAGCTCCAACGCCGTCTCCAGACTGGGAAGATCGAACACGGAAATGGAGAAGGTGAGTCCAAGTTCTTCGGAGTGGCTTCGTAGCTCCTTGAACTCTTCCAACGAGAGTTCCAGCCGAGTCCGAACCTCGCGTTGGGTTTGTCCCAGTTGCGGGCACTTTGGAAAAGGCGCATCCAGAAAAGCTTCGGTTGCCAGATCGGCCGGAGAACGCTTCTGGAACTTGACGAGGTTGGCTCCCGCCTTGGCCGCAGCCTCGATGAGTTCATGGGCCGTGGTGACGTTCCCGTTGTGATTGAGTCCAATCTCGGCTACGAGACTGCAGGGACGGCCGTCACCCAATTCGATATTCTTTAGCGCAATTTGTTGATTCTGCATGGATTGTGTTTCCTTGTTTCGCATTGCCGCCTAGCCATTCCAGGAAATCTGCACAAGTGCGCTCCGGTGGAGGAGGTAGGGGGGCGCCCAGGGATCCTGGATCGATCTTCACGGTCTGGACTGCGGGATGGTGCGCGGTGAGACGGGGCGTGGGTTGGGATCCAGTGGTTTCATAGCTGCCGTTGTCCAGGACGTAGTAGTGAAGACCGTCAATGGGGAGAAGGTTCCAGGCTGCGAGACCCATAGCCGCATTGCCGTCACCGTCGACAACCACCACGGAAAGGTCGGGACGGGCCGACAGGAGTCCGATCCCTACTGACAGCGCCTCTCCCATGCCGTGCAGAAGGTAGAAATTTCCCTGTCGAGGTGACACGAAGCTGGCCTCTCGGGAGGTCAGTCCGTTGCAAAAGATGATGGCGGCATCGGGGTGCCGGTTGACGACTTGACGGATTGCATCTGCTCTATTCATCGATATTTCCCCGATGCAAGAGCACGGCCGCGACACGGTTTTCCACGTAGGCCTGTCTGGATGCTTCGGCGATCGCCCCCAGGCCCAGGGTCTGAACATCGAATACCGGAACATCGAGCACCGAAAGGTACTCGAGGGTTCGTTGGCCCCAATGCTGATGTTGTGGTTCCTCCCACTCGAGCTCACCTCTCCAGGTAATGAGCAATAGAACGCCCATTCCGTAGAGATGAAAGAGGCCGTAGAGGGCATCTCCACACAAGCCCAGACCGCTGTTCTGCATCATCACGCAGGGTCTCTTTCCCCCCAGACGAGCCCCGAAAGCCGAAGCGACGGCATGGTTCTCCCGAGGAGCAGTCAAGTAGGGCTCCAGGAGTGGCTGGACTTTTTGGAACATGCTGTCAGGAACACCGGTGAACCAGTCGCAGGTCTCTTGCAGAGCCGATGCCAGCTCGGAGCTGGAGCAGATGAAAGGGTTGAGCCTTCTGCCTCGGTCGTCCAGCCTCAAGGGAGCACTGTTCATAAGATCGCTATCCCTTCTCGAGGATTCCCCGCAATAGAGTTTCCAAGTCGTGGTCCGAAAAGGTTTTCGGGTTGACGGACGGTAGGCCCGCGTCCTGGCTGACCCTCTGGATCATCTGGCTGATGTCCTGATCGGCGGTCGTCACCGAGAGGTGATTGGGTACACCCAGCTCCTGCAGCCAGTGCCGGAGCATCTCGATTGCCTCTGGGTCGTTTGTTACCGGCGCATCGGTCATTGCCTCGACCAGGGCGCAGAGCCTGCTCTCATTCGCTCCCGAGTTGAAGTCCAGAACATGCGGGGTGATTGTCGCGTTGAGCAGGCCGTGGGGCAGGTCGGAGAAGGGGGCCAAAGCTACCGAAAGCGTGTGGATCAGGCCGGTCCTGACTTGAGAGATCACCATTCCCGCAGTCGTGGCGGCCTGGGCCATATGGGTTCTAGCCAACATATCCTCAGGCTGTGCGAGCACCTGGGCGAGATTTTGGTAGATGCGGCGGGAGGTGGATTCAATCAGGGAATCCAATCGGGAGTCCCTCTGCCGACTCAGGTAGGCTTCCAGCAGGTGGACCCAGGCGTCCAGTCCCGAGGCGAGTGTGAAACGAGGCGGAAGCCCGAGGGTAAGACCCGGGTCGACGAGAGCATACCTGGGATAGAGGGAGGGGGCATTCACAGTAAACTTGCGACCCGTCTCCACGCTGTTGATGACGCTGTAAGGAGTGGCCTCGCTCCCGCTGCCCGACGTCGTGGGAACGGCGATCACGGGAAGGCTCTCCTGTTCGATGCCGACTCCTTGTTCGTAGTCCCGGCAACGGCACCCGTTTGCGCTCGCGAGAGCCGCGAGTTTGGCCACGTCCATGGCGCTGCCTCCACCGATCGCCACCACCAACTGGCACCCGGCCGCAGCGATCAACTGCTGGGCGGCATCGACGGTGGATGAGCAGGGCTCAGGTTCTACGGCGGAAAATGCCGCTGTCTGGATACGCGACAGCTCCAGGTGATTTCGTATTTGGTTGGCCAGCTGCAAAGTGGAGCGGGATCCGCTGATTAGTGCTACGCGGGAAGCCTGCATAACGGAGCAAAGATTCGGTAGTTCCTCAACCGCTCCGGCTCCGAAGCGGATCCGAGTGGGAATGCTAATGCCTGGGGGCAAGGGAGGGGTAAGATCCCGCACTCCGTTTTCAGGGGTTTCCCCGGTTTCGATGCTGTAAGCTGGCTCGACAGTCTGGGGAGAGTCGGATGTCAACGGGTGAGATGTTTGCACTTGGGGTTTCCTTATTGTCCTCGCCGCTCAAGAATCACCAGCAAGGAGTGTGCCAGAGCGGGATCTCTTGGAAGTTGTAGGAGGTGGTTTCGCCTATGATCCTTTGCTCGACGTCCACGCTAGAGGAGGTGGCAGGAGCCTCGAGATCGAGCATGAAGCAGGAGAATCGTCAACAAGGAGTGGCCCGGGCGACAACGAATTGACACCCGAAGTCGGAAGTGCACTCCCCGTTTCTTGGATGTGTTGGACTTGCCATTGACCCAATGGTGGAGCCTCAATAGAGTTGCTGGGGACTCCGGTAGGGTTAGGGCAGATAGAAGGCGTCCGATTGCTTGTACCGCAGAACGTAGGTAGGAGGGACGATGAGGCTTTCTGGGAAAGTGGCGTTGATTAGCGGAGGAGCGCGTGGCCAAGGTGCGGAAGAGGCCAGACTCTTTTCAAGAGAGGGAGCGGCTGTTGTGATCGGAGATCTCAAGGAGGAGGAGGGAAGAAGTCTCGAGGCAGAAATCGTCCAGACCGGTAGCCGAGCCCTTTTCGTGCGTCTGGACGTGGCTTCGGAGAAGGATTGGCAGGCCGCCGTCGAAGCCACCGTAGCGGTGTTCGGAAAGTTGGATATTCTGGTCAACAACGCGGCAATCCTTCAGGTGGAGGGTGTCGAGAAGACGACTCGGGAAGGGTGGGATAGGGTGATGGGTGTGAACGCTACCGGTGTCTTTCTTGGGATGAAACATGCCCTTGCCGGGATGCGGCGTGCTGGAGGGGGAGCCATCGTAAATATCTCCTCGGTATCCGCCATGACGGCGAGTCCCTGGGCAGCTGCTTATCATGCTTCGAAAGGTGCAATACGGACCCTTTCACGGGTCGGAGCCTTGGAGTACGCGAAGGACAATATCAGGGTGAACTCGGTTTATCCGGGTTCCGTCGACACCGAAATGCTGACGGAGGCCTATTCCCAGGAACACCTTGAGCGGAGTCGGGGTGCTAATCCGCTGGGACGCATTGGGACTCCGCGGGAAGTGGCATGGGCGGTAATGTTTCTCGCCTCGGATGAAGCGTCATTCATCACAGGAAGTGAGTTAGTAGTGGACGGCGGACACCATGCGCAGTAGCTTTCTTCGCCACGGTACCCAGGTGAGCGTCTTGTAACCCGCCAAACCCTGATCTATCATCTGGGCGACCGGTCCAGTAGTTCCATGACCGGACCTCTCAATCTCTTAAGGGAGTAGCTCCATGGACGACGCAATCAAGTACGGCATGTTCATCATGCCTTTTCATGCCTCGGGAAAGCCTCTGAGCCAGTGTTACGACGAGGATCTCGAACTGCTCATCCGTGCCGATGAGCTGGGTTTTTCGGAATTCTGGATCGGCGAGCACCACACGATGAAATACGAGAACATCGTGATGCCTGAGATTTTCATTGCTCGTGCTCTAGGAGAGACGAAGCAGATCCGAATGGGGCCCGCACCCGTGTGTCTCAATCAGCACCACCCCGCTCATGTGGCGTCCCGGCTGTCCTTTCTGGATCACCTTTCCAAGGGAAGGCTCAACCTCTGCTTCGGAAACAGCAGCGTCACCGCCGATCAGGAGCTCTATGGCGTGGATCCCAAGCAGGGGGGGAAGATGGTGGGGGAGGCCATCGAGATAATTCTCAAGCTGTGGGGATCGGAGCCCCCCTATGAATACGAGGGCGAATTCTGGTCGATTCGTCTTCGAGACACAGTGGACAAGGAGACGGGGATCGGGTTTATCCACAAGCCGCTGCAACGACCCCATCCACCCATCGCAATACCGGGTATGAGCCGAGGCTCCTACAGCATGAGGTATGCCGGTAGGAAGGGCTATAAGCCCTTCGCGCACTGTCTCATCACGGCCAACGTCCTGGCCGATGTATGGCAGACCTACGAGGGAGCCGCGTTGGAAGCGGGACGTCAGCCGGATCGTGGCGACTTCAAGATTGCCCGCGCGATTTTCCTGGCCGATAGCACTGAAGAAGCGACGCGCCTCGCCAGGACTAACAGCCTGGGTCAGAATTTCGAATACATTGGCCGCCTCCTCGACAAAGGGTTGGGACGCCAGCTCTACAAGCGCGACCCCGCCATGAGCGACGCTGACTGCAACCTGGACTTCCTGATGACGGAGCAGATCATTGCCGGTGATGTGGACGAGGTCCTCCGGCGGCTGCTCCTGATGAGAGAAGAAACCGGGCACTTCGGCACACTTGTCCTGATGTCCTATGATTGGGATGACAAGGAAAGCTGGATCCGCAGCTTGGAGCTGTTCGCCAAGGCGCTCATGCCCGCCCTGAACAAAGCTGTAGAGGTGCCCGTCTGAGGCGGTGCCACCGGAAGACTCCCTAACTCAATTCTACCGTTCCGCGTGGAGTGTCCAGGATCGCGACAATTCCAGGGACTGAACCGCGGCTGATAGGCAGATCCAAACCAAGACCCGCAAGCCTCGATCGGATTTCCTCCGGGGCAGGATGGATCCCCCGTAGTTCCCTTAGTGAGCAGCCCTTGACCGCACCTTGAGCAGGGCTCATGGCCTTTCCCCAGTCGATAAAAAAGGGTACGAGGCCCCCCTGCAAGGGACGGGGAGCCGTCAAGTTCCAGGACAGGAGGGTTCCGTTGGTCTGCTTCCTCCTACCCTCCGAAATAGGCCCCAACTCTAGACTGAAGTTCCTTTCTGTTGGGAGCAGAAAAGTACCATGATTTCAAAGGGATACGTGCAATAGGGGCTGCAGCGGTCTGCCTACACTCGAATGGTCTCCAGAAGATCAAAGGCGCGTTGCTGCTTGGCGCTGGGTGTGGTGAGGATCTCGAAGGTGGTGGCCTCAGGGGCTGCGCTGCGGACCCGGCACAGGTTGCGGGTGATGCTGCTCAAGAACTTCAGAAGCGTCTGAAAGCTGTGCACCTCGGTGCCATCCTCAAGGGTTCTGGAGTGCACCTTACGGAGCGCTTGCTGGGAACGGCGGGCCGGCGCCACCGGGTCGCGCGTCCTCTTCGCTTCCAGATCCTCGTCGGCGAAGAGCAGCGGACGCCATGCCTCGAGCATGTGCCAGAGGACGTAGTAGGCGAGCAGACACAAAAAGATGTGGGCCCGGACCCGGCGGGCCAGGCGGTGGTGGATGGGTCGGACGTTGAGGTCCATCGTCTTGAAGGAGCGAAAGGCCCGCTCCACGCTGCCCAGGAGTTTGTAGCTGAGGACCGTCTGGGCGGCGTCGAGCGTCTCTTGGGGCAGGCTCGTGCGCACCACGTAGAGACCGTCGAGGGCCGCTTCGGCTTGGACCTTCTCCGGGTCGATCTCGAAGTCGAATCGATCCTCCTCGATGTGCAGTTGGAAGTGCTTGCCGACTTTGTACTTGTTGAGCACCTTTCCCACCCGAACCCCGATGTGCTCCTTGCCGTACAGACGCCCCCGCTGGATCCGCTGGCGGAGGTGCTCTAGCTGTTGGTCGATCGCCTGGCGATGACGGGCGTAGTGCTGCTGTCGTCTTTGCGCCAACTCTGGGCTCTTGCTCGCCGCTTGGGCCAGCTCGGCGGCGATCGCCTCTTCATCGGCTCGAGACTCGAAACCGTCCTCCCGTATCTGCAGCCGATAGTGTTGGCCCAGCCGGTACTGACCGAGCACCTGGCGCACGCGCTTGCCGATCTGCTCCTGCCCCTGCAGACGCCCTGCGGTGACCATCCGGCGCACCTTCTCCAGCTCCCGGGTGGTGGCCTCCAGCAGGCTGCTGCGGTGGCGCGCCCGTCTTTGGGCGAGCTCCGGATTCCGACAGGCGACGAGTCGTTCGCCGGGGAGGTCCGGATGGGAGAGCTCGAACAGGTTGCGCTCATCGAAGAGTCCCCTTTGGATCGCCCCGCCCTCCACTAGCTTGCGGATGGTCTCCGAGCGGAGCGCGCTGATCCAGTCGATGCCGTCGATCGGGCGCAGGGCATCGATCTGTTTGTGGGTGATCATCCCCCGGTCCCCCACCAGGGCCAGCCGCTCGATCCCGAACTGCTGTCGGAGCTTGTCCACCTCCGGCAGCAGGGTTTTCGGGTCCCCGGTCTTGCCCTCGAAGACCGAGACCGAGACGGGAATCCCGCGGCGGTTGGTCAGCAACCCGTAGTTGATCTGGAGCTTGCCGCGCTTTCCGTCCCGATTGTACCCGAGGCTGGCCAGCGAACAGGTGGTGCCCTCGAAGTAGGTGGAGGTCAGATCGTACGGCGCCAGGCCGTCCTCACGGAGGTGTCGAGCGGCCAGCTTTTTCTCGATCGGCGCCTGGCGTTGCCCTAACCAGTCCAGCGCCGCATACAGGTCCTCCTGGTCGGCCTCCTCCACTCCCAGCTCCGAGGGCAGGGTGGTGACCTGCCACCAGCGCGTGGTCGCCAGCTTACTGGCTGGTTCCAGGATGCGCGCCGCCACCAGGGCCAAGACCAACTGGCGTTGACGCGAGGGCCGCGAGGCCAGCAGTTGGGGGAGGCCGAGTCGGCGCATGGCCGTGAGCACGGCTTGGACGTGTCCCTGCTGGAAGGAGGCGATGGCCTCGAAGGCGTCCTCCGGGGCCAGCAGGGTTTCCCCCTTAAGGCTGCGGCGCAGCAGGGCGATCGCTTCGGCGGGCAACTTGGAGAGATTGGCAAGGGTGCGGGTCTTAACCTGACCGCCTTGGCGGTAGCTCTCGCGCAGCAGGATGGCGGGGGGAGAGCCGCGGTTGGGGACGGAGGTGATGTACATGATTACCACTATACCCTATATAATCCTTAAAGTCAAGCACACTATTGAAATATAAGCCACAATTACATGCCTACACAATACAGTCCAAAAATCCCTTTATCTCCTGTAGAGTCAGTCAGTTATCTGCTAAAGTCTCAGGGAACTTCGGTCTAGACCGAGAAGCCTGGCTTTTTCCGCCAGCCGCTCCAGTTCTTCTGTCTTTACGGCCCAACTCACCAGAGCCGGCTGATCCAGATCCCCAATCCCGAAGCGGAGGTCTGCCAATGGGATGCTCTGGTCCGGATCTGGCCCGATGATTTCGAGGTAGGTAGATTCTCCGAGTGAGATGAGGGCGTTGCGAGTCCCCCATCCGGGGTGCCTTCCACCCGGCGTGGCACGGACTCCAAGCAACGTGTGGAGATGCTCGACCTCACGCTCTAGATCGGGCGTCGCGTAAACCAGATGATCGATGTGGGAAAGCAGGCTCAAAACAATTCAGGCTCCGAGGACCTCCAGGCATTGCCCAGATCGATCCCGCAGATTAATCTAGCGGTCGGTTGTCACAGCGTCAAGATGTGGTGGGATCAAGGAGGTTATTGTAATGCGTCATTTGACTGAGCTGCAGGCGGGCGAGTTTCGGGTACTGGGAGCATTGATGGAGAAGGAGCAGACGACCCCCGACTACTATCCCATGACCCTGAATGCTCTGGTGGCGGCGTGTAACCAGAAGACGAATCGCAACCCAGTCATGACACTGACAGAGCTAGATACGCTGAACATCCTTCGAGTCCTGCTCCAAGATTCCCTGGTAGACCGCATCAGCGCCGCGCGCACCGACCGCTGGAGCCACCGGGTCGACGAGAGGCTCCACTTTCGTTCGGAGTGGAAAACCCTCTTGACAGTGCTGTTCTTGAGGGGAGTTCAAACCCTGGGTGAATTGAGAATCCGAACCGAGAGGATGCATCCCTTTGCCTCTCTATCGGAAGTACAGGAGCAATTGGCGGCGATGGCAAATGAGGAGGTCCCCCTGGTCATAGAGCTATCCCGCAGACCCGGCCAAAAGGAGAGCCGTTGGGGTCTGGCGAGCCAGGATCACGCTGTTGCAGATGTGATGACGGTGCAAGCGTCTGAAAGTCTTTCTTCTCCCCTGGAGGAGCGAGTGACTCGTTTGGAGGAGGAAGTCCAGGAACTTCGAGAGCAATTGCAGCGGCTGCAGGCTCCTGATGAGCGGGGCCCTGTCTAGATCTGAGAAGTAACTTCATCGGCGAACGTAGCTTTGGCCTCCAGGCCGAAGTCTTATTCTTCCGAGCCTTTGGCTCGGACGGCGGCCTGGAGCCCACCGCTACGCCGGACCCAACTGAGGTTTTTTTCTCGCGATCGGTGAGAAGTGCCGCAAACAGCTGGCTGGAATCCGAGCATTGAAACCAATGCAAAGGGATTCTAGAATCGCTGCTATGACAATTCTGAGAATCGTTTCCGTCTTATTACTTTCAAGTTGTTTCCTAGGCATCGGTGCCAAAGCTGGACCCACCTCGGAAACGGAGGGCGGCTCCGGGCAGGTCCTCGACCTTGGGTCCCGTCTCGAACTCTTTGTCGATGATCACCTGATCGAGTCCGCAGAGGGCGTCGAACTGGAACTCCACCATCCGCAGAAAGCCGAGAAGGTATTCGTGTTCGACCAGCCTTGGGAAGGAAATATCCCCTTTCACTTGGCAATCTTCAAGGACGGAGACGTCTACCGGATGTATTACCGTGGTAGCTCGGCACCTGATTACCTGATCAAGCAGGACCTCGAGCCCAACGAGAAATTTGTCTCTGCGCACACTAAGGTGTCGTGTTATGCCGAAAGTCAGGACGGTATCAATTGGACTCGCCCTTCGCTGCGTCAGGTAGAGTTCAACGGCTCCAAGGAGAACAACATCCTGGAGATTGGTGGTGCCGCCAAGTTCAACCCCTTCAAGGACGCCAATCCACAGGCCCCGGACTCCTCGCGATACAAGGGGATCGCTTTTGCTCGGGTGGGTGACAAGCGGGGACTGGTCGTACTGGAGTCAGCCGACGCGGTTAACTGGAAGTGGATGGCAGAAGAGCCGGTCATCACGGATGGAGCTTTCGATTCTCACAACCTCGCTTTCTGGGACGGCGTTCGTGGAACCTACGTCTCGCTCTACCGGGACTTCATACACGGTGTGCGGACGGTCAAGTACGCGACCTCCAAAGACTTCGTGCACTGGACACCAGGAGAGTGGGTGGACTATGGAGAGGCCCCCTCGGAACACCTGTACACCACGTCCACCGTGCCCTATTTTCGTGCTCCCCACATCTATCTGGCGTTTCCCAAACGGTTTGTTCCCTGGCGCTCTCCCCAGCACTCCCCTGCAGTGCGCAACTCGGAGCTTGCCGGCCTCTCCGACTCAGTGTTCATGAGCAGCCGCGACGGGAGACATTGGCACCGTTTTGTGGAAGCATTCATCCGACCCGGACGTGATCGCCGCAATTGGATTCACCGGACGAACTTTGTGGCCCGCGGGATTCATTCGAGCGCTTCCGATGAGATCTCGCTATACGTCATGCAACACTACACCTACCCAACCGCCCATCTTCGGCGGATGGTTATACGCACCGATGGCTTCGCTTCGGTAAGCGCGGGTTATCCCGGAGGGGAATTCGTGACCCCACCCCTGGTATTCCGGGGCGAGAACCTGCGGCTTAACTACTCCACCTCAGCCGCTGGCAGCATACGAGTAGAAATTCAGGCAGCCAACGGTCTCCCGCTGGCAGGTTTCTCGCTCGAAGACTCAATGCCCATCTGGGGAGACGAGATCGAAGGCATCGCGGCTTGGAGACGTGGCAGGAGCCGAGACCGAGAGAATCAGCTGAAGCGGATCGTTGGGAGTGTAGTCAGGTTGCGTTTCGTGATGACCGACGCCGACCTCTACTCGATCCAGTTCAAATAGCAGGCGACTTTCCAGAGTCTTGCCGAGGAGTCTTCAGGTCGTGAACAAGACGATCTACCCGTTACCTGGAGGGAACCAGTTGGCCCGCTCCGGGTCATTTGCAGGGCCAGTTGCCTTCTCCAACGCAGTGAGTGTCAGTGGGGGCACGATGGTCTTCGTGTCCGGACAGCTTGCGTTCGATCAAAACATGCAGCTGGTCGGCAAGGGCGACATGAGGGCTCAGACTCGGCAGGTGCTGACGAATCTCGGGAAGGCTCTGTCCGAATCCGGAGCGAGCTTTCGAGATGTCGTTCGGGTGCAGGTATTCGTGACCGATCTAACAGACTTCAGGGCGATCCACGAAGTGAGGCTCGAGTACTTTCCTCCCGACCACCTTCCTGCTTCGACTCTGGTTCAGGTAGCGGGATTGGTTCATCCCGATGCCTTGATCGAGATGGATGCGGTGGCGATGATCTAGCGAGAGCCGCTTGCACCGAAGAAATCGATGTCTTTCGACTCGAAATCCTCTGCCCAGATTTGGATATCGCTGACCATTCCAGTGTCGTCAAACGATCCCCACCCGATCCAGCCATGGCCGAAGGTCTTATCCTTGGCTGTCATGATGGGCTGGGCCATGTCGTTTACAAATACCCTTATCGAGCCAGTTTCAACATTCCGCTCGATGCGGACATGATGCCACTGCCTTTTTCCCCAATCATGACCAGAAGTGGTTGAGGTCGAAATCTTTATCCGGGGAGCCCCGTTCACTACGAAGAGGTTGTGCGCATGGTCATCCGTCTGGCTGGCAATGTGCGCATAGTAGAAGTGAGAAGGGTCTTGGAAGCCGAAGAACAGGCAAAGGTCTCTGTGTCCATACTCTCGACCTGTTTGTTGGAGCTTCATGTCTACCACGAAGGAGTCGAACCGTTGCCCGTCGACGAGAGCAATGTTTACGGGTGAGCGATGCGGTGGCTCATACTGGCTTTGCTGAAACAGCTCGAGGGCGGGTTGCTCCTGGCCGCCCTTGCGGTATCTCCAAGCCGCAGGGTCGGAGAATGCAAAATCGTGAACTGCGCTCGCCCTCCTCATTCTCTGGAGGTAGAGTAGGCGGTGGTGCGGAGGCAGTTGGTTTGCTGGCAGCTGGACTGGATCGACGAGCACCGCCTCGGTCCTGCCGGGAAATAGCTCCGGTACCGGTTGGGTGACCTCGCCTCTGCCCAACCACTCAGCCGTGCGAGCGAAGATCGTCTGAAATCCAACGCACTGAAGGGCGTTTCGATGATCCTGTCCGGGCCAAAGGTGCCCCATGAGGTTTGTCACGACGCGGCCCTTACCAAAGGGAATGTTCCAGAGCAGCGGCTCGTGTCCACCGCTGCCCCCTTGTCTGGGGTCCGAGAAGGCGGAAGCCAGTACAGTCATGTTCCGGGCTGGCCCTCGTTGAGCGTGATAGAGCTCGTCGGTAGCGTGCAGCCACTCTTCCGGGATGCCCTTTAGTATGGGATGGTCAGGCTGTCTCAATTTGACGAGGTAGGAGTGTCGCAGGCCGTGCCCGGCTCCGATACCGGCGCCCGCAGGGATGCGTAGCAGCTTTCCAGTGTTGTCCTCGACGTTTACGCCCTCGCCGTAGTCTCGATCGCGCCAGCCGAGGCCGATCATTTCGTTGTATTCCTTCCAGCCGGGGAAGGCGTTGTTGGCCGCATGGACAATGGCGACGCCTCCGCCGGAGCGGACATAGTCGACGAATGCCTTCTGCATCGAAGCTGGCCAAAGTCGTCCGTTGTAGTTACTCACGACGACATCAAACCTTTTGAAATCAAGCTGCCAACTCTCCCAGGTGCCTTCGTTGGCTTCGGCTGGTGGGCTGCTCGCGGTTGTCACCTCGAACAGTTCGGCACGATCAAGGATCGCACGCAGTGACTGGCTGGTCTCGACCCAGTTATGGTTGTTCTGGCCGTCGATCAGCAGCACCCGGATCTTGTCGGCGGCAAGGGTGTTTCCACCCGAGAGTAGGAGAAGGCAGATCAGGCAATTTTTCCAGGTCCGAATCATAATCAGGTCCCTCATCTTTTCTTCGATGGGACGATGAACCACTTCAGTGCTTTGCGGCATCCTGGAGTCTCGACCTCGAACACGGGAGAAGCCTCACGGAGCGTCCACCGCCAAGCCGCTAGGTTAAGGTTAGATCAGCGCTCTCGATCGATTCTGAACGAAGCAACGAATGGCAGATGGTCCGACACCGTGTCTCGAAATCGCTGACGACCCATATCCATACTCCAATGCATGGGAAAGAGGCGTAGGCTTCCCCGTATGTACTCCCCACCGAATGTCCGATTTATGGCAAAGCCATCCAGTAGGTTTGATCTCTACGAGGGCCACGACTTCCGCATCGAGAAGCGCGAGTCCTTCGGCCTGACGTTCGAGCCGCTCCTGGAGAATCTCTCCGAAACCGGCAAGATTCCACGCCGCTACTTTGGCTGTGGTGTGTCCGAATTCAGTCATTGTCTGGCTCCCCCAAAGCCCTGGGTTAGTTCACAAATCGGTGGTCAAGTGACGGGGCTGACTGAACCGTACCTCGAAGCATACTATAGCGATCGTAAATGGCTGGTAACCCAAACGCAAGCCCCCCGGCTGCGGGTCTCTAGCCGGTGAATAGGAGTTTCCCTGGCTGCTCAATCGGAGGCCAGATTCCGTGTGAACCGTCGGATTAACCAGGGTAGAACAAAAACCCGCAAAAGGTAGGCTGAAATAGAGATCAAGGCCAGCTGGATCAGCAAGCTCCGGCAGCTCTGCCAGAGCACCAAAGCGAGATCCGTACCGGCCCGCTGATACAGTTTGCCGAAAACTAGGCTGATTTGGCAAAGAAGGGCCAGAAAGGCGCCAAGAAACGTGAGGATCAGCTGAATATTACCCAGGAGTTTACCAACCGCGGTCAAATGGTCACCGACCTCAAGATAATGCTGCTCATAGAGACTGGGATTGCTTCCCCTGCGGACTCGCGAGACGATGTCTCCATCGGGCTGGACCAGCGTTAGGGCGTAGATCTCTCCTTCAGTATCTTTCGATTCGATACTGATGCCTCCGCTGGTGACGAGCTCCTTCAGGTCGGCAAAGTGATCGTAGGCAATCTTTGGCTTCAGGAAAATCTTGCCGCGGTGCATACCCTAACGGCCAATCGCTCCAGCTAGCCCGCTGAAGAACGTGGCCACTGCCTTGGCTATCATCTCCCAGGATCTCATGGCCATGACGATCCCCTGCAGGTGGAAATCGTGCAGATACTTGAACTGAGGTTTGGCGTAGTCTTGCTGGATTCGAGTAATCAAGTCCCCGTCCAGTTGTATGACTGTCTGCATCACGACCTTCTCAATACCGATCTCCCATATCTTTCGGATCAGCGCCAGATCGTCAGCGTTGAACGGAGTCTGCCTCTGTTTCTCGTAGCCCAACTCGGCTCTCTTTTTGCCAAACAGATCTGAATGCTTGCGCTCGAGGGTTTGCAAAACGGCTCTCAGCTGATCGCTGTTGCGACGGATCCGCTGCAAGATCACTACGTCGGAGGAATCGATTGCGGGGTCGGCCCCTTTTTCTTCCACGGCGGCCCGCGCTGCCCATCGCAGTCGCATGAAGGTGTCGAACCCGTTTCTCAGGCACTCGTTGTTGAATCTGTCGTTTGTCGGTTTTCTGGTTTCCCCCCAATACTTTGAATCGCTGATCTCCTTCTCTTCTTTCTCGCCGTCAAAGAAGAGATTGAGATTGACCTGCAGAGTATTCAGCTTGTCAGCGTAAGTTTGGGCAATGTCGAGGACGGCGTGGGGTACAACCGGCATCTTTCGGGCGGTCACATTGCTCTTGACTATGGTGTTGATCTCCAGATTGAGCAAATCCCGTCCGATTTGTCGCAAGCTTTCCTTGAACTCATTCATAGAACTCTCCTTCCGTAACCTCAATCGATCCCCGGCGATGAGCAGCTAACATGCTTGCCCGCGATTGGGGCCGACCGGGTGGGTGTCGGTTGTGGGGTGAGAGCAGTCCGCCCTCCTGTGGGGGTGGAGGTCGAACTCCGTCCAGGTAGAAGAGGAATGCTATCGGTCCTTGCCATGAAGGTAGGTTGGCGGCAAGGATACTTCGCCCCATGGGCTCAGAGCCGGAGATTTGCCTGGTGTATCACTCTTCCTGCGAACCGCTGACCGCATCGCCCAGGACCTTGAACAGATCGATCATGGCCTTGAAGTTGTTGACGATGATATCGTGGCCCGCTTTCACCTGTTGAAGATGAAAATCACGCAGACTGGTCAGATCACCAGTGGTGTAGGCACTATCGATCTGGTTGCAGATATCACCCCCAATGAGATCGATGCTCGTCTGCATTGCGCTTGCCTGGCTGGGATCTCGAACTTCGGCAGTGAGCTTGCCATCCTTTTTGGAGACACTCACCGGCCCAACGACCGTCACAATATCCAGGGTTGCGAGATTTTCCAAGGCTTTCCTCAGCCTCTCGAGATTGCTGTTTGCCATCGTCCGTTTGCCTCCTGTCGGGAAGGGGATCGCGCCAGAAGGAGGTTCTGTTCTCGAAAACCGTATCCGAGAACATACCGATCGAGATTCCTCTGGCTTATCAATCCAAGCAGTACTCTCCCTTATCGTATTCCCGAGAATCAGAGGATTGCAAATAGGTTTGCGGGTTTCGATTCGCACACGTAATTGGGGTGCAACTACTGCCCCACGGAGGCAGGCCCCGGCCCGACTCTGTGATGACGCGATTCTTACCCCTGAGACCGATGGAGCGTATCTCCTCCATTTCAGCCGCCGCTCAGTCGTCCGCCGTCACCGCAGCTGACGTGCACACGTTGATCTGCCGCAAAGGCCCAGCGTGAGATGCTAAAGGTCAACCGAGCGGAAGCCGATCATATACAGTAGGCCTCAATCAGGAGTCCAATTATGAATTTTTCCCACGTGCACCCAACACCCGGACCCGGAGAATTTTCTTCCCGGGGACCTGCCTCGGCTCTGACCAAAAAAGAGGGCTTGCCCCATCCCCAGAAGGAGGAAAAGAGAGTCGCTGGCCCTGGTAGGGCATGCCCGGCTCATGCTGGTGTCTGACCTTCTTGACCAGCAGACTAGCTTCAGGCTTCCCGGGAACGACCACGTCAGTGTGTTCATCGCTTCCCTTCAGGAGTCCTTCACGCTCGGAAAGATCGAGGCCGGCTTGGCGAAACTTGCCTCCGTGACAGTGAAGGCACTGGGTCTCCAAGGTCGATCTGACCTGGTCGAAGAGGTCATCTGGGCCGGCCGCATTCCTGCTGCTGGATTCATCCGTAAGCGTGACATCGTCGTCGGAGTCGCGGTGGCCGTAGGGAACGCCCAGATCGATCCAGAGGCCGATGAGGGCCGCGGCCTGTGTAGGCAGCTTTTCTTCTTGAGGCGGCATCGCAGGCTGCTGGGAGTGAGTGATTACCCCGTAGAGAAGGCTATCTTTGCTGCTACCGGGCACCACGGCGGGACCGTGGTCGCCACCTTCTAATAGACCCTGCCGGCTGGAAAGATCGAGTCCTGCCTGTTTGGTTGTGTTCGAGTGGCAGGCGAGACAATTCTTCTCAAACAGGGGCTGGATCTGTTCCAGGAACAGCCTGGTCCCAATTTCTCCTTTGGATAGCGCTTTGACGTTCGGATGCTCCGCAGGCTGCTGTGCCCACAAAGATGCCGTGAGTAGAACGGTTCCATAGAGTGTCGGGAAGAAAACTTTCCGGCAGCCATATGCGGAGCGGTTAGCCAACCTCAACTCCTTTGCAGACTATGAGATAGGTCTCCTCTGACACGATAGAGAAGCCGCTCCATTGTGTCAATGGTGGTCAATGGTTCAATGGGGTGGTCAAGGGTATCTGTTTCACGCTCTCTCCCTTGCCTTTGCCCGTGCCCTGATCTCATCTTTCTGAAGTACCCTGCTTGTCGCTGTGTCTTCGGGCAAAGGCACGGGCACGGGCAAAGGCAAGGGAGGCGCAATGGCTTTGACCGGGAAGTGACCTATGTCTATATTGGTCTCGGTCATTCAGACAGTGGAGTCATAAGAGGAGAAATAATGGATCGCAAGCGGTTCTTTGACGACAACGGTTACCTGACTACAGAGGGAGTTTTTACCGAAGAAGAAATGGACGACCTCCTGCGACGGGTGGGCGCCTTGGAGGGTCAACATACCCCCTTTCCCGAGAGTGATCTCAAATGGGAGCCTTCCAATCCGTCTGTTCTCAGGAACGCCTTTGGCCTGCTGCATCGTGACCCTGCTTTCCACACGGTTGCCACCAATCCACGGCTGATCTCAATCGTCCAGGAATTACTAGGCCCCGATCTGGATATCTACGCCGATGGTCTTTTCGCCAAGCCGGCCCGTGATGGGAGTGTGGTACCGCCTCATCAGGACATGTACTACTGGAGCTTCGAACCCTACAAGATGCTGACGGCCTGGATCGCCCTCGAGGATGCCACCCGGGAGAACGGTTGCATGACGGTGATTCCAGCAAGTCACAAGTTAGGCCTGTTAGAGCACGAAGAGACGGATGTTCCAGGCAATACCTGGATGTTGACCCAGAAGGCTCTGAGCAAACTTGGTGATGAGATTCCGCTTGAGCTGTCCAAAGGAAGTATCGGCTTCCATCACTGCCTCACCTACCATCGCAGCGAGCCCAACCGAAGCCAGCACTCGCGCCAGGCCTACACGGTGATCTTCATGACGGGCGAAGCCCGATGGAAGGGGAAAGGGGACTACCGCTATCCATTTCTTCACGTCCAGGGAAAGCCTTCTCCGGCCTACGAGACCATGAAGCACGTGCAGGTGGGGGGAGTAGGGATTGCATGAAATAGGAGAAATTGTCAATGAAGAGACGTACCTTTCTCGGCTATACCCTGCCGTCAGCGGCAGCGATTGGATCTCTCGGCAGTAAGGCCGCGGCCGGAAACGAGCCGCTGAGAGTGAGTGGCAGCCCCGTACCATCGAGATACAAGGGGAGTTCTGCTGCAGACGGATCCATGGTGGTGGGGGCAATTTCTGGCCACGGCCACGCCCGTGGGCACGTGCGTGTGCTCGATCAACTCTCAGAGGTAGGCAAAATCCATGTTTGCGCCGCCACCGAACTCGCCGATGTCGAACAGCTTGCGGCTGAGTCCTCGAAGGTGGCCTCGAAGAGCACTGATCTGGCCCGGTTTCTGGCTCGAGACGACCTGGATGCGGTAACGGTCTGTGCTCGCCCCGACCAGGCGCCAGCCATTCTGGAACAGGTTGTTTCCGCCGGCTTGCCGGTCTTGTACGACAAACCGGCGACGACCCATTCATCCTACCTCCGCAAGGTGGCCGAGTTGGCGGAGAAGAAGGGGGTGACAGCCGGAGCCATGCTTCAGTGGCGGTACAATCCGATGGTTCTGGACTTGAAGCGGGCCCTGGCCGATGGCGCCCTGGGCAGTATCATGACCATCGAGGCCAAGCTGCTGAACGGGCTACTCGAGTACCGCGACACGTCTACCTATCTCTTCGATCCCAAGACGGGCGCCGGTATCCTCTCCTGGTTGGGGTGCCATTGCTTGGACCTGGTGTTGTGTCTGATGCAGGAGCGAGTGGTGGAAGTAATGGCTATGGTGGGAAACCTGAATCCCAAGAAAGTTCCGGTCGAAGACACCGGTTTGTTGTTGCTGAGTTTCGAGAGTGGGACCATGGGGACGTTTCAGGCGGGATATCACATGAAGGGAAGTAAGAGCGTCTACGACTTCTACATAGGCATGCGCGGAACCGAGGGCTTCTCCATCCTGCCGCTGGTCGAGCCGGTGCAGCACCAGAGCGCGAACGCTGCCACCGCAGGGGGAGCGTTTAGCCTCTACAGCGAGGCCCGGCACTGGATCAGCGGTCGCCGGCACCGGAAGACCTATGAGATCCCTGAGACTCCCGGCTACGGTGGCATCATGGCGGAGGAGCTTTTCCGGGATTTTCTGGAGGCATCCAAGACGGGGGCTCCTGCCCCCTCTCCCATTCAGGACAACGTCCACATGCTGGAGATCATCGAGGCTGCCAAGGAGTCCTCGGCTACCCGACGGGCAGTGCGAATCTAAGATGACACTTCATTTGCAGAAGTAGCTTTGGCTTCCAGGCCGAAGTCCTATTCCTCTGAGCCTTTGGCTCGGACGGCGGCCTGGAGGCCACCGCTACGCCGGACCCGAAGTTTCGTTCTCGAATGGGGCAGCACCGCGGTCCGACAAACGGGTAGACTACCAGTACTACGATTCCACGGCCGGCAGAGCCGCGAACGACTTGATTCGTTAGCAGTATGAGCCGAAGTTCCGAGGAGAGAGCTGGACAACGGCACCAGTTCTCTTTTGGGGCTCGACTCGGCTACAATGCCACACTTCTGAGGAGGCACCCATGCCTGTCATCGACCATCGTAACCTGTACGAGAAACCCTGGAGGCCTGACTACCACAGTTGGGATATCACCCGTGAGGGGGACGGGACCACGGCCAGCACGCTGTCGTGGAGTCTGGTTGGCGTAGGCGTAGGAGCCCCGCTGCATTTTCATGACGCGGAAGAGCTGATCGTGGTCCTGGAGGGGACTCTGGAGTTCCGGCTGGGATCGGAGGTCCATCGGGCCGGGCCCGAGCAGACTGTGATCATCCCCGCCCTCATGCCACACTCCTTCACCAATCCGGGGCCTGGAGTCGCACGGATCATGGCCTTCTTCCCGGTTAAGGACCCGTTTCAAGGAACGACCTACCTGGAAGGAAAACCGCCTCAAATCCATCGCCACAGATCCCGCGTTCAGGGCAGATCCCCGGGTCGGTCCTCTTGAGAGTTTCGGACGTCGCTTTTCCTGCACTGAAAGGGGCCGTGCCGGCGTGAACAGTCCCACCACCGATTCTCAGGTGTATCCGTCCCCACCGGCTTCGCTGGCCAAACCGACACCCTCCTCGCTCCTGACCTATCTGGGCCCAGGCATCATCATCGCGTCGGTCACGATCGCCAGTGGCGAGCTCGTCTTCGCCTCCCGCAGTGGAGCCATCTTCGGCTACAGCATGCTCTGGTGTTTTCTCTACGCAGGGATTTTCAAGGGAATTCAGGTCTACACGGCTGCCCGACACATCGTCTTGACGGGTGAGCATCCCCTGGTGACCTGGCGGTCTATGCCCGGACCGCCTCTCTGGTTTCCTCTCTTGATCGTGCTGCCAGCTGTGTTTCTGATGCTGGTCGGATTCTCAGCCCTCCCGGAGATCCTGGCTACCTTCATTCATCGATTGTTGGGGGGAGCCATCTCAGGTCCGGACGTGGGGCCCTGGAATCATCTGGAGTACTGGATCAATGTCTGGGCGACGGTGGTGCTCACATTTTGTCTCATACTCGCCTGGGTCTCGACCTACGAGCTCGTGGAGCGTATCTCCACAGTGATCCTGGGGATCATGGTGTTCTGTATTGCGAGCGCTTTGCTGGTGCTTGGTCCTGACATCCCAGCCCTGATCTCTGGCCTCATGATTCCGAGTGTCTCCGACTACCCAAGCTGGGTGTTCCAGAACTACGCCGAAACCTTCACAGGGCGGAGCCCCTGGCTGGAAGTGACACTCTATCTCGGCGCGGTCGGTGGAGGGTCCCAGGACTATGTGGGCTACATCGGTTTTCTTCGGGAAAAGGGATGGGGTTTGGCGGGTAGGAGTGTTGCCAGTCGGGAGGAGTTGGAGAAAGCTACTGGAGATACCTCTGCGGAGGTTGAACGCGCCCGCACCTGGATCCGGGCTCCACTGCTGGACACCACCATCTCATTCACCTTTGTCATTCTGGTGACCCTGATGTTTGCTGCGCTCGGTGCGCTGGTTCTGAATCCGAACCGGGCGATCCCCGATGGCAGTGAATTTCTCACTGTCCAGGAGGCTTTCTTGACGGCGCTGCACCCGCAACTGAAATGGCTCTACCGGATCGGGGCCTTCCTGGCTTTTATCGGAACCCTTTATGGGGCCTTCGAGGTCTACTATCGGGTAGTCGCCGAGGGGGTGAGGAGTATCTTCCCACGACTGGCAGCCTCGCGAAGTCTTCGGAACCTGCGCACGATCGTCATTTTCTACTGCTTTCTGGGAGGCTTGGCTCTTGTTTGGCTTCCCCGGGAGATTGCCGGCAACGTACTCGGACGCCTCACCTTCACCAGCGTCATCAGTGGAGGGGCCGCCGCCTCCGGCATCTGGTGCTTTGCCATGCTCTGGGCGGACCGTGTTCGGCTTCCGGCGCCACTGCGCATGAGTTGGAAGTTGAAACTGGCCACGGTCGTGGCGGGCACTGTCATGGTGGGTCTCGGCGTCCGGGTGATCGTTTCTTATTTTCAGTCAAGCTAATCATAAGATTGCTCAATCCACCTAACATATGTCTTTCCGAATTGAGACCGAGCGGCTGATCATCCGGGAATGGTCCGACAGTGATCTCGCGCCGTTTCTCGAAATCGCCAGTGATCCTGAAGTAATGCGCTACATCGGCGAGGGAATTGTCTGGACTCAGACGCAAGTTGAGGAATTCGTAGGTCGTCAGCGCGAAAATGTGACAAAGGACGGTTTCTGCGTCGGTCCTTTGGAGTCCAAGGCCGACGGACGGTTGTTAGGACATTGTGGAATTCAGTACCTGGGTACCACCGGGGACGTAGAGGTCGGCTGGTGGCTCGCGAGGGGGCAATGGGGGCAGGGTTTCGCCACAGAGGCCGGCAGACGTGCTGTGACCTTCGCTTTTGATGAGTTGCACCTCGACCGGGTGATAGCAATCGCCCATCCGGAGAACAAGCCTTCCCACCGAGTGATGGAAAGACTGGGGATGCAGTTTCAGCGCCGGTTGAGGGGACGGGAGCTGGGTCTTCCTCGTGCGGAAGCAGAGATGGTCTTGTACCGCATTCTGAGGCAGGAATTCGTCAGCGGAGGCGCCGATCAATCCGGCTCTTCGGCACCGTAGCTCCGGTAAAGTGATTCCAGGTCAATGCTGGCCCCGTCTCCCTCGTGCACGACAACCCGGTAGCGAAGTGTCAGAGTCTTGCCGTCTTCGATGGTCAGGCTGCCATCCCTTGAAGGATCTTTGTAAAAATCGTGTTCCCCGAAGGGATTGGCCGAGAACAGGCCGTAGCCACGAGCATGCCAGTGGGTGGGGTGCTTGGGATTGGAGGGATGGTCAAATATCGCAATGCCCACCATCTTTCCCCCAACCCGACCGGAGTAGTCCACCCAGCTGGAGGCTTTACCCCAGATGTTCTCGGTCCCGACCAGGCCTTGCCGATTTCTCAGTATCGCTCCTTGATCCTGGCGAAGTCCCGGAGCTACCCGAATCGCAAAGGTTCCTTCTTCCGTATCTCCCATTCTTAGAGACTGGCCGGCGTCCGCAGTGAGGGTCATCCTGGCATCAATCGCATTGTGTTTTCCCAGCCTATGGAAGCGATAGCGTTGGCGGAGACTGCCCAGTCGGCGTGGTCCGGGGGCCTGCAGGTCAAAGATTGCAGTCACGACGGCGGCATCTTCCAGCTTCTGGACAGGGCCAACGGTTCGCAGGACGATGGTCCCAATCGGGAGCGGAAATCGCGTTTTCTCAGGACCGATCTCGCGCCAGAAATCGATCCCTTGTATATCGCCATGACCAAAAAAGAGTCCACGGTGCCACCGATGATCGTGGCTCTCACCGGCGATCTCCTCTACCGGGAAGCCCCGGGTCACGACCACACCGGATGGACTCCGAAGAGGATGCAGGAAGGGTTTGGGCCAATTTGAGCCGAAGTGAAAACTGGTGAAGGGCCGTGAATCGAGTTCAATGTCGAGCTTGTCTCCCACCCGCTGAACCCCGACCTCTGGCGGTGTCGCTGATAGCTGAAGCAGACAGAAGAAAATAATCTGAGCCATTTGTGAACAACGTCGCCACATCCCAGTTGGGTCTTGCGTACTCATATGAATTCCTACCGCAAAAAGAGTTGATATGCCTGATTTTCCGTCTCTTCGGTAAACGGGTAGCCGAGATCACGTGTATGCCGATGAAAGCGGTCGAGCTCCAGCTTCGGAATCTGGATTCCTGCCAGGACCCGGCCGTAGTCCGACCCATGATTTCGATAGTGAAACAGACTTATATTCCACTGATCACCGATAGCCATCAGGAAGTCCATTAGTGCGCCGGGCCGCTCAGGAAACTCAAAGCGATAGAGTCGCTCGTCTACGACGCTTTGGGGAGAGGAACCTCCGACCATGTGGCGAAGGTGGAGTTTGGCCACCTCGTTGTCGCTCATATCGGTAACTGGATAGCCCTGACTGCGAAGCTCCTGGATGAGCTTGATTTTCTCGTCCAGGCCTTGTTGCAACTCGACGCCGACAAAGATCTTGGCTTGCCGAGGATCTCCCAGTCGATAGTTGAACTCGGTCACGTTCCTGCGGCCGAGAGCGCTGCAAAAGGCACGGAAACTTCCCGGGCGCTCCGGTATCTCAACGGCGATCAGGGCTTCACGGTTCTCACCAATAGCGGCCCGCTCAGCGATATGCCGCAGGCGGTCGAAGTTGACGTTTGCGCCGCAGTTGATCGAAATCAGAGTCTTCTCCCTTTCCGCATTGCCGGCAAGATAGCGCTTGAGTCCGGCAACGGCCAGTGCTCCCGCAGGTTCCATCACAGAGCGTGTGTCTTCAAAGATATCCCTGATGGCAGCACAGATCTCGTCGGTAGAAACGAGCACGATCTCGTCGACGAAGTCTCGACATAGGCGAAAGGTCTCATCTCCTACCCTGCGGACGGCGACTCCGTCTGCAAAGATTCCGACATGGTCGAGCGTGACCGGGTTGCCGGCCTTGAGTGCCTCCGACATGGCCGGCGAGTCCTGCGGTTGGACTCCGATCACTTTTGTAGTGGGGAACAGGGCCTTGAGAAACACGGCTATCCCTGAGATGAGGCCGCCGCCACCGACGGGAACGAAGACCGCGTCGATCGGACCAGCATGCTGGCGGACGATCTCCATGGCAATGGTGCCTTGGCCGGCGATAACGTCAGGGTCATCAAAAGGATGAACAAAAGTCAGGCCGCGTTCCTCTGCCAGCAATCGAGCGTGTGAATAGGCCTCATCGTAGCCTTCACCGTGAATAACCACCTGGGCACCCAGATCCCGCACGGACCTTACTTTGATGGATGGTGTCGTCTCCGGCATGACGATCCAGGCCTCGCAGCCCAGCTTCTTGCTGGCGAGGGCGACCCCTTGTGCGTGGTTGCCAGCGGAACTGCAGGCGACGCCCTTCTTCAAGAGATCGGGGGGCAGCTGTGAGAGCTTGTTATAGGCGCCTCTCAGCTTGAAAGAGAAGACAGGCTGCAGATCCTCGCGTTTTAGTAACACCAGGTTACCAAGCCGCTTCGATAGATTTTTCGCTGGTTCCAGCGGTGTTTCAATCGCCACGTCATAGACCCGAGCCTTGAGGATCTTCTCTAGATATCTCTGTGAGAGGCTGTGGTCGTCGTGCACTGTCCTGCGCGTTCCCCTGGAAAATGCTCGTCCCCGGATCGTTAGGGGCGGCCTTGTCTGATTGTAAGCGATATCTTGGTTCTCTTCTTGTGCTCTTCTCCCTGTCCACTCAACCTTAGTCATCGAAACAGGCTCTTGATGCTTTAGGTTAGGCACTTCGCCGTGGTAAAAGAGTGGGAGGTCGGGGGGGACAGATATCGGAGGACTTCTCAAAATGGACGAGGGCACAATGAAGATCAGGAGTCGGAACCGAGATGCAGCAGGTTCAGCTGTTTCCAGACGCAACCTGGGTTCCGTGTTTAAGCGCTATCCCAGGTCATTTAGCCAGGGAAGATGTATCCCGGTTGCCCGCATCCTGTCTGCCGCGTGTGTCCTGCTTCTAGTGTTTGCTGGGAGGCAGGATTTTTTGGAGGCCGGGACAAGCCCTGACCGACTCGTGGCGGGCCGCTTTGGGTCGACCACTTTTCAGTCCTGCAGGGCAACTCCCTTCCTGGATCCCGATGGTCCTCCCACCTTTGAACCCAAGACCTTGAAGCCCGTTGGCCGCTTCGTCAGCCAGATGGGTAGCCTACACGGGACCCTTCAGTTTCATGGAGACGGTACCGGAATCGCGAGTTTCCGGGACTCCTCGCTGCAGCTCTTTCCGAATCCGGAGGATCCAACAGGTGAAGAGCCGGGCAATGAAAATTCACCGGAACCGGGGGGGCCTACTGGAGGCCCCTTGCCAGGGCCCGAGTTTCCTCGCACCCTGAAATGTGAAATGTTCTATGAGGTGGGGCCAGGCGGGCGCCTGGTCGTGGATTTTACCTGCGAAGTCGGTCATCTTCCGTCTCTCCTTCACTTTACCGACGTGGGCCAGATCAGCCTCGATCGGCAGACCCTTGTTCTAACCAGCGCAGGCGGAACGATCGAAGAAACCGTCGATCCGGGTGGCGCTCTGATTCAGCAGCGCATCTGTGAGCGAAGTACTACTGCGGTTCGGATGGGACGATCGGGATCCGAGCCGGGAAGATGCGTCGAGAACAGTGATTGTGGGAATGCCGCATTCTGTCTCCGACCGCCGGGCAGGTGTACAGGCGAAGGGAAGTGCAGAAACCGACCCGAGGTGTGTACCGAAGAATTCAATCCGGTCTGCGGCTGTGATGGCGTGACCTACTCCAACGCCTGCGATGCAGCGGCTGCCGGTGTGAGTATTGCCCGGAAGGGGACCTGTTCTCTGACTCCCGTTGAGTAGTCTACTCAGGGAGTGCTTGCAGCGGTTGTCTCCTCCGCAAATTGGATACCGCCTTCCAGGATTTCCAGGGCTTCATCCACCTGCTCGGTAGTCACCGTAATGGGTGGCATGAAGCGCAGCACCTGGGCTCCCGACATCTCCATGAAGCGTCGCTCCAGACGATCAGGAGAGTGCATTGGAATGGCGATGGGCAGCCACAGGCCGTGGTCCAGGCAGTAGTTTGCAACCACCGATGTACCCTCAAAGTTCGGGGTGCGGCTCTCTTTGTCGGTAACGAACTCCAGTCCAAGACAGAGACCGAGCCCTCTGGCCTCTCCCACGATCTCAAATCGCTGCTGCATTGCTTCCAGCTTTACCTTCATGTAGTTCCCGACGACACGGGCGTTCTCGACCAGGTTTTCCTGCTCGACGATCTCGATGTTGGCCAGTCCGGTAGCACACAGCAGGGGATCTCCGGAATGTGAGGAGAATTGGCTAAAGCCTTTGTTCACCGCTTCGTCGGCGATTTCTGCGCTCGTGGTCACCGCACACAGTGGGACACCGCCGCCCAGGCCCTTGGAGCAGGTCAGCACGTCGGGAACGATTCCGAAGTGTTCAAAGGCGAACCATTTGCCGGTGCGGCCAAATCCGGTAAGGGCTTCATCCGCCACCATCAGGATGCCGCGTTCTCGACAGATGCGTGCCATTTCCTGCATCCACTCGACCGGCGGGACGATCTGCCCGGCGGCGCTCATCAAGGGTTCGAAGAACAGGGCGGCCGGTTTTCCCGAGGTCGCAGTGTCGATGAGTGTCTCCGCTGACTCGGCGCATCCTAGATTGCAGCTACTTTCATTCCGGCAGTACTGGCAGCGGTAGGGATAAGGAGTGGGAATGAATCCGGTCCCAGTGGGCAGGGGCCCGTAGCCTTCACGTAGCATGCCGCCTCTGCCGGTAATCGATGCGCTGCCGGCGGTCTGGCCGTGATAGCCGCGCATCACTGCGATCACTTCGAAGCGACCGGTGTATTTCCTGACTAGACGAAGAGCCAGCTCGTTGGACTCTGATCCAGTGCAGGCAAAGAAGGATTTTTGCAGTGGATCCGGAGTCAGTTCTGCGATTTTTTGGGCTAACAGCACCTCGGAGGGGGCAATGAAGAGGGTGCCGGTTTGGACGATCTTCCGTGCCTGTTGACTAAGCGCCTCGACGTATTTCGGGTGCGAGTGGCCCAGGGTCACGCAGAGCTGGCCGGACTGGAAATCGATATACCTCTTGCCCTCGACATCCCAGATGTAGATGCCGTCGCCTCTCTCGGGCACGAGGGGCGCGGTCCGATGAGGATGGCGCAGGACATACTGTTGGCCCAGCTCCAGCCATTCCTGATTGGTCCGCGGCCCTCGAGGTGCTCGCCGAACGTTTACTATTCTTCCTCTCCTTCAACAGGAATGGGAAAGCCTCCTCCCGGCGCATCTGGGGGCAGGGGCGTGTAGGTTGCGCTGCAGTCGCCCGAACTGAAGATTCCCGAGATTGTGTAGTTACCCTGGGCGTTCGTTTGGCCATCCTTGATTAGTTGGGTGTTGGGAGCACCGGTTGAGCCCGAGCAGACCACACTCACGTCCACGTCGGGTACCCCGGCTCCGCCTGGATCGGTGACCTGTCCGGAAAGAGTCGTTTCGGGAGGAAAGTTTGGAAAAGCGAAGTTCAGCGTCGTGTCCACGTTGAACGTTTGGCTCCCCGCCACGAACGGATTAGGCGTGTTCCAAGTGCAATTCTCGTCCAAGGTGAGCGAGGCAAAGGCGTCGTAAGACTGACCTTGGATGACATAGGGGTCGTATGCTCCCGAGGACGAAATGGACGAAACGCTTCCCAGGAAACCGGATTGAGGTGTGGCGCTCAGGATGCTGCTCCTGGTATCGAAAAAGGCGACGAAGCCTTCCTTTGGGGACGTCTGGGCCTGCGTCACAGTCCCCGAAACCTTGACTACCCGGGGTGCCGTGAAGTTGGTTGTCTGGTTGCCGCTCCCCATGTTCAAGGTCCCGATGAAGAAGCTCGTCACCTGGAACCCGGAGCTACCCCCCTGCAGCACAGCCTCACTCAGCGTGGATAGACTGCGGCCAGAAGGGGCGAAGAGGAGCCCGACGTTGTAGGTTTCGTTTATCGGTAGATCGACACTGTACGGTACTAACTGTCCTCCTTGAGGTTGTGCTCCGCTCAAAGGACCCAACCCGTCCAGCCCAGCAAAGACCAGTACGCGGCCATCTCCTGTGGTAAAGAGCAGGCTCTTCGAGAATGACGACAGGGCCGCCGGGACGTTGTCTACGTTGACTGTCCCAGACGCTGTCCCAGTGGCTGTACTGGGGAGCGAGACGTTTCGTGTCCCAGGAGACTGGACTGACGTAGGATCTCTGAACCTCAAAAGAAGCGCCGCTGGGACGGTTCCAGTTTGAGGAGAGGCTTCCCGGCTCAGCGCGAAACTCGTCTCGGTATAGGAAACCGTCAGATTGCAGGAAACTCCCGTCGGAGTGACCACGATAAACTCGGAACCAAAGGGGGCAGTAGTGACTCCGGGATAGACTTCTTTGTTGCATTCTGCCTCGACTAAGCTGACGAACTGGGTGGTGGGATTTGTGCCACCGGTTCGCAGAAATAGAGGGCCGCCTGAGGTTTGGACGGTACCAGTAATCCTGCTGCCCAGAGGTAGCACCACGTTCCGGGTCTGGTTGGTCGTCATACTCAGAGGGTCTACTCTTCTACGCAACAAATCGGTGCCGTCCCCGGTTCCCGGCCCACCGTTTCCATCGCCTGGAATGGGAGACATGGCGATGGTAGTAAAAATGCCGTCGCTTCGCTGCTGTCTCAGGGCCACCGCAGCCACAGTGCCGTCCTCACAGTGCAGGCTGAAACACCCGCGATACGGAGTTGACAGTCCAGGAATGAGCTCGTCCAGGAACATGGCAATCTGTTCGTTGGTACCGAAGTCGAGGTCTTTCATGCCGGCCATGGTGCCGTTTGCCCGGTAAGCTGTCAGCTTGCACGTAGTCGGGGATCCGGTGTTACGTGCGGCGACACCCGTGTTCACGTCGTCGTCCACCTGGCCGACCCCGCTCCACCATCCGTCTCCAGTGTTCGGTAGGACTCCTACGGTCGGCAAACCGCTGAGGTTGAAGAGCAGGGTTGAAAGGATTCCGGCTGCGGACGTTACACTCACCGAGCCTACTGTCAGTGGCACTCCTGGTCCTCCCAGGACGATCTCCTCGGTTGCCTTGGGCGGCACGCTGGTTGTCTGGCTTTCCAGGCCGGTGCCCCCCTGGTTCCTGAACCTGACGGTAACGCTGGCTGGGCTACCACCCGGATTCCAGACCAGGATACGACTCGTCCCACTGGCTGCGCTGCCTCGTACGGCTTGGGCGTAGACTGCTTCGTTCTCACCCTCTGAGTTACCCATGGCGATCGTAGTAAAGAAGCCGTCGCTTCTTCGTTGTCTGAGGGCCACGGCGGCGACACTACCCTCACAATGCAGGCTAAAGCAGCCTCGGTAGGGAGTCGGCAGGTTATCGATCATCTCGTCCAGGAACATCGCCGTCTGATCGTCGGCACCCAGCGCGACCGGCGCTGTGCCCGCCAGCGAGCCATTTGCCCTGTATGCCGTCAAGGTGCAGACAGCTGGACCTCCAGTAGCGCGCACGGCCAACCCCGTGTTGACATCGTCATCCACTTGACCCACGCCGCTCCACCATGAGTTACCCAGGACCGAAAGCACTCCGACCTCTGGCAAGCCCGAGATGCTGAATAAGAGGGTCGCTAGAATGCCTGTTGTTGCCGACGTGACCTTGACCGAGCCGACCGTCAGGGAAACTCCCGCTCCCCCCAGGGTTCGCTTCTGGGTCGCCTGTGCTGCCACAGAGAAACTCTGGGTTTCATCGACGGTTCCTGCCTGGTTGGTAAACATGATAGTAACGCTTGCTGCGGTGTCAGTGGGATTCCAGATCAGAATGCAGCTGGTGCCGCTGTTAGCACTGCCCCGCAGAGCCTGTGCAAAGTACACTTCCGTCGCAGCGGAGAGGCTATTGATCGAAATCGTGAAAAGGACCAAGAGTAGAGAGACCGTTAGCAATCTTCGCGTGGTTTTTTCCTTGGACATCAGGATCTGCCTCCAATTAGTTGGCAACTGCGTTAACGACCAAGCCCAGTAAGATGCTAACCCGGATTTCTCAAAGACAAGAAAAAGCAGTCAGCTCTATGTGATATAAAGTCTTTGTTATCAGATACTTAATAATCACAAGGAGCTGACTACTATGACCACAGAGTGTATCGCTTCCAAGCTGGAGTTTCAAGAGCTAGAAGGGCGCCGAGTCGAGGCAGAATTCAATGGGGGGCAGATCACCTCAGACTCCGGGGGGTTGCTGTTACGGGAGGTGGAGAGCCGCTATGGGTTCGAGGGTGTCGTAAAAGACCCGTTTCAAATCAGTACTAAGAATCCTCCCAGGCTAGCAAAGAAGAGTCGGAGTAGGCTGCGAAAATAGGGGGGATGGAGCAAGCAATTAAACGACCGGTGGTCAAGATCGATTCGAGCGGCCAATGGGGGCTCTTTCGAGGGATGAATGAGAAGGAAGGCCAGGGGAAGCGCCGGAAAAGGAAGCGGCCCGGGGCGAAACAATTCGAAGATCCCTCCCCGCGGGGGATCTTGATCGGCGATGAGAGTCTTGCAGAGTTTCTGGTGAAGATGTCGCAGACGTGGGTCTTTGTGGCTCGGGAGGTGATCCGGAGTTTGTCGTGGGAGGCCTTTGAAGCGAAGTACCGAGGGGGAGGGAGACGGCCGTACCATCCGGCAGCGCTGGTGGGATTGATTCTGTTCGGGATTCTGGAGGGCAAGGGATCGCTGCGTCAGCTGGAAACCCTGGCCCGGGTGGATACCCGTTGCTGGTGGTTCACGGGGGGGATCACGCCGGATCACTCGGTCATCGGCCGCTTTATCAATGAACACGGGGAGAGGCTGAGGGAAGAGTTCTTTGTGGAGCTGACCCAGGAAGTGTTGAAAAGGACTGGGAAGGACAAGGACAAGGGGAAGAAGGAGGGCGTGAGTTTGGCGGCCGACGGCACGGTGGTACAGGCGGCGGCCTCGCGTTACCGACGGGTGAAGAAGGAGGCGGCCGAAGCGGCCGCGGCGGAAAAGCGTCGTCGGGCAGAAGCGGATCCGAAGAACGAGCAATTGGCGCGTCAGGCCAAGCAAGCGGAGGAAGTGGCGCAAGCGGTACGCGAGCGGGTGGCGGCGCGGCAGGCGCAACGCAAGAGCACGGAGCATACGGCCGTGAGTCCGAGTGAACCGGAGGCGGTGATCCAGCCCCTGAAGAACAAAGCGAAGGCCGCCAGCTACAAGGGGGTGGTCTTGGCCAACCAGGATCGCATTATAGTGGCCCAGGCGGTGGATCCCTCCTCGGAGACGGGGGTGCTGCAAGCGCTGTTGCAGCAAGGCAAGCGGGTGGGTGGAGCGATCCAACAACTGTTGATGGATGCGGGGTTTTTCTCGGGGCAAGCGCTGGAGACGGCCCTAGAAGAAGGGGTGGAGGATGTGCTTTGTCCTGAGGGATCGAGCCCCCGAGTGGGTTGGGAGAAGAAGTCGACGAAGTGCTTGGCTAAAGCGGCCTTTCGCTACGAGGAGTGGGAAGATCGTTATCACTGTCCGGCGGGACAGAAACTGCACCCGGTCCAAAAGGGCAGCGATGGGGGCAAGCGGTATGTGCGCTACGGAGGAGCCCCCTGTGAGAGTTGCGGGTTGAGGAGCCAGTGCACCAGCAGTCGGAAAGGTCGAACGGTCAAACGCTATGAGGATGAGGAGATCAAGGATGCGGAGCGGGAAGTGATGCGCCAGCCCCGGGCTCAAGAGGCCTATCGTCAGCGCAAACAGATGGTGGAGCCCGTCTTCAGCGAACTGAAAGGGATCCAAGGATTACATCGGTTCAAGCGGAGAGGGTTGAAGAATGTCGGTCTGGAGTTTGCCCTTCATGCCAGCGCCCACAACCTCCGACGGCTGATTGCCCTGACCCCGTCCGTCCTATTTAGCGCTTTTTGGAGGCTCCTACATGCGCCGATCGGCCTTTTCCAGCGTCTGCAGCGCCTCTCCTTGTGTTTTTCGGCATAGCCGCACGACAAAGTGTCGCCCCACTTACTCCCGGTCGCCACGTGAACTTTTACGACACCCTCGGTTCATTAGCGGCTTGGCCGCCTGCTTTGGGGACCGGCGCGATCCTCGCTTCACCGAGTTCAGTGTGGAGGAACTGGTGGGGCAGCGGATTTACGGACTGGCCCTAGGCTATGAGGATGTCAACGATCATGAGGAGCTCCGGGCAGATCCGCTGATGGCGGTGTTGGTCGGCAAGGAAGATCCCTTGGGGAGGGATCGGCGAGCGGAAGCGGATCGAGGCAAGGCGTGTGCGGGCAAGAGCACCCTCAATCGTTTGGAGTTGTCCTCGGTGACGCAGGATAAATATCGCAAGACGCCGGTGGATGAAGCCGCGGTCGAAGCGTTTTTGGTGGAGCAGTTCATTCGGGTGCGAGGCGGGAAACCGAAGGAGTTGGTCTTGGACCTGGATGCGACGGATGATCCGCTGCACGGAGAACAGGAGGGTCGTTTCTACCATGGCTACTACCGGTGTTACTGCTACCTGCCGCTGTATGTGTTTTGCGAGGGGTATGTGCTGGGGGCCAAGCTGCGGGTGTCGAACCTGGATGGCTCCGAAGGAGCGGTCCAGGAGATGGAGCGGATGGTGGGACAACTGCGGGCGAAGTGGCCGAAGGTCCGCATTACTCTGCGGGCGGACAGCAGCTTTGCCCGCGAGGCGTTGATGAAATGGTGTGAGGAGCATCGAGTGGATTACGTCTTCGGTCTGGCCCGCAATCAGCGCTTAGAGGGGGCCCTGGAGTCCGAGTTGGAACAGGCCCAGGCACTGCAACAAGCCAACGGCAGCAGCGCCCGAGTCTACAAGGACTTTCGTTACCAGACGCGCAAAAGCTGGAGTCAAGAGCGGCGAGTGGTGGGCAAGGCCGAGTACACGGGTAAGGGATCCAATCCCCGCTTTGTCGTCACCTCGCTGGGAGCGAAGCGGTGGCCCGCCCAAAAGCTGTACGAGGAGCTGTACTGCGCGCGAGGGGAAGCGGAGAATCGGATTAAGGAGCAGCAGCTAGAGCTGTTTGCCGATCGGACCTCGACGCACCGCATGAAGAGCAATCAGCTGCGCCTGTGGTTTTCCTCGGTGGCTTACAATCTGCTGCACACGCTCAGGTGTGTCGCTTTGAAGGGGACCCAGTGGGCGAAGGCGCAATGCCAGACGATTCGCCTCAAACTGTTGAAGATAGGAGGCCAGATTCGGGTCAGTGTCCGACGGGTGAGCTTGTCGCTGAGCGAGGGTTATCCTTACCAAACACTCTACGCCCAAACCTTGGCCCAGCTTCAACAGCTCGGCTGAGCGGAGGCAAACCGGAAATCCCAACCATCTGCAACTGAGGCGGCTGAGGTGTGTCTGAAAAACCGGTTTTCCGCCTTCAACATAGGTGTCACCAAGCTCTCGCACTCTACAGTGCCCTCAACTGAGACTTCGGCTCAAACCAGAGTCGAAAAATCGACTAAAATCAGCCTTTCTGCTTTCACTATGAGAAATCCGGGCTAAAGCCTACATGATTGGGAGAGAAAATCAAGTTGTCCACCTTCGAGGGTTCCTCCGTGGGGATAGTCTTCAGGCCGCCCTATTTCGAGCCGCCAGGCTCGGCGGAAAGAACTTCGGCCTGGAGGCCAAAGCTACGTAGAAGAGCGCCTTTGCTCGATGGGGACACTAATGGAACCGGATCGAGTAGAGATCGGCGTCCTTCATGACGAAGCGAAGCCTAACCGTCTTGCCAGCCAGAGAGCTCACATCGGAGCCGACTTCCCAGGAAACGATGCGCTGGATCTCGTCGCCTAGGATCTCTGGACATTCAGCGAGTGAGAAACCAGGGATAGGCTGACCCTGGGCATCCTGAATCTCGACCCGCAGACCGCCTGCAGCACTCGTGGAGTAGTTAATCTCGAGCCGACTTCCCGAGAACTTCAAGGGATGAGTCAGCATCTCTCCCCCCTGGTAGGGAGCGTTGAGGGAGGCAAATCCGTCCAACCGAAGCGTCATCCGTTCGAGATGAGCGGTTTTCTGCCCGTAATCGCGCTGCACGTAGAGGGACATCTCCTCCGGCCCAGTCTGGACGACACCGCAGACTGGATAGTTGGTGCGGGTGGTCCAATTGTTGATGCCGATTCCCGGACGGATAAGACTCTCCCTCAACGTAAAGTCGAAGCGGGTCGTGCCAGCCCGGCTCGTCATCAGGACGGCGTCGGACCGGTCTCCCGTGCCCCGCGTTCCCATCGGCTTCATATGCTCTATGACAAACTCGCGGAGCTCCGGCGTCACAGTGAGCGCCTGGCGCCGTGCCGCCTCGATATCGTCTTCTCGGTTGATCGAGCCCTCATCGGCAAAGAGGATACGGGCCGGAAGAGAGATGTAAATGTGAGGAGCCCGGAAGTATGGCTGCGTCTGGTTGGTATAGAACTGGGCTGAAGGGGTGGTGGTTCCCGTGTCGCTGTAGGTCATCAGTGTCTGCTGGCTCCAGTTCCGAAAATCGGGAGAGGTCGCCCGGGCTGTGGCACGGCGTCCTCCCTCCATGTGTCGGGCATAGAGCACGTATTGTTTCTCTACCTCCGACCAGAACATGACGTTCTGCGAATCGAAATTGTTTACCAGAGCCATCGGAACGATCGGCTCCTCTTGGATCTGTCGCCAGCGGAGGCCGTCAGCGGAGACGTAGCCGATCAGGGCGTGGGGATCCTCAGGACCTCGTGAGTTGGCCTTGTAGCGCTCCGAGTCCGGAACGCCGGGTCGCCTATCGATAAAGGGACAGAATTGTCCAGACGAGGGAAGAATCACGCCGTTCTTGGTAGACCCGTCAATCGAAACCAGTCCCAGCTCGGGTTTGGTCCAATGAATACCATCCAGACTCTCGGCATAGCAGGTCGTTCCGACCTTTCCATAGAGCCCTCGGTAATACAGACGGTACTTGTCGCCGTCCTTGAAGACGGTCGAATAGAACGCCAAAGGTCCCTCCCAGGGATCGTCGAAGCGGACGGCTATTCCTGCAGGAACCGGTTGCTTGAGCTCGAGATCTGCACCGACCAATCTGGAGATCAGAAGTCGATCAACGAAGAGCTCACGTCGTGATCCGATGTCGATGACGTCTCCAGCCCTGACCGAAGGCAAGAACCCCAGTCCCCACAATCCCATCACACTGAACAGAAATAAGCGTCTCATGAGCATCTCCTTTTTGGTTCGATCCGGTCAGTCCTTTGCCACCCTGGCCAGGAGTCGAAGCAGCGTAGCTCGGACCTTGGCTTCGGAGTCGATGGTCAAGTAGCTCGATCGGGCGCGCCAGGTTTCGTATCCACCGAGTTGGTGCTGCCGAGAGGTCGGCAGGTAACCGTTATAGCCGTTGGCTAGCTCGATGACAAAGGTTGGTTGCAGCGGGCTCTGTTTCTTGATGGCCAGTCCGGTCTCTACAAAGGTCTCGCAGGGGCTGCTGACGATTCCAAGTCCACCGATCCGTATGGCCTGCAGCTTCACCCGCACCGTCGCGGGATATTCCGCCAGCAGCATTGTCTCGCGCGCGTAGATCTGACGTCTTTCGGCATAGGGTCCCGATCCAGCGGTCTCTAGAATCTCTTGCGCGCGCCGGATGTCATCCTTGCTTGGCAGCCGGACTCCCAGTTCGATCTGGGTCTCGTCGGCCAGTAGGGGTACCCAGTCCTCGTATTCGATCCGCCGGTAGGCCTGGAATGCCGAGGCCGCTAGATCCGAGGCCACGATTCGGATTTGCTCAAAGGGAGCACGGCGAACTGCCGATTCGAAGAAGTTCACATTGTTGACATCACCGCTGGTCCCGTTGGACATGATGCCTACGAATGCCGGCTCCAGATTCTGAGCTCTGACTAGGCGCTGGATTCGTCGACCGAACTCGCCGAAGTAGTCTGCTGAGAGCATGTTCGCCGGCACACCACCCACATAGTGCAGTGCGTAGTTCGCCAACAAAGCGAGTGGCCGGCCATCGACGGCCTCGACGGCCAACACCGGAACTTCGGGGTCGGTAGGTCCCGCCGGCTTCAGCAACCTGTTGCTGCCGCTGGGCGGATTCATTCTTACCTTGTCGCTGGCACTGTCAAAGGGATCGCTATAGTCGAAACCGGGTCGCATCAGCCAGCGGCGATTGAAGACCTGGTGCCCGTTGTTTCCTACCGCCCAACCCACCCGGGCAGCTTCCCGACGAGAGGCGGCTTCTAAAACTGCGTGGGCGATCCGATCCGCTAGAAACTTGCCATAGGCGGTGTCCGGCTCGCTTTGGAAGACGCCAGCTACCGTGACGGCGGAATGTGTATGGGTCGCCGACATCAGCATGTTTGTTGCCGGAATCCCGGTAGCACGGGATGCTTTTTCCTTGGCGTTGTCGAAGATATCCCGTGGAATCATGCAGCTGTCAGCGACGACGATGGCGATCTGGGAGACTCCGTTGTCCAACACCAGGGCGCGCGCCTGCAGCGGATCATGGGCGGACTGGGCGAACCGGTCGCGCATGCTGCCGTTGGATGAGACCGGAAACCTGGTGGGTGTGATGTCGGCGGCGTAGGCTCCCGCCTTCAGTGTCCGCTTCTTTCCTTCGGTAAAACTCAGATCTGCGGTGAGGGTCAGGCTCAGCAGTAACCCACACGACAACAGAAGTCCAGGAGCGAAAGGAGGTCTGAGTTTCATCGGCTGATGATCGGATTCCGGGCTATCTTCACAGTTCGACAACGATGTCAATCCCAACGGATTCCGTCCTGAAGCTGGCCTTTTCCAGCTCTGGCAGACTGAAAACTGCTCACTGCTCACTCGACCGCCGGGGCCACTTCAGGTGGTGGTGCAGGAACTCGAACGTCCCTTGTCCGTTGATCTGGTGGCCTCCCTTGAAGAACTCGATTTCGGTCTTGTCACCTCGGCCCAACTCATTATAGAGGCGGCGGATTTTGGCGTACTCATAGGCGACCCACTCGTCGAGACCTACGCCGTCCCGGTGTCCTCGTTCTACCATGAAGGGCCGAGGGAAGATCAGGTAGGCCATTTCCGCGTAGTTGAAGCTGATACCCAGCCCAAAATCAGGCATCTCGTACTCTTTGGTGAAGGCATAACTGTTGCTCCAGTCGACGGTTACGTTCTTCCAGATCCACTCGTTGAAGTCAGCGGAGCAGATGGACAGACAGTAATCTTCCACGATAGCAGGTACGCGCATCGCTGTCTTTCCGCCGTAGCTGAGGCCGTAGAAGGCGATGCGATCCCGGTCCACGTTGGGCAAGGTCTTGAGCCAGTTGATGATTTGCTGGTGCTGCCCCACGATGAAGGAGAAGAGTGAGAGCTTTAAGGGATTGGCTTTGAACTGGAGGACACGGAATAGATCCTTTCCCCGGTAGGGGTTGTGGGGTGCAAAGACGATGAAACCACGTTCGGCAAGTCTGGCTGCGAAGGCCTGGTAGGAACGGAAGCCGCGTCCCTCCTCCGTGATGACATCCTGCGGCAACGTCTCCAGTCCATGCTGGGCTACGACGACAGGTCGCCTCTCCCCAGGCTTCAGGTCCTTCGGCAGCAGCAGAATACCCCAGGCGAAAACATCCGGCCAAACGTCCAGAACCACATCGTATCCCCTCCACTGCGGACGGTCATAGCGAAGGCGAGTACGCGGATTCGCGGCCAGGAAGGGCTCGTCCACCTTTCCCAGGACTTCCTCCCAGAAGTATTTCCGTAGCGGCTTGGCCCCCTGGGTGAACTGACCGGCGGAATCGTAGGGAACCTGCTCCAAGAAAAACTTCTCACGTATGACGCCGGAAGTCCGCAGGACTTGCTGGACGTGGTTCTCGATCTCCTTGACTTGGCGCCGCTGGCGATCCTCCCTGCCGAACTCCGTGCCCACTTGCCCTAGGAAGCCTGGAGTTGGATCGACCTGGATGTGTTCGGCGGGAGTCAAGGGCTGCAAAAAGGCTTCTAGAGCCGCGGTTGAACCAGGTCCAACTGGGTTCGCCTGGGGGGATTCCGGCACCAGTCGGGCGGAACGATTCAGGGGAGCGGGCAATCGCTGTTGCCATTTTTCCAGGCGCTCGAACTCGCGCCTGACCGCCGCTGCCTCCGGTGTCGACAGGCGACCCGGGGCAGCGACATCTCTCTGCCAATTCTCGGCAGGAGGTCGACCCTCCAGGCTGGGGGTGGAGCTGTACTCAATCACCAGGCTACGGGGAAGAACCATACTGGCAATTTCCGCATCCCCGAACTCGTGCAGCAGGGTCCAGATATTCCGGTAGATGGGTTCCTCCCAGACGCGCTCCCGGGGTCCGAAATAACCACTCACGAGGCAGGAGTCGATGCGTGCGTCCAGAGCCGCGGAATACAGTGCGATCAAGCCTCCTTCCGCATAGCCGGCCACGCCCACGCGGGCCCCGTCACCGAATTCCCGCTGCAACCAGTCCACGGCTGCCAGGACCTTCTGCACCTCGTAACCAATTAAGTGACGCCCCATCTCGTACGACATCCGATAGAGCCATTCGCGGTGGGGCATGTTGGTCATTCTCAGGGAATCCGTGTTCAAGTCGGGGTTTCCGGAAAAGCGGCTCGATCGGTCGATGAGGGTTGGGACGATGACCAGAAACCCGCTTTCGGCCATTCGGCGAGCAAACTGCGATTTGGGATCAATTCCGGGACTGAGGCCGACGAGTTGCTCGGGCGTATAGTCCGCATCCGGGAGCGCCACCACGTAGCCCCTGGGTTCGCTGGTCGGCTGCAGCAGCAGGCCTTCGCCGAAGACGCCTTCGACAGCGGGCCAGCGGACCTGCCAGATTTGATAACGGTCGTTCTGCGACAGCTGGGGTGAGCCGCCGTAATCGCGAAAGTACTCCATCCGAGCGGGGAGCCTTTCATCCACGAGACCGATCACTCTTCGGAAGCGCTGAAGATTCGGGTCGAGTGATTCCCGGTAGGGAGCAGCGGAGGAGAAGTCGCGATTCCAGAAGCGTTGGCGGGCCTGAACAGAGCGCTCCAGCCGTCTCATGAGAAAGCGATCGATACCTGCAACCATACGAGCCGACAGATCGTCCTTTCCTTCCAGCCGGGTCGTGTTGGGAAGAGCAGGTCGGCTCTCAGACCGCAAAGGGACGCTGCTGAGCAGCAGAATCAAGCAGGTTGCTTTCGTCCAGCGAATCAATTTGGAAACTCCCGTTTTCTGTAAGCCTGACAAGAACGAGTTAAATGGTGGGGCTGTCTGTTGCCTGACTACAAAGGACCAGGTGTCCCGAGCCTCTGAAGGTATTGCAGCAAATCAGCCATCGCCTTCAGATCAATTTCTTCCTCCAAGCCCTCTGGCATGGTAGACACGGCGGACACCCGGAGTGAGGTGATGCTCCTGCGGAGAACCGTTTCTTCTTCTCCTTCTTCCCGCCTTAGTATCATGGAACTGGGACTCTCCTGGGCGACGACGCCTGTGATGGTGGATCCACTCCGTGTCTCGATGACGTACGTCTCGTAGCCGGGCGAGATGTTGAGGTTGGGATCCAGCACCTTGGTGAGGAAGAACCCCTTGGGCCGGCGCCCGATCACATCTGTCAAGTCAGGACCGACTTCGTTGCCCATCCCGTCCAACCTGTGACAGCGGCTGCAATTCCGGCGAAAGACCTCTCGACCCTTCGAGACTTTACCCTGGACGGATAGAGCAGGCTTGTACCTTTCTATCAGCGCCTGTCTGTCCTGCGATAGATCGGCGAAGAGAGCCTCGGCTTGGCGCCGGACGCTCTCGTCAGGAGATTGCAGCAGTTGATTGGCACGAGGGCGACTGACGGTCCAGGCAGGGACTGTTTCGTTTCTGATGCTCTCGATCAGCACCTTCAAGAAATCCTTTCGGCCCAGAAACCCTTCCCAGACGACTTTCCGGACGGGCTCAGTATAGCTTTTCCACTTGCGCAGCAGGAATGGAACCGACTTCGCGTGGCCTTGCTGGAGGAGGGCCTTGGCAGCGGCAGTTTGAATCTCCGAAGGCTCCCGGGGATCCAGGAGCTGGTCGAGAACCGGAATGGTGGACTCAGTAGGGTCGAGCGCCATGATCCGGACGGCGTTGACCCTGGAGGCTATCTCGGGTTTCCGGGCCGACGCGGCTACGGCATCTTTGACAAGCCCGCGGAGGGGCTGCGAGTAAATCAACTGAATGCGGGAGGCCAGGTCCAAGGCGGCCTCCGCAATCTTTGGCGACGATGAGGCGATAAGCTCAAAGAGGTCCCGCTCGGCAGTTGGGGCCAGGGAAAACTTGCTTGACGCGGCTTGTCCCAATCCTTGGCCGAGTCCGGCCAAGCTGGCGGCTCGCCACCAATCATCGGGAGACTTTGGGGTACCCACCAGGAAGTCGAGAACTGCCGCAATCTCGGTCTCGAGCTGGCGGGCACCAAGGATATGAGTGATTCTGGAGAGGAGCTCTCGCTTTCCTTCAGACTCTGATGAAAGAAAGGTGCGGTCTCCGGTGAGCGTCTGGAACCATCCCTGCGCATTCTCGGCAGCCGAAGTTAGAACGGCGACTTGAAACCAGCGGTTCTCTTGATGTTGCTTGAGGATCTGGGTGAGCGCTGGAAATGACTCTGCTTCGGGGAGGAGCCCCAGGGTACAAGCCAGCTGAAACTGAACACGATCATCTGGATCGTCCAATAGCTTCAGAAGCTTTGCTTTGAGGAAAGCTGATTCAACCTGCTCAGAAAGCCGAACCGCATGTTCGCGAACTCCTGCGTCTTCGTCGAGGAGAGCCTGCAGCAGCAGATCAGGCTCTAGCCCACCGATTCCCTCCAGAGTCCAGAGTGCGTGGATTCGGCTTTCCGGGGAATCAGCTCTCTGCAGGAGCTTCCGCAAGTGGGGCAGGGCAGACTCGGCCTGCCGCTCAACCAGCAGGCGTTGGGCCGTGATTCGCCACCACATGTTGGCATGGGCCAGCGTCTGGGCCAGTTGCCTGGAGTCTGCAAACTGCAGCTCTGGCTTTGTTGGTTCAAGCTGAGTCCCTTCATAGAGCACCCTATAGATGCGTCCCCTGCCGGCTCCCGCGCGCAGGTCGAACTGGCCTTCCAGGCCCTCCGGGACATAGTCCGGATGCTCGATGTACTTACGATAGTAGTCGACCACATAGAGCGCTCCATCTGGCCCGACCGTGGTGAACACCGGTTTGAACCAGGCGTCGGTGGAAGCCAGGAACTCTTTCTGTTCAAAGGCTCTCTTAGCGGAAAAGGTGGGGCCGTCAGGGGAGAGAAGATCGCAGTGCACCAGATTGTGGAGCGGATCGCAGACGAAATAGGCTCCACGCAATCTGTCCGGGAACTGGGCGGCGCTATAGATGGAATTGCCGCAGCTGGAAGTGAATTTTCCCACCTGGGACTCATGGATGTAGATCGGGTTGTCGGTGAGGGGATAGACCGTAGATTGATTCTCGTGGTCGGAAGGGAACTGCATGGTACTGGACACAGCCAGATAGGGATTACGGGCCAGGTAGCGATGGGCAACCACGGGATGGCGGATATGGTTGTTGTTCCAGAGCCCGAAGCGATTCCCTCGGGCGTCAAAGGCATTGCCGTATTGGGAATTCCCGGAGACTGGCTCCAGCTTCTGTAGATCTGGTCGAAAGCGGAAATCGGTGCCCAGGCTGGAGACGTCGACCGCTGGGACCTCGGGGTGATCTGGAAAGTGAAGGGGCTCGCCTGGCTGACCGAAAAGTCTGGGATGGCGCCTGGAGGGACCCACTTTGGGATAGGCTCCGTAGATCCAATTGTCGATGCCGTAGAGAAGTCCGTTCACTCGGAGCTGGGGGTTATAGGGATTGAAGCCTGTGAGCAGCACACGTCTTTCGTCGGCCTGCAGGTCTTGATCTTCATCGGGTAGGTAATAGATGTGCGGTGCGGCGGCAACCAGCACACCGTCCCTCCAAGGCATCAAGCCGGTTGGGAAGGGGAGATTGTCGGCGTACACGCTGCGCTTGGTGAATACCCCCTGGCCGTCGGAGTCCTCCAGGACGATGACCCTCCCTTGGGGATCCGGCTGCATGGGATAGTCGCCCATCTCCAGAACGAACATGCGTCCCTGAGCGTCGAATGCCATGGCCACCGGGTCGCCGATCATCGGCTCTGAGGCCACAAGCTCGATGCGAAATCCCTGGGGTAGTCGGAAAGTCCAAAGTGCCTCCTCTGGCGAATAGGGTGGCGATGTCCCCTCCCTGCAGCCGCCCAGGGTGAGTAGCCCAAGGGCCAGACAAAGGTCTTGTACGATGATTCTGCGTAGCCGAAAACCGTAAGTCATTTGGCCTGCAAACAGAGAGCTCCGCCAACTCTTACGAACTTCATTCGACGACTCCTCCTTGCAAGTTTGTGAAGTGAGTGTAGTGCCGCCCGGCCTGGCATTACAATCCCCGTGGCATCTAATCTCTCCCGAACAACGTGGTAATCGAAGAAGACCCTCTGGGTCTATTGGATAGATAGGTGCGGTGGTATCATCCTTTCGAGAAAGCTGACTTCGCGAGCCCGAAGTTTAGAATCCAGGGAGATAAGTCGATATGGATAGCTCATTCTGCATCCAGAATGCCAACGTCGTGAACGTGAGAGGAGGCACGATTCTGGAACGAGGGACTGCGATCATCCAAGGCGATCGGATTAAATCCGTGGGTTCGCCTCCGAGCGATTGGTCTGGACGGACCATTGACGGGACCGGATTGTACCTCTGTCCCGGACTGATCGACTGCCACGTGCACTTCTTCCTGGACGCCGGAGGCGATCCGAGGGGAAGTTACATCGGCAGCGATGATGAAGCGCGGATGGCTACGGCGGTGAGCAACGCCCGCATCGCCATCCAGGCGGGGATCACTACCATGCGGGACTGCGGAGCTCCGGGCCCTCTCATGTTTCAGTTTCAACAGCGAGTCGAGCGAAACGAGATTTCGGGTCCGCACATCATCAGCTGTGGACATGCACTGATGAGGCCCAAAGGGCATTGTCACTTCTTAGGTGGTGAGGTGGCGACCGTTGAGGAACTGCGTCGAAGGATCGAGTCGCACCTCGAGCAGGGCGCCGGGTTCGTGAAGCTGATGGCCTCCGGAGGCGGCCTGACTCCCGGCACGGTGCCGCACGAGGCCGACCTGGCAATCGAACTGATGAAAGAAGCGGCGGACATGGCTCACGCCAACGGGGTACAGATCACAGCTCATTGCCACGCCACTGAAAGTGTAGAGCGGGCTATTGAGGCCGATCTTGATATGATCGAGCATGTCAGTTACGTCGAGCCGCCGGGTCGTTACCGCTACGATGCGGAGATCTCAAAGCGCATCAGGGATAAAGGCATCGTCGTTAGCCCAACCGTCTACTGCGCTCTTCAGACCGCCCGACGTTTCAGGCAAACGGGTGCTGCCCACAACCCAGGGGACGTTGCGGCTGTGGAACGACTCGAAGGACGTCTTACCAATACCGGACACTTCCACCGACTGGGGATGAAGATAATCGGCGGCACCGACTGCGGCGCCACCAATACACCCTTCAACTCACTGGTCGATGAGATCGAGTCCTACACTGAGGCCGGTCTCTCCAGAACAGAGGCGCTCCGCACCGTGACCAGTGAGGGAGCCTCTCTCATGAAGTTGCCGAAGTTGGGAGAGGTCAAGGAAGATTATCGAGCAGACTTGATTCTTGTGGAAGGGAATCCACTGGAAGATCTCGAGGTGCTTCGGGCTCCCCGGACGGTCATCAAATCGGGAAAAATCGTCCATCAACTGCCCTCCCGGGACTGAGAATTGGTCACAGGTTGCAGGTCAAAGAGAACTGCGAAGACCGGGACCACCACCAACATGAAGCAGCGTCCGACAGAGCAGCGAACGACTTGACTTGTCAGCAATGCGAGCCCAAGTTCCGGCGAGAGAGCCGGACAACAGCAGAATCTTCCCCGATCCCAGAGCCGAAGTTCCCCCCTCAACGATCTCGAGCCGCTGGCGACGCTACTGACTTCGAATTTGCTGTGCCGATAGCCCGAGGGAAGAAGTAAGCCCCATGTCGAAACTACATTTCATCGAGTTGAAGGGAAGCAGCCGCCAGCGGGGGCAGCAGCATGGACGCTTGCTGAAGGCTCCCATCGAGTGGGCGGTCGAGTTCTATCGTTGGTTCTTTCAGCGTCACCTGGGATTGGAACCCGAAGCGCTGCGCCAGCGAGCGGCTGCCTTTATCGAGCCGACGCATCGGGTGAGTCCCCTGTTGTTCGACGAATACGAGGGCATCGCGGAAGGCTCGGGGCAGACGCTGGAAGATATTCTGGTCCTTTCTGCGCGCTATGAGATCACGTTCGAAACAGTGGCCCTAGGTGACTGTTCCAATCTCTTCGTGGGTCCGCAGAAGTCCCAAAGCGGCAATACGCTGCTGGGACAAAGCTGGGACTGGCGGCCCGAGGTCATGGATTTCAGAGCAGTCTTCGTCGCTCGATGCGATGACGTTCCCGACCACATCATGGTGACCGAGTGCGGGCAGCCCGGTAAGTACGGTCTGAATCAGCATGGTCTGGGGCTGGTCGCGGCGGGGCTGAGATGCCGCGAGAAGGCCAGTATCGGCGATCAGTTGTTCGTTGTGCTAGGTCGGGAGATTCTGGCCCAGAAGACCCTTGCTCAGGCGTGCGAAGTCATGACCGAATCTGCGCCATTGGCGACAGTGAATGTTCTGGTAGCGGACGATCGGGGCCGGGCGGTGAACTTTGAGTCCGCTCCGGGAAGAATAGTGCGGGCCGACCTCACTCCCAAACAAGTCTACTGGCACACGAATCATTGCCTCCACGAAGACGAACCCTGCAATTTTGAAAACAGCAGGATTCGGGGTCTGCGTTGGGCCCAGTTGACCGACCAATCTTCATCCGTTACGCCAGAGACGGTGCAGGGCTGGCTCGCCGATCGTTCGGACGGAGGGAACTCGATCTGTCAGCTAGCCGATTGCACCCAGGCCGACGCTGCCAGTTGGCTTCAGACCCTGTGTTCCATCGTGATGGATCTAGGACGTCAGACACTCTGGGTCAGCGATGGGCCCTCCTCGCAGAATAGCTATCAAGAAGTCGGATTCAAGAGCCACTGGGTTGCCGAGGTGAAGTGAGAGGGTCTCTTCCTGGCAGTTCTCGTGTGGGGACTGTGCGGTCTCGTGCCCCCTCCCGCCATCAGACGAGGACCTGAGAAAATGATCAACGACCGACCGTCGAGTCGATACTGCTCCTACGACCTTTTTCGTCTGCTCTTGCTGGGCGCAGGCATCGTTTTCGCAGCAGCCGGGTGTACTCAAAAGGAGACGCGCTGGCAGATACCTGAAAAGGTGGAATCTCCTGCCAGCCGAGAGCAATTTCTGGAGGGCGCCTTCAGTGGGAATCGTTGAAAGGAGAGGGGCGATGATCCGATTAGCTGGCTACACGGCTCGGCGGCGACTTTGTCTACTGACATCCGCTCTGGGTTGCCTCGCACTCCTGGTAATGCCGGTCTGGGCTGGAGACGTGATCCTGGTTTCCATTGACGGCCTGATGCCGGATTACTACCTCCGCGCTGATGATCTGGGTTTGAAGATCCCCAACCTCCGGCGATTGATGCTGGAGGGCTCGTACGCTGAGGGAGCCCTCAGTGTGATGCCTTCGGTAACCTTTCCCGCTCACACCACCATGATCACAGGGGTCAATCCGGCCCGTCACGGCATCGAGAGCAATCTTGTGTTCGATCCGGATGGAGCACTGGGAGGGGGCTGGCACTGGTTCTACGAGGATCTCAAGGTAGGCACGATCTTCGACGCTGCGCGGAAGCTGGGGATACGAACAGCTTCCGTGACCTGGCCCGTGACCGCCGGGGCTCCTATCGACTGGAACCTGCCCGACATGTATCCGGTGCCGAATCTTCATGAGGCCAAGAATCTTCGCAGCCTGGTGTCGGACCAGGATCTTCGGGACTTCCTTCCCCCGGCCGAGAAGCTGGTTCGGATGGGCGATGACATTCGGACTCGAGTGGCACTGTACTTTCTGGGGAAGAAGCCGGGACTCATGGCGATCCACTACCTCGAACTGGATGGGGCTCAGCATCGGCATGGACCCGGCAGCATCCCAGCCAAGCAGGCCCTGGAGAAGATCGACGGCCATCTGGGTGAGCTCTTCACTGCTCTGGATCAGGCGGGGCGCTGGGAGTCGACCAGCATCCTGGTGGTCTCAGACCATGGCTTCGTGGCAGTCGACAGCGTCATCAAACCCGGGGTCTTGATGCGCGCTCTCGATTTACTACAAGCCGATGGACACGGAGAGATTACTTCCTGGCAAGCGGCTCCCTGGGCCGCTGGGGGTTCCCTGGCAATCGTGCCTCATCCCGCCGCTTCTCCCGACAGTCGCCAGAAGGTGCTCGATCTGGTCAATTTATTAAAATCAAACCCCAGCTATGGTATAGGACGAGTCTACATGGGGTCCGAGCTGAGCCAGACGGGGGGATTTAGTCGAGCTCTGGCCGTGCTGGAAGCACGTCCCGGATACTTCTTCAGCGCTGAGGTACAGGGAGAACTCGTCTCCCCCTCGGATACGCGAGGGATGCATGGCTACGGCCCCGACTTCCCAGGTCTGAAGGCCGCGTTCCTGGCCAAGGGGCCCGGGATCAAACAGGCCCATCGCTTGGAAACCGTGCGGCTACTGGATCTGGCTCCGACCATCGCGAGGATCCTGGAGGTAGAGTTTTCGCGGGCTCAGGGAAGGGTTCTCAAGGAGCTGTTTCGGTAGTCCGAGCTGCAACTGGAGCGCGCTGCCAAAGCGGACTGCCGATTGCACCTGGACTCACGATTTGATATCACCACACAGCGCAACCGAAGGGCAGTGATACAAATATGACGAAACCTTTCCGAACGACGGTCACGGGTAGTTTTCCCCGACCGGTTCAACCCGCGGATACCCTCAGAAAGCCAGAGCTATCGCGTCAGGAAGCAGACGAGGTGATTTGCTGGGCAGTGAGAGAGCAGGTCGAAGCCGGGCTGGACATCGTCACCGACGGGGAGGGACGCCGTGAGAACATGTACTATTTCGTGCAGAAAAGAGTCGGAGGCGTTAGCTTCGAGCAGATGTCCTTCCGTGCCTTCGGCCCCACCGGATTCGGCATCGAACTACCCCAGGTTTTAGGACCCATCGAGGATCCGAAGATCGGTCTGGCTCACGACTGGCGTGTGGCGCGGGATCAGGCACCACCCGAGGTTGAGGTCAAGATGACGTGTATCGGTCCGCATATGCTGGCCAGGTTCTCAGATAACCAGAGGTCGGATCTGTACGCCGATGATCAGGAGTTGGCACTGGCCTACGCTCGGGTCCTGAACCAGGAGTTTCGGGACCTGGTTCGCGAGGGATGTGAGTTCATCCAATTCGATGAGCCCGCCTGGACGGCTTTTCCGGAAGATGTGGTCTGGGCGGCGGAGGTGCTGAAGACTGCGGTCGAGGGGCTGGGTGTGAAGGTCGGTCTGCACGTCTGTGGAGGAAATGCTTACCGAAAGCGCTCTTATTTCGCGCCCTACACGGACATGGCGGAAGCCTTCCAGATTGCCCCGGTGGACCAGCTCTCGCTGGAGCACTGCACGCTGGATTACGACATGATGGCGCTCTGGGAGAAAATCGATTACAAGGGCGAGTTCGCCGTCGGGGTCCTGGATCAAAGGAGCGACAGAATGGAATCGCCCAGCGAGATCACCGAAAGAACCAGGCCGGCGACGCGCTATTTTTCACCGGAACGGCTCCTGTTGGCTTCGGAATGTGGTTTCCAACACGTGCCGGTGGAAATCACGAGAGGCAAGCTCAGAGTGCTGGTAAAGGGAGCGGAGCACGCCCGCCAATACCTAACGTGAAACCAGGAAAGCCTGCTCCGATATGAAGTGTTGGCCTGAATCATCCCCGCTGCCGAGAATCCTGGCCAGAGATCGAAGGGTAACGAAATGGCCAATGCTGAAATAGTGGCAATCGGCTCGGAACTCCTACTGGGCCAGATCGTCGACACCAACTCGGCCTGGATCGCCCAGAGGCTAACCAGCCTAGGGGTCAATCTCTTTTACAAAACCGTCGTCGGAGACAACCAGAATCGGATGGAGGAAGTGATTTCCAAGGCCTTGGATCGCTCGGATGTTGTGATAACGGGCGGCGGTCTGGGGCCAACCCAGGATGATGTAACGCGAGAGGTCATTGCGGCGGTGACGGGACGGAAACTCGTCCGTGATCCCCAGCTGATGGATGAGATCGAACTGCGGTTTCGGAGTCGAGGATTCATCATGACCGCCAACAATGAACGTCAAGCGGACATTCCCGAGGGAGCCATCCCGGTACATAATCCGAATGGTACCGCGCCGGCGTTCATCGTGGAGGACTCCAGAGGTGTGATCTTTGCCCTGCCCGGGGTGCCTCACGAGCTGAAGTGGCTTTTTGAACACGAAGTGGAGCCCTACCTGCGGAAGAAGTTCGGCCTGGCAGAAGTCATCACCTACCGGATTCTAAAGGTTGCCGATATTGGTGAGAGCAGCGTAGACCACCAGATTGGCGACCTCATTGCGGGCTCCAGCAATCCCACGGTGGGCGTGCTTGCGCATCCTGGCCAGGTGGATATACGGATCGCGGCAAAGGCTTCGAGCCTAGAGGCGGCTCAAGGGCTCATCGATCCGGTCGAGGAGAAGGTTCGGAGCCTGTTGGGACGACATATCTTTGGGGTCGACCAAGAGACTCTGGAACAGGCGGTCGGCAAACTCTTGCGCCAGTGGAACGTGACCCTTGCCGTCTATGAGGATGTCACTAGCGGCATGGTAGCAGAGCGACTACAGCAGGCCAGCGACGAGCATTTTCTGGGAGGCGTCATTTGCAACGATGTCAAATCAGTCGAGCGTTTGCTTGCCGCCGGTTCTAGCAGCGAGGGAATGAGTTCTCTGAAGGATCCCAACACCCTGGTCGCCGAGCTGGCTTCTGCGGTTTGTACTCGAGAAGAAGCGGACTGGGGACTTGCCGTTCACGGTGTGCCCGAGCCGGGCCAGCGCAGCCACAATCTGGGAAAAGGCGCGACCTATCTTTGCATCACCGATGGAAAAGACCACAGAACAAAAACCTACAACATCGCGGGACGGGGCAGGCCAGATCGGACACGTATCAGTCTGAGCGCGATACAGCTGGTGCGTTTGGCACTCCTGGAAGGGATTGCTACGTGACGACGGTTGTGCGCCCTTGGTCATCACCCCCGGCGAAAGCGATCTACGGAGGAAACCCTTGGCATGGTCAACTCAGGGACCAAGTCCCAAGAGGAAGAGGAGTCTGGAAGCCAGGACAGAGCTACTGGCGCTGGTTGACTCTGACCTTTTCGGACTTCTAGACTCTCGGTTATGCGGCTCGTTCCGGTCGAGGGACCTTCGGGAGAAGAGAAGGAGGGGACGTCGGCAGATTACTACCGACTTTTGGAGGAGGGGAATATCCTCTTTTTCGAAGACCTGCCTTTCCAGCTGGCAGACGCGGATCGTGAGTTTCTGCTGAGTCAGAGACAGACCGGGGCTCAGTTTCACAAGAACATCGCCTATCGCCCCTACCTGGACCGCATCACGGGATTCAAGAAGGGCTCTGAAACGGATAGGGAGCATCTGCTCGCAGCCATGCGACGCTATTCGGGGGCGGCCATCAGTTTTCTTGGCAGGCTGTTGCCCGAATATGCAACGAATTGGAAGGTGGACTACGCCAGCTTTCGGCCGCAGCAGGAAGAAGGACGGGAGGTCCGGCTGCGAGCCAGAAACGATTTGCTGCACGTCGATTCCTTTCCCACACGGCCGACTGAGGGGGATCGGATTCTCCGTTTCTTTACGAATATCAACCCGGATCAACACAGAAGCTGGTTGACGGCCGATCCCTTCCCCCAACTCATCCAATACCTGCAAGGGAAGGGGAGTATTCCCAGTCATCTGCTCGCCGCCCCGGGAGCCACAAGCCAGGCGGCGAGGTTCCTGAAGATGCAGCTTCGCAAGCTGGGGTTCTCGGTACGGATAGGATCTTCCTATGACGATTTCATGCTCCGGCTTCACCACTACCTCAAGGAAAACCAGAGCCTCTTGAGCGACTTCCCGACCTATTCCTGGGATTTTCCACCCGGCTCAAGCTGGCTGGTTTTTACAGACATCGTCCCCCATGCGGCCTTGTCTGGTCGATTCGCACTGGAACAGACTCTGATTGTTTCCCGCCGGGCTCAGGTTCTTCCGGAACAGGCTCCGCTGGCGATTCTACGTGGGCTACGGAGATGATCCAGTGACCCTTGTAGTAGAACACCGCTCTATCAGATGCTGATTCTTACCCCTTCTTCTTGCCGATGAAGTTTCCGGTTGGCCCATCCCCCGGCTGCGAACCGGATCATTCACGAGGGAACTTTGGGTCTGGCGTAGCGGTGGGCTCCAGGCCGCCGTCCGAGCCAAAGGCTCGGAAGAATAAGACTTCGGCCTGGAGGCCAAAGCTACGTTCGCCAATGAAGTTTCGGCTTAGTAGGGGCCAATGCGCTGGCTTCCTACATCCACTGAGGACAGCATGGTGGCGTCGAAGCTGGCGTGTATTAGATCGGATCTGAGACGGCTGTGATCGGGATGGTTCCAGAGATTGTTGAATTCCCAGGGATCTTCTTCGAGGTCGTAGAGCTCGCCCAATTGGTGGCCGTGATAGAGGCAGAGCTTATAGCGTCGGTCTCGATACATCGTGGCGAAGGTTCCGTCTCCGGTGCCCGGGACGAAGGCTGAATCGAGCGCGTCGTAGTATTCGCAGCGGACGAATTCGCGATGGTGGTTCGGTGGCTTTTCACCCCTCAGGATCGGGATGAGGCTCTTGCCCTGAAGCTGAGCCGGAGCTGGGACGCCTGCCAGGTCTAGAATCGTTGCCGATTTATCGATCAGTTCTACCAGGGCATTGCTTCTCAAACCCGCTTCAATCTGGCCCTTCCAGCTGAAGATCAAGGGAACCCGAACCAGCCCCTCGTAGAACCGGCAGCCCTTATAGAGCAAGCCATGATCGCCCAGCATCTCACCGTGGTCGCTGGTGAAGATAATCACTGTATTCTCTCGCTCTCCCGTTTCCTCCAGGCAGGCCAGAATCCGCTCGAGCTGATCATCGATCTGAGCGATCATGGCATAATACAGAGCCTGCTGTTGCTGCCCCTCGAACTCCGAGGGCGGCTTCACCTGAGTCTGGAAATCGAGGGATTCGAGCTGCCTCTGTTGTTGCAGATCGGTGTCCCGAAAGTGGGGGCCGGGAAGGGAGTCGGCATCGAACCGTTGCGCGTAGCTTCGGGGAGGAATGAAAGGTGGGTGGGGATCGTAGACGTTGACCGTCAACATCCAGGGTTGATCCCCTTCCTGGGTGATGAACTCGATGGCGCAGTCCGAGGCCCACTTGGTCTGATGCAGATGGGATGGGACTCTGTCTTCACCGACCCGAAGTGAGTCCAGGTCGCCAGCCTGGCGGCGTACCCAATCGGCGTAGTCATGGCCCTGGGCCCAGTCGTCACGGGGGGCGTGGCTGAATCTCCAGTAGCGGTAACCGTCATCAAGACGAGGCTCAGTGCGGTTGGCCGCGCTCTGGAGGTGGAACTTTCCTACCATTCCACAGTCATAGCCACTATCGGCGAGCTGCTTGGAAATCAGCTTCGGGTGGTTGTTGAACGAGTCATTCCCGTTGCGGCAGTTGTGAATCCGGCCTGGATACATTCCCGTCATGAAGCTCGATCGACTGGGCGTACAAATGGGACTCTGGCAGTAGGCGTGGGTAAAGGCGGTGCCACTGGCCACCAGCCGATCCAGGGTTGGAGTCCGTACGTAGGGATTTCCCAGCGCACCGATGGTGTCGAAACGTTGCTGGTCGGTGCAATACCAGAGAATGTTCGGTCGTTTATCAGCCATCGAGAAAGGAGTACCGGTATCTTTGATCTTAAGCGCTATTATCGTACCGTAGGACTGGACTCAAAGGACAACGATGCTTGGAATCACCAAGAATACACTGCTTCCCACGACAATCGTCGGCTCCTATCCGAGGCCCCAGTGGTTTCAGGAGAGTCTCAAGGGGCGGGCCTTCAAGCTGGCATTGACGGATGCGAGTTATCGCGAACAGTACCTGGATGCCGTTGCCTGCATTCTCAATGATCAGGTGCGGGCCGGGCTGGACATACTCACGGATGGTGACTGCCGATTCGACCTGGATGTGGGCGGGAGGTCCTGGTTCTTCTATCCCCTGGAGCGAATCTCCGGCATCGAAGGACATCGGGATACCGCTCCCGGATGGTCAGAGCGACTGGATCTTCGTCCGGGAAAGATCCTTTGGGAGGTACAGGAGGGTTATCAAGCCCCTACGGCGGTGGAGAAGCTCGAACGCGGACCCCTTGAGTACGCCGCGGTCTGGAAGGCCGCTCAGCGATTAGTTGGTCGTCCCGTGAAGTTTGGCGGTATCAGTGCCCAGTCCCTCTCCAGCATGTTGTGGAACCAGGCGTATTCCTCCGACCGCGAGTTGATCATGGATCTGGCTTCGATCATCAACGCGGAATTGAAAGAAGTGGTGGCCGCCGGCTGTGGTCTGATCCAGGTAGAGGAGCCTCAGCACCATTTCCGCGCCTTGAATCCGAAGACCACCCCAGCCGACCTGGATTTCTTTACCGAGGCCTTCAATCGGGAGGTCGAGGGGGTAAAGGCCGAAATCTGGGTCCATACCTGTTGGGGTAATCCTAATCAGCAGAGCCTGTTCTGGGAGCGTCCTAGTTACGAGGCGGCCTTGCCTCACCTGCTCGAACTCGATGCCGACGTGATCACATTCGAGTGTGCCAGCACCGGCGGACGTGATCTGCCGCTTTTCGAAAAGTATCCCACCGACAAGAAGATCGCCATAGGAGCGGTCAGTCACACCAACACTGTGGTCGAGCCACCTGAAGTGGTGGCTGAGCTCATCCGCAAGGCTCTGCGTCACATTCCCGTGGAGCGCTTGATGGTGACGTCGGATTGCGGCTTCGGACGAGAAGGAATCTCACGCCGGATCGCTTTCTACAAATGCGTTGCGCTGGTGGAGGGTACCAATCTGGTCAGGAAGGAGCTGGGTTTTCCCGAGGCGGAGATTCTTGCATCCGATTCCCATCTGGATTCCAGGCTCCCTCCCAGCGATTGAGTTCCGGGGCAGGGACGGAGCAGCTTCGACAACAGAAACCATTTCATCCATGCAACTGGGATAGTGCTGACCAACATATTCAGTGGTTGGGCTGACCTTGAGTGAGAGGCATCCCCGCGTGGTACTTTGTTCGTAGTAGCCAATTGCTCTAGCATGGAGGTGTGATGCCTGTTCAGAACACCCGGGACCGCATGATCGAGGCACTCCGGGAGCTTCCTCCAGACGCTACAGTCGACGAGGCAATTGAGCGGCTGCTGTTCATGGCCAAGATTGAGACAGGGCTGGCCGAGCTCGATCGGGGCGAAGGCCTCCCGCACGAAGAGGTCAAGCGTCGGCTCGAGCTGTGACCCAGCTCATCTGGTCTCTTCATGACCTTGAAGCCACGCTCTCCTGAGCCAGGAAGCGGCAGTTGGATGCCTCCAGCTCAGCGAGATTTCTCGCTGGGCTCCGAACCCGTCGAGACTGAATTGACCTCATAGCTTTGGCCCCGCCAGCGTTTCCGGTAGTTGATGTCCCTCGGCAGCTACCGGCCCCGCCATCCTGAGAGCACCCCCTTTTTCCAGTGTCTGCAGGACTATTGGGACGAGTTCAAGGAGAGTTACCCTTATTTCTATGAATCCGAGTATGGACCCTTGCGCTCGGTGGTGGAGAAGACCGTTCAGCGCTTCTTGGAGTGCGGCCTCTTGCGCCACGGTTTTGCCCGCCTCAAGTGTACGCAATGTGCGCACCAGGCGGTGTTAGCGTTCTCTTGCAAGACCAGATATTTTTGTCCTTCATGCCAAAGCGAGCGGGTGGCCGCTTTTGTCGAGTGGGTGACCGAAGCAGTCCTGGAACCGGTCGATCATCGCCAGTACGTCTGGACTATTCCCCGCGTCTTGCGCCCGGCCTTTCGAAAAGATCGTAAGTTGTTGGGCCAACTCAGTCGCTGTGCCTGGATCAGCCTACGCCAAAACGCCGAGGCGGCGCTCGGCAAAGGCTCCGTTCCAGGGGCGGTGGTGGCGATCCAGACCTATGGCGACGAGCTCAATAGTCATCCCTTATGTGGAGCTCCACATAAGGGATGACATGTAAAGCGTTGCGTTATGTGAAGTAGGTCCTCCCTGAGATCGCTACGATGCCCATCAGTCAACCTTTGACGGTAGCCGAGGTCGGTGCAGTACTGCACATAATACTGGCCTCCTTTGAGAGTTCATCGAGCCATTGGAGGATGCCCGGCTGGAGCCATTTGGAACGGCGGCTGGCCGGCGTTTTGACGTGAGGGGCTTCGGCGGCCTGCAGCGCTTTGCGTTTCATCTTCATGTCGATCTCCACATAGCCGTGAGTGGTGTTCAGATCCGCATGACCCATCCAGTCCTTGACGACACTGAGATCGTTGCCCGACTGTAGAAGGTGCATCGCCGTCGAGTGTCTCAGCAGGTGAGGACTGAGGCGCTTGGCTTGGATCGAAGGACAGCTCTGTGCCGCTTGGGCTCCGTGTCGACGCACAATATAGCGAATCCCAAAACGGGTAATCGGCCGGCCCTGGGCATTGACAAAAACAGAGGGCATGTCCGCGGGATCGGGATCTCGGCCCCCCAGATAGGTTTGCAAGGCGGCCACCGTCTCGGGCCAGAGCGGGCAGACGCGCTCTTTGTTGCCTTTGCCGGTGAGGCGGACCTGGAACGGGGCCTCCAGACGTAAGTCGGTCCGCTCGAGGTCGACCGCTTCTTGAACCCGGGCACCGGTGTTGTACAGAAACAGGAGCAGGGCATAATCTCGCCGGCCGTTTCGCGAGCTCTGATCGACGCTCTCGAGCAGAGCCCGCAGCTCCTGATCCTCGAGATAGTCGATAGTTCGGTGCTCGGTCCGCTTCAGGGGAATGGCGCAGATGCGCTGAGAGCGGCCCAAGAGCAACGGCTCTTGTTCGCCCACATAGCGGAAGAAACTATGCAGGGCAGCCAGCCGGTTGTTGCGCGTTCGAGGGCTATTGCCTCGGGAGACTTCGAGGTGCTCCAGAAAGGCGGTGACCACTTGGTGGTCGACGTCCTCGACGGTGAGCTTATCGACGGGTTTGCCCAGACGCTCACGGGCAAAGCGGAGAAAGAGCTTCAGAGCGTCCCGGTAACTAACAATGGTATTGCGACTCAGCCCCCTTTGTCCGGCGAGGTAGTCGTGGAAAAATCCCTCGACGAAACGGGCGATCAGGTGGGTGGCGTTCATGGTGCTTCTCCCTTCGGCAAGATGTTTTGGCGAAAGTTCGCCCGGAAACGCTCTTGGGCCTGCTCGAGTAACTCCGCCGTAGCTCGGAGGTAGACTTGAGTCGAGGTGACGCTAACATGGCCCAGATAAGTGGCCAGAAGCGGCAACAGCGCCTGCGGGTCTTTGCCCTCCCGATACCAACTGAGCAGGCGCGTCGAGGCATAGCTGTGACGCAGGTCATGGAGGCGGGGCCCGGGACACCCCTTTCCCCCGCGCAAACCGCAGCGGCTGAGACATTGCCGGAGGGCAAAATCAGCGTTGGTATGATACAGACGGTGTCCGGTGAGGGTGACGAACAGGGGACGGTCTGATCCCCGCGGATAGGCTCGGCAACGCTGCTTGCGGTAGCGCCCCAGCACCCGCGAGGTGGAAGCCGAGAGGGGAACCAGACGCGACTTGCCGAACTTGCCCCGGTGGATGTAAAGCAACTGCTGCGGCAGATCAAGATCGCCTAGATTCAGGGCAAAGGCCTCGCCGCAACGCAGCCCGGTGGTGTACAGCAGTCCGAAGAAAGTCCAGTAAGTCTGGGGTCGCAACGAGCCCGAAGGCCCCAAACGGCGCGCCGCCTGTAGCAGCGCTTGGATCTCGCTTTGGGTATAGATATGGGGAACCCGTAGGGGCCGGCGCTCCAGGGAGCGGATGCGTGGCGGGAGGTAAGCTTCGGGTTCAAACTGACGCAGGTAGCGACAGAACTGGCGCACGACGGCCAGGCGGTTTCCGCGCGAGCCTGGGTGCAGGGGCTCGAGCGTGCTGAGATAGCGCTGCAGGAGATCGCGCGTGGGCCACGGCCCTTGAAACCCTTCCTGCTGAAGGAAGCGGTCGAAAGGTCGCAGCAGTTGGATCTGAGCGCGGGCGTCGACGCCGCCCAGAGTTCGAAACTCGACGTAGGCACCAAGGCGCTCGGCCAGCGTGCTGAGAAAGTTTGACTGGGGCATGATTACACCTCCTCCGGCCAGGGCAGGGGCAAGTCTCGGAGCCGGCTCAGGTCGACTTTGGTGTAGAGGAAGCTGCTGTTGATGTGACGGTGCCCCAGCAGATCGGCGATCGTCTTGAGGGATTGCCCCTGAGCGAGCATCCGGGTGGCGAAGCCATAACGGAAGGCATGAGAGCCTTTGGCAGATCCGTCGATCCCGGCTTGGCGCAGGCGAGAGGCCACCATCACCGAAACCGTAGACGGCTCGGTCAGCGGGTGAATCGGGGCCTTGGCGGTCAAGAAGACTTCCGGGTAGGGAGCGGGCGGACGTCCCTGACGAAGGTACTCCAGGACGGCTTCGCCGGCTGCCTCGGTCAGCGGCACCCGCACCGGCTTGCCTCCCTTGTGGGCGGGAAAGTGGATCTGCTGCTCTCTCCAGCGGAGGTCTTGAAGTCGGAGGGCGCGAATCTGGCCTCCTCGGACTCCGTAGGTGTCCAGCAGTTGGAGGATGGCAAAATCGCGCCGGCCCAGGGCCGTCGTCCGATCGATGCCCTCGAGCAGCTTCCGGGCTTGCTGCTCGGACAGACCCTGGGGAACGTGCGACAGCCGGTAGCTGCGGATCGGGGGCACGGCCTGTGCCAGATCGCGCTGGAGGGACCCGTGCTGATGAGCGAAGCGGAAGAAGTTGCGTAAGATGCCTTGCAGGCGTCGAGGGAGGCTTTTGCCCCGGCCTTCGGTGACGTGGGCGAAGCCGGCTTGAACCTGCTCCGGTCTCAGTTGAGCCAAAGCTTGCCGATCGGAAGCGACACCCACCTCCTCCAGGAAAGCCAGCAGATAACGGCGGTGCAGATCGATCGTCCTCTGAGCCCGGCCGCCTTCGCCCTTCAAGTACTCTAGAAACTCCTCCAGAACGCCGGGTAGCTCCAATGCCGGCTGGGGGCAAGGCGCGAGCAGATCTCGCTCGCACAGATACGTCAAGAAGCAGCGAACCGACCTCGGGACCTCCCCGTGTTGGCGCCGCCGCCCACCGCCACATCGGCAGCGTGGCAGATGCTGGCCGATAAACTGTTGCGCGAGCTCTTCGTCCACCTCGCGAGCCGCTTGGAGGCCCCCGTCTCGAAGGTATTGATTGAAGTGCGACACTTGCCAGACTCGGCGGCGCACCACGTCACGACAGAATCCTTGCTCGCGAAGCCACTCACCGAAGCGGTCCATCTCCGCACCCAGTGGCGCCATTCGAAAACGCTTCAGGGCCTCCCGACTACGAAATAGATCTTCCAAGGGCATGACAACCTCCTTTTCTGTCCCAGAGGCGGGACTCCAAAGGGCTGTCATGCACCAGAATTATGTGGAGTACAAGCGCGGACCGGTGGCACGAAGCCGCGATATCGAAAGGATTCTGGCGTGAAGCAGATCGATCACTTCACATAACACAACGCTTCACATGTCATCCTCATCTTCATCTGCTCGCCAGCGATTCTGCTTGGACACCCGAGGGCTGCTCGGAGTCGATGGGCGAAGTGGATTCTGAGGTCCTCACTCGTCTTTTTCAGCATCAGGTCTTGGAGATGAGCAGCGCCGTCTGAGTCGGGACTTTGCCCAGAAGCTGCGCGCCTGGCACCCCAGCGGCTTTGGCGTCTATCGCGGCCGGCCCATCGAGAGCGACGAGCGTCCTGCCCTGGAGCGTCTGGTCGCCTATATCCTCCGTCCCAGTTTTGCCGCCAGCCGACTGCACTACGATCCTGAGCAGGGTCGGATCGAATACCGCAGCGCCAAAGGCGTCCGCCGTTGCCTGGATGCCCTGGACTGGATCGCGCTGGTGACCTCGCATATTCCAGATAGGGGAGAACAGATCGCCCGTTATTATGGCCGTTATTCGAATGCCTCGCGAGGGAAACGGCGCCGAGCCGCCACCCGGGCCACTGTCAACACTGCCGCCCCGGCGTCGGACTCGGAGCAGCCCTCAGCCGCCGAGCACTTCTCCCAGCAGCGGCGTCGCAGCTGGGCACGGTTACTGCGCAAGGTTTATGAGATCGACCCCTTGGAATGTTCCCAATGTGGCCACCCCCTTGAAATCACCGCGATGATCGAACAACCCAACGTGATTCGACAAATCCTCCAACCAAAACTCGGTCTCGACGCCCCCATCACGCTATTTCAACCCACCTTTTCTTTCACCTCCGACTGAAGCGCCCCCACGTCCCTCCTCGACCCTTTTTTTCATCCCCAATAATGCAAAAATGGCAACCCATACCCGACGCCCAAAAAAGCAAACTCCTATCTCCGTAGTAGTCGATAAAGCCATCGAAGCTTAGTGTACCTTCCACACTCAGGCGGATTGGGCGCTTTTCCCCTGTCGTCCCGTTTTAGTCCTCTGTCGTCCCTGCAGAACCTCAAAATGGGTTTGGGGTGAAGAGAAAACCCTGAACTGACTCTTATCAAGGGGGTTTCTACCTTTCAATCCCAACACTCGACCAACCGGAAATTGGAATTGCGTTAAGTCTTGTTCAGAATTTCACCGATAAGGCGGCGTAAATAAATAAAGGTATCATGTTATTTTTCAGTGGAGTTAGGTTCTATTACATAATTCCATTCGCCATGGAACTGGTTGGGCCGCATCTTGATTCGCTTCATTTCTTCATTGGAGACTTTGCGTCCCGTGGGATACTTGCGGCGATCCAGCCGGCACGTCACTTTGAGTCCTTTAGCTGTCGTTGTCTTCGCGATGAGTTGAACAATCGTTTCGTAGTCCCGTAACGGTTCGCCGCGCCAGTTCGAAGAGATGAAAGAAAAGAGGCGATGTTCGATCTTGTTCCATTTGCTGGTGCCGGGTGGAAAATGACAGACCGAAGCAGGGAGGCCCGTTTCGTCTGCGAACTTCTGCAACTCAAATTTCCAAAGGCGCAACCGCCAACCGTTGCTCCCGCCGGCGTCGGCGGTGATCAGTATCGTTCTTGCATTCGGATAGATCCGTCTCCCTTCCTGGCGCCACCATCCGCGAATCGATGCGACCGCAAACGCTCCCGTGTCGTGATCGGTGCCGACATTGACAAAGCCGGTATTGCGCCCAATGTCATAAATGCCGTAAGGATAGGCACGTGGAACGTCGGGAGTGGGAAAGTCATGACCCTGAACCTTTATCGGCTGCCCGGCGGGAAGCCATTGCTGGCCCGCGTTGTCGTAGTTGCCGATGAGTTCTTTCTTCTTGGTATCCGCGGAAATGACCGGACTGCCTTCCCTCAGGCATTGTCTCACGGTGGCGCTGATGTGCCGAAACTGGGCGTCGCGGTCCGGATGATCTTTCTCTTCCTCGGTCTTCCGATTGCTTTGGAGACTGTAGTCCAGGTCATGAAGGATCTGGGCCACCTTCGTATGACTGACCGGATGTTTGTACCGAGCCAGTTCTTTCGCGATGGCCCGCGTGCTCTTGCAGATCCAACGCAACGGAGACTCCGGGTCACCCCGGGTTTGGACATCGATCATTTCTTCCAATTGCTCCACCAGACCCGGGTCCGAAACCGTCAGGAGCTTGCGTCCGGCTCCGGGCCGGCGGATGCGGCCTTCCAGTGGCGCGACGCCCTCTTCGATTTCACGGATTCCTTTAGAGATTGCCTTGCGCGACAGTCCGCAGGCACGGCGTACCATACTGACTCCACCATGACCCAACGCTCTCGCTTCACTGGCCGCCATAATCCGCCGCGTTCGTTCATCCAACAGGGGCCATACAGATCGGAATTTCTCAGTCAATTCGGTCAGCGTATCCATGCATGCGCAGCATAGCATTACTAACTACAAAGTGATACCTTTATTTATTTACGATTTCTAAGTGTTTGCTTTTTCTAGTTGTGACAGCTTTGATGATTGTAAAGCTGTCATTTTTCGAGAGGAATGTGTTTACAAAAAAAGGGGGTCTTGATGAAAGCTAGATTTGTAATTTTTGTGGTTCTGTTTGGGTTGATAAGTGGGTCAGTGTTGGCTCAGCCGGTTACATTTAACTTTTTAGCAGGAACGGGTGTTATCTCCATCTCCCCCTTAATAGCACACCAAATCAGTGGGACGTTCTCTTATGACCCTACCTTTGTGTCAAGTACCTCTGACTTCTCCGGTAGTGACCTTACTTTTTGGGACTTCACGGCCAGAGAGTATGCCTTCAACCCAGGTGGTTTAATGGTGAACTTCGGCGGTACCATATTTGATAGTTTCGTTAATTCTGGGGTAGGCGTCATCACTTTGGTAGATGGAACTATTCGGGATAATTTCATATTCGACGTTGGTGATAGAGCTTTCAAAGTGGATTTGGCGACTACCGATGTCACACTAGTCAACGGTTTGGACTTACCCACAATGCTCTTTACGTCAGCGGGGCAAAACTTAGTCGTTTACCGAATCGGGCCGGACCCTACAAATTTTGACATCTCAAGACTCAGCCTCTTCCTCTCAGGCCTCGACTGTAGTGGAGGGGATGACTTGCAAGCCGCCATAAGTACTCTTCATCCTGGGGGCGGGACAATTGAGGTAAACGGTAACTGTCAAAATCCGATAGTCGATGGGAGTTACGTTCCCTTTACTGTCGCTGGATTCACGGGACCACTCACCATTAAAACCGGCATATTAAGTGCCACCCTCTCTCAGCCTATGATTGACTGCGGTACTGACCCCTCCACTGTGAACCCAACACCTAGTGCCGTCTTGAGAATTGAGGACTCCTCAGATGTACATCTCATCGGTTCCCCCATAAGTATGCATATAGAAGGTGGTGAGGGAGTGGTGATAAGCGACAGCGATGTGAGGTTTGAGGGGGGAGTCGAGGTCAACCTTAGCCGATTTCACGGTGTGACAGTCTTAGAGTCTGGAGAGGTTGTGCTGAGCGACAACAACAGCGTCGCTGATAATTGCCGTCACGGAATCCGCGTTGGTAGTGGAGGGCGTGCTATCGTCTCAGGAACTACAGCGATTGAGAGAAATGGATGGTTTGGGATGGTGGGGGTAGATGGCGCTACCCTTTCAGTCAGGCAAAATGCGGTCATCAGGGACAACGGTTGGGGTGGATTCCATCTTCGATTGGGTTCAACTGGTCTGATTTTTGGCGGTGTGACGATTTCGGGTAATGGAGGCGGCACTGGCAACACCTTCCTTTTTCCTCGCTTTGCTTCAGGAGTCAGTGGCCACGCTCTCTCCAGTGTGCATGTGTTTGCCACTTCCTTCGGAGTCCCAGACATCAGCGGAAACCAGGGGCCAGGTATCTTCCTAAATCTTGGCTCCGTCGGTCAGTTTCGAGGCATGAATGTCAACGACAATCTGGGGGAAGGATTTCTTGCGCTGAAGGGTTCCATAGCAGAATTTATTCCTGAAACTGCTGACAACGTACTCGAAGACAACGACAAAGACCTCAGTTGTGACGGTACCTCAGTCGTTGACGGTGATACTACTGGGGCGCAGGTCGTCAACTGTGGTTCTACGGGAGGGAGCGGGAACAACTAGCTATTTCTCGGAGCGCGCGATCCTCGTTGATAGACAGAAACGCGGCCTGCCTCTGGGATCCCAGGAACATGTTCTGCCATTCGAGTTTCGGAGGTCCACCGCATCAACGGACGTAGGAGATGTGAGTTGGGTGGTTCCGACAAGTGGACTGCGTGCTGCGACTTGGGTGCCCGGGACTCCAGCCCACACATGGCAGGCAGTGGCAGCAGGTGGAACAAGTATAGGAACTAAAGGGATGATGGTGGCTGCGAAAACTCTTGCACTGACCGTGCTGGATTTGTTCACAGCGCCCTCAATTATTGCTGAGGCACGTCTCGAGTTTGAGAAGCGACGGGGAGCAGGCTTTAGGTACACATCCTTGATCAAGGATCGCACCGCACCACTGGACTACCGGCGCTGAGGTACTGTCAAGTTAACGTTGGGCAGACGATTCCGAGCCAGCATACACTCTAGCTCAGCTCCTGCTCAGCAGACACACGTTGCCTCCCTCCAGTCGGCAAAAGCTCGGTCGCGGAGGAGTCGCTGATGAGCGGCCCTCAGCTGGTGTCGACGCACCCGGAACAGATTTTGAACCGGACCATGGACAGAGAGGAATCGTTGAGACTGCTGGATTGATTTGAAGCCTCTCATCTGCCTCTCCTGTTCTCGGGTGTGTTGGTGAGAAACTTCAGCCCGGTTATTCTCGTACCGACCGGTTCTGTGCTCAACTGAAGGAAACACTTCGCGATGTGCGGCGGGATATGTCTTGAGCTGGTCAGTGATGAGTTTCCCTGGGGGTCGGCCTTGTTCCTTCAATACCTTGCGAAAGAAATGTTTGGCAGCTCGTTTGTCCCGACGCCTGGTCACCAGAATGTCTAGAACATCGCCATCCTGATCAACTGCGCGCCACAGGTACACCTGCCTTCCTTGAAGCCTCACGAACAACTCATCAACATGCCAGATATCACCCAGCCGACCTTGTTTCCGTCGAATCGACCTAGCGTACTGGGGTCCGAATTTGAGACACTAGTGGCGAATGGTCTCATGGGAAACCAGGACGCGACGTTCAGCCAACAGATCCTCGACATCTCGCAGACTGAGGGTGAACCGGTGGTAAAGCCACACGGTACGACTGATGATTTCACAGGGAAAGCGATGGCCTTTGTAAAGCGTTTTCATCCGATCATTCTCGTCGACCATCTCTCAACTTGACAGTACCATCTGGTCAGGAAGGAGCTGGGTCTTCCCGAGGCGGAGATTCTTGCATCCGATTTCCACCTGGGTTCCGGGCTCCCCCCCAGCGATTGAGCCGCGCGTCAGCAAAGGAGCAGGTTGGCATTCATAGCGATGCAACTGCCTGGTTGAGCACAGAGGGATCGTAGTAGGGATTGATCTCCTTCAGCTCACCGCCAATGACCCGGAACTTGCCGAATACGTGGGTCTTTCCATTGGGCGTATGAAGGATGAACACAGAAGCTACATACTCTCCTTCTACAATGTGCTGGACGATCTCGGCACCTCGCATTAGTGGAAACAGGCCAGACAGAAAGTCGATTGCTTCCTGACCTTGGATCTTTGGCGTGAGTGGGCTCTCGTAAGTAATGTCTTTGGAGAACGGCACGCCGGAGAAATCTCCAGAGCCGAGACCGGTGATATAGCTTTCGACGACAGAAACCATTTCATCCCTGGACATATTTCTCTCCCACCGGGTGGTGTTTGGGGTTGGCACAACCCGGGCGCCCCAGTGTCGATCCTGCAATCGTCGTGCCGACTCTAATTGATCCTCGCACCAAACCGCTACTGATCTCGCCAACCGGAATTGGTGACGTCACGCGGGTCGAAGTAGTTCTCTTGCTGAACGATCTCGCCCTCTTCGTTGACCGTGAACCGGTCGAGGATCCGCAGCGTGCAGGCCGGGTTGGTTACCTGGAGGTGAAACTCGACCGCAGTGCGCGTCAAGTCCTCATTGACGTACGACTCCACGACCACGACCCCTGCCACTAGAGCGGGCAGTGGTGCCCACCATACCGTGCGTAGGTTCTCCCGGCCTTTAAGGGGATGCGTCGAGCCGCCTGGAGCGAGCGGTGCGCGCAGGGACACGTCGGCGGCGTAAGGGATGGCATCGAAGTTCCCTTTCCCCAGCCCCTCAGTCACGTACCCACGTGCAATGGCATGAAGTTGGGCTTTTCTCTCGTTCTTGTCGACAGCTGGTTTCGTTTCCATGCTCTTCGTCCTCCTTAAGTTTCTGTTTCTCGGAACGGTCTCACTTACTAATAGCGCGGAATCTGCTTAAATTGCGTCATCCGAATTCAGGCCGCAGGCAATGGACTCATGGAGCTTCATCTTGGAGCCCTCTGCCCGAGCGGCAGAGAAGGCCTTCCGGCTCAGTTTCTTTGGCAGGGTGGTCAGGAGATGTTCGCTCGTCGCTTTGTCGCGAGGCGAAAGCGTGCCACGAATTGACTGTCGTAAGGCCTCGGCGGCTCCAAGCAGCAATCCAGCTCTCTTCGGCAAGTTACTATGAAGGGCCGCACCTGCCAGTGCCAGTAGGCATTCTGCGATCCCGTACTTGTCTTCTAGATCCCGGCGCAGGATGAGACTCCGCTTCAGCAGTTTCATGGCACCTGCGATGTCGTGCTCCTCTATGGCAACCTGAGCCAACCGACACAGAGACTGGGCGGTACCCCACTTGTCACTCATCTCCTCTCGAATCTGCAGGGTCTCCTGGTAACACTTCTTGGCCTCCTCATGACTTCCCTCCGTCCACAGTACGTCCCCGTATACGCAAAGCGCCACGGTCAGACCATACCGGTCGCCGATATCTCCGAAGATGGGTAGGCTTTCATCCTTCAGATGGGCGCTCGCCTGTTCGGTGTCGCCCAGATGGTAGACAACCTCGGCCAGAATGCTGATGCAAAACGCCAAGAGTTGCCGTTCGCCAACTTGCCGGAACAGTGTCTGCGCCTCCTCCAGGAGATCACGCGCTCCTTCCGGATCATCCCGCTTGTAGGTCGACCATCCCAGGCAAGTCAGAGCAAACGCTGTTCCCCGCTCATCGCCTCGTTTCCGCTGTAGCTCCAGACTCTCCTGGTGGAGACGGAGGGCCTCGGTAAAGTCGCCTCGGGCATGTGCCACCCAACCCATATTGTTCAGTGCCAGGGCCGCGCCCCGTTTCTGCCCCAGCTCCCGATGTAGGGCCAGACCCTCTTCGGAGAGGGTCCAAGCATGAGCATAGTCGCCCAGCCGCCACGCCACCCAGCCCAGGTTGTTGAGGGTGTCGGCGATCCCCTGCTTGTTTTCTTGCTCGCGATAGAAGGCGAGGCTTTCTTCGAAGAACGAGCGAGCCGCAGGGTAGTAGCCGCGATTGTGGGACAGCGTTCCAGCTCCGGTGAGAAGTTGGGCTCGTATCGCCGCCGATATGGAAGAACCCGCTTGAGTCAGGATCTGATCCAGTTGTTCGCCGCCTTCGTTGAGATGCCCATGAACAAGCCAGAAGCGCCAGAGCGCTACACCCAGCCGGCAGGCTGATTGATCGTCGACCTCCAGTGCGAAGTTCATGGCGACGCGGAGGTTATCCTGTTCCCGCGCCAGACGGCCTAGCCAGGTCCCCTGTTGGGGGCCTGTCAGGAAGGGTTCTGCTTGCTCCGCCAAATCCAGGAAATAGCCGAGATGGTTTCGGCGAACCGTAGCTTCTTCTCCGCTTGCCCTCAGGCACTCCAGGCTAAACTCCCTGATGGTCTCGAGCCTGAGAAAGCGAGGCTCTCCGTCCTCCTGCTCCTGCTGTTGGATCAGGTTCTGATCCACTAGCGAGGAGAGGCTTTCGAGCAACTCGATCTCCTGGCCTATACCGGCACGGTGCACCGCTGCTGCTGCCTCGACCGTGTGCCCTCCTGCAAACACCGCCGTCCGCCGGAAGAGTTTCTTCTCGTCCTTGTTGAGCAGCTCGTAGCTCCAGCCAATCGCTTCCCGAAGGGTTCGGTGTCGGGCCGGCACCTCTCGGCCCCCGTGGGTCAGCAGGTCAAAACGATGCTCTAGCCGAGTCAGGATTGCCCGAGGAGGAAGCAATTTGATCCGGGAGGCGGCTAGCTCAATGGCCAGGGGCAACCCATCCAGGCGGACACAGACCTCGGTCACGGTAGTAGCGTTGTCATCGTCTAATCTGAAGTCCGGTCGAACGGCTTTAGCCCGCTCCAAGAAAAGGGCAACGGCTTCGTACTCGGCCAATTGTTTGGGTGAAGGAAGGTTTCCAACCTCGGGGAGCACCAGGGGTGGCACGGGAAACTCCTGCTCACCCTGGACATGAAGAGGGGCCCGGCTAGTGACCAGGACCTTGAGGCCGGGGCAGGCCTCAAGCAATGACACTACCAACGGGGCCGCCTCCACGACCTGCTCGAAGTTGTCAAGAAGAAGCAACCCCCGCACATCGCGCAGAAAGGTCATGAGACGCTCGTGGATCGGCACACCGCCCGCCTCCCGAACGCCGAGCACCTGGGCCATGCTGGATCCCACGAGACTGGGATCGGTGATGGGTGCCAGCCCAATGAAGCAGGCCCCATCCTCAAAGTCGTGGGCTACCTCGGTCGCGACCTGCAGAGCAAGGCGTGTTTTACCACTGCCCCCACTGCCTATGAGTGTCAACAGGCGGGTGCGGGAAAGCAGCGTCTTCAGCTGTTCTATTTCTTGTTCGCGCCCGATGAAGGTCGTGAGAGACGTCGGTAGTTGGTTGGGAAGCGTGGGTCGCAACTCTTGCGGGTTTGCCCCGACGCCTTCAGAAACGGCGACTGGAGCCGAGAGCTTCAAGTCGGCGATCAGTTCGGCCTCGTCGGCGTATCGATTATCTGGATCCTTGGCCAGGAGTCGATTGACAATTCCCTGGAGGCTTTTGGGGACGTCCTCGACGCTGTGAGCCAGGGGTGCCGGAGTCTGGAGCAAGATGGAAGAGATAGTGGACGGTATATCTTCGCCTTGGAAAGGCTGTTTGCCAGTTAGCATCTGGTACAAGACCACTCCCAGTGACCACTGATCCGTTCGATGATCGACCCCTTTGCCCTGCACCTGCTCGGGGCTCATATATGCCACCGTGCCCATGACGTTGCCTGTCACGGTGGCATCACCGCCGGCTACCTTCGCCACACCAAAGTCGACGATTTTGACGGTTCCATCGGCGGTCAAGAGGATATTGGCCGTCTTGACGTCCCGGTGGACGATCCCGTGTCGGTGCGCCACAGCCAGGCCCTCTGCCACTTGCCGAGTGATTCCCAACGCCTCGTCCGTCCCCAGTCGACCCTTCTCTATCTTCTGCTTCAGAGTTTCACCTGGGTAATACGTCATGGCGATGAACATGACATGTAAAGCGTTGCGTTATGTGAAGTAGGTCCTCCCTGAGATCGCTACGATGCCCATCAGTCAACCTTTGACGGTAGCCGAGGTCGGTGCAGTACTGCACATAATACTGGCCTCCTTTGAGAGTTCATCGAGCCATTGGAGGATGCCCGGCTGGAGCCATTTGGAACGGCGGCTGGCCGGCGTTTTGACGTGAGGGGCTTCGGCGGCCTGCAGCGCTTTGCGTTTCATCTTCATGTCGATCTCCACATAGCCGTGAGTGGTGTTCAGATCCGCATGACCCATCCAGTCCTTGACGACACTGAGATCGTTGCCCGACTGTAGAAGGTGCATCGCCGTCGAGTGTCTCAGCAGGTGAGGACTGAGGCGCTTGGCTTGGATCGAAGGACAGCTCTGTGCCGCTTGGGCTCCGTGTCGACGCACAATATAGCGAATCCCAAAACGGGTAATCGGCCGGCCCTGGGCATTGACAAAAACAGAGGGCACGTCCGCGGGATCGGGATCTCGGCCCCCCAGATAGGTTTGCAAGGCGGCCACCGTCTCGGGCCAGAGCGGGCAGACGCGCTCTTTGTTGCCTTTGCCGGTGAGGCGGACCTGGAACGGGGCCTCCAGACGTAAGTCGGTCCGCTCGAGGTCGACCGCTTCTTGAACCCGGGCACCGGTGTTGTACAGAAACAGGAGCAGGGCATAATCTCGCCGGCCGTTTCGCGAGCTCTGATCGACGCTCTCGAGCAGAGCCCGCAGCTCCTGATCCTCGAGATAGTCGATAGTTCGGTGCTCGGTCCGCTTCAGGGGAATGGCGCAGATGCGCTGAGAGCGGCCCAAGAGCAACGGCTCTTGTTCGCCCACATAGCGGAAGAAACTATGCAGGGCAGCCAGCCGGTTGTTGCGCGTTCGAGGGCTATTGCCTCGGGAGACTTCGAGGTGCTCCAGAAAGGCGGTGACCACTTGGTGGTCGACGTCCTCGACGGTGAGCTTATCGACGGGTTTGCCCAGACGCTCACGGGCAAAGCGGAGAAAGAGCTTCAGAGCGTCCCGGTAACTAACAATGGTATTGCGACTCAGCCCCCTTTGTCCGGCGAGGTAGTCGTGGAAAAATCCCTCGACGAAACGGGCGATCAGGTGGGTGGCGTTCATGGTGCTTCTCCCTTCGGCAAGATGTTTTGGCGAAAGTTCGCCCGGAAACGCTCTTGGGCCTGCTCGAGTAACTCCGCCGTAGCTCGGAGGTAGACTTGAGTCGAGGTGACGCTAACATGGCCCAGATAAGTGGCCAGAAGCGGCAACAGCGCCTGCGGGTCTTTGCCCTCCCGATACCAACTGAGCAGGCGCGTCGAGGCATAGCTGTGACGCAGGTCATGGAGGCGGGGCCCGGGACACCCCTTTCCCCCGCGCAAACCGCAGCGGCTGAGACATTGCCGGAGGGCAAAATCAGCGTTGGTATGATACAGACGGTGTCCGGTGAGGGTGACGAACAGGGGACGGTCTGATCCCCGCGGATAGGCTCGGCAACGCTGCTTGCGGTAGCGCCCCAGCACCCGCGAGGTGGAAGCCGAGAGGGGAACCAGACGCGACTTGCCGAACTTGCCCCGGTGGATGTAAAGCAACTGCTGCGGCAGATCAAGATCGCCTAGATTCAGGGCAAAGGCCTCGCCGCAACGCAGCCCGGTGGTGTACAGCAGTCCGAAGAAAGTCCAGTAAGTCTGGGGTCGCAACGAGCCCGAAGGCCCCAAACGGCGCGCCGCCTGTAGCAGCGCTTGGATCTCGCTTTGGGTATAGATATGGGGAACCCGTAGGGGCCGGCGCTCCAGGGAGCGGATGCGTGGCGGGAGGTAAGCTTCGGGTTCAAACTGACGCAGGTAGCGACAGAACTGGCGCACGACGGCCAGGCGGTTTCCGCGCGAGCCTGGGTGCAGGGGCTCGAGCGTGCTGAGATAGCGCTGCAGGAGATCGCGCGTGGGCCACGGCCCTTGAAACCCTTCCTGCTGAAGGAAGCGGTCGAAAGGTCGCAGCAGTTGGATCTGAGCGCGGGCGTCGACGCCGCCCAGAGTTCGAAACTCGACGTAGGCACCAAGGCGCTCGGCCAGCGTGCTGAGAAAGTTTGACTGGGGCATGATTACACCTCCTCCGGCCAGGGCAGGGGCAAGTCTCGGAGCCGGCTCAGGTCGACTTTGGTGTAGAGGAAGCTGCTGTTGATGTGACGGTGCCCCAGCAGATCGGCGATCGTCTTGAGGGATTGCCCCTGAGCGAGCATCCGGGTGGCGAAGCCATAACGGAAGGCATGAGAGCCTTTGGCAGATCCGTCGATCCCGGCTTGGCGCAGGCGAGAGGCCACCATCACCGAAACCGTAGACGGCTCGGTCAGCGGGTGAATCGGGGCCTTGGCGGTCAAGAAGACTTCCGGGTAGGGAGCGGGCGGACGTCCCTGACGAAGGTACTCCAGGACGGCTTCGCCGGCTGCCTCGGTCAGCGGCACCCGCACCGGCTTGCCTCCCTTGTGGGCGGGAAAGTGGATCTGCTGCTCTCTCCAGCGGAGGTCTTGAAGTCGGAGGGCGCGAATCTGGCCTCCTCGGACTCCGTAGGTGTCCAGCAGTTGGAGGATGGCAAAATCGCGCCGGCCCAGGGCCGTCGTCCGATCGATGCCCTCGAGCAGCTTCCGGGCTTGCTGCTCGGACAGACCCTGGGGAACGTGCGACAGCCGGTAGCTGCGGATCGGGGGCACGGCCTGTGCCAGATCGCGCTGGAGGGACCCGTGCTGATGAGCGAAGCGGAAGAAGTTGCGTAAGATGCCTTGCAGGCGTCGAGGGAGGCTTTTGCCCCGGCCTTCGGTGACGTGGGCGAAGCCGGCTTGAACCTGCTCCGGTCTCAGTTGAGCCAAAGCTTGCCGATCGGAAGCGACACCCACCTCCTCCAGGAAAGCCAGCAGATAACGGCGGTGCAGATCGATCGTCCTCTGAGCCCGGCCGCCTTCGCCCTTCAAGTACTCTAGAAACTCCTCCAGAACGCCGGGTAGCTCCAATGCCGGCTGGGGGCAAGGCGCGAGCAGATCTCGCTCGCACAGATACGTCAAGAAGCAGCGAACCGACCTCGGGACCTCCCCGTGTTGGCGCCGCCGCCCACCGCCACATCGGCAGCGTGGCAGATGCTGGCCGATAAACTGTTGCGCGAGCTCTTCGTCCACCTCGCGAGCCGCTTGGAGGCCCCCGTCTCGAAGGTATTGATTGAAGTGCGACACTTGCCAGACTCGGCGGCGCACCACGTCACGACAGAATCCTTGCTCGCGAAGCCACTCACCGAAGCGGTCCATCTCCGCACCCAGTGGCGCCATTCGAAAACGCTTCAGGGCCTCCCGACTACGAAATAGATCTTCCAAGGGCATGACAACCTCCTTTTCTGTCCCAGAGGCGGGACTCCAAAGGGCTGTCATGCACCAGAATTATGTGGAGTACAAGCGCGGACCGGTGGCACGAAGCCGCGATATCGAAAGGATTCTGGCGTGAAGCAGATCGATCACTTCACATAACACAACGCTTCACATGTCATCCTTTATGTGGAGCTCCACATAAGGGATGAGTCCTGCGTTGGTCTCCCCCACCTCATGGACTGTTGCCACATAAGGATGATCGAGTGCTGCGGCGGCCCGTGCCTCGGTCAGGAAACGCGCCTTTGACTGCGGGTCAGCGCTCAGGTGAGGACTTAGGAATTTGAGCGCGACATTGCGCTCTAGTTTGGAATCGTGCGCCAGGTAGACGACGCCCATGCCGCCGCGTCCAAGGAGGCGGAGAATCCGATAGGATTCCACCTGGCGTCCCTCGAGCGTCGACGCCGCTTCTACAAGCGCCTCCAGATCATTGACATGGGAAACAGGCTCGTCCAGTAGGGTGAAATCGCCGCTGTGGGCGAGGAGATAGCGCTCGATGGCGGCCCGCAGCTCGGGATCCCCTTGGCAGGCAGTCTCCAGGAAGCCCTCCCGAGCTTCGGGCGAATGTTCGAGGGCTGCATCGAAGAGTTCCTGGATTTTTTGTAGCCGCTCGGCATCCATACGATCATCTGGGCGTGGGACCTGAAAACTCAACACGATCCCGCTCGTCGAGCTCGACCAGGAGATGCGTGGATCTATCCCTTTGGCTCACTGATTTCCTGGCTCAATTCGTCTTTGAGCCAGGCCCGAGCCATCCGCCAGTCTCGCGTGACCGTGATCGGCGACACCGCCAACGCTTGGGCCGTTTCCTCGACGGTAAGTCCCCCGAAGAATCTCGACTCTACGATGCGGGCGTGGCGCGGGCTGATTTCTTCGAGCCGTGACAGGGCTTCATCCAGGGCAAGCAAATCCTCGGAGCGTTCCTCGGACAACACTCTCCAGGATTGGTCGAACGTCACCTGGGCCACAACGCCACCTCGCTTCTCAGTGCTTCGGTTGCGGGCATAGCTAATCAGAATTCTCCGCATCGCCTGGGCCGCCGCAGCGTAGAAGTGGGCGCGATTCTCCCAGCTTCTTTTTCGGCGGTCGACCAACTTGACGTACGCCTCATGGACAAGAGCCGTCGTGTCGAGTGTGTGGTTCGCGCGCTCCGTCCTCAACCGGCTGTGCGCGATCCGACGGAGTTCATCGTACACTTGACACACTATTTCATTAAGAGCGTCCCGCCGGCCACTACCAAGTTCTTGCAAGAGCAAGGTTACACTTCTGCCTGATGCCATCAGCTACTTTGGAAAATCTGAGATGGGCTGCCCGGGAGCAAGCCCCTTGATCTGTCATAGCACAGGCAATTGGTCCATGTCCATAGATCCGGCATTCTCCATTCTCTACCGCACCCACCTAGTCCATGGTTTTCAGGAGCTGCACGACCTGTCCCAGGTGGTAGGCGTTATGGTCTGCCAGTATCAAGGCCTCGCGCAAAAGTGTATGGCCTTCTTTACTCCAGGGCAGAGGGGCGAAGAGATCGTTCGAGGGATCAGAAACGAGGTCGACCATAGCCTTCAGGTCATCCCGAAGGGCTGTGATCGTGGTAGCCCAGTCCCGATTGTTGGGAGGTGCTGCACTTTCCGGCCAGAGTCCCTTCGGGAACTCAGGGGAGATGTGCTCTGGGTTTCGGCTGTACTCCAGCAGGTCCCACTGGCAGATTCTCAGGTGCTCCAGCAACTGCCAAAGAGAATGAGTTTTTCCTGGTAGGCGGGCAGCGCCTCTCTCGGCAGGAATGCCTGTGATCCCGTCTTCCAACGTCAGGTGAGCCCAGTCGGTGGTCAGCAGGCTGACCAGGTGCTCTCGAAGTGCAGTGTCGATTCCCACAGCGTTCCTCCCTTATTTCTTCCGACTTTTTCTCCTGTTCGACATTCTACGCCTCATCACTTCGCGGTTGTCCGCTTTTTTTTGGGAAGAGTATCTGCTTAGCAAACGTTCTTACCCTTGCCTTTGCCCGTGCCTTTGCCCTTGCCCGGGGTTGGTCAGGCTCCTGGATGCGACCAAAGGATGAAGTCGGGCACGGGCAAAGGCACAGGCACAGGCACAGGCACGGGCAAGGGTGAGGAGAAGACATCGATAAACACCTACCGTGTGGTAGGATGTCCCGGCTCTGGTGTCGTTCCAGCCATTGTGAGGTAAGACAGCATGGAATCCGTCAACTTGTTGCGTCCCAGAGGTCGGTACTTCAAAGGAGTAGCCCGCCTCATTTTTTTGGTGCTGGCTCTCTGGTTCCTTGTGGTCTATGGCTTTCAGTTCCTCCTGGTACTGATCCAGCGAGACCCGCTTGGCTCCAGTTGGTTGACGGATGCTCGTTTTCTGGGCTTTCCCTTCCACTACTGGTTCACCGGACAGTTCGCCATCCTCGCGTTTCTTCTGCTTTGCCTGCTGTTCAACCGACGCTACGACCAGCTCATTTCAAAGGAGACGGGAACCGCCTCTGAGGCAGAAGGGAATGACCATGGAAGCCATTGAGGTGAAGACGGTTCCTGCTCTGATCCTGGCTGCCACGCTGCTGTTGTTTGTGCTGGTAGGAGTCCTCAGCCGCGTCCGAAATCTGGATGAGTATTGGGTTGCGGGTAGGAAGATCGGGCCCTTTGCGTCGGGGATGGCGATTGCCAGCAACTGGATGAGCGCGGCCAGTTTTCTGGGCATGGCGGGACTGCTGTACCTGCAGGGATACTTTGGACTGGCGTACGTTCTGGGCTGGACCGGCGGATATGTTCTGCTGCTGGTGCTGATGGCCTCCCAGATCCGAAACTATGGCAAGTTTACGGCCCCTGATTTTGTCGGAGATCGCTACTACTCCAAAGTTGCCCGGTTTCTGGCTGCTTTGATCACACTGGCTATTTCCTTTGTCTACGCGGTGGGGCAGTACAAGGGAATCGGCGAGATGTTCAAATGGATCTTCGGGATGGACTATCGGCTCTCGATTATCACGGGGACCATTGTTGTTCTCTCTTATGTGCTGCTGTCCGGGATGCTGGGCGTGGTACGGAACCAGCAGGTCCAATACGTTGTCCTGATCACTGCCTTTCTGCTACCGCTGTTCTTCATCGCCAAGAAAATGGGCTTCTTCTATCTGGTTCCGCAGATTGGATACGGAGAAGCGGTAAGCCAGCTCCAGACCACTCACCCTGAATTTGTGCTCCCCTGGGGAGACGAGGGTCTCTACAGCTGGGTCGCGCTTTGCTTCACCTTGATGGTGGGTACTGCCGGACTGCCCCACGTGATCCAACGCTTCTATCTGGTACCCAAGGCTCGAGATGCTCGTACCTCAGTCGTGTGGGGTCTTTTCTTTATTGGCATCCTTTATTGGAGTTCCCCGGCCTTCGCCGCCTTCGGGAAAATCCTCAACCCTGACGGGGGTAAAGAGGTTGCTGATGTGATCATCATCAACGCGGCCGAAAATGCGGGTTTACCGGAATGGTTCGCTGGCCTCCTGGCCGCAGGCGCCATTTCGGCTGCGTTCAGCACGGTAGGCGGGCTCCTCATGGCAGGCTCGGCTGCGTTCGCACATGACCTCTACTTCGGACTCTTCAAACCCACGGCCTCTACCCAAGAACGAGTGCTGGTGGCTAGGATCGGTACTGTCATCCTGGGTTTGGCAATCATGGTGGTTGCGCTGAACCCACCTGCTTTGATTGGCCAGATTGTAGCCATGGCCTTCGCCATCGCGGGCTGCACCATCTTTCCAGTTTTCGTCCTGGGCATTTGGTGGAGCCGCGCTACCCGAGAGGGAGGTATTGCCGGGATGTTGGTGGGGGCTCTTATCTCGATTGGGGCGCTATTCTGGGGAGAAACATTCCTGGCAGCGTGGATTCCGGCCACTTCCTCGGCCCTGATCGGCGCACCCGCGGCGCTGCTGACCATCGTCATCGTGTCCCTCTGTACAGCACCTCCGCCGCCAGAGATCGATTCTCTGATGAGCCAGATTCACCAGTCCAGCGAGTAGTTACTCTTACCCGTGCCTTCGCCCTTGCCTTTGCCCGTTCCGCCTACTGTCCCGTGTTCTCCGCGCCTGGAATGTCAAGAGCCTTGATGCAACCAAGAAATGAGTTCAGGCCGGGACAAACGCAAGGGCAAAGGCACGGGCGCCGGCAGTCTCCGCGGGCTGCGCATCAGTTGGACTGCATCGCCACTAGCAGGGGATGGCCCAAGGTGTCGTCGTTGGGCTGGAAGCCGTTTCCGTCTACGTCCACATAGATCGGATTGGTAAACGCAACCGGCTGCATTTGGGATTCTGGGCTGCGGCCCCATCCTTTTTCCAAGGTGCTGGACTCACCGGTGGCGACCACGATGAGATGGGCGTCCCGGGGCAAATCGACGCGGACCTGCTGCTCAAACTTGACGACACCGCTCCGAAACAACTGTTCATGCGAGGAACGCGTGTAGTTGTACTCCGGGAGTGGACGGCTGTTGACAAGAACTTGAACCCGGTCGATGTCGAACCAATTGGGAGTCTGGACCCGAACACGAAGTGTTACGCCACCAGCGGAGATTAGTCTGGAACCGATCGGCAGTCCTTGATCCGTTGCTACTTCAAGAAAGGGCCCGTTTGTGATCATCATCTGCCCGGCCTTGGAGTTTCGAATCACCTCGCTCGGATCGATGTCGCCAGGCTTATCCGTAGAACTGGGGACGTAGGTGCGCCATCCCCCTACGCCACTACCGCCGAAGACTCGGTGGGCATCACTGACGGCAACGCACCAGACATGCCGTCCCTGGTTGAGCAGCTGCAGCCACCCAAGGGTGCGATTCTCTATTTCAACCTTCTCTCCATTTCGTACCAGAAAGTAGGTCGGATCAGGGTTCAAGATCTGCGCGCTCCAGACCTCTGCAGCGTCGATCAGCGACTCGAAACCGACGAAACCTCCGTCGCCGACGCCATCAGCGTCTCTGTCATTGAAGACCTCTCCAACGCGCGGGTGATTGGCCTGAACCCATCGATCCGGGCCCGCGTCGAAGAGATTTCTCAGGACGATCGCATTCAGGCGGGGGTCAAACTGCCACTCCGGAGCACCGCCGTCCTGGGTTAGAGGGGTGTACTCCAGAGGGAATGAATTGAAATGTTGGCCTCTTCCCGTCAGCTCGATACCAACTAAGGTGGACAGCTCGCGAGACAAACCGAGTCGTTTGATATACGGAGTCCAGTCGTAGATGCGGTTGTGCTCGGTCGTCGGAATGAACTCCACCTGTTCGGCGGCAAAATTGATAAGGCGATCATGGGTATTGCAATGGTTGTCACCACTGGGAGTGGAGTGTGAGTGATAATCGGTGCTGATCCAGCCGGTCGTATCCACCGTGCGCGCCAAGGTAGTGTCGATGCTGAGCTCTTTCTCTGGTTCTACCCGGACTTCTCTGTCGACGAGATCGTATTCGGGACCTCTCGTGATTCTCACCAGGTAATCCCCTGGGGGGACCTGTTGCGTGAAGACACCGTCGTGGGTCTGATATTGATGGTCGCAACCGTGGGCTCGGTAGTCCGTCCCGAAGTCGGGCGTATCGGTGCCCTTGATACCAAGGAACTGGACTTTGGCAGGTGATGGTTGGCCGCCACTGTCCCGAATCTGGAAGGACACGGCAGAAGCTGGAGGCGGAGAGAGCTCGAGCGTGGCGGTCTGGTCTTTGGCCACGACCAACGAGAACTGCTGCTCCGGTCTTCCCAGGTCGACGAGGATTCCCTCGTACGTTCCAGGGGGAAGGAGGAAGTTCACGTCTCCGCCGGGGCCGGGGTATGCGGGAAGCTGGACACCGTTGATGGAAATCAGCAAGGAAGCGTGCAGGGCAGGTTTTCCGGCACTGTCAATCACGCTACCTTTGACGCGTCCGCTGGGTCCGCGGAGACTGGAGGCGAGGCCGAATGCCTCCAGGGGCGAGTCAGCCACCGCCAAGGCAAGGACATAGCTCCTCTCCTGGCCAGGCTGCAGCTGAAACTTGTCTCCTAGTGGTGAGACTCCCTGCCTGGAAAGAGGTACCCAGGCATAGGAGCGCTTGTCGAAGGGGTCTATGCTATCTCCAATCCGAATATCGCCTGCCTTCCAAACCTCCGAAAACTGGTTCAGTTTCTCGTAGCCTGCGGGTGCTTTCCACACTGGCAGCGGATCGATTTCGATGGTCTGACTCGATTCGTTGCGAAAGCTCGAAAGGATCTCCAGGTGCTGCCATCCCGATTCCAAGGTGTACACGTGTCGGGTGTAGAGTCCGTCACCCTTAGCCGCCGTCGTCACCGCTTCGATGGCAGCGGCGTTTCCGCTAGCGGAGAGGATTTTGACGTAGCTGACCTGGCCGCGCTGATGCCCGGGACGGAAAGAAGTGATCTGGTCGTTGTCGGCTCCGACTAGATCCAGATCGAAGACGGTGCCGGGAATCGAAGAATCCCGATCGTGCATCATGTTTGCCCGCCGATTGGGCAAGCCCCCGCTGATCACGGCGTGGATCCTCTGGTTGCGCAGTAGAAAGTCGCCGATAATCCCGTCCGCCTCTTTGCCTTTGGGCAGCAGGTGGGTGTTGTGTTTTCCAATCTCTATCGCTTCTGCATGATGACTCGATGAAGTCAGCGCGAACGCCAGGACGATGATGCAAACAGCGCAAGCGATCAGGATGGATCGTGGTATCCCAAGACTCAGAGGGCTCATTTGATTTTTCGACATGTCTACCTTTCTTACTATAGCGATCAGGTCGCAGGTGTTTAGCGTCCTCCCTTGCCTTTGCCCGCGCCCGACTTCATTTTTTGGTCGCATCCAGCCCCCTGACCAACCCCCGGGCAAGGGCACGGGCAAAGGCAAGGGGCTAAACTTGGGCTAAACACATACATCGGGTCCCCGATAGCCGTGGGATGGTTTGCTACGGTCCCGTCGGACACTTTGCCAAAGGTGCCGTCCCGAATATATGTTGCAGCAGGAGCACTGCATCCAGAACGTCGACTTTGCCGTCGCCGTCCAGGTTGGCTACAAACAGAGATTGTCCTGTCAGGGGAGCCTTCCCTGAGATGTCTCGCAGAATAAGGATCAGATCGAGGATGTCTCTGGTTTGATCCCCGTTGATGTCTCCTGGGCAGAACAATAGAAGCGCTGGATCATTGGTCAGATCGAACTCTATCTGACCCGGGACCCCCGCGCCGGCCGCCATAACCTGGAAGTTCCCCGGAAGCAGGTTGGCAGTGAATTGGGAGGAAGTAGCTATTCCATCTCCCGAGGTGATTGTACCGAAGAACACGGATCCGTCTGCGAAGGTACCACTGGCACCAGAGATAGGGGCAGAGAAAGTGACCCCAACGCCGCCCACGCCCTGCCCATTACCCTCAGTGACCTTGACCTGCAGCGGACTTGAGAAATCGCTGCCGATCTGGACCAGTTGAAGATTTCCTCTGAAGCTGGCGATCTCCAGATCGGCCGGAAGGTGAAGGGACACAACTTCGGCTCTCTCAGAATCCGCGTTGTGGTGGTGAAGCAGAAGGAGTCGCGGGAGGGTGCTGGAAGCTGAGGCCGCCGCTAGAGCGGCCAGGTCAACGTTCACTTGAATCGGACCTCCGTCGAGATGCAGGGGGAAGCCTGACAGGCCCGTGGTGGCCATGTCAATGATGGGGTTGGCTGTGTCAAAGCTGCCCCCGCTGATCTCATCGTTGAGGCTGTCCCGGACCGTCGTCCGTGCTTTGTAGTCGAAGCTTGCAGACTCGGCGCTCAGTTCCAGACTGCTGTAGGACACGGGAAGGATCATGACGTTGTTATTGAAAAGGGCAGTATCAGCCAGATCCGGAGGAACGATGTTTATCAGAGAGTCGCGCGCGCGCTGCCTCGTCTCCAGGTTGGTCACGGTCGTGATGAAGGTGTCTGTGCTGTTGCTCCCTCCCGCTGTTCCGGAATTCGAGGCGACGAGTTGATAGTCATCGGTGCCATCCTGATCGGTGTCGATCAGGATTTCGACATCCAAGCTATTGAGGGTCGTCCACTCTCCCCGGGTAGCCAAACCGAAGTAGAGATGGGCCTCAGAGAAAGCCTGAACGGCGTGGAGGTCGGTGGTGACACCCACCCAAAGGATATCAGCAGCGGCCTCCAGGAAGTCGCTCGAGTCATTGGCGGGGCTTTCCAGGCCAACCTCGAAGACGCTAACCAGGGGTTGGGGATGGGCGGACTCACCGCCGACTGGAATGGAGACGGAGATTCCCCCGACCAGGCTAGAGTTTGGAAGGCTATTCAAGGGACCTGGCGGGAGGGCCAGATGGGTGGCATCAGCATACAAAGCTGAGGCGGCGTCGACGACTCCATAGTAGGGAAGACTCAAGGGAAGCACGCCATCGTCGAAACGGATCTTGCCACTTACTTCGAACAGCGTGTGGCGGGGCTCGCCTAGCTGCGTCAACGGCGTGGTGGGATCAGTGGTCCGGTCAAACTGCCGTGGGTCTGCCTGGAAGCGGAACATGGCCGTGGCGGCAGCGTTGGGGGGGACGATGACCGTATCTTGGAGGGGTGTCAGGGAGGCGCCTGCTTCACCCACAGTCTCTTCAACCTCAATACTGAAAGTCTTTGCTTGGGCGCCATCATTCGTCAGAATGAGGGTGTGGTCTTTCGAGTAGACGTGGCCTAGCCTGAGACTGCCTAGGGACAACGAAACCTCCCCTTGGCTATCCTCCGAGGCAATGGTCACGTTGGTTTGGGCGGCACGATCGACTCGAGCTCGACCGGCACCCGCAAGCGATTCAGGATAGGCACTTCCACCAGCATCAAACAATGTGCCGGCCGTATTCATCAGTGCTGCCTTGATCTGCTGGGCTGTCCAGTTCGGGTGGAGTTGCCTTAAAAGAGCTGCCATTCCGGCGACGTGGGGGCTGGACATGGAGGTGCCTTTTCGGGCTTTACCGCCCGTCCCTGTTCCCACCAGGGAAGATAGAACATCGAAGCCCGGGGCCGAAAGCTCAGGCTTCAAGACGTTGCCACTGGCGCTGGGACCTCTCGAGCTAAAGTCCCTGATCAGGTCAGCCAGAACGGGCTGGGACGACGTGATGCCGTCTTCCAGCTGCACGTCTACACCGCCTGCCAGGACTGAGGACTCTAAAAGGTCACCGGCGGCAAGAGAGATCAGGACTCCAGGAATTGTGATGTCGGCGGAGTTCCCCGACATCGGAATCAAAGGGGCTTCAACGTTGTTCCTGACGATGACCGCCAGGGCTCCGGCTTGTTGCGCATTCAGGATCTTGGTTCGAAAGGTGCAGTCGCCTCGTTTGAGTAACGCGATCCTTCCGCTGACGGCAGAGGCGTTGTTCAAAGCCGAACAGGCGGTGTCGGGGTCCGTAAGGGACAAGCTGCCCGAAATGGGTCCGGTTTCTGACAAGGGCTTAGTCAGTTGGCCCTCCTTGGCCTCGTAAAAACCCTCGATGGCAGCTGGGCTAGTTACCCTGATGCCCTCAAGGACAACGCCTCGATCATCCAAACCGGCGACCGAGATGGCACTCGGAGCCGTGCCGGGTGCGGCAACGGCGTAGAAGGTATTTCCGTTGTTGCCGGCACTGGCGACTACCGACGTTCCCAGCTCGGCCAAGTTTTCGATGATCCCCACCTCGGTCTCCGAGGAATCGATGCCGTTCGCAAAGGCGACGCCTACCGACAAATTGACGACATCCAGACGATCGCTGAAGTCCCCATCGTCGTTCGGGTCGGCGGCATACTCCAAAGCAGCCATGACCAGCAGGCTTGCGCCCCGGCAGCCGAAGACCTTCAAGGCATAGAGTTCTGCCCCCGGAGCCACGCCGGGTCCAATTGCGAATTGAGCGAAGTCCAGTCCCTCTGTGTAGGGACCTTCAAAGCCATCTCCTCCGAGGGTGACACCGCGACCTGCAGCCGATCCGGCGACGTGAGTTCCATGTCCGTTGCAATCCAAAGGGTCTGAGTCGGGAATCGGCGTGTTGATTCCCGGATCCTCGGACGACGCGTCATAGGAATTGCCGACGAAATCGCGTCCGCCAACGACTTTGGTGTTGGGAAACGTGCCCGGTTCGATGACATCAGGGTCGTTTGCTTCAAAGTCTGGGACCAGACCAGAGCCTCCCAGGTTAGCGTGTGTGTAGTCAAGGCCAGTGTCAATAACGCCGATCGTGATGCCGCTGCCATCCTGAGAGAAGCCGCCGCTGCCCCAAACTACGGGAGCTCCCGTGAAGGGCACGCTGGAATCATGAGTTATCTCATGCAGAGTCACGGGATCAATCCGTAGGACCTCCGGCATTGACTGGATGTCCGGTAGACTCGAAATTGGCAGTCTTACTTGAACCGCGTTGGCCAGTTTTTGATAGCTGAAACTGTGTCGAGCGCCCAGGAAGCGAAGCCGCGTCAGGACAGACTCCTGTTGCGCCCGAATCTGCGAGATTCTCTGTTTCACGCTCGCAGTTGAACGCCGGAACGATGGCGCACGGGCTTTGAGGACTGTCCGAACAGCGGGATCCCCACGTAAGACCACATACGCAGAAATCATCTTCTCAGAATTCTGCCCGGAGTTGGCGTCATCCTGGCTTGTTGTAATGATGCCTGCTTGTTTGCGAAGCCTTTCAGTGGCCGATCTGACACTGGCCCTGAGGTCGGATTCGAACGCGAGGATTTGGGGACAAAGCCGAAGCGACAAACAGCCCAGGATAAGCACAACTCGGCCCTTCATTGGTCCTATTCTAATCGAATTGGTTTGGGCGGGAATCCGCAATAGTGGACTTGCAGTTCTCCTCTGTCTGGCGACAGTCTCCATTTTGTTGAATAATCGTTTTCGGCTTCCGTTGAGAGCCCGGATTGGCCTCTTTCGGATGAACGTGCCACTGCAGTCTTTCGCTACCCCCAACTTCTGGGGCGATTCCAACCCGGACGAAAGGGTCGGCGCAGATTGTACCGAGGGATATGATGAACGAACAATCAGCCAACCAGCAGAATCCGGCAGGCTTGATCATTGCCGTTACGTTGTTGTTTGCCTTAGGGTATGCGGTGCTCCGCTACCACATCTTTGGCCAGGTCCCCTGGAAAGATCTACCCTTTTTTGTTTTGAACAAGGGATTGGCCCTGGGCGCATTCATCCTGTTGACCTTCAATTTTGGCTTGGGGCCGCTAAAAAATATGGCCGTAAATGTTCCGGAGGGTTGGCTAAGTGCCCGCAAAGCTCTGGGCATGACTGGATTTCTGCTGGTGCTCGTTCATACCCTGATGAGCTTCATGCTCTTCAAGCCTACGGTGTATGGAAAGTTCTTCGAAGAAAATGGAACCTTGACGCTCCTGGCAGGCCTGAGCATGCTCGGGGGCGTTTCGGCATTCGTGGTTCTCTGGGGTTACAACTTGAGTTTTCAAACCCATCTGCGGGAGGACAAGGGTTTTATCCAATTCATCACCTCACGAAGATTCCTGCTTGCGGCGATGATCCTAGGCGCTGTGCATTTGATCTTTATGGGGTATGAGGGTTGGCTCAACCCATCCGGTTGGCATGGCGGCTTGCCTCCGATCAGTTTGGTGGCTTTCGTCTTGTTTGTAATCGGCTACATCATCAATCTCGTGGGTAGAAGGTAAGGGCGGGAACTTTACCTTCCAGTGTAATTAGCTACCGTAGAATATCTTCGCGATCTCCAGGAAATGCCGATCTCGTTCCCGGCGTCTGGCCGCGACGGAATCGGGAGTGTAATCATAGAAGCCCTTTCCCGATTTCGCCCCAAAATGACCGGCTTCGACCAAGGTTCGGACCGATGCGGGGAGCTCTGTATTTGAACAGATGTGGGGAGCCAGATTCTGGAAGACGCTGGCACCCACGTCGAGGCCGGCAAAGTCGGCGACTTCGAGAGGACCCATCGCGGCTAATCTAAGGCCCACGCTTCCTCGAATGGCCCGGTCAATGTCTTCCGCACTCGCGACGCCCTTGTCCAGAAGATCGCAGACCTCCCGGAGGATTGCGATCTGGATCCGGTTCACCAGGAAGCCTGGAAGCTCCCGGTTAAGAAGAATGGGTAGTTTTCCGATGCGCTCAGCCAGCTCGACGGCCGTCTGTGCTGTCTCTTGGGCTGTGTTTTCTCCGGGCACCACCTCGACCAGTGGCACAATGTGGGGAGGGTTGAACCAGTGGGTGACGACGGCCCGATCGGGTAGGCGCATCCGCTCCGAGATTTGGGTCATGGGGAAGCTCGAGGTGTTGCTGGCGAGGATGCAGTCGGAGGGGACAAAGGCCTCGATTCTGGAGAAGAGGTCTTGCTTGACTCCTAGATCTTCGACGACTGCCTCGGTGACAAACTGGGTCTCCTCGAGTGCTTCCTCTTCACTCTCACAAAGCAGAACCCGACTCTCGATTTCCTGAACTGATTCTTCGTCGTGGATTCCAGCCTCGACCATCTGCTCCAGATTAGCCCGGATTCTCTGAATGAGACTGTTTCGAGCCGCGGGTAGCTTGTCATAGCACCGTACTTGGCAGCCTCCAGCGGCGAAGCATTGTGCGATTCCATGGCCCATGGTTCCGAGTCCCAGAACCGAAACACGTTGGAAAGATTCAGCTTTCATTAGGTTCCTCGAGTTTCAGGTGAGTAAACCCCCCAGACGCGCTGGATCATTCGATAAAGAAACTTTGGTTCGAGGATAGGGGGATTCTGCTGTTGTCCAGCTCTATCGTCGGAACTTGGGCTTCTATTGTTGACAAGTCAAGTCGTTGGCGGCTCTGCCAGATTTGGGTTCGTAATAATGGCAGTCCACCCATTCAGGGACTGTTGGCTGCAGCTGTTTCCGGTACTGCTTACTGCTCACTTAACCACCGCTCACTATTCAAGTTCAGGGTAATTCCCCACCCAGAATCTGCTCGACGATGTCCAGATTTACCCGATTACTCCAGGCCTCGATGAGCCTTCTAAAGATCGGGCCCTGTACCTCACCAGTCCCGATAGGTGAACTATTGATCCGAGTCACTGGGGCCAGGCAGTAGGGCGTCGTAAGGAGAAGAGCTTCATCGGCGTTGACGACATCGTAGACCTGGAAGTCCTTCTGCTCGAAGCCAATCTCCCACTCCGCGCACAGCTCCTTTACCGTTAGCAGGCTGACTCCGGGGAGACTGTTTCGAAAAGTGGGCGCGATCAAGGTGGAGTCGCAAACGATCGCGAAGTTTGCCCCGCTGGTCTCGGCCACATTGCCGTCGAGATCGAGAAACAAGCTGATTGCCTGGGGATCGACCTGATGTGTTTGCTGGTCCCCCAGCCACTGATACATTCGGCTTCGATGTTTGATTTTGGGGTCTACACACTGAGCTGGGAGGTGGCGAATGGAGGGAGTCACCACGTGGGCGCCCTCGGTGAAGAGGGAAGTGAACCTTCGAAAGTGTAGGGGAAAAGTGTGAATGCAAAGCGTAGGGCTGGTTGGCGCGTTCGAGGGTCCCAGGCCGGCATAACTCGGAATTTCACCCGGTGTGAGGAAATGGACCAGGCTCAATTCCTGTTCCTCAGGAAGGAGCGATGCGTTTCGCTCCACGACCTCCAGGGACACTTCCTTCATCCGACTCGAGTCCAGCGGAGGAGATATCCCGGCATAACGACAAGAGCGGTAGAGGCGTTCGAGATGGTCGTCCAACCGGAAGGGGTGATGCTTGAACGTGCGCGTCATCTCGGTGATGGTCGCGCCCAGCACAATTCCAGCATCGTAGATCGCCAGGGAAGCCTCGGACGCGGGCATCAGTTTGTCCTTGAGATAGACTACTGCGGCCATCTTCTCTCTCCGGATCCATAGGGGTGAGCGGGCATGGGTACTGCCGCCGCTTGCTCTAAAGCTCTTCTCCGAGCCGCTCTTCCTGGATCCGCTCGATCTGATCGATCCATCCAGGTTGGAAATCGAGGCTCGAGGCACCTAGTACGCTGTAACACAGAATTATTTCGTGTTTGCAGATGGGGGTTGCGGACGATCTCTGCGTTCGTCGTCGTCGAAGATGGCCAAGCATCGTCTTCCTCCTCCTGCCTTGATCTCGCCTCGCAAGCCCCATCTGCAAACACGAAATAATTCTGTGTTACAGCGTACTAGATTGTCCTTCATTTCTTCCACTGTCATGGCCCCGGGGATCACCGTCGAGACACTACTTGGAGTCAGACAGTAACCGAGAGCCGCCTGCGATGCCGAGCAGTTCAATCATTGAGACAGGCGACAGTGTAGACGATCGCGGTCAAAAACGACAGATTGCAGAGGTCGACTTCAGACGCGATTAGATCGGCGAATGAGCAGCGCACTAGCCAGTCCCAGGGTCAACGCGATGAGAACCTTGAGAGGCCAGAGGACGAGAGTGTAGTAGATGGAGGCCAGCAGCAAGAGAGCTACCGCCGTTAGCAGTCCCGCGCTGTAGCGGTGCTCGAATTTCTTTTCCCGGGAAGTTTCTTTGCTGTTAGACATTGGCTACCACAGAACTACAAAGAGCAGATAGCAGACGACCACGAGATAGACAAGCATCCACAAGCCCGGACGTCGGAACCAACTGATCTGCTCCGCAGGAAAAGGGAACTCGGGCTTCTCAGGCGTCTTGAGAAGGGTCTTCTGCAGCCAGGTATCCTTGAGGATTGAGAGGCGCTTGCCCATCAGCTCGCGGACCTCCACTTTGGGTCTCTCGCGAGTGTAGATTAGGCCTTCGATCTCTTCCGCGGTGGCAGGTCCTCTCCTCAGAGTGATCACTTTGGAAGCGATCAGCATAACGCTTGCAGGAAGAATGATATTCCATAGGTAGGCCCACCACATATTCGTATACCAGGGAGGGAGAGGCCAGTGAAGTCGATCCCCTAGAATCGACGATATCCCGTAAGCGAGTCCCGTGAACAAACCGATGGCCCCTGTTGCACGGTGAACACGGGTGAAGATACCCAGCAGCATGACCGTCATGAGCGGCACTGCGATGGCGCCCGCGAGTCGTAAATAGAAGGCAAGCATCCCTTCTTGGAGAAAGGGGACATACACGAAACCGAGGGCTAGAATCACTGGGACGGAAAGCTTTCCTACCCGAGTGTAGTGGGCATCAGTCGCTCGTCTGACCAGGAACCGAGCATAGACATCCCTCACGAAGAGGCTTGAGATACCCATTCCGATCGAGGCGAAGGTGGAGTAGCCTGCTGCCACCAGTCCCGCCAGGACCAGTCCGATCAATCCCGCCGGGAGGTATTTCTTGGCCAGCAGAGGGTAGGCCGAGTCGATGATTTCCAGGTTGGGGAAGTCAGCCCGAGCCAAAGGTCCAAGGCTCACGTTGAACCACAGGCAAAACGCCGTGATCCCGCTTGCGAGTAGTGCTCCCATCTTGAAATCCCACTCCGATCGGGCACCTAGGAACCGAATGGCTTCGTACTGGTTGATAACGGCGTAGGTCGTGAGCCCCACGATCAATCCGAACACCACCAGCCAGGGTGATGCTTCCGGCGGTGAATACCCGCCCACGTGGAGGAGGACTTCAGGAAGACGCGAATCTACTGCAGACAACTTCTGCTCCAGCCCCTGCCAGCCACCTACGCGAAACCAGACGATTCCCCAAAGGACTACAGAGGCCACGATCATGGCCATGGCCTGAAGGGCATTGGTTATGACGTCTGACTCCAAGCCGCCCGTGACGACGTAGAGAACCGCGGTCGCTGCAATGGCTACGACAATGCTCCAGCTCCAGGAAGGGCTCAGCCCTCCAATGATGTTGAGCACCAGATAAAGTGAAAAGAAGATGTTTCCCACAACGTTGGTGCGAGACTGCAGGTTGATTAGGACCGCCATGATCCGCGTCGCCGGACCGAACCGGAACTCTAGCCATTCGGCATTGGTATAGACGCCAGATCGATACATGGGAACGATGACGAAGCTGCTGAGGACAAACCAGCCGATGGCAATTCCAAGCCACCATTGAGAGATTTGGGAGAGACCGAAGCGGTAGGCACCGCCTGCAATGGCAACGTAGTCACCGCTGTCGACGGCGGTCGAAAAAGCCGACAGGCCGACAGCCCACCAGGGGAGCGATTTTGCTGCCAAGTACCAGTCGAAACTCTGCCTGATGCCTTTGAAGGTGATCAGGCCGTAGAGGACGATTCCGAGGTTGACGACCAGGACAATCAGCCAATCCACCAGCGTCATAGGTGTTCTCCGGCCGCCCAGTGGGATGAATACAACGACTTGGCCGGACAGGTCAAACTGCGTCCTTCAGGGAATAGCGTTTTAGTACTCAGCCAGCGTGTCACGAACTTCTCGGAATGATCGGCAAGACGATGTGGGAAGGGCAGTGTTGACTGTGGTAGATCGTGTTGTCGGCCACAGCCTTACGCCTGCTTCGACCCAGGGGTTCTCCGGTATTCGGATTCACATCGAACCTGGGAAAGTTGCTGGACGAGACATCGAGCCGGATGGCGTGTCCCTGTTTGAACAGGTTACTGGTTGGGTAGAGAACCACCGTGACAGGATAGATCTTGTCCGGCTCCAGAAAAACCTCCTTTTCCCTGGAACTGGCATAACGCGCCCTGAGGATGCTGTCGGTCAGGTTCAGAGCGTAGCCCCTGGGATAGTCGGAACTGGGGGGGTAACAGTCGATCAGCTTGGCAGTGAAGTCTGTATCTGTAGCCGAGGAGGCGATCCAGAGCTTGACCTCGATCGGGCCCGTGATCTCTATATCCTTTTCCAGGGGTAGGGTCTGGAATACAAGAACATCCCTGCGCGAGCCCAGGGGGAGGAAGGGGAGCTTACAGCCGAAGAACTGATCGGACTCACACTGGTCGTAACCTCCGCTGGGGGTGATCTCCTGGCGCCGTTCGGATCCAGCAGGCTGGTGGGGCGAGGCCTCTCGGGGCAGGGGACTGAGATAGCTCAACGAGGAGAAATTGCCGCCGATCGTAGGCACCGGGTTGTCCGGATCGAAGCGGTAGGTCGTATGTCCATCGTCTTCATCAGGGAGCTCTGTCCGCAGGAGACCATTACCGTGAAGATAGAATCTGGTGAAGCTCGTTCGTGCCAGAGGCCACTCTGTTTCTTGCCGCCAGTTTCCGCCGTGGTCGAGTTGCCCGGTGGGAGTCCTTCTGCCCGAGCCGCCTCCCATGACGAAGATCTGGACGGGAGCTTCCTGATCGATACCGGTACTCTTGTTCTTCAGCCACTTGTCGAACCAGCGGAGGTGCAGTCTATCGAAGCTGTCCAGAGCGGCGGCGTCTCCAAGATCGATGTCACCGGACGTCCGTTCTTCGGTCGTGTAGGTGCCGTGTGTCCAGGGACCTATGATCACCTTGATTGGACCCTTCTTGGAACGGCTGAGAGCACCGTAGGCGTCGAGCGTGGCACGGGTATAGGAATCGTACCAACCGCCCACCAGAAGGGTGGGAACGTCTGAGTGCTGATCCAGGAATTCCTCGATGGCAAAACCCGGCTGCTTCCAGAAATCGTCGTAAGTCCCGCGCCTGTAGATGTTGAAAACCCAGTCTTCGTAATTGGGTGTCAATGACAACTGGGTTTGGCCTTCCTTCAGTGGCAAGCGCTGCAGCCACTCCCGGAACGAGGGCCCCGTATTGAGGGCTGCTTGGACCCAGGGTTGATGCTTGAGAGACACACTTCCGTTCTGGGCAGAGTGCCAGAAGGCCCAGGCCATGAAACGAAGTTCGAAAGCACCTCCCTGTCGCACCGAGCTGGTATGAGCATTCCAGCCGCCCATGTTGGGAATCATGCAGCACAGGTGGGGAGGGTTCTGAGAAGCCAAGGCGCTCTGGGTCCAGGACATGTAGGAAGTCCCAAGAGTACCCACACTGCCGTTACACCAATCCTGGCTTGCGATCCACTCGACGGTATCGTAACCATCCTCGGGTTCGTTGGCGAGAAAGTACAACTCTCCCTCCGATCCGTAGCATCCGCGGCAGTCCTGAAGCACCACAGTGTAGCCATGACGCGCGAAGAAGGACGCTCGCTCGCTACGCTCTGGACCTTGTTTGTCATAAGGCGTTCTCTCCAGCAAAACCGGGTGTGCCTTCGATGATGCTTGGCTCTGAGGGGTGTAGACGTCAGTAGCAAGTTTCACCTGGTCCCGCATTTGGACCATAACGTCACGCGCAATTGTCAGGTTCGATCCAGATGTCACATTCATCGATTGAGGTCTCTCCCACGCCTTGTTCGGACGACTATAGCATGACGACCCAGTCCAGATTCAGGAGACGATTCAAGTCTATGCATCACGTCGAACGTATCTGTTTAGCGTCTTTTTCCTACCCTTGCCCGTGCCCTTGCCTTCGCCCGTGCCCGTGTTCGTTCGCGTCTTTTTGTCCTGAAACCCTCGTAGTCGCTGACAGCAAGATCAAAGAACGCACTGTCGACTCAATCGGCCTGGCTTGGCCAAGGGCCTTGATGCAATCAAGGAGAGCCGAAGTCAGGGCAAAGGCACGGGCACGGGCAAAGGCAAGGGTGGGAAGAAGGCGCTAAACAGATCACGTCGAACGGAGATGGGGAACGCCAGGGGAATAAGTTAGACTGCTGGACTTGTGGGGATGAAGGACGCGGAATTACTGGAGCAGCTGGAAGAGATCGTAAGACAACTGGGAATCGAACTGGTATGGGACGATGGCGAATTCAGGGGTGGGATCTGCAGGGTTGAGGGTAGGCAGCTTTTTCTCATGAATCGAATACTCCCCAGTTCCCAGAAAGTAGAGATTCTATGTTGTGAACTCTCTTCCTTGGATCTTTCCCAGATCTTCATCCTTCCACGGGTTCGCCAGCGAATAGAGCAGGCCAGGAAGACGACCCGGCCGGCTACGTCGCGAAACCAGCGTGATCGGGGATTGCAGCAGAGGGGTGAGGGAGTCGGTTCCTACCAAGATCTGGAAACGTCGACCACGACTGATTCGATGAGGAGTCCGGCTTCGTCGGTATCCTCTGCGGTGGATCGAATCCGTAGGTAGTTGGCGCCCAAGGCTTCTTTGCGCAGGGGCAGCACCGTCACGTCCTTCTTGTCCAGCCGAACATAGTGTTTTTCCTATCTACCGAGTGGGGCTGAATCCAGGACGCGAGCTCGCCGGGGGCGTGTCCAGGTTGTCACCAGACAACAGATCCTGCAGATCGAGCTCCTCTATCTGGGAGCTTGATCCAATTTGTTCCACCGACTCGAGATCCTTGAATCCATGTCCGGTTACGATGCAAACGCTTCGCTGAGAGGGAGACAAGATTCTCTGTTCCAGGGCTTGGACATAGCCAGCATAGGCCGTCGCCCCGGCCGGTTCGCAATAGATGCCCTGCTGCACCAGATCTCTCTGAGCGGTATAGATTGCGGAGTCGCTCAAGGTCTGTCCTGTACCCTGGGTGGTTTGCACGGCCTCGAGGGCGGCCTGAGCGTCAATCAAGCTGGGCACCTGGAGCCCCGAGATCATCGAGGTACACTGTACTGCGACAGCTTTCGATTCTCCTCGGTGGAGTGGCTCAGTCACGGTAGCGCAGCCCTCAGGCTGAATCGCATGGATTCTGGGCAGTCGTCGGATCTTGCCTGCTTTCAAGAAATCCGAGAATCCTCTAAATATCGCCGTCAGCAAGCCTCCACCGCCCACCGGGACAAAGACATCATCAATCTCCCCCAGTGTGTCGGCCAGCTCGTAGGCAATGCTTTTGACTCCGCCCATGCCGTCGGGACTGTAGGTGAAGGCCGAGATCTGCAGAGCAGCGCCCTGCCTGTCGGCACGCTCGCGCAGAAGATTCATAACCTGTTCGGTGACTTCGGCTGAAAGGCCGAAGCCACGAACGCGCCTCAGCGTTGGGCCGTAGGCCAACATCTGTACGGTCTTGGCGGTGGGCGTCGTTTCGATCAAGAAGACATCGCATGGAATCCCCGCCCTGGCACAATATGCGGCGAGGGCTGAGCCCGTGTTCCCGGAGGAGGTTGCGAGGCATACCCTCTTACCCTGCTCCTGCATACAGGAGACCGCACAGCTGGCAAAGCGGTCCTTGTAGGAGCCGGTGGGGTTCAGCTGCTCAAACTTCAAGTATAGATTCGGCTTCAGTTCACAGACTGGGGTGTTTCCTTCTCCCAGCGTCAGAATGTGGGATGGATCTTCGAGGGGTAGGAGCTCAAGGTATTTCCACATCTTGGTTTCCTCGCTTTGCCCTTGCCCTCGCCCTTGCTCGCACTCATCCTCATCTCTCGCTTAGGGTTTGCGCAGAAATAACTTGGTAGAATTGGCGCTCAGATTTGCACTAGATTTGGCCGCGAACGATTGAGCGAAACCGCAGGCGTAGCAGGGTCTACGTTGAGGCTTTCGCGACCGAGGAGCGGCCGAAGATGGTGTGAAGATGAGATGCCAAAATGCCAAGTTATTTCTGCGCAAACCCTTAGCACGAACATTCCAGGCCGGAAGCACGAGAGACGATTTGCGGGCACGGGCACGGGCGAGGCAAGGGTGCTAGAGAAATACATCGCTAAACTGTCCGGTAGAAATACCGCCGCACCAGGTTCTCTGGCGGCGGCGGAGTCAACTTGCTGACAAGCACCACTAACAGAAATGAAGCGAATAGACCCCAGATCAGGGGATCCAGGCCGAGCAAACGGTAAGACGCAAATCTGCCGTAAACGGCGTATCCGGTGAGGTAGAGAAGCAGGTGTGACAGAAATCCGCCGAGCATTCCGGCAATCGCGCCTGCTGCATTGACCCGTGGCCAGTAGAGACCCAGGGCGATGGGTGCCAGGAAGCAAGCGGCCAGTCCGCTTCCGGTGTAGACGATGATGTCCTGCAGGAACTGAGGAGGGCTGATGGCCCCGGCTACGGCCGCCATACCCACGAAGGTAGTGCAGGCATAACTCATCCATTTGATGCGATGCTCGCTTACATTGGGGTTGATGTTGCGCTGATAAACGTCGCGAACCAAGGCGGAAGATATGACCAGAAGGAAGCTGTCGACAGTCGACATTACCGCCGCGAAGGGAGCGGCTACCAAAATACCCGCCAGCCAGGGCATCCCTGCGCCTACGCTGAGAAACACCGCGGTCGCAGGCATGATTCGATCCGACTCCAGATCCATCCCAGGCAAGAAAAGCCTCGAACAACAGAAGATGATCACGAGCGGAAAATAGATGAGCGAATAGTAGATGCTGACTGTAAAAATCGATCGTCTCAGGGTCAGAGAGTTGTTGAACGCCATCAGGCGCACCATGCTGCTGGGTTGCCCTGAGCCAGAAATCGCCCACATGAAGAAAAAGGAAATGGCGAGACTGAGAGGCAAGAATCCCAGGTCGCTGTGTCTGTCGGGACCAGGGCCCGTAAGGTATGTTCCGGGTTGGTCGGCTCCGTATCGGTAGTCTTCCATCTGGGTGATTGTGGCAGTGATGTTCGGCGACAAAGTGGGGACTTCGTTCGCTTGCATGCGGCGCTGAAGCTGTTGGCTCTGTCGGTCAGTCGTGATCTCCAGCACCTGGATATTCTCGACCAGGCTCAGGCCTGCTGGGATCACTGCCTCGCCGCCTGTTCTCAGAATCCGATCGCCGGATCCGTCGCGCAAGAGAATCCAGGTTCCAGCTGGGATAACCGTTGCCTGTTGCGAGGGTCCCTCCAGCTCCAGGCGTGCGCTGCCAATGCGTGGCGGGGTCATCTCCTTGAATTGATCGGTGGCGGACTCCAAGCCTCCCACCTGGATTAGAGCCAGCGGAAGCAGGATCAACACTCCCAGCACCATAACGACTCCCTGCATAACGTCTGTCCAAACCACAGCGTGGAAGCCGCCGTAGGTAGTGTAGACGATCACGGCCACGGCAAAGACCAGTAAGCACAGGAGATAGGCAGAGTCGACGCCAGCGAGTAGACTGCTCCCCTCCTTTAGCCCAGAAACTTGTTGGGCCACAGTTTGAAACAGAGGCACGTCGTTGATCAGGGTCTTCAAAATCAGACTTCCTGACTTGAACTGAGCCGTCAGGTTGATGGACATGAAGAAAACGATGAGGGTGGTGGCAAGTACCCCAAAACTAGGGCTGTTGAAGCGGTCCCGGATCACGTCGGGAACGGTGATTGCCCCCGTCCGGCGGGCTACCTGATTGATCCGTTTTCCCAGGATTCCCATCCCGCAGATGGGCACGACGATGTAGCTGCCAATCCAAAGACCCAGAATCCAACCGTGACTGTAGATTTTTGAGGGGAACCCGGTAAAACTGCCGCCAGACGCGCTGGTAGCGGCAAAGGTGAGAGCGAAGGCCCAGACCCCGAGGCTTCGGCTTCCCAAGAAGTACTCGCTCAAGAAGCTCTTGGATTGGAGGAGACGATTCGACATCCAGGCGAGTGCGAATACGCCTAGCGTGTATAGAAGGAAGATGATCAGGGCGGTGTTGGGAGCGTAGGAGACGGCGGAGGTCCCGTCACTCATGGGGAGACTCCAAACGAGTTTCTCCCGATCTCTCGATCCTCTTCGCGCTTTCAGATTTCTCCGGTTCCTCGCCTAGATCGTCGGCCGCCATGTACGAGAAACAGAACCAGGCGGTGAATAGATCGGCGAGCAGCCAGGGAACTCCTATCCCCCAGAAAATCCAGCTGGGAATGCCCCAGATAGTATGAATATCCTGGGGCGACAGGTTGTAGCCTCGAAGGTAGCAATAGGGGACGGACCAGAGTAAACCCAGAGCCCAAACGCCCACGATGATGATGGCTTCTCTTCGCGAATGAAGGAAAACGGGATCGTATTCATAGTGAACCAAGGCGGTTCGGTTTTCTGAGCTCAAATCATCTTCCTCCAACGGGGATCAAACGCGCTAGATTCTATTCGCTCTGATACCGGGTTGCAAAGAAGGACACCAGAATCGATCCGACCGAATGGTAGAGAAAAGGTCGTACGGGAGCGGTTTTCTCGGGTGACTGTGTCGCACTAGTGCTTGAGGTAGGGTAGGATTTGCGTTTGCGAACGAGAGGCCTGGTTGGCTGAGTCCTTCAGCCCAGCCGCCCAGCTGGCCTTCGTAAGCATCTAACGGGACATTGGGTCCGCGATGAAGGCAGATCAAACTAGGGCGGATTTCGGCAGGAAAGTCAGTTGAGCAGCAGCATTCTGAAAGGAGCCAGACCCTCTTTTCGCTTCAGCCGTCGGCAATCCATTGCCCTCGTCGTCGGTTGTACTCTCTTCGGCGCAGCGGCTCAGATCCTGATCAAGTGGGGGGCCAACGGGTTGGTCAGCGGCTCACCCTTGGCGATGCTCTCGAACCCTGCCCTTGTCGCTGGATATAGCCTATATGCCGTGAGTACCGGCTTGCTGGTTCTCGCGCTTCGGGATGGCGAGCTATCGGTTCTGTATCCCATTATCTCGATGACCTACGTGTGGGTCCTGCTGCTATCAGTCCTGATCTTCCACGAGAGTATCAACCTATTCAAAATCCTGGGCGTTTCCGTGATCGTGTTCGGGGTTTCTTTTCTGGGTAGGAAAGACAAAGAGTGAAAACCCCTTTCTACTCGATGCTTCTGGTCCTGCTAGCTTCCCTTATTGGTTCTGTGGGAGCTATCTTTCTCAAGGCTGGGGCCGCTAGACTGCACCGCCAGTTGAGCACGCTGCTCCTGAATTGGCGGCTTATGGTTGGTGTAGGAATCTTCCTTGTGTCGTCCTATTTTTTCGTCCTGGCGGTTCGGCAAGGTGAGTTGACAGTTCTCTACCCCCTGGTATCGCTTGGCTACGTCTGGACACTCTTCTGGTCGCGGATCTTCTTTCGGGAGCCGTTTACCCGGAATAAGTTCTTAGGCCTCGGTCTGATTCTTCTGGGAACGGCATTTCTCGCCCTTGGCAGGAACTAGGCGGACTCGTAGTACCGCATTTCATAATTACGGTCACGTTTGTGGCGAGCGCGACGGTGTCGAGGGCGCGAAACGACGACGAACGCCATGCCTTGCCATAGTGGAGGAGGAGAGACAAAGCCATCGGCCCGTCCCGTCGCCACCCGCAGGGCAGATGGGGGTTGTGGACGATCTCTGCGTTGGTCGTCGTCGAAGATGGCCAAGCATCGTCTTCCTTGCCGACTAGCACCGCCATCAGCGGATCCGCCCGGAGCTCCTCATGATCGTTGAGATCCTCATAGCCCAAGGCCAGTCCATAAATCCGCTGCCCCACCAGCTCCTCCACACTGAACTCGGTGAAGCGAGGATCGCGCCGGTCCCCAAAGCAGGCGGCCAAGCCGCGAATGAACCCATAGCGGCTCTCCACCTCCCGTAACAGCAACCCTCCGGCGTCTGAAGTGATCTGTCCCCCGTTGAATTCTGCCTCCACTCGGCGACCCTCCAGCCCTTGAAACTCCAGCTTAGAAGCGATACACTCTGTCGTCATAGTAGTCAGCTCCTTGTGTTTGTTAAGTCTTTGTTAACACAGACTTTATACCACATTGAGCTGACTGCTTTTTCTTATCCTTGAGAAATCCGGGTTAGGTGGACGCCTTTGGATCGGAGCAAGAGTGACGAACGAGGTGGAGACGAGCTTCGGTTGAGGTTATCCTAGTTTGGAGTTGGTCGAAGACAAGACAGAAGGTGAAGCAAATGAGTACGTTGGTGAGCGCACTTAAGACCCAGTATGAGGAAGAGGGTTACCTGGTAGTAGAGGATCTCCTGACCCAACAGGAGCTTCAACAACTACACCAGCGCACTATAGATATCGCAGAGCGCCGGGTCCACTTTCCGCCGGAGAACATCGAGTTGGAACCCGGGTCAGCACAGCAGAATGCGAAGACAGTGAGAAAGATTAATGGATGCGCCGAGAGCGATCCGGTCTTTCTGGCTCACGCGGAGAACGAAAGGATTCTAGATCTAGTGGAGTCGCTCATCGGACCCGACGTAAAGCTTTTCGGAAGCCAGACCTTCATGAAACCACCGGGTGGTGTCGAGAAACCGTACCATCAGGACTCGGCCTACTTCTTTATCGAGCCGATGGAGCTGGTAACCTGCTGGGCCGCGCTCGATGACGTGACCCTGGAAAACGGTTGTATGTGGGTTGTTCCCGGCAGCCAGCATCTAGGCGTGCTTGACCACAGCCAGTCCTGGCAGATCGGCGACCGTGTTGACAAACGGGTCCCGGAGCGTGCCTTTGATCAGCACAAGGAGGTCCCGATTACGATGAAGGCGGGGAGCTGCTCCTTTCACCACAGTCTGACTCTTCATAAGTCGAACGCGAACCAGACCCAATACGCTCGCCGAGGGGCCGCCGTGCACTACATGTCGGCAAAGTCGCGCTGGACCCATCCTTCTTTGCCGAAGCCAGACTACAGGCTCCTGCGAGGGCGTGAGTATTCGGGTTGTGTTTAGCCTGCATTTCTCGGGGCAATCAAAGAGTAGGGGCAGTGTTTGAAGCTGCTCTGCATAACGACCGCATCAACTCAGGCTGGCAATTCCGCTGCCCGCCATAGCAGGTAACATAATCGTGAATCACAACAGCGTTTCCCGGCGAGGTTTTCTGGGGGGAACACTGCTGGGTGCCAGCCTGGCAGGCGTTTCTGGGAGAGGTGGCGTCGAGACTCTGGAGGACCTGTCTCGGGTCCCGCTCCGTCCGGACATCAGGGAGCGGGTAGAGGCCGGCCGCAAGACCATCCTGGACGAGCTCACACCCACCCGGGCCCAATTGGAGAGAGGCCTCGAGCTCCACTACAACAGCTATGTGGTCGATCTGATGGGAGCCCTCTATACCTCTGCCGCGGTGGGACACCGGGGTACGCGTCTGGAGGCCGAACTGTCCCGATTCCGGCGGGAGCAGGAAGAGAAGGGCTTGAGTAGACGAGCGGTGTCGAAGCAGGTCCGAGAGAGATGGAGGCGTCTGAAGACGTTCGAATCGGCCTTCGATGCCGAGTGGCAAGCCAACTTCCGGGCTCTCTACCGTGTCACCGGTCTCGACCTGGCGGTGGAGGACAACGCCCATCACTACGCTTGGAGTCGTCTGCTCAGGCACCTGGCCAGCTCCAATCTGGTCTATGGCCAGCTGGATGATGTGGTTCGCATCGCCAAAGCAGGGGATCTGACAAGAGCCCGCCGTGAGAAGAAACTGGCCGTCCTCTCCAACGTTCAGGGGGTCACCCACGCCTGGGTCCGGGGCCAATCGGTGGAGCATCTGGAGCTGCTCTATGGTCTGGGCGTCCGGATGGCGCACCTGACCCACGGGGAGCGCAATGCCCTGGGCTCGGACTGCTATCAGCTGCCACACATGGATTCCGGGCTCACCCTGGAGGGCCACGCAGCCGTACGGCGGATGAACGAACTGGGGGTCATGGTGGATCTCGCCCACGCGGCCAGGCGGACGGCCCTGGATGCCATCGAGATTTCCACTGAGGCGGTCCTGAACAGCCACACGGGCTGCGAAGCGGTTTATGACGACCGCGACCACAGAAACGTGGATGATGAGTACCTGCGGGTCCTGTCGGCAAAAGGAGGTCTCGTGGGGATCTACGTCTGGCCCGGCCGTCTGTCCGAGCGAACCCATCCCAGCTTCTCCGACTGGGCCAAACACCTGGAGCACGCCATCCAGGTCGCAGGCATCGACCACGTGGGGATTGGAACCGATGTGAGCTATCTTCCCCACTATCCGCCCCATCCCATGGACTGGACCAACTATGCCTTCTGGACGGTGGGCCTGGTCTGTCGGGGTTTCAGCGACCAGGAGATTCGGAAGGTCCTCGGAGAAAACTTCCTGGCCTATGCAGCCAAGGTGCTGGACAAGAGGCCCCGGGGCGAGTTTCTCTGATCTGAGACCGGATGGTCGTGCTAGTTCGACGAACGGCTCGGGGCCACTCACTCAGCCACTCGGCGAACGGCCTTCGGTGTCCCTAGGGGGCCGGCAAGACTGGTCATCCAACGGATCCGACTTGACTCCCGGTCGTCCTCAACTGGTTCGAAGGACTCAAGCGTCTGGTGCCGGGGGAGTAGCTGGACCTCCGTATGGTGGGGAGAATAGCCCCATCTATCCTTCGGATTAACATATACGGCCACGGCACGTTAAGTAGCTGAAAGGGAGCCATCGTCTGGAGCTCCTGAGCCCGGGCTTATCTTCTCAAGCTCCCGAAAGTCCTCTAAAATCAATGATACTTTCCGTTTCCATGAGAAGACTTGTTCTGTATGGGAGGAGAAATCATGAGAAGTCGCACACTCCGTACTTATTCCGTCAGTAGTCTCTTCGTTGCGGTTGGACTGGCCGCCGCATCGGCCGCGGCTTGGGCACAGGTAGGGGCAGCCCCGTTGACGTTTAGCCTGTTGGACTCGAATCTCGAGGTTATCGATACCTTCGAGGTAATGTTCAACCCCAAAGAATACGTTATCGAGAAGTCCGCACCCTGGCAGGAACAGAGCAACGCCGGGCTCGACAATCCCGAGCTGCAGTGGACGACTGGAGAAAGCCTCTCTCTCTCGATGGAGCTCTTGCTTGACACTTCGGATCTTGGAGTCGATGTCCAGCCCGAGGTACTCCGCCTTCTCGAGCTTGTCCCCGTTGAGAGAGAGCAGAAGAATCCGCCCATACTGTTGCTGCAATGGGGAAGCGGTCTTAAGTTCACAGGTGTCATCGATACCGTCAGCGTGCGGTACACCCTCTTCCTAGAGGATGGCACCCCCGTGAGGGCGACAGCGAGCGTACGCTTTACGGAGTACAAGTCACTCGCGGATCAGCTCGCAGATCGGCCGCACCGTTGATTAGTGAGTGATGATTTCCGGTGATGTATACAGGAAACGTGTGCATGGGGTTTGTGCTTGACAGCGTAACGAATCCGTCGGTCCATGCTGTTCTCCTGCACGCTGACCGCTGTGATGGATGCCAACTGCACCCCCACGGGGATGTATATGCTGGCTACGTACGCGACACAGACCTGACTGACATAGGGACCGGGGCCTTGGTCTGTTATGGGTCCAATAAGGTGTAATGACCCAGATCTGACCGTACAAACAGTGTCAGAGTAGATCGCCCCTGACCGGCCGCTTTCGCCTGAGGGTGTGTGAAAAGTCCAAAACCTCTTTGATTTAGGGGTCTCTTTACCCTTCCTACGACGGAGATCGTGGCTTACACGCGATCCTATGAAGTCAAAATTTCAAATCCGAAATCATGAATGACTTTTCACACAGCCTCGCCTATAACCGGTCATTCAAATTCTCTCCCGAAACGTCGAACGAACGACCGCTTGCGCCGCTAGAAGCGGACATTCAGGTTCTCTGCGGAAGCGTCGAATGAACTACCCTGATATTGCAGCAAACCAGAGGTCCACTCTGGTAATGTCTTCTAACCCGGATTTCTCAAAGACAAGAAAAAGCAGTCAGCTCTATGTGATATAAAGTCTTTGTTATCAGATACTTAATAATCACAAGGAGCTGACTACTATGACCACAGAGTGTATCGCTTCCAAGCTGGAGTTTCAAGAGCTAGAAGGGCGCCGAGTCGAGGCAGAATTCAATGGGGGGCAGATCACCTCAGACTCCGGGGGGTTGCTGTTACGGGAGGTGGAGAGCCGCTATGGGTTCATTAGCGGCTTGGCCGCCTGCTTTGGGGACCGGCGCGATCCTCGCTTCACCGAGTTCAGTGTGGAGGAACTGGTGGGGCAGCGGATTTACGGACTGGCCCTAGGCTATGAGGATGTCAACGATCATGAGGAGCTCCGGGCAGATCCGCTGATGGCGGTGTTGGTCGGCAAGGAAGATCCCTTGGGGAGGGATCGGCGAGCGGAAGCGGATCGAGGCAAGGCGTGTGCGGGCAAGAGCACCCTCAATCGTTTGGAGTTGTCCTCGGTGACGCAGGATAAATATCGCAAGACGCCGGTGGATGAAGCCGCGGTCGAAGCGTTTTTGGTGGAGCAGTTCATTCGGGTGCGAGGCGGGAAACCGAAGGAGTTGGTCTTGGACCTGGATGCGACGGATGATCCGCTGCACGGAGAACAGGAGGGTCGTTTCTACCATGGCTACTACCGGTGTTACTGCTACCTGCCGCTGTATGTGTTTTGCGAGGGGTATGTGCTGGGGGCCAAGCTGCGGGTGTCGAACCTGGATGGCTCCGAAGGAGCGGTCCAGGAGATGGAGCGGATGGTGGGACAACTGCGGGCGAAGTGGCCGAAGGTCCGCATTACTCTGCGGGCGGACAGCAGCTTTGCCCGCGAGGCGTTGATGAAATGGTGTGAGGAGCATCGAGTGGATTACGTCTTCGGTCTGGCCCGCAATCAGCGCTTAGAGGGGGCCCTGGAGTCCGAGTTGGAACAGGCCCAGGCACTGCAACAAGCCAACGGCAGCAGCGCCCGAGTCTACAAGGACTTTCGTTACCAGACGCGCAAAAGCTGGAGTCAAGAGCGGCGAGTGGTGGGCAAGGCCGAGTACACGGGTAAGGGATCCAATCCCCGCTTTGTCGTCACCTCGCTGGGAGCGAAGCGGTGGCCCGCCCAAAAGCTGTACGAGGAGCTGTACTGCGCGCGAGGGGAAGCGGAGAATCGGATTAAGGAGCAGCAGCTAGAGCTGTTTGCCGATCGGACCTCGACGCACCGCATGAAGAGCAATCAGCTGCGCCTGTGGTTTTCCTCGGTGGCTTACAATCTGCTGCACACGCTCAGGTGTGTCGCTTTGAAGGGGACCCAGTGGGCGAAGGCGCAATGCCAGACGATTCGCCTCAAACTGTTGAAGATAGGAGGCCAGATTCGGGTCAGTGTCCGACGGGTGAGCTTGTCGCTGAGCGAGGGTTATCCTTACCAAACACTCTACGCCCAAACCTTGGCCCAGCTTCAACAGCTCGGCTGAGCGGAGGCAAACCGGAAATCCCAACCATCTGCAACTGAGGCGGCTGAGGTGTGTCTGAAAAACCGGTTTTCCGCCTTCAACATAGGTGTCACCAAGCTCTCGCACTCTACAGTGCCCTCAACTGAGACTTCGGCTCAAACCAGAGTCGAAAAATCGACTAAAATCAGCCTTTCTGCTTTCACTATGAGAAATCCGGGTTAGTTGCCGGTGGCCTGCTGTGGTCACCCCTCGTCACCGACCTGCGGAGGGTAGCCTTCTCGGTGTTTCCACCGGAGGGCACGGTGTTCCAGTCGAGATGGAGCGTACCGTTTGCGCCATCGCCGGATGGCGCGCAGATGGTTTTGACCGCAGTGGACGCTGACGGTACACCTCGTCTGTGGTTGCGTCCGATCGAAGAAGACGCCTTCCAGCCGATACCCGGCACCGAAGGGGCGCGGAGTCCGTTCTGGTCACCTCAGAGTGATTGGATTGGCTTCTACACCGACGGCGCGTTGAAGAGAGTCGGCCCGTCCGGCAGAGAGCTCGGAACGATTACGAACATCAGCACGGGCAGGTTCGTGGACAGCACGAGTGCGACGTGGGGATCAACGCACATCTTGTTCAAACCTGGTCGATTCGAGAATCCCTATATGGCGATACCTGTCGAGGGGGGTCCCGTAAAACCGGCCACCCGGACGGCACCGGACGAAGCCCCCCGCCAGCGATGCGCGTATTTTCTGGAAGATGGGACTCGGTTTGTCTATTTAGCCGCTACAACAGAGAGAACAAGGCGGAGGATCTATTTAGCCTCGCTTGATGGGGAAGACACGACCGTCCTTCTGGAGCTCCCGGGGCGGTATGGACCAATGGCATACGTACCCGGCTACCTCCTGTTCATGGAAGACAACACTCTGTACGCAATGGCGTTCGACGAAGAGAATCCTGGCGAGCTGGGGGATCGCCATCGAGTTGTTGAGGGAATCCCTGTGATGGGTGGTGGAGCCGCACCGTTCTCGGTTTCTCGGGACGTGCTGATGTACTGGGAGAATCCCACAGGTTACGATGCCACGCTTCGCTGGTTGGGGCGTGATGGCACCCCGGGGCCAGTGTTGGGCGCTGAAGCCCGGTTTCACGGGTTTGACTTGTTGGAATCCGCTGGGATCGCCTTTGCCCGGGTCCGCGAGGACGGGTCAACGGACGTTTTCAGGACATCCCTGGATCAGACCGGCGATATCAGCGTCACGACTAACAGCAACTCTTTCGGCCCCGTACTGTCCAGAGACGGTAGCCAGATAGCCTACGCATCAGCTCGTGGCCGCGCGCCGTTCCTTCACACAGAGCATATCGCCACCGGCATAGAACTGGGTTGGCCCACAGAAGACCTCATCGTTAAGCCACAAGACTGGGGGCCGAACGACGACCTCATCGTCTACGATGCCACTGACAGGGACGGTCGAACGGACATTGGATTCTTCCGTTTCGAAGACGAAGTGCATGAACGCTTCGGGCGGAACACGGCCGAGTTCAATGAATCTTCAGGAGCCATTTCGCCCGACGGAAACTGGATGCTCTGGGTGACCGATGAATCAGGAAGGGATCAGGTCTGGGCAGCACGATTTCCGTCGTTCGATAATCCTCATTTCATTGCCGAGGGAGACTTTCCGAAGTGGCGGAGCGACGGTGGAGAACTGTATTTCGTCTCGGAGGGTTCGCTCATGACGCGCCGGATTGCCAACCTCGAACCGAACCTGGAACTGGAGCCAAGCGAAGAGATCTTGGATTTGACGGTTCATGGGGCGATCTTCGACGCACGGAACGCTCCCTACGAGCCGTCTGCTGACGGTCAGCGGTTTCTCCTCCATGTTCGCTCCGAGGAGTCGGTTGCACTGCCCGTCAAGGTGATCGTTAACTGGACTAACCTGATAGAGGACGAATGAACCCCGGCACCCAACTCGGCTCCTACGAGATCCTCTCAGCCATCGGCAAGGGCGGTATGGGCGAGGTGTGGAAGGCCAAGGACACGAAGCTAGGCCGTGAAGTCGCCATCAAGACCCTGCCCGAGGAATCGCCCAGAACACAGACCGCCTGGCACGGTTTGAACGTGAAGCGAAGCTCCTGGCCTCGCTGAATCATCCCAACATCGCCGCCATACGGGCTGGAGGAGCATGAGGGCACAGCACCTTTCACGTCGGCGCTTCGTCGCCGGTATCGCCGCCGGCTCCGGCGCGGCGATCCTGGGCCAGCTGGGGTGCTCGACCCGCCCCGGCACCGCGCTTCCCAGCGACCCTGCAAGGCTCGACCTCCGGGACGTGCGATCGCGATCGCTGTCCCCGGTTGAGCTGACGCGCGCCTGCCTCGAACGAATTGAACGACTCGACACGAACTAACAAGTCGTTCCGGCTGACGGATCGCGTTTTCGACGGAGTCCGGCTACGCTACGCTACGCCGGACCTGATTCGTTTTGCGCCCGCAGCAGAACAACAGATCCGTTAGTCTCCGTAGACTAAAAGGGGATCCTTATGACGAATACATTCGAAAAGAGGGTCACCCTAGATAGGCCACAACCCTTGCCTCGGTGCAGCTATGCGAAGGCTGAAGATGTGGCCCAGCACGGCTTGCGGAGACTTCCAGAGGTCTTGCCTCTTGTCAATTATGCCTCTGCCCAATCCCATCGCAGCGTCCGGCATAAAACGAAAGGGGCAGCGGCGCTCGAACCGACACAGATACTGCAGATGGCGCGTGTGGTCGCTACGTCGTTTTCAGAGTTCGAACCCATGGCTCGCCACCTCAATCTGCCCAGGCTGTCATCAATAGAATTGCTGGAGACCAACCATAGTGATCCTTATGGTCCAGATTCGTTTGGTCCATGGACCAAAGAAAACCTTATCTATTGGATGATTCGATTGTTGGTTCTCACCGATCCGAGCAGTCCCTTGTCCGCTATACAGGCCAGTGAAGAGATAATCGAGCAATCGCTCGTCATCATGGATAGCGATGGACAAGTGATAGGCGGCGCGTTCAACAAGACCATGCTACCTGCTCATACGACTTCTTCGTTTCGTTACAACGACCCCTTCCTGGCCGCTGTTTTGTCTTTCTTCGAGCCGATCTTTGCTTTGCTAGATGCGCAAGATGCGGAAGCATTGACAGCGTTGCGCGCCCAATTCCATGAATTTCGGGAGGCCCATGACCAGGGAAGAGTTGGACACCATTTCATGGTCGCGCGGTCTGAAACCTTGTCCACGGAAGATACCTTCGAACTGGTAGCCGCCACGGCGGAGCGGTACCAAGAACTTGGATACGAATATATGGTGATCAGCGCGGTCAATCAGTGGACGGGAGCCGCTTGCGAAGTATTGGATGGCGTCGCGGTTCACTTTGCACCCTTTCGGACCGTCAAGACCGTCCACGAGTCAACCGAGCCACTTGAGCATAGGGTAACCAGTCCCGACGGTTTCATTTCGAATAAGGATAGCGGCTCTATGTTCTATGTAATCCGCCTTGTTTGATCACTGCTAGCACAGAGCCTCTGCCATGGAGCGTATTGAACCCACCTCTGAGAAGACACCAGGTTTGGCGAACGGTCTCAAACGTGTATTGGGACTGCCTTCGCTACTGGCCGTCGCAGTCGGTGTCGTTGTTGCTCAATCAACGATGGTCTCTGTGCTTCAGGGCGTCGGTCTTGGCGGATCGGGCTTTATCATCGCCCTGTTAATCGCGTTCGGCCTCACCCTCTCCTATATCTTTACGTATTCCGAACTGGCCCTCATGCTGCCGAGAGCAGGCAGTATCAGCTCATACACCGAAGTGGCGCTCGGTCATTTTCCAGCCATTATTGCGACGATTGCGGGGTATCTGGCCCCTGCTATCTTCGGCTTATCTGCAGAACTTCTACTCGTTGAGTACATCCTCGACACACTCTACCCGAATGGGCTTGGAGGATTGGGATTCGCAGGATTCGGGTTCGTCTTACTGGGTTTGATAACGGTGCTTAACATTCTGGGGATCGATGTCTTTGCCCGCCTTCAAAATGTCCTTGCCTTTACCATGTTGGTAGGGCTCCTGCTTGTTGGCGCTGCCGGAATCCACGGGGTAGAAGGGCATGAAATCGTATCCTCACTGGATGGATTCACTGATGTGGGACTTAGCACGCTCTCGCTCACGCTCCTCGCCCTGTGGGCCTTCCTTGGTTTTGAATTTGTATGCCCACTGATCGAAGAGGCGAAAAACCCTGTCAAAGACATTCCGAAAACCATGTCAATTGCCGCGGTGGTCTTGTTGCTGGTCTATGGTTTATTTGCACTGGCCGGCTTTTTACACGTACCACGGGAAATCTTGGCTACCTCGGATATGCCGCATCTGGTTCTCGTACAGACCCTGTTTGGTGACACAGGCGCCTTTATCCTGGCCGTCTTGGCCATCACAGCAACGTGCAGCACCGTAAACACCGTTGTGGCGACCGTACCCCGTATGCTCTACGGCATGGCCCACAACGGGCAGCTTCCCGCTGTATTCATGAAGGTGCATCCGAAGTTCAAAACACCCTGGGTCAGCATTTTATTTTTGGTCTTGCTCCCTACTATCCCGCTGGCTTTCATGCGCGGGGCACAGGATGTGATTATCGTATTTCTGAGCTCAGCAGCAGCAGCATGGCTTGTTGCCTACATTGTCGCGCACATAGACTTGATCGTATTACGCCGACGCTATCCTGGATTCAGCCGGCCCTATCAATCCCCCCTTTACCCGTTCGCACAACTTGTCGGCATCGTGGGTATGGGTTATGCCTTTATCAATAATTCGCCCGCTCCCGAGATGACACTAACTGTGTATTCCTACACAGGTGTATTCCTTGGAATCACCGCGCTCTATGCTTTTTTCTGGGTAAAACTCGTGATGCGTCGTGGTCTGCTTGAGTCCGAGAGCATGGAGCACGCCCTGACGGATTGAGCGTGTGAGAACATGTCGAATCATGCCGTCGTGCACGTACGCCTAACCCCCGCTTCAGCCGACCACGAGCTCAACGGTCTTGCTGCTTGCGAAGCATGTTTTAATAGTTCATTCGACGTTTCGGCAGAAAGTCTCGGTTTGCCTGGTTGCCATGTCATTGTCCCTGTGTCTCCTTTCGAAGTACCCGAAATAGAACGTCGGCCGCTGGCCGTTTTCGGTGTCCGTTCGCGGCTTCCGGGGAAAATTTGAACGGCCGCCTTTAGGCGAGGGTGTGTGAAAAGTCCAAAACCTCTTTGATTTAGGGGTCTCTTTACCCTTCCTACGACGGAGATCGTGGCTTACACGCGATCCTATGAAGTCGAAATTTCAAATCCGAAATCATGAATGACTTTTCACACACCCTCAGGCGAAAGCGGCCGTTCGATTTTCGATCAAATCGGACGCTGTCGGTAGGATCGAGTGCCGACTATCACACATAAACACTGGAGGCAAAATGAAATTGCGAATATCTGCGATCTTTTTGTTAGGTGGAGCACTGGGCGCCGCAACCCACTCTTTCGCTCTTGGTCAGGAGCTCAACACCTGTGGTGTTCCAGTCGACGAAAGCGGGTGTTAGCACCGGTGTAAAAGGGAACCAGTTTCGCCGGTTTGAAAGTGCCCACCCCGCCCCATTCGCCAGGACGCGGTAAGAGAAAACTCTACAACCAGACTCTAAAAAATCCGGCTATTATAGAAACTATATAGACCTAATCGGCTGTTGTTAGAGTTGGGATTTGAGACTCAAGGCAGTCAATTTAAATAAGGAGAGCAGGGAAATGGAAACGATGGCAAATGCCGGTTCATTTCCTTCTCGGGGGGTTGCTATGAAACGAATGACGTTGGCGGCTTTGGGGGTCTGTCTTCTGCTGTTTGCCCATCAGGCCGTCTCGCAACGGGATTTTTCAAAAGTCGAGTTCCAGACCCACCGCGTGGCCGGGTCCATCTACGTGCTCGACAGCGGCGCGGGCGGAAACATCGGCCTCTCGATCGGAGACGACGGCGTGCTGATGATCGATGATCAATTCCTGCCGCTGGCGGAAAAGATCCGCGCCGCCACGCGCAACCTCACCCAGGGCAAGCTGAAGTTCCTTATCAACACGCACCATCACGGCGACCATACGGGTGGTAATCCCGCGTTCGGAAAGGACGCACCGATCGTGGCGCACAGCAACGTCCGCAAACGATTGGCCGGGCAGCTCTCCGGCCCGGCGCTCCCGGTGATCACCTTTAACGATTCGTTGACCATCCATTTCAACGGTGAGGAGATTGACGTCTTCCATGTCCCCGGGGGCCATACCGACGGCGACAGCATCATCTACTTCAAAGGATCGAACGTCGTTCACATGGGGGATCAGTTCTTCGCCGGCGGCTTTCCCTACGTCGACCTCAACGGCGGCGGCAACGCTGAGGGCTATATGAAGAACGTTGCCCAAGTGATCGAACGGTTGCCAGCCGACGTAAAGGTCATTCCCGGGCATGGGCCGCTATCGACCCTGGGCGATTTGAAGCAGTTTCACGGCATGTTGGGAGAGACAATCAGCCACATCCGTGAGCTGAAGAAATCAGGCAAGACTTTGTCGCAGGCCAAGCAGGCGGGCCTTCCGGCGAAGTGGGACTCTTTGAGCTCGGGTTTCATCTCGACCGAGCGCTGGATCGAGATCGTCTACAACAGCCTCGAGGGGTAAGTGGCCGGGCGGGCGCGACCGATTGGCAGCTCGCCGCTCCACGGCTGAAGCCCAAGGCAAAGCGGCTCGAATTGAGTGCTCTTTCTCGAAAAAAGGCGGTACGGTGAAGGGTATGAGATCGAGCAAACGCAAAAGATGACGCGACGATGAACGACGATTCCAAGGAGAAAGCCAAGCAAGCGAACCGGACATCCTCACAAACCAACCCGTCGCCGTTTCGACTGCTACGCATCTGGCCTCCGTTGCTGTTGACCGCCGGCATGGTGGCGATGCGTTTCCTGCCAAACCTGGTCCAAGATGGGGGACCATTGACTATGTTGATGGCCCCAGTGGTCGGACCGATGCTGTGCGGCATCTTAATCATACTGTGGTGGCTATTTGCTAGTCGGGCGACGTGGCGAGAGCGGATTACTGGATTCGTCGGTGTCCTCGTCGCCGTCTTTGTCACACTGATGCTCGTGGACCCATCTATGCGCGGCCCAGCCATCATAGGGCTCACCATTCCCATGGGAACGGCCGCCTTTGCAATTGGGGCGGTGTTAGGTTCGCGATGGCTTTCATTCAAACGGACCGCGATCGCCATCCTGCTGGCGACGGTCGGATTTGGATTCTCGACGTTGTTGCGCAGCGAAGGGTTGTGGGGGGATTTCTGGCCGAAAGTTTCCTGGCGCTGGAAGCTTTCGGCCGAGGAGCGGATGCTTGCGGACCGGGAGACACCACCCCAATCCCCTGGCGTTTCCGATAGGGTTGACTTGCATCAAGGGCTGGCCAATCCCGAATGGCCCGGGTTCCGCGGTGCCGATCGCACAGGAATTCAACGCGGACCGCGTATCGCGTCCGACTGGGCGGCCGATCCGCCGAAGCTGCTATGGAAGATTGCGGTGGGGCCGGCGTGGTCGTCGTTTGCGGTGGCGGGCGATTTGCTGTTTACCCAGGAACAGCGCGGCCCCTTGGAAACAGTGGTTTGTTACCACGCCGACTCGGGGAAGGAGGTCTGGGCGCAGTCGGTCGAGGCTCGCTTCGATGATCCTCTCGGTGGCCCAGGCCCGCGCGCCACGCCAACGCTTCACGGAGGCGCCTTGTTTGTGATGGGCGCCCAGGGCTTGCTGCTGCGCCTCGATCCCATGACCGGCGATATCGCGTGGCAGCAGGACTTGCGAAAGATCGCTGATCGCGAGCCGCCGATGTGGGGATTCTCCTCATCGCCCCTGGTTGTCGGTTCGTTAGTCGTCGTTTTCGCTGGCGGCGCCGGCGACAAGGGGACGCTCGCCTTCGATATCGAATCGGGCGAACCGCGATGGTTGGCCGCGGGCGGCGATCATTCCTACAGTTCGCCGCAAATGTGCACCGTTGGTGGTGAAGCATTGGTCGCCATGGTGACGAACGCCGGCTTGGACTTGCTCGACCCCGAGACGGGAAAAGCACGACTCAATTATGAATTGAAAAACGATGCTACAGCATTGCAGCCTCAAACGGTGAACGCTAACACCATGTTGATTACGACCGGCATGATGGGTCGAACCCGTTGCATTCGCATTTCAAAGGATGCCGGTGGACTCTCGGCAGAGGAGCTGTGGACCTCCCGCTACTTGAAGCCTCACTTTAACGACTACGTGCTTTTTGAAGGGCACGCCTACGGCTTCGACGGTGCGATCTTCACCTGCGTCGATCTCGAAACCGGCGGTCGCCAATGGAAAAAAGGCCGCTACGGGAAAGGTCAGGTAATGCTTCTAAAAGACTCGGGTTTGCTGCTGGTGGCCGGCGAGCGAGGCGAAGTAGTGCTTCTGAAAGCCGACCCGGTGGGGCACACCGAGCTGGCTCGCATCCAGGCGCTTGAAGGCAGGACATGGAATCATCCGGTGGTGGTTGGCGACCGCCTCTATATCCGCAATGCTCAGGAAGCCGCCTGTTATCGCTTACCGCTGGCCCCCCCTCGCGGTGAGCGCGACTTAGGCGTTGACTAACATCGGCGTGAAGCAGGATGCTGCTCGTGGTTCTCACCCAGGATGAGGTTCGGCAGCTGCAAAAGACTGTGCTGGTGCCTGTGAAACGCCCATCCCGCGCCGAGTGAAAATCAGTGGTCCGGTATGCCGGCTATACACAGGTAGGGCGTCATACGTCCAAGTGCTTGGAGCCTGCGGGTATCGTAGCCGTCGTTGAAGCTCAGCCCTTCCGTCTGAGATTGCCTTTCCTGACTCAACGATCTAGTCGCACAGCTCGGAGACCCACGGTGATCGGCCAGACCATCTCCCACTACAAGATCACCTCCAAGCTCGGATAGGGTGGGATGGGGATGGTTTACCATGCCACGCAGACTCGTCGGCGTCCTCGGTGGCAGCCTTGTGAGGGTGCGATGGTCGGTCAGGGCACTCACCCGACGTCAAAGCTGACCGATCGGCGGTTCCGCCTTGGATCAGTTTCTACCGCGCAAGCTCCCAGGAAGGTTCTCCAGATGCCAGAATCTGCCTTTCAGGATCCGCTCCCGTTTGTAGCTGGCCAGCGTCAAGAAGCGGTTGTGGGAGAGTTCCAGCGTGGCCGGGACGCCCACAGCGTAGTGGTCCATCTTCCCGATGTCTCGATAGGCAGGTGTCACGACGAAACGTTTGGCGCGGTTGGGTGCGGAGGTTCCATCTGCGCTGCCGTCGAGCCAGCTGATCCCACCATCCAGGCTGATCCGCACGACTTGATCCTGGAAGTTCTCCTTCTGGCCCGGGTTCTGTCCCGCGTTGCTGGCCAGTATTAGCCAGTTGGCCTCGGTCCAGATCACCGACCAGCGGTAACTGCCAAAGCCGAACAATCCATCAGGAACCTCCCGGAAGGTTCGCCCTCCGTCGTGCGACTCCAGCAGCAACCCGTTCTTGTAGGCCCAATCCGGCATGTAGTCGGGAGGAGTCATGTCCAAGGCACTCCGCTTGCGGATGGCCGCCAGGTCCTCGCCTGGGAGCGCCTTCCGTTGGATCCGAGTGGCCGCCAGGATGTGGTCAGGATTGCGGGGATCTACGGCGTAAGCCGTCTCGGTGGCTTGCTGGTGCACAATCGTGGGATCTCCCCAGGACTCTCCATCGTCGCTGCTGCGGACCATCACATCGCGGATTCCGGGTCGGGACTGGTCTCCTTGCAAATAATCCTCCCAGTCGTCGTAGCGCATGCTGACCGAGAAAAAGACCGTCCCGTCGCGCTTTTCCACGAAGTTGGGGTGACACCAAGCGATGTCGATCGAGGTGTAGGGCTCCTGGGGAGCACCGGGTGCGAAGCTCCCCTGGTCGATTCTCGAGGTCTTCCAACTGCGTCCGCCATCGGAGGAGATCGAGATATAGCCTCGCCGATCAGTGGCAGGAACGGGCTCACCACTCGACAGCTGAGGATGCTGATGGATCAACCAGAGACGGCCGTCTCTGGTGACGTGGAACCCCGCCAGATGCTGTCCCGACGGAACGCCCCGAAGGCGTACGGCCACTGTGTCCCAGGTCCGGCCTTGATCGGTGCTCTTGAAGAGCCCCGGATCCGTCGTGCCCGTGTTGATCCAGATCGTTCCATTGGGTGCCCGGACCAGGTTCTGAGCAGTCAGCTTTTTACTGGCTGGAGCGATGATCACCTCGTCGTCGATCACCAGCTCGATGTCGGCCAGGTTCACGGCGGTCTCGGCGCTGCTCCTGCCCAGGCCCAGCAGCAAGCCGACCGCAAGAACGCAAAACCGTTTCAGCATCGGCGTCCTCCAGAGAGTGGTTGATCGGCTCTCCCAGAACCAGATTCTAACGTCTGGAATCGCGATTTAGAAACTGGACCGGCAGATTCGACCCAATCTGGTGATGTTAACACAGAGTATCGCGAACCCGAAAATGGGAGCCATGGAAAAGAACCCGACGCCCAGTCAGGACTCAGAGATGCGGCGATTCCAGAGAGCCCGGACCGGGCTCCTTTCCCTGCTTCTGGTGGCGATGGGCCTCACCCTGCCCGGCTGCGGCCAGACGGAAAGCCAGCCCGCGGGTCAGAGCTCGGAGGTCAGGGCGGACTGGGCACCCCCTCCTGCGGAAGTCCAGGTCCCCCCCAAGCCGCGCGACGGCACCCGCACCGGACCCGTCGAGTATACCAAGATCGGGATCATCGCCATGGACGCGAAACCCTGGGATCTGGAGGGCAACTACAACGTGAAAGCGAAATGATCGACCGTAGACTTTTCCGGTTCCACACCTCGATAGTCCGCCTCTTGTCTGCGATCAAACAGCGCCAGTATCTGTGTGTGTCGGCCATAGCCTTCTGCAATCTTGAAGAAGACAGCATGAGGAAATCCTTTCATCAACTCAAGGCCGATAACCTCTTCGTAGAACCGCTGCATCGAGTCAAGGTCTTCGACACGGAGAGCGATTTCTCCAAGTGCTTTGACGGCTCGTTGTTGGATCATCTATAACCTAACCTATATTCTCCAGAGAAGAAGTTGATCAGCCAAACAAGAAAGCCATGCTGTAACGGAGTACTCTCACTATTAGATTATAATAGCTGTGCGAAATGATTGGACCCAGTAGAGACGCGCCCTGGTACCGCGTCCTGATTCACAAATCTCGAAGAGGACAGCCGGCCGGACCCGATCACCCATCCCCTGGTCCAGCGCCTGTTCAGTCACTTTGAAGACGGCGGCTCCGTCCGTCGGCTGAATTGACACCTATGAGCACCCGAGAGCACTCGAGGCCTGCCGGGCGGGAGCCCCTCCTCTACGATCCGGACGTGAGGACGCCGACCCACGCCGAGCGGGCCCGCACCCTGGTGGAAACAGCCGGCACCGGGACACTGTGCACTCTGGCTCAGGACATGGACGGGCACCCCTACGGTTCCTTTGTCACGTTCGGCCTCGACGCCGGGAGCCCCGTGTTTCTGATCAGCGAGTTGGCCGAGCACACGCGGAACCTGCGCGCCGACTCCCGTTCGTCTTTGCTGGTGGTCGAACAGGGCACGGGAGATCCGCTGGCTCGCGGGCGGATCACGATCGCCGGAAAGACACGAGTGCTGGAGAAGGGACCGGATCTCGACACGGCGCGGGAAGAGTTCCTCCGCTCCCATCCCAACGCCGCCTACTACCTCGACTTCAAGGACTTCCACCTGTGGCGGCTGGAGGTGGAGTCGCTGCGTTACATCGGCGGCTACGGCCGGATGTCGTGGATCGAGGCCACCGACTGGCTCGGCGCCGCACCCGATCCCGTCGCGGGCTATGCTGAGGACATCATCAGGCACATGAACGACGACCACTCGGAAGCGATGGTTGCCTGCTGCAGAGCCTTCACCAAGGCCACTGACACCACGACCGCGATCATGACCGGAGTCGATCGCTACGGCTTTGAGATGTCGGCGACCACAGCGGCCGGTCCCCGTCCCATCCGGTTGGCCTTCTCCCGGGAAGTCAGCACCCTCCAGGAGATTCGGCGGGAGATGGTAGCGCTGGCCCGGCAGGCGCGCGGCGAAACCACTCATTGAGGAGAAACCCTATGTCCATAAGACCCGTCAAACAACTGATCAAAGCCAAACCCACCATCGAAGGCGCCGGCGTGCACCTGCAGCGGGCCTTCGGTTTTCCGTAACGCTCACCACCCTGGCTCTTAACCAGAGCAGCTTAAGGTTGTTTAAAGCCTCCCCCTGCAGGGCCCTCTTCCATCTCTTTATAGAGTTACCCTCCTTGACAGGACCCTCCTGTCTTCCTGGGCGCCTCGTGGCACGCGCGTTGTTGCATAAATCGCTTCGGCGCGTCGGCTTGTCTCTGATCGGCCAGGGTACCAGCATGGGGAATGACGGCGAATGAATACACCTTCCGTTACCGAGTCCGCAACTGGCCAGACTACAATCGGGCCTTGATCTGCGAGCTCCATCTGGACGGGTTAGGGGATTGATTCAAGCACGAGTAAGTTGTAATAACCCAGATCTGAGGTTACCAGCAGTGTCAGAGTAGATTGTCTCTGAACGGCTGCTTTCGCCCATGGTCCGGGCTTTCAGGATCCCAAACTCCTGGTCGTAGGTCAGCCCCGCTCCCAGACGCAGCACCGTCCGGTTGTTGCCGAACATCCTCCAGGCCAGCCCCAAACGGGGCGCGAAATAGTGCCACTTGGCCTCGAAGCAGCCGCGCCGGTCCAGGTTGGCAAAGGGCACCGCCAGACCGTTCGGTCCCTGCCACTGAGCAATATCGAAATCTCGAAGCCACTGGAGTCCGGTCTATCGGAAGGTGATGGAACTGATGCCCCCGCCGGCTCCCAATGTGCCAGGAGCCAGCGCTCAGAACTACAGCTACCCCGACACCCGAAACAGCCGGATCAACAAGTACTCGATTCGGGCGGACCACCACTTCGCCGGCTCCGACACGCTCTTCGGCCGTTTCAGCTGGCAGAACACTCCGGAGACGTTTACCGGCACCTGGATTGGCCGGCCCGGAGCAGAGCTGAACGGCGTCGCCCAAGCCTCCCGGGAGCTTCACCACGGCTGGCAGGCGGCCATTGGCTGGGTGAATCCCATCGGGTCGAACCTGGTGACCGAGGTCAACACCTCCATCTGGAGATTCTCCTGGTTGAACTCTCGGCCTCTGGAGCGCCGCAACTGGACCGAGGAGCTGGGCTACGACGACGCCCACGTGCACAACATCGAGTATGAGAACGGAAGAGGACCGGCCAACGTGCCGATTCTCTCTGCCAGCGGTTATGCCGCTTGGTTCGGGTCGGCGGAGTACCCTCTAGGGGACTGGGGGGTTGGTCTCAAGTACACGGCGTCCTGGCGGAGGGGAGACCACTACCTCAAGTTCGGCGTCGAACACAATCGAAACCTGGAAACCAAGCACTTCTTCATACCCTCCTATTCCAACGGCGGCGATCTCTACAACGGCTTTGCCACCGGGCAGATTCTCAGGAACGAGAGCGGTGCCATTTGCGGCGCCAGCTTCGGCGAGCCCTGGGCCGACTTCATGCTGGGATTGCCTTGGTTGGTCTATGGAAACAACCAGGGCCTGGGAGCCTAGTTCGGGCGCTTCAACCAGTCGCACTACAATTGGTTCATCAACGACGATTGGAAGGTGGGACCGAATCTGACCCTCAACCTTGGACTGAGGTGGGAACAGCCGCGGGCACCCAACTTCGGGGGTTCGCCCGAAGGCAAGTTCGAGACCGACTATTACTACTGTGCCTACAACTACTCCCAGGCCAGGGGCCGGATCGACCCGGTCCAGATGATGCCTCGACGAGGGCCGCACGGTGAAGCTCAAGTTCTATCTGCAGAATGCCAGGCTTTTCTCCTTCGGGTTCCCCAGCGAATGAGACCGGAAGGTGACCCGCACATGTCAGATGTTCATGTCATCGCAATGGTCGGAGCCGGGACGATTGCCGAGTATCGCCTGTGTTGCCAGGGCTCGCATCGGACTGTCAGTCCGGATGTCCATCACCACCGTGAAGAAGCCCTTCCATACCCTGTCCGCTTATAGTATGTTGTGGCTCTCACCGCGGGGTTAGCCACATGATTGGAGGCAGGCAGTTCCTCACATCCCTGGTCGCCGCCACGGCGATCGGCAAAATCCCGCGGTAACGAAGCCAGCACTCATCCCATTCCCCGAGATCGGGGGCATCGAGGCCGGTTTTCGCCTTGAAATTTTGCACACCCATCTTGCCAGGCCCACTAGGATTACCATGAATCTCCAAAACCGGATTCGCCGTTTGTGGCTGGTCAATCTGACCGCCGTTCTCGTCTTTGGCTTGTCCTCCGTAACCCTTTCTGGAACCAGCCATGGAGAGCGGAGCTGGACCACTTCCACTTTTCTGGAATTCAGTGAGGGAACACTCGATGACGGAGGGGTCAACACCTATGTGACGGCGGCCGGTGAGGTCCAGCTCGTCAACCAGTACGACCTCAATCGCGACGGATTTCTAGATATTGTCCTGGTCAACACCCACGACAACAACGAACAGGTCGATCTCTTCATTTACTGGGGAATCGATGGCCTCCAAGTTCGCAATCGCACCCGGCTTGCTTCGGACGGCGGTGTGGCTCAGACCATTGCCGACCTCGATGGCAACGGACATCTGGACCTGGTCGTGGCCAATCGAGTCAACGGCGTCAAACAGAATCTGGATTCGTATATTTACTGGGGAAGCCGAGAGGGCTTCGAGGTCGGGCGACGAACGGAGCTTCCGACTCTGGGTGCGGCGGCGGCGGCGGCCCACGATTTGAACGGCGACGGCCACCTGGATCTGGTGTTTGCCAACAGCTCCGGAGGGCGGGACCAGTTGGCGGGCGGCGAGAATCACTCCTATCTGTACTGGGGTTCGCAGAAAGGTTTCTCAGCGGAGCGGCGGGATCTGTTGCTCACGGGCTTTGCCAGCGATGTCCAGGTCTCCGACCTAAACGGGGACGCCGCCCCGGAAATCGTTTTCGCCAATGCGGGAGCTGGAAACGACCCGGGCGGTATCCGAATCTACTGGGGCAGCCGAGAAGGGCAGTACGGGGAACCGCGCCTGACCAAGCTTCCTGGAGAGAGAAGCTCAGGCCTGGCCATCGCCGACCTGGATGGCGACGGCATATCGGAAATCGTCCTTGCCAACCGGTACCGTCCCCTAAAACAGGATCCCGACGACATCAGGGAGTTGGACACCGACGTGCTCACGGATGCCATCCCCTCCTTCATCTATTGGGGCAGTGAGAGAGGATACGATGCCTCCAGAAAGACCAACCTCCCCACCCTCTCGGCCAGTGCGGTCGCCATCGGGGACCTGAACCAGGACGGTTACCCGGATCTGGTCTTCAGCAATGAAAACGATGCGCGTTCTTTTTCCACTCGATCCTACGTCTACTGGGGAGGCCCCGAGGGACTGCAAACCAGCCGACGACTCGAACTGCCGACTCTGGGAGCGGCCAGCGTAGGAACTGCCGACTTCGACTCGGACGGCAAGCAGGACCTGGTCTTTATCAATCGGGTCGACGGGGTGGCAGGAGACCCGATGCCTGCCTACGTCTATTGGGGAGAAGAAGCGGGCGAGTACTCCGTGCATCGGCGCTCCATCCTGTTTCACCGTTTCGGTTCGCCGGGCGAAGGTTACGCCAACGCCGATGTCAACAACGACGGTTTCGTAGATCTCTACATGGGGGGAGCTGAATCGGCCATCTACTGGGGAGGCCCCGAGGGTTTGTCGACGGAAAAGATGACCGTGGTCTCGCCGCGAATGGTGTTCAACGGCCGTTTCGCGGACTTCAACCGGGACGGCTATCTCGATCTGGTCCTCAGCGAGTACGCGACGGGAGGCGAGACCCGTGCGCAATACAATTCGTTGCGAGTTGAGCGCCAGTGCATCTGCAGCGGTGTCTCCTCGGCGCGGACACCTCCTTCAGTTCGCCGAGTCCAGGGATCTGAACTAGTCGCAGGGAAAAAGTATGCCCAGATATCAGACGATTGCTGAAACCCGTTGTTGGCGGGTCATCGCCTGTTGCTTAGTTTTCGCGAGCTATTCCGATTTAGGGCCGATGCCGAAAACTGCGTTTTCACAGCTTCGAAGGAATGCGGGCTCGGCGCGGCCAATTGATATTGGCAGCCGGGTTGAGTTGTTCGTGGACAACGCTCTAATCGACAGCCTAGACGGCGGCGAACTCAAGCTGCACAAGCCGACGCCGCGGGAGGTGGTGATCGTGCACGATGCGCCGTGGGAAGGCAGCACCAGCCACGGCCACGTCGTCTTTCAGGACGGCAGTCTCTACCGCATGTATTACCGGGCTGCCGAGTGGGATGAGACAACCGATGATCAGCTCCACTACTCGGCTTGTTACGCCGAGAGTAAAGACGGCATCCATTGGACCAAGCCAGAGCTGGGATTGCACAAGTTCAACGGGTCGAACAGGAATAACATCGTCTTCATGGGTCGCGGCCGGCAGAACTTCGCGCCCTTTAAGGATGCCAACCCAGACTGCTCACCCAATGCAAGGTACAAGGCGTTTGCTGGCGTGGCAGGCGATGGCGGCATCTGGACTTTCAAGTCGCCCGACGGGATTCATTGGTCGCCGTTGTCCCGTGGGCCGGTCATCACCCATGGTGCATTCGATTCGGTGAACCTGGCGTTTTGGGATACGACCCGGAATTGCTATGTCGACTTCCACCGCGGTTTCCGTAACAAATACCGCGACATCCTGACGTGTACCTCGACCGACTTTCGCAACTGGACCCAGCCGGTGTTTCTGGAATATCCCGATGCTCCTCCCGAGCACCTCTATACGAATTCGATTGCCCCCTACTATCGCGCACCGCACATCTTCATTGGCTTTCCCAAGCGTTTCGTGCCATCGCGGAATCCGAGGGGACATTTCAAAAGAGGCACGTCCGACGTCCTACTGATGAGCAGTCGCGACGGTCGAACCTTCCGGCGCTGGGGCGAGGCGGTCATCCGGCCGGGTTTGCAGAAGTCCCGATGGGTCAACCGCAACAACTATGTGGCATCGGGAGTGGTCGTTACCAAGTCGACCATCCCCGATACACCAGATGAGCTGTCGATCTACTCGATTGAAGGTTACTATGTCGGCACGAGCTGCCAGTTGCGTCGCTACACTTATCGTATCGACGGGTTCGTCTCGGTTCAGGCCCCGCTGGCCGGCGGAAACATGGTCACCAAGCCGTTGGTTTTCGACGGCGATCGACTCATCATCAATCTTTCGACCTCGGCCGCCGGTAGCGTGCGCGTTGAGATACAGGACGACGAGGGTGTGCCGATCCAAGGTTACCGGCTGGAGGACTCGACGGACATCTATGGCGACGACATCGAACGAGTCGTGTCGTGGAAGAGCGGAGCCGACATTAGCGCCCTGGCCGGCAAGCCGATTCGCTTCCGCTTCGTAATGAAAGACGCCGACTTGTACTCAATCCAAACCAGCAAGCGGTAGGTCTCACAAAATCTACGCGGTGCACTTAGGAGGAGTCTCCATGACAATCTCGCAACATTGCGTGTGTGTACTCGTTGTGCTCGGCTTGTCCATGCCAGGGGCAGCAGCCGAATGGACGTCGCATATCGTGCGGCAGTTCGGCGGAGTCGAGGGAGAAATCCGTGTTCCTGCCAGGTTTCAAGTCGTCACCGAAGAGGCGAATTCAGTGGCGCTAGTGCCCTACCTCGTCTACATGCCTGAGAAGGACAGACTGCTGATGTTGGTCACCTTTCAGCCGAGGCCGATGAAAGACTTTCACGCCATGGTGACTACGAGCGAAGACCATGGGACCACGTGGTCTAAACCAAAGGTTGTCCTCCCAGGTACTGACGGAGCGCCGACGCAGGGCCTGGGGCTGAGCCTGACCTACCTTGGTCAGGGTCAATTGTTGATGCACCTGGGGGACAGCAAGGGCGTCCGGCTGTTCAGCAGTGACTATGGCAGCACCTGGGCTAAACTTGGAAAGGTCGATCCCACGCCCCAAGGAAAGGCTTGGCATCCGTGGGACCCGCTATTGGTCGAGCGTGACAAAGAGACCGGTGAGGTCACGCGGTTGTTGGAAACAGGCTGGAACTTCTTTCAATCGCGAGATAATAGAGTCAGTTGGGAACAAGGCTATCTTCGGTTTAGCACCGACAAGGGTCGAACTTGGACCAAGAGCGTTCGTGTGCCGCAGTGGAAGGAGGTCAGTGAAGTCGCCCTGTTCCGCGCCGCAAACGGCAATCATTTGGCAGCGTGCCGCCCTTCCATCCCCGAGAAGTATAAGCAAAAGAACATCGACCACTGGGAGGGTCTCGGGATTTCAATCTCCAAAGATGGCGGGCAGACGTGGTCTTCGGTGAAGAAGCTATACGACTGGGGCCGGCATCATCCCTCGCTCGTCCTGATGCCGAGCAGCGAAATCGTGATGACCTACGTGGCACGGAAGGGCTATGTGATGACGCCGAAAGGCTACCCGCAGTTTGGGATCGAAGCGGTTGTTAGCCGCGATCACGGCGAGACCTGGGACCTTGATCACCGCTATCTGCTGCACCGGTGGGAGGCCACCATGAAAGGCTTTGACGCCTTGTATCAAAGCCCACAGGGTGTGTCGTCGGTTCTGTTGCCGGACGGCAAGATACTGACCGCATTCGGCACCGGATATCGGTCCAAGGGACCTGCCGCTAAACATCGTCGAGACATCGGCTTGGTGCGCTGGCAACTCAGCGGAGCAAGGCTGAACGACAGCAACACGATCCGCACGGCGGCGCCCGATTCAGATCTCCGCAATATCTTCGATCCGTTGGCCGGTAAGCCCGGTGGTTGGAAACGTGACCGCGAATGATCTTTTTGTTCCCCGCGCCAAATGTCTGCGGCGTGCGGAGGGTGATTCACGTGAGTAGCTCTGCGCCAGACCAATACGTTGTTCGGCAAACCAGGAGTGGCGCTCCTGTATAATGTCAGTTCTCAGGCAATCACCCGCACGCCGAAACCTCACCGTGACCACTTGCCTCGCCACAATCAGGGCCGCCGTCCGACTCATCGCGTCGAGCCTCTTGGTGTGCGCCGCCCTCAACCCTGCGAGTGGAGTCAATAGGAAGTTACTTTTCGATCCGGTGTGGTCTGGCCGTGACGAAGTCTCAGATTGGAGGGAGGAACTGGGGTCTCTGGAGGGGGTCGCGGAGGTGCAGGGGTCGGCAAGCGTGTGAGATAGGGCGAGGGGAGTGTGTCTGGGAGGATTGTCCTGCGAAGAGGACAGAAACCAGGCGCACGAGTCTTGGGGAGGACAGCCAGAGGCTCTGCGGCTCAGTCCTCGAAGACGGGAACATCGTCCCAGAAGAGCGCGTCACTGGAGGCTCGGGTGGCCTGAGCCTGCTGGGGCGAAAGCGAAGCCAGGAAGCTCTCTCGACTGGACGGCTGAGTTCCGCTCGTTTTGAGAACTACTTGAAGCTACAAGTGGAGCTCGGGTTTCAGGCCCGGCGCCGCGACGAACATCTGACGCGTAAGGAAAAGCAGCGCACTAAGAGTGTTCACAAGTTGCTCCGGCAGCGGGTCGCCGAAAAAACACGCTGGCGAGAGTAAAGCCGAGCCCACTGATGAGGGTCCAACCCTGGCGGTCGCTGTTTCCCTTGTCGGGGTCTACTCCTCGGCCGGCAGCCTGCCGAACCCCTGGAACCTGCTTGCTCCTGCGTCCCTGGTACCTTCGCAGAGATCAATAGCATTACGTCGTTCTGATCTCAGCGCAACCACCAGAGTGCCGCCAGCATCAGCAGCATCGCGATCGTCCCGACAATGCGATGGTCTTTCCAGACCGGAAGTGAGGAAGGGATGACTGCCGCTTCATTTCCATTCTTAACGTCCAGACGCTCGAGTAGTCGGTCATCCAGGGTCAGCGTATCCTGGCGGGCCCAGATCAATCCCTCCAGCTGTGCCTCCGTTTTGGGCCGGGTGATCAACGAGATTGAGATCATCACTGCCAGCAGGACCCCCATGGCGATCGGCAGCCAGTAGACGATCGAGGACTGGGTCGGACCAAAGCCGAAGGTCTGATGCATGTGCTGACAGTAGTAGCAGACCAACGGCGATAGGACGATGGTGGCAATGGCCCCGGTGGACGTGGCCCGTCGCCAGAACACACCCACGGTGAAGATGATGACGATTGGGCCTGCAAGATAGGCCAGGCCGTTGAGCAGATACTGAAGGATCGACGCGGTGCCTTTGAGCGCAAAAGCCCGTGCCACAACCACAATCAAGAGGCACAGTATGGCCAAGCGGCCCACCAGGATGAGGCGACGCGTAGCGGCCCCTTTATCCAGCAGGCGGCGGTAGAGGTCATAGGTGAACAGGGTCGCCCAGGAGTTGAGGCTGGAGTCGGCCGAAGACATCAATGCCGCCAGAATCGCTGCCGTCAGGAGCCCCCTCGGCCCATGGGGACCACTCGATTGATCAGCTCGGGAAGGGCTTGATCGGGTCCCTCCAGATCGGGGAGGAGAACAAACGCGATGATACCGGGAAGGACCAGGATGAATGGCAGAATGACCTTGATCATGCAGGCCACCATGGCGCCCATGCGAGCATCCCACTCCGTGCGTGCCCCCAGAGTTCTCTGGACCATCGTCTGATTGAGACACCAGTAGTAGATGGTCACCAGGAAATATCCGCCAATCAGGGTGCCAGGGAAGGGATAGTCGGGATGGTCCGCGGGCAGCCAGACGTGCATCTTGTCAGCCGCTTCGGTCATCAGTCTCTCAACGCCGCCGATTTCAATCAGACCCAGGATGGTGAGGACGGCTCCGCCAAGAATCATCAGTGATCCCTGAATCACATCCGTCCAGACGACCGCTCCGAGTCCTCCCAGAATCGTATAGGCCCCGACGAAGGCGGCGATCCCAATCAGTCCCCAGAGGAAAGGGATGCCGAACATCACGTCCATGATGATGGCACCGCCCAGGAGCAGGAACGGGATGTAGATGAGAATTTCGTACACTAGCACGGAGACGGCAAATATCACTCGCACTGGCAGGTTGTACCGCTGTTCCATAAACTCGGGCAGCGTGTAGACCCCCTGGCGCTGGTAATAGGGTAGGAAAATGAAGGTCAACATGAACAGTCCAAGGACGGCTCCCCATTCCAGGGTTCCGACGGCTATGCCCACGCGGTAGGCGTCACCGGCCAGCCCCACCAGGGAACCAGCCGAAATGTTGGTAGCGAACATGGACAAGTGCATACCAGGGAAGGCGCCGACCGGCCAGAAAGAAGTCAGCCGTGGTCTCCTCCTTACGGGACATGTAGAGCCCGAAGACGAACACTGCTAGGATGTACAGACCGAAAATCGACCAGTCGATCCAGTTGGTGTTCAAAGGGGTCATTTTGATTGCTTGGTTGGGATGGCAGACATCTTGTGTAGTCTGATCATCCTGCAGCATTGCACAGGCTCGCCGCCAACGGAAGAGTCCTCCATGATGCTCCCCCTTTCTAGCCAGGAACAGCCTTAGCACGTGTACCTAGCATGTTGAAGGTGGGATTTATCGGCCTGGGGGCCATCAGCCATGAAAACGTCTTGGGCTACCTGGGCTCGGACGACGCCAAGGTAGTGGCGGTTTGCGATTTGAACCCGGCGGCGGGGAGGAAGTGGTTGGAGAAGTGGAGTTCTCATGCCCACCTCTACACAGACTTCCAGGAGATGCTGAGCCGGGAGGATCTGGACCTGGTGGAGATCCTGACACCACACCATCTCCACTGCCAGCAGGCGGTGGCCTGCGCCCGGGCAGGGGTAAAAGGAATCAGCCTGCAAAAACCCATGGCAGTCACTCTGGACGAGTGTGACCGGATCATCCAAGCCTGCGGGGAGAGCGGCACTGTGCTGAAGGTCTATGAGAATTTCGTCTTCTACCCCGTCTATCTGAAGGCGAAGGAGCTGATTTCCGGGGGACTCATCGGAGATCTCCGCAGCATCCGGGTCCATACCATGGCGGGTCTGAAAGAAGGGGTTTCCCGGCCCTGGTGCTGGAGCGCCGGAAGCTGGTCCCTGGATCTGGAGCGGTCCGGGACCAGTCCCCTGGTGGGCGACGATGGCCATCACAAGTTCTCTCTGATCCGTTGGTTCATGGAGCGGGACCTGGAAAAAGTGGGAGCCTGGATCGATTCCGAGACTCCCTTGGACGCGCCCGCCCTAGTTCGTGCGAGGTTCAAGCCCCGCCAGGGAGATCCTCCGAAGTACGCCCAGATCGACTTCTCCTTGGCACCGAAGATGATTCTCCCCTGCGACTTCTGGCTGGAGGAGTTTGTTGAAATCGTGGGGGAGGCGGGTATCATGTGGGTCAATCAGTGCTCGGCCGCAGGAGATAGGGCCCTGTTCGTGGGGAACCAGATGTCGAAGAGTGAAGTCTTTCCACCCATTGCTGTCTTTCTCGACGGTAGGGTCCGGACGTATCTCGAGGACATCACTCCGGGGGAACGGAACTGGTCCTCCTCTTTCATCAACAGCACCAGGCACTTCATCCGGGTGATCAAAGAGGGCAGGGAGCCTCCTATTCACACGGGTGCAGAGGCCAAAGAGATCCAACGGTGTACCCTGGCGGCGCTGCTGTCGGCACAGGAGAATCGGGACATCTATCTGGAGGAGATCACGAGCGAGGCCGAGCGGGCAGGGGATTTCCAACTGAAGACCAATTTCTGCCGGGTGTGAGCAGGGCGTTCTCCCAAGGAAGTGACAAAAAATGAAGACCACGAAACTGCTACGAGAAGGGATGAAGGGGCCCAGGACCGTGGTCTCCATCGGAGCCTACGACGCTTTCTCTGCACTGCTGGTTGAGCGGGCGGGTTTCGACTCGGTATACGTGGGCAGCTACGCTACCGAAGCCGCATCTCTGGGGAAGCCGGACCTGGCCCTGATGAGCAAAACGGAGCGCCTCTGGATCTGCCGCAACGTGGCCAAGGCCGTGAAGATTCCGGTGATCGCCGACGCCGAGGAGGGCTATGGAAACGCCATGAGCGTGATGGACACTGTTCGCGATTTCGAGTCGGCCGGTGTCGCCGGGATCCATCTGGACGATGAGGCTCTTCCGTCCAAGTGTCCGTTTCTTCCCGCAATCCCTCGGAATCAGCTGATCAGTACCGATGAAATGTGTGGAAAGATCGAGGCTGCGGTCGAAGCCAAGACGGATCCCGACTTCGTCATCATCGCCAGGACTGATGTCATCGGGACAGTTTCCAGGGAAGAGTATTACCGAGACAACCTCATCGAAGAAGTGGTGAAAAGGAGCAAGGCCTACGCCGAGGCCGGAGCGGATGCCATATTCGTGATGGCGCTGACCAAGGAAGATCTGAACTACTTTGCCCGTGAGATCAAGGCACCGCTGGTGGGCATCTTCGCCACTGCAGAACCCCTTCCCATATCCGACTTCCAGGAGGCGGGATGCCAGATCACCATCGGTTCGTTGGTGGGGATCTATGCGGCCGCCAGAGGGCTGGTCGACGCTCTCAGTCGGCTCAAGGAGACGGGAGACTGGAACGCTATCACCGATCTGATGGTGGATGACCGTGAATTCTTCGAGATCCTGGACTTGAGCCAGTATCTACCAGGGTATTCGAAGTACCGAATCCCTTGACCTGGAACTTACCCAGGTGGCTGGCCAGTTCTTCGCGCCTTACACGAGGACAGGAAGCCTGAGGCGCGAGCGAGGGGTTGGGGTGCAGCGAAACGCGTGGACAAAGGGGCCTGAAGCGCAAGTACGCAGAGGATTCGGCGGGCTTCCCAACCCCTCGCTTGCGCTTCAGGCTTCCATGGATCTCAGATGCCTGCCTTAAAGGCAACGGAGGACTCAATGGTCAAAGGCATGTGGAATTATGCCGTCAAGACAGACGACTTGGAGAGGACTACCCGCTTCTACCTGGAGTGCCTGGGAGCTGAGCTGAGAATCAGCAGTGAGGTCCTGGGGTCCACCTACAACCTGATCCGCGTAGGAGAAACCCGTCTGATCCTCTTCGACAAGGCTCCCTATGAGGAGTTGCTGGGAATCGAGCTGCCTAATGGTTTCCTCCACGTGGTCTATGAGGTCGACGACTTCGAGTCTCAGATTCGGATCCTGCGCGAGTCGAACGTCAAGTTCGTGATGGGGCCCCAGATCGTGGAAGGAGAGTTCGGGGTTCGAAAGTTCGCCTTTTTCGAAGCTCCGGGTGGCGTCAGGACGGAGGTCATGCAGATCCTGGAAGACACCGGCAAGGCGTGAAGTCCCGGCCAAGGAGGGGAATCCGATGAGCGTGGTAGGAATCCATCATGTGACGCTTCTGGTGCAGGACGAGGCAAAGGCAGCGTGGTTCTACGGCGAAGTCCTGGGCTTTGCCCAGAAGCCCCGTCCCGCCTTCAACTTCCCAGGACTCTTCTACTCCTGTGGAGATCAGGAGCTTCACCTGATCGTTTCTGCCCGACCTCTCGGCCAGGAGGATCTGTTTATCGATGTGGGCGAGATGGGTCGCCGCAGCTTTCGCTATATTCACCGGCATGCGGCCTTCCTGGTGGAGAACTTTGCCGAGACCAGGGAGCGGTTGAAGGATCACGGAATCGAGATTCTTTTCAGCGAAGAATCGCCTCCCCTCGACGGCTTGTCCCAGAACCTCATGGCCGGCTGGAAGGAAATGTACGGAGCGGTTCCCATTTTCGTCCACGATCCCTTCCACAACTTGCTGGAGATCGTCCCCAAAGGGTAGCTTCACGACGTGGGGACGGCAGCGCGCCAGCATCGAACTCTGGTTGACTGGAGCTTGCCCCACGTCCAGACTTTTGGGCAACAGGGGGTTGAGGCCTTGAACTTCGAAGACCAAGGGGAGGTCAATCCCAACGGGATTGTGTCTGTTAGCCCGAAGTTCCCTGAGACTTTAGCAGATAACTGACTGACTCTACAGGAGATAAAGGTAGTTTTGGACTGGATTGTGTAGGCATGTAATTGTGGCTTATATTTCAATAGTGTGCTTGACTTTAAAGGATTATATAGGGTATAGTGGTAATCATGTACATCACCTCCGTCCCCAACCGCGGCTCTCCCCCCGCCATCCTGCTGCGCGAGAGCTACCGCCAAGGCGGTCAGGTTAAGACCCGCACCCTTGCCAATCTCTCCAAGTTGCCCGCCGAAGCGATCGCCCTGCTGCGCCGCAGCCTTAAGGGGGAAACCCTGCTGGCCCCGGAGGACGCCTTCGAGGCCATCGCCTCCTTCCAGCAGGGACACGTCCAAGCCGTGCTCACGGCCATGCGCCGACTCGGCCTCCCCCAACTGCTGGCCTCGCGGCCCTCGCGTCAACGCCAGTTGGTCTTGGCCCTGGTGGCGGCGCGCATCCTGGAACCAGCCAGTAAGCTGGCGACCACGCGCTGGTGGCAGGTCACCACCCTGCCCTCGGAGCTGGGAGTGGAGGAGGCCGACCAGGAGGACCTGTATGCGGCGCTGGACTGGTTAGGGCAACGCCAGGCGCCGATCGAGAAAAAGCTGGCCGCTCGACACCTCCGTGAGGACGGCCTGGCGCTGTACGATCTGACCTCCACCTACTTCGAGGGCACCACCTGTTCGCTGGCCAGCCTCGGGTACAATCGGGACGGAAAGCGCGGCAAGCTCCAGATCAACTACGGGTTGCTGACCAACCGCCGCGGGATTCCCGTCTCGGTCTCGGTCTTCGAGGGCAAGACCGGGGACCCGAAAACCCTGCTGCCGGAGGTGGACAAGCTCCGACAGCAGTTCGGGATCGAGCGGCTGGCCCTGGTGGGGGACCGGGGGATGATCACCCACAAACAGATCGATGCCCTGCGCCCGATCGACGGCATCGACTGGATCAGCGCGCTCCGCTCGGAGACCATCCGCAAGCTAGTGGAGGGCGGGGCGATCCAAAGGGGACTCTTCGATGAGCGCAACCTGTTCGAGCTCTCCCATCCGGACCTCCCCGGCGAACGACTCGTCGCCTGTCGGAATCCGGAGCTCGCCCAAAGACGGGCGCGCCACCGCAGCAGCCTGCTGGAGGCCACCACCCGGGAGCTGGAGAAGGTGCGCCGGATGGTCACCGCAGGGCGTCTGCAGGGGCAGGAGCAGATCGGCAAGCGCGTGCGCCAGGTGCTCGGTCAGTACCGGCTGGGCCAACACTATCGGCTGCAGATACGGGAGGACGGTTTCGAGTCTCGAGCCGATGAAGAGGCGATCGCCGCCGAGCTGGCCCAAGCGGCGAGCAAGAGCCCAGAGTTGGCGCAAAGACGACAGCAGCACTACGCCCGTCATCGCCAGGCGATCGACCAACAGCTAGAGCACCTCCGCCAGCGGATCCAGCGGGGGCGTCTGTACGGCAAGGAGCACATCGGGGTTCGGGTGGGAAAGGTGCTCAACAAGTACAAAGTCGGCAAGCACTTCCAACTGCACATCGAGGAGGATCGATTCGACTTCGAGATCGACCCGGAGAAGGTCCAAGCCGAAGCGGCCCTCGACGGTCTCTACGTGGTGCGCACGAGCCTGCCCCAAGAGACGCTCGACGCCGCCCAGACGGTCCTCAGCTACAAACTCCTGGGCAGCGTGGAGCGGGCCTTTCGCTCCTTCAAGACGATGGACCTCAACGTCCGACCCATCCACCACCGCCTGGCCCGCCGGGTCCGGGCCCACATCTTTTTGTGTCTGCTCGCCTACTACGTCCTCTGGCACATGCTCGAGGCATGGCGTCCGCTGCTCTTCGCCGACGAGGATCTGGAAGCGAAGAGGACGCGCGACCCGGTGGCGCCGGCCCGCCGTTCCCAGCAAGCGCTCCGTAAGGTGCACTCCAGAACCCTTGAGGATGGCACCGAGGTGCACAGCTTTCAGACGCTTCTGAAGTTCTTGAGCAGCATCACCCGCAACCTGTGCCGGGTCCGCAGCGCAGCCCCTGAGGCCACCACCTTCGAGATCCTCACCACACCCAGCGCCAAGCAGCAACGCGCCTTTGATCTTCTGGAGACCATTCGAGTGTAGGCAGACCGCTGCAGCCCCTATTGCACGTATCCCTTTGAAATCATGGTACTTTTCTGCTCCTAACAGAAAGGAACTTCAGGTTAGCCCAGGGTTTCCGAACCCTGGGGACGGGGTAGCCCCCCACCTGAATCAACCCGGAACGGGTTGCGTACATAACAGTACCCCAGGGGAGGAAAAGCGCCTCTCGATAGGGGCGGTCCGCAACCCCCGATAGGGTTGGAATCAAAAGGAGAGATCGTTTACCCAAGCGATCTTTTTGTCATATCCCATTTCCCAGTTTGCCGATTCACCTTTCGGGCAGTTTGCCTGGCTTGTTCATGAGGTCCTCGACCGTAGTCGCATCGAACCGAGCCAGCATCTCGAGCAACGGCGCCTCCTGGGAGTGGGGATGGGTGGTCAGGTTTCGATAGAGGACGAGGACGTGTTCGAGACCGTCGTCGTACTTCAGTCCGCATCTTTCGGTGCCCCCGAAGAACATCTGAAGAACCAAAGTGTCGGAGATATCGTCATACCAGGTTCCGAAAACTGAGAGATTGAACTGGTTTGTGTCTCGGTGATGGTTTCCCAGCCTTGCACCCCACTCGGCGTACTTTTCCCCCAGGTACGCTACCCGCTTTCGCCACAGGTCGCTTCGGGGTCTCAAGGGGTAGATCTCCTGCTCTTCGCCGTTGTCCAGATTCAGGAGGCAGGCCCGAGCAGGATGGGTTGGAGCCCAGTGAATCATGCTGCGGTGATAGACCACCTTGTTTGAGGGCAGAGCCTGTAGGACCCATCCCTGGAAGCTTCGGCGTGCCTCCAGTTCCGGGAGGTGGATCACGGCCGACGGTCCTGCCGATGGACTCGAGTGGCCACCGACCACCAGATACTCCCCTGCCTTATCGAGGCGAAGAATCGAGCCCAGGGTTCCCTCGAGTCCAAACTCTGAGACCCGAAATCGTTTCGCACGGGTCCTCCCCTGATCCGACGCTACCAGCCAGAAGTGATCCGGAAGGGCGTTGCCTTCACTGAACTCGTCAACAAAGTAGTAGCCGATGAACCAGCCCTCTTGAAAGGGCTCGAACTGATAGCTGGAAATGTTCCGCTCAAGGGACCCTTGCGGCAGCCCACGGATTTCCTGGACGATGATGCCCTGTCCTGCCAGGACCTCTGAGAGACTGGGATTCTCTACCTGACCCAATGCCAAGCCACCGGACAGGATCAGGATCCACGGAAGGGAGCAGAGATGATGCTGCAGCGATCCGAAAGAGCCGCTTAGCCTTTCGGAGATCCCGGTCGGAGGGTCACAGGGAGGTCTTTCACGTCCTGACCCACTTTCCCCTCCAGAACCAACAGCACTCTCCACAGATGGTGAGGAACAACTCATCTACATGCCAAATATCACCCGAGCGGAGACACCCTGACCAAAGGCTCGGGCTCGAAGAAGAAGAGGTCGGCTTCAATCCCCGCCTTCAAGCCAGGATCTCCTTCACCACCCGGGCTGCTTCCTGGCCGGTCAGGCGCTCGTCCAGGCCGTTGTGCTTGTAGACGAGCCTTTTGTGGTCCAGTCCCAGCAGGTGCAGCATCGTGGCGTGAAAGTCGTGGACGCTGGTCCGGTTCTCCACTGCCTTGTAGCCGATCTCGTCGGTGCCGCCGTAGACCGTGCCTCCCTTGACGCCGCCCCCTGCCATCCAGACGCTGAATCCGGCGGGACCATGATCCCGGCCCAGGCCTCTCTGGGAGAGGGGAAGGCGACCGAACTCGCCACCCCAGAGCACCAGGGTCGTCTCCAGCAGACCTCGCTGCTTTAGATCGGTCAGCAGGGCTCCCACCGGCTGGTCCGTTTGTCCACAGGCCTTCCCGAGTCCCGTGACCACGTTCGAATGGTTGTCCCAGATCTGTCCCTTGATGTGGATCTGGACGAAGCGCACGCCCCGCTCTACCAGGCGGCGTGCCATCAGACAGCGCCGTCCGTAGCTGGCCGTAAGTTCTTTGTCGAGTCCGTACAGGGTGCGGGTTCGCTCGCTTTCCTGGGAGAGGTCCAGGACATCGGCCGCGGAGATCTGCATTCGGGCCGCCAGTTCGTAGCTGGAGATGCGCGCATCCAGCTCGGGCTGGCCCGTCCGCTCCTGGCGGTGGTCTTCTGCCAGGCGCTTGAGGAGTCCCCGGGCCAGGGTTCTCACTGTGGGCGGATAGGGCTCGCGGGGGTGCAGGTTCAGCATGGGCGACCCTTCTGAGCGCAGGGGAGTTCCCTGGAACACAGGGGGCAGCCATCCCGGTTGCCAATTCTTTATTCCTGCGGTTGGGGGTCCCTCGGGATCGGCCAGTACTACGTAGGCGGGGAGGTTCTGGTTCTCGCTCCCCAGCCCGTAGGTCACCCAGGCTCCCATGGTGGGTCGTCCTGGAAACACGGTGCCTCCGTGCATCATGAAGATGCCTGGTCCGTGGGTGAAGCTGGTGGTGTACATCGAGCGAATAATGGCCAACTCATCCACGCTCTTGGCCAGGTGGGGCATGAGCTCCGAGAGCTGAATTCCCGACTGGCCATGGCGAGCGAACTGGAAGGGCGAGGGCATGAGGCCGCCGGCCTCCTCCGTGAAGAGGACGTCGTTGACCAGCTCCCGTCCTGGAAGCTGACCGGCGTGCTTCTCCAGCATCGGCTTGGGGTCGAACAGATCCACCTGGCTGGGACCCCCTGACATGAACAGAAGGATCACCGACTTGGCAGGGGCCTCAAAATGAGGAGAACGCGGCTGAAGGTCCGACCTTGTGGGCGTATTCTCCGGACCTGGCGCTGCGGCCAGCAAATCGGAACCCAGGAGGTGGGCCAGTGCCGCACCGGAGATCCCGTCGCCGATTCGGGAGAAGAAATCCCGTCGCGAGTGGCAGAGGACTTCCCGTTCGACTCCTGGCTGCCCGAGGCGTCTGGTGAGGGTATTCATGTTGAAACCGTTCCTCGTCAATCGATGTAGACGAATTCGGGCGAATTGAGAATCGTGTGGCAGTAGGTTCCCAGGGCGAGCCACTTGGCCTTCATGTCTTTGGGTTCGGCGGGGACCTCTTGCTCGAGATGGTCTCGCCAGGCCTGACCCAGTTCCTGGAGCGCCTCGATCCCCAGCTTTCTCTCCTCTTCCCTGGGTCTTCGGGAGAGGGTCGACAGGTAGACCCGCTCGACCTGGTTCGCGAGATCATTGCCTACGGCATCCATGACTCGGCCTGCAAAGTAGCGGGCACTTTCCCGTAGGAGGTCACTGTTAAGGAGCTGCAGGGCCTGGGTCGATACGGTCGAGTGCTCCCTCATCAGACAGTTGGGACGTGCATCGTCCAACCGGGGCAGGTCGAAGGCCTGGAGCAGTGTCAGCGGTGTCCCTCGCCTCTGGAGCATGTAGATGCTACGGCGGTAGCCGGAATCCGTAGGTTCGCTTAAAACCTCTCCCTCCTGCGTCACCTTGACTTCCTGGGGTGGTCCGAACGGGTTGGCATCAAGCCTTCCTGCCACCGCCAACATGGAGTCCCGGATGGCCTCGGCATCCAGCCTGCGGAAAGGGAACCGGGAAAGGAGCGGGTTGTCCGGATCCTGTCCGCCTGGCGCAGGCCGACGGGAGCTCTGACGGTAGGCGGAGGAGGTCATGATCAGCCGGTGTAGGGCTTTGATGCGCCAACCTTGCTCGACGAACTCGGTGGCCAGCCAGTCCAGCAGGCGGGGATGGGAAGGGGGCGTTCCCAGCTTTCCGAAGTTTCCCGGAGTCGTCACCAGACCCTTTTCGAAGTGATACTGCCAAATACGGTTGACCAGGACTCTCGCGGTTAGCGGATGATCGGGCTGCACCAGCCACCGGGCCAGAGCCAGCCGGCGGCCACTGGTGTCTGTGCTCCAGGATGGTTTGACGACCCGGTAGGGCTCGAGCCCGTCTTGAAGAACCGAGGGCACGCCTGGCTGCACCCGGGGACCCGGGTCGAAGGGATCTCCCCTCTTGAGGAGATAAGTAGGGGTGGGCTCCCCTCCCATATCGAAGAGGGCCCGGATCCCGGGCTCCGCCTTCAGTTCCTCCAGCTTCGCGGCCATGGCCTTCTTCCACTTGTCTTTCGCCTGGGCGAACTTGGGGAATCGCTTTCTCAGGTCGGCCGCCTTGATCGAGAGGGGAAACTGCTCCAAGAGATAGCGATCGAGCGAACTGCGCTTCCTCGGCGCCCTGGCCACAGCCTTCTCCACATCGGCGCGAAGCTTCTCGGGAATCTGGGACAGCTTTTCCTCCAGAAGAATCTGCCTCAGGGGCTTGGCTACGGCTTCAAGTTCTTCGTCCAGGCGCTGGATTTCCACCCGGATAGGGGCATTGTGCTCCCGGACCTGAGTGAGTAGTTCGTCGTCTCCGCTCTCCAGATAGCGTTTCGGCTCGTAGGGCTCCTCCTCGAAGAAGGTGCCGGTCAGTCGGTTGGGGAGAAGCCAGTCGTAAGGATCGTAGGCGCTGCGGAGTATGGCACTGAAGCGATAGTAGTCTCTCTGGGGCAGGGGATCGAACTTGTGGTCGTGACAGCGGGCACATCCCACGGTAAGCCCCAGGACCGTGGAGCCCAGCATTTCCACCACCCGTGCCACTGTGTCCAGCCGATAGGGGACGAAGTTCACGTCGTGGGAGTTGGTGGCGTCGGGTGTCATGCGCAGGAATCCGGTTGCCACCAGGTAATCTTTCTGCTGTGGGCTCAAGGGGTTAGTCGCCCTGTAGTCGAAGAGCTCGTCTCCGGCGATCTGCTCCAGCAGAAACTGATCATAGGGCTTGTCTTGGTTGAAGGCACGGATCACGTAGTCTCGATAGCGGTAGGCATGGGGCCTGGGTAGATCATCCGCCGGTCCTCCTTCCGAGTCGGCGTATCCGGCCGCGTTCAACCAGTGCTGGCCCCAGCGCTCCCCGTAACGGGGTGACGCCAGGAGCCGATCGATAAGTCGTTCGTAAGCGTCGGGGTTGGTGTCCTCGAGGTAGGCCTCCACCTCTTCGGGTGCGGGGGGAAGGCCGATTAGATCGAAGTAGGCCCGGCGCATCAGGGTCAGCCGATCCGCCTCCGGGGAGAAGGTCAGCTCCTTGGCTTCCAGTTTCGCCAGCAGGAAGGCGTCAATGGGTGTGCGGACTCGTTGCCGATCCCGTATCCGAGGAACCTGGGGCCACTGGGGCGCCCGGAAAGACCAGAATTCTCGGTCCTGCTCACTTACGCCGATACCCGCCTCGCCCTCCGACGGCAGATCGGGCGGAGCCCCATCGGCAATCCACTGCTGGAGCTTCTCCAGCTCATCCAGGGTGACGTCCCGTACGAAATAGGCGAACTGCAACTTTGGGGGCGGCATATCGCGATCGGAGATGCGCTGGATGAGAAGGCTCTCCCCGGGTCTTCCCAGAACCATCGCCGGCCCTGAGTTCCCTCCCTTCAGGAGGCTGGCGCGGGTACGCAGATCCAGCCCGCCCTCCTGTTTGTGCTTTCCGTGGCAGACAATACACTTGAGGTGCAGGATGTTGGCCAGAACCTCGCGCTCGGTGACCCGTTGGCGACGGCTGGCTTCGTCTCCGATTTCTCCCTGGGCAGGTGCTCCTGAATCGATCCAGTTCCGGATGAGTCGGATATCTGCCGGGTCAAGGGGGGCGCGATTCAGGGGCATGGCTCCCGAGGAGATCTTCTGGAAGAGAAGGCTCTGGGACGAGGAACCGGGGATCAGGGCCGGGCCCGAGTCTCCACCGTTCAGGAGGTTGTCTCGGCTGGTAAGGACAAGTCCGGCCTGCCGAGTGTTTTCGTCATGACAGGAGAGACAACTCGCCTCCAAGATGGGCAGGACCTGGGCTCTCGAATCGGGGATTCGGATCCTTGTCCTGGCCACTGAGTGTGCAGGTCGCCGCCAGGCTGAAGAAGCCGGCCAGCAGCAGGGACCATCGGTTCATGGAATATCCTCCGAGAAACTCGGGTAGGTATTCGGCCAGGCTGAGCAATCAATTCTCAGCCCCAAATTCGCATGTTATCACTACCTGCAGGCTCGCGCGCAGGATGAGTGTCGTGAGGATCTGGTGGGGAAGGTGAGACCGTACATATCGGCGAGCACACTGATCTGAACCGTCGGGCTCCTTCCAACTTACTCGTCTGTCGTCGGTCGCCAAGACGATGTCACACCCGACGGCCACGGGTTGGTTTGCGTGTCAGTGTCCGAGCCATGACTTGCTTCTTGGGTGGGTACATGATGGGCGTTCCTCTCTGGACCGAGCCGCCAGCGCAACCGACTCAAAGCGTTCTCGACCGCCCTCTCGACTGCTCCATTCTTCGAGCGGCGTTTACAGGCTCGATGCGGAAACTGGAGGCCAGTGTCAAGTATCCGCCGGCAGACCCTCCCATGACCCCAATCCTGATGCGACGACCGCATTCCTGATGCGACGACCGCATTCCTGATGCGCCGCTTGTTCCGGCCCACTCCTGCTATCCAAGAGTGCTTCAGTTTGCTGAACTATTACTCCAAATCATAATTGCCGCGCGACCCGGTGGCCTTCGAATGTGGCGTTTTCGATGTCGCCCGGAGCCACACAGTTCCCGATGGCATGAACGTCCGCACCAGCCGCTTAGCAACTCATCGTCGGGCGTCGGCACGGTGACGAACACCACCATGTCCAAGTCGCTCATCCGCCGCTCTTTGCCGCTGTAGCAATTGACAATATGGACTTCGCTGTCGCAGACCGGCGCTAGATCGTGATGCGCGGTCAACTCGACGTTTTTGTGAAACAACCGCCTGTAGAGCGACACGGTGTTCGTTAGCCCAAAGTTGATGGCGGGATGGAACTGGCGGCTGATGACCTCCGCCTGGCCTCCGGAATCGGCTACTAGTTCGGCCACGGCACATCCGGTATCGGATCCACTGTGGTCGACGACCAGCACGTTGCACCCGGGTTTGACGGTCCCGTCGAGAACAGTCCAAGCCGTCGCCACGGGGATGTTCGCCTCACTTAGGTCTGTGCTGGGCGCGGTATCGCGTGCTCCGGTGGCCAATACAACTACATCTGGCTGCTCTGCCAGGATGCGCTCGACGGTCGCCGGGGTGTCCGGCTGAATCTCAACGCCGAGTTTCTCGACCTGGCCCACGAGCCATCTGGGGATTCCGCCCAACTCCGCACGCCCCGGCTTACGAGCGACAAGCAGCGCCGTACCGCCAAGCACCGAGGCACGCTCAATCAGCACTACGCGATGGCCTCGCTGCGCCGCAACACGCGCGGCCTCCAATCCGGCTGGCCCGCCGCCTACAACTACGATTCTACGGGGGACGTCCGCCTTCGGCAGCGAGCCCCATTGCTGCTCGTGACCGATGATAGGATTGTAGAAAGCTGGTCATGTGCTTGAAACTGCCATCCTTGTTCTTGTTTCTCGCAAAGGCGACCCATTCTCTTCCGCCACAAGCTTTTCGTGGTCGCATGACCGCTTGGAATGACTGCTCTGGGGCTGTTTGCGGTCGTTCGTTCGAGGTTTCCGGTGGAGGATTTGACTGACCGCTTTTAGGCGAGGCTGTGTGAAAAGTCATTCATGATTTCGGATTTGAAATTTTGACTTCATAGGATCGCGTGTAAGCCACGATCTCCGTCGTAGGAAGGGTAAAGAGACCCCTAAATCAAAGAGGTTTTGGACTTTTCACACAGTCTCAGGCGAAAGCGGCCGTTCGATTTCGATCAAATCGGACGCCGTCTGTAGGATTGGGTACCGACTATCACAATCCACGGATGCTTCGAGGTTGACTTACCGATCGTGCAGGCGATCCTCGGGTCGGATCTGCCTAGATTCGAGAGTCAACTGAAACCGTTGAAGGCAAGACTGTAGTGAAAACTGACTGCGCTGCAGCATCTCACTGAACTACAGGTCAAACATCTACCCCAACGTGAGGTCGGATCGGAGTGTCTCCTTCATGCAGAGAAACGATCAAGGAAAGCAGAGCCTCCAGATTTTGAAGGTTCATTGCTCAGGTCAGATTTGCAACAGAACCTGCCGGTTTTTCTTGGTCCCAAAATAAATTTTGAGAGTAAAATGAAATGAGGAAGCTTCTTCCCGTCCTGCCTTCCTTGTGGCGTGACGGGAGCCGTTATTCAGATGCGGGACCAGGAACAGGGCTCGGAAGACGTCGGGCCTGCGAGGGAGGAGGAATCTGGCGAACCTCCAGGCCGCGCCGCCCAAGGTCCTGCACGCGCCGACTTAGAAGTCCAAAAGCTCTACCTCTTCCACCTGTTCCTTTCCGTCTCCTTGACGGTTGTCGCTTCTTTTCTATTCATCGATCGCCTTTTTCTGCGCCTGGGATTCAGCATGTCCCAGTTTGGGATTGTCAAAGGGCTATCCTTCTTGGTTCCGGTGACACTGAACCTGTTGCTGGCCCCATACCTGGCCCGGCTAGGGCGGGACCGGGAAATCGTCGTCCTTGCCTACCTCATTCGGGTCAGCCTTCCCTTCTTGTTTCTCCTTCTCCCTTGGCTACAAGGGGACACAGGTCTGGTGACTGCGGGCTGTGCGGCGATCTTTACAACAATAATGATCTTCCCGATGGTAGCGCAGAACAGCCTCTCGGCTCTGTTCAAAGTTCTCGTTCCCCGAGAGGATCTCGGGAAAATCCTAGCCAATGTCCTGTCGTTGGGCTTCGTCCCTGGTTTCTTTTTGGCCATTCCCTGCAGTTGGTACATCGATCGCCACTCCTCCGGAAGCGACGCAGAATTCTACGGAGCCTTCTTGCATGTGATGTTGGCGACCTCCGTGTTTGTCCTCCCGGCAGGCTGGTTCATGTTCAAGGTGAGTCCACCCGCAAAGGCTGTCCGGAAGCGCCGGAACCTGGGCTATCGGGTCATCCGTGAACCCTTCCAGAACCGGGCCTACCGGGTCTACCTCCATGCCTCCTTTATGCTCAGTCTGGTCAGTACCATGATTATCTCCTTCATCAATCCCTACCTGCTGAGAGCCCAGGGTCTGAGTATGCTGCAGATCAGCCTGATCGCTACCGGGGTCTCGCTGCTGGGAGTTGGATTGCGTCCCCTATGGGGTCGCCTCTGCGACGAGTACGGGGGAAAGAACGTGTTGCGGGTTTCGGTCGTTGGAGTGGCCCTGGGGCTTTTCATCCTGACAGGGAAAGGTCTGGTTCCCGTGGTGATCTTCGCAGTGCTAGCCTGGAACACCAACGAGGGCCTTTTCGGTGTCGGCCTCTTTACAGGACAGCAATACTTGAGCCTGGCCCTGAGCGATGAGGAGAAGACCAACGTGTACATCGCTGCTGCCTCCTTCGTGAACGGCACCGGGATGTTCTGCGGCTCCCTGCTGGGAGGCTTCATACTGGACTGGCTTGCAGCGCGGATGCATCCTGATCTCCCCTATGGTCACTACGAGATCTATTTCGCCTATTGCGCTCTGGCCTACCTGGTGGTGGGACATTTCGTTACCGCTCTCAGAGAGCGTCGGCGACGAGTGTCCTCGTCAGAGCTGGCCCTGGGGATATACCGGGCTCTTCGTTCGAGGATGCGCCGTTAGCCAACGGCAAATTCCCCCACAATTTCGTCATATGCCATTCTACCATGTGAGTAACTCGTATACCCAGCTGATCCTTTCAGGCCTTTCTTCGCCGACTCTACGATTCTCGAAAACCTTGTCCCAGCCCGCCTAAGATGAGCCGTCTGAGAGAGGAACAGATCCGCGAAGCCCGCTGGCTCGAGCTGTTGGTTCGAAGGGCTATCACTCTGTCGAGTTTGACGGGCCATATCCCGTTGAGTGAATGGCAGCTTCTGGCCGTCTGCGGTAGTTCATTCGACGTTTCCGGGGAAAACTTGAATGTCCGCTTTTAAGGCGAAAGCGGCCGTGCGCCGATTTCCAGGTCCAGCGGTTCCTTCCAGTGATCCATGGTGGTTCTAGCGATTGAGGCTGAGAATCTGCGAGGTTTTTGCAGTCTTTTCCCGGACATCTCCATATACGGCATCCTCTGAGATTGCCCTTCCTGACCCGAGGCTCTAGTATTCGGTAGATAGACTCCCCTGTATCCTGGAGACTCCGTTGATCGGCCAAACCATTTCGCACTATCGAATCTTGGAGAAACTCGGTGAGGGCGGTATGGGTGAGGTGTATCTGGCCCAAGACACCGGACCCTTGGATCGTAAGGTCGCTCTGAAGTTCCCCTCGCAGGAGATGCAGCAGGACCCGGTTGCCAGGCAACGCTTTCTGCGGGAAGCAAGATCGGCGGCGGCTCTGGATGGCCCCTACGTTTGCCACATCCATGAGGTGGGGACGGATTTGGGAGAGCTGATGGATGAGATCGGCGACTCGCGGCTACCCACCGAGGGGGCTGTGACTGGGCCGTCTCAGGTGCGCGCAGAGGTGACCGAGGGATCGTGGCGGCAACTGGCTCCTTGGGGTGTAGCTAGCCTGATGACGGTGGCTCTTCTGATTTCACCAGTCGTGCCGCGGCATGCAGTCCGTTCGGTGGAACCAACAACCCCCTTGCGCCTACATGTTCAGCTGCCTCGTGACCAATCACTCAATACAACGAACGGTGGCGCAGCGATTCTTTCGCCCGACGGCAAGCGGATCGCTTATGTGGCCGGGGCCGGACAAAATACGCAGCTATATGTGCGAGCCCTCGACCAGTTGGAGCCGATTGCTCTCACTGGAACCGAAGGGGCACAGGTTCCGTTCTTCTCGCCAGACGGGCAGTGGGTAGGATTCTCCGCCGGCTACAAATTGAAAAAGATCTCCGTCACCGGTGGCGCGGTGCGGACGCTGTGCGATCTCCCGGGCGATAGTGGTGCAAGCTGGGGGCCAGATGACACAATTATCTTTGCCTTACCAGGTGCTGGCCTGTTCCGAGTTGCAGCCACTGGTGGGACATATGAACGACTCACCTTTCCTGGGAGAGAAGAGGGTGAGAATTCGCATCACCATCCACAGTTTCTGCCTGGGGGCAATTGGGTGCTTTTCAGCGCCGGCAGCTTCGGGAGTTTTGATGAAGCGAACATCATAGCCCAATCCTTGGAGACCGGGGAGCGCAAGGTCCTGCACAGGGGCGGCTACTATCCTCGCTATGTGCCCACGGGACATCTGGTCTTTGTGCGCGGGGCCACCCTTTTTGCGTCCCCCTTCGACGTCGATCATCTGGAAGTCACCGGCTTGCCGGCGCCCGTTTTGGAAGACCTCTCGTCAAACTTAGTGTATGGGGATGCCCAGTTTGCTTTCTCCAGGAGTGGGACGCTGCTTTACCTCTGGGGAGCTGAAGCGCTCGGTCGACGACAATTGGTCTGGATGAATCGCGAAGGGCGTGAGGAGCCCGTGGGCGTGGAGCCGCGCCCTTACGGTAGTCCGCGGCTTTCCCCCGATGGTAGACGTCTGGCTGTCACTATAGGCGACCCCAACGTCGATGTGTGGATCTACGATCTGGAACGGAAGACCCTGAACCGGCTCACCTCTGATCCAGCTTTTGATTATGCTCCGGTGTGGACGCCGGATGGTCAGCAGGTCGTGTTCACGTCGACCCGCGATGAAGGACCGGGGAGTTTGTTCTCAAAGGTGGCTGACGGCACGGGCCAGGTCGAGCGTCTGACGACGAGCAGAGGCGGCAGTCAATTACCCTATTCCTTCTCCCCTGACGGACTGAGGTTGCTTTTCAAGGAATACAAGGAATATGTAACATCCTGGGACATTGGAGTGCTCTCGATGGAGGGCGAGCGCAGCTCAGAGACGCTTGTCGGCACGCAGTTTACGGAGCGACATGCGGCGCTTTCTCCCGATGGCCGCTGGATGGCCTACATGTCAGATGAGTCGGGGCGGTTTGAAGTCTACGTTCGGCCTTTCCCCAATGTGGAGGACGGGAAATTTACCATTTCAAGGGATGGTGGACAAGAGCCTTTGTGGGGACCCCAGGGGCGAGAGCTAGTTTACCTGGAAAACGATGACCAGACGATGATGGTCGTCCCCATCCAAACCGAGCCCACTTTCAGGGCAGGGACTGCAGAAGCGCTGTTCAAAGGGCTGCAGGGGCCGCAGGATAATATTGGTGGAGGTCGACGATACGATATCTCTCCGGACGGGCAGCGGTTCTTGATGATCAAGGATGCCGAACAGAGAGCAGAGACGGGGACAGAACTGATCATCGTCCTGAACTGGTTCGATGAACTCAAGCGGCTGGTGCCGACGGACAACTGAGGGAACAGATTGTGATCGGCCAGACCCTCTCCCACTACAAGATCATCTCCAAGATCGGCGAAGGCGGCATGGGTGAGGTGTATCGCGCCACTGATACGAAGCTGAACCGTGATGTGGCCCTGAAAGTCCTACCTGAAGCCTTTGCCGCAGATCGGGAACGCATGGCCAGGTTTTCCCGTGAGGCCCAGCTACTGGCGTCGCTGAACCATCCCAATATCGCCTCCATCTACGGTCTGGAGGACTCCGACCACAAGCACGCCCTAGTGTTGGAGTTGGTGGAAGGGGAAACACTGGCTGAGCGTGTTGGCAGAGGTGCTATTCCCCCGAAGGAAAGCCTGAAGATCGCCCTTCAGATGGCCGAGGCACTGGAAGCAGCGCACGAGAACGGCATCATTCATCGGGACCTCAAACCCGCCAATGTGAAGATCACGCCGGACGGCACGGTGAAGGTGCTCGACTTCGGGTTGGCCAAGGCCTTCCAGCCGCAAACCGACGATCCGAACCTTTCACAGTCGCCGACGCAGTCGCCGCACGCGCCCGCAACACAGATTGGGGCGGTGATCGGGACGGCAGCCTACATGTCCCCGGAACAGGCGAGCGGGAGGCCTGTCGACAAACGGGCCGACATCTGGTCATTCGGGTGCGTGCTCTTGGACGCTTCCTGGGCATCATCGGCCGGCTTGATTTCTGCATGACGATTACGGGGGCAACTCTGTTGGTGATGCGGTGAGCATAACTGCGCCTCACCCGTCGGAACCCACAGATGCACCGGGGAGAAACTGGAAGGAGTAGAGCCTGGAGTCGCGCATCACGAATCGGAGGCGGACCGGCCGCCCGGCCAGGGGCGCCACGTCGCTCCCGCCCTCCCAGGACGCCGTCACCCGGACGTAGTTGCCGTTGATCTCAGTGGCCCGGGAGAGCTCGAAGCCTTCCAGCGGACTGCCCTGGGCGTCCTGCAGCTCCACCCGGACGACCCCGCCGGCGCTGGTGTCCAGGTTGAGCTGGAGTCTTTCCCCGTCGAATACCAGGGGACGGGTCACCAACTCGCCTCCCTGGTAGTCGGTGTCGGCTGAGATGAATCCGTCCAGCCTCAGAACGGCCCTACCGTGTGCGCCGCTGCTCACCAGCAGCTCCTGTTCCTGGTTGTGGGCCACGTCGTGACCCGAGAAGTAGATCCAGAGCTCGTCTCCCACCCGGATCACGCTGCCGGCGGGCCAGATCATCCGACTCCACCAGGACCCCCGGGGGCCCAGACGAATGAAGGGCCGCCGGCCCGGAGCCCGGTGGAAGCGGATACCGTCCCGGCTGGTCACCAGCTGAACGTCCACCGTTCCCGGGAAGCTATAGTCGGCCACCTCATGCTCTCCCACCCGCGCCGGACCCTTCTTCCAGTGGTAGAAGAAGAGAGGCAGGCCGACGTACGCATTCTCCGCCTCCGAATAACGCGAGATATTGCCTCCATAGATGTCCACGCCACCACGGAATCCTTCTCCTCGGCCCCCATCCTCCTGATCGTGGTGCAGGACAGCTCCACTGAGCCCCTGATGATCGGCGGCATCCGTCGCCAGTACGGCCCGCTCCTCACTCCAGTTGAACAGGTCCGGCGAATCGATCCGACCTACCAGCCGCCCGGCCACGTGGATCTTCAGTCCGTACTGCTTCAGATGGTACCGGCTCAGATCCAGGACTTTGGGGGAATCGGGCTGCTGATGCTTGACCCGGGTGTAGGTGACGTAGCGTCGCGATTCCGCGTCCCAGAAGACCGAGAACTTGGTGTCGCTGGCGCCAGGGTTGACCTTCCTGGGGCTCAGGAGCCTCCAGTGGATTCCGTCTCCCGAGGCGAACAGATATTGGCCTTTGGGCAACGCTTTTTGCTGAAGCTCAACCGACCCTCGGACCGGGGTCGCTTTGAGGATCATCTTGTAGCGCTCTTCCGGCGTCCGCGCCACCGGGTCGATGAACACGCCGGGGCCGGCGAATTCGGACATCACGTAGGGAAACTGATCGTTGGGAATGATGATGTTGTTCTGGCGCGAACCCTCCCAACTGAAGAGACCCAGATTCGGCTTCTCCCAGTGGATCCCGTCGCGGGACTCGGCATAGCAGATGATGCGGCAGTTGGGCTCCTCCCAGAGCTTGGGATACTTGGCCAGGGCGCCGTAGTAGAGGCGAAAGACATCGCCGTCCTTGATCACGAAGGTGGACATGTCCAGCAGGCGGGAACCTTCCCAGGCGCGGTCCCGCACCACCAGCTTCTGGTCCACCACCTGCGCCTGGTTCATCGTCAGGGTCACGTTCTGCATGGAGGCCACGAGGTGGCCGTCACGCCCATCCTGCGTCCAGGGGCCCAGGAAAAGCTGTTTGGAGGAGCCGATTGGGAGCGGTTCCTCCGGCTTCCAGGCGGCCGTGGCTGTCAGCGGGAGGTACCCTACCAGGCGGCGCGCTCGACAAATCGAGGCTTCTGTACTTCCCCCTAGCGCGTCACCAGGGCAGTCTGGAGACCACCTTGATCTTCGCTTTCAATAACGGGGAGGAAGATGACCCTGCAGTCGCACTTCGCCTCTACCAGTCCGACGGGACCCTCGATCGCAAGACTTCACTGCCGATTACTGCCTTCGGGGTGATAACGGGGACTCTTGGCGAGATCTTTGGAGAGCCCCTGGAGATCAGTGATGGCTATTTGGAAGTCGAGAGCGAACAGCTCTTGAGTGGTGTCGAGTTCCTGGCCCGAGAAGAGGATTTCTCGGCCATGGCCGCTCAGCTCGGTACGGAAGCCCGCTTCTTTCGGGTTCCTCATCTTTTTGTGGATGAATACGGAGGGGACACAGAGATCCGGTTGCTCAACGTGGGTGAAAAGGAAACCCTGGTAGAGATCTGGGCTTTTGACGACAGCTCCAACGAGCTGGGGCAGGCAGAGGTCATCGTCATGTCGAAAGAAATGTTCGTGGGAGGAGCACGAGGCCTCTTGGCACTGGATCCGAGTGAAGCGAACCCCGTCATCACCGGTCATTTGATGCTGAAGACCAGCGCGGGAAAGCTGGGCCGCTATTGGATCCAGCGGCCGGGGACCCTGGTGGGCACAGTCAGCTTCAGCGGAAACGGGGGCCAATTCCGTTCGACACTGCCCCTGGTCGCGGAGGGACGCAAAGAAACACTGCTACTTCATGTTGCTCAGTCCCAGGCGCTGAGGATGTTTACAGGGGTATCGATTCTCAATCCTCAAACCCGTCCTGCTCGGGTCACAATCCAGGCCTATTCCGAAAACGGAGAGGCAACTGCGGAACGGACCTTGCTGTTGGAACCGGATCATCGGTTGGTGGATATCCTCGACGGAGACGGTTTCTTCGGACCCGGCTTCGAACAGGTCAGCGGCCACCTGAAGATCCTCAGCGATCTGCCCGTGGTGGTCTTCGCTCTCTTTGGTGATTTCGACTCCCACTTCCTCTCGGCAATCGAGGGGCAGGCACGCGTCGAGTGACGGACCCGCATCGTGTGCGCTTGGTGCTTCTCCAGGGAAGTGTTGTTGGACGACCGATTGAATCCCCGTTCCCTGACCGAGGTGGGAAGGTAACCGGCTGAGATGAGGGCGATCACGAATCCCGGTCCCAGAGGCGAGATCAAGGCTCTCGGCTGGTAGCCTACTCCACCGGAATCCTGGTTCTGGAGTAGCCGAATAGGCCCCGTTCTTTGATGATGCCCGCAACTTCGGGCGGTACCATCTCCTCCCAGGCATCATCGCCAGCACGCATATTGGCGAGAACATCTGCAGAAAAGATGGGGAGCCACTCCTCGCGTATACCCCGCAGCTCCTCAAGGAAGCGGTTCTCCTCCAGGTAGGCGTAGAGGTGTCGCAGATGGGGTGCCACACGTAGGTTTCTGGCGGTAATGAGTGCTTTGGATTTTGGCTCCCGTAGCGGGTAGACGTAGAGTTTGAGGTCGTTCTTGAAGAAGCGACCGAGTGATTCCAGGATGCCGCCCTCGAGCTCTGTGTAGTACTTTTCGTCGAACAATTCCCGCAGGCTCGGCACACCGAGAACGATGCCGATGCGTTTCTTGGTGTAGCGAAAGAGGTAGGAGGCCAGCCGATGGTATGTGCCGTAGTTGGATATGAGCACGTTCTTACCCAGGGCCATCAACAGGTCCGCGCGGTCCAGAAAATCCCGATCATCGATCTGGTCGTCCTGGATCAGGTTGCGGAGTGTCATCTCCATGAGCACCACTACATCCTCTCCCTCTACCTCGGGTTCCTGCGCGAAGGCGGCCTGAGCGCACTCGAGCATGTCCAGGGTCACTCTGGTCACGGGACGAAAACTGCCGCGCTCGACCAGGATGCATTTCTTGTAGAGAACCTCCGCCGGCTGCACCACCTCTCCCTTCGCGGTAAACATGGCCGAATTGGCCAGGCCGAGGTGCACCAGGTTGAGGCTCATCAGGCGGTTGTCCACGCCTGGAAACGCCGGCCCGCTGAACTTGATCATGTCCACCTCCACCCTTTCCGTGGTGAGACCATCGAGGAGGGCTTTGATGAGGTCCTCGGGTCGCTTGCTCCGAAAGAAGGCGCCGTGCACCAGGTTGACGCCCATGATTCCGAGCGCTTCCTGTTGCTGGAGATTCTGGTGGTCGAGCATGCGGACGTGAATGATCACATCCGAAGGCTCCGAACTTGGCTCGGGCTGGAATCGCACCCCCATCCACCCGTGGCACTCGTGTTTCCGCCGGTAGCTTCGGGCTGTGACCGTGTTGGCAAAGACAAAGAACTGTTTTCGATCACCCTGCTTCGCTTCCAGGCGCTCGAGCAGCAGAGAGAACTCGTGGTGCAGCATAGTCTCCAGCCGGTGTCGGCTGACATAGCGGTGTGAGGGCCCGTAAATCGCATCGCTGACGGTCATGTCGTAGGCCGACATCGTCTTGGCTACAGTGCCCGAAGCGGCGCCTACCCGAAAGAACCAGCGGACCACCTCCTGGCCGGCTCCAATCTCGGCAAAGGTACCGTATTTGGCCGAATCAAGATTGATCTCCAGAGCCTTCTGGTGCGTGTCCTTGTAGTCGGTTGTCACGGATTACCTCATCGTGCACGGTTGTCTTGCAGTTCGGTGTCGGCGATACCCTCACCATTGTACGGGCTTTTCCCCGATCAGGGTCAACAGGAGCCAGAAATGGCTCCGGCTGTTCCAAGCCGAATGGGTGGACAACTTCGTCGGAATACGCAGACAGCATTCTCCTAGAAGAGCCTGGCTCGATGGAAACATACTATGGCAACAACAATTCAAATCTCGGAAGCGACAAAGAGAATGTTGGACTCGCTTCGAGGAGATTCATGACAAGCTCTCGCAAGAGGTTCTGCCCGAGAAGCTCGACACGCCCTAATCCTTGGCAGGAAAGTTTCCAGATCTCAAATGGAGTAAGAAAGATAGAATGTAGTCATTCGGTTCTCTCCGTGTCCGCTGAGACTCCTGGAATCGGCTCAGTCGAATCAGCCTTTTCAGCTCAGTTTGCCGGTAGCGGAAAAGTGTTTATTCTTCGACGACTTTCCAGGCCCTCCAACCGGAAGGTCCACTTGAGGGGAACCGTTCTAGGCGGGTAGCACACTTTTTCGTCGCAGGCTTGGTAACGGAACGCCCCCTCTAGGCCGATCCCTCCTTCCTCCTGCCCGAGCTCCTGTACCATTCCCAGTGACAGGTCCCTCATAAGCCGAATCTTGCCTGCGTAGACGGGGACGGTTTCCTGTATGGCCGGCAGGTAGCGGGGGGTTGCCTCAGGGTAGCTGACCAGCTTGGGCAATGGCCTTAACCGGGAACCTTCAGTCCCGGACCATGCCTCTTGCATAACCAACACAGTAACCACGACTGCGAAGAGCAGTCTCAAACCCATCATTCGCCACACCCTGACGCTCCTGTGCCGTCGATTCTACCACTGCTGTTCTGATTCAAGGTGCCGAGCGTATTCGTGTGGAGTCGAGCTGTGGCTTGCCGACTTCTCCATCCTCGAAGGATGACAAGATCCTGCGATTGAGATTTCAGACCACAGAATGAACCGATACCGTCATTCGGGCCGCGCCGGGCATGGGGACGCGCATCAAGAATTCATTGGTGTCGGGGGAGTTGCCCCCACGGCTGCCGGCCATCCTTGTCCATTCGTTACTGCAGGTCCATGACGAGTGCTACTTAAGTTTCTTTGATGTTGTAACAGGTGAGCTTCGCCTGATTGCGAATATAGAGCTTGCCGTCACACACCACTGGATGCGCCCAGCTCGGCCAACCCTGGTCCTGGATCTCGAATCGGGCTTTCTCCTTGTAGCCGTCAGTCGTGGCTTCCGCTAGCCCTACCACATTGTCTTCACTCAATAGGTAGAGGTGCCCATCGGCATAGGTCAGCGAGCCTTTACCGACAGCTCGGTCCTTCCACATCACCTTGCCCGTCTCGAATTCCATACAAGTCAGGATGGCGTTATGGTAACCATAAAGGTAGCCGTTCACCAGAACCACCCCACCATGATGGTTCATCAGATCTCGGCTGAAGTAGATTTCCTTTGCGCCGACCAGGCCACTTTCCGTGGGCCTCAACTCGAGAAGCGCACATCCGGTCCTGTAGTTCGAGCTGTAGAACACCTTATTGTGGTGAAGAATCGGTGTGGCGACGTTCGCGGTGCCATTGGCCACGGGCTCGTATCGCCACATCAGTTTTCCGTCGCTGGCGCGAACACCAATGGCCGCACTGGCGGTGAAGGTCATGATCGTCCGGATACCACCAACGTCAGCTACCAGGCCGGAAGCGTATCCAGCCCGATCGCTGAGATCCTCGGTCGTCCAGATGGTCTCCCCGCTCATTTTGTCCAAAGCCACCAGAGTCGCTTTCTCTCCGCCCGGGGTCACGATCAACCTGTTCCCATCGACCAGCGGCGACTCGCTGAGATGCCAATAAATGTTTTTACCTTTGAAGTCCTCCAGGATATTGCGTTGCCAGAGAATGCTGCCGTCGGCGGTTTTCAGACACGCCAAATCCCCAGTCTCAGTCAGCGAGTAAACTCGTTCTCCATCAACAGTCGGGGTCCCTCTTGGCCCGTGCCCCCTACTGTGTTCCAGCCTTGAACCCAGCGTCGTTGTCCACACCGTCTTCCCGTCCGCCCGGTTCAGACAATGGGTGACGCTGTCGTTCTTCTTGGTCCCTTGAACGAAGATCTGATTCCCCTTGATGGCCACGGTACCGTAGCCGTCACCGATGTTCGCGACCGACCAGAAAACCGCGGGGCCACCCGCCGGCCACTCTTTGAGTAGCCCTGTCTCCTTCGAGATGCCGGTCCGGTCGGGGCCACGCCACTGCGGCCAGTCGGGGAGGCCCTTGCTTGCTTGTGACAGTTGCCATGCGCCACCACAACCAAGCGCCATTAGGGCCAGTGTTAGGGCCATGGCTAAACGCTTGAATCTCATACTTCTCATACTTCGACTCCCTGGCAGGCCCGCAATTTCGTGAGTTCTAGCGACATTGCGTCAGCTCCAGAGGATTGAGCGGTTTGGCTAACCAGCGCCTGCTTCACTCGCTCCCTCGTGAACGGTACCTCTCGGATACGAGCGCCGGTGGCATCGAAGATCGCGTTGCCAATCGCCGCTGCCGCCAGCGTGATTGTGGTCTCACCGGCCCCCATCGCGTCCACGTCGGCACGGTTGATCAGCACCGTTTCCAGCTCCGGCGCCTCGAAGCCCAGCGGCAGGCTGGCGTACGTCTGCCAGTCCACCGACGTCACCTTCTCCTCGTCCCACGTAACCTCTTCCAGGAGCGCACGGCTCATTCCCTGGAGCGTGCCCCCTTCGACTTGGTTCCGCAGTCCGTCGGGATTCGAGATCGGACCGCAATCCACGCCAGCCACGAGGCGCCTCACCTCAACGGCTCCGGTGTCCTGATTGACCTCGACGTGGGCCGCCAACGCGCAGTACCCGTTGTCGCCTTCATACAGCACGCAGGCGATCCCGCGGCCGGCCGCAACTCCACTCTTCGCGGTACCTGGCCTGGGGGAGGGACGGGTATCCCAGTTGGCTTTATGCGCCACGGCCTGTAGGACCTCGATCAACCGTTGGTCGCTCAGGTGATCGACTCGGAACGCCACAGGGTCAGCGCGCACCCGGGCCGCCACCTCATCCATGACGGACTCGTGCGCAAAGGTATTCTGGAGACGTGAAGGAGATCTCAGCGGTCCCGTGAAGAACGGCGATCTGACGCTGTGCGTCAGAACGTGTTCGCTCTTGACGGTTCCGGTCCCACCGCACCTGCCACCGACGCACCCGGCTACATATGAAGGTGCGGCATTGCTGCGGTTACTGTACGCGCCGCTGGGTTCCGGCGCAGGCATTCGTGGAGTGAACCCCGCGGGCTTGAAGCCAGCGAGAAAACCGGTGACAACGTTCCCAGGAGTCCCGCTGCCCGGCCGACTGCCCAACCTTGGGTACCAGGCCTGGTGGTCCCAGGCGAGAATCTTTCCCTGGGAGTCGACTCCCACGCGCTGATCGATGACATAAGGGTATCCATAGTTCTCCCATGCCATTTCGTCGCGTCGCGTGAGCTGTACACGTACCGCCCGACCCACCGCTTGAGACAGCAGCGCGGCGTCGTACGATACGCTGTCGGCACCGTTGATCCCGTAGCAGCCGGATCCCATCTTGAAGATGATCCTCACCTCCTGTGGCGACACGCCCAGGATCATCGCCACTGTCTGTCGCAGCGGGTGCACGGCCTGAGTCGCCGACCAGATGGTGGCTTTCCTTCCCTTTACATCGGCAACCGCGCAGGAGCTGCCAACCGATCCGTGCATCTGATACGGATACCGATAGGTGGCGCTTACGACACTGGCCGCCCCCGCAAGTGTCTCATCCACATCTTTGGAATCCACGACAAGCGTGTCGCGGGTCGGGGTCTGATGTCGCAGCTGCTCGTGGAAGTTGCGATGGCTCGGCAGCCCACCGCCCGAACTCCATTTGCATGCAAGCTTGCGGGCAGCCTGGATCGCCTGCCAGGGCTTCTCAGCCACCACACCCACGAAGTCGTTCTTGACAACCACCTTCACGAGTCCGGGAACGTCTCCAACTGAACGCTTGTCCACGCTGACCAGCCTTGCTCCCACAGCGGGTGGCCTGACTACGCTGCCGTGCAGCATGCCAGGGACACGCACGTTGTGCACGAACTCGAAACGGCCGGTGACCAACGCCGGGATCTCTGAGCGTGGCACCGGCTTTCCGAGCACCCGCCACTCGCTCGGATGCCGGCGCTTGGCACCGCTGTCCAGCTGAAGGCTGAACTTCTTCCCTCCGACCAGGGCCCCATATCCCTCGCTCCTGGAGGGATCGGTCCGCACTCTGATCACACCCTTTTCGACAGTGAGTTGCTCGACGGGGACCTGGAGACGTTCTGCCGCCAGGCGGAACAGCGCTTCGCGCGCCGTTGCAGCGGCCTCGGCCAGGTTGCTTGTGTTGAAATTGGCCGGGTGTGACTGGCTACCGGATGTGGTGCCCTGATCGGGGGTCAGTGCGGTATCGCACTGAATGAGGGTCACGTGATCGAACGGCACGGCGAGCTCTTCAGCGATCAGCTGTGTCTGAGCAGTGTCCATACCCTGACCGAGTTCACACTTGCCGGTGTAGGCTGTCACCCGTCCGTCGTCGCCAATCGCAATCCAGGAGTCGAGCTGGTCGCCTGCCATTTCAAGGTTTTGAGCCTCTGCCTGTCCCGATGCCAGTATCCTAGACGCTCTGGCCACGCAGAAGTTCACAATCAAAGCGCCGGCCCCCTTTGCGAAGTCCCGGCGGGACAACCCGCTACGGTCGAGCGCGGCAAGGCCATCCGTTGTCAAGGTCGGCGGGTCGGCGGCGGGTCTCTTCTTCATTCTGCCGCCTCCCGACTGTAGCGCTTGATGGCCCGAAGGATGCGAACGTGCGCGAAGCAACGGCACAGCACCCTCGACATTGCTTGCCGGATCTGCTCGTCGGTTGCCTTCGGGTTCCCATCCAGCAAGGCTTTCGCCGTCAAGATCACACCGCTGAGACAGAACCCACATTGCGTGGCCTGCTCATCGATGAAAGCTCGCTGAATCGGGTGCGGGTTCTCGGCCGTTCCCAACCCTTCCAGCGTGATGATGTCCGCTGCACCCATCGTCCCTACGGGCGTGACGCAGGAGCGGATTGCCCGCCCTCCTGTGATGACCGTGCAGGCCCCGCACTGTGCGAGACCGCAACCAAACTTCGGCCCACGCAGCTCGAGGTCGTCGCTCAACACGTACAGTAACGGTGTCGTCGGGTCCACGTCCAGAGTGTGAGCACGCCCGTTGACCGTCAGCGTAATCCCGCTCATGTAGCTTTTCCTCGTGTGTGATGTCTCCGCGCTACCTTCCCAAGTCGCGTACCAACCGGGACCGGAGTTCCGCGGCAATGCCGCTGCCCTCAGCAACTGCCAAAGGTTTCACCCTCCACTGCACCACGGCCGCAAGGCAACCGCGTCGTCGCATCGGTCGGGTGTGCCGCTTCCACCTCTATGATAGTCAGATCGGGCTATCATAACTCCCGATATCACGAAAAACGGGTGCTTCGTCAGGGAAGTGTTGCTGACTCTCCCCGGCAGCCCCAGAAAGCATGATTTGACCTGGATTTCCGGACTTTGTTGGGTCGTCAAACATGTGCGAAGCAAAGAACATTCCTGGCGGAAGCGACCCGAAGGAACTGTACACTGGATCTCAAGCAGTCTTGGTTGGGAGTCCTCCGCCCTCAACAACAGTTGCCTGAAGAAGCACCATTCGTCCTCTTATGGCGGATGCCGAACATAGGCCGGCCGCTACAGAAGAAAGCCGCTCGCAGAGCGGCCACTACAGAAGAGCGCCACCTCAGGGCCGGGGTTTGTCGAACGTCAGAATCCGGCGCGGGTTCTCCACCAGGATCAGCCGGGTCTGTGCCTCCGTTAGGCCTCGCCTTCTCAGCTCGGGAGCGACGAACTCCATGATGTAGGAGAAGCCGACCCCGCCGTAGGCCTTCAGCTGGGATTTCGTGCAGACGTCCTGAGCCACCAGGATCCGGTCTGCGTAGCCAGCTTCGCAGAGCTGAAGGATGCCGTCCACCACGTCCCGGTCGTGGATCCGTCCCAGCCGGGGAATCACCTCGCCAAAGAGGTCGAACTGCAGGTAGACCCCGCGCTCCAGGAGCCGCTTCATGTAAGGCACCTGGGTAGCGATGTGGTTGGCGTGGCCGATGATGACCCGGTTCAGGCGGGCTCCTTCGGATTCGACTGTGTCTAGGGTGGTGAACTTGCCCTCACCCCTCCCGCCATGGTGAAAGGAGATGGGAGCCCCGGTGGCGCGACTGGCCCGGGCCGAGGCCCGGATGCTCTTGATCTGGGCTTCGCTCAAGGACCTGCCAACGCCCACCTCCCCGATGATCCCCGAACGAATGTGTGTTCCGTCCACCCCCACCGTGATGTCTTTGATGATGCTCTGGGCCACCTCTTCCACCGTCCACTTCTCCATTTCGGGGGGGTGGTAGCTCTCGACGTAGTAGCCAGCGCCCATGATGATATCGAGCCCGGATCCCCGGGCTATCTGGGACAGACCCTCGGGGTCCCGCCCGAGACCGATGCTGGTGGTATCAATGATTCCGTCCCCGCCCCAGCGCTTGAACTCCAGGACTTCTCGGATGGCCAGGTCCACGTCGGTGAGTAGCAGATTATCCCGGTTGAGCACCAGCCCTGCCCGGACGTCGCTCAGGTTCTTGAGGGTCAGGGGCTCCAGATAGACGGTGGCTTGAGTTGCGGTCTTGAGGCGCCCTTCTTTGTTTCCTCTCGTGTAGTCGATGAGGATGTGCTCGTGGCCGAGAGTGGGACCCAGCTCAGAAGGGTCGATGGGACCGAGGACGGTCAGGATCTTGCCGGAGAGGTCGGGGATACCTGCTTCACCGGCCAGGAACGGCGCGCTCACCAGAATGACGAATAGCAACGGAACGGCGGCTGAAAGCTTCATGTGCACTTCACTTAGGAGCGGCAAGTGTCAGGGCCCTTCTCGGATTCTCGATCAGCAGGGTCTGAATCTGATCCTTTGTGACGCCCTTCTTCCTCAGATGGGGAACGAACTGTCGCAAAACGAACGAGTAGCCCATCCCGCCATACGACCTGAGGTCGATCTTCTGATCCACATTCTGGGACAGGAGGATTCGCTCCAGGTAGCCCTTCTTACTGAGCTCCAGAATTCCGTCGGCCACGTTGGCGGCTGTGACTCTCTGGTCCAACATGGGAAACTCGCCCAGAAGATCGAATCCGACGTAGACACCCCGCTTCAGGAGACCTTCCAACAGGGGCATGTTCTTCACCAGGCTGTCGCCGTGGGCCACGATGACCCGTCTCAGGTCGGCACCTTCGGAGTCTAGTAAATCCAGGATCCGGGTCGGATCGTAGGCATGCAGAAATGCTTCGGCGTGAACAGAGATGGCCGTTCCCGTGATCCGGCTGGCCTTTCCCGAGGCCCGGATCACCGTTGCTTCCTTGGAGGTTGGGGTATTCCCGGCGGAGCCTATTTGACCGATGATGCCGGAGCGGATTCCGGTGCCGTCCACCCCTACCGTCACATCCCGAACGATCTCTTGGGTCAGATCCTCAACTGAGCGATGCGAAATGTCGGACGGGTACCGATCTTCCAGAGACCAACCGGTTCCCATGACGATCTGAACTCCGGTCGCCTTGGAGACGCGGGCCAAGGCCTGGGGATCTCGCCCCAAGCCCACGCTGGTGACGTCCACGATGGCTCCTCCGCCCTGCCTTTTGTAATCCTCCAGCTCTTGGATTGCGGTTTCCTCGCTCCCCAGGATCCGGTTGTCCCGGTTGGAATAGCCCATGATGACGGCACCCAGCATGTCCATGGTCAGAGGCTTCAAGTAGAAGCCCACCTTCGTTGCTCCCAGAGCAGGGACCTGGGAGGAGCGATTCCAATTGAGGAAGACGTGCTCGTGGGGCATGGTGACCCCTAGGGTCCCGGGATCCACGGGGCCGGACACGGTGAGGATCTTGCCCGCCAGATCGGAAGCGGCGGACAGGGAAGAGATGGCCAGAGCGGCCGCGATACTGATTAGGACCTTGGACATCAGTTTATTCGACATTCCTCATATCAGCCTCGGAGGGACCTTCTTCGGGTCTCCGAGCGATGAATGGTCAAAACCTATCAGCCCTCCAACCAAAGGAACAAGTTTTTTCCTCATGTTTCGGCGGAAAAGACCTTCGACTCGTGGGCTATCCAGGTATTCTTGTCAAAATCTGCTAGCTGTAGGGGAGCCTATCTAGCGAATACTAGATCTTTGAGTCTGGAAGGGCAATCTCAGGGGACGGCATATATAGAAATCGGAAGGATAGGCGACCCATTCTTTTCAGCCACAAGCTTTTCGTGGTCGCATGACCGCTTGGTCTGCGCGGAATGACTGCTCTTGGCCGAGGCTGTGTGAAAAGTCCAAAACCTCTTTGATTTAGGGGTCTCTTTACCCTTCCTACGACGGAGATCGTGGCTTACACGCGATCCTATGAAGTCAAAATTTCAAATCCGAAATCATGAATGACTTTTCACACAGCCTCGGCCGTTTACGGTCGTTCATTCGACGCTTCCGCGGACGACCTGAATGTCCGCTTCTAGGCGAGACTGTGTGAAAACTCCGCACTCGTGGCCACCCACCCCCGACTACGACCGATCGCGTTTGAAACCCGCGACTCTCGCCAAAGAGCAACTACCCGGATATAGGGGAAGTAACCGGGAAAGCGGTCGCACCGGAGTCGGATGGGCCAGATATAATCTGGCTTTCCCACGGAAGGACAAGCGATGACGGAATTCATCCAGGGTGAGAGTCGCTCCCAAGCCACCTTATTCCCCGAACGCCTGGACGATTACGTGTCCGAGGAAAGCGCGGTCCGCGTGATCGATGTCTTCATCGACGAGTTGGACCTCTCTGGGCTCGGTTTTCGGACGCAGCCCCAGGACACCGGTCGGCCGGCCTACCATCCAGCCACCCTGCTGAAGCTATTTGTGTACGGTTATCTGAACCGCGTGCAGTCCAGTCGCCGGCTGGAACGTGAAGCCCAGCGCAATGTGGAACTGATGTGGCTGACCGGGCGCCTGGCGCCGGACTTCAAGACCATCGCCGACTTTCGCAAGGACAATGGGACAGCCATTCGTCAGGTGTGCCGGCAGTTCGTCCTGGTGTGCCGCAACCTCAACCTCTTTGCCAACGCTTGGGTGGCCATCGACGGCAGCAAGTTCAAGGCGGTCAACAACACCTATCGGAACTTCACCCGGGCCAAGATGAAGCGGCGCCTCGCCCAAGTGGATGCGACGATCGAGCGTTACCTGCAGCAGTTGGCCGAGGCCGACCGCCAGGAAGTGGCCGAGGAGAAGACCCAGCGATTGGAGGACAAGATCGCGGCTCTGAAGAAGGAGATGGTGCGGCTCAAAGAAGTCGAGGCCCGGAGGCTGAAGGCACCGGGCAAGCAGATCTCCCTGACGGATCCGGACGCCCGGTCGATGAATCACCGGGGAAGTGCCCTGGTGGGCTACAACGTGCAAGCGGCCGTGGATACCGATCACCACCTGATCGTCGCGCATGAGGTCAGCAATGTAGGCAATGACCGGCGCCAGCTGGCCAAGATGGCAAAACAAGCCAAGTCCGACCTGGAGGTGGAGGAACTCCGCGTGGTGGCGGATCGTGGTTATTACCGCAGTGAGGAGATCCAGGCCTGCGAGCAAGCCGGAATCACAGCCTACGTCCCCAAGCCACAGACCTCAGGCAACCGGGCCAAAGGCCAGTTCGGGCGAGACGCCTTTCGCTATGTCGCTGAAGACGACGAATATGAATGCCCGGCAGGTGAGCGCCTGGTGTGGCACATGAACGCCCAGGATAAAGGGCGGACCCTTCGTGTCTACTGGACCTACAAGTGCCGATCCTGCCCCATCAGGGCACAGTGCACTTCAGGCGTTTACCGCAAGATGAGTCGTTGGGAGCATGAAGAGGTGCTGGACCGAGCGCAAGTACGATTGGCTGCTCACCCCGAGGCGATGAGAGCCCGTCGAGCGACGGTGGAACATCCGTTCGGGACTCTGAAAGCCTGGATGGGATCGACTCACTTCCTGACGAAAACCCTGGAACGGGTGAATACCGAGATGAGCTTGCACGTGCTGGCCTACAACCTGAGACGAATGATGAACTTGGTAGGCACGAAACCGCTGATCGAGGCGATCCGAGCCTAATAAGCCCTCTTATAATCCTTAAACCCAGCAAATCAGAACGACTTCAACTTCATCTGAAGGCTGAACAATCTCGAACCCTGGCTGTCCCTGCCCAAACCAAAGCCCGATCAAATCCTAAGGCAAGTCGTCTGATGCGGTCTGATCAGGCCGCTGAGGCTGAATATCGAGTTATCACACAGCCTCAGGCGAAAGCAGCCCTCGGCTTGCGATCATACCGAGCGGCGGTGTGATAGCGCAGATCTGACCGCAAAAACGGTCTCAGAGTAGATCGCCCCTGAAAGACCGGTTCCGCCTACAAGCGGACGTTCGAATGTTCCCCGGAAACCTCGAATGGAATACTGCAAACGGCCAAAAGCGGACTTTCAGCTCGGCACAAAACTCGCGCTTTTATAAGCTAGTGGCAGCCTTCTACGAAAGCGAAGGGGTCGAGAGGGAGAAGGAAATAGACCCAGTCCCTAGCTTCGTAGAGGATCACATGATCCAGCTCGGGACGGGCGAGCATTTGGCAGATGCGCTCCTCTCTTGCCCGCTGCAGCACGCTGCGCACCTTGGCCGGGTCGGCGGAGGCATCCTGTCCGGCGAAGCGGCGAGCGCGCTCGGTGTGGGGACGGAGAGTCCACTGGCCTTCGTACATGATCCCGATCCTCCCGGGCAGCGGCTTCCTCTCCTCCAGGGCCTCATTCAAATAGCGCTCCAAGGCCTCCGCATCGACGAAAGGTCCCGTCCCCAGCAGCACCGGTTCGATCGCCAGCCCTGTGAGGTCCAGATCGGCGACTCCCTCGCCAATGTGGGGAAGCCAGTTGTTGCGATCGGCCGTGTGGGGGATCCTGCCCACCGGTCCTGCCCGGAAGCTCTGAGCCAGACTGCTCCGGACCCTTTGGCTCTCTGGAAGGACGACTCGCAGCTTCTTCTCGGGAAAGGCGCTGGCCAGATCCTCGAGCAAGAGGCGGATTCCGGACGCTACTCCTCGGCTGCGGAGCTCACGCCAACGCGAAGCACAGTGATCGGATTGACAGTGCTGATGAAACTCTCCGCTCTGCCAGGTCGCGATTCTCTCCACCGTGGATGGGCTCGACGCCAGGGACAGAAGCGGGCCATCTTCAGCCGCGCCCCGCGGAGCGTACCCCAGGTCGATGCCAAGGTGCTGTCGGCGAACCTCCCATCCGTGCACCCATTCCCCGTGACGACCCTTGTAGCGATGCTGTGTCTTGGGACCTATTCCCTCCGGGCCATCGGTGAAAGATCCGGCCAGTTGGCTGTGAGAGCGGGTGTTGATGTAGATCTCGGAATAGGCAGGGTGTCGCAGGACGCCCGACAGCTCCTTCACCACCAGCTCACGCGTCTCAGCCAGATTGAAGTCCAGCATCTCCGGGGTGTAGAGCTCTCCCCGATCGATGACCAGGACCGCCTTCCTCAGCTCGGCTTCCGACGCTCCACTCAAGTATTCGGCGCTTGTCTCCGAGGCGAAGAACACGGAATTGTGTCCGGCGTCCGTGGGGATACCCGCAACCTGTGTGGCCCGTTCCCTGGAGCCCGAGCCGGTGAAGCTCCAGTAGGACTGCGTCCTGCCGATGGCGGTGCCGACACTGGAGCGCAGGATCACCGATCCTGCTGCCGGTAACGTCAACGGATTCGCTCCGCTGGGGTTGTCCAGCAGGAGGTAGCGAGGCTCGCGGGGAACCTTCAGCTCGCTTATCCTGAGGCCCTTTCCAGGCAGCCGCTGGAGCTTGAAACCGCTCAGCGTCTGCTGCTTGAGCCCTGCCAGCTCCTGCAGCTCAGAATAGGGCACGAGTTGGAAGGGGCCGTCGGGTCGGCCTTGAAGCACCAGAGAGTCCAGCTGCAGCGGAGGGAAGTGGGAGGCACGGATACGGAGATTGTCGCCGCGGTCCTCGAAGCGCGAGAGGAAGGCCTCGACCCCGGACGCCTGGGGGATCTCCAGGGTCTCCACCTGGGAGAATCGTCCCAGTCCCATCCGAGCCAGGAGCTCACGCCAGCTGGCAAACCCCAGCTCGGCAGAATGGTAGTTGACCTGCGGAGATGCCAGAGGGAGAAAGTTCCAGAGGAAACTTCCGTCGACGTCGAACACTGGGACCTCGTAGTACTTGCTGATCGCAGGTTCCAGAGGACGGAAGCTCAGCGAGAGCCGGATACCGTGAGCCTGGGCCGAATCCGCGAAACCTCGAGCGGCCTGCGGGTGGAGGTGAAAAGCGATGAGGTCGCGCAGCCAGGCCCAGGTGTAAAAGCCCGATTTTCCGGCCAGGATTCTTCTTAGCCGCGGACTCTCCATAATCGCTTCTGCCTGTGCCTTGAACCTCCCCCAGTCCTGCATCGGAAAGGCAGAAGCTGGTGCCAGAAGAGAGAAGGGAAGGGGCCATACGATCAGACGCCTGATGCCCTGGCATTGAAGCCTCCGAAAGTACGGGCCGTAGAGATGGTTGGGCAGGGAGAGTATCAGGCTTTCGTCCCGGGAGGGCGCTTGCCGGCGCCTTTCCGACCAGACCGTTACTTCGCTGGACTGGCCGGATCCGCCCAGGACGCCGGTTCCGAAGATCCAGATCAGATCGTCGGCCAGATCCGAGTAGTACATGATCGGACGGGGCGGAGCCGCCGCTTGCAGGGTCAGGGTCTGAGACTGGAGGGGGGCCTTGTCCCGAAACAGGGAGATTTCCAAACGAAGCAGGGAGCCTGCTGCCGAACTCGGGGAACTCCTCGCGTCGGACTCGACCCGCAGCCTGCCCTCTCGAGATACGGAGAGTCGAAGACCTTCCAGCTGCAGGTTCTGCGATGGACTAGCCTCGGGCGCGTCTGTGCCCGACAGCACTCGAAGCTCGATCCGGGCTCCTGCGGGGAGCCGCCCGTCCACCAGACTCCAGCTGCGGGAATCACCGGCAGCGTAGCAGAATGGAACCTCCTCATTGCCGGGCAGGAGAGCGATCTTCTCGCCGGAACCCGCCCATGCAGCCTGGCCCAGAAGTATCCCCAGCAGGAGCCGCATCACCTTGGGTGTGAGGCAGACCCGCTGCGGTGTCGACTGCTTCGCGGTGGGATCAGATCTTCTCATATGTCGGTACCTTCAGCTGCCGGCCCCTCTCCATTCCTCCGGAAGCCACCATACGGAAGCACGGCTGCCGGGTAAAGGCGGCTTCTCTCCGTGGGGCAGTCAGGATATTCGATCCTTAACGTATCCACCATCAAGAGCCCTTTGGGGAGAAACTCCTGCCGGACCGGATAGTGCTCCCGGCGGGCGTCCGATGCGGCAGCTCCACCTCCACAGGAGGGATGATCTTGAGTGGGAACAGGACCAGATACAGATCCAGGTTGACATCCTTCAGAACCTCGGCGATGTCGGCACACCCATATTGTTGGACCAGGTCGGCTCGGCCCCCGGCACACGTCCACTGGGCGGGTTCCGGTACTGCCCGCCTATGATTTGCTGCGTTACATGTTGCTCGAAGTTGGTGATGCTGAGAAAGCCCTGGTTGCCTACCAAAAGGAGCTGTCTCGCTCGCCAGGAGGTTTCTTTAGCCCTGCAGGCGCTCCCAAATCAGCGGCAAGACTCGGCAGACTGAGTCTGATGAATACTTTCATCACGCAAGTGCGACCCGAGATCTGGCCGGAAGCAGCAGGTCCGCTGGCCGTATAGCGCCCTACCCGGAAACTGACAGCTCCTTTCGAAGCGCCCGAAACAGAACGTCGGCTCCCTGCCGCTTGCGGTCGTTCGTTCGACGTTTTCCGGGGAAGACCTGAACGTCGGCTTTTAGGCGAGGCTGTGTGAAAAGTCATTCATGATTTCGGATTTGAAATTTTGACTTCATAGGATCGCGTACAAGCCACGATCTCCGTCGTAGGAAGGGTAAAGAGACCCCTAAATCAAAGAGGTTTTGGACTTTTCACACAGCCTCAGGCGGAAGCGCGCATTCGGGCACCATCGCTCATGCGCGGCGCAGAACGCCTAGAAGCCGACACTATCCTGCTCGATCATCTCCCGGGTGCGCGCCATATCCTCTTCGAGTGCCAGCCGTCGCGGATGCTCAGGACGCAACTTTTCAAAGATCGCGGCTTGTTCCTTTCTACATCTCCAGATCCAACAACTCGATGGCGTTCAGTCCCAGAATCTTGCGCTTGGCCTCGACGGAGATGTCGGCCGTAATGATCCGTCCCAATTGATAGCGCACCTCCTGTTCGGGCATATCCGAGCCAAAGAGCACCGGTCGGCGCCCGCCCCCTCCACCAGAAACTCGACCGTGCGGCTGTCGCCGAACGAAGTCGAAATCTCCAGATAGATGTTGGCGCACGTCTGCGCCGCCTTCACCGCAGCGGCCTGACCAAAGGGTCCATTGCCCGCGTGGGTAATCACCCAGCGCACCCTCTTAAAGCGCTGCGCCACCCCGATATAGCGTAGCGGCTCGGGCCAGCGGTCGTGGTGGCTCATCACCACCAGGCCGCGCTCGTCGGCCCACTCAAAGACCGGATCGTAGGCCGGATCGTCTATGGGTCGGCCCAGGTAGGCGGGGTAGAGCTTGATGTACTTCATCCCCAACCCGTCGATGCAGCGCTCCAGCTCTGCAGTGATCTCTTCGGGATAGTGCGGATTGATAAAACAGGAACCGATGAAGCGGTCCGGATGTCGCGCCACGAATCGAGCCGTCATGTCGTTGCCGTAGCGGGCATCCCCGTACCAAACGTTGAAAACGCAGGCCCGGTCGACGCCGGCCCCGTCCATGATCCGCAGGAATCGCTCCACGTCGTCGTCCATGCGCAGGTGCCCGTAGCGCCCGACGTGGTTGTGGAAATCGATGACAGGCGTATCCACGCTCACCCTCCGCTCAAGAGCCCTTCCAGATTGCCCCCACAGATGGCCTGCAAATCTTCTGCGCTCAACCCGCATTGGTGCAGGCTGTATAGTTGTGCCGCCATAGGCGAGTCGGGAAATCTGGATCCATAAAGCATGCGCTCCACCCCGATCGTCTCCAGCAGCAGCGCAATCCCTTCGGTAATGACAAACCGGGAGAGATCCATATAAATATTCGGCACGCTCCTGAGCAGCGGCAAAACCCAGGGAACATGTCTGATCTGCACCTCGCACAACACCACTTTGACATCGGGATGCGCCACGAGCGTGTCGTGCACCGCTTCGGGATTCAACTGCATCGCATCGAGTTCTCCTCTTCTGGCCGGAATCCCGCAATTCACCGGCATCCAGATGGGAATGCACGCGGCCGCAGCCCACTCCAGCCACGGCCGCACCACCCAGTCGCGAAAGGGATAGTTGTGCACAGCGGGCAACAAACGTATAGAACGCACCCCGTGCTCCTTGAGCCCGGCATCGAATTCATCCATATCGTCAAAGGTGGGGTTGCAGGCAAACTGCGGCACGAGCCGGGAGTTATCCCCGATCAATTCGAGCAACTGCCCATTGCCCTCGCGCGAATCGCAGACGGCCGCGTGCGGCGCGTAGACCAGAGCACGCTCGACCCCCACCCTATTCATCGCCGCCAGCGTATCCGCGGCCGTATCCACGCTCTGGCGCCGATTTTGCCGCCGCCCCAGGGCCATATTGGCGTCAAAGACCGGCACCGCAGGCTTAAAGTCCAGATCTATCCGCCCCATCGCTCCTCCTGATAAGCCCTCAACCAGCGCACGCTCTCGGCCAGGCTTCCCCTTCATCGGGCCAGTCGGGGTACATATTGGACAATTCGATCATCACAAAACCATCAAACCCGCGTTCTCGCATAGGTTAGCGGGTTTGACCGGCTTTCAGAAGAGAAGGAGGTCAGGTGGTCTGTTTGGGAGTCGTTCTGCCTATTTCGAGGTCGAGGGCTCAGATCCGTCTTTGGAGGGGGACAGCCTACCGGTACTGGTCGTCCACAATCGACGCAGACAGCAAGGCCCAGGCGTTTTACATCGACTTCAACCCGGGCGGAACTGCCCACGTAGCGATATCGCCGAACGGGGCGCTGACGTTCAAATATCATATACGAGCCGTTCGCGACGCCCCCTGAACCTTCCATCCTGTTTCGTCACCCGCGGCGAATGGCCATTCACAGGCCACTCCGAATTCTTCGTGACAGAGAAACAGCGCGGGCAGTATACTGGCGCCCCGCCATGGTACGACTGACCTACCTGTCCATCGCCAGCGTGCTTCTTACCACCTGGGTCTCCTGTCAGGCCCCCAGGCCGAGCTACGGCCGCTGGGAAAAGAAGGACGGGATCGAATCGTACCGCATCCAGACGTCGGAACTTCGGGGCGCGTTCGTCGCCAGCGACTCTACCCGGCAAGTGAAGGGCTCTGACCACGGGCTGCGCGGCCTGGTCTTCTTGCCGACGGACAAGGACCTGCATCCAGCGGACGACATGCTCGACCAGCTGTCGCGTCGCCGCCTTGACGGCATTCTCAACCTGTTCCGAGTCTACACCAAGACGGCGTTTCACGGCTCGTTACGGGGCGAAGCGCCCCAGGTGCGAGAGCTGGTCGATGGGGCGGAGCTGACCTGGCCGTCTACGAAGGAGCACCCCGTCGAGATCCAGGCCGTGTGGCGCATCACCGGGCCTGCGCAGATCGACATGAGCTTGGTGGCCACCCCCGAAAAGCCTCTGGAGAACTTCGAGATCCTCGTGGCGAGCTACGCCGCGCTCGACATGATCAAGGGGGTCTACGTTGGCAGCGAGGAGGATCCACAGCGCCCATGCTTCCCACCATGGAACAGTTGGATAACTGCGACCCGTTTGGCGAGTGGAGCGTGGCTCTCGGCGCTGTATCTTTGGGGACCAAACAGTTCATGTGGGGACATGAGAATCACGCCAGGAATGTCTTCCTGCTCTTGAGACTGAGAGAGTACTAAGGCGATGACTCTAGCCACCAGACGATTCAGCCGTCAAACTGCCAGATCTGATCGGAGTAAACGAGTGAGCGAGGGAGTGAGCTATGGAGACCCTCAGCGAATCCGTGCACGGATTCGCAAGATAGCCCGCCAGCGTCAAGAGCAGGAGGAAACTGTCGAGGACGTAACAAGCTTCACGAACAATGCGGCCCTGGGGCTGGTCCAACTCGGCCAGAAAGAAGGCCCCGATTATCGGGCTCATGGGACAGGCCAATGGAATCCCGCGCTGAGATTCCCAGACCAGCCCGCCCCTCTTTGCGGTACGCCCTTCATTTGACAGTTAACCCGCATTTCTCATCGCCTGTCGTAGCGAGGCGTCGCAAGGGCCGTCCTGGCAAGGCTTGCGACCGAGGCCTCCGCAGTCGTACTTGTACAGTACGTCGAGGAGGCCGACCGAGCGAAACACAGCCAGGGCGGATGATTGCGGCGACGTAGTAGACCGGCGATGAGAAATGCGGGTTAATTCCCCGAGTGATCGTATCTGGCTATTTGGGGTGCTTCTTGCGAACGACAGAGCAGTCCGTGGGCGTTTGAAGTTTGGCTCTTCGTGAGTGTCTGCTTCTCGGCGAAAGTACGCACTCGATAGCAGGGATCGTCTGAACGGCTCAGAACGCCTAGAAGCAGTCATTCCGCGCAGACCAAGCGGTCATGCGACCACGAAAAGCTTGTGGCTGAAAAGAGTGGGTCGTCTTTTCGAGAAACAAGGACAAGGATGGCAGTTTCAAGCACACGAGCAGCTTCGCAGCTGGCACCGTGCTTCCTGCATGCTTGTCTGGCTGGGCACTGTCTCTGGTATTGAGAAGGTAGTCTCCCAACTGCGAGAGGAACAACGCCCCCAACGAGTTGCCGACTCTTCTCCTACCTGAACCTCAAGGAATAGAGATCCGCATCCTTCATCACGAAGCGCAGCCGGACCGGCTTGCCTGCAATCCGGGCCAGGGGCTTATCTGAAGTCGCCTTGGCGTGAGTCCGTTTCCATCGCACCGTATGCTCGATCTCGTCTCCCCAGATCAGTGGTGATTCCTCCAGGGCGAAGCCTGGGAGTGGGTTCCCTTTGGCATCCTGGATCTCCAGGCGGATGCTCCCAGCGGCTGAGGTGGAGATGTTCAGGACTAGGTTGTCCCCGTTGAAGACTAGAGGTTTCGTGACAAGCTCGCCCCCAAAGTAACCGGCGTGGACCGAGACGAAGCCGTCGACTCGATAGGTGAAGCGACGGATGCGTACGGCCGGTCCTCGGTAATAGGCCTCTTTGGCGTAGACCGAATACTCGTGGTCCCTACTGGGCAGCTGGACCAGGCCCCAGACCATGTAGTTGCTGCGGTTTCCGTCACGATCCCGTGGCGCGCTGCGCGGAATCACCGCCTCCGGCCAGCGGTGGAAGCTGCGGCCCCCGTCGCGGCTGGCCATGAGGATGGGCTCGGTCTGTTGGGTCTCGGGCAGAAAGCGCGTCGGAAAACCGAGCAACAGGTGTGGTGCGCGCTCATAGGGCAGGATCGCGTTCGTATACAGGTGCTCCTCGGGTGCTCCGGGGTATTCCAGGAACACCGGATCGGTCCAATTCAGAAAATCCTGCGAGGTCTGGAACTGGATATCCCGTATCCCCTTCCGTCCCATGCGGGTGAAGGCCACATAACGGCTACGAACTGTGTCCCAGAAGCCCAGGTTCTGGGAGTCGAAGGCTCCCTTGGTGATGACGGGGTCGGGACTCATCAGGCTCCAGTGGATGCCATCGGGCGATTTCAGGGCGTAGAGGACGTCGCTTATAGGCCCATGACGCGCGAAGGCCTTGTAGCGAGCGTCTTGGGCGGAATCGGGATTGAAATCCTTGAAGGCGACGAAGCTGGAGATTCTCCAGTCACCGTTCCAGATGATGTTGTTGGCCTTGGAGCCTTCGGCCTCGAAGAGGCCCACTTCGGGCTTGATCCAGTGGATGCCGTCTCTACTTTCGGCGTAGCAGGCAACTGAGTACTTGCCCCGAGTCGTGGGCGTCGGAGCGTGGGCGCCCCGATAGTACATCCGGTACAGCTCGCCATCCCGAAAGACGTTGAAGTAGCCGGAGATATTGCCCTCCCAGGGCGCGTCCGCCACCAGGACCACCTCCTCTGGCTGGGGCTCGTGCAGCTGCAGCCTTACCCCCTCCCTCGAGTCGATCAGATAGTCATCCACGAACAGTTCCAGGCGTGAGCCGATGTCCAGGGCCTCTGTGGTCTCGGCTGGGTTCGCCGATGCCGCCGCCAGGGAGAGCAGCAGACTGAAAAAAAGCAGTGCCGTCCTCATCATCCATCCTCCTTGCCGGGGAGTCTTGCCGAGAGCCAGGCTATCGCGGCGGACTGGAAGGATCAATGGGGTGAGGGTTTTGAAAGGACGTCCAGATTCTGTTCACTCATCAAGGACCTTCTCCCACTTCATTTCCATATCTACAGTGGCCAGTAGACCATTCTCAAACTCAACCAGAACCCAAGGTAGGACGGCGGTATCACGGCCATCCAGGATGTGGGGTGCCAGGCCGTCACTGAGCTTGATCACCTTCCCCTTCATGCCAGGGAAGATGACCGGATTGCCGTGCTCGTCCAGGATCTCAAACTGCTCATCTTTCCAGACAATCCAGTCTCCCACTTGAAGACCTAGGGTTTCCTTTCTGTAGTAGTCGTGGGGTTGCTCAGGTTTCCAGTTGGGAGCTAATTGGGCAGGAGTCTCTATCTTTTGGAACTGCTGACCTGGCCGAAGGATCATGCGGAATCCGTTCTGAAACTGGATCAGCGCCCAGGAAGCATCACCGATTGAGACACCCAGTTCCTTCCCCACGTACTGCGCAAGAGGGTTGTCGCTGACCTGGAGGACTTTGCCTATTGCAGCATGCGGGAGGTGGAGCCTTTCCATCTCGTTTGAATCGGGGTGGCAGAGATCATCGCCTAGCCATTTGATGTGATCGCCAACTTGAAGGTCTAGGCTGTTGCTTGCCATTGTGCAAACGCTGTTTTCGATCCGCTTGTAAACACCTCCGCAGCCATCTCTTTAGAATTTGCGGTATCTCGCTCGGTAATCTGTTCCAGTCGATGTCGACTTTGATGACGGAGGCAAGAACCTCTGAGGCATCGCCTCCCTCAAAAGCTCTCTCACCGGTGAGCATTTCGTAGAAGACCGCCCCGAAGGCCCAGATATCTGTGCGCTTATCCACGGGCTTCCCTCTTGCCTGCTCTGGAGACATATAGGCCGCCGTCCCTAGAATCATTCCGGCCTTCGTGGCCATATGGCTGATCGTAGGTGATTGGCTGATGTCCTCGGGTACGACTTCCTCTTCCATTGCCTTGGCAAGACCAAAGTCCAGGACCTTGACCTTACCTTCGGGGGTGATCTTCACATTGGCGGGTTTGAGATCCCGATGGATGATGCCTGTCTCGTGGGCTGCTTCCAGTGCCTCGGCCATTTGAAGAGCGATCTTCAGGCTTTCCTCCAGGGGAATAGCCCCTTTGTTAACCCGCTCTGCCAACGTATCCCCTTCGACCAACTCCAACACCAGGGCGTGCTTGTCGTCGGAGTCTTCCAGACCATAAATGGAGGCGATGTTGGGATGATTCAGTGATGCCAGCACCTGAGCTTCACGGGAGAAGCGGGCCATGCGTTCCCGATCGGCGCCGAAGGCTTCAGGCAGGACTTTCAGGGCCACATCGCGACTGAGCTTGGTATCGGTGGCCCGATACACCTCACCCATGCCGCCTTGGCCGATCTTCTCGGTAATGGTGTAGTGGGCGATGGTCTCGCCTATCAAACGCGGGCCTCCACGCTAAAAGGGGGAAGTTATCTAACGAATACTAGATCCTTGGGTCTGGAAGGGCAATGCCAGGTGAGGGCATCTATAGAAATCGGAAGGATAGACGAGTCTATTCCTCTCGTCGATATCACAGGGCTTTCACGTCTCTGTTTCGATTCTCGTCTGATGTTGCTGACGGTTTGCTCAGCGTCGCAGATGTGTTGGGCTAGCCCGCATTTCTCATCGCCTGTCGTAGCGAGGCGTCGCAAGGGCCGTCCTGGCAAGGCTTGCGACCGAGGCCTCCGCAGTCGTACTTGTACAGTACGTCGAGGAGGCCGACCGAGCGAAACACAGCCAGGGCGGATGATTGCGGCGACGTAGTAGACCGGCGATGAGAAATACGGGCTAGAGGTGATCCGGGACTCAAGTCAAAGCTCAAGTTTGCCGTGGAAGACCATGTCCTTCAGCTTGAACTTCTTGGAGATTTTCCTGTCCATGAGCGTGGTTATGAACTCGACTGTCTTGTCCTTCAGCATGATCTCCTCTTTTGGGAAGAAAACAACTAACTCCACGCCCGACTGACCCGTCTTGGCATTCAGCACTTCTCCTTGGTCGCTTCCAAAACGGACATCCCTAGCGGGTATTGGATCACGCCCCTTTATCTTGAGGATGGTCTCTTTCTTCATCTGCTCAAACAGGAAACTCTGCCGCTCTGGTGGGTCCATCTGTGCCATCCAGGCTGGAAACCCAGATCTCCCGCTAACGTCCAGCAATCCACGATGGAGGCCGCCTATCCCGATTATGTAATAGTCAGGTTCCAGCTCCAGGAGCTTGAGGGCCTCGGGAGAGGTCTTTGCCGCATCCCCGAAACGGGCTCTGGCGAATGCCTCCCTCACCGGAGCGGCACTCAGCCACCGCATGGTCAGGGTCATCCGGAGGACAAATGTGAGAAATGGCACCGGCCCCCAAACGGCCGCTTGGGAAACTGGAACGCTCAAGTCGATCTGGCGAGACCAGGGGGATTTGGTCAGCATCTTGATCACGTCACTCTCACTCCATTTGAGGAAATCGGTATCTTCCCAGAACTTCCCAGCCCAGGCTGGGCCGCTCGCCAGAAGCGAAATCGCCGCGATTCCCAACACTAGCTTTTTCATCGGATTTACCTAAATCTACGACCGGTCCGGCACTGCGGCCTCTAGTACTGGAGAGCGGCGGCCCTTACCGGTACACCGTGGCGCCCCGGATGTTGAGTGGAAACGCCACAAAGACCAGATCCTTCCTTCCAAGCAGGCTGGCGACATTGAACAATTGCTCGTAAAACAGAATTGCCCGCCTGATTTGGATTGAAGATACTGATAGGACTCGAACTGTTACGGCGCTAAGGACAGAACGTCTCATTTAGTAGACAATCCCTCCAGACTGATGCACCGAGTGCGGAAAGGTTCAAGATGCCTTAAAATAAATGAGATCTGATACAAGTTTACTGGAACATGTTCGAATTCTGCCACTGCACTGCCTTGTTTCCCTCAACCGGAACTCACCCCAGGGATCCATTAGATGACACGCGCAAGCTTATCCCTTTGTTGGCTCTTTAGCCCCCTTATGCTCGGGGCGTGCAGCGCAGCGCCCGATGACCAGGCGCCGCAAACGGCGGCAAGCGACCGACCCAATATTCTTGTGATCGTAGCCGATGATCTCGGCTACACCGATATCGGTGCGTTTGGGAGCGAAATCGAAACACCCAATCTCGATGCGCTCGCCAGCGCAGGGGTCAGACTGACCCAGTTTTACTCCGCCCCGACGTGCTCGCCGACCCGCTCCATGTTGATGTCGGGCACTGATAACCACCTGGCCGGGCTAGGGAACATGTTCGAGGAGCTGCGCGCCAATCAGCAGGGCCACCCCGGTTACGAAGGGCATTTGAGCACCCGGGTGGCTGCGCTGCCCGAATTACTCAGGGATGCGGGATACCACACCTACATGGCCGGCAAATGGCATCTGGGCTTGGACGAAGACACGAGCCCCGCGGCGCGCGGATTCGAACGTTCCTTCGCGCTGGTGCAAGGCGGGGCGGGGCATTTCAGCGACTTGGCTCTCGTCGGTCCGGATCCTGCGATTTATCGTGAAGATGGCAAGCTGGTCCGGTTGCCTCCCGAGTTTTATTCGAGCTGTTTCTACGGTGGGCGGATCATCGAGTATCTGGAGAACCGCCCTGACGACGGGCGGCCTTTGAGCCTGGAAACCCTCCTGCACGGCTGCTTCTAGCTCTCCCCGAAACTCAGGTCCCTCCACCTCGACAAAGCGGACCTGAGCCGAGGAAGCCGGGACCACCCGCATGAAGTCCAGAGGGGTGGCAGCTGCGATGGCTCGGGCGATCTGGACCAGCTCCTCGAGCCCAGGAGGGACCTCATTTGCTGTGGGGAGAGAATCGGCTCGCTTCGGCGCCTTCTTGTAGGAGAGCTCCCTTGGGTAGCCGAGCTCCTCGAGGGCGAAGCTGAGCATCTTCCGTAGGGCTGCAACGTCGCGGTTGGCCGTATTTCGAGAGACCTCCTTCACTCGACGCTGAACATAACGATGCAGGTGTTGACGACGGAAGTGTGCGAGAGGGATCACCCCTAGTTCTTGGTTGAGGCTTCGGAAGGACAGCGCATACCGATCCTAGGATCTCCTCCACACCTTGGCGTACTCCTCAAGAAAGGTGGCCGAAAAGTCGGACACGGCTGCAGCATCTGTGGGGCTTGACCCCGTTAACGTTCCTCTTGCTGTAACCTATAAGGAGATAGGGGCTTAAAGTTCGGCGGAGCTGAGGGGATTCGAACCCCTGACCCTCTGAAAGCCAGACAGCGACGCCAGGCCTCTGTCCCGTCATCGAAATCTGCTGGCCTGGTTGATCGCAGCCCGGGGCCTGCTGTAGGCGGCCCTGGAGGCGGGGGCAGCGGAGCAGCTTTCGATCGAACAACGATTCATTCAATCGGATCGAGGGAGGATCGAGATGGGTCTCGAAATCAATCGTCGGGTTTTCCTGAGCACGGGGGCGGCCGGCCCCCTGGCGCTCACGCGGCTCTCCCCTCAGCAACCTTCGTTGGACGTAGGAAACCGAGCCCAGCTGCTCCTGGACGATCATCTGGTGGAGCGGAAACGGGGGCTTCGTCTCAGGGTCACGCCGGCCCGAGCGGACCACATCAGATTGGTATCACCTGACAGCCCGGCGGACCGAAACGGGGTCTGGGCCTGGGTTTCGGTTGCCCAGGAGGGGGAACGGGTGAGGATGTGGTACAACGGCTGCGCCCTGGGTGACCCCCGCGAAGTCAGCCGCCTCTGCTATGCCGAGTCGGACGATGGCGCCCACTGGGACAAGCCGGCCTGTGGGGTAACCTCGTTTCAGGGCAGCAAGAAGAACAACATCGTCCTCACCATCCAGGATGCGGGAGGTGTGTTCCTGGACCCGGCGGCGGCTCCGGGAGAACGCTACAAGTGCGTCTTCGGGGAACGCGATAAGCAACGGGGGTACGGATACCGGATGACTTTCCGGGATCGGGGACGGGTCCACGATTGGCTGGGGCCCACCATCGAAGGAGCGTCGTCTCCCGATGGGATCCACTGGACCAAAGGGCCCGGCCCTCTGATGGACTGGTACACCGATGCCTGCAATGTCTGTTATTACGATCCCAGGCTCAGGAAGTATGTCTGCTTTGTGCGGGACAACCAGTACCCTCGCTTCAAAGGGGGAGCCATTCGCTGCATCAGCCGTACAGAAAGCGAGACCTTTGGCGACTTCCCTCAGCCTCAGAGAGTGCTCGCACCAGATGAGCTGGATCCCCTGGGAATGGACCTGTACAACTCAGCTGCCCAGCCCTATCCCTTCGCCGAGGGCATCTACCTGCTCTTTCCAGCCGCCTATTACCACGATACCGACAACCTCGAGGTCCAGCTCGCAACCAGCCGCGACAGCATCCGTTGGCACAGACCCGACCGGACGCCGTTCCTGAGTCCGGGTAGGGAAGGTGCCTTCGACAGCCGCATGGTCTACATGGGTGCGGGGATGATATCCAGAGGGGATGAGATCTGGATGTACTATGGTGGTTTCGACGTGGGTCACGAACAGTGGGAGCGGCGTCCCGACCTGGGCGGCGTCGGTCGCGTCAAGTTCCTGCGTCATCGGCTGCTCGCTCAGACGTCGGGCTCGGCTCCCGGCCACCTGCTCACGAAACCGCTGCTGTTTTCGGGAAGACGGTTGCATCTGAACGCAGACTGTGGAGCCGGCGGCCAAGTGCGGGTCGGCGTGCTTGCTGAGGACGGCTCCCCGATTCCGGGTTTTCGCCAGGAGGAGTGTGAGCCGCTCATCGGCGATTTCCTTCGGGGCGAGGTCCGCTGGAAGACCGGGTCTCCGCTCTCCAGTCTGGTGGGGCGACCGGTTCGACTGAGTTTCCGCCTGGATCGTCACACACGTCTCTACGCGTTTCGGTTCCATTCGGCCTGAATCGGTGTTCTATAACCCGGATGGCGCGCCTGGCCCTCTCTGGTCATTCTTGAGCTTCACGGTGTCGAAAAGGAAGCCCCAGAAGCGCACACACGCAACGAATTACCCCCTTCACGCTCCAAGAAGTCTGAAGAAGCGGTAGGATAACGGCATTCAACTAATTCTTTAATGGGAGAAGTTAGGCACCCCTACCCTGCTCTTACAGTAGCGTAACTTCTTTTCTGTAAATTCTGGTCAGGCCTGGGTCGGAAAGACAGAGGTCTGGGACAGGATTCTCCAAAAACAGAAACGTCTATCTGGCAAGGAGAATCAAATGAACCCAGACCTGGAAAAGAGAGTACCACGGGAGATCCTGGCGGAGTTGATCGAGGAAGGAACAGAAGCCTTTCGAGGAATCCTGGAGAAGCTGTTCAACGTGGCCATGCAGTTGGAAAGAAGCGAGTTTCTGGGAGCGGAAGCGTACGAGAGAACAGCCAGTCGGCGAGGCTATCGAAACGGATTCAAAGGCAAGCGGATTCAGACTCGAGTGGGAGAGCTGCACTTGGAGATTCCACAGGTGCGTGGGTTGAGGTTTTATCCCAAGTCGCTGGAGAGGGGTTGCCGTTCGGAGAAGGCCCTGAAGCTGGCCATTGCCGAGATGTATGTGATGGGAGTCTCGACGAGGAAAGTCACCGAGATCACGGAGCAGCTGTGTGGGTTGGAGATCTCGGCCACCCAGGTCTCGAGAGTGGCCGGGATGCTGGACGAAGAGCTGGAAGAGTTTCGAAGCCGGGAGCTGGGAGAGTATCCGATCGTGTATCTGGATGCCCACTACGAGAAGGTTCGAAGAGGCGGCAGGGTGCAGGACGTGGCCATCCTGAAAGCCATAGGAGTCAATCGTTTCGGAACGCGGGAGGTGTTGGGTCTGAGCACCAGGATCAGTGAAGCGGAGGTGCATTGGCGAGGGTTTCTGGGAGATCTGCACAAGCGTGGACTGAGAGGGGTCGAGCTGTTTGTCAGTGACGATCACGAAGGACTGAAGGCGGCCAGGCGGGCAGTTTATCCGTCGGTGCCCTGGAACCGTTGTCAGTTTCACCTGAGTAAAAACGCCCAACAATATGCTCGCCGCAAAGAGGACAAGCCCCGCATCGCCCAGGCCATGCGGGACATTTTCGATGCCCCGTCTCGAGAAGATGCCGAGGAGCTCAAGGGTAAAGTCGTCAAGAAGTTCGAAAAGATTGCACCGGAGTTCGTGAGCTGGCTGGAAGAGAACGTGGATGAAGGGCTGACAGTGTTTGATTTTCCGAGGAGCTGGTGGCGAAGGATCCGAACCATCAACGGACTGGAGAGACTGCACCGGGAGATCCGGAGACGAACCCGGGTGGTGGGAATCTTTCCCCACGAAGCGTCGGCGCTGCGGCTCATCTCGGCTGTGCTTGCAGAGATACACGAGGAGTGGTTAACCGGCCGGCAATACCTGAACCTGGCCGGCTGGAAAACACAAGTGGAGCAATTCTTCCCTACAGGCCCTAAAGAAAATTACAGAAAAAACGGTTGCTTAACCGCTCTTACCCTCCTACTGGGCGGCGACAGCGCAACAGAAGGGTACACTCCTCCGCGATTGATCAGTGGACCAGAGGATTCCATTCGGCGAGTAGTGGAGGGTGTTGCCTCTTTGCTGCACCAGGGCCTTGTAGCGGCGGCTGGGATCCGGGTCCCGCTCGTCCTTGAAAATCATCGGCACGTAGGCCCCCCGACCCCGGTAGTCCAGGTCCACGATATTGTTGGCCTTCGAACCCCCATACTCGACTGGTTCAATATCGGCTTGACCCAGTTCACGCCGTCTTCGCTCTCGGCGTAGCCGACGTGATGAGGGCGCTGCCACCGACCGAGGCCGGAGTACCACATCCGGAACTTGCCCTCCTCGTGAAGGACCTCCCCGTAGGCGTGGGCGCGAAGACCGTCGAAGCTGCCCGGCGGTCCGGTCTCCAGGACCGGGTTGGAGGGGTGCTTTTTCATGGCCTGGAAGGATTCCGTCAGCCCTCCCAGGGCGCTCACCTCCAGCATGTCCAGAAAGAGCACCTTGCGGCCGGCCTCTACCTTCAGGTCCGGGACCACCACCCGGTCGAAGTAGACGCCTGCGGAGGGACCCGTGCCGGCGATGGCCACCCCCAGGTTTCCGGAGCCCGGCGACATTTGTTTCTGGACAGTGTGGAAGTCACTCAGCGTGAGTCCAGCCATGGCGCCGTCATGAGTGAGGTCTTGCCATCGCTGGTCTCGGCGATCTGGAACCATACCCGCATCCGGGTGGACGGCTTGCCCCTCCGGTTCCCCGATGGTGCGGCACTCGTAGGGAGCGCCAAAGCTCTTTCCCAGCCAGCGCGAGTAGAAACTGTGCCCTCGGGCGGAGTTGGTCCAGAAGACCCAGGCCACGCCATGCTGGTCCCGGGCCAGCTGGAGATCGGCCGCCAGGGCCGTCCAGAACCTACAATTTCTAGGTTGACAGGGTACTAGCCCACATTTCTCATCGCCGGTCTACTACGTCGCCGCAATCATCCGCCCTGGCTGTGTTTCGCTCGGTCGGCCTCCTCGACGTACTGTACAAGTACGACTGCGGAGGCCTCGGTCGCAAGCCTTGCCAGGACGGCACTTGCGACGCCTCGCTACGACAGGCGATGAGAAATGCGGGCTAGTGCAGCGCGCCACAAGTTTTGAACCAGGGTTCAGCAGCCCCTCGTCGCCGCTGGCGTTGTTGCGCTCGACTCGACATATAGCCCGATATGACTCGCTCGCGACGCCTAGCCAGCGACAACGATTGACTACTGTCCCCTGGCTCAGAACTTATGGCGAGCTGCACTAGCTTGTCCCGGAGCCCTGGGCCTTCCGCGGGTGGCTAGCCCGGATTTCTCAAGGAGAAAGCCGAAAGGGCGATTTTAGTCGATTTCTCGACGCCGGTCTGGGTCAAAGGCGCCGCTGAGGGCGGTGCAGAGTACGACAGGCGTCGTGAGGCCTGTGTCGAGCGCGGAAAACCGGTTTTTCAGACACACCTCAGGCGCCTCAGTTGCAGACGGCTGGGATTTCCGACTTTCCTTGGCTCAACCGAGCTGTTGAAGCTGGGCCAAGGCTTGGGCATAGAGTGCTTGGTAAGGATAACCCTCGCTCAAGGACAGACTCACCCGCCGGACACTGACCCGAATCTGGCCTCCTATCTTCAACAGTTTGAGGCGAATTGTCTGGCATTGCGCCTTCGCCCACTGGGTCCCCTTCAAAGCGACACGCCTCAACGTGTGCAGCAGATTATAGGCCACCGAGGAGAACCACAACCGCAGCTGATTGCTCTTGATGAGGTGCGTCGAGGTCCGATCGGCAAACAGCTCCAGCTGCTGTTCCTTGATCCGATTCTCCGCCTCCCCTCGCGCGCAGTACAGCTGCTCGTACAGCTTTTGGGCGGGCCACCACTTCGCTCCCAGCGAGGTGACGACAAAGCGGGGATTGGATCCCTTACCCGTGGACTCGGCCTTGCCCACCACTCGCCGCTCTTGACTCCAGCTCTTGCCCCTATCCTTGCTGATAGCGTACTCACTCCAACCATCCAGATTGTGGTCGCTGGTGTTGGCATAAAACGCCACGATGTTGCCGTTCGCGTATTCCATGCATACCGGGCCTCCGTGGGAGCACCGCCCAGGAGCATCGTTCTTGAAATCGGCAATGACGGTGCCGAAGATGTTATCCCCGAGCTTGGTCGAAGGGTCGTGGTCGTAGATCACGGCACCATCGATTTGTTCGTACTGAGTGGCGTCCTTCTGCGCCAGGAGATCTTGTGTGCTCTCCAGGTATGTCCAGCCCACCAGAAATGTGAAAGCAGCAATAGCACCCATTCGCTTCATCGTCATCTTTCCTCTAGCTCCTTTTGCCCGGAAGACTACCTTCTCTCCCGAACAGATTGCAAACTGGAGCCAGGGCTCAGATCTCGTGGGTGTTTTTGTCTACACTCTCCTGTGACGTGCACGACCTGTCGCTACCCGGTCTGGTTGAGCGATTACGCCTGGAGCTGGGCATTGATCACGTCCTCTGACTACCCTACTTGAACCTCAGGGAGTACAGATCCGCATCCTTCATGACAAAGCTCAGCCTCACGGGCTTCCCGGTAATCCTCGACAGCGGCTTGTCTGAAGTCGCCTGGGCATGACTTCGCTCCCATCTGACCGTATGCTCGATCTCGTCTCCCCAGATCAGCGGTGATTCCTCTAGTACCATGTCACACATGTAGTGGCGGGTTTGCAGAGGGGGCTTGCGAGGCGAGATCAAGGCGGGAGGAGGAAGACGATGCTTGGCCATCTTCGACGACGACCAACACAGAGATCGTCCGCAACCCCCGTCTGCCCTGTGGGTGGCGACGGGACGGGCCGATGGCGTTGTCTCTCCTCCTCCACGATGAAAAACATCGCGTCGTCGTCGTTTCGCGCCCTCGACGCCGTCGCGCTCGCCACAAACCCGACACTACATGTGTGACATGGTACTAGTGCGAAACCGGGCAGCGGGTTGCCATTGGCATCCTGGATCTCCAGACGGATGCTGCCGGCAGCCGAGGTGGCGAAGTTGAGGATCAAGTTGTCCCCCTGGAAGATCAGTGGCTTCGTGACCATCTCGCCCCCGGAATAACCGGACTGAACCGAGACGAAGCCGTCGGTTCGCAGGACCAGCCGTTGCAGGTGGTTGCCGGGTGCCGCTCGATGACGCTCTACGTAGAGTGAAATCTCATCCTCCGAGGTAGGCACGATTCCCCGAGCCGGCGTGTTGGTCCGCTGGGGCCAGTTTCGAGAGTCGAGACCGGGAGGGATGAACGATTCCAGGAAACGGCGATCCCAGTGGATCCCATCACGGCTGCTCATGAAGACGCCGTCGGAGGCCCCTGGGACCGGGGCATCCGGGTAGAACTGGCGCCAGGGAAGAAAGCGTCTGGGCAGAGCCAGGTAAAGGTGGGGAGCTCGGAAGTAAGCAACGGTGCCGTTCGTGTACAGGTGCTCGAGCGGTGCTCCAGGTCGCCGTCCGAGCCAAAGGCTCAGAAGAATAAGACTTCGGCCTGGAGGCCAAAGCTACTTCTGCAAATAAAGTTTCAGCCTAATATTGCCCCCAGAAGTGCTGGCCCCATCCGAGAAAGAAACTTCGAAGTACCTGTTTAGGACTTTCAAGAGGGAATCAAAATAGAGGTCAATCCCAACGGGATTGCGTATTCGAGCCCAGGGTTTCCCAACCCTGGGGGAGCCCACCGCCCTTGGATTTCATCCCTGAAGGGGATGCGTACAGAGTGACACGGGGAATTGTGCGAGCGCGGGAAGCGCCGGACGAGTTGTCCGGCTCTCTCCTCGGAACTGGGCCTCCTATTGCTAACGAGTCAGGACGTTCACCGCACTGTATCTCCCTACTGCTCACTGCTCACTACCTCACTGCTTACTAGTCAAGTTTCAGCTGAGTCCCGGCGTCCAGCAACTGGTCGTTCCCAGGTCCTCCCCCGAGCTTGTCTTTGTCGTGCCCGCCATGGAGAGTGTCTTTCCCGCGCTCGCCTTTGAGCTGGTCCGCTCCCACACCACCATAGAGGGAGTAGTCCCCATTCCCTCCGAATAACAGGTCGCGCCCGGCTCCCCCTTGCAGCACATCCGCACCCGCTTCACCGTAGAGCCTATCCCGATCCGGACCTCCAAACAGATAATCGTTCCCCAGACCCCCGTAAGCCCGCTGCCTGCGGCCGGACCAGAGACACAGATGATCGTCGCCGTCACCGCCGAAGAAGGCGACCGGAACGTTACCCGCGAAAACAGGGGAATCGTTGGTGGTGTCCCCGACCCAGACCTCGAAGTCGAAGGACTCATTGGGACAGGAGAGCAGGTTGGACCCCTGAATCAGAGTCAGGGGAGTCTCACCCGGACACTGATAGGTTTCGGGGAGCCCGTCTCCGTTGGTGTCCGCCAGGAAGATCTCGACCTCGATGAGGCCGTTGCCCAGGACGATGAACCCGTTCGCGCTCTGCTCTTGACAAGCCGCTCGCCCGGGATCCGCCGACGCGAAAAAGGCGACGACGGTCATTGACAGAAGAACTGAGTGTCTTTTCATGAACCAGACCTTCCTTCCAAATTCAGCTTCATATTGCCGGAGGTGTCAAAAAGTGAACTATCCGGGCGTGTCGTAGGACAGATCCCAATCTCCAAGCTTGTGTAATCGGCTACCAGGGCGATCGATTCTGGCAGAGCCAGAGCGGACCCACTCAGAAATCTCGTCCCGATGGCCAAGGCGTCTCAAGGCCTGCCAAGCTGGGCTGTAATCGGATCTCTGACAGGTGTTTGTGTCCCAGGTGAAAAGGTGTTCAGCACCAGCCTCATACAGAGAGTGGGCCCTCTCCCGGTATTCTTCCGGACTCATCCGTCTGGGCATCAAGTTCAGGGCGAGTTTACACTCGGTTCCCTTGACCAGTCCCAGAAAGAAGTCCGCATCCTTTGGATCGGTCCACGAAGTGGCTGAGCTTTTCAGCCCTTCAACTGAGGTGTAGGGGATGATCGTATCCACCAGCTGATTCTCGACCCAGGCTTCCAGGTCCATGCCGCGATAGAGGTTCTCTTCCTCACTGCTCATCACGATCGCGGTAACTTCGATTGGATCTTTGCGCTTGGTTCGCTGCTGGACTTCGGTCATGGCGCGGCGGACTTCCCGCATGAATTGCGTGAGGTGAGTCGCTCGGTACCTGAGCCACCGCTGATCTTTCGGCTCCAACTGGCGGGGGTCCTGATCGTATTCTTTCTGGAAGCCTTCAACCAGAGGGGGTTCGTATTCCAGGACCGGAGGACGGCGATTAAAAAGGAGACAGACGCCATCTACGGAATACTGCGCGACTTCCTTCAAGAGAGAAATCACAAACTCTCTCAGCCCGGCATAGGCATAGGATAATCGGGGAGTTCGCCGACCCTCTCGGTCCCATGATCGCCATTCGGGATGTTGTTCAAAGACCCCGCCCTGGGTCCAGGAATCTTCCGGTGGTGGGAAGGAGAACCCCGCCACCCGGTAGGCTGCGTGGAATTCGAGACCGACCTGGTGCGTATACTCGACGGCCTCCTTGAATGGATCGATCCCTTTTTCCTTCCAGGTCTGCCAAGCTTGGGCCGCTTGAAGATCTCCCGTCCGATAGGGATCTTTGATCCATTCATCGGTTGCGACGAGTCCGATCTTCGAAGGGTAATACATGCGATCACCCATTCCAGCCTCCCAATAGAGCCTCGAAAAATCGCTGTTCCGAAAGGGTTCTATTTCTCGACGGATTTCCGCCTCACTTTCGGCTCCGTAAGCAAACGTGAAGCTCCAGGAATCGTTATGAGCGAAAAGTCGTCTCGTGTCCGTCCGAGCTTGATCTTTCTTCAAGGCCTCGACCTCCAAATCGCTCAGCGGGACTAGCTTGATATAGGTGATCCAGCACCCAGGCGACTCGAGAGCATCAGAACCGATTGCGACCATCACCACTGGCAAGTGTTGGAAAACGAGATCCTGATTGGTCAGATCGGCGAACTTCCAAAAGAATTCGTCGACTCGGTCAGGTGGGCCTTTTTCAGGCCGGTGGGTATGTGTGATGACGCTGAAAGTCGAATCCCCACTCAATCTCACCTGCAGGCGAGTCTCAGAATGTTTCGAAAGAAGTCCAATGGAGATTGCGTGCCAGCCGTCCTGTTCTAGAGGGCATGTGATTTCGGGTGCTTGGGTATTCTGACCCGCCGCCAGGAGGATGCCCTTCAAATTCTCGCTTTCGTACGGCAGCATCCTCCAGCGATGGGGGCTCGGCTCATGGGAGAGGGCACTTCGCGGTTGGCAATGATCAAGATCGGTAATGTAGACGGGGTTCTCCCCGAGCTCGGCTGGGAAACCCGGGGCTCTGGTTTCCTGCGCTGCCTCTAGCGGCACCATCGGCAAAGCGGCTGTCGCCTGGATGAATCGCCTGCGAGAAAAGCGACCTGTGGAACCTTCGAGAGTCTTCTTCTGTTTCATGGGCAAAGAATCCTTCATCTTTGGTGAGAATTGCAATCTACTTCTCGGCTGATGAGAATAGAATTGCGAAGTATTCACTCCGGTCGAACCACGACGGACTTCGCTATTTCACATACGAAGGAGTAGGCGATGAGCGTAATCCGGGTTCTAGTAGGCACAAAAAAGGGCGCCTTCATCCTGCGAGCAAGACCTCTCCCATGATCCGCCCGATGCTCCGCTGCCGGACGCGCTCGCCTCGGGAAAAGAGCCCTTTCTGATCATTGGCGCAATTGCCGGCGGGTAATGAATCAGCCCACGATCGTGCTAATGTCGATCAGGTGAAGTTGTCGTCCCGTCTTCCCCTTGGGTGAATCGATACATACCAACTTGCCGTCGCGGCTGTAACGGGGGTGAGTATCGCAGCGCCACTCGCCCGTATACTCCCGAGGAGAGTGGAACGCGCCCAGGGGAATCCGGCGCTTCGTCTTCACGTGATAGAGATGCGGATTCTGGTTGCGGTTCTGATCCGGATAGCTGTCGCTGAGAATCCATTCGTTTCCGGGCAGGTAGGAACAGTGCCCGTAAGTGTCCAAGGTACCGGGGCCGACGACTTCGATCTTGCGCGTGAGATCCTGGAACAGGTAGTTGGCATGCCCGTGGGAAGGCTGATCTGATTGGGCCAGGATGTGGTTCGGATCCCGCCAGATGAAGTGCGATGTGAATCCATTGTCGTCCAAAATCCAGAGGGCGCTGCCGTCCGGGTTTGCCGTGATCATTCGGGTCAGGCGGCTGCCGTCCGGATAACGCCAGCGGTGAAGGAAGACGAATCGGGATCCATCTGGACTGAAGAGAAGATGATTGAAGTAGTGCTTGATTCCTGGTTGGGGCTTGGGAATTCGTCCCAGTCCCGCGATCTGGGCGATTGACAGGATCAGCTCCGTTTCACCCGTTTCCAGGCTAACCCGCACGATACCCGACTCATCCGGTGCCAGATCGTCGCTATGGGGATCGTTCAGACCCGGGTATCCGTATCCCGGACGTACATCGTTGATGCGGCGGAAGTCGGGTGCAATGGCCGTTTTTCCGTCTGGACTCACAGAGTAAACGGGTTGAGCGATAGTACGAGTCTGTTTCGTCTTGAGGTCCAGGACACGACAGACGAAGCGGTCCTCTTCGCGATCGTTCCACAGGACCTGGTCGGTCGAGCCGGGAAGCCACTGCAACATACACCCCTGTTGCCAGCACCAGGATCTGCTTTCCCCCAGTTCGATCCAGCGGTCTTCTTCCTCTAGATCAACCATGCCGATCTGGATGGTATCCGTGCCACGAGGCGAACGGTGCTCGAAACCCACTTGCATTCCCAGGACGTAGCGGTTCGAAGGATCGAACTGGAACTTGTCGTAGTAGCCGAACCAGTGGTGTCGCGGAGGACGGGTGATGGTCCGAACCGGAGGCAATGTCGATAAGACCCGCTTGCTGGTCCCCATCCAGACAGCAGCTGGTAGTACGCTCGTGATCAAGCGTCTTCGACTCAACCGGGATTTGCTCATTGCTGTGGTTGCTCTGTAACGCATCGTAGGCTCTTCTGGGTCCAGGATGTCTTCCCCTACTTCGTGGTTGCTAATCCCGTGCTTTGAAGCTTGGTAGTAAGAGCAAGGGTTCAACGGTCAGGGTCGGAACCGCATCGAGTAAAGATCGCCATCCCGGATCTGAAGCTTTAGCCGTATTGTCCGGCCGGCCAGAGCGGAAAGGTCCACATCGGACAGGCCCTCTTCCTCCCACTGCAGAGGCTCGAACTTCCTCTCAGGGAGGAAACGCTTGGGAAACATGAGAATGATGTCGGTTCTGCGGTAGTAGGGAAGCGCCGCGTTCTTGTACAGGTGCTCGATTGGAGCGGTTCCCATATCCAGATAGGTGGGGCTCGACCAGGTTCTGAAATCGGTGGAGGTGAAACGCCGAATGTCCCGGACCTTGTGACGGGCCCAACCCCGAGCATAGATGGAATAGTGCCCTCGGGCTCCGTCCCAGAGGACGATGTTGTGGGAGTCGAAGTGGGCATCCTCCAGGGGGGCCCGCACCAGCGGCTCCTTTCCCAGTTGTCTCCAGTGTAGGCCATCCTCGGAGACCATACCCATCAGCAGGGCACGGCTTTTCCCCGACCCGATGCGTTCACTTTCCAGGCCGATGGCCTTGTAGCGCTCCTTGGGTTGGGTTTGTGGGTTGGTATCCTTGAAGATGGAGAGCACGACCCCCCGACCTCCGGGCACGGGCCAGACCAAGTTGTTGTCGGTTGAACCCTCATACTCGACCAATCCCAGGTTTGGTTTGGACCAGTGGATCCCGTCAAGACTCTCGGCATAGCCGGTGTAGAAGGGTCGCTGATTGAAGTTGGTGCGATACCACATGCGGTAACGGTGACCGTCCAGGATGACGGTGGGATCGTACATGGTGGTGTCCTCATAGGGACGTTCCATCCGGATCACGATCTCTTTGGGCTCAGGACTGTGCAGTACTGAACGGATGTCCTCTTGGGATTCAATGAGCCAGTCATCCAGAAACAGCTGGAGCTGGTCCGACACCTCTCGGTACTTGCCCGCTCCGAGGCCCTCCGACCCGACCTGAACCAGCGTCAGTAGCAGCACAGATATAAACAGCCAGAACGTATTGTTTATTTCTCTTTTCGTATATTTCACCTGACCTCCAGAGCTTCTTCACGGGAGACCTCACTGCTGAGTTCTCCTCCCCATCCCATGGTGGCTTCTCTCTCTTATACCCTTGTCGGAGCGGTGTCCAGTCGGGGGACGATTCTGGGAATTCCAGCACTATCAGGAAGCCAGCGTCCTGCTGGGAGGGAAAGAGGAAGATGGGAGTTGGCTTTTTTGGGCCTGCAGTCGAGCATTGCACAACAGACGATGAACGCAGTAACATTCACTGTAGTCGCGATTTCGTATTCCGGACCAGAAAAGGAGACAAGATGTATCGAGATAGACTCCTCACTTTGGGTTTGATTTCCGTTCTGACTGCTTCGGCCTTGGGTGCCGGCTCACTGGACACGCTTCGCCCGGGAAAGGTGGAGCTCAAGTCGGCTGGGGCTCTGGCCTTCGGTCCCCAGGGGATTCTCTTCGTTGGTGACTCGACAGCTGCCGTTATCTGGGCCATCGACACCTCGGACCGCCAGAAAGGCTCTTCCGGCGCGATCAATCTGAGTGGGATTGGCGCCAAGCTCGCCGGGTTGCTGGGCAGCGCCCCAGACCAGGTGTTGATCAACGACCTTGCCGTCAATCCACTTTCCCACAAAGCCTACCTCTCGGTATCCCGCGGTCGGGGTCCCAGCGCCCAACCGGTCCTGTTTCGGGTTGACGCCGCCGGAAAAATCAGCGAACTGAAGCTGGACGATGTCCGACACTCAAAGGTCTCACTGCCGAATGCTCCGGATCCTCAGGCAAAGAATCGCCGGGGTCGGAGCCTGCGACGAGAAGCGATCACGGACCTGGCTTTCGTGGACGGCCAGGTGATCGTGGCCGGGCTCTCCAACGAGGAGTTTGCCTCCAATTTGAGGTCTCTTGATTTCCCTTTTTCATCCGCTGGTGCGGGAGCGAGTGTCGAGATCTTTCACGGCGCTCATGGCAAGTACGAAACCAACTCTCCGGTCCGAACTTTCGTGCCCTTCGAGATCAAGACCGAGCCGCACATTCTGGCTGCCTACACCTGCACACCCCTCGTCAAGTTTCCGGTGGCTGATCTCACGCCTGGGACCAAGGTAGTGGGGACGACGATTGCCGAATTGGGCAATCGCAATCGTCCGCTGGATATGGTGGTGTACAGCAAAGCGGGCAAAGACTATGTGCTCATGAGTAATAGCAGTCGCGGGGTGATGAAGTTATCTACCGAGCATCTCGATTCCTTCGGCGGGATCACGGCAAAGACCGGTATTGCAGGGGTCCCCTATGAGACGATTTCGGAGCTGCAGGGCGTGAAGCAACTGGATCGCCTGAATGCGGCGAATGCTCTGTTGCTGGTCGAGACCGAAGGGGGATCGGTTGACCTGAAGACCGTTGCCTTCCCCTAGGGACACGTCACTCAGGACTTCAGGTGTTGATTCCCGAATCCCTCTTCGGCTGGTCAGCGGGATCTGTAGGCGGGAGTCGCTTCCGTCTTTTCCTTTCCTTGCTCCTGCTGCCTCTGATATTTCCACCCGACCCCTGTCTGGCGCGAGCACAGCGGCCGGATGGCAGGGAAGAGCGAATCAAGATCGCCCTGGAGTCGCGTGGTCAGGGGTCGTACTTCAGAGTAGTGGGTCTGGATGATTGGAATCTGGACTCGCTTTCCACAGCCGACCTGACGAGACTGTTGGCCATCTACGTGGGAGAACCCTCTCAGGGTGTGCCCCCGTTACTGGGAAGCTATTCGCGTGATCAGGGGACCCTGGTTTTCGAGCCGCGGTTCCCGCTCCAGCCGGGTCTTCGTTATCGAGCCGTCCTGGACGCTAGCAGCGTAAGCCCTGACATTCTCCCGACAGGACTCCAGTCCAGGAGAATCGCGGTCGACTTCGACATTCCCGATCGGATCGCTTCCGATCCCACGAAAGTAAAGGCCGTGTATCCCTCCACCGCTCTGGTGCCGGAGAATCTCCTGAAATTCTATGTACACTTCTCAGCTCCGATGAGTCGGGGCGAGGTCTATCGTTTTGTCCGCCTTTTTGACGAATCCAATCAGGTTGTAGAACTGCCTTTTCTGGAAATCGAGCAGGAGCTCTGGGATTCCGCCCAACGCCGACTCACTCTTTTCATCGATCCAGGCAGGATCAAGCGAGGACTACTTCCTCAAGAACAGGTGGGAACGGCCTTGCTTGCAGGAAAGCAGTATCGAATGGTCATCTTGCAGGAGTGGCCCGACGCTCGAGGTAAACAGTTGCAGGAGTCCTTTACTAAAGCCTTCCGGGTCGGACCACCCGACCGAACGCCACTTGATCCACAGAAATGGAGTCTCAAGCAGCCGAAAGCGGGCACTCTCCAGCCCCTTTGCGTGGAGTTCTCTGATCCGCTGGACCATGCCTTGCTTCAAAGACTTCTCGAGGTGGTGGGGCGTGAGAGAACTCCTGTTGCGGGCGCGCCTGAGGTCTCGAGCGAGGAACGAGTCTGGTGCTTCAAACCCGAAGAACCCTGGTCGTCAGGCGAGTTCTATCTCTCGATCAGCACCGCGCTAGAAGATCTCGCTGGAAATCGGATCGGACATCCCTTCGAAGTGGATGTCTTTGAACAGGTCGAAGAGCGCATTGTCGACAAGCGGGTGTGGCTCCCTTTCCAGGTCCCGAAGGACTGAAGTCGTTTGAATCCTGAAGGGATTCCGGATTCCAGCCCAGGGTTCAGAAACCCTGACCTGAAACTTCATTGGTGAACGTAGCTTTGGCCTCCAGGCCGAAGTCTTATTCTTCCGAGCCTTTGGCTCGGACGGCGGCCTGGAGTCCACCGCTACGCCGGACCCAAAGTTTCCTTCTGAATGATCCAGTGACGCTGATGGTCCTACTGACCTTAGAAGCCGCACCATCGCTACCGTGCTGAACGCATCCCCTTATCTTGCAGGATTCTGGACCATTTTGAAGACGCCGCTGCTCGTCCCAGCGTAGAGCGCGGAGGGAGCTAGGGCCAACGACCAGACTTGGGGCTGGATGGAGACGCCCTTTTGTGTCCACTCATAACCGATTCGGACCCAGAGGCGGCCCCCATCAGTACTCTTGCATACTGATCCAGTGGCAGCATAGAGGGTGTCGGGACTTGAAGCATCGATGGCCAGAGCTCGGATCCTGGGAAAGCCTGTTAAGCCGCTGTTTACGTCTGTCCAGGTGGACCCAGCGTCGGTGCTCTTGAAGATGCCATCGCCGAAGCTACCGGCATAAAGTGTGGAAGGAGTTCTGGGGTGAATCACCAGGGCTTGGAGCAGGTCACCTGTAAGGCCGTCGTTGAGCGGGGCCCAGGTACCACCGTCGCTGCTCTTGAAGAGGCCGTCCCCGAAACTCCCAGCGTAAACGATCCGGGAAGAGGAAGGATCGACCTGCAAGGCGGAGACGGGAGCGCCGGCCAGGCCCTCATCCAGGCCAACCCAGCCAGTTGCCTCATCCTCGATCTTGAACACGGCGCCTCCGAAGGTGCCTGCTTACAGGGCTGAGGAGCTCGCAGGATCGATGGCCAGGGCTTGGATATCACGGGCGAGGGCCCCGCGCGGCAAACCCCGATTGAATTCCGTCCAGTGGACCCCCCGATCAGCACTTTTGAAGACGCCGGACCCGTCGGTACCGGCATAGAGCAGGGAAGGGTCCGAAGGATCGATAACCAGGACCTGAACCCGAGAGTCACCCAGTCCCTCGTTGGAGGCTGCCCAGCTATCGCCTCCATCCAGGCTCTTGAAGATCCCTCCACCGTCGGTGCCGGCGTACAAGGTAGAGGGAGTCGAGGGATCGATTGCCAGAGTCTGCACCAGCATGTCGCTAAGGCCTTCGTTAACGGCTGCCCAGCTGTCTCCGTTATCCGGACTCTTGAAGATCCCTGCGCCATCCGTGCCCGCGTAGACCGTAGAGGAAGAGTCCAGCACCAGGGCTTGAACCCGAAGAAAGCGGGGCAAGGCGTTTTGGACTGCTGCCCAGTTGTCCCCTCCATCCAGACTCTTGTAGAGCCCGCCCCCGTCTGCCCCGGCATAGACGGTGGAGGGATTAGCAGGATCGACCGCCAGAGCCCAGACCAGAATCTCGCCTGCTCCCTTGTCCACCGCAGACCCCCGACGGGAAGCACTTGGCGAGTGCCTCCGCCGACCGTCTGGTGAAGGTTTTCGACACGGTGGAGGGTAATCTGGTCCGTGTCTTCGAAGGACACACTCACCATGTGCTGGACGTCGCCTGGCGAGCCGACGGCCACCTATTAGCCAGCTGCGGGGCCGACAACGTTATCAAGCTCTGGGACTTCGAAACGGGAGAGCAGAAAGAGACGATCGCTGGCTTCGAGAAGGAGATCACCTCGATTAGCTTCGTGGAGACAGGAGATGACATCCTGACCAGCTCCGGAGACGGGCTCGTCCGCCTGGGCGAGCGCCATTTCCGCGGCGCTCAGGATTTCCTTTACACATCGGCATCCAGTGCTGACGGCCAGACCATCATCGCCGGCGGCCAGGATGGCGTGCTGCGTGTCTGGCATTCAGACGGCACCCTCCTGCAGACGCTCGGTCCAGCCGACGATTCGATTCCGGAATAGCAAGCAGGGCGGATGCTGTGGTGTGCTGTGCCTGGGACAACCACTGATACGGAATTGTCACTGATTGAAAAGATTGGTGGAGTTTGGGGGGCTAGAACCTCCAACTCCCTAAATGGGATTCAGGAGGACGGGTCGGCGGATCTTCCCGTCTCGGGCGACTATCTTTGACAGCCAAGGAAGGATGTGGGTATACTGACACAGATTTCTTCAGTACAAGGCCTCCTGAAGCTGTCTCAAAATAAATATTGAAGGCCTAGTCAGTCTCACCCCTGCGAAAGATACCCCCAAGGAATAAACGAATAGACCGTGGCACGGACAAGACTCCGACCATATTCTGTGCTCCTTTTGCGGTCAGGATCCCAAGGCGTGAAGACGAGCATATTCTCTTAGGAGGAGAACATGAGTAAGAAACTGTATGTCGGTGGTTTGCCCTATTCCGTAGACGAGGCCCGTCTAGAGGAAGTTTTCTCAGCCCACGGCGAGGTCGAGTCCGCCAAAGTCATCACAGACCGGATGACAGGACGCTCACGGGGTTTCGGTTTTGTGGAAATGGATTCCGGTGACGCCCAAAAGGCCATGGATGCCCTCAACGGCACTGATCTTGACGGACGCACCCTGACCGTCAATGAGGCCAGACCCCGAGAGAATCGATCGGGTGGTTTCGGCGGTGGCGGCGGTGGCGGCGGCCGCGACCGCTGGTAGCCCTGTAGGCTGCAAGCACTAGACCAACACGGGGCGAACTCGTTGTTCGCCCCTTTTTTCGCGCGGCCACCTGAGCTGAAACTTCACGTGGCTTGGGTCTCCAGGCCGAAGCGATCTCTTGTGCCGAGCTCCTTGGCTCGACACAGACCAAACAGCCTGAGAGGGCGTCTTTCAGAGCCTTGCTCTGAAGCGACTCACCACAGGGTGTAACCACCGTCAATGACGATGGCAGCCCCCGTGATATATCGGGAAGCGTCGCTAGCCAGGTAGACGGCCAGTGGGCCCATGTCCTCCACCTGCCCGAAATCTCCCATGGGAATCTGTTTCTTGAAGGTCTCGATGACCTCCGGGTGCTCCTTGGCCCAGCGGAAGTTAGGCTCCGTCATGAAGCCCCCTGGGCAGATGGCGTTGACTGTTACTTTATGGGGAGCCCAATCGGTGGCGGTGGCCTTGGTAAATTGGATGACGGCGGCTTTTGCCGTCTCGTAGCTTCGGCCGCCGATGTCGCGGCCCACTACGATGCCTGTGATGGAGGCGTTGTTGATGATCCGCCCGCCCTGTCCTCGGCGGACCATGATCCAGCGCCAGTTGGTCGCTCCTTTATGGCGCGCAGTTCCTTGCAGGAATCACCGAACTTCGCCTTCGATCGTTGGCCTCAGCCATCACCCACATACCGAATCATTGCTTCAACGGCCTTACTTGCATTGATCGCCCGGACCACAATTTCAGGATGATTCGAGGTAAACACTCGGAAGACCTCGTCCGTAAAACCCTGGCCTACCTGCTTGACATCGCGCATGTCCAGCTCGATCTCTGAGAACCTGTCGAGATTCAGCAGCAAGCGCTTGGCTTCAGATCGAGAGACGTAATCACTCTGAAGCAGCTTGACCAAAACCCGAGTTTTTTCGAAGTTATAGTCGTAGTCCTGCGGCGCAAATCTTGCGAAGATATCTTCAAGGCGGGTTCGAGAATCTCTGAGTATCTCAAACCTGACCAGTGTCCCCCTCATAAACCGTGGTGTGGATACAAAAACGTCATCACGCTCCCGATCCCACTCGAGCTGTAAGCGATGGGATCGAAGTACGAAACGATCTGCTGATCGAGAGACGAAGAAGATTCCTTCACCCGAATGCGCGTCGGGCATGGTGGTGGTTTTGCCCTTGATGAGTTCAACCATTGCGGCTTGTTCGTCGGGAAGTGCCAGTTTTTCTGCAATCGATCGAAACACACCGATGCCGCTGTCTTTCACGTTGAAACCAACTCTAGCGGAGTCGAGACTAACGTCGATCTTGCATCGATCCGACATCGAATGATCGATCGCGTTGTTGAGCATTTCGGTAAAGGCATAGTGAACGATTGACTCAACGTTCGCCGAGAGTTGAAAAAGGTTGAGCATGGCCGCGACGCGATCGTAGACGTCGGATTCCTGGAGGCCGGCCAACTCCAGGTCTTGCGAGAGCCGTCGTGCTTCCGGGGCGGCGCTGGAAGGGAAATACAGCGCCGCACGGGTCGATCCTGTCTTGAATACTTTTCTTGAGCTAATAAGTTGGCGCAGATGCAGGTTGACGGCCTGGCGTGTGATTCCGAGGTGAGCCGCGAGTTGTGGCCCGGTCGCGGAACCGTTTTCCTCAATCAAGCGAAAAATGGACTCGCGCGTCGATTCCGTCTTCTTCATAGGGTGAATTGTAAATAAATTCGCAAGTGATATAAAGTATCATTGTAAAGTTTGTGAGTTGCAGCGGCCTTTTTTGTCAATAAATTCGCAAGGTATAAAACAATCAATCGTCAAGATGGACCTAGCGGTTTTAGATGTGTCCGGATGGGTGAACGGATCAGACGGATCGCCCAGCTTTCTTACGGTTCAAGTATACTGACTCGACTCGTTGGATTCCCTACTGCCTCATCGTAGTGCTCTGCGAGAGTTCCGCGTGGAGCTATCGGTGAAGGGAGACCAGATCGTGCTACGGAGGTCCACATGTTGAAAGTCCCTACCGCAATCCTGGCCTTGGCGGGAACCTTCACCCCACTTCTCTTTTCTGGAGGGGACGATCACCGAATCCGGATCCAGACCGGGAAGGCAGTCCAGATTCTCCCCGTGGGCCGCATGCCCAGCATGATGAAGATGCTGCGGCATCCGGACGGGAGCGTCTATCTGAACACGCAGTGTACGGATTCCTCGAGGACTCTGGCCAGGAGTCGTGACGACGGTAAGACCTGGACCATCCTTCCCCTCCGTTTTTCCCCGGAAGTCCCCGAAGGACAACATGCCGCCGGCTTCGGAATCAGCTCCGACGGCAAACTCTGGCTGATCCACCAAGGGAATCCGCACTCTCAGGGCGAAGAGGAACTGCGGTATCGCGAAAGACAAATCTTCGTGGCGACGTCCAGCGACGGTGGCGAGAGCTGGAAGACCACTCCCTTCGACTTCGGGCATTTTTCGCCTGGAGGCGCCAAGGACCCCTATACCGTGGGCCAGGTGGCCTGGTGCTACCCCAATTTCATCGCCAGGCCCGACGGCGCCATGGCGTTCTCTATGAGCATGCGTTATTCCGACTGGGATGACTGGATGCAGCGGGACCAGTCCAGACCGGGAATACGGGATGTGATGGTCCGTACTCTGGACAGCGGCAAGACCTGGGCCGATCCCACGATCGTGCATCAGCATGCCACCGAGACCGACTTTGCGGTTGACCCCGCGGATCCCAAACGCATTCTGGCCCTGGCCAGGAAACAGCGTCAGGTTCTGCCCGGAGAGGATCCGCACGAGGTGGCACGACTGACGGGGGCTCCCGGACCCGGCGAACCTGGTGGGACCTATCCCTACAAGGGATCGGTCCTGTTGGAATCCAGCGATGGAGGCCGGAGCTTTCAGGAGCTCCCCAACAGCTACACTGGATTCTATGCCCACCGAGGCACCATCTATTGGAGCCCGGAGGACGTGGTCATCGTGAGCCACAACACCGGCTACTACCAGGACCTGGTGCCTCCTGCAGCACGTCGATGTGCACGGATCAGCCTGGATGGAGGAACAACCTGGGTAGATGGATCCCGGGCAGGCACCCCCCATCTGAACCAGTCCACTCGCTTTACCGACATCATTGCCTACAACACCATCGCAGTGGGCAAGGATCGCTTCTTCTCCACTTACACCATCATGTCGGAGCCCGCAGGGAACCGACGGCTGGGTTCGTGTGAGGGATTCTTCTGGAGCCTGACCAGAAGCTCGCGGTAGGGTTACTGATGGGAAACGCTTAGCTGCTAGCTCGTGCATTCTGAGAATTTTGCTCTTACATCTGTCTGGAAGGTCCGACCGGTGGAAATCAAAATTTCAAATATTTTCGGCTAGCTTTAGCCTAATCACCAGTTCGCAAGGAGACGCGAAATGCCTTTCTAGGCCCGAGGACCGATTATGAGTTCGAGGAAGTGCCTACAGGGATGACAGCCGAGAGCGTGTGTGGCGCGATCCTAGGTCACAGACGCTGGACGGTCAAAGGTCAGCGGGCGTAGACCTCCGGTCTCCGATCCGGGATGTGTCTGTTGGCACCTGGCGAGGGCACTTGACCGAGGTCGATCGTGGTGATGGCAAAGCGCTGGGTGTCGTCGCTGGTGTCCTGTTCGATCTTCCCATCCGGTCCTGTAACCAGTGCCTGGGAGGGATGGGTGAAGGCGATGAAGATACTGTTCTCGTAGGCGCGCGTTCGCATCATCGCGCGGTTGAGGTCGTTGTGGAATCCGTAGGTAGGATTGAAAACGACGCGCGCGCCCTTCATGGCCAGGGTTCTCGTCGTCTCGGGCCAGCGCCGATCGGCACAGATCATGACACCGAACTTCCCGAAGTCCGAATCAAAGACGTCAAGATGCTCTCCAGGCGTGTACTTGTGATCGTGGCTTTGGAGATGCAGCTTGTCGTAGGACCCGACGAGCGTTCCCTCGCGGTTGAACACGAGCGCTGAATTGTAGGCCTCCTCGCCCACCTTGCGCGTGCAGCCGTAGATCACCCAGGCGCGATTGCGCCGCGCCCAGTTGGCGACGGTACTCGTGTAGGGTGAGGTTTCCGGGTCGATCGCATATCGCAGCATGTCCTCCCTGCGCACGGATTTCTCGGTGGACACGTAGCCATCGAGAAAGCACTCGGGCGTGACGACAACATCAACCACCTGCTCGCGTTCGATGGCTCCGAGGACATCCAGCAGGGCGCGTTGGTTCTCCTCGAGCTTGCCTTTCTCGGGAACGATTTTGACCTGAGCGACGCGGATTACAGCCCGCTGGGGCGACATCTCGGTCGTTGGCGATCTAGTTTGACTAACGGCCACAGGGTCGGCACCCGGAGTTCCGCCACAGCCCTGAAGCAGCGTGGCTGACAGAATCACCGCGAGAAACACGAAAGACGGGACCTCTGTTCCGGCCCGATCGAGCACCCCATGTCACTGCGACGTATGGATCGACACTGTCTAACTCCCACGAACCGAGTGCCCTCGCTTCGTTTTATGGTCAGTTTCGACGGATCGAATACCGAAGACATTCGGGGTGTATGCCCTCTACATCGGAACTTGATCTGGATCCTCCACGTTGACTCCTTCAGCCGCCGTAGAACGCCCAAACTGAAACACCAGATCTGGACGCTCAGGGTCGTCGCTGCCGAAGAACCGACTCGTGACTTGACCTACCAGCACCGTCACCAGCGCTCCAATGGGTCCGAACCAGATAAAGGAGGGATAGTCTTCGATGATACAGAAGGCCGTGACCAGCGTGCCTGCCAACAGTCCCACAAAGGCCCCTCGCCACTCGGTCTTCCGAGTGAGCATTCCCAGCACGAAAATACCCAGCATGGGACCGGCGAAACTGTTGACCAGTTTATTGGTGATCTCGATGATCGTGCCCAGGGCCCCGACGAAACAAGCCAATAGGGTGACCAGGATTCCCAGCAGCAGGGTCAAGATTCGCGACGTCCAAAGCTCCTGAGCCGCTGAGTCCTGGGAGGCTCTGCTGGCCCAGCGGGTCAACCACCCAAAGCGCTTGAAGAAGTCAGTAATCAGAGCCGTGGTACAAGAATTCAGACCGGAATCAATCGAAGACATGGCAGCAGCCAAGATGGCCGCAATCATCACGCCTCGGAGTCCCACGGGCATTTCAGTGGCGATGAAATAGGGAAAAACTTTATCTCCCCCGATGGCCTCGGGTAAGAGGCCTGGATTCATCGAATAAAAGGCATAGAGTCCCAACCCAATCCAGATCATCAGGACGCCCATGGACCAACCACCCACGGTATTCAGGACAAAAGATTTCTGCATCTCCTTCAAGGATCCGGCTGCCAGATAGCGCTGAACACTCACCTGGTCCGCCCCATACATGGCCAGGTTGGCGACAAGAGCACCGATCAAGGCGCCCCAGGTCGTGACCCGAACTGTTGGATCCAAAGACCAATCCAAGATTTGGGTTCTTCCGCCCTGCTCAGCCATCTCCCAGATTCCAGAGAACCCCGAGGTTTGGGAGCTCACTACCCAGAGGGCCAGCACCGACCCGCCCGTGAGTACGAAAAACTGGGCGACGTCGGTCCAGATCACCGCCTTCATCCCGCCAATCACTGTGTACAGTGTGGCCACCACGCCCACGCACAGAATCATGGGTATCAAGGGGAAGTCTGTAATCGTATGAAGCACCAGTGAGGGGACGTAGACGGCTGTCCCCATCCAGAGCATGCGCCAAACCACGAAGATCGCGCTTGCCAGGGCGCGTACCGTCACATTGAATCGCTTCTCCAGGTACTCATAGGCTGTGTAGACCTGGAGCCGATGGTAAAACGGCATGAAGACGTAGATCACCACTGCCGCCGTGGGAATCATGGACAGCATGCCCACCGTCAGTCTCAGGTCATGAGTACGGTACTCGGATGGGCTCCCCATATAGCTGATGGCGCTATACAAGCTGGCGATCGTGGAAATCCCAATGGGAAACCAGCCCATCGAACGACCCGCCAGAAAATAATCTTCTGTATCCTTCTGTCCCCTCCCCACCCAAACCCCGATGCCCACTACCACGACCAGGTAGATCAGCAACAAAGAATAGTCCAGAGACGAAAACACGGCTTGGTTCATAGGTTCCACCAAGAAGTATGATTTTTTGGAGCAGCGTTGTCCCGGCGCCAGGGCATTCTACACGAAGTCTGACCCCTGACCTAATGGACTAGCCGTACTGCAGGATTCCCCCGCTTTAGCGGTCTGGCGCGAAGCGTAATAGCAAGCTGGGCGAATCCTTTCCCAGTCCCACTCAGTAGGAGGCCGCCGAGCCCGAGTTGGTTGAAAAACCTCCGTCTGCTGGTGAAGTGACCCGGCTGCATCTGAGTCAACCTATCTCGGACCCCGACCCGGCTCATGCTCCATTTTCACGGCCAGCGCTGGCACAGGGCCTGGTTGTCGCCTATTTCTGAGGATAGAGTCCACGGCTCTCGAAGAACTCCTTGATTTCCTTCATCTCCTCATCCGTGGCCGCCTTCAACGGGGCGCGCAAATGGCGTGTTCCCAGGCCGAAGTATTCGAGCGCTCCATGGAAGAACGGAAGACTGAAGTTATCAACAATGGGAATATCGTACTTCTTCACCATCTCGTAGCATTTCTTCAAGTTCCCCGCTTGATAGGCTTCCCAGAACTCCTTTGCGATCCAGGGAGCGATGATCGCATAGATGTCGAAGTAGGCTTTGGCTCCGTAAGGCTCAGCCGCCAGAAACCGATAGGTGGTGCCGCCACCGTAGACGCGGAGACGGTCGGCAAACTTGGCCTCCAGGAAGATGTATTCTTGGATCCGGTGCTCTTTCATGGCCACCACAGCATCGATCTCCAGGAGTCGGCGCATGGTCTTCTCCTTCAGACCCACATTCTTCAAGGCGATCGCTAGCCTGCTATTGTCCGCGATGTCCTGAAAATAAGCCGGCATCTCCTCCTCTGGGATGTTGGGTGTCAGGACCTCGACGGCATCCGCACCCAATCCCTCGGCGTACTTGGCATAGTCGATGGCGCGGGCGTTCCAGAACTTGTGAGCGCAGGTGATGGTCAGCCCGCGATCACCCACCGCCTCGACGAAGGTGCGGGTAGCGGCTTTGATCTCATCGTAGGATAGCCACTCGTACTTGCTGTTTCCGCCGGTCATATTGAAGATCTTGACGTCGTACTTGAGGGCTCCTGCGATCATCTTGCGAATCGAGTTGTGGTCTACCTCGCCCTCGGCTGTGAAAGGCATCACCAGGGAGTACATGGGGCCGACCAGCTGATTCATGAACTCCTTCGGGGTCATGGGTTTCTCGAAGGTGTCCGCCGAGGATGCAGCCCGCAGCGGGACTGGGATCAACAGGGTGGCAAGGAATAAAACCAAGAACAGTTGTCTAATTCTGGATAGGTTCATGTCGTACCTCCGGTTGGCACTGTTGGTAGGGTGAGTCAAAAGAACCTAATCAGAATACTGACTCGAAAACAAGTCCGTAATGGTTTCTTTCATTCTGAGCCGTCCACCTTGGGACTTGCCACGCTGGCCTAATTGAAGTGAAATGTTCAGGACTGCTCGAAAATGCCGACCCCAGGAGGACGAAAAATGAATAGACGAACACTGTTGCGGACTGGCGCCATGGGATCCCTTTCCGGAATCGCTGCCGGCAGTGAGCTGAGTGGAGAGGAATCGCTCCAGAAGAGCGGTAGGGGAATGCCTTCTCCTCGGATCAAAGACATCCAGGTGATCGCCACTGCACCCGAAGGGCTGCGGCTCGTCGTGGTCAAGGTCTTGACCGACCAGGATGGACTCTACGGCTACGGCTGCGCCACCTTCACACAGCGGGCCGATCTGGTGGTTCCGGCGGTAGAGAAGTATCTGAAGCCCTTTCTTTTGGGGAAGCCAGCCGATCGCATCGATGACACCTGGCAGGCCTGCTACAACAGCTCCTACTGGCGCAATGGACCCGTACTCAACAACGCCATCAGCGGTGTGGACCTGGCTCTGTGGGATATCAAGGGACGTCAGGCGGGCCTCCCCGTCTACCAGCTCCTGGGCGGGAAGTGTCGGGAAGCGGCCGACTGCTATCGTCACGCCAGTGGTTCGGAGTTCGCTCAGGTCATCGACCAAGCGCGTGGTTACATGGAGCAGGGGGTACGCCACATACGGGTCCAGGTAGGGATTCCCGGAATGGCAGCCTACGGTGGAGGAGGTGCCTGGACTCCTCCTCGCAAGCTACACGACGACCCTATGTTCGAACCGGCGGCCTACATCAAGCGGACGCTGTCTCTGTTCGAGGAGTGCCGGCGTCAGTTGGGCGACGAAGTCGAACTGCTGCACGATGTTCATGAACGCATCACGCCGACCCAGGCGCTTCAATTCTGCAAGGACGTAGAAGCCTTCCGACTCTTTTTCCTGGAGGATCCGGTCTCGCCGGAAGATATTGCGTATTTCCGTCTTATCCGGAACTACTCAACCACGCCCATCGCGATGGGTGAGCTTTTCAACAGTCCGCACGAGTGGATCCCGCTGATGACTGAACGGTTGATCGACTACATTCGCATCCACGTCTCCCAGGCCGGAGGACTGACTCCCTGCCGAAAGATTGCGGCGCTGGGTGAGCTTCATGGTGTCCGCACCGCCTGGCATGGACCCGGAGACGTCTCTCCCATCGGGCACGCCGCCAATCTGGCTTTGGATCTGGCCTGTTACAACTTCGGCATCCAGGAGTTCCCTGGCTTTTCCGATCGTCTACTGGAGGTCTTCCAGGGCTGTCCCGTTTTCAAGGACGGTTATCTCTGGGCCAGCGAGGATCCAGGGTGGGGGATCGAGGTGGATGAAAAGGCCGCTCTGAAGTATCCGTTTGGCAGCTTCGAATCGGGTCAGAAAGAGGAATACAACGGCGGCTGGGGCGTCATCCGACGCCGTGACGGCACCGTCATCAAGCAATGACGTACACCGAAGGTGTTATTGCGAGTAGCCCAGGGTTGCAATGCGAAGCGAGCTACCCTGGGTTTTGAGTCGACCAGTCTTTTTCTTACGCTGAAAGCGTTATTGCCAAGACGTTGCCGGTCGGCAATAACCCCTTTTGGGGTAAGGCATCTGCCGACCTAGACCCAGGGTAGCTCGCTCCGCGTCGCTAACCCGGATTTCTCAAGGATAAGAAAAAGCAGTCAGCTCAATGTGGTATAAAGTCTGTGTTAACAAAGACTTAACAAACACAAGGAGCTGACTACTATGACGACAGAGTGTATCGCTTCTAAGCTGGAGTTTCAAGGGCTGGAGGGTCGCCGAGTCGAGGCAGAATTCAACGGGGGACAGATCACTTCAGACGCCGGAGGGTTGCTGTTACGGGAGGTGGAGAACCGCTATGGGTTCATTCGCGGCTTGGCCGCCTGCTTTGGGGACCGGCGGGATCCTCGCTTCACCGAGTTCAGTGTGGAGGATCTGGTGGGGCAGCGGATTTATGGACTGGCCTTGGGCTATGAGGATCTCAACGATCATGAGGAGCTACGGACGGATCCGCTGATGGCGGTGTTGGTGGGCAAGGAAGATCCCTTGGGGAGGGATCGGCGAGCGGAAGCGGATCGAGGCAAGGCGTGTGCGGGCAAGAGCACCCTCAATCGTTTGGAGTTGTCCTCGGTGACGCAGGATAAATATCGCAAGACGCCGGTGGATGAAGCCGCGGTCGAAGCGTTTTTGGTGGAGCAGTTCATTCGGGTGCGAGGCGGGAAACCGAAGGAGTTGGTCTTGGACCTGGATGCGACGGATGATCCGCTGCACGGAGAACAGGAGGGTCGTTTCTACCATGGCTACTACCGGTGTTACTGCTACCTGCCGCTGTATGTGTTTTGCGAGGGGTATGTGCTGGGGGCCAAGCTGCGGGTGTCGAACCTGGATGGCTCCGAAGGAGCGGTCCAGGAGATGGAGCGGATGGTGGGACAACTGCGGGCGAAGTGGCCGAAGGTCCGCATTACTCTGCGGGCGGACAGCAGCTTTGCCCGCGAGGCGTTGATGAAATGGTGTGAGGAGCATCGAGTGGATTACGTCTTCGGTCTGGCCCGCAATCAGCGCTTAGAGGGGACCCTGGAGTCGGAGCTGGAACAGGCCCAGGCGCTTCAACAAGCGAGCGGCAGCAGCGCCCGAGTCTATAAGGACTTTCGTTACCAGACGCACAAGAGCTGGAGTCAAGAGCGGCGAGTGGTGGGCAAGGCCGAGTACACGGGTAAGGGATCCAATCCCCGCTTTGTCGTCACCTCGCTGGGAGCGAAGCGGTGGCCCGCCCAAAAGCTGTACGAGCAGCTGTACTGCGCGCGAGGGGAGGCGGAGAATCGGATCAAGGAACAGCAGCTGGAGCTGTTTGCCGATCGGACCTCGACGCACCTCATCAAGAGCAATCAGCTGCGGTTGTGGTTCTCCTCGGTGGCCTATAATCTGCTGCACACGTTGAGGCGTGTCGCTTTGAAGGGGACCCAGTGGGCGAAGGCGCAATGCCAGACAATTCGCCTCAAACTGTTGAAGATAGGAGGCCAGATTCGGGTCAGTGTCCGGCGGGTGAGTCTGTCCTTGAGCGAGGGTTATCCTTACCAAGCACTCTATGCCCAAGCCTTGGCCCAGCTTCAACAGCTCGGTTGAGCCAAGGAAAGTCGGAAATCCCAGCCGTCTGCAACTGAGGCGCCTGAGGTGTGTCTGGAAAACCGGTTTTCCGCGCTCGACACAGGCCTCACGACGCCTGTCGTACTCTGCACCGCCCTCAGCGGCGCCTTTGACCCAGACCGGCGTCGAGAAATCGACTAAAATCGCCCTTTCGGCTTTCTCCTTGAGAAATCCGGGCTAACCCTGGGCTACCCGCAATAACACCTTATAGGTGTAGCCGACAAACCCTGAAGTGAGGAGAAGTTTCTTCCTGAATGATCCAGCGCCAGCTGCTGGCCTCACTGGGCTGGATGCCGCAATGCCGTTGGGATTGACCTCAATTGATGTTCGAGATCCAACGGCTGACTAGCCTCTTCCCAGAGCCTGGGCCCGGCGGACAATCTCTTCTTGATCTATGTCTTCCACATGCGTCCCGATCACCAGGTGTTCCCGGTCGGATCCTTGACTCCGGCGTTGCGGTCGCCGTAGAACTGGTCCGCCGGCTCCATGAGCGACTCGGCCCCGGCCTCCAGCGCCCGCTTGTATACAGCATCTGCGTCGTGCACGTAGAGGTAGAGGGATGCAGGCTTTGCGGGGAGGCCTTCCATGGCCTCGCCCATCATGACCATGGAATCACCGATCTGAAGCTGGGCGTGCATCACCCGGCCGTCGGGCAGATCTGTCCGGTGTATCTCCTTGGCATCGAAGGCGGCTTTCAGGAAATCAATCAAGCCAGGCACGCCCTCGACGATCAGGTACGGTGTGACGGAGTGGAATCCGTCTGGAATTGGTTTCACGGTCATCATTGTTCGCCTTCTGTGACTTCAATCCTTGGGACGGCTACAGAGTCCATGCATGATGGACCAAGCCGCTTTTTCGTGTCAAATACAGTACCTTTGACCACGTTGTGATACAACGAGGCACAGGTAGCTATGAAGGATCAGAGTTGCGGAGAATGAAGCCGAGAACGAGAGCCGTTGCGAGGCTTCTGGTCGGATTCTGTTTGCTTTTCCTCTCCAGCGCGGTAGCGGCAGGGCGACTTCCCAACCTGATCTTCATCCTTGCCGACGACCTCGAATACGGGGACCTCGGCTGCTTCGGTCAGAAGCTCATCCAGACTCCCCGATTGGACCGGATGGCCCAGGAAGGGATGCGGTTCCGTCAGTTCTACGCCGGCTCGACCGTCTGCGCTCCCTCACGCAGCGTCCTGATGACGGGGCGGCACCTGGGTCATACCCACGTCAGGGGCAACGCCCGCGACCGGCGTCTCCAGGCGCTTCGCGATTCGGATGTCACTCTCGCGGAGGTCCTCAAGAAGGCTGGCTACAGGACCTCTCTCTGCGGCAAGTGGGGTCTGGGGGAGGACCTTCCTGGAGCCCGCTCCGGCCTCCCGCTGAATCAAGGATTCGACTACTTCTACGGCTACTTGAATCAGGGCCACGCTCACAACTACTATCCCGAGTTTCTGTGGCGCAACCAGAGCAAGGTGAGGCTGAGGAATACCGTCGTAAAGGTGGAATCTCGATCCGGTGGTTTCGTTGGGGGCTACGCCACCAAGCGAGTGGACTACAGCCACGATCTGATCACGCAGGAGGCGCTGGATTTCGTGGAGCGCAACCAGGATAGGCCGTTTTTCCTCTACCTTGCCCTCACGATTCCGCACGCCAACAACGAGGGAACTCGGGCCACCGGCCATGGGCAGGAGGTTCCGGACTACGGCATCTACCGGATGTGAGCATACTCATAACACCTGAGGTGCTTCGGATGCTCAGAAGCGGACTTTGTCTTTTCTGGATCTTGCTTTTGGCGGTGACGCGTTCCACACCAGCGGGCGGGTCCAGGGAGGTGGAGGGACGGCCTCAGGAGACGGATCCGGTCCAAGGGTTACGACGTCTGGGAGCCACTGTCTTTGTACGCGGCGACGCGGTTGTGGAGGTTAACGCGGATCGCACCCGGTTACTCGACCACCATCTCAGTTTGTTGGCCGGGTTTACCGAGCTGACGGATCTTTCGCTGGAAGAGACCCAAGTGGGCAATGCCGGGATGGTCCACCTCGGTCGGTTGCAGAAGCTGGAATGGCTCAACCTTTACCGCAGCCGGATCGGCAACGCAGGATTGATCTATTTGAGCGAGCTGAAGAATCTCCGGCATTTGCCCATTGGCAGGACCGGGGTCACCGACAAGGGACTGGTCCATCTGCGGAAGATGAGTCAGCTCGTCTACCTCGGCTTGCGCGGCAACAGGGTGACCGACGCGGGTCTGGAGAACCTGCGGGGGCTCACCGGCCTGACCGGGCTCCACCTGGGTGAAACCGAGATAAGCGACGCCGGCGTAACGTATCTTCTCGGTTTAGCCAAACTGCAGAAGCTATGGCTCGACCACACGGCCGTGACGGACCTGGTCGTGCCCCTGTTGGCGAGGCTGGAGTCCCTGAGAGAGCTCCATGTCTACGAGACGGATCTGACGCCAGAAGGGATCCGGAAGCTGACGGAGTTGCTGCCAAGATGTCGGACCATCCATGAGCAGCGGTAAAGGAGGTAGGGGCCAAATGCCAGCAAGATCAAACCCAGTCCAACAGAGCCGCGAACGACTTGACTTGTTAGCAATGTGGTTCCAAGTTCCGAGGAGAGAGCCGGACAACAGCGAGATCTCCCCCATCCCCGACCAAAGTTTCTTTTCCCGAATGGGGCCACCGCTTGCTCTATGCGAAGGCTCCGCTGTTTGCGACGCTCGTGCCCTGTTGATTTCCGTCGGGTTGTTGGGGTATAAGGTGCTCATCGATAAGAGAATGTTCTGCTTCCAATCAGAACCTCGTGACTGACTGTCTAGCCCGGAGGATCTGCCATGCTGCGCCTCGATGCCCATAAGCCTGTTTCATTTTGCGATGGCTTCAACCGTCGTGACTTCTTTCACGTCGGCTCGCTCTCGTTTCTGGGGCTGAGCCTTGCCGACTGGAGCAACCTTCGGGCGGCCGGTGCAGCGAACTCCGATAAGAAGAACTGCATCTTTCTCTTTTTGGTCGGAGGGCCCAGCCAGCTGGATACCTGGGACATGAAGCCCGACGCTCCGTCCGAGATCCGAGGCCCCTACCGGCCCATCCCCACGAACGTGGACGGGATCCAGATCAGCGAGATCTTTCCCCGCATGGCCAAGCATGCCGATAAGTACTCTCTGGTGCGGAGCCTCTACCACAACGCCACCGCCGTCCACGACACCGGACACCAGATGATGCAGACCGGCAGGCTCTTTCAGGGCGGACTGGAGCATCCCAATATCGGTTGTGTCTTGGGAAAGCTGCGGGGTGCACGCGGTGCCTTGCCTCCCCACGTTCTGCTGCCGCGTCCCATCGGCAAGACCGGAGGCAACATGCCTCACGGTCAGGACGCCGGTTACCTGGGTAGAGCCCATGATCCCTTTGTATTGAATGCGGATCCGTCCCAAGACGATTTCCAGGTTCGCGATCTGGTGCCGCCGGACTACATCTCGGCCATGCGGCTCGAACGAAGACGCAATCTTCGCCAGATAGTCGATGGAGTGGTGGGGAAGTTCGAGAAGAGCGACGATGCGCGCCTGCTGGATTCGAATTTTCACCAGGCCTATACCCTGATCTCCTCGCGTGAGGCCCGCGAGGCCTTCGACATCAACAAGGAACCGGAAGATCTTCGCAAACGCTATGGGCACAACAAGTTCGGGCAGAGCTGCCTGCTTGCCCGTCGTCTGGTAGAGCGGGGTGTTCGCTTCGTCACCGTCAATATGTTCGAGACGGTCTTCAACGAAATTACCTGGGACATTCATGGCTCCGCGCCCTTCAGCCCTATCAGCTGCTACACCGATCTGGTAGGTCCGATGTTCGACAATGCCTTCAGCTCGCTGCTGGAAGATCTTCAGGATCGACGGCTGCTCGACGACACCATCGTGGTGGCGATGGGCGAGTTTGGACGCACGCCCAAGATCAATCCTGCCGGCGGCCGCGATCATTGGCCGGGTTGTTGGACCAACGTGTTTGCCGGAGGCGGAATTCAAGGCGGCAGAGTCGTCGGGGAGTCGGACGAGATCGGCGCCCTCCCCAAGAATCGGCCAGTGACACCGGGTGAGGTGGCGGCAACGGTCTATCACCTACTGGGGATAGACCTGGAGACTGAACTGGAGGGACCACAGGGACGTCCGGTGCCAGTTGTCGATTACAACGTCCATCCGATCCGGGAGCTCATCTGACAGCAGGGGACTGGAAGGTGAAGCAACGAGTCTCAGTCCGCAGTCGGGATGCGAGCGCTTCCGTGCTAGCCCTTACATTCTGGCTTGTCTGTTCCACCCTCTGGGCTGCGTCGGCTCCGGACGCTCCCAGTTTTCGCAACGACGTCCTACCCGTCCTCACCAAGTCCGGTTGCAACTCGGGTCCCTGTCATGGAGCGCTGGCTGGGAAGAACGGCTTCAAGCTCTCGCTTCGAGGCTACGATCCAGACGCCGACTTTCGCGCCTTGACCCGGGTGGCCCTGGGCCGTCGCGTGGTGAAGACGGCTCCAGCCCACAGCCTCATCTTGCTGAAACCGACCTCGACCATTCCGCATGGGGGTGGTAGACGATTTCGAGTCGGCTCTCCTCAGTACCAGATCATCGCCGACTGGATTGCCTCAGGTGCGCCCCCACCGCAGTCCGACGATCCGGTGATCGAGACCCTCCACGTCATCCCTAATCGCGTTCTGGTGGAGAAGCCGGGCGAAGAGCTGCAGCTAGCGGTCAAGGCCCGTTACTCCGACGGAAAAGAAAGGGACGTTACCCAGTGGACCAAATTCACCTCCACGAATGATGGCGTTGCGGCGGTAGATGAGGGTGGCAGCGTTACCACCACGGGGCACGGCGAGGGTGCGATTTCGGTCTGGTACTCCAGCAAGGTTGCCTTTTCGATGGTGAGCGTCCCCTTTCCCCGGGCGCTCGAAGTGGACGCCTTTGAGGTGCTTGCTTCAGATAGCCTCATCGACCAGCGGATCCAGGAGAAGCTGAGCCAGCTTCGGATCGTTCCCTCGGCTCTTTGCGATGACAGCACCTACATCCGGCGCCTCTATCTGGACACGCTTGGCGTCTTGCCAACTGCCAAGGAGCTGGCGCTCTTCCTTTCCGATTCCCGCAAGGACAAGCGAGCCAGACTGGTCGAAGAACTGTTAAAGCGCCCTGAGTATGTCGACTACTGGAGCTATAAATGGTCGGATCTGCTATTGGTCTCGAGTCGTAAGCTGCAGCGCAGCGCGATGTGGTCCTACTATGACTGGATCCGACAGAGTGTCCAGGAGAACAAGCCGTGGGATGTGTTCATCAACGAGTTGGTGACGGCCAGCGGCAATACCCTGACCAATGGGGCGGCCAACTATTGGGTCATTCACAAGAAACCCATTGACGTCAGTGAGAATCTTTCACAGGCATTTCTAGGGATCTCTCTGACCTGCGCCCGCTGCCACAACCATCCGCTTGAGAAGTGGACCCAGAACCAGTACTACGGCATGGCCAACCTGGTCTCTCGAGTCAGCTTGAAGACCGGAAGTCTACCCGGTGAATTCACCGTTATTTCCCGGCACATGGGAGATGTCAACCACCCCCGGCTGGGCAAGCCCATGCCTCCTCAACCCCTGGACGGAGAAGCCCTGTCCTTCGAGACCTCGAAGGATCGACGCCAGCACCTGGCGGAGTGGCTCACCCAGAATCGTCACTTCGCGCGAACGGTGGTCAACCGGGTCTGGGCCAATTTCCTTGGCCGTGGCTTGGTACATCCCGTCGATGACCTTCGAGCCACGAACCCAGCCTCCAACGAAGAGCTATTGACCGCCTTGGCGGAGGACTTCGTTCGACGGGGATTTGACGTTAAGGCGCTTATCCGAGAAATCGTCCACTCGGCGGCCTATCAACTTTCCTCTGACAGCAACGACTCCAATGCCGAGGATGACAAGTATTATTCGCACCACATGAGCCGACGCCTGCCTGCAGAGGTGGTCCTCGATGTTATCTCTCAAGTGACCGGCGTGCCCGAGGAGTTCGAGGGATACTCGCTGGGGACGAGGGCCCTCCAGCTGCCGGACACGCAGATCGAATCCTACTTCCTCGATTCCTTCGGCAGACCGGAGCGGTTGACAGGCGCCGCAAACGAGCGCAAGAGGTCCTCCAACGTGGCCCAGGTTCTTCATCTGATCAACGGGGAGACCCTCAATCGAAAGCTACGGCGGCGCGGAAATGTAATCGGGGGACTTCTGGAGAAGCCGCTCTCCACCCGTGAGATGGTGCAGAACGCCTATCGGATAGCGTTGACCCGCGACCCGACCTCAGGGGAAATGGATAGGCTACAAGCTTCCCTGGGGGAGGACCTGGATCGGCAAGGCGTCGAAGATCTATTCTGGGCGATCCTGACCAGTAAAGAGTTTCTCTTTACCCACTGAATATGTGGTGGAGCACTCTCTCTTCTCTTCGTTTGCTCGTCGTTCTACTCTTTAGCACGGCTGGGCAGGCCTCTAGCCCGTCCTTGGATGAGCCTGTAGCACGGATTCTAGCGAAGAACTGCTACTCCTGCCATAACGAGGTCAAGAAGGAGGGTGGCCTGAGCATGCACACACATGCGGCTCTGATGGAAGGCGGTGAGAACGGCCCGGCTCTGCTTCCCGGAAACAGCGACGAAAGTCGCATGCTGTTGATGGTGGAGGGACTTCTAGAACCCACCATGCCGGAAGACGATTTCCTCTCTGAGGAGGACATCGACTTGTTACGAAGCTGGGTGTCAGCAGGCGCCTCTCCCTGGTCCAGTGACCTGGGTAGGATACAGCTCGAGAACCTGCCTCAGATCGAGCCCCGAACGCCAGTTCGATCGGAGATCGCAAGCCTGGCCTTCCATCCCGGCGGCGACCTCGTGGCCGGCGGCGCCTATGGCGAAGTGCAGCTATTCGATGCCGCAACTCATGAGATCATAGCCCGTCTTCCGGGCCATCCTGAGGCGGTGCGGGCCGTGCTCTTCAGTCCCGATGGCTCGATCCTGGCTGCTGCTGGAGGGATGCCGGCTCGCTATGGAAAGGTCCAGATCTGGGAGACCAACGGACGAACGCTCTTGAGGAGTTGGGAGGGGCACAGCGACTGTATCTACTCTCTCGCCCTCGACCCCGGAGGTGACCTCCTGGCGACGTCTAGCTATGATCGTCTGATCAAGTTGTGGGAAGTTGGAAGCGGCCGCGAACTTCGTACGCTCAAGGGCCACGTGGACGCAGTCTACGCGATCGTTTTCGATCTGGCGGGAAAGCGGCTTCTTTCTGCTTCGGCCGACCGGACTGTGAAGATCTGGGACGTGAAGACAGGAAGCCAGCTCGGTCGGCCTCTGGGCGAGTCCTCCGCAGAGCTCTACAGCCTTGCCCTGCACCCATCGGGCAAGCTGGTGGCGGCTGCGGGCGAGGACAAGATGATCCGGATCTGGAAGCTTCACGAGGGTCAAGGGGGAGAGTTGTTGAGCTCCTTCTTTGCCCACGATAGCTCGGTGTTACGATTGGCCTTCACGCCCGATGGGCAGACGCTGATTTCGGCCGGATCGGATCGGCTGGTGAAGTTCTGGGATGTCGATACGTCCCAGGAAAGGCGGACGCTGGAACCGCAGCCGGATTGGGTCCTGGCCCTGGCGGTGAGTCCCGATAGCAAGCGTCTGGCCCTGGGTCGCTATGACGGCCCGGTCGTCTTTCATGAGGTACAGTCCTATGATTGAACGCTCCTTTGGCAAGCACGGGATCCCCAACAGGCTTTGTCTGGGCATTTTTGTCTTTTTGATCGCCTCGACGTTTTCGGTCTTGGCGCAGCAGGCTCCGCCTACCCTCAAATCCTTGGTTCCCCACGGAGGCCAACGCGGCAGCACCGTATCGCTGCTCCTGGACGGGACTAACCTCGGAGGCACCAAGAAGATCTTGTTCGAGCGGTCCGGTTTTGAGGCGTCGATTGTCGAGCGGGACACCCTGCCTAACGTCCAAGAGTTGAAAGAAGGGGAGACCCGTACCCTGATTTTGGATAAGTCCACGAAAGACCGTTTGACGGTCAGGGTTCGTATCGATCCAGATCTCAGTCCCGGCGTGTATTCCTTCCGGCTCGAAACAGCTCTGGGGGTCACCAATGCCTTGCCCTTTGCAGTGGGGCCTTTCCGGGAAGTGGAAGAGACGCAGGTCAACAATCGCCTGGATCAGGCCCAGGAAGTCCAACTGCCGGCCACGGTCAGAGGCGATATCTCCGATCCCGGAGATGTCGATCACTTCCGCTTTCAAGCTCGAGCGGGACAGGAGCTCGTCTTCGAGGTTCTTGCTTCTCCTCTGGGGTCGAATCTGAATTCAACCCTGGTTTTGACGGATCGTGAAGGAACGATCCGTGCCCGGAGCCGTCCCGAGGAAGGGCCCGATGCGGTCCTGATCCATCGGGTCGAGGAAGATGGAGATTACACCATCCGTGTCAAAGACAAGAACATGGGCGGCGCGATGCAGCGCTACCACTATCGTCTCAGGATGGGAGAGTATGCCTTTCTCACCGAGGTATCCGCACTAGGCGTCCAGGCCGGTCGGGAGACGTCTCTCAGGGTGTCGGGAGCCAATCTCGCGGGTACCAGCTCGGTCAAGGTCGCGCCTCAGAAGACCGGATGGGGAGAAACGCACTCGATCTCTGTCGATCCTGCCTGGAATGAGATTCGGATTGCCGTGGGTGACTACAGGGAGGAGTCCGAGCAGGAGCCCAACAACTCTCCGGCTGCCAGTCAGACTGTCGACTGGCCGTTGACCCTCAACGGGAACATCCGAGGTTCGGCCCGGCAGGAGGTTGGCTCGGCGGAGGCAGATGTCGATCTCTTTCGCTTTTCGGCCAAAGGAGGCCAGGATCTGGTCATCGAAGTGGATGCCGAGCGGCTGGGATCCTCTTTGGATTCGGTGCTCGAGATCTGGGACACTGAAGGCCGTCCGCTGCCGCAGGCCACCGTGAGATGTCTCGCCAAGACCGAGATCGTGCTCAAGGACTCGGAGACGAAGCGAGGATCCATGCGGCTTCAGTCCTGGGAAGATCTGGCCATCGACGATTATCTGATGGTCGGGAGTGAGATCGTCCAGATATCAGCGCTTCCACGTGGTCCCGATGACGATGTCCGGTTCAAGACGTTTCTGGGGACGCGTCTGACGCTCCTGGGAACCACGCCCGAAGCTCACGCGATGGGCGATCCTGTCTATAAAGTCAGAATCTTTCCTCCGGGCTCGACCTTTCCGCCCAACGGCATGCCGGTTTTTCATCTCAACTACCGAAACGACGACGGCGGACCGATGTACGGAGGCGATTCGCGACTGGATTTCACGGTGCCTGAGGACGGGACCTACCTGGTGAGAGTTCGAGATGTCAGGGGATTCGGGGGCAAGAGCTATCCCTACCGGCTCACCATCCGCGAAAAGACACCTGGCTTTCAGTTGGTTTCGAGTCCGATGCGCAACCGGGGACGGATCGACCTGGCTGCAACCAGTCAGCAGCACTTCAACCTCCCGCCTGGGGGACAGGTTACCGCAGATGTCAGCGTCGTGAGGCTGGATGGCTTCGACGGTGAAATCGAGGTAACGGTAGGAGGGCTGCCCAGCGGTGTGACCGCCACAAAGGGTTTGATACCCGCGGACGCCAGCTCCACGGTTGTGCTGCTACAGGCCAACAAGGACGCCGCCTTCGAACCCACTCAGATTCACTTTACGGGCAAGGCAACAATCGAGGGCAAAACGATCGCCAACCAATTGGACGGAGGGCACAATCCCACTCTGGTCGCCTTGTCCGGACCCGCGGACCTGGCGGTGTCAGTGAACGCACCCACTGTCAGCATCACCCCCGGATCAGAGGTGAAGGTAACGGTCCACGTCAACCGGAAAGAGGGTTTCAAGTCGCGAGTCCCGGTCGACATCAGAAATCTCCCTCACGGCGTCCGCGTTCTGGACGTCGGACTCAATGGCATCCTGGTAACCGAAGAGGAAAGCAGCCGCACCTTCACCCTCTACGCTGAGCCCTGGGTAAAGCCCCTGGAGCAGACCATTTTCGCAGTAGGCCGAGTCGAAACCACGTCTTCCATCCCAGTCCAACACTCCTCAGGTCCGATTTCCCTGAAAGTCCTCACGCGGGGTGCGGATGAGAGTCTTTAGAATCTGCTAAGCTGAAACGTGAGCAGTGAGCAGTACCGGAAACGGCTTTGGCCGACAACGCTGCGAGCGTGGACTAGCAGGATTATGAGGTCAAGTCCGTCAGAGCCCCGAATGACTTGACTCGTTAGCAGCATGAGGCCAAGTTCCAAGGAGAGAGCTGGCCAACAGCACAATCTCCCCTCCCTAAGGAATCCCTAAAACATGACAAAATATAGATTTGATCGTTCACAACAACTCTACGAGGAAGCCCAGCGCTATCTAGCAGGTGGAGTCAGCAGCCACTTCCGCACTGTAGGAAAGCCACACCCGATGTTCTTCACGGAGGGACATGGGGCCAGGATGCGCGACGTGGACGGAAATGAGTATCTCGACTACACGCTGAGCCAGGGCCCGCTCCTACTGGGACACTCCCCGCCCGAAATCCTGGACCGAATCCAGCAGGAACTGGGCAAGGGACAATTGTATGCAGGCCAGTCCGAGATCGAGATCGAGCTGGCACGGAAACTGACCGAAGTCCTACCCGGAGCCGATCTGGTCCGCTTTTCCAATAGTGGATCGGATGCCATCCACACCGCGATGCGGTTAGCCCGGGGCATCACCGGGAAGCGCAAGATCGTCAAATTCGAAGGGCATTATCACGGCTGGCTCGACAACATCTTCATGGACGTCAAGCCCACGGTTGGAGCGGGCGGGGAATCGACTTGGGAACCGGCTCTCTTGAGCGGCGGCCAGTCCTCGTCCGTGCTCGACGAGGTGGTCATACTCCCCTGGAACGATCTGGCAGTAGTGCAGAAGACCCTGGAAGACGATCCGGACATTGCCGCGGTTGTGACCGAGCCCATCATGTGCAACAACAGCTGTATCCTCCCTGCCTCCGGCTATCTGGAGGGTCTCCAGGACCTGTGCCATAGATTTGGAGCCCTCCTGATCCTGGATGAAGTGATCACGGGCTTTCGACTGGCACTGGGTGGCGCCAAGGAATATCTCGGGGTCAGCAGCGATCTGACCGTCTATGCCAAGGCCGTCGCCGGAGGGTTTCCCATCAGCGTGCTCGCCGGCAAGCGAGAGCATCTAAACCACATTGCATCGGGACAGGTAATCCACGCCGGAACCCTCAACTCGAACATCGCTAGCATAGCCGCTGCTCTGGCCACACTCGACGTTCTGATAAGAGACCGTGAAGCGCTCTACACTCGCATCACCGGACTCGGCCAAATGCTGATCGAGGGACTTCGCAAGAGCGGTCAGGCTCATGGTCAGCCACTTCTGATTCAGGGCCCTGGCCCGATGTTCCACACCGGCTTCACCCGGGTGGACGAGGTCAGGAGTTTCCGCGACTGTGCCAACTACGACCAGAACAAAGTGGGCGAGTTCACTTACCGCCTGCTCCAGCGGGGTATCCGTGTCATCGGTCGGGGACTCTGGTTTGTCTCGGCTGCCCTTACCGAGGAGGACGTCCGGCTGACGCTGCAGACGGTAGACGAGGTCCTGGGTGAGATGGGGGATTCGTAATATGCGCCTGAAGGACCGGGTTGCCGTCGTCACCGGTGGCGGAGGTGGCATAGGTGGTGGAATCTCCCTGTGCCTGGCCCGCGAGGGGGCCGATATTGTGGTGGCAGATATCAATCTGGAAGCCGCCCAGAAACGGGCTGAGGAACTCGGAGGCAGGGGGCGACGTGCGCTGGCGGTTGAGTCCGATATCACCCGGGAGGAGAATTGTAGGTCCCTGGTTGAGGAGACCCTCAGAGCCTTCGGGCGGATCGACATCCTGGTCAACAACGCCGGACACTTCGGCGAACGGCTGGGTATGCCCTTCACCAACCAGGAGGAGGCCGACTGGGACGACAACTATGCCGTCAACGTGAAGGGCCCCTTTTTCCTCTGTAAGGCTGCTGCCCCCCATATGATGGAGCGCCGCTACGGCAAGATCATCAACATTTCATCGATTGCTGCCAAACGCGATCCGCAGATCCTGCCGGACTATGCGGCAGCCAAGAACGCACTGCTGACCCTGACCCGAACCGTAGCCAAGGATCTGGGACCCCACAACATCAACGTCAACGCGATCTGTCCCGGTTTTCTCTGGACCTCGTTCTGGTCTCGTCTTGCTCCTCTGGTCATCCAGGAGGATCCATCCCACGCGGGCAAGGAACCCCGAGAGCTTTACGATGCCTGGGTGAAGGCCAACACCCCTCTGCAGCGAGAGCAGACGCCCGAAGACATCGGCAACCTGGTTGTTTTCCTGGCCTCCGAGGAAGCGCGCAACATCACCGGACAGACCATCCATGTCGACGGCGGTGCGGCGATGGGCTAACTTGCGGGTGACCAAAGGCATTCTTCGGTGAGCATGAGAAGGTTCCATATCGCCGACACTTTGCCAACTCGGGGGGCAGGCCGAGCAGGAATCCACGCCTTGGGCGAGCGCTGCCGCCTTTGCATTTCATCCCTGAAGGGGATGCGTGCAGGGGGACACATGAACCTCGAGAAACCAACGATTGGTAAGATAGGGAATTGTGCTGTGTCCGGCTCTCTCCTCGGAACTTGGGCTCATGCTGCAGACAAGTCAAGTCCGCCGTCCGAGCCAAAGGCTCGGAAAAATAAGACTTCGGCCTGGAGGCCAAAGCTACGTTCGCCAATGAAGTTTCAGCTTAGGGTTTCCGAACCCTGGGAAACTGAGGAACGGCAGAATATGGTGTGAAGACGAGATGCTAGAATGTGAAGCTATTCTTGCGCTAGCTCCAAGCTCGACAGTCCAAGTCCGCATCAGATCGTAAACAGTTCGGAGGCGGAGAGCCGGATGGACTCTTCCATTCAAACAAGGAAAGGATCCGACCATGAAGCGACGAGATTTTCTGAGGGGAGCGGTCACGGCGAGCACGATCGCAGCGGTGGAGGCTCGTTCCAAGGCCTTGCGTTCGGCCAATGATCGAGTGACCGTGGCCATGATGGGGGTCCGCGGACGCGGACCTCGGTTGACCGAGTTCTTCGCCTCGATGTCCGATGTGGACATAGCGTATGTCTGTGATGTGGATCAGAACGTCGTAGCACCAGCCATGAAGATCATAGAGCGAGCCAAAGGAAAGCGGCCCCCGCTGGTCGACGATATCCGCCGAGTCTTGGACGATAAGTCCGTGGATGCGATCGTCATCGCGACCCCCATTCACTGGCACGCTCCCGGCACGATTTTGGCCTGCGAAGCGGGCAAGGACGTGTACGTCGAAAAACCTGCTTCACACAACCTCCGCGAGGGACGACTGATGGTCGAAGCCGCGCGTAAGTATGATAGAGTCGTCCAGCTTGGAACCCAGAGCCGGAGTCGGCCACTGACGAAGCAATTCGTTGAGTTTGTCCAATCAGGCAAGATCGGCGATTTGCTCATGGCAAAGGTCTGGAATGCCCAGATGCGACGAAACATCGGTCGCAAGCCCGACGAGCCGGTACCCTCGGGCATCAACTACGACATCTGGAGCGGCCCCGGTCCTGTGTTGCCCTTCAATCGCAACCATTTCCACTCGACCTATAACTGGCACTGGCATTACGGTACCGGAGACCTCGGTAACGACAGCGTCCATTGGCTGGACGTGGCCCGCTGGGCCCTGAACGTGGGGTGCCCCGAGAAAGTCAGTGGTATGGGTCGGAAGCTCTATTTTGACGATGATCAGCAGACACCGGATACCCAGAACGTCACGTACAACTACAAGGACAAGGTGCTGATGTATGAACAGCGGTTATGGAACCGCTACAGGATGGAGGGCTCCGAAAACGGAGTAACGGTCTATGGAACAGACGGCATGGTACAGCATGGTCGCTGGAACGGTAGTCAGTTCGGGTTTCGGGTGTTCGACCAGGAGAGTAAACAGGTCCACTTCGAGCAAGAACCGAGAGACGCTTCGAGACACTGTCGCAACTTTATCGACTGCATTCGGAGTCGCGAAAAGCCCAGTGCCGATATCGAAATCGGTCACATTTCAACAGCTCTCTGTCATCTTGGAAATATTGTGACCCGCACCGGCCGAAACTTTCGCTTCGACCCGCAGACCGAGAGCATTCTTGACGACCCTGAAGCCAGCCGGCTGCTGACGCGCGAATACCGCCAACATTGGTCGAGTCGACCCTTTTTCACTTAGTGGACTGTAACACTTGAATCGGTAGTGGTGGATGAGCGAGCTATTCGGGCCCGAGGTCAAGGCGCGCTGACGCAGGCATAGCCGGGTTGCGGCCAGAATATCGGACAGGAAGGATGAGACAGGACAACCGGGACGGGGGAAATCTTGCTGTTGTCCAGCTCTCCCCTCGAAACTTGGGCCCATGCCGCTAACGAGTCAAGTCGTTCGCGGCTCTGCCGGACTGGGCTTCTCAATTCTGGTAGTTCATCCGTTCGCTGCACTGTTCCTCAGCAATGTGCGACGTTCCAACGAATCTTTTCAATTCTCACATTAGGTCTTGATCGCTCCACAGGCCCGTAGGTGGGCTTCCTGGACGGCCAGGTCGTGGTCGAAGCTGTAGTTCGGCTCCTTTTCTCTTCTGACGCAAGCCGCGAACTCTCGGAGGTCGGGAAGCTGTAGGGGAACCGGATCGTGGGCAATCTTGCGCCACTCGCCTCCCTCACGGTGGACGAAGAGATCATTGTGTCCCAGGTGTTCGAGATAGAGACTGCCTCCGGTCCCATAGACCTCGATTCTGCGGGTGTTGGGAGACACCTCCAGCGTGGGCACTTCGATCACTCCCCAGCCGTGGTCGAACTCGAACACCGCCAGTCCGTTGTCTACGAAATCTTCGGCTTTGGGGTGATGGCTGCCCATGAAGGATGTGATGCTCTTGGGTTTGCCCATCACCGAGACCATCATATCGATCACGTGGCCAGCCATCTCGAAAAAGATGCCACCGGGAAAGCGGCTGAAGAGCTTCTTGTAGCGGGCGTAGGAGCCAAGAGGCTTGGGCATACGAGCCCGGAACATATAGGGCTCACCCAATTCGCCCTGTCGTCTCCGCTCGATCATTTCAGCTACATTGGGCTTGTAGCGAAACAGGTAGATCATCTGGACCAGGAGGTGTTTTCGCTGGGCTAGATCGATCAACTCCTGGTGCTCCTTAAGGTCATCCCCGGCAGGTTTTTCCAACATCACGTGTTTTCCTGCCTCCAGAGCCTGCCGCGCATAGGCTAGGTTCTCGTGGATATGGCCCTCGACAACCACCCCATCGATGTCCTGCTGCAGTAACTCTCGGGGACTCCGAAAAACCTTGAAATGTGACAGCTTTGGCGCCCACGCACTCCGGCGTTCCTCGATCACTTTGGAATCGGGATCGTAGAATCCGACCAGTTCGAACTCCTTTTGATGGTCGGCCACTCGGGTGACGATCCCACCCGCGTGGCTGTGCCACATGCCGAGCATTGCCAGTCGAAAAGGTGCCATCTTGTTTCCCTCGCTGAGGTAAGGTTGTTGTGGTCGCTACGAACTGAGAATGCTGTAGTGTAACACAGCCTCTGTCAGGTTCAGAGGCCCGTCCCATCTGTGGTATAACCTCCACAAACCTTTAGAGAAAGAGAGGAGTTGTGCCGTGAAGGATTTGTCCAGTCGGGGTTGGGTTCGGCGAAACCGGAGGGATTTCCTCAGAGTGGCCGGTGGATCAGGAGCCTACCTGAGTGCTTTGTCCACGCTGTCGCCCTCTCTTCTATCCCAGGCCCGCGACTATGGACCACCTGCCTGGATTCCTCTCGAAGAACTCGAGAACCGACTGCAGCAGTTCGGTCGGCAGCACCCCAATCTGATGAAGCTCGAGGTGGTGGGAAAGAGCGTCGAGGGCCGGTCTCTCTGGGTCGCGACCCTCACGGATTTCTCGGTGGCGGATGAAACCAAGGAGCACGTGCTGCTGACAACACTACATTCAGGGATAGAGCGGATTGGGCCGAGCTCCTTGCTGTATCTGATGCATTGGCTTCTTTCGGGCCACCCCCTGGCCAGGGAGATGCTGCGAAAGCAGAAGATCGTCTGTCTGCCGATCGTGAACCCGGATGGCTACGTGAGTGGTAGCTTTCACAACAAGAACGACCTGGACCCCTACAACAGCTGGACGTTGGAGGGTCCCATGGAGCCTGCGAAGAATCCCGAGGCGATGGCCGTCAAGCGGATCATGGATGAGCTTCAGCCGGAGGTCCATGGCGATATGCACGGCAGCATCCTTGACTTTCAGGGTTCGATTCACGCCGACACCAGTGCCGCCTACTCCAACGTTTCTCTTCGTCCTTATCACCACGAAATTATGCGTCTCATGAATGAGGCGGCTCTGGAAGAGGGTTATCCCGCTGACTGGCTGGAGGAAGACTCGGAGCGGATCTTCTGGGGACCTGAGTTGGATCCGATTCGGGACAAGGTATGGAAGGGGCGCCCGCGCATCTATGCGGCGATCTACTGCTACAACCGCTACCACTCAATCGTCACAGCCAACGAAAACGCCTGGGAGCGCAGTGCCCTGTTGCGCTATCGCCGGCTCCTACAAATTGGCAACGAAGTCTGGCCGGGAGAGTATTTTCCGGGGTATCCGACCCGAGTGATCATGGGCAACGACTTGCATCGGTTGATCGCCTACGGGGTCACCGCAGACCAGCGACGAAAGAGTCGGGTCGAACTCTGGAACAAGACACGCCAGATCACTTTTGGTTTTGATTGGCCTGAAACGGAAGGAATGATCCTCTGCTTCTGTGCGACGTCTCCGACGGCAGTCCGAAAGTGGCTGGGTGATGCTACGCTCAATGACATGGCCGAGAGGATCAAAGAGCACCCCGGTTTTCGAAGTGCGGACATCCTCCGGCTGGTGAAGCTCCACCCCGGGGAGGACAGCAAGCGGCCAGCTGCCTTTCTGACAGAAGGGGGAGGGGCCAAGTACTACAGGATGGACCAGGGTCCCGACAGTCTTGATACAGGTAAAGTCTCCTCTATCGAGAACGGTCTCGGCATCCGCCTCCGCATTCCCTACCACAAGGCGAAATTGTTGGACCTGCAGCTCAATGGCCATCCAGTGAGTCGGTCGGAATCAGACGGATACGTGAGCTGGGTTGCCCGTGGATTCTTCAATGTGCAGGTAAACATTTCTCCAGAGAGAACGAAGAAGGAGGATTTCTTTCTGGTTACGTGCGAGTACGATCCCCGAGAGAGACGCACCCAGGGCAAGGCGACCTGGGAGGGGAAGTGAGAGTAGACACACGCTACCGGGTCGACCGGAGGCAGAGGTAATGTCAGAGTCGTATTGGGCTGCGGCTGTTCAGATGTGCTCTGGGGAGTCCAAGGATGCCAACCTGAAAGCCGCGACACGGCAGGTGGAGAAAGCCGCCCAGTTGGGAGCCCGGGTGGTTGCACTCCCCGAGCTCTTCAATTGCCTGGGCCGAACCGAAATCATGCTGCGAGAGGCCGAAGAGATTCCGGGGCCTACCAGTGAGGCCATGACCGGACTGGCCCGCCGTCTGGGTATTGTTCTGGCGGCTGGAAGTATCTGCGAGCGGGATGTGGGGAAGGGGAAGGTGTTCAATACCTGTCTGTTGATCGACCCCTCCGGGCAGCTGCAGGCCAGATACCGGAAGATGCACCTTTTCGACATCGACCTGCCAGGACAGGTCAGTTACCAGGAGTCCAGCTGGCTAAGTCCGGGAGACGAGGTTGTTGCTGCACCGACCGAGCTGGGTTGTTTCGGCTTGTCCATCTGTTACGATCTGCGTTTCCCTGAACTGTACCGGAGGTTGGTCGAGGCTGGAGCCGAACTGATTATGGTTCCCTCGGCCTTCACGCTGGCTACGGGGAAGGATCATTGGCAGGTTCTATTGCGGAGTCGCGCGATCGAGAACCAGGTATTCGTAATCGCGCCCAACCAGTTTGGCCAACCCACACCCCAGTTCACAGCATACGGTCGGTCGACAATCATCGATCCCTGGGGAACACCGCTGGCGGTGGCCCCCGATGGGGAGGCCATGATTCTGGCGCGGATCGATCCGGAGCGGCAGCGGGAGATACGGCGGCATCTGCCTGCCCTCGACCACCGGAAGGATTCCTTCTATCGGGCTTAGTGCCCCCATCGGAGATGATGGAAACCCCTCGCCTTTGTACCCGTTTAGCCCCTTGTCTTTGCCCGTGCCCGTGCCCTTGCCCGACTTCATTTTTCCGTCAGATTCAGGCCAGAAAAGAGACGAGACGATCGTGGGAACACTAGCGGGCAAGGGCATGGGCACGGGCAAAGGCTCGGCACAAGAGTATTCTTCGGCCTGGACACCGAAGCCACGTCACGTTTCTGCTAAGTTCTACCCAGCCCGTTCAGCCTGCCTGAATGGTTCGCTTTGCCGGGTCGAAGGCCATCCGCTTGCCGCCCCAATAGGCGTCGGTGGCCATGATGCAGGCGATAGAGTGGCCGTAGCCCGCTTCGACCGGACAATACAGACTCTTGGAGTCTCGGCTGCGAACTGAGTTCAGCCAGTTGGCCACGTGGCTTTTCTCTCCGGGAGCATCCGGGATTGGAACCGTATCGGCTGCCTTGTCCTCTCGGCCAACGCCTTTGCCGGAGAACTGCCAGTCAGCTTCAGGATTGGCACTGGGCTCGGCCCTGCCAGCTGACCAGTCTTCCTTGTTGGTTGAGCCCGCAGCCTCGAAACTGCCCCGGGTGCCGTGCACCTGGGTTGCTTTTCCGTAGCCGTTGATCAGATTAGTGGAGTAAACGGTCAGGAACTTCCGGTCTCCCTTCTGGTACTCGAGCGAGACCTCGATGGTGTCGGGATTCTCCCTCCAGTCCTTCCACTCATAGATACCGCCGTGCGCGACCGCATTGAGTGGTAACGAGGTTCCGGTCAACATGTGCGCCAGATCGATACCGTGAGTCATCCACTGGTCGATGATACCGCTGGAAAAGTCCTTGAAAAGGCGAAAGCAGCGGAACATACGAGGATCGAAAGGACGATGTTTCTTGCCCATGAGCCAGGTGTTCCAATCCAGATCGCTTTCCTTGATCCAGTTCAGATCCTTGTCCTTCTTGGCCCAGCGGTAGGGGCTGTACCAGCTCCAGTAGAGGTCTACCTTGGCGATGTCGCCGATGATCCCTTCGGCAATCATCTTGGCGGCCTGGCGGTACTTGGGAAAGGCGCGTCTCTGGGTTCCTATCTGGACGATGGTGCCCGCCTTCTTGACCGCGTCCAGCGCCTCATTGACCTCGTCCAGGACGTTGCCCATCGGTTTTTCGCAGTAGGCATCCTTGCCCGCCTCCGCAGCAAGTTTCAGGATCTGGGCGTGGGCGTGGTCGGGGGTGGCAATAATGAGAGCGTCCAGATCCTGGTCGTTCAGGATCTCCTCGTGATGCCGGTAGACCTTGGGGGCCTTTCCCTCGTTTTCCTTGACCAGCTCCACCGCCTTGTCCCGCCGGTAGTTCCAGAGGTCGCAAACCGCCGTCAGCTGCGCATTGAAGTTCTTGTTGCTGCGGAAGAACTCCTTCAGGATGGCCGTCCCGCGGCCCCCTGGGCCGACAATACCAACGTTGATGCGGTCGTTGACGTCGCGGGCACGAATCGTTGCTGGGAATCCAGTCAGCGCGAGACCGGCTCCGGCCCCCGCCGAACGGGAGAGAAAAGAACGTCGACTGATCGAAGGCTTAGACATAGCTGCTCATCCTCCCTGGGTCATGGATCTCTGCGTCTGGCAGAAGGATTTCTGCGGTGACGCCTATCATTTGACGTTGAAGACCTTGGGATCGATCGCTCGATCGTGGGTGATGTTGTTGAACTTCATCTCCCAGTTGGGAGCGCTGGCTCGGCGTGATGTGAGGGACTTCAATCTTGTCTCCGTTGCGTATCGCCGTCTCTTCAGCGTAGGTAGCGTGATCGAACTTGAACATCGAGCGAAGCATGGTTCCCTCGGAGATAAAATACGCAGGTCCAGCAGTGTAGAGTACCATGGGGCTATCGCGCTTTTCATCTAGAAGCAGACCAACGCATAAGGTTTCAGGTCACTCGATGATCTTGCTGAGCTGGTATTCGACGATGCCGCGGGCACCGGCTTGCTTGAGCTGCGGAATGATATCCCGGACCACCGTTTCCTCGATGACCGTGTTTACCGCCGCCCAGCCGTCAGCTGAGAGTGACGAGATGGTGGGCTGCTGGAGTGCTGGTAGGATCTTGATAACCTTTTCCAGTTGGTCCTCTGGGACATTCATCATCAAGCCAACTTTGCCTTCGGCGGCCATTGCGCCCTGAAGCATCAGGACGATGTCCTCGATTTTCTTGCGTTTCCAGGGATCGGCCCAGGTGGCTTCGTTGGCGATGAACCGGGGGGTGCTTTCGAGAATGGTATCGACGATTCTCAGATTATTGGCCCTCAAGGAGCTTCCGGTCTCTGTAATCTCAACGATCGCATCCGCCAGTTTGGGAGGCTTGACCTCGGTGGCGCCCCATGAGAACTCGACGTGCGCCGCCACTCCGTGATCTTTCAGATAGTCCGTGGTGAGATTGACGGCCTCGGTGGCGATGTGCTTTCCCTCCAGGTCCCTGGCGGTTTGAATGGAAGAGTCGTTGGGTACTGCCAGGACCCAACTGGCGGGGCGACGGCTTACCTTTGAGAAGACCAACTCCGCCACCTCCACCACCTTGGCCCGATTCTCGACGATCCAGTCGTGTCCGGTCAGTCCCGCATCCATGACGCCGTCCTGGACGTAGCGGGCCATCTCCTGGGCCCGAATCAGGATGCACTCAATCTCTGGATCGTCGATCTCCGGATAGTAGGAGCGCGACCGAAACGTGATCTGGTAACCTGCCTGGCGAAACAGTTGAGCGGTTGCTTCTTGCAGGCTGCCCGCCGGGATACCCAAACGCAGAATTCTACTCATTCGATCTTCTCATGCCTTCTTATTGTAGACCGTCTTGGGGTCGAAGACCGGTTTGGCAATCACTCGGAACTCATCTTCTTCGATCCGCCGGAAGAAGCAGCTACGATAGCCCTTGTGGCAGGCTGCTCCCCCAATTTGCTTGACCCGGACCAATAGGGTGTCGGCATCACAGTCCAGGTACATACCTCGCAGCTCCTGGACGTGGCCACTCTCCTCGCCCTTTCTCCAGAGCCGGTTCCGGCTCCGGGAGAAGTAGCAGACTCGGCCCGTGCGCTGGGTCTCGTCGAAGGCCTCACGATTCATGTAGGCCATCATGAGCACATCACCGGTCTCATCGTCTTGAGCAATCACCGGAACGATGCCCCCCAGCTTTTCGAAGTCTATCGAATCAGATTGTGAAACGGACACTTTCCCTTCTCCAGTGGCTTGGGACGTGGAATTTGTTGGTTACTTGGTGCCTTGGGACCCGGAATCCGGTTCCCTTACCCGCATTTCTCATCGCCGGTCTACTACGTCGCCGCAATCATCCGCCCTGGCTGTGTTTCGCTCGGTCGGCCTGCTCGACGTACTGTACAAGTACGACTGCGGAGGCCTCGGTCGCAAGCCTTGCCAGGACGGCCCTTGCGACGCCTCGCTACGACAGGCGATGAGAAATGCGGGCTTACACCTCATTCCGTCGAAAGCGCTCGATCAGATGATCGCAGGACCTTGCCGTCAGGGCCATCATTGTCAAGGTCGGATTCTGACAGCCAGAGCTGACGAAACCCGCTCCGTCCATCACGAAAAGATTCTCGATGTCGTGGGTCTGGTTGTAGGAATCTAGCACGGATTTCTTTGGATCCTTGCCCATGCGGGCGGTCCCGACTTCGTGAATGGCCATGCCAGGTATTGCCAGCTGCGAATTCATGACGATGTTGCGTACCCCTGTGGCCTCCAGCATTTCGGCAGCGGCGGCTGCGGCATCTTCCATCATCGCGTGCTCGTTGGGGCCATGGGTCATGTGGACTCGCAGTGAAGGAATGCCCCAGGCGTCCTTTTTTACAGGATCGATTTCGCAGTAGTTGTCCCAGCGGGCCAGAGATTCGCCAAAGCCTCCGAGTCGAATACCGTAGAGTCCCGATTTCACGGCTTCTTTGTAGGACCGACCGAAGCCTTCAGCTCCAAAGTTGAATTTAGGAGCACTTCCACCCTGGAACCCGTAGCCTCGAACGAAGCGCGGATGTCGGCTGCCACCCTTCAGATTTCGAAATCTGATGATGTAGATGCCATTGGGCCTTCGTGGGTCGCTGGCCGATGCTTTGTAGTCGAAATCAGTCATCTCGCCGGAGGCTCCGGCGCCTACGGCGTGATCCATCAGGTATCTGCCCAGCACGCCGCTGGAGTTGGCCAACCCGTTCGGGTACTCGCCGGTGGAAGAATTGAAGAGAATTCGAGTGGATTCCAGGGCCTGGGCGCAGAGGATCACGCTACGACCCCTGACTTCATAGGTCTTCCGGCTATTGCGGTCGACGTAGGTAACCCCACGAGCCTGGTTGGCACCCGCGTCCATTTCGACCTGGCTGACAATCGCATTGGCAATGAGGTCGCAGTTGCCACTAGCGAGCGCATCCTTGAGCGTCGTTGCCGGACTATTGAAGTAGGAGGCGGTGATGCATCCCCGCTCGCAGGGACCGCAGTAGTGGCAGGGAGCACGTCCGTTGTGAGCCTGGGTCAGGATCGCCGTTCTTCCGATCGTCACGGTGCGTCCCAACTTCTCGCCGACTCGCTTTCGAAGCAGTTTTTCTCCACAGGTCATCGCCATGGGAGGAAGAAACTGGCCATCCGGTAGTGCCGGGTTACCCTCGTTTCTGCCGCTGATGCCAACGTACTTCTCGACCTCGTCGTAGTAGGGTGCGACGTCGGCATAGGATAGAGGCCAGTCATCGCCGTAGCCATCATGACTCGCCGCCTTGAAATCCAGGTCGCTGAGGCGATAGCTCTGCCTTCCCCACACCATGCTGCGGCCGCCTACGACCCGAAGCCGCTGCCAAGTGAAAGGCTTGTCTTCGGGCGTGGTGTAGGGATTCTCCAAATCGTTGACGAACCAGTCGTAGTTGTATTCGGTGCAGGCATAACAGGCTTTCTGGATGGGTCGGGTCCGAACCAACTCCGGAGAAAAGTTTCGGTACGAGAGCTGGTAGGCTGGCATGTGCTCGGTGAACTCACTGGGAGACACTTTGCGTCCGGCTTCCAGGATCGCTACCTTGAGGCCCGCCTCCGAGAGCTTCTTGGCTGCCCATCCGCCGGTAGCTCCGGAACCCACGACGACGGCATCGTAAATGGTCTTGGTCTGAGATCTCACCCGTGTGTTCCCTCGGGATGTTCGCAGCCGGAAAAGTTCCCGTGAAAGGATGTCCCCTCAGAACCCAATTCCTTCATGCCGACCTCGGAGTTGTAGTAGGCGCGACTGATCCAGTCTTTGAGGTTGTTGAAATGGGTGTGGCCCGGAAACTCGGAGCGGTTATCGCCCCAGTTCACCAAGCGATGAGGGTAGGCAATCAGGTTCAAGAACTCTACCTGGCTTTCCTTCGGGATATGGACGAAGGCGGATCCATAGCGCTCCATGCAGCCCCCGTCGAGATACGCGAGGCTGTCAAGGAACCTACTTTGCACCTCCCGCGATTCCGCCGCCAGGAGGTGGTCGATGAATCGGTTGACCCCAGCCGCACTGGCACCGGGTGTATCGGTGTCAGGGATGATGAGATCCCCCAGCTCGGCCAGGGTCCGGTTCTGGTGTTCATCGAGGAAGGTAGGTTTCCAATCGCTTCGGGCCAACTCTTTGGAGGCATCGTGCCCGGAGGGGAACTCCCTGGTTTCCGGGTTTGAGGATGCAGGCTTTCCGGAAGCCACTGAGGTCAAGGCAGCACCGAGGGTACCAAGGACAGAGCGTCTGAAGATTTCGCGTCGTTTCATAGAGTCCTACTCCCAGAAGGTCCCGCTATCCCGCACCGCTTATCTCCGACTCTCCGCCGGGACAGCCCCAACACTAATATCGTAATCGGGTGCGAGCGCGCAACCTTTTGCGGAGGAGGGATCCTTGTCCCATCTACAGCGTTCGGTCGACTCCAGCTTGGTCGACGCTTCCGGGAAAAAAGGAGACTCAGCCCGGTAGTGCCGCATCGTTGACGCTGAAACTGGAGAGCATGCGCAAGATAACGTTCTTGAGCTCCGAATAGCGCCGATCGGGTGCGATGAAGAGCATGTAGACCAGATGCTTATTGGGGAGAGCTCGGGTGAAGACGGTCACGCGCTCGTTCTCTCCGGTAACCGGGGAGCGGCCCCGCAGCGCTACCGAGAGAGCTCGGTCGCCGTCTATCAGCTCCTCCTGAGTGGACCGTCGAACCTGACTCAAGTATTGGTTACCGTCCAGCAGCATCTGAATCAGATTGTTGCTGGCTCGCTCCAGATCGTCGCGTCCTCGAAACGGTCCTCGGGCCGATCCCTCTGCGCCCTGCTGGGAAGGATCGAAGTGATTCACGATCAGCCCGTAGACGACACTTTGCCCGCCGCGGCTCCCCTGCAGCATTCCCCCTTCCGGAATCAGGGTGGCACTTTCCCCCTGACGGGGTTCAAGAGGTCGCCAGTTTTCTGGGTAACGAATCCGAAAGAACCCGTTGCGCTGCTCGAACAATCGCAGCCGGTTGGAGGGACGATCAATCCTCACCTGTGCAGGCCGTTGCCCGCCCTCATCTCGCGGAGGAGGAGTGGAAGATCCGCTGGCAGCTTGCTTCTTCGGTGAGGGTGCCTTGGGTAGACTCCGCAGAATGTTTTGGACCTCATCGAATCCGCTGACTGGAGCCTTTCGTCGGCGCCGTCCCAGTTCTTCGATCTCTTCCCGGACTCGAGCTGCCCGATTCTTGGGAGCCGGATGACTGCTGAAGAACTGCTCCATCTTTCCTGGATCCTTGCCCGATTCCCGGCGAAGTGTTTCGAAGAAGTCGGCCATGGAGATCGGGTCGTAGCCGGCCCGGTGCAGCATCTGGGTCCCAACAACATCGGACTGGGTCTCGGCTTTACGGCTGAACTTGAGGAAGAGGGCGTTCAATCCGAAGCCGCCCGCGGCCGAGATGATCTGCTGCATTCCGATCCCGCTACCGCCGCCCAGCACTGCACCCACGGCTCCCAGTCCTGCCTGGGCGAGGTAGGCCTTGGAGACTCGATTGGTGCCGTGGCGCAGAGCAACATGGGCCATCTCATGGGCCATTACTCCGGCTAGTTCGGCTTCGTTTTCGGCAGCCTCGATCAGCCCTCGATTGATATACATGAAGCCGCCGGGAAGGGCGAAAGCATTGATCGCGGCTTGGTTGGCAACCTTGAACTGGTAGGGAAAATCGGGCCCCTGGATTACAGCCGCGAGTCGCTTTCCCACCTTGCTGACGAAGCGATTGACGGTGGCGTCCCGTAGCATCGGCAGCTGGCGTTCGATTTCGGCAGCGGACTGGCGGCCGATCTCTACATCTTGTTCCAACGACATCAAATTGAATCCCGGTTTGACTTTGGTCTGGGCCCAAAGCGCCGGGGATATGGCGACGACCAAGACCAGGGCGAGGGTTCGTTTCCACATGGCTACTCCTTGCTCATCTTCACAGAACCGATTTCGGTTTACTGTACCAGAGTCTTACCAGTTCCTATAAGGAGGGACTGGAAAAGGCTGGCGGATGGTTCAAACCGTGGCTCTGTCGGGAGCGATTTTCTCAATGAACTTGTCTGTGCTGGCAGGATCCACCCGGCGGCAACTCCGGGTCAGGCGGTCGGCTATATCGCTCAGGTCTTCCCTCCATTCATCTACTGGGGTCTCGGGAGGATCGAGCCTCGCGAATTCACCGCAAAGAAGGATCAGCCGCAAGAAGTGTCGAAACAGAATACCTTCCTCTTTCACCAGATTTCGCTGGGTAACGTATTCATTGAAGTCTCCCCGAAAAGCAAACAACTCCCCGGCTGCCCAGATCGGCTCGGTCCAGAGCTGTGTGACCTGAGGGAGCTCCAGTTCGAACAACATCCGCAGTTTGTCGGCGAACGGAGGCGGATGATACGTCGGTCCCGCTTCGCCGGATTCCAGATCCTGAGGGGGCAGTAAGCCATATTGGATCAACTCGGCGTCGAGGTGGTTGGTGGCTAAGCGTCCCGGCGCCAGGAGCTCCTCATAGGGTACGGGCAGCAGACGTGCAACTGACCGAGGTAGGTTTAGCACACTTTCCATGGCCTGAAGGCGCTCACGCCGATCGGCGCGTCCGAGCTGCTGGACCAGGAAGGATCCGTAGAGTGGATTAATACTGCGGAAGAGCTGCAGTCGGGGCAACTCGTCGGTCGGTGTGGCGAGAACGGGCTGATACGATTCGGACCCCGGCTGTTCGGGCTGCAGAGCCTCTTCAGTTTCGGGTGGTTGCGGCTCCAGGGCCACATAACCTCCCCTCCACAGCGTCAGGATCATCCGATTGAGGTCCTCCCTGGCGACTTCACGGCGTCGCGGACCCAGGAAGCGCTTTCGGATAAAGGAGCGGACACGTTCCACTTCGGGCGAAAGGCTCAAGAGGTAAACCAACAGGCGCCAGGGCAGGGGCCCCTTGCTGGAAAGAGGCCCGGGACGCGCCCTCTGCAGCTTGGCGAAATGGGACTGATCGTAGTACTGGCGTGTCTTCCTTCGTCTCGGGATCCGCTTATTGAAGGTTCTTCTCGTCTGCCTGTTTCTCGAGCCTCTCGGGTTGCGAGCATCAACCTGGTGCCGGGCCTTCCAGCGCAGGATTCGGACATCGTCCGGGTGGGCGAGCGCGAACACGAAGCCGCGTTTATCGTATTGCGGCCTGCCTGCCCGGCCGAAGATCTGGTGGGCTGTGCTGGGATCAACCAGCCTTTGCTGCCCCGGAGGACCCTTGACCAGAGTGGTGAGGACAATCGATCGGGCTGGAAGGTTGATGCCGGCGGAAAGGGTCTCGGTACAGATGGCAGCAGAGAGCAGTCGCTGCTGGAACAGCTTCTCCACCACCCGACGGTATTTCGGGAGGATCCCAGCATGGTGGACTCCGACGCCTCGCAGCAAGACCTGTTTCAGCCTGGGACCCGCTCCCTGGGTCCAATCCATACGATCCAGCTTGCCGGACAGCTTCAGTCGCTGGGCCGGTTTTAGCAGCCGAAGCCCCTTGAGCTGTTCGGCAACAGTCCAACATTGGCGCCGGTTGAAGCAGAAAACCAGGGCAGGCGTCCTGCGCGCTCGTTCATCGCCCTGCACCATGGCGAAGAGCTGCTCGCCCAGAAACTTGTCCTTTACCCAATGGTAGGTCAGCGGGACTTTTCGTTCTGTGCTCTCCACCAGCCCCAGTCGCCGACCGTGGCTGCGGTCGAGCCACTGGACGAACTCGCTGGGGTTGCCCACGGTAGCCGACAAGAGCAGGAGCCGCACGTGACTGGGCAGGAGCGCCAGCGACAATTCCCAGACGATTCCTCGCTCCGGATCCGAAAAGGTATGGAACTCATCCTTTACCACCACCTCCACCTCTTCGAAACCAAAGTTCCCTGGATTCAGCAGCCGGTTCAGCAGGATCTCGGCAACCACTACCAGGACCCGGGCCCGGGGATTGACTCGACGGTTTCCTGTCACCAGGCCCACGTCTTCAGCTCGGAATCCCCAGCGGACTGCGGCGTCCTGCATTTCACGGAACTTCTGTTCGGTGAGAGCGATGAGCGGGGTCGTGTAATAGGCCTTCTTTCCGCTGTGGAGGGCCTCGAACAATGCGCCTTCGGCAATCAGCGTTTTCCCGGTGCCGCTGGGAGCGCACACCATGACTCCCTGATCAGAGCGGAACCACGCATCGAGGGCTTCTTCCTGAAGCGGATAGGGAGCGTAGAGGAGCTTCTCCAGATATCGGGAGCCAAGTTCCTGACGATTGGGCATGGCGGTTTCAGGTGTGCTTTTATCACAAGGGCACGACCCGCACGATGTATTCAAATACATTCGACTCTGCCCGCTGAGGTAGTGCGTGGTATGCTGCCCTCGAAGAGGAGGCATGAAATGGAAAAGGATCTGCGTTATCCGGTGGGGAGACTCCAGGTCAGGGAAGAGAGCCTGGGCCAGGAGGACCGTGTTGCCCTGATCCAGGAGATGGAGGAAGCTCCCGAGAAGCTTCGCAACGCGGTTGCGGGGTTGACAGGGGAGCAGTTGGGGATGTCTTACCGACCCGGAGGCTGGACGGTGCGACAAATCGTCCAACACGTTGGGGATAGCCATCTAAACGGGTACCTGAACTTCAAGCGGACGTTGACCGAGGACCAGCCCTCCCTTCAGTCTTATGACCAGGACAAGTGGGCCGACATGGAGGACTCGAAGTCGGGTCCAATCGAGCCCGCGCTAGCCTTGGTGGACGGCTTGCATCGGCGTTGGGTGCTCCTGCTTCGGTCGCTTTCCCCGGATCAGTTTCACCGTACCTTCGATCATCCCAGGATGAAGATCAGGGACCTGGACTTTCTCTTGAACCTTTACGCCTGGCACGGTCGACATCACAGTGCCCAGATCCAGTCGGTGGCGCTAGGCGGTTTTAAGTAGAGTCGAGTTTGGAGGGCGTTCTGACTCGATTGGTTACGCTGTTTCTGATCTGCAGTCTAGGGCAAATACTCGCTTGTGCAAGTGGGAGCGGAGCGCTCTCGGGGAAGCCGAGAACGATCTTGTTCGTGGACGACTCCCAGGTGCTCTACCGCTCGGGGACCGAGCGGGTGTTGAGACCCTTGGATCGGCACCCCAAGAATCCGATGCTGCCTTCGGACAAGCCCTGGGAACTCACGGTCGCCTACTGCAGTGTGCACCGCGACCAGGCCACCGGGCACTATCAGCTGTGGTATCAGGCCTGGGGGAAGTTGTGCTATGCCACCTCAGAGGACGGCATCCGATGGGTCAAGCCCAATCTGGGCTTGCACGAATACGAGGGCGAGAAGGACACCAATATCCTTCTGGATATCGGCTTCGGCGGCGGAGTCCTGTTCGATCCTAGAGATTCGGACCCATCCCGTCGCTACAAGTTTGCCTACTGGGGTAGCGGCAAGCTCGGGGATTCCGAACACCTGGGTCTGCTGGTGGCTTTTTCTCCCGACGGAATTCACTGGACCAAGCATCCCCGAGCTCCGGTTCTGAAGGGCTCACACGGAGACTACATTTCGCCGCCCTTTGCTGGTGACCCCGGGATCGAAGCCGGGAAAATGGGTGGGCCTCCGCTGTCTACCAGCGACGTGACGGATCCGATCTGGGATCCGGGCCGCGATACCTTTGCCATCTACTCCAAGACCTGGCTGGACGGACCCGATGGAACCATGCACTGGAAACGGGCGGTGGTCCGCACCGAAAGTAGGGACTTCCTGCACTGGTCCAAACCCCGGTTGGTGATGGCACCCGATGAGCTCGATGGCTGGGGTGGCTATGAGCGTGAGTTGGCCCGCACGGCCGGGGGTGGAGGCAGCGACGGAAGCAGCTCCACAGCGGGCCCGCCTTCTACTACAACGGGATGTACTTCTCGCTGCTGCAAGTATTGGACTCCGGTGCCACCGGAAACATGCCGATTGAGTTGGCTCTCAGCCACGATGGCTATCAGTGGGAGCGTCCCTTCCGGGATACCCTGTTTTTCCCGCCACTGGAGGACAAGACTCAGTTCGATGCCAGCATTATTTGGAGCAATGCGACTCCCATATTTCTGGAGAACGAGTTCCGGTTCTACTATGGTGCCTACAGCAACCAGTGGAACATTGACGATGACCGCAAGCAGATCTCCGGAGTGGGCCTCGCGACCATGCCGCGGGATCGCTTCGCCGGAGTAAAGCCCATCGGCCGGATCGGACAGATTACGATGAAGGTGCTCGATCTTGGTACGGTCTCCAGCGTGACATTAAATGCGGATGCTTCCCAGGGCTCGATCCGGGTCGAGCTGCTGAACGAGGCAGGGTATCGGCTCAAGGGTTGGTCCAAGGCTGAAGCAAACGTGATCCAGGGGATCACCTGAGTCACCGGGTTGCCTGGAACAATCGTGGGATCGGCGATCTCCCTGTTGGCCGATACAAGCTGCGGATGCACCTCGACAATGCGCAGGTCTACGCGATGACGCTCAATTAGCAGGGTTTTCGGAGAAGGAATGGCCCAGAAAGATGGAGGTGTCTATGGGTGAGCAGCTGAGAATCATGGCTATTGTGTGTCATCCAGCAGATGCTCTCGACCACGCCGGAGGCACGCTCTGCCTGCACGCGGCGCGTGGGGATGAAGTGACCGTGGTGGTTTGTACCCACGGCGTCGAAACTCACGATTTTGTTCGTAATGAAAGCCTCAGCCGAGGCGATGACGATGCAGCCAGCCTCGAAGAGGCCATAGTTGGCAAGGAGCAGGAGGTTGTCCGAGGCCTCGAAGTCCTGGGCGTGAAAGACGCTCGCTTTCTAAGGTTTCCGGATGATGTTGTCAACGTGACCAAGGAATTGGTAGAGGCGATTGCAGGGGTGCTCTCGGAAGTACAGCCACATCTGCTGATTATCCACAACCCAACCGAGGAACTGGGATTCGGACACACGGACTCAGCCCAGGCCGTGTTGAAGGCAGTTGGACTAGCCAACACGCCGCGCTTTCTGCAGAAGAAGAAGGATGGCGCCTTCCCGGTTCAGATTTTCTTCCTGGCCATGTACGGGCACACCAATCAGCTCACCAGCGACGGAATGCGACATGGGAATGTCCTGGTGGATATCACCCCGGTGATGGATCGAAAAGTACAAGCCATGGATTGTCTGAAGAGTCAGTTCTACACCGGCGAGCTGGCCCGAAAGTGCGTCGAGATCTCCAACGGTCGGATGGGGTTGCACGCCTCGATCTCCTACGCCGAATCGTTCCAGACGCTGCATCCGCACATCTACAACCATCTACCCGCCAACGAGTGCCTGATGAACCGATCCCGCATGTCGAGGAGTGAGCTGGCAAACGAACTGAAGGTCAAGGTCAACGAGGTGCCGGTGCTCGAGTAGGGATGCTGATCTGAAACGTGGAGAAATCCCAAGATACAAGATACAAACAAATTCCAAATCACAAGCACCAAGTTCCAAACGGTGCGACGAATCCGACTAAACTGCTGGTAGTATGAAGCCAAGTCCGGCAGAGCCGCGAACGACTTGAATCGTTTGCGACATGTGGCCAGGTTTCGAGGAGAGAGCTGGACAACAGCACAGTCTCCCTACGTTCGCATACCAACCCGCCTCTGGGGTGCCCGGACCCGATCACCCGCTTTCGCGATGTTTGTCAGCGCCCAACACCGATCCCACCATCAGCACCACCATCGTTCCGACCACGTTGTAGTAGAGCCAGGAAGCCTCGGTAAGAATACTGAACAAGACGACGCTCAACATGCCCGCAATCAGGCCCCAGAAGGCACCCCTGGCAGTGGACCTCTTCACCAGGAATGCCAACAAAAACACGCCTAGCAGCGAGCCATAGAAGTAGGACCCCACCAGGTTGACGGCCACGATCAGCGAGCCCAGTTGTCCCGCATAGAGGGCCACGCCGGTAGCCAATAAGCCCCAGAACAGGGTCGCCAGCCGTGCCGCTAAAAGGTTATGCTGCTCGCTTGCCCCGGGAGCCCAATAACGCTGGTAGAAGTCGATCACGGTAACGCTGGACAGGGCCGTTAGTTCTGAGTCCAATGTGGACATCGCCGCGGCGAAGATCACCGCGATCATCAGGCCCAGGATTCCGGTAGGGACATAGTGAAGCAGATACCCGGGAAAGACGTAGTTGGTGTCGCTCGAAGTTCGACCCCGGTCCACTACTACGAGCTCTTTGGAGCGTTTGCGCAGGTCTCCCAGCTCCAGATCGTATTGCCGAACCCGAGCCTGCTGGATGGAGGGATCACCGCCGGAGGAGCGTAGCCGCAACAAGTCCAAAGTACTGCTGCGTCTCTTGGCATGAAGGACCTGGTAGTCTTCTTCGAGTTTCGAGTATGTCTCCTGATGGACACCGGTCCTGAGCGCCTCGGCCTCGGCCGGATTGAAAATGAGAGGGGGGCGCTCAAAGTGGTAGAAGACGAAGAGCAGAACGCCGATGGCCAGGATCAGGAACTGCATCGGCATCTTGAGAAAGGCGTTGAAGATCAGAGCCAATCGGCTATGGGTCAGCGAGCGAGCCGTGAGGTAGCGTTGTACCTGGCTCTGATCACAACCAAAATAGGCCAGAGCAAGAAAAAAGCCTCCGATGAGGCCCGACCATATTGTGTAGTCGTTGGTTGGATCCCAGGACCAGTCGATGCTCCTCCACATCTGGTGGATCCCTCCAATGTAGATGACGTCGCCGACCCCTACCTGCGCAGGGAGTTCCTGGAAGAGCACAAGCAGGGCCACTCCGATCCCCGCGAACATCAGGATCATCTGAAGCACGTCGGTCCAGACGACGGCTGTGATGCCTCCCACGACTGTATAGAGGATGGTAATTCCCCCTATGACCAGGATGGTAACGGTCTCGTCCCAGCCCATCAGAACAGAAAGGACCACGGCGGGCGCGTACATCACGATGCCAGTTGCCGCTACCCGGGATAGGAGAAACAAGAAGCTCGTCAGAGATCGGGTCCTAGAATCGTAGCGGCGCTCCAGGAACTCGTATGCGGTGTAGACCTTGGCCCGGTAGAAAAAGGGTACGAAGAGAACGCAGATCACCACTAGGGCAAGGGGTTGAGCAAGATAGATCTGGATGAACTCCATGCCTTCGTCATAGGCCTGTCCGGTGGTTCCGATGAAGGTGATGGCGCTGGCCTGGGTGGCCATCACCGAGAGACCGATCGTTCCCCAGGGAAGAGCTCGTCCGCCTAGAAAATAGCCCTCGATTCCTGCGTTCTTGCGGCTCTGGAGGACTCCAAAGAAGACGACTCCTGCCAGGTAGACGCCGAAAATCAGCCAGTCAATCCAGGTCATGTTCTAGGAGGCGCAATTGTCATTGTGATCAACCTGAGGTCTCAGAGCCCAGCACGTGGAGTAAGAGGATCAGCACGATTGTGTACACGGCCACGATGACGTAGAGCCGGCGCCAGCTCCCGAAGATTCCGAGCGTCTCAGATGGAGTGTCAGGAAGGGTAGAGTCTGGTTCCCTCATTAAACAGCGCCAAAGTACTCGTGATCGAATTCGACGCGGCTGATCTCGACGCGGCGATAGCGGAACTGATAGTGGGGAATCATCAGGTAGCTAAAGGGAGGAAGCACGAGCGCCAGGCCAATACAGCTGGCGATACTGGCGCACTTGATCAGTTCGCCCAGAGAGAAGAGTGAAAAGTGAAAGGATATGGCCGATCCGATCATCTTCATCGGTCTTGCCTCTACTCCTCCGAGATCCGGGCCCCAATGTTGCGCAGTCTTTCCGTCACTTTTTCGTAACCTCTGAGGACCATTTCACCATGTTCGATTATGGTTTCGCCCTCGGCACACAAGCCTGCGACGAGGAGCGCCATCCCCGCCCTAATATCAGGAGATTCCAGGCGTTTTCCCCGCAGCCTACTGGGCCCTTCTACGAGGACTCGGTGCGGGTCGCACATGGTGATGCGGGCTCCCATGCGCACCAGCTTGTCGACAAAGAACATTCGGGCCTCGTACATCCAGTCGTGAATCAGGCACAATCCCGATGTCTGGGTAGCCAACACGATCGCCAGGCTGACCAGGTCGGTGGGGAAAAGAGGCCAAGGTCCGGCCGTGATTTGGGAAGGATTTCTCAGAGCCGACAGTCCTACCTTCAGATCGCTATCGGAGACGAACTCGAGCTCGATACCGAACCTGCGAAGCACCGACTGGATACCCATCATATCCTGATTCCTGATTCCTCGGATCAGGACGTTCCCATCGGTGACGGCCGTAGCGATGGCAATGGTCCCGGCATCGGCGTAGTCGGGAGGAACATCGAACGCGAGTTCGCGTCTTCCCCGATCCAGTCCTCGGACAACCCGGAAGTAGAGTGGATGCAGCTCGATCTCGCAGCCCATCAGGTTGAGGAACTCAATCAGGCTGAAGACATGCGGTTCCCGGGCGGGATTCTCGATGGTGCCTGCGCCCAAAGCGCTGAAGAGCAGGAGTGCATTCTCCGTAGCCGTTACCGACGACTCTTCGAGGTAGACGCTGGGTTCCCCGACCCGCGATGTTCTTTTCAACTCGATCTTGCCGGGGCCCTCGTCAACCGAGTAGCCAGCCGCCTGGAAAACTCTCCAGTGAACCTCGAAGGATCGGCGTCCGATGGGACAACCCCCGGGGACGGCGCAAGAGATGCGGTCGAAGCTTGCCGCCAGTGGCCCCAGCAGGAGGACTGCCCCTCGCAGCCGCTCCACCAGTTGGGCCGGGAGCTCGTTGGGTTTGAGATTGCTGGAGTCGAGGATTAGCTCGTCACCCTGCCACTCGACTTCGACACCGAGGGCCTGCACCAGAAGCAGTAGGTTGTCCACGTCATCGATGCGCGGGACTTGACGCAGGAGCACCGGAGCACGTGCCAACAGTGCCGCGCAGATCAGGGGTAGGGCAGCATTCTTATTCCCCTGGACTGGATACTCCCCAGCCAGCTGGCTCCCTCCGGTGATGACAAACTTGCGACTTGTGCCTCTTCTCGAGGGCACTACTGTTGTAGCCATTCTTGATCGTCCATTATGAATATCTCAGGTTCCAACGAAAGGTGGAAGCGTTTGCGGACACGATCTGCATACTTTTTTGCAAGACTTAGGATCTCTTTGGAACTGGCATTTCCTTCATTGACCAGCAGATTGGCGTGATGGTTTGCGAATGATGCGTTCCCGGAGCGTGCCCCTTTTGCGCCTACGGCCTCGAGTAATCTTCCTGCCGGGATCTTGCCAAACTGGACGAAGTCGTCCGGGATGCCTCGGCGGGCCTGATCCGAAAGCTCTGTGGCCAACACGTTCTTGAAGAAGCTTCCGGGACATTTCAGGCCCACGGGATACTTGGCGAGTCGAGTTTCCAGGATCGAATCGGAGATTCCCTGAAGCTTCTCCCGGCTTGGTTTCAAACTCAAAGTACAGTCGAGGATGAAACAATCCTTGCGCTTTTTGAAGATGCTGTGGCGGTAGCCGAACTCGATCTGGGATCGGGAGAGCTTGTGAATCACTCCGTCAGGTGACCAGACCGTGGTCTCTGTGACGGACTCACAGATCTCCTGCCCGTAAGCGCCCGCGTTTCCCACCAGCGCACCAGCAACGGTTCCCGGAATCCCGTACATCCGTTCCATCCCCGAGAGTTGTTGTTGGTTGGTCCAACGGATCAGATCGCCCAGATTCTCACCGCCGGCCACCAGAACCTGGTTCCCACTCCGCTCCTTGCCCGAGGTGTGATTCCGCAGGACCAGACCCGGGAATTCCAGATCAGAGAAAAGCACGTTACTTCCGTCTCCCAAGAAGAATATCGGGAGGCCCTGACCCTTCGCCCAGCGATAGGCCTTCTCTAGACTCTCTGCGTCTCGAATCTCCGAAAACCAGCGGCTTCGTCCGCCCACACCCATAGTGGTCAGGGGTGCCAGACGGACCGAGGAGAGAACCCCCTCAGGCGGCGATTGTTTCGCTATCGAGTCTTCGATTCCGGGCATGACAGTTCGATCAGGCGCGAACGTCGCATGGCTTGAAGAAATTGCCAGAGTCGCTCTTCAGCAGGCTCTACCCCGGGCCCGAAATGCTCCCGCATGGACTGAAGTATCGACGATAGCGTTGTGCTGCCGTTGCACGATTTCCAAACCAGAGTCCCAATGTCATCAAGGCGAATTCGATAGTAGGGGTTCTGGAGGTGTTTAGAGCACCATCTGGCCAAACGAGATCTGCCCAACTTGGGTCGCAAGAGCACCGCTTGTCCTGCGCGATCCTCCCGCCACTCGAGAAGCCGTCGGGGCTGGTAGTTGAGAGCAGAGTCCTGATTCATGATTCGAGCTTCATGCTGGGACCACCTTCCTTCTGGGAGGCGCCCAAGGGGACTTTCACCAGGAGGTACAGCAGTAACAAGAAGATCAGCATTCCCAACCAGGGGTTCTCTGAGATGCTGGGAAGCACATCACCCCAGCCGAAGAGATCGGAACCCAGAACCAGGAAAGCCAGCAGAACCGCCATCAGCGCCTCACCGGCGATAAAACCGGAAGAGAGAAGCACGCCTGAGTTGACTGCCCGAGCCCGGCCCTCCGAGGGGACGTCGTTCTCGGCCAGCTTCCTGTCCAGAATCCAGCGAAAGATCCCACCAACGAAGATGGCTGCCGTGGAATGAAAAGGAAGGTACATACCCACTGCGATTAGCATCGGGGACGGGGCCTTGATCAGGATCAGGGCAACAGCGAAGAAGATGCCGGCGATCACCAAGGGCCAGGCCATCTCGCCTCCGACGATGCCTCTGGCCATCAAAGCCATCAAGCCCGCCTGGGGCGCGGGTAGCTCGGGGCTACCGATGCCGTAGACCCGATCCATCGCGATCAGTGGCCAGACGAGCACGAAGGCGGCAATAATGACCCCAATCATCTCTGCCACTTCCATCTTCCAGGGAGTGCCTCCCAGGATGTGGCCTACCTTGAGGTCCTGGATCATGTCTCCGGCGATTCCGGCGGCGCAGCAGACCACCCCTGCCACTCCTAGGACTCCCAGGATGCCGGCTTCTCCAGTGACTCCGATCATGACCATCAAGATCGCCGAGATAAGTAGCGTGCTCAGCGTGAGTCCACTGATGGGGTTGTTGGAACTTCCCAACAGACCCACCAGGTATCCCGCCACTGCGGCAAACAGGAAGCCTAGGACGATCATGACCACGGTGAGGAGCACCGATCCCAGACCGGAGCCGCTGAAATGAAGATAAAGGAAGAACAGGGGTATAGAGAGGCAGGCAATCGCAGCGCCGATCCATCGAAAGTCCAGGTCGATGTTGAGTCGGTCACCCTCGCCACTGCCTTCCTTGGTGGCCCGCAGATCCTGGACGGCTTGACGAATCCCACGGAAGAGGGAGGTTCTAAGCTTGAAGAGGGTGTGAAAGGAGGCCACGATCATGGTGCCCACCGCTAGCGGCCTGACTTGTTTCAACCAGACCTCCTCGCTCAGCCCAATCCAGGAATCGTCCCCCGTGATTCCGGTGGATAGGTCCGGGTTCAAGAAGACGCTCAGAGGCACCAGTAACAGCCATCCCAGGAGAGCTCCCGCAAAAACGATGGTCGAGATGGAAGGCCCGACGATGAATCCGACACCGACCAATGCCGGAGAGGCAGCCGGGGACTCCAGCAGCAGCCCTCCAGCGTAGGTCAACTTCTTCCCCAGAATCTCGATGCGAGAGCTCCCCAGGGTGATAAAGGTTCGGGTATAGTCGGCGAGGACTTGTATCCCGTTACTGTTCTTCAGCAGTTCCCACAAGCCGGCAATACCCATGGCGGAGAAGACGTAGCCGGCGCCAGTCTGGCCGCCTTGGCCAGCCTTGACCAGTTCGGCTGCCGCGACGCTCTCAGGGAAGGGAAGGTGAGCTTCTTCGACCATCGTTCGTCTGAGCACGATGATGAAGAGGACTCCCAGGACGCCTCCGGTGAGCATGATCAGTGTAGATTCCCAGTAACGCAGTTCGTCCCAGACGCCGCTGATCACGAATGCCGGTATCGTAAAGATCGCCCCGGCCACTAGCGCCTCGCCGACGGATGCAGTGGTTCGGGCAACATTTTCTTCGAGTATCGATCCCCGGAAGGTCCGCAGCGCGGCCATCGCGACCACGGCCGCTGGAAAGGTGGCGGCCACGGTGAGCCCGGCCTTCATGCCCAGATAGGCATTTGCGGCTCCCAACAAGATCGCCATGATCACGCCTAGGACGACCGCTTTTATCGTGAATTCGGGAAGCTCACTGTGGGCCGGGACAAAAGGCTTGAATTGGGAAGGTTCCTTAGGGGCAGGCTGGTTCATCTTCACCACCTCCGATGCGCTGCGGAATGTAGCACGAATACCCGGGTGCGGCAAGTATGGAGAGGATCGCTGAAGTCCAGAGCAGGGCACGAAAACGACTCCACCGTGGCGGTTTGGAGTCGAGAACTTTGGCTATCGCTTGACACAAAATTCGTCGATACAGTGACTCTGGAGATCGAATCCGAACCCAATCCTTCCGGAATGCATCAGATAGTGCAGAAAAGGAAGGTGGAAGCTCATGATGATGCAGATTGATTGGACGTCAGCGCTCCTGGTGATCAGCCTGATCGGCGGTTTGGTAGGAGGCATCCTACTGGCCTCGAAGTCCTCCCGACAGGTGTCCTGGATCGACAAGGTAGAGCCAAAGCGTAGTCGCGAGCGTCCCACCTCTTCCTGAAGATTAGGGTTCTTGTAAGGTCCGCTTCATCGACCTGCCTGGTCCGGCGTAGCGGTGGGCTCCAGGCCGCCGTCCGAGCCAAAGGCTCGGAAGAATAAAACTTCGGCCTGGAGGCCAAAGCTACGTCCGCAAATCAAGTTCAGTTCAAAAAAGACGCAACACGTTTGGTGGGCAAGGGAGAGAACAGTGGGTCCTGGCGCTGACTTGGTCTTAGCAATCGAGGGAGATATCATGGTCCCTCACGATCAACGCATGGCTAGCTTTCGACTCTCGGCTCAAATAGCGACACTTCAACCCCAGTGGGACCTGTCCAGCCGCGAGTTGGCCCAGGACTTCGTCCAGGAATTCCAGGCTCAGATGAGAAGAGGTCTTCGCAATCAGAGTCCATCCTCACTGGCCATGATCGAAGCCTTCATCCCCAAGACGGCCGCCTTCAAGCCGGGCTCCTACCTTGGCCTCGATTTGAGTGGCACCAACTTTCGGGCCGTTCTGCTGTCGATCGATGGGCGGCAGAGAGTTGAGAGAGACCCCTCGATTGCTGTGTTTCGCATCCCCACTGAACTCAAGCAGGCAAACGGAGCTAGGGCCGCCACATCGAAAGCCCTGTTCGGCTTCGTGGCGGGTCAGATCAAGGGTTTCCTGGAGAACGAGGGTGTGGCCGGCAGAGATATTCGGGTTGGCTTCACCTTTGCTTTTCCAACCAGGATGACGGGAGTTTCCAGTGGTCTGCTGATGAAGTGGACCAAGACCTGGGATGTTCCGGATCTCGTAGGTGCCGACCCAGTAGAGGCGCTGGAATCGTCGCTTGAGAGAATTGGACTCGGGCATCTCAAGGTCAATGTTCTTCTCAACGATACCGTAGGAACACTGGTTCTCGGCTACTTTGAGGATCGCGACACGCTGGCAGGTGGGATTCTGGGAACAGGGACCAACTTCGCGGCTTGGCTCGGGGACATGGCATTCAACTTTGAGTGTGGTAATTTCGATTTCGGTTCGCTGAAGCCGAGAATCCAGACGTTGGTAGATCTGGAGTTGGATTCCGACTCGCAGAATCCAGGGGAGCAGCTGCTGGAAAAGATGGTTTCAGGTCGATACCTGGGGGAGTTGATGCGTCGCCTGATGCTTCCCCATTTCGAGGCATTATCATTGCAGGTTCCAGACGCTATTGTGAGCGACGACCTGTCGCATCTGTTGGCGGATCGAGACGACTTCCCCGTAACAGGAGCCTTTCTCGACCGCCTGGGGATTCAGAGCTCGGACCTTGAAGCCCGTCGGCTGGCAAGATCGATTGCAGCGATTGTGATGACGCGCTCGGCTCAGATCAGCTCGCTGGTTGTCGTTGCGCTGTTGGAATACGTGGACTCGCCTTTGGAAAGGGAGCATGTCATCACCATCGATGGGTCACTCTTCGAGCATGCGCCGGGCTACCCGGAGACAATGAAAGCGCTTCTGGCAGAATTGCTCGGCAAACGCGCCGCTCGGGTGGAGTTGAAGCTGGTCAAGGACGGCTCCGGAATCGGAGCTGCTCTTTCTTCGGCGGCGGTCGAGGCGAGCTTCGCGTGAGCTGCCGGTCTACGATCCGAGGCAAGGGCCTGAGGCTGACTTTCCTGTTGCTCCTTGCCTTTTCGTTTGCCCATTCCCTCCAGCTCGACCGTCACCGTATGGTGGAGGAGAGTCGTCCGCTTGCTCCTCCGCTAGTGGATCCGGGAACTGATGCAGCAACCCTTGACCTGACGATTCTAGATGAGGACAGCGGAGAACCCTTGAGTGCAACTGTCAGTGTCAACGGTGGAGCTCAGGAGCCCGAGCACGATCCCTATCGACCCTACTCCCTCCGAGAATCCGGTAACCGGCACAAGGGACCGATACGGTTTCGCCAACTCAACTACTACTTTTTCTCCGACGGATCCTTTTCGGTAAAGGTTCCTCCCGGGACCTCCACGGTGGAAATTCGAAAGGGTTACGAGTACACACCGGCGCTGCAGATCTTTCACCTGGAGCAGGGTGAAACCGTAAAGGCGACGGTCCGCCTCAAACGCTGGATCGATATGGCCAAGGAAGGCTGGTACTCCGGAGACACCCACATCCACTTTGAGCGAGACGGCGATAACGACGATGAGTTGTTGACATTGACGTCGGCACGCGACGTCCGGTACGCCTTCAGCCTCTCGATGAACACCACGGGCTACGGCCTGGGTCGGGATTTCGAATCCTGGGGGCAGGCCCACGGTCTCGGGGAGAGGTCGACTCGACAAAAGGGTGTCTACCATCTGAGTTCGGGCCAGGAGTACCGAGCCCGCTACCTGGGTCATGTAACGGTGCTGGCTGACGAATATGTTGCTGCCTCGGGACCCTCAGAAAACGTCAACGAGTCGCCTTCCCTCGGCGTCATCGCCGATCAGACTCACGAACTGTCCGGGTTCATCGGTCTCAACCATGGAGGCTACTTCCGCAGAGAAGCAGATGCCTTGGGCTTGACCGGCAAGATGGACTTCTTGGAGTTGTTGCAATTCGGAGGGTACCGGGGTCTCAGATTGGATGGGTGGTATGACCACCTGAATCTGGGTTACCGCTGGCCTATCGTCGGAGCGTCGGACTTTCCCTATACTCGAGAACTGGCAGACTGTGTAACCTATGTTCGGTCTGACAACGAACCAACCGTCAGGGAGTTCCTGGAGGGTGTAACCAGCGGGCACAGCTTCGCGACTAGTGGACCCATGGTCTTTCTGGAGGTGAACGGCAAAGGGCCAGGGGAATTGATCGCCTCAGAAAACCAAGCTATTACCCTGGAGGTGGAAGCACGCGTGCTGAGTCCACTCTATCCGGTCAGACATGTCGACGTTGTCTGGAACGGACGGGTAGTTTCACGCCGCTTTGACCCAGTCGGCCGCTCTCGATGGCAAGTCTCGGAGAGGCTCAAGGTCGACCGCGGTGGTTGGTTGGCTGTCCGGGCCTACGAGGACACCGGGGCGGATGCTCACACCAACCCGGTTTACGTTTCCTTGAAGGGGCAGCTGCCCTTTGATGATGACGCCTGCGGTCAGATCTTGGCGCGGCTGGAGGGCTCGATTCGACTCACCCCCAACCAGGAGATGCAAGAGAGGTTGAGGGATCTGAAAGAGAGTCTGCAACGCTACCGGGACACTCGGGACGCTCGGGGCCTGGCTCTGCCTGGGGATTCCCCATGAAGCCGAAGTCCGCTCCACGGCTGGTTTCAGGGATCTGGATCCTGCGACTGACCTGTCTGGGGTTGCTGGCGTTTTCTTTCGTCTACTCGGTTCAGATCCGGCGAAAAGCAGAGATAAGCGAAGGCTACGAGATCCCGCCGCCGAAGGTGGATCCAGGCCCCGATGCTGCAACCGTCCGTATCACGGTTGTTGATCGTGACAGCGGTGAAAAGATAAGCGCGACCGCCAGCGTGAATGGGGGAGCACAGGAGCCTGAAGACGATCCCTACCAGGAGTACTCCCTGAGGAAAGCTGGAAACGAACTCCAGGGACCGAGCCGCTTCCGAGAGCTGGACTACTACTTTTATACCGATGGCACCTTCTCGGTAAGGGTTCCGCCTGGGATCTGTACGGTAACAGTCGGTCGAGGCTATGAATACGACCCGGCAGAACGGGTGTTCCATCTCGAGAAGAACGAAGTCACCGAAGCTACGATCGCGCTTTCCCGCTGGATCGACATGGCGAAAGAAGGATGGTACTCCGGCGATACCCATCTCCACTTTGAGAGAACAGGAAGCAATGATGGGACTCTGCTGACATTGACCTCCGCTCGAGACATTCGCTATGCCTTCAGTCTTTCAATGAACACCACGGGTTACGCCCTGGGACATGAGTTTGAATCCTGGGGACAGGCTCTGGGACTAGGGGACGGGTCGACTCGACGGAAGGGTCCCTACCATCTCTCCTCCGGCCAGGAGTACCGAGTAGGTTCTCTAGGGCACGTAACCGTGGCCTTAACAAAGGATTATGTACCAGCGTCGGGACGAACCGGGGATGTAAACAAAGGGCCGTCCCTTGCAGTCATAGCGGACCAGGCCCATGAGCTCTCCGGCTTCATCGGTTTGAATCACGGCGGCTACTACAGAATGGAGGCCGATGCCCTGGGACTGACCGGCAAGACGGACTTTCTGGAGCTCTTACAACTCGGAGGTTACCGAGGTCTGGGTTTGGACGGCTGGTACGATTTTCTGAACCTCGGCTACCGCTGGGCGATCGTGGGAGCTTCTGACTTTCCCTATTCGAGGGAACTGGGCGGAAATCTGACCTACGTCTACTCGGAAGAGGAACCGACAGTGCGAGAGTTCATGGAGGCCCTGGTCGAGGGACGAAGCTTCGCTACCAGTGGTCCCATGGTTTTCTTGGAAGTGAATGGTAGGCGTCCCGGCGAGAAGATCGTTTTCGACCGGGAACAGAAGGCCGAGCTTGATGTCTCGGTCCGAGTGCTCAGTCCGATATACCCGGTACGATCGGTTGATCTCATCTGGAACGGCCGTGTCCTCTCACGACAGTTCGATCCGGACGGACGCTCCCGGTGGGAGATTTTCGAAAGGCTGAAAGTGGAAGAGAGCGGCTGGATCGCGGTCCGGGCTCATGGTAACGAAGGGACCGAAAGCCACACCAACCCGGTCTACGTGTACGTTGGAGGGAAGAGGCCCTTCGACGATGATGCCTGCGGCCAGATCCTGGCACGATTGGAGGGCTCGACTCGTACCATCACCCAGCCTGCAATCCGCCAGGAACTAATGCGCCTGGCGGCGAGCCTGTCCCATTACAGGGACACCGGAGAAAACCGAGATCTTGCCCTGCCAGAAGTGCCCTGATGCTGGGCGCGCTCTTGATCTACGAAGGAGAGTCCAATGAAAACAGAAGCTGCGGTCAACCCGGAAGGGGTGGTACATGAAGATGAGAAAACGAAGCAGGTTGCTGGTCAGCCTCGTCGTCCTGGCATCGGTCGAAGTGCTGCTGTGCGTTACCGGCGTTCTGATTCCCGGAAGCTGGCTTGCCTCGCATAAGCTTTACTACGAGTACTACCAGCCGGACGACCTCCTCCTCTACAAAGTGACCCCCAATCTGAGGGACCTGACCGTCTCCGCCCCTCGAGATGAGGTCAGGGCCACCTACAGCACGGACGATCAGGGCTTTCGCAATCTGGGCCGCGACTACTCTAGAGCCCAGATCTTCTTCATTGGAGACTCGTTTGTCTGGGGCGCCTGGGTGAAACAGGAGGAGACCCTGGTGTCCAGGATCGAAGCTGAAGTGGGTGAGCCGGTTATCAATCTAGGAGTAGGCAGCTACGATTTCCTCCGCTACCGGGTGCTTTTCGAGCACTTCGTCGCCCACTACAAACCCAAGATTGCGGCCCTGGGTGTGTTTCCCAACGACCTGAGGAATCGCAGTCCTCTGGAGCCGGGAAAGCCCGGCTCAGGCGAGCAGTACTATAAGGGTTGGTCGCGGTACAAGAGCTATCCACAATACAAGAAGACCCTTACCTATAGTCTCTTCCGTTGGATCACAACTGGAGAGAGGCCAGCCTCAGATCAGTATGGGCGGCGTTTGGACACTGACCAGAAAGAAGCCTCCAACGGGCTCACCCTATTCAGGTACCGGGGGGCGTCTCGGAACTATCTGGAAAACGCTCAAGCCATGAACTGGGTCCAAACCTCCGTCGATCGCATCGTTGAGATCTCTGCCCAGAACGGCGTCCAGCTGGCCATCTTCCTTTTTCCCACGAAGGAGTCCACTTACAAGAGCGAATATGAGAGGCTTTTCCCTGACAGCATTGACTACCTGAAAAACGAAGAGGAGGGCTACCGGCAGATCCTGGAGCGAGCTCAGTTCCACGAAATCCCCTGCATGGACCTCACGCCCTTGTTTCGAGAGCTGGGAAAGACAGAAGTGCTGTACTACCGGTTGGACCCTCACTGGAATCCGGCCGGCAACCATGCCGCCGCAAAGGAAGTTGCCCAGGTATTCAAGAAGCTCTGAGCTGAAGCTTGAATAGTGGGCTGTGATGCAGTGAGCAGTGAGCAGTGAGCAGTACCGAAAACAGCCGCTGCCGTGAATGGGTAGACTGCCAGTATTACGGAGCCAGGTCTGGCAGAGCGGTGAACGACGTGAATTGTCAGTAAGATGAGCCCCAGTTCCGAGGAGAGAGCCGGACAACAGCAAGATCTTGCAGACCCGCAACCCCTCGCTCGCGCTTCAGGCTTTTATGAACTCCAAAGTTTCTTTCTCGACTGGAGCCACTGCTACGACCCGCCGATGGCGTAGCCCTTGTTCTTCCGCTCACACTACCAGTGTCGACTTGTAAGTGCAGCCAGATCTTGCCAAAGTACGCCTTACGGTCATCTGGCATTGGGATCGCGCTTGTCATGGTCTAGCGTTGGGGGGAACGGGAGGGAGAAGTATGAATCAGCAGCCATTCGATCTGATCCTGAAGGCGGGGCGAGTCTTCTGCGCCGAGACAGGGCTTGACGGGCCTGGTTCGGTGGCGGTTCGCGGTGAAACCATCGCGGCCTCAGGTGCCGATGTCCAGGGAGGAGCGCAGGAGGTCCTCGATTTTCCAGACGGTATCCTGCTGCCCGGCCTGGTAGATCTTCATACACATCCCGCGCCACTCGAGTGGCGCTTTGGCATTGGTCCCGATGGAGCCATGCTGGCACGTGGTACGACGACCGCGATGTCCCAGGGCGACGCCGGAGCGTGGACGTGGCCCGAATACCGTACCCGAATCATCGAGAATTCACAGACTCGTATACGCCTGGCCATTAGTCCAGCAGTAAAGGGGGAGCACGAGAACCGTGGTTGCTTTGAGGTCTTGGACGAGGTTGATGTCGACGCCTGCGTTGCTGCCATCGAAGAAGGCGGGGATCTCATCTGGGGCGTCGCTGCCAACCTGACGGCCAGGGCCTGCGGTGACAACGATCCCAGGGAAGTCATGCGTCGGACCCTGGCTGCAGCCGAGCGCACCAATCGCCCCATCCTTTACGGGGTTCGCCGGGAGCCGTCCGACTGGCTCCTGGCTGAGCAGTTGGAGATATTGCGACCCGGCGATGTCTTCACCTACTGCTTCCATGACGATGCTGAGAGCATTGTTTCCGACGGCCATGTCGTAGATGAGGTCTGGAGGGCCCAGGAACGCGGTGTCATCTTCGACGTCGGTCACGGGAAAGGTGACAGTGACATGGGTGTGGCTGCCGTGGCGATTGCAGACGGTTTCCTGCCCGACACCGTCTCCACCGATGTGTTCAACAAACACCTGGGCTGGAGCCCTCCCCACGATATGCCGAGAACCATTTCCAGGTTGATCGCGATTGGGATGCCGCAGAATGAAGCCCTCAATAGGTCTACGCTGCGTCCCGCACAGATACTCGGTCTGACGGGGGAAGTGGGCACACTAGCCCCCGGAGCCTGCGCCGATCTGGTCGTCCTGCAGTGGAGCGATGAAGCTGAGCCATTGGTGCAGCTTGAGGAAGGCTTCCGTTCGGGTACCTGTCTGAGTCCCCTACTCACCCTTCGGGCCGGGAATCGGGTACCATCCGTATAGCCGACCACGGCTGCGGAACTGACCAGCTGTAGGAGGAATTCACCATGCCACGGCAACCGGCCACACGCCGTCAGTTTCTGAAACGGTCAATGGTGTTTCCTGTGGCTGCAGCTGCCATCGCGGGCCTTTCGCGCGCCGAGACGGCTTTTTTCGCTAGTGCTAGTGAAGAGGAAAAACGACTGATCCTGGGTCCGGTCCAGACTCCGCCTGGTGTCCGACAGACCGACATCCTTTTCGACCCTGCCAGTTATACCGCCTTCCCACACGTCGCGCGGTTGGACGGGGATGAGTTGCTGATCGCTTTTCGCCAAGCGCCCCGTCAGGAACGAGTCCGCCACACGCACCCACGTTCGGTGATCACCGTCATGCGTTCCTACAACCTGGGAGAGACCTGGGACGCCCAGAACGCGGGCCAGTTTGCTGCCGGAGGCGGACAGGAGTTTGCCCCCATCTATCTGGGTCAAGGTCGGGTTGGAGGAGTGCTGGCCATGCACGCGGTCGTTCCCGTTGGAGAAGGCCAAAGGGCAGGGCTAGGACATGAGCACGCCGCCGAATATCCTTTCGCCAACGTTGGCGGATTCTGGTGCTGGAGTGACAACCATGGTCTGACCTGGCCGCTCCATCACGCGGTCCTCTTTGCGCCCGGCAAGCAGCCAAGCTCACCCCCCATTCGGCTCCAATCCGGGACTCTGCTCGCCCCCAGTTACGGCCGGGTGGGAAGCGACTCCGTTACATCGGCTCTGCTCCATCGATCTAGCGACCTGGGGCAAACATGGTCATCGATGACGCTCATGGCCAAGGGAAGCAACGACACCCGAGAGTATGGCGAGCCCGCCCTTCTGGAATTGGAGAAGGACAAGCTCCTGGCCCTGCATCGGGTCGAGAAGTGTGTGGATGGGCGCAGCGGACTATTCTGGAGGAACGAGTCCCACGACGGCGGAAAGAGCTGGAGCCAGCCGACTGAAACCAACATCCTCTCGGGTGCCTGCCCCAGACTTCTCAAGCTTTCTGACGGACGTGTCCTCCTGACGTTCGGCCGTCGTTATAAGCCCTATGGTCTCCTCGCACGGCTCAGCGACGATGGGGGTCAGACCTGGGGGCAGACGTCCTGGCTACTACGGAAGGCGCCTAACGGAAACCAGGGCTATAGTTCGTCCATTGAGATTGAACCTGGTCGAATCTTTACGGCCTGCTACGCCCAGAACTCTCAGGGAGTCACTGGAATCACCGGTACCTTCTGGAATCTGCGCGAGCCCTAAGCGTATGTAGGAGGTTGGAAGAATGCTCAGCAGAAACAAGGTCCGGATCACAGTAGTGAAGAAAACATTCAACCAGGATCTCGCCGACGCCTACACCGAGGGCGAGTGGAAGCCGGAGGGATGCTGCCACGCGTTCGAGGTCGGGCACGAATGGATCACCGACGGACACATGTCGGAAGGATTCAGTGACACTTGCGCCTTGGTAAGTCCTTCACGCACGAAATTCTCAACTCTCCGGTGGGACCAGAACGACTGGGCAGATCCAGATGCGGAAGAACTGTCGCTTGACAACCCAGTCGGCGTTAGCGTACGCTATCACGTACGATGACGACACTGAATGCGACCCAGGCAAGATCTCGTCTTTATCAGCTCTTGGACGAGGTAACGCAAGGGCACGAGCCGATTGAGATCACGTCCAAGCGGGGGAATGCGGTTCTGGTGTCCGCAGAGGACTGGCGTGCCATCCAGGAGACGCTCTTCCTTCTTTCGGTTCCTGGTATGCGTGAGTCGATCCGCCAGGGCCTTGAGACCCCATTGGAGGAGTGTTCCAAGGACCCCGGTTGGTAAAATGGAAGGTTGTCTTTACTCGCCAAGCACGGCGGGACGCCAAGAAGCTGGCAGCGGCGGGACTGAAGCCCAAGGCTGAACGACTCCTGGAACTTCTCCGAGAGGATCCATATCGGAGACCTCCCCCTTTCGAAAAGTTGATTGGAGATCTGTCGGGAGCGTACTCGCGCCGGATCAATATTCAGCACCGACTCGTGTACCAGGTCCTTGAGGAAAGCGGCACCGTGAAGGTGCTGCGACTTTGGACTCACTTCGAGTAGGCTCCCACTTTTGAGAGACTCCGCTGGCTTCATTCGGTTGCTCCCCACAGACCGACGCCAAGCGAGATCTTCGCCGCCCTGAGTCCCAGGTCAGTACTGCCCCAAGCAAGAACGGCTCCGGGAATGGCTTCCCTACAGAGGTTGGCCTACGCATTGTGGATTATGAATACCTTGTGAAAGTCAGAACCTGGATTTGGTCCTTGGTGCTTGGAACCAAAATTAGGGGTTTTTACCTCATTTCATCTCACTTCATCTCAGTACTTATCAGTTTGGGAAATAGGCACTTAGCCCAATCCCAGTTCTTTATCTCATTTTCTCTCAGTTCGCTCATTTTGGCTCATCTTGTTAGAAAGTGTTAGAAAAAGCTCGTTGCAATTGCAGGACTGGAAGGGACGAGTTGGAAGATCACTGGAGACGATTTCCAATGTGACCGATGCTTCCTAAACTAGCCGCTGGTGGGAAGAGCGTCTGTAGGCGTTGTTGCATAATTTGGTTCGGGGCGACGGCTTGTCTCCGATCGGCCAGGGTGCCAGCATGAGGAATGACGCCGAATGAATGCACCTTCCGGTATCGAGTTCAGAACTGGCCAGCCTACAATCAAGCGCTGATCGCCCGGGGTCGGCTGACCTTTTGGTTCGACGAAGAAGCAGTCGTGGGCTGGCAGAACACTGACCTGCCGAGCGGTCGAGGTGCTCCGAGGGTTTATTCCGACACCGCCATCCAGTGTGCGCTGGTGTTGAAGTCGGTGTTCCATCTCAGCCTTCGATCCACACAGGGCTTCGTTTCTTCGCTCCTGGAGTTACTGAGACTCGATCTTCCGGTCCCGGACTACAGCACGTTGAGCAGACGACAAGGCTCTGTAGTGCCGTCGTTGTCGGTCGGTCCAGGTGTTAGACCTCGACACGTCGTCGTGGATGCCACAGGCCTGAAAGTGTACGGTGCCGGTGAGTGGCACGTACGAAAGCATCGGCGTGGTCGGCGAAGAGCCTGGCGCAAGCTGCACCTGGGTGTCGACGAGACGACGAAAGAAATCGTGGCGGTGGAGGTGACACCGAGCCGGGTTCATGACAGCAGTATGTTACCTACATTGCTCTCCCAGATTCCCGGTCGGATCGGTCAAGTCTCCGGAGACGGGCCTATGACACGAGAGCCTGCTACCAGTCGATACTGGACCGGGAGGCTGTCGCCACAATTCCTCCGCGACGCAATGCAAGGCTGAGTGAAGATGTGGCTCCGCCTGACTGGTGTGCAATGCGTGACGCAACGTTACGACAGATCGGGGACCTCGGTCGCTATGAATGGCGTGCCTCAAGTGGCTGCACCCGGCAAAGCCTTGCAGAGAACGCGGTGTCGAGGATCAAGGCCATGTTCGGATCCAAACTGTCGGCCCGACGATTCGACAATCAACGGACCGAGGCCATCATCAAGTGTGAGGTGCTGAATCGGATGACAAGTCGGGGCATGCCTGAATCAGTGCGAATTCAGTAACGGCCACTTAACAAAGCCCGAGATCCGCGAGGTGACTGGAATAGTGCAACAACGCCGCTTCAGCGAGGTGGTTCGACAGCCTCCCCCGGGACAAGCTTCGTGTCCGCTAGCCAGGGATTCGTTTAGCGCCCCGCAGGAAACACAGATTCCCTTCCGACCGCAAAGGAGTCCTAGCGCCATGCTGGTAAACGCCAGAATAATCAAAATGAAACTCAGTACAAGTTCCGTCATGATCGGGTCATTCCTCTACTAACAGAAGGGACTCAAACCGCGGTGTAACACGCTCCAGGGCGTCATCCCCGTTCCGAACGAAAAAAAACGCCGCGATGCCCTCGCGCATCGCAAACTCATAACCCCGTTCTGAACCCAGGACAATCAGAGCTGTTGCGAGAGCATCCGCCCTCATGGCAGTGGAATCTACTACAGTAACCGAGGCCAGACTATGTTGCACGGGCCGGCCAGTGCGCGGATCAAGAATGTGTGCGTACCTCCGGCCGCCCTTCTCGAAAAAATGGCGGTAATCGCCCGAGGTGGCCACCGCCCCTTCGGAAAGCCCGATCCGGCGGCGAGACGCTCCGCCTCCCGGGATTGGTCGTTCGATGGCTACGGTCCAGGGCTGGCCACGAGCATTTTGCCCGAGGCCTCTCAATTCTCCGCCGATTTCGACCAGGCAACTGTTCACGCCCGCTCCTATGAGTGTCCTGAAGACTCGATCCACAGCGTAACCCTTGCCAATTGCGGACAGATCGACAAAAACATCCGCTCTCTCTTTTCGAACAGACGGGGGTGCCGATCGAATCTCGAGCAACTCATATCCGACTCGTTGGAGCGCCCGCTCAATCAAAGGATCGGCGGGGACCTGAAGAAAACTCGGCCGCGGTCCAAATCCCCACAGATTCACCAGGGGACCGGCCGTGACGTCAAAGGCCCCGCCGGTCTTGACACTCCAGTGCAAGGCTTCTTCAAGCACTTCCAACAGAGGCGGCGAGATTCCGATCCAGTCCGTTGCCGCAGCTGAGTTGAAGCGCATGATCTCGGAGTCGGGAAGATAGGTCGACATCCTCCGATTGACCGTGTCGAGGACCCGTTCAATCTCTGCGGCCAGCCGCCGGCGGTTTACATTTTCGGGCAGTTGAACAACCTTAACCGAATAAGTAGTACCCATGGTGCGGCCTGTGAAATGGATCAGCGAGCTGTCGACTTCTCCACTCACCCCGAGGCAAACGATCACCAGAATGGTCCAGACTAGAACATGACCGGCGGATCTCGAGACTGGGAGCGGATCCATGGCAGTCATCCTCCGAAATCATCCAGCATGATGTCGTCCCGATCGACACCTAGATCATCGAGCATCTTGAGTACTGCCTTGTTCATCATCGGGGGTCCGCAGACATAGTATTCGCAATCCTCAGGCGCCGGATGATCCTTGAGGTAATCGTCGTAGGCAGCCTGATGGACAAACCCCGTGTACCCGGTCCAATGGTCCTCCGGCTTGGGTTCTGAGAGGACCACAAACCACCGGAAGTTGTCATGCGCGGCTGCCAGACGATTGAATTGGGGTGCTTCTTCAGGCAAGTGTTGTTGAGCCATTCCCCCTCCAGTGCCCAAACTGGACAGACCTGAGATCCAATCTAGGGTACCGTGCGACCATCACCATCAGGAAGAATAACAAGAACGCGGCCTGGCTTGTGAATACTTCCCGGAAGGAGAGCCTCTTGTTAGCCAGTCCAGCTTGCATGGCTGGAGTCCTTATCGTCTTGCCGAACTTCAAAGCGCTATGTGGTCGCAGGAAGTTGTAATACGCCATGAGCAGAGCCACCTGACCTTGCAAGGATTCCGTCCGTCGGGCGTGGCAAGGGGTGCGACGGCCAAGATAGGAACAGCCCTGGCGGATGGTCAGATTGTGGCGCTCGATGAAACTCGTGTTGAGAGTGCTGGAATCCTCGGAATGAAACAGTGCTTTCTCCAGTTCCGCGTGTGTTCCGAGAAGCAGTCTACGATCGACCCGCACCACCCGATTCTCGCGGCGCTTCTTAATAACTTGGCCGTAGATACAGACTCCCAAGAGCCGTCTTTTCGCCGCCCACTCGTACATCTCGAAACCGTCGGTGGTGAACAGGAAGCGGTGTTCAATACGGCCTCGCTGCAGGGCCTGGCGCATCACTCTCTTGGTGTTCCGGAAGTTCCGTCGTCCGATCTCGAAGGAGATCCAGAGTCTGGACCATACTTCCAAAGTGGTCAGCACCCAGCTCACTCGCTTCTTCGCTCCGATAAACGTCCTGATCTCGTCGGCTTGAAGCTCGCGGATGAGGAAGCCTTTCAGCATCCGATCGTTGAACCGGGCAGCATATGTGGCCGCCGATTCAAGCCACCGGACGACGGTGCCCCAAGCCATCCCTTTGATCCTGGCCACAGTCGAAATCGCAAGACCGTGGACACCCATGCGGACGACTTCATCGAACAAAGACCTGGGTTTGTGTAGTCGATAATAAGGTGTGCCATAAGTGGAGGAGAAGGTTCGACCGCATTTCTTGCAGCGGTAGCGTCGTCGTCTGCCCTGCGTGGTGATGTAGAAAGAGTGTCGCATGATGTTGTCTTTGCCGGACTGTCCTCTCAAGGAGCAATCGGGGTTTGGACAGCAGCGAGATCGTCTTCTGCTGCGTTTCATACATGTTTGATGGCAGAATCCGACTCGGAAATCCAGGCAGGATCATGAGTTGCGGAACTCCGGGAGAAAGTTAACAACACTTCCCTGAAGAAGCACCTAACATCGACGAATAGAAATCCACTTAACTGACTGATTAAAATATGCTTATACGGTTACAATCCCAGATTTACCCTTTGGTGCTTGGAACCTGGGATTCTGTTTGTATCTTCTTGTCTCGGAATTTGACTCAAGGTGCAACGAATTCCCCGGTTTCGAAGATCCGATCGACGGGGACGATGCGAATCTGGTTCCTGGGGACACCCAGTCGGTGGGATCTCCAGACGGCATCCTTCTGCAGGATCTCGAGCTTTTCCGGGGAAATCGCGTGAACCTCTTTCCCCTGGTGCTCGATGTTGGGAATCTGATATTCCTCCAGGCTCTTCCCTGCCGCAGCCAGGTCTGCTGACATCTGCTTTGCCAGGTTCTCTGCCTGGTCGCTGTTGGTAACCACCAGGTACTTGAGGTTTTCCGCACTGAGGTGCGTTCGAATCGCCGAATTGACCTGCTCAACCGTGACCGCGTCCAGTCGTTCCAGATAGTGGCTCAGGTAGCCCGACTCCGACTGACCATAGAAGGCATCATCCAGGCGGACACTGAGCAGTCGCGATCCGGTCTCAGCCAGGTTGAGGTAAAGGACCTTGGCCTTGTTCTTGGCAGCGGTCACTTGCGCCTCGGTAAGTCCCTCACGCACGAAGTTTTCCAGCTCCCAGGTGAGGCCCTTGAGAAGGTGGAGGGCGTAACGATGAGCGACTGGGCGGATCCAGATGCTGAAGTATTGTCGGCTCCGAGGCGTATTGAACGGGGGAAAGAGATACCTCGGTCTCGACGCGAAGTGTTCGATATAGGAATAGTTTCCGTAGTTGTATCCCCGCTTCTGCCGGATTTCCCGAAAAAGATGGGAAAAGCCGTCACGGTGGACTCCGAAAAATACATTGGCGACGTACAAGGGCCAATAGTCACGACTGTGACGGGTGACGGAGATGGGAAATGCGGCATGAAGTCCGGTCGACTCCGCATTCGGGAGTGAGACGATGACAACGTGTCTACCCCGGAAGCTCAAGGGCCCCCTTAGTGCTGTGCGACGGAGTTCTTGAGCCTGCTCGAACCCTTGGCCTATCTGCTCTGTGGCCTTACTGACTCGTGCCTTTGAGGGAGCATCTCCCTTATTGAGAGCCAGTATGGTGTGTTCGGGCCGGTAGTGGGTCGTATAGAACGCCAGAAGATCGTTTCTAGAGATGTTGGCGAGACCTTGAACGCTCCCCGAAGATAGATGAGCGTAGGACGTGCCTTCGAAGATGAAGTGGTCCAGGGCCTTTAATCCGAGGCCCTCGATGTCTTCGTATCGCTGTCCCCCCGAGATGTTTTCCACTGTTTCGGCCCGTATCCGGTCGAGTTCCCGGGCCTGAAACAGGGGGCGGCTTAAAAGGGGTTCTAGGACGCGCTTCAGATACTCTCCCAGAACGTTCCCCGGGACCGTGATATAGAAGGTCGTAACTTCTTTGGCCACCCGGACGGACGGTTTGGCGCCCCGTCCCCAGGGGCGCGTTATTAGAGCCAACTGCTCCTTGGTTACGGGATCCACGGGACTACCGAACCCACCTTCAAGCAGGGTGTGGCCAGTGAGGTAGGCCAATCCCTCCTTGCCCGGTGGATCGTGGGCTGATCCGGCCCGAATCATGAGACTGATCTGAATCAAAGGCGAGGCGCTGGAGGTGGTGACCATCGTCATGCCTCCGGGCTTTGCTGGTGGCTGGGCAGCCACGAAGACAATCCCCAGCAATGGAATCAGAACCGAAACCAGAAATGATTTGCTCCTTCCAGTCAAGATCATTGTTTCTCTGCCGGAGCCATCGTCACAATCACGCGATTCTTTTCCAGGAAGTGTCGAGAGGCAAAGGCTTCGATATCAGTGGGTTTAAGTGCCTGGACGGCGTCCGCTAGAAGATCCAAGATCTTGGGACTGCGTTGGAATCGATAGTACCAGGCAAATTGCATGGCGATGTTGGAAGGACTATCGAGCATGGCCAATAGGTCGTACCGGTACTTACCCTTCAGCTCTTCCAGAGTCTTGGAAGCATCTGGAACTTGGGAGAAGTTCTTCAGCGCCCCGAAGGCGTTCTCCATGTCGTTGATAACCTGGTCCAGATAGGCGGTCCCTTTTGACCGATATTGATCCTTGAACAGAGTCGAGGAGAGGACCAGGTGACGCGGGTCGAAGCTCTCGTATCCCCCAGAGAAGACCGCGAGCTGACTGGCGGTCTTCTTTTCGTAACGCAGCAGCTGGTAGAGCGGTGAAGTTTCGCCCGCCAGCAACTCGGGGAGAATCTGACCAACCGCTCCCTCGGCGGAATCAGGTTGGAAGGCCGGCATTCGATAGGCATACCTGATGCGAGGGGGCACATCGGCCTGCCAGGTCACATGCTCTCTCTTGGGTCCTGGTGCGGGTCCGCGCACGGGGATGGATGGCAGCGGTGAGGGTTCCCAACTCCCGTAGAGTTTCTCCGCCAAGGCGAAAATCTGTTCGGAGCGAACGTCTCCTGCCACGATCAATACCACGTTGTTGGGGCGGTAGTAGGTCCGGTAGAACTCCAGAGCGGCCTCGTACTCATTGGGCATGTCCTCGACATCCTCGAGGTATCCGATGGTGGTGTGACCGTAGGAGTGGTCGGGAAACATCAGGGCAAGTAGTCGCTCCCTCATCTTTAGACCTGGGTCCGATGCGCCTCGACGATACTCTCCGAAAACCGCGCCAGCTTCTGTCTTGAAGATCCCCTCATCGAAGTCCAGGTTCTGGAACCGATCCGCTTCCAGTTGCGGGAGTCCTGGCTCCCCTTGATGGGGTCCCAATCTGGAGGTGAAGGTCAAGGGATGGTAATAGGTGACATCAAAGTCGGTCCAGCCATTATTGAAGGCCCCAATGCGGTTGATGGCACGGTCGTAGCCGTTGGCCTCACCCTCCCAGCGGTGGCGGAAAAGAATGTGTTCGAACAGATGAGCAAGCCCAGTTTTCCCGGTTTCTATTTCGTTTCTGGCTCCTGCCAGAACCAGTGTGTTATAGGAGAGGACGTGTTTGAATTCGGGGGTTTCGATGACAACTACATCCAGCTGGTTCTTCAAGGTTTTCTTCGCCACGGTGTAGGGGAAGAATTGCGAAAATACCGGAGTCGGTGTGGCCAAGATCAGAAATAAGAGTAGGTATCCCTTTTTCATTGGACTCCCGGGTTGGGTCTGAGGAAGGATACACCAGGTAGTTGTCTGTCTGGAACCACTGCCGCCGCAGGAGTCCGAGGGCCTACAATGTCCTCTGGCGTGTCAGTGGCTGGAGGGGAGAAGCGTGAGGGTTCCTCATCCTTGGGATCTGACTCCGAAGCAGGCGGTTGAACTTCAAAAACAGCTCCGGGGCGAGGTGAAAACGGATCTCCCCTCGAAGCCAGTGTCTCGAGTTGGAGGAGTCGACGTAGCATATATCCGAGAACTGGGAGAATCTGTTGCCACTGTCGTGGTGCTGTCTTATCCGGATTTTGGCATCGTCGAATCCGCTGTCGCCAGAAGCGCCACACCCTTCCCCTACGTGCCGGGCTTACTGAGTTTTCGCGAGATCCCCCCCTTGTTGAAGGCTCTCGGCCAACTGAGCGCGCTGCCGGATCTGATTCTGGTCGACGGCCACGGTTGGGCGCATCCACGTCGCTTCGGCATCGCTTGCCATCTGGGTCTCTGGCTGCAATCTCCTACGATAGGCGTGGGAAAGTCGCTTCTGTGTGGGCGGTTCTCAGAGCCTGGAATGCAGAAGGGCGAAGTCAGCTATCTGACGCAACGCGAGGAGATCATCGGCAAGGTGTTGCGTACCCGAACTGGGGTGAAGCCCGTCTTTGTGTCGGTAGGCTATGGGCTGCCGCTTGATTCATGTGTTCGATGGGTCCTCAAGTGTTCGCCCCGTTTTCGAATCCCCGAGCCCATTCGTCAGGCACACAATCTTGCAGCCCACCGCAAGCAAAGAGATCCCCTATAATGACGCCATGGCGTCGGAAAAGGAGAAGACTTCCACAGACCTGGATCTTCGCGCTGATGTTCCAGCTTTGCGCCCGGAAGAGGTGGTCTATCGAATCTGCTACGCTCGGGCCGATCTGGGTGAACTACTCCAGAGTGCCGAGACCCGGTCCAAGATTCGGCGTTTGCCGCCTGCCCAGGTGTTCTTCAGCCTGAAGGAACTCGACGAAACCGAGATTCAAAGGCTGCTTCCTCACCTCACCGAGGAACAGTGGACTGGCATCCTCGATCTGGATCTCTGGTCAAAGGACAGGGTTCGTCTGAACCGGTTTCTCCAGCGGTTGTCACCCATCTTGCAGAGTGAGGACGCGGTAGCCCGGAAGCTGCTTCGCGCCACCGACCATGAGCTATTGGAGTTGGCGCTCAATCCCCTGAAGATTCACCGACTCGACGAGGATGGGGCCCCCGAAGCAGAGCAGGGAGGCGGGCTGTTGGAGACTCCTGATCAACATTATCTGGTGGAGCTCCCCGAGAATGCCGAGGAAGCCAGTTTTCTGAAAGCCTTGATTCTCAGGCTCTACCAGTTGGACGCTGAGGGCACCGCGCTCTTGTTGGAGGACTCTCAGTTTCGGACCTGGAGCGAGATGGAAGAACAGGCCTATCAGAGCCGCAAGCGTCGGGTCGAGGACATGGGCTTCCAAGATTATTACGACGCGATTGAAATCTATGCCCTGCTTCCCCTTGAGGCTCCCCTTCCGTTGAAGAGTTGGGAGAAGATCCGTGAGGTCAGCGAACTCCCGCTGGCGTCCAAAGAGCTGGAGTCGGGATCAATGCTGCTTATTGCGGCGCTGGCCGGATTCACCCGTCCCCCGGAGATGGAATCACTCGTGGAGGAGCTCTTCTTTGTCTGCAACAAGCTGCTTTGCGCCGATCGCATCTCTCCCGATGATCCCTCGCAGGTCAAGCAGGGGATTCTGAAGGCGATCAACGGGATCAATCTGGGCCTCGATTGCTGGTCAGAGGGCAATCTGAGGGTCGCGGAAGAAGGGCTGGCCAAGCACTACCTGCAGTCGTTCTTTCGTCTCGGCTACAGTCAGATCAAGGCCCTTCAAGAAGAGGCTCGCCGTGTCCAGTCGGAGCTACCCGAGCCGGAGCCTGGCTCTTTCCTGGAAGCGGTGATAGACGGACTTCTGGACCGCTACCCAGTGTTCACCGAAGCGCTAGAAGGTCAGATTCGAAGACGTTTTTTCTCGACGCGAGAAGATCTGGCGACGGCGCGCAAGCACCTCTCAGAGATTCAGAATCCAGAACTCAGCCATTCCTGAAGCGAAGGCGGCATGGATCCCGCCATTTGTCCCCTTCGTCAGTTGGAACTTTTGGCCGAGCGGAACCTGGAACGGGGGGATCTGACCTGAACTTCATCACCGCCCCCGCCTTCGGAGTTCGCATGTTCGGTGTTCTGCGGTTTGTGATTCAGCCTTTAGCCCGCATTTCTCACACCCGGTCGTCGCGAGAGGCCGAAAGCGCCGCCCTGGCAAGGCTTGCGACCGAGGCCCCCGCAGTCGTACTCGTGCAGTACGTCGAGGAGGCCGAAGGAGCGTAACGCAGTCAGGGCGGATGATTGCGGCCTCGTAGCAGACTGGGTGTGAGAAATGCGGGTTAGCCTTGCTTCTGGAGAAGGCAACCGATGAATGTTAAACCCCACAATATCAAACAGGCGAATTTCGAAGGCTAAGGAAGACGGTTCGGAGTTCGCAGGGTAGGTGTTCGACGGTTTGTGATTCAGCCTTTTTTCTTGCTCTGGAGAAGGCAACCGGTAAATGCTGAACCGCAGAATATCGAACAAGCGAATTTCGAAGGACTCGGGCGATCGCTGCCATCTGTTGGTGCCAAAGTTTCTTTCTCGAATAGGGCAAGGGCTCTTAGCGGGGGGCGAGACTAAGCTGACTTCGACCTGAACCAGACGAGGCTCACTTCAATCCCCAAGAGAGCCGCGAGCGCCAGAGGGTGTCGTAAAAGTTCACGTGGCGACCGGGAGTAAGTGGGGCGACACTTTGTCGTGCGGCTATGCCGAAAAACACAAGGAGAGGCGCTGCAGACGCTGGAAAAGGCCGATCGGCGCATGTAGGAGCCTCCAAAAAGCGCTAAATAGGACGGACGGGGTCAGGGCAATCAGCCGTCGGAGGTTGTGGGCGCTGGCATGAAGGGCAAACTCCAGACCGACATTCTTCAACCCTCTCCGCTTGAACCGATGTAATCCTTGGATCCCTTTCAGTTCGCTGAAGACGGGCTCCACCATCTGTTTGCGCTGACGATAGGCCTCTTGAGCCCGGGGCTGGCGCATCACTTCCCGCTCCGCATCCTTGATCTCCTCATCCTCATAGCGTTTGACCGTTCGACCTTTCCGACTGCTGGTGCACTGGCTCCTCAACCCGCAACTCTCACAGGGGGCTCCTCCGTAGCGCACATACCGCTTGCCCCCATCGCTGCCCTTTTGGACCGGGTGCAGTTTCTGTCCCGCCGGACAGTGATAACGATCTTCCCACTCCTCGTAGCGAAAGGCCGCTTTAGCCAAGCACTTCGTCGACTTCTTCTCCCAACCCACTCGGGGGCTCGATCCCTCAGGACAAAGCACATCCTCCACCCCTTCTTCTAGGGCCGTCTCCAGCGCTTGCCCCGAGAAAAACCCCGCATCCATCAACAGTTGTTGGATCGCTCCACCCACCCGCTTGCCTTGCTGCAACAGCGCTTGCAGCACCCCCGTCTCCGAGGAGGGATCCACCGCCTGGGCCACTATAATGCGATCCTGGTTGGCCAAGACCACCCCCTTGTAGCTGGCGGCCTTCGCTTTGTTCTTCAGGGGCTGGATCACCGCCTCCGGTTCACTCGGACTCACGGCCGTATGCTCCGTGCTCTTGCGTTGCGCCTGCCGCGCCGCCACCCGCTCGCGTACCGCTTGCGCCACTTCCTCCGCTTGCTTGGCCTGACGCGCCAATTGCTCGTTCTTCGGATCCGCTTCTGCCCGACGACGCTTTTCCGCCGCGGCCGCTTCGGCCGCCTCCTTCTTCACCCGTCGGTAACGCGAGGCCGCCGCCTGTACCACCGTGCCGTCGGCCGCCAAACTCACGCCCTCCTTCTTCCCCTTGTCCTTGTCCTTCCCAGTCCTTTTCAACACTTCCTGGGTCAGCTCCACAAAGAACTCTTCCCTCAGCCTCTCCCCGTGTTCATTGATAAAGCGGCCGATGACCGAGTGATCCGGCGTGATCCCCCCCGTGAACCACCAGCAACGGGTATCCACCCGGGCCAGGGTTTCCAGCTGACGCAGCGATCCCTTGCCCTCCAGAATCCCGAACAGAATCAATCCCACCAGCGCTGCCGGATGGTACGGCCGTCTCCCTCCCCCTCGGTACTTCGCTTCAAAGGCCTCCCACGACAAACTCCGGATCACCTCCCGAGCCACAAAGACCCACGTCTGCGACATCTTCACCAGAAACTCTGCAAGACTCTCATCGCCGATCAAGATCCCCCGCGGGGAGGGATCTTCGAATTGTTTCGCCCCGGGCCGCTTCCTTTTCCGGCGCTTCCCCTGGCCTTCCTTCTCATTCATCCCTCGAAAGAGCCCCCATTGGCCGCTCGAATCGATCTTGACCACCGGTCGTTTAATTGCTTGCTCCATCCCCCCTATTTTCGCAGCCTACTCCGACTCTTCTTTGCTAGCCTGGGAGGATTCTTAGTACTGATTTGAAACGGGTCTTTTACGACACCCTCGCCAGAGAGCGGATAGCCTTTGTCGCCAGCAGCGCCGAGTGTCTGGGTAATGTTGATTGTCTCGTGCTACCATGCTGTCCGCTCCCTGTGACGCTCGCGGCTCTCTTGGGTTCGCCGTTGCCTGTTGGAGGGGGCTATTTCTTTATAGAGCCAGCCCTTTTGACCAACTCAATGAACTCCCCTCGGTAGCCGTGGGTGTCCTCTCCTTTACCCTCGATCGCCAGCTCGAGGGCGCCATTCAGGGTAGCATTGCCCTTGTGGGGTGAGTCCCTCAGGATCATGCCAAAGGAGACGACTGCCGCGGCGAACTTGAAATCCACCGAAGCCTGGCTGTAGAGTCTGGCCTGGTCGCGGATTGGGAACTCCATGGGCTTACTGGTCTGTCCCGACGGTTCCTTGTAGCGAAGCTTCAAAGTGAGTATTTCGTTGCTCCCCGAGGTTATCTCCCTGGGCTTCTGGTACTTGAGTGGGTCGACCTTGGGAACGTCCACCGATTTTCCTACCGGTACCACTTCGTAGAGTGCGGTGACCGTGTGCCCGGCACCGATCTCTCCGGCATCCTTGGTGTCGTCGTTGAAGTCCTGGGCGCGCAGCATACGGTTCTCGTAGCCGATGAGGCGATAGGCCTTGACCTGGGCCGGATTGAACTCGATCTGGATTTTCACATCCTTGGCGATCGTGATCAGGGTGCCTCCCATCTCTCTCACCAGGACCTTACGTGCTTCGTTCAGGGTGTCGATGTAGGCGTAGTTCCCGTTTCCCTTGTCGGCGATCTTCTCGATGGTAGAGTCCTTGTAGTTACCCACTCCGAAACCGAGGACGCTCAGGAAGACACCACTCTTGGCCTTTTCTTCGATCATTTGGACGAGATCACCCTGGTTGGTCACGCCCACATTGAAGTCACCATCAGTGGCCAGGATGACCCTGTTGATGCCGCCGGCTATGAAGTTGGATACGGCGGTGTCGTAGGCCAGCTGAATGCCCGAAGCTCCATTGGTTGATCCTCCGGCCTGCAGTCGATCCAGGGATGCCAGAATCTGCTCCTTCTTGTCGCAGGAGGTCGAGGGCAGAACCAGCCCCGAAGCGCCAGCGTAGACTGCAATCGCGACGCGGTCGTTCTCACCCAGTTTTTCCACCAGCAGGCGCATGGCCTTCTTCAACAGTGGAAGCTTGTTTTTCGGGCGCATGGATCCGGAGACATCGAGCAGGAAGACGAGGTTGCTGGAGGGTCGTTTTGCCAGGTTGATCTCCTTGCCCTTGATCCCGACACGCACCAGCCGATGCTGCAGTTCCCAGGGTGCCTGAGCGATCTCTACCTGGACCGAGAAGGGATCCGAGCCAGAGGGAGCCGCGTAGTCATAGGAGAAGTAGTTGACCATCTCCTCGATTCGGACGGCGCCTCGAGGTGGCAACACGCCGCGCTTCAGGAAGCGACGCATATTGGAGTAGGAGGCAGTGTCCACATCGATGGAGAAGGTAGACAGAGGGTTTTGGGTTACCTCCATGAAGGGGTTGTCGACGATCTGATCGTAGGCCTCCGTGTTGAAATCTCTGACTTGTCGGGAATCACCTGGCGCAATGTCCGGCGCTGGGGCCGAGGCTCGAAGCCGGGGCTCCGACATCACGTGAACTCCTCCGATAGCACCTGGGACAGCACCTCCAGCGACACCCCCGACAACACCTCCCGGGACACCTGCGGCTGGTGCTGCCGGGGCGAAGAAATGAGCTAACTCGGAAGAGGAGGAGGGAATCGTCGTTACCGTGGGCGATTTGGCACGCGTGCTGGACAGCTCTTGTAGTTTGGCTTTGGATTGTTTCGCAATCAGCTCTCGTCTCGCCGCAGTGTCAACCAGCGCCCGCTGTTCCTTCTGCACCGGCTGACGGTGCTGAGCCCGTTCATCCAGAGCGCCCTTGCGTTCCTTCGGCTGCCCTGCCGAGCCCTCGCTGTCTGTCCGTTCGAGAGAGAAGACAGGCTTGTCTTCTTCCACCGCCGAAGCCGCTCCTTGCCCTGGCCCGCTCGTGGTCACAATCGCGGGGCTTTCCAGTCGAGCCATCTGCTCTACCAGTGCACCTTGCTCGGGGCTCAATAGGGAGACGTTGATTGCCAGGATCAGGCAGGCTGCGGCTGCCAGACCTCCAACCAGACCCCAGCGCGAGCGGGCCAGATCCAGGAAGGCGTAGGATCGCCCCTGACTCTTTGTCGCGATCTTGTGATGCTGTTGCTGCGAGAGCAGTGGCGCTGGCTCGTTCTGGAGCTCGCTGGTCAGCAGTGCGGCTGCTTCTCGAATGGAATCGACTTCCTGGCGAGCCTCCTCCGAAAGCTCCAGGAGCTCCTCGATGGCTTTTCGCTCATTCTCATCCTGGATTTCACCCAGGGCGTAGGCCGTTAACTTTGAATCGTTGGGATTGATCTTCATTTGATCCTCCTTATCTCCCTTGAGCCCAGACCTGGCTGGGCGGCAAGCTTCTGACGGATGGTCTTGAGTCCAGTGTGGATCAGGAAGCCAACATTACTGACTGAAAGCTGGGTGACCCCACTGATTTCGCGGTAGCTCATGTCATTCTGAAACTTCAGCCGAATCACTTCTTGTTGGTTGGGAGGAAGCTTCTGCAGCACCTGTATCACTTGGCTCATCGCTTCCTCTCGCTCCAGTAATCTCAGGGCTCCTGGTTCCGAGCTGGCTTGCGCATCCGACTGGGTCTCGGTGATTGGCACCATTCGATTCTCCTTTCTCTGAATGTCCAAAGCCCGGTTGCGACAGACCGTGAACAACCACTGGGCAAGGTGATCTTCGATTTGACTGGGCTTTTGTTTGCACAGTCTCATGAAGGTGTCCTGAACCACGTCTCTGGCCTTTTCGAGATCGCCAGTAATGTGGGTGGCATAGCGAACGAGCGCGCCTTGGTAACGAGCTAGCGCCGACTGGATCCAGTCGGCTTTGTCGTCTCGGGTCACTCTGTCACCTTGGTGTTCATGGTCTCTCTATCCGCTTTAACGGACCAGGAGCCTGTTTCTTAGAAGAATCTGCCTATCTCTATGATGCGGGCATCCAGATTCGGGCGACGACCAACGCTGAGATCGTCCACAACCCCCATCTGCAAGCGTCACCGTATTTATGGAGCCGTGTACTAAGCCAGGATAAGGTAGCGGAGAAGAAAGAGCAGGGAACTGGCGATAATCAGAAGGGGGATTTCTGTCACTTTACCCTGGACGGTTTTGAGAACCACGTAGGCTATGAAGCCGAAGGCCATTCCATCGGTGATGCTGAACGTGAGGGGCATCATGACGAGAGTCAGAAAGGCCGGGATTGCCTCACCTGGATCGCTCCAGGGGATTTGTTTGATGTTCTTGAGCATGAAGAAGCCGACGATGATGAGGGCGGGGGCGATGATCGGGTAGAGGCGGCTTCCATCGGCTGTTTCGACTCCACCGCTGACCATTCTGATTAGAGGTTCAAAGAACATGGCCAGTAGAAAGAGAGAGCCAGTAGCCAGATTGGCCAGGCCGGTGCGAGCTCCGGCGCTGACTCCGGCAGCACTCTCGATATAGCTGGTGATGGTTGAGGTTCCGCAGAGGGCTCCAGAAACCGTTCCCAACGCGTCTGAGAAGAACGCCCTACCGGCGCGGGGAAGACTCCCATCGGGCTGGAGAAGACCAGCCTGCTGGCTCACACCCGAGAGCGTGCCGACGGTGTCGAAGAGGTCCAGCAGAAAGATCAGCAGGATGATTGAAAGCATGCCTTTTTCGAGCACGCCAGGGATGTCGAGCTGGAAGAGGGTTGGGGTCAGGGACGGGGTCGGGCCCAGGACGCCTTCGTAGTGAACCATGCCGCTTAGGAGTCCTGCCAGTAGGCTCAAGAGGACGCCGATCAGGATGGCCCCGTGCCAGCCTCGCGCCATCAAGACGGTGATGACGGTAAGTCCGAACAGGGAGAGCAGGACATGAGGCGACGTCAAATCGCCTAACCCTACCAGGGTGCTTGGGTGATCGGTGACGATACCACTCCATTCCAGACCGACCAGCGAAATCAGAAGGCCAATTCCCACGGCGATGGCATTCTTGAGACTGCTGGGCAGCGCCCGGATCAGGCTCTCCCGCAGCCCGAAGCAGGACAGGAGGAGAAAGAGGGTTCCGGAAATGAAGGTGGCTCCGAGCGCCTGCTGCCAGGTGTACCCCAGTGTCAGCACGACGGTGTAAGAAAAGAAAACGTTGTGTCCCATGCCGGGGGCCAGAGCAATGGGATAGTTTGCCAGCAGACCCATGGAAAAAGTGGCCACGGCGCTAGCGAGACAGGTTGCGACCATCACCGCTCCCGGGTCCATGCCCGCCGCTTGCAGGATGGTTGACTGAACGAAGATGATGTAACCCATCGTCATGAAAGTGGTCGTACCACCCAAGATTTCCGTCTGCCAGGTAGTACCTCTTTCGCTGAGATGAAACAGGTCTAATCGCATGGAGATGTCCGGAAGGACTCAGTACGGATCCGGGCCAGCCAAGGGCGATTCTGCTGTCCGCTCTCCTCTCAACCAGGCAAACGCGCTGTAGCCGGATACATGATGGGAGATGGTGGCCATCCACCAGGGGAGCTTGTGACCGGCGGCGAAGTATTCCTCCACACCGGACGTTCTTCTTCTGGCAACCAGCCCCACCCAGGTCATGAGGACTGCGTAGACGGCGATGACTGCAAAATCTGCAGCGCTGAGCAATCAATATCCTCCTGGAAGGTGGCCCGGGGCTCTGCCAATGAACTAGAATCTCCACTATGCACACGACCGAGACGCCACGCAAGATCGATGTTTTCGAGCACGGGATGGATCCGGAAAGTGGCCAGAGCTCATCCAACCGGAGGCTCTTCATGCAGCTTCAGGTCTACTCGGGGTGTCAGGATCTGGAGGATGTCGTCGCCACAATCGAGGGCAGCGGAATTGAGGCTGTCATCTATCAGGACTTGAACCATCCTCAAGGGATGGGCCTGCTGACGATGGACGAGGACCCGGCCACTTTCGTCACCACAGTTCGGCCGCTGCTGAACCAGGAGCCATTCAGCTCGCTGACACTGCGGCCCGAGTTCACTATGTTGGGGCGCAGCTATGCCAGCGGCTACGAACCTGATCTGGAGGAGTGGCTTCTTCAGCGGCCGCGCCGCACCGTTCTCAATCCGGAATGGCCCTGGTCCGTCTGGTATCCGCTTCGCCGAACCGGAGCCTTCAGCGCGCAGCCGGAAAACGTTCAGAAGAGCATTCTAAGAGAACATGGCGGAATCGGCCGACTCTATGGGCAGCAAGATCTGGCCCACGACGTTCGGCTCGCCTGCCATGGACTGGACACGAACGACAACGAGTTCGTGATCGGGTTGGTAGGGAAGGATCTTCACCCTCTCTCACATCTGGTTCAGAGAATGAGACGTACCCGTCAGACCTCCGAATTCATGCAGCAAATGGGTCCTTTCTTCGTGGGTCGGGTGTTCTGGCAGAGTCCCTCACCCTGATTGAATAGTAATGCAGTAATGCAGTAGTGCGGTGATGCAGTGGGAGTGCCGGACGGGTGAATTGCCAGGATGACGAAGTCGGGCCCGGCAGAGCCGCGAACGACTTGAGCTGTTAACGGGATGATCTCAAGTTCCGAGGAGAGAGTCGGACAACATCACAACCTTCCTTATTCCCAACCCCAACGTTTCAGCTCTGAAACACTTGACGGAAGATCAAGGATGGCTCTCGCTTGAATCCGAGACGCTCTTCCTTGCTGGCCGACGGTTGGGGTATCATACTCGCCCGGTTTTGAGAACGCCGCCTGGAGGTAGTTTGGAAACGATGGTAACGGACGTGAGCGAAGAGAAAAAGTACGACTTGTTTCTGGGGAAGCTTGGAGAGGAAGAGTGGAATGACGCTCTCAGCCGACTGGTGCCCTCGATCCACCCGGTGGACCAGGCGGCCACCCAGATCTGGTTCGGATTCTGGCCCCTCAAGTTGACTCGTTTGGTGAAGAATTCCACCGATCTGGAGGAGACTGCAAGGGAATTGCTCCTCGATGGAAACTACCGTCTCGAAGAGCAACTGGACGCGTCCGTAACCTTCCTTTACGGCTCGCTGTATTGGACGCAGATCAAGCAGGCACTCGCGGCTCGTGTCGACGCTTGTAACGAGCCCCAGAGTGGAGGTTTGGAAGAGCAGATCCGGAAACTCGCCAATGAGCTGGCCAAGCAACTCGGGATCGATGCTTCGCTTCTCTTGGGAACCGTGGCCGTTGCGTTCTTGGCTTTGGCACAGTTGGGCCAGGATTCCGTCTCCGTCCTTGCTCAGAGTACTAATCCGATGCGGACGGACAAGCGTTCTCCAGACCAGATTCTGAAAGCTCGAGCCAAAGGGGAGGGGCTATTGGCATTTCTGCGTCCTGGCAGCCGACGCTTTAAGGTCAACTTCGACGAGAGCCGGTCAGATTGTACCTTCCAATGTCTCGAGGCCCAGGATCTTTCCATGGCTGCCACCACCGATACCAGGGATTACAAGTCAGGTGATCACCGGCGTATCGACGGCCCCATACCTGCGGAATGTCGAAGCGGGTCTTGCGGCTACTGTTGGGTTGGCGTGCTCAGTGGCAGAGAGAATCTGGTCGAAATGAGTGAACACGAGAGAAAACGGCTCCGCTATTTCGGCTACGCGCACCTCGATTCGAATCAGGAGTCCCAACCTTTGATTCGTTTAGCCTGCCAGGCCAAGTGCTACGGGCCTGTGACGGTGGTCGTTCCCCCCTGGAACGGTTCCCTCGACGGCCGCCGCTAGCGCCTGACGTTTCTCGCTGCCTCAGACCTCAACCCTGGTTGATACCGACGGCATGATGGTGTAATTCTTACACCATGATTCGAACCATAGAGTGGACTGATGCGGGAGTAGTCATGATCGATCAGCGGCTGCTTCCAACTGAGGAACGCTACAACACCTACACAACGGTAGAAGAGGTCGCCGAGGCTATCAAGACCATGGTGATCCGGGGGGCGCCGGCGATTGGTGTGGCGGCCGCCATGGGGCTCGCCCTGGGAGTCAAGAATCTCGCTTCCAAGGAGAGCCTGGAGGAGAACTGGAAGACGATATGTGAGGTGATTCGCAGCACACGTCCCACAGCCAGGAACCTGTTCTGGGCTATTGAGCGAATGCAGGCAGTTTTTGAGCAGCATCAGGAGGGGACGCTGGAAGAACTCCGGAAGACTCTCAGCGATGAAGCAGTAGAGATGCATCGGGAGGACATCGAGATCAATCGCAGAATTGGGCAGTGGGGTCATCAGGTCCTTTCCGACAACTCCTCCGTGCTTACCCATTGCAACGCCGGGGCTCTAGCAACCGCCGGATACGGAACGGCTCTGGGCGTCATCCGGGCGGCGGTAGAGGGAGGGAAGCAGATTCAGGTGTTTGCCGACGAGACTCGCCCTTTCCTACAGGGTTCTCGTCTGACCGCCTGGGAAATGGTGCGAGAGCAAATCCCCTGTACGCTGATCACGGACAACATGGCTGGGCACTTCATGAAGGCGGGCGAGATTCACGCCGTAGTTGTGGGGGCCGACCGGATCGCCCGTAACGGAGACGCTGCCAACAAGATCGGTACCTACACGGTGGCGGTTCTGGCGAAAGAGCATGGGATTCCCTTCTACGTTGCCGCACCCCTGTCGACGATTGACCTGGCGACGCCCACGGGCGACGAGATTCCTATTGAGGAGCGTGACCCATCCGAAGTCACCCAGATGAAGGGACAATCGCTCGCCCCTGTCGGGACTGGGGTTGCCAATCCGGCTTTCGACGTCACGCCCAACCGCTTCATCGCCGGGATCATCACCGAGGAGGGAATCGCTCGTCCTCCGTTCGAACAGTCGATTCAGGAGCAATTCGAACAGGCTGCAGGCAGGACATGAACGTCCTCGGACTGGAGACCAGCTGTGATGAGACCGCCGCAGCTCTCGTCCAGGACGGACGCACCATCCTGTCCAACGTGGTTGCCTCGCAAGTAGCCGTTCATGCCGACTATGGAGGAGTGGTACCCGAGCTCGCCAGTCGGGAGCATGTCTCGAACATCGACTTTGTCGTTCAGCAGAGTCTGCAGGAGGCAGTTCAATCCGGGAACTTTTCAGGTTGGCAAGATATTCACGGGATCGCGGTGACGCGTGGACCTGGACTGGTAGGCTCGCTTCTGGTCGGTGCCTCCTATGCCAAGGCACTCTCCTACAGCCTGGGAATCCCGTTGGTTGGGGTCAATCACCTGGAGGGGCACATCTGCTCGATTCTCCTGGATCATCCGCAGGCTGAGTTTCCGGCGTTGTCCCTGGTAGTATCGGGCGGCCACACCAGTCTCTTTTACCTGACGCAGATCGGTTCCTACCAGAGCCTTGCTCGCACCCGCGACGACGCTGCCGGGGAGGCTCTGGACAAGCTGGCGAAGTTCTTGGGACTGGGCTATCCCGGAGGTCCGATCATCGATCGACTGGCGCCCGCCGGTAGTCCTACCGCAGTGTCGTTTTCCCTCCCCAAGATCTCTGATGGGAGCCTCGACTTCAGCTTCAGCGGAATCAAGACCGCTGCTCTGCGCCACGTACGTCTTAACGACATCGCTCCCCTTGAGAGTGCCGCACCTCAGGAACCGGAAGACGTTCCATCACCGGTGCTGGACCTGATAGCCAGCTATCAGCACTCTATCGTAGCCCAGCTTCTGGATCGCATTGACCGCGCTCTCAAGGGACGAGAAGTCCGATCCATTCAGATCTCAGGCGGGGTTTCGTGTAACCGTGAGCTGCGACAGCGCGCTCGAGACCGTTTCGAGAGCGAGGGGTTCGCCGTCTATTTTCCTCGCCCCATTCTTTCGACAGACAACGCGGCCATGATCGCCGCCGCCGGGAGTCTCCGACTGGAGGTAGGTGAATCCGATCCATGGGAAGTGCCCGTGGATCCCAACCTGTCTCTGGCTTCACAATAGTACTGTCCTGGAGACCGGACGCTACAGTTCGGATCGATGTCAGCACGAATCCTTATCTCTGCCGTCAACGACAACAAACTGCAAGCAGCCGAAGAATGGCTGTCTGAACTGGCCGAAGGAACGGAGGTGCTGGTGTTGGCGCCTACCCGACATGCGGCGGACGATTTCGCCTGGCGTCTTTGTCTGAAGCAGCAGGGTTTGTTCGGCATGCATCGATTCAGAGCAGCCGAACTGGCCGTGACGATGGCGACCCAGAGCCTGGCGCTGCGCGACCTCGCTCCGCTGAGCCGCCTGGGTCTGGAGGCGTTGGCTGCCCGGTGTGTTTTTCGGAGCTTGAGCGAGGGGGCTCTCTCTTATTTCGGACCTGTTTGCGAGATGCCGGGATTTCCCAGGGCGCTTGCATCGACTCTCTTGGAACTGAGGCTGGCCAGGGTGTCTCCCGAGAGTCTCTCCGCTTCGGGCAAGCCGGGTAGGGACCTGGAGCTACTCCTCTCCTTTTTCGAAGAGGAACTCGAGACCCAGTCACTCGCCGATGTCGCGACGCTGTTCCAGCTGGCGAAGGAAACAGTCGACGAGGGCAAGGCCAATTTGCTGGGTCTTCCACTGCTGCTGCTCGACGTGCCTCCCCGCTCTATAGTCGAGAAGGATTTCTACCGGGCGCTATCGGCAAGAGCCCCAGCTGTGCTTGCCACGGTGACCGAAGGCGATCAGGAGGGTCAAGACGGCCTTTGTGAGGTGCTGGGGCTCGAGAGTCATATGCTGGATCGAGACGACGACGGAGGGAGTGGAAAAGCCCTCGATAGGATTCGCGAAGATCTTTTCAGACCGGGCACGATTCAAGGCGGGAAGTCCGACTCCAGTTTCGAGCTCTTTTCGGCACCCGGAGAGGGCCGGGAGTGCATCGAGATTTCTCGGAGGATCCTTCAAGCTGCAAAAGGGGGAATCGCTTTCGATCGTGTGGCGGTGCTGGTACGCAATCCGAACGTCTATCAGTCGCAGCTTGAGGACGCTTTCAAGAGCGCCGGGATTCCTGGGTACTTCAGCCAGGGAGCAACACGGCCGGATCCCGCGGGAAGGGCCTTATTGAGCCTTCTCTCCTGTGCTTCCGAGGGCGTTTCCGCTTCTCGTTTCGCCGAGTATCTCTCTCTAGGACAGGTTCCCCCAGTGGATGAGTCGGGAGAGCCTCCGAAGGCGCAGGTTCCCTGGGTTGAGCCAAGTAATGAGTTGCAGATGGTCTTCAAATCCCTGGTGGAACCAGAAGCGGGCGTTCCGGACGGTGATGAAGCCAGGGAGAACCGGATTGTAGAGTCTTCCGTAGTGGCAGGGACATTGAGGACTCCACTTCACTGGGAGAAGCTCTTGGTGGATGCGGCCGTCATCGGGGGAAAGGAGCGATGGGCTCGAAGGCTTTCCGGTTTGGAGGCGGAGCTTCGGCTCAAGTGTGAGGAAATCGAAGAAGAAGACGGGAGAAGGCAGAGTCTGGAGAAGCAGCTCGAGCGGCTGCAGAATCTCAGGGCCTTCTCGCTTCCTTTGATCGAGCTTCTAGATGGGTTGCCGGAACAGGCGCGCTGGAGCGATTGGCTGCATGCACTGCGCCAACTGAGCTCCACCGCTTTGCGATCACCTGAATCTATCCTGAGCGTGTTGGCGGAACTGGAGCCGATGGGGAAGGTGGGTCCGGTGGGACTCTCCGAAGTGCAACAGGTGCTGAATGAACGCTTGACTCGGCTGCGGCCAGAGCCTCCCGAAAGGCATTACGGACGCGTTTTTGTAGGAACTCTTGCAGAGGCTCAGGCGCGATCCTTTCAAATTGTCTTTGTGCCCGGTCTGGCGGAGGGGATCTTCCCAGGCAAGATCTTGGAAGATCCACTGCTGCTCGATGAATATCGACAACAGGTCTCTGGCGAGCTGATCACTCGGCACGGAAAGTCTGACGAGGAGAGGCTGTTGCTGCGGACTGCGGTGGCAGCCGCTTCGCTGCGGTTGGTGGCGTCCTACCCACGGATGGATGTCGTTCAGGGGAGGGCTCGAGTCCCCTCCCTGTATGCACTCGAACTGCTGCGGGCGGCCGAAGGTCAGCTCCCCGATCTCAAGAGCCTGGAGAAGCGCGCTGCTCAAGCCTTCAGCACCCGCTTGGGGTGGCCCGCGCCCAAGGATACCAGTGCCGCCGTGGATGATGCCGAGTTCGATCTGGCCACCTTGGATCCACTACTGCATCAACCGGAGTCGGACATCACCGGACGAGGACGCTATCTGCTGAATGTCAACCCTTGCCTAGCACGATCTCTGAGGGCTCGTTACAAACGCTGGAGACCAGAGTGGTCGGACGACGACGGCATTGTGGCCGGCAAAGACGAGAAGCTGCGACAGATCCTTGCCAAGCACGGGATGGATAGCCGCAGCTATTCCCCCACCGCGATGCAGTCCTTTTCGGCCTGCCCCTATCGCTTCTTCCTCTATGCCATCCAACGTCTACATCCCAGAGAGGAAATCGCTGCAATCGAACAGCTGGACCCCCTGACTCGCGGCAGTCTCTTTCATGCCGCCCAGTTTCAGCTTTTTCGAAGACTCCAGGAAGCCGGTCTGCTTCCGATGCGACCGGATAGCGTCGAAGAGATCATCGACACCGCAGACGGCGTCCTCGATCAGATTGCCTCCAGGTATCGAGACGAGTTGGCACCCGCTATTTTGCAGGTCTGGGAGAGCGAGATAGAGGAAATCCGAGTGGATTTACGTGTCTGGGTCCGTGAGGTCTGTCAAGCCGACCAACAATGGAAACCGATTCATTTCGAATACTCCTTTGGCTTGCCCCGGGAGGCAGATCGGGATCCTGAAAGCAGTGAGCAGGAGGCCATCCTGCTCAGTGGGCGTCATTTCCGAGGTGTTATCGATCTGGTGGAGAAGCACCAGGAACAGTCGCTGCTCAGGGTGACGGATCACAAGACGGGGCGTGCTCCCTGGCCCCGACCCGACTTTGTTGGAAAGGGGGAGATTCTTCAGCCCCTGCTCTATGGTCTGGCGGCCGAACAACTGCTGGGACTCCCTGTCGAAGAGGGCCGTCTTTTCTACTGCACGCAGCGGGGAGACTTTCAACAGGTGTCGATCCCGTTGACAAAAGAAAGTCGATCGAGGATCCGACAGGTGGTGGAGACCATCGATGGCGGTATCAAGTCGGCGTTTCTACCGGCCGCCCCCCGCGAAAAGGCGTGCCAATACTGTGACTACCAATTGGTATGTGGCCCCTACGAGGAACTTCGCGTTGACAGGAAGCGGAGGGAATCGCTGGAGGAGTTGGAGGAGATTCGGAGAATTCCATGAAATCGCAGGTCGCAGGTCGCGCGTCGATTCTCACGAGGCATGCTATTGCTCAAGAGAAACTCAGTGAGCTTGCTCTGGTCGAGGCGTTACCGACCCTGCTGGCTCCAGAAAAGCAGGACCTGAGACGTGAGACGTGCGACCTGCGACTTGCGACCTTGTGTCTATGCGGATCATGGTGATGTCGTGAATGATTCCGATGCCCGCACCATCATTCGAGAATCGCTCGACGAGAGCCTGATCGTGGAGGCGGCTGCCGGAACGGGAAAGACCTCGGAGCTGGTGCGGCGCTTGGTCTCTGTTCTTCGGAGCGGACGGGCCAGGGTCGAGCAGATCGTGGCGGTCACTTTTACCCGGAAGGCGGCCGGCGAGTTGAAGCTGCGCTTGCGTGAAGCCCTGGATCAGGAGCGCAGCCGGACCGTTGGCAAGGATGACCTCGAGAACCTGGAGCGATCCATCACCCAGTTGGAAGAGGCCCGGATCGGCACGATTCATTCTTTTTGTGGTGATCTTCTCCGCGAGCGTCCCGTAGAAGCAAACGTAGACCCTTCATTCGAGGAGCTGGCCGAAGACGAGGCCCCAGCTCTCTTCGATCGCGCCTTCAATCGCTGGATTGAAGAAAAGCTCGCTGATCCTCCAACCGGCCTGCGGCGAGCTCTGAATCGTTCCATGGTGCGCCAGAACTTCGGTGGCAGCTCTCCCCTGGGGCAGATCAAAGCAGGCGCCTGGAAGCTGGTCGAGTGGCGAGACTTTCCCCAGGCCTGGCGTCGTGAATCTTTCCAGCGTGAGGCCCAGATCGATGCCCTCCTGAGGGGTGTTCGGGATCTCTCCGAGATGAGTGAGCGCTGTCGGAATTGGAGAGACGATCTGCGGAAGGGGCTTCGGCCGGTTCGAGACCTTGCCACCTGGACCCGGCGGGCCGAACAGGAGGGATCGAGGTCCTACGAGCGTCTCGAAGGACTCCTGATCCAGCTGCAGCGGGATCTCAACAGGTACCAGAACAAAAAGAAGGGACGGGGAGACTTCGCTCCGGACTTCCCTCGTAAGGTAGTTCTGGAGGCGCGAGATAGACTCACTGCCGAGTTGGAAGCATTCAAGCGCCAGGCCGATGCTGACCTCGCCGCCCTGCTCCAGGCCGAGTTTCAGGAGGTAGCTCAACGCTATGAAGAGCTGAAGCGGAAGTCGGGTAAACTCGATTTCGTCGATCTGCTGATCTACACCCGCGACCTGATTCGGGACAACTCCACAATCCGCGCCTATTTTCAGCAGCGGTTCACTCACATCTTCGTAGATGAGTTTCAGGATACGGATCCACTTCAGGCGGAGATCTTGCTTCTGCTATCAGCCGATGATCCCGAGGAGACAGATTGGCTGAGGGTAAGGCCCAAGGCCGGGAAGCTCTTCCTGGTGGGAGATCCCAAACAATCCATTTACCGTTTCCGTAGGGCGGATGTGCAGCTTTATCAGCAGATCCGGGAGGCGCTGCAAGAAGGAGGAGTAAGGCTGGTCCATCTGAAAAGGAGTTTTCGCTCCAGCCCTGCCATCCAGGAGCTCGTCAACGCTTCTTTTGCTCCCGAAATGAAGGATGATCGTCGGATCGGGCAGCCAGATTATGTCGCTCTCGAACACTCGCGAACCGAGCAAGAGGGGCAGCCCAGTATGCTGGTGCTGCCTCCGCCACGTCCCTACAGCAGCTTCGGGAATCTGACGAATTCCGCGATTGAGGCGTGTTTACCCGATGCCACGGGAGCCCTGGTCGATTGGATGCTGAACCAGAGTGGGTGGACGATTGATGATCCGGAACATTCGGGAGATCGACTGCCCTTGGCCCCTCGCCACATCTGCATTCTTTTTCGGCGCTTCGTGTCCTGGGGAAGCGATGTCACTCGAGATTACACCCGCTCCCTCGAGGTACGAGGAGTACCCCACGTCCTGGTCGGATCCAGGTCGTTTCACCAGCGGGAGGAAGTCGAGACCCTGAGGGCCGCCCTGACTGCCATCGAGTGGCCGGACGATGAGCTCTCGGTCTATGCGACGTTGAGAGGCTCTCTTTTCTGGGTTCGAGATGCCTTGTTGTTGCGCTTTCGGGATGAATTTGGCTCTCTGTACCCTTTTCGCTCAATCCCCGAGAATCTGGAGGCCGATCTGAGCCCGGTGGCAGAAAGCCTGGGAATCTTGGCGCGACTGCATCGGAAACGGAACCGAAGACCGATTGTCGAAACCGTCAACGAGCTCCTCTCTAGCACCCGATCTCACGCGGGTTTCGCCCTGAGACCGGCGGGCCATCAGGTCCTGGCCAATGTCCAGCGGATCTGCGACCTGGCTCGTAAATTTGAGGCGGGTGGGGGTATCTCCTTTCGTGCCTTCGTGGAGTTTCTGGATTCCGAAGCTGCAAAGCCGGGGGCGTCCCAGGCTGCGGTTCTGGAAGAGGGTGTCGACGGCGTCCACTTGATGACAGTCCACTCCGCTAAGGGCCTGGAGTTCCCAGTGGTCGTACTTGCCGACCTGACGGCCAAGTTGGCGTCTGCCCACCCGGACAAATACGTCAATCCGAGGCAGGGGATGGCGGCCTTCACCTTGATGGGATGTGCTCCCTGGGAGCTGATTGACCACGAGGAGGAGGAGCGCCTTCGAGATCGTGCCGAGGGGGTTCGGGTTGCCTACGTAGCCGCTACTCGGGCCCGGGATTTGCTGGTGCTTCCCGCATTGGGTGATGGTGCCCGGGCTGGGTGGCTGGAACCCCTGAACAAGGCGATCTATCCCAGCCAGGAGAACTGGCGTGGATCTGCAGATGCGCTGGGTTGTCCCGTCTTTGGAGAGGCAAGCGTTCTGGATCGTCCGATGCGGTTCGACGGACTTTCCGAGTCCTCGGTTCGCCCTGGACTTCACCGTCCCGAAGTCGGAGACCACTCGGTGGTGTGGTGGGATCCGGCGGTTCTCAACCTGGGTGTTCAACCCAATTTCGGTTTACAGCAGGAAAGGATCCTCACCGAGGATGTGGGTGGGGAAGCTGCCCAGAAGGGTATGGAGGAATATCGTCGCTGGAGTGAACGGCGGGCGCGTACTCTCGAAGTTGGGGCCCAGCCCCTGTGTGAGGTTTTCACCGTCACCCAGGCACCTTCCTTACGAAAGCCTCCAGAGATTGGAGAAATCAAGGTAGCCATCTTGTCAAAACCCGACTCCCGGCCCACGGGGGCGCGCTTTGGGACCTTGGTCCACACCATTTTGAGAGACGTTGACCTGGAAGCAGATGAGACCCAGATAGGCCGTGTGGCTCGGCTTCATGCGCGAGTCCTCGAAGCCGGGTCAAAAGAGGAGCAAGCGGCTGCGAAGGCGGTCGGTTCCGCTCTCGCACATCCGCTGCTGCAGCAGGCAGCCTCCTCGGCGCAGTGTTATCGGGAGCTGCCGGTCTCGCTGAAGGTGGAGGAGGGCCAGCTGCTGGAAGGAACAATCGACCTTGCCTTTGTCGACCACAGCAACCACTGGGTTGTCCTGGACTTCAAGACCGATGCAGATCTCGAATCCAAACGGGCTCGCTACGAGCGCCAGGTTCGATGGTATCTGCTTGCGCTCGCACAGATTACCGGCAGAGAAGCCGAGGGATGGCTCCTAGGGATCTGAGAAAGAGCTCGGGTGCACGACAAAAAAGTGACGAGACGGTAAGTGTCTGTGGATTGACCTCAACGAGCGCCTCGACGCTGCCTTTCTCGTAGAGGCCGCTTGGTGCGTGTTGAGCGCCTCACCCTTGCCCTTGCCTTCGCCTTCAAACTTGCCTGTGCCTTTGCCTTTGCCTTCTTCTTGCCTGTCCAGGTTTCTTCCCGCTTATCCAAAAAACAATCTGGTCCCGCGTTTCTCCAACCGAGAGCGTTGTTGATAGACAATGGCAAGATCAAAAAAAACTGGAGTGCCTCCCCTGGAATTCGAGCATCAGCGCTTCAAGGTCTACGAGTCGGCAGGCGTTTTCGTGACCCGGGCCCACGAGTTGAGCAGCCCCTTACCCCCGGGCAACGCGACTCTCTCAGACCCGTTGCGTCGTGCTTCTATCTCAGTCTGTTTGAATAGCGCCGAAGGGGCCGGCGAATTCCGGTCCAGGGAGAAGGCCCGCTTCTACAGAATCGCCAGGCGTTCTGCGACGGAGTGTGCGGCGATATGAGACCTTCTGCGGCGTTTGAATGCGGTTGCGGATGGGGATCTGAGGCCAGGGGAGCAGATCCTGCTTGAAATCGTTTGTCTGCTGACCGGGTTGATCAAGCGCCTGGATGCAGGGAAGGGATGAGGTCAGGTCAAGGGAGCAGGCAAAGGCACAGGCAAGTTGGAAGGCGAGGGCAAGGGTCAGGGCGCTAGACAGGGACGCCGCTGGAGCGGCCCCTCGAGGATTGGCTTAGCTTAATCTTGCTGGTCTGACAGCGATTTGTTGTGTCAGACAAGAGAAACACAACCCCAGGCATTCTGCGGTCTACACCAACGTTATCACTTTCCTGTCGTGCACCCAAAGAGCTCTCTACAATTGCGACGGCAGTCGCTTTCCAGTAATATGGATCGGATTTAACGATGCGGGAACGAGATTTCTACAGAGAGCGACGCGAAACCAAACAGGCTAACTTCGCCTGTCCCTTCTGCCGAGAGAGGGCCGACTTCGAAGTGCGGTGGCTGATCCGTGAGAAAAAGGATCGGCTCCCTTCTCACGCGAATGAAGAGGATCGGCAGCAGTTCGGCCGCATCCGCTCCTACATGGTGCGTGAGGACGAACATCTGATGTGTTCGAACCCGCGTTTTGCCGCCGCAGGTTCGAGATCCCCAGCCAGCAGTCAGTGGTCCTTCTTTAAGTCCCAGCCTTGGAAAGGTTCTAGCGGGAGGTGCGCCGGGGGAGGCTGCCGCTACCAGCTCCGTCGTGGACCTCGGTCGTCACGTCGGGGTTTTGCTTCGCTTACGGTAAGGTTCCTACCTCCCATTTCTCGCTCGTGCAGCGACTCGATGGCTTCCTCGCCACCGTCCTCCATCTCAACGAATCCAAAGCCACGCGGGCGGCCGGTGTCGCGATCGGTCACAAGGTGTACCGACTCGACAGCCCCAAACGGTTCGAACAGCTCACGCACTTCATCTTCGCTTGCACTGAAGGGCAGATTCCCTACGTAGATCCTCTTGGACATAGCTAGATTCTCCTTGTTCACTCCCGACCTGGACTGTTCCTAAGGCTTATCGGCGCCTTTCTGGAGGTGCCAGTCCAGATGATGGGAAATTAGCACAGATTGTGCGAAAGCGCTACCGTGAAAGCGTGTACCTCAATCAACAAGACATCGCTGGATTGATTCGAAATGACGTCGATACGTCAAAAAAGGGGACGGAATCAAGGAGATCTACGGCCAGGCGAGCTGTACTAGTAAGTCAACCTCAGTAGGCGATATCCAGCAAGCTGCCGGTACTGGGACGCGAATGGACCCGAAAAGCCTCAGCTGCCTCGAGGTTTAGCTGGTTGTTGGGTCTGTGTTGCCCGAGCTCCGAGGAACGCGCTCCGTGGCCTGAGGTGTCTTTGACGGATGAACTCTCGCTTGCCTTGAACGATTCTCCACTCTTTTCCGTGTCGATCGTCCTTGGCTCTGAGGGTTTGTCGATCAGGTCTCGTTCCTCGGTCTGTTTTGCAATGAGTTCCCTTCGGGCCTCTGCTGCCATTTGCGCCGCCTGGGCGGCGACCCGCCGATCTTGAGCGGAGGGGTTGCTGGGTGCATTCGCTGCACGTTGAATCGTTTGTGCCTTGGTGATCGTTTTTCGAGGATCCCCTGGAACTGGGGACGAATCGATCTTTACCTCACCACCAACTGCATACCGCTTCCCGTCCGGTCCGGTCTCGTATTTGAAAGTGGGAGCTCCCTGCGCATAAGATCCGGCAGCTGACTTGTGGGCCTGTTCATGGGCGCGCACTTCACGATCTGTGGCTCTTAGTTGACTGACTACCCGCCTCTCCTTCTCTGAAAGCTCTGATTCAGCGGTCGCCTTGTCAGTCTCTTGCTTTCCGTCCGTGCCTTTTTCTGAAGCCGAAGTCGGGGAGGTGTTCGACAGGATTCTGTCTCCTGCCGAAAAGGCGAGATGCTGGTGTTGCGTGCCTTCGATTCTCACGGGTTCCTCGGATGGATGAAAGAGTTCCTCCCACTAGTGTCCGGTTATAAGTCCCATAGAGTCAACTGGTTAGAGCTAGGACTGTGGGCTTCCTGCAAGCTAGGTCTCATAAGTAGTTGATAAATGGGAACTTTCTCGAATGCGGTCACGCTCAAAACCTGCAGAATACTGTGTAGACTTTGGGGAAGCTTGAGTTCCTTTTTCAGGATTGCGATGAGGAGGTAAACGCAGACAGCAATCCAGATCTGGGTGCGAACGGCATTGTCGGAGGTGCCGTAGAAGGTCTTGATTCGCAGGTGCTGCTTGATCCACTTGAAGAACAGCTCCACCTGCCAGCGGAGTTTGTAGAGGGAGGCGACGCTGAGGGCCGGAAGGGTGAAATTGTTCGTCAGGAAGACGAGAGATTTGTTGGTGGGAGCGTCGAAGAAGCGAACTCTTCGCAAGTGCTCTGGATAGTCTTGCCGAGATTTTGGCAAGGCCAAGCGCCCGGTGTGATCGCTGCGAACTCCGGGCTGATCGGACCGGGGTCGAGAGGTGTAGCGAGTAAAGCGGAGATTCTTCTTGGCCCGAATCACAAAGTAGGCGCAAGCTTGATGAACGACATGCAGACGAGCAAAGTCGAGATAACCCCGGTCCATGACGTAAAAGGCACCGGGCTCGATGACGAGGGAATCCAACAGGTTGACGTCGTGGCACTTTCCCTGGGTGATCTCGATGACGGTGGGGATCGGACCCCGCAAGTCCAGCAGGGTGTGCAGTTTGATGGCGCCCTTGCGCTTGCGAAAGTGGGCCCAGGGAAACAAGCTCAAGCACAGGTCGATGGTGGTCGAGTCGAAGGCATAGACTGTCTCCCCCAGCTCCAGACCGAGTTGCTCGTTGGCATACAGGCGTCTGGCTTTGACAATGAGCTTCTGCGCCAAGTCGGCGTAGATACGCCAGTCCCGTGTTTCGTTGGCTTCGGCCAGGGTGCTGCGGGCCACCTCCCCGCGAAATCCCAGCGAATAGAGCAGCTCGCTTCGGGAGCGCAGGCAGGCCTCGATGTCCCGCAAGCTCTCCCGGTACGTCAACTGCGCGAAGGCCATGGCCAGAAACTGGTTCCGGCACGAGAAGCGGCGCACCCGGCGGTCTCCTCCGTAACGCTCGACACAGCGCTGGAACTGTTCCCGGTGAATCCCCTCCATCAGCTGGGCAAAAATCGTTCGTCTTGGGTTCATGGCCAGAGACTGGACTACGCCTCTGACCGTCTGGGTACGGGGCCAAGGAGAAGCCACGAAAATTCAAATGCGTCACACCCCTTCCTCGTCGCAACCTACTATACCCATGTAACTTATAGACGATCTCTACAATCTAAACCGGACAGCAGTGAGTTCCTCCCTATTCTTTTCGGGGAACCGAGGTTCTTACTTTAGCCCGCATTTCTCATCGCCGGTCTACTACGTCGCCGCAATCATCCGCCCTGGCTGCGTTTCGCTCGGTCGGCCTCCTCGACGTACTGTACAAGTACGACTGCGGAGGCCTCGGTCGCAAGCCTTGCCAGGACGGCCCTTGCGACGCCTCGCTACGACAGGCGATGAGAAATGCGGGTTAGTAAATAGGGCACTGGATCATCCAGGAAGAAACTTTGGGTCCGCCGTAGCGGTGGGCTCCAGGCCGCTGTCCGAGCCAAAGGCTCAGAAGAATAAGACTTCGGCCTGGAGGCCAAAGCTACTTCTGCAAATGAAGTTTCAGCTTGAACGGTTGCGTGGTGGCGTCCAATCTGGGAGTCAGTCAGTCTCGGGTAGATCGACGGCGACCGGTTCGAAACGAAACCATTCTGCGACCTGATTAGGGTCAACACGGCGCCCCTTCTTGATTGAATCTCTCTTCTGGCGGAATCTTTTTCGGAGCCGCCAGACTTCCGTGTAGGCGGGGAGGGAAGTCCGTTCCAGGACCAGCGCGTAGAGGAGGATACCCAGGTCCCGAATCCACATGTGTGGAAAGCAGCGGCGCCGGACGGCAGGATCCAGGTTTTTGATGCGCATCAGATAGCGGTTTTTGAGCGAGTGATAGTTGATGAGGGCCGGAAGAGATTTCCTCCGGGACGGGAGCACTCGTCTGACGTGTAGAGCCTCGGCACCGGGCTCGTAGACAGCTTTCCATCCGTACAGCTGTGCTCTCCAGGCGAGGTCGGCGTCTTCTCGGTAGACGAAGAATTCTTCGTCCAGGTATTCCTCTCCGATTCTCACGTCTTCGAGCATCGCCCGAGAGCACATCAGGGCAGCTCCACTAATCCCGAATACCGACTGCCGGCACTGGTACTGTCCCCGATCCAGTTCGTTGCTTCCGCGATCGAAGTGCCTTTGGGCCGGGGTGAAGTAGATACCGGTTGTGTCCAGCACCGCAGCCCCTGACCGGAAGATCTGTTGGCCGCAGGAATTCATCCTGTAGAGCTTGCCCCCGCACATCCCGGCTCGCTCGACTTCGTGCAGCGTCTGTACCAACCGCTCCGCATAATCAGGGCGCAGGACCACGTCTGCGTTCAACAAGAGCGCGTACTCGAATTTCTCCTGCAGAAGGTTGTAGTTGTGACCGTGGCTGAAGCCCTTGTTGGTCTCTGAAGAGAACAGTTTGCAGCCGAATTGGGCTGCGATGTCTCGACTGGTGTCGGTCGATGCGTTGTCGAACAGCCTGATCTCCAGCGACACCGTTTGCGAGCGAACGGATTCGAGGCACCTTTCCAAAAAGACCTCGTCGTTGTGGGTGACGATGCTGAGCAGGATAGTGGGCTTGTCCGTCATCGCCAACCGGAGATGATCCGCCTTCGGATCCAGCTTCCTGCCTGCACTGCAGGCCAGAGGAACGGATAACCGGTGGGGTGGTGCTTCTTCAAATAGCGAAGCAGGTTTCTGTAATAGATCCCGACGAAGCGTTCGTAGCCCAGTCGGTCGAGTGCCAGACCGCCATGGTGGATAGCTACAGAATGGCCCGGAAAGTGGAAGATTCGCCACTGGGTCGCACGAACTCGTTTGCAGAAATCCACGTCTTCGAACCAGGCGGGTTTGAACTGCTCGTCGAAGCCTCCCAGGGCCTCCCAGGCTTCGCGGCGTAGAAGCCAGAAGGCCGCGGCGGGTTGTTCAACTTCGATACCTTGATCTTCGGAGTTCTTCGAAGCAATAGCAGGAACGAGGGAAGTCTGGGGCCCACGAGATGGTCTTGCCAATCCACTAAGCAATTCGTCCAGGAATAACACATCTCGGATTACACTCCAGCCCGTGGGGAGGGGACGGATCTGGAAGTCGCTCTGAGGGAAGCCGTCTTCGTCCGTCAACCCGCCGCTGACAATCGCCGCCGTAGGCTGGCGATTCATCTCCTCGTACAAACTACGCACGCCGGCTGGACTCAGTTCCAGATCAGGATTGAGGAGGAGGACGATTCGCGCCTTGCTCACAGCGATGCCCTGGTTGGCCCCACCCGCGAAGCCCAGATTACCCGCCATCCTCAGCAGGCGCACCCGAGGGAAGTCTGCTACGGCTTCGGGGCTTTTGTCGGTTGAGGCGTTGTCTACGACCAGAACCTCGGCGAGATCTTCCATGAGGACTCGCAAGGAACCCAAGAGCCGACTCAGGTGCGGGCCGCTGTTCCAGTTCACAATGACCACGCTCAAATCCATGGATGGGGGTATTTCCTGTCGTTTGAAAGCTAAGTGCTCCCTTCCATAAATACGATGATGTATGTGGCGAGCGCGACGCGTCGAGTTCGCGAAGCGACGCCGAACTCGATGCTTTGTATCTTGGAGGAGGAGCGACAAAGAAATCAGCGCGTCCCGTCGCCACCCGTAGGGCAGATGGGGGTTGCGGACGATCTCTGCGTTGGTCGTCGTCGAAGATGGCCAAGCATCGTCTTCCTCCTCCTGCCTTGATCTCGCCTCGCAAGCCCCATCTGCATACATCATCGTATTTATGGAAGGGAGCACTAAGGGTCCCGTATGACTCTGAAGCTGGGCTCCACCTGCCATCGCATCATGCCGTAGATTAGTCTGCTGCTGGTAAGGTCGAAGATGTAGGCATTGTCGATCCAGTCCTCGATGCTGTGTTCCCAGATGTTGCCCTGCGCGACGGCGGGTGAAATGGAGTAGCTGCCAGGGTGTAGTTGGGGGAGCTGGATCCGAAAGCCAACCGTTAATAGGTCACCCGGTTCGGCCGCTGGAAGGTGGAGCCCTTCATAGGCCGTATTGGAGGATGTGATCTCGACACCGAGGCGATCGCGCACCGTGAACCCGATGATTGGATTAGAGATAGAGCTGTGAATCCGGGCCGAAATCACCAACTGTACTTCCTCCCCTATCTGGGCCTGGTTGAGGACCTCTCCGCCAAGAGAATAGAGGATGATCCCCTGAATCTCGGCGCCCTTGTTTCCGTAGCGGTTGTGGATCCGGGGGATCACGTCGACGACTGGAACACTGTCATCCCCATCGCTTCCGCTGGGGACCTCTCCCGCTCCAGCCGCTCTTCGCTCGCGTTCGAAGATCAGTGCCTGGTAACGCTGGACCACCTCGTCTGGGGTCCCGTCCTCGAGCTTCTGTCCAGCGTCGAGCAAGATCGCCCGGTCGCAGAACTGGGTGACGGCCTGGAGGTCGTGACTGACGAAGAGGATAGTTTTTCCTTCGGCTTTAAGGCGCCGCACACGATTGAAACATCGATGTTGGAAGATCAGATCCCCCACCGCCAATGCCTCGTCTACCAACAGGATGTCCGGGTCGACGTGAATGGCCACGGAAAATGCAAGTCTCATGAACATCCCGGTGGAGTAGGTCCTGACAGGCTGATCGATAAAATCGCCGATCTCCGCGAATTCCAGGATTTCGCCCAGCTTCTCCTCCATCTGACGCTGGTTCACTCCCATGATGGCCCCGCCCATGAAGACGTTTTCGCGACCGGTGAACTCGAGATTGAATCCGGAGCCCAACTCGAGAAGCGCTGAAACGGTCCCATTGACGAAGCGGTCGCCTCGGGTCTGGGTGAGGATTCCGGCTACCAGTTGTAGCAGCGTACTCTTGCCCGATCCGTTTTGACCAATAACGCCCAGCGTGGTTCCGGGAGAGACCTCCAGATCGATGTCCTTGAGTGCCCAGAACTCCTGATGAAACTGCCGTTTTCCCCAGGTCAAGAGTTCCAGCAGTTTGTGGCTGGGGCGTTCGTAGATCGGGTACTTCTTGGAGAGGTTTCGGAGCGTTACGGCGGGTGCGGTTGAGGGTGTCTCAGAGGACATCTACGAACTCCCTCTTGGTCTTTCTGAAGACCACCCCTCCGAGAAGAATCGCCATCACGGCGGATCCTGCAAGAATGCCCCACGACTCAAGATCAGGGACGCGATTTTCGAGGAAAAGACTGCGGTTGATCTCAACCACATGGGTGAGCGGGTTGAACTGCATCAGCACTCGCAATGATTCAGGAACCATCTCCATCTGATAAAACACCGGGGTGAACCAGAACCAAAGCGTCAGCAGGACCGAGAGGATCTGAACCGTGTCTCGCAGGAAGACCTGAAGGGCGGCGGACAACCAACCGATGCCTACCGCGAAAAGGATGAGTGGCAGCAACGTGAAGGGAAATAACATCGATGCCTTTCCCAGAAGCCCCAGGTAAACCAGTACCAGAAGCAGGATGGCAGTCCCTAGAAGATGCGTGGCCAGATTGGACAAGGCCATCGTAATGGGCAGGATCTCGGAAGGAAAGAGCGTCCTTTGTACCAGATTCCTTTGATCAACCACCGAAGTACAAGAGCGCATCACCGTATCCTGGAAGTAGAGCCAGGGCAACAAGCCACAAAAAAGGAACAGGGCGAAGTTGTCAGTAGCCCCGGACTGGAGCTTGATCTGTAGCACGATGGAAAAGACGAAAGTGTAACTGAGTAGTAGAACGAAGGGATGGATAATAGACCAGAAAAGTCCCATCAGCGAACCTACATAGCGGCCTCTAAGGTCCCGCACCACAAAGGTCCAGATCAGGTGTCTCCGGATCAGGATCTTCTCGACGAAGTTGTAGAACACGGTCAGGGAAGCACTAGCCGGCATGGCCCACCTTTGACCTGCTCCGGGAACCTGGGTGGGGAAGGCGACAGGTCGGAATTTGAAGATCGAGTGTCGGCAGCGTCGAGATACTATTCACCGCTCGACCCTACATCTGTAGAGAAACCCGAATCGCCTTTCCCTCATCGGCGAAGGAAAAGGCCTGGTTGATATCGGAAAATGGAAAGCTGTGGGAGACGATTTTGTGGAACGGGTAGAAGTGCCGCCGTCGCTTTAAAAAATCGACGGCGCGCGGCAGCACCCAAGGCTCGTAAGCGATGATGCCGCGGATAGCGTGCGCTCCGCGCACCACGGTACCAGGGTCCAGCTTCGAGGGCCGACCTGGGGTTATGTTGCCTACCCAGAGATAGCGTCCGTCCTGGCGCAGGAGTTGCACTCCTTCTGTAACCGCCCCGGGGAATCCTACGAACTCGGCGACGATGTCGGCTCCCCTTCCTTGGGTGTTGTCGAAAACCAGCTCGCGGCGATCCGACTCTGCTACCTCGTCGATGTTCACTGTGATATCGGCCCCAAACTCTCTTGCCAGCTCGAGGCGGTCGGCGAACCGATCGAACACGATCACGCTTCCGGCGCCCATGTCCTTTGCAATAGCAACCGCATAGAGACCAAGGCCGCCCGCTCCCTGGATCAGAACGGTGTCGCCCAGCTGGACTCCGATCTCGTGCAAGCCGTAGATCGACTGCGAAAGAGCACAGTTGACAGGGGAGACGACCGTGTCTGCCAACTCAGCCGGGATCTTGCATACGGTCTGGCCCTGGGGCAGATAGTAGTAATCGCCGTAGGCTCCGCCAAAATGGGGAGATTCATTGGCATCCCGAAACCAGCGCCGAGCCCGATTGGGACAGGCGGGCGAGCCGCTGAGACAGGCGGGGCAAGAGCCACAGGGAAGGAAATAGGAGTATGCGATCCGGTCTCCCTCCTCCAGGGGTTGGCCCAGACAGTCGGTCTGAATGCCGCTTCCCATTTCAAAGATCTGGCCCATCATCTCGTGGCCCGGCACGAAGTGAACGCCCTCCGGAAGTTTCGGACCGTGGCCGTGCCAGATGTGCAGGTCAGAGCCGCAGATATTGGAACAGCTTACTTTGACCAGAATATCGTTATTGCCTACTTCGGGAAGTGGGTATTCCCTAAACTCCATGGGCTCCATGGGCTCGGTAAAAACGGCAACTTTTCCATTCATCTCTTGGTGCCTCCCGTAGGATGGAAGCCTGAAGCACAAGCCAAGGGTTGGGGAGCAGTACGAATGTGCCCGACTCGGCGCTACGGCCCAACCCCTCGCTTGCGCTTCAGGCTTCCTTAGTGCTCCCTTCCATAAATACGATGATGTAATGCAGAGGGAGCACTCAAGAATGTGCGACGTTCCGACGTCCCGCCCCCGACCGATTCTACGCCAGGTCCAGTTCCGAGACCCTGGTGGGGAGCGGCAAACCGTGCGTGTCGAAAACCCGCACTTTCAGTTTCTTGCCGGCCCAATCGGCTTCGACCTGGGTGAAGTTGTTCTCCTGGATGAAGTTGTGGGCCTCATAGTCCATCGTGATCCCATCTGACAGCTCGAAGGTGTCCTGCTGATCCGGCTTCGTCGAATTATGCACAAACTCCGAGGGATCTCCGTCGGAAAAGGGAAAGGGCCAATAGAAGGCTGACGAAGTGACGGAGAATGCTCTCAGTTGCTCGGCCTCTCGGCTTCCTGAGAACCAGATCCTGGCCAGGTTGGAACAATGGACGTCCCCTGAGAGAAAAACGACGTTCTGAACCTGGTTGCCGACGATGTGGTCGAGTAGCTTCCTGCGGGTGGTTGGGAAAGAGGCCCAGGAGTCATCGTTGTTCTTGGAACGGTCGCTCTTGAGAGTCGCTACGGGATTTGGGACGAAGACGGTGGGTGAGGTGATGAACTTGGGGAGGTCCCCTTTCTGCGCCTGTTGATCGGACAGCCAGCGACACAAGTGGTCGAGCTGGCTTGGTTCGTTTGCGGGGTCCAGCGAAGGTCGCCCCAGGAGATGATTATCCTTGAGCACTTCTTCCGCATCCTTATATCGTTGGGTTCGTTGGTCGAGGACAAAGAAAGGGAATCCGGCACAGTCGAAAGAGTAGAAAAGTTTGGTGCCGAAGTTTCGAGGGCAGTGCACCCACTGGTAGCTCATGTAGGCGCCAATGGCAAGCTGGAACAGAACTCTCTTCTTACGGTCCAGAATGCGGTCCTGGGTCCAATTGTCCTCTATTTCATGGTCATCCAGCATCATGTAGGTTGGAAGCTGTCTGAACAGACGACGAATTTGCTGGGATCCGAAGGCTTGGTGGTATCGCTCTTGGAATTCCTCAAAGGTGTCGGCGAGGCCGATGGGAATCGATCGGTTGAGCATGTCAGCGTAGATCTGATCTCCGACCATCAAGACGAAGCGGGCGTTTTCGAATTGGGCACGGTCCAGCATTGGGCCGAAGATGCGATCGGCACGCTTCTTCTTCCAGAGGATTCCGGGATAGCGGCAAGACCCCAACAGAAACTTCAAGCTGCCCGCGCTGTCTTCGGGAAAGGTCCGAAAGACAGCTTCTGACTGCTCCTCCGGCAGCCCGGCCAGCTCCTCGGCCCAGACGCTAGGTCTGGGAAGCAGTTTCACCAGTTCATCGTCCGAGACGTTCTCGTCTTCGGCACGGCTATCGTCCAGGGCAATCGTACCCATCCGAGCGCGGTATTCTGTCTCCGCTTGAAGCTTGAAGGTTTTGCCCTTCGTACCCAGGCTGCGGTCCTTGCCCAGGTTGAAGGTTCCGGTCCGATCGAACTCCCGGTGCAGCCGAAAGTAACTGCTCCTTCCCGGATCTGACGGGTCAGCCTTGCCATCGTTCAAGACCGTGATAACTCCGATCGTCCTGCGATCGCCGGCTAGGCTGGACTTACTATCGGCAGGGTCAGCTCCCCGGATCCAGAGTCGGCATGAGGAGGTGGTCGTGTGCCCCACAATGGGTCCCAGAGCGGGAGGACGAAGACTGCTCATCACTGATCTCCTTTCTGAACAGAACGTCTGTGAAATGGCTAACGAGCCAGCCGGATTCCGGAAAACTGCCAGCGCGACCCTGTGGGAAAGAAGTTACGATAGGTTCGCCGGATATGTGAGTTCGGGGTGGCACAGGATCCGCCGCGCAACACGTACTGATTACACATGAACTTACCGTTGTATTCACCCAACGCCCCCTCCAGCGGCCGGTAGCCGGGATAGGCCGAATAGTCGCTTGCGGTCCACTCCCAGACATCCCCGAACATCTGGGCAGGGCCACTGCTTGGTTCATCTGAAATAGGGCGAGGGTGAAAGGCGGCCTCTTCAACGAATTTCCCCTGGATCTTCATGTCCTGGGTAGCACTTTCCCATTCGGTCTCGGTCGGCAGCCGCGCTTTCGACCAGCGAGCAAAGGCATCGGCCTCAAAGAAGCTGACGTGGCAGACGGGCTCATCGGGATCCACCGGTCGCAGACCGGAAAGCGTGAAGTTCCACCATCCATCGTCTTGCTTTACCCAGTAGAGTGGTGACGTCCAGCCTTCCTCACAGACCTGATTCCAGCCAGCTGAGAGCCACAGCTCGGGGCGAGTGTAGCCGTTATTCTCGATGAATTGTAGGTATTCCCCATTGGTGCTAAGTCGGTTGGCGAGCAGGAACGGATCCAGCCAGACTTTATGCCTGGGAGACTCATTATCGAAAGCAAAGCCACTGCCGTCATGCCCGGTCCAGCCGATGCCCCCGTCATAAGGGGACCAGCCCAGGGGCGGGAGGTCGGAGGAGGGCGTTGCCGACCGCTCCCGATAGGTGGGATAGAGTGGATTGCAGGAGAATACGTGTTTGATATCCGTGAGAAGCAGCTCCTGATGTTGCTGCTCATGGTGCAGGCCGATCTCGACCACCGGAAGCAGGGGATCCGTTCGATCGGGGTCGCTCTCGAGGAGGAACTCCCGCATCCGCTGATCCACCGTTTGTCGATATTCGAAAACCTCTGCCACGGTAGGTCGTGATAAGAGCCCTCTGTTGGGCCGCGCAAAGGGCTGGCCGATGCTGTTGTAGTAGGAGTTGAAGAGATGAGAGAAATCCGCTCGGAAGGGAGTGTAATCTTCGAGGCCCTTCGAAAGGACAAAGGTCTCGAAGAACCACGTGACATGGGCAAGATGCCAGCGCGTGGGACTCGCGTCTGGCATCGACTGGATCACGCAGTCTTCTGGGCAGAGAGGCTCGCAGAGCTTCTCGCTGAGCTGCCTGACGTCGGAGTAGCGACGGGCATACTCTTCTGGCGAAGCGGCGGAAGTGTTCTCGTCTCGGATCAGCCCCTCAACTGCCATAGAATCTTTCTCCGTTCCCTGACTGAAGCCGCCCTCCCTCGGCCTCCGCGAAAACATGAATCCTAGCAGCCCACTCGAACAATAGTAAACCCGACGTGCGGTAAGGTCTGGCCAAACTCCGCGCTCCAACCCCATCAAGTTTCAGCCTGGGTCTTTTGTGATTCGTCGGCTTCACCATCCTCGACGGACCTGAGCCGTTGCTCAACTCTGCGCAGGTCCTCCGACACGGCCTTTTGAGATTGCGCTAATTCGGTGACGGCCACGATCAGCCGATCCAGTCGGGGCTTGATTCCGAAGATGGCAAAGGGAACGAAGATCCAGAGGATTCCGAGGACGATCACCAGACCGAATATCAGGACCAGGGACGAGCCCATCAGGGCGGCAATGACGCCCACCAGATCCACGGGCATTTCAAACTGCAGCGCGATCGGGATCCCTTGGATCATAATCCTGACCCTCTAGCTTCAGGAACTTCAACGCCGTTCAGGGGCCGGTGGTTCCCCGGGCAGGCTCGTCCCTGATGGCGTCGAGAAACTCTGCAGGATCGACCTGGTCACGGAAAAGCACCGGGGCGCAGGCTTCCAGATCGAATAGAAACATAGCCCGAGTTGCCTGGGCGATGTCCAAATCGGAGACCAGCAATTGTTCCTGCTTGAGCTCGGTTTGTCCATGGATCTGGCCATCAGGCGAGACGATCAGGCTGCGGGAGTTCTGGTGCTCGGGATAGCAGCAGTTGCAGGAGGCAAACCAAATCGTGTTTTCGGCGGCTCTGGTGACGATCATGGCGTGGTGGATCGGGATCTTCCAGTCTGCGGGCCGGGTGGTGTTGTTCTGGGGATGGAAGACCAGCTGTGCTCCTTGTCTAACACACTCTGCGGTAGTCTCGCCAAAGCGCATGGCCTCGAAACAGATCACTACTCCTACCCTGACTCCGAATAGCTCAAAGGTCTCAAAGGTGGTCCCGGGGGTGTAGGCGAGCAAGTCCAAGGGAGTAAGCCTGGTCTTGTGGTGAACGCCCAGAAGGGCACCCTTCTCGTTGATTACCAGAGCGGAATTATAGGGCTTCCCGTTTTCCGGATCGCTCTCCAGAGGGGTTTCCGTGCCCAGAATGCAGGCCATACCCAGTTCGCCGCAGCGCTCGGCCACCCGCCGGTGGAGTTCATTCAACGCCTCTACCGGCACAGGATGGCTCGGAGGTGGAGAAGCGACGTCGACCCGATAGCCAACCGTTTGTGTTTCCGGGAAGCATAGAATCTGTACTTCTGCCGCAGCAGCGTCTTCGAGAAAGCGGAAGATTGTCCTCGAGTTGTCTTGGAGATCAGCAGTTTGGCGGCACTGGGCCAGGCCGATTCTGAGAATACTCATGATGACGCTCCTTTTGTCTGGCTAGGAACCCTCATTCTAGCCCGGATTTCTACTCGCCAGTCGTAGCGAGGCGGCGCAAGCGCCGTCCTGGCAAGGCTTGCGACCGAGGTCTCCGCAGTCGTACTCGTGCAGTACGTCGAGGAGGCCGACCGAGCATAACACAGCCAGGGCGGATGATTGCGGCGCCGTAGTAGACTGGCGATGAGAAATGCGGGCTAGCACCCGGCTGGAGGAAGCTCACGGGTTACAGGTCTGAGCCCCTGAAACCAGAGCTGGTTGACGGGGTCTTTAGCCTTTCTTTATGATTGAGGCTAGTACGCTGTAACACAGATTATGGCGGATTTGCAGATGGGGCTTGTGAGGCGAGATCAAGGCAGGAGGAGGAAGACGATGCTTGGTCATCTTCGACGACGACCAACGCAGAGATCGTCCACAACCCCCATCTGCCCTAAGGGTGGCGACGGGACGGGCCGATATCTTTGTCGCTCCTCCTCCACTATGGCAAAGCATGGCGTTCGTCGTCGCTTCGCGATCTCGACGCCGTCGCGCTCGCCACAAATCCGTCATAATCTGTGTTACAGCGTACTAGTCTGGCCTGACTGGTAGAGGAGGCAACATGTCGGACAAAGTCTACATTTTCGATACCACCCTGCGCGATGGGGAACAATCCCCTGGCTGCTCGATGAATCTTGAAGAGAAGCTGAAAATGGCACATCAGCTCGAGCGGCTCAACGTGGATATCGTCGAAGCCGGATTTCCCATAGCTTCGCAGGGAGACTTCGAAGCGGTGCGGGCGGTTTCCAGTGAGATTCGACAGCCCATCATCGCGGCCCTCTCTCGTGCCAACCGAGCAGACATCGAGCGTGCATGGGAAGCAGTCAAGGATGCCCAGAAGCCTCGCATCCACACTTTCATCGCGACTTCCGACATCCACTTGAAGCACAAACTGCGCAAGACTCGCGCGGAAGTGCTCCAGCAGTCGGTCGAGGCTGTCAAGATTGCTCGCAATCTTTGCGAGGATGTTGAATTCTCTGCCGAGGATGCCACCCGCAGTGATCTTGATTACCTGGTAGAGGTCTTCGATGCGGCCATCCAGGAGGGTGCGACTACGATCAACATACCCGATACGGTAGGGTATGCCGTGCCCCGAGAGTATGGGGCTCTAGTGAAGGAACTGATCTCGCGCCTATCCAGTCGCGAAGGGGTGGTTTTCAGCTGCCACTGTCACGACGATCTCGGTTTGGCGGTAGCCAATTCACTGGCCGGGATAGAGAGTGGCTGCCGTCAGGTTGAGTGCACGGTGAATGGCATTGGAGAACGGGCCGGAAACGCATCGCTCGAGGAAGTGGCGATGACGCTCCGAACCCGGAAGGAGCTGCTTTCTGCCCACACCGATATCGTCAGCGAAGAAATTTTTAAGTCGAGCCGCTTGCTGACGAACCTGACGGGCAGCACTGTACAAGCCAACAAGGCGATCGTGGGGAAGAACGCGTTTGCACACGAGGCAGGGATCCATCAGGACGGCATGCTGAAGAACGCCCTGACCTACGAGATCATGACGCCACAGTCGGTTGGAATGGTCAGTAGCTCCTTGATCCTGGGCAAGCACAGTGGACGACATGCCTTGAGCAGGAAGTATGAAGAGCTCGGATACCCCCTTTCCAAGGAGGAGCTGGATCGAGCGTACTTCTTCTTTACAAAGCTCGCAGATCAGAAGAAAGAGATCTACGATGAAGACCTGGTCGCAATCATCCAAGACGGCATCAAGGTTATTCCCGACACCTACAAGCTGAAGTACGTTCAGGCGGCTGGTGGGAATCAGGAACTGTCCTCGGCGGTAGTCAAGCTGCAAAGGGGAGATGACTTGCTGGTCGAGTCTGCCTACGGCGACGGCCCGGTCGATGCGTGCTACAAGGCGATTGACAGTATCACGGGCCTCTCTGGGCGCTTGTTGGACTACAGTATCAGTTCCGTGACTCGAGGGAAGGACGCACTGGGGGAGGTCTTCGTGCGATTGGACGTAGGCGGACGAGGGTACACCGGCAAGGCTGCCAGCGTCGATATAATTGATGGAAGCGCTCGAGCCTATTTGAATGCGGTCAACAAGGCCTTGCACGAGAGCCAGCGCATGGCCGAACAGGAACTGCAGTCGGCACCCGCCGAGGCAGAGGCGGGTTCCTAGTACCATGTCACACATGTAGTGTCGGGTTTGCAGATGGGGCTTGCGAGGCGAGATCAAGGCGGGAGGAGGAAGACGATGCTTGGTCATCTTCGACGACGACCAACGCAGAGATCGTCCGCAACCCCCGTCTGCCCTGCGGGTGGCGACGGGACGGGCCGATGGCGTTGTCTCTCCTCCTCCACGATGAATGACATCGCGTCGTCGTCGTTTCGCGCCCTCGACGCCGTCGCGTTCGCCACAAACCCGTCACTACATGTGTGACATGGTACTAGGACCCTTCACTTTTCCTTTCAGCTTTCCTGCTCGATTCTTCTACTGGGTGTTCATTGAGAATGGCCAAAACACTGTTTGAAAAGATCTGGGATCGGCATGTTGTCCACCAGGAATCGGGCCGCCCGGCGATTTTGTACATTGATGCTCATCTTGTGCACGAGGTGACCTCGGCCCAGGCCTTCGAAGGGCTACGGATAGCCGGACGAAAGGTGAGACGTCCGGATTTGACCCACGCCACAGCCGACCACAACGTACCCACTACCGCACGCTCATTGCCCATTCAGGATCCGATCGCTAAGCGGCAATTGGATGCGTTGGAGCAGAACTGCGAGGAGTTCGGGATTACACTCTATGGATTGGACAGTCCCGAACAGGGGATCATCCATGTCATCGGTCCTGAGTTGGGAATTACCCAGCCTGGCATGACGATCGTGTGTGGTGACAGCCATACCTCCACGCACGGGGCCTTCGGGGCCCTCGCTTTTGGCATCGGGACCAGCGAGGTCGAACATGTTCTGGCCACCCAGTGCTTGCTTCAGGCGCGTCCCAAGACCTTTCGCATTTCGGTAAGAGGAGGGCTTCCGCGCGGTGTGACTGCCAAGGACGTCGTGCTGTACATCGTACGGACGATTGGAACGGATGGGGCCACCGGCCACGTCGTGGAATACGCGGGTGAGGCGATTGAAGATCTGAGCATGGACGAGCGGATGACGGTCTGCAACATGTCGATTGAAGCGGGGGCAAGGGCGGGGATGATTGCGCCGGACGAGACCACTTACGCCTATGTCGAATCGCGCCCTTTTTCTCCCGTCGGAGCCGCCTTCCGTGAGTCGGTAGATTTTTGGCGGACGCTGCCCAGCGACGCCGGCGCCGTCTTCGACCGCGAGGTCGAGGTCGATGTCAGCGAACTGGCTCCCCAGGTTAGTTGGGGAACCAATCCGGGCATGGTCGTCGACGTTACCGGGAGTATCCCAGAGCCCGATTCGTTTGATTCGGAGCATCAACGGGCAGCGACCCGTAGAGCCCTCGAATACATGGACCTGGAGCCAGGGACTCCCGTACAAGAAATCCCGATTGATCGGATTTTCATCGGCTCTTGTACCAATTCACGTATTGAGGATCTTCGCAGCGCGGCTTCTATGGTCAAGGGAAGGAAGGTTGCCTCCACCGTTCATGCGATGGTCGTACCGGGTTCTCAGAAGATCAAGAAACAGGCGGAAAGAGAAGGTCTTGATCGAGTATTTTTGGAAGCAGGCTTCGATTGGCGAGAATCGGGCTGCAGCATGTGCCTGGGAATGAATCCAGATATTCTCAAGCCTGGGGAGCGCTGCGCCTCCACTTCGAATCGCAACTTTGAGGGACGGCAAGGCCGTGGTGGCAGAACACATCTTGTCAGTCCCAGCATGGCCGCCGCCGCCGCCATCGCCGGACGCTTTGTGGACGTCCGGGAGTGGGATTGCCCAGGACATTCCCCAAAAATTGAGGGTGAATTCTCTCAAGTAGTTGAGAACAAGAGAGTAGGGCGATAAGGGAAGTGGGATGGGTTGAAATTGGGAGAAAATGGGGGAACTGTCGACCCCCAAAAGTGTGGGTCCCTAGCGCTTAGACTGGTTGGCGGAACTCCAAACCCAACAACCAATTAAGCGGAGGGACCCAGATGCATGATGCCAAAGTAGCGTGGAAGATTCGAGAGCAGCTGAGAGAATTTTCGGGGAAGGTCTCTGAAGGATTACCGAAGACCGCCGCTCGTTTGATCCGGGAGGTGCTCTACGGGATGCAGTGTCGGGCGTCGGTCCGGCTCAGCGAGATTGCGCGAGCACTGGAGGAGGAGATCGCTCTGAAGAAAGTCATCGAGCGGCTGAGCCGCCAACTCAACCGTCAGGGATTGAGAGGAGCGGTGGGAAAGAATCTGCTGGAGTTGGCGGCCTGGCGGGTGGAGAAGGAGACGCTGTTGATTGTGGACCCCACGGATGTGAGTAAGCCATATGCCCGGAAGATGCAATACCTGGCGCGGGTCCGGGACGGCTCCCGAGGGGAGATCCGAGATGGATACTGGTGCTGTGAGGTGGTCGGAGCGAGGCGGGGGAGTGCCGAGGTGCTGCCGTTGTACCAGGAGCTGTACTCGCAGAAAGCGCCGGACTTTGTGAGCGAAAACGACGAGATCCTCAAGGCGATTGGGCGAGTCTCCAAAGCCACCCAAGGGCGAGGGATCTGGGTGATGGACCGGGGAGGGGATCGGGAGGAGATCCTCGAAGTCCTGCTGAAGCGGGGACACCCGTTCCTGGTGTGCCAGCGGGGGGATCGTCACCTGATCTCAGGGCGCAGCAAGAAGAGCGCCGAGGAGTGGGCGCGTGGTTGTCGGCGCCGCTACCGGGAAGTCGTGATCAAGGAGACGAGTGCGGGGGAGAAGGTCTACCGGTTGGAGTTTGGGGCCCGAGGGGTGCGTTTGCCCGGTTTCGACCAATCGCTGTACCTGGTGGTGGTGGATGGCTTTGGCCCCCGTCCCCTGATGCTTCTGACGAACCAGACGGTCAAACGCTCGCGCAAGAGCCAGTGGCGGGTGGTCGAGAGCTATCTGAGCCGCTGGCGTGTCGAGGAAACGATCCGATTTATCAAGCAGAGCTACGAGTTGGAAGACATCCGTTTGCTCAAGTATGAGCGCCTGCGCAATATGGCCGCCTTGGTCATGATCGCCGCCTTCTTCGCCTGTGTCTATCTGGGTAAAAGGGCCAAGCTGGCCCTTCTGGTCCAACACATCGAGCAGGCAGCCAAACGGATCTACGGCATCCCGGAGTTCCGCTTCTATGCCATAGCCGATGGCATCAAGCAGCTCCTATTCGGCCGCCACAGCGGGATTGGCGGGGCTCGACCCGATCCCAGCTCCCGTCAGCTGTCCCTGCTTCCTCTGGGCCTCTGAAAAATGGGGAATGTCCAGTGGGATTGAACCCTTGGATCAGTAGCTAGTACGCTGTAACACAGATTATTACGGATTCGCAGATGGGGCTTGTGAGGCGAGATCAAGGCAGAAGGAGGAAGACGATGCTGGGCCATCTTCGACGACGACGAACGCAGAGATCGTCCACAACCCCCATCTGCCCTTCGGGTGGCGACGGGACGGGCCGATATCTTTGTCGTTCCTCCTCCACTATGGCCAAGCATGGCGTTCGTCGTCGCTTCGCGATCTCGACCCGTCGCGCTCGCCACGAATCCGTAATAATCTGTGTTACAGCGTACTAGGGGTTGGAGGAGGAATGGAACCCTTCCGAAAACATCAGGGGCTGGTAGCGACCCTCGACCGGGTCAACGTCGATACCGACCAGATCATTCCCAAGCAATTCCTCAAGCGAATTGAACGAAGCGGGTTTGGTCAGTTCCTTTTCTATGACTGGCGACGCCGAGAAGACGGGAGTGCTAATCCGGATTTTGAATTGAACCAACCTCGGTTTGAAGGAGCCAGCATCCTGATCGCGCGAGCCAATTTTGGGTGTGGTTCTTCCCGAGAGCACGCGCCCTGGGCTCTGTTGGACTACGGATTCCGCTCCATCATCGCTCCTTCCTTCGCCGATATCTTCTACAACAACTGCTTCAAGAACGGCATGCTGCCGATCGCGTTGCCGGAGGAGCAGGTTCAGGAACTCTTCCAACGCAGCGGGGACAAACCCAACTATCAGCTTTTGGTGAATTTGGAAACCTGCACGATCTCAGATGACTTCGCCCTAACCTTGGAGTTCGAGATCGATCCATTTCGCAGAGAATCCCTCCTGGAAGGGCTGGATGATATCGGTCTGACGCTGCAGCACGAGGCCAAGATCAGCGATTTCGAAGCCGCCGGTCGGAGCTAGTGAGCAGTAAGCAGTGAGCAGTTCCGGGCCTTGCTCGGAACTGGGGCTCATATCGCTGAAGATTAAAGTCGTTCGCGGCTCTGTTGAAATTAGCTTCATGCTACTGGTGGTTCAACCCTGGAAGGTACTGTTGAACAACATGTTTTCAGGACCGCTCACTCCCCACTGCTCACTGTTCACAGGCGGACCACCTGGGCAAACTGAAGGGCCCCTATCGCGCGGATCTCATCGCCCACTTTCTCCGGAATCTGGCTGTCGGTGTTCAGCACCCCAACAGCGTAGGGATGCTCCTCTCCCCGACCCAGCACGAAGGAGGCGATGTTGATCTTCTCTCGTCCCAGGATGGTTCCAAGCAATCCTATGACCCCTGGTTTGTCTCGATTGCGAATAAAGAGGATGTGTTCCCCCAGATGTGTCTCCACAGGGATTCCGTCCACCGAAACCAGTCGTGGATTTCCCTGATGTAGCAGCGCACCTTCGACCCACTCCACCTGGTCAGATGATCGCAACTGTATGCTGATCAGATTCGAGTAGGCGCGCTTCCTATCACTGAGGCTTTCCTCCACCGATATGCCCCGTTCCTTGGCTCGAGCATGAGCATTCACCTCATTCACCTCCTCCGACAGAATGGGTTGGAGCAGGGCCTTGAGGATGTAGTTGGTGACGGGTTTGTAGTTCGAATTGGTCCATTCGCCATAGTATCGAATACCAATTTCAGAGACCCGGAGCCGAGAGATTTGACTGATGAAAGATCCCAGCTTTTCTCCGAGTTTGGCATAGGGAAGAATGTGGGCGAGTTCTTGAGTTGAAATCGACGGGAAGTTGACGGCGTGGGAGATCACTTCGTGTTGGAGGTAGTCGCTAATCTGGACCGCGATGTCCAAGCCTACCTTCGCCTGAGCCTCAATGGTGGACCCGGCAATGTGGGGCGTGAGCACGGTGCGGTCTGAGGCGAGCAGCCGGGGATTTACCTCGGGCTCTGCCTCGAAGACATCGAGGGCCGCACCTCCAAGGTGTCCAGCCTCGAGCGCGTCAGCGAGGTCTTCCTCCACCACCAGTTCACCGCGAGCTGCGTTGACCAGGAAGGCTCCCTCCTTCATCAACTTCAGGGTGCGCTGGCAGATGAGGCCCTTCGACTTCTCATTGAGCGGCAGGTGCAAGCTCACGAAGTCCGACTGCTGGAGAAGATCTTCCAGGGAGAGCAGATCGACCCCAAGATCCGCGGCATACCTTTCGCCGACGAAGGGATCGAAGGCCAGGACTTTCATCTCAAATCCGAGCGCCCGTTGGGCTACCAGAGAGCCTATCTTACCGAGACCCACGACACCTAATCGCTTTCCATTGAGCTCCTGCCCGATCAGGCTTTTCTTGCTCCAGCTTCCCTGACGAAGCGCGGCGTCTCCCAGGGGGATTCTCCGAGCCAGCGCGAGCAGTAAGGTGAAAGCGTGTTCCGCCGCGCTGACACTGTTGACCCCGGGGGTGTTCATGACCAACACTCCCCTCTGGGTAGCGGCTTCCAGATCGATGTTGTCGACCCCAGCTCCGGCACGGCCGATGACGCGTAGCTTTGGGGCAGCGTCCAAGACTGCAGGAGTCACTTTGGTCTTGCTGCGGACAATCAGTCCCTCAGCCCGTTGGATTTCAGCCAGGAGTTCGGGAACCGACGAGTCTGGCCGATAGGCCACCTCGAAGCCGGGTTGTTCTTGCAGGTACTGAATGCCCGCCTCAGAAAGGGGATCGGCGACGAGTATATGCATAGCTGAGAACGATGACGTTGGAAACCGCTACCTCAGTGTCGACGGCTAGTGCGGCTCGCCATAAGTTCTGAGCCAGGGGACAGTAGTCAATCGTTGTCGCTGGCTAGGCGTCGCGAGCGAGTCATATCGGGCTATATGTCGAGTCGAGCGCAACAACGCCAGCGGCGACGAGAGGCTGCTGAACCCTGGTTCAAAACTTGTGGCGCGCTGCACTAGGCTATAGGACAGATCGGTTCAGTTCAAATAGGAATCAGTCCGACTCGAAGGGAGACTGGTCCAGATGGCGTTCTTGCTTGCAGCTGGTCAGCCCTGATCCTCAGATCTCAGAACAAACCCGTTTTCTATCAAAGAATCCAGAATCTTGCGGGCGTTCTCCTCAGGTGAGTGATCGATCGTGTTTACGACGATTTCCGGGTCTTGGGGAGGTTCGTAGGGATCGTCGATGCCTGTGAATCCCTTGATCTCTCCGCGGCGTGCTCGCGCGTACATGCCTTTGGTGTCTCTTTGCTCGCAGACCTCCAGGGGCGTGTCGACGAAAACCTCGAAGAAATGCTCTTCTCCAACCAGTGATCGTACCTCGTTCCGTGTGTACCGATAGGGACTGACCGCGGCGCAGATGACGAGACCTCCGTGGCTGACGAGCTCCGACGCAACGAAACCGATCCGGCGGATGTTGGTGTCTCGGTCCTCCTTGCTAAATCCCAGCCCTTTAGACAGATGGGTACGCACCACGTCGCCGTCCAACACGCTGACCTGCCTTCCATGCTCCTGTAGCAGCATGGTCAAGGTCTCGGCAGTGGTGGACTTTCCCGATCCGCTCAGTCCCGTGAACCAGATGCACACTCCTTGTCGGTGGCGTGGAGGGTAGGCCTCCTTCAGAATCTCGGCTACCTCGGGACGGGTGAACCATTCGGGCAGAGTCCGGCCTGCTCTCAGGTATTCATCTCTCACCTGGCTACCCGAGATGGACGCGGTGCGTGTCTCGGAAGTTACCCGAGTGACCTCCTCGTAACGCTCCTCATCCGGCAGGTAGACCAATTCCGTAAAAGGGATCATGCCTATGCCCAATTCGGATCGATGCTTGGTGACGAGTTCCTGCGCATCGTAGGGGCCATAGAAGGGCTTACCCCCCCTCCCCGGACCAGGACTGGCATGATCTCGGCCTACGATCAGATGATTGGCTCCATAGTTACGGCGGATGATGGCGTGCCACAAGGCTTCTCTGGGTCCAGCCATTCTCATGGCCAAGGGGAGAAGGCTGAGCAGGATCTGGTCTGGCTGGTAGTACTGTCGAGCCAACGCCTTGTAAGTGCGGACGCGTGTGTAGTGGTCGACGTCGCCGGGCTTGGTCAGGCCCACGGCAGGATGGAGCAGCAGGGCCCCACCTACTTCAGCGATCGCTCTCTTTGTCAGTTCCTCGTGGACCCGATGCAGCGGGTTTCTTGTCTGAAAGGCCACCACGTTGCTGTGGCCCAGCGCCTCAAGCCTCGCTCGAGTCTGGGCCGGCGTCATTCGGAGCTGCCAGAAGTCGTGACGCTGGGGCAGCTTCAGGACTCTCAGTCTGCCTGACAGGTTGAGCTTGCCCCAGGCGTGCATCTCGGCTACCAGCGGGTGCCTCGCATCCTGAGTGCCAAAAACCCGTTCGGCCACCCTCACCAAATCCCACTTGTAGATCTCTTCGATCCTCATAACGGCTAGAAGGTCATTCCTGGGATCCCTGAGAGCGATCTCGTCGTCCAGGTGGATGTCCTCCTGGGGCGCGACGGGTAGCGTGAGGGGAATAGGGAAGAGCGTCCCATCAGCCAAGCGCATCTCTTCGACAACCCGCTCATGATCGGCTTTTCCCATGAAGCGGTCCAGAGGCGAGAAACCGCCGGTGGCGAGGATCTCCAGATCGAAAACAGAACGTTCGGAGATCTGAACCGAAGGTAGTGCAGCGGCTTCGGCCTTCAACTCCTCAGCCATTTCCCCATCAACACAGAGGTCGACCAGCCGTCCTCCCAGGGGAGTGATCAATGAGGGTGTTACTTCTGGGGCAGCAATCATCGAATCGGAAACCGGATTAGAATGCTCATCTAGAGTGTCCATGTTCGCGATTTTTCAGCCTTTGGATGCTAGCACGTTGGTAATCGATCGAAATCAGACATGAGCCGGGATTGTTTCGGGTTGGGAAAGGTCTGCTGGGAGGTTTAACTTACTGCAGAAGGAATCACCGATAGCTCGGAAGAAGATCCACTCCGGACCCCGCTGTGGAGCCCGCATTCCCGGTTGCTGTCCTGTTCCCACCACCAGCGCCCAGCCCGCTGGTCCTCGCCAGCCAGGAGGGCCCGGGTACAAGGGGCACAGCCGATACTGGCGTAGCCTTTCTGGTAGAGGGGATGTGAGGGAACTCGGTTGGCCCGTATATACTGCCAAACCTGATCTTCTGTCCAGTCCGCCAGAGGACTGAGCTTCATGATGGACCCATGCTTTTGATCAGTTTGTACTTTTTGGATGTGGGTTCGGCTCGTGGTCTGTTCACGCCTCAGGCCCACGATCCAGGCATCCAGTCCTTTCAGTGCGCGTTCAAGCGGCTGAACCTTGCGGACTTGGCAACACTGCTGCCGTTTCTCGACGGAATCGTAGAACAGATCGACACCATGCTGTCCTACCAGAGTCTCGACCTGCTCGGCCTGAGGGAAGAGAACTTCAATCTGGACCTGGTACCGCTGTCGCACCCGCTCCATCATCTCGAAGGTTTCAGCAGGCAGTCTACCGGTGTCGATGGTGATGACACGGACGTCCGGACGGATCCGGCTGCACATGTCCAGGATGACCATGCCAGCAGCCTGAAAGCTGGTGCAGATGGCAATGTTCGGATGCCATTGGTCCAGTGCCCAATCTAGAATCTCCTCGGGCTGCCTGGTCTCCCAATCGGGAGTTGCGGACCCGATAAATGTTTCGTCGGAGTAGCTTGTGAGTGCACCCATTTTTCTCGTCCCAACCACAGAGAACCGCTTCAGAGCGATCCGACTACGCCATTCTCTACCTTTTTGATCGGTATTGTCAAGAATAAACTTAATTTTTGTTCCGTTTCCTGTCGAAAAGAGCCAAAAGGACCCATTTCATGAGAATCTCGAGCGCTAGAATGGGTCTCTGCCTTCGGTTGCAAAGGGTACAGAAGCCGGCAGTTGAAGTTCCCACTGAAGGCGTGTAGCCTCCTAAGTCGCCACATTGTTTCTAATCAGGGGGGACCAACAGGAAAGACCGATGTCCGAACCCAGAAACGTTTCCCAGTCAGGAGCCACGATCGTCCGTCACCAGTCCGAGGCCCCCCGAGAGCGGAGCACTTGTGGTTATCGCTACAAGATGATCAGTGCCCAGGACCGTGATGCGGGAGTTGCTGCCTGGGCTCATGCCGTCGACATCGAGGGGGCGAAAGCGCATTACCATCGGGTCGGCACCGAACTGTACTACGTTCTGGAGGGTGAGGGCACGGTGAGTCTGGACGGCACTGAGCATGCCGTCAAGAAAGGCTCTATCGTCCATATCCCTCCCGGACTGGTGCACGGTGCGAAGGGGCGAATGCGGGTGCTGGTAGTGGGTATTCCCGACATTAGTGATGACGATCTCTACTTTCCTGAAGAATGCTGAGCGCGAGCAGCCCGCCGTTCTCACCCGGCTCCAGAAAAATCACGACAAGGGTCGAATTCCAGCGCTATTGGGGGCACCATCTCAACTTCCTGATGGGGGGAGAGTGCATTCCCTTCGACTACGAGTTTCCGGCGGTCGAGTCCCTGGTCGAGGCCGTTCGTTCTGATCCTGAGGCTCGAATCTTGAGTGGTAACAAGGGCGATCGGGCCGACGAGCTGGATATTTCCGAGCAGTTTTTTGCTCTCCCTCTGGAGGAGGCGCTAGTGGCTCCCTTTCAGATGTCGCATTTCAATCTTTCCAGCTTTTACGCCCCGGGTGAGATCCTCTGGGGATTCTGTGAACAGGTCATGACGCCCTGGAAAAACTTTCTCAGGGGAGCAGGTTTCAGTTGGCGTCGATGCTTTCCCATCTTGTTCGTCTCGGGACCCGACTCGGCCACGAATTATCACATGGATCTGTCCCAGGTCCTGGCCTGGCAGGTTTACGGGATCAAGACCTTCAACGGTTTCATCAATCCTTCGAAATGGGCTCCCCTTGGAGATTCGGTTCGGGAGGACTTCAGGGAGCGGATGATTAGACCCCAAGAGATTCCTCCTGGGGAGGTCCTGTCCTTCGTCATGAAGCCCGGTCAGTTCCTTTGGAATCAGCTTCTCACACCCCACTGGGTGGGTGCCGGCAATCAGGTTGCGGTCAGCCTCAACATCTCACATGGGGGATTGAGGTACCGGGGCAACCTCTGCGCCGCCGAGCAAGCCCTGGAAGAGTGGTGGCTATCTCACCCGAAGGAGGTCTGGAAGGGGCCAGAGGATGTAGAGGGCAGGCTGGGTGACTAAGCTGCAACTTGATAGGTCTTGCATTCACTTCGGCGTTCGCATGTTCGGTGTTCTGCGGTTTGCGATTTAGCCTTTTTCCTTGCTCTACGGAAGGCAACCGTTGGAAATGCTGAACCGCAGAAGATCGAACAAGCGAATTTCGAAGGCTAAGGAAGACGGTTCGGTGTTCGCCTGTTCGGTGTTCCCGCGGTTTGTGATTTAGCCTTTCTCCTTGCCCTGGAGAAGGTAACCGGTAGAAACACTGAACCGCGGAATATCGAACAGGCGAATTTCGAAGGCCGGAAGAAGACGAAGGGCCAGATCCTTTAACGTTCACTGTTCGTACAGAAGTTTCTTTCTCGAATAGGGCCAGCACTGGGGCTCGACCGGCCCGAATCAATCGAGCCCGAGTACGCGAATCAGGAAGGCCCAGTGGTTTGCGACATCCTCGATCCGCATCCAGGTTGGCTTTCCCGCACCGTGTCCGGCACGGGTCTCAATCCGTAGGATGATCGGATTCGCACACCCTTGAGCAGCCTGCAGGGCGGCCCCGAACTTGTAGCTATGCCAGGGGACTACCCGGTCGTCGTGATCCCCAGTCGTGATCAGGGTAGGTGGATAACAGGTGTCCTGTGAGATGTTGTGATAGGGAGAGTAGGCATAGAGCGCCTTGAATTCGTCCTCTTGCTCACTGAGACCATAGTCGCTGGACCACTGCCTGGCATTGGCGCTGGCGGTATGATAGCGCAGCATATCCAAGACTCCGACCGCTGGCAGGGCTGCGCCGAATAGTTCGGGACGCTGCGTCAGGGCAGCGCCAACCAGGAGGCCGCCATTGCTTCGACCTTGGATCGCAAGTTTCTTGGACGATGTGTAGCCCCTTTGGATCAGCCACTCCGCGGCAGCGATGAAATCATCGAACACGTTCTGCTTCTGAAGTTTGGTTCCTGCGAGGTGCCAGGCCTCACCGTATTCCGATCCACCGCGTAGATTGGGTATCGCCAACACTCCTCCGAGTTCCAGCCACACCATTCGGTCTGTCCGGTACTCTGGCGTCAACGCGACATTGAATCCGCCATAGCCGTAGAGCAAGGTCGGATTCTGTCCGTCCAGGGAGGCATCTTTGTGGTGTACCAGGAACATCGGTATGCGGGTCCCGTCCCTACTCTCGAAAAACACCTGTTTCGTCACGAAAACGCTGGTGTCCAATGAGACGCTGGCTTTTTTGAAGAGGGAACTCTTTCCGGTCTGTACATCGTAACGGTAGATCGCGATAGGAGTCGTGAAGTCGGAGTAAGAGTAGAACGTCTCACTATCTTCCGGGTGGCCGGCGAAGCCCTCAGCCGTTCCCACCCCGGGTAGGGCGACGGAGGACTCGAGAGTGCCGTCGATGCCGAATACCTTGACGACGCTCTGCGCATGTTCCAGGTATTGTGCGATGATCCGGCCGCCAACCAGCGTTGCCACCTCCAGCACCTGTTCCGCTTCGGGGACGATCTCCTCGAGGCCAAAACGGGACCTGGCATCGGCGTCCACTGCAATGACACGTCCGTTGGGCGCATCACGCGTCGTATGAAAGAAGAGCAGGGATCCACGGTTGCCCAGGAAGGTATACAGCGCATCCCAGGCATCGAAGAGACGGATGACTTCCATACTGCCCTGCTTTAGGTCCAGGTAATAGATGCCATTCGTGTTGAAGCCGTCGGAGACCCTGATGATCAGGTAGCGGCCGTCTTGAGTCAGCTCGGGATATGGGTTTCGCCTGGGATGATCCGAGATCGAGAATACCCGGGGGTCGTCCGCCTGGGGATCGCCGAGCCTGTGAAAGTGAATAGCGACCTGTTTCGAATCGTCGCCCTTGCCATCCGGTGTCTGGGGGTAGCGGCTGTAGTAGAAGCCCCTGTTGTCGCGGTTCCAGGAAACACTTGTGAATTTGGTATTCCTGAGCTCATCTTTCAGGTCCTCACCCGTGTTCACATCGCGAACTCTCCAGATGTCCCAATCGGTTCCTCCATCGGAAACGCTGTAGGCAAGCTTTGACCCATCGGGGCTTGGAATGAACTGTGACAGGGAGATGGTTGCGTCTCGACTGAAGGTGTTGGGGTCGATGAGAACTCGGGATGTCTGCTCGGATCCTTCGCTGACATAGAGCACGCTTTGATCTTGGAGACCATCGTTCCGTTCAAAAAAATAGCGCCCCCCCTCTTTCACCGGAACGGAGAATCGTTCGTAGTCCCAGAGCGTGGTAAGCCGATTCTTGATCCACTCGTGCCGTTCAACCGATTCTAGATAGGGCTGAGCCAGGTCATTCTGCGCTTCAACCCATCTTCTGATTTCTCCAGAGTTTTCTGCTTCCATCCAACGGTAGGGATCGGCCACGCCGACGCCGTGGTAGTCGTCTAGCTGGTTGTCTCGAGCAGCGGTCGGATAGTTCATACTCTTCATCTGAGCATCGGGTGTTTTCGCTTCCTTCGAACTACAGCCTGCCGCAGCAAAGAGTGAAATCAGAGGGACGAGTAGCAGGCTTATTGGCGAGGTGACAGTATTCCTCGAGCATAGTTCCAGAGCTGGCTCCATGATCGGGGGAGTCTATACCGTGGTGGGATGGTATGCCAAATTTTTGAAGGGTCCAGGGACTTGGCCGGAGTCTGTATTCGAGAAGGTCCGCCGGTATTGGTCGTGGTTCGCCCTGCTCTACAAAATCGGACTCATCGGCGGCCTAACGGGCTCTTCCACCGCTCACAACTTGCCCTCCTCCTCCCACTGTTGATACAGCTGCTTCAGATAGGCCGCAGCTGCCTCTGAGTCGTACGTGGCGCGGGCGGCATTGTAGACGAGGCCCAGCGCTGCCCGGGGGCGCTCGCTGGTGTTGGCATCGGCCCGGTGAATGGTCATACAGTGGTGGGCGAAGAGATCTCCGGGAGCGGCCAGCACCGGAGTCTCCCTTTCCCGGTCGGAATCGCCGTAATCGGTGATGCCCTGCGAGAAGCCGGTCACATTGCTGCGCTGGTGGGGGCGCATTCCTTCGCGATTCGATCCACTCACGTAGCGCACGCAGCCATTCTCTTCGTCGACGAGGTCCAGCGCGAGCCACAGGGTGACCGCCTCGTTGGGCTCGAGCATGAAATAGAATCCGTCCTGGTGAGGCGGTGTCACGCTGCCGACTTGCGCAGGCTTGTTGAACCACTGGAGGTTCTTGGCCACCACGTCGTCGCCAAGGAGCTGTGAGGCCACGCTGACAAAGCGATCCGAGTTCAAAAGCTGGCTGAAGAACTCGTCGTGGTTCTGCATGTTCTGGAGACGCATGATGGTTTCGGGTTGATCTCTAATTTCGTAAAACGCAAGAGTCTCGCTGCGGGTCGGCAGCACTTCGGTGACGAAGCGATCGATCTGCTTTGAGATCTCCGCCGCTTCGTCGCCGCCCATGAATTTGCACATCACGACGTAGCCGTTGCGATCGAACTCTGTCTTCATCTCTGTGAAATTCTCCATTGCTGATCGCGCACCCCATCCTCCTGATGAGGTGCTATCTACGACCACACGCGGTCGTCAGTGTATCTACGTGGACATCGTTAGAGCAAGCGTGAACCTGCAGCAACGGAAAGACCGCTGCGTTACCCTGGCCCCGAAACGGCAAGCGCAGCCGATGCCGGCCAACCCCCATCTGCAGCCCGCCTGCTAAACCGTGTCCGGTTGTGGGGCCGGGAATCGGGAGTGTAACCGATCAATCTGTAGTCGTGCTCTTTAAGTACTTAGAGTGAATTCGATCACACCGTCCGGGCTGACTGAAGCCGATACAAATAATATCCGGGATGATCCTGGGAAGAGAGTCCCTTTCGCAGCTCAGCGACAGAATTAGTGAGTAAGATTCCGGGAGTAAAGCTGAGGCCGAGGGGTTCACGCTTGAAGATTATGGAGGCTACTCGTAGGGGAGTGTTGTCATGGGTGTTGGACCTATAGGGAGTTCCCTTTTTTTCGCAAACCCGACTCCATTTCTGCCCCGCTCCGTGAATTTCAGGAGTCCCCGACCCAGTGTAAATCCAGCCATTCAACATGCTGAGCGTCTTCGGCTAAAGCCTCTGCTGAAGAAAGTCATCTCAGCAAAGCGAGAGATCGAACGGCTTCAGGAAGTGTTTGTATTCCGCAAAACTTCTTCGTCAGGTGCGGGGTCAGCCGCCAGTTTTACCTCAATGCGCTCAACAGAAGAGATCAATACCATTCCCACCTCCTTCACACCCATCAACCCGTCTTTCACCGGAACCTCAACTGCGAAACCCACCATATCGGGCACCTTCAACGGTACTCAGGACGACGCTTACACCTTTAAATCTCCGAACGGTGGGACGGTCGGTAAAGACAAGATCAGAATCGAAGTCTTTGATAATCAGGGGGGAAGGATTAAGACAATCAACCTGAACACGAACTATCAACCAGGCACGCCCAAGAATGTGATCAACGGCATGAAAGTGTCCTTCTCCGCCGGCACGATTGAGAAGGACGATCAATTCAGCCTTAGTCTGTCTGTGACCGTCGGCAGCAGCGTCAACCCCGACAATCCCTTCAATGGCACCGGGAGCCAGGATCCAAATTTCGATCCCGACGTGCCCGTCGTTACTGACGGCTCCTTCACCGTCAACGGGGTGACGATCAATGTCTCTTCCTCCGACAGCCTCAACAGCGTTTTGAACAAAACCACTAACTCGGCAGCGGCGGTGACGGCAACGTTTGATCCTGTCAGCGAAAAGATCGTTCTCCTCCAGAAAACCCCAGGCTCTTCGAACCAAATCATCCTTGGCAACGACTCGTCTGGCTTTCTCGAAGCGACGAAGCTGAGCGGCGCTCAACAGATTCTTGGGCAGGATCAAGCGACGAGAACGAGAACAAGAAGGAGACTGGGGAGCCCCGAAAGGGTTAAAGAGCACTTTCAGAAACTGAGCAGAGGGCTGAATGGTTTTTTTCGGGAGGTGAATGAAAAGGGGGCCCATCCCGCGGCGATCAGTGCTGGCGCGTCTGTTCGGTCCGCAATCGAAACGACGTTCGACAGCTTTTTTGCCGACCGTTCTTTCTCGACTGTTTATGATTCTGGGTTCGGGATTCGTTTTAACTTCCTCGTCGATGACGCTTTGGAATTCAGTTTTGAGAAACTCACCAAGACGACGAGGTTGGATGCGGAGCAAGTTTCTGATTTCCTCCTGGGAGATGAGCAGGCCGGTGACAAGATCGGCTTATTTCGTGCGCTTCAAGAGAAGCTGGAGGAAATAGAAGAGTCGCTTCTACCTCAACTGGATACACAAGGCCTTTTCCTAAATGCGTTTGCCTAATGTAATTAGGCCCAGAACCAGAGTTCGTGTGCGGGTGCAACTCGGTTGAATCGTGGTTGTCGATTGGGGAATTCTAGGGTTTGGCCTGCTGCCCCCGATTGGGTGCACGACAGGAAAGTGACTTGGGAGCCTATCGAAAGTTCCTTGTCGGTTGTCAAATCGTTTAACCTCTGATTTTGGTAGTGCCCTGCAAGCATTGAGATAGCTGTGAACTGGCATCATATCTTACGGCTAGAGTAGCCGTGAGAGCTCACGCTAGCACCACCCTTACCCTTCCTACGCCCCGCTAGCCCAGCTCGCTTCCGAGAGTGCTTGAGTTTGATCTTTCCAGGAGGGCGCTTTAGCGTCCTGGCGCGAAGCGTAATAGACCGGTCCTTCCAGGGCCGGGTAGCCGGGCAGACGTCTCTGTCGAGCCCGCTTTAGCGGGCTTCTCGAGTGAAGGCTTTAGCCATGATCCGGTCCGGTTCTCCAGCTCGAAAGCGCGAAGTAGGTTCTCAACGGCTCCGTCGATTTCAGGTCGGCGTCGTTATATCAGGTTACGAGCCCGTTTTTATAGCCGATATGCCGTCGAATGCCTTCTGTGAGATCTATCTGCATCTGACCTGGCACACCAAATCCCACTGTGCAGTCCTGCGAGGATCCGTTGAAGATCGCGTTCACGGATTCCTGCGGGCTCGTATAGCTGAGACACCGGAAGCCTTCATTTACGAGGTGGGAGGAATTGACGACCACGTCCACTTAGCCGTGAGAATAGGCCCCAGCTTGAAGATCAGCGACTGGATCGGAGAGTTGAAGGGTTCGAGTACTCACTACCTGAATCGTCATCTGCGGCGCCGAATCCCGTTCGCCTGGCAACGCGGATACGGCGCCGTGTCCTTCGGAAAGAAGGATTTGCCGTTTGTTGTGGATTACATCCGGCGCCAAAAAGAGCACCATCGCCGTGCTCGGACCTTTGATCGACTCGAACGCATCAGTCCTGGTAGCACCGGACCGGATCATGGCTAAAGCCCTAGTTCGAGAAGCCCGCTAAAGCGGGCTCGACAGAGACGTTGGCCCAACGACCCGGCCCTGGAAGGACCGGTCTGTTACGCTTCGCGCCAGGACGCTAAAGCGCCCTCCTGCAAAGGCCAGGCTCTAGAGACCCTGACACACGTGTCAGACTGGTGGCTTGCCCGGTCTTCTCCGCAAGGGCATCTTGGTTTGCTGCACTTGATGTAGCGCTTTCCTCAGCTCAGGAGAAACTCTTGAGCACTCAGCTTGTCACTTTCCTGTCGTGCACCCCCCCCGATTCCTCAAATAGCGTACCTGGGTGAGAGGATCTATAATTGAGCACCAATGCAGCCAGAAGGGAATCGGTTGGTCCAACCGAAGTCTGGGGTGGGGACGTCATTTTTGCTGTCCCTCGTTCTGATTCTGAGCCCTGTTTTTCTGATGGGTCAGCCCCAGAACGACCCCTCTCCTGGTTTGAGTCAGGAGCCTGGCTCCACGTTTCAGGCCAAGATTCTGCCCATCCTTCAGACACGCTGCCTTGGGTGCCATAGCCGCAAAGTTCGCAGTGGTGGACTGTCTCTCGAGAGTCGGAAGGACGCACTCGCTGGGGGAAGTCGTGGTTCGGCAATCGTCCCTGGGGAGCCCGAAAAGAGCCGATTTATTCAAGTGCTGTCCTACCGGGGTGAACTGAAGATGCCTCTGGGGGGCAAATTGCCCGATTCCGAGATCGAGGTGCTGCGGCGCTGGGTAGAACTCGGAGTGCCCTGGGCAGAGAAGGGTTCTGGTATGGCCGGACACTGGTCCTTCCAGTCGGTGCGGCGCCCCCTAGAGCCTTCGGTTCGGTGGCCTGCGTGGGTTCGAAATCCGATTGACCGCTTCATTCTGGCAAAACTGGAGGAGCAGGACTTGCAACCGTCCCCGGAGGCGGCTCCGGCGACACTGCTGCGTCGGCTCAGCCTTGACCTGGTAGGTTTGCCTCCTGCACCGGAGCAAAGAGACGCGTTTCTCTCTGACCCCAGTCCCGCCGCCTACGAGCGAGTGGTTGACCGTTTGCTTGCTTCGGAGCACTACGGTGAGCGGTGGGGACGTCGCTGGCTAGATGTGGCCCGCTACGCGGACTCCGACGGGTTTGCAGACGGACCACGGCAGATCTGGATGTACCGCGACTGGGTAATCAAGGCGCTCAATCGGGATCTTCCCTTTGACCGATTCGTCCTTGAACAGCTGGCCGGAGATCTGATTCCCGATGCCAGCGATGATCAGAGGATTGCCACCGGGTTCCACCGCAATACGGTCTTGAATCTGGAGGGTGGCGTGGATGTAGAGCAATATCGGGTCGAGGCTGTGGTGGATCGGGTGGAAACCACAGGAGCTGCCTTTCTGGGGCTGAGCTTGGGCTGCGCACGTTGCCATGACCACAAGTACGATCCTGTCTCTCAACGCGAGTTTTTCCAGTTTTATGCCTTCTTCAACAATGTGGACGAGAAGAGCCCGGAATGGGACGGTACGGATAAGCCCAAGCATTGGCCTCTACTGGAGTTTGGGGAGAAGGAGGAGTTTGATCGACGCGACGTGATCCGGGCCCAGCTGCAGCTTCTGACGCAGGAATCGAAAGGCTACGAAACCGAGCTGTTGTCCCGCCTCGCGCACTGGGAAAGAGAAATGACGCCGGAAGCTCGGACGAAGCTGAAACCGGAGATACAGCGGATCCTGGATCTGTCTGTGGATCAGCGAAATGAGATCCAGACCAAAACCCTCAACAAACTCTACAAGGAGAGGGACCCGGGTTATTCGACCCGGCTGAAGGGCATCGAGGCCCTCAAGGCTGTTGAGCCGAAGCTGAAGAGCACCCTGGTGATGGAGGAGCTGCCCACTCCTAGAGAGGCCTACATCCACCTTGGAGGCGAGTTCACCCGTCGGGGAGATCAGGTGCGGCCAGGTGTTCCAGCGGTCTTGCCTTCCCTTGCTTCCGACGCCAGGCCGACGCGCCTGGATCTTGCCCGTTGGCTGGTGAATCCCGAAAATCCCCTGATGGCCAGGGTCACGGTCAACCGCATCTGGCAGCGCTATTTTGGAACTGGGTTGGTGGACACCGAAAATGATTTCGGGATTCAGGGATCTCTGCCCTCCCATCCTTTGCTACTGGATTGGCTGGCTTCCGAGTTGATTCGGAGGAATTGGAGTCTGAAGGCGTTGCACCGACTGATCGTAACCTCGGCTACGTATCGCCAATCCTCGGGCTCCCGTCCGGAGCTCGAGCGGATTGACCCGGCAAACCGTTTGCTGGCCCGCCAGCATCGGCTGCGTCTGGAGTCGGAGGTGGTGCGAGACGTGTGCTTGGCTGCCAGTGGCTTGCTGAACCGGGAGATAGGAGGACCTAGCGTCTTTCCTCCTCAGCCTGCGGGCGTCAGCAAGCTGGGCCACAGTCAGCGAGAGTGGAAGGCCAGCAAAGGTAAGGACCGCTATCGCAGGGGCCTCTATACGCACTTCTGGCGATCGACGCCTCACCCAGCGTTGATGGTGTTCGACAGTCCAAATGGGGTCACCAGCTGTACTCGACGCAGCCGCTCCAACACTCCGTTGCAGGCTCTGACCCTGCTCAATGATAAGGCCTTCTTCGAGTTCGCTCAGGGCCTGGCCCGACGATTGATGGCTGAGGCTCCCCAGCAGGATTCCGAAAGGATCTCATACGCTTTCAGCCTCTGCCTTACCCGAGAGCCTACTCGGGAAGAGAGATCCCAGTTGGAGAAATACCTTGCCCGACAGCGGGAGGATCTGCGGGCTGATCCGTCCCAGGCGTATACTCTGGTTGCGGCAGATTCGGGAGAGAATGATGTCGAGGAATTGGCCGCCTGGACCTTGTTCTCGAGTGTTTTGTTGAACCTGGATGAGTTCATCACAAGGGAATAGAGTCTTTGGATGATGAGGCAGGAGACGAGGATGAACACGAAGGCTAGCTGGTTGCAGGAGACTACGCGTCGGCATTTCTTCAGCCGCTGTTCGATGGGTCTGGGCCGCGTCGCCCTGGCCTCACTTCTCACCGATGGGCAACTTCTGGGGCAGGACCTGGCTGCCTCGACTCCGCTAATGCCGAAGGAGCCCCACTTTCCGGCCCGCGTCCGAAACATCATTTTTCTCTATATGGTAGGTGGTCCCAGTCAGCTTGACCTGTTCGACGAAAAGCCCAGACTCCGCGAGTTGGATGGACAGCCTATCCCCGACTCCTTTCTGGAGGATAAGCGCTTCGCCTTCATGGATTTTTTTACGAAGGAGAAGCCTCAGCTCCTGGGATCGGAGCGGGTGTTTCAGCGCTACGGCCAGTCGGGAAAGACCGTCTCTTCCTGCCTACCTCATACCGCCTCCGTGGTGGACGATCTGGCCTTTATTTCTACGGTTTCCACGGACAACTTCAACCACGGTCCCTCCCAGGTCTTCAGCAACACCGGATCCAGCCGACCCGGTAGGCCCAGTATGGGGTCATGGATCAGCTACGGTTTGGGGAGCGAGGCCCAGGACTTGCCGGCCTTCGTGGTCTTGCAGTCCGGACCTCTGGGACCCCGTGCTGGAGCCACGAATTGGGCAAGCGGTTTCCTCCCCACCAGCCATCAAGGCGTCCCCTTCTTCAGCGGCGGTGACCCTATCTTGAATCTCTCCAGCCCCGGAGGCATGAGTCGTCAGCAGCAGGGGCAGAGGGTAGAGGCGATCCGCAGACTCAATCTAGCCCATCTGGCCGAGACCGGAGATCCTGAGATTTCGACCCGGATCGCTTCCTATGAGATGGCGTACCGGATGCAAACCAGCGGACCGGAGTTGATCGATTTTTCACAGGAATCTCCGGAAATCCTCGAGATGTACGGCGCCGAGCCAGGTGCACGGTCGTTTGCCAACAACTGCCTCCTGGCACGTCGTCTGGTGGAGCGCGGCGTGCGCTTTGTCCAGCTCTACCACAGCCAGTGGGACCACCATGGGAATGCGGATGTGAACCTGCTGGAGGGGCTGGATCAGGTATGCCTGGAGACCGACCGCCCCTGTGCTGCTCTGATCCGGGATCTGAAGCGGCGGGGACTTCTGGACTCGACACTGGTGATCTGGGGAGGCGAGTTTGGCCGCACACCCATGGGAGAGAAGCGGGCTTCCCTTGGCCGGAACCACCACATAGACGCCTTCACCATGTGGTTTGCCGGCGGAGGAGTCCGGGGTGGCCAGACCATTGGAAAAACCGATGAGCTGGGGTTCTCTGCCATAGAGGATCCGCTTCACGTGCACGACATCCACGCCACCATTCTCCACCTCCTGGGGCTCGACCACACCCGGCTGACCTTCCGTTTTCAGGGTCGGGAATTCCGGCTGACGGACATCGCCGGGAAGGTGATTAGCAAACTGGTGGCATGACGAAACGCTACTTGAAGACGAAGGAGTACAGCTTGGCGTTCTTGAAGTAGAAGCGCAGCTTTACAGGCTTCCCCTCCAGCTTGCTCAGATCCGATGATCCCTTCCATGAAGCCACCTTCGACAGTCCTCCCGTTGTCATCGGATCGGCCTCCTCGAAGCCGTAGCCCTTCACGAATTGATGATCTGGTCCCAGAATCTCAACCCGAACCTCACAGGGGCCCGCCCCCCACTGCCGTAGCGCGGACTTCATATTGAGGTGCAACCGACTCCCTGAGAAGCTGAACGAACGCGTGGTCATCTGGCTGAAGGTGCTCGTGCCGCTCTTGGAAGTCCCCAGGCGGTTGAGCTTCATGGCACCCTTGGCACCGTTCACCGAAACGAAACCATCCTGTCGGCTGATGGCCAGCCCGATCGCGCCAATAGCCTCATCGCCAAGCTCTATCAGGTGTTCTGGAGAGCGCCAGTTGGCACCTGTATAGAAGCTAAAGGTCCTACCTCCCACGATCACCGGCTGATCAGGATAGACTACCGAAGAGTCGAAATCTCCGTTATCTCCTCGCCGAATGAAGGGCTCCCGGAACTCCCGGTTGTAGTGAATGCCGTCCCGACTGAAGACGATCTGGGGCAGGATCGTGGTGTCGGTGGTTCGAAAGTTCCACAGCAGCCCCACATAGATACCCTGGTAGGTGATGGCCGGCATGTCGTAGAACTCGGTATCCGGATAGTCCTTTTCATCCGGTACGATGATGGTCTCCGGGACTCCCCAATGGATCATGTCGGGGCTTTCCACCCGTCCAATCAACCTTCGATCCAGGGAACAACGCTGATGGAGACAATTCTCCAGGTGGGCAGCGTAGGTCTTTCTAATGGGGTCCCATCCCATGAACTCCGTAGGTCCCCATCGACCAATTCGGGGAGAGGTGTCGATGACCGGGTTGTTCTCATGGGCAGTCCAGCTCAATCCATCCGGTGAGAAGTAGAGATCGAACTGCATCGTGGTATCAGTGGATCCGTGTCGAATGAGGCCTTTGTAGAGCTTATTGGGATCGGTCTCGTTAGAGTCCCGGAACATGTAGGGCATGGCCCATTCCTTGGGGATCAGGTTGTTGGCCTTGGATCCCTTGAACTCGACGAGATTGAGCACGGGCTTCTCCCAGTGGATGCCATCCTTGGAGGTTGCGAGGCAGGTAACGGGCTGGCCTTCACCCTCCACGATGATCTCTTTCTCTCCCTGGGTGGCCCTGAAGGTGTAGCCGCTATAGATCATCTTGAAGGCGCCGGTTTTCTCGTCCGGGAAAACATGTGAGACTCGAACGTCTTTGCCTTCCCAGGGATGTTCGGGACGGATCACCGGATTGTGTTTGACCTTCACGGCTGGATTCATCACTCGTCGTGCCCCGCTGATGCTCTCGATCAGGGAGTCATCCACGAAGAGCTGTCGTTCCGGGCCCAACGGGATCAGCTGGCCCAGGGCCGTGTTGCCGGCCATTGCGATCAATAGAAAAAACAGGTTTGCCTTCACTCTCGCTCCTCCCAGTCCGGTTGAAATTCCCTTGTAAGGGTAGTCTTTCCTGGTCAGACTCTCCAGGAGGAAGGCGATTTGGAACAAGCACCTCGGCCGAGGTCTCAGGGTCAGGGGGAAACCCTGGTCAGTTGCACGACTCCCGTCGAGACCTCCAACCTGACTTCCCGGCGAAGTTTCACAGGTCGGGTTCACCAGCTTGGTTGGATGGCGTATCCTGTCCGCGCGGCAGGCTTCGCCGCCAACTACTGCAAGGAGGACTCAATGCCATTCATCAACGTAAAAATGTTGGATGGTCGCACCCAGGACCAGAAGAGACGTCTGGTAAAGGCCCTTACCGATGCGATTGTGGAAGTCTGCGAGACGACGCCCGAAGCAACCAAAGTCGTCATCGAGGAGATTCCTCGCGAGCACTGGGCGTCCGGGGGTGTGTTGCTTTCAGACCGGTGAGCTGACCTGCGGACTCTGAGGAATGGATAAGCTAACGATTGCGATAGTTGGCTGCGGGAGCTTCGGAGCCCATCTGGCCGAGCTCATCGCGACACTACCTCAATTTCAGATTATAGGTCTCTGTGACCCCGACGAATCGCGGTTAGAGCCTCTGGCACGGAGCCTGGACGTGCCCGTGTCCTCCTCGCTTCGGGAGTGCCTTTCCAACTCAGAAGCCCAGGCCGTGCTCTTGACGGCCCCCAATCATCTTCACCACTCCTTGGCCTTGGAGGCAGCTGAAGCAGGGAAACACATCTTCTGTGAAAAGCCCATGGCCCTCAACGTCGAGGAGTGCCATGACATGATCGAGGCTGCCGACGAGGCGGGCGTCAAGCTGATGGTGGGTCACAAACGGCGCCTCCGTCCTCAGTACCAGAAGATGGCGGAGGTGGCCCGGAGCGGACGACTGGGACGCGTCCTGGCTGTGAACATCAACGGCTTCTACCATCGCGACTGGTGGGGATGGTGGCTCAAACGCGAGCAGGGAGGAGGCCTTCTCCATGCATCCGGAGTACACGATATCGACTTTCTCCGGTACACCTGTGGCGAGGCGGGATCTGTCTTCGCCCGGAGTCCGGTAAAGACCGATCACCGGAGCGACTACGAAGACGCACTCTCGCTCATGATCCACTTCGAATCGGGTGTGGTCGGGACGCTTCAGGTTTGTCCCTTCTCCGGTGTCCGCACCTTTCGCCAGGCCTTCGGCGTTCACATCGTCCTGGAGCGGGGTGGGGTGCTCTACAACCCCTCCGACTGCAGCGTGACGATTCAGGGCTGGGAGGGTCAGGAGAAGAGATTCGAGTTCGACAATGAAGCCGGCTTTCGGGAGGCCTACACCACCGAGCTGACGAGCTTTGCCGACTGGGTGTTGGAGGATCGGGAGCCGATACTGACGGGCTGGGACGGTCTTCGCTGTGTGGAGATCATGGAGGCTGCCTATCTTTCAGCTCGCTCCGGACGTGAGGTTCAGCTGCCTCTCCCGCGACGCAAGGCCCCAAGCCTCATTCTTGGACCGGTGTCCGGACGTCAGGAACTAGGGGAGGCGAAGCTGTATGCGCGTGGGCTTTCGATGCCGGAGGGTCCAGCCTTTGACCATGAAGGGAACCTCTTCGTCGCCAATTGCCGTGCCGATTTCGTCTCGAAGATCTCACCAGGTGGAGAGGTCGCTCATTTCGTCACCACGGGCGGAAAGACCCAGGGAGTTGCCATACATCCCGATGGGAGTCTCTATATCACGGACCATGCGCACCGGAAGCTCTTCAAGTCGACCTTGGAGGGCTCGCTAGAAGTATTCTGTGACCGCTACCAGGATGGGACTCCCCTGCGGGGCCCCAACGAGATCCTTTTCGGGCCCAACGGCAAGATCTATTTCACCGATCCAGGGAACGCCTGGCGCGGCCGCCCTGGAGGCAGACTTTCCACGGTATCGGAAGAGGGATTGGCCGAGGTCCTGGCAGATGGTTTGGAGTTTACGAACGGACTTGATTTTTCACCCGACGGCTCCCGGATCTATGTGGTTGAGACCACTACCGGTAACGTTCTGACTGCGCTCTTGGATCGGGAAGGTAGACTGGCAGAAGGTTTGACCGAATTTGTGCATTTCGAAGGGCGGGTAGGTCCTGACGGTATTCGTGTTGCCGCCAGCGGGGATCTCTATGTCACGCTGTTCGGTCATGGCAGGATTGCCATTGTCTCCCCATCCGGCGTTGAGGTCGATCGACTTCGTGTTCCCGGCCTGTTTCCCACCAACGTCATTTTTCGTGGGACCAATCTCCTGGTTTGTGAGGGACAAACCGGAGCGATCTGGACGCTGGACCTCGGTGTGAAAGGTGTTCTGTCTTATGCGGAGCGTGTCTGGTCGCAGGGAGGCCTTCCGGGAGGCGATTAACCCTGTTTCTCTCGAATATCCCATGATTTTTGCACGTTCCTGACCTTTCTGTTCTTGCTCTCGGCCTCGGCCAGCCCTGAAGCGGCTGTTCCCAAGCTGGTCTCGGTGCAGAGGATTTGGGACCAGGCCCCGCACAACGCCTTCACCGATTTGATCCGGTTTCAGAATAAGTGGTTTTGTATTTTTCGCGAGGGAGAGACCCATGCCGGCGCGGACTCCGGAAAGATCCGGGTCAGTGAGTCTGACGATGGTGATCGATGGGCCTCTGCTGCTCTCATTTCCGAAGAGGGGATAGATCTTCGCGACCCCAAGCTTTCCATCACCCCCCAGGGGTTGGGCTAAACTCGGGGCTCTATCGGTTCCACGGAGGAAGCAGGGTGGGCTGGTTGGCGTATCGGCGCATCTGAAAGGTGAGGCGATCTCCACTACCCGGCTTCAAACGGATGGTTACGGACGATCCATCAATCTGCTCTTCTTGACCCTTTTGCTTCACAACTGTGAACTGATGCTCGGCATATGCCCCGGCTTGGACGATTACCTCTCGACGATGCACTGGGCTGAGATTAACGAACGTCACACTGACCGAATCGGCGGTGAGCTTGTCTACTAGTGCAGCCACGTCCTCGGGAGGTCCCGAGCGCCGTTTGACGGGATCGAAGTAGCGCAACCGACTGTGCAGAGTCCGGACGACACCGGTCGAATAATAGCCGCCCAGCATCAGGTTGTTGAGGGTTTCGGTTCGGGCTGGATTGAAGGACATGAACCAGTCCGCCAGACGGGTGTCGGGCGTCGTTGGATCCTCTTCAATCTTCCCAGCCGCCTTTCTGACTGATTCCAGGTCGAGGCGAAGAGCTTTCTCCGGGTAATCCGGATCATTCCCCTCCAGGAAACCGATCCAGCCTTCCTTGGGAATTCGCTCCAGGTCTCGGCGATCCATCGACCACATGAAGATTTCGGTCAAAAGGTTGTGGGGCAGCTTGTCGGTCCAGTTGTACCACTCGGCCCGCTCCGAGTACTTGTAGCCGCGTGGATCGCCGTAGTTCCAGGGGATCTGCGTTTTCCCGTCGACCACTTTTTTGAGTGCGTAGAGGTTGTCCAGCTGGCGACGCAGCACCGCGATGTAGGCAGGATCGCCAGTCAGCAGGAAAGCGTTCCCAAAGCCGTCCCAGGGGCCCAGGTAGAAGTTCCCACGATGTTTGACGTAGCCCACTTCGGCGTCGAAGTTGCTGAAGTTCCAGCCGTACAGGCCTTTCCACCACTGTCCCGAAGCACCACCCGGCTTGCCGTCCAGGCCCACCTTGGTCGGAATGTTCCCACCGTTGGAGTCGATTCGCTGCTTCCAGGCACCCACATACTCCAGAAGCCAATCGCGGTACTTCTGCTCTCCAGTTAGGGCGTAGGCGTTCACGGCAGGGTTGGTGGCGTACAGATTCAAGTGGCTATCGCCCGCACTGTCGGTGTAGTTCTCGCAGTGGGCCAACATCTTCGGATAGTGTTCGGCGAAGTCGAGCATCTGCGCCGTGCCGGCGGCACTGTGTAGGAAATGGAAGCGTCCACTGAGAGGATCTCCCACCCAGTCGTAGACCGTCGGCTTGCGCATCATGGGACCCTTGCTGCCGGTCCAGACACTGCGGATCACTTTGTGCACGGGATCGTAGTTGGGCGCCGCCGGGTCTTCGTTCATATAGAGCCCGGCAAAGCGTTTCATGCGCTTTCTGAAGGTCGGGTCTTCCGGGGCCGAAAGCCCGAGAGAAAGGAAAGACTGCGTGCCCTCCAGGGTGTGGGCCCAATCAGACATCGTGATGAATTCCTGAAAGTAGGCGCCTTCTCGAGCCAGATCGGTCTTCACGGTGCGCAGCTCGGAGTACTGGAGCCAGTGGCCTTCCTGGGCGCGGTTGTACTGTTCCAGGACCGAATCGTCACCGCCTAGTGCGTGAAGTAGAGGCCAGTTATCGAAAGTCTCGATGGCATCGTCCGGACCGTCGATCACACCCCAGCGGGGTCGATGCAGCAAGTATCCCCTCTCGTCGAGGGCCCAGTCGGCCAGCAGCCTGCAGGCCTCGGATGAAGACCGAAGCAGCTCGCGTTCCAGCAGTGCCCAGGTGGGAGGTGGCATAGGTGTGTCCACGACCAAAGTGCCAGCAGCGGCGAGGGAAGGGCTTAGTGAGATTAGAAAGCCGATCAGCATTCGGCACGCCACTCCTGTCCAGCGAAGGACAGGTCTTGGAGATGTTGAATGCCACTCGGAAGAGATACTGTGGAGAACTGAGTTTGCTATTGAAGAGCGTTCACGGTTCATCATCACCCCTATTCCATAACTCCCAATGGCCTTTTCTACGAGAGTTTTCTACGACCGGACGTCTCAATCGAACCAGAAAGAGTAGAGATGGGCCTGTTCTAGTCGGAACTGCAGTCGGACGATTTGCCCCTTAAGGGAATCCAGATTGTCGACTTCGGCAAAGGCAAGCACCTGGCTCGTCGAATCTCCGCTGAATGGAAGCGATTGGTCGAAGTCCCGATCGGGGATCCATTCTCCATCGAACTCACCGTCTCCACGGCGGATCGCCACCTGGATCGAGCCTCCCTCGGATGTCCTGCCATTGATGTGCAGTCTGCCGCCGGGGCACTCCAAGGGCCGGGTCAAGACGAATCCGATTTCCGGAGCTTCGAGGGAGACGAACCCGTCCGGTCGTAGGCTGGCGAGGCAGATGTTGGAGTTTCCCGGCATGCGCACGTGCAGCTGCTCCCTGCCGGCATAGTAGAGGTCGATCCGATCCTCGCGCTCGACCAGGCCGACTGCTGGGTAAACCATGCCCCAGTCATAGCTACCGGCAGGGCCGGTTGGCAGGAAGATGGGACGCTTCGGGTGGCGCTCCCAGTGGATTCCATCGCGGCTCCAGGCCAACTGTAGATCGACCTGCATATGTTTCTCCGGTTTGGCGTCCCAGTCGAGCGGTTGCTGCTTGTAGAACATTTCCAGGAAGCCCAGGTAGATACCTTGGTAACGGGTTACCGTCATTCCATAGAGTGAGAACGGGTCCAGCTCATCAGGTCGGATGATCTGTGTGGGCTGAGTCCAGTGAACCAGATCGGAACTTTCGGAATAGGCAATACGGCGGATTTGACTGGCATTGATTGGGGGACGGCGATAGAGCATGAACACGTCCCGCTCAGGGTTGTAGAGAATCTGGTTCTCGCAGTCACTCTGACCCCTGAATATGGGGTTCTCCTTTTGATCCTTCCAGTGAACGCCGTCCTTGCTGAATGCGATGCGGATCTCCATGCCTCCACCGGGCATGTTTTGCGTGGCGGGGTCCCGCCCCAGCTCACCACTGTGATAGGTCATGAGGAAACGGCCTTTGTGTCGCCATTTTGGGGGAAGTTCGGTTACGGCGACGGAAGTGCTTCGTCCTGGATGGTTGAAGAAGATGTTGGGCGACTCGACACCCTCGATCTGATGAAGCTTGAGTTTCGGCGAGCGCCAGCTGATACCGTCTTCAGATTCGAAGTAGAGTCCGTAGTGGTGGTCGGCGTCCCGGTAGCTTCTCCAGCTATTGGCCCACATCCGGAACAGCTTCTGCTCGCGATCATAGATCACGCTAGGAGTGCCCAGTCCTTCGGTATCTTCGTAGTCGAGAAAGGGCTTGCCTGGGATGAGGGGATTGGATAGGTGTCGAACCGGCTGATGCACGACCCTCCGACAGCCAGCCGTATCTTCAACCACCTGTCCGTCCATCAGTAGCTGGCGCTCAGGGCCCAGCTTCAGTGGTTGGGTGGGAAGTAGCGCGTAAGAGCCCTCGATCGAGGTCCCTTTGACGTACTTGGAGCCGGAAATGTTGCCTTCAGTGACGATGTGCCCGGTTCCATCGAAGGTCCCCCGTTTTTCGGAGATCCTGGTTTCCTCCTGGCCCAGCAGCGCGCCGATCATACCCAGCGAGCACACGAACGAAAAGACCTGTTGAGTCATAAACTGCCCCCTGACCATCTAGACACTCAACTAATTGTGGAAAGCAACTTCATGTTGTCAAGACAGGCATTGATATCCTTCATCCGGTTGCTCACCTCCGAAAGTCAATCAGTGGCCGATGCGGCGCCATTGCCAATAGAGGCTACCAATCTGAGGATCGTCTCGAGCACAGTAGCGATTCAAACAACCTACTCGTGGTTAACTGTGGATTCAAGAACTTCTAGCAAAAGCGGTGGCGATTCTTGTGTAATTCCTCGCCAATGAAGTTTCATCTCAGCCCCGCAACAAAGCTTCCACCTCGCCCCTCTCGGGAAGCGACTCCTGCGCCCCTCTGCGGGTGGTGCTGAGGGCCCCGGCAGCGTTAGCGAATCGGATGGCCTCGGGTAGGGTCGAGCCGAAGCTGAGGGCGGCAGCTAGTGCCCCATTGAAGGCGTCTCCTGCGGCTACTGAATCTATGCTGGAAACCGGAAAAGCGGGGAAGTGCTCTTCTCCTTTCTCGGAGCTCAGTAGAGCGCCGTCCTTACCGAGAGTGACGATCACCGTGCGACATCCGCTGGAGCGGAGGCTCGTGGCCGCATGTCTGGCGTCATCCACAGTTCTTACCTCTACTCCAGTCAAATCAGATGCCTCCCGCTCGTTCGGAGTGAGGATGTCGACTTGGGAATAGGTCTGCGCACTAAGTGGAGCTGCCGGGGCCGGGTTCAGAATTGTCGTCATTTGATGGCGCTTGGCTAAATCCAATGCACATTCGACGGTCTCCTGAGGCATCTCCATCTGGATCAGCAGGAAATCGGCATCACCCCAGAAGTGTTGCGAGGACTCGAGGTCTTCTGGGGTTAGTCGGTGATTGCTCCCAGGAGCCACGACAATCTGATTGTTTCCTTCTCGATCGAGGGCAATGAGCGCTACCCCGGCGGGTTCCTCGGCATCGCGGAGAAGACCGATTGGATCCAGGCCCGATTGCACCAAGTGATCGTAGAGCAGATCGCCATAGGGATCCCTGCCAATTTTCGTCAGGAAGGTGGTGGCACAGCCTACCCTCATTGCGGCCAGTGCCTGGTTAGCTCCCTTACCCCCGTAGGAGACGCGAAACTCTCCTGAACTAACGGTTTCGCCTGGTCGAGGGAGCTGACTCGCGGAAACGGTCAGGTCGGTGTTTGCGCTCCCAATTACAGCCAGTTTCGGCATGAGGATTTGCCCCGAAGCTCTCGAATGGATTATAAGATCGGTCATAGTTCGTACGCATCACCAAGTCAAGGAGTTGAAGGCATGACACCGGAAGAAGCCTACCTATTCGATCTCAATGGCTATCTCATCCTACGGCAGGTTCTGCCCCAGGATGTGGTCTGGGATCTCAACGGCGAAATCGACAGGCTCGAAGCACTCAGCGACGAGGAGGTGGCTGCACTGGGAGCTCCTCGAAACTACTATCAGGAGGAAGAGGACCAGTTGCCGGTTGACTATTCGTGTCCTCTTCTGGGGCGCGGAGGTGTCTTCGAGAGGCTGATCGATTGGGAGGGAACCGTCCCCAGTGTCGAAGCCATGATCGGCGAGCCCACCCGCCTGGACGCGTTGCATCTCCTGGTGCGCCAATCCGGACGGTCGACAGTCTTTCACCACGGATATTCAGAGCTGCTGTCCTATAGCGAATTCGCCGTAACCGATGGGAAGTTCAAATGCGTGAGCGTGAAGATCGGCTATGCCCTCACGGATGTCGCAGTGGAAAATGGTGCTTTTGCCGTGATCCCGGGCAGTCACAAATGCAGCTATGCCAATCCCTACCATCTGGAGGAACCGGATGAAACCCATCCCCTGGTGCAGACCTGTACCTGCCAGGCCGGAGATGCCGTCATCTTTTCCGAAGATCTGACGCACGGCGCCGTCCGGAATCGAAGTGGCAAGGTCCGGCGCACGATCTTCGCCTCATATGCACCCGCTTTTCAGGCGGCCTGGGACAATCAGCTGGCTATGGCGGAAGGATTCGAAGAGAGGGCAACACCCAGGCAGCTGGCACTGATCCAGGGCCCGCCTCCGTTTGGGGGAGCGGGGGGCTTCAATCAGGCACCGGTCAGGGACGCTGCGTCTGAGTAGGCTGAGACATGGAGCCAAGAGTCAGAAGGAAGAAGAAGAACGTTCGCCCCTTCCAGGTCGGTACCGGACAGCGCAACCTGTCCGAAGAAGAGCGTTACGCTTTTGACATTACAGGATTTCTGATCCTAGAGGGTCTGTTGACAGGCAGCCAGGTGAGGGAAGTACGAGGCAGGCTAGAAGCGGCTTTCTCCAGTCCACCGGCTGGGGTCGGGCGGCAGCAGAACGGTCCCGAGATCAAGTTGTTGAATGTGGTTGAGTGCGGTGGCGCTCTGGAAGATGTCTTCGCATCGGATCGACTCGTCAAGGCAATGGAGGAGCTAATCTGGGGGAGTCAAATCCGCCTGGTATCCTCGCGCGCCATTCTTCGAGAATCGGACATCACAGGGGAGATCACGCAAGGGGGACTAGCCGACCCCAGGCGCTATACTCGTTACCGAAGCTTCCTCGAAGGTGAAATGCGCTGCCTGATGGTATCCTGCCTGATCGCCCTCGATCACACGGCGAGTGGTGATGGGAGCTTCTGTGTGATTCCTGCGAGCCACAAAAGCAATTTTCCTCATCCCTATCCGCAGGCAGATCTGGACGAGGTCGCAGCCTTGAAGAGTCTATCGCTGGCAGCAGGCTCTGCCGTCATTTTCAGCGAGAGCCTCTCGCACGCCATGAAAGCTTCCCGTTCGGAGCGAAAGCTGTGGCTACTCTACCAGTACGGACCCTCCTATATGGTCAGCTGGCCTGGTTGTGATACTTCAGAGGAACTACGAGGGCGGACCGCGAGCGATGAAACCAAAGCGCGACTCTTAAGATCGCCCTACTACCATCCTTAGGTAGCTAGACCTGGACCATTCACCCAGACGTCCCTAGGGAAGACATCTATAGATGTAAGAGCAAAACACAGCCGCGCATGGGGCTGAATGTCAGCAAGATCATCCCCAATTCCGAGGAGTAAGCGGGGCTGAAGTTTTTCACCGGAATGATCCGACGTGGCCGGTGGCGCAAATGTCCTTGGACATAGCTATTCGTGCCCGCCTCACTCGAAGAATCCGGTTCCCGGAACCAGGTGCTGGCGGCAGACCTCCTCGTTCAACTCCACCCCCAGCCCGGGAGCGTCTGAGACCTCAAGATAACCGTCCCGATAGATGGGGCCGTCCCGCTGGATGATGTCCTGCCAGTAGGGCAGGTCGACGCTGTCCGATTCCAGGGTCAGGAAGGAGCGGATTGCCATGCAGGCATGTCCCGATGCGATGGTTCCCACCGGAGAACACATATTGTGGCAGGCCATGGGGATGTTGTAGATATCGGCCCAGTCGGCGATCTTCTTGGTCTCGAGTAGCCCGCCGCTCTTCTGCAGGTCGGGTTGAATGATGTCGCAAGCACGTTTCTCGATGAAGGGCCGGAAACTCTGTCGGGCATAGAGGTTTTCTCCGGTGCAGATAGGGGTTCGGGAAGCAGCCGTGATGCGGGCGAAGGAATCTGCGTCATCCGGTGCGATGGGATCCTCGAAGAACCAGAGATTCAAGTCCTCGATCATCTGAAGGAAGCGGAGGACGTCTCCAGTGTTGTATCTCCAGTGAACGTCTACGGCGAAGGGGAAATCCTCTCCTACGGTTTCGCGGATCTTCTCCAACACCCTGGCCCATTGCCTCAGATCTGCCGGTAATGGGCTCTTGTTCCACTCCCTCTCCCGGAACCTCTTGGGGTCGAGCTTTCCCCCGACCGAGACCTTGATCGCCCGAAAGCCCGCCCCCAGGGAGCGTTGAGCGGCTTCGGCCCAGGCCGCAGGGTCTGCCGTCTCCGACCCATCGGCGTCGTGGTAGATATGCAGCCTATCTCGGAACTTGCCCCCAAGCAGGACGTAAACAGGAACATTCAAGATCTTGCCGGCAAGGTCCCAGAGGGCGGTTTCAATTCCGCCTATGGCTCCGCTCAGGTCACCGGACCGGGACCCCTCGTAGAGCAGCGTCTCCGACATCTTTTGGTAGAGGTAGTCAACTTGCAGCGGGTCTTCTCCCACCACCAGCTCACGAAGTCGATCGATGTGGGCCGGGATGGCCGAACCGATATGGGCTTCTCCCAGACCGTAGAGTTCGGAGTCGGTTACGATCTTCACCAGGCGAGCGGGATAGTAGGTGAGCTCGACGGCGGCCGTTTTCACGTCCACGATTTTGACCTTGCCCACTTCGCTGGCGGCAGCCGGGAGGGCTTTCAACAGGGACGAGGGTTCCAGGGAAAGGGCCGCAGCTCCGGCCCCCGCTGTCAGTATTTGCCTTCGGGTCCACATAGTGCGTTCTCCTCCAGAAGAATAGGTGTTTTGGCGTTCCGATTTTCCCAGGTCCTACCCATGGAACCGGATTGAGTAGAGATCTGCGTCGCGCAGCTGAATCCTCAACCTGGTGGATTTACCCCGTAGCGAACTCAGATCACCACCATTCTTCCAGGTGACCGGACGCTCGATCGTGTCGCCGAAATGATCAGGGCAGTCTGCCAACGAGAAACCGTCGATGGGTTTGCCCGTTGAATCCTGCAGCTCGATCCGGACGCTTCCGGCGGCCGAGGTTGCGAAATTCAACGTGAGCTGGGAGCCAGAAAACTTCAACGGCGGGGTGATCACCTCGCCACCACCCATGGGAGCGTGAAGCGAGACGAAGCCGTCCAGACGCAAGGTATAGCGCCGCAGGGCACTACCCTTGCCGGTCCAGTAGCTCTCGACCGCGTACAGCGACAGCTCGTTGGGCGCACCGGTCAGATCGGATCTCGTCTCCACCAGATGCCAGGCGATGTACTGATGTCCGTAGTGCCAGGTATCCGTTCTCTCGATGCCAGGTCGTAGGAAGGCTTCGTTCCAGCGCTTGAACTTGAGACCGTCGCGGCTCGCCATCAGCAGTGCTTCGGTGATCGCCGTACCGTAGCGCTCGACCGACGAAGCTCGCAACTCCCTGTGCTGCAGTTGAGGAAGAGCCTTCATTGAGTCGGACCAACCACGGTCGATGTAGCGAGTGGGAAAGCCGATCAGGATATGCGGTGCACGATGGTAGGGCTTCACTTGATTCGTGTACAAGTGCTCGGCGGGTGAGTCGCCGTAGACGAGGTCGACAGGGTTACTCCAGTTCACCAGGTCGTCAGAGGTCGCCGTCCGGATGTCTCGGATTCCCTCTTTGAAAATCCGCCAGTAAGCGCGATACTTTCCGATCGTCGGGTCCCAGAAGGCTAGATTCTGGGAATCGAACGCTCCCAACTTGGCCAGCATCGGCTCGTCAGTCATGGGTGACCAGTGGATTCCGTCGGCAGACTTGAAGGGCAGAAGAGCCTTCGGGTCCGACGACCGAAGGATCGCCTTGTAGCGCGCGCCCGGAGCGGCGTTGGGGTTCGTGTCCTCGAAGACTGCCGGGTGGCCGGCGTCGACGTTGAGCGGTCCCCGAGAGCCGCTGGCGATGGCGATGTTGTTCTTCTTGGAACCCTGGAACTCGTGCAGGCCGAGCTCCGGTTTCCGCCAACGGACACCGTCGTCGCTTTCGGCGTAACAGCAGTAGCGAGGGTGGCGCTTGCTGTTGAGTTTCCCCTGAGTGGGCTCCAAGTGCCAGGCCTTGTAGTACATACGGTAGAGATCACCGTCCTGGAAGACGCTGTGATAGCCGCTGCCGCTGCCTTCCCAGGGCTGATCGTGGACCAGAACACGCTCTCGCGCCATCGGATGGTGGAGTCGCAGGGATGCCTCCCCCTCCATGCGATCGATGAGATGGTTGTCGAGGAACAGTTCCCGCCGAGAGCCGATATCAAGGGCTCCCGTTCCCCCCAGCTGGGCCGTCCTGGGAGCGGTGAGCGCTGAGGAGCTTGACGCTGCCAGACCAAGGGCAGTCGCACCCTTGATCCAATCACGTCGGGAAAGATCAGTCTGCTTCATGATGCTTCTCTCCTTTATCTCTAATGAAAGATGATGAAGAGGCGTTTCGTCAAGTGCTCGGATCGGGATTGCCATCTCCTCCCGTCACATGTCGAAAATGGTGCCTCAGACCCAGGAAATCGTACCTCTCGATCCAACTTGGGACGAAGAAAAAGAGTGCGACGAAGGCCGCTCCCATTAGAAGTGTCAAGAAAGGGTCGATGCTGACGATGGAACCGAAATAGGTGTAGACAAGAGTCAAAGGAGTCATCCCGATGGCGGTGGCGAGGACGAAGCGGCGCAGGGACATACCGGTTAACCCAGCGCCATAGCTGACAATGTCGAACGAGACGAAGGGCAGAAGTCGCGAAACCAGCACGACTCGGGTCAAGAGCTTGTCTGAGCATTCTACGCAGAAATTGATGTGTCCAGTAAGGACACGCTCCAGGAGTTGACGCCCGAGGAATCGAGCAATCAGGAACGCCAGACTGGATCCCAAGACACCTCCCAGAATCGAGTAGAGACCTCCCTGAAAGGGGCCGAAGAAGGCGCCAGCGGCGAGCGTCAAGGGGAGGCTGGGAATGGGGCTGAGGACGACGGCTGTGGTCATAAGGAGAACGAACAACACGGGGGCCATGCCGCCGGCTTCCTGCAGCCATCTCTCGGTGTTCTTCGGATCCAAAAGCTGAACCAGATCGCCAATAGGGACCACCAGGCTTAGTAGGATCAGAAGGGCGATCGCGGCTAGTCCCTTGATGAACATTCACATCCTTTTGAGGGACTGGCCGACAGCGGGCTTATAAATGCCCTATTCGAACTGGAACGAGTAGAGCTTGGCATTTCGGATCCAGAAACGAAGCTGGAGCGGGCGCCCCGCCAATGAGCTCAGGTCGCTCTGACCTCCCCAGCTTGCCTTGAAGCGACCCGCTTTGGTGAGCCCATCGGACTCGTCCAGGGTGAACCCTGCTATGGGTTGGGTCTGGTGATCCACGACTTCCACCTTGATTTCGGCGAAACCCGATCCGTCGTTGTGTCGGGCCGGCTCCAGGTTGACCCAGAGATTGGACCCCTCAAAGCTGAAGCTCTGCGTCAGCAGGACACCGGGGCGCAGCTTGCCGGCGTCGAAGGAAACGAAGCCGTCCTCCGGAAGGGTGGCCAGCCCAGGTGCCCGAAGTGCCGAGTCCCCCATCAGAAAGAGCTGCTCCGGGCCTCGCCAGTTGGCACCAGTGTAGTAGATCCAGACCTTGCCGCCGTGCATGATCGGCGCCTGGACGTAGAGGCTCACGGTGTCGAAGCTGCCTTCATCCCCGGGTAGGATGAGCGGCTCTCGGAATCTGCGGTCGTAGTGCACTCCATCGCGGCTGAAGGCGAGGGTTGGGTAATGGAGCGTGTTGGTGGTCCGGAAGATCCAGGGCAGCCCGATGTAGGTGCCCTCATAGGTGACGACAGGAAAGAGGTAGAACTCACTGTCGATATGATCCCGTCCGTCCGGTACGATGATGTTCTGCGGAAGACTCCAGCTCTTCAGGTCGGGGCTCTCGGCCCTTCCAACCATTCTTATCCCCAGCGGGCACCTTCGGTGTAGGCAATTTTCGATGTGGGCCGCGTAGACCCCGCGAATGGGATCCCAGCCCATGTAGTGGGTCGGACCCCAACGTCCCGGCTCGGGGGTCGTGTCCATGACCGGATTGCTGGGTTCGGCCGTCCACTCGAAACCGTTTGGGGAGTAGTAGAGGTGAAGCTGCATGCCCGGAGGATCCTTGGAGCGTGTATGACCGATGGACTTGTAGCGTTTCGCCGGGTCCTTTTCGTTGGGGTCCAGGAAGGTTGGAACTCGGCTAGCTTCGGGTAGGATGTTGTTGGATCTGGAGCCGTTGAACTCCACCTTGCCCAGATTGGGTTTCTCCCAGTTGAATCCATCCCGGGAGGTCGCAAAGCAGCGCCTGTAGGTGTACTTGTTGTAGTCTCCAATGTATTGGTAGGCGGCGTCGACGCGTTCTCGGACCGAGCCTTTGTCCGTCCAATGGTAGTCGGAGAGCTGCCCGCCCCGCTCAGCCTTCCACTGCTCGGTGGTGGAGTACCACATCTTGAAGATTTTCTCGTCTTCGTCGTACATCACCTTGGAAACCGGGCTCAAAGAGCCTTCCCAGGGACGGTCCGGCCTGATCACGGGATTGTTGGGTGCCTTGGTGGCCGTGTTCAGAACCTGGCGGGCATCGGTCAGGCTCTGGATCATGTAGTCGTCGATAAACAGCTGCTTGCGGTTTCCGATCTCCAACACTGCCGAAGGCGCTTCCGCTGCCTGAGTGTTGAGGACGGATAGTGCCAGAAGGCAAAGGCCTCCCAGGGACACACGAGTTCTCATTTCGTTTCTCCCCTTTTAGTCAAGTCTTGTTCTTCCCATTCTGCCGTCAGAAATCCTGATTACAAGTCCTGGAGATGAAAACGCTGACCTGAAAACTTCATTGGCAAACGTAGCTTTGGCCTCCAGGCCGAAGTCTTATTCTTCCGAGCCTTTGGCTCGGGACGGCGGCCTGGAGACCACCGCTACGCCGGGCCCGGCTAAAGTGAAACTTCATGTGGCAGTGACTGGGGTAGAACGCGTGTTATCGCGGTTCGAGACACCGTGGCGACTACTCTGCCTCTTGGACTAGCATCTCGTGGATCTGGGTGAAGCGAAGGCGGGGAAGTTCCTCCCTCGGGTCCTGTGCATAGTGCGCGATCCCGCCAAACTGGAACCCCGATGCCTCGGCCTTCTGCTGGGCCTCACCCGCAATCGCTTCGATCAGAGCGCGAGCCTTGGACCGCTCGACAACATCGAAAGCCCTCTGGTGGAGGTCCGACGCACCCGTCTCTAGAGCCAGCCTTGACAGGGACTCGACCAGGAGATCGTAGGGTCCGGATCTGCTGCCAGATTGCAGCACTTTGAGGCTTTCCGTGGCGATGTCTTTGCGCATGGTGTCGATCATCCCGCATACCTCGAGCAGCACGTTGGAGGCCTCAATCCACTGCTCGAGCGAATCTTCCCTCATCTTTGAAAGGGCCAGGACGTGACCGGCACTCACGCGAACCGAGTGGGATTGGAGATTCCCTGACTGGTTCCATGCCTCTTGCGCCAAGGCTTCGGCTTCCTCGCGGGGGTCCATCTGCAGCGACAGCCGTGCCAGCGCCGTCGTTGTCGAAACGATCCCGAACAGGTTGTTAGTGGCCTGATGGAGGTTCAGCGACTCAAGGTATCGTCGATGAGCCTCCTCCGGGTTTCCCCTGGCTTGTTCCGCAGCCGCCAGTCCCGAGAGGATCGTGCTGCGGAGCACCTCGTCGCTGTCCTGAAGGAGATGAAGCGCTTCCAAGCAACTCTCGGCTGCCCCCTCCGAGTCTCCGCTTCTGAACTGCGTATCCGACAGAGTGTCGAGGGCGACCGCAATCTCCCGGGGAACACCGAACTCCCGCTGAATCTCAACGTCGGCGGAGGCCGCTTGGATCGCTTCCGGAAACAGCGCCAGCTCTAGATAGGCGAGCGCCAGACCTTGATAAGCTGCTGCTTTCGTCGACTGATCCTGGATTTCCTCCGACCACTCGAGGCCTTTTTGGGCGGACTCCAAGGCTTTCTCGAAGCTGCCCAGCGAAAAGCGCGCCTGGGTCAGGGTGTAGAGCCCCCGGGTCTTGAATTCACGGGTACGCTGCAGCAGTTCCTCGCTGAGGGTTGGCCCGCGAGACCCGAGGAACCAGTCGATCTCCAGGAGACACTTGTGAAGAACTGCGATCACCTCGCTGAACCTGCCAGCGTCATAGAGGAACTCACCCAACTGGATTCCCATCTTCAGCTTGTTGTCGCACCTCCCCAGCTCGCCCTTGAGCGAAGGTCCAAGTTCCTCCAGAGATTGAAACCCGTCGTCGGCCCGTCTGAACCACTTTGCAGCCTCTTCCATGCGCCGAGCTTGGTGATTCAAAACGGCGATGCGCAGCAGTTTGTCGGCGACGTTGAGGGCGCTGCCCTTGCTTTCCGCGATTTCCAATGCGGTCTCGAGATCGGTGAGAGCTCCTTCGAAGTCCTCTTCTTGGGCTCGAGACTTTGAGCGGATCACGACCTGGAACATCTGGTCGTGGTCTTCAGGGCTGAAGTCCAATTCGCGAGCCCATTCCTGGTACCAGTCTGCCCGTGCATTTCGATGTCCGGTCGAGTAGTACAGACGAACCGAAGCCCGCAGCGCCTGGAAGGCAGCTTCAGAATCTCCGTTTTCGGCGTTGCCTATGGCACCCAGCTTGTAGCTGAAGGCTTGAGCCGAGGCCACCCTCATCTCAATGTTCCAGCACTTGAAGAGCTTGGTGGCATCCAGAGGCCAGCGGACAAGCGTGGAGCGGCACAGTCCCAGCGCCATTTGTTCGGCCAATGCCAGATAGGAAGAAGCGTGTTCAGACTGGCCTGCGATCTGGAAAATTGCGGAAGTGGCCGTGAGCCATTCCCAGGCCAGGACGGACCACCGCGGGCACTGTGCGAGCGCCTTGTGTAAAGCGATCTTGTCGCCCTTCTCGCGGGCCTGCTGAAATCGACGAACGATTGGGGCTGCTAGCGGGGGACACTCTGGGTTCAGAGCCTCAAGTTCTGCCAGAAGAGTTTGTCGCGTTTGAGCGATCTGTTCTTCCGGATTCGTTTTGCCTAGGAAGACCGCCGTCCGGGAAAGCTCGTCGGCTGCTTCCTGGAGCCGCCCCGGTGTCTGGATTGCAGCCAGTCCTTTCAATGCTTCCGCGTACTGTTGCGCCGCTTCTTCGCCGTTCTCCAGGCGGAAGTGGCAGTGTGCTTTATGTGTCTGCGTGATGGCTCCCAGAGTGGGATCCACCAGCCTCTCGACCTGTTCCCTCATCGTCCAGATCTGTAGGGCCTTTTCCCACTGCTCGAGTTCCATGGTGGCAAGGGCCAGATTGGTCAGGTGCATCAGCTGACCCTTTTGGTAGTCGACGGATTCGTGAGCCTGCAGGGCCGTGAGACACTCTTGTCCGGCCAGCCCTGGATTGCCGAAGTGGAGATAGACGAGGCCGATATTGCCGTGGCACATGCCGGTGCCTTTGATATCTCCGATTGATTCGTAGAGTGCCAAGGCCTTCTTGTAGGCTTCGATTGCCTCCGCTGGTTTGTTCTCCTGAAAGTGTTTTCCCGCGCGGAAGTTCTCGTCTTCTGCCTTACTCCAGATCTTCAGATGCTCGTCGTTTCTCTTGAGGCGCGTGTGAAAGTCGAAAATCTCGAGGAAGCCGGCCCCGGCATTGGAGTCGGAGGGTGCATCGCCCAGCCGTTTCCGACGCCAGTGTTGAGCCACACTGTGGCCGAGATGCATCAGGTCCAGACTGTCATCGAAAACGGCTCCCACTGCTGTCGGTGCTCCCAGGTTATCCAAGGCGTAGCGAGGGATGACCTGGGCAGCATTAGTGTCGTCCTCCCAGCTGAGGAATTTCTCATCCGGTGGAATCTGGGAAAGGGAGCGCGGCTCGACGAAACCGAAGGCATGATCTTGCTGCATCAGTTTTGAATCACTCCTATATTCCTATACTGTTTTGGCGCTTGGCTCCCTATTCGAAAGGGTCAGCGCCTCCCCAGCGCTGCTGTGCCAGGGCCGAGGTCAACTTCTCCCGAAGGTTGGAATCGCCTTGATGACGGCGGCCAGACCGGCGAGGGCCTCCTCTTCAGCGGCAACCAGGAGCGCCATTCGTCCCAGCTCAATCGCGTGCTCGGGGTCTTCCTCATTCAGCAGCACCGCTCGGGTTTCCGAGGCCTCGCCTTGGAGATCCAGAAACCGAAGGGCATCCATCCTGTCGTCGGAGACCTCTTCGTTCGGGTCGGTCTTCTTTTTCAGTTCGTACAGCAGACCAAGTCTGAGGTTCTTGCAGGCTTCCAGGACCAGGTCCCCCTCGAGAGCCATGATTCGATCCGCGAGGACATCCATGATTTGCTCCTTCCGTACTAGGACCAGTCGCCGAAAAGGACGAAAGGTGCCCAGTGATAGGGGTGAGGAAACGACTGCATGACCTCCAATTGCGCGGCCTGCAGGGCTTCTGCTTTGGACAGTGTTCCGCCCAGCCAGTTCTCATAGAATTTGTGAACCAGGATCCGCGTCGAGCCAGCCGCGGCCACCGGCCAGAGGCTCACCACAGCGGTCGAAGCCGAAGCCCTGATGAGAGATCTAGTCAAGCCCATGATCTCGTCCCCAGGTTGAGTATCATGACGCCCGGAGACACAGGCGCTCAGGTAGACCAGGTGGACGTTGAGATCTAGATCGGCAATTTCCCGGGCAGTGAGCCTCGGTTGCTCCGGGCTTTCATCGCCGTGGCTGTTCTCAGCGAAGTTGGCCAGAATCAGGCCTGACTCCAAGGGGTCGCTGGGTTCGAAATGGCCATGGCAGGACAGGTGCAGGACGTCGAACCGGGTGGAAAGATCGAGGAAAGTCTCCTTGGAAGCGTCCCCGCCCCGGAGTGCTCTAGATTCTTCCCAGTAGGACAACTGCGAGAGATCGGCCACCTCATCTTCGAAGCTCTGTTTGCGATTGGGTGGGTCATTGTCTCCCCCGACTCCCAATCCGAGAAAGGTCTTGGGGCGGTCTGCACTTCGCTGAGACCTGGCGTGTGTCAACAGGGTCGCGCTGGGAGCGTAGATCACCGGTTTGTCCTCGATCAGATATCTTCCCGACGCCAACCGAAGTGCGTGTAACGGTAGATGAAAAAGGTGAGCATGGGGCACGAAGCAGAGGACATCTATCTGGTCCAAATGATCCGCCAGAGCGGAGACCAGGACGCTTCCCATCTCGTGGAAGTAGTCGAGATCCGTGGACCACTCGGGATAAGCGGGATTGATGTTTCCTGCTGAGAAGTCTCGCACCAGCCGATCGCCCAGGAGTCTCAACGCATCGGCTGAGAGATCGGCCTCGAGGATCAGCGGCTCCGTTCGATCAGGGGTAAGGACGAAGATCAGGGTCTTGTGCCGAAGTAGATAGAATTCGACAATGCCCAGTCTCATCTATCCCAGACCATCATTAGAGTGTTCATGGATACCTCTGGGGAGTGCCGCTCGGTGGACCGATTCTACCACGGAGCCGATATACTGGTACCGTCGATTCATTTCTCAGTTCGTCTTGATCCTTTCCTGCCGCGGGAGTGCCTTTACAAAACCAGACATTCCCTTACGAAACATTCTGCGGCCTTATCCGTTTTATGACATGAAGGTCGAACGGCATCGAACGAGGCGAAAGCAGGGTAAAGATATGACGAAGTCGGAAAAGCCGAACAGATTGAATCGTGATGAATTGTTCTCCCAGATTACGGAGGCGCTGAGCGAGATAGCAGATTTGCCTCGCCGGGTCTTTGTTCTAGCTCACTATCGGGGGCTTCCCGATTCTCGAATCGCCGCCGAGGTGGGTGTTGAAACCTGGGAGGTCCCGTTGTTGCGGAAGGATGCTGAAGAGATGATCTGCCAGAGATTGTCGTCTTCGATTCAATTCCGAGCAAGGGCTGAATCCCGCCCCACAATCGTAAAGTTCCCTCGCAGAGTCACCCTGTAGCCGGCCTGACGCTAACCTTCATTGGCGAACGTAGCTTTGGCCTCCAGGCCGAAGTCTTATTGTTCCGAGCCTGTGGCTCGGCGGGACGGCGGCCTGGAGACCAACGTCCCAGTCCGAGATCAAGGGCGGATCTGAAACGAGTAGAGGTCGGCGCTCTTGAGGATAAATCTCAGCCGGACTGGTTTTTCGAGGTCCTGAAGACTTCGACCTCCGCTCCATTCAACCCTCCAGCGCACTTGATCTTCTTGCAGGACGCGGCAGTCTTTGCGGCTGAAGCCCGGGATTGGCTTCCCAAATAGGTCCAGCACCTCTACCCGTAGCGATCCCTGGGAGGCATCGGCGTTGATCCATAGTTCTCTGCCATTGAAGGCCAAGGGCCAGGTAGTCAATAGCCCTTCCTCCCTCCCCGCCCGGACGGAGACGAAGCCGCCGAGCCGCACTCGCGCCACTCCCAAGGCATCTCCCAACAGGGTGCGGCCATTGACTACCGTCCCAGCTAGTTTGTTGGTGTTCCTGTGGGGGACGCTCGAGCCGCGATAGTAGATCCAGACCTCATCCCCCCGCACCAGTGCACACTCGGGATAGACCCTCTTTTCGTCCCAGGATTCGGGACTTCCGCTGAGGAAAGTCTGCCGTTCACCCACTCGAGACCATTTCCGTCCGTCGCGGCTGAAGGTGAGCTGTGCATCCAGGGTGTAGTTGAATCCGGACATGAAATCGGAATCCCCGGTGTACTCGTGGTAGACGATCAGGAATCCCACATAGCAGTCTTGATAGGGCAGCACCGGCATGTAGTAGAAGTCCGTGCCCGCCCCGTCCCTTTCATCTGGAACCACAACCTCTTTGAGATCTGACCACAGTGTGTAGTTGAAGCTCTCGGCCAGACCGATTCGCCGAGTCGGAAAGGCTGCCGGATCGACTACCTTGGACCAGCGCAGCATGTGTCGCCCATCGGGCCGGTGATAGTAGACGTAGCGTTGTCTGCGATCATCCCAGAAAGGGGTAGAGAGACCGTCTCCGGTGGGGACGATTACGGGGAACTCGTGCGCGGTCCATCTGAGTCCGTCGGGGGACCAGGCCACGCTGATCCCATAGGTCTCGAACTTCATGAAGACCATCTTGTACTTGCGTTGGGGGTCGTGATCGTCGCGGAAGACTCTGGCCTCGTTGGCTCCAGCAGGTAGGAGGACGAGGTTGTTGTCGCTACTGCCCTCAAAGTCGCGTAGATCCAGGGAGGGACGTGTGAATCTCAGTCCGTCACTGGAAGTGGCGTAGCACAAGAGATTCTCTGATTGGGGCCGCACGTTGTACCAGAGCTTGAAATGCTGCTCTTTCTCGTCGTAGATCACGTTGGAATAGAGGATCCGCTTTCCCTCCCAGGGTCGCTCCGGCTTCAGGATCGGGTTGGTCGGTTCCTTGGAGGCCCGGTGGACCCAGCGGGCAACGTTCTCCATTCGATCGATCAGCCAATCGTCCAGGAACAGCTGTCGGCTGGGGCCGATCTCGCGGACCGGGGGTTGGCGCACGATACTGTTCGAGCTGGGACCTTGGGCCGGAGCCGCTCCCAGTTGACTGAAAGTACCCAGGACCACGACCGACAAGCGTAGAGGCCAATGTCTTTTCATTCTGACCCTCCTTCAGCAATCGTCCCCGACCTATCCGCGGTCGAGTCGAAACCGGGGTATAAGGGCAGTGTCAGTCTCCTTGTCGCTTCCAGACCTTTCTGATCCAGGGGACGGTCTGCTTGAACGGTTGGACAAATCGTCCGGTCTGAAAGTGTGTGATTCCCTCAACCACCTCGAGGTGAACCTGACAGCGCTGTGACTTCAGTTTCTTGACCGATTGTTGGACGACATTGAGAGGAATGAGACCGTCATTCGGGAGTGGATCACATAGGTGGGTAGGCTGCACTCCAGGTTGTCGGGCACACGTCCCGATATGGGGATCGCCGCTGAGAAACGCCGGTGGTGATTTGCGGCGAAATACCAGGCGCCGGCTGCACCCATGCTGAAGCCCGTTACCAGCGTCTTGTTCCGGTCAATGTTGAATTGATCTACCACGAGCTTGAGGATGTGAAGCACGGCCTTTTCATTCGGTTCGTTTTGCCAACCTCGGACAATCGCGTCAGGAGCCACGACGATGGCGCCCAGCTCGGCCAAGGCCGGCCCCACCAGCATCTGGATCATCCCGCCGCCATAGAACGGAGTCACACGACCGCCGTAATGCAGCGCCAGGATCAGCGGCGCCGGTTTCTTCGCCGAATAGCCTTCTGGAACGGAGATTGTGAAGCGCAACTCTTGGCCATCGGGATCACGGATTGTCAGGGGATGAAGCCCGGGAGGCAGATTTTTCATTTGCTTCGATGGCGGCACCGTTGAGACAGTGCTCGAGGGAGCGAGGTTTGGAGAAGAATTAATCCCGCTGTAACCCGTGAGCTGAGCTGAGGTCGCCAAAATCATCAGGGCACAGCAGCGTCCCGGCTGAGAGCGAATTCGAGAGTATGCCAACATCACTAGCCCGCATTATTCATAAATTTTCTGCTGCGGCAACGCCATCATCCGCCCTGACTGCGTTACGCTCGGTCGGCCTCCTCGACGTACTGTACAAGTACGACTGCGGAGGCCTCGGTCGCAAGCCTTGTCAGGACGGCGCTGGCACTGCCTCGCGACGAAAACTTATGAATAATCCGGGCTAGGGACGGTGTTCCGCTGCAGCCAGCTGGACGGTGAGTCCGTCGGGATCGTTGAAATAGATTCGATTGCCTCTGACCCGGGATTCCAGGTTCTGCTCGCGGAGCTTCTGAGCCGCCTCCCGGGCATCGTAACCCTCGACTGAGTAGCAGTAATGGTCCATGCCGGCTTGGTTTCGTCGGAAGAGGGCGACGAAGTTGTTTCCGAAAGTGAGAAAGCAACTGCCGGCAGCTTCGCGGTGCACGCGCATTCCCAAGAGCTTCGTGTAGAAATCGCGGGATCGGGCCAAATCGGTGACGGCAAGAGCGACATGATTCAGGCCGGTGGCTTTAAAGGTGCTGGGCGAGGTGGCAGCCGCGGTGCCACTGACCAAGGCTGTGAGTCCAACAACCAGCTGTCTTCTAGTCAGCCCACCTTTTTCGTAGGTCTGGACTAGCTTCTCAATTCGATCCTGCATGCGATTCTCCTTTCCTTCGCATTTTACTCCACCAGATCCGGGACCGCCCGCTTTCCTTGAACCAGACTGGAATACCAGGGGCCGGCCTCAATTTAGTACAAACTGATCGATCCAGGGCCAGCCCAATATGAGAGAGATCAGGACTAACAAAGGAAGAAGGGCGACGGCCGATTTGAGGATAATCCGCTCCCCCGAGTCCTCCTTTCGGATTGCCTTACTGAGGGCTGCGCCGGAGGCGAGATTGACCGCCAGCGACACTGGGCTGATCCACTGAAAGCTGAGTGGTGTCGTGTCGATTGCGCCTGCTGCGCTGAGAGCCGGTAGTGTCTGTAGGAGGCTGTAAAAATTCCCTGAAAAGGCGATCAGCACACCTGTTACGATGCCATAGATCGCTCCCACAACCGCGCCGGCCGGTTTTCCGAACTTGAGGAAAAGAGCAAAGAAGAAAAGGCTGAAAGCGGGCGTAGCCAATAGGTTTGTCGTTCTCTGAGTCATGCCGGTGATATTGCCGGGGACGTTGCCCATATAGGAGCTGCCGATTACGACGACCGCACCCAGTCCGAAGGCCACGCATTGGGCCAGCCGAACGTGTCCCTTTTTGGTCTTTGGCTTCAGACCGAAGCGGTCCAGGAAGTCATTGGTAACTACGGCGGTTATGGAGTTTACACCCGAATCGAGACTGGACATGGCCGCCGCGAACATGGCAGAGACCACCAATCCCGAGATGCCTACCGGCAAGTGGAAGGAGATGAACCTGGGAAAGATCTGGTCTCCGTTTTCTGCCAGGCTCAGACCCAGCGGCAGTTCATGGGGTCTTGCCTGAAAGTAGCCCATGAGGGCAAAGCCGACGAACAGCAGGGTTCCCAAGACGGTGGTGGCTACCAGGGTTTGAATGAGATAAGAACGGCTAGCGGCCTTCAAATCACGGGTGGCCATGAAGCGCTGGACGCTGAGTTGGTCGCCGCCGGCGGTGCACACGGTCCATACCATCACCGAAAAAAAGGTCCCAAACATGGTGACACGCACCTGTGGATCGAAACTGAAGACGGGTTGAGTATCCCAAAAAGGCTGCCAGGAGGTGGGAATCCAGCTGAGATCGCCGAGCTCGATCGTGACCAGGACCACGACCAGAATCGCCCCTCCCAACAGCAGAGCCGTCTGGAGAAAGTCCGTGATAACCACGGCCCCAAGTCCCCCTAGGGAAGTGTAGATGATGGAAACGAAGCCGGTCACGAGAACGATCCAGGGAATCCAACTCTCGTCGACTCCGAGCATCACCGTCATGGCTCGTGCCGCCACGTACACCAGCAGGCACATCCAGGTGAGACGCACCAGGATGAACATCATCCCGCCCAAGATCCGGACGCCTAGACCCAGCCTCTCCTCCAGCAACTCGTAGGCACTGGTCACGCGGTGTCGCATGTAGAGGGGAAGGATGAATCGGCTCACGATCAAATAGGACACCGGGTAGGTGGGGAGGATCAGCAGAATGAAGATGGGTCCTTTGGCGATCGTCTCCCCTGGCACCGAGAGATAGGAGATTGCACTGAGGTGAGTGGCGAACAGGGAGACGCCCACCAGAAAGGGGTTCATACCGCCGCTGCCGACGAAGTACTCCTTGGCGTCCTTCTGTCTCCGGCTGTAATACCAGCCCAAGCAGATGGTCGAGGAGGCGTATACGGCGATGATCAGCCAGTCGATCCAAGCTAGTCCGGCATTTTTCAATAGGATCTCCAGTTGCAGCTTCTATAGGACAGTTCCTGCCGTTCCCGCAGCGCATTGTAGTGTGAATGAGACGCCAAGGCTAGGCAGCGAACCAAGGGATGTTGGCTTAAGCAAACGGGACAGGACTAAACCAGAGAGGCGACCTCCGTCATGAAGCGCTCCATTCTTTCCAGACTCTCCTGGAGATCCGACCGAAGTAGGCTCACGGACAGGTGACTGACGCCCAACCTCCGGTAGCTATGAATGTCTTCGGCCACCTGGTCTGCGTTCCCGGTAAGAGCCTGGCGCTGGCCTCCATCAGTTTCTGTTTCGGTGTCGCTCCAGGCTCCTCCGAAGCGGATCTGGACCCGATTCGGATCTCTGCCTTCCGCTTCGACCATTACATGAAGCCGTTGGATCGCGCTCTCGAGTTGTTGGAAGTTCTCGAGGGGATAACGGGGATTCCCGGCGATCGGCATCCAACCGTCGGCCAGACGAGCTACCCTTCGCAGAGCTGCCGGACTCTCGCCTCCAATCCAGAAAGGCGGATGGGGAGTCTGCAGCGGCTTGGGGGTGAAGTCGAGGTCGGAGAAGCTGAGGAATTGTCCCTGGAAGGAGGGATCTGGGCTGGTCCACAACTCCTTGAGTCCCTCGATGTATTCGTTGGAGACTGCTCCTCGGTCCTCAAAGGGAGTCGGCACGTCGAGTGCCTGGAACTCTTCGCGCATCCAGCCGACACCGCAGCCAACAATGAGTCGACCCCCTGATAGCACATCGAGTGTGGCCAACATCTTCGCAGCCAGGAGGGGATTTCGGTAGGGCAGGACGATGACCGAGGTCAACAGTTGTACCCGTGAGGTCTGGCCTGCCAGAAACGCCAGGACGGTGAGCATCTCAAGTGTCCGCTGACTCGCTTCTCCGCCCGGAAACCTACCCGAGGCGCCGTAGGGGTAGCGAGATTGGACATTTCGAGGCAGGATGAGGCGTTCGCTGGCCGCCAGCACATCGAAGCCCAATTCTTCGCCCTTCCTAGCCAGGGCTCCCAGGCATTCCGGTGTGGCTTGAGGGCCCGCGATAGGCAGGTGCAGTAGGTATTTCATGGTGTACTCGATGGATCGATTTCTGGCATGGTAACATTGGTCCGCTCATGCAGTGTCTCAGAGTGCAGCACGTCAGTCTTCCCCGACCACCCGGCAGCGAGCAAGAAACCCGCGCTTTCTATGGGGGCGTGTTGGGATTGGAAGAAGCACAGCCACCCGAATCTATTCAAGGACTGGATCTGATCTGGTACCGACTGGGTGATCAGGAACTGCATCTTTTTCGGGAAGACCCGGTCGACGATCCCTCGCGCCGCCATCTGTGTTTGGAAGTGGCAGACGTCGACGCCGTTCGCACGCGCCTGTTGGAGGCCGGCTATCCGGTGGAGGAGACGATTCCCATCCCCAACCGGCCCCGATTCTTCTCTCGAGATCCCTTCGGCAACCTGCTCGAATTCACGACCATTCTAGGGGATTACCAGACAGCGGAGAATGGGCAGGGGAAGTAGCCCCCGTTTCCGGCTCCCTACAAACACTCACGGCTGGGTTAGCAGTTGATCTTGGATGATCTCCTCGCTAATGAAGCTTCAGAATCGAACACGCAGCCCTCCCCAGATCCCTCTGGGAGCGCCTGGACCTACAAACCGCGAGTCCTCGATGCCGGGTGCTTCCTCCAGATCCAATTCCAGTGCGGCCAGCACCCCGAAGGTTTCGTACCTGTGGTTGAGTAGATTGTTCACGGTAGTGAAGACTTCGAGCCGGTCGTTGATTGGGTAGCTCGATCTGAAGTTGAGAATCCCATAGCCGACAATCGGTTCCTGGTCATTCCCTTGGTCACCGAGAAGGAAACGGCTAGAGGACAGAATCGATTCAAGGGACACAGTCCAGTCCTTGAGCAAAGCATGAGAGAGGCCGAGTTTGGCGGAGTGAAGGGGAATGCCAGGCAGGCGGTCTCCCGGTTCTACGAGAAGCTTGCCATCGGCATTGGCGGCGTCGTTGATCCTGGCGTTGCTGGGTAGGGTAAGCCTCGACTCGAAGGTCGCTTTGGTTAGAGAGTAATTGGCGTACCAAGCCGTTCGGCGCACCTGCCCGCCGAGGCCAACCTCGGCTCCCAGACGTTGGGTTTCCCCTGCATTCTGGAAGAAACCCGATCCGATCAGGAGGGGAGAGGCGACGAATATGATGTCTTCTGAGTTGCGTGAGCCAAAGAGGGTCGCTGACCATTCGAGCACGTGGCTTCCCGAAGCCAGCAGCTGCCCCCAGACGCCCGTTTCGATGGACCTGGATGCCACCTGCTCGAGAGGAGGATCGGAGATGAAGGCATTGGGGAGGCGGCATGGCTCTTCGGGGTCGGCACAGCTCAGTTCAGCGGCAGTAGGGAAGCGATTGGACTCACCGTAACTGAGATAGCCTGTGACCTGTTCCGAAAACTGGTACGACAGACCGATCGCCGGATTGAAGCGGCCGAAGCGGTGGTGTCCATCCAGGGAGGTCCCCAGTTGGTCGACCAGTTCCAGCCGAGCTCTGTTATAGCGGCCGGCCAGGGTGAAATGAAGTCGCTCTGTCAGCGACAGGGTATTGCTGAGGTAGGCTGCTGAGAACCGATTCTTCGATCGCAGGTCAAGATTGAATTGATCATCTGGAGCGAGGCCAAACTCGCCGATGAAAATATTGGTGGGTCTTACTGTTCTACTCGGGATGAGAGTCCCGATTTCGGTAGTGCGTCCGAATTCGACGTCGGATACATCGAGGGCTATCCCCAGCAGAAAGTAGTTCTGGAGCCCAAGAAGGTTTCGGGTATGTGCTCCTTCCAGCGAGACTCCGTAAGCCTTGGCCTCGGTGTCCGTCCGGTTGAAGACTCCATCCCCAACGGCCTCGGCGGTTGTTACGAAGGTTCCCGAAGCGAGGTTAACCACAGCCGAGTCGCTGCCCTCCCGGCAGAGCGCTGTTGGTGGTGCGCCCAGGGGCCTGGAGTCCTCCTCGCAAACCTCGAAGTCGGACTCGTCACCGTTAAGTGTCCGCCGTCTTCCGCTGCGGCGATAGGCAGTTCCTTGAAGTGAGAGCTGCTCCGTCACCGAGTAGCTACCGCGCGCCTGGAAAAAGGCAAGATCGTTGCGAGTGTTGTCGGGGAAGGTAAACACGGCCTGACGATCCACTTCCAGCAGCCCCACAGGAGCTGGGCCGTTTCCGTTGAGGTCGGTGTCGGCATAGGTGAAACTGCTTCCCAAGGCCCATTTGTTGTTCCGGAAGGCCAGGTCGGCAAAGATCTGTGTCAGACCAGAGTTCGATTGATCCCGCCAGCCCTCCTCGGATGTGTTCGCCAATCCAACGTAGGCTCCCCAATTCCCAGACTGAACCCCATGCTGACCGCTGACGGTATAGCGACCGAAGGAGCCGCCCTGGGCCTCGGCCTGAGTGCCCTGAAAGCCGAAGCCGTTCTTCATTTGCAACGCCAGGGCTCCACCCAGTGCATTCAGGCCATAGACCGGATTGGATCCGGGGATCACCTGGACGGTGTGGATGGCGAAGCCTGGGATCAAATCAAATTGGACGGTATCTCCGAAGGGCTCGTTGATTCTCACTCCGTTCTGGTAGACAGCAACCCCCTGGGGCAGACCCAGCAGGGGGGAGGCCGTGAAGCCGCGAAAGAGCAGGTCCTGTTGGAAGGGACTCGTAGTGACATCGTTCAAGCTGACGTTGCCCAGTTTCTGATTCAGGAGATCGGTCAGAGATAGCGCTCCTCGATCCTCGATTTCAGCCTGTTCGATGGTTTGAATATTAGCGGGTACTCGCGTCCGTTCGATTCCGATACCAAGGACGGGTGATATGCCAACGACTTCGACGGTATAGTCCGAGTCCGCCTTCTCCTCGGGTTGGGCTGCCACGCTGACGAACAGCCCGAGCCAGATCAAGCCATGGACCATTGGATTAGATCGTCCCTGGATTGTTCAGGGAAATCTTCAGTATGGGGGACGGGGCAAATTGTGCTGTTGTCCAGCTCTCTCCTCGAAACTGGGGCTCATACTGCTGACAAGTCACGTCGTTCGCGGCTCTGTTTGGCTGCAGCTGTTTCCGGTACTGCTCACTGATCACTGCTCAACTGCTCACTATTCGTTGTCTGGACGTGGGCCGGCAGTCTGAAGACCAGCCAGAGGGCCAGGAGGGCCATGGAGACACCCAGGACGAAACTGGCAGAGAAACCGTAGGCGTCGGTTAGGGCACCGTAAATCGCAGGTGCAAAGCTGCTGATGGGAGTGACCAGGGTGAGAAAGGCCAGGTTCCGGGCGCTGGTTGCCGGGGATGAGATGGAAACGATGTAGTTCGGAAAGTAGGCTCCGGCCAGCTCTCCGCCTCCCAGCAGACCGAAGGCGAATAGATAGAAGTAACCCGGTACGGTCCAGGCCCAGAGGATGCCAGTTGCCACCAGCAGCACAGTCGTGACCAGAGGAGCACGGATGCCCCAGCGAGCGAGGATTAGACCTAGGCCGAATCCGGTAATGGCTTTGAATCCAAAGCGCAAAGCGTTCATGTAGCCCGCGAATTCCTTGGGATCTGCGCCCAGCGCCTCTTTGGAGTAGAGGGACAGAGTCGTCATGGAGTTGAAGGCAATGAAAAACAGGAGATAGGCGAGCCACAAGAAGGCCAGAGTACGGGATTGGACAAAAGAAGAGATCGTCGCCCGCATGGACTGGAAGAACGGTTCCTTCACCGCGGAGACGGAGATCAGCTCGTACCTGCTGGCGAGAAAAGCCACGCCAGCGGTGCAGACGGAGGCGATCAAGTAGAGCACGGCAAAATCGTTCGGATGGGGCAGGGAAGCAATGCCTCCAGATAGGATGAACTGGGCGAGAAGATTCCCAACAACAGCAAAGAGTGGGCCCAGGGAAAAGCTCCATTTCAAGGCCTTGGCTCGAGCAGGCAGGTTGGTTCCGCGGTTCAGGCATTGGTACATGTAGACGATGGAGATCGAGTCCGCGAAGCCGAGGATCAAGCCCTGTCCGATGACGGCCAGCAGCCGGAAGTCGTCCTCAAACGGAAGGAAAAGAGAGAGGGCTACGAGTGCGAGGGAAGACGAGGTTACCAGGTTGGCCGTGACCACCGCACTCTTCTCTAATCGGTAGGGGATAAGCCAAGCCAGTAGGACCGGAGCGAAGAATCCGAAAAAGTAGGCTGAGGCGGGAAGGTTGGCGACAGTGGCACGGGCTCCCAGCTTGTCGCAAAGAGCGGCTTGCACGATCCCGACATAGACCACGGGTGAAGCGAAATAGATCAGCATGTTGGAGGCGGCGAAGATGCGGGAGTTTTTTCGATCCATTCCCGCTGTGATCGTGGTGGTTCCGGGCTTATCGGTTGCCATGGTTTCGCTAGGGGATGGATCTTCCAGCTAGGCTATCGCAGGTACGGTAGCACACTTGCGACACCAGCCCTAATCCCAAGTCGTCAGGTCTCGAAGCCTGTGGTGCTGCCTGCGGTACGGGTTGACCGACCTCTGATTCGAGCATAGAATCCCGAAAAAACCAGAACTCAAGGAAGGAAGCGACCATGAACAGGATCGGTGTTTTGGGATGTTTTGCGATTCTCTCCCTCTCTGGCGTCCTGCTGTGTAGCCAGGGACAGGCGAAGGCGGAAGATTCGATCGAGATAGATAGCCGTGCCCAGCTCTTCGTCGACGACGTGCTAGTTGACCGCATGGAACGAGTCTGGCTGAGTAGCGGCGGTGCCTACAACACCAGACCCAAGAAGGTTCCCGAAAATCCGATCATGAAGTCGGATCGTCCTTGGGAGGGATACCTCGTCCTGCAGCCGGGAAGCGTCATCTACGACGAAAAGGACCAACTCTTCAAGATGTGGTACAACACCCTTCCCGGATCCTCTCCCTCCGATATCGATCAGTTCATCTGCTATGCGGTCTCCAAGGATGGGATCCATTGGCAGAAGCCCGAGCTCAACCTGGTTGAGTTTCAGGGTTCGAAGGCAAATAACATCCTGTTTCGCTGGTCAAATTGGAGCCATGCGGTCATCGATGATGGCGCCGGGACCGATCCCAGTCGCCGTTTCAAGATGACCTATTGGCAGACCGAAGACCGCGACCGCTGCGGAATCTGGTCGACCTTTTCAGCGGACGGGATTCGATGGACCGACATTCCCAATAATCCGGTGGTTCCCTGCTGGGCGACAGGGGATACCTTCAGCGTCACACGAGATCCCGTTTCCAGGCAGTACTGGCTGTATCACAAGACCAGCCCAGGAGGGCCACGCAAGGTGTCCCGTTTGGTAAGTGACGATTTTATCCACTGGAGGGACGACCGTCTGGTTCTGGAGCCCGATAAGAACGACCCGCCCGGAACCGAGTTTTACGGGCTGTCCGCGTTCCCTTATGGATCGCAATATCTGGGCCTGGTCTGGGTGTTTCACACTGCCCAACAGACCATGTACGCGCAGCTCGTTTCCAGCCGTGACGGCGTCAAGTGGGAACGAAGTATCTACCGCAGGCCATTTATTGTGCTGGGATACATGGTCAACCACTACGTGGGTAAGAGCTTTGACAGCGGTATGGTTTTTCCGGTATCGGAGCCGGTAGTCAAGGACGGGGAGGTCTGGATCTACTATTCCGGCTTCGACAATCTTCACAACGCCCCGGGCGAAGAACACACCGGGCAAGTCGGACTGATGAAGATCAGAGAGGACGGCTTCACTTCTCTGGACGCGACCGCGGAAGGCTACGTCCTGACGCACCCCCTTCGCTTCAAAGGAAGCAGCCTCCATGTCAACGTCGGTATCCTGCCGGGCGGGAAAGACGGCTCTATGGCGCCCTGGAAGGGTATCTTCAACGACAATCCCAATTCAGATGGGCATTTCGGAGTCGAAGTCCTGGATAAGGGAGGCAGCCCGATTAGCGGCTATGACGCCTTGAGTTCAAAGCTGTCCCCAACCGGAGGGGTGTACCAAAAGGTCTCCTGGGGGGCGAAGAAAGATATCAGTGGACTGGAAGGAAAAGAGGTCAGGCTCAAGTTCATCTTCAGCCGGGCCAGGCTTTACTCCTTCAAGATCAAATAACCCCTGAAATCAACAGTGAGAAGCGGACGACTGAAGGGGAAGAAGGCCGTAGTCACGGGCTCGGCGATGGGATTGGGAGAGGCAGTGGTGCGCCGGTTCGCACTGGAGGGGGCCGCAGTCGTTTGTGTCGACGTAAAGCAAGTGCCCAATGAGGAAACGGTCCGGTCCATTCGGGACCAGGGAGGACAGGCCTACTCCTTGATCGGAGACGTATCGAGTTCCGCGGACGTCGAAAGAATGAGCGAGGAAGCGGGAAGTCTCCTGGAGGGCATCGACGTTCTGGTCAATAATGCCGGGGTGATTCCATCCCGGGAGACCGTGGTCGAGACGACCGAAGCCGATTGGGACGAAACCTTGCGAGTCAACGCCAAGGGCACCTTTCTCATGAGCCGGTCCGTCATTCCTCGGATGATCCAGGCTGGAGGCGGGTCCATCATCAACATGTCGTCGATCGCGGGGTTGGTAGGGCTTCCAGTTCGACCTGCCTACTGTGCCTCAAAAGGAGCCGTGTCTCTTCTGACCAGGCAGATGGCGGTTGATTTCGGGAAACACAACGTCAGAGTCAATGCGATCAATCCTTCTTTCGTCGTGACCGATATCAATCGCGAGATGTTCGACAAGCTGAAGGCCGATTCGAAGGGGTGGCAGGACATGCTGGATCTTCATCCGCTAGGTCGGCTGGGTGAACCGGAAGATATCGCCCATGCAGCGGTCTATCTGGCTTCGGACGAGTCACGCTGGGTTACGGGAGTGCTGCTGCCGGTGGATGGCGGCTACACCGGGAGATAGGCGGGTCTTGACATCCTTTTTTTTCCTTTTGAATCAGTACTTTGCAGACGTTCAGTTGCGGCTCTTGTTGAGCTTGGGAAAAGTTTGGGTGCTTCTTCAGGCAACTGTTGTTGAGGGCGGAGAACTCCCAACCAAGACTGCTTGAGATCCAGTGTCCAGTTGCCTCGGGTAGCCTCCGCCAGGAATGTTCCTTGCTTCGCACATGTTTGACGACTCAACAAAGTCCGGAAATCCAGGTGAAATCATGCTTTCTGGGGCTGCTGGGGAGAGTCAGCAACACTTCCCTGACGAAGCACCCGCCATCCAGCCCTCGACAACTGCCTCGCCGTGATTCCGGTCGTCATCTTCATTGCCCGCCAAGGCAGATCTTTCAAGGACACAGGCTCAATCTCGAGGATGAGTTTTTTTTCGGGGGGACAGGGAGGCTCACCAGCTCCAATGACGTTCGACTCGATTTCGAGTAGGGTGGGAGCTCTTGACTGCGGACAACTGGATTCAGTAGCATCCGGCTTGCTCGACCACACCTGCAATTCATTCGGGGGGAGGATTTGATGTTCCGGCATGTCTTTGCCGCAAGTGTCATCCTGATGAGTGTGACCAGCCTGGGGCTGGCTCAAAACGCGACACTCTACTTCGCACAGTTTGGCAACGGCAGTCTAGGTGCTATAAGCCTGAAATCGGAGATCGTACTAGCCAATCCTTCTCCTACTGAGATCGCCAGAGGTACGGTGACCTTCTTCCAGGCAGATGGCAGTTTGTTTGCCACAGGCGTGGTGGGCGAAGGGAGCACGAGCAGTGTTTCTTTTGTAGTTCCCCCCCTCGGTTCCACCACTATATCCACGACCGGTCAAGGAGAGCTTGGCGCTGGAACTGCGGTTGTGACCTTTGACGGTGATCTGGGAGCAGTGATCCGTTTTGAGATCCGTGGACCTGCTGGCGTTGGGTCTGGAATCGCCGGGGTCCCGTCGAGCCAGATACAGAGCGGGTTTGTGGCGCCTGCACGGCGGGTACTAAACGGTATCAACACAGGGGTTGCCGTCCGCAATGTGGGAGAGGGCGAAGTCACTCTGAATCTCTCCCTGCGGGGCGAAGATGGTGCAGAGATCCCCAATGGTTCTGTTTCCAGGATCGTGGGCGGGAGCGGTCAACTTGTAGAGTTCATCGATACTCTCTTTCCCAGTGCTGATACTAGCCCGGATTTCTCATAGTGAAAGCAGAAAGGCTGATTTTAGTCGATTTTTCGACTCTGGTTTGAGCCGAAGTCTCAGTTGAGGGCACTGTAGAGTGCGAGAGCTTGGTGACACCTATGTTGAAGGCGGAAAACCGGTTTTTCAGACACACCTCAGCCGCCTCAGTTGCAGATGGTTGGGATTTCCGGTTTGCCTCCGCTCAGCCGAGCTGTTGAAGCTGGGCCAAGGTTTGGGCGTAGAGTGTTTGGTAAGGATAACCCTCGCTCAGCGACAAGCTCACCCGTCGGACACTGACCCGAATCTGGCCTCCTATCTTCAACAGTTTGAGGCGAATCGTCTGGCATTGCGCCTTCGCCCACTGGGTCCCCTTCAAAGCGACACACCTGAGCGTGTGCAGCAGATTGTAAGCCACCGAGGAAAACCACAGGCGCAGCTGATTGCTCTTCATGCGGTGCGTCGAGGTCCGATCGGCAAACAGCTCTAGCTGCTGCTCCTTAATCCGATTCTCCGCTTCCCCTCGCGCGCAGTACAGCTCCTCGTACAGCTTTTGGGCGGGCCACCGCTTCGCTCCCAGCGAGGTGACGACAAAGCGGGGATTGGATCCCTTACCCGTGTACTCGGCCTTGCCCACCACTCGCCGCTCTTGACTCCAGCTTTTGCGCGTCTGGTAACGAAAGTCCTTGTAGACTCGGGCGCTGCTGCCGTTGGCTTGTTGCAGTGCCTGGGCCTGTTCCAACTCGGACTCCAGGGCCCCCTCTAAGCGCTGATTGCGGGCCAGACCGAAGACGTAATCCACTCGATGCTCCTCACACCATTTCATCAACGCCTCGCGGGCAAAGCTGCTGTCCGCCCGCAGAGTAATGCGGACCTTCGGCCACTTCGCCCGCAGTTGTCCCACCATCCGCTCCATCTCCTGGACCGCTCCTTCGGAGCCATCCAGGTTCGACACCCGCAGCTTGGCCCCCAGCACATACCCCTCGCAAAACACATACAGCGGCAGGTAGCAGTAACACCGGTAGTAGCCATGGTAGAAACGACCCTCCTGTTCTCCGTGCAGCGGATCATCCGTCGCATCCAGGTCCAAGACCAACTCCTTCGGTTTCCCGCCTCGCACCCGAATGAACTGCTCCACCAAAAACGCTTCGACCGCGGCTTCATCCACCGGCGTCTTGCGATATTTATCCTGCGTCACCGAGGACAACTCCAAACGATTGAGGGTGCTCTTGCCCGCACACGCCTTGCCTCGATCCGCTTCCGCTCGCCGATCCCTCCCCAAGGGATCTTCCTTGCCGACCAACACCGCCATCAGCGGATCTGCCCGGAGCTCCTCATGATCGTTGACATCCTCATAGCCTAGGGCCAGTCCGTAAATCCGCTGCCCCACCAGTTCCTCCACACTGAACTCGGTGAAGCGAGGATCGCGCCGGTCCCCAAAGCAGGCGGCCAAGCCGCTAATGAACCCATAGCGGCTCTCCACCTCCCGTAACAGCAACCCCCCGGAGTCTGAGGTGATCTGCCCCCCATTGAATTCTGCCTCGACTCGGCGCCCTTCTAGCTCTTGAAACTCCAGCTTGGAAGCGATACACTCTGTGGTCATAGTAGTCAGCTCCTTGTGATTATTAAGTATCTGATAACAAAGACTTTATATCACATAGAGCTGACTGCTTTTTCTTGTCTTTGAGAAATCCGGGCTAGTGCCTTCGTTGGAAATCTGGTGGTGAGCACCGATGGTCTGGTCGCTGGAACCGCCATCGAGCAAGGTGTTAACCCGGGTGAACTAACTACCTTACCGGTGATTCCTTTGTTAGAACGGGCTTCGATTACAGATGCCAATCTGGAAAAGTGCATCAAAGGTGCACTAGGAATAAGCGAGGAAGCGCCGCTAACTATTCCCAGCGCACAGACCCTAACCGTACTTGAGTGTGACGGCTCCGACTTTCAACCAGAGAGGATCGTCTCGCTGGAAGGCTTAGAGGTACTTCGGAACCTGCGCACGCTTGTATTGAGAGATAACGTGTTCATCTCTGACATCAGTCCCCTCTCTGGACTTGCACAACTGACTTCGCTCGATCTGGAAAGAAATGCCATCAATGACATCAGTTCGCTTGCCGGACTTGTCGGACTCACTTTTCTGAATCTTTCGGACAATATGATCACTGACATAGCTGGGCTGGAAGACTTGGCGCAATTGAGAGAACTCCGACTCTCGGAGAATACAGTCAGTGACATAACTTCCCTGGCGGAATTGGCTCAACTGGAAAACCTGAGATTGGAAGACAACTCGATAACTAATATTGATGCGCTCTCGGGATTGACGAGACTCGCGGGGCTTCATTTGTCGGGGAATATGATTGGTGACTTTACGCCTCTGCAGGGTCTAGCTCAGCTGATAAACCTGGGGCTGAACCAGACATCTATCGACGATCTCAGTGTTGTTTCCGGGCTTAGTCAGCTACAGTCCCTCTTTTTGACTGGGAATGGGATCAGCGATGTCAATCCAGTAGCGGGATTAACACAACTGGAGAATCTCGCATTGGACAACAACTCCGTCAGTAATCTGCAGCCTTTTGTGAACAACGTGGATTTCGCCCCGGATTTTATCGGTCTATTCGGCAATCCGCTCGATGTGGATGATTGTGCCGATCTGCAGACGTTGATGAGTCGAGGGACCAACATCTCTCACGACGTCCCTTGCGCACCGTGATTTTTCCCGGTTCAAACCATTAATCCTCGCTCAATGTAGTCTTTCCCTGTCCCGGACCGCAAACGAGGACGAAGTGCCCTTCTTTTCTTGTAGTCCTGGGAAAATGTCCGCTTAGACGACCCAGGCATCGTTCCTTTCCAATTTGAACTCTCCATCCAGGATTGTGGCAGAACGCCCTGGTTTCGGGGCAATATCGGGTATACCTACCTGACTGCCAGTCGAAGGGCAATTCCAGCAACCCCCGCAACTCGGTGGAACAGGACTCCTGATCCCTGGTGATTTTCTTCGCCTCAGAGGAGGACAGGTCCTCTTCTCGCGGCGGGCTCAGCTGGATCGTTCCTTCTGGACGTTGGCGATTTTTTCCGCTGCGGTCTCAATCGGCTGGACAAGGTTATCGTGTGAAACCAGGGGAAAAAGTGTATTGCGTGTGGAGGGCTCGCCACTGGGCCGGTTTGGGGAGAGACTCCCGGCGGAACACCGACCTTAGGCGAGCCCACAATGCAGCTACACGCAAGTTACGTGCCAACTTGCCAAAGGCCCGGTCTAACGGCTGGGACGGCAAGACGATCCGGTAAGAAAAGGCAGAAGAATCGGCTAGGGCCAGTAACTTTTTCAGTCTAGCCCGGATTTCTCAAGGAGAAAGCCGAAAGGGCGATTTTAGTCGATTTCTCGACGCCGGTCTGGGTCAAAGGCGCCGCTGAGGGCGGTGCAGAGTACGACAGGCGTCGTGAGGCCTGTGTCGAGCGCGGAAAACCGGTTTTCCAGACACACCTCAGGCGCCTCAGTTGCAGACGGCTGGGATTTCCGACTTTCCTTGGCTCAACCGAGCTGTTGAAGCTGGGCCAAGGCTTGGGCATAGAGTGCTTGGTAAGGATAACCCTCGCTCAAGGACAGACTCACCCGCCGGACACTGACCCGAATCTGGCCTCCTATCTTCAACAGTTTGAGGCGAATTGTCTGGCATTGCGCCTTCGCCCACTGGGTCCCCTTCAAAGCGACACGCCTCAACGTGTGCAGCAGATTATAGGCCACCGAGGAGAACCACAACCGCAGCTGATTGCTCTTGATGAGGTGCGTCGAGGTCCGATCGGCAAACAGCTCCAGCTGCTGTTCCTTGATCCGATTCTCCGCCTCCCCTCGCGCGCAGTACAGCTGCTCGTACAGCTTTTGGGCGGGCCACCGCTTCGCTCCCAGCGAGGTGACGACAAAGCGGGGATTGGATCCCTTACCCGTGGACTCGGCCTTGCCCACCACTCGCCGCTCTTGACTCCAGCTCTTGTGCGTCTGGTAACGAAAGTCCTTATAGACTCGGGCGCTGCTGCCGCTCGCTTGTTGAAGCGCCTGGGCCTGTTCCAGCTCCGACTCCAGGGTCCCCTCTAAGCGCTGATTGCGGGCCAGACCGAAGACGTAATCCACTCGATGCTCCTCACACCATTTCATCAACGCCTCGCGCGCAAAGCTGCTGTCCGCCCGCAGCGTAATGCGGACCTTCGGCCACTTCGCCCGCAGTTGTCCCACCATCCGCTCCATCTCCTGGACCGCTCCTTCGGAGCCATCCAGATTCGACACCCGTAGCTTGGACCCCAGCACATACCCCTCGCAAAACACATACAGCGGCAGGTAGCAGTAACACCGGTAGTAGCCATGGTAGAAACGACCCTCCTGCTCTCCGTGCAGCGGATCATCCGTCGCATCCAGATCCAACACCAGCTCCTTCGGTTTACCGCCTCGCACCCGAATGAACTGCTCCACCAGAAACGCTTCCACCGCCGCTTCATCCACCGGCGTCTTGCGATATTTATCCTGCGTCACCGAGGACAACTCCAAACGATTGAGTGTGCTCTTGCCGGCACACGCCTTGCCCCGATCCGCTTCCGCTCGCCGATCCCTCCCCAAGGGATCTTCCTTGCCCACCAACACCGCCATCAGCGGATCCGTCCGTAGCTCCTCATGATCGTTGAGATCCTCATAGCCCAAGGCCAGTCCATAAATCCGCTGCCCCACCAGATCCTCCACACTGAACTCGGTGAAGCGAGGATCGCGCCGGTCCCCAAAGCAGGCGGCCAAGCCGCGAATGAACCCATAGCGGTTCTCCACCTCCCGTAACAGCAACCCTCCGGCGTCTGAGGTGATCTGTCCCCCGTTGAATTCTGCCTCGACTCGGCGACCCTCCAGCCCTTGAAACTCCAGCTTAGAAGCGATACACTCTGTCGTCATAGTAGTCAGCTCCTTGTGTTTGTTAAGTCTTTGTTAACACAGACTTTATACCACATTGAGCTGACTGCTTTTTCTTATCCTTGAGAAATCCGGGCTAGTCTCTTCCCTTCGATCAGTGGCGCCATGGTTTTCCTCTCCTCTCTTGGTGAATGTTATTCTAGGGAACTATTGAATCGTTCTATGATTCTCCTGAATTCTACACTGTTCCGTATATCGTCCAGTGCCTTTTCGGTTTCGATCTCCTCCAATGGCCAATCTTTCTCTATGGCCTTTGTGAGGTAGCTCAATGCGTCGGAGCGCTCTTTGAACAGATTGTGGACCACAGCGGCGTAGAACAAGTAGTGGGGATCGTCGGGACGGAGTCTCAAAGCCGAGTTCAATTCGCTTAAGGCTTTCTCTCTTTCCCTCAACATCGCATGGTACCGGGCCAACAGGATATGAACGGCTGGATCATCCGGATGACTTACCAGCTTCTCTTGACCTAGGTGAATGGCCTCGAGAAACTTCTGACGGGACTTCTCGAACTCGCCCGACCAGTGATATGCCTCTGCCAGATTCCCAGCGATACGGTAATCAGCATCGTTCAGCTGGGATGCTTGCTCGAAGTAGTGTACTGCGAGTGGATACTCACCCCGACGAAGATAGACGTGGCCCAGGTTGGAACACGCACGAGGGGTGGGATTGGAATCGATTGCTATTTTCAGATCCCTGATGGCGTCCTCATAGCGCCCCAGCAGGATGTAGGTCACTCCACGATTGTTCAAGGATCCACCGATGTAATCTGGGGCCAACTGGATTGCCTCATCGTAGCTCGAAGCAGCCTCAGCCCATTTGCTGTTGTCGAACAACAGTGTTCCCAGCCAGTCATACATCCGCCAGTAGTGTGGTCGGACTTCGATACCTTGTTGGTAGGTTTCTATCGCCTTCTCCAGGTCGTCGACTTGGGTGTAGGTGTCTGCCAAGGTTCGGAAGGCTTCGTCACGGGTAGGTTCGAGTCTAATGGCTCTTTCCAGTGCCTCGATAGCTGCTTTCTTGTCGCCCTGGGCTTGATAAATCAGGCCCAGACAAAGGTGAGCTTCAGTGAGGTCGGAATCCAGTTCGAGAGCGTGCTCACAATGCCTTCGGGCCGTTTCGATGTCTGAGGGCACCTGAGTGCTCCTGTAGATGCCAAAGTGGACTTCACCAAGACTGGCCCGAGCCAATGCAAAGTGGGGGTCATGACTTGCAGCTTGATGAAAGAGGCCGAGCGCATCCTTGATGCCCGTGTCCAGACTGTAGTCTCCTCGCTCTACCAGATGACCCCGACCCTGCAGGTAATCTCTGTAGGCTTCCGCCACCTTGGTGCCGTGGTCGTGAATGGATCTTTCCTCCTTTGCAGTCAAATCCAGTTCGAGCAGACCTACAATATGTTCCACAAGTCGGTCTTGAAGCCCGAAGGGATCGGAGGCTGGAACCTGGAAAGATCCAACCCTGATCTGGTCCAGGGTGGCTGTGTCCCGCAGGGTGTAGTGGACATCCAGGCCGCCTTCGAACTCATTCAAGCTGGTTACCAAGGCCAGGTTTGCCCCCAGCGCCTTACGTGCCTCGCCCGCACTTCCTAGACTGGCAGCGGCCCTGGCCGGGGGTATCTGCAGATTCGACCGGCCAGTCAATCGGGTCAGCTTCCTGGTCACGGCTTCGGTGAGACCACGCGAGAATAATTGTCCTTCCAGTCCGCCGCCGGTGACGTCAAAGGGAAGGACAACCAGGTGAATGCGATCCGGAAGACGTGGGCCCATGAGATTGACAAGCTCGATGACGCCAAAAGAGATCGCGATGACGGCAAGAAGAATCAGAGCAGCCAGCGCAGGCCGTCTACGGAGTTTGTGCAATAGCACCTTTGTCCGTCCCTTGCGAAGACCCAACTGAACTTGAATCCCCCTCAACTGAGCCAGTAGGGTTGCGACGCTCTGGGGGCGGCGTTCCGGGTCCTTCTCCAGCATCCTTCTCACGGTCTCCGAAAGGGGGCGGGGGACCTCGGGGTGGTGGGCGGATAGTGGCTCTGGGTCCTCCTTGAGGATCGAGCTTCTTGTCTCGTGCCTGGTCGCCTTCCGAAAGGGATGGACTCCGCTGAGCATTTCGTAGATGAGCACACCCAGGGAGAAGATGTCGGATCTGGCATCGATGGTATTCCCCTGGGCCTGCTCTGGGGACATATAGGCTGCGGTGCCCAGGATCTGACCTTCGCCGGTCAAACTCGTATCCTGGTCGTCCACTGGACCTGCAGGAGGCGTCATCCGCTTGGCCAAGCCAAAGTCCATGATCTTCACGTGACCGTCCGAGGTGATCATCACGTTCGATGGTTTCAGGTCCCGGTGCACGATCTCATTGGCGTGGGCTTTGTTCAGGGCCTCTGTAATCTCGACTGCGATCTGTACGGCCTTTTCCAGTGAGAGGGTGCCGTTGTCCAGTCTGTCTTCAAGAGTCGTACCCTCGACGTATTCCATCGCGATGTATGATTGACCTTCGGTCTCATGCACATCGTAGATCTTGCAGATATAGGGATGATCCAGGGCTGCCGCATTCCTGGCTTCATTCAAGAACCTCTGTCGGTAGCTCTGGTCTCGCCGCATGGCTTCAGGCAGGAACTTCAGGGCGACCTGGCGTTCCAAGGGCCCAGTATCCCGGGCCAGATAGACCTCGCTCATGCCTCCCCAACCGAGCAGCGAGAGAATCCGGTAGGAATCCAGCTGGTGTCCCACCAGCGATCCTACCTGGTCAGGGGTGCCCCCCTCTGTGGTCTTTTCCAGCATGAGCTCCTCGAGGGGACTCAACTTTTTCTGGCCCTGAGAGAAAAGGGACTCCGTCTCAATTTCTTGCGCACGTCTAGACTTCATCAGGTTTGTCGACCAGTCATCCCGGACATGGGAGGCGACAGGGAGATCTTGACCCGGATTCTCGGGTTCGAAGACGCTTCCATACCGTCTTCCCCGAACTCTTCAGACCGGCAAGAACCGAAAAGGCTCTGGCCAATTATCGATACCTGGTTCTTCTTACAAGTAGTGCGTCACAGTTAACCCTGAGACTTTAGTGCTATTCTAGACCTGTCCCAGAAAAAAAGCAATCCTGAGGCCACTTAGAGAGACATGATGAAGAACTGATGGAGGGACTTTCGCTCCTGCACCTCGTGACCAGCAATCATTTTCATGGGTAGTCGTCGCCCTCTTCACTTGGTTGGCAGTAACAATCGATGATTGTCGAAGCTCTCGGTTCCGTGTTTCCATCCGAACCTCGACCTCGAGTGTCTTCTTGAGGTTTGCATCAGGATTCGCAGTGACAGGGATCCTGCCCGGCGTATGAACGCAGAACTTTGTGGTTCGGTTCAAGGAGTGCCTCAAGGGTTATCGAAGTGACCGTTAAAGAAAAGCGGGGCGTCTGCATAGTTCCAGCGAGGAGTGGCTCGAAAAGACTTCCCCGCAAGAACGTCAGACTTCTGGCGGGACGACCGATGATGGGGTGGATCATCGATGCTGCCACGGCTTCCGGTGTTTTCGAGCATGTGTACGTTTCCGCCGAGAGTGCCGAAATCGCTAGCGCAGCTACGCTCCTGGGAGCCGAAGTGCCCTACGTTCGTCCGATCCATCTAGCTAATGATGACGTCCCCATGTCAGCAGTGGGAGTAGATCTGATTCGGTTTCTTCAACAGAAAAACGAAACCTACGACTTTGTTTGTATCGCGAATCCCTCGTTCCCGCTGACGACGGCGGATGATTTTCGTCTGGCTTATACGCTTTTCAGGGATTCCGGCGCACAGGTCCTGCATGGGATAGCGGAGCTTGAATACCATCCGGAAAGAACCCTTAAGATCCTCGAAGGCCGGCTAGTGCCCGTTTTGGATTTGGCCCACCTCGGCAAGCAGTCTCAGGAGCTGAGTCCTTCCTACCAGCTGACCGGCATTTCGTTTATCAAGACCGACTACTATCTTGCCACCGAAAGCTACTTCGCTGACAAGATGATGGGCTACGTGATGGACAGACATAAAGCCATGGACGTACACACGGAAGAAGACCTCCGACTCGCAGAATGCCTGCTGCATCACGCTAAGAGCCAACTCTAGTAGTTGGGCATTGTCAAATTAAGCGCCGCTCGGCAAAAAGTGCTGGATGAATTCACTATATCGAGGCCATCGCTTCCCGCCTGAAATCATCACTCACGCGCTTGAGCTTGCGAGACGTGGAAGACCTACTCGCCGAGTGTGGCGTGATTGTCTCCTACGAGGCGATTCGATACTGGTGCCGCAAGTTCGGCCCGACCTTTGCTCGGTCTCTGTGAGAGAAAAAGGGCCGACTTGGCGATAGCTGGTTTGTGGACGAAGGCTTCATCAAGATCCACGGACAGCTCCACTACCCGACGGGACCCTCCTCATGACCAATCGGACCCGCGCAGGCCGGGATGGGATCGATCTCTATGCTTCCATGGATCGGGACTTTTCTGTCACTGGCGCACCCAAATCATGCCCGGGGGTGCTCTTCAAGGGGAACTCTCCGCCCCACACGATGAAGGCCAGCCGTGTAGTCGAACTCGATTCGACATTTTTCGAACCTCTCCGCTTGGAGCCGAGGGTCGGCCTCAGTCTTCCCCTACACCTGGGCCTCCCGGCGCCGCAGCCACCAGACTCCAGCTGCGGCAATGAGAACGGCCAGGAAGATCAGCGACCAATGGGACAAGGTCGGAACCTCCTTGAGGCTGGACAGGTCGAGCGCGGCAGGACCGGCCGGGTCGATGATCGTTCCGTCGGGTATAAGATCGTCGTCGCCCAATCCGCCGTCCGTCACACTGAACGTGATCGTATCGCCGTCGATGGTTGCCGGAAATTCGTACCAGTGGGGCGCGGGATCCGCCGAGGTGGAGCCGTATTTCCAGAATGCCGTGACCGAGTCAGCGGGCAAGTCCCAGGTCAGCTCAGCAGTGAATCCCGGGGTGCATTTGCTGATGGTGAAACTCACCAGGCCATGGGGAAAAACAAGGTTTCCGGGTTTTGAGGAAAGGGGCTCGCCCTCGAGTGCGATAAATCCGACCGCGTCAAAGCCACATGTCGGTCCACCTCCGGAAAAACAGATCGTGGCTTCTCCACTGCTGGTAGCGGTCGGACCCGTGAAGCAAGTGGTACCCGGCTCCAGAGCGACCATCAGTGTGTCGCTGGCGGGGCCGCTGTTTCCGGACGAAGACGTCAGGTCACCGCTCGTGTTGACGTGGGTTCCGCTGGCACTACCCGTGACGTCGACGCTGACCGTGCATGACGCGCCCGCTCCTACCGTGCCGCCGCTGAGGCTGATGGAGCTGCCGCCTGGGGCCGCCGTCACGGTACCTCCGCAGGTCGAGACTTCGCCGTTGGGCGTGGCCACGATCACGCCTGCTGGCAAAGTGTCCGTAAACGCCAGGCTGGAGGCTGCGAAGGCGCTGGCCGAGTTGTCGATGGTGAAGGTGAGTGTGCTGTCGGCCTCGAAGGCTATCGAACTCGGCGAAAAGGCCTTGCTAAAGCTCAGCGGCGGATCGACTGTCAGCGTGTCGCTGGCGGGGCCGCTGTTTCCGGACGAAGACGTCAGGTCACCGCTCGTGTTGACGTGGGTTCCGCTGGCACTACCCGTGACGTCGACGCTGACTGTGCATGACGCGCCCGCTCCTACCGTGCCGCCGCTGAGGCTGATGGAGCTGCCGCCTGGGGCCGCCATCACGGTACCTCCACAGGTCGAGACTTCGCCGTTGGGCGTGGCCACGATCACGCCTGCTGGCAAAGTGTCCGTAAACGCCAGGCTGGAGGCCGCGAAGGCGCTGGCCGAGTTGTCGATGGTGAAGGTGAGTGTGCTGACGGCCTCGAAGGCTATCGAACTCGGCGAAAAGGCCTTGCTAAAGTCCAGCGGCGGATCGACTGTCAGCGTGTCGCTGGCGGGGCCGCTGTTTCCGGACGAAGACGTCAGGTCACCGCTCGTGTTGACGTGGGTTCCGCTGGCACTACCCATGACGTCGACGCTGACCGTGCATGACCCGAACGCTCCTACCGTGCCGCCGCTGAGGCTGATGGAGCTGCCGCCTGGGGCCGCCATCACGGTACCTCCGCAGGTCGAGGCTTCGCCGTTGGGCGTGGCCACGATCACGCCTGCTGGCAAAGTGTCCGTAAACGCCAGGCTGGAGGCTGCCAAGGCGCTGGCCGAGTTGTCGATGGTGAAGGTGATTGTGCTGACGGCCTCGAAGGCTATCGGACTCGGCGAAAAGGCCTTGCCGAAGGCGGGCGGCGGCACGATCGTCAGGTCGGCCTCAGCCGGGTCGGCTACTGGCAGGCCGAGTTGAAAGAGTTCGCTGGAGGTGTTGGGAAAGGTGCCAGCCGACGCCGTCCCCGGCACGGCGACAGTGACCTCGAAGGTGCACATGCCGCTCGCTGGCAGGTTGCCTCCGGTGAGAGTCAGGAACGAGATGCCAGCCATGCCCGATCCGGAACCGCACGGTTCGGCCGGCAAGGCGATTGCGACGAGGTCAGACAGCACTGCGTCCAGATCGTCGGAGAACGCCAAGCCACTCGCCGGGTTCACCGCATCCAGGTTCTCGATCGTGAAGGTGAGGACGGCGGTGCCGCCAATCGTGGTCGGGCCGTCGAACGACTTGGTGAACTCGAAGACGTCCACTTCGAGGTCGTCGCTCGCCGGGTCGCCGAACACGTCCAGGACGCCGACTTTGCCGTCCACCGGGGAGGTGGTATTGGGAAACACGCTGCCGGGCACGGGCGGGTCGGGAACACTGACCGTGAGCGTGATGGTACAGTCGTCGCTGGGGTCCAGGGTACCGCCCGCGTAGCTGAAGAGGCCGGTCGGGAACCCCGAGCTGGCCATGCCACCACACGTGTTGGCGATGGCGCCGGTCGCCTCCAGGCCCGTCAGGGCAGCGTCCAGGTCGTCGGAGAATTCGATGCCGGTGACTGTCTCGGTCGCGCTCAGGTTGGTGAGTGTGAAGTCCAGCGTCACCGTACCACCCGGGGCCACCGGGTCGTCGGTGAACTCCTTTTCGAAGTCGAGCAGCGTCGACTCGACGGTGAGGGTGTCGGTCGCCGGAGCCAGCGTCACGAACGGCCCGCCGAACTTGGCGGAGTTGTCGATCGTAACATTGCCGTATTCGTCATCCAAGGTGTCGACGGGAACCGTGAGCGTGACACTGACATGTAAAGCGTTGCGTTATGTGAAGTAGGTCCTCCCTGAGATCGCTACGATGCCCATCAGTCAACCTTTGACGGTAGCCGAGGTCGGTGCAGTACTGCACATAATACTGGCCTCCTTTGAGAGTTCATCGAGCCATTGGAGGATGCCCGGCTGGAGCCATTTGGAACGGCGGCTGGCCGGCGTTTTGACGTGAGGGGCTTCGGCGGCCTGCAGCGCTTTGCGTTTCATCTTCATGTCGATCTCCACATAGCCGTGAGTGGTGTTCAGATCCGCATGACCCATCCAGTCCTTGACGACACTGAGATCGTTGCCCGACTGTAGAAGGTGCATCGCCGTCGAGTGTCTCAGCAGGTGAGGACTGAGGCGCTTGGCTTGGATCGAAGGACAGCTCTGTGCCGCTTGGGCTCCGTGTCGACGCACAATATAGCGAATCCCAAAACGGGTAATCGGCCGGCCCTGGGCATTGACAAAAACAGAGGGCACGTCCGCGGGATCGGGATCTCGGCCCCCCAGATAGGTTTGCAAGGCGGCCACCGTCTCGGGCCAGAGCGGGCAGACGCGCTCTTTGTTGCCTTTGCCGGTGAGGCGGACCTGGAACGGGGCCTCCAGACGTAAGTCGGTCCGCTCGAGGTCGACCGCTTCTTGAACCCGGGCACCGGTGTTGTACAGAAACAGGAGCAGGGCATAATCTCGCCGGCCGTTTCGCGAGCTCTGATCGACGCTCTCGAGCAGAGCCCGCAGCTCCTGATCCTCGAGATAGTCGATAGTTCGGTGCTCGGTCCGCTTCAGGGGAATGGCGCAGATGCGCTGAGAGCGGCCCAAGAGCAACGGCTCTTGTTCGCCCACATAGCGGAAGAAACTATGCAGGGCAGCCAGCCGGTTGTTGCGCGTTCGAGGGCTATTGCCTCGGGAGACTTCGAGGTGCTCCAGAAAGGCGGTGACCACTTGGTGGTCGACGTCCTCGACGGTGAGCTTATCGACGGGTTTGCCCAGACGCTCACGGGCAAAGCGGAGAAAGAGCTTCAGAGCGTCCCGGTAACTAACAATGGTATTGCGACTCAGCCCCCTTTGTCCGGCGAGGTAGTCGTGGAAAAATCCCTCGACGAAACGGGCGATCAGGTGGGTGGCGTTCATGGTGCTTCTCCCTTCGGCAAGATGTTTTGGCGAAAGTTCGCCCGGAAACGCTCTTGGGCCTGCTCGAGTAACTCCGCCGTAGCTCGGAGGTAGACTTGAGTCGAGGTGACGCTAACATGGCCCAGATAAGTGGCCAGAAGCGGCAACAGCGCCTGCGGGTCTTTGCCCTCCCGATACCAACTGAGCAGGCGCGTCGAGGCATAGCTGTGACGCAGGTCATGGAGGCGGGGCCCGGGACACCCCTTTCCCCCGCGCAAACCGCAGCGGCTGAGACATTGCCGGAGGGCAAAATCAGCGTTGGTATGATACAGACGGTGTCCGGTGAGGGTGACGAACAGGGGACGGTCTGATCCCCGCGGATAGGCTCGGCAACGCTGCTTGCGGTAGCGCCCCAGCACCCGCGAGGTGGAAGCCGAGAGGGGAACCAGACGCGACTTGCCGAACTTGCCCCGGTGGATGTAAAGCAACTGCTGCGGCAGATCAAGATCGCCTAGATTCAGGGCAAAGGCCTCGCCGCAACGCAGCCCGGTGGTGTACAGCAGTCCGAAGAAAGTCCAGTAAGTCTGGGGTCGCAACGAGCCCGAAGGCCCCAAACGGCGCGCCGCCTGTAGCAGCGCTTGGATCTCGCTTTGGGTATAGATATGGGGAACCCGTAGGGGCCGGCGCTCCAGGGAGCGGATGCGTGGCGGGAGGTAAGCTTCGGGTTCAAACTGACGCAGGTAGCGACAGAACTGGCGCACGACGGCCAGGCGGTTTCCGCGCGAGCCTGGGTGCAGGGGCTCGAGCGTGCTGAGATAGCGCTGCAGGAGATCGCGCGTGGGCCACGGCCCTTGAAACCCTTCCTGCTGAAGGAAGCGGTCGAAAGGTCGCAGCAGTTGGATCTGAGCGCGGGCGTCGACGCCGCCCAGAGTTCGAAACTCGACGTAGGCACCAAGGCGCTCGGCCAGCGTGCTGAGAAAGTTTGACTGGGGCATGATTACACCTCCTCCGGCCAGGGCAGGGGCAAGTCTCGGAGCCGGCTCAGGTCGACTTTGGTGTAGAGGAAGCTGCTGTTGATGTGACGGTGCCCCAGCAGATCGGCGATCGTCTTGAGGGATTGCCCCTGAGCGAGCATCCGGGTGGCGAAGCCATAACGGAAGGCATGAGAGCCTTTGGCAGATCCGTCGATCCCGGCTTGGCGCAGGCGAGAGGCCACCATCACCGAAACCGTAGACGGCTCGGTCAGCGGGTGAATCGGGGCCTTGGCGGTCAAGAAGACTTCCGGGTAGGGAGCGGGCGGACGTCCCTGACGAAGGTACTCCAGGACGGCTTCGCCGGCTGCCTCGGTCAGCGGCACCCGCACCGGCTTGCCTCCCTTGTGGGCGGGAAAGTGGATCTGCTGCTCTCTCCAGCGGAGGTCTTGAAGTCGGAGGGCGCGAATCTGGCCTCCTCGGACTCCGTAGGTGTCCAGCAGTTGGAGGATGGCAAAATCGCGCCGGCCCAGGGCCGTCGTCCGATCGATGCCCTCGAGCAGCTTCCGGGCTTGCTGCTCGGACAGACCCTGGGGAACGTGCGACAGCCGGTAGCTGCGGATCGGGGGCACGGCCTGTGCCAGATCGCGCTGGAGGGACCCGTGCTGATGAGCGAAGCGGAAGAAGTTGCGTAAGATGCCTTGCAGGCGTCGAGGGAGGCTTTTGCCCCGGCCTTCGGTGACGTGGGCGAAGCCGGCTTGAACCTGCTCCGGTCTCAGTTGAGCCAAAGCTTGCCGATCGGAAGCGACACCCACCTCCTCCAGGAAAGCCAGCAGATAACGGCGGTGCAGATCGATCGTCCTCTGAGCCCGGCCGCCTTCGCCCTTCAAGTACTCTAGAAACTCCTCCAGAACGCCGGGTAGCTCCAATGCCGGCTGGGGGCAAGGCGCGAGCAGATCTCGCTCGCACAGATACGTCAAGAAGCAGCGAACCGACCTCGGGACCTCCCCGTGTTGGCGCCGCCGCCCACCGCCACATCGGCAGCGTGGCAGATGCTGGCCGATAAACTGTTGCGCGAGCTCTTCGTCCACCTCGCGAGCCGCTTGGAGGCCCCCGTCTCGAAGGTATTGATTGAAGTGCGACACTTGCCAGACTCGGCGGCGCACCACGTCACGACAGAATCCTTGCTCGCGAAGCCACTCACCGAAGCGGTCCATCTCCGCACCCAGTGGCGCCATTCGAAAACGCTTCAGGGCCTCCCGACTACGAAATAGATCTTCCAAGGGCATGACAACCTCCTTTTCTGTCCCAGAGGCGGGACTCCAAAGGGCTGTCATGCACCAGAATTATGTGGAGTACAAGCGCGGACCGGTGGCACGAAGCCGCGATATCGAAAGGATTCTGGCGTGAAGCAGATCGATCACTTCACATAACACAACGCTTCACATGTCATCCTTTATGTGGAGCTCCACATAAGGGATGAAGCTACAGCTCGTCCCGGCGGGCACGCTGCCTCCCATGAAGACGAGAGCCTCGACGTTTCCGCCTCCGAGCCCCATAGTCGTGAGCGTTCCGCCACAGGGTGGGTCGGGAATTGGCGGCAGCGTCGCAGTGAGACCGGGCAGGACTTCGGGGTCGATCGGATCCTTGAACGTGATGTCAGTCGCATCTACGGCGCCGCCGGTGTTGTCGAGCGTGAACGTCAGGGTGACCATCCCGCCTGCGATCACCGGGTCGTCGGTGAAGTCCTTGGTGAGAACGAGACCCGAGACCACGAGATCGTCGCTCGCCGCGGCGCTTATGGTCGTCTTGCCGGCCACCGTGGCGGTGACGTCAGACGTCGTGTTGGGGAAGATGCCTCCTGGCGGTGTTCCGGGCACGGTCAACAAGAGCTCGATCGTGCACGTAGCCTCGGCGGCAAGGCTGCCGCCCGAATAGCTGAACATGTCGGTGCCGATCCCGCCCACGGTCCCGCCACAGGTGTTCATCAGCTCGCTGGTGAGGGTGAGGCCGGCCAGAGTGGCTCCGAGGTCGTCGCTGAAGGCGATCGCGCTGGCCGCGTTCACGGTGTCGAGATTCTCGAGTGTGAACTCGAGGGTCACCGTACCGCCCGGCAGCACGGGATCGTCGGTGAACACCTTACTCAGCTGAGGCGCGCCGATCACCACGATGTCGTCGCTGGCGGGCGGGCCGGTGAAGGTGGGCGGTCCCATGAGGTCGTCGAGCACCGCGGAGATCTCCCCGGTCGTGTTGGTGTAGGTGTCACCGGCGAGGCCCACCGGGATGTCGACCGTGAGCGAGAAGGTGCAGGTGTCAGGCCCCCCCCGGCATGCTGTCGTTGGTCGCCAGGCTGCCGCCGAGCAGCTCGAGGGCCTCGCGATCGTCGTCGATGAAGACGAGCGTCAGCGACGACCCCGTACCGCAGGGATCACCGGGTGGAATGGTCACCGACACCGGGAAGGGCAGGAATCCACCCGTAGGCTGCCCACTGGACGTGGTGGAATCCGTCAGTTCGTCGATGAACTCGATGTCGCTCATTTTCGAGGTCGTGTCCGGGTTGGTGATCGTGAACTCCAGGGTCACCGTCCCGCCGGCGCCCACCGGGTCGTCGGTGAACTCCTTGGTGAGGATCGGGAAGCTGACGACGAAGAGCAGGTCGCTGGCGGAATTGCCGGTATCCGGCGAGCCACCGACGAGGCCGCTGACGGCGCCGGTTGTGTTGGGGTAGACACCAAGTGTGCTGGTCGCCGGGACGTCGAGACCCACGCTGAACGTGCAGAAGCCTTCCGGAGGCAGGGTCGGGGTGAGGCCGCTGAGCGTCGCCTCCAGGTCGTCTGTGAAGGTGATCCCCGTGGCCGAGTCATCCCGGCTCTTGTTGGTGACGGTGAACTCGATCGTCACCGTGCCGCCCGGCGGCACGGGATCGTCGACGAACTCCTTCGACAGCTCGAGCAGGTCGGTGAACCCGGTCACCTCGAGCACTGCGGAAGCCCTGCCGCTCGAGACGCCTGGGGAGCTGCCCGAGAACAGCTCATCCGACACGTTGCCGAGAAAGCCAACGGCGCCGCCGACCACGTCGACGGTAACGGTGCAGCTGTCCTCGCTCCCGACCCCGCCCCCGACGAGATTGATGAGGTCGGTGCCGGGCACAGCGGTGAGAGTAGGGAACGAGAAAAAGTCGCAGTCCGTGGCTGCGTTGGAGGGGTCGGCGATCACCATTCCGGCCGGCAGCGTGTCCTCGAAGATCAGGGAAGAAGCGGCACTGCCGTTGGAGCTGTTGTCGATCTCAAACTCCAACGTGCTCCGCCCACCGAACTCCACCCTCGCTACACAGGTCTCACCCAAAGGACAATCTGCGTTAACCTCACATCCCATGGCCACAGTAATTGAACAGGCCGAGGGGTCAAACTCCTTGGTGAAGCCGGGCAGCGAGTCGTCGACGGTGAGGTCGGCCTCAGCCGGGTCGGCTACTGACACCTCGAGTTGAAAGAGTTCGCTGGATTCGTTGGTGTACGGGCCCTCCCCAGGAGAGTCGCCGGTGATGTTGACCGAGATCGTGCACGTCTCGCCGGCGCCGAGCTCGCCATCGGTGAAGGTGATAGTGCCGGTGCCGTCGGGGGCGTCGACGGTGCCGCTGCAGTCGTTGACGACAGCGGCTGGGGTAGCGATGTCGAGCTCGGTGGGGAGCATGTCGGTGAAGTTCAGCCCATCGAACGACTCCGTACCGCTCGAGTTGTCGATGGTGAATGTCAGCGTGCTGGTGCTGCCGGGACCGATGGTGTCGGGTTCGAAGAGCTTGCTAAAGTCGGGTCCGCCATTCCCGGCGTTCGCTGTGACTGCCAGAGTCAGGAAAAGGACCGGAAAAAATAAGAGTGCGATAAGACCTGGCCGGGTTCGTGAGGATCCAAGTTGTGCCATGTGTGGTTGCTCCCCATGTGGATGCTTTGACGAATACTTGTTTCACGCAAATTTGTTTCCGCTGAATTCCGCGTAAGGATATACCAATTCGAACAGGAGTGGCTACCCCTTGGGAAGTCATTCCGTCCTCCCTCCCCGAGCCTCGCGCCTATCCTTCGTATCGCCGCATTTCTTCACCAGGGTGTCGACAGCTTGATGCGGGAGAGCGGGCGGTCAAGGCGCCACGGAGAATCGCAGCGAGTTACGAGGACAAGCTCGAGGTGATGATTTGGTTCATCGAAACCCCTTCTTTTTTGGCCAATTCTCGAAGCTGCTGATGAAGAGAGTTGGGCAACCGTAGACTCAGGGTACTCATGAACGACGGCACCCTTGTGACCGCCTACTATTGTTCTCGAATCCCCGGGCACCAGTGCTATCACATGGGCGTTCCCCTGAGAACTTCGATCTCATCGACGAATGTAGCGTCCTCGAGCAGGAGGTCCTCCAAGGGGAGCCTTCCCCTTCACCCGTCAGAAACCACTCCGTGCGGGCGACCGACTCCATGGCCGAGGTCCGCTCGGGAAACACTTAGCATGGTGGTGAACCTCCGTTTGGGCTGGTAATCTGGGTGGCGGCGCTGCCCGGCGTACCGTTGGACGGTCTGAAAAGCAGTTCAGGCGGGTAAAGGACAAGGCAAACCGTAATGCGACCCATCTTCTTGAAGTCGATGATGTTCAGGCTGACAGTTGTGACAGCTTTTCTGGTGCCCAGCGCCGGCTCCGACGAGATTCTGTTTCGAAAACACGCTGTGGATCAGGGAAGAAATGAGGCTTGTGCGGTGGCCGACGTGAACGGAGACGGCAGGCTTGACATCGTTTCCGGCGAGAACTGGTACGAAGCCCCAACCTGGAGGAAGCACAAATTCCGCTCCTTCCTGTTCTGGAACAATTATATCGATGACTTTTCGGACCTGCCGTTGGATGTCAACGGCGACGGTTCCGTTGACATCATCAGTGTCGGCTGGGCTTCCCAAAAGATAGCGTGGTTCCAGAACCCCGGCACACCCCAAGGCGCCTGGCAGGAACACCTCATTGATTCTGGGTCGCCGGTCGAATTCGCCTTCCTCGTGGACCTCGACAATGACGGAGCCGATGACGACCTTCTTCCCCAGTTTGGCCGCGAAAGCGCCATGGCTGCGTGGTACGAGCTGAAAGTCCAGGGGTCCGAAGCCAAGTGGATCAAGCACGTCGTGAGCCCTCGAAGCTATGGCCACGGCATCGGCGCCGGAGATCTGAATGGCGATGGCCGCAACGATATCCTCGTCCCGAAAGGCTGGCTACAAGCGCCGGCAGCGCCGCGGGACGGGCCCTGGGAACTCCGTCGGGACTTCGAATTAGAGAAGCATGCGGGCTTCATCTACGTTCACGATGTCAACCAGGACGGATGGAATGACATTGTCAGCACGGCGGCCCACGACTATGGCATTTTCTGGCTGGAGCAACTGCCCGATAGCAGCGGAGCGACGAAGTGGCAGAAGCACACAATCGATGACGCCTGGTCGCAGGCGCACGCGATGACGATGGTGGACCTGACAGGAGATGGGCGCCCAGAGCTGGTTACCGGGAAGCGCCTCTTTGCACACAACGGCCATGACAAGGGCGGCCGCGAGCCGCTTGGGCTCTACTGGTACGAGCACATCAAAACTCCTCGCAAATGGGAGTGGCAGCGACACATCATCCATTACGGCGGTCGGGTCGGAGGAGGCATGCAAATCCCCGTGATAGACATCGACCAGGACGGAGACCTCGATATTGTCGTGGCCGGCAAGAGTGGTGTCTTCCTGTTCGAAAACGATAAGACAAAGTCCCGATAGGTCCTCCCAGGGCACTCAGTGGCCTGGGGACATGCAGCCCTTTTCCTCGCTCGGAACCGGCGCACCGCCTTCCAGGACCGACTCCACCATCCTTCATTCCTGCAACAACCGAGGCACCGTTTGGCACGAGCCAGCTAGCTGAGATAGAATCGTGGCGTCTTGGTCGATCCGGCGATAAAGCATTACGGGGTCCCCGGCCACACCGGTGCGGGCGTACGCGTGTACCTTGAGATGAGTTGAATGGGAGTGAACATGCCAGTTCTGTCTCGCCGCAGAGTGTTGGAACTTACATCCCTGGGCTTCGGCCGAGTGGTGCTTTCCCACTTGTTGGCGGACGGCGGCTTGGCGTCCCCCCGACCTCGGCCCGGCTCTACGGTCCCCGCCTACAACGATCTCAAAGCACGGCAAGGCCATTTCCCCGCCCCGGCGAAAGCCGTAATCCAGCTCATCCAAAACGGCGGCCCCAGCCAGATGGATCTGTTCGATCCGAAACCCAAGTTAGCGAAAATGGCCGGGCAGCCTCACCCCGACGGAGTAGAGATCCACCAGCCCGGCAACCAGAATACGCTGATGCCGACGCCCTTCGAGTTCCGCAAACACGGCCAGTGCGGCATGGACATCTCCGAGGCCCTGCCCCACCAGGCCGAGATCGTCGACAAGCTCTGCTTCATACGATCAATGCACACCGAGCACAACAACCACCTGGAGGGGTTGAACATGCTGCTCACGTGCAAGATCTTTGCCGGCCGGCCGGTCATGGGGGCCTGGATCAGCTACGCGCTGGGAACCGAGAATCAGAATCTGCCCGCGTATGTCGTTCTACGCGACCCGAAAGGCTACACCGTCGGTGCGAAACAACTCTGGGCCAATGGCTACCTACCCGCCCTCTATCAAGGGGTGGAGTTCAACATGAGCGGCTCGCCGGTCCATCATCTGCAGCCGTTTGCGCCGCTTCCGCCCGGGATCCAGCAGGGCAATCTCGGCTACCTGGGGCGTCTCAATCGTATGCACAGCGAGGGCCGCCCGGGCGAAACCGAATTGGAATCCAGAATCAAAAACTTCGAGCTGGCCGCGCGGATGCAGGTCGAGGCGATGGACGTGCTCGACATCAGCAGCGAGCCGGATTCGGTGCGAAAACTCTATGCGGTCGACGACCCCGTGACAGGCCCCTACGGGATGCGATGCCTGATGGCGCGCCGCCTGGTTGAGGCCGGTGTTCGTTTCGTGCAGGTCACGACCCGGCCAGGACAGCCGTGGGACCAGCATAGCAACCTGAAGAAGGCTCTGTCGAAGATCGCGGCCGAGACGGATCAGGGCGCGGCGGCTCTGGTCCGCGACCTCGACCAGCGCGGCCTTCTCGATAGCACGATCGTCATGTGGGCCGGCGAGTTCGGACGCCTTCCGACCACCCAGAACGCCGACGGGCGCGACCACAACCGCAACGCCTTCACGCTCTGGTTCGCCGGAGGTGGCTTCAAGCCTGGGCTCATCTACGGCCAAACCGACGACTTGGGATACAAGTCGGTCGTCGATCGGGTCAGTGTGCCCGACATGATTGCCACGGTCTTGCACCAACTCGGGCTCGATCACCGCAAGACGCAGTATCCGCACGGTGGACGCATGGAAACGCCCTCGGACGTGACGGTCACCGGTGCCCGTGTCATCGGCGATCTGGTGTCGAGCGAATTGCACGCGACGTAGCGGCAAGGAGGATCAATATGGGCTCTGGGTACAGAGCCCTGATCGGGATGGTGTTGCTTCCTGTGGGGTTGCACGCCCAGAGCACGGCCGGCGCGCCCGTGTTCGAGCGAGACATCCTGCCGATCTTCTCCACCTATTGCTTCACCTGCCACGGCAAGAGTTCCCCCGAGCTGGGGATGGACTTGCGCACCGCCGCCTCGGTCCTGCGGGGCAGCCACAACGGGCCCGTCATCGAAAAGGGCTCACCCGAAAGCAGCCGGCTCTTCCAACTGGTGTCGAAGCACTTGATGCCGCCACCTGCCTTCGAGAGCATCGTGCCCGAACCGAACGTCGAAACGATCCGCCGCTGGATCGCCACCGGAGCACACTCATTGCAGTCAGGCGGAGAGATCCCCGAAGTGGCCCGCCGACAGATCAGCCGCTTCGAGAAAGAGATCCAACCCATCTTCAACGCCCGCTGCACCGCATGTCATGGCGGCGAGGCTCCCCAATCGGGACTCGACTTGACCTCCCTCGCCTCTGCGTTGAAGGGTGGGAAGCACGGACCGGTCATCCTGGAGGGATTCTCTGACAAGAGCGTTCTGATCCGGCAACTTCAGAGTGGCGTGATGCCCCCGACCGGAGCCGGCAAGCCGATCAAGAAAGTGGAATTGGAACTCATTCGCGGGTGGATCGACAAGGGCAACTTCGCCGACTACGTCGAGGTGGAAAACCCCCTCGACCGCGCCTTCACCGAGACGGAAGCGCCTGAAGTGACGCCCGAAGATCGTCAATACTGGGCGTTTCGCAAGCCCGTCGCCGCCGCTCCACCGATTGTCAAGAGCGCGACCCGAGCGCAGACTCCGATCGACTCCTTCATCATCTCCAAGCTGGAGTCGCGCGGTCTCGAGCTGTCTCCACCCGCTTCGAAGCAGACGCTGTTGCGACGAGTTTACTTCGACCTCTGGGGCCTGCCTCCCACGCCGGACGAGGCGCAGGCATTCCTCGAGGACGCCAGGCCCGAGGCCTACGAGCAGCTCATAGATCGCTTGATGGACTCCCCGAAGTACGGCGAGCGCTGGGGCCGGCACTGGCTCGATGGGGTCGGCTACACCGACACCACGGGCAAGGACCACCAGGTGGACAACATCGAGCTTGCCGAGGGGATGTGGCGCTATCGCGACTACGTGATCCGGTCCTTTCAGCAGGACAAGCCATGGGACCGTTTTCTCACCGAGCAACTCTCCGGCGACGAGCTCGTCGATTGGCGAAACGCCGAGACCTACACGCCCGAGATCATCGAACCGCTCGTCGCCACCGGATACCTGCGAACCATCCTTGATATCACCAACGAAGACATCTCCGACCGCCCGTTGGACCGTTACGACGCTCTATTCGCCCTGCTCGACAAGGTGTCGTCGAGCACGCTGGGGTTGACGCTCACGTGCGCGCGCTGTCACAGCCACAAGTTCGACCCCATTCCCCAACGCGACTACTACCGCTTCCTCTCGCTGTTCACGGCGGCTTACAACCCGTCCGCGTGGATCCAGCCCAAGAAACGGCTTCACTACACCGTGTCGAAGTCAGAGCGGGAAGAGATCGAGAGCCACAACCAGGAGATCGATGCGGCGGTCGGGAGGCTCACCGACGACATCGAGCAGATCCGTCAGCCGTATTGGGAACAGCTGCTCGCCGTGAAGCTGGAGAAACTGCCCGAAGTCGTTCGCGCCGACACAAAGCTCGCGGTCGAAACCGAGGCGGACGACCGCGACGAGGTTCAAAAGTATTTGGTCGAGAAGTTCGGCCCGCTCGTCGAGATCACCGACGAGGAGCTGGACGCATCGATCACCGGCGATCACCAGGAAGCACTTTCACGCCTGAAACAGAAGGTGGCCACCTGGGACGGCTATCGCCGCAAGCTGCATCAGATCCAGGCACTGTGGGACGGCGACGGCATGCCCACGATCCGTTTATTGCAACGCGGCAGCGTCGAATCGCCCGGCCCCAAAGTAACGCCGGGCTTCATCACGGTCTTGTGCGCGGCCGACGAAGACTGCGCCGCCAAGCCGTCCGCGCACCGGGTGGGAGCGACCCAGGGCTACCGTCTGGCGCTGGCGGAATGGCTCACCGACCCGGAACATCCCCTCACCGCTCGTGTCATCGTCAACCGCATCTGGCAACACCATTTCGGCACGGGAATCGTCGCGACGCCCAGCAATTTCGGGAGCACGGGATCGCCGCCGTCTCAGCCGGCGCTGCTCGACTGGCTGGCCGTCGACTTCGTCAAGCACGGTTGGAAGGCCAAGCGCCTGCACAAGATGATCATGACGTCGGCGGTCTATCGACAGTCCTCGCGCCGGTCCCACAACCCGCGGAACGAACGGGCCGCCGCCCAAGACCCTGACAACCGCCTGCTCTGGCGCATGCCTATGCGACGGTTGGAGGCCGAAGCCTTGCGGGACTCGATCCTCGCCGTGGCCGGCAGGCTCGACGACACCGTCGGTGGCCCGGCGGTCGAGCTCACAGCACGTCCCGACGGCTTGCAGGTGGTTTCCGAGACCGAGTCGGCGGGCGGACCGACACGCCGCAGCGTCTACCTGCTCGCGCGGAGGACGTGGCCGTTGACCTTTCTCGCCGCCTTCGACTTTCCGATCATCGACACGGCGTGCAGCCGGCGCGTCCCTTCCGCCACTCCGCTACAATCGCTGACCGTGATGAACAGCGAGTTTGTCACAGAGAACGCACGCCAGGCTGCGAACCGGGCCGCCGCGCTCGCCGGCGACAGCTCCAACCCCCACGACCTTGTCGAAACGACCTACGGCCTACTGTTCTCCCGCAGGCCTTCGACGCAAGAGAGCGAGATCGCCGTCGATCACCTCGAGTCGCAACAGCAACTCTACGTCAAAGCCAACGCGTCGGCGGACGAAGCCTTCGAGAAGTCACTAGCAAACCTCGTCCACATGCTCATCAGCTCGAACGAGTTCCTCTACGTTGACTAATGACACTGTCGACTAATGACACTGTCAAGTTGGCGGGGATAATCGATTCCGGGACGGAAAAGCCACAAGGACTCCCTTGATCAGTAGGAACAAGTCAGCTCTCTCCAATCGGCGAACCTCGATCGCGAAGAAACGATGATGAACTGCCTTGAGATGGTTCCGGCCAACTCGGAATAGATTCTGCACCTGAAGCGGGTGCAGGAAGGCTGGATCGAGGAGGGACAGCGGATGCAGCGAGCCGTCGGCCTGGCTACCCTTCCAGTCGATGGCTTCGTGTCACTCAGGGCGGGAGTCGAGGTGGGGACGCTGACCATGAAGACCATAGGCCTGCCGGGAGGAGCCCTGTTCGTCAACGCCGAGGTCAAGGGTTCTTTGAGGGTCGAGATCCGGGACGCCGACGGACATCCTCTGCCCGGCTTCTCCCTCGGCGATTGTCTTCCGATCCTCTCCGGGGGCCGCAGCCAGGCGATCCGATGGGTGCCGGGTCCGGGGCTTGACACCCTGCGAGGGAAGGCGGCGAAGATTCATTTCGAGTTGCGCCAAGGGGATCTCTATGCCTTCTGGTTCGACTCGAACACCGACAGATGACCGAGGATCGAGAAATGTGGCTTGATCGGATCGATGGAGGGGGGTGCGAAAATCGGTTTCAAGTTCCTCTTCCGGATCCTCGCAGCTGCTTGCGGTGGTCGTACTGCAGCGGTGTTCCTGGTAAGGTATTGGGGGAAAAGAAACGGTGACTCCGAAGGTTGGATGTGTGCAGCTGGTTAATGGGGGACGCCGTGACGCTTGGGTGGAGGGAATCGGCAGGCAATTGTTCAGTCCGGGCTCGGGTCGCTCACCAACAGAACGGACGAGTGTAAGTCACTGCAAAAAAACAATATGGGCCGTTAGCTCAATAGGTAGAGCATCTGCCTTTTAAGAAGACACAGACACGCTATCTTGTTGGTTCTTCGTACCTTTAGCTTGGGTCACATCCTGGTGGTTCCTGGTATTCGGCAGATGATTGTTCAGGAATTGTTCAGTTGGCGGCGGCAGATCGACGCCTGTTGGAGTGGCTTGCCATGAGACTGGGAAAAGCTCTCGCCTTGTCTGCCCTCTTCGCGACCCTCGCCGGATCTGTCCACGCTCGCGTGGTCCGCATCCAGGTCCAGGAGCGGGGGGAGCTCCTGGGAGGACAGCCCTTTGGACTAGCGGGACCTTATGAGCAGCTCTCCGGCCGGGTCTACTTTGCGGTGGATCCCGAGGATCCGATCAATCAGATCATCACCGACGTGGAGAAGGCACCCCGGAACTCGCAGGGGGAGGTGGAGTTCTCCTCCGACTTCACCCTTCTGAAGCCGAAGCGGATTGAGCGCGGGAACGGAGCGGTTTTCTTCGAGGTCTCCAACCGAGGCGGCAAGGCCCTGCTCCGCCTTTTCAACCGGGCGTCAACCAGCCTGGGCCAGGGCACCCGGGAAGAGCTGGGAGACGGGCTCCTCTTCCGGCAGGGGTACACCGTCCTGTGGCTGGGCTGGCAGTTCGACACGCCGAAGCGTCCGGGCCGGATTCGCCTCTATACGCCGTCTGCCACCGAGAACGGCCAGCCGCTCAAGGGTCTCGTGCGCTGTGACTTCGTGGTGAAGCAGGCGGTCCCCCACCATATCCTTTCAGATCGAAACCACGTTCCGTACCCGGCAGCCGATCCCGAGGCTCCCGAGAATGTGCTGACGGTCAGAGAGACGGTAGAAGGCCCGAGACGGACCATCCCCCGTTCCCAATGGAGGTTCGGCCGAGTGGAGCAGGGAAGGCTGATCCCCGATCCCACCCACGTCCATCTGGAGGGGGGCTTTCAACCAGGGTTCATCTACGAGGCCGTATACGTTTCCCAGAATCCTCCCGTGGTGGGTCTGGGTCCCGCGTCCGTACGGGACATGATCTCCTTCCTGAAGTACGGTTCCTCACCGGAGATCTTTCTGCCTCCAGACGTTCTGAACCGGGCCTTTGCCTTCGGTAGCTCCCAGAGCGGACGCTTCCTGCGGACGTTCCTCTACCACGGATTCAACGAGGACGAGGAGCATCGCAAGGCTTTCGACGGTGTGATTCCCAGCGTGGCGGGTGCCGGACGGGGAAGCTTCAACCACCGCTTTGCCCAGCCCTCCCGGGACGCCCAGCCCTTCGCCTGCTTCTTCTATCCCACCGACATCTTTCCCTTCACGGGAACGGAGCAGACCGATCCCGAGACGAGGATCACCGACGGACTCTTGACCCACGCACCGAAAAGGGAGTTCCTGCCCAAGGTCTTCTACACCAACTCCTCCTACGAATACTGGGGTCGGGCGGCCTCCCTGACCCACACTTCGGTGGACGGCAGACGAGACGTGGAATTGATGGATAACGTCCGCATGTACCTGATCGGCGGCAGCCAGCACGGTCCGGGTCCCTTTCCGCCCCGCATCAATCGGGGCCAGGAACCCACCAATCCCATGGACTACAAATGGGTCCTGAGGGCTCTGTTGCCCGCGCTCGACCGCTGGGCCACCCTGGGGGAGGATCCACCCCCCAGCCGCTACCCCCGGATCGACCAGGGAACGCTCGTACCCCCGGGGAAACTGGGCTTTCCCGCCCTCCCTGGAATCAGCCTGCCCCAGCGCATTCACAAGGCCTTCCGAGTCGACTACGGGCCCCGGTTCCGAACCGACGGCATCGTGACCCGAGTGCCCCCGAAGGTGGGCAAGGCGTTTCCCATCCTGGTCCCGGCGGTGGATGAGGATGGAAACGAGGTAACTGGAATCCGATTGCCCGAACTATCCGTTCCGCTGGCCACCTACACCGGGTGGAATCTCTTCAACGCCCGCACCGGCCCGACCCACGCCCTGTCCAGCTTCGACGGATGCTACATCCCCTTTCCACGGACCGAGGCAGAGCGGGCCGCAAAGAGGGATCCCCGCCCCTCCATCGAGAGCCGCTACCGACACCGGGACGAGTACCTGGGCCGCATAACCCAGGCCACCCTGAAGCTCATTGCCCAGGGTTATCTCCTGAAGGAGGATATGGCCGGCGTGGTGGAGCGGGCTGCCCAGCAGTGGGATTATCTGATGGGCGGAGGCTCTCCCTGAGAAATCGGCCTTCCGGGAGGCGGCCCCTAGGCCGTTTCGAACCATCCGCGTTCCCTAGCTCAGCTATAGTCTATAGCTAGAATCCTCGATTAAGCCGGCTACGGGATGATGGGCAGCACAACCCTGGAGGGATGGCTTGCATCCAGATGAAGGGTGTTCTGAGCCACCTGCGTGTGGGTGTGCCGGCCCACCGGCTCGCCGGTGTTGGGATTGACATCGAACTGTGGAAAGTTGCTGCTGGAAACCTCCAGCCGGAGACGGTGACCAGCCGAGAATAGGTTGCTGGTCGGCGGCAAACTGATCCGCATCTCGTAGACCTGACCTGGCTCCATCAGCGTTTCTGTCTCCCAGCCATTGCGGAAGCGGGTGCGAATGATGGAGTCCACAAGGTTCATGTGATAGCCCTCCGGATAGTCTGGATTGGAGGGGTAGACGTCCACCAGTCTGGCGGTGAAGTCGGGCCAGATAGCGCTCAAATGGGGGGACGCTGGAAAGCCATCCGAACCTGCACGAGGGCGGCGTAGGAACTGCCCACCGCTCCGATCCGTCCGCTGCACCAGGGACGAGCAGCGATCCACTCGACGGTGTCGTAACCATCAATCCCTACCTTCGGATTGGCCACTGGAAGTATTCGCCAGTGCCCTCGGATCAGTGGCGGCCCCGCACGTCTTGCAAAACCACCGCGTAGCCGCGCGGCACGAAGAATTCGGCGATCTCAACGTAGCGACCGTCGCTCTTGTCATAAGGGGTGCGGCACAGGAGCGTGGGGAAGGCGCCGGGCACCGGATCTCCCTGGTGAGCCGGACGGTAGATGTCGGCTGCCAATCGCACCCCGTCCCGCATCGGGATCATGACGTCGCTGGCGACGATGATTCCGTGTGGAGGCTGAGAAGGAAGCTCCTCTGAAGTGGCTTTCTCCGCCATCTATGTTGATACCCCCTCCCCTAAGAATGGGTGGCAGGCCGTCCGTTGGCGCACGTAGAGGCCCGGGAAGCTGGGGAAAGGGCGATCTCTCGTCCAGATTTCGCGGATACCGTGCTTGGCAGCCAGTATGTCGAGCAGAAGCGGCCCCGGTGTGCCCCGTGTGACTCCTGCTGTTCCCGACTTCCTCGGATCATGGTGCACCGAGCACACGAATGTCCAGATCGGCCACCCTCTTGAAATGGGCTTCATCTTTGGGTCCGACAAGGACACCAAAGCCCAGCCAACGGGCGGTCGCAGCTACGGCGATATCGTTCTGAGGGATTAACTTTCCACGTTCGGAGAGCTCGAAGAAGATATCGGCGTAGTGTTCGGCGACTTCTGCCGAAAAAGGCTCGATTCCAGCCGTGCGACGCAAAGCTTCGAGGCGTGTCAGGCGTTGCGCCGCCCGTCTCGCGGAACTCGCCAGACGGACACCGGTCAGGGCTTCAGCCCAGACAATGGCGGGGATGGCCAACTCCTCGGTTTCATCGAGGTCTTTCGGCAAGCCTGCCCCAAGTGCTCGTTCCCAGGCGACCAGTGCCGAGGTGTCGATAATCAATCCCATGGATTCTCTGGAATCGTGTCAGCGTTATTGACCTTCTCCAGATCGTCCGCGAAGGTTGGGTCGACTGGCAGTTGGCTGACGACAGCCGAGAATTCTGCCCAGGTGGCGCGACCTGAGCCTCTCGCCGGTGACAGCTCTGCAACCGGCCGACCATTCTTCGTGAGAATGAAGCGTTCTCCCTTGTGTTTCACCCGCGCGAGGTAATCCCCGAGGTGACGAGCGGCTTCGGTAGTGCTGATGGTAGTAAACATATGTAAAATTGTATTATACACAATTCTGTTTTTCTCATGGGTCGGGGATTGCTCTGCGCGACGTGAAATTGTATGCCTTCCAGTTCTCCGAGTGAGATTGCCTTTTGGAATGCCACCTACTCAAACTTCACCGCTCCGTCACAGGGTACCAGTCGGCGATACGCTCAGCGAGCCGATCCACCACATCGGGATGATTCGCCGCGACGTTCTTCTTCTCGCGCGGATCGGCCAGCAGGTCAAAAAGTTGGGGGCGCTTTTCCGTGCGGGGATGGGTGGACTGATAACGGTTGACCTCACCGTCGTATGTGAGGAGCAGCTTCCACTTGCCCTCGATGCACCAGCGATACAGCAGGGACGCCTCTGGTTTGGCGATATCCGCAATGTCGTGGGCAAACCCCTCACCCAGGATGAACTTTCGTTCAATCCTGGCGCCTGATTCGATATTGGGGAGTAGGTTCAGCCCCGGCAGGTCTTTTGGGATGCGGGCGCCCGCCGCCGCCAGAATAGTGGGCACCAGGTCAATGCTGCTCACAACTTCATTCCGCTTTTCCGGTTCGAGGCGCGCCGGCCAGGAAAACATGATCGGGGTCCGAACGCCCCCCTCGTAGGGTGTCTGTTTCGAACGGGGCGCATAACCGCGTTTCTCCGGATTCTGAATCCAACCGTTGTCGGTCAGGTAGACGATCAACGTGCTTTCGCGCACTCCGTTGTGCTCCAGAATGCGGACGAGCTCACCGCAGGTTTCATCAAACCAGTGACACATCGCGTAGTATCTGGCTATTGTGATGGGTCGGCCGTCCCGGCGGTACTTTCTCAACAGACGCTCCGGCGGGTTATGGGGTGTGTGGGGCAGCAACGGGGCATACCACAAAAAGAACGGTTGCTCCTCCTTTCTGGCCTTGGCTACAAATCTGGCGATGGGCTCCATCCCCTCGCGGCCGATCTTCAGACCATCGTCTCCATGTCGACCGCCTTTCTGCGGAAATCCGCGCGTCATTCCATGAGTGAAGCCTCCGCGCTCGAAGTTGCCCTCCCACCACTTGCCGCTTTGATGACTCAGGTAGCCCCGTTCCTGGAGCAGTCCGGGCAGCGTCTCAAACTCGTCGATATAGGAGATGAGCCGCGCACGTCGCTCCTTGTACAGCGCCGAGTCACGCTGGGCGTACTTTGGGCTCGGATCGTTTCCGGTGACACCGTGTCGATGAGCGTATTGCCCGGTGACCAATGTCATCAGGGAAGGCCGACAGAGTGCCGTGGGCACATAGCCGCGCGGGAACCAGACACTCTGGCTGGCAAGTTCGTCGAGGTGAGGTGTCCTGACGGTCTCATGACCCATGAACCCGTAGTCAGTCCATGCCTGATCATCTGAGATGATCATCACAATGTTTGGACGGTCCGTTTTCTCCGCCTGCAAAGAGGCGCCGATCAAAACGATCAGGCTGAGAACCGAGTGAAACAGACTCTTCGAGCTGGATATCACGGGCGTTCTTCTACAGGGTTGTTAACACGGATGATTCAATAAGGTGATCAGGCTCCGAGCCCGAAGTCAATCAGCCGGTGCGAACTGGAAGGCCGAGATCGAGGAGCTGTACGACCTGGAGGCCGATCCCGGGGAGCGCCTCAACCTGGCGCTGGAGCCGAGTCATCTCAGCCGCCTCCGCGAGTTTCGCCAGAGGCTGGACGCCGAGCTCCGGCGTACTGGAGGCGAGGCGTTGGCCGATAGTCTGCCCCAACCAGTGGAGGTGGATCGCTAAAGCCGGCCCGCACCAGGTTGCATCAGGGAGCAATGCGCCTTCCCTTTGCAGTCCGTCCAGGTATCGAGGACAATGGTCCCGGTTTCTCTCCATGGTGATCCGAGAACGTTCGAAAGGTTTTTGTCATTGTCTGATCTCAGTGTTGCTCCTGATGGCAGCGGCCTGCAGCGAGCCTACCCCGATGGGAGGAAACCCGCCTCCCAGGCCCAACATCCTCTTCATCCTGGCCGACAACCTGGGCTGGAGAGACGTGGGCTACCATGGCTCGGAGATCCAGACCCCCAACCTGGATCGGATGGCTCACGCCGGAGTCCGGATGGAGCAGCACTATGTGTATCCGGTGTGTTATCCGACCCGGGTAGCCTTGATGACCGGGCGTTGCCCAACCCGTTTTCCGGAACGCCAATCCTACGCTCACACACCTTTCTCCAGCTCTACCCTGACCCTGGCCTCGGCCTTGAGGGAGGCGGGATACGAGACGGCCATCTGCGGGAAGTGGCATCTGGGATATGCTCCTGTGGCCGGACCCCTGAGCTTCGGATTCGACCACTCCTATGGGGTCTTCGGGGGAGGAATCCATCCCTACAACCACGTCTACAACCCCGGTCCCTATTCCCGTACCTGGCACCGCAACGACCGGTTCGTTGACGAGGAGGGCCACGCCACGGATCTGATCACGGCCGAGGCGATTCGTTTCATCGAAACTCCAAGAGATCGTCCCTTCTTCCTCTACTTACCCTACACCGCCGTCCACCTGGCGCTGGTCGAGCCCGAGAAGTGGCTTTCCCTCTACCCCGAAGACCTGCAGCCCTGCCGCCGGTCCTTTGCGGCTGCGGCCTCCCATATGGACGACGCCATCGGCCAGGTGATGGGAGCCCTGGAACGGAGCGGCCAGGTGCGGAACACACTCGTCGTCTTCTCCAGCGACAACGGCGGGCAGGAGCACTGGGCCGAGTTCGGAAGTGAGATCTACGGCAGTCCACACCCCCGGTGTCCGGTGCTGGGAGACAACCGTCCCCTGCGGGGATGGCAGACCCAGGTCTACGAGGGTGGGATCCGGGTGCCGGCTTTCGTCTACTGGCCGGGGACCCTGAAGCCGGGAATGCTGAACGGGGTCGTCAGCATCCTGGACTGGATGCCCACGCTCACCTCTCTGGCTGGCTACCTGGCGCCCGGCGATCCATCCTGGGACGGTCGCGATCTCTGGCCCTGGTTGGCGGGGCAGACCACGCCTTCCTCCAGGACACTTCACTGGAGGGGACGCGACGACTGGGGAACACCTCATGACCGGCTGGCTCTGCGTCACGGGGATTGGAAGCTGGTGGCCCGGGAGCGCGGTGGCGAGATCGTCAATCAAGAGCTCTATGATCTGGCCCAGGATCCCTCCGAGGAGCGGGATCTTGCCAGGATGCATCGAGAACGGGTCCGGGAGCTGGAGGACCTCCTGAAGGCCCAGCTCCGGCTGGACGCCGCTTCCCAGAAACAGCTCCGCCCCTGAGATCCCTGGCGACGCTGTCTGACAGCCCAACCGATCACAAGCCCTCAACTCGGGATGATTGGAAGGAGGATGTGCGAAGGTCTCAGGGAGTCGTGGAAGATGGTCTGTCTGGCCGTCAACAGCGTGGACTCGCGGTAGTCGTCCCCGCCGGTGTTGTGGTTTCGGTCGAAATTGGGAAAATCGCTGCTGGACAAATGGACCTGTATCCGGTGACCGGGTCGAAAGAGGTTGCTGGTTGGATTGACCTGAATGTTGTACTTGTAGAGTCTTCCAGGCTCTATCAGTGTCGGCGATTCGTAGCAGTCGCGATAACGGGCTCGCACGATGCCGTGGCACAGTTCCTGCGCAAATCCATCCGGTCTGCGATCCACAAGCTTCACGACGAAGTCGGTGTCGACTGCTGAAGAGGCGGCGAAGAGCTGGATCGAGATTGGCCCGGTCACCTCGATCGGGTGCTCGAGTGGGGGAGTCGAATAGACCAGAAGGTCAGGTCTCCAGTCGAGCGGTCTCTGGTCCCAGGGTTCCTGTTGACCCTGCAGCGAGAATCTTGTCATCAGCGGATCCCGCGGGTCGTAGATGTACTCGTCCGGCGCTTCCTCCAGGGGCGGTTCCGGCGACAGGAGTCCATCGCCCCCCGCCGTGTTCGCGTTGCCGCCGCTGTGAAGGTAGAACCTGGTGTAGCGCGTCCTTGCCAGCGGCCATTCGGACTCAGCGCGCCAGCGATTGGCTCCCATGACGAAAAGCTGAATCGGGGGCCGGAGCGATACGCACAACTGTCTGGTCTACAATCGCCAGCGGGACGGCTTCATGTCTCTGGGTGCCGAGGATGATGGCTACGCCCTGACGGTGCCCCTGGAGTGTCCTGGAAAGCGGCTTCAAATCAACGCCCGAAATGGTCGCGAGGGGTTCGTCAAGGTGGCGGTCCGGAGAGGGGATGGTGTGGCCGATGGCAACTGGCTGACCTCGTATGGCTACGATCGAATGGTGGCGTTCACCGGGGATTCGACGCAAGAGTGCCGAGCCACCAACGGATCTGATGCTGCTGGTCGCACTGGGGCGATGTTCCTGGTAAGGTTATCGCTGATGGACCGGGGATCCAAAGGTTGGCGGCAATTGCTATGAAGGATTCCGTCGGGGGATTGAGTGGAAGGAATCGGCAGGGAATTGTTCAGTCCGGGCTCCGGTCATCTACCAATAAGAACGAGTGTAAACCATTACAAACAAACAACATGGGCCGTTAGCTCAATAGGTAGAGCATCTGCCTTTTAAGCAGAGGGTCGCCGGTTCGATTCCGGCACGGCCCATCCTTTCTTTTCAGTAATTTACGGTGATTGTGTCAACGAACTCTCGCCGCCTGTGTGAGACTCGTGTGTGAGAAAATCTCCGGAATCCGCTTGCTCCAGGGGCTGACCGAGGCCGCAAAGAAGGGGCAGGCTTTCAAGCGGCTGGCACCTTTGTGGACTTGCCCCAAACGCGGCCACGTCTTCGTCAACAAGAACCAGTGGCACAGCTGCAAGCGATACACGCTGAAGCAGACCTTCGCCAAGAGCGAGCCTTCGGTGAGCAAGCTCTTCGAGCGCATTCGGGCGATGGTGGAATCCGTGGGGCCGGTACACGTCCAGGCTTATCGCGACAGCGTTGCTTTTCTCGTGAGGGTACGCTTCCTCGGAGTGACACCCAGGAAGACCTGGCTCGACCTCGGCTTCTGGTTCCCCCGACGCATCGAGAGCCCCCGTTTCCGCAAAGTCGAGACCCTCACGCCAACCGATCACGTCCACCTCCTGCGGGTCACCGAGGCCGAGCAGTTGGACGAAGAAGTCATGGAGTGGATTCGCGAGGGCTACGCGGTGGGAGAGCAGAAGCATCTCGCCTGATCACTCGGAAGGTCCGAGCTCGGCCAAGACCCTCTCGTGGACCCCGAAAAGCCGTACTCCGGCAGATGCATGACGTGAAATCCAAGATAACTGCCTTTTCATGAAGTACTTGCAATGATCCTCAAGGCGAAAATAGAAGGGCATTACAAGGGGATTCCGGCACCGTTAGGACGCAGAAAGGATGGGGATAGGTTCAGCAAAGTGACGGCATTGGGGGATGGTTCTGAGCCAGCAGTAGCGGCCCTCCCGAGACCCGCCTATTGGCGGCAGTTATCCCGGGTTGAGACCATTCTGAAAGTTCTCGCTGAAGATGACGCCTACTTCAAACCTGGAGGCGCCCGTGGAGCTCGCCGCCGACGGTGAACATAAATCTCCACCTCTTCAGCCCGATTCTGTCCCTTAGTGCTACCGTATTTCGAGGTAACTCCCTTGTATCTGGCGTCTACCTGCCTGGTGTCTTTGTCTCTCTCCAGGACGTTAAGATCTAATGAATCAGTAACTTGAATGCAGATTACTCGGAACTAATCTTCCATATTTCGACTCAGCACAGGCATATTCAGGTCTTGAGTGCCGAATCGCACTACAAACAATAAGAGCCTCTGAGGGCCCTTCATGGTGAATGACAAACCATGAAACCGACGAAAAACTCCGAAAACTCGCCTCCCTCGGCAAACAGAAGGCAGACCTCAACTGGCTCTTCTATCTCTCAGGCGAAGCTGAAGACAGACAAGCCGCCGACGAACTCCTCGACATCATTCTGTTTCAAGAAACCCAAAAGGACTATAGGGAAAGAATCTTCCTCGACCCTCCGCCCGCTTCGGTTTGTGCTGGGGAATATTCACTCGGCACGGCGATCTATCCTCCTGGAAAGCCGTTTTGTCCCTTCGAGCTTCGAGAGGACGAGTGGATCAAACACCTTCTCATCGTCGGTATGAGCGGAGCCGGCAAGACGAATTTGACCTTCCAGATCCTCCGGCAGCTAAAAGAAAAGAAGAAGCCCTTCCTGGTCTTTGACTGGAAGAAGAACTACCGAGACTTGCAGCAGCTTCCAGAGTTCGAGGACCTCATCGTTTTCACCGTAAGCAGAAAGACTGTTCCATTTCACTTTAATCCGTTGATACCGCCGCCGGGAACAGAACCAGGTGAGTGGCTGATGAAACTAGTGGATGTGCTGAAACATGCGTACTTCGTTGGAGAAGGAGTTGAGTACCTACTACGAGATGCCATTGATCTAGTCTATAAGGCCGGTGGCAGCGACAATCATCAGATGGAATCTCTATATCGAGGCCATCGTTTTCCGCCTGAAATTATCGGATATGCAGTCTGGTTGTGCCATCGATTCACGCTGAGCCTGCGCGACGTGGAAGACCTGCTCGCCGAGCGAGGTGTCACCGTCTCCTATGAGTCGATTCGGCGATGGTGCCGCAAGTTTGGCCCCGACTATGCCCGCTCTCTGAGACGAAGGCAAGGGGCGAGCAGGCGACATCTGGCACGTTGACGAGCTCTTCATCACGATCCAGGGCCAGCGACATTATCTGTGGCGAGCGGTGGATCAAGATGGAGACGTGATCGATATTCTGATGACACGCCGGCGAGATGGCAAAGCCGCCAAACGCTTCTTCCGCAAAATCTTAAAGCACTAAGGGACGCCACCCTGGCAACTCGTGATCGACAAGCTTCGAAGCTATCCGGCCGCGCATCGAGAGGTGTTTCCTTCGGTGGTGCATCGAACCGGTCGGTACGAAAACAACCGGGCAGAAGTCTCGCATCAACACACCCGGGAGCAGGAGCGACAGATGCGGCGCTTCAAGTCAAGGTCACAGGCTCAGCGGTTCGTCGCTGTCCAGGGTCCGATCCAGAATCTATTCCGAGTTGGTCGACACCACCTCAAGGCAGTTCACCATCGACTGTTTCGTGGCCGGGCATTCGCTGAGTGGCGCGAGGCGACGTGTGTCTGCTGAGCTGAGCGGATCGGGACGTGTTTACACGCCGGGTAGCAGCCTCCAGCCGCTAATTTGACCGTGCCCTCGTCGGTCATGTGGTGCATCCAGGTAGGATCCAACGACCAGTGTGAGCAGCGTCACCTTGAGTGCGCCCTGGTCGATGGCAGACTCTTTTTTTTCTTCGGACGGTTTGCCAGGATCTGCTTGAGGAGTTCGTGAAACCTTTTTTGGCCGCGGCGGCGGGAGCAACGATCAACGTGAGTCCCATTGTGATTCAAGTTGGGGGATGTAGCCACTCAGTTTACCCGTGTGGCGATCACGGCCCCTTATCAAGTTCTGACCATTCCCCTATTTAGTGGTCTGAGCATTCCTCTCACTGGTCAGGCTTTGATGCGCAATGAAACCAGTCCCTGAGCCCAAGAAGCCTCGCGGCTTTGAAGGAAGTCATCCTTTCATTCTTGATGTCTGCCTTGGCCACCCAGGTCTTGGCTCATTCGCACCGCTTACAGGGTCGCAGGTGAGCTACCGCCACAGGCCGCAGCCCGAGCAGCTGCCGATCTCGCAGCCCTGGGAGTGTCTCCCGGAGGCGAGCGGCTCGACGGCTTGTGGAGTATACGTGCCACGATCGATACCGCGCCCTCAGGCGGCGGCGCAATGGAATAATCCTATACGGACTAGGGAGGCGGAATCATGCATGCTTCAAAGGAATTGTTAGGATCGTTGGCTCGAGGCGTTGTCCCGGTGATGGTTTTGCTTCTCGTCAGTAGCCCATCATGGTCGGCTTCCACGCCGCCGGCTTTTTCGCCCGACGAGGTGTTGGTCGCTTTTCATCCGGGGACGCCCGCGGCTGAGATTAGCGCTGTGCACAGCCAGGCGGGCGGGCAACTACAGAGAACGATCGGGGCCATCGGCGTCCACGTGGTCGACGTGCCGGCCGGGAGGGTGCTCGAATCGATCCAAAGATACCGGCTTAACCCAAACGTCCTTTATGCCCAGCCGAATTATCTTCAGCCGCTGGTTTTACCGACGGAAGGGTCGTTTGGCCCCGGCATCGACGTATTTGATGAGCAGTGGAATTTGTTTAATCAAGGGACCGCCCTGCAAACATATACCGACCCGAACACCGGCTTGCCGGTGTGGCAGTACACTCGTGCCAATGCGGACATCAGTGCGCCAGAGGCCTGGGATATCGACCAGGGCGATGCAAGTGTCTGGGTCGCCGTAGTCGACAGCGGTGTCGATTGCAATCATGGGGACCTGGTCGGCAAATGCGTGCACAACCAGGATTATGTAACGCCCACCGTTGACTCTTTTGGTACCCCCATTCCTGAATTAATAGATCGACTCGGCCACGGCACGCATGTGGCCGGCACGATCGGGATGCGTACCGACAACGGCGCCGGTGGGGCCGGTGTCGGTTGGAATACATCCATCGGGTCCTTCAAGGTGTGTTACGCGGAGGTATTCCTCGGATTCGTCATCGGGTCGTCCTGTGAGGAGGCCGATATCGCCGAAGCCATTACCGCCGCTGCAGATCTGGGGTTCCACGTCATTAATATGAGTTTCGGCCAAGCGACGCCATCGATGGTGGTGCAAAGCGCGCTTAACTACGCCGAGCAACAGGACGTCGTATTGGTCGCCGCGGCCGGCAATAACGGCGATTGGCAGTATCTCTATCCAGCCGCTTATACCAATGTGATCTCGGTGGGGGCAACTAATCCCTACGATGATCGCGCTTCTTTCTCGACCTTCAGTGTGCCCGAGGACCCCTGGGTTGACCTCCTGGCGCCGGGCGATCCGATCTTGTCGACCGTCCCCGTCGATTTCTGTGGCGGAACCCCTCAGTGCTTTCAATGGCTCCAGGGCACCTCTATGGCGGCGCCCCACGTATCCGGCGTGGCGGCGTTGGGGTGGAGTTACTTGCTCGCCAATGACCCCTCTAATGCAACGAGCACCGAGGTGCGAAGACGTATTCAAGACTGCGCCGACCAGACCGGTGCCATGGGCCAGAATATGTTGGCCTACAGCACCTACGGTCGCCTCAATGCCCACGGGGCCCTTACCTGTGGTGGTGGTGGCCCGCCGCCCCCGCCCCCGCCGCCCTCCGGGTCAGTACATGCCGGGGACCTCGATGGTGCTACTTCGAGCCAAGGTGCGACGTGGACAGCCGTCGTGACTGTGACGGTGCATGACGACTCGCTAACCCACAATCCGGTCATCAGCGTTGAAGTTGCCGGCGACTGGAATGCGGCTTCCGGGACAGGTCAGGGCATGTGCACAACCGACTCCCAGGGTCAGTGTACGGCAACGTGGTCCGGGATCCGCAAAAAGCACGGCAGCGTCACGTTCACCGTGTCGAGCATTAGTGGTGGAAACTACGCTTTTTCGGCCAATCATGACCCTGAATTTGACAGCGATGGTACGAACATAATACTGTCGAAGCCATAGGCAGGTAATGTCCCGCTCGATGTTGAAAGTCAACGGCGACATGAACACCGACTACGCCACTGGTAGGCTGTTTTGATGACCTCGCCTCTCTGAATAGCTTGCTTTACATCTTCCCAGCCCACAGATACCAAAAGCCATTTGGCCTCCAGTTCTGAGACTTTGCTCACGGGACCAGTGTCACCCAATAATTGACTTACACTACTGACAATATAGGACTTAAGGGCACGCTTCCAACGGGTCGTTTTTTGAAATAGCTTGCTTAGCGTGAAAAATCGCAGCAATCTGCTTAGTACCCTTCATAGGAGGGGCGGTGTGGTGGGCACAGATAGCGGCTGGTGACAGCTTCGCCAGTTCTGGGCCGATTTGATCGAAATCGAACGGCCGCTTTCGCCTGAGACTGTGTGAAAAGTCCAAAACCTCTTTGATTTAGGGGTCTCTTTACCCTTCCTACGACGGAGATCGTGGCTTACACGCGATCCTATGAAGTCAAAATTTCAAATCCGAAATCATGAATGACTTTTCACACAGCCTCGCCTAGAAGCGGTCATTCAAGTCTCTCGCGGAAACGTCGAACGAACTACCGCAAACGGGCCATAAGCAGTCATTCCGCGCAGACCCAGGCGGTCATGCGACCACGATAAGCTTGTGGCTGAAAAGAATGCGTCGCCTTTTCGAGAAACAAGGACAAGGATGGCAGTTTCAAGCACACGACCAGCTTCGCAGCAAACGAGATTCCGAGTGTCAGCGGAGAAGGCGGATTGAATTCCGCCTATCCCTGCGATTTCGATATATGCCGTCCCCTGACATTGCCCTTCTAAAGCCAAAGATCTAGTATTCTCGAGATAGACTTCCCTCTATCCTGGAGACTCCGTTGATAGGCCAAACCATCTCCCATTACAAAATCACCGAGAAAATCGGCGAAGGCGGGATGGGAGAGGTCTACAAGGCCAGAGATACCCGGCTCGATCGCACCGTTGCCATCAAAGTCCTGCCATCTCACGTAGCCAGCAATCCCGAAGCGCGACAGAGATTCGAGCGGGAAGCGCGTGCCGTCTCCAGCTTGAACCATCCCCACATCTGTACGCTTCACGATATCGGCAGCGAAGATGGCGTCGACTTCATGGTCATGGAGCACATCGAGGGAGACACCCTTGCCGACAGGTTGAAGAAAGGGGCGTTGCCTCTCGACGAGGCTCTCCGCCACGGGATTGAGATCGCCGACGCTCTGGACAAAGCGCATGGGCAGGGTATCGTTCATCGAGATCTGAAACCGGGCAACATCATGCTGACGAAGTCCGGGGCGAAGCTCCTGGACTTTGGGCTGGCGAAGACGACGGCCGGGCTGACGAGTGTTGTGGGTCACTCCGCACTGCCGACCGAGGCGGAACCCCTGACGCAAAAAGGCTCGATTCTGGGCACATTCCAGTACATGGCTCCCGAGCAGCTGGAGGGCAGAGAGGCAGACACGCGAACGGACATCTTTGCCTTCGGCGCCGTACTGTACGAGATGGTCACGGGAAAGAAGGCGTTTGAGGGGAAGAGTCAGGCGAGCCTGATCGGCGCGATCATGAACTCCGAGCCACAGCCGATGGCCGAGTTGCAGGAGATGACGCCAAGGACACTGGATCACGTGGTGAGGCGGTGTTTGGAGAAAGACCCTGACGACCGATGGCAAACAGCCGGCGACCTGATGAGGGAGGTGAAGTGGGTCGGAGAAGTTGGATCGGAATTGGGTGCTGGAACACCACCTGCCGAGTCGAGCAGCCGGGGCCGAGAACGCGTCGCGTGGGGGATCAGCACCGCCGTGGTCCTGGCGGCCGGTTTAGCCCGGATTTCTCAAAGACAAGAAAAAGCAGTCAGCTCTATGTGATATAAAGTCTTTGTTATCAGATACTTAATAATCACAAGGAGCTGACTACTATGACCACAGAGTGTATCGCTTCCAAGCTGGAGTTTCAAGAGCTAGAAGGGCGCCGAGTCGAGGCAGAATTCAATGGGGGGCAGATCACCTCAGACTCCGGGGGGTTGCTGTTACGGGAGGTGGAGAGCCGCTATGGGTTCATTAGCGGCTTGGCCGCCTGCTTTGGGGACCGGCGCGATCCTCGCTTCACCGAGTTCAGTGTGGAGGAACTGGTGGGGCAGCGGATTTACGGACTGGCCCTAGGCTATGAGGATGTCAACGATCATGAGGAGCTCCGGGCAGATCCGCTGATGGCGGTGTTGGTCGGCAAGGAAGATCCCTTGGGGAGGGATCGGCGAGCGGAAGCGGATCGAGGCAAGGCGTGTGCGGGCAAGAGCACCCTCAATCGTTTGGAGTTGTCCTCGGTGACGCAGGATAAATATCGCAAGACGCCGGTGGATGAAGCCGCGGTCGAAGCGTTTTTGGTGGAGCAGTTCATTCGGGTGCGAGGCGGGAAACCGAAGGAGTTGGTCTTGGACCTGGATGCGACGGATGATCCGCTGCACGGAGAACAGGAGGGTCGTTTCTACCATGGCTACTACCGGTGTTACTGCTACCTGCCGCTGTATGTGTTTTGCGAGGGGTATGTGCTGGGGGCCAAGCTGCGGGTGTCGAACCTGGATGGCTCCGAAGGAGCGGTCCAGGAGATGGAGCGGATGGTGGGACAACTGCGGGCGAAGTGGCCGAAGGTCCGCATTACTCTGCGGGCGGACAGCAGCTTTGCCCGCGAGGCGTTGATGAAATGGTGTGAGGAGCATCGAGTGGATTACGTCTTCGGTCTGGCCCGCAATCAGCGCTTAGAGGGGGCCCTGGAGTCCGAGTTGGAACAGGCCCAGGCACTGCAACAAGCCAACGGCAGCAGCGCCCGAGTCTACAAGGACTTTCGTTACCAGACGCGCAAAAGCTGGAGTCAAGAGCGGCGAGTGGTGGGCAAGGCCGAGTACACGGGTAAGGGATCCAATCCCCGCTTTGTCGTCACCTCGCTGGGAGCGAAGCGGTGGCCCGCCCAAAAGCTGTACGAGGAGCTGTACTGCGCGCGAGGGGAAGCGGAGAATCGGATTAAGGAGCAGCAGCTAGAGCTGTTTGCCGATCGGACCTCGACGCACCGCATGAAGAGCAATCAGCTGCGCCTGTGGTTTTCCTCGGTGGCTTACAATCTGCTGCACACGCTCAGGTGTGTCGCTTTGAAGGGGACCCAGTGGGCGAAGGCGCAATGCCAGACGATTCGCCTCAAACTGTTGAAGATAGGAGGCCAGATTCGGGTCAGTGTCCGACGGGTGAGCTTGTCGCTGAGCGAGGGTTATCCTTACCAAACACTCTACGCCCAAACCTTGGCCCAGCTTCAACAGCTCGGCTGAGCGGAGGCAAACCGGAAATCCCAACCATCTGCAACTGAGGCGGCTGAGGTGTGTCTGAAAAACCGGTTTTCCGCCTTCAACATAGGTGTCACCAAGCTCTCGCACTCTACAGTGCCCTCAACTGAGACTTCGGCTCAAACCAGAGTCGAAAAATCGACTAAAATCAGCCTTTCTGCTTTCACTATGAGAAATCCGGGCTAACCCCAGGTACCGCTGTGATAGGGGCGTTATCCGGCCAGCCAAGCGCTCGCACTTGAATGCTGCAGGTTGCATACTGAGCAGAAACCCAGATTCCAAATGTGGAGGTGTCGCAAGGGGCGAATAATGCGTATTATCTCGACATCCGCCGGGAAATGGCTTAAGGCAGACCAAGACAGCCGGGGTTCTCAGAAAATGGTTCCAGCAACTGGACGGCTTCGCGGCTGATCTGGCTTTTCCTAATGCCCGGGGCCAGACGCTGTCCCGGCACGGAGTGAGCTATCGGCTTCGCCAGGTCGTTCGCACCGCCTCATTACAGTGCCCCAGTCTGAAGCACCGATCGGTCTCTCCTCATCTCGTCCGCCACAGCACCGCGGTTCACTTGCTTCAATCGGGGGTCGATCTAGCCGTGATCGCACTCTGGCTCGGTCATGAAAGTATCGAAACCACGCACATCTATCTGGAAGCCGATCTCGAAACAAAGGAAAAGGCACTGAGTCAGGTAGACCCTTCAGAAGCCAAGCTTCGCCGAATGCGGGCCAGTGACAAACTGATCGCTTTTGATTGTCCAAGTTGTAGGTCTGGCTTTTTGGAGGCTCGGACTTTCTGGGAGGACGGTATGGAGTTCCCGTGTAGAGTGTGTCCTGAGCGTTGCTGGTGGGGGGCGTAACAATGATGGTTCCGGTGAGAAGAACCAGGTTCAAAGAACTCAAGTGGATGGTGCCGACCGAGTGATTTTCTGTACAAATATCGCAGACAAAACAGCCCCATCTATTAATTGGATTCCCATATAAACCTGAGAAGGACAAGCCCGCACTTACTCAGTACCTTCGCGGATCTGGCCACTGAGACTCTTCAAAAATGCCAGGAGGGCCTGTTTCTCTTCTGCAGTGAGTGCCAAGCGTCGTAGCGCCGAGTCCAGGTAAGGATTGGGGTTCCCACCCCCGTTGTAAAACTCAATCACTTCTTTTAGGGTGGCGACACTCCCATCATGCATATAGGGGGCGGTGTGCTCGATTTCGCGCAGTGTCGGAGTCTTGAATTTGCCGGTGTCGCTGGGCAATCCAGTTACAACGAAGCGTCCGGGATCATGTGGTTGGACACCCCAGAAAACACCGGTATTGTGAAATTCCTCATCCGTAAAGTTGCTGCCAGAATGGCAGGTTGTGCAACGAGCCTTTCCACGAAACAGACGAAGTCCTTGTTGCTCCAGTCTGCTGAGCGCAGCTTTCTCACCCGCTTCGTAGAGGTCATAGCGGGAAGCTCCGGAGAGAAGCGTGCGGACGTAGGTCGCCAAAGCATAGGAGAGAGAACGTACGTCGGGTGGGCTCCCGAAGATATTTTCAAATTGCCTTTGGTAAGTGGCATCGGTCCGCAACGTTTGGATCACAGTCGGCAGCTCAGCTCCCATTTCCTTCGGATGTTGGATGGGTTGCAGGACCTGCTCTTCAAGCGTCGAAATTCTTCCATCCCAGAAAAAGGAGCGTCCATAGGTCCGATTGATAATAGCGGGCGTGTTGCGGTTGCCCGTCTGGTCCCTGACTCCCAGGGCGACCCGTTTTCCGTCGCTGAAAGCCCGGTGTGGCTGGTGACAGTCGGAGCAGGCCAGGCTGTTATCTGAGGAGAGCCGTTTGTCAAAAAAGAGTCGGCGCCCCAGCGCGGCCTTCTCCCGAGTCACCGGATTTTCCGGTGGAGCAAGAAGGCCGCGATCAAGGCCCAGAGGGATTTGAAGTGCCAGAAAAAAAACGAGCGCGCGCATGGGGGTAGCTTAGTCCGTCAGTACTTAGGGTCTGCGCAAAAATAACTTGGCATTTTGGCATCTCATCTTCACACCATCTTCGGCCGCTCCTCAATCGCGAAATCCTCAACGTAGACCCTGCTACGCCTGCGGTTTCGCTCAATTGTTCGCGGCCAAATCTGGCGCAAATCTGAGCGCCAATTCTACCAAGTTATTCTTGCGCAGACCCTTAACGGCCGGCAAGCTGTTCTTTGCTCTGTGGCAAGAAATTCTCCAATACCCAGATGCGCGCCACCCGCCCGTTTGGGTTGGCGCCGGACTGCCGATTTTCAAACGCCCAGTACTTCCCGTCCGGACTCACGGAGAAAAGCTCCAGACCCTTCAGGTCGGCCAAAAGGACTGCTTCCTCTCCTGTATCAATGGAAAAGCGGTAAAGGCGATTTTCGTCGTTGAGTTTCCGGTAAAACAGGTGGCGCGAATCAAAGTCCCATACAATCCGGTGGTTGTCTATCTGATCTTCTCTTAGCAGCTGCTCGCTCCCGTCCACTAAGGAACGGAGCACGAGTTGAGTCTTGCGCTCCTGTCCGGGAGAAGGATCTGTAGAAGAAAACATCGCCAGATAATTTCCGTCAGGCGACAGCTTGACACGACCGACATTTTCGGACAGCAAGGTGGATTCAATCACTTTTTCTGTCTCAACATCGATGGTTGCCAGCCAACTCTTGCGCACTTCCTGGCTCACCAACATAACGTAAAGGAGTCGGCTGTCCTGGGACCAGCCAAGAGGACGGGAATACCCTTTCTGCTCCAGAGGAGAAAACACCTTGAGAAGTGTCCCCGTCTCGGCAGAGAGCACCATAATCTTAGCCTCACGTTTTGCATCGTAGACCCGAAGTACAATTTTCTTTCCATCGGGAGAAAAGATGGGGGGCCAGATTGTCATGATTTGAGGTTCTAAGGGTATGTCTTTCAGGATCTTCCCCTCCAGGTTGGTGATGCGTATTTTTCGGCCTTTCGAACGCGGCGATTTGGCGAGGTAAACCAAGCGCTTTCCGTCAGGGGAAAAGTTAGGGCTTCTATTTTCGGTTGTCTGCACCTTGGGAAGAATTCTGAATTGAGCTGTCTGTGCCAGGTCATCGATTCTCTCCGTGACGGCAATGTCCCGGCCGCCGACCTGCTCATAGTAAAAGAGCTGATCCTCAGCGGTCACACCGCGAAGAAAGGTTGATACCCCGAGGTTGGGCTTGATGAGGATTTCATGGCCGGAGGACTGCCCATTCTTGATGCCGAGCGCATACAGGTCCCACTTCCCTGATCGGTTGCTGCGAAACAGCAGAAAACGACCATCGTGCGTCCATAAAGGTGAATCATCCTGGCCGGGTGAATCCACCAGCACGCTCTCTCGAGAACCATCCGCGCTGATAAGATAGATCTTGCTGTCGCCGCCTTTGGTCGAATCGTAGGCGATAAAGCGCCCGTCCGGCGAGTACTTGGCTCGGCGGGGCATCTCCCAGTTCAGAGTCACCAGTCGTTGTATTTTTTTGTCTTGGAGGCCTAGAGTGGCCAAAAAAACTGAGCGGTCGGCCGCTTGAACGGAAATGAGTATGTTTTTTCCATCGGGACTCCAGTCACAAGTGAGCATGTTCCCGTTGTCTTTGGGATCATAAAGGGTCTCGCGATTTTCCCCCTCAACAGAATCAACCTCGATCCGGGTGGTGACACCTACGCGGTTTGGGTAGCGCACGAAAGCCACCTTCTTGTCGTCCGGCGATAAGACCGGGTCCTCAAAAAACTCCTTGCTGCCCCAATCAGTGCCGTAAAAGCTCCGAACTTCCCCCGTGGCCATGTTTTTCATAGCCAGGTCGCCTGTCCTCCAGTCCGTGTAGACGAAAATCTGCCCGTCGCTACTGATGTCGAAAAAGGGGTCATTTGTGGGATCCGAGACTTCGCCCTGCCTTTGCTCACCACTGCGCATCAATTCCCGAACCGTCATGGTCGGAGTCGGCGGCGTTGGCTCGACAGTCAGTCGAGACAGACCTGCCCGTGCCAAAACCAGCACTTTGGGTTGATCCGAATACTCTTCAAGCACCTGTTGGTAGATCTTACGTGCCTGCTGCTTCCCCAATTTCTCGTAACACCGGCCCATCTGTAGTAACGCCTTGGCAGCCAGGCCTCGCTGATTGGCATGTGTCTCAACAATGCGCTTATAAAGTTGAATGGCTTCCTCGAGATCACCGTGAACGCGCTCCTTGCCGAGTGCCTGTTGGAACAAATCGTAACCGTTTTGGGCCACAGTCGTTCCTGTGCCAAGCACCAGGAATAATACTGTTGAGATCACTAGTGTCCGGTTATAAGTCCCATAGAGTCAACTGGTTAGAGCTAGGACTGTGGGCTTCCTGCAAGCTAGGTCTCATAAGTAGTTGATAAATGGGAACTTTCTCGAATGCGGTCACGCTCAAAACCTGCAGAATACTGTGTAGACTTTGGGGAAGCTTGAGTTCCTTTTTCAGGATTGCGATGAGGAGGTAAACGCAGACAGCAATCCAGATCTGGGTGCGAACGGCATTGTCGGAGGTGCCGTAGAAGGTCTTGATTCGCAGGTGCTGCTTGATCCACTTGAAGAACAGCTCCACCTGCCAGCGGAGTTTGTAGAGGGAGGCGACGCTGAGGGCCGGAAGGGTGAAATTGTTCGTCAGGAAGACGAGAGATTTGTTGGTGGGAGCGTCGAAGAAGCGAACTCTTCGCAAGTGCTCTGGATAGTCTTGCCGAGATTTTGGCAAGGCCAAGCGCCCGGTGTGATCGCTGCGAACTCCGGGCTGATCGGACCGGGGTCGAGAGGTGTAGCGAGTAAAGCGGAGATTCTTCTTGGCCCGAATCACAAAGTAGGCGCAAGCTTGATGAACGACATGCAGACGAGCAAAGTCGAGATAACCCCGGTCCATGACGTAAAAGGCACCGGGCTCGATGACGAGGGAATCCAACAGGTTGACGTCGTGGCACTTTCCCTGGGTGATCTCGATGACGGTGGGGATCGGACCCCGCAAGTCCAGCAGGGTGTGCAGTTTGATGGCGCCCTTGCGCTTGCGAAAGTGGGCCCAGGGAAACAAGCTCAAGCACAGGTCGATGGTGGTCGAGTCGAAGGCATAGACTGTCTCCCCCAGCTCCAGACCGAGTTGCTCGTTGGCATACAGGCGTCTGGCTTTGACAATGAGCTTCTGCGCCAAGTCGGCGTAGATACGCCAGTCCCGTGTTTCGTTGGCTTCGGCCAGGGTGCTGCGGGCCACCTCCCCGCGAAATCCCAGCGAATAGAGCAGCTCGCTTCGGGAGCGCAGGCAGGCCTCGATGTCCCGCAAGCTCTCCCGGTACGTCAACTGCGCGAAGGCCATGGCCAGAAACTGGTTCCGGCACGAGAAGCGGCGCACCCGGCGGTCTCCTCCGTAACGCTCGACACAGCGCTGGAACTGTTCCCGGTGAATCCCCTCCATCAGCTGGGCAAAAATCGTTCGTCTTGGGTTCATGGCCAGAGACTGGACTACGCCTCTGACCGTCTGGGTACGGGGCCAAGGAGAAGCCACGAAAATTCAAATGCGTCACACCCCTTCCTCGTCGCAACCTACTATACCCATGTAACTTATAGACGATCTCTACAATCTAAACCGGACAGCAGTGTGTTGAGATAAGGACTTTCATGGTTCACCTCCTGCTGGTTGTTTCAATCTGCCTGAGGTTAGTCCCATGATCGTGAGGAGTTGTCACGAAATTGTCTGCAGGTTGTAAGTTTTCTGTAAACTTTGTGTCTGGGTCTTGTCATGAAAGATGATCTTTAATAGACCAATTTGTAGCCCACACCGTGAACCGTCAACAGATAGCCTGGCTGAGAAGGATCCTGCTCGAGCTTGGCCCGCAGCGAAGCAATGTGATTATCAACCGTACGGGTGCTGGGATAGTTTTCATACCCCCAGACTTCGTCCAAGAGTTCCTCGCGGGTCACCACCTGGCCAGTGCGAGCTGCCAGCAGGCGCAGGATGCCGAATTCCTTGCGGGCCATCTTGAGCGGTTGGTCTCCCTTGTGTGCCTCATAGCTCTGGAAATCCACCACCACATCGTCGAAGTGCAGCTGGTCGGGAAGGTTCTTCAAGGATCCACGGCGCAGAATGGCTCGGACGCGTGCCAGTAATTCCGGCACAGAGAAAGGCTTGGTGACATAGTCATCGGCACCGAGGTCAAGTCCATGGACTCGGTCCTTTTCCTCACCTCGAGCTGTCAACATCAAGATGGGCGTACTCACTCCTTCGGCACGCACGCGGCGGCACAATTCATCTCCACTCATCTTGGGCAGCATCAAATCCAGGATCACAAGATCGGGGGTCCTTTCCCGGATCAGGTCATACCCCGCTTCCCCGTCCGTCGCGGTCAAGACCTCGTGAGACTCGTACCGGAGGTTATCGGTGAGTCCCCGCAGGATGGCCGGATCGTCCTCGACCACCAGAATACGGCTCATGCTTGAGTCTCCATGGGAAGGTGAATTGAAAAGGTACTGCCCTGTCCAGGCGCACTGTGTACTTCCACGCGTCCGCCATGAGCCTTGGCAATATGATCTGCTAGCGGTAAGCCCAGCCCCGTACCGGGAATAAGCTGGTTTTCTGGCGTGGAGGCACGATAAAACTTCTCAAAAATGCTCGTTTGTTCACTGGGATCAATCCCTACACCCTGGTCACTCACCTGGATTAAGGCCTGTCCCTGCTGCGTTTTCAGGCGCAAACCAATTTCCCGGCTCTCACCCGAATATTTCATGGCGTTGGTGAGGAGGTTCAAAAGCGCCTGTTCAATGGCGTCGCGATCCACTTGAACCGGCGGTAACCCGTCTTCCACCTCAAGGTGCAGCTTGAAACCCAGTTGAGCCAGGGGATACTGCATGGCCCGGGCGGCAGCCTGAACGATTTCGGGCAGCGAAGCCGGCTGGGGATCGTAAATCCTGTCCCCGCGTTCCATCTTGGAGAAGTCAAGGACGTTGTTCAGCAGTCGTGTGAGGCGCTCACTTTCATTAACAATTGTGTCCAAATATTCTTCCTGAGTCTGGGGATTCCTGGAACGGCCCATGCGCAAGGTTTCCGCGAACATCCGGATCGCTGTGAGTGGTGTTTTCAGCTCATGCGAAACGCTGGAGACAAACTGGGAGCGCATCTCCGCCACACGCAATTCGCGCCGCACGTCTCTCCACAGGAGATAGCCACCAAACAGCGTCACGCTTAAAACCAACAGTAGCGCCGCTAGATAAAAGTAGCCCTGAAGACTCCAGTTTCCTGCGAATGTGGGGTCCTGGTTCGCTACCATGGCAACCTTCAGCCCAGGCAGGTTCGGACCCATCGATTCTCCCTCCATCTCCCCGCCAGTAAAGAAGTGGATTTTGCCGAGGAAGGTTTTTGACAGTGGACTCTCTGTAGCCAGAGACGTCAAGATCGGGTCAGCTCGCAGGGCAAACAGCCAGGGCTGTGATCCTGTCAGGGACGGTGACAGGTTCACCAACCAGGTTTCCTCTCCATAGGGAACCCAAACCGGTTCATCACGTTGCACCTCGCTCCCTCGATTTGCAGTCAGGATCAAAGTTGAGAAATCCCTTTGCAGGGCCAGGGCCTGCTCCGAATCCCTGGTCTCTATCCGTATTCTTTCTCGAATGTTCCTGGCTTCCTCGCGGAGGTCGGCGTCGGGACCAGATGTGACCAATGTTTCAGTTAAGCCGAGCAGGTTATAGGATTCGAGGGGTGACAATAGGATCGTGGACTCCAGTTCACTCGTGATCCGCTCCAGGACTGCCTGATGCTCCACTCCCTCTTCCAGTAAGAGGGCAGCTCCGTAAAGGGACAATGGAATTCCCTGTTCGTCCATCACGTTGGAGGGCAAAAGCAACAATTCCTTTCCGTGTGCTCGCGCTTTACGCCCGTGGCCTGACTTTGCCAGAGCACGCGCCAGAGAAAGCTGGGCAAACGCGGCCTGGGCTGGCAAACGCGACGCGTTCATCGATTCTCGGTAGAGCTCAGCAGCCCGGGCAAAGCGCTTCCTGACGAATTCCTCCTCCTGGGCCTGCTGGACCTTTCGCGTAAATTCAGAGTCACTCGAGAAGTGTTTGAACTCCTCGCCGCTGCCCCTCAGTTCCCAGGGCAGCACCAGGCGGTTCTTTTCCACACGACCCATCAGCACGACCTCAGGATTGACGTGGGATTCTCGATGCTTTTCTGTCCGCCTCTCCAGTGTGCTCATCTCTTCGAGCTTGATTTTTTCCAACCGAACCAGAAGTTGTTGCCCGATTTCATGGCTAAGGCGACTCCTTTCCTCGGCCCAGCGTTTTTCTGCCAATTCCCGTTCCTGGCCAATCATCCGCAGGGTGAGGGCAACCAAGACACAACTCGGAAAGATGACAGCAAGCAGGAACAGAGCAACTTGTTTGCGTTGACCGCGGGGACTCATACGGTGTGCCTAGAGCCAAAAAACTTAAGCTATTTTACCGCTTCGCCAGGTCCGCGATGTCACGAAAATGTCATGAAAGCGCAAATTTTTTTTGTGACGACACCGAAAACCTCTCCTGGGCAGTCAGTTATCGCCAGCCTGCAGCTGCCCGGACTGCTCCGCAAAGCCTGGACCTGTGGTAGGAATACATGAATATGCCTGCGCGGGATCGAAATATGGAAGATTAGTTCCGAGAAGTCTGCATTCAAGTCACTGATTCATTGGATCTTAACCTGCTCGACAGCGAAAAATGTACCAGGCAGATAGGGGATAGATACAAGGGAGTTACCGTGAGATACCCCAGCACCAGAGGACAAAATCGGGCTGAAGAAGCGAGAGCTTCTGCGCGCTGTCAGCGGCGAGCTGCACTGGCGGCTTCAGATTTGAAGTAGACGTCATCTTCGACCCGAGAACTTTTAGAATTCTGGCTATCAACCGCGGATGGCCGATGCTCATAGGCGGCTCTCGGGAGGACTGCTACTGCTGGCTGAGAATCCTCAATTTGGTGAGCTACCCTCGTCCGTTCGGCATCCTAATAGTGCCGTAAACCTTTTGTAATGCCCTTCTATTCTGGCCTCGACGATGACTACAAGTGCCTCATGGTGCCTCATGAACAGTCAGTTATCTCGGATTTCATACCACACATCTGTCGAAGTACGGCTTTTCGGGGTCCACGAGAGGGTCTCGGGCCATCCGCCAGGATCACCTTGCCAGTCAAGCGCACAGGCCTGCTGCGTATACCTCCTATCCCCTGTCGCTCACCGCTAGAAAAGGCCACGAGGTTCCCCTGCAATTGAGGGTTGTTCGAATCCAGGCCGACATTGGTAGTCGTCCCACTCGATGCATCGAAGACGTGAAGCACAAAATCGTCCCCGTCTCCATCTCCGTTCAAGTCCGTTCCACCCTCGAGAACAAGAAAGGCCACGAGGTTCCCCTGCGCGTCAAAGAAGTCGAAGCCAGCTGTTTCAGGAGCGAGGCCAACATTGGTAATAGATACCTGTGCAAAAGAATTATTTAAGAACAACACTCCTAAAAAGGTTCCCAGATAAGCAATTCTTGAAATCCAATGCATTGCAAGCTCCTCCTCGATCAGCCCACCTCATTTCGGGTCTTTCTGGGCCCTTGCGCTCGCGTCTAATCCTTTTCCCCTTCGCCTTCGCGAATGTGACCACTTAGGCTCTTCAGAAAAGTTTTCAGCGCCCATTTTTCCCGTTGAGTAAGACGGAGAGGTTTTAAGTCCGGGTCGAGCGAGGGATTGGGGCTGCCGCCACGATCGTAGAACTTGATGACATCCTTGAGGCTCTTGAGGCTGCCGTCGTGCATGTAAGGAGAGGTGCGGGCGATCTCGCGCAGAGTGGGGGTTTTGAAGGCGCCCTGATCTTTTTCTTGGCCGGTCACCAGGAACCGTCCAGAATCCATGAACCGGCCGTTTTTCCAGGCCACCCCCGTGTTGTGGAATCTCTCGTCGGTGAAGTTGGGGCCTACGTGGCAGGCCGTGCAGTTTCCCTTGCCTCGAAAGATTTCAAGCCCCTGGCGGGCGTCCTCCGATAAGGCCTCACGCTCGCCATTGACGTAACGATCAAAGCGCGAATGACCCGACAAAAGGGTGCGAACATAGCTGGCCAGGGCCTTGGCTATGCCCTCGGAGTTGGCCTCGGTTCGGAAAGCTTCCCGAAACCCTTGGCGGTAATCTTCCTCTTTCTTCAATCTTGTCAGGATTTCCTCGAGAGTCATATCCATCTCCTTGGAGTCCTGAATGGGTTGAAGCACCTGCTCTTCCAGGCTCGAGATGCGGCCATCCCAGAAGAAGGCACGCCCGTAGCCGCGATTGACAAGCGTGGGCACACTCCGAGTACCTTTTCTCTCAAAGACGCCTTCGCTGATTGCCCGCCCATCGGTGAATGCCCGCTCGGGATCGTGGCAGCCGGCACAAGAGAGCGTCTGGTCCCGAGAAAGGAGGGGGTCGAAAAAGAGCTTGCGTCCTAACTCCACCTTCTCTCTCGTGAGAGGATTGTCTTCAGGCACGGGCAGATAGAGGTCGAGTCCCAGGGGAATTTTGGGCCGCCAGAGCTCCTCGGAGATCGGCGAGCTCGCCAGAAAAGGGACGATGCTGGCGAGCACCACAGTCACTCCCGCGCGTAGGGTTCGCAAATTGAGGTGATCGCTCATCTTTAGCCTCCGAGGTCCAAGAGAGTCAAAGTTCTGAGGACACCGTTACCGAGGATCGGATGCGTTATGCTGACTTTCTTTGCCGCTCGTTCCTAGGTATTGGTGAAACCTCTGAGACCGGTTCAGAGAGGCCAGACTTTGGAGCCAAGCCGCGCGTCCGTTGATGGCCGCAAGGGGAGGCCCCCTGAGATAGAGATAGGAGCAGAAGGGAAACGACAATTCCTAGGCAGCCCAAGCCCGCCAAGAACCAAATCAATACGGCGAATAACTGCTCAACGAACTGGTCAAAAAAGCGGAGAGCGATTTGGGCATCCCATAGACCGTCCACGGTCCTTAACCTCGGCCTTGAGTGAAAGGAGTGCTTCTTTTGACCTTCTAGCAGTCAATCCGTAGAGCTGAGCTCAGGCAGGAAGTTCTCCAGCGCCCATAGCTCTCTTGAGTCTTTACCAGTGAAGAAGGCTATCTGGTCACCGTCCGGGTGCAGGCGAATTTCGGCATTCCAGTCATCGATATCGATGTCAAGTCTTCGGGCTTCGCCTTCGTTGACCGGAATGAGCCACAGTTCCTTTGGTCCTTGAGATCCGTAAGGAGCTCCCTCATTTTGCCTATTCTTTTCGACGATCAAGGCCTCGCCGTTGGGAGTCCACGACATAGTGCCGTAAGCTGCGAAAAGCTCTGGGGAGCTTACGGTGAGCAGGTGTCTTTCCTGGCCATCGGCAACGGATATCAGAACTACCGACGATGTATCCTCCTCGGAGTCCTGCTTGATGGTGGCAAGATAGCGGCCATCCGGGGAAAGCTCAAGACTTCCATATTGGCCATTAGCCTGGAAGACCACTCGCTTTTCCCCAGATTCGAGATTCAGCTCCATCTTCCGACTAGGCTCGCCTAGAGGAGTCACGTAGTACAACTTCCTGCCATCCGGGGACACCTGGACGCGACATATGCCACTAGCTGTCACGACAGAAGTCGCGCCGGTTTCCGCATCAATTCGGTAGATAGCGTCGCGACCCTTGAAGTCTCTCCCCCAAGTCATCAACGATCGGCCATCGGGCATCCAGCGAGGCTCATTGAAATAGTTAAGCGGCGGCCGCAACTCACGAACCTCTCCCGTCTCGGTTGATCGAACCGAAAGTATCGCTTCTCTACTCGACCCTGTAGAGCGGAAGGCGAGATGTTTCCCATCAGGGGACCAGTCTGGACGCTTACTTCGGTAGCCTTGGACAACTGGAGCACCGGTCAGCTTCCCGGAATTCAGATCGATCGGAGCCACTTGGAGACTCTCAGTACTGGCATCCTTCGTAACGTGCAGAGCACCCCCAGCAGTCAAACCTACAGAATCTACGGAACCGATATCTGGCTTGAGTAGATTAGGCGCAGCCTGCGGTCTTCCGTCTGAGGCGGGCACCGCCCACAATCCCATCGAGCCCGTTCGGTCGCTTGCGAAAAGCAACTGGCGGCCATCGGTCGACCAACCCATCAAACGGTCGTGTGCCGGATGCTCCACTGCTCTCGTTTCCCGACTGCCGTCCACCGCCATGACAAACACATCGCGCTGGGACTCCTCATCGCTGGCCGGGAGATCGTAGGCCACATACCTGGCGTCCGGTGAGAAGAAGATCTTTGCGGGCCCACGCCAGTCCACAGACTTCAGAACCCGCAGCGAACCGTCCTGTAGCCCGAATACCGCGATCTGTCCGGTGTTATCTCTCCGCTGTAAACGGACCGCAAGCCATTTCCCATCGGATGACCAGTCGGTTACACTCAGGAAGCGTGAATCTTCATTCTTGTGTATTAGCCGGACTTTGGGGAGACCCGGCTCCCCAATATTCACGATCCGTATTTCGCACCGTCTCGGCTCAGAATTTTTCCAACCGTAAGCGATCTGCTTACCATCCGGGGAAAACGCCGATGACATGGCATTCCCTGGTCCGTCCCACCCTTCCGTAAGGGACCTCTCCGTGCGAGAGACCAGATCGTAAAGCATAAGGGCGCCTGAAGTGTTCCAATCGGTGTCTGAGAAAAATCGGCCGTCGGGTGACACTGTGCCCCAACCGAACACTTCAGCGCCGGCCCAAACCACCCGGTCACCTTTCAAGCGCACAGCTGGATTGGTGCTGTCGAGCCACGCACGGGCCACGGCGGCCTGATCCTCCTGGTCCGAATAATCGCGAAGGACTCGCTCGTAGATCGTTCGCGACTCGGTCTCTCCCAGCTTTTCATAGCATCCGGCCATCCGGATGAGTGCTTTGGCGGCGATGGCACGATCGCTGCTTTCAGCAATCTTCTCGTATTGCTCGATTGCACTCTTCAGTTCGCCTTCCACGGTTTCCTTGCGGATGGCTGCCTGCAGGTCCACCTCGAGCTGATTGCTCTGTTGTCCAAGACTCTCGGCCCCCAGCAGGGCGGCCAACACTAGGAAGGGTAGAATTGTTTTTCGCATCGAAATTACCTCCATGCAGCCAATCTACCGCTCAATTGTGAGAGCAATATGCCGGTCTTGTGTTGAGTCTGTGTCGATCATGATTCAAATCGGTAGCCGAGCCCTCTTACACTGATTATGTGCCGTGGCTTGGCCGGCTCCGGCTCAACTTTCCGGCGGAGCCGAACGACGTGTGTGTCCACCACACGGTCGGTCACGAAAACACCGGTTCCCCAGACCTCGTCAATGACCTGCTCTCGAGACAGGACGCGTCCCGGGTTCTTCAGGAACAACCGCAGCATTTTTAGTTCGATAGCGGTCAAGTCGTTGCGCTTTCCAAGGTTTCGTACCTCAGCGCGGTCCAGATCCACTTCGCATTCTCCGAAGTGTTGGACCCCTTCAACCTCTTCCGGGGCCGTTCTACGCAGCAAGGCGCGAATTCGCGCTTGCAGTTCCCTGGGACTGAAAGGCTTGGTGACATAGTCGTCTGCACCGAGGTCAAGTCCCATCACCTTCTCCGCTTCCTGGACCTTGGCGGTCAGCATCAGAATTGGAGTCCCTATTTTCGCGCGGCGCAGGTCCCGGCAGACATCGAAACCGTCTCGACGCGGAAGCATGACGTCAAGCAGGATCAGGTCCCAGCCAGGCTGCTTACCTCGTTGGACCGCCTCTACTCCGTCGTTCACTATTTCCACTTCATAGCCTTCTTCGCGCAGATCCATTTCCAGGCCCAGCGCAATGTCCGGTTCGTCTTCGACAATCAGTATTCGTGCCATCGATTCACTCCCTGACAGGCAGTATCAGACTGAAGGTGCTGCCCTGCCCAGGCTCGCTTCGCAGTTCGAGGCGCCCGGTGTGAGCCTTGACAATGTGCTCCACCATGGCAAGTCCAATTCCCGTACCCCTGATACCCAGTCTCAAGGCCTCTTCACCTCGGCGGAACTTGTGGAAATTAGACTCCTGCTCTACTGGCGGGATTCCAAGGCCGCGGTCTCGGACCAAGATCGCGATCTCACGTCCCCGGCGATCCAGTTCGACATCGACTTCGCGACTCTCGCCCGAGTACTTCACGGCATTATCTAGGAGGTTCCAGATCGCCCGTCCAAGGGCTTCCGCATCGGCGTTGACCTCTGCCGAACCGTTCTGGGTGACCCGGATTTGGAATTCCGCCGAGGCCGGTTCCTGGCGGAACTCGTCGACTACGTTCTGCACCAGTTCCCCACAGTTGTGGACCCGAAACCGATAGGGCGGAGCGCCTCCTTCCATGCGTCCAAAGTCGAGTAGTGACTCGACCAGCCGTGTCAGCCGTGTCGTCGCTCTGTCCTGAGCTTCATAGCAAAGTTCGCGTCGTTCCTGACTGAGGTTCGCGTGTACTTGCAGCATGTCCGTGAACTGACGGAGTGAGGTCAGAGGGGTACGAAACTCGTGAGACACGGCCGCAACGAAGTCGGTCTGGAGGCGCGCAAGTGCCGCTTCCCGGCTCAGCGCCCGAAAGATCAAGTAACTAGTCAGCGAGGCCAGGAGAACAAGGATGACGAAGCCGGTCATCAGAAGCCGGCGGCGGAACTCGTATTGGCTGCGTTCCAGCGGCGGATCCAGACTCGTGACAATGACTGACCAGGGCAGTCCTGTCTCACCGGCCCGCCGGAGCGCAGCGCCGGCATTGACGGGCACGGTACCATGCAGAGCCAGGTCGACCCCTTGCTCCCACAGTACAGGCGAAATCGCCTCCAGCCACTCGGTTTCAACAAACCGCCTCGTTGCGAGAAGCGCTGAGACACCGTCCTCCGACGGGATCCAGCACGCCACCACCTCTCCACCTTCCTTGACGATCAATTCCCGTCCGGATCCAGTCAACCCAGCCGCAGACCACCTTTGCCAAAGCATCTCCAACGACTCGGCCAGAAGCTCTCGATCCGGCTGAAGGGGAGAGGAACTGACTCCCCACCGAGCAAAATCCCGCTGGTAGAGTTCGGTAACGGGACGAGAAAGTCCCCAGCGGCCGCGCCGGAAGTCCTTTTCCAGAGCCTGGGCTTCGACTTGTAGGCTGTCGGTCTGCAGCAGGGTCTCCAAAAGGACACAGCGGGCGTGGCGCCAGCGGTTTCTCAAACCGGAATAGGGTCGGTGCCAAAAGGACTGAAAAGGCAGCAATTGGGGATAGGAATCAAGGAGGGAGGAAGGTGGAGTGAATTGTGGAAGGCTTGAAGGCCTTGATTTTAGGAGAGAAGAGACACGGGGGCCTGAGCCCTTTCGGGGCTCGCCTAGCCGGAGTCGGAGCAGCCATCGAAAAACAGGGCGCTGGGCTCAGCCAGGAGCCCAGGCTTCGGGAGACTGGGCTAAGTTCCAGTAACAACGCTGGACAATCAGCTTGAGGCTGGGTTTGTGGCGACGGCAATGACTCCAGACTTGTCGACAGACAAAGATCATAAACAGAGCCGCTGCCAGCAAACGAATCATCAGTTGAGCCACGAAGGCCCGAGGTTTCCCACTATGCACCTGAGCATGCTTGAGTCCATACTCCGAACTCAGGTGAGCAAACGTCGAGGTCTCCAACTCCCAGCGGGCGGCGGCTAAGCGAACGATACTGTGGGCGTGAGTGCGGGGCCGGGGACAAGTGCTCAGATAGAAGGCCTCGCTGCGGATCGTGCGGCTCTGCTTGTGGCCGGCGATCCGTTCGCTGACTTCCCGCTCGCTCACGACCCGCAACACCCGCACGGAGCGGCGCCCGCTGTCCCACCAAAGTCGTGGCTCCTCCCAGATCTGCTGTCGCTTCGAGCCGGGCCCCTCCAGGACGGTGTCCGGAGGCCCCTGTAGGCGTCGCTGGGCTTGCTCGAGGAGATCCGGCTGGTTGGCCTTGAGCGGGGCGACTAGTTCCAGGCCTAACTCCCGCACTGCCTGCACAAAGGACGGGACCGTATAAAGCGCATCGACGGTGACAATCTGAAAAAAGCGCCGGCCTAACTCTCCCACCATTCGTCGCAAGAGTCGCTCGCCCGCTCCTACTTCATTCTCGCCCGGCTGTAAGCCTTCCAGATCCACCACGAAACGAAAGCCAAAGCCCACCAGCGAAGCGACCACCACCCGGTGATGAAACTCCACCACCGGCTGACCCTCCCGTTGCTTGTGTCGCTGCAAGCAGTCTGCACAACAACGGCTTTCGGATTGAAACAGTTCGATCCCATCGATTGCCATCGCCAGCTGCCCGCCCGCCGTCTCCCAGTGCAGCACTGCGTTGCGTTTCAATCGCCGTGCCACCCCGATCGACAGCGCCCGCAGCGACTCCAAGTCCATCCGCTCCAAAGCATAGCCCACCGTACTTTCACTCAAGGGCCCCACCCGACGACGCAAGAGGCCTTCCCGACATTCGGCCTCAATGCTGTGCAGACTTTGCTGCTGCAGGACCGTGCCCCAGAACACCCCCTCGAAGACCTGGGTCAGCGGCACCCGAGGCGCCTGTCTGCCATCCTCCAGCCGCTCCAGTTGTCGCGACCAGTCGAAGACCTTCTCCAGATAGGCGTCCAACCGTCGGAGGGAGCTCACGGCTTCGGTTTCTTCTCCGCCAACCAGCGCTCGAGATTCAAACGCAAGATCTCCCGAACCTTAGCTTCCAACTCGGCCCGCAGCGCCAAGCGCCTCTGTACTTCCTGCACCTGGTGGTGGGGCACGTGATAGGTCTTCGCCGCCCCTCCCCGTTGAGCGATCACTAACTGAGCACTGCGATGCCAATGGGCGCGGCCCTGCGCGCAGATGCAATTGGCTTTGCCGCAACGGCGGCGGCGAAAGACCAAGGAGCCCGGCAGCATCTCGCGAAAACGCGGCAACAGTCGGGCCAGGGCGCCCCGACGCTGCAGTAGTGGATCCGGCCGACCTTTCACTGACGGACAGGATACCAGAACTATCTGACACTCTCACATAGTGTCAGAACCAGCACAGTTACTCGACTTCCCGAGTTTTGCAACAATGACCGAGCGATTCCCATTCACTCAGATCACTGCTAACTCTTATCTCTGCTTGCTCTTAAAGGATCTCTCTCAAAAGACTTTGAGAAATGGCTGGCGTGGCGCGCGATCAGACTGGCCGGAACCCCGTCGAAGGCCACGTTGTCCGTTTCCAGCAAATCAGCATAAACCGGGAGTGCTTCCTCCGGTTGACCGCCCGCTCGAAGGCTCCTTGCCAAACGCAGCAAGGCGCCCGCACGGGTAACGGGATCCCGAGATTTTGCCAATTTTCGATAGAAACCTGCTGCTGCTGAGTAGTCCCTTTGACGAAATTCGAGGTTCTCGCCGGCAGCAAAGAGGGGTTTGGGCGGTTCCGGCAGTCGGGGTGCGACGGGGAGATAAGCGAGCCGATCGGGCGGCTGAACCTGGATCGAATCTCCCTGGAAAGTAACGACGACCGCTCCCTCCGGCCACCTGTCAGCACCGTTCGCTAGGTTCTTCTCCGCAGCGGCTACGGCGCGCTCAAAGGCTACGACTGCGAGGTCTGCAGCCCTCTCAACCCGCTGACGGATCTGCTGTTCTTCGAGCGCCCGGTCCTGTTTCAGAACCAACCAGCCGAACCAAAGCAGGGTAGCCAGCGGAAGCAATGTTGCAGCCGCCAGGAGCACTGCCACTTTGCGGGGAAGCCGCGACCAGTCATACCAGAACATTGAGGCACCTCAGAACTCCACTTTACATGCCTTTACATGCCGATATGTAAGGTCCCGATGCCGTATCTGTGTCGTTTCGGTGACAGAGTAAGTATAATACCCGCGGGTAGGTCTTCAGCGCGAATGGGACACTCGAGTGCCGGCTATCACAGCTTATCTTCGCCGCTTGCTGTGAGACTCCGCACCGCCTACACCTTCGCAACATGTTCATTGTGGCTTCTCGCCGCAAATCATCAGGCTCAGCCACAGGATATATAGTTCCGGCGACTCTAAGAACATCGCCCGTGAGATACGAAATTGTTCTAACTCCTGTTCTGATAGCAGATCCGCTTTTACGAGTGACAGCAATCGATCGGGGTCTAACTGTTGCAAAAACGGTTCGACGCCGACGTTGTCGCTGTGACTTGCTACGACTTCCAAATCCAGATTGCAGAAATCGGCAGCCTCAAGCATGCCCCACAAACTCCGCCCAATCCGCCGATTGCCGCCTCGGGCTGCTTGCGCCTGGCCGAATTTCTCAACCACGAGTGAGAGTTCTGGGATAGGCGGCTGGAAGACCGAAGAGCTCATCATCAATATCGTTAGTGACCAGCTTGCCGCCCGGTTTGAGCACCCGCCATATCTCTTTTGCCGCACCGATGGGATCTGGTAGATGCTGAAACAGAAGACGCGCATACGCAAACTCAAACTGGTTCGCTTCTAACCGGGTATCCATGACCGAACCTTCGACAAATTGGACACGATGGTTGGCTTTCTCGTGTAAGTAGTCCTCGGCCTGCTTGAGCAAAGCGGCGTCCATTTCGAGACACGTAACTGGGCTGCTCGGTACCAAGTCTAAGAGTTGCGCAGTGACAAAACCTGGCCCACTTCCCAGTTCAAGCACTGACATCCCATCCTCTAACCCAAACCACGACAAAGTGCGTGATTCCTTGTCCCAACCTAGGCACGCCTGCGCGGCCAAACGCTGGATTTCAGCAGTAACGTCACGGTGCGATGCGTGCTGATCATACGATCCTGCAGCTTCCATTTCCTTCCGCTCCTTATGCGCGGTGAGTCGCTTAGGGGACATGGCACTCAGCTGCGAGGCACAGGCCGCCAGGCGGTCGCCAAGGCACCCTCTGTTGATGCCAGAAGGTTACCAGACTTCGATCGGAAGGCGCCGTGCCATGTAGAGGCGGCGCCGCTCCGTTCTACTGGGCTCGTGAGTGCTCGAGGTTTCGATTCGGTTCGAACTTGATCTTGAGGCCGGGAACGGCTTCTCTGTGCCCGTTCGCCCGGAGGACGACGAGAGCGCGGCTCGTTGCCTCTGCTCCAGGTCCCGCAGGGTGGGACGAACCTTTTGGGTGTGCTCGATGAATGGGGCCGTCATAGGTCACCCCGCTACTGTCGTCCAGTTATCGTCCAGTCAGAAAGCTGCGACGAAAACCCTGGGACCAATTGAGTTTTCAGTAGTTTTCTTCAGATTTCACCTACGGCAGACTATGACCAGTAGAGTGCCTCTTCTGAGTGTCTGCTCTTGGGCCGTTAGCGGTCGTTCATTCGACGTTTTCGGGGAGAATTTGAACGTCCGCTTTTAGGCGAGGCTGTGTGAAAAGTCATTCATGATTTCGGATTTGAAATTTTGACTTCATAGGATCGCGTGTAAGCCACGATCTCCGTCGTAGGAAGGGTAAAGAGACCCCTAAATCAAAGAGGTTTTGGACTTTTCACACAGCCTCAGGCGAAAGCGGTCATTCGATTTCGATCAAATCGGACGCTGTCTGTAAGATCGGGTGCCGACTATCACACCTGATAGATCCTTACTTGCCGACTTCTCCCAGCCTCGATAGCCTCTGCGCGGCCTCTTGCAGCGTGTTCAGGTTGCGGCAAAAGGCAAAGCGCAAATAGTTGTTGCCGGTGGGATCATGGTGGTAGAAGTTATCGCCGGGAACCGCCGCAACCCCCCTTTCCGTGATCAAGAACATAGCCGCGTCCATGGGGGAGAGAGATTCGAGACCGGGTACCTGCCGATAATTGGCAAACAGATAGTAAGAACCCTGAGGCGAAGTCACACAAAAGCCCACTCCACGTAGGGCCATCAGAAGCGTTTCTTTCTTGGCCTCGTAGCTGCGCTTGATCAGTTGGTAGAACTCATCCTCCATATTGAGTAGGCGGATAGCCGCCTTTTGCAGCGGCGTCGGTGCCTGTACCACTAGCGTATCGTGAACCCCGCGTATCGCTTGTGTGTAGGCCTGCGGGGAAAGTACCCAGCCGATCCGCCAACCCGTCGCATTACCGGTCTTGGAGATGGAGTTGACCACAATGGTGTGATCACGCATGCCATCGAGTGCGGCCAGACAGTGATGCTGATTCGATCCGTAAAGAATATGTTCGTATATTTCATCGGTGATGATCAGGACTTCATGGCGTTTACAGCTCTTTGCGATGAACTCCAATTCGCTCCTGCTGAACACCTTGCCGGTCGGGTTGTGCGGGGTATTCAAGATCAGGGCTTTGATATCTCGCTGTAGGGACGCTTCGAGCTCCTCCCGGTCGAGAATCCACTGACCGGAGTCAGGGTCTTCCCTCAGCGATATGAACTCTGGTCGGATTCCAAAAACCTTGGCCTGGGAGGGGTACATCTCATGAAATGGCTGAAGGATCAGAACCCCGTCACCTGGCCTGCAGGTCGCCCGCAACACCGTTGCCAGTCCTTCCGTGGCACCCAGGACGACGGTGATTTCTCGTTCCGGATCCGGATGGAATCCAGAGAATCGGCTGGTATAGCGTGCAATTGCTTCGCGAAGCTCGGGAAGGCCGAAAGGGAACGAGTATTGGTTGAGGCGGTCGCGGGAGTTCTGAACCCGACTCAGGAGTTCACGCAGGCAGACATCGGACTGGCTCCCTGAGTCGTCTCGCTGTCTTCCCAGGATCTCTTTCACGCTCAAGGATTCAAGCTGCTCGATGCCCTCGTCGGTGCCTCCCAGCATTGCCGCAATACCTCCCCAGACGAGATCGTAGGTGGGAGCTTCGTCGGTGAAACCCTGTGCCAGGTTCACCGCATCGTGTTGGTTGGCCAGCCGGGTCATCCGCCGAATGACCGATTCCTGAACAGGCACGGTCGCTTCCAGATTTTCCGAATGCTGCATATTCCCCTTCAGAAAAGAGCAGGCTTTCCTTCTCTATAGTACACCCAGGTCCTGCCACCAATTGGTCAACTTCTGGGCTGGGAGAGCAGATTCGGGCAAGGGAGTCGGGTGTGGTAAGCTGAAGAGTAGTGGCAGACGATCAAACCGGGGCCCCAGAGAGTGGGCAGGAGTCGAGGCAGAGCCGGTTTCCCCTGGTTCAAACCCTGCTGCTGCTTGTCTTGCTGCTGCTGCTCGCTGGCCTCTCTTATCTCTTTCTAAATCGACAAACCGGCATGGAGAATCAGATATCTGATTTGAGCAAGCAGGTTCAGGATCTTCTCCAACACGCTGAAGCCGTCGCCGATCAGGCAAGGTCTGCATTGGTTCTGGCCAAGCAGGCACAGGAGGAGGCTCAGATTGCTGCCGAAGGGCGGGCTCGGGCTGAGGCGGCTCAGTTGACGGCAGAGGCTCAGGCGGAAGCAGCCGAGAAGGCGAGAAAGGCGGCGGAGCAGCGGGCTCAATCGGCGCTCGACGAGGCGGCGAGGATCCGCGCCGAGCGAGTTGAGGAAATGAACCGGCTGAAGGATGCTCTGAGCAAGATTGTCGAGACTCGGAGAACCGCTTTGGGAGTCGTGATGAACCTGGGCAGCGATGCCATCGAATTCGACTTCGACAAGGCCTCGTTACGACCGGAAAACCGGGAGCTTCTGAGCAGGATCGCGGGTGTCCTTCTAACTTCGAGGGGTTACCGTATCCAGATCTACGGTCATACCGACGACGTTGGGACGGCGTCCTACAATCAGATTTTGTCTGAGCAGCGCGCCCAGGCCGTTAGCGACTATCTGGTCGAGGCAGGCATTGAATCCAGCATCGTTGGCACCAAGGGCTTCGGGAAATCCAATCCCCTCGTGTCCGGCACCAGTGCCAACGCGAGGTCCAAGAATCGGCGCGTCGAAATAGGCGTGATCGATACGGTGGTCGATTACAGGGAACCTTTGCCCGATCAACACTAGTGCCCTGACACATAAATACTGCTATGTTTGCAGATGGGTCTTGTGAGGCGAGATCAAGGCGGGAGGAGGAAGACGATGCTTGGCCATCTTCGACGACGACCAACGCAGAGATCGGCCACAACCCCCATCTGCCCTACGGGTGGCGACGGGACGGGCCGATTTCTTTGTCACTCCTCCTCCACTATGGCCAAGCATGGTCTTCGTCGTCGTTTCGCGAACTCGACCCGTCGCGCTCGCCACAAACATAGCAGTATTTATGTGTCAGGGCACTAGCCCTTTGCTAGAGGGCGACGACCGTAGTCCCCAGCCAGTCTGCGTGGGACGAAGCCAGATCCAGCAGAGCCGCGAACGACTTGACCCGTTAGCAGTGTGGCTCCAAGTTCCGAGGAGAGAGCCGGACAACAGCACAATTTCCCTGCCCTCAATCGGGGGCCCGAGTAGGGTATACAGGAGACTTTGATCCTGTGAGAACAGAAAAGGGATTCCGTTTTCAGGAGAAACGCTATGACTAGATGGTTTTCTTGTTTGGTCGTTCTGCTATTGACCACGATGACAGTTGCCCCGAGACACTCCGCTTCAAGTGGCAAGACAATCAAGTTCCAGTCTCAACACATCAACGTCGTGACGCGATCCGATCAGGTTGAAGTGGGAGACGAGCAGGGACACAACATCGCTCTGTTCGAGGCCAAGGGCTTGGGCCTCCGGCGCGAGGGACCTGCGGAGCCACCCTATAAAATCGAGATATGGGGAACTGGGGACTACCGCGGAGACGGGACTGGGAAGGGCAGCGGTTATGGCAAATTCATTTTTGCCGACGGCTCTTCCTATTACGAGCGCTGGACGAGCCAAGCGGCCGATGGACATGATGTCGGCACTGCAATCTATTTCAAAGGAAGCGGTCGGTTCGCAGGGATGAAAGGCGGCAGCAAGTTCGACTGCACCTCGCTTGGAGATCGCTTCGTTTGCGAGGTGGAAGGAACGATCGAACTCCCCTAACCCCGGCGTATGTATGGATTTTCGTAGCGAGTCGCCGCCGCCATCGACGGGGGCTGTGGATCACTCATTCCAGTGGCTGTACCGGCAGGCTCGTAAATTCGCCCGGTTCTGATCCCAGTTCCAAAGCCGTAGCCGCCGCCTTCTTCCCACCGTCTACTTCTACTACCAGGGTCCCCTTGAAATCGTCGGTGTCAACGCTGGGAAAGAGCTCGTCGATGAACAGGGCCAGGTGTCCCCCTGGAGGGAAGTTCGGGCGATTTGCCTGAGCTATTTCCTGCCCTCCTTGCCTGAGCTTGAATCGCAAGGAGATGGACTCGGATTCCGTGTTGTGAACCCCGGCTCCGGTATTGATCTCGCCCAGCTTGCGCCGCACCGGTGTTATGAATCCCTCCAGGGGTTCGCTTTCATCGACACCGGCGCTACCCACACCTGGGATACGAAAGCGGATGACTCCTCCCAGATTACGATTGGCTGTCACTACGACGCTTCCGGCCACCAGTTCACCCTGACCGTCCGTGGAGATGGTGATGGCACTCAAGGGGGGAATCAAGAAGGAAACGCTGCTACTTATCTGGAAGGTGGGCGGACCTTGGTCATCGGTGGTAGTGGTACCCACGGGAAGGGGAAGGCCTCCGTCATCCAGAAAATTGGCGCTGCCCGAAACCGATTCAGCCGCCGAGGCATTGGTCAGAAGCACATCGGCGGTAGATCCATCGCCGTTTCCGAATTGTGCGAAATATAACTTCTTCTCGAGGTTGAAGCCGCCCTGGCCACCAGGTAGTGTGGCTGACCCACCCACTGTCGTTACAGTAATGTCAACCGGACCGGGGGAAAGACCGGAGGGAACCGTGACTAGTATTGTTGAGTCGTCCTGAACGGCGAGGTCGAGGCCCGGGATCGTATCGAAAAGGACCTCTGCTCCTCCCGTTGCGAATCCCGTGCCGTCTAAGGTGAGGCGGCTGCCGGGGGAAGCGCTCTCAGGTGTGCTGGACAGGATGGTTGGAGCGGGCGGAATCACCGAAACGTTTGTCGTGTCACAGACCTCTGCCGCCTTGCCGTCGTCAGCACAGAGTCGGAATGTCAGGCTCGCGGCGTCATTGGGGGCTATGAAGGTCGCTACCGCCGAGTTGGCATTAGCGATCGTGATCTCATTCTCCGGGATTGCCTCTTCTAAGGTCCACAGAAGGGTGAGCGGATTTTCGTCCGGATCCTCCACCGAGCCCTGAAGTGTGGCGGTCTGGCCGAACTCCACGGTTTGATTCGGGCCAGCATCGACTTCGGGGGGGCGATTGGCGGTCAAGGCTGTGCGGGCAAACCAAATATCCACGAGAATGGAATTTCCGTCATGGTATACGGTGCTCGGGTCGGTTGCGTCGACCCCCAGGCTGACGCGTGCGACCATGACGTGGGCCACGTTGAGGGGGAGGCCAGACCACAGAATAATGGTCATTGAAGGTCCGGCGCCGTTGCAGCCTGTACAGAGGACTTCCAGCTCTCCGGGAGGCTTGGGGAAGGTCGTCTGAGGATTTGCCGAGTTGACCTCGGTGGATCCAGGTGCCCACTGAGGGTTCACTCGGTCGCCGATTCTGAAAGAGACTGCATTGATGTCCTGAACAGGAATCGGGTTGCCTTGGGTCCCGAGCGTGCCGTTCGGGAGGCCCCAGCGCCCGCCAGCCGGTACTGAATCGACCAGGCCCTGATCAGTCACCACCTTGATGACGGTGCGGGGAAGTTCTTGGGACCAGGCAGGAAGACTTAGGCCGAGCACCAGTAGAACAAGAATGGAGCTCTTAGAGCAGAGCCCCGTCAGACGCCGACAATTCCAGTGGAACACGATAGAGCTCCTTTCAACCGCAACCGATTCACGGGGACCACCGATAGGCGGCCGCACTAAACTCCCCTACTCTTGCCAACCCAGACCAAATCTGCGCCGCTCTCCTGGATCGTAGGCACAGGTAATAACGAAGAGATCGTCTTTGAGGCAGCGCTCTGGGGGAATGTTGAGTTGCACATAGATAAATCCCCTTGCCACCCAGGTCAAGTATCCGTCGCTCTCAGAGACGGATACCGGACGACCGTTGAGACGAAGGTCCGTGATCCGGGCCTTGGAGTAGGGGATTCGAAGTCGCAGGGCTAGTCCATGTTCAATAGGTTTTTCCCGGGATCCAGGAACATCGCCCTTTTCCAGATATAGATGGGCGTCGAAATGACCAGGGGCGTCCGGCAGATTCGCGACGGCTTGTCTAATCACCTTGCCTTCCATTGCGGGATGTCCAGCGATCTTGGTGGCAAACCTGGGCATCGCCTTTTCGGCAAGCCACTCCCGAGCTGCCGCGGTGGAGGTGGCGCAGACGTAGAGCACGAAGCCCTCGGTGGCCGCGGATCGCTCCCCGCCACAATGCTGGGCGGTGATGAGCACGTGTTCCTTGTCCTGAGCGAGGGCGTCGGGATCCGTTAGCACCGCCGCGATCAGCGGACGTCCCTGCAGGCTTTTCCCCAGGTCCCGCAGCGTCAGGAGCCGGGAATGGTCTTTCCCCCACTTCTTCAGCCGTCCCATCAACTGTTCGAAAGAAGGGAATATCGGTGGTCCGTAATCCGTAGCCTGAGCACCGAAGGACCACGTCGTGGTCAAGCTGAGGGAAAGCAGGGCAAGTGCCCATCTGTTCGAGTTTTTCATGCTGAATTTTCCTGCAGGCAGTGATTTCGGCCGGGTGGGTTAGCTGGGGTGAGCCGCTGGATGGGCCCTCTGGCCGAGGTAGAACTTCCTGGCAACAATGATCAGAAGCAAAATTAGAATCAGCGTAACGATGGGGGCAATCATGGCCGAAATCGAGGCCGTGACGGCTCCGCCCAGCTCGACCGAGGAGAGCAGTGGATTCGCCAGGCCACCGGTAGCCAGTGTCGATGCCCCGCGTAAAGCGACCGTGGTTGCCTGGACCGTACCGGCAGCAGCACCGCCGGCTATCACCGCAATCGCCCAGGCCAGCATGGGACTGGTATCCGTGACCATTGACGCCGCAGTTGCCGCTCCCGCCACGACGGCCGCAGGTGTAGCGATGCTGTCCATGAAATTATCCACGACAGGAATGTAGTAGCACAGGATCTCGAGGACCGAGGCCGTCGCCAGTGCAATCAGAGCCGGGTAGCTTGCCAGCCAATCGAAACCTGGAGACAGTTCCAGGTTTCCCGACAGCGCTGCGATACTGATGATGAGAGGCGGGACAAAGACGCGAAAGCCACATGCTGCGCTGAGTCCCACTCCGAGGATCAAGCTCAGGATCGTTTCCGAGGGCAAGAGCATGGCTTCTCCTTATCCTCCCCCTGATGCCTCAAAGGAGGCCAGAGTGAGCTTTACTGCCCACTCTTCGTAAGGATACCATAGGAGCCAGAATGCACCGGTCGCAAGTCGCAGGTCGCTAGGGAAGAGCATCTATTGACGTAAGAGCAAAACACAGCCGCGCACGGGGCCGAATGCCTGCAACATCGAAGCCAGTTCCGAGGAGAGAGCGGAACTGAAGTTTTCACCCAAATCATCCAGCGTGACCGGTGGCGGGAACTTCATTGGAAAGTTTCGTTCTCGAATGGGGCTAACTCAGCTGGGGGGTATTGATATGAAACGAATGCTTACTCTTTGGGGCCTGTGGCTCGGCTCGACGTTCTTCGCATCTGCGGCTCCCGCAATAGATATTGGCTCTCGCCTGGAACTCCTGGTTGACGATTATCTGATCGAGAAGATCTCTGGAGGTGCTCGATTGGAGCTGCACCACCCGGTTCGACGAAACGTCGCGTTGATTACGGACAGGGCCTGGGAAGGAAACGCCTGTCACTACCGAACTGTTTTCCAGGACGGAGATAGGTATCGAATGTACTACGGAGCCTATCAGTATGACGTTTCGGCTACCGGACAGACGTATCCACACGAAGCATTCCTCTGTTACGCGGAGAGCCGAGATGGCATCCACTTTGAAAGGCCGAACCTGGGGCTGGTCGAGTTCCGAGGGAGTCGAAGCAACAACATCATCCTTACCGAGAAGACTCTCACGACGATTGAGGCGGATCCCGGTCACGCCGCGATCTTCAAGGACGAGAATCCCGAGACTCCTGCGAATGCACGATACAAGATGATCATTCGATCCAACGGCGAAAAGGGCCTATTGGCCCTCAAGTCCCCTGACGGCATTCGATTCACAGCGATGACCGATAAGCTCATCATCTCCGAGGGAGCCTTTGACTCGCAGAACCTCGCCTTCTGGGATCCCCATCAAGGCCAGTACCGGGCCTACTTTCGAGGATTCAAAGAGGGAATTCGAGACATCTTGACGGCCACCTCACCCGATTTCCTCAACTGGACCAAACCGGTCTGGTTGGAGTACCCGGAAGCCCCGAGTGAGCACCTGTACACGAATCAGCTGAGGCCCTACTATCGGGCACCGCACATCCTGATTGGGTTTCCCATGCGCTATACCGACCGGGGAAGAACCGAATCTACCTGGCGCCTGCCCGGGCCAGAAGTGCGGCGTCACCGGGCACAGGTGTCCCAGCGCTACGGAACCGCTGTCACGGATGCCCTCTTGATGACGGGGCGGGATCGTCTCAGTTTCAAGCGGTGGGAAGAGGCCTTCATTCGACCCGGCCCTTCGCGAATCAACAGCTGGGTGTACGGAGACAACAGCATCGCATGGGGGATCGTAGAGACTGTCTCTAACCTACCTGAGTCGCCCAGCGAGCTTTCAATCTACGTGGTCGAGGGCTATTGGACCGGCCCTGACCTCAACGTGAGGCGCTACTCTCTTCGGATGGACGGCTTCGTTTCTCTCAAGGCGCCGCTGAGAGGCGGTGAGATGGTCACGAAAGCCGTCCGATTTCAGGGAAACAGGCTGCTCCTGAACTACGCCACCTCGGGCGGCGGAGGTCTATGGGTGGAGCTTCAGGACGAACAGGGAAGGCCCATCAAGGGCTTTACCCAGGCGGATGCCGATGAGGTTTTCGGAGACCACATCGACGGCTTGGTAAGTTGGAAGGGAAGCCAGGACGTCAGTTCACTGGCCGGCAAGCCGGTGCGAATCAGATTCATCCTGAAGGATGCCGATCTCTACTCTTTTCGCTTCAGCGGAAATTGAAATAGTCTTGAGCATTGAGGAAGCAGACTCGATGCACCAGCTTGCCCAGCAGGTCAGTATCCTGGGGTAGGCGGCCGGTCTCAGCATCGGCTCCCAGGATGTCACAAAGAATGCGGCGGAAGACTTCGTGTCTGGGGAAGCTCAAGAAGCTGCGAGAATCTGTCAGCATGCCCAGGAACGTCGACAACAGGCCCATGTTGGAGAGGTCTTCAATCTGCCTCCGCATCCCGTCTTCCTGATCGAGATACCACCAGGCTGAACCCCATTGGACTCGCCCTGGAAGGCCGCCACCCTGGAAGTTGCCGCACATGGTCGCCATCACAGCGTGATCCGCCGGGTTGACGTTGTAAAGGATAGTCCGGGGAAGCCTTCCTTCCTGCTCCAGACCGTCGAGCAGTCTTCGTAGGCCAGATCCCTGGCGCCAGTCGCCTATCGAATCGCCGCCAGCGTCGGGGCCAAGCTCTTGGAACAAACGTTGGTTCGCGTTTCGCAAGGGGCCGAGATGCAGCTGCATGGCCCAATCCGCGGTGTGGTTGAGCGAGGCGACGTGCCGTAGAACCACCAGCGCCAAGGCGTCCCTGGCTTCGGAATCGGGAGTTTCCCTAGCCAGAAGTCGGCCTACAGCCTTCCGGGCCTGCCGCTCGTCAGCAGCGAGATCAGGCACGAATGGTAGGCTGTGATCGCTGGCCCTGGCCCCTTGATCTGCAAAATCACGGTGCCGTCTGGAGAGAGCTTCCAGAAGATCATCGAGTGAGCGGATATTGACATCTGCAACTTTACCCAGCTGCGCGACCCAGACATTCCACCCGGTCGGGTCGTGTTGCAGGTTGTAGCACTTGTCGGGTCGAAAGGTGGGAACCACGCGCGTACTCAGATCGGAAGCCGAAATGCTGGCGTGGTGATCCAGCGTGTCAATCGGATCGTCGGTGGTTCCAGCGACCTCTACTCGAAACCGTGACAGAAGATCGGTGCAGGGCATCGTTGCCAACTGTCGATTGGCCTCGTCCCAGACCTCTCGTGCGGTGTCTTCGCTGAGTAGCAGATCGATGCCAAAGCACCGCCGGAGCTCTAGATGCGTCCAGGTGTAGAGGGGGTTGCGCAGGGTCAGGGGGACAACTTCAGCCCAGGCAAGAAACTTGTCCCAAGGATCACCGTCACCCGTGATCAGAACCTCCTCGACGCCGACCCAACGAAGGGCCCGCCACTTGTAGTGATCGTCCTCCAGCCACGCCTCGGAAAGATTGTTGAAGACGCGTCTGTGAGCGATGTCCCTGGGAGGCAGATGATTGTGATAGTCGATCAGGGGAAGTCGCGATGCGATCTCATGATAGAGGCGCTCAGAAGTAGCGGTTGAGAGAAGGAAGTTGTTGCCGAGAAAGTCCACCCTTTAGAAATCCTTCAGATGGTGCTATTGGAGAACCCTCCATCGACCACCAACTCGGCTCCAGTGATGAAGCTGCCGGCATCAGACGCCAGCAGCAGTGCAGCGCCCACCAGTTCCTGAGGTTCGCCAAATCGGCCAGCAGGTGTGTGTGCGAGTACTTTTTCGATGCGATCGCGGGTGAGAATCCTGCGGTTCTGCTCGGCCGGAAAGAAGCCCGGAACCAGCGTGTTCACACGGATTCCGTAGGGGGCCCACTCACGAGCAAGATTCGCCGACAGGTTGTGGACTGCGGCTTTTGCTGCCGAATAGATGAAGACACGACTCAGTGGAGTCAGCCCTGAGAGGGATCCCAGGTTGATAATTGAAGCTCCTGTGTCCTCTTGCCGAGCGCGATCGAGAAAGTATTCTCCGAAGACCTGGCAAGCGGAGACTACGGCTTTGAAGTTGACCGTGAGAAGACTATCTAGCTCTTCCGAGTCGATCTCCAGGAAAGGAGTAGAGCTGTTCAGACCGGCACCATTCACGAGAACATCAATCCGCTGGTGGTTTTTTAGTACCTGATCTCGCAACTTCACCAGCGCTGCGGGTTCCCTGACGTCACAGGGTAGGAAATCGGCCTGGCCCTGGGCCGCCTTGATCTTGCTCAGTATCTGGTCCGCCTTTGCCTGGTCGCGTCCGACGAGAGTCGTCTCAGCACCAGCAGCCGCAAACGCCCCTGCGATCGTTCCACAAAGGACTCCAGTGCCTCCAATCACAACCGCTACCCGGCCATCCATCCGGAATGCCTCGATCGGCCGTTCGACTAGAGCTGGAGAAAGAGGACGGTTGGTGCTCATTACGGGATTTGAATCTGTCACAATAGTTCATCCCATTTGTTGTGTCGAGTGCCCGCCCCAGAGTGGCCGCGCGGGAGGGTTCGAGGCAGACCCTGAGTGACAGAGGGCCATCCGAGATGAAGCGGATACTGGGTGGGTGATCAAATGCTAAAGCCATGCTATGATTCACCGCAATTCAGCGACTGTGAAAGAGAAGATTCCTTATCCCTTCGGACTGGAGGGATCCGAAGGAGTGACTCGGCGGAGGAGCCATGAACGACGCAAAGGGAGCGCGGCCGGACCATCCCATCCACGAACTTCTGGCGCAACGCTGGAGCCCATATGCTTTTGACCAGCGCCCGGTAGCGGCAGAAGATCTAGCCTCACTGTTCGAAGCTGCCTGATGGGCAGCGTCCTCTTATAACGAGCAGCCATGGCGTTACCTGGTGGCGACCAGGGATAAACCGGAGGCATTTGACCGGATCCTCTCGTGCCTGGTTGAAGCAAACCAGACTTGGGCAAAATCGGCTCCGGTGCTAGCGCTGGCGGCTGTCAGCCTCCGCTTCGATCGTAACGAAAAGCCCAATCGCGCCGCACATCACGACCTTGGTCTTGCTTCAGCCAACCTGGTCATCGAGGCGACCAGCCGTGGCTTGCATGTACACCAGATGATTGGAATCCTACCGGAGCGTGCCCACCAGCTCTTTTCGGTGCCGGACGGTTGCGAGGTCCTCACCGGACTAGCCATCGGCTATCGCAGCACCGATTCGAGTGCGGCGGCGGCGTTGCGACAGCGGGATGAAACGCCACGCAGCAGACGGTCGTTGGGGCAGTTCGTCTTTTCGGATGAATGGGGCCGCTCGTTCTTGTAGTGGGATCAGCCGGGACGAAACTTTGGTTCCGGATCGTAGCGGTGGTCTCCAGACCGCCGTCCGTGGAGCCAACGGCTCAAGAGGAGACTTCGGCCTGGAGGCCAAAGCCACGCTAAGCGTCAAGTCAGATCGGCTGGGGTAGGATTCTGCATCACCACGAACCCAAGGCAATCGTTTTCAAGAAGGGCTCGAGCATATGAAGCGCCTTATTCTCGGCGTCGCCATCGCGTCGATTCTCCTTTATTTGTGGGGGTTTGTATACTGGGGATTAGGACCCTACTCCAGCATGGTCTGGAAGCAGGCAAAAGATGATGTAGCTGCCGGCAAATCTCTGCTTCAACACTTTCCCGAGGCGGGTACCTACTATGTCCCTGCCTCCACGCATGATCAAGAAACCCTTGAGCGTCTCTTTCAAAAAGGGCCGATCGCTTTGGTCCACTTGATCTCTACCACCGGGAGGCCGGTGATGGATCCGTCGATCATGATTCAGGGCTTTCTCCTGAACCTGGTCGTTATCATTCTGATCGGACTCTTGCTACGGCGGGTCTCAGCCTCGCTTCCGTCCTACTCTAGTCGAATAGGTTTCGTCTTCCTGGCTGGAATCACGTCCGTAATTCTGATCGACTTTGGGGATATGATCTGGTGGAAAATCTCGTGGGACTGGAAGCTCTATTTGGCCTTCTATCATGTTTCGGCCTGGGTCCTCACGGGGCTGGTGTTGGGTAGGTTCGTCGAGCCGGCGCAGGCAGTGGGAGGAGCGCATGACTGAAGCACTACACGGCAAGTCTTTTCCGAATGAGGATCAGCCGTATCGGGAGGCAAGAAACGACCTGCTTCTAGCGGAAGCAGAACTGAGGGCGAAGCTGCAAGAAGTAGCCACTGCCCGACGGCAGCTACCCCTTGGAGGTGCCCTTAAGGAAGACTATGTTTTCGACAGGCTGCGCGATGGGACGCCAGGCTCGGTAAGCCTCTCGGAGCTCTTCCAAAGAGGTCAGCCCTCGTTGCTTGTCTACAGCTTCATGTATGGGCCTGATCCTCAGCATCCCTGTCCTATGTGTACTTCATTTCTGGATGGCCTCAACGGAAACGCGGCTCACATCACCCAGCGCATCAACCTTGCTGTTGTGGCCAAGTCTCCTATTGCGCGGGTTCAAGAATGGGCTGACCAGCGAGGCTGGAATCATTTACAGATGCTGTCCTCGCAGGACAACAGCTACAATCGGGATTACTTCGCCGAGACACCGGATGGTGCCCAGCTTCCCATGTGTAATGTCTTTGTCGACAGCGGCGATGGAATCAGACACTTCTGGGCATCGGAGCTGTTCTTCTTGCCTTTTGAAGGGGGACATCCCCGACACGTCGACCTGCTCTGGTCCCTCTGGAATATTTTCGATCTGACGCCCGACGGCCGGGGTTCCGACTGGTTTCCGCAGTCCAGCTATTGAGTACACCGTTTCTTATTCACCAGGTTCGTTTTCCTGTGAAGAGGACTAGAACAATCACACCGAAAGAATCTCAGGGATCCTGGAATCGGAGGCGGTGGATGGCCGCCGCAGCTGGGGTAACCGGGCTTGCCAGCGTCGAGGAAATGGCCCTGGCTTTCCAGCCAGGGGCCTACGGCCTCAAGCGAAGTGGGGAACCGCGAGCCTCGGGGCCAAGTAGCCGAATGCGGATCAGCTCGCTGAAGGCAACGCTGGTTGCGTCTCCAGACTACGCCCTCCTGAATTCCTGGAATGTCCACGATACACATTTCAAGCGAGTGATTCTGGAACTGGAGACGGATGACGGCTACACCGGTGTGGCTGAGGTCTGGGGAGGCGCGCTGAAGGCACTCGAGTCAGCTCGAGAATGGGTGCTGGGACGAGACCCCTTCGAAATCGAGTACTTTCGCCGCAGCCTCTCGCAGCGGAAGGAGTTCTCGCTACTGGAGAACTCGGAGTCATTTGCCGCCGTCGAGATTGCCTGCTTGGACCTGATCGGCAAAGTGATCAATCGGCGGGTAGTGGATTTGATCGGCGGAACCTTTCGGGAAGAGGCTTCATTCTCTGCCTACAACTTTTTCGTCATGCCCACCCCTGAGGGGCCGGACATCACGACACCCGAAGCGTTGGCTCAGGAGTTTCTTGATTTTCATAGGGACCACGGTTTCCTCACCTGCAAGTTCAAGGGAGGCGTCCTCGAGCCTGAGAAAGAGATCGAGGTTTTGCAGCGAATTCGCAAAGCTATGCCAGAGGCCCGGCTTCGCATCGATCCCAACGCGGCCTGGAGCGTTCAGACGTCCTTGGAGATCGCCAAGAAACTGGAACCCCTGGGAATGGAGTATCTGGAAGACCCCACTCGAGGACAGGAGGGAATGGCGGCTGTCCGGCGCGAGACGTCAATTCCACTGGCCACGAATATGTGTGTCACCCAGCTAGAACATGTCCGCCCCGGATACGACAAGGGAGCCATCGACATCGTATTGCTGGACCCGCACCATATGGGTGGTCTCAACAACGTGCGCTTCTGGGCCGCGATCTGTGAGACTCTGGGCTGGGAGTGCTCAGGCCACAGCAACAACTACCTCGGAATCTCGATGGCAACCCAGGTTCACATGGCCTGTGCCATTTCGCATATCACTTATGACGTGGACAGCCACTATCCCTGGACCACCCAAGACATCATTCGGGGAGATAAGCTAGAGTTCCGAGAGGGAAAGATGGCCTTGCCGAAGGCTCCTGGTCTGGGTGTTGAGATCGACCCAGACAAGAAAGCAGCCCTTGCTGAAAATGTGAGCCGAGCCAAACCGCGGCACGACCTCCTATACCAGTGGGATCCGAACTACCCCAAGGATAGCCACGAAGTTCGCTGGTAGATCCGCTCCCGTGCCTGGCGTCTGTTGGCGAGAAACGATCACCTTCGAAACGGTAGAATCGGTAGCCCGCATTTCTCATCGCCTGTCGTAGCGAGGCGTCGCAAGGGCCGTCCTGGCAAGGCTTGCGACCGAGGCCTCCGCAGTCGTACTTGTACAGTACGTCGAGGAGGCCGACCGAGCGAAACGCAGCCAGGGCGGATGATTGCGGCGACGTAGTAGACCGGCGATGAGAAATGCGGGGTAAGGACTCTCCCGCTTCTCGCTGCGATCATTCCTGCTGCGCCGGCTCCTGGTCTGGCTCCAGCCCGTAATCGTTACCGGGGGTGCTAAAGGCATGGGACGTCAATCTCAAGAGCTGTTTCCTGATGACCAAGTACTGCGTGTCGGAGATGGAAAAGTTTAGACTGGGGTCACCATGGTATCGATGTCGAAGGTTATATTCGTCGCCTTGATCGCGTTCCTGCTTGGCGTCGTCACGGGAATAAGCATGTATGGTGCGGTGAGGGCGTTGGCTGTGCAGGCGGTTTTGATCTGCTTCGTTCTTATTGTTATTTTTTTGGTGGCAAGTCTAATAAAGCGATGAAAAATCCCTGCTGCCAAGAGTCTTAGAGGGTCCCAGTCACCTGAGCTAACCCCGCCCCAACCTCGACTCGGGGTCGCTTCCGCAGAAGGATTACCCTACCGTTCCGCTGGGTCACGACTTCAGCCTTCGTTTGCCCGAAGAAATCCCGGATGGTTCCCAGACGTTGACCGGCCCGAACCTCTTCCAGCAAGTCGACCTCGGACTTGAAGAAACCTGCTGCCGGCGCCGAGATGATCACATCCAAGTTTCCATCTCCTATCAGGTGGTGGGTCACTGGGCGAGGTTGGGGCTCACCCGGTAACATGTCGAGGTGCTTCATGACATTTACGGCACCGTCGACGTAGCAGGTGACATCCTGCGGCGTCGAGCGCCCACCACCCGGCGTTTCGGTGTAGAGCCAGGGAATGCCGAAACCATTGGCGACGCTGACGCTCCGACCCGGGGGTACCGGTGGCGGGTGCCCCCAAAGTACCGGCGCGCCGAATGCCCTGGCCGCGGCCTGAGCCTGTCGACCCAGGGCATCCTCACCGTGCAGATAGCCGACCAGCGTCGGAATGTCGGAGTCCTCGTTTCCACTATGGAAGTCGATGAAGCAGTCCGCCGCTCGGATGAGTCTGTGGGTGAGCCAGTAGGCAATCCTCTGGGTAATAGTACCCTCGGGATCGCCCGGAAATACGCGTGCGAGGTTGAGGCCATCGATCGGGCTGGAACGAATCCCGGCTTCGTAGGCAGGCATGTTGCAAACGGCGATCATCACCAGGGTTCCCTTCAGAGCACCGGGGTCCACCTGGTTGAAAATCCGGGGAACCGCCTCAACACCTTCATATTCGTTGCCATGGACGGCAGCGATGACGACCAGCGTTGGACCCTTCGCAGTCCCCTTTACATAGAGCAGGGGCAAGCGCCAGCTGCCGCCGTCAGCACGAGATGCGACCTCGAGCCAGCCGGTTGACTTCTTGCCCGGAGGAAGCTTGGAGATATCGAATTCTTTGAAATGCATTTTTTGTCCTTCGCGGGCCTCAGATTAGCGGCTAATTCGGGGACTGGTTCTGGCGAGAAACCGGCCAGGATTGGTTCAAGTCCAGAACCGCGTCATCCCCGGTGGATCTTTGCCACCCCCGGATCCGGGCGCTTAGCTGTTGCACCCGCTTCCGTTGCTCCGGGTGGAAGAAGAGGTTGCGCCGTTCGTTACGATCGTGGCGGAGCGAGTAGAGTTCTCCGCCTCCCACGTCGTTCAGAGTCAGCTTCCAGCCTGCTGGCGTGATCAGGGTGCGTAGTTGAGCTACGTGATTTCGGTTCCAACTCTGGGCGAAACCGCTGATGGAGCTGATGACGACGACGTCTCTACTCGGCACTTCCAGACCCTGAAGCAGGTGAGACGCCAGACTTCGTCCCTGCAAATGGGACGGAATCGGCTGCTTCATGAGCTCGAGCAGGGTGGGCAGAAGATCCACCTGACCTACCGGCTTCGCAATTCTTCGACCTCCTCTGACTCCCGGAACCTTCAACAGCATGGGGACACGAATAGATTCCTCGTAGGTGAACTCTTTCGACATCAGACGATGATCTCCCATCATCTCGCCGTGCTCGGAGGTGAAAACGACGATCGTATTCTCTTCCAGCCCCAGTTCCCGCAAACGTCGGAGGACCACGCCCACCATTTCATCGACCAGCGTCACCAGTCCCCAGTAGCGGGCCTTGGCTTGCCGATACTCTTCGACCGTCTGGGGATAGGCAACCGGGAATTCTCCCCGTGTCAGCGAGACTCGGGCTTCCCGTTTGGGGTATGAGACGGTCGGGTTCATCGGTTCGAAAAACGTCTCTGGTATTTCCATCTCGGCTGGATCGTAGAGCTCATCGTTGACATTGTCGAAGGGTGGCTTCGAATGGTCGGCGAAGGCGTGAGGCTCCAGGAAGCTCAAGTAGAGGACAAAGGGTCGGTCACGATAGCGCTCGATGAATTCGATTCCCATCCTGGCGAGATAGGCCGGCTTGCTGAGTTCCTTGGGAAGCCGGTTGGCCAAGTCGCGGGAGTGTCCGTAAGGTCCATCTGACTTCACTCCTCGCTCCGACAGGAAACGGTCGTACCCCGAGCGATGGTTGTGGTCCTGGGCTTGGGACCAGCTCTTCTGGTAGATCTCAGTACTCTCGAAGTGGGTAAAGCCTCGCTGGCGAAAGATCTCGTTACCTAGATGCCACTTGCCATAGTAGCCTGCCACGTAGTCTCCCTGTTCCAGCATATCGATCAAGATGGGGACGTCGGGACTCAGAGGGACATTGTTGTCCGTCACTCCGTGTGTGTGAGAGTACAACCCTGTCAACAGTGTTGCCCGAGAGGGAGAGCACATAGGGTTGGCCACGTAGAAGGCCTCGAAGAGGAAGCCCTTGCCGGCTAGGGCGTCCAGATGGGGTGTCTTTATCTGCTCGTTGCCGTAGGCGCCCAGGGTGTCCGCTCGTTGTTGATCGGTAAGAATGAAGAGAAGGTTGGGCCAGTCGGGTACCGTCTCAGGGGCCGCCGAGACGAGCCCACCAAGCGCGAAGATTACCAATACTGCCTTGAAGAAGTAGGACAGGATACCGCCAATAGGTTCGGAGTTCGTCAATCCCACGGTTTCCAGGCTCGGTTTCCAGGCACTGCGAGGGTGAGCAGGATTAAGCTTCGCATAAGACTGATACACTCATGTCGTACGGAGATGGCTTGCCGGATGCCTCAGCGAAACGGTTTAGCCTGATCTCCGGCTTCAGGGAATTCTAGGTTCTCGGGTTGCGAAGCGCAATATCAAGTCTGGACCGTGAGAGAGCAGGTCCGAACGGCTGACTCTAGACCCGTCGTCTAAGATCGAAACCCGTTCACAACAGGTATTTCAATCAATCTTAACTACTTATCTACCAATAAGTTGAAGCACCAGACCCTACTCCCTCACGGTCACGATTCTGTCAGTTGGCGACACTTGCATGATCTCCTCGCCGATGAAGTTTCAGCCTAGTCCTGCCGCCGACGGTTCCCAACTGGTTAAGCAACCGTTTTTCTGTAATTTTCTTTAGGGCCTGTAGGGAAGAATTGCTCCACTTGTGTTTTCCAGCCGGCCAGGTTCAGGTATTGCCGGCCGGTTAACCACTCCTCGTGTATCTCTGCAAGCACAGCCGAGATGAGCCGCAGCGCCGACGCTTCGTGGGGAAAGATTCCCACCACCCGGGTTCGTCTCCGGATCTCCCGGTGCAGTCTCTCCAGTCCGTTGATGGTTCGGATCCTTCGCCACCAGCTCCTCGGAAAATCAAACACTGTCAGCCCTTCATCCACGTTCTCTTCCAGCCAGCTCACGAACTCCGGTGCAATCTTTTCGAACTTCTTGACGACTTTACCCTTGAGCTCCTCGGCATCTTCTCGAGACGGGGCATCGAAAATGTCCCGCATGGCCTGGGCGATGCGGGGCTTGTCCTCTTTGCGGCGAGCATATTGTTGGGCGTTTTTACTCAGGTGAAACTGACAACGGTTCCAGGGCACCGACGGATAAACTGCCCGCCTGGCCGCCTTCAGTCCTTCGTGATCGTCACTGACAAACAGCTCGACCCCTCTCAGTCCACGCTTGTGCAGATCTCCCAGAAACCCTCGCCAATGCACCTCCGCTTCACTGATCCTGGTGCTCAGACCCAACACCTCCCGCGTTCCGAAACGATTGACTCCTATGGCTTTCAGGATGGCCACGTCCTGCACCCTGCCGCCTCTTCGAACCTTCTCGTAGTGGGCATCCAGATACACGATCGGATACTCTCCCAGCTCCCGGCTTCAAAACTCTTCCAGCTCTTCGTCCAGCATCCCGGCCACTCTCGAGACCTGGGTGGCCGAGATCTCCAACCCACACAGCTGCTCCGTGATCTCGGTGACTTTCCTCGTCGAGACTCCCATCACATACATCTCGGCAATGGCCAGCTTCAGGGCCTTCTCCGAACGGCAACCCCTCTCCAGCGACTTGGGATAAAACCTCAACCCACGCACCTGTGGAATCTCCAAGTGCAGCTCTCCCACTCGAGTCTGAATCCGCTTGCCTTTGAATCCGTTTCGATAGCCTCGCCGACTGGCTGTTCTCTCGTACGCTTCCGCTCCCAGAAACTCGCTTCTTTCCAACTGCATGGCCACGTTGAACAGCTTCTCCAGGATTCCTCGAAAGGCTTCTGTTCCTTCCTCGATCAACTCCGCCAGGATCTCCCGTGGTACTCTCTTTTCCAGGTCTGGGTTCATTTGATTCTCCTTGCCAGATAGACGTTTCTGTTTTTGGAGAATCCTGTCCCAGACCTCTGTCTTTCCGACCCAGGCCTGACCAGAATTTACAGAAAAGAAGTTACGCTACTTCCCAACTTTGTAATCGAGGTCAATCCCAACGGCATTGCGGCTGAGTGGCCGGGAGTACGCGGCCTCAGTCGTGATCCTTCAAGATGGCCAGTGCTCGCGTCTGTTGACGCTTGCGGCAGAGACCATCCCCAAGACAGTACGACGCTGGACAGGAGTAGATCTTCCTGTTTCGTGGCAGAAGACGCCGTCTGCGGTGTTCCCCGGAGGGCCCTCCATTGTCCTGACGACTCTGGAATCGCTTAGAAGATCGGGACTGAGCCTGGGCGAGGACCGTCAGGCTGTCGAGCGGCTACATTCTCTGGACGAGCAAGGCTTTATCCTGGTCCCTCAAAGCGGGAAGCCGGCGCGGCTGCTGGTGGTGAGTAGCAGTGAGCGCGGTGTCTACAATGGGGCCCGGTACCTGCGAGACTTCCTGATAGAAGGAGATTCCGAGGATCTGCGCCTTCGTGGACAGACCACGGTACGGGAGCCGCGAATGCTGGGCAGGCCCGTCTATCTCTTGACTATCTGGGGCAACGAGGATGAATACGCTCCCGAGGACTATCAAAAGGTCTTCGAGAGCTTCGTCCGGGATGGGATTGACAGGATCTACTTCTGGGCTTCTGGGCATTTTCCGAGCAGGAAGTTCCCCCAAAGCTACAAGGTCGACAACGGTGGTTATGATTCTACCGAGGACAGCCGACTTGGAACGGTAGAAGATCTACGCAAGGTGATACACAGTGCGCATGACCTCGGCTTGAAGATCTATCTGGGTGGTGCCCTGGGGAGCTGGGCGGGCACCCGGTTTCTGACCCATCTTCGCGCCGATACGATGAAGCAGGGTGTCCAGCAGGCCGAGGGCCAGGACTTCAACCGAGGTACCTGGTCTCTGTGTCCTTCCCATCCCGAGTCGCGTCAGGCCCTGATTTCCTATTATCAGGAGATGTTCGACGCGCTGCCCGAGGCGGACGGCCTTTTCATCGAGTCTGCCGACGAACTGGGGAAATGTGCCTGCGAGCGTTGCCGGGTGCCAGTTGATGATGCTGGGAGCCGTATGTTTGGCCAATACCAGCTCAACCTGGTAGAGGAGATCATGGACAGGATCTGGACGGACCATCCTCGGACCAGGCTCGCCTATACCATCGGCTACACACCTCACCAGGAGGATCCGGCGTACTACGAAAGAATCCGCCAGATGAAGGATCCTCGGTTTGAGTGGATGGAGGCCCGGAACAGTTGGGAGTTTCCGGCTCCTGGAGGCAAGCGCCTTCCGGCTCCCCACTTTTCCGACCGCGTCATGATCTGGAAATACCATGACCGAAAGCCGCTGGATCAGATGATCTCCGATATTCAAAGAGCAGGCAGAGAGGGATGGTACGGCTGCATCTCCAGCTTCTCCCCCGGTTTCTTCGCGGGTGCTTTCTACAGCAAGATCCCCTTGCCGACGGATCTGCTGCCCTACAATCTCAATCATTTCGTCCATCGCGAACTTACCTGGAACCCAGCGCTGACCAACCAAGAAGTCCGTAGTCGGATCCAGCAGCGCTTCTTTGGGCTCAGTACTCCTCCACATCTGGGCGACGACCTTGTTGCCTTGCGCGAAATCCTCAGAATCTCCTCGCGACGGGCCTGGGGAGTCCCCTCGAAAGGGGGGCGGTGGCAGTACCTGGGAGAAATCTCCCTGTCCGGGGAAAACAGTGTGCAGCTGGACCAGATCGAGAAACGCTCTCTCCAGGCCCGGAAGGGGGCGCAACCCAAGACTCTGGAGGGGATCAACCTCATGCTGCGCGCGATTCGGGATCTCCGGAGCCGCCTCTGATGAATTACGCCTACGGCGGCCTGGAGACCACCGCCACTGAAGAGGCAGCCGCTAGGGTAGGGCAGAATCTGCGGAGAGGCTAACGCACATGGCCAAGTGTAGAGAATTCCTGAAGACGTTAAAAGGCTCTGATCTCACGATGCCAGCATTCCACCACCCACCTCGATCACCTGGCCGGTGATGAAGCTGCCTTCATCGCTTGCCAACAGCAGATAGGTGCCGACACAATCCTCAGGCTGGCCGTCCCGTCCCAGCGGAATGCGCCCGATCAGGTGCTGATACCGCTCAGGCGAAGTTCCCCGGTCGTGGATGCGGGTGTGAATGATTCCAGGGGAGATGGTGTTGACGGTGATACCTCGTGGCCCGAATTCCTGAGCCCAATTTCGGGTCATGCCCTCAAGTGCGGCCTTGGACGCGACGTAGGTGAGGGCACCTGGCGTGGCCCCGGTGCGGGCACTCATGGAACCGGTGAGGATGATGCGTCCCCGCCCGTCGGGAAGGTGGGACATAGCGTGCTTCACGCAGAAGAAGGCGCTTCTGCAGTTGATGCTCAAGTCCCCCTCCCACTGCTCCTCGGTAAGATCGCTGGTGAGATGGGCCTTTCCGGGTGCCCCAGCGTTGGCCACCACGATCTCCAGGCCACCGAAAGTGTCTACCGCAGCCTCCATCAGGGCGGCTACCTGTTCCTCCTTCCTCACATCTGCTCGCACCGTCACGGCCCAACCCCCGTTTTGCTGGATCGTCTGAGCGGTCTGCTCGGCCTCGGTCTGGCTCTGGCTGTAGTTGATCACCAACGACGCACCACAGCGTGCAAGAGCCAAGGAGACGGATCGGCCGATGCCGGTGCCACCTCCAGTTACGACGGCCGTCCGTCCCTTGAGATCGACCACCATGGGAGAGGATGTTCGTTCGTCGCTCATGCTGGGAAGCCTGAGGTGCAAGCGACGGAGCTGTCAAGTCAATGTCGGCCAGAGCATTCCGAGCCGGAATACACCCTAGACTGAACCTGAGAACTCCGAAGCCGGGGGCAGAGGGTGGGTGGCAGAGGAGGAGGTGTCCTCGGTCCCGCTCCAGTTTCCTGCGTGCCTTCAGCGGATTGCCAGAGGCCGAAGGGGCCCGTTCCCAATCCCAACAGCTTGGCAAAGGTTCGGCGTTTCATCTCAAGTTCCTCGTTGACTGCTGGAGCCAGCGCCGAGCTCTACTTGAATCTTGCTGTCCTTTGGAAAGCTTTTTTTCCGAAGCTCAGCAATCACTTTGTCCGTGAGGCGTTCGAGTCTGACTTGGCGTCTTTTCGGTTTGGGGTGAAAGTTGATGAAGTACCCAGCCCCTTGACGAAGATCGGATCGAAAGAACTCAAAAAAGGACCACCCTTGGATCGAGAATGTTTTATTCTTACCTCTGGATAGCGCCTTCGATCTACTCTCCCCAGAGAATTTGTAGTCAAGCTGGAGCGTGTGTTTATCGAAATTTACGCCCTAACTGTGCCAGCTCGCGACAAGCTCCCCCGAATCGATAAAGGAATTCCCGTCAACGAAATGCTGCCCTTTTTCCTTGTCGTACCTCAGGTGGAAGATGCCATAGTGGTTCCGGCCATGCCGTCTCGAGTAGCCGATCCACCGACCCTCGAATCTGGCCACTGCGATAATCCATTGTCGCATCAAATGATTGTTTTGAACCAAAAGACTCTCGAGCCGATGCAGTAGGAAGAAGGTCGCCACGGCGACGATCGGAGGGGCAATCTCGACAAACCAGAAATCCTTTTCGGCCAGGAACTTGCCCGCCTGAACTACCGTCCAGCCCGATATGGCAGCGATCAAGTAGTCCAAAAATTTTCTGACGGTCATGGCATTAATACTCCCAGGTCTTCAGACGATAGACGGTAGGGTCAGTGGCCGGAAATCGGGGATGTCCTGCGGTGCAAGTGGCTCGAGCCGCCACAAGGCGACCGGTCTCCGATGCTTTCCCACAGGGCTGCCCTCTACACGGCCATCCGCAGGATACGGCGGGTTTGATCAAGGGTGAGCTCGAGATTCTCCGCTTGTAGATCGTCCTTCATATGCTGCTCCTTGGTCGTTCCGGTCAAAGGAAGCATTCCCACCTCCATGGCGAACCGAAAGATGACTTGAGCAGGACTTGAATCTAGACGACTGGCAATCTGCTGCACTTCAGGATCTCCCAGGACACCTCGATTCGCCGTCAATAGTGAAAACCCCTGATAGATGATTCCGTTGGCCTGGCAAATCTCTCTGACCTCTTGATCCCATTCCAAAACGGCGAAGCAGCGGTTCTGTACGACCATGGGTTTTATCGTCGCTTGTTCACACAGCAGCGCGAGCTGTTCAGGATTGACGTTGCTTATGCCGATCATCTTGGCTCTACCGGACTCGTAGATCTTTTCGATTGCGGACCAGACCTCCCAATCGGCTTCCCCGAGGCCCACCCGTGAATACGGTCCATGCAGCACATATGAATCAATGTAGTCGGTATGGAGGTGCTCCAGCGAGCTCTCGAAAGACTGATGCACCTGAGTCGTGATCTCTGCAGAAGCATCATACGGGGTCCGATGATCCTGCCCGCCGGCAGGGGTGAATTTGGTCTGGAGAAAAAGGGCTTCCCGTTTGATCCCTTTGCGCCCAAGGTCCAGTAGGGCTTCACCCACGAGGGCCTCGTGGTAGTGGATAATTTGATTGGCCGTGTCGATTGCCGTGAAGCCAGCGGACACCGCTAGTAGAACGAGTTGAGTCGTGGATTCCTTTTTCCACGCGGTCCCGTACATAAAGGAGGGAATTGATACCTGATTGTACGCCAGATGGCTACGCATCTTGGGCCTCCCGGAGCATCACTGCCAGCGCCGAAAGATCTGGAAGAGACTCACAGTTCTCCAGTTCCCAGTCTCCAAAGGGATCCAAGAGCAGTGCGTGGAGGCCGGCATTGCGGGCTCCCTCTACGTCGGGGTGGTAAAGATCACCCACGTGGAGGGTGCTCTCCTTTCGCGCGCCCGAAGCAGAGAGGGCGTGTTCGAAGATCCGCGGGTGCGGTTTTTCATAGCCAACGATTGCTGAGTCAATCACGGTGGAAAAGTAGTTTCTCAAGCCGGCCTCTTTGAGGCTGAGCTCGGCGGTACCGTCGGAGTTGCTCAGAGCCACCAGCTTCAGGCCTAGTGAGCGAAAGCTCTCCAGTGCTTCCGGAACACCCGGCAGTACCCAGCGCCAGATTCGATTCGCCTTGCCCTCGGTTTCCAATGCCTCGGCCAGATCGGCCGCCAGGGAAACGATCTCCTCCTCTTCCGGACACTGTGAAAAGTTCGCGTGTGACAGGACTGTTTCCAAATAGCTCCCGAAGGAGTAGTCAACCCTGCCCGATGTCTTACCCATCCGGCTGGAAAACGTGGGGCGGGAAGCCGCCTCGGCTCGCCTTAGATCCTTGGGACTTACTTCGAAGCCTCGTGCCTGCAATTCCGAGGAGATGCGGGGAAAGTCAATGGAAATAAGCGTGTTGCCGACGTCCAGCGAGAGGGTTCGGATTTCACCGTAGGGAATCATGATCCTTGCGCAGGAGACAAGCTTTGAAGGCATTTTCCCAACGATTACCTCGACTCCAGTTCAGCAAGGTCGAAGCGGTAGAACGTGATCTCGCCATATCTTTCAGCCTTGCCGCTAGCCGTCTCTACCAGGAGTCCGATGGTCCCGTCCGCTAGACGCGCGAGCACCGAGTAGGCGGCGAATCCACTATTCAATTGGACGGGATTGATGAAGTTTCGTCCTTCGTCGTAGCTGGTCCAGACGGTGATATTGTTGCGATTGAGGCCACCTTTTCCCCGCGCTGCGGAGAAAAGGATCCGATCTCTGTCATGACCGGAGCGCGTGGCAGAGTATCGGATCAAGGAGCCATCTACTGGCGTCAGAGACAGGTTGTCCGGCCGGTCAACCGACCAGGTGAGTCCGCCATCCCTACTGAGGTGGCGGCGCCGAAAATTGCCATCGTTCTGACGTCCGTCCAACAGCAGCCTCCCGTCGGCCAACTCGACGACTTCATCCTCGTTGGCCTCAGGCCCAGCCGTGGCCGCGCCAACCTCCCAGGTGATTCCGTGGTCGTCCGAAAAGTAGACGAAGGGCGCGACAGTGGACGGACCCTCTCGGGTGCTGGAGCCGGAGCGCTTGGCAGGAACTACCAGTCGTCCCTGGCGCCAATCGACACCATCCTGCCACTTGAGCTGGATCCCGTTTCCTGGACCCGGTTCGGCTTGTCGCCAGTAGAGTCCGTCGGGGGTTTCGTCGGGCTCGTCCGGATAGAGGATCTGTTTGGGTTCCGACCAGGTCTTGCCGTTATCGGAACTGGAACGTACCCAGACGACCTGATTCCCGTCAGCAGGGTCTGAACTCTGGCCCTGCTTGACGACCTGCGGACCAATGTCTGGCCACTGTCCATAGAACAAGAAGACCGTCTTTGTGGTCACATCCACTACCGGTGTGGGATCCCCGAAATCGACCAGGTCACCATTGGGGCGAAATCCTGAATCGATCACCACCAGGGGCTCCCAGGTACGACCCTGGTCGGTGCTTCGCCGCATGGTCATGTCGATGGGTGCGTTCTCATCGGTCCTTGGATCGCTGCCATCCCCGCGGCGAGCTTCAGCAAAAGCCAGGACCGATCCGTCAGGTGCCACGATCAAGCCCGGGATGCGAAATCTGTAGTAACGGTCCTTCTGGGTGACATACTGCCCTTCAGGAGCAACAAAGGGGGTCGATACGGATATGATCTCCGCGCTGGCTTGGAAAGATAGGCTCCACATCACCAGGACAGTGAGGATACCGACTTTGGAAAGGGGAGCATCTAAAGTCAACATTTCCATCTCTTTGATAGTAGTTTAAGCTGAATAGTCTAATAAACTACTTTAGATTAGATGGCGTTAGCCAATAGGGACGCCGTGATTATAGCTGCCCTGGAAGGACCGATCCACAATCTTGGCCTTTGGTCGAAAACGAGGTGGGATGGGGTCGAGGACCTGGCAGTAGGACAACAGCGGTGATATAGGTTAGGGCGCTAATCGGTAAGGGCCGAGGAGGAGAATGATATGAAGGTCGGCAGAAGTGGGTCGGTGGTCCTAATAGCGGTCCTTCTACTCTCGAGCTCGTCGCAGGCGGGCTGGGCTGAGGAGGAGCCAAAGGAAATCGGGTCCAGACGGGAGCTGTTTGTGGATCGTTTCCTGATAGACCGATTGGAGGGAGTCGATCTCAAGCTTCACGAGCCGGTGCCTGCGGGTGTCGCCATCAAGATCGACCGTCCCTGGGAGAGCAAGTTCAACTACGGTTATAAGCTCTTCAAGGAAGGTGGGTTGTACCATCTCTACTACCTCGCCCGGAAGATCATCGGAGGAGAAAAGCGGTTCATTCGCTCCGTCAGCTATGCCCAGAGCCAGGATGGAATCCACTGGGAAAAGCCTAACCTGGGGCTAGTCAAGGTGGATGGGAGCCGGGAAAACAACGTGGTAATGGACGGCCGGCTGGTACCATTCGTCGATAGCCGCCCTGGCGTGCCATCTGGCCGGCGCATCAAGGCAACCAGCTCGCATTATCGCAAGCGAGACAGCTGGAAGAACGAACATCCTCTCGATGGCAAGATGTATGTGGACCTGTTTCTTTACGACTCCACTGATGGAGTCACTTTCAAGAAGGTAGAAGAAGAGCCGGTCTTAATCACGACGCTGCCCAATGGCTTCGATGGAATCCAGTCCATCTTCTGGTCCCAGACAGAAGGTAAGTACCTCCTCTATTTCCGCTTCATGACCGCCAACGACGGGACCGGAAAGCGATCGGTGGCGCGAAGTACGTCAGAGGATCTCCTGACCTGGACCGACCCCGTCCCGATGGAGTACACGACCGGAGGGATTGTGCCCCCCGAGCATCTCTACGAGCACCAAACGGTGCCCTATTTCCGAGCGCCGCATATCTATGTAGCCACACCTCCCCGCTTCATGAAGGGACGATCGGCTCTGCCCCTTGCCGCGGCCCGAGAGGCTGGAATCGTGGCGGATCCTACCTTTCCCGATCCAGATTGGCAGTTGAGAGATTGCTCCGATGCCGCTTTCATGACCTCCCGCGGAGGCACTCTCTACGACAGAACCTTCATGGACGTTTTCGTACGGCCCGGTCCGGATACACTGAACTGGGTTTCGCGAACCAACTATCCGCTCCAGGGTGTCGTCCGTACCGGACCTGCTGAGATGTCCATTTACGTGGGCCGCCACTACGGGCATCCCTCCTGGCACATCCAGCGGATGACACTGAGACTCGATGGATTCGCATCGTTAAACGCTCCCTATGCCGGCGGTCAGATGATCACGAAGCCCTTGAAATTCAGAGGAAGTCAGTTGGAGATCAACTACTCCACCTCGGCGGCCGGCGGGCTCAGGGTTGAGATCCAGGACGGAAAGGGACAGCCGATTTCGGGTTTTTCATTGGAAGAGTGCCCGGAGATCATCGGAGATGAGATCAGCCGGGTCGTGTCCTGGAAGAGGGGCAATGAAGTGGGCCCTCTGGCAGGTGAGACCATTCGCCTGCGCTTCGTCATGAAGGATGCCGATCTCTACTCATTGCGCTTTCAATAGCGTCCCTGTGTAGCGCCCAGCACTTGCCCGTGCCCTCGTCTTTGCCCGTGCCCTCTCGTGCCAATAATCTCACCTTTTTCTGGCCGGCAACGTCCGTCGGGAGGCCTGATGTAAGCGAATAGATGAAGTCAGGGCAAGGCATGAAGAGCGCTTGCCATAGAAATGATTAAAACAGAAATTCGACAGACCCTGAAGTTGGCCGGTCCCATGATCCTGGCCCAGCTCGCCCAGGTGTCTATGACCTTCGTAGACACCGTCATGGTGGGCTGGCTGGGCACACGTCAGCTGGCCGGCGTTGCCCTGGGCGGTGCGGTGTTTTTTCCTGTTGTGGTCGTCGGTCTGGGAATCCTGATGGCAGTCGGTCCCATGGTCGCACAGGGCTATGGGGGAGGCGATCGGGAGGCCATCAGGAGTGCCGTTCGCCACGGACTATGGCTGGGGACGCTGCTGGCAGTCGCAGCTTCTCTGGCAGCGTGGCACGGTTCCTGGCTCTTGCGTTGGGGAGGGCAGGAGGAGGAAACGATCGTACTGGCCGAGGGCTATCTGCGTGCCATCGCTTGGGGAGTAGTACCTCACCTGTGGTTTGGTGTTCTACGTTGTTTCTTTGAGGGGATCTCACGGCCGCGCGCGGTCTTGATCATTACAGTGGCAGGTTTGCTGGTGAATGTAGGCGGCAACTACATTTTGATGTATGGCAAGCTCGGGTTTCCGGCGCTGGGACTGGTTGGCTGCGGATGGGCAAGCACCCTGGTCTATTGGACTATGTTCCTGGCCATAGTGTTTTTCGTCCTCAAGAGCGATGAACTCAAGCCCTATCGGGTCTTGTCTCGCCTGTTCAGGCTGGATTGGCGTCATTTTTCGGACGTTCTCCGAATCGGATGGCCGATTGGCGCGATGTTGGGGTTCGAAGTCGGCCTGTTCTCCGCTACGGCGTTCTTGATGGGACTGTTTGGGAAGACAGTACTGGCTGCCCATCAAATTGCCCTACAGTGCGCTGGTTACACCTATATGGTCCCACTGGGACTTTCTCTGGCCGTGTCGGTTCGCGTGGGGCAGGCAATTGGTCGAAAAGATCTGGAGGGAGCGAGGCGGGCAGGCTACGTCGGAATGGGTCTCGGGCCCAGCTTCATGGTGGTAGCTGCTCTCTGCTTCTGGCTCTTTCCCAGGCCCATCGTCTCACTATTCTTGGACGTCGATAGTGCTGCCAACAGCGAAGTCGTCCTCCATACCGTTGGTTTTCTAGCCTTAGCGGCTGTCTTTCAGGTGTTCGACGGTCTGCAGGCAACCGCCGCAGGAGCTCTGCGAGGCTTGAAGGACACCCGGACTCCCATGATTGTGGCCCTCGTTGCCTACTGGATCGTGGGTCTGAGCAGCGGGTATCTTTTGGCTTTCCAGTTTGGCTGGAGGGGTACCGGACTCTGGTGGGGCCTGGTCCTGGGGCTCTCGACGGCGGCACTGTTGCTGTCCTGGCGCTTCCATAGACAGGGACGGCGTTAGCGGTGGTCTCCAGGCCGCCGTTCGTCGAACCAAAGGCTCGAAAGAGAAGACTTCGGCCTGGAGGCCAAAGCTACGTCTGCAAGATAACCTTCAAGCCGTGAAGCATCGCTGTAGTCAGTTGGATTCTGGTCGCAAGACTGAGTCGATGACCCTATAGGCCTGTTCACGCATTTGCCTGGGGAAGTCATGGCCGCAGTCGGGGTGTTTGACGATCAGGTTGGTCTCTCCACCCAGAAGCTTGTAGACCGGTCGGGCGGCGGCACAGGCGTCGACGCTTTTCCACTGAAAGTTGCCGTCGCCCAGCGGGGCGTTGACGAAAAAGGGACGGGGGGCCAGGGCTCCCAGGAGCTCCTGGAAGTCGAACGGGATCTTCTCCAGTTCCCCGCGATAATCGGCCATACGGGGCATATATCGGATCTGGCACCACCCCTTGCCGAAATACCAGTTGTCTTTCTTGCCACCCTTGTAGTCCAGATAGGAATCAAATCCACAGCTGCTCGCCAGGACCGTGATCCGCTGGTCGAAGACCGCTGTATAGACTGCATTGTGCCCGCCCAGGGAGTGCCCAATGGCAGCGAAGCCTCGTGAATCGTCCACGTAGGGCAGGGAAGCGAGAAAATCGAGGCCACGAGAGTTGTCCCAGATAGCCTTCATGGTCCCACTCAGGTAGCCGAGTTCGCCCAGATTCGGCCAGTAGTTGGCCAGGTGGGGGTAGGCTGGCGACAGAGTAACGTAACCTCGCTCCGCCAATTCGGAGGCGTAACCACGGCCGGCTTTACCACCGAGACCCACGACCACTTTGTGTCCCACCTTCCTGTCCGTGGGGTGCGGGCATAACACAGCCTGGCCCCTGCGCTTGCCGGATAACACCTCCTTGGGAATACAAAGGTAGGCGGGAGTACGGCAACCAGGATCCGATTGATACGTAATCAGGCGACGGACGTAGCTGCCCGCGTCCACACTTTCCTCGACTTCTGTTTGGAGAGGGACTCGTCGTTCGTCGCCCGGGAGCCTTCCCATGACATCCTGCATCCCCTCCAGGATCTCCAGTCGCCGCTTTTCCCAATCTTGCGCGGTCTTGACCGGCCGGACCTGTCCGCTACCGTCGTGGTACTGAAGTAGATTATTGCGGTCCAGCCGGATGGATTCCCCGACGGCTGGAAGTGAGCAGCCGAGGACCAGTGTCAGGGCCGTTAGAAAGAGTCGACAAGTGCCCACATCAGCCTCCCAAGCTGGAGATGGCAACCGGCTGGCGAGCCATCAAATGCAGCGGGGTCGAGGTCACTGGAATCGGATCGAATACAGATCCGCATCCTTCATGACGAAGCGGAGCCTTACCGGCTTGCCTGCCAGGTGTTTCAAGGGCTCCCGGTCGGTTTGTCCGCTAGGACGTGGCCACTCGACCGATCCCGCAATCTGGTCGCCGAAAATAAGCGGGGAATCCGTGAGGGAGAATCCGGGTATGGGATGTCCGTGGATGTCTTGAATCTCGACTCGGATGCTTCCTGCGGCGGACGTGGAGTAGTTCAGGATGAGGCCTCCCTTGTCGAAGGTGAGTACCTTGCTTATCATCTCGCCGCCCTCATAGTCGGCGTGAAGCGAGACGAATCCATCGGTCCGGAGCACCATACGCTCGAAGTGGACAGAAGGAAAATCTCGCTCGCGGAGAACGTAAATAGAGATTTCTTCCTCCGACGTCGGGACCACGCCCCAGGAGGCCAGATTGGTTCGGTGCATCCAGGCTCTTCGCTGGCGTCCGGGTCGGATGAAGGACTCCATGAAGCGCCGGTCCCAATGGACCCCGTCACGACTGGTCATGAACACCGTATCGGCAATTCCCGGCCAGGGAGACTCCTTGTTGAGGGTCTTCCAGGGCAGAAAACGGCGAGGGAAGGCCACATAGATGTGAGGGGCGCGAAAATAGGGTGTGGATCCGTTGGTGTAGAGATGGTCCGACTCGGCCTCGCCGAACTCCCCCCACTCTCCTGGCGTCCAGTTCAGGAAATCGGAAGAGGTAGCGTGCTTGATGGTTCGAACGCCGTTGCGGAAGTCCCGATAGATGGACACGTACCTGCTGCGCACTGAGTCCCAAAAGGCCACGTTCAAAGAGTCGAACTTGCCGTCGGTGACAATGGGCTCCTCCTGGATTTTGTCAAAGTGAATGCCGTCGGCAGAGACAAAACCGTAAAGTACCGGCTTCCCATCACGAGAACCACTTCCCACCGCTTTGTAGCGCTGGGAGGACTTCGCAGCGGGGTTATCGTCTCGAAAGGGCGCCAGGTTGTGGGATCCGTCACCCTCCAAAATGATGTTGTTTTCCTTGGATCCGTTGAATTCGACGATCCCCAGATTCGGTCTGGTCCAGCTGATCCCGTCGCGGCTTTCGACGTAGACTGCGAACTGGGGATGCTCCGGCATGACCACCTCCCCTGGTTTCAGGAAGGAGGGGATGGTGTAGCCCTTGTGGCTGCTGCCGCGATAGTACATTCGATAGCGATCCTGGTCCTTGATGACTACCTGGTAGTCGCAGGTCGCTCCTTCCCAGGGCTTGTCCAAGGTTAGGACCTTGCCGGCAGAACGCGGGTGGTGAAGCTTGAGCTCGAGTCCTTCCACAAACTCGATGAGGAAGTCATCCACGAAGAGCTCCAGCCGGGTGCCCAGATTCAAGGCGGAGGGAGGGTCGGCGCTTTCGGCGGAAGCCACGATCGGCGTGGTCAGGATAAGCAAAGCGTAAAGCAATCGTCTAGGCACGGCTGTTCTCCTTCTTCAGCAAGTTGTTGGCCTGCATCAACCTAAGGGCTCGCGCAGAAATAACTTGGCATTTTGGCATCTCATCTTCACACCATCTTCGGCCGCTCCTCGGTCGCGAAATCCTCAACGTAGACCCTGCTACGCCTGCGGTTTCGTTCAATCGTTCGCGGCCAAATCTAGTGCAAATCTGAGCGTCAATTCTACCAAGTTATTTCTGCGCAAACCCTAAGCAGGGGGCATTTCGAGCAAGACGGTCACACCCATGTCGAGGTATTTTTGCCGCGTGTCCGGAGTGCCATTGCGGTAGCAGACCGTGGTGCCGGTGTCGCGGAGCTGTTCCACGGTGTGTTGGATGCAATCGTCCCGGGTCTTGAAGGGGTGATGTGGGTGAGACTCGAGACTCAGCGTCAAATCCATGGGTCCGAAGGAAAGACAGTCGACCCCGGACTTGGCCAGCTGCCGGGCTGCGGTCACGGAGGCGACGGACTCGACCTGCATCCAGAGGACCCCGGTCTCTGCCCACCAACGGCGGTACTCTCGGTGATCGCCACTAGGATCCCAATTGAGCCTGAAGCGACCTCCCCAGCTCCGAACACCCTGAGGCGCGTAGTAAAAATTAGCGACGCCCTCGTCGACGGTTGCCTCGGTTTCCACCTGTGGGACCTCGATTCCGGCAAGGCCAAGGTCGAGCATATTCCCGACCAGGTAGGTGTGGCGGGTATGTTTGATCCGGAAGAAGACGGGCAGGTCCAGCTCGGCGGCGAGTTCGCAGAAAGACAACAATCTTTCTTCGCTTATAGGAGAGTGTTGTCCGTCTACCCAGACGTAATCGTAGGGGCCGCTATCGCGCAGGGCCGAGAGCCTGTCCTTGGGGGTGCCTGCCGGCACCGTCACACCGATAATCGTCTCTCGTGCATTGATGCGTTTCTTGAGCGATATTGCCTGTTCGCTGAGTAATGGCATTCAGATTCTCCTGATGGGGGTGTCATGAGTTCGTTGCAGCGCGCATTATACATGCAAAATCGGCCGATTTCTGGAAATCTTATGATTTCAGTTATTTGGCGGAACTGACTGGGCCTGCTGCACTTAGACAATGAGACCCTGGGTCACACGTGAGATTTAAGATATTAGTAAGAAATAAGAGTTGGCACCTATTTGGCACCAAGGAATCGTCTATTAGCCTGACAAGCACTTTAGGTCGGCAGCCCGATTATCGATGCCTTCTTCCTGGCCGAGTTGGACCAGCGGCTAGAGAGGACCGGCTTGTTACATCCGCTTCATGGAACTCCTGGGCGCAGTCTGACCCAGGGCATACCCACCCCCTGGGGGCTGGCGCTCATAGAGGGGACCCACCAGGAATACATTTTTCTGGGGAATCGTGAGTGGACCCTACAACTCATAAGGCTGGCGATATGTGACGCAAGACATGCGGCTGCTCGTCTTTAGCTCTGACCCAAAACCAAAAAACCACTACCACCTGCATAGTGAGGGTTCCCACGTTGGCAGGAGCTAGAGCCTGGAACCAACTCATACCGACGCCGAGTTCAGGTTGTGAAGCGCGATCTCTATCGCCGTTAGAGCGTGGTCTTTAGGACAAGTTAAGGACAGATTTCTGTCCCCAACTTGTCCTAAAAGGGCTCTTATTTCCAATAAGCTCTTACAAATCAAATCGTTACTTGTGTCGTCCGCACACAAATTTGAGGACATCCTCCGTCCTCTGTTGAACTTATGAGAAGGAGGAATCATGCGGATCGGAGCAACAGAGAAGCTTCTCAGTCCGAAGCAGGTCGCGGAGAACTTCTCGATCAGCAAGTTGCCGACGCCCGGAGCGAGGGCCCCACCTCTTCGACGTTAAGGCTGTGGTGGTCGAAGACTAAGGGCATCACGGGGCCCAGAATCTGCTGAGTCACCCTCCGTGCAGGCTCCCCACCTCCACAAAGGAAACTCCCTGTTGATATTTGCCGGCTGAGTTCATTTGCCCGAAACCGGTTCCAGGTGCCAGAACACGCCGCTTATAACCATATTACCCGAGCCGTCACGATGCGCATACGTCGTCAGAAAGTGGCTGGATGAGATCTCAACCGTCGGCGTCGTGTAGGAATGGCCCGGAGGCTGCGGAACCAGTTCGAACGTCGTCGATTGATTGTACTCTGACGTGCCGCCAACCGAACCATCAACCCATGTGTCGCCGCCGTCCAGACTAATCCTGGCCAACACTCTCACATCGGGACTTCCGGGGGTATGCTCGCCCGTGTGGGCGACCACCACCGTGTCATTCGCGGTCCACAGCGCTGTGCCACGAGTGTGACCAGCACCGAGCAGTCCGCCCGCGGCTTCGTGAAACGTATTGCCGCTGTCGTTTGACTCCAACAACATACCGTTCTTGTAAACCCAAGCAGCGCCGGCTGGCCAACCGGTAAGGCTCGTAACGGCAGCTCGATCCTCACCCGGCAAGAGCATCCGTTGCATTCGGGTCACTGCCAGGATATGGCTTGAGTCCTTAGGATCGATGACCAGGGATGTCTCGGCCACATGTTGATGCACGCTGGTAGGATCGCCCCAGGTCTTGCCACCGTCGGTTGTGCGTATCATCGTCTCATGGAAGCCCGGAATGGACTGGTCCGCCATTTGATACTTACCCCAATAGTCACCTCCAGCATCGTAGCGCAGCTCTATGGCCGTCATCATCGTCCCGTCAGAGAGCTCGACAAAGGTGTTGTAGTCGTTATCGGAGGTCGCGTAGGGTTTCTGCGGCCCGCCGGGCGCCAATAAATTGGCGTAGTCGATCTGAACAGTTGCCCATGTCTGCCCCTCGTCTGTTGAGGTGGAAATGAACAGTTGAGACCCGTGGCGCTGATGGAGCAGATATAACGTTCCCGAGCTGCTGACGCCCAGGCCGTGCAGCCTCTGGCCCGTCGGCACACTGGGATCAAAATTCACCGGCGACGCCGTCCATGTCTTACCATTGTCGGTGCTCTTATATAATCCCTGGTTCTGCGTATTCAGGTAGATCGTCCCGTCCGGATGGCGAACCATACCCAGCATGGCCCGAGTTTCTTTGATCGGCGGAACAATACTGATCCGCTCGTCGATTCTTACCTCGACTCGATGATCCTCAATGCTCGTCTCGGTCACTGCGGCACAGCCTGCAAGCAGGTACAACGTCATAGTGAACAGAACAGGTTCTCGAGTTCCAATCATGCCAATGCTCCTTTCACTGTGTGTCATGGTACATGATCCGATTGCTTAGGGGCTGTTTCAAAACCTCCTTGCGGCTTGACGAGCCACTGACGAAGCAAACGGGAAGAACTCTCTGATTCGGGCGATCGAGAAACTGGATCACCGCTCCTCGCTCGTCTCGGTGGCCTCGGCGATCGGCACGTCCATCCAGTCTTCGACCTCCACAGCCCGCGTGGTCCAATCGCCCATCACGTCCCACGCTCCGTAGTAGTGCATCGCCTCTAGGCCACGGCCACCGGGGGCAAGTCGGGGGCATCGGGGTTCATGAACCGCTGGCGAACACGCTCCAGGTACTTGCCCCGGATCGCGCCGTTGGTGCCTTCGGCGGCGCTCCGACCCCGCAATGGAACTTCCATGGTTTCGTCGATAGAGCGGCGAGCCGCGGCCAGCCGTGCTTCGAGATACTCCTCGGGTGTGTACTTCGTCGCACCTCTGTACCATTCACACAGCGCGTCCCGGCCTCCGTAGGCCAGTATCTTCACTACCTCGTACGTACCGGCAAGTTGAACCTTATCGCGCCCGTATCGAATCTTGGTAAAGTGGGACCAGGTGTCCGGTTGGTCGTATCGATAGGTCTTGTAGTTGCTGCTGAACAGCCCAACTCACCTGATTGGTGGATTGATTACAACGACGCCCACGGAAGGCGTAAGCGGTCCAAGGTGGGCCCAAACAAGGCCGTGGCTCACACAAGGTGCTTGGTGAGCGTCTAAAGCAGGTCACCGAGGAGCTGGAGCTAGGCATCAAGCATATCGAGAAGGCCAGCTTCCGGTCCTTCTTCGATGAGTACTTGGAGACCCACGCGAAACCAAACAAACGCTCCTGGTGGCGAGATCGGCAGATAGGCAAAGTGAATCTGATCCCGTTTTTCGGGGAGAGGTTCCTGAGCGAGATCAGGGCTGAGGATGTGGAGAAGTTCAAAGCAGCTCGAGCGTAGAGTGTCAGCAAGTCCACCGTCAACCGTGAACTGGCGTGTCTCAAGACGATTCTCGCCAAGGCAGTGGAGTGGGACCGGCTCAGGAGCAACCCGGCGAAGAAAGTGAAGCTCTTTCGGGTCGACAACCGAAAGCTGGTTTTCTTGGGCCAGGAGGAGGTCCAGCGGTTGGTCGAAGCATGCCCGAGATACCTTAGCCCGCATTTCTCATCGCCGGTCTACTACGTCGCCGCAATCATCCACCCTGGCTGTGTTTCGCTCGGTCGGCCTCCTCGACGTACTGTACAAGTACGACTGCGGAGGCCTCGGTCGCAAGCCTCGCCAGGAAGGCCCTTGCGACGCCTCGCTACGACAGGCGATGAGAAATGCGCGTGGGAGATTGTCCATGTTGGGATCCTGACGGGGTTGAGAAAGACGAGACTGCTACGACTCAAGTGGGAGGACGTCGACTTCAAGCTGGATTTGATCTACGTGCAAGATGCGAAAGGCGGCAAGTCGCGGGAGTTCCCGATGGGACCAACGCTGAAACGGGTGCTCAAGTCGGTGCCGCATCACATCGCGAGTAAGTACGTGTTCACTTCGACCTCGAAAGGGAAGCCTTGGAGTGACTTGATGAACTCATTTCAAACGGCCGTCAAAAAGGCGGGGATCGAAAAGCATGTGACGTTTCACACCCTCCGTCACACGTTCGCGTCACATCTGGCTATGGCAGGGGTCGACCTCTACACCATCTCGAAGCTCCTTGGCCACGCGAGTATCGCGATGACGCAGCGCTACGCTCACCTTTCACAAGACCACGAGAAAATGGCAGTGGAAGAACTGGAGCTCCATCTGGCACGCACACCCGATTTAGAGAGCCGGGCCAAATAATTTGGCACCTATTTGGCACCAAGGCGAGATTGGGAAAATAGGTCAGTCTCTAAACCATTGAAACAATAGATTTTACGAGAGTACTTTAACCCACACCTCGCGCATTATACATGTCCACGAGGCCGTCCACACAGTGGGGCTAGGGTTCAAAACCCGTTTGGCGGCGGTGGTGTCCCTCGCGGGTATCGTGATCGAGCCAGGGCGCCAATCCCAATCGAACCGACCAGGCTGTTTCGGAGTAGCCGGTTGTACTCGGAATCGAAGCGAACTTGACCTGCAGGAGGTTTCCCGCCTCAACGGTTTGGGGATGACGCAAAGGGGCCAGGAACTGGCCCCAGTGGGTCTCCGCTGCGTCGGGTGCGTTGGTGAGAACCAGGCCATCGCCGAAATCAGCCCAGAACCAGGAGGCGAGCGCGTTTACGACAGCGTCACGGTCGATGCGGAAAGTCAGATCCGCTGTGAGTGGTTGTGCCGCCTCTTCAAGGGGAAAGTCGACCATCTCAAGGCTCCACAGTTTTGCGGGTTCTGCCAGAATCCCCTGGGGAGAAACGTCCTGCATCGAGGTCGGAAGATGCTCACCCATGAGGCTCATATCCAGGTCGTAGGGTTGATTGAGCCAAAAGTTTCTGTCCTGATCCAGGTCCCGGTTGGAAACGGGTGCTAGCCACACCGTGACCCGATCCGGCAGCATCCTACCTCCAGGCTTTAGCCAGCGGTCTCGGGCCGCCAAGAGGGGAGCCAGGAGGTTCTCGTTGACTCCGTAGACACCGAGCCACTCCGAGAGGATGACGTCAACCTTCTCCGGGGGGCTGACCTTCTCAATATCGTTCTGGATAATCTCAATGCGGTCGCTCAGTCCGTTTCGTTCCACCATCTCCGCGGCAAATTCTGCGATGTTGGTCCGTTCCACCGCATAGACGCGCTTGGCTCCAGCCTGAGCCGCAAACATGCTGAGGACTCCCGTCCCCGCACCCATATCAAGCACTACGTCTCCCGGCTTGACGGAGGAGAAGATTGCCTGCTGGTAGACCCGGGTCCGGGTCGCATCCCGCAACATCCCCCTGTGGACTTCCAGATCTTCGTATTCCTCGAGGTATTCTTGGCTTTCCTGCTGTTGGCCGGTGTTTTCGATGCTAGTCATTGAGAAGCCATCTCTCTGTAGAGCTTCCGGGCCTTCTCGAAGAGTCGGATCACCTCCTGCCGCTGCAGGGGATCTGGAATCTTGGCTTTCTGCCTTGCCCACACCAGAGCCTCCTCGACCCATTTGAGAAAGAAGGCGGCGTCGCGGGGCGAGCTCCGAGGCTCGTCCTCGACGTCCATGTAGATCGGACTGGTGTGCGCCATCAGGGGGATTCCCATCTGGTAGGGGAGCTGCCGTCCACCAGCTCGAGCGGCAATCCAGGAACTGTCTCCAACCGTGATCCGGCCACGCAGGATGAGGTCTCGGCTTTCGGCCTCGTTGTCCCAGGAGGCGACGACCTTTCCTCCTTGGACAATCTCGACCTGGTCAACAGGGATCCAGGATTGGACTGAGACCTCAAACTCGATCTCCTCCCCTCGGGAGGCGGTTATGGTTTCTCCCAGGTTCTTGCCTGCAGCTTTGAAACGAAGGAGAGGTCCCGTGGTGACAAAGGTACGACCCGCGCGGATCCCTTCTAGCCAGCTCTCGTATGAGAAAGGACCTCCGACATGGACGTAGACGCGAGGGATCCCGGCGACCTGGCTGTTAGCCATTTTGTCGGTTCCGGCAGTAGCCGGGAGTTTGAAGCCGCAGTTCAAGAACCCATACCAGACCTCGGCTGCTGGGGGGCGGCCGCCGCGAGAAGCAAGAGGGTCTCCCCAGGTCATCAGATCGACTGAATCCACCTTCCCAAGGGCCACGTCGACGGCCAGCTCGCCGTGGGGACCGGGGAAATGGGCCCAGCCGACAAAACCTCCCTGCGCGTGGGTTTTGTCGGCTTGCTTCGCCATTGGAGGATAGTCCAAGCCTCCCACCACACCCTCATCCGGCCCGCCCCAGGTCAGGGGATAAACCAGCTCCTTGAGGTTCAGCAGAACCGTGTGCCCGAGGTAATCATGGCGGCATTCTTCGTTCACATAGACGATTCGGTCCGGCTCGGAGATTCGATCCGGAGCACCAGTAAAGTGCTCCACATTAGTGATCAGTTCATCCCATTTGCTCGCCAGGATGTTGACGACATTGAGTTCCTCCGCCTGGGCCTCCAGCAGAGCTCCGTGAGGGCTGACGAAGTGGACGTGAGTGTCTCCCGAATACCAGCCTTCCTGCTGCAGGTTGGACCAGCGCTGCAGTTTGACTTCGAGTGCGCTCGGATTGGCGCCTTTCACTGTAAATTTCGATTGGTACGGTTCATACTCCAGTCCCCGCAGGACCTCCAGACGGTAGTCGCCATCGCGGAGGGGCAGGATGAAATCTGCTGGGACATAGGCATAGGTCTTATTTTCCACTATCACGTCGCCGCCCACATCCTCCCGCCAGCCCGTAGCGATCCTTTTCTGATGACCCTGGGGCGGCCAGTAGCTGTCGCTACTGTCCACAACCCGGACTCTGGCAGCAAGGGGAAGTCCAGTCTCCGCATCTCGCAGACGCACCGGTAGGAGGTACAGCTGGTGTTGTTCGGGCAAGTCCACCCTGAGGGCGGGAGGGAGTTCGGGCCGTCTCTCGCTATCGATGTGGTGAATCAGCCACTTCTCTCCTGTCTTGCGCAGGGTAAGCGTCAGTCCCGGTTTGGTGACGCCGCGGGAACGATAGATAAAGACAGGCCGAACCCGAATTTCTTCAGCGACCTGCTCGAAGTAGGCGAAGCGCAGCCAGATATGTGTGATCTTGTGCATCCCCCGCCGAAGGCGTTCCACGTACTCGTCCCGAGTCTCGCCCTGTGCCGTAGTCATGTCGGACGCCAGGACCAAAGACATCGTCTGCAGATCTCGGTTGAGCATGGCGTTGGCCCATCTGTGAACGGCTAGGCGGGCTTCGACCATGTCGGGAGTGGTGTGGCTCAGCAGGTGCGATCCCGAGCCGATGGCCGCAAAAAACAGCAGAAGTGTAGTCCAGGTTCTGTAACTCAGGGATTTACGGTTCATGCAGCCTCCTCGCCTAATTCTAGAATCTAGCGCGAGGGAAGCCTGAAGCGCAAGCGAGGGGTTGGGACGCAGCTCCCTAGGTTGGGAAGCGGGCTGTGAAACGAAGTCGAACAGACACGCCGGAACCTTCTGTGCTGATCCCCGACCCCTCGCTCGCGCTTCAGGCTTCCATGACCCGGAAACGCCTGTTTCTCGAACCGGGACCGACATCTTGACCAGGAAGGCTACGCTGTCCAATTCTCCTCGCGGGTGAACACCCACTTGTCTGTCGAAGACAAACTGTCGCTATAGGAGTAACCCCGCTCATCGAATGCCTTGATCTCTTCCGCGTCCTGCAGTCGGTTCTTGATGATGAATGCACTCATGAGGCCTCGGGCCTTCTTGGCGTAGAAGCCTATGACCTTATACTGGCCCGCCTTGGCATCCTTGAACTCCGGGGTAATGACGCTAGCGTCCAGCTTCTTACTGATGACAGATTTGAAATACTCGTTGGAGGCCAGATTGATCAACAGGCCGTCCTGTTGTCGCAGGGTCGCGCTCAATGACTCCGTAATCTTCTCGCCCCAGAACTGATAGAGATTATTACCCCGGGCCGTTTTCAACTTGGTACCCATTTCCAGACGATAGGCCTGGATCAGATCGAGGGGCCGCAGCACTCCGTAGAGCCCGGAGAGAATCCGCAGGTGCTCTTGGGCAAAGGCAAGGTCGCCTGGACCGAAGGTCTGAGCAGACATGCCCTCGTAGACGTCACCTCGGAACGCCAACAGCGCTTGCTTGGCATTGTCCGGGGTGAAAGGCGTCTTCCACTGGCGATAGCGCTGGTAGTTCAAGAGCGCCAACTTTTGACTGATTCCCATCAACTCGGACAACTCTTCCGGGGAGAGCTTGCGCGTAGCCTTGATCAACTCGCGAGACTCTTTCAAGAAATCGGGAGTCGAGTGATCCTTGCAGTCTCCCTGTTGGCTGAAATCCAGTGTTTTGGCGGGTGAAATAGTTATCAGCATGGCGCTTACCTTTTTGATTTGAGGTCAGGGTTCGATCCCGTTGGCAACGGTACCATTGTAACGAAAGGGATCGGAAAGTCGATCAGGAGCGGGGCTGAATACTGTTGTCTATCCCTTCGCTGGACCGAAAGATCGTTCGAAGAGCTCTTCTATCGCGCTTCGACCGGCGTCGTTCAGCCATCGGGTTCCGGTCCCCGTGAACCGTGTCCGTCGAATCCAGGGAGCCTCAATCTTCTTCCACGCACCATCGTTCCACTCGAACCAGTGGCCTCTGGACTGGTCAAAAACGTAGATTGTCTTATCGAAATGTCGAGCCAGCTCGGCCCCCCAGCCGGTGCCTCCCTTGACGGTCTGGTCGTCGAGGATCTCACCGATGACGAAGACCTCACCCGCGGTTGCAATCTGGTGCCAGATGCTCTTGAGGAGTTGCTGGAACTTCTCGGTTTTGGGAAACGAGCGGTGTAGCTGAGCCTGGATGTAGGAATCGCTCACGCCGCCCCGCTCGAGCTCTTCCTCGCTGAGCTCAACGACGCCTCGCTTGCGCTCAGTTTCGCGACCGGCAAAGGAGAAGTGGACCTCGCCCAGCCCCCACTTTTCAGCAGCGTCGCCGAACATTGCCTCGCTGCCCTTGGCTCCGCCCGAGAGTAGAGTGAACGCCTTCGTCGGAAGCTGCACCCGCGGATCGGCTCCATCATCAGAAGCCAGCCTCATCGTGTCGCTGTGCAGGATGAGATGAGTTTCTTCGGGTTGCGGGTTGTCGTGATCCTTGAGCAGACGCACCGAGACGTCGCGGCCTTCCGGCTCGAGAAAAACAGCAAGCTCAATGAGTTCGCTGTAGTTTTGACAAGGTGACAGCAATTCAGCTGGAAGTTGGGGTGTGGCGGCTCGATAGGTCCGTGCGGTGATCCAGAGCTCGGCCTGTAGCCGTTTGGCAATGATCTTGAACGCACCCAGCTCTGCCGCCCGCTGGACGACCGTGCCACTTTGCCAGTCGAAGTCGTCGATCAGGATCGCACTGGGTCTGAATTGAAGGCGGTCCTGGTAGAGAGTCACCACCTCGTCAAGGCGCTCATGAGGCAGCTCCGAGTCCGGATAGGCCTGTATCAACCGGTGGGTGTTGACCAGCACACGCACCTGTTCACGATTATCAAGAGCATTGAGCTCGGCCAGATCGTCGAAGAGGGCGTCGTACCAGGAATGCACGTGCTCTAGCTTCTGCCCGAGTGCGATGTGTAGCACATTGCGCTCGCGCATGGCGTCGTCGAGTCCTATCTGAACCAGAAAGGCCGTCTTACCGACACCCGCCCCCGCCATGACGACACCGAGATTGCCGGGGCCAAGACCGCGCTTGGTAGAACGTTCGAGAATGCGGAGAGGACTCTTTTGATTGACTTCTTTTCTATACATCCCAATTGGCTCCTCAGCTTGCCTTGGCTTTCTCCGCGGCTTTGGCGACTAGTTCCTCTCCCACGGCTGCGGGTACCGGTAAGTAGCGTGCAAACTCCATGGTGAAGTCGGCTTTCCCCTGGGTCGCAGAGCGTAGCGTGGTAGCGTAGCCGAACATTTCACCCAGAGGCACTTCTGCTTCGGTTACGGTCATGGGGCCGTCTTCCTGTTGGCCGATGATCGAGCCACGCCGCTGCATCAGGGTGGTCAATACTCCCCCCGCGAACTCGCTGGGTCCTTCCACCGCGACCCGCATGATCGGCTCGAGAATCTTCGGTTTGCCCCGGTCGTAGGCTTCTCTCCAGGCGGCGCGTGCCGCTTCCTGGAAGGCGATGTCGGAGGAGTCGACCGTGTGGCTGTTGCCATCGTTGATCACGGCACGTACGTTGACGACCGGCGCGCCGATCTTCCGTCCCTTCTGGAGCATCGACCGGAAACCCTTTTCGACCGAGGGGATGAACTGTTGGGGAATCGCTCCGCCCTTGATCTCGTCCACGAACTCGAAATCCTGCTCGGGGTTCGGTTCCAGGTATCCGACCACCCGCCCATACTGTCCGGCTCCACCCGTCTGCTTCTTGTGTGTGTAGTCGAATTCGGCTCGCCGAGAGATCGCCTCTCGGTAGGCTACTTGAGGAGGCGAAGTCTCTACCTCTACGCTGTACTCGCGTCTCATGCGTTCAATGTACACCTCCAGCTGCAACTCTCCCATCCCTTGAATCACCGTCTCTCCCGACTCAGGATCGGCTCCCGCTCGAAAAGTGGGGTCTTCCTTGGAAAACCGGGTAAGTGCTTTGCTCAGATTTACTTGTGACTTGTTGTCGAGGGGGTGCACCGAAAGCGAGATGACCGGAGCCGGGACATGGATCGAGCTCATGGTAACTCTGAGCTGACCCTCGCTGAAGGTATCACCTGAATGGCAATCCAGACCGAAGATGGCCACGATGTCACCGGGGCCTGCCGACTCGATGTCTTCCATATCGTCGGCGTGCATGCGTACCAGCCGGCCAACCTTGGTCTGCTTCCCACTACGTGTGTTGGTAATGAAGCTGTCCTTGTTGAGGGCGCCCTGGTAGATGCGTAGGTAGGTCAGCTGACCGTAGCGTCCATCCTCGAGCTTGAACGCCAGGGCAACGGTGCTTTCCTCCGGGTCATTGACCAGAGTGATCGTGTCCTGCTCACTTTCGCCGGAGAGATCGATGGCCTCGTTGGTGATGTCGGTTGGGTTGGGAAGATATTGTATCACTGCATCGAGAAGCGGCTGGACGCCCTTGTTCTTGTAGGCGGAGCCGACCAAAACCGGCGTCAACTGTCGAGACAGAGTCCCCAGACGGATCGCTTCGTGCACCAGCTCTTCCGTCACCTGATCTTCCAAGACGGCCTCTATCAGCTCGTCCGAGAACATCGAAACGACATCGAGCATCTCTTCGCGATGAGATTCGGCATCCGCCTTCAGGTCCTCGGGAATTTCCTTCTCTACCACCTTTTCGCCGAAATCACCCTCGAAATAGAGGGCGCGCATTCGGACCAGATCGATGACCCCTTCGAAGCTATTCTCGAGGCCGATTGGCAGTTGCAGGAGGACGGGGTTGTGCGCGAGTTTTTCGCGCAACTGGTCACGAACCCGGTAGGGATTGGCTCCGACGCGATCGCACTTGTTGACTAAAGCGATGCGCGGAACCTTGTATCGATTCATCTGCCGATCTACCGTAAAGGATTGGCTCTGGACACCTGCGACCGAGCACAGGACCAACACGGCACCGTCCAGAACACGAAGGCTCCGTTCCACCTCGATGGTGAAATCCACGTGCCCCGGTGTGTCAATGATGTTGACGTGGTGGTCGTTCCAGTTGCAATGGGTGGCAGCGCTCGCGATGGTGATACCCCGCTCGCGCTCGAGTTCCATCGAGTCCATCTTCGCGCCCACGCCGTCTTTGCCCCTGACGTCATGGATCGCGTGGACACGATCTGTATAAAAGAGGATCCGCTCGGTCAGGGTCGTCTTGCCACTGTCGATGTGAGCTGAAATCCCAATGTTTCGAAGGGTCTCAAGATCGCTGATCACTTCTACCTCGCTTGACACTCAGGTCGCAAAAAATCCTAGATGCTAGGTATCCGTGTTTGGATTCGGTAACCTTTGAAAACAGAATGGATTTGCGGCGGACTGGTAGTCGGACTGGATGCCGGGTGCGGGCCTATTCTTCCTTGATATCGGCGCTGATCGCAATGTCGATCGAGCCACGGACGCTCATCGCCGCAGGACATTTCAGCATGTGGCTGTCGAGTGCGCGCTGGGCCCGGTCCCGAGTTCCCTCCGGAATAGTCAGGTGGTACTTGACGCGGATGCGGGTAATTCGGATGACGCCGTCGATGTTCTCGATGTCGCCTTCGACTTCGCTCCAGACCTTGTCCGGATGATTGGGGATCTTGCGAACTGCCAGGGCCCCTGACAGTGTGCCGGTCAGTCAACCACCGACGGCCGCGATCATATGATCCAGCGTCGCTGGAAGATCGCGTGCCGGTTCCATCCCATAGAAATGCTTGATTCCCCCATGAACTCCGAAGGTCAAGGGCTCCTTGAACTCCTCAACGTAGGCCCGACGCTCGGGGGGCGTATCCTGGTAGATACGGATGTGTGATGTATGGACCAGCTCAGCCATGGCTCCTACACTCACCGGTAACAACTGACGTTATGCAACCCGGCAAGTGTACACCAGTTTGAATGCCGTGGGTTGCGGGTAGGCAACTCCGACAGATATCATTGTCGATCAGTTGCCGAAGGAGCCTTTTTGACTCGAAGCATTAAGTTCTTCTTGCTTTTAGCACTGTTGAGCGTTCCCCTGTTGGCGGCGAAGTTCTGGGAAAAAAAGCCCTACGCCCAGTGGTCGGAGAAGGAGGCCATAAAGGTCCTGGAGGATTCGCCCTGGGGGAAGGTCCAGAAGGTTCATTCGAGTAACTCTCCTCCGCCTGGCACAGCTATTCCCGGTCCCGACACGACGCCCAGAGACAAAGGCGGTGGAGACCGCGACACAAGTCCCTTCAATCGTCGCCGTTTGTTTAACATCCGGTTCGAATCGGCCAAACCGGTGCGTATGGCTTTGGCAAGACTTGCTCTTCTTTATCGCAGACGGGACCATCGGCAGGCCAACGAGTTGGTTCAGAGGCGGCCTTTTGGTGATCAATACATCGTGGTAGCGGTATCGGGATCTCAGGGTGAGAATCACCGGAGAGAGCTCGACCGAGCCAATCTCAGGCAGCTGGGAACCCACACCCACCTGGCGCTCAAGGCTAGCGGTCGCCGGATCGAACTGGAGCGCTATGTTCCTCCCAGGGAGGCAGGAGGGGACGAGGGGTTCTTCCTGTTTTCCCGGATCGGCGAGGGCAAAGCACAGGTGACGCTCAAGGAAAAAGAGATCCGGTTTGTTTCTCAATTGGGCTGGCGCACCAGACTGGACCGCAAGTTCAAGCTGAAAGACATGGTATTCGACGGGATCCTCGAGTTCTAGATTGCTTTTCGTCTGATGCAGCCTGGGCCTGAGGATCAGCACGGCAATTCAGGAGGTACTAGCATGACGGACCCAATCGATCGACGGGAACTCCAGAGAAGACTGTCTTTGATGATTGCCAGCGGCGCTATAGGTCTGGCAGTAGGCTGTGCCCCAGAGGCAGTTCAGGGTCCAGCCCAAGGCTCTGAGGCAGCTCTTACCAGCCCTAAGAGCAGCGGGATTGTGAGCGTCACTCGGGGAGATGCAGACTTGATTGTCCCACCCGACACTCCCGCAGACAAGAGCTGGCGGTACGGACTCATCTTTCCCTTCCAGGTGGCTCCCAAGATGGCGGCGGCTTTTGTCAACATCCGGATCCGCAACGGTGTCATGGCTCCGGCCCGCAGCGGTGACGACTACGAAGTAGGAGGGGACGTCGTCCTTTTCGACGACGCTTCTGGAGCCGTCACGTCCCAGCCGGTGCCCGTGATGCGCAACCACGAGGAGCCCAATCCAAACTCGACGCCGCCCAACCAGCCGTCCATCATGGTCAAGTATCCGATGCGTGGGGGATTCGTCCCGGTCGGAGCGAAGAAGGCAGATGGCTCCGTTCATCCTCATGCCGGGACCGGTTTTGGCATCAACATAGCGATTGCCCGGCACCCCGGTGACCCCAAGTCGGAATCGGGGGGTGGGATGTATGAGGGCGGCGAGTCGTATGCCTATCTGGAAATGTTCCAGTTTGCCTACGAGGAGGGCCAATTTCAGGTGACGGGACCGGAGCGGATTCCCCAGCACGAGCTCGTACCGGGCTGGTGGATGGGCAATGGAGGATTGACCAACGCCATTCCGGATGGCGACGACCTGTTGGTAGCTATGTCGGCAGGCCGAATAGAAAAGGCGCCCCAACCAGGGGAGAGAGTGCCGATCGGCGGCGGTGTCATGCGCTGGCAACGGAAAGAAGGGAGCTGGCGACCCGTTTCCTTTGTTCAGGCTACCGGCAACGACTCCTCGACCGAGGCCAGCCTGATCCGAGATGGGGATGGCAGACTGCTTCTATCGGCCCGCGGCCAGCAGGACAGGGATGATCATGCGATCCGAGTGTGGCGCGGCGGCGCTGATGGTGAGAGCTGGGAAAAGATCATCCACGTGGCAGACGTGATGTCCAGCGGTCCGATCACGCTGAACCAGGCTGCGGACGGGACTCCGTACATCGCTGCCAACATCTTCATGGTCCCGCTCGATCCGATTCCCAAGCGCTTTCGGATTCCGGCAGACGACCAAGGGCGGGTGCGCGGCGGCGGATGGACTCGACAAAAGCTCTATCTCTGGCCCCTGACGGAGGACCGAACCGGCCTGGAGGCTCCGATACTGGGCCGGCACTGCAAGGCTGACTTCGGACCCGCTCCCAGCGGCTCCATGTGGCGGGCGGATCACCCGGTGGCAGCAACGGTGCAACTAGCCGATGGAAACTGGCACAACATCGTTGGCTATCGTATCCACGACGACGTCGAGAGTCACGACTTGGAGGCTCCGCCCCAGACCGGAGCATACCTGGAAGAGGTCGTCTCCGCGGGTGAGCCCATTCCAGCTTGGACCTTCTAGCCGACACTGAAACTTGGAGAAATGCCAAGAAACAAGATACAAACAAATTCCAAACCGCAAGCACCAAGACTCCAAACGATGTAGCAAGCGAGCGTCAGCGCAGTAATCCACGGCGCAATCCAACAGAGCCGCGAACGACTTGACTTGTTTGCAGTATGTGGCCAGGCTCCGAGGAGAGAGCTGGACAACGGTAAAATTCTCGCTTTCTCCGATCCGAAATTCCGACCGCGACGATCCAGTCTTGAGATTCAGGAATGCTGGTCGCGTCGAGCAGGAATCGAGTTGGCCTTCAGCTCCCGGATCAGATCAACCAGCCCCTGGACGGCAGCTTCCAGGAACTTCTCTCCCTTCTCCTGAGTGGCCTTGGTGGCGTCACCCATGATGCCGCTGGCCGTGAGAGCACTCCAATAGGGCATCAGGCTGGCGCTGGCGCTGCCCGGCATTCCTCCCGCCAGGAGATCGAACTGGAAGCTGGAAGACAGTGGCGAACGTTCGTCCACGGCCTTGTCCATCTCGACAAGCTCGGGCTTCAGGGCTAGATAGAGCGACGTTTCATATTCCCCGGCATGCGAGGTGCCGCCAATCTCTGAATCTCGTAGCTCCTTGCCCACTTCCTTCAGCTTACCCAACCCCCAATGATTCACCGAAGCACAGAGAATCTTGCCCTTAGATTCGATGATGGAGAGTCGGGCCGCCAGGTCCAGGGGAGAGGTGTTGCTGCCGTGCCCGTTGACGATGAGAATTCGCTTGAAGCCATGATGGGCCAGACTTCCACAGACGTTCTTGACGTAGCGGATGAAGACGTCCCAGTCGATGGTCAGCGTCCCATGGAAGTCCATGTGGTGAGGGCTGTAGCCATGGGAAACCGGGGGCACCAGGACGGCCTCGGCAGGAATCTGACGCACCGCCCGTTCACAGATCTGGGTACACAGTACAACGTCCACGTCGACCGGAAGATGGGGACCATGATCCTCATAGGTCGCTACCGGGAGAACGGCGACGCGGTCCTGCTGGGCCGCATCACGGATTTCATGCCAGATCATTTCAGCAAAACGGTATTTCATGTCTTCTCACCCCCCGATCTTGGTCTCGAGACACAAGATCTGTTGTGCCACATCGTCCGCAGCTAGGTCGCAGCGGCTGTACCAAATCCGCTGAGGCTCGCTGGCCTCCCAGAGCAGGTGCATCGGATCCGAGGCATTTCACATTCTCCCAAGAGAGGCAGTGGCGGCAAAGACCGTAGGAACTTGGCTGGCGACTATATCATAGGCCGTTCACCCGAACATTTGGACGCCCCCTTACACTCGACTTTGCGACCTGCTACCATCGTCGCGTCATTTCGCCGCGCCCAGAGGCTGCCGGCCTGCAGAAGGAGAAGCAATATGTCTGAGGACGTCAAAGTCGGAATCATCACCAAGTATCGAGGCCCTCACCTGAGCTACTACATGAAGTCTCTGGCGATCGCCAAGGGAGTAAAGCAGGTTGTCCTGGCCGATTCCAGCGAAGAACACTTCCCGCAGGCGGAGGAGCTGCTGAGGGGGCGCTTTCCCGAGCTCAAGACCTACAAGGACTATTCCGAGATGTTGGCGGCCGAGAAGCCGGACATCGTGCTGGTGACGATCGAAGCGCACATGGCTCCGGTAAGGATCCAGGCGGCACTGGAGTCGGGTGCCCACGTCATCTGTGAGAAGCCTTCCTGCACGCGTGCGGAAGACTTCGAGAAGCTGGTGAAGCTGGCGGACTCGAAGAATCTGTGCCTGATGCTGGCCATGGCCAACCGCTTTGCCCCGCCCGTCCAGAAAGCCAAAGAGTTGGTAAGTTCGGGAGCTTTGGGGAGACTCTACAGCGCCGACTTTTTCCTCATTTCGGATCAGACCCGCTTGACGCGCCCCAGCTATCAGAAGTCGTGGGTGGTCAAGAAGGATCAGGCCGGGGGCGGACATCTCACCTGGTTGGGAATCCATTGGCTGGACCTGGTCCACTACATCACGGGGGACCGTGTCCAGCAAGTGAGTGGCTTTGCCCGCAACGTGGGCGGCCAGCCCATTGACGTAGAGGACGCCGCGGTTCTGGCCCTGCTTTTCAAAGGGGGAATGGTAGGGACGATGCACTCGGGATACTATCTGGATAAAGGATCCCATAGCCACCTGGCCCTCTGGGGAGAGAAAGGCTGGCTGCGCTTTGACTTGACCTCTCAGAAGCCCCTCGAGTGGCAAAGCTTCGTCGAAGGAGCCCCGGAAGGGATCCAGACTTTCTCCTACACTCGGGGAGACGACCTTTATCTTGGAGCGATTCAAGCAGCCGTGGACTGCGCTAGGGGTGTTGGAGAACCCGAGATCACGCCGGAAGAAAGCCTGGCCGTCCTGAAGACGATCCACGCCCTCTATAAGGCCGCGGAAACGGGGCAGGCACAGACGATCGAGTGAGGGCTGGTCCGGACTTCATTTTCCCCGGAAGCCGCATTTATAGGTGGACCGACCTCGAAACCAGATCTGATCCTCATATCCCCCAATAGATGTCGCTCCCCCAATAGATGTCGCGTACAACGATGGGAACAGCTCGTCAGCCTCAGCCTCGTCGCCGCTTCTTGCAAGACGTTATTGGGGTAGCAGCTGGTCTTTCTGCGGCCCGGTCTGCCACCGGGAGGCACGCCTTGGAACCGCTGCTCATCGACAACCATGCTCATGTGGGTGGACTCGAGCCCATTGATTTCGTAGAGGGCTATGATTCAAACACAAAACTCGGCCTGTCACACCTAAGAATGCTGAGGGTCCTGGAGGCAACCGGTGTCGACAGGGCACTTCTGCACAGCCTGCGCCCCTGGGCAAACAAATACCACGCCAGGATCGTACGCGAGTATCCCAACAAGTTTCTGGCTGTCTGCAAACTGGATGAGCCAAAGGCCCACACCACGCAGGAGCTGGACAACCTCCAGATGTACGTCAGGGAATGGGGATTCAAGGGGCTCTACTATGATCCTCCACCAGGGTCGGATCCTCACGACAATCTGAACGCGCCCAAGTACGAGTCCCTTTGGAAGCTAGTCCAGGAGCTCAGGATTCCGGTCTCCTTTGTGTCCTATGGGCGGAGCTACTCGTCCATTTCCTATTCCTCGAATTTCGAGACGCTCTGGCCCATTCTTCTGAAGCTGATGGACAGGTTCCCCGACCTGACGCTGGTTATCGTTCATGGAATATCTCCCTTTCGCTGTCTGCAGGAGGACGGGTCCGTGGTGATTCCGGAGTCAGCTGTGCGCCTGGTGAAGGACTTCGACGTCGTAATGGATGTCTTGGCCAGGACCACGCAGGACTACGGTCCCAACGACCAGGTGATCAGAAGCTTCTACGAGACCTTTGGAGCCTCGAAGCTGGCGTGGGGAACGGAGTTCATCAAGAAGACTTCGGATACCCCTGAGGAGTACTCCCGCCGTCGCTACTACCTGCAGCGAAGATGTCCGTACCTGTCTTCCGAGGATCTACAGCTAATCATGGGTGGAAACATCCAAAGGATCTACAACCTCGCTTGACAGCGTAGACCATAGTCAGCATGTCATTCCTTTTAGCTTGACATGTTGAGCTCGAAAAGCCCAGTCTTGGATCTGGTTCTCTCGACCTGCGGTCTCAATCCTGTTCCGCGTCCCTCGAGCATTGCAGTCCACTAGGCGTGAGGTCCCTGCTCCTGGATGATTCTCAAAGCAAGCTCGGGATCGATCTGGACGATCATCTCGGGCTCAATCCGGTATCCCCCGGGCAGATCGAACCCCCCGACGGCACTACGTGCATGCCAACCTAAAGAGATTGATCCCTGCCATCGTCTGCAAACTGAGAGAGCGGTCCGCCGAAGACGTCATGAAAGACCTTGGAGTATCCGTCGACGACCTCGTGTGAGCGGGTCAGGACCCCACCGCCGGCCGAGTTGACCATGCCGAGACATTTGACGCAGTACCAGACATCGTTCAGCGTCCCCAGAGGATGGAGTCCCCAGTGCAGACAACGGATGTGCTGGATACCCGCCTCGCGACCCGCCTCGATCCCCGTCTCGACCTCCGCATCCTCGTTGGTGACAGCTCCCATGCCACCGACCGTACCGGAAAGAAAGGCCAGGCCCGAGGGGGTAAAGGTAACTTGGGAAAGACGCTGCCCATCTGGAGGCGGAACCACGTCTTCCTTCTGCCCCAGATCGACTCCCAGCCGACTGATCCTATCGTAGACATCAAAACTCCGCTTCCAACTCGAATTCAGTTCTACCATCGGTTTCCTCCGTACATGATTCTTGATATGGATGACGGGACAGCCCCGGATCTAGCTAGTTTCCATCCCAGAATTGACTTTTAAGCTTTGTTAATTAGCTGATTCTAAGATACTTAATATACCATAGGCAGCGGGCAAAGACCACTTTGTGCTCGGTGGACCCTTTTTCGCCAGCAGGAGGATGACGGAGCTGGATTTTGCAGACACTGCGGCCGCAGCTCCGAGCGTTTTGGGTTCCAAGAGGCTGCAACGGTCTCAGGGAAGCAAACGGGCCAGAACGAGCAGGTTGTAGCTGACCACGGAAGCCTGCACGTACTGCTGGAAGTGCTCCCAGCCTTTCCAGGTGCAGCGGTCCAGCCCGAAGACGCGCTTGAGCCACGAGATACAACCCTCAATGCCGGCGCGAAAACGTCTCAACTGTTTGTAAAGCCAGCTGGAGCGCACCATCTCGCTGATCGGCAGACTTCCCTTGCGATCAAAGGCGGCATCCTGGATGCCCTCCCCTTTGGCCCAGGTCAAATTGGCTTGGCTGTAAAAGCCCCGGTCCGCCGCCATCTGACGCGGATAGCGACCGTAGACCTCTCGATGGGCTCCGAGCAAGGGTTGGAGCTGACCCACATCGGCCGGGTTTCCAGCCAGGACTTCACAGTTCAAGATCAGCGACGAGCGACCGCCGGTCAGAAAGATCTTGTGCCCATAGGTCGGTTCGCGCTGGCCTTTTTTGATGATGTCCGTATGCTCTTCAAAAATCGAAAAGACCTTCTCGGCGGCGGGCACGGTCTCGCCGCGCAGGACGCGTCGCTCCGTTTGATCGATGACCCGGGCCATCAGCTTCAGGTAATGCTCCAAGGAGACCAGCAGCGCCACGGTCAGCAGGTCGGCGGCCGGCAAATCGGCTTGCAAGGCCGTGAGGCCGTAGCCGTAGGTTTTGCGGGCGACCTTCAACAGATCGCGATAGGCGCGCTGGCGTTTGGCTCCTCGGCCGTTGGCGATCTGAAAAGCCCGCCGCTTGGCTTGTCGGCTGTGGTTGGTAAAGACCACCGCCGTCGACGCCTGGCCTTCGGCTTCGAGCGCGCCTTGTCGCTCCTTGAGCTGTCCCAGAAGCCGGCTCACCGTGCGCACCGCATCGTCGAGCAGGGCACTGTCGGTCGGATGATGAATGCCGCTCTCGACGGCGGTCGAATCGAGGCGGATGCGCTGGCCCTTTTCCAGTCCCTTCTGAGCGGCCCAGCCCACCAAGACGGTATTGATCTCTTTCCAGCTGGCTTCAGAGATCTTCGAGATATTGCGCTGCAGGGTGGACCTATTCGGCATCCAGCCCAGGGGGTGACGCACAAAACTGCGGAAGCTCTGGGAGTCGAGTAGGTGAAAGGCCAGCTGCTCGTAGCTGAAGCCGTGCAGCTGTTTGACGAGGGTCGCTCGTAGGACAAACTCGGCACTGAGTCCGCTGGCGCCTTTCTGCGGATTGGAAGTGTCACATAGATCCTGTAAAACTAAGGCCGAGATCCGGGGATTGTGGTCCAGGATCTCGGAGATCTTTTCCAGTTCCCGGGCCATTTGGTGGTCGGGGAAAATGTGGCAAAGGGGGAGTCGTTCTTCCGTTTTCTGGCGCAACGTTGGGCCTCCTTTTTCGAGTTAACTTCTTTGTTTTCAATTTGTTCGCACCAAAAGATTAACAAAGAGGTCTGACAAAAAAGGGAGGCCACATCCCCACCTTACTCCTTCATTTTCAGCTATTTAAAGTCCTTGGGATGGGAACTAGCTAGTGCCCGATTTAACTTACATCCGATGACTCTATCCCAAACGTCTCACGCTCAACCTAGTGCGGCGCTGCAATCATCCGTCCTAGCTGCGTTACGCTCCCTCAGCGTCCTCAAGGTATGCTAGCCAAATGTTCAGGAAAGAAGCGAACTCAGGGCTTGGCCGCCTGGTCCCAGACCCGGAGGAAGTTCTCTCCCAGGATCTTTCGGATGTCCCCAGCGCTGTATCCCCGTTCCACCAGACCCCGGGTCAGGTTCGGCCACTTGGACCGGTCTTCCAGGTCCTGCACGCCCTCGTTGTCGGAGGAGACCGCCACATGGTCGATTCCGGCCACTTGGACGGCATGGTCGATGTGGTCTAGAAAAACGTCGATAGGAGGCAGCTGGATTTTCTCGACGTAGGAATGTGAATCCAGCGTATTCCTCATGGCGGCGGCCAGCTCGAAGGGATCGGAGAATTCCTGGGCCAGGCGCCGATCCCGGTCCGAGTAGTCGGGGAGGAATCGGCTCTTCATCATCTCGTCCAGGGCGTTGGTGTCCAGGTAGGAGGGAACGCTGAAGATTCCCACCACGCCCCCGTTCTCGGCCAGGGCCCGCAGCATCTCGTCCGTCAGGTTGCGTTGCACCCGGCACAGAGCCCGGCAACCGGAATGGGTGGCGATGACAGGTCTGGAACTGGTACGGATCGTGTCCCAGAAAGCCTGATCCGAGGCATGGGAGACATCCACCAGCATCCCGATCCGGTTGCACTCCCGAACCACCTCTCGGCCGAAGTCATCCAACCCGGACTTCGGGTTCAGCTCCCCGCTGGAGTCAACCCAGTTGAAAGCAGCGATATGGGTCAACGCAAAGACCCGGATCCCCATGCGGTGATACATCCTCAGGACGGCCAGATCGTTGTCGATCCAGCCCGCGTTGAGCATGGGGATCACCGCAATCTTGCCGGCTCGGACTATTCGCTTCACCTCAGCGGACCGAAGGGCCAGCTCCACGGCATCCGGGTGCTGCCGCACGCTCTGCAGCACCTGGTCGACGCGCTGCAGGACCCGCTTGACCACCTGCGGGCCGTCAAACAGGTTCTCGATAATGTTCTTGCCCTTCTGGGGAGGATCGATGATTCCTTCCCGGGCATCGCTCACGAAGAGTTCTTCGACACCGATTCCATGGACGATGACGTCTATGTGCCCTCTTCGGAAGTCTTCCAGGTACAGGCTCCCGTAGGTGTCGATGACAATGGCTTCCCGGTGCAGCTGGGCCGGGTCTACAGCCCCGGCAGATCCAGCCAAACGTTCTCCCCGGGTGGATCTGCCAGCCACACCCAAGGCGAGGGCCGAAAGAGACTGCTTGAGAAAGCCACGTCGCTCCATAGAAAGAACCTTCAACCGACATTCCTCAAATCAACTTCGGATCCGAGTTTCTCTGAGGTTCGCATGAAGCTACCAACCTTCCCCCATGGGAGCAAGCACCTTTTCTCATATTTCTGTTGAAGGAGCCTCTCCTTTCAGCGAGTGATTTCTCAGGTGGTACCGGTATTGACCTCGTAGGGTACTATCAAGTTGGGCGGGCATCAGCGACAATGCACGGATGAGATCCAGCTACAAGGGCCACCGTTTTCCACCTGAAATCATCAGCTATTCCGTCCGGCTCTACCATTGGTTCACTCTCAGTTTCCGAGACGTGGAAGATCTGTTGGCTGAGCGCGGCATCACCGTCTCGTACGAGGCGATTCGGTTCTGGTGTTCGAAGTTCGGTCCGCCCTACGCTCGCATTCTTCGGCGGAAACAGGGACGGCTCGGGGACATTTGGCACGTGGACGAAGCCTTCCTCAAGATCCGCGGCCAGCTCCACTATCTGTGGCGAGCAGTGGATCAAGACAGGGACGTGATCGATATTCTGGTCACTAAGAAGAGATCGCCGAGCTGCTAAAAGGTTCTTTCGTAAAGCCTTGAAGCATCAAGAAAAACCACCCTGGCAACTCGTCACCGACAAGCTTCGGAGCTATCCGGCGGCTCATCGCGAAGTCTTCCCATCGGTTCCCCATCGAACCGGTCAGTACGAGAACAACCGGGCTGAGGTCTCCCACCAACACACCCGCGAGAAGGGGCGTCAAATGCGACGATTCAAATCAATTGCCCAGGCCCAACGGTTCTTAGCTGTCCACGGTCCCGTTCAGAATCTGTTCCGCGTTGGTCCACACCACCTGAAAGCGGTTCATCATCGTCTCCTTCGAGACAGGGCTTTCGATGGCTGGAGAGAGGCGACTTGTGCCCGGTGAGAACGGACTACGCTGGAGTGTATTGCGTCTCGAACTGGCCGTCAGCCCGATAACTTGACAACCCCGTTGGCGGCGTTTGAGCGCGCCGACCAACGGGTGGCAGAATGCGGTGCAGATGTACGATGTTATGATGGGTTCCCCCCAAGGAGTCAGATACATTCGGAGAGGCGAACTTGACCTCGTCAAAGTACTGCAGCCCGGCCGGCGATGGTCTGCTACCGTGTCCCTGGTATCCTGGAACGGGCAACTCGCTGTTTTAAAAGACTATGCACAGGCATCTTCCTTTTTCAAAGCGACTTTGGGACGCTACCTCGTCTCGAGGGAGGCCAAGGCCTATCGGCGCGCCGGGGCGGTAGATGAGTGCCCGCGCTTCCTGGCGTGCCTGGAGACGCACGGATTCCTTTTGCAATACGTGGAGGGCAAGAACTGTCTGGAGAGCACAGGAATCGATCGAATCGAGTTCTTCGAGGAGCTGGATGGCCTTCTTGGGCGTCTGCGCCAGCAGGGTGTGCTCCACTTGGATGTAGGGCGTAACGTCCTGGTGACTCCTGAGTGGCGACCCATATTGATTGATTTCGCTTCTTCTGTTGTCATTCCTCGACCTGCGCTGAGATTCGTTGGCTGGGTCCTCCGCTACCGGGGACTTTACGACCAGCGGGCCGTTAGCAAACTGAAGCGACGGATCGCCCCTCACCTTCTGACAAAAGACGACCACAAGCGCCTGAACAGGAAGATCCCGCTGGCCGGACTGTTCGGCTTCATGAGCCGCCGCATGAATCGGTTGGTCCAAAGAGGTAACCGGGATGTCTGAAGACGCTCCCTGGGGGAAGGTCTACTCTTTAATCGCTGCGGTTGATGTGGGAGCGTTTGTTATTCGATCGCAGCAGTGATGGCTTTGCTCGTCAAGATGAGTTGGGAGAAATTCGCTCAACGGAGAGCGACTTCGATTCCCTGTCCACCCACGCAATGTTCACCGCTCGGGAAGGGGTCGGAGCTTTGGCGAAGCATCCTGGATTCAAGGTCCATCTTTTTTTCGCGTGGACCGCTGGCACACACCTGGGACGTGCTGCTGGTCGACCAAATCGGCTGGCTTCCTAGCCAGCATCCTCGCCACAGTTCAGTCAGGTGGCTAGTCAACAACCAGAACCGCGTTGGAACCTCCAAAGGCAAAAGCGTTGATCAGAGTCAAGCCCTTTTTGAGCCGCTTGGGAGCACCGAGGACCAGATTGAGTCGAATCGCTGGATCCGCGCCCTCATGGTTGATGAGCGGAGGAATCTGCTGATCCCTCAACCCCAGGATGGAGGCAACAGCGGCCAGTCCGCCACTCGCCCCCAGACTATGTCCGATAGACGACTTGATGGCCGCCACGGGGATTTGCTCTGCATGGGCTCTAAAGACCCGATGAATCGCCTCTGCTTCCGTGGCGTTTCCGTCAATCGTTCCAGTGGCGTGAGCGCTTATGCATCCAGGGAGACATCGCGATCTTCCGGAGTTCTCGAGAGCCCGAACAATGCACTCCGCCTGACGCTCTGCTGACGGCTGAAGCATGTCCTCTCCGTCGCAGTTCGCACCATATCCGAGAACTTCGGCGTAGGCTGTAGTCCTGGAACCGGTCGGTCATCGTCAGTACGTCTGGACCATCCCTCGGGTCTTGCGCCCGGCCTTTCGAAAAGATCGCAAGCTCTTGGGTACCCTCAGTCGCTGTGCCTGGATCAGCCTGCGCCAATACGCCCAGGCGGTGCTCGGCGAAGGCTTCGTGCCGGGGGCGGTGGTGGCAATCCAAACCTACGGGGATGAGCTCAAGCCGCCCGAGCCTCCAACGACGCGCTCTTCTGGGACGAGGTCCCGACCTGGGAAGACTAAGCCGCTCACCCCCCGAGCGGATTCCAGATCCGTGTATCCTTTTCCGCCTCGATCGTCGCCCTTTTCTCAATCTCGATGTCCTCATCCGGGGCATTGCATGCTGTTTTTTCCCTGAGCGCCGACCCAAGCTCCCCCTCGTCCTCCCTCGACCCCTTTTTCATTCCCAGTCCGACCTAAAATGGCGACCAATACCCGAGGTCCAAGAAAACAAACTCCTATCCTCCTTCCCCTTTTGGCCATGGCCTCAGCTACACTCGATAGATGGCTGATGATTTGCTAACGTAAAGAGGTGGCGTTGTTAGATGCGAGACATCGAACAATTGTCGCCCACAGCCGGCTAACGTGACAGCCTGCTCCGGGCCTGAAATTGTGAGGTCGGCAACCGAGTTTTCCACAGTCTCCGTTTCTTTAAAAATCCTTTCAAACCGCCGAGCACCGATCTAGAATCGTCGAATGGCCGAGCACACCGGTCGACTCTACTGGGCAGGCCTGGCCTTTCTGCTGCTGTCGATTCTCCTCAACGAATGGTTTCTCCAGACCCTTTGGAAGGGGGAAGTATTTTGGAGCGTTGGAGATAGGGTCAAGACTTGGCTTCTTCAGTTTTCTCTCCTGGCGACCGGGGCCTGGTTCCTTGTGCTTCACCGGAAATCACTCACCCCAGCCAGCTTTCTCAAATGGCTGCTGAGAGGCTATCCCCGGACGGCAGCGTTTGTGATCGGATTACTCCTAGTCCTAATCCTCTTGACCCTTGTCAAGGTTGCCGGGCGTCAGAGTACCCCCGATCCAAGCGTCGCGGGGATGTATCTTGACGGCCAGCTCGGGATGCAGGGGTTTGCGATCGAGGATGAGCTACTGGGTTACAAGCCTCGCTCCCGTCAAAAGGTGCGAGTCCGCAAGGAGGTGGGTAGAGCTATCCTCTACGACGTCACTTACACAATAGACGAACTGAGCCGGCGCCTTACCCCTGGACAGCAAGAGGACGCCACCCGATTTCTTCTCTTCAGCGGGTGCTCCTTCGCCTTTGGCGAGGGGGTCAACGATGAAGAAACATTGGCTTACCATCTCGCCCAGCTAGCGCCTAAGACCCGGACTTACAACTACGGCTTTGCCGGATACGGCGCACAACAAACCTTGGCACTTCTGGAGGGTCGGCCGCTGGCAGCCGAGATCGGCCAAAAAAGAGGACATTTCATCTATGTTTTCTTAGTATTTCATGTGGGACGGACAATCGGTAGTCCCGCAGTTTTTAACGGTTGGGGTGCCTTCATGCCCTTTTACACATTGGACTCATCGGGGAAAGTTCGCCGGCAGGGAAACTTCACGTCGGGACGGCCCTGGATTTCCCTCCTGTTTTGGTTTTCCTCGAAGCTGGGTTTGGGCCACCCTCCCGCAATCGTTCATTCGCCGGAAAGCATCCCCGACCAGCTGGAATTGACAGCCCGGATCATCAGCCGGGCTGCCGAGACTTTTGCCAGTAAATTTCCCGAGAGCCGCTTTCTGGTCCTCGTTTACCCGCAGCCTCTCGGGGCCTACGACCTGCGGCCGAACCTACGGGCTCTGGGCGTCCCCTTCTTGGACTACAGCGACCTGTTCCGATCGGATGACAGGGGCCTGCACATCCCAGATGACGGCCATCCGACCGGGCAGGCATATCGAATGGTCGCGGAAAAGTTGGCGGTCGACCTTGGTCTGATCGGGGAGCGCTAGTGCCCGCTGCTGAGGGGATCGTTCCTCTCGCTCGAGCGGCACAGCGTCCAACAGTCGATCATTAGATTTCGGACCTTTTTCCGATCCTCACTGAGCTCCTGGGTCGGCTCCCTAGCCCGCATTTCTCATCGCCGGTCTACTACGTCGCCGCAATCATCCGCCCTGGCGGTGTTTCGCTCGGTCGGCCTCCTCGACGTACTGTACAAGTACGACTGCGGAGGCCTCGGTCGCAAGCCTTGCCAGGACGGCCCTTGCGACGCCTCGCTACGACAGGCGATGAGAAATGCGGGCTAGCGCCCGCCTCGGGCCTCGGGACTTCGACCCCGCGGGCGGCATTTTCCGCTCGCAGGCTCTCCAACCAGTCCCGCAGTCCCCGTGCCGATGTGTGGGATCTGGACTATCGAAACCTATTCAACCCGTCTACGGTGGAATTCCACGTTCAAAGAGACGGCCATCCTACCCCGCTCGCCTACCAGCTGCTTGCCCGACAAATGAGCGCTGACCTGAACTGAGTGAAGCGTCCTGTCTCTAGCCGACCAAGGGGCTCTTCCCAGCTCAGAGAGCACAAACTGCCTCGGGTGGTGCCGGGCGAGAGTGCTGAGCCTGTATTTGCGCAAGCAGATGGCAGTAAAGCTGGACTGGATCAGCAGAGTTCCGCTCCTGGGAAGTTGATATAATCCCGACCCATGAGCTCGCCCGTCAAGGATGCTGGCTCCGCTCAGAGGAGCTTGATTTTCTGGATCCTGTCTTTATTTTTTTTGGTGGCGGCCATCTCCGCCGCTACCGAGCTGTGGCTCGCGACCCAAAACAACCTTGGCAACAACGGCCGCTGGACCGTGACCAAAAGACATCTTGCGCGGCTGGTGATGGGAAGTGAGCAGTATTTTCGCGGTTCCCAGGCGCTGGCCCGGAATCGGCTAAATCTGGGGGGGTGGCATGGGTTCCAGGAGGTGCTGTTTGGCGAATCGTTGAGGCTGGCGGAGGTTGGTTTCAGTTTCAAACTTTCTGAGGGAGCCTATCTGGTTTTCCTATTTAAGGATGTGGGCACCGAGTGGAATGGGTTTCGTCTGTCGGCACATCCCCGATTCAAGAACGCCTGGTTTCAGATCCCCGAGAGTGGCTTTTTCAAGCTCAAGCGCCCGCTGCTCGTTCCTTCGCCCGAAGTCGAACGTTGGCACACGGTGCAGCTGGATTTCAGAGGGCCCGTTCCGAGACTCCGGGTCAACGGCGGGGACTCGATTCAATTACCCGCCGTGGAGGGCAAGGTCACCAGGTTTGGATTCCGAGCCGGGCACTACAACGCCGCGGTCGACGACCTAAGGATCATGACACCTTCGGGAGACCAGGTCGTGGAAACCTTCGACAACAGAAAGGGCTGGTGGCCTGCCTTCGGGGTGATGACCGGCGGTGGCTTTGCGACACAGCTTATCTTGCTGCTGTACCTGGGAATAGGCCGCTTCAAGTTTGACTCCCGGTACTTTCTACTATTCAACATGCTTTTCACCTTTATTCTGGCGACAGGACTCCTGTACTACACCTATCTCGAAGCCCACCGTTACCCGGCGCCCTGGCCTGAATGGGTCATAACCATCAAGGAAGGACTCGGCCTGAGCTGGGTCCGAGAGGAAAACTGGATCGCCCAGGAAACCGAGAGGATTTCTCAGGAGATTGAGAAGAGACACGACTTGAGGCCAGCGCCCGAAACGTATCGAACTCTCTTCATCGGCACCTCTCAAACTTGGGGGGCCGGAGCCTCGAGAGCAGGGGAGGGCTTCGTCGCCGTCCTCTCTGGGCTTCTGGAGCGGCGCTATCCCGAACGCAGATTCGAACTCATCAATGCTGCTGTCTCCGGTCAGAAATCTCGCGAATTGTTCCGGCTCTACGAGAGCAGATGGATACGGTATAAACCGGCTCTTACTTTGATCAATCTTTCCAACAATGACGGCGACCCCGAAACCTTCGAAAGCAGTCTGCGCCGGTTCCTGAAACTGAATCGAGAGCAGCAGATCGAGACGATCTTCCTGCTAGAGCCCAACACGTTAGAGAGGCAAGACGAAACCACTGCCTCGCAACGCACGATGCAGCGGGTCGCGAAGGAGGAGAAGATACCCCTGGTCAACCTCCAGCAGTATTTGAACGACCGGGCGGACGACGGCTTCCTCTGGTGGGATCTTGTCCACCCGACTTCGGCCGGCCACTATCTGATTGCTGAATGCCTGCTGGCTTTCCTAGAACCGGAGTTGACACTTGAAGCGGCGGCGGTCCGCTGAGTCCTTTAGCTGTTTGCGGAACGGAGGCCCAACGCGCTCCTCCACCCCGACTCTTCCCCCACAAACTCGAACGCTTCCTGGCTTCGCTTTCGCCCCATGCCAAGAACAGCTTGAGCCCCGACACAATTCAAATGAAGCTTGGGGACGCATACTGGCGCGCTGGCAGGACTGTGGACGCGACTCACTGTCTAGAAAGGGCGAGGAAGATACAGGACGAGACAGGCAACCCGCTCTTGGCAACGACCCTTGTGAAGCTTGCCGAGATCGAGGTTTCCAAAGGCCAATCTGAGGCAGCTCTGGAGCACTACCGTCGAGCACTTCTCTACGAAAGGAGCATCGGCGACCTCAGGTCACAAGCTGCTACACACGTGGGAATAGGGGATATACACCTGGGTCTCGGGCGATCTACTGATGCACGCTGGGACTATGGCAAAGCCGTAGAGTTATATCGGGAGGTTGGAGATTCAGCTATCGCAAGGCTGATTCAGAGCAAGCTTGAGTCAGCCGTCAGCGCTCAGACGCCCATTTGAGAAAAGTCCCTAGTCGGGAATAGGTGATCCCGGAGCCTTCGCTCGAACGCGGTCCTCGGTTTCGTGCCTTTCACTCGTCAACTCGGACCTTCCGGCCGCTTCCCTCATGGAGTGTGGTGTAGCGGTCCACGGCCAAGCCCGTCCACTCCTCAACCTGGTGCTTGCCAGGATTCGTCCTCTACACTCCGAAGAGGCGCCGCGTGAATCCATTGGCAAACTTGCCTTCAGGATCGTGGTCACGCATCAGCTGCCGGAACTTTCGAAAGTGTTCCCCGTGAAGTCTCTCCATGTCTGTACTGTCAAGACTCTTACAGAACTTCCCAAGATGAGGTCGCACACCGGTTTCCTTCACCGACTCCCCAGCCTCTGTGTTGATTCTCTTTATTAGTTTTTCGGCCTCTGCATAGTAGACCTCGAAGCCAGCCGAATCGTTGCACACAAGATCGATCCATGTATTGCGACGCTCCCGGCCGGCTCCCATCAACGATCGCCCATGCCCGGCGGGTGTGAACCGCACCTCGAAGAGCACATAAGGCAGTTTTGTTTGGAGGTAGATCTTTTCATAGAGGTCGATGAATCGCCGACACATATCAAAGGTATGCTCGAAGGGTACGGTGAACTCCAGTTCCTGATGAAGGTGGTAGATCGTTCGGTTGAAAGCCCTGTTGCTTTCCATCACCAGGTCCGTTCCCTGTTTGAGAGAATGCGCTTGAGTGGAAAAGGGGGGAAGGAGTCCCGTGTATGCCAGAAAGTTCCCGAACCATGCCCCGAGCAGTGCATCTAGGGAGATCGCTACGAATTCCAGAAAAGGTCCCAGAAAAGATTTTTCTCTAGGCGTACGATTCCACGTGCTGATCTGGCAGTTATCCGCAAAGGGAAAAAGGTACAGGCTGAAGTGATCGTTCTTCTGAAGGAGCTGGTCGAGGTTCGCCTCAACATGAGCCAGATCCGCAATCTCGAACTTTTGCTCGACTCTGAAGCTGTCAACAGCCTGTACGGTTACCTCCAGAATGATACCTACCGCGCCGACCCCACCAATGGCAGCCTTGAAGAGGTCATCCGAGGGCCGGAGATCGTCGTGTATCTCACCTTTGCCGTTGATCAACTTAAGGCGCACGACCGATTCACTGACAAAACCCCAATCGCGCCCGGTTCCGTGGACGTCCGTAGAGAGAATCCCTGCGATACTCTGCGCGTCATGCGAGGGGAGTGCTTCGAAAGCCAACTCTTCCTCGAGCAATTGATGACCTCGCGCACCCTGGTGCCGCTCTTGACGGTGAGTTGCTTATTGTCCAGGTCTTTACCTACAACGCCGCAATATCGATCCAGCGACACCAGGACTTCATCTGTCACAATCCCCCTGTTGAACGAATGCCCGGACCCAAAGACCCTCACGCTCTTGGACTGCTTCACAAGTTGGATGATCTCGTCCTCAGAGGTAGGCTGAATGAACCGAGGAGGTTTATAGCGAAAGCGCTTAGCCCAATTCCGAAACTTGCCACAACATACTCTGCCTTCGAGCCACAAATATCGTCCCAGCGTGATTGCATTTAGGATGATGTTCAAGGTAGTGGCGAACCCTACCCACAAGTAGCCTCGTAGTTTCATAACGTCACCTCTGAGGTTATCAACGAAAATTCACCCCCTAGATCCTGTCTAGCTATAGCTAGAGATAGGCCGCCCCGCGTATGGTCGAGCGAGAGGCTAAAAAGGAAAAGACTTCGGCCTGGAGAGCAAAGCTACATCCTCACGCCGGGCCCGGAAGGTCCAGGATCCTGCGAGCATTCTCTGCCATGATCAGGCGATCCTCCTCGGCCGAAAGATCTGCCTCGAAGTAGATTCCCAGCGCAAAGGCGGGAACGATCAGATCGAGATCGGTCCCGAAGACGACCTGCTCCTTGCCGACGCCGTCGATAGCACGGCGTACATCTCCCCGGTCGGGATAGGTTCCCGATAGCTCCAGATAGAAACTCGGCCTTTGCCGGGCCAGCTCGACACCCTCTTTTCCCAGTCCGTGACCGAGGATTATGGGCAGATCAGGATGGCGGTCTCCGATCTCAAGAAACATCTCCAGGTCGGCAGCGGTGGCGGCACGGAGGAAGGGGGCATTGCCGGGACCCCGCGGCCAGCGCAGGAGTCGAAGCTCGTCCCAGGTCGGACCGTTGAGAAAGATCGGAACACGCCTTTTCGCCGCAGCCTCGAAGAGTGCGAAGTATGATTCGGCTCCCGCCGCTTCTCGAACCGTCTCCATGGTGAGCGTAGCGTGAGGAAGCTTTGCGTCCTGGCAACAGCGGTCGAGCCAGCGAATCGACGCTTCCAGATGGGTGGGACTGATCACGGGACTACCCAACAGCCGAGGACGCCCGTTGATCGCCTCGAGCATTTCCTGATTGCCGACGGACAGGTCCTCGTGGTAGGCCACGTAGGATGAGCAGATCGAGTATTCCATGTTGAAGCGACTGGAAAAGTGGTCGATAGCGCTCAGATCCCGGATCGTGGCAGAAATACCGGGTATGGTCCCCAGGTGAGTATGGACGTCGATCGCTGGCGTGGAGGGTATCTTCAGTTTTGGAAGCGGGGTCGCTGCGGTCTCCAGCTGATCTGCTTGCTGCGGGTGGCCAAAGAAGCGAAGGGCATTGATCCCCAGGATCCGGCGTTTGTCCTGCTCCTCGATTTCTGCATCCAAGACAGTATTGAGGGCGGGCTGGATTGGACGAAGGGTGGAGCCACTGGCGAACAGGATGCGTTCGGTTCCAGCGTAACGCAGCAAGAGTTCGATCCCGCCCGGTGTCGGTACCCAGGAGCAATCGGCGTAGACGTGGGTGTGCTCTTCCAGGACAGCCAGCAGCTCGTCGAATAGAAGATAAGAAGTTCCAGCCAGAAGTAAGGGACAGCCCAGATCCCTGGTCAGGGCTGCGAGGCCCGAGGCACCGTTTCGAAGGCATTCGCTCAACAGAGCCTCGTTCTCGAGGCTGCTCGCCTGAGGTCCCAGGACGCCGACAGGGATGATCCTCCGATCCTGCTGAGCCACCCGGAACAGATCAGCGTTCCCTTTTCGGGCGTCGGCGTGAAGAGCCCGCAAGCTGATCACCGCCGATCGACCGATCCCTCGTTTCTGCATGCCCTCAAAGAGCTGTTCGAATCCCATGGGTTCGGGACGTAGCGTTAGGCTGCCGACCAGGGTGTAGGCGTCCACTATCAAGGCGGTTTGGTGAGTCACGCTAGGGTCTCCACTCATGGACGACTTTGCCGTGGACGTCGTGGTGGCGAAAGGCAATGGTAGGAGTGCCGTCCCTCCTGAAGACGTTAACGGAGAGGAAACCACCCTTCACCCGGAGGAACTTCTGCCATTCGGGCTGTGCGGGGTTGCCTCCGGCGTGGATATCGCTGGCCGGACCACAGGAGAATTCGCGCAGGCTAGAGGCCGGATCGATCGACATGTATTGCCAATGCCGGTCACCACAGACGGTGTAGAAGTTCTTGAGCTGCTGATCTTTCGTCCACTGGCGGAAGCGGTTGCCCTCGTTGGCAAAGGCTTGGTTGGAGTGATTGTCGTTCTTACCCTCCCCACGGTCCGGTCCTACGATCGGTGTGGGACTAATCAATACACGAAAGTTGGCATCGCTCTCAAGGATCGTACGCTTCAGCCATGCCATTTGCTCTTTCCCCCAGATCGTCTTCTGGGGCCCATCTTTCATGGTATTGGGGGAACGATACAGCCGACCCTCTACCATCCAGATCTGCAAACCCTTACCCCAGCGAATTGTACGGTACGTCTGCTTGCCCATCGGCACCTGCTCGCGATAGATGTTGAATCCCTCTTCAAAAGTAAGTGGGTTCATCCAGGGGGCATGTATGGTCGGCCAGCCGTCATTGGCCCAGGAGTCATGATCGTCCACCTCCCAGTAACCGGGCACGTAGCGGTGAAACTCGATGTGGCGGGGCAGGGAGTACATCCGATGCCAGTGGTAGCGAGCCAGCCCAACGGTCCGGGCTCGAGGAGCCTCACTGTCGAGATAGACGGTGTCGCCCGTTGGTACGATGAAGTGTGGCTTGAGGCTCTGCATGGCCGGGTAGATGTGGTAGCCGTCCTTGTGGTCTAGATCCCAATAGGATTGTCCGGTCACGACGGTAAAGCTCACGTCTTGCCATTGATCGGCTCTGGCCGGTGTCCTGAAGCCTCCAGTGGCCGTCGCGGATACCGGGTCATTCACGGAATCTCGAACTTCCACGTACAGGGAGTATTTGGTTCCGGAATGCAGTCCGCCGAGTCGAAACTGGTGGACGAAATCGTCGTCGGCTGAGACTGTGACCCAGTCGCTGTAGGTCACCACACCTCCTGATGAGGGTACGTACCTGATCCGGACCTGACCCGGAGCGCCGACGGCTTCACCCTGACGGTCCGCCACGTTGATCTTCGAGGGGACATATTTGTCTACGTACGGCTGGCGCTTGGTGGGTTCACGATAGCCTTCCCAGTTGCGTTCCTTGTCCCTCGTGATTCGTGTCCAGATGATGGCTAAATCCTGGGTCACCTCACCTACCCGAAAACCCATCGCCAGTTGTGCCCCAGCGGCCTCGCAGCTCAACAGTGAGACGACGCCGAAAAGCCAGAGTACGAGAAGGTGACGTTCAAGCGAGAAGCTCTGCACTATGACCATCCTTAGCTGGTTCTTAGATAGTTCTCTGGAGGTTATCCAAGCGACTGACAGGTGTCAACGGGCACTGGGGCGAAGCGGGACATCTCGGACACCTCAGGGTCGGTTGACAGATGGAGTGTCATGCGCTCAGATAGGCAGGAATGCGTACAACCTTGTAGGTAACCACATGTTGCAACTCATGCCTCTTCGTCTAGATTGTCTTCCCAAGCTAGCGAGTCGGAGACCTCCGAGTCAGAAGGCACCGCGCTGGAAACGACCAGGGCGCGCCATTGTTCTTTTGGGTCTCATGCTCTTCATGTTGAACTCGTTGCCCAGGGCCGGCTCATCCCATATGGTGACCCACCTTTTCACTAATTGGTCCAAGGTTGACGCCGGAAACGCCATCTTCCCAGTGAATCTTGATCATGTCAGCCAGAAGGACCAGAGACTGATCGAGAAGGTCAACGATTACTACAAAGTAACGATGCAGGTGGAGAAGGGCGAGCGGTCGCCGAAACGGGTTAACTCCCCTAGCGGGGTCAAGATCAAGATCGAGAAAGGGCAGTTGGTGGGCCCCTGGCTGCAGTCTGAGCGACCCTGGGAGAAGGCCGGAGCTGGTCCCCTATCGGTGATTCAGGAAGGCAATCGCTATCGCCTCTGGTACGGCTGTTCCTGGACCGTGCGCGATAGAGCCGTGGTGGCACCCGATGGACGCTTGAAACTGGGCTCTGAGGGAGGGGGAAGCGGGGTCTGCTATGCCGAGTCCTCAGACGGCTTCAACTGGCAAAGACCCTCTCTTGGGATCGTGGAATTTGAGGGAAGCCGTGACAATAACGTCATTTCTCTGAGCGGACTTCAGGGAATTACGGGCCACGTTTTCCTGGATCCCAACGCCCCCGAGGAGGAGCGTTACAAGGTAGCTGGCCTCACCAACATCCGCACCTATCGACCCGAGGCGAAGAGAATGGGTGGGATTCTGGGAGCGGCCGTCTCGCCCGACGGTATCCATTGGAAAAGACTGCCCAAGCCTCTATGGGACTCCTACTACAACAATGATGGCGGCCCCAGCATCTATTTCGACCAGAAGCTCGAGAAATATGTACTCTTTACCCGACAGAACTACCCCCGCCGACGCAGCATCGCCCGAGCCGAGACGGCGGATTTCAGGCGCTGGCCGCACCCGACACTAGTCCTGACGCCAGGACCCCAGGAGTCGCCCTCGGACGATTTCTACAGCAATACCTACATTTCCTACCCAGGAGCTGAAAAGGCGCATCTGATGCTGACGTCCGTTTATCACCGCGACACCAGTCTGGTTGATATCCGGTTGGCTAGCAGCGTCGATGGGATCGCCTGGAACTGGGTCAGTCGAGATCCGGTGTTGGAATTGGGCGGGCCAGGGGATTGGAATGGTGGCTCGATATACGCAGTACCTTCGCTGGTAATTCTCCCGGATGGACGCGTCGCCGTTCCCATGGTCGGTTCGAGCTGGTCGCACAATGAATGGTGGCGGGTGAAGTTCGAAACCCATCAGAAATGGCCCCGGGGCATCGGCTGGGCAAGTTGGGAGGACGGCCGTCTAGCAGGAATCGAGGCACAGCAGCAGGGCGAGTTCACGACGCACCGGTTCAATTATGGCGGTAAGAAACTGGAGCTGAACCTCCGCACTGGGGGGCGCTCTGGTTCGGTACGGGTCGAGTTGATCGTCGAGAGCGAGCCGGATCGACCGCCGCTCCGCTCACGAGATATCGTGGGGGATCATCTCTGGGCCCCGGTGTCTTGGGAAGGGAACCCTGAGCTGTCCAGCCTGGCGGGAAAAACAGTAAGACTTCGTTTCCAGCTCTATAATGCCAAGGTCTTCGGCTTCCGAAGCGAGGGAATGGTAGGATTGGATTCGCAATCGCCACCACCGGCACCGTAGCGGTGGCCTCCTGGCCGCCGTGGGTCGAGCCAAGGGCTCGAAGGGAGAAAAAAGACTACGGCTTGGAGGCCAAAGCCACTAGGAAGTCGGAGGGTGATGGCAACATGAAACGCTCAATGGCTCTTCACTTCTTTGTCACTCTGATGATCCTGGCGCTACTGCCAGCGCTTGCGGCAGGATCTGTTGCCACCAAGGAAGCGGTTTCCCCGGAAACGATCGAGTTTTTCGAGAAGCAGATCCGGCCCCTCTTGGCCGATAAGTGCTACTCCTGCCATGGACCCGAGGAACAGCTCTCTTCACTGCGCCTTGACTCCAGAGCGGCAATGCTCGAAGGGGGTACGAGAGGACCCTCTCTAATCCCTGGAAACCCACAAGAGAGTCTGTTGTTTCGAGCGGTTCTTCATCAGGAATTCAAGATGCCGCTGGGGACCAAGCTGCCCGAATCACAAGTGGCGGACTTGGAGCGGTGGATCCTGATGGGGGCACCCTGGCCAGAGGCCAATCCGACGGCTGAGGCAGATGAAGGGGACTTCTACGAGCGCATTCTAAGGGAGCACTGGGCGTACCAGCCGATGCGCGACAGCTCCGCACCCTCGGTCGAGCGTCCGGATTGGTCCAAGAAGACCACCGATCGATTCGTCCTATCCAAGCTCAAGCAAGCCGGGCTGGAGCCGGCAAACAGGGCAGACCCACGTGCGCTTGCTCGTCGACTCAGCTTTTCCTTAATTGGACTTCCACCGGATCCGGAATCCGTCGATAAGCTCGTTGCCGATCCCTCCATGGCAGCCTATGAAGCGTTCGTCGATCGCTTGCTTGCCTCGAGTCAGTTCGGCGAGCACTGGGCACGTCGCTGGATGGATGTCGTCCGTTTCGGCGAGACCTACGGCTACGAATGGAACTACGAGGTGATGGGGGCGTGGCGCTATCGTGATTACCTAATCCGGGCGTTCAACCAGGATCTGCCCTACGATCGGTTTATCCGGGAGCACATCGCAGGAGATCTGCTGCCCAACCCTCGGGTCAATCAGGAGGAGGAAATCAACGAGTCGCTGATCGGTGCCGCCTTTTTTCGGTTCGGGGAGATGGGGCATGACGACTGTGTCAAGTTCCGGGAAATCCGGACCGACGTCGTGGACAACCAGATCGACACCCTGACCCGGGGCTTTCAGGGGCTGACGGTGGCCTGTGCTCGTTGTCACGATCACAAACTCGATCCCATTCCCACGGAAGATTACTACGCTCTATACGGAATTCTGACCAGCTCGCGACAGGTCACGCGAACGCTGGACACGGGCAAGATACATCGGGATCTGATGGCGTCCTTGCAGCAGTTGAAACCCTTGATCCAGCAGGAGCTGGCCTCGCAATGGAGTGTCCAGGTGGATGACATTCCTGCCTATCTTCTGGCCGCCCATGAGGTTCGTCTCAGTAGTGGCGGCGGGCCCGACCTGCGGTCGGGTCCCGAACGGGAGAGGCTCCGACGCTGGTGGCGGGCACTTGAAGCCGAGAGCCGCGATCTGGAGAGTCCGCTTTTTCCCTGGGCCGCGATCGCCTGTGAAACCGGGCCTGGAGACGATGGGTTGGCTGCGGCATGGAAGAGGGAAGAGGCTCGCTACCAGGACGAGAAGCGCTCGCGGGACGCCTTCAACCGCGAGAACTACATCCCCATCGCCGCCGCAGTAGCTGATTGGCATCGCGACGGCCTGGGGCTGGAAGGACTCTCCGTCGGTGGAGATTTTGCCCTGTCGACAACGGCTCGCGAACTGGTGAGAGGTGTCTACCCAGCAGGAATGTTCAGCCATTTGCTTTCCAGCAGGCTCAACGGTGCGATCCGCTCTCCCTACATACCCAAGGATAAGAAGTTTGTGAGCCTGCGCGTCGTAGGGGGGCAACTGGCGGCATGGCGAGGTATCGTCGACAACTGCATGCTGGGAGAGAACTACATCGTTCTCGACAGCGACTCGCTCTCTTGGGTCAAGATCCCCAACAAACATGAAGAGAAGGATCTTCCCTTCTATGTGGAGTTGGTGAGTAAACACGACAATCCGCGTCTGCCGGATCGGCCCGGAAGGCTCATGGATTTTAAGCCCGAAATGCTGCAAACGCCTGGATCCTATTTCGGGATCACCCGTGCAGTTCTACACGACGTCGAGGAGTCTCCCCGAGAGGACCTGGCGCACCTCTTGCGGCTCTTTCGGGGATCGACCCCTGAGAATGCTGAAGAGGTGGCGCTTCGCTACGCCGAAGTCTGCCGCAAAGCCGTCGTGGCCTGGACCGAGGGTCGCGCTGACGAAGGCGATTTGAAGTGGGTTGATTGGCTGGTTCAAAGAGGACTCCTGGATAACTCCAGCGATCTGAGTCCGCGCCTGGCTGCACTAGTGAGTCGCTATCGAGAGATCGAAGCGCGTCTAGCCCGACCACAAGTGATCAATTCAATGGCGGATCTTGACCCGGGCTACGATTTTCCGGTCTTGCTGCGAGGCAGTGCCAAAAGCCCCGGGAAACCGGCTCCCCGCCGCTACCTCACGCTGATAAATGGGGGAGAGGACCGATTCGATACTTCCGGCAGTGGAAGGCGGGCCTTGGCCGAGCTGGTGGCCTCGCCGGATAATCCGTTGACGGCGCGAGTCTTGGTCAACCGCGTGTGGCACCATCTATTCGGCCGCGGCATCGTGGCAACGGTCGACGATTTTGGACGCTTTGGAGAGGCGCCATCCCACCCTCGCCTGCTCGATTCGTTAGCGCTTGAATTCGTGAGGAAGGGCTGGTCCATCAAGAAACTGATCCGGTCTCTGGTCCTTACCCAGAGCTTCCAACAGTCGAGCCAGATCTCGTCCCAGGCGGTCCAGGTGGATCCCCAGAATCGTCTGCTGCACCACTACCCGGTACGCCGCTTGGCGGCGGAGACGATCCGCGACTCGATTTTGTTCACCTCGGGCCAGATCAACCTCAACCTCTACGGACCCAGTATCCAGCCCTTCCGGCCGGCAGCCAAGGACTACCGTAAACTTCTCTCGGGGCCGTTGGATGGCAACGGCAGGCGCAGCCTCTATCTCAAGGTGACGCGAATGGAAGGGCCTCGATTCCTGGAGCTGTTCGATTTTCCTATCCCCTCTGTGGTTCGGGGACGGCGAGACGTTACCAACGTTCCCTCCCAGGCCTTGGCGCTACTGAATGATCCCTTCGTCACCGAGCAGGCCGCACGCTGGGCGGATCAACTCCTCGGCGCCGGCGAAGCGAGTATGGAGTCCCGGATCGACACCATGTTTCAAGGAGCCTTGGGTCGTCCGGCCGAAGCCCATGAACAAGAACGGTTTGTGTCCCTGGCAGGGGAGCTGGCGAGCTTGCGCCAAATCCCAGAAAAGCGTATCCTCCAGAGTAGAATCATTTGGCAGGATGTCGCTCACTGCATCTTTAATCTCAAGGAATTTATTTACTTACGATGAGACCGACGAGTAAATCGAATCTCCGCCATGGGACCGAAGCAAATAGTTGTCCCGGCTGCGTTGGCGCTCCGGTTACCCGGCGAGAGCTGTTGCGGCAGACGGCGAACGGCTTCGGCATCACGGCCCTGTCGGCTCTGATGGCGGATCCGGCCTACGCAGGTCTATCCGGGCCTTTAAAACCCCACTTCCCGCCGAAGGTCAAGAACGTCATCCTCTGCTTCATGCCGGGCGGCGTCTCTCATATGGACACCTTCGACCCCAAGCCCAAGTTGGCTGAGCTCCATGGTCAACTCTCGGGTGACGGCACCCGGACCTTTACCCGGAGTCCCTGGTCATTCGAGAAGTATGGGAAGTCTGGAATCGCGGTCAGTGAGTTGCTGCCTCACATCGCCAGCTGCGTGGATGACCTGGCAGTGGTCCGATCCATGGTCTCCGAATTTCCGCTGCATCCCAGAGGGAACATCTTGTTCCATACAGGACGAAATGTCGGAGGCTACCCGAGTCTCGGCTCTTGGATTACCTACGCCCTGGGCAGCGAGAACCGGAACCTTCCCGGCTACGTGCTCTTGCACACAGGGGCCAGCATCCCGGGAGGTCTCGAGAATTTCTCCAACGGGTTCTTGCCGGCGACCCACCAGGCCCTACCCATGAAGGCCGATGGGAAACCAATCGAGAATATTGAGGCGGCCGACCCGGAGCAGATTCAACGGACCAAGCTGGAAGCCCTTTTGGACCAGGATCAGGAATTCCTTGCCGCCGCAGGACAAAATGACGCGGTTGAGTCGGCAATCCGCAATTATGAGATGGCCTACCGGATGCAGTCGTTGGTACCGGATGTTCTGGACCTGGATAAGGAGAGCAAGGCGACCAAGAGACTCTACGGTCTGGAGACATCTGACGAGAACCAGCGGTTGTATAGTCTGCAGTGTCTTCGTGCCCGCCGTCTGTTGGAGTCGGGGGTCCGGTTCGTCGAGATCACTTGTCCCGTCCTCTTTGGTCAAAACAACGGCACCTGGGATCAGCACACCAAGCTGAAGGAGGGACACGAAGCCAACGCCAGGGTAACCGATCAGGCGGTCGCGGCGCTGATGAAGGATCTCAAGGCTCGCGGCCTCTTCGAGGAGACGCTCCTCATCTGGGGCACCGAATTTGGTCGCACTCCGGACACGGGTACCGTTGACGGGGATGGACGCGATCACCTGGAAACCGCCTTCACCATCTGGATGGCGGGTGGCGGCATCAAAGGCGGTACCCTGTACGGCACGACCGACGAAATCGGAAAGCACGCGGTAGAGAACGTCACCACGGTACACGACCTACACGCCACCATCCTTCACCTTCTGGGCCTGGATCACAAGCGGCTGACCTACCGCTTCGGCGGACGCGACGTAAGCCTCACCGACGTCCATGGCGAAGTGATTTCCCCGATCTTGGTCTGAAGCCGTTTCGCGACACCCTATTCCTTCTCTCGCCCTTGCCCTTTCCGGTCAGTCCCCTCGCTTTTCGCTGGCCGCGAAAGACTGAGCAGCTGATGGCAAGATTCAGTCCCGTTCTCGGATCTTTACAGTTTTCCTCCCCTGGTGTAGCCTGATGCTGCGATCAGCCAGTCAATTCCGGGCGGTCGGAGTCCTTTAACCATGGTAGAAAACAGGTCGGGCGACACGCCCCATATCAAGGCGGTTATCGAACAGTATGGGCAGTGTCTGGAATTGATACCGATGGATCCTCACTTTCATTCCATCACCGTGGCACTCTACGTCAAAGACAATATCATCACGGTGTGGACCTTTAGCAGCAAGGCAGGTGTTAAGGACCGTATTCGGAGCATTCGGGACCAGTTGATTCGACTCGGAGGATTGGTGGCCGTTGAATCCACCCATAACCAGGCCCGTTTCGCTTGCGGCCATCTGCACGTCAGACCGGCCAAGTTCCTTTCTGCGCTGGCAGTGGAGAAGCCACCGGATCACACTTTGGCGTCTGGCGAGATGTCGATAAAGGACACCAAGACGAAGCTGACGTTGAAGGTCTCTGGTGAACAGCAGGAAGATCGATGGGTTTACGAGGTGTCCGCGGAAGGAGAAGCTCCCAATGTTCCCCTGCGCCTCCGCGCGATCGTTGCCGGTTTCGTCCGCTACGGAGAAATGGAAAAGGTGGGAGATAACTTGGTGTCATTCCCCTGTGGCCAGCGGCACGACTCACTGCTTCGGGTTCTGTTTCCTTATGCACGCAATATCTCAGCGGTAGAGGATATGCTGGAGGCTTCCGCGATGCGGGGACAGCTCACTACCGGGACGGCGGGATTCTCGCCCATCTAGGAGAGACTGATGGCCTTTGTTGAGACCATGAAGCCCAGGGAAAGGGTGCTGAACGCCTTGGCCGGGAAGCCTGTGGACCGGCCTCCAGTTTCGAATCCGACCAACGTAGCCACCGTCGAGTTGATGGATCTGGTGGATGCTCCTTTTCCTGACGCTTGCCGTGACCCCGAGTTGAACGCCCGGCTAGCCGCCACCGGCTACACCGAGCTGGGATACGACAGTATCATGCCGGTCTTCACCATCATCCAGGAGTCGTCGGCGCTAGGCTGTGAGATGCAGTGGGAAGTCAAGGACAATTGGCCCACGGTTAGGATGTACCATCCCATCTGGCAGGAACCAGAGGACGTCCACATTCCCAAAGACTTCCTGACTCATCCAGACAATCTCTGCGTTTTGAAGGCGCTGGAAAGCCTCAGAAAAGAGTACGGCGATGAGGTCGCCATCATTGGCAAAGCCATGGGACCCTGGACACTGGCCTATCACGTCTTCGGCGTCGAGAGCTTCCTCCTCATGTCGATCGACGACCCGGCAAAGACCATGCGGTGTCTGGACCGTCTCAAGGAGATTTCGGTCGTTTTTGCCAAGGCTCAGATCGATGCGGGGGCGGACGCTCTCACTTTTCCCGACCACGCAACCGGTGATCTGGTCAGCGGCGAGTATTACCGGAAGTTCTTGCTCGAACTACACAAGGAAATGGAGGAGCGCATTCCCTGTCCCCTCATCCTCCACATCTGTGGCGCCACTTTGGATCGTCTGGATTACATTGCCCAGACCGGCATGGCCTGCTTCCATTTCGACTCGAAGAATGATCCCAAGAAGGCGATGGAGATTGCGGATGGACGGATTCGCCTGGTCGGCAATCTGAACAACCCCGAACTCCTCTACGCCCGAGGTCCCGAGGAGGTTCGTCAGGCGGTCTACGCTTGTATGGAGGCGGGCGTCGACATGATTTCGCCGGAGTGTGCCATTCCTCTGGCTACCAAGTTGGAGAATCTCTTGGAGATTCCCAAGGCGGTCAAAGATTGGTGCCGAGACCACGCCAACTGATCGGGACGACCCCGACCAACCCCTTTTACGCTCAATTTTGAGCGTCGAATTGGCCCTATGATCAAGCATCCAGAAGATTTCACAATCATTGGTGAGAACATCCATGCAACGCGGGTGGTTCTTCGCAACGGCAAGCGTGCCACCACGCTCGAAGACGGGACCGAGGCCGTGGTCTTCAAGGATGAGGAGGGTCAGACCCGCTACCTGCACGTGCCGGAGAGTTTCAAGAAGACCCAGGCCTACGAGCAGGGCCACCTCAAGCACTTCATGATAGCGATCCTCAAGGGCCTCGATGACGACCCGGAGGAGCGTGCCGAGGGTCGGGACTACATTCACTTTGAGATCAGGCGGCAGTGTGAGGCCGGAGCCCACTTTCTCGACCTCAATGTGGATGAGGTGTCCTACGACCTCGAGATTCAGAAGCCAGCCATGGCCTGGTTGGTTCAGACGGTCCAGGAGGCGTCGCCGATTCCTCCCAGCATAGATTCGTCCAACCCTGACATCATAGCGGCGGGGCTGGAAGTGTACGATGGACGCTCGGGGCGCCCCATGATCAACTCGGTGGCACTGGAGCGCTTGGAGACACTGGAACTGGTCAAGTCAAACAATGCACGGGTGATCGTCACAGCTTCGGGCAGCGACGGCATGCCCGAGGATGATGCAGAGCGCGTGGCAAACGTCAATGTTGTGATGGAGGCAGTGCGTACCCATGACCTTCCCCTGAGCGATGTCACCATCGATTGTCTGGTCTTTCCTATTTCGGTGGCCGGGGAGTATGGCCTTCACTTCCTCGATGCCGTCAGGGCAGTAAGAAAAACCTATGGATCCGAGGTTCATATCACAGGTGGACTCAGCAATGTCTCTTTCGGACTGCCTAGCCGCAAGCTGATCAACGATACTTTCATCAACTTGTCCATCGCAGCCGGGATTGATACGGGAATCATCGACCCGGTTCAGAGCAAGATTGGAGCGATACTAGGGCTGGACACCGACCAGGAGCCAGTGCGTCTGGCCCAAGAGATGCTCCTGGGACACGATGACTTCTGTGCAAACTATATCCAGGCCTGGCGCGGAGGACAGCTGTCATGACGCGGGGGTGTGAAACGCTCCTGGAAAAGGGACCAAGCTCCACAGGCGGAAATATCCTGCGCTGACAACATCTGATACCTCAGACGGCGTGCTCCCAGTCTCCGAAACTCCACGGTTTTCAGGAAGAGGATGACTTTCTCAGGGTGCCGGTTTGCCCCTCAGAGGTTTGACAAATCTGGGCGTGAACAGCCATAATTAGCCCGCATTTCTCATCGACTGGCGTAGCGAGGCGTCGCAAGGGCCGTCCTGGCAAGGCTTGCGACCGAGGCCTCCGCAGTCGTACTCGTGCAGTACGTCGAGGAGGCCGAACGAGTATAACGCGGCCAGGGCGGATGATTGCGGCGCCGTAGTAGACCGGCGATGAGAAATGCGGAGTAACGTCGTTTTTGCAACTTTTGCAACTGGAGAGTGAAGTGCTCCTATGCCCATAGTTAACGAGGGAGTCAAGAAGGAACTGGAGTATGTCACTCGTCCCGCCGAACTGGAGCGCTTGACCAAGCTCTTTGAGCGAGTAGATCCCCTGATGCAGGACATCAGCCACGGCCTCATCATCGGGGATCAGCACGTGGTGGATCGCCTCACCAAGCAGGCCCTGGAATCCGGCTTCACGGCCAACACGATCATGGACGATGGACTGATCGCGGGAATGGCCATCGTCGGCATCAAGTTTCGCGACGCGATTATCTTTGTTCCGGAAGTGTTGATCTCGGCGAGAGCCATGAAAGCTGGCATGGCACACCTGGAACCGATTCTTTCGGCGTCGGATATTCCGCCGCCGGGAACAGTCATCATGGGAACGGTAAAGGGAGATCTCCACGACATCGGAAAGAACCTCTGCATCATGATGCTGAGGGGGGCCGGTTTTGTGGTACATGACCTGGGAGTGGACACCAAACCCGATGAATTCATGGATGCCGTAATGGAGCACGATGCGCAGATCGTCGGTATGTCCGCACTCCTGACCACCACCATGCCCAACATGGGCAGAACCATTCAAACATTCGAAGATTCCGGGCTTCGAGATCAGGTAAAGATGATGGTGGGTGGTGCTCCGGTCACACAGGAGTTCGCAGATGACATGGGAGCCGATGGTTATGGCAAAGACGCCATAGCCTGTGTCGAGAAGGCCAAGGAACTGCTCGGTATCGGCGATGGGGATGCAGAAGAGCAGGCTGCTGTCTCTACTGCTTCGGAATCGGGATAGTGCCTTCCGCCTGAGTTTCCCAGAAAGCCAATGACTCAAGAGAGGTCCACTGCGAAAAAGGACTGCGCACCAGTCGGCAAGGTCGACAAGAAGCGACTCAAAGCCAGCCTGGATCACCTTTTTGACATCTACCGTGAAATCGGAGAAGTTGCCAACCAGGTGTCTACCTGGCGCTGTCCCTACAAGGATCGGAACGACCGCTGTACCGCCAAATTCGGGTGTCGCTACCAGGCCCGGGAAACCCTTGATGAGTTACCCTTGTGCACCGGAAGCGACAAACTCGACTACCGTGATGCCTGGGAAGTGTAGCCCGGATATTCGGGCCTAACCCGGGTCTCCCCCAGCTGACAGAATAGAGGTTTCTAAAGCAATGGCTCCCCTCTACTATGGCAAACAGGAGCTGGAGCTGACTGCTGGCCAGACTATTTTCGACTACGCCGACAGCCTTCAGGTCCGTGTCCCCACCTCTTGTCGCCGCAGTGGTGAATGTCACGAGTGCATCGTCGAAATCTGCCGGGGAATGGAGGCGTTGAGCGATCCCTCGAAGGCAGAAGGGTTCCTGAGGGACAACTATCGCCTAGCTTGCCAGGCTCGGGTCATCGATAGCAGCGCTGCTATCGACTTCTCATTGCTGCGACGTCAGCCCAAGATTCTGCGGCACTCGGTCCGGCGCAACGTGCCCCTCGACCCATTGACGACCCGTCAGGATGGCGGGGTTTATTTCCTCGACGAACGGATCGACGATTCACGAGCGAAGATCTATGGTCTGGCCGTCGACCTGGGTACGACCACGATCGTCGTCAACCTGGTGGATCTTGAAGACGGTCGAGTCGTGCATACCAGCTCCTTCGAAAACCCGCAGAGATTTGGCGGCAGTGACATCATGCATCGGATCTCCTACGATGGCGGAGAATTCAAGGGAGAGCTGCACCAGGCAGTGATCACTGGCTTGAACTACGAAGTTCGTGACATGTGCCAGCGGATCCGGGTACCGCGGAAGCAGATCTATGAAGTAGTCGTCGTTGGAAATGCGGCCATGCGCGATATTTTCTTTGGTTTTGATGTCCAGTCCATCGGGGAGAGACCTTACCAGTCCTTGACCCAGCTGGAGATGGAACAGGGCGAGCGTACAACTACAGTGCTGAATTTCAAGGCCGGCGAACTGGGCTTGAACGTTTTTCCGGGCGCCAACGTTTATGGAGGGCCGATCATCGGCTCCCACGTAGGCGCCGACATCGCTGCCGACCTGCTGGCGATCGAAATGGATCAAGAGGAAGCCGTGGTAATGCTGGTGGACGTCGGAACCAATACTGAAGTCGTCCTAGGCAACCGCCACAAAATGTTGGCCGCCTCCTGTCCGGCCGGACCCGCGTTCGAGGGAGGGGAAGTCCTCTACGGCATGCCGGGTTACGAGGGGGCGGTGGAGTCCGTAGAGCTGGAAGGTGACCAGGTGCATTGGCACACCATTGGGGAGCAAGAGCCCCAGGGGATCTGTGGATCCGGACTGATCGATCTCCTGGCAGAGCTGCGCCGCACCGAGGAGATGACCCAACTAGGTGTTCTGAACGATGGCAGCAGGGAATTCTTCTTCGTACCCGAGAGAGAAATGTCACTTTCCCGAGCCGACATCAGCGCTTTGGCTCAGGCCAAGGCTGCCAACTACAGCGGCCAATGGATCCTGCTTCGCCGCTTCGGCGTGGCGGTCGAGCAACTGCACAAGCTTTACCTGGCCGGCGGCTTTGCCAACTACATCAAGGTAGAAAACGCGGTAGCAATCGGCTTCATCCCGGACCTGGCTTTGGAGCGGATTGAAAAAGTAGGCAATGCCTCGCTGGAGGGCGCCACGCTGATGCTACTCTCAGCCAAGATGCGACGTACGATCGAAGAGATGATGGCTAAGATCGAGCACGTCGAGTTAGAAACGACCAGCGACTTCTTCGAAATCTTCGTGGAAGGCTGTATGTTCCAGCCCATGGCCCCCCCACCGAGCCCCTAGAGCCCCTTGGTCGATGAAAAGTTCACAACCCGGTCAAGTTTCCGAAGAAGCTTCCCTTGCCTTCGCCCGTGCCCTTACCCTTGCCCGTCATTTTTCCACAATCGTCGAGCGTGGGTGAGGAAGATGAAGTCGGGCACGGACAAGGGGACGGGCGCGGGCAAGGGTAGGACGAGGACTCTTCAAGTGTCCTCGGCGGTATGAGGTCGCTCGCTACTCCGTTCTGTAAATACCGATACGTTTGCAGATGGGGCTTGCGAGGCGAGATCAAGGCAGGAGGAGGAAGACGATGCTTGGCCATCTTCGACGACGACCAACACAGAGATCGTCCGCAACCCCCATCTGCTCTACGGGTGGCGACGGGACGCGCCGATTTCTTTGTCGCGCCTCCTCCAAGATATAAAGCATCGAGTTCGGCGTCGCTTCGCGAACTCGACCCGTCGCGCTCGCCACAAACGTATCGGTATTTACAGAACGCTGTACTAGTACCCGTCGAAATCGTCCCTACACTTTGTTATTCTGCCCAGAGAGGAGACGGGTTTTGAGCTGGATTCAGCGCTATCCCCACCTGCTGGAGATGACCTATACCACGGCAGGCCGGTTCCTGCGGCCCTTCTGCGGCTGGTTGAAGCCCGGAGGCTGGATGGAACGCCTGCTGATTCGAACTGAGAGATTGACGAAGGGATCTATCTTCGACTGCCGGATGTGCGGCCAGTGCGTCCTTCACAGCACCGGTATGACCTGTCCCATGACTTGTCCCAAGAACCTCCGTAACGGGCCCTGCGGCGGAGTGAGACAGGATGGGCATTGTGAAGTGCTGCCCGAAAAACCATGTGTTTGGGTTGAAGCCTGGGAACGCTCTCAAAGAATGCCCGTCTACGGGTCGGAGATACATAAGGTACTCCCACCGCTGGATCAGAGTTACAGCGGAACCTCCGCCTGGATCAACCACTTTGGCAATATGGCTGAAGACCCAAAGGGCTGGCCGGAATCCTTCGAAGATCGATGAAGGCCGGTTCGAGGTTGGAGAGAGTGTTGCAGTCGGGCCGCTTCGCGGTCACTGCTGAGCTGAACCCTCCCGACAGCGCAGATCCCCAGGCGGTCTACGATCGAGCTTTGGTCTTGTCGACCGTCTGCGACGCCATCAATGCGACCGATGCCTCGGGAGCTCACGTGCACATGTCCAGTGTGGCAGTGTGCGCGCTTCTGACCCGGGCCGGCTACGAGCCGGTCATGCAGGTTGCTTGCCGTGACAGGAATCGCATCGCCATTCAAGGGGATCTGTTGGGAGCGTCGGCCCTCGGCGTCCGTAACGTGCTCTGCCTGACGGGCGACGGGGTGCAGGTGGGAGACCAACCTGACGCCAAGCCGGTCTTCGACCTTGATTCGATCTCGTTGCTGCAAACCGCCCGAATCCTCCGCGACCAGGGAGAATTCCTGAGTGGGCGCAAGCTGGAATCACCGCCGAAGCTCTTCCTGGGCGCAGCCGCCAACCCCTTCGTTCCACCGCTGGACTTTCGACCCTTTCGCTTGGCCAAAAAGGTAGAGGCAGGCGCCGACTTCATCCAAACCCAGTATTGCTTCGACCTACCGCGTCTGGAGATCTTCATGGCCGCGGCCCGAGACCTGGGTCTGCCCGAGCGGGTCTTCATCCTGGTCGGTGTCGGTCCCCTCCGTTCCGCGAAGGCGGCGGAGGTCCTGAGAAATAGAATTCCCGGCGTGGTAATTCCCGATGACGTTCTGCGGCGTCTTCGGGGTGTTCCCACAGACCAGGAGAAGGAGGAAGGCAGACGAATCTGCATTGAAATGATTCAGCAGGTTCGTGAGATCTCCGGGGTGAGCGGAGTCCACGTCATGGCCTACCGCCAGGAAGAACTGGTAGCCGAAATCATCGAAGATGCCGGTCTACTACCCCGTGCCCGGGCGACTTGAAGAAAGGTCGCGGCACTGCCGGACCTGGCTTCGTCCTACGGCAAGGCACCCGTTCGCGGCACTGTATTCCCCTACTGCTCACTGCATCACTGCTCACTATTCAAGTTTCAGCTTAGCTCTTGTTTTCCCGTGTGACTCGGGCAACGCGTCCGCTCAGCAGGATCAAGGCGATTAGATTGGGAAAGGCCATGGATGCATTACAGATGTCTCCCAGATTTGTGATGATGGGGGCGTATTGACCGGTAAGCAAGGCACCCAGAAATAGCAGGATCACGAAGCTGATGCGATAGGGGCGCACGACCTTGATCCCGAACAGGAACTCCATGCAGATCTGGCCGTAATAGGACCATCCAATCAGCGTGGTGAATCCGAAAATCAGTGAGGAGAGGGCCACAACAGTGCCGCCCCAACCCGCCACGGATTCGGGCATCCCCGTATTGAAAGCCGTCACCGTCAGATCCGCCCCAGAGAGCCCGATTCCTTCCACCATGAAGGTCGCACTCTTGTAGGCTCCTGAAAGCGTGATGGTCAGCGCGGTCAGGGTGCAAACTATGATGGTGTCGATGAACGTCCCCATCATGGCAATGCCCCCCTGGGTTACGGGATCGCGGGTCCGGGCTGCCCCGTGAGCGATGGCCGCGCTTCCCAGGCCCGACTCATTCGACAAGATGCCCCTCGCCACGCCGAAACGAATCGCCTGCTGGATACCGATACCCACGGCTCCACCGAGGGCTGCCTGGGGACTAAAGGCCGAGGTCACGATCAGCCAGAGCGCCTGGGGTACCTTGTCGATGTGGTTCAGAATGACCAATAGGGCTCCCGCAAAGTAGAACAAGATCATGATCGGAACCAGGCGTTCAGCCACGACGCCGATTCGACGGATGCCCCCCAGAATTACCAGACCGACCAAGGTGCTGATGACCAATCCGGTGAGCCAGGGCGGGGCACCGAACTGTTCTCGGACAGCAAGAGCCATGGACTGCGACTGAAACATGTTACCGGTGCCGATCAGAGCGGTAGCGGCACCACAAATGGCAAACATGACCCCTAGAAACCTACCTAGGCGCTTCTGGGGAATTCCGTCGCGGCAGTAGTACATGGGACCACCGGCCATGGTTCCGTCGTCCATTCGCTGCCGGAAGAGTATCGCCAGTACCGCCTCTGAGTACTTGGTCGCCATCCCAAAGATGGCCGTTACCCACATCCAGAAAGCGGCACCCGGGCCGCCGGCTGCGATCGCTGTCGCCACTCCGGCAATGTTTCCGTTTCCGACCGTTGCCGACAGGGCAGTCATCAGAGCCTGAAAGGGTGTGATATCGCCTTCACCAGGCTGCTCTGAATCGTCCCTGTGGACGGCTCCCCGCAGCACCAGACGGATGGATCGTCCCAGGTGACGGACCTGCACGAAGCGGGTCGTCGAGGTGAGAAGTATCCCAGTGCCAAAGAGAAGAACCACCATGGGAAGCCCCCAGATCCAACCTGAGATCAAGGTGCTGGTCTCGAAGAGCCAATCCAGAATCAGTTTCATAGGTTGAAGTAGGCTAGACGCCAGTCAGGAAAGACGCAAGTGCGATTCAGTCAGCAGGGGGCCCGGAATCAGGAGATTCCGCCAGTTGTTTGTCTCGAAGAATGTAGGTCGGCTTGCCCTGGGATTCATGGTAGGTTCGTATGATCAACTCGGCCACCAGGCCAAAAAGGATGAACTGAAGGCCGACGATCAACAGGAAAATCGATAAGAGCAGCACGGGATTGCGGTGGGCTTTGACACCAAAAAAAAACTTCTGATACAGCGTGAGGCTGCTCAAGAGCCCGCCCCCTAAAAACGACAGAAACCCCAGTCCTCCGAACAGGTACATCGGCTTGGTGGAGTAGCTCACCAGGAACTTGACGGTGATGAGATCGAGCAGCACCTTGAAGGTTCGGAAGAGGCCGTACTTTGATTCTCCATGCTGGCGCCGGTGGTGCTGTACCGGAATCTCGGCCACCCGTGCACCCACCCATTCAGCAAATACCGGGATGAAGCGATGCATCTCCCCATAGAGCCGGATGTGCTGAATCACGTCACGCCGGTAGCCCTTCAGGGTACATCCATAGTCTCGAAGGCGGACACCGCTGATCCAGCTGATCAAGCGATTGGCGAGCCGAGAGGGCAATATTCGAGTCAGCCAGGGATCTTGTCGGTCCTTTCGCCAACAGCTGACGACGTCGTAGCCTTCCTCCAACTTGTCCAAGATTCGGGGAATGTCTTCGGGATCGTTCTGAAGGTCGGCGTCCAGTGAAATGACGATCTGACCGCGTGCGTGTTCGAAGCCTGCGGCCATAGCCGCCGTCTGGCCGAAGTTCCTGACAAACGTCAGCAGACCAATCCGTGGATTGGAGCCGGCCAGCGTCTGCAGTAGCTCGCGGCTTCCGTCGCGGCTGCCATCATCCACGAAGAGAACCTCATAGTTCAGCCCGATCCTTTCCAGGACACTGAGCAGATTCTGGCTCAGCGGCTCGAGGCTGTCCTTTTCGTTGAAAACAGGGAGGACGACGGAGAGGTCAATTGGCTGCTCACTCGCCCTGGTTGCTGATGAGGTAAATTGGGCGGGTCCAAGTGTCGACGCTGATCTTTCGCCCACTTCTCAATCCTGTAATGAGTTCTCGGCCGTTAGTATACAGGTTGGGTCGGACTTCCACAATTTCGAGCCGCCGGCCGACGGCTTGGCGAAGCTCCTCATAATCAGAACTCCCCATGATCAAGTAGACCGGCGAGTCGCGGCGCAAGGTGTCTACGGTCTCCTGAAAGCGATAGGTCTCCAGAATAGTGCGATTCAAGTAGTAGGTCAGGCTGGGTGCCGAATAGCGGTAGTATCCCGCCAGGAAGGTCCCGTCCGGAGGCGCCTTTTCCTGGATCGCTCGAGCCAGATGGTGGACAGGCCGATACTTGTCCAGGGGACCGAGGTGAAAAGTAAAGACGCTGAAATAGAAAAAGCACAGAGCCCAGATCATCTTTTCTGCCTGGCCGCGAGCAGCCAGCCAGATGAAGACCGCGAAGGGGATAAACGGTAGCCACCAGCCCCACGCCTCCGAAAACAGACTATGGGCCAGGACAAAGAACAAGATTCCCAAAGTGGCGCTGATTGCAGCGATCAGAAGCCGGACGGCAAGACCGGGACTCGCTTGTCTCAGGTAGTGGGCCAGCCATAGAGAGGCCGCCGGGTAGACTGGGAGTATGTAGTATTCCTGCTTGTTCTGGGAAAAGGAAAAGACCAGAAGGTAGATCAGGATCCAGGATCCCAGCAATGCAATTGATGTAGTGGGGCCTGAGCACCCGGTGTCCTGGCCTTTGGGACTGGCCACCACAGCCTCTTGGACGCCCTCTGCATTAGGATTTCGAGAACGGGCCCATTCGAGCACCGCGCCCACGAACAAAAACGACCAGGGAAAGTAGTCCACGAGAAAGGCGCCGACGTAGAACAGGGGTCCACGCTCGGGTCCAAACTGGATGTGGGTGAAGCGGCCCAGATTCTCGGTCCACAAGAAATTAGCGACTCCCTCCCAGCCCAGCTGAAATCCCAAAATCAGGAACCAGGAGGAGGAGACGGAAAGGAACAGTAGGATCGCCAGCAGCCAGGGTGCCGAACGAAGACGTGCCCGTTGACCGGATAGCAAGAGATACAAGGGCAAGGCGACCGCCGGGAGAAGGGCCACCGGACCTTTTGTCAGAAAGCCCAGCCCGAAGAAGAGGGAAGAGAACAGGAAGGCCTTCCGATCCCCCTTCTTCCACCAGTGCAGGAAGCAGGCGATCGCGGCCAGCACACAGAACAGGAGCAGGACATCGATCAGGAGTCGCCGGGAAAGCATCAGAAATCGGAAGGAGGTGGCGAAAAGGCCTGCCGCCAGCAGAGCCGTCGTCTCCGAAAAGAGGATTCGTCCCATCCAGAAGACGATCCAGAGACAGGCGTAGGCGAGCGTTGCCATCACCAGCCTTTCCCACCAAAACGACGCGCCGAAGCAGCGGTAGAACGCTGCCACTACCCAGTAGGCCAGGGGAGGCTTGTTCAGCCGAGGCTCACCGTTGAAGTAGGGGACGATCCAGTCACCTCTCTCAACCATCTCACGCGGGGTCTGCACGTAGTAGGCCTCGTTCGAGTCCCAGACCGAAGGGGCTCCCAAGGAGGTGAAAAACGGTAGAGCCAGGAACAGGAGTACCCCTATACTACGCGCCCTCATGGAGCCCCCTCGCAGTCCACTAACGGCAGAAGGCGTTGCTCGATCAGATCGCAAATCACTGATTTTGAGATTTGATATTCGGGACCTGGGCTTGGTCGGCCAGGCTCCTAGCCGCCGTACCCCGCCTCAAAAGAGAGTCTTCTGAAACTCGTCGAAGACCTCAGCCTCCGGCCGACCCTGGGACCCTGCGGAAAGATTCAGTCGCTTTCGCTCCAGGCGCGTAAGGATTTCCCGAGCCCGTCCCACGACTTGCGCTGGAAGACCGGCCAGCCGCGCCACCTCGATGCCGTAGCTCTTGCTCGCCACACCCGGCATCACCCGGTGAAAGAAGAGAATCTGCCCGTTCGACTCCCGAATGGTCACCTGGTAGTTCTTCACGCCTTCGAAGAGTCGCTCTAACTGGGTCAACTCCTGATAGTGGGTTGCGAACAGGGTGCGGGCTCGACGCGAGGAGTCGGTCAGCAGGAACTCGGCAACCGCCCAGGCAATGGAGAGGCCATCGAAGGTAGCGGTGCCCCGGCCGACCTCGTCGAGCAAGATCAGGCTACGATCGGTGGTGCTGTTGAGGATGTTTGCGGTTTCGATCATTTCCACCATGAAGGTGGATTGGCCGCGGGCCAGGTTGTCGCTGGCGCCGACACGGGTAAAGATGCGATCCACCAAGCCGACATGGGCTTGAGCAGCCGGCACAAAGGAACCGATCTGCGCCAGGATCACGATCAGCGCGTTTTGACGCAGGTAGGTGCTCTTGCCACCCATGTTGGGCCCTGTCAGAATCAGAAGCTGGTCAGAGCTGGTGTTGCAGAAGAGGGTATTGGGGACAAAGGGCTCGCCTCCCTGCAGCTCGAGTACGGGATGGCGCCCGTCCTGGATGTCGAGATCGCTGCTCTGGTCCAAGCGGGGACGGACGTATTTGTGGCGCCGAGCCGCCGTGGCCAGGGACAGCAGCACATCGAGGCGTGCCACCACACGAGCTGCCTGCTGAATGCGCTGAGCCTCTGCCGCAACTTTCTGGCGCACCTCCAGAAACAACTCTTTCTCCAGCTCGAAGATCCGCTCTTCTGCGGTCAGAACTTTCTCTTCGTAGGCTTTGAGCTCAGGAGTCACGAAGCGCTCGGAGCCCACCAAGGTCTGGCGTCGAGTGTAATCCTCGGGTACGGATCCCAGATGTGCTTTGGTCACTTCGATAAAGTAACCGAAAACCCGGTTGTATTTGACCTTGAGCGAGGCGATGCCGCTCCTCTCCCGCTCTCGAGCCTCCAGGCTGGCGATGAAGGACTTTCCCGAACTGGAGATCTGGCGCAGCTCGTCCAGAGCGGAATCAAAGCCTGAAGCGATCATGCCCCCTTCATTCAGGAGAACCGGAGCTGTCTCAGAAATAGCTCGCTCGAGAAGCTGGACCAGGTCGTCGAGGAGGTCTGTCGGGGGACACAGCAGCTCACTGCGGCACTCCGCCATGGTCCCGGACAGTTCGGGGAGGATACCGAGCGATGCCTTGAGAGCCAACAGATCCCGGGCATTTGCCGTCCCCAATATGACCCGGCTGAGCAACCTTTCCAGGTCCTGGATCGAGCTCAATACTTTACCCAGGGTGTCCATTTGCAGAACCGACGACTGTAGCTCTCCCACGGCGTCCAGACGCTCGCCGATCTCTTCCAGATTCAACAGCGGCCGGAGCAGCCAATGGCGAAGCAATCGGCCCCCCATCGAGGTTTTGGTATGATCCAAGGCGGACAGCAGGGTCCAGCGTCGGTTTCCGTCCTGGCCCCTGACCAACTCCAGGTTTCGTACCGTGGTCTCGTCCAGCTGGAGATAGTCGCCCTTCCTGAGCAGACGCATTTCGGTGATGTGTCCCAGGGATGCCCTCTGCGTCTCTTTCACATAGGAAAGCAGTGCTCCTCCAGAGGAAATAGCAGCGCTCTGGCCATTGAGGCCGAAGCCCTCCAGCGTCGACACGTTGAAGTGCTCCAGCAGAATCCGGCGGGAGTACTCAGTGTCGAAAATCCAGTCCTCCCGAGGCGTCCGTACTGCAGACTGCCTTGCTTCCTGGGACAGATGGTCCATCAGATCGGTTTCAGCCCCCTGTGGCAGGATGATCTCCCGTGGCCGGAAGTGACACAGCTCCTCCTCGAGCTGGCTCCAGGCCTGCGGGCCCGAGAACTCACTGACCCAGAACTCTCCGGTGGATACATCCAGAAAAGAAGCTGCCGCTCGACCCTCGACGGCGTAGAGGCTGGCCAGAAAGTTGTTCTCCTTGGAATCAAGAACCTCCTCGTCAACCACCGTCCCAGGGGTCACCACGCGCATCACCTCGCGCCGAACAATCCCCTTGACCAGACGGGGATCCTCTACCTGCTCACAGAGAGCCACTTTGTGTCCCTCCTTGATCAGGCGGGCCAGGTAGTTCTTGACCGAATGATGGGGCACCCCACACATGGGAATGGGCTTTCCCTTGGCGTCATTGTTGCGCGAGGTCAGCGTAATCTCCAAAGCGCGGCTCGCCAGGACCGCGTCTTCGAAGAACATTTCGTAGAAATCGCCGAGTCGAAAAAAGAGTAGAACGCCGGGGTTTTGGCGCTTGATCTCATGGTACTGTTTCATCATCGGACTGAGGCTTTCCACAGCGTCTACTTTACCAGTCCAGGGTGAAATAAAAAGTTCCAAATCATGGCTGCTCGGACGTGTTAGAGTAGCACTCCGCAGCGGCGACTTCGGCTTCTACCATGTACATCCTTGCCATCGACACAGCTACCAACAGCGGAGGGGCGGCCCTGGGGCGAAACGGGGAAGTGATCGGACTGACAATGCTCAAGGCTCCCCTTCGCTATTCTGAGGGCATTCTGAGCTATGTGGATTTCTTGCTGCGGCAACATGGGCTCGATATCGCCCAAATCGGTTGCTTTGCGGTGGCAACCGGTCCAGGTTCCTTCACCGGGCTTCGGGTAGGCCTGGCTACGGTCAAGGCCTTTTGTCAGCGGCTAGAAAAACCGGTGGCGGGAATATCGACACTGGAAGCCTTGGCCTTTCGCTTCCGATATCTGGGAGGGCCCATCGCGCCCCTGATCGATGCCCGGCGACAGCAGATCTATGCAGCGGTCTACAAGGTCGACAATTCTACCCTGTCGATCCAACAACCAGAAGCCGTTGCCACAGCCTCGGATTGGCTCAAGCAACTGGAACCCGGGCCCTACCAATTCGTGGGTGACGGAGTAGCCCACTGCCGATCGGCGATCACGGCATTACACCCCGGGGCACGACTCCTCGACACGGACAACTGCATCCTCAGCGAACTCTGCTTGCTGGCATACCGACGTCTAATAGAGGGAAGCACCCTCTCTGGGGAGGAAATCCAGGCAAACTATCTCAGGCCCTCGGACGCCACAATCAAGCGTCCCTGAGACCATTCTCCACTAGTACGCTGTAACACAGATTATGACGGGTTTGCAGATGAGGCTTGTGAGGCGAGATCAAGGCAGGAGGAGGAAGTCGACGCTTGGCCATCTTCGACGACGACGAACGCAGAGATCGTCCACAACCCCCATCTGCCCTGCGGGTGGCGACGGGACGGCCCGATATCTCTGTCACTTCTCCTCCACTATGGCCAAGCATGGCGTTCGTCGTCGCTTCGCGATCTCGACCCGTCGCGCTCGCCACAAACCCGTCATAATCTGTATTACAGCGTACTAAGGCTCACATGAATCAAGTCAGGCTGGTCTTTCTGGTATCGACACTCTTTCTGGTTCTCTTTCTGGCCTCGGCAGACAACCAGATGTTGATCCCCCTGCTGCCGGCCCTGAGCAGCGACTTCGATCTCGCCGCGGAAGAAGTCGCGTGGGTCTTCAGCCTCTACGCAATCTCGGCCAGTGTCTTCAATCTCCTCCTGGGCCCTCTAACGGACCGGTGGGGGCGAGTGCTTTTCCTCAAACTGGGTCTGGTTGGTTTTGGCGCGCTGGCCTTTGCGACCTACCGCGCCTCTAATTATGGTGATCTGTTATGGCTGCGAGCCGGCACCGGCATCGCTTCGGGTCTGCTTTCCACCTGCACGGCTGGACTGGTAGGAGATCTCTTTCCCTATCAACGACGAGGGCGGATCATGGGCATCGTTCTCAGTTCCTACTTCGCGGCTCTGATCCTGGGGCTTCCCTTAGGCACCTGGATCGCCGAGGGATGGCACTGGAGAACGGTGTTCTTCTGCTCCGGTGTGCTGGCCTGTGCGCTGATGCTGGTCTCGCTGGGACTGCCGCGCCAAGCAGATTTACAGCAATCGGAAGGGGTGCATTTCAAGATCTATCTGGATTTTTTGAGACAAGGCGACACTCGCGCGGCTCTGGCAGTTTCTTTCGTGGTGGCCGGAGGCACACTGTCCTTTCTTGTCTTTCTTTCCAACTACCTTCACCAGAGTTTTGGACTGAGTCCATTTGAGATCTCCTGGGTGTTCCTGACCGCGGGTATTGCTGCCTTCCTCGGCAGTCTGATCTCGGGTTGGGTGTCGGACCGCTGGACCAAGAGGCGCGTTTTCCTGGTTTTCAATTCTCTGTTTGCCCTGGCCCTCCTGGGGATCCACCAATTCTCCTGGGGCGTCGCCCTGATGCTGGTCTTCTTCTTCATCAGCCTCTGCGTCAGTTTTCGACAGACTGCCCTCCACACCCTTCAGACTGAGCTGGTGACGGAGCGGCGCCGCGGTGCCTATCTGGCGCTGCGCAACTCCGCTTCCCAGCTGGGTATTGCCGTTTTCGTCCTGGTGGCGGGAAGTCTCAACCGCCAACTCGGATTCGGCGGCGTCACGGCCTTGGTAGCGCTGAGCGCGATAGTCAGTAGCCTGCTCTTCTTCAGGGCAATCCGTGAGCCGGCCTAATGAACCAGGCTTCGGCACTGAGGCGAAACATGAATAGTGAGCAGTGAGGCAGTGAACAGTAAGCAGTACCGGAAACAGCTGCGGCCAACAGTGTCGCGCACGGGGGAACTGCCAGTGTTGCAAAGCCCAGTCCGGCAGAGCCGCGAACGACGTGAATTGTCAGCAATATTCGCCCAAGTGCCGAGGAGGGAGTCGGACAACAGCGAAATCTCTCTATCCGTGACACTGAGGTTTCCCCCTGGCAGCTGACCCAGACGTCCACTCAACCTCGACCCTCAATCCGCGGGCCGAGGCTGTATAATGAAACTCGAAATGAAGCGAAAAGATTTCTGGAAGATTGTGCTGGCCAGTAGCCTTGTTTCGGCGGGTCTGACCGCTTTTCTTCTGCGTTGGCCAACGGCTCCTACGAGTCGCGCCGAGTTCACGCCTCCCGTTACTGCGGGTCCGAAGACCGCTCTCACAGCCGACGAACGGATCAACATCGAGGTCTATGAGAGGCAGAGCCAGGGCGTCGTCAATGTCACCAGTACCACCCTGGAATTGAACTTCTGGTTCAATGTCGTCCCCCAACAGGGGGTCGGAAGCGGTGTCGTGGTCGATAACGAGGGGCGAATCGCCACCAACTTCCACGTGATCAAGAATGCCAACCGACTACAGGTCACGCTTTTTGACAACAGCACCTACGAGGCGAAGATTCTGGGTCAGGATCCTATCAATGACCTGGCCGTTCTTCAGATCGATTGTCCCGCCGAAAAGCTCCATCCGATCGAGTTGGGAAGTAGTGATGACCTGGAGGTGGGTCAAAAAGTGCTCGCTATCGGCAATCCGTTCGGGCTGGAAAGGACCCTGACGACTGGGATTATTTCGTCGCTCGCCCGCAGCCTCAAGACGGACTACGGAGTCGTCGAGAACGTGATTCAGAGTGACGCCGCCATCAACCCTGGCAATAGCGGAGGCCCCCTGCTGAACACCAGTGGTAAACTCATCGGCATCAACACCGCGATTTACTCTCGTACCGGTGAGAGCGCCGGCATCGGCTTCGCGGTCCCCGTGAATATCCTTAACCGAGTCCTCCCGGACCTGGTGACGCATGGTCGCGTCCTGCGGCCCTGGTTCGGAGTCCACGGACGAGCTCTGAGCCCAAGACTTGCCCAGGTTCTGAAATTGTCGGTGGAGAAGGGATTTCTGGTCGAACAGGTGGAGCGGGGAAGCACGGCTGCCCGAGCGGGCATCCGGGGAGGTGACCGCCGGGTCCTATTAAGGAATTTCTTCGTGATCATTGGGGGGGACGTGCTGGTGGAATTGGACGGAGAAGCGGTCGCCTCGAAGGAAGACATTGTTCGCATCCTGGAGTCGAAGCGTCCTGAAGGTAGCATTTCCGCTATCTGGTATCGGGGAGCTGATAGAATCCAGAAAGATATTGAACTAGTAGGTCACAAACCAGCTGAAAAAATGCGTTTTTAGAGTCTAGACCCAGCTCCGAGTAAGGTTCCTGACAGCGCTGATCACCCTCTTTCCTTCGGCTCCTGAGTGAAGCTCAACGAGTGCGCGCCTTGATACAAGCCCTAGCAGTTTTCTTCCTTTTTTTTCGGGGGTGCGCGTTATAGTGACTGGGTGATCCATTCCGCGCAGCAGGGGTGATGACCACCCAATGTTTCGAAGTGGAACACTCAACAATTTCTCAAAAATGGGAGGTCTATAACAATGGTCAATCGAGTCTTCCTGGTAGGAAGATTAGGCAGAGATCCGGAGCAAAGATTTACCTCTTCGGGCACTCCGGTCACCAATTTCTCCATGGCTACGGACGAGCGCTGGAAGGATCAGAGTGGGGAACGACAGACCCGCACTGAGTGGCATCAGATTGTGGTCTGGGGCAAACTGGCTGAGATCTGCAGTCAGTATTTGAACAAAGGCAAACTGGTGTTTATCGAGGGGCGACTCCAAACTCGAGAGTGGGACGATCGGGATGGGAATCGGCGAAGAACCACTGAAATCGTGGCCTCAGAAATGCGCATGCTGGGCTCCCGCATGGAGGAGCAGGGCATGCGCGAATCGGAGCCGGGGCCCGGGCCGGCGCCGGAAACAGGATCCGAGGCAGAGGGATCTGGTAGCCAAGAATCTCCCAGTCAAGGAGATGTAGAGATCAGTGACGACGACATTCCCTTCTGATTTGAGACTCCGATCCAAGAGATGCGGTGGCTTGGCAGATGTTTCTTCTCCGGCGAGGAATCGAGGTGGGAAAGAGCTTAGTACACTGGAGCACTTAGTCTGATGAGCCCGGCCGTAATGGGCTGGGCTCATCAGCTTGGGAGGCAAGAGCGTGGAAATGTGCTCTTGCTATCTATTACGGACACCCCCACTCAGGGTTCCACTGTGTGAAAAAGAATCTCAGCGTTTTCAGGCGTTGTAGTATCTAAGGTGCTTAATCCAATATATTTCAGGGTCCTATGGAGCTAGCGATTGTCTTCACCATTCTGGGGTTCGCGATCGTCTTCTTCGTCCGCGAAGTAGTCCCAGCCGATGTCACGGCGATCCTAATTCTCGTCGCTTTGGTGGTGAGTGGGGTCCTCACACCTGAAGAAGGGATGAGTGGGTTCAGCAACCCGGCGCCGGTAACGGTTGCCGCGGTGCTCGTGCTTTCGGCCGGTCTAATGCGAACCGGCGCAGTGGTCAAGCTGGGAAGAAGCATTTCGCGCATGGGCGGTTCGGCGGAAGTCGGACAGATGGCTGTGGTCCTGATAGCCGTGGGAGTGCTGTCGGCGTTCATCAACAATACCGCTGCCGTCGCGATGTTCATCCCGATCGTGCTGGGCACCGCCCGCGAAAAGAAGATCAGTCCATCGAAGCTGCTGATCCCGGTGTCGTTCGCAGGCATCCTGGGTGGAGTCTGCACCTATATCGGCAGTTCGACAAATATCGTCGTCGGCTCGATCCTGGAACAGCGGGGGTACCCGCCCTTCCAGATGTTCGAGTTCACCCGGCTCGGCAGCCTCCTCCTGCTGCTCGGCATCATCTATCTCTTGTTTCTCGGGCGCAGGCTGTTGCCATCCCGGCGGACCCAGGAGAACTTGACCGAGAACTACCATCTGCAGGAGTACCTGACCGAGCTGGTCATCCAGCCCCGCTCACGCCTCATCGGCAAGACCCTGAAGGAGAGCAACCTCAGCCTGGCAGATGACATCGAGGTCCTGGAGATCCGGCGTGACAAGAAGCGGATCAGCTCAGTGCTGCCCGAGATCGTCCTGGCCGAGAACGACCTGCTGATTGTGAAGGGGAACATGGACCGTATCATTCGGGTCCGCGGGGCCGAAGGGGTCGAGATCCACCGCAGGGTCGAATTGCGAGATCAAGACTTGGAGTCGGCCGAGGTCATGCTGGCCGAATGCGTGATCTCTTCCCGCTCACACCTGATCGGCAGGACCCTCAAGGAGATCGACTTCCGCAGACGCTTCCAGGCCACTGCACTGGCCATTCGCCGGCACGGCGGTGAGATCCGCGAGAAGCTGGGCCGTGTCAGGCTTCGAGTCGGTGACACCCTGCTGATCCAGGGCCGACGAGATCGTCTTCAGGGTCTTCGCGATAGCCAGGAGTTCATGTTGATCCTGGAAGAGTTGTCGTCGCCGCCGTATCGCAAGCATAAGATGGCCGTTTCTGTCGCCATCTTTGCCGCCGTGGTTGTCGTGGCAGCGCTCAAAGTCATGCCGATCATGGTTGCCGCCCTGCTCGGTGCCCTGGCGATGGTGCTGACGCGCATCCTGACGGTTCAGGAGAGCTATGAGGCGATTGACCTGCGGATCATCATGCTGATCGCAGGCACCCTGTCTCTAGGCCTGGCGCTGCACAAGAGCGGCGCTGCAGAGCTCATCGCCAACCAGGTGGTCGGTCTCGCTGGTCCCTACGGCCCCCATGTCGTCCTGGGCGTCCTCTACCTGATGACGATGGTAATGACCGAGATGATGTCGAACAACGCTGCCGCGGCACTGCTGACCCCGATCGCAATCGAGATCGCGAATGGAATGGGTGTTGACGTGCGGCCGTTTGTGTTCTGTATCGCCTTCGGGGCGTCGGCCAGCTTCCTGTCGCCGATCGGCTATCAGACCAACGCGCTGGTCTACGGCCCCGGCGGCTACGTCTTCACCGACTACTTTCGAGTCGGCTTTCCGATCAGTCTCTCGGTCTGGGTGCTTTCGACGATCCTGATCCCGGTTTTCTGGCCCTTCTAGACTGCCTCTCGCGGTTTAATACGAGGTTAACCCGGATTTCTCAAGGAGAAAGCCGAAAGGGCGATTTTAGTCGATTTCTCGACGCCGGTCTGGGTCAAAGGCGCCGCTGAGGGCGGTGCAGAGTACGACAGGCGTCGTGAGGCCTGTGTCGAGCGCGGAAAACCGGTTTTCCAGACACACCTCAGGCGCCTCAGTTGCAGACGGCTGGGATTTCCGACTTTCCTTGGCTCAACCGAGCTGTTGAAGCTGGGCCAAGGCTTGGGCATAGAGTGCTTGGTAAGGATAACCCTCGCTCAAGGACAGACTCACCCGCCGGACACTGACCCGAATCTGGCCTCCTATCTTCAACAGTTTGAGGCGAATTGTCTGGCATTGCGCCTTCGCCCACTGGGTCCCCTTCAAAGCGACACGCCTCAACGTGTGCAGCAGATTATAGGCCACCGAGGAGAACCACAACCGCAGCTGATTGCTCTTGATGAGGTGCGTCGAGGTCCGATCGGCAAACAGCTCCAGCTGCTGTTCCTTGATCCGATTCTCCGCCTCCCCTCGCGCGCAGTACAGCTGCTCGTACAGCTTTTGGGCGGGCCACCGCTTCGCTCCCAGCGAGGTGACGACAAAGCGGGGATTGGATCCCTTACCCGTGTGCTCGGCCTTGCCCACCACTCGCCGCTCTTGACTCCAGCTCTTGTGCGTCTGGTAACGAAAGTCCTTATAGACTCGGGCGCTGCTGCCGCTCGCTTGTTGAAGCGCCTGGGCCTGTTCCAGCTCCGACTCCAGGGTCCCCTCTAAGCGCTGATTGCGGGCCAGACCGAAGACGTAATCCACTCGATGCTCCTCACACCATTTCATCAACGCCTCGCGCGCAAAGCTGCTGTCCGCCCGCAGCGTAATGCGGACCTTCGGCCACTTCGCCCGCAGTTGTCCCACGATCCGCTCCATCTCCTGGACCGCTCCTTCGGAGCCATCCAGATTCGACACCCGCAGCTTCGCCCCCAGCACATACCCCTCGCAAAACACATACAGGGGCAGGTAGCAGTAACACCGGTAGTAGCCATGGTAGAAACGACCCTCCTGCTCTCCGTGCAGCGGATCATCCGTCGCATCCAGGTCCAACACCAGCTCCTTGGGTTTCCCGCCTCGCACCCGAATGAACTGCTCCACCAAAAATGCTTCCACCGCCGCTTCATCCACCGGCGTCTTGCGATATTTATCCTGCGTCACCGAGGACAACTCCAAACGATTGAGTGTGCTCTTGCCCGCACACGCCTTGCCCCGATCCGCTTCCGCTCGCCGATCCCTCCCCAAGGGATCTTCCTTGCCCACCAACACCGCCATCAGCGGATCCGTCCGTAGCTCCTCATGATCGTTGAGATCCTCATAGCCCAAGGCCAGTCCATAAATCCGCTGCCCCACCAGATCCTCCACACTGAACTCGGTGAAGCGAGGATCGCGCCGGTCCCCAAAGCAGGCGGCCAAGCCGCGAATGAACCCATAGCGGTTCTCCACCTCCCGTAACAGCAACCCTCCGGCGTCTGAGGTGATCTGTCCCCCGTTGAATTCTGCCTCGACTCGGCGACCCTCCAGCCCTTGAAACTCCAGCTTAGAAGCGATACACTCTGTCGTCATAGTAGTCAGCTCCTTGTGTTTGTTAAGTCTTTGTTAACACAGACTTTATACCACATTGAGCTGACTGCTTTTTCTTATCCTTGAGAAATCCGGGTTAAGGCTGCCAAGTGGACTGATGCCTTTGCGGTCTGCAGCTACCTCGGATTGGCGGACGCAACAGGAGACGGGCGTTACGAGCACCTCGCTGGGGTCAGGCAAGGTCGAAGCGATCAAGATTCATCACCTTGTCCCACGCAGCCACAAAGTCATGCACAAACGCCTGCTGCGAGTCGTCACATGCATAGACTTCCGCGATGGCTCGGAGCTGGGAGTTCGAACCGAAGACGAGGTCGACGGCGGTGCCGGTCCACTTGAGCTCGCCCGTCCCTTGATCGCGTCCCTCGAACACGTGCTCGCATGTGGAGGACGCCTGCCACTTAGTGTTCATGCCGAGCAGATTCACAAAGAAATCATTGGTCAACATCTCAGGCCGCTTGGTGAAGACGCCGACTTCGGACTGCCCGACGTTTGCATTCAGGACGCGCATGCCGCCGACGAGCACCGTCATCTCAGGAGCGGTCAGCGTCAGCATGTGCGCCCGATCCACCAGCAGCTCCTCCGCCGATCTTCGGTGTCCAACTCCGAGGTAGTTGCGAAACCCGTCTGCGGTGGGTTCGAGCACGGCAAATGAGTCCACGTCGGTTTGCTCCGGCGACGCGTCTGTGCGCCCCGGCAAGAAGGGAACCTGCACGTCTTGCCCGGCGTTCTTCGCAGCTTCCTCGACGGCTGCGCACCCGCCTAGAACGATCACGTCAGCTAGCGAGACCATCTTTCCGTTGGACTGCGAGCTGTTGAATTCCGTTTGGATCTCCTCCAGTGTCTGCAGCACCTTCCCCAGCTCGGCCGGGTTGTTCACTTCCCAATCCTTCTGCGGCGCGAGGCGAATGCGCGCTCCATTCGCCCCACCGCGTTTGTCGGTGCCACGGAACGTTGCCGCCGCCGCCCAGGCGGTCGAGACCAGTTGCGAAATGGACAGTCCTGATGCGAGTATCTTGCCCTTGAGGTCAGCTACATCTTGCTCTCCAATCAATTCATGAGTGACGTCGGGGACGGGGTCTTGCCACAACTGCGGCTGCGCAGGAACCAACGGGCCGAGACACCGCGTGCGGGGCCCCATGTCGCGGTGTGTCAGCTTGTACCACGCCTTGGCGAAGGCGTCTGCAAACTCCTCCGGGTTCTCGTGGAAGCGCTTCGAAATCGGCGCATAAATCGGGTCCATTCTCAGTGAGAGGTCCGTTGTGAACATCATGGGGGCGTGCATCTTCGAGGGATCGTGAGCATCCGGCACGGTGCCCTCTGCAGATGCATTCGTGGGAGTCCACTGCGTCGCACCGGCAGGGCTCTTCACCTGCTCCCACTCGTAGCCGAACAGGTTGTCGAAGTAATTGTTGTCCCACTTCGCCGGGTTGGTTGTCCATGCGCCCTCCAAGCCGCTGGAGATCGTATCGCCGGCTATGCCGCTGCCAAAGCTGTTCTTCCAGCCTAGGCCTTGTTCCTCTAGGCTGGCACCCTCTGGCTCGGGACCGACGTACTGGTCCGCATCGGCAGCACCATGTGCTTTGCCGAACGTGTGTCCGCCAGCAATGAGCGCAACCGTCTCCTCGTCATTCATCGCCATGCGGCCGAACGTCTCTCGAATATCCCGGGCTGCAGCGATCGGATCGGGGTTACCGTTCGGCCCCTCCGGATTCACGTAGATCAGCCCCATCTGAACGGCGCCGAGAGGATTCTCGAGTTCCCTGTCGCCGCTGTAGCGCTCGTCTGCAAGCCACTCGTTCTCAGGCCCCCAGTAAATGTCCTCTTCGGGCTCCCAGACATCCTCGCGCCCGCCGGCGAAGCCGAGCGTCTTGAATCCCATTGACTCCAGGGCACAGTTACCGGTGAAGATCATCAGATCGGCCCACGAGATTTTCCGGCCGTACTTCTGCTTGATCGGCCAGAGCAACCTCCGTGCCTTGTCGAGGCTCACGTTGTCGGGCCAACTGTTGAGGGGCGCAAAGCGGAGTGTGCCGGAGGCTCCGCCGCCACGGCCGTCGTGGATACGGTACGTGCCTGCGCTGTGCCACGCCATCCGAATGAAGAGCCCCCCATAGTGGCCATAGTCGGCTGGCCACCAGTCCTGCGACGTCGTCATCACCGCCTCGATGTCCTTCTTCAGTGCATCCAGGTCAAGTGTCTTGAACTCCTCAGCGTAGTTGAAATCCCTGCCCATAGGATCTGATAGGGAAGAGTTCTGGTGGAGAATCTTCAGGTTCAACTGATTCGGCCACCAGTGTTGGTTCGACATGGTCCCAACCGCCGTGTGTCTGTGAGGCCCGCCCAACGCCGGGCACTTGCTTTCGTTCTTCATATTCTCTCCAATCGTGTTCTGCATTTTTTTCAACCTGTTCTGTATACGGGAATCACTTTGGCCGTATAACGCCGTACTTCGAAACTGACAGCGCCTTTTCGAAGCGCCCGAAATAGAACGTCGGCTCCGAGCCGCTGGCGGTAGTACACTCGACGTTCCGTGGAAAACCTGAATGCCCGCTTCTAGGCGAGGCTGTGTGAAAAGTCATTCATGATTTCGGATTTGAAATTTTGACTTCATAGGATCGCGTGCAAGCCACGATCTCCGTCGTAGGAAGGGTAAAGAGACCCCTAAATCAAAGAGGTTTTGGACTTTTCACACAGCCTCAGGCGAAAGCCGCCGTTCGATTGCGATCAGATCGGACGCTGTCTGTCAGATCAGATACCGCCTATCACAATTCATGGCACTCTTCTCCCTCTGGTTTACTCCCAAGTTTGTCAAGTCGGACACTCGATGATTCTCCGGGATCGATCTGTGTGTCAAGAGATGAAACGTTGGACACCTAGAAATCGTTTGCCGCAGGCTCCGGCTCCGTCGCTGAGGCTAGCGAATTCATGATGAGGACGAGGAGCCTGCACTTTAGAAATCGATCTACTGCGAAAACGGTAGAATCGGCCCATATTTCCCCGATTTTGCCGCGAATAGGTCAACTATACACCTCAAAATCGAAAGAATCTGGCCTCGATTCCCCGCTTTCTCGTTACGATCATTTCTGCCGCGTAGACTCCTGGGGGGGTATCACGGCTTCCCTGCTTGGATCGGCCAGCCGGAAATTGATCCGATAGGGGCCGGCTCCCTGTGCGTGGATGGTGACACGAACCGTATTTTGATCACCACCGCTGCTGGTGCTGGTTGTGAACTGGTTTCCGTCGAGAAAACGCATCGTCTTGGAGTCGATAGCAAAATCGAGTGGAATCGCGTCCGCTGTTCCCTCGATCCGAAGAACGATGTCAGCCTTCTGTCCCCGTTTGAATAAGGACGGAGGGACTTGTTCCGTGGAAATTCGAACCAGGGTGATCGCCTTCTCCGGGCTCGTCAAACCCTGCCCGTTCCTGACGGCGATACGAGTAGGGCCGACTCCTTCGAGGAAAGCGACAAGGTAGTCGGTGCCGGCCACCAGAGGAACCTGAGGTCTACCCTCGACCAGGAGCTGGGTTGCAGGGCCCAGATGACTCCCCGAGATCTGGGCTAGAGATCCGCTCTCCACCATTCCTTCGGGACCAGCGCTCTGGAAGGGTGTAACGACATCTATCGCCGGTTGTTTCTCGGAGAGACCAGGCGTCTGACGGGTTTCGCGGGAGTAGACTTCCTTTCCCTCAAGATCGATCTTCAGCCTCTTTGTCTCGGCGCCGACCATGATCCAGGCGCCGGCCCTGAGGTCGGTCTGGACCTGGCGTGTATGGGTTGATCCCTGCTGGTCGATCTCAGTGATCGAGAGCCCCTCTCTGGCAGGGCTGGGTTGGAGATTCTGGTTGACCGCGGTCAAGCGAATTGGCTGGCCTGAGGTGACTTGGTCCGCAGGGGGACCGAGGACCGCTGTTGCCTGGGCCTGCAGAGGAGGAAGAATCAGAGCAGGCTCCTTGGGGACGCGGAATTCGTAGAAGTGGGCCTGGCTTCTCGCCTCCATCTCCTGCTGAAAACGAAAGAAGTGGTTCCTATAGGTCTCGATCTTTCTAATGCCGTCAACCTCGACCTGTCTCAGCTTCGAACTCGGACTTCGGCTTTCTCCCCAGGCAATCTGTTCGCCACAGAGGGTCTTCGCCATCCTGTAGCCGACGATGATATCGGTTGCGCTGAGAGAATCCCTGGCGTAGGTCTTACCCTCCAGCTCGACTGTTTCCAGGTTGTGGGTCTGTGTCGAGGTGCCCGGCTGCATCAGCTTCGTCAGCGTGGAGACGGAAAGCCTTCCTACCTTGAGGGCGTGAGTGCAAATCTCGGAAGAGCAGGGCAGAGCGCTATGCTTGGAGCAGTGCTCTCGTTCAAAGTGTCGGAGGTTGAGAAGCTGATCCTCGAAGAAGCTTTCTGCCTTGACCTCGACATAGCTGACATTGTCCGAGGAGACTTCTGCGGAAAAGACCTGGAACAGTGCCAGGGAACCAGCCGCCAACTCCGTCTGCTGATCTGAACTCCAACCTCCCGCGGTTTTCTTCCAACCCGTGCGGTCTCCCACCCAGCAACAATGGAAGTTCGAAAAGTCGGGAGCCGCCTGGAGACCAACAATGTACTCTCGATCCAACGCGACCGTCAGTCCGGTGAAGTCGCTAAAGTGATCTTCGACCAATTGCTTCAGTGTTGTTGGAGGGCAGCCACAGAGCCAGAGACTCGATACCAGAAGCAGAAGGGATGTAAGACATCTACTCGGCACAGTGCTTCTCATTGTTCCAAGGGTACTTCGGGATATTCCAGAATGACCTGTCGCATCAGTCCCGGGATGGGGAGTAGCGTCAAGAGCGAAGTATTTGCGTTCAGCTCAAAGCGGTGGATGAAGCGCTCCTTCCGATCGAACAAGACCATGCCTACCGCGAAGGTCCGGTCCTCAGTGTAGAATTCAGTCGACTTCACTTCGGGAATGTTTTCCACGGCTCGATCCAGGCTCGGACCCGGAAGGAAGTTCCGTGTACCCTCGATCTGAATCATGGCACATAATTCACAGCCGGGAACCTTCTTTCCCCCGATCAGGGTATAACGGTAGGCAGTGCGGACCCGGAGACCCGCACTGGCCTCAGGTGCTGGAAACTCCTGGGTCCAGCTCTGGCCAGAGTTCGCTTGACCTTCCTTCGGCAGGAAGCGGTAGCCGAAAGGTAGACCTGCCACCATCGTCGTTCCGGCCAAGCCGTTGTCGGGACGCAGAAGCAGCTGGTAGCTGGAGTCACCCCTATCGAGCCTCAGTCGTCCATTTCCCTCGGGACCTTCCTCGACACGGATCTTCACGGCTTCGTCGACGACCACGGCGGTTTTCGGAGCGGGCAACATCTGGATACCTCCGGAGGGCGTGACCCGGTAGGCCAACTGCAGGTCTTTGGCCTGAATCCGAAACTCAAGGGTGCGCTGCTTGAAATCGAGGCGCAGTCCTGGAACTAGCTGAGCCGACGCTGTCTGACTCAAGAGCGTGCAGGCGCAGAGGCAGATACAGGCCGTTAACGTCCGATTTTTCCTCTTGGCGGAAAGGTCAGGAGGCATCTTCTATTGGGGCTATTGATGCTAATCTCAGCACTAGTACGCTATAACACAGATTATTTCGTGTTTGCAGATGTGGCTTGCGAGGCGAGATCAAGGCAGGAGGAGGAAGACGATGCTTGGCCATCTTCGACGACGACGAACGCAGAGATCGTCCGCATCTGCCCTTCGGGTGGCGACGGGACGGGCCGATATCTTTGTCACTCCTCCTCCACTATGGCCAAACATGGCGTTCGTCGTCGTTTCGCGATCTCGACCCGTCGCGCTCGCCACAAACACGAAATAATCTGTGTTACAGCGTACTAGAGCCGGACGACGCTATCGACGCCGAGACAGCTTGGGATCGAATTCGACTCCCAGCTGCTGAAGTTCTTGCTTCGCTCTGACCGCCTCCTGAGATTCGGGATAAGTTGTAATCAGTCGTTTGAAGGTCTCGATGGCTTCTGTGTTTCTTTCGAGCTGCCGATAAGCGAGAGCTTTCTTGAAATAGGCAACGGGGCTCTTGTCGCCCTTGGGGTAAAGGTTGATGACCTGGTCGAAGGTCTGGATTGCCTGTTCCTGACGACCCTGCTCGGAATAACAGGTCCCCAGGTAATAGATGGCATTGTCGGCGTATTCACTGTCGGGATACGTGTTCAGGAAGTCCTGAAAACCAGCAATCGCAAGGTCATAGTTTCCCATCAGGAAATCGTTGTAGGCCGCGCTATACGCCTGATCCGGTTCGATTTCGCCCCCGGTTGCAGAGGGCAGTGTGCGCAGCGATTTGATCTTGAGCTGATTTGCTTCGGTCTTCTGCTGGAGTGCCGAGATCCGAGTATTGGTGTCGTCCAGCTTGACACTCAGGTTTTGGAGCTCCTCGCGCACCCCATCGACGGAGCCGCTCACGCCGGCCTTTTGCTCCTGCAGCGAGCGATTCAAACCGTCCATGCTCAGGGTCGCCTTGGCTACTTGGTCGTTGAGCTGTTCCAAGAGAGATCGGAAGACGGCTCCATTGTCGTCAATGCCCTTTTGGAGCATTCTAATCTGATTCTGCAGCTGCAGCACGTCGCTTTGCAAGCGGATGATTTCTTCCTTGGTCCCGGCCAATATTGACAGGGGTGAGCACAGACTCATGACCAGGAGTATTACTGGAAACATTCTCATTCTTGCCCCCCTTGTTGTGGTGGCATTGTACTGGCAAGCGTGCACGCCGATCAAACCACTGCTCGCCGGCAAGGGTGAGCTTTGAAGACCGCCCGCTGCAGGCATCAGGCTAAAAGTTGCAAGTCGCAGGGTTAATCAGCCACTTCGTTTCATGTTCCTGGCATTGCAGTCATATCGGCTCCCTGGGGTCCTCTCTACGGACTGAGCTGTAACCTGGAACCCGAAGCTTCCTAGTACCATGTCACACATGTAGTGACGGGTTTGTGGCGAACGGCACGGCGTCGAGGGCGCGAAACGACGACGACGCGATGTCATTCATCGTGGAGGAGGAGAGACAAAGCCATCGGCCCGTCCCGTCGCCACCCGCAGGGCAGACGGGGGTTGCGTATGATCTCTGCGTTGGTCGTCGTCGAAGATGACCAAGCATCGTCTTCCTCCTCCCGCCTTGATCTCGCCTCGCAAGCCCCATCTGCAAACCCGACACTACATGTGTGACATGGTACTAGCGTTTGACCACGAAATGGGCTCTGCGGTTTCGCTTCCAGCAGGACTCCTCGTGACAAGCGGAGAAGGGACGCTCCTCCCCGAAAGAGAGGGCCTCCAATTGCCCCGCAGCGACACCTAGACCGAGAAGATAGTCGCGCGCTGCCTGAGCTCGACGGTCGCCCAATGCCAGATTGTATTCCTCGGTACCCCGTTCGTCACAATGTCCCTCAATAATCGCGACGGCCGTCGGAAACTGACTGATCCAACGAGCATTCTCGGTTAGGATGCGCTTGCTTTCAGGACTCAATTCAGCCAGATCATACTGGAAGAAGATCGGGCGCACCTTGCCCTCTTCAATGGCCCGCTGCAAACCTTCGAGATCGCTGGACACCACACTGCCAGCCCTTCGGTCGACAACGGTGACACGGGTGCTGGCACGAGTGTCGCTGTCGGTCGCTTTGGCAATTGCGGTGTAGGTAGTGGATTCCCTTGGAGAGAGTACCAACGAGCCGGTCTCGGCCACGTTTCCGATTCCACCGTCGATCAGGATGGAGTTGGCATTGGTCGAAGTCCAGCTGAGAGTGGTCTGGTTGCCTCTCTCGATCGTGCTGGGTGAAGCCTTAAGCTCAATTGTGGGCGCCGACTTCGAGGTTGGGGGACGGTCAGCGACGTATGGAGCAGGGGGAGCCGGAGGTCGGGCCGTGGACTGGGTCTTCTTCTTGCAACTGGATGAGACCAGCACCAGGCCAAGGCACAGGACCAGGTTCAGGCCGATTACTAAACCGCGTTTCATTCAAATTCCTCCGTTAATGTCCTGGCCAAATCAAGGTTGGCCAAGGTAACCCGACCAGGCGGGACCTTCGTTTATACCATAAGCGGTAATCTGCTTCTGATTCTCACCGTCTGCGTTCATGATGAAGATCTGCTTGGTCCCGGTCCGGGTGCTCTGAAAAGTGATGTGCCGTCCGTCTGGAGACCAGTTGGGATTCTCCTTGCTACCTCGACCCGAGGTGAGCTGAAAGATCTTCTTGCTGGCGACCTCCACGACGTAGACATCGTGGTCCCACCGCTTGGGGGCCTGCCAGGAGTAGGCGATGAGGCGTCCGTCGGGTGACCAGTCGGGGCTGTCGCAGTGGCCACCCTCGGTCACCAGCCGCTGAAGGTTGGAGCCGTCGGAGTCGACTACCCAGACCTGGGGTGTGCCGGAACGATCGGAAATGAAGGCGACCTGGCGCGAGGTTGGGCTCCAGGTCGGCGAGGTGTCAATAGCCGGATGGCTGCTCAAATTGGTTCGGTTTGTGCCATCGGTCCCTGCAACGTAGATATCAGGATTGGAAGCGCCTTTGGCCCGCGTAGAAAAAGCGATTCGCTTGGTGTCGCTTGAAAAGTTGGGGGAAGAGACGTAAGAGGTCGGCATCGGGAGAACCCGGCGACCTCCTTGTAGGTTTTGAATCCACAGTTCCCAGCGGCTCTTTCCAGGAAGAATCGTGACGAATGCCAACTCGGCATTGTCGGCCGACCAACCCGGGAACTTATTGAGGCCACCGTTAGCAGTCACCGTGCGTGAGTTGGAGCCATCGTAATCCGCGACATAGACTTCTTTGCTGTCACCCTTCAAGGAGCTGAAGGCAATCTGGGTGCTGGCTATACCGCGACTGGTTCCTGCCGAGAGCTGGTAGACGATCTGGTCGGCAAACTCGTGAGCGATCTTCCGCACCAGGGTGCTGTCTCCAACCGAATACCGCTTCCCCAGGACCTGACCCTTCGTTTTCACGTCATAAAGGTAGGCCTCGACCACCACCCCTCCGGTCTCGACCTGCAGGTTTCCGAACACCAGGAAGTCGACGTCGACTGGGGGTACCTGCCAGGGATCGAAGTCCACGTCCAGGGGGCTGCGAAGTGGTTTCAGCGGGTAAAAGCTCTTGGAAGGCATATCGAAGAATGCCGAGAACTTCAGGTCTCCCCAAAGGACGTCGTTGAAAACCGTGGCCGCTGTTTCTGTCTGCGGGGTGGACACGCTGCGGGCCACGAAGTTGGTTGCCGCCAGACGCGTTGCTTCCCTGGGCTTCGGATAAATCACTACATCGGGGCTCTGGGCGGCCAGCAGGCCGGAACTCAAGATCAGAGCTGTCAGGGCCACTATCGGAAACTTCATCGGCTTCCTTTCCTTGGTTCCATTTCAGAAGTTACATCAGGCGTATGAAATGGGAGACCTAGCGAGGGGGATACCTAAAGTGAGTCACGAATCTGACTCGTCGGCCCCCAAAGCTACGAGGTAGAGGGGGCAGGGGACTGCTGGCCCGGATGGCGCGTTCGGCCGCAATATCTACCGTTCGAATCCCACTTCCTTTTTCCAGCTTAACCTGTTCGATTCGCCCGTCGGCTCGAATTTCAAAGCTGACGACGGTCTCCACGCTTCGTGCCGTTTTTCCCAACGACGTACTCAGCCAGTTGTTGCCGATCCGCTGCTCGACCTGGCGTGCGTACCAGGAGTCCACTTGTCCTTCCCCGCTTCCGGCGCCGATGCGGACTCCCTGTCCTCCGCCAAAGCCCCCGCCTAGACCGCTACTTGCGCCTCCAGGACCACCGCTGCCAGGATCTGGCTTGCGCGGGATCTGGGATGAACTGGGAGCCTTCTTTTTTTTCTTACGGGAATCTGCGCGCTGTGCGGGCTTCGTTGTCTTTTTCTTCTTCTTACGTAAGGACTTTTCCTGAAAGACCTCCTTGCTGGGACGTTCTGGGGCTACCTCCGGCTTCTTCTCCGGAGGCGGGGGTGCGGCTGCTGGCCGGGTCGTGAGCGCCGGCTTGTACATTCCTTCACCCCCACTGGGGGCGTCAGCCAAGGCCACCGAAACGAAATCGCCGCCTTGCCCTCCTCCCGGTCCAGTGCCGATGGTAATGACCTCCACCCGGGGAAAGAGATCCACGGTGATCAGACACACGATGGCCAGCAGAGCGTGGCCAAAAACTGAAACCAGAAGTGGTGACCTCAAGCTCTCCTTCTGGACATGTGGATCAAGAATGGTCTTACGAGTCATTCGCTAACGCCGCTTCTGAGTGTAGGGCTTCGTGACGAGGTTGATTCGCTCGTAGCCGGCGATCCGGATCTCGTCCACGACCGTTACCATAGTCTTCCAGCGGACATCCTCATCTGCCTGGAGAAAAATGGGAAGTTCAGAGTCACCGATCTCACGGCGCAGGACATCCCCTAGCTCGTGGAAGTTTAACGGAGAGGAACGGTAGAAGAGGTTCTCGTCGCGCCCAATCGTAATCACCGCCCGCTGCTCCGGATCCACACTCGTGACGGTTCGCGTTTGGGGCAGGTTGACTTCTATTCCCGTTTGTAAGATCGGCGCCGTGACCATGAAAATGATCAGCAAGACCAACACTACATCCACCAAGGGAGTGACATTGATCTCAGACATCGAGGGTCGCGTGTGACCCAGATTGCCAAAGTCCATCAGACCCTCCTAGGAGAAGCTCCTCTCTATCAAATTGAGCATTTCCACGGTGAAATCATCCATCTCTGCGCCGAAGACCTTCAATTGGTGGAGGAAATGATTGTAGGCTATGACGGCCGGGATGGCGGCAAATAAACCCGCCGCCGTGGCCACCAGGGCCTCACTGATGCCGGGCGCAACGGCTTGAATGGTTGTGGTCCCTCCCTGTCCCAACCCCTGGAATGCGTTGATGATCCCAACCACGGTACCAAAGAGCCCGATAAACGGCGTCACCGAGCCGGTGGTTGCGAGCCAGTTCAGGGAGTGTTCGAGCGTTGTCATCTCGGCGGTTGCTGCCTTGTAGAGGGCTCTCTCCAAACCAGCCAGGCCCTTGAACGACTGACCCGATGGGTGCAAGTCCTGGTTTTCTTCCTTGGCTTGAATCCAGTGCTCCAATTCCCGATAGCCGCGTTTGAAGATCCCGGCCAGAGGAGACAGCGGGTACTGCTCGCAACTACGGTGAATCTCGGATAGGCTGGCACTACGCCGGAACAGGTCGTAGAACTCCAGAGACTGTTGTCCTACCTTGCGGTACGCACGCACCTTGGAGAAAATGATGGTCCAGGAATAAATCGAGAAGAAAAGAAGGACCAACAGCACCAACTGGGCGATGGGCCCACTCTGGGCTATGAGCGACCAAAAACCACCGAATTCGGACTGCATCAGTAACGAGGTTGCCAATCTATCTCCCTTCGAGGCCGATTGTAAACGAGTAGCAGAGGCGCTGTCATCGTCAGACCATCCCTGTGAGCCCTTTTTCTAGCCTATAATGAACCCCTGGCATACTTGGTCAAAAACGCTCCGAAAGTAATGATGTCAGCCAAATCCAAAAGTCTATGTTGAGAGTCCTTTCCATTGACAGCTTTGCCCTGATCAACCATCTGGAAGTCGAATTCGAGGACGGGCTCAACTTGATTACCGGGGAAACCGGTTCGGGCAAGTCCATCCTGGTGGACTCTGTGGCGCTACTGGTGGGTGAGCGGGCTTCACAGGAAATGGTGCGGGAGGGGTTTGATCGAGCCTCCGTCGAAGGTGTGTTCAGCTTGCAGCGGGAAAATCCGGCCTGGGACCGTCTTCTCGAGGCAGGAATCGAGGTTTCAGACGGGGAAGTCGTCATTCGGCGCGAGATTACGCGTTCGGGAAGCAACAAGGTCTACATCAACGGGCACCTGTCCACACTAGGATTCCTTTCGGAAATCGGTCGCTTGGTAGCCGATATCCACGGACAGCACGACCAGCAGAGTCTTCTCAACCCCACGACCCATCTCCGTTATCTGGATGCCTTTGGCCAGAATAGCAAGCTCTGCCAGCAGGTGGGCCAGGCCTTTCGGGAACTGCAATCGGTGAAACAACTCCTGGGAGGGCTCCATCAAAGTGAGAGCGAACGACTTCAAAAACTGGACACTCTTCAGTTTCAAATCGCCGAGATCGAGGGACTGCAGCTCAGCCCTGGAATTCAGCAGCAACTGGAACAGGAGCGAGATCTGTTGGCCAGCGCCGAAAAGCGTCAACAACTGGCTGCCGTCGGCTACCAACTTCTGTACGAGAATGAAAGCAGTGGCCTCAGCCTGGTGGATCAGACACAGAAGAGCCTGCAAGAACTAGCGACCCTGGACCCGGACTTTCAAAGCAAGGCTTCCAAACTGCTAGACCTGCGCTACCAGCTGGAGGAGATCGCCTACGCCATGCGCGACTATGCCGATGGCGTGCAGTGGGATCCCGCGCGCTTAGATAGCGTAGAAGAACGTTTGGTGGAGATCCAGAAGGCTCGGCGCAAGTATGGAGCGACTGTGGAAGAGATTCTTTCCTACCTTGAGGAGATTCGAGCGGAAGAGGCCCGCATCGCCGACTCAGAGCAGCAGGCGGAAGAACTCGCCCAACAGGAGCGATCACTTGAGAGGAACTTCCTGGAACTAGCTCGCCGTTTGTCCCAGAAGCGCCGCCGCGACACGGAAAGTCTAAGCCGCCGGGTAGAGCGCGAACTGACAGACCTTGCCATGGAGAAAACAGTTTTCAAGGTCGGGCTCGAAAGTGGCGAAGAACATCAGTCAGAGCAGGGAATCGATCTGGCGCAGTTTCTCATCAGCCCCAATCCCGGAGAATCTCCCAAGCCTTTGGCCAAGGTCGCTTCAGGCGGGGAGCTCTCTCGGATCATCCTCGCCCTCAAGTCGATCGTTTCGGTGGAGAGCTATCCCAAGACGCTGGTTTTCGACGAGGTCGATGCTGGTATCGGTGGCCGAGTCGCGACGACGGTGGGAGCGAAGTTGGCCGGAATCGCCAGCCAGGACCAGGTGTTCTGTGTGACCCACTGGCCCCAGCTAGCCTCCTATGCTGCCCGGCACTTCCACGTCACCAAGAAGGCGAAGGATCAGCGGACAGTGGTCGAGATCGAGTCCCTGAAGGACTCGGACCGGGTCAATGAGCTGGCCCGTATGATGGCGGGTGATGCCATCACCGAAACGACGCGTAAGCAGGCCCGTGAACTCTTGGACAGGGCTCATCCAGAGGCGGTTGGGGAGGACCCGATTCAAGTCCCGCTGACATCCGCTTCTCAGACCTGAAACCAGCCTCAGGACTGGTTGTCCGCCTTTTTGAAATCGGATAGAATGGCTGCGCTGTAATGAGCAAACGATTTTTCATAGAGACCTTCGGCTGCCAGATGAACGAGCACGACTCGGAGAAAATCTCCGGTCTACTGGTGCATCGTGGCATGATTCCTGTGTCCTCGCTGGAGGAGGCGGATCTGTTCCTGCTCAACACCTGTAGCGTTCGGGAAAAGGCTGCACAGAAGGTATATAGCCGGCTAGGGCAGATCAAGGCCAGAAAGCAGAAGGACGCCAACTTCAAGATTGGAGTGGTGGGCTGTGTTGCTCAGCAAGAAGGGCAGGCCATGCAGGAGAGGGCGCCATTCGTTGATTTGGTCGTTGGTACCCATCTCTACCACACGCTGCCGGACGTCTTGGATCAACTTGAGAGCCAGCCGCCCGGCCAGCAGAAGCCTCGGTCCTTTACCCACTTTCTGAAAGAACCTGCGCCGGTGGAGATTGCTCCGGTGATTCGGCGTAACCGTTTTCGCGCTCAGATCACGATCATGGAGGGATGTAACAAACATTGCAGCTTCTGCATTGTCCCCTTTACTCGGGGAAAAGAGCGCAACCGAACCTCCGACGCTATTCTGCAGGAGGCACGCCTCGCAGTCGACGACGGCTATGTTGAGCTGCAGCTGCTGGGACAGACCGTCAATAGCTACCGTGATCCAGCAGACCGAAGCATCAGGTTCGCCCATCTTCTGGCTCGAGTGGCAAGCCTGCCGGGCGTTCGACGGGTCCGGTTCACGTCACCCCATCCACGCGAATTTGACGACGAGACGGTGGCCGTCATCAATCGGTTTCCCGCCATCTGTAATCAGGTACACTTGCCCGTCCAGAGTGGTTCTAGCCCTGTGCTCCGTCGAATGCGGCGGCAATATACGCGTGAAAGATACCTCGAAATCGTAGGAAAATTCCGAAACTGCAATCGCCCCATTGCTTTCTCTACCGACGTCATCGTGGGCTTCCCCGGAGAAACCGAGGAGGACTTCGAGCAAACCCTGAGCCTGGTCAGAGAGGTCGAGTTCGAGTCGATGTTTTCCTTCAAGTACTCGCAGCGGCCCTCTACCGAGGCCGAATCCTGGGAAGATGAAGTTCCCGAAACCGAGAAGAATCGAAGACTAATGCAGCTCCAGCAGCTGCAGCGGGAAATCCAACTGCGGCTCCACGGGGAACGCTATCTAGGCAAGACCTTCGAAGTCCTTTGCGAAGGAGTCGCCAGGGACGGGAAGCAGCGATTCGGCCGAACCACTAGCAACAAAATCGTGAACTTCAGCGGCGACGACTCGGCCGGTTCCTTCGTTCAAGTTCACGTCACAGACACCGGACCCAACAGCCTGGTAGGGCAAAAGGTAGAGCTGAAGCCTCGAAGCCGGGTTGAAGCAGATATTCTAAAGGGGAGCCTATGATAGAGCGAGAATTCAAGATTCGCGGTCTGATGATGGATCCGATTACCAACTCTCCCATCGTCATCCTTCAGGATGTGGAAAAGAACACGCTTCTCCCCATCTGGGTCGGCATTTTTGAAGCCAATGCGATTGCTCTTCAAGTCGAGAGGATCGACACACCGAGGCCGATGACTCATGACCTGATCAAGAATATTCTGCTTCACATGAACGCCGACATCGAAAAGGTGGTGGTGACGGAGCTCAAGGACAACACCTTCTACGCTCTCATCCATCTCACCCTGGAGGGCGAGGAGATGACGATAGATAGCCGCCCCAGTGACGCCATCGCCTTGGCCCTGCGAGCGGATGCGCCTATCTTTGTCACTGAAGACGTGATCAGTAACAGTCGCAACATCACACTGGACAAAGAGAACCTGGATCCCGAAGAAGTCCGTAAGTGGCTGGAGAACCTGAGCCCTGAAGATCTGGGCAAGTATAAGATGTAGCTCGATCGGCACTTATGGCCTGGCACCCCTGAACCTATCGTCTAACCTGCATCTGCCAGGCGATGTTTTAGCTTTTATTCTCTAAATAGCTTTAAATAAATAACTTTCTAGGCGGTTTCTAGGGCGGTAGAGCCCAACCTACTGTTTCCCGGCGACCGAGTTCGAGAGAAAATAGTTTACATAATATTTATTATACGACGTTATTCCGATGCGGCTTTCAGCGCGTTTTCCGACCATTCCGGCCTGGAATCCCGTGAACTCTTCCCCTTCCTGGGCGACATCTAGTCTGGCTTGGCGGTACCGTCAGCCGCGAGATGGCCGTTGCTCTCCAGGTAGGACTCGAGCTCCCCGAGACGTTCCTTGAACTCTGAGAATCGGTCTACAGCAATTGCGACACCCTTCTTGGTGGGTTTCCATTCTCCTTCGTCGTCTTCATAGTAAACCCGTATATCAGCGTAGTTCTTTCCACGAAATGTGCTGAAACTGAAGACGATCTTCTCATTCCAACCCTTTTCCATCTCGGAGATTGCTTCCTGCATGATCGGCTTTCCTTCCTAGACTTAGGTTACCCTTGTGACCTCCAGGTTTGCGCTGACAGCTCCGCGGCAAAACCTCGTGGGCCCCGCGCTGCGGTAAGCTACGGGTCCGACTGGAGGGACGTTGCGCCAGACATCATGCACGCCGCGAAGTCCAGAGGCAACGAAAAAGTTCCGCAGGGTCGCCCTTGCCTCTTAGCGTAGACCAGGAAATCGTCCTCAGGAGCTTCAGAATCGACGATCCCGGACCAATGAAGGGCCCAGTATTCGGTAAGAGGGGAAAGTTTGGCACAAGACGGCCAATTCTCTATCATCGGAGAAAAACTAGAAGTAGACTGTGTGGCGGTCGAAACGAGGACCGCACCGATGGAAAAAGCCTCCGCGTATATCAACTCCTATAAATCGCAAGCGCTAGCGACGATGGACGCGATTCCGGAAGAGCAGATCGCAGCTCTGATTGAGCTATTGGCCCAGGTTCGTCGAGAAGATCGACAGATCTTCGTCTGTGGCAACGGAGGTAGTGCCGCTTCCGCGTCACATCTGGCGAATGATCTGGGTAAAGGCGCCTCTGTCGGACGGAATCTGAGATTTCGGGTGCTCTCACTTACCGACAACATTCCCTGGATAACGGCACTTGCCAACGACTCCACTTATGCCGAGATCTTTGTGGATCAACTGAGAAACTTCGCCCGGCCTGGTGACCTCTTGATTGCCTTCAGCGGCAGTGGCAACTCCCCTAACATCGTTCAAGCCGTTGAATGGGCGGAAAAGGAGGGGGTGCTGACGGTAGGAGTGACGGGACGACCAGGTGGCAGATTGGGCCAGATTGCCCGTTACCCGATTTTCGTTGAATCCTCACACATGGGCCATATCGAAGAGGCCCATTTTCTGATTCTACACCTGGTAAGCTACTACTTCATGGAGGATGAGGAGCAAGAGGGACGAGCAAGAAGATCTTGACGAGGAGGGGATGGTGAGCAGAACTCGACGCGGCTTGCTGGGGAGATTGTGGAGAAAGAGGCGCCGGAGTCTCCTGATCGCTTTACTTGTCCTACCCTATTGGACGCCGGATGGCGGCGCTCAGACCAAGCCGACCGAGTCGGTGCGTTTGGTTCTGCTTTTAGTGATTGATCAGGCACGCGTCGAATACCTGGAACGCCTGCGCCCGGTTTTCAAGCGAGGCATGAAGCGACTCCTGGACGAGGGCATGCAGTTTACCGACGCCCATCAAGACCATGCCCAGACCAGTACCGGACCGGGTCACGCTTCGCTCGCGACCGGTCTCTATCCTTCACACTCAGGAATCGTAGGCAACTCATGGTTCGATCGGCAGCAGGATCGGCGGATGTATTGCGTGGAAGACGAAGCGTCACCATTGCTTCCCATCGCGGTCGAGCCCTCAATCGCGAGCCCAGCGAAATCTTCATCAGGACGCTCTCCCCAGAATCTTCTCGGCACGGCGTTTCCCGATTGGCTGAAACAGGCAAATCCCCGTTCCAAAGCCTTCGGCGTCAGTCGCAAGGACCGCTCCGCCATTCTGCTAGCCGGTAAGCAGGCAGATGCTGCCTTCTGGTATGGCGGAGAGAACGGAGATCTGATTACGAGCCGCTATTACCTGGACCGGTATCCCCAGTGGATGCGGAACTTCCTCGATCGGAAGATCCCGGACAGTTACTTTGGCCAGACCTGGGAGCCACGACCTGTGGGCACTGAGACCCTCAAACAGCTCGCCATCGAGGAGGTGGACCAAGGGCTTTTCCAGCAGGGATTCCCCTACCCTCTTGGAGGCACTTCCCTACGGCCGAATAGCAGGTTCTACGGCGATTTCGGATCCTCGCCCTATTTCGAGGATTATCTGTTGGCGTTTGTTCGGGACCTGATCGAAGGCGAGAAGCTGGGTCAGGATGACGCTGTGGACTACGTGGGGATAGGCTTTTCCGTCCTGGATTCGGTGGGGCACCGTTACGGCCCCAACAGCCGCGAAGTGCTCGATACCTGGATCCGGCTGGATGAGGGGCTCGGAGAACTGTTCGATTATCTGGACCAGAAGGTCGGTATGGGTCAGGTCCTGATTTCTCTCAGTGCCGATCACGGCGTGCTGACGCTCCCCGAGTATCTGGTGATGAAGCAGAAACCAGGAGGGCGCGGTGAGGTGAACGACGTCGTCTGCTTCCAGAGCGCCATGAGACGATTCGAGAAGAAATTTGGCCGGGATACCTGGTGGACCTCCCATTTCTACCTCAACTACTCGACACTAGGTCGTCGGAACCTGCGCCGTCAGGATATCGAGAGTGAGATCGCAGGTCTACTCGAATCCTGCTCCATTGTGGAAAAGGTCTGGACGCGCACTCAGGTCGAGGCCGCCGCGGGAAGTCAAGATCCTTTTCTGCAGCTCTTTTCCCGCAGTTTCCATCGGGAACGCAGTGGGGATCTGTTCCTCCAGGTCAAGAAGTATCACCTCCTGGCGTCCCGGGGGAGAGGGACCTCCCACGGCTCGCCCTACGACTACGACACCCACGTACCCTTGCTGCTGCGCGTGCCCGGGATGCCGGCCAAAAAGATAGCGCAACCACGGGTCCAAACGGTGGACCTAGCTCCCACGCTGGCTTCCCTGCTCGGCATTTCAACACCCGCCGGGCTAGATGGCACAGACCGCAGTTCACTTCTGCGCTGAGCTCAGTTACCGCGGCCGAGTTTGGGATCATTTTTTTAAGATTGGGCTTGAAGCAACCCCTTGGTCTGTCCAGAATAGCTTCTGTTGGCGACGGGGTCCTTTCAGATTCCAAGCCTAGTACTCTGTCAATCTGGAGATTGTGGGTTATGGACGAGCAATGGTGGTCGAGGTCAAGGGGCGCGGCCACAGACATAGCAGGGCTACGTCGAGGACGCGCAACACAGAGATCGGCCGCCAGGGCCGTCCAGAACCTACAATTTCTAGGTTGACAGAGTACTAGGTATTGTGAGGAGAATTTTAGAGTAGGAGGAGTGAAGTTCATGGATGCTAGAGAAGTTATCAAGTTGATCCAAGACCGCGAGATCCAGGCCGTTGATTTGCGCTTTTGTGACCTGCCGGGTCTGTGGCAGCATTTTACGCTGACACCAGAGCAGATGTCCGAGGAAAGCTTCCAGGAAGGCTTAGGATTTGATGGCTCTAGCATCCGTGGGTTTCAGGAGATCCAGGAAAGCGACATGCTGCTGATCCCGGACCCTAGCTCCTGCTTCGAAGATCCCTTCACCAAAGCTAGGACGCTTAACCTCATCTGTAATGTGGTGGATCCCATTACCGGCGAACCCTATTCTCGAGACCCTCGTTACATTTCCCAGAAGGGCGAGAAGTATCTGGCTTCCACCGGGATTGGGGACACCGCTTATTTTGGTCCTGAACCCGAATTCTTCGTCTTCGACGACGTGCGATTTTCCCAGTCCTACAACCACGGCTACTACTTCGTCGACTCGGTCGAAGGTTTCTGGAACAGCGGCCGTGAGGAGAACCCCAACCTGGGTTACAAGCCTCGCTACAAAGAGGGCTACTTTCCGGTGCCACCGATGGACACGCTCCAGGATCTTCGGACCGAGATGGTTCTCACCCTACAGCAGGTAGGAATAGAAACAGAGGTTCACCATCACGAAGTTGCAACCGGCGGCCAGTGTGAGATCGATATGCGATTCGACTCCTTGACCTCGATGGGCGACAAGCTGCTCAAGTTCAAGTACATCATCAAGAACGTAGCCCGTCGCTACGACAAGACCGTGACCCTGATGCCGAAGCCGATCTTCATGGACAATGGTTCGGGGATGCACACCCACCAGAGTATTTGGAAGGATGGGAAGAACGTCTTCTACGGCCCCGGGACCTATGCAGACCTGAGCGAGACCGCTGTCTACTATATTGGGGGCTTACTTAAGCATGCTGCGGCTGTCCTGGCTTTCGGCGCTCCTACGACCAACTCCTATCGCCGACTCGTTCCCGGCTACGAGGCACCGATCAATCTGATCTACTCCATGCGCAATCGTAGTGCCTGTGTTCGGATCCCGGCCTACTCGAGGAGCGAGAAGGCCAAACGGATTGAGTTTCGCCCTCCGGATGCATCCGCCAACGGCTATCTAGCCTTCACTGCCATGCTCATGGCCGGGCTGGACGGTGTCCAGAACAAGATCATGCCACCTGACCCAATGGATAGAGATCTCTACGACCTGCCGCCAGAAGAGTTCGCAAAGGTAGAGTCCACTCCAGGAAGCCTGGAGGAAGTGCTCGATGCCCTGGAGGCGGACCATGAGTTTCTTCTGAAGGGTGACGTGTTCACTCGGGATGTCATCGAGAACTGGATCGATTACAAGCGCACCCATGAAGCGGATGCTATTCGCCTGCGGCCCCATCCGCACGAGTTCGCGCTCTACTTCGACATTTAGAGCTGGTGTCAAACGTAGCTTGGGTCTCCAGGCCAAGTATTTCCGTCGAGCCTCGGAGCTCGACGGAAGGGACCTGGAGACCTTCACTACCACTGGCACGACTAGGACCTTGTGCATGCTAGAATGAACGATGCATGCTCGGGACCTTATCCTCTCTCCCCAGCTTTCCGCCGAGCAAGTCCGTGCCTTCCTCACAGGCTACGGTTTCCAGCATCCGGATCAGAGCGATCACCAGCTGCAGCAAATCGCAGATCGCGTTGGGGATCATAGGCTCCTAGCTGAGACAGCGGGTCCACTTCTGGAGCAGGCAGGGAAGACGGCCGATCCGGACGCGGCGCTGCTGCGACTGGAGAGGCTGTTTGAGAGAATTCCCAATCCTCTTGGCCTGCTCGGGTTCCTCCAAGCGCAGCCCCAGGCCTTGGAGATCCTGATCCAGATTCTGGGAACATCGGCCCATCTTGCCCAGCTACTCCTGCGAAATCCTGAGTATTTCTATTGGTTGTTAGAGGAGGATCGTCTCGATTGTGTCGAGGGGCGACGCTATTTCCAGGATCATGCCAAGGAGGCCGTCCTTCCCTTTGATTCGCCGGAATTGGCCATCGATGCTTTGCGGCGCTATCAGCGGCGAGAGTCGCTCAGGATCGCCACCCAGGATATTCGAGAGGGCAGCAATTCTGCTACCACCGCCCTTCAGTTGTCCTATCTAGCCGAGTCGCTGCTCAAGCAACTCTTTCTGATTCTGGCTAAGGAGCTTCTTCCCTCCCCTACTGGCTTCGCGGTGCTGGCTCTGGGCAAGTTGGGTGGAGAGGAACTCAACTTCAGCTCGGACATCGATCTCATCTATCTGCGGGGAGATGATACGGACGCCCAACTCATGGCCAGGTTCGCACGCACTTTCACGCAGACCCTGGGGGCCTTCACGGAGGAAGGACGACTCTATCGTGTGGATCTACGGCTGCGCCCCATGGGTAGCGCAGGAGAGATTATCTATTCTTTGGAAGCCTATGCAGCCTTTACTGAAACCTGGGCGGATACACTCGATCGTTTGGCCCTCCTGAAAACTCGATACGTGGCCGGTGACCCGCAGCTTGGAAGCCGATTTCTCCAATCCATCAGCGACTTCGTTTACAAGAAGTACCTCGACCAGGGTGCCGTGGAGGAGATCCGCTGGCTCAAGAGAAAAATCGATCGTGAATTGGGGCGACGGGAAACCAGCAACCGGGACATCAAGTTGGGCTCGGGTGGCATCCGCGAGATCGAGTTCTTTGTCCAGACCTTCCAGTTGCTCTACGGTGGTTCCACTCCTGGGATCCGCACCCCCCAGACGCTCTCGGCGCTAGACCGGCTTCTGGAGCACGAATTCATTGAAGAAAACGATCATCAAGTCCTGCGAAAGGCCTATCTCTTCCTGCGTGACCTGGAGCACAAACTCCAGTTGGTCGAAGACCTGCAGACCCATGAGCTGCCGAGCCTGGACTCGGAACTGGCGCGCTGCGCTCACCGACTGGGGTTCCGAACGGCGCCCGGCGAAGAAGATCCTGTCGAGCGCTTCCGCCGCCATCTGGAGGGTCACCAGCAGGGAGTTCGAAGGATTTTTGAGACCCTGTTCGAGACGGCTTCGAAAAGACGAGGGCTAGAGGAGTTGGTTCTCAATCCAGTTTTGAGTGAGGACGAAGGCAGCGCCATTCTGAAGACCCATGGAATCCAGGACCCCCTCCCCATCCTCGAGGGCATCCAGATGTTAAAGGGTGCAACTGCCTTTCCCTACTCGCCCAGTCGGCTGCGTAATCTGTTGGCCAACCTGGTTCCTCATCTGATCGTCTTTGGTCGAGTGACTCCCGAACCCAACCTCCTCTTCAATCGACTCGATCGATTCTGCAGCAGCCTGGGCTCAAGGGCCAGTCTCTATACCGAACTCATCGAGAATCCAACCTTACGTGAGCGTCTCCTGACGATCCTGAGCAGCAGTGACTTTCTTTCCGAGACGCTGATCAGGAGACCGGAACTGCTCGATGCCATTTCGACGCCTGTCCCCTCCGAGGCCGATCCCGGCGCTCTTTCGAGGCTCGAAGAACAGGCGCAGATCAAGGGCGAGGCACTCCGGGACACTTTACGGCTATTCAAGCGCCGCGAGGAGTTCAAACTGGCTCTGGGAGACCTATTCGAACCGGGCCAGAACAACAGTCGATTCGCACTCAGCCAACTGGCAGACGTTTGCGTGAGCCACTGCTTCCAGGAACTGCTGAAGGAGTCGCCCGAGCTACGGAGTGAGCGCTTCGCCTTGCTGGCACTAGGCAAGCTGGGTGGCCAGGAGCTGACCTACCACTCCGATCTGGACCTGCTGTTGGTTTTCGAGAGTCGCCAGTCGACACCGCTCGGCGAAGGGTTCGCGCGCCTGCTGAAGAGCCTTCGTCATGAAATGGAGGCCTATACGGAATTGGGCCAGGCTTACCGATTGGATTTCCGTCTCCGTCCCGAAGGGGGGCTCAGCTCGCTGGCGGTAGCCTTCGGTTCCCTGGAGAAGTATTTCGAGGAGAGGGTTCAACCTTGGGAGAGGTTGGCCTATGTCAAGCTCCGTCCTATCCTGTCCTTTGGCTCTCCATTTCCCGTGGAGTCGTTGATTTGGAAAAAACCGTTCTCGACCTCCGAGTGTTCTGAGTTGGGTCGAATCCGACTCCGCAAGGAGTTGGAGATCGGAAAGGAGAAGGTCTCAGGATGTCACGACTTCAAGGTCGGAAGGGGCGGCCTGATGGACATTCAGTTCGTTGTCCAGTACCTGCAGATCCAGCACCAGGTCCGGGAACGGGGGACCTTGGAAGCAATCCAGACCTTGACGCAAAAAGGACATCTAGATCAAAAGAACAGCACCGTACTGCAAACTGCGCTCCAGTTCCTCTTCGCAGTCGAGGCCATGCAGCGACTGCTTCACGAACGCTCCACCAACACCCTTTCGCAGGAAGGCGTCCAGTCCGCCACCTTGGCCCGCCTTCTCGGTTTCAAGTCAGCTAGCGCCCTGCTGGATCAATACCAATTGGTGACAGACTCGACTCGACAGGTCTACAGGCGGTTCTTCGGCCGGTAGCGGTTGCAAATCTCAAGTTACAAGATACAAACAAATCCCAGATTCCAAGCATCAAGAGGTTGCGACGACCAGGGAACGCTGAGAAAAGGCAAGGCTGCTGGTCCGAGTCCCAGCAAAGTGGGAGCTGCGTTGAATCCGGGGTTACTCTGGATTATTTGGTATTTGTGATATGGCATTCGTTTGTATCTTGTCTTGGAACTTCACGGAACATCCCTTTCCCCGGTTCGAATGTTGTAGGCTTGCTCCACGGGCAACACAAAGACACGACCGTCTCCGATCTCTCCGGTCCTGGCGGTCTGGATGATGGTCTCGATTGTTTCTTCCACCAGTTCGTCAGGTAGGACGATTTCCACCTTCATCTTGGGCAACAGGCTGACGCTGTACTCTTTGCCCCGATAGATGGCGGTGTGTCCCTTCTGTCGGCCGTGGCCTCGCACCTCAGAAATCGTCATGCCGGAGATCTTGAGCCCGCTCAAAGCATCCTTTATCTCCTCAACCTTGCTGGGACGGACAATAGCCACAATGATCTTCATAGCAACATCCTCATGGAACCGATATCGAATCGATAATCCGTTTTCTCAATTGCTCTTGCAACTCAGGTCCGAGTTTACGTCCCCTATGCGTTAAATAGAAGACGTCCGCCGCTCGGCTGCCTTCGGTGTTGATAAGCAGAAGCTCGATGTTACATTCCACGCCCGCGATCTCCTGGCCGATTCGATAGAGCAGACCAATTGAGTCGGGCGCTAGGATCTCCGCGATCGTATAACCGTCCGAGGTGTCGTTGTCAAAGTAGAGTCGTGGTTCTGGGATGCTCCCGAAGCGCCTTCGGTGGACCAGACTCGTCTCTTTGCCTCGCAAGAGACTCTCGACGGGGACTTCCCCTCTGATGACCTCGTGCAGCAGTTGAAGAAACCGTTCCTCTTCTGTCGGGTTGAGGGAAAAGACCTTTCTGGTATCCGAGAATCGGAAAAGATCGAGTGCGGTCCCCTGCCGGTTGGCGAATCCATAGCCTCGAAAAATATTCATGTCGAAGTAGGAAAGTACGCCGGCAATCTTGGCAAAGAGATAGGATCGGTCGGGCGCGACCACGCAGAGTCGGTAGTAGGTCCCGTCAAAGGTTAAGGCCAGTTGAACCGGATCATCTCGAGTGCGGCAGCGAGCCAAGCGATAGTGCTGATAGACTTCGGTAGCCGACGTCGTTTTCAGGTAGCTCAAGGGAAACCCCTCGAGGAAGCGCTCGAATCCCTCCGCCTCCAGGTCATCGGGTAAAGCTGCCAGGAGGCGTTCCTCGACATCCTCCTCTTGCACCCGCTCTTCGCCGAAGCCGTACGTCAACTTACGGTAACTTTCTACATACAGCTGCCAGAGCAGGTCTCGCTTCCACTGATTCAAGGTACCGGGAGCAACGGCCTTGATGTCGGCATAGGTCAGCAAGGTTAGCAGCCGCAGCCGTGTCGGTCCTGTACCAGATCGGAAAATGTGTCGATGACACTCGGATCATCCAGATCTCGACGGAACATGACGGACGACATCGCCAGGTGACTTCGGATCAAGAAGACGATGATATCGATCTCTTCTGAACTGAAATCCAGCCGTTCGAGAGCCGTCACGGCCATGTCGGCGCTTCGAGTAGCGTGCCCTTCCTCATCACTCTTTCCCACGTCGTGAAGCAACAGTGCCAGGGTCAGGAGCTCGGGCTCGGGCGTCTCTTGCAGGAGTCCCACAAAGCGCTGGTCCATCTCGTTTTCATCGCCTAGCAGCAGCTCTACCTGCTTGATGGCCAGCAGACTATGCTCGTCCACTGTGAACTGATGATAGTCGTCTCGAATGACGCGAGCTTTGACGACGCCAAACTCAGGAAATAGAGATTCCAAGACACCTAACTCGTACATCTCGGTAAGGCTTCGATAGAGTCCCGGACGAGGCTGGAACAGGCCGCGTAGCAGATTCCTAAGCAGAGGGCAGCGTAAGCTTGCACGAAAGCCGGGAAGAGATCGGACAATCGCACTGCGGGTGACGTCGCTCAAAGGACGCGACTCCTGAATGGATTGCAGGAAGATCCGCAGTACGGCCTCCGCATTGTCCTGGAACGCAATCTCGGAGACTGCAATCGCGGAAACTGATGGCACCGGTCTTCGGGTTTCCATCAGCTTGTCGCAAAAACTATTCAAGATGCGGGCATTCAGAAAATACTCTTTCATCAGGGTTTCGACGTCTGGACGGTCTCCGCTCTTCGAACCGTACAAGGCTAGAGCGAGTGCCTCCTGCAGTGGGTGTCTGAGCCGATTCTGATTTCGACCGCTACTGAAGTGCAGCCAGATCCTGGCTCTTCTCATGAAGCTAGCGGCTTCTTCGATTTCGGCCTGGCTCTGGGTCAGGAAGGGACGAGTCCCGCCCAACTGCAATAGCCATTTGCCTGTCAGGTAATCTCTCAGCCCGCCGGGTGCCTGTTTCAGATCGGGTTCCAACTGGTAGATGGTGCCTCGGAAGTTCCGATGTCTCTCTTCTGCGAGCGAAATGATTGTCTCTTCGAGTCTGGATCGGTTCTGGCCAAGAAGACCGGGAAGCAGCGAATCCAAGAGGGTTTGTCCCGGACCCCGACCGTTCACGAGCAGTCTGGCATCTAGCAGGGCCAGGCCGAACTCAATCGGTTCCAGGGCACCTTCCAGTTGATCAATCGACCAGACCTGATGTCCCAGGTCCAGTCCCAGGTCCCACAGTTGTTGGAGCATTCTGGTGACACTGCTCTCGACGACCTCCCGCTTCGCCTCCCGAAAGAGGATGAGCAAGTCGACGTCTGAGTGGGGATACATCTCGCGACGTCCATAGCCCCCCAAGGCGATCAGACTGAAGTCGCTCTGCCGCTGAAACGGCTCCGCTACCTGGGTTACCAGGTCATCGACTGCCTGAGCCAGTTCTGTCAGGGCTACCTCCGGATTCTTTCGATCCATAAAGCGCTGCTCGATGCCGAGCCTGGTACGGCCGTAGCTGCTCTTGAGTGAAGCTGTCGACACGGCGCCCGACCTCATGATTTCATCATAAATGAAAAGGCCTCTGAGAACGACGCTCTAGGCAGCCGGATAGCTCTTCCAAGTGCGCAATTAGTGTCCCCCATCGGTCCCCCGAAGGGGAACGATAGGGTACTCTCCGAGTAAAGGGAGAGTTGGTCTGTGACGTAGCTTTGGCCTCCAGGCCGAAGAAAAGCGGTCGAGCTCAGATCGACGTACGGCGGCCTGAAGGCCACCCCTACGACCAAAGCCGACCGCGAGTCGAATTCGATTCGACCTCCTTCGACCCTCGGCTTGTAGCCGAGGGTCGACCTCAGTTCTCTTGAACCGCTCCGTTGACTCTGGAGGGAAGACTTTTTATCCTGACTAGTACAGCGTTCTGTAAATACCGATACGTTTGCAGATGGGGCTTGCGAGGCGAGATCAAGGCAGGAGGAGAAAGACGATGCTTGGCCATCTTCGACGACGACCAACACAGAGATCGTCCGCAACCCCCATCTGCCCTGCGGGTGGCGACGGGACGCGCCGATTTCTTTGTCGCGCCTCCTCCAAGATACGAGGCATCGAGTTCGGCGTCGCTTCGCGAACTCGACCCGTCGCGCTCGCCACAAACGTATCGGTATTTACAGAACGCTGTACTAGACGAAAGACGGCTCAAGAGGCGAGCTGACAGAGGAGATCATAATGGCTCAAGTGCTTTCCCTGCTGGTTGAGAACAGAGCGGGTGTGTTGGCGAGCGTCGTGGGGTTGTTTAGCCAGCGAGGATATAACATCGAGACGCTCAACGTCGCTCCGACTCAAAAGGCGAGCATGTCGGTCATCACTTTGTCCACCTCGACCGATGCCACCGGAATAGAACAGGTGGTGAAGCAGTTGAACAAGTTGATCGATGTGATGAAGGTCGTGCCCTATGATGCGTCCACTCAGATACTCCGGGATATGGCCCTGGTAAGGGTGGGCGTCAAGGAGGACAATCGCGCCGAAATACTTGCGCTTTCTGAGGTTTTCAGAGCTCGCGTGGTCGACGTCGGTCCCCGCAGCTACATTTTCGAGATCACAGGCAAGCCCGAGAAGATAGATGGATTTCTTCAGAATATGCAGGCCTACGGGATTCGAGATATCCATCGCACCGGCTGCCTCGCCCTCAGTCGGGGGAGCGCCGAGTCGAAACAAAGCCGCAAGCCTCAAGGATTGAGCGAGCCCGAGCCTCAAGAGGCCTGAGGTCGTCGGAATGAGCTGGCAGGGTGCTATTTGCTATACCAGTCGAGAATGCGCACCTCGGTGCCTGCTGCCGTGACTCCACGCTTGAACTCTTCTAGCTCCGACCCTCGGTAGTGATAGGGATAGACCACCCGTGGCTGGAAGCTGTTGACGCAGCTCGCGGCTTCCTGGGGGTGTCATGGTGTAGGGCAGATTCATGCAGATGAATGCCGCGTCGACGTTCTTGAGAGCCCTGATCTCAGGGACGCACTCGGTATCTCCGGAAACATAGACCCGCTCTTGTCCCAGAGTCAGGAGATATCCGTTTCCCCTTCCCTTGGTATGGTAGAGCTTCCCCGGGCCTGGCCCGCGCTTCAGGTTGTACATAGGGATGGCTTCGATTCGGATCCCAAGCACTTCGGTGGTCTCACCATTTCGCAGGATCCGCGCCTCTGTGACCGTCTTCTGGACAGCCTCGGGAGCGATGATGACGCTTCCGCGCTTCGTGACTTCCTGGATCTGGTCAGGATCCATATGGTCAGAATGGATGTCGGTTATCAATATCAGATCAGCCTTGGCAACGCCTTCGTAGTTCCCACGGCTCCAGGGGTCTACATGGATAACCTTGCCCTGATATTTCAGCACCAGAGATCCGTGATGGATGGGCTCGATCTCGATCCCAGTCGGGGCAGCCAGCGCCAGGAGTAGAAAAAAAGTCATGAGTCACCTCCCGAAAGACCAATTGCAGAAGCTCTCCAAATCAGAGTGCCTTCCTCAGCTTCTTGGCCATCTCACGCACACGATACAAATGGACCAGCATATTCTGATTTCGAATCTCGTCGACCTCCACCGTGTGGGTTTGACTGAAGAAGTAACCGAGTATCCGCTCTTCGGCCAAGCTGATCTCGTCCTCCAGAAACTTCATTTCCGAGGCGAAGGCTGTCTCCTTGCCGGTGGGTCCCACCCTTGGCCTGAGATCGCCCTTTCCGTCGAGACCTCCCAGTAGGATCGTTGCAATCATTGAGCGCAGCCCATTGGCAGCGTCCGCCAGCTGCTTCAAGGCATTTTTCACGCGCTTCCGCTGCACTACAGAAAGTTTCTTCTTTAGGCCAACCGAACCCTCATCGATGGTTTCCCGAGCAGTGCTGTAGCCCACCTTCATTCGAAGTAGTTTGACCCGCACGTTCTTGAGATAGTGATCGATCTGAGCGTCGATGTAACGCCCCATGAAGGGATCATCAGAACCGCGGGCGATGGATTCAAAGCTTATGGCGAATTGTCTCCGAAAGTGCCCTCGGAGAATCAGGTTCTGGCGGGAGGCGACCACCCTGCTCTCGGATTCCCGAGCTTTAGTCGTATTCTCGCCGCTCAGGCCGCTAGTGCAAAGATAAATGCAGAAAGTAGCAGTCGATAGGCTACAAATGCGAGCAGCGTGCGCCTTTCGAGAAAGCGCAAAAAGTACTTGATGCATAGGAAGCCGCTGATGAAAGAGCATGATACACCAAGCAGAAAAGTCAGGCCAGCACTGCCAGGCGCCGCTTCCGCCGCCGCCAGTGAATAGAGCTCCGAAGCCCCGGCCAGCGCGATTACGGGGGCGGAAAGCAGGAACGAGAACCTTGCTGCTTCGGGGCGCTTCAGGCCCAAGAGGAGCGCTGCAGTGACCGTCACTCCTGAGCGGCTGACCCCGGGTATAAAAGCCAGCGTCTGAGCAATCCCTATGAAGAGGGCATCCCGCCACCGAATCCCTTCCACAGAACGATCCTTCCCACTCCTACGGTCGGCCCAGAATAGAATCAACGCGAACAGGGCCAGCGCCGTCGCTGCGACCAGGGGGCCTCTCAGATATTCTTTGATAACAGGGAAGAAGAAGTGGCCCACCAACACGCAGGGCAACGTGCCCAGTAAAAGAGCAACGGAGAGGGGTTCGGCCGGTCGCCTTGGTCCTCCCCCCAAGCGAGATGCGTAGTGGCGGATCATCCTCCACCAATCCCCGCGAAAGAAGATGAGTACCGACAGCAGCGTCCCCAGATGCACCATGACATCGAACCTGAGTCCCAGGGAAGACCAGCCCAGAATCCAGGGAATGACGATCAGATGTGCCGAGCTGCTGATGGGAAGGAACTCGGTAAGCCCCTGGAGAAATCCCAGGACGGCACCCTGCATCAGCTGATCATTCGACATGGCGCCTCATGGTCAGATCTCGCCGATCAAGAGTCAAGAACTTTTCGGCCTGACCTTGTTCCTGTGTAGTCCCGCCTCCGGCTGCGAGGCGAACCATTCGAGAAAGAAACTTTGGTCGGGGGCAGGAGAGATTTTGCTGTTGTCCAGCTCTCTCCTCGGAACTTGGGCTCATACTGAAAACTGGTCAAGTCATTCGCGGCTCTGTCGGACTGGGCTTTGTGATACTGGCAGTTCGACCGAACTTCGTCCCGCATTCCTTTTGGGGGTGAATGAAGCGTGAGAGTCCCCGAAAAACGTTAAAGATGGATCTGAGTCCTCAAACAGTGAAGCCAGCTTCCGAAGAGGCCCGTCGGGGGCAGCTTCGTCGGTCGAACATGTTATACTCAGTCTCTGAGCGGGGTCGCAAAAGGAAGCAGCATTTCCCAACCAATCCCGGTATTTTCACCCCTGACTGTTGAGGCATCGGTGAGCGATCGTGAAGTCATCCTCATCCTGGATTTCGGGTCTCAGTATACCCAGCTGATTGCGCGGCGGATTCGGGAAGCGCGAGTCTTCTCCGAGATCCTGCCCTATCACACGGCCTGGCCCGAAATCGAAAAGCGGCATCCCAAGGGAGTGATCCTCTCGGGGGGACCCAGGTCCGTTTTCGAAGCCGATGCCCCCCATCCAGACGAGCGAGTCTACGACCTACCCGTTCCCCTGCTGGGAATCTGCTACGGAATGCAGCTGTTGGCTTATCACTTCGGTGGGCGAGTCCAGCCGGCCACCGAAAGGGAGTACGGTAAAGCGCAGCTCGAAGCCGTTCGTCCCGAGGGACTCTTTCGCGGACTCCCCTCGAGCATGCAGGTCTGGATGAGCCACGGGGATCGGATCGAAGAGCTTCCTTCCGGTTTTCGGCTGGCGGCCTCGACGCCGAACGCTCTGGGGGCCATGGAGGACGCTGACCGAGGCCGTTACGGTATCCAGTTTCATCCCGAGGTGGTTCACACACCGCAGGGCGACAAGATCCTGGAGAATTTCGTAGAGGTCTGTGGTTGTCGACGAGAGTGGACACCGGCGTCCTTTGTGGAGGAAACGGTGCGTGAAGTTCGGCTCCAAGTCGGCGAGGAACGGGCCCTTTGTGGTCTTTCCGGTGGTGTCGACTCGACGGTTGCGGCTTCTCTGATCGACCGCGCCATCGGGGACAGGCTCACCTGCATCTTCGTGGACAACGGTTTGCTGCGTAAAGGGGAATTCGATCAGGTGCTAACCACCACCCGAGACCAGCTGGGCCTACAGGTGGTTGGCGTTCAGGCAAGTGATCGCTTCCTCCGGCGCCTCCAGGGAGTGGAAGATCCTGAGCGAAAACGTAAGATCATCGGCGAGGAATTCATCCGTGTCTTCGAAGCCGAAGCTCGAAAGCTCGGTGAGCTGCGCTTTTTGGTACAAGGCACGCTCTACCCCGATGTCATTGAGTCGGTTTCGGTGAGAGGACCTTCCGCCGTGATCAAGAGTCACCACAACGTGGGAGGGCTGCCCGAGAAGATGCATCTGGAGCTGATCGAGCCCCTTCGGGAGCTTTTCAAAGACGAGGTTCGTGAAGTAGGTCGTGAACTAAATCTTCCCGGGGAGTTCATCGGGAGACAACCCTTTCCGGGTCCAGGGCTTGCCGTGCGGATCCTAGATTCGGTCACCGAAGAGCGCGTGACTCTGCTCCAAGAGGCGGATTCTATCGTCGATGAGGAGATCCGAGCAGCCGGGCTCTACGACCAGATATGGCAATCCTTTGCCGTCTTGCTTCCTATCAAGAGTGTCGGCGTAATGGGAGATGATCGCACCTACGAGGATGTGATCGCCGTCAGAGCCGTACACAGTGTCGACGGGATGACCGCCGACTGGGTGTCCCTGCCTAAAGAGGTTCTGGGTCGAATTTCGAACCGGATCGTGAACGAAGTGCGGGGCATCAATCGCGTCGTCTACGACATCACTTCCAAGCCACCAGGCACGATCGAGTGGGAATAGCAATGAACCAATCCAAGTTTGCCCATCTTCACCTTCACAGCCATTTCAGCCTGCTCGACGGCGCCAACAAGATCGATGCCGTAGTCCAGCGGGCTGCCGAGCTGGGGATGCCTGCCATCGCCCTGACCGATCACGGCAATCTCTTTGGAGCGGTCCAGTTTCACGACGCTGGGTACAAGCACGGCGTGAAGCCGATCATCGGCTGTGAAGTGTACGTGGCTCGCGAGGGTAGAAAGGTCAAGCAGGGGCGCTCTGATCAGAGCAACCACCTGGTCCTCCTGGCCAAGAATGAAAAGGGCTATCAGAATCTGGTCAGGCTCGTCTCGCTGGGCTATCTGGAGGGTTTCTACTATCGTCCCCGGATCGACCGGGAGCTGCTCGAGCAGTATTCTGACGGCCTCATCGCTCTCTCTGCTTGTTTGAAAGGCAGGGTCGCCTGGAATCTGATGCAGGAACGCTATTCAGAGGCTCGCGAACAGGCAGGTATGCTGTCCGAGATTTTCGGGAAGGATAACTTCTATCTCGAGGTCCAGGATCATGGCCTGGAGGAGCAAAAAAAGGTCAATGCTGGAATGCTGCAGCTCTCTCGGGAATTGAGTCTGCCGCTGGTGGCGAGCAACGACTGCCACTACCTGTCCCAGGAAGATTCTTTTCCCCATGATGTCCTGCTCTGCATTCAGACCGGCAAGACCGTCCAAGACGAAAATCGTCTTTCCTATCGAACCGACCAGTTCTTCTTCAAGACCGAGGAGGAAATGGCCGTCCTCTTTGGGCACATGCCCAATGCGCTCACCAACACCCTCAAGATAGCCGAATGCTGCGAATTCAAGCTTAAAGAAAACGAGTCCGTCTTTCCCGATTTCGACGTCCCTTCCGGCTACAGTGCCGACTCCTACTTCGAGAAGGTGGTGCGGGCTGGCTTCGAAGATCGGCTGCCCCAGCTCAAGAAGAAAGAGGAACAGGGCAAGCTTCGTCACTCGCTTGAAGAGTACCTTCCGAGGCTGGAGCGGGAACTGGATATGATCCAGGAGATGAACTTTTCCGCCTATTTCCTGATCGTCTGGGACTTCATTCGTCATGCCCGGGATCGGGGAATCCCGGTAGGACCTGGGAGAGGATCGGTAGCGGGCAGTCTGGTTTCTTATGCCATGCGGATCACCGATGTCGACCCACTCCACTACGACTTGCTCTTCGAGCGCTTCTTGAACCCAGAGCGAGTGACTCCCCCCGACATTGACATCGACTTCTGCATGCACCGGCGCAGCGAGGTTATCGACTATGTCACCGACAAGTATGGGCGTGACAACGTCAGCCAGATCATCACCTTCGGCACCATGGCGGCTCGGGGAGCCATTCGTGACGTAGGACGCGGTCTGAATATTCCCTATGGCGAAGTCGATCGCCTGGCGCGCCTGGTGCCTTCAGTTCCCGATACCACCCTGGAAAAATCTCTTCAAAGTGTCAAGGAGCTGCGGGAACTGTCCGAGAGTGATCCACGCTATGAGCAGTTGATCCAAGTGGCGCAGCGCTTGGAGGGCCTGGCACGGCACGCCTCCACCCATGCGGCGGGTGTCGTCATCGCTCCCCGGCCCTTGATCGAACTGATTCCCCTGTACAAGAGCAACAAGGAGGAAATCACCACCCAGTACAGCATGAGCGACCTGGAGAGGCTGGGTCTGCTCAAGATGGACTTCCTGGCCCTGACCACACTGACCGTGATCGAACAGACACTGTTGCAGATCGAGGGCCAGCAACAAGAGGCCCTGGAGCTGTCGGAGATCGATCTTCAGGACGCGCAGACGTTCGAGCTCTTCTGTGGCGGAAGGACGACCGGCATCTTCCAGTTTGAGTCGCAGGGGATGCGCGAGATCCTGCGAAGGCTGCAGCCCAGTCGTTTCGAAGACCTGATCGCTCTCAATGCCCTCTACCGTCCCGGCCCCATCCAGGGCGGCATGATCGATGACTTCATCAATCGTAGACACGGCAAGGTCGAGATTCAATATGAGTTGCCCCAGCTCGAAGATATTCTCCAGGAGACCTATGGCGTCATCGTCTACCAGGAACAGGTGATGCAAATCGCCAGCAAACTAGGGGGGTTCTCGCTGGGGGAAGCCGACCTGCTGCGCCGGGCCATGGGCAAGAAAAAGAAGAGTGTGATGCAGGCCCAAAAGAAGAAGTTCCTGCAGGGCTCGGAGGAGCGAGACATCGACAAACGCAAGGCCGAGAAGATCTTCGAGCTGATGGAACAGTTTGCCGGGTATGGATTCAATAAGAGTCACTCTGCCGCCTACGCCCTGATCGCCTACCAGACGGCGTATTTGAAGGTGCACCACCCGGTCCAGTTCCTGGCAGCCCTGCTGACCAGTGAAACCTCAAACACGGACAAGATCGTCCAATATTTGAACGAGTGCCGGGAAATGGGCATCCGTGTCCTACCGCCGGACATCAACAGCGGAGACCTCCATTTCTCAGCCCGCGGCGATGACATCCAGTTCGGCTTGGCGGCGATCCGCAACGTGGGTGAATCGGCCATCGGAGCGATTCTCGCTTGCCGATCGGAAGCCGGTCTTTTCTCGAGCTTCGATGAGTTCTGCGAGAGGGTGGATCTGAGGACGGTCAACCGGCGTGTCCTCGAAGCGCTCATAAAGGCAGGGACCTTCGATTCCATGGGCTACTCCCGCCGGTCTTTGACCCAAGGGCTCGATCGGACCATTGAGCAGGGCCAGAGGGCTCAGCGAGATCGTCTCAGTGGCCAGAAGGGTCTTTTCCAGGCCATTCCATCCACGCCCTCCAGCACTGCGACTGACCCTGAGAGCTCTGAGGAGTGGCCCGAACCGATCCGCTGGTCTTACGAGAAGGAGACACTTGGCTTCTACCTCACGGGGCATCCGCTTCAGCAGTACCACGATGAGCTGCAACAATTCAGCCAGATACGCTCCCACGAACTAACCGAGGAGGTCTCAGGCAAAGAAATCACCATCGGAGGGCTAATTACCGGAGTCAAGCTGCTTCAGACCCGCAAGGGAAACCAGATGGCCACCTTCGTGCTTGAAGATCTTAGCGGATCTGTAGAGGCATTGCTCTGGCCAAATGGCTATGAACGCTACCGCTCCCTTCTGGAATCAGACGCTCCTATGTTGCTGAAGGGGCGCTGTGAAGCGGACGCCAAAGGCCAGCTGCGTCTGCTCTGCTCTGAGATAAAGCCCCTCGAGACCCTCTGGAGCAACTCCGTACAAAAAGCCAGTATCACCATCCCGCTGCGCAGCCTGGACGAGGGAAAAGCCGAACAACTGGAATCCCTGCTCCAACGACACCCCGGAGGGTGCCCGCTGCACTTTGAGCTGGTCAACAATCAAGCCTACCGCATTCGTCTCATTCCTCAGGACAATCTCGCCGTCAACCCAATCCCCGCCTTCATTTCGGAGGTCGAGCACCTCTTTGGCGAAAGCTCGGTGAAGCTGTATACTTGAACCTGAATTGAGCGATTCTGGACCGCGTTTGTTGTGAGCAAAGCAGAGCAGCTAGCAGCCCTCAGGGAGCGAATGGAGGAGCTTCCTGCGGAGTCGGAGGCGGAAATCGTCTCCCTACAACAGAGCATCAGCCGCTTGGAAGAGGAAATACAGCAGAACGTTACCGCTTGGGATCGGGTTCAACTCTCACGCCACCAGTCTCGGCCCTACACCCTCGACTATATCGAGCGTATCTTCGATTCGTTCCGGCCGCTTCATGGCGACCGGAGATACGCCGACGACCCCGCGATCGTCGGCGGCACGGCGCTCCTGGAGGGCCGACCAGTATTGGTTTTGGGACATCAGAAGGGACGCAACACACGGGAGCGTCTTCACCGCAACTACGGAATGCCCAGGCCTGAGGGATATCGAAAGGCGCTGCGCCTGATGCAGCTGGCCGAGAAATTCAATCGCCCCGTCCTCAGCTTCGTCGATACTCCGGGTGCCTATCCAGGATTGGGCGCCGAAGAGAGAGGTCAGGCCCAAGCTATTGCACACAATCTTCGCTCGATGGCATGCCTCAAGACTCCTATAGTAGTGACCATCCTGGGAGAGGGCGGGAGTGGCGGAGCCCTGGCCATAGCCCTGGGCGATCGAGTGATGATGCTGGAGAATTCGATCTATTCAGTAATCTCACCGGAGAGCTGCTCGGCCATCTTGTGGAAGGACCAGGACCACGTGCGCGAGGCGGCAGAGGGTCTGAAGCTCACTGCCAGCGACTTGAAGCGGTTCGGCATCATCGATGAAATCCTGCCCGAGCCTCGGCTAGGCGCACACTCGGATTGGGATCAGATGGCAAGTGACTTGAAGGGCGCTCTACTTCGACATCTGGACGATCTTGCGTGTCTCGGGTCCGACGATCTTGTCGCCAGCCGCTACCGGAAGTTCCGGCGCATGGGCCAGTTTATTGAGGAGACCGACCCAAACTAGTACGCTGTAACACAGATTATGACGGATTTGCAGATGGGGCTTGTGAGGCGAGATCAAGGCAGGAGGAGAAGACGATGCTTGGTCATCTTCGACGACGACCAACGCAGAGATCGTCCACAACCCCCATCTGCCCTACGGGTGGCGACGGGACGGGCCGATATCTTTGTCGTTCCTCCTCCACTATGGCAAAGCATGGCGTTCGTCGTCGCTTCGCGATCTCGACCCGTCGCGCTCGCCACAAATCCGTCATAATCTGTGTTGCAGGGTACTAGAGATTTCGAAAGCGCGAGTCAGGACTGTGCGGACTCACCTAGATTCCTGGCCGACGTGATGCTGGGAACGCTCGCCAAATGGCTGCGCATCCTGGGCTACGACACGCTCTACGACAACCAGATTGATGACGATGATCTGATTCTCCGCTGCGCTACGGAGAGACGCATCGCCTTGACACGCGATGTCAGGCTGGTCCAGCGCCTCCACCTCCAGCACGCGGTCCTGATCAGCGACGATCGCCTCCTGGTCCAGGTTCAAGAAGTCCTGACCTACATCGGAGAGCAGGTGGATCCGGAGCGCTTGCTTTCACGCTGCGTCGAGTGCAATGACCGAATCCAGACCCTGAGCAGAGAGGCAGTCCGCGAGCGCGTGCCGGCGTACGTTTTCGAGACGCAGTCTCGTTTCCGCAGCTGCCCGACTTGCCGCCGCGTCTATTGGGGCGGTACCCATCGCGAACACATATTGGAACGTCTGGCGCCACTTCTACCCGATTCTCTCTAGGTTTTCTGGTGTCGCGGGGCCGAAGTGTCGGAGCCGATAGCGCTCCGAAATCCGATATATCGAAGAGCTAAGGACTCGCCGGACAACTTGCCTCAACAGCTACCCAGTTCACCTACGCGTCACCGGGAGATATTCAGCATGTTACAATCCTCGATTCGGTTGTGAGCTATGAAGATTCGCTCCATACAGGGCATGCACGACATCCTGCCAGGATCGGTCGAGCTGTGGCAGAGGATCGAGGCCGCCACCCGGTCGCTTTTCCGGCTCTACGGTTATGCAGAAGTGCGGACCCCTCTTCTGGAAGAGCAGGAGCTGTTCTCCCGAAGCATCGGCCAGGAAACGGATATCGTCCAAAAGGAAATGTATACACTGGCCGGCCACCGGGGCAAGGGGATTACGCTGCGGCCAGAGGGCACGGCATCGGTCGTTCGTGCCTATATTGAGCACCGTCTGGATCGAGAGCAGCTCCTGAGCAAGCTCTACTACATCGGACCGATGTTTCGACGTGAGCGACCCCAGAAGGGCCGCTACCGGCAGTTTCACCAGCTTGGCGCAGAGGTACTGGGATTAGATAATCCAGCCATTGAGGCTGAGGTGATTGAGATGCTGACGCACCTGCTTGAAGAACTCGGCGTGGAGGATGTTCGGCTGCTGGTCAACTCAGTGGGCTGTCCCGAGTGTCGCCCCGGCTATGTGCAGAAGTTGCGCGAGGCACTCCGCGAGAATGTTTCTTTTCTGTGTTCCGAGTGCCTGCGTCGGACGGAGACGAATACGTTGCGTGTTCTCGACTGTAAGGTGCCTTCCTGCCAACCGATAATCGATCGCCTTCCCTCGATTCAGGACCATCTTTGCCAGACCTGTGTCGAGCATTTCACGCACTTTATCGGGTACCTGGATCTGGCGAGCATCAGCTACGAGATTGCGCCGCGCCTCGTTCGTGGTCTGGATTACTACGTCCGGACCACCTTTGAGATCATCAGTGACCGCCTGGGTCGGACTCAGAACGCCCTTCTGGGAGGAGGCCGGTACGATGGTCTCTCAGAGCTCCTGGATGGTCCTCCCACACAGGGATTCGGCTTTGCCCTTGGAATCGAGCGACTGGTGCTTCTGCTATCAAATCAAGAGGATCTGGAGGCTACCTATGTGCCTCCCGAGCCCGAGCTGTTTCTGGCCTACATGAACAAGGCGACCCTGGGAGCAGTTCTGCCGCTGGCACGTCAGCTTCGACAGGATGGAGTTTTTGTCTATGTCGATTTTGGCGAACGAAGCTTGAAAGCGCAAATGCGGCTTGCCAATCGGCTTCAGGCGCTGTTTGTTTGCGTAGTAGGCGAGGAAGAGATGGGTAGTGGCGAGTTTTCACTGAAAAGAATGTCGGATGGCGTCCAGCAGAAGGTTTCAAGAGACGCGATCGCGGACTACGTAAGACAAGGTATTTAGAGCTGAATTTGGCCAGGAGATCTCTGGACAGAGCGCGGAAGGAAGTAAGCAAGTGGCACCATCAGAACAGACCACGACCACGAGTCGAAGTCACTTTACCATCGAGGCCATGGGAGATCTAAGCCGTTCCTGTTATTGCGGCGAGATCACGGCGGAGTATATCAATCAGAGAGTCACGGTGATGGGATGGGTAGACCGCTCCCGTGACCTTGGCAACCTGGTCTTTCTCGATTTGCGGGACCGCGAAGGCGTCCTTCAGATTGTCGCCGATCCCGAGTGCTCGAAGGCTCACAAGAAGTCCAAGGAGATCCGCTCCGAAGATGTGATCGCGGTCGTTGGCCGAGTGGTGGAACGCTCCGAAGAGACGGTCAATCCTCAGTTACCGACGGGCCATCTCGAGGTGCAGGCGGAGGAAATCCGGCTGCTAAACGCCTCCTTGACTCCCCCATTTCCGATCACGGATGGAGAGGGCACAGGCGAAGAGAGACGGCTCAAGTATCGCTATCTCGACCTGCGCCGTCCGCGGCTTCAGGGCAACCTGCGACTGCGTCACCAGATTTGCCTGGAGGTTCGGAACTTTCTCGATAGCCAGGGCTTCTCTGAAATTGAGACGCCGTTCTTGACGAAATCGACTCCGGAAGGAGCCCGAGACTATCTGGTTCCGAGTCGGATCCATCCCGGGCAGTTCTATGCTCTGCCCCAGTCTCCCCAACTCTTCAAACAGTTATTGATGGTGGCAGGATTCGATCGCTACTTTCAAATCGTCCGCTGTTTCCGCGACGAGGATCTGCGCGCAGATCGTCAGCCGGAGTTTACCCAGATCGACATCGAGATGTCCTTCGTTCGCAGCGGAGACGTCTTTGCACTGGTCGAGTCGCTCCTTGCGCGCACCTTTCAGGTCGCGGGCCGGGATCTGGCTCTTCCTTTTCCCCGCTTGACCCATGAAGAAGCCGTAGCCCGCTACGGGACCGACCGCCCCGACACCCGCTTCGGTCTGGAGATAGTGGACGTAGGCGACGCTTTTGCTGATAGCGGCTTCGAGGTTTTTCGCCAGATTCTGGAGCAGGGAGGGCAGATTCGGGGAATTCCAGTCCCAGGTGGGGGCGCCTACTCGCGGAAGGGGCTGGACGATCTCACAGCCAGGATGATCGAGCTGGGAGCCAGCGGTCTGGCCTGGATCAAGTCCACGGCCGATGGCATGAGGAGTTCCCTTCCCAAGGTCGTGGAGGCGGCGGCCCTGGAGCAGGCGGCCAATCAGGCAGGCCTTCGGGAGGGAGACATTCTGCTGATGGTCGCCGGTCCCGCCGTAACGGTCAACGAAGCCCTGTCGCAGCTGCGACTCCATCTGGGTCGGTCCGGGAACCTCATTCCCGAGGGTGCCCATCAGTGTCTCTGGGTTTACGACTTCCCTTTGCTGGAATGGAATGAGGAAGAAGGTCGCTTCCTGGCTTGCCACCACCCCTTTACCTCACCCCACGATGGAGACATCGAGCTGCTGAAAACCGATCCGGGAGCGGTTCGAGCAAAGGCCTACGACGTCGTTCTAGACGGAACCGAAATTGGCGGAGGTTCGATCCGAATCCACCAGCAGGAGCTCCAGGCACGGGTTTTTGAGGCACTCGGTATCCTGCCCGAGGAAGCCCAGCAAAAGTTTGGCTTCTTCCTTGAAGCGCTGCGCTTTGGCGCCCCTCCTCACGGAGGTATTGCTCTTGGCCTGGACCGTATCGTCATGCTGCTAGCGGGGGGCCGCTCCCTGAGAGACGTGATCTCCTTTCCCAAGACAGCCCGAGCAGTGGACCTCATGTCGGGCTCGCCCGCAGCGGTCAGTCGCCACCAGCATCGAGAGCTGCACATCCAGGTCAAAGACTGAAATACTAAGATACAAGATACAAACAAATTCCAAATCACAAGCAGCAAGTAAGAAGTGGAGTGGGGTAGCTCCGAGCTCACAGCTGCGGCCACTTCACGACTTCGTCTTCGCCTAGGACATTCTTCGCCAGACTACCCATGACCTCACAAGGTTTGATGCTTGGAATTTGGAGCTTGTTTGTATCTTGTGTCTTGTATCTTGGCATTTTTACCTCTAGCGTCAGCAGCTGAAGCTATACTGATCATCATGGGTAAGGTGCGTCTGCTTCCTGAAATCCTGGCTCACAAGATCGCGGCAGGTGAGATCGTCGAGCGTCCCGCTTCAGTCGTCAAAGAGCTCCTGGAGAACGCATTGGATGCAGAAGCCACCTCGGTTTCAGTGAAGGCGGACGTGGGAGGCCAGCGTCTAGTATCGATCCGGGACAATGGAATCGGGATGAGTGTCGAGGACGCTCGATTGGCCTTCGAGCACCATGCTACCAGCAAGCTGGAGACCTTCGAGGATCTCAGCCGTATCGAGACCCTCGGTTTTCGGGGCGAGGCTCTGCCCTCGATTGCCTCCATCTCCCGTCTTCGTCTTCGAACCGTCGAGGCTTCACAAAACGGAGCTTCGGACGTACCGGGGACCGAGGTGCAATACGAAGGAGGAGAGCTCCGGGAGATCCGGCAGATTGCCTGGCCTCGGGGTACCGAAGTCGAGGTACGGGACCTGTTCTTCAACGTGCCAGCCCGACGAAAATTCCTGAAGACCACCAGCACCGAGTTGAGCCACATCACTCGCCAGATCACGCACTACGCTCTGGCCCATCCAGAAGTGGAGTTTGTCTTTCAGCACGGCGGGCGCACGCTGCTGGAGGCAGCGGCCGTCGAGACCCTGAAGGAACGAGTCTTCCAGGTGTTGGGTGATGCGTTCTTGAGCCACCTGGTACCGGTAGACCACCAAAATGAGGGGGTCCGGGTACACGGGTTGGCTTCCCTGCCCCACGAGCAGCACAGCAATGCCAGTTCTCAGTTCCTCTTCGTCAACCGGCGAATGGTCCGCGACCGGGTCATCACCCACGCCATTCACCTTGCCTACCGGGATCTGATTCCGTCGAGGACCTATCCCGTGATTCTCCTGTTCCTGGAAATCGATCCACAGCAGATTGACGTCAACGTCCATCCGGCCAAGACGGAGATTCGTTTCAAGGACAGCCGTTCGGTTCACACCGCTGTCTATCACGGGATAGAGGAGGCTCTACTTAAATCGAGTCAAAATCTTCGGAGTGTTGCCCGCGACATCCCTGCCACCTTCATCAAGTCGGCAGAAACTGTGCCGACCTCTGACACCTCCATATCGGCGGCGGCGAACCCCCTTTTTTCGCCCCCTACAAGTGCCGGCGCGCACCCCTTTTCTGAGCGGCACCTGGGCGGCCAGTTCCTCTCTTCCCCAGGTCTCTCGAAGGAAACTCAGAGCAGTGACCCTCATCTCCAGAACATTCCCGAGACCTACCATTTGAGCCCGACGCCGGTCGTACTGGGCCAGTTCGTGGAGAGCTTCATCGTAGCGGCAGACCGGGAGGGAGTTCTCCTCATCGACCAACACGTGGCTCACGAACGGATTCTCTACGATCGGGCCCTACGTAGCTTCGAAGAGGGCCAGACCTGGCCAGTCCAGCGGCTTCTGGAGCCTGTGACCCTGGAGCTTACCGCCCAACAGAAGACAGTCATGGACGAGCTCCTGGATGAGCTGAATGCCAACGGTTTCCTAGTGGACTGGTTCGGCGATAGTACGGCTGTGATCCGAGGAGTGCCGGCCATTGCCTCAAATTGCGATGGGCGCAAGGTCCTGCAGGAGATTCTGGACCGATTCCAGGACGCGGACTCCTCTTTGTTACCGGAGGAAAACGGCGTCAGACGCCGGCGCGAGAAGATCGCGATCAGCCTCTCCTGCCGCGCTGCGATCAAGATCAACACCTCTCTGACAAGAGAGAAGATCCAGTGGCTGCTAGATGAGCTATTCGCCTGCGAGAATCCCTACACCTGTCCGCATGGAAGGCCCATTATCCTGCGCGTCAACATCGAAGACGTGCTCCGGGGGTTCAAGCGAATCTGAGTTTCGGCAGCCCTGCCTTCCTCAGGGTCTGTCAGGAAGTAACCGATACACTTTGCTGGGGTCCCCAGGTACGCTGGCTAGGCGCGAGCGACGCGCATACCCTTGCGGTATGTAAGGAGCGAGTAACAACGCCAGCGTGCCTGCGGACCCCAGCCCGCAGGGGCGCGCCGGCGCGGGGGCATCTGCTTTGTGGCCGCTCCTGGAAGATGCGCAGCGGCATCGCCTGCGTCGCGGCGCCTCCCATCTGCCCCCACGGCGCTCGCGCCAAAGTGCATCGGTTACTTCCTGACAGACCCTTAGTACACTGGAACATAAATACTGCCACCCGGAGGGCAGATGGGGGTTGTGGACGGTCTCTGCGTTCGTCGTCGTCGAAGATGGCAAGGCATCGTCTTCCTCCTCCTGCCTTGATCTCGCCTCACAAGCCCCATCTGCATACGTTGCAGTATTTATGTTCCAGTGTACTTAGGCGCAGGTCCCGGGCCCGATTCAATCCGTGACCCAGAAGGAATAGAAGCGTGCCTCTCGGAGGTGGAAACGGATTCGTACACGCTTACCCTTGAGGGTCGCCAGGTCCGCTCCGTCCTTCCACTTCAATTCTGCTTTCAAGTGATCTCCACGTACAGGCTGACTGTGCTCCAGTGAAAAAGAACCCAGCACTTCCCTGCCCCTCGAGTTGAGGATTTCGGCCGTGACTTCGCCATCTGGGGCATCGACATTGACGAACAGACGTCGTCCCTTCAGCTCGAGTGGCACCGTTAGAAGACTTCCCTTCACCTTCCCGGCATCCATCGAAACGAAACCGTCCAGACGCAGCTTGGCGAGCAAGACGGCTGCAATGTCGGGAACCGACCGGTAGCGGCGACTCCCATCTGCCATCGTGGTTATGTTGGCCTCCTGGAAACGCCGCTTCATCCCGGTGTAGTAGAGCCAGAGCTCTCCATCCCTGACCACTGGCCGCGTAGGAGGAACGACGGTACCGGTGTCATAGACTCCGGGCCCAGCAAAAGACGGAGGAATGAAGGCGCGCCGACCCGCCACTGGAGACCATCGGTGCAGATCCCTACTCGAGACCATCTCAACCAGGTGAAAACCGTCCTGGTTTCCTATCGGCGTAGGTCCACTCTGGTGAAACTTCATGGGGAGACCGATGTAGAGTCCTTCGTAGGGAAAAACCGGCATGTTGTAGATATCGACGTTGTAATGTGAAGGCTGGTTGACGGTCAGCGGAACCCAGCGGGGATTGGACATCCGGTCAGCCAGTCGCTTGCGACCCAGTTCCTGGTCATAGCCGTCGGCGTGAAAGATAAGTTCGGGTTCTGTCCACTCGTTGAAATTCTTGCTGGTGCTGATATAGACGGATCGGCCATAGGGGCCGGTATGCTTCACGGTGCTCAGAAACTGCTTGCCCAGCTCATCGTAGATCAGTTGAGATTCATCGGCACTGGGTAGGGCTGGCGTAGGCAGCAGTTTCCAATGGAGCCCGTCGGGCGAGACCGCAGGCTGCCGCTTGCCGAGGCCGAAGAGAGCCTTGTAGCGGCGCTGGGGTACATCCGCCGGGTCGTAGAGAGCGTGATAGAGAAACTGGTCGCTGCGGTCATGGCGCGCAACCAGGTTGTTGGCCTTGGACCCGTCCCATTCAACCAGATTCAACACCGGCTTTTCCCAGTGGAGCCCATCTTTCGAAGTCGCCAGGGAAGTAGTGTGCTGATCCCGCGTCCCTTTTCGGGCGAACGCCAGGTAGTAAAGTTTCCACACCTTCTCTTCCGGCACCCAGAAGGGAACGTTACGGGTTTGAACCGCCAGATTCTCCCAGGCCTTCTCAGGCCGCAGCATGGGGCCATGTTTGACGGGCTGGTGAAGGGTTCGCTTCAGATTGACGAGCTTCCCTATGAGGTGGTCGTCGACGAATAGTTCCTTGTGCGCGGGGGATACGATGGGAAACTGCTGGCCCCTGAGGAGAGCGGGAATCGTCTGCAGCAACGCCACAACGGAGACGACGATAACAATTCTCTTCCCTCTGCTGTCTCTACTCATTTTTGAACGATCTCCTGTTTTTTGGCTGATTCCAAGAGCGGTCCATCAAATATCGATCGATTCCACCTTTGCCTGGAGCTCTTCGAGGCTAACCAGCGCGCCCGTGCCCGCACCAGGGCAAATACGTTCTGTTTCCCGCCAGGTCGCCGGACTCTCGAGATTCGATTTCCAAAAGGGCCAGGTTCGGCATTGGCGGGGCCGCACCGGATAGATTTGGCAGCGGCGGGTCTCGCTGCCCAGAAAGGTACAATCCCCGTCGCTCTGTTCCGTCAGAGAAAGTCGATCGCCGACGGGGCGCGTATGGAGACTCTTCATCTGGAAGGGGGATTTCCCAAGATAATCAGCGATTTCCCTGATCTCCTGTTCTTCAACCCACACCACCCCCGGATCGCCGCTGCAACAGTCGCCACACTGTGTACAGTCAAAGCAAAGTCCGTCTTTGTACCAGGGTTCCCGATCACTCATGCCAAGAGTTTAGCCGCGGGAGAGTGGCGAAGCAATGGGTGGGCCGCGGGCAACTGTCTCTTGAACGATTTCGCGGAGGCTTTGGTTGACCGCTCCAGCACCCCACCATATCCTCCCGCTCGAGTTCCTGTCGCACTTCGCGGGGCCGAAATGCAGCTCGAAAATGGAAACTGTCAGCCGCTTAGAGATCTATGGAGATTCCTAGTACCATCTCGCTTGTTGCGGCCCGCTTGATCGGAAGCTAGAATGAGGCTTGACAGAAACCCACAGGAGGATCAGGCATGAATCGACCCCAAGGCTCTGGTGCAAACAGAAGTAGCTTCGCATGGACATTAGCAGCGGCTCTGCTGGTAGGCCTGACGGCGTGCGGCGAAGCACCGCCGCCGCCGGAAGAAGTTCAGGCGCCTAAATGGCCATCCCTGACCGGCTATGAGGCCATGGCGATCCCGGCGGACAATCCAATGACCGCTGAGAAAGTCGAGTTGGGAAAGCAGCTGTACTACGACCAGCGACTCAGCGGCGACGGGGCTCGTTCCTGCTATGGCTGCCACCTCAAGGAGAATGGCCTGACGGATGGCAAGCCTCTCGCCATTGGCGCTTTCGACAAAACCCTCACGCGATCCAGTCCCACCCTATGGAACATCGGCTACCACTCTGAGCTCTACTGGGATGGTCGAACCAACGGCCTCGAGGCTCAGGTTAAGGGTGCCTGGAAGGGCGGGAACATGGGGGCCTCGGGCAAGGACGATGCACCCAGTATGGACGATATCTGTGCCAATCTAAACCAGATCCCCGGCTACCAGGAGCAATTCCAGAAGGTCTTCGGCTCCGATGCCACGCCAGACAATGTGGCTCAAGCAGTCGCTTCCTTTATGCGCACCATCGTCGCCGACGGCTCCGCCTGGGTCCGCTTCCGCGCCGGCGACGAATCCGCATTGAGCGAGTCGGCTCGTCGCGGCTACGCGGTCTTCGATGAAAAGGCGAAGTGCACGAATTGCCACGACGGCCTACTGCTGACCGATCTGCAGTATCACAATGTGGGCATCGGCATGGACGCGGAGAAGCCCGACATCGGTCGCGCCAAAGTCAGCGGTGAAGAAAAGGACACCGGCGCCTTCAAGACACCCACTCTCTTGGGCATCGCCGATTCGGCACCCTACTTCCACGATGGCAGCACAGCCACACTGGAAGAAGCGGTCGATCAAATGCTCGACGGCGGTAAGGCCAACCAGTGGCTCGACCAGGAAAACCTCCGCGAAACCAAGGATGCCGAGCTAACGGAGGAAGAAAAAGCAGACCTTCTGGCCTTCCTACAAGAGCTAAGCGTTGAGTACACTACCACGGAACCGACGTTGCCATAGAGACTCACGTCTCGTAGGTGTTTCGCGTCCTCCCTTGCCTTTGCCCGTGCCCCTGCCCTTGCCCGGGAGTGTTCGCACATTCGTTTCGCCATTCTCTGGTCTGGATGCGACGAAAAGATGAAGGCGGGCACGGGCAATGTTGGCAAGGGAAGGACGCTAAACACATACCACGTCTCTAACGCAGAAGGTACCAAGGCCCCCCAAGGAACCAATCCCAAATCCTGGGAATTGGTCCCTTTGCCTCTTGGGACTTTTGGGATCGAAATAAAAAAGGCCCCCCGCTTTCTGCGGGAGGCCTTTTTTGTTTTAAGATCCCGGCGACGACCTACTTTCCCACACAGTCGCCCATGCAGTATCATCGGCGCTGGAGGGCTTAACTTCTGTGTTCGGGATGAGAACAGGTGTGGCCCCTCCGCCATAATCGCCGGAAAGTCGAGATTGAATTTGGGAAAAGGACAACCCTACCTGGTTTGAGCAACAGCTGGTTTGGGCAACAAAAAATCCTAGGTCAAGCCTCACGGCCGATTAGTACAGGTCAGCTCCATCCGTTACCGGACTTCCACTTCCTGCCTATCTACCTCGTAATCTCCGAGGAGCCTTCAGTTCCGATTACTCGGAAGGGAGATCTCATCTTGGAGCGAGTTTCACGCTTAGATGCATTCAGCGTTTATCTCTAATGTACTTGACTACCCGGCGGTGCTCCTGGCGGAACAACCGGTACATCAGAGGTACACCCAACCTGGTCCTCTCGTACTGAGGTCAGGCCTCCTCAAATCTCCTACGCCCACGGCAGATAGGGACCGAACTGTCTCACGACGTTCTAAACCCAGCTCACGTACCGCTTTAATCGGCGAACAGCCGAACCCTTGGAACCTTCTTCAGCTCCAGGATGCGATGAGCCGACATCGAGGTGCCAAACCTTGGCGTCGATATGAACTCTTGGCCAAGATAAGCCTGTTATCCCCGGCGTACCTTTTATCCGTTGAGCGATGGCCCTTCCATGCGGAACCACCGGATCACTAAGGCCGACTTTCGTCCCTGCTCGACGTGTTTGTCTCGCAGTCAGGCAGGCTTCTGCCTTTACACTCTACGGCTGATTTCCAAACAGCCTGAGCCCACCATTGCGCGCCTCCGTTACTCTTTAGGAGGCGACCGCCCCAGTCAAACTACCCGCCTAACCCGGTCTCTCGCCCCGATTCAGGGAACGAGGTTAGATGCTCAGTACAAAAAGGGTGGTATCTCACGGGTGGCTCCACCGAACCTGACGGTCCGGCTTCAAAGCCTCCCACCTATCCTGCACATACTGGACCGGACACCAAGGCTAGGGTGTAGTAAAGGTGCACGGGGTCTTTCCGTCTTGCCGCGGGCAACCGGCATCTTCACCGGTACTACAAATTCGCTGAGTCTCTCGTCAAGACAGCGCCCAGATCGTTACGCCATTCGTGCAGGTCGGAACTTACCCGACAAGGAATTTCGCTACCTTAGGACCGTTATAGTTACGGCCGCCGTTCACTGGGGCTTCGGTTCAAAGCTTCGCTCCGAAGAGCTAACCTCTCCCCTTAACCTTCCAGCACCGGGCAGGCGTCAGACCCTATACGTCGTTTTGTTGACTTTGCAGAGTCCTATGTTTTTAGTAAACAGTCGCCTGGGCCTGGTCTCTGCAACCCCCTTCGGCTCCATGCGCGAAGCATATCACCTAATGGAGGCCCACCTTCTCCCAAAGTTACGGTGGCAATTTGCCGAGTTCCTGAACGAGAGTTCTCTCACGCGCCTTAGGATACTCTCCCAGTCTACCTGTGTCGGTTTACGGTACGGTCACCTTGGTCCTTGCTAGAGGCTTTTCTTGGCAGTGTGGAGTCAGCGGGTTTGCATTCCTTACGGAAATCCCCATTGCGTCTCAGCATTAATGGTCCTGCGGATTTGCCTTACAAGACCTGCCTACACGCTTGGACCGGGACGTCCAAAACACCCGGACCGCCTATCCTTCTGCGTCCCCCCATCACTTAAAACGGACTTTCGGTGGTACAGGAATATTAACCTGTTTTCCATCGACTACACCTTTCGGTCTCGCCTTAGGGGCCGACTAACCCTGGGCGGACGAACCTTCCCCAGGAAACCTTAGACTTACGGCGAACTTGATTCCCACAAGTTTTATCGCTACTTATGCCGGCAGAGTCTCTTGTCTACGCTCCACGGATCCTTCCGAATCCGCTTCACTGCCCAGACAATGCTCCCCTACCAACGACCGCCAAAGGCGGCCGCTTCGCAGCTTCGGTGGTGTGCTTGAGCCCCGTTACATTGTCGGCGCAAAGTCGCTTGACCAGTGAGCTGTTACGCTTTCTTCAAAGGATGGCTGCTTCTAAGCCAACCTCCTGGCTGTCTCTGCAACTTCACTTCCTTTCCCACTTAGCACACACTTCGGGACCTTAGCTGGCGATCTGGGCTGTTTCCCTCTCGACCATGGAGCTTAGCCCCCATAGTCTGACTCCTGGGCTTACGTTTCCGGCATTCGGAGTTTGATTGGAGTCAGTACCCGGTGAAGGGCCTTAATCCATTCAGTGCTCTACCTCCGGAAAGCAACACCCAAGGCTAGCCCTAAAGCTATTTCGGGGAGAACGAGCTATCACTGAGTTTGATTAGCCTTTCACCCCCACCCTCAGCTCATCCAAGCCGTTTTCAACCGACACTGGTTCGGGCCTTCAACAGGTGTTACCCTGCCTTCACCCTGGCCAAGGGTAGATCACTCAGCTTCGCGTCTATTCCAGACAACTGTACGCCCTATTCAGACTCGGTTTCCCTTCGGCTTCCCCTTATTTGCAGGTTAACCTTGCTGCCTAGAATAACTAGCCGGCTCATTATGCAAAAGGCACGCCGTCACCCCACCGAAGTGAGGCTCCGACTGCTTGTAAGTAAACGGTTTCAGGTACTATTTCACTCTCCTCGCAGGAGTACTTTTCACCTTTCCCTCACGGTACTGGTTCACTATCGGTCGCGAAGGAGTATTTAGCCTTACGAGATGGTCCTCGCAGATTCCCACAAGATTTCTCGTGTCCCGTGGTACTTGGGATCCCCAGCGTCTTCCTTCCCCTTTCGTCTACAGGCTTCTCACCTTCTTTGAGTCGGCTTTCCAGCACGATTCGACTAGGTTCCAGAAAACGGGTGCCGGGTCCCGCAACCCCCGGCCTACCTCAAAAGAGGTTAGCCGGGTTTAGGCTGTTTCCCTTTCGCTCGCCGCTACTCAGGAAATCGAATTTTCTTTCTCTTCCTCCAGGTACTAAGATGGTTCACTTCCCTGGGTTTGCTTCCGCTTCCTATGAATTCAGAAACGGATGATCCCGATTGCTCGGGAACGGGTTCCCCCATTCGGACATCTCCGGGTCTTCGCTTGCTAGCAGCTTACCGGAGCTTTTCGCAGCTTGCCACGTCCTTCATCGCCTCTCCGCGCCTAGGCATCCACCGTTTACCCTTAGTAGCTTGACCTAGAATTTTTTGTGGCTCAAAAAATCCCAGCTTTGCTTGTGGTTGCCCTCTTTCCCAAATTGTCAAAGAACACAGTCCCGGAGGACCTCGGAAACGCTCATTCTACGGGAGCGGTATGACGCTTGTCAACGCGCTTCGCAGAATTGGGTGCACGACAAGAACGTAGGTGGAAGTAGCCTTCTCTCTTTTTTTAGGGATGGAAGATTCTTGATTGAAAGGGTTATTAAAGGAACTACCCACCCTTCCTGGCTCCTGATTTCACTGGCAATGGCGATCCCAGAGTGTCCCCGTTGGCCTTGAATCCGCCACCATTCACGTCCACGAAGATCGGATTGGAGATTGCCGCCGGTCTGGCTTGGCTCAACACCGGACCGACTACCGGTCCCAGTGTCGAGTTTTCACTCACCGCAGCGACGATGATGTGGGCATCTTCCTCCAGCCGGAGCGGAATCGTCTGATCAAACTTGACCACGCCCGCTCCGAAATAACCGGGGTGGGTCCAGCGGGTGAAGTTCAGGGTTTCGTCGGGACGACCGCTAACTAGAATCTGGACCCGATCGATATCCAGCCAGTTGGCACACTGAATCCGCACTTTCAGGAGAGCCTTGCCACCGGGCAGCGAAAGCTCTTCCCCCGGTATGACTCTTGTGCCGCTTCTTTTGGAGTCTGTCGACTCCAGAGAAACCTCCATGAAGGGTCCGTTGCTCATGACGATGTTTCCCGCTTCGGAGGCACGAACGATATCCACGGCTTTGATCTGGGCCGGGTCGTCGGTGGTGGATCGGATGTAGTTGCGAATCCAGCCGGTGCCGTGGAAATTGTAGTGAGCATCGGTGTTTACCACACCCGGAATTCGATGTCCCTGATTGAGCAGTTGGAGCCAGTTGAAGATGCGATTGTTGGTGAGCCGGCCCCGATATGAGAGAGTGGGCGGTAGGCTCAAGGTGTCCCCACCCCTTCCACCATAAGTGCCGACGTAGTGAGGATGAACCTCCAGCACATCAATGAATTGGAACATGCCTTTGAGTCCGCCATCCGGGTCGCCGTCGCCGTCGCGGTCGAAGAACATCTCGCCCAGATCCGGATGGTTCACCTGCACCAGCTTCTCGGCTCCATCGTCCCAGAGCGCCAGACGTCGGATCTGCTCGGCAGGATCGGTGTGAACCACAGGTCCGCCGCTATCCTGGGTCCTTGGCTTGAGCACGATCGGAAAGGCATTCTGATGATTGAGACTGCCAGGCCTGCCCGAGAGCTCGATCCCGACGCAGGTGCCCAACAGGTGTTCCGCTTCCAGCCTTTTGAGGTGAGGAGTGTAGGTGGACAAGCGGTTGTGCTCGGTGCAGGGAGCGAATTCGATATGCTCTGCCAGGATGTTCAAGACCCGGCCCAGTTGGCTGGCGGTATTGTCGCCCGAGGGACTCGAGTGACTGTGAAAATCGGCGCTTACCCAGCCTGAGCTCTGAACCACTCGTTTCAGGGTCGCTTCCAACTTGACCTCCCCTGATGGCGGGACCTCGATGGTTCGGTACTCGGCGTCGTATTCGGGTCCGTGGCTGATCAAGACCCGATACCGTCCAGGTGGGATTGGCTGTGACCACTGGCCGTTGGCGGAATAATGTAGATTTCCTACCGAGAAGGTGCCGCTGTGTGGTCCCAATTCCGGGTTCGGGGTTCCATCGATTCCGTGGAACTCAACCTTGCTGGGAATCGGGCCCCCCTGTTGGTCTCGAATTCGGGCCTGGACACGAGCAGCTTTGGGCAGGACAACGGTGATCATCGTGGCCATTTCCCCTGTCCTTGAAGGTACCAAGGCGTCGACCTCTCGGGTCCCCCGTCCCAGCGAAGACACTTTGGCCTGATAGGATCCAGGGGGAAGCTCCAGCAGCATTTGACCCTTGCTATCGGTGCGCCCATACCCTTGGGAGTTACTGCCAGAGAAGATCTCGACGTCGGTGTCCGGCAACGCCCCTCCACCCTCCTCGCTGACCTGGATTGTGGCAGTTCCCAGCGGCTGTTGCCGTACTCGCTTGGCAATGGCCTTGACCGCCACCAGGTGACGAGCCGGAAAGATCCGCCTCACCAGTTTCCTCGTCTCCCCGGGGGCAAGATCGAATCGATCCTGTCCCTCGATCAGATAGCGGAGGCTCGACAATCGATTTCGGGCATCCCCGGAGGAGAGGATCGATCCCCGGTCAGGCAGAATGCCGTAGGCCTGTCCGAACCACTTGTCATAAGCCCAGAAGAGTTCCGTGGTGCCGTCGTCAACCTTGTCGAAGGAGCGATCGGCACGGACCTCATCCATCAGTTCCACGGTCAGTTGCCTGTCGCTGCGGTTGACGAATTCGCTTTCGACCACCAGGTAATGGGAGGAATCACTCAGACGATAGGTCACGTGCGCATCTGGTCGATCCATCCCGCCCACGGCCGTGACTCTCAGTGAGACTTCTTCTCCACGGGACAGAACTACCCTGACCTGGCGGTAGGAGAACTGGTCTCTCCCATTCGGGTAGAAAGCGCTGAGTTGATCGCTCTGGTCTTCGGGAGACTGCCCTCGTGTAGTCAAGTCGATGATACCTCCACCGACTTTGGTTACCGTTGTATTGGCGTGCCTTCCGGAAACCGTATTGGCCACGACTGCAACCAGCTGCTGATTCCTCAGAACGTAGTCTCCGTAGATGGTGTCGACCTCCTTACCCCGGGGGACCGCCTGGTCCCAGGTCTCGGGTGTGAGACGGACTATCTCAGCCGCGCTGAGAGGGGTGATCAGTGCGATGGATAAGAACAGCCATTTGAAGGGAGCGATGTGCTGATACATGGAATTCCTCGTCCTGGTCGAACGGACAGAAACTTTATTGCACGAATTGAAGGGCATAGAGCTTGCAATTCCTCAGCTTGAAGTGGAGCCTGAGCTCCCGTCCGGCCAGGCTGGAGACCTCCTGGCTGCCCTTCCAGGAAACCGGAGAGGCGACGTTGTTGCCGCTTAGCGGATCCGAGTCGTCCAGGCTGAATCCTTCGATCGGATTGCCGTCGGCGTCCTGGGTGACCTGCTCCGCAAGGACTTTGATGGCCACTTCGCGCTTTAGATTGGTGTCCTCGGCTTGGTACACCGCTCCCATCCCCCCTTCGCCGAGCTTGGAGGTAATCTTGTAGTGGGAGATGGTCTGGCCTATCAACACGGGCCTCCAAACTATAATGGGAGTCTATGTGGCAATTCTAGATCTTTGGATCCGGAAGGGCAATCTTCGAGAAAGCCGTGATTCCGTTATGCTCCGCTCAACTCGTCAGCTGGATCGGTCTCGGCGTTCCTGACTGGAACCGGAACAAGGTCCACGAGAGGGTTGTGGCAGATTATCTGTTCCAGTGCGTCAGGTACAGAATCCCGCATCCGGCGTCCACTCCTGGGCGGCATCGTCGCGGAAGATCTCAACCCCTCATCAATCTCGGATCACTCGGTGGTCGGCGGGTAGCAGCAGGGACAGTATCCCCAGAGCAAACAGGACTGTCACCGCCAGGAAGGCAGGACTATAGCTTCCCCAGAGGTCGTAGGAGGCTCCGGCCATCAACGGCCCCAGGGTGTAGGGCAGCACAGTCGCCATGCTGATCAGGCCAGAGATACTGCCGTAGTGGCGCAGTCCGAAGTACTCCTGAACGATCAGGGGCACAAGCGCTCCGTAACCTCCCATATTGAGTCCGAACAAGGGTGCCGAAAGCCAGACCAGGGGGGGATCGGAGTAGGCGATCATCAACCAGACCGACACCATCTGGGCAGCCAGGTTCACCACCAGGCACCACCTCGCTCCCCAGCGCTCGGTCAACAGTCCATAGAAAAGCTTCCCAGCCATTCCGGCGCTGGCCAGCAGTCCGAGCGCTAGGGACACCGCCGCTGTGGACATGCCCTCCACCACCCAATGAGCCCCTACCATAGCCAGGATGGTGCTGTAGGTGAAGGAGGCCATCATGATGGCGAAGGTGATGCTGTAGAAAGAGCGGGTGGTCAGGGCCTCGCGCACGCCCACGCCCGATAACCGGGGAGCCTCATCGCCGTCCGCCGACTGAGAGGATCCTGGTACGGGATCGGGAGACTCGCGGATCAGGACGAGCGAGAGCAGGGCGGTGGCGAAGAAGAGAAGAGCGAACGAGAGATAGGCCATCTGCCAGGAGAAGGCTGACAGAGCGAAGCCGGCGATCAATGGAAGCGTCAGACCGCCGAAGTTATTCCCCATCATGACCAGTCCCATTATGCGTCCCCGACGGTTAACGAACCAGATCCCGATCAGGCGTCCCGCCGGCAGGAAGCCCATCCCGTTGAACAGCACGAACTGCAGAAAGCTCAAGGCGTACCAGTGCCAGAGCTGGGACATGAGGGGGCGAAGGAGAAAGCTGATGCCTCCCAACAAGAGGGAGAAGACCATGATCTGCCTTGCCCCCAGTCGGTCCATCAGGCGACCCAGTAAGGGAGAGACCAGGCTGCCCACGGCGGCAAACGACAGGGAGGCACTGATCGCAGTCCGAGGCCATCCGAAAGCCTCCTCCAGGGGTTGGACGAAGAGGCCAAAGGCGTAGCTGGAGGAGTCCACCGCCAGAGCTGAGGCCAGGAACAGCACTCCGACACCCAGCGAAGAGCCTCGAACCGTCGGTCTCGGCTCCAGGGGGGCCGGAGTGCTCATGGACGCCCATGGTAGCATCGAGCACGACCAGACTGTAGAAATGGTTCCGGATCTTTGACCATCGCCGGTGCATCAGTAGTAGCTGTCAACCTCCAGGTTCCTGGTCCAATCGAAGCGTCTCTGGAGAAAGTCGGCGGCGGCTGACCTGGTCGGCGAAGCGCTCAACGAGCTGCGTAGAGCACACGGACTCCCATGGGACCTCGAGCCTCTCCTAGCGCTCGGTCAGGCTCCGAGGCCAAGGACAACAAACCAAAGGGCGTGACGAAGAGCCGAGGCCCACCGCAGTCGGCACTCACCAGAGCTGTATGGCTACCTGTTGCCTCAACTAGAAAGTGCCTCAACTGTGATCCGTCGTCGGCTATTGTGAGGCTGATTCAAGAGGCCTACAATCGAGACCATACCCAGGGACCCATGAACTCATCGAAACGACCGTGCAGCACCTATACTCGACGGCAGTGGTTGCAAGCTGGGACACTCGGCGTCATGGGCGTCAGCCAGGCTCAGTTTCCGCAGGATCGCCCGGATTCCCGGAGCACGACCGAACCGACAATGCGACCTCAAACCGGCAGTGCACAGGTTCTCGAACCCGGCGAGCCGGCCGACGTCGGGATGTCGGCTGAGCGACTCGCGCGAATCACCGACCACCTTGGAGCCAAAACCCAGAGCGGCGAAATCACCTCTGCGTCGGTCCTGGTGGCCCGCCACGGCAAAGTGATTCTCCATCGCGGGTTCGGCAAGCTCAATCCACATCCTGATTCCCCAGACACCCAACCGGACACCATTTATCTGCTGGCTTCCATTTCCAAGCCGGTCAGCGTGTGCGGGCTGATGCTGCTGGTCGAGAGAGGCAACGTGGACCTATCGAAACCTGCGCAGCGCTACCTGCCGGAATTCCAGGGCGATCATAAGGATCAGGTCAAGGTCTGGCATCTACTGTCCCACACTTCAGGAATGCCCGACATGCTGCCGGCAAACGTCGAGCTGCGCCGGGCCCATGCCCCGCTTAGCGAATTTGTCGCCGCAGCGCTGCGGACGCCGCTGTTGTTTGCACCGGGCACTCAGTTTGCCTATCAGAGCATGGGTACGCTGCTGGCCGCCGCGATCACCGAGCGGGTCTCAGGAATCCGTTTGCGCGACTTCTTGCGCCGGGAGATATTCGAGCCGCTCGGCATGAAGCGCTCGGTCCTCGGCCTGGACGGATTGAGAATCGAAGATACCGCTATCGTCCAGGAGAAGCGCGGTGATTCGGAGGACTCGCGGAGATGGGGTCCCAATTCACCCTACTGGCGCGACATGGGTCATCCCTGGGGCGGCCTGCACAGTACCAGCAGCGACCTCGCGATACTGCTCCAGGCATTCCTCAACGGCGGAAAGTACGGCCGGTTTCGCCTGTTCTCACCGGTGACCACGGCCGCCATGACCCAAGATCACAATGGCAACATTCGAGCTCCCTGGGGACTGGGCTGGGCATTGAGAGACTCGCGCGTCTGGAACTACTTCGGCAATCTGGCATCGGCCGGCACCTTCGGTCACGTGGGAGCCACCGGCACCGTCGCCTGGGCTGACCCGGCACGTCAACTGATCGTCGTGCTGCTGACCACCCAGCCTCAGCGCCGAGAGGTCCTATTGGACAGCATCTCCAACATGGCTCAGGCTGCAGTCGTAGATGTGTGAATACCCTCTGCGGTCGGGCTGCTAGCTGGCTTCCTGACGTTGCAGCAAACGACCCGTCTTTTCTGGATGCAACCCCAGCATCTGGGAGCCTCAGCCGCCTACAACCAACTCAGAGACCAGATCATGTGCCGCTGCGATTGCTCCAAACGCACCGCCCAGCTCGCCCTTAGGGCTCGCGCAGAAATAACTTGGCATTTTGGCATCTCATTTTCACACCATCTTCGGCCGCTCCTCGGTCGCGAAATCCTCAACGTAGACCCGACTACGCCTGCGGTTTAAACCCGTAGCGGTGAAGCCGAGCAGTTATGTCCCAGCCAGGATGAGCAGGTTTTTCATGCTTCCTCTCCTTGTCTTGTGGCTCGTTTAGCAGAATGTCCACATCGTGCTCACTCCTCCCCGACTGCCTGCCGGACCAGTACCACAATCCGTTGTCAGAGGAAAGCCTCATCGGGATCCGACAGGAGCCTTCCCGGTCGGACATGATCCCCTCGCGACAGGAAACACCTGTACAATGGACCGACTTCCGGGGCAAAGACCATGAAGCCAATCGCACGAGCATCAGCATTAATGGTAATCGTCATGGCCCTGCAAGCTGGCGCACCGGATGCGGGCACCAGGACCGAGCCGGCGGCGGTGGCCATCGATCATGACCCCCAGTTCTTCATCGACGATCACCTGGTGGATAACCGGTGGGGAGTGCAGTATCTGGCGGAAACCGTGACGCGCGTGTTTCATCCGCCGCGCAAGGACGAGTCCAACCCGGTCATCGCGGGAAACGGCGGCTACGTCAACGTCGCACGTGACGAGCGAACGGGGCTGTTCCGTCTCTGGTATCAGGACTACTGGGACCAGAGTCTCAACCCGAGGAGGTACACCTACGGTATCGCCTACGCCGAGTCGGAAGACGGTATCCACTGGAAGCTTCCCCGGATCGGTAAGTACGAATTAAAGGGCACGCGAGACAACAACATCGTGTTGCTGGGGCCGGACAACGGCCGGGCGGAAGGGCAGTTCCTGCTGGAGGTGCCACCGGAGCATCGCCGTGGTTACGCATACCTGATGCTTTACTTGACCGACGTGCGCGGTCAACGCGGCATGCATCTGATCGGGTCTCACAACGGCATCGACTGGGATTCTGCGGGCGACGTGCGGATTGCCGCTGACTTCACCCCGGATACACAGGCCAGCATCGTCTGGGATCCGAGACAAGCGAAGTACGTCTGCTTCACGCGGGCCACGAATATCTACCGTGCGAGAGGAGAGCGTCGGAAGATCGCACGTCTCGAGCATACCGCGTTGTGGGAACCGTGGCCGGTTGTGCTCGAGAACATCCTCCTGCCCGACTCCCTCGACGCCAAAACAGGACACAACTATTTCTACGGCATGCCCACCCGCTACCATGCCGGAATCTACTGGGGGTTCCTCTGGCCCTACCGGCACCAGGAGGACATCTACACCGAGCTGACCTTCAGCCGCGATGGCAGGAATTTCCAGCGGCTTCCGGATCGCCCACGTCTCATCGACCTCGGTCCCGCGAAAAGCTGGGATAGCGGCATGGTCCTCGGTTCGCCCGGTTGGCTGGACGTGGGTGACCAGTGGTGGATCTACTATTCGGGGACGAACGGCCCTCACAAGTGCCAGGCATTGACCCCGGGAATCGGCCTGCTGCGCGTTCGCAAGGAGGGCTTTGTGTCCTTACGCAGCCCTGCCGGGGGCGGCTTCGTCGTGACGCGCCTGCTGCGCTGGCCCGGTGGCAGTCTGTATCTGAATGCCGACGTCGGCCAGAGCGAAATGACCGTACGAATCACCGACTACGACCGACAGCCCTTGAGGAATTTCGACTCCGGACCGAGTGATCCAATCGTTGGTGATAGCGTCCGCCACGAGGTAAAATGGAAAGATGGGGACATCCGCGATTTGAGCGGGTGTGCGATCCGGCTGGAGTTCTTCATGAAGGGCCTCGTCGACTTGTACACCTTTCGAGCCCTGTTCGCTGGAGACCCACCATGAGAGCAAGCGGAAGGGATTCCTGTGGTGATCGTTCGGATTTTCATGCCGTGCGAACCAAACCCTATCCCAAGGCGTCGAGTTTTAGAACTAGTTTTGTCCCGGTGAGTCTGTAAGACTGTCGGCGTCCGCGCGTCAACGACGTCAATCTAAATGGAGTGGCCTTCGGGAGTCGCGCATGCGAATCGCCAGCGGCGGCATTCAGCACGAAACAAACACGTTTGCCTCTACGCCAACGACAATCGCCGACTTTGCTCGTGACAGCAAGTGCGGTCCGGGATTGAGCGGTGGCGAAGTCATCTTTCAGCGATATCGCGGGACGAGATGTATTCACGGCGGTTATATCGCCGGCGGCGAAGCGGTCGGGGCCGAGTTGTTGCCACTGTTATCCGTGCGAGCTCAGCCGTCAGGAGTTGTCGAGCAGAAGTCGTTCGACACGATGCTTGGTTGGTTCCTGGGACGTCTCGAAAGCGTGTTACCGGTGAACGGCGTGCTGCTCGACTTGCATGGGGCCATGGTGACCGAAGAGCACGAGGATGCCGAGGGTGCGTTCATCGAAGCGGTTCGCAATCTGGTGGGACCACAGATGCCGGTCGTGGCTACGCTCGATTTGCACGCCAACATCACGGCCAAGATGGCCCAGCTGGCGGATGTGATTATCGGCTTCGACACGTATCCGCATGTCGATATGCACGAGCGCGGTCGCGAAGCGGTGGAGTTGCTGGGGCGGATAATCTGCGGCGACATTTCGCCGGTTCAAGAATACCGTCAACTTCCACTGATCACGATGCCGCCGATGCAATGCACCTTACGAGAGCCGATGCGCTCGCTCGTCGAGCGCGTGCATCGCCTGGAAGAAGAACCCGGAGTGTTGATCGTAACGGTATCAATGGGCTTTCCATTCGCCGACGTTCGAGACGCCGGTGTCTCCGTCGTCGTCACCGCCGACGGAGACCGAGGCATGGCGAGCGATAAAGCGGATGAGCTTGCGGGTTGGCTGTGGGAGTTGCGAGATGATTTGGAGCCACACCTCACGACGATCGAAGAAGTTATACGCTTTGTCGAGGAGCATCCCGACGACGGACTCACGATCTTTGCCGATGGCTCGGACAACCCTGGCGGCGGAGCTCCCTGTGACGGGACGGTGGCGCTGAGAGCTTTGATCGAAGCGGGCCTCGAGGGTGCTCTTGTCGCGGTACTCTACGACCCGGAGACGGCAAAACAGGCTCACGACGCGGGCGTCGGGAGGACGATCCAGGTTCGACTGGGCGGCAAGACAGACGATCGACACGGTGCTCCCGTCGAGGGGAAAGCTTACGTCAGGGCGTTGTGCGACGGGGCCTTTGTCTACCGCGGTCCGATGCTGCGAGGAATTGCCGATCATCTCGGTCCGACAGCGACGCTTGAGATCGGCGGCGTCGAGGTCGTTGTATCTTCACAACGGCGACAATGCCTAGACGCAGAAATGTTACGGATCGCAGGCATCGAACTCTCTCACCGGCGGCTGTTGGTCGTGAAAAGCGCGGTTCATTTTCGGGCAGATCTAGGCCCGCTCGCCAGCCACATTTTCGACGCGGATACGCCCGGAATCCATCGTCCTGACTTCAGCATGTTCGACTACAAGAAGCTTCGCAGACCAATCTATCCGCTCGACCACGACGTTGTCTGGCCGGGCTCTCACCATCAGTAGCCCGCTATCCTTCGCTCGCCTCTTAATCTTAATCCACCACCGGCGGAATCCGTAGCCTTCTCATAGCCATCGGCCGTGACCTCGTCGTCGAGCCAGCGAACCTCAGCCCCGATGCGACTCCCTCCGAACCTGCCTTCCAAGGCGAAGCTTTCCGACCCCACACCAAGCAACGAATGGGGCAGCGCAACGTCACGGATGAGGCTATAATAGCGAGGCGTCTCTTCGCTGGGACCGACCTTGGCCTTGACCAGAGTGGACGGCCGAGCGTCGGAGTCGAAGGGATGTCCAGATATTGTTTTCTCAGCAGAGTCATTCACTAGGAGGTAGGCAGATGAGACTAAGTATGAGATGTGCGATCTTTTCCCTCGTCACTTTCCTGCTTCTGACCTCGGTTACCCCAGCCAAGAAGCTCAACAAGAAGGAGTTGGTCGCCCTCCACCTAGAGGCCATTGGGGGAAACCTTGCACGCAAGAGCCGGATCGCCCAGGGCATCGGAACTATGGACATTCGGGTAGGGGGAACCGGGAAACTAGCCGGGGCTGCCGTTTTCGTTGCTGAAGGTCCGATGCTGCGTTCCAGTTTCAGGTTCGGTCACGTCAACTACGCTGAAGAGACGGCTATTCGCAACGGAAACAAGGTCGAGGTACGTTACATCATCCCAGGCCAGCGCTCCCAACTGGGAGACGTCCTCTGGAACAACTTCCCCCGTCTGATGCAGGAAGGGCTCTACGGCGGGGTCCTGGGAACCGAATGGGCCCTGCTGGATGTGAAAGGAAGACGCTCTAAGCTCAAATACAGGGGACTAAAGAAATTTGACGACAAGGAGGTACACGAACTTCAGTACCGACTTCGGAAAGGAGTAGACTACAAGATCTCTCTCTACTTCGAACCCGAGAGCTACCGCCATGTGGCCAGTTCCTATCGGCTTGTTATTCCCGCTGGAGCGGGCCGGCGCATCGTATCAGCTAACGACGGCCCGGCCGTCATACCAGGGCAAACGACACCGAATTACACCAACCCGGATCGAGAAGGACCATTGGGCGATCCTGAGTTCAGGAGCCGGCTGTCGCTGGAAGAGAGATTCGGGGACTTCAAAGAGGTGGATGGTCTCACTCTGCCCCATACCTACAGACTCTCGCTTAACCAGAGTCTCCCCGGCTCGAGCTTTGTGGGTCACTGGGAAATGAAGTTCAACAGCATTACGCACGACCGGAAGATCGATCCCAAGGTTTTTCGCATCAAGTGAGCGACGGGTAGTCCAGCCAAGTAGTGGAATTTCCCAGTTTCAGGCCAGGACGATTTGGACCCAAGCCCTCATCAACGCACTAGGTTTTCTTCGCTGCGGATGAATGCGTCCAGGTCCGCCTCGGCGATCAACACCCGCCCCGTCCGGCTGACGGTTTGTCCCGGCTTGATTTCACCGAACCAGAGGTGGAGGTCGGTACACGGCCAGTTCTGATTTGCCATCACCGCGATGGCCTGGTTGGCAAAGTGAGAGATCAACAGGTGGCCCTTACTCGTCACGTTCCAGCAAACGATTCCGGGGAAGCCAAGTTCACTGCCTGGCATCCATTCCTTCGATGCGGCGTTTCGACGATCGCTGCCCAGTCTCGAATAGGTCGCGCCCATTCCTTTCACCGGCAGGAACCTGGAAGCCAGGTTTTCGGCGATCTCAGGATAGTCGATCCAGCGGTCGCCGATCTTCAGAAAGGGGCGGTAGCCCGTCATAGGAGCCTGGTAGTGGTTGAGGCATAGGTGCACATAAACGTCGCGCCAAGAGGCCTCGGAGGTGTTGGTCAGCGAGAGCCGGTAGTAAGCGCCCCCGGGCTTGGCCTCGATCGAGGCAGCCTGCCGCCCGATGATTGGCTGCTCCCGTTGCCGCTCGGGTTTCGGAAAATGGCCTCGACCGGGCTTGAACTCCCACGCGTCCAGCAGATCGCGGATGGGAGCGTCGGCATACGACCACCGCCCGTCTTTCTGCTCCCAGTTCAACCCGACCTGGTAGTGCAGCTTCTTGCCGTTGACGAAGATCTTCTCTGGCAGCCTCAACAGCCAGCAAGTCCCTTCGGGACGCGGATCCCATCCGATCCGCTCCAAGCCCTCGGCGGTAATCACAACCACCTGTTCCTTGAGGCCGTCGTGGAAGAAGCGATGTGTCGGGAAAGTGGAAGCAACCAGAGGCTCAACTTTCAGCCGATGAAAGCGAAGATCGCTTACCTCCGCCGTCGGCTTCGGCTGGGTGATCGCGTCGAGCTGACTCCACAGCAGCGCTATACTCAGGAAGATCCCAATGCTGCGCAGAGGATGCATTTTGGCCAATGTGAGGAGCTCTGGCGAGGTCAATTTCCTCCTTGCTCAAAACTCTTGGGTGAGGATATCTGCTTGGTGTTTCGAAACCAATGCCACATCAGGGTCACTCCCGCACCCGCTAAGCCTACGCCTCCGAAGAGCTTTGCCTTATTCCGCTGAACCGGAGGACGGCCGTCCGGGCAGAAACTCTGTTGGTCGATTTGGCGGAAATCATCTCCTGTCTGGGTGGAGCCAACCGGTCCGCCCACTATGACGGGGATCTGGATACAGTGGGGGACGCCCTCACCCCGAGCCAACCGGGTCCCCGAAGTAGAGACCAGGAATGCGCCTGCGCTCAAGATTCCGAATCCCACCAGTGCTTTGACCAGGCGGCTGGTCTCTCCAGGGGTCTCGGAGGTGTGCTCAGGCGCTGCAGCCCATTCGGGAAACGGCACTGTTTGCCCTGACTGATCGGTTGAGTAGAAGATCGGCTCAGCAAGTGGATCAAAGCCTGGGCGCAGATGCAGCCGGGCCGGTGTATCGTCCCCGGATCCGAGATCCTGGTCCTGAGCCAATACTGAAAAGGAAAGAAGAGCGCCGAGGATTAAGCAACTAATTGCTTGTTTCATCAATCATCATCTCCCTCGAACTCAAAGGCGATCTTGTGGGTGGAGGTAGCCATCTGGCCGGAGGGGATCTGGCGGACCACCACCACCAGATCGTGAGCGCCTTCGGGCGCGTCCTGCTCCGCAACAGGGACGAAGCCCTTGTAGCGGTGAAAGTTTTCCAGCTCCTGCTGGCTGAAGTCCAGCTCAATCCTCTTGGCGAATAAGAGGTCCTCACCCACCCACTTCCCGGATCCGTCCAAGAGGGCACCGAACATCTCCACCACGCACCGGTGCTGTTCTCCCTCGGAGCTGAAGCTGAAGGCTTCGGTGGGAATGCGAGCCTCGACCTTCAACTTGCCCTCCCGTTGAGAGACCACGGTGTCGACCGGAAAATCCCGAAACAGATCAGGGAACTTGAAGGCGTTGGCCAGATCCACAGTCGTAGCCTCAATCGGGTCTTCCTCAGTGTACCCGGTCCGATAGCGAAGCTTGAGACCCTTTCGCTTCACCTTCACCTTGATCTCGTGAAACTTGCCCACTTTTCTCGGGGAGGACGGGACGTATCCGAGCAGATAGTGCTCCCGGCTGTCCTTATAGGCCTTCCGCATCCCGTGACCCAGGTCGTTGTCATCGGCGAACCAGAGTCCCCCCGTCTCCAGAGAGAGAGAAGAGAGAAACTGGCGAGGAGCGGTGATGTCCTCGGTGGAAACCGAATTGTAGATGTAGCTCACGGATCCCTTGACACTGGCGTCAGCGATGGCGGGAACCATCAACCCCCTGGGGTCGATACTGTAGATGGAGACCCGGGATCGATTGGCTTGATCCACTGCCGCCATCAGCTTGGAGCGGAGATCGGAGCTGCGACCGGTTCCGGCCATAAAGCTGCTCACCGCCAGGTGGATGCCGGTGACCTGGCCGGGGGCGAAATCCATGGCCCGCTGTTTGATGATACCAGCGATGGTACGCGCGGCATCGAGAGGATAGCCATTGGAGAAGTAGATCAGATGTTTTCGTCCCGGCAAGGTGCGCAGGTGACGCGAGACGGCCGCGATTGCCGCGCAGCTGAAGTCCGTTCTCATTTCCAGACCCGCCAACAGCTGGCGACCCTCGGACGCCACCCTGGAGATCGCTCCCTTCAGGTTGGGATCCAGACCGTCGGAGCCGGCCCCGCCGCCGGCGATGGCAGCACCGAGGCGGACCACGTTCTCCAGTCGACCAAAGATCTCCTCGACAACCACGGTAAAGCCGGCAATGCTTTGTGACTCGTTGTATTGGTCGCTCGTTTGCTCCAGTACGCGTTCCAGCTCGGCGATGTTGGTGGTGAAAGGCAGATCCAGGCGGAAGCTAGGTCGGATGGTTGCGAGCATGAACCGGTCCTTGGGGTTGAACTGAGACCGAGCGAAGTCCCGGATCGATTGCTTCACCCGCTGCATCCTGTCGAAAGACAGAGACGGCATGTCCAACAGGAAGACGAAGTGTCCCTGGTCTACTCGGGCCGCCGGAACCGAGCGGTCGAAGTCAGAGGAAAAAGGTATCGCCGCCCGCCGCTGTCGCCTCGCCACTTCTTCTCCCAGAGGATCATCGGGTCCAGCCCTTCTCCGAAGATCGAAGTAACTGATACGCTGGCGTTTGCCGTCCTCGAAGACCCGGATCTGATCGGGCCTCAGGTTCCGGACGAAATTGCCCTGTTTGTCGGTGACGACCAGGTCTACCAGCACCAGCTCCGACTGGGCTCGAAAAGAGGGAACGGGGTCCCGCTGTGCAAGCGTAAGGGTCCAGGGGAGACCTACGAAGATGTAAGCTGACAGTAGGCAGGATAATCGCATGGTGAGAGGACCAGTCCTCACTGGTTTTCTACCGCAGCAGACCCGAGATCGAAGACGCCCTTGTCTCGAGCCCAACCTTGATCTCGCATTATATCATTGGGCACTGGATCATGAAACCGGGCGCTCCCTCCAGCAGCGGTTTCTCAAGGAGTGGTCCCAGAATGGCACCCTGGTAGCGAGGTGATAGGGAACCTGGACGCTAGACTAAAGGTGTCCGAACCCTTACCATTATGGGTTAAACAAGTACGACGGACGGTTCTGCTGCCGGGGAGTATCGACTCAAGGGCGGAGGCTATCTCGGCCCGGGACCGCGGGTTATCAAATGTTGAAGCATCAAATCCCAACGGCCATTGCCCTGCTGGTGGCGATCCTGATTCCGGGATGTGCCATCAATTCTGAAAACAGTGCTGGCTTACAAGAAAAGAGGGAGCGGCGAATCCTGACCAATTGGGATATGTCCTCGTTTGAGCATGGTTTCTTCGCCAACCGAGAAAAGCTGAGCCCGCAATTCGTAAAGCGGCTGCTGGAAGAGGCGGTCGATGAACATGCCGCAGCCCAGGTGGATACACTTGTCCACTGCGTCTTCATAAGGTTCTACAGTCATCTTAAGGTCCCTTCCAAGGTCACTGACTTGGCGCAGCGCTACCGCAAAGCTAGCGGGGTTTCCCTGCTGGACGAAGCGGGACTTGACTTCACAAAAATTCTGATAGACCGCTGTCACCAACGGAACATGGAGTTCGTCGCCAGCTTGCGTATGAATTCCTCGCACGGCAACCCGGACGACTTTGGACAATGGTTCAAGGACCACCCTGAGTGGCACATCAAAGAGCAGGTAAAGGCCGATTACACCCACGATGGGGTTCGTGCTGCGATGCTGACATTTATCAGTGAGATGCTGGATGCCTACGACCTAGACGGGATCGAGTTCGATTGGATGCGCTGGCCGCCGGCATTTCCACCCGGCGAGGGCCCTCAGAAGGCCCATCTACTGAGCGATTTTACCCGAAAGGCCCGGCAGCGGTTAGATGCGGCGGCCCAACGACGTAAACGGAACCGACTCATCCTGGGCGTGCGGGTGCCCGAGACGATTCCGGAATGTGACTATCTGGGTTTCGATCTGAAGACTTGGATCCAGGAAGAACTCGTCGATTATGTCGTGCCTTCGGACTTCAACCACATCAACTTCAACACTAAAGTTGAGGAGTTTGTCCGGCTCGCCGAGGGAACGGACTGCAAAATCTACCCGGCTCTGCACCCTTCCCCCTCTGACCTCGATAACAACGTCAGCCAGTTGACTGCAGCCAACTACCGGGCCGCAGCGCAGAACTTTCATACCTTCGGCGCCGATGGCCTTTATGCCTTCAACTGGATGTATCACTGGGACCACCGCCGCCAAGCACGCACTTATACCGGCCCTGGCTATATGTGGCCCGGAGCACTGGCCTATTTACAGGAGCTGCGCGATCCCCAAGTGGTAAGCCAACGAGATCGCCACTACCTGTTTGGTCCGCGCTGGGGAAGGGGCGACTCGCTTTTCCTGTCCCATGGGGGTGGCCAAATAGGCCGACAGTTCTCGAAATACGATTCAATCGAACTCAACCGCAATGACCGGGCTCCTGAGGGCAGCTGGCGCTACCGCATCGCCGAAGACCTCGGTAATCCCCGGCTGCGGGCGAATCTGTACTTCAAAGCCGTCGGTCTGAGCCAGCAGGAGCGCCTGGGCATCCGGCTGAATGGCACCCTGGTCCCGGGCGAATACGTTACCCGCGTCCTCGACCCCAGCGGACAGAATCGATGGCAGGGCCGAGTGCTGCCGCCGTTTTACTGGTACTTTGTGGATCTGGATCGGGAGCAGCTCGCACCCTCTATCATCAGTGGGGACAACCAGTTGACGGTTCGCCTTATACGTCCAGAATCCGGGGGTGTACCGACCGGCACCGTCTCGGTTGAGGATCTGGGGGTCTACGTTTATGTGAGAGCTCCTCTGGGATCGCGCAAGACTCCCCAGGACACCCCCTCCTACTACTGATTCTGGATGGCCTGGAGGGGCTCGACTCCCTTGATGAGACCGTGTTTCTCCCAGGCCAAGAGCTTTTGCTCGAGCTGTTTCGAGGTCTTGTCTTCTGGCTTCAACGCGATGAATCTCCTGAACTCCTGGGCCGCCCCCCTGAAGTCCCCTCTCTTGGTCAGGATGGCACCCCGGACGTAATGGAGGCCGAACAGGTACCTCTTGCTCCCGCTCTCACGAACCATTTTAATCGACTCCCAGGCCAGGTCCAGATTTCCCAGGTTCAGATTCGCCACCGCGTGATAGAAGTGGGCCCGGGTCACATGGGGATTCAATTCGATGATGTGGTCACAGTTCCGAGCGACCTCCTGCCAGTCCTCATCGCCAACTCCCATCATGGCCAGGAACATGAAGGGGCGCAGATACGTGGGGTCTGCCTCGGCGGCTTTCCGGAAACACTTCCGGGCAGGTTCCCGGTTTCTCAAGGCGTGATGGCCCCGTCCCAGGAGAAACCAGGCCGCGGCGAACTCCGGATGCAGCTGGACGGCCTGCTCCAGATCCTGCATCGCCTTGGGCACATCTCCCTTCTGCTTCTGGAGTTCTTGGTAGGCACTGTCATAGTACTTCCGAGCATTCTTGGGAGCCGCCAGGGTCGTAAGACTCACGGTCGAACCGCCCACGTTCTTCAACCGCCGGAGCACAATCATTCCAACGTCTGAACTGTCCAGGTAGGTGCGGACTCCCAAAGGTATTGATTCGGCGCGGAACCCAGGAAGAGCCGCCTGGATCAGGCAGCCGCTCAGATCCAGCGTGCGCTCCTCTGCAGCTATAGTCGGGACCCGGGAAGAGGGATCCAAGTTGGGGCGATTTCCACTGCCACTGGCATCCATGGTCTCCGAGCCCCCACCCAGCTCGAAGGTAAAATCCCCTTCTTCCCCGTAGGTGAAAGTCTCCTGGCGGACCGACCCGCCACAGGCCAACTCCACATTGATGGGCTCAGGCAGTGGGCTACCTTCCTCCAGGACCACTTTTCCGGTCAGGAGCAACCGCTTCGGCATTGTGATAGCATCTCTATCCAAGCGTCCTGGGCCGATCACATCGGCGATTCCGGTGGTCTGGGCCGCCGGCATCCGAGGCAGGAGCAGCCCCAAGCTCACCAAGGCCACGGTTTTTCCCAACATAACAGGAACCCTCCCGTTCTTCGGCTTCGAGCTTCAGCGAGTTTCCCGAGAAGACTAATCGAGAATCTATCAGCCCTCCGACCTGGGGTCAATCATTCTCTCTCAGATCTCCGCTGAAGTCGGCCCTTGATTACCTCTCTTTCCCAAAGACATCGCCATCTTTGGTAGCTTCACTTACTTTGCATTGAGAAGTATACGAGAATTGTCTTAGGTCAGGTCTGGCTGATCGCTTCTCACAACCGTCCCGATCCACCCGTCTGGATCAGCTTTCAGGAAGAGCATTTCCTGGATCCGAACTAGGCAGGGTTAGCGGCCGGTCCACCAGCCAGGGCGGATGATTGCGGGGCCGTAGTAGACTGGCGGTGAGAGGTCCGGGTTAGGCGCTTGGTTCTTTACGAGCTCGATGGTCCTGGGATAAACTTACCTTTATGATCCATCTTAGCCCTTTCGGAACCGCGGCGGCACCGGAGGGGCCAAGAGGAATCAGGAAGAAACCAGATTCAGAGACAAGACGTCGCCGCCTAGGAGCCCAGAGTCGGGGGAACTATCGAGGTATCGTATGAAGAAATATATCATGGGGATCCCGCTGATGTTTGTGGTAGGCATAGTTCCAATCTGCGCAGATGATTTTTGGGAGGAAAAGAAGGCTGAGCAGTGGAGCCAGAAAGAAGTGATCAAAATGATCACGAACTCACCGTGGGCGCGTAAGGTGTCGGTTTCAGCCCCGCGCCGTCAACATCGTCCTGGAGCGAGGGACGGGGCACCAGCACCGCGAGGTCGACCTCGCAGTGGGGGCGGTTTTGGTGGATCCGCCGGGTCCGGTGGCGGAGGAGCTGGTGGCTCCGCAGGTCGTAGCGGTGGTTTTGGTGGTCCTCGTGGTGGTGGGCCTCTTCAGTCGTTCAAGTTGGTGGTTCGGTGGTACAGTGCGCTGCCCATTAAAGACGCGCTGGCCCGCTACCAAGAACAGCCCTCCAGCCCGCCGCCCGCTACCGAGGAGGAGGAGCGAGACGCGACCCATTATGTCATTGGGGTTTCCGGATTACCGGACCGGATGTTCCGAATGAACCCCGCTCACTGGCAGCAATGGTCTGAACTTTTGAAGTCAGAGTCTTTTCTGAAAATCAAAGGTCACGAGCCTGTGGGAGCGGACGTTGTTCATGCCCGGCCGGATCGGGTGGGGATCTTGGACGCCAGGACAGGAGTTGGAGGAGGGGAGCTCTTGATGCTGTTTCCTCGCAAAGGCAGCCACGTCATCACACTCAAAGACAAGAATGTGGAGTTCGTCAGCAAGGTAAACAGCATGAACATCAAGAAGAAGTTCAAGTTGAAAGACATGATCTATAAGGGCAACCTGGAGCTGTAGACAGGGCGACGAGAGTGGAGGGCCACCCTGACCCTGCTGACCTGGAGGACCGGAGTCAGGATGGCTCTTGTGCGGGAGCACTTTGCAGGACGAAGTTCACGGTCACGGTGGCGATGGTTGGAATGGAAGAACCATTGAGCAGCGTGGGAGAGTATCTCCACTGCCGCACTGCGCTGATGGCCGCCTCGTTCAAGAGGGGATGTCCCCGGAGAATCTCGATGTCCGACACCACACCGTCTTGACTGACGAGCACCTGAAGCAGCACGATTCCTTCGACTCCAGCCAGCCGGGCCGTTTCCGGATACTGGGGCTGGACCTTATGAATTAGCTTGGAGTTCTGGAGCTTGCCGCCCACTGGAATGGGCAGGGCCGGAAGATCTGCGAAAACGATTCCACCCGGCACTCCGGCCTCAACACCGCCCGGGACGCCCCGCGCAAAGGCCCAGTCTGGAGCTTCTGGCAATCCCAGCGTGATGCCGGTCAGAGCAGAGATTTCAGGATTATCCTCCCCAGGTGCAGGGATCTGCTTGGGAATCTCCATGAGATTCGCAAAATCCAGGGTGACGAGCAGGTCTACCAGGACCAGCTCCGACTGGGCTCGAAAAGAAGGAACGGTGTCCTTCTGGGCACCCAACCGGGTCCAGGAGAGGCACACGAAGATGGAAACCGAAAGCAGGCGGGAGACTCGCATGACGAAAAGACCTTCGCTTACCGGAACTCTCCGGCAGCAGACCCGAGATCGAGGGAATCCTGGTCTTGGACCGGACTCTGACGCGTTATTGGTCTTTATTCAGCGAAAGTAGGCAACCTGGAAACGAGGGTTCACCGGCGCCGCGTTGCTCGCTCCAGGTGCTCCTTCTTTTCGAACTGCTGGCGAGCGAGTTCCTCTTGTCCCAGTTGCTGGTAGGCTAGACCGAGTTGGTAGTAGGGGCTAGGTATGTTGGGCTGCAATTCGATGGCGCGTGTCAGCTCCTTCACCGCCTCTTCGTACTTGGCCATCTCGTTGTAAATCCTGCCTCGGAGATAGTAGATATCGGAGTCAGTCGGAGAGGCCGCCTCGGCAGTCTTCAAGGCTTCCAGCACCTCGGTATTGGAGGCGCCTTCCTCGCTCAATGATTGGGCCAGGAAGATGTGGACCATTGGGTAGCTGGGTTGACGCTGGGCAAGGCGGCGCCAGGTTTGGGTAGCAAGCTTCGGATCACCCGAGCCGCGGTAGGCCCGGGACAACAGGCTCAGAGCCTCAAACTGATTGGGCGACCGGTCGGCGACTCCAGAGAGTATCTTGATGGCGCTGCTGAAATCGCCCGCCGTCACGAGCCGGCGCCCCAGAGCTACTCCCAGTCCAGGGGCTTCAGGGAGTCTCCGATGGCCCTCTTTCAGGACGGACAAGGCAGCTTCGCCGTTCTGAGTCTGTCGGTGGACCTGGGCCAGCGAGAGGTAGTAGTCCTCGACTCCTGGAGCCAGCTTGAGAGCCTGCTCCAGATATCTTGCCGAGTTCTTCTCCTGCCCGGCTAGGGCGTAGGTCTTACCGATCAGCGCGGCCGCCTCGGCTCGAACTGGGTCGGGAAGGTCGGATCTGTTTTCGACCACCAGGGCCGTGTCGATTCCATCCTTGTGAGCTCCTACCTTCGCCTCCATGCTGGCAAGCAATAGAACGGCCCTGGGAGGAAGGGTTCCAGCCCTCTGTGCCCGCAGCAGTTCGGCAAAGGCCAGATCGTCATGCTTGTGATCAAAGAGCCACAAACCCAGATCGGCATGAATCTGGGCATGCTCGGGAAAACGCGCTGCGGCACCGCGAAGATGCTCTTTTGCCCTCTTGATATCACCCGCCAGGGTAACCAACTGGACCAAATCGATGAGATAGATGGCCTTGGAGGGATTCTCACCGCTAAGCACGCTCAGGACCTCTCTCGCGGAATCGTGGCGTTTTCTTCGATGGGACTCCTGGATGACAAGGGCGTGAAACGGGCGGGACTCCGTCAGCTTCAAGATGCTTTCGAAGGCTGCGCCCCACTCGTCACTCTGGCGGGAACGCAGCCAGTCTCTGACCCTCACGAGCTGGGCGGCAGAGGGCTCCTCCCCAAGCTGGCCCAACAGCGCTGGTAGGTCAAGTTGAGAGGAATCCGACCCGGCCGCAATCTGTTGACTCGGCGTGCCAGAGGCGACGGCCAGTCCCAGAAAAACGATGCTTGCCAAACGAAACCAAAGACTGATGGACATTTTTCCCTGATCGAGATGAAAGGAGAAGCCCTGGTTACACCACCACGCAATCCACCGCCGCATACCAGTTCAGTTCATAGCCGTCCGCCCGCTCCGGATGTCTGCGGCTGGGCTGCCATTTTCCCGCACTATCTTGAGCTCGGCTCATCACGGTGTATTGACCAGGTTCCGCGCTCCACTGATAGCTCCACTTGACCCAGGTGAAGGGTCTTGAAGTGGCCTCGAGCTTGGCTGCTTTCCAGGTTTTTCCCTTGTCGAGACTTACCTCGGTGGCGCGGATGGGTCTGGGACCCGCCCAAGCGAAACCCCAGACAGAGTACTGACCTGCGACAAGATTCGCACCTGGGGAAGGAAATGCGATTCCCGAGTTGACCAGGAGTTCGGTGACTCGGGAGGTGGCCCGCTCACGCCCCCCTTGCTTGATCCAACGCTGATACATCAGATCCATGCCGCTCCCGTAGTAGGAGTCAGGCCAGTCGAGACCTCCCAGAAGGACGATTCGTCGCAGCCATTTCACCGAGTCCATCCCATACCAGCCGGGCAACAGCGCTCTGGCCGGAAACCCATTCCGCTGGGGCAAGAACTGTCCATTGAGCTTCAACGCCACCATGGTTTCGGGGGCAAGACACTTCTCCAACGGTACGATCCGAGCAAAAGGGAAAGGAGGCACATCCTTCATCAAGGATCCGGAATCGGCACCCTCCAGCAGCACTCGCTTCACATCTGATGCAGGCGAAGCAGCCTTCAAGAGATTGGACATGGGAACTCCCTCCCATACCCCATTGCTGACCAGACCTGTCCGGTTTCCGGAGCACTCCAGGACTGCTTCCAGTTCCACGGTAGGGGATTCGATCAGATCGCTGAAACTCAATTCGAGCGGTTTGGAAACCTTACCTTCGATGCTCAGCTTCCACGACTTCAGCGACAGCTCCGGCTGATCGTGGTGACTTCGCATGAAGAATCCGGCGGTGGGAGTGATGGTTCCTTCAACCTCGCTGAGTCGGCTGAGGATCACACGATCGTTCTGGAGAGGGGCAGGCTCATCCTGAGTCTGGGTCGCCTGAAGCAGGGATGAGGCCAGACCCTGTTCCCCACCCCGCAGCAGACTGGCGATAGATAACAGCCCCAGAAAACGTGAGCACCAACGCCGTCTCGAAATTCCCGGAGCAGCCTCATTTTCAGGCATTTCGCTACCAGAATAATGAGCTCTCTTTGACCCTGTCAAGCGGTACTTCAGGCCCGGGTGTGACTTTCAGACAAGGATATCTCTATTCTTGGAGAAAGCCCCTTCGTTCGAACCGCTTCCCTCCGCGGGTGAGGGAATCGATCCGGGACTTTGCCCGGTCCCAGTTGACCCCTCAGGATCGGGTCATGCTGGCCACGATCCGACCCAGCTTCAGGGTGGATCTGCCCTTGACCACCAGCATCGCCGAGCTGGAGCGCCTCCTGGAGGAAACCAGCTACCAATCTTACGAGCCGGAAAGCATTTCCAGCTTCATCGCGTTTGTCGAGGAGGTCTTTGGCCGACTGGACAGCCTTCCCCCGGCGGCTACCTTCAGTACTCTCGGCACCGGCTCGGATAATCTGAATCCCAATCTGAAGGGAGCAATCTCCACGGCGGCGTCCGAGGGCCGCCAGCTGTTGGCGGGTCTGGAAACGAGGCTGCACTCCAGCTGTGCGGCCATCGTGGCCCTCTCACGCCACCTCCGCTCCTTGCCGGGACGAAAGCATCTGCTGTACTTCTCCAACGGCTATCCTCTCGATGCCTGGCGCACCATCACCAACATCATCAAACAGCGGGCCATGATGATCAACGCCTCCTCGGGCCAGGTCATCGGAACTATGGACATTCGGGTAGGGGGAACCGGGAAACTAGCCGGGGCTGCCGTTTTCGTTGCTGAAGGTCCGATGCTGCGTTCCAGTTTCAGGTTCGGTCACGTCAACTACGCTGAAGAGACGGCTATTCGCAACGGAAACAAGGTCGAGGTACGTTACATCATCCCAGGCCAGCGCTCCCAACTGGGAGACGTCCTCTGGAACAACTTCCCCCGTCTGATGCAGGAAGGGCTCTACGGCGGGGTCCTGGGAACCGAATGGGCCCTGCTGGATGTGAAAGGAAGACGCTCTAAGCTCAAATACAGGGGACTAAAGAAATTTGACGACAAGGAGGTACACGAACTTCAGTACCGACTTCGGAAAGGAGTAGACTACAAGATCTCTCTCTACTTCGAACCCGAGAGCTACCGCCATGTGGCCAGTTCCTATCGGCTTGTTATTCCCGCTGGAGCGGGCCGGCGCATCGTATCAGCTAACGACGGCCCGGCCGTCATACCAGGGCAAACGACACCGAATTACACCAACCCGGATCGAGAAGGACCATTGGGCGATCCTGAGTTCAGGAGCCGGCTGTCGCTGGAAGAGAGATTCGGGGACTTCAAAGAGGTGGATGGTCTCACTCTGCCCCATACCTACAGACTCTCGCTTAACCAGAGTCTCCCCGGCTCGAGCTTTGTGGGTCACTGGGAAATGAAGTTCAACAGCATTACGCACGACCGGAAGATCGATCCCAAGGTTTTTCGCATCAAGTGAGCGACGGGTAGTCCAGCCAAGTAGTGGAATTTCCCAGTTTCAGGCCAGGACGATTTGGACCCAAGCCCTCATCAACGCACTAGGTTTTCTTCGCTGCGGATGAATGCGTCCAGGTCCGCCTCGGCGATCAACACCCGCCCCGTCCGGCTGACGGTTTGTCCCGGCTTGATTTCACCGAACCAGAGGTGGAGGTCGGTACACGGCCAGTTCTGATTTGCCATCACCGCGATGGCCTGGTTGGCAAAGTGAGAGATCAACAGGTGGCCCTTACTCGTCACGTTCCAGCAAACGATTCCGGGGAAGCCAAGTTCACTGCCTGGCATCCATTCCTTCGATGCGGCGTTTCGACGATCGCTGCCCAGTCTCGAATAGGTCGCGCCCATTCCTTTCACCGGCAGGAACCTGGAAGCCAGGTTTTCGGCGATCTCAGGATAGTCGATCCAGCGGTCGCCGATCTTCAGAAAGGGGCGGTAGCCCGTCATAGGAGCCTGGTAGTGGTTGAGGCATAGGTGCACATAAACGTCGCGCCAAGAGGCCTCGGAGGTGTTGGTCAGCGAGAGCCGGTAGTAAGCGCCCCCGGGCTTGGCCTCGATCGAGGCAGCCTGCCGCCCGATGATTGGCTGCTCCCGTTGCCGCTCGGGTTTCGGAAAATGGCCTCGACCGGGCTTGAACTCCCACGCGTCCAGCAGATCGCGGATGGGAGCGTCGGCATACGACCACCGCCCGTCTTTCTGCTCCCAGTTCAACCCGACCTGGTAGTGCAGCTTCTTGCCGTTGACGAAGATCTTCTCTGGCAGCCTCAACAGCCAGCAAGTCCCTTCGGGACGCGGATCCCATCCGATCCGCTCCAAGCCCTCGGCGGTAATCACAACCACCTGTTCCTTGAGGCCGTCGTGGAAGAAGCGATGTGTCGGGAAAGTGGAAGCAACCAGAGGCTCAACTTTCAGCCGATGAAAGCGAAGATCGCTTACCTCCGCCGTCGGCTTCGGCTGGGTGATCGCGTCGAGCTGACTCCACAGCAGCGCTATACTCAGGAAGATCCCAATGCTGCGCAGAGGATGCATTTTGGCCAATGTGAGGAGCTCTGGCGAGGTCAATTTCCTCCTTGCTCAAAACTCTTGGGTGAGGATATCTGCTTGGTGTTTCGAAACCAATGCCACATCAGGGTCACTCCCGCACCCGCTAAGCCTACGCCTCCGAAGAGCTTTGCCTTATTCCGCTGAACCGGAGGACGGCCGTCCGGGCAGAAACTCTGTTGGTCGATTTGGCGGAAATCATCTCCTGTCTGGGTGGAGCCAACCGGTCCGCCCACTATGACGGGGATCTGGATACAGTGGGGGACGCCCTCACCCCGAGCCAACCGGGTCCCCGAAGTAGAGACCAGGAATGCGCCTGCGCTCAAGATTCCGAATCCCACCAGTGCTTTGACCAGGCGGCTGGTCTCTCCAGGGGTCTCGGAGGTGTGCTCAGGCGCTGCAGCCCATTCGGGAAACGGCACTGTTTGCCCTGACTGATCGGTTGAGTAGAAGATCGGCTCAGCAAGTGGATCAAAGCCTGGGCGCAGATGCAGCCGGGCCGGTGTATCGTCCCCGGATCCGAGATCCTGGTCCTGAGCCAATACTGAAAAGGAAAGAAGAGCGCCGAGGATTAAGCAACTAATTGCTTGTTTCATCAATCATCATCTCCCTCGAACTCAAAGGCGATCTTGTGGGTGGAGGTAGCCATCTGGCCGGAGGGGATCTGGCGGACCACCACCACCAGATCGTGAGCGCCTTCGGGCGCGTCCTGCTCCGCAACAGGGACGAAGCCCTTGTAGCGGTGAAAGTTTTCCAGCTCCTGCTGGCTGAAGTCCAGCTCAATCCTCTTGGCGAATAAGAGGTCCTCACCCACCCACTTCCCGGATCCGTCCAAGAGGGCACCGAACATCTCCACCACGCACCGGTGCTGTTCTCCCTCGGAGCTGAAGCTGAAGGCTTCGGTGGGAATGCGAGCCTCGACCTTCAACTTGCCCTCCCGTTGAGAGACCACGGTGTCGACCGGAAAATCCCGAAACAGATCAGGGAACTTGAAGGCGTTGGCCAGATCCACAGTCGTAGCCTCAATCGGGTCTTCCTCAGTGTACCCGGTCCGATAGCGAAGCTTGAGACCCTTTCGCTTCACCTTCACCTTGATCTCGTGAAACTTGCCCACTTTTCTCGGGGAGGACGGGACGTATCCGAGCAGATAGTGCTCCCGGCTGTCCTTATAGGCCTTCCGCATCCCGTGACCCAGGTCGTTGTCATCGGCGAACCAGAGTCCCCCCGTCTCCAGAGAGAGAGAAGAGAGAAACTGGCGAGGAGCGGTGATGTCCTCGGTGGAAACCGAATTGTAGATGTAGCTCACGGATCCCTTGACACTGGCGTCAGCGATGGCGGGAACCATCAACCCCCTGGGGTCGATACTGTAGATGGAGACCCGGGATCGATTGGCTTGATCCACTGCCGCCATCAGCTTGGAGCGGAGATCGGAGCTGCGACCGGTTCCGGCCATAAAGCTGCTCACCGCCAGGTGGATGCCGGTGACCTGGCCGGGGGCGAAATCCATGGCCCGCTGTTTGATGATACCAGCGATGGTACGCGCGGCATCGAGAGGATAGCCATTGGAGAAGTAGATCAGATGTTTTCGTCCCGGCAAGGTGCGCAGGTGACGCGAGACGGCCGCGATTGCCGCGCAGCTGAAGTCCGTTCTCATTTCCAGACCCGCCAACAGCTGGCGACCCTCGGACGCCACCCTGGAGATCGCTCCCTTCAGGTTGGGATCCAGACCGTCGGAGCCGGCCCCGCCGCCGGCGATGGCAGCACCGAGGCGGACCACGTTCTCCAGTCGACCAAAGATCTCCTCGACAACCACGGTAAAGCCGGCAATGCTTTGTGACTCGTTGTATTGGTCGCTCGTTTGCTCCAGTACGCGTTCCAGCTCGGCGATGTTGGTGGTGAAAGGCAGATCCAGGCGGAAGCTAGGTCGGATGGTTGCGAGCATGAACCGGTCCTTGGGGTTGAACTGAGACCGAGCGAAGTCCCGGATCGATTGCTTCACCCGCTGCATCCTGTCGAAAGACAGAGACGGCATGTCCAACAGGAAGACGAAGTGTCCCTGGTCTACTCGGGCCGCCGGAACCGAGCGGTCGAAGTCAGAGGAAAAAGGTATCGCCGCCCGCCGCTGTCGCCTCGCCACTTCTTCTCCCAGAGGATCATCGGGTCCAGCCCTTCTCCGAAGATCGAAGTAACTGATACGCTGGCGTTTGCCGTCCTCGAAGACCCGGATCTGATCGGGCCTCAGGTTCCGGACGAAATTGCCCTGTTTGTCGGTGACGACCAGGTCTACCAGCACCAGCTCCGACTGGGCTCGAAAAGAGGGAACGGGGTCCCGCTGTGCAAGCGTAAGGGTCCAGGGGAGACCTACGAAGATGTAAGCTGACAGTAGGCAGGATAATCGCATGGTGAGAGGACCAGTCCTCACTGGTTTTCTACCGCAGCAGACCCGAGATCGAAGACGCCCTTGTCTCGAGCCCAACCTTGATCTCGCATTATATCATTGGGCACTGGATCATGAAACCGGGCGCTCCCTCCAGCAGCGGTTTCTCAAGGAGTGGTCCCAGAATGGCACCCTGGTAGCGAGGTGATAGGGAACCTGGACGCTAGACTAAAGGTGTCCGAACCCTTACCATTATGGGTTAAACAAGTACGACGGACGGTTCTGCTGCCGGGGAGTATCGACTCAAGGGCGGAGGCTATCTCGGCCCGGGACCGCGGGTTATCAAATGTTGAAGCATCAAATCCCAACGGCCATTGCCCTGCTGGTGGCGATCCTGATTCCGGGATGTGCCATCAATTCTGAAAACAGTGCTGGCTTACAAGAAAAGAGGGAGCGGCGAATCCTGACCAATTGGGATATGTCCTCGTTTGAGCATGGTTTCTTCGCCAACCGAGAAAAGCTGAGCCCGCAATTCGTAAAGCGGCTGCTGGAAGAGGCGGTCGATGAACATGCCGCAGCCCAGGTGGATACACTTGTCCACTGCGTCTTCATAAGGTTCTACAGTCATCTTAAGGTCCCTTCCAAGGTCACTGACTTGGCGCAGCGCTACCGCAAAGCTAGCGGGGTTTCCCTGCTGGACGAAGCGGGACTTGACTTCACAAAAATTCTGATAGACCGCTGTCACCAACGGAACATGGAGTTCGTCGCCAGCTTGCGTATGAATTCCTCGCACGGCAACCCGGACGACTTTGGACAATGGTTCAAGGACCACCCTGAGTGGCACATCAAAGAGCAGGTAAAGGCCGATTACACCCACGATGGGGTTCGTGCTGCGATGCTGACATTTATCAGTGAGATGCTGGATGCCTACGACCTAGACGGGATCGAGTTCGATTGGATGCGCTGGCCGCCGGCATTTCCACCCGGCGAGGGCCCTCAGAAGGCCCATCTACTGAGCGATTTTACCCGAAAGGCCCGGCAGCGGTTAGATGCGGCGGCCCAACGACGTAAACGGAACCGACTCATCCTGGGCGTGCGGGTGCCCGAGACGATTCCGGAATGTGACTATCTGGGTTTCGATCTGAAGACTTGGATCCAGGAAGAACTCGTCGATTATGTCGTGCCTTCGGACTTCAACCACATCAACTTCAACACTAAAGTTGAGGACTTTGTCCGGCTCACCGAGGGAACGGACTGCAAAATCTACCCGGCTCTGCACCCTTCCCCCTCTGACCTCGATAACAACGTCAGCCAGTTGACTGCAGCCAACTATCGGGCCGCAGCGCAGAACTTTCATGCCTTCGACGCCGATGGCTTTTATGCCTTCAACTGGATGTATCACTGGGACCACCGCCGCCAAGCACGCACTTATACCGGTCCTGGCTATATGTGGCCCGGAGCATTGGCCTACTTACAGGAGCTGCGCGATCCCCAAGTGGTAAGCCAGCGAGATCGCCACTACTTGTTTGGTCCGCGCTGGGGAAGGGGCGACTCGCTTTTCCCGTCCCATGGGGGCGGCCAAATAGGCCGACAGTTCTCGAAGTACGATTCAATCGAACTCAACCGTAGTGGCCGGGCCCCTGAGGGCAGCTGGCGCTATCGCTTAGCCGAAGACCTCCGTAACCCTCAGCTACGGGCCAATCTGTACTTCAAGGCCGTCGGTCTGAGCCAGCAGGAGCGCCTGGGCATCCGGCTGAATGGCACCCTGGTCCCGGGCGAATACGTTACCCGCGTCCTCGACCCCAGCGGACAGAATCGATGGCAGGGCCGAGTGCTGCCGCCGTTTTACTGGTAGGTTAAGCAACCGTTTTTCTGTAATTTTCTTTAGGGCCTGTAGGGAAGAATTGCTCCACTTGTGTTTTCCAGCCGGCCAGGTTCAGGTATTGCCGGCCGGTTAACCACTCCTCGTGTATCTCTGCAAGCACAGCCGAGATGAGCCGCAGCGCCGACGCTTCGTGGGGAAAGATTCCCACCACCCGGGTTCGTCTCCGGATCTCCCGGTGCAGTCTCTCCAGTCCGTTGATGGTTCGGATCCTTCGCCACCAGCTCCTCGGAAAATCAAACACTGTCAGCCCTTCATCCACGTTCTCTTCCAGCCAGCTCACGAACTCCGGTGCAATCTTTTCGAACTTCTTGACGACTTTACCCTTGAGCTCCTCGGCATCTTCTCGAGACGGGGCATCGAAAATGTCCCGCATGGCCTGGGCGATGCGGGGCTTGTCCTCTTTGCGGCGAGCATATTGTTGGGCGTTTTTACTCAGGTGAAACTGACAACGGTTCCAGGGCACCGACGGATAAACTGCCCGCCTGGCCGCCTTCAGTCCTTCGTGATCGTCACTGACAAACAGCTCGACCCCTCTCAGTCCACGCTTGTGCAGATCTCCCAGAAACCCTCGCCAATGCACCTCCGCTTCACTGATCCTGGTGCTCAGACCCAACACCTCCCGCGTTCCGAAACGATTGACTCCTATGGCTTTCAGGATGGCCACGTCCTGCACCCTGCCGCCTCTTCGAACCTTCTCGTAGTGGGCATCCAGATACACGATCGGATACTCTCCCAGCTCCCGGCTTCGAAACTCTTCCAGCTCTTCGTCCAGCATCCCGGCCACTCTCGAGACCTGGGTGGCCGAGATCTCCAACCCACACAGCTGCTCCGTGATCTCGGTGACTTTCCTCGTCGAGACTCCCATCACATACATCTCGGCAATGGCCAGCTTCAGGGCCTTCTCCGAACGGCAACCCCTCTCCAGCGACTTGGGATAAAACCTCAACCCACGCACCTGTGGAATCTCCAAGTGCAGCTCTCCCACTCGAGTCTGAATCCGCTTGCCTTTGAATCCGTTTCGATAGCCTCGCCGACTGGCTGTTCTCTCGTACGCTTCCGCTCCCAGAAACTCGCTTCTTTCCAACTGCATGGCCACGTTGAACAGCTTCTCCAGGATTCCTCGAAAGGCTTCTGTTCCTTCCTCGATCAACTCCGCCAGGATCTCCCGTGGTACTCTCTTTTCCAGGTCTGGGTTCATTTGATTCTCCTTGCCAGATAGACGTTTCTGTTTTTGGAGAATCCTGTCCCAGACCTCTGTCTTTCCGACCCAGGCCTGACCAGAATTTACAGAAAAGAAGTTACGCTACTTACTGGTACTTTGTGGATCTGGATCGGGAGCAACTCGCACCGTCCCTCATCAATGGGGACAACCAGTTGACGGTTGGCCTTATTCGTCCAGAATCCGGGGGTGAATCTACCGGCACCGTCTCGGTCGAGGATCTGGGGGTCTACGTTTACGTGAGAGCTCCTGCGGGCTCGCCGAAGAATTAGCGTCCCCTGATTAAAGTCGAAGCGTCGGAAGTATTGGTCCGGACAACTGGAGTCAGCATGACTCTTGTGCCGGAGCACTCTCCAAGACGAAGTTTACGGTAACGGTGGCGATGGTTGGAATCGCTTGACCATTGAGCAGCATGGGAGAATACCTCCACTGCCGTACAGCGACGATGGCGGCATCATTCAACAGAGGATGTCCTCGGACGATCTCGACGTCCGATACCAGGCCCTCTCGACCGACCATTACCTGAAGCACAACGATTCCTTGAATCAGGGCAAGACGGGCCGGTTCCGGATACTGGGGCTGGACCCTGTGAATGAGTTTGGAGTTCTGGAGCTTGCCGCCCACCGGAAGGAGGGGTTTGGTTGGAAAGTTCCCTAAACCAGTACCACCCACAACTCCAGTCCCAAAACCGCCTGGGATACCCTCCAAGACACCCTGGACAGGGCCTTGGGCCAGCCCCGCCGTGATGCCGCTCAGACTGGAGATTTCAGTATCATCCTCCTGAGGAGCAGGGATTTCCTCTGGAATCTCCTCTAAATTCAAAAGAGGCAGACTGATAACTTGGACCTGCGGCTCCACCGGACTCTCGGGAGTTTGGGGTGGCATAAGAGGGGGAGGTGGTGGCGCAGGTGGGGGTGAGGCCAGCATGGTCAACAGCTCCAGAGAAGGCAGATCGTGATAGTAGATTAAAGGAATTGCCGCGAGGACAGCCAGTAGCACTGCGTGAAGAGCCAGCGACATCAGGAAAGGATTCTTGACCTTGGCTTCTCGGCTTGTCGTAGACTCAAGCAGGTGTTCGAACATCCCTTCCTACCTTTGTGCCGGGCTGCCGACGAGCACAGTCTCCACCGCGCCCGTCAGAAGGGACTCGGTGAGACGTCCTGGGAAATCAATCTTCCCCCAGCTTTTCCTCTGATCGCTGCTCCGGCACGCCCGCAAGGTCCAGCAGGCCACGCACGCGCTTCTCGTGAGCCCTTGCCTTCTCCGGTTCTCCCTTGGCACGGTAGATAGTCGCGAGGAGTCGGAGGTAGTTGGGCTCTTTGGGAGCCAGCTCGGCCGCCTCGAGTGCTAGCCGTTCGGCTCCCTCCAGATCCCGGCCGTAGAGGCGGCACTGGGCCAGCAGGAAGGACGCCGCCGGGTCCTGGGAGTCCACCTCGAGCATTGTCTCTCCCAGTTCCGACGCCCGTTCCGGGTGGCCGCTCTGGATTTCTACCTCGCCCAGATTCAACAGCAACAAAGACGTTCGGGGACATTTCTGGTAGGCATGATCGAGCATCTCACGAGCCGGGGCGACCTTTTTCTGTGCCTTGAGGACCAGGCCCAGGAACAGGGAGGCCTGACAGCTCTTCTCCACCTGGTTCCAGTAGCGAGCGAGCTGCTTCTCGGCGGTGGAATAGTCCTTCCGGGCGTAGCTGATCTTCCCCTTGCCAAGACCCGTCAGCGCAGTGCCGGGCTCCAGCTCTTCCGCCCGTTGGAACGCCTTCAGCGCTTCCCGTGGATGGCTGAGTTCGACATAGACCTCACCCAGCTCGGCGTGGACGCTCGCCAGAGCCTGAGGAGAAGAAGACATAGCCTTGAGGGTCTTCAGCCGCTCCCCCAGATGTTCTCTCCTCTGGTGCAGCTGAAGGATTCGACGTCCTTCACGGTCCTTATCCTGGAGGATCAGGCTTTGGCCCAGGTTGAAGAGGGCGCCGGTGTGCGAGGGCTCCTGCTCCAGGACCCTCCTGAACTTTTTTTCGGCGTTGGCATGAAGCCCGGAAGCGAGCTCCATACGACCCAGGTGGAAAAGAGCGGTCGTCTCCCCCGGCTCCGAGTCTAGAACTCGCTCGAAATACGTCCTCGAAGCAGCCTGATCTCCCGACTTAAAGTAGGCGATGCCGTAGGCGGCCCACAACTGCCAGTCTCTGATGCCCGCCTTTTCGGCCTGCCTAAAACTCTCCAGGGCGGCTGCATACCTTCCGAGGACGGTTCGGCAGACGCCGGCCTGATAGTGGACAACAGGTAGAAGATTCGGAGACTCGAGAATCAGCTCCAGGTCCTGCAGCGCTCCCTCGTAATCTTGACCTTCCATTTTCCGCGCAGCCTGCTCCAGAAGCCGATCGTGTTCGCGAACCGGTTCCTGAGCCAGCCGGGACAGGGCGGACGCCTGGGTCCCGAGGACTCCCGCCAGTACCAAGGCAAGGTGCGTGAGTCGTCTCATGGCTGGGCCTCGTCTTCTTCGCTGATCTTCACGATTCGATTCAGGGGCGGAGGGCTCACGTCCTGCTTGCGCCCACAGGGCCATTGAATCTGAATGGAGTCGACCTCCGTTCTCCCTCCCAGACCGAAGTGCAGGCGGAGGTCGCCCTGACTCAAGTAGCTGGAGCCGGCCCTCACCTCCTGAGTCCAGCGTGACTCGCCCGCCGTCACCCGCACCTTGGCCCCGACGGCGTCGCGGTTGCAATGGCGACCTTGCAGCTTGAACTTGAGCCACTGCCGATCGCCGCTGCTGCGGTTCTCCAGCAGATCCACCTTGTGGTTGTTGTTGGTCACCAGAAGATCCACCTTTCCGTCGTTGTTGAAGTCCCCCACCGCGGAACCGCGGGAGACGTTCTCTTGCGAAAAGTAGGACCCGGACTGGGAAGAGACGTTCAGGAAGCGGTTTCCGGCCTGCTGGCGGAAGAGCTGGTTTGCCTGGGCGTAGCGGAGGCTGGGATTGATCAGCGGAGCATTGTCGAACACGTGGCCATTGGCAACGAACAGGTCAGTCTTCCCGTCGTTGTCAAAATCCAGGAAGTTCACCCCAAACCCCAGGGGGAGGAAGCTGGGCCCGCTGAGTCCCGATTCGGTGGTGCTATCGGAGAAAGTTCCACCACCGAGATTCCGGTACAGTGCGTTGGGTTGAAAGGAAAAGTTGGTGACGATGAGGTGGAAACGTCCGCTCCCATCCAGATCGGCCGCATCCACGCCCATTCCTGCCTGGGAAACTCCCGCCCCGCTGAAGGCGGCTCCCGAAGTCAAGGAGACATCTTCGAACCTTCCCCTGCCCTGGTTCCGGAACAGGTAATTCCCGGTGCTGTCGTTGGCGACATAGATGTCCTGGTCGCCATCTTGATCCATATCGAACCAGAGCACGCCCAGGCTCTTGCTGTAGAGCGGATCTTCTCGGATACCCGCCTCGGACGTCACGTCCTCGAACTTTCCGTCCCCCCGGTTCCGATACAGGACATTGGGTGCGCCTTTGTAACTGTGAGGATAGCAGTAGACGGGCAGTCCTTTGATATAGCAACGCCTGGACTGAGCCACGGAAAAACCCAGGTAGTTGCATACGTACAGATCCAGGTCTCCATCCTGGTCGTAGTCGGCGAAGGCAGCACTGGTACTCCACAGCGGCTGGTCGACCCCGGCCTCGGCTCCGCGCTCGGTGAAAGACCCGTCGCCATTGTTGCGATAGAGTCGGTTCGGCCCCAGATTGGTGACGTAGATGTCGACCAGCCCGTCGTTGTCGTAGTCTCCGAAGGCGCACCCCTGGCCGTAGGAGGGATCCCCAACGCCCGCCTGCTGGGTCACGTCGATGAAGCCCCCCTTGCGACTATTGCGAAACAGGCGATTCGTGACGCTGGGCGCGGGACCTGCCTTGGCGTCCCCCGCGTTGACCAGGTAGATATCCAGCCAACCGTCGTTGTCATAGTCGAGGAAGCCTCCACCCGAGCCCGTCGTCTCGACGATATATTTTTCTGCTGAGGAGCCCCCCACATGGGTGAACGCCAGCCCCAGTTCTCGAGCCACATCGACGAAGGCGGGTTGGCCATCGGAACGGGCCGCAGGGAAAGCGAATCCGACCAGGAGCACCAGACAGAAGAGAACGCCCTTCAGAACTGCGGCAGACGCCCGAGCGGAACTGGAATTGCGGCGCTGATTCGTGGCCGCCTCTGGAAGGGTCCACATGTTTGGATACCCCCGAGTATAGGTCAGAGAAATGCTGAATCTCAAGCACCGAGCTGGAGGGAAATCCCGATCCCAAGCACCAAACTAAGAACAGACTTCAGCCTCGAGGTGGGTCGACTTGCCTTTGTGTTCAACTCTGTTCAACTGAGGAGTTGACAGAGCAGTCGACTTGGGGGGAGAGATTTTCTGCCCGGGTTCTTGTAGCAGCCAAGGCTCTGGCAGTGTCGGTAGGCGGAGTGGACGACTTTGGACGGAATTCGCAGGTCACCCAAGGATCGTTCGTAGATTGGAGCTTGGCACTTGTTCTGGATTTGGTGCTTCCGCCACGACCAGGGGCCGGACCGTTGGGCCGGCCCCTGGTCGTAGTCAATGAGGCTAGAAGGAGAAGCGCATACCGAACTGGATTTGCCGCGGGAGAGCCGTGCCCGTCACTGTCGCCGAGTTCGACCTGTCGATGAGCTGTTGTGGAAAGTTGAAAACAGGGTGGTTGAAGGCATTGAACATGTCCACCCGGAAAGTAAACGTCTTCTCTTCCGATATGGCAAATTGCTTGTGGAATGAAAAGTCCATGATCGGGACCCCGTCGCTCCGTATCGGCCTCACGGCGGAGTCGCCATTGCCGGTGCATCCGAGAATCTTAGCCCCGTCGACCCCCCTGGGGTCATCAGGAGTCCTCTCCACGCAAGGCACCACGAAGTGGTCGAGGTTGAAGAAACGGTCGACCGTCCTCTCGCTCTCCGGCAGGTTCCCTTCCCCGATCCGATCGGGATAGGTCGCGCGGCGTTGACCCAGATCGTGGACATCCCGCCCCACCCTGAGTCTGGAGATGGCACCCGTCTGAATGGTGAGGATGCTGGTGACCTCCCAGCCCCCCAATATCGTCCGGGTCATGCCGTCGGTGTTCCTGAAGAAGGGCAGCTCCCAGATGTTGGAGTTGTAGAAGGCATGGGTTCGATCATGGGTCATCGGCCCCTTCATGGCGTGCCGCTCGTAAGGCCTGGAGCCGGCCCAATCGCCCCAGATTCCTGCGAAGTTGAGCGCCATGGCCTTGGACCAGGTCCAGCCGGCAGTGACGGCCACCCCATCCTGGAAGCGCCGCTCCAGCTTGGCCTGCAGCGAGTTGTAGTACATGTTCCCATGAGGCTTGAGCAGCGTGTTGGGCACGATCTGCGGGTAGGGACGGCGCGCCCGCTGTCCCGACCAAGTCAGCTCGCTGAGAGCACCGAATTGCGGACCGGTCTGCGCTCGGGTGTAGGTGATCTCGTCGCTGGAAGCCGTGAAGGGCGTCCCATCCTGCAGCGGAACCGTGCGGCCTTCGGGCTGGGCAATGTTGTGGGGGCTGATTTCCCGGATGTGCCGCCCCTGGTTGCCCACGTAGCCCAGTTCCAGCTTGGTGCCCGGGAAGATCTCGTGCTGGATCCCCAGGTTGAAAGAGTAGACCTGGCCCTCCTCCCAGTCCAGCTCGGAGAAATAGCAGGTATGGTACTCGCTGGTTATGACTGAGCTGGGCTGATCCAAAAAGGTGCCCAGTTGAATGCTGGGAGCCTCTCCTCGGTCCTGAATGACACGGACGTTACCGATCGCCGGGAGCATGCGCCTGGCCCTCAGGATGCCAAACTCCTGGTCGTAGCCCAGAGCGGCGCCGAAGCGCAGGACCGTCTTGTTGCTCCCCAGAAAGCGCCAGGCCAGGCCAACGCGGGGCGCAAAGTAGCGCCATTTTGGCTTGTAGCAGCCATGGCGGTCCAGGTTCCTGAAGGGAACGGCGAGACCGTCACCGGCCCATAGAGGAATGTCAAAATCCTGAGGCGCCGTCTGCACCGGATCGAAGCGGCCTCCGCTGTAGTCGATCCCGCAGTAGTAATAGTCGTTCTCGAAGCTGCCATCCGGCGAGCCCTCATAGAATGCCGGTCGCGGCTGCTCCCACCTGACTCCCAGGTTCAGCGTCAGGTGTTGCGAGACCTTCCAGTCGTCCTGAACGAACGCGTTGTAGTGGGATTGGTTGAAGTGCCCCGAGCTGGTACCGAGCCCAAGGTGGTTGCCCTGGGCGAAGGACGCTGCACCCAACATAAAGTCGGCCCAGGGATCTCCGAAGGTGGCGCCGTTGATCTCCCCGGTCTCGTCTCGCGTGATCTGGCCGGTGGCGAAGCCGTCCATGGTATTCACGCAATCCCCACACTGGGCGGTCCAGCGGAAGTTGACGTCGATGTTACGCACCTGCTCGAAGCCCATCTTCAGATAGTGGTTGCCCTTCCTCCAGGAGGCCGAGTACTTGGCCCCGATACCGGTGTCTGCCAGCGGGGCGTCAAGGCCGCCACCGTAGCCCATGTAGCCGTCCATACGCGCCGTCGGCATTCCGCCGGGACCGCGGCTTCCGTCCGGATACTCAAGGACGTACAGGGGTCCCAGGTCGAAGCCCAGTTGTTCTGCCCAGTTCACCTTGTCTACCGATCGGGCAATCAACCAGGAGAACTTCCAGACCGAGACATTCAGCTCCGTAACCAGGTTCGAACCGATGGGGTTCACCCAGCCCCAGGCCGTGGACCAGCCGTGGGACCGATCCTCGAATCTCTGGTAGACGCCCCCCAGCATGTCCGGGGTGCCTATATTGTTACGGTGCGAGGTCGTCGGAGTATTCTGCCAGCTCCAGCGGCCAAAGATCGTGTCATCCCCGACGAAGTGATGGTCCACTCGGGCCGAGTACTTGTTAATCCGGCTGAACCGGGAGCTGTCATAGGTAAAGTTCCCCGACGCGTGGCTCGTATTCGGCGCGGGAGGCGGAAGAATGTTTATGAAGTTGTTGTAGATGGGGTGCCGGCGATTCTGTGGGATCACCCCGTTGGGAAAGGGAACGCGCTGGCCGTCGACCACGTTGAAAGGATCGAAGATCCCGGTCGTTCCGTGAGGCCCTTCCCCGGCGCCGAAATTCCCGCCCCGCTGCGCCGAGGTGGGAACCCAGCTAAAGGCAGGCTGCGAGAAGTCGTCGACGAAGCGCTCCCAGGAGCCGTGGTAGAAGGTCCGGTCCTTGAAGATGGGACCTCCCACACGAGCGCCGAAGATCTTGTAGTCGAGGGGCAGCTTCTCCCGGCCGCGGCGGTTGTTGAAGAAGGTGTTGGCGTCGAAGCCCTCATCCCGGAAGTAGTACCAGGCGTCTCCGTGCATCTCGTTGCTGCCGCTCTTGGTCAGCATGCTGATGACGGCGCCCCCCACGCGGCCGTATTCGGCCGAATAGGAGGTGGTGACGACCTTGAACTCCTGGACCGTCTCGGGGCTGGGGATGGCGTTCATTCGCGACGTCATCATGGACAGGTTATTGGAGCCGTCCATCATGACCGAGTTGCTGTGGGAGTACAGCCCGTTGAAGGCGGGGAGGTTACCGCCGTAAGCGTAGAGGTATTCGTTGGTGACGTTCTGGCGCTCCTGGGTGCCCCCGGTGGTCAGGTAGGCCAGCTTGGTGATGTTGCGTCCCGACAGGGGAAGGTCCATGACCTTCTTCTCTGAAATCACCGCCGCCAGCTCCGCGGTTTCCGTCTGGATGACGGGGGTCTGACCCGTAACCGTCACCTGCTCGGCGATCTGCCCCGGCGTGAGAACGAAGTCGAGGCGTCCCACCTGCTCCACCTCCAGAATCACGTCCACGGAGACCTGCTTCTTGAATCCAGGCAGCTCTGCGCTAACGTCGTAGGTGCTGGCGATGAGCTTGTCGAGAATGTAGTTGCCCCGCTCGTCGGTGATAGTTAACTTTACCACGTTGGTGCGTTTGTTGACCGCCGTGAGCTCAACCCCAGGGATCACTGCCCCGGTCTGGTCACTCACGGTTCCCACCAGGCGGGCAAAAGCCGCCGCCTGGCCATAAGCCAGCGGGGTGGAGAAAAGCAGCACCGTCGCTGCCAGCACCCCTACCACCATCCAGGAGTAATACTCTTTTTTCATTAGTCCTACCTCCAAAATTTTTTCGTTAAGTTCGGCCTCTTATACCAGCCGTATATCGGGCTGTCAAGAGACAATCTTCTGGACATTCCCCATTTTTCAGAGGCCCAGAGGAAGCAGGGACAGCTGACGGGAGCTGGGATCGGGTCGAGCCCCGCCAATCCCGCTGTGGCGGCCGAATAGGAGCTGCTTGATGCCATCGGCTATGGCATAGAAGCGGAACTCCGGGATGCCGTAGATCCGTTTGGCTGCCTGCTCGATGTGTTGGACCAGAAGGGCCAGCTTGGCCCTTTTACCCAGATAGACACAGGCGAAGAAGGCGGCGATCATGACCAAGGCGGCCATATTGCGCAGGCGCTCATACTTGAGCAAACGGATGTTTTCCAACTCGTAGCTCTGCTTGATAAATCGGATCGTTTCCTCGACACGCCAGCGGCTCAGATAGCTCTCGACCACCCGCCACTGGCTCTTGCGCGAGCGTTTGACCGTCTGGTTCGTCAGAAGCATCAGGGGACGGGGGCCAAAGCCATCCACCACCACCAGGTACAGCGATTGGTCGAAACCGGGCAAACGCACCCCTCGGGCCCCAAACTCCAACCGGTAGACCTTCTCCCCCGCACTCGTCTCCTTGATCACGACTTCCCGGTAGCGGCGCCGACAACCACGCGCCCACTCCTCGGCGCTCTTCTTGCTGCGCCCTGAGATCAGGTGACGATCCCCCCGCTGGCACACCAGGAACGGGTGTCCCCGCTTCAGCAGGACTTCGAGGATCTCCTCCCGATCCCCTCCCCGGTCCATCACCCAGATCCCTCGCCCTTGGGTGGCTTTGGAGACTCGCCCAATCGCCTTGAGGATCTCGTCGTTTTCGCTCACAAAGTCCGGCGCTTTCTGCGAGTACAGCTCCTGGTACAACGGCAGCACCTCGGCACTCCCCCGCCTCGCTCCGACCACCTCACAGCACCAGTATCCATCTCGGATCTCCCCTCGGGAGCCGTCCCGGACCCGCGCCAGGTATTGCATCTTCCGGGCATATGGCTTACTCACATCCGTGGGGTCCACAATCAACAGCGTCTCCTTCTCCACCCGCCAGGCCGCCAACTCCAGCAGATTCTTTCCCACCGCTCCTCTCAATCCCTGACGGTTGAGTTGGCGGCTCAGCCGCTCGATGACTTTCTTCAGAGCGATCTCCTCCTCCAGTGCCCGCGCAATCTCGCTGAGCCGGACCGACGCCCGACACTGCATCCCGTAGAGCACCTCCCGGATCAAACGAGCGGCGGTCTTCGGTAATCCTTCAGAGACCTTCCCCGAAAATTCTCTCAGCTGCTCTCGAATCTTCCACGCTACTTTGGCATCATGCATCTGGGTCCCTCCGCTTAATTGGTTGTTGGGTTTGGAGTTCCGCCAACCAGTCTAAGCGCTAGGGACCCACACTTTTGGGGGTCGACAGTTCCCCCATTTTCTCCCAATTTCAACCCATCCCACTTCCCTTATCGCCCTACTCTCTTGTTCTCAACTACTTGAGAGAATTCACCCTCAATTTTTGGGGAATGTCCTGACAATCTTGAGAAACGGATTTTCGGCACGATCGTCTAAGGTATTTTGCCCTAATCGATGCTGTATAGAAGAACCCATTCATTTATGAGAAAATTGTTGCAACAACCGTGCCACTTCTCCCCCGGAGCCAGATAACTTAAGCTGCTGCAATCTTTAGGCTAAGAGCGCAGCCCATCGTGCCCCCCGGTTCGTCCAAACAATTGGATGTTTCAGCCCTTGTCGGTTCGAAAAATTGGAGGATCGGGGCCCTCACCTGATCCCTTGAGAGCACCTCTCCACCGCTGAAGGCGGGTATCTGTTTAGCGGCTTCTTCCTACGCTTGCCTTTGCCCGGACCTCATCTCTTGGTTGCATCGAGGCCCTTGACCAAGCCAGTCCGTTTGAGTCGAGGGTGCGTTCTCTGATCTTGCTGTCACCGACTACGAAGGTTCCAGGCCAGAAAGACAGGAACGGGCACGGGCAAAGGCAAGGGCAAGGGCGAGATTGGGCGTGGGGGAATACCGTTGCTCATCGCACCCCAGCCTAGGTGTTCTGTCCCATAAATACGATGATGTTTGTGGCGAGCTCGACGGCGTCGAGTTCGCGAAGCGCCGAGAAACTCGATGCTTGACATCATGGAGGGGGAGCGACAAGCAAATCGGCCCGTCCCGTCGCCACCCTATAAGGGCAGATGGGGGTTGTGGACGATCTCTGAGTTGGTCGTCGTCGAAGATGGCCAAGCATCGTCTTCCTCCTCCTGCCTTGATCTCGCCTCACAAGCCCCATCTGCAAACATCATCGTATTTATGGGACAGAACACCTAGGTCGCTTGAACATTTCCTCAACGGTCCCCTATAATTTGACCCAAGGAGTAGCGATATGCGGATAGTCAGGATGTCCTGGTTAAGGCTTGGGGCGGGGCTGGTCATGACTACGGTGTGCGCCGGCCCGTGGGCTTTTTCTGGCGAGAAGGACGACGAGACGGGCCAGGATCGGGACCGGTTGCTGCAGGAGGAAAGGGAGGACTACTACAAGAAGTGGCTCACGGAGGATGTCGTCTACATCGTCACCGATGAGGAAAGAACGGTCTTCAACAGACTGACCACGCCTGAGGAGAAAGATGCCTTCATCGAGCAATTCTGGAGACGCCGCGATTCCGATCCCCAGAGCGCTTTCAACGAGTTCAAGGAGGAGCACTACCGGCGCATCGCCTACGTCAATGAGCGTTACGCTTCGGGCATACAGGGCTGGGCTACCGACCGCGGCCGTATCTACATCATGTACGGCGAACCCAATACCATCGAGGACCACGCCGGGGGACGCTACCGGCGGCGCCAGGACGAAGGTGGCGGGGTCACGTCAACCTACGCCTTCCAGCGCTGGTTTTACAACTATATTGCAGGGGTCGGCTCGGGGGTCGAACTCGAGTTCGTTGACGCCAGTAAGACGGGCGAATTCAAGCTCGCCCTGAGGCCCTCGGAGAAGGACGCCCTGTGGGTAGTGGGCGGCCCCACCATGGAAGAGTTGTTCACTGGCATGGTCGATCCGTTTGACCCCAATAGGGTGACCAGGGCCGGAACCATGCTCTCCGATTTGGCCATGCGCAACATCGGCCGGCCCGGTGAACCCCATTACATGCGTGGTGCCCAACCGTTTGACAAGCTTCGCCAATATTTCAGGGTCTTCAAGCCACCGGAGATCAAGTTTGAGGACCTGCGGGGCGCAGTCGATACCCGTGTCCTGTATAACCCGATTCCGCTCAAGCTCATTTCCGGAACCTACCGAGTCGGGCCCAAAGCCTATCTGGTCCCCTTGACGGTACAGATTCCCGCCCACGAGCTCACCTTCAAGGGAGACAGCGTAAAAGAGGCTGCCGATCGGGCCCTGGTGAACCTCTACGGCAAGGCAGAAGATCTAGGAGGGCGTCTGGTCTATGAGTTTGAAGAGCAGGTGGCGGCGCACGCGGGGGAGGGGGGCTTCAAGCCGCAAACCCATTTCCTTTTTCAGCGGCAGTTACCGCTGCGGCCCGGAAGGTACAAGGTCACGGTCGTGGCGAAGGACGAGGACAGCGGGCGGATCGCCAGTGCGGTTACCGCGATTCGACTTGCCGACCCCCGAGAGGGGAGTCTAACCACGAGTCTCCCGGTGTTGGCCGACAGCCTCACCTCCTCCTCGAGGGGGGATACCCTCTCCGATCCATTCATCACCCCCAGTGGCCTCAAGGTCCATCCCAACGTCACGGGGGAGTTTCGAGTGGGCTCCTACCTGGTCTTTTATACTGAAGCCTATGAGGTGGCGCTGGATCAAGCCCGACGCGAGGCTTTTCTGGACGCCCAGCTGACCCTGTCGCGGGGACGGCAGGTTCTAAAGACGGAGGAGCCGAAGATGCTGCAGTTGGCGGATCGGGTGGTGCTGCTCCACACCATTCACCTGAAGGATTGGGTGCCGGGTTCCTACCAGCTGCTTCTGGAGCTTCACGACCGCATATCGGGGCAGCGTTTGGCCAAGCGCGTCTCCTTCAAGGTGCTACCCAGCTAAGTACACAGTGTACTAAGCGACCGGAGCAGATCCGTTGCCGCACTTGGGAAAGAGCCGGCCTCGGGTCAGCCTGTTTGTTTCGGGCGGCCTGATTTCTTCAAGGTCTGGGCGCTGTCGCCGTGAGGATAGCCGGCTATGGGTTTCCTCATTCTTTTCTGGATGTTCCTCTTTGCGGGCAATCCCGTTGGGCAGGAGGATCGTCTGCTGCAGCGGGCCCTTCAGAAGGTGGCTGAGAAGGAGGATTATCTGGGTGCCCTGACCGATCTTCAGAAGCTGCTGGAAAGGCCCAACCCGAACCCCACCGTGCACTACCAGATCGGGGTCTGCCACACCCTCCTGAACAACTATTCCAAGGCCGTCGAAAGCTTCCGCCTTGCCCAGAAAAGGGGCGTCGATCACTGGGAGGTCTGGTCCGGCCTCGGGCTGGCCTACTTTCAGCTGGGAGAGGATTCGCTGGCCCGGGAGCACTTCAGGCGAATTCTGGATTTCAAACCGCGAGAGCCCACGGCGCTCTTCTACCTGGGCCGGCTGGACGTCAGGAAAGGGCGTCACATCGAGGGAGAGAAAAAATTCCGCCGGGTCCTGGAGCGGGAGCCGGCCCACCAGGGGGCCCTTTTCGCCCTGGGTAACGCCCTGCTCCAGCAGGGGAAGACCGTCGAGGGGAAAAAAGTGCTGGAATACCACCGGAGGATGGGCCACTTGCGAAGCCGGCTCAAGACGCTCACCCGCATGGCTTCCTCTCCACGGGCGGGGTTCCAAGTCTTCGCGGACCTGGGCAATGTCTACGCTGACTTTGGAGACCGGAAGAGCGCTCTGGAGGCGTTTGACCGGGCAGAAAGCCTGGGGGCGAGCCCTGCTCTGTCCAGCCTGGGGCGAGGCAAGATCAGCTACTTTGAAGGAGATTTCGCCGCGGCCGAGGGCCACCTGAACCTGTACCTGAAAGAGGTGGAGAAGAACTGTGAGGCCTACCAGTTCCTGGGCCTGGCCTCAAAGGAACTGCAGAAGTATCCAGAGGCCGCCCAGGCCCTCCAGGCCGCCTTCAAACTCTGTGCCCCAGACCCCATTCTCTACTTCCACCTGGGAGAACTGGAGATCCACCAGGGAAACCTGCCCAGAGCGCTGGGACTGGCCAAGGAGGTCATGCGACTGGATCCGGTCGCTTCCTCCGGCCCCTTCCTGATGGCGCTTTGCCGTCTCTACCAGCAGGACTTGACAGCGGCGGAAGCATCGGCCCTCCGGGCCCTGCGGCTGGAGGAAACAAACCCCGACAATCACGGCCTCCTGGCAGCCATCTACCGGGCCAAAGGGGACCTGGAGAGGGCCGGAAAACACCAGGAACAAGTCGAGCGCTTAGCGCGCCACCCCAGATAGGTGCCGGCCCCATGCACCTTTGCGTTCTCGGGTTCATGAGGTCCGGCCCCGCCAGTACCCTCCTCTCTGCCCTGGCGGGATTCGCTGTCGCCGCCGTTGGAGCCGGATGCAGTCCTTCCAACCCGATGGATGCCCCATCGGGGCCGGTGACCTTCAACCGCGACATCGCTCCCATCGTGTTCAAGCGCTGTGCCGTCTGTCACCGGCCCGGTCAGTCCGGTCCTTTTGATTTGCTGAGTTACGCAGACGTGAGGGGCCGTGCCCAGCAGATCGGCGTGGTGACCCGGACCCGCTTCATGCCTCCCTGGCTTCCCGAACCGGGAAAGGGTCATTTCAGGGGAAACCGGAGGCTCAGCATCCGGGAGCTGGATCTCATTCAGAGCTGGATCGAAGAGGGGGTCCAGGAGGGCGATCCGTCCAACCTGCCCCCCACTCCCCAGTGGGCCGAGGGGTGGCAGCTGGGCGAGCCCGATCTGGTCCTGGAGATGACCGAACCCTATACCCTTCGGGCCGGGGGATCCGACGTGTTCCGCAACTTCGTGATTCCCGGCCCAGTCTCCGAGACCCGCTGGGTGCGGGGCCTGGAGTTTCGCCCCAACAATGCCCGGATCGTCCATCACACCGTGATCCTGGTGGATTCCACGGGCACGTCGCGCCGCCTGGACTTCCAGGATCCCGAGCCGGGCTACGACGGGATGCTGTACAACGAGGCTCACAGCCCGGGCGGCCATTTTGAGAGTTGGACGCCTGGGAAGACCCCCCTTCTGGGACCCGAAGACATGGCCTGGCAGCTGGATTCGGGCACCGACATCGTGGTGCAGCTTCACATGCTCCCCACCGGCAAGCAGGAGTTGATTCGATCCTCGCTCGGGCTCTTCTTCACCGACCGGCCCCCCACCAGGGCTCCCTTCATGCTCCGGATCGGCTCCAAGGTCATCGATATTCCAGCTGGGGAAGGGGAATACAGGATCCGGGACGAATACCGGCTGCCCGCAGATGTAAACCTCCTGAGCGTCTATCCCCATGCCCACTACTTGGCCAGGGAGATGAGGGGAATAGCCACCCTGCCGGACGGGACGCGCAAGTGGCTGATCCACATCGCGGACTGGGACTTCAACTGGCAGGACATCTACCGCTTGGCGAATCCCTTCTTCCTGCCCAGGGGGACCAGGGTGGAAATGGAGTACACCTACGACAACACGGCCCAAAATCCTCGCAACCCCCACAACCCTCCCCGGAGGGTCGTCTACGGGCCTCAGTCCTCGGACGAGATGGGGGACCTGTGGCTTCAGGTCTTGCCGGTCAGGAGCGAGGATCTGGAGGTCTTGATCCGGGACCACCTGCAGAGGGAACTAGTGGCGGACATCGCGGGCTACGAGAAGATGGTCCGGGAAAAGCCGGAGGACCCCGACCTGCGCGACACACTGGCCCATCGCTACGCTCAGCAGGAAAGCTTCGAGAAAGCCATCGCCCAGTGGCAGGAGTCCGTTCGCCTCAGTCCCGGCTTCTGGTCCGGTTACTTCAACCTGGGAAACGCCCTCCACCGGATGAACCGGACGGAGGACGCCGTGGCCTATTACCGGAAGGCCATCGAGCTGGAGCCGGAGCACGTGAAGTCCCACAACAATCTGGGAGTGGCGCTCCAGACCCTGGGCCGGCCTCGGAAGGCGATCGAGCATTTCCGGAAGGCCCTCCGCCACGGGTCCGATTCGGCCGAGACGCACCGGAATCTGGGAACCGCACTGCTGGAGAGAGGCGGTTTCCAGGAGGCTGCCGTCCACTTGCGCCGGGCCCTGGAAATCGGGCCCGGCTCGGTGGAGCTCCAGATCGAGCTTTACAACAACCTGGGCAGCGCCCTGGCGGCCCAAGGCCGGCTCCTAGAGGCCACTGAGAACTTTCGGGAGGCCCTCGGCAGAGATTCCAGGAGTGCGGATGCCCACAGTAATCTGGGAAACATCCTGGTCAGGCAGGGCAAGATTGACGAGGCCCTGGGCCACTTGCGCCAGGCCCTGACTCTGGAACCCGAGTCCCCCGAGATCCAGGGCAACCTTGGGCTGGCCCTGATCAGGGCGTCCAAGTTCACGCAGGCTCTGGTTCACCTGCGGCAGGCGGTGGGGAGCAGACCGGAGTGGCCGGCCCCGCTGACCGCTCTGGCCTGGGTCCTGGCGACTCATCCCGATTCAGGAGTCCGCGACGCCCGGGAGGCGATTCGCCTGGCCACCCGGGCAGCCCGGCTGACCCGGAGCCGGGACCCCGGGACCCTGGACGCCTTGGCAGCTGCCTACGCCTCGGCAGGACAGTTCGGCCGGGCCGCCCAGACGGCCTCCGCCGCTCTGCGGCTGGCCTCCAGCCGCCAGGGGAATCCTCTGGCGGGGGAGATCCGGGAGAGGCTGGCCCAGTACCGTCTGGGAAAACCCCATCGGGAACGCCTGGAGTGAATCCAGATCAACAGGATGTTTGGACCCTGCCCAAGGCAGACAAGATGGCTGCATCACAAAACAGGATTCGGCGAGGCCGGGCGCGGGCCCGGACCTTCAGCCTAACAGTGGAACATAAATACGCAAGCGCCAATGGCTAACTTAACTATAAGTAGCGAGCCACCTCATACCGCCGAGAACGTTTGTCTGTGTTGAGTTCTCCTCCTACCCGTGCCCTTGCCTTTGCCTGTGCCCTTGCCTTCGCCCGTGCCCCTGTTCGTTCGCGCCTTTTTGTCCTGAAACCCTCGTAGTTGCTGACAGCAAGATCAAAGAACGCACTGTCGACTCAATCGGCCTGGCTTGGCCACGGGCCTTGATGCAACCAAGGAGAGCCGAAGTCAGGGCAAAGGCACGGGCACGGGCAAAGGCAAGGGTGGGAAAAAGGCGCTAAACAGATACGGGTCTCTAGACCCAGGGTAGCTCGCTCCGCATCGCCTACCCTTATAGTTGGGCTACCCGCAATAACCCCTTATAGGGGTAGCCGAAAACCCTGAAGTGAGGAGAAGTTTCTTCCTGAATGATTTCAGTGCCAGCTGGTGGCCCCACTGGGCAGGAAGCCGCAATCCCCCTGGGATTGACCTCGCTGGTTTTCTTGACCATGACCCTACCGGAAACGGATCGAGAAGAGATCCGCGTCCTTCAGGGCGAACCGGAGCCTGACGGCCTGTCCGGCCAGGCCGCCCACCTCGGATCCCTGCTCCCAGGAAACGATTCTCTGGATCTCGTCGCCAATGATCTCTGGGCACTCAGACAGTGAGAATCCGGGGAGCGGCCGGCCCGAGACGTCCTGGATCTCTACCCGAATGCTCCCCGCGGCGCTGGCCGAGTAGTTCAGCTCCAGCTCATCCCCCGAAAAAGTTAGGGGGTGGGTCACCATCTCACCCCCGTCGTAGGAGGCGTGAAGGGAGGCAAAGCCGTCCAGGCGGAGCTTCATCCGCTCTAGATGAGCCGTCTTCTGAGCGTAGTCTCGGTGCACGTAGAAGGACATCTCTCCGGGACCGGTCTGGACCACGCCGCAAGCCGGGTAGTTGTTGCGCGTTGTCCAGTTGTTGAGACCGATTCCCGGACGTACGAAACTCTCCCTGAAAGTGAAGTCCCAGCGAGTCGAACCGGCTCGACTCGTCAAAAGGACGCCGTCGGAGCGGTCTCCCACTCCTCCGCCTCCCGAGTCCACGTTCTTCTGGACAAATTCGCGGAGCCGGGGCGTGACCCGCTCCATCTCCCGGCGCGCCCTCTCTCTGTCGTCCTCGCGCTGGACGTGGCGCTCGTCGGCAAACCAGATGCGGCCTGGCATGGAGACGTAGATGTGGGGAGCCCGAAAGTAGGGCTGGGTCTGGCTGGTGTAGAGATTGGCCGAGGGGGTGGTGGTTCCTGTGTCGCTGTAGGTCATCAGGGTCTGCTCGGTCCAATCCAGAAAGTCCTTGGAGGTGGCCCGGGCGGTGGCTCGACGTCCCCCTTCCATGTGCCGAGCATAGAGCACATAGAGCTTCTCCACTTCCGACCAAAACATGACGTTCTGGGAGTCGAAATTGTTGATCAGGACCTTGGGCACGAGGGGCTCCTCGCGTATCTGCTGCCAGTGGATGGCGTCGCTCGAAACGTAACCGACCAGCGCAGCCGGAGACTTGGAGCCCCGGGAGTTGGCTTTGTACCGTTGGGAAGGTGGAACGCCGGGTCGATTGTCAATGAAAGGGCAAAACTGCTTGGCCGTGGGCAGGATGACGTTGTTTTCCCTGGAGCCGTCGAAGTCGACAATCCCAAGCTTCGGTTTGGTCCAGTGGATCCCGTCCCGGCTCTCGGCATAGCAGGTGGTGTAGGGCTTGCGATAGCGGCCACGATAGTAGAGACGGTAGACATCGCCATCCTGGATCACGGTGCTATAGAAGGCGAGGGCATCCTCCCAGGGCTGGTCGTAGCGGATGGCCACCCCGGCCGGCACCGGCTCCTGGAGCTGGAGCCGAGCACCCTCCAGCCTGGCGATCAGGAGAGAGTCGACGAACAGCTCGCGCCGGGAACCGATGTCGATGGTCTCTTCCGCCTCCAGCGCCTTCGGTGCGAGAGAAAGGATCAGTGCAACCGTCAGGGCAGGAATTTTCACTTTCATCGGTGATAGCGGTCCTGTGTGGTGACGTACTCACTCTTCGGCAACACGAAGAGCATCGTCATCGAAATCATCTCGGCAGCGGTCGAAAAAGTTGTGATCCCGGTCAGAATCACCAGGATCGTGAGACTGGGTAAAGGTAGAGTAAGCCGTAAGAATTCCTTCGTGTTCAACTTATTAGGAAACTAGCGCAGTATAGCAGCCCTTTGGAGTGGCTGCAACACCTTGAGTGGCCGGCAGAAAGACTATCGCCTGAGAGTCCATCGGATCCCCCAGACCGGACAGGCGGCATGAGTTGTCTCCTATCTGTTCGTGGACCTGCTGGACGAGTATCCGACGGAAAAGCCTTCACATAAAAGGCTTCTTCAAATCCTATGAAATGCGGTCACTACTGTCCGGTTAAAAGTCAAATGATATCAAGTGGTTAGCGATGTGACCTACTTGGCCTTGCAAGTCCCAATGCCTAAGTGGTTGAAGAATCAGGAGTTTCTCGAACGGGGTGATTTTGAAAATTGGCGTCAACTTCTGGAGTGATGGCGCCCTGAGGGCATACGAAGGAGGTGAATCCTGAAGGGATTCCGTATTTCATCCCAGGGTTTCCGTATGTCTTTAGCATCACTTTGGACCTGGCTTCGGTGCCCAGGAAGTCGGTGAATCCTGAAGGGATTCCGGCGTCTAGCCCAGGGTTTCCGAACCCTGGGGAACAGACGCCCCCCGAGGATCCAACTCTGAAGGAGTTGTGGCAGGATCTATCTAGAAGCATTACTTTTCAATGGGCTCACGGAGGGCCGCAACCCCTACAGATACTATGTAGGAGGCGGTCGAGGCCGGGCTTGGTCTTGAGCGAGGCAGATAGAGGAGACGAAGGACGGCAGTCAAGTCCTGCGGACTGCTCCACTGCGTTACGCCCCTGCGGGTGACAGCCATCCTCCGTCTCCTCTTAAAGCGGGGGTTCATGAAGACCAAGCCCTAGTCTGGATCTAGCGATCCACACGGGGGTAGCGTGAGGCAACAGACTAGGAAGACGAAAGGGGTCCGCTTTGGTTAAGCTTCGTCCTGTTAAGTTTTCATCAACCCGTAATTGTGAAAAGGAGACGCAGACATGACCAAAGCAAACCCTGTGCCCGAGTATAACCCCGAGGCGGTGCACTTGCACCTGGCCCTGGAGCTGTCGGCTGAGAAATGGCTGTTGGCCTTCGCCCCCAGCCTCCGAGAAAAGCCCTATCGGCGAAGTATCAACGCGGGCGACGAGCAGGCCTTGAAAGCCGCCTTGGAGGCGGCCAAAGGCCGATTCGGTCTGGCCGCCGAGACGGCGGTCCGCAGCTGTTACGAAGCGGGCCGGGACGGTTTCTGGGTGCACCGGTGGCTGCAGTGCCAGGGGGTGGAGAATCAAATCATCGACTCGTCCTCGATCGAAGTTCCGCGCCGGGCCCGGCGGGCCAAGAGCGACGGCATCGACGTGGGCCAACTCTTGCGTCTGCTGGTGCGTTACCACCTGGGGGAGGAGAAGGTCTTCTCGAGTTTGCGGGTTCCCACCCCCGAACAGGAAGATGACCGCCATCTGCATCGCAGCCTCAAAGGGCTCAAGAACGCTCGGACTCGGGTCGTCAACCGAATCCGAGGGCTGCTCGCCACCCAGGGGATCCGTCTGCCCCAGATCAGTCGGGGCTTGCGGGAGCAGCTGCAGGAGCTGCGCGATTGGCAGCAGCAACCGCTGCGCGAGGGCCTACGCAAACGACTCGCAGAATCGTCTCGACAGTTGGACTACGTCGAGGGGGAAATCGATCAGATCGAGATTCAGCGGCGGCAGTGGCTTCGCCACAGCGAGCGGGAGAGCATCCGCGGGGTTCGCCATCTGATGCGGCTCAAGGCGGTGGGCTTACAGAGCTCCTGGATTCTCGAACATGAGCTCTTCGCTTGGCGGCAGATCCAAACCCCCAAATCGCTGGGAGCCCTGGTGGGATTGGTGCCCTCTCCCTACCAAAGCGGGGACGTCAGTCGCGAACAGGGTATCAGTAAGTCCGGGATCTGCTGGGTGCGTTCGGTCGCCGTGGAACTGGGTTGGATGTGGGTTCGCTACCAGCCCCAGAGTGAGCTCACTCAGTGGTTTGTCCGACGCTTCGCCGCGGGCGGCGTCCGCGCTCGAAAGGTGGGCATCGTGGCGCTGACCAGACGGCTGCTGATTCAGCTCTGGCGCTACCGCCAATATGGAGTGATTCCGCCGGGAGCGGTTTTGAAGACGGACCTGCGGTTCTAGGTCGATCACATCCTGGACCGTCCAGCAAAAGGAAGGAGGCAAACCGAACCGATTCACCGCTACCCCGGATTTCTCATAGTGAAAGCAGAAAGGCTGATTTTAGTCGATTTTTCGACTCTGGTTTGAGCCGAAGTCTCAGTTGAGGGCACTGTAGAGTGCGAGAGCTTGGTGACACCTATGTTGAAGGCGGAAAACCGGTTTTTCAGACACACCTCAGCCGCCTCAGTTGCAGATGGTTGGGATTTCCGGTTTGCCTCCGCTCAGCCGAGCTGTTGAAGCTGGGCCAAGGTTTGGGCGTAGAGTGTTTGGTAAGGATAACCCTCGCTCAGCGACAAGCTCACCCGTCGGACACTGACCCGAATCTGGCCTCCTATCTTCAACAGTTTGAGGCGAATCGTCTGGCATTGCGCCTTCGCCCACTGGGTCCCCTTCAAAGCGACACACCTGAGCGTGTGCAGCAGATTGTAAGCCACCGAGGAAAACCACAGGCGCAGCTGATTGCTCTTCATGCGGTGCGTCGAGGTCCGATCGGCAAACAGCTCTAGCTGCTGCTCCTTAATCCGATTCTCCGCTTCCCCTCGCGCGCAGTACAGCTCCTCGTACAGCTTTTGGGCGGGCCACCGCTTCGCTCCCAGCGAGGTGACGACAAAGCGGGGATTGGATCCCTTACCCGTGTACTCGGCCTTGCCCACCACTCGCCGCTCTTGACTCCAGCTTTTGCGCGTCTGGTAACGAAAGTCCTTGTAGACTCGGGCGCTGCTGCCGTTGGCTTGTTGCAGTGCCTGGGCCTGTTCCAACTCGGACTCCAGGGCCCCCTCTAAGCGCTGATTGCGGGCCAGACCGAAGACGTAATCCACTCGATGCTCCTCACACCATTTCATCAACGCCTCGCGGGCAAAGCTGCTGTCCGCCCGCAGAGTAATGCGGACCTTCGGCCACTTCGCCCGCAGTTGTCCCACCATCCGCTCCATCTCCTGGACCGCTCCTTCGGAGCCATCCAGGTTCGACACCCGCAGCTTGGCCCCCAGCACATACCCCTCGCAAAACACATACAGCGGCAGGTAGCAGTAACACCGGTAGTAGCCATGGTAGAAACGACCCTCCTGTTCTCCGTGCAGCGGATCATCCGTCGCATCCAGGTCCAAGACCAACTCCTTCGGTTTCCCGCCTCGCACCCGAATGAACTGCTCCACCAAAAACGCTTCGACCGCGGCTTCATCCACCGGCGTCTTGCGATATTTATCCTGCGTCACCGAGGACAACTCCAAACGATTGAGGGTGCTCTTGCCCGCACACGCCTTGCCTCGATCCGCTTCCGCTCGCCGATCCCTCCCCAAGGGATCTTCCTTGCCGACCAACACCGCCATCAGCGGATCTGCCCGGAGCTCCTCATGATCGTTGACATCCTCATAGCCTAGGGCCAGTCCGTAAATCCGCTGCCCCACCAGTTCCTCCACACTGAACTCGGTGAAGCGAGGATCGCGCCGGTCCCCAAAGCAGGCGGCCAAGCCGCTAACCCGGATTTCTCATAGTGAAAGCAGAAAGGCTGATTTTAGTCGATTTTTCGACTCTGGTTTGAGCCGAAGTCTCAGTTGAGGGCACTGTAGAGTGCGAGAGCTTGGTGACACCTATGTTGAAGGCGGAAAACCGGTTTTTCAGACACACCTCAGCCGCCTCAGTTGCAGATGGTTGGGATTTCCGGTTTGCCTCCGCTCAGCCGAGCTGTTGAAGCTGGGCCAAGGTTTGGGCGTAGAGTGTTTGGTAAGGATAACCCTCGCTCAGCGACAAGCTCACCCGTCGGACACTGACCCGAATCTGGCCTCCTATCTTCAACAGTTTGAGGCGAATCGTCTGGCATTGCGCCTTCGCCCACTGGGTCCCCTTCAAAGCGACACACCTGAGCGTGTGCAGCAGATTGTAAGCCACCGAGGAAAACCACAGGCGCAGCTGATTGCTCTTCATGCGGTGCGTCGAGGTCCGATCGGCAAACAGCTCTAGCTGCTGCTCCTTAATCCGATTCTCCGCTTCCCCTCGCGCGCAGTACAGCTCCTCGTACAGCTTTTGGGCGGGCCACCGCTTCGCTCCCAGCGAGGTGACGACAAAGCGGGGATTGGATCCCTTACCCGTGTACTCGGCCTTGCCCACCACTCGCCGCTCTTGACTCCAGCTTTTGCGCGTCTGGTAACGAAAGTCCTTGTAGACTCGGGCGCTGCTGCCGTTGGCTTGTTGCAGTGCCTGGGCCTGTTCCAACTCGGACTCCAGGGCCCCCTCTAAGCGCTGATTGCGGGCCAGACCGAAGACGTAATCCACTCGATGCTCCTCACACCATTTCATCAACGCCTCGCGGGCAAAGCTGCTGTCCGCCCGCAGAGTAATGCGGACCTTCGGCCACTTCGCCCGCAGTTGTCCCACCATCCGCTCCATCTCCTGGACCGCTCCTTCGGAGCCATCCAGGTTCGACACCCGCAGCTTGGCCCCCAGCACATACCCCTCGCAAAACACATACAGCGGCAGGTAGCAGTAACACCGGTAGTAGCCATGGTAGAAACGACCCTCCTGTTCTCCGTGCAGCGGATCATCCGTCGCATCCAGGTCCAAGACCAACTCCTTCGGTTTCCCGCCTCGCACCCGAATGAACTGCTCCACCAAAAACGCTTCGACCGCGGCTTCATCCACCGGCGTCTTGCGATATTTATCCTGCGTCACCGAGGACAACTCCAAACGATTGAGGGTGCTCTTGCCCGCACACGCCTTGCCTCGATCCGCTTCCGCTCGCCGATCCCTCCCCAAGGGATCTTCCTTGCCGACCAACACCGCCATCAGCGGATCTGCCCGGAGCTCCTCATGATCGTTGACATCCTCATAGCCTAGGGCCAGTCCGTAAATCCGCTGCCCCACCAGTTCCTCCACACTGAACTCGGTGAAGCGAGGATCGCGCCGGTCCCCAAAGCAGGCGGCCAAGCCGCTAATGAACCGAGGGTGTCGTAAAAGACCCGTTTCAAATCAGTACTAAGAATCCTCCCAGGCTAGCAAAGAAGAGTCGGAGTAGGCTGCGAAAATAGGGGGGATGGAGCAAGCAATTAAACGACCGGTGGTCAAGATCGATTCGAGCGGCCAATGGGGGCTCTTTCGAGGGATGAATGAGAAGGAAGGCCAGGGGAAGCGCCGGAAAAGGAAGCGGCCCGGGGCGAAACAATTCGAAGATCCCTCCCCGCGGGGGATCTTGATCGGCGATGAGAGTCTTGCAGAGTTTCTGGTGAAGATGTCGCAGACGTGGGTCTTTGTGGCTCGGGAGGTGATCCGGAGTTTGTCGTGGGAGGCCTTTGAAGCGAAGTACCGAGGGGGAGGGAGACGGCCGTACCATCCGGCAGCGCTGGTGGGATTGATTCTGTTCGGGATTCTGGAGGGCAAGGGATCGCTGCGTCAGCTGGAAACCCTGGCCCGGGTGGATACCCGTTGCTGGTGGTTCACGGGGGGGATCACGCCGGATCACTCGGTCATCGGCCGCTTTATCAATGAACACGGGGAGAGGCTGAGGGAAGAGTTCTTTGTGGAGCTGACCCAGGAAGTGTTGAAAAGGACTGGGAAGGACAAGGACAAGGGGAAGAAGGAGGGCGTGAGTTTGGCGGCCGACGGCACGGTGGTACAGGCGGCGGCCTCGCGTTACCGACGGGTGAAGAAGGAGGCGGCCGAAGCGGCCGCGGCGGAAAAGCGTCGTCGGGCAGAAGCGGATCCGAAGAACGAGCAATTGGCGCGTCAGGCCAAGCAAGCGGAGGAAGTGGCGCAAGCGGTACGCGAGCGGGTGGCGGCGCGGCAGGCGCAACGCAAGAGCACGGAGCATACGGCCGTGAGTCCGAGTGAACCGGAGGCGGTGATCCAGCCCCTGAAGAACAAAGCGAAGGCCGCCAGCTACAAGGGGGTGGTCTTGGCCAACCAGGATCGCATTATAGTGGCCCAGGCGGTGGATCCCTCCTCGGAGACGGGGGTGCTGCAAGCGCTGTTGCAGCAAGGCAAGCGGGTGGGTGGAGCGATCCAACAACTGTTGATGGATGCGGGGTTTTTCTCGGGGCAAGCGCTGGAGACGGCCCTAGAAGAAGGGGTGGAGGATGTGCTTTGTCCTGAGGGATCGAGCCCCCGAGTGGGTTGGGAGAAGAAGTCGACGAAGTGCTTGGCTAAAGCGGCCTTTCGCTACGAGGAGTGGGAAGATCGTTATCACTGTCCGGCGGGACAGAAACTGCACCCGGTCCAAAAGGGCAGCGATGGGGGCAAGCGGTATGTGCGCTACGGAGGAGCCCCCTGTGAGAGTTGCGGGTTGAGGAGCCAGTGCACCAGCAGTCGGAAAGGTCGAACGGTCAAACGCTATGAGGATGAGGAGATCAAGGATGCGGAGCGGGAAGTGATGCGCCAGCCCCGGGCTCAAGAGGCCTATCGTCAGCGCAAACAGATGGTGGAGCCCGTCTTCAGCGAACTGAAAGGGATCCAAGGATTACATCGGTTCAAGCGGAGAGGGTTGAAGAATGTCGGTCTGGAGTTTGCCCTTCATGCCAGCGCCCACAACCTCCGACGGCTGATTGCCCTGACCCCGTCCGTCCTATTTAGCGCTTTTTGGAGGCTCCTACATGCGCCGATCGGCCTTTTCCAGCGTCTGCAGCGCCTCTCCTTGTGTTTTTCGGCATAGCCGCACGACAAAGTGTCGCCCCACTTACTCCCGGTCGCCACGTGAACTTTTACGACACCCTCGAACCCATAGCGGCTCTCCACCTCCCGTAACAGCAACCCCCCGGAGTCTGAGGTGATCTGCCCCCCATTGAATTCTGCCTCGACTCGGCGCCCTTCTAGCTCTTGAAACTCCAGCTTGGAAGCGATACACTCTGTGGTCATAGTAGTCAGCTCCTTGTGATTATTAAGTATCTGATAACAAAGACTTTATATCACATAGAGCTGACTGCTTTTTCTTGTCTTTGAGAAATCCGGGCTAATGAACCCATAGCGGCTCTCCACCTCCCGTAACAGCAACCCCCCGGAGTCTGAGGTGATCTGCCCCCCATTGAATTCTGCCTCGACTCGGCGCCCTTCTAGCTCTTGAAACTCCAGCTTGGAAGCGATACACTCTGTGGTCATAGTAGTCAGCTCCTTGTGATTATTAAGTATCTGATAACAAAGACTTTATATCACATAGAGCTGACTGCTTTTTCTTGTCTTTGAGAAATCCGGGCTACGATCGTTCGCCGGTTTTCGGCGGCCCGTTGAACAACCCGGGTGGCACCGACCACCGTCTTACAGAGGGGGTCGCTGAAAGGCAACCGTTGGCAACAGTCGTCCTACTGGACGTAAACAGTATCGCGTGTCGCTCCGAGAGACCGACACGAATAGGAGGTGGTCTTCTCCCCAGCGGGGAGGACGGAAGAATCACCCAACGGCCGACGCGATGATAGCTCTGAGCCGATTCCGACAACCGCGCTTATGGACTCCCTCGGGAGGAAAGGAGAAGTGTGCCCGGATCGAGCCTGAAAAATTTAGTGCTTGACAAAAGCGGTCTCATAGGAGGGTTGATTCTAAAGAGGCAATCCTATTACCCAGGGTTCGGAAACCCTGGGCTGGAAGACGCAATCCCGTTGGGATTGACCTCGCTTGATGTTGATCAAACCCATTTCCCCTCCCTCGATCCCAAAGTCGATCCGATCCCACACGAGAGGGAAGACAGCGGAAGTCTCAGCGGAAATCGATTCCAGCTTGTTTTCCTTCTCAATCAATGATTATAAGCATGTTGAAACGATATCTAGATGCTTTAACCGGACAGCAGTGTTCCAGTGTACTAAGGTATGCTATGGGAATCCTGCCCAGGCGACGATCTTCCCAAGGCAGTCCTTGTACACTGTCCTGCAAACTGGCCAAAGCCTGAGCAGGAGAAAAGGTCCCAGGAGGAGCGCTGGCGATGAGAATAGCTGATCTGAAGACCTACGTGGTGGCGAACCCGCCTCCCTACCACGGGGGGACCTACTTCGTTTTCTTGAAGTTGACTACGGATGACAACATTGAAGGCTTCGGCGAAGTCTACGCGGTACCGTTTCGCCCACACAAGGTCACGCAGCTGATTGACGACATCGTGGAGCGGTACGTCATTGGCTGGGAGCCCTTCAAGATCGAACGGCTCTGGCGGATCATCTATTCGAGTGGCTATACCCAACACCCTGACCTGACCCTGTTGGGTGTGCTCAGCGGCATTGAGATGGCATGTTGGGACATCGTCGGCAAGGCTCTCAACCAGCCGGTCTACAACCTCCTGGGCGGGCAAGTGCACGAAAAGCTTCGTTCTTACACCTATCTCTATCCGGCAAGTGATGACTCGTCGGCAAACGGTGAAAACCGAGATGCCGTGGCGGTGGCCGATGTCTTTGGTGATCCCGACCTGGCTCCGAAAAGGGCACTCCAGTATGTTGAGCAGGGCTTCACAGCCGTGAAATTTGACCCAGTGATGCCCATGTCTGCCTTTGACCCCAGGCAGCTTTCACTGGAGGCACTCGAGAATGCCGAGCTTGTCGTCAGAAACATGCGTAAGGCCGTCGGCAACCGGTGTGATTTGCTGATAGGAACGCACGGTCAGATGACCACTTCAAGTGCAATCCGCCTGGCCAGGAGGCTGGAGCCATTTGACCCGCTCTGGTTTGAGGAGCCAGTGCCACCCGAGAATCGGGAAGAGATGGCCCGGGTTGCCCGATCTACGAGCATTCCAGTCGCCTCGGGTGAGCGTCTCACCACCAAGTATGAGTTCGTCGAGTTGCTTCAAAAGCAGGCGGCTGCCATTCTCCAGCCGGCGCTGGGGCGAGTCGGAGGGATCCTGGAGGCGAAGAAGATCGCCGGCATGGCGGAGACACACTACGCCCAGATTGCCCCGCACCTCTACTGTGGGCCCATAGAAGCGGCCGCCAATATACAGCTTGCCACCTGCAGCCCCAACTTCCTGATCCAGGAAAGTATCGAAACATTCGGTGGCTTCCACGCGGATATCGTCAAGGAACCCATCCAATGGGAGGACGGCTACATCATACCTCCCGACAGGCCGGGCCTCGGCATCGAGTTGAACGAGGCGGTTGCGGAGGAAAATCCCTATGCCGGGCCCATATTCAACGAGATGGTGAACAGACCAATCTAGCCCGACCGAGGTTTTTTCGGGAAAGGAGCAGATAGTGAACAGGCGAAGATTCTTGAAGAAAGCGGCCGCCGCGACGGCGACCACGGCTAGTCTGAGCTCACTCGGCTCGGGTCTTGCACCGTCAGCAAACCCCGGGAAGAAACTCCGCGTCGCCATCATCGGCTGCGGCCGTATGGGGCAGCACTTCGCGGAGGTCTACCGGACGCTTCCGGATACCGATCTCGTCGCCATCGCGGAATGGAATGACGAGCGGCGGCCGATCGTCGGCAAGCGCTTTGGCGTTGGGGCTCTCTACAAAGATGTTCACGGTATGCTGCGCGAGATCATTCCCGACTTGGCGGTAGTTGTGACTCCCACCAAGTTCATGAAGGAGGCCGTCATCGCGTGTGCGGAGGCGGGGGTCAAAGGGGTGTCCACGGAAAAGCCGATCGCCGCCCGCCTCTCGGATGCCGATGCCATGGTCGAAGCCTGCTCGGAGCGAGGGATTGTTTTCGCCGGAGGCAACCTGCAGAGCGCCAAGTGGACCGTGCAGCAGGCCGCGCGCCGCCTACGCGCCGGAGACTATGGCAAGCTGGTCGGGGCCGCCGTCCATCGGTTCAGCGGGGAAATCTCTGGCGGCGGCTGCCAGCACCTGTGCGTGCTGCGGCTCTTCACGGGGGCGGAAGTGGAAGAGGTGACGGCCTGGGGAAGTCCGCCGGAGGCCCTCGAACAGGAATCGGATCACGGCTTGAATATCAACGGTCACTTTCGCATGAGCTCGGGCCTCGAGGTCCAGGTCTTTTCGGCCGAGACCCCTTATCGGGGGATCGATGTCTGGACCGAAGAGGCGCTGGTACGCTGGGACTGGGCGGCGCCACAGATCTTTCGGGGCACCGATGAGAAGGGCGCCCGCAGGCAGATCGACCCCCACTTCCCCCCCTTTCCCTGGAACGATGTTCTGAAAAAGACACCGGGACTGCAGGATTCGGATGACTACCTGGTGAGCTCCATTCGGAGCTTCATCGATGCGGTGGCAACCGGCAGCAAGCTGTGGGTCTCCGGCCACGACCTCAGGCAGGCTCTGGAGATCGCCATCGCCTCCAAGCTCTCCGCCCAGTTGGGCAACCAGCCGGTGAGGTTGCCGCTGGAAGACCGCTCCCTGGCTCTCTATCCCAAGCCCTACCGGTGGGTAGGAGGGGACGCGGCGGGGAGGCCTCAGTCCCCCGAAGAGGCGGCGGGGAAAGGGGCGTGATGCGTGGTTGAAGGCCGGATCCTCTTTGGGCCACACTGCCGGCGCACGGTCCTCTCCAGGGCTTCCGTTCTTTACGAGCTCGATGATCCTGGGGTAAACTGCTCTTATGATCCACCCTTAGTACACAGTTGAAAGACATGGTCTATGATGGCAAGCTTGAGCTGTAGGCAGACAACTCATCCTCCTTCAAGGGTCGCTCCAGGGAAAAACCAGATCTGCCTGAGGTAGAATTCAACGACTCTCCAAGAAGCAACGTCCTGCCTCGGGAAGAGTTCGATCGCTTCTATTACAAGTCCAAATGAGCCGAACCAAAAAGCGTCCCTCCGTGTCGGGACCTGACTGGTCTGACGGTGTGGCAGGAAGGAAGAATGTCACCGTTTTCTGAAGGTTGGAGTCGCAGAGGAACACCCCCCCTCATGGCAATCAGCAGCCTGCTTCTCCTCGCCTGCCCCCTTCCAACTCTGGCACAGCCTGCGAATTCTCCCCTGATAGCTGCGGCATTCCAAGGCCAGACTCGCCTCGTCGAATCGTTGTTGGATGAAGGAGCCGACGTCAATGAAAGGGATTCGGACGGCCTGACCGCCTTGATGCATGCCACACTGAGAGGACACACCGACACGGTGAAGGTCTTGCTGGCCAGAGGAGCCGACTTCGAGGCCAAGAACAGGGACGGTGCGTCGGCCCTGATGATTGCCTCGGGTACAGGTCACAACGCTGTCGTGCAAGTTTTGTTGGATCAAGGAGCCGCTGTCAACACACCAGACGATAGCGGCCATAGTGCCTTGATATGGGGAGTGTTGGGTAGCGAACCGTCTGTTGTAGAGGCCCTGTTGGATCGAGGCGCCGATCCCAATCTACGAGACAAGATGGGCTGGACGGTCTTGATGAGGGCAGCGTCTCAAGGAGACACCGCTATCGTAGAAGCCCTGCTGGGCAAGGGTGCCGATGCTGAGGCTAGCAGCGCAGATGGCTGGACTGCCCTGCAAGTTGCCCTCTACAAGGGTCAGCCAGCCACCGTGAGAGCCTTGATCGAGGGCGGCGCCAACGTGAATGCTCGAGACCAAGAGGGCCGGACCGTTCTGATGCACACCGCTTCGGAAGGGAGGACCGACATGGTGCGACTTCTGCTGGCCGAAGGAGCAGACCCGAACCTGAAAGATGAGGAGGGAGCAACCCCTTTGCACGCGGCCGCCTACCAGGGTCTTACGCCCACTGTGGAGGCCTTGCTCGAGCATGGTGCGGGGATCAACGTAGGAGACCAGAACCGACGGACGGCACTGATGCATGCAGCATGGCGGGGTCATGCCGAAACCGCAGAGGCCCTGCTTGCCAAGGGGGCGGAGATCAAGTCCAAGGACGACAATGGTCTGACTGCGGTCGATTTCGCAGTGTGGAACGATCACACCTCCGTCGTAGAGGTCCTGTTGGGCGTCGGGTCCGACGTGGATGCTCGAGACGGAGAGGGCCGGACCCTCCTCGCTCACGCAGCATTGGAAGGGAACGCCGCTACCGTAGAAGCCTTACTCTCCAGGGGTGCCGATCCGAACGCAGAAGACAGCGAGGGTCGTACTCCCCTGATGTACGGGGCCCTCCATGCCCATGCTTCCATCGTCGAAATGCTTCTGGCCAAGGGCGCCGACGCCAACGCGAGAAGCAGCGATGGCTGGACGCCCCTGGGGCTTGCAGTCAGCGAAGATGACCCAGGCATTGTGAAAGTCTTGCTGGCGGCAGGGGCGGACGTGAACGCAAGGCACAACGATGGCCAAACGGCGCTGGGATTTGCGGCCTTCCGCGGGCGCTCAAAGATCGTGGAGCTACTGCTGGCAGATGCTGCCGACGTGAACTCGAAAAACATCAGCGGTCAAACGGCTTTGGGGTTTGCCGCCTTTCAAGGCTTCGCGACCATCGTGGAGGCCTTGCTTGCACACGGCGCCGATGTGAACGCCAGAGATGACAAGGGTCGGACCGCCCTCATGCACGCGGCCTGGAACGGACACGCTTCTGCAATTGAAACTCTGCTCGCCAAAGGCGCCAACGCGCAATCGAAAGACAGCGAGGGAAAGACGGCCCTGGAAATTGCAGCTTCTCGAGGGCAAGCCGCGACCTTGGAGGCCCTGCTGAAACACCGCACTGACGTCTCTACCAAGGACCGACCTCACCCCGTAAGGCCAGAGCACCGGCACCAGAGTCCTTCTCAACCTTCAAACTGACAAAGCCGTCGCCCATACAGCAAAGCTAGTACCATGTCACACATGTAGTGACGTGTTTGTGGCGAACGCGACGGCGTCGAGGGCGCGAAACGACGACGACGCGATGTTTTTCATCGTGGAGGAGGAGAGACAAAGCCATCGGCCCGTCCCGTCGCCACCCGCAGGGCAGACGGGGGTTGCGGACGATCTCTGCGTTGGTCGTCGTCGAAGATGACCAAGCATCGTCTTCCTCCTCCCGCCTTGATCTCGCCTCGCAAGCCCCATCTGCAAACCCGACACTACATGTGTGACATGGTACTAGCCACTGATGCGCACGCGCCGCGGACTGTCCACATCCCGCCAGGTGAACTCGGGGCGAAACCCCAATAACTCCCGGGCCTTCGTCGTGTCGAAGAGAGAAGCGTGTGGGTTCACTTCGAAATACTCCGGTTTCTTGATGCAGGGAGGGTCGTCGGGGAACAGTTTCCGGATGAACGAGACGGAGTCGGCCTTGACGTTCGTGTCTGCCGCCGTGAGGTAGAAGATATCGAACGGAAACGTCTCATCCGGCAGCCGATAATCGAGGGCAAGCTCGACCGCTTGCGCTACGTCCTCGGGAAAGATGTACGCACCGAACCAGTTCTTGGGATCGGTGTCGAGGACATCGCCCTGCACGATTTCGTCGATCGTATCCCGGATGACGTCGAGCCAGACGCAGGCGTAGCGTAGGGCCACGCACTGGATGCGGTACGCCCGGCTGTACTCGCGGCACAGGATCTCGCTCAGGTACTTGCTCAAACTGTACGACTCGTGCGGCCAGCACGGATGTTCCTCGTCGACAGGGAAATAGAGTGGACGATACTCTACGTTGTGAATTCCGAATCCTGACTCCGACTCACTCCCGCAGTATACGACCCGGCGTATGTGGTTCTCCCGAATGGCTTCCAGCAAATTGAAAGTCGCGGATGTGTTGACCGCGAACACCCTGTCCGCCGGATCGGCAAACGGGTTTGGAATGGCCGCCAAGTGGACCACCGCATCGAACCCGCGCACCGTCTGCCGGACGCGTGGAGCGTCCATCAGGTCGACGTCGACAAAGCCCAGGTCGGGAAAACCAGCCGGCGGATTCCTGTCGATCACCGTGAGGTCGTGATGGCTCCGGAGACGGTGCAACACGTAGAGCCCGATGTTGCCCGACCCGCCGGTTACCAGGACTTTCATTGCGGGTGCGAGTATATCAAGTCCGGAGCCATCACCGATAACCAACTAGTCAACCAAGCTGAAACTTCATTTGGAACCTCGCACGTCCTGGTCACCGGTTAATGAGAGAATTATGGAAGCCTGAAGCGCGAGCGAGGGGGTGGTCGAATGCCCTTTTGGCAACGCATCCCGCAGATCCCCAACCCCTCGCTCGCGCTTCAGGCTTTCATGGCTCGGGAAGTTTCTTCCTCGAGTGAGGCCAGCACGGCTGGGAGTGGGACTGACAGGTAACAAGGAAGCGTTGTTCACTTGAAGGTAAAGCCATAGAGCTGAGCCTGACCCTCCAGCCGGAATTGCAGCTGGAGGGACTCCGCTCCGGTGGACAAGTTGAGTTTCTGACCTTCGTTGGGCCAGAGCACTGGCACCTCCACCCCGTCACCGATCACAGCGTTGCTTCGAGCCACGACCTTGCCGTTTTCTAGAAGCTCCACCAGGACGCGGCCCTCGCCCTGGCTCAAACCTTCGGCATTGATTTCCAGCTGCAGGGACGTAGCAGTCGATTTCAGAGGAATGGTCGTAAACCAGCCGGCTCCAGAGTCCTTCTCAACCTTCAAACTGACAAAGCCGTCGCGTCGGATGGTGGCCAGCCCTGTAGAAATGGGTAGCCTGGTCCACTCCTCGAAGTAGTTAGGGCCAATGGTGGTGGTACTGCCCGAGTAGTAGTACCAGAGTTCGTCCTCGACCTCCAGCGGGAGGTTCGCGGGCGAAATCCAGGCTGTGTCCCACTCTCCCTCCTGGCCCAGCTCGATCACCGATTGGCCGTCAAAGACATGGACGAAGTTGACACCGTCCCGGCTGGCTATGAGTGCCTGAGGCATCCGCTGTGCCGTGTCCCAGATGTCAAACATCCCCAGATACATGCCGGCATAGGGCCAGACGGAGGTCAGATGCTGTTCCACCTCGGTCCCGGCTCGTGGATGCATGACCGGGTTGCGAGGATCGTCTGTCCACTCCATCAGATCGGCGCTCCAGTAGCGGCAGGTCTTGCGGACGTGATCGGCGATGTCGGGCCCGGAGCAATGGGAAAGGACCTTCCAGCGTCGCTCAGCTTTCGGCTCCAGAGAGTCATAGAAGAGGTTGCGCCGGTCGCCAAAGTTACCCTTGACAGTACCGCCAGAGGACCAGCGTATTCCATCCGGCGAGTAGTGGATCGTGTTGCCTCTCTGCATCACCACCGCTTTGTAACGCCGGCTCGGGTCCGGGTCCCGCTCGTCCTTGACGATCAGGGGCACGAAGGCACTCCTTCCCCTATAGTCCAGGTCCACGATATTGTTGGCCTTCGAACCCCGAAACTCGACCTGGTTCAACCTGGGCTTGATCCAGTTCACCCCGTCTTCGCTTTCGGCGTAACCGATATGGTGTCTATAGATTCCCTGCCTCCCCATCTCCAGGTCCAGGCCGGAATACCACATACGAAACTTGCCGTCTTCGTAGAGGACTTCCCCGTAGGCGTGGGCGCGGAGATCGTCGAAGCTGCCGGGCGGGCCGGTTTCCAGAACAGGGTTGGAGGGGTGCTTTTTCATGGCCTGGAAGGATTCCGTCAGCCCCCCCATGGCGCTGATCTCCAGCATGTCCAGAAAGAGCACCTTGCGGCCGGCCTCTACCTCCAGGTCGGGGACCACCACCCGGTCGAAGTAGACCCCTCCGGAGGAACCTGTACTGGCAATGGCCACCCCCAACTTTCCGGAGCCCGACGACATCTGTTTCTGAACACTGTGAAAGTCGCTCAGCCTGGGTCCAGTGGTCGCCTCAGTAGGCAGGGTCAAAGACCCTTCTTCATGAGCAAAGGGATCGCCGACCAGGGTGCGGCACTCGTAGGGAGCGCCAAACCTCTTTCCCAGCCAACGCGAGTAGAAGGTATGCCCCCGGGCCGAGTTGGTCCAGAAGACCCACACCACGCCATGCTCGTCCCGGGCCAGTTGGGGGCGGTGGAGCTTTTCCTGGCTGAAGTGCAGCGGTTCTCGGGACCAGTTCTGGCCGTCAAAGTGGGCGTACAGGATCACGTGCTCCACCTTTTCGAAGACCACCAGCGCCTGTTCGCCCAAGCCGACGACGCTGTAGTTGACGTAACCCGAACCGCTCCAGGGCCCATGGGGCAGGATCCGGGTCAGATCCAGCTCGCTGGCAAAGGCCGAGGCAAAGTCCGGGATCTGGAGATAGAAGAGAAACCAGGAGTTATCCCGGAAAAAGACCAGATGTAGCGCTCCAGTGGGGTCCAGGTCCATGACCGGAGAGCGGAAATCCCCGGGCACGGTCAGAGGCTTTCGCTTCCACGCTCCCTCGGACTGAGTCGCTACCCAGACCTGATCGGCCGGTCGCCGTCGCAGGCGATGGGAGTGCCGCTCTCCTCCGGCTTGGAGGTAGTAGTGGTCCAATCCCGCCGCCTCTGTCGACTGGCTGTAGCTCACCCACAAGCGTCCCTCATCGTCTACGGTCAGGTCACCCAGCTGAGGATCCTGGGCGGAATCGTCGACCCTTTGGGGGCGGGTCCAGTTACCACCCTCGCGGATCTTCTCCGCCGCCTCTCCTTGCACACTGCAGCGACTGTACCAGATGCCCTGGGGATTGGAGCTCTGCCAGATCAGGTGCAGAACGTCGTTGGGGTCGATGACAAAGCTGGCCCCGAAGGCGTCCCCTTTTCCCCCGGAGATCAAAGGCTCGGCTGATTTGCCGGCAAGTGCCACTGGAGGGTGAAAGTCACCAGCGAACTCGGGGTCATCGCTCCTGGAGGCAGCCAGAAAGATGGTCCTGCCCCCGGCTGCCTTGCCATCGTAGGCCACCAACCAGATGCCGTCTTTGTTGGAGCCGATCTGGCGACCGTTGGAGTGAGGGAAAGGGGCTGCTCCCCCGCTCTTGCCCACCTCGAGGGTGACGACCGCCGGCAGACCGCTGCTCAGAAAGGACAAGCAAAAGGCTGATATCGTCCAGATCTGGGAAGCACCAAGGCAGCGGATGTTTTTTCTACCCGGAATCCGGGACCCGCTCCCAGGTCTGAAGGATGGTGTTTGAAACATAACCGACTCTCCAAGGATAAAGGGCCTAGCCTACAGTGGACCCGTCCGCTTGGCAAGGTACAACAGGTATTTGTAGCTATCATCGAGGCGAGAATAGAAGGGCATTACAAGGGGATTCAGGCACCATTAGGAAGCCGAAAGGACGATGGACGCGAATCCTCTTCCGGTCGCCCTCGGAGTTGATCGAGCCACTGGCCCGAAGCACTCCCACTGGCAGGCCCTGCAGCATCGCATGTTCGGGACCTGGCAGAAGAGCCTCCTGTCTCCACTGGTCTCTCGCTCGACGGATGGAGGCCAGACATGGACCCGCGGGGATCTGACCACACCATCGGGAGTTGACTTTCTCTATCCCTTTCGTCACCGTGCGCAAGTCAACTACGACCCCAGGTGGCGTGGACGGTGGGTATCCCTCCAGTGTACAACTTAAAGGCGGGACCCTTGTCGCCGCCTACTACTGCCTGCGCTTTTCTGCATGGAGGATTTGCTGATGAGGACAAGACAGCTGGCTGTCTTAGTACACGGTTCCATAAATAAGGTGACGTTTACAGATGGGGCTTGTGAGGTGAGATCAAGGCAGGAGGAGGAAGTCGATGCTGGGTCATCTTCGACGACGACCAACGCAGAGATCGTCCACAACCCCCATCTGCCCTACGGGTGGCGACGGGACGAGCCGATTCCTTTGTCGCTCCTCCTCCCCTATGAAAAACATGGCGTTCGTTGTCGCTCCGCCGACTCGACCCGTCGCGCTCGCCACAAACGTCACCGTATTTATGGAATCGTGTACTTAGTTACTTCCGTGGCCTTCTCCTTGGCTGCAGCAGCCCCGTCAGCGAGGCAGGCCCAATCCAAGGAGCCCCTGGACATCGGTTCCCGTCTGGAGCTATTCGTGGACGATTACCTTATCAAGGATATCGAGGGTCTGGATTTGAGAGTTCACCGGCCTCGAGAAGAGGAGAAGGTTCTCTACTTCGACCGGCCCTGGGAGGGCAATATCCCCTACTTCGTCAATATCTACCAGGACGGGGATATCTATCGGATGAACTATCGGGGCAGGAGTGCTCCAGATTACGTCATCCAGGAAGAGTTGGAGCCGGGAGAGGAGGTGATGCCAGCTCACGAAGAGGTCGCCTGCTACGCAGAGAGCCGGGATGGAATCCACTGGGTCCGGACGTCGTTGGGACAGGTTGAATTCCGGGGATCCCAAGATAACAACATCCTGGACCTGAAGGGGGCTAGCCGTTTCGTACCCTTCAAGGATGCCAATCCCCAGGCGCCGGCGGAGAGTCGCTACAAGGCCGTGGCCTATACAAAAAAGGGAGAGACGCCCGGACTGGTTCCCCTCCACTCCCACGATGGCCTCCACTGGAAGTGGATGCGCCCGGAGCCTGTCATCACCGATGGGTACTTCGACTCCCAGAACGTCGCGTTCTGGGATGGAGAGCGAGGTCTCTATGTGGCCCTATACCGGGACTTCAAGAGTGGCATCCGAACGCTCAAATATGCCACCTCCAGCGACTTCCTCCGATGGAGCGCTGGTCAATGGGTGGACTACGGTGATGCCCCTCAAGAGCACCTGTACACCAACGCCACCGTGCCCTACTTCCGAGCACCCCACCTCTTTCTGGCCTTTCCCAAGCGCTTCTCCCCATGGAGGATTCCCATGCACCTGCAGCCAGGTGGGGTTGGCGAGCAGGGGAGAGAGGGGGCCAACAGGACGGGCCTCTCCGATGCCGTTTTCATGAGCAGCCGAGACGGCCTCCACTGGTACCGCTTCATGGAGGCCTTCATCCGGCCGGGCAGGGACCGGCGCAACTGGATCCACCGGACCAATATCGTGGGGCGTGGGATTGTGGCTACGGGACCCGATGAGCTGTCGCTCTACGTGATTCGTCACTACACCTATCCCACGGCCCACCTGCTTCGGGTGAGTGTGCGGACCGACGGGTTCGCTTCCCTTAACGCGGGATACCCCGGAGGAGAGATGGTTACCAGGCCGCTCATCTTCCAGGGTTCAGAGCTGATTCTGAACTACTCCACTTCGGCCACCGGCAGCATCCAGCTAGAGGTTCAGGATGCTAATGGCCACCCGATTCCAGGTTTTTCACTCCAGGACTGCATTCCCATCTGGGGAGACGAGATCGAGGGCCGAGCCCGTTGGCATCGTCCGGCGAGCCAGACCGACCAACATCCCCTGAAACGCTTGGCCGGTACTCCAGTGCGGCTGCGCTTCGTTATGAAGGATGCCGACCTGTATTCCCTGAGGTTCAAGTAGGAGCAGCGTGCCCACTGGGGGGCCCGCACTTTGTCGGGCTGGGGTGGGATGTATAGCCCGTCGGCAGCGGTCCGTGTTAAGTTGGGTTTCCTGGAGAGGAGCAGACATTGAAACTGCCAGCTAACTCGCTTGAGCGCATGACTGCCCAGCAGAGAAAACAGTGGGAAGAGGAGGGCTATTTCGTCGTCAAAGGTGCCTTGTCAAAGGCAGCGGTGAAACGAGTCATCGACGAGGTCGACAAGCTGGACGAAGAGTCACAGCGGCAGGGACGCGATCCAGACACCCTACTGGACGTCGCCAACATAATCGACACAGCCGCGGAGGGTCTGTTCGGCCCTGAGCAGGGCAGCATGGGTAAACGTCTCCAGTCGGAGCCGAACGAAACATTCCTGAACCTGATAGACAATCCTAAAACCCTCGGCCTCGTGTGCGAGCAGATGGGCGCTGCTGTCCAGATGACCTGGTCCCAGGCGCTGGTGCGACCGCCCACACCCTTGCCTGCGCACAGGTGGCACCCCGATGGCCCCAAGCCCTACTATTTCCCGAGAATAAACGGCGAAATGCCACTGATGCAGCTTAAGGTCGGTTTCTTTCTCACCGAGATCGACCGGCCCGACATGGGCAACCTGTGCGTCATCCCGGGTAGCCACAAGCATGGCTTTCCTAAGATTCCCAGGGGCCTCGACTATGCCCTCAAGATCACCTCATATACCAAATTTCGGGAGGTAGAGCAGATCGATGCCAGCGTTCCTGGCGCGCGCCAACTCATGGTAGAGCCGGGGGACGCCATCGGGTTGCACAACGGCCTGTTCCACTGCGTCGTTCGGAACACCTCCAAGGTGCCACGGAAGAACCTGTATTTCGCCTACGGGCCCAGCTGGCAGCGAGCCGGTGACCGCCTAGAAAATCCCCCAGAGCTGCTGGCCAAGTGTACTCCGGTCCGCCGGCAGCTGCTGGGCGCTTTGGCGGGTCCGAATACGAATGGTGGTTACGGCGGCTTCGACGAGGGCGCGCCACTGGTTCGACTTTTCGAAGGCCGGAACTTCAGGGAAACCTGGGACTGGGTTGATCAAGTCTACATTCGCCAGACCCAGGCGTAGCGCCAACTCTGCGAAGTTGTTCTTGCGCGAACCGTTGTGATCGGGGAAACCATAAGGTAAGGAAGAGCGGTCCGATTCTGCCGCGCAGGCTCCTGGGGACCCTTGGTCGATGAAAAGTTCACAGACTGGTCAAGTTTGCGAAGAAGTTTCCCGTGCCTTTGCCCTGCATCTTCCCACAATGGGCCTGGATGAGAAAGAGGATTCGGGCATGGGCGCGGGCAAAGGCACGGGCAAGGGTAAGAAAGGGACTCACCACATACAAATGTCCTCGGCGGTATGAGGTTGCTCGCCTAGCCCATTCCTATGTCGCGGAGGTACTGTCGTGTGCGTCTGGCAATGGGTAGAGTTGTGGCAGGCGCCGGCCTGCGCGTGTGCTCGTCCTCGACCATCACCCAGCCATCGAACCGGGTGTCGCTGAGCACCCTGGACATCTCCCGGAAGTCGATCATTCCCAGCCTGAGCTCCCGGAACACACCCATCTCGGTCGCCCTCTCAAGGGGAATGCTCTCGGCCCTGACCCTCTGGAGGATAGCCGAGTCAGGGCTCTTGAAGTGCAGGTAAGAGACCCTGTCGTGATGCTTGCGCATGAACTCGACCGGGTCCCCGCCGCAGAAGGCGTGATGACCGGTGTCGAGGCAAAGCGAAACGCGCTCCGGATCCGTGTCTCGGAGGAAGGCCTCCAGCTGTCGTTCGGTTTCGACATGGGTTTCCGTGTGAGGATGAAATGCGATAGGCAGGCCGAACTTCTCCCCCACGAGTTCCGCTATTCTGTGGGTGGCGTCGATCAATCGTTTCCACTCGTCGTCACCTAGCTCGTTCCCATCCCAGAATTGACTTTTAAGCTTTGTTAATTAGCTGATTCTAAGATACTTAATATACCATAGGCAGCGGGCAAAGACCACTTTGTGCTCGGTGGACCCTTTTTCGCCAGCAGGAGGATGACGGAGCTGGATTTTGCAGACACTGCGGCCGCAGCTCCGAGCGTTTTGGGTTCCAAGAGGCTGCAACGGTCTCAGGGAAGCAAACGGGCCAGAACGAGCAGGTTGTAGCTGACCACGGAAGCCTGCACGTACTGCTGGAAGTGCTCCCAGCCTTTCCAGGTGCAGCGGTCCAGCCCGAAGACGCGCTTGAGCCACGAGATACAACCCTCAATGCCGGCGCGAAAACGTCTCAACTGTTTGTAAAGCCAGCTGGAGCGCACCATCTCGCTGATCGGCAGACTTCCCTTGCGATCAAAGGCGGCATCCTGGATGCCCTCCCCTTTGGCCCAGGTCAAATTGGCTTGGCTGTAAAAGCCCCGGTCCGCCGCCATCTGACGCGGATAGCGACCGTAGACCTCTCGATGGGCTCCGAGCAAGGGTTGGAGCTGACCCACATCGGCCGGGTTTCCAGCCAGGACTTCACAGTTCAAGATCAGCGACGAGCGACCGCCGGTCAGAAAGATCTTGTGCCCATAGGTCGGTTCGCGCTGGCCTTTTTTGATGATGTCCGTATGCTCTTCAAAAATCGAAAAGACCTTCTCGGCGGCGGGCACGGTCTCGCCGCGCAGGACGCGTCGCTCCGTTTGATCGATGACCCGGGCCATCAGCTTCAGGTAATGCTCCAAGGAGACCAGCAGCGCCACGGTCAGCAGGTCGGCGGCCGGCAAATCGGCTTGCAAGGCCGTGAGGCCGTAGCCGTAGGTTTTGCGGGCGACCTTCAACAGATCGCGATAGGCGCGCTGGCGTTTGGCTCCTCGGCCGTTGGCGATCTGAAAAGCCCGCCGCTTGGCTCGTCGGCTGTGGTTGGTAAAGACCACCGCCGTCGACGCCTGGCCTTCGGCTTCGAGCGCGCCTTGTCGCTCCTTGAGCTGTCCCAGAAGCCGGCTCACCGTGCGCACCGCATCGTCGAGCAGGGCACTGTCGGTCGGATGATGAATGTCGCTCTCGACGGCGGTCGAATCGAGGCGGATGCGCTGGCCCTTTTCCAGTCCCTTCTGAGCGGCCCAGCCCACCAAGACGGTATTGATCTCTTTCCAGCTGGCTTCAGAGATCTTCGAGATATTGCGCTGCAGGGTGGACCTATTCGGCATCCAGCCCAGGGGGTGACGCACAAAACTGCGGAAGCTCTGGGAGTCGAGTAGGTGAAAGGCCAGCTGCTCGTAGCTGAAGCCGTGCAGCTGTTTGACGAGGGTCGCTCGTAGGACAAACTCGGCACTGAGTCCGCTGGCGCCTTTCTGCGGATTGGAAGTGTCACATAGATCCTGTAAAACTAAGGCCGAGATCCGGGGATTGTGGTCCAGGATCTCGGAGATCTTTTCCAGTTCCCGGGCCATTTGGTGGTCGGGGAAAATGTGGCAAAGGGGGAGTCGTTCTTCCGTTTTCTGGCGCAACGTTGGGCCTCCTTTTTCGAGTTAACTTCTTTGTTTTCAATTTGTTCGCACCAAAAGATTAACAAAGAGGTCTGACAAAAAAGGGAGGCCACATCCCCACCTTATTCCTTCATTTTCAGCTATTTAAAGTCCTTGGGATGGGAACTAGCTCGCCATCCATGGTCGGCTTACCTGTATCTCGCACCGTGTAGAAATCGTCGATCAGTACCAGGTGCTTCGTGCCCAGGGAAGCGCCCAGCTCCGCCGTTTTCAGGACCTCTTCTTCTATAGTCGGCCAGTCCTCCGGCCTATCCAGGTGGCCGTTCATGGCTGTGGTCGCGGTCAGGTTCAGCCCGCGCGTGTCGAGCTCGGCCCTGAGCAAACCGACCTCGGTAGGTAGGTAGCCGAACGGTCCTGCCTCGATCCACTCGTAGCCGGCCTCTGCGCTCTCGTCCAGGAATACGTCCCAGGCTGTTGCTCCAGGCTCGTTCGCAGCCCATACCCCCCATGTGCCGGAGGCTACTCCAACCCTAACCGCCATGTGAACCACTAGCCAACATTCTTCCGCCGAAAAACATGGTCGTCGCTACGCGGGACCCAACACCGTCGCACGGCGCATCACCCGACGCTCACGTGCCGTGTCATAGGGAGAGGCGCGGTGCAGCACGGAGCAGTTGTCCCATACAACCAGCTCGCGTGGCTGCCAATTGTGGTCGTAAACGAGCTCCGGGCGAATCGCCCGGAGATTGAGATCGTCGATCAGCGCGCGGCCCGACGCGTAGGCCATTCCCACGATGGACTCTGCATGGTCCCCGAGGTAGAGACAACGGCAACCCGTTTTGGGGTGGGTCCGCACGACCGGGTGCACGACCGGCGGTACTTGGAGTCTTTGCTCCTCGGTCAGCGGCGATTCGCCTTGACGCCGTTTACGGGAGAAGTCCAAGTTGTGGCTCGCGTACAACTGGTCAAGGCGAGACTGTTCTAACGGATCGAGCCCCTGATAAGCACCTGCCATATCCGCAAAATGAGTCTGTCCTCCCTCGCTCGGCACTTCGATGCTGTACATCATAGTGGCGATCGTCGTCCGCTTCGTCCAGGAGCCATCCGTGTGCCAAAACACCGTGCCGGGATCCGGGTGCTCGCCACTCGGTCGGCCATGCTCGTCAAGGTTCGAAAGGAAATAGAGCTCGGGGTACTCCGTTAGATGGTACTGGTTCAGGACGTGCACCTGTACCTCACCGAAACGACGGGCAAACCCTACCTGCGCGGCAGGAGAAAGTTCCTGGTTGCGAAACACAAGCACTTTGTGGCGAAAAAACGATTCATAGATCTGCGCGAAGACCGCGTCGCCCACCGTGGTTAGATCAACCTCCAGCACCTCCGCCCCGAGCGGCGCATCGAGCGGTCGCAGCCTCAACGTTGTCGTGGGATTCGACTCTGGGATACTCATGAAGAGGTCCCCGTAGAGGGCTGCTGGCTCGACATCGCCCTCATCGACGCCGTCCTGTTCCAGACTGGAGCTGGTTACCATGCTGCCATTCGATCTGGACGCATATTCCCCGCAGGTGCTAGACTCTAATAAGCGTCTATTGTGCCACAACTAACTCAACTCCAGTTTCTAACTGAAATGCCGGCGAGGTTGCGACCCATCAGGCTGACTTCAGCCCGGACTCTTATAGGGTGTTTTCTTTGCATTCTAGTGGCTGCCTCAGCCGAGCCTCTCCTGTCCCCCAAAGCGGTCGCGATTCAGGGGCCGAGTCTGCTGTCGGTTCGCATCGTGCCCCCGGAGATAACCCTCTGGGGCGCCGCAGCTTCCCAGCAGTTTCTGGTGCTGGGAAAATACTCAGATGGGTTGGAGAGGGATTTGACATCCAAGAGCCGTTTTTCCATCAGGCGTTCGGCGCTGGCCAAGGTGGACGAATCGGGCCGGGTCAGGGCAATCGCCGAAGGAAGAACCGAACTGGAGGCCCAGGTTGCGGGACAGGTGGCGGAAGCGCACATCCAAGTCGCATCTGTGACAGAAGAAACCCCATTCAGCTTCGCCCGGGACATCGGTACAGTTTTGACAAAACGGGGGTGCAACAGTAGTGAGTGCCATGGGAGCGTCAAGGGAAAGGGAGGTTTCAAGCTCTCTCTGGACGTGCTCAACCCTCGAAACGATCACGAATGGATCGTCGAAGGAGGCACCTATCAGGTATTGGCCGCCGAGCCGGCAGAGCCCATAAAGCCCCGCATCAACCTGGACGAGCCGGAAAACAGCTTGCTGCTTTTGAAACCCACCCTAAGCGTCCCCCACCAGGGCGGGCAGCGATTTTCCCAGGATTCCAGTGACTACCAGACCATTCTGAATTGGGTCAGAGAGGGAGTACCTTTCCAGGACGAGGGAAGCCAAGAGGGCGAGCGGATCGAACGGGTCGAAGTCTTCCCCATGCGAGGGATCCTGGATCGAGAGGGACGGCAGCAGCTTCTGGTAAGCGCCTACCTCTCCAACGGACGACGAGAAGACATCACGGATGAGGTGCGGTTCGTTTCCAGCAATCCGGAAGTCGTCAAAGTCAGCCCACAGGGAGTCATACAAGCCGTGTCGAGAGGAGAGACGGCGATCGTGGTTCGGGCGGTGGGACATGTCGTGACCGCCCGCTTTGGCGTGATCGCGGACATCGTGTCCCACTCCGAGAAGGAGCCGAGCCACAACTTCATTGACGATCATGTCTTCGGTAAGCTCAGCCGGCACAATATCGTGCCCTCCGGGCGCTCCAGCGATGCCGGGTTCTTGCGTCGAGTCTGCCTGGATCTTACTGGGACCCTGCCCCCTCTGAACCGGGTCCGTGAGTTTTTATCCAGCAGGGATCCACGAAAACGGGAGAAGCTGATTGAGATTCTCCTGAACGCGCCCGAGTATGTGGACTACTGGACCTTCCGTTTTGCCGACCTCTTCAGAGTGGCCTACGGTGAAAATGGATCGCCGCCCCACAGCTATGCCTACTGGATGTGGATCCGGAACAACATTGCCCAGAACAAACCCTACGATCAGATCGCCCTGGAACGGATCTCGGCCCAGGGGTTTGACGGACCCTCGCGGCACTACTCGAGAGAGGGAGGAAATGCCAGCGGCGTGCCCCCGCAAGAAATCATGGCCGAACAGGTACGCGTGTTCATGGGTCGTCGGCTGGACTGTGCCCAGTGCCACAACCATCCCTTCGAGAATTGGAGCCAGGATCAGTTCTGGGGAATGGCAGCCTTCTTCGGGCAGCTCAGCCGCACCGAGTGGATCGGAGACGGGACCCATGGGGTGTTGATCTTCGACGATCCTGCCGGTCCAGACCCTGATTTAGGGGAGCCAGAAGACTCGGTCAAGATCATTCACCCTCGAACCAAGTCGGAAGTTCAGCCGGCTTTTCTGGACGGTACTCCGCTGTCCGCCAGTCAAATTTCCGACCCCCGCTTGGAACTGGGAAGATGGATCAGCTCTCATCCCTACTTTGCCGAAGCCAGCGTGAATCGAATCTGGGGCTATCTGTTGGGCAAAGGGATCGTGGACCCGGTGGACGATTTTCGGTCCGTGAATCCGCCCACACACCCTGAGCTATTGCAAGCTCTGGCCCGGGACTTCAGAGAACACGGATACGATCTGAGACATCTGATCGGTCGCATCGTCCGGTCCAGGACCTACCAACTGTCTTCTGTGTCGAACGAAAACAACAAGAAAGATAAGATCAACTACTCGCATCGCCTCCCGCGCGTCCTGGAGGCGGAAGTCCTTCTAGATGCGATCAGCCAGGTCACCGGGATACCGGAGGTTTTCAACAACAGCTGGAAAGGGACCGCTCCTCCTGGGACTCGCGCCATTGCTCTCAGAGTGCCGGACATGTATCCCTCCGCCTTCCTGGACATGTACGGACGGACGAATCGTGCCAGCGTCGCGGAGCGAGATGGCGATCCCAACCTGAAGCAGGCTCTTCACACTCTGGTGGGATCTACCTACACGGGGAAGCTTTCCCAGACGGGGTCTCGTTTGGATGGCTTGCTCAGCGGCGGGTATTCCGACCGAGAAATCATCCAGGAACTCTACCTTGCGGCTCTATCCCGGTTTCCTACATCGGAGGAAGAGCAGGGGCTGAAACGCATAATCGCTCAGCGCTCCTCGCGCAGAGAGGCCTTCGAGGATGTCCTCTGGGCGATCATTACCTCTGAGGAGTTCGTTCATAACTGACGACAGGTTTTCTGGAGGCGCCCTCATCGTCGCCCTCCCGATCGGAGAGCCCTTCTATTCCGAGTCGGTCGGCACTGTCTTGGGACACACACTCCCGGCCAAACCTACCGAGCCGGCCGATTCCCCACCTTTTCGCTACGATCATTTCTACCGCGCAGACTCCTAGCGGACCATTCTTCGGAAAAGGTCAGTTTGCAGTTCAGCCTCCAAAAGCTCGTCCAATCGGTCGTTCTCCAACCCGTCCTGGATGACGGCCAGGCTGCCTCGGAAAGCTGCCTCGGTCTTATCCAAAGCCTCCTCGTCATGGGCGCAATTAAAGAAGAAACCGCCCGAAAGGATAGCTCCTCGACGGGCATTTTCCTGCACGAACAGGGTCTGGACCTTCCTGGCCGTCGCCGGATCGTCGATCTGGAAGCGGATGCCGGGATGGCCCTCTACGCCGAAGCATTCGGCCGCAACTCCGATCTCCCGGGCGGCCCGGTTGAACCGCTCCTTTAAGGCAGTTCCCAGGGCGTGGAAGTGAGCGATAGCGTCGCGCCGCTGCAGCTCTCTCAGGGTCGTCAGGGCGGCCACTACACCGATGTTGTCGTCCCAGTAGGCGCTGGAAATGAACATATTGGCCACCGGCACCATGAACTCCCTCCGACCCACCACCGCGCCCATGGCATATCCGTTGGAGATGCCCTTGGCGAAGACCGTCAGGTCGGGAGTGACTCCCAGGAATTCCTGCACGCCTCCCAGGGCAATTCGGAATCCGCAGGAGACCTCGTCGAAGATCAGAACCACACCATAGCGGGTGGCCAGGTCGCGCACCCCCTCCAGGTACCCTGCTGGCGGCATCTCACTCCGCATGGGTTCCATGATGATGCCGGCGATTTCGCCTTGATGTTTCTGGAGCAGCGCTTCCAGCATGTCCAGCTCGCCGTAGGAAAACGGAATCGCGGTCCCTTCCAGTGCGGCGGGAACTCCGATGGGTTCGATTCCCGGAAGCAGGTGATTGGCCAGTTTTTCACTTCCCAGATTGGCGGCCAAATACCAGTCGTGCCAGCCGTGATAGCCACAGAACAGAACCTTATCCCTGCCCGTAACACCGCGGGCGATGCGAACCGCCACGGTGCAGGCTTCCCCCCCTCCCTTGGCATAGCGCACCATCTCTGCGGAGGGCACCAATCGAATCAACTCTTCAGCCAGTTCGATTTCGGATTCATGCAGGATGCTGAAAATAGATCCCTTGGACATCTGCTCCCGCACCGCCGCGTCCACCACCTCGTCGGCATAGCCCAGGATGATGGGTCCTACGGCGCTCGTCCAATCCACGTATTCATTGCCGTCAATATCCCAGATCCGGCAACCCTTGGCGCGCTCGGCATAGATGGGACTGACACCGAAGGCCCCGCGGCTGGGTCGGCGACTGACCAGCTGGCAACCACCCGGCATCAACTGCTGCGCCTTTTCGAATAGTTTCAGCGAACGCTCAACCGAATGCATCGTGGCGACTTCTTGTTGGCTCATGGAGAATCCCTTTCCTCTCTTTCCCGAGTTTTTTCGAATCCAGTCTCGCCCCACATTCTAGGGTCCCGAGATGCAAAAGCAAAGTCCGGCTCACGGCTGTTTCGGAACTCGGACGGCCGTTTCGGATGTGATGCATCCCACATATCTCTGCTACACTAGTAACGATTCTGTCTCCGAGAGTTGGTCTGTGGCATCAGGAAAACCGCCTAAGTCTTATGTGTTCCTGGCTAGTCGAAGGGTCCAGTTGATCCTTTGGGTGAGTTTCGTAGCCTGCTCAGCCACCTTCTCGGGTCCACCTCCGAGCACCGTAGAACCCGAGTTAATTTCCGTTTTTCCGCTGGGTGGACAAAGCGGGACCGCGTTCGAAGTCGAGGTGCGGGGTCGGGCGCTGGAGGGAGCCTACGGGGTTTCGTTCGAATGCGACGATCTCAGCGCCAGCGTCAGAGAGGCGGAGAGGGTTCAACTGGATTCCCTCAAAGAAAAGTCGGGGGGGTACGGGACCGCGACTACGGACTTGGACTCTCGGGCCGTGCTGGAAGTTGACGCCAGCGAGGCTGCCTTGGGGCTTCACGGCTTCCGATTGGTCACCCCAAGGGGGGTTTCCAGCACGCTTGCGCTGCAGGTCGTTGCCGAGCCGACGGTCTTTGAGAGCGACAGTGGAAACGACGGGCCAGGGGGTGCCCAGCCCCTGAGCGCGCCGGTGGTGGTCAACGGCAAGATCGAGAAAAACGGGGATCTGGACTTCTATTCATTTCAGGTATCGGAAGGTCAAGAACTACTTTTTCGAGTTTTTTCCGAGTTTCACCTTTTTGTCGACTACAGCACCGAAGCAGAAATTGCGCTGTACGAGCCGTCGGGGAGCTGGTTCGATTCTCAGCGGGTCACCCCGCTCGTCGTCGACGGCCCCACCTTGTCGTTTGAACCCTACCACAGATTCAGGCGACGAAAGGTTTCACGGGCGGGCCAATTCAAATTCTTTCCCAGACTCAGCCACCGCTTTGATAAGAAGGGGCAGTATTTCGTTTCGGTGACGTCTTTCCTGGGCGAAGGCAGCCCTGGCTCTGGGTATCAGCTCCGGATCGTCCCCGCTGCCAGCTCCATCGGCTCCGGCGGTCCCGAGCCATTATTCGGACAGGCCGCACATCCAGACCCAGCCGACTGGCTGGAGAGAAATACAGGGCGAATGAGACAAGCCGGCAGCTTTGCCCGCGAGATCAGTCCTGACCGGCTTCAGGAGCTTTGGGCAAGGACCGTCCCTTTGCCGGAGAGCCCCACCACCGGCGCCAGCCTTGACAGCCCTGCGGAGTCGAGCTGGAATCCTTCCGACGCTTCCATGATCCTCCGTTCGCAACGAGAGGAGGAGCCGAATGACTCGCCAGACCACGGTCAAGCGTTCAGAATCCCGACACTGATCGAGGGGACCATAGGACGGCCGGGAGATTTGGACTATTACCGCTTCACGGCGAATGCAGGGGAGAGGCTGGCATTTGAGATCGAGACCTCTCAGGCGAAGCCTCCCCAATTCAATCCCTGGCTGAAGCTTCTGGACTCGGAGGGGCGGGAGATCTGTGAGAACATCTTCAAAGAGTATGGTGGCAACGGCATTGACGTCAGCAAGACCATCCAGCGAAAAACCATCTATACCTTTGAGCGTGATGGCAGCTACTCCTTACAAATTCGTGACTTGACGTCCCGCCACGGTGGGTCGGACTTCGTCTATCGAGTGCTGGTGCGACCGCAAATTCCACACGTGGGCCGGATCGAAGTCAGTCTGGGCGTGGGAAAGGGCCGGCGTTTGGTTGAATCCACGGACCGCATCAACCTGGTGCCAGGGCAGGCCAAGGAGTTCGTGGTCATCCATGAGAAAGAGGAAGGCTTCGAGGGCCAAATTGCCATTGGCGTTGACGACCTGCCTCCGGGCGTCGAACTCCTCCCCGGCAGTCAGGCTGCCTGGGCCCGGAAGTGGCTGGTTGGCGTCTTCTACCGACCCCCTCCCGGGAAGGGGAACCAGATGATGTCGCCGGCCCATCATCGGACCGAAAGAGAGGTGACGACTCTGGTCCTGGTGGCCCACGCGGAGGCGGCTCTGACTCGGCTGCCACATTTTGTGCGTGTCCATGCCCGACCCATGGTTGCTGGGAAACCGGGGCCACGGATCCTGGCCAGGCGATTTCCGGTCATGGTGGTCAATCCCCAAGAAGCTCGAGCCGAAAATGAAGATCGCAGACAAAGGGCTTCTTTCATGAAAAAGGACGGAGAGTGAGATTCGCAATGAGAAAAGCAGGCTGCCTGACTTGCACCGAAGCCCTCATGAGGCGCCGCCATTTTATTCGGGCCGGATCTCTGAGCCTCCTAGGGATAAGCCTGAGCCAGTATCTGACAGCCAGAACCGCCCTGATATCCGAGGGGACGGACGTCGACAAGAATGCCAAGGCTCAAGCCTGCATCCTGATCTGGCTGGAGGGCGGGCCCAGTCACATCGACATGTGGGATCCCAAACCCAACAGCAATTTCAAGCCCATCTCCAGCAACGTCCCGGGAATTCAGATTTCCGAGTTGCTGCCCCGGGTCGCCAGGAGGATGGATAAGCTCTCCATTATCCGCTCGATGCACACGGAAGAAAACAACCACGGGGAGGGGACCTACTACGCCTTCACGGGCCACCGGCCGTCGCCGGCCATGAAGTTTCCCAGCCTGGGCTCGATCATCAGCAAGGAAACGGAGCGCCGGAGTCAGGTGCCGAGCCATGTCATCGTACCGGGCTGGAAGGAGGACGCCCGACGCGAATATGTCAAAGCGGCATTTCTGGGCGCCGAGTACAATCCGATGGAGGTGCTCGCTGACCCTAGCCAGGATGACTTTGAGATCGTCGATCTGAGTCTCCCCAAAACCCTGTCGATGAGCCGCTTGGAAGAGCGGCGATCTCTCCTGAGCTTGATGGACGGTATTTACCGCCACAGAATAAATCGGGCCGAACAGTCCAGAATGGACAGCTTCCGGGCACAAGCCCTGAATATGGTCCTGACACCGCAGGTCAGAGAAGCCTTCGACCTCTCTCGGGAGTCGGAGAAGACGAAAGAGGCATACGGACGCACCAGTTTTGGCCAGAGTCTGCTGCTGGCACGGCGGCTGGTGGAGGCGGGTAGCCGCTTCGTGACGGCGGCAGGCCACAACCTGAATGGATGGGATACTCACGCCGACAACGACGAAAGGCACAAGGAAACGCTCGTTCCCGGCTTGGACTGGTCGCTTCCCGTTCTGCTGGACGACTTGGAGGAGCGAGGACTCCTGGAATCGACGCTGGTCATTGCGATGGGTGAATTCGGCCGGACGGCCTACATCAATACGGCGGGCGGGCGCGACCACTGGCCCCACTGCTGGTCTCTGGTCTTGGGAGGGGGCGGCATCCGAGGAGGCCAGGTGGTAGGCGCCAGTGACGAAAGGGGCGCTTACGTGGCCGAAAGGCAGGTCTCCATGGGGGACGTGTTTGCCACCCTCTACAAAGCCTTTGGAATCGACTGGCACAAGGAGTACATGACTCCCATAGGACGCCCCGTCAAGATCGCTAATGCCATCAACGATACCACCGGGAAACCCCTCACAGAGTTGATCTAGATCAGCAGACCCGTTGGAGGCGAGATGCCCACCAGAAACCTAGTACGCTGTAACATAGATTAGTGTGGCCAACACCGTCGATGTGCTAGGCGCGCCGTGGTGCTGCGCTTCAGCCGCTCCCGCAAACGGTATGAACGGCAGGGCATCCTTATCGAGGAGGCTGCGCTCACAAGGGCGGAACAGGAGTGCCTTGCTGATGCGGACGCCCGAGAGTTAGCCCGGGAGCGCGCCGCGGAACGCCGGGTCCGTGAAGATACGGAATATGTCTCTGCCTTCGCGAAGCGAGTGGGTGAGCTGTTCCCAGGCAGCCCCCCAGCCGAGCGGACCGCAATCGCTCGTCACGCATGCCTCAAGCATTCGGGGCGAATCGGCCGCTCCGCGTCGGCTAAGCAACTGGACGCTTCTTCCATCGAGTTGGCGGTGCGAGCGCATGTGCGCCACCAACACACTTCATACGACCAACTATTGGCTCGGGGTCGAGATCGTCTCGAATCGCGCGCGGCAGTGGCGCCGCAAGTCGAGGGAATTCTAGAGACGTGGCGCAGTAACCCCAGGGATGACCGAGTCTGACGTAGCAGGCGACAGTCGAATCCGGAATCTGACTGGGTCGCTGTTGGTGTTGAGATGAAAAAAAGAGATGAGAGCTGTCCAAAGATCTTGGACAACTAGGCAGGGGGGACAAGACAAAACACTAACCGTATGGTTTTTCCGTTAGAAAGGAGGTGATCCAGCCACAGGTTCTCCTACAGCTACCTTGTTACGACTTCACCCCAATCACGAGCCATACCGTCGGCGCCTGCGTCCTCCGAAGAGGTTCGCCCAGCGACTTCTAGTACAGCCCGCTTTCGTGATGTGACGGGCGGTGTGTACAAGGCCCGGGAACGTATTCACCGCGGCATGCTGATCCGCGATTACTAGCGATTCCACCTTCACGCAGTCGAGTTGCAGACTGCGATCCGAACTGAGAGCGGTTTTCTGGGATTCGCTGACCGTCGCCGGTTCGCTGCCCTCTGTACCGCCCATTGTAGCACGTGTGTAGCCCGGGACATAAAGGCCATGAGGACTTGACGTCATCCCCACCTTCCTCCGGCTTTTCGCCGGCAGTCCTCGCAGAGTGCCCAGCTTCACCTGATGGCAACTGCAAGCAAGGGTTGCGCTCGTTGCGGGACTTAACCCAACATCTCACGACACGAGCTGACGACAGCCATGCAGCACCTCTGTTGCGGTCCCCGAAGGGCATCTCCCCATCTCTGGAGCCTTCCCCAACAGTTCAAACCCCGGTAAGGTTCTTCGCGTTGCGTCGAATTAAACCACATGCTCCACCGCTTGTGCGGGCCCCCGTCAATTCCTTTGAGTTTCAGCCTTGCGGCCGTACTCCCCAGGCGGGGTACTTATCGAGTTATCTCCGGCACGGAGGACTTGTCTCCCCCACACCAAGTACCCATCGTTTACGGCTAGGACTACCGGGGTATCTAATCCCGTTCGCTCCCCTAGCTTTCGTGCCTCAGCGTCAGATGCTGTCCAGGAAGCCGCCTTCGCCTCCGATGTTCCTCCCGATATCTACGCATTTCACCGCTCCACCGGGAATTCCGCTTCCCTCTCCAGCTCTCTAGCCTCTGGGTTTCTGAGGTCCTCCCCCGGTTGAGCCGGGGACTTTCACCTCAGACTTCCGAGACCGCCTACGCACCCTTTACGCCCAGTAATTCCGAACAACGCTTGCCCCCCCCGTATTACCGCGGCTGCTGGCACGGAGTTAGCCGGGGCTTGCTCCTTGGGTACCGTCATTCTCTTCCCCAAGAACAGGAGTTTACGACCCGAGGGCCTTCGTCCTCCACGCGGCGTCGCTGGGTCAGGCTTTCGCCCATTGCCCAAGATTCCCCACTGCTGCCTCCCGTAGGAGTCTGGGCCGTGTCTCAGTCCCAGTGTGACCGCCCGTCCTCTCAGACCGGTTACCGATCGTTGCCTTGGTAAGCCGTTACCTCACCAACTAGCTAATCGGACGCGGGCCCCTCCTTCGGCGACTTAAAAACCGAAGCCTCTAAGCCTTTCCCCCTTCAGGTTCCCCCAAAGGGCCTTATGCGGTATTGGACCGGGTTTCCCCGGCTTATCCCCCTCCAAAGGGTAGGTCACCCACGCGTTACTCACCCGTTCGCCACGCTACTCATCCTCCGAAGAAAATTTTCACGTTCGACTTGCATGTGTTAGGCGCGCCGCCAGCGTTCATTCTGAGCCAGGATCAAACTCTCAAGTTCTTTCCAAGGTCCCGTCCTGCCTAGTTGTCAAAGATCTCCCCGCAGACCTGCGCCTGGGGAACAATGCAGTATACGGTTTGGCGAACGTGCAGTGCAAGTTTTTCTCTTCCTCATCAACATCGTCCACAAGCCTCGACCCGGCTGCTTGAATTCCTCACCTCGACCTGATTCTCGTGCAGCCTGTTCTTGAAACCGGGCAGGCGCATTGGCTATCCTAGGTCGATGGTGTTCGATGCCCGTGGATTACGTCGCCGCCCCGGTTGGGTCCTCTATCAAGACCGATTTCATGAGGTCGAACTGGGGACCTGCTTCAAGAAGATCGTCTGTGGTCGCTGCGACTTTACCGGTTTCTACAAGTATCAGGTACAGCAGGTCAGACGGCGCGAGGAGCTCGTCACCGCTCAGGATGAAGAAGCTCGCCCGGATCACCAGGAGATTTGGGAAACAGTGCCCCGCTTCGCCGAGATTCCACAAACGCTCAAGTGCAAGCGCTGCCGTGAGGTTCTGGGAATGTACGTCAACTGCATCTACTGATCCGCCACCCCATGCAGTATCTGCCGCTCCAGCCAACGAGCACAACGGCGCTGGAATTCTTCCCAGAACCCAACTCCCAGCCGGAGTGCTTTGGTTTTGAAGCACTCAACAACTGGATTCAGAGCTATGCCTCGAAACTCCACCGCGCAGGCCTCCAGCAGGGCGACCGGGTAGGTCTCTACCTGGGCAACTCTTCCGAACTGATCGTGGCGCTTTTCGGAAACCATCTCCTGGGACTGATCACGGTTCCCATCAACCCCAAGACGCCGCAGGCGGAGTTTTGCTATATGGCCGAAAAGGCAGAGCTCTCGGCATTGATCTCGTCCGCCGACTCCCCGGTTCCCCTGAAGCTCGCGCTTCGACCCCAGGAGCTTCGAGAGTTACCGCCGGCTGCCGACGAGATCCCTGAGAACCGAGACCCCGATGCTCCCGCCTTGCTCTGCTTCACATCCGGCACCACTGCACGTCCCAAGGGAGTGATCCTCACGCATGCCAATCTGCGCAGCAACCTTCGAGACCTTATCCAGGTCTGGAGATGGTCCCGTCGGGATCGGCTCCTGCTAGCCCTGCCCCTGTTTCATGTCCACGGCCTGGTCCTGGGTCTCCACGGATGGGCACTGACAGGCTGTTCGCTGGTTCTGACCCCAAAGTTCGACCCGATACAGGTCCTCGATCTCGTGGCCAAGCGCCAATGTACGCTGTTCATGGGTGTTCCCACGATGTATCACCGCATGTTGGCAAGCCCCGAATGCAAAGCCGAAAGCTTCTCCTCTCTGCGACTCGCAATCAGCGGCTCGGCGCCAATGTCTGTAGAACTTCACGAGCGCTGTCAGAAAGTGATTGGCCAACTCGTGCTGGAGCGCTACGGCTTGACCGAGACGATCATGAACACCTCCAATCCCTTCGAAAAACGAAAGCCCGGATCCGTGGGTCTTCCCTTGCCCTCCGTCAACATCCGCCTCCTGGATGAAGAACTCGCCGAGCTGAAGCAGCCCAATCAAATCGGCGAGGTATGTGTCCAGGGACCCAACGTCTTCTCCGGTTACTGGAAGGACCCTGAAACAACCCGCCAGGCCTTCTGTGAGGGATGGTTCCGAACTGGGGACGTCGGCTATCGAGATGAGGAGGGTTACTATCACCTCCTCGGTCGACTCAGCCTGGACATGATCAAGTCCGGTGGATATCGAATCGGAGCCCGCGAAATCGAAGAGGTTCTGCTCCGGCACCCGTCGGTTCAGGAGGCGGCAGTCGTTGGAGTGCCCGACGATGATCTGGGAGAGAAGGTGGTGGCCTTTGTCGTCGCCGAGGAGGCAACCACCGAGGCCGAGCTGCAGAACTACTGCGAGGAATTCCTCGCCTCCTTCAAGCGTCCTCGAGCCTTCTCGTTCTTGGATTCCCTTCCCCGAAACTCCATGGGCAAGATCACGAAGTCAGCACTCAAACAGCTGCCCGTCTGATCATCCGCCTGCTTACTTCTTTCAGCTGAACCGATAGCCCTCAAGGTCGAGATATTCCGCTCCATCTCCAAGAAGGAGCAGCAACCACCCGAACAGTGGAACAAGGTTGTAGAGCCTGCGAAAGGTAATCGCACTTGCTAGTTGCTCTAGCCCGATCAAGGCACTATCATAGCTATCTATATAGCTGCTTCTATAGCTATAAGAAAGGCTCATGAGAATGAGGACAGTACAGATGACTCTGGATGAGGATTTGGTTCAGGAAGTCGACCGCGTGGTCCGAAGACTGGGTACTTCGAGGTCCAAGTTCGCTCGAGCGGCGCTTCGACAGGCCATTAAGAAGGCCAATGCAGAAGAGATGGAGCGGCGCCAGAGGGAAGGTTATCAGCGCCATCCGGTCAAACCCGGAGAGTTCAGTAAATGGGAAAATGAACAGGTGTGGATTGACTGATGCGAAGGGGTGAGGTCCGCTGGTACCGCTTTGCAAAACCCGACAAGAAACGCCCCGTCCTCATTCTTACGCGGGATTCCGCCATCGACTTTTTGGGTGAGGTGACGGTCGCTCCCGTCACGAGTACTGTTCGCGAAATCCCCACCGAGGTGAGTCTGAGTCGCGACGACGGGTTTAAGCGAGACTGTGCAGTGAATCTCGATCACATCCAAACCGTCTCCAAAGGTAGGCTCGGAGCAGTTATCACTCACCTAAGCGAGCGTCAAATGGAGCGCGTTCAAGGGGCGCTCCTGTTCGCTCTGGGCTTCACGCCTTTCTAGGGTCACTCAAAGTAATCTTAGTACACTGGAACGTAAATACTGCAACGTATGTGGCGAGCGCGACGGGTCGAGATCGCGAAGCGACGACGAACGCCATGCCTTGCCATAGTGGAGGAGGAGCGACAAAGATATCGGCCCGTCCCGTCGCCACCCGCAGGGCAGATGGGGGTTGTGGACGATCTCTGCGTTGGTCGTCGTCGAAGATGGCAAAGCATCGTCTTCCTCCTCCTGCCTTGATCTCGCCTCACAAGCCCCATCTGCATACGTTGCAGTATTTACGTTCCAATGTACTTAGTGTTCACCAATGCATGGGGCCCTGCCCGACGCTAGAGAAACGCCGTCTTGTTGAAGACGTAGGGCATCTTGGACGGATCACCGCCGTAGTTTTGTTCCAGCACGTCGATGACACCCTGGGCAGTGCGCCCGGACATTCCCACGCTTGGGTCGGCGGAGAGTCGGGTGTCGCGACCGGCACTGGCGAAGTGGTGGAAGATCCGAAGCCGGTCCTCCAACTCGGGATCCTTCAGCGGTGAATCTGGTGGCAGTGGTTCTTGCTCGAACACGTCCAGGGCAGCTCCGGCGATCTTGTTTTGCTTGAGGGCACGACACAACGCGTCTCCATCCACTACTGGACCCCGTGACGTGTTGATGAGATACGCAGTCGACTTCATGGCATCCAGGGCAGCATCGTTGATCAGGTAATGAGTCTCGGGCGTCAAGGGGACGTGCAGACTGATGTAGTCCGCCTCCGCGAACGCCTCCTGGAAAGACACCCAGCGAATCGTGCTGGAGCGCTCGGTCAAACCGAGCTGGTGTTTCTGGTTGAGGAGAGCTTGCACCCCCTCCACAAAATTCCGATCCTCGGGGACCACGTCGCAGCACAGAATGTCCATGTCGAGACCAGTGCACTTGCTCAGAAAAGCCCTACCAATGCGACCCACGCCCACCACGGCGACCGTCTTCCCGGTCACCTCGTCGCCCAGAAAAGGGAGATAGGGATGCCAGGTGGTCCATTTTTCTTCCCGAACCAGACGCTCGCTGGGATACAGCTTCCTTGAGACGCAACCCATGATGAAGAAGGCAAACTCGGCGGTCGCATGGGTGAGGACCTCGGCGGTGTGCGCGTAGGGAACCTGATGTCGGTTGGCCGCCTCCTCGTCGATGTTGTCGACCCCCACGGCGATCTGGGAGATCACCTTTAGCGTGCCCTCTCCGGCCTGAAATACCTCCTCATCGATGGGATCGCGCAGTGTCGTTATCAGGGCATCGATCCCAGAGGAGACACGCTCCAGGATCACGCTCTTGGGCGGAGGATCTACTTCCGGGAAAACTTCAACCTCATAGCCACGATCCGTCAGCAGACCTAGGGCCGCCTCTCCGATATCGCAGGTAGCAAAGACGCGAAATGGGGTCATGCTATGTCCTCCAGATGTTGCTTGGGAAGCGGCTCCAGTACCTCCGCAATTCTCGAAACTCCCGCTTCGAGCTGCTCCATTGAAGTGGCGTACGATAGCCTCAAGTATCCCTCTCCGTGTTCACCGAAGGAGGTTCCTGGAAGAAGCGCCACCCCGGCTTGGCGCAGTAGGTCGTCCGCAAGCTGCGAGGACTTCAGGTTAAACGCCCTAATGTTGGGGAAGACATAGAACGCACCTCCCGGGAGTCGACAGGAAACTCCTTCGATCTGATTCAGAAGCTCGACGACGCGGTTTCTTCGCTGACGAAAGGTCTCGACCATCGATGTAACCGGGCTCTGATCACCCTTGAGAGCCTGGATCCCGGCGAACTGAGTGAAGGCCGCCGTACAGGAGTTTGAATTCACCATGAGCTTGGTTATCTGCTCAGCCAGCTGGCGCTTCATGACGCCGTATCCCAACCTCCAGCCGGTCATGGCGTAGGTCTTCGAAAAACCGTCGAGAATGATCGTCTGATCCTTCATCCCCGGAAAAGAGGCGATGCTGTGGGCTTCCCCCTCGTAAAGGATTCGGTTGTACACCTCATCCGAGAGAAACATGACTCCACTTCCTGCAAACCTCTTGACCAGTTGTTCCAGATCCTCCTTCAGAAGGACTGAACCTGTGGGGTTGTTAGGAGAGTTCAAGATGATCAGTCGGGTCCGATCGTTGGCCGCCTGGATCAGCTCCTGGACATCCACACGAAAGTCCAGAGACTCCCTTAGCTGCACCGGCACTGGTTGGGCCCCGACATATTGAATCATCGACTCGTAGATGGGGAACCCGGGGTCGGGATAGATCACCTCAGATCCTTCTTCGGCCAGGGCAAGCAGCGCAAAGAACATGATTGGCTTGGCGCCGGGCGTCACTACCACCTCGTCAGGATTCACATCGATCTGTCGAGAGCTGGAGATCTCGCTCGCAATCGCTTCTCGCAGAGGCAGGACTCCAGCTGAGGGCGTGTAGTGGTGCTGCCCATCCCGGAGAGCGCTTACGGCCGCATCCACGATCGGTTCCACGGTATCGAAGTCCGGCTCTCCGATCTCCAGATGAACGATGTCTTTTCCCTCCGCCTCCAGAGCCTTGGCCTTCGCCAGAACCTCGAAAGCTGTTTCTGTGCCCAGGCGCGCCATTCGTTCGGCCAGAATCATGGCTCATATTGTCAGGGCTGACCCGTCACCCGTCAAGGGCGCAGAGAGTCGGCCTGCCCTCAGTCTCCGGTGGACCCGGGTACTGGAAGTGTCTTTGGTATAATCCACGGGATTTGCTGCCAGCCGACCGACGGGGTTGAGCAGGCAGTCATCAGAAAGCAATGCAGATCCGACACGTCGAACAACTCACGGGGGTTGGGGGAATCCATTGACACGACACCGGGACAGCCTTGCCAGCCGGACGGTCGACACGTCTTCGGGCCCCCTTCGCATCCAGGTGCTGACCACGATGCCTGAGATGAAGGAGGTCGTTCGTTTGGAAGAAGAGATCTGGGGATATGGCCGCCCCGGCTCCGACCCGGCTTATCCGGCCCGCGCCTTGTTCGCTTTTTCAGAGAGCGGAGGTCTGGTGGCAGGTGCTTTCTCTGAAGAGGAATTAGTAGCCTTCGCAGCGGCCTGGCAGGGCGTCGAGCGGGAATCGAAAATGCGATACCTGCACAGCCAGCTGGTCGGAGTTCTGACCACACACCGCCACCTGGGCATCGGGTTTCAGCTCAAGCTCTATCAGCGGGATTTTGCAATGCTGACCGGCCTGGATCTGGTCAAATGGACCTTCGATCCCCTATTAAGCACCAATGCCAATCTAAACCTGAGAAAGCTGGGAGCGGTCATCAGTGTCTACGAACCCAGCTACTACGGAGACCTGCAGAGTCAGTTCACCGCGGGCCTGGCTTCGGACCGGGTCTGGGTCTCGTGGTACGTGCGCTCCCGGCGCGTGCAGGAGCGTTTGACTTCGCCCGCTTCCCCTTCCCCGGAGCCAGACCCACCCTTGGTCACAAGGGTCGCACCAACCTCGACATCGGATCCAGAATTGGTTTCCCTGACTGACTACGAGTTGGGCCGATCGGATCCCCGCCTGCTTGTGGAGATTCCAGGAGATTTCGGAAGAATCCGCAGTCAAGATCTGGGCTTGGCCCTCGACTGGCAGACGAAGGTCCGGAACCTCTTTCTTCACTACTTCGGACAAGGCTACATCGCCAGCGACTTTTTCATTCGCCCAGGAGATCGGATTCGGCCATCTTACTTGTTGACATCCTCCACTCTCGATCAGATCCTGGAATCGGATCGCTGAGACCAAGCGAATTTCCTCGACTCTGATCCCGCTGGAAGTTTTGAGTCTATGGGATTTACAACCCTCGACTATGTCGTAGTTCTCCTCTACCTGGCAGGCACCGCGCTGTTCGGGATCCTGGTCGGCCGAGGGCAGAAGAACATCAACGACTATTTCCTGGCAGGCAGAGCGGTTCCCTGGTGGATGATTTGTTTTTCAATCGTCGCCACCGAGACCAGCACCCTGACCTTCATTGGTGCTCCAGCCCTCTCCTACGCAGGCAACCTGACCTTCCTACAGGTCGTCTTCGGATACGTCGTGGGGCGGGTTCTGGTAGGCCTTCTGCTCCTGCCTGCCTATTTCCGAGGTCAGATCCAGACGGCCTACCAGGTACTACTCTCTCGCTTCGGGAATCGGGTAAGAAGCTTTTCGGCACTTCTTTTCCTCTTGACGCGCTCCTTGGCCGATGGGGTGAGGCTCTTCTCCACCGGTCTGGTCCTCTCCGTAGTCACCGGCATTCCTGACACCTGGGCGGTGCTGCTGATCGGCGCAGTCACGGCTATCTACACGTTTTACGGGGGTTTCCTGGCGGTGGTCTGGAACGACGTCATCCAACTTGCCATCTACCTTGCCGGTGCCGCCATCGCCTTTCAGCTGCTACTGGGAAAGCTTCCCGGAGGGTGGTCTGACTTCCTACTCTGGGCCGAGACCTCGGACAAGCTGCTGGTCCTGGACCTCAGCTTCAGCCTCAGCTCCCCCTACACCTTCTGGTCGGGTCTCATCGGAGGCGCGTTTCTGACCCTTGCGACTCACGGGACGGACCAGATGATGGTCCAGCGTTACCTTGCCAGCGGCTCGCTACGCAGCAGCCAGATGGCGCTCATAGCCAGTGGCGTGGTCGTCTTCCTTCAGTTCTCGCTCTTTCTCGTGATCGGAGTGATGCTCTACAGGTTCTACCAGCTGTTTCCACTTGCGAGTCCTCTGGAGCAGACAGACCGGATCTTTCCGACTTTCATCGTTCAGGAAATGCCGCCCGGAATCTCGGGACTGATCATCGCCGCCATCTTTGCCGCTGCCATGTCGACACTCAGCAGCTCCCTCAACTCGCTGGCTTCCTCGTCGATCCACGATTTGTACAGGCCCTATGTCCGAAGGGGACGCTCTTCGGAACCGGGTCCCACCGACGAAACCAACCCCTCACGCGAGCTAAAGGTCTCGCGGATCTTGACGCTGGTCTGGTGTGGTGTGCTGATAGCGATCTCTCTGTTGGCTCGAAACTGGGGATCGGTGCTGGAAGTGGGCTTGACGATCACCAGCATCACCATGGGCAGTGTCCTGGGAATCTTTGCCCTGGGTTCCTGGTCCTCGCGAGTCAGACAGACCGGCGGTCTGGTCGGAATGGTCTCAGGATTACTGGTTATGGTAGCGGTTCACACAAGCGGCGCCGTCGCCTGGCCCTGGTACGTGCTGATCGGATCATCGGTGACTGTCGCCGTTGGGATGCTATCGGCGATGATCCGTCACCGTCGTTGAATCCAAACCAAAACCTTCATCGAGGGCGCTAGCCGGCCTCAGTCGAAGAGACGCGCCTCTTCCTCGTAGCCTTCCGCTCGCAGTTGCTCCTTGGGAACGAACCGAAGGGACGCGGAGTTGATGCAATACCTGAGACCCGTAGGACCCGGTCCGTCGGGGAAGACATGTCCCAGGTGAGAGTCTGCGTTCTTGCTGCGAACCTCGGTTCGAACCAGGAAAAAGGTTCGGTCCTTCTTTTCCAGAACATTCTCTGAATCGATCGGTTTACTGAAACTGGGCCAACCGGTACCAGAATCGAATTTGTCGCTGGAACTGAAGAGCGGCTCACCACTGACAACATCCACGTAGATTCCCTCTGCTTTGGTGTCCCAGTACTCGTTTCGAAAGGCGGGTTCGGTGCCGTCCTTCTGTGTCACCCGGTACTGAATCTGGGTGAGGCTGGAGCGCAGGGTAGCATCGTCCGGCTTGTGATATTCAACTTGGGTCTCAGTGTTTGGATTCATCTCGGATACCTCGAATCGATTCTCGTTGTTTTTCCAGGCCTTTTCAAGAAACTGATCCCGTCCGGAACCGTATCGATAGAAGCGATAGCGAATCGAGTGGTTCTTGTAATAGTCCTGATGGTACTCTTCCGCCCGATAAAACTTCGTCAGCGGGCTGATTTCGGTGACGATGGGTTTGTGGAACACGCCGGATGCGGCCAGTTGTTCCTTGGACTTTTCGGCAAGCTGCTTCTGTGTCTCATCGTGGTAGAAGATTGCGCTTCGATACTGTGCCCCACGATCTACGAACTGCCCACCCCCATCGGTGGGATCGACGTGCTTCCAGAACACGTCGAGCAGCGCTGAGTAGCTCACCTGAGCCGGATCATAGATTACCTGGACCACCTCTGCATGACCCGTCCTGCCCGAAGAAACTTGTTTATAGCTAGGATTTACCTCTTCTCCTCCAGCGTAGCCCGAAATCGCCTCGGCAACTCCCTTGACCTTTTCGAAATCAGCCTCAACGCACCAGAAACATCCTCCGGCAAACGTGGCAACCGCCTTCTGGGTCGAAGCAGCTCCCGGGGTGCGAGCCGCAGCCGTGTGCGTCAACCAATTCTGGGAAACAAAAACAACTAGCAGAAGAGAAGCAGTGATGAAAACGACAGACCTCATTCGAACTCCTCTATCATGCATCTGCTTAACCTCCTTTAACTCATTATCCTTTCACGACGTTCTGATGGAATAGTTCTGGATAAGGATCATTTGCTACGTTCTAGATGCAGAAAGGCACCGTGTTCGTGAAAGGATCGGTGCAATCTTTTTTTTCCTGGAAGCCCAAAAAACTGGCAGGCGGGTCTCATGTCCAGGGCCTACTTTAGTGCCGAACTCCGATTAGGAGGGCTCGGATTCTTCTATAAGCTGCCTTGAAAGCGTGCTCCAATCAGCCTGATTCGGACTTTTCATGGGCACCCTCATTTCGGGTTATCCAAAGGTCTTCAGGAACTCGGCGCTCTTGAGCACTGCCTCTTCAACCGGCATCACACCGGCGAAGGCCTGATGAACCGTAACGAAACCGACGTAGGTGATTTCGTCGAGGCCCAAAAAGACCTCTTCGAAATCGACGCCCCCTTCCTCCCAGAGACCGATGTGCTCCGCTGGCACCTTTCCCCGTTTCCAGGTGCGCACGAGCACCGATCCATTGGGGTCCAATCGGTGGTTCTGAACGTAGACATTGAAGAGGAAGGGTTCCAGTCGTCGTATTGCTTCTCTTCCGTAGTCCTCTCCCGCGAGCATCCAGTTGGCTGGCTCATAGATGATTCCAAAGTTGGGCCGGTCAACTTTTTGAAGAACACTTAAGGATCCATCCAGGGTTTCGAAAAGACTCGCGCAGTGCGATTGGTGAGCGAGTTGAATCTCGCGCTCAGACGCCTCGTCCGAGGCCCTTTGCGCCCAGGGAATGTCTTCTTCCTTCTTCATGCAGATGCGGATCAGATCAGACTCGAGTACCTCGGCCAGGTCGAGATAAGGGGTGATGTTCCTAAGGCCGTCGGGCCCGTGTTCATCGTTTCTGGGAACGGCGAAGTCACCCGTTGTCATGGACACTCCGAGACCCGCCTGTCCGATGAGCTTGTGCGCTTCTTGCACCGCAGCCGATGCCGTCTGAATGCCGATCTGGGAGGCACGCATGCAGAGAGCCTCGTACCCATGCTTCAAGGCCAACTCAATCAGTTGGGACAGGCTCAGATCCGCCTTCTCCTTGGAGCTAAACGATTCAGCAACGCGAACCGAGAGTGAGAGCTTCATCTTTAAGGTTTGTCCGGTGATGAAACCGACCTAGAACTACCCGTGACCAGCGCCACAGGCGCCTTGAAACTGTCAGTAGCCATGACTGCTTTCCTTAGACTCCTTGAGTCGTCCCCTCAGCTGCGGCTCGGTAGGCAGCGAACACGACCTTCAAGACATGGTAGCTCTCCTCCGAGGTGATGGGAGGTTCTGCAAGTCCCCGCGCTGCGTTGAGGGCGTCTTCGATCATCAGATGGTAGGTGTTCGGCTCAACCTGGTAGTGGTAGGACTGGATGCCCTTGGGAGCGTCTGGGTGGGTCGACGCCCAGGTCATAGGTGGACCGGCGGCAAGGTCGAAGCGGAGCCAACCCTGGGAACCCCAGACGGCTACCAGAGTACTGTATCCCCGGTTCAGGTAGTAACCCGTGTTCAGGGTCCCGACTGCACCTTTCCTCAGGCGGAAGGCCAAGACCGCCGAGTCTTCAACCTCGATTGGCTGTCCGCCGACGTTCCTGGTAAACCCGGTGACCTCCGAGATCTGGTCCCCGGCGATGTAAAGAACCAGATCCAGATAGTGGAGGCCGTGATAGATCAGCTTGCCACCACCGGCTCTCTCCTGAGATGCCATCCAGGTCTTCCAATAGGCGGGCCTCGTCAATCGGGTCTGATCGGCTACCAGGTGCACGGCAGTCCCGTACAGCTTGCCCAGCAAACCTGATTCCACCAGTTCACGTGCCTTTCTGGCTGGGCGACTGACGCGATTGGTCAGTCCCAGCATAACCTGGAGACGCTTGGATTGAGCCAGACGGACCACCCTCTCAAAATCCTCCAGTCTGGTGCAGGCGGGTTTGTCGGTCAGGATGTGTCCCCCGGCCTCCAGTACCGCCTCCATGACCGGAGGGGTGTTGTGTGGTTCCAGAGCCAGAAGCGCGAGTTTGGGCTTGATCTCTTCCAGCATCTGCTTGTAGTCGGAAAAGGATCGATAACTGGACGCTCTCGCCCCAAGCAGCTCCTGACCCTTGGGAAGGAAATCTCCCGAGGGGTCGGCGGCCGCCACCATCTCGACTCCTTCCAGGACGCCCAACGCCTTTGTGAAGCTGCTCAAGTGCTGGCCTCCTGGTTCGGTGATGATTCCAACCCGGATCTGCTCCGCTTCGACGCTCACGGGGGGAGCTGCGCCCGCGAAGCGATCCAGGTCGGTGGCTGCCAGAGTGCCCCCCAGGTAGCCAGCTCGCTTGAGAAACTTTCTCCGATTCACGTCAATACTCCAGTTGGGTTCTTGCCTGAGGGTTCTCTTGTACCACAAGCGAACTGGATCGGCCAGACTGGATGATTCAAGTTAAAATCTGTGGGTAGCGCCGGCCCCATTCGGGAACGAAACTTCAGTCGGGGTTAGCAAAGATCTTGCTGTTGTCCGGCTCTCTCCTCAGAACTTGGGCTCGTATTGCTGACAGGTCAAGTCGTTCGCGGCTCTGCAGGACTTGGCTTCGGAATACTGGCAATCTCCCCGTTCGCGGTAGCAGCTGTTTGCGACTCGGCTCACGTGCATTACTGTGACTGCTCACTATTGAAGTTTCGAGTCAGCACGCGCGAGCTGATACAAACGTCGATCGGCTAGATTTCCCCGTGTCCGGAAATGACCAGGCCGAGGATCAGCGTTCCTACCTTTTTCACCACCATCCACTGGTCCATCTCATTGCGCATCAGCTTGGGTTCTGAGATTTCGTCATAGACGGGAAAGAGGCTCAGTGCAGCTGGATGCTGCCCCTCTGACGCTAGGCTACTATGCTTTGCCAGGTCGTCGTGGCTGTACGTCTGGTCGGGATCGGTGTCGGATGTAATGGGGGTTAAGAGCAGAAAGTCTCGATACAGACTGACCCCCATGTGGTTCCCGTCGGCCGGCTGGACTCCGTAACGCAACGTGTAGACCCCGGCTAGAACCCGGTTATCCTTGTAATCGGACCAGTCCAGGGGGTAATGAACCAGACCTATCAGGGTCCCTTCTTGCAGTTGTCCAAAACCGACGCCCAATTCGGTTGAGGCGGGCTCCTGCAACGGCAGCTCAGGACGGAGCCAGAATTCTCCCATTACTTCACCGCCCTTGAGAACACGAAACCCAGTCCTATCTAATGCGGCGATAATCCTTTCTGAGGTGCCGTCAGGTGGTACGGCTTCGAACTGCTCCACCGTGAGGTCTGCCGCCTCCAACCTCGGAACGATATCTGGACTCAGGCCCCAGAAAGAAAGAACCGCCAGTCCCAGAAGTCCAGCCAAGAACCGATAACGACCGACAAAATACAATTTTCCCATCCTTGTCTTCATCTCTGAGAACCCGAGCGCAGGAGTGGGCTCAGAACAGAACGAATTGAGCCGAGACGATAAACGAAGCCGTCCAGCTACCTGTCGAATAGGATCCAGATGACGCTCGCGAGTCTCGTCAGGGACGAAACCTGCAGATCACAGGCTAGCGAGAAAACGTTCCGACGAAAGCGCCTCGGCTTCCAAAGCTGGACCAGCTGCCGTTAAGACCTTTTCCTTTGAACTGATGCATCAAGGTAAAAGCCGGCTTGGCCTGGGACACCTCGGTCAACGGAGGATAGTACACCTCTTCGTTGCCACAGATATGATCGCCATGGTTCAAGGCGCGAGTCTTGAGCTGAACCACGTCTCCAGCCTTTAGGCTGGCGAAGGTCCGAGCCTTTCCGAACTGAATCTCGATTGGCGCCGCCTCGACGCGGACGACATCTTGAAGAAGATCGCCGGCCTCGGCCTGGGCTAGATCAATTAGAGCATCGCGCTGTTCTGCGCTGGCTCGTTCGTCGACCACGATGATGGCTTTGGTCGTTCGATCAATAGCGAACGGATCTCCCAACGTCGCCTTGGACTTGACGACGGTGAGAACGCTCAAGCCATCGAGAGCCACTCCGCGCCAGCTCCCTTCCCGGACTCGCCATGCCAGCATGGCTTCCTTTCCAGTCAGGTTGACCTCGGCATTGGCGAAACACGGGCCGGTGTAGACATCTCCGGTACGGACCTCTAGATAGTCGCCACTAATCGTGGTGTCGCGCGCCGACAAGGGCAGCGTCCAAAGCAGGCAGATTCCCAGTAGAACGATTCCCTTTTTCATAATTATGGACCCCCTCTGTAAGTAAATCCCAAGATCCAAGTGACCAATTCCCAATCCCGGAGAGGACTGTCTTTAGTCTTGGGGTTTAGTCTACCAGATTCCGGTGATGCGTACGGGTGACGTCAGGCTCCGCCTCCGAGCCACTTCGAGTCAAGAGATTCGGCTCAAAGCGACTCGTAGCACTCCCGTTCCGACTGGCAGCCCTCTTCATTGCAAACCTTGCCGTCCGGACCCAGGCAGTTCATGGTGTGCGTGCACCAGAAGAAGGCGTCATTACTGGGTGGAACTGTCGGGTCTGGAGCTGCTTCAACAAACATGCCCTTCCAGCGGAGACGCCGGCACAGTTGAAACCTGATCTTTTCAACATCTTGCATGACTCAGATCTCCTCCAATCCTGCCGCGCGTAAAATAGCTCGTTTTACCGCAACTCGAGCCAGTTGGACCTTATACCCGTTACGGCTGAGAGTCGTGGCACCCGCTACAGCGGCCTCGCCCGCCCGCATTGCAGCATCTGCACTGACGGACTTGCCTTTCAATGCCTGGCCGGCACTCTTGGACATCCAGGGAGTCGGAGCCACGTGCCCCAGAACCACCTTTGCCTCCTTGACCGTGCTGCCACTCATGCGAAGTGACACAGCAGCGGCGGCCAGAGGCCAATCGAGTGCTTCTTTCTCGCGGACCTCGTAGGTCGCATTCTTGCGACCCGCAGCAGCTGGAACCAGAATATCCGTAACGATCTCGTCTACTGCCAGGACATTCTCGGATTCTCCTTCCGCAGAAGGGGCCCGATAAAAGCTTGCCAAGTCCACGGTCCGCCCGCCTTTGGGGCCGAGGATATTCACCTTTGCCCCCAATGCGATCAAAGCCGGGGCAAGACTGGAAGGGTTCACAAAATAGGCGGGACCTGCACCCAGAATAGCATGGTAGCGGTTGTCGCCGTCCGGCACCATTGCCTTGCCCTGCCACTTGGCGAGAAGTCCGAAGCCGTGGCGGTAGTACCAGCAGCGAGGACGCTGACAAAGATCACCTCCGACCGTTCCCATCGATCGGATCTGGGGACTTCTGACACCATCGACTGCTTGTTGAAGCGAGGGATAGTCCGATCGGACTCGGCTATTGGCCTCGAGGTCATCCAATTTCAGGAGAGGGCCGATTCTCAGACCGCTTCCGGCATCATAGCTGATGCCGCCCAGTCCATCCACAGACTTGATGTTGACGACACGGCCCGGTGTAACGACCTCATCCTTCATCAGGCTGAGCAGATCCGTACCTCCGGCCAAAACCGCCGTCTCCCCTGCCTTACTGCTGAGAAGTTTGACAACGTCTTCCCTGGTTGTGGGGCTAGCGTACTCGAAAGCTCGCATTAGGCTGCTCCTCCTTTCGCCAAGGCGTCCAACACCCGGTCGGGCGTCAAGGGCAGGTAGGGGACACGAACACCAATAGCATTGGCGACCGCATTGGAAATCGCGGCACCCGTGGAGATGACAGGAGGCTCTCCTAAACCGATCACGCCGCGCTTGTCGTGACGCTCACCGGTCATCATGTGGACCTCCAACTTTCCTACATCTCCAATACCGGGCAGCTTGTAGAACTCCATGTCAGCGTTCAACATTCGTCCGCTGACGGGATCCAGGATCTTTTCTTCCATCAAGGCGTAGGCAGCACCCATGATCAGGGCACCATAGACCTGACTTTCTGCCGTCTTCAGATCGATGATGAGACCACAATCCTGGACGGCTACGAGTCGGTTTATCTTGACGATACCGGTCTCGACGTCCACAGAGACATCAGCCATCTGGACTCCACCGACGCCGCTGTCGTTCAGCTTTCCCGGTCCGGGATTCTTGCCCGAGGCGGTGATTGGAGTGGGGCCAATGCGGGCGGCTGCCTTTCGCCAGGTAAGACTCCGATCCGGGTTGCCCTTGACCTGAATCGTCCCCTTTCCTATCTCCAACTGATCGGCTGTCGCATCCAGTCCGGGTGCGACTTTCTCGAAAACCTGGGCCAAGGCATTCAGCGCGGCGCGCCGGGTCGAGGAGCTCACTCCGCCGACGGTGGTGCTGCCTCCTGAGCCCCCAGAAGCGGGATAGCGGCTATCACCAATATGGACTTTAACGTCGTGAAGACCGAGGCCAAAGGTCTCGGCCAACACCATCGCGATCACGGTTATGGTTCCGGTGCCGAGGTCCTGGCTACCTAGCTTGGTCTCCACATTGCCATCGGGATAGACGACGACCTCGCAGTTGCTCTGATGGGCGCGGCCACCCCAGGTGTGGAGCGCCAGTCCCAAGCCCTGCTTGATCGGGCTCTTCCCTTCTCCACGAGGATGCCATCTCTCCTTCCATCCGATCAGCTCGGCGCATTTCTTGAGTTCCGACTCATAGATGTCGGATCGCTCACCCATCAAATCGACGTTCTTCAAGAAGAACTCCAGTGGCTCCATCTTGAGTTCTGCGGCCAGATCCTCCAGCGCCGCCATCGTCAGAAAGCAGGCCTGGGGGTGATTTGGAGCTCTCCAGGCCCGCGCAGTGGCGGAGTTGGTCACGACCGAAATGTGCTTCTGACTCCGATTCGGGACCTCTATCACGTAGGGTAGTGGGGGACTGCCACGGGATCCGGAAATGCCTCCCGATCCCCAAGATTCTGAGGCCCAGTAGGTGAGTGTTCCGTCCTTCTTGGCACCCACCTTGATCCGGGCGTAGGCCGACGGACGATCCCCCGCCACAGCGAGTTCAGCGTTTCGCTCCAGAAAGAGCTTTACCGGAGCCTTCGCCTCCCGTGACATTTCGGCGCAGTCGATGCCCCAGCGGTCGGCACTGAACTTACTGCCGAAACCGCCTCCCATGTAGGGCGTGATGACCCGAACATTGGAGGTGGGAATTTCGAGCTTATCGCCAAACTGTCCTGGCAAGCCCGAAACTGCCTGGGTCGAGCACCAGGCCGTGAGATGATCCTGATCTTCCCATTCGCATACCTGCCCATGGGATTCCATACAACAGTGAGTAATGGCCGGAAGGCCATAGTATCCCTCGATCTTGACTTCCGCTGCGGCCGCTGCGGCATCTGGATCGCCGGTAGACTCCTCCTTGGCAACTTCTGAGCTGGGAGCCTTGTTCTTGTGTTCTTCGGTGACGAAGTGGGGAAGTAGATCGTATTCGATCTGGATTGCCCGGATGGCGTCGTCCGCCACTTCCTCGCTGGTCGCTGCAACCGCCACTATTTCGTCCAGTTCCCACTGAATCTCGGTCCCTACGTCCTGGATCACGCGAACCGATTTGACACCGGCCATGTTCTTGGCGGGAGAAACGTCCAGCTTGGTGATCTTGGCATGGGCATGGGGACAACGCAGGATCTTAGCAAAGAGCATTCCTGGCCGGTTGACGTCGTACGAGTATTTGGCGTGCCCTGTGGTCTTATCGGGGCCGTCGAGTCGTGAAGTGCGGGTGCCGATGTGCCTTCTCTTGTTGGGCTCTGGCCAGTTGTATTCAGGCATTGCTTCCGCCTCCCTTCAAAGCTTTTGCGGCCTCCAGGACCGCTGGGCCGATCCCCGCGTAGGTTCCACAGCGGCAAAGGTTGCCTCCCAATCCCTTCTGAACCTCTTCTAGTGTCGGATCCGGATTTCCATCCAAGAAGGCCTTACAGGCGACGACGAAACCTGGCGTGCAGAATCCACACTGCTGAGCATCGTTCGCGATGAAAGCTGCCTGCAAGGGGTGGAGATGCTCGGGCGAGCCCAGCCCTTCGACCGTGACGATGTCCTGGCCCTGAGCTTCGATCGCCAGCACACTGCAAGCGTAGACCGGCTTCCCATTGAGCAGCACGGTGCAGGCCCCGCAGGTACCGCGATCACAGACCCTCTTGGCTCCGGTCACGTCCAGCCGGTTACGCAGCGCGTCCAGCAGCGTCGTCCGGGGTTCAACTTTCAGTGGCTTGAGCTTTCCATTGATCTTCAACTGGACCGAGACACCACCGGGCCCCACGACATTGCCATGGGAAGAAGCCTCTGCCTGTGGTCCCATGGTAGTGATCAGGCCAGTGGTTAGAGCACCCGTCGCCCCACCTCTCAGAAAGTCGCGCCTTGAGAGGTCTGACACCGATTGCTCTCCTATCTTTTCTTTCGCCATAGCTCCTCCTTCACAAGCTGTAGTTGGCAGGAAACAATTCACTCACTATAGGGTTTAGCAGCACGCGTTTCAACCGAAAAAGGGCGGGCCCGAGGAAAGAGAGCGGTGGTTGATCTGGAAGCAGAAGGGAGAATCCAGGAGCCGAAGCCCTGCATAAGACGGGAGCCCGGGTAGTCGGACAACCGTCACGCCAAAACGGGACCATCCGAAGCCAACCACAATCCGAGGCAAACCCGGCTCCCTAGCGGAGACGGTTATTTCGAATGGGAGTTCTTCCGGATTTGATGACGACGCTTGCGGCGAAGCTTCCCTCGCCGTTTCTTCTTCTTTTTGAGCACACTACCCATTGCTTTGATCCTCGACCAAAGGCATATCCTAGCAGTAAACCCGAACTTTGTGAAGCCGCCATGTCCGTGAAACGGACTCCCTGGTTGCAATCAGGAGACTTTAGGGTAAGCTTGACTACAGCTATTTCTGCGGGCTGCTCGCTGATCACTGACCACTATTCAAGTTTCAGATCAGGGTTTCCGGACCCTGAAAAAGAGGGAATGATAGAATGAACGATTCAACACCCAAGAAGCGATCTTTGATCATGGCCGGCGGAGGGGTGAAGGTTGCCTTCCAGGCCGGGGTTCTCCAGGTCTGGCTCGACGAGGCAGGTCTTCGCTTCGATCATGCCGATGGAGCCAGCGGAGGAGTCTTCAACTTGGCCATGTATTGCCAGGGAATGAATGGCACCGAGATGGCCGAGAACTGGCGCAACTTCGACCCAAATCTGGGAATCGACTTCAACTGGCAGCAGTACGCTAATCTCTTTTTCGCCGAGTCCATGTTCAAACTGGATCGCTTCCGTGAGAACGTCTTCCCCGGATGGGGGCTGGACTGGAAGCTGATTCGCGAGACACAGCGAGAGGCCACCTTCAACGTCTACAACTTCAGCAAACACGAGCTAGAGGTGATCACCCCCGACCGGATGACGGAGGATTTCCTGGTTGCCTGCGTTTCCCTTCCCATGTGGTTTCCCCCGGTGATCATCAACGGTGAGACCTACATCGACTCGGTCTACATCAGTGATGCCAACATCCAGGAGGCCATCCGCCGGGGTGCAGACGAGCTCTGAATCATCTGGACTGTCAGTGAGAGAAGCGAATGGCACGGCGGCTTTCTGGCGCAATACTTTCAGATCATTGAGACGGCCGCCAATGGGCACTTCAGACGGATTATCCGGCGGATCGAAGAGAATAATGCCGCTCTGGCTGAGGGGCAAAGCGGCGAGTTTGGTCGCCACATCGAACTCAAGATTCTGAAGTCGGAAGTGCCCCTGCACTGCCTCTTGAATCTTAGCGCTGATCGGGTCGTCGAGGCGGTGAACCTGGGAGTCCTACGCGGGCGCGAGTGGTGTAAGCAGCAAGGGATCGCCCTGTCAGACACTCAACCGGATTACTCCACGGATATCCACACAACTCCAACCAAACTGAGCTTCAGCGAGGAGATGAAAGGCTACCTGGGCTTCGGAGAAACGGACTACCAACGTGGACACGACGTGGGGAAGCGGAAGAAGTCCTACGTTTCCTTCAATCTCACGATTCGAATAGACGGGGTCAACCGTTTTATCACGCGCCCCCTTCACGAGGCCGCCACCGAAGGCTATCTCACCTGCGAGAGTCTGGGAGGACAGCTCCCCGTGGAGCAAGGCATCTTCAACCTGTTCGTCGATGAGGCGGACCCTGACGAGAAAAAGATGCTCTATCGACTCCACTTTCGGAATGGCGAGGGGGAGCCCCTCACCCTGACGGGTTTCAAGGAGATCAAGGACGATCCAGGCCTGGATCTGTGGAGCGATACAACCACGCTGTACACTCGGATCCTCAAGGGCCATGTGGCGCCCGAACAGGATTCCGATGCCGAGGTTCTGGCCTCGGGAATCCTCAGAATCCACCTGCTCGACTTCCTGAAGCAGCTCAGCACCTTTCGAGTAGAGGCTCCCAGCCTTGCCGATCGGACCTCTGCGCTAGGCCGCTTCGGCAGACTTTTTCTGGGCAAGCTCTGGGATGTCTACGCCAAGGAAGTGCTTTCGGTCAGTCCATTCTAAGCTGAAACTCCATTTGCAGAAGTAGCTTTGGCCTCCAGGCCGAAGTCTTATTCTTCTGAGCCTTTGGCTCGGACGGCGGCCTGGAGGCCACCGCTACGCCGGACCCGAAGTTTCGTTCTCGAATAGGGCCAGCTCTGTCAGCCGTGCTCAACCCGACCATTCCGGTAGGCGAGGTTGGCCAGATGGGCGTCGGCGGCTACCTTTACGCCGACCTCCGCAGGAGCTCTGGGTCGGCTACGGCTGCGGATGCAGTCAACCCAGTTCTGCAGGTGTAGCAGCGTTGACGCAGGAGGGTCATAGAAGTCGGCGCCTCGAGACCCCCGCCCCAAGATCATGTGGGAAGGTGCGAGCTTGCTTTCCTTCTCGGGCAAGACTTCGTAGCGTCCCCGGTCGAGATAGAGTGTGGCCTCGGTGCCCATGAACTCGAGCATCGCAGCATTTCGGGCGTTTACGAAGGTGCCTTCGAAGTAGACCTGCACCTCCTCCTTTTCGAAACGCAACAGGGTTTGAATGGTGTCGGGAGTTTCCCAGAGACCAGGGGTGATGAAGTTGTCTCCAATGGTGGTCGCCGTTGTGGGATTGCCGAGGTCGAGATACCAGTTGGCGACGTCGTGATAGTGAACCATGAGATCGGTGAGGATCCCGCCACCAAAATCCCAGAACCAGCGCCAGTTGCGAAAGCGGTATGGGTCAAATGGCTGCTCTCTGGCCGATCCTAGAAACTGCTTCCAATTCAGGCTTGCGGGATCGATGTTGATCGGTCGTTTGCGCACCTTGTCGGCGTTGCGATTCCAGGTCAGGTGGACTTTGTGAATCTTGCCCAGTACGCCTGAGTGGACGATTTCGTAGGCCTTCCGAAACTGGGGCATGCTGCGCTGCTGCATACCCACCTGCACGATTCGACCATGCTCGTTCTGGGCGTGAATGACCGCTTCTCCCTCGCTTGGATCGTGGGTCAGGGGTTTTTCGACGTAGACATCTTTTCCTGCCTTACAGGCGTCGATTGTCATCGGAACGTGCCAGTGGTCGGGCGATCCGATGATCACGGCATCAATGTCTTTGCTCTCAAGAAGATCGTGGTAGTGCTTGCTGGTAAAAGCCTCTGGATCGGCAAGCTCTCGCCCCTTCTCCAGGTGATCGTCCCAGATGTCACAGACGGCGGCCAGCCTGACGCCGGGCACCTTCTTGATCGTCCGCATGAGAGAGCGACACCGCCCCCCGGTCCCGATACACCCGATGTTCAGGGTTTCGTTGGCAGAATATGAGCCTGCCTTCGATGTCGCTCCAAGGCCCCACAGTCCCGCTGCGCTAGTTCCCAGGCCGGTCAGAAATTGCCGACGGTCCTTCTGGCTAGACATCGTCCATCGTCTCCTTCAGCAAAGTCTGAGAAACCTGATCGCCGTCGGCTTACGCTGATCCCGGTACTGCTCACTGATCACTGCATTACTGCTCACTATTCAGAGTCGCTGACTTCGAAGATGGCCTCGACTTCAACCGGGATATTCTGCGGAAGCGACCCCATCCCGACGGCGCTTCGGCCTCCCTTACCCGTCTCCTCTCCGAAGACTTCGACCATGAGGTCGCTGAATCCATTGATGACCCGTGGCTGTTCCTCGAAGTCCAGGGCGGCATTGACGAATCCCAACACCTTGACGATTCTCACGACCTTATCCAGACTTCCCAGGGCCGAGCGGATGGTACTCAAGACGTTGAGGCCAACCAATCTAGCCGCCTCATACGCCTCCTCGACGTTGAGATCGATTCCAACCTTGCCCTGGATCACGCTGCCGTCGTGCCGAAACGGTCCGGTACCCGAGACGTAGAGAATGTTACCAACGCGAACCGAAGGACGGTAGGTTGCCATCGGACTAGGCGCCGGGGGTAGGTCAAGCTTGAGTTCTTCGAGACGCTCTTCTGGATTCATAGACTCTCCTTGCTTCAGCCAGCTCCAAAACATCTGCCGGCCGCCGCTGACGGCCGCGATTCCGCAGCCGTCAAACCCGTGCAATAGACCTTCAGTTCGATCAGTTCCGATCCTCGGAAATCAGGGCGAAACTATAACTTCTAGTCTGAGGACGTTTCAAGTCTGGTGACAGACAGGTCTCCGCAATTCCTTGACAGCCGAAACGGGCGTATCCTATCGTAGCTCACCGAGATCCTACGCAGGATCGTCCCCCATATGGCCGTAACCTGAAGGGACTGGAAAGCTTGCGCCCGCATCCTCCACCATCCTCCATCCCCGCTCGACTAGGGGTCTTTCTCGCCTGCTTGTTCCTGTTGATCTCAGCAACATTCGGACAAGAACGGACTACGAACCCGCCGTCGTCACCAGCCCCACACACGGTTGACTTCCAAGCCGACATAGAGCCCATCCTCAGTGGAAGGTGCCATCGCTGCCATGGATCGGAACTGCAGTTGGGCGGACTTCGATTGGACCAGCGAAAGGCTGCTCTTGCCGGTGGATATTCTGGGGCCGTTATCCTGCCGGGAGAGAGCGACCGAAGTAAGCTGATCCACCTGGTTGCCGGCGAGATCGAAGGCAAGCTGATGCCGCTGGACGGTCCGCGGCTCACTGAATCACAAATCATCCTTCTAAGGATGTGGATCGATCAGGGCGCGGACTGGCCAGAGATGGCTGCATCGGCGATACCCGTATCGACAGAACAGTCTCCGAAGCAGCAGACGCACTGGGCGCTGGTACCACCGGCACGACCCGGATTGCCTCAGGTCATGCTGCGCTCCTGGGTTCGCAACCCCATCGACTCGTTCGTCCTCGCACGCCTTGAAAATGAAGGAGTTTCTCCCTCACCGGAGGCCGAACGCTCCACCCTGATCCGACGGCTCTACCTGGACCTGATCGGTCTTCTGCCACCGCCAGAGGCACTCGAAGCCTTTCTCACGGATCATCGTCCGGATGCTTACGAGCGCCTAGTGACCGATCTCCTCTCCTCGACCCACTACGGAGAAAAGTGGGCGCGTCACTGGCTGGATCTGGCCCGGTATGCGGATAGTGATGGATACAATGACGGCCCCAGACCCCATGCCTGGCGCTATCGCCATTGGGTCATCGAGGCGCTCAACCGCAACCTGTCCTTCGATCAATTCACGATTCAGCAGATGGCCGGCGATCTGCTACCCGGCGCTACCGCGGAGCAGCGGGTGGCGACCGGCTTTCACCGCAACACGCTGACGCAGCGCGAAACTGGAACCGACCGCGAGGAATTTCGAGTCAAGCAGATCGTCGATCGTGCCAACACGGTAGGGGCCGTCTGGCTCGGTCTGACCGTCGGCTGCGCCCAGTGCCACGATCACAAATACGATCCGATTAGCCAACAGGAGTACTACCAGCTTTACGCCTTCTTCAATGGAGATAAGGAGGTCAATATCGAGGCCCCGCTTCCCGGCGAGATGGGCCCCTACCTGCAGCAGAAGCCCGCATACCAGCGGCGTAGACGCGAGCTCCTGGATCAGGTTCCTGCCGTCGCCCTGCAAACCGAGTGGGAAGCCAAGTTACTCGAGGCTGCCAGCAATTCGAAGGTGGATCTGATCTGGACACTGGCCTGGCGGAAGGTGGGATGGTTGTTCGACGGTGGTCAGGAGATCCTTCGGATAGATGCCTCCGAGCGAACTCAAAAACAGAAGGACCGACTGACAGATTACTTCGTTCGTTCCTACAATCACGTCGTCGACAAGGCACGCTATGAAGAACTGGGGCTCACTGGCCGAACTAAGGGCCGAGTTCCCGTCGTTGAGTGAAGCCCAGACGCTGATCTCCCATCCCCATCCACCGACCACGCACCTGCAGTTGCGAGGCGACTTCCGCAATCCGGGAATCGAGGTGCGAGCGGGCACCCCGGCAATCCTACATCCCCTACCCGCCCACGCGGATCCCACGCGTCTGGAACTGGCGCAGTGGCTGGTTTCCAAGGACAATCCGCTGACGGCCCGGGTCACTGTGAACCGCATGTGGCAGGAGTTTTTTGGCACCGGTTTGGTCTCCACGCCCGGGGATTTTGGAGTCCGAGGGGAGCGACCCAGCCATCCCCGGCTGCTCGACTGGCTAGCCACTGAATTCATAAGCTCGGGATGGGACGTCAAAAAACTGCATCGGCTCATCGTGGAGTCTGCGACTTACAAACAGGCCTCTAAGCAGAGGAACGACCTCCAGCAGCGGGATCCGGCCAACCGTCTCCTGGCTCGTCAATCTCGCCTGCGTCTGCCCGCGGAGCTGATTCGGGACGCGGCTCTGGCAGCCGGCAATCTTCTCAACCCCGCAGTGGGTGGAGAGAGCGTTCTTCCTCCCCTGCCCCAGAACCTCGCAGACCTGGGACATCGTTTCCATGGGTTTAAAGAGAGCACGGGGAAGGAGCGCTACCGACGCGGCCTCTATGTCCTCGCCAAGCGGACTGCCCCCTATCCGCAGCTGATGGTTTTTGACGCACCCGACGCTCAGGAATCGTGTACCCGCCGTGAGCGCTCCACCACCGCGCTTCAGGCCCTGAACCTGCTCAACGACCCTGTCTTTTTCGAAGCGGCTAAGGCGCTGGCGATCCGCCTACTAGAAGAAGAATCGGGTGCGGCGCAGAAGCGGGTAGAATACGGTTTTCGGGTCTGCTTGGCTCGGGAGCCAGATCCTACGGAGAGGGATCGTCTAGTAAAATACTACGAGCAGCAGCGGGAGATTCTGCGACAGGAGCCAGCGTCGATTGCGAAGGTGCTTCCTCCGGAGATCCTCGACAAAACGGACCCTGCCTCGGCCGCCGCCTGGGTCGGCGTCAGCAGCGTCTTGTTGAATCTAGAGGAGTTCATCACTAGAGAATAAGCGCATGAATTTGCAGGAGTTCAGACAGATCCAGACGCGTCGGCACTTTTTCGAGCGGTGCGCGGGAGGAGTGGGCCTGGTCGCCCTCTGGAACCTGCTCGCCCAGGAAGGTCATGCCGGCAGACTTCCGGCGGAGCTCTCTCAGCTGAATCCCCTGCACCCGAGAGCTCCACACTTTCCGGCCACCGCCAAGAACGTGATCTTCCTGTTCATGGCGGGTGCACCCAGTCAGGTCGATCTCTTCGATCCCAAGCCGGCGCTCAAGAAGTGGGAGGGATCTCCCCTTCCCCCGTCCATGACCAAGGACCTGAAGCTGGCCTTTATCAAACCCACGGCAGAGATCTGGGCCAGTCAGCGAGAATTTCGGCGCTATGGAGAGTGTGGCATGGAGTTCTCCGACCTGCTGCCGCACACCGCCAAATGCGCCGATGACATCTGCATGATCCGCTCCATGTACACGGATCAATTCAATCACCATCCGGGCCAGTTGATGTTCAGCTGCGGGGCGCCACTTGCGGGCCGGCCGGCCATGGGTTCCTGGGTCACCTACGGAGTAGCGTAACTTCTTTTCTGTAAATTCTGGTCAGGCCTGGGTCGGAAAGACAGAGGTCTGGGACAGGATTCTCCAAAAACAGAAACGTCTATCTGGCAAGGAGAATCAAATGAACCCAGACCTGGAAAAGAGAGTACCACGGGAGATCCTGGCGGAGTTGATCGAGGAAGGAACAGAAGCCTTTCGAGGAATCCTGGAGAAGCTGTTCAACGTGGCCATGCAGTTGGAAAGAAGCGAGTTTCTGGGAGCGGAAGCGTACGAGAGAACAGCCAGTCGGCGAGGCTATCGAAACGGATTCAAAGGCAAGCGGATTCAGACTCGAGTGGGAGAGCTGCACTTGGAGATTCCACAGGTGCGTGGGTTGAGGTTTTATCCCAAGTCGCTGGAGAGGGGTTGCCGTTCGGAGAAGGCCCTGAAGCTGGCCATTGCCGAGATGTATGTGATGGGAGTCTCGACGAGGAAAGTCACCGAGATCACGGAGCAGCTGTGTGGGTTGGAGATCTCGGCCACCCAGGTCTCGAGAGTGGCCGGGATGCTGGACGAAGAGCTGGAAGAGTTTCGAAGCCGGGAGCTGGGAGAGTATCCGATCGTGTATCTGGATGCCCACTACGAGAAGGTTCGAAGAGGCGGCAGGGTGCAGGACGTGGCCATCCTGAAAGCCATAGGAGTCAATCGTTTCGGAACGCGGGAGGTGTTGGGTCTGAGCACCAGGATCAGTGAAGCGGAGGTGCATTGGCGAGGGTTTCTGGGAGATCTGCACAAGCGTGGACTGAGAGGGGTCGAGCTGTTTGTCAGTGACGATCACGAAGGACTGAAGGCGGCCAGGCGGGCAGTTTATCCGTCGGTGCCCTGGAACCGTTGTCAGTTTCACCTGAGTAAAAACGCCCAACAATATGCTCGCCGCAAAGAGGACAAGCCCCGCATCGCCCAGGCCATGCGGGACATTTTCGATGCCCCGTCTCGAGAAGATGCCGAGGAGCTCAAGGGTAAAGTCGTCAAGAAGTTCGAAAAGATTGCACCGGAGTTCGTGAGCTGGCTGGAAGAGAACGTGGATGAAGGGCTGACAGTGTTTGATTTTCCGAGGAGCTGGTGGCGAAGGATCCGAACCATCAACGGACTGGAGAGACTGCACCGGGAGATCCGGAGACGAACCCGGGTGGTGGGAATCTTTCCCCACGAAGCGTCGGCGCTGCGGCTCATCTCGGCTGTGCTTGCAGAGATACACGAGGAGTGGTTAACCGGCCGGCAATACCTGAACCTGGCCGGCTGGAAAACACAAGTGGAGCAATTCTTCCCTACAGGCCCTAAAGAAAATTACAGAAAAACGGTTGCTTAACCCACCTACGGTCTGGGCAGCGAATCCCAGAACCTTCCGGGCTTCGTTGTGTTGAGCTCGGGAGATCCCACCCATTCTGGGAGCAAGGCCTGGTCCAGTGGCTTCCTTCCCTCCAGCCATCAGGGCGTGCCCTTCCGAAGCGGCGGAGACCCGGTTCTCTACCTTTCCAATCCGGAGGGAATCAGCGAGAACAGTCAGCGCGCCAGACTCGATGCGCTCCGCGACCTCAACCAGAAACACTTCGCCGACGTCGGCGACATCGAGATTGCCTCCCGAATTGCTTCCTATGAACTGGCCTATCGCATGCAGAGCGCGGCTCCGGAACTCCTGGACCTTTCCCGGGAGCCCGAAGACACCCGGGACCTTTACGGTGTGAACAATCAGCCGGACTCGTATGCCACCGCCAGAAAGACGAACTCGAATCAGTTCGCAATCAATTGTCTCCTGGCACGCAGACTGGTGGAGCGGGGAGTCCGATTCGTCCAGCTCAACCATTCCAGCTGGGACGATCACACCGAGCTCAACAAGAGATTGAAGAGCAACTGCGAGATGACCGATCAGCCCACCGCAGCTCTCTTGAAGGATTTAAAGCAGAGGGGCCTGTTGGACGAAACCCTGGTCATCTGGGGGGGCGAGTTTGGACGTACTCCCATGGTCGAGCGCAGCAAGGTCCTCGATGGCGACAATCGAGGGCGTGACCACCATCCTTTCGCTTTCACACTCTGGATGGCAGGCGGCGGGATCCAGGGGGGACAGATTGTGGGACAGACGGACGATCTGGGTCTAAACATCGTAAAAGACAAGATCCACATCCACGATTTCCACGCCACTATTCTTCATCGCCTGGGTCTGGATCATGAGCGGCTCACCTACCGTTACCAGGGTAGGGACTTCCGCCTGACAGACGTAGCAGGTAAAGTAGCCCACCAGCTCCTCGCGTGAGTCCTCCGGGAACTTCTGAGGGCGCCAAACCCAGCATCGGGAGCTCTCTTAGGGAAGAACAGGATAACGCATGTTCGGATTGCACTGGCTCGATTTCTTGACACTCATGGTTTATCTCGTGGGTGTGACCGTTGCTGGGCTCTGGGCCGCCCGCAAGATCACCACCGTCGGCGACTATTTCATGGGTTCGAGAAAGTTCGGCAAGGCCTTCATGCTGATGCATGCCTTCGGGACGGGTACCCACACCGATCATGCCGTCTCGGTTGCCGGCGCTTCCTACAAGCTGGGTATGGCTGGTATCTGGTACCAGTGGCTCTACCTCTTTACGACTCCTTTTTATTGGCTTATCGCCCCACTCTATCGGCGGATGAGATACCTGACCACTGCCGACTTCTTCGAAGACCGCTTCAGCCAGCCCTTGGCAATCTTCTATACGATCTATGGACTGATCTACCTTTCCCTCCAGATCGGTCTGATGCTCTTGGGGACGGGGAAGACGGCCAGCGCCATCACGGGTGGGGCGGTCAGTCCGGAGCTGGCGATTGCCGTCATGACCGCACTCTTTCTCGCTTACGGTCTCGCCGGAGGCCTGCCTGCGGCCATCATCACCGACTTCATTCAGGGTTTCTTCATTATCGTCCTCTCGTTCTTGCTGGTCCCCTTCGTTCTGGCCGAGGTGGGAGGCTTCAGCGGCTTGCACCAGCAGGTACCCGGCGAGATGTTCAGCTTGATCGCTCCGGGGGATCCTCCCCCTGGATACGACCGGGTGACGTTTTTCTACATCTTGATGATCGTAATCAATGCACTGGTCGGAATCGTGGCTCAACCCCACCATATGGAAATAGGCGGTGCGGGTAAGACCGAACTCGAAGGTCGAGTCGGATTCACCTACGGCAACATGCTCAAGCGCATCTGCACGCTGGCCTGGGCCTTTGTCGGCGTTGCCTGTGTTGCACTCTATCCCAACCTCCAAGACCCCGAACACGCTTTTGGAATAGCTTCCAGGGACCTATTACCCATAGGTCTCGTGGGCGTCATGCTCGCCTCCATGGTCGCGGCGGTCATGTCCACCTGCGATTCACTCATGGTCGACGGCTCGGCCCTGGTGGTGAAGAATGTGTACAAGCGCTACATGCGAACTGAGGCGCCAGAGTCCCACTATCTGACCGTGGGCAGGTGGGTGGCACTCGTGGTTGTGGCGGGGGGTGTTCTGGTGACGCTGACCTCTGACTCCGTCGTAGGCCTCCTGAAACTGACCTGGTCGCTGGGGGCGTTTTTTGGGATCGCTTTCTGGGGAGGAGTCCTCTGGCGTCGCTGCAACGCAAGAGGAGCCTGGGCGGCGGTTCTGGTTTCCGGGTTTCTCTGGTATTTAACCCGTTTTCTCTGGGACTGGGAGCTGGCGGACCAGTTCGCTCTCTATCTGAGTGGTGGTTTCCTCGCCATGATCGTCGTCAGCCTGCTGACGCCTCCAATCGATAAGAAGCGCCTGGATCGGTTCTATACCATCCTACACACTCCAGTAGGCGAGGAGCAGAAGCTGCGAGACGCCGGGATCAAGGTAGAGCTGGAGTAACGGACGCGGGGAGTGTCAAACATGTGGGACCTTGAGATCCGAAGACCTTCGAAGCAATCAGTGGTGGGTTTCGTGGTCGCCTGGTTGGGCGTCATCGCTATCATTTTGCTCACCCTGTTCGTCGTCCGAATCGGCGCCTGAGAGGGAATCTCAAGGCTGACCAGCGTAACCTTCAGTAGGCATGAGGTGGCAGGTTGCCTTCTCCATAGTAACCAGGCCGAACATGCTTACGGGCTAAGACGTTGGCCCCGGTTATGCTGCGGGACTCGTCGCTAGCCAGGAACACGGCGATGGGGGCGATGTCCTCGGGTCGCATCAAGAGCTCAGGCCGATAGTCTCCCCCACCGCGCGCCGCTGCCAACTCATCAGCCATCTGGGTATGAGTCCGGCCCACGGCGATCGCGTTGACATCGATATTGAAAGGCTTCATCTCCAGAGCCAGACACTCGGTGAACATGATCAGACCCGCCTTGGAAACGCTGTAGGCAGAGAAGTTGAGGGAGGCGACGGAGCCAGAACCGGCGGAGATGTTGACGATCTTTCCACCCTTCTGTTGCTTCATCTGGGGCAGGACGGCCTGACAGGAAAGAAACACCGCCCGGAGGTTGATGTTCATCAGATGCTCCCACTCCTCCAGAGTTGTCTCCAGGACCGGACGTTGGAAGGCAATCCCCGCATTGTTCACCAGGATGTCTACTCTGCCGAACTCGGCAATGGTCCGATCCACCAGCTCTTGGATCTGAGCCGGGTCACTGACGTCGGTGGGTATCGACAGGGCCCGCCTTTCCAGACCCTCTGCCACCGCCTTTATCTCGTCTCTGCTGCGAGCAGCAACGACCACGCGAGCACCTTCTTGGGAAAAAGCGATGGCGATGGCACGTCCAATGCCCCTACCAGCACCGGTGACAATGGCAACTTTATCCTTGAGTCGGTTCATTCTGCTTCCTAATCAAAAAGCCTCGCAGTTCCCCTGCGCGGAGTCAAGGTGTGTGCTGCGGTGCTGTCCCCATTAAGAAACTTCTGTCCCGCGAGAAAGAAACTTTGGGTCCGGCGTAGCGGTGGCCTCCACGCCGCCGTCCGAGCCAAAGGCTCAGAAGAATAAGACTTCGGCCTGGAGGCCAGCATCTGTTTACCTCCTTCTTCCCACCCTTGCCTTTGCCCTGACTTCGGCTCTCCTTGGTTGCATCAAGGTCGTTGGCCAAGCCAGGCCGATTGAGTCGACAGTGCGTTCTTTGATCTTGCTGTCAGCGACTACGAGGGTTTCAGGACAAAAAGACGCGAACGAACACGGGCACGGGCGAAGGCAAGGGCACGGGCAAGGGTAGGAAAAAGACGCTAAACAGATACGGAGGCCAAAGCTACTTCTGCAAATGAAGTTTCGGCTTAGATGCGGGCCTGGTAGGTATAGAGTTGGTAGTATCGACCCTTCGCTTCGATCAGCTCGTCATGGCGCCCTCGTTCGACGATTTCACCGTCCTCCACCACCAGGATCTGGTCCGCGCGCCGAATCGTGCTGAGCCTGTGGGCGATGACGAAAGTGGTTCGGCCTTTCAGGAGCTGATCCAGACTCTGTTGGATATAGAGCTCGCTTTCGGTGTCCAGGTTCGAGGTGGCCTCATCCAGAATCAGGATCCGTGGATCGGCTAACAGGGCGCGAGCGATGGTCACCCGCTGCTTCTGTCCGCCCGAAAGCTTCACACCGCGTTCGCCAATGAGGGTGTCCAGGCCTTCGTCGAAGCGATCGGTGAACTCGCTGACATGGGCAGCGGCCACCGATTCACTCAACTCCGCCGTGCTTGCTTCCGACCTGGCAAACAGGATGTTTTCCCGGATCGTCCCCTCGTAGAGAAAATCGTCCTGAAGGACGACGCCTAGCCTGGATCGATAAGAGTCAAGTGTGACGTGGGAAAGGTCTTGTCCGTCAATCAGGATCGTCCCGCTGTTGGGTTTCAGGAAGGAAGCCGCCAAGCCGGCAATCGTGGTCTTCCCGGATCCGGAACTCCCTACCAGGGCGGTGACGCTACCGGCTGGGGCTTCGAAGCTGATGCCCGTCAGGACCCGATTTCCCTCTTCATAGGAGAAATCGACATCCTCGAAGCGTATATCTCCTGACACCTCGCCCAGCGTAATAGTCCTCGTCGGCTCAGCATGCTCGGGCTTCAGACTCAGAATCTCGTCGGTGCGATCGAGGCCGGCAAAGGCTTCCGTGATCTGACTCCCGATGTTGCCCATCTGGACGATAGGAGCGATCAGGAAACCCAGATAGAGGGTGAAGGCAAACAGGTCGCCCACGCTCAAGTCGCCGCTCATGATCATCGACGCCCCAAGCCCCATGATGCCGACACTGGCTAGACCCAGCAGCAAGGTGGAGGAGCTGGTAACCAGGCTGGTAGCGGTCAGGGACTTCTTGACGTTGTTGAAAATCCGATCGACTCCCCTCTCGAAGACCCGGACCTCCTGCTTTTCGGCGTTGAACCCTTTGATGACCCGAATACCGCCCAGTGACTCCGTGAGGCGCCCGGTGACTTCCGCGTTGATCTTCCCCCGCTCCCGAAAAATCGGACGAATGTAACCAAACGCCTTCAGTGAGACCAAGCCAAAAAGGCTGAGAGGCAGCAGGGTGTAAAGCGTCATCATGGCGTTGATCTTCAACAAGAGTACCAGTGATGCGATGGCCGTCAGGACGCCCCCGAACATTTGCACAAAACCTGTGCCCACCAGGTTTCGGACCCCCTCGACGTCGATCATGATGCGGGAAACCAGCTCGCCTGACTTGGTGTTGTCGAAGAACCGAACGGGGAGGTAGAGGATATGGCGTTGTACCTCTGCTCGGAGGAGAGAAATCAGATGCTGGGCCTCCACGCTCAGCAACCGAGTCAGGAAGAATGCCGTGGAAGACTGAACCAGGATGGCCAGGGTCACACCCGACAAGAGCAGGTACAGCAGCTGTTCGTCGTTCTCGGGGATAACGTTGTCCAACAGGATCTTGCTGGCACCTGGCAAGACCAGGCCCGCTGCTCGATTGATGACGATCAGGAATAGACCTAGAAAAAGGAGCCGGCGACGAGGCCAGATGATATGGTGGAAGGCGTACTTGGCCGTCTGCCAGGACGGCTTTGCCTTCTTCTTGCCTAGATGTTCCATTGCTCAGCTCACCAGGAGACGGTCACCAACGCTGAATTGGACCCCTCAGAGTGCTATCGCCATCATCAAGGAAACCGTCCCGGCTGCTTCTCTGCCCAGGGTCTTCCCTCTTCGAAGACGGCCGAAGCCGCTATGATCGTCTCTTCGTCCCTCAGTCGACCCACGATCTGTAGACCGATCGGCAAGCCGTCCTCGCTGAAGCCGCAGGGAACACTCGCAGCCGGGTTGCCCGTCAGGTTGAAAAGAGGGGTAAAGGGGAAGAAGTCCCAGTCGGGATGAGAGCAGAGGCGCCCTCCGATCTCCAACGGAGGCTCACCGATCGGAAAAGCCGAGACCGCTGTTGTCGGCGCCAGGAGCAGGTCATACCGATCGAAAAAGGCAGAGACATAGGCTCGATAGCGACCGATCTTGTTCAGAGCTGATATGAAATCAGCAGCAGATAATGAGCGGCCGTGCTCGAGGCAATGGCAAAAGTAGTCCGTAAGCTGATCCCGGCTTTCAGCTTCTTCAACCAGGCCGCCGTAGGAGACGTAACCGCGAGCGCAGAAGAAATCGAAGAAGGTACGGAACTGATCTTCCGGATCGTCGGCTTTGAAGTCGGCCTCCTCCACAGCCGCGCCCTGCTCTTCAAAAAACCGTGCAGCACTCTGGACCTTCTCGACCACCTGGCGATCTACTACGGCTCCTCCCAAGTCGACACTGAGAGCTATCTTCAGCCCTCGCACACCGCGGCCGATCGCCGCCTCGAAGTCCGGAGGCCTCTCATCCAGGGTCCCGTACTCGGCATCGGAGGAAGGACCCGCCAGACAACGCATTAGAATTGCGGCATCACGCACGGTCCGGGTCATCGGGCCTACCGAAGAATTATTGATCGGGCTCCAGGATTGGGCATCGACGTGTCTTCGGGGAATACGGCCCTGGGTAGCCTTGATTCCGTAGATACCCGTGAAGGAACTGGGGATGCGCACGCTTCCACCCCCGTCACTTCCCTGCGCCATGGCGGTCAGACCTGCAGCCACGGCAGCAGCGGAACCTCCACTGGAGCCACCTGAGGTGCGCCCTGTGTTCCACGGATTTCGGCACGATCCGTAAACTCGATTCTCTGTCGTCCCGGCATAACCATACTCAGGTGTGTTGGTTTTGCCGATGATGATGCCTCCAGCAGCGCGCACGCGCTCTACACAGAGCGCGTCGGTCGTCCCAACTTCTTCGCCCGGGATGGACCCGTGAGTAAACCGGATCCCCCTGACACTTTCGAGATCCTTGATAGGCACGGGAATGCCATGCAGCGGACCCAACTCTTCACCCCGCATCACCGCCTGCTCTGCCTCCCGAGCCTGCTCCATCGCTAGATCTGAGCAAACCGTGATGAAGGCGCCGAGGGCGTCGTTGTATCGATCGATCCGACTGAGAGTTGCCTCAATCACCAGCACCGGGGAGACCTCCTTCTCTGCGATGTGACGCCGCAGCTGGTAGGCAGTCATGTAGCCCAGTTCGGTGTGCTTCATGATTTTCTATTCTGAGTGGGTTGGCTGAGGAATTCAATCATCCCTCAAGTAACTCCGGCCGCGTTTCCTGCAGTTTGGAGCCGATCAGACAATCTTCATGTTTACCCCTCTACCTGCCTCAAAACAGTTTGATATCATGAACGACGTCGGTACGTGAGAGACGGATACCTCCTGTCGGAAGGTTGACGGAATCCTCCTGAACGCTCAATGGAAAGGACGAAGAAATAGATGGCTGCCGATCAGCTCAATGACGCCGAGGTCATTCTCTACACTGACGGGGCTTGCAGCGGAAATCCCGGCCCTGGTGGGTGGGCTTTCATCCTGGACCACGTTCCCACGGGAACCCAGAAGGAACACAGCGGAGCCCAGGAGCAAACCACCAATAACCAAATGGAGCTTCAGGCCGTGATCCAGGGGCTCGCTTCTCTGAAGCGGCGGACCCGGGTCCACATCGTCACCGACAGCTCTTACGTCCAACAAGGAATCACCAGCTGGATTCATGGCTGGAAGCAGCGGGGTTGGCGGCGGAAGACATCCGACGGACTGCGGCCGGTAAAGAACGTCGAGTTATGGCAGGAGTTGGACCGGCTGACGGAACAGCACGATGCGTCCTTCGAAAGGGTGCGGGGGCATTCCGGTCATGCCATGAACGAGCGCTGTGACGAACTAGCGGTGCAGGCCTATCTCAAGCTGACCGGAAGACCGCCTCGTAAATAACGCGGCTCTCACTTCAGAATCTCGATGGTGTTGGGAACCGTTTCCCTTTCACCCAACCGAATGAAGCGGGTTGCAGCAGTGCCGATGACGCTCGGATGCCGTACCAGGCGTGCCAGCTGAACCACCTTGGCATCTAGACGCTCGATCTCGCGCTCCTGATCCGCTTGATTCAGGGGCCCCATTCTCAGGGCAACAGACCAGGCCTGGTCTCGGGCCTTCTCCATACTGAAGTTTATGATCGCGGAGTCGACCCGTCCCAGGGCTCGGTCCAGGAGGCGATAGGGCCTCCAGATTTCTTCCAGTTCCCTCTGAACGCCGCCTACCAGGGAAGTGAGCACTTGATTGATCTTGTTGAAGTCGCCCTGGAGCCCCGGTAGAGAATCGGCCTCTACGGTCCTTGCCGCAGCAACTCCGAGATCCAGGTTGATGTGTGCATTCATGCCCAGCAGAAGGTGCTGAAGCACAATCGGCCACCACTGGCCAGAGACTTTGAAGGCAAAATCCCAGGCTGCAGTCGGGTTTGCCCCGCTAAGATATTGTTCGAAGGCTTTCAAATAGCGGTTGGCAAAGATGACGTCGAGGCGTTCCATTCGATCTCCATCATCGAAGACGCCCTCCGTGATCCCCTGCTGCACCTGGAGTGTGACCTTGCGGTATAGGGCCGGAAAGTAACCCAGCCGGGATTGCCCGGAGGCCGACCACTCGATGATCTCACCCAGGCAAGCCAAGACCTGGTCGATATTTTCGGCCTGGCCGACTTGAAGTGTTCTCTCAGCTACCCTGGACATAGTCCCAGTTGTCGCAGCCTATTTCTCTGCGAAGCTGGCAAGAACTCCGAACTCCTTATGGCCGGCACCTCCGGTCACATAACCGGACCCGTAGCGCAGCCAGGCATGTGCCTTGAGGGACCTGGCGTCGTCCAGAGCCGCGCCCAGGTAGAGGGTGTCGTAAAAGTTCACGTGGCGACCGGGAGTAAGTGGGGCGACACTTTGTCGTGCGGCTATGCCGAAAAACACAAGGAGAGGCGCTGCAGACGCTGGAAAAGGCCGATCGGCGCATGTAGGAGCCTCCAAAAAGCGCTAAATAGGACGGACGGGGTCAGGGCAATCAGCCGTCGGAGGTTGTGGGCGCTGGCATGAAGGGCAAACTCCAGACCGACATTCTTCAACCCTCTCCGCTTGAACCGATGTAATCCTTGGATCCCTTTCAGTTCGCTGAAGACGGGCTCCACCATCTGTTTGCGCTGACGATAGGCCTCTTGAGCCCGGGGCTGGCGCATCACTTCCCGCTCCGCATCCTTGATCTCCTCATCCTCATAGCGTTTGACCGTTCGACCTTTCCGACTGCTGGTGCACTGGCTCCTCAACCCGCAACTCTCACAGGGGGCTCCTCCGTAGCGCACATACCGCTTGCCCCCATCGCTGCCCTTTTGGACCGGGTGCAGTTTCTGTCCCGCCGGACAGTGATAACGATCTTCCCACTCCTCGTAGCGAAAGGCCGCTTTAGCCAAGCACTTCGTCGACTTCTTCTCCCAACCCACTCGGGGGCTCGATCCCTCAGGACAAAGCACATCCTCCACCCCTTCTTCTAGGGCCGTCTCCAGCGCTTGCCCCGAGAAAAACCCCGCATCCATCAACAGTTGTTGGATCGCTCCACCCACCCGCTTGCCTTGCTGCAACAGCGCTTGCAGCACCCCCGTCTCCGAGGAGGGATCCACCGCCTGGGCCACTATAATGCGATCCTGGTTGGCCAAGACCACCCCCTTGTAGCTGGCGGCCTTCGCTTTGTTCTTCAGGGGCTGGATCACCGCCTCCGGTTCACTCGGACTCACGGCCGTATGCTCCGTGCTCTTGCGTTGCGCCTGCCGCGCCGCCACCCGCTCGCGTACCGCTTGCGCCACTTCCTCCGCTTGCTTGGCCTGACGCGCCAATTGCTCGTTCTTCGGATCCGCTTCTGCCCGACGACGCTTTTCCGCCGCGGCCGCTTCGGCCGCCTCCTTCTTCACCCGTCGGTAACGCGAGGCCGCCGCCTGTACCACCGTGCCGTCGGCCGCCAAACTCACGCCCTCCTTCTTCCCCTTGTCCTTGTCCTTCCCAGTCCTTTTCAACACTTCCTGGGTCAGCTCCACAAAGAACTCTTCCCTCAGCCTCTCCCCGTGTTCATTGATAAAGCGGCCGATGACCGAGTGATCCGGCGTGATCCCCCCCGTGAACCACCAGCAACGGGTATCCACCCGGGCCAGGGTTTCCAGCTGACGCAGCGATCCCTTGCCCTCCAGAATCCCGAACAGAATCAATCCCACCAGCGCTGCCGGATGGTACGGCCGTCTCCCTCCCCCTCGGTACTTCGCTTCAAAGGCCTCCCACGACAAACTCCGGATCACCTCCCGAGCCACAAAGACCCACGTCTGCGACATCTTCACCAGAAACTCTGCAAGACTCTCATCGCCGATCAAGATCCCCCGCGGGGAGGGATCTTCGAATTGTTTCGCCCCGGGCCGCTTCCTTTTCCGGCGCTTCCCCTGGCCTTCCTTCTCATTCATCCCTCGAAAGAGCCCCCATTGGCCGCTCGAATCGATCTTGACCACCGGTCGTTTAATTGCTTGCTCCATCCCCCCTATTTTCGCAGCCTACTCCGACTCTTCTTTGCTAGCCTGGGAGGATTCTTAGTACTGATTTGAAACGGGTCTTTTACGACACCCTCAGGTAGAGAGTGGAGTCAATGCCACGCCAGCGCAGGAGATACTTGGCCGGGATGGCTTGAGGTAGGCAGTCGCTCGTCCAGGGTGTGAAGAGGCTAGCACGCCGTATCGCCCAGGCCACGTGTCGGGCCTCGTCCATTTTCTCCACTGGAACCTCGTCGATGGATTCGGTCATATGCTTCCCAAGGAAGGGGGCCAGCTTCGCGAAAGGGATGGCCTGGATCGCCAAGCGCGCCATCCCCAGACCCGTGTAGGCTTGCAAAAATAGCCACTGGTCGGCCCAGGGTCGACGACAGAAGTTAAACAATCGACTGCTCATGGACACGGACTGGTCTTTCATTCCAGAGATCACATTATAACCCTTACCCCAGGGAGTGAAACCCTCCTCTCCGACCCTTGCCTCTGCCCTCGTCCGTGCCTTTGCCCTGGCTTCATCCTTCAAGCTGTCCGACCGACTCGGCCATTCCTGAGGGACCTCGCTCCAAGGGAAGAAAAGGGGCAAAGGCAAGGGCACGGGCACGGGCAAGGTTTGATGCAACCACTCAAACCGATTGGCTGCGTTGACGATCGTCCAGATTTGAAATAGCCTTGGGTGCCCTGCGCTGGATTGATTTGGCGATCCTGCGTTAGCCGCTTTCAGGACCCCGTCTCAAAGGGAGGACCAATCTGATGCGAAGCCAAGTGTTCTTCTTGTCCCTCTGCCTCATCGTCCCTCTCGGCTGCAGCGCAGCCAAAGAGGAAGATCGGGCCATTTCTCTCTTTGATGGAAGCAGCCTGAAAGGCTGGCACACCAACCCTGAGCCCATCGGTCACGGGACCGGGGGGCGCTGGAGTGTCGAGGACGGAGTGATCGTGGGAGAACAAGACCCCCCTGGCAGCGGAAATGGGGGCATCCTCCTGACCGACCAGAAATTCGGCGATTTCGAACTCAGCATCGACATGAAGCCGGACTGGGGAGTCTGCAGCGGTGTCTTTGTTCGTGGTAACGACCAGGGAAAATGTCTGCAGATGATGGTCGACTATCACGACAAGGGGAACATCGGCCACATTTACGGAGAAGGAACCGGAGGCTTCAATAACCGACCCTTCGACATCAACGGGCTCTACAATGCCAATAATGAGCTGATCGGTTTCAGTAGCCAGTCACTGGACACCACGTTCTCCAAGGACTATACGATCACTGGAGAGAGCTGGATCAAAGCCTGGAAGAGGGACGACTGGAATACGGCCCGGCTTCGGGTGGTCGGCAATCCGCCCAAGATCACTACCTGGATCAACGAGGTGAAGGTTTCTGAATTCGATGGCACTACCTTCCAGCACCCAGGCTACGACCGGAACAAGGTTGCCCAGGAACTGGGAGCCGAGGGTCGGATCGCCGTTCAAGTGCATGGGGGGAAGGGATGGCCCGAAGGGGCGAAGTGCCGTTGGCGGAATATCCAGGTAACCCTTCTCTGACGAATTTCCCGGATCCTGGCGACGCGACCTATTCTGGGGCGGACTCCAGTATAATGCTGTCGTAGACATCGCGGGCATGGTCGTAGGCCGCCCTGGCCGTCTCCTGCTCATCCTCTCGGATCTTGGGCTCCTTCATCAGCCAGCAGCGGTCAACGGCACGTCGACACCACTCGGCGCTGCGAAGCGATGCTCGAACCGGTTTGTCCCCCACGATCACAAATACCGGATTCGTGTGGGAGCTGGACAGCACTCTCAGAGCTATCCAGCTGGACCGCCCTATTTCGTGCTCGAAAGCCAGATCTACCCACTCACCCGTCGCCGTGATTTCCTCTCGGGCTACTGCCTCTCCGTTGACCACCAACTCGACCGGGACCCTCCGGGTTTTTCCGATCCGGGCACGCTCGATATCCCAATAGGGAGGTTGATTCGGAGCGCGTCCTGCAATGATCGCTCCGACCTCGTCCTGGTTGGACGGTAGGTAGGCCGCCACCCTGGCCCTGATCTTCACGCTTGTGGGAGCGTCCAGTCGGAGCTCACTGGAGTGGGTCCCCAGTTCCCGATCCGCGACGAAGAAATCCACGATGTGGGATTTACCGTCCGAAACGTAACTGCGCCCCGCCTTGATCTGGTCCATGTAGCGGTCGAAGTCGAGCGTCCCCTCCAGTTTGGCGTAGCTTCGCGCCATTCCGATCCGATCATCGTAGATGCAGGGAAAATCGGTTTCCCCACTGATCCGTGTGCGAAACCCAGTGTTCAGTGTGTGGTACCAGATGTTCAGCTCCCAGGGCAGAGGCGTATCCCCGGCTGAGATGAAATCGACGGCATCGTGAGTCACGGTGACGATGAACTCGTTGGCACCAATGCCGTCGAACTTGGGCATGGCGTAATTGGGAAGCTCATGGGTGGGCTCAAGGGGCTCCAGCCCCCAGCCAGAGTGGGAGTATCCTGCCAATCCACCCTGAGATTGGGCCCACTTCAGAATGGGCAAGGTCCAGCTGGGCCACTGTTCAACCCGGCTGGTCCCAGGGTAGTCGTCTTCCTTCAGACGCAGCAGGCAGAGGTGTCCGGCATGGGAAGACGGGAAGCCCGAGACCTCGACGTCATAGCGCATCAGGTTGTCGCGGCCGGACAGTGGATGAACCCGACCCTCGAAGAATTGCTTTTGATGGTACCAGCACGGGCCCCAGGTAAGGACGCAGGCGATGTTGAGATCTTCTCCCAGAGCCTGCCGCCACATGTGCTCTGGTCGGACCCCTTCGTCGGGACTCTCGTAGTGACTACAGCCGGCGGCATGTACATGATGGTCGGCGCTGCGCCAACCGAGGGCAGCCATATGGATCCACCGCTTCAGCTCAAAGCTTGCTTCGTACGCCTCGACGTTTTCAGGGACGACCAGGCGCTGGCTTTGCGAGAAATACTCTGGACCGCGCCCGAATTGGACCTCGTAGGTTCCCGGCGGCAACTTCACCTTCTCTCCATCCGCGCGGTAGATCTGGGGATGGAAAAAGAAGTCGGGATCGTCTCCTCGAGCCAATCTTCGCGATGGCAGTGGATAGACACCGACCAGGCGACCTGCCTGCACCGGAGTATCCCCAATCCCTCGAGTCCTGTCCCAAGGCTGTTTCAATGCCAGAGCATGGCGGTAGTCGCCCGGCAGCGGATTCGTTTCTGGGTCCTGGGCAATTCTCTCGATTCCATCGGTGATGATGAAGGACGCCATGGTGGGCGAGCCATCGTGATCCTTCACCCTGAGGGTGACCGGAACAGAAGGGAGACACTCGAACAGGATATTGATAGCGTTTCGGAAACCGATATCCTGAGTGCCCTGCCCCACATGAAAGCCGATCTTCGCCTCGCGCAGTCCTTCTTCCCTCGAATAGATCTGGAGAAGCACATACTCCAGTTGGAGACCGGAGAGACTCGGCTGAAGCGGGCGGCGGCGGTACAGGGACAACTCCAGAAAACGGGAAGCCAGGTCGCCCTTTGAGATGGCATGTTCCTCCTTCATTCGCTTGGCACCGGTAGACTTATGGAGTGAAGGAAGCGCGTTGGGACTCTCGACCATCAATGCCGAGTTAACCGCTGCTGCGTTGTGAACCTTGACCAGGAAGCTGCTCCATCCCCTCTCCATGAGCTGGGTTTTGGCTGGCCCACGGATCACCTTGACGCGAGCCTCGGGATTGATATCCACCATGGCAAGGCAGTAGGGGTCCAGGACTTCCTGAAGCTGGGTGACCACCGAGACCGTCGGGGCCTCATCCTTGAGCCGCTGGATCTGCTCCAGATCGTCAGGTCGCAGGCTGCTTCCCAGGAAGGTCATGGCCTCCGACAATCGCACGACCTGGGCAACAAAGGGCTGGGGCTCGACTTCGTGTACCTTCGGCAGTTGTTCAGGATAGATCCAAGAAACCGACAACCCACATACAGCCAACAGTAGACCGACTTGCTTCATCACGATTCTCCGAGTCCAAGAGACTAGTATTCTGCGGTTTCTTCATGCTAGCACAGCCCTTAAAGCAGGGGAATCTGACCCTCACACTTCGCCTCGGGAGTGCTCATCACCTTGCGGCAATCGGATCTCGACTGGTACGCTGAAAGCTCAATCGGAGAGTTGCTGTGGCCGAAATTCAAACTAGCCAGAACAAGCCGGCGAACGACGGCGAAGCAAGCAGGTCAGTCGATTTTGTCCGAAGCGCCGTTGCTGCCGACACAGAAACGAAGCGATTCGAGGGCCGGGTCCATACCCGATTTCCTCCCGAGCCCAACGGCTATCTCCACATCGGTCATGCCAAATCGATCTGTCTCAATTTCGGCTTGGCGGCCGAGTCTGGCGGCCTCTGCAACCTGAGATTCGACGACACCAATCCCACCAAGGAGGAAACGGAGTACGTCGACAGCATCATGGAGGATATCCGGTGGCTGGGGTTCGACTGGGCCGACCGCCTGTACTTCGCCTCCGACTACTTCGATCGTCTCTACACTTTGGCCATCCAGCTGATCAAAGAAGGCAAGGCCTACGTTGACAGCCTCAGCGCCGAAGAGATCAGGGAGCATAGAGGGACCTTGATGGAGCCCGGTACGGAGAGCCCTTACCGCAATCGATCCGTGGAGGAGAATCTCTCCCTCTTCGAACGCATGCGGGCCGGAGAGTTCCCCCAGGGTGCCCACGTACTTCGGGCTCGGATCGACATGGCCTCAGCAAACCTGAACATGCGGGACCCGGTGATGTATCGCATCCTGCACGAAACCCATCATCGGACCGGCGACAAATGGTGCATCTACCCGACCTACGACTTTACCCACGGACAGTCGGATTCAATCGAGAAGATCACCCATTCCATATGCACCCTGGAGTTCGAAGATCATCGCCCTCTTTACGATTGGTTCCTGGACGAGCTGGGCATCTACCATCCTCAGCAGATCGAGTTTGCCCGTCTGAACCTGACGTACACGATCATGAGCAAGCGGAAGTTCGTGCAGTTGGTCGAGGAGAAGCATGTGGGGGGCTGGGATGATCCTCGCATGCCCACTCTCTCCGGAATACGGCGACGCGGTTTCACGCCCGAGTCAATCCGAACCTTCTGTGACCGCATCGGTGTTTCCAAGAAAGACAGCATCGTCGAGTTCCAACTCCTGGAGCATTGCCTGCGAGAGGATCTCAACCGCAGAGCGCAGAGGGTGATGGCCGTGCTTCGTCCTTTGCGGGTCGTGATCGAGAACTACCCCGAACACGAGTCCGAGGAGCTCGACGCGATCAACAATCCAGAGCAGCCGGAGGCCGGTACCCGAAAGGTTCCCTTCTCTCGAGTTCTTTACATCGAACAGGATGACTTTCGAGAGGATCCTCCCAGAAAGTTCTTTCGCCTTGCTCCCGGTCGCGAGGTCAGGTTGCGCTATGCCTACTTCCTTACCTGTACGGGCGTGGTCAAGGATCCACAGACCGGAGAGGTCATAGAGCTTCGCTGTACCTACGATCCTGCCACAAAGGGAGGCGACGCCCCTGATGGGCGCAAGGTAAAGGCAACGCTGCATTGGGTCTCAGCAGCCCATGCGGTGGATGCAGAGATTCGGCTCTACGACTATCTGTTTACCAAGGAAAACCCCAACGAAACCGACGAGGGAGAGGACTTTCGATCCAACCTGAACCCAGACTCCCTGGAAATCTTGAACTCGGCCAAGCTCGAACCCAGTCTGTCTGATGCGGCTCCTGGAAGCCGATACCAATTCGAACGTATCGGCTACTTCTGCGTCGACTCCCGAGATTCTTCCGAAGGGAGCCTGGTTTTCAACCGCACCGTTTCCCTCCGCGACAGCTGGGCCAAGCATCAGCGTTCCAGTAAGTGATTTGCGGCGCTGCAACCCAACCCCTCGCTTGCGCTTCAGGCTTCCATGACCTGTGTCGAAGTTTCAGGTTAGTCTCCCCCCAGCCGGGCTGCCCCATTCGAGAACGAAACTTTGGCACCAACAGACGGCAGTGATTGCCCGAATCCTTCGAAATTCGCCTGTTCGATATTCTGCGGTTTAGCATTCATCGGTTGCCTCCCCCAGAACCAAGGAAAAAGGCTAAATCACAAACCGCAGAACACCGAACATGCGAACTCCGAAGTCGGGCGCAGCGGTGAAGTTTCAGCTTAGACATGACCATTCGTAGGGGCTTTGGATCTCTCTGCATATTGCTGCCACTTACGCCCATTTGTCGCATCGTTCGGAATCTTGGTGCTTGTGATTTGGAATTTGTTTGTATCTTGTATCTTGGGATTTATCTTCACTCCTGGGATTGACCACTTCCTTGAAATACCCCTCGTCGGCAGCTATTCTCTTCCTTGACCGAGTAAACATTATAAAAAGGAGAGATCAGCGATGCCTGACGTAGATGGCCTTAGCGAAGCCAAGCAGTTCTATACCGATGTTCCAATGAAGAATGAGCCCTTCTTTCTTCGCGGTTCGAATTCGTTGGACTGGGGTATGCAAAACCGGTTGTCGCGCCTCTACAACCCGAAGTCAGGACACATCGTCATGTTGGCGATCGACCACGGCTACTTTATGGGTCCGACCACCGGACTCGAGCGCGTGGACATTCGAATTCTTCCGATTCTTCCCTACTGCGATGCTCTGATGCTGACTCGCGGCATGCTTCGTACCACGATCCCTTCGACTTTCACCCAGGGAACGGTTCTCCGCGCCAGCGGCGGACCCAGCATCCTGAAGGAGATGTCGAACGAACAGATTGCCATGGACATCGAAGACGCGGTGCGTCTGAATGCCTCGGCTCTTGCGGTGCAAGTCTTCGTGGGCGCCGAGTTCGAGGCTCAGTCGGTCCTGAACATGACCCGCCTGGTAGATCTCGGGAACCGTCACGGTATTCCCATCCTGGCGGTCACCGCCGTGGGCAAGGAAATGAAGCGTGACGCCCAGTATTTCCGGCTGACCTGCCGAATGTGCGCCGAGCTTGGAGCCCATTTTGTCAAAACCTACTACGTGCCCGAGGGCTTCGAAACCGTCACCGCCTCCTGCCCGGTTCCGATTGTAATGGCGGGAGGAAAGAAGCTGCCCGAGCTAGAAGCCTTGACCATGGCCTACAACGCCGTCGACCAGGGCGCCACCGGTGTGGACATGGGACGCAACATTTTCCAATCCGATGCTCCTGAAGCCATGATCCAGGCAATCCGAGGGGTTGTCCACGAGCACATGAAACCAGAACAGGCCTTGGATCTGTTCCAGACTCTGAAGCATGAGGGCACTCAGGTGGAAGCCGTCTCCTGATGTTCCTCTCGGAGCGACTGCGAGAACTCTGCCCTACCATCAGCGTGGGCATCCTGACCGCCGATCTCAGCGCCTTTGGTTCGGAAGTAACACTTTTGGAGGAGACGGACGTCGGACTGCTTCACTTCGATGTCATGGATGGGTGCTTCACGCCCACGATGACCCTCGGTCCCCCCTTGATCCAATCCGTCACGAGTTCGCTGTTGAAGGATGTTCACCTCATGATCCAGGATCCACTGGAGAAGATTGAGGTGTACGTCGCCGCCGGCGCCGACATCGTCACGGTGCACGTGGAGTCTTGTACTCACATCCACCGGGTTCTGCAGCGTCTGGGGCAACTGAGCAATGCCAACGATGAGTCAAGAGGCCTGGTGCGGGGCGTTGCCCTGAATCCCGGCACCCCTTTGGACGTCCTCGAGCCACTTATGGATGACGTCGACATGATCATGCTCCTGGCGATCAATCCAGGTTGGGGCGGACAGGGCTTCATTCCTGCGACCTTCCGTCGGATCGAGCAGGTTTGCCGTAGGGTCGAGGAGAGCGGGCAGAATATCGTTGTCTGCGTCGACGGAGGGATCAAGCGTAACAATGTGGCCGACGTCGTCCGCGCAGGGGCTGATCTGGTAGTCACGGGGAGTGCCGTCTTTGATGGCCGAAATCCCGTGGAGAATGCGCGCCTGATGTTGGATGCGGTGGAAGGGGCCGCCTAGACAGGCCGCCCAGAGGCCGTTCAAACTCTCTTCTAGCTGACAGCCAAGATGAAAAGCCGATGGTCCAATCGGGAGGCAGATCGGTTCCTGCAGGCCTATGCCAAGGCCTGGGGAGAAGATCTGGCTCTTCGAACCTATAGCTCCAGACTTCTGGGACAAGAAACGGCTCTGGTGCTTCATGGGGGAGGCAACACCTCCGTCAAGACCACGCATCGAAACCTACTGGGAGAGAGTCTTGGCGGCCTCTTCGTCAAGGCTTCCGGCTACGATCTCTCCAGCATCGAACCCGAGGGACACTCCGGTCTGGACCTGGAGCCCTTGAGACGGCTGCGCGGCTTGTCCCGTCTCTGCGACGACGAAATGGTCAACCAGTTCCGGATCCACCTTCTGAACTCGGCTTCGGCCACGCCCTCAATCGAAACTCTGGTTCACGCCTTCCTGCCGACGAAGTTCATCGATCACACCCATGCCGATGCCATCCTTGCGCTGACCAATCAGCCCGAGGGCGAGGAATTGATTCGGGAAGCCCTGGATGACGACGTCGTCATCCTGCCCTATGTCGAACCGGGATTCCAGCTGGCCCAGGCATCCGCCGAGACTTTCGAATCGACTCCGGAAGCGAAGGGCATGGTGTGGCTGCGCCACGGACTGGTCACTTGGGGCGAGGAACCCCGTGTCTCCTATGAGAGGACGATCGAGCTGGTCAGCAGAGCCGAAACCTACCTGGAAAAGCGGGCTTCCCGATCGCTCACCGTCTCGACGTCGACCTCTCCTCGTACCGCCAAACGGCGATGGGTTCGAATCGCGCCGCTGCTGCGGGGTCTCCTTGCACAACCCAGCGGCGATGCCGACCGACCCTATCAACGCGTCATTCTGACGCCCCTGATCGACCGCGAGACTCTCGACTTTCTCGACTCGGACCAGGCAAAGGATATCGCCTTGTCGCCGCCTCTGACTTCAGATCATCTGATCCGAACCAAAGCCCTGCCGCTCTGGCTCGATTCCCTTCCCCGTGACGAGGGCGAGATCGAAGCCGTCTTTAGGGGAGCACTCGACTGCTACCGCTCGGATTACGAAGCCTACCTGAAGAGGAATGCTCCTCGGCTTGCAAGCGGGGTCAAGCGGTTCGATGCCAGCCCCCGTGTCCTGCTGATCCCAGGTGTAGGGGCGCTTTGTGCCGGTGAGGACATTGTGGCCGCCGGTATTGCCCGTGACATCACCCGCCAGACCGTGAAGGTCAAAGCCCAGATTGCCTCTATGGGCAAGTACGAAGGGCTGAGCGAGTCCGACCTCTTCGGGATGGAGTACCGGAGCCTCCAACATTACAAATTGGACTCGTCAGACGAACTCCCCCTGCGACGCCAGGTTGGACTCGTTACGGGTGCTGCCGGAGCCATTGGTTCGGGAATCAGCCGCCAGCTTCTGGCCCAGGGTTGCCATGTGGTTCTCACCGATTTGCCCGGAAGGGCTCTCGAGGCTCTGAAAGGTGATTTGGCTTCTGAATTCGGGGAGCGTGTGATGGCAGCCTCTCTCGACGTCACCGATCCGGGCTCGGTGCGCTCCGCCTTCGATGCGGCCACGGCCGTTTGGGGAGGAGTTGATCTGGTGGTCGTCAACGCCGGCATCGCTTTGGTCTCCACCTTGGAAGAGATGAAGATAGAGGCCTTCCGCCGGCTGCAGCGAGTCAACGTCGAGGGGACGTTGAACACTCTATCCGCCGCAGCTCGTCACTTTCGAATCCAGGGAACCGGAGGCGATGTCGTCCTGGTTTCGACCAAGAACGTCTTCTCACCGGGAGCCAGTTTTGGGGCCTACAGCGCCACCAAGGCGGGGGCACATCAATTGGGGCGGATTGCGAGTCTCGAAATGGCCGAGATCGGAGTGAGGGTGAACATGGTTGCCCCCGACGCAGTCTTCTCCGAGGGAACTCGAGAATCTGGCCTCTGGGCCACAGTAGGCCCAGATCGTATGCGGGCTCGAGGCCTGGATCAGAAGGGACTCGAAGAATACTACCGCAATCGGAACTTGCTCCGGGCCAAGATCACGGCTACCCACGTCGCCCGGGCCGTCCTCTTCCTGGCCACCCGCCAGACCCCAACGACCGGGGCTACCATTCCTGTCGACGGCGGCCTCCCAGATGCCACTCCGAGGTGACGAGCACAAAGGCTGAGCGGCCCGACGGCAATTGCCCCGCTTGAAGCCGATTCGGATCTCCCCACACCTGTGTCCGACGAATCTTGTCCAAGGCTCAGCAGCTCGTCAGCTAGTCTTGTGGTGGAAGATACTCCGCGGTTACGAAACGGTTTCGGCTTTAATCAGCAGTAGCTCGGAGATATCCTGACCTGTTACTCGCGCGTACAGAACAACAGGATCTATGTCTGCGCCATTAGGCCAGGCGATCGTGCCCGTCTCAGGATCGGCGTAGACCTTCACGAATTCTTCTCGGTTTTTAAGCCCTGTGAAGACTCCGCAGAAACTCAGCATCTCTGAGATGTCGACCTCTCCCTCGACTCCGTCCTCGAATCTCAGGTGTAGGCAATATCCCTCTCTGGCTTCGACAGACACCACGTCTTTGACCATTTCTCTACTCTAGAGGAGCGATCGCCTTTAAGGGCTTCTGCTGCGAAGCGAGTTGCCAGTTCTCGGCCAACTCTCCCTTGTGCATTGCAGCCCATTCTACCACCAAGCCAAGTACGCGGGGCGAGATTTGGCCCTGGATCAATGCGAGGCCCTCAATGCTCACCAAGGCCCTTTGGCCGCCGTAGCGCACGTGGAAATGAGGAGGAGGGTGATCACTGTAGTTCATGGTGATCACAATTCCGAAGAATCGGCAGATCGTTGGCACTTAACTCGCCGTCCTAGGTTTGGTTCGTGTCGGACGTGTAATCGGCCCAACTCAGCGTTCTTGATCTTCTCGTAGTAGGCCCCCAAAAGTGCGGCCGACCTGGGCCGAGGTGAATTCAACTTACGTTTCGACCCCTTACCGTAAAGCCGATGGTTAAGCGCAGCGCCTCCGGCTGGGAGTTCAGTTGGCTCCTGACCCCGTGGCATAGAACAGTTCCGCTTCACTCAACTTGTAATCATAGAGGGCCTTGGCATAGTCCGTCTCGGCTGTCGAGAGAGCCGTTTCGGCCCTGGCGAGTTCCACAAAGTCGCTTAGCTGGGCCCTGTAACGCAGCCTGGCGAGTTCGAGAGTTTGCTTGGCCTGGGTGACAATATCCTGATTGGCCTGCAGCGCGTGATGGGCCGCTGTGAGCCGGCTGTGAGCTCTTGCGACTTCCTCTTCGATGTCCTGGTTCAGGATCTGGCGCCGGGCTCGCGATGATTCCAGGGTGTGCCTCGCTTCCTCGATCTGGCCTTCTAGACGGCCCCCGGTGTAGATAGGCAGCCTGATGCCGATCCCCCCGAACAGCAGCCTGCCCGCTGTCAGCTCGGCAAACCGGGTGATTCCTCCGCTGAATGCTCCCATGATCCTGCCCTTCTTTTCGCTCTCGGCCTTCCGCAGCCACTCCTCATAGGCTGAGATTTGGGCGTCCAGGCTCCGAAGCTCGGGTCTCTCCGCGAGTCCTCCTTGGACAAGAGCCTGCAGGCTAACTGTTGGCTGGACTGATGCCGCCGGCTCTTGCAGAACATAGGTTCCAGAGTAAGGGGCACCCATGGCACGATTCAGCCCGATGAGCGCCTGGCGGTAGGCGCTCTCGACCTGGACCAGGGCAAGGCGGGCGCGCGACAACTCTACCTGGGCCAGACTCACATCCAGCTTGGACTTGAGCTGGGCACGATAGAAGGCCGAACTCTGCTTCACCGTGAGTTCGCGCTCTCTGATGGTCTGGCTGCCTAGCTCAGTCCGTTTCTTGGCCTCCAGAACGGAATAGTATGCCCTCTTCACCTGGAGCACGACCCTGGCCTGATCCGTTCTCCTCGACTCTCTGAGGGACTTCACTCTCAAGCGGTGGGCCGCGGTTCTGTGTTTCCTTCGGCCGAAGTCAAGCAGATCGTAGGAGACGTTGATCGAGGCCGCCAGGTCGCGTGGAAAGGGAGAGGAGGCCAGCCCTTCGAGGCCAAAGGCGCTTCCCGCACCCGAAAGGCCCTGTTTGGCAATTCCTCCGAATCCGATCTGAGGGAAGTAGCTCGAGCGAGCTTGCTTCAGCCGCGCTTCAGCAGCCTTGATCTCTTCTCCAATCCGCAGCAGTTGCGGTCGATGCTCCAGCGCATTCTGAATCGCTTGGGACAGAGTCAGTGTCACCTCCGAGCTCTGCCCCGCAAGGCGCCCGCAGATGCTGCTCAATAGGAGGAAGAGAACCAGACGGCTGCGCTTCATCTATCCCTGCTTCGATACCCACTTCGAAGGGTTGACCTTGACACCATCGGTGAGGGATTCCCGAGCCGTGACGATAACCTTTTCCTGGTCGCTCAGTCCGCCTGTGACCTCCACCCTAATGCCGTCGTCCAGCCCCGTCTCGATGGCGATCTCGCGAGCTCTATCACCATCGACCACAAAGACGAATGGCGTCCCCTCTTTGAAGCGTAAGGCTTCTGCCGGAACCAGAATCGCGTCTGCGCGTCGTTCCAGAACCAAGCGAACCCTCACATGCATGCCTGGGAGAAGGAGGCGGCTCGCGTCCCTGAGGTTGATCTCAGTTTTCATACTCCGCGTCTCGGGGTCCAGGACCTTGGCAAAGCGCGCGACTTTTCCCTTCAGCTGCTTACCTGGCAGTGCGTCCACCGTGATCTCGGCCAGGTCGCCGGTCTGGACAAGCGGCACCTTGTCCTCGGGAACTTCGAAGAAAATCCGCAGTCGGTCCAACTGCGAGATCGTCACCAGCGGCATGGCCCCGCCTGACGTAGTACCCGCCTGGATCAGGGCTCCCGGGTCCACGAACCGCTCCGTGACAATTCCCGAGAAAGGCGCTCTTATCTCTGCGTAATCCATCAGTGTCTGGAGTCGTTTCAAGGCCGCCTCCACACGCTTGACTTCACTTTGGGCCTGAACGATTCGAGTCTGGATGACCTGCTGTTGAGCTCCAGCGACCTGAAACTTGGCGCGCGCTTCGTCCACTGCCTGTTGCGGCACCATATCGGGCTCTTCTTCGCGCACGCTCCGCACCCGTTCGTACGTCAGCTCGGCCAGTTCCTGGTCTATCTTTTGCCGCTCCAGCTCCGCCAGGCCATTCTGCTGGTCTGCCTTGGCACCCTCAAGTTCCGCTTCGAGTCCGTGATATTCATCGAGCATCTCGGGTACCAGGATCATGGCCAGAGCCTCGCCCTTTCTTACCGAATCTCCGATGTCTACCCGGATCGACTCCAGGTATCCTCCAACCCTGCTGTACAGAGTCGTTTTTTCGAACGGCTCGACGCTTCCAGGAAGGCTGATTTCATGGATCAGCTCCTCTCGGACAGGCCGGGTCACCTCAACATCGACGCCTGCAGGGATCGGAGAGTTCTGCTCTGATGCCTGGCTGGGCTCATCGGCGGTCGTCGAATCTGCCCCACAGCCCGCCTGCAGAATAGGAAGCAGCAGGGTCAGGCAGATCCACTTTTCGAAACCGCGGCTTCCCAAAACCCGTTTTCGCGATTTTGTCATTTCAGATCCTTGAAGCCCTCAGCCCGTCTGCGAACCAACCGGCTCTCGTTTCAATATGAGATAAAAACAGGGAACCACCAACAAAGAAGCCAGGCTTGCTGCGATGACTCCACCCACGATGGCACGAGCCAGGGGGATATTCGCATCTCCTCCACCCCACCCGATGGCCATCGGCAGCAGTGCCAGAATGGTCGTCAGTGAAGTCATGAGAATGGGTCTGACTCGGCGCGAGGACGCCGTCAGAATCGAATCTCTGAGGGAGTGTCCCTGCTCCAGCAGCCGGTTGCTGAAATCAACCAGTACAATACTGTAGGCCACCACGATGCCCACCATCATGATGATCCCCATGAAGGACTGGATGCTCAAGGCCGTTCCCGTCGAATACAGAAAAAGGGCGACGCCGATGAAGCCCAAAGGAACCGTTAGCATCACGATGAAGGGATCCAGAAAACTGCGAAAGTGCGCCACCATCACCAGATAAACCAGAAGGGCCGCGATGATCAGACCCGTGCGAAACTGGACGAAGGCCCGGCGCATGTGGGCCATCTCGCCCATGATCTCGACGCTATAGCCCTTCCCAGCGTACTCCGGACCTTCGACCTCATAGTAGCGACCTCGTTCCGACAGCTTTGGAACCAGACCCAATTCAGGCGGTTCCAGAAGTTTGGCCTCGATTCCGTTCATGACCGATCCGACACCGTATCCCTGGTCCACGTTGGCGAAGACATCGATGACACGGGTGATGTTGCGATGATTGATGACCGCTGGACCCGTCTTTCGGTTGAATTTCGCCAGGTTCCGGAGCCGGACGGGTTCTACTCCATTGGCACCTCGGATGGGAATATCCTTCAGGGTTTCGAGCGACTGGATCCCCTCCTCTGCGTACTGTGCCCCGATGAAGTAGTGATTGCCGTTGTTGCTGTCGATCCAGAAAGCTGGATCGAAGTTGATGCTGGAGTTGGTGGCCGTCACGATGTTCTTCATTACATCGTCTACGGTCAGACCCGAGAGAGCGGCCTTGATCCGGTCTACCTCGACATCGATGATGGGATAATCAAGGGTCTGCGCGATCCGGACATCCACGGCTCCTCGCACCTGGGCGGCGGCCCTCCGGATCACCTCTCCGATTTCATACGAGGTCTCGAAGTTGCTCCCACTGATCTGCACATGAATGGGGGAAGGCTCCCCGAAGTTCAAAGCAGCGGTCAACATGCCCCCGGTGTCAAAGGCAAATCGGGTTCCGGGAAAGTCGCGATTCAAACGCTCCCGAAGGCGACTAACGTACTCGAAGGTATCGGGCATCTCTGGTTTCTGCTTGAGCTGAACCAGAACAAACGCATCCATGGGACCGGTGTTGGGAGTGTAGGCCGCCGGCCAGTCCATAAGCACTCCGATATTGGAGATCAAGATGCGAAGATTGGAGTCCGGATGCTGCTCGACCTGGGGAAACTCCGCATCGGGTTGACCCACAACTTCGATGATCGCCTCTTCTATTCCGGCGATCGCCCTCTCCGTATTTTCGATCCGCGTGCCCGCTGGAAGGCGGACGAAGACGGTAAACTGACCAGCGTCCACTCTGGGAAACATCTCGGATCCGCTGCGATTCAGAAGCAAAAAAGAGAGCGCCACCAGAAGGCCAGCTAACACCACGACCAGGTAGCGAAGCCGCAGAACCCAGCGTAGAACACCGGGATAGAAGCCACGAGGGAGGTCTTCCCTGCCCTCTTCGGGAGCGCCTTGTGCCTCGGTTCTCTTCCCCAGAAATCGGGCACAGAAGTTCGGAATCAAGGTCACGGCAATGAGGTAGGAAGCCCCGATGGCAAAGGTGGCGGCCAGGGCCAGCGGGGTAAAGAGGTACTTGGCCAGACCGGAGAGAAAAACAACCGGGTAGAACACCACCACCAGGGTAATGGTCGAGACCAGCACCGGCCACGCCACTTCGCGCACACCCTCTTGCGCCGCCTCCAGGCGTCCCTTGCCATTCTGATAGTGACGCATCGTATTCTCGAGCACGACGATGGACTGGTCTACCAGGATTCCAACGGCTAGTGCGAGTCCGCCGAGCGTCATGGCGTTGATGGTGTCGCCAGAGTAGAAGAGGCCCATCAGGGCGGCCAGAATGGATAAGGGGATCGCCAGAAAGATGATAAAGGTCAGTCGGAAGTTTCTGAGAAACAAGAACACAACCAGTGCTGCCAGGATCGCGCCCAGGCCCGCTGCCAACTGGAGCCCCTTGATGGCTTCGCGAACATAGACCGACTGATCCATCACCACTTCCAGCTGAAGTGTCCTGGCTCGTGGGTCCATCTCGCGGATCCGCTGCAGGATCCGCTGCAGCCGATCCTTGATGGAATCGACAATCTCGATGGTGTTTGCACCTGGCTGCCGGTAGATCGGGATATAGACTTGCCGGCGGCCGTTGACGCGAACGATATTGGTCTGAATCTGATGGCTATCCATCACCTTGCCGATGTCTCCAATGAGAACCGGTCGTCCATCGACCACCTTGATCGGGATCGAATTCATCTGCTCGACCTTGGAGGGGATGGCGTTGGTGAAAATCTGATAGTCGAGATTCCCGAATTTAGCGTCGCCGGCTGGGATAAAGACGTTGAACCGCCGCAGCGCGGTCACGACGTCCAGGGGCGAAAGACGACGCGCCTGAAGTTTCTCCGGATCCACATAGGCCAGAATCCGGCGCAACACGCCCCCATAGACCGCGGGGGCAATGACTCCTTGAATCGACTGCAGACGATTGCGCAGTTCGAAGTAGGCGACATCGTACAGTTCCTGCTCGTCCATGGTCGGACTCGAGACGCTTACCAGTGCTAAGGGCAGCGATGCCGTGGGATCAAAAGGCATCACCATGGGAGGGATCGTCCCCGGAGGCAGATAGAACATGTCGGACATGGCGTAGGAGGTCACCTGGGACATCGCCGTGTCCAAGCTGATGCCCTCCCGAAAGAAGTCCTTGACCACGCAGACACCCAGCATGGCCTTTCCCTCTTGATGGGAGATTCCTACCGATTGACCAGTCCAGCGCTCTAAACGCGACATGATGTCGCGTTCCATCACCTCGGGTGGCATCCCCGGATAAAAGGTGACAATCTGGACTGCCGGGGTTTCGAAGATAGGGAGAAGATCTGCTGGAATCTCGGTATAGCAGACGACACCGAGCACGAGAAGAAGCAGGGCCAACACAACGACCAGGTACGGATTTCGCAAAGCTGCGCTGATCATACCCACTCCCCTGACAACTGCTGCGCACCCGGCACTCCCGCCAAGCCGCCTCGGTTGACTTCGTCACCTTGGGGAAGCTAGTCTCGAGATTCTTGGCCGGGTAGGATAATACCATGACTCCCTTTCCCCAGCCCCACAGACCGAAGACAAAGATCGTCTGCACTCTGGGCCCTGCAGTCGAATCTCTCGCAGCTGTCCAAACCCTGGTAGAGGCGGGCATGAGTGTGGCCCGGCTCAACTTCTCACACGGGACTCTGGAGGAACACACGAAGGCCGTGGAGTCCGTCAGGGCTGTCGTCCAGGCGTTGGATAAACCCGTGGGCATCCTGGTCGACGTCCCCGGAGCCAGATATCGTACGGGACCCATCGAAGAAGGACATGTAGATTTCGAACCGGGTGATCGAGTGGTCTTGAGCAGCCGTCAGACATTCGAGGCCGGAGAGAAAGCCATCCCAGTGCTCCCCCCGGGGATCCATCGCGATGCCGTTCCTGGAAATCGGATCCTACTCGCAGATGGGATCATTGCTCTTCAGGTGATCAGAGTCGAGGGAGAAGACGCTCTCTGCGAGGCTCTGACACCAGGGCGGATCACCAGGGGACGCGGCGTCAGCACTCCTGGCGTTCTGCCATCGCAGCCCTTTCCCGACCAGAAAGCGCGGCGAGCTCTGAGCTTCGCTGCCGAACATCAGACCGACTTCGTCGCCCTCTCGACGGTGACTTCCACTCAACAAATAACAGTAGCACGTGAAATTCTGGGCAGGCGGGACTACCGGGGCGCCATCTTCTCTAAGATCGAACGGGCGGAAGCGATCGCCGATCAGAAATCCATCCTGGCTGCCAGCGACGGGATCATGATCGCTCGTGGGGACCTTGGGACTGAAGTTCCTCTAGCTCGCGTCCCTATCCTTCAGAAGGAGCTGATTCAGGCCTGCAACCACCTGGGAAAGCCAGTGATTACCGCGACCCAGATGCTGGAGTCCATGATGGCACACCCTGCTCCTACTCGTGCCGAGGTAGCCGATGTAGCCAATGCGGTCTTCGACGGGACCGATGCGCTCATGCTCTCCGGTGAAACTTCGATCGGGAAGTACCCGGTTCAGGCGGTAGAGGTCATGGCCGAAGTGGCAGTAGAGACCGAGGCAGCGCTCCCCTATGATTCGATGCTGGTGGAAAAGCGGCAGCATCTCGAGCGCCAGACGGATGATGCCATCGCCTATGACGCCTGTCAGACTGCCCACCAGTTGAATGCGGCTCTAATTGTCGCCTTCACCGAGTCCGGGAGCACCGCCCATCGGGTTTCCAAATACCGGCCACGAACACCGATCCTGGCCTTGACACCCAACCGGCAGACCCAACAGTCCCTGACGCTGACTTGGGGTGTTCAGCCGGTGATCACGGGAGCAATCAAACAGGTCGACGATTTCTTCAAGCGCGCGCAGCAGGGGGCAAGCAACTTTCCAGGCGTTTCCCGGGGAGACTGTGTCGTCCTGGTGGCCGGCCTGCCTATCGGCGTCCCCGGGGGAACCAACCTACTGCGGGTCTTGACGATCGAGTGAAGGCTGGAGCCTCCTTGTTGCCTATGCAGATGGCAGCGATCGCCCGAGTCCTTCGAAATTCGCTTGTTCGATATTCTGCGGTTCAGCATTTATCGGTTGCCTTCTCCAGAGCAAGGAAAAAGGCTGAATCACAAACCGCAGAACACCGAACCTGCGAACTCCGAACGAGGGATGAAGTTTCAGCCTAGCGACGCCAGCCCCATTGAAGAAGGCGGCCCAGGTATTGGAATCGACAATGATCACCGGGCATTCGGGCGCGTAGATCTCCAAGCCTCGACGTCACCCTCCCACTCGAGTTCCCCGCGAAGGCGCCGAAGCGCACGATACAGACTGCCCTTATCGACTAGTCGGCGGAGCGTGATGTCAACTACCTCACGCTTGGTACGCGCTCCGGTCAGGCGCGTCGCCCTCAGAACCAGCTTGTCGTCAATTTCAATGTTTGTCCTCCCCATTTTCCCACTGGCTCCTCTCTTTCCATTGATACACTAATGTAGGCAAACCTGGTGTATCCAGGCAAGTTCTCACTTGGCTCTGGTTAACCAGATATGGCAGAATCTGCTTGCGATGAAAACAGTTGAAGCCTCTCCTGCTGGCATAAAGACCAGCAGCGTTTTCGACTGCCCCATAGTCGATTGTGACGTCCACCACCTCAATCCCAAGGTCGAGGATCTCTTCCCCTACCTACCCCGCTTCTTCGTCGATCAAATCAAGGACTTCGGCTTCATGATGCCAGGGGCAAACTTCTCCAGCGGTTACACCAACATGCCAAGGGAGGGGGCTCGGGCCGACCTGTTTGAAGACGACATCCATCCAGCCACTAATATCGAGGTTGCCCGCCGACGACACCTCGATGCCTACGGCCTCGAGGCGGCGATACTGACCGGAGGCACGGTCTATGGGGCTGCGGTACATCCCAACGCAGATTACGCGGCCGCTCTCTGCCGAGCCTTCAACGACTGGACTCTGGATACCTGGGTCGCCGCCGATCCACGTTTTCGGGCGTCCATTTCCATCGCACCCGTCGATCCCCAACAGGCCGCCGCGGAAATCCATCGACTCGGAGAACATCCGGCTGTAGTTCAGGTGCTCACCCCGGCGGGAGCGCGAATGCCCTTCGGCAACCGCTTCTATGATCCGATCTACCGGGCAGCCGAGGAACATGGATTGCCTATCTGTGTCCACTTCGGCGCCGAAGGCGTGGGTGTCTCAGGTCCACCCACCGGAGTCGGCTACCCCTCCTACTATCTGGAAATGCGCATGGCTCGCCCCCAGACGGCGATGGCACATTCGGTGAGTCTCATCTGCGAGGGTGTCTTCGAGAAGTTTTCAAAGCTGAAGTTCCTCTTCATCGAGCACGATACCTTCTGGGTCCCCGGGATGATGTGGCACATGGATGCCGACTGGAAATCAACAAGGGAATACACTCCCTGGATCAAGCGGCCTCCCAGCGAATACATTCGGGGGCACATCCGATTTGGTTCACAACCTATGGAGCAGCCGCCCAGGGCCTCTGATTTGAAGATCTTCCTGGAGTGGCTTCACGCCGACGAGATACTGCTGTTCGGCAGCGATTACCCGCATTGGGACTGGGATGAACCCACCAAGGTCTGGCAGAAGATCCCGGCCGAGATGCGACGACGGGTCTTCTTCGAGAATGCCCAGGAGCTCTACGGGGATAGACTCCGGATCCCCGCCCCAGCGGCCGTTGGGCAGCACTGACAGAGGTTCAGAGATGCGCCGCCGTGTCGTTGGAAAGGCAAAGGATCTGCATCCAGGCGAGGTGAAAATCGTCTCTCTGGGGAAGAAAACGAGCCTTGGGGTTTTCAACGTCGGGGGGCGCTTTTACGCGCTCAAGAACCTCTGCCCCCACCAGGGAGGCCCTCTCTGCAAAGGCCGATTGCGTCCGCTGGTCGTCTCCGACCGTCCTTATCAGGTTTCCTATCAGCGTGAGAGCGAAATTCTCAAATGCCCCTGGCACAACTGGGAATTCGACATCAAGACCGGCGAGGCACTCTGCAACCCGGGTGTCCGCGTCAGGACCTTTCCGGTGACAGTCGAGGGTGATGAGCTCGTGGTTTCTGTGGACTAGAAACAGCCTGGCGCCAGCTGGTTACAGCATCATTCCAGACGCAGCCCTTGGGGTACCAACCATCTTCGTGCAAAAATATACTCTTAGCAACTCTTAGCGTTTAATTTCTACCGCGCAACCCGCGAGCTGGGTCGGGTCTCCAAGACTGAATTCATCCTGGAGTACTTGTCCCAGCCGGAGTTGCGGCGGCGGGTCCGGCAGGGGCTTTTGAAGTTGGAGGAACTGCACGCCCTGGCCCGGAGTGTCTTCTACGGCAAGCTCGGTCGGGCGGACGGGAGAGACTTCCAGCAGCAGATGGCGACGGCGAGCTGCCTACTCCTCATCCTGGCTGCGATCATCTACTGGCAGACCAAGGAGATCGAGCGCGTCATTGGCGACGCCAGTGAGGAGGAGCTGGCCCTGCTCAGGCTGGATCTCCTCTCGCACGTGAGCCCGATCGGCTGGGAGAACGTGACGCGCTACGGACAGTACGTGCTCCGGCGGGAAATGGTGAAGGCCCAGTAAGGGCCGCTGTCCCTTAGAGTATATTTTTGCACGAATATGGTCAGTACCCCTATAAGGGGCGATCAGTTCTCGACCTTACCCAAGCATCGCTCAATTGACCGATTCCCTGGTGTCCGCTACGATTGAACTAGAACATGACACAGTCCTATTCCATCAAAGACCTTCCCTTCACTGCCCACCTCTTCCAAGAGGGGGAGGTTTATATTGCCTACGTGCCCGAGCTCGACCTCTCCAGCTGCGGTGATACTCCAGAGGAAGCCCGCCGGAACATCCGCGACGCCATCGAGGGCTTTCTAGAAACGAGTGAGGAGATGGGCACGCTCGGGGAGATCCTCGAGGAGGCCGGCTTTGAGCGGGCTGCGGGCACCTGGCGGCCGCTCAAAAAGTTCGTTTCACTTGATCACGTAACCGTGAGCCTCAAGTGAATGGCGCGGATTGCCCCGACCCATTACCGGAACCTGGTTCGGGTGTTTGAGGAAGATGGCTTCACCTTCAATCGCCAGAAGGGCGATCACCTGATCTACACCAAGGCCGGAGTCACGCGTCCCGTGGTGATTCCCATGTACAACCAGGTGCCGGTCTTCATCATCAAGAACCTGTTGCGCACCTCTGGGATGAGCCGGGAGCGATACTTTTTCTACGCTTAAGGTGTCTACCGGACTATAGTTTTTTCGCCACCCCTATCCCCTCTCTTCACGCAGGTACCATCAGCACCAGCAGGCCTTAGCGTTGGATTCTGCACCGTTGCTAGCGTAACCCGGACCAGCGGGAGCATTTGAACGAAAACCTACGGTTTCGGTCATCAGGCCGTCAGCTGTACGCGGCTTCCACGAATGAACGGCAGCTCTAAAGCCCGACCTGTCAATCACTTCGGTTCTGAAGTTGAGAGGGGTTGTTTCGCCCGTCCTTCGAGTTGGGCTCGCGGCGCATGTCGGGTGCAATTAAACAAAGGTACCGAATCCGTCATAGCGACCACGGCTAACCTTCATTTCCGCTAGTGTTTGTGCCGAAAGCCGTACTCCCAGTTTCAGCCCACCTCGAGCTGACGGGTTTTGGGCACTTCTAGACCGACCGAATCTTGCAGCTTCTCGGCCGCGAAATCGTACTCGCCGTGCAGGTTGATGTGCTGCCAGGCAACGACCGATCCGGCTCGGATGGCGGCGACTAGGGCCTGCCGCCGTTCCCTGTCGTCTTCGTCGAGGATTCGTTGCGAGAGGTAGAGGTAGTTCCAGCAGATGATGGCGTTCTTGATGAGGCGGCGGCACGATTCGGCGATCTCTTGCTCGGACTTCTCGCCCTGCAGAAACTCCTGACTGTTGCCGAAGCTGACAGCTCGTGAGAAGCGGTTTGAGCTTTCGGCCTTGTTTAGCTGACGCTCGATGGACTGCCGCAGCTCGACGCTGTCGACGTACTGGAGCACAAAAACCGACTTGGGGATTTTGCCGAACTCCTTCAGGCTTCGGTAGAGCGGATGTTGCTTCGAGTAAGAGTTTAGCCGCTTAAACAGCTGCGAGGCGGTTGTGTCCTTGAGCTTGATCGTAGCCACAAATCGCAAGATGTCCTGCCAGTTGTCTTGGATGAGCCGGGTGTTGATGTAACCGTCTGGCAGGAGGCGATAGTCGCGGTCCTGGTACTGTCGCCGTCGTTGATTTGGGAACGCGTAGATTCGTTGCTCCTTGAGATTCTTGATTCGTGGAGCGTAGGTAAATCCCAGCAGGTGCATCACGCCGAACAAGATCTCCGTATAGCCATGGGTATCGGTGGAGTGGATATCGCTCTTGACGACGTCGTTGTGCAGCAGACCATCCATCACATAGGCTGCCTCGCGTTCGGCCGATGAGATGACAGTTGAGTAGAACAGGAAGTGCCGCTCGTCGATGAAGTTGTAGCTGCTAACGCCGCGCCCCTGACCGAAATACTTGAAGGAGTGGTTGGCGTTCAATGAATCGACGGAGACCTCGTATTTCTGGCCATCGCTCGAAGTGTGGAGCCGCTCCGGGTCTCCGCGGTAGAGATTCGGCAACGGGAGCTGGTCCAAGAACCTCAGCACCCGCTCGTTAGCGGCGTGGAGATTGTCGAGCGAGAAATACCAGTTGACCGTGTTGTCCAGCTCCGACTCGCTGATGAGGTTGGAGATCCGGGCAATCTTCCGCGGCCCGATGTTGCATCCATAGCCGATGATGCCCGCAAAGAACGTGCTGTCGGGTGGCTTGGGCCGATTGTACTTGGTCTGCCAGTGATGGAACTCATCAATGAATCCGGTCACACGCTGGACTGTGGCCAACACCTCTAGGAGCGAGATATACCGCTTGTCAGGGAACACGCTCTGCGCCCTCTCGATCTCCTTGGCGTCGCTGCGCGGCGTGGAGACGATGAACGAGCCATCCTTACGGAACTGGACATGATCGTTCTCCCCGCTCAGCAGCGATTGGTTTGTCCGTTCATACTGTTCGCCTACGGTCTCGTAGAGTCCTGCGAGCATCACGTCGCACTCCGCGGCCACGGACAGGTCGGCTTGGCGAAGCAAGGCATCAGACTCGACGCACCATCGTTGAGTAGAAATCAGGTAGTCATCAAGCGACCGGTACCGGTGCGAACATGGCACGTTCAGCGCACCCGCCTTTATGGCGTCCGCCATCTTGAGGAACAGCAAAGCCTTGTAAAGCGAGATTCGCAGCTGGCCCGATTCATCGAGAACGGCACGCTGTTCCTCATCGGTGAGAAACTCGCGTGGGGCACTTTGGCCGATGACTCCGTTCTTCTCACGAAAGTGGTCAATTGCGGTCGTCAGTTCACCTCGGCCATCGAATTGGACGTGTTTGGCAATCTCGGATGCCTTGTTCTGTAGCTTAAGTGACCTGGCCTGCAGTAGGTCGAGGAACTCGGCATCCTCCAGCTCGTGCTGCGCTTGTTGCTGCAGCTGGCGGACCTGCTCCACAACCCGTCTCCTCTCTTGTCCTCGGGACGAAAGAACCGACTGAATCTGCTCAACTTTTTGGGCCTCATCCAGGCCCACATCAAAGGCGATCGATTCGATTTCCGAGAGAGGATTCAAGGCATGCTTGCTGACAGATACGGCGAACTCTCGCAACGAACGGCGACGTGTCGCGCGGCCTTGGTAGTAAGCTTCCTTATGTTGACGGCTGCAGGCGTTAACCGAGGTCTGGACCGATTGCAGGAAAATGTCGACGAGCGTGTCCTGCATCCTCAGATACTGGTGCGCAATAAAGCAGACAAGATGAAGATACCGATCGTCTTCTTGCCGACGTGCGACCTGGAAGATTTGCGATTTGAGGACCGAGTGTGCGTAGTACCGCACGCCCTCGTGACTGAGGTCAAGGGACACAAACACCGATTCAACTTGGGCAAACAACTCGCGGAGCGTTAGCAGGTCTTCAACGGCCGCTCGGATTTTCTTGACCTTGGTCGATTGTGAAACTCGCTTGAGCAACGTCAGGCGATAACGCTGAAACTTCCGCGATGCGTCATCGTCGCCACCAGACTTGTCGAGCAGGTCCTCTACTAGAGAGCGGGCATTCACAGACAACGCTCTGTCAACGCACTGATTCAACCGGCTGCGGTGCTGTCGAATTTCCCCAAGGATGATGTCGCTGAGCGTTCGCAAAGTTGGAATCTCGACCTTTCGCTGCTCCAAGAAGTCCAGCGCTCGTAGCAGCATAAACTTGGGCCGAGCCTGGCAGCGGACCATCGGTTCGAGGTGATTCACCAACTCCTGCTGGGCAGCCGTGCGGAAAGGCCTGAAGCCAAGGTATTCGAGAATCTCGCTTCGATACCGGCGGTAGGTCGCTTCATCCAGCGAACGCATCTCCACCACCTCGGGGAAATAGCCCAGGCGACGAGCTACAAAGTACAGGTCACCGTTATGGAACTGACTGCGATAAAACTGCTTGGTTGCCTTGAAATAGCCGAGCATCAACAGGAACCAAATCTGATTGGTCGGTCTTCGGAGCGAGCGAATTGTGGCTTCAATACGAGGTGGCGTGTCGAAGAATCGTTTCCGCTCAGCGGCATTGAACACCGGAGGCGACTCAAAGGCCTCCTTCTCGTTCGCAGTTAGAATGCTCATCCGTGGCATTTCATGCCTCCCTCCCCACCCAAGCACGCGCCAGGCGTGGCCCTACTTTCGTCAGTCTTGGGGATGACAAATAGGGTTTCCAGAGATTTCTGCCGACACCGAGTGCGAAAGATCGGGCTTTCAGCATCCCGAGTGTACTGCCAAGCAGGAATCGCTGTGGCCAAAAATCGAGGGGTTTATCGCGGCAGGCAGAAAGGTACCACCAGATCAAAGCCCACCCGGGCGGGGCAGCTCAGGAAGCAGGGATTGACGATTCCGGAGATTGCAAATGCACTCGCTGTCAGCGAAAGGACCGTGTTCCGATATTTGACCTAGGCTATGACGGATTTGGTACCTTTGTTTAATTGCACCCCTCTTGACACGAACTCTTCTCACGTTACGGGTTTGAGGTGGGATGGGTAGGTCTATTGGGAGGAACTCACGTCCAAATCTGATCCCTCTGCATCCCCAGCGGGGTCAATAGATGGTGTTTGTTCTCCGACGTGAGGCACTGTCTCTGTCTCGCCGAGCCTTCTTAGAACTCTAGCTCCTGCCTCCGGCAACACCATCCCATGTTCCATTATTACCCCAAGAGAAACTAGAAAGGAACCTACACTAGAAGACAGGGCGGACGGCATCGCCAGTGTAGGTACCAATGTACCTACTTATACCCAAGGAGATGGGAACTCCCAGTGCGAGCTGCTTCCTTAAGGGTTCACTGTTTCCTGGTAAGACGTAACTTCGTATGAAGATGCCTGAGAAGTAAGCGAAGAAACAGAGCACCCAGACTTTAGCTTGCAGAGGAAAGATAGGTGGTTCGGAGAGAACCGATCCGGCCTCTTGGAACATAAACGCCCAACGAGCCTTACTGTACTATTTCCAAATAAGGTTTGCCGTCTTTTTGTATTATGCCATCGTAGACCCACCCTCTTTTCTTCTCACTTGGAGAGGGGTTCATTCGTTCTACCTCAAGCCACTTCTCGACCGGCCCAAAGAGGGGGTTTCTGGTCTCTTCGCGAACTACTTTCAGGTACTCTCCTTCTTTTATCAGACCCACTTCTTTACCCCGACTGATAATAAAAAACCCGCTGGTCGGTGATTCTCTGAGTCGCAGATCCCCGCTGGCCATAACCTCGTGATTAACCTTGCTGTCCGCCTTTGTTGCCCCAAAAGTTAGCCCGGACACGCACAGGAGCATTACAACAAATACAGGCCCGATTCTGTTTCTCATAGCACTTCCCATTATAAAAGGATGTGAAACACCCATCAAATGTCTCAACAAAACCACTTCTAAGCGATCAGCGACCCTTATCTTTCGACCCTGTGCAGAAACACCTAGCTTCAATTCCGGGGTGTCGCCTTTCTATGCTGAAGGCGACAGGACCTGACCTGACGCCTCAACTGTTCGGACCTACCGGATCGTCTCGAAGCTCAGCGCTGATCTACGACTACGACACCGTTCTTAACGACCAGGGCGATGCTTTTCAGCGCCTCAAGATCGGCGTCCGGATGGCCGGCCACCATCACCAGGTCCGCGCGCTTGCCCGTTTCGAGCGTTCCGACCTCGTCCTCGAGACCCAGCGCCCGAGCGGCATTCCGAGTGGCCATAACCAACACATCCGATGGCGTGAGACCAGCCTCGAGGAGCGCCGCGGCTTCGTGGAACCAGGATTGCTCTGGCGGGAACATTGGCGTGTCCGTGCCGAAGGCCAGGAGGGCTTGGCCTTCCCAGAGAGCCGCGATCGCCTTCAGCATCGATTCGCGCATTTGCTGCCTACGCTCGTTCCACTTGCCGCCGTACGGGCTACGAAGGATCCCCTGCTCGTCTTCGAGGGGGGTGAAGATCCCCATCGTGCTCGAGATCGGGTGGTCCCCAATTGCTTCGACCAGCACGTGGGGGTCGATGATGGGCAAGTGGAGAAGGCCGTCGGCACCCGCGTCGATCGCCTCGATCGCCAGCTCGCCGGGCATCCCGTGAACGAAGACTTTCAAGTCACGGGACCTCGCTTCCTCGACGATCGCCTCCAGCACCGCCAACTCGAGCTTGGCCCCCAGCAAGTTCTCGTAGACGACCTTGATGAAATCGACACCCTTCCCGGCGAGCTCGGCGACGGCCTTGCGGGCGCCCTCCGCGTCCTGGAGCTCGCGCACGAGGTTTTCGCGGCACCAGGTCGACGACCCGCGTCCACAAATCGTTACTGCCGGGTGCCCGTCCTTCGCGGCAAGGACGGGTCCCGAGGTAAAAAGCCGCGGCCCTTCAAGGCTTCCAGAGAGCAGTGCCTCACGCACCTCGGAAATTTCCGGCAACGGATCCCCGGTCGAACGGATCGTCGTCACCCCTTGGGCCAGGAAAGCCGAGAGGATGCTTGGGAGCCGCTCGTGGCGGTAGCGGGCCACCGAGTCGGCGGACTCCCAAGGGCCTGCTTCATACCACCGGCGGTTGCCAGCAAGGACCAGCAGGTGTACGTGGGTATCGATCAGCCCGGGTAGCACTGTCCGGCCAGCGGCATCAATCTCCTCGAGTCCCTGCCAATCTCCGACCTCCTCGCCGACCGCGACGATAAGGCCATCGTCCACCACAACCGTCGCAGTCTCGACGACCCTCCCGTCTCCGACCAGGAGCCGGGAGTTCCGGATCACCAGGTCGGCCTCGGGCGGCGGCGCGCAGGCCACCAGCCCACTGACCAGAACCAAGGCAGCCAGACGCGTCGAGTTTTTCATGAGCCCAATCCTAGACCACCTTGGCACGAACGCGCTATGTAGGTGCCCGTTGAGCATAGACGCTAGGACCGGGATAACGAGGGTGGCTAAAAAACCCTCCTGAAACCGTCCCGCTAAACCCTTGATTTTTCAGGGGTATTTTTCTACGCTTAGGGTGGCTATAAAACTATAGTTTTTTATACAGCCACGTCACCCCTATCCCCTCTCTTCACGCCAGGTACCATCAGCCCCGGCAGGCCTTAGCGTACATTCCTGTTCCATTGCTACTCAGACCCCGCTCAGTCAACTCACGTTTCATCTCAGAGATCGGATCAGATAGTCGGATTCTCCCAAACAATCAGGCGGATGAGGTTTTGGCGAAGGACAGGATGCGTGGGGAAGCGATCCGTGTGGAGCGGGCCCTCCGGAATTATCCGAGATCCCCAGAGTTGCTTAGACCGCGCCTTTATTGACACAAAGTTGGAGGGCAGATAGGTTTTGATCACTCATCACGAGGAGGCCAGAGGAACTCGGAGCAGAATGTCGATTGAATATAGAGGAGCCACCTGGTGATCAAGCGGGACATCGTGACCCGCGTCTCGATGAAGATGGGAATCCCAAAAGTAAAGGCGGAGCTGGCTGTGGATTCCGTTTTTCAAGTTCTGAAAGCGGCCATGCACAATGGGGAGCGGATCGAACTCCGAGGGTTCGGCGTCTTCATCATCAAGCCCCGCAAAAGCGGCATAGGGAGAAACCCCAGAACGGGGCGCGAGGTCCCTATCCCGCCAGGAAAAACCGTCCGTTTTAAACCGGGCAAAGAAATCCGAGACAGCGAGCTAAGGGTACCGACCAGATGGCTGTAGGAATGTCCGCTAAGGCCGATTGAGCGGCGGCCTGGTCGTCGTTGAGGAAGTCTACAGGCACCCAGCAATGGTATCGAACTCCCGATCGCTACCCCTTAGGGTGCGTTTTCGTTCCATTGTTCCCCAACCCCCGACTCAAGCCCCGTATTGGTAGATTTCGACCATTCATCACGAGGAGGCCAGAGGAACTCGGATCTGAAGTTGATATGGGGAATGTCGGTTAATATGAGGAATATCGGCTAAGTTGACAAGGTACTAGGCGGTTTTGCACATAGTCCCGAAGGTGGCCCACGAAGCTCGGATGCGTTAAAGTTCTCGGAGGAGCCCGCGCGTGTGCAGGCTCCATCAGAAGGAAACACAAGATCATGAGATTCCTCGTCATCCTCTTAACTGCATTGGGTGTTCTGGCACCAGCCCTGGCCCAGGAGAAGGAAAAGCTCCTGACTGTGAGCTGGGGGGACGTGATCTACGGCCGAGACGGAGTGGCTCAACTGGACACTCCAGAGAAGGCGAAAGAGGCGGTTCGAAGATGGAAGACACACGGCATCGACAAGGTGCTGTTCCGTGTGGACAGCTTTCGGCAGCTGCTCTTTGCCGATCTGCATCTGGACGAAAAGGATCCCTATCTGAAGGCCTGGGGCGAGGCGACGAAGAAGGCCTGGGCAGACGGGCTGCTGGAGACTGCGGTCAATAGCCTCAAGAGTGTGGGGATCCAGGTCTTCATGTGGATCACTCCTACCGACGAAGGCCGTCCACCGGATGCTGTTCTCTTCGACTTCGGCGATGGCTCGTTAAAGGGCTTCTGGCCCTGGCATATGCGGTTCACCAAGGAGAATCCCCGGTATCTGGTTCATGACCGGAGCCTCAATCCCAGTGGACGAAAGTTCCAGTGGCACGTCATGGAGTACGCCTATCCCGAGGTCCGTCGCTACCAGCTCGAGGTCATCCGCCGCTTCTCCGATAATTTCAACTTCGATGGGATCTTCCTGAGCATTCGATCCCACGGATTTCCGCCGGTGCACGCCGACGAGTACGGTTTCAACCAGCCCATCGTCCAGGAGTACCAGCGCCGCTATGGCCGGGACATCCTCCGGGAGGATTTCGATGTCGAGAAATGGCGGGAACTTCGGGGCGAGTACTTCACCCTGTTTCTCCGGGAAGTGAAGGCCCACCTCCGGAGCACTGGCCAGAAGCTCTCCATCGGCGTCCAGCAGGGAGAGTACATCGGGCCCCCCTTTGGAAACATGAGGATCGAGTGGCGGCGCTGGGTCTCGGAGGGCATCATCGATGAGCTGGTGCTGGGACACATCACTCGGGTCCGCACCCGATTTCCGGATCGCTCCCAGAGAACCTGGGGATACCTCCAGAACCAGGAGTCGGGACTGGGCCTGCCGCCTATCGAGGAGGCGGTGCGAAACGACTACGGTCCCTTCTGCAAGCGTCACGGCGTGAAACTCTACATCGAGCAGGGGAATTTCTATCGCCACCACGACCATCCGGCGGTGGGCAGGGCCAGTCCCGCCCCGGAAGCCCAGAAGCGGCTGATCGCCGCCTTGGAGGCCATCCCCGAAGTGACAGGATTGTCGGCGGACTACATGAAGGCGACCCACCAGGTCGAGGAGTCCAGGTGAAAGGCCATTCCAGGGTGAAGATGGCTCCCGTATCGCTCATGATACTGCTTCCCATCTTGCCGTCGGTCCCGGTGGAGAGGATCCCCCTCTCATGAGTCGCCTCCAGAGCCTGGGCAATCTCCAGGCTCATCCGAGGCGCCTCCTCCACCGGAATTGGACCCTCAGCAATCCGCTCCGCCAGCGTCGGACCCTCGACCAGCTCCAGCACCAGCACCAGCGCCCGCACCTCTCCCTTCTCCTCCAACCCTTGGATGGTGCTGATGTGGGGATGATTGAGAACAGCCAGGGTCCCGCGTAGTGTTGGGGGTCGAGGAACAATGGAACGAAAACGCACCCTAAGCTGATCGGAATCCTTCGCGCAACGTGCTCATGGGGCACGAATCGGATTACCACCACCGAAACGGAAACAATCGTACGCTAACGGAGCTGTGCTCAAGCTGGTCGCCTTCAGGTTCCCGCCAGCAAGTCCAATAGATTGAGAGATTTCTAGGTCAAGCTCGCCACCCAAATCAACCCGGCGGAACAGGAAACACCCGAACACCAAACGGAGTTGTAAGAGTTGACCGGGGACCGAAGCGGTTGCCCGGCTCACCGCGGAGCACGACCACAGCGCATCGAGCGCCTCGAAGGGGATCGCCCGTGTCTCATCCCGCGGCGTGCGACGCCGCTCCAGGCTCGTGGTCGGGTCGCGCCCGAGCCAACCCTGGCGCTGGCAGGAGCCGATAAGAACCCGGGACGCGGTGAGTCTTGCGTTCCAGGTAGCCGGGGCCGCCTTTCCCCAGCGACGGGTGAGCCAGCGTCGGAGCTTGACGGCCGTCAGGGCCGTGACCGGCGTCTCGGTACCGAACGCCTTGAGCAGGGAGCCATAGGTCGCCCGATAGGCACGGCGCGTCGCCGGCGCTAGATCACGGTCGGCAAAGAAGGCCTCGACTGCGGCCCCGAGGGTCGTTTTCGACGAGTGAAGACAGGTGAGGGAGGCCATCGGTGGGTCACCACGAGAGATATTCCGCAGGGTTCGTTCGGCTCTGCGCGCCCTAACGCCCTTGCATTGCCTGCAGCCGAGGTGTATTCACAAGAGATACTAGCGAATTATCTCTCGTCTCTCTAGCCTTCTTCGTATGCCGGTTGACTTCCTCACGACCGCGCAGGCACAACGCTACGGCCGCTTCGCCGGCGAGCCCACCCCGAGGACATCGAGCGTCTCTCCCCACTAGTGCACGAGCACATCAACCTGCACGGGCGCTATTACTTCGGCCTGCCCGAGGCGGTGCAACGCGGTGAGCTCCGAGCCCTCAGAGACCCGCGAGATGCAATTCAGGAGCTGTAATTGCACCCGGGACGACTCGAAAACACAAGGTTTTCGTTCCATTGCTACTCGGACCCCTTATAACGGCCCCCACAAGGAGGATTCGCACACAACCAACCACCTACCTTATTGCCCACCTGCTGGTTGTGCTCTGGGCAATATAGCCCCCGCAGGGGGCGCAGTGGCCTCCACTGCGCGCTGTACAGACCGGCCTGATGGCTGAGTGCCTCTGCCTACAACGGGATGCTTGCTCCAATGGGGGAAGGCTGATAGGTTTTGATCATCATCACGGGGAAGCCAGAAGAAGTCATATCCGAAGTTGATATGAGGAATGTCGGTTTAGATCGACAGACCAATGTCAAGGTTAAAGTGTTGTGTCTGTTGTGCCCAAGAAAATCCAACAATCAGGAGGTGTATCATGAGGTCAAAAAAAAATTCTATCTGGCGATAGGCGGTTTATGTGCTGTGTTGCTGCTACTCGGTTTGCCAGCTATCGCACATGACTTAGTCAGTCCGCGACAATGGACACAGAGTGAGATAGCGGCTATGAAATTGAGGGTTACCTCAAAAGGTGAAGATGGATGGCTTTTTCAGTTGTTTGAAAGGGTACGTGTCAATTTGCCTCTACCCGGGTCCGCAGGCGATGGTACTGCCACGAATATTGCTTCGGCAGTAGTGAATATCAAAGATCATTTGGAAGGCACGGTTCCTGGGTCAGTACTTAAGGAACTAGCCGGCCAGTTACAAGAGAAGACGGAAAACGGGGCATTAATCCTAGAGGCTTCGGATGATGTACTTACATTTTTACAATCCAACACCCAAGGTTATTTAGACTTTGTATTCGGATCATCAGCGCAGGGTATAAACAGCTCTCAAGATGGTCGTGTGAAATGCCTTTCTACAACTGGCTGCGGCATCATGAGAAGCGAACTGATTGAGTTCTTAAGAGAATTCGCTGCACTCGCACCACAATTTCCACTCATAAGCCATACCGGATTGGATGATACCGAGAGGGCGGAACGGATCATCAACGAAATACCCCCGATTGTGTCTTACTTTCTGGAAGATCACTGGCATAGAGTCCAGCCTGTTCTTGAGCAGCTGCCAGATGACCTCCGTGACGTCCATACCTTCATGGACGATCCGGATTTGTTCAGGGTCAACTTTGCGCGAGATGCCATTAAAGAAGCTGGCAAGAAGACGCCGCTCCAACGCTTCTGCTCCGACAAGAGAAAAAAGGGAAGGAAGAACCGGCCTAGTTTGGACCCTGTGCGGCTGAATCGCATATTGCTCTTACTTTCGATTACGAAAGGAGCCATAGCAACGCTTGGAGATGGTGAAACATCAATCTGCGCGTCCATACTTGGTGAAGGTACATGTGATCCGGCTAAATCACCGTTCACCTTAAGACTCAAGGCCATGGCATTTGTGCTCGATTCCATAATAGCTGCAGTCAATACACGCCGCGCTAACTTGGCCCTTTGCACATAGTAGACGAATAAGCTGCTTCCTACAATCTCATGAGCGGCCCTACGCCCGGTTCGGCCGATGCCGCAGCCTTCACGACGGCGCTCATGGCCACACCTTTCGACCTCGGGTGCCAGCGACCGTCAAGCCCCGCTCGCACCCACCGGAACCAGCGTTGCACGTACTCTCCAAGTCGGGAGGAGCCCAATGGCTCCCCCGACTTTTGCTCATAAAGCCGGAGCGTGCACGCTCCTGTGATTATAGACCTGACCCCTGAAAACCGGAGAAATCCGGGTGTCTAACAAACCCTCCTGAAACCGTCCCGCTAAACCCTTGATTTTTCAGGGGTATTTTTCTACGCTTAAGGTGTCTACCGGACTATAGTTTTTTCGCCACCCCTATCCCCTCTCTTCACGCAGCTCCCATCAGCACCAGCAGGCCTTGGCGTTGGAGTTTGCACCGTTGCTACCGTAACCCCATCCATCCTTCCGATCCTCTGAGATTGCCCTTCCGGATCCAAAGATCTAGTATTCGCTAAGCACTCCCCCGCAATCTGGAGGCCCGTGTTGATAGGCCAAACCGTCTCCCATTACAAGATTCTGGAAAAGCTCGGCGAAGGAGGGATGGGCGAGGTCTATCTGGCCCAGGACAGCGGCCCCCTGGGCCGAGAGGTCGCCCTCAAGTTCGTGGCCCAGGAAATGCAGGAAGATCCGGCTGCCAAGCGGCGCTTCCTGCGGGAGGCGAAATTGGCGGCGGCTCTCGATCACCCCTATATCTGCCATATCCATGAGGTTGGGGAAGCCGGGGAGCAGTCCTTCATCTCCATGCAGTACATCCGGGGTCAGACTCTCCAGGCCCGGCTGGCCAAGGGTCCACTGGAGCTGAAGGATGCCCTGCAAAAGGCCACGGAGATTGCCGAGGCTCTGGAGGCAGCCCACAAACAGAACATCGTCCACCGGGATCTGAAGCCCGCCAACATCATGCTCACGCCGGAAGGACATGTGAAGGTGATGGACTTCGGTCTAGCCAAGCGGCTGACTCCGGCAGAGGGACCGGACAGTCAGGAAAACACCCTGAGCAGCAGTCTCACTGCCTCAGGTGCCACGCTGGGCACGCTGCCCTATATGTCACCGGAACAGGTACAAGGCCAGGAGCTAGATCCCCGTTCGGACATCTTCTCCTTTGGAGTGCTGTTCTACGAGATGCTCACAGGGGTTCACCCTTTCAAGAAAGACACGCCTGTGGAGACGGCCAATGCCCTCCTCAAGGAAGTCCCCGCCGCTGTCACCAGACATCTGGACAACACTCCGGGACTCCTTCAGCACATGGTGAGGAAGATGTTGGCCAAGGAGCCGGATCGGCGCTACCAACTCGTCCATGATGTGAGAACAGATCTGGGAGACCTGATCAGTAGCGACATCGCAGACTCAGGCGAGACTCAGGTTGAAACCGCTCCGGTTCCAGCAACGGCCCAAGAAAGGAAGGTCCAATCAAGGTGGCGACAGGCAATGCCGCTAGTCGCAATTGCTCTACTGGCTCTAGCGACCGGTCTCTTCCTCGACTCTGTTCTATGGAACCGGGCGGACGACAGCGAATCGACACAGCCCACTGTTGCCCAGTTTCCTGTTGTCCTTCCTGAGGGTGCGACGCTTCGTGGTTATCAATTGGCACTATCACCCGATGGGACCCAGCTGGTTTACGCTGCCTACCGAGGGGGTACCCAACAGCTGTATGTGCGGGCCCTGCCTCAAGTGGAGTCCAAGCCGATCCCCCACACCGAAGGTGCCATGCATCCATTCTTTTCTCCTGACGGCCAGTGGGTGGCCTTCTTTAGCCATGATGAGCGAGCATTGAAGAAAGTGTCCTTGATGGGTGGCACGCCCCAGACCCTCTGCGAAGTGAGGATCGGCCGGGGCGGCAGTTGGGGACAGGATGGCACCATCGTTTTCGGACAAAGGCCCGGAATCTGGAGGGTCTCGGACGCAGGGGGCACCCCCGAGGAACTGAGCGGAGTCCGGTTGGGTTTTCGTCCCCAGATTCTACCCGGGGGTAAGGCAGTGGTATTCGCCCGCTATGGGGAAGGAGCATCGAGCATAGGGGTGCTGTCCCTGGAAACCGGTGAAGAGAAGGTTCTCATCCAGCGTGGCAGGTACCCCCGCTATGCGCCCACCGGTCACCTGATCTACGCTTTGGACGAAAACCTCCTGGCGGCACCCTTCGATCTGAAGACCCTCAAGGTGACGGGAGACTCCAAACCGGTGTTGGAGGGGCTCTGGAGGCGTGAGGATGCAGTGCAGTACAGCCTATCGGAGAACGGAACGCTGGCCTATATTCCCAGGGGGGGTCTGGCAAGTGGTGGGAATAGGCTGTCCTGGGTAGATCGCCAGGGCGAGCAACAGCCCGTGACGGACAGGCAGCGAGACTTCGCTTCCGTTCGCTTTTTGCCCGATGGGAAGCGTCTGGGTGTGGGAGTGGGATCTCTCACAGAAGGCATTGATGTCTGGATCTATGAAATAGCCCGAGGGATCTTGAGTCCGTTGACGACGGGTGGGGCTGAGGCTCCCATTTGGACTCCAGACGGCACTCGACTCGCATTCGCCCGGCCGGGCAGCGGTCTCTTTTGGATGGCAGCAGACGGCAGTGGTAAGGCCGAGCAACTCATGGCGGGGGATCTGCAACCCACAAGAGCGAAAGTGAAGATACCCTTTTCCTGGTCTCCCGACGGTAATGTATTGGCGTTTGCAGAGCGCGTTCCCTCAGCAGACTGGGACATTTCGTTGCTTCCCCTCGGAGGTGAGCCGCAGCCCTTTCTGGCCACCGAGTTTCTCGAAAGTCAGCCCATGTTCTCGCCGGACGGTCGGTGGATTGCCTTTACCTCGGGCCGCTCGGGCCGAGCCGAGGTGTACGTTAAACGCTACCCCGAAGGAGGCGGGATTGAGCCCATATCCACAGACGGAGGGGTTCAGCCCCTATGGGCACACGATGGCAGGGAGCTTTTCTATCGGAACGGGGAGAAGGTGATGGTGGTCTCCATCCAAACGAAGCCGACACTAAAAGCAGAAGCTCCGAGACGGCTGTTTACCTATCCGGAGGGTTCTTCGGAGGGTTGGACGTCTTTGACCTACGACATCGCACCCGACGACCAGCGGTTCGTGTTCATCCAGCCGGGGTGGCCGACCCAAATCAACGTTGTCCTCAACTGGTTTGAAGAACTCAAGCGGTTGGTGCCCAGCGGCAACTGAGCGAACATGCTGTAGACAACCGCCTGGACACCCCTCGCCGCTCTGCTGGTTTGGATGCAAGATAAATCTGCTATCTTGCGCCAGCCAATCCCCCTCTCTGAGACGTGGACAACCTCCCTTGACGGGTCAGCCCCTTAATGTAGAATAAAGGATGTTATTGTGCTCTAAATGCAGGGTTTAGCGAGACTCTCGATCGCTCTCTGACTGGGACTCGACGGACTCGAGCTTCCCCCCTGGCACTTTTTCCTGGAAGTAAGGGTAGCGACCAGATTCGCGTAATTTTATACGCTAAGGGGTGGCTACTTGAAGCAACTGCATGAAATAGCTTGCTTTATATCTTCCCAGCCCACGGACACCAAAAGCCATATGGCCTCAGGTTTCGGGACTTTGATCACGGGACCACTGTCACCCAAGAATTGGATGAAACTACTGAAAGGAAAGGACGTAAAGCGCCTTTTGCACAACGGTCCTTCTTGGAACACGTTCGCTTAGGGCTCGCGCAGAAATAACTTGGCATTTTGGCATCTCAGATTCACACCATCTTCGGCCGCTCCTCAATCGCGAAATCCTCAACGTAGGCCTGGCTACGCCTGCGGTTTCGCTCAATCGTTCGCGGCCAAATCTGGCCCAAATCTGTGCGCCAATTCTACCAAGTTATTTCTGCGCGAGCCCTTAGAGTATATTTTCGCATCAATCTGGTCGGTACCCTCCCTTCGTTATTGCGCCTTCTTGGCCCGGATACGTAGAATCAGGCAAATTACTACGCTCGCGGCCAGGAGCACACCCAGGCTCCTACTCACCGGCCCACCCACCAGAACCACGGACGACGCAAAGAAAATGAGTGTGATGTAGATGTGGGCGCCCGTGCGCTGAATTCGGATCCACTTTGATTCGGACCTACCAAACCAGGCTAGTAGCAGATCTAGCGCCCACCACAGCGTGACCAGGAAATTGCTGCTGGCAATCAAGGCTCCCTGGCCTTCGTAGACCGCTGCAATGCCTCCGTAAAAGACGAATGTCGAGTAGTAGAAATGGACCAGATAGGAAGCAAAACTGAAAGTCCAAAAGAGGAGCCAGTAGTGGATCTTCCTACTCGAAACTCCCGGAAGTAAATAGAGGCAAATGGCGGGAATCAAAAACAAAAGCGCGACCCAGATGGAATAGACCATACGCTGGTGGACCAGATTCTGAGCCATTTCTGCGGCCATGAGAGCCAGGGTGATCAGGATTCCAAAGGGGACGTAGGTGTGTGTCCACTCCGCCAGCGATATATTCTCTCTTGCCCTTGCTATTTCCATTTCGCGAACTCCTCAGGCTATAGAGTCTTCATGTACTCGAGCAGATCCTCGAGGGCAGCCTTGTCCCAACCAGGACCCTCATAGGGCCAAGGGTAGTCGTGCCCCCTGCGCGAATTGCCATCTCTTCGGGTGTCCATCTCGTAATAGTGCCGGACATCGGGCTGATCTGGAGCGATCAGACCCAGATCGATGGGATCGTAGACGTTGTCGCCACGGTAGAAGACTTCTCGGCGCGGCTTCAAATTGATCAGCTCGGCCATGGTGAGGACGCTTCCGTTGTGCAGGTAGGGAGCTCGGGCAAAGGCCGAATCCATGGGCATGTTGAGGTAGCCCTTGGTGGTGCCCCTGGGGCCCGGTCGGAGGTCTTCCCTTTTGGGCTTGAGAGGATGCCCATCAGGAAAGAGGTCGTAAAGGTGATCGGTGATGATATCGTAGTATCGAAATGTCACACGTTCCGGATCCGTCTGGATTTCTTCGACGGGCACCACTTCACCCTCACGACTTCCCTTGACCCAATTTCCATCTGGCCCCGGAGATCCGTGACAATCATCGCAATACTGCCTATAGACCGGTTTTCCTCTTTCGACTTTTTCCGCATCCAAAGTCTGATCGGGGAAGATCTCCAGGTAACTCGGCCCTTTGAGGGTTTCTGAGTACCTGATTGCCTGCTGTACACTCTCGGATACGTCGGGCAGCACCAGATTGTCGATGGTAGCTCCGGTGGCGATAGCCGCCAGCACGCTGCGGGTGAGCCGGTCGCCGACACTGCCGTCGAACTGTCCCCATTCCCGAAGTCCCTGTTGATAGAGCACCGGGAACTTGCACATGGCTCGATCCGTCGCAGCCGGCCGGTTCAGAACGCTGCGCACCAGGTTTCTGAAGGGCTGGGTCCGGGCAGGACCGTTTACCATCAACTTCGCGTCTCTCAGTTCTCCGCCATGGTAGGGCTCGTCGTAGCGGCTAATGGACTCGGTCAAAGCGGAGCGAATTCCAGTCAGCCAAAGGCGCACCATCAGGCCTTCCATCAAGCTCAATGATCCGTCGAATTCTTTCGCGTAAGCGTCTTCGATCGTCTCCATTGTCAGCCGCTCTTCATCCAGCAGCGCAGTTCTGAGGGCATCGACCCAGGCGATGAAGTCGAGAGAGGTGCTCCCCATCCCGTGGATCATTACTCCCTCGTCCTCTTCGCTCCTCTTGATCATCGAGCTGTGGCACAGGGAGCAGTTGAAGCCGACGAATTTAACCGGGGAGGGGGAACCAGACCGAGGCCGATAGTTGGAGACACTGAAACCCTGTGGCACGCCTTCGTTGACGTCGGGCTTTCCTCGAATGAAGCCGAATTGCTCGACCCAGTCTCCGGCTTCCGGACCAGCCGGCTGAAATTGATCCGGAAACAAGGAGGGAAGGACTTTGAAAACCGGGAGCGGCAGAACCTCGGTTCCGGCCAGCCCATAGAGAAACGCCTCCTGCGGTGAAGGCGAGGGTCTCTCCTCGACCCAGGTTGATTCCAGGAATAGAAAAACCAGCGTCGTCAAGAGCAGGACCGTGGTGATGCAGATGGCGAGGATCCGGACCAGCCGAATCCAGCGCCCTCTTTTCGTATGTTCGACAGGCATGTCAGTTCCCTCGCCTTCGCGATGGTATCCCCTGAACCATCAATCGTGAGCGTGCCATAGTTCCTGGTGTTTCGCCTGGGTCTCGCTGTAACCGCCCTTATAGAGCTGGTCATAGTAGTCCAGGTCGAGATGGTGAGCCTGGACCCACACCCCCGGAACGAAAATGGCGTCGATGTGTGCCGGAAAGCGCCCGTAGGTGTCGTAGATGTAGTTACAGACGTCCTTGGCGCAGGCTACTACGTCGTCACTGTAGTGAGGAACTTCATCCAGAAAGCGGTCGGCCAGGCCCTCCTTGAAGATTCCGTCGAAACCCTTTGGATCTTTGTAGTGACCCTTGGGTCCGTACTTGGTCTCCAGGAGAGCGTCGATTGCCTCGGACATGTCCTTATAGTAAGGGGGAGTGTAGGCCTCTAGGATACCGTCCAATCCCACTGGATTGGGGCGCCATGTAGGTAGGGGTGTCAGGAATCGGAAGAGTCTCCGGAGCCTCTTGTTGGGTTCCTCGTAGCGAAAGCTCAGGCCCGGCCCGTATCGATCCCGATACTCGGGGTCGCCCATCAGTATGGGACCGGCAAAGGCTGCATGCACCCAGCCTCCTAGTCCCATGGCCTGGATCGCGAGGAGCACATTCTGGACCAGTAGATCGGCCTCGATATGGATGCGAAAGGTGCCCATGTAGCCCATGGGAATCGGCAGTTTCTTGTTCACGAAACCGCTCCGGACCCACTTCTTCACGCCGGCAGGTCGGTAGAAATTCCAATCATCGATAAACATCGGCCGAAATCCATCATCCTGCGAGAGCAGATACATCAGGCCGTTGATGTACTGCTTCGTCATGTCCATGACGGGGACCAGGATGGTGCTGCCGGGAAGATTGGAGACATAGCGATTGCGGCCCAGGTAGCAGGGATACTCTCGAGGGAAATCCAACCGCTCATCCGACACCTTGACCTTGCACTTCTGGGCGTAGTGAATGAGCTTGTCCGGGGTCAGCTCTCCATGGGACAGGTAATAAGGATCGAGATCGTCGGGCGTCTTGAGGAAATAGGTCCCGCTATCATTGATCAAAAAGAAGTGGGCTGCCTGGGCATTGTCCGGACTACTGGCGGTGCGGCCCGAGATCTCCAACATGGGAGAACCCACCAGGGGTTTGCCTTGCTCTGTCTTGAAGGGCATGTCCGGCATGGTCACACCGGTAATCCCGGTGGAGGCGATCAGCATCGCTTCCTCCAGCGGGCTCAGGGGCTGTGGATCCTGATTCGAAGTGTAGCTAAGGCTCCCTGCGGGAATGGATGAGATGCCCTTTCCGATTCTGCGGGAGCGCCGGTTGAAAATTGAGCTAAAAAGCGGATAGCGAAGGGCTTCTTTAAAACCTTGGTTCTCTTCGTTCATCAGACCTCCTCCTGTCGGGATCCCTTACAGCGTGACTCGCGTTCCAGACGTATTCCGGGTGCTACCCTTCCCAGTTCGATAAAGCGAAACCAGTCCCTACCCAGACGAGCGTTCGACAAGTTGGTAGACCCATCGAATGTTGCTCTCGGCAGTAGCCCATTCGGGCAAGAGGCTATCGTGTGCCGAAGGCAAAATGGACAGATCCCATTTCGACAGATCGATCTCACTGGCCGCCTGGTCCTCGGTGAGTCCCTCCTTGTGTGCCTTTTGGACGGCGCTGTAAAGAGCCTCCAGATAGTCAGCAAACCGGCGCAGGTCGGCGGCTCTAGCCAGAGGTCCATGACCCGGAACATAGATGGCGTTGGGATGATCGTCGGCGATTTTTCTAATCGCGGGGACAAAGTCGGGAATGGAGACGCCGCCTTCACCAAGATCGAGAAAAGGGTAGTAGGTGTGAAACAGCAGATCGCCGGTGGCGATGATGTTCTGTTTCGGCAAGTGGACGAAAATATCACCGTGCGTGTGGGCGATGCCGGGGTGAGTCAGGACTACCTCATGCTTGCCCACCTGGATACTCCGGGCTTGACCCACCAGGTTAGCGCCCTTGGGCACGCCCTCCGGATGGTCCGACCACCAGGGCTCGTCGTGCAGCCCCATGAGCCGAGGGACCTTTTCATGGGCGAAAATCTTGGCTTCCGGGTAGAGACTGTTCCCCCGGGTGTGGTCGTAGTGGTAGTGGGTGTTGACGATCTTCGTCACCGGAGCCTCCGAATGCCCGGAGACCCACTTGCCCAGCGTCTTGGAGCCCGGAGGGAATTTGGTGTCGATTAGTAGGGCCTCGTTTCCATCCTGGATCAGCAAAGAATTACCACCTCCACCGAAGACGGCATGGATGCCGGGAGCCAGCTCCGTACTGGTCTGTCGAACGAACGAGACATAGAACCAACCGAAGCCCAGGCTTCCCGCAACGAAGATCAGGAGCATCAGAACCAGAACCAGCGAACAAGAGCACCCGCCTGCTTTGCGTCGAAGGCCACCCTCGGTGAGCTTGCCATCACGGCGGTAGGCATATTCCAGAAACTTGGCTCCTTCCAGGGACAGATCCTTGACGAAGGTGAAGTGAGCGATCCAGAACTTCTTCATCAGGCGGAAACCCCAACCGTGGGCCTTCTCCCAGGATCCAAAGCGGCTTCGCCCCTCGCCTAGATCCTCCACGGAATAGGTGTGACGAGCGTAGAATCCGGGTAGGGCGGTCACTTCCCAGGTCACCTTCCGGTTCTTTTCAAGCTCCACAATTCGGGCAATCGCGAACATCCGGTACAAGTAATACCAACGGATCGGCTGAAAGACCCAGATCAGCTGCTTTCCCAGGACCAGGTCTTTGTTGAGAGCCCAGAAGAAGCACCGATTCCACCTGGACCACCAATTGGCATGGGTGAAGAACTCCCATAACTCGTGAACCGGTATATTGACGTCCACGGTTCCCTCAACCGGTGTCATGTCGTCCGACTGGGCCAGGATCTCTTCCCTGTTCTCCTTCGCCACGATGGGGATTCTCCTTTCTGAACAATTGTCCAGCCAGGGGTGGGGCTCACCCCCCGCTGAAGTTAGCCGACGGGTCGGTGTGTGCTGGCGGTCGTGGAGACGTGCCTTATACTAAGCACGCCCTCGGAGTCCTGGCTCTCAAGCCCGGGGTCCGTTGGCAGCATTCTCACTCAAAACTTCGGCGGGCGCAATCGCTTTTTCTTGGGTGGGGTCTACTCGCCCAGCTCATGGCAAAGATGGCAGTCAGTCGAAACCTGCCGGGAAAGGTGGCAGTTCATGCACGCTTCCATACTGGTCGAGACTTCTTGTGATAAGACCTCCCGTTTCTCGACCGGCCCATGACATTTCGTGCAGGCCACCTCAGCCGTGGAGTGGTTGGCATGACTGAAAAAGACAAAGTCGGGCAGTTGATAGACCCTTACCCAGGCGGGCTCCCGGCCCTCTCCAGCCATCGAAGCGAGCCTTTGGATGGAGGCACTCTCGGCTTTGATGCTGCTATGACACAACATACACCTCTGCAGCGCGGGAAAGCCTGCGCGCTCGCTGGAGCCTGCACCCAGGTGACAACCCTTGCAGGAGATCCCACTCGAAACGTGGAGCTTGTGGCTGAAGGGGATTGGCTGGGCAGCTACTTCTCGCGGTAGTTGCTCTGGCCTTCCCTTGTAAATCAGCGGTGTCTGACCCGAGCCGATGATTCCGAAAAAAACAAACAACATCGGGAGAAGGAGTAGTCCTTCACCCCTGCCTGAGAACGGCGGGATCTTGATACGGTGCAATCGCATCGGTCTCCGGCGGATAACGATTCTAGGGGAGAGTAAAGGCCACCAGCTTGCCGGTGTACTTCTTGTTGTACTTGTTTCCGCCACCGGCAGCGATAGCGACGTACTGTTTTCCGTCTTTGCCCAGATAGGTCACAGGGGTTGCGTGGCCGCTGGCTGGTAGTCTGGTTGTCCAGAGCTCTTTACCCGAATCCTTGTCAAAGGCGCGAAAACGACTATCGTTGGTAGCGCCAATGAAGACCAGCCCCCCAGCGGTGACGATCGAGCCTCCTAGATTGGGCGTACCAGTCTGGGGGATTCCCCGTTCCGTCAACTCGTCGAATTCACCCAGCGTCACTCGCCAGCGAAAGTCGCCCTGGTTCAGATCGATGGCCGTCAAGGCACCCCAGGGAGGCTTCTGACAGGGATACTGATTGGAGTCCCAGAATCTCCCGTACTTGGTGCCCCTGACGCGATAAGGAAGCTTCGAGCCCTCGGGTCGAGGCACCATTCTGAAGAAGGCACCGACATCCATCGAGTTCACGTACAGCAAACCCCTCTCGGGGTCGAAAGAAGCGCCACCCCAGTTGGGGCCCCCGTTGGTTCCGGGAAACATCACGGTCAACTGACTGCCTATGGGCCGGAAGAGAGGACCTTCTACGACGGCGTCCTGGACCATCTCCAGGCATTCTTTTCGCGATTCTGGTGTGACATTGGTGATCTCGTCTCGGGTCATGGACTGGCGAGCGAACGGTGGGGGCTTTACGGGATGGGGTTGGGTGGGAAAAGATTCTTCGCCTGGGATGACACTTGCCGGCACCGGCCGCTCTTCCACCGGAAACAAAGGTTCTCCGGTCAACCGGTCCAACACGAACACGAAACCGGTCTTCGTGATCTGGGCTACGGCGGGGATGCTCTGCCCGTCCCTTCGAACCGTAACCAGAACGGGTTGAGCGGGCAGATCCCAGTCCCAAAGGTCGTGGTGAATGGTCTGAAAGTGCCAAACCCGGCTGCCGGTTAGGCAGTCGAGCGCGACCACGGAGTCACTGAAGAGGTTGGCTCCCTTGCGATCCCCACCATAAAAATCGATGGCAGGGGAAGTAAGAGGGACGAAGACCATGCCATGTTCTTCGTCCACGCTCATCGTGGACCACGCATTCACCCCGCCCCGATCCTTCCAGGATTCGTCTTGCCAGGTGTCGTTTCCGAACTCGCCCGATTGCGGCGTCGTATGAAAGCGCCAGACCTGCCGCCCGTTGCGGGCGTCGAAAGCCCGAATATCTCCACTTGGTCCCTGGGGCTCTCCGTCACTCACCCAGCCGCCTACGACGACTCTGTCACCGCACACCGCGACTGGGGATGTGAGTCCATAGTTCAGATGGGGAAACTTTTCGGTGACTCCCTTCCTGAGATCCAGCTCGCCCTGTTCTGCAAATGCTGGATCCGGCTTGCCCGTCTTGGCATCGATCGAGAAGAGGTGGCCCGCCTGGGTACCCAGGAAAATGCGGCTTCTGCCTCCTTCCTGCCAGTGGGCCACTCCTCGACTGATAAAGAGGCTTAACCGGCTTTGCCTATCAAATCCGGAGTCGAAGGCCCACAGCTCTTTGCCCGTTTCTGGCTCCAGAGCGATCAACCGGTGAAACGGTGTGGAGACATACATCACTCCGTCCACGATCAGTGGCGTACACTCAAAGGCCGATTTCGGTGGATACTGGGTTCCGTCGCTGAAGTCTCCTGTATCGAAGGTCCAGGCTGGTTTTAATTGTGCAACGTTCTGTCGGGTGATCTGTTTCAGCGCCGAATACTTCGTCCCCCCTGCATCGCCACCGTAGTGCCGCCACTGCTGTGCTCGGAGTGAGAAGGTTGTTGTAAGGACCAGGACCAGCAGAACCAGGAAGTTGGGTCTCACGAAGGAAAAACTGAGCAGCACCGAACCGTGATAGCAGGTTGCCTGTTTTCTGTCAATCGCGTCCCGCCCAGATCCGAGAACGGTACCGGGGCGCAGGTCATATACAGCAGGCCTCAGGTCCTCTTGTTCGGGAGATGACGCAGCCCCGCTTCAGCCAAAGTCAGAGTAGAAAAGACTCTAGACTTTGGCCAAGACACTCTTCCCGTTCGAATCACCGCAACCTGCAACCTTGACTTAGAACTTACCCCTTCTGCACAATGCTCGTTGTGGACGTCTACGAGGAAGTGGTTCGGGTTCGCAAGCATGGTGGGAAAGCCGCCTTGGCCACGATCGTCCGACGCCTCGGCAGTACGCCCCGAAAAGACCATGCCAAGATGCTTATTCACGAGGACGGGTCCTTCGTCGGCACCGTCGGCGGTGGATGTGTCGAGGCAGAGGTCTGGGAAGAGGCCAAACGGGTCATGGACAGCGGTTCTGCTGCCATGCTGAGCTACGAGCTCACACAGGAGGACGCCGAAAACGAGGGTCTTATCTGCGGAGGAACGGTCGAAATCTTCGTGGAACCGATTCTTCCTGATCCCAAGGTGGTGTTGATGGGGGCCGGTCATGTCGGCCAAGCCATCGCCGAAGCTGCCCATCGCGTCGGATTCCAGGTTGCCGTTCTCGACGATCGCGAAGCATTTGCCAATGCAGAGCGTTTTCCCCACGCCCAAGAAACCATCGTGGGCCCATACGAATCAGGCCTCGAACAGATCCAGATAGGCCCGACTGATTTCGTTCTGGTGGTCACACGAGGACACAGCCACGATCAAATCGCTCTGGAGCAGGCGATTCAGACCCAGGCCCGGTACGTAGGCCTGGTGGGCAGCCGCCGGAAGATTCAACTGCTCGTCAAGAACCTGATCGAAAAAGGATATGCTCCAGAGTCATTTGATCGGCTCTATGCTCCGATTGGTCTGGCGATCGGATCGGAGACTCCTGAGGAGATTGCAATTAGCGTCGTCGCCGAGTTGATTGCCATCAGGAAAGGCGTCCACCAGCGAAGCGAGAAACAGCTCTTCATCGTGAAGATTCTTGACAAGGCCAAAGAGCAGGCACTCCAGGAAACCGACCCACCTTCCCAGAACCCGCCGAAAGAAGTCCAGATAAGTTAGTGGGCCTCCGGCGTAGCGGTGGTCTCCAGGCCGCCGCCCGAGCCAAAGGCACGGAAGAATAAGACTCCGGCCTGGAGACCAAAGCTACGTTCGCCAATGAAGTTTCAGCCTGGTCCAGCCTGATCACTCAACCCGTATTAAACTTCGAACCTTCTCTGCCAACTCCCCTTCCCGCACTATCCGGGCAGGCTCGGTACAGAGGTCCACGACGGTCGACGCTTGAGCCTCACCCATCTCAGCTGCCTCCAGGAACAAGTCCACGCGGTTCCCAAACAAGGTGGCGAGTTCTTGAACGGACTGGGGTAAGGGCTGTCCCGAGATGTTGGCACTGCTAGACACCAGGGGCGCTCCGGTGGCCTCTATCCACGACCTCAGATAGGGAAGTTCGGGCTTCCTGAGTCCCACCTTTCCCTGGCCACCAGCGATCAACGCCGGCAGTTGAGGACTGGCCGGTAAGAGGAATGTCACGGGGCCAGGCCAGAGCGCTTCTGCGAGTGGATAGAAGTCTCTTGGCACGGAGCGGGCGCAGCGCTCCACCCAGGCTAGTTCCGGGATGAGCAGTAGAACCCCCCGGTCTGGCGGGCGTTGTTTCAACTCGAAAAGTCTCGTCACGGCGTCGGCCCTCAGGCCAGAGCAGCCCAGCCCATAGACGGTATCGGTTGGGTAGAGCACGATGCCGCCCGCACGAACTACGGCTGCAGCCGCCTCGATCTGAAGCGGGTCCGGGCTGAATCGGTCGATCTGAACCCGCCTGGAGCCTCCCTTTGATCGCTTCATGGTCATCTCGAGTTCGCCACCGTGAAGACTCGTTTCATCTTGTTTCCCTGCTCCTTGACCATGTTAGAATAACACCGTCGTGTCTTCTCGCCCTGCGGTGATTCAAAGCCGCGATAATAAAAGATTTAGACAGTGGAGCAGGTTTGCTGACAGGCCTCAGGAAGCGGACTGCCCCTGGCTCTGTGCCGAAGGATGGAAGTTGGTAGAGGACCTGTCCCAGAATCGCCAGATCAAGCTGCTCCTGTTCTCGAAGAACCTCACTCGGAACCCGAATGGGCGTCTTGACCGTCTTCGTCAAAGGAGCCAGGAGTCGATTTGTCTCAGCGACGCCCTGCTAAAGTCTCTTTCCGACCTCGAGACACCCCAGGGGGTTCTTGCCTTCTTCGAAAAACCAACCTGGAGTTGGGATGATCTTGGACCCTATCTGCTCTATGTCCACGAAATTCAAGATCCTGGCAACCTGGGGACACTGCTGCGAACCACCGCCGCGACCGGGCTCTTCAGCTTGCTGACCAGTCCTGGGACCGTGTCCTGTTTCAACACGAAGGTCATCCGGGCTTCCGCAGGCGCGATCCTTCGGGTGCCATTTCTGCAAGGAATCGACTGGGCCTACCTCAAGTCCCGAGGCGTCTGCCTTTGGCTGGCAACACCTCGGCGCGGCCAGTCCTTGTTTCAGGCACGGTTTCGGCCTCCGCTGGCCGTCGTCATCGGCAGCGAGGGATCCAGCCCCGACAGTTCAATGCTGGATGAGGCTGACCAGCTGCTTCAGATTCCCATGAAGGCTCAGACCGAGAGCCTCAATGCCGGCGTTGCCGGCGCGGTCATCCTCTACGAGGTCTACCGCCAACAGGACATCCATGGATAGATCCCTTTTCCCCGATCAAGATCCTGTGGAGGGGACCTCGTCGGCGTCAGCACCTCTGGCAGACCGCATGCGGCCCCAATCTCTGGACGAGGTGGTGGGGCAGGAGCACCTCCTAGGACCGGAGCGGGTTCTTCGTGACATCATTCGCTCGGGAGACATCCCTTCGATGATCTTCTGGGGTCCTCCCGGTGTGGGCAAGACCACCCTTGCCTATCTTCTAGCCCGGGAGACCGAGTGCCGGTTCGCCTCGTTGAGCGCCGTCCTGTCAGGCGTCAGAAACGTCAAGAAGGTGGTCGAGGAGGCTGAGCTTGAGCGCCGCGGGGACCAGCGCTCCACCGTCCTTTTCGTAGATGAGATTCATCGCTTCAACAAGGCGCAGCAGGACGCCTTTCTACCCCACGTGGAGCGCGGCACCATCATCCTGGTCGGGGCCACTACCGAAAATCCCTCCTTCGAAGTCATCGCACCTCTCCTCTCCCGGAGCCGCGTCCTGGTCCTAAGAGCATTGACAGACGAGCACATCCTCCAGATTCTTGAGCGCACAATTCAGGACCGCGAACGGGGTCTCGGAAATTGGAACCTGTCAGCGGATCCCAAGATCCTGGTTCAGCTCGCCGGCTTTGCCAATGGAGATGCCCGCGTCGCACTCAACTCGCTAGAGCTGGCGGCCCAGCTTGCGCGCACTCGGAGCTACAAGCGTCCCAGCATCACGGCTGAGATTCTAGAGGAGGCGCTTCAGAAGCGGACAGTGCTCTACGACAAGGCAGGAGAAGAACACTTCAATCTCATTTCCGCGCTGCACAAGTCCCTGCGCAACAGCGATGCCGATGCCTCCCTCTACTGGATGGGACGCATGTTGGAAGCGGGAGAAGATCCCATGTACATCGCCCGACGACTGGTCCGTTTCGCTTCCGAGGACGTGGGCATCGCGGATCCAGCCGCCCTGGGCTACGCCATTGATGCCATGCAGGCCGTTCACTTCATTGGTCTTCCCGAAGGAAAACTGGCCCTGGGACAAATTACCGTCTATCTGGCACAGGCGCCCAAGTCCAACGCCCTCTACCGGGCCTATGCCGAGGTCGCCGAGGACGTGGCCAAGACCCGAAACGAACCAGTCCCGCTTCAGCTTCGAAACGCCTCGACTCGGCTGATGAAGGACCTGGATTATGGAAAGGGCTATCGCTACGCCCATCAGGAGCCCGATCACGTAGCCGATATGCAGTGCCTTCCCGAGAATCTGGCAAACCGCCGTTACTACCAGCCCACCGAGCAAGGGTTCGAAAAGGAAGTGGCGGAGCGGCTCCAGACCTTGGAGAGGCTCAAGAAGGAGCAAGAATCTTAGGCCACGACCAAGGTCACCGGCGAGTCGAATTCGAACTCCTCGGCTGGGAGCTCGGCCTCAGTGTTCGGCCGGCTCGACAAACGTCAGAGCCGCAGCCGGGTTCTGGACCAGGATTCGATTGATGTCCTCCTCTGTGAAGCCCCGGGATCTCATCCTTGGCAAGATATGAAGGAGGATATAAAAATACCCATGGCCACCATATTTAAGTAGCTTGTCTTTAGAAGCTACATCATGTGATATCAGGATCTTCTCGCCGAATCCCTCCGCGATCATGCGCGCAATCAGTTCCATTCTGCCGGCATCACTGGGTAGGTCGACTCGAGGATTGTTGGGAAAGTAGGACCGCTCGTAGGCGAAATGGTCCCACTGTAGATAACAGCCCCGATCTGCAATGCGGCACAGGCGACCCCAGTCGAACACGGTGCGTTCCAGGTGGCCGATAATCGTACGCTGCAGATTCGCTCCCGCCCTCTCCAGTACCGTCAAGATCTCCTCTGGCGAGCGCTCGTCACGACCCGGATGGATGGTAATGGCGGCTCCGGTTTGTCTCTGAGCGGCCGCAGAAGCTCGCAGAACCTTGTTCTCGTTACTGGTCAACGGCCAGGAACAGCCGACCTCCCCGATGATACCTGCGCGGACACCACTGGAGGCAGCACCGTTGACGACATCATCGACAATCTCATCCGTGATTTCAGGTTCCGAGCGGCTGTCCATATCGGGAGGATGGGCAGCATCGACATAATACGAGGAGCCCATGATGATGTGAACTCCGGTGGCCGTTGAGATGCGAGCCAGGCCCGCTGGATCCCGGCCGAGTCCTCGGCTCGAGACCTCAACGACTGAGCCCCCTCCATGCTGCCGGTACAGCTTGAGTTCATGGATGGCTGTGGGGATATCGTCCAGGCGCAGACTGTCTGCGTTGGGTTGGGAGTAGAATCGCACCAGGCCGACATTGGACTGGCTGAGTGGCTGGTAGAAGAGCTCGTGCTCGCTGTCCTCACCGGCTGGAGGTTCCGCGATCCGCGAAAGATCCGACAGAATGTGCTCGTGCATGAGGGTCGCACCGAGCTTCTCGGGTGTAACCCGTCCCAATACGGTTTGAACCATTCCTAACTGTGAAGGACGCTTCAAGAGACTCCTCGCGTCTGGAGGTGGGCAACCGCCGAGTTTTCTTCAGCGACCGCCCCAACCGTTGATGATCGTCTCCCGCAGATCGAAACCGAAGGCGCGAGCCGAGACCGCCACAATGGGCGCCCCCTGAAGACGTTTGTAAACCGAGACATTCAACGATCGGTAGAGTTGGCGAGCCAGCTTTCCAAAGCTCTTCTCGTCGTATTTGTCGTAAACAGCACCACCCTGAGCCGAGTATCTGGTGGCGCTGAGCTGCTTCTTCTGGAACTGATTCACCAGATCCCGAGGGCTCATCCCTCTCTCCACAAAGTCGCTGACCATAGGACCTACCACCTCGTAGTCGAAGGGGTCGATCTGGTCGGCCTTCAATTCGGCTGAAGGCGGAATCGAGAAGACCTCTTCCGGAATCATCGCCCGATCCCACCTCTGGTTGACATAGCGGGCCAGTCGATAGACATCCGGCTTCGGTAGATCGCCAATCACCGAGAGCCCTCCGACCATGTCACCGTAGAGGGTGGCATAGCCGAGAGCGATTTCGGTTTCGTTGCCGTTGGTCAGAAGTAGCGCCTCCTGGTCATTGGATTCGGCCATCATGATGAGGCCCCGTACCCGGGCCTGTAGGTTCTCGCTTGTCACCGGCTGATCTAACGGGTGAAGATAACGTTCGAAGTCCCCCACGATCGTGTCGACCATGGACTGAATCGGTACTTCGTGGTAGTCCAGCTGAAAATTCCGTGCTAGTTGGCGCGCCGCCTCTAGTGTCTGGGAGGAGTTGTACTTGGAGGGTAGGCTGTAGACGGAGAGGAGGTCCCGCCCCATGGCTTCGTAGGCAATGGCCGTGCCCAGGGAAGAATCGATTCCCCCGGAGATCGCCTCCAGCACCCGCTTGAAAATGCCCACCTTGTCGAAGTAGTCGCGTACGCTCATGACCAGGGCGCGGTAGATCTCCCCTTCCCGATCGAAAGGCGGAAGCGGGACGGCGTCAGACTTTCCCTGGTCGAAATCGACAGATTGTTGGTCTTCTTGAAACTGGCTCAAAACTTGGACCGGATTCCCTTCCCGGTCGAAGGCGAGGCTCATTCCGTCGAAGGGGATGATGTTCTTGCCGTTGTCTCCCACGCCTACGGTATTGACATAGATAATGGGAATTCCGTGACGGCGGATCTGTTCTCGCATGATCCGCTCGCGGACAAAACGCTTGCCGTCCTTTTCTCCCGGACCGCTTCCGACGAAGGGACTCGCATTGATACAGAACAGGTATTCAGCGCCCTTGTCCCGAAGCAGTTGGCAAGGATTGGAATCGTATCCGTGCTCCCATAGGTCTTCGCAGATGAGCACGCCGATGGGCACCACCCCGTCCCCTGCCTTGACCTCGATTGGCTCCACTTCGCGACCTGGCTGGAAGTACCTTTTGTCTTCGAAATAGCGGTAGGCCGGCAGCAGGCGCTTGTGGGCGATCTGAAGCAGCTCCCCTTCTCCCAGAACAGCCGCGGCATTGTGCCTTAGCACCCGCTGATCGGGTCCCAGCTGCTTCTCATCGAAGTCCAAGAAGCCGACGATAGCCGCAATCCCCTGGCAGGCTGGCCGGATCTCCTCCAGCAGGATGCGTTTGTTCTCCCGAAGAAATTGGAGGTTGATCAGAAGCTTCTCATCCAGGCAGTACCCGGTCAGGCACATCTCGGGAAAGACCACGATGTCGCAGCCCTCCTCGCGAGCCCGGGCGATGCCTCCCAGGATCTTGCGGGCATTGCCCCTAAGATCTCCGGTCTTGGGATTGATCTGAGCGAGCGAGATCCTGAAACTCATCTTCTACTTAATTCCGTGCTCATTTTGGACTCAGCCGTGCAGCATTCTTGTGACGGAAAGCCTCATGAAAACACAAACGCCGATAGCCTGTCCACGGCTGCTTCTGCGCTCCTACCCCCGGCTGCCCGCCCTGTGGTATCGTTTAGAGAGTATCTGAGGTTGAGGGTTCACCGGGGCGTGCGTTCGAACGCCGGCGACAGAAAGCGACTTGCTTCGAAAGGGTGTAAAAATGCGTTATCTCATGAGCTTGGGAGTGACTTGTCTGCTCCTGAACCTATCGCTATTTGCCGACTCCAAGGATGTGAAAGAACGACTGCACAACGCTGCTGTGGTCCTGCAGGCAATCCTCGATACTCCAGACGAAGGCATACCGAGCGAGCTGTTGAGCAAGGCGGAGTGTGTCCTGGTCTTCCCCGGTGTCAAGAAGGGCGCTCTGCTCTTTGGAGCGAGCTATGGCAAGGGTGCCATGGTGTGCCGCTCAAAAATTGACTTCTCCGGTCCCTGGAGCGCTCCTGCTATGTACCGGCTGGCGTCCGGCAGTATCGGCTTCCAGATCGGGGGTAGTTCGACCGACTACGTCCTCCTGGTAATGAATCCGACAGGTGTGAATTCTCTGCTGAAGAGCAAGGTCAAGCTGGGGGCGGACGCGACCGCTGCGGCCGGTCCCAAGGGTCGGTCTGCCGAGGCGGCGACTGATGCTGCCATGGGTGCTGAAATCCTTGCCTATGCCCGTTCCAAGGGTCTATTCGCCGGAGTCTCCTTGAAGGGCGGCACTTTGCGCCAGGACAACGGAGCAAGCAAGGACCTCTATAGCCAGAAGATCTCGGCCAGGGAGATCGTGGTCGATATGAAGGTATCGGTTCCCGAAGCCGGCAAGCCTCTTGTGGATCTCCTCAAGAAGGCCTCGCCCGAGAATCTCTCAAAATAGGCGGAAAAGAAACAAGCCTTGGCGGTCTACCCAGGAGGCCAAAAAGAAGCGGCCCGACTTCGGCCCCCGATCTAAGGGTTTGCGCAGAAATAACTTGGTAGAATTGGCGCTCAGATTTGCACTAGATTTGGCCGCGAACGATTGAGCGAAACCGCAGGCGTAGCAGGGTCTACGTTGAGGATTTCGCGACCGAGGAGCGGCCGAAGATGGTGGGAAGATGAGATGCCAAAATGCCAAGCTATTTCTGCGCGAGCCCTAAGCTCAATCTGGAGAACAGGAACGCAGGGGATCCATGCCATTACCTGGCTCCACGCCGGTTACGGCTCCGGAACGCAGATCCGAGTCAGACACTGACGTCGGTCTCATCGACTGCGATGTCCACCACTCGTTGAAAAACCTTGACGAGCTCCTCCCCTACCTTTCAGCGCCCTTCCAAAGACAGGTCAAAGAACAGGGATTCCTCTTCCCTGGATCGGGTTACTTCAACGCTCCTCGGCAGGCTGTCCGAACTGATTTGGCGGACGGTTTCAACCTGGAGAACTACAACGGACACGAAGAGGGCTGGGATCTAGCCCGGATTTCTCAAAGACAAGAAAAAGCAGTCAGCTCTATGTGATATAAAGTCTTTGTTATCAGATACTTAATAATCACAAGGAGCTGACTACTATGACCACAGAGTGTATCGCTTCCAAGCTGGAGTTTCAAGAGCTAGAAGGGCGCCGAGTCGAGGCAGAATTCAATGGGGGGCAGATCACCTCAGACTCCGGGGGGTTGCTGTTACGGGAGGTGGAGAGCCGCTATGGGTTCATTAGCGGCTTGGCCGCCTGCTTTGGGGACCGGCGCGATCCTCGCTTCACCGAGTTCAGTGTGGAGGAACTGGTGGGGCAGCGGATTTACGGACTGGCCCTAGGCTATGAGGATGTCAACGATCATGAGGAGCTCCGGGCAGATCCGCTGATGGCGGTGTTGGTCGGCAAGGAAGATCCCTTGGGGAGGGATCGGCGAGCGGAAGCGGATCGAGGCAAGGCGTGTGCGGGCAAGAGCACCCTCAATCGTTTGGAGTTGTCCTCGGTGACGCAGGATAAATATCGCAAGACGCCGGTGGATGAAGCCGCGGTCGAAGCGTTTTTGGTGGAGCAGTTCATTCGGGTGCGAGGCGGGAAACCGAAGGAGTTGGTCTTGGACCTGGATGCGACGGATGATCCGCTGCACGGAGAACAGGAGGGTCGTTTCTACCATGGCTACTACCGGTGTTACTGCTACCTGCCGCTGTATGTGTTTTGCGAGGGGTATGTGCTGGGGGCCAAGCTGCGGGTGTCGAACCTGGATGGCTCCGAAGGAGCGGTCCAGGAGATGGAGCGGATGGTGGGACAACTGCGGGCGAAGTGGCCGAAGGTCCGCATTACTCTGCGGGCGGACAGCAGCTTTGCCCGCGAGGCGTTGATGAAATGGTGTGAGGAGCATCGAGTGGATTACGTCTTCGGTCTGGCCCGCAATCAGCGCTTAGAGGGGGCCCTGGAGTCCGAGTTGGAACAGGCCCAGGCACTGCAACAAGCCAACGGCAGCAGCGCCCGAGTCTACAAGGACTTTCGTTACCAGACGCGCAAAAGCTGGAGTCAAGAGCGGCGAGTGGTGGGCAAGGCCGAGTACACGGGTAAGGGATCCAATCCCCGCTTTGTCGTCACCTCGCTGGGAGCGAAGCGGTGGCCCGCCCAAAAGCTGTACGAGGAGCTGTACTGCGCGCGAGGGGAAGCGGAGAATCGGATTAAGGAGCAGCAGCTAGAGCTGTTTGCCGATCGGACCTCGACGCACCGCATGAAGAGCAATCAGCTGCGCCTGTGGTTTTCCTCGGTGGCTTACAATCTGCTGCACACGCTCAGGTGTGTCGCTTTGAAGGGGACCCAGTGGGCGAAGGCGCAATGCCAGACGATTCGCCTCAAACTGTTGAAGATAGGAGGCCAGATTCGGGTCAGTGTCCGACGGGTGAGCTTGTCGCTGAGCGAGGGTTATCCTTACCAAACACTCTACGCCCAAACCTTGGCCCAGCTTCAACAGCTCGGCTGAGCGGAGGCAAACCGGAAATCCCAACCATCTGCAACTGAGGCGGCTGAGGTGTGTCTGAAAAACCGGTTTTCCGCCTTCAACATAGGTGTCACCAAGCTCTCGCACTCTACAGTGCCCTCAACTGAGACTTCGGCTCAAACCAGAGTCGAAAAATCGACTAAAATCAGCCTTTCTGCTTTCACTATGAGAAATCCGGGCTAGAGCGTCTTCAAAAGGAGCACCTGGACCGCTGGCATATCGACTACGCGGTCCTCAATAGTGGGGTTGTCTATACCTCATCGGTGATACCTGACTGCGATTACGCCGCCGCTATTTGCAGGGCCTTCAACGACTGGACCCTGGAGCACTGGATCGCCCGGGAGCCTCGCCTCAGACTGGCCATGTCGATCAGCACCTCCGATCCGCAGTTGGCCGCGGCCGAGATCGATCGCATCGGCAATCATCCCGATGTGCTGGCAGTTCTTCTGCCCACTGGCGCCAGACGGCCCTACGGGAACCGCTTCTACGATCCAATATGGGAGGCGTGCCAGCGAAACTCCCTGGTGGCGTTCGTCCACCCAGGCTGCGAGGGTGTGGGAATGGCAGGCTCTCCGACCGGCGTGGGCTATCCTACCTACTACCTGGAAACTCGACTGGCCCGCTCCCAGATGGCGATGGCCCATTTTGCCTCGTTGATCTCGGAGGGAACCTTTGAAAAATTCCCGGAATTTCGCGTCGCCCTCCTGGAGGTCGACCAATACTGGGTTGCCGGTCTGTGTTGGAAGTTGGATGCAGACTGGAAGTCTTTGCGTGATCAAAAGCCCTGGCTCAAGCAGCCTCCCAGCGAGTATTTCCGCAAGCACATCAGAATCGGCTCTCAGCCCATGATGGAACCGGAGCAGCCCGGTCACCTTCTGCGGCTGCTGGAAGCCATGAAGGCCGAGGACACCCTGATCTACTGTTCCGATTGGCCCCACTTCGACTGGAACGACCCGGTCACCGCTCTTCCCGGAATTCCCAAGCCGCTGAAGCAGCGCATTCTTTCCGAGAATGCTCGTGAGTTGCTCGGCTTGTAGCCGGCGTGAGGAAGTCTTTCGTTTGACCCTCCGGCTGCCCTACCTCACAGCCTGCTTAAAGAGTCGTCGACTGGGAGATGACGCTTATGGGCGAGTGAGCCCGGCGAAGAAGCAGAGCCTTGAAACCGGACCTCAGGAATCGGCCGAAGGCGTGGCAGTAGAGGATCGAAAAAGCTCTTCCGTCTCGGAGTTGAGCAAGATCCAAAGCCCAAATATTCCTATCGCCGTGCCAATAGGTATGTTGAATAGGTGAAGAGCGGAAAGCACGATGGCCACGACCCTGGCCCAGGGCCGGAGGTCGAGTAGGCCGATTCCCGCCACGATTCCAGGGATCGCGAACAGCAGGATGATAGCGAAGAGTAAGGCGCCTACCACCCACATGACCGGGGCTGCCAGAAGCGCCTGAGGATCCTGGTGGGCTGTCATCCGGACCATGGTGCCACCGAAGACAAAAAGCCCGAAGATCACGACAGCACCCAGAGCGCCCAGGGCGCCCAAGGCGATGTAGAGCCAGGCCAGAATCTTGACATAATCCCGCACGAAGTTACCTCACGTGGGCCCATTCTACTCGGGTTGTCCACAAAGAAGAATCAGGAACGGTGAATAGCACCTGACTCTGACCGCACCCAAGATTCCCCACCCCGACCTGCTTCTGGTAAACTGCACGGACATTCGGTGCGCTCGTAGCTCAGTTGGATAGAGCGCTGGTCTACGAAACCAGAGGTCGCAGGTTCGAATCCTGCCGGGCGCGCTTTGTTTTCAAGAACTTAAAGAACTTTCCTAACCCAGAACCGTCTTTATCTTGTGCCAGATTTGTGCCAATTCCGCTTTCGAACTTCCCGCGCGGATACCTTCAGGCTACCGCCGCGTAGCAACCCTGGCAATAGGCATAAGCGCACACCCGTTTGCTCGCTTATGCCAATCGCAGACTACCGGTTCGGGTGCTCGGCCGGGCGGGGGTAGGCTCTCCCTACAGCGATGGAGGCGCGACGTGCTACAAGGCGATTAGATATTGTGCCAAATTCACGGACCGAACCGTTCAATACTGGATCGGCTGTGAACACTGGCAGCAACTGTTAAGCATGAATTCGATCATTCACTTTGCTTCGCTTCGACACGCTTGTAGCTGGCCGCCGGCCAATCCGGGTGTTTGTAGGTGAAGCCGAGGATGCGCTCGCCGTCGATCTCAAACTCAAGCATGATCGCCACTCTCTCAGGAATGTTGAAACTGGTGGAACTCATGGGCTCGAGTCGGGACTCCGAGCCCCAACCCTTGTAGATCAGGACTCCATCTTCCAGAACGATTTCTGCCTTCCATCCCTTTTCGGTCTGGAAGTGACCCGCATAGGCCGCAAGCCGCCTCTCGGGGATAACCGGCTGCTGGTCGCTCTGCGCACTTGCGGCTCCCGCTTTTCGGAGAAGTGTCATCAGCCCGGAGTTCTTGGCCGCAGTGGCTTCGATGAGAGCAAAGTTCAGCGTCTTATTAGGAACATCGGCAGGTGCCAGCAGCGTACGAGCGCGGTCCAGATCTCCGTCTCGGACCGCCCGAACCAAGTCATGCACCGCGAAACAGTACAGGTAGCCAGAAGTGCGCAGGTAAATGCGATCGCCTGCCAGGGCGGGTGTGGCGTAGACGTCCTCCTCCAGGTTGTTGACAGCCAGCACTTCCCAGTCCTTGCCGGCTCGCAGAACCGACACCTTGCCGGTCTCGGTGCCGACGTAAATCTTGCCATCGGCGGCAACGGGAGAGGAATAGTACTTGTCAATCGCGTTTCGAATCCTTCCCTGCTTGAGAACCTTCCCGGACTCTGGATCCAGGGCGGTGACGATGCCGCCGTCTTTGAAGAGATAGAGAACTCCTTTGTAGTACAGCGGTGAAGAGACCGAAGGCAGCGCTTTTTCAAACCGCCAGCGGACGTGAGATTCGGTGACGTCGCCCCCACCATCCAGGTCGACCGCGATGGCCGTGGGGCGTCCACTGAAGGCCTTGCGTGATTCTTCCCATTCCCTTCATTTATGGCCTGGTCTTCCCCGCCCCAGCGTCGAATCATAGCCGCCATGTGGCGTTTGTCGCCGACCTCCTCGATCGAGACCTTGTCATCTTTGTTCTTGTCCCCCCCTTTGGCCAGTTCCTCAAATGGCCACGCTGGCCCCCCACCGTATCCACCCGTCGTGGCGTAGGCTCGACCCGCACCGATTGTTGGCGAGGTCCGCGACTGATACGACAAGCCGCCGACCCACCAGAGCCTCTCACCCGAGACGGCCGAGTACCCTGTCAACTCCACGGCAGAAATACCAATGACCTGACCAGGGCCAGAGGAGGGCTCGTAGGAGGCGGGAGTCGAATAGCCGCCCATGACGCTGAGCTTCTCCGTTTTCCAGGCTTGCCTACCGTCGCTCGCATCGAAGGCGACGAGGTAGGACTCGCCGATCTGGTCGATCATGAGGACGACCTTTTCGTCGATCAGAATCGGCGAAGTGGAGATGCCGTGCTCTACATCGAATGGGCCGAGGGGCACAAACCATCGCTGGTTGCCTTCACAGTCATAAGACGCCAGACCGGCCTCGGAAAAGAAAACGAAAACATTGACGCCGTCGGTGACGGGCGTCGGCGCCGCCGCGTCGTTCAGATTGTGGCGGGGTTCGTGGTGGATCTTTTCGATCGAACGCCGCCAGAGGAGCCTTCCCGTCTCACGGTCGTAGGCCAGCACCAGAAGTTCTTCGCCTTCATGGGCGGTCAGGAAAATCAATTGCCCGGTCAGGACGGGGGAGGACTTCCCTGCTGGGAGTGGAACCTTCCACAGCATGTTCAGCTCGTCGCCGAAGACGACGGGGAGGCCACTCGCCTCGGCGACGCCGACACCTCCAGGACCCCGAAAACGGGACCAGTCAGAGGCCCAGATCCCGTTTCCCATGAACAAGATGACGAACACTGCGGTCCCTGAAAGTTGCGGGCCAGATCTCCTGCGCATGGTCCCCCCTTTTCTCTAACCTACCCCCACGGATACCTCATCTCTTCGGGATCCCTTCCTGAACGATCCCGCTCAACGACTGAAGAAAGGCCCGCAGGGATGATTTCTCTTTCGCGGTCAGATTCAGAGGCCTCAGATCTACGTCCAGGTGGGGATTCGGCTTGCCTCCCCGGTTGTAGAACTCGATCACGTCTTCGAGCGTGGCGAGAGAACCGTCGTGCATATAGGGTGCCGTGCGGGCAACCTCGCGTAGAGTTGGAGTCTTGAAGGCGCCCAGGTCCTTCTTCTCCTGGGTGAGGACCAGCCGCCCCGGGTCCAGAAACCGTTGCCCATCCCAGGCCACACCCGTATTGTGAAAGTCCTCGTCCGTAAAGTTGCTGCCGGAATGGCAGAGTGTGCAGCGGCCCTTTCCCCGAAACAGCCGGAGCCCTTCTTGCGCTCGCGGCTTGAGAGCCGTCTTGTCTCCGGCCTGGTATCGATCATAGGGTGAAGACCCGGAAAGGATCGTCCGGACATAGGTGGCCAGAGCGTAGGCGAGCGAAGGGATGTCCGGTGGTGAGTCAAAGATTTCTTGAAAGAGCTCTGAATAAGTCGAATCCTCCTGTAATCTCTCGACAATGACGGGGAGGTCAGCCGCCATCTCTTTGGGATTCTGGATCGGCTGCAAGACCTGCTCTTCGAGTGTGGAGATTCTCCCATCCCAGAAGAAGGAGCGTCCGTAGGCCCGGTTGAAGATGACCGGGCTGTTGCGTACGCCCCGCTTGTTCTGGACTCCAACCGCGACTCGTTTGTCCTCGCTAAAGGCTCTGTCAGGCTGGTGGCAATCCGAGCAGGCCAGACTCCCGTCTTGGGACAGCCGCTTGTCGAAAAAGAGGAGTCTGCCGAGAGCAGCCTTCTCTTCGGTCACTGGATTCTCCGGTGGGGCAAGAAGCCCGCGGTCGAGACCCAGTGGGACTTGTAGCCCCAAGACGAGAACGAGAGCCATCATGGCCGGCACCTCTCCCGCTCGTCTCTCAGCGCCGGCTCAGCTGCTTCTTCGCTTTGGGCAGGAAATTCTCGACCGTCCAGATGCGCCAGTCTTGTCGGTTCGATTGGAAGGCCAGATGTCTTCCATCTCGACTCACATCGGTGATGTGGAGATCCCTGCAGTTTTTGGAGAAGAGTTCCTCCGCACCGGTTTCGATGGACAAGCGATAAAGTCGAGCCTCATCTTTCCCCTTTTTGTAGAAGATGTGTCGAGAATTATGATCCCAGTCGATCCGAGAGATCTGCACGTTCTTCTTCAAGACCCTCTCGGTTCCGTCCGCCAACGACCGAAGGACAAGATTGCTTTTGATCTCCGGACCAGCAGCGGAATTGCTCTTGACTGCCCAAATCAGATAGTTCTGATCGGGAGAAATGCGAGCTGCCCTTCGATCTACAAGTTCTGGAAGGGGTATCCGCGCCGTCTTCCCGCTCTCCACCTCAAGAGTTACATGAACAGCCTCGTTTGCTTGAGGGACGCTGCCGAGAAAGTAAAGGAGCCGACTATCTCGCGACCAGTCAAAAGGACCCTTACGGAAAAGCTCAAGAGTAGAACCCTGTTCGGTTAGTGGTGCGAATTCCCTGAGCACCGTTCCCGTTTCGGCGGAAAGGAGAAAGATCTTCGACTGGCGCTTGGCTCCATGTCCCATCACTGCAAGCTTCTTTCCGTCCGGAGAAACAGAAAGGCCGAAAATCCAGCGGATCTCGGCTCTCGGGGGTAGGTCCTTGACGACCTTCCCATTGAGGTCGGTGATGCGCAGCACTTGATTTCCTCCCTCATAGGGAAAGCGGGATCCTGCGATGTAGGCAAGATGCTTTCCGTCCGGAAAGAACCGGGCTCGATGTTGGCTTCTGGTACGAGTCTTGGGGAGCTCTCTCAACCTGCCGGTGGCATCGGATTTCTCGGATCTGTCCATGAGCTCGATGCCGGGTCCGGCTACTTGCTCCCCATAGAAAAGCCTACGGTCTCGAGTCATGCTGCGAAGAAACGTGGCTTCGCCGATATTCGACTTGATCAGGAGAGGATCACCAACCGCACGCCCACGTTCCATCGGCAGTGCCATCAAATCCCAGTTCCCGGACCGGCTACTCCGAAACAGCAGGAAACGACCATCCGGAACCCACAGGGGTGAATCATCTTCACCTGGAGAGTCTACGAGTACCTGCTCTTGGAGCCCATCGGCACTGATCAGATAGATCTTGCGGTCTCCATCCTTCGTCGAATCGTGGGCAATGAAGCTGCCATCCGGGGAATAGTCAGCTCGCCGAGGGTACTCCCAGTTCAACGTGACCAGGCGCTGCACGGTCTTCCCTGCCGTAGCGATGGCGACCAGCGAGATGGAGCGGTCGAGTGCCTCGAAGACGGCCAGTATGCTCTTTCCGTCAGGACTCCAATCTTGTGGAATTACGTAACTTACACTCTTGTCTACATAGAGGGTTCGACGTCTTCCGCCCCGGACCGAGTCTGCCTCGACTTTCGCCACGGTCCGGTTGTTGGCCCAGGAGAAGTTCAGAAAGGCGATTCTTTTCTCATCGGGTGATAAGACTGGAGCCTCGAAGAATTCCTCCGACTTGAACCAATCGACGTCGTAAAGTGCATAAGCCTTGCCGGAAGACAGATGGTTCACCACCAGATCCCCCGTCATCCAATCCGTGTAGATAAAGGTCTCTCCATCACTGGTCATCGCGATTTCGCTTGCATCGATGGTTGGATCTGAGATCTTGTCGTAGCTCCATTCGCCGCTGCGAATGAGCTCCCGCACGGTGATGGCCGACGCCGGTTCCTTCTGGCGGGCGTCCAGCCTTGCCAGACCCTCCCGCGCTACCCGCACCGCCTCTTGCTGGGAAGGATAGTTCTCGACGACCCGTTGGTAGGCTTTCTCGGCCTCTTGTTTGCCCAATTTCTCATAGCAGATTCCAATTTGAAGCTGGGCCCGGGCGGCCAGTTCGGGCTTCTCCGAGTGCTCGGTGACAACCTTCTTATAGGTCGTGATAGCCCCCTCGAGGTTTCCCCCCAACTCTTCCTCATGCAGGGCTCGACCGAGCAGGACTTCAGCTGATTTCCCTTCTCGCGCTTCGGCAGCCAACGGGGAAAGGGCCAGAAATAGGATGAGACTTAAAACGAGCTCTTTTTTAATCATTGTGTGTTCCTCCTTGAACCAAAATGTGCCACCACAGTAGCGTCAACCGCTCGCCCGCGAGTCAAGCTCAGTTCAAGTGTGGGTCAAGAATGGGTCCGGTTCAGCTATCAAAGCGATAGCCGATGCCACGCACGGTGATCAGATGTCGAGGCTTGGCAGGATTGGGTTCGATCTTGTTACGCAGATTGTTGATGTGGGTGTAGATCACGCGATCACTAAGAAAAACGTCTTGTCCCCAGACCTCTTCGATCAACTGGTCCAAAGTGAGTACCTGACCCCCGTGGGAGAGAAAAGCGCGAAGGAGCTTGAACTCCATTGCCGTGAGGTTCACCTGCTTTTTCTTACGAGAAACCTCGCAGCTGCGGAAATCGACCTGGACATCTCCAAACTGATAGACCTGGTCCGACTGGGTCTCACCATTGACGCGCCGCAAAACCGCCTTGATCCGGGCCAGCAATTCGCGGGGACTGAACGGCTTCGTGACGTAATCATCGGCGCCCAGTTCCAGCCCCAGGACCTTGTCTATTTCCTGTGCCTTGGCCGTCAGCAGGATGATGGGCGTGCGCAGTCCCGCCCTGCGAAGTTCGCGGCAGACGGTGAAGCCATCCTTTTGCGGAAGCATCACATCCAGGAGAATCAAATCGTAGCTATGTTCTAACGCTTGCTCCGCAGCTGTCGTCCCGTCATCGACCACCTCGACCGTGTAACCTTCCAGCTCCAGGTCATCCTGCAGACCAGCGGCAATCGTCGGCTCATCTTCCACGACCAGGATACGTGTCATGGTCCTTCACCTCTCTGCTGCGGCCGTGCCGGCAGGTGGAGTGAAAACGTGCTTCCCTGACCGGCCAGGCTTTCGAACTCGATGGAACCCCCATGCGCGTTCACGATGTGTTGCACCAGGCTGAGTCCCACTCCCGCTCCCTTCACCTCTTGAGAGATCTCGCCCTGTCCGCGGAAGAACTTTTCGAAGATGTGTTTCTGGTCCTCCTCGGAGATGCCGAGGCCTCGATCACGAACGCGTATCGAGAGCTCGCCGTTTTCCGCCTCGACATCCAGCCACACCTTTTTCGAGTCCCCCGAATACTTGACGGCGTTGTCCAGTAGGTTATGCAGCGCGCAAGTGAGGGCTTCGCGGTCGCCGGAGAGAGCGGGGAGGTTCGGTGGAACGTTTGCCTCAATCGAGATACTCTCCGAGATCTCCGACCGAAAATCGTCGACCACCGTTCGCAGCCAGGAGGTGGGCTCAACGGGCTCGAGATCGTACGGCTGGCGTCCTTCTTCCATACGGGAAAAGTCCAAAAGGTTTTCCACCAGCCGTGTCAGCCTGTCGCTTTCCCGAACGATCATCTGGTAATACTCCTGTCGCCTCTGTTCGCTCTTCCATCGGCCGCGCATGAGCATCTCCCCTAGCTGGCGGATACCCGTCAAAGGGGAGCGGAACTCGTGGGAGACGGCGGAGACAAACTCCGATTTCAGGCGCGCTATCTCCAGTTCTCTTTTCACCGTTCGAGCCATGAGGTAGCTGCCGAAGATCAGAAGCGCCAACACGGCACACAACATCGCCAGATAGACGATTTGACGCTGATTCAGATCGGCGTAAAGGTCAGCCAGTCGGCGAGGGCGGACCTCCAGCCTCCAGGGAAGACCCATCTCGTTGAGGCTACGTGTTGCTGCCACAATCTCCTGACCTGAGGGCCTGGTACCAAACATCAGCCGGCCACTTGAAGCGTGCAATGACACTTCAAGAGCCGGTCCGATGGTCGACGTGAAGAGCGACGGCCAAAGCTGCTCCTGGACAAAACCCTCCGACAAAATCAAAGCCGCAAAGGGCTCAGAACGCCAGAAAGCCAGACTGGCGCCGGTCTCAGTCGACAGAACCCGACGGGGCGTTTCCAGAAACTGCTCCACCGCGTGCGTGAGACCGAGCTTGCGTTGTTCGGTCTCCTTTAGGTCATGAACTTCAGACGGGACGACGGAACCCAGTGTAAGCCAATCCCGGGCCTTGTCGGCGTAGAAGAGATAACGCGCTTTTTCCAGGGAGCGGTGTCCACCGAGCAGCCCCTGATAGAGTTCCAGCGCTCCCGTTCCAAGCTGGGCAAATGCCTTCTGCTCGGCCCAGATGGAACACAGCTCGAAGTTTCCCACCACTTGGGCAGGTAGATTCCCGATCCGGCCGGAGCTTGCTTGGGCCAGTTCGCCATAGTAGCTCAGAGCCTGCTCCCCTAATCCTGCCTTGCGAGACGCTCTTGCCAGCCGATGCAGAAGTAAGGGACGCTGAGACGGCTCTGCCCGTAACAGTAGCTGTCGGTACAGGCTGATGGCGCTTCGGTAATTCCGGTGACGCAGCTCAGTGGACTCCGCTTTGGCAAAACCGGGTGGGGGCTCCTGCTGCGGCACAGATAACGCTAAGAGGGGCGCTGGATTGTAGAGCACCTGACCAGACGGCAAAAGATCCAAAGCCTGCTCCTCTCGAAGAACCAGGACCCCAGAATTCGACCCCTCCAAGACCTGACGCACTCTCTCTGGCCACAGCGAAGGGTCACGGACTCTCGCTTGGCTGAGGCCATCTATTCCCTGCTGCCAGCGGCGAAGTTCTCGATCCAGGTCCAGGATGGCTCCATCTGCGCCGCGCTCCAAACGTTCCCGAATCTGCTGATCGGCCAGGCTCTTTTCTTGAAGTAGAGACCTCACCGCAAAGGCGGCCAAAAGGATCCCGGGAAGCAGAATGCCGATCAGAAAGATGGCTGGAAGTCTATAGCTGGTCCGCAACACACCTAATCGCCGGGCTGAACGGGACAATACCTCGATCCTAGCACTATCCCGACCTAGATGTGTCCAGTCTCGGTCAAGTTTGGTTCAAGAACAGGTCAAGCGCGAGTCGGCCGACATGCTTCAACAGAAACTCTCCTCTCTGTCCAACCTCACTCAATCAGCCATTTTCTAACATTCTTCTAACAACTCAAGAGGAACTCGGGAGAAGCCAAGAAACACGAGACCCGCGGCTCAGTCTGCTTCTGTCAGGAGTGGGGAGCTGGCTGTAGGTTTCAGGCTGATACGTGGTCTAGAGCAAGAGCCATCCCCTGAGATTGCCCTTGCCAGGCCAAGGGTCTAGTATTTTGCTAGATGGCCACATTGGCGAAGACACCATCGTGCCGATAAACTGCTCTCGAGGATTTGTGGTGCGCAGGCTTCTAGCCCTCACTGCCTTTCTCTCGGCTGTTGCCGTCCAGGGGCCAAGCCTGGGGCTTGCAGCGTTGTCATCCCCAATCTCCTCGATCCTGGACCGCTGTCTCTCCTGCCATCGAGGCGAGGCCGCACCGGCCAGCCTGGATTTGAGCTCCAGGCAAGGGGCCTTGGAAGGCGGAGTCTCGGGACCGGCACTGGTACCGGGCGATGCTGCCGTGAGTTTGCTGTTCCAGAAGTTGTCTGGCGGGGAAATGCCGCCAGGAGCTCCTTTGACTGAAGCGGAGATCGAAGTCCTCCGGCTCTGGATCGACGAGGGGGCCAACTGGCCCAATCTGAGATCCGGCTTGCCAGTACAAGACGCGTCCTCCCGGGAGCCCCGCTGGTGGTCCCTACGCCCCATCGGACTCCCCAAGCTCCCGGACGTGGATGACGTTTCCTGGGTCCGTCGACCTCTGGATTCCTTCGTATTGAGGGAGCTGGAAGAGCAGGGTCTGGAGGCTTCAGGCGAGGCCGACAGGGTGACGCTGATCCGGCGTGCAACGCTGGATTTACTCGGACTACCTCCCACACCAGAGGAGATCGATGCCTTCGTCGGCGACTCATCACCCCGGACCTACGAGCGGCTGCTGGACCGGCTGCTGGCTTCGCCTCACTACGGCGAGCGTTGGGGACGCCACTGGCTGGACCTGGCCCGGTTCGGTGAGAGTCACGGATACGAAAGAGACCAGATCCGGGATAACGCCTGGCCCTATCGCGACTACGTTATTCGCAGCTTCAACCAGGACAAACCCTACCCCCGGTTCTTGAGGGAACAATTGGCGGGAGACGTCCTGGAGCCGGTGACCCGAGAAGGTGTCGCCGGCACCGGTTTTCTGGTGGCCGCTCCCTGGGACGATGTGGGGCAAATGCAGCAAGGTGCCATCATGAGGGCTCGTGTTCGGGCGGATGAGATGGAGGACATAGTGGGGACCGTGGCCCAGACTTTCCTGGGTCTGACGGTGAACTGCGCTCGCTGCCACGATCACAAGTTCGATCCCATTTCCCAGAAGGACTACTACCGTTTGAAGGCTGCTCTGGATGGCGTCTGGCCCGGAAATCGGAGCCTCTTGAACGCCGCCGAGGCTGAGGAGCGCCGCCGCCGTGTAGAGCCCCTCCAGTCGCGGATGCGGGAGTTGATGAGCGAGGTGGCTGCCCTTCATGAGTCGGCGAGGGAAAGCATTCTGAAACGACCGGGCTACTCGGTGCCGACCCAGCTTCCCGGTCCTCTCTCCCGGTGGGCCTTCGACGCGGATGCCTACGACCAGTTGGGAGGCCTTCACGGCATCCCGGACAGCGACGCCGTCATCGAAGACGGCGGTCTCCGGTTCAAGTGGGAGAGGGCTCGGTTCACCACCATGCCCCTGCAACAGAATCTCGAGGAGAAGACCCTGGAGATCTGGCTGCGCATGGGAGATCACGCTGGGTATGGGTTTTACATGGCGGTCCTAGGTGAGAGGTCGAAGCCAAGGGGGGTGTTCGACGGACTACGCTACGACGGGGGCTCCCGGACCTGGAAGAGCGAGAGCGAATACAACAACCGGACTCTGCAGGTCGAGAGAACTCGCGAGGCCGAGGGTCTTTCCGAGCCGCTTCACCTGGTTATCGTCTATGGACCTGGGGATCGGATCTCCATCTACCGGCAGGGGGAGCTCTACGCCAGCTACGGCCCTCAGCGAAAAGGACCCGAGTCGAAGCTTCAGATCTTTCAGGCAGGAAAGGATAGGGTCAGGTTCGGTAGGCTGGAAGGAGGAGGACGCATCGACGAGGCCCGCCTCTACGCCAGAGCCCTGACCGCAGAAGAGATCCAGCGCTCGTTTCGAGCCGGCATCCACAACCTTACCCGCTCAGAAGTGCTCGAGGAACTGAGTGCGGGGGAGCGACGCCAAAGGGACTCGCTGCTGAAGGAACTGGAGCACCGCAGGGCAGATCTGGAGAAAGTTCCTCCCATTCCCCAGGTCTATGCAGTCAACTCGCGTCAGCCCGAGCCCACCTTCATCCAGAACCGGGGTGATCCCGCCAAACCTGGGGAGCGGGTACTGCCAGGGGGACTCTCCGCTCTGGCTACCCCCTCTCCCGAGTTCGGACTGGGAGAGAACGCGCCAGAAGCCGAGCGCCGTCTGCGTCTGGCGGAATGGATCCTGGACCCCGACAATCCCCTGACGGCCCGGGTTCTGGTCAACCGGGTTTGGCAATACCACTTGGGACGGGGTATCGTCGGGACGCCCAACGATTTCGGCTTCAACGGAGAGCGTCCCTCCCATCCCGAGCTTCTGGACTGGCTGGCGCGCTGGTTCGTGGACAACGGTTGGAGCCTCAAGGCCTTGCACAAGGAGATCATGCTCTCCAGCAGCTATCGTCAGTCTTCCCGTTTCCGGGAGGCGCCTTCAGAAAGAGACCCCGAGAATAGACTGCTCTGGAGGTTCTCCCCTCGTCGGCTGGAAGCTGAAGTGATCCGCGATGCCCTCCTGGCCACCAGTGGTGAGCTCAACAGGGAGAGAGGAGGGCCTGGCTTCCGTCCCTTTGAGGTCCGGGTTTTCAACACTCACTTCTATGATCTGAAGGATTCGGACGAGGCGGTGATGAAGAGGCGCAGCGTCTACCGGATCGTGGTCCGATCGGCAAGAGACCCCCTATTAGAGGCCTTTGACTGTCCCGACTCTGCCTTCAAGGCTCCCCGGCGTGGTATCACGACCACCCCGCTACAGTCGTTGGCACTGATGAACAACTCCTTCGTTATGCGGCAGGCGGATCGGCTGGCCCAGCGGATCGAGGGGGAAGCCGATGTTGTCCTTCCGGTACAGGTGAATCGGGCTTACCGACTCACGCTCGGCAGGGCTCCCCGAGGCGGTGAGGCAAGCAGGGCTCTCGCTCACGTCCAGAGTCATGGTCTCGAGAGCCTCTGCTGGACCTTGTTCAACTCCAGTGAGTTTCTCTACTTGAATTAAGATGAAGCTTGAATAGTGAGCAGTGAGCAGTGAATAGTGATGCAGTGTCGGAGGCTGAAATGAGGATGAAGACAAAACCGACTCTGGCTGAGATCCCTCTTCTTCCGCGGCGCCACTTCCTCCTGAGATCAGGAGGTGGGCTGGGAGCTCTCGCCCTGGCCTGGCTGCTGCACGACGAGGGCCTGGACGGAGGGGTTGGGAAAGGGGAGGATTTCGGGTCCAGGCAGCCGCATTTCCCAGGCCCAGCCAAACGGGTGCTCCACATCTACGCGGCTGGTGGTGTCAGCCACCTGGATACCTTCGATTACAAGCCGGATCTGGTCAAACACGACGGAAAAGCCCTGACGAACAAGGGAGAGATCGACACCTTCTTCGGCAAGCCCGGGAATCTGATGAAGAGTCCGTGGCAGTTCCGCAAACGGGGTGAAAGCGGTCTCTGGGTCAGCGATCTCCTGCCTCACCTGGCCACCCGAGCAGACGAGCTGTGCCTGATCCAGTCGATGGTGGCCAAAAGCTCCAATCACACCCCTGCCACCTTCCAGATGAACACCGGCTTTGTCCGCAACGGCTTTCCCTCCATGGGCTCGTGGATCTCCTACGGTCTGGGATCGGAGAGCCAGGATCTGCCTGCTTTTGTTGTCTTGCCCGATGCCAGAGGACTGCCGGCAGGCGGCTCCATCAACTGGACGGCCGGATTCCTGCCGGCGGCCCATCAAGGCGTGGCTTTCAGGCACTCGGGCGACCCCATCCCGGACCTGAAGACTCCCGAACACGTCTCCCCTGATCGTCGCCAGGCAGAGATGGAGCTTCTCCGCAGCATGAACCAGGAATACCTGGAAGCCTATCCCGGAGACAGTACTCTGGCGGCGCGGCTCCGCTCCTACCAACTGGCTGCCCGGATGCAGTTGAGCGTTCCCGACATCGTGAATCTGGAGGACGAGGGCCCGGAAGTCCAGAGACGATACGGTCTCGACCACGAGGTGACGGCCGGGTTTGGCCGAAACTGCCTTCTAGCCAGAAGGCTTCTGGAGCGTGGAGTTCGGATGGTCCAGGTCTGGAATGGGGGCGCCTTCGGTAGGCCCCGCATCAACTGGGATGGCCATGAGGATATCATGGACAACCACACCACCCAGGCCGCAACGATGGACAAGCCCCTGGCCGGACTTCTGACGGATCTGAGGGAGCGGGGGATGCTGGAGGATACGCTTGTGGTGTGGTCCACCGAGTTTGGCCGGACACCCGTCACCCAGGGGTTCGGTGCCACAGGCCGGGATCACCACCAACACGCCTTTACCTGCTGGCTGGCAGGTGCTGGTGTCAAGAAAGGGTTTCGCTACGGCGTCACGGACGAAGTGGGCTTCAACGTGGCCGAGAATCCCGTGAATGTCTATGACTTCCACGCTACCATCCTCCATTTGCTGGGTCTGGACCACAAGAAGCTGTCCTTCTACCACAACGGAATCCAGCGGCGTCTGACCGATGTCCACGGACACGTGGTGGAGGGTCTGCTGGCCTGATCAACCGAGATCTGGAATGCCAGAGGTTTCTGGGGGTACTCTTCTACGCTCGAGGTGGCTATCCAACCTACGCTCCCCGAGAAACTTGTAACGATGGGTACCTATCTCGAGCATGCGAATATCACTGTCCCGGACATCGACGCTGCGATCGAGTTTCTTCGGGTCATTGATCCAGCCGCCCGGAGGTTATCGCTGGGCTCATGTTCCCGAGAGAGGAGATCCAGATGACTAGGAATTTGAATTTGCTACCGATCCTCATCGCTCCAATCTTGTGTCTATGCGGACCCCCGAGCCTGTTACTGGGCGTCGACGACCATCGGGTCGTACTCAAAGTCGACAGGAAGACGATGATCGCCCCAGCCGGGACGCCCAAGCGCGGGATGATGAGCATGCTGCGGCATCCAGACACGACAATCTACCTGAATTTCCAGACCCAGTCGCCGACGCTGTATAAGAGCGGCGACAACGGTGAGAGCTGGACGGCCGTGCCGGTCGGGCTGGCCCAACCACATCAGGTGGTACAGGGACTGGGTGTAAACCATAAGGGCCGGCTGTTCCTGGTTCACCAGTCAGCCGGAGATCAACCGCCCAATATCCCGAAAAAGCTCTACGGCCAGGACCTGTTCGTTTCCTACTCGGACGACGATGGACAGACCTGGAAGACCTCCCCCACAGACTTTGCTCGGATCCCTCCCGGGATCCCCAACATGCAGTTTCACGAGGACGGAATCCGCACCTTCATCGAACAACCCGACGGGACGGTCCTGTTCACCACGACCCTCGTGCCCTCACCCGATTACGCCAAACAGCATGGAGCATACAAGCAGCCCTTCAAGCGGCCGAATTACCAGTTTGCGGGGACAACTCGCGACTTCTTCAGCGATATCGTTCTTCGTAGCACGGATGGGGGGGAGACCTGGGGAGATCCGACCCGGGTCTACCCGCTGTTGAGTCCTCACGAGTCGGCTCTGGCAATTGATCCACACGACGGCAACCACATCCTGCTCATGACGCGGATCCAGACCTCCGAAAAATGGTACACCGAGTCGCAGCAGAAAGAGCTGATGATGGAGACTGGCAACCCGAGACCCCACTACAAGAACGGAGCCTTGTTTGAATCGACCGATGGTGGTCGGACCTTTGCCCTGGGCAAAGGTGGCATGACCGACTGGTACGGCCATCGGGGCACGATCCACTGGTCCAAGAGCAACGTGGTGATCGTGACGCACTCCAGGGGTGGTCGCGATTCACGGAAGGTGGCGCGGATCAGCCTCGATGGTGGCACGACCTGGGTTGATGACACAAAGACAGGTACCCCATTCATGAATCAATCAACCCGCTTCGTTGTCGATCCGGAGACGTCGTTTTCTTGCCCGACGGTTGAACGCAGCAAAGACCATTTTTTCTCGGCTATATGGCACTATGTTGGGACCGGGGGAGAGATCCTTGGAGTGTTCTGGCAGCTGGAGAGGCCCTACCAGGAGTGGGCTCAGCAGTAGGAGCCTTGATTTCCATGAAGAACACTACTAGCCCTGACCCAAGCGCCCAAGTGCATTTGAATCCTGAAGGGATTCCGGATTTCAGCCCAGGGTTTCCGAACCCTGGGTAATCGGTTTTCCCCTTTGCGATCCAACCCTGAAAGGGTTGAGGAAATGGGAGTTACGTCATTTCAGAGTGCCTACTAGAAGGTCCTCGAAGAAGCCGTTTTACGCAACCCCTACAGATACTATGTAGGAGGCGGTCGAGGCCGGGCTTGGTCTTGAGCGAGGCAGATAGAGGAGACGAAGGACGGCAGTCAAGTCCTGCGGACTGCTCCACTGCGTTACGCCCCTGCGGGTGACAGCCATCCTCCGTCTCCTCTTAAAGCGGGGGTTCATGAAGACCAAGCCCTAGTCTGGATCTAGCGATCCACACGGGGGTAGCGTGAGGCAACAGACTAGGAAGACGAAAGGGGTCCGCTTTGGTTAAGCTTCGTCCTGTTAAGTTTTCATCAACCCGTAATTGTGAAAAGGAGACGCAGACATGACCAAAGCAAACCCTGTGCCCGAGTATAACCCCGAGGCGGTGCACTTGCACCTGGCCCTGGAGCTGTCGGCTGAGAAATGGCTGTTGGCCTTCGCCCCCAGCCTCCGAGAAAAGCCCTATCGGCGAAGTATCAACGCGGGCGACGAGCAGGCCTTGAAAGCCGCCTTGGAGGCGGCCAAAGGCCGATTCGGTCTGGCCGCCGAGACGGCGGTCCGCAGCTGTTACGAAGCGGGCCGGGACGGTTTCTGGGTGCACCGGTGGCTGCAGTGCCAGGGGGTGGAGAATCAAATCATCGACTCGTCCTCGATCGAAGTTCCGCGCCGGGCCCGGCGGGCCAAGAGCGACGGCATCGACGTGGGCCAACTCTTGCGTCTGCTGGTGCGTTACCACCTGGGGGAGGAGAAGGTCTTCTCGAGTTTGCGGGTTCCCACCCCCGAACAGGAAGATGACCGCCATCTGCATCGCAGCCTCAAAGGGCTCAAGAACGCTCGGACTCGGGTCGTCAACCGAATCCGAGGGCTGCTCGCCACCCAGGGGATCCGTCTGCCCCAGATCAGTCGGGGCTTGCGGGAGCAGCTGCAGGAGCTGCGCGATTGGCAGCAGCAACCGCTGCGCGAGGGCCTACGCAAACGACTCGCAGAATCGTCTCGACAGTTGGACTACGTCGAGGGGGAAATCGATCAGATCGAGATTCAGCGGCGGCAGTGGCTTCGCCACAGCGAGCGGGAGAGCATCCGCGGGGTTCGCCATCTGATGCGGCTCAAGGCGGTGGGCTTACAGAGCTCCTGGATTCTCGAACATGAGCTCTTCGCTTGGCGGCAGATCCAAACCCCCAAATCGCTGGGAGCCCTGGTGGGATTGGTGCCCTCTCCCTACCAAAGCGGGGACGTCAGTCGCGAACAGGGTATCAGTAAGTCCGGGATCTGCTGGGTGCGTTCGGTCGCCGTGGAACTGGGTTGGATGTGGGTTCGCTACCAGCCCCAGAGTGAGCTCACTCAGTGGTTTGTCCGACGCTTCGCCGCGGGCGGCGTCCGCGCTCGAAAGGTGGGCATCGTGGCGCTGACCAGACGGCTGCTGATTCAGCTCTGGCGCTACCGCCAATATGGAGTGATTCCGCCGGGAGCGGTTTTGAAGACGGACCTGCGGTTCTAGGTCGATCACATCCTGGACCGTCCAGTAAAAGGAAGGAGGCAAACCGAACCGATTCACCGCTACGATCGTTCGCCGGTTTTCGGCGGCCCGTTGAACAACCCGGGTGGCACCGACCACCGTCTTACAGAGGGGGTCGCTGAAAGGCAACCGTTGGCAACAGTCGTCCTACTGGACGTAAACAGTATCGCGTGTCGCTCCGAGAGACCGACACGAATAGGAGGTGGTCTTCTCCCCAGCGGGGAGGACGGAAGAATCACCCAACGGCCGACGCGATGATAGCTCTGAGCCGATTCCGACAACCGCGCTTATGGACTCCCTCGGGAGGAAAGGAGAAGTGTGCCCGGATCGAGCCTGAAAAATTTAGTGCTTGACAAAAGCGGTCTCATAGGAGGGTTGATTTCAGAAAGAGGGAACCGACGACCCAGGGTTCGGAAACCCTGGGCTGGAATACACAATCCCGTTGGGATTGACCTCGCATTCACGACGCTGGACACTCTTCAACACCGCCTATGGATACAAGCTTCGGTGTCCGGGCTCGAGTGTGTACTTTTTACAACACCCTCTTCAGGGCCGGGTTTCCCAGCGACGTACTTCACCGAGCCCGCTTCAGCCGGCTGCCGAGGTGGCGCTTAGGATTCGCCACTGACGCTCCGCGTCACAGGCTTCATAGAAAAGGCGATGGCGACCGTCGTCGAGATCGATAACACACGGCTCCGAGGCATGGATCTGATCCCAGGGTCCGCCTATGTCCAGGCAGGGTCCGGGATGCTTGGTCCAGTCGAGACCGTCTTGGGAGACGGCGGTGAAGAGCCGGCCATGCATGGGTTCATAGGTCCAGGCGGCGTAGTACATCCTGTAGCTGCCATCCCCAAGCCGAATGACTTCAGGAGCATAGACCGCATAGTCCTCGAACCTGTTCTCTTGCGGGATCCGGACGCCCGGCTCCGGTCGGAAGTCCAGGCCATCGTCGGAGATCGCACTCACGATGTGGTTCTGGGATTCCAGACCGGGCTTCAGGGGATGGGAGTAGTGGTGGCAGTAGAGCCGGTAGCGGAGGCCTCCTTCCTTCCCACCCTCAATATAGAGACACCGGGGAGTACCGTAGGACCAGGTGTCATCTCCAAATCGAATCCCCGGTTCGGGCTGCCAGTCTAGGCCATCTCCGGAGACCGCACTCAGCACGGTTGTGGGGCCCTCGGAGGTCCGCGCCTCGTAGTACATTCGATAGCCACCGTCCGCTAAAGGAATGACGTCGGGACATAGAACCCGCCGGGTCGCATGGGGAGAGTGCACATCCAGCCGGATTCCTGGGTCCTTCCTCCAATTTGCTGCGTCCTCGGAGTAGGCACTCAGGATGTAGCCTTGCGCATCGGCTACGGGCCGGCCTGGTCCCAGACCGGTGTAGTACATGCGATATCCGCCGTCTGAAAGGCGGATGACATTGGGGGTGAGGATCTTGATGGAGTCTAAGGGTGTATCCTGATCTAGAGCGATTCGAGAATCCTTGATCCACTGGCTTCCCGGGTCATTCTCAGCGTAGTGTACCGACCGGATGCCGGAGAAAGATCCGTTCATTTTCTTGTCCTCCGACCCGCCGGCGATTTCTGGCCCGGTTCTCCCAGGCCTTCCTGGAGAGGTGCAGGTTGCAGCCACGAGCGAGCCTCCGGCCAACAAGAGTCTGCGACGCGTGAGACCCATCTCTTCGTGCCTCTTTGATCCGTCCATCAGCACCCTTCAACTTCTTTGAATGCGCCGGCTTGGTTCATTAAGATGGAAATTGTGCTGAAGTACCCGTTTAGGACTTTCAAGAGGGAATCAAAATAGACAAAAATAGACGGCAATCCTAACGGGATTGCGTCTTCCAGTCCAGGGTTTCCGTACCTGTTTAGCGTCCTCCTCTTGCCCTGGCCCGTGCCGTGGCCTTCAAACTTGCCTTTGCCTGTGCCTTTGCCTTCGGCCTTGACCTTAGCCTCATCCTTTCCCTGCATCCTGGCTCTTGGTCGACCCCGGTCCTCATAGAAACGATTTCAAGTAGGATCTGTTCCCCTGGGCCCAGATCCTCATCCGCAACGGCGTTCAAACGCCGCAGAATGTCCAGTATCGCTGCACACTCCGTAGCAGAGCGCCTGGCGATTCTGGGTAGGAGGGAAGGCAAAGGCACAGGCAAGTTTGAAGGCCAGGGCAAGGGCAAGGGCAACGGCAAGTAGGACGCTAAACACGTACGGGTTTCCCAACCCTGGGGAAGCCCACCGCCTTTATATTTCATCCCTGAAGGGGATGCGTACAGGCGGACACGGGGAATTGTGCTGTAGTCCGACTCTCTCCTCGGAACTGGGCCTCATATTGCTAACGAGTCAAGGCGTTCGCGGCACTGTCCCCTACTGAACACTGATCACTACCTCACTGCTTACTAGTCAAGTTAATCCTCGAACCTCCAGCCCGGGACCGGCTTGCCCGCGGCGTGGACTTCCTCGACATATGTTCCCGACTGGGGGGCGGGGCCCAATTGCCGCACGATCTCGCCATACTCCAGCACTCGCATCACCAGAGTATTGTGCCAGCGGCCGTCCCGCAGCCGCAGGTTGGTTGCGACCGGATGGTCCGCGTTCCAGTTGGAGCCTCCGGGAGGAAAGCCGAATTCGGAGCGGCAGTCCCGGGCAATGATGGGCGTCTGCAAACCCTTGCGATCCTGGTTTAGAGGCCACAGCGCCAGGATCTCACGGAGCCAGCCTCCTCCCCTGGGATTGCCGTGGCGGTCTCGGGGCAGCGTGTAGGTATGGGGTCTGGGGTGGAGCAGGACTTGATACATGTTGGAAGCCACGTAAAGGGATCCGTCGGTAGCCTGATTCAGACAGATGGGAGTGCTCCCCACGATCCCCCGGACATGAATGATCTTCTCCCAGCTGCGGCCGTCGTCCCGAAAACGCCAGATGCGGACGTCATTGTAGTCGGGTTCACGACCTCCCCTCACACAGAAGAGCAATGACCCATCACGGTCCCGCACCACACTGGGCTCGAAAGAGCCGTCGACGGCGGAGACAGGTGTGATATCGATTGCAGACCAGCGCCCATTTTGACGTCGCCAGCGGACCAGAACCGAGCCAGAAACCGACTCTCCTTCAAGCCTTCTCTCATCGAAGTTGCCTGCCGTTGATGATCTTCCCGCCACCATCCCCATGATCAAGTCTTCGCCGTCGGGAATGGCCGGGCCCAAGCCCCGGTTTCGCACCTGCCATCCCGACAGCAGGTCCGTATCAGCCACCTTACGGGTTTCGATAACCTTGAATGTGTTCCCATCGTATAGATACTGCTGTACTTCGAAGTAGCTGTGGTTCTCCTCCCCCCTAAAAGGCTTGACCCCGCGTGGGTCAGTGGACCACCACACGTCACCCCGAAGCTGATCTCCGACGGCCGCAGGCCAGGACAGCGCGCTGGCAACTCCAAAGCCGGTGCCAGCGTGCGGGTGAGGGGAGCCGTCTTTCCCTAGTGCGCCGAAAGGAACGAACCCTGGTTGGACTGGGTACTTGACCATGATCGACGGCTTTCCCGGAGGCTTCGAGTTGGGATTGGGCTCCTCGTGATTGCGGGAAACGACAACCGCTCTCTTCGCATTAATGTCGGAAAGGTCATCGAAGAGGATCACATTCGTTCCAATCTCGAAGTCGACTCCAGGCCCGTACTCCCGACGGATGTTACAGAACAGTCCTGCCTCAGTCGGTGCTATCTGGAGGGCAAACCCGAGACCGTATCTCCAGGTTCGATCCTCCGGCTGGCTCGGAGGAACCCTGAGATCGGCGCTACCCCGGGTAATCCCGATGATCCCCACACGTCCTTCGGACGACCCGGTTTCCGCATGTCCGATTCCAGCCGACAGGACCATCAGTCCCGCGCTGCACGATAGGATCCTTTTCAGCTTCTGCATCTTCGTACCCTTTTTGCTTGCAATCTCATCCTTGTCGTCAACCAGACAGGCAATCTGATCGGACCTTCTTCCCGAGCCTGGATCAGCGATTGATCTGCTTTTCATTTCAAGAGGAACTTGGAGACACGCCAGTTGTGGATCTCCGAGACGTAGAGTTCCTGCCCGGTTCCCAGGGCGACATGGTGTGCGTAGCGGAACTCACCCGCTGCCCTTCCAGAACGGCCGAAAGTGGCCACTACCCGTCCGTCCCGATCCAACTTGGAGAGGCGCTCGTTGTAGCCATCAGACATGTAGAAGTGTCCATCCCTACTCAGGGCAAGACCCCAAGGAGAGCCTGCTCCGGCCCACTGGGTGAGAAACTTCCCTTCCCCATCGAAGATCTGGATCCGGTAGTTTTCACGATCGCCTACAATGAGCCGTGCCTGCTCGTCCACCAACACGGTGTGAGGGGTGTCGAACTGCCCGGGTCCCGTGCCCTTGGTTCCCCAGGCCTTCAGATAACGTCCCTCCTTGGAGAACTTGACAATGCGGGAGTTCCCGTAACCGTCGGACACGTAAATCTCCCCACCGGAACCGAAGGCCACGTGGGTCGGTCGGTTGAACTGGGTCTCGGTCTCACCCGGCGCATCCTTCTGGCCGAGGACCATCAGGACCCTACCTTTGGGGCTGAACTTGATCACCACCTGGGCACCCATGTCCGTGACCCAGACATTGTCCTCCGCGTCCACCGCCAGACCATGGGATGTCTTGATGATCCCGTCTCCCCAGGAGCGTACGAATTTACCGTCGGCCTCGAAGCACATGATGGGATGGGGTCCTCGGTGGAAGATGTAGACCCGGTTCTGTGAGTCCACATCCACGCCCGAAATCTGACCAAAATTCCATCCCTCAGGCAGATCCGGCCAGTTGGCCACGTGTTGAAGCTTCAGCTGGGAAGGATCGGTAGGTGCGCTCAGGCCTAGGACCAGAAGTCCGGCCAGCGTCACCAGAAGAAGAGTCCTCTGGGATCGATGCATGAGATCCTCCTTCCAGTACCGGAGAACCCGGTACCATGAAAACCATTGGATGTCCTGGTTGGGTATCGTAGCACGCGGACCGCTCCTTTTCAGTGCCTAAGACCGTACTGGATGCCGGGTCCCTGGGCAAGGACCGTGGAGAAGCACTCAAAAACCGTGCTGCTTCACCCAATCCAGATATCGACGGGCAAACAGGTCCAGGTTCTCGAGGCTCCCTCCGCCTCTCAGGGGCGAGCACATTTCGTAACTGGCAATGCCGTCGAAACCGCCTGCAAGAAGCCCCTTGAAGAAGCTCTGGTAGTCGATAAATCCATCGCCGAAAGGAACGGCCCGCACCAGATCCAGCTCCTGGACCTGATAGTTGACCAGCTGAGGATCGTAGCGAAATCGGGGCAGTCTGACGTAGTCGGCGCTGGTGGTGATGGCAGTGAAAGGCGCTGCTTTCCGAGCTGCTTCGTGAAGGTCCTCACCTCTAAGCGCCGGAGACCAGGCATCGAATGCCAACTTGCAGTTGGGTCGGTCGATTTCTTTTAGAAGTTCCAGCAGGGCGTCTGTATGGACTCCCACATCGTGATGGTTTTGGACCGCCAGAGCGACACCGTGAGATGCCGCTCGATCGCAGCATTCTCTCAAACTGTCGACCACTTGGGCCCAGCTTGTACCGATCCCAATGGCTTCGTTCTCATACGCCGTAAACACACGGATGAACTGCGCGCCCAACTGAGGGGCAATTCGAGCCAGGGACTCGACGTAGCCAATCTGGATCTCTAGAAACGGGACATCGGTGGCTCCAGCGCCGGAAAAGTCGGTGTAAGCCGCCAGCACGGGGCATTCGACTCCCTCTCGCTTCAGATGATTCTTGAGCTCCAGGAGCATCTCGGGAGTCGCGTCCAGAGGAGCCAGATGAGGCCTCTTGCCCGCGATCATTACTCCCTGATATCCGAGGCGCGCCGCTCGACCGATGAAGGATTCCAACTCAATACGTTCCTGCCCCCAGAGACCGGCGTAGCTGATTGAGAAAAGGCAGTGCTTCATGCTGATTCCGTCTCGCTTCTTTTAACCATTGTCGCCCAGCTTTCTCCCTGCTTCAACAATACCCTGCTCTCTTCTGGACAGCTGTAGTCGCGTCAGGGACCCGGATCCAGAAGGGCTGGAGTAGCCGGCCGATTGCAAGTTGACGAAGTCTTGGATAGTCTCCTCCAATGATCTCTACAGGGCCTCCTTCTCGGAGTGGTCGAACCAGGAGGTGAGATTATGGAAGAGGTGCGATACGAGCGGCTGCGACCTGCCCAGATAGTGAAGCGCCGCCAGGCCTACCCGCCGAAAAGTGATTCTCGAGGAGCCTGATAGGCAATATTGAGCTCCGGTGTCTCAAGCCGCCGATGTCCGGTGACCTTCGAATCGAGACAGCGGTCGAGCATAGCACTGGTGATCTGGGTGCGTTCCACCGGGTAGGGTGCGCGGCCGCTGACGATCATCTCTTCGATCTGGGCCACCAGGCAGGCGGAATAGGTGACATTCGGCGTGGGTGGAAGGAAGAACTGCGTGGAGATTACCTGGCCTGTTCCAAGGCGCGCTGCAAAGGTGAAATCCCTCATCGCACCATTGAGCATCAGGAGCGTCGTGCGAAGTCCGTCGTTTCGCTCGATGAAATAGGCGGCCGGTTTCTTCACCAGTTTCGGTAGTTGCCCATTGTGCGCCAGATCCTGCGGGCGGGAGTCCAGCTGGGAGTCGCCCTGGAGTGAGTCCGAGCGGGAGAACGCCGCCTCCAGGAGACGTTTCGACCAGCGGCCTTCCTCGCCTGCCTTCCAGACGGCATCCCCCTCGAGCATTTGGACCGATCGGATGCCCGTCTCACCTCCGCGGCGTCGCTCAACCATGCACTGCATCGCCTCGAGCGCGTGGTAGTCCATCGCGTCCGAACCACCCACGCCCAACATCAATGCCTCTTCTACTTCTGCCCCGTATGAGATCTCGACTGGCGGCAATCGCCAGGTAACAGGCAGGGATGACCCCGCCAGGAAGGGGAAGCCGAGACGCCTCGAATCGGACACCATCTTTCGTGCTTTCTGCCAGCTATACGACAGATGCTTGTCGTTGAATACGGGCACCGATCGTCGGCTTTGCTCGAAGACGCGCACGACCTCTTGGAAGAATTCGTAGCGCGGATAGAGCTTTTGGCTCTTCTCGTTAGAAGGATAGCTGCCGTGTTCTCCGATGATCACAACGCCGTCGACCGCTAACTTGTCGCCTCCGCAGCGCAGAGTCTGCGTGATGGTGGGATAGATTTTGAAGCCGTGCTCGGCTGCGCGCTGTCCGCTCAGGTCCCCCTCCGGTTTCTGATCGACATACAGCGACACCACTTTTATCGGTGGCTCATGCCACTTGCCGTGTCGCGGGTAGCCCACCAGGAATCGGTCTCCCATGTGCTGTGCATGGGAAAGATACGTCCAAATGGTGGTGATAATGGCGACTCGCTTGGGGGCTGCTTCAGCCAGGCTGGGTCGGGTCGATACCAGAGTGGCGCCGCCGACTGCTTCCAGAAAGGTTCGTCGGGTAAGCATCTAGGTTCTCCAAAAAGTCGATTCTCGCGTGGCCTGGTAGCGGATCGACAGGTGGGGCGTCTCCAGCCGTTTTTGCTTTTGGTAGAGGGACTCGATTCCCACCGCCGTCATTCCCGTGGTGAGTAGGGTCCGCTCGAGCGGATAGGGTGACTTACCGGTTAGAAACATCGATTCGATGTGATGGACTTGCGGGCTGAAAAAGTTGCGCATCGAATAGTAGGGGAGGTAAAACAGCACGGAAAAGACGTCGCCTCCCTTGAGCCTTGCGGCGACATTGCAATCTCCTACGACTCCACCGCCTTTTTGCCTTGGTGCCGCCTGGAACTGGATGATGCTGGCCCTCAGACCGTCGGCATATTCAAAGCGGTAGGCATACGCATCCGGAGCCAGGCGACGCAGGTCCTTAGTGGAGGGAAAGACGTTGCTATAGGTGGCACGGGCTGGATTGAGCTGGTTGCTTCGACAAAGCGCCGCCTCGAGCAGCTGCCGGTCCCAGCCACCCGCCTCCCAGGAACCGGATTCCAATGCCTGCCAGAATCGGTCGCCGCGCAGCGCCTGGGCCGCTCGCACGCCAGTCTCACTTCCGTGGCGACGTTCGACAATCGACTGGAGGGCCTCGATCGCATGGATATCGCCACCATCAATGCCGCCAGTCCACACGCCCACCGCCTCCTCAATTTCAGCCCCCCAGGGTAGATCGATGGACGGCTGACGCCAGGTGACCGGCAGCGAGGATCCGGCCATGAATCCGAAGCCCATCTGTTTGGCGGTGTCTGCCATCTCACGGGCGTAGTCCCAGTTCCATGACAGGTGTTTGTCGTTGAACAGCGGAGCGGTCTTGCCGCTCTGCCGATATACATCCACTACTTGTTGAAAGTACTCGTAGCGGGGATAGAGTTTCTGTCCCTTTTCGTTGATCGGGTACTTGCCATGCTCCCCGATGAGCAGGACACCGTCCACGGCCAAATCGCTGCCACCCTGTGTCAGAGCCTCAGCAATGGTCGGGTAGATCTTCATTCCAGGGTGTCGTCTGGCGCGCTCGCGACTCAGGTCGCTGTCGCCAATCTGCTCCACATAGAGAGAGACCACGTCCATGGGAGGACGGTGGTGACGGCTTTCCCAACCGTAGCCATCGAGAAATCTATCCACGATGTGTTCGGAGTGAGAATACTTGTGGTAGATGGTCGTCAGAGCGGCGATTCTGGGTCGGCGATCAGCGGCCCGCGTGGCCTCTCCCGGTTTCAGCGCCGCCATCCCCGCCAGAAAATCACGTCGTGAGCCCCGCATGTTGCGGCCCTCCTGTGTCCAGGAATAATCTCTCTAGCCTTGCGTGTAAACAATTAAACTTGGCGCAGACTCGAAACTCAACCGTTGGATCGAAATTGGCTCAAGCTTAACGATGGCAATGCCACATGCGAGTTGAGTGCAGTGACTTGTGAGGACTTCGCATCGGAGTGTACCCTTGGCAAGAGAATAGGAGAGAGATGATCGAGTGTCTACCGTTCTAAGGCTCCTACCGCCAGCCCTTTCCTCCTACTGGAAATGGATCCGATTCCTGCCGTGTCTCACAGCACTGGCAGGGACTCCCTTGATAGGTCAGAGCAAATCTGTTCAACCTCTCTCCCGGGACGAGATTCCCAGTCGATTCAAGCCTCCGACCGTCGTCAAGGCCGAGCCACCTCTGCGCATCGGTCGACAGCCCCAGCTACTGGTCGACAACCATCTGTTGGCAGATTGGTGGCGGGTTCGGCGCGTTCAATACCGGGTCAGAAAACACCCGGAAAACCCTATCCTGGAACCCGATCAGCCCTGGGAGGAAACCGCCCGTAGGAGTGCCGGAAGCTTCCCCACCGCAGCCGTCTACGATCGAGAGGAGGGCCTCTTCAAGCTCTGGTACCAGATCGAGCAGGAGACCGGTGGGAATGTCATCGGATATGCCGAGAGCCAAGACGGAACCCACTTTGAGAAGCCCCACCTGGGGCTGGTGAAGTACGGGGGAACGAGAGCCAACAATGTGTGTCGCGTCGAACCCTACGGCAAGCCTGTCTGGGGAGTGATTCATATCATCCAGGACCCGCGACCGCACTCACCGGAGCAGCGATTCTGGGCCGTCGGTCTACCGCACTGGCGGGACGGCAGCACTCGGATTCGCAGATGGGCGGGTGTGGCCTACAGCGCTGACGGCAAGACCTGGCATATGGCCAAGGGCGGCATCCTGGAAGGTGCCGGCGGGGGTAATCCCGCTTGTCTCTGGGACCCACAACGGAAACGCTACATCCTTTTTCACCGCCAGTTGTACGAGACCGCCGCCGGCGGACGATATATCGTCCGCCAGGAGAGCCATGATCTGATCGACTGGACGCCGCGTCAGACCGTCTTCAACCCCATGGGCGGCCGTTGGCCCGAGGTGGAGAGCATGATGACCTTCTACCACCGGGGCCTCTATTTTGGGCTGCCCCAGATGCTGGAGAACGAGCGTACCGGAGAGGTTGAGATTCATCTCATCACCAGCCGTGACGGCATCCGCTGGGAGCATCCCTTTCCCGACGAGCCCTTCATCCCCCGGGGCTCACCAGGCGATTTCGACGACATGATCACCTGGTTTCCCCAGACTGTGCCCCAGGGTGAGTCCATTTTCTTCTACTATGGCGGAGCCAGATACCCGCACAATGCACGACATTGGAAGCAACTTTCCTCCCAACGCAGGATGAACAAGGTGGGCCTTGCCCGGGTGCCGATGGACCGCTTGATGGGATTGCGTGCCGACCGGCCGGCCGGATCCTTTCTCACCCGACCCATTCTTGTCGAGGGAGAGGATCTGTTAGTCAACGCCGATGTCTCCGACGAGTTAGTTGTTGAGGTTGTTCCCACCAGGGTTCCCCTGACGCTGAAAACTGTGCGCGATAAAGCAGGGAGCGTCCGCTATCACGAGTTTGAGGGAAAGCCTGGACCCTTCCCTGGTTTCTCCTTCGCCGACTGCCAAGCCGTCGCTGGGGATAGCCACCAGCATAAGATGATCTGGAAGGGCGGCTCATTTGGCAAATTCGAGGGGCAGTCCGTCCGTCTTCGCTTCCGGGCACGGCAGGCAAGCATCTTCGCTTTCCAGGTCCGTTGACTCCGGGTGAACTCGTTTGAACTGTTGGGATCCGCCAAAGAGAGTGTCTGTCGTCCGGCCCTTGGGCGACCAGGGCCAAGACCTGGCGGCTGAATGTAACGTCGTGTAATCGCCCACTCGTCGTTTTGCTCGGCCAGAACGGTTTGTCGGGTTGCAGCTAGTGGCGGATGAGCCGGGCAGAATGAGACCCGGCCAAAAGTTTTTTGGGTGGTGTTACCCTAGAAGACGTTGAAAACGTTGAAGTATTGACTCCCTGGCTATCGAAACCGAAGCGAGTAGAGGTCCGCATCCTTCAACTCGAACTTGAGTCGTAGCCGCTGTCCCGAAAGCTGCTTCAGATCGGAACCACCCTTCCAAGTCACGACTCGCTCGACTTCATCCCCGTAGATCGCACCGCAGTCTTCGAGACCGTAGCCAGTTAGCGGCTTCCCGCTGCCCTCCTGGATCTCGACCCGGATGCTTCCTGCTGCTGAGGTCGCGTAGTTGAGCACGAGGTTACTGCCGGAAAACTCCAGGGTACGGGTCACCATGCTTCCACCCTGATAAGGGGCCTTCAGGGAGACAAATCCGTCGAGTCTCAGGACTCCCCGTCGGATGACTAGCTTCGCGGTCTTGGCGTGCTCGATGAAATAAAGGGACATTTCCTTTACACCGGTGGGAACCAGGCCGCTACCTACCTGAATAGAGCGTTCGTGCCAGGCCTCGATGTGCCTGCCCGGACGCATGAAGGCCTCCATGAATCGCCGATCGAAGTTCAGGCCGTCGCGGCTGAACAGAAAAACAATGTCGGACAGGCCGAGATCTTTCCAGTCGGGATCGAATTTCCGGGTGGGAAGGAAGCGCTTCGGAAACATGAAAATCATGCTGGGATCGCGGAAATAGGGTGTCGCGGAGTTCTTGTAGAGGTGCTCAAGTGGTCCCGATCCAAGCCCGATGTATTTCTGGGCAGACCAGTTTAGATAGTCGGTGGAAGTGTAGCGTCGGATGTCGCGGATATGCGTGAACTTCCGCTCCTTTCCCGAGGGTAACTTCATGATGACGTTGTCCGCGTCGCGGCCGACGCGCGTGGACCCGGGTGGAGGGATGCCCCGGCGAAACCAGCCACGGGCATAGATCGTGTAGTGCTGCCGTGCCGCGTCCCAGAGCGCGATATTGTGGGAGTCATACTGCGGGTCTTCCGGCACTGCCCTCAGCATCGCTTCCTTCTGAAGATAACGCCAACGCAGCCCATCCGGAGAAGCCAGGCCAAAGATGACTCCCTGACGCACACCTGAAGCGGTCTTCTCGTAGAGGTTGGTAATGGCCTTGTAGCGGGACTCCGGGTCGGCCGATGGATTCTCGTCCCTGAACACGGAAAAGGATCTGCCGTCGGCTCCAGGAATCGGCCAGACGATATTGTTGTCCTTGGAACCCTCGAACTCGATCAGCCCCAGCTTGGGCTTGACCCAGTGGATGCCGTCCAGGCTCTCTGCGTAGGCGGTGTAGAAGGGCCGCTCCACGTACTTGGCGCGATACCACATCCGATAACGATGGCCGTCCTTGATAACGACCGGGTTGTAGAGGTGAATGTTCTCCCAGGGCTGGTCCTTTCGAATCGCGGCCTCACGCCGATCTGGACTATGCAGAACCGGCCGAACGTTTTCCAGAGACTGGATCAACCAATCATCCAGGAAAAGCTGCAGCTCGCTCCCCACCGCACGGACGTCGGCTGCGAATGTCTCCGGAAGGGCTCCCGTGAGAAGTACTACTGCCACTAGTACGCTGTAAGACAGATTATTTCGTGTTTGCAGATGGGGCTTGCGGACGATCTCTGCGTTCGTCGTCGCCTTGGGCCAGAGTTGTTGTGTCATTCTGCTCTCCCTTTGGTGCCCTGCTCAGAAGTCATACCAAGAGTGTAAAAAGCCGGTTCTTAGCCGTCTTACTGAAGGGTTGCGAGTAATGGAAGACCTGACAATTCTCGGGATCTTCTTTGAGAGGGTTCGGCTGCTCCACCACGAAATCAGCGAAATCAGCCGCATTGAAAACGACAAAGGCTAGACTCAGGGCACCGATCTCGGGGTCGTGGCGGCGGGAAAGATCGGGATAGGCAACCGGTCCTGTGTCGACCTGGTACACCTTTTTCGTCTGACTGATGTTCATGGTTTTTGTGGGGCACTCGATAATCGCTCGCAAACCCTTCTCTGTGTCCCAGAGCTCCGTCTGCGTCACTATGGGAGTGGCTGCCGCCGTAGCCTCGTGAATCTGATCGTAGCCGACCAGCGCCTTCACCCGATCAGCCTGCTTGAGCACCAACTTAGGCGTTCCCCAAAGGATGTCTTCCGAGGAAGTAATGGTGCGGTAGCGCTCATCTACGAAGGCGTGGCGACGGAAGATCAATACCTGACCGTCGCCGAAGATCGGGAGAAAATCGTAATTCTCTTCTGTGAGAAGATTCTTTTCGGCGAATGTATCTTCGCTCTTGCACGAGCCGCACTGGTAGAAGTCGTTCCAGCCACCTTTCTGCTCGTCAATAATGCGGGTACGGCTCTCAATCCAGAAGCGTACTGAGTTCTCCGGTGCCTCGTGACAGATAAAGGAGCGTCCGTAGTCCAGTGGGACCATCTGAAGACCCGACGCTCCTCCGGGTTGGATCTTCCCGGCACCGCAGTCGGCGACTGACAAGGTCGACAAGGCCAGGGCTGATCCCGCGCCCTTCTTGAGCCAATCGCGCCGTGTTTCCTTCACAACAAAAGACTCCCAAACCCCTCTGCCCTCAGGAGGTCCATCAGTCGTAAGTCTTGCCCCGTCCAACTCGCCAAATGTACCTCTTCCCCGCCCCAATCACAATCCAATTCCAGTAGCTTTGGTCTCCAGGCCGAAGTCTTATTCTTCCGAGCCTTGTATCTGTTTAGCGCCCGGCCCTTGCCCTCGCCTTCAAACTTGCCTGTGCCTGTGCCTTCTCTCTTACTCTGCCAGAGTGTGCCGCGATCTTGGACCTCTTGCGGCGTTTGAATGCCGTTGCGGATGGGGATCTGCGACGGGCAGAACAGATGCTGCTTGAAATCGTTTCGATGCTGACGGGCTTGATCAAGAGAGTGGGTGCAGGGAAGGCATAGGCCCCGTTTGGAAGGCAAAGGCGGCACAGGCACAGGCAAGTTTGAGGGCAAAGGCAAGGGCAAGGGCAAGGCGCTAAACAGGTACGAGCCTTTGGCTCGGCACGGCGGCCTGGAGACCACCGCTACGCGGGAGGAAAAGCTTCCTTTTGAATGATCCGGCACGGCTGACGGAGGGACAAAGGTTGTAGTACCGTAAGAATGGCCAGAATCTCACAGCGAGTGAAAGGATGTTGATTCGATGAGGAACCGTATCGCTCTGGTCACGGGAGCAGGTCGAGGCATCGGAAGGGCAATAGCCTTGGCATTTGCCCACCAGGGGGCTCGGCTGGCTATCACCGCCCGCAGTCAGGACGAACTGAACAACCTGGCCCAGGAAGTTCAGAGCATGGGCGGAGAAACCATGGTCATCGTGGACGACCTATCCGAGGATTCGGCTCCGGCTCGCATCGTCGACCAGGTCAGCAAGCGTTGGGGGCCAGTTGAGATCCTTGTCAACAATGCTGGTATCGGCAGCAGCCAGAACCCGAAGCCGCTGGTGGACTTCAGTGACGACTTCTGGAACTTGACTCTGCGGGTCAATCTGACTGCACCCTACCTCCTTACCAAATTGGTCCTTCCGGCGATGACCGCGCAGCGCTGGGGCAGGATCCTCAACATAGCCTCCATTGCGGGCAAAGTGGGCGGTTTCCACAGCGCCGCCTACACGGCTAGCAAACATGCCCTCATCGGTCTGACCAAATCGACCGCTACAGAAGTGGCCTCAGAGGGCGTCACAGCAAATGCCATCTGTCCCGGGGTCACTCGCTCGGAGATGAACAACCAGCGCCTCGAATATGACGCAGTCCGACTTGGGGTAAGCTTCGAGAAACTCGAAGAAACCTCGACGCCACTTGGACGACGACTCGAACCTGAGGAGGTTGCAACCCTCGCAGTCTATCTTGCACAAGAGGATGCCCGAGGAGTAAACGGCCAGTCCATCAACGTCTGTGGCGGAGCCGTCCTGTACTGATGTTGACTATGATCACCATGTGGTCGGGTCGGTTTGGTACTTGCTTTCTCCTCCTGATCCAACCGGGCCTCCTGAACTTCCTGGCTGCGATGCCGATCGGTCAGGCCGAAGAATCGGCTAGCTCCCCTGTGGACTACGGGCGTCAGGTTGCACCGATTCTGAAGAAGAACTGCTATCCCTGCCACGGTGCCCAGGTCCAGACCAATGGCCTGCGGTTAGACTCGAGGCAGTATGTCTTGCGCGGCGGAGACTCTGGAAGGCCCCTGATCGTTCCCGGCAAGAGCGGCGAAAGCCTCTTGTTGCAGGTGCTATCCGTCACCAGGTCAGACAGCTTCAAGCGGATGCCGCCCTCCCCTACCCCACTCGCCGATAGAGATATAAACCTGATCCGTCGATGGATCGATGAAGGAGCCCACTGGCCCGACGACAACCGATCTTTGGAACATTGGGCATTTGTAAAGCCGGTGCGACCTAGCCTGCCCAAACTCGAGGATCAGGCGTGGGTCCGCAATCCGATTGACGCCTTCGTGCTCGCTCGTCTTAGAGGTGAGACTCTCGTTCCTTCAGCCGAAGCTCCCAAGGAGGTCCTCGCCCGCAGGCTCTATCTAGACCTGATTGGACTTCCGCCCACCCTTCAGGAGCTAAACGCCTTTCTCCAGGACCGAGCTCCCGAAGCCTACGGCAGGCTGGTAGATCGACTATTGTCCTCTCCCCACTACGGTGAGCGATGGGCCAGACCCTGGCTGGACGCCGCTCGCTACGCGGATACCAATGGCTATGAGAAGGATCGCGCTCGGTCCATTTGGCCCTATCGTGACTGGGTCATAAACGCCCTCAATCGAAATCTGCCCTTCGACCAGTTCACGGTCGAGCAGCTGGCGGGCGATATGCTGCCGCAAGCTAGCAGAGATCAGGTGGTTGCGACCGGCTTCCATCGCAACACCATGCTCAACGAGGAGGGTGGCGTCGACGTCGAGGAATTCCGCTTCGCTTCGATCGTCGATCGTGTCAATACGACTGCGACGGTCTTCCTGGGTCTGACGCTCAGCTGCGCCCAGTGTCACGACCACAAATACGATCCCTTGTCACAACAGGAGTACTATCAGTTCTTCGCTTTTCTCAACAACGCAGACGAGCCCGAGCTGAAGGTACCTGATCCAGATATAGAGGCAAAGCAAGACATCACTACGGGCAAAATCTTGAGGCTTGAATCGGAATTGGCATCTAGGTTTCCTACCCACGGGACAAGGACGCTATGGTCCGTGATCAAGCCAGAGAAGTTGTTCTCTGTCGAGAAGGCGTCCTTTTCTCAACGGGACGACGGATCAATCTTCGTGACCGGACCCAATGCTGCGGGTGATACCTACCAGGTCACGTTTCAGCCGGAGACCCAAGCGTTTGATCGGCTCCGCATCGAACTCCTTCAGGATCCTGATCTTCCGGATCAGGGACCGGGTAGGCATCAGGATGGCGAGGCGGTTCTGTCAGAACTTCAGCTGGAACAATGGGATCGCGGGAATGGAGCCCGGAGCAACCTATCCTTGCTCGATCCCACGGCTAGCCTGTCCAACAAAGACTTCGGAATCGAGAAGGCATTGGATGGTGATCCTGAAACGGGATGGGGTGTCTTCAAGACCTACGGCGACCATCACGCTGTGTTCGAGCTGGGTGACCCGATCCAGAACACCCCAGTGAAGTCCCTGGTGCTGAGCCTCAAGCAGCTCTCAGGGGCTGGGAAGAATATCGGTCGGTTCCGTGTTTCAACAGGGATCGAGAAACGGACCCACTATCGGCCTGAGATTCCTGAAGCACTCCAGCGGCAAAGACATCTAGCCCGGATTTCTCATAGTGAAAGCAGAAAGGCTGATTTTAGTCGATTTTTCGACTCTGGTTTGAGCCGAAGTCTCAGTTGAGGGCACTGTAGAGTGCGAGAGCTTGGTGACACCTATGTTGAAGGCGGAAAACCGGTTTTTCAGACACACCTCAGCCGCCTCAGTTGCAGATGGTTGGGATTTCCGGTTTGCCTCCGCTCAGCCGAGCTGTTGAAGCTGGGCCAAGGTTTGGGCGTAGAGTGTTTGGTAAGGATAACCCTCGCTCAGCGACAAGCTCACCCGTCGGACACTGACCCGAATCTGGCCTCCTATCTTCAACAGTTTGAGGCGAATCGTCTGGCATTGCGCCTTCGCCCACTGGGTCCCCTTCAAAGCGACACACCTGAGCGTGTGCAGCAGATTGTAAGCCACCGAGGAAAACCACAGGCGCAGCTGATTGCTCTTCATGCGGTGCGTCGAGGTCCGATCGGCAAACAGCTCTAGCTGCTGCTCCTTAATCCGATTCTCCGCTTCCCCTCGCGCGCAGTACAGCTCCTCGTACAGCTTTTGGGCGGGCCACCGCTTCGCTCCCAGCGAGGTGACGACAAAGCGGGGATTGGATCCCTTACCCGTGTACTCGGCCTTGCCCACCACTCGCCGCTCTTGACTCCAGCTTTTGCGCGTCTGGTAACGAAAGTCCTTGTAGACTCGGGCGCTGCTGCCGTTGGCTTGTTGCAGTGCCTGGGCCTGTTCCAACTCGGACTCCAGGGCCCCCTCTAAGCGCTGATTGCGGGCCAGACCGAAGACGTAATCCACTCGATGCTCCTCACACCATTTCATCAACGCCTCGCGGGCAAAGCTGCTGTCCGCCCGCAGAGTAATGCGGACCTTCGGCCACTTCGCCCGCAGTTGTCCCACCATCCGCTCCATCTCCTGGACCGCTCCTTCGGAGCCATCCAGGTTCGACACCCGCAGCTTGGCCCCCAGCACATACCCCTCGCAAAACACATACAGCGGCAGGTAGCAGTAACACCGGTAGTAGCCATGGTAGAAACGACCCTCCTGTTCTCCGTGCAGCGGATCATCCGTCGCATCCAGGTCCAAGACCAACTCCTTCGGTTTCCCGCCTCGCACCCGAATGAACTGCTCCACCAAAAACGCTTCGACCGCGGCTTCATCCACCGGCGTCTTGCGATATTTATCCTGCGTCACCGAGGACAACTCCAAACGATTGAGGGTGCTCTTGCCCGCACACGCCTTGCCTCGATCCGCTTCCGCTCGCCGATCCCTCCCCAAGGGATCTTCCTTGCCGACCAACACCGCCATCAGCGGATCTGCCCGGAGCTCCTCATGATCGTTGACATCCTCATAGCCTAGGGCCAGTCCGTAAATCCGCTGCCCCACCAGTTCCTCCACACTGAACTCGGTGAAGCGAGGATCGCGCCGGTCCCCAAAGCAGGCGGCCAAGCCGCTAATGAACCCATAGCGGCTCTCCACCTCCCGTAACAGCAACCCCCCGGAGTCTGAGGTGATCTGCCCCCCATTGAATTCTGCCTCGACTCGGCGCCCTTCTAGCTCTTGAAACTCCAGCTTGGAAGCGATACACTCTGTGGTCATAGTAGTCAGCTCCTTGTGATTATTAAGTATCTGATAACAAAGACTTTATATCACATAGAGCTGACTGCTTTTTCTTGTCTTTGAGAAATCCGGGCTAGATCCCGCACGATGTGGTCGTAGGTTTCTCTCTGCCAGAGCTTTTCCCCGGTTCGACCCACCTTCCGGTTGATCCTGCGTGCGGTGTAGCCCTTGATGGACCCGAGAATGCTTTCCAGATCTTCGCCCGCGGTCAAGGTCAACAAGGCATGGCAGTGGTTCGGCATGCAGACGTAATCACCCAGCCAGAATCGCGAGGGGTGGTAGTAGGCAAAGGCATCGTCGACGAACACCCGCAGTGCCGTCTGCCGAAAAAGGCAGCTCCCATAACCACTATCCAGGTACTGCTGAATCACGTAGCTGAACCTCTTCTCAAACTCGCGCTGTTCTTTCCATTTGAGTTGCTGGAAGGAACGTTTCCAATCAGCATCGGGAGCCCACGAGATCCCGTGGGATTCGAGCCAGTGCCGTTGCTCCATCTTCCATTGCCCAAAAATCCTGGCCGGAAGGGAATCCCCCAGCCGGCAAGTCACGAAGTAGGTTACGCCCTTCTGCCGCCAGTGGGGAAGGCTGCAGCGATAAACACAAGTGGCTTTGTGGGGATCAAAGGCAACAAAGGGCGGCGGTTTCGGCATCGATCACAATAACGCCGCAACCAAAGAAAAGACGAGTCGTAGTGGTGGCCTCCAGGCCGCCATCCCTTCTACGTCAGCTGGCCGGAACAAACACCTTGGCGAGAGAGATCGCGGGAAACGTCGTCAGGACTCCGGGCGATTGGCGGATGACCGTCAGAGCCACCTCGCAGTCCGCTTCTTTGACCTCAACCCAGAGCGAACCGGTGAACTGGTTGGGTAGGTTGAGTGAAAGCGGAGCCTCGTTGGGAAAGCGGGCGAGCTGATTGCGCGCTCCCAGCGTGACCTCGGTAGGTCCGCGAAAAATCGCTCCGCTGGCATTGCGCACCGTTACCACCAGCGTGATGGGCTGCCCCTTGGTGTTGACCGCTGCGATTCCGGTCTGGATGCCCGCAGCCAGGTCCTGCGCCAGCGGGATCACAATCTTTCGCAGAGCAAAACTCTCACCCACACCCGCGGTCCCCAGGCTGGGCGAGCTGAAGAGCACAACGCCGCCAACCGGAATGCCATTGCCTCCATCATCCGGAAGGGCGCTCACTTCGACCGAGCCGACCAGATCTGTGTTTCCACCGGTTACGAGAACCAGGCATCCCAGAGGCGGAATCGTCAGCAGCCGCGTCCCCCCGGGAAGCCCCTGGCCGCCGAGTGTGACCCCCGATGGCGCGGTCCCATCTGAGCTGCGGACCCGGATTCGCACCGTGGCCGATTTGAGCGGCGACGGATTCACCAGAACCAACTGGGAGCCCAGGTCAACAGAAGGGATGTGGGCAAACTGAGCATAGAAGCTACGGGAGGCGATTCGGTTCTGAACCACGGGAAAGGTCGTGAAGACACCCGGTGCCACCAAAATGACCGTTGCTCCAATCTTCCGATTCGCAGTGACAACCACGGTTCCCTGAAAAACACTGGGCAAGCTGGTAATGATCTCGTCGATAAACTGGGCACGATGTCCGCTGCCAGCCAGCTCGACCACGGTGCTGGCTACAACGATTCCGTTCTTGTTCTGCACCTGAATGAAGTATTTAGCGGGCCGCTCCTCCAGGTTGGTGATCGCCAGACCGGTCCGCTCGCCAGTCGAGGTGTTTCGAATCACGGGAGCCACGAAGGTGTACAAGGCGTTGCTGGGTCCGACGCCGGTGGTGCCGGTGTCCCCCGTGAACAACACGGTTCCGCCGATACACTGGTCGGCCGACGCGCGCAGGGATCCGACGAAGGTGCTCGCGCCTCGCGTGGTAGCCGAGAGCGCCGCACCCGGACCCAGCACCAGGTTCAGGTCCTGGTTGGAATCCGAAGTCAGATTCCCCAGAGAAACCGGGGTACGGGCACCCTTTGAATCCCGCGCAGAGATCTTGCCCGTGGCTTGATCTTGAAGATCCGTGTTGATCAGGAAGGCGCCCGAGGTGAGCGCCCCCGCCACGTGGGCAAACTGGGCAAAAGCTTGAAGGAATCGGAAGGCCGGAGCGATGTTGAGAGCGCCTGTCATCACACCGGTCTCGGAATTACCCTCCACGATTACGTTGTAAGGCCCTTTAGGGGTATTCAGCGGAACGTTGAGAGGGAAGAATCTAAAGGTACCCAAATCCAGAACCTCCGATCCCGCACTGAGGTTGGGACCAAGAAAGTCGACCCCGTCGTCGTCCAGACTGGGAACGTCGTTGCCCGCGAGAATAAGGTTGGTGTTGACTCCCTGGAGGGCTGTCTCCGTACCAAACACCAAGAACTGTCCAGTCAATTGAGCGGTCTTTCCGATAAACCGCGGGTCAATGGCTGAGTTCCCGGCGGTGACCGCGATGTCTACCCCGGTGACGGCCGAGTTGACTGCGACTGAAGGATCCTGGCTGCCGTTGAGAAAAGTGGGCAGGAAATTGGTGTCCATCGCTGCCGAGCTGAAGATGCCTCCGGTGACGCTTCCCGGAGTCATGGGCCCGTCCAGAGGCTCCGCGTAATAGTGTAGGCATGCCCGGAGGGCAGTCCCCCCAAACTATAGGTGCCGTCAGGCAGCGTGATCGCACTGGAGGCCAGAACTCCGAACTCGTCGGAGGCCACCACGAAAGCGCCGAACACCGGGCTCCCGTCCTTGGTCACGGTTCCGGAAATGGTTCCCGTCAAATTGTCGAAGCCCACCATGGGATAGGAGACGTTGATACCCGCCAGGTCATCCCAGGACAGCGCATCAACCGAATGGGTGAACTGGGGACCGGCAAAGAACATGGTGGAGGAGCGCTGAATGGAATGAGCCAGATTCCAACTATGGCCAAACTCATGCTTGGCAACAGCCAGAAGATCAATCAGATCGGAATTACGATCCTCAGGTTCTGTCGTGGTGAAGATATTCCCCGGATTGAAGACGACATCGGTTTCCACGTCCCTCAGGTCCGGGAGCGTAAAGCGGGTACTGGATACACCGAGAGCGCTGCCGACGATATTCCGGTTGTTGGGGGTATCGGCAATCGTGACCACGTTCCTGCCATCCCCGACAGCCTCGAATATCGCAGTCTCGCCGGCACGAAGACTGAGGGAAGAGATCTTGACCCAACAGTCGAGCGCTTTCAGCAACGCCTGCTTCGGATCGCTGCCATTCTCAACCTGACCCAGATCGTCGGTGAAGCCATCCCAAATCTCCATGAAAATGGGAAAGTCCTGTGTGTTCCAGCTTTCGAGTTGGCCACTGACACCTGTCTTTACCACGTACGCGGTCAGCAGGACGAAGGCACCCAGGGCAACCATCAGGACCAATGAAGGCCTGCTTCTTTTATTCCTTCTCATCCCTTATCTCGTCCAATCTGTTCCGTACCCGATCGCAAATTCCGTCGAGCTCCATGAAAACGGGCGCCTTGCCCAACTTCAAAGCAGCCCGCAAAGGATGAGTCGGATAGAGGCGAATGGTCTTGCCTTCATCTCGGTCCGGAATGACCTGAAACTGACCCAGTGGCCCCGACAAAGTCCGATCATGGTCGAGGAGATCCAGATACGAGAAGACAAGGTACTCCTGGCCCAGAACGTAAGAAGGTCCGTGTGAGACCTCGAGTGTCTCTCCGTCGACCGTCCCCCCATACTCGATGACCTCTACCTGATCCCCGGGATCTCCTTTGACCGCCTCGCTCACCTTGAAAACATGTCTGGTGAAGATGTGGCCGGCTTCGGTGTCACGGTAACTGATCTTGTCAACCAGCTTGCCCACGAAGACGTACCGGGTCTGTTCCAGAAAATCCTCACCAGTCACCGAAAAGTAGCTGGTCTGGGCAGTCAGAATCGGCAAGGCGAGAAGGGAAACGACAGCGACCAGAGAGACGCGCTGACCTAGCAACATGGGCCGGTTATAGCAGACAAGACCATCACTCGCAAGTTTGGCAGCCGCGAGCAATGGTGAGTTCGTCTTACCCGAAGGTATTAGTGATCGAGCCTGCCGGGGAACGGTCGAAAGAGGATTGTGGGGTGGTTTTGCGGTCACGGTCTTGTTTGTCCCGGCGCTCAGATGTTCATTGACCAGGCAGCCAGAAAGTCGTCGATTTAAAGGGTCTATTGAGAACAACACAGAGATCATTTCGCGAGGCCCCACACCAAAGGGTTAGGCATCGGAATCCCAAGCACTTATTTTGGCACTTATTTGTCGAATAGCATTGACATTTGTCAGGCGGGCTGCTAGAGTTTTTCAATTCTGATCAGGCTCGAAGGGAGTTTGTCTGAAGTCCACAAATAGGTAAGGATTTGGATATCATGAAACAGTCACACTGGGTTGTCGTTTGCTTAGCCCGGATTTCTCAAGGAGAAAGCCGAAAGGGCGATTTTAGTCGATTTCTCGACGCCGGTCTGGGTCAAAGGCGCCGCTGAGGGCGGTGCAGAGTACGACAGGCGTCGTGAGGCCTGTGTCGAGCGCGGAAAACCGGTTTTTCAGACACACCTCAGGCGCCTCAGTTGCAGACGGCTGGGATTTCCGACTTTCCTTGGCTCAACCGAGCTGTTGAAGCTGGGCCAAGGCTTGGGCATAGAGTGCTTGGTAAGGATAACCCTCGCTCAAGGACAGACTCACCCGCCGGACACTGACCCGAATCTGGCCTCCTATCTTCAACAGTTTGAGGCGAATTGTCTGGCATTGCGCCTTCGCCCACTGGGTCCCCTTCAAAGCGACACGCCTCAACGTGTGCAGCAGATTATAGGCCACCGAGGAGAACCACAACCGCAGCTGATTGCTCTTGATGAGGTGCGTCGAGGTCCGATCGGCAAACAGCTCCAGCTGCTGTTCCTTGATCCGATTCTCCGCCTCCCCTCGCGCGCAGTACAGCTGCTCGTACAGCTTTTGGGCGGGCCACCGCTTCGCTCCCAGCGAGGTGACGACAAAGCGGGGATTGGATCCCTTACCCGTGGACTCGGCCTTGCCCACCACTCGCCGCTCTTGACTCCAGCTCTTGCGCGTCTGGTAACGAAAGTCCTTATAGACTCGGGCGCTGCTGCCGCTCGCTTGTTGAAGCGCCTGGGCCTGTTCCAGCTCCGACTCCAGGGTCCCCTCTAAGCGCTGATTGCGGGCCAGACCGAAGACGTAATCCACTCGATGCTCCTCACACCATTTCATCAACGCCTCGCGCGCAAAGCTGCTGTCCGCCCGCAGCGTAATGCGGACCTTCGGCCACTTCGCCCGCAGTTGTCCCACGATCCGCTCCATCTCCTGGACCGCTCCTTCGGAGCCATCCAGATTCGACACCCGTAGCTTGGCCCCCAGCACATACCCCTCGCAAAACACATACAGGGGCAGGTAGCAGTAACACCGGTAGTAGCCATGGTAGAAACGACCCTCCTGCTCTCCGTGCAGCGGATCATCCGTCGCATCCAGGTCCAACACCAGCTCCTTGGGTTTACCGCCTCGCACCCGAATGAACTGCTCCACCAAAAACGCTTCCACCGCCGCTTCATCCACCGGCGTCTTGCGATATTTATCCTGCGTCACCGAGGACAACTCCAAACGATTGAGTGTGCTCTTGCCGGCACACGCCTTGCCCCGATCCGCTTCCGCTCGCCGATCCCTCCCCAAGGGATCTTCCTTGCCCACCAACACCGCCATCAGCGGATCCGTCCGTAGCTCCTCATGATCGTTGAGATCCTCATAGCCCAAGGCCAGTCCATAAATCCGCTGCCCCACCAGCTCCTCCACACTGAACTCGGTGAAGCGAGGATCGCGCCGGTCCCCAAAGCAGGCGGCCAAGCCGCGAATGAACCCATAGCGGCTCTCCACCTCCCGTAACAGCAACCCTCCGGCGTCTGAAGTGATCTGTCCCCCGTTGAATTCTGCCTCCACTCGGCGACCCTCCAGCCCTTGAAACTCCAGCTTAGAAGCGATACA
>CBDCLS010000004.1:0-1481257 GCA_965218775.1 Acidobacteriota bacterium | reverse complement strand
TTTCGACTCTGGTTTGAGCCGAAGTCTCAGTTGAGGGCACTGTAGAGTGCGAGAGCTTGGTGACACCTATGTTGAAGGCGGAAAACCGGTTTTTCAGACACACCTCAGCCGCCTCAGTTGCAGATGGTTGGGATTTCCGGTTTGCCTCCGCTCAGCCGAGCTGTTGAAGCTGGGCCAAGGTTTGGGCGTAGAGTGTTTGGTAAGGATAACCCTCGCTCAGCGACAAGCTCACCCGTCGGACACTGACCCGAATCTGGCCTCCTATCTTCAACAGTTTGAGGCGAATCGTCTGGCATTGCGCCTTCGCCCACTGGGTCCCCTTCAAAGCGACACACCTGAGCGTGTGCAGCAGATTGTAAGCCACCGAGGAAAACCACAGGCGCAGCTGATTGCTCTTCATGCGGTGCGTCGAGGTCCGATCGGCAAACAGCTCTAGCTGCTGCTCCTTAATCCGATTCTCCGCTTCCCCTCGCGCGCAGTACAGCTCCTCGTACAGCTTTTGGGCGGGCCACCGCTTCGCTCCCAGCGAGGTGACGACAAAGCGGGGATTGGATCCCTTACCCGTGTACTCGGCCTTGCCCACCACTCGCCGCTCTTGACTCCAGCTTTTGCGCGTCTGGTAACGAAAGTCCTTGTAGACTCGGGCGCTGCTGCCGTTGGCTTGTTGCAGTGCCTGGGCCTGTTCCAACTCGGACTCCAGGGCCCCCTCTAAGCGCTGATTGCGGGCCAGACCGAAGACGTAATCCACTCGATGCTCCTCACACCATTTCATCAACGCCTCGCGGGCAAAGCTGCTGTCCGCCCGCAGAGTAATGCGGACCTTCGGCCACTTCGCCCGCAGTTGTCCCACCATCCGCTCCATCTCCTGGACCGCTCCTTCGGAGCCATCCAGGTTCGACACCCGCAGCTTGGCCCCCAGCACATACCCCTCGCAAAACACATACAGCGGCAGGTAGCAGTAACACCGGTAGTAGCCATGGTAGAAACGACCCTCCTGTTCTCCGTGCAGCGGATCATCCGTCGCATCCAGGTCCAAGACCAACTCCTTCGGTTTCCCGCCTCGCACCCGAATGAACTGCTCCACCAAAAACGCTTCGACCGCGGCTTCATCCACCGGCGTCTTGCGATATTTATCCTGCGTCACCGAGGACAACTCCAAACGATTGAGGGTGCTCTTGCCCGCACACGCCTTGCCTCGATCCGCTTCCGCTCGCCGATCCCTCCCCAAGGGATCTTCCTTGCCGACCAACACCGCCATCAGCGGATCTGCCCGGAGCTCCTCATGATCGTTGACATCCTCATAGCCTAGCCTCGATTTCCACGGCAGTACAAATGACGCCTTTCCGCTTCGAGCCCCCCGCCAGAATCCTTGATCGGCGCGACTTGCGCCTGCTGTGTTTCCACCTACGTTAGTAAATAGAAGTACCTATTTGGATAGAGAGGTAATCCTATACCTAAAACCTGATCAAGGGACGATCCCCACGCGAATGCTAGAAAAGTCTGGATATGAGGCAGAATAGAACCCTATCAAAGGCTGAGCATTTTCTGTCATTCATATCTAGTATAGTTATAGTTTGGAATACAGTAATCGGAATAGACTAACTAATGACACCCGACCGACCGTTCCGGAGGCCCAATTCTTCCTGGCCCCCGAATCGCCTCTGCAGCGCCAGTATGAGGCCTTGCGCTGCTTTTTCGTCGAAGGCTTGCCCTCGCAGCAGGTCGCCACTCGCTTCGGCTATTCCCCAGGAGCCTTCCGCGTCCTCTGTCATCAGTTTTGCCATGATCTCAGCAAGCGCGCCCGCTTCTTTCAGGCGATTCGCCGGGGGCCTCAAGCGGCGCCCGCCCGCGATCGGGTGCGGGAACGGGCCGTCGCCCTGCGCAAGCGAAACCTCTCGGTCTACGATATCCAACGCGAGTTGGCCGCCGCCGGCCATTCCATCAGCATCAATGCGTTATCGATCCTGCTGCGAGAGGAGGGCTTCGCCCGACTGCCCCGGCGTCGGGATGAGCAACGCCCCGCCACCCTCAAGCCCGAAGCAGCAGCCATCGCCGACGTGCGGCAGATCAATCTGGCCCCGCGCAGCTTTCGCACCCGGGTCGGCGGTCTGTTTCTGTTCGTCCCGCTGATGCGATCGATCGATCTCGGGGCGGTGCTGCAGCCCCCCCGCCTTCCCGGCTCCCAAATGATTCCCGCCGAGCAGGCCGTGCGCACCCTGCTGGCTCTGAAGCTGCTGGGCATCGAAAGAAAAAGTCATGTCATGGATCGGGTCTTTGACGAGGGCATCGCCCTTTTTGCCGGTCTCAATGTGGTGCCCAAGCGCTCCTACCTGGCCGCCTACAGCTCCCGGGTCGACCGACGCGCCAACCTGCGCCTCATGGGAGCCTGGTTTGAGCAGGTCCAAGCCGCCGGCCTGCCCCGGGGCTCTTCCTTCGATCTGGACTTTCACACCGTCCCCGCCAATAGCCAGCAGGAACCTTTGGACAAACACTATGTCTCTTCCCGCAGCCGCAGCCAAAAAGGCATCCTCGTTTTTTTGGCTCGGGACGCCACCGAGCGTGTCTTATGCTACGCCAATGCGGGTGTCCCCCGGGCCGATCGAGCCGACGAGGTGCAACGCTTCGTCCAGTTCTGGCACCAACACAGCGGTCAGCCTCCGGCCGAACTCGTCTTCGATTCCCAGTTGACCACCTATGCTCATCTGAACCGCCTCAACCAACAGGGCATTGGCTTTATCACCCTGCGCCGCCGCTCCCAAAAAATGCTGGGCCAGATCTGGAGCCGCCCCGCCTCCGCCTGGCACCGCATCACCTTACCCGCCCTGACTCGGATCTTTCGCACCCCCAAAGTCCTGGACCAGCGGATCGTCCTGAAACATTACGAAGGTCCCCTGCGCCAGCTCACCCTCATGGAACTCGGTCACGAAGAACCGACCGTCCTACTGACCAACCATCTGCGCCGCGCCCCCTCGACTCTGATCACCCGCTATGCCCAACGCATGCTCATCGAAAATGGCATCTCCGAAGCCATCCAGTTCTTTCACCTGGACGCGCTCTCTTCGATGGTGGGACTCAAAGTGGATTTTGACCTCCAGATCACCCTCATGGCCAGCTCCCTATATCGACTCATGGCCGAGAAGATTGGTCGCGAATATCAGCGGGCTCAAGCCAAAAAGATCTTCCGAAATCTCCTCGACGTCTCGGCCCGGGTCCAGATCCAAGAGCAGCAAGTCACCGTCCACCTCGATAAGCGCGCCCATAACCCCTACTTGGTCGCCTCGGGCCTGGGTGATGATCCCACGCCCATGCCTTGGTTTGGCGGCAAAACTCTGGTCCTTCGATTTGACTAACCGACTCAACGGCTACCCTTAAAAAATGTTAGTCCTTTCCAGTACCGTGGAAATCGAGGCTAGGGCCAGTCCGTAAATCCGCTGCCCCACCAGTTCCTCCACACTGAACTCGGTGAAGCGAGGATCGCGCCGGTCCCCAAAGCAGGCGGCCAAGCCGCTAATGAACCCATAGCGGCTCTCCACCTCCCGTAACAGCAACCCCCCGGAGTCTGAGGTGATCTGCCCCCCATTGAATTCTGCCTCGACTCGGCGCCCTTCTAGCTCTTGAAACTCCAGCTTGGAAGCGATACACTCTGTGGTCATAGTAGTCAGCTCCTTGTGATTATTAAGTATCTGATAACAAAGACTTTATATCACATAGAGCTGACTGCTTTTTCTTGTCTTTGAGAAATCCGGGCTAACGGCTCACGCCATCAGTGCCATCGAAACAGGCCTCTGGGACATTGCCGGAAAGGCGGCCGGTGTCCCGGTGTACAAATTGCTCGGAGGCCGGCATCGGGAAAAGGTTCGTCTTTACTGCTGTGTCGGAGACCTGGACGACTATCGAAGCATGCAGGGCACGTATGACGAAATGGGGGTTGAAATCCTGAAGTTCGACGCGGTTCCCCGACAGGAAGGCGCCGTCATGGACACCCATCTGACGCGGCGCGGGCTGCAGGGAGTGATCGAGCAGCTGGAAGAGATTCGAAACTACGTAGACGATGAGATCGAAATCTCGGTGGAGTGCCGGGTGGGAACCCTGCATAGCGCCTTACGCTACCTAAAAGCCGTAGAGCCCTTCGATCTGGCCTGGGTCGAGGATCCCTTGTCCTCCACCGATGTAGATTCCTGGGCCCAGCTGACGGCCTCGTCCACCACACCCACCCTGACAGGCGAGGGCCTTCACTATCGCCACCAGTTCCTGCCCTACTACAAGAAGGCAGCCATGCGTATAACGGCCCCCGATTTCCAGATCTGCGGCGGCATCTCGGAAGGGAGAAAGATCGCCGAGCTGGCGGACCTGCACTCCATGATGGCGGCTCCTCACAACGCTTCCAGTGCCATCGGGATCGCTGCCGCTGTCCATGCCTGTGCCGCCATACCCAACCTGCTGGCCCTGGAGTTTCACGCCATGCCCGGCTGGGATCGAATCCTCAAAGGCTACCGCCCCAGGATTTCGGAAGGGTCGATCGAGATTCCTGAGGGTCCGGGCCTGGGGGTGGAATTGGATGAACACGAGGCCCGCAAGTGTTTGAGTCCGCACGAGGGATTCTTCGAGGACTAGTAAGTAGCGAGCAACCTCATACCGCCGAGTAGCATTGTGGCATCTAGATTCCATCGTCTTGTTGCCTTAGCCCTCGCCCTTCCACGTGCCTGTGCCTTTGCCTCCCCCTTAATCTGCCGTCTTGCGGTCAGGGTGACGCAGGGGCAGAGGTGAGGACAAAGGCAAAGGCACGTGGAAGGGCGAGGGCACGGGCAACAGTCCTCACCTACACGTGAGCCGGATCACACAGATAACCACCGAATTGTCCGATTAGACACTACATGGGGGAATGATCTTATGGATTCTTTAGACCCTCTAACACGCGCAGTAATTGTGTTCTTGATCATCAAGTGCATCGCTTGGCTAAGGGGCCAGAAGATCTCTTGCCCTATTTGCGATTATGCGGGCGCTCCCCAGCCGAAGCAATCGATTCTCACAGAGTTGGGCCTAATTGGAACATGCTTTCTAATCACGATATTTGCACAGCAAGGAGTCCCTGTGTTCTTGCTGATAACGGTCGGACTCTTCCTGTATTTTGGCCTGCACTATAGCCCACAGATTTGCCCCAGGTGTCAGTGGGATGGGGGCTCCATCCGTGTTACAAGTTTGCGTTAAGCGCTGATTTTTGATTGTTTTTTCGGTAGTTCTCACCCTCTTTTCTATCTCTGTGCTTGTGCTCCCGCCTAAAATCGCATCTTGCATGTGATGGCTACCGACTGTGCGGAACAGAGCATCAGGGGATGAGCCGATTTCGTTGTGGCTCCTACACGAGCCGCAGAGGCATCGCGCCTCTTTCGTCGCTTCTCGTTACTCCCCGACACCCCTCAAGATGATATTGTTGACGGGCGATTTTATGTCGCTGGAGGAGATTTTTAGATTCGCCGTTTTCATCCCTGGCGTCGTGGGTTGAAAGCGCACTCCGACCGCCCGAGTCTTTACCTCATCCGTGAGCTGAAAGCTCGAGGGAGGATCAAACCTGAACTCCCCGCTGGGCGGATCCATCGCCAGAGAAACGTCCAGCGTTCCCTCCCCGAACAGGAAAACGAAGAACCGGAGAAAAATAGTCTGTTCCCCTACCTTGGCTGGGCCGAAGTCAATCACGTCCTGGGAAATGCTGATCCGTGCAAACTCGTTTCTGATCTCGGGTAGAATTTCCTTGGCCGCTTCATCCAGGATGACGGTCACATTTGTACAATCGGCCTTGCTCTTGACATTTTTCTTACCCTTTTCAACGCTGAGGTTGACACAGATCCAACCCGACGCCAGCCCATCGGAACTGCGCCAGCTAGCCTTCCTCAACTTGTCCTCGGTTGCCTCGGTGACGGCTTGAATCTGCAGGGTCGACTGAAGGCTGTTTGCTTGACCCAGGCTTGCCGTAAAGAGGGAGCCGGTGGAAATCACTACGAGGGGCAAATAAGTCTCCGGATTGCCTTTACCCTTTGTCCTGAAGACCTTCACCGTTGATTCGGGAGCCACGGCACCCAGAGGGATCGGCTTCACGATGTTCTCGGGGTCAATCCTGACCACGTACTCTTCCAGATCTGGCTCTTCCGTCTTATCCTCGGGCGGTCGAGGACATCCGAAGACAACCACTAGAAGGCAGAAGAGCACGAGGCTCAAGATTCGCCTTTCCTTGTTCATGAACGGCCCAGGTTTGCCCTCAGTCATTTTGTCCTGACGCGATCCGGAAAGACGACCACCATTTCCGAATTGGGGAAAAAGTTCCACTTCACTGATCGGACTTCCGATCTGATGTTGATGAAGGTCCCGACACTTTCCGGAGCAACATAGACCTCTGCTTCGAGCCGGACTTCCAAGGTGAAACCGGCCAGCGTAAAATCAGGGACCAGCTCGAAGAGGACTCCACCACTTTCGCTCTCGGAAAGGTGCAACGTTCCTTCCGAATCGCCCTCAAGTGTCTTCTTCAGGTCGAACAAGTGTCGTGCCTCACCACCCTCCTCCTGACCGCCGTAGACCAATAGGTATTTGGTCGTCGAGCCAAAAATCCCCCTGAGAGAGCTTTGAGCCGTGCCTGCAGGCTGATCCTTGATCAAGTCGTCGGTTCTGATCCCCCCGGCGTCCAACGTCACCTTCAGAGACGCAAGACGGACGTCGTGGTCGGTCACGGCGGTGCGGAATCGATCTGCCTGGCCGAGCAGCAATAGGGGCGCGGCGGGCTGGCCTGCGAGGAGCTCAGCAAAGAAGATGCCGGCGCTCGGCCTGAAGAGGACGAAATACTGATAGTCGTTGCTTTCCAGCCCGTTGACAGCGACCCTCACTGGACCGCTGACTGCCTCCTGGGGGACCCGCGCCATCAATTCATTTGTGCTGGCACTCTCGACTAGGCCTTCCACTCGTGTGAAATTCTCTGCTAGAAAAGTGATGATGTTATTCTGCGGTTCAGGGTCGAACCCGGAACCCGTGATCGTGAGGAGCTGGCCAATCGGCCCGACGACCGGACGCAGCTGCTCCAATCGGGGGGCACCTGGCGGGGGAGCCATGGTGGTGAAGGTTCGGGTTTGGCTTTTGGTCAGAGGCACATCATCGTCGTCCCGGACGGAGACAGAGGTGAAGGTCGCCGTAATGTCGAAACTCTCGCCTGCAGCCTGCGGGAGCTGTATGAGCTGATGATCCAGGAGAATCTGTTGATCAGAAGTCACCTGCCCCAAAGATTCGGGAGGGGGCGTCGGAAGGTGCCTGAGGGTCAAGAGAGCAGATCCGCTCTCTAAGCTACCCTCCGCTGTGATCTCGAAAGTACCCTCTTCGACCTTGGCTGCTTCAAATAGGACCTTCCCTGGGGAGATCACCTCTGAAACGTTGAAGGCCTGAAAATCTCTCGGTGTGCGGAAGACGATGTTATTCGCCAAGGCAACGGTCGAGCCTGGTTGGAGGGATTCCAGGTCCAGGCTGCCTTTGTCCAGTCCAATTGACCCCTCGAATACCTGTATCTGATTGGCCTCGTGGTGAATCAGGAAGGAGAAGCCGGGGCTCGCACCCGCCAACAGACTGTGGGGAACGACTTCAAAAGTGGGATTGAAGTGGGGCTCCCGGACCACCACGCTCGCCTGATCTGTAGCCGGCGTTTCCGAGCTGTCTTCGACCTCCAGAGTGGTGACTCCGAGCTCGAGTCCAGTAACTTCTATCACCGAGTCTTTCAGTTCCGCTTGAAGGATGCTTTCGTCCCCCTCGGGAAGCGGCTTCAGGACGTAGGGCGGTGTCCCGCCTCCGATCACCAGGGTCTCCCTGCCGCTCCCCGGTGGCATGAGGATTGTTGAAGAAGAGGGAAGGAGCTCCAGGCGGGGCGGAGTAGTCCTGACCTGGAAACCGCCTCCGTTGCTCTCTATCCCGCCCACCGTGACCGTGACCCTGTAGAGGTCGGACTCGGCGCCCTCCGGTACTGTTCCCCGAAGCGCGGTCTCGGAAGCGGCGATCAGAGTGGCTTGCAGAATCTCACCCGAGCGAGAGAAGAGGATCGTGTTCAGTCCTGCAATCGGACTGAAGCCCCGGCCGATCACGGTGAACGGGGTTCTCTCCGGGCCCGTACCCGGTGCGATGAATCGAATCGAAGGAGGCTCGTCGGGAAAGCTGATCTCGCAAGCGGCCAGTGCCGCCATTCCGAGTTGGTGCTGAAGCAGCGCAACGATGTCTCGGACGTCGATTTGCGCATCCTGGTTGGCGTCGGCATTTGCCAAAGCCTGGCCCCCGAGCGTCCTCTGGTTCAGGATGACGGACTGGATGAGAACCAGGTCCCGGACGTCTCGCAGACCGTCCAGATTACTGTCCCCAGGACACAGCGATGCAGTCTGAGGAACGACACGCGTCACTGTGGGTTGTACCGCGGAGTAGCCTCCCTCAGACCCGAAGCGAAGTGCCAGGACGGCAACCAGGGACAGCGCTCCGATCTTGAGAGTGGTCACAGAGACTCGGCCCAGAGACCCCCTCCTACTCATGCTCTAGCGGAGATCGTAGCAGGCCATCTCGGTTGTGTTGCGTACCAGGAGCCGGCCATCCGTTATCGCTGGGTAGTTCCAGGTTTTCCCCTGGATCGCTGTGAACCTGGCGAGTTCACGGTGATCTTCGGGGGTGGCCTCGACCAACACCAGCTCACCCTTTTCGGTGAGGACGATGAGGTTTCCGCCGGCTAGAAGGATCTGGCCGTAGCCGTAGCGGCCCCCTTTCCACTTACGCTCTCCTGTCTCTAGATCCAGGCACGTCAGAATCCCTTCATCCAAGCCGTAGAGATGCCCTTTTTCCAGCACCGAGCCGTTGAACTTGTTCTTCATGCGTTTGTTTTCCCAGACGGGGCTTACGTTGAATGCTCCGCTGGTCCGAGAGATTCTCAGGAGTACAGACCCGTGCCCGTACCCCGAGGAAACGAAGATCCGGTTTTCGTCAACCAAAAGAGGCTCGGCGGCGTTGACATCGTACTGAGTCTGCCACGGGTACCCCCATAAGAGGGCACCATCGTCGATCCCGAGGCCAGCGATTCGGACCGCGCTGATGATGATGATCTGCTTTAGACCAGCCAACTCAGCCTGTATGGGAGCAGTGTAGGCCTGCTTATCGCTCAAGGATTTCCAGATTGGCTTGCCGGTCAGCTTGTGATAGGCCACAACCGATTTCCCAGAGCCGCCGCCGGGCAGTGTAATCAGTTTTTCGCCAAGCACCAGGGGAGTGGCGGACATTCCCCAGGTCAAGTTCTCCGCGCCATTGTCGTCGAGAATGTTCAGGTTCCAGAGGGTGCGGCCGCTTGCAGCGTCGAAACAGTACAGTTCTCCAGTAGCGCCTAGAACGTAGAGCCGACCTTCATCCCAGGTCGGGGTGGCACGCGGGCCATCTCCGCCCATGCTTTCGCGAAATTCTGCACTCCAGGATTGGGCCCATTCCTCACGACCCGTCTCCAGATCGTAGGCCACGGCAACCTCTTGCCGCCGTCGCTGCTCGATGGTGAAAACGAGACCGTCCGCGACGACAAACGAGGCATACCCGCCTCCACAGGGTTGGCGCCAGAGTAGCGGTAGACCGTCCTCTGGCCAACGGGTCCGGATGTTTCCGGTGACGTAACGGCTATCCCGATGGCGTCCGCGAAAGTCTGGCCAGTCCGAACTCGGATGATTGGGGCTGCTGGTCTCAGAGATGGATTCTCCCGACGGCTCTGAAGGCTGTGCCTTGAGAGTCCTAGCGGCAGCCTCGGGTGCCGCTAGGACAGAAGTGGGTTGTTGAGAACTTTCTCCTTGCTCCGATCGGTGCTTCTCCAGCTTGTTGTAATGACTGCTGGGAGAATGAAAGGAAAAAATTGGACGCATTCCAGTGCCATCCAATTCGAGCCGCAAACCAAAGAAAAAGTGCAGGTGGGCGATCGTTAGCACTGCCAGGAAGGCGGTTCCCAGCAGTTTCCTGAAGACTCCGAGGCCACGTCGAATCCAGAGCAGGATAAAGCCGAGTGGCGGGAGCAGCAGTGAAGAAAGCAGCAGAGCGGTCAGAGAACGGTACCAGGGCTGGTTTCCCATACGGAGCTCCTGACGCCCGTCGTCTACAACGGAGGATTATTTGAAGCGATAGGTGAGACGTCCCCGTGTAAGATCATAGGGAGAGAGCTCTACCGTGACCTTGTCTCCTCTCAGGATCCTGATGAAGTGGCGACGCATCTTGCCTGAAATGTGGGCCAGGACCACGTGTCCGTTTTCGAGCTCCACCCGGAACATCGCGTTTGGAAGCGGCTCGGCGACTATCCCAGTCACCTCTATCGCATCGGACTGCTTCTCTTTGGTCTCAGCGGCTAAGGCCTGAGGATTCTTTTTCTTCTTCCTCCGCCGCCAGAACCTCCTTCGTTGAGGTCGCCTTCGAGCCATGTTTCTCCCCGGACAAGCGTCCGTTGATGTGTGCCGTGCGCGGCTTTATGGGCGTGCTCTCAGCTTTCAATCGGTGTGCCAGCCAGCTACCCAGCGTGCTGAAGCTAGCACAGACGCTAACCGGAATCAACCAATTGCCCGGCTTGATCTGACGAAGGAAGATCAGCCACGAGAAGACGAAAGGCCGCCAGAGACGGGCATTTCAGATGGGAACTCAAGACCTGGTGCCCACTCCCTCGATCACCTCTTCGACAACGTCAAATGCCCAGTGCGCTTGTTCATCCGTTATGACGTAGGGAGGCAGAAAATAGAGGACGTTCCCCAGGGGGCGTAGCAGCAGCCCTCTGTCCAAAAACCTCTCCGCCAGTTTTGGCCCCCTTTCGTCCAGGTACCCAGCCTGCTTCTCCGGCAGCAGCTCCACCACCGCCAGGGCTCCCACTGCGCGAACGTCCCCTACTCCTGGGAAGTTCCTCAGTCGCTGCAATCTCTCCCGAAAAAGACATTCGAGTTCCCCGATTCGCTGCAGCCGGTTTTCGTCGTCGAAGAGTGCCAGACTTTCCAGGGCTACCGCACAAGCCAGGGCATTGCCAGTATAGGAGTGGCCGTGAAAGAAAGTACGATCGCGTTCCGGGCTCAGAAAGGTGCGGTAGATTTCATCTGAGGTGATCGTCGCAGCAAGAGGTAGATATCCAGCCGTCAGGGCCTTGGAAAGGCAGAGGATGTCGGGCTCAATCGGTCCGTGCTCGCAGGCGAACAACTTGCCCGTTCTGCCGAATCCGGTAAAGACCTCGTCGGCGATAAGGGGAATGGCATGGCGCCGAGTGGCCTCTCTCACTCGCAGCAGGAACTCGGCCGGCCAGACGATCATCCCCCCTGCTCCCTGCACCATGGGCTCCACTATGACGGCTGCTATACGGTTGCCCTCCTCTTCGAGAATCTGCTCCAGTTGCTGGGCGCATTCGATTCTGCAGCGGCTGCGGACTTGCCCCACGGGACAAGAGAAGCAGTAGGGTGCGTGGGCACGTCGAACCTCGAAAAGCAGCCGGTCGTAATTGGAGTGAAAGGCCTTCACGCCTCCCACCGACATCGCGCCGAAGGTATCGCCGTGATAGGCATGCTCCAGCGCCAGGAAGAGGTCCCGCTCGGGTTCGCCGCGGTTCTTCCAGTAGTGGAAGGACATCTTCAGGGCAATCTCGATCGCCGTGGAGCCATTGTCGGAGAAGAAGACGCGATCGAGATTGGGCGGAGTTCGATTTATCAGCTCGGCTGCCAACTGGACCGCCGGCCGGTGAGTGAATCCCCCGAACATCACGTGCGAGAACTGCGAGGCCTGTTGTTCGAGTGCCTGATTGAGTCGAGGGTGATTGTGCCCGTGGATGTTTACCCACCATGAGGAAATTCCGTCGAGAATCCGCTTTCCGTCCGCGGTATAGAGGTACACCCCTTCGGCTCGCTCCACCGGGATCGGCGGCGGCGCGGTGAGCATTTGAGTGTAGGGGTGCCAGACGCAGCGCAGATCTTCCGCGATCAGTTCTGAGGGGAAGTTGTCTTCCTTCTTGCTCACGGTTTCCAACCGTCAAGAGGGTACCGCAAAAGGGTCGCGCCTCGTTGACTTCAGAAAGACATGGGGTGTCCCGTCGTTCTTTCCGGCCTTCGAAATTCGCTTGTTCGATATTCTGCGGTTTAGCATTTATCGGTTGCCTTCTCCAGAGGAAGGAAAAAGGCTAAAGCACAAACCGCAGAACACCGAACATGCGAACGTCGAAGTGTCTGGGTGGCAGTTCTGCACTGTTTCCGGGAATCCTTTCCACCTCAGCTTTCAAGAAATCGTCGCAGGACCCCCTCCGGGTCAAACCGCTTCGAGGCCTCGGTTACTCGCTCTGGTGTGGGTGTTCCCATCGGCTCTACCTCCAAAACCACCTCTACCTCACCAAATTTCTCAATCGCCCGGCGATTCTCCTGGTTGGGGAGCCCATTCAGGATAACGCCTGCCAAAGGCAGCTGGCGTAGACGTAGGGCTTCCAAGGTCAAGAGGGTGTGGTTGATGGTTCCCAGGGCGCTGGATGCAACCAGCAGGCAGGGCAGTCCCATTTCCTGGAGCAGGTCGGCGAGGAGGTAGCCCTCATCGGTGAGAGGGACCAGTAGTCCCCCGATGCCCTCGATCACCAGAGCTCGGTCTCGATGTGCTCGCCCGTGGATCCGCACAGATTGGAGTATCTCCTCGGGACTGATTACCTTGTCGGCCTGTCGCGCGGCCAGGTGAGGCGAGACGGGCGGATCGAAGAGATAGCGCTCCTTCAGTACTTTCACCGAGTCCCCGCAGAGTTCGCGGATCACGTCTGTATCCTTTCCCTCTGCAGATCCGGTTGCGATGGGCTTCCAGTAGGCTGGACTACAGTGACCGCTGTAGCGGGTGAGCAGGAGCGCACAAGTGATGGTCTTTCCTATCTCGGTTCCGGTTCCGATGACGATCAGAGACACTTATCCCTCCGAAGAGCCCGAGTGGAAAGCCGGCTATTTGCTCCCTGCAAGAATCGGACGTACTGCCTCGATTACGGCTGCCGCCAGTCGATCGATGTCTTCGTCCCTGTGGTTGGCATGCACCGAGATCCGCAGTCGGGAGGTGCCGGGAGCCACTGTTGGAGGGCGGATTGCGCGTACGTCAAGACCCTGATCTTGCAGCCTTCGGGCAGCGGCAACCGCTTCCTGATTCCGCCCCACTATGACTGGGACGATCGGTCCCCCGCTGTTGAGTGTGTCGAGTCCGTGGCCCCGTAGTTGCTCGCGGAGGCGGTTGGCAAGCGAACGAACACGCTCCCGCCGCTGTGGCTCTCGCTCCAGAATGTCGAGGCCCGCTTGGATGGCCGACAGCATCAGCGGAGAGACCGCAGTGGTGAAGATGAAGGAACGACAGGTATTGACGAGGTACTCGACGATCGGCCTGGGAGCGGCCACAAAAGCGCCATAAAGCCCCAAGGCCTTACCGAATGTCGAAACGACGGCTGCGGTGCGCCCCTCGATGCCAAAGTGTTCGGTCAGGCCCGAGCCCCGATCCTTCCCAAAGACACCCAGGGCATGTGAATCGTCTACGATCAGGTCAGCTCCCCAGCGCTCGGTCATCCGTGCGTACTCATCAAGTGGAGCGATATCACCATCCATGCTGAAGAGCGATTCGGTAACCAGGAAGGTCCGTCCTTGGGGGTGCGGGATCGAAAGCGCTTCAGAGATCGCCCCAGTGTCCAAATGGGGGAAGATTACTTTCTGGCAGCGGCTCAAGCGCAGCCCGTCGATGATGCTGGCGTGGTTCTGCCTATCTGACAGGACTCGATCTCCTGGCTTGATCAGGGTGCTCAGCAATCCGACGTTGGCCTGGTATCCGCTGGGGAAGACCAACGCGGCCTCGCTTCCCTTGAGCTGACTCAGCCTTTCTTCAAGCTCCAGGTGGGACGGAGTAGTACCAGCCAAGAGACGCGATGAAGGGGAAGTCAAGGCTGTGCAGCGACTCACCCTATCCAGGATGGCTGCCCTGAAAGAGGGGTCTTGGGACAGCCCCAGATAGTCGTTGGAGGAAAAATCCAGGCCGGATGCAACCGCGAGTTGACGGTACTGATCCTGGAGCCGGAGATCTTCCAGGAGGCTCTCCACTTCCGGGAGAAGGGAGCTCATGACATTGCAACCGGAGAGAGACCGAGTTTTCCCAACAGGACCTGGTCCTGATCCTGATCCGGATTCGGAGTGGTCAGCAGTTTCTCGCCGCAGAAAATGGAATTAGCTCCCGCAATAAAGCAAAGGGCCTGGGTCTCGATGGACATCTCGGTGCGGCCGGCGCTGAGACGGACCCGGCTCTGCGGCAGGACGATGCGGGTGGTGGCGATCATTCTGACGAGATCCAGCGAATCGACCGCTGACTCGTCTTCCAGTGGCGTTCCCTCGACCCGTACCAGAGTATTGACGGGAACGCTTTCCGGGTGGGGTTCGAAGCCTGCCAGGACGCGTACCAGGGCCATCCGGTCCGCCAGACTTTCTCCCATACCCAGGATCCCTCCGCAGCAAACGCTGATACCTGCCTTACGAACGCTCTCAATCGTCCGCAGCCGATCTTCGAAGGTACGGGTCGTGATGATTTCGGAGTAGTAGTCCGGACCGGTGTCCAGATTATGGTTATAGGCGGTCAGTCCGGCTTCCGCCAGGCGCTCGGCCTGTCCTGGTTGCAGCATCCCAAGCGTGCAGCACACCTCCAGCCCCAGGTCACTCACCCGGCGGACCATCTGGAGTACCTGCTCAAACTCGGAGCCGTGTCGAACCTCCCGCCAGGCGGCGCCCATGCAGAACCGGGTCGATCCATTCTCTCGCGCCCTTCGAGCCATTCCCACGACATGTTCCACATCGAGCAGCCGTTCCGAGGCGACAGAGGTATCGTAGTGAGCGCTTTGGGGACAGTAAGAACAGTCTTCAGGACACCCTCCCGTCTTGATGCTGAGCAGCGTGCACAACTGCACCTTCTGGGGGTCGTGGAAGCACCGGTGAACCTGTTGGGCCCGAAAGAGCTGGTCCGGCAAAGAAAGATCGTAGATGGCGCGGATCTCCTCGTCTGTCCAGTCGTGACGGATCAGGTTGTCATCCCTAGATTCAGTTGGCAAAGGATCTGAGCTTACAGTCACAGGACACAAAGCTAGAGAAAAAGCCGGTCCGGGTCAAGCCTGGGCAAGTAGCGAGGATGATCGGCGATCCGGATCAGCTATAATGGGTCCGGTTGTGAGTTGGCAGTCCAGCGAGATACGGATTCTCCTATCTCGGATCTACGAATTCAAGCGACAACGCTCCTATCAAGGGATGGAGGAGGAGGTTCGGGTTGCTTTGGATCGGCACCCTTCGAATCTTCGGTTCCAGGTGCTGCTGGCAGAGGCGCGCTGGAACCTGGGGAGGCGCCAGGAAGCTCAGGAGTTGTTGAATCAGCTCGAAGATCGGGCCCAGAGCCTGCCCGATTTCCATGCCTTCAAGGGCACGACGCAACTGGCGCGCAAGGAGTACGAAGGTGCTCTGGAATCCTTTCGTATCGCCTTTTCCCTCAAGGGCTCTCCGTTCTTCCTCAAGCGCCAGGCCGATTGTCTGCTAGGTCTGGGGAGACATGAGCAGGCCCTGGCTCTCTTGGGACAGCTGGGCCGGGGTCACCACCCGGATGCCTACACTCTGAGCGCCTTGGCGCGCGCCTACGAGGGGATAGGCCGGGTAGCGGAAGCCATGTCCTGTTACGAAGAGATTCTCCAGCTGAAACCTGACAATGACTTCGCCAAAGCTCGTCTGCTGAAGCTCAAGGCCACAAAGAAGGATGGGAAGACGGTCAGAAAGGAACTGGATCGGATGCTGCGCCTGCCTTCAAGTCGTCGGGACTCTGCCCTACTCAGGGTCAAGGCTGACCAGCTGAAGGCTGAGGGGCGGTATGGCGAAGCCGCCGAGATCTACCGTGAGCTGGTTGGCCTGGCTTCGGGGGAGGATCGTGACTTCTTCGAACGATCCTTGGCCTTTGCCTACTACAAGGCAGAGATCTACGAAGAGGCCTATCCTCTGCTTCGCCAGCAATTCGAGCGGCGCCCTCAGGATCCGTACCTCCGGTCCTGCTTGTTGGCGGCCGGAAGGCGTCTTGGACGGACTCAGGAACTGGCTGATTTTTTGTTTGGCCTGGCACGCCAGAAATCGGCCAACCACTTTCTTTTCGGAGTGGCTCGAAAACTATTGGCGGCAGGACCGAAGCATTCACCCCGTGCAAGTTAAAGATCTAGTCTCTCTTCCCTCCATCAAGACCGTTATTCAACTTCGGGACGCAGAAGATCCGGAAGAACGCTCCAGACTGGTTCGAAACTTCGTCCTGACCGATGAAGTCTCCTTCGGGCTTCGGGTGATTCTCCAGCACATCTTGCGCGGGCAGGGATGCGGTTCTTTTCTCAAGGGTCATTTCGGCTCCGGCAAATCCCATTTCCTGGCTTATCTCAATCTGATCTTCTCGGATGCGGACTTCTTGGACTCCTTTCTCGAGCGTTTGGCGGAAGAGGACTCGTTGTCTGCACTACCACTGGAACGGCTTCAATCGTGCCGGCCCGCCGTGTTGCCGGTCTCCCTGATCGAATATCGGAGCAGTCGTTATCTGGAAGACATCGTAACGGAGAGTCTGCGAAGCGCCTTTCCGAGCTTGGGCCAATCTGATCGTCAAGAGGCTGTGCCAGGGGCGCTGGGGAGGCCAGATCCTGATACCCGCAAGGGCTTTTTTGATGAGGTCTTCAAACTTTTGCAGGGGGAGCGCTACGATGGGCTGATCGTTCTTCTGGATGAGCTAAGTGAATTCCTGCGCTCGAAGCCTTCGCTGCGTCACTTCAACGAGGACATACGGTATCTGCAGTTCCTGGGCGAGACGTCGGAGCATCGGCCTCTATGGTTGGTCGCCGCGGTTCAGGAGTATCTGGAGGAGACAGGCGAGATTCACCAGGAGCTCTTCAACAAGATCAAAGATCGCTACCCGATTCGAATCGTATTGACTGCCGCACACGTCAAATCCCTGGCCAGCAAGCTCCTGATCCAGAAGAGGTCGGAGGCTTCTGACCCACTCCGGGAGTTTTTTCTGAAACTCAAGCGGTCTTTTCCCGAGTGGTCTGTTTCCCAGGAAGAGTTCTGCTCTCTCTACCCGGTGCACCCAGACTGCGTCCAGCTGTTGGAGGATCTCAAACCACTCTTCTCCAAGACGAGGGGGATAGTCGACTTTATCCACTATCAGATCAAGGGGGATCCCGACCGAGGCATTTCGGGCATTTTGGAGAGTCCCTATGAAACGCTGGTATTCCCCGACCGGATTTTCGACCATTTCCTCGATCGCATCAAGAGCACTATCGAAACCCTCCCCTACGTCGAGACCGTCTACGCTCACCATGTCAGAGAGATGGAGAGCATCATGGAGGAAGCTGAGGATCGCATCTTTGCCTTGCGTCTCTTGAAGCTCTTGATCCTGCAGGAAATCTCTCCGGTTCGTCGGCCCTTTACGGTGCGACAGCTCACCGAAATGCTCCTCGATCCGGTCACCGATCTCGACCCCGAAGTGAACTATCGGTACACCTCTGATATGGCGGATCTCCTCTGCAAGAGAGGTGGGTTTGTGGTGGCTCTGGAGGCTCCTGAGGCGGCGGCGGACCCATTTCGGCAGACCTATAAGCTCCAGCTCGATGCCAACGTTCATTCGATTGTTGACAAGAAGCTCGACTACAAGCGGGAGATTCTCAAGTCTCTAGGTGGACAGGTCGTTTCCAGATTGTTCGTCCATCTGGTCTCTGATCTGCCCTTTTTTCGGGGGCTCAGACTGGGTTATTGCGAAGCGATGACCGTAGACTGGCAGAACACCCGGCGAAACGGCACGCTCTCCGTCCCAGCTGGTGACGGAACTCCGGCGCAAGAAGCCGGGGTCGGATCGACAAGTCCAGACTTTGTGCTTCTTGCACTGCTTCCGGGACAAGGCGAGGAAGCCTTGTCCGCTTCTCAAGAAATCCCCGGTCCGAACCTGGGTATCCTCCAGCCTGCCGCAGTTACCGACTTGGATCGCTGTCTTCAGATGCTGGCGCTGGTGGAACTGCGTCGGGAATATGAGGAAGACGACTCCACTCAGGGTGGGCGTATCCTGGACCGTCTCAGTACTCTGATCGAGGACGAGCTGCTGCTGGCCCAGGACATTTATCAGCGTTCCTTCGAGAACAGCCGGCTCCAGGGACGGGGGGGAGAGGAACTGTATCGCTTCGAAGCTCTGAGATGCGCCAGTCACCAGGAAGTGCTGCAGAAAGCGGCCGCTCAACTGCTGGAAGTCCATTTTCCCAAACACTACCTGATTGCGCCCCTACAAGATTACTATCCCCAGGGAGCTCTAGCTGAAGTAGTCGAATACTTCCGCTCTATGTCTCGTGAAGATTTCGACCGGCTGGGTTGGGGCAGAACGGTCCTGGACGGTTTCCTGGTTCCGACCGGGATCTTGAGACGGCGCCGGGGGGACTATCTCTTTGCCAGAAACGCTGATGAGTCCGAGCCGCTGAGACTTCTCTTGGGAGTGGTGGCGCAGGAAGATTCCTGCTCTGCCAGGCGTGCCCAGCAGGCCCTGGCCGATTCCGAATTCGGCATGAGCGAGAGTCAATTTACGGCGTTCCTGCTGGCCGCTCTGTTTGGCGGCTTCCTCGTGGGGTTCCAACGTGGACGCAAGATGCCGCTCAACCAGCTGAATCCTGGAGAGTTGCTCAAGATCGAGAAGCTGACAGTTGGAGAGACCATCTCTACAGCCGCGGCTTCCCGACTCAGTCGCCTCGATGCTACACCCGCGAATCTACGGAAGACCTCTTTGTCGTACAGCGAGTGCCAGCAACTCTGGGAGGTCCTGCGAAGCTTCCAAGAAGACACTGCGCGAAAGCTGGCCGAGCTGAAGCATCTGCTCAATCGGTATCGGGACTACCGTGTCTACGATTTGTTGGATCGGCGACCTCTGGGGGAAACCCTGGTGCCGATCGAGAGTTTTCTCGATTCCCTTCGCCGCAGCCATCCTCCCATTCAAGGACTTGAGACACTGGTAGAGGGAACCGAAAACATTGAGGAGTTCAACTCTGCTGCCCTGGCCGTTGCCCACTCTCATTCCTTTTTTACCGATTCTTTCGCCGGTTTCGTCTTCATGGGGAACTACCTGGAGGAGGCGGCCAGGTCGATCCCGACAGAAGCCACCTATGAGGTTCTCTCCGAAGGACGGCAAGGGCTATCCGACCAGCTCCAGGGCTGGGCCCCATGCTGGGATCCCGCCCGCTTCCGGGCGCTGCAGGCCGAGTTCGAGACCTGGCACCAATCCTATATAGTTGATTACCAAAAGCAGCACACCTCCTTTCAAGAGTCACCGGATCAACTGCGTCTCCAGGGGTCGGAGCTGGGCGACCAACTGGGCCTACTGGCTCGACTGGAAAAGCTCTCCGCCTTTGTCCCCGAGAAGTCGTCTGGCGTTCTCAGGGAAGAACTTTCCAGGATCCTGGGCCAACGCTGCAGCCGGTCGATCTGGGAGGAATTGCAGCAGCGTCCCCTTTGCGGCTGCGGCTTCCGGCTGGGACAGCGTCCTCAGACGGAGCGCGTACACCGAGTCAGGGAAGAGACTGAGAATCAGCTCAAGCAGTTCATCATCCAGGTGCAGCACCCGCGCTTTCGCGAGCTGCTGGACCGTTTCGAATTCTACCTGGTCAAGAAGGGCGATTCGTCCAGTAGTGTGGAGGCGCGCTCACTGGCGTCCTGCCGGCGTCTGAAATCGGTGGGCACCCTGGACGAGCTTATGGCGATGGAGGAGTATCTGAGTGCCGATTTCATGCGGATTCTGGATGCCTTCGAACCGAACCGAAAGCCTTTCGAAGTCAAGTATCTTTCCACTTTTCGCCAGAAGATAGGGACCCAACCCAGGACTCGCAGCAGTCTGGTATCGGAGTTCGATGGCTGGCTTGAAGAGGGTCTTTCGGATCCGAACCAGCCCATTCGCCTGATGAATGAGCCGCAGGAGCGAGGATCCGGAGCCCGCGTTCTGCTCCAATCCTTGCTTCCGACTTCCTCCCCCGAGTTGGCTCAGGATCTGGATCGACTCACCAGGGAAGAGTTCGTTTTCCGGCTATTGGCTAGTGAGCTGGTAGTCCGTCATGGTATCGATCCCGACGAAGCCCGCCAGCAGTTGGCCCTGCTCCCGCGAAGCGCGACATTGTCCTCCTATGCAGAGCTGGCAACCGTGCTTCTGGAGCGAGACGACGATTGGCTTTTCGACTTCAAGGGCGAGTTTGAGGACCACCTGGGAGAATCTACCCTTAACTCACTGGGCCTGCTGACCGACTCGGCCTCCCAGCTAGCCCAATTGGTAGCCCGTGAAAGTGCGTTCCTGCCCCCAGTTCATCACGGCGCCGGGAGACTGCTCAGGAAGTTGGTTCATGCGGATTCCAGAAGCCTTCGGAAGGTCGCTAAAGTGCTACAGGGAGAATGGACTCCGCTTTGCTCGCAGCGGGTTTCTCAGGAAAAGGAGCACTATCACGAGCTATTGAGCAGCCTGCTGTGGGTTCGCCAGACGGAACACCGGGTCCAAGAGGCGCGGAAACAGCATACCCACCACGGACCATCCCTCGCTTCCCTGGAAAAGCTCTTCACCCAGGCCGTTGCTGAGATTCCTTTCATGCTGGATCGCCTTCGAGTCCACCTTACCCAGCTCGAGTGGTTGGATGCGGTGGATCTGGTCTCGGTGGAGAATCGAAGCCGCAAACTCCTCGATCAATTCTGTGACGACTATGCTCTCCGGATCCAGGAGTCGGAGGGAAAGCTCCCTCGGGCCGATAGCATTGTGAGAGATCAGAGTAATCAGCTGCTTTCCAGCCTGGGTGGCGAGTCGGTCCGGTTCGTCTTCATCGACGCACTTGCCTGGCCCCTCTGGCAGCTGCTGTGCCGGCAAATGGAGCGTCGGATGCCTCCACATGTCCGGCTGGTCGAGACAAGAGTCGCCTATGCCCATAAGCCCTCGAACACGCTAGAGCAGGTCAAGCAATGGCTGGCAGCCGGTGGTCTTCATCCCCAGCAAAGAATCCAGAAGGGATTCTCATTTCAGGGCAGCGGCCGGGATAATCTGACCTACAAGTTGGATTGGATCGACGAGAAGATTCACCACAGCCGGGAGAGCCCTTATTTTCTCCACTCGGAGATCATCGATCAGCTTCTTCCTCAGATATTGGCGTTCTTGGACAAGCTCCCCCGTCGAACCTTGCTGATCGTCTTCTCCGACCATGGCTTCGTCGAGAACCCTGCCTTCGTGAAGCAGGAGAAGCACCGTACTCCCCGTTATCGCCACGGCGGCGGATCCCCCTTCGAACTGGTGTTTCCAGTTGCCTTCTTCTACTCCGGTCCGAGTCACTGAAGGTGTACAGTTGGTAGTCACAATAGCCGAGAACATTTGTCTGTGTTGAGTCCTCCTCCTACCCTTGCCCTTGCCCGTGCCCGTGCCCGACTTCATCTTTCTCAGCCAGGCGCGACGATTGTGGGGATACTGACGGGCAAGGGCAAGGGAAGCTTCTTCGCAAACTTGACCAGTTTGTGAACTTTCTCTCCACCAAGGTCCTCTAGAACAAGGTGTAGATAAACGGAGCTGCGGCGCTGCCTCCCAGCAGGATCAGGACTCCCATCAACAGCAACACGATGATGATGGGGGCAAGCCACCACTTCTTGTTTTCCATCAGAAAGTCGAGGAACTCTCTCATGATCCCCGGCGAGCTCTCCTCTGCCTGTCGGCTGAAACTGTCCGGCTCGGTGTCGTGGCTCTCGGTCTCACTCATTGCTCTTCCTTCTGAAATGAGGCTGACTCAGAACTGGCGAAAATAGCGCCTTGCATCGATCTTGGTTGGGTGCTCCACCCAGTAGGAAGAGCGCCCGGAATCAATGTCTTTCTCGATCGGATCCTTCCCACATAGTCGCAGCACCAGGCCAATCGGGGTCAGGACTCCATAATAGATGATCGCCATCAGAAGATGTGAGATCGTCCATCCAATGGGAAAGGTAGCATAGATCCACCCCAGGAAGAGAGGGCGCCGCAGTGGCGGCAAGGCGAAATAGAGAACGGTCAAGCCCGCGCCTACCAGCCAGATCATCCGTGCAGCCGCAGGGGCCTGCCACTGGAAGTGTGCCAGAAGTCCCACCAGGATCGTAAACAGGCCGAGCAGGAATCCGAAAACCAGGAGGTCTTTTCGGTTTGGGTTCTTATTGATCTCGATGATGGCCACTTTCCCGACCTGATCAGTCCATCTCGAACTGGGAGATGTAGCTTTCCGTTGGGACGAGCTCCGATTTCGGCTGCTCCTTCTTATACAGCAGGAAGTTGCCGACGACCAGAACGTCCATGTGGGTTCCCATGAAACAGTGGTAAGCCTCGGCCGGAGTGCAAACGATCGGCTCTCCCCGGACGTTGAAGCTGGTATTGATGATGACCGGACAACCTGTCTTCTGCTCGAAGGCCCGAATCAGCCTGTGATAGCGCGGGTTTCGGCTTTCGTCCACGGTCTGGACTCGGGCCGAGTAGTCGACGTGGGTAATGGCGGGAAGCTGGGAGCGCGTGCCCCTCAACTTCTGTAGCCCTTTGAGCTGGGTGGCATCGTCGTCTGGCTGCAGCCGCTGCGAGGGCTGCACAGGTGCTACCAACAGCATGTAGGGGCTTGGCTGCTCCCTCTTCATTTCAAAGTGAGCGGTGGCCTTCTCTTCCAGTACCGAGGGAGCGAAAGGTCGAAAAGACTCCCGGAATTTGATCTTGACGTTCATGACGGTCTGCATCTCCTGGTCACGAGGATCTCCGATGATGCTGCGGGAGCCAAGGGCGCGAGGGCCAAACTCCATTCGTCCCTGCATCCAGCCAACGACTTGCTGGGAGTCCAGCAGGTCGGCCACCTGGCTACAGAGCTCATCTTCGTCAGCGAAGTGGTGGTAGACGGCTGCTGCCTCAGATAGAGCCTGGCGAATTTGCTCGTCTCCGAAGCGCGGACCTAGCAGTGAACCCATCTGGCTGTCCGGCTGGTTGACTTCACGGGGTTGGTCCAGCAACTGATGCCAAATAAGCAGGGCGACCCCCAGGGCCCCACCCGCATCGCCGGCAGCCGGCTGGATCCAGACGTCGTCGAATGGACCTTCGCGCTGGATTCTTCCGTTGCCGACGCAGTTGAGTGCCACTCCTCCCGCCAGACAGAGATTCTTCAGGCCTGTCAACTCATGTAGATGCGAGGCCGAGCGCAGCATGATTTCTTCGGTCACCTTCTGGATCGATGCGGCCAGATCCATATCGCTCTCGGTCAAAGGAGTCTCGGGTTGACGGGGTGGCCTGCCAAACAGCCGATCGAACTTCTTCGAGGTCATGGTCAGGCCCTGGCAGTAGTTGAAGTAGGAGAGATCCATCCGGAAGGAACCGTCTTCTTTGAGATCCAACAGCCGTTCCAGGATCAGATCTACGTACTTGGGTTCACCGTAGGGAGCGAGTCCCATGAGCTTGTACTCTCCGCTGTTCACCCTGAAGCCCGTAAAGTAGGTGAAGGCCGAGTAGAGCAGTCCCAGGGAGTGCGGGAAATGCAGTTCATGACTCAGCTCGATCCGGTTCCCGCGGCCGCTGCCCAGGGTGGTCGTGGCCCATTCTCCAACGCCGTCCAGTGTAAGGATGGCTGCCTCCTCGAAGGGAGAAGGGAAGAAGGCGCTGGCGGCGTGGGATTCGTGGTGTTCGCAGAAGACATAGCGTTTTCGGTATCCCTGCTTGAGCCCCTGGTTCATTTCCCGAGGGAGTCGCAGCTTCTGTCTGAGCCAGAGCGGCATGGCATGGGTGAAAGAGCGGAATCCGGAGGGAGCAAAGCTCAGATAGGTTTCCAGCAGGCGCTCAAATTTGAGGAATGGCTTGTCGTAGAATCCAACGTAATCGATTGCCTCCGGAGTGAGACCGGCCTCCTCCAGGCAGTAGTCGATGGCGTGGATGGGAAAGTCCGGATCGTGCTTCTTGCGGGTGAAGCGCTCTTCCTGAGCGGCAGCGGCGATTTTACCGTCCACCACCAGGGCCGCAGCAGAGTCATGATAGAAGGCTGAGATACCCAGAATCGCAGTCACCGACCCGTGATTCTACTGACGGCCGGTCTGAGAGTCAAAGGCTCTGGGCAGCCCAAAAGCCGAGTTCTAAGGTAGATATTACCGGCGTGACTGATCGGCGTGCTGACCTGAAACTTCACCGCTGCGCCCGACTTTGGAGTTCGCATGTTCGGTGTTCTGCGGTTTGTGATTTAGCCTTTTCCCTTGGTTCTGGAGGAGGCAACCGATGAATGCTGAACCGCAGAATATCGAACCAGCGAATTTCGAAGGCTAAGGAAGACGGTTCGGCGTTCGCAGGTTCGGTGTTCTACGGTTTGTGATTTAGCCTTTTTCCTTGGCTCTGGAGAAGGCAACCGATAAACGCTAAACCGCAGAATATCGAACAAGCGAATTTCGAAGGATTCGGGCAATCACTGCCGTCTGTTGCTGCCAAAGTTTCGTTCTCGAATGGGGCAGCACCGCTGGGGGGACACTAACCTGAAACTTTGAATAGTGAGCAGTGATGAAGTGAGCAGTGAGCAGTACCCGAAACAGCCACAGCCAATGTCGCGAACAGGTGGACTGGCAGTATTACGAAGCCAGAGCCGGACAACCGCAAGATCTCTGCCAGTAGCCCCGCCCGAAGTTTCCACCCGAAGAATCCCTAGAGCCGATAAATGAAAGCGGTATTTAAGATATCTGAAGGGAGAAGGTATTGGTTCCGCCTATCTCTTGCGAAAAAAAGGGCTGCCCTGGAGCCGCGGGAAGTCGGGGCCCTAACTGGCAAGACCGTGTCGCAAGGCCTTTGAGTGCCGAGGCAGCAAGATCCAGAGGACAAACCAGGCGTTTGAGTTTGAGAGTTGGACTTATCTATAATGGCTCGCAGTGGCGGCGTACCCAAGTGGCTAAGGGAGAGGTCTGCAAAACCTCCATTCACCGGTTCGAGTCCGGTCGCCGCCTCCACTTTCCTTTTCGAACCTCTTGAATTCCATACACTTATCTACAACCAGGTACAAATAGGGCGTTATCCTTTTTGTACTTGGTTGGTTCTGATGCAAAGCTCGTGTCCGTGGACGTAAAGGCAGGTTCCACTTTAGAGAAAGGCATTCCCAAGGTTCTCTTTCAGACAGGTGTTACGTCGAACGTCGCCAGTTTCTCGAATTTGAGTCCCTATCTCGATCAATACTGCGTCACAAGCGACGGCCAGAGATTCCTGCTCATTGAACCGGTGAAAGGGAAGTCTGAACCCATCCACGTCATCCTCAACTGGTTCGAGGAACTCAAGCGCTTGGTGCCCACCGAGAATTGAGATGCATCGCACCTATCTCATCACCTCCGCTCTGATCTTCGGGGCGGTGGCAATCCTCCACTTCCTACGCCTGATCAAAGATTGGGACTTTGCGCTGGGGCCTTGGTCCATTCCCAGGTGGGCCTCATGGGCTGGTGCGGTGTTTCCCGCCTGCTTGTCTGTCTGGGCACTTTCTCTGGCATGGAGAAGGTAGGCTCCGCACTGCGACGAGAGCAAGGGACCCGGACGAGTTGTCGGCTCTGCTTCTACCTGAACCTCAGCGAGTAGAGATCCGCATCCTTCATCACGAAGCGCAGGCGGACCGGCTTCCCTGCCAGGCTCCCCACATCACTGCCCCCTTTCCACGAGACGATCCGGCTGATCTCATCTCCGATGATCTCGGGACACTCCTCTAGCGAGAAACCCTCCACCGGTTGTCCTTTCTCATCCTGGATCTCCACTCTGAGCCCTCCGGCAGCACTCGTGGCATAGTTGATCTCCAGCTGGTTGCCCGAGAACACCAACGGTCTGGTCAGGATCTCGCCCCCTTCGTAGGGAGCTCGAACGGAGCTGAATCCATCCAAACGCAAGGTCAAGCGCTCGATGTGCCACGAGGGTTGGGCATAGTGGCGACTGACGAAGAATGACATCTCCCCAGGGCCAGTCTGCACGACTCTCCTGAGGGGATAGTTGGTTCGGGAAACCCAGTTCTCGGGTCCCCGTCCCGGCCGCACCAGGGCCTCCAAGAAGGTCCGGTCGAACCGGGTTGTCCCCGGCCGCGTTGTCAACAGTACCCCGTCGGAGCAGTCCTCGTAGTAGACGTGCCCGCCCTGTGAGGCCACCTGCATCCCGGCCAGCTGGGCAGCGGTGACGACTCGTCGGCCCTTCATGAAACGAGCGGCCAGACCCACATAGATCTGGGGGGCTCGGAAGTACGGCTGCGTATTGTTGGTGTACAGATGATCAGAGGGAGTAACCGTCTCTGTATCACTGAAGGTCATCGGCCTCGGCTCGGACCAGTCGATCAGGTCCCGGGAGGTAGCTCGCTGGATGGATCGGATGCCTGCCGACGAAGAGCCGGTGGACCGCCCGGCCATGTAGCGGAAGTAACAGACGTAGACTCCTTCCACTTCGGACCAGAACACGAAGTTGGAGGAATCGAAGGCGTTGGGGATCCTGCTCACGATGATGGGCTCCTTGCGCAGCAGCCTCCACTGGAACCAGTCCCTGGAACCGTACAGATAGACGTGCATGAGGAAGGGATCTTTGGATTGGAGGATGGCACGGATCCCCTTCACGCGCTCGGAGGGAGGGACACCGGGCCGGGAGTCGATGAAGGGGTAGAGGTGGCGGAGTGCACGACGACCGGTTCCGTCGACCAAGGCCACGACGTTGTTCTCCCGCGTGCCCCCGACCTCCACCAACCCCAGGTTGGGTTTCTCCCAGTGGATGCCGTCCCGGCTCTCGGCGTAGCAGAGAACGCCATTTTTACCCTCGGCCCATCCTCGGTAGAATAGGCGATAGACGTCCCCGTCGCGGATCACCTCGTAACCCGAGTTGAAGGAGCCTTCCCAGGGCCGATCGGCCTTCAGGACGATTCCCGCTGGCTGGGGGTGCCCCAAGGCGAGGCGTGCTCCCACCAGACGATCGATCAGGAAGTCGTCGACAAACAGCTCCAGCCGGGAGCCGATGTCCAGGGTCCCCTGGGAGCTGGGCTGCTCTGCCAAGGCATTCTCCGGTGCCACGGATAGGAACACAGAAACCAGGCAGGCGGAGATCAGTCCTGTCCTCATTCTCCATCCTCCTCTTCCAAGGGAATCGCCATTGCCACTGGTTGGCCTCAGCGCCATCATGGGACCTCGCTCCTGGCTAGTCTATACTCCGCCGCTCTAATTCTCCTTCGACGCTCTCAACCCCTTCGTCACAGAGCCGAGCGAACAGTTGACGCAGTGCCTCGTTGTCCTTGTGCCAGGGGAACAGCAGGTTCTTCGCCTGCACCGTCTTGTCAAGAACCTCCCAACCCAGCATTCCCAGAACCTGGAAGTCCTCGCGGAAAGCCGTCTCTAGTTCCCTGCGGAATTCAGGTCCCTCGATCACCTCGATGAACTGCACCTCACCCTGAGAGGAGGCCAAGACCAGCCGCATGAAGTCCAAGGGTGTGGCCGCCGCTGCTGCTTTGACAATCTGAAGCAGCTCCTCGAAGCCAGGCGGCAGGGCTTCATCCTCTGGAAGAGAATCGGCTGGGACTGGAACCCTCTTGTAAGAGAGTTGCCCTGGATATCCTAGCTCCTTCAGACAGGTAGAGATTTCCTCGTCGATCAGCACGCTATCAGGCCCATCCAAAGCGGCCTGGTCGAGCCAGGACGACCAGTCCGTGCCGTCTAACGTCTCCTTGCAAGCGAGGCGGAAGCGGGCTTTACCCTGACCATCCATAATCATGGGAACCAGGGAGGGATGGTTGGCCGTAAGCTCCAGGATGTACTCCTCGAATCGCTCTCTGAAAGGGTCGTATTCGCGGACCATGGGGTGATTCTATAATTGCCCTTCCAGACCCAAAGATCTAGTATCTGCTAGATTGGTTCCCCTCTAGTCTGGAGATCCGCGTTGCTAGGCCAAAGCATTAGTCATTACAGGATCACTGCCAAGCTGGGTGAAGGTGGGATGGGGGAGGTGTACCGGGCCGAGGAAACCCCGGGTCCATTATCCACAGCCAAACGGGAAGCCTGAAGCTTGCTCAGAAGCAACTCCGCCATGCGAACATCGCCACGACGGGTGCTGTCTACACCCATGTTCCGGACGACGATCTGGAGAGAACGGCCTCAGTGCTTCAGCAGGCCTTGGGAAGTTCTGTGGTAGAAATGTGGTACAAGCCAGTTCAGGAGATTCCCGAGACCCAAAACTAGAGCAACAATGAACAATGGCTCATCCCCGCAAACCCAACAAAAAAGGCCACCTACCGGTGGCCACCTGTACGTTGGATTTGGTAGCGGGGGCGGGATTTGAACCCGCGACCTTTGGGTTATGAGCCCAACGAGCTACCAGACTGCTCCACCCCGCGTCACCGACTGAGTGGAATGGTAAAGAATGGGCCTCGGCTTGTCAAGTTTGCCTGGGCGATGGCAGGACGGTAATGGGGGTGTTGACGCGATTCTGGGCCGGATCACCTCGCTATCGCCAAAACGTGAAGCCGATCGGCTCAGGTTCCTGACTTGGACTTCTCCTCGGACGCTTCCCCCTCCTCTTCGACATCCTTGACGCAGCGGAAGCCGATGCCGTACTGAGACTTGGGTAGGAAGGCGGCTCGGGTGTAGAGGGGCATGCTGGAGCCCCTCATTGCATAGGAGCCTCCTCGGGTGGATATGTAACCTAGCCGGAAAGAGCGATCTCGTGCGACCGGGCTCTTCGCGTAAGGCTTCAGCTTTTCCGATGTCCACTCCTGCAGGTTGCCCATCATGTCGTAGGCGCCGTACCCACTCTTATCAGATTCGAAGCGCCCTACTTCGACGGTGTCCTTATAGCCCATCTCGTTGCAGTTAGACTTGCTGGGGTCATATTTGTCCCCCCAGGGAAACATCGAGTTCTCCGGACCGCGAGCGGCTCTCTCCCATTCAGCCTCCGTGGGGAGTCGTCCACCGATGTGTTCGCAGTAGGCCTTGGCGTCTTCCCAGGTCACATTGGCGACCGGATAGTCTTCCTTACCAATCGTGTAATACCGCCGCCAGTCACCCTCTGGCCGAAACTTGCTCTCGATCAGAAACCTGGACCACTGACCATTGGTAACCTCGTACACGTCGATGTGGTAGGGCTTTTCTATCTTGACCAGGTGGGCCGGAGAGGCCAGGGGAAGCCCTCCAGCCCTAGGCTTCTCATCGGTTCCCATGGTGAATTCGCCGGCAGGAACGAGGACCATGTCTCCTGGTTTCGCTTTAGCAGGCATTTCCTCAACCGGAGCCTCAACCACCGGCGGAGGTGCTTCCTCGCAGCCCACTGTAAGTAGAGTCAGGATCAAGCAACCCAGGGAAAGGTAGGGAACCATTCTGTTTACCATTTGACTCTTTCTTATATCACTCAGAGTACGCCCTGACAATAGATATGGGAGATGGGGGACCAGTAGATCCTACAGTATCTCGCGCCCGATTTACTCGTCTTTGCCTGTCAACGTGCCCAACAGGAGCCCAGGGAAACGCGACTTACCCTTGTCCTCACCAGAGATTCCGTAGAAGGTCCCTTGATGGTGGAGAAACTCGGTGTCGGCGAGTCCTGGTTGGAAGTTCGAAACCAGCGTGTATTCATCCTCGGACGGATCGTAGAGGTAGACCGTGTCCAGGAAACGGTCGCTATAGCCACCCAGGAGATAGATATCTGCATCCACCGTCTCTGCCCACCCGGCCCGGACTTTCTGAGGAGCTTGCTTTAGGGTCGTCCAACTTCCAGTGATGGTGTCGAGACGGTAAGCATCGTCCAGATTCTGAAGCGGACCGCCCTTGCGCTGGGTCACGCCCCCGAAGAGGTAGACCGAAGAGCCGGCTGCTGCCGCAGTCTGGATGGTCCGCGGTGGACCTGGGAAAGGGGGAAGACTCTTCCACTTCCAGTCGCGGACATCCGCCGCCCAGGCTTCGTTGGTGCCCTTCGACAAGTCGTCCATTTCGGGGGTTCCACCTAGGAGATAGACTCTGGACCCCACCGATACTGCTGATGTGAAGAAGAAGGGTACTGGCGTTTTTGCCACCGCTAGCCACTGCCTATCCACTAACTTGTAGACGTTTCGCTGGGGAACGTTACCGTTTCCCCCTCCCATCAAGTAGAGCGTGCCGTCGATACGGACCGTTCCTCCGTAAGCCAGGGGCTGAGGCAACGAAGGCCACTGCGACCACTTGCCAGAGTGTGGATTGTAGAAGTCCACTCTGTCGGTCCAGAGCTTTTCTCCTGCTTTCCAATAAACTCCACCTGCTACGAGGACTCCGCCCTGGAAGGCAGCAGCGGAGTATCCGCCCCTGGGCAGAGGGATATCCGGTCCTCTCTTCCAGGTGATGTTGTGAGAGGAAGAACGAGGTGCGATGGTGAGTGGCAGCATCAAAGCTGCGAAAACTATCACGGTTTTGGTGCTCATGTTGTAGTTCTTCGGAATTCCTGCTGTCGGTGTTGGCGGTCGGAGATGCTTCGGCATCAATGCATTACTTCACCGCCGGAGATGTTCAGCGCCTGACCGGTAATGCTGGCAGCCCCGGGTGAGGTCAGGAAATAGACGAAGTCGGCAATCCTTGTCGGCGGGATGAATTCACCCAGGGGTATGGCCTTCAGAACCGCAGTCTCGATCTGTTGATAGCTGGAACCCTCCAGTCGGGCACTCTCCTCCATGTCCGCTCTGGCCATCCCGGTTTCGACCCAGCCCGGACACACCGCATTCACCGTGATCTTTCGAGAAGCCACCTCCAGCGCCAGCGCACGTGTAAAACCAATGACCGCGTGCTTGGAAGCACAGTAGGCAGTGTAGCCAGCCGTCCCGACCTTGCCTGAGATCGAGGCGATGTTGACGATGCGGCCCCCCATCGGCATCCCCAGAAGGGCGCTCTGGGTGCAAAAATAGACACCGTTCAGGTTCGTCGCCAGGATCTCGTGCCAGATCGCGTCGCCCGAATCGGCGATCGGATTCCGCTTCGAGACACCGGCGTTGTTGACCAGGAAGTCGACCTTTTCATAGCGCTCCAGTATCACCTGCACTACCTGATCGACCTGCTCTCGCTGGCTCACGTCGCAGAGATGAGCGCTTACCGCCATCCCCTCTTCGCCCATCGCTCGAGACGTCTCTTCCAGATTTCCCTGGTCCCGGTCGCAGATCGCGACTCGGACACCCTCCGTTCCCAGCTTGAAGGCAACGGCTCGCCCAATTCCGCTTCCAGCGCCCGTGACCAGTGCAACCGGCTGCCGCGATTTCATGTTGGATTTGCCCAGACCGCTGGAGGTCGAACGGGGCACCCAAGGGCTCGTTAAACAACCCTACTCCTGATCGAGGCCCCACTTCTTCAATTCCCCACCCTCTAATCGACGATAGGTCATCCGTTCCCCCGCGAAGCCTTCTCTCCACACATTGTGACCCGCCTCGGTCACGGCTTCCATGTTCCTGACGATTCGGGCAAACACGTTGCCGGGCCCCAGGCCTTCACGGGGAGACAGCAAAAGATTGTAGTAATCATAGAAGACCGCGAGATCGATGACTCCTCGACCGTCGCGAATGAGGTGTCGGGCATCGCTGGGCAGGGCAACTCCCGGTGAAAGATAGAAGTACATGACGTCGCCGCAAGCGGGAACAATAGTCCTGTGCTCGGGTCCTGGCTCCTCCTCGGCAAAAGCCGAAACCAGGGCATAGATCTCGTTGCTGGCATACTTGGCGTGGTAGACCCCTCCGGTCAGCGGGAGAGCCTTCCACACGGCATCACACGTCCGCGGCGCCCGCTCGTCCAGCAGCTTGGCAACACAGCGAACATCGCGTTTTTCGAGAACAATTTCTATGTATCGAGCCATTGGGTTACTCCTTTATCGGTGGTAGCTATTCGAGAGTCAACGAAGTGCAGAAGTAGCACTGAGACCTGAAGAAGTCAACCGAAAGTAAGGATAGAGTCAGGCAAGGGAAGTGGGCATGGTCAGGAAACCAGCGAGGTCAATCCCAACGGGATTGGGTCTATCAGCCCAGGGTTTCCGAACCCTGGGTCAACGATGCCACCCTTTGGATTTCAACCCTGAAAGAGTTGCGTACACAAAGGTTTTCCTGGAGGAATCGAGCCTGTGTGACGCAACCCCTACAGGCTAGATCGCTAACTGGTGGATATCATGCGACTTTCTGACCGAACCGTAATGACACTCTACTTGGTTTGACTTGATCCGGGTCTCTGCCTAACAATCGGCTCCTAAGAACACTGCGCCGAGAAAGCAGAGCCTCGATGAAGAAAACCCTCCTCGCGCTGCTGCCTCTGACTGGTTGGCTCGCTTTGTCCGCGTCAAACACCCCTCAAGAGCGGCAACCGGAATCCAAGAAGTTATTAATCGCTGGCTCTGATTCGGGCTACCTCGATCCCAGCTCGTGTGGCGGTTGCCACGCCGAGATCCAACGAACCTATCGCCACACGGGAATGGCGAGAGCCTTCTACCGACTCAATCCGGAGAATGCTGTCGAGGACTTTTCCGGCGCGAGGGTCTACCACCATCAGGCCTCGAACCGCTATTACAAGATGCTTCAACGGGATAGAGCATACTACCAGCGACGTCACCAGCTCGACGCTGAGGGCCGCGAAGTCAACGTGGTTGAAAAGCAGATTCACTTCGTTCTGGGATCGGGGAATCACGGACGCACTTACCTCCACCGAACGGCAGAAGGAGCTCTCCTGCAGCTGCCACTCGGATGGTACTCCCGGAAAGAAGGACATTGGGGCATGAGCCCGGGCTATGATCGGCCAGATCACAAGGGATTTCGGCGCCGCGTCAACCATGCTTGCATGTTCTGTCACAATGGATATCCCGAAATCGAAACAGGTTCGGATAACAGCGGTATGGACCCGGTATTCCCAGGGCAGATTGCGGAAGGAATCGACTGCCAGCGTTGCCACGGCCCGGGGCAACGCCATATCGAGATGCTGAAGCAGGGCAACCTGAAAGGGGCCCGCCTGGCCGTCGTGAATCCGGGAAAACTGAGTCCGCAAAGGCAGTTGGAAGTGTGTTTGCAGTGCCATCTGGAGTCCACTACCTCGCCGCTTCCCGCCATGCTGCGCCGCTACGATCGTGCGGCGTTCTCCTTTCGGCCGGGTGAGCCTCTAGGCCAGTACATGCTGCATTTCGAGCGCAAACGGGCCGAAGGAAACGGCATTGACGTCAACCACGCGGGTTACCGCCTCCTCCGATCGGCCTGTTTCAAGAAGAGCGGGGGTCTGTTGACCTGTATCACCTGCCACAACCCACATCATCCGGCCGGCAGTGAAAGCAGCCGCCGGAGATATCTCGAGGCTTGTAATGACTGCCACGCGACGGCTCTGCAGAAACTGGTTGAGTCCGAGCGCCACACCGACTCGGAGAACTGCATCGAATGCCACATGCCCAGTCGCCGAACCGAAGATGTCGTCCACGCCGTGATGACCGACCATTACATCCAGAGGCGAAAACCGTCGAGAGATCTTCTCGCGCCCCTCCGTGAAGATCACCAAAGCGGTCAGACCCAGGGAGAGGAGGTAGTGCTCTACTATCCTCCAGGATCTCCGGCAACCGGAGAGATCGAGCTCTACCTGGCGGTGGCACAGGTCAAACAGGGCAGCAATCTGGTCGCAGGCATCCCACGATTGGAAAAGGCCTTGAAGCGACAGCAACCCAAGCGAGCCGAGTACTATTTCGAACTGGCCGAGGCGTACTCAAAACTGGGTCAGGTCGAGAAGGCGATCCGGATGTATGAGGAGGCTCTCGAGCGGAAGCCTGACCACCTACCCAGCCTGCGCAGTCTGTGGGTAGCCCTGTCGGGACAAGGACAGCTCACCCGGGGTATGAAGCTGATCGAGAAAACACTTCAAACCGCCCCCGATGATCCCGTCACACTCAACCATCTCGGTTCCGGTTACCTGGCACAGGGGCTCCTGGACAAGGCAATCCAGACGCTCGATGCCGCGGTTGGGCTCAACCCGGATCTGGCCGAAGCCCATAACAACCTGGGACTTGCACTGGCCGGAACCCAGAGACTGCCCCATGCGGTCGAAGCTTTTCAGGAGGCGATCAGACACGAGCCCAACTTCGCCCAGGCGCATCACAATCTGGGCCTCTACCGGTACCAACAGGGCAAGGCTGACGCTGCTATCCGCTCGCTCCTGGAAGCAGTGCGGCTAGACCCTGATTTGACCTCTGCTCACATCAACCTGGGAGTCGCTTTGACTCACCAGTCCAGAATCGACGAGGCCATTTCCTCCTTCAGAAGAGCCGCTCAGGTCGACCCCAACCTGGCAATCGCTCACCTCAACCTGGCTCGGCTGCTCGCCAGCCAGGGAAAACGGGAAGAGGCGATCCGGACGCTAAGGGAGGCCCTCCGCTTGAAACCGGCCGATCCATTGCTGAGGGAACAGCTCAAGAAACTTCAGAAGTAAGCAACAAGATACAAGATACAAACAAGCTTCAAATTCCAAGCACCAAGGTCCAAACTCGGGCGCTCGCTTTGGTGCTTGGTGCTTGGAATTTGTTTGTGTCTTGTATCTTGTATCTTGACTCCTCGTTGAAGCCAATATGCACCTAACCGCTCTCGACATTGGCGTGATCGTGGCCTATATGCTGGGCCTTTCCCTGATCGGGATCTATTTCTCCCGAAAGCAAACTTCGCGGGACGAATACTTCCTGGGAGATCGCAAGGTCTACTGGTTCCTGGCGGGTGGCAGCGTCCTGGCCACTATCCTGTCGACCATCAGCTACCTCTCTGTTCCTGGCGAAATCATCCGATATGGGTTCGCCTACTGCTTCGGGCTGATAGTGGCCCCACTGGTCATTCCGATCGTGAATCGGATACTGATACCCACCATTACCCGTCTCCCCATCACGAGTGCCTACGAGTATCTGGAGCGGCGATTCAACACCGGGATCGGGAACATGGCCTCCGTCCTCTTTGTGCTGAAGGCCCTTATCTGGTCGGGAATCATTATCTATACGGCCAGCTTTGCATTTGCCGAGATCTCGGGATTCAACATCTTCTGGGTGATCGTCTTTCTGGGTATCACCACTACCTTCTACACCAGCGTCGGCGGCTTCCGCGCCGTGATCTGGACCGACAACATCCAACTCTGGATCCTCTTGACGGGTGCAATTTTGATTCCCGTTTACGTCGCCTTCTTGATCGGCTCGGGCCCCTCGCAATGGTGGGACACGTTTTCCCAGGCGGGAAGAGCCGAAATGGAGGTATTCAGCTTCGATCCAACCGTTCGCATCACGATCGTGGGGATCATGCTCAATATCTTCTTCTGGAACATCTGTGCCAACGGCGGCGATCAGGTCGCGATTCAGCGATATCTGAGCACACCCGACCTAAAAGCGGCGAAGCGATCGGTCTGGGTCTATGCCTGGTCCAATTTCATCCTGTATTCGACCCTGGCCGTCTGTGGACTCTCCTTGTTCGCCTACTATGCACACGTTTCAGGCCTCCCGGTCGAGGAATTCCAGGTGCAGGTCGCTCCTGAAGGGGATCGCCTGATGCCGCGCTTCATTGCGCAGCAGCTTCCTTCTGGCGTTTCCGGACTGCTGATGGCGGCCCTGCTGGCGGCAGCCATGTCCAGTCTGAGTTCGGCCATCAACTCCGTTTCCGGGGTCTTGATGAAGCACTTCTTCGGTCGCGGCGACAACCAGGGAAAGGGCCTCTCAATCGACAAGCAGGTCGCGTTTCTGGCAGGCGCTTGCGGAATCGGCATCGCATCGGTGATCGCTACCGTGATGCAGACGTCAGATTGGAACATCCTGGACCTGAGCGGCCGGGTGAACGACGTCTTCGTGGGCCCGGTTGCCGTCCTCTTCTTCGCGGGCATCCTCTTCCCGAGGGTGGGAAAACAGGCAGTGATGTTGGGCTTCCTGATCGCGGTAGGATCGAGCCTGTTCATCAGCTTCGGGAAAGAGTGGTTTGGACTGGAGAAGGCCATTTCCTGGATGTGGGGAATCCCCTTTTCGTTTCTCGTGGGCCTGCTCTTTGCCAGATTGCTCGGCTCGTTCTTCGCGGCTCCACCTCAGGAGCGGGTGGACGGTCTCACCTTTAAAGATCGGGCTCGGAGCTGAATCCCAAGGGACAAAGAAAAGGAACAAGATACAAGCAAATCTCAAGTTCCAAGCACCAAAGTCCAAACTTGGACCTCCGTGGATGCTCTGAACTATAAGAGAGTGTCCGCTCGAAATCTGCTTGTGATTTGGTGCTTGGAGCTTGTTTGTGTCTTGTATCTTGTAACACTGCTGTCCGGTTTAGGGACTCAGGAAATATTGTAAGGTATTGTTTATCAATAAGTTAAAGTTGAGAATGGGTGTGAGCGGTTTGAATTTTCGACCGTGTATTCCGTACGACATCCGGGCGTCAAGATCTTGGGGTATAAACCAAGAGAAACTGTATCCCCTTGTGTTGACTGCATTTACGGAAGAAACTGACCTTGGAACAGTGGTTCATGCCCCCTCCACAAGGCTCACAATATTCTGCAGGTTTTGAGCATGACTTCATTCGAGAATCTATCGATTTATCAAGTACTTACGATAGTTCCTTGCAAGACTCTTGTGACGCCAGCCTTAAATTGTTGAATCTATAGGACTTTTAACCGGACAGTAGTGATCTTGTAACTTGTATCTTTGAAGCAGTTTGACTCGCCCAGGGTCCCTGCAATACCCTTTTCCCAGTCCCCATGTTCAGGATGCCTCTCGCTCCTTCGCTCGCGTTCTTGACCCTGTACGTCCTGCAGTTGAGGGTAGGTGACGTCGCGGGTGGGATCCGATTCACCGATGTGACAGCCTCGTCCGGACTTGAGTTCGAGCACTTCAATGGGGCCTCCGGCAACTTCCGCCTACTCGAGATCATGGGATCCGGAGTCGCTCTGCTGGACTTCGACCAGGACGGATACCTGGATCTGTTTCTCGTCAACGGGTCGAGCATCCCGGACTGGAAGGAGACCGATTCTGTGAGCAGACTGTTTCGCAACCGAGGCGACGGTACTTTCGCCGATGCCACCGCAGGCTCGGGCCTCATCCTCAAGACCTATGGAATGGGGGTTGCCGCTGGAGATTACGACAATGACGGGGACCCAGACCTTTGTGTGACTGGCTATCCCCGGAGCTACTTCTTTCGAAACAATGGTAACGGAACCTTTAGCGACATTTCCACAATGGCGGGCATAGCGAATCAGGGACATTGGGGCTCGAGCGCCGGCTTCGTGGACTTCGATCGGGATGGGTTCCTCGATCTGTTTGTCTGCAACTATGTCTCCTATCGACCCCAGGACGAGTCCGCCTGCGGCAACGGAAATCACCGAAACTACTGCCACCCGACCACTTTCGAAGCGGACTTCAGCGTCCTCTATCACAACCGGGGAGACGGGACCTTCGCCGACGTCGGCGTGTCGAGCGGGATCGCGGCGAACCAAGGTAAGGCGCTCGGTGTGGCCTTCGCCGATTTCGACGGCGACCAATATCCCGACATCTTCGTGGCCAACGATACCCTGGCTGACTTCCTCTTTAAGAACAACCGGGACGGCACCTTCAAGGAGGTGGGCTTCTCCAGTGGGGTAGCTCTCGATGAGAACGGGGAACCCAGAGCCGGCATGGGCACCGACTTCGGAGACTATGACGGAGACGGCAGGCCGGATCTCTTGGTCACCAACTTTGCCGATGAGGGAAACGCCCTTTTTCGAAACGAAGGCGGATTCTTTAGCGAGGTTACCTTCCTCTCCGGTATTCACGAGAAAAGCTATTTGAAGGTGGGGTTTGGGACCCGGCTCTTCGACTACGACAACGATGGAGATCTGGATGCCTTCATGGCCAACGGGCACATCGATCCCCTGATCAAGCAGATCCGAGACTATGTTTCCTTCAAGCAGGAAAATCTGCTCTACGAGAATACTGGAGGCCGCTTTCGGGAAATCTCGTCCCAGTCGGGCAGCTGGTCCACGGTGAAAGACCTCAGCAGAGGAGCAGCCTTCGGCGACGTAGACAACGACGGTGACGTCGACATTGTCGTGACCAACAATGGCAGCACCGTAAACCTGCTGAGAAATGAAGGTGGGAATCGGAAGAACTGGCTCATCTTGAAGTTGGTCGGAGTCAAAAGCAATCGCGACGGTATAGGCGCACAGGTCCGAGCGCGAGTCGGGGGATCCGTCCTGCACCGGCGAGTCGAGACCGCGGCCAGCTACCTGGCCAGCCAGGATCCGCGGCTGCACCTGGGACTGGGCGACGCCGAAGAGGTCAGTGAACTTGAAGTCGACTGGCCCAGCGGTACCCGTCAGAAACTTCGTAACCTCGAGGCCAACCGTATCCTGACTATCACCGAGAAGTAGCCGCAGTTGCCCCGCTTGACACACGCAGACGCTAGAGCAGAGGATTGAACGGCTATGATGAGGGCGCTGTGACCCTACAGGAGGTTCAACGAACTGGCCGAAGGTGTCGTGCCATGAACCTAGAACATGAAAGGGCCTGGATGAAGCTCTCCGCAACCCCTACAGGGTTGATTCCTGAAGGGTCCCTAGCTTTCCCAGGGTTCGGAAACCCTGGGCTAGAATACGCAATCCCGTTGGGATTGACCTCGACTTCAGGACGCTGGAAACAGACGACCCAGTCTCACGGATTCAACACCGCTTATCGACATGTGTGGCGCACCCTGACGTTGACTCTTACGACACCCTCTCATGGTCACCGCTCTGTCAATTCCGATTCATTGATCGTGTCCTCGCCAATCGAGTTTCAGGTCAGGGTTTCCAAGCCCTGGGTAAGAGGCGGACAAAACCTTAACCCGCATTTCTCATCGCCGGTCTACTACGTCGCCGCAATCATCCGCCCTGGCTGTGTTTCGCTCGGTCGGCCTCCTCGACGTACTGTACAAGTACGACTGCGGAGGCCTCGGTCGCAAGCCTTGCCAGGACGGCCCTTGCGACGCCTCGCTACGACAGGCGATGAGAAATGCGGGTTAAGGGTCTGCGCAAAAATAACTTGGCATTTTGGCATCTCAGATTCACGCCATCTGCGGCCGCTCCTCAATCGCGAAATCCTCAACGTAGGCCTGGCTACGCCTGCGGTTTCGCTCAATCGTTCGCGGCCAAATCTGGCCCAAATCTGAGCGCCAATTCTACCAAGTTATTTCTGCACAGACCCTAAGTCAACCCTGTAAGAGTCGCGTCATCGGTGGAGATAGCGCTTCCCAGTAGATCGTGCAGCAACCCTACGGAGGCTCCATGAGCAGCACATTGTCCCGGCCGAACCTGGTTGCAGCCATGCAGGACGCTGGGCTGGGAGAGGTGGACCGCCTCCTGATGCACAGTTCCCTGCACAGCCTCGGAAGAGTGGACGGGGGAGCCGAGACGCTTATCGACGCTCTCCTCGAAGTGCTGGGCGAGGAAGGGACCCTGATGGTTCCCACCTTCAACTACAACTTGGAGCTGGAGGTATTCGATCCAGCCACGGTGCGCTCCCAGACGGGACTGATCACCGAGACCCTGAGGAAGAGGCCCGAGGCGATCCGCAGCCTGCATCCCAACTACTCAGTGGCGGCCATCGGCAGGGACTCCGAGGAGCTCACGCGGGAACACTGGAAGGCCGAGTCTACTGGAGTGGGTTCTCCCATCGATCGGATCGCCCGCTCCGGAGGATTCATCCTGCTGTTGGGGGTCAAGCAGGATGCGCGCCGCCACCAGGGCCAAGACCAACTGGCGTTGACGCGAGGGCCGCGAGGCCAGCAGTTGGGGGAGGCCGAGTCGGCGCATGGCCGTGAGCACGGCTTGGACGTGTCCCTGCTGGAAGGAGGCGATGGCCTCGAAGGCGTCCTCCGGGGCCAGCAGGGTTTCCCCCTTAAGGCTGCGGCGCAGCAGGGCGATCGCTTCGGCGGGCAACTTGGAGAGATTGGCAAGGGTGCGGGTCTTAACCTGACCGCCTTGGCGGTAGCTCTCGCGCAGCAGGATGGCGGGGGGAGAGCCGCGGTTGGGGACGGAGGTGATGTACATGATTACCACTATACCCTATATAATCCTTTAAAGTCAAGCACACTATTGAAATATAAGCCACAATTACATGCCTACACAATACAGTCCAAAAATCCCTTTATCTCCTGTAGAGTCAGTCAGTTATCTGCTAAAGTCTCAGGGAACTTCGGCCTAGAAAGCGTACACTCAGGTAGACACCGGGTGTGTTTCTCGGCGGTCTGAGGTTGCTCACTACGTTCTTGACGTCGCCGCTGGGACGATCGCCTGCGGGATGACAGGACGTGTGCTGAGAACGAGGAGAAGGACATGAACAGACGAAGCCTATCCAGACGTGGATTCCTGGGCGGGACGCTTCTAGGATCCACCGCGCCCTACATCTACTCCCAAAGCCACAGCCCCACCCCGGAGGATTTTGTGAAGGACCGTCTGCGCAAGAAGCTCGCCGAGCGAGTGGAGGTGGGACGCCGGATCATCCTCGAGGAGCTGAAGCCCACCAGGGCTCAGCTTCAGCACGGGCTCGAACTCCACTACGACAGCTACGTGGCCGACATGATGGGAGCGGTCTACATCGCGGCCGCCATCGGCCAGCCAGGTCCCCGGCTGGAGCGGGAACTGGCAGAGCTGCGCCAAGAGGCGAAGGCAGAGGGAGCAGACGAAGCCGAGATCGCGCGCCGGGTCCGGGCTGCCTGGCGGGCACGGAAGCCCTTCGAATCCGCCTTCGATGCCCAGTGGCAACAGGACTGCCGGGCTCTTTACGCTCAGGCCGGGATGGACCTGGCCGTCGAGGACAACGCCGGGCACTACACTTTCGAGGGAAACCTCCGCTGGATGGCCAGCTCCAGTCTGGTCTACGCCAACATGGATAACGTGACCCGCATCGCCCGGTCCGAAGACCTCTCACGAGCGCGCCGACAGGGAAAGCTGGGGCTCCTGTCTCAGATTCAGGACCCTGATGCTCTCTGGGTGAGGGGGAAGTCGGTCCAGAACCTGGACCTGTTCTACGGCCTCGGCGTCCGGATGGCCCAACTCACCCACGGACAGAGCAACGACGCCGGTGCAGACGCCTATCAGTTATCGCACCGGGACCGGGGCCTCACTCACGAGGGGAAGCAGCTGATCCGTCGGATGAACCAACTGGGGGTGATCCTCGACCTTTCGCACGCCGCCAAACGAACCGCGATGGAAGCCATCGAAGCATCTCGCGACCCGGTGGTCGACAGCCACACGGGCTGTGAAGCTGTCTATGATGACAGGGACCAAAGGAACATGGACGATGACTATTTCCGCGCCGTGGCCAGGACGGGAGGTGTGGTCGGGATCTACATCGTTTCCCATCGCCTGCTGGACCAGTCCCTGACCCAATTCTCCTCGCTCTGGAACACCAACCCCCCGCGACCGGCCGGCTTCCAGGATTTCTTTCGCCACCTGGAGCATGGTCTGAAGGTGGCCGGAGCCGATCACATTGGTATCGGCACGGATGTCACCTACCTGCCCAGCTACAGTCCTCGAGCTATGGAGTGGAGCAACTGGCCCTACTGTGGACCGTGGGCATGGTGTGTCGGGGTCTCAGCGATGAGGAGATCCGGAAGATCCTGGGCGGCAACTTCCTCCGGGTAGCGAAGCAGGTCCTGGACCGGCGTCCCTGGGGCTCGTTCCTCTGATTCCGATTGCGCGACTAAGACGGCATATTTCTCGACTATTGACGTACGCCCGACTATTCACTACTTGTTAGAGGAGTCAGCGCAAAATGAGCGCAATCGACATTCTCAAGCAGTGGTCTGGTTAGCACCCCTCCCAGCCGCACTATCCCATTCGGGGAAGAAAATCTGAGGCCGCTCCAGTGCCCTGGGAGTCGGTGAATCCTGAAGGGATTCCGGCGTCTAGCCCAGGGTTTCCGAACCCTGGGTCACAGACGCCCCGCGAGGATCCAACTCTGAAGGAGTTGTGGCACGATCTATCTAGAAGCATTACTCTTCAGGGCTCGGACCACGTACCACTACATCACCTACAGCGGAACCACTTATCCGCTGCTGGCTCTTGCCAAGTGTGACGCATTGCCTCGAAGGTAATCCGCATCGCCCTCAACCGGTGCCTCCGGTGACCTTTGGGTCATGAGTCCGATCCAACGTCTTTAGTCTCTTGTGGTCGTCCAGACGCCCCCGTCCCCCCCCCGGCAGCGGGGGTGCTTTGTATGGAGGGTGGTGGGGCTGAGTACACACACATAAGGTGTGAGGGTCTGGTTCTAAACCCGTGGAGGTTCGGATTTCGAGACCGAGACCGATACCGATTTCAATTTGGATTGCCCGGCCCCGCTAACCTTGCGACCGGGCTATTCAGGCTACGTGTGACAGGTCACCTCCGACATCCAGGATTCTCGGCTTGAGAGTGGGTACCTTCAGTTGGAAAACCGGAACGAGAAGAGCTTGCTCCGATCCATGTGGAATCGGAGGACGATCGGTGTCCCCTTCAGTCGACTCAGCGAGACCCCCTGCTTCCAGCGGACATCCTGGCGAACGCTGTCGCCGGTCAATGCGACGGCATCGGCGGCGGCGAATCCCTCCAGTGGAAGGCCGTCCTCTCCCAGAATCTCTACCCGAATCGATCCCTGACTGGCATCAGCGTTCAGGATCAGTCGGTCCCCTGCCATACGCAGCGGCCGGGTGGTGAAGACGCCATCGCCTGCATCGATGGACACGAACCCATCCAGCCGGAGCCTGGCCAGACCGACCGCCCCTCCCTGGACCTCCTTCCGCGCGGTGGCCCAGTGCAGACCGCTGAAGCCGATGTAGTAGACCCAGATCTCGTCCTTCACCACCAAGGGTTTCTGCAGGATGTAGAGCATGCTCCGATCGAAGTCATTCTGCCCGCCGCCCAAGGAGAGGAACACCTGACGGTCCCCGGCTCGGTGCCAGGTGCGTCCGTCCCGGCTGTAGGTGAGCTGGATGTCCACCGTGTCCATCCAGGGAGCCCCCTCCGTGACCTTGGTCTCCATGCCCGGGAGGGTGTGGTAGACCGAGATGAACCCGAAGTAGACGTCGCCGTAGGGCATGAACTCCATATTGTAGAACTGTTGATTCTAGGGGGGATCCTCCCGATCGGCGGCCATGATGACCCCTCTGGGCTCCCACTTGAGGAAATCGTCGCTCTCGCTCTGGAGCACCTCCCGTCTCAAGAAAGAGCCTTCCGGTCCGGGCCGCAGCTCATCCCGGAGATCCCTGCGCGTTTCCCAATCCGGCGTGTAGTAGACAGGATTGACGCGTGTGTGCGCCACGTATTTTCCCAGCCGAGAATCCCAGAGGACTGGGTTGGGGCTGTCGGCCATGGGAATGACCGGCTTGTCCACAGCCCGCGTCCAGTGAATGCCATCGGGCGAGAAGGCCACTCCGATGCCGTTTCCCGAGCTGTCCAGTCCCGGCGAGCTGTGTATGTGGTAGATCATCTTGTAGAGGCGCTGAGGGTTTTTCGCCACCGGATCCTTGAAGACTCCGGCGGCCACCTCTCCCCGGCCCTCATCAAAGAAGACGAAGTTGTTGTCCTTTGAACCCTGATACTCCAGGAGTCCCAGGTTGGGGAGGTCCCAGTGGATCCCGTCCCGGGAGGTGGCGTAGGCCAGGTGGACAGTGCTCCAGTCGTAGTTTGCCGCGTCGTACCACATCTTGTAGAGGCCTTCCTCCTTGTCGTACAGGACGTTGCCCATGACGACGACCTTATCGGCGCTCCCGACCTTCTGGGCCGGCTTCAGCTCGATGATGGGGTTGCCCTCATGCTTGACCGGCTGGTTGAGCATGCGAAAGGCCCCTTCCAGGGATCCGACCACATGGTTGTCGACGAAGAGTTGCTTCGCAGTGCCGACGTCCACGGCTGAGGCATGGGAGCTGGCCGGAGTGAGGCTGAAACAAGTCGATGAGATGAGTGCGGTGAGTAGCAGCTTCTTCTTCATAACTTTCTCTTTCTCTTTCTACTGTCTTGCGCTGGGCTAGACCACTGACCCGAGTGGAACGACGTCCCAAAGAGGACTTGCGAAACCACTTCTAGCCGTGCACCCAGCTGTAGCCTGCGCCTCGGGAAATGAAAGGACCCCAGGGGCGCTTGTCCAGCACCTGTTTGGCGAGACGCAGGAAGTTGCCGCCGATGATCTTCCGGATCTCAACATCACTGAGTCCACGGCAAACCAGCCCCACCGTGAAATAGGGCCAGTTGGTCCAATCCATGGCCCGGGGTTTCGCGTCCGGCCAAAAGGTATAATCCGAGGGGATGCCCACGTGGTCAATGCCGGCTACCTTGATGGCGTGTTCCAGGTGAGGAAACCAGGCATTGAAGGAGAACTTGGTATCCGGGTGGTCGGGCCTCAGGTCGTAGTAGATGCCAGCCACACCTCCCTTACTGGCCAGTGTGCGCAGGTAATCGTCGTCCTCGTTCTTGTAGTAGTCGTGGACAGCCCTGCAACCTGTGTGGGCATTCAACACTGGATCCCTCGAGGCCTCGATTACCTCCAGTCCCGAGCGGTGGCCACAGTGACCCAGATTGATGATCATTCCCAGCTCGTTCATCCGATGGACGACCCGCTTGCCAAGCCAGCTCAGCCCTTCGTCCTTCTCACCTGCGAAATCGTCTGAGGATACCAGGCTGTTCTTCTCGTGGTAGGTCAGCTGGGAGGCACGGACTCCCAGGGCGAAGAAGAGATCCAGGGTTTCAAGCGGATCAGGAGTCATGGCAAACCAATTACCACCATGCAGGTGCAGGAGGACGGCCACCTGTTCCTTCTGGCGCGCGGTTTCCAGATCGTCCACTCCCGACACCCGCAGGGCGTCAGCCTTTATCTTGTCGTAGACAAACCCGGCCCGTGCCACGTGCTGGAGACCAGCTTGGAAGCTGGGTTCAGGGAAGTGCCCCACATCCTCGACTGCCAGGTCCAGGCCAGACAGACGATATAGATTCCGAAAATCGTCTCGCCATTGGGGATCGAAAGCCGATTCGAAGGCTTTCATGTCTCGCCACCTGAGGACCACCCGCTGGTCGATCTCCTCCGGGGCCAGACCCTCCTGCTCCAGCTTGCCTCGGTAGCTTTTCAGATCTGCTGCCAGACGGTCTCCCTTCCAGATCCAGGAGGGATCTGCCACATAGAGACAGCCGCAGACGTCGGTAACGTAGCTGCTGTAGTGCAGCTCCAGACCCCGCTCCAGCTGACTTCGGTTTGGCTTCAGCTCATCCAGGATGACCTGCCGGCTGGCCTCCACCACCTTCCGGATCTCTGGACGAAGCGAGATCTGACGGTAGTCCTCCGGAGCCGGATTGCTGCCCTGCGTCCAGACTCGCGTCGGAAGTGTTGCCCCGGCCAGAGAAGCCCCTACGAATCCACGCCTTGAAACCTTTTTCATCCTTTTCTCCCTCTGCTATGGTGTGATCTCTATTTTGGCTCGACTTCTTTTGAGTTTCATCTATCTTACCCATAGGGTGCGTTCGAATACGAGTCCTTTTAGCTGAGATGAAACTTCGAAGTGCGAAGGTCGAAGGTCGAGGTGAGGAGCCTTGATCGGAGAATGGTGCTGTTGTCCGCTTCTCCTCGGAACCTGGAGGGACGGGGTGTCTGGCCTGAGACTACCCTGGAGGTAACCCCTGAAGTGATGAGTTCTGCCCTCTTCTGGCTTGCTCCTTTAGTGCTGTTGACGTCGTTGCTTGTCAGCTGCTCCAATGGGGAGCGTCCTTCGATGGAAGAGGCCGTGGATCTCGGTCCAGGGGTCCACCTGTTCGTGGACGACTTCCTGATCCAAGAGAGGGCAGGCGTCTGGCGCACAATGAACCGGCCGTTCAGGGCTTCGGAGAATCCTGTCCTGCGACCGGATCGCCCCTGGGAGGGCTACCTCGTTCTCCAACCTGGCACCGTCATCTACGACCAAGAGGAGCGACTCTTCAAGCTCTGGTACAACACCATGCCCAGCCGCGCGCGGCCCGATGTGGAGCAGTTCATCTGTTACGCCACCTCGCCAGACGGCGTGAGCTGGGACAAGCCCAATCTGGGCCTCATCAGTTTCAGGGGCTCCAAGGCCAACAACATCGTGCTGCGTTGGTGCAAGTGGAACCACTCCGTGATCAAGGATCTCCAGGATCCAGATCCGGAGCGGCGCTACAAAATAGCGTACTGGCAATCCGTGAATGAGGCGAAGCGAGGCATCTGGGTGGCCTTTTCCCCAGACGGGATCCATTGGACTCGGTTCGCTGGGAATCCGGTGGTTCCGATGTGGGCGAGTGGCGACACCTTCAGCGTGATGCAGGATCCCGAGACAGGACATTATTGGCTCTATCACAAAACCCGACCCGGTCTTCCCCCACCCGGGCCAGATGCCCAAAGGATCTCCCGGCTCAGCAGCCAGGACTTCATTCATTGGGAGGCAGACGAGCTGGTCTTGGATCCCGGCCGGCACGACCCACCGGACACCGAGTTCTACGGTCTCTCTGCCTTTCCCTACGGAGGCCAGTATCTGGGCTTTCTCTGGGTCCATCACACCTACTCCCAGATGATAGACGTTCAGATGACGTCCAGCCGGGATGGGGTCGATTGGAACCGGGTGGACCGGGGCAGGACCTTCCTTCTTCCTGGCTACGTGAGGACCAAGTACGAGATCCAGCAGCAGCCCACTCTCTTTAGTGCCACCTTCGACAGCGCCATGGTCTACCCATCCAACGCTCCGGTTCTTCACGACGACCAACTCTGGATCTACTACTCCGGATTCAATAACCTTCACAATACCCCGTCGTTGGACCATGCTGGGCAGGTGGGGCTCGCCCGGCTGAGGGTTGACGGGTTCTGCTCGTTGGACGCCACCAGCGAGGGCTACATACTGACCCGTCCGCTGCGGCTCGATGGGAGCAGTCTCCGGGACTTTCCCAACATCTACCTGGAGACCTGTGGCTCGGGATTGCACAACGGCGGCATCGAGTATCCGGTCCGGGAGAGCAGGTCGGATCGGATCCTGTTCGGGACGGACATGCCGCTGCTGGATGCTTCCCAGCAGTTGGCCAAGGTGATCGTGAGCGAGATCTCTGAGGAGGAGAAGAAGCTGGTGCTGGGTGGCAACGCCATTCGCCTGCTGGGCCTGGAGCTTTGAGGGCGCGGCTCAAGTGCGAAGTGCGAGGACAAGTACAAAGTGAGAAGTGCGAAGATCGAAGTGGGAGGTGGGATAGATCGTTGGATCGGATGGCCGCGATGCTGAGTCGATTGGGCGGAAGAGGATACTGCGTCGAGGAAGCTCCACTGATTTATGGAGGTTCGGATGTCGATACCGATACCGATACCGATTTCGATAGGAGACATTAGAGCCCAGGCGCTAAACAAAAGTTAGCGCGTTCACGTCATCCAAATCGAAATCGGGATCGGTATCGAAATCGAACCGCCACGGGTTTAGGACATTCAAGTTTCCCGCGTGGCGGACTCGGATCAGCATCCGGGACCTGTCGACGTCGGCAACACGTAAATGCAGGGCCTCGGAAAGGCGAAGTCCGTTCGGGTAAGTGAGTTGATGTTTGGCAACAACACCTTGCCTCACCTCACCTGCGGCCCTGCAGGTGAGCTTCGTCGTTCGGATTTGTCTGAAGGCTCCCCGGCGTTCTCGGCAGCGAGTGCCGTCCCACGCACGGCTCGTTCGATCCGAGGCCAGACCTCGTTCGCCGTGAGCTCCATGGAGCGCCGGGCGAGCGCTGGATCAGTCCAGTCGTGGCCCGTGTAGAGCAGGGTGCCGAACGCGCCGACCTCGTTGCGGAAGGCGAGAACCTGGTCGGCGACGCTCTCCGCGGTTCCCGTGATGACGAGACGTTCGATGCACCGCTTCAGGGAAAGCTCGGAATCCGGCTGGTCAGGATGGTCCCGCAACAGGTCGAGCGCGCCAACTGCCGAGAGCTTGGTCCTCATCACGTGGAAGTAGAAGCCGTGGGCACCGTCCTCGCGATGCGCATAGCGACGTGCCGTGGTCTCGTCCTCGGCCACGAAGATGCTGCGCGCCACTCGCCAGCCGGAGGGGTCGACGGAGAGGCCCGCCGATCGTCGGCCCTCCAGGTAGTTCTGGATCTGGGCCTGGACGACGTACGCACCCACGTAGGTCGCCGAGATCCCCGTCCAGTCTCTGGCTCCCGCCGTGTGTGGCCCCCGTGAATCCGGGCGGATCGAGGTGATTGCGATGGGCGGATGCGGCCTTTGCAGCGGGCGGACTGCGACGCCCACTCCGATCCTCCGATCGAGTGAGCGCTCCGTAGTGGTTCGGTAGAACTCGCCCTCGATGCGGTACGGCGGTTCTTCGATCCAGATTCGGCGCATGTGATCGAGCGCCTCCTGGGTCTTGCGGTTGCGGTCCGACCGCAGGTCTCCGATGGCCTCCGCGTCCCCAGGAACGCCGGGGCCCACTCCGAGCACGAGCCGGCCCTGCACTAGGTGGTCGACCATGGCGACTTGCGCCGCCGCCATCGCAGGGTGGTAGTTGGCGAGCGGGAGCACGCCGGTACCGAAGGTAATCGACGGGCACGCTTCGGCCAGGTTCGCGATGAAGGCGAGGCTCGAAGTGATTGTCTCGGCTGAGTCCACGAGATGCTCGCCGATGAAGGCCTCACGGTAGTTGAGGCGATCGGCGAGCATGACCGCCTCGCGGTCCTCGCGAAGAACGTCCGCATAGGGGCGGAGCGGTGGGTGCACCGGCTGGATGAAGAATCCGAGCTTCAGAGGGTCCTGCATGATGGGTCTCCTCGTCCGTCGGCGTCGCCGGAAGGGCCACAAGCACCAAGCCCCCGCCGGCTCTGCCGACAGGGGCTTGGCGTACGAGCTGTTCCAAGCGCTAGTCGGCGCGGCCCTCCCGAACCACGACGACTACAATGCTTCGCGGCTGATCGGCCTCACTTCTCATGTATTGCACACTACCACAGGAGACTCCAACGCAATTAGAATATCTAGAAGCAGTTGCAACTTCTCGTCGTGGTTTGACGAAGCAAGCCTCTATGGCGGACCGGGGATGATGCAGCTGGATCATGAAATCTTGGCGTCAACACGAGGGGGCTGGAGAATCTACCAACGTGGACCGAAGATGGGAAAAGTAAGCGAGATGAGGGAAATGACAGCTAACGGAGGAGAGCTTCGATCTTCTGGAACCTTGGTCAGGGGAGTCTACAAGAAGTGCGCAGCCCCCTTTAGCCCGCATTTCTCATCGCCTGTCGTAGCGAGGCGTCGCAAGGGCCGTCCTGGCAAGGCTTGCGACCGAGGCCTTCGCAGTCGTACTTGTACAGTACGTCGAGGAGGCCGACCGAGCGAAACACAGCCAGGGCGGATGATTGCGGCGACGTAGTAGACCGGCGATGAGAAATGCGGATTAGCCTCCGGAGTTGTGACTTGACCTCAGGGAGCCCGATAAAGCACCTCGGTTTCTGTCCGAAGGACATCTACCGCTAAGCCCAGCCCCGCACCGATTCCCACTACCAGAGGTATCACAGGAAGCCTTCTCGATACGCTGGGGCACTCTCCGAAGACGTTTATACAAGGCATCCCAAGCATAAGCAGGCCGACTCCTAACCCGGATTTCTCAAGGAGAAAGCCGAAAGGGCGATTTTAGTCGATTTCTCGACGCCGGTCTGGGTCAAAGGCGCCGCTGAGGGCGGTGCAGAGTACGACAGGCGTCGTGAGGCCTGTGTCGAGCGCGGAAAACCGGTTTTTCAGACACACCTCAGGCGCCTCAGTTGCAGACGGCTGGGATTTCCGACTTTCCTTGGCTCAACCGAGCTGTTGAAGCTGGGCCAAGGCTTGGGCATAGAGTGCTTGGTAAGGATAACCCTCGCTCAAGGACAGACTCACCCGCCGGACACTGACCCGAATCTGGCCTCCTATCTTCAACAGTTTGAGGCGAATTGTCTGGCATTGCGCCTTCGCCCACTGGGTCCCCTTCAAAGCGACACGCCTCAACGTGTGCAGCAGATTATAGGCCACCGAGGAGAACCACAACCGCAGCTGATTGCTCTTGATGAGGTGCGTCGAGGTCCGATCGGCAAACAGCTCCAGCTGCTGTTCCTTGATCCGATTCTCCGCCTCCCCTCGCGCGCAGTACAGCTGCTCGTACAGCTTTTGGGCGGGCCACCGCTTCGCTCCCAGCGAGGTGACGACAAAGCGGGGATTGGATCCCTTACCCGTGTACTCGGCCTTGCCCACCACTCGCCGCTCTTGACTCCAGCTCTTGTGCGTCTGGTAACGAAAGTCCTTATAGACTCGGGCGCTGCTGCCGCTCGCTTGTTGAAGCGCCTGGGCCTGTTCCAGCTCCGACTCCAGGGTCCCCTCTAAGCGCTGATTGCGGGCCAGACCGAAGACGTAATCCACTCGATGCTCCTCACACCATTTCATCAACGCCTCGCGCGCAAAGCTGCTGTCCGCCCGCAGCGTAATGCGGACCTTCGGCCACTTCGCCCGCAGTTGTCCCACGATCCGCTCCATCTCCTGGACCGCTCCTTCGGAGCCATCCAGATTCGACACCCGTAGCTTGGACCCCAGCACATACCCCTCGCAAAACACATACAGCGGCAGGTAGCAGTAACACCGGTAGTAGCCATGGTAGAAACGACCCTCCTGCTCTCCGTGCAGCGGATCATCCGTCGCATCCAGATCCAACACCAGCTCCTTCGGTTTACCGCCTCGCACCCGAATGAACTGCTCCACCAGAAACGCTTCCACCGCCGCTTCATCCACCGGCGTCTTGCGATATTTATCCTGCGTCACCGAGGACAACTCCAAACGATTGAGTGTGCTCTTGCCGGCACACGCCTTGCCCCGATCCGCTTCCGCTCGCCGATCCCTCCCCAAGGGATCTTCCTTGCCCACCAACACCGCCATCAGCGGATCCGTCCGTAGCTCCTCATGATCGTTGAGATCCTCATAGCCCAAGGCCAGTCCATAAATCCGCTGCCCCACCAGATCCTCCACACTGAACTCGGTGAAGCGAGGATCGCGCCGGTCCCCAAAGCAGGCGGCCAAGCCGCGAATGAACCCATAGCGGTTCTCCACCTCCCGTAACAGCAACCCTCCGGCGTCTGAGGTGATCTGTCCCCCGTTGAATTCTGCCTCCACTCGGCGACCCTCCAGCCCTTGAAACTCCAGCTTAGAAGCGATACACTCTGTCGTCATAGTAGTCAGCTCCTTGTGTTTGTTAAGTCTTTGTTAACACAGACTTTATACCACATTGAGCTGACTGCTTTTTCTTATCCTTGAGAAATCCGGGCTAAGCCGACTCCTGCCCCCATTGCGACGCCATTGCCAAGGCCGTCCTTGATTTTTTCGGCGCTGACGATTTTCTGCACTTCCGATTTCGGAACGCTGAGTTCCTTCCCGCTCTCATCGATCACCGTCAGGTCTTCGGGTCCCGAACTCCTGAGACCACATTCCATACGATCACCGCTTTCCAAGGTGACGATGATCTGCTTTCCCGGTGGCTGATTGTCGAGTTTCTCCCAGCGTCCTGGAATCACCCCGGCATGAAGCGAAGTGGTGACCAGGACAACCACGGCCATTACACTGATTCCGACATTCCTCATATCGGCCTCGGATGGACCTTCTTCCGGTCTCCCCGTGGTGGATGGTCAAAGAGGATCCCAGCGGGGTTTGACCCGCAATATAGTTTGAGGTGGACGGTTGTCATTTGGTTCATTGGGCCGAAGGCTGCTGATGCCACGAACTCAGCGCGACACGATTGGACGAGCACGATCAAAGCCTGTATCTTCCCTGGAATTCAAGCTGGGCGATCGTTTAGCACCTTACAATTTGGATGGCCGAGATACCGCAGTCCTACCTTGGACTCTGGTGGAGTTCGAGGATGGTCAACTGGCCACTTTGGACATGGAAATGAAGTGGGAGAAGGTCCTTGATGAGTGAACAGAATCTGCTAGCGTGGGCGCAATACCCGAAGAGATCAAGACACGCCTTTGCCCTGTCCTTTCAGGACGCTCACCCCATTGATCCTTCCAGTCCACCGATATAGCCTAGCCCCCGGCAAGGAGGATAGATGATGAGGACGGCACTGCCTGTGTTCAGTCTGCTGCTCTCCGTGGCGGCGGCATTAGCGAACCCAGCCGAGACCACAGGGGCCCTGGACATCGGCTCCCGACTGGAGCTGTTCGTGGATGTCTATCTCATCGAGTCGATGGATGGGGTCACGCTGAAGCTTCATGAGCCCGTCTCCGCTGGAAAGGCCCTGGTTTTCAATAAGCCCTGGGAAGGCAATACAAGCAGCTACGTCAACATCCTCCAGGACGAAGACCGTCTCCGAATGTACTACCGGGGCAGCACCAGCCACGGCAGCGTCCAGACCTCCTTCCTGGAACCCGGGGAGGAAGTGGTCCCTGACCATCCGCGGGTGATCGCCTATGCCGAGAGTCGCGACGGCATTACCTGGGAGAGACCCGCCCTGGACATCTACCCATTTCAGGGCTCGAAGGAAAACAGCATCGTCTGGATGGACGCGCCCGGGGAGAATACCGCGGGCTGCATGTATGTCTTCAAGGACGGGAATCCTGCGGCCCTGGCATCGGAGCGTTACAAGGCAGTGGCTAGCAGTGACTACCCCTTGGTGGCCCTGGTCTCTTCGGACGGGCTCCACTGGAAGAAACTGCAAGGGCAAAAATCCCTCCTCAGGGAGGGGCTGCACACGAACGCCTTTGATGCCCTCAGCGTCGTGTTCTGGGACTCGTTCAGGGGAAGATACACGATCCTCTTCAGAGATTTGAACATGGGGCCCCATCCCAAAGCTCCTCCCTTTGATCACGAGGCGGGTCCTCCCTACAACTACGGCAATCGGAGCTTCAAGTTCGCCACTTCCCAGGACTTCATTCATTGGAGCATGCCCCGATGGGTGGACTTTGGAGATGTCGCCAGCGAACATCTGTACACCAACGCGACGACCCCCTACTTCCGGGCACCGCACATCTACCTGGCCTTTCCCAAGCGTTTCCTGCCCTGGAGAAAGCGTTTCCAAGACACGCCCTCGCCGGGCGCGTCGGATGGGGTGTTCCTGAGCAGCCGGGACGGCCTGCACTGGGACCGACGTTTCATGGAAGCATTCATCCGACCGGGCCGGGACCGGCGCAACTGGGTGAACCGGAGCAACATGAGTGCCGTGGGCGTGGTGGAAACTGCTGCCGGGGAGATCTCTTTGTACGTGGTTCGCCACTACACCTTCCCAAGTAACCATCTAGAGCGCCTGATCCTGCGCACCGATGGGTTCGTCTCGGCCCATGCGGGATACCCGGGTGGAGAGCTGCTCACCAAGCCGCTCATCTTCGAGGGAGAGAACCTGATCCTCAACTACGCCACCTCGGCTGCGGGCAGCATCCGTCTGGAGATCCAGGATGCCAAAGGGAACCCACTTCCCGGCTTTGCTCTGGAGGAATCACCGCTGATCTGGGGGGATGAGATCGAGCACACTGTCCGGTGGGCACGGACTCATGCCAAGACGACTTCAGATAAGCCCCTGACCAAGATTGCAGGGAAGCCGGTGCGGCTGCGCTTCGTGATGAAGGATGCGGATCTCTACTCCCTGAGGTTCAGGTAGGAGCAGAATCGCTGCTGACGCCATCGATCTCCGAGTCGGTGACTGGATCATCTGGCGAGGAAATGGCATGGGTATTCATAACGACACAGAGGGCATGATCCTGATCTCCCCTGGGATGAAGCGGAAGGTGATCATCAGGAGTGAGAATCTTCTAGCTGATGCAGCACGGCAGGCTGGACTGCCAATCATTGCTGGGCCTTGGGCACTGGTGGAATTCGAGACCGGATTCTGGGGTGGAGCGATTGTTACGGGACGTTCTCCTTGCAGCCATCCGCTGGGGGCGCGACAGAACAGAGAATACCCGGGTGGGATCCGAACGCACACGGAAGGACGTGCCATCGTTCAAGATCTACATCGAGAGTAATGACAATAGTTTCCGGAGAGACTTGATCCCAGTCCCCCGGTGGCTGGACAATGTGGACGAGGGAGGTCTCTTGAAGCATTCAGGCCTGGACCAAGAGGGAGTTACCCCGATTACCGCTCCTGGGTGGACGGCGAAGAAAGCAGCGGGCGCGAAGCTAGTCGACTGCGATGTCCATCACAACTTCCGGCAGCCGGAAGATCTGCTTCCCTATTTGTCCAAGTTTTATCGCGAGCATCTCCTGGACCAAGGGTTGCACCTGCCTGGAGGCGGCTACGCGAACACCCCCTATCGCAGGACCCGAACCGACCTCAAGGATCCCGACCTCAAGGAGCGTGACTTCAACTACTCGTTGGAGTTTACACAACGGGAGCTGCTCGACCGCTGGAATGTCGATTACGCGATGCTTACCGGGCCGCCGCCCTTTTATGGCTATTCGGGTCTTCCCGACCCAGATTGGGCAGCCGCGCTGTGTACTGCGTTCAACGATTGGACAATCGACACTTGGCTGGAGCGTGATGAGCGGATCCTGAATGCGATTCTGGTTTCGCCTTCGGACCCAGCTCAGGCAGTTCAGGAGGTCCACCGCCTGGCACACCGCAAGGACACGGTCGCGGTCCTGGTACCGATGGAGACGAGTATGCCGTTGGGTAATCGCTTTTACCATTCCATATGGGAAGCCTGCGCCCAACACAACCTGCCCGTGGTGTCGCATGTCGGCGGAGGCTACGGAGCAGCGAGAACAACTCCAAGCGCTGTCGGCGTTCCCACGTACTACATGGAAGCGCGGATGGCGCGGCCCCAGATAGCCAGCACCCACGCCGCTTCGCTGATCTGTGAAGGCGTCTTTGAGAAGTTTCCGAATCTGAAGTTCGCCTTCATCGAGGTCCAGCAGCTGTGGGCCGTGTCGGTCATGTGGCACATGGATGCGGATTGGAAGGCAATTGGTGATCAGACTCCCTGGCTCAAGCGTCGACCCAGTGAATACTTTCGGGATCACATTCGGATCGGTACACAGCCGATGCACGAGCCTGAGCGGACCGAGCAGATGTACCAGATGTTGGAAATGTTGCACGGGGACGAGACCCTGATCTATTGTTCCGATTTTCCCCACTTCGATTGGAATGATCCCGTCACGGTCTTTCCCAAGCTTGCGGATAACATGCATCAACGCATCTTTGCGGCAAACGCGTTGGAGATGCTTCGAATTGGCGAGAGTTGAGTATGGCTGCTGTCGTGGTCGGCAGGGTGTCGGAGATTCCGCCTGGCAGTCGCAGAATCATCGCCCCCATCCGGGGCCGGGCGGGCATCGGAGTGTTCAACGTGAACGGCTCGTTCTACGCGCTGCGGAACGTTTGTCCCCATCGTCAGGGTCCGGTCTGCCTGGGCCAGGTGAGTGGACGATTCGGCGCCACCGCACCACCTTCGTCCGCGGATGCCGCGCTCACCGTCGACGACGAAGGTGGCATTCTGCGCTGCCCCTGGCATGCCTGGCCCTTCGAGATCGCCACGGGTAAATGCTTGTTCGACGCCGCGGTACGTATCAAGACATTCCCGGTCACCATCACCGGTAATGATGTCGTTATTGAACTTGAATAGGGCTCGAGGGGGGGAGAACCGAATAGTGAAGTCCGAACCTATCTTCGATCTTCCCCAGCCCACGACTGTGCTGGATCAAGTCAAGTCAGATTTGGACTCCCATGGTTACGCGTTGATCGAAAATGCCATGTCCGCCGACCAGGTGGAGGCGCTCCTGGGCCGCCTGAAGGAACAGGCCGAGGCGGAGCGTCAACAGGGGGTCGCCTATGAGGATGGTGGACCCAAACAGGATTGGGGACGTTTCTGGGACGACGACGGCCATCCGAAACAAAACGCGTTCACAGCCGCCGCCGGGGGAGTGAACCAGCGCTTGTGGATGCTGGTGAACAAGGGGCAGGTTTTTCGGGATCTGCTTGCCAATCGACCGGTTCGGCAGCTCATCGACTACGCACTCGGTCCCGAGTATCTGCTCTCCAGCTATGGGGCCAATATCGTCAAACCGGGTGGACTGGCCATGGATCTCCACACCGATCAGTGGTGGATGCCCGAACCGGTTAGGCGCTGCCCTGGGAAGGTCCCGGTCGGCTCGATCTCGCGTCAGCAATCCAATTGGACGGAGGACGAGCCACCGGAGCTCATTGCCCCCCGAGCGGCTGTCAACGTCATGTGGATGCTCGTCGACTTCACCGAAGAGAATGGGGCCACTCGGATTGTTCCCGGGAGCCATCTCGCCGGCCAGCGCCCCAACGATCGGGAGGGCGTTCGAGTGGTCGCCGGCACTGCGAAGGCTGGAACGGCGATGGTCTTCGACGGGCGAACCTGGCACGGTACCGGAGCTAACGTGGGCACGTCGATTCGCTATGGCATTCTGACGACGTTTTGCGGGCCCATGTTCCGCACCCAGGAGAACTTCGTCGCCGGCGTCGATTCCGCCGTGTTGGAACAAGCGAGCAACGATCTCCTGCAGTTGTTGGGATTCAAGATATGGAATGGCTACGGCCGTATCGAGAGTCCCGTGGCAGGCTTTATCTCCCGCGGCGATTCAGCCCTACCCGAGATCAAGCCAGAGTAGAGGGGGCACACCACCCCGAGGGTCTTCCATTGATCTTTCAGCAACCTGGAGAAATGGACGCAACAAAGAGGCGTTGGCCCACTCAGTCGCTGCTGCTGTCGAGCCTGGTGGCCGTCATCAGCCTCTCCTCCTGTAGCAGCACCGGCCAGCAGGAAATCAAAATGGACGGCCGGCCCTATTCGGGTGTGACTCTCAACGTCGGTATCGAGGCCGCACCGGTCGATATTGCGCTCCGCAATCGAATGTCGCGGATCAAGGAAGAACTTGGAGTCGAGATTCAGATCGTTCCACTGGAATACGGAACGCTCTTCGAAAAGATTCTCACGGATTTCATCACGGGAACCGGTTCCTTCGACATCGTTGTCTACTTCGCGCGATACAACGGGGACTACATGGGAGCTGGTTTTCTTAGGCCTCTGGACGAGTATGTCCAGAAGTATCCCCCCGACTACCTAGACATCCTGCCGGCGTTCCGCAAGCTCTACAGCGAGTGGGAGGGCAGGATCTACGCCCTCCCCTACGACGGAGACTACTTTCTCCTCTATTACCGGAAGGATCTGTTCGGACACCCGGCGGAAAGGTCGGCTTTCAAGCAACGGTATCGATACGATTTGGGCCCGCCCGACACCTGGGACGAGTGGCTGGACATCGCAGAGTTCTTTACTCGCAAGCCAGGCGAGACATTGGCCGGGGAAGTGCTGACAGACAATTTCTATGGGATTTCGGAGTATTGGGGAAAGGCACGAGCCTACGCCTGGTTCTTGAATCGATTTGGCAGCTACAGCGGGCTCTTCTTCGATGAGAACATGGAGCCCCGGATCAACTCTCCCGGTGCCGTTGCGGCCCTGGAGCACTGCGTCCAGTCGTTTCGGTATAACACGCCGGGCCCACTTGGTCACACCTGGTGGAACGTGCGCGAGGACCTTCTCTTTGGAAAAGTGGCTATGATCTTCGGATGGCCGGATGTGGGCAAGGCGGCCTATCGACCAACGCAGTCGAAAGTGGTGGGGAAGGTGGGATTCGCTCCCAGCCCTGGAGTGCGGGATCCTGGCACGGGCGCCATCCGTCGGGCAACGGCGCTAGTCTCGGGACGCGTGATGGCTGTTTCCCGGAGCTGCCAGAACCCGGAAGCGGCTTATCGGGTCATTCGTCTCATGAGCAGCCGAGACGTCAGCATGACCAGCATCAGTGAGGAAAACTCCCATTGTGATCCGTTTCGCTCGTATCACCTGGATCATCCGGAGCTGTGGAAGGTGAGATTCGACGGGCTGGAGGAGTACCTGAGTGCCTCAAGGGCTGCCCTCGACGTCGGATTTCCAGAACTCACGATCCCCGGCGCGGAAGAATACCATGACGTGCTCAGCCGCCATGTGCAGGAGGCTCTCCAACGATCCATCAGCCCCCAACAGGCACTCGATCGCGTGGCCACCGAGTGGCGAGCCATCACCCGGCGACGTGGTGTGGAAGGGCAGAAGCGGGCCTGGAAATCCCAGCTCTCGGCCATGCAACAGCTGAACCTTGTACCCAGCGACTAGAGACCCCTTGGTCGAGAAAAAGTTCACAGACTGATCGAATATGAGGATAGCTCCCTTGCCTTTGCCTGGCCCTTCGACGTGCCTTTGCCTTTGACGTCACCCCTGCCCCTGCCTCACCCTGACGCAAGACGACAAATCAAGGATGAAGGCAAAGGCACAGGCAAAGGCAAAGGGCAAGGGTAGGAGGAGGACTCAACACAGACAAACGTCCTCGGCGGTATGAGGTGGCTCGCTACTGCTAGGCGCGTCCCAGAATCTGCGACAACGTTGTGAGAGATCGTACCCTGGCCCGACTCCTGGTTCTCCCTTGCGCATTGGCGATTCTGATCCTGGGTATCTTTCCCCTGGTCTATGCGTTGCGTCTGAGCTTCCACAGCTGGCAGCTACCGAGCCCGGAGCCCCAGTTCGTCGGGCTTGAAAACTATGCCAACATTCTTTGGGATGAACGGTTCTACTGGGCCATCGTCCGTTCGTGTTTCTTTGTCGTGACGACAGTGGGCATCCAGTTTCTACTGGGTTTTACGGGCGCGTTCGTGTTGAGCCGAGGGGTTGGAGGTCTCCGTCTGATCGGTTCACTTCTTCTGGCTCCGGTGATGATCGCGCCGGTGGCAGTCGGCGCCATCTGGCTGCCGCTTTTCGACATCAACTTCGGCTTGCTCAACTACTGCCTCGGACTGATTGGGCTGGGAAAGGTGGAATGGCTGGCAACTCCGACCAATGCCTTGCCGTGCCTCATGTTGATTGACATCTGGCAATGGACGCCATTCATGCTCCTGATTCTGCTGGCCGGGTTTCAGTCGATCCCACGCGAGCCGTTGGAAGCAGCGCGAATCGGTGGTGCGTCGGAATGGAGAATACTCCGCTCGATTTCACTCCCCATGCTCATGCCTGTGATCGCCATTGCCCTCCTGTTGCGGGGCATCGATTCCTTCGGCAAGTTTTTTGATACCGCGTATCTGCTCACCCGTGGCGGGCCGGGAACCAGCTCCGAAACGCTGAACCTCTACATCTACGAGGTCGGATTCAAGTTCTTTCGCATGGGATACGGCGCGGCGCTCTCCTTCACCATGCTCCTGTTGGCACTGGTTGGCATCGTCGTCTTTTTCAAGGTGTTCCGAGTCGAATGAGCTACAGACGCCGGTCGAATGCCGAGACGATGAGCCTTGCCGGACGCTACGGATTCGTCGTATTGCTGTTGGCCTTCTCTGCCTCCCCCGTCCTGTGGATGTTGCTCTCGACGTTCAAACTGAACATCGAAATCTTCAGCGATCCTCCAGTCTTCATACCCCAGCACATTCCGCAGGCCATCCAGGAAAACTGGGAGCACGCCCTGGCACCCACCTCCGAGGGCGGGCTCGGCGGGCTCAAGTCCATCGGGGACAGCGCCATCATTGCGCTTCTCAACACGCTCCTGGTCATCGTGCTCGCGGTCCCGGCCGCGTATAGTATCGCTCGATTCAAGACAGGCGGAAAACACTTCAGCATCTGGATCATCTCACAGCGGATTCTTCCGCCCATCAGCCTGGTCATCCCCTACTTCCTGTTGTTTCGTGAGCTGCGTCTGCTGGACACCTATCTCGGTTTGATCATCATCTACACCACATTCAATCTTCCGTTGGCAGTCTGGCTGCTCCGGGGATTTTTTGCCGAAATTCCGAAGGAAGTGGAAGAGGCGGCCCTGATTGGCGGATGCTCGCGCGTCCGGGCGCTCTTGCGAGTGACGTTTCCCCTGGCGCTGCCGGGTGTGGCGGTCACCATGCTCTTTTGCTTCATATTCGCGTGGAACGAGTTTCTGTTTGCCGTGATGTTGACCCGCTCTCGGGTGATCACGCTGCCCACAATCATTCCGGGGTTGCTCTACACCGGATCCATGGAGCCACGGTTCGGTCCGTTGTTCACACTCACGGCCGTCAGCATCTTCCCCATCCTGCTGACTGCATTTGTGCTGCAAAAATACGTGATCCGAGGGCTGACCTTTGGTGCCATCAAGGAATGACGTTCACATGCGCGTAAGGCTGGACCGTGTGCACAAGCGATTTGGAGAAACCGAGGCTGTTCGTGAGCTGTCCATGTGCATCGAAGACGGTGAGTTCCTGATTCTTCTGGGCCCTTCGGGCTGCGGCAAGACAACGACGTTGCGGATGATCGCAGGCTTGGAACATCCCGACAGCGGATCGATTCACATTGGAGACGAGGATGTAACGAACCTGCCGCCCAAAGATCGAAACCTCGCCATGGTTTTTCAGAACTATGCACTCTATCCCCATATGACCGTCTACGAAAACCTGACGTTCGATCTGAAAGTGCGTGGGGTGCCAGTTGCCGAGATCAAAAGGCGAGCAGCCGACGTCAGTGAGAATCTGGAGATTACCCAACTCCTCGATCGCAAACCCTCTCAATTGAGCGGTGGCGAACAGCAACGCGTCGCCCTTGGGCGCGCTATCGTTCGAGAGCCCAACGTGTTTCTCATGGACGAGCCACTCAGCAATCTAGACGCTAAACTTCGGATTCACATGCGCGGAGAGCTGAAGAAACTGCACCGACAGCTGAAACGCACCACCGTTTACGTAACCCACGACCAGGAAGAGGCGATGACTGTCGGAGAGAGGATTGCCGTACTCAGAAATGGGAGGCTCCAGCAACATGCCACGCCTCGCGAGATCTACGAGAAGCCTGCCAACCAGTTCGTCGCGTATTTCGTCGGCAGCCCTTCAATGAACTTTTTTGATGGCGTGATCAAGAGTGATGAATGCGGTCTCAAGTTCCTATCCGCTGACTTTTCGTACTCCATTCCCGGGCATCTTTGTCAGGCATTGGATCGACTACCACCGGTTGAAAACGTCACGCTTGGGATTCGACCGGAGCACATCTGTGTGGCCAGGCAGGTTGCAACGAGCCCGGCGATGCAGGGAATCGTCGACGTACTGGAGCCGATTGGCCGGGAATTACACGTCGAATTGATTTTGGGCGAGACGTCGATTGTTGCAATCACGCCACCCTCCCTGGATCTCCATGTAGGAGAGCGCGTCTCCCTGCAGTTCGACGGCCAGTGGTGTCACCTCTTTCATAGGGAATCGTCGGTGAATCTGCTAGCGCCCTCGGCAGATCTTTCTTCGGCATAGGATGCGAACGCCAAGGTGGGGCACTTCCAGGTAACAGCCGGCGCTCTCTGATCGGATTCTCGTGCACATTACTCCGACAGACTCCATGGAGGGTGTGATGGGAACAGCAATCTACGAAGCCTTTGAGAGCAGGGGGGCGACCTCCATTCCGTCGGGATTCGAGAGTGATCGGGTCCGATGACCAGGTGGTGACCGCTCGGTGGGCGAACTCGAAGTGCGAGTCAGCTCCGGGCTGTGGAAGAACGCTGAAAGAGGGAACTCTTCTTTGTAGTCGCCGGTCTATGACCGGCAGCCGCTCGTGTACCTGTTTGGCGCCTTGCCCTTGCCCTCGCCTTCAAACTTGCCTTTGCCTGTGCCTCTGCCTTTCCCTGTTCTTCCAGATTCTTCTTGCGCCCATCCAAAGGACAATCTTCATCCCTCGTTTCCCCCTGGGCCGAGGGGAACAGATCCTGCTTGAACTCGTTTCAATGCTGGCCGGGTTGATCAAGAGCCTGGATGGAAGAAGGGATAACCCGCATTTCTCATCGCCTGTCGTAGCGAGGCGTCGCAAGGGCCGTCCTGGCAAGGCTTGCGACCGCGCCTCCGCAGTCGTACTTGTACAGTACGTCGAGGAGGCCGACCGAGCGAAACACAGCCAGGGCGGATGATTGCGGCGACGTAGTAGACCGGCGATGAGAAATGCGGGATAAGGCAAGGTCAAGGGGGAAGGCAAAGGCAAAGGCAAAGGCAAGTTTGAAGGAAACGGCGAGGGCAAGGGGGGAGAGATTCAGCGCGGATACCGGACCTCCACCAGAATGTCCTTCAGGCGGATCGGGGAGGCTCCCTGGGACTGGATCTGAAAGAGGTTGTATCCCGTCTTGAGCTGGCTGGCGGTCACTCCATAGCGGATCTCTTCTCCCGACGCTGCTAGGGGAGACAACCGATACCCGTTTACGACAAGCGCAGGAGCCTGTCCCCCCTGCAGCTCCTCGGCCTGGAGCCGCAGGTCGAGAGTGGGCCCCGGCTCGCCCTGGACCTCCAGCGCCCGATCCGCCAGGTAAAGGGGAATCTGGTATCGTCTGTCCCTCTGCAGCTCCACGGGCGACGCCGACGAAAAGGGCTTCTGCGCCTTGTGTCGCCAGAAGTTGGGGATGTAGCGGCCGAAGGACTCTCGCCCGACCGGATCCAGGCTGTAGATCTTGTCCAACCTCTCCAGGGCCTCGGGATCTCCCAGCTCTCTGAAGATCCCGGTGTAGGCGTCTTCGGGAAAGAGGTTGAAGAGGTAGATCCCATCCGCCCCCTTCTTCCAGGCCTCCAGCGCCTGGGCCCGGAGGATCTCGGCGGAGCCCCGGTGGGCCTGGATCATGGTCCGCCTGATACAGGGATAGACGGGAACGCCGAAGCGATGCCCCAGCTCTATGAGGTCCTCCCACGGGGTCAGGCCGACCTCTCCCACGATGAGGAGATCGATCAGGTCCTCCTGCAGCCAGGTGATGAGATCCAGGCCCAGATCACGGCTCACCTCCACCGACTCCAGCACCCGAGCGGCCAGCAGGACCGGTCGTCCCCTCTCCCTGCTGCGGCTGTCGGCCGCCCGACGGAGGCGGCGCAGGAGATCCGTCAAGCTCTCCAGCTCTTCCCGGGTCGCCGTCTGACCCCAGGCGTGGGTCTTGAAGAAGGGAGGATGGCGCCAGAAATCCAGCTCCAGACCGTCGATGTCGTAGTTTCGGATCAGCTCTTCGAGGATGCGGAAGGCATGGTCGCGGACAGCGGTCTGACCGAAGTCCACTCCGGACCAGTAGCCGAAGAGGGGTGGTTTCTCAGGGGTGCCGAACAGGTAGCCGGGATTGCGTTTCTTGAAGTCGGATCCCAGCGAAGAGTATTCGGATGTGGCGTCGTGGACGTCGTTCATCCTCACGCTTGCGAAGATTTCGATTCCCTCCCGCCGGCAGTGGTCCACCATGATGGCCAGGGAATCCGTTCCCTGCTGGGCAAGCTCCCGGGTCGCGTTGCGGAAACCCTCCCTGGGAAGGTCCTGGAAGTGCTGCTCTGCCACTTGTGTTCTGTGGCTATAAGCGCCAAAGCTCTGGGTGGTGCAGTAGAAGATGGTGTCCACGAGGGTGTTCTTCAGCGGGAGGGTTCGACGCTCCAGCAGATTCCTGGCTGTTGCCGGAGTCCCCAGGGGGAGGAAGAGATTGTCATCGCCGTCGTTGTTGAAGATGATGCGCCGTTGCCGCCATCGGGCTTCCTGTCGACGCGACTCGTGCTTGCCCAGCTGGGCAGCGGGGACTGACTCCTTCGTCTCAACGGGTGTGGTGGACCCGCAGCCTGAAAGCCAGAATGTCACGAATACGGTCGTCAGGATCGCCTCTTTCACGCACTCACCCTCCTTTCGAGACTCCGTCCGATTATAGAGGAGCTTTACTCCGCTGCCTGCCGGGTGTAGACCTTCTGAGCCCTTCGGAACAGCTCCAAGACCTCCTTCTTCTGCTGAGCTTTGGAAAAGACCCCATGCCGGTCGACCTTCCTGCTCAGATCGTCGATCCAGCTCACAAAGAAGCGGGCATCGCCGGGAGATCGGATGGGACGCCCTGCAAGATAGCAATACACAGGGCTGGTGTGGGCAAAGGCCTGGGCGTCGTTCGGCACCCATCGACTAGCAGGACCCAGGACCCGTGCCGCGATCCAGGAACTCCTCGAAAGCTCGACCTCCGCCTCCAACCGGAGGTCTCCATCATCGGAGGCGGGAACGCTGTGGGCGACCTGGCCGTTGACGATGATCTCCAAGCGATCCACCGGCACCAGGGACCGGGATCGGGCCTTGACCGAGAGCGTCACAGCAGACGAAGGGAAATGGATTTCAGCCCCCGGCCCCCTGCCCTCGACCGCGAGCCGCAGCAGCGGGCCGTTGGTGGCAAAGCTCCTGCCTTCCTTGTAGGCGTCTATCCAGTCTGCATAATCCAGATCTGTTCCAGACTGGACGTAGACTCGAGAGCCTCCCAAAATGAAATGTTTCTTGAGATTGACGAAGGTATCGGTGCCAGCCGAGACGGCACACTTGAAGCCGCAGTTGAGAAGCCGGTACCAGAGCTCCATAGAGGCGATCTCATCCGAGTTACTCAGGATATCCATCGCGTCTACCACACCCAGGGCCAGATCTACCGGGAGCTCGTAGGCGCGCGCGCCGAATCTGCTGGGATCCGTTCTGCCGGGGTGCACGTACGAGACGGCTCCACCCTGTTGCTGGGCGGCCCGGGCCTGGGAGTAGTTGGCGGGGTAATCGTCCGGGTAGAGGCTGCCCTTCCAGCCCGTATAGAGAGGTTGTACCAGACGCTTCAGATTCAAGAGCGCCATGTGCCCGTAGAGCCGGAAGTTCCGCATTTCCTCGTTCCAGTAGAGGATGTGTCGAGACTCGGAGAGGTCATGAGGCCTTCCCTGGAAGAAGCGTTCGTCGTGAACCCAGGTACCTACGGAGTTGGCGACCATGAGATTGGCCACGTTGAGCCCCTCGGCTCGGGTCTGGAGCAGGATGTCGGCGGGCGTCATCGTCTCGCCGCCGATGTAGTTGGCGTGGATGTGAACGTCACCCGAGTACCATCCCTCCGCTGCTAGGCTCCAGGCCGGGTCCACCTCCAGCTCCAGACGGCTGGTTTCGCCGGCCTCGATCGAGATGATGCGCTTGAGGGGCAATGTCTCGAGACCCTGGACCACTTCCAGCGTGGCGGGTCCCTGGGGAAGGAAGACCGAGAAATCTCCGTCGGCGTAGAAGTAGTGTTCCCCCCTCATCAGAGTCAGGCGCTCCAGCGCTCCGATCGGCGCCCGGGAGAAACCATCGGAGCCGGTCAGATAGCAGCGAGCTGCGACGGCGTCTCCATTCTTGTTGCGAAGGGAAACCTGCAGACGACCGGCCCTTCGGATCTCCAATCTCAGGGGCTGCCGCAGATGCTGATCGCCTACGACCAGGTCGAGCGCTGCGTCGAAGCTGCCGGGAGCGCCTTCGAGGTCCAGGAGGAATCCCCTGGTTGCGCCTGCCGGCACGGCGAACTCCTGTCGTACGCTTCCGCTTGGATCCTTCGCCAATCCATCCCAGGTGCTGAAAACCACCGTGGGGACAGGTCCTTCGTTCCGAACAACCAGGGGCACGAGTCTGGAAGCACCCTCGACGGCAGTCAGGGAGGTCGGCGCCTGGGTCAGGCTAGCTCTTCCGTCTGAGTCCAGATGGATCTTGAAGAGCTCATTTCCCTGCAGTCCCCAGAAAAGATCCCCGATCTGAAGGTCTAGCTCTACCAGTGAGGGCGCCGGCGACCCGCCGAAAGCGTCCCCGAAGAGCTGCTTGCTGATCATACCTCGGGCCTGCCCTTCCGCCTGCAGCAGGGATTCACGACTCCGGTGGGTGTCCCTCATCATCGAGAGAACCAGTCTCTCAAAGGACTCGACCAGCTCTCCACCGAAGGGAATCAGCTTCTTGTAGGCCGCGCTGTTGAGCACGCCGGATTCATGTGCTCGCAGGGGAGTGGACGGCCAGAGGACGAGGAATAGACAGAGAAGGAGAAAGGGTAGTTTGCTCCGTGCCTGAGTTGAGAGGCCGTCTCGCGAATTCGATTCGGCGATCAGATTGCTGGGGGTGGAAAGCCTCAGGTGCGGGCGGCGGGCTTTGGAAGGCAAGATTGTGCGGTTGTCCGGCTCGCTCCTGCCTTCGTCGTCCTCGACGGCCGGAACTGGGCCTCGTTTTGCTGAAGATTCCAGCCGTTCGCGGCACTGTTGACTGGCGAAGTCTTGATCCTTTTCCCGTGAGTTGAGTTCCAGCTTTGTCGGCGGAGAGGAGCACATAGCGCCTATGAATCTCTCGAGGATACTAGATCTTCTGGTCTGACAGGGCAATCGCACGAGGTAACAATCCTCGCTTCGAGCACTTCGAATGCCTGTTCTGGCTTTCATCGTTCGGCTCGCGGAGGGCAGTCGTCCGACTGATCGCGCGTCACTCGTTGTTCAAGCGTCACCCGGCTTTCGTGCTGAAGACTCACCAGCTGGCACCTCTGGTCAATTTGAGCGTAGTTCATTCGACGTTTCCTCGGAAAACTTGAATGTCCGCTTCTACTAGGGCGAAAGCCGCCGTTCGACTGCGATCAAATCGGACACTGTCTGTAAGATCGGGTGCCGACTATCACAGGGCCGGAGGAGGAAGACGATGCCTGGCCATCTTCGACGACGACCAACGCAGAGATCGTCCGCAGCCATCTGCCCTATGGGTGGCGACGGGACGCGCCGATTTCTTTGTCGCGCCTCCTCCAAGATACGAGGCATCGAGTTGGTCGTCGCTTCGCGAACTCGATCCGTCGCACTCGCCTCAAACGTTGCCGTATTTACGTTCCAGTCTTTTCCAGTCTACTTACTAGACGCGTCCGAAAAGGTTCAAGAAAAAGAAGGTAGGCAAGTCCGACTGCTTCTACTTCGGACTGGTACTCGGCGAAGCCAGAGTACCCAACACTTCCAAACCGGGTTTGATCGAGCCCTCCTCAATATCACGTAACCTGTGGAGGACTGCTTCGTTCACAGGGGTTTCGACGTTCCTTTCTCGTCCCTTGCGGACGACCAGACCGTTGAAGTGGTCCGCCTCGGTCTTGCGTCCTCGCCACAGATCCTGAAGCAGCGAGGTAGCGGCCGTTGGACTCACATTCCTTGCCATCTCCGTGAGCTGTTTGTCCATCAAGTCGGAGCGTCCTTCTGCGGACTCGAGGACCTGCTCCGGAGTACAGGCTCCCAGCACCCGCTCAATGGCGTGGCCGTTAACTTCCGCGACCCGCACCACCTCAGCCGCGATCTGTATCATGAGACAACGCGCCTCAGGACTGGAAAGCAGCACCGCAGACCTGAGACCAGTGATTCCCGAGACCGAGTTGACCATGGTGCTGGTGGCGAGCTTCGTCCACCGCATCTTCATCAGGTCCCCCGTAGTCTGGGAGGGCCAGACGCTATTCAGATAGCCCGCTACTTCGGGGGCCTTCTTTGTCACGGCACCCGCATATTCCCCCACCAGGACGCCCGGCGCAGAGGGATCAACCGATCGGGATACCGATGCCCTGGAGCCTAGTATGCGGCCTGGCGTCTCCAGTACGGCATTGATGAGTATGACACCACCCAGCACCCTCTCAGGACCGAAGATCTCGGCTAGGAATTCCTCGTTGATGCTGTTTTGCATGCTCACACCCCAGGAGTCAGGGCTGAGGTAGGGCTTTATAGTTTGGAGCACGCGCTGCGAGTCATATGATTTGACCGCCAGGAACAGGACATCGATCGATCGGTCGAGTCCCTCCAGATCCGAAGGTCGGATGACGGGAGGACGATAGGTAACCGACCCCAGCTCGTCCTCGATCAACAGTCCTCGATCATGGATCGCCTCGAACTGAGGTTCCCAGGGTTCGACCAGGGTTACATCGTGTCCGGCGGCAGCCATCCGGGCGCCGACCTGGCCTCCGATTGCACCCGCTCCGTACACCACTAATTTCTTAGCCATAGGCGTATCTTCTCGGTCCCAGCTCGCTGATTATACTCGCTACTTCGCCTCATTCCGAGAGCCTGAACCGGATGAAATCGTTGGTAACTGGATCCAGGTGTTACACCTGAAACTCGACAAACCTGAGAACAGGTCCAAACTGGAGCAGAGGTTTCAGCCCGGAATCGCTGAAGGATTCTCCTTCACCGTCGATAAGTTAGACACGCATTTCATCCATGGTACTTCTAACCACTCCCCCGCCATTTGATCCCCCCTGCCTCACTTTCCTGGAAGGAGATCCTACCTATTACAACCCGTGCTATCCTTGCTATACCAGTAATTACGATCCTCTAAACAGGGAAAGCTTAGGGCGACTTGATTACTGGTCGCTGGCTCATGGGACATGCGTTTGCTGGAAGCAGAGTCACCTTGCCCGGGGCTTGGCGCGCTGCACCAGCTTCTTCCCCGAAACCGCTCAGATATCGTTCAAACAACGGGAGTGTCGGCAATGCATTTCAGAAGACTCGGAGTCTTTGGACTTTCGACCTTGGCAATCTTCATTGTCTTACTCTGGGTGAGCTTCGGAATCGCCGGAACGCTTCGGCGAGCTGCAGGCCTGGAAGCCGAGCCCACCGGAGAACAGGCGGACAATTCGACCGCTCTTTATTTCCCCTTCTACCAGGGGGACTCCACCGGTTTCACTGGGATCGCAGTCTCGAATTACTCGGCGATTCCCACAGATTTAACCTTTCGCGCTCTCGACCCGGATGGGGCATCGAGCTTCTTGCCCACCAATCCCTCCCAACAGCCACTCACCCCACACCGTCAAGTAGCGAAGCTGGCCAGGGAACTCTTTGGCGTCTCTCCCTCCGACGCGGTGGAGGGTTGGATTGAGCTCAATAGCAACAGTCCCCTGATTGCCAGTTTCTACCAGTTTGGCGACTTCGCCTCGACTCAGCTGGATGGGGCCGTGGCCTTCACCGAGCAGGGGCGCCGGCTCGTTTTCACGCGCGTCTTCGAAGGTGCGACTGCTTTTCGGGGGCGCCCGGCTACGACTGTTCTGAGCATTGCCAATCCTAACGATGACCCCATTGATTTGACTTTCAACCTCAGGGGAACGGACCAGATGATGGTTTCAAGTGCCGGGTCCAGCCCCTTGACGTCTACTCAGATCAGAACAGTTCCCGGCAAGGGTCGGATCCTGGAAACCGTTTCCGGTATCTTCGGCGATGTCGAGATTTCCAGTGGCTATGTTGAAGTCGATGTCACACAGGGGGGAGGAGCGGTCGGCTTTGAACTGGTTAGCCTCGTCAATGACAACACCATCTTCGGTCTGAATGCCGAATTCCAACAGGAATCGAATGGTCTGGAACCCCTGGGTTCAGGTGAGGACGTTGAACTCTTCTCCGCTCAACTGGCGAGCCAAGCTTCGGACCTCTTTACCAGTGTCAACCTTATCAACCTGTCCGATTCCACGCGCACCGTGACTTTGACACCCGTCGGTGATGACGGGAACAATCTGGCTGATCCGGTCGATATCACAATGCAACCCGGGGGAGCTTTTCAGGGCGATGCTGCTGAAATCTTCTCTTCCACCTCCTCCGGTTCAAGCGGCGCGGCCGGCGGGACGCTTCAGGGAGAAGACCGCTTCGAAGGCGTGGGCTCCTTGCGGGTCAAGACGAATGGTACTGGAGTTGTAGGCGACGTCGTTTTCGGGAGCCCAACAGGTGAGTATGCGGCAGCTCTGCGTCTCCAGGCAGAATTATTCGTTCGGGCAGTCTATAGTCAGGTCGCTGTCTTACCTGGACAATTCTTTACCGGCGCGGCCTTTTTCAATCCAACCAGTACCAACGCAACCGTGAAGGTCGAAGTGTTCTCAAACCAGGGAGAGATGACCGGTGAAGGAGAGTTCGAGCTAGCCCAGGGCAGACGACTATCTCGCACTCTCACTGAGCTGGTTCCCTCGATCACGGAACAGGTCGGGGGATACATCCTGGTGAACTCCACTCAACCTTTGGTGGGCCAGGAACTGTTCGGGACCAACTCCTTGAGTTTGATGTCTGCCGTTCCTCCCAGGATTCTCCAACCCACTCAAGACTTCGATGGCGACGGGCTAACCGCAGAAGAAGAGGCCGTCGTGGGGACCAACGAGGGCAACGTTGACGGGAGCTGTTCCTTCACGACCTGCCCTGACACTGACAGTGACGGAATCGACGACGGGGAGGAGGTGGCGGGAGGCTCAGATCCTCTTGATCCCCGCTCCACCCCGGATGATCTGGATGGTGACGGGCTGAGCAACGATCAGGAGACCCAAGGACATACGCTTTCGGTGGACAGAACGGGCAGGGGCAGTTTCGTCGACATCGACGTCAGCAGCGATCCCAACGATCCGGACACCGACGGCGACAAGCTGACCGACAGAGACGAATTCAATCTCTCCGACCCCAGGGACCCCGACACGGACAATGATCGTCTGAATGATTTTCTCGAGGTGAGGGTCTACGGGTCGAATCCCCGAACCGCCGACACCGACGGGGATGCCATGACCGTGAACGGTTTCAAGGACCGGCTGCTTGATGGGGCAGAACTGGACGAGGGCACTTCCCCGACGCTGGCGGACACCGATGGCGACGGAAAGCGGGATGGTGACGATATTCAACCCACGCTAGCCGATACACCGCGGCTCGCCGTGGATCTGGTTGGCGACATCGACATCAGCCTGAACGTGACCTACGCAGACGCCGAGAGCTTCTCTACAGAGGAAGGGACTGTTCTAGCGCAGGCCGTGGGCTCCAGCTTTAGCAACAGCGATTCAACCACACTTGAAGTGTCCACCGAGGTCGGCGCCTCGGTCACGGCAGGTATCCTTGCGTCACCTGCTTTCCCGAGTGGTTCAGTGACGGTCTCGGCGTCCCCCACGCTGTCGACAAGCAAGGGCTTTGCCGAGCAAAACACATCCAGCTTTACAGAAGCGTCAACGAAGAATGTCGAGGAGCAGAGCCAGCTGCTCCAGAGCACGAGTCGCGATCGGACCGAAGTGACCTCAGAGGGGACAGTCAGCATGGGGGTAAAGGTTCGTAACACTGGCGGTCTGGGTTTTCGGCTGAGCAACTACGCTTTCACCGTCCTCCAGATCGATCGCGACCAACCCACCTCTTTCAGGATGCTTGCGACATTGACCCCGCCGGAACCTTTCGCCCAGGTTACACTCGGGCCGAGTATTCCGGAGACCGGAATCATCCAGCTCACCACCCCGGAAGGCGTGGCCGCGGATGTCGTCAAGCGGCTCCTTGCGAATCCGAGCAATGTCGTCTTGCAGCTGGGAAACTTCAATCTGTTGGACATCGGCAGTGACCGCAACTTCGCCGCCGCCGAGGACGCCATATTCCAGCGTACCGCATTGGTTACGATCGATTTCGGAGACGGCCGCGTCCTGCGAGCGAGTGTGGCAACGGAAGTCCGGCGCGTTCTTGACGAGGGTCCAAATCTCGGTGATCCCGCAGGTGTGACCATGCAGGAGGTGATGGAGGATATCCTGGGAATCGGCTTCAAGACCGTGCCCAGGAGCGGTAGCAATTCCGTCGACAGTCCCAATGGGATCCGTCTGCTTACGAAAGTCGATGACGTCGAAGTGGACCTCAATCCGAATCCGGCTCTGAATGCATGGATGGTTTTCGGGAACGTGGGAAGTCTGGAGTGCTACTCCACCAGGAAGAATGGATCCTGCAGTCAGATCATAGGCTTTGAAGACATCGTCTTGAAGACGGGTGAGAGTATCTTCATGGCCTTCGTCCGAGACATCGATCGAGACGGGCTTTTCGCTCGAGAGGAGTCTATTCTCGGCACTGGCGACATGAACCCCGATTCGGATGGCGATGGCAGCGGAGACTTCGAGGAAGCCAAGGAAAGTTGGAATGTAGATGTAGTCGGCCGCGACGCCTATTCGGTTCTCTCCAGCCCTCGACTTGCCGATGTCGACGGCGACGGATGGAACGATTCGCGAGAGCGGCAGGAGGGCACCGACCCTGCCCTGGCTGATACCGACGGAGATCTTATCCTGGACTCCACTGACGGAGCTCCGCTCGACCCCAATATTTCTGTCAATGAACTCCCGCAGATCTCGGATTTCAATCTCACTGAGGTGAATCTGCAGGTTCGTTTGACCGCAACCGTTTCCGATAGCGACGGCACCCTGGAGGACGTTCGCATCTCCTGGGGCGACGGTGAGGAGACCGTGTTGGGGCCAGGCATCTCAGAGGTCGATAGCACACACACCTACGAGGAGGGTGGAGCCTACACCATCCGGCTTACAGCGACCGACAACCTGGGAGGAATGAGCGAGCAATCCGGGGCTGTTGAGCTCACCGCCCTTCCGAACGCAGAACTGCTCGGAGAGTGGCTGTTTGAGGTAGTCGAAAGCTTCAGCCCGGGGTTCGGCGGCAACACGACTCCCGACACCAGCGGCAACGACAATGACGGCAGTATCCACCGATGGTTGAACACGAATTGCAGCGGAAGAGGGGTATGCTGGGCTGTAGACAGGTTCGGAACCAGCAAACAAGCATTTCAATTCTCCGGAGACGACGTACTTAACGAGTTCGGCAGAGTCGGGGTCACCGGCCTGGACCTGAATGTGGATTTCACAATTACGGCCTGGGTCAGCAAGGTTAATACCCAAGGTAATAAGAGGTGGCTAGTAGGACAACAGGACTGGGTCAATCTATCGATAGAGGGGAGCAACAAGCTAACCCTCAACCTTCCTGGCTCTAGCCCCTCACTGGTGCAGGACTCGGCAACGATCGACGAGGATCTCTGGACCTTTGTCGCTGCCACCGTATCTCCTAGCGGAAACAATTCGATCGCAACGCTGTACAGGAACGGAAATGAGGTCGCATCGGAGACCATAGCCGGGACCATCAGCAATCCCGATCCCAACAATACCTTGGTTCTGATAGGCACAGATGGGCCCAACGACAACGAGACAAACATCTACCTGGAGGGCCGTCTTGACGACGTGCAAATATATGATCGCGGCTTGACCGCGTCTGAGGTCAATGCACTTTACGAAGCCACACGTCCCCAGTGAGAGGAAGGCCAGTCTATCGCCGGTGAAGACCAGAGAACAACGGGGATTGGGGCAAGATCTGTCCGAGCTGTGTCTCGTCAAGCGCTTGAATGCGACTGTGGCTTCTGTATAGTATATGTACATGCCGCAGTTGAACCTGCATCTCCAACCGGAGTTCGAGAGAGACCTGCTCGCGTTCATGAGGACGCGAGGGATCAAGACCAAGTCTGAGGCGATCCGAATCGCAGTCAGAGAGGGCCTGACTCGAGCACGGGCTAGCCGACCTAGTGTGAAAAGGTTGGCGCGGCTGCGGGGTGCCGCACTGAGGGCTCCGTTGAACCCGCAACCTCGGTTTCCCTCCGACGACAGTCTCTGGGCGAGATGATGGTCGTCGATACGTCGGTCGTGCTTTCCGTCCTTTTCGATGAAGTCCACGCCGATTGGGCCCAGAAGCAGTTGGAGGAGAATGCAGGGAGGCTGCGCATGAGCACCGTGAACCTGGCAGAGACCCTGATCCGGCTTCGGGATCGTCAGCCCCAGCTCGCAGAAGAGCTGGAAGAGGATCTCCTCGCCTCGGGCATTCGATTCGTGGCTCCAGACCTGGAACAGGCACGGCTGGCTGCGACGGCACGACTGCGTTGGCCCATCAATCTCGGTGACTGTTTCGCCTATGCTCTGGCTATCCGAGAAGAGTCTCCGATCCTGACCCTCGATGCCGACTTCCTGCGAGTCGACTGCCCGCTGGTTATGCCTGACTGAGAACCCAGAGAAGTCCCGGGGGCAGAGCGGACAGCAGCGCAATCTCCCAAGATTCAGGGAGTTCAGAACCGGCTAGAGTTTGATCCTGCGAGGTACTTGTTGGTTGGCCTCCCAATAGGTCTTCTTCAGGGCGATAGCTGGATCCTCGGCGGTGGGCTGGGCACGCCCCTGGATATCCATGGCCCGCGAGACCAGAGTGTGCTCACCTGCGGCGGGACTCTTCCAGACATAGGACCAGAAGGTCCAGCAGTGGGGTGAATTCAGCCCCTGCCCCAGCTCAGCATTCAGCCAGGGCCCAGCGTCGATCCGGAGCTGGACGGTTCTCAAAGGTGTGCCATCATTCCATACAGCACCCGTTACGTTGGCGTCACCGTTGCTCTTGCGAGTCACTCGTGCCACGATCGACTTGAGATTCATCTTGCCCACCGAGGTTTCGCGCCAAACGATGGCGTCTCCTTGCTGCTCCCCCCGAATGGTCACGTAATCGCGTCCCATGAAGCGGCTCAGGAATCGGCGGTCGTGAAGCTCGATTCGATCCAGCCACTTCACCCAGGCCACCCCATACCAGCCAGGCACGATCAGCCTCAAAGGTCCCCCATGGGCCTGGGGCAGAGGCTCACCGTTCATCTCATAGGCCAGCAGCACTCCGTTTTCCCTGGCGTCCTGGATCGAAAGACTGCGGGCGAAGTTTTGCTGATATTCGTTGCCGCGTATCTTCTCGGTCCCCTGGTCAGTGCCGAAGAACACCACCTCGATACCACCGGGCAGGCTTCCGCACTCGTCCAGCAAAGGAGCTAAAAGGGTCCCTCCCCAAACGGCATTTCCGATGGCCCCCATGAAGCTCTCCGACGCCCCGTTTCCGGAACACTCCAGCGTAGCCGTGTACTCTTGTCGGCGCCGCGACTTCAGGTCCGCGAGGGTGAAGGATCGGGGCTTGGACACCAGACCGCTGATACCCAGACTCCAATGCTCAGAATCAACTTCGGGAACCCCATAGTGCTTTACGCTAAAGAAGTCTTCCTGCGGCGTGATCCAGGACTTCAACCGCTTCCAGATCACCATGGACCTGTCGGGGTTCACCGGTTGAGGATCCAGGAAGGCCACCGCCGTCTCATCGTCTTGCAGGGGCGGCAAAGCCAGGCTGAACAGCGGAGAGCTCAAGCTGGCTACTCCGGCAGCAGCAAGGCTTCCCCGCATCCATTCCCGTCGCGTTGTCTGTCCCATCTCTGTCCCTCCTTCAAGGCCGCCGCGCATGTTGTGGGTCTCACCCGGACGGGTAAAAGCCACCATTCTGTAGTAGAAACCCGATGCTATCGTTGTACCTCGAGGTTGGCAAGGATAGAGTTACCTGGAAACTGCCTACAGTCCTGTCCAGTGAGGAGGATCAATGAAGCCGAAAGAGGTTCCTCGTCGCGAGATCTTGAAGCAGATCGCACTTGCCCCCCCGACACTCGTCCAAGTCGCGTCTCTGGAGTACCTGGGGGCGATTGCACACGCCTTGAACGCCCCGGCGACCAGCGGGCTGGGCTGGAAGCCCCGATTCTTTACCTCTGCCCAGAATCGTTTTGTCGAGATACTCGCAGAACTGATCATTCCGGAGACCGAGACGCCAGGGGCTTCGACTGCTCTGGTCAACCAGCACATCGATCTGGTTCTCAGTGAGGAGACGAAGGAACAACAGCGGACCTTCCTGGAAGGACTGGATGCCATCGATCAAATCAGTAGGAGCCAACACGGCGAGCCTTTCTCGAAGCTGTCCCAGGACCAGCAAGTGAACCTACTCACTCGCCTCGCCGATGACAGCCAGGTAAGCCCTGAGGAAGATCCCGCTCGAGGGTTTTTTCTCGACATTCGACGCCGAACCGTTTTCGCCTACTACACCTCTCGGGTCGGCATCCATGAAGAACTCGACTACAAAGGCAAGCAGGTACTGACGGAGTGGAGGGGCTGCCCCCACCCCGACAAGCATGGGGATTCAGGATAGTGCGACCAGGACAAACAACATGAAATCATACGATGTCATGGTTATCGGAAGTGGTGCCAGTGGAGGCATCGCTGCCAAGGTGTTGACAGAACACGGTCTCGAGGTCTTGCTTCTGGAGGCGGGACCCAGTATCTCCGGCTCGGACTTTCTCACGCACCACATGCCCTACCACTTTCCCTTTCGTGGGGTTGGCAGTCCCAGCGTCATCCGCAAGGATGGCTGGCTGGCGGCCCGCGAGCAGACCCCTTTCGACGGCTACTATACGAAGGCCAGCCAGCATCCCTACTCGACTGCTGCGGGCAAGCCCTACAAGTGGACTGGGCGCTCCCGGATCCTGGGAGGTCGGACACTGCATTGGGGACGGCAGTCTTTCCGCCTGGCGGATTTCGATTTCAAGGGTGCTTCGATCGACGGATATGGGGTCGACTGGCCCCTGACCTACGAGGAGCTGTCCCCCTACTACGACAAAGTCGAAGACTACGTCGGTATCCAGGGGTTCAAGGAAGGTCTCCCCCAGATTCCCGATGGGCGCTTCCTGGCGCCATTCGCCTACAACTGCTTCGAGCACTTGATGCGCAAGGCAGCTCGCCGGAAGGGCTGGCGCCTGACCGCCCTCAGAACTGCCCAGCTGAGTCGCCCCCATCGAGGACGTCCAGCCTGCCACTATTGCGGCAGCTGCTCTTCCGGATGTGCCGTGGGGGCCTTCTTTTCGAGCGTCGCGGCGACGATCCCGGACGCCGCTGCTACCGGGAGACTCACGCTGCAGACAGACGCCGTCGTCCGTGAGGTCCTGGTCGACCAGGAGGGGCGGGCCAGGGGTGTGGCCTACGTGGACCGGAACAGTAAGTCAGAGCGAGAGGCGTATGCCAAAGTGGTCGTTCTCGCCGCGGGAACCCTGGAATCGACGCGGATCATGCTGAACTCGGTTTCCAGAAAGCATCCCCAGGGTCTGGCCAACAACAGCGGCGTGCTCGGACACTACCTGACAGATCATTTCACGGCGGGTCAGGTGACCGGAGTTCTACCTGAACTGGTGGGCTCTGAAATCCTCAATGATGACGGAAAGTCCAATGGTTCCTACATCCCCCGGTTTCGGAATCTGGGGAAACGCCACCCGAAGTTCATTCGGGGCTACGCCATCATGGTCAAAGGAGGAAGCCGTATCTTCCCCGGCCACGCCAATCTGATCGATGGGTTCGGTTCCGACTACAAGCGGCAGATAAAGAAGCTGCACCCGGCCATCGTAAGAGTCTACGCCCGCGGCGAGCCCCTACAGACCTTCGACAGCTTCGTCGAGATCGATAAGAACGTCGTAGACGCGTGGGGGATTCCCACTTTGCGCATCCACTATCAGCGAACCGATAACGATCGGCACATGCTGCGTGACTCTTTCCAACAGCTCATGGAGTTGATGCACACTGCCAAGGCAGAGATCCTGCACAACGATGAGTCACTTAGCGCGCCAGGCGAGATCATCCACGAGATGGGAACGACCAGAATGGGCAACGACCCCAAGACCAGCGTCCTCAACCAGTACAACCAGGCTCACGACATCAAGAACCTGTTTGTAGTCGACGGCGGCAGTTGGCCCAGCTCTGCCTGCCAGAACCCAACCGAAACCATCATGGCACTGGCGTGGCGAGCCAGCGACTATCTGGTCGAGCAGTTTCGCAGAGATGCGCTTTGAGGAGTGAGCAGTAGTGGAGTGGACACTGGTGGAGTGAACAGCCGGCAGTGGTCAAGTGTGATAGTCGGCGCCCGATCTTACAGACAGCGCCGGATTTGATCGAAATCGAACGACCGCTTTCACCCTGGAAGCCGACGTTCGAGTTTTCCCCGGAAATGTCGAATGGGCTACTCAGAGATTCAGAAAACCAGAGGCTCCTTCCGCTCTGGAAATGCCTTATAGCCCCCAGGGCACCTCTCCGGCAAGCGCGAAACGTCCAAGTGGCCCCGGACCACCCCAACGGACTGTGGCTCACCTGCGGCGGCCACACCTTCTTCAATCAAGAAAATACCGTGGCCGCCGTCTGGTGCAGCCACTTGTTAGGATCGAGCTGAAAGCCCAAGTGTTGAGCAGAGTTTCTCATGTGCCTTGACCCCAAGAGGCCCTCTGACAATTCTCTTTGCTGTATAGCCAATCGAGTAAAGTTCAAGAAGAATGTGCATCTTTCGCTTGCGGTAGACCTTAAATTTGAAATGCGGCCCGACGATATTCAATCGTTCATCAAACTTGGGTTGCCAAAGAAAGAAGCCGTCTTGAGCTATCAGACGGTCATTGCGTATTCGCGCTTCTCGGTACCTGACTATCCTCTCGTGGTCTGATACATCAAAATACGATCTGGCCGAAGTCATCCGGCGATCCTCGGGTCGAACTATAGTCCCATTTCGAACATCCGGCGATTTCGATTCTGGTCGCCACGGCTCACTTGGAAACAAATATAGAGCCCCGTCCTTTTCCTCATTCACATTACCTTCCCAACTCGCACACGCAAAGAACAATCCACAAAAAATTGAACTCGTAATGTCAATCATTCGTGTTCCGTGCACCGAATCATAATGTTGCATCGCGGACCACCAACCGGGGTCATCTGCTGCATATTGGGGCTGTCCTTCAAAAATGGCATCTTTCAATTCCTCTGAACCTGAGACTCTACTTTTGAAATCTTCTAGGAAATCAAGCTCTGCAGACGTAACGCGAAGCGGATCGCTTGGATTATGACGACAATGGTGCCGGCCAACCCGTGGCACCAAGCCCCATGCCGATTCAGTTTCTCCGCGAAAGAAAATGCGCTTACGCTCTTTGGGATTTGCATGCCATCGAGTACAACGATCACACGCATGGCGACTCCACTACCGGAGCTAGAAACGGTCGGGCCCTCTCACCGTGGCGCTCTGACGCCGCGACAGAGCGATTGTGAAGGTCCGGCCGCCAAAGTGGGCTCGGCCTTCAGAGTGAGCAAACCGAAGCGAAACCCGACGCCCCTCCGCGTTTCTGCCTAACGGTGGGTATCAGCGGCGCGCCTGAGAATGCAACAATCCAATAGCACCGCGACCGCGCATCCGCTGGATGCCTTGGTTAGACGGGTTCCCCGATAGACGTCTACCGCAGGCGCTGCCATTCGGCAGGGTCTCGCCTGGCATGAAGAACGGCCACGACAACTACAAACTCGGACTCAACGGCGAAGTAGACAGCGTACGGGAAACGACGCACCAACACTCGGCGGATATCGGACTGGAGAATTTGGTGCCTGAGAGGACCCTGTGCAATGCGGTCGTAGGCAGCACGCAACTCAACCAGGAACTCAACGCCCAGCTCGGGCTGTTCTGACTCGTACCGATCGAAGGCCCCCTGTATATCTAGTTCGACTCGCGGCTCCGCGACGAGTCGGTAGGTCCTCACCGGCTCTTCTTCGTGAGTCGGTCGATCACTTCGTACGCCGATTGGGCAGCGGCAGGATTGCGCCGGTGGCTCTCCAAGCGACATTGCGCGAGCTGGATGTGGCTCGCGGGGACGGGGATATCATCCGGATGCTCTGAGATCCGGTCCCACAGTGTTTGCAGATACAGGATTTGTTCGGATTTCGAAAGATCGCTGAATCCTGGGGGATCTGGGATTGACGAGTGCTCCATATTCAAACCTCTGGTTCAATGATACCGTATCTGCCGCCCACCGCAGCCCGTCTAACGGGATGGTTCACGGCCAGCGGAGCGAGTCCGCTGGAACCATTTGTTAGATAGCTTCGAGCCGGCCGCGAGCCGATTCGAACTGGCCCACTGCGTCCACCGCCGAACTCGCTTTCGCCAGGCCGAAGGGTGGCATCCCACTGTATACGCACTCGTACTCCCCGGCACATACCCTGTACGTCTCATGCCAGATGCCCACGTCCCCCCGACTTCCCCCGACACGCTTGTTAAATTCAACCCAGGCGGGCCAATGTAGCTGGTCGGCATCCCGAGCATAAGCCTCAAGATGATCGAAGGACCGCCAATACTGGACGATGACGCCTAAACTCATGATGTGTCCGAGGAAACCCGACTCGGGACGTCGCTCGAGCTCTCGGATCATCCTCGGCATGGCCCTGAACACGGGAAGCCACTTGTGGATCTTCCATGGTCTGTTGATGCGCATACCGATCAAGAAGACGACAAAGTCACCCTCAATGTCGGCCGTCACACGCTTTGCAATGACTTCCGCCATAAATCCATTCTCCAGTCAACAAGAGCGTCCCCCTAACGTTAAGGATTGTATCCGCTGTGCTTGGGAAGCACCGGAGTTGGTTGAGTCAGCAGATCCGTCGTAAGCATGGCCGATACAATCCCGTTGGACTGAGCCGCGGGTGCCCCTCAATGGGGATTGTTTTGAGGTTAGCGTTTAGGAGGGGAAAAGGAAAGTCGAAGAAAAAGGGGCGTATGGAGCGGGGTGGTGGCCCTCGGGGTGAATTGCAGGAAGCAGTTGTCGATCATCGAAGTACCCGGCGGACTCTCAGCTGAAGAGTGATCATTTTCCTACCACTCGCTGCACAACTGCTCACTCCACTACTGCTCACTCCACCTCTACTCACTCTGCCACTACTCAACTGCTCACTACACCTAAGATCCCTTACCGAAATTAAAACGGACTCCGGTTGCAAATAGGATATCGTTCTTCTCCAGGTCCGGGAGCGGGTTGCTGAGGAAGCGATCACTGAAGGTAACGTGCCACGCAAATCCCTTCCCTACCTCGGTCGAAATCGACGTATCAAATTGGATCCGAAACTCGCCGCTCTCGCTCAAGTTTGGGTAAAAGACCAGCTTCTCCGAAAGTGAAGTGCCATCGAATAATTGGTGGGAGAGCTGTTCGCCCAACACCACTTCCGCCGCACGACGAGTGACGTCGCCGCTGAAAAATTCCTGGTTGAAGGAGCCGCCAAAAAGCAGAGAGAAACTGGTTTGCTTGGTTTCGCGAACACGCCAGCCCAGACCTCCGCCCAGAACATTTCTAAGATCGAGATCCTGGAACTCGTCGAATTCCAGGTCGATGAACCCGAAGGAAAAGAGACGGGCAGTGAGATTGATATCGTATTGAGTCCCGCCGCGAACCGCGTTGGCGGTGGTCTCGGATTCGCCCGTGGTACTGTCTCGAGCAAAGAGAGAGGTCGCGTAGATCGAGATCTTGTCCCTCGTTGTCTTGCGCTCAGTCCTAAACGAGGTCGAAAAATTGGTCGCCTCGGCGTTGCCCTGGGCAAGGCTCAGCCCACCATCCAGATTACCACTCCACAAATCCAGAAGACTCGGATCGCGGAGCCGTTCGATCTCCGCCTTGTAGGCTCCCTGCGCTGATTCCGACCGAAGAGATTCAACGGACGCCCTGGAAACCGTAACCATACCCGATTCGGCTGTCTGAACTTCGAAACTCTCTCCCGAGGTTGAAACCGTCCCCACCAGGACCTGCCCTCCCTTGGCCGCAACGTAGAGGACTTGATCGGCCGTAACGGCTTCGATGGCCCGCCACTTGATTTCTACTTCTCCCAAGAACTGGGTGGTGAGACTCATCGTCTCTAGATCAGATTTGACGATGGTCCCCGTCAAACGATCGCCGTTCTCGAGCAAAACCCGGTCGGCCTTGAGGCTGCAGCAAAAAGCGAATCCGATCAACAGCATGAGTGTGCGTCTGTTTTGCATCTCTCTCCTTCCAGATGACTTTCTGTCCACCGACTGGGTTTGCACAAGAGCTCTCCATAATTCATACTTAGCCTACCCAAATTTCTCACGTTTCGAAGACTTCATGAAGTCTGGAGGTGTCTCATGAACAGACGAGGCTTTCTGAAAACTAGCTTGGCAGGTGCAGCCGCCAGCGCGGCGACGACGAGTTCGCGTGGGGCAAGCGTGTCGGCCAACAACAAGGTGACCTTGGCCATCATGGGTGTCCGAGGTCGCGGCCGCCCCCTGACGCAGTATTTCGCTGAGATGGCGGACGTGGACCTGAAGACCATCTGCGACGTCGACCAGAACGTAGTGGAGCCGGCGATGAAGATCGCCGAAGAAGGTCAAGGCAAACGTCCTAAACTGGAAGAGGACATCCGCCGGGTCCTGGACGATAAAGAGATAGACGCCATCGTCGTCGCGACTCCTATCCATTGGCACTCGCCCGCAACCATACTGGCCTGCCAGGCAGGAAAAGACGTCTACGTCGAAAAGCCCGTCTCCCACAACGTCAGGGAAGGTCGCCTGATGGTAGAGGCAGCCAGAAAGCACAATCGAATCGTTCAGGTAGGAACCCAGGCGCGGAGCCGGCCCAACACCCAGAAATTTGTCGACTATGTTCATTCGGGGAAACTCGGCGAGGTGCACATGGTCAAGGTCTGGAACTGCCAGATGCGGCGTAACATCGGCTTCAAGCCGGATGAGCCGGTACCCCCGGGAATCAACTACGACCTCTGGACCGGTCCCATTCCCCAGCTTCCCTTCAACCGCAATCGATTTCACGGCACGGTGAACTGGCATTGGCACTACGGTGCCGGTGATCTCGGAAACGATGGAATCCACTGGATCGACGTCGCTCGTTGGACGCTGGGCGTCGGCTACCCCAATGAGATCAGCGGAATAGGCCGCAAACTCTACTTCGACGACGATCAGCAGACGCCTGACACCCAGGTTCTCGCTTTCAACTACGAGAACAAGATGTTGAGCTATGAGATGCGTCTCTGGAATGCGTACCGGATGAACGGCGGCCAGAACGGTGTGGAGGTCTACGGGACCGAGGGCAAGGCGGTTTCCGGATACTTCGACGACAGTCGGCGATATGGGTTCAAGATCTACGACAAAGAGGATCGCCTGATGCACTATGAACTTGCGGAGAGAAGCGGCAAGAACCCCCACTACGCCAGCTTCATCGACTGCATACGTTCTCGCAAGAAACCCAACGCCGACATCGGGGACGGACATTTGTCGTCAGCTCTATGCCATCTTGGCAACCTGGCCGGTCGACTCAATCGAACACTGCGCTTCGATCCCGATACCGAGAGTATTCTCGATGACGCAGAGGCCCACAAGTACCTGACTCGGGAATACCGGGACCACTGGTCAAGCAAGCCCTTCGCATGAGGATGGGACCGGTCACATCGGATGCCAGTTCGAGCAGGGGCGTCGATCGGGCATGCGCCCCCAACCGATCTCTGAATCCAAGCCCGGGGAGAGCGGCTCCGTGCTCATGTCTCAGTACCGAATGTCTAGACGTCAAGCATTTCTCGGGCTTTCGACTCTGGGAGTGGGCTCCCTGCGAGCTCTCCGCGGCGAAGACACCCTCACCGTGGCTGTGCTGACGGAATCCACCAAGGGCTCCCACCTCTCTTTGTACCTGAAGGGCTTGGCACGGTGTCAGGGCGTGTCTCGAGTGGTCCTTTCCGACCCCTCCGGTAAGACCTTCGAAGAAGCGGGACGCCTCCTGAAAGGACGGCTGGGGACCACCTACAGAGACCACAGGTTACTACTTCAACAAGAGCAGCCCCTACTGGCGGTGGTGACGCTCGAGGCCCACAACGCCCCTCCGGTGATCGAAGACACCCTCAAGAGCAACTCCCACGTCCTGACTGAGAAGCCCAGCTGCGTTCGTCTGGAAGACTTTGAATCTTTAGCTCGGCTGGCAGACTCACACGGCCTTCATCTGATGCTGTCTATGGCAACCCGAGTCAGTTTGGCGGTCCGCAAGGCCCGCAGCCTGGTCCAGAACGGATTCATCGGGAAACCCTACTCAGCAACCATGGACTGGATTGCGGACCAGACCCGTCTTACAAGGCCCGAGTATCAGAGTTCCTGGCTTTCGTTCAAGAACAAAGCCGGAGGTGGAAAGCTCCTCTTTCACGGGATCCACTATCTGGACGCCCTGCAGTATCTGATTGGCGATCGAATCGTACGCGTCTCCGCCATCTGCGAGAACGTCGGGGGGCAACCCATCGAGGTCGAAGATGCCGCGGTCGTCAACTTCCGTTGTCAGAAGGGCCTGGTAGGCACTCTCAACACCGGATACTACCTGGATCGGGGCTATCAGAACCAGATACGCGTGTGGGGATCCAAGGGGTGGTTTCACCTGGACCTTCCTTCTGGCGAGCCCCTGAAGTGGTACTCGACCCATGCTGAGTCCCCTCGCGGAATCCAGTCGTTCACCTACCAGGATGACCCCAACCTCTACAAAGTCATCCTCCAGGAGTCGATAGATGCGGCGTTGGCAGTCGGTGCTGCTCCACTCACCACCCGGGACTCCCTACAGGTGCTGAAGGTTGTCTTTGCCGCCTATCGATCGGCCGAATCAGAGACGACGCAGAGGGTTGCGTAGTGTTGGTTCGAGCCGGGAACAGAGTGATGCTGCTCGGCTTGCCGGGCGCCCTTTTCTTTACAGCTCTCTCTTCCAGTCAGATGGCCAACGGGGCCACCCGCTACGTCCAGATCACCAGCCGAGTAGCCAACATTCGAAGCGCCCCCACCACCAGCGCCCGCGTGGTAGCAAAGGCAAAGCGTGATGATGTGTTCCAGCTGGAAAAGGAAGAGGGTAAGTGGTTCGCAATCCATCTTTTTTCAGGCGGAAACCGTTATATCTACAAGCGTCTAGCCAAGCCGATCCCCTATGCTCCAGAGATTCCTGAGCTGCTCTCGACTAGACGCGAGATCTTCAAGGCCTGGAAGGACGCGGAAGAACGGGCCAGAAGGGAAGCAGCTCGAAGATACCCACCCGAAACCAACCCCAGCAGGAACCTCCAGCGCGATCAGCTTCTTAACGATCGGTACAAGTTGAAGGTGATGCATGATTTCGAGGTTCAACCTGCCATTCACCGGAGGATAGTCCTCGAAGGGCTCCGGAAAGGATGGTAGGGAACTTATTGGACACGCTCTGATCGCCCAGTCGATTTCACTTAGGGTCTGTCAGGAAGTAACCGATACACTTTGCTGGGGTCCCCAGGTACGCTGGCTAGGCGCGAGCGACGCGCGGCCGAAGATGGTGTGAAGATGAGATGCCAAAATGCCAAGTTATTTCTGCGCGAGCCCTTATTCCAACGAAGAGGAGAACCGTATGGAGCTCAACCAGCAACAAGAACAGATGTGTGAGCAAACCAAGTGGGACTTTTCGGACCTGAAGGCCCTTTTTCTGAACTGTACCCTGAAGAAATCGCGAGAGCTCTCGCATACTCAGGGCCTGATCGAGATCTCGAAGGCGATCATGGAGAAAAGCGGCGTAGCAGTGGAGGTGCTTCGGCCAGTCGACTACAACCTGGCTACCGGCGTGTGGCCCGACATGACCGAACACGGCTGGGATCAGGACGACTGGCCCGAAATCTACAAGAAGGTCGAAAAGGCCCACATACTAGTGCTCACTTCCTCGATCTGGCTGGGAGAGAAGACCTCGATCTGCACTCAGGTAATCGAGCGGCTCTACGCCAATTCGCACATCCTGAATGACGAAGGGCAGTATGCGTACTACGGCAGGGTGGGCGGCTGCCTGATCACCGGCAATGAAGACGGTGCCAAGCACTGCTCGATGAACATCCTGTATTCGCTGCAGCACCTCGGCTATGTCATCCCACCACAGGCAGATGCAGCCTGGCTGGGCGAAGCAGGCCCCGGACCCTCGTATCTAGATCCCGGCTCCGGAGGCCCCGAAAACGATTTCACCAACCGCAACACCACTTTCATGACCTGGAACCTCATGCATCTGGCCCGCATGCTCAAAGACGCAGGAGGCATTCCAGTACATGGAAACCAGCGCTCGGCTTGGGACGCCGGCTGCCGCTTCGATTACCCTAATCCAGAACACCGTTAGTCTGATGTCAGTCCCACCCCCGTCCGTGGAAGCGCCGGACGAGTTGTCCGACTCTCTCCTCGGAACTTGGTTTCATTTTTGCTGATAGCTCAAGTCGTTCGCGGCTCTGTTGATCGCCGATGGTTGGGGATGGTAGTCGGTCAGTTGGCACAGATTCTGTGTCAGAGCGGAGATTGATAGGGAGAACGAGCTTCTGATAGGGTAGGGTGAGGTCAAGATTGAAGTCAGTGCACGAGAGGTCCCAGGATGGAAGGCTTGCGATTTAGAGAATCAAGGCTTCTGGCGCGGAGCTTGATCTTCGCAGCGCTGGGTCTCCTTCTCGCTCTCCCTCCGATCTGGGCCGGGGGCAACACACCCATACCCCCTGAGATTCTTTCGCTTTTCCCCTTGGGTGGCCAACCCGGCGCAAAGCTTCAAGCAACGCTTCGAGGCCACGCTCTGGATGGGACCTATGCACTGTGGTTTGACTCCCAACATCTGACAGTCCAGGTGCTCCATCTACAAACCGAAGAATTCCCTGAGGCATCAGCCAAGAAACCCGACGGCGAGGACGCCTCGAAGACACCAATCCAAGTTCTGAAGCTTGCCTTTCAGATCCCTGATGACGCTCCCCTAGGAGCTCATGCTGTCAGAGTCCTCACTCCAGCAGGAGTCTCAAACCTGCGGACCCTCTGGGTCCACGCAAGGCTATCCTTCCTGGAGGGCGATGGTTCTCACGAGATACCAACTGAGGCACAGTGGCTGGGCTCCGATCCGCCAGTCGTTCACGGGACCATAAGCGGAAAAGGCGAAGTGGATTACTATGCCTTTGAGGCGTCAAAGGACGAGTCCCTCCGGTTCGAAGTCTTTTCCAGTCCGGCTATGGATCCTGCTCTCGCCCTCTACCAACCTACTGGAACCTGGTTCAAACCTGATCGTGCCAAGAGAGTGGCCTTCAACGACGAACCCATCGCCTACCCAGAACTGAGCACGGATCCGATCCTGATGCATCGGTTCGAGACGAGCGGCAGATACCTTGTCCGGGTAAGCGGCTTTCTCGGCGAAGGAGGACTCGACCACCACTACCTGCTGAGGACGGCGCGGGATGCTACGGGGTCTTCCAGGTCGAGAAAAGGGGACTCCGAAGCACAACGTTCGGACCCGGAAATCTGGCAGGAACGTACCTGGAAACGGCCGCTGCGGCAGGATCGGATGAAGATGCTGCGCTCTCGCCTGGTGGAGTCTCCAACTGGGCCGGACCCAGTCGATATTCCAGTGATAGACCTGGATGCTGAACCGGACAGCATTTCTGCAGAACCCCGCCGCGTAGCCCTGCCCACGCTGTTGACAGGCACCATTGATCCTCCGGGAGACATCGATCGAGTGAGCTTTTCCGCCCAGATTGGAGACAGAATCGCACTGGAAGTGGAAACTCCAAACCAGACTATTCCTCTGTTCAATCCCTACCTCAGAATCTACGACGACCAGGGAATAGAGGTACTTACAAACGTCCACTCCACTCGCAACGGAAACAACGATATCTCCAAACAGATTCAGCCCAAGACGATCCATTCGTTCCCGCGGGCCGGTGAATTCACCTTGGAGATCCGGGATATTACTTCGAGCTACGGCGACGCCTCCATGTTCTACAAGGTCCTGCTCCGGCCCCAGGTACCCCATATGGGGCAGATTCACGTCGCCGAGAACCACCTCAACCTGGAGCCGGGTCGAGCCAGCAAGCTGAGTGTCATAACCGACCAGGAAGAAGGCTTCCAGGGCTACGTGATATTGACGATCGAAGGGCTACCAGAGGGTGTGAAAGTCCACACTGCTACTGAAGTGGAACCGGACCAACCACCTGGAAGGAATAGGGGCAAGCAGGAACGATACGTTTCAAAGAGTCGCAAAGCCACCTTCGTTTTCGTGGTCGCGGAGGATGCTCCTCCTACCCGCACACCGGTGACGTCACGAATCCTGGCACGGCCGGTCGGAGAGGGCAGACTGGGAAGTGTGGTCCCGGCGCAGGATTTGCTCATCATGGTGGTCAACCCCACGCAGGCCGCTCCCGAGAGCGAAATGAGGGTCGCTAAGACCCTTGAGTGAAGGGACCACGATGGACAGTCTGCAGTCGAAGCTTCGTGCCCCCTGTCCCCATCTACCTCCCCTGTGCTTCCACCTGTGGCACTCGATCAGAAACCGTCCAATCCTGGTGCTGACCGGACTCGTCCTTTGGTTCATCATGTCGCCGCTGCAGCTTCGAGCTATCTCTGCTTCCTCCAGCCAAGCTACTGGCGGGGCCCCCATGTCCGGCCTCATCTCGATACGGCTGGTGCCGGAAGCTTCAACCCTACGGGGGAAGGGCTCAACCCAGCAGTTCGCTGTGTTGGCCAGCTTCGCCGACGGAGAGGAACGAGACCTGACCGCCGCTGCCCAGTTCTCACTCACGAACCCAAAAAAAGCAAGACTGCTCGCTGCCGGACGAATCCAGGCCGTCTCCGATGGTGAGACCGAGCTGATAGCCGAGGTGGGCGAACACCGGGCTGAGACAGTCCTACGGGTCCAGGACTCGGGGTTGGCGCCTGAGTTCAGTTTCGAGCGCAGCATTGGAGAGATCCTCACCCGCCGTGGCTGCAACGGAAGGGAATGTCATGGTGGTGTGAAAGGACAAGGTGGACTCAAATTCTCGGTGAACGCTGCTCATCCGCGTCAGGACTACCAGTGGATCGTAAGGGGAGGAGTGTTTCAGGTCCTGACGGATAAGCCTGGCGAACCCATCGTTTCTCGGATCAACCCCGAGAACCCGGCGACAAGCAGGTTCCTACTGAAACCGACTCTGGCCGTTCCCCATGGAGGTGGACTCCGGTTGGAGAAGGAGTCAGACGACTACAAAGCGATCCTGGCATGGATTCGTCGAGGAGCAGCCTTCGGAAGAGAAGGTGAACCCACCCGGCCCAAAGTGGTGAGGCTCGAAGTCTTACCCAAGAACGCCCTCTTGGAGACGCAGCAGACTCGGCAGCTGATCGTGACGGGTGTTCTTTCCGACGACAGTAGAGAAGATCTCACACATCGGGTTCACTATGAATCAAGCACTGCCGGGGTAGCCTCGGTTTCCTCCACTGGCCTGCTCACGGCCCACGGTTCCGGAGAGACCACGGTCAAGATCAGAGGCGCTGGCTACGAGACCGGTATCGGCATCGGTGTAGTCGGTGCTCCGGTGGCCGACTATCCCAAGGTAGCGAGTCGGAATTTCATTGATCAGAGGGTCTTTGCCAAGCTCCGTCGGTTCAACATCATCCCCTCCCGGCTGTCTGAGGATGGGGAGTTTCTGCGGCGGGTCTGTCTCGACCTGACGGGGAGCCTTCCACCACCCAATCGGGTGCGAGAGTTTCTCGCGGACCGCGACCCCAGGAAAAGGGAGAAACTGGTCGAGGTCCTACTTGGTTCTCCCGAGTACGTCGACTACTGGACCTTCCGCTTCGCCGATCTCTTCCGGGTTGCTGTTTTTGCCGTGGGTATCAATCCCAAGTGGACCCAGGCGTATTGGGAGTGGATTCGAGATGCCATGGAGCGTAATCGGCCCTACGATGAGTGGGTACGGGAACGCATTGCGGCGCAGGGCTACAGTCCTGCCTCGCGTCACTATCTCCCCTATTTGGTCATTCCACCCCCGGAGAACATGATGGGGGAACAGGTTCGGGTGTTCATGGGTAGGCGGCTGGACTGTGCCCAGTGTCACGATCACCCCTACGAACCCTGGAGCCAGGATCAGTTCTGGGGACTGACGGCCTTCTTCGGCTCAATGTTCAAGCTGGGCGGGAACCCTCAATCGGTTATTTTTGACCACCCCGGCGGCGAGGAAATCGCCGCAGACGTGCCCAGCCTGATCGACATGCGTGTCCTCCACCCGCGGACGAAGCAGGAGGTACAGCCTACACTTCTCGATGGCACACTCGTGCCCTATACAGAAAGAAACTTTCCACGACGGGATCTGGCACTCTGGATGACCTCTCATGACTACTTTGCCGAAGCTTCGGTGAACCGCATCTGGAGCCATTTCTTCGGTCGTGGCATCGTTGACCCGGTGGACGATTTCGGGAGCAACAATCCAGCCACCCACCCAGAGCTCTTGAAGGACCTGGCCAAGGACTTCTCGGAGAACGGATATGACCTGCAGCGGCTGTTCCGCCTTATCGTCAACTCACGCACCTATCAGCTCTCCAGCAACACCAACGACACCAACCGGGAAGACCGCGTCAACTACTCCCATGCCCTGCCCCGGCCACTCGATGCCGAGGTCCTGTTGGACGCCATCTGCGATGTCACCGGCGTCGGCGAGATCTTCAGCACTTCCCTTCCCGATGCGAAGCAGGCTGGAGGTAGGGCACCCCGGGGAACTCGGGCGGTGCAGCTAAAGGAGACGGACATCTACTACTCGACTTTTCTCGACCTCTACGGACGCCCGAATCGATTCTCGGTGCCCGAACGAGATGCCAAGCCCAACCTGAGCCAGGCCCTACACCTGTTGGTGGGATCAACATACAACGACAAGCTCTGGGCTGAGGGTGCCAGGGCATATGAAATGTATCAGGCTGGTGCTGGCAACCGGGAGATCATCGAAACACTCTATCTGGCCGGTTTGAGCCGCTTTCCCTTGCAGCAGGAGATGAAAGAGCTGGAAGGACTGATCGAACAAACTCCCGGACGGGAGCAGGCGCTCCGTGATCTACAGTGGGCCCTCGTCGGCTCCAGGGAATTCGCAGAAAACCACTGAACTGGGCACCGGACTAGGTGTACACTGGTAGAAAGTCCACGAGACGTCTCGTCCTGGCTGCTAGAGGAGACCCAGTTGTTTTGAAGAGAGTTGGCTGTTTGAGTGCCCCCGAAAGCGAATGGAACCGGCGCGATTTCGTTAGGGTTGGCTCGCTCGGCTTCATGGGCCTGCATCTGAGCCAGTCCTTGAAGTTGGAGGCCGCGCTCAAGCGTCCCAACTCAAACAAGACCAAGGCTACCTCCTGCATCCTGGTCTGGCTCGAAGGAGGACCCAGTCAGGTCGACACCTGGGACCCCAAGGCCAACAGCTCTTTCCGGCCTATCTCCACCAACGTCGCTGGCATCCAGATCTCCGAGCTTCTTCCCAAACTTGCCCAGCGCATGGACAGATTGGCGCTGGTGCGCTCCATCACCTCGTTCGGGAACGATCATCCCCAGGCGGTCCACTATGCGGCAACCGGGCATCGTCACAATCCTGCAATGCAGTTTCCCAGTCTGGGATCTATCGTGGGCAAAGAAGTGGCCCCGGCCAACAACATGCCTGCGTACGTCCTGGTGCCGCGCTGGGAGCGTAGCCGACAGTATCAGGACTACTTCAAATCAGCCTTCCTGGGTCCGGACTACGATCCCTTGTTGCTTCCGGACCCCTCCCAAAAGGATCTGAAGGTAGCCGACCTCAGCTTGCCCAAGACGTTGGCAACCGCCTCTGTGGAGAATCGGCGTTTGTTCTTGACTGCCTTGGACAAGCTCTACCGCCAGAAGGTGCAAAGCTTGGAGCACGCCAGGATGGATGCGTTCGTCCAGAAGGCCTGGGAAATGATCTTGACACCGGCCGTGCGAGACGCCTTCGACCTGTCAAAAGAGTCAGAGAAAACCAAGGAAGCCTATGGCCGTGACACCGTGGGTCAGAGCCTTCTGCTGGCAAGGCGTCTGGTGGAGTCTGGGACCCGCTTCGTGACCGCCGCCGGCTTCCGGGGCAACTCCTGGGACACCCATTCCAACAACGACAAAGGACATCGCGATAGTCTCACGCCGCCGCTGGACCGGTCTTTGTCAGTGCTGATCGACGACCTGGTCGAGCGAGGCCTCTACGATTCGACCATCCTGTTGGTCATGGGCGAGTTCGGCCGTACCCCCTACCACAACCCTGCGCTAGGCCGAGACCATTGGCCCCAGTGCTGGTCCCTGGCACTCGGTGGTGGCGGGCTACGTACCGGCGTGGTCGTAGGTGAAAGTGATGAGCGAGGTGGCCAGGTGGCTGACCGTCAGGTCAGCCTGGGGGACGTGTTCGCCACCATCTACAAGGCTCTGGGGATCGACTGGACCAAGGAATATATGACTCCCGTTGGCCGCCCCATCAAAATCGCCAATGCCCTCGACGACGTGACCGGCGTCCCTCTGGCCGAGCTGGTTTAGCTTTAGCAGACATTCCTCCTACACTGCTTAGTACACGGTTCCATAAATACGGTGACGTTTGCAGATGGGGCTTGTGAGGCGAGATCAAGGCGGGAGGAGGAAGTCGATGCTTGGTCATCTTCGACGACAACCAACGCAGAGATCGTCCACAACCCCCATCTGCCCTTCGGGTGGCGACGGGACGGGCCGATTCCTTTGTCGCTCCTCCTCCACGATGACCAGGCATGGCGTTCGTCGTCGCTTCGCGAACTCGACCCGTCGCGCTCGCCACAAACGTCACCGTATTTATGGAACCGTGTACTTAGCAAAGATCAGGTTCGCCTGTCGAAATTCCCACCAGCACCCCAAGTCGATATTGGGCGGCCTGGGAACGGCCAGCTGCACGCTGACGGCGTACAACGCCAGCGGAACGATGGCTGGGGAAGCACCGATCACACTAGGCGCCGGCAAACAGGTGGCCATGTTCCTGGACGAGCTGATTGCGACTCTGCCGTCCTCCTACCAGGGCTGCTTCAGCCTGCACTGCGTAGGAGGAAGCGTGGTCTCGGTGGCACTAAGACAGAGAACGAGTGACGCTGCACTGGCCACTGTCGCCATGTCGCCCATTCCCGCTAATGGGAACTGAGGCCGACCCTCGGCGTAGCGGTGGGCTCCAGGCCGCCGTCAGTCGAGCTAGGCACGCCCGAAAATACTTCGGCCTGGAGGCCAAAGCTACGCCAGCAGGGCCTCGACCACTTCCCCATGAATGTCGGTCAAGCGAAAGTGGCGGCCCTGGAACTTGAAGGTTAGCTTGGTATGGTCGATGCCCATGCAGTGTAGGAGAGTGGCCTGGAAATCGTGGACGTGGACCGGGTCCTTGGCGATGTTGTAGCTGAAGTCGTCGGTTTCGCCGTAGACCATGCCCGGCTTTATGCCGCCGCCCGCCATCCACATGGTGAAGCAGCGCGGGTGGTGGTCGCGGCCGTAGTTGTCCTCGCTGAGCTGCCCTTGACAGTAGACGGTCCTCCCGAACTCGCCGCCCCAGATCACCAGGGTTTCGTCCAGCAGGCCCCGTTGCTTCAGATCCGTCACCAGAGCCGCGGAGGACTGGTCGGTATCCTTGCACTGCCCGCTGATGTGAGCCGGGAGCTTATCGTGCTGATCCCATCCCCGGTGAAAGAGCTGAACGAAGCGCACGCCCTTTTCGCTCAGCCGCCGAGCCAGGAGGCAGTTGGCGGCGTAGGTACCCGGTTTCCTGGAATCGGCACCATAAAGCTCGAAGGTATGTTCCGGCTCGTCCGAAACGTTGGTCAGGTCGGGAACCGACAACTGCATACGGTAAGCCATCTCGTACTGGGCGATACGTGTCTCGATCTCAGGGTCTCCAAAGGCCTCTGCCCTCAACTGATTCAACTCTGCGATCCCATCCAACATCCGGCGGCGGCTCCCAGCGCTGACCCCTGCCGGATTGGAGAGATACAGGACAGGATCGCCCAGGCCCCGAAACTTCACTCCCTGATGGTTTGACGGCAGGAATCCACTTCCCCAGAGACGAGAGAAGATAGGCTGGGCGTTGACCTTTTGTCCGCCTTTGGAGACCAGAACCACGAAGGCGGGCAGGTCGCGATTCTCGCTGCCCAAACCGTAGCTGGACCAGGAGCCGATGCTGGGACGTCCAGGCTGCTGACTGCCGGTCTGGAAGAAGGTAATCGCAGGATCGTGATTGATCGCCTCGGTGTGCAGCGTCTTCACGATCGCGATCTCGTCGACGATTTTCGCTGTGTGTGGCAGCAGCTCGCTCACCCAGGTTCCCGAGCTTCCATGCTGGGCAAACTTGAAGAGAGAGGAGACCACAGGCAGGTTCTTCTGACCCGAGGTCATTCCGGTGATCCGCTGCCCCTGGCGTATCGAGTCGGGCAATTCGGTCCCGCGAAGCGCCTCTAGCTTGGGTTTATAGTCGAGGAGATCGATCTGGGAGGGAGCCCCGGATTGAAACAGAAAGATGACGCGCTTGGCCTTGGGTGCAAAGTGGGGCACGCCTGCCAGTCCGCCTCCCGAGCTGCCGACATCGCTGGATGCCGAAAACAGGGTTGGATTCAGAAGCGAGGCCAGTGCGGTGGCTCCGATTCCGGTGCTGGTTCGGGCGAAGAACTGGCGCCGCGTCATTCCCAATTGCAGCGTAGTATTTAGATCCATGGCTCTTCACTCTCTGGTGATGGTTTCGTCCAGGTTCAAAATGCTGCTGGTCACGGCGGTCCAGGCGGCCAGCTCGCGACGATCCAGGCTCTGATCAAAGGAAGACTCGCCAACCTGGAGCAGCAGCGCAGCCGACTTTGGATCGCTCTGGTTCTCCGCTAGCTGCGCTTCGAAGATGCGACGAAGAATCGCTACTTCGACCGTTGTGGGCTGGCGTGCCGTGGTTAGACGAAAAGCTAGACCGATCCGTTCGTCCACGGCGAGTCGAGCCTGTTTCATAATCCGCTCGGCCAGGACGCGAGCGGCCTCGACGTAGGTCGGATCGTTCATCAAGATCAAGGCTTGAAGCGGCGTATTCGTGCGAGCCCGGCGTACGGTACAGGTCTCGCGGTCGGGTGCATCGAATGCAACCAGTGTTGGGGGAGGAATGGTGCGCTTCCAGAAGGTGTACATGGTGCGGCGGTAGAGGTCCTGACCTTGACTCTGCTGGTAGTACTGAGCCGTGTACTTTTCTCCGTAGGCCATCTCTTTCCACAGACCGCCGGGCTGATAGGGGAAGACACTGGCGCCCCCAATCTGGCGGTTGAGAAGTCCACTGGCCGCCAAAGCGTTGTCTCGAACTGCCTCGGCAGACAGGCGAAATCGAGAGGCCCTTGCCAACAGGCGGTTTTCGGGGTCCTTTTCCAGAAGCTCGGGCGTCACACGTGAAGATTGACGGTAGGTAGCCGAGGTCACAATCAACCTCTGCAGCCCCTTGACATCCCAGCCGCTGCGGAACTCCGTTGCTAACCAGTCCAGTAGCTGTGGATGACTGGGAGCATCCCCTTGAGAGCCGAAGTTCTCTGCCGACTTGACGAAGCCGTTTCCAAAATACATCTGCCAATAGCGGTTGACCGTCACCCTTGCCGTCAAGGGATGGTCGGGGTGCACCAGCCACTTTGCCAGCCCCAAACGATTGCTGGGAGCGTCCTGGGGAAGGGGAGGAAGAGCCGATGGGACGCCAGCCTCAACCTTTTCACCGCGATTCCTGTAGTCACCCCGGTCCAGAATCACGGTGTCCCGAGGCTCTCCCATTTCCTCCATTACCATGGTTGTAGGGATAGCCTTCTCCAGCTCTGCTTCCTGCTCACGTTGGGCAACGAGCTTGGCATACAACTCCCGATAGCGAGCGGGCGCCTCCTGCAGGAGGTAGAAACTTTTTAGATCTTTCTGTTGATTCTCGGTTCGGTCCTCTGGCAGCACCTTCAAATTAGCCCTGATGGGTTGGTAGATCGCAAGCTGCCGAACTTCCTCAGCCTTCAACTCCCTCCCGTAGATCCGTGCTTCGTCCATCTGACCGCTGAAACCATTCTTGTTCAGTCGCTGGCCCAGGTGGAGAGGTGCGGAAGTTCTGATGGAACCCTCGAGATCGCGAGGCTGGCGTCCCGAGTGAACCACTTCTACCTTCTGAAGCTCTCCATCTTTATAGAGTTTCACGCCATTTGCCTTAGCGGATCCGTCGTAGGTGAGAGCGAGGTGGTGCCAGTCTTTCAATGAAACGGGACGAAGCGTACGTACCTTCAGAGCCTTCCCGGGCCATTCGTGGACGAGATGAGCCATCATCAGCGGGCCACTAAATTTGGGACCATCGAAGGCCTTGAAATCACCCAGGGAGATTTCGTATCCCCGCAGACCGTCGTTTGAATCATCCATGCGGGCGATGACAGTTCCGTCGCCCTCGCTGGTAATGTAAACCCAGACCCCAATCGAAAACGGTTCCGTCGACTCAAAGTCGCCCAGGACGCCTAGATCTACATGGTTGCGGCCATTGAACTTGGCGGCCTCCCCAACCTTACCCTCTCCATACTCCAGCTCCTCTCCCCTGACCCGACCGTGCCGGTAGAAGCCGGTGGTGTCAGCGGTGTGGCCGTCGAGCTCGTAGTGAGCCAGTAACTCTCGAGTCGGATCTCGAGGCATCCGGGTCGGTCCCGACTTCTCCCACTCCTCCATCAAAGCAGCCACCCTCTCCTCGGGCATTGCCGACTCGATCGAGCGAATTGCCTGCTGTAGATCCTCCCGGAGCTGAGCTTGGGTGGGTGAGGGAACCTGCAGAAAAGGCGCGGCGTTACCCTTCCTGCCATCGAGGCCCTTTTCCGGAATGGTGTTGAAAAAGGCCGAAAACTGGTAGAACTCACGCTGCCTGATGGGATCGTATTTGTGATCGTGGCAACGGGCGCAGCCCATAGTGAGACCCATCCACACCGTAGACGTAGTGTTGACGCGATCTACCATATACTCCACCTGGTACTCTTCCGGGATGGCTCCACCCTCGAAGTTGATCATGTGGTTGCGATTGAAGCCGGTGGCAACCTTCTGCTCGCGAGTGGCGCCGGGCAAAAGGTCTCCCGCAAGCTGCTCGATAGTGAAGCGATCGAAGGGGAGGTTCCTCTGGAAGGCGTCAATGACCCAATCCCGCCATAACCACATGTCGCGATGGCTGTCGATGTGGAAGCCGTGGGTATCGGCGTAGCGGCCAACGTCGAGCCACTCCATGGCCATCCGCTCTCCGTAGTGGGGAGATCCCAGGAGTCTGTCGACAACTCTTCCGTAGGCATCAGGCGAATCATCGGTCAGGAAGGCTTCGATCTCATCCAAGCTAGGCGGTAGGCCCGTCAGATCCAGCGTCACCCTTCGCAGCAAGGTAACACGGTCGGTCTCGGGTGAGGGCTCCAGTCCTTCTTTCTCCAGTCGGGCCAGAATGAACCTGTCAATAGGGTTTCTGGCCCAGGCGCGGTTCCTGACTCTGGGAACCGTCGGTCTCCTGGGAGCAACGAAGGCCCAATGGTTCTGCCACTGAGCTCCCTCTTCTATCCAACGCTGAATCAGGTCGACTTGCTCCTGAGAGAGTTGCCGGTCGAATCGAGAAGGAGGCATCCTGGCCGCCTCGTGTTCGGCACTGATCCGTTGGAAGAGGCGGCTCTCGGAAGAGTCGCCTGGCACCACCAGTCGGTAGTTACCCCGCTTCTCGAACAATCCCTCTTCCAGGTCGAGACGCAGACCGGCCTCGCGGACCTTCTCGTCAGGGCCATGGCAGGCGAAGCAGTGATTCGACAGAATGGGACGAATCTGCCGGTTGAAGTCGACTGGTGTCAACGACGATCCCGCCCAGATAGGTGTCAGGCTAACCGCCAGGGTGACCAACAAGAAGAATGCGCAGCTCATACAGTCCTTCTGGCCCGGGGCCACTTCCTTCTATGGAAAGGAATTTCGATTCGCGGATATTCTACATCAGATACGTCGTGCGGACCCATCCCCAGGTCCGATCCGACTAGCGCAGGTCCTCGGATGCAGGTCATGTTCTCAGAGGCTTTTTCGATCCTCCGAGCGCTGGTCTCGGACCAGAGTACCGCTGTGGTAGATACCTCGTAGGGCCCGGCGACGCCAATCCTTGGAAGCGTCATAGTACTCGGTCTCGGTGTCGACCGTGCTGATCAGGACAGCGGAGCGGTGCAGCGGGAGCGTCCCACTGACGAGACCATCGGGACGAACCAGGAAACTGGAGCCGCTACTCTCGCGTCGCGTGGTGTTGTTCACGCTGATCCAGACATAGTTACTAGCAGCATAGGCCTGCATCGTGGCCCTGACCATTACCTTCCAGACGTTCTGGCTGTCCCTTATCGTCTGGGCGGTCATCCCACCGTTGTGGTAGGAATGGAAAACCAGCTGAACTCCCTTCCGACTGTACTCCCGATACAACTCCGGATAGCGAAAATCGTGGCAGATCTGGAGCCCACACCGGATTCCCTTGACCTTGAAGACGACAAACTTCGAACCCGGCGTATAGTGACTCAGGTCATCCTTCGTACAGCAGAACATCTTGTCATATCGGTCCACGACGGCGCCTCGGGGATCGATCACGTAGAGACTATTGTGCGGCTTGTGCTTACCCGAGAGGCGGTGATTCGATCCCAGAATCACCCACACTTTGAGACGACGCGTGAGATCGAGAATCTCCTGCGTTCGGCTCTGAAGTAGATCCCAAGGGTAGTCTTCGAAGGAAGCCCGGTCGACTCCGACATACCCTCCCAGACAAGCTTCGGAGAAGTGAACCAACTGGGCGCCTTTCGCATGGGCAGATCGGAGCTGTCTCGAGATGTAGCGAAAGTTGCGTTCGATGTCCGAGCTCACCGGGAACTGGCAGGTAGCCAATTTCAGCTTCATGTCTTCTCCCTCGGGAACAGAAACAGCATACCTCACTTTCCGCCATCTTTCTCATCAGTAGGAAACTTTGGTCGGGGATAGGGGAGATTCTGCTGTTGTCCAGCTCTCTCCTCGGAAATTGGCCTCATAGTGCTAACGGCTCAAGTCGTTCGCGGCTCTGTCGGATCGGTGGTGCCTGGGCGAAGATAGCTGGTCGTTTGGATTCTGGTGCTTGGGATTTGGAGCTTGTTTGTATCTTGTTTCTTGTACCTTGGTATTCTTGAAGTTTTAGCCTGCTCCCATCGCCCTCAGGCCTCCCGGAGCTGTTTGCAACCCCTGAGGCGGCACAGTACATTGTGGAGGCTGATGACAAACCTACTCCTAATCGCTGTCAGCCTGCTTCTGGCCATGCCGGAACTGGCAGGACAGGTAAGGATCATCAACCCCTACGGCCTCAGCGAGGACGAGATCGAGCCCCTGTTGGCCCGGAGCGTAGCCCTGCGAGATTTCGCCGAGTTCTTCTCCGCCTTGCTCCTGAATGGCGAGACGGATAGGGAGACCTGCTTTGCGGACTATCCACCCATTCGCAAACTTGCCTACCAACAGAGAAGTTCGCCGATACCCCACTCCGAGGTACTCACCCAGTTGGCAAGGGTCCTCTGGAAGTTCCGGTCCCCTGAGCTGGTCAAGATTGAGCTGAATCCCGAGCCATCTGTAATCGCCCAGCCATCGAACCTCCTCTTCACAAAGGGACTCGAAAACCGAGCGATGCTTCTGTTGAGAAACCGCTCGCGCCGGCCACTGGAGGTCTCCCTCTCGCCCGCAGAGGCGGGTCTGACCTTCGTAGTCAGGGAGGCTGTCCTCGAGCCAGGCGAGGTTCGTCCCCTCCGCCTGACTGTCTGGGGGAATGATCGGGAAGAGCTGTTGCTGCGGCTTCGGGTGGGAGAGCAGAGAACGCGTCTTGCATTGCCGATAAGCTGGCAACCCCCAGCAAGGCTTCGGATTCGAGTCAGGAATACACAGGGAAACTTCATCCCAGCTCGAGTCTACGTTACGGGCTCGGACCATCTGGCGCGAGGGCCCTCCGGCGCCTTTCTTCGCAGCAGCTGGATCGGCGGCCATCACTACTTCCACACCCAGGGCAGCAGTTCGCTGATTCTACGCGCCGGGTTGACGAAAGTCCTCGTGGTTCACGGATTCGAGCACCAGGCTGAGGAACGAAGTATCGAGCTGACTGCCGGAAGCGAGAACCTTGCGGAATTCCAGCTGCGCCGGTTATTCGATGCCCAGGCTCGGGGATGGTACTCGGGCGACATCCACATTCATCCCAACCTGATCCACAAGACGCTCGATCAAGTGGTGAATCCCGAGGACATCAGGCTCCAGGTCCAAGCAGAGGACCTGAACGTGGCCAATCTGCTGGTCTGCAACTCCCAGGGAGATATTGTCTACGACCGCAAGCACTTCACCGGTGCTCCTCACCCCCTCTCGACGCCCAAATACATCCTCTACTGGAACGAGGAGGTCCGAACGCACCTCTACGGCCACATGGCCGCCCTCAATCTGAAACATTTCATCGAACCCCAGTTCAACGGCTTCGACAATTCGCTCCACCCCTTCGACTACCCGTCCAACGCAATTCAGGCCAGGAAGGCCAGACAGAGGGGCTCGTCCCTATTCTACGTGCACCCCTACCGAACCTTCAGGGAGGAGGGGCTGAAAATGGGAAGTGCCAAGGCGCTTCCGATCGATGCGGCCTTGGGTGCCACCGACGGAATGGAGATCCTGGGCTACGCCAACACCGAGGGATCGACCGACCTCTACTACCATCTTCTGAACTCAGGCTTTCGGCTGGCGCCTGCCGCCGGGACCGACACCTTCAACAACATCCGCCGACACATGGTAGTGGGGGGTGATCGCGTCTACGTATACGCTCCCGGCCCCCTGGACTATGAAGCCTGGGTGGTAGGCCTGAGGGAAGGACGCAGCTTCGTGACAAACGGTCCGCTCTTATTTTTCCGAGTGAACGGCCGACTACCCGGCAGCGAGCTGAGTTTCTCGGAACCTGGCCCCGTAGAGGTGAGCATCGAAGCCTACTCCCAAGTCCCGATGGAGAGACTGGAGATCATCGTCAACGGCAAGCCGGCCTACTCGGCCACCCTGGAGGACAATCAAAAGGAACTGCGCTACAAGGGACAGGTCATTCTAGAAGGAACTTCCTGGCTGGCGGCTCGGATCACTGGAGGCGCCCACAAACTCGTGGTCAACAACCCGACGCTCTTCGCCCATTCCGCGCCCATCTACTGTGATATCGGGGAGCAACCGCTCGCGGACCCTGAGTCTCTCCGTTATCTGCTGAAATGGACCCGCGACCTGCGGCATCGATTGCTCACCCAGGGGCTCTTCGAGCACCCAGGTCACGAGCGGCAGGTGCTGGAAGAGTTCCAAGAGGCAGAAGAGGTCTACCTGCGTAAGCTGAGTCAGGGAAAGTAGCCAAAGAGGCTGTGAGGAATTCCGCTCAGCACCAGGCTCCCGGAGGCAAGAGGGCACCTGCTGGCCCAGCAGTGGACCATCGGCGACCGCTCGATCTAAAAGCCGGGGCGTTCCTCCTCTTTCTCGCCACGATCTGGAGCGGGAACGCGATCGCCATCAAGTTCGGTCTTCAGTACGCGCCGGCTATTCGTCAGGGCTGGATGAGGTTCGTACTCGGATCCCTGGTGATCCTGGGATGGGCCCTCTACACCAGGGCCGAGCTGCGAATACGCAGCGAAGAATGGTGGCCTCTGCTCTCTCTATCAGCCCTCTTCTCGGTCCAGATCATCACCATGAATCTGGGAATCAGGTACACCACCGCGGGGCACGCTACCGTCCTACTCGTTACCGCATCGATCTGGATCGTCGTTCTGTCCCACTTCTTCATACCCGGTGATCGATTCGACCCAACACGCTTCTTGGGAATCCTGATTGCCTACCTTGGCATCGCGGTCATCTCTGCCGACGGTCTACGGGCATCAGGTGGAGAGAATTTTATCCTGGGCGACGTGTTAACGGTGATATCTGCTTTTCTCCTGGGGGCAAGACAGGTCTATAACGCGAGGTTGGTGTCGACCATCCAACCGGCGAAGATGCTGTTGTTCCAGGCGGCCTGCGGCACGGTCATTTTTGCCACCGTCAGCGAAGTGTTCGAATCGGAGCCCTGGATCTGGGCCTGGGGACTCTTGGGCTCCCTCGCCTACCAGGGACTCCTCATAGCCGGATTCGGATTCCTGGCGAGTCTGCTCATGTTCAAGTATTACTACCCCTCACGTATCACACCGCCATCGGACTGACCCAGCCGGTCATCGGAATCATCCTGGCGTGGATCGTCCTGGGCGAAGAGCCGACCTGGCTGCTTTGGGCGGGCGGAGTCCTGGTGATGTTCGGCGCCCTGCTAGCCCAGAAGAAGGACTAGCCTTCGAAATTCGCTTGTTCGATATTCTGCTGTTCGGCGCTGTTAGCCACCAACGAATTCCTCTACCTGAACTGATTCAGTCCTCAGCACGCTGGAACACGCGGGTCTGTATTCCCTATCCATCCCATGCCTGGGGGGCAATACCCTCGATGTGTGTCTTGACATCGATCACTGCGGGCATGCCTGAGGCTAGCGCCTGCTCAAGGGCGCCGTTTAGCTCGCTAGGCTTGTTGACCTGGATGCCGAAACAGTCCATGGACTCTGCAATTTTGGCGAAATCCGCGTTGGTCAGCATCCAGAGCTCGTCCGAGCCCGGTTTTCGGCCGCCGTAAACTGTTTCATTGAGTTTCTGCTCCTGATTGAGAGAGGCGTTGTTGTTCACCAGCGTTACGGTGTTGATGCCGTAGCGCAGGGCGGTGTCCAGCTCGGTGAGGTGGTACCAGATGCCGCCATCGCCAGTGAAGCAGATCACAGGCCGATCGGGAACCGCGCATTTGGCACCAATTGCCGCAGGCAGCCCCCAGCCAAGGGAACCCGCACAGCGGATGTAAGACTGATCGGGAGTGGTAAGGTCCAGGACCGTCCCGGTCCAGATTCCGGAGTGTCCGGTATCCGAGACCAGCACCGCATCGCTAGGCAGAAGGTCAGTCAGCTCTTTGCAGAGCCGCTCTGGCCTCATCGGCAGCTCTTCAGAGTGGGTCAAAGATGCGATACTAGCCCGCCAGTCGCGAACCAACTGCTGCACGTGTTCGATCCATTCAGCACGCGCCTCGGTCGGTTCCGAGGACACCGTGTCGGCTACGCTATCGATCATCTTGCGGAGCGACGCTCGTGCGTCCCCCTGCATACCAACAGTAATCGGAAAAGAGCGGCCCAGCTCGGCCGAATTGATATCGAGCTGGATCACGCGGGTCCCTGGTCGTGGTATCCGCCATTCGTTGGTGACTTGTCCACCGGCATGACTGCCGACAAAGAAGACGAGGTCCGCCTCGGCCAGCGTCTGGTTAGCGCAGGATCGAGAGTATTGCCCGGAAACGCCTACGGCGAGCGGATGATCGGCAGGAAAGGTCTGCTTGGCGTTGAGGGCTGTGATGACCGGCAGATTCAATCGTTCGGACAGCTCCACCAACTCCCGGCCTGCCCCGGAACAGGTAACCCCACCACCGGCCACGACAACGGGCCGCTCCGCCTGCAACAGCAGCTGAATGGCAGCTTCGAGTGTGCCCAAGTCAGGCTCAGGACGAAATGGAGGAACGCGGGTAAAGGGTGCCTCAACCACGACGTCGAGTTCTGACACACCGGTCATGACATCACCTCCGGCTATCCCCGCCAGATCCAGATGAGCTGGCCGGGGCGTCCCAGAGGTAGCCTCCCGGATTGCCTGACGAAGAAACAGGGGGAACTGCTTCACATCGGTGACACCGACACTATACTTGGTCACGGCACTGAAGGGTCCGGTGTGGTCGACCTCCTGATAGGCGTTGCGGTATTGTTGGATCTGCGGAAGCCGGCCGGTAAGGGCAAGGACGGGTGAACAAGCCAGATAGGCATCCTGCAACCCGGCCGCCAGATTAACGGCTCCAACCGACTGTGCCCCACAGACGCCGACACCGTGCTTCATTCGTCCGTACGCATCTGCCATGTAGGCGGCCGCTTTTTCGCCGTGAGTCATGATTCGGGCGATCCCCAGCCGCTCCATTTCGGGCATGGCTTCGGGCACGATCACGGGCATGAAGAAGAAGTGCGTGACACCGTATCCGTGAAGCGTCTCGGCGAGAAAGCGGGCTCCTGTCATCGTGGGCATGGAATCGACTCCTTGGCTGTCCGCAGCAACGTCGTGTGCTCGGATGATCGTCAACCGGCAGCTTGCATTAGACCACACCAGCCCCAGGCTATGTCCCTCTTTTGGCTTGTTCCACTATACCGGGAGCCTGCCCCAACACCGCAAGCGCAGCCCTCTCCAAGCTGCCCTTCTCTCCCAGCAGGTCGCTCAAAGCCAACAAAGTCTTCCTCATTTCGATCTGTCTGGGGCGATCCTCGAGAATTGACCAGAGCTCGTGTGCCAGGCTGGACGCGTGAATCTCACCCAGGCAGAGCTCCGGGACTACTTTCGCTCGGGCCAGCAGATTGGGAAGCCCGATCGCATCGGTATCGATCAAGCCGATCGCTCTCAGGAGCCTCACAGCCGCTCTCGAGATTGAGGAGAGTCTGTATGCAACCACCATGGGACGGCCCAGAATCATGGCCTCCAGGGTAGCCGTGCCTGAGCACAGCAAGAGGAGATCCGAAGCGATCATTGCGTCTCGACCCCCGAGGCACAATCGGATCCGGTCGTCCAGCCGACGCTGAGTTACCCACTACCTCCAGCCGGTCGAGACTCCCACCGATCTGGTGCAATCGTTCCTTTTCCTGCTGGCTGAGGACCCCAATCCAGTCGGCACAGGATAGAACTCTTTGGAAAAAGGGTCTTATGACTCGATACCGTCCGAGGTCGCTTTGGGGCTGCGAGCGAGTGCCTCGGAGCGTAGCGGGGCGTAATCAGGATGGCGCCGGATGGACTCGGTCTCGACCAGGCCTGCTGAGACTGCGTTGACGTTGATTCCCCGGGGAGCCAGTTCCACCGCCAGATAACAGGTCATTGACTCCAGCGCCGCCTTCGCCACTCCGATCGCTCCGTATGATGGCACGTAGCGTTCGCTTCCGAGACTCGACAAGCTCACAACCCTGCCCTCCTGACCTTCCATCAAGGGCAGGGCCTGCCGGACGCACAAAAGGAGTGCCCTGGCGTTGGTGTTCAGAGTCAGCTCCCACTGATTGGGCCGGACCTCCACCAGAGGCTTGAAGGAACCCAGCGCCGCGGAGTGGATCAGGAAATCGAGGCCACCTGAGCAGGAAATGCGTCCGAACATGTCGCGAATCTCTCGTGAGACGAGGAGGTTTGCCCGGATCCGAGCCACGGCTCCTCCTCCAGCGGAAATGGCCTGGCTCGTCCGCTGAGCGCTGTTCTCGTCTTCACGGTAGTTCATGAACACGTGTGCGCCGCTGGCGGCCAGCATTTGACTGATGGCGGCTCCCAGCCCGCGGGACCCGCCTGTCACCAAGGCCCGCTTACCTTTGAAGTCAAAAGACGGAGAAGATTCTACTGTCATCGTCTTTGTCTTCTACGCTCGCCAGAAGGTTGACCTGCTGGAGACTTCAGATCAGGTCACTTCCTTCCTGAGTAGACCCGCGTCATTCTTGATCACGACTGAGACTGGGTTCGCCGAGCTTACCCAGTCCGGTAGACGACTAAGCCGCTGCGAACTGTTCTTGTTGTGATAGACCTTGGGCTAGAGCATGTGCTTCAGCAGCTTCTCTTCGTCCACATCGGCCCCCAATCCCGGCTCCTCTGGGACCAGGACGAATCCATCCTCGAGGGCAAGCAAAGGCTTGCGGAGCACTGACTCGCCCAGGGGATTGTCCCCTGCCCAGAACTCCATGCGAAAGAGGTTCGGTGCAGTCGCGGCGAGGTGCAGACTGGCAGCGAAATGGATGGCCGATCCCAGGCTCACGTGAGGTTGGAAGGGCACTCCGAAGACGTCGGCCAGCTGGGCAATGCGGAGACACCCGGTGATGCCCCCGGCGCGGCAGACATCGGGTTGCACCAGACCCAGTCCGCGCCGCAGGAGGAGCTGAAGGGTCTCGTGTCGATTGACCAAAAGATCATTGGCAATAGGCAGGGAGGTCCTTCCCGCCAGCTCGGCGTATCCGTCCAGGTCCTCGAGGGGCAGAGGCGCCTCCAGGAAGCCTATACCGAGAGGTTCCAACGCCCTGGCCAGTTGGACAGCCTGGGGAACGCTGTATCGCTCGGCTGCATCCACGTAGAGCTCGACCTCCTGGCCAATGACTTCGCGCACTCGGCGAGCACTAGCCAGGTCCGCCTCCACTCCGTGTCCAGCCGCCATCTTCATCGCAGTGAACCCACGCTCGAGGAAGGAACTGGCCTCTTGTTCGAGGTTTTTCCAGTCTTCGGAGGTGGCCCCGGTACCGAGTCCGCGGACTGCGGATGCGTAGACGGGAATCCGGCGACGGAAAGCCCCGCCCAGGAGTCTGTAGACGGGCGTGGAGAGGGATTTTCCGAGCAGATCCCAAAGAGCCATGTCCACGCCACTGATGGCTTCGAGAAGAAAGCCATGAGAGTGTCCGCGCAGGCGCATCGAGCTGTACATGTTCTCCCACAGCGGGACCACTTCCCTGGGGTCTTTTCCGATGAGTCGGTCGGCTAACAGATCCGTGACGACCTCACGAGCCACGCGGGGAGCCACTGGTGCTTTGGCCTCGCCCCAACCCACCAGACCGTCGTCAGCCACAACCTTCACGACTACCGTACAGATCCCTTCCGAATACGCCGGTTGGAGGCGTCCCAGGGCGGGAAACCCATGCCAATGCGCATCAGAATTTCCGTCCGCGTCCGACTCCTGGTCCCCCCAGGCCCGACTGCCCCAGTAGGCTTCTGCCAAGGGAATCTGCAGCGCGAAGGCCTCGATGCTGACAATCTTCATGGGGAATCCCTGCGGGTGGTCACTGACAGAAGGGCTTTGACCCGGGCATGCAGGTATCTAGCGAATACGGGCTCAATAAAAACAGTCTGTCCCTTTCTCACGAAAACAATCTGTTCCGTTCTCACAACGATGGCATTCCGAGCTGCCTTGATCTATGACGAGGGTTAAACTCTCAGGTCGCCCGCGATGCGGGTCGACAAGGCCTCCAGCTCAGCGCGGTCGGTTTCGTCCAGTTCCAGGCCACCTGAAATACGCACGACCTGAGAATCGAGCACACCCCGCCGAGCCAGGACCGCTTTGGTAAAGGCCATTCGTAACACGGCCTGCATGCTCAATAGAGGCAGAACCCTCTCGAACAAGGCCCGGGCCTCATCAAGTCGTCGATCTTCGAGCACGTTCCAAAGCGTGACGAAAACGTCTGTGTATTCGCAGGCAGGCATGGCCCCGCAGGCACCCCGATGGTACTCCTCGATAATGGCTCGGCCCCCGCCTCCTCCGAAAACCCCCTGTAAACGGGAAGGAGGCTGCGCCAGGATCGAACTGAGTGCGTGGCCGCTAGTGACGGTCTCCTCCTTCACGTAGGTGATGCCGGGAGTCTCTTCAACAAGGGCCAAGACCACTTGAGGGGGAAAACCCTGTCCCAGCGGAGGTGGGGCGTTTTGCAAGATCACATCCCTGCCCTGGGCCGCCTCACAGATCGACTTGAAATATCGGCGCACGCCGGCCGCCGATTCCTTGACGACATAGGGAGGGAGTGTCATGACAGCAGAGGCGCCGGCCGTGATCGCATCTTCGGTCAATGCCGCCGCTACCTGACTGCTGCTTGCCGCAACACCGGCCACGACCGGTATTCGTTGCTTCGCAACCTCCAAAACTAACCTTATTCCTCGAGTACGCTCTTCTTCGCTGAGAGCGTAGAATTCGCTGGCGACCGCCGGCCAGACCAATCCATGGGCGCCGCAATCGAGGCAGAAATCGACCACCCGCGCCAGGGCGCTCTCGTCCAGCTCGCCCTCGCTCCCGAAGGGAGTCGCAACGATGGGTAAGATTCCTCGCAGGGCCATTCTCTACCTCCAAAGTTCTACCGTCGAGATAAGTAGCACAATTGTGGAAGCCGGGAAAGGCCCAATCGGCTTGCGATCCATGCGATGATCTGGAACAGTAGAACAGTCTGTCCCTTTCTGCGGTGGCTGAACGAGGATCTGGAGGATCAGCAATGCGGGCTTTCTTTTTGCCATTCTTCTTGAGTGCCGTCCTGTCCTTCTGGTTGGGCAGCACGCCTCTGGCTCAGAGAGCTGGTGAGTGGCGCTCTTATGGCCGGGACCCGGGAGGCACCCGCTTTTCGCCGCTCAAGCAGATCAATACGGGGAATATCTCGAAATTGAAACGAGCCTGGACCTACCACATGGGCGAGGTCAAACGACCCCACGTCTCGGCGCCCAAGAGCTTGATCGCCGCCTTCGAGAGCACCCCGCTGATCGTGGGAGACATGCTCTACCTTTCGACTCCCTCCAGCCGTGTGGTCGCGCTGGATTCCGGAAGCGGAGCCGAAATCTGGGATTTCGATCCCCAGGAGGGAAAGGGCGAGAAGAGGGAGTACCTGCAGCACCGGGGAGTGTCCTTCTGGGAGGGGCAGGATGAGACGGGGCGAGGTCTCGATCAACGGATCATCCTGGGCACCGGAGATGGTCGATTGATCGCACTCGACGCCGCTACTGGAAAGCCGTGTCCCAGCTTCGGGAAGCAGGGAGAGGTCGACCTTCGCAAAGGGGTCTCCGACCGCTGGGCGGGATCCGAGTATGGCGTCAGTTCCCCGCCTGCCATCTACAAGAACCTGATCATCGTGGGCTCACGCATCATTCCGGGGCCTTACGGGGGAAAGGGGCCCAGCGGCAAGGTTCGAGCCTTCGACGCGCGCCGCGGAAAGCTGGCTTGGGTATTCAACACCATTCCCGAGCCCGGTGAAGAGGGAAACGACAGCTGGAAAGGAGACTCCTGGAAGGACCGCAGTAAGGCCAATGTATGGGCTCCTATCAGCGTAGACAGTGAGCGCGGCCTGGTCTTTCTCCCCACGGCTCAAGCCACAGGAGATGTGGAGGCAGATGGCCTCAAGGCTCCGGGAAGCGATCGTCAGGGACAGGACCTGTTCGGCACCTCGCTGCTGGCAGTGGACGCCCAGACCGGGAAGCTGCGCTGGTACTACCAGATCGTGCACCATGACATCTGGGACTACGACCTACCTTCCCAGCCTGCTCTGGTGACCCTCCGACAGGACGGCAAAGAGATTCCGGCCGTGGTGCAGGCCACCAAAATGGCTCTCCTCTTCGTCTTGAACCGGGTCACGGGGAAGCCCGTCTTTCCAGTCGAGGAGCGTCCTATGCCCCGGGCCAAGAAGGGGGGAGTCTTCACCTGGCCCACCCAGCCAATTCCCACCAAGCCGCCCCCACTGGTTCCCCACCGGTTCACCCGAGAAGACGTCAGCAGTGTGACCCCCGAGCACCACCGCTACTGCTTGGAGCTCTTCGACTCTCTGGATTTCCCGGGCCTCTATCCCACGATGGAGGAACCCTCATTAGTGTTCCCGGGAAGCATGGGTGGCTCCAACTGGGGCAGTGTCGCCTTCGACCCAAACAGCGGACTTCTGTACGCCAATGTCAGCCATCTAGGCAGCGCTCGAGGAAGAGGGGGGCGATTCTGGGACAAACGTCGTTGGCCCTGCCAAAAGCCTCCATGGGGAAGCTTGAGTGCCGTCGATCTGAACAGCGGCGAGCTGGCCTGGCAGGTCCCGCTGGGAATCGTGGATGAATTGACAGCCAAGGGAGTGCCTCAGACTGGGACCGTTAACGTCGGAGGGCCGGTGGTCACCGCCGGAGGCCTGGTCTTCATCGCCGCCACCAAAGACCGCCGCTTTCGAGCCTTCGACGCGGCCAGCGGAAAAGAGCTCTGGGAGACCCGGCTGGAGGCGGACGGCTATGCCACCCCAGCCACCTATCTGGACCGCGAGAGCGGAAAACAGATGGTCGTGATCGCCGCCGGCGGAGGGGGTCCCTACTCTGACGAGACCTCCGATGTGCTGGTTGCCTTTAGCCTTACTGAGAAGTGAAAAGAGTTGGCCACACTACGCCAGTCGTACGTCCGACACTTCTATTCAGAGTCAGAGATTGAGCAGTTCAAGGCACGATGGCTTCAACTCTCCAAAGAAACGGCATCAAGACCTTCCTGATCAACCCGCAGCGCTCGAGATTTGGCAGCTCCTACCTCAATCGCACAAGGCCTGACGGAGTCCAGACAGCAGGTCGGCAGATGGAACACATTCTCAGCATTGCCTGCGCGGAGAACCTCTCCCATCCGAGTCTCCTGCGGCGGAAGGACTCGGGCTTCGCCTGACGACCAGCCGGGGATCCTCGCGGAGGGACTCGAGGTCCAACTTCCTATGCATGTCCTCGATAGGTATCCTAACTCAAGGCCAATCGATGCCGACGCTTCGATACTCCATCCTGATCTGTACTCACAACCGTTCGCCCGTCCTGGCCAAAACGTTGGAGTTGTTCTTAGCGCAACTGGGGCTGGAGCCGGGAGGGGAGCTTGTAGTCGTCGACAATGCGTCGACCGATGCTACGCCGGAAACCGTGTCGAGATTCCCTTCCATCCGTTATGTCAGAGAAGATCGACTCGGGTTGTCCCATGCCCGGAATCGGGCCATGGAGGTGTCTCGCGGAGAGTGGCTTCTGTTCGTGGATGACGACGTCATCCCTGCCGCGGGATGGGTGAGTGCCTATCGTCGGTTTTCTACCGAAGCATCTCCAAACTGTGCGTTCGTCGGAGGGCGGGTCTATCCCTGCTACGAAATCGATCCTCCTCCCGAGCTGTCTGAAGGAATTCAATACATGCAGGGAGTCTGGGGACTTGCCGAACCTGGAAACTACCACGACAGAATACTTGGCAACGATTCCCAGTTTCCTGTCGGAGCAAATTTTGGGGGAAGACGGGAGGAGTTCCTGAAGTTCCGCTTTAGTCCTGACTATGGGCGAAAGGGCCAGGTTCTTCGCGGCTTCGAGGAAACCTTGTTCCTGAAATCCCTCGTCGAATCCGGCAAGCACGGAAGGTGGGTGAAGGGGGCAGAGGTCGGACATCTTGTCCCCGAAGAGCGGATGACGATGAACTATGTTGCTCGCCTTTATGAAGGTCTCGGCCATTCGCACTGGCGTCATTACCGCTCTCACGGTCGCTTCGACTTGATGCTCCTGTGCTTCAAGTACTGGCGACGCACACGGGGGCAACGCTACGTCCCAGACGGTCGGCGAAAGTTTCGCGACTTTACGCAACGCTACTACTATCTAGGAGCGCTGAAAGAGGCGTTGTCATGTCGCTGAACCTGGCGGCGGTTCCGTCCCAGCTGGAGCAGTGGAAGGGATCCCGGGTGTTCTTCGTCCCGTTGTTGGGTAATCATGGAGACAACCTCATCGAGCTCGGGTCACGTGAGGTCTTGCGACGGTTGTCTGCGGTGTGTGTTGATGACGCTCGGGCTGCGGAGGTCATCGTAGTAAACGGAGGCGGTGGTTTTGCCCGGGGGTTCTTCGATCATGGTTACTCGAAACTGATTGAGCTATCCATTACGTATCCGTCCAAGCCCCTCGTATTGTTACCCTCATCGATTTATTTCGACGACCCCGAACGGGAGCTCTGGACGCAATTGCGAAAACGTCGTGCTCCGGTGTGGCTTTATCTACGGGATCCGATCAGCTTTGCTCGCCTGGAGGCGCTGAGGTTACCGCAGCAGGTAAATCTGGTTCTCGATCATGACATGGCGTTCTATTTGTCGGGAAGCGCGATGCTGGAGAACTGGAAGCGGAAGCTCGCCCAGGTGCACCTGCTCGTGGTTGAGCGCTTTGACCTGGAGCAGAGTACGAGAGGGAATCCCTGTCTTGATTGGGTTGTTCTCCGGGAACGCTGGTTGAGAAGGAGATTTGTGCATTGGGCCTGTGGCCTGGCGGAGCGGGGGAGACTGGGCAGGACGGAATTCTTCGAGAAAGCAAGTCAGCTTCACCAAAGGAACTGTTCGAATTGGCGGAAACAAACGATCTTGTACAGAGATATCGCCCTTCTACGCAATTCGGATTTCGCTGGGTTCGTCAGGGCCGTGTGTCGATCGTCGCTGATTGTGACGACTCGCTTGCACGTTGGAATCCTGGGGGCGCTCCTGGGGAAGTGCGTCTACATGCAGCCCTCGCTGGGACGGTACCGCAAGATTGAAGGGGTCTATCGCCATTCATTGGCTCACTTTTCTTCCCTAAAGTTGCTGGAACCGGTAGGTAGCAGCCTGAAGGAGAACGCTGAACTGGTTCAGGAGCGGGAGCGCCGACTGTATACACGCTCTCAGGCCACCTGAGCTGGTCGCAGTCAAGTGAAGCGTTTCATCAGTTTTCCGATGATCCTGCCAAGACTGGCTCTGGGTTCCTGCGGGACGGGTTGCGACCCGTCCAGAATGTCCCGTAGAGCCCTCACCAATTCTTCATCACCTTGGGATCTTTCTAACGCATCGAGGTTCTCTGCAAAGTACACACGCGTGTTGTCACTGGCTCGTACTTGCGAAAGGCGCTCAACATCCAACTTGGTAGTGAAGGTCGTGCAACGACTCAACGCACCGTTCGCCTTCAGATTGATCATTGTTCTCAGGCATTTTTCGCACCGTCCGCAGTTATAGGACGTGTTGCGTTCGTCCCAGCACACCCTTAGGCTTTGCAACGCGATTTCATACTCTGATATCAATGCAACCTTCTGAACTCGTGTTGCTTCGCACCCGTCGTGTACGAACTCGAGGGTTTCAGAGCTCCACAGGCTGTCCAGGACAGGGTGGGTCCCCCAGGGATGCAGCTGGGCATAGGTGTAGGTTGCAGCAACGAAGATGCGACGAAAATCCGGCGAGAGGAGATGGCCTATCGCTGCGAGGGCGGCTCCGTGGCCAAGCTTTCCCCAGTCTACATAGGGATCGAGAAAATGGCGTATGTTCGTCTCAATCTCAACGACATTCTTGCCAAAGTGCGAGGCAACCTCGCGGATTGTCTTTGAGGCCGTTTCTCTAAGGGAGGTGTTGTCCAGGCGTATATCCAGGCCATGCACGAAGATCAGATCTGTTATTTCGTCTCGATGCATCAAGAACGTGTAGAAGGAGTCGACCCCTCCGGAGAAAAAGGCTCCGACCCGCCTCGCCGTTGGAGAAGTAGCTGGCACCGGTCTTACGTTCTCGATCTTCGTCCGACGAAGCGAAGGATCCCACGAGCAATAGATGTCTTGAATTGCTGATAGCGCTGAAATCAGACCCTGACTCACTTCTCCACGAGCGATCAGCTTTCCCCCGCCTGCCTTCATACAGGGTAGAATTGCACACGCCAGAAAGGAGTCACAGTTTCCCGACAGGAAGGCATCAGCACTCCTGAAGAAAACTCGGTATCGCTTCGTGTTCAGCTGGAACTCAACTTCTACTGAGTGCCCCCGATTGGTCGCGTCGGGAAAGAGAATACGGAGTGCTCGATCAGTCATTACAGTATGACCTTGCCTATTAGTGTGATCATGCCGACGAGAAACTGTCTGCACCGTCTCAAGAGACACGTCTCTCTCAACCAGGACTGGTTTCCCCACGTTGCTGAGATCATTGTGGTGGACAGCTATTCAGAGGACGGCTCTTTGGATTTCCTGAGGCACAACCTGGTGCATCCGAATCTCAAGTTCTTCAGCCATCCTCCGGGACTATATGAGTCCTGGAACTTCGGCATCAATCAGTCAGACAATCCCTACACGTATATTTCAACCTCCGGCGACATCATAACGCTAGAAGGGCTCATTCATCTCCTGGAGAGCATCGAAAAGCTCCAATGCGATGTCATCGTCAGTCCTCCAAGGTTTGAAAGAGAAGGGGTTGGAGAGATTCGATCCAAACGATGGCCTATTCACAAGATAATCGACCTCCTGAACATAGAGAACCCGACGATAATCCCTCCTGCCATCCTCCTTGATCTGATGCTTTGCTATCTGGACCGCGCCCTTCTCGGAAGTAGTGCCAGCAACCTCTACAAGAGTCGCTCCTTGAAAGAGTATCCCTTCCCTGTGGACTACGGCCAGGCAGGAGACGCCGCCTGGGGCATCCTATATAACCATCAGGTATCGTTTGGAGTCACACCCAGAGTCTTCTCCTGTTTTCTCCTGCACGACAAGGAAGAAGGTAGGGAGCTGCGAAGTATCGAACAGAATCCGGATCCAAGAGAGGGGCTCACAGACATTCTGCAGAAAACATTCAACGAATATACACAGTATTCTCCTGATACATCACATTGCCAGTTCAAGAACAGGCGTAGAATCATCGAAACTCGTCGAGAGGTGGTCCGGCGCAAGACCCTGTATAGGCAAAGCCGCGACAAAAAGCACCTGTTCTCCTACCGAAATCTCAGAGCTCTGGGTCATAGGGCCATTCACAGAAAAAGAAGGAAACAGTTGAAGGATCTGATTCATTCTCTCGAGGAAGAGATGGTGAGTGCTCTGAGGTCCGAGTGTTGCTGATCGTACAGATTCCTGTAGACCGCGGAGGAGTGATAGAGCCCGTCGTGACTTCCCTGGGCGAGCAGTCTTCCTCCGGCGAGGAGAAGGATGTGTTCAGCAAGGCGTAAGGTACTGAAGCGATGGGCGATGATGAGAACCGTCTTGTCCTTTACCAATGCCTCACAGGCTTGGTGCACCATGCGTTCGCTTTCGGAATCGAGTGCCGATGTGGCTTCGTCGAGGATCAGGATGGGAGCATTCCGTAGAAAAGCCCGGGCAAGGGCCAACCGTTGACGTTGACCGCCTGATAACGTCAGACCACGGTCGCCTATGCGTGTGTCGTACCCACGGGGTAGGGTCTTGATGAATTCGTCAGCGTAGGCGCTCCTCGATGCCTCGTACACCATCTCCTGCGAAGCCTGGAGGTTCCCGAGAAGGATATTGTGATAGATGGTGTCATTGAAAAGAAACGGCTCCTGTGGGACAAGAGCGATGTTCTGTCGCAAATCCGATTTACGCACTTCCTTCACATTGATGCCGTCAATCATCACCGCACCAGACCGCGTATCGTAGAAGCGCATGAGGAGGTTGGTCACCGTCGTTTTCCCGGCCCCACTGGGGCCGACCAGGGCGACGGTGGTTCCTGCGGTGATGTCGAAGTGCACATCTGTCAGGACGGGCTGGCTCGTATACGAGAATGTCACGTGCTGAAATCGAACATTGCCCTGGAGGCGAGAGACCGTCCTGGGGACGGTAGGATCCTCTATTGACACAGGGTGATTCAGAATATACTCGAGGCGCTCCAGGGATACCTGGCCAGTTCTGATCCTGCTGTGGATCCTGCCAAGTGATTTGATTGGGCTATAGCTGAAATAGAGGGCAGAGACCAAGGGAATGAACACCTCAGGGGTGATTCCCCGATCATAGGCGGCGAAGTACAAGGTGATGGAGATCCCCGTTGCCGATATGACTTCAATGAGGGGAGAAATCGCCCTAGAGTATCGGGCCAACTTCAAGCGGGTACGAATCATCTTCTGAAGAAGCGACTGCAACCTATGCGCTTGATGTTCCTCGAGGCAAAAGGCTCGAATATCTTTGACGCCAATGAGGTTGTCCGCAACGATGTTGTGAAGGTCGCTGCCGTAGGTGGCATTGTGTCTCGCCCTCCGAAGAATGTTCTTTCCCGCGTATCGGATCGGGAGAATGCACACCGGAATGGATAGCAGGCAAAAGAGGAGGAAGATACTTTCCTCGTGCTTTATCGACAAATAGAGGAGGGCTCCCATGGCACTCAGCAGCGTGATGGGTTGCTTCATGAGCTGATTCAGCACCCCTGTGAGGGTTGTTGCTAGCACGGCGGTGTCACCGTTGATCCGGGCGAGGAGATCACCAGTAGTATTCCGTGCAAAAAAACCCAGTTGCTGATCCAGAACGTGTCGAAAGACATCCAGTCGTAAAGCGGCTTGTACTTTCGTCTCGCAGTACGTCATCGACATGAAATTCAAGACGTCACAGAGTCCCCTTAGCAGAAAGACGAGGGGTGGAACCGCACACCAGAAGAGCAGGTGCTGCGCAGGCAAAGTCGATGTGTCATCAGAAAAGATATGCGGAAAGACCTGATAGATCATGAAGGGCAGTCCAAAGCCACTCAACAGACCATGGAGCAGACCGAGAAAAATTCCGCAGATAAAGAGTATCAGGACCGGCTTGAGATAGGATAAGTAGGGGACAAATTGCTTCATAGGGGACAATCAAAGATGGTCAGGTTGAGGGTATTTAGCAGCATTCGGACCACTTCGTGATGTCCGTCGAAGTGGACTATTATGAAGCCCAGCGATACCTTGCGCCAGTGATTCCGAGAGCCACCTCTGCATGAGAACGCGCCTCTTGAAGCGTAGAGTACGCGAGTGGAAACGCCGTGCCAACCGCGTATACTAGTGCGGCGCGCCACAAGTTTTGACCCAGGGGTCAGAACTTATGGGGAGCTGCACTAGCTGGGGCGCCAGCTTATCCAGATCGAAGAAACCAGTGTAAGAATCGCTCAAAGCATAGACGACGGAATACCGAGTGCTATTGGCAAAATCGGTACTGGGAACGGCGCTTGTTGTGCTGTTTTGGACCCCAACGATCGCGTTGGGAGAGACCTATAACCCCTCAGCTGTCCCTTCCAGTCAGGATCGGTCAAAGAGAAGAATCCTCAGGTTTTCCTCCTATCGAGTCCTGTTCGACCACGTCCAACAGGGGTATCCCACCTGTGGAGCCTCCTTCCTGTACCGAAAGGGGAGATTGGAGCTGATCTTCCACCGGCCCACCAGGGATGGCAAGGGACAGGAAACATTCTTGAGCAGCAGTGGCGACCTGGGACAGACCTGGTCAGAGCCGGTTCGGTTGAAACCAAGGCTACGCATCGATGACTAGTGTTTCGACTGCTTCAACGATCGTGTTCACTTCAGTAGGCGCAGGGCTGGCGTATGGGAAAATCACATCCCCCAGGCGATCAGGAGGAAACCAAACGATGGTCTCGTTCATAGGGACCGCTGGCGCTCTCAGTTCTTCGATTCTCCTCCTACCTGTTGCTACCAATAACATCCTTTCTCGATGATCTCTACATTCGCGGGCGTCTCCGTCTCTGATGGCCTTACCCAATACTCGTTGTACTGTGAAGATATCGGGTCCTCCCTATCCCACCGCCCTCCTTTGATCCCAAACAGAATCTGTGTGATGCCACCCAGATGGATACCAATCTTTCCCAACATTCTTGCATGAGAGGCTAGAGGCAACGACCATGCACCTGCTCCGATCAAAGCCACATCAAAAGCTTTGCCGGCCATTTCCTTCTTCAAGCTCTCTAGACCTCGCATCCAGTCCGGGTAGGGCGACTCGACGAGCGCTGCAGACAACGGGGTTTGTATCGTTTGAAGCTGAAAGTCTGGAAGGATTCCTGGCAGCTCAGGCCAGAGCTTTTCTCGACGCTGAAACTGCTTCTCCACGGATTGGGCAAATGGATGGATTATCAACACAGACTTCGCTGCCAAGTGCTGGGTCCAGACTGCGAAATGCTTAGTGTTGACTAAGGCTTCGAGTTCAAGAAGTTCGGCGTTCGGCATATAGCTGTTGACGACCTTGCTTTCTCCCGGAGTGTGCCACACCGCCAGATGCGACACGTGTTCCAGTGATTCGAGGAATACTTCGCAAAACGTTCGATAAGCTTCCGGTCGAGGTGGGAAGACCCCAGCATTCTTATGCAAACGCTCCCCCTCTCTTCCCCAACAGATGCTTTTCGGCTGCGACTGGTGTTTGAGGTATAGGCGTAGCGCTTGCGACTCGACCCGTCCGATCTTTCCGATAGCAGCGGACGTGCCTTCTTGGACGATGAGGGCTAGCTTCAAGCCCGCTTCCTTTGCCGACCAGATGCGCCGCCGATGATACGCCAACTTCCTGACTTGCTTCCGCCACCACCTGATCCTCTTCTTGATTCCCATAGGCGACTTCACCGCATAGAAATTGCCGTTCGATATCCGCCTGACGACCTCTGGAAAGGACGAACGACGCAGGGGCTGAGGAGCATAGGTCGGGCCGAACTTCCGGCTCCAGTATCAAATCGCCTCATAGGAGACAAGGACGCCACGCTCAGCGAGTAGATCCTCTACGTCTCCCAGGATCAAGGCAAATCGATAGTACAACCTGTGCGCGTGACTGATGGTTTCAGGTGGGAAGCGATAGCCTCGACATAGTGAATTCATCCAGCCAATGTTGACGACCGTCGCTTGAGTTGACAATGCCCAGGACTGGCCACGTCTGTCCATCGGATAGTCGGGACCCCCTCGGTGAAAGAATCTCGAATCGCGAGGATGTCCGTCGTCTCCAGGGCTTTCCGATTGCGGTAATCCCGGTGGGTTCGAAAAAAATGGGGAAAGGAAGGCGAATCAATGCCCGTGGGATGGTCCTCAGTTTCTCCAGAGAGCTCTTCCATTCGCGAAGCTGGATTGCCTATCGACCTATCGGGCCAAAACGGCCTGCGAAGCTGGTCACGATCAAGCACAGATGTGCAACTGTCTCGCAGAATTCTTCCAACTCGACGTGAAGACTGTCTTCATTCGGGAGGAGGCCCAGATGCCTCTCGGCGAACACTCGGCGTGCAATCAGTTGTGAGAGCAGATACATGGTCGCCGCAATAGCGAGCCAGGACTTCACCTGGCCGCGCTCTAGAGGCACTACTAGACGATCGCGCCAGAGGATCGCCCACACCCCCAAGAACACCAAGACCACATAGACTCCAATACTGGTCCCCGCGAAGTGGATCTCCCGGCAGAGGAATGCCGCCGACACGCAAGCGAGCATCAGTTGCAGGGGATCCCAACGAGTCACCGCGTTGTTCAGAAACGCTCCACATGCGAAGGACGTTAATGGAATGGCCAACCATTCCAGATTTGGCTTTGCGAGGAGGAACAACCATCCTCGGCTGGCACAGAGGTACACCAGGCCGATTGAAGCCGGAGCGATGGGCGTAAGCCACCAGTTCCACCACCTGAGGGGATTGAGCACCACGACAGGACGTTCATATCGGCCACGGCAGCGGATGTCAAACGCCGTGCGGGCGGGATCTTCCTGTCGTGGCGTAGGCGCAGGCACGCACCCCAATGACTGAACTGTAGGTCGCTGAATACTGAACTCTGAAAACTACCGAGTGGCCTGCCGGATCGCGTTACCGGGTTCGTTTCGCACCCAGTGAAATTCGCCGCCTTTTCCGCTGTACTGTCTAATCCGAGCTAGATTCCGTCAGCCATTGTGCGATTGAGGTAGTTCGCCAGCAGGTCTGCTACGGCCGCATGGCCCAGCGCCGTCCAATGCTGATCATAAGTGTAGTGAATCTGTTCACCGATCTCCATCCGCTGGCGAAGTGACCTGGTCGTGCTCAGGAACTCGACATCGTGCTCTTTACAAAAGTCGCCTATCGCCTCCTCCTTGGTGTCCAGGTACTCAAAGAGGAGCTCCTTGAAAAGGGCCGCCGAAGGCAGTCCCTTCTCTCTGTAGGCAACGAATTTCCGTAGCGGCTCAGCTGGCAACTGATCCTTGACCAGAGGCAAAACCACATGTGGCTTGTTGGGAGCATAGATCAGGACGAGACGAGACTTCTGCGCACCGACCTCTCGGACGATCTCTCTGAGAAGTCTCGACGTTTCCTGCCAGACCGAGGAGTGGGAGAACTCGACCGGCTCCTGATACAGGCGCGCAAGATGTCCCGATCTAAAAGCATAAGAGTGGGGTCGTTCACCGGTTTCAAGAGTGATCGGCATCCAGGAAAAAAGGCCGTCGTCATCCAGCTCTGTCGACGCCCTTAGCGGTCCCAACAGCCGGATCATCCCTACTTTCAGGCGTGCGATCAAAGGACTTCCGCGCTTGAGTCCGCTCCAGGAGCCTCGCGACCGCCCGCTAAAATCGTTTCCCTCGCAGAACATCAGCAGGACGAGCCGCGGCTCCAAGCTTGGCCCCAAAGTCTGGAGCGTCAGCAGATAGTCGGAGAGAGAGGCTCCTGATGTCCCCGCCACGTAGACCGTGGTTTTGAGTCTGTCGGAGATCAGGACTGGCCAGGTCTGTTCATCGCATACTCGAGACCCCTCGGTGAAAGAATCTCCAATCGCGAGGATGTCGGCCCTCTCCAGGGCTCTCCGATTGCGGTATCCCCGGGCGTCGGTGGACAGGTCGGCCTGAACCGTCGGGTAGCCAGCAGGGGTGATCGGGTAGGATCTGTGCGTCTTCGGACGGTCGGAATACGTCACTTCATAGCGGTGATTCGGCGGCCGGGTTCGCAAATCGATACCGACCCTGGCCGAAGGCCAGTCGGACCGCCTGCTCAACCGCTCCTGTCGATATCTCGGAGTCACCAGCCATCGAAGTGCGAGGTCGGTAACGGTCAGGACCAGGAGCAGGAGCAGCCAGGGAGTGATCATCCCAAAGAGCAGCGATTTCCGGCTTCTCCATGACCGGGAAAGAAGTAGAGCTAGCTGGATCAGTAGAGCGGTTAATGCCAGGTACAGAGTGAAGCGTTCCACGGAGTAGCGACCCAGCAGGACAGGTCGCTGACGGGCCACCAGTTCCAGCACATCACTCGGGAAGAACCAGATCAATACGGCGAGTACCGCCAGAGTGCGAGAAAGAAAAACCATCCGCGGTCTCTGGCGATTTCGTCGATCAGGCACCTTCACTCATCACGTTAGCAAACGACCAAAGTTTCTTCACGGTTACACCGCGCCTGTCTCCCCGGGTCCCTCCCCGGAGAGAAAACTTTCTGCCCGGATTCGCGACTGCTCCATTTCTCTGTTGACCCGCGCTAGGATTTTCGGGAATTCTGCATCAGGAGTCTCCGCAGAAACCACCATGGGTTCGCTCAGCGCGATCACGACTCGAGCAAAGGGGAGGGGAAGAAAGATACCTGACCAGGTTTTGCGGAATACCAGTCGGGGTCGTGCCGCTGTTCCCAATGGAATCAGGGTTCGCCCGGTCTCTCTGGCACACCACAGAATGCCTGGCTTGGCAACTCCCTGGGGTCCAAGGGGGCCGTCGACGCAGATGACGGCTGGCAGATTCGACGCCCGGAGCTCGCGTACGAGCTTGGTAAGAGCCTTCTGTCCGTCACGGAGTGAGGATCCCCGGACGACGCGGTAACCGATCGACTCCAGAACTAGAGTTGCCCAGTTCCCATCTCGACCCTTCGCGACCAAAGTGACAAATGACGACTCGAAGCACATTCTGACCAACGCGAGATCGTCCCGTTCGCTGTGAGCAACCACTTCGGAACTGAATCGGTAATCTCGGGGGAGTATTCGTCGACCGTTGGGCAAGAGGATTGCCGTTTTCAGGGATGAAAAGTAGCAATAAATGAACCAACGGAGGAATACACTTGCCAGGTTGACCGCAACGGTCCCGATACGCATTCGCTCAATTCTGGCGACTCCAGCGTTGGGAAGCAACTCACTGGCGGTCTCTTGATGGTACTCTGATTCGGCTGCTAAGCTAGCGTTCTTAGTGAACTCTCGTCAGGGCTCTTCTAATGGACGGTAAGAACCCGACACCTTCCGGCTCACCGCCTCTGGAGCGGCTGTCCGGTTCTCCTTTGCCTCGGGAGCTGGACTCGATCCTGCTCATCAAGTTCTCCTCGATTGGGGACATCGTCCACACCACCGCCCTGGTTCATCATCTTCGACTCGAGACGGGAGCGCGAATCAGCTGGGCGGTCGATTCTGGATTCGCAGATCTTCTGGAAGAGCATCCCGACGTCGACCGCCTGATTCGATTTCCTCGGGATCCATTTCCCCCCGCCGCCCGGCCGCGGGGCGGCCACGTGAGTGGCCTTTTTCGTTTCCTAGGCCAGCTCCGAGAGGAAACCTACGACGCTGCAATCGACCTCCAGGGGCGTCTCCGGAGCTATCTGACACTCGAGTTCTGCCACGCGCGGATCAAGATCGGCCGGGGCCGTTTTCCCTTGAGGAACAGGGTCCCGCAGCGGAAGAACGTACGGCGTCACGCGGTGGACGCCTCTTTCGAGTCAACGGCGCTGCTCGGAATCTCCGATCCCGAGCAACCTCGCCTCTTCCTGCCCTCTTGCGCCCGAAAAGACGCGCGAGTACGCGACTGGCTGAAAGACTCAGGCATCTCAAGACCATTCGCCTGCTTGATCCCGGCCGCAGGCCGACCCGAGAAGAGGTGGCCGCTGCGCAACTGGGCCGAGACCGCTCGATGGCTGATCGACCGCGGTCTGGGAGTGGTCCTGATCGGGTCCAAGACCGACGCCGGATTGGCACTCGAGCTGGACTCCATTGTTTCTGAGAGAATCCAGTTGGCGTCGTCTTTCGGTGAATTGACGCTGGGGGAGCTGATCAGTCTGTTCGGCTTGGCAACAGTGGTCGTCGGCGGGGACACAGGACCGTTGCACATTGCCTCGGCCGGGGAGACTCCGGTCGTCGGAATATTTGGACCGACCGACCCAGAACGCGTCGGTCCCCGTCCGCTGGATAGGTCGCGAATCCTGGTCGCACCCGGGTGCCGAATGTGTCAACCCTACTACCGATCCTGGGCAGACCTTCGAAGACGCTGCCGTGAACCCTGCATGGAAAGTCTGGAACCGAAGACCGTGATCGGAGCGATCTCCGGTATCCTGGCCGGAGCCGACCAGCGATGCTTTTTCTGAAGCTCTGGATCGGACTGGCGATTCTCTTTTTTCTGGCCAGGATCTTCCTCACCTACCTGGTTGCGGGCTATTGGAATCTAAACTGGGAGACGGCTGCCGCGACCGCTGTCGTTCCGTTGATCCAAGCTCTGGCCCTTTGGGCCGTTCTCCGTTGGCAGCGGAGAAGGCGCTGAGTTCGGTTCAGGTTGAGGGGGTTGAGGGCACCGAGTTCTCGACGGACCCACGTTCAAGGCGGTAATATGTCGCCAATGTCCGAACCGAAGTCCACTCTGCCGGGGCTGTCGCAGGTTGAGTCGGAGCCTGTTGCGGTGATCGGAATCGGTTGCCGGCTTCCAGGTGGGGTCCATGACCCGGTGGCTTTGTGGCAATTGTTGTGTGGCGGAGTGGATGCGATCAGCGAGGTACCCGAAGACCGTTGGAACCTGCCCTCGTTCCATGACGCCTCGGACCCACCGGGACTGGGAAAAAGCACCAGCCGCTGGGGCGGGTTCATAGAAGGAATCGACCGTTTCGATGCTGATTTCTTTGAGATATCCCCGCGAGAAGCAAGAGAGATGGATCCCCAGCAGCGACTGCTGCTCGAGGTCACCTGGGAGGCGATCGAAGACGCTGGACTGAGGACGGATCAGCTCAAGGGGAGCTCGACCGGGGTTTTCGTGGGTGCCTCCAACCAGGACTACAGCCAGATTCAGCATACCGTACCGGATCTGACGACCGTTGATGCTCACAGCGTCTCCGGTAAAGCTGCCTGCATGCTGTCCAACCGCCTCTCCTATTTCTTCGACCTCTTGGGCCCTAGTCAGACCATCGACACCGCTTGTTCGTCCTCTCTGGTGGCACTCCACTCGGCCTGTCAGAGCCTGGCGGGCAAAGAGAGTTCGCTGGCCTTGGTTGCGGGAATCAATCTCTTGATCTCGCCCTCGACGTTTGTAGGGTGCACTCGGGCCTCGATGCTCTCACCCGACGGACGATGTAAAGCCTTCGACGCTTCGGCAAACGGATTCGTCCGGTCTGAAGGGGTCGCCGTGCTGGTTCTCAAGCCGCTGGCAGTGGCAGACCGAGACCGGATCTACTCGTTGATCCGGAGCACAGCCGTCAACCAAGACGGACACTCGAGCAGTCTCATGATGCCGCGGCTCTCGTCTCAGGAAGCTTTGTTCCGGGATTGCTGTCGCAGGGCCGCAGTCGCGCCCGATCAGGTTCACTACGTGGAAGCCCATGGGACGGGAACGGCGGTCGGGGATCCCATCGAGGCCAACGCTATCGGTCGAGTTTTCGGCGCGGGTCGGACAAACGGGGAGCGGGTGCGCGTGGGGTCCGTCAAGACCAACCTCGGGCATCTAGAGCCAGCGGCCGGCGCCACAGGTCTCATCAAAACAGCGCTAGTGCTCAAGCACGGTCTGGTGCCACCCAACCTGCATTTCCGTGAGGCCAACCCGGATATACGTTTCGATGAACTGAATCTGACCGTTCCGACCCGGTCGGAGCCCTGGCCCGATCACCAGGACCGGCGATTGGCCGCGGTTTGTTCCTATGGAATCGGTGGAACCAACGCCGCCGCGATTCTGGAGGCTCCTCCTCGCACTACGGCTCAACCGAAACAGGGCTCGCGCGAGTCCGGCGAAAGCGTCGCGAAACCGCTGCTGGTTCCACTCTCGGCTCACTCCTCCGGAGCGCTCCAATCCCTCGCTGCGGCCTATGGCGGACTCCTGTCGGACAGCCCGAAGCCGTCATTGGAGGATCTGGCCTGGACCGCGGCAACCCGAAGAACCCACCACCCGGAGCGGCTGGCTGTCGTGGTGGGGAGCCTGCAGGAACTGGCCGAAACGCTGGATGCGTTCTCGCGCGGCGAGAAGGTGGGGGCGGCTGTGGGCCGTGCCAACTCGGAGCTTGGAGATGAACCGGTTTTTGTTTTCAGCGGTCAGGGACCGCAGTGGTGGGGCATGGGGCGTGAGCTGCTCACGAGTGCTTCGATTTTCCGCGACTGTGCCGAGAGAATCGACAGCTTGTTCCGGAAGGTTGCCGGATGGTCGATCCGGCGCGAACTCCTGCGTGAAAAATCTTCTTCCCGGATGAAGAGAACATCGGTGGCTCAGCCGGCCCTCTTCTGCCTTCAGGTGAGTCTGGCGGCCCAGTTGAGAGTGTGGGGGATTGAGCCTGGCAAGGTGGTGGGGCACAGCGTGGGTGAAGTTGCCGCGGCATCGGTTTCAGGGGCGCTTTCTCTGGAAGACGCTGTGCAAGTGATCTTCCAGCGATCGCGCTGCATGGAACTTGCCGAAGCAGCAGGGAAAATGTTGGCTGTCGGCTGTTCGGAGACCGAAGCTGAGGAGCTGTTGAAAAGCGAAGAGTGGGGTGAAGTATCGTTGGCCGCCGTCAACAGCCCGACCTCGACGACACTGTCCGGCAAGGGTGACGTCATCGAGTCCCTCGCTCGGGAACTCAAAAGACGGCATCTGTTTTGTCGCTTTCTGCCGCTGGAATACTCCTTCCACAGTCCGATGATGGAACCCGTCCGAGACCTTCTGCGTGGATCATTGACGAATCTGCGGCCGCAACCCTGCACGATCCCGATGGTCTCGACCGTGCTGGGCAGGAAGGTCGACGGCACCGAACTGGACGCCGACTACTGGTGGAGGAATGTACGCGAGCCGGTTCGATTCGGCGACGCGATCGGCGAGCTCCTGCTGCAGCGAGAGAGTGTCTATGTTGAGCTAGGGCCAGAACCGGTGCTGGCCAGTTCGATCCTGGATTGTGCCGCGCAGGGAAGGAGAGCAGTGACGGTCGTGCCGACTCTGGAGCCCTCGGTGCCGGATCGGCAGGCGGCACTTTCGTCCCTCGGCCAGCTTTACACACTCGGGTTCCCCGTGCGCTGGGAGAAGCTCTTACCCACCGGGAAGCTCACCCGGCTTCCCACCTACCCCTGGCAAGGGGAGAGTTTCTGGGCCGAGCCGGAGGAAGGCCGACAGCACCGGCTCGCGCCGCTGCATCAGTTTCTCGGTCGCCCTCAGCCGGGTCCGGAACCCAGTTGGACATTGAGTCTCGGTAGAGAAGACCTGGAAGGTCTTTTCTCGGATCATCGTGTCCGCGGAGAGGTCATCTTGCCGGCGGCGCTGTTCCTCGAGAGCTTTGTTTCGGCCGCAAACCAGGTGCTCGAAACCAGCGACCTGATTGTCGAGCGATTCAGGGTTTCTAGTCCCTGCTTTCTAAGCGACGAGGGTCCCACCTCAATCCGTACGACTTTACGAACTGAAAACTCAGAGTTGACCTTGCACACCCGGGGACCGGGACAGACCTCCTGGACCGCTCGCTGTTTTGCTCGTACTCGGCGGCTGGAGTCCCGTGATCAGGCGCTGACCGAGAATCTGGATCGGCTCCGGAACCGTTGCCCGGTCGAGATCGCGCCAGCCGAAGGCTATGCCAACCTGAAAGATATCGGACTCGATCACGGGCCTGCCTTCCGGGGTGTCGAGAAAGTCTGGTCGGGCAGCGAAGAAGCTCTCGGAAGGATCAGTGCTCCCCAGGAGATCTCGAGTACACTCGGGGAGTGCTGGTTGCACCCGGTGCTGACCGATTGCTGTTCACAGACCTTGGTTTTTCACGTCGCCCGGAAAGCGACCCACTCACGCCTCTTCCTGCCCGTTTCGATTCAAGAGGTCCGAGTCCACCAGAGATTGGATGAGGCGTTCTGGTGTCACACGACGATCCGCGCAAGAGGGCGCGTGAGTATCGTCGCGGACTTTAGGCTCTATGATGACAGCGGCCAGCTGCTGGGAGCGCTCTCAGAAGTTCGATTTCAGGAAGCCGACAAGGGCGGATTCCGCCCCTCCGCCGAACACATCCTGCAACAAGAGTGGCTTCTCGACCCAGCGTTGCCAGGGGTTCCTTTGCGCGGGGACCGGCTGCAGGCCCTCGATTCGGCGGTCGCCACTGCCGCAACACAGGCGTCAGCCGTCGGTCTGGATGTTCAGCAGGCCGACTTCCGGCAGGACGCTCAGAATCGCCTGATTCCCTTGCTGGCACGGCTTCTGCGGGGGGCCTGGCCAGACGGTCCACCCCTTCGTGATCCCGAAATGGAGGAGGGAGAGGAACCGGCAGCCTCGTTCCCCGGTGGTGTGCTGGAACACTGTTTGACGGTTCTTGACGAGACTGGCTGGCTGGACCGGGCCGGTCAGCGATGGCTGCAGCCCCGAGATTCGGTGGCTCCCGAGCTACTCCCAGGTGTCATCGGGACCCTGCTGGCGGACCACCCCGACCAGGCGGCCGTGCTTCGGATTTTCTGCCGGATTCTAGACTACCTTCGCCTGACCTTGGGCGGAGAAACCGTCGACTGGAGTCTGACCGGAACCCTCCGAGACGATGTGGAGGAGTTGACCGAAGGGTCCAGCGACTCGAGACTGAGTGGTTTTCTCCTGGACGCCTTGATCAACACACAGCGTGCGTATCAGGACTCGATTCCGGTGAGGATTCTGCTGCTGGGTGCCGGAACCGCCATCTCGGCGCGCCCTATCCTTTACAAAACTACTCCCGAAATGACCTGTACTGTGGCCGATCCTGCTGCCGACATCGTGACGGTGCTGAAGGAACGTTGGCAGAGCCTCTCCTCGGTGAACTTTCTCGAATTGGACGGCGAATACTGTCCGATCGACCAGGGCTTGCCGCCAAACTTCTTTTCTGTGGTCATTGTGGCCGACATTGCCCTAGCCGACCGAAACGAGAAGACAGCGGGTCAGATTGGGAATCTGCTGGTCCCCGGCGGAGATCTGATCGTACTGGGCCGATCGGCTGAGACACCCTTCCAGAAGTTCCTGTTCGGAATGCTCCAGCTTTTGGACACGCCTGATCGGAGCCGGCCACCTCTCCCATCGCCTCCGGGGGTGGACCTGTTGAAGCGCTTTGAAGGGCCAGGTTGGGCTCGAGCGGCCACCGGCAGCGTCGGCGACCTCCGACTCACCTGTCTGACTAGAACCGAGGGGACGGGTTTAGGCCAGGACGTGATCGCTCGCCTTCCGGATCAGCCGGCTGACAGCTGGTTAATCCTGGCAGACGACGGCGGTGTCGGCCAGTCGATCGTCAAGCAGCTCGAGCAGCTTGGCCAAGAATGTCTGGTGGTCGAAAACGCAGGTGCTTTCTGGGCTCCCGACGGAGGAGACTCGCCGGAGTCCCCCGTCTACTCCCACGTTCGTGATTTGCTGGAACATCGGGACCGCCCTCACGGGGATCTCCGGGGTGTGATCTACCTCTGGGGGCGCAACTCCCCCACGCTCTCCCAGGGGCTGGATCTGCCGGTCGATCAGATGCTGGACGCCTCGATGAGGCTGGCTGAACTGGTGACCGCCCTGGACGACCTTCAGCTTGTGCCGCCGCCACGATTGTGGGTCGTGACTCGCGGGGCGCACGCGTCCAACGGCACGACCCCGGATGTTGTCCAGTCTCCGCTCTGGGGATTTGGCCGTGTCCTCACGCGGGAGTATCCTCGATTTCGCCCGTCTCGTGTCGATTTGAGCGACCAGCCCAGTCAGCTTGAAATTGCGTCGCTGTGTCGCGATCTGTGTGAGAGCGGCGAAGAGGACGAGACTCTCTTGCGAGGTTCGCTGCGCTGGGTCTCTCGCTACCAGCGTTGCCGTCCGAAAGGGAACCACTCCAGCCACGAGCAAACCCCGTTCAAGTTGACGATTCCGGAGCCGGGTTCCCTCGATCGCCTGGTGTTGGCCGGTGCCCCCCGAGTCGCCCCAGGTCCGGGCCAGTTGGAAATCGAAACTACCGCAACCGGAATCAACTTTGCCGACTTGATGAAAATTCTTGGAATCTATCCGGGACTGCAGGATGGTCCCGTAGCTCTGGGAGAGGAATGCGCTGGGACGATTGTCCGGCTGGGCCCGGAAGTGGACTGGCTGAAAGTCGGCGATCGGGTGGTGGCTGCGCCTCCTTTCGCGGCGGGCAACTTCGTGACAACCTCGGCAACACTGGCTTGGAAGGTGCCCGACGGAATCCACTTGGAGGCGGCAGCAGCGATCCCGATCGCTTTCCTGACCGCCCACTATGCACTCAACCACGTCGGGCGTCTACAAGACGGAGAGCGGGTGCTGATCCATTCGGCGAGCGGTGGGGTCGGAATGGCGGCGATCCAGTTGGCTCGCCAAAAAAGGGCAGAAATCTTCGCCACCGCGGGGACTCCCGAGAAACGGCATTTCCTGCAGTTGCTGGGCCTGTCTGAAGTGATGGACTCCAGGACGCTCACCTTCGCTGATGAGATCATGGAGCGCACTGCCGGGGAGGGTATCGACCTGGTGCTCAACTCGCTGGCCGGAGACGCCATCGATCTGGGACTCTCGGTATTGAGAGAAAATGGCCGATTCCTGGAAATCGGAAAGCGTGATATCTACCTGGACCGTCCAGTTCGCCTGCGACCGTTCCGCAAACAGCTGGCCTTCACGTCGATCGACATGAACGCGATCTTGAGACAGCAACCGGACTTGATCCGCGAACTCAGTGCGGAGATCCTGGAGGGGTTTGGTACCGGAGATCTACGGCCAATCCCTTACCGCGTGTTTCCCGTCGCGGAGGCACCCGCCGCGCTCAAGAGCATGGCCAGGGCACGGCACATCGGGAAGTTGGTGCTCTCCACTGTTGAGGCGCCGCCTCCCTCAACCAGTCTGGCAACTCCGCTCCGTTTCCGGGAAGACGGGACCTATCTGGTCACGGGAGGGCTGGGCGGCTTCGGGTTGGAAGCCGCCAGCTGGATCGTCGACCAGGGTGGCGGTCATCTTGTTCTGTTGGGACGAAACCCGCCCTCATCTGAGAGCGCCTCGAGGATCGCGAAACTCGAGGGCCGGGGGGCCCAGGTCGCTGTCGAGTATGCAGATGTCGCTGACGCAGAAGATCTGACTCGGGTGCTGAGGCGGGTCGAAAAGAGTGCTCCGCCCCTCCGTGGCGTCTTCCATGCGGCAGCCGTCTTCGACGATTCCATCACTCGAAACCTCTCTCGAGATCGTCTACTGAAGGTCTGGAAGCCCAAGCTGCAAGGGGCCTGGAATTTGCATTGCCAGACAACCCACTGTCCGCTCGACTACTTCGTGGTCTTTTCCTCGTTGGCCGCCTTTATCGGGCATGCCGGTCAGGCCGCGTATGCGTCGGCCAACGCCTTCCTGGACGGACTGGCGAGCTTTCGACGGCAACAGCGACAGGCGGCAACCTCGGTGGCCTGGGGCGTGATCAAGGAGGTTGGGTACGCCTCGAGGAACCCGGAAGCTCTGAGCGGGATGGAGTCGATGGGGGTGCTCGGCATCAATCCGCGGCGCGCCCTTACTATGCTGGGGAAGTCTCTGCGCGAAAATGCGGTTCATGCTGCGGTCTTCAAGATGGACTGGCAGCGATGGGATGCTTCCGGGGCCTCCTGGGTCCCGAATCGCGTAAAGCGTCTGGTCCCGGCCCACGCCAGCGGCGGCCAGGAAGCTCGATCCAGCGATTTTCTTTCTAGGATCAGTTCGACTCCTGTCGAGGAGAGGCAGTTCTTGTTCGAAGATCTGCTTCTGGAAACCCTGGGGCGCCTTTTGGGGAAAAACTCCGAGAAGTTGGATAGAAGCAAGCCGGTGACCGAACTGGGAATGGACTCACTGATGGGGCTGGAACTCCGCAACTGGGTCGAGACGGAACTGGTTCTCAGCCTGCCGACGGTGGAGCTTCTGAAAGGGCCGAGTCTCACCCAGATCGCCACCTTCCTGGTCAAGCAGCGCAGCAGTGATGACGGAAAAACAACGACGAGCGAGAGTCCGCCGCAACTTCCGATGGTGCCCCCAGGGGCTCGACAGCCGATTCGCGAGTCCAGAGCGATGGCGACCGCCATGAATAATCGGGGGCAGATCGTTGGAGACGAGGCGCCCAGGCGCGGCGTTAGGAATCGACGTTCGAGACTCAGAAGTCTTTCTGAGTATGCGCTGGCCCGAGGCATGTGCTCACTGATCGGTTCTCTGCCGCCCCAAGTCGCAGAAACTGTGGCTTCACGACTCTTGCCGCCGCTGGCCTCCGGATTACTTACGCGACATCGGCGCAGGGCATTTCACAATCTCGAACTCGCCTTTGGCCCTGGCGACCACAGGCCCACGCTGCGCAAGATGTACGGACATCTCGGCAAGATGTTTCTCGACTTTCTAATCAGATCCCGCTCGGCCGGCGGAGGATACTCGATCGAGGTTGCTCCCGAGAGTGACTCGATCGGGGAGGAACTGAAACGATTGGAATCTCCCTACATCTTTGTCTCGGGACATCTGGGACATTGGGAGGTCCTGGCCGCCGACGCTTCCCATTTAGGTTTCCCGTGTCACTGCGTGGCGCGTCGCCTCGATAATCCCCATCTCGAAGAGTAGCGTAACTTCTTTTCTGTAAATTCTGGTCAGGCCTGGGTCGGAAAGACAGAGGTCTGGGACAGGATTCTCCAAAAACAGAAACGTCTATCTGGCAAGGAGAATCAAATGAACCCAGACCTGGAAAAGAGAGTACCACGGGAGATCCTGGCGGAGTTGATCGAGGAAGGAACAGAAGCCTTTCGAGGAATCCTGGAGAAGCTGTTCAACGTGGCCATGCAGTTGGAAAGAAGCGAGTTTCTGGGAGCGGAAGCGTACGAGAGAACAGCCAGTCGGCGAGGCTATCGAAACGGATTCAAAGGCAAGCGGATTCAGACTCGAGTGGGAGAGCTGCACTTGGAGATTCCACAGGTGCGTGGGTTGAGGTTTTATCCCAAGTCGCTGGAGAGGGGTTGCCGTTCGGAGAAGGCCCTGAAGCTGGCCATTGCCGAGATGTATGTGATGGGAGTCTCGACGAGGAAAGTCACCGAGATCACGGAGCAGCTGTGTGGGTTGGAGATCTCGGCCACCCAGGTCTCGAGAGTGGCCGGGATGCTGGACGAAGAGCTGGAAGAGTTTCGAAGCCGGGAGCTGGGAGAGTATCCGATCGTGTATCTGGATGCCCACTACGAGAAGGTTCGAAGAGGCGGCAGGGTGCAGGACGTGGCCATCCTGAAAGCCATAGGAGTCAATCGTTTCGGAACGCGGGAGGTGTTGGGTCTGAGCACCAGGATCAGTGAAGCGGAGGTGCATTGGCGAGGGTTTCTGGGAGATCTGCACAAGCGTGGACTGAGAGGGGTCGAGCTGTTTGTCAGTGACGATCACGAAGGACTGAAGGCGGCCAGGCGGGCAGTTTATCCGTCGGTGCCCTGGAACCGTTGTCAGTTTCACCTGAGTAAAAACGCCCAACAATATGCTCGCCGCAAAGAGGACAAGCCCCGCATCGCCCAGGCCATGCGGGACATTTTCGATGCCCCGTCTCGAGAAGATGCCGAGGAGCTCAAGGGTAAAGTCGTCAAGAAGTTCGAAAAGATTGCACCGGAGTTCGTGAGCTGGCTGGAAGAGAACGTGGATGAAGGGCTGACAGTGTTTGATTTTCCGAGGAGCTGGTGGCGAAGGATCCGAACCATCAACGGACTGGAGAGACTGCACCGGGAGATCCGGAGACGAACCCGGGTGGTGGGAATCTTTCCCCACGAAGCGTCGGCGCTGCGGCTCATCTCGGCTGTGCTTGCAGAGATACACGAGGAGTGGTTAACCGGCCGGCAATACCTGAACCTGGCCGGCTGGAAAACACAAGTGGAGCAATTCTTCCCTACAGGCCCTAAAGAAAATTACAGAAAAACGGTTGCTTAACCATCGAACATACCAAAATCATTTTTTAGATCCCTACGCCACACAAAGAACGGGCCAGGACGTGTGCTCAAGGCAAGCTGTTTTAGTCGAGTTGGCGCGAACGAGTTCCAGCTAGAATCAATACCTTGCTTTGCGATTAAAACCGAGAGCAGATCGAAATTACTCTTAGGTATCTCATCCAACACGCACTCCAATAGCCTTGGATGCATCGCATCATCCATGTTCGAAATACACACTAGCGGTGCGGCAGAAGTCTCCCACCCGATGTTCCAAGCACGGTACAGTCCAACACGCTCATCCAGAGTAATGAGATTACAATTGTCGTGATCAAGACAAAAAGGTTGCAGCAGCTCGCGTTCTTTACCAGGAGATGCAGACTCAATAAAGATGAACTCAGCGCGCTCAAAAGCCGTCTGCCCCTGAATTTCGCCAAGCTTCTTCTGAACGAACGATCGATCATTATAAGTACTGATCAAAACTGTAATTTCTGGGGTATCAAGGCCCATAAAAGGCTCCACCATAAGACCGGGAGGGGTCTAGAGAAAGGCTTCGGTCGGCAGCTCAAGTCAATCACATTCGATGCAGATTATTCGTGTCCTGCGCGCGCATCACTCCCGTCCCCAGGAAGCGCTGGCACCATTCCAGAAAGAAACTGTTCTCTACTTCCGAATTCATCACCTGATCAGAAGGTTTTCCTGCAGGCAACCCTATGCAGAAGCCCGCTTCAGCGGGCTAAAGCAGGCTCCGACAACGGTCAGATCTCCAGACCAACGCGACTGCTGCGAGCCGGATCGAGAAAGAGAGCTGGCATCCGAAACCAGATTTGGGGTATTCGCCTGTAGCATGCTTCAACCATATTTAAATCAATGAGTTATGTTCTTTTCCCATCCAAATCTGGAAATGAAGTTTCATCTATAAGAACACGGCCTCCTCGTCAGGGCCAACTGCTATTGAGCAGTAGGTTGGCCCGGAGTTCAGACGAGTCTGGGGACTCATCGACGAGGAGGCCGTGTTCTTATGGGATCAGCCTAGCCCCGCCACCGGCTGCGCCGGATCGTACAGAAAAGAAACTGCTCGATTCGTGAAAGCCTGAAGCGCAAGCGAGGGGTTGGCGGTCTGCGAGCTGCGTCGTGTAAGACTCCAAATGAAGTATCAGGTTAGTGTCGCCCCAGGCTGCGAGCCGGATCATTCGAGAAAGAAACTTCAGTCTGCGGTTTCGCTCAACCGTTCGCGACCAAATCTGGTACGAATCTGAGCGCCGACTCTGCGAAGTCTATTCTTGAGCGAACCCTTAGTTCAGCAAGCGAGCGACGGGTAGAGTTGCAAACTGACAGAGTGCGCCGGCCTCGGTACAAGCGAGGTCGGGGTCACTTCGCGTCTGCAAGACGATGGCACTAACCGGACCGCTGCTCTGGACCTTCAGAATGCCTTCGAAATCGGCAAGATCCAGGTCGGGGAAGAGCTCACTGAGGAATCTCGCCAGGTGGCCCCCCGCCGGGAGCGCCACCTGGACCGTCTCCAGTAGCTGACCGTCCAGGCTGAAGAGGCGAACCGTCAGGTCTACCGGATTGGCATCCTGCAGATTCGTCACGGCGATACCCGAAGGAGCTTGATCACCCTCGACGAAAGCCACGAATCCGTTGTGGAAGGACGGGCTGGCTCCCACACCGGCCGCTCCCACCGCTCCACCAAAGACGATCACGCCGGCAATCCGCTGATCCGCTTGCACGCTGATGGCTCCACTCTGAACCTCGCCGGATTGCTCGGTAGTGAGGAAAGCCGTACCGAGGCCCTCCAGGTCGAGATCCAGATTGCCCACCACGGGCTGAGCATTCAGGTTCAGGGTGAGCGGCTTGCCGTCGTCGCCGGTGACTTTCAGGTTGGCGCTGGCAGGGTCGGAGGTGAGATTCACCAGGATGATTTCACTGGCCAGTAGGTCCCCGCCCTTGCCGAAGTGAGGAAAGTACTGAGTCAGGTCGCCGCCGGACTCGGAGCTGACCGGTAGGGTGATGAACTCCCCGGGTCGGGTCTGGAGTACCGTGGCGACCACCTCGCCACTGGCCTCACCCACTAGTAAATCGGTGCTGTCCTCAAACTCGAGGCCCGGAAAGAGCTCGTCCCCAAAACGAGCCAGATGTCCGTTGGCGGGGAGGTTGATGGTCGCTTCTCCCACCTGCTGGGAAAGCCGAAACAGCGTCAGGTTGATCTCGACCGGACTTGATTGCTGGCTCGCGACTGCGATTCCCGTTCTCTCTCCCCGCGAGGCAAAACCACGAATCGGGGCCAGGAAGCGGCGCGTCAGCTGGCCGTTCCCAACGCCGGCCACGCCGGTTGGACCGGCGAACAGAATCACCCCTGCCAGAGGACGATCGGAAGTCACCCAGACGGATCCGGTTTGTACCGCCCCGGCACCGTCACTCTTCAGCACCCGCGCCCCACCGGCCGGGATCTGGAGGTCCAGCTGACCGTTGACTTCGGCTCCATTGAGATCCACCTGCAGCAGGTCGCCGTTGTCGTCTCGCAGCTCAATCGTGACATCGGCCTCCTTGCCATTGTGCAGATTGAACAGGATGATCCGGCTGCTCAGTCCTCCACCATCACCGAACTGAGCGAAATGAAGTTTGAAAACCAGAGGCGGATCGATTGGCCCCGCCACCAGAGGGAGCTGGGGCAAGACCGGATCCAAGAAACCTGGGGAATCGTTGTGACCGTCGCCCGTGGTGTCACCGAGCGGAAGAAATATCTGGGGAACCGCCATTTCTCCACTGGTCCGGATCCCGAGCATGCCCGCCATGGCCCAGGGAATCGTGACGAAATCGGGCTCGTCGTCGTCGTTGACGTCCATCTGGATCAGGTCGAAGGTGACCCGACCGATCCCTAGAGGACCCGTCTGCGCGGGAATCATCTCCATCATCTCGCCAGACACGGCTTCCGGGACTCCATCTTCGTTCGCGTCCTCGGGGAAGATTCGGCCCATCTTGGTTTGCGTTACCGACCCGTCCACGATTCGCTCCTCCGTGACCTGCATCTCCAGGGGTCGGTAGTTCTCGTCGTAGCTGGTAACCTCCACCGTGAACTTTAGCCGATGTCCGGAGTAGTCCCGGAAATACATGAATGCCCCGGAATGACCCGTCAGCGGATCGGGATCCATCACCATCGCCTCGCCCGCTCTCCCGAAAGGGCTGCAGACCATCGTCATCGATCCCATCGACATGATCCCAACCCCGTCCTCCTCTTCCTCCGGGACTCCGTCGCCGTCGTTATCAAATCGCGGCTGACCGGTCCAGTCCTCGCCCTCGATCGGCGTCATCATGGAGGGGTCGGAATCGCACGTGGGCATGCCGGTGACATAGATATTGGTGTTGCGTGCCCCTCCGACGCCGTCGGAACTCGAAAATGCAATCTGCTGCCCTGTGGGAGACCAGGTGCCCGAGAAAGCCTGTCGTTCGGTCATCTGAGTCAATTCGGAACCGTCCAATTTAACGGAATAGATGCGCCCGGTGGTAGCGTCTATATGGGTAAAAAGCACCTTGGAGCCATCCGGGGAAACCTCCGGCAGGTAGTTACGGAATCCTGCTGTTTCTCCGGAGGTTGTCATTCGAACGGCGGCTCCTGATCCGGCAGTACTGTACATATAGAGATCGAGCGGAACGCCGCCAAGGATATCAAACGTACCCTCTTCCCCCTCGGGCGGCAGGCTGATCACTAGCTTCGAGCCATCGGGAGTCAGGGAGAAGCCGTCGATGAAAAGCGGACGTTCCAGAGACTCGCAGACGCCTTCCAGAAGCACAGATCCGACACTGTCTGCGTCTTGCCCGTTCAGCTGGTCGAAAGAGGCCACGCGGATCTGAGTGAGGCCACATCTGCCTCGAGAGCTGACCCTCCAGGCGACCGTGGAACCGTCTCGCGAAACCTTCACCCACCAGCCTCCTAGGAAGACAGTGCTCAGCTTCAGCCCAAAAGCCTCATCCCCGCCGTCTAGTGCCACTCGAACAAAGGGAACCTGGCTAGTGTCAAAGGTCAAGTACTCGGATAGGTTCACGGTCTCGGCGAGCATCAGCTGATTACTGCTTCCGACCCAGCTCAACGACCCGGCAAAGTTGAAGATGGACGGGGGACCAAAAGCGGCAACCCGTTCGGCAGATCCATCAGCCTGGACCAGTCCAATCGCGGTGCCCGTTCCAAACTGTTGAGAACCGATGATGTACGCGATTGTTTGCCCAACGTTCTTCCAGGAAGGCAGGTCCTCGTTGGTTGGAGCATCGGTGACTTGCCGTTCTTGGGGAGGTGTACCGGTGCGAGGTAAGGTTCCCCGGTCGGAGGCATCAACCTCTTTCATTCTCCCCAACCGCACCCCGGCATGCAAAACGGAGAAACCCTCCAGTGAGCCTACCGCGACCAGCATAGCGACCAACACCGGAAGAAGAAGTCCTTGGTGATATCTCAACTTATCTCTTCCTTGTACGAATAGGCACCTTCTTCTCTCGATTTCCAGCGCACTCGCTTGAGCGCCAGGACCATGATGCTTCAGCCTGGTGCGCCCCCGCCTGCGGTGGCTCCGTTCGAGAAAAGCTAGTTCAACAAGCGAGCGACGGGTAGGGTCGCAAATTGACAGAGTGCGCCGGCCTCGGTACACGCGAGGTCGGGGTCACTTCGCGTCTGCAAGACGATGGCGCTGACCGGACCGCTGCTCTGGACCTTCAGAATTCCCTCGAAATCGGCAAGATCCAGGTCGGGGAAGAGCTCACTGAGGAATCTCGCCAGGTGGCCCCCCGCCGGGAGCGCCACCTGGACCGTCTCCAGTAGCTGACCGTCCAGGCTGAAGAGGCGAACCGTCAGGTCTACCGGATTGGCATCCTGCAGATTCGTCACGGCGACACCCGCAAGAGCCACCGTGACGTAGCCATGACCTTCTTGTGACGCGGTACTGTCTATGTTCGTGGTTCAAGACAACGATTTCCCTCTCGAACGATCCCTCACAGCCGGTGGCGAGGCTAAGCTGAATCATGGCTTCCAACTCGATCAGCCGACGCCTGACCTTGTGCCCGTTGGCCGAAGGCAGAGACCTCGTCTGAATAGAACTAGAGAACATACTCGGAGCTTTGGCAGGTGTTGTCAAGTTGAAGGTGGCGACCCTGATTCTGTGGAAACCAGACTTCCCACCTCCTCCGCGATCCGCTCAAGGGAGTGCCCGTCACCCAGCACCGCGGCGACTTCGCGGAAGTCCGCGCGCATTCTAGCCCGCCGATCCGGGTTTTGGAGCAGGTCGACGGCTGCTTTCGCGAGTCGGTCCGGGCGCACCTGCTTCTGATACAGCTCCGGGACAATTTCACGTCCCGCCACCAGATTGGGCAACCCCAGGAAATTGGCCGAGAGAATCCCGAGCCATTGGCTCAGTCTGATTGCGGCAGCCGTCGGTCCCCATAGTCGGTAGAAAAGAATGAAAGGGAGACCGACCAGGGCGGCTTCCAGGGAGGCGGTGCCGGAGGCGATCACGCCGACGTCAGCCCTGGCCATCACTTCCAGGGAGGAGTCCTCGCAGTGGACTCGTCCCTGGAGCTGACGGCAGCCAATCATCTCGTCGGCAAGAGTTGCGTAGTCGGATGAGGCCAGGGGCAGAGAGAAGCAGCAGGGTCGACCAAGACGTCTCTCGATTTCCAGTGCCGTGTCGAGCAGGATCGGCGTAAAGCTTTCGAATTCGTTTTGCCGACTGCCTGGCAGAATCGCGATGTGAGGGATCGCCTCCAGATTGGCCGCTCGAGAACCGGCATTGCTCTGCCATACAAGATCTCTCAGGTAATGTCCGACGAACCGAACATCGGCTCTTGACCCCTGGTAGCCTTCAACCTCGGCTGGAAATGCCGCCAGGATCCGGTCGAAGAACAGCCCGGCAATGTGTGCGAAGGCCTGCCACATCCAGATCGTAGGAGGGGGGTACGCAATTGTCGGGATGCCATGGCTTCTCAGAAACCAGCCGAGGGATGCGTTCAATCCGTCCGACGCAATCAGAATCGCTGCGCCCGGCTTTTCATGTCTCAGACGGCGCCGTAGGATACGGACGATGCGCGTTACTTCAGGCAGAACGCGGATGACCTCGAAGACACCGATTGCTCCCAGGTGGGTGGCTTCCGCCCAGAGTTCGACGCCTTCCGACTGCATCGCTCGGCCACCGATGCCGCAGAGCTGGAGGTTGGGATCTCTGGCCAGGAGTGCCTTCGCAATCAGTCCCCCAATCCGGTCGCCGGAGACTTCGCCGGCACTGATCAGGATCCGTGGTCGGTTCACGAAAACGGCCCCATTTCCGGCTTCGGGATTCTCATTTGAAGGGCCGAGTATATCCCAGAAAGTATCGACGAATCAGTCAGTTGGTTAGAGACTTGATTGACTCCGTCGAAAGAAGGTTCGGGCCCCAGACTCGGGCGTGGACTCGGTTCCGGGCTGTGAGGGTTTTGACGCAGCTCCGTTGGCGAGTTTTGAACGGAGGTTGGGTGGTCCCCGTGGGTTCTATGACCGCTCAAGCGCGATCACCACATTGGACCCTCCGAACGCAAAGGAGTGCACCAGAGCCCTCTGGATCGACGCCTCTCTTGCTGTGTTGGGGACACAATCCAGATCGCAGTCTGGATCGAACTCTTCGTAGTTGGCTGTGGGCGGTAGGGTCCCTTCTCGCATTGCCAGCAGAACCGAAGCCATGGAAAGAGCCCCGCTGGCTCCCAGCGTGTGGCCGGTGATCGACTTGATGCTGCTGAGAACCAGTTGATCGGACTGCTTACCGAACAAGGAGCGTAGCGCGGCAACCTCGGCCTTGTCACCAACCAATGATCCCGTTGCGTGAGCAGCGATGTAATCGGGTACGCTTTTCTGCCAACCGGCCCGGGTCAATGCAAGTTGGATGCACTCGCTCTCCGTGGACGCTGACGGTTCGAGGATCCCGGCGGCATCACAGTTCGCCCCATACGACCGGACAGTCGCATAGGGCTCGATTCCCCGTCGAGCGGCTTCGTCTTTTCGTTCCAGAACGAACGCGGCCGCTGCTTCGCCCAGAATCAAGCCGGTTCGATTCCGGCTGAACGGGCGGCATGCCCGTTCCGCAGTGCCGTTTTCCGGGGAGAGCGCCCGCAGCTGATCCCAAGCCTGCAGATGTACGGGTGCGATGGGACAATCTGCGCCGCCCACGAGACATCGACTCAGCACGCCCGACCGGATCTGTTCGAACGCCTGGGCGATCGCGTGGCTGGAAGCCGAGCAGGCACTGGCGAAGGTGCAATTGGGCCCTTGAATACCTGTTTCGACTGCGATCAGCGCCGCTGCCGCATTCGACATGGTTCTGGGCACCGCGGATGGCCCCACCCAACGGTGACCTCGGGTGTAGAAGTTCTTGAACTGCTCATCCATGGAGATCATCCCACCGACGGCAGAGCCCCAGAAAAGCCCCATAGGACTCGCCCCAACTTCTATCTGTGCATCAGTCAAGGCCTCACGCGACGCCACCAATCCTGCGGCTGCAGTCAAGTCCCAGAGGGAAGGCGAGCTCTTGATCTGACCCGTATCGAGCTGGTCTGAAATCTGAGCGCCGATGCGGCAGCGAAACCCACGTGTGTCAAACCGGCTGATCGCTGCTACGCAGGAAGCTCCGCTCGAGATACGTTTCCAGAAAGGCTTTTTTCCCACGCCGGCGGAAGTGACCACCCCCATACCGGTCACCACGACTTCCACACTCACACCGCGTTTTCCATCGCATTCACCGGCATCTGGAAGCCTGAAGGGCGAGCGACGGGTTGGAGATCTGCGAGATTCTGCGACTCTGGGAATCGCCGGGGGGGTTGTCAACTCTCTCCCCGGAGCTTGGCTTCACGGTGCAGACAATTCCAGTCGTGCACGGCTTCGTTGAGTCGACTCAGGTTGTTCCCGCTCCTGGGGTGGGCCCAAGTCCCACCACGCGGCCTGCTTCGAGCCTCAGCACCAGGTCGCAGATCTCCAGGAGACTCCAGCGGCGCGCGACCAGGATCACGGCACACTGGCCCCTCAAGCTTTGCACAACCTCCCTGATTCTCTCCTCTCAAGGGCGATCGATCTGACTCGTGGGCTCATCCAACAGGAGAATCGAGGGCCCCCTTATCAGGGCACGGTCCCAGCGCCTGAAATTAACCGATACAGGGGTCATTGTGCAAACTGGATTCTCTACGCGTTGTTCGCTCACTGGTGGACCCGTCCACCCCTCCGTCCCGTCAATAACACCCCGGGCGATCGATGTTACCTGAACGGTACCCATTAGGCTCGCATTGAGGCGATCACGACGTGTAGGATACTCGATCATTGACTTGACTCTTTGATCCGGCTCGAGCCAGTGCTCGCCGGTTGCGCCCGAACTGATATGAGCACCCAACGTCTCCAAGCCGCGCCACCGTTGGATCTGGCCGCTCTTCGGTGGGAGTGCGAGCCCGAGTTCCGACCCTGGCCAGAGCCAATTCTTCTCTGCCGGGGAGAGGTGATCAAACGGACCCCGGTAAAAGAGATCACACTTCATCGCCACCGGGGACGAATCTTCTATGTGAAGCGCTATCTGCACCACAAGGTCCCCTTCCGCCCGCTCAAGTACCTCTTCAGGACTTCCCCGGCGGGAAGGGAGTGGCTGTTGGCCCGTCAGCTGGGTCTGCTCGGTGTCCGGACGGTCAAGCACTGTGGCCTGGGCGAACGCCGGAGTTGGAGAGGCCTGCAGGAAGACATCCTGATCACGGAGGCCTTCGATGGATTCCCATTGACCCGTCGACCTGAGATCGACCCGGCCCGGGTTCTCTCTTTCATTGAATCTCTCCACCACCAGGGAGTTCTCCAACGTGACCTTCATCCCGCGAATCTCCTGATAGGACGGGATTCCGAAGAGGTTTGTCTGGTCGATCTGCACGGAGTGTCCGTCAGGCGGCGACTGACGAGAGCGGAGCGCGATCTCAATCTGGCCCGGCTTCACGCTTTCTTTCCGCTCCCGGTTTCTGAGCGGGTCGACCGGCTGAGCCGTCCGATCCGACAAGAGCTACTGGCCCGACGCGCGCGACGCTGCCTGAAAGAAAACCGAAACTTCCACCCACTCCGCCGAGGCGGGTTGCAATGGCAAGTCCGGCGGAAGGGAGAGGATCGGGAGTCCGGTAATCTCCTCGAGAACCCCGAAGACTTTCTGAGATCTGGCCGCCCGTTGAAGCTGGGCGGAAGAACCACGGTGGTGGCCAGTAGTCATCTAGTGCTGAAGAAATTCAACCCGCGGGGCCGGGTCAGGAACTTGAAGGACTCCCTGCGGGCATCCCGCGCACGCCGGGCTTTTCACCTGAACTACCATCTGGAACTTCTGGGCATCGCCGTTCCCAATGTGTTGGCGACTGGGGACAGAAGACGCTTTGGGATACTCTCTGAAAGCTTCCTGCTCAACGAGAGGATCCCAGGGGGAGTAGACTTGGCCACCCGACTTCGAGCCGGCGCGGTGATCGACCCGCCAGTAGCCGCCAAAGTAGCCAGGTTGGTGGGGCAGCTCCACCGCGAAGGCCTCTCCCATCGTGACTTGAAGCTGAGCAACCTACTCCTGGACGATCAGTCTCGAGTCTGGCTGGTCGATCTGGACGGGGCTCGCTACCTTCGAAGAGTGGGGGAGCGACGAGCCAGGGCGGACGTCGATCGTCTCCTTGAGGATACGTTTTCTTTCCCCGGGGTTGGGAAGGAAAATCTCCACTGTTTTTTTCGCCGCTACTTTCGCGAACGCCGCTTCGGGAGCCGCGAGGGGCGGCGTCAACGGTACTGGCCGACGCTCGATGAAGTGAAGGATTCGGAGCTGGAGTGTTTTGACCTTGCCAGGGCTGAGTTCCCCAGCCGCCTGGTTCGCATCGACCAGCTGATCGATCTGCTTCAGTACGTCCACCGACCCGAAGTCGTTCAGCAATACCGCGAGCGGATGAAAAAGGGCGATCGCTTTCCGCCGGTATCTGTGCTGCCCTTGGGGGGCAGTTACTTGCTAACCGACGGGCACAAAAGACTCTCCGCTCTGCGCTCTCTCGGATCCCCGCTGGTTTTCGTCGAGGTCTGGACCTTCCGCCGTTGGATCGGTGATCAAGTCGCTCAACTCGGCGACTACCTGCAACGCACCTGGCAGCAGCTGCAGAACGACTATGAGGAAGGGGAACTGCGGGCTGGCTTCATGCGGCAGTTTCGAACTACGATGGCCCACTGGAAGCGCATCTGGATGTCGTTATGGGAACTGGCCTTGGCTCGCGGGCAGAAGAAGCGCCCCAACTGAGCATAGTCGCCGATCACATTGACCCCGCCCGCGGCGGGTGCGAGCGGCATCTGCTCGGTTTCCTCGAGCATCTGGCGACAACGAGCACCGCGACCCAGCTCGTTTGTCGAGACGAGGGCACTGCGATTCCGGGCAGCATCAAGCGCCACGTCCTGGGTGCAACCGGATTTCCCAAAGCCTGGAGAGAATGGAGGTTTTGCCGCCGAGCCAGTCGGGTTCTGGCCAGAGAGGACGCACCTGTCCTGGCGTATAGACCCTTTCCCTCGGCCACATTCTATTGCCCCTGTGCCGGGATCTATCCTCAGACCTTTGCCGCCGAGGCTCTGGTCTTCTCTTCGCCTCTACGGAGATATCTCTATCGCCCTGGAAACCTTCTGAACCTGAAGCGTCAACTCCTGCTGCAGCTTGAGAAGGAAATGCTGACAGCCGCGACCGGAACCAGGGTGATCGCCCATTCGAAACTGATCCGATCGCAAGTCCTGGAGACCTATGCTCTTGCACCGGATAGGGTCACGGTTGTCTATCCAGGAATTGACCTGGATGTGTTTCGGCCAGCTTCGAGCGGGTCGGAGATTCCCGACACCGGCGGCGCGGTCTCGTTGCTCTTTGCCGGAAACAACTTCTGGCAGAAGGGTCTTCATTGCGCCCTGGAGGCCGTCGAAGCCTCCGTCGCGGACGGAATAGATGTCCGACTCAGGATCGCCGGCGGAGGCATGCGCTCCAGCTTTGAGCGTCTGGCGAAAAGAATGGAGATTCTCGACAGGCTATCGTTTCTCGGTTTCGTGCCCTGGCGAAAGATGGCGACCCTTTATCAACATTCTGCAGCGCTTCTTCACCCTACTTTCTGCGACCCCTGCTCGCTCGTCGTAATGGAAGCACTGGCCAGCGGCTGCCCGGTGATAACGACTCGCCATGCCGGTGCAGCTGAATTCATTGAGCCCAGCCTCAACGGATTCGTGGTGGATTCCCCCCATGACACTGGGGAGCTGGTGTCGGCAATTGCCAAGATTGCCAATCATGACGCCCAGAGGCGGTTACGGCGGAACGCATTCGAATCGGGCCGTCGCTTCGATCTCAAGGTCAGCCTGGACCGATTGATGCAAGTCCTCGGCCTGATGGGAAGCTGAAACTAACCTGAAACTTGAACGGTGAGCAGTGGACAGTACGGAGTACGGTGCCGCGAACGGGTGAGCTGCCGGTAGAGCAAAGCCAAGTCCGTCAGTGCCGCGAACGGGTGAATGACCAACACAACCGAAGCCAAGTCATTCAGAGCCGCGAAAGACGTGACCCATTAGCAATATGCGGCCAAGTCCCGAGGAGAGAGCCGGACAACAGCAGAATTCCCCGTATCCCGACCAATCCTGGACTCGCCGGCCTGGCTCACCACTCAGGCCTCCCCCTCGTTGTGGAGGCGGTACCGCTCAGCTTTTCGCAGGATTCGTGATGGGCGTGGCGGCACCCTCGCCAGTTGCCGTGAGTAGCAGGCAAAAAACCGGACTCGATCACGGGCGGTCACACCTTCAAGGTCCGAGGAAAAGGCCAGTTGAGCCAGATCCTTGATCTGCCAGCGCTTGGATCGCCATCTGGGACAGGCGACTCGATGCCAGTCCACCAGCCGCACGCGACCCCGAAGTTCATTTCGACCAAAATCGGCTCTCAACACCAGGAAATGGCAAAGGTAGAGGTCCTTATGAAACCTCCCGGCCCTGTGGAGTCGAGCCGCTAGGCGGGCCAATTCCTGAGTCAGAGCCCGCTTCCAAGTCAGAAGAGCAGAGCGTGAGAGCTCTGCTTGAGCTTTCGGAATCGCCAGATGCAGAGGAAGCCAATTGCTCAAGTCCTGCAATCCGAGCGTGCCTCGGAGACGCAAGCCTGGCCCCATCACTTCGCACAACCAGAGCGGCCGCGCCGTCGGCACGCCGTTGCGGCAAGCCCATAGCAGATTTTGCCACTCGCGAAGTGCTGGTGAGGGGAACCGATTCTCGTCCAATCTGTGCAGCACTCGAGTCCACCAGGGCGCATGGCGATGCATTTTGACGAAGACCGGGCCAACAGCCCCGATCTCGGCTGTGCCGGCGGCCCGCCCGGCTTTTCGAGCCAGGCGTCCCTCCGAGTCCTGATCATCAGCAAAGCGAGCGAGCGCCTCGGCATCTACCGCTAGCTCCCCAAATCGTACGATCCGGTAGGTGACGCGACGGAGCCTGAACCGAAAGAAACCCTGCCCCGATCTATCCTGAACCACTCGCTGGCTTTCCAGTACATTCGGAAAGGCACTCGGCGAGCCACGACCGTTTTCCTTCTGCGGCAAATCCGTCGGCTCTCCTTCCGGAACCTCCACACCTGTTTCCTTTCTCGAGTACAGCATTTCTGGATTCTCTCCTGCCAGAATCCGAATCGACGACTTGAAGGTCAACTTCTCGTACTCTAGTGCCCGGTGATAAAATGCTTCAATTCGACAGCTCTTCCTAGCAGGTGCTCGTGATCCTCAACCGACAGTGAGAATCATTTAAACAGAACATGACTCGTGAGGTTGTGAAAAAGTCGAGATCTCCTCAACCGGACCTCCAGAAGGGTGGCGGCGCGTCCGCTGTCGTTCGCGCTCTGATCCGGGATGGTCAGCGACTCGTGCTCAAGGATTTTTCCCGGAGCCCCAGCTGGTTCAGGAGAACCATTGGAGCGCTTCTGGCCCGGCACGAGTCGGCCGCCTATCGGCGTCTGGACGGACTGCACTGGGTCCCCCGCTTCTTAGGACGCCAGCCTCCGGACGGTGTGCTGATGGGTTTCGTGGAAATCGAGCAGTGGGCACAAGCCGGTCCTCGTCTGTCCTCCAATTTCTTTGAGGAGTTGCAACGTTGTCTCCGCATGGTGCGTTCTCGGGGAGTCCTGCATCTGGACGTGGCCCGCAATGTTCGCGTCGGCCCCGGTGAAAAGCCTATTCTGTTCGATTTTGCCTCCTCGCTGGTCATCCCAAAGTGTCTCTGGTTTCTGAAGCCAGCGCTCTGCAAACTCCGTTCCCCATATGACGAGCGCGTCGTAATCAAGCTCAAGGCACGCCATGCGCCGCACCTCCTGCGTCCTGGCGACGAAAGGAAACTTGAGCGGGACCTGGCGGGCGAGGTCTGGATCAAGCCAGTGGAGCGTCTTCTCCGAGGTGGGGTGAGTTTGTTCCAGGAGGCGATGTCATCGGGATTCCGGCTGCTAGTGACTCGCTTCGTCTACAGCGGTCTGATAGAGATAGTCACCTGGTTCGTCCTCGTCCCCTGGCATCTTCTGCTGATCCTCCTTTCCAGATTCAGCTGGGAGGAACTGAACCAGCGGCTGGGCCGGGCCACCCCCACGCACACGAGTGCACCCAGAATTCACCTGCACGCCGTGTCCGTCGGGGAGACAGCAGTTGCTGAGAACGTCCTGCGGGAGATGTTGCCTGATGAGAGGGTCGAGGTGGTGCTAACGGCGGGGAACCGACCGGGTCTAAAGGTGGCTCGGGCCCTCCGTCAGAGACGCCCTGAGGTGGTTGATGTGGCACTTCTCCCCTGGGACCGGCAGGGAGCCACGCGGTCCTGGCTCAAGCGGCTCCGGCCCGACGTGGTGGCGATCGTCGAGACGGAAATCTGGCCAAACCTCTTCCTGCTTTGTGCCGAGATGGACATTCCGCTGCTAATGATCAATGCGCGGCTGTACGCCGAGGACGTTCCTCGCTACAGAATGATGAGGCCCTTCTTCGGACACGTTCTCGGGGCTACGACCTGGATCGCGGTGACCGACGAGAACGAGTGGAAGCGATTCCTTCAGATCGGCGCCCCTCGTGAACGCCTACTGCTGGCAGGCAACGCCAAGTACGACCAACTCAGAGATCTGCGAGGCTCGGGCATGCGGAAAGACCTGTCTCTTCCCAAGGAGTCCTTTGTGATCTGTGCGGCTAGCACCCACCATCCCGAAGAGAAACTGCTGCTGCTGCTGTTCTCGGAACTGCTCCGCGATGCCGGGGGGAAGGACTACCAGGCCCGGCCCTTGCCCCGGCAGGATGCCGGACCTGCGTGGGGCCGCGTTTCTTCCTCGAACGGGGCCAGCACGACTGGGAACAATACCGACCTAAGACTCATCCTGGCGCCACGTGACGTCAGGAGAAGTGGTCCCGTGGCCCGTCAGGCCGAAAGGCTAGCCTCGATTTCCACGGCAGTACAAATGACGCCTTTCCGCTTCGAGCCCCCCGCCAGAATCCTTGATCGGCGCGACTTGCGCCTGCTGTGTTTCCACCTACGTTAGTAAATAGAAGTACCTATTTGGATAGAGAGGTAATCTTATACCTAAAACCTGATCAAGGGACGATCCCCACGCGAATGCTAGAAAAGTCTGGATATGAGGCAGAATAGAACCCTATCAAAGGCTGAGCATTTTCTGTCATTCATATCTAGTATAGTTATAGTTTGGAATACAGTAATCGGAATGGACTAACTAATGACACCCGACCGACCGCTCCGGAGGCCCAATTCTTCCTGGCCCCCGAATCGCCTCTGCAGCGCCAGTATGAGGCCTTGCGCTGCTTTTTCGTCGAAGGCTTGCCCTCGCAGCAGGTCGCCACTCGCTTCGGCTATTCCCCAGGAGCCTTCCGCGTCCTCTGTCATCAGTTTCGCCATGATCTCAGCAAGCGCGCCCGCTTCTTTCAGGCGATTCGCCGGGGGCCTCAAGCGGCGCCCGCCCGCGATCGGGTGCGGGAACGGGCCGTCGCCCTGCGCAAGCGAAACCTCTCGGTCTACGATATCCAACGCGAGTTGGCCGCCGCCGGCCATTCCATCAGCATCAATGCGTTATCGATCCTGCTGCGAGAGGAGGGCTTCGCCCGACTGCCCCGGCGTCGGGATGAGCAACGCCCCGCCACCCTCAAGCCCGAAGCAGCAGCCATCGCCGACGTGCGGCAGATCAATCTGGCCCCGCGCAGCTTTCGCACCCGGGTCGGCGGTCTGTTTCTGTTCGTCCCGCTGATGCGATCGATCGATCTCGGGGCGGTGCTGCAGCCCCCCCGCCTTCCCGGCTCCCAAATGATTCCCGCCGAGCAGGCCGTGCGCACCCTGCTGGCTCTGAAGCTGCTGGGCATCGAAAGAAAAAGTCATGTCATGGATCGGGTCTTTGACGAGGGCATCGCCCTTTTTGCCGGTCTCAATGTGGTGCCCAAGCGCTCCTACCTGGCCGCCTACAGCTCCCGGGTCGACCGACGCGCCAACCTGCGCCTCATGGGAGCCTGGTTTGAGCAGGTCCAAGCCGCCGGCCTGCCCCGGGGCTCTTCCTTCGATCTGGACTTTCACACCGTCCCCGCCAATAGCCAGCAGGAACCTTTGGACAAACACTATGTCTCTTCCCGCAGCCGCAGCCAAAAAGGCATCCTCGTTTTTTTGGCTCGGGACGCCACCGAGCGTGTCTTATGCTACGCCAATGCGGGTGTCCCCCGGGCCGATCGAGCCGACGAGGTGCAACGCTTCGTCCAGTTCTGGCACCAACACAGCGGTCAGCCTCCGGCCGAACTCGTCTTCGATTCCCAGTTGACCACCTATGCTCATCTGAACCGCCTCAACCAACAGGGCATTGGCTTTATCACCCTGCGCCGCCGCTCCCAAAAAATGCTGGGCCAGATCTGGAGCCGCCCCGCCTCCGCCTGGCACCGCATCACCTTACCCGCCCTGACTCGGATCTTTCGCACCCCCAAAGTCCTGGACCAGCGGATCGTCCTGAAACATTACGAAGGTCCCCTGCGCCAGCTCACCCTCATGGAACTCGGTCACGAAGAACCGACCGTCCTACTGACCAACCATCTGCGCCGCGCCCCCTCGACTCTGATCACCCGCTATGCCCAACGCATGCTCATCGAAAATGGCATCTCCGAAGCCATCCAGTTCTTTCACCTGGACGCGCTCTCTTCGATGGTGGGACTCAAAGTGGATTTTGACCTCCAGATCACCCTCATGGCCAGCTCCCTATATCGACTCATGGCCGAGAAGATTGGTCGCGAATATCAGCGGGCTCAAGCCAAAAAGATCTTCCGAAATCTCCTCGACGTCTCGGCCCGGGTCCAGATCCAAGAGCAGCAAGTCACCGTCCACCTCGATAAGCGCGCCCATAACCCCTACTTGGTCGCCTCGGGCCTGGGTGATGATCCCACGCCCATGCCTTGGTTTGGCGGCAAAACTCTGGTCCTTCGATTTGACTAACCGACTCAACGGCTACCCTTAAAAAATGTTAGTCCTTTCCAGTACCGTGGAAATCGAGGCTAGGTCTCGAGACCGCGCTTTGGCCTGGACCCGGGAAAGCCTGGCAAGTGTTGATCATCGGCGAGTACGGATGGCTGCCGGAGATGTTCGAAGCATCGGACCTGGTCTTCATGGGAGGGAGTTTCGCTCCCATCGGCGGCCACAATTTTCTGGAAGCTGCGGCCCGGAGAAAACCGATCGTCGTCGGACCCCATTTTCACAACTTCGCAGAGCCGCTTGCTTCTTTCCTGCAGCGAGGAGCGATCGTCCGGGTCAGAAATCCAGAGGACCTCGGAAGGGCGCTGAAGGAACTGATCGGCGATGAGAAGGGGCGCCGCAATCTAGGGCAAGCAGCTTTTCGCTTCATCCAGCGAGGGAGCGGAGCTTCTCGGCGCTATGCGGACCTGCTGAGAGCTTGTCTCAGGGGGACTCAGTCCCAGGACAAATCAGCACCGCGTGGACCCGCTGAAGCAGGCGAGGTTCCTCATAACTTCTGATCGAATGGATCGGCCGCTGCGTTCGGAGATGGTTTGCGGCTGAGATCAATCCACAGGTTGGCTAGCACACCAGTGACAAGGATCACGAAGAGCGGGATCACACCAGTCTTGAGGTCCTCACCGAACCAGGGAACCCACTGATCGATGGCAGGAGCGTCGTCCGTGTGCTTATTGAACAGTTGATAGCCAAAGACCAGACCGGCATGCAGTCCGATGGGCAACCAGAGAGACCAGGTCCGCATACGCACGATTGCTAGCAGAATGCCGAGAGTGAGCAGCGTGAAAAATTCGGCTGCGACCGTTTGCCAATCCATCAAGCGGGCAAAGGCAAGGGCTACCATGTCGAAACCCGTGGTCCAACTCACCTGGCTTTCCGCCACATTGAGACGTGGCGGCTTGAAAAAGTGGATCAGAGCGAAGACGGCCGAAGTCAGGACCACGGCCGACCTTGTCGACATCTTGCGGAGACAAACGCCCAGCACGCCACCGCGGAAGAGGCTCTCCTCCAATATGCCCACCGTGATGGCAGTGGCGATAAGCTTGGGAATTACGCCCCATTCCGCATCGGCTTCGCGCACGAAGAAGCCCATGTAGAGGGAGCCCGCTCCCATGAACAGCACAAATCCGGCTCCCAAGAGCGCGCCGGCCGAGAAATCCAAAAGTGCACGCGGGTTTCTCCGAATCTGCAGGTCGCGCCAGCTGCGGAAGCGCAGAGAACGGACGAGCGGGAAGAGACCGATCAATGCCACGATCATGATCGCGCGCTTGAAATAGCGGGAGAAGGGGGTGCGATCCAGCGCACCATGCACGTAGACCCATGGCCCATCGGCAAGCCAACCCTCACGCACGATCTCTTTGCCTGCCAAGAACAGCCACGGTGTGAGCAAGGACCCGAGCAATAAGGTCAGCACTAGATAGAGAACGATCTTCCCCAACTCGTGGTCCCGGATCCGATTCATAAGCTTATATTGCGTCGCTCAGAGACCGGGAGCGAGATCAGCCGGTTTCCTTCTCGGTCCAGAGAAAGATAACACTCAACCAGAGTAGTCCGATGGCCAGATACGCCGAGGCTGCCGAAAGTTGAGGCCACGGATAGGGAGGGAAGGCCAGGCGAAATCGACCCAGGATGACGACCAGGCTGCCTGCCCAGAACATGCCGGCCGCACAAGTCACCAGGGCGGCAGAAACGGCCGAGCGCCGTTCGAGCTGCGCGGCCAGTCGAGAAAGGCAAATCAGGGCGACCACCACCAAACCCCCGTAAGTGAAGAGCGCGCCGTAAAAGGGGGTCCAATCGGAAAAGAGAACCGCTGGCATTGCGGACAACCAGGGAACAAAGTACTCCAGTCCAAGCAGGAGCATTCCCAGTCCCACAACGATCATCCAGGGTCGGGCTGGATCAAGTCCCTGGCGCCGACTGACTTGCCAGAGAAGCAAGACTCCACCGCTCAGGCTTCGCAGCCCGGCATAGAGCTGGGGAATGCTGTGGGAAGCGGCAAGATCCATCCGTTCCCAGGTTCGAGGCAATGAGCCGGCCACCAGAAGAAACAACTCCAACACCAGCATCCCGAGCAGGAGGGGAGTCGTGCGGAAGGTGTTTCCCAAAGAAGTCATGGCGTCGAGGAAGAGTCGCTGCCTCTGTCCCCTCAAGAACAACCAGACCACGGCTGTTTGGACCGGTGCCGTCAGGACGGTCCCAGCAAAGGCGGAATAGCGCAGATCGAGGTGGCTGGTTAGCAGCAGGACGACCAGCACCTGGCCGGTGAGGTAGGCTCCAAACAGAATTAGCCACAGGGACAGGAGATTCATCCGTTACTTGCCGGTTGACGCGAATGCCATCCCTTGGCCCAGCTCATCGGGAAATCGGATCGTCCATCGTCACTATAGGGCTGCAATGGCTGCAATGTTAAGTCAGAGTGGCCCGCCGATCAATCGGGCCGCTGTCTCGTCATGAGCGAACTGAGAGAGAATAAGGTCAAGGAGCAGGGTCAGGATGAGTGCCCTTTTTACAAACTGATAAGTATTGAGATGAAGCAAGCTGAAGCGAGCTGAAGACTCCCGATATTGGTTCCGGGCACCAAGAACAGAAACAGGACTTTGGCATGGATTGGAGCTGCGTTGGCTACCGCCTTGTTATTCCAGCTCCTTGATTGCGGCTTGCAGCTCTGGCGGAACTCGGTACATCACGGAGGCCGATTCCTTCAAATAGCCGAGCAGCTTGTTTGAATCAGAGGGGATCTCAACGCTCTTGGACCCCTGTACCGCCGTGGCCTTGTCCCCTTCGATGACGAGAAAGGCCATGTGGCCCAGCCGAAGCCCTGCGTCGATCGCCAGCACCTTCCCGTCGAAGCGCGGAATGATGGTACCGGGCATATGGGTATGGCCTTCCACGATTCGCTTTACCTGGTGTTGTTTGAGGAGCTGCGCCACATGACTGTCTGAGGCAGAACCCTTCCCCAGGCCCTCGTACCAGAGAGGCCCTTCAGGATCCACAGCCATGCCAACCTTGAGCTTTGCCCTCTCGGTCAGCTCGCCGCGTACCGTTTCGTTGATCTCGCGGATGGACGAGGAAGCGTACTTCGGACTGATCCCCCCGTGCATGAAAAGCGTGTCGTTGATCCGAATCGCTACGTTCTGCTTCGAGGCCCAGGGAGCATACCGCTTTCTCTTTCTCAACTCATTGAAAACCTTGTTCACGGTGAGGGGATCCGAGGCAAGTACTTGGGTCACCCAAGCCTCTGCCGTGTCTCCGTCCGGACCAAAGGCGTAGCGGTACTCAAAGTATCCCAAGGGGTAGTCAGCGTCCCATTTCTCCTTGAAAGCCTTGTACCTACGTTGGCCCGTTTGGCCGCCTGGGTTATCTACCTGTGTCTCGATGTCGTGTTGCTTCCAAAGAAAAGCGTCCTGTGCGAAGAATCGCTCCATGAGCAGCTTGGAGTTCTTGTCCGTGAAGGCAGCGTACTCCTGGGGGTTCACATAGCGGAGATCGCCAGTCAGATTCATGACCTCGTGGTTGCCAATCAGGGCGTGGACATTCCCACCGGCTGCCCGTGCCTGCTCCTGCAGCTTCATCAGAAGGTCAATCACCCTCTTGGAATGCGGTCCCAGATGCACGACGTCACCGGTCTGAACCAGGTGGGCGGTTCCTCCAGACCAATTGGTCTCACCATCGATCAGTTCAGCCGTCTGGAGGATCGACACGAAGCGCCCGTAATTCCCGTGGACGCTCCCAACGGCGACGATCCGGTCTACACCTGTCCAGACATCCTGGGCTTCCTCCCCTATGGGCTGCTTGGCATTCGTCAGGCACACGCCAAGGCCTGTAACCAAAAATGCACCAATCAGTCGTTTCGCACTCATCTTGCTTTGCCTCCTCGCAACACCGTACCGATCCCTTCTCGAGTCGTCGGTACCTATCCTCAAAATGGTCCCAGCCATTCCGATTCTCAATCAGTCTGGCCTCGTAAGCAGAAACGCCAGAACCTATCAGGCCTCCGGCTCTACGTCAACAGATCTCTCGTCTCCGATCCAGCTGCAGTTATCATCCCGCGCTCGAAGGAGCTACGGGTCACGGACGACGAAGACCGAACGGAACTCCCGCTCATACACTTCTTTAACCTCGTCCAGTTCCAATGATCCCCCCAAAAGGGCCTTGAAAGAGGTCATGGGACAGTCTGGAATTCCGCACGGACGGATCAGCTCGAAGTAGCGCAGATCGTTGTTCACGTTCAGAGCAAACCCGTGCATGGTTATCCAGCGGCGTACTCCGACCCCAATAGACGCCAGCTTTCCCTTCCGGGTCCATACCCCGGTGAGGCTCTCTCTGCGGAACGCGGTGACACCAAAGTGAGCTCCGACACGAATAAGCGTCTCTTCGAGGTCTCGCAAGTACCGCCCCACATCTCGGCCGCGCTGTCTCAAATCCAGGTGCGGGTAGCCCACCAATTGCCCTGGTCCGTGATAGGTCACATCTCCACCTCGACTGGTCCGCACCAGCTCGATGCTGTTCCCTTCCCAATCCCTTCTCGTCAGGACGTTTTCTAGCTGGCCCCCTCTTCCCACTGTAAACACGCTGGGATGTTCCAATAAATAGACCGTCTCCTGCTGTTCGTTGGCAGCGATCCGCGCCATGGAATCGGCCTGGACAGCCAGGGCGTCGCTAAACGAAATCAGGCCTAGATCGTCAAAAATCATTCGACTAATAGATCACTCTCAACAGCCCGGGCCGGATCGAGAGTCGAAACTCGGACGCTGTTTTCAGTAATTCACCGTCCCCGAAGAAAGCGCAAGGCTGCGGACACCGCAACCTTGCCTCCCTGGCTTGGTACAACGTGACGTCGTTCGATGATAAAGGATCGCCTCCAACCAGTTTGAAAAGCATTTTCAGAAGACGGGATCGAGTTCCCGGCGGAAGCAGCACGATCTCGAAAACACCATCATCGTTTCTGGATTCAGGGGAAATACGAAGCCCTCCGGCCAAACATCCCTGATTGGCAATCAGCACTCCGGAGGTGTTCACCTCCAGGTGGGATTCCCCAGAACTTCCGGGAGCTCGATAAGTCAACTCCATCGGCGAACTGATCCCGGGACGGAAGAGAATATTCGCCAGCACCGAGACATGGTAGACGGAGGAACCCAAGACCTTGATGGAGGAGGCAAGAAGTCGATGGGTTCGCCGCCAACGGCTGACGCTGAGCGCACCATTGGCGGGCAAACCCAAACCTCCGATAGTGCAAAAGCGCCTCCCGTCCACGTCCAACAGATCCACGTCCCGAATGCGTCCCGTCTTCACGCGGGCCAGCAACTCCGTGGGGTCCGAAGAAAAACCGAGCTCGCGGGACAAGTCGTTGGCGGTTCCCGCGGGTAGGATCGTCACCGGGAGCCTGTTTTCGCGGAGCGCGGTCACCACCTGGTTGACCGTCCCATCACCTCCCACAATCACGACGGCCTGCGTTCCATCGCCCAAACTCTGTTGGATTGCCTCTTCCACTTCAGCCTGACCCCGAGGATGTAGGAATCTCGCCCGAAAATGTGCTTTTGCCAGCAAGGACTCCAGGGAGTCTGATCCCGATCTCCAGCGGGTGCGACGTGCGAACTGACTGACGACGACAAGCAAAGACTTCATGGATCCGTGAACGATGCAACTCTCCTAGCCTCAGATCCTCGCGGGCGGAGACTCGACCTGTCAAGGCCTGCGTCGGTCTCCCTTGTCTCTACTGGTCAGTATGGGTACCGGACACGCTGGATCATTCCGGGGGAAACTTTGGTCGAAGGTAGGGAAAACTTTGCTGTTGTCCAGCTCGCTCCCGCCTTCGTCGTCCTCGACGGCCGGAACTTGAGTCCATGTTGCTGATAAGTCACGTCGTTCGCGGCTCTGTCGGACTGGGCTTCGTATTACTGGAAGTTCAACCCATTCGCGGCCGGACTTTTTGAGAGTTAGGCGGCCTGCTTGCTAATATGTCGCCAGTGATGGAACATCCCTTCGGCTGGCTGAGCCTTCTCCCTCCGGTGGTGGCTATCCTGCTCGCCATCGTTACCCAGCGCGTGGTGCCTTCCCTGCTCGTCGGCATCTTCGCGGGTGGGTTCGTATTGGAGCATGGAAACCCGCTACCAGCCGTGTCCAACACGCTGACGATTCACCTCTGGCCAACACTGGCGGACGCGAGCAAACTCAAGGTCTTTGCCTTCACGCTCCTGATGGGCTCAATGATCGGCATCGTCAATCGCTGTGGCGGAATGCGCGGTTTGGTTGATGTAGTTTCCGGCTGGGCTCGGAATCGGCGGGGCGGCCAAATCGTCATCTGGTGCCTGGGCCTCTTTGTCTTCTTCGACGATTACGCCAACACGCTGTTGCTGGGTACCACCCTACGTCCTTTGGCCGACCGACTGCGAATTTCGCGTGAGAAGCTGGCCTATCTGGTCGACTCGACTGCCGCCCCGGTTGCCGGCCTGGCCCTTGTCTCAACCTGGGTTGCCGTCGAGATTGGGTATATTCAAGACGGCCTCGACAAGCTTCCGATGGAACAGGAGTGGAATGCTTTCGCCTTGTTTGTCCAGAGCATCCCCTATCGGTTCTATGTATTGTGGGCCTTGCTGTTCGTTCCGACCGTAGCCTGGTTCGGCAGGGACATGGGCCCCATGTTGCAGGCCGAGCGACTCAGTGTCCAGGGTCAGGTCGGGCCAGCTCAGACGGACGAGCCCGTCCGGCGAGACCCGACCTCACCCGACGCCCAGACACCGACTCGCTGGTACAACGCCGTTGTGCCGATTGCGATCACGGTGGGGGCAATCATGTACCTTCTGTATTCGACGGGTCGAGCCCATTTCGGAGCCGAGGCAGATCCCACGATGTGGGAGGTCCTGGGAGAATCCAACTCCTATAGCTCACTCTTCTGGGGTGCCCTGGCCGGTGCGCTGGTGGCCGCGCTGCTGAGCTTGCTGCAGCGGCTCCTGACGATTCGGCAGATCTTGGAAGCAGCCGGATTCGGTGCCCGCTTGATGGTACCCGCACTGGTCATCCTCTGGTTGGCCTCCTCTCTCTCCTCAATGGCTGGAAACAGGCCCTCGGCCGCAGACCAGAAGGCTGCCGAAGTCCAATTGATCGAATCGGATGCGAAACCAGGGGAGGGTGAGTCCGTTCGTCCCAGCGAGTACCCCTACTCGGCTTACCGTCTCTACACAGGAAGTTATCTGGGAGAGCTCCTCGAAGAAAGCCTGCCGATGTGGCTGCTACCCACTCTTGTATTCCTGCTGTCCGTCATTGTTGCCTTCTCGACGGGAACCAGCTTCGGGACTATGGGAATCATCATGCCGCTGGCCATTCCACTGGTGCACTCGATGCTATCGTCGAGCGGTGGAACGGTCTCTCCAACGCACCCCATCTTCCTGGCTGCGGTGAGCAGCGTTCTGGCTGGAGCAATTTTCGGGGATCACTGTTCGCCGATTTCCGATACCACCGTGCTCTCCTCTCAGGCCAGCGGCTGCAACCACGTTGCACACGTACGGACCCAGCTACCCTATGCACTGCTCGTGGGCGCCGTATCAATCGTGTGTGGAACGCTGCCAATTGGGCTGGGCGTGCCGGTGTGGCTCCTGCTTCCGCTCGGCCCCCTCCTACTCGTGGTTCTGCTGAGGATCCTGGGCAAGCCAGTGACGGATTAACCACTCCAAAGCTTCAGCAGTGGGTAATCATCATAGAATGCGAAGGCTAGCGCCACCAGTACGCCCCAGACGAGGTATCCGATAAGTCCAGATGCAAGTCCCGAGACCAGGTTGGCGCCAAAACGCCGGAAGCCCAGCCAAATGCTGACCATCGTCCCCAGCAAGATGAGACCGAAAAGCGTGTAGAAACCGGTTTCTCCGTGGCTGCACCAGGGACAGTTCGGCTCCGACGGACTATTCACGTTGCAATAGGCCATCCCCTCGGAGTAGCTGCAGCCACAACGATAGATCTGACCGCAGAGGGCCGTGATCGTGGCCGCCTCCAAAACTGCAACGACCCCTAGGCAAAAAAGAAACAACAACGATCTCTTCATGGACTTGACTGCCACGAACTTCTAGAGCCGAGGTACCGTGGGCGTCCCGCCACGAGGGAGCGACTGCCTCGCCCGCCCTTGTTGACGCCGGAAGACCGTTCTTCTAACCTTGCCTGCGAGGTAACCAAAGCCGTGCGACGAGTTCTAAAGATCCTTGCCATCCTGCTCATACTGACCGTGTGCGTCATGTACTTCGCACATCCTCCGATTCTACGGGAGCTCGTTAGCTGGCTCTTCGTCGAGGATCCACTCGAAGCCGCCTCCGCCATTATTGTGTTGTCCGGTGCTCTTCCCTATCGCCCCCTGGAAGCTGCGCGACTCTACAAGGACGGATGGGCGCCCCGAATCGTCTTGACTCGTGGTAAGCGGTCCAAGAGATATTATGCGCTCAAGGCACTAGGATTAGTTTACCCAGAACATCACGAGGTGAGCCGTCAGGTACTGCTCAAACTTGGTGTTCCGGATGAGGCCATCAGCGTCGTCGGAGGAGAGATCCACAGCACCCTCAGTGAGGCCGGGCAGGTTCTCAAAGCGCTCTCTCCGCCTGAGGGAACGAAGCTGATCGTGGTAACCTCGAAACAACATACGCGTCGAGCTCGCCTGATCTGGAACCACGTGACTAGCGGACAGGTGACGCCCATAATCCGCTATCCCAGAGAAGATCCGACCTTCGTAGCGGAGGGCTGGTGGAGAAGGAATCACGAGATCGAGACGGCTGCCCATGAGTTTATGGGACTCATCAACTGGTCGCTGGGATTCCCTGCCTCCTAGGGGTCCAGAGCCGCTCAGGCTTTAGTGAGGTGTTACAGTCCACTAGCGCTCGCGGGACGGTGCCAGTCCCAAAACTGCCCTACTACCGCAGCAGCTTCTTTATGTCCTTCGACAGGTCCTCACACTTCTTAACCAGCTTCGGGGTATCGACGTGGAACAAATTCGGATCGAGTAGCATTTTCTGCAACTGATAGGACGCGTGTATGAGCTCAGCGACTTTCTTCTGCGCTCGACCGAGCTTCCGTCTTTGGTTGGAAGCCTCCACAGCTTCTCGACGGTTACTTTGCACCGCCCGACTCTTGAAGTATCGCTCGAATAGCTCCAGCCTTCGGGGGTGGGTTCGCATCCAGTGGCCTTGAGTCTGGTCGCCGGTCTGGGACCAGCAGTCGCTCGAGAAAGCGATCGGCAAGAGTAGAGACAAGGACAGTTGAATCAATAGCTTGGAAGACTCCATAATCGTTGCTCCTTCCGCGCTGACCCTGGCTGGTCTGATCTGACTTCCTTAACCCTCTCTTCGTCATGTTGGAGTTAGAGCTTTAGTCGGCAGGCGGATTCCATAGGGACGGATTCCACGAGGAGCGGACCTGAAACTTCATTTGGTCCCAGGTCGAAGGTTGCAGGTTGCAGGTTGCAGGTCAAAACGGGGCTGCGAGGATCTTTGAGCAGAAAAGGTGGGCTCGTCGCAAGGACGAATTTAGCCAGGCAAGGTGTCTTCCAGTTCAAGGACTCTGGGTTGTACTTCGACGGTCTCGGGATATTTGAGTCCGGTCCCTGTATTGAAGAGGACTACTTCATCCTCTTTCTTGATCCATCCCTTCTGGGCAAGTTGAGCTGTGGCGCACAGAGTGGCAGCGCCTTCCGGACACACCAGCAGACCCTGGCGCGAAGCCAGCTGCCGTTGAGCCAGGAGGATGTCTTCATCGTCCACCGCGATCGCACATCCCTCCGTCTCATAGATGGCTTCCAACACAAGAAAATCTCCCAGAGCCTTGGGGACGGTGATTCCGAAGGCTGCCGTGTGGGCATTCTCCCAGAACTCAGACTCTGACTTCCCCTGCTCCCAGGCTTTCACGATGGGGGCACAGCCAGTGGATTGCACCGCCACCATCCGTGGGAGCCGTCCATCGAGCTGCCCGATCTCCTGGAGCTCTTTGATGACCTTGAAAATCCCTATGATTCCAACCCCGCCTCCGGTTGGATAGAGAATCACATCGGGAACTCGCCAGCCAAGTTGCTCGATCAACTCCAACCCCATGGTCTTCTTGCCCTCGATCCGATAGGGCTCCTTCAGGGTGGATGCGTCGTACCAGCCGTAATCTGAGATGGCCCGCGCCACGATCTTACCCGCGTCGCTGATCAGGCCCTTCACCAGATATAGGGAGGCTCCCGCCAGGACACATTCCTTCCAGTTCATGATGGGTGCCGACTCCGGCATCACAATCACTGCCCGGATCCCGGCTGCAGCGCAATAGGCGGCCCAGGCACCTCCAGCGTTGCCGTTGGTGGGCATCGCGAGAATGCTTACTCCCAGTTCCTTTGCCTTGGAAACACCGACAGCCGCCCCTCGGGCCTTGAAGGTCCCGGTCGGAAGGGCACCCTCGTCTTTCAGATAAAGGCGCGGAACCCCCAACTCCTGCCCTAGATTTCCCAGGGCCAGCAGTGGAGTCATGTTCTCCCCCAGCGAAACAACAGCCGCGGGGTCGTCAATCGGCAACAATTCCTCATAACGCCAAAGACTGTGGCTCCGTGACTGCAAGGCCTCACGTTGAAATGAGGCCCGTACTTGCTCCAGATCGTAGCGCACCAGAAGAGGGGAACCGCACTCGCAGAGATGCATCTGCTGACTGCTCTCATAGCGTGAACGACAGCGAGGACATTCCAGAAAGGTGGGAGGCATGTTCGATATCCCGGTTATCAGTGGGGGCATGAGGCCCAGACACCAGAGTCGATTATAGGTCCCGGTGCTCGTGACGGAAAGCAGCTATGTTTTAGACCCGGAAGCCAAAGACCTGGGAATCGTCAATAGCCTCTTGGCCCGGTCCCGCCTTATAATCACCGCCCGGAAAGCACAATGCTCATACCCAAGTCAGATTTCCTGGGGCTCGACCAGGTCATTCATCTCTGTGCCGGAGCCGAGACCCCGATTCTCAAAAGCCATAGGTCGGCTATTGATCGGTTCTTCGAGGACAAGAGTAGCGGTGCAGCCGGCCGAGACCGGATCTTGCAGACATACGACCTCTGCAAGCAGAAAATCGCCACGCTTCTGGGGGGCTCACCCGAAGAGATTGCCTTTCTCTCCTCCAGTTCCGAAGGCATCAATCTGCTGGCTCACAGCCTGGAGTGGCATCGCGGCGACAATGTGGTCGTTTGCGACCTGGAATTCCCCTCGGACATTCTTCCCTGGACACGCCTCCAGGACCGAGGCATCGACATCCGAATCGTACGTCATCGCAATTGGTCCATCTCCCCATCCGATCTCGAAGGAGCCATCGACACACACACCAGGGTGGTCGCAATCAGCCAGGTCAGCTTCCTTACTGGTCAAAGGTTGAGCCTGGAGGAACTGGCCAAGGTGGTCCGGCCCAGCAATGCCCTGCTCAGCGTTGACGCCACTCATGCCACCGGCGTGGTTGAGGTCCAGGCCAATCATGCCGATGTTCTTGTCACGAGCTGCTACAAGTGGCTCCTGGGGGTCCATGGCCTGGCGATCTTCTATTGCAACCAAGCGAGGCAGCCCGGTCTGAAGCCTCCGTTTCTGGGCTGGCACACGAGTACTTCCTTTGGAGACTGGCAGGATCCGACACACTATTCCACGCGCCCCGAGGCAGCCCGGTTCGAAGCGGGGAACCCCTCCTTCATCGGCATCTACGTCTTGAACAACGCGCTGGACCGTCTCTTGGAGCTCGGGATGCCCCGCATCGAAGCCTACATCACCCACTTGGCAGATCGGGTCTGGAATGGCCTCCAGGCGTTGGGATTGGAGCTGATGACACCCCAAGACGGATCCCGGCGCGCCGGCAACGTGTGCTTTGCCGCTCCCAACAGCGAAGCGATAGCCGACTGGCTCGGACAAAAAGGCGTTTTGGTCTGGCCCGGTTCCGGCAGAGTCCGCGTTTCGACCCACCTGTACAACACAGAGCAGGATGTGGATCGGCTGCTCTCGGCACTCAAAGAAATGCCAGATCTGGCGTGAAACCTCAAAGGGTTACAGGTTCGATCCGGGGAAGCCTGAAGCGCAAGCGAGGGGTTGGGGACGGCGGCCTGGAGACCACCGCTACGAGTACTAGCTGTAGTTACTGAGGACGGACCAGGTACTTGAGCAAGTCGCCTTTGGTCGTGAGCACTAGCGTCGTCGAGGAGTCGACTCCCCCCTCGTAGGTCTCCATACTCTTCATGAAAGCGTAGAAGGCAGCGTCTCGGTTGTAGGCCTGGGCATAAATCCCAGTGGCTTTGCCGTCGGCCTCTCCCCGAACCTCCTCGGCTGACCGGTAGGCTTCTGATTGAATGCGCTGGAGGTCCCGCTCCTGTTCTCCTCGGATCCGCGCGGCTTCACCTTCACCTTCCGAGCGATATCGCGCAGCGATACGCTTTCGTTCAGCGATCATGCGAGCGAAAACGTCTTTCTGGACCTCCTCTACATAGTTGATCCGCTTGACCTGTAGATCAATCAACTCGATGCCGAAGTCCTTCACCTTGGGAGAAGCGGTCTCCAGGATAGCGCGAGTGATGTCGCCGCGCCCCTTGGTGATCTGTTGCAAGACCGACATTTCTTGTTCCGAGTCCTCGGTAATTCCCGCTTCTTCGCGATTACTGCTGCGCACGACTTCAACCAGGTCATGCCGGGCGATAGCGTTCCGCGTCTCGCCGTCCAGGATGCCGTCGAGACGTGACTGGGCCCCTCTCTCATCGCGCAGCCGTTGAAAGAACAGCAGAGGATCGGTGATCCGCCAGCGTGCGTAGGTGTCGACCGAGATGAAACGCTTATCCTTGGTGGGCATCTGATCCGCATCGCCGTCCCACTGCAGAAAGCGCTTGTCGAAATAGTTGACTTTCTGGAGGAAAGGGAGCTTTAGTTTTAGTCCCGGCTCGGTGATCGGCTCTCCTTGCGGCTCCCCGAACTGTGTAATTATCGCCTGTTGGGTCTCATTCAGGACGTAGGTCCCATTCATCGCCACGACCAGTACAACCGCTAGAACGGCAAGTAGGACGTATTCACGCTTCATTGAGCCGCTCCCCTCTGGGGTTCGTCTTTCAGAACTTTTCTCAGCGCGTCCAGCGGCAGCAAGGGCATGACACCGTCGGCGTTCTCATCCAACAAGAGCTTCCCGCCCAGAAGAGGAAGGACCTTCTGCATCGTCTCGAGATACATACGTCGACGGGTAACCTCGGGCGCTTTGCGATAAGCATCATAGAGTGAGTTGAAGCGGGCAGCGTCGCCCTCGGCCCTATTGACTCGATTCAGCAAATAACCTTGAGCCTGCAGGATTGCCTGTTCGGCTTCTCCTTTAGCCCGCGGGATCACTTTGTTGTATTCTGCCCGGGCCTCGTTCGTTAGCTGGTCCCGCTGCTGTTCTGCCTGATTGACCTCGTCCCAGGACGGTTTCACGGGGCCGGGTGGAGTGACGTTCTGCAGGACAACCTGGTCGATAGTGATCCCCATCTCGTATTGGGTGCTGAGTTCCTGAAGCTTCTGCTCCACAATGCTTTCAATCTCCTGACGGCCGACCGTCAGCACTTCGGTGACGGTACGATCACCTACTACCTCGCGCATTACCGCCTCGTTCATGTCATGCAGAAGCGAAGAGTAGAAGGGGCGGCTGCTAGAGGCCTCGTCGAGGTGACGCACCTTGAACAGGTAGCGATAGGGATCCACGATTCGGTACTGGACAATCCACTCCACTACGGCAACGTTGAGATCTCCAGTCAGCATCAGTGATTCGCCCAGGAACTGAGTGCCCCGCCTGGATCGTCCGGGAGTTTGAACCGTGCTGAAGCCGAACTCCTGCTTCAGCTGCCTCTGCACGGGAACCTTCCACACGTCCTCTACAAAAGGCATTTTCAAGTTAAGCCCGGGATCCGCCGTTCTCACGTGCCGACCGAATCGAAGTACCAGCCCCACCTCTTCCGGTTGAATCTGATAAAAGCTCCCAAAGACGATGACCAGTGCGGCAAGCACGGCCACGACGATCAGGATCAACCTCATCGACAACTTCGGCGGCTTTATATTGGGAAACTCGAAGACTTGATCGCTCATTGGTTACCTAATTCAGTAGGATAGCAGACCTGACCCGTAAGGTCGAGACGACCGGCAGTGACCGCAGTGACCACGCGCGGCTGGAATCAGGAGTTGAAACGATCTTCGGCAGCCTGCCAGTTCACGGCGTTCCACCAGGCAGCGATGTAATCAGGCCTGCGATTCTGGTAGTTCAGGTAGTAGGCGTGCTCCCACACATCGAGGCCCAGAATCGGATAAACACCTTCCATGACCGGATTGTCCTGATTGGGTGTTGACGTAATGGAGACAGAGCCCGAACCGTCCTTGATCAACCAGGCCCAGCCTGAGCCGAATCTGCCGACACCGGCGGCAGCAAACTTCGCCTTGAAGTCGTCGACACTCCCAAAGGCACCATTGATCGCCTGAGCAAGATTACCGATGGGACTGCCAGAGCCACCAGGACCCATGATGGTCCAGAAAAGGGAGTGGTTGTAATGTCCGCCACCGTTGTTTCTCACGGCGGTACGAATTCCTTCCGGAACAGCGCCACAACCGTTGGCCAACAACTCTTCGAGGCTCTTCCCCTCTAGTTCGGGTGCGGATCCCAGGGCGTTATTCAGATTGGTCACATAGGTGGCATGATGCTTCCCATGGTGGATTTCCATGGTTCGCTGGTCGATGTGTGGTTCCAGTGCATCAGAAGAATAGGGCAAGGTTGGAAGTGAAAACGACATAAGCCCTCCTTTTGGATTCGGTCAATAATGGTCTACAGCCTTCTCCGTTCACGAAGATACCAACACGTGGGCACTTCGGCAAGGGTAATCAGTGAGCAGTGAGCAGTAAGCACTGAGCAGTGGTCGCTTGGTTGTGGTAAGAGGAATACGACAAAAACGAGATGAGAGTTCAGGTCAGGCCCATGGATCTCAGGGATGTGCCCCAGGTCTCGCAGCTCGAGGATCAGAGCTTCGAGAATCCCTGGCAGGCGGACTTCTTCAGCGACTGCCTGGAGGCGGGCTACTGTTGTCGGGTGCTGGAGCAGGGTGGGGTCATTCAAGCCTACGGCGTGATGTCACTCGAGGCCAGGATGGCCCATATCTTGAACCTCTGTGTGCGGACCGAATCACGCGGCAGGGGTCTGGGACATCAACTCCTGCTGGAGCTTCTCGACCTGGCGCGGGAAGAGTGGGCTGGCGCCGTTCTGCTAGAGGTACGGTCCACCAACGAGCCCGCCCTTCAGCTCTACAGAAAGATGGGCTTCAGGCAGGTGGACATCCGTAGGAACTACTATTCGGATGCGCAGGGAAGCGAGGATGCCCTGGTGATGCTCCTCCTACTCGACTCGCGTCCGGACGGGAGCAGTGAGCAGTGAGGAGTGAGGAGTGAGGAGTGAAAGAGTAATCAACACGTGAGACAGTAATCAACAGTTCGTAGTAGAAATTGGTAGGCTCAAGAAAGGGATAAAACGGTCATGGAGCTGAGCGGTGGGAAACGGCATCAGATCGCGAAAAAGGAATCAAGACTGACAACTGATGCTGAATTCACCAACAGCGACCCACTGCTCACTGCTCACTGCTCACTGCTCACTACTTACTGCTCACTGCTCACTCGGGCCTGCCTCCTGCTGGCGATCATAGCTCTCCAGGCTTCGGTTTCGTGCTCCTCACCCGACGCGGAGGCGGCCGCCGAGGATAAGAAGCCGAACCGACTCGTCCACGAAAAGAGCCCTTATCTGCTCCAACACGCCTTCAACCCAATGGATTGGTATCCCTGGGGGGACGAGGCGTTCGAAAAGGCGCGCAAGGAAAACAAGCCAATCTTTCTCTCGATAGGTTACTCGACCTGCTACTGGTGCCATGTCATGGAGAGAAAGGTGTTCGAGAACTCGGAAATCGCTGAGTTCATGAACCAGAATTTCGTGAACATCAAAGTGGATCGCGAGGAGCGTCCCGATGTGGACCGTGTCTACATGGCCGCCGTCCAGGCTCTCACTGGCCGAGGCGGTTGGCCCATGTCCCTGTTTCTCACTCCCGCTCTGAAACCATTCTATGGCGGCACCTACTTTCCGCCAGAGCAATTCCGGGAGCTGACGGCGAAGATCGTTCAGTTCTGGAGCGATCAGCCCCAGAAGCTGCTCGAGACCAGCACCAAGCTGACAGAATTTCTTCGCAAGCGCACCACAATCAAGGGCGGCGAACACCCCTTGAAGCGATCACTCTTGTCCGCAGGATTCGGAAGCTTCGAGAAGACCTACGATCCCCACTACGGAGGGTTCGGACAGGGGCCGAAGTTCCCACGCCCGGTGGGCCTGAGTTTCCTGCTTCGATACCATCGAAGCGCGAACAACCAGAAAGCCCTCGATATGACACTTGCAACGCTGCGAAAGATGGCCGAGGGAGGACTCTTCGACCATCTGGGGGGTGGCTTTCATCGGTATTCAGTGGACGGTCAGTGGCGCGTCCCCCACTTCGAGAAGATGCTCTACGATCAGGCGCAGTTGGTGTGCGTCTATCTGGAAGCTTTTCAGCTCACGGGTGACAGCTTCTACTCCTCGATCGCCCGGAAGACACTCGATTACGTCCTTGCCCTCATGACCCGCAAGGGGGGAGGCTTCTACTCGGCCGAAGACGCCGAGAGCGCGCCCACAGTCGGGGAGGAAAAGAAGGAGGGAGCCTTCTATGTCTGGGCCCAGAAAGAAATCGAGCGGATCCTGGGAAAGGATAATGCCGCTCTCCTTGCTCACTACTACGGAGTGAAACCCGACGGCAACGCCTTGAGTGATCCTCACAGCGTGTTTCCGGGCAAGAACATTCTCTACGTCGCTTCGTCGGTTACCGAGACCTCGAAGAAATTCGATCGTTCCCTGAAAGAGATTCTCAGGCTGCTCGAAGACTCCCGCAAGAGCCTGCTCGCAGTCCGAAGAAAACGTCCTCGGCCCTATCTGGACGACAAGATCCTGGTTTCGTGGAACGGACTGATGATCTCGGCTTTCGCCCGTGCCTATCAGGTATTCGGCGATCCCCGATACATTCAAGCCGCCGCCAAAAGCGCCGACTTCATCCTGCGGACGCTGTACGACGCCAAGACCGGACGTCTGCTGCGCCGATATAGGGAGGGAGAATCGCGATACGAAGCTCATCTAGCCGATTACGCCTTTCTTACCATGGGCCTGCTCGATCTCTACGAGGCGGATCTGGATGTTCGATGGCTCAAACAAGCCGTCGCATTGATGGGAAAATCGAAGGCACTCTTCCACGACTCCGAGCAAGGTGGATTCTTCGACACTGCTGGAGGAGACCCTACACTACTCCTGCGGACCAAGGAGACGTACGATTCCGCACAGCCGAGCGGGAACTCGGTCACCACCCTGAATCTGTTGCGGCTGTCCCAGATGACCAAGAATGAAGATTGGGGCAAGTTGGCGGAGCAAACCCTGGTCTTCTATGGAGGTCAGCTGGCAGCAGGGCCTGAGGCGATGCCCCAGATGTTGACAGCTTTCGACTTTCACCTGGGGAGCGTCAAACAGATCGTTATCGCGGGGGATCCGAAAGGAGAGGATACCCGAGCACTGTTGAAGAATATTCACGAGAGGTACTTGCCTCACAAGGTGATCCTCTCCGCGGACAACGGTGCGGGTCAGGACTACCTGGGGCAGCTCATCCCTTCGATAAAGGCAATGCGTCCGCTAGAGGGCAAGGCAGCAGCGTACGTATGTGAAAACTATGCCTGCAAGCTTCCCACCTCGGATCCGGAGGAATTGGCCAAAATGTTGGATTCAGTCCCTTAGTTACCCTCCCTGCCCTTGCCTTTGCCCGTGCCTTTGCCTCCGACTTTGCCTCTACCTTTGCCCTCCGGAATCTCTTCAATGCAGTTGCATTTTACTGTCCCAGTCCAGAGAAAGCCGAAACCATTGGAGGGCAAGGGCACGGGCAAAGGCGAGGGGCTATCCAAACACTGGAGGCTAGCAACTCTCTACTCAAGCACCGCAGCACTTTTTGTATTTCTTGCCGCTAGCGCAGATACAGGGATCGTTTCTTCCGGGCCGCCGCTTACCTTGTTCTTGAAGATCTCGCGATCTGACCCAGGCCATCACGTTGGCGGGGGCCCTTTTTTCAGCAAGCTCTGCCGCCATGAAACGCATATGAGGATCGATGTGGTTGAAGAAGAGTTTATAGCCCGCACAGAGGTAGTTGAGCCCCGCCTCACCGTCCGGCGTGCGGATGAAGCGATGCTTGGGACACTCACCGTTACAGGCGAACCGGACCTCACACTCCCGGCAATAGCGAGGCAAGGTATCGCGCTTGGCGTGGCCGAAGCCGACCTGCTGAGGCGAAGCCACCAACGTCTCCATCGGCCTTTCCATGATGTTGCCGAGCCTATTCTCGGGATAGACATAGTGATCGCAAGAGTACAGGTCGCCGTTGTGCTCAATCGCCAGAGCCGTGCCACAGGTCTCACGGAACACGCACAAGCTGGACTCCATTCCCACCCAGGACTCCAGTGCAACGTCGAAGATCTGCACGAAATAATTCCCCACGTCCTGGCGTACCCACTCGTCAAAAATGGAACACAGGAACATCCCGAACTGCTTTGCATCCACGGACCAGCTCGATACCCTGGCCGCTTCGTCGGCGTCAGGCGAAAGTAACGAAAGTCCATCGGGACCGATCTCCTCAGCCACCCGCTCGACGATCGGGATGAACTGCATGAAGCCACTTCCGATCTCCTTGAGGAAGCGATAGATCTCAAGGGGATGACGGGCGTTCTGACGTTGGACCACGGTGAGCGTGTTGAAATCGACTCCGTGCTTTCTCAGAAAGCCGAGTCCCCGCATCACGCGCTTGTGGGTGGGCTGCCCCCCTTTGTCGACTCGGTAGTAGTCGTGGAGCTCGGCCGGACCGTCGATCGAGAGCCCTACCAGGAACCCGTGCTCCGCAAGGAATTCACCCCAGCTGTCGTCCAGCAGGATACCGTTGGTCTGGAAGCCGTTCTCGATCCGCTTCCCGTTGGCATATTTCCGCTGGAATTCCACGGCCCGTCGGAAGAAATCGACACCCAACAGAGTGGGCTCGCCCCCCTGCCAGGCAAAGCTGATCGCCGGCACGTCCTGGGCCTCGATGTACTGCCGAATGTAGGCTTCCAGAACCCGATCATCCATTCCCCAATCTGAAGTACCGGGGTAGAGATTTTCCTTCTCCAGGTAGAAACAGTACTTGCAGTCCAGATTGCAGATCGGCCCGTTGGGTTTGGCCAGGATGTGGAAGGCTTTCGGCGGCTGGGAGACAGGGGAGATTGTGCTACTATCCGGTCGCTCCACAGTGGCTCGTTTCGTGTTGGCAGTCGTCCAGACCGTTCGCGGCCCTGTCCAAACCGCCCCAACCGCGTTGGATTAGGAGAGATCTTGCTGTTGTCCAGCTCTCTCCTCGGAACTTGGGCTCATACTGCTAACAAGTCAAGTCGTTCGCGGCTCTGCCGGACTTGGCTTCGTATTCCGGTATTGCTCACTGCCCACTGCTCACAGTCTCACCGATCCGATCCGCTTTCGCAAGGGAGCGACCTTCTGGCGCCTCTGGCGCTGGCGACTTCTTGCTGCTCCTGATCCTCCAGAGTAGAATGCGCGAATTCCTGTGAGTCAAGAAATAGAGCGAAATTTTGCGACGAAGCTGACCGGGTGGTCCTTCATAGCCACCGCCTTGATGCTGTGGCTAGCCTCGATTTCCACGGTACTGGAAAGGACTAACATTTTTTAAGGGTAGCCGTTGAGTCGGTTAGTCAAATCGAAGGACCAGAGTTTTGCCGCCAAACCAAGGCATGGGCGTGGGATCATCACCCAGGCCCGAGGCGACCAAGTAGGGGTTATGGGCGCGCTTATCGAGGTGGACGGTGACTTGCTGCTCTTGGATCTGGACCCGGGCCGAGACGTCGAGGAGATTTCGGAAGATCTTTTTGGCTTGAGCCCGCTGATATTCGCGACCAATCTTCTCGGCCATGAGTCGATATAGGGAGCTGGCCATGAGGGTGATCTGGAGGTCAAAATCCACTTTGAGTCCCACCATCGAAGAGAGCGCGTCCAGGTGAAAGAACTGGATGGCTTCGGAGATGCCATTTTCGATGAGCATGCGTTGGGCATAGCGGGTGATCAGAGTCGAGGGGGCGCGGCGCAGATGGTTGGTCAGTAGGACGGTCGGTTCTTCGTGACCGAGTTCCATGAGGGTGAGCTGGCGCAGGGGACCTTCGTAATGTTTCAGGACGATCCGCTGGTCCAGGACTTTGGGGGTGCGAAAGATCCGAGTCAGGGCGGGTAAGGTGATGCGGTGCCAGGCGGAGGCGGGGCGGCTCCAGATCTGGCCCAGCATTTTTTGGGAGCGGCGGCGCAGGGTGATAAAGCCAATGCCCTGTTGGTTGAGGCGGTTCAGATGAGCATAGGTGGTCAACTGGGAATCGAAGACGAGTTCGGCCGGAGGCTGACCGCTGTGTTGGTGCCAGAACTGGACGAAGCGTTGCACCTCGTCGGCTCGATCGGCCCGGGGGACACCCGCATTGGCGTAGCATAAGACACGCTCGGTGGCGTCCCGAGCCAAAAAAACGAGGATGCCTTTTTGGCTGCGGCTGCGGGAAGAGACATAGTGTTTGTCCAAAGGTTCCTGCTGGCTATTGGCGGGGACGGTGTGAAAGTCCAGATCGAAGGAAGAGCCCCGGGGCAGGCCGGCGGCTTGGACCTGCTCAAACCAGGCTCCCATGAGGCGCAGGTTGGCGCGTCGGTCGACCCGGGAGCTGTAGGCGGCCAGGTAGGAGCGCTTGGGCACCACATTGAGACCGGCAAAAAGGGCGATGCCCTCGTCAAAGACCCGATCCATGACATGACTTTTTCTTTCGATGCCCAGCAGCTTCAGAGCCAGCAGGGTGCGCACGGCCTGCTCGGCGGGAATCATTTGGGAGCCGGGAAGGCGGGGGGGCTGCAGCACCGCCCCGAGATCGATCGATCGCATCAGCGGGACGAACAGAAACAGACCGCCGACCCGGGTGCGAAAGCTGCGCGGGGCCAGATTGATCTGCCGCACGTCGGCGATGGCTGCTGCTTCGGGCTTGAGGGTGGCGGGGCGTTGCTCATCCCGACGCCGGGGCAGTCGGGCGAAGCCCTCCTCTCGCAGCAGGATCGATAACGCATTGATGCTGATGGAATGGCCGGCGGCGGCCAACTCGCGTTGGATATCGTAGACCGAGAGGTTTCGCTTGCGCAGGGCGACGGCCCGTTCCCGCACCCGATCGCGGGCGGGCGCCGCTTGAGGCCCCCGGCGAATCGCCTGAAAGAAGCGGGCGCGCTTGCTGAGATCATGGCAAAACTGATGACAGAGGACGCGGAAGGCTCCTGGGGAATAGCCGAAGCGAGTGGCGACCTGCTGCGAGGGCAAGCCTTCGACGAAAAAGCAGCGCAAGGCCTCATACTGGCGCTGCAGAGGCGATTCGGGGGCCAGGAAGAATTGGGCCTCCGGAACGGTCGGTCGGGTGTCATTAGTTAGTCTATTCCGATTACTGTATTCCAAACTATAACTATACTAGATATGAATGACAGAAAATGCTCAGCCTTTGATAGGGTTCTATTCTGCCTCATATCCAGACTTTTCTAGCATTCGCGTGGGGATCGTCCCTTGATCAGGTTTTAGGTATAGGATTACCTCTCTATCCAAATAGGTACTTCTATTTACTAACGTAGGTGGAAACACAGCAGGCGCAAGTCGCGCCGATCAAGGATTCTGGCGGGGGGCTCGAAGCGGAAAGGCGTCATTTGTACTGCCGTGGAAATCGAGGCTAGGCTGGATGCTGATGCCGACTCGGATCGGGACGTTTTTTCAAACCACAGACTTTTCGGCCATCCATGAAAACCTGCTGCTCTGGATCTGGATGTATCGAATCCACCTCTTCGGAATGATCTTCGCGGTGATTGCTCTCTCTACCCTGGCGGCGGTAGTCGCGGAAACGCCGTCTCGGATTCTGGTGTGGCCGGGGGCAGCGGTCGGCTCAGCCGGGATGCTGGTCAGCGCGGTGGCCGCTGCTTTCTACTACCACTTCGGGGCCTGGGGAGCGATCGATATGAACGGCCAGTCGACCGAGACGGTTGCCGCCTTTGTGGCCTCGCTGCGGCTCGACACTGAGTATGCCACCTGCCTGGTACGCTTTGGACGAGTCTTCTCTGGTTTGGGATTGCTGATTCTCGGACTCGCAATCCTGAAATGGCATCTATTCCCAAAGTGGAGCGGGATCTGGGCCGGACTTGTCGGGCTGGCTGCCATGGCGCTGACCATGGGACTCCCAGACGATCTCGCACTCTACCTACCGGTGTTCCATCTCACGGCGGCGTGGTTTGGCGCTACTGGTCTCGTCGCCCTTCGCTCCGGCATCCGGCTCGAGAAATGAGAGTTACAGACGTCGACGTTTCCCACTATCGGATCCCTCTTTCACGCCCAATGTCAGACTCCATCCACCCCGTAATCGATGGCTTCGACTTGATCCTTGTTCGACTCGACACCGACGATGGAATCTCGGGGATCGGCTACTCTAAGTCCATCGTCGACGGAAGATCCATTGGAGCCGTCGTGGACCACGTCCTGGCTCCGCTGCTTCGAGGCGCAGACCCGCTCCTGATCGACGATATCTGGCATCGCATGTATTGGCGCACCTACTCCCTGGGGCGTGCCGGCGTCACCTCCCTGGCCAGGGCCGCCTGCGACGTGGCCCTTTGGGACCTCAAAGGCAAGAAGATGGGCCTCAGCCTGTGTCGACTGTTGGGGGGAGAGCCCAAGCCGATTCCCTCCTACGGTGGTGGTGTCAACCTACGGTTCTCGACTGAGAATCTTGTGGAGGAGATGCAACAGTACCTCGACATGGGCTTTCGGGCGGTGAAAATGAAGGTAGGACGCCGGGACTGGAGAGAGGATATCCGTCGAGTCGAGGCGGTGCGAAGGGCCGTGGGAGATGGAGTCGAGCTGCTCACCGATGCCAACGTGCAGTGGACCGTACCCACTGCCATCCAAGCTGCCAAGGCAATGGAGGATTACGACATCTACTGGCTCGAAGAGCCCACTCACCCAGATGACGTCACGGGTCACCGTAGAATCGCGGATGCGATTCCCCTGCCACTGGCTCTGGGCGAGAGCCTGTTGAGCAAGTGGGAGTTCCAACGCTATTTCGAGGCCCAGGCGGTCCACTTCCCGGAGCCCGATGTAGGCCAGGTCGGAGGCATCAGCGAGTGGATGAAGGTGGCGGCGATGGCCCAGGGGAACAATCTACCCGTGACCTCACATGGCTACGACGAAATCCACGTCCAGCTTCTTTCGGCCATTCCCAACGCGTCTTTCGTCGAATACCATATGTCCCGATTGGATGAGTTCATTCGTGACCCGATTCGCCTGGTGGACGGCTGCCTGGAGACTCCGGACAGACCAGGACACGGGGTCGAGTTCGATTGGGAGCGGCTTCAACCCCTGCGGGTAGCTTGAAGCTGGGTAAGCAAAACGGACTGCGATCTGAGAACGGAGGCAAGAAATCATGCGAGTAGACCCCAACCAGATACGAATGACAGGCGAGAACTCCTTCCTGCGTCTGGGAGAATCCGAGGATTCCGAACCCACCGCGCAGAACAGCCATTGGAGGGTCCTGTTCTCCCCGGCGGGTACCGGGCATGTCCTCTTCACGAAGAGCGAACTGACCGACAACGAGGTCCAGATCTACGCGGACAACTTTGCGCTGGCCCGCTGGTTGCAGGAGGGCATCCAGGCATCGATGACACCGTTGTACAACGGTGACGAAATCCCCATTATCGAGGCAGAGTTTTCGCAGTCCGGGGACACCATGACCGCCTGGACCGAGTACATCGAGACCGAGTCGGAAGCGATATCCCTGACCTGGTATGACTTTCGGGAAGCTTTCGCAGTAGCCAACCCTCCGGGTGAAAACCCAGACCAACCCCATGGGGTCTACAGTGTTCTGGTTCCTGCCCGGCGAGCGCAAATGACGATCAACGAGGACACTTCTCGAGGAAGAGTACTCCCGAGGAAGATCGGGGACGTGGACAGTAGCAGCTGCTGCTTGGCTCTGTCAGAGAGCTGGCTAATCCCGAGAGATCACGAGTGGGCGGATCGGTAACTCGAAGGGTTGCCAGGTTGCAGGTTTCGTTTGCTCACGACCGTGATGACGTGACCTAGATGAAGCGCCAGCCTCGCTGACCGCTGAGGCCCCGGTTGAGTCGGGGCTCAAAGACTCGGTCCGGTAACCCTACCAGCTCCCCGTCCTTGACCCATTCCAGATCCGAACCATAGAGATGTTGAACCAGCAGATCCGTCAAGCGTCGCTGGGTCTCTTTGTGTTCCTCGGTGCCCGCCAGATTGTGCTGTTCGAGGGGATCCGCTTGCACATCGAATAGTTGGGAAACGTTGCCGACAGAGTAATAGATCAGCTTGAATCGATCCTCACACACCATCCGAGTGGCTTCTTCATCTTCGGCATACTCTCCGTACAAATGAGGACGCCGTTGGCCTTGCACCAGGGAGTTCCCTTCCACCGAGCTGGGAATATCGACGCCGCACAGGTCGAGCATCGTCGGCATGACGTCCTGCAATTCCACCAGCCGGTCGTCGTCGTTCCCGGGGGCGAGCCGATCGTCCCCAGACGTTGGGACTACGATCAAGGGAACGCGAGCGGACTTTTCGTACATCACACCTTTGGCCCACATGTGGTGGTCACCCAGCATTTCGCCATGGTCCGCGGTGAAAGCGAGAATCGTATTGTCCAACAAACCCTCCTCCCGCAGCATGCCGATCACCACGCGGATCTGGTGGTCAATGTGGGTGATGTTGGCATAGAAAGCTCGGCGTCCTAAATCCACCTCGTGCGGCAGCGCGTGGCGCATGGCGAACTGGTCCATATAGCGCTTGGGTCCGTAGGGCAGGTCTTCGAAACCGGGACACCAGTCCCCATGGACCCTCTCGTCCAGCTTTACGTCGCGATAAAGATCCATGTACGCCTGGAGCGGCCAGACGGGGGGATGAGGGCCGACAAAGGATAGATACCAGAAAGCAGGCTTTCGGGGATCGCGACGACTGATGGTACGGCACATCTGTGCTGACGCCCAATTGGTGGGATGGCAGTGGTCCGGAAGGTGCCAGGAACGGGTCAGATAGTCGTTATTGCACATGCCGGCGGCATATTCCTGTCCGGGATAGCCCTGCTCGGCTAGATAGAGCTCCCAGTCGTCGGTCAGGTCCGCAAGATGGTGCCGGCCTTCTTCATTGAGAATGACCTCGTCAAACCCGACCCGGTCACGCTACGGGTAGACATGCAGCTTACCCACCGCATGGGCCTGGTATCCAGACTGCTTCAGCGTCTGTGGCAGGGTCGGAACCTCTTGCGGATCAGGCATCTGAAGATATTCGTTGAAGATCCGATCCCCGTGGCTGCGAGCGGTTTGGCCCGTCAAGAGGGTGCGGCGCGCCGGAATGCACACGGGACAAGCGGAGTAGGCCCGGGAGAAATTGACACCGTTGCGAGCCATCTGGGCAATCGTCGGAGTCATGACCACCGGGTGGCCGGCCTGACGCGTAAACAGACCGGACCAGTGATCGACACAGATCAGCAGCACATTGGGACGCTCGTCCGATGCTTTGTTCACGGTGGATGTCGTCGTGGCTAGACTTCGGGCAGCCTCCAGGGTAATCGGTATTGGGGCCGGGTCCGAAGCGCATTGGCCTTCTCATCGCCGACGAAGGTCTCGGTCTCGAGATCGAGCTCGACCTGCCTTCCGAGTCTCCAGGCCAGATTCCCGGCATGACAGAGAATCGAGGAGGGATGACCGGCCGTTTCCAGGTCCGCGTTGGGCTTCTTTCGACTCTTGACGCAATCGATGAAGTTCTGAATGTGCTCGACGCCCTTGTTGCTCCCCGACTCTTTAGCCAGCAGCTCCCGATCGGGGCCGTAGGCACGCCAGCCCCGGTTCCCGATGATCATCAGGCCCTGATCTCCGTAAATCGCAGCGCCCTCCTTCTCACCCTCCAGGTCATAGGGATTCCAGACTCGCATCTCATAGGTAAGGATCTTGCCGGGCTTCCCTTCCTCTCCGGCGTACTCGTAGTTGACTTGCAGGGTATCTGGCCATTCCTGCATGTCATCGAAGTACCACTTCCCACCGATGGCCGATACTTTTGTGGGGATGGACAAGGGACTTTCTCCCTGCGCCTCAACGGCAGTGCTCAACGCCCACCGAGCATAATCCAGACGATGGACGCCGTCGTTGCCCAGGTCACCGGTCCCGTAGTCAAAAAACCACCTCCAGTTCCCATGGAAGCGCTTGACGTTGAAGGGACGCTTGGGTGCGGCTCCAAGCCACATGTCGTAATCGACCCCCTCTGGAGGATCGCTGTCCGGGGGCCGTCCGATCCCTCTCTGACGGCTGCTCTCCCAGGCCTTGGCGACCAGGACCTTGCCCAGCTTCCCGCTGCCGATGTAGCGAATGGCAGACAAGAAATGGGCAGCTGTGCGCGCCTGAGTTCCCATCTGGACGATCCGCTGATGCTTGCGCATCGCCTCTACCATGCGCTGGCCTTCCAGCATGTTGTGTCCATCCGGCTTCTCCACATAGACATCCTTGCCGGCGATGCAACCCATGATTGTGGGGATGGCGTGCCAATGATCGGGGGTGCCGACTACTAGCGCATCAATCCCCGGATCCTCCACCAGTCTTCGGAAATCGCCGTAGCGCCTGGGTGCCTTTCCCCTGATCTTCTTGACCGTCTCGACCGCCTCGGAAAGGCGATTAGAGTCGATATCGGCGAGTCCCACCACGTCCACTGCAGGAAGCCCTGCAAAGGTCTTCATGAGGAAACCAGCCCTTCCGCCGACTCCAACACAACCTACCTGAACCCGGTCACTGGCGGCATCCTTCTTAAGGGGTGCTCCTACTGAAAAGGCGGCCGTAGCCATACCCACAGCGGAGCCTCTCAGAAATCCTCGTCGATCCAGCTCAGACATCTTCGCCCTCCAATCTTGGTTCTGAAACCCAATCCGACTTGCGTGAATTCTACCGCTTCACCCAGCCAATTGCATGCACACAGCCAAACCCGGAGAAAGGGACAGACTGTTTCTATCTCTGTGCCGACCGATCACCTCGGAGAAAGGGACAGACTGTTTCTGTCCGGGCCAATCCCTTTTCGACTTTGGTTTTCTCGGGTGCGTCAATCAATGCCGTCGAGGGAAAGCTCCTGGGTCCGATGACAAGCTGCCCAGCCTCCAGAGGGCACTTTTTCCAGCTCCGGTGATTCGCTGAGGCATTTGTCCACGGAATGCGGACAGCGGGGATTGAAGTGGCAACCTCTAGGCGGGTCGGCGGGACTGGGGACCTCTCCGGGGAGAACGGTGAGCGGTCCCCGCAAGCGAGGATCGGGATCGAGGACGGCCGAAAGTAGGGCAGCTGTATAAGGGTGTTGGGGAGACCTGAAAACGTCCTCGGTCCTCCCCATTTCGACGATCCGGCCCAGGTACATGACCGCCACCCTGTCACAGATGTATCGGATCACACTCAAATCATGGGCAACGAATAGATAGGTCAAGCGAAACTGCTGTTGCAGGTCCAACATCAGATTCAGGACCTGAGCCTGGATCGAGACGTCCAGTGCCGCCACCGGTTCGTCCGCCACGACCAGTCGAGGCTTCAGTGCCAGGGCTCGGGCAATGCCAATGCGCTGCCGCTGACCGCCGCTGAAGGCATGGGGGAATCGCAAAAGGTCTTCGGATCTCATTCCCACCAATCGCAGCAGCTCGGTGACCTGTTCGAGACGTTCGTCACGGTCCTTCACACCATTCACCAACAGTGGCTCACCCACGATGTCGAGAAGGTTCATTCTCGGATTCAGGCTGGTGAAGGGATTCTGAAAAATCAGTTGAATCTCTCGCCGAATGGGCCTGAGCTCCCTTTGCTGCAGATGGGCAAGGTCGACGACCCTGCCTTCGCTGGTTCGAAACAGGATCTCTCCTGAGGTCGGCTCAATCGCCCTCAATAGGCAGCGAGCCAGCGTCGTTTTTCCACAGCCGCTTTCGCCCACAAGGCCGAGCGTTTCCCCGTCCTGAATGTGGAAGCTCACGCCATCGACGGCCCGGATCTGGCCGTGGCGCTTCCCGAAGGCGCCGCTCTGGACTGGGTAATATTTGCGAAGCTCTCTGACCTCCAGGAGAGGGTCAGTTTGGACGCTCGGCTGGTTCGTGCTCATGATTCGTATAGAAAGCAGCTGACTTCGTGCCCGCCCGCGGTCGGCATCAACTGCGGCTCGTACCGATCGCACCTTCCCACAATGAAGTCGGAGCAACGGTCATGAAAAGGACAACCCGACGGTCGACTCAAGGGATGGGGAATCGCCCCCTCAATAACGTCCAACTTGCCCTCGCGCTTCGATCGCAGAGGAGGAATCGAGCGCAGCAGTGCCCGAGTGTAGGGGTGCTGCGGCGAATGAAACACCTCGGCTACGGGGCCCTTCTCGACGACCCTTCCCAGGTACATCACAACCACCACATCTGCCACATGGGCGACCACCCCCAGATCGTGAGTGATGAAGATCATCGACATCTGGTTGTGCTCTTGTAATTCCCGTAGTAGAACCAGAATCTGCGTCTGGGTGGTGACATCCAGAGCAGTCGTGGGCTCGTCAGCGATGAGGATCCGGGGATGGCCGGACAATGCCATGGCGATCATGGCACGCTGCAGGAGGCCCCCGCTGAGCTGGTGGGGATAGTCGTCCAGGCGGACCTCCGGCTGAGGCACTCCGGCCCTTCGCATCATCTCGATCGTCCTCTCGCGGGCCTCTGCAGCATTTGCTCCATGGTGGATGCGAATCGCCTCCGCGATCTGGCTTCCCACCGTGTGGACCGGACTGAACGAAGCCATCGGCTCCTGGAAAATCAGGGCGATCTCCTTGCCTCTCATGCCGCGGATTTCTTCTCCATCCGGATCCAGCTGCGCCAGATCAACGAGTGCCTCGGAGTCCCGACGGAAGAGGATCTGCCCACCTACGACACATCCGGGGTGGTCCACCAGCATGAGGATGGAACGCGCCGTGACGGTTTTTCCACAACCGCTCTCACCTACGATCGCCACGGTCTGGCCCGGTTCCACGTCGAAGCTGACGCCATCGACCGCTCGCACCTCTCCGCCCTCGACCGGGAACACCGTCTGGAGGTCGCGGACTGAGAGGAGAGGTTGTGTTTCTTGGTTCTTCATTTCGACTGATCTGTCGGCCTTTGGATCCAGGATTCTTGTGTCATACTCGCCACCTGCCACGTTGGATGATTCAGCTGAAAACTTCAGTCCCGCTCTCTCCTCGGAGCTTGGCCCCAGATTGCAAACGACTCAAGTCGTGCGCGGCTGTGTTTTGCTCATACATCAATTAGAGATGCCTTACCCCACCCACTCTGAGATGCTTTACTTCTGGCACCTGCGAATTGCGATTCAGACACCATATGGATCCGCCGCGTCCCGAAGTCCGTCTCCGACAAAGTTCAAGGTCAGGACCGCTGCAATCACCACCAGAGCGGGCGTCAGCAACCAGGGGTAGAGGGCCACTGTCTGGATGGTCTGGGCTTCCTGTAACAGGACCCCCCAGCTGACCGCGGGCGGTCGCAGGCCCAATCCCAGGAAGCTAAGAGCGGTCTCGCTGATGATCATTCGGGGAATGGCCAGCGTCGTTACAGCGATGATGTGGCTGGTGAAGGACGGCACCATATGGCGAAAGATGATCCGCATCTGTCCACAGCCGACCAGGCGAGCCGAGACCACAAAATCCTCCTCACGTAGGGCCAGGAACTTGCCTCGAACCTCCCGCGCCATCTGGGTCCAGCTTAGTAACGAGATGATCACGGTCACTGCGAAGTACACTTTCAGAATAGACCAGTCCTTGGGTAGCGCAGCGGCCAGGCCCATCCACAGGGGAATGGTGGGAATGGATCGCAGAATCTCAATCAGGCGCTGGATCAAGCTGTCGATCCAGCCTCCGTACAACCCCGACACCCCACCCAGCGTCACTCCCAGCAGCAGGCTGATCAGTACCCCCAACAACCCGATGGACATGGAGATTCGAGTGCCATACATCAATCTCGACCAGATGTCCCGGCCCAGCTTGTCTGTGCCCAGTAGATAGATGTCCTGTCGGGTCGAACGGTCTTTCAAACCGATCAGGTGGCGGCTGCCCGGCAGCAGCCCCAGGAAGAGATAACTTGAGCCCTTCACCAGGAATCCGACTGGAATCTTGTCGTTCGGATCGAGAGCAAACATTCGCCGCAGGGTCTCCGGATCCCGCCGGCTCCTGATCCCCAGGACGTGAGGCTCGAAGCGTCCCTGGTCGAACCAACGGATGGACTGTGGAGGCAGGTAGGCAAGCGTTGCTTCACTCTTGCCAGGGTTTCCGGTGGCGAGGAAATCCGCCCACAGCGCAACCAGCAGTAGCAAGGCCACCAAACCGCCTGAGAACATCGCCAGACGGTGTTTTCGAAAGCGTCGCCAGATCTGTCGCCAGGGCGAAAACAATTTCAAAGCGGGCTCCCCAGACAGGGAGTCCTTGGACAGATTCATCATCGGACTCAACCGGCACCCTTCAATTTGATCCTGGGATCGAGCAGAACCAGCAGCAGGTCCGACAAAAGCGTTCCGATCACGGTAGTCGCACCCAACAACAGGACGATCGTTCCGGCCAGGTACATATCCTGTGAAATCAGGGCCTGCAGCAGCAGGGGGCCAACCGTGGGGAGACTCAATACGACCGAGACGATGACAATGCCCGAAATCATGTAGGGCAGGGTGTAGCCGACCGTGCTCACCAGGGGATTGAGCGCGACCCGGAAGGGATACTTCAGCACCACCTGCCAGAATCCCAAGCCCTTGGCCCGAGCCGCCAGCACATAGGGTTGTCGCAGTTCATCGATCAGGTTGGCCCGGAGGACGCGGATCAACTGAGCCGTTCCCGACGTCCCCAGGACCAGGGCAGGGACCCAGAGATGAGAGGCGAGGTCGAAGGCCTTGGCCAGGCTCCAGGGTGCACCCAGGTACGCCTGTGAAAAGAGTCCTCCCACAGGGGTGCCAAACCAGGCGAATCCCACGTACATCAGGACCAGAGCCAGGAGAAAATCGGGCACTGCCAGGCCGAGGAACCCCAACAAGGTAAATCCATAGTCGCCAATCGAATACTGTCTCACGGCCGAGTAGATGCCAATCGGGAGTGCCAGGATCCACATGAAAACGATCGCAGACAGCGCTACCACGACGGTCAGAACCAGCCGCTCTCCGATCAGCTCCGAGACGGGCCGGTTCCACGTCAGGGATACACCAAAATCGCCCCCGATCATGTTCCGCACCCAGAACAGGTATTGGACGTGCAGAGGGCGGTCCAGGCCGTACTGTCGGCGCAAACCCTCGATCTGATCGAAGCTCACTGCGTCTCCCTGTGCCTGAAGCTGCGCTATGTATGACGTCAGGTAGTCACCAGGAGGAAGCTGAATGATGATAAAAGACAGAATCGAGATAGCAGCAATCGTGAGAACGGCAAAGAGGGCACGTTGCAGCACGTAACGGAGCATCGTCTCCTACCTCAATTGTCGAAGAAGAATTGTTCGGTTCGGGCGATACCAGGATTCTGAAGGGTAGGACTGTTGGGAGCGACGTCGGGCACATTACGAAAAATGTCCCTTACCACCACTACGCCGTTGAGGGCCGGGGACAGCCCAACGGTGCCGATCACATAGAGCTCCTTAGCATGAATCCGCCAGATCTCCTGGCCCAACGCGATCCGCTGATCCCTAGGTAGGGACTTACCCTGCTCGTACAGATCAACCAGGCGCTTGATCGGGCCTCTGGGAGCCCTACCCTGCTTGCCTCCGGACTGGTACCAGGCACTCACCAGCGGAGCGAAGTTGATCCCGTATTGGATCGTCGGGATGGTAAAGGAAGGATAGGCCCACAGATTCTCTGCACCACCGGTACCCCAGAGGGCAAGCTGCTGCTGGTTCCCATAGAGACGCGTCAAGAAGAGGCTTCGCTCCTCGACCGCAGCGTCGATCCACAGTCCTACCTCAGCCCACTGGGCGGCCAGCAATTCCGCCACACCGGGGAAATCCAACAGCGCTCCCAGGGCTGAAGCCAGCCTGATCACGAGTCGGCCTTTGCCATCCGCTCGGAGTCGAAATCCGTCCTCACCTTTCTGCTTCAGTCCGATGCGATCGAGGATGCGATTGGCCTCCTCCCGGTCGAGCCGGACGGCCTCGTGCTCTTCCCCGGGGTAGTAAGGAGAACCGGGCGGAGGAAGGAACTTGCGAGGAGTGCCTGTCCCCAGAAAAATGGTCTCGTTGATGGCGTCACGATCGACCGCGAGCGAGAGCGCCTGGCGGAAATCTGGGTTGCGGAGCCAGTTCGCAATTTCTGCGTCTTCCTCATAGGTCTGGTTGACGAAGGTGGCCGCTTCCGAACCGCCCGCATCGGGCCACATCAACACTCGGTAACCAAGCTTCTTCGCGTTCTCCTTGAGAACGGGGACCTTTGCCAACTGAATGTGGCGATGCTGCATATCGAGTTCGCCCGAGATGGCCCAGAGACTCAGGACCTCTGGATTGGTTGCCAATCGCATAGATATCCGGTCGATGTAGGGCAGCTGATTGCCCTCCGGATCGACCGCCCAGTAATAGGGATTCCGCTCCAACACAAACTGTTGGGAGGTGATCGGTTGAACCGTCTTCCAAGGAGCCACCACGGGAAGATCCGGATTGCTCTGCGGACTGACCTTTTGGCGAAAGAACTGAAACCAGCTACCCAAACCAGACTCGCTCACCATTAACTGGATCTTCTCGGCTCCGACATAGTCCTGGTGGAATTGCTTGAGGTAGTGAGCCGGGGCGAAAGGGGCTGCAAAGTACCTGGCGCGGGCGCCCTGCCCTCCCACCTGAAGTCCGGCAAAGAGCTCCAGGAACACGTGGTAGGGTTGGGCATACTCGTATCGGACGGTCCACTCGTCCAGCTTGGTGACTCGGCCAAACTGCTCCCCAATCTGAAACCAGGAAGGTTTCGCCGGGCTCAGCTCGTCATTCAGAATCAGGTCCTGATAAGCAAAAACGAAATCGTCGGCAGTGAAGGGATGGCCGTCCGACCACTTCATGCCCTTGCGCAGGTGGAAGATGAAAACCCGTCCGTCCTCTTTCACTTCCCAGGAGCGGGCGATGTGAGGCACGAGAGTTACGCCATCAAGGTCGTAGTAGATGACGTGGTCATGAACTAGCCGGTCGATGTTCTGTCGGTCCTCTGGACCGGTAAAGGCGCGGTTCCAGGTCCCTCCATACTTGCCGATCCTTTCTACCGGCGGGATCACCAGGGGCTCTTCAGGGAGTCGTTCCGAGACCGGCGGGAGCTCGCCTTTGGCGACCCCCTCTGCCAGCGATGGAGACTCGTGGAAGGTCTGGGGGAGGGGCCCTTGGTATACGAAACTGTGGCCTGCTCCCACGGAGTTCTGTGATCGGCCCGTTGACGAAGTGTCCTCGCTACTCAGCTCGGGTGTGGAAGGTCCGCAGCCAACGAAAAGGCCGAAGGTCAGGATTGTGAGCCCGAGGAGGATCGACAATTGACTGCCTTCTGATTTGACCATCAATACCATGGTTTCGGTTCTCGGAACCGGCGACATACTATCAGCCGAACACACTGATTGCACCGGGTCCGTCCGCGGCTAGCTTTCGGTTTCATTCTGCTGGTGCCAGGTCGATCGCGACGCATTGGGCATGCTTCGCCGCCTCTGCATGCACTGCTCAACAACATGCGACGTTCAGACGTGCGACGTTCAGACGTATTGTCAGGCAAGGATGCCTTGGATGACCTTCCCACCGACATCGGTGAGGCGAAAGTCGCGACCACTGTAGCGATAGGTCAGCCGCGTGTGGTCCAGCCCCAGAAGGTGCAGGATGGTTGCATGCAGGTCGTTGGGATGTACCGGGTCTTCTACTGCCTTGTAGCCAAAGTCATCTGTGGCCCCATAGGCGATACCCCCCTTGACCCCTCCGCCGGCCAGCAGCGTGGTGTACCCGTGAACGTTGTGATCGCGCCCATAGCCGACTTTCTGTAGTCCGCTGTTCTGGATCATGGGAGTTCGCCCAAACTCACTGCCCACGATCACCAGGGTCTCCTCGAACAGACCCCGCGACTTCAAGTCCTGGATCAAAGAGGCGATGGCGCGGTCAGCGTGACGAGCCAGCGTCCGGTGGTCGAGGATGTCGTCGTGACTGTCCCAGGGCTGGGACTTGCCATAGAACACCTGAACCATGCGGACACCGTGCTCGACCAGGCGCAGAGCCATGAGTGTGCCGCGGCCGAAGTCGCTGTCGCCGTAGCGCGATCGGACAGATTCCTTCTCCCGTCCGATATCGAAGACCTCAGGCACCTCCATTTGCATCCGGAAGGCGACCTCCATGGCCTCGATGCTGGACTCCAGAGCCGGCTGAGATCCGAGCCGGTTGAGGTAGACACCGTTGAGCCGGTCCAACAGGGCCAACTGCCGTCTCTGATCCCCCAGACCGAGCTGCTTATTGAGAATGTTCTGGACCAGTTTCTCCGGATCGGTTTCGCTATTGGAAATGTAGGTGCCCTGGTAGGAGTTAGGCAGAAACGCAGAGGACCAGAGGGGAGGCCCCCCCACCGGATAGCCGGGGCAGAGCACCACAAAGCCGGGCAGATTCTCGTTCTCTGAACCCAGCCCGTAAGTAACCCAGGACCCGAGAGAAGGGTGTCCGGGAAGCTGGTGACCACAGCTCATGAGGTAGAGGGAAGGCACATGGTTCCCGTTGTCCGAGTGCATCGAGCGGATGACACAGAAGTCATCGATGGAATCGCCTACCTGGGGGAAAATCTCTGATACTTCGATTCCGCTCTGGCCGCAGTTGCGAAACTGAAAGGGTGATTTCAGCAAATTGCCTACTGCGCTGTCGGTCTTGACCTTGGGGCCGGGCAGGGGCTTGCCGTCATACCGGTCCAGCCCGGGTTTGGGATCGAAGCTGTCGACCTGGGAAAGCCCGCCGTTGAGAAAGAGAAAGATCACGTGCTTGGCACGGGGAGGAAAGTGAGGAGTTCGCAGCGAAAGCGGCCCTCTCCGAACGGGTGCGCCCAGAAGCCCTGTCAGTCCTACCGAGCCAAACCCTGCACCCATGAGGCTGAGGAGTTCACGTCGATTCATGGCAAAATCTTTTTCTTATCGGGTCGATGGTATGAATCCGAGCTGAATTCTACACTATTGTCCGACCGCCGTCAGCACCAATCCCTGGAGCTTAGCCCCTCTGCGACCTTCTTTCCCCCGCGTTAATGATAGAGTAGTCTTCGCCTGAATTTGGAAGTTCCGGAGTCTCATGAACAGCTGTGAACATGTCGAGCGACAGCGCATCATTGCGGGCTTGCTGCTGATCTGTGGACTATTTTGCCTACTGCCTCCTCCTTCAGCCGCAGCTCCTCAAGCGGAGAAGGAGAAGTCAACTGAGGTCAAGAATCCTTACGCCCAAGACAAAGAGGCGATCGAGGCAGGACAGCAGCACTTTCAGGCGGGCTGCGCCTTCTGCCACGGGACCAGGGGTGAAGGGGGACGAGGGCCTTTTCTCTCGGAGAGCAACCGGGTTCGTAGCCTGTCCGACGAGAAGCTGTTCAACCTGCTCCGGCATGGGATTCCGGGAACTCCTATGCCCCCATCATCTCTCGATGACACGAAGATGTGGCAGCTTGTCTCTTTCCTTCGAAGCCTCCACTTCAGTGCTTCCCAAGAAGACGTTCCCGGAGACCCCAAATCAGGTGAAGCACTTTTCAGCCGCCTGGGATGCCCCAGCTGCCACATGCTCAACGGACGAGGAGGTCTGGTGGGACCCGATCTGTCGGACATTGGGGGTTCCAGGGGCCTGGAGAAGCTGCGCGAGGCAATCGTCGAGCCCAGCGCTTCCGTCGTGCCCGGGTTTCGCAGCATCTCCGTCCAGACCCGGGGTGGCCCCCAGCTCTCGGGCGTGGCCCGGAACCACAGCAATTATTCCATCCAGATGATCGATCTAAAAGGCGAGCTACACCTCTTCCTGAGGGAGGAATTGGAGAAGGTGAGCTACCAGCCTGGATCCATTATGCCGGCGGCAGCGCTGTCCCAGGATGAGTTGCAGAATCTCTTGGCCTTTCTGAGCCGCCGGGTGATTTCATCCGAGAACGAAGAGGAGAAGAAGCAGTGAAGACCCGACGGTTTCAGCGTGGGATGGTGGCCCTTTCTATCCTGTTGCTGGCGGGTGTCTGCGTGAGTGGACAGGTCTCTTATCAGGACCTGCTGCATCCCCCAGCTGTCAATTGGCCGACCTACTCGGGAGATTTGACGGCCCGCCGGTTCAGCCTCTTAAAGCAGATCACGACCGAGAACGTTGGCAGTCTGGCGGCCCGCTGGGTCTACCATGTGAAGGACTCCAAGCGCCTGTCGGCGACGCCCCTCGTGGCCGACGGCGTCATGTACATGACCGACACCAACCAGGTTCATGCGCTCGATGCCCGAACCGGCCGCCGCATCTGGTTCTTCGAGTACACCGGTTCCAAGGAGCGGTCGGGGAATCGAGGCGTTGCCTTGCTCGGGAACAAGGTCTTCGTGGTAAGCAGCGACGCTCATCTGATCGCGCTTCATGCCCGCACGGGAGCGCTGCTCTGGGACCAGCCCTACGCGGATCGTGAAGAGAATCCCAAATACAGCGCTACCCTGGCTCCCCTAGCCATCGACGGGAAGGTGATCGTAGGAGTCAGTGGAGGCGACTGCGGAATCCGCGGCTACGTCAACGCCCACGATGCCGAGACCGGGAAAGAGCTGTGGCGCTTCTACACGATTCCCGGTGCCGGCGAAGCCGGATCCGAAACCTGGGGTGGACACCCGGCCGATTATTCGGGCGGCGCCACCTGGATGACGGGCACCTATGATCCTGAGCAAAACCTTCTCTTCTGGACCACCGGGAACCCGGGTCCCGACTTCTACGGCGGCAATCGGCCGGGGGACAATCTCTACAGCGATAGTGTCGTGGCCCTGGACGCGGACACCGGCAAGCTGCGGTGGCACTTTCAGTTCACTCCCCACGACACACATGACTGGGACGCACAGGAGTTTCCGGTCCTCATCGACGCTGATTTTCAAGGCAAACCCCGAAAGCTATTGGTGCAAGCCAACCGTAACGGTTTCTTCTATGTGCTGGATCGGACCGACGGTCGCATGCTTCTGGGGAAGGCCTTCGTGGACAAGCTCACCTGGGCCAAGGGGGTCCTTCCCAACGGCCGCCCCAACCTGGTGCCGAACATGGATCCCACGCCGGAGGGCCGCGAAGTCTGTCCGGGAGTCGTGGGGGCTACCAACTGGTTTTCCCCTTCCTACCACCCCGAGACCGGTCTCTTCTACGTGATGTCATTGGAGCAGTGTGATCTGTACAAGAGCTCGGCCCGTCCCTTCAACAAGGAAGAATGTTACGACGGTACCTCAGTCGAACGGCTTCCAACCGACCCGGGGCAGTTCTTCCTGCGCGCCCTCGACCTTCAGACCGGGGAAAGAAGGTGGGAGATCCCGCTGGAGGGTCCCGACACCTACGAGGCTTGGCCCGGAACCGTGGCAACCGCCGGCAACCTCGTCTTCTTCGGGGATGATGCCGGCTATCTAGCTGCCGCCGACGCCCTTAGCGGCAAGGTCCTGTGGCGCTTCTACACCGGCCACATCATTACCGCCTCCCCTATAACCTATCAGGTGGGAGATACTCAGTATGTAGCCCTGGCTGCCGGCACCAACGTCTTCTCCTTCTCCCTTTTTCCCCGCTAGAAGAATCCGGCACCGTCACACCGCCAAGCAACGCCGTGAAATCCCGTTTCAGGGTCGCCCCGACAGAGCCGGACAACAGCACAATCTCCTGGGTCCCCAAATCGTGGATTTTCTTGAGGTTCCCGTGTCCCCCTTTACGCATCCCCTTCAGGGATGAAATCCCAAGGCGGTGGGCTCCCCCAGGGTTGGGAAACCCTGGGCTGGAATACGGTACGAACCGGGAACATGATTTACAAAACGGACCGGACACATGGTTTACAGATGCATGCGGTATTAAGAAAGGATGCCGTGGAAAGAAGCCAGTGTCATGAAGCAAAGAGTGCGTTTTGTGTTGGAAGTCGAAGAAGGTCTGGAGAGCGTCTCCGAGCTGTGTCGGCGCTACGGGATCAGTCGGGTGATCGGCTACAAGTGGTACCGACGGTTTCAGGCCGAGGGCCTCGAGGGTCTGGAGGATCGTTCGCGGGCGCCGCATCGTCCGGCGAGCTCGGTCAGCGGGAGGGTTCGGGAGCAGATTGTGCAGCTGCGTCAGCAGCACCCCCGTTGGGGGCCGCGCAAGATTCGCTGGAGGCTCGAGCAGGCCGGAGAGAAGCCGCCGGCGGCGAGCACCATCGGGGAGATTCTTGGCCGAGCCGGTCTGAATCGGCCGCAGCGCCGTCGCCGTCGCTCCCCGCCCTACCTGTCTCCGTTGCGTCGGGCCGTGGAGGCCAACGACGTCTGGAGCGTCGATTTCAAGGGATGGTTTTGCACGGGGGATGGGACCCGCTGCGATCCGCTGACCATTCTGGACCAGTACTCCCGCTATCTGATCGACTGTCGCCTGGTGGCCGGCACGGGACTGCTTGTCGTTCAGAAGGTCTTTCACAGAGCCTTCGACCGCTACGGCCTTCCTCAGGTGATCCGCAGCGACAACGGCACTCCCTTCGCCAGTCGCGGCGTGGGTGGGCTGAGCCGCCTCTCGACGTGGTTTCTGCGTCTGGGGATTACCCCGGAGCGCATCCGCCCGGGCAAACCCCAGGACAACGGGGCTCACGAGCGCATGCATCGAACCTTGAAGGAGGAGGCGGCCACGCCCCCGCAGTCGACTTGGCATTCCCAACAGCGGGCGCTGGAGCGTTTTCGTCGCGAGTACAACGAAGCGCGTCCCCACGACTCGCTGGGTTTGAAGCCTCCGTCTGGATTCTATACGCCTTCGACTCGTCGCCGGCCGCCCTACTTGCCCCCGGTGAGTTATCCGGATTCGTGGACGGTGCGAAAGGTGCAGAAACACGGCGAGTTCTACTGGGCGGGGGAGGCGGTCTTCCTGGGGGAAGCCCTGGCCTCTCAGCCCGTCGGGTTGCAGCCCCTGGAGCCGGGGTGGTCTCGGCTCTTTTTCACCCACATCCCCTTGGCCATCTTCGAGGAGGCCCGCAGCCGCATCCTCACACCGGCGGAAGCCAGGCGATGGAAGAGAGAACGCGGTCGTTGAGTTTCGGACGGCTCTCCGGGCTCGCCCTCCGAGCCGTCCGAAACTCCATTCTGGAAAGGTTAAAGGTGTAAACCATGTCATCGGTCTAAAATGTAAACATTGTGTCCGGTCGAACAATACGCAATCCCGTTGGGATTGACCTCTACTTTGATTCCCTCTTGAAAGTCCTAAACAGGTACTTCGAAGTTTCTTTCTCGAATGGGGCCAGCTCTGCTGGGGACACCACTAACCTGAATAGTGAGCAGTGGTGTAATGATCAGTGAGCAGTACCGGAAATAGTGCCACTAATGGATGGATTGCCAGTATGACGAAGCCGAGTCCGTCAGAGCCGCGAACGACCTGACCCGTTAGCAGTATGAGGCCCAGTTCCGAGGAGGAGAATGGGCGAGTAGGGGACAGGCTGTTGCCCGGTCGGGACAGGAGAAGGGAACGCGAGAAGGGGACAGACTGCAACTGCTAGCCTACGACGTCACGGTGCTAGGCGGGAAAAAGAAACAGTCTGTCCCTTTCTCAGCATGCTACGCGGGAAAAAGAAACAGTCTGTCCCTTGCTCAGCCGGATTGCGCGTTGAACATCTCCGGCTAGGGAAGCCGAAACGAACGAACAACCTTCAAGAAGCCTGGTATCAAAGAGAGGGTAACCGCACCTTCGCGAGGTAGATACTGGTTTTCTCCTCGTGGGTCGAATAGTAGCTTATCCAGAGCAGGTCTTCGTGGAATACCATGCCGGCGTAGCTGGTGTCGCCACCGGAGGGCAGCCTCAAGAACTCGGTTGCTTTTCCGGCATCGGGGTCCAGCCACCAGAGCGCGGTCCGCCTCTCCTTGTCCTCAAGGTGGAGGCGTCCCGATCCTACCAGGCGGCCATCCGGCAGACTGACCAGGTGCGGACCACCGATCGGCAGGCCCAGATCCTTCCAATTCCAGTGTTCGTAGGGAGGAGCGGAGGTCCCTATCTGGGCCGAGTTGTCCTTGCCATCTCGTCTCAGCAGGCACACCGCCGTCTCGTCCTCTTGGAAGACAATCGAGGCTTCACTGGGAGATCCCCGCTCGAACCAGTAGTTCACGTAGGGGTCGAACTGGACTCCATCTTCGCTGCGGTAGAGGCGAACCAACTCTTCCCGGCTGGAGCGATGGGAGAAGGCCCTCCTGTCAGTGTAGCCGGTTGCATAGGCAACACCCTGATGCCAGGTCGCACGCCACATAAAGACGTCAGCCTCCCCCACTTCCACCGGATCACTCCAGCTGCTGCCGTCTTCTGAGAACGCGACCCAGGAAAAGAATTCTAGACGGTCGTCATCGAGAAGGCGCCGATCCAGGCCCAGCACCATCAGACGCCCATCCGGAGTCACGACCAGCTTGGGATCCCGCAGATCCTGTTCCGGCCTGCCGGAGATGTGAGCTGTGGAGGACCAATTCTCCCCGTCGGACGAGCTTATGACCCGAATCGAACCGTCGTAGGAGACGTGAGACTCGCCCTCGCGAAAGGTGCAGAACCAGGAATCTTTGAATCGGACCAGATCGGTAAAGGCACTATGCGGTGCCTGGTCCCAGATCCGCTGAACCGAAACCACCTCGGCCTCAGAGGCAGCACATCCTCCGGCAACCGCAGCTGCCAGGACCAGTAAACAGCGACTACTCCAGTTTGATATCAACTCCCAACCTCCTGTTTGTCGGCTCTAGTGGACTGTACGAATCGTCACCCCAGTCAAATAGGGTGAGGCATAACCCTTTCCAGCAATCAATGTTGCACGGTACTGAAGCCAGGAGTCACCACCCTCCCGGGTAAACCGACCAGAATCCGGCAGCAGTTTCCAACCAGCACCGGTAAGACCCTCCCGACTGGACGCAAATCTGAGCAGAAACCGAATCCGGGATTCTCTGGGCGTCTCCCCTTCATAAGTCAGCGTCAGCTTTCCTGGCGAAGAAGAAAGATCCAGCGGCGGCGAGGTGAAGGAGGCCTCCGGTTTCCGAGTCCCCAGGTTGCCCACATCTACATTCTGCAAAAAGTGCGGCCCGGGGGCGGGCAAGTAGGTCCTATTGTCAGTGGAGAAGCCTTCCTCCGCACCCCAATAGAGATAGCTCTCCACACTGTGATTGTCTTCCCCGATTGTCAGTTTGTGGTTCACCACGAGCAGGTCCTGGTGCCCGTCGTAATCCATGTCTGCCGCCAGGAGCGCCGAAGGGGACTCACCCGGCAGATCCGTACGCCGCTGGCCTGAGAAGTGCCCCTGCCCATCGTTCCAGAAGAGCAGTACCGGGAGTTTTCGGTGGCTGCGGGACTCGTATTGGGAAACCGCCACATCAAGACTGTCATCTCCGTTTAAATCCGCCACCACCGTGTCGATGGCCCCAACGGTCGCAAACTCGAACCTGGGTGTGGCTTCCAGTCCTCTGTCGTTCCCATGGTAGATCTTGATCCAGGAGTCCGCACGATCGACCCCATTGTCCCTCGAATAGGGGCGCAGCAGAACCAGATCCAGCCATCCGTCGGCGTCCAGATCTGCTACCTCGACGTTGCCTACGCCGGGCTCCTCCAACCGTTGAACCCGATCGGTTGAGTAGCCTTCCTGGCCTCCCAGAAGGATCTTGCTGTGAAGACCTCCGATGTCCGCGGTCAAGATATCCAACCACCCATCCCTATTGATATCCAGCAGACGGCAATTCTGGCCCAACTTTGCCACACCCTCAATCCGAACGTGCTCTGTGGGATCTGAGTACTTCTGTCGGCCGCCCCAGGCGATGAAGAGGGTATCGAAGTCGAATCCGACGATGTCCAGGTACCCATCTCGGTTCAGATCGCCGATCTCCCAGGAACCAAGTTCGTTGAGGTCGAAATCCTGGCGGTTCTCCACGGAGGGTCCGTCCGGAGTCCCCCAGTACAGATAACTGGCTCCTGGCAGCCCCGAGTAGTGCCGTCCCGAGTTGGCCACCAGCAGCTCCGAATGATCGTCGTCATCGAGATCGACCATCGACACCCCCATGGCCATGACACAGGGATAGCGGCTGACAAAGGCGGGCGAATAGCCTCGGTGAGGTCGTCCCCAGTAGACGTAGACGAACTCGTCCTTTCCGCCTGAAATCCCGCTCCCGGTATTTCCGAAAAGCAGGTCGTCTCGCCCATCTCGATTCAGATCTCCCACCGCCACGGCGGCGGCGCCGAAGGTCTGCAGATCGCTCCGGCCCTGCTCGCCGTAACCGTGAACGCCTCCCCAATAGACATAGGAGGAGACATCCAGGTTTCCGTAGGTTCCCTCGGAATAGTTGGCGAAGATCAGCTCCGGAAAGCCGTCGTCGTTGAGATCGGCAACAGCCACATCCCTGGCCTCGAGAGTGGGCAGGGTAGTGGTCGATCCGTCTTTGCCCCAGATGATGGCCGAGGCTTCCCCGCCGGCCACAATGATTTCTCCCCGGCCGTCCTTGTCAAGATCCTCCAGACGTACCCGCTTACCGCCTCGACTCAAGGTTCTCCGTACAATCGGCTTGCGTGACTGGAACTCAAAGAGCCGGAGCTTGTCCTGGGACAGAGCTGCCAGCACCGTTACTCGATCCTCGATATGCCCGATCTCCAGGGACTCCAGATCGGGAATCGGAAACCGTTCAGGGGACTCTAGATCAGGCCCCTTCTCGCTTCCCCAGTAGAGCTCTAGTCCCCCCTTTTCTCCGGCGATGGCAAAAATCAGATCAGGCTGGCCGTCCTCGTCCAGATCCGCGATGCGACAACCTATGGCCGCCGCCGTGGGCACGGTGCTTCGATGGCGCTCCCCGTAGAAATCCGTTGAGCCCCAGTAGATATAGGAACCCACGTCCAACCGAACTCCACCGTCTCCCCGGTTGGCAAAGACAACATCTTTGCGGCCATCCTGGTTCAAGTCTCCCACGGCCACATCTCGAGCGCCCACCGTAGGCAGAGTGGAGCGGGACTCACGCTGATAGCCGAATTCGGTACCCCAGTAGATGAGGCTGTCCGAGAAGGCGGTGTCCCCAAGTCCCGAGGAGGCGAAAACGATGTCGGGGTGGCCATCCTGGTCCACGTCGTCGAAGACCACGGCACTGGGGCGATCCGCTGGGAGCCTGAGGGTGCTGGAACGACTCTTCTCTTCCTGCAGCCACAGATCGTACAGGGCCAGGGAACGGTGCAAGGGCGACAAGACAGACCGATAGCCGCGGTTCGTTTGCAGATAACCCAGAGCGTCAACACTGCCGACCATCACGTTGTGAGTGCTGGCAAAAGGCAGATCGTAGTAACCGTCGTTGTTCAGGTCCCAGCGTCGAATCAACTGGATGCGTCCCTGGCGGGATACGTAGATGTCCTGACCGGCGTGCTCAAAGGTTCCCTTGGAAAACTCCTCGAAACCTTCGTGCACTACTGGAAACTCGGCTCCCCGCGTGGACCCAAACGTCGACGCAAGCAGGAACAGAAGCCAGACTACGGCCTTGATCCTCATCGGTTAAACCTCATTGACGAAAAGGAGATCGACTCCCCATCCGAAATCGTACCGGACAGTCAGGTCAGTCTATCCCGGCGTAGAAAAGCGGTCAATAGAATCGCTTCTTGGGGAGGAGACCTGATCTCAGACGCGGGTTTTATCTCGCGTTTCGGATGCGGAATAGGGAAAAGCAAGTTGGTTGTTTTAGCTGCCAGGGTAGTGGTAGGGTCGCTGCTGCATTTCGCGGCTTGGGGGGGGACCCATGTTCAAACCATTTTGCCAAGCGTGCCTGTCGATTCTTCTGTGTCTGGGCTCATGCACCAATCAGCCCTCTTCCTTGCAGGAAGCGGGATGGCCTGCCTACGGTGGAGACCCTGGCGGGCAGAAGTATTCCTCCCTGGATCAGATAGATCGCTCCAACGTCGGCCAGCTTCAGGTAGCCTGGACCTATCGGATCGGAGAGCCCAATCGTCCTCATTTCGATGGCGACAGCACACTGATTGCGGCCTTTGAGTGCACGCCTTTGGTAGTTGATGGAGTCCTCTACCTCGCCACACCAGCTAGCAGGGTCATCGCCCTCGAGGCAGAGACCGGAAAGGAGCTCTGGAGCTTCGATCCTCAGGAGGGCAAAACCGACAATCGGGTCTACCGTCAGAGCCGCGGCGTGTCCTTCTGGAAGGGCGGGGTTGAAGGCAAGGAGCAGAAGCGGATCCTCCTGGCCACCGGAGACGCCCGTCTCTTCGCGCTGGACGCGGATACGGGCGTTCCCTGCTCCGGATTCGGTGATGGGGGACAGGTGGACCTATTCACTGGCGTAGGCGATCGGTGGCCCGGAACCATCTACTCGATTACCTCGCCCCCGGCGATCTATCGCAACACGGTCGTCACCGGATCCCGTCTCGGCGCCGCCGGCAAGCCACAAGGGCCCAGCGGAAAGGTCCGAGCCTTCGACCTAATCAGCGGCCGCCAGGTCTGGGAATTTCACACAGTCCCGCTACCGGGTGAGCCCGGCAATGAAACCTGGGAAGGCGATTCCTGGAAGGACCGATCGGGCGCGAATGCATGGTCGATCATCAGTACGGATGTCGAGCGGGGGTGGGTCTTCATTCCCACAGCCTCACCCCTGGGTCCGAATCGAAAGGGACAGAATCTCTTCGGGAACTCGCTAATCGTTCTGGAGGCTGAGACAGGAAAGAGGGTCTGGCACCGCCAGTTCGTCCACCATGATCTTTGGGACTACGATCTCCCGGCACAGCCCGTCCTGCTGAACCTCGACCGGAGTGGCGAGAGAATCCCGGCCGTCGCCCAGGTGACCAAGATGGGCATGGTGTTTCTACTCGACCGGCGCACCGGTGACCCTCTGTTTCCGATCGAGGAGCGAACTGTACCCCAATCCTCGGACCACTTTACCTGGCCCACTCAGCCCTTTCCCGTGAAACCTCCTCCCCTAGCCCGACACAATCTGACGCGAGACGAGATCAGCCAGGTCACGCCAGAGCATCACCGCTTCTGTCTGGAGCTCTTCGACTCCATGCATTACGAGGGGATCTACACCCCCCGATCCGGGCCCACCTTGATGTTTCCGGGCAGCCTGGGCGGAGCCAACTGGTCGGGAGCCTCCTTCGATCCCACCACCAACTATTTGTACGTCAACATCAACGAGCTGGGAAACGCTCGGGGACGCGGCCGCCGCTTCTGGGACGACAACAAGTGGCCCTGTCAGGAGCCGCCCTGGGGAACTCTGAACGCCGTTGATCTCTCCACGGGTGAAATCGCCTGGAAGGTCCCGCTAGGGGTGGTGGATGAGCTGATCCAGCAGGGCGTGCCCAAGACAGGGGTTCCCAATCTGGGTGGCTCCATCGTGACGGCGGGAGGACTGGTCTTTATCGGGGGGACCAACGACCGCCGCTTCCGCGCCTTTGACTCCGCCACGGGTGAAGAGGTCTGGGAGGTGCAGCTGGAGGCCAACGCTCACGCCACCCCTATGACCTTTCAAGGCAAGACAAACGGCAAGCAGTACGTGGTAATAGCGGCGGGAGGCGGAAACGTCTTCAGCAACATATCCTCCGACAAACTGATTGCCTACTCGCTGCCCTGATGGCGCCGCCTTCGACCCGCGACCTGGCCGCATCAACTGTCAGTGTAAGTAAGAAAGCCTGTCACCGCCGCCTGGAAAGCCTCGGGCTCGTCGGCCGCTATCGAGTGGGCACTGTGCTGGAAGACCTTCAGGTGGGCTCGGGGGATCCTCTCGGCGATGACTCTGGCCTGGGTGGGCGGGCAGATCCAGTCGTGGGCACCTGCCAGGACTAAGGTGGGACAAGAGATCTTGTGCAGTTCATCCACAAAGTCAAACGTCCGCAGGAATCCGCTGAAGCCTAGATTGAGCTGCTCGAAGTTGCGAATGCCGCGGGCCCAGCTGGACTCGAACTTCTCGGGGTCGAAACGGATCGAGTACAAAGGTCCCATGGCCCAATAGTACTGCTTGAGTTGCTCTTCGGACTCGAAGCTTCCTTCCCAGAGCCACTGGCAGACGCGAATCTGCTCCGGAGTTCCTCTTTTCTGAAGGACACGTTTGGCCTCGTCCATAAAACGAAAGCTGGGCGCTGTGGCAACGAGCAGCAGATTGGACACCCGGTCCGGATAGCGCACGGCGTAACCTTGAGCGACAATCCCGCCGTAGGAGGACCCTAGAACGGAGATGCGTTCCAGTCCGAGATACTGGCGCAAGGCTTCCAGATCTTCGATGTTGTTTTCGAGTGTCCAGGTGCCGGCCTCTCCGCGCTGGCTTCTTCCGGAACCCCGGTGATCCAGGAACACCAGTTGGGCAACATCTCGAAGCCCCGACATCTGGGTCTTGAAGCTTGAATGTTCTCCGCCCGGGCCACCGTGAAGAAGAACCAACACGGGGCGCTCCCTCATGGCTGCGGCTTCGGGCACCAGACCCATTCCGTCCACGTCGAAATAGAGCTCGGTATCCCTTACCTTTGCCCGCATACCACGTTTCCTGATCAGGAGGACTGGAAAAGGATCAGCGCTTATCTGAATCCTGACGCCGTTTTAAACCCTGGCGGGCAGCGTCCGAGGTTCCGAAGACGCCGTCGATGGTCGCCCGATACTTCTCGTTGATCTTGTACAGCCCACGCTCCCTGACCTGCTGCTCGGTCAGTTGCTGATATCCATACTGGTCGGCGTCGGTCAGGCTGTAGTTCTCGAAGCCGTTGACCTCATTGGGATTGAAGTACCTTACTTCGCACTGTCGCAGCCGGAACTCCCAGGTCCACCGGTCTGAAACATCGGCCTTCACGGAGTCAGCCTGCTCGCGCATGGCCTGCCGGCGACGAAGCTGGAACTCGACATTCTCGCCGTAATTGATCTCCAGCTGATCGTAGTTCAGCCGATAGGCACGCTTCCTGACAATCTGCCCCAACGCCCGTCGTCCAGTGTATTTTGCGAGTTGTTCCCAGGTGGTCACCTTCTCCCCCGGTGTCCACCTTTCCGGATCTGAGCCCAGACCTGGATGGCTGTTTTCGGCAAGAAGGCCGGGCCCACAGTAAAACAGCATGCTCAGAATCAAAATCTTGTTGCGCATGAGTCACCCGATGAAAGCGTAGGACCCGCTAGAACGGTAGACATCGATGATCTCACATTCAGACGAGTTGAAAAAGGGAGTTGAAAAAGGGAGTTGAGAAAGGGAGTTGAAAAAGGGAGTTGAGAAAGGGACAGGCTGTTTCCGGTCGCTAAAAGGCAGAGTCGATAATGGGAGTCGAGAAGAATAGGCAGCGGGAAAGGAAAACAGCGCACTTCTTCCAATTGATAGGGGCGCTTAGGGAAGGGACAAGGCCAATGCGTCGTGGTCGCGGCATCGTTGTGATAAAAGAGCCACGGCCGGCCGGTTCAGACGTGGAGGGCCGGGCCAGGAGGTCGCTTCTTGAAGTTACATCTTGTCGATCACTTGATCCTTGCCGCCTACCTGTTGGGCATGATGTGGCTGGGTTGGAAGCTGTCAAAGCGGCAGGACTCCGACGAAGAATACTTTTTGGGAGGCCGGCGCCTGCCCTGGTTTGCGGTGGGTGTGAGTCTGATCGCCACTCTCCTCTCCAGCGTCGCCTACCTAGGGGTCCCGGGGATCGTCTGGCGCTTCCGATTCCACGTGTTCCTGGCCACCCTGGTGGGGATTCTCATCGATGTATTCGTCGTGCTTCTGGTAGCCATCCCTTTCTTCGTCCGCTTCCGTTTCACCACCGCCTACGAGTACCTGGAGCATCGCTTTAATCTCTCGGTGAGACTCCTGGGAGCCTCCATGTTCCTGGCGTTCATGACGGTGTACATGGGGGTGATTGTGCTGCTCTCATCCCGGGCGCTGGCCGTCGCCACCGACCTCCCTCTGCTTTTCATCATCGCCACTATCGGCGCCGTCGCTACCCTGTACACCATGATGGGAGGGATCCGAGCGGTCGTCTGGACAGACGTAATCCAAGTGGCCCTGCTGCTGGGCGGAGGGCTTTTCGTCATCGGCTACGTCGCCTGGGCCACCGCTTCTGGCCCCGCGGATTGGATTCGAGTCGTGGCCACCAGAGACAACGAAAGCTTCCCCCTGGCGTCACTAGATCCAACCACTCCGGCCACTGCGGTCACCATCATTGTGGGAGCCTCCCTCTGGACCCTGATGGCCAACACTGCCAACCAGATGACCCTCCAACGCTACTTTTCAACGGTCAATATGAAGGCGGCTAAACGTAGCTTTATCACCGCCACGGCCGTCAATGTAGCCCTGATCGCGCTACTCACCACCATCGGTGCGAGCCTGATCTATTACTTCACCGAGGGTCCGGAGGCGCTGCCTCAAAGCATCGATCTAACCAGCGGCAAGGATCGGGATAGCATCTTCCCCTTCTTCGTGGCAGCTCGCGTCCCCCCTGGGCTGGCGGGAGCCATCTTCGCTGCGCTTCTGGCAGCGGCCATGTCCACTATCGACTCGGGGGTCAACTCATTCGCGACGGTGGCAACGGTCGACTTTGGACGTCTCCGAAAACAGAGACGGGAGGGGAGCCACGTTCGCCAAGCCCGGATCATCACGCTGCTGGTTGGACTGACGGTGACCCTGGCGGCCATCTACCTCGACACTCTCACAGGAGTGGACGACATCCCAACCATGCTATCCAAGACCTTCAACTCGCTGGTGGGGGCAATGGAGGACTCTTCCTGGCCGGCATGCTGATCCCACGAGCCAGCAGCCGGGCCGTCTGGCCAGCAGCCATAGTTGGTCTAGTCACGGCTCTCGCGGTAGCCTACTCCAGCGACTTACTGCAAGCTCTGGGGCCGTCCTCGATCGGCATTTTGAGCGAGCGGTTAGCCCGGATTTCTCAAGGAGAAAGCCGAAAGGGCGATTTTAGTCGATTTCTCGACGCCGGTCTGGGTCAAAGGCGCCGCTGAGGGCGGTGCAGAGTACGACAGGCGTCGTGAGGCCTGTGTCGAGCGCGGAAAACCGGTTTTTCAGACACACCTCAGGCGCCTCAGTTGCAGACGGCTGGGATTTCCGACTTTCCTTGGCTCAACCGAGCTGTTGAAGCTGGGCCAAGGCTTGGGCATAGAGTGCTTGGTAAGGATAACCCTCGCTCAAGGACAGACTCACCCGCCGGACACTGACCCGAATCTGGCCTCCTATCTTCAACAGTTTGAGGCGAATTGTCTGGCATTGCGCCTTCGCCCACTGGGTCCCCTTCAAAGCGACACGCCTCAACGTGTGCAGCAGATTATAGGCCACCGAGGAGAACCACAACCGCAGCTGATTGCTCTTGATGAGGTGCGTCGAGGTCCGATCGGCAAACAGCTCCAGCTGCTGTTCCTTGATCCGATTCTCCGCCTCCCCTCGCGCGCAGTACAGCTGCTCGTACAGCTTTTGGGCGGGCCACCGCTTCGCTCCCAGCGAGGTGACGACAAAGCGGGGATTGGATCCCTTACCCGTGTACTCGGCCTTGCCCACCACTCGCCGCTCTTGACTCCAGCTCTTGTGCGTCTGGTAACGAAAGTCCTTATAGACTCGGGCGCTGCTGCCGCTCGCTTGTTGAAGCGCCTGGGCCTGTTCCAGCTCCGACTCCAGGGTCCCCTCTAAGCGCTGATTGCGGGCCAGACCGAAGACGTAATCCACTCGATGCTCCTCACACCATTTCATCAACGCCTCGCGCGCAAAGCTGCTGTCCGCCCGCAGCGTAATGCGGACCTTCGGCCACTTCGCCCGCAGTTGTCCCACGATCCGCTCCATCTCCTGGACCGCTCCTTCGGAGCCATCCAGATTCGACACCCGTAGCTTGGCCCCCAGCACATACCCCTCGCAAAACACATACAGCGGCAGGTAGCAGTAACACCGGTAGTAGCCATGGTAGAAACGACCCTCCTGCTCTCCGTGCAGCGGATCATCCGTCGCATCCAGATCCAACACCAGCTCCTTCGGTTTACCGCCTCGCACCCGAATGAACTGCTCCACCAGAAACGCTTCCACCGCCGCTTCATCCACCGGCGTCTTGCGATATTTATCCTGCGTCACCGAGGACAACTCCAAACGATTGAGTGTGCTCTTGCCGGCACACGCCTTGCCCCGATCCGCTTCCGCTCGCCGATCCCTCCCCAAGGGATCTTCCTTGCCCACCAACACCGCCATCAGCGGATCCGTCCGTAGCTCCTCATGATCGTTGAGATCCTCATAGCCCAAGGCCAGTCCATAAATCCGCTGCCCCACCAGATCCTCCACACTGAACTCGGTGAAGCGAGGATCGCGCCGGTCCCCAAAGCAGGCGGCCAAGCCGCGAATGAACCCATAGCGGTTCTCCACCTCCCGTAACAGCAACCCTCCGGCGTCTGAGGTGATCTGTCCCCCGTTGAATTCTGCCTCGACTCGGCGACCCTCCAGCCCTTGAAACTCCAGCTTAGAAGCGATACACTCTGTCGTCATAGTAGTCAGCTCCTTGTGTTTGTTAAGTCTTTGTTAACACAGACTTTATACCACATTGAGCTGACTGCTTTTTCTTATCCTTGAGAAATCCGGGTTAGGGTTGGAGTTCACGGAGAGGTTAGTAAGCCAGGGCATGGGATTCACCTGGATCATCCCCTCCTCTACCCTGGCCAGCCTGGGGACGGCCTGGCTGTTGAGCTTCGTCTTTCCCAATCGTGATCCCGACCGGATCCGGGGACTGACCTGGGCCACACGTCACGAACCCTCGCCTCTTACGAACTGAGCTCACACCCGCAATCCTGACGGCGCTTAGCGTCTCAACACCTGCGAGACCCGGAGCTCGACCACAGCTCTACCGCGGTCAGGAGACCGACGATCTCCTCCTTGCCCAACTTCATCGGACGTCCCACGCCGTGGTTGGGGCTGGCGTTGACCGCACAGGCCTCGACCAGGTCCCTGCGACCTAAAATCAGGCCGGAGGATTGGGGACCTCTAAGGCCCTTACCACCGCTGAAGACCGTGAGGTCGGCGCCCATTTTCCAAAAGCGACTCAGGACTGAGAAAGGAGGAAACTCGGCTGCCGCATCGACAATCACGGGAACACCTTTTTCATGAGCAATCTCGATCACCTGATCGACGGGAAGATCTGTAGGAGGAGAGTAAGCGGGAAAATGGACAATTGCAGCGGTCTGTTGATTCAAGGTTGCTTCCAGGTGCCAGGGATACACCCGATTTGCCAAACCGACCTCCACGATCTTTGCCCCAGCCAGACGAACCATCAACTCGTAGAAGTTGATCTGCATCCTTATGGACGACCACCTCGTCCTTCATCCCCATGGTACCGGGCAGCTGGTGGGCCCGAGCCTCACTTTTTCCCGTCATGCACGCAGCCACCGAGAGGACCACTCCGGCCGCGGCACCGTTGGTGATGTAGCAGGCTTCGACCTCAACCAGCTCCGCGATCCGATTCCCCGCCTTTTCCAGAAGTTCGGGGATACTGACGTAGGACCGGCCGGCATCCTGCATGGCGTCGACGACTTCCGACAACATGATCGAGCCGCCGATTGACGTCCCGTTAGCAGCAGCGTTGATTCGAGTCCTGACACCCAGCTCCTCGTACACTCCCATAACGGTATCTCCTGTCTCAGATAGCAGGGCCTAGTGCTATCAGCTGATCGAAGCCTTCCCCCCTGTCCTCCGACCGCCCAGACACGGCTGCCGTCTGGGCCCAGCTTGACGATACGGTGATTGTCGGTGTCCGTGACGACTAGATTTCCGTCGTAGTCCGATGCCAAGAGAGGACGGGTGCCTGAAAGACGAATCTCCATGCCCGCCCGCTGCTGCTCCATAAGTCGCCAGAAGACTGACTTTCGGTCCTTCCAACTCGCTCCCCCTGATCCGTTGGGACCCGACGGAAGTAGGTCTGCTAGCGGACGAAATCAAGCGGACATAACGGTCGAGCAAGCTGTAGTTGTGCGGTTCGGTTTCACCTCCAGCCGCGCTGGATCCGTTCAGGAGGCGATCAGTGCCGATATCCGGTTGGCTATCTCGATCGATTTGTCGCTGCCTTTGTCATACGGGTAGACCCTCGTGAAGTCGCTCAAATAAAGGTTTTCGATCGACGTTTGTAGCGGAGGCAGCTGCTGTGAATAGTTCAAAGTGGGGATGGGATCCGCGAAGGGATGCCTCTCCACACGGTACTCGGTCACCTGACTCGTGTCGTAGCGGGGAAAGATCTTCTTCAAGCTGCGGCTGTAGGTCTCGAAAATGGACTCCGGAGCAGCACCCAACATCTCGGAATCGCTGGGAAGATAGCTGGCAAGATAAACGACGCTGTTGCCCCCAAACTGAGCCCTACCGATTAGATTGCTGATCTCGATCACAACTACGAAAGGTATATCGGGATCGTTGACATTCAACCACAATATATCGCTCAGGCTCTGCTTCAAGCTCACGATCAAGCAGATGGCCCCAAGATACTCGAGTCGGGGAATGGCGGGGAGCTTGTGCCTCACCTGGTCCTTGGCACCCGCAACCAGATTCCAGAACAAGGGATAGGGTACTGCCGAAACCAGTACGTCGGTATCGAGACTCCCTCCGGCATACTCGATTCCCTCGACTCGCTCGTCCGAGAAGTGGACCCCGGTGACCGGAACCCCTCTGTGTACGTCTCCTCCCCGCTGAACGATCTCCTCAGCCAACCGGTGGTACAGGGTCCTGAAGCTGCCCTCAAGGAAACCGAACTCCTCCTGCTTGAAGTTCGAGCGAGAGTTCGCTCGGCGGTGCGTCTTGCCCCACATCCAGGCTACCGGGATTTGTTCCTTTCGCTCCTGAAACTTCTTTTCCAAGAGCGGCTCCCACATCGCTTCGTAGACTTGGTCTCCTGCGATGCGACGGGCCCAGGCGGCGAAAGCTTTCGAATCCAGCGTCTTCCAGTCCCGAATCTTGGAGAGGTAGAACACCAGGGCTCCCATCCGGAGTCGGCTCAGAAAGCTGAGCGGCGTGAAGCGCAATAGGTCCCCAATTCCCGAGAAGCCGTGGATCCGGTCCTGGTGGAAAATGCCGAGTTTGGCTTGCCTCCAGTGGAATCGATCGCGCAGCCCCAGCCGTTCGATCAGCTCCAGGGTGTTGAGGTCTCCCTTGAAGGTCAGATGATAGGCCTTTTCGACAAATCCTCCACTGATTCCAACTGGGCCCGCCAGCCCTCCCAACTCATCCTCGCGTTCAAAAAGATCTATCTTGAAACCCTGGTGGGAAAGGCGGTAGCCAATCACCAGGCCGGTGATGCCTCCGCCTATGATGCTGACACGCATTGTGGTACTAGTACGCTGTAACACACATTATGACGGATTTGTGGCGAGCGCGACGGGTCGAGATCGCGAAGCGACGACGAACGCCATGTTTTGCCATAGTGGAGGAGGAGCGACAAAGATATCGGCCCCTCCCGTCGCCACCCGTAGGGCAGATGGGGGTTGTGGACGATCTCTGCGTTCGTCGTCGTCGAAGATGACCAGGCAGCGTCTTCCTCCTTCTGCCTTGATCTCGCCTCACAATCCCCATCTGCAAATCCGTCATAATCTGTGTTACAGCGTACTAGTTCTGCCGGCCCGAATATCGTCCCAACAATTTCAGTAAGAAGCCCTGTTTCACCGACCTCCGGTGCGTACGTCCGGTTCGGGAATCCAATTCCCGATAACTCCCCAGATACCAATCATAGGTTTCAGTCAGCATCCCTAGATTGCTGTCTGCGGGCATCCAACCCAGCACTCGCTTGGCCTTGGTGACATCGAAATAAACATCCCGGTCCAGGATATGGTAGTGGTAATCGACGAACGGGGAGAGTCGAAGCCAATCCACCACTTTCAGGCACGGTCTCGCGATTCCGGGATGGATTGAGACTATTCGGGTTCCCGTAGCGGCATGTTTGGCCAGGCCCTCCAGGTCATTTCGCAACGTAGCAAACTGCTCCGCACCAATATTGAAGTCCTCCTGGAAACATTCCTTGGAGCTCGCCAGATAGCAGGCATCCGCCAGATCACGGGCACTTACCAGTTGAAAGCGATTGTCCCCAGAACCGATGATGTAGAATCTTCTTCCTCTCCGCACCCACTCGAAGAGGACTTGTAGAATCCCCAGCCGGCCAGGACCCAGAATCGTCCTGGGTCGAATTATTGAGATATCCATGCCCTTCTGCTTGTAGGTCTGGCACAATTGCTCGGCCCGGTACTTCGATTCTCCGTACCGCCCCAAAGGGGTCAGCGCCGTGCCCTCGTCGACTGGAAGCTTGCTGGGAACACCGTAGACCGAACTCGTCGAGATGTTTACTACTTTGCGCACCTGCGCCTGCCGACAGGCATCCAGGACATTGTTGGTCCCGGCCACGTTGGTATCCCAGTAACCCTTCCCTGCCCTGGCCAGCGGGACCAGGGCCGCGTTGTGAAATACGACTTCCACCTCTTGGCAGGCCTCGGCAACCGCTCGAGCATCCCTGACATCCGCTCGAACAAACTCCACTGCGCCTTCGATTTCGTCGTCTTCGATCTCAGCGGTGTCCAGGATCCGGACCTTTAGTCCTGCTGCGAGCAGTCTTCTGGTCAGGTGAATTCCGAAGAAACCTGAGCCCCCCGTGACCAGAATCATGCCCCAACCTAGATCGCTATTCCGTTGTTACGGCACCATTCGATCGAGTTCTTCATCCCCTCTTCCAACCCGATCCTGGGAGCATAGCCGAGTTCCCTTTTGGCCTTCTCGACGCTGCAGGAAATGTCCTTGGCCATTTCGCCGGCCACGTGGAAATTGGTCGAATAGAGGCCGCCAGCCTGTAGGATCGTGTCGACCCACTCGCAGCAGGTTGAACTGAAGCCAGGCAGAAACCGAGGCCTCAAATCTACTCCCAGAAGATCGGCTACGGTGCCGTAGATTTCAAGCATCGGATAGGGACGCTCGTCGGCTATCCAGTACATCTGCCCGTTGGCGTGCTCACACGACTCTGCCAACAGTAGTGCTTCCACCACGTTGTCGATGTAGGCCATGCTGCGTTCATTTGAACCGTCGCCGAAAAAGATGGGCCTCCCCGACTTGATCATTCGGAAGAAGCGCGTCTGTCTCTCTGGCTGTCTGGTCCCGTAATACCAGCAGGGTCGCAGAATGACGGTTTCGATGGCACCTTCCTCGAAGTACTCGGAGATAATTTGCTCGGCTTGATGTTTGCTTCTTCCGTAGTGCTTATAGGGTTGGTCCGGATCCTCTTCGGTCATCGGCCTTCCCCAGTTGGTATTGTGCCCTGCGGCAGAATTGCTGCTGATGTATACGAACCGCTTCACACCAGCCCCGGCTGCCGCCGAGATCAAGTTCCTGGTGCCCTCGGTATTGATATCGTAGAGTTCCCGGACCCGCCCAGCATGAATGACACCAGCCAGGTGGAAAACCGTCTCAACCCCTCTTAGAGTCTCCGGTAGCACGGCGGCATCACGAACGTCGCCGGCGACAATCTCGACAGGCAGGCCGGCCAAGTCATCAGTCGCCATTTCCGGCAACACCAGACACCTAATTCGACGCAGCCGGTCCGAGGTTTCATCGTTCATCCTCTGGCACAAGATCTCGACGAAACGGCTTCCCAGCCATCCTGGGACACCTGTTACCAACACCATCTAGGAGACTCCTTGAATGTACCGATGCCCAACAAACGAGCAGGTCGACCACCGGCCAAAGGGTCGAAAAAACTAAAATGCCCCGTCTCTTTCTCGGAATGACTGCGAGAACGCTCCGTCCCTGTCTCACGTGGTCACGCCCACCATACCACGCCTGAACTGAATCCGTCCCTGGAGCAGCTTGACAGCGACTGTCCCAGGTCAGAGAATTGATCATCCGGTGCTTTTCAAAAACCTCCTTTAAGAGGCGATCTCCTTGATAAAAAAGGGCTTCTGGTTCTCTATCACGATGCCGTTGCTGCTGTCATCAGGGTCGTGGGCCGGCTCGACGGAAGCTGCCGGAAGAACCCGTAGCGAAGCTCCGGTGCCGACCCCCCAAGTCATCCGGGCAGAGGGCAGGAGACTTTTCGTCGAGCAGATACGGCCGCTCCTGAGGGATCGCTGTCAGGGATGCCACAACAGTCAATCAAGGCAATCAGGCCTGGACCTCTCTACCAACGAGGGGATCTTGAAAGGTGGCAGTCGTGGCGTCATCGTCGTTCCCGGCAAGGTCGAGGAGAGTCGCCTCTACTTGCACGTGGCTCACCAGCTGGAGCCCCACATGCCCTTCCTCTCGGCCAAGCTGCCCAGGGAGATGATCGCCCTTCTCGCTTTCTGGATCCGGGTGGGGGCGCCGCTTGGAGAGCCCGGCCCTGAGGAGGCCTCCGCCGGTGGCTCCGCGGGATTGGACCGGCAATCTCAGCCTTCCGGCTCCGATTCGCGGACCGACGACAAGACAGCGGAGGAATCCGTATCGTCCGATTCCGGCCAAGAGCATTGGGCCTACGATCCTCCCCAACGGCCAAAGGTGCCGAAGGTGAAGGAACCAGGCTGGGTTCGCAATCCCATCGACGCCTTCATTGCGGCTGATCGAGGCCGGTTGGGCCTCGAACCGCTGCCCCGGGCCAAAAGGCGGGTCCTGCTGCGTCGCATCTACCTCGATCTGATCGGCCTTCCACCAACGCCGGAGCAGCTGCGTTCCTTTCTTGAAGATACCTCTTCGGATGCCTATGAGGAGACGGTGGAAGACCTGCTCTCCAGCCCCCAATACGGGGAGCGCTGGGGACGTCACTGGATGGATGTCTGGCGGTACAGCGACTGGTACGGCTACAAGACTGCGGTACGGTACAGCCAAAGGCACATCTGGCGCTGGCGCGATTGGATCATCGAGTCCTTGAACCAGGACAAAGGCTACGACCGGATGATCGTTGAGATGCTGGCTGCGGACGAGGTGGCTTCCGACGACCCCTCAGTCCTACCAGCCACCGGCTACCTGGTCCGAAGCCGCTATATCTTCAATCGCAACGTCTGGCTCCAGGACGCGGTGGACCACACGGCTTCGGCATTCCTGGGGATCACCCTCAAATGCGCTCGCTGCCACGATCACAAGTACGATTCCGTTACCCAGGAAGAGTACTACCGATTCCGGGCCTTCTTCGAGCCTTACGACATTAGAACCGACCGCGTCGCAGGGCAGACCGACACGATGAAGGATGGGCTTCCCCGCACCTATGACGCCGAACCCAGGAAACCCGTCGGCACCATCCCTGAAATCTATGCGCAGACCTTCAAGTTTCTGGGAGGTGACGAGAACCGACCCGATAAGAAGCGTCCTCTTGACCCGGGTGTTCCCACCGTTCTAGGAAGATCCGACCTGGACGTCCGTGAAGTCAATCTCCCCTTGGAGTCCTCCTATCCGGCCCTGAGGCGATTCGTCGGCGAGGACCTGTTGACCCAAGCGCGCCTGGAAATCGAGAAGATCGAGAAAGCCTGGCAGGAAGCCCGCAACACCCTGAGACGCGCCCAGCAACGGGTTGAGTCTGCCCCAGCGGTAGCAGAGGCTCGTTCTGCCTCCGAGATCGATTTCAAGCGCCAGATTCTTCCCATATTCGAGGCCAGATGTCTGACCTGTCACGATTCCCGGAAAGCGGTGAGCGGACTGGCACTCGACCACCTGGACTCGATCCTGGAGGGAGGCGAGAAAAACGGCCCTGCCGTCATACCGAAGATGGGTGCCGAGAGTCCCCTGATTGTCTACCTGAGGGGGGAAAAGCAGCCGAGGATGCCCTTGGACACCGCGCCTCTGACCCCAGAGCAGATTTCCTTCATCTCCAGCTGGATCAATCAGCTTCCGGAGGAGCCACCGACCGTGGTGCTTCGCCGAGCACGGGAAGCCGAGGAGCTGGCCCTCAAAGAACTGGCCTGGGCCCGCGCCCAGCTGCCCGCCCTGGGAGCTCGACTGGCCGCAGACCAGGGGAGATTCTCGGAGCCTCCAGATCCAGAGGCGGATTCCCTGGCCGAGGAGGCACGCAGATTGGAGCGCCGGGCCTCGTTGCTCAGAGCAGAGGCGAATCTTCTGAAGGCACGACAGAAGCTGACTTCGGCTCTTGAGGCTCCCCAGCCTGATCAGGAGGAGGACAAGAGGAGGTTGGAGAGAAAGGTCGCTCGTGTGCGCAAGGAAGTGAAGGCGGCCGAGGCTTCTCTAGGGCAGGCAACCAAGAGCTACACTCCGTTGGGGAAGCTTTATCCCCGGACCAGCAGCGGCCGTCGCCTGGCCCTGGCCCGCTGGATGGCCAACCCGAAGAACCCACTCACCGCCCGGGTGGCGGTCGCTCACATGTGGTCCCGGCACTTTAGCCAGGATCTGATCCCAACGGTGACCGATCTAGGTTTGAATGGGGAGCCACCCACCCATCCCGAGCTGTTGGACTGGCTGGCCGTCGAGCTCATGGAGAGAAACTGGAGCATGAAGGCGATCCACCGTCTCATGGTCACCAGCAATACCTATCAGATGCAGTCCGGGTTCGGCGATTCGGCGAGTTCGAACCGTGCCAAGGATCCCGACAATCGATACTACTGGCGCAGGAGACCTCATCGCCTCGAGGCCGAAGCGGTTCGGGACAGTCTGCTGCAGGTTGCCGGACAACTCGACTCCACGCTGGGAGGACCCACTATCCCTGCCGACAAGGCCCAGGACTCCTACCGCCGCAGCCTCTACTTCCAACATACGCCACACACTCAGTCCACGTTTCTGAAGCTTTTCGATGCTGCCGACCCCACCCAGTGCTACCGACGCTCTCAGAGTATTGTGCCCCAACAGGCTCTGGCTCTGGCCAACAGCGAGTTGTCGCTGACCCTGGCCCGCCTGCTCGGCCGCGATATCGACCGGCTGACAGGGGGAGAAGGGCACGAAGCCCGTTTCATCGAGGAAGCCTTCCAGAGAGTCCTGGGACGGCTGCCCTCGAACGAAGAGCATGAAGCCAGCTGGAGATTCCTGAAAGAACAGGAGAATCTTCTTCGCAATCCCGCCGACCTTACCCGGTTCGAGGGAACCGGAGCTGCTGAGGTAGCACCTGCGGAGGAGCCTGATCTGAGAGCCAGAGAGAGCCTGGTCCACGTCCTGTTCAACCACAATGACTTTGTCACGGTGCGCTAGTGAGGTATGGGATGAAGAGAGCAATGAAGACCGACGGGACTACCGGCTGTGGAAGGGTTCGGCGCCGCACCTTCCTGGCCGATTGTGGCATGGGATTTACGGGTCTGGCCCTTAGAGCCATGCTGCAGAGGGATGGTATTGCCCGCAGCGGACGATCGACAGGGTGGAGCCTGCCAGACGGCCAACCTCACTTTACGCCCAAGGCCAAGAACGTGATCTGGCTCTTCATGCAGGGAGGCGTGAGCCACCTCGAAAGCTTCGATCCCAAACCGGAACTGAGCAAGTACGCAGGGATGCAGATCAGTGAAACCCCCCATAGGGACGTACTGGAATCACCCTACGTCGAAAACTTCGTTTCCTTCTTTCCTGAAAGCACCCACCAGATAAAGCATCAGCTCTTTCCCATGCAGGTGGGCTATACCAGGCGGGGTGAGGCAGGTGTCGAGGTCACGGACTGGTGGCCCCATCTAAGCAGCTGTGTCGACGATCTTGCCGTTGTCCGCTCCATGTGGACGACCGACAACGATCACGCGGCTCAACTGCAGTTCCACACTGGTCGCCACATCAATCAGGGCTTCTTCCCATCCATCGGTGGCTGGGTCCACTACGGACTGGGCTCCCTCAACGATAACCTCCCCTCTTTCGTGGTCCTGGGGGAGGCTACCTCCTCCTGCTGCGGGGGACCAGGGGTCTATGGGGCGGATTATCTGGGTCCCGAGCACAGCGGTATCCCGCTACAATCGGACGGCCCCAATCCCCTGCCCTTCGGTCAACCAGGTCAGGATGTCTACCGGGAAGAGCAGGAGAACGAGTTCCGGTTACTGCAGCGCCTCAACCACCTGGCCCAGGTCGAGTATCCTGAAGATCGCGAGCTTCGGGCCCGCATCCAGTCGTATGAGCTTGCCTTCCGGATGCAGACCTCGATCCCCGAGGCTTTGGGATTCGCACAAGAAGGGGAAGGCACTCATAAGCTCTACGGGTTAGACCAGGACCACACCCGAGACTTCGGAGAACTCTGCCTAACGGCCCGCCGTCTGGTAGAGCGGGGAGTACGCTTCGTCCAGGTGTTTCACGGAGCCGGAGGGGCTGGCCAGTGGGATGCTCATTCCAATCTGCAAGAGAACCATACCAAGCTTTGCGCTCAGGTAGACCTGCCGATCGCAGGGCTAATCAAAGACCTGAAGCAGCGGGGTTTACTGGAGGAAACGGTAGTGGTCTGGGGCACTGAGTTCGGCCGCTCCCCCGGAGTCGAGGGGGAACGGGGCGGCCGCGATCATCATCCCTACGCCTTCTCGATCTGGATGGCGGGCGGTGGGATCCAGGGTGGCACCGTCCACGGAGCTACCGACGAGCTAGGTTTTCACGCCATAGAGGATCGGCACTACGTGACGGATATCCACGCCACCGTCCTGCATCAACTCGGTCTGGATCCGCGTAGACTGGAGGTCCCCGGGCACAAGCGCCTGGATCTGGACTTCGGCAAGCCCATCCAGCAGATCCTGGCCTGAGCTTCGCCTGGTTGCGGGTTGACCGCGGAAAAAGGACGACAACCCATGCGCTTGGGCGCAACGATCGATGACTACCTGAACACCCCGGATCCGGATGCTCTGGTTACCGAGTGCCGTAAGAAAGGCTACCGCGCCGCCGCCATGCCCTTGGCAGTTCTGGACCAGCCTACAACCGTCCGAGACATTGCCAACGCTCTTGACCAGGCCGATATCTTGCTCGCTGAGATCGCTGTCTGGGTCAACCCGCTGCACCACGAGCCGGAGCAACGAAGCCAGAACATCGCTTCAATCAAGAGAATCCTGGCTCTAGCGGACGAAGTCGGAGCCATCTGCTGCCCTACAGTCGTGGGATCTTACTGCGAAACAGACCAGTGGGACTCCCACGTCGGGCACCACCCCGAGAATTTCTCTGAACGGGCCTTCGACGAGGTGGTGGATTGGGTACGCGAGGTGCTCGACCAGGTCCGACCCACTCGCAGCAAGTTGACCCTGGAAATTTGTCCATGGACCCTGCTCGACGACCCCCAGGTCTATCTCGACCTGATCGCAGCTATCGATCGACCCGGACTGGGCGTCCATCTGGACCCAGCCAATCTGGTGACGAACCCACACACCTATTACGACACCAGCGGAATGATCAACCGCTGCTTCGACCTCTTGGGTAGTCGGATCCTTTCCTGTCACGCCAAGGATGTCCACTGGAGCCTGGACGCCCGGACGGTCGCTATCGAGGAAGTGCTTCCAGGCCGTGGGATCCTCGACTATGCCACTTTTCTGCGTCGTGCGGAGAGTATCGGGAGCGATCTTCCGCTGATCTTGGAGCACCTTCAAACCGAGTCCGACTTCGACGAGGCGGCAGCCCATATTAAACAGGTCAGCAACGCTGTCGGCGTTTCGCTCTAGGACGTACCCCAGAGGCAATAAAGATGGAAGAACAATTGAAAGGCAAGGTTGCACTGGTCACCGGTGCCAGTAAGGGGATCGGCCAGGCATTGGCCATTGGTCTGGCCCAGGACGGAGCCCGGATCGCCGCAATCTACAAACACGATACAGCGGGAGCGGAACAGACCTGCCGGACCATTAGTGAATCAGGCGGAACCGCAGTGCCGTTTTCCGTCGACATCGGTTCAAAGGCGGAGTTCGAAGAGGTGATCGACCGGGTATGTGAGCGCTTCGGACAGCTGGATGTCCTGATCAACAACGCTGCCCGCACCCGTTTCGGTCCCATCGACGAGGTCACGGAAGCAGACTTCGACGACATCGTCGATACCGTCCTGCGGGGGCCCTTCTTCGGCTCGATTGCCGCGGCCCGCAGGATGAGGGAACAGGGGGGTGGGTCCATCGTCAATATAAGCTCAATTGCCGTGCGTGGGATTATGTTCTTCCACGGCGCCTATACCATGGCCAAAGGAGGTCTGGAAGCGATGACTCGACAGCTAGCACTGGAGCTGGCGCCCCAAGTGAGGGTAAACGCGGTGGCACCGCACGCCACCAGTAATGAGCGCAATGTGGCCTATGACCCTGACTTTGACCAGAAATGGGGAGCAGTGACGCCGGCCGGGCGAGTGGCCGTCCCCCAGGATTACGTCGGCCCCACGGTTTTTCTGGCCAGCGATGCGGCCCGCATGGTGACTGGTCAGTTGCTGTACGTGGACGGCGGCTGGACCCTTCAAGGTCGCTCACCTGACCAATCGGATTTCGATTTCTCTGCGGACCGCAAGCGCGACGGATGAACGCCATAAGCAACCGCCTGAACGTGGTGGACTACAACCTGGACTGGGCGCTGCTGGAGCACAATGTTCACGACCGTCCAACCCCTGGTTTCCTGACCCGTGAAGAAGCGATTGCCTACTGTGGGCGGCTCGGGGTCGGTGGCCTGGAGTTGATGCATTCTTACTGGGAAGACTGCGAGCCCGAGTACATGATGAGGCTGGCGGAGGACGCTGGGCTCCCAATCCGGACCTACATCTTCTTCTGCGACCTCGCGCTGCCACCCGAGCAGCGTACGAGCTCGGTCGATCAAGCCCGGAGCATGATCGACCGATGCGTAGCCATGGGCGCCGAACTGGGAATGATTGTCCCAGGAATCGCTAAAAAGGGACATTCTCTAGACGAGCAGTGCAAGTGGGTGATAGAGGGTTTGTCGCGATCCGCCGAGCACGCGGGAGCAGCGGGCCTGACGCTGGTGTCGGAGAATATCGATTACGCGCCGACCCGTCCGCTCATGGGGCAGAGCTCCCAATGCCGGACCATCTGCAGCCAAGTCGACTCTCCCCATTATCGCCTGATATTCGATCCGGCTCCGACTCTTTTCGCAGGAGAGGACCCTCTCCAGTCTCTGCAAGAGACGCTGCCCTATCTTGCACATGTGCATCTAAAGAACATCCTGCCGGTCAAGGAGGGAGAGCGCTGGCACCGGGTCCAGACTGACGACCAGGGACAGAGCTATCGGGGAGTGGACCTGTCGGAAGGAATCATCGACCTCCCAGCGATGTTGGAGAAGCTGCGGCAGCACAACTACCAAGGCAACCTCCTGATTGAATATCAGGGAGAAGAAGACCCCCGTAAGGCTCTGAAGAGAAACGTAGACGAGGCCCAAGCCCTGCTCGAAGAAGCGGGTCTTGCGTACTGATCACTTCGGCCCATTCGAGCTAGATCTCCGCGATAGCGATAACAGCTGAATCCCAAACCGCAAAGCGCCGAAGACAAGAGGCTGGAAATACCTTGCCGGCCCCGGACCGATAGCCGATAAGCCTCAAGTCCGAGAAAGACAAGTCCGAGAAAGCAAGTCCGAGAAAGGGACAGACTGTTTTTCTGGGCTGGAGGGACGGCTCCGGCGAGGAAAGAGGGGCTCGGAGAAAGGGACAGGCTGTTTTTCCACGGCGGCAGAGAATCCGAGAGACCGAGTATCCGAGAAGGGTATCCGAGAAGGGGACATATCCGAGAAGGGGACAGACTGTTTTTCTCGGCTGGGGAGGAAGGCGAATGAGGGGGAGGCCGAGAAAGGGACGGACTGTTTTTTCTGAGCTGGGGAGCCGACTTCCTGAGCTCCGTCTACTGGAGCTTGCCTCGGCCCACGAGGGGCCACACCGCTTCTACGCGGCCGGCGCGGGTGCCGTAAAGGACATCGTGGAGGAATACCGTGGAATCCGAGTAGCCCGGAATGATTTCTATCTTGTCGCCGGCTCGGGGTGATTCGTTGGGCTGGTGGAGTGTGATAATACCGTGCTCGGCCGAGAGCACAAACGTATCGACTTCGCCACAACCGAGCGGCTGTGGGTTGCTATGATGACCGCTCAACGTCTTGAAGCCGGAATCGCAGATGATACGAGTCGCGGTGGGCCGGCTGGTGACCGTAGACAAGAGTGTCAGCGCATACTCGTGGTCCACGCCGTACCCGTGGCGGTAGGCCACGTCGCAGTAGACGCCACCCCCAGCCTCGATTTCGGTGATCCCGGGCACAAACGCACTGATCCAGTACGTACCCGTGCCGCCACAGCTGATGATCTCGACGGGGATGCCGGCCTTCCGAATCGATTCTGCGGTCTCGGTCAGCTTACCCAGGGATTCGGTGACCATACGTTTCTTCTCCGCGACATCAGCGACAGAAAGAACGTGAGATTCCCAGGTTTGCAGGCCGGTGAAACGAATGTTCTGCAGCCGGGCGATCTCCTCCGCGAGTGCTAGCGTAGGCGCGCCTGGCGGCAAACCAGCCCGCTCCATACCGACATTCACTTCGATCAGGACGCGGGGGCGGACGCCCTTCGTCCCGGCAGCTTCGTCGATCGCCTTGACGTTCTCTATATCGTCGACACAAACCATCACATCCGCTTGTGCACAGACGTTCACCAAGCGTTCGATCTTCGTCGCCCCCACAATCTGATTCGCTACGAGGATGTCCGAAATCCCAGCGGCTGCCATGATTTCCGCTTCGCCAAGTTTGGCGCAGGTGATACCGTGCGCTCCTGCCTCCAGACACAGCTTTGCCAGCGCAGGCGTCTTCATGGCCTTGGTATGAGGGCGCCAGCCGACTCCCGCCTCCTTAATAATGATCCTCGACATCCGATCGATATTCCGCTGCAGTATGTCAAGATCAACCAGCAGAACCGGTGTATCTAGGGCCTCCCTGGGCTGTCCAATCAGCGTGCTCACGGGGTTCTCCTCCTCCAACCTGAGGGCTTACACAAAATCAAAGTTACCTTCTGACACCTCATCTTCGCACTATCCTTGGCTGTTCCTCGATCGCGACGTTTTCAACCAGGATTGATAGCAGCTTCAACCCGCCTGAGACTCATCCATGGCGGCGGTAAGAACTTCGAAGAATCGGTCCTCGTCCTCATCGCTGACCCATAGGTGAGGTGTAACCCTCACTGCGTTACGACCCCGGACACTGACATAGACCTGTTCCCTCGCGAGTCGTTGGGCCAGACCCTCGGGGACACCGGCGGTAAAACGCAGCCCAAGATAGTGCCCTGCCCTCTGCTCTGGTGGCAAGGTGCCAATTCCCAACTCAGCCGCCCGCTCTGCGATTCGGTTGGTGCGAGCGCGAATCGTCGTCTGAACATCGTCAATACCCCAGGCCAGAAGTCGGCGCAGGCCGGCATTGACCATCGGCAGCAGATGAATGTTGCCACGTTCGCCGACGTCGAATCGGCGTGCGCCGGGTTGGTAGGTATCGCGATAGTTCACTAGATTGGCAAAGTCCTCGCTGCCTTCACGGTCGATCCAGTTGTGTTCCAGGGGCGCTGACTGCTGCCATTTGGGAGCGATATAGAGAAAGCCTGCCGCGTAAGGGCCCAACAGCCACTTGTAGGAAGCTACTGCCAGAAAGTCAGGCTTCACCGCCTCGACATCGAAAGGCAACGCACCCACGGATTGCGTCCCATCCACAATCAAGGCAGCATCGACCTCGCGGCAGCGGGCAGCGACTCGCTCCAGGTTGATCATGGCGCCATCGGTCCAGTGGACGTGGGGCAGCGCGGCGATTGCTACCCGCCCATCAAGGGCCTCCAGGATGGCACGGGTCCAATCGTCATCTGCAGGACGCGGCAAGGTCATGATGGTGGCCTCCTGCTCCTTCGCGAGTTCCCTCCAGGAGTAGACGTTGGAAGGAAACTGTTGCTGCAGTAGCAGGATGCTCTGGCCCGCCTGCAGCGGTAGATTGCGCGCTGCGGTGGCGATACCGTAGCTGGCTGCCGGGATCAGAGCGATATCGTCTTTACTCGCATGAATCAACTCGCCGAACAGCTGCCGGGCTATCTCGGCTTCGGTGAAGAAATCCGGTGGCTGAATCTCCCAGGGACGGCTCTTTCGCCTGGTCCCCGCCAGTCCGGCTTCGCGGACCTCATTCAAGAGGGGAGAAATATAAGCGCAATTCAGATAGGCTACGTCTTCCGGGATGTCAAACAGGTGCCGCTGACAAGGAATCGCGCGAGCTCCGGGAGTCTGATTGATGCTCGACCTCAATTCGCTCCTCCGTTCATTCGAGATGCTCCATCGGGTGATCATAGCCTCATTAGATCCCAGAGTAGAACCGTCAGACCCTAAAACTAAGCTCTCTTCATCCTTTACTCATCGGGTTTGTACCCGAGAACTAAGTTTCAGTTAAAGGAGGAGTTCAGTGGCCTACGAGATACTTATCGTCATCGGGCTGCTCTTGGCTGGCGGTTGGCTCCTGGTCTCACGGTACCAGCAAAGAGTGCAGCGGTTGAGGGATAGAGGAGTCTTTCCTCAGCCAGGACAGGAGACCGAAGCGGATGTCGACCGTCTGCTTCATATGGGTCAGAAGATAGAGGCAATCAAGGTCTTTCGAGCGCTCCATGGGGTGGGATTGCAAGAGGCGAAAGATGCGGTCGAGAAAAGACAGCAAGAGATCGGTATCCGATGAGGCCGACCGAGCGCACCTCCTTCAGGGGGGCTTTGCGCTTTCGGTTCACCCAGCGGGAAAAGACCGAAACTTGAAAAAGCGGCTTTCGGACACGATGATGAGAAACCATGATGGAGAAGAACTGGGACTTGATCCGGAAGTTCACAGCCTGCTTGTGTCTGGCCCTGCATCCCTCCTGCAGTGAGGGCCCCGCCGACGCAACCAAGGACCGCAGATCGTGGATATCACGCGAGATGAAGCGGCTCTCAAAGAATACCTGAAGCCAATTCCTCCCACGGAACCAGCCGACGCTTTAAAGACGTTCGAGACGGCCGGTGGTTTCCGTATGGAATTGGTCGCTCATGAGCCCCTGGTCACAGAGCCAGTGGCCGCTACCTTCGACAAAAACCAGGCTCGAGGATGGCACGACAGGAAACTATCAGGCCTATGCAGCGGCCTGGTCGGGAGTACAGGTCTACCGGGGGCATGCCTACCCGGAGAGTTATCGGGGAAGCATCTTCGCTGGAGCAAATACATCCAATCTGCTTCACCGTCGTCTCCTCAAACCCGATGGCGTCACCTTCAAGTCGGTGCGCGCCGATGGAGAAAACGTCGAATTCGTTCGCTCCAGCGACAACTGGTTCCGGCCTGTCAACTCTGTCAACGCTCCTGATGGCACGCTCTACGTACTGGACATGTGCCGAGAATTGATCGAGCACGGACATGTTCCGAAGAGAGTCGTCAAGCACCTGGATTTCATGAGAGGCTCAGACTGGGGACGTATCTATCGAGTGGCCCCGCCCGATTTCAAGGTACCGCCCGTGCCCCGCCTGAGTGAAGCCAACGTCCAGGAGCTGGTAGCCCATCTGGAGCACCCAGGCGGATGGTGGCGGGAGACCGCTCACCGGCTGATCTACGAACGCCAGGAGGCCTCGGCGACACCCCTTCTAAGGCGCCTCTTGCGAGAGAGCTCCCAGCCCCTCGCCCGGATGCACGCGCTCTGGTCCCTCAAAGGGCTCAAAGCCTTGAGGGATGAGGATGTGGCCCTGGGAGAGAGCAGAGACCGGCGGGTGATCAATAGCCTCGTACGAATTGCCAAGACGGACTCTGGGGATCGCTGGATCCGAAACTCGGTCCTGAGTTCCAGCACCGAGTTCGCGGACCGTCTGTTTAGCCGACTGGTGGAACTCGAAGGATTCGCTGAGATGCCGTTGTCGGGGGATTGGCTGGCACCGCTGGCCCGAGTAGTCGGTGGGCGTGGTTTTGACTCCGAGCTTAATCGGCTCACGCTTGCAGTTGCCACTCACTCGTCCCTGGCGGACCGAAAGGAAGCACAGCTGGCGATCGTCACCTCGCTGGCCGAAGGCCTGGGTATGAACGAAAAGACTCTCGCTGATCTGCGGGGTATCCCGGCGTCCGCGACGCTGATGATCCAGGGGCTTCTAGATCGGTCCCGTTCAGTAGCTATCGATGCGGGGGTTCCAGAGACCGCCTGTCGGCGATCCGTTTGCTCGACCACGACGATTTCGAGCGGGTCAAAGAACCCCTAACTAATGGCGCTCATCGATCCGCAGCAGCCTCAGGACCTGCAATTGGCGGCCAATCGAAGCCCTGGCGAGCTAAAACAATCCCGAGATTGCCTCGCTGCTGCTGGAGCCCTGGTCCCGCCACACGCCCCAAGTGCGGAACAAGGTTCTGGCATCACTTCTGTCTCGTCCAAGCTGGACCGGTTCGCTGCTGAGGGAGGTCGAATCTGAACGGATCCCGGCCGGACAGGTCGATCCCAAGCGGAGTGACGGGGACAGGACAGATCGAAAAACAGTCTGTCCCCTTCTCGATCGTACCCTTCTCGATCGTAGGAGCCCATCAGAAAGATCTCGGAACTCCACAGGGACGACTAAGCGTTAATCGGATCGCTGCAATCAGTGCGCTCGATTCGACGCCAGTTCCGATTCTGTTTTCAGCTGGCTGATCCACTCCGACAATAGCTCTGCACCTCGCACATCCACCCGGTTCGTGCTCGTGGGGGGCATCTGGTTCAGGCCGCGCCTCGTGAGTCGTCGGTAGAGGAGAGACCGATCCGGATCTCCCGGGACCACCAGTCGGGGATCAAGCAGCCCCAGGGTGTCATGCATGGGGCGCTCGTTGATCAGATGAGCTTCGTCCAAGGGTGTTTTGAAACTCAGCTCGATTCGGGAATTCCCCCTCCACTGGCGGAATGACACATCGCGCAGTTTACCTGCAGGTAAGCCTTGGCACGCGTCTCGAGATCGGCTTCTTTTGCAAATGGGTCAGGTAACGCGGGGTACTCGGCTGGACTTTTTTCCAGCGGATCGCGGAAGAGGCCGATGTGATTCAGGGTCCGCAGTTGGTTGTCCGTTTTACCGGGGTATTCGTGGACACGGTTCATCTGGCGAGTGTTGAGTCCGAGGACAAACCCCGCCGCGCGCGAGTGGCAGAACATGCACTCCTCTCGGCTAGCCTCGATTTCCACGGTACTGGAAAGGACTAACATTTTTTAAGGGTAGCCGTTGAGTCGGTTAGTCAAATCGAAGGACCAGAGTTTTGCCGCCAAACCAAGGCATGGGCGTGGGATCATCACCCAGGCCCGAGGCGACCAAGTAGGGGTTATGGGCGCGCTTATCGAGGTGGACGGTGACTTGCTGCTCTTGGATCTGGACCCGGGCCGAGACGTCGAGGAGATTTCGGAAGATCTTTTTGGCTTGAGCCCGCTGATATTCGCGACCAATCTTCTCGGCCATGAGTCGATATAGGGAGCTGGCCATGAGGGTGATCTGGAGGTCAAAATCCACTTTGAGTCCCACCATCGAAGAGAGCGCGTCCAGGTGAAAGAACTGGATGGCTTCGGAGATGCCATTTTCGATGAGCATGCGTTGGGCATAGCGGGTGATCAGAGTCGAGGGGGCGCGGCGCAGATGGTTGGTCAGTAGGACGGTCGGTTCTTCGTGACCGAGTTCCATGAGGGTGAGCTGGCGCAGGGGACCTTCGTAATGTTTCAGGACGATCCGCTGGTCCAGGACTTTGGGGGTGCGAAAGATCCGAGTCAGGGCGGGTAAGGTGATGCGGTGCCAGGCGGAGGCGGGGCGGCTCCAGATCTGGCCCAGCATTTTTTGGGAGCGGCGGCGCAGGGTGATAAAGCCAATGCCCTGTTGGTTGAGGCGGTTCAGATGAGCATAGGTGGTCAACTGGGAATCGAAGACGAGTTCGGCCGGAGGCTGACCGCTGTGTTGGTGCCAGAACTGGACGAAGCGTTGCACCTCGTCGGCTCGATCGGCCCGGGGGACACCCGCATTGGCGTAGCATAAGACACGCTCGGTGGCGTCCCGAGCCAAAAAAACGAGGATGCCTTTTTGGCTGCGGCTGCGGGAAGAGACATAGTGTTTGTCCAAAGGTTCCTGCTGGCTATTGGCGGGGACGGTGTGAAAGTCCAGATCGAAGGAAGAGCCCCGGGGCAGGCCGGCGGCTTGGACCTGCTCAAACCAGGCTCCCATGAGGCGCAGGTTGGCGCGTCGGTCGACCCGGGAGCTGTAGGCGGCCAGGTAGGAGCGCTTGGGCACCACATTGAGACCGGCAAAAAGGGCGATGCCCTCGTCAAAGACCCGATCCATGACATGACTTTTTCTTTCGATGCCCAGCAGCTTCAGAGCCAGCAGGGTGCGCACGGCCTGCTCGGCGGGAATCATTTGGGAGCCGGGAAGGCGGGGGGGCTGCAGCACCGCCCCGAGATCGATCGATCGCATCAGCGGGACGAACAGAAACAGACCGCCGACCCGGGTGCGAAAGCTGCGCGGGGCCAGATTGATCTGCCGCACGTCGGCGATGGCTGCTGCTTCGGGCTTGAGGGTGGCGGGGCGTTGCTCATCCCGACGCCGGGGCAGTCGGGCGAAGCCCTCCTCTCGCAGCAGGATCGATAACGCATTGATGCTGATGGAATGGCCGGCGGCGGCCAACTCGCGTTGGATATCGTAGACCGAGAGGTTTCGCTTGCGCAGGGCGACGGCCCGTTCCCGCACCCGATCGCGGGCGGGCGCCGCTTGAGGCCCCCGGCGAATCGCCTGAAAGAAGCGGGCGCGCTTGCTGAGATCATGGCGAAACTGATGACAGAGGACGCGGAAGGCTCCTGGGGAATAGCCGAAGCGAGTGGCGACCTGCTGCGAGGGCAAGCCTTCGACGAAAAAGCAGCGCAAGGCCTCATACTGGCGCTGCAGAGGCGATTCGGGGGCCAGGAAGAATTGGGCCTCCGGAGCGGTCGGTCGGGTGTCATTAGTTAGTCCATTCCGATTACTGTATTCCAAACTATAACTATACTAGATATGAATGACAGAAAATGCTCAGCCTTTGATAGGGTTCTATTCTGCCTCATATCCAGACTTTTCTAGCATTCGCGTGGGGATCGTCCCTTGATCAGGTTTTAGGTATAGGATTACCTCTCTATCCAAATAGGTACTTCTATTTACTAACGTAGGTGGAAACACAGCAGGCGCAAGTCGCGCCGATCAAGGATTCTGGCGGGGGGCTCGAAGCGGAAAGGCGTCATTTGTACTGCCGTGGAAATCGAGGCTAGGGGAGTGCCAGACCTGACTCCGCTCGCCGCCAGGGACGGTCGGGTCCTCAACGACGTATTTACGGTCCCTGCCTTCGGCCTCGACCAACTCAGCCTCTGTCTGCTCATCGTTCCAGGCATAGGTGTATCCGACCCAGCGCCCGTCCAGCTTGACGACAATCCTGGTCTCAATGTACCTGCGCGACTCAGGGTTGCCTGCTTGAGTCTCCAGGGTGAACGATTTTACCGTCACAGCGCCGTCGTCGAACTCCCAGGCCGCGTCTTCGTCGAACCCCACTCGGGTTTCCCCCGGCATCGCGAGAAACCTCTCTTTGCCGGCTCCGTCCGACCAGAAGGGAACGTTGACCGAGTAGGAGATGACACCGGGAGCAACCTGGTGATCCTTCACTGAAGCGAACAGCCCCGTCTGGCTCAGCTGGCTTGGGAATGGCTGCTTCTCAGCTGGCGGCCGGCGCTCCAGCTCGTAGATCTCGCCACTCTCGTAATCGACAGCGTATAGCGATCCACCGCGTCCCAACCCAAAACTTACGATCTTGACTGACGCGTCGGCGAGTTCCTGTTGCCAGACCACCTCCTTTCTATCGTGGTCGTAGCGGAGACCCCACACCTTGCCGTATTCGAAGTCCCCGTAAAGATAGGCGCCTTGCAGCTCGGGAAACTTATCCCCCTCGTAGACGTAGCCGCCGGTGATCGAGCGGCATTCCCTGTGGTGATGCTCCACGATAGGCGGGACAATCGGCGTAGGCCCTCGTTTCGTGTTGGGATGGAAGAGGTGGGAGCCCTCCATCACGCTCCAACCATGGTTGCTGCCAGGGCTGACCAGCTCGATCATCTCCCACAGATCCTGCCCCACATCACCCACCCAGGGCTGTCCAGTTACGGGATCGAAGCTGAACCGCCATGGGTTGCGAAATCCGTAGGCCCAGATCTCCTCTCGAGCACCTGGCACGCCTACGAAAGGGTTGTCTTCAGGTATCGAGTAACCCCGCCCCGGGTCGGGATCATCCACGTCAAGCCGCATCATAACCGCCAGCAGATCGTCCAGGTCCTGGCCGGTGTCTTCTTTGTCGGAACTGCCGGTGCCGTCGCCGGTGGCAACATAGAGATAGCCGTCCGGGCCCATCACGGCTTCGCCGCCGTTATGGCCACCCGCCGGCCATTCGATGATGATCGTCTCCGACTCCGGCCGCAGCCTCGGGGGATCGCTGCCGGGCTGGCGCTCAAATCGTGAAATGCGGCTTATCTGCTCGACCTGCTTACCCTCTTGCTCCTCCTTACCTTCGAGCGCGGGGTCTGTAGGGCTGAAGACAAAGACCTGTCCGTTGTCGCGGTATTGGGGATGGAAAGAAAAGGCTGAAATCCTGCGTTTCATGTCCAGAAAGAGGTTCTTCTTTCCGACAGGATCGCTAGCGATGAAGCTGTAGATCCTGCCCCCATACTCGGCAATCAGGAGCCGATCCGACAACGGATCCTGGGCGATAAAAACAGGATTCTCAAAGGTGAACTGTGGAAATACACGCCGAAGCTCAAAAGGTAGCGCTGGATCAGGAGATCCCACGATCTGTGACGTGGTCCACTGGACACGGTCGACCATGCCGTAAGGTGCACCTCGTTCCAGGAGAGGACTTGTCCCGCAGCTCAAGAAGAGAAGAGCATTGATTGCCGCGAATATCTTTGAGCGATTGAGAAGTCTCAAGGTTGGGTCCTTGACAACAACATCGGTGGCCTCTTCGCGAGTCCCTGTCTTGGGCACTGGACTACCTCAGTCCGCGTACGCCCTCGTCAATCATAGCAGGGCAACCGGTGACGGGACTATCAGCATGGCAAGCCGGAGCGACTGACTGCAGACATTCTGACCTGCACCGGTCCTTTTCGCAGAACAGTCTGTCCCTTTCTCAATCCCCTTCTCAATCTCCTTTTCACCGAACAGCCTGTCCCCTTCTCGAGTGAGTTCCTTCTCCACCGAACAGCCTGTCCCCTTCTCGAGTGAGTTCCTTCTCCGCTTCTCGAGTGAGTTCCTTCTCAAGTTGGGCGACCCGCCCTGTGGACTTCTGGCGAGGGGTGCCTTTTGTCTTGGGGATCCCCGCTGTTTAACTTAGTAGGATTGCTCTTTGCAGGGGGTGGCAGAGTCGAGAACGCGGGTGCTAGAAGCGTCAGGACAAAGCAGACTCTTCGCGCCAGGCTTGAGAAATCGAGCTGCCGTCGCAGCAGGGTTAGAAGTCGAGTGTGCTAGTTGAGCTTGCCAACCAGATCCCGAAAGGCTGCTACAGCGACTGCGTCTTCAGGGGCATGGTGAAGGGCCCGGCGGAACTCGTCGAGCGCTTTTCCGTACTCCTTACGGGCCAGATAAATTCTTCCCAGGTTTAGGTGAGGGAATTGTCGGGGCTCATAGCGCTGGGCCTTCATGGCTCGACGAAACCACGGTTCGGCCTCGTCCAAACGGTCAAGCTGCATCAGATAGACTCCGATGTCGTTGTAAGGGTTACCGAACTCGGGATCCAGCTCGATAGCGATATGACATTGCTCTATCGACTCTTCGAGACGGCCTTGGAAACTGTACATCCAACCCAGGAAGGTGTGGGCGTCCGCCGTGGGGTCTAGCTCGATCGATTTCTTGTAGTTTTCGATCGCAGCATCGATGTCGCCATCCTGGTGACACCGGTTTCCCTCTTCCAGTAGCAGACGGGCTTCTTCAGGCTTGGATACCATGACCCTATCTCGCCTAGCCTACCAGATTCTGCTCGCACCGGGGCTTCGGAATCATGGCCTACTCCGGAACGACATCTTGTCTACGAGGGTGTGTGAAAAGTCATTCATGATTTCGGATTTGAAATTTCGACTTCATAGGATCGCGTGTAAGCCACGATCTCCGTCGTAGGAAGGGTAAAGAGACCCCTAAATCAAAGAGGTTTTGGACTTTTCACACACCCTCCTACGTAAGCAATTACGTTCTGATCGAGCTGGTTGAGTACAGTCTTCTCAAAAATAACCATGCCGCCAGCCTCATCCTTCACCGACTTCTCCAGAACACGCGCCCGGACTCGGACGGTATCTCCAGTGTGGACGGGGATCACCCGAGACTCCGGCGAAGTGAACGATATCAGCCTCTGGGATGGTTCTTCCGGCCGACTCGGCGACACAGTCGATCTCGAAATCTTCGTAGTACCTAATCAAGAATCACCTGGATCCTCCCGGGAAGTCACCGGCAGCCCGACAATCCGACCGGCAACCTTGCCCTGGATCCGAGGAGACCTTGTCCCGGAGAGGTGCAGGTTTCGGCCGCTGCTGGAAGCGTCATTGCGTACGACAGCCGACTCTGGCACGCGACCGCCACCAACCGTTCCGAACAGGCTCGTGTGGCCCTTGCAATTCGCTACGCCCCTTGGAGGCTGAATCTCCAGGGACTGATGCGAGGAACCCCCGACTACTAGGCCTCGCTGGCTACCGGGCGTATTCCGGTCCGGCAGTTCCACACAGAGTCTTCCAGCGACTCCCCGCGAAAGCGAGGGTTCGCCCTTGAGGGATATCGGGTTAAAATCCTTTTTCTCGGAGGGCGCGCCCTCCCTTGAAGCGACCCCACTGCGGAAACGAATGCGCAAAGCGATCGGTTGCGGTAAACAGCACACGACCAAATTTCCTCTCTTCTTCCAGGAGGTGGAGCCACGTCCGGATTTGAGCCCCGGGTGCCTGGAATCCTGATCTCAGCATTCGATACCGAGACCTTCGCCCCCGTAGACAGCGAGCCGCTCTTCGACGGTTATCTCCCCGACACTTGCACCCTTGTAGTGGTATTGCAGCGCTCGCGTACGCCTCCCCGAACAGTTCGGAGGACTTCCATGGTGGAGCAGACCGTGCCAGATGAGGCAGCCAGCTATCGGCAGGGGAACCATAAATCAACCCACCGGAAAGAAAGGGACAGACTGTTTTTCGTTCCCCGGAGAAATGGACACGTCGGCGAGAAAGGGACAGACTGTTCTTTGTTCCCAGGAAAGGGAGACTGGAGAAGGGGAGAGACTGGAGAAGGGGACGGGCTGTTCTCTGCGGAGACATTGGGTGCAGCATTGAGAATCTCATCCTTCATCCTCACAGTAGGAGGCGTCGCAAACGTTACCCGTCGAGGGTCGTCGTTCTTTCCTGCTAAATGCCACCAGGATAGAATTCTTTCGCGGGGGGAAGAATCTCTCCAGCCTCGTAAGGAGAATCGAATATGTCCCACCGAAGTCTCCTGCTGATCCCCTTGATCTTTTGTCTGGTGCCGGTTCTGGAGGGCAGCGGCAGTGAGGACCTATCCCGAACAATCGTCTACACGGCGGGTGAGGATGGGTACCACACCTTCCGAATCCCGGCGCTTCTCGCCACCCCGAAAGGCACGCTTCTGGCATTCTCGGAAGGCCGAAAAACGAGCCGCGACGACCACGGCGATCTCGACCTGATCCTGAGACGCAGCACCGACAGTGGCAAAACCTGGGGACCCGTGGAACTGATCTACGAGGAGGGTGGTAACGCCAAGATCACCATCGGCAATCCGTGTCCCGTGGTCGATCGGACGAGCGGCAAGATCTGGCTGCCCTTCTGCCGTGATAACGAGGACGTCTTGATCACCTACAGCGATGACGACGGGAAGACCTGGGCAAAGCCGAGAGACATTACCGGGGACGTGAAGAAACCCCACTGGACCTGGTACGCGACGGGTCCTGGAGTCGGGATCCAGCTGCAGCGGGGCAAACACGAGGGACGCCTGGTGATTCCCAGTGACCATCGTGAGAGCATGGGCGAGGGCGAGTCAGCCATGCATTCTCACGCTTTCTACAGCGACGATCACGGTAAGACCTGGAAGCTCGGCGGAACGGTCGGTCCGCATACCGATGAATGTCAGGTCGTGGAGTTGAGTGATGGCCGGCTGATGATGAACATGCGCAACTATTGGGGCCGAAATGGCAAGAAGCCCGAGCTGGGCAATATGCGGGCTCTTGCCTGGAGCCAGGACGGTGGTGTGTCCTGGTCCAAAGTGAAGTTCGACAAAACACTCATCGAGCCCATCTGCCAGGGTAGTATGCTGCGCTATGGTCAGCTTGGGGAAGGGGCTAGACGAAACCGAGTCCTCTTCTCCAACCCAGCTAGCAGAAAGGAACGGGTCCGGATGACGGTCCGCATGAGTTACGACGAAGGCGAGAGCTGGCCCATCGCGCGGGAACTACACGCAGGCCCTGCGGCCTACTCATCGTTGACGGTGTTACCGGACGGAAGCATCGGTTGTCTCTACGAGGCGGGGGAAAAGCTTGCGTATGAATCGATCCGGTTTGCACGCTTTAGCCTCGGTTGGCTGAGTAAGGGGCGGGACGGTCCTTTGACCCAGGATTAGACATGGGAATCTCAGTGCCTCCTTCACTGGGCGGACAGGGCTACCCCATACTTGCCCTTACCGTGCCCGGACAGCTATTCTTGCGGGAAGAAGCAAACGTCGGATCAGTACCACGTTGATGCGAACCAGACCTGTTACGACTCTCACGTCCATGCCCGTAGTCTATTCCATCTTCTCCTGGGTGATTCTCGGCCTGACGAGTTCTCTATTTGCTAGTAAGGAAGCTGGGACGCCCGATCCCGAGCTGACCTCCCTGTTCCCTATCGCCGGACAGAGAGGTACGGTAGTCGAGGCTGAGATCCGGGGACATCGGCTCGCTGGAGCATACGGCGTCTGGCTTCGATCGGACGGCCTGAGGGCCCACATCAAGAGGGTGGATTTGGTCGAATCGGAGACCTCTCAGCACCGAAAGGAAGAGACAGATTCTCCGGGCGAAAAGACCGAAAAGAACCTGCCAATCTACCGGGTCGCACTCCAGATCGAAGTCGACCGCTCTGCTCCCAGGGGGACTTATTCCATTCGGCTCGTCTCTCCCCGGGGCTTGTCCAATGGGGTGTCTTTCCGCGTAGTCGATGGGGCTGTGCTCCGCGAGACACAGGCTTTTCATCAAACCGTGCAACAGGCCCAGCCGGTTCCCTTCCCGACGACGGTTTGCGGAACAATCAGTGATCCTGGCGAAGTCGATTATTATTCCCTGGACGCCGCGGTGGACCAAAAAATCGATTTTGAAATAGCCCTGGCAGAGGGCTTCGAACCGCGGCTGATTCTGTATCAACCAACCGGAAGCTGGTTAGACCAAAACCGGCCGACCCGGCTGCTTTTCGATGACCAGCTCTCGACTGATATCATTCCTATCGAGCCCCGGATGACTTACACGGTGCCTCAGAAGGGCCGCTATGCATTAGGGGTTTCATCACTGTTTGGAAAAGGCTCGCCAGATGCCTCCTACCTACTCCGACTTTCCCTCGGGGAGCCCATGGCCTCGAGACGGGACCTGCGAGGCGAACCGGCATCCTGGCGGGAGCGAACCTTTACACGCGTACTCGAAAGCAACTGGATCGCCACCCTTCGCTCAAGAACCGCAGAAACAGCAAAATACTCGTCGCCAACCGATCGAGCTGATTCGGAGGATGCAGCTGAGGAGGCGACGAAGGCGTCCCTTGCAATGATTCCCCGTTCTATTCCAGAAAGCGAGCCCAACGACTCTGTCGAGCAGGCGCGGCAAATCTCGGTTCCTACGATAATCGAGGGTCGCATCGGGCGGCCAGCCGACATCGACAACTTCAGGTTCCAAGTAGAGGCTGGTCAAAAACTTGCGTTCGAGGTGGAGACACCCGCCGCTAGACCACCTCATTTTAATCCGCGGTTTGGGATCGTGGATGCTCAAGACCGAGAGCTCTTCTCGAATGTACACAGACGGATCTCTCTCTACAACAACAACGCCGAGCCGCATGTCTACTTCAAGAGAGTAGAACCCAAGGTGATCTATACATTCGATGCAGGCGGTGATTTCGTCCTGCAGGTTCGCGACATCACTTCGCGATACGGTAACGCTGACTATGTGTATAGGGTGTTAGTGCGTCCCCAAATCGCGCACGTAGGTGAAGTTGGGCTGGACGAGTCAGATCGAATCAACTTGATTCCGGGAGAAGCCAGGAAACTGACAATCTACGCGTCTCATGAAGAGGGATTCAAGGGGGACGTTTCCTTTGACATTAGGGGCCTTCCGTGCGGAGTCGAAGCCTTTCCAGCAGTCCAGGTCGACGACTCCCAAGAGGCAATGGATGTGGCCGTTTCACCCGAAATGGTGGAACCCACGATACAGGAATCAGCGATCATCTTGCTGGCTGAGGCGGATACTCCTCTCACTCGCTTCCCGATGAATCTCCGAATCCACTTCCGACCCATCGTGGAGGGAAGGCCCGGCCCCCCCGTGCTGGTCCAGCAGATCCCAATCATGGTCGTGAAGGGCATGGCTTCCCAAAAGTAACCGATGCTTGATTGGCGTATCATCCTTTCAGCGCTGACTTTGATCCTGGCTCCACTCTGGGGCCAGTCGTCCAGTGAGGATACACCCGGAGCCCAGCCTCTCTCCCTTCGTCTGATTCCCACCAGCGTTGTGCTGCCGACGGAAGCTGCCTCGATGCGCTTCCTTGTGCTGGGGGAGTACTCCGATGGTCTGGAGCGCGACGTGACGGCCAAATGTGGGTTCTCGGTTTCGGACCCCGCAAAAGGAGAGATCGATGATTCAGGGCGGTTCTCAGGATTGGAAGAGGGCACGGTGGTACTGAGGGCCAGACTCGGGAATCAAGAGGCCGCGGCGAGCATCCGCGTTCCCGGGCCGGGACCAAAGCGTCCCTTCAGTTTCGCCCGAGACATCGGGGCTATTCTAACCAGGCGGGGATGCAACGGCAGCGAATGTCACGGCAGCGTCATCGGTCGGGGCGGTTTCAAGCTCTCCAAGAATGCCGCCGATCCCAGGGAAGATCATCGTTGGGTGCTTAAGGGAGGAACCTACCAGGTCCTGACAGACGAATCGAAGGGAGAGGAGATCCCTCGGATCGACCTGGAAGACCCCGCGAAGAGTCTGATCCTGTTGAAGCCCACCCTGAGCATTCCACACGGAGGAGACGAACGCTTCCCTCTGGGATCTCCAGATTACGTGACTCTGCTGAACTGGATTCGGTCCGGTGCTGCTTTTGATGAAGAGGGTGCAAGCGAGGAAGCTTCGATTCGGAAAGTGGACGTCTTTCCCAGGCAGAGCGTCCTCGACGGAAAAGGCAGCCAGCAGCTCCTGGTATTGGCACACCTGAAGAACGGGCGCCAAGAAGATATTTCCAGCCAGGTACTCTTCGTCTCGAGTAATCCGGATGTCGTCAAAGTGAGCCAGACCGGTCTGGTTCGTGCCGTCAAAAAGGGTGAAGCGACGGTCTGGGTGCGGACGGTCGGACACACCGACAACGCCGCCTTCGCTGTGATCGACCAGCCCATGCCAGACTATCCGGACATTCCGAGGCGCAACTTCATCGATGATTTCGTCTTTGGAAAACTCCGTCAGCTCAACGTCATTCCTTCGAAGCTCGCGAGTGACAGCGAGTTTCTGCGCCGAGTCTGCCTGGACCTCACAGGAACACTTCCGCCGCCCTACCGGGTGCGGGAGTTCCTCTCCAACAACGACCCGAATAAAAGGGACAGACTGGTAGAAAGGCTTCTCGGCTCACCTGAATATGTGGACTACTGGGGCTTTCGCTTTAGCGACCTGATGCGCGTGACCCTCACCTCAGGTGGCAAAGCCAGCAAGACGAAAGCTTACGAGGGCTGGGTTACTGTCAGCGTCGTGGCCAACAAGCCCTACGATCAGATGGCGGTAGAGCGGATCGCAGCTCAGGGGTACGGGGCTCCGACCAAGAACTTCTTCCTCGCCGGAGAGCCGATTGTTCCAGCGAAAATGATGGCAGAGCACGTTCGGGTGTTTCTAGGCAGGAGACTCGACTGTGCCCAATGTCACGACCACCCATATGAAAACTGGACCCAGTCACAGTTCTGGGGCTTGACGGCTTTCTACGGCGGCCTGAGCGAGCTCGTAGAGGGGCACATCGTTCTGGATGCTCTGGGCGGTGCTCATGTAGATCGAAGGGAGGATCGGACGGTGATCAACCCTCGCACCAACCTGCCGATGCGACCCACCTTTCTCGACGGCTCCCGATTGCCGCAGAAGCAGTGGCTGGATCCACGCCTGCACCTGGCCCGCTGGATGACTTCTCATCCCTATTTTGCAGAGGCTTCAGTGAACCGAATCTGGGGATATTTCTTTGGACGGGGGATAGTCGATCCGGTAGACGACTTTCGGACAACGAACCCTCCGACGCATCCCAAACTGTTGGCAAAGCTGGCCAGGGAGTTTCGGGCTCGAGGATACGATCTGAAAGGCCTGATGAGGACGATTGTGCGGTCGCGGACCTATCAACTCTCCGCCGAGCCAAACCCCACCAATAAAGATGACTGGTTCAACTACTCTCGAGCTTGGGCTCGGCCGCTGGAAGCTGCGGTGTTGTTGGATGCTGTTTCCCGGACAACCGGTGTTGAAGAGGAGTTCAACCTCCACGACATCGTGGGAGGGGGGAAGGCCCCTCCCGGGACCAGAGCGATGCAGATGATCCCCGATCTATGTCCTTCGACGTTCATGGAGGTCTACGGTCAGTCCATGCGGAAGACACCGGCCTCAGGAAATCCAGATCCCAATCTTCGACAGGCCCTACACATCTGGGCTGGACCCGCCTATACCAGCAAGATCTCCAAGCCGGGCGGGCGCCTGCACCAACTGATCGAAACAGGAGCGTCGAATAAGGAGATCATCGAGGAGTTCTACCTGGCGTCCCTAACGCGATTCCCTACCATGCAGGAGCGGACCCAGCTTCTAGGCTTCCTTGAGAAGCGCGAGGCTCGACGACAGGAAACCCTGGAGGGTGTTGTGTGGGCGCTGATTAGCTCGCGGGAGTTTGCCTATAATCACTGAAGCCTCGATCCGCGCGAAATCTGGCAATCGTCGAGCTGAGGGATCGGGTGACACGAGTATCCAACGCCGACCGCCCATCAACCAACGCGGGGGCGGGTAGGTGTGGGACGAGAATTCCAGTCCAGGAGCAGAGCAGATGAAACAGCCTCGTTGCTACCACTGTCCAGGAATCGACTTCAGCCGACGTGACTTCTTGAGGGTTGGGTCTCTGGGCTTTTTAGGGATCGGGCTCAGCGAATACCTCAGGATGGCCAGTATCCAGGCCTTGGCGGCACCGGGCGTGACCGGGAATGGGGACAGGGCCCAGGCCTGTATTCTTCTCTGGTTGGAGGGGGGTATTAGTCAGGTAGACAGCTGGGATCCGAAAGGGAACACCGGCTTCAAACCAATTTCCACGAAAGTGCCTGGCATCCAGATCTCGGAGTTGTTGCCCCAGGTGGCCGGTCACATGGACAAGCTTTCCATCATACGGTCCATGAGGACCAAAGAGACGAACCATCCGCAGGGGACCATCGAAACCTTGACGGGTCACCGCCCCAATCCGGTGACCAAGTTTCCCAGTTTTGGATCGATTGTTTCCAAGGAGTTGGGTCCCCGTCGTGACCTCCCACCCTACGTTGTGGTTCCAACACCCACCGAATTCGACTTCTTCAGCTACGAAGAAGCCTACAAGGCTTCCTTCATCGGTGGAGGCTACGATGCCATGATCCTCCCCGATCCCAGCAAACCCGATTTTTCTGTTCCAGAGCTAAGCTTCCCCAAGTCGATATCCATTGAGGCCCTCGAGGACCGCAGGACCCTTTTGGACATCGTGGACCGCCGGTTCCGTCAGCAGGAGCAGCTGAGCGAGTTTGCAGCGATGGACGACTTCCAGGGACAGGCCTTGCAGATGCTTCTCTCCGACCATGTCCGGAATGCTTTCGATCTTTCCCAGGAGTCGCAGCAAACGAAGGATCGATATGGCCGTCATCGGGTCGGACAAAGTGTTCTCATGGCCCGACGTCTGGTTGAGGCTGGGTGTCGATTTGTCACGGCGGCAGGTTACAAACACGGCCAGTGGGATACTCACAGCGACAATGATAAAAACTTGAGTGAGACTCTCACCCCCATTCTGGACCAGACCCTGTCTGCGTTGCTCGAGGATCTGGATGAGAGGGGCATGCTGGAATCCACAATCGTCATCGCAACTGGAGAGTTCGGAAGAACACCCGAGGTCAACCCAAAAAAGGGACGTGATCATTGGCCCCACTGCTGGTCTCTGGTCGTGGGAGGGGGCGGTATCAGGGGAGGTCGGATCGTGGGTGCCAGCGATGAGACTGGGGGCTACGTTGCCAAAAGACCCGTCTCTATCGGAGACCTTTACGCGACCGTCTACAAGGCGATGGGAATCGACTGGACCAAGACCTATATGACTCCGGTCGGAAGGCCTATATACATCGCAAATGGCTTCAACGACGAACCCGGAGTTCCCATCAAGGAGCTCATCTAGAGCGAAAAGAGAAGCATAACGGAGTCCATCGATTGAGCAGCCCTTCCCTCTTTCGTGCCACTAAAGCAGCCTGTCCCCTTCTCACCTCTTTGTCCCCCTCGTGTCGAAAAGGGACAGACTGTTTCTCAACGTGGTGAGCAACGTGGTGAGGATTCGATGCTTCACAGCCTCATTTGGGTGGTAGACATCTCCGACTGCCGGTGCTGGGATCGAGAACGACTCGATCTACCCGCAGTAGAAAGGGACGGTGCCTATCGAAAAAGGTGGATTTCAAGAGTCGGGAGAGATGGGACAGGTGCAGATGGGGCGCCAGCTCAGCCGGCAGCCGATGAGAAGGCGTGTGAGCGCTGCTCTCGCAGCGTGAAGAGCTGTCCTTCGAGCTGGGAGATCGGATGCTTGCGTCTGCGGTAGAGTCCCTGCCTGCGGAAGCGATCGATCGAATTGCTGACAGCAGCTCGGGAGCCGATGACGACTCCGTCCGTAAAGAAGCGGAGCCGGGAACGGAAAAGACCGGGACGGAGTTCCCCTTCTTGCTCCTGGCAAGGGAGATCCGTAAGAATTGCGGCTGGATTGTCCCGTATCGCCACTCCCCCTCGCGAGTACAGACGGGCGCGGTAGATCTCAAAGGAGCTGTGCTGCTGGGTGGCGGGAAACAGCTCACGTAAAGGAGCCAAAAAGGACTCCTCTTGGCCCTTCGCGCGCCAGTGTGCGGATCCGGCCTCCCACTGCTCGGGCAATGTAACAAGTCCAGCTCGGAGAGCATTGAGCTCGACATAGAGCAGACATTCCTGAGTGGCGTAAAGATCTGTCAGCTCTGGATTCTTGAACCGATCGCCCCACAAATGACCTCGACGACCATGCTCTCGGTTGAACCACTTGGCGTACTCTCCGTTGATGTGGTGCATCAGTGCCGAGACATCGAACAGTCGTCGGTTCAAGTACCGCCATCGGTGATAGTCCCAGTCCTTGGTCTTGGTCTTCCAACGCTTGCCGTACAGGCCTGCCGCTGCTTGTTCGAGTTGAAGGGGAGTCAGATCTCGGAATTTCTCGAAATGGACGATCAGATGGTAGTGGTTGTCTAGGATCTCGAAGGCAAACATTCGGCAGCGGTAGGCGCTGACGTAAAAGCGTATTGTTTCGGTGAGCTTGCTTCGGGCGAGCGGAGACTGAAGGGGAAAGAATCGCGGTGATCCGGCAACTCGAGTCATCAGATGGTAGGTGGCGGCTTCGGAGCTTTTGTGACGTGCGGTTCTGGGCAATTCTTGCCTCCAATCGAGTTTCGAGGCCTAGTTCCTGTACGGGCACGGCTCACTCCTAATAACGTCTGTCTCCAAAAATTTACGAACTTTTCACCCCAAGCGAACCCAGGCACACCGATCTCCCAGCCTCACCTAGACCGGGACGAACGCCGTGCTGGGATCTCCGACCTGCCTCGCTAGCTCGTCAACAGGAACAGTCTGTCCCCTTTTGCAGTTGCCTTTTTGCAGTTGCACCCTTTTGCAGTTGCCTTTTTGCAGTTGCCGTTTTGCAGTTGCAGGAGGAGATGGGGACAGGCTGATTCTAGCGTCACTTTCGGTTCAACCGTCCTTCGAAAGGACACAGACTTTCCATCAGACGCTGGAAGGGATAGTCTGACCAACATGAAAAGTTTCGGCTTCAGCTCCTTCTACTATCTTCCAGGCCTTGCCTTCTGGATTTTGTTGTCACAGGGAACTGCTGGCGGCCTGCGGGCTGAGGTCTGGCGGCAGGAAGGTTTCCATTCCTTTTCCAAAGGCACCTTCCAGGACGCCGGCTCCAACATCTACGTCTCTGCAGCTGGAAGGATCCAGCTCATCAACCGGCTGGACCTGAACCAGGATGGTCACATCGACCTATTCGTGGCCAACGGTCACGGACACACTGAGAACGAGGATGCCTACGTCTATCTCAACAACGGCGAGACGATCGATCCCCTGCAGCGGATCCCATTAGCCACAGACAGCGCCGTCGAGGGACTCGTGGTCGATCTCAACCGGGACGGACACTCCGATCTGGTGTTAGTGAATTCTACTGGCGGGATCACCAACAAGACCCACAGCTTCGTCTACTACGGAATCGAAGGCCGCTTCCCTGTTTCGCGGCGCCAGAAGCTCAAGGCCTGGATCGGCAAGGAGGCCGTGGCCGCGGACTGGGACCGAGACGGCTGGATAGATCTGGCGATCGCCTGCTCTAATCCGGGCAGCGAAGTAGGCTCGAACCAATCTGTCATCTATTGGAACTCGCCCCAGGGCTTCGACGAGACCCGACAGACGCCCCTTCCGGGGACGGGATTGGCCATCCTGGCGGCTGATCTCAACGGGGACGGATCCCAAGACCTGACCCTGGCAGGCGAGTCCGAAATCACCATCTATCTGGCTATCCAGGAGGGATTGGCACTAGAGCAACCATTGCAACTGAACCTGAAAGCGAAAAATCTCGGAGCTGGTGATCTGGACCGGGACGGTCATGCCGAGCTCCTGGCCCTCACCGATTCGGGAGTATATGTGTTGGCGGGAAGCCCAGCCGGACCTCAGCTTCGAAAACGACGCCATCTGGCCGTCGAAAACCCCTGGCAGCTGGCGGTGGCGGATCTGAATCGGGACGGATTCCCCGACCTGGCGATCACCTCCTCCCACCGCGGCGGAAATGGCTACACCGACTCTCTCATCTTCTGGAATCGGGAAGGCCGGCTCTCCGATACCGACCCGACTCCACTGGCCACGGTCCACGCCCGGGGTATCAGCGCCGGAGATCTGAATGACGACGGCTGGCCCGAGCTGCTGGTAAGCAACAACCACTCCTTCAACGATTTGAACATCCAGTCTTTCATCTTCTGGAACCGGAAGGGGGAATTTCTGCCAGGCCACAAATCGATGTTGGACACGAAGTCCGCTATGGGCAACTGCATTGGTGACGTCAACAACGACGGACACCAGGATGTGCTCCTCTTCAACTTCGAAGGTGGCCTGCGCACCGGCTACAACCCCAACTTCATCTACTGGGGAGACGGCACACGGAATTACTCGACCCAGAGACGCAGCCAGCTCTGGGCCGGTTACACGGTGGGCACGGTGCAGGCCGATCTGAACGACGACGGACGCGTGGATCTGGTCTCGGCTGAGGCCCGCTACGCCCTGGGAAGACCCGTGACACTCAACGCCGTGTACGTGTGGTACGGGACGAGCAAGGGCTACACCTCGGACCGCAGAGTCATCCTCTCGGTTGAGGATCCCGAAATGGGAGCGGTTACGGCGGACTTGAACCGAGATGGCTACCTGGACCTGGTGATTGGAGCCGCCGAGAAGGACGAGCAAGGGCAGGTGGGCTATGTGATTCTCTATGGCGGTGCCGAGGGCTTTTCTCCCGAGAGACGAGAGGTCATTCCGATCGGGGGACTTGCGCTGCCCCCGGTGATTGCTGATTTCAACCGGGATGGCTTCCTTGATTTGGTGGGAGGGTCTACCACCGAAGGACTGCATCTAGTCTACGGATCCTCCACCGGGTTTAGCAGCAACCACCAAAAGCTCATTGCTAAGGGTCGGATCACCTACGTGGAGGCCGCCGATTTCGACTCAGACGGCTGGTTAGACCTGGCGGTTCCGGTCTTCAGCGACTACCCTCGGAACTATGAAGGTGATATGCGGATCTACTATGGGTCAAGAGAAGGCTTCCGGGAGAGAGGACGAGATCCGCTACGTCAGATGACAGCTTTGGATCCCAGCGTGGCCGACTTCAACCGGGACGGCTTCCTGGACCTGTTCGTCCCCAATTACTCGGGCAACTACAAGAGGAGTATCCCCTGCTTCCTCTATTGGGGCAGCGCCAGTGGATTCGACTACGAGAGGCGCCTGGACCTGCACGGCGACTCGGGCACCGCTTCCCTTGTGGCCGACTTCGACGGCGACGGTTGGATCGATATCTTCCTGCTCAACCACAAACGGGACGGAAGCAGGGACCGTCCCGGCGATCCCATAAATCACACTACCCCTTCCTTTCTCTACTGGAACGGAGCCCAGGGTTTCTCAGAAGAGAGACGCACCGAAATCCCTACCGTAGGACCCCATGGGCAGATGATCCGGGATCCGGGCAACATTTATACCCGGGAACTGGCCGAGATCTACCTGTCCCCACCCCACCGCATCGAAGAAGTCGACCTGCCCAGATCGATTAGCTGGATAGGAGAGACTCCCCTGGGGACAACTATTGCCCTCCAGATACGCATGGCCGCCGAGGCTGCAGCCCTGGAGAGCACGGCCTGGCTGGGGCCTTCGGGTCCCCATAGCTGGTTCACTGAACCGGGGCCTGTTCCCTCCGCTTCGAAGTCGAACGCCTGGTTCCAGTACCGGGCTCGCCTCGCCACTCCAAACGGAGGAGCCAGTCCCGTCCTGACACAAGTCGAAGTGGATTTCCAGTAGGTCAAATCTGCGAAACGAGGTAAACGAGGTAAATCATGAAAAGACTTCCTCTTGGGCCTCTCTACTACGAGTTCAGCCGGCACAATGAAGTGCAGCTGCGAATCCAGCCTGGAGAGAGTGTCCTCGTCGAAACCGAGGATGCTTTCTCTGGTCAGATTCGCACTGACAATGATCGGCGAGACCGGGAAGCGGTTCCGTTAGGTAACCCCCAGAATGGGCCAATTCATCTCGAAGGGGCAGAACCGGGAGATACGCTGTCGGTTCACATCGAAGAGATTCGTCCCAGCATCAGCCAGTGTGCCACCCGCACCAGTGATCCCAAGCAACTCAGTGAATGGCTGGGTACGGAGTGCCCGCACGGCACCCACGTTTGCCCCATCCGCGAAGGCAAGATCTATTGGAGTGACGAAATTACGATTCCGTATCGTCCCATGCTCGGCTGTATCGGTGTGGCTCCTGACATGGGAGTTCCCACCACGGGTCCAGCCGGGGTGCACGGGGGCAATATGGACATCATCGAAACCTGCCCCGGCAACACTGTCTATTTGCCGGTTTTCGTGCCGGGTGCCTACTTGTACCTCGGTGATACTCACGCCGCAATGGGGCATGGAGAACTCTCTGCCAGCGGTCTTGAGATGCCGTCGGAAACCACCATCACAGTCGATCTGATAAAAGGAAAGACCGTTCCGGGTCCTCGCATCGAGTCGGCAGAAGAGATTATGACGGTGGCCAGCGGCTGTCCGATGGAGCGGTCCACGGCTCAGGCCTACGCCTGGCTCATACTCTGGATGGAAGAGGAACACGGCTGGGACCGCTGGCGTGCCTACGACCTGCTAACCCATGTCGGCGAGATCTCGGTCGGCTACTACGCGATAGGCACGGTTGCTGCAAAGATCGCGAAACACTATCTCTCTGGGGCCTGACCCCGATGTCGTTCAACCAAAAAACAGTCTGTCCCTTTCTCAGAGGGATCGCCAATGTTCGAGATTCGAGAAGAGCCCGAGCTCCACACCCGTCGTCAAATCCCTTTCGGCTGAAACCTTCCAGACTGCTTGCGCAAATTGGATGGCAGCGCCGGTTGCCACCCGTGCATCCCGATCCCCCATAAGCACCCAGATCGACCGGTCCGCTAGCTTCTCTGCTTGCTCGGTCAGGGCCAGGGCACGAACAGCTGGGTGCTTCTGCATCCCTTCGAACTCCCGCAAGGCGGCCAGGTCCGTAACTGGGACGACCACCGCCCCTCCTCGTATCCTGGAATCATGGGCAACGTAGTGCAGAGCCAGGAAGCCGCCTGAGGAGCTGCCAGCTACCACTACTTTCTTGGGATCGGTGTAGCCCTCCTCGATAAGATGGTCCAGTACCTTGTTAATCCTGGCGTTGAAATCGGCATTGAAAGCCTCCTTGCCGTGCTCGATGCGGTGGCGCCAGCAGTCCAGACTCTTAGGCTCACCGGGACGCTCATCCCGTCCCTGACAAGGGAAGTCTACTGCCACACAGAGATAGCCCTCCTCGACCAGGATCTGATAACGGCGCTGATAATACGGATCGGACAGACGTTCCACCGTCCCGGGATCGAAGACGATCATCGTCGGTGCCGGAAGCACAGGGTTCTTCGACCAAAGACCAAAGCGAATGCCTCCTTTCGTCTCCGAGATCGTTGTTTGTTCCGGCTGCGCTGCAGCGATTGGAGACCCAGAACATACCAACAGTGATAGAAGGGGCAGAAGAGACCAGATTCTGGAGGATGGGTGCTTGCTCATGATGGGACTCCTTTTTCTTCCGACGCTGGGCGGAGGTTGAATCCTGCCCGCGTCCAAGATCTCGTCCTAACTCCTGGACAGCCGGAACCCGAACCATACCGTCCGGCGTCGACCGACAGAAGCACATGGGAAAAGACCGTGCATTTCGGGCCGATTGCCTCGGACCGGACCCACAGATCTTGCTCGCAACTCGTGAGTGAAATTCCTCGAGCCGGGGTTCGAGAAGACCCTTCGGCCTGGAGACCAAAGCTACGTTTGGAGGACTACTCTACCCAGAAGGAAAAGAGCCGAGCGCTGTACAGGCGAAAACGGAACCGGATCGACTCTCCGTGGAAGGAGCTCAGATCCTGCTGGCCTCGCCACTTTGCCTCGGCCCGCAGCTGGTCCCCCCGGATCGGGCTGGACTCATGCCGGCTCCAGCCGTCAAGCACCTTGCGCCCTCTCTGGTCCACCAGCTCGACCTTCACCTCACCTTCGCTGGCGTCGGCGTTCAGAAAGAGACGGCTGCCGTCGAAGCGGATGGCGCGCGTCTCAATAAATCCCCCCTTTTCATCCGAACCGAAGGAGGCGAAGCGGTCCCGCTTGAGCTTGGCTAGATGGACACCCGAGCGGTAGGGGTCCTTGGTCTCGAATCGGTGATTGTAGCCGGTGTAATAGAACCAGAGCTCATCTCCATGGATCTGCGGACGTGACCCCGCCCACACCTGTCCCGTGTCGATGGCGCCGCCCCCAATCTCCGAGACCGGTATGAAAGACTCACGATTGCCCACCTTGATCCATCTTCTCAAGTCGCGGCTGGTGGCGAGCTTTACCGAGTTCACCCCCTCCTGATTGCGGTTAGGCGCGTGACCGCTGCTCTCAAAGTGGTTGGGTAGGCCGATGTAGATTCCCTCGTAGGGGAAAACAGGCATGTTGTAGATCTCGGTGTTGTAGTGCTCGGGTTGGTTGATGGTCATCGTGCGGAGCCGCGGGTTGGCCAGATGCTCTCGCACCCGCTCTTCTCCCAAGAGCTGGTCGTAGGCATCGGCATGAAAGATCAATTCGGGATCCGTCCATTCCTCGAAATCTGTGCTGAGCGAAAGATAGACTGAGCGACCGAACGGTCCTCGGTGCTTGACGGTGGCGATGAACTGCTTCCTCACCTCGTCGTAGGTCAGATGGGACTCGTCCTGGCTAGGTATGGGTGGGACCTCCAACCGGGTGAAGACATAACCGTCGGCCGAGATCACCGGTTTGCGGCCGCTGGCACCGATGAGGCCCTTGTAACGCCGCTCCGGGGCGGCGTCCGGGTCCAGTAGGACGTGCTGGATGAACGCCTCGGGATCGCCGCTGACCAGGACAAGATTGTTCTCCTTGGAACCCTTGTATTCCCGCTTGCCCAGGATGGGCTTCTCCCAAACAAGTCCATCCCGGGAGAAGGCATATGCTGTCTTGTGCGCCGTAAAATACCACAGTTTCCAGAGTTTCTCCTCAGGGTCCCAACAGGGAGCGCTCCGGATCTGTAGCACCTTCTGGGTAGCGGGATTCCAATAGGGACCCGGCCCCTGCTCCCAGGGCTTGTCGGGCGAAATCACCGGATTCCCGTCGTATTTCACCGGTTGGTTGATCCGGCGCTCCACCCGGTAGAGAGCCCCGACCAGGTAATCATCCAGCAGAAGCTGGTGCTGACCGGTGGTGAGTTGAACGTAAAGCGGAGGCTTCGCTCCCCAGCAGGGTAGGGTGAGCCAAAAGACCAGCGGGACTAGACCTGGAAAGTTGAACGGCTTCTTGAACATTTTCAGTTGCTCCGTTGGTGTTTAGACCGTTGACGAAAGCGAAGTATAACCTCAATAGGGGGGAATTGATCTCCCCGTGGGCGTGACTGCTAAGATAGATCAAGGAGATCCGAGAAAGGAGAAAAAGCCCCTTGGTAAGCCAGAATGTTCCTACGGTGATCCTGTTCCTTCTCGGCACACTTGTAAGCTTATCAGCCCAGGTGTTGGATATCGGCTCCCGCCGCGAGCTCTTCGTGGATCGGTTTCTGATCGACCGGCTCACCAACGCACGGCTCGAGTTGCACCCTCCCCAGCCCGCCGAGGTGGCTATCGAGATCGAACGTCCCTGGGAAGGTCCAAGCAACCTCGGTATCAGTGTGTTCTATGACGAAGGGATCTACCGGATGTATTACCGCGTCTATGCCAGTCGGCAGATAAAAGGCCGCTGCTACGCCGAGAGCCGCGATGGCATCCACTGGAGCAGACCCAACCTGGGGCTGGTTTCGGTGGCAGGGACCTGGGAAAACAACGCGATCGTGACACGCTGGCGTCGGAATGATCCCTGGGCCGTGAAATACACGGAAAAACAAGACTTCTGGGAGGGAAACCCCGCTGCAAAGAGTCAGGACATCCGGATCATCGGCATGACCCCTTTCCTGGACAGAAAGCCCGGCGTGCCTCACTCCCAACGATGGAAGGGGCTGACTGCCAAGTCCAGTAACAGAGGCCGGACCCGTAACCTGTTCCTGAACCGCTCCCAAAAGATGCCGTGTTCATGACTTCCCACGCCGGTAGCTCCGAATATGCCACGAATCGGTGTTGTGGTGGCGATTCACCCCAAAAGACATCTCCGTCTAGGATGAAGGCCCCAGAGCACGATATTGGATCGGCTCCCCCAGTTCCTCAAGTCGGCACCAGGACGCACGAAGGGCTCACCGAAGATCGCTTGCGCTTGCGCACTGACGGCTTCGTTTCCGTGCGGGCACTGTATGAAGGGGTATCCCTGTTGACCCGGCCCCTTCGGTTCCAGGGACGCGAACTTTCCATCAATTACTCCACCTCGGCTGCGGGATCGGTTCAGGTCGAGATCCAGGATGCCTCGGGCAAGGCCATCTCCGGCTACGGTGTCGAGGACTGTCCGGAGATCGTGGGAGACGAGATAGAACGAGTCATTTCCTGGAAGGGTGGTTCTGACGTCAGCCAACTGGCAGATCGGGCTATCCGTCTTCGATTCGCCCTGAGGGATGGAGATCTATTCCCTACGGTTTCAATGAGGATCGGTCTCGAGGCCGGGTCAAGGGCGCTAACCTGGCCGCAGGAAACCGGGCTGGTGAGTAGCTACACCACTCAGGCAAGGAAGAGAACGCCTCCCGATTCCACCCGGTCCTTTCACACTGAACCGGTGGAGTAGCTGTGGGATGCTACGAATTCCGGATCCACTTCTAGCCCCAGCCGGGTGCGGAAGCGGCGATGCAGGTGCCCGCACGTACGTGGACGGGATGGATGAAAACACCCTCCTGAAGGAAGTCCAGGTACTCCACGAACTGCGTTCGCGTGTGCCCGGCGGCTTGGGGGCGACTCGACTCGAGAATGTCCAGCGCCTCTGCGGGCGTCAGTCCGAACTAACGAGTCAAGCGGGAAACGCCTGGAACGCCTGTAGCGGATCACCGGCGTGACCGCTCTCTCAGCTGTGCCTGAGAGTCGGCACGCGGGCAAAAGGAAACAGCCTGTCCCTTTCTGCTATGCGCGGCCAGAAAAAAACAGTCTGTCCCTTTCTGTTAGTCCCTTTCTGTTTGCTATGCGCGGCCAGAAAGAAACAGTCTGTCCCTTTCTGTTAGTCTTCGGGCTGCTACTGTTCTTGACTAATACTGTTCTTGACTAACAGTCTGTCCCTTTCTTCGTCCTTCAGGAGGAGCAATGAAGCGTTTTTCTTTTCGGCACTGGGTCGGTCTGACTATTGTCTGGAGTCTGAGCCTGCAGAGTGGACTGGCTGAGCCGACCGTCCTCTATGCGCACCGAATGTTGGACGTAGTGACCGGGGAAATGCTGTCAAAACCGGTCCTGGTGATCGAGGGGGACCGAATTACTGCCGTCAATCCGGAGACGGTTCCTGTGTCGGCAACAAGCCTGAACTGGGAGGATGTGACCCTGCTTCCCGGGTTGATCGACACTCACACTCACCTGACCAGCGGCCGGGAGGGGGACTGGGTTCACCGGTCGGTCAAGCAGAGTCCCGCCGATCGGGCTCTTGTAGGCGTCCGGAGTGCGTGGAGAACTCTGATGGCCGGCTTCACCACGGTACGGGATCTGGGCACGCGGGGCTTCGCCGATGTTGCCCTGATGAAGGCGATCGACTCAGGCGTGCTCACAGGACCACGAATCGTTCCCTCTGGACATCCCCTGGGGATCACAGGAGGACATTGCGATATCACAGGGTATCGCCCGGGCCTTCTGGAGCTTGGCCCTAGAGAGGGCGTTGCCGACGGAGTCGACCAGGTGGTTCAGGCGGTGCGCTATCAGATTAAGCACGGCGCCAAGGTGATCAAGACCTGCGCCACCGCCGGCGTCTTCTCTTTCGAGGGACCGGTAGGAGCTCAGCAGTACTCAGATGAAGAATTGAGAGCGATGGTGGAGGAGGCCGCCCGCCATGGAATCAAGGTGGCAGCCCATGCCCACGGAACCGAGGGAATTCTGGCTGCTGCCAGGGCCGGTGTGGCATCCATCGAACATGGCTCGGTCCTGACGGACGAAGCCATCCAGCTGATGAAGTCGAAAGGAACTTATCTGGTACCCACCGCGTATCTGGTTGACGTCATCAAGACGGAAGAGCTCCCACCACCCATCCGGGCCAAGTCCGAATATCTGAAGCCCCTGGCACTCAAGAGCCTGGAGCGGGCCATCCAGGCCGGGGTGAAGATCGCCTTCGGCACCGATGCGGCGGTCTTTCCCCACGGCGACAACGCCCACGAGTTCGGGACTCTAGTCAATCGTGGGATGTCGGAATTGGAGGCCCTCAGGACGGCTACCCTTTACGCCGCTGACCTCCTGGGAGTGTCTGATCGAGGAGTCCTGGAGGTGGGTCGTTTGGCGGACCTGGTGGCAGTACCGGGCAATCCCCTGGAGGACATCCGGGTCATGGAGCAGGTCAGCCATGTCATAAAGGGAGGCGAAGTGGTTAAGGATCTATGGGGACCAAGGCCTTTTGGAGAGCGTGCTGGCCCCAAACGGCCCCGCGTTGTCCTGATCGGCGACTCCATCCGAATTGGCTACCAAGCGGTGGTCAAGAAAGCACTGGCGGGCGAAGCCCAGATCTGGGCACCCGCGGACAACTGTCGCTATGCCGCCTATACGCTGGAGCACCTGGATGAGTGGATCAGCTCGCGGCGGCCCGACGTGGTCCACCTGAATGTGGGACTCCATGACATGTACCTGATGAAGGAGACGGGAGCACCCAGGACCTCCCTCGAAGACTACGGTAAGAACCTGAGGAGAATCGTGGAGCGCATCAGAAGAGAAATGTCAGCTACCCTCATCCTTGGGCTGACAACGCCGGTCCATGAGCAGTGGCAGGAGGTTTCCGAGGGCTACGGCCGGGTGGTCCGGAGGGACTCTGATGTGGTCCGCTACAATCAGGTGGCGCGGCAGCTGGCAAAGGAGTTTTCCCTACCCGTCAACGACCTATATGGAGTGGTCAGCGCAGTAGGTAAGGAAGAGCTCATGACCAAGGATGGTGTGCATTTCAATCTCAGAGGCAACAATCGACTGGGAAACGCGGTTGCGGGACACATTCGGGATGCCCTGGGTGGTCTTTCAGTGCCTTAACCGTCAACCAGCGGGACCGCTCAGGCTTGCTCGCGGTTTCATTGCTGGCCGGGGGAGACGTAGAGCGCGTACAGGCGAATGGCGCTGGCTTCCCTCCCCTGCAAGGTCGCCCGGACCTTGAACGGCTGCGTCGGAGGTTGGATCTGACTTCCACCTGACCACTTCACCGGCACCCGGAGACCTGACTGTTCCACCACGGCCGAGGCTTCGCCCGAGTAGTTGGGGATAGGTTGCTCCAGATGATCCATCCAGCTCCACGTCGGTCACCAGGTGAATATCGGCAGCGATGGTCTTGCCCTTTCCGGAAACCAGCTCGTCCGCCACCCGCCAGCGCAGACCGTCGGCGCTGTAGAGGGGAAGGTTGACGGCTCGGGTACCCCAGCCTTCCGGACTGACACCCTGCACATCTAAATCTCAGAGCTCGTTGGGACCGTAGCGGGACTCCAACGCCCCCTGGTTGTCGTCGAGCCCATCATAAACTCAAGTCAAGCCTTCGGTCTGCCATTCCTGCCAAAATCTGTCGGATCCCAGGTAACAACCCTCATTTCGTAGTGGAAGTCCTCCGAGACTTGAGTGTAGTACGCGGTCACCACTCGGCCATCGCCCAGCTGGACGCTGCTGGGATAGCCGCAGTCGGATCGGGGACAGTCGGCGATTCGGATCGGTGGACTCCAGGTCTGGCCCTTGTCGTCACTGAGCCGAACATCCGCGCCGAAGTTGTTCCAGCAACGGTTACCGTAGCTGAGTAGGACTCGGCCATCGGCGAGCGCTGCCAGGTTCCCGGGAATCTGCATCGGTAGGCTCAAGGGCATCCGACGGTGCCAGGTACGAGCGTCATCGGTCGAGGCGAACAGTTCCAGGTGAACATCGCGCTTCTCCCGGAACTCTCTTGAGACCGCCAGCCAGTGGCCCCCACCCAGGTGCAGGATGTCGGTTTCGTTGCCTCTGGGATTCAGGCTGACGACCTCTCCCCAGGTATGTCCGTCATCGCGGCTGCGCAGAAGATAGCTCTCCCGCCGGTCGCCCTTCCGCAGATAAACGGGGGCACAGAGGGTGTCATCCTCGGCCACCCGAATGTTCCCGAAAGGCATGAACTCATTGTTCTTGCCAGCGGGGGAGTCGGGTGGTTTGGGAAAGTTGTGGCTGCGCACCCAGGTTCTACCGCCATCGGAGGACCGGCACACCCAGGCTCTGATCACCCGCAGATGGGGTCCACTCAATTGCCCCTTGGGAGCGCGGTCGGCCCAGCCACTGCAAAGGACAACCAGGTCTCCGTTGGCAGCCAATCCGGCGGCGCAGTTGGTGCGGCCCGTCGTAGGTTCGTGCTCGGCGGGACGGCCACGGAAGCGCCAGGTCTTGCCCTCGTCTTCACTGGCCCAGCAGTCCAGATCGCCTTCCCACTCGGCATGGCAGGGCTGGTTGAAAATGAAAGCGACCAGTGTCCCGTCCTTCAAACGCTCCAGATTGGGCCAGGCGCAGACCTTTTGAATAGCAGTACGGTTGACCATCTCCCGACGACCCTCCGTTGCCTTGCCCCGGGTCCCGGATGTGAGTGCTGGCAGAGCCAGCGAGGCAGCACCGGCTTGGAGAAGCTGACGTCGATTCACAGATCACCTCCCAGTGAGAAGTAAAAAAAGAAGACTGGTTGATCGAATTATGCCACTCTGCCGAAGGACACACGAGGCTTGATGCCCGGGGAACCAGCGACCCTACAAGCCGGAGCTTGCGCGGACTTCTCTATCCTGGAGCCGGAATCCCATCCTCGGATGCTCAAAGATGCACAGGGGAACAGCCGGGAAGGCGTTCTCTGGAAAGCCGTTGCGACGATGAGAGCCGGTGAGCTGATCGAGCCCTGATCCTCGGGTCGACCGGCTCCCTCGACGTCTAATCCTGGTTTCCCTCCTCCTCCAGGAACTGGTTGGCCTTCTGGAAAACTGCCAGGGTCAGACAACCCTCTGGACTGTGGGCTGTGTGGGTCGATCCAGGATGCCGCCAGACGAAGTTGCCGGCGCTACAAACCCCTTCCTCATCCACCAGAGAGCCTTCCAGGACAAAGGTCTGTTCGACTGCCGTATGACGGTGGGTCGGAAGGCGGGCACCCGGCTCCATCCGAAACAAGGCGGTGTACGCCTCTCCCGAAGAATCCCTCCACAGCGTCTTCACCTTCACTCCTGGAAAACTCGTGGATTCCCACGAGAGCTTCGATACGTCGATGTACTCAGATCCTCCCGCGCGTCCTGCTTGTCCCATGTCCGTTACCTCCTCTAGAATTACCTCGTCGGGGAGAGCCTCTTTCGATTGCAAGCCCCGACTCACCTCCGACCTGGCTTCATGGTAACCTGATTTTCCCTGGAGGAACTCGTCGTTCTACACAGGTTCAACGTTCACGTCATCTACACTGAGGAGAAAGCATGCCAACTCCCAAGGTGGCTGCCAAGCAGCCGATCCAGATCGATCTTGAAAAGGGCGAACATTACTGGTGTGCATGTGGCAACTCCAAGTCACAGCCCTTCTGCGATGGTTCTCACAGAGGCACTGGGATGGGGCCCCTTGCGTTCAGCGTCGACCAGCCAGAAGAAGCGCACCTCTGCATGTGCAAACAGACGAAGAATCCACCCTACTGCGATGGCAGCCACACTCATCTGGGCGACGTTGAGATTGAGGAATCTGCTGATGCAAGCGGCGACGGAATGCCGGAGCCGAAGAATACTCCCGAAGAACCAACCGTCGAGTTGATTCACGCACTGGCTCGAGATGGACTCAAGAAGACGGGCCATCACGGTCCTGTGGCCGCCATGGGGGTACCCCGACCTACGTTGCCTGGATGGGACGACATTCAGATTCTGACCGCTCAACTGGCTGCCAAACCGCTCTTGGAAGATGTAGAGGTTGGCACGGAGCTTGTTATTGGACCCAATGCCAAGAAGCCGCTACAACTCGACATCCCCCTTTTCGTCTCGGACATGAGCTTCGGCGCGCTATCCCGAAGAGGCAAAGGTAGCCCTGTCAAAGGGGGCCGAGCTCGCTGGCACCGGCATCTGTTCGGGCGAAGGAGGAATGCTGCCCGAAGAGCAGGCCGAAAATTCTCGTTACTTCTATGAGTTGGCGTCCGCCAAATTTGGCTTCTCCGAGAATCTCTTGACGCGTGTGCAGGCATTTCACTTCAAAGCAGGGCAGGGGGCAAAAACGGGCACCGGCGGCCACCTGCCCGGCAACAAGGTCAAAGGCAAGATCGCCCAGGTTCGAAAGCTGGAGGAAGGCCAGAACGCAATTTCGCCCCCGACGTTTGCCGAGTTCACCACCGCCGCTGACTACCAACAGTTTGCCGAGCGGGTGCGGGAGTTGACCGGAGGCATTCCCATCGGGTTCAAGATGTCGGCTCAGCATATCGAGCGAGACATTGATTTTGCGCTGGAAGCTGGTGCCGACTATATCATCCTGGATGGGCGGGGCGGCGCCACCGGTGCCGCACCACTGATCTTTCGGGACAACATTTCCGTCCCCACGATTCCTGCTCTCGCTCGCGCCAGGAAATACCTCGACCAGCAAGGGCGGCAGGATGTGACACTCATCATCACGGGAGGCATCCGAACCCCCTCGGACTTCATCAAGGCGCTGTGCCTCGGTGCGGACGGGGTTGCCCTCGCCAACTCAGCCATCCAGGCCGTGGGCTGCGTTTCGGCAAGGATCTGTAACACCAACAACTGTCCGGCTGGCGTCGCAACCCAACAGGAGCATCTGCGGGCCAGACTCAATGTCGACCTGTCAGCTCAGCGGCTGGCTCGCTTTCTGCAGGCATCGGTAGGCCTGATGCAGGTAATGGCCCGCGCTTGCGGCCACACCCATCTCGATCAATTCCAGGCCGATGATATTACGACCTGGAAGAAGGAGATGGCGGACCTGACGGGTATCCAATTCGCCGGTGTTGGAGGAATTGTCTAACCTGAAACTTGATCGAGTAATGACCGGCGTAGAAACGGACCAGTCGACTCAGATCTCCGACAACTCTCCCAGCTTGCCGTCGCTGTCGCCCAGAGATTCGGGCTTCACACCGACCCGGTCCAGAATCGACAGATAGAGATTGGTCATCGGGGTCTCGTCCGGGAAACGGACGTGGCGGCCCGGATGGAGCGTGCCGCAACCGCGGCCGGCCAGCAGCACAGGCAGATCGCAATGGGTGTGGTCGTTGCCGTCTGACAGGCCACTCCCGTAGACGATAATGGAGTGGTCGAGCAGGGAACCCTCTCCGTCCGGCGTCGAGCGCAGCCGGTCGATGAAATAGGCAAACTGCTCCATGTGATAGCGGTTGATCTTGCCAACGTCCTCGATCTTCTTGGGGTCCCCTTTATGGTGAGTCAGACCATGGTGGGCACCGGGGACGTTGATTTCCCGGTAGGTTCGATTGCTGCCTTCACGTCCGAACATGAACGTCGCTATTCGCGTCACATCCGTCTGGAATGCCACAACCTGCAGATCGAACATCAATCGTACGTGCTCGGCGTAATCGATCGGAATTCCCGGGGGACGGTCCAGCGAGGGGGTTATCTCCTTCAGATCCTGCTCGGCATGCTCGATCCGCTTCTCGATCTCGCGCACGGCATGCAGGTATTCATCCAGTTTCCGGCGATCCGTAGGCCCCAACTCGCGCTGTACTTTTCGTGTGTCTTCCCGGACGAAGTCCAGGATGCTCTTCTGGTAGCGCTGCCGCTTGGCAATTGCAGCGGGATCATTGTCCTGATCGGCCCCACCGAAAAGACGCTCGAAGACCAACCGAGGGTTCACCTCTGGTGGCATGGGACTGGCTTCCGCACGCCAGGAAATGCTGTTGCTGTAGGCACAACTGTAACCGCTGTCGCAATTCCCAGTCTGACGGCCATGCTCGGTGCCCAACTCGAGTGAAGGAAAGCGTGTCTTGTCACCGATGGCCTGGGCCGCCACCTGATCCACCGAAATACCGTTCTTGATATCCGCACCGTTGGTTTTCTTGGGGTGGACGCCGGTGAGGTAGGAAGCCGCAGCCCTGGCGTGGTCGCCGGGTCCATCACCGAGAGCTCGGCCATTGTTGTGGGTGAGTCCTGAAAGGATAGCCCAGTCTTGGCGCGAAGCGGCCAACGGTTCCAGGATTGACGGAATCTTGAAGCCGGATCCAGCGGTCAACGGGGTCCAATTCTCCATGACGACACCGTTGGGCACGTAGGCGAACCCCAACCGGCAAGGAGCACTCCCCAGGTCCACGCTCCTAGCGGCGAGAGCCGGTACCATGGCGTCGAGCAGGGGAAGAGCAACCGCTGCCCCAAGCCCGCGCAGGAAAGTTCTTCTGGGCAGATGTTTTGCGGTGATCATCTTTCCGTCTCCCTTCGTCTCATCCTGAAAGGCGTGCTACTGACGATCTCGAGGACCAGCCTTGAGAATCGGTACTGGTCCTCTTCGAGCCCTTGGACAATCTTTTCGACGGTGGGCATGTCGTAACTTTCGAGCCCCGCGCCCTAGGGCATAGGTTAGCATTTTTTCGGTCAAACAGCGACCGAACTCCCTCTTGTCATCGACCAGGATCGTCCGGAGTTGGGCCGGCCCTGCGAAGGCTCTGCCCCCGGGCAGCGTGCCCGAGGAGTCGACGGGAAATTTGCCGTCTCGGGTCCGCCAGGCACCCACCGCATCGTAGTTCTCCAGACCGAAGCCCAGGGCGTCCATCTTGATATGGCAAACTGCACAACCCGGGTTCGCGCGATGCTGTTCCAGCTGTTCACGTAGGGTCCCGTCCAATCCTACCTTCTCTTCGTTCAGCGCAGGAATTCCGGGCGGCGGAGCGGGCGGCGGAGCTCCCAAGATGTTGTCCAGCAGCCATTTACCGCGCAGCACCGGTGAGGTCCGGGTGGGATAGGAAGACACGGTCAGGACACTTGCCTGCGTCAGGACACCGCTACGCTGGGCTGGATCGAGCCGAACTCTGCGAAACCAATCTCCTTCCACGCCTTCAATGCCGTAATGGCGAGCCAGCCGCCGGTTCAAAAAGGTGAACTCGGCGTCCAGAAAAGCTACGACGCTTAGATCCTCGTCCACGATTGTCTTGAAGAACAGCTCCGTCTCGCGGCGCATGGACTCGCGAAGCTGGTCGTCGAAATCCGGGAAGCGATCCGGATCCGGCGTGATGGATTCGAGGTTGCGCAGCTGCAGCCACTGGCCGCCAAAGTTCTCGACCAGAGCAGCCGATTTGGGATCCGCCAGCATTCGCCTTATCTGTTTTTCGAGCTGCTGTGGCTCACCGAGCTCGGAGCTCTCGGCGCGCTGGTACAGCCGCTCGTCGGGCATGCTGCTCCAGAGGAAGTAGGAGAGCCTCACGGCCAACTCGTGTTGATTAATCTGGTGCGGTAGATCGGGATCTCCAGAATCGGGGTCCCGCTCGATTCGAAACAGGAAGTGGGGCGAGACCAGGATGACCTTCAACGCGAGCCGTATCCCATGGGCGAAAGAGTCTCCTTCTCCGACAGCCTGCTCTACGAATTGCAGCAGCGATTCGATCTCTTCACTCTGGACCGGGCGCCGATAGGCGCGGCGAAGAAGTCTGGATAGGATCTGCCTCGCACATTCGGCCTGATAGCCGCCCTCCGGATCGCCACAGATCAGGATTCGTCGATGACTTTCAGGCAACGGCAAGGGGGTCACCTTCAACGGTCCCAGCAGCGCGAAGTCGTCTACGAAGAGTTTTCTCTCCCCTTTGTACGAATCCTTGGACTCTTTCGGCTCAGGGATGCCTTCCATCCCGTCGGATAGGAGCTCGGCGAACACTTCGTGCTCGCCGGCCGTCACCTCCAGGGTGACGTCAAAGGTGCCCCTTTCGTACTTGTCGGGCTCCACCTCGAAGGTCTTCAACTGGCGGCCATCGAGGGAGACGGCCAGGACGCCGGAAGCCGGCATGGGCGGTGGGGTTCGTCCTTCTTTGGCCGATATCTGCGGTCTATGACACGCATCTGGAGCTCGTACTCACCTGCGATGGGGAACGAATGGCCAACCCGATACGCCCCATCGGGAAAGAAATTCTCCTCACCCTCAACGCGTGAGGCCAGGTATTTCACAAGCGTGGCGTCGGCCGAGGGCTGGGTTACGATGGCCGCCTCGGCAATCCTCTCTGTCGCCGACAGGTACTTTTCCATCAGAATAGGCGGCAGCGAGAGAACATCGCCGATGTTGTCGAAGCCGTAACCTGCATCATCCGCAGGGAAGTCATCAGCGAGCTTCAGATTGACTCCGATCAGATCGCGGATGGTGTTGTCGTACTCGCTTCGGTTGAGCCTCCGCGCTGTGACACGTCCGGGCTCGGCTGGTCCGACCAGGGCAGGATCTTCGGTGCGAGTCCTGATCCACTCAATCACCGCGACGACCGTGTCGGGACTGGGTTGTGGCCGGTCTTTGGGAGGCATTTCTCCGAGAAGAAGCTTTTCCTGGACCTTTTCCCAGAACCCTGATCCTTTGGGCGTTTGTCCGAACTCGTGGAAGGCGTCGAGCCGCAGCCCGGCCGTCTCCAGGGTGCCGTTGTGGCAAAACACACAGTTCTCGTTCAGAAAGGGCAGGACGACCCGGCGAAAGTCCGTGTCCGGCTCATTCTCGGCCCGGGCCATCGAACGTCCCTGCGGCACAAGTCCCGGAAATTGCAGAATCAAAAAGCAAGCGGTGGCAATGAGAAAAGCTTTCGAGATCTTCATCTTCGGCACTTTGAGACAGCACTAGCCACAGACTCACTCCGCCGCATGACGAAGCAGGGGCTTTACATCCTCGGACAGCGATTCAAAGATATCTCTCGGAATCCTGGGGAGGTTGCCCGCCTTCCCTCCCCTTTCCACCACCATGCTCAAGTTCTCGGGAGTCCCTGCCATCTCGGGGTTGATATTGATCCACCAGGGACCATATCGGGCCGTAAAGGCGACGCGTGCTTCGGAGCTCCGGTTTGGCGCCACTGAATGCCAGAGGCGACTGTCGTAGATCAGGACACTACCCGGCTCGCCGGTGGAAGAGATTTCCGTGGGATAGGGGGCATCACGATTGACACCATTGTCCCCCGAGGGGTTGTTGCTGGATCGATGACTTCCGGGCACCAGGAGTGTCCCGCCGGTCTCGGCATTGAAAGGCGTCAGCATCCAGATGGTGCTGAGATGCATCACTGCATCGGGATAAGGGGCTGGGATCCGGGCTGAATTGGTTTGGTTGTAGGGCCAATCGGCATGCCAGTAGCCGCGCTCATTACCAGGATGGGTGACGAGTCCGTTGGCGGAGGAAATACGTACATGGGGGCCAAAGAAAGCTTCTGCTACTCCGCAAATGCAGGAGTCCGCAAGGTAGGCGGCAAAATCCTGTGTGGAGTTGATAAGAGCCGAGCTGGTGGTGACGCCTCGCGCGCCGATGCGATGGCCCTTGTCCCGGATCTCCTGTTCTCTGCTTCGGTTGAGTTCTGCTTCAAGAGTGTGAACACGAAGGATGCTCTCCTTGATACCGTCGACCTTGTTAGCGGGAATGACTCCGTCGATCACGTGGAAGCCATCCAGCTTGATATGGCCTACGATGCTTTCGACCATGGGGTCCCCCACTTTACCATGTCGACCTGGACTCCAGCCAATCGAGCCGTCGTTCAGAAGGAAACGTCAGTCGAGGTGAGCAGAGCTCTTGCTATTGTCCGGCTCGCTCCCGCCTTCGTCGTCCTCGACGGCCGGAACTTGGGTCTCATATTGCCGACGAGTCAAGTCGTTCGCGGCTCTGCCGGACTTGGTTTCGTCATACTGGCAGTTCACCCGTTCGCAGCGTTGTTGACTGCCGCATGCTTGGGATTGACCTCCGGGGAATCTGTCGCCAACAGCGGCCGGTTCAGTTTATAGGTACTCACGCCGCACCGCGGATTTAGTTAGGCCAGGATATCCAGGATATCTTTGATCAAATTCCCCTGGACGTCGGTTAGCCGAAAATCGCGACCGCCGAAGCGGTAGGTCAGCGCCTCGTGGTCCAGTCCCAGAAGGTGAAGGATGGTGGCGTGGAGGTCGTGGATGGTCTGCTTGCTCTCCACTACGCGATAGCCGTATTCGTCGGTGGCACCATAGACGAAGCCCTTTTTCAGACCACCGCCGGCTAGCCAGAGGCTGAAACCGAAGGGGTTGTGGTCTCGACCGTCGGTACTTTGGATGAAAGGAGTTCGCCCGAATTCACCGGTGAAGATGACAAGCGTTTCTTCGAGCAGGCCCCGCGCCTTCAAGTCGGTGACCAGGCCAGCCACGGGCTGATCGACCACGAAGGCGTTGGCGCTGTGCCCTTTGACCAGCTTGTAGTGCTGATCCCAGGGATTGCTCATGGAGCCCATCCCATCGCCTCTGACCATCGTCAGCTCCACGAAGCGGACTCCCCGTTCCACCAACCGCCGAGCAACCAGACACTGCCTTGCATAGGCGACCTTGGCGGGGACCTCAGAGTCGAGTCCGTACAACTTCTTGGTGGCCTCGGTTTCCCCACTCAAGTCCACTAGATCGGGAACCTCCGTCTGCATTCTATAGGCGATTTCGTAGTTGCTGATGGCGGCCTCAACCTGCGCATTGTGATCCGTGCGGGCCAGAAAACCGCGATCCAGGTCGTTGACGAAGGCGAGTCGCCGAAGCTGGCGCCGATCGGACTCACGGGGACGGATGTTGCTGAGCGGCTCTTCTTTTTCGGGATAGATAAACGAACCCTGATGGATTGCAGGAAGAAAACCGCTGCCGTACAGATTGATGCCTCCTAGAGGAATGCCGCCGCTACCCAGGACTACGAAACCGGGCAGATTCTGATTCTCACTGCCCAGGCCGTACGTAATCCAGGAGCCCATGTTGGGAAATCCTGGGAACTGAGTGCCGCTGTGGAAGTAGAAGTTGGCCTGGGCGTGAGCCATGAACTTGGCCGTCATGGAACGGATGACGGTCAGTTCGTCCGCAATGCCACCAATATAGGGAAACAGCTCGCTGATCGGGATTCCGCTCTCTCCGTAGTTCTTGAACTTCCAGGGACTGGGGAAAATGTTGCCGTCCTCGTTGAACATGGTGCGCTCGGTCTTGAACGGCATCGGCTTGCCGGCTTCGCGGTCCAGTCGAGGCTTGGGATCGAACGAGTCGACCTGGGAGAGCCCTCCCGAGAGGTAACAGAGAATGACGTTCTTGACCTTGGGCGTAAAGTGGGGACTCCTGGGGCTAAGTGGTCCATCTCCGCTCAACTTTTCCAGTCCCGCGTAGGCAGGGTCGGCCATCAGGGCAGACAGGGCAAGCATCCCGAAACCGGTGGAGGTCTGGCGCAACATTTCCCTGCGGGTCAGGTGAGGTCTGAATCGGAAATGATGCGGGTCCAATGGCATGGAAGAACCGTCTCAAGATCGAAACGCCAAAAGTTAGCCTTATCGCCAACCCCTACTGAATATATATGAATTGCTTCAGATTGAAAATTGCGTGAGCCAGATCCTTCCACACCCTGGCGTCGGCCAGGATCTGGTACTCGGGAGTTTCGTGGTCCTGGATCAGGCTGCTCAGATAGCCCGCCGTGCGTCCGCGCTCGCCCTCGCTGGGCCAACGACCAAGGGCCTTGAAGAACATGTGCTCGATCCGAGACTCCACAGAGTTACTTTCGCCCGCAGCCAGATGCTTGCCCCATTCCGCAGCCTGGCCAATCACGAACGGACTATTCAGCAGGGTCAAGGACTGGGAGGGGACATTGGTGATATCCCTCTGTCCGCGGGTCGATGCCGGCTTGGGTAAATCGAAGGCTTCCAGGAAAGGGTTGTGGGCGTTACGCCTTATTTCCTGGTAAATGCTGCGCCGGCCGGCACCGTCCAGCGGACCGGCCTCTTTGGATCCCTTACTCTTGCTCTTTCCAATGGTGTGATAGACCGGAATGGAAGGACCATAAAGAGCAGGCTCCAACCTCCCGGAAATACGGAGCAGCGAGTCGCGGATCTCTTCAGCATCCAGGCGCCTCACGTTGGCATGCTGGTGCAGCTTGTTCGAAGGATCCAGGCGCTGCGACTCGACCGACGCCCGACTGCTCATGCGATAGGCTTGTGACGTGGCCAGAAACCGAACCATCGCCTTAATGGAATAGCCGCTCCTGACAAAGCGATCCGCCAGATGATCGAGCAGCTCCGGATGGGTCGGCTGCTCACCGAGCTTACCGAAATTGTCCGTGGTTCGGACCAGGCCATAGCCGAAAAGGTAGCGCCAGATCCGGTTGACCATGACCCGGGCCGTCAGCGGATTGTCCGGTGAAGTTATCTCTTCGGCAAGTCGCAGCCGCACCGATCTCGGATCCCTGTACGGCTCGCCTCCCAGCGCGGTCAGGAATCGTCTGGGCACCGGCTCCTTGGGGTCTTTGTGATTGCCACGCCGAAGCAAGGGATGATCGGGCGCACTTTCCTCGAGAACCCCCGGGGCACGGCGTGGAACTGGCACTTGCGCTTCCAAGGCTCGATACTCGGCGAGTAGTGGATCAAGCCGCTGCAGCCGAGCTCGCGAACGCGCCAACAGGTCCGCACGGACGAAATAGTCCAGGTACTCGGCCTGGTTCCCGCTGACGGTGCCATCTCGCCAGGCCTCGATCGCCTGAACCAGCTTCCGACTGAAGAGTTGGGCGAGTTGTCCGGCCAAGAGCGGGTTGCTCTCTTGCAGAAGGTGTAGAAGAGGGGTCGAGGTGTCACGCGGCTTCTCCTTGAGATTGTGAAAAACGACGCGACTGGCGCCGATGGCAGATCGAGCGGGGTCGCCCTTGCCGTCCCCCTTAACAGATCTGGGGTTCGTTTCATCGCCCCGCGTAGCCAACTCGATATAGCCGGTAAAGCCTTTCCAGTACGCGGTGTCCCAGCGAAGCCACCTCATCCGATCCGCCTGGGGACGGTAACGCATATGGTAGATACCGCCCCGCGGGACCGCGTAGTTCTCAACGATGAGTTGAGCAGAGCTCAAGCCGCCGCCAAGGAGCCGGAGACTGACATTGTCGGTATCGATCCGAAAGCGGGGCGATTGGATGACACCGCTGTGCTTGCTCGAGAGCAGGTGGGTGTAGACGCCGGCGGGATAGATCCCTTCGAGCACCCGCTCACCTTCACTGAGGAGACTGAGCTCACCCGGCCTGGAGGCGCCAGAGGAAGCTCCCACACCATGGCTGATCCAGTCTTGGTAGTCGGGACCAGCCAGATCCCAGGCGGTGGAGAAGTTTTCCCTATTGAAGACTTCTCGCTCACGCAGCGCCGAAGCCGACTCCTGGATCAGTTTTCTCCAACCCTGACGGAACTTGGATCCTCGTTTGTCTCCCAATTCGACCCAGGCATGAAGAGGGCTGTCCGGCTCGCATCGGGCCTTCTCGAGAGCCGCGTCGAGCGCCTCGACTGCGCTGAGCTCGACCGGCGGCGATTCCGATCCTGCTTCGCCAGCCTCAGTCCCCTTCTCCGCAACTTCGTCTGCATTACTTTCGCCCGGCTCATCAGGCGGATTATCCGAGGCGCAAGGCGCTCGACGGGTCCGGCCATCCGTCCGCCTGGCCTCCAGGAGCTGAGTGCCCAAGAGGCGTGCCTCCTGGAGCCAGGCTTCGGAGAGGCCTTCGCGGATCTCTTGCTTGAGTTCCAACAACTGCTCCCGGTTGGTGTTGAGTCTCTCAGGGACGTCGATCGCCCGCTGAGTTGGGCGAGCCCCGTAGAAAATGCCGAAGAGGGCGTAATAGTCTCTCTGGCTGATGGCATCGAACTTGTGATCGTGGCAGCGGGCGCAGGTAATTGTGAGTCCTTGAAAAGCCTTCGACACGACGTCGATCTGGTTGTCGGTCCATTTGATGCGATCTTCCCAGGGATCCACCGGCTGGTAGCCGTGCTCGACCAAACGGAAATGAGCGGTCGCCAGCAGAGACTCGTTGATTCCAAGAGCCTCGTCGATCCTTGGGTTGGCCAACAGATCACCGGCCAGGTGCTCGCGAATCAGCTGATCGTAGGGTAGGTCCTGGTTGAAGGCACGGATCAAGTAGTCCCGGTAGCGCCAGGCAAAGGGCGTGTCCGGATCGCCTTCGCTGCCGTGCGATTCGCTGTAGCGAACCAAGTCCATCCAATGGCGGGCCCAGCGTTCTCCGAAATGAGGAGAATCCAGGAGGTCGTCCACCAGCTTCTCATACGCCTCGGGTGAAGTGTCTGCGAGGAAGGCCTGGATCTCTCCGGGGAGCGGAGGGAGTCCTCTCAAATCGAATGACAACCGCCGAATGAGGCTGTTTCGATCAGCCGGCTGCGCCGGTTCCAGGCCATTCTCTTCGAGCTGGGCGAGAAGGAAGCTGTCGATCGCGCCGCGAGGCCAATCCTGGTTACGGACTGTTGGCGGAGAGGAGGAACGAACCGGCTGCCAAGCCCAATGGCTGCGTTTCCGTTCCTCCAGGTTGAAATCGCTTGCCGCGGCCTGCTCGACGGACTCATCCGTGGTCCAGGGCATACCCATCTCGACCCACCTGGTGAGAGCGTTGATCTGGTCCTGGTTGAGAGCCCCGCCAGGGGGCATCAATACCGGCTTTCCCTGAACGCGCTGAATCAAAGGACTTTCGTGGGGTTTCCCCGGAACAACGGCGGGCCCCGAGTCTCCTCCTTCCAAAGCGGCCTCTCTACTGTCTAGCCGAAGCCCCGCGAAGGGAGAAGCCACCTGAGCGCTGTGGCAGGGATAGCAGTGATCGGAAAGCAGTGGGCGAATTTCTTTCTCGAAGAACTCCATCTGCCCAGCCGTTGGTGGACCCGCAAGTGCCCCGGCGGCAAAGCCGCCTGCGAGAATGATGAATGTCATGCAGGATACCGGCAGACTGCTCATTCCTAGTCCCTAAGGGGTGGTCGATAGCTTCCTGATTCCGTCCCGTAGTGTATCGCTGAACCCGAAACCGAGGCAAGATCGCAACCCAGGCTGGCTGCCGGTCCCGATAGAGCCGCAGGTGCGCCAGATGCCTCGGCGTTCGCTTGTTCGGTGTTCTGCGGTTTGGGGTTTAGCCCGGATTTCTCAAGGAGAAAGCCGAAAGGGCGATTTTAGTCGATTTCTCGACGCCGGTCTGGGTCAAAGGCGCCGCTGAGGGCGGTGCAGAGTACGACAGGCGTCGTGAGGCCTGTGTCGAGCGCGGAAAACCGGTTTTTCAGACACACCTCAGGCGCCTCAGTTGCAGACGGCTGGGATTTCCGACTTTCCTTGGCTCAACCGAGCTGTTGAAGCTGGGCCAAGGCTTGGGCATAGAGTGCTTGGTAAGGATAACCCTCGCTCAAGGACAGACTCACCCGCCGGACACTGACCCGAATCTGGCCTCCTATCTTCAACAGTTTGAGGCGAATTGTCTGGCATTGCGCCTTCGCCCACTGGGTCCCCTTCAAAGCGACACGCCTCAACGTGTGCAGCAGATTATAGGCCACCGAGGAGAACCACAACCGCAGCTGATTGCTCTTGATGAGGTGCGTCGAGGTCCGATCGGCAAACAGCTCCAGCTGCTGTTCCTTGATCCGATTCTCCGCCTCCCCTCGCGCGCAGTACAGCTGCTCGTACAGCTTTTGGGCGGGCCACCGCTTCGCTCCCAGCGAGGTGACGACAAAGCGGGGATTGGATCCCTTACCCGTGGACTCGGCCTTGCCCACCACTCGCCGCTCTTGACTCCAGCTCTTGTGCGTCTGGTAACGAAAGTCCTTATAGACTCGGGCGCTGCTGCCGCTCGCTTGTTGAAGCGCCTGGGCCTGTTCCAGCTCCGACTCCAGGGTCCCCTCTAAGCGCTGATTGCGGGCCAGACCGAAGACGTAATCCACTCGATGCTCCTCACACCATTTCATCAACGCCTCGCGCGCAAAGCTGCTGTCCGCCCGCAGCGTAATGCGGACCTTCGGCCACTTCGCCCGCAGTTGTCCCACGATCCGCTCCATCTCCTGGACCGCTCCTTCGGAGCCATCCAGATTCGACACCCGTAGCTTGGACCCCAGCACATACCCCTCGCAAAACACATACAGCGGCAGGTAGCAGTAACACCGGTAGTAGCCATGGTAGAAACGACCCTCCTGCTCTCCGTGCAGCGGATCATCCGTCGCATCCAGATCCAACACCAGCTCCTTCGGTTTACCGCCTCGCACCCGAATGAACTGCTCCACCAGAAACGCTTCCACCGCCGCTTCATCCACCGGCGTCTTGCGATATTTATCCTGCGTCACCGAGGACAACTCCAAACGATTGAGTGTGCTCTTGCCGGCACACGCCTTGCCCCGATCCGCTTCCGCTCGCCGATCCCTCCCCAAGGGATCTTCCTTGCCCACCAACACCGCCATCAGCGGATCCGTCCGTAGCTCCTCATGATCGTTGAGATCCTCATAGCCCAAGGCCAGTCCATAAATCCGCTGCCCCACCAGATCCTCCACACTGAACTCGGTGAAGCGAGGATCGCGCCGGTCCCCAAAGCAGGCGGCCAAGCCGCGAATGAACCCATAGCGGTTCTCCACCTCCCGTAACAGCAACCCTCCGGCGTCTGAGGTGATCTGTCCCCCGTTGAATTCTGCCTCGACTCGGCGACCCTCCAGCCCTTGAAACTCCAGCTTAGAAGCGATACACTCTGTCGTCATAGTAGTCAGCTCCTTGTGTTTGTTAAGTCTTTGTTAACAAAGACTTTATACCACATTGAGCTGACTGCTTTTTCTTATCCTTGAGAAATCCGGGTTAGCCTTTCTTCCCTCCTCTGGAGAAAGCAACCGACAAATGATGAACCGCAGAATATCGAACAGGGGAATTTCGAAGGCCGGAGAAGACGGTTCGGCGTTTGCTTGTTAGGTGTCCTGCGGTTTGGGATTCAGCTAGAACTGCCAGACTGGAATGGCCGGCCCGGCGGAGAGCACCTCTTCTACATACCCTCCGGTCTGTGGAGCCGGCTTGACAGCGTGGGAGAGCTCGGCCAGTTCCAGTACCCGGTAGGCAAGGACATGGTGCCACTTCCCGTCTCCAAGGTGGACCGTCATGCCTGAGGGATGATCGGCGACCCAGACCGACCCTCCTGAAGGGCGCCCGAAATCGGCCCGGCAGTCCCGGACCAAGACCGGCTCCTCGATCCCGGTCCGCTGGTCGTTCAGAGGCCAGAGCATCAGCGTCTTCCGAGTCCAGCCTCCGCCTCGCACGCGGCCCTTGGAATCCCGATAGATGGCCACTTGCCGTCCCGGGTGGACGAAGACCTCGTAGAGATTGGCCGCCACGTATGGGGTTCCATCGGCGGCCTGATTCAGAGTAATCGGAGCACTGGAAACCAGCCCTCTTACATGGATGATCTTCTTCCAGTTTTCGCCCCCATTTCGGGACTGCCACACCTGGATGTCGTTGTGGTCCGTCTCAGGCCCGCCGCGTGCACAAAAGAGGAGAGATCCGTCCACATCCCGAATCAAGCTGGGCTCAAAGGACTGATTTGGACCCGTCACCGGGAAAATGGACACGGGCCGCCACCGGTCCTCTTCTTTCCTCCAACGCATCACTGCCGTGCCTGACGTGGGGCTCACCCAGGGATGACGATCCTTCGTGGCAAGATCCCACGGCTCCGCCCTCACGCCTATCAGAAAGTCCTCGCCGTCCGGGATCGCGTTCGTCATGGCGCCATCCAGGACTGCCCAGCCTTCGAGCATTCCCGTCAAGGACACGCGCTCTGTACTCTCGACCCGGAATTCTCGTCCGTCATAACTGAATTGATGAACCTCCAGATATTGATACCCATCGGACCCTCTGAAGTAATTTACTCGATAGGGAGGTGGCCCCTCGGGTTCACCAGTAGGCCAGGCAATCGCCTGGTTGATCCCAAATCCAGTCCCGGCATGTCGCAGTGGAGCCCCGTCGGGCGCTTTTGCTCCCAGAGGCTGGAACCCGCCCCGGATGGGATACTTCACCATGATCGCCGGCGTTCCTGGAGGCTCGGTGTTGGGATTGGGCTCAGGATGGTTACGGGTCACAGGAACGGCGCCCTCGGCCGAGATGGCCGCCAGGTCTTCGAAGACGATCACGTCTACTCCAACCTCGAAATCCGCTCCTTTGGCCTGGCCTTCCCGAATCCCCCAGAACAGAGCTGCTTTCCCTTTCGCCACCTGGAAAGGCATCGACAATTGGTAGATCCAGGTCCTGCCCTTCGGCGCGCCAGGCAGGGTGCGAAGGGCGGCACTGCCTCGCGTCACGTGGAGGGGAGGTAGGGCGGAGGTCGCGCCGGAATCGTGCGTTGGAGGAAGAGCGCCACAGGAGATCACGACCGGCAGCATCAGAACAAAGAGCAGGCCCAATCTGCCGACAGGGAGTCGCAGTGTCATAAACTTGAACCTCCTTCGGATGACTCAGAATACCCGGCCAGCGATCTGCCGGTAAAGACAACAGGGTTAAATCATTTGAAACGGCCACGAAAGGGTGGTAGACGTTGATTCAATGATCGACAGTCGAAACACGAAGAACTGCCGTGAATCGCGGGAGGCGAGGAACCAAGATGAAAAGGATCTATTTAATCATTCTCTGGGGATGTCTGATGCTGACGGCGGCGGGGATGGCTGCACCCTCGAAAGCGGAGTCGACCGACGGGCAACAGCAACCGATCTCCATCGGCTCTGATCTGCAGCTGTTTGTGGATGACTTCCTTATCGAGGAGATGTCGAGTGTGCAGCTACAGATGCACCGGCCACGTTCTGCAGGAAGGGCTCTGTCTTTCGATCAACCCTGGGAGGGGAGTTCCAGCACCTACGTCAGCGTCTTCAAGGACGGTGACCTCTTTCGGATGTACTACCGAGGGAGCGGCCGAGAAGATCCCTATCCCTTGGCCTCAGGGGAGAAGGTGGTCCCAGCCCACGCTGAGCTCATAGCCTACGCCGAGAGTGAGGATGGCATTCAGTGGGAGCGGCCATCACTTGGGATCTTCGAGTTCCAAGGGTCAAAGGAGAACAACATCGTCTGGATGGACAAGGAGGAAGGACACAAGCTCGCTCCCTGCATGCATGTTTTCAAGGATACCAATCCCGCCGCACCCGCGAACGCACGCTACAAGGCCTTGGGGAGCTGCCGCTACCCCCTGGTGGTACTCGCGTCCCCAGATGGACTCCACTGGAGTGAGCTGCGAGGGCAACAGTCGTTGATCTCGGATGGCCTCCACCGCAACGCCTTCGATGCTATCAGTTCCGCCTTCTGGGACCCGGCAAAGGGGCACTACGTGGTCTTCTTCCGCGACTCCGACCGTGGCCGAAGAGAGGGATCTAGGCATGAGGAGACCCCCTCATCCGTCGTCAATTACGGAAATCGTAGTTTCAAATATTCGTCCTCTCCTGACTTCACCAACTGGAGCTATCCCCAGTGGGCTGATTTCGGATCCGCGCCTACCGAGCACCTGTACACAAACGGGGCCACTCCGTATTTTCGGGCCCCCCAGATCTACCTGGCCTTTCCCAAGCGGTTTCATCCGTGGAAGACTTATTTCGAGGATTGGACTCCGGGTGTCTCGGACGGCGTCTTCTTGTCCAGCCGAGACGGTGTCCACTGGGACCGTAGATTCATGGAAGCCTTCGTTCGACCGGGATCCCATCCACGAAACTGGGGTCACCGCAGCAATATGGCTGCCGTCGGAATTCTCCCGACGGGTGAACGCGAACTTTCGCTGTATTACACCCGACACTACGCTTTTCCCAGCGACCATTTGGAGCGGTTTGTCCTCCGGCTGGATGGATTCGTATCCGTGAACGCCGGGTATTCGGGAGGAGAATTCATCACCAAGCCGCTTCGGTTCGAAGGCAGCAGCATCCTTCTCAACTTCGAGACTTCGGCAGCGGGCAGCATCCGTCTCGAGATCCAGAACGAGAAGGGTGATCCGGTTCCTGGATTCTCTCTCGAAGACTCCCCTCTGATCTGGGGAGACAAGATCGATTCTTCGGTGACCTGGAAAAGGGCGACGAGCCAGACGGATCCAGAGCCGCTCAAGCGGCTAAAGGGCACGCCGGTACGGCTGCGATTCGTGATGCGAGACGCGGATTTGTATTCTTTTCGATTTCGGTAGAGTTCTACACCCTCCACTTGCCTTTGCCTTTGCCTCAGTCCGGGCTTCTTCGCCGACCACCAGTTGTGGATTGGGTTGGCGGAAGCCGCGATGCAAACTGCTCGATTCAGACCAAGGGATAGAATCAAGGGAGAGGCAAAGGCAAGGGCAAGGGCAGAGGCAGAGGCAGAGGCAGAGAGGCAAGGGTACTATGAATCAGAACTAGTTTGAGTCCAGGAAATCCGTTTCTTTGAAGCTGACCCAGACGGGTGGATCAGGGCGGCTGTGTGAGGCGATGAGCCACACCTGACCTGGACCGGGCTCGAAGATATAGGGATAACAGGCGGCGCCAATCTGACCCGGGTATGTGAGGCGAGCCACAACGACCGGCGTACTCCAGCTAGCCGCATCGTCTCCAGAGAAAGCTATCGACAATTCCTCGCGGTGGGCGCTTGCCGGGACTTCGGAACGCGGCGGCCCGTCCCTTCGGTAGGTGGTTGCGCCTTCGGGATAGAGGCGGTTCCAGGCCAGAATCAGCCTCCCACTGGCCAGTCGCGTCAGGTACCCCGGGGAGCTGCTAGCATCGATCTGGCTGGGACGCAGCTCCCTCCAGTAGTAGCCATGATCGTCCGAGTAGGCCTCCCAGAAAGCGTCCAGATTGGTCCTGAGAAGCATCAGGATCCTGCCGTCGGTCAACTCTTCCAGAGTGCCTTCGTAGCCGCCGTCATGATCCCCATGGCCACCCAGGTCGATCAGGTTGCTTCGTTTCCAGGTTTGCCCCTGATCCTTCGAGACGTAGGTGTACTGGGCGTGTCGACTGGGATTGCGGAGCAGTGTCTGGACGGGAACCACTAAATGACCACTGCGGGTCTCGATGATGTCCTGCAGGAAACCACAGTAACCGCTCGAGATTCTCTGCCTTCCCTCCCAGCTCCTTCCCTCGTCCAGGCTGCGGATGGTCCACACATCCGAACGCGTATCCTCGGATGCCTCGCCGGTTTCCTTATCCCAGCCCCAACGACGGTTGGGACGGTCTATGTAGACCACGACCACTACCCCCCCGCGGGTGCGTAGGAGAAGTGCCTCATGGTCGGCAGCTACGCCTGGACCGGGTCCCGAATAGATGGCGGTCGCTTCAGACCAGTCTTTGCCCTCGTTCTGGCTGAAGCGGGCACCAGACGCATCGACGGTCATCAATCGGTTGTCCTCGAGGCGCGCGAGACGGTGACCGACAATGCGGAAAGGACCGCTGTGTTGCGTGAGGTCCTCAGTCTGAGGATGGATCCAACGGGAACCTGGATTGTCCTGTGCCCGCATGTCTGGAAAGGATGCCCCAAAAGCAGAGGATCGTCAGCAGGCTCAAGCAAGTTGGTATGTGCGTCATACGACCTTCTCGAAGATAGCACTGTTGAGGCCGGTTTCACCATCAACAAATGCCTTTCTCAGCGACCCGTGACGTTCAGACGAATTGTGCCACTATCAGAACCACTTCGCCTTATCGACGAGATTGCGAAGGGGACTGTCAGCCGCGAAGCGGCCGATGTTGTCGAGAAAGACCTCGAGGTGTCGGGGAGCTACCTTCGGAGAGGCGCCGGCGACATGGGGCGTGATGATGACGTTGTCCATCTTCCAGAGTGGGTGTTCGCTGGGCAGGGGTTCAGTTTCGAAAACGTCAAGCGCGGCACCCGCGATATCCCGGTTGACGAGCGCCTCGGTCAGGTCGGCCAGATCGACGATGGCCCCACGGCCGATGTTGATCAGGTAGGCGGTGGACTTCATCTGTTGGAACTGCTGACGCCGAAACATCTTGTAGGTCTCAGGGGTGTGCGGTGCCGCGATGGCCACGAAGTCACTCTCCTGCAGTAGTTGTGGCAAGGCATCTAGCTTTCGGAGCGAGGCGACGCCATCCGGCGGGGTTTGGCGCACCGGGTCTACGGCTATCACCCGCATGCCGCAAGCCACGGCCCGATGGGCTATCTCCAACCCGATACCACCCAGTCCCACGATGCCGAGGGTGGCGTCTCCCAGATGAATGTGGGCAAGGTCGATAGGCGAACTTTGTCCCGGGCCAAGGAAAAACTGTGAGCGAGCGGCTTCCCCTCCGGCTGCCGCCCAACGGGACTCCATCTGATTCCGGATATAGAAGTGCAACTTGCGAGCGAAGCAAATGATATAGCCCAACACCTGGTCCCCGATCATGTCGGAGTACAAACCTCGCATGTTGGTGAGCTGGCAGGAGTGCTCGACCAACTCGGGAAACATGTAGTGTTCCAAGCTCGCGGTTGGGGCCTGCACCCAGCGCAAGGAGCGGGCGGGCGCCAGTAGAGAGGGTGTGATCTTACCGAAAAAACCCTCCGCGTCGACGATCTCCCGGGCTGCCTCGGCTTCGCTCTCGGCATTGATCACCCTCAGATTCCCAGCCCGACGGGCTACAGTGAGAATCTTCTCAAATCGAGCTGTCTCTACCGGCGGATGAATGACTAGTTTCATAACTTTGATGTTGACCCCTTACTGTAATAACTCGTCGATAGTGCCTCGCGACACGGAATGGTAGCCCGGTCTGGCCTTCCGGTAGATCCGCTTTGCCATTTCAAGACCTTCCGGGGTTCGTGCCATGCCCCTGTAAAGTGGGGTCAGAAACTTACGCCTTCCTTGAACCGTGAGAAAGCGTTCCACCGCCGGATAGGAGGGTTCGTATCTGACCTCAACCACGTGCTGCAGCCAGGAACTGAGGATCTCCGAATTCCCCGACTGGGAGAATTTGAAGGTGGAGTCCAGCTGATCCATCTGCACCCCGCTCATCGATCTGGGGAGACCCTCCAGAAAATAGCGCCAGTGCGGAGTGGCCCAGTCCGAGGTCTCCAGCTGCTCGGGAGAGGTCCCCGTCAAGAAAGCCTCGGTCTGAGCCTTGACCTGCCCGAGACTGGACGAAGTCACTTCGGGGAAGTTCTCGGGAAGTCCGGGGCCGTAGACCCACTTGTCGATCCCAAGCTTCTTCTTGAGTGCCTCATCTCCCTGGATCAGCTCCTTCTCGAAGTAGGAGAGGAACGCTTCGGTGGTCATGCCCTGGAAGGCGAAGCGATCAAAGTATTTATTTAGAAAGACATCCCATCTCTCCTGGCCCAGGTTCTCTTCCAGCATGCGCAGGAAGAAGTGTCCTTTTTCATAGGGGATCTGGGTCACACCGTCATCGGGATCACGGTCGTCCAAATCGAGGTATAAGTGCGAATCGGGGTGATCGCTTCCGAGGCGTGAAACGGCGCCTTCGAGTCCGTTCTTGGACAGTACAGCCAACATCTTCTCGTATTCCGCACCGTAGACCGCTCTCATGATCCTGTGCTCGAAATAGGTGGTAAAACCTTCATTGAGCCAGAAATCGTTCCAGGTGGCATTGGTCACCAGATTCCCTGACCAGGAGTGGGCGAGCTCGTGTGCGATCAGAGAAACCAGGGATCGATCACCAGCCAGGATCGTGGGAGTCGCGAAGGTTAGACGGGGGTTTTCCATTCCCCCAAAGGGAAAGCTCGGAGGCAGGACCAGCACGTCATATCTTTCCCAGCGATAGGGACCATAGAGTTCTTCTGCTGCCTCGATCATCTTCTCCGTGTCGGCAAACTCCCAGGCTGCCTTTTCGACCACCGAAGGCTCGGCGTAGACACCGCTGCGCTCTCCGGTCGATTGGAAGACGAGGTCACCCACCGCCAGGGCCAGCAGATAGGACGGGATGGGCAGTGGCATACTGAATTCGTAGATCCCATCCGGCGCCTTCTCGGTAGCGTTTCGGGCGCTCATGACCGCCATCAGGCCAGCGGGCACTTTGACCCTTGCGCCGTATGTCATCCTGACACCGGGACTGTCCTGACAGGGGATCCAGGTCCGGGCCAGAATTGCCTGGGATTGGGTAAACAGAAAAGGGGCTTTCCCACCCGAAGTCTGCTCGGGCTCCAGCCACTGGACCGCGGCAGCTTCGGGGCGGGTGGCATAGTGGACCTGAACCACGGTCGTGTCCGGCTCGAGCTCTATGACCAGGGGACGGCCCAGAAAAGGGACGCTCTCTCCCAACGAAAAAGGAGCCTCCTGCTCCTGTTCTCCGGACGTGACTCGATCAATATCCAGGTCACGGGTATCCAGAAACAATCGTGAGGCCCCGGTCCTGTTCTCCAGACGGAGCGTCGCCTTGCCTCTGATCTGCTGCTGGGATGGGTCAACCTCGATGTCCAGGTCGAGATGAGACACCGCAACTTCGTCAGGACGGGAAAAAGAGTGGGGATCTCGGCCCCTGTGGCCCTGCTCTGGAGGGCCTTCGGAAGAACAGCCGGGAAGAATCATAGATACCACCAACAAACCCAGAAGTGATAGAGCCAGCGTCCTCTTCATGAACGGAGATCTTGATACCACGGCCACCGGAAGGCGTCAAATCAGCCGTGTTGGACTATTCAGGTGAAAACGTCGGGGACGCCCTAGCGGTGGTCTCCAGGCCGCCGTCGGGCCAACGGCTCGAAAGCAGAGTGTCGGCCTGGAGACCGAACCCACGTCGAAGGAATCAACTTCGCGCCGTGGCAGAGGAATTAAGTAGAATGGGATCACTGACCGAAAAGAGAATTGTGGAGCAAAAAATATGACAGCCTCAGCTACAATACCTAGCGTGCGTAACCGACCAGGACCCGACCAATACAGACTTGAGGAAATTGAGCAGCGTCTTCGCTCCGGTGGGCAGATTGAAGGGGTGACAAAGCACGACCTACCCACTCCTTGTCTGCTGGTAGATCTGGACTTGATGGAAAGCAACATCGAGAAGATGGCTGCCCATGCAAAGACCCATTCCATCGGTCTTCGCCCCCACGCCAAGACTCACAAATGTCCCCAGATCGCTAAGAGACAGATGGAGGCTGGGGCGATGGGGATCTGTACCGCCACCATTAGGGAAGCCGAAGTGATGGCAACGGCCGGCATCAGAGGCCTGCTGATCACCTCTGAGCTGGTCGGACCCAACAAGGTCCAACGGCTGCTACGTCTCACTCGAGGGCATCCCGACACCATGACGGTAGTGGATCATGCCTGGCAAGCCAAGCAGTTGAACGAGGCCGCAGCTGCCGCCGAGGTGCAGTTGAATATCATGATCGACATCGACCCCATCGGGCGCCGCACCGGAGTTCAGCCGGGTCAGTCGGCAGTCACTTTGGCAAAGACCGTCGATGGCCTACCCAATCTCAACCTCAAAGGCGTCCACAGTTATTCCGGAGTGAGCTCGCACGTCAAGGGGTTTACCGCCCGCAAGGAACATTCTGAGCAGCACATGGCAGCGCCGGTGGAGAGCTTCAACCAGATGAAAAAGGCGGGCTTGCCGGTGGAGATCTTGTCGGGGTGCAGCACCGGAACCTACAACATCGACCCACACATTCCGGGCATTACGGAGATGCAGGTCGGATCCTACGTGCTGATGGATGTCGACTATCTCGGCATCGGCGGCCAGAGTGGCGACGTCTACGACGATTTCAGCGCCGCCCTCACCGTCCTGACGACCGTGGTCAGTAAAGTGCACCAGGATCAGGCGACCGTCGATGCAGGGCTCAAGGCAATTGCCACCGACCGGCAATTCGGACCAGACCTCAAGGAGATCAAAGGAGTAGACTACCACTTCGGTGGAGATGAGCACGGCATTCTGACGCTGCGGGAACCCAGTCAAGAGATCAAGTTGGGCGACAGATTGGAACTGATAGTCCCCCACTGCGACCCCAACGTCAATCTCTACGATCGAATGTACTGCACTCGGGGTGAGGACGTCGTCGAGGTGTGGAGTGTGGCCGCCCGCGGACACAGTTGAGGCAAAATCCAAGTCCCAAGCAAGTCAGATCACAAATTGGGTCCAAGAACCCTGGCCCCGAAGCCTGCTGAGTTCGCCTCTCTGGCGGACCGATTGTCGTTTACCCCCCCCACAGTGCATCAAGACTAAGCTGAAACTTCATCGGCGAACGTAGCTTTGGCCTCCAGGCCGAAGTCTTATTCTTCCGAGCCTTTGGCTCGGACGGCGGCCTGGAGCCCACCGCTACACCGGACCCAAAAGTTTCCTTCTGAATGATCCGGCCCACTGCCGGAGGCCGGACTAAGGGTTCGTGCACGAATAACTTCACATTCTGGCCCTGAATCGCGGATGTATTTCGGGTATCGTGGAGCCTGTTCTTGGCGGACAGCCGTCTCTGGCATCAAGCTACTTTGACAAAGTCCCGGGTTATCCGGGGGAGAGGATTGAGACCGATGAAATCTTTGAAAATGTGGGCTCTGTCGCTCTGCTACTTTGGGTTAGCGGTCAACAGTCAAGCGGGGCTGATACACATCGGGTCCGAGAAGCAGTTTTTCATCGACGACTATCTGATCGAAAGCCTGACGGGAACACGCCAGGTCTTGAATCCGGCCAAGAAGGTCTACCACAACCCCATCATCCGCCCAGAGCGTCCCTGGGAGGGGAACGACGTCCGGGTCTCCAAGGTGATCTACGAAGAGAACGAGGGGATCTTTCGGATGTGGTACGGCGCTGGGACTTATAGCGCCCGGCAGGGCGAGACGGAGATCATCGTTGATTCGGAGGGAGCGCCCGGGGTCTGCATCGCCACCTCCAAGGACGGTCTCAACTGGAAGAAGCCAATCCTGGGGAAGGTAGAGTTTCAGGGATCCCGGGAGAACAACATGATCCCCCGGGAGCAGTTCCGGCCCTATTTCTTCAAGGACCGCCACGAGACGGACCCGGCCAGAAGATACAAGGGCTTCGAGAGAAAGGGCAGCACCAAAACGCCGGGAATGCTGTTTGACCTGTACTTTTCCCCCGACGGATTCGAATGGACCCCATACCAGAACAATCCCGTCATTGACACCTCCCCCCGGGTGGGGCGCTGGGGTCCCACCGGCTTCATGGGGTGGGACTCGATTAGACAGACCTACGCAGTCCACATGGAGAACTGCCGCCACCAGCGCTGCCCCCTGGGCAAGCGACTCATCGGACGGGCTGAGAGCCCGGACATGATCCAGTGGAGCCAGCCCGAAACCATCATCCTCCCGGATGAAAAGGATTATCCCGATCTCGAGTTCTACTACATGCCGGTGATTGTGTACGAAGGGATGTACGTGGGAATGCTCTGGAACTTCCGCACCACCAATACTACCATTTTGCCCCAGGCCGTCTTCAGCCGGGATGGGATCCACTACAACCGTGACTACCGGCAGCCTTTCATCCCCCCTGGCCCCAACGGGAGCTTCGACTCGGCGGTCGTCTATTCCCAGACTCTGGTGATCCACCAAGGACGGCTCTTGAACTACTACACTGGAGCAAATTGGCGTTCACCCGAGAGCCTGATGGCTCTGGGTGACAGGGCTTTGGCGTCGGTGGGCCTGGCCGTGACGGAGCCGGACGGATTCGTTTCCCTGGATGGCGTGCAAGGAGACAAACGGCAGCGCATCGCCTTCAGCGAGATGGTGACACGATCCTTTACTTTCAGCGGAGACCGGCTCTACCTGAACCTTCGCTCTGCGCTACGGCAGTGGGGAGCGGGCCCCTGCGAGGTCCGGGTGGAAATTATCGGAGCCGACCACCATCCCATTGCCGGTTATGGTTTCGGCGAGGCCGATCCCATCACTACCACGGGGACAGCCCACATAGCCTCCTGGAAAGCCAATTCGGACCTGAGCGACCTGAAGGAAAAGCCTATCAAACTGCGCTTCTACTTCAAAAACGCCAAGCTCTATTCGTTCCAGTTCAAGTAGAGCGGGTTGAGAGTCTGGATCAAAAAAAGGGGAGGCACTCACAGGAACGATCCAGGGTGAGAATGTAGCTTTGGCCTCCAGGCCGAAGTCTTGTTCTTTCGAGCCTCTGGCTCGACGGACGGGGGCCTGGAGCCCACCGCTACGATCTGGAGGGCCTGCTCCTACTCCAGGGAACTTCGCTTCAATTCTCGCTCACGAGTCGTCCTCCCAGGGCGCGGATTGAGGCGGCGGCCGCATCCACGTCAGCCCGGCTGATGCCCAGATGGGGAACTACACGGATCGAAGCAGGCGAGGGCACACTCACGCGAATGCCTTCTTCCAGGAGCAGGCGATCGGCAAAGTCGTAGGACGTCAGTCCCGGATAGTCTACGTCGAATCGAACAATGTTGGTTTCAACGACACCTGGATCGATTCCGATTCCGGGAGCATCGGCAATACCCTGGGCCAGCCGCTTGGCATTCTCATGGTCTTCCGCCAGACGCTCGACCTGGTGCCTCAGCCCGTAAATCCCTGCCGCCGCGATAATTCCAGCCTGACGCATGGCCCCGCCCAGGCGCTGCTTCCACTGCCAAGCCTGAGTAATGAACTCCTTGCTACCGGCCAGGACAGCTCCTACCGGGGCACCCACACCCTTACTCAGATCAATCCAGACTGAATCCAGCGTCTTGGCATAGTCGGATACGCTGATGCCCGTTGCCACCGAAGCGTTGAATAGCCGCGCTCCATCCATGTGGGTGCTCAAGCCGCGGTCTTTCGCAATCGCACATACCTCCCGGATCCTTTCCAGGGGCCAGACGAGGCCTCCAGGGAGGTTGACGGTTTGCTCGATCGAGAGCAGACGAGCCGGGGGACGGTAACGACTCGGGGGAAAGAGCACTCCCTCCAATTGCTGAACGGTGAACATCCCTCGTTCCCCATCCAGGGGAAAGAAAACCACTCCTCCGACCACGCTGGCGGCTCCGCCTTCCGCGATAAAAGGGTGCGCGGTACGGTCCAGCAGCACCACCTCGCCGGCCCGGCAGTGCACGACGAACGAAATCACGTTGCACATCGTGCCCGAGGGCAGGAAGAGGGCGGCCTCCTTTCCCAGCATTTCTGCCACCATATCCTGGAGCGCGTTCACGGAGGGGTCCTCGCCCCTTTGCTCGTCGCCTACTTCTGCCGAGAGGGCGAACTCACGCATCTCCTTGGTCGGCTTGGTCAAGGTGTCGCTATAAAGATCGATACGGATTTCCGGCATTCCGCCCTTGCCTTTGTCCTTGCCTTTGCCCGGACCGGGTCCCCCGATCGCCTCGCGTTCGTCTGGTCTGGGACGAGTGATCGCCTCGATGCAGAACAGAATATGAGGGCAAGGCAGGGCAAAGGCAAGGGCAAAGGCAAGGGAGAGAGGCTTCCGAGGTAGCGCGATTCCCCCCCATCTTCGATCCGTCCAAACCGAACCTTCAGTTGCACACAAGACGGATTCTGATAAGATGGGTTGGCCCTTGAGCTAGGGCGGAGCTACGCATGAAAACCTCGCAGGTACAGAATCGTTGGAAGCTCTGCTCCGGCTACCTTACCGGTCAATCCGATTTGCAAGCCTATCCCATTACTCTGATCATCGAGAACACCGGAAAGTGCAACCTCAAATGCCCCATGTGTCCTCGCGAGCTGGGTTACTATCCGTCCAAGGATTTCGACTTTCAGCTGTTCAAAGACATCATCGACGAGGTGAGCCAAAAGACGGAACTGGTCTTCCCCTGGGGTGGGGGTGAGCCGATGATGAATCCCGACCTGTGTCGAATGATCCGATACTGCAGCGACGCGGACATCTATACCGTCGTGTCAACCAACGCGACCCTGCTCGACGAAAGGCGGGGACGCGATCTCCTGGAATCGGGACTCGATAACTTGATCATCGCTTTCGACGGGACTACACCCGAGGTTTACGAAAAGTATCGCAAAGGGGCCAAGTTCGAGAAGGTTCGCAGCAACATTCTCCGCTTCCTGGAGCTCAAGAAGCGAATGAAGTCAGACCTGTTCGTCGTTCTGCAGATGGTGCGATTGCCAGAAAACAACCACCAGGTGCGAGACTTCCAGAAGGCCTGGACGATCGAAGGTGTGGACGAAGTCCGGATCAAGGAAGATGAGATCGTCATCCCCGAGGTCGCCCTGGAAGAACGCATCCATCACGAACGTCGCCGACATCCCTGCTACCAGCTTTGGCAGGGACCACCTACCGTCAACTACGATGGGGATTTCTTTCCCTGTTGCCACACCTGGCAGTCCGAGCCCATCGGGAATGTGAAAGAGCAGTCGATCTTCGACCTGTGGAACTCGGACCAGATGCAGAGGATGCGACAGGCCCATCTGAGTGGGGATCTGAGTGACTATCCCGAGTGCCAGGATTGCCATGCTCCGAATCCCCGTATGCCGATCATCCTGGGAAGCTTCGTAGTGGACATGTTCAAGATCCGGCAGTGGATACCGAAGATGGAGAAGATGGCCATGTTCTATAAGGTGCCGGTTTTTCGCGACCGTTAGGTGCGGCTATGGGCCTGCGCCGATGACCGCTCAGCTAGTACCCTGTAACACAGATTATGACGGATTTGCAGATGGGGCTTGTGAGGCGAGATCAAGGCAGGAGGAGGAAGACGATGCTTGGCCATCTTCGACGACGACCAACGCAGAGATCGTCCACAACCCCCGTCTGCCCTACGGGTGGCGACGGGACGGGCCGATATCTTTGTCGCTCCTCCTCCACTATGACCAAGCATGGCGTTCGTCGTCGCTTCGCGATCTCGACCCGTCGCGCTCGCCACAAATCCGTCATAATCTGTGTTACAGGGTACTAGGGTAGAACCGACAATGAACATCCTGCTCATCCGAGGAAAACCCACTTTCATGGACATGGTCGTGGGCATACCCATCGGCCTGGTCTACATTGCGCCCATCGCCGAAAAGAAAGGCCACTACGTAGAGGTGATAGACCTCGCCCTGGAGCAGGATCCGGAACCGGTCCTGGAGCAGAAGCTGAAGGAGCGGAATTGGGATCTGGCGGGTCTCAGCTGCATGACGGCTGAGTTCGAAGGGGCCGAGGCTGCCGCCCGACAGGTCAAGGCCTTCGATCCCAACATCAAGGTCATCTTCGGGGGACAGCATCCGAGCATCGTGCCGGACGAGGTAATTGCCACAGACTACTGTGACTTCGTCTGCGTGGGAGAAGGAGAAGAGACCTTCGGGCAGTTCCTGGATACCTACTCGCTGGGCGACGATCTCTCCCGGGTCAACGGATTGGTGTACAAGACTGGAGAGGACACTTCGAAGAAGTGCTTACCCCGCGCCCTGGTCGATGACGTGGACGCAATTCCGTTCCCGGCATACCACCTTCTTGACTTGGATCGCTACGTCGAGGCAGAGTCGGCTCGCTATCCTCCCAAATATTCCAGAGCCATTCAGATCTTCACCAGCCGCGGCTGTCCCTGGCACTGCACCTACTGCCACGTCCTGTTCGGGAAGCAGTTTCGTCCTCGCAGTCCGGAGAACGTCCTGGCCGAAATGAAGATGCTCTACGACGAGTATCAGATCCGGGAATTCATGATCGAAGATGACATCTTCAACTTCGACCTGGACCGAGCCAAGAAGATCTGCGACCTGATCGTGGAGGAAGGACTCGAAGTGGGCCTTCAGTTTGGCAACGGTGTCCGCCTGGAGCGGTTCGATGAAGAGCTGATGCAGAAGCTCGCCGCCGCCGGGACCCACCATATGGCGATCGCCATCGAATCGGCGAGTCCGCGTCTTCAGTCAAAGATGAAGAAGTACCTCAAGCTCCACATGGTCAGGGACGTCGTCAACTGGGCCAAGAAATACAAAATCGTGACCACTGGATTCTTCATGATCGGCTTTCCCAGCGAAACCATTGAAGAGATGAACATGACGATCCGCTTTGCCTGCGAAACCAATTTCGACGAGGCACTGTTCAGCATCGTGATTCCCTATGCGGGTACCGAGATGAACCGACAGGTGGTGGAGTCTGGCCAGTACGATCCAGCCGATCCGCTTCATGACGTCATCCGGATCACCACCGAGGATTTCAGCTTCAAGCAGTTGAGAAAGGTTCAGCGCAAGGCCTACCTGATGTTCTTCCTGAGCCGATTCCGGTTCATCAAGATGCTGCCGAAGCTCTTCAGCCTTCGTTCCAGCAAGAAATATCTGAAGGCCATCGAGCGAAACTTCCTCCCGGAATCGATGCTCGGAGACGCCTCCCGAGTGAATTAGAGAAGCGCCCAATCAAGGAGAGTAGTGCCAGCTTTGTAGTTTTTCATGTACGGCTACCCAGACTTCCCAGATCACGTCTACGTCGAGCTGACCAACGTTTGCAACGCTCGATGCACCATCTGCGCCACGCCGGCCATGAAGCGCAGAAGGGAAGTCATGTCGATGGAGCTGTTTCGGAGAATCGTCGACGAGTGCGGCCGCCGGAAGGCCAAGAAGATCCTCCCCTTTCTGCATGGCGAAACCCTGTTGGTTCCAGGTGTCCTGGACTACTTCAGATACGTGCGCGAGGCGGCTCCCGAGACCCACGTCAACCTGACGACCAACGGCTCCAAGCTCTCTGCAGAAAAGACGGAAACACTGCTCCAGGAGAACCTATTAGACAGCGTCATCGTCTCCATCGACGGCGGGAACAAGGAGACCTTCGAAGGAATCCGCCTGGGCCTGGATTACGACGAGGTACGAGACAACGTTCTCCGCTTCATCCGGACCCGAAACGAGATGGGGAAATCCAAACCGACCGTATCTATTTCCATGGTGACGGTCGATGAGAACAAGGGCACCCGGGAGCAACTGCAAGAGGCGTGGAAAGAAGCCGACCAGGTTCGCTTTGCCGTCTACTTCAACTGGGCCGGTAAGTTACAAAACGAGGGCCGCACCCCTCACAAGGTCAACTTCTGCGAGCGGCTCTATCACTACATCACCATCCTGGCAGATGGCCGGGTGGCCATGTGCTGCTTCGACTCCGAGGCGGAGTACACGGTGGGAGACTTGAAACGGCAGAGCATCTACGAGGTCTGGCACTCCCGAGAATTCAACCAGAAGCGAAGCTCGCTGTACCGCCGTGACTTTGATGATCTCAAGATCTGCGAGGGCTGCGATTACATCAACCATCCAGCCTGGACCACCCCGCTGGTGCGTCTTCGCCCCCGAATTCAGGAGACCTTTCCGCGTTTGACCATGGGAGCCGAGAACCTCTACAAAAGGTGGCTGATGCGATGAGTGGGTTTGTAACGCAGAGCGATAGCACAACGGAGTATCCCTGGCTGAGAGTCACCGATCACGATCTGGGCAAGATCCTGTTGATCTATCCGGTCACCGGAATGGATGTCTTCGGCATCAACGTAGGTCTTCCACTCTCCTGTCTGTACCTGGGAAGCGTCCTGGAACAGGCGGGTTATCGAGTCGAGATTCTGGACGAACGAATCACCGAGACCTTCGAACAAGACGTCGCCGATTCGATCCAGCGTGAGCGGCCGGTTCTGGTGGGTATTTCCAGCATCACCGGGGTTCAGATCCGCGGCGGCCTTCAGGCGGCCAAGGTCGTCCGTCAGACCGATCCCGCACTACCCCTGGTCTGGGGTGGGGTCCACCCGACGCTTTGTCCGGACTCGACACTCAAGGACGATTTCTGCGATGTGGTGGTCAAGGGCGAAGGCGAGATCACCCTGGTCAAACTGGCGGATTGCCTCCGCGAAAAGAACGATCTGAGCACGGTGCCCGGCATCGGCTACAAGGAACAGGGTCAGCTCAAGTTCACCGAGACGGTTCCGCTGATCGAAGACCTAGATGTGATCCCCAAGCCCAACTACGATCTGCTGGAGATGGAGCACTACTTTACCCGCGCTCCTTCTACCGGCGAGGCACAGCTCCAGTTAGTGACCAGCCGCGGATGTCCTTTCGACTGCGAATTCTGCTACAACCTCAAGTTCAACGAGCGCAGGTTTCGCTACCACTCGGCCGAAAGGGTCGTTTCAGATATCGTGGACCTGGTCGATCGCTTCCGGATTCGCTCCCTCTTTATCGAAGACGACTACTTCTTCGGCCACCCCGGCCGCGTCGAGGAGATCTGCGATCTCTTGATCGAGAAGGACCTGAAGCTTCTGATACAGGTCCCCTGCCGCATCGACTACCTCTACAAGCGCAGTCCCGAGATGATCGACAAGCTCTACCGGGCGGGCTTCAAGGAGCTTTGGATTGGTGTGGAATCCGGATCCGAGGAACGCCTCAAGGAGATTCTGAAGAGAACCACGCTGGACCAGGTCCGGGAGGTCAACCAGCTACTGTCCGGTTCTGACGTTTACGTCAAGTACGGCTTCATGGCGGGATTTCCCAAGGAAGAGCGCAAGGAGACCCTGGAAACCGTCGACTTCATGTTTGAGCTTTTAGGTTCCAACAAGGGTGCCGGAGTCGCTCCGGTCGCCATCTACACGCCCTATCCAGGGACGACGCTCTACGACAAGGCTCGCCTCGTATATGGCATGACCTTTCCCGATAGCCTCGAGGGATGGAGCCATTTCCACTTTGGAGAGAACAACAATCCATTTCTCACGCCCCGACAGAAGCGATTCATCACCAAGGTCAACGTGATGAGCCGGTTCTTCGAACGCCGCGCCTTCGAGCGATTCTGCGACAATCGCTTCAAGCCGGTCCTGATGGCCATCCACGGCCTCTATTACCACTACCTCAGATTGCGGCTCCGCTGGAGATTCTTCGAGTTCATGCCGGAAATTCCGCTGATTCGACTGGCGGAACAAGTCTACGTGCGCCTCTTTCATCAGGCCCAGCTCGCCAAGTTCCTACGCAGCAAGGTGGCCGATAGTCCCGCGACCTCGCAAACCCCCTAGGATCCTGATAGGGATTGCGGGAAGCCCCACGCTGGACAAGTCGAACCAGCATTCAATAGAATGGTTCCATTCTGGAACCGATATGGCTACGATCACCCTGAAGAAGATTCCCGACGAATTGTACGAACGGCTCAAGGAAGCTGCCACGCTGCACAGGCGTAGTATCAATAGCGAGATCATCGTTTGCATCGAAAGAGCACTGAGTGGCACCAGGGTCTCTGAGGAGGAGATACTGCAGAGGGCTCGACAGCTGCGACGGTTGTCTGCTGGCACACTTCTCAGTGTTAAGGAACTGATAGAAGCAAAGGTTGCGGGAAGACGGTGATTGCAGTCGACACCAACATCATCGCTTCTCTCTACCTCGAGACAGAGCGCTCGAAACAGGCCGAAGATGCCCTACGGAAGGACTCCGAGTGGGTGGCACCCATTCTTTGGCGCAGTGAGTTCGGCAATGTCCTCGCAATTCAGGTCAGGCTGCGACATCTGAAACTGCAAGCTGCGCTTCGGGTGATGGAGGCAGCCGAAGCGCAGCTCAGGGATCACGAGTTCGAGGTCCCCAGCCTGGATGTGCTGCGCCTGGCCGACGAGAGTAACTGCAGTGCGTACGACTGCGAGTTCGTGGCCCTCGCCCAGAGTCTGCAAGTTCCCTTGGTTACGCTGGATAAAAGAATACAGACAGCTTTCCCTGCCGTCGCGGTTGCGCTCGAAGACTTTGGACGAACCAATCGGAGTTGAGGTCGGCCGCTGCAAGCCGGCCACTGATAACGGCTACCTCCCACCAGCTACAGTTCGCAAGTGTAGATTCGTGAGATCTCAACCAGCCTGAACTGGAGCGAAGGGGTGGGTCGCAGGGGTCGCAGGGCAATACATCGACAAAGGGAACCTGAACCATGAGAATAGAAGCTTGTGCTCACCTTGCTGTCTAGATTTCCACCTTCTGCGATCCTGATCCTGCTGGTCGGGGTGACGCATCTTCCCTTTCTCTCTCAGGCCTTTCACATCGATGACCGGATCTACCTGGAGGTCGCTGAGAACGCTCTCCGCAAGCCGTTCTTTCCCTATGACTACTTGCCGGTGTTCGAGGGGATGGGGGCATCGGACGCCGCTAGTCACAGCCACCTTCCTCTGACCAGCTACTATCTGGCACTGATCATGGCGGTGACGGGAAGCCAGAGTGAGTGGATCTACCACTTGAGTTTTCTGATCTTCCCGATCCTGGCGGGATTCGGATTCTACGACCTCGCACGCCGCTACACCCGATTTCCCTTGGCGGCGGCATGTCTACTGCTGCTGGCACCCGCATTCCTGATGTTGAGTCACACGCTGATGTCGGACGTCCCCTTCTGGACGTTCTGGATACTGGCTCTGTCCCGTTTCCTGCGCATTCGGGACGGAAGTGCCAATCGCTGGGACTGGCTCGTGTGTGCCCTGTCCCTGGTAGCGGCCAGCTTCATCTCGCTTCTGACCGTCGGTTTGATCCTGCTGATGGGAGCTCATTTGTTGTTGGATCGGAATTCCTCGCGAATCTCCTGGTATTGGGCCTTGATCCTCGCGCTCCCACTCCTGGTCTGGATCCTCTGGTACTTTAGAGCCTACCTTCACTACGACCGGTTCGTCCTGGCTAGCACGGCACTCCACATGGCCAAGCGGGCCGCTTTCTCCTGGGAGGGACTGGCTCAAAGGATCCTGAGCTTCGTCCTGAACCTGGGAGGGACCTTTCTCTTTCCCCTGGCACTGTGGTGGGCGTTCGCCGGACGCATCAGTCTGCGCGTCTTCATCTGGGTCTTCCTCTTGTGCTTCGTCCCGTTCTACCTGTGGTGGGAAGACTGGAGCTGGACCCACATCTGTCTTTTTTCTGTCCTGTTCGCCTCTGGGCTATCCGTGGTCTGGGCGTTTGTACGAGAGACCGTCCATCCTCTTTCATCGGAGAACCGGGCCTCCTGGGTCCTCTTGAGCCTCTGGTTCTGGGGAGCGCTCGCAATCTGCCTGGTCCTCTACTACTCCGGGTCGGTGCGCTACGCCGCCCTGGCTCTGCCTCCCACTATCCTCCTCTGGATTGCCCATCTGGAGCGCCGCTTACAAAGCCAGTATCTGTTGAGGAATCTACTCTGGTTGAGTGTCGGTCTGACGGCAGTCTATTCCGTGACGATCGCCCACGCCGACTATCAGTTTGCCAACGTCTATCGGCAGACATCCCGGGACATCGCCAGTCAGTACGCCGAGGAGGGGCGAACCATCTGGTACACCGGGGAATGGGGGTTTCGCTACTACATGGACACCAACGGAGCCAGGATCTTGCGCCGAATAGGTAACGAGCCCAAGGTCGGTGACCTCATCGTGAAGCCATACATGGCAACCCCCTGGGTCACACTATTCGACTCGGATGAATACCTCGACTTGCTTGAGCAGCGAAAGGCACAAGTGGACAGTCCCATCAGGATCCTGGATTTTACTTCCCATGCCGGGTTCTACAGTACGGGATGGGGGATCCTGCCCTTTGGTCCAAGCAGTGGAGAGCCCTGGGAATGGTTCAACATCTTCCGGGTGAAGAAGACCTATACGGGACCGATCCCAGAACCGGAAACCCACTGGTAGGGACAGCCCGATAGTGATCACTTGGTCGGACGTAGCTTTGGCGTCCAGGCCGAAGTATTCTTCTTTCGAGCCTTTGGCTCGACTCACGGCGGATCGGAGGCCACCGCTACGCCCCATCTCGAACCTGGAAGCTCGGTGAATCATGCGCGTTGTCATTTCCGATCGATTCCTCTGGTTGGCGTCGCTAGGATCAGTGCTGGCCATCCATGTCGTCTGGACGTTCCTGGACAACCGTCCACCGGTCTGGGATATGGCACACCATCAGATCAAGGGGTGGGAATACCTGAGGCTATTCCAGGACGGTGGTGTGCTCGAGGGATTCTCTGGTCTTAGCAGTTACTATCCTCCGCTCTACTATTTGCAAGAGGCCCTGGTACTGCGCTTCTGGACTGGACCCAAGTTACTACCGCTGTTGGCGAACCTCCCGGGTCTCTTGTTGTTGGCATTCTGCAGCAGGGCCCTCGCCATCCAGTGCCTGCTTCCTGCCCGGACGGCCGTGTGGGCCGGGCTGCTGCCTTTGCTCCTACCCCTGGTGGCTTGGACGAGTCGCGTTTCCCTGCTCGATGTCTCTCTCTGCGGCTGGGTGTTGGCAGCACTCTATCTTCTGGTCAGAAGCGATCTCCTCCTGAAGAGAAGTCTCAGCTTGCTCCTCGGACTTGTCGCTGCCGCTGGGATGCTGACCAAGTGGACGTTTGTGTTGTTTCTTCTGTTTCCAGTCGTGTACTGCTTGCTCAAGTCGGAGGATAGGAAGCGCTCAGTTCTGAACTTGCTAGATGCCGGGATCCTTTCGGCTCCGCTGGTCTTGTGGTGGTATCTGCCCAATCTGAAGACGCTGTCGCTGCGTTTTCAGACGACCTCCGAGGCGGCCGTCTGGGAACAGGATCCCGGAATCGACAGCCTCCTGGGTTGGATCTACTACCCCCGGGTCCTCGCCAGCTACTATCTGTTTCTTCCTTTGACACTACTCTTTGTGTGGGCCCTTGCCAGACTGTGGGCTCGAAGGCGCCAACTTCCTGCGGCGCTGCAACTCATATGGGTGGGCTTCGCAGGCGGATTGCTCCTGCTTACCCTTCTGCCGCCCAAGGATCCTTGCTACGCCATGCCCCTGGCCTGCTTGGCAGCGTTGCTGCTGATATACGCCTGGGGATCCTCCCGCGCCGCACCGGCCATTCTCGTCCTCGCTCTTGTCCAGTTCCTGACACTCTCCTTCTCCTTCCCCTTGGTTCCTGGGAAGATTGCACTTTTTGAAGTCGGAGACGACACCGATTATCGCAGCCTCAGACAGGAGTGGGTGCTCTATACATCAAACTACTACGACGTGGCGGGGCCACCGGCGCAGGAGAACTGGCGTTATACCGAGCTTCTGAGATCCATTGCCCCTGGGGCCAAGGTCGGATTCGTACCGGATCTGGCCCACTTCCACCCTTCTGCGCTGAAGCTGATTGCGCTCCGTCAGGGCCAGGACCTCGAGGTGATACGCCTGGGGCAAACGCCGAACTCGGCCGATGGGATTGGCTCAGTGGACGTAATTGTTGGGAAAACGGGATTTCAGGGGATTTCCTACCTCACTTCATTCAACCAGGATATCTACGACAAGTTGACTTCAGAAGGCTGGCCCGTCGTCGCCAGCTGGCGGCTACCCGACGGCGAAGAGGCTCGAGTCTGGAATCGGCCCATCCCTTGATCCCGCGTGCCGGAGTCAGTAGTCGACCGGATCAGATTCGAAGTGTCGATGCCGCTCTCCACCAGCTGATCGACGGTGGTTACGAAGTCCTTCGGCGTCAGTGGGGGAGCGAACTGGTAGAGCGGGGCAACATGCCGCCCGTCGTCCACCAGAAAGACGCGCGGTCACTCAGGCGTCGCCGCCGCCGATCACACACCCGTATTCACTAGCCGAGTGCTCGAACCAGTGGGCCAGATAGTCGACAAAGCTACGTCGAACGACTACATCGAAGGATTGCGGATCAGAGTTGTTGGAGCGCGGAATAAGCAGGATCGCAGTCTTGGCCAGGTTGGTCTGGGCGCACTGCCCAGGGGCGAAAGCCCTGGGGTGAAGGTCTAGGGGACACCCCTTGGCCAGCAGGTCACGGGCACGACTACCGGATAGGTTGAGCATCGTGTAGCCACCGGTAGTATCGGTGACGGCGGCGTGGAGGGCGGCCACCGATTCTCGCAAAGCCGTGATGATCTCGGTCTCACTGTCGGGACGGACGATCGCCAACCATTCGTCGGGTCCCAACCAACAAACGGTAAGATCATCGGTTTCAACCAGGGAATTGGGGCTGGAAGGAAGGGCGACTCCGAGCACCCTGTTGACTGCGTCCATAAACGAAGCATCGTTCAGATCGCCTCGCAGGTTTACGTAGCCAAGGAACGGACACTCGATGACCGTCACACCGGGACTGCCAGCCCCTGCTTCTCGTCCCGTGGAGAAGAACCCCGTCAGCGGAGACTCTCGTCTGACCTCAGACATTCTGGCGCTCTCCCTCGGGATCATAGAAAACTGGGCTACTGATCTTGGCGGCGAGGGTCTTACCGTCGAAGTTCTGGACACGAACAATTTCGCCCATTCGCGAATGCCCCCCTTTGACCAGCGCCAGTGCGATGGAATGCCCCAGGGCGGCACTGTAGTAAGACGAGGTCACGTGGCCCAGCATGGGCCTCGGCAGTGGTGCCGAGGGATCGTCCACGATCTGCCCGCCTTCGGGCAACACCTCCTGAGGTTCCTCGGTCAGGAGTCCAACCAACTGCTTGCGGTCGTCGCGTACCAGGTAGGAACGAAAGAGGGAACGCTTGCCCAGAAAATCTTTGTTCTTGCCGACCATGTGGTCCAACCCCAGGTCGACGGGCGTCACGGAGCCGTCCGTATCCTGCCCCACGATGATGTATCCCTTCTCAGCCCGAAGGATATGCATGGCCTCAGTGCCAAAGGGGGTGATCTCGGACTTCTCGCCGGCGGCCATTACGGCTTCCCAAACCTGACGCCCCCAATTGGCGTTGACATTGATTTCGTAGGTCAGCTCACCCGTGAAGCTGATTCTGAAGATCCGGGCAGGGACACCGTCAACCGTCCCTCCGCGGGCGGCCATGAAGGGGAAGACTTCGCCACTGAAGTCGATATCGTCGCACAGCTCCTCCAAAATTTGACGGCTGCTGGGTCCGCAGACAGAAACCGTCGCCCAGTGGTCGGTCACCGAGGTCATATAGACCTTCAGCTGCGGCCATTCCGTCTGCAGCCAGAGTTCCAACCACGACATGATGTGGGCCGCGCCGCCCGTGGTAGTGTGCATCAGATAGTGGTTCTCGCCTAACCGTGCGGTCACTCCGTCGTCGATGACCATTCCGTTCTCGTCGAGCATCAAGCCATAGCGACACCGGCCCACCGGGACCTTCAAGAAGGGATTCGTGTAGACCCGATTCAGGAAAAGGTTGGCATCGGGTCCCTGGATGTCGATCTTTCCTAGAGTCGAGGCATCGAGAACACCGGCACTTCTGCGAACCGCCAGGCACTCTCGGTTGACGGCCTCTTCCAGGGACTCGCCTGACCGGGGAAAGTACCAGGGCCGCTTCCACTGTCCCACGTTTTCGAAGAGGGCACCGCGCTGGACGTGCCACTCGTGAATGGAGGTCTTACGGATTGGATCGAAGAGATCACGCTGCTCCCCACCCGACATGGCTCCGCAGGTGACTGGAGTATACATCGGCCGAAAGGTTGTGGTGCCGATCGAGCCGAGGTCTGTGCCGAGGTGCTCCGCCAAGAGGGCAATACCATTGACGTTTCCCAGCTTTCCCTGGTCTGGACCCATGCCCAGGGTGGTATAGCGCTTGACGTATTCGATCGAATCATACCCCTCTCGCGCTGCCACCAGAATGTCGGCGGATGTGACGTCCATCTGGGAATCCAGGAACTGCTTTGGAGCCCGAGAAATGGGCTTAGATGAGGGAACCACCCAGAGGGGCCGTATGGGATCGCCAGCTACCGGATCAACGGCTGGTGGCGACTGCGAAGGCGCACCTTCTCCATAGCCGGCCGCCTGGGCCGCAGCAGCGCCTCCCTCCAACCCTTCGACCAGACAGACGCTCAGGTCAAAGCTCCCTCTGGCTGCGCCAACCGATCGTTCGGCTTGGACCGGCTCTGAGGGAACGAAGCACGCTTTCTCGACATCGTAACGCGGTTTTCCACGCGCCTGAGCGTGAAGCTGCACGGTGGGACTCCAGCCACCCGAGATTGCCAAAAGGTCGCAGTCCACGGTGCAAGGTGGGCCGCTGAGAGTCCTACCATCCTCGCTCAGGGATTTGAGCTGGACTCCTCGAATCCTCTTCTTGCCCCTGGTGTTGAAGACGACTTGCTGGTTGATCACGTCGAGGCCACGCTCTTGAGCACGGGCAGTGCACGCGCTGGGCGGACGGGCGTCGACGATCACCTCTACCGAGGCTCCGGCGTCCAAGAGATCGTAAGCGGTCTGATAGGCGCTGTCGTTGTTTGTAAACACCACGGCGCGAGAGCCAGGGAGTACGGAATACCGGTTGATATACTCTGAAACTCCGGAAGCCAGCATGATGCCAGGCCGATCGTTGTTGGAGAAGACCAGCGGCCGCTCGATGGCACCTGTCGCCAGCACTACCTGTCGGGCACGAATACGCCACAGTCTCTGGCGCGGTCCCTGACTCTGCCCCGGCGGTAGATGGTCGGCACAACGCTCCAATGCCAGCAGGAAATTGTGCTCGTAGTATCCGACGGCGGTGGTTCGGGTCAGGACTCGGACCTCGGGCATACTGGCGAGCTCGGCAGCCGTCGCTGCTGCCCATTCTGACGCCGGCGCCTGGTTGATCTGGGTACGGCTACCCAGCAGACTCCCTCCCAGATCCGAACGTTCGTCCAGCAGGATCACCCGGGCCTCGCTCCGTCCTGCTTCCACTGCCGCAGCCAGACCGGCGGGTCCCGCTCCTATCACGAGAACATCGCAATGGATATTCATGTGGTCGTAGTCGTCGGGGTCGGGAGCGTCGGGTATGACGCCAAAGCCAGCCGCTTTACGGATCTGGTGCTCGTAGTGTCGCCAGAACCCCGGCGGCCACATGAAGGTCTTGTAGAAAAATCCGGGTGGCATGAGCCGAGCGAACCACCCATGGACGGCGCGCAAATCAAAGTCGACGCTGGGCGAAACGTTGACGCTGCTGGCAACCAGCCCTTCATACAACTCTACCTGGGTAGCCACCAGGTTGGGCTGGGTATGGGCTCCTTCTTCAACCTGGACAATCGCGTTGGGTTCCTCAACACCTGCCGCAACAATCCCTCTGGGGCGGTGATACTTCATGCTGCGAGCGACCAGATGGACGCCGTTCGCCAGCAGCGCGGAAGCCAGGGTATCGCCGTGATACCCGCTAAGAGCTTTACCGTTGAAAAGAAATCTCAGCGGACGGCTGCGCTCGATCTGGCCACCCGAGGCGAGCCGATAAGGCTGGCTCATGAATTGTCCCCTGGTGGAGACTCACCCGGCTTATAGACCGACTTGATTCCGTTGGTCACGGTATCCCGCTCTGCGTTGAAGTAGCGGCGGCAACCCGAGGCGTGGTTCCACTGCTCTAGATGCCTACCTCTGAGGTTCTTGCGAAAGAACAAGTAATCGCCCCACTCTTCGTCAGACAACTCTTCTGGCTGCAAAGGGCGGACGATGTGGGCCTCGCCGGAGTAGCTGAACTCCGATTCCTCTCGAGGACCACACCAGGGACACTCAATCAGCAACAATACGGTTCTCCTCGGTTCACCGAAGACCCTCAGTGCGCGACGCCGGCGGCCCCGTGCTCGTCGATAAGGTGTCCGGTTGTGAAACGCTCCAGCGAAAAGGGCTGGTTGAGCTCGTGAGGCCGGTCCTGAGCGATGGTGTAGGCGAAGACCCAGCCCGAACCGGGTGTCGATTTGTAGCCTCCAGTACCCCAACCGCAGTTGAAATAAAGCCCCTTCACCGGAGTCAGGCCGATGATGGGGCAAGCATCCGGACAGGTGTCAACAGTCCCGGCCCACTGCCGCAGCATGCGGACCCGGCTGAATTGGGGGAACATCTCCACGATTGCGCTCAGGGCGTGCTCCAGAGTGGAGGGGCTGCCACGCTGCGCGTAGCCGTTATAGGAGTCCACTCCGGCTCCGCATAGGAGCTCGCCCCGGTCGGTCTGGCTGATGTAGGCGTGCACGGCGTTGGACATCACCACCATGTTAAGCGCGGGCTTAATGGGTTCCGATACACAGGCCTGCAGCGGGCGGCTCTCAAGCGGCAAGCGCAGACCTGCCATGGCAGCTACAACCCCCGAGTTGCCCGCGGTGACGCAGCCTACCTTTCCAGCCTTGATGAATCCCCTGGAGGTTTCGACGCCCTTGACGGCTCCCCCTTTTCGGCGGATACCCGTTACCTCACAGTTCTGGATGATGTCGACCCCGACCGAATCGGCCGCGCGGGCCAATCCCCAGGCCAAGGCGTCGTGCCGAGCGGTTCCGCCCCGTCGCTGGAGGGAAGCGCCCAGGATCGGGTAACGGGCATCGGGGGAGATATCGATGATCGGCACCAGTTCCTTGATTTGCTCCGGGGTAACGTACTCGCTGTCGATGCCGTTGAGGATATTAGCGTTGACCCGACGCTGGATGTCCCGCAGATCCTGAAGTGTGTGCCCCAGGCTCAGAAGGCCACGCTGGCTGAACATCAGGTTGAAGTTCAGCTCCTGGGTCAGGCCCTCCCACAGCTTCAGCGAAAACTCGTAGATGTGGGCAGCCTCGTCCCAGAGGTAGTTGGAGCGGACGATTTCGGTGTTGCGTCCGGTGTTGCCGCCTCCCACGAAGCCCTTCTCGAGGACGGCTACGCTGCTGATCTGATGTTCCTTGACCAGGTAATAAGCCGTGGCCAGACCATGGCCGCCGCCGCCTACAATCACTACGTCGTATTCGGATTTAGGCTCGGGACTTCGCCAGGCTCGCTGCCAGTTCTCGTGGTAGCTGAAGGCGTTACGGACGAGGTTGAGAAAGGAGTATTTTTGCATTCGGGTGATATGGGGGTTCCGGCCGAGTTCTCATGGATGCGGTGCAAAGTATATCCAAAGGCTTGAGGTCGGGCTACTCATCGACTAGACGCTGTGGGTTGGGAACTTCGGGTCCCGCGTAGCGGTGGTCTCTAGGCCGCCGTCCGAGCCAAAGGCTCGGAAAAATAAGACTTCGGCCTGGAGGCCAAAGCTACGTTCGACGTTCCGACGAATTTTTCTACGCCAGCAGCTTCCGAATCAGCTTTCCCCCAACGTCGGTTAAACGAAAGTCGCGACCCTGGAAGCGGTAGGTGAGTCTTTCGTGGTCGAGTCCAAGCAGGTGCAGGATGGTGGCCTGGACGTCGTGGACGTCGACCTTGTCGACGGTCGAAAAGAAACCCAGTTCATCGGTGGTGCCAATGCTCTGGCCGGGCTGGATGCCGCCGCCTGCAAACCACATGGTGTAGGCATCAATATGGTGGTTGCGGCCGACCGTTACACGCTCTTCGCCCATCGGGGTGCGGCCGAACTCTCCCCCCCAGACCACAAGAGTCTCATCCAGGAGACCGGTTCTCTTGAGGTCTTTGATCAGGGCAGCGCAGGGTTGATCGACCTGATGGCAGATCTTCTCGAGGGCCCCTTCGAGGTTCTCGCTGCCGCCGTGATGGTCCCAATCGGTATGGTAGAGCTGAACGAAACGCACACCGCGCTGAACCAGGCGGCGTGCGAGTAGGCAATTGTTGGCGAAGGACTCCGCACCCGGTTCGGCGCCATAGAGCTCCAGAGTCTCCTTGGTCTCTGATGAAAAGTCGATCAGCTCCGGACCGCTGGTCTGCATGCGATAGGCCATTTCGTAGGACGAGATTCGGGTTGCGATTTCGGGATCGTCCATCTCATCGAGCCGTGCCAGGTTGAGGTCTCGGATGGCTTGAATCGTCTCCGCCTGTCGTCTGGGGCTGATTCCATCCGGGCTCGAGAGATTCAGGATCGGATCCCCTCCGCCCTGAAAAGGCACGCCCTGGTTGGTGGTGGGAATGAAGCCGCTTCCCCAGTTCAGCGCTCCTCCTCGGGGTCCTCTGGGACCCGATTGCAGCACCACAAAACCCGGCAGGTCCTGGCACTCGCTCCCCAAACCATAGGTGACCCAGGATCCCATCGAGGGATGGCCGAAGCGGGTAGACCCGGTATTCAGGAAGATCTTGGCAGGAGCGTGGTTGAAGTTCTGGGTGGACACCGAGGATAGGAAGGCAAGGTCGTCGACCACGGTGGCGGTGTGGGGCAGGAGCTCGGAGACATAGCGTCCGCTCTGCCCGTGGCGACTGAACCTCCGCCTCGAGCCCAACAGCTTAGGCACTTCCTTGGTGAAGCTGCTCATGAAGGCAAACCGCTTGCCTTCCATGAACGAGGGAGGGATGGGTTCCCCGTTCAGCTCAACTAGCTTCGGCTTGTAGTCGAAGAGCTCCAATTGGCTGGGCCCTCCGGCCATGAACAAGAAGATGACGCTCTTCACCTGGGCGGGAAAATGAGGCTTTCTGGGTGCCAGGGGATTGGGCACCTGAGCGCTGTGGCCGGCGAACGACCGGCCATCAGCCAGCAGCGATGCCAATGCAACCTTTCCCAATCCGACCCCGCATTGGCGGAAGAAATGTCGTCGAGTGTGGGCTCGCAGGATTTGTTGATAAAGGCTCATGTTGGATTATTCTCTAGTAATGAACTCGTCGAGGTTCAGAAGCACCCTCGAGACCGCCGTCCAGGCCGCCATCTCAACCAGGTCCGCTTCCGGAGGCAGTTCCAGCGACAGGGCCGCCTGCGCCCCCCTGGGATCCTTCCTGAAACCCTCCCGCTGACCTAGTAGGAAGTTTTCCAGACGCTTCTGCTCTTTCGGCTTGGGCGGACGGCCCAGCCCGATCCGGAAGGCGTAAGCGATGCGCTCCGATCGGTCGGAGGGACCTTCTCTGAGAACTCGAGCTGCCAAGCCCTGGGCGAACTCGTAGAACGCCTCATCATTGAGTAGTGTCAAGGCTTGCAGGGGCGTGTTAGAACGGTTACGCCTACTGCAACTGGTGGTCGAATCGGGGGCGTCAAAGACCATCAGTCCCGGATGGGGGCTCGACCGCCAGAAGTGAGTGTACATACCGCGCCGATAGCGTTCGGGACCGGTAGCAGCAGTCCATTTTCGATCCACTTGCGTGACCCTTCCGGCTCCTTTGGGCTGCGGGGGAAAAACGCTGGGACCGCCCACCGTTGGAGTGAGCAACCCCGATACCGAAAGCCCGGCGTCGCGGACCGTCTCCGCTTCCAGGCGCAGCCTGTTCTGGCGACCCAGAAGGCGGTTCCGAGGATCGACGGCAGCCAGCTCCCTGCGGCCTTGCGAGGACTGGCGGTAGGCTGCCGAAGTGACAATCAACCGATGCATGGCCTTCAGGCTCCAGCCCTGCGCCACCAACTCCGAAGCCAACCAGTCCAGTAGTTCAGGATGAGTGGGCGGTGAGCCCTGAGTGCCGAAATCGTTTTCCGTCTCGACCAGACCCTTGCCGAAGTAGCGCTGCCAGATTCTGTTCACAATGACTCGGGGGGTCAGCGGATTCTGGGGGTCAACCAGCCAGCGCGCTAGGTCTAGACGGTTCGGATTCCGCTTCGGCGGCAGTGGCGGCAATACTGAAGGCACCACGGGATACACCCGGACGCCCCTCCGCAGAAAATCACCGCCCAGGTGAATATAGGCCTCGCGCGGCGCAGATAGTTCCCGCATGACCATCGAGCGCGGAATTCTGGGTTCGACCTTCTCCAGAGCCTCCAAGCCGGCCTCCCGGGTCGTGTAGCCCAGGTCCGTCGCCTTGAAGGCCTTCTCGATCGCTTTTTTCTGGAAGTCGTTCCGCTCCTGCCGGGAGATGGCGAGAATCTCTTCAATCTCGGGCTCGAGTTGCTCGCGCTCTTTCTCAGTAAGGGTCCTTTCCCACTCGGCTAGACCCGGGAGAAGCGTCTTCTCGTACTTCTGGAGTTCCTTCTCGAGGAGTGTGTATTGAGAGCGAAACGCCTCCCTGCGGGCTAGTTGCTCCGGGGTTCCCAACTCCAAAAGTGGCTCGTGGGCGGTCTTTCTCTTTTCCTCGCCATGCTCTCCGCTGAGCTCGTCGATGTTGTTGAAAAAGGCATACAACTGATAGAACTCGCGCTGAGAAATGGGGTCGTATTTGTGGTCGTGGCATCGGGCACAGCCCAAGGTCAGTCCCAATAGTGCAGAGCCAGTGGTGCTGACACGATCGACTACGGCTTCGACGCGATATTGCTCGAAGTCCACTCCGCCTTCCAGGTTCAGCAGCGTATTTCGGTGAAAGCCGGTGGCGATGATCTGCTGTTCGTTGGCATCGGGCAACAAGTCTCCAGCAATCTGTTCGATGACGAACTGGTCGAAGGGAAGGTCCTGATTGAGAGCGTTGATCACCCAATCGCGGTAGAGCCAGATGTCGCGGGGTCCATCGATGTTGTAGCCGTTGGAGTCGGCGTAGCGGGCCAGGTCCAACCAATGCCGGGCCCAACGCTCTCCGTAGTGGGGAGACTCCAACAGCCTGTCGACCACCCTTTCGTAGGCGTCCGGTCGGGTATCACCGAGAAACTCTGCGACCTCGGCCGGGCTGGGCGGCAGGCCCAACAGATCGAGACTGAGCCGACGAATCAAGGTTGTTCCGTCGGCCTCGGAAGAGGGCTGGAGTCCTTCCTTCTCCAGCCGCGCCAGAATAAAGCGGTCGATTCCATTGCGGACAAGCGCCGTATTGCGGACCTCGGGCTCAGGACTCCGCCGGATCGGCTGGAACGCCCAGTGCTCTGAGACCGTTCGAGGGACGTCAGGCGGTCGGCTTTCGCCCCAGGGCGCACCCAGATCGACCCAATGAGCGAAAGCGGCGATGGCCTCATCGTGGAGCTTGCCAGCTGGCGGCATCTTGAGCGAACCCTGATGGCGCAGCGCCTGCAGCAGAAGGCTTTCCTGGGGACGGCCTGGATGTATGGCGGGACCGCGGTTGCCGCCCGCCAGCAGGGCAGCTCGGCTCTCCACCGACAGACCACTGCTCGCGGTCTGATCGTTATGGCAGGCTTTGCAGTTGTTCTCGAGTTGAGGTTGAATATTGTCTTGGAAGAAGCGAATTGCTTCCGGACCAAAATCCTGAGATGGGGTCTGGGCCTCCAGGGGAAAAACAGGTAACCCTGTCAGGAGCATAACAGAAATGCAAAGTCGCCAAGCGGACCCACCCATGAAAACACCCCAGATTTGGTTGGATGTAACTGAGCAATTGTATCACCAAGAGTGTAGACGGTCGCCTGCCAATATGTCAGCCTTGAAACATCCAGTTGGCCGCTGGGGAAACTGACCGGAAGCAGCTACAACCAAGAGCCGCGAACGACCTGACCCGTCAGCAAGATGAGGCCAAGTTCCGAGGAGAGAGCGGACAACGCACATCCTCCCGCCATTGCCTTCCTGGAAACACTCTTGGGCAAGGAGCTGATCATCAGCGAGCCCCAGATGAGGATCTGGGGTGGTTGAGATTATCCGGTGGAGGCACCTTCGAGAGCGATCTCGAGTGGTTTTCGAGTCATGAGGAAGCACCTGAGGGTGTCCAGACTTTTCCCTACACTCCCGAGTCCAGGTCCACAGCAGGGGTTGAAACCTTGATACAGGCCGTAGTGGACACGGTTTTGGGGCTGCGAGACCCCCCGATGACGGGAGCGGAATGCCTGCGCGTCCTGAAGTTGATCTCCGGTCTCTACGCTTCCGCTCAGGACGGCACTACCACGACCCTCAGTTGATCCTCTGTTGAGATATAATCTGATCCTTGGCTCGATGACCAGTCATCCGAGTAGCTAAAACCTCCGAGGACAAGAAGGTGCGGGAGCAAGCCCGGTCGGCACTGAAGCGGTTTTTCACACGGGGATCTCACCCTGAGGTAGTATCCGTTTACCTGTTCGGCAGCCATGCCGAGGAAAGGACCCACAACCAAAGCGACGTAGACCTCGGAGTCGTACTCGATGCCAACCGAATGCCAACAACCCGAGAGCGCTTCGAGGTCCGGGTCAGACTGGGAAGCGAGCTGTCTAGCCTCCTGGGTGAGAATCGAATCGATCTCTTGATTCTCAACGACATCCCGCCCCTGCTTGGCAGAAAGATCGTTTGTAAGGGCATCCAAATCTTCTGTGCAAGTCCCGAGTACGACCTGGCCTTTGTGCGCGACGTCCAGCTCAAGGCCGCCGACCTCCAGCCTTTCCTTCAGAGGATGAGGAAACTGAAACTTGAGGCACTAGCACGGTGACGCACCTGGTCGAAAGACTTGCTCAGCTGCGGCGCCACTTAGATCATCTACAAGAACTCAGGCCGCGGGTCACCGGCGCGTCGCTGGCCAGAGATCTATCTCTCCACAATGACGTCCTGTTCTCCCTGTTGAGTGTCTGTCAGCTCGTCATCGACATCTCGGGCGAGCTCTGTGCGCGGCGGGGGCTACCTTTCGAGGATTACGCTGGAGCCATCCGAGGCCTCACCCAGGATCCTTCCTTTCCTCCTACCTTGGTTGAAGAACTGGTGCGCCTGCCCGGGTTTCGCGACATTGTGATTCATGAGTACGTCAGCCTGGATCTGGATCGTGTCGTCGAGGCCCTCGACCGGCTAGAGCCGATCGGGCAGTTCGGCGAGATAGTTCGTCGGCTGGAAGCCGCCACGGACTAAAAAAACCAGCGGCGATCGTGGAATTGATCCCTTTGTAGGTACCGTGCCAGGAACGCTCCGGTGTCGATAAAGGTCACTCACCGGCACCGTACAGATACTCGTCATGGCGGAGTGAGAGGTCACTCGGTGCCTCACCTCGATAGACACCGGTATCACTGAAAAGCGGGTCCCTTCTAGAACTGGACATGCCGTCGTCCTTAAGTGCCGCTTCGAGGGACTCGTGAATCAACTGGCCCAGTGAGATTCCTCTTTCCCGCGCCAATTGACGGGCCCGTCCTTTCAGTTGGTCCGGCAGCATCCTGCTAACGAGTCAAGTCGTTGGCGGCACTGTCGGACTAGGCTTCATAGTATGGGTAGTTCACCCAGTCGTCGCACTGTTTCGACTTTGGGTCCGCCGTAGCGGTGGGCTCCAGGCCGCCGTCCCGAGCCAAAGGCTCGAAAGAAGAGGACTTCGGCCTGGAGGCCAAAGCCGCGTCCGGAAATGAAGTTTCAGCTCAGGAGCCCAGAGCTCCTTTCTGTGCTAGTCTGGCGCCAAGAGGAGGAGAGAAACATGACCGATTACGAACCGCTGGATCTTTCATCGTGGTGTAATTCGGGGCTGGAAGCCCTTGGAGATGATGCGGACACTCCAGTGGGACCCCAGGAGTTCCACGGGCTTCCTTTTCTCATCGGTGGACGGGATCCCACGGCTACCTCCAAATGCTTCTTGCTGCTGCGGGAGGGGCACGGGGTGTCAGTCCCGGTGGGAAAACCGGCGCTTTATGTGGTCTTTGCCCATCGCTTGATGCAGTCGGATCTGATGGAGGGCAAGGGACTGGGCCGCGTTGTGGCTGAGTATGTATTTTACTACTCAGAAGGTGAGGAAGTTCGGGTTCCTCTGCGGGAGCGCTTCGAGATCTCGGCTGTGCCGACGGACCACATAATGCGGCTGGCGCTCGGTGTCCCTTATAGAGCACTACCCGATCAGAAGGATAGCCTCATGGATCGCCACGAAGGGCCCTGGGGAATGGCGGGACGGCGCCAGATGGAGTCGGTTCAGGCTACCCCCCTGGCCTACTACCTCTGGGCCTGGGAGAACCCTCACCCGGATCGGGAGATCGCATCGCTAGAGCTTGTCTCCAAAGGGCCGGAAATTCTGCTGGGGGCGGTTACCCTGGGACATCTGAACGAGCCTCCGTTCCCCCGCCAGGGGAAGAGAGAGGCGCAGATTCTGCTCAAGGATCCTGGGGAGCAGTCCGATCGATTCGATCTTGACGTCAGCGTGGACCGCGGAGTGGCAACGTATCCACACCCCCTCCCTGTGGAAAGCGGTGAACAGTTTCTCGAGGACCCCTACAAGGGCTGGGGGCAGGAGAAGAGCACCGGGTCCAGTCCCTCCTATGTCGAGATCGCCGCCGCGGACTCTGCCACGGTGACGGTCACGCAGGGCTCCGAGGAGGTTGGTAAGGTCAAATGGGGTGAGGTCCAGCACCAGGGGAGCGCCGAAACACCACGCATGAAGGTGGAGCTCCTGGATCGGGGCCGCAACTGGGTGCACGTCAAGGTGTTGGATGAGGACACCGGAAAGCCGATTCCCTGCCGCGTCCACTTCCGCTCCCCCGAAGGGATTCCCTACCAGCCCCACGGACATCACAGCCAGGTCAATTCGGGGATGGACAGCTGGCACATCGACGTCGGAGGCGACGTTCGCCTGGGACAGGTGAACTATGCCTACATCGACGGAACCTGCCAGGGGTGGCTTCCTCGCGGAGATGTCCTGGTGGATGTGGCGCGGGGCTTTGAGTACGAACCGCTGCGCCAACGAGTACAGATCGAGCCGGGGCAGCGGGAGCTGACACTGCGACTCAAGCGCTGGATTCACATGAACGAAAGGCGCTGGTTTTCGGGCGACTCCCACGTCCATTTCCTCTCGGCCCAGGGCAGCCACACCGAGTCCCAGGGAGAGGATCTGAATGTGGTCAATCTGCTCCAATCCCAGTGGGGAAGCCTCTTCACCAACAAGGAGGAGTTCACGGGGGGTCCCAGCATCTCCCAGATAGAGAACAACATCGTCTACGTTTCGCAGGAGAACCGGTAGCACTTCCTGGGGCACCTGATCCTTTGGGGACTGAAGGAGCCCATCATGCCCTGGTGCTCGGACGGTCCCGGCGAAGCCGAGCTGGGAGGCACCCTGGAAGTCACCATGAGCGACTGGGCCGACCAGTGTCATCGGCAGGGGGGAAGGGTCATCATCCCTCACCATCCCCACCCCAACGGTGAGCCTGCTGCGCTCATCGCCACCGGAAGGGCCGACGGAGTGGAGATGCTTCGCCAGACCCCTCTGAACCATGCTGAATACTATCGGTATCTGAACGCGGGCTATCGGCTGCCTCTGGTGGGGGGTACCGACAAGATGAGCAGCGACGTGCCCGTGGGCATGTATCGTACCTACGTCAACATCCCAGGCGAAGAGGCCTTCGACTACGAGACCTGGTGCGCCAATGTTGCCCGAGGAAGAACCTTCCTGAGTGGAGGCCCCATCATCCATTTCACCGTGGAAGGGCAGGAGATTGGAGACACAATGAACCTGTCCGGTCCGGGTACGGTTGAGGTCCAGGCATGGGCCGAAAGCGTGCTGCCAATCCACACTCTACAGATCGTCCAGGAAGGTCGGGTCGTGGCCCAGACGGAAGCGGCTGAAGGAACTCGGCGCCTGGCCCTCACCGAGAAGGTTCGCGTGGAAGGCAACACCTGGCTGGCTGCCCGCAGCGGTGGACCCGGTTACGGAATCCTACCCCACCATGACGAGTGGCAGCGAGGCATCTTCGCCCACACCTCACCCATCTACGTCGCTTGTGGGGGCGAGTGGTCCATGTTCGATCGGGAAACCCTGCAGTACATGCTCACCCTGGTGGATGGCTGCCTGACCTACATCCGGGAAACGGCGCCTCTGCACGAGCCAGGAACCGCCACTCACCACCACGGCGAGGAAAACCATTCTGAATACCTGGAACGACCCTTCCTGGAAGCGCAGAAGGCGATCCACCACCGACTCCACCAGCACGGGATTCCGCACTGAGGTGCGGAATCCCGAAGGTCCCACGTCCCAAGGCACCAATTCCTAAACAAATACGCGCGTTTGGGATTTGCCTACGGCAGTGCCGCAACGGCCTTGATCTCGACTAGCTAGCGCCTTGCTACCTGCCAGGGAATGGATGTTCAACAGCGTATTCGTTGGATAGTCAGCCTCAGGATAGAGTTCGCGAAACAACTCCGTCCGGGTTTCTAGAAAGGGCTGGACCGACTCGATCCCAACCAGGTAGGTCGTGAACTCGACGACGTTGCTGAAGGACGCTCCAACACTCTCGAGGACGTGACCGATATTCGCGAAAGCCTGGCGTGTTTGAGCTGCCGCGTCGCCTTCACCGACCAGGACCCCTTCCGAATTCATGGCGGTCTGCCCCGCCACGAAGAGTAGCGAGCCAGCCCTTACCTTGACTCCGGAAGAGTACTCACCTCCTGGAGACTGGAGTTGTTCGGGGTCTATTGGGGTCTTTTCCAGATGCGCCATGGATCGATCTCCTTTCAACCTGAGCTCGGCGGACGGCATGGGATCCAGACCGATTTCCCAGGGGCGGACTCTCTGAACTACACCGGGCTGGGATCCTCTTGACGAAGAAAGTCGAGGAACTCCTTGGGGAGAGTCTTGGGCCTGCCGCTCTTGTCTGTTGCTATGTGTTTTGTGTGGGCCCGAGCATAGACGCTCTCCCCATCCTTATCGACCAGCTCGTAGGCGAATCCGAGCAGCCTTCTGCCGAATTCTTCCAGACGGGTCTTGACCGTGAACTCCTCATCGTAGCGCAAAGGTAAGAGGTACCTGCAATGAACCTCCACCACCGGAAGGAATGTGCCCGTCTCCTTTTCCAATCGATTGTAGGTAAAGCCAAATCGCCGGAAGAACTCTACCCTTGCTACCTCAAACCAGATCAGATAGTTGGAATGGTAAGCGATACCCATTTGGTCCGTTTCGGCATAGCGGACCCGGAAGTCTCTTTGAACCCACTCGCCACCCCGCGCCTCCGACATGGTCTGAGACTTAACACCGAAGCAGGGGTGGAGTCAACGCCGCCATTCCGGTCAATCCCAGCGTACCTCCTAAACCCCTTGCCCCTGCCCGTGCGGACGTGTTTAGCGTCCCACTTGCCTTTGCCCTTGCCCTCGCCTTCAAACTTGCCTGTGCCTTTGCCTTTCCCCTTACTCTTTTCCCTCTGTACAGGAACAATCCTCATCGCGTGTTTTCCGCAACCGAGAGCCTTCGTAATAGACCAAAGGAAGAGTGAGGGAAAGGGGAAGGCACAGGCACAGGCAAGTTTGAGGGAAAGGGCGAGGGCAAGGGTTAGGCACTAAACAGGTACGCCCAATCGAGCCCTACCGGTTTGCTCTGGGAGTGGCGGTTCAATACAATGCATCCACCCAGGTCGAAAACAATACCGATGCCTCAAGACTGGCTCCTCCTGCGTAAGATCGCTTTCAGGGATGCACAAGCGCTTTCCGATCTATACGACGTCCATTCAGGAGCCATCTACAGCCTGGCGCTGAGAATCCTTCGGAACCAGAATTCGGCAGAGGTCGTGGTGCAGCACACCTTCGTCTCGGTCTGGGAGAAGGCAGAACGGTATGATCCCAAACTAGCAAGCGTCTCAACCTGGCTCTTCGCGATCGCCAGGAACCTCGCGATCGACGAATGGAGAAAAGAAAGCCGATCCAGAGAGGTTTCCCTGGCTGAGGAGATCCCAGAGGCCGTCGATAGTTCGGAACAGAAGAATCCCCTGTCGAAGGCGATTCGAGGTCAACGGCGGGAGATCGTCCTGCAGGCGCTGTCGGAGATTCCGGAAGAGCAAAAGCAAGCGATCTACCTTGCCTACTATGATGGACTCTCCCATCGGCAGATCGCCGAGACCCTGGAGGAACCCCTGGGAACCGTGAAGACTCGAATCCAACTGGGACTCGAGAAGCTACGGAGAAGATTGACACCGGTTTTTCGCAATGACTGAGCAAAGATTTGGAGAGCACTACGTCGAATACTTCCTTGGGACTCTGGTAGAGCCTCAGGCTCGAGAGTTCGAAGACCATCTGGTCGAGTGTCTGGAGTGCAGGGAGAAGCTGGCAGAACTGGAGGAGATACTCCACAGCCTCCCGCACGCCTTGCCCCGAAGCACCCCCCCGCCCTCTGTAAAGGAAGGTCTGTTCGAGGAGATCTCCAAGACGCATCGCCCCGTTGAGCACAGGGGATCCTGGTGGCGGCCCGCGGCGATTGCCGCTTCCATCCTGCTTGTCCTGGGGGCAGCGGCCCTGGTCCGCTTCTACCAGACCAGCTATCAAAAGGACCTTACGATCAGCTCTTTACAAGCCGAGATCGAGCGGCTGCGTATTGCCAATCGAGGCCTGAACATCAAGGTGAACGAGCTAGCGCGTCCAGACCTCAAATTCGTCAATCTGGTGGGACTCACCGACTATGAATCAGTCGCCGGGAGTGTGTTTGTCCAGACCGAGGAGGAACGAGCGACTGTCTTCCTGCACAACCTTCCCACACTGAGTGACGAACAAGATTTTCAGCTCTGGGTGATCGAGAAGGATAAGGCACCTCACGCTTCGACCGTTTTCCAAGGCCTGGGTCAGGTCACCGAACTCCAGCTGAATCTACCTGCGGGAGTCGTGGCGCTCGAAGCATTCGCGCTGACCATAGAGCCCAAGGGAGGAAGTCCTCAGCCCACGGGCTCCATGGTCGTTCTCGGAAGGTTATAGTCAGTTTCCAATGGTCCAGATCAACCCTGGCCTTTCAATCCCGGACGATGAGATCCACTTTACCGCTGCCAGAAGCAGTGGGCCTGGTGGCCAGCACGTCAACAAGGTCAGCAGCCGCGTCACGCTGTTGTTCAACCTGGAAAAGACAGACAGTCTTACCGAGGAGGAAAAGCGGCGCGTTGGAAGCCGTCTAAGTACCCGGATCAATCGAGCCGGGATACTTCGGGTCGTCTGCCAGCGTCACCGCAGCCAACACTTGAACCGGAAGGATGCTCAGGAGCGGTTTGTACGCCTGCTGTCAGAGGCTCTTGCTCAAACAACTCCTCGGATCCCGACGATCGCTACCCGGGCCGCAGGTGAGCGAAGGCTACACGCCAAGCGTCACCGCAGCAAGGTAAAGCAAGTCCGATCTCGGGTGGGTCCGGAAGACGAGTAGGACCGGCCCTTGCCGTTGAACCCAAGCCTCTCCAACAGTATGATGAGGCCGGGCATCGAAGAGGAAGTTCTCATGAAGATGAACGTTGCAAGAATTCTCGCTACCAAATGCTCGAGCGTCGTCGTCGTCCGCCCTGATGATTCAATCAGGGAGGCACTCGCTCTACTAGCCCGACATAACATCGGCGCCCTGGTTGTAGTAAATGAGACCAATCATCCCATGGGCATCCTTTCTGAGAGAGATATCGTTCGCGGAGCGGCCGGGGACGACGCGGTGTTCGACCAGCGGGTAGACAGTCTCATGACCCAAGAAGTGATCATCACCAGCCCCACCGACGACGCAAGGCTTGTGGCTCGTACCATGACCGAAAAGAGGTTCCGCCATCTCCCCGTAGTCGACAACGGCGAGCTCGTTGGCATCATCTCGATCATGGATGTCGTCCGGACACAGCGAGACCAGTATGAAGGCCAAGTCGAATCTCTCCAGACCCGGCTTTCCACGGTTTGAACCCTGCATCCTGCCCCACGCATCTTTCCGGTAGAGGAAGTCATTGAAGATGGTCAAGCCAGGTACCAGCGCCTGCCCCCTGCGGGTCGCGATTATTGGTGCGGGACCAGCAGGTTTCTATACCGCAGAGCATCTATTCAGGCAGGACCGGATCATCGTCGAGATCGACATGTTCGATCGTCTCCCGACGCCTTTCGGTCTGGTTCGAAATGGCGTCGCTCCCGATCATCAGCGGATCAAGGCCGTCACCAAGACTTTCGACCGGACTGCAGCCAATCCCCGCTTCAGATTCTTTGGCCAGGTTGGGTTGGGACGCGACATTACCCGGGCCCAGCTGCGAGACCACTATCACCAGATCATCTACACCACGGGCGCCCCATCAGACCGCAACCTCGGCATACCCGGCGAGAACCTGAAGGGCAGCTATTCAGCCACCGATTTCGTGGCCTGGTACAACGGCCACCCCGACTTTCGTGACTATGAGTTCGACTTGTCCCAGGAGCGGGCAGCAGTAGTCGGCATGGGCAACGTGGCTGTTGACGTGATCCGGATTCTGAGTCGTACCCCGGAGGAATTGGCGCAGACGGACATTGCGGATTATGCCCTCGAGTACCTCCGGCAAAGCCGGGTGCGAGAAGTCTACATGCTGGGACGACGGGGGCCGGCACAGGCGGCCTTTACCAATCCTGAGATCAAGGAACTTGGGGGGCTGGATGATGTCCACGTCACTATTCCTCCGGAGGAAGCGACGCCCGACTCCCTGAGCCAGCAGGCGTTACAGGGAGAAAACGATTGGGTCGCATTGAAGAGAATCGAGATTCTGGAGGAGATTGCCTCTCGCGAGCGGGCTGGGCAGTCGCGCACTATCCACCTTCGCTTCCTGGTTTCTCCGGTAGAGATCCTGGGCAGCTCAGGTCAGGTGAGGGCTCTGCAACTGGTCAAGAACGAACTCTATTCCACCGACATGGGAACGCTCCGCCCCAGAGCCACTGATACGTTCGAGGAACTCGAGGTTGGCCTGGTGTTCAGATCCATTGGCTATAAGGGCCTGCCACTCTCAGACATTCCCTTCAATCCGAAATGGGGTGTGATCCTCAACGAGAAGGGTCGAGTTGTGGAGACTGAGTCTCGGAAGCCCATCGTAGGTGAATACACGGCAGGCTGGATCAAGCGCGGGCCCAACGGAGTCATCGGCACCAACAAGCCGGACGCCCTGGAAACCGTATCCTGCATGCTTGAAGACCTGAAGGCGGGGCTGACATTAAAGCCCTCGCACCAGGGGAGCAGCGATACCGAGACACTGATTCGACGGAACCGTCCCGACTACTTTTCCTACGCAGATTGGCAGCGGATAGACGAGATCGAGCGGGAGAAAGGGCTCCAATCGGGTAGGCCTAGAGTCAAGTTCACCACTGTGGAAGAAATGGCGGCGGCGTTGGGACGATAATTCGTCGCACTTCTGATCCCAGTTCTCCCTTGCCTTTGCCCGTGCCCTTGCCCGCTTCATCTTCTTGTTGAGTTGGCTACGAGTCAGCTGTTCGCCGCCACATACCATTGAGGTTCCGACCGGGGAAGGGGAAACAGTGGTGGAAACGGGCACCGGCAAGGGAGGAACGCTAAACGAGGAGCTTCTTTACCAGGTTTCCGTGGATATCGGTAAGGCGGAAATCGCGCCCTTGATACTTGAAGGTCAGCCTGGTGTGATCGACGCCCAGACAGTGGAGCAGGGTCGCTTGCAGATCGTGGACGTGGACCGGATCGCTCGTAATGTTGTAGCCGTAATCGTCGGTTTCACCGTACTGGACACCTGGCTTGATGCCTCCGCCTGCCAACCAGACGGAAAAGCAGCGGGGGTGGTGATCGCGTCCGTAGTCCGTTGCCGTCAGCTTGCCCTGTGAATAGACCGTCCTGCCGAACTCTCCTCCCCAGACTACCAGGGTGTCCTCCAGCATACCCCGTTCCTTCAGATCCTGCACCAGGGCCGCTGAAGCTTGATCGGTGTCCTGGCACTGTACCTTGATTTCCTTGGGCAGCGTGCTGTGCTGGTCCCAGCCGCGGTGAAAGAGCTGAATGAAGCGGACCCCGCGCTCTGCCAGACGACGGGCCAGCAGGCAGTTGTAGGCATACGTCCCGGGCTTTCTCGCCTCAGGACCGTAGAGCTTGAATACGTGCTCGGGCTCGCCCGAGAGGTCAGTCAGTTTGGGGACGGACGCCTGCATTCGATAGGCCATCTCATACTGCTCGATCCGGGTCGCAATCTCAGGATCCCCAAACTCCTCCAGCTGCAGCTGGTTGAGTTGGTTCAGGTCGTCCAGAAAGCGGCGTCGATTGGGTTGGCTCATACCCGGCGGATTCGACAGGTACAGCACGGGGTCGCCAATCGAGCGAAACTTGACCCCCTGGTAGCGGGTGGGGAGAAAACCGCTGCCCCAGAGTCGATCGTAGAGCGGCTGTCCAGCACCGTCCTCGCCACTGGAGACCATTACTACGAAGGTGGGAAGATCCCGGTTTTCGCTTCCCAGACCGTAGGAAAGCCAGGATCCGATACTAGGCCGTCCTGCCAATTGGGCTCCGGTCTGGAAGAACGTGATTGCGGGATCATGGTTGATGGCCTCGGTGTGCATCGATTTGATGAACGACAGCTCGTCTACAATCTTGGCCGTATGCGGCATTAACTCGCTGACCCAGGCCCCGGAGGCACCGTGCCGGGCAAACTGGAACACCGATGGAGCCACCGGAAAGCTGGACTGCGTGGCCGTCATCCCGGTCAAACGCTGTCCCTTACGGATCGAGTCGGGCAATTCGCTACCGGCCAGACTCTGCAGCTTTGGTTTGTAGTCGAACAGGTCCATCTGGGAAGGAGCGCCCGATTGGAACAGATAGATGACCCTCTTGGCCTTCGGCGTGAAATGCGGGAGGCCCGACAACCCGCCCTGAGAGGAGCCATCACCGGAAGCTTTCAGACCGGTCTTGCCCAGCAGACTGCGGTCTAGAAGGCTGGCCAGGGCCGCGGTACCTATGCCGGCGCTCCCCAATCCGAAGAAGTGGCGGCGAGTCATCGATAATCGGCGAAACAGCCTGGGATCCATGAATCACTCCTTGGTGATGGCCTGGTCAAGATTGAGAATCAGGCTGGCAACCGTGGTATAGGACGCCAGCTCGGCGATGTCCAGCGCCGGATTGCGTGGATGCTCACCCTGGGAAACCAACTCCAGGGCGGCCTTGCGATCGTCCCGATAGTCTCGGAGGTAGTGCTGGAAGCCCTCGAGCAGGATCTCGCCCTCGCGGGAGCGGGGCGTTCTGGCCGTGACCATCTTGTAGGCGAAGGCAATCCGCTCCGCTGCCGTCTTACCCCCTTCCTGCATCATCCGCTGGGCCAGCACTCGGGAGGCTTCCACATACGTCACGTCGTTCATCAGGTTGAGGGCCTGCAGGGGGGTATTGGTCCGCTCCTGCCGAACCGAGCAGGTCTCACGCTGGCCGGAGTCGAAAGTGGTCATGGAAGGGGGTGCCGAGGTCCGCTTCCAGAAGGTGTAGAGGCTTCGGCGGTAGAGGTCGCTGCCTTCGCCTCTCTGGTAGTCCTCGCCTCCGGCCAGATCCGACCAGAGTCCAGCCGGCTGATAGGGCTTGACGGAGGACCCCCCGACCTGCTCTACCAGCAACCCGGAAACCGCCAGGGCTTGATCGCGGACAACCTCGGCCGGTAGCCGGAAGCGCGGCCCGTGAGCCAGCAGTCGATTCTCCGGGTCGCGCTTCAGCACCTCAGGCGAGACCTTCGAGGACTGTCGGTAGGTCGCGCTCATCACGATCGTCTTCTGGAGTGCCTTGACGTCCCACCCAGAACTCACAAAATCAGTTGCGAGCCAGTCCAACAGTTCGAGATGAAGGGGCCACTCCCCTTGTGAACCAAAATCCTCGGCTGTCTTGACCAGACCGACACCGAAATACGTCTGCCAGAAACGGTTCACTGTCACCCTCGCCGTCAAGGGATTCTCAGGAGCAACCAGCCAGCGGGCCAATCCGATCCGATTGTTTTCCCAGCCCGCTCGCAATTGGGGAAGGAAAGAGGGCACGCCGGGTAGTACCTTCTCCCCGGGTCGATCGTAGGCACCTCGCACGAGCACGAAAGTATCGCGGGTCTTCCCCTCGCGCATCACCATTACCGTGGGGAAGCTGCGGACCAACTCCCTCTTCTGCCGACGCAGATCCTGCACTTGCTGCCAGGGCTTGTGGATGTGGGGAGGAGCGTACTGGTCGAGGAAGCACCACAAGATCTTGTCCGACTGCGACTGACTGCGGACTTCGGGAGGCAGAGCGGAAACCTGGCTCACACTGTCGGTCAACGCGATCACGGCCACTTCCCGAGGAGACAAGACTTCTGTATAGACTCGAACCTCATCGATCCGACCGGAGAAGCGACGAGCACCGGCACCACCGATCCGGAGGGGTTTGCCGAGACGGAAATCCTGGTTGAGCAGGTCCAGACGCACGTTGAGAGCGCTGGGCTGACCGTTAACGTAGATCCTGGTACCGTCCGAGACACGGGAGCCGTCGTAGGTCGCGGCGACGTGGTGCCAGCGGTTGAGCTCCAGTGGCTCGGCCGTCTCGACCCGAAGGGAATCGTCCAACCAACGCGTCACTAGATTCAGCTGAACCCTGCCATCTTTCAGATACAGGCCATATCCCTTGAAACCATGGTCGCCGACCTCCGGCTTGTCCTCATTCCGCCCCAGAATGGGGCCGTCGGGAGCAGTGGGATACACCCAGGCGGAGAGAGAGAACCGGTCGAAAAAGCCCAGCTTGGCAACGTCTCCTACTTCCAGAAAACGCTTTCCGTCGAAGCTGGCAGCCGCGCCCAGTCTCCCCGGCACGAAATGGGGCATGCCATCGACCAGCCGGACCTGGACCGGCTTGCCGTCCTTGAAACCACCTGGTTGGCCGGCCAGAGTGCCGTCGAGTGAGTAGCGAAGGAGCAGGTCCTGATCGAAAGACCAGTCCAGGATGGAGGACTGGGCCAAAGAGGCCTCCCAGGTCCGCTCCAGCTGCTCGATCTCGGAACCGAGCGTTTCTAACTGCTTTTCGGCCTCGGCCAGTTGCTCTTCCAGCTTTTCCAGTTGCTCTGACTGGGCCGACGTCGGAGCCGGAATGAAGGGTGCGGAGTTGCCGTACTTGAAGGCGCGTCCCCGCTCCGGCACGTTATTGAAGTAGGCGAAGACCCGGTAGAAATCCTTCTGCTTTATGGGATCGTATTTGTGATCGTGGCAGCGAGCACACCCCATCGTCAGCCCCAACCACACGGTCGAAGTCGTCTCTACGCGGTCGACCACATACTCGACGGAGTACTCTTCGGGAACGATTCCGCCTTCCCCGTTGCCGCGATGGTTGCGATTGAATCCGCGGGCGATCTTCTGCTCGAGAGTGGCGTTTGGCAGCATGTCACCGGCGATTTGCTCAATCGTGAACTGATCGAAGGGCATGTTCTGGTCGAAGGCATTGATGACCCAATCGCGCCACCTCCACATGCTTCTTTCGGCATCCGTCTGATATCCGTTGGTGTCGGCATAGCGGGCCGCATCCAGCCATCGGCTCGCCATCTTCTCGGCGTAGCGAGGGGATTCGAGTAGACGATCGACCACCTTCTCGTAGGCATCAGTGGAGGCGTCGGCGAGGAAGGCGTCCAGTTCAGCAAGAGTTGGAGGAAGGCCAGTCAGATCGAGTGTCACCCGTCGGATCAGGGTGGCAGGGTCCGCTTCGGGCGAAGGACTCAGCCCCTCTTGCACGAGCCGCTGAAGAACGAAGTGGTCCAGTCCGTTTCGGGCCCAGTCGAGCTTCTCCAGGTTGGCCAGTTCCGGCCGTCTAGGCGGGATGAATGACCAGTGCTTTTGCCACTTGGCACCCTGAGAAACCCAGCGCTGGAGGAGATCGATTTCCTGTTCGCTGAGTTTCTTTCCAGAGTACGCTGGAGGCATTCGCTGTGCCTCGATATCGGTAGTGATCCGGCTAACAAGCCCGCTCTCCCCAGGACTGTCAGGTACGATCGCGAAGCGACCTCCTCCCAGATCCGCGAAGGCCCCCTCCTCGGTATCGAACCGCAGCTTCGTCAGCCGCTTCTTCTCATCGGGTCCATGACAAGCAAAGCACTTGTCGGAGAGGATCGGCCTGATGTCCCGGTTGAACTCGACTGCCGTTTCATCAAGCTTGGAGGAGGCTGCCGCAGACATTCCCCAGAAGATCGTACAGAGAACGACGCAAATAATAGAAGGTAGGGGAGAGCGGGAATCAGGTCGCTCGGTCATGATCACCCTTGGAGCAGCTCCTTCGCGAACGATTGTAACCCGGTGGAAAAACAAGGTCAAAAGTAGTTGTAAGGGGTGAACTGCCAGTATGACGAAGCCAAGTCCGTCAGAGCCGCGAACGACCTGACTCGTTAGCAGTATGAGGCCAAGTTCCGGCCGTCGAGGACGACGAAGGCGGGAGCGAGCCGGACAACAGCAAGATCTATGCCAATCCCGACCCAAGTTTCTTTCTCGAATGGGACAGCCCTCCTGGGGGCAACACTAGGCTGAAACTTCATTGGCAGAAGTAGCTTTGGCCTCCAGGCCGAAGTCTTATTCTTCTGAGCCTTTGGCTCAGACGGCGGCCTGGAGGCCACCGCTACGCCGGACCCGAAGTTTCGTTCTCGAATGGGACCAGCCCTCCCGCGGGCAACACTAGGCTGAAACCTCAATTGGTTACAGGTTGAAGCTTGCAGGTTACAGGTTTCCGGTCCGACACAGCGCTGGGTGGGCGGAACTGCGGTTGCGCCGGTCGAGCTCGACCTTTAAAGTCTTGGCTGAGAGATCCCGAGGAAAGGCTGTCACTCTCCGACGAGAGCTTGTTATGTCGACCACCGAGAAACAGCAACCAGTCGTAGATCCTTACGCTCGCAGTGAGGACAGCTTTCGCGAGCCCCCCCAGACCTTTGGGTCGGTGCTGAGACATCTGGGACCGGGGGTGATCCTGCTGGGTGCTATCGTCGGATCCGGTGAGCTCATCATGACCACCAAGTTGGGGGCAGAGGCCGGTTTCTTCATGCTCTGGCTGGTGTTTGTTTCCTGCTTCGGAAAATTCGTTGTCCAGGCCGAGCTTACCCGACACACGATCTCGAGCGGAAAGACGTTTCTTCAGGTTTTCGGCAACCTCCCCGGGCCTCGCTTTCAGCGTCCCGATTGGTTGAGCCCCGAGTGGCTGGCGACGGTCCTGTTTCTCTCCTTCATGGGGTTGGGAGTCTATACCCTGCTTGGCGAACGCCGCACAGCTCTTTCCGAGGTTGGAATTGGGGCGACGATTGTTATCGGTGCGCTGATCTCGGCCGCTGTGATTGCTGGCCATAGAAAAAGGGGGAAACGGGGGCTCTTCCGTATGGAGACGCCCGGGCCCAAACCTAGCGTCAATTGGTTCATGTGTCTGTGGCTGTCGATCTCATTCCTTTTCTTCATCAATGGAGGGGCAATTCTCGGCGGCGCTGGCCAGGCGTTGCAGTTGGCATTTCCCGATCTTCTGGGCAGCTCGGGCAGCACAAAGTGGGCGGTCATTTCCGCCGCGGTCTGTGCCGCCCTCCTGATCAGTGGAAAGTATTCCGTGCTCGAAAAGATCTCGCTGGGTATGGTCGCTACCTTCACGGTGACGACCATCGTGTGTACCATTCTGCTGCAGTGGACGGGTTACGCGGTCACGCCCGAAGACCTCGTCCAAGGTCTGTCTTTCTCCTTCCCCAGCCCGCTTGCAGCAGGCGTCGCGCTCACTGCCCTGGCTATGTACGCCGGTACCGGAGTGGCCTGGGGAGAGATGTGTAGCTACACCTATTTCTGCGTCGAGAAGGGATACGCTCGCTTCACCGGAGCCAACGTGCCGGACTCGGAGTGGGCGCGACGGGCTCGTGGGTGGATCCGAGTGATGTACGCCGACGTCCTGGTCGCACTGGGGATCTACACCGTTGGCACCATCTGCTTCTACTTTCTGGGAGCCACCATCCTGAATCGGATGGAGCTCAATCCCCAGGGGGCTGAGACCCTCAAAACACTCAGCCTCGTCTACACCGAGAGCCTGGGCAGTTGGGCGGCCACCTTGTTCGTGGTGGGAGCCTTCGTCGTCCTGTTTTCGACCGTCCTCTCTGGAGCGGCCGGCCTCAGCCGACTGATTGCCGACACCTTCTGTGTTTTGGGATTTATCAATCCAGCAGATTACCCGGGACGCCTGAAGGTGATTCGCGTCCTGATCATCGTCACGCTGGGACTCTATTCCTTTTCCTACAGCCTCTTCGAAAACCCACCCCTGATGCTGATGATGTCCAGTATGATTGTGGTCCTGATGTACCCGGTCCAGGGTTTGGGGGTCCTGTACTTGCGCTATCATGATGTGGACAAACGAATTCTCCCCGGACGGCTGACGACGGGCTGGCTTTGGATCTGTGGGATCGCGTTGGCTCTACTCTCTCCAGGGGCGGCGCTGTTGGCCCTGGCCCTTTCACAGGGGTGGATCCAGATGTCCGGGGGATGATCGCGGTACGACCTTGATTCTCATAACGTTGCGATAAAGGGAAACCAGAGAAAGCGAGGTTTTCATTTGCTGAAGACACTAGCCAACTGCTTCATACTTTCGTCTCTTACTCTGTTGACCGCAGGGCCTTCGGAAGAACTGCTCAGGGTCGGCATCATCGGATTGGATACCTCCCACGCCATCAGTTTCACCAAGATCATGCACGATCCGGCCTGGAAGGCGAAAATGCTTGGCTGCCGGGTGGTGGCTGCCTTTCCCGAGGGCAGTCGAGATATCGAGTCGAGCGTGAGCCGGGTGCCCCGGTATACCCAGACCATGCGCGAAATGGGGGTCGAGATAGTCGATTCCATCGATGCCCTTCTGGGCAAGGTGGATGTCGTCATGCTGGAAACAAACGACGGACGCCCACACCTCCAACAAGCCTTGCCCGTCCTGCGATCCGGCAAGACGCTTTTCATAGACAAACCACTAGGGGGCACTCTGGTCGACACGATGGTCATTTTCGAACTGGCACGCCACTACCAGGTTCCCATTTTCTCCTCGTCTGCCCTCCGCTATGCCAAAGACGTCCAGGAAGTCCGGGCTGGCAAGCGGGGAAAGGTGATCGGTTGCAGTACCTACTCGCCCTGCCCTCTCGAGCCCAACCATCCGGATCTGTTCTGGTACGGCATGCACGGATTGGAAAGTCTCTTCACGGTCATGGGTACCGGCTGCCAGAGCGTCAGCCGGTCCACGTCGTCTGGAACTGACCTCCTCGTAGGTACCTGGGAGGGCGGACGAATCGGTACCTTTCGGGGTATTCGAGATGGGAAGGCGGGTTACGGAGGAACGGTCTTCACCACCGAGGGAATCTCGAAGGCGGGAGCCTATGACGGATACGAACCGCTGGTGGTCGAAATAGTCAAGTTCTTTCGCAGCGGCGCCTCTCCGGTGGCCGACTCGGAAACCCTGGAGATCTACATCTTCATGGAGGCCGCCGACGAAAGCAAACGACGAGGCGGCGCCCCCGTTAAGCTGAGCGGGGTGAGAGAGAAAGCCCGCTCGGCTGCAATGACGAAGGTTGCCCAGCTTCTGGGCCGTTGAATATTGGATCTGAAGGAGACGAACCACATGAGTTGGCACGACCATCCCTGGGCAGGGGTCTTCGCCGCGACTCTCTGTCCCTTCCATGAAGACGAATCGATCGACGAAGAAGGACTCCGTTCCTACATCGCGGAGGTGGCGGGCGTCCCGGGTATCAAAGGCGTAACCTGCAACGGGCACACCGGAGAAGTGATGTCGCTACGTCCCCAGGAGCGGGCACAGGTAACGTCCCTCGTGGCTGAGGCCGCCCGAGAGCATACTCCCAATATTAAGGTCATCTCAGGGGTTTCCGCTGAGGGAAGCCTGGAGGCGATCGATCATGCCCTTGCAGCCCGGGAGGCCGGAGCCGATGCGATCTTGCTGATGCCTCCCCATCACTGGCTCAGATTCGGACGCAGTTCAAAGACCGTCATCGGCTTTTTCCAGGACCTGGCGGGAGGAGCCGACATTCCCATCATTGTCCACCAATACCCGGCTTGGACCAAGGCTGGTTACAGCCTCGACGAAATGTGCGAGATGGTCCAGATCCCACAAGTCGTCTCGATCAAGATGGGTACCCGCGACATGGCCCGCTGGTTGTTCGACTACGAGCAGATCAAGAAGGTCGAGCCGAGCGTTTCAATCATTACCTGCCACGATGAGTTCCTGCTACCGACACTACTGGAGGCGAGTGACGGAGCGCTGATAGGCTTCGCCGGCTTTGTCCCTGAACTGATGGTTGAGCTGGTCCACGCCGCCCTGGATGGAGACCTGGCCAGAGCCAAGGCGGCTCAGAAGGTGGCGGCGCCGCTGGCGCGCATTGTGTATGCCTTCGGGGAACCCGGTTCTGCGGCCCACCAACGCATGAAGGTGGCGCGCTGGCTACTGGGGAGATTTCCCAGCACCCACTTCAGACGTCCGATACGCCCGCTCTCAGGACAGGAGGTCGAACAGATTCGAATCGACCTGGAGGCAATTGGCTTCGACTGCGTTCAGCGTCTGCACGCCCTCTAGATAATGCCCGATGTAGTTGACGTCTTCTGTCATTGGTTGCCGCAGCCTTTCCTCGATGCGGTGTTCGCCCGTTCAGGTCAGCACCTGCACATGTTGGAGCGTGCCGCACAGATCCCGGTCATGGTGGATCTCGAAGCCCGCTTCTTTGTGATGGACCAGTTCGAAGGTTACCGCCAGATCCCCAGTATCGCCTCCCCACCCATCGAGGCGGTGGACGGTCCCTCAGGTGCAGCGGATCTTGCCCGGATCGCCAACGATGCCCAGGCACAGATGGTCCAGCTTCACCCGGATCGCTTCTTGGGCTTCGTCGCCTCTTTGGCTATGAACAACCCCGAAGCAGCGCTGGCCGAGGCGGAACGTGCCACGCGGGAACTGGGAGCGGTGGGCGTCCAGGTGTTCACCAACGTCGACGGCCGACCCTTGGACCAGCCAGAGTTCCTTCAACTGTTCGAGGCGATGGCAGAGGTAAAGAAACCGATCTGGCTTCATCCCGCCCGCGGTATGGGCAGGTCGGACTATCCCACCGAAGAAGTATCGAAATACGATCTCTGGTGGGCCTTGGGATGGCCTTATGAAACGTCTCTGGCGATGGCTCGCCTGGTGTTCTCGGGACTGTTCGATCGCTACCCCGATTTGGTAGTCATTACCCATCATGCCGGTGGGATGGTTCCCATGATGGAAGGTCGCTTCGGGCCCGGCCTGAAGATGCTCGGGACCCGAAACCCACCCGAGTTGGCAGATGCGGTGGCTACTCCCCTACAGGAACCACCACTCGACGCCTTCCGGCGGTTCTACGCCGATACGGCAACCTTCGGATCGCAGGCCGCCATCGAGTGCGGCACCGCCTTCTTCGGCGTCGAGCGCATGATGTTCGGCTCCGACATGCCCTTCGACCCTGAAAAGGGACCAGGGTTCATTCGAGAGACACTCTCGGCAATCGATGGAATGTCCTTATCGCCCCTGGATACAGATAGAATCCTCAGCCGGAATGCGCGATCGGTTCTGCGGCTGGACCAACACGGTGGGTAGTAGACCTTGAGGTAGGGCTTCGTAGCGGTGGGCTCCAGGCCGCCGTCCGGTCATGGCCAAAGGAAGCGTTTATCCCTCCGAATCGAGCACCTGGGCGCAGACACACGCCCATGGCGCAGTCCGCCAGGTGACAAACCACCCCTCGATTCATCATCATCCGTTCTTCTACATCCCGGCCTACGATGACGAGATGACGAGACTGAGCTTCATCTCTCACCGGACTGGCCGACCGGAGATCTTCGCCGAGATGCGGGGCTCCCAGGGGCTACTCCAGCTGACCCAACATGACAAGCTGAGCGAGTGGTCTATTACCCCCTCCCACGACGGACGCCACGTGTATTTCACCGACGACTCGGGTGCCTGGAGGGTCCACTGTGATTCTCTGAGGGAAGAACAACTAGCCGATTTTCGGGACGCCGAGATTCGAGAGAAGGGAATGGTGGCAGCCGCCATGGGCACCACCGCACTCAGCTATGACGACGATTGGTGGGCCATTCCTGTTAAGACAGGAGACGTTACGCACTTCGTGCTGATCGACACCAGAAGCGGCAGTCAGCAGGTGATTCTCGAACGCGATCAGATTGGACATCCGGAGTTCCACCCCAACGATTCGAACCTCCTCCGCTATGCTGGCCCTTACGACGACCGGTTGTGGGTAATCAACCGGGACGGTAGCGACAACCGTCTCGTCTACAGGCGCAACAGCGAGCGCAGGGAATGGATCGTGCACGAGACCTGGAATCCTGCGTCACGTGAGCTGTTGGCGGTGAACTGGCCCCATGGAGTGATCGGCGTTGACATTGATTCGGGCGACGTTCGGTCGGTGACTACATTCAGCGCCTGGCACCCGATGATCAACCGACAGGGTTCGTTGATGGTTGCCGATACGAACTTTCCTGACACCGGGCTCCACTGCTTCGATCCCAGCGACGGAGCGGGTAAGCCCCGTCCACTGTGCGATTCCCGATCAAGCAATGTGGGCACCCATTGGGATACCACCCACTGCCCTTATGACGACGGTCCGGTCCAGATATACGCGCCTCAACACACACACCCGCATCCCTGCTTTTCTCCGGATGGCCGCAGGGTTGTCTTCACCTCAGACCGAACGGGTCACGCTCAGGTCTACGAGTGCTTGCTGGAAGAGGCTGTTTGAAACCGCGTCAATGCTGACCGGATTGCTCAAGAACCTTGATGGGACCAAAAGGTGACTGCGCGACGGCATCAGGGAAGCCGGCTGGAGTCACATGCAGGCGTGCTCAATCATGTCCGTGTACACTCTAACAGCTTCGTGAAGCTGGTCCACCGCGATCCACTCGCCGACTGTGTGAGCCTGGGCAATATCACCGGGTCCCAGGACCACCAGATCGAGAGCATCTCCTATTCTGACGGCATCGGTTCCGAATGGAACGGTTTGAGGCTCCTTCATTCCAGTCACTTCGCAAGCTAGCCGAACGATCGATGCTTCCGGGGAGATGTAGTAGGGCATGCCCATACGTGATTGGACTTCCAGTCCGTGTTGCGTTGCCTTCTCGGTAATGAGCTCCAGCAACTCCTGGCTCTTGTCTCCGGGCATGGGCCTGAAGCAAACCTGGCAGACGGTCTTGGCAGCAGTGACGTTCTGTTTAGTGCCCCCGTCATCCATCACCATATTGAAGCCATTCGTGGGAGGCTTGAAATCGTGGTTCATGAATCGCTCATCGGTTCTGACCTTCTTGGCCAGAGCGGCCATCTCGGCAAGAAAAGGGGCGATGATGAAGTTCGCCGAGATCCCCAGGTCCATACTCGTATGGGCAGCCTTTCCGTGAGCGGTGACGAAGACTTGCGCTCCCCCTTTATGCGCGTACACGGGAACGAGGCGCGTCGGCTCTGCTACGACGCCAAACTCGGGCTGGGTGGTCCGAAGGAGTTCTGATTCGTCCACCACCTGCTTGACTCCTTGACCTCCCACCTCTTCATCCGCTGTGGCCATCACCAAGACGGGCCGCCTCAGACGCGAGGCATCACACTGGGCAGCGGCAACCATGGTTGCCGCCAGTGGTCCCTTCATATCGCAGCTACCACGCCCGATGATCCGTCCATCCTTCACCGTTGAGGAGAAGGCCTCCCAATCCTGCTCCTGGCCGGGTACGGTATCCGTGTGGGAAAAAATGCCAGCCCTCCAGTACCCTTCCCCTTCTTGCCAACGATGCTTGCCTTTTTCTCAGCGTTCTCGTCCACATACTCAAGCCGCTCGGTCTCAAACCCATTTTGGACCATCCGTTCCTCGACCAGAGCTGAGATTTCGAGGTTGCTCCAGCGGCTGACGGACTTGATGTCGACAAGCTCTTGAGTGAGTTGAACGGGTGCGAGTGTCATGGTTTTGTGATCTGTTCGGGAAAAGGAAAATTGTCTGTGGAAACCGCAGCTATCACGGCCAATCAGGTCGCGCCAATAGATGCATCCTCAAGGGTCGCCGGCTGCCACCTACTCTCGAGGCGCAAGACTGAGATATCGAGTCCATTCTTTCCCGATCTGGGCCCCATCCAACCTCGCCAACTGGCTGACGCTGAAACGGTGTGAGAGGGAACGGGCGAAATGGCGCCCCCAACGGTATCCCAGACCCTGTGCAAAGTTGAGACTGTGTGGGAAATAGTTTTTCCCTATTACCGAGGATGGCTTGGAAAGGTCTCGTTTGAGCCGACTTACGCCCTGAGGGAAACCTTCACCCGGGAAAGAGGCAAAACCTGGACCTGCATTTTGCAAGGCAAGGTGCAGAGCGAGTCCGCGGCGAAAGATCTCCAAGCTTAGGGAGGGCCCGACACCGCTCATAGACGAGCTAGTGATGGGCCACAGAAGGGCCGCAAACATCTGCCTTTTCACCACGATCGGGGCCATTTCTGGCCTCGATGCCAACCTGAAGGGATCGAAGAGAAGATACACTTCGTCCAGCACTTCGACGACTTCGTCAGAGCAGCACTTGTACCCTCCATCAGGGCCCAGAGGTCGACTCCAGAGGATCTTCGTGCTGACTGCAGAAGGGCCCGCGGCGCTGACGACGTGGAAGCGCGGCTGCCAGTCTGGAAACTGAGCGGTAACCCCTCGGATGGCGTTTTCGACCAGCTCCGGAAAGCGCCGAACAAAATCGAGTTTTGCCCCCGGCTGATTCACCTGAGCAAAGATACGCCCAAGCTCCTTTTCCTTTTTTCCCGGCGCCGCTCGATCGCTATAGAGCAGATCCTGGAGCAGGATGTAGAAATCCGGTTCTACCTGCTGATCCCAGAATGCGGAAAAGTCCTCGAAAGTCTCCCACTTCTCACTCTCACAGAGCAAAGTGGTCGCATCCAAAAACGGTCCTTGGTGGCGCTTACGCAGCTTTTCAAAGGGCTTCCAGTCGCCGGAAAGTGCGCCTATTCTAGAGCCGGTTAGCTGTCCTCCGGTAGGGTATTGGGGGTGGATCTGAGTCCACTTGCCTTTCAGTCGACCCTCTGTGTGCGTCACCTCCAGGCGCAGCGGCAGCGGCTTACTGGCAACTCGCGTGCTAACCAGATCCAGTTTCGCCTCATCAAACTGCGCACTCAGTACGATCAGGGGTCTTCCAGAATCGTCAAAGACTCGAACACTACGCCCCTCTGCACCTGAAATTGCGACGTGGTAGGTGACGCCGCGGGGGCTGTTATCGAAGGCCGTAATCCTCCAGACCCCCACCCATTCGTCTGCTTGAGCCGGAGCCATGGATCCCCAGATCACCAGGGCCGCCAGCTTCAAGTGAAATGGACAACGTCGACGAAACCTCGGTTTGAAGCAGCGAAGAAGCAAGCCCAAGCTGAGTTTCATCGCCTTCGTTCCAGAGGAGTAGTCAGCTGACCCATCGTAAAGTACAACCCACTCTCGAAGCGCTATTTCTGTGTGCTCCCTACGGGCAGGCTGGAGATAACAAGACCAGCGGCGGTTCGAAGTATTGCGACTGCCAGTGGTTTGTCACTCGTGATTACCAGTGTACCATCCAGATCCTGGGCCGGGACGTCCGGAAAGATCTCGTTCAAGAACCGAGCCTTCTGCTGACCTCCCTCCAGGTCCAGAAAATCGAAGTCTGAGGCGATCTCGACTCCGTTGCCATCGAGCAGCCGAATGTTGCTGCTGTTTGCCTCCGGGGAGATATTGACGGCAGCTATGCCGCTGTTGATGTCGCCTTCGATGCGCCTCTGCACGACACCCACTGAGATGTACTTGCCGGTGGATCCTCCGATTCCCGCTTCCGAGGTCGCGTTCCCCTCAGCATCCAAGATTCTAAATATGGCGGTGGACTCCACCGGTGCATTGGCCTCGATGCACGCGTATCCAACCGACACCGCAGGACCAACCCCGCTGGTGTTAAAGGTGGATGATCCAAACGGCTCAATCGAAAATGGAAAGACGCTGGCGGTAGTGCCGCTGAGGTCGAGAGAAAGGGGAGCACCGGTCGTATCAAAGAGTCTCAGTTCGCCATCAGCCGTGGTGGCGCTAAGATTCGAGACGACAAGCACCGTCTGTAGTTGGAGGGCTTCGGCCACCTGAGAAACATAGGTGTTGAACACGTGGGAAGAGCCATAGTCGAAAATGAAATCGTCGATCTGCTCCTCGGCTTCAGAGGCTCCATAATCAATGGTGACCTTCGAGATACCTGTGGTTCCGTCATCCTCCAATCCAAGAAAAGTTGTCTCCATCAGGTCATCTATGATCTCGGCACCCAGGAGGTTTCCCAGGTCATCAAAGGCCCGCGCCGTGGCACTCACTCCGGGCCCACCGTTTCCGAGCACGAACCCAACGCGTTTGAAGGGATGACCCAAATTGATGATGAGAGGTCTGTCAGCTGAAGAGTCTCCCGAGGCCTCATTTCGGATGACATTATTCGAAAACAGGAGGAACTCGGTGCGGATCCTGACGACATCGGGCTGGGGCGCCTTAAAAGCAAGATGCCATGAGCCGAACAGGTTACCGGCATCAGCACCGTCAAGCTGACCTTCGAAGTCAATCGTAACGGAGGCACTTGAGAAGGCTTTCCTATCATCGAGCCTTTTGATCGCTCCGTAACCGGGCGTGAGAAACAGGGCCGCCAAACCAAGCACCAGCGAGAACCTAAACTGGGACATTTAATCCTCCTCAAAAACGACGGGAGCTACGATCCACATCGGATCACGCACAAACGCCTGCTCTTCAGTCCAAAGACGCCTGCCCACACATTTCCTACCTCGACCCGCATGAGCCTATGCTGCAACCGCCCGATTCTATGCACAGGGTCTGAAAAAAAACAACGCGCACGTACTGTAGCGCCCACTCCCCACTACAAAGATCCATCTGGGCCAAAAAAGTCTACTCAAGAAAGCCAATGGGTCGATACTCATGAATCCAGCTGCTGAAGATAGCCAAAGTTTCCTTCTCGAATGATCCTACGCCGGGGCAGGACCCATCTGAAACTCGGTCGGGCTACAGGTTTAAATCGCAGGTTGCGGGTTAGGGGCTAAGTACACTGGTTCAAAAATACGGTACTAAGGGCTCGCGCAGAAATAACTTGGAGAATTGGCGCACAGATTTGGGCCAGATTTGGCCGCGAACGATTGAGCGAAACCGCAGGCGTAGCCAGGCCTACGTTGAGGATTTCGCGATTGAGGAGCGGCCGAAGATGGTGTGAATCTGAGATGCCAAAATGCCAAGTTATTTCTGCGCGAGCCCTAAGATGCAGCGATGCCAGGATACTCAACCCGAGAACTATGAGAGAAGAAGCGGGCCAGGAAGTGCTCGTTGCAGTTCTCGCACAGACAGGAAATCTCAACGTGTTCGCCTTCTCCCGAGCCTCGGGGGCGGGAATAGTCAACCGGCCTGACTTGACGTGATTCGCATTTGGTACAACGGAGAATTCCAGGGGGAAGGCTGATCGTAGAGCCCTGCTTGTGATCCTGCTGGAAATCCAGCCCAGCTTTGTGAATTTCAGTTCGCGCATCCGGGCCGTCAATTTCCAACAACTCACACATCTCCATAACGCGGGAATATAACCTCAGGCCAATCCGTTCAGCGAGACTTTGCTCCTTCAGCGATTCCTTGCCCAGGCGGTTTCTTCCCTGCGTCTTCACGGCCCAGTTACTGGTCAGAAGCGTCTGCTTGTTGTAGGTGTATCGGTGATTCAAGACCGTCCGGATCGTCTCCGCCACCCATTCGGTGGGTCTGCCCGTGCCGAGGTCGTCCCAGACCACGAGGTCAGCCGAAAGAAGAGGCAGCAAGAGCTCCCTTTCTGTCTCGGGAGAATCGGGGCCATAGGAATACATGAGCCGCCGCAGTAATTCCGCCTCGTCCACGAACCTTGCCGAAACCTCTTTGGCTTGGACAACCGCCTTCAAAATGGCAACCGCAAGGTGGGTCTTCCCTACTCCGCAGGGTCCCAAGAAGAGGAGTCCCCGCGGGACGGCTGGGAAAGCCTCCACATATTCAATCGAGCGACGTAGAGCACGCCCCTGCAGGGGGTGGTGAATGGAGTAGACGTCGAAGCCGCGGGAAAGGTAGCGGGGCGGAATCTTGGCATTTGCCAGGAGTCGCTGCATCCTAAGCTTGGAACTGCACTCGGGACAACGTGCCACCTGGTCCCTTTCGGCCCCGGCATGGACTATCCAGCCCGAGCCGCTACACTTTGGGCACGCCTCGATACCCACAGTCTTCAAGCTTCCTCCTTCCAGATGGTCTCCTGCCCACCCTCCTTGAGATTCGCGTAGCGTCCCAGAACGAAAAGCAGATCCGAAAGCCGATTCAAATAAACAATGAGATGCGGATTGACGTCGCCTTCCTGGTTGGCCAGGCTCACGGCCAACCGCTCCGCTCGCCGGCATACCGAGCGTCCGACCTGAATCAAGGAAGCTGCGGGCGAACCACCGGGGAGTATGAAGTTCTTCAAGGGGGGAAGATCGGACTCCAACCGATCAATCGTAGTTTCGAGCCCCCTCCAATCCGGCTCACCTAGACGTCGAACCCTCTCACCGGTGATCGTAGCCAGATCGGATCCGGAGCGAAAGAGCTTGTCTTGAAGATCCTTCAGGATATCGGTCACTTCACCATTCTGGCTGAAAGCCAACGCACTCCCCAGAATCGAATTCAGCTCGTCTAGAGTTCCATACGCCTCGACCCGAAGGGTGTCCTTTCCAACGCGCTGCCCGCTGAAGAGTGAAGTCAGACCGGTGTCACCTCTACCCGTGTAGATCTTCATATTCGCTCCGAGTCTGACCCTGGTGGTTTTCACCGGGCGACTGGTGCCAGATTATAGGTTACAGCTTACACGTTTTCGCCAAAGGGGACTTCTTGGCTTGCACTATTTGCCTACTCGCCCTCTCAGGGCTCGTGCAAAAATAACTTCACGTTCTGGCATCTCATCTCCACACCATCTTCGGCCACTCCTCAATCGCGAAATCCTCAACGTAGGCCTGCGGTTTCGCTCAATCGTTCGCGGCCAACAGTGTAGATCTGAGCCCCAACTCCGCGAAGTTATTCTTGCACGAACCCTTGCGCCAGAAGCCGACTCAGCAGGCGGTGCAGAACTCTTCGCTCCGTTCGGTGCTTGAAGATCCTCCGGCCATCCAGCTCCGCCACCGGGATGTCGTTGCCGTAGCGGGCAACCAGATCCTCTGAATCATTGATGTCCACAATTGTGAGACTGAACTTGAATTCCCGTTGGAGATCTTGCAATACTTTGAGGGCATCCTTGCACAAGTGGCAGCCGGGTCGTGTATAGAAATTGATTTGCTTCCCAGGCATCAACGTCCTAGAATCAAGAGTATGAAGCTGCTCAGAGTTCTCGTCGTTTGTTGTTTCACGATCGGCTTTACTCAAGCCCAGTCCAGCAACCTCAATGTGGGTGATGTGGCGCCTGACTTCGAACTATCCGACCACGATGGAAACAAGGTACGTCTGAGTGACTTCGGAGGCAAGAAGAATGTTGTTCTTGCTTTCTTCGTGCTGGCGTTTACCGGAGGCTGAACGAGAGAACTCCAGCGATATCAGTCTGATATCGCCTACTTCGAAGACAAGGACACGCAAGTATTCGGAATCAGCGTCGATACTAGATTTTCGCTCAAGGCATATCGCGAGAAGCTCGGAGTGGAATTCCCTCTTCTGAGTGACTTCCCCCACCGGACGGTCAGTCAGGCCTATGGAGTATACGATCCGGAACGGGGCATCTCGAAGAGAACGACACTCGTGGTCGACAAACAGGGTATTATCCGTCGTATCGATTTCGGATCAGATGCCTTGGAGATTGGCGGCGTTAAAAGCACTTGCGCCGGGCTCTGATTTTGAACGATTTGGTTCACTTGGACATCTAAGTCCTACACCCCGCAGCTGGGGCGGCGAGTGTAGACAGACTTACTAAAACAAAGCGGGTACAAGGGAAGATCATTGGCGCCGGAGTGCATCGTTTGGATGCAGCCCTCAGGAGATACCTCTAAGTCCCTTAGGGCGGCTCCGTCAAGTGGATTGAAGACTCTCAACCGAGGTATTTACCCATGAAGAAGTATCGGCAGCCAGGCTATGGCGACGGGTCAGAGCGATCTGAGCGGCGCCCGAGAGAGCGACGACCACGCTCTCCATCCTCCCGAGAAGGTCCCCGATCTCCCAGAATGACCGGATTTCATAAAGTGGTTCGGTGCGCGATGTGTGGCGCCTCCCTCCCCGCCTCCTTTTCCAAAATCACCTATACCAGCAAGTGTCTCAAGTGTGAGGCAGACCTCCATACCTGCAAGAACTGTGTCCATTTCGACCCCACTGATCGTTTCGAGTGCACGGAGCCGGTCTCGGAGCGCGTTGCCAAGAAAGACATGGGAAATATGTGCGATTTCTTTGAAACCAGAACAGCAGTAGAGAAAGTCGTCAGCTCCCAGAGTACTGGCAGCGAGCCGGCCTCCTCCACGGACCCACGGGAGGCCTTCGAGCGACTGTTCAAGAAATGAAGCTCGCGACCTGTCTCAAGGCAGTTCCCGGACGCGACAGTCGCTACCAACTACGGGAAGACAGGCCCTGGATTCAAGACTCCGATCTCACCTACGACATCAGCGAGTGCGATGAGTACGCCCTCGAAGAAGCCCTGAAGCTGAAAGAGCAGCACGGAGGTGAAGTGGTCGTCGTGACCGCGGGACCGACTCGCTCCGAGAAGTCGATGCGCAAGGCTTTGGCCATGGGGGCAGACCGGGGGATCAGGGTCGTCGATGAGTCCAGCGAGCTTACCAACCCCTACACCGTGGCGGCAGCTTTGGCCGACGTACTCGGTCCCGAGGAGTTCGAATTGATCCTCGCAGGAACTCAGTCGGATGACTACGGTTACGGTCAAACCGGCGTGATCCTGGCCGAATTGTTGGGGATACCTTATGCCACCATCGTCATGCAGATTAACGTCGATCCCAGCCAGGGAAGGGTACGGGCGCTTCGGGAGATGGAGAGCGGCTTCTTCCAGTGGGTAGAGATGCCCCTGCCTGCCGTGCTCACTATCCAGGCCGGGATTTCTCAGGTTCGTTTCCCTCCACTCCGTGGAATCATGCAAGCCAGAAAGAAGGAGATTCGAAATGTTCAGCCGAGTGAGTTGGACCTGGACTTCGCCTCGATGCCGCACTTGGAAATAGTTGATCTCTACGTACCCGAGACTCACACCAAGGCGGAGATGCTCGAGGGCAACGCCGATACTCTGGCAGAGACACTAGTGGAGAAGCTGAGGAAAGAGGCAAAGGTACTTTGAACCTGGCGCATTTGTGAAACGATGACGGACAGCATCTACGCCCTGCTCGATCACAGTGACGGAAAGATCGCCTCCACCTCCTGGGAAACGCTAACCTTCGGCCAGCAGCTGGCCCAGGACATGGGATGCTCTCTTCATCCGCTGATCCTGGGACGAGATGCCGCAACCCTGGCGCAGCAGGTCATCGGCAGGAAGGCCGATTCGGTTCTCGCGGTTCAACACGGACAGCTCGCTGATTACAACCCCGACATCTACTCTGAGACCTTGCGGCAGATTCTGGCGGAAGATCGGCCCGATCTGTTCCTGATGGCACACACCTATCAGAACATCGATCTGGCTCCCAGGCTTGCCGCCAGCTTGAAATCAGGTCTGGTCACGGACTGCATTGGCTACAAGCAACTCGGTGACGATCTCCTGTTCTCTCGACAGATGTTCCGAAACAAGATCAACGCCGATGTACGGATCCATTCGGCTCCACCCTGGCTGGTGACTTTGCAGTCGGGGGCGGTCAGCTCCGACGATATCCTCCAAGGTAGTTGCTCGGTCGTGGAGCGGGCGGTCGACCTCTCGCAGGTCGAGGTGACCCGGAAGTCACTCGAGGTGGTTGCGTCTGCGAAAGAGCGTGTGGACCTGGGGAAGGCCGACATCATCGTGGCCGTCGGCAGGGGCATCAAAGAGGCCGCAAACCTGAGGGTCATCCAGGAGCTGGCAGAGGTCCTGAACGCTGAGATCGGGGCCAGCCGTGCGGCAGTTGACAGCGAGTGGCTGGAACGGTCCCGGCAGATAGGTAGTTCGGGACAGACCGTTTCCCCCCGGCTCTATCTAGCCTGCGGTATCTCGGGAGCGATCCAGCACGTCGTTGGGATGAGAAACTCAGGCTGTATCGTGGCCATCAACAACGACCCCAATGCTCCCATCTTCAATATCGCTACCTACGGGATCGTCGCCGATCTCCTCGAAGTCGTGCCCGCACTGACTCAAAGAATCAAGGAAGTAAAGGGACTCTGAGTCGACAATGGGAAAAATGTACGCCGCCGTCATCCACCGGCATGGGACCCTGGATGAGCTTCACTTCCAGGAAATCGATCGTCCCCAGGTCGACCCAGGCCAGGTCCTGGTTCGAGCCAGAGCCGTGGCCCTGAACCGTCTCGACCTCTTTGTTCTGGAAGGCATTCCAGGAGTGCACCTGAAGATGCCGCACGTGATGGGCTCGGATGGGGCAGGAATCGTCGAGGAAGTGGGCCAAGGTGTCAGCCGTCTGGAGCCTGGAGACCAGGTGATGCTGAATCCGGGTCTCTCTTGTGGCCGGTGCGAGTTCTGTGTTCAGGGCGAGCACAGCCTCTGCATAAGATTTGGCCTGATGGGCGAGCATACTGGAGGGACCTTCGCACAGTACTTTCAGGCTCCAGAGGCCAACTTTGAGAAGATTCCCAGCGGCGTCTCTTTCGAAGAAGCTGCCGCCTTTTCCCTGGTAACCCAAACCGCCTGGAGAATGCTGAAGACCCGTGCCCGGCTGCGGGCTGGGGAAGACGTCTTCATTCACGGAATTGGGGGCGGCGTAGCCTCGGCGGCCCTACAAATCGCAGTCCTGTCGGGTGCTCGCACCTTCGTCAGCTCTTCCAGTGAGACCAAGCTTGAACAAGCCAGGAAACTCGGTGCCGATCACTGCCTCAATTACACCACCGCCGACGTGGCCAAGGAGGTGTACAAGTTCACTGGGAAACGGGGTGTCGACGTTGTGGTGGAAGGCTCTGGTTCGGCTACCTGGCTCCAGAGTCTCAAAATGGTTCGTAAGGGAGGCAGAATCGTGACCTGCGGCGCTACCACGGGTGCCAATCCCCAGACGGAACTAAGACTTATTTTCTGGAAACAGATTGAGATTCTAGGCTCGAGCATGAGCAGTCGCCAGGAATATCGAGAGATCATTGACCTGCTCTCCAGGGGGAAGCTCAGACCGGTGATCGATAGAGTCTTTCCTTTGAGTCAAGCCGGGGATGCACTGAAACATCTCGAGAACCAGAGCCAGTTCGGAAAGATTGTTCTGCGGGTCGAGTCGTAACCCAAAGTCCTCATGGCGTCACAATTCTCCCCTGCGAAGCGACTCCACTCGGAGAAATTCGAAAAGAAAGCTCGACACTGAAACTTTTCTCTGCAAAATGTCTCCTTCCTGCTGAGACCTGAGCTCGCTTAAGGCTTCGGTTTGGCAGGCGATCCAAGCCCCAAGAGTCCATCCTCATAGATGGGCACAGCTCGGACTTCTTGGATCCAAATTTGGAGAAAGGTGGTAAGGCAGCAAATGCGGAAACAACTCAGTAGGTTACATGAACGCACAACTGGACCTACAGGGACCAGTCTGCGGTACGCTGGGTCATTGGCTCAACACCAGTGGGATATGTCCGCAGTATGCCGTCCTCCGGGATAGATAAGCCACCCATGTAGGCTTCTCATGCCCCGGAGACTGAGTCTTCGGGGCTTTTTTTATTCCCACCCGAATACCCAGTAGCACGCTGCCAGGCACGCGCCTGGCAGCGCCCCGGCAACAGTTAGGCGATGGTAAGCCACACGCGTGTGAGGATTTCGGATCTCACCATAGAAAAACTCCTGGTAGGCAAAGCGGGCCGCCTTGGCCAGACCAGACTTAGAAGCCGGAACGAGATTTGAGGCCATGGATGAGGAATCCCTTGGTGTCCTTAATAATGCAGAATAACATCCTTTATTCTACGTTAAAGGGCTGACGCGTCAAGGGTAGGTTGTCCACAGGAGGAGAGAGGGAGATTTCCAGTCCCAAATCAGGAATTAGGGGTTGACTTGACCGAAGTACTGCCGTATTTATAGCATACTGTGTGTTTTGTAGCAGGAGAGCAGCCACTGCCGACGGAGGAAGATCAACTATGGCCAAATCATGGAACCTGAATCTGAGTCGACGCGAACGCCAGATCATGGACGTCATCTACCGGCTGGGCGAGGCCACCGCCCGCGAGATTAGCGCCAACCTGCCCAGTCCACCCAGCTATTCCACGGTTCGAGCACTCTTGAGTGTCCTGGGAGAGAAAGGACATGTGAAGCACCGCTACCGGGGGCCCCGGTACGTCTACAAGCCTAAGATCAGCCGCGAAAAGGCTCGCCAGGCGGTTCTGGATCAGGTGGTGCAAAACTTCTTTGACGGCTCGGCCGCACAGGTCGTCAATGCCTTACTCGACCGGTCGCCCCTGAGCCTCTCGCAGGAGGATCTGGAGCGGATGTCGAGGCTCATCGACCAGGCGAAAAAGGAGGGCCGTTGACCATGATCTTCCCATTTGACCTCCCGATAGGATCGTCTTCCCAGTCGCTCAACTGGCTGGCTGTTTTGGCGGAGTGCTCCATCAAAGGGGTCGTGATCTTGGCCCTCGCAGGCCTGATGAGTGTTGCCTTGCGGCGTGTTTCCGCCGCCTTTCGTCATGCCATCTGGGCCGGAGCGCTGGTGGCCCTAGTGGCGTTGCCCGTCTTCTCCGGGTTGTTGCCAGGATGGAACGTAGGCCTTCTACCGAGTATTTCACCCCTTGGAGTTCCTGGGTTGGAAGGAGAGAGGGCTCAGGAGTTCGTTGCTGCGGATCTCTCGGAGCCTTCACCTGCTGGCGGACAACTCGGGAGCGTCGCGCAAACGCCGGCGACACCGAAAGGTTCCGCTCTGTTGCCGGTGCCGATGACTGGAGCGATTCATTCCAAGCGGGAACAGCCAGCCTCTGCTCAACCCCCTGCTGGGCGGCTCGCGTGGTCTACGTGGGGTCTGCTGATTTGGGGAGCTGGGGCACTGTTTCTCCTCGTTTCGCGAGGGATCGGCTTGCTGCAGGTTCGGTGGATCAAGCGGCGAGCGAAACGGATCCGTGAGCCGTCGTGGAGGGCCTTGGTGGCGCAGCTGGCGGCGGAACTGGGCCTCGGACGTCGGGTCACCCTGTTGGCAAGCGACCGCTCCATCTCTCCGATGAGTTGGGGAGTGTGGCGGCCGGTGATCCTGCTACCGGCGGCTCGTGAGGAGTGGTCGGACCCGTGTCGCCGGGTGGTCTTGTTACACGAGTTGGCCCACATCAAACGCCTGGATTATGTGAGCCAAATGCTCGCCCAGCTCGCTCGCGCCCTGTATTGGTTCAATCCCCTGGTTTGGCTCGCCTGCCGGCAGTTGCGGATCGAACGGGAGCAGGCCTGCGACGATCAAGTCTTGGCGGCGGGGACAAAACCCTCAGACTATTCCACTCACCTCCTGGAGATTGCTCGGTCCATTCAGTTACCCAGGTGGGGCTGGCAGGTTGCGGTAGCCATGGCGCGGCATTCACAAATCGAGGGCCGGCTGCTGGCCATCCTGGACTCCCGCCGCTCGCACCGAGCGCTGAGCCGCCGTGCCCAAGGACTGATCCTGCTCACGGTCTGCTTGGTGGTTCTGCCGCTGGCTACCATTGGCTTCACCTCAGGCTCGACGGCAGCGATCCGATCAACCGAGGCGCCTGCCCCCACCCCGGCCGCAGCAAAGGAGCCGGGCCCTTCGTCTGCTGAGTATGCGAAAGACAAGCCTACCACCGGCATGGTTCTCCGACAGCTTCAGGGCTACCGAGGATTGTTCTATGGTGCGCTGTCCCCTGATGGTCACTACCTGTCTTACCGGGAGACAGGCGACTTGGCAGTCCGCGAACTCGACACCGGGAAAGAGCGTCGTCTGACGCAAAAGGCTGATGGATCCGCAGAGCGCGCCGGGGTTTCTATCTTCTCTCCCGACAGTAAGCAGGTGGCTTACGCCTGGCGCAACGAAGACAACTTTGACCTGCGCATCGTCGGGCTCGAAGAATCCCAGCCCCGGGTCCTGTATCGGAATAGCGAAGTGACCTCCATCAGGCCTGCCGCGTGGTCTCCGGATGGCAAGGACATTCTGGGGGTATTTGCCGGGGGTGGAACTAGGCGGATCGGGCTGGTCTCCGTTTCGGATGGTTCCCTGCGGGTCCTCAAATCGCTGGATTGGCGTTACCCCGGTAAGATGAACTTTTCGCCCGACGGGCGCTACATCGTCTACGCCGTCCCACCCAAGGAAGAGTCTCCCCAGCGGGACCTCTTCCTACTCGCAAGCGACGGGAGCCGCGAAATTCCCTTGGTGAAGCATCCAGCTGATGACTACGTGCTCGGCTGGTCACCGGATGGGAGGTGGATTCTCTTTGCGAGCGACCGCCGAGGCACCTGGGATGCCTGGGCGATCGAGGTGGCCGATGGGAAGTCTCAGAGTGCTCCTGAGATGGTTAAGCTGGGAATCGGAGAGATCTACCCAGTGGGCTTTACCCGCAACGGCGCCTATTACTACATCCATTCCAGCGGGGGCATCTCGGATATTTACACCGCCATGATCGACCCGACAACAGGCAAAGTGCTGGCGGAGCCGACAAAGCTTGACCAGCGGATGGGCTTCAACGTGCCACTTGACTGGTCGGCCGATGGCCAATACCTGGCCTACTTCTCGCAGCGGGGCGCCTTTGGGCCGAGGCCTGCGGCCCTCTTTATCCGCTCCGTCGAGACGGGTGAGGAGCGGACACTCTCACTTCGGCTCAAAGTTCAGGTGGGTTTGTCCGGCCGCTGGTCCCCGGACGGACGCTCCTTTCTGGTCCTTGCGGAAGATGGCAAGAACCGCTCGGGTCTTTACCAAGTCGACGCTCAAACAGGCAAGATGACTCTGGTCGTGAAGAGTAAGCCGGGGAGGATGTCATACTCCCCCGAGTGGTCTCCCGACGGGAAGGCCCTCTTCTACTTGGTATCTACGGGAGGAGTCGACGCCGTGATGATGCGAGACCTCAAGACGGGCCGAGAAAAAGAGCTCGTTCGCGTCGGCCGGTGGAAATTCTCCATCTCGCCGGATGGCCGGTGGCTGGCTTTTTCTGGACCGGAGAACCCAGGTCCCGTGCTCAAGCTCATGCCGGTGGCCGGCGGAGAAACTCGTGAGCTGTGCAGGTTAAACGACCCTCCGCAAACTTACCCGCACGATCTAGTGTGGACGCCTGACGGAAGCCAGCTGCTCTTCACGAGACGTCGTCGCGACCCTGACCCCCAGCTCCTGACCGAGCTGTGGCGAGTTTCTGCTGAGGGGGGGAAACCTGACCAGGTCAATCTGGCACCAATGGAATTCCTGCACGACGTGCGGGTTCATCCCGACGGGAGACGGATCGTTTTCAGGACTATTAACAAAGCGCAGAAGGGTGAAGTCTGGGCGATGGAGAACTTCCTGCCTGAGCTGAGCTCTACCGAGTGATTGCTAGACGGGTCAAGAGAAGCTCCCTCTTCACTGAAGGCCGAGGTTAAGGGCCGTGGACGGTCTAGGGCATGCCTGGTCCATTCTCTCGCCTTCACCTCGGAAGAGAGCGTCGAACCATGGAGAAGACTAGAATGTTGAGAATTGAGAACCGTTTCCGTCGCTCAATCCACCTGTTTGTCTGGCTTCTTATCGTCATCCCTGCCCTGGCCAACGGCGTTCAATCAGACGACACGGTCAGGCAGAACAACACGCCGGAGGTGAGTAGCACATCGCAACCTCTCACTTCGGAAGGGGGGCTCGGCGTCACGATGTCGTGGGGACACATGTGCGTCGTCACCCTGTGTGGAGACGCCGAGTGTTGGGGACTGGACAATTCGGGTCAGGTGGGGAATGACCTTCCCAATGAGGACGCCCTACTTGCGTCGTCGGTCGTGAACGGAGACGGAGACGACCTCACGGGAGTCCTCACCATGTTTTCCGGTTACTACCACTCATGCGCAAGAAAGACCGACGGAACGGTCTGGTGTTGGGGGAGTAATGGCAACGGTGAGCTCGGTGACGGAACCAACACGGATCGATCGGTGGCCGTCGAAGTGACGACTGACCTGGATGGGAATGCGTTCGTTGGAACGACGGACCTTGGGGGGGCGACGGCGAGCTGCGCTGTTAAACCCGATGGGACTGCTTGGTGCTGGGGTTGCGAATTACCATGGTCAGGTCGGCGACAACACCACAACGAATCGTTCGAGGCCCACGCAAGTCGTGGACTTGAGTGAAGCGGATGGGAAAATGCACGATGTGGTCGGAATTGACAATGGCTACCAAAGTTATGAGGCCGGCCCCGGCCCGAATAGCGACGGTGGCAACGGACAAACCTGCGCGCGCAAGACCGATGGATCCCTTTGGTGCTGGGGTTCGAATGAATTTGGGCAGCTGGGGCGGGGCGGGGACGGAACCACGGACGATTCTCATGTACCCGTCCAAGTGAACCTTCCCGCAGGACAAGCGGCCATTGACATCGAAGTGGGGACTGACCACGTCTGCGCGCTCACCTGTGCCGTAGAGGACACACTCCCCTGTGACCCGGAGGGCAACACGGACTTCTGCTGTAAGCCGGGCACAAACACGGTCTTCTGCTGGGGCTCGAATGAAAATAGCCAACTGGGCAACGACACCGGAACCTGCGGAAAGGGCAAAGGGTCACCATGCCCGTCCTCGGTTCCCCTCGAGGTGGGATTTCTGGCGGAACCGACGCTTCTGTCGGTGGGCAATCACCACAACTGCGTCCTTCTAAGCGATAGCACAGCGTGGTGCTGGGGCCGCAATGGATGGGGCGAGCATTGCAGCGGAAGCGTGGGCGATTCGCACGCTCCTGTGCAAGCAGGTTCGTTCTTGGTCGCGGACGTCGTGGCAGGCGGGAGGTCGACCTACCTTCTCAAGCTCGACGGAACCATCCGATCTTGTGGGTATAACGCCTACGGACAATTGGGGATCGGGAGTTACGACTACAATGATCACCCCAGTCCCTATTTGGTCACCAACTACAGTTGCGGCGACGACTTCTGTGACGAAAGCAGCTGCTTGGACGGGCACGTGAGAGAGGACGAGTTCAATTGTGCCGCAGACTGTTCGTCTCCTTGCGTGCCGGCAGCGGAAGTGTGTACTGACAGCGTAGACAACGACTGTGATGGTTTTTTCGATTGTGCCGATGCCGACTGCGCGTCGGACCCGGCCTGCCAACCACCAGCGGACTGTTCGAGCATCACCAACAAGGGGGCCTGTAACGCCGAGCCGACTTGCCGGTGGGACAACAGAAACAAGGTCTGCATCCCGAACTAACACCCCGATTTGCCGGAGGGTGGCCCAGTGGTACCGAAGCTGTCATGGGGTGCCCTCTGTGGTCGCCAGTCGCCTGATTGATGAGCGATCACCTCAATTTGCGAACCCTACGCGCTGGAGTGACGGTGGTGCTTGCCAGCATCGTCCCTTTTCTGTCTAGCTCGCCGATCTCTGATGAGCTCTGGCGACCCAAAATTCCGCTGGGACTTGACCTCTATCTGCCAGTACCTGAAGACAATCCTCTCGCGAGAGAGAAGGTGGAGTTAGGACGGAAGCTCTTTTTTGACCCGCTCCTTTCTCGGGACCAGACGCTCTCCTGTGCCGGCTGCCACGAGCCCGAACGGGCCTTCACCGATGGGCGGGCAATCAGTCAAGGTGTCTTTGCAAGGGAAGGCACTCGGAGTGTGCCCACACTGGTGAATCGCGGCTACGGGCGTGCCTTCTTCTGGGATGGCCGTATCTCGAGCCTGGAAGAGCAGGTGCTTCAACCCATCCAGGACTCCAAGGAGATGGATATGACTCTTGAGGAAGTCCTGACAAGGTTGAAGAAAGAGGAAGATTATCGCCAGGGGTTTCGGGAAGCTTTCCAAACCGAGGTCAACGCTGAGGGTATCGCCAAGGCCCTGGCCAGTTTCGTTCGCACCCTTCTCTCGGGTAATTCGCGCTTTGATCGTTACTTCAATGGCGAGCGTGAGGCCCTATCGGAGGACGCCCGCCAGGGGCTTGAAATCTTTCGTGGCAAGGGAAACTGCACGGCCTGCCACATAGGTCCCAACTTCACCGACGAGGGGTTCCACAACACGGGAGTCGCCTGGGGAGACGGACGTTTTCTCGACAACGGACGCTTCTCTGTGACTGAGCGAGAAGAAGACCGTGGCAAGTTCAAGACCCCACCCTGCGAGAGGTCGGCCGCACCGGTCCTTACATGCACGACGGTTCTCTTGCCACGCTTGAGGAGGTAGTGACTTTCTACAACGACGGTGGCCGCCCCAACCCAAACCTCGACGAAGAGCTACAGCCTCTCAAGCTGACGGATCAGGAAAAACGATCCCTCGTTACCTTCCTCCAATCCCTGTCAGGCGAGATCCACCAAGCGCAGTAGATTTCTGTGCGGGCTCACTGTTTGACGGAGGGCAATTGATCAGACTGATCGCCGCCTTCTTCTGAGGACGTCATCAATAATCCGGTAGATCTGGGGTCCGATCTGAGTGGTGCGGATCTGAACCGGAAGTTGCATCTGGGGTTTTTGGTCGAGGGTTGAGACTCGGGCGTAAATGGCGACGCGTTTGTTCTTTGGCATGGAGGTGATTGTAGGAGAGAGGGGTGTCTATCTGACTATAGTCTGGTAGACACCTTAAGCGTAGAAAAATAACCCTGAAAAATCAAGGGTTTAGCGGGACGGTTTCAGGAGGGTTTGTTAGACACCCGTATTTTTCCTTTTTCAGGGGTCCCAGTATCTCCGGCAGCGGCTAAACGGGGTCTGAAGTAGCAACGGAACAGGAATGTACGCTAAGGGCTGCCGACCGGGAGCAGCCACTCCTCCTCAAGCCCAGCGTTCGGGTCCCGTAGCTCAGTCGCGTGAGGTTTTTATGTTAGGGTAAACTTCTGTCATTTTGAATGTAATTCCCGCTAAAAAGGGGGATGTACGATGCATCAACTTGCCCGGCTTGGAATCATTCTGCTCGGGCTTTATGCGATCACGAACGGTTTTATTGCCGCTAGTGGGATAATCACGGAGACAATCACCACCGTCCCTACCTCGCAAATTATGGTCGCCATAGTGACATCCATAGTTATTGGTTTCGTTCCGGGCGTTTTGCTGATCGCAGTAAATCGGAAAATCGCCACAGCAATCTTTTCGAGCGGAGAAGTCGGGTCCCTAAAGCTGAATGACGTTGAGGGTCTTCATGTGGTTGGGTTCTCGCTCCTCGGCGTGTACTTTCTTATTTATGGCCTATTTGGCACACTGTTCGCCTTCGTACCCTTGCTCGGACACTTGCTCGGGCTCTCTGATGTGCCCACGGTTCCTCTCCTATCTAATCTGGTTGGCCGTCTAGTCGCGTCCCTAGTGCAGAGCATCGCAGGACTAAGTTTATTCCTGGGGGCGAAGCGGCTCGCGCACACTTTCTCTCTAGGCCGGGATTAAATCCCAATCCGCTCCACCTCGTCCAGGGTGATCTCGTCTCCCAGTCCAGTCCGATCGTGCCCCCATTTTCCAAATAGGGGTCTGACGTTGATTCTGGCTTGCATCATCTATTGGCAAGCCAAGCAGATCACGCAGACGGTGAGCTCGGGGGCTGTCGCCAGAGGAAGGCATCGACGCGACCTTGCTCCAGCACGTCAGCCCGATCGAATGGGACAAACATCATTCTCTACGGCCAGTACGTCCTCGATCGCGCCCTGGTCTCCGCTAGAAACGGGTCCTTATGTTGTATTTCAACAGCAATCTGGGCGCTACCCTGATTTCGGGGCTTGTCGCCTTTCGTCCAAGAAAGCGACATCACCTTCTTCGGAAAACTACCCTATCTACCTGCACCCGGCCCCACAGATGGCACCTCATGACAGCTTCGGTACCTCTGGGCCTAGTACGCTTGCCGGGAGCTAGACCCCACAATCTGCTGGGCGTATCATCTGGAAACCAGATAATCAATAGTTTATTCGGACAGACAGGAGAGGTACGAATGGCCCTCATCGAATACTTAATTCTGCGCCCCCTATGGAGAGCTATCAAACCAGAACTAACGGGGATTGTAGATAGGTCACTGTCTGGGATCGTGTCAAAATCCCGCGCCCTTCTCGCTGGCTCACTCAACGATGCCTTCGCTACAGTTGACGCTTTCCTAAAACGGAATCCACGCCTCTTGATCGCAACTGGGCAGGACACAATACAGGATAGGCGCGGACGAGATCTCTTGAGAATCAATACGATTCCGCTATCCATTTTGCTGGAGTCGCAGGCTATCAGGTCGAGTCTTGCAGAGGCGATACGAGCAAATCCGGAGCTCGAAGCCGCCAAGAACAAACTGAACATGTCAGCGGATGACTTGCAACGGATATCGGACAAATACGCCGGACTACTTCTTCGCCACGGCCTGAGAATGGCCTTGACACGAGCTGCAAAAGCGGACAAGCAGCTTGCTGGAAAGCTGATTCTTGCTGTGGAGAACGAAGCCTACCCCGTCGACGGAGAGTCCGAGTATCGCGATGTAGTGAAGCTTGTGTCTCCGGGCACGAAAGGAGCCGTGGCGGACATCATGGGAGATCCGCGAGCACTTCGCAAGGAGCTGAAGCAGGCGAAGAAGATTTGGCGATCGAGAACTTCGCTGAAATACGACCGCGGCGGCTTTTCGACGGCCGAAGTAAAGCAATCGCTTGAATCGGACTAGCGTGTGTCGCCTTTTCTAGCTGAAAGCGACATAATATTACCCATCTGCTTGTATCTGCTTGCAGGTAACTTAGTCCTACCATTTCATAATTACAGTGACGTATTATTTCTAGAATTCCGTTGTCAGTCTTCCCAGGTACGCTTACCATCGAAAGGTGGTAAGATGCCGCAAGTGAGCCCCTATCTGATCTCCCTATCCAAGGAAGAACAGCGAGAGCTGCAACACCGATCGCGAAAATATACGTCATCGTATTGTGATGTCATCCGGGCCAAGATTGTGCTGCTCGCAGCTCAGGGACTGAGAAACGATGAAATTGCCGTCCGTCTGGATACCCCCAGGCAGGTCGTCAGTAAGTGGCGAAAACGCTTCTTTGAACAGGGAGTGCTGGGATTGGACGATCGATCCCGAGGCGGGCGCACGTCCCGCTTTTCCCCCCAGCGTCGTCGTCGCGGTTAAGGCGCTCGCCTGCGAGTTGCCCGCCGAACACGGTATTCCACTGTCCCGCTTCAGCATTCCCGACATCCATCGGGAAGTGCTCCGACGCGGCCTCGTCGCCTCCCTCGGCGAGAGCACCTTGTGGCGCTGGCTCAGCCAAGACGCCATTCGCCCTTGGCGTTTCCGTACCTGGATTTTCCCCCGTGACCCGGCCTTTGAGGAAAAAGCCGGTCGAGTCCTGGATCTGTACCAGCGGATCTGGCAAGGAGAGCCGCTGGGAGACCACGATTTCGTCATCTCTACCGATGAGAAAACCAGCATTCAGGCGCGCTTCCGAAAGCATCCGACGCGTCCTCCCTCACCCGGGCGGGAGATGCGCGTGGAAGCCGAATACCATCGCAAAGGAGCTCTCATCTACTTAGCGGCCTGGGACATTCAACGAGCTCGGCTCTTTGGTCGCTGCGAACCGAAGATGAGCATTACCGCTTTCGATCAGCTCGTCCATCAGGTGATGTCCCAGCAACCCTACTGCTCTGCCTCGCGAGTCTTTTGGATCATGGACAACGTCTCTTCCCATCGCGGGCAGGCTTGTGCTGATCGACTGCGACGTCAATGGCCCAATCTTCATGCGGTTCATACGCCGGTCCATGCCAGTTGGCTCAACCAAATCGAGATCTACTTCTCCGTCGTCCAGCGAAAAGTGCTCTCACCCAACGACTTCCAAGACTTGCAGCAACTGGAGACTCGTCTTCTCGACTTTCAGGACCATTACCAGGAGATCGCCCGCCCCTTCGCCTGGAAGTTCACCCGTGGCGATTTGAAAACACTGCTCACCAAATTGCGGCAGCCCCGGTCCGTCTTCGCCCCCGCGGCTTAGGCGCCCTTGACACCGTAGCAAAAAATACGTCACCGTAATTCCGGTCTAGAGCACTTAGGGAGCCTCACCGCCCCATCTCTATTCTTAGAGTAACCACCCGAGTAAAGTGGATAAGTAGATTTTTCGGAATCATTACGCCCGAGCATGACAAGAGGAGGACACATGAGACAGCTTGCCATCCTTGCAGTTGCCATTCTTGTGATCCTTGCCGCGCCGTCTGCGGCAAGGTGTGACGACCTCGACGATCTCAAGGCCGCCCACGCGGCATTCGTTGAAACCTGGGACGCAAACGACGCCAAGGCGCTTCTGGACCATATCCATGACGAGGCGATCCGTCTGACGTGAACGACGCTCCTGTGGGCTGACGGAATGGCATGAAGAAACACCCAGGTATTAGGATTGATAAGATACCCGTGAAAAGTGTGGCCGGTTTGCTCTTTGCAATTGGTTCGATGTCCATTTTTCTCATTGGAGTCCCACAAGTAAGGGGCTTCTTGGTGGTCGGACTTCCCGGCGGCGTGCTCGTAGGGATCGTCCTCTATCTTTTGAGAAGTCGCCGCAACGGCCCGGAGTCCCCCCGAGGGATTTCTCTCCGCCGCATCGCAAAATCCGCAAACGAATGACGAAAAACCCCAGGCCGGTTGCGGGACAGGATCCTTCCTTTTCGTGACTCTCCAGGTTCAGATAGCATCGGCGCGTGAGCCATTCGTCGTGAACCTCCGCCATTGCGGCCGAGATCAATCGCAGAGCCGAGTCGGTATGCAGGAAGGCCACCAAGCGAGTGCGGCGGCGGATCCGTTTGTTGAGATTCTCCACGCCGTGGATCGTCCGGATCTTCTTGCGCAGGCTGCGGGGAAAGGTATAGACCGTCAATCCCTCGCGCACATTAGGACCGGCCTGGCGGTCGACTCAGACCGTCACAGATGGCGGCTCAGGAAGCAGGGATTGACGATTCCGGAGATTGCAAATGCACTCGCTGTCAGCGAAAGGACCGTGTTCCGATATTTGACCTAGGCTATGACGGATTCGGTACCTTTGTTTAATTGCACCCCTACTAGGAGATGGGTAAGTTTCTGTCGCCTTCTTGGACGAAAGGCGACAAGCCCCGAAATCCTTCAATTTGGCGAATGGTAGACGTCGCGCCGACGATTGATCGGCGCTTGTGGGGCGTCTCACGGAGCGATTTTTGAGGGAATAGCGACAGATGTCGCGATGTCGCTATTTAGGATACTAAGCCGATTGCTGCGATTTTTCACGCTAAGCGACGCGGATTCGTCGCCGGTCGATGATGTATTCCCCGTAGAGCAGCACGTTTTCCCACTCTATTGGGCTAACGTGCTCGAGCAGCCCCACGTCGACACCTTCTGACGACAGGTCGGTCTCCGATACAACCCTTTCGATTTCCTTTGCCTGCCAATAGATGATGCAGGCCAAAATCAGCGTCAGGCAGCTGCAGGTGTTCATCTGCTCGTGCAGGTCGCGGGCTGTAATGCGACCCCGTTTGCCATAGCAAACGTCCCTGGCGAGCGTGTGAAGCTGTTCGCCCTTCAGAAGTCCTCGCCGAACACGTCGCCGAAGCGGCGATTGAGACATGTACTGCAGGATGAACTCGGTCTTGAACACCCGGCCTAACTCACGATTGGCTCGATAGAACAGGTTTTTCCTGCTGAATCCAGCCAGCCGCTTCAAGGCCACTGAGGCAGTCGTCTGCCCGCTTTCGAGCGAAGCGTAGAAATGCCCCATGCGGTCCCACTGTTCGCGAATAAGCCGCAGATTGATGGTTCGGTCCTTTGCGATTACGAGCGGTGTCAGGGCCCCGTAATCTCGGTCCTTATCTATGCGGTAGATTCGCTGGTGCTGGATGCCGCGAATCCGGGGACAGAACCTCTTGCCAATCATGGCGAACGCTGCGAAGTTGATTTCCGTGTAGCCGTGCGTGTCGGTGTAATGCTCTTCCAGTTCCAGGTCGCTCTCGTTGTAGAGCAGCCCGTCAAGCACGTAGGCAGCGTCCCGGTCAGTGCATTCAATCGGCGTGCTGTAAAAGGGTGCGTAGTTGTCAGCGACAAACGAATAGAACTCAAGGGCGTAGTCGCTCATGCGGTGACTGAACGTCCGCTGCAGGACTTTGCTCGCGAAGAGAAAGCGTTGGCCATCGCTGCTGGACGCCTTTCCCTCTCCCCATGTCAATGATGTGCCCAGCGAACTGAGGGCACGCACCACGTCGGCCAATGCCGCCCGCTGGTTGTCCTCAGTAAGCCTCCAGTCGGTGATGCGTTTGATTTGCGAATAGGAGACACCCTCGGTCAGACGAACCATCGTGTAGGGGCCGATGTTGCAGCCGTGGGCCATAATCGCCACGAGAATCGAGCAGACCCCCTCGGCGTTTCGGCGTTGGTCTTGCCCTAAGAAATGGCGAGTCAATTCGAGGTCGTTGTCTACCTCGATGAGCAGGTCAGGGAGCCGAATCGACCGCATGCGGCGAGCGAGCCATTCTTTCAGCTTCCCGAGTCTCTGCTCCTCTTCTGCTGTCAACTTCTCGCCAGCATCCGCCGAAAGGTGCCAGCCCCCATCGTCGACGGAGGCATACGCGTTATCAGGCTGAGCGTGCAGGAATCCATCAAACGCTTGGTTTAGCCGCTGCCGGAGATACTCCAATGCCTCGGCCGGTTCTTCGGGTAGGCCGTCTCGACGGAAGAACTCCGAGCGACGGTGCCGACACTCACCGGCGGATACGAAGAATCGGTCGAATTTGCCAAATCGTTTACTGTCCGCGACAGAAATGTTGCCTGCTTTGATTTCATCTCGGACCACCAGCAGTAAGGCACACTCCCATTCTTGCCGCTTGACGGTTCCATCGTAGCCGACAAAGGGCTTGAGCTTGCTTGGAACAAATTCTGTCGGCGGGTCCTGAGGCAGCTTGCGACCTTTGGAATTGTTTGCGGCTATCAGCACTTGGACAGCGTCCAGGACTGCATTCCGTTCTGTGTGGGCTTGGGTTTGAAAAGCCAAGTGCTGCAGCATGAACGGGGTGAACCTGCGGAGATACGTGAATCGCCGCACAACCCGTTCGAATTCGTGCCCTGTCTTGGCTCCCAAGAACTCAGCCGCCTGTTCGATTTGTGCGGACAGCTCGCCTTTGGAAATCCGTTCGTAGATGGTTTTGCGGACTTCCGCATCGGGAACCTCTTCATTGAGCACAATCGACCCCAGCTTCTGTAGCATCGCAGCCGAACGTTGAACCGAGTTCCGCTTACGTGCCAGGGTTTCGTCCACCTCCCGCTGGGCACGCGAGCAGATCCGCGTGAGCAGCTTGTCCTGCATGTCGATGATGAAGTCGATGGTGTCTTGATACGTTTGGCTCAAGAAGCAGACGAGCGACGCGTAGCGATGCGCCGGGTCCAGCTCCCGGAGTCGATGGGCGGATCGCTTTCGGGCGTGCTTGGCCAGAGCTCGCTGATAGTTGTTGTTCAGCCAGCTGAGGTCAAGGTCCAGAACACCTGTGGCCTTGATTTCGTCGAGCTTGTCGGTCAGCCGAAGCATGGCCCCGGCCGAGGGGACTCCTGGCACCTCTTTCAGACGTTGGACGCCCGACGGCCTCCCGTTGCCCACCTCCAGCAATGCATCAAGCCGGATTCGAAGTTCTTCAACGAGTGAATCGCTGATTCGGAAAAAAATCTGCTCACGTGCCTTTCGTCGCTGCTCACCGATAATACGGTCGAGTGTCCAGGTGGCCGGTTCGAGAATTCTCCGGTCACGCAGGAATTGTTTCGCTTCCACGCGCAGGATGGCCGTTTGTTCCAGCCGAGAGCACTGCCGCAGGAGGAATACTTCGAGTTCCTGCCGTTCGGCGTCGTCAAAACTACGCAGGTCGAGATACTTGCGGATCTGCAGTTGATGTTCGTAAATCGTCTGCTGTCGCTCGACATACTTGCGAAGCTCCTCCGCGGGAATGTCCGTTTGCACGGCAACGAAGGTGACCAGGTCATCGAGCAGTTCAAAGGGCTGCAGCGTCGGAAAACGATTCTCCAGTCGGACGAAAGCGACCTGGTAGGCGAAGCCGAGACGGTTGTGGGGGCGACGGCATCTTCGAACTTGCTTCAGGTCGCTGAAGGTCAGTTTGCCGAGTTCGAGGAGCTTCGCACGTGGTACATTCCCGCCATCCATACCGGTTCCCCTGGGCAAGTTGCGGATCTGCCGAAACCGGGAACCGTCCGCTACACTCAGCTTTCGGCGGCGAGGTTCCGGGAGTTCTGGAGAGACTAGGGTACTTCCTTAGCGTGAAAAAGCGCAGCAATCTGCTTAGTACCCTAAATAGGCAGAGGCGATAGGTTCAGACCCTATCCAGTGTAGGTTCGAGTCCTACCAGGGCCAGGGGTACCAGTTTTACCTTGAAGCGGCCTGGTTTAACGGCTACGACGCCTGAATTTGACTCAGGAGATCAGGGTTCGACTCCCTGGGCCGCTTCCAGAGCGCCCGTGGCCGAACGGATAGGCTCCTGGCTTCGAACCAGGTCGATGGGGGTTCGAGTCCCTCCGACCCAACCAGAGAAAGTGCGCGTCCCTGGTGTAATGGCAAACATCACGGGTTCCAAACTTCGAATCCCCTTAGGCGCACCCATCAGGGCTCTCCCTAGATCACTTTCCAGAATGGGCAACGGCATACAGGGTATTCCGATTCGTAACGTACAATACGCCGTTGGCTGCCACGGCGGTCGAGTAGACTGAGTCCCCCATCTCATTGACGGCGAGCTCTTTCATTTCCTTACCGTGTTCGAGCACTACCACATCGCCGTCTTCGTCTCCCAGGTAGACCTTGCCATCTGCAACATACGGAGACGCCCAGACTGCCGCCAACGTGTCATAGCGCCAGTGTCTTTTTCCGGTTTCAAGATCGAGACAATAGAGAAAGCCCGTAAGGTCGGCTGCGTAGAGCAGGCCATCCTTGATGGCCACCGTGGACATGCTGCGGCGGAAATCCTCCCCTCCGACATGCCAGAGTCCTCCGCTCTCAGTGATATCCCCCGTCTTGGTGGCGTCAATGGCATACAGGTGACCGCGCCCCTCGCCGTGCTCCGGATCCTGTCCGACGCTGAGAATGACTTTGTCTTCATAGAGGACTGGGGTGGCAATGATGTTGTTGCGGCTGCCTCGGCCGCCCAGCTTCCACTCGGCGTCCTTGGGATTGAGATCGAACTTCCAGATCAAATCTCCGGTGAGCGCCTCGAAGGAATAGCACCACCCGTTGCCACCGCCGAAAATAGCCTGGGCAATACCATTTACGACCCCGTACGTGGGTGAGGACCACTGTCCATGCAGGGTGTTGTCGCCCGGGTCGCTCCGCTCCCAGGCTAGCTCTCCCGTCTTCTTGTTCACGGCAATGAAGGCTGGAGCATCAGGCATCGGCATATCGAGATGCCCCTCGTCCACGCCGTTCGATGTAAGCAGGAAAATCAGGTCGCCGGCCCCCACCGGAGACGAGGTGGCCAGGTTGTGGGGAAAGACTCCCAGCTCCTCGATCATGTCATAGGCCCAGATGATGTCGGCGTCCTGTTTGTCTTTGTATTTCTCGTCCTGGACGGGACCATCGTTCTCGCCATCGAGGAATCCATTCACATCGGCACAAACCAGCTCACACCGATTGCTGACGTAGTAGATCCGGTCTCCCTCCACATAGGGAGACGAACAGATTCCCTGCTCTGGCCAATCGTTGACCCGACCCGTGGGAAGCTTGTCGTGAGTCGCTTGCCACAGCAGCTTCCCGGTCTTCTCTTCGAGACAGACGATCACTCCCTTATCACCGTCAATCCCGGGCCGGTGACCGCCTTCGTTGTTGGTGCCGATGAAGATCTTGCCGCCCACTATGACGGGATTGCCATAGGTTTGAGATCCCAGGGGCGCCTCCCAGCGGATGTTCTTCTTGCTGGAGACGTTCCAAGTGTGGGGCAGTCCTTTCTCGTCCGAGACCATGTTCCGGTCCGGAGAGCCTCCCCACATCGGCCAATCTCCCACTTTGAGGTGGCCTTCCCAACGTCCTCCCAGGGAAGCCGCTATCAACAGAATCAGGAGACCTTGGACGCCCCTGGTCAGAACCCTATTCATCATCACTTCATCACCTTGAAATTGTCGAAGAGAATCTCGGGTCCATCGCTCTTCGATGTCGTCCCTACTGAGTAACCGTAGATGCCGGCGCTACCTTCGCGATTCGGATGCGGATCTACCACCTCAATGCTCCATGCCTCGGGCTCGGCCTCGCCTCTCGGCCACACCTTGGCTCTAACCCGCGCCTCGTCCCCTTCGAGCTCTACCGAAAACTTGGCTCGGTACCAGCTCTCTGGATCCCAGGGAAAGGCCACATCGTGCCGCAAGCGCGGCACCGGAGACCAGGTTTCGATCCTCAGCTTCTTTCTCATCCCCATCATGATGAACCGATAGCGGCTGTTGATGAGTCCCATATCGGGCTTGAAACGCTTGCGAGCGAGTTTCCCAAGCAAGTCCGCCTGAACCGTATATCCTCCTTCGATCGGAGGCGTGGCATAGGCGCGAAGCCGCATGAAGGGTGGAGAAGGCCGGGCTTTCGAGGCCAACTTCTTCAACACCTTGCCGTCTTGCTCGACGACCTGCGTCTTGGCAGCGACACCCACCCAACCCGGTGGTACCGTACCTGTAGCCATCGACTCGAAATCCTCATGGACAGGTAGGTTGGGAGCGATCCTGACTCTCGCGGCGGCACTAAGACCTCCGCCACCTTTAGCTGTAACCAGCCCTGCCGAGAACGCCTGATCACTGCTAGCGGTAAAAGTACCATCCGAACCAACGGTTCCTCGGACTCCTTTAACAGCCCACTCCGCACTCGCCGATGAGGGAATCGATCCCACCGAATCAAATTGAAGTGCCTTGAGTTCGATTTGGCCGCCGGGGCGCAGCGTCACTTCGGCTGGCGTTACCTGCAGACTTCCCTTGGAGCTCGGCTCAGCAACGGCGGTTTCCTGAGGTCCCGGACCCGGCTGTCCGCTCTTCGCCGTCTGACCTGGCTTCCCCAGGCAGAACACAGCGTAACGGGTCATGAAATAGACCCGTCCATTCACGACTGCAGGAGAGCCAAAGATTTCTTCCACAGCTCCATCCGCCCTCTGAAACACCTCCCGGTCGAGCGACACACAGCGATCTCCTTCGTCCCGGAGAATGTGAAAGGCTCCGTTCTGCTCTCCGACATAGATCACGCCATCACGAGTCACTACAGGTGACCCTTTGCCGACTCGACCGATACTGTACTCCCAGTGGATATTCCCAGTCCGGGGATCGATGCTGTAGAGGTTGGCACCATTGTCCACCGCATACAGTCTGCCGTTGGCGAGCGCGGGTGAGGCATAGCCGAAGGTATATCCGTCCCGGCGCCAGAGGAGACCACTCTCGGTGATGTCGCCTTGCTTGGATCCGTCGATACAGACGATGCTTCCCATCTTGGAAGTCTCGAGATTCTCTTCGCTGTGAGAGACGAAGACGCGGTCACCGTCCACGACTACGGAGGAATTCAGACCGCGCTTGCTCAGTTGGAAGGTCCAGACCTTCTGTCCACTGCGGGCCAACATGCCGTAGACGTTGCCATCGGCCGCCGCCGCCACCAGCATCCTCTTTCCTCCGATCACTGCCACCACCGGCGTCGCGTACGTAGTGTCCAGGGGGGTACCTCCTGGAGCTGACCACCACTCGATCTCTCCAGTCCGTTTGTCGAAGGCGACGTAGCGATGAAGAGGGCGGGCGTGATTCCCCCAGTTCGAGTTCAGAAAACTCACAATGACCCGGTCCTCGTCCAGGATCGGCGTGTGGAGCCTTCCACCATATCCGCTGATCCGGCCCAACTCTTCCGTCATCGAGACCTTCCAGATCTGCTTGCCATCCCGATTGAAACAAAAGAGCTCTCCGCCGGTCGCATGGGCGTAGATCTGGCCCGTCTCCGGATCTCCTACCAAGGCAGTCCAGCCGACGCGATTCTCGACGATGTCGGTGTGGAAAACGTTGAACCGCCTCTCCCAAACCTTTTGCCCTGTGGCCGCATCGAGAGCCACAACACGCTCGCTGCTATCCGGACCTTCGCCCACGGGCATGATGGCGAAAAGCCGACCGTCCATGATGATGGGTGTGGTTCTCCCCCCCTCCTCGAGTTTCCAGAGAAGGTTTTCCCCTCCCGGATCCCAGGAGGTTACGACTGATTCTTCCTGGCCGGCACCTGTCTGCCCCGGACCCCGCCAACTTGGCCAGTCAACAGCTACACATTGTTGGATTGCGATCAAAGCTGCGAAAACAAATCCAAGAATTCTCAAGCCTACCCTCCGCTCGTGAAAAACATACGATTCGAGCTTTCACCAACCACTCATTATAGAAGAGAAGTAGGTAGGAGGCTCTACTTCAGGTGCTCTTCGGTGTACAAAGACAGCTCGATCATGCGCTCCAACAGCTCGTTCGGCGAATATCCAGGGAAATTGCTGAGTACCAGCTCCTTGGCAAAGAGCCGGATGATGTAACGAAGCTTTAGAGCTCTGGTGCGGGACGCAAACACAAAATCCCGATGTCCGCTGTTGATGACAATAACGTTCTGGTCACGATCGTATTGTGACCTCCAGAGCTCTCCTGGCGAACGCTTCAGCGTGTATCCCGGTAGGCCCTCTCGTGTACTGCTTGTTTCCTTGCTCTCAGGAAGGATCGAGTCCGTAACCGTGATCATGGCTTCAGCCTGGGCCACGATTCCCAGCTGGCTGACGGCCAACTGAACGCGGGTAAGACCGGGACTCGACGGTGCCTTGAAAGTAACGATCTCGCCGTTTTCGTTTTCCAGTCCCCCTTCTCCTTCAAGGATCTCCCAAACGAACTGGAGGTCCTCGTCGACCTGTCGACCCGACCGGTCCCTTGCTATGCCGCGCAGCTGACGGCTCTTGTCGACGGGAAGAACGCTGGATGCAGGAGAAATCCGTGCGCTGAACAAAGGTCCAGCGTACTCGAAGAATTTTTTCTGCTCCTTTTCATTTCCACCATCCACTGATTCCTCGACAGGTAGTGCCTCGGAATCGGAAACTCCTACTCCGTCGACCGGGGAAGGCTGCCTCAGAGCCCCTCGCTCATCCCGACCTCTGATGTCGAACCAGTCGTACTCTTCGGGGGGAAGGGCCAGGAAAGCCTCTTTGAATGCCCTCTGGATCGTCCGCAGGATCTGTCTGCTTGTCCGTTCTTCTTCGGCTCGATCCTGCTCTTCTATGACCTGCTTCAAAGCAGCAGCCGTATCCTCCAAGGCAAAACAGAATTCGGCATAGGCTCCGTCCTGGATGACTCCGGTGCGGGTTCCTGGAGTCAGATTGAGGAAGGGTACATCGACGATCCCCTGAATTCGGCCGTCTATCCAGGGAGGGTTCTGGAACCCAGGAAGCTGTGCGAGATCTTCGAGTACACGGGTTCCCGACCGATAGAGGCCGACCCGATTGGAAACATCAGATTCCGCCAGATAGAGCTCGACGTAGACTTCACCTCTCGGGGTTTCTGGCGTGGGCAGCTGCTGCAGCAACCTGCCCGAGAACTGACGGGGCTCGACCTGGAATTCCCGGCGCGCTCTTCGATCAACTACTCGAATTTGAACTGCCGAGCGACGGATTCGATCTCGCAGCTCAGAGGCCAGGTACCACTGGATCTTCTCGCCGCTGAAGAGTCGAGGGCCGTGAAGCAGCGGCCTTATCGTCAATTCGGTCCCTTGGGTTGGAAAAAGCCTTCGACTCTGGCTGACCCTGTAGTTGGGATAGCCTTTCTGCATGTGCATTCGGTAAGTCGTACCGTCTGAACCCGCAGAGCTGAGAACCAGCTCTTCACCCACGGTCCAGAAACTCAACAGACCGATTCCGAATTCTCCTTGAATCCCCTCCTCTCCCTGCGTCTTGAGCTGCCGTTTGATGGAATCACATATGTGGGTGGCCACATATCGGAAGTCGGGGACACCTAAAGGATCTCTGGGAATGCCTTCTCCGTCGTCGGAGATCTTCAGATAGTGAGCTCCCTGCTCTTTTCCGCGCGTGATGACAACGTTACGGGCACGCGCGTCGATGCTGTTTTCCACGAACTCAGCCACAGCCTTGAGAGGATTGCTCTGGGAGAGAGCAATAATGGTTATGGCATTCCAGTCGTCGCCTATGCGAAGCTTCCCACTCTTCTTTCCGCCAGGAGCCTTTCTGCGCTGCACCATCGATTCCCCACTAGAGAGATAGATAATCCTCTGGGATTTCTGTGAAGCCTAGTACCATGTCACACATGTAGTGTCGGGTTTGTGGCGAACGCGACGGCGTCGAGGGCGCGAAACGACGCCGACGCGATGTTTTTCATCGTGGAGGAGGAGAGACAAAGCCATCGGCCCGTCCCGTCGCCACCCACAGGGCAGACGGGGGTTGCGGACGATCTCTGTGTTGGTCGTCGTCGAAGATGGCCAAGCATCGTCTTCCTCCTCCCGCCTTGATCTCGCCTCGCAAGCCCCCTCTGCAAACCCGCCACTACATGTGTGACATGGTACTAGAGGTGGGCCCAGGTTAGCCGAAGGAGAAGATCTATTCCAGTCGCAGGCTGCTAGGGATGCGAAAAGGTCTGGGAAAGAAAGGCCAGGGTTTCATCGAGGTGGGATCGAACCAGCTCCCAGCCGTGCGGCTCATCTTCGTAGATCTGGCAGGTATGCGCGATTCCCCGCTCGCTCAGAATCTGGTCCAGCGTCTTCACGCCCTGCTCCATCGGAAACATCCGATTGTAACGGTCGGCCGTTCCATAGGAAAAATGGATGTTCAGTTGGTCCAAGGAGGCCGTGCGGGCCAGAGTCTCGAGGCTGTTTTCCCGCCAGTGCTCCCGGTTGAAGGGGTCGCCGAAAGTGCGTCCGATAAGGCGTAGGACGTATCCTCCCCTTCTCGACTCTCGATTCGCCAATGAGTTCGAAGGATCTTCCCCGAGGAAGACTATGGGAGACGTTCCTGAGGCAGAAGCAAACTCCTTTGGGTGTCTCATCGCAATCTTCAGCGCACCATACCCACCCATTGAGACTCCCCCGAGAGCACGCCCGGAGCGGCCGGTCTGTACCCGGAAGTTCTTCTCCACCTCTGAAATCAAATCTCTTCGAATGTAGGTTTCGTACTCTCCGGTGCCATCCAGGGAATCGGTGTAGAGACTATTTTCGCCGTCTGGATGCACCAGCAGGAACTCCGGAGTCTTGCCCTTTTTCAGGAAGGTCTCGACCTGTAGTGGAAGATTGCCGTAGCGGGGGGTGGCCCAGCTGGTGTGATCGTTATTGAGACCATGAAGAAAGTAGATCACCGGGAATCGCCTCTCCGGCTCTTTGTCGTAGGAGGGTGGGGTTAAAATGCTGTAGCTGGCGTCCTTGTCGAGAGCACTCGATCGGAAGCTTCGAAACTCCAATCTGGAGCCTCCCGGGAGCTGGAGGTCCTCCGGGTTCTCAAGGCGCCGCGGGGCTCGATCCCTTTGGGCTGGAAGCAGTGCGGGCGAAGCGAGGCACAGGGCAAATATGGGAAGAATTCGCGTCATTCTCATTTGCACCATTGTAGCTTCTCCGTCGGTAGGCTTTGAAGGGATAATGGGAGAAGAGGGGTCACTGGTTGAAGACAGGGAAGATCATGCTGAACGGCCGCTGCTCGGAAATCGGGTCGGGGATAGGCAAAATTCTGCTGTTGTCCAGCTCGCTCCCGCCTTCGTCGTCCTCGACGGCCGAAACTTGGGCTCTTATTACAGACAAGTCAAGTCGTTCGCGGCTCTGCCGGACTTGGCTTCGTAATACTGGCAGTCCACCCGTTCGCGGCTCTGTTGGCTGCAGCGGTTTAATGCTCACTCTGTCCCGCCCCCAGAAGCGCTGGCTCCATTCGAGAAAGAAACTTTGGGTCCGGCGATAGAGGGGGCCTCCAGGCCGCCGTCCGAGCCAAAGGCGCAGAAGAATAAGACTTCGGCCTGGAGGCCAAAGCTACTTCTGCAAATGAAGTTTCAGCTTATCTCCACTCTAGTACGCTTGACTATCTTTCCGACAAAGGATGGGACTGGATAGTCCCTTTTCGCCCCCAAGCTTGCCCACACGAAACCCTTGGACTCTGCTGGATCTTCCTTCAGACGAGCTCGAAATGGATGAAATCGGAGCTTCCTGAAGGTAATCCGATGGTCAACAGAGGGGAAACTCTCCGCCATCTCGATCTTCAAGCCATGGGCGTCTTCGAAAGTCTGCTCCAGAAGTTGTGGCGATGGGACCCCCTGGCCAATCAGGAGCGCCACCTTGGGAAACTCCCAGAATCCTCTAAGAAATTTACTCTCGCGGTTCTGCATCAGCAGAAATCTTCCGTTCCGGGGAACGACTACGGCGGCAAACTGAAAGCTCTGTACCTTGCGCGGTCTCTTCCGCACCGGCAGCTCTTCCTGGATCCCATCCTTTCTTGCCAGGCAGCTCTCTCCCAAGGGACACTCGCTGCAGAGAGGATTCTGGGAAGTGCAGACGAGAGCACCTATTTCCATCAGGGCCTGGTTGAAATCAGAGACGCGCTCGCCCACCAACGGCTCCTGCACCATCTGCGAGAGCAGGTCCCACAACGGTTCGGCGCCAGACCCAGTCAGGTCCTGTCGGATCTTCAAGTATCGGGCGAGGAGCCGCTGGATATTGCCATCCAGGATGGGCAGTGGTTCGCCGTAGGCAATGGAGAGAAGCGCTCCTGCGGTATAGCGGCCGACCCCGGGCAGTTCCAAGACCTGGTCATATTCCCTCGGGAGCGTGCCGTCGTGTTTTTCGCAAATCAATTGCGCGGTTCGATGCAGGTTGCGAGCCCGGTTGTAGTACCCAAGGCCTGACCAGGCCGAAAGCACCTCGCTCTCTTCGCTTCGAGCCAGATCCTCGAGCCTCGGATAAACCTGCAGGAATCTCTCGTAGTAGGGCAGCACCGTCTTCACTTGCGTTTGCTGCAGCATGAACTCAGAAAGGAGCACGCGGTAAGGTTCGGGCTGGCGGCGCCAGGGAAGATCTCGTTTGTGCCGTGTGTACCATTCGAGGAGTCGGCTCGCGAACTCCTCGATAGAGATCGGCAGCTGGAGCCTTCGCCTGGCTGACCTGGACTTCATTTGCTACTTACGCAGGATTTGCTTCGCGATGGTCGCCAGCTGCATATTCGAGGTTCCCTCGTAGATCGAGCCGATCTTGGCATCCCTAAAGTATTTTTCGACGGGATAGTCTTTCGTGTAGCCGTAGCCGCCATAGAGCTCGATCACGCCCGAAGTGACCTTTTCGGCCACTTGCGAACTGAAGTACTTGGCCATGGCCGCCTCCTTCACGAATGGCTGGCCGGCCTCCTTGAGTCGGGCGACGTTGTAAACCAGAAGCCTGGCAGCCTCCAACTGCGTGGCCATTTCTGCCAAGGGAAACTGCACCCCCTGGAATTGTGCGATCGGCTGGCCGAACGCCTCGCGCTCCAGAGTGTAGCCGAGGGCATACTCGAGAGCTCCCTGGGTGAGACCAATCATCTGGGCACCAATGCCGATCCTGCCCTCGTTCAGGGTTTCGATGGCAACTCGGTATCCATTCCCAACCTCCCCCAGCACATTCGAAAAACCAACGGGGCACCTCTCCAGAATGAGTTCGCAGGTCGAGGAGGCCCGGATACCCAGCTTATCCTCCTTCTTCCCCAGCTTGAGGCCGGGCGAACCAGCCTCAACGAGGAAGGCCGTAATGCCCTTGTAGCCCTTCTCTGGATCCGCGTTGGCGAAGACAAGAAACAAGTCTGCCTCAGCCGCATTCGTAGTCCACAGCTTCTGACCGCTCAACAGAAAGTGATCACCTTGCCTGTCCGCCTGAGTGGTCATGGAGAAGGCATCGCTGGCCGAACTCGCTTCCGAGAGTGCATAGGCCCCTACCCACTCCGAGGCCAGTCGGGGCAGATAACGTTCTTTCTGGTCGTCGGTTCCCCAGCGAAGGATGGCGTTATTGACGAGCGTGTTCTGAACATCGACTATGACCCCGGCGGAGGCATCAACCCGGCTCAACGCTTCCACCGCCAGTATCGACTTGAAGAAAGTGGCCCCTGCGCCACCCCAGGATTCGGGAATCTCAATTCCCATTAGGTCGAGTTCGAAGAAGTTCTCGATCAGGTCGGGACGGAACTTCCCCTCTTGATCCATCTCCGCTACGAAGGGTTGGATGCTGGTCTGGGCAAAGCTGGCTACGCTTTCCCGGAATAGTTCTTCGTCTTCCGAGAACCTGGTCAGCGGGAACTGATTGGCTGCCGTCATTCTGGCTGCTCCATCGAGTCCCGAGTATGGACTGACTTCGGTCGGCTATCAATAGTCTTGGCTTGGGGTCATTACCACCTCAGCCTCGGAATTGTTAATATGGATTCGATCGAAATTTCGAAGGAGCGAAGGATGATCAGAAACCTGCAGAGACAGAGGGAACTCCCAGACCTGATCAATAAGATCGTTCGCACTTATCGCGATGCCGAGCTGCACCTACAGCACTTGGGGGAAATTCCGCTTCCCAGCGAGAACGCCATTGTTGGGATCTTGAACAAGCTCCGCACGGTACTCTTCCCGGGATACTTCGGCAGAGAATCGGTGACCAATCGGAGTGTGGACTATTACGTTGGCGAGCTCCTATACGAGATCTATGAGCAGCTCACTGACGAACTCTACAAGGCCTTCCACCAGACGTGCGAGCATGAATCCAAGGGTGATTGCGATGATTGTCTGCAGAAGGCCGAAGACGTCTGCCTGAAGTTCATTCAGGCCATTCCCGAACTGCGGAATCTGCTCGAAATCGACGTCGAAGCTGCCATGGACGGCGACCCGGCGGCCAAGTCCTTCGACGAAATTATCTTCAGTTACCCCTGCTCCACGGCGATTACAACCTACCGCATCGCGCATGAGCTTCATCTGCTTGAAGTGCCGCTGATTCCACGGATCATGACCGAGTACGCCCATCGCAGGACGGGCATCGATATCCATCCCGGAGCTCGGATCGGTCGACGCTTCTTCATCGACCACGGGACGGGAGTCGTGATCGGCGAAACAACCAAGATCGGGGAGAACGTGAAGCTTTATCAGGGCGTCACCGTGGGGGCGCTGAGCTTCCCCAAGAAGGGGGCGGAGAGAGCGCGCGCCAAGAAGCGACATCCCACCATCGAAGACAACGTCGTCGTCTACTCTGGGGCCACCATTCTGGGGGGAAATACGGTCATTGGCCGGGATTCCATCATCGGTGGCAATGTCTGGATCATCAACAGTGTCCCCCCCGGCTCCAAGGTCATGATCGAGGTACCCAAGCTCCGCATTACCGCCAACGAGTAATGGTGTCCACCCCATTTGCGTCACCGTCCGGGGACAGGAGACGTGCGACGTGCGACGTTCAGACGTGCGACGAACAGTTGAAGTCTCAGTTCAGTCGAATAGGCTGAGCTGTCTGCCCATGCTTCCCGAAGGGAGCGATTCCAGGGACGTAACCGAAACCCCGATCAGCCGCACCCTTCGATGGGGGTCTCGGAACTTCTGCAGCAGTCGTCGGGCCACCGAGAAAATCTCGGGGCCCTGATCGAGGACATCTCGGAAGGTGCTTTGTCGGGTGATGGTTGTGAAATCTGAATACCGGAGCTTCAAAGTCACCGTCTTACCCGAAAGTCCCGATCGGTGCAGTCGCTCCGCCACACTTTGTGATAGGCGCTCGAGCGTCGTTTCCAAGGTATCAATATCTTTGACGTCCTCTGCAAACGTCCTCTCGTGCCCTACCGACTTTGGTTTCCTCTGAGTCACGACGGGCCGACTATCGATTCCCCGGGAAAGTGACCAGAGATGTTGTCCCAACTTACCGAAGTGCTGAAGCAAGCTTTCCTTATCCGCCTCGCGGAGTTCTTGGATGGTGTTGATACCCCTCTGCCTCAATCTGGCCTCCGTCTTGGGCCCCACACCCCAGAGCCTTCTGATCTCAAGCGGCTCCAGAAACGATTCGATCCCTGATTCGTTGACAACCACAAGGCCATCTGGTTTCTCCAGGTCCGATGCGATCTTGGCCAGGAACTTGTTGGGAGCGATTCCGATGGAGGCGCTCAAGCTTTCCTTCTCCCTGATGGCCTGCTTCAATGACCTGGCCAGTTCTATTCCATTGGAATTGGGCCCTACCTGCCCCGTCATGTCCAGGAAGGCTTCGTCGATACTGAGGGGTTCGACCAACTCCGTGAAGGAGCGGAAGACATCCCTCAAGGAGCGACTGACTTTCGTATACTCGGAGAAATTGGGACGCAGATAGACTCCGTCCGGGCACAGCCGGTAGGCCTTGCTGATCGGCATGGCTGAATGGATCCCGTAACGGCGGGCCTCGTAGGAACAGGCCGCAACTACTCCTCTTCCCTGTCCCCCTTTAGGATCCGCACCCACGATGACGGGCTGCTTCCGGTAGTCAGGAGTGTTCCGCTGCTCAACGGACGCATAGAAGGCGTCCATGTCGACATGGAAAATGGTACGCACCTAGTAGTGAATTCCAAGATACAAGTTACAAGTTACAAACAAATACCAAATTCCAAGCATCAAAACGCTGTCACCTCCTGGGAATGCCGGCGATGGCACGGCAGCAGAAAAACGAGGGTACGCTGCTGGCCCGAGTCGAGCTACAAGCCCGGATCGTTTGGAATTTGGTGATTGTGATTTGGTATTTGTTTGTATCTTGTATCTTGTATCTTGGAATTCACTCTAGTGGATCAACGACTCGGGGCTCTCCAAGTGAGGCTTGATGAACTGGATGAACTGAGCGCCGATGGCGCCATCGACCACACGGTGATCCTGAGAAAGGCTCAAGTTCATCATCTCGCGGATGACAATCTCGCCGGAGCGGACAACAGGCCTTTGCATGATTTTGTGCACGCCCAAAATCGCAACTTCCGGAAAGTTGATGATGGGGGTCGCCATGATCCCTCCCAGGGCTCCCAGGCTAGTGATGGTAAAGGTTCCGCCTTGAAGGTCCTCTAACTGTATCTGCCCCTTTTGAGCCGCCTCGGAAAGTCTGGCAATCTCGGCAGCGAGTTCTTGAATGTTCCTGCCTTCAGCGTTCTTCACCACCGGCACCATGAGCCCATCCGGCGTCTGGGTGGCAATCCCGATGTTGTAATGCTGCTTGAGCTCGATCACTTCAGCTTCCTGATTCAACGTCGAGTTGAGCAGGGGATACTCCTTGAAGCCGATGACCAGCGCTTTCATGATGAAGGGCAGATAGGTTAGGCGTACACCTTCGAATTCCGGCGATTTTCGGTATTCGTCACGGAGAGCTACCAGCTCCGTGACGTCAATCTCTTCAACGTAGGTGAAGTGAGGTGCCGTGACGACGGACTGCACCATTCGCTCGCCAATACGCCTGCGAATCCCGCGATAGGGCAAAGTTCGTTCGACTCCCGTTTCCGCAACCGGCTCCTTCTGAAACCGCTCAAGGTCTTCTCTGCTGACCCTCCCCCCAGGACCCGTACCGGCTACCTGGGACAGATCCACTTCCATCTCGCGCGCCAATCGACGTATGGCCGGAGTGGCCAGGACCGGGCCTCCTGCGCGTTGAGGGAGCGGTTCAGCCGGCAGTGAAGGGGCCGGCACCGGAATGGAAGCGTCGGGGGAAACGGGGGCCGGCTCGGTAGGAGATTCTTCTCCACCGGTGTTGATAAGGACGAGGACACTTCCCACCTTGACCACGTCGCCCGACTCACCGAAGCAGCGGGAGACGGTACCAGCCACTGGGGAACTGATCTCAACCGTAGCCTTGTCGGTCATGACCTCGACCATGGGCTGATCTTCGTCGAGCTGCTCTCCTGCCTTGACCAACCAACGGACAATTTCGCCTTCCACGATCCCCTCACCGATGTCTGGCAGCTTGAATTCGAATGCCATTCCGTCCTCAATCAGTCAAAAATTGACAGACTCGCGCAAAGCCCTGTGAACACGGTTCAAATCCGGAAGATAGTATTCCTCCAAAGCGTACGGGAAAGGTGTGTCAAAACCTGTCACACGGAGAATGGGAGCCTGCAGATGCAGCAAGGCGCGCTCGCTGATGGCGGCTGACAGTTCTGCTCCGAATCCACAGGTTCTGGGAGCCTCATGAACGATGACTACTCTACCCGTCTTCTTCACGGAAACCAGGATCGTTTCGATATCGTAGGGCATCAGGGTCCGAAGATCGAGAACCTCAGAGGAGATCCTGTTTTCTAACTCGGCGGTCTCTGAAGCTTCCAGGACCGGATAGACCATCGCCCCGTAGGTCAGGATCGTTACATCGGAACCCTCTTTGATCACCTTGGCGCGACCCAGTTCAACGCTGTAGTCTCCCTCGGGCACCTGACCTCGAGCAGCCCGATAGACTCGCTTGGGTTCCATAAAGATTACCGGGTTTTCATCTTGGACAGCGGCGATCAGCAGGCCCTTGGCATCATAGGGGTTGGAGGGAATGACCACCTTGAGCCCTGGCGTATGCACAAAATACGCCTCGGGGCTCTGAGAGTGATAATGCCCACCGCGGATTCCTCCTCCATAGGGAGTGCGAATTACCAGGGGGCATGTGAACTGCCCGCCGGAGCGGTAACGCATCTTCGCCAACTCGTTCACGATCTGATCGAAGGCGGGATAGATGAAATCGGCAAACTGGATTTCGGGGACTGGACGAAAGCCGTAGAGAGCCATGCCGATAGCGGTTCCAATGATTCCGGCCTCGGCAAGAGGAGTGTCGAAGACCCGCTCCGGGCCGAACTCGTCCAGGAGTCCTTGAGTAGCGCGAAAAACACCCCCAAATTTGGCAACGTCTTCGCCCAGCACAACGACCTTGGGATCGCGCTGCATCTCTGTGCGTAGCGCGTCATTGACTGCCTGGATGATGTTGATTGTCGGCATCAGGAATTTCGGTCAGACCTTCTCTTGAACCCTAGTGCAGCGCGCCACAAGTTTTTGAACCAGGGTTCAGCAGCCCCTCGTCGCCGCTGGCGTTGTTGCGCTCGACTCGACATATAGCCCGATATGACTCGCTCGCGACGCCTAGCCAGCGACAAGGATTGACTACTGTCCCCTGGCTCAGAACCTATGGCGAGCTGCACTAGTGGACCGTAACACCTGAATCGCTAGCGCCTGAGCGGAACACTAGCCGACTCTTCGGCGGTCCTCAAGGATTCAAACTGTTCGCGAAGGTGCCAAGGAATCGTATCGAAGACATCTTCGAAGGCCGTTTCCAGCGCAGGGGGACCGATTGCCTCAGCCTTCTCCAGATTCTCCTGGATCGCCTGCTTGATCTCATCTTCGAACTGGGCGTCCCCGTCCTCGGTCAAGTGGCCCTGGCTGATCAGATAGGATCTGAGTCGGAGAATGGGATCCTTGTCTTTCCACTCCTGCACCTCACTATCGTCCCGATAGGCTCGCGGATCGTCAGAAGTGGAGTGACCACCTTGCCGGTAAGTCACGGCCTCGATCAGAGTCGGCCCTCCGCCCTTTCGAGCTTTTTCGGCGACTTCCTGAGTGACGGAGTAGACTGCAAAGACGTCGTTGCCGTCTACCTGGACCCCCTCGAAACCATAGGCTTTGGCCTTGACGGCGAAGCTCTCAGACATTGTCTGGGATCGGGCGGGAACCGAAATAGCCCACTGATTGTTGCGGCAGAAGAATATAGTCGGGGCCTTGTAGACCGCAGCGAAGTTAGCTGCCACGTGGAAGTCTCCCTCGGACGTCGCACCCTCTCCGAAGTAAACCAGGACGGCTTCCTCTTTTCCCGACAGCCGTGCGGCGACCCCCAAGCCAGTAGCATGCGGAATCTGACTGCCAACTGGGCTGGAGATCGAGGTGATGCGCAGGTCCGGGCTGCAGTAGTGATTGGGCATCTGCCGACCTTTGTTTTGATCGCGTGAGTTCCCTACAAACTGGCAAAACAGGTCGAAGAGCGGGAAATTTCTCACCAGGGCAGCTCCCAATTCCCGATAGCAGGGAAGGATCCAATCTTTTTCTTGGAGCGCGAAGGCACTGCCGATGATGGCCGCTTCTTCGCCCACCGAGCCGACGTAGAAACCCAATCGACCCTGGCGCTGTAAGCGAACCATTCGCTCGTCTATACGGCGATTCAGCAGCATCAATCGGTACAGCCGAGTCTGCTCATCGGGAGACAGGGACGGGAGCCGTGCACCTTCTGCCACCCTTCCGTCAGGTAGAAGGATTCTGGTCATCGCCTTTGGCATGCGTCACGGATTATAACTTTCCCGTGCAGATGCGACAAGGCACGGTGGGTGAGCCGCAATCGTCCAGGGCGAGCGCACAGCACCTAGTCCACAAGTCGTCCCCGTGGATGAGTTCACGGAAATTCTGGCAAGCCTTCGCGAGTCAACGTTCCTGCGCCGCTAGGAGCCCGGATGGGCCTTGGAGCATCGAGTAACTTCGGCGTTAGGGACGGGTGAAAATTGCTTGTTTGTCACGGTTGGCTGTGTTAGGAATGACCTTGACCTAACCCGTCAGGGTCGAGAGGTAAGCTTTCATCAACGGAGGAGAGTAAAAAATGGAAGACAACCAACCCACGAGCCCCCCGGATCCACCGTCTTCGACGCCGCCACCTTCACAACCGCCGCCTTCAGAACCGCCCGCTTCCAGTTCCGGTGCCAGTTCAAACAAAACAGTGATGCTGGTCCTCAGCTATTTCGGCATTCTGGCGCTCATTCCCCTGTTGGTGGAAAAAGACGATGCCGACGTTCAGTGGCACGCCAAGCATGGACTCATCCTAATGGCCACCTGGATTGTCGTAAGTATCGTCTTGACGATACTTGCCGGCGTTCCTGGCATCGGTTGGATCCTCAGCTGCACGGTTGGCCCTTTGCTCTGGTTGGCCATTCTGGTGGTCCACATCATTTGCATCATGAAGGCCGTTAAGGGCGATAAATTCAGGCTTCCCGTGGTCTCCGATTTCGCCGATCAGTGGAACTGAGCCGAGCGCGAAAACGGGCACTGGCCTGTGGCTTGGCCGTAGTGGTTATAGCGCTTTCTACCACTACGTTTCCGCTACGAGCGGAGTTGGCAACCATCGAAGTATATACTCGGTTCGGATCTCCGGTGATGGGCCTTATCGCCAATTGCCGTTTTCAGCCGACCTGTTCTCGCTTTGCGCTGCAGTCACTGAGGAGTGAAGGCTTTCTCAAGGGGAATCTTCTGATTGCCAAGCGCCTCCTCGGCTGCTCACCCGTTGGAGCAATCTGGGATGCGCTCTCCGCCCCGGATAGACAGCCGGTTCAAAGTGCCCAATAGTGGGGAGCCGGCAAAGCAGTGTCGCGAATGGGTGGACTGGCAGCGTTACGAAGCCAAGTCCGGCAGAGCCGCGAACGACTTGACTTGTCTCCAATATAAGCCCAAGTTTCCAAGGAGAGAGCCGGACAACAGCACGGTACACAGACCTGACTCACTTCTGATCTGACGCTTGGGACTTGGAGCTTGCCTCCAGGTAGGCTTGGAACTGGCGTTCCATTTCTTCAAGCGTCAACTCGCCCGTGTGCACTAGAATCCGATAGAGGAAGTTGGCCGATCCGCCCGGCTCCAGAGAAAAATTCAGCGGTGCGCTACCTTTCTCGAAATCCTTGCGTCCAAAAGGATTAGCGGAGAACAAGCCGTAGCCTCGGGCATGCCAGTAGGTGGGATAGCCCGCACTCTCGGGGTGATTGATCAGGGCTACTGTAACGCCTTCTCCTTCGATCTTGCCTCGAAGCGCGACCCAGGGAGATCGCTTCCCCCACACTCCTGCCTCTGTCTCTTGACCGGCTGCATTCAGGTAGCGGCCGCCGTTGTCCTCGCGAAGCGGTGAGGCCAGACGCAGGGCCATCATGCCCTCTTTGGTATCTCGAAACGTCACTTTCTCTTTCTGGGCCGTCAGCACGAAGCTCAGGTCAATCGCATGCCAATTGCTTTCCGCGCGGAAGGTGAAGTCTGCCTCCTGACGCAAGACGACCTTACCAGTGGGTTCAATCCAGTCAGCCGTGGAAGATAGACGCCCAACCTCGCCGCTCTCGATCCTGGTGAATCCCGTATGGCGGATTTTGCCCGAACCTGGATTGTCTCCCCGGGGACCAAACTTGGCCCAGAAGTCTATGCCGTCGACGTCCCCGTAAGTGAACGACACACCTTCATGATGCCAGTGATCTGTGTGTTCACCGGGAATACCGAACTCCATTGGGAAACCCCGGGTGACGGACTTGCCGTTGGAGGCCTTGAGGGGATGAAAAATTGGTTTATGGAGACCGAGTCCGAAGTGGTAGGAGGTTAGCAACTTCGACCCGACCAGCACATCGACGCTGGCATCCTGGGTTCTAATCAATCGAATCTTGGAGTCCGAGGCTTGAATCATCGCCGTCACCTGAAACATGTAAGCAAGGCACCAGATCAATGGAAGATTCCCAAGTCGGAAGGAACAGAGGGTGGATCCAAGTGGTCTCATTTCAAACTCCTCTGGCGGCAGGATGAGGGTGCGGTGGAGCATTTACTCCTGAGCGGTCCGGGCAAAGTGAAAAAGGAATCTCCAGGAGCCTTCTTTCCTCCTGATGCCTACTTCATAACTCCATATAACTCCATCTGGAGGTCATCTTACATCAGTTCCGACGTACGTGTTTAGCGTCCTCTCTTGCCTTTGCCCGTGCCCGACTCCGAGAAGGGCACCACACTCCTTCAGACTCGGGAATCTCAATTGGACCACCTCCTATCCTTCCGGAAGGTTTCAGCTTATGCCGGTGCCTCACACATGCAATACCTGGTTTAGCGGCCGGCAATCGAAGCCCTTCCAATGACCTGGACCGACAAACTGATGATGAGCAAGGGCGAAACCGTGGATCGCCCCTTAGACGAATCAGGATTCTTGCGCCTCAGTACGCCCGAGGCCTGTGTCTACCACATCGGCAATATGATCACAGAGGACCGGCTGCGCCTGGAATTTCAAAGACTGGTCTCCCGCGCTGTGCCCAGCCGGCAGGATCGGAGGAGTACGTCTTCCTGGTTCTGGCAACAACGTCTAGTTCGATACGCTCTGAGAAGAATCTACTCCTGGTCGTTTAATCGATTCCTGGGCAACTCCAGCAACGCAGGCTAGGCGGCCGAGCCGGCATCCTTTCCGAATTTGACTGATTCGATCAAATAAGTTAAGTATAGTCAGTATGAGGGCCCTTGGTAGCCGCTTCATTGGCAGGAGGCTCCAAGGGCTTTTTCGACGGAGGAAACTTCGATGACCAGCTGGAAAGAAAAGCTTAGCGACAAGATGGATCCCGAGATGGGACGAGAAGTGGACATCTACGAGACCCAGATGGAGCTGCGTAAGCAGGGTAAGCTGGACGAAAAGATTTTCGCCGAGACGCGTCTTCGAAGGGGCGTCTATGGCCAGCGCTACGACAATGGACAACGCCATGATGGCACTCGTTCACAGAAACTCGGATATCCCTCCAATGGCGCAACCAAAGGTCCGGAAACGGTCTGGGATGCTCCCGGCATGCAGCGGATCAAGATCCCCTTCGGCGGTGTCACACCGGAACAGATGGAGGCGCTCGCCGACCTGGCCGAAGAGTACTCGGACGAAATTCTTCACGTCACGACCCGACAGGACTTTCAACTTCACTTCGTTCACATTGACGACACACCCGAATTGATGAGAAGGCTGGCGGCAGTTGGCATTACGACCCGTGAGGCATGCGGCAACTCGGTCCGGAATGTGACCGCCTGCCCCTTGGCGGGAGTCTGCCGGGACGAGGTCTTTGACGTCACGCCCTATGCCAAATCCTGCAGTCAGTTTCTGTTGGGGCATCCGGACGCACAAGATTTCGGGAGGAAGTTCAAGATCGCTTTCTCCGGCTGCAAGGAGCACCCTTGTGGTCTGGTCACCATGCACGACATGGGTGGGATTGCCGTCAAGCGCGTCGTGGATGGGCAAGAGAAACGGGGCTTCGAGCTCTACGTTGGCGGCGGTCTGGGAGCGGTTCCGCACCAGGCCAAGCTCTTCGATCCATTCCTGCCCGAAGAGGAATTGCTCCCCACGGCTCAAGCCATTTCACGGGTTTTCGCGCGCCTCGGAGAAAAGACAAATCGTGCCCGAGCCCGTATCAAATTCCTGGTAGGCAAGCTCGGTGTCGAGGAATTTCGCAGACTGGTCCTGGAGGAGGGAGCCAAGCTGACGGAAGACTCCCGCTGGAAGGATTATCTGGAGGAAGTACCCCTCCATCAAGAGACTCCTGTAAAGGCGGCAGCCCCTCTCAACGGGCAACAGCGCCCGGAAGGCTTCGAGGAGTGGTACGACACCAACGTGTACCGCCAGCGGCAACCCGGTTACGCGAGCGCTTCGATCACTCTTCCCTTGGGCGACCTCTCGTCCTGGCAAATGCGCGAGCTGGCAGACATCGCGCGCCAGTTTGCGGGGGAGAACATACGCACTACCGTCGAGCAGAACATGCTGTTGCGATGGGTAAGCGAGGCCGATCTCCCGGATCTCTACCAGGAACTCAAAAGAGTCGGCCTCAGCGACCCGGGAGCCGGCTCGATCGTCGACGTCACAGCCTGCCCCGGAACCGACACCTGCAAGTTGGGAATTTCTTCCTCCCGAGGCCTCGCGAATGAGATCCGCAAAAGCCTGTCCGCCAAGTTCGTGGAGATCGATGAGGCGGTAAAAGGCCTTCGCATCAAGATCAGCGGTTGCTTCAACTCCTGCGGACAGCACCACATCGCCGACATTGGCTTCTACGGGACGAGCCGCACCATCAACAGCCACAAGGTGCCTCATTTTCAGGTTGTTCTGGGTGGCCAATGGACCGAAAACGCTGCTGCCTACGGCTTGGCCATGGGGTCGGTCCCGGCCAAGAGCATTCCCAAGGTCCTGGATCGCCTCACCGAACGCTTTGTCCAGTTTCGGCAGAACGATGAAAGTTTCCAGACTTTCGTGAGCACGGTAGGGAAAAAGGAGATGAGGGCCATGTTCGAGGACCTGATGCAGGTTCCCCCTTACGAACAGGACGCCTCATTCTATACCGACTGGGGAGATCCTCGAGAATTCTCAATTGGGGACATGGGCACTGGAGAGTGCGCGGGAGAGGTGGTCTCGCTGGTTGAGTTCGACATGGCGGCAGCAGAGCGAATCGTCTTCGAAGCCCAACTCAAATTAGAGGATGAGGACTATCTTGGCGCCGATAAGCTCGGCTATGAGGCGATGCTTGAAGCCGCCGCCGCTCTGATCAAGACCGAGTTTCTGGACATTCCCAACAATCCCGAAACGATTGTCAGGGAGTTCACACGTCGCTTCTACGACACCCAGCTATTCCACGACAAATACGCCGGAGGGAAATTCGCTCACTATCTGTTTCGGAGGTACGAGTCTGCGCCTACAAAACACAGCCGAGACAGTTCGCACCGCCTCGTCGAGGAGGCACAGCTGTTTATCGAGGCGGCCCATGCCTGCCGAGAGCGGATCGCCGAAGCCATGGTCCCTCTGCAAACCTAAGTACCGCATTTCATAAATACGATCACGTTTGCAGAGGGGGCTTGTGAGGCGAGATCAAGGCAGGAGGAGGAAGACGATGCTTGGCCATCTTCGACGACGAATAACGCAGAGATCGTCCACAACCCCCATCTGCCCTAAGGGTGGCGACGGGACGGGCCGATGGCTTTGTCGCTCCTTCTCTACGATACCCAGCATCGCCTCGTCGTCGCTTCGCGCCCTCGACACCGTCGCGCTCGCCACAAACGTGACCGTATTTATGAAATGCGGTACTAAGATCAACGCATAGCACGCGATGGAACTGCAACGACTCGGCTTCAAGCTCTTCGTCGATGACCCAGAGAAAGTAGCACTCGAAGATTTCGTACCCATCTTCCACTCCTGGATTCAGAAGCAGATCATCGAAGAACATCTTCTAATCGATGTGCACAACTACAGCCACGTCCATCAGGGACCAGGGATCCTGCTGGTTGCTCACCAGGGCAACTTCAGCATGGACCTGGGCGGGGACCGTCTGGGGCTGTTCTACTATCGTAAGCGAGATATCAGCGGTTCCTCAGTGGAGAGGTTGAAAACGATTCTGAAGACGACGCTTCGAGCATGCACTCTGCTAGAGGCAGCTCCGGAGCTCGCCGGCCGACTCCACTTCAAGACGGATGAGGTCCTGATCGTGGCCAACGACAGGCTCCAGACACCCAACGAGTCGCAAACCTTCCAGGCATTCCAGCCCTTGTTATCGCAGCTGTTTGCGGAGCTCTTCGGCGAAGGCACCTTCACCACGGACTGGCGAGAAGATGACAGGGAGCGTTTCGCCGTCACCGTCTCCGCCAACCAATCTATCGGAGTCGGACAGCTTGCAGAACGGCTCTCCTAGTCGCATTGGGACCTTGAACAAGTCGTCGCACGTCTGAACGTCTGCACGTCGCACGTCTCTCTTTCTCTGACAGTGCCGTCAACATTGAAAAGCTGCGAGCAAGACAGTTCGGCGTTCGCATGTTCGGTGTTCTGCGGTTTGTGATTCAGGAATTTACCCCGAATGATCCTGCGGGGCTGTGGACTTTAATGTCTACTATCTCGGCGAATATCGTGCTCTCGGTGCGATTGTGGTATGAAGGGCCGTATGAACCCGACGAATGGAGGAACTGATGACACTGTCGAGAAATGAATTCGACTGGCCCCGAAGAAGCTTTCTCAAGACCGCTTCCCTGGCTGGGCTAATCGGCATTCCCCTGTCTCGGAGCCAGGCAACTGCAATCTCGATGAAACCGTTGGATGGAGAAGCCCCTGACTGGGTGCGCTCTGTTCGGCGCCAGATCCCTGCCGCGGGGCAATCACTCTATTTTCAACACGGTGGGATCGGAGCCTCTCCGAAACCGGTGATAGAGGAAGTAAAACGCCTCCTCGACCTGCAGAATCAGGGACCGGCGGACCCAAGGTACGTGGGGTCCCTGGGTACGGCAGAGGACTCTTGTCGGGCTCTGGTGGCCGGGGCACTGAGATGCCGGGAAGAGGAGGTGGCTCTCACCCACAACACTACCGAGGCCCTCAATATCGTGATCTGGTCGATTGGCTGGAAAGAAGGCGACGAGATCCTGACCAGCAACCACGAACACCCGGCCCTTCGGATGCCCTCCTATAATCTGCGTGATCGCCTCGGAGTCACCCACCGCCTGGCTCCCATCGACATCGGCGAGGACGTAGTCGACAACGTGCTCAGCCTTCTATCTCCTCGCACCCGACTGGTGGCGATCAGTCACGTTTCGCGACGGAACGGTCGCGTGATTCCGGCGCAGCGCCTGGCCCTGGCCCTACGAGAGAAAAATGTCCGTCTGCTGCTGGACGGAGCGCAGGGTGCCGGTAATGTGCCGGTGGAATTCGACAAGATTGGGTGTGACTACTACGCCTTTTGCGGACACAAATGGCTCTTGGGACCTAAGGGAACCGGTGGACTGATGATCCGGAAGGAGATTCTGGAGGAGACTCCCGTTTCCTGGACAGGCGCCCATTCACATCTGTCGCTCGACGATCAGGGGCAGTATGAATGGCATCCAAATGGCCGCCGCTACGAATTCGGGACCCGGTCGCAGGCTGTCTTCGGGGGCTTTGCCGAGGCTCTGCGCTGGCTGGACAACATTGGTTGGGAAAAGATCTACCAACGGATCTCGGACCTATCCGGTCAAGCAGCGCACCTAGTCAAGAAATCCAAGAAATTCGAACTGGTCTCTCCTCTCGATCGAGAAAGTCGAAGCGGGGTGTTCGTGCTCAAGCTGCCGGAGGGATCCTCGGGCCTCGAAGTCTACAACAAGCTGGCGGAAGTTGATCGGATCCTGGTTTCGCCCTTGGACAAGCCTCGCGACCTGCGGGTGTGTCTCCATTTCTTCAATACCTTGGAGGAGTTCGAAACCCTCATGACTCGCCTCGATCAATACTGCTGAGAACCGCCGGACCGCTAGCCCCATGGGAATAAACTCCTCACCTGAGCTGACCGGCGGATTTCTGCTCCGGCTCCTCCGCCTGGCGGGAAAAAACCGACGATTGCTTCTGGGCTCCATCCTCTGCGGTCTAGTCTTTTCAGCGGTTGACCTGATCCCACCCTTGATTCTTCGACATCTGGTCCAGCTCCTAGACGACGAGGCCCTCACCGGCACCGCCGTCCTGTACATGGCGTTGGCTCTAGGCGGACTCAGCGTCGTCCGTGGACTCTTCCGCTACGGCTACGGAGTCCTCTCCCACATCGCAGCCTACCGGACACTTCACCAACTGCTTTCTAGGACCTACGACCACATCCAGAGCCTCAAGCCAGAGGTCTTCACCCGAAACCGAAGCGGGGCCCTCATGTCGCAGGCAGTCAATGACGTAGAGGTGATCGAGGACTTCATAGCTCACGGCATCCCAGAATCACTCCTGGCCCTGGTCATCCCCATCGCGATGATGGGCGTGCTCTTTTCCATCAATAGCGAACTGGCCATCATCGTCATTTTGCCCCTGCCTCTCTTGGGTTGGGGCGTCTACCTACTTGCCTCTCGAACGAATCGGGTGTGGAGAGAGGTACGCGGTCGACGGGCGGACCTGGTGGCCGAAATCCTGGACAGGATGGCAGGCTATCAGGTGGTGAAGTCTTTCGTCGGGGAAGAGGAACAGGCCCGACAGATCCGAGCCCACAGCAGTCGCTATCAGGATAGCATCGTCCGGGCCAATCTCTGGTCGCTTCTTCCGGCCGGTTTCGTGGAGGTCAGCAGCGGGCTGTCCTATGTCGTGGTCGTTGGAGCGGGCGGGTATCTCGCCTTGGGAAATCGGTTGGAGCTGGCAGATCTGGTGCTTTTCGTTCTCTATATGAGCCGTATCTTCGTCCCGCTGCTGAGGGTGGCCAACCTCAACGAGACCCTCCAAAAAGCCATGGCCTCGGCCGCTAGGGTCTTCCAACTTCTGGACACTCCGGGGGAGGCGGATAAGACTTCGAGCTTCAAGCCCCCAACTGAGATGAACTGGAACGTCCAGTTGGACCGAGTGAGGTTCGCCTACGCTCCGGGAGTGCCTGTCCTGGACGATGTGAGTTTCCAGGTCGGGGAGGGAGAGGTAGTGGCCCTGGTGGGACCTACTGGAGCTGGGAAGACAAGCTGTTGCAACCTGATCCCCCGCTTCTACGAGGTTCAAGAGGGTGCCGTCCGAATCGGAGGGCATGACGTGCGCCAACTTCCCCTGAAGTTCCTTCGCTCCCACGTCGCGCACGTCATGCAGGACGTTTTCCTGTTTCATAGCACGATTCGCGACAACATCCTTTTCGGGCGACCCGATGCGTCCGAGGAAGAGCTGCAGCAAGCAGCGATAGACGCCAATGCCGAAGAGTTCATTCTGGGTCTGCCGGAGGGATACGACACCATCGTGGGTGAGCGGGGAACCCGACTGTCGGGAGGTGAAAAACAGAGAGTCTCGATTGCCAGGGCGCTTCTGAAGGATGCCCCGATTCTGATCCTGGACGAAGCTACCTCTAGCATTGATGCCGAGTCTGAGGCGGAAATCAGAGCGGCCCTTTCCCGACTGGCGAAAGGCCGCACGCTGATTGTCATTGCCCATCGGCTGTCTACGCTCCGAAACGCCGATCGGCTGGTGGTGCTGCAAAAGGGTCGAGTTTTCGAAATGGGGAACCATGAGGAACTGATGCGACAGGGTGGTCTCTACGCTCGCATGTTCGAACTGCAAGACGGCTCAGACACTTGGCAGCTGCGTTCCCTGGGATAACCCACAGGAATACCATGACTAACGCTGTAGCGTCAGGTCTCAACTTCCCTAGATTCTCGCTAGGCACGGCCCAGTTCGGGATTCCTTCCTATGGGATCGCCAATCGTGTGGGCCAGCCTCCGTATGCTGTGCTTCGAGAAATTGTCAAAAGAGCCTTCGAATCAGGGGCAGCGGGCCTGGATACGGCTGCCGAGTATGGGGAAAGCGAAAACCTCCTGGGGCGGATCCTGGAAGAGCTAGAGCTGAAGCAGACGGCTTTTGTGTGCTCGAAAATCTCTCATCTGGAGGTCACTGAGGATGGGAGTTTTGTACGGAAGTCGGTGATCAGATCTCTGCGTCGCCTGCGGCTGGAAACCCTTCCACTATGTCTGCTGCATAGGGCCAAGCACCTGGGCTACGCCGATGCCCTGATGTCCCTGAAAAAGGAGGGCCTGATTCAACATGCTGGAGTTTCGGTCTATACTCCGGAGCAGGCGATTCAGGCAATCGAGACCCCCGGCATTGATGCAATTCAGCATCCCCTCAGCCTATTGGATCAAAGGTTCGAAAGGAGCGGGGTCCTGCGGAGGGCAAAATCCAAAGGTATCGCGATCTTTGTGCGGAGCGTCTACCTGCAGGGACTCTTGTTGCTGCCAGAGGAGCGAATACCTGAGCGGTTGGCTGGCGTCAAACCAGTTCGGAGACGGCTAGAGAGAAGCGCGGAGGCATTGGGGATGTCGCTGCCTGAGTTGGCACTCCGGTTCGCTGCGTCCCTCAAAGGGGTCACAGGCGTCGTCGTAGGGCTGGAAACCTTAGACCAGCTGGAATCCAATCTGGCGATACTCGCGAAGGGAAACCTGGCAGAGGAAACGGTCAAGGAGATGTCCGCACTCGTGCCCGACTTACCCGATACGATTCTTCTACCTAATCTGTGGGGGACGCCTTGAATCGCGCCCTTCGGCGGCCAATTGCCGGTTTCTGAAAGCCTGAAGCGCAAGCGAGGGGTTGGGGAACACCACAGATCCGCCCGACCTGGCTGCCTGCCTGAGCTTTGAGCCCCGTTGTCCACGCATCTCGCTTGCACCCCAACCCCTCGCTCGCGCTTCAGGCTTCCTGTTCCTAACCCGGATTTCTCAAGGATAAGAAAAAGCAGTCAGCTCAATGTGGTATAAAGTCTGTGTTAACAAAGACTTAACAAACACAAGGAGCTGACTACTATGACGACAGAGTGTATCGCTTCTAAGCTGGAGTTTCAAGGGCTGGAGGGTCGCCGAGTGGAGGCAGAATTCAACGGGGGACAGATCACCTCAGACGCCGGAGGGTTGCTGTTACGGGAGGTGGAGAACCGCTATGGGTTCATTCGCGGCTTGGCCGCCTGCTTTGGGGACCGGCGCGATCCTCGCTTCACCGAGTTCAGTGTGGAGGATCTGGTGGGGCAGCGGATTTATGGACTGGCCTTGGGCTATGAGGATCTCAACGATCATGAGGAGCTACGGACGGATCCGCTGATGGCGGTGTTGGTGGGCAAGGAAGATCCCTTGGGGAGGGATCGGCGAGCGGAAGCGGATCGGGGCAAGGCGTGTGCCGGCAAGAGCACACTCAATCGTTTGGAGTTGTCCTCGGTGACGCAGGATAAATATCGCAAGACGCCGGTGGATGAAGCGGCGGTGGAAGCGTTTCTGGTGGAGCAGTTCATTCGGGTGCGAGGCGGGAAACCCAAGGAGCTGGTGTTGGATCTGGATGCGACGGATGATCCGCTGCACGGAGAGCAGGAGGGTCGTTTCTACCATGGCTACTACCGGTGTTACTGCTACCTGCCCCTGTATGTGTTTTGCGAGGGGTATGTGCTGGGGGCGAAGCTGCGGGTGTCGAATCTGGATGGCTCCGAAGGAGCGGTCCAGGAGATGGAGCGGATCGTGGGACAACTGCGGGCGAAGTGGCCGAAGGTCCGCATTACGCTGCGGGCGGACAGCAGCTTTGCGCGCGAGGCGTTGATGAAATGGTGTGAGGAGCATCGAGTGGATTACGTCTTCGGTCTGGCCCGCAATCAGCGCTTAGAGGGGACCCTGGAGTCGGAGCTGGAACAGGCCCAGGCGCTTCAACAAGCGAGCGGCAGCAGCGCCCGAGTCTATAAGGACTTTCGTTACCAGACGCACAAGAGCTGGAGTCAAGAGCGGCGAGTGGTGGGCAAGGCCGAGTACACGGGTAAGGGATCCAATCCCCGCTTTGTCGTCACCTCGCTGGGAGCGAAGCGGTGGCCCGCCCAAAAGCTGTACGAGCAGCTGTACTGCGCGCGAGGGGAGGCGGAGAATCGGATCAAGGAACAGCAGCTGGAGCTGTTTGCCGATCGGACCTCGACGCACCTCATCAAGAGCAATCAGCTGCGGTTGTGGTTCTCCTCGGTGGCCTATAATCTGCTGCACACGTTGAGGCGTGTCGCTTTGAAGGGGACCCAGTGGGCGAAGGCGCAATGCCAGACAATTCGCCTCAAACTGTTGAAGATAGGAGGCCAGATTCGGGTCAGTGTCCGGCGGGTGAGTCTGTCCTTGAGCGAGGGTTATCCTTACCAAGCACTCTATGCCCAAGCCTTGGCCCAGCTTCAACAGCTCGGTTGAGCCAAGGAAAGTCGGAAATCCCAGCCGTCTGCAACTGAGGCGCCTGAGGTGTGTCTGAAAAACCGGTTTTCCGCGCTCGACACAGGCCTCACGACGCCTGTCGTACTCTGCACCGCCCTCAGCGGCGCCTTTGACCCAGACCGGCGTCGAGAAATCGACTAAAATCGCCCTTTCGGCTTTCTCCTTGAGAAATCCGGGCTAAGGGCTCGCGCGAGCCCTTAGGGGCGAAGAACTGGAACAGCTAAGGGTTAAGTTTCAGCTTAGTGTCCCCCCAGCGGTGCTGCCCCATTCGAGAACGAAACTTTGGCACCAACAGACGGCAGTGATTGCCCGAATCCTTCGAAATTCGCTTGTTCGATATTCTGCGGTTTAGCGTTTATCGGTTGCCTTCTCCAGAGCAAGGGAAAAGGCGAAATCACAAACCGTAGAACACCGAACATGCGAACGCCGAACCGTCTTCCTTAGCCTTCGAAATTCGCTTGTTCGATATTCTGCGGTTCAGCATTCATCGGTTGCCTTCTCCAGAACCAAGGAAAAAGGCGAAATCACAAACCGCAGAACACCGAACATGCGAACTCCGAAGTCGGGCGCAGCGGTGAAGTTTCAGGTCAGTGGCCCCCCAGCGGTGCTGCCCCATTCGAGAAAGAAACTTCGGGTCCGGCGATAGCGGTGGCCTCCAGGCCGCCGTCCGAGCCAAAGGCTCCGAAGAATAAGACTTCGGCCTGGAGGCCAAAGCTACTTCTGCAAATGAAGTTTCAGTTTAGCACTCGAGCGGTATCCTCTTGCGGCCCAGGGACCGGCCCTCCCCGGTGAGGATGGTTATGTGGTCAACTCCATTCTGCAGAAGATAGGAGCGGGCTTGCTCGAGTCCGGCTCCGACATCGGCTGGCGAATGGCTGTCGTCTCCGAAGCAGAAGCCGATCCCTAGGAGCTGCGCCCGCTTCACCAACCAGGGGGCCGGATAGGGAACACCCAACCCCTTTCGGTAGCCCGCCGTGTTCAGGTCCAGGATGCAATCGTGTCTTCGAATCACCTCGAGAGTCGACTCGGCTGCCCTGCGAACCACCGCAGAGTCGAGCGAACCGAAGCGCCGGCCGTGTAGCCTGATCAGGTCCAGATGCCCTACCACTTCCGGTCTTAGCGACTCCACCATCAGCGAAACCGCGTCATAGTAACGAACGGCCAGGCGCTCGAGCCCAGACAGGCCCTCCAGGGCCCTTTCGAACTCATCCAGTTCCCCGTCAATTGCGATCTCATCAACGTAGTGCACCGATCCGACCATATAGTCGAAATCAAAGCGACTACGATATCCCCGCATAACCTCAACATAGGAGACTGCGGGTACTACTTCTGCCTCGAATCCACGAAGGACTGAAAGCCGGCCACGATACTCCTCTACCAGCGGCGGAAGAGCCCTAGCATAGCGCTCGAAGTCTTCCTTGAGACGGTCCACACTCCATCCTTTCTCGACCTCGCTGGGGTATAGAAATCTCTCTTCGAGGCGGGGTGCATGCTCGCTGACACCGAAGGTCTGGTATCCGGCAGCTAATGCAGAGTGGAGGATCTGAGGCAGGGTTCCCTGAGCGTGCTCACAATACTCGCCGGAGTGGCCACCGTGAAGTGACACCCTCCATTTGGAAGATTCAGGCTGGGAACACACCCTGGAAGACTATCACAGGGGTGCTCTTATCTTCTCAGGTCCCACTGATCGGGAGAAGGGGTCTCGAGGAGTTGACTGCCTGGCTGACTCACCAGACCATTTTTCCAGAGGACTCTTGCTAGGGCCGATTTGTCCACACCCATCTGCTTTGCGGCGCTTCCTAGAACGACATCGACGGCCTCTTGCACCCGAAGGACCAGTTCCCGCTCATCCTGCTCAGCCAGGATCGAAGGTGTCCCGTCGTGATCTAGACTGCGGGTAGTGGCGAGGTTCATTCGGTTGGTTTTCACGTCTTGAAATGAGTCGCGCTGGCCTTGAGAACTTCGTTCCGTTGACCAGCGCTGTGCTGTATTTGCCAGAATCAGCTCCTAAGGATCGTATCGGCTGCCCAAGCACAAACTTTAGAGCGTCCTGATTGAACTGTAGTAGGAGCTGGAGTCCAGCCCGGAGTCACACCCAACTCTACTCCGGCGAGGCAATCATCGGTTCCAGACTAACTTGATTCGGCTGCGGCTGGATCATGGTCTCGGCAAGCGCAAAAACACAGGAACTTCTAGCACCTCCGCCGATAGCCTCGCGCCAGATATCGCGGCGGTAGGGACTACCCGGAAACGAAACTCCGTCCCAGCGAATCTCGGCATCCTCGGCGAAGAAAAGCAAGGTAAAGACGGGCCTCCGCCGCTGGATCTTGCGGTCGGAACGATAGATCATGACTGGCTGATGAAGCTGGCTCCAGGAAGCCTCGAGAAGATGCCCGGGCAGCTCAATACGCCAGGAAGGTGACTGGCAAACATTCCCACCTCGCCGAAACGTAGCATCGAAAACCGCAAGCTCCCGGTCCAGGGAGGCATTCTTGCCTCGGATCATGGTTTCGATAATAAATTCCACAAGATCCCGGTTGTCGGTACATACCGCTTCCAGAATGCCTGGAATGATGACGAAGGCGACGTTTCCCTCTCCCGCTGGGCTGTAACTGCTGTGATACAGGCTCAGCTGAGCGCTATCGGTGTCGGCACCGGTGGGCCGGAGAAAGTTGATCCAGTGTTCTCCCGACCAGATCAGCTTCCCCTGGAGGGTAGGGTCGTGTGAAGACATGAGGCTAGTGTTCTGTCCTGGAAATTCACCACATAATTCTGCGGCCCTGACCGCCGTCTGCTGTGTTGCGCTTCCTCGAAAGACCCCAGGTATTCCTGCGTCAGCGCGCCGTGCATGCGACGCTCATGCCTCGCAGACTTATGCAGTGAACTTCCAGGACAGAACACTAGCCTGGATTCCCACGGCGAGATAGGTTTCGAGTAGAGCTAACATTACAGGGCTTCCCCGAGGAGGATGCGGAGGCGTTTGCCGCCTAGCCAGGGGATGACCGGGTTCATGCTGGCAAATCCGGCGGCCCGAAGCAAGGGGTTGTGGGCGCGCTTCTGGAAGCGGACTTGAATTTCCTCTGGGGTCACGCTGACCCGAGCGACCGCGTCAATGAAGTCCCGGAACAGGTGGCGGGACTTGGCCTGTTCGTAGCCATTGCCAATGCGCTGGGCGAAGAGCCGATAGAGGCTGCTGGCCATCAAGGTCAGCAGCAGATCGCAGCTGACATTCAGGGGCACGGCCGAAGAGAGTGCGTCCATGTGGAAAAAGTCGATCCCATCGGCGATCTGATTTTCGATGAGCATGCGCTGGGCGTAGCGCTCAATCAAGGTGGCCGGGGAGCGGCGCAGCTGATTGGTCAGCAGAAAGGTGGGGTCTTCATGGCCCAGACCGGCGACGATCAGCTGGCGCAGCGGTCCCTCATAGGCACGCAGAGCGATCGTCTGGTCCAGGACTCGAGGCGTTCGAAACGCCCGCGTCACCCGCTTGAGCTGCAGCTGCCGCCAAGCGGAAAGGGGGCACTGGCGGGCGGCCTCGAGCATGGAGCGGGAGCGGCGCCTCAAGGTGATGAAGTCAATCTCTCGGCGGTTGAGTTCGTGGAGCTGGGCGTAGACGGTCAGCTTGGAGTCGAAGAGCAACTCGCCCGGATAGCGCCCCGTGTGCTCCTTCCAGTAGTCCACGAAGCGCAAGATCTCCTGGGCTTGATCCTCTCGGCGAACCTGGGCGTTGGCATAGCAGAAGACGCGGGTGTGGGCATCGGCGGCCAGGAAGGCCAGCACGCCCTTCTGGCGTCGGCTGCGTTTGGACACGTAGTGAGTTTGCAGCAAGGCGTCCTCGCCGTGAAAGGGGATGGTATGAAAGTCCAGGTGCAAGGACTCGCCCCAGCCCAGCCCCTGGGTGGTGACGGCGTCAAACCAGGTGCTCATGAGTCGGGGGTAGGCGGGCGGATCAACGCGGCAACTGTACTCGGTCAGAAAAGAACGCTTGGGCAGGCAATTGAGACCGGCAAACAGAGGCGGGCCCGGATCGAAGACGTGGCTCATGAAATGGCTGTGGCGGGCGTTGTCGAAGAGCTTCAGCGCCAGCAGGGCCCGTAGGGCCGCCCCGGCGGGAATCATCTCCGAGCCCGGAAACCCAGCCCCCTGCAGCAGCTGATCCAGCGACATGGGGATCAACCAAGGCAGAAACAGAAACAGACCGCCGAACTTGGTGTGGAAGTCTCGGGGGCTCAGCTCCAGGTGGCGCACGTCAGCCACCTCGGCCGCCGTGGGGCGCAGCCGATCCGGGCGCTCCTCGTCCCGGCGCCGGGGCAGCGCGGCAAAGCCCTCCTCGGTCAGAATCACGGAGATGGCCGAAGGACTCAAGGGGGCTCCGCTCTCTCGTAAGGCGTCGGCGATGTCGTAGATCGAGAGGTTTTGCTTGCGCAGGGCGACGATCTTCTGGCGGCGAGTGTCCTTCTCCGGCGAGGCCCCCGGTCCCTTCGGGGGCGGCACAAAGAAGCTCCGCTGAGGGTTCTGGCGGAACTGATGGCACAGCACCCGGAAGCTGCCCGCAGTGTAGCCGAAGCGCCGAGCCGCCTCCGGAGAGGGGAGCCCTTCGACGAAATAGGCCCGCAAAGCCTCGTATTGCCGCTGGGTGGAGTTGGCGGGCTGCAGGAAGTAGCGAGCCCACTGTGTTAAGTCTTTATCTGGACTCTTTATCACAGACCCACTATGTCAAATAGATCTGACATTTTCAAGAGTGGGAATCCAAGGATCTAACTCCAGGACTTATACCGGGAAAATCCACGGAAAAGCGTTTTCTATAACTATGTGGATCGTTCACTAAAGATCCTCCATAGAGCTAACTTTTGACTTCAAACTACAAGGGTGTGCCTGTCCCCGGATAGATCCCTCAGGCCCTTCGTGGAGCGACCGGGCCACCCACAACCCCCCGGATCTGGCCGTGGACAGCGCTTTATGGTTCGTTAGTTCTGAGGTACGCTATGGGAATCCAGGCTAGTTGACCAGACGATTGATAAAGGCCAAAACTTCTTCCTGTACCAGATCTCCCTTTTTCGCCGCTCCTGCGATAATGTTCATATGGTTACGATCGGGAACATTGCGGGCGGTGGCCTTGCCTCCAGCCGCTTTCAATGCCTTCTGAAATCGGCGGGCCTGGAAGTCGGCTGTAACATAGTCCTCTTCGGCGTAGAGTAGCAGGAAGGGAGCGGGCCGGGTCCCCACTTGCGAGGTCGGGGAAGCCTTCCGCAACATCTGGCTCTCGGTGCCAAACACCGACTCATACAAGAACTGACCCGTGATGCCGGTGAGTTCTAGATCGTAGACCCCACTTATTGCGACCACTCCCCGAACCACGTTTGGCTTCAGACCCTGCTCAGCCAGGTAAAAAGGATCCACAGCTATGAGGGAAGACAAGTGCGCTCCCGAGGAGTGGCCCATCAGGAATATCTTCTTCTGATGCCAGCCGTAGACCTTTGACTGCTTGTAAACCCAGGCCAGCGCTCTGGCCACATCGCGCGCGTGCTCGGGATGGCGTACTTCAGGAGAAAGACGGTAATTGATAACAGCCACGCCAAGTCCGTTTCGAGCCAGGCTCCGACCCAACTTACCGTAGGCGCCGTCGTAAGCATCTTTATCTCCCCGCTTCCAAGATCCTCCGTGTACGAAGATCACGATCGGATGATCCTTCCGATCCATCGGAAGATAAAGATTGAGAAGGTGCTTCTTCGAGTGGGCACCAGATCCCTCGTAGTAACGCAAGTCTTGCTTCTCCTGAACATCCGGAGCCAACATCGCCACCGCAAGAAGGAAGAAGAATGGGATCGATGTCATGACCGGGATCATTACGCAAACAGCGCTATCTTTCAAGGCCGACCACCGAGCACAGTTAGCAACTCGATTCGGAGACTATTCCAGACAGGGAGGAGGGAGCAATCGAATGGGAAACGGGTACTGGCAATGGGAGCCCGAAATAGGTGACAATGGAGTGGAAGCTTTGGCCAGAAAGACCTCTGGCACAGGGGCCGATTGATGAGGTCGAACATTTGACTGGACTTCGTGCTGAGAACTTGACCAGGAGCTACACCCTGGGTGGGAAGACGATCAACGCACTGGACGGCGTCTCTTTCGAGGTCCAGTCCGGAGAGTTCCTGGGCGTGGTGGGACGCTCGGGGTCGGGCAAGTCGACCTTGCTGAATCTGTTGGCAGGACTCGACCGTCCTTCCTCAGGATTCCTTTGGGTCGATGATCAGAACCTGGGCGAGATGACGCCTCTTGAACTGGCCTGGCACCGCCAGCGCACAGTAGGCATCGTGTTTCAGTCTTTTCATCTGGTGCCTACGATGACCGCCAGGGAGAACGTCGAACTGGCAATGGCCTTCGCCGGAGTGGGAAGCAGTCAACGTGCCGCCCGGGCAACAGCTCTACTGGATACTGTGAGTCTCGGTGACCGAGCCGATCATCTTCCGGCCGAGCTGTCAGGGGGTGAGCAGCAGCGGGTTGCGATTGCAAGAGCCCTCGCCAATAGCCCTGGGTTCCTGCTGGCAGATGAGCCGACCGGCAATCTTGACAGCTCCACCGCAAGGGAGATACTCGGGATCTTCCAGAATCTGCACGCGCAAGGACATACGGTCATCTGCGTTACCCACGAGAAGGAGCTGCTCTCGAGCTACGTTGACCGGTTCATTCGCCTTAGCGACGGCAAGGTGGACTCGGAAGAGAGTCCAAAAACAGATCAAAAGGATGGGAGTGAGCTTCCTTGATACCCTTGCGCGACGTCTTCCAGATAGCTTTTCGAAATGTGGGACAGGCTCGCTTGCGCTTCGCAATGACCTGTCTCGGCGTTCTAATCGCCATCGCTACGCTGGTAGCAATGGTCAGCTTCGGTGCGGGTCTGCGTGAGCAGACCGTAGACAACCTGGAGGTCAGGGAGGTCTTCACTTCCTTCCAGATCCTGGGTTCCGGTCGGGCGCAAAGTCTAAGAGATTACCGTGAAGAAGAATCGGGCGAACCGAAGCGAACCGAGCGGCCCCCGCTGAACGAGTCCCTGGTCGAGCGTGTTTCACAGTTGCCGGGCGTTGTCAGTGTCCAGGAAGATATCCGGTTTCCGGCTCGGCTGGAGCGCAACGGCAAGGGCTACCTCACTCGGATCCGAGGGGCCGGGCCACATGTAGCTCCGCTATCACCCTACTCCAAGATCACCCAGGGCCGGTTCCTCAATGGGACTCAAGGGCGCGAAATCGTGCTGACCCAGCGCGTCGCCCGCAGACTCGGATTCGATCCCCCGGAGAAATCCCTGGGCCAGACTATCGACGTGCTCACGGATCGTCTGCGCCGGGTCGAGTCGGAAGACGATCTCCCCTTCGAAACCGTCCGCCTTTCCTTCGACGTGGTAGGTGTCCTGCCCCGCCTTCTGGTCACCCAACGCAATCCCTTCTACCGGGGTGTAGTGATTCCACTGGAAGAAGCAAGGCCGCTGTGGAGACAGAGCCTGAGTGGAAGATCGGCCTTATCGGCTGCAATCTCTCAGGAACAGGGGAGGGGACGCGAGTTCGAGAGCGTGGACGTCCGAGTCAAGGACCTCCTGAGTCTCGAGAACGTCCGTAAGGAAGTAGAGTCATGGGGTCTGACGACCTTTGCGATCGCAGACGAGATGAAGCGGATTCAAGAGGCCTTTATGATCCTGGAGGTCATTCTGTCAGTGCTGGGCACGATAGCACTGGTGGTCGCTTCACTGGGTATTGCGAACGTTCTTGTAATGTCTGTCCTGGAGCGTAGAAAGGTCATCGGCATCATGAAGGCGATCGGGGGAACGGACGCCGACGTTCGCCGAATCTTTCTGGTCGAGGCATCCCTAATTGGTCTGCTAGGAGGGCTGTTGGGACTTCTCGCAGGGTGGGGCTTGACCCGAATAGCCTCAGTTTTTATTGTCCGCTATTTTGCGAGAAACGGTATTCTCGAGGTCCCCGAACTCTTCGCTTATCCGGGATGGCTGCTGGCGGGTGCAATCACTTTCGCCGTGTTTTTCAGCCTTCTCTCTGGGGTCCTTCCCGCCAACCGGGCGGCTCGCGTCGATCCTGTCGAGGCCCTACGCCAGGGCTAGGAGCCTGTCCGAAGTAATGGTCCGGGTTGCGAGAATGGGGGTTGCGGCCGATCTCTGAACAGCTTAAGTCAGGGCAAGCGCTGGGCAGGAAAGGATGAGCGAACCGGCGGCGACGAAGGCCCATCTTGCCGGTCTCTTTTTTCTCCTCTGGGAAAGCCCTGGCGCCCAGAAACGGCGGGGCGGGGCTCACGCGCGGGACGGTTTCTCCCCAATGCATTCGAACGAGGTCGCACTGCGGACGGATTCACAGCTTCCCCTCCAGTTTCAGTTGGCGTCGCTGGAGTCGAGATTACCCTGGTGGCCCCAGAACTGGGAGGAACTGTGGCGGGAGCATTGGCAGCAGGAGCAGGCGCTATAGCATCGGGTCGAGCCAGCGGGACTCCCTGGGAGTCAGCAGGATCGTCTTCCTCACGAGTGGAAGCCGGTGCCGTGGCCTGGCCTGGAGCCTCGATGGGGTCGCGCGGACTCGTAGCAGGGGCAGACATCCGTCGAGGGCCCACACTGCGCCGCTCGGGGGCCGGCGAAAGCGTACCGGTCGGCCTCGCGGAGCTACGCGCTTGGCTGGACTGGCTCGGGATGTTTAACCGCGGTTCTGTTTCAGGCCCCCAGATGGTCCTGGTCAGGGCGTACCCTACTACCAAGATCGAGAGACCTGCCAGCAGGATATTCAGTTGGTTGAGATACTTCATCTGACGACCAGATCGACCTCACAGTAAAAAGCATCACCATCGATTGTGGCCCAACGGCCTTATGAAAGCTTAACGTAGATAGTCCTTTCCATTCAAACCGATACCTGTTTGCTGCGCTCGCCCCCGGGGAAGAGGATCGATTCAGTGACCTCCCGGTTCAGGTGCTCCATTTTGGAAGTCGAAGTACTCCGGAGTCACGTATTCGAGGCCCCTCGCTGTCCACAATCGAACTTGTTTTTGACACTGCTTGGCATTAGCATTATCAGCCCAGGCTCGCCTTCAAGGATGAGGTTTGACGTGAGAAAGATGGGCGTATTCGTACTTCTTTGGATCATGATGGCTCAGGGCCTATCTGCCCTTCCTACCGAGAAAGACGAGAAGGATCAGCAGGAGTTCGAGATTGAAAATATCCAGGTTCTCATGGAGCTGGAACACATCCAGGTCAGCTTTCTGGTTCGCGATTCGGCGGGTAACTTCATTCGCGACCTATCCATGGAAGACTTCGTCATCCTGGAGAATGGGCAGCCCCAAAATATCGCGGTCCTCAAAGAGCAAGAGGTCCCAATCAGCGCTGTCGTCATGTTGGACACCAGTTGGAGCATCGAAAACTACTTGATGCCCTTGGGACGGCGCTGGATTTCTTCGGTGGATTAGAGCAGGAGCAGGCGGCTTTTGTGTCGTTCGCGGGAACTCAACGCGTAATTCTGGACTGGAAAGAAAAGCCTGCCAGCCTCTCAACCTACTTTGCCGATCTGAAGACAGACGGGCAGACCGCGTTGTACGATTCTGTGATCTGGGTCGCCCAGAACGTGCTCAAGGAACGGTCGGGAAAGAAGCTGATCATCCTGATCACGGACGGGATTGACACCATAAGCAAGGCGAACTTCGAAGAGATGATTTCGGAAGCTCGCCAGGAAGGAATCACCATTTACCCCATCATCTATACCAACCGATTCATCCAGCGTTACCGGAAGAAGTTGGGGAAGCGAGAATCTCCGATTGGACGATCCGTCAGTCGCGAGTTCCACAACTTCATCGTCTTGCAGAACCGCTTCGTCGATCAGACCATGCGCTTCGGCGGACGCACGATCTTCTCTCAAGAATTCAAGGATCTTAAAGAGATCTACACCGACATCATCCGCGAGATGAAAAGGCACTATGTGATGTTTTACCAGTCAGGATCGGAAGATCGAGAATCTGCCCGGGAGGTGAAGATGTATACCCGACGCGTTCCAGGCAAGATCTTCATCGAGGTCAGCCAATAGATGCGGTCCAGGAGTCTGCGCGGCAGAAACTGATCTACTGCGAAAACGGTAGAATCGGTCCATATCCTCCCGATTTCTCGGAGAATAGAAGAACGATGCACCTCGCAATCGAGAAAATCTGGCCTCGATTCCCCGCTTTCTCGCTACGATCATTTCTACCGCGCAGACTGCTGGACCGCACGAATGTCTACTCCGGAAAGATCGTTGAACTTGTTGTCGATCAGATCGAAATCAAGGGCCAGGAGTGCCTTCGGGAAGTGGTTCGCCATCCGGGTGGCGTCGTCATCCTGGCCGAGCTACCTGATGGCAGGATCCCCTTCGTTCGGCAACTTCGGTATCCTATGCAGAAGCACCTGCTTGAGCTTCCAGCAGGTAAACTGGATGGTGGTGAGGAGCCTGCAGAGGCTGCTGGTAGAGAACTCGAAGAGGAGACTGGACTTCGTCCCAGAAAACTAGAGCAGGTCTTCAGCTTTTATTCGACGCCGGGCTTCTGCGACGAGATTTTGCATTTATACTATTGCAACCAGATGCAGGAGGTGAAACCCAATCCGGAGTTCGACGAAGACATATCCATTGAAATGCATCGATTGGAAGAAGCAATTGAGCTGAGCCAGTCAGGCCAGATCGTGGACGCCAAGACGTTGGTGGCAATCTTCTGGCTTTACTGGAGAAGGAATCGGAGTAATGGAACAAGCTGAGAAACTCGCAATTCTGGATGCACTGAAGAGCGTTCAAGATCCGGATCTGCGGCGGGACATCGTCTCACTCGGATTCGTCAAGGACGTCAAGGTCTGCGGCGCTGCAGTGTCGGTGACGATCGAGCTTACGACTCCTGCCTGTCCTGTGAAGGACCAGCTGAAGGAGCAGGCACGGCAAGCCATCCTGTCTTTGCCACAGTTCGAGCAGGTTGATGTCCACATGACGGCTCAGGTTCGCTCCACCATGAACCAGAAGGCGGCAGCTCTCCTTCCTGAGGTGAAGAACGTGGTGCCGGTGGCCAGTGGCAAGGGAGGAGTCGGGAAATCAACGGTTAGCGCCAACCTGGCACTGGCACTGGCCGGTACCGGGGCCAGCGTCGGCCTGATGGACGCAGATGTATATGGCCCCAGTATTCCCACCCTGATGGGAATTTCTGATCAGCCCGTGATGGGCCCCAACAATCAGATGATTCCTGTAAACCGCTATGGCGTCAAGGTGATCTCGATGGGGTTCTTCCTGCCCGAGGAGAAAGCCGTGATCTGGCGAGGACCGATGCTTGACAAGATGATCTCCCAGTTTCTTGGGGGTGTTCAGTGGGGCAGTCTGGACTACCTGATCATCGACCTTCCCCCTGGAACCGGCGACATTCAGCTGAGCCTGTGCCAGAAGATTTCCCTCACGGGAGCAGTCGTCGTCTCGACCCCACAGGATGTAGCGCTGAACGTGGCCCAGAAAGCCATTGCAATGTTCAACCAGCTGAACTGCCCCATCCTGGGCATGGTTGAGAACATGAGTTATTACACCTGCCAACACTGTGGCGAGCGTGACGATATCTTTGGGAGCGGTGGGACCCGCAGAGTGGCGGATCGACTAGAGATACCCTACCTCGGAGAGATTCCGCTCTCTACAGCCATTCGGGTCCGGTCCGACGAAGGAAAGCCAATCGTGCTGGCCGATCCCGAGTCGCAACAGGCCGAAGCGTTTCAGAGCGTGGCCGAGAATATGGCTGCCCAGATCAGCATTCGGAACATGTCGGGGCAAGTCGAGCAGGAAATTCAGATCTCTTTTTGAGTGCCTGTGTAGCGTCTTTCCTTGCCTTTGCCCCTGCCCGTGCCTTTGCCCGCCAATCATCTCGGGTTTCCCGGTTGGCACGTCGTAATGGTCAAGGAGCTTGATCCAAACTAATAAATGAGGTCAGGGCAAAGGCAAGGGTAAAAAGACCGGTAAATCACGATGCAAGCAAGTCCTCAGAGCAAACCCATCCCTCGGAAAGTCTCCCGGTCGGGCGAACGCGATGTCCATATCACTTGGAACGACGGGCACGAAAGCCTTTTCGAGGCTCGCTTTCTACGTCTGCAATGCCCCTGTGCCTCTTGTGTAGACGAAATGACGGGCAAGCGAGTCCTGCGGGACGAACAGGTTTCGGACACGGTCAGTCCCACCTCCGTCGAGTTGGTCGGAAGATATGCAATTCGGGTCTGGTGGAGCGACGGCCACTCGAGTGGGATCTACACCTTCGAGTTTCTCAGGGACCTCTGTCCCTGCGTCAGCTGCCGATCTCATTGATCTCTCCGGGAGTCGCAGATGACTTCTTCTGTTTCGCTCCCACCCAGGCCATGATCCGCGTGTTCAGTCCTGGGGAAAGCCGCTCGATCCCGCACATCATTCGCCCCAGAAAGGTCAGGTGGACTTCACGCTTATCCCGAAGCACTGACCTTACGATAACCTCGGCTACGTGTTCCGAACTCTGGCCCTGAAAGGGTCGAGTCAGCTTCGCCATGCTCCCGGTGCGCTTGGCAGCCTGGTGAAATTCCGTAGCGGTGAAACCAGGACAGACAACGCTGACTCCCACGCCACTGCCTCTGAGCTCTCCCCAAAGAGCCTCGCCCAAGGCCACCTGCGCGAACTTGGTCACACTGTACGCCGCCGAGAAGGGCATCGCTTTCTTACCCAGTACACTGCTCACCATGACAATATGCCCGCGCTTCTGTCCGAGCAGATGTGGCAAGGCCGCGTGAATGGTCTCGTAGGCAGTCTGGAAGTTGACCTGCCAGATCCGAGACATGTCTGCAGCTGGAACCTCGAGGACCGGCCCGATGATCCCATAACCTGCGTTGCAGATTGCGACCTCAAGCCCGCCGAGGGCACCGACGCAGTCGCTCACAATCGTGGCTCCTGCACCGGAAATACTCAAGTCAGCTTCTTTGCAAACCGTCCGAGTAGCTCCTCGTCTTTCGCATTCTGTGGCCACCTCATTCAGGCGATCGCTTCTGCGTGCCACCAGAAACAGCTCGCAGCCCCGGTTCGAGAAAGCGTGGGCTGCAGCTTCTCCGATTCCGGAAGATGCGCCCGTGATGAGAATCTTCTTGAAGTTGGACATCTCGAACAGTGTCAGCTAACTGTTTCATCAGCCTACCGGGGGGCGTCATCGAGAATCAATCGTCCCCGCCATTCCAGCGACTTCAACCGCTCCAGCTTATACTCGAGGGCCGTGCCGACGAGATCACTGTCTGCAACAATCAAAGCCAATGGAACCTGTGTTCCGGCCTTCGGCTTGATCTTGAGCTCTCGCCAGGACAGCAGGATTTCAAGGGTGGCTCCATCCTCTCGATAGCGGCCTGTAATTACCGGCGAGGTGCTGGCCCGCTCCATACCTTTCAAGCCTTCAAGCAAGCGGTGCCACTGGAAGGGTCCTCGATCATCCACCCGAGGGGTAAGCCAGAACGTAAAGTCGTAGTCGGATTCTCTGATGTGGAACTTGAGATAATCAAAGAAGAGCATCCGGTCGCGCCGGCGGCGGTCGGGAGTCAACCACACTGCCTCCTGCCGGGTCACCTGCTGAATGTCCCAGGTGTTGTCTTGCCAGTGAACGGCAATATAGAGATTGTCTTGGTTCCACAGGCTTCTCAACATTACCACCACATCATCGTTTTCAAATTCGCCCGTCACCCTCAGACCCGACGACCCTGGTGACAGAGTCAGCGCAGGCACTCCCTGCCACTCGTCTGTGAACCCGTCGATTTGGATGTCCCGTTCCTGGTTCGAGATTCTCCAGACCTGCTGGGCCCCTACGGGTTCCAGAAGGAGAAAGACACTGATGAACAGAAGAAGGTAGTGCATAATCTAGCCTTGGGTAACGGAAGCGGTCCGACCTTGAGTCATGGCATCCTGAGGAGTGAGCACGGACTCATAATTTTTCAGCAGTGGCCTCTCTCCTACGTGCCTCCAGAATCGTCATGAACCTGTAAATTCTACCATCCCACCCACTTCCTCTGCAGAAGTTGTGCTTCCTCGGTGCGGGGCTAGGTTGCCCTCGGGCGAGGGCTTCTGTTTGACCGCTTTGCACAGCTGGGAATACCATCTTTGGAGCACGACTCAAGAAGAAAACTGTTTCAACGGCGAGCGGTGCTGCTTGCTGAGGGGTGCCGAAAGCGTTCGGCCCGGGTTGCCGGCGGAGCGGGCCGCGCCATTGATTCTCCAGGAGGAACCGCATGGAAGAAAATCCACAGCCAATGAAATTGGGCATGTTTCTAATGCCCGTTCACGACCCCGGTAAGCCACTAGCCCAATGCTATGACGAGGACCTGGAGCTGGTCTGTCTCTGCGAGAAGCTTGGCTTCAGCGAGTTTTGGGTGGGCGAGCACCATTCCTCGACCTACGAAAACATCGTCATGCCGGAGATCTTCATAGCCAAGGCTCTTGGTATGACGGAAAGCATACGGCTAGGACCTGCCCCGGTTTGCCTGCAGTACCATCACCCTGCCCATGTCGCCAGCCGGCTGGCTTTCCTGGACCATCTGTCGCAGGGTCGACTCAACCTCTGCTTTGGCCCCGGAGCGATCCCTACCGATATGGAGCTCTACGGAGTAGACCCGAAGGAAAGCGGAGGCCGAGTATCGGAAGCCATCGAGGCCATCCTTCAGATCTGGACGAGCGAACCACCCTACGCGTTCGAAGGTGACTTCTGGAATTTTCAACTGCGCGATAATCTGGACCCGGAAATGGGCCTGGGAGCCCTGCACAAGCCTCTTCAGAAGCCCTATCCCCCGATCATGGTCCCCTGCATTACTCGGGACTCCAAGGGCGTCATGAAGGCGGCTGCAAAAGGCTTCTTTCCCATTAGCCACCACATGGTCTCAACCGAGGTCTTAGCCAACCACTGGACTACCTACGAGAAGGGGGCTGCAGCCTCTGGACGCCAGATCAATAAGCGGGATTGGAGAGTTTCCCGCAATGTTTTCGTCGCTCAGACGACCGCTGAGGCACGGGAAATTGCGCGCAGCAATTCGCTGGGCCAGTGCATCAAGTACATTCTGGAGCTGACCCGGCGAGGTCCAGGACTGGAGATCTGGAAGCGTGACGCAGACATGACCAATGCTGAATGCAACCTGGACTACTTTATGGACGAGGTGATCGTGGCGGGCGATCCTGACGAAGTCACTCGGCAGCTGATCTCCCTGAGAGATCAGCTAGGAGACTTTGGCACCTTGGTCCTGGTGGCACATGACTGGGACGACAAGCGACGCTGGCTGGACAGCCTGGAGCTATTCGCGCAAGAAGTCGTACCAGCCGTAAACAGGCAACTGGGTCCTGGAGTGACGCTCCCGCGATGCAGCCCGTGAGGGGGGCCACGCAGCAGACACACTTTTTCGGGAACCGCGAGGCGAAACCGACTATAATTCCACGCTGGCTTTGGAGCCAAAGTACCCTGATCCAGGTGTAGGGCTGGAGGCTCAGGGTTGGTTGGTGGACACGATCTGACTCTAGAATCTTTAGCTGACATGCCGATTATGTCGGGACCTTGTAGGGGAAAACGCGGAAGAGGTCCTGTGGAGTTCCAAGAAAAGGGTAAACCATGCTATTGATCCGCGCGAGAAGTCTGATTCTGGCCTGTTTGCTGACTTTCGTGGTCAGCTGTGCAGACGATGTCAACAAGGACCTGGTCAAGGCAGTGGAATCGGGTGACGCCGCAGCAGTGCGGGATCTGATCGCGGACGGAGCCGATGCGAACCTGGGAGTCGGGGAAAACCGAAGCATTCTGATGATGGCGGCGACAAAAGGACACACCGAGGCAGTCAAAGAGCTATTGACGGCTGGAGCCGATCCCAAGGCCGTGGATGCAGTGGGAGTGAATGCGCTCATGCTGGCAGCAGAAAACGGCCACACGGAAACGGTCGAAGCCCTTCTGGCTGGGGGTGCCGAGATCGGATCCCGGGACAAGAGAGGCGGCAACGTACTGATCCTTGCTTCCGGGAACGGACACACCGGGACGATGAAATTGCTGCTGGAAAAAGGGGCCGAACTCAAGGCCAAGGACAAGGGTGGGAAAACCGCATTGATGGAGGCTGCGGAGAAGGGGCAGGTTGAGGCAGTGCGGGCTCTCTTGGAGCGCGGCGCCAGCGTCGAGGCCAAGGACAGTACCGGAAGAACTGCCCTGACCCGTGCCGCCGGTGCAGGCCACACCGAGACGGTCCAGACACTTCTGGACAGCGGATCGGCCGTCGGAGACCGCAGCGAGTTTGGCTGGACCGCTCTAATGGTGGCTTCGGGAGAGGGGCACAGCGAAACCATAAAGCTCCTCTTGGATCAGGGTGCAGAAGTAAACGCGAAGGACAACGAGGGCCGCTCCCCGCTTCTGTGGGCAGCAGGTAGAGGTCAGACTGGAGCCATCGAAACGCTGATGGAACTGGGTGCCAAGCTGGATCTAAAAGACCGCGATAGCCGCACGGCCCTGTTCCTCGCTTCGACCCGTGGACACACGGACACCGCACGGGCTCTATTGGCGCTGGGTAAGAAACGCTGGCCGCTGTCTTCTCGCTACTGGTTGGATGGCGCGGACAAGGTAGGACGCACTCCTCTCATGTCTGCGGCGGAAAACGGACATAACGAGACGCTGAAGCTTCTGCTGGACGGGAGAGCCAGGCTGGAAGCGAAGACGAACAAGGGCTGGACGGCACTCTTCTTGGCAGTCAAGGAAGGGCATGTTGAGACGGCAAAGGCCCTCATTGCCAAGGGCTCACGGATCAATGCCAAGGCCAGGGACGGACTCACTCCCCTGATGATGGCAATCACAGAAAATCAAGCCGCTGCCGCCGCGGTACTGCTGGAGGGTGGAGCCCAAGTAGACGTCAGGTACAAGGGTAACTGGACGGCGTTGATGCATGCCGCCTCGAACGGCCAGGCCGACATCGTGAAACTCTTGCTCGCCCACAAAGCAGATGCCAATGAGAGAATTGGCGATGGATGGAACGCGCTGCTACTCGCCGTCGTCGAGGGCCACAAGGACTGTGTACAGATTCTGCTAGATAAAGGGGCCAACACTGAGGTCCGTACAAAAGACGGCAGAACAGCGCTAAAGCTGGCGCTCGATCAAGGCCACAACAAGGTCGCCCTGATTCTCAAAGGCGCAGGCGCTCAATAGGTCCATTTGTTGGTCGTGCTGTCTGCGTCTATTTTTTGCTCAGTGGTCAGAGTCGATGGCTAAAAGACCCGATGGAGAAGTGATGAGGTGGTTACTTCGGCGGGGAGCCATGCTGCTATTGCCACTCCTGGTAGTCCAATCTGCCCCGGGTCAGACCTTGAACACAACGATCCAGTCAGACGCGGCAAAGGATGGGTGGGTCGATGGGTTTCCAACTGGCCTTTTTTTTGAGAGCTGCTTTGGGGATGTGAATACCTTCAGCAAGCTTCGTATCGGACAGGGTACAGAGTCCATTCGAAGCTACCGCAGTCTTGTGTCGTTTGATGTCTCCTCTTTGAAAGGTGCAGAAATAGCCTCAGCGACCCTCTTCGTCTACCAATCGTCTGTCGTGGGTGCGCCTTATACGACTGGTGGAAACATAGTGGTTGATGTAGTCGAGTATGGTACCAGCTTGACCGCTCTTGCCTGGTGCGCCCTTGAACAAGCCACCGATATAGGAGCAATTAGCTCGAATTCAACACTCGGTTTCAAGTCTCTCGATGTGACTTCGTCGCTTGCCTTTGCGTTAAGCCAAGGGAATAGCCTGCTTCAATTTCGTTTTCAGTCTCAAGAGGAGAGCTTCGTTTCCGGCTATGCCGTTCTTGAGGCGGGAGAAAGTCAGTCGAGCAGCCAGGCTCCTCATCTTGAGGTTACGTATACTCCTGGCAGACCAAACCTGACTCTTTTTCAGCCGACAGGTTGGTCAGACAAGATCGTCGTTTCCAAGACGACGGGAACTAACATCGATGACCAGCCTCTTTTTCCTACCGATAGCTTCTATGTTGACTGGGCCGCGACCAACGATGGACTAAGTCCAACCACCACCCAGTTCTTAATAGAACTACAGCTTGACGGGGCACTGATTGCCACTTGGGTCAATGAAACTTCGCTTGAGGCAGGCGGCTTCACTGTAGCCGAAGACTTTCCGCTGGAATCCCTTTCTAGGGGTAGCCACACTCTAAAGATCGTCGTTGATTCAACCTCTGCTGTAACAGAGGAGAATGAAACAGACAATGAGTTCACCAAGACCATCCTCGTGACTAATCGATCGCCTGTGGCTAGAGCTGGACCTGACCGAGCTGTAAGGGAAGGAAGCCCAGTGTCTCTAAATGGAGGGGCAAGTTCCGATCCAGACGAAGACACCTTATCGTTTGCGTGGACTCAAACAACCGGTCCCCAGGTGACCCTCTTGGATGTCAATTCCGCAGTGGCTTCCTTGATCGCTCCCGGGGTAGATCAACTCGCTGTTTTGGGTTTTCGTCTCACCGTCAGTGACGGGCAGCTAAGCGCTTCCGATACAGTCAATGTAACTGTCACCGGCAACAGCCAACCAGTGGCGGATGCGGGTCCAGATCGAACAGTGAAATCAGGAAGCTCCGTAGTAATTAATGGTTCCGGATCTGACCCGGATGGTGACACCGTTACGTTCTCCTGGAGCCAGTTGCAGGGACCGCAGCTCGCCCTTGTTGGTATCGACACTCCTACCCTGTCTTTCACTGCACCGGAAGTAACGACTTCAACCACATTCGCATTTCGACTGACGGTAAGTGACGGGTCGCTGACCTCCACCGATGAAGTCGTGGTCGTAGTGGTTCCAGCAGGCGAATCGACGAACTTAATCTTTCCCCAATTTGTAAACGGGCAGAATTCGTCTACTGGACAGGTGCCAGCTGGTGTCAGTGCGAGTGGGAATAAGACAAGGATAATCCTGAGGAACAACAGTGATCGCATCGATACCGGAAAAATTCACTTTCGAGACGCCAGCGGAAACCAGATTGAGGTTCCGATAAATGGGATACCGACTCATAACTTCCTGTATTCGGTCGGAGCTTGGAAGACGCAAGAAGTGGAAACTGACGGCACCGGGGTGCTTCAAAGTGGTGTTATAGAGGTGGTCTCGGACCTCGGCTCACAGTCCAAACTCGAGGGAACAGAGGTCTTTGAAGTCCTGGGAAACTTCGTCTCCGTAAATAACGCACCACCCGAGACTCGGCAGCAAACCTATGTGAGCGTTACAACTGATGAGAACACGGGCGTAGCCCTACACAATCCTCACAAAACGGAGTCCATTACTGTCGACGTGGTCCTGGTGGATGGAGAAGAACAGGCGAGAAGGCAGTTAACTCTCGGACCACTAGAACAGCTTGTAGGATTCGTCGATGAGGAAGAGCTTTTTGCAGACTTCCTTCAAGCCCTGAATGGGGAGTTCAACGGAACGCTCAATGTGTATGCAACAGGAAGCGGGGTCTCGATGCTTGGATTGATTCAGAAGCGGGCCACCGGAGCCTTAATAGCAGTCTCAGCGACACAAAACGCTTTCACTCCGAGTAACTAGTCAGGAGAGAAGCAACTTAGCCTATAGGAGAAGGAAAGCCTGATCGGCGGACGATCGCCTCTCGGGATATGCCTCTCGAAGATCCTGTCCTCTCCCCTCTTAAAGGAAGTCAACTAATTCTCTAGTATACCGTAGCCAAGCTGTGCCTGGGTGGGCATCGTTCGAGTCGCACTCCTAAATGCTGATCCATCATGATGGGAGGAAAAGGACACCTTTCCCTGGTGAGGACCGACACCCGCCTCTTGAGCGTTTTTTCCTCCCACAGTGTTCTGGATCACACACCGAGACGCTCATCTGCCGATAAGAGGTTCGGTGGCTTAGGGAGTTGAAAAATGCGACGAGCCTGCTTAATCATCCTGCTTTTCTTTCAATTTGGAATTTCACTGAGAGCGACCCCGCGAGTACAAGACCGGGGGGACGTGGGTTCAGCTGAGTGCCGAGCGGTGCAACGGGGGGCCCAGGACGCCGTTCTGGACGCCGCCCCGCCTCGCCACCGTGGATCGTCGGCGTCTCGGGATCGGGTAAGTCCGCGATCGGTCAAGGCTTTAACGGCGAAACGAGTCAAGACCGCCGCAAGCATGGTCGTTCGATCCAAGAAAATGGGCGAAATAAGTGGGTCCTGTGCGAGCTGTATCATCAATCAGTTCGCCCATCGGATCCCAATCGAGGACCAGCAGCGTTGTGGGCAAGACCCGCCTGACGATCCAGGGGACGATGATCCCGGCGAGCGGGTACCTTGTCCGTGCTGGGACTCAGAGACTCTAGACTTCGAGCCAACTCTACTTGATCCGGGGAGAACTGCATGCGTTTCCGCCCCGGGACTGGATTCCATCGCTGGATTTCGAGATGAAACCCTTGATAGCTTTTGGCAGGCTTTCGCTTGTGCGGGTAGTTACTGCCCTGATAGTCCTGAATGCAAGTTCGTCGATGCCACGAATGCTATGAGCTCGGGCGGATTCCTGGCAATCTCAGACGATGAATACAAAAGTTGCCTAGGTAGCCTTCTGGACAGCACTATGCGGGCTGTGAACTGCCCTTAGCGTTCGTTCAAGAATAACTTCGCAGAGTTGGCGCTCTGATTTGCGCCAGATTTGGTCGCGAACGATTGAGCGAAACCGCAGGCGTAGCCAGGCCTACGTTGAGGCTTTCGCGATTGAGGAGCGGCGGTTCGCCGAGTGGGGCATCTTCTGGAAAATCTGGGTCTCCTGTGAACAGCGACGAAGTCAGTCCCCTCCTCCTGAAGTCGCGCCTCGTAACATGTCTCTTCTCATGTTGGCCAGCCCATTGAGCTTTATGCTGCCGGCGGCTCACGGGGCCCTGGCCGACCACTTGGGGTTCGAAGCCAGCTTCGCCCTCGCCCTGCTCGCAGTACTCACCGCCCTGTTTCTTCTCTACAAGCTGCCATTCCGTAGAGCAATCTCGGGGTAGTCCAGGCTCGCAGGATCGAATCAGCGAAGATGGTCCCGGCCCCAGCCCTCCCTGAGACAATTCTCATTCAATCCTGTATCTTGGTCAGACAGAAAGACCAATTTGACCCGGCTCCTTTCATCCGCCGATGAGCGACATCTTTATCAGCTATGCCAGCGAGGACAGGGCGAAAGCTGAACTCCTTGGAAATCGTGGGGATCCGTCCGACGGTCAGGCGAGTGGTGACGGGCGTGGGCATGCGAGAAGGAGGTCGTACCGTGGGTGCCGGTACGATCACAGAGATCATCGAGTAGGGGTCCGTGTTCGGCTACGGCCTGTGTCTCCTCGACCCCCTCGGCGGATCCGGCGGCAGCCGAACCCTCTGCGTGCGCCGTTCCAGAAAATGATGTGGGTGATTTATGAAAATCGAAAAAGGCAGGATGATCGCTCTCGGATATGGGAAGTACTTCAGGTCAGAGAGCATCGCAGGATTGGAGCGAATCGAGGAAGGAAGAGGCCCGGGTAATCGGACTCAAGTGTATGTGGAGAACCTGGAGGAACCCGTAGTAGGTTCCCGTTCAGAAACTGCAATCCTGCGCGATCTGGTGGAAAGCCCGAAGGAGATCACAGAGGTGAGAGAGCAGTACGAACTGTTGACCGACATCCTAGACACCGTTTCTGAGATCAATCCCATACTGAGATCCATCATTCGGGACCAGGGTCAGTGGGATCTAGACCAATTGGAACGGCGGATAAAGGAAACCCTCGGAGGGGAGAAGGAGCAGCAGTCTCTTTGGCCATAGATCTCGGGGCAAATTCAGTTTAGCCCCGCCACCGGTTGCGAGCCGGATCATTCAGAAGGAAACTTTGGGTCCGGCGTAGCGGTGGGCTCCAGGCCGCCGTCCGAGCCAAAGGCTCGGAAGAATAAGACTTCGGCCTGGAGGCCAAAGCTACGTTCGTCTGGCATTGAGAACGTAGTTGTTCCTACTGCGACCGAGCAGGAGCCCGCGGACGAGTTGGTGCCTCTACTCCTACCTGAACTTCAGGGAGAAGAGATCCGCATCCTTCATCACGAAGCGGAGGCGTACCGGCTTCCCTGCAATCCGGGTCAGGGGCTTATCTGAAGTCGCCTTGGCATGAGTCCGTTCCCACCGCACCCCATGCTCGATCTCGTCCCCCCAGATCAGGGGTGATTCCTCCAGGGCGAAACCGGGAAGCGGGTTACCCATGGCGTCTTGGATCTCCAGACGGATGCTGCCCGCAGCTGAGGTGGCGAAGTTCAGGACCAGGTTGTCCCCCTGGAAGATGAGAGGCTTCGTGACCATCTCGCCCCCGAAATAACCAGCGTGGACCGAGGCGAATCCATCCGTCCGGAGCACCATACGCTGCACGTGGACACTGGGAAAGGTGTAGTGGCGTTGAAGGTAGAGCGAAATCTCGTCCGGTGCCGTAGCCACGACTCCGGAGGCAGGTGTATTGGCTCGATGAATCCAGTTCCGGGGGTGTCTACCAGGGCGGATGAAGGCCTCCATGAAGGTCCGCTGCCAATGAAAGCCGTCGCGGCTGCTGAGAAGGACTGCGTCTGAAATACCAGACCTCGGGTTTACCCGGAACGGTTCCAGGGTGCGCCAGGGCACAAAACGGCGGGGGAAGGCAAGGTAGATGTGGGGAGCCCGGAAGTAGGGAGTCGCAGCATTGGTATAGAAATGCTCCAGTGGCGTCTTCCCCAGGTCGATGTATTTCGGTGTGCTCCAGTGGAGAAAATCGGGAGAGGTCGTGCGCACGACTTCTCGGATTTGTCCTCCGCGCAGACCGCGGAGATAGGCGACATACTGCTGCTGCTCGGAATCCCAGAACGCCAGATCGCCTCCCCAATCCACTTTCTGCGTAATGAGAGGGTCCTTGTGTACCAGCTTCCAGTGAATACCGTCGCCGGAGACCGCTCCCATCACATGCTTCAGGCCAGGGGTGTGATAGCTGGCCAGCGCCTTGTAGCGCTGATCTCGAGACGCCCCGGGATTGCCGTCCTTGAACACCATGAAGCAGTGGGATACATCACCATGGGCACCAGTCCAGACAATGTTGTTGTCTTTGGAACCCTCGAATTCGAAGAGGCCCAAAGAAGGGCGTGTCCAGGTAATGCCATCCCGGCTCTCGGCATAGCAAGTCCACTCCCGGTGGTCGGGGATCACCGATTCTCCCGGCTTCAGTTCGGAAAAGATCGTGAGGCCCTTACCGGCGTGTGTGCTGCCTCGATAGTACATCCGATACCGGTCATCGTCCTTGAAGACCGAGATGTAGTCGCTGGTCACACCCTCCCAAGGCCTATCGAAGACCAGGGCCTTTCCAGCGGGGACGGGTTCGTGCAGCTTCGGCCTCACGCCTTCCATTGACTCGATCAGGTAATCGTCCACGAAGAGCTCCAGCCGGGAGCCGATGTCCAGGGGCTCCCGGGAGCTAGGCTGCTCTGCGAAGGCATTCTCCACTGCCGCGGGTAGGGCCAGGGAAACCAGGCAGGCAGAGATCAGCCCTATCCTCATTCTCCATCCTCCTTTTCGAGGGGCGGTTGACGTTGTCATTCGTTGAGCACCATCATGGGACCTCGCTTCTGGCTAGTCTAGTTCCCATCCCAAGGACTTTAAATAGCTGAAAATGAAGGAGTAAGGTGGGGATGTGGCCTCCCTTTTTTGTCAGACCTCTTTGTTAATCTTTTGGTGCGAACAAATTGAAAACAAAGAAGTTAACTCGAAAAAGGAGGCCCAACGTTGCGCCAGAAAACGGAAGAACGACTCCCCCTTTGCCACATTTTCCCCGACCACCAAATGGCCCGGGAACTGGAAAAGATCTCCGAGATCCTGGACCACAATCCCCGGATCTCGGCCTTAGTTTTACAGGATCTATGTGACACTTCCAATCCGCAGAAAGGCGCCAGCGGACTCAGTGCCGAGTTTGTCCTACGAGCGACCCTCGTCAAACAGCTGCACGGCTTCAGCTACGAGCAGCTGGCCTTTCACCTACTCGACTCCCAGAGCTTCCGCAGTTTTGTGCGTCACCCCCTGGGCTGGATGCCGAATAGGTCCACCCTGCAGCGCAATATCTCGAAGATCTCTGAAGCCAGCTGGAAAGAGATCAATACCGTCTTGGTGGGCTGGGCCGCTCAGAAGGGACTGGAAAAGGGCCAGCGCATCCGCCTCGATTCGACCGCCGTCGAGAGCGACATTCATCATCCGACCGACAGTGCCCTGCTCGACGATGCGGTGCGCACGGTGAGCCGGCTTCTGGGACAGCTCAAGGAGCGACAAGGCGCGCTCGAAGCCGAAGGCCAGGCGTCGACGGCGGTGGTCTTTACCAACCACAGCCGACGAGCCAAGCGGCGGGCTTTTCAGATCGCCAACGGCCGAGGAGCCAAACGCCAGCGCGCCTATCGCGATCTGTTGAAGGTCGCCCGCAAAACCTACGGCTACGGCCTCACGGCCTTGCAAGCCGATTTGCCGGCCGCCGACCTGCTGACCGTGGCGCTGCTGGTCTCCTTGGAGCATTACCTGAAGCTGATGGCCCGGGTCATCGATCAAACGGAGCGACGCGTCCTGCGCGGCGAGACCGTGCCCGCCGCCGAGAAGGTCTTTTCGATTTTTGAAGAGCATACGGACATCATCAAAAAAGGCCAGCGCGAACCGACCTATGGGCACAAGATCTTTCTGACCGGCGGTCGCTCGTCGCTGATCTTGAACTGTGAAGTCCTGGCTGGAAACCCGGCCGATGTGGGTCAGCTCCAACCCTTGCTCGGAGCCCATCGAGAGGTCTACGGTCGCTATCCGCGTCAGATGGCGGCGGACCGGGGCTTTTACAGCCAAGCCAATTTGACCTGGGCCAAAGGGGAGGGCATCCAGGATGCCGCCTTTGATCGCAAGGGAAGTCTGCCGATCAGCGAGATGGTGCGGAACTTGGAGAGGAACGCCGCTATGAAACATCAAACGCGCTCAGTCATCTGGATTCTTGTTTGCCTAGGGGGACTCGTCTCGTTCGGCTGCCAAGACCGTTCGGCTCCGGCGGGGTCTGAGCTGGGAAAGATAGATTTCCCCACCTCCGGCTCACCCGAGGCGCAGGAGCACTTCATCCAGGGTGCGTTGCTGCTGCACAGCTTCGAGTTCGAAGATGCCGCCGAAGCTTTCCAGCAGGCACAGCAAATCGAACCTGACTTCGCCATGGCCTATTGGGGCGAGGCGCTGACGCACAACCACCCTCTCTGGGAGCAGCAAGACGCCAAGGCCGCCCGCAAGGTGCTGGCGCGGCTGGCGCCGACGCCCGAGGAGCGCCTGGCCAGGGCGCCCAGCGAGCGCGAGAAAGATTACCTGCGCACGGTCGAGGTGCTCTATGGCGAGGGCACCAAGGAAGAGCGCGACTTCGCCTACCTGGAAGCCATTCGGCAGATTGCCGAGAAGTATCCCGATGATCTCGAAGCCGCCTCCCTTCATGCCCTTGCCACCCTCGGCACCTCGCACGACGAGCGCGACTTCCGCATCTATATGCGTGCGGCGGCGCTTGCCGAGGACGTATTCGCCAAGAACCCTCTCCACCCCGGCGCCGCGCACTATCTGATCCACTCCTACGACGATCCGATCCACGCTCCCATCGGCCTGCGGGCGGCGCGGGTTTACGCTAGGATCGCCCCGGCCGCTGCCCACGCGCTGCACATGCCGTCCCACGTTTTCGTTTCGTTGGGCATGTGGGACGAAGCCGTCGCGTCGAACGAGGATTCCTGGCAGGCCGGCGAAGCTCGCGTCGAGCGCAAGAAACTAGGCATTGATGAGCGTGAGTATCATTCACTGTGGTGGCTTGAATATGCCTACTTGCAGCAAGGGCGTTATCGCGAGGCCCGCAAACTGCTCGACATCATCGACGGGAATGCCGCGAAGAGCGGCTCGAAAGTTATTCGGCGGCACCTCGTAGCTCTGCGCTCGCACTACCGCGTCGAGAGCCGCCAATGGCAGGCTGATTCGATCCAAATCGATACCTCGGGCTTGCGGACGGAGGCGGTGGCGAAGGACCTGTTCGTCCGCGGGATGAGTGGGGTCAAGACTCGCGATCTTGCGGCGGCCAAAACGCTGCTGGCGAAGTTACGTTCTTACCTGGACGAAGAGCGTGAGCGAGCCGAGCAGGAATCGGGCGCCGGGGGGATGGCCTACGTCGGCCGTTTGCGCGGCGGGGACGTGATGCTGTTGGAGTTGGAGGCGCTGGTACAACTGGCGGAAGGGGAAGCTGCCGGCGCAACGCAGGTCATGCAGTCTGCGGTCGCTGCCGAAGACGAGTTGAGCCTGAGCTACGGTCCGCCCTACCCGGTCAAGCCGGCGCACGAGTTATTCGGCGAGATGCTGCTGGAGTTGGACCGGCCTGAAGAGGCGCGAGAGCAGTTCGAGCAGGCGCTTGACCGTGCGCCGCGCAGAGCTTTGTCATTGCTGGGGTTGGCCCGGGCGGCGGCCAAGGCCGGCGACTTCCAAGGGGCGCAAGACACCTACGCCGAGTTGCAGGCCATCTGGCACGGAGCCGACAACGACCTGCCAGAGCTAGCCGAAGTGCGGCAGGGCTTCGTCCGCCGGTGAACTAATTGACAGCCTCTCATCTCAGACTCTATTGTGGGTGAAACAGACCCCACTGGGACTCTCAAAGGATGGGGCTTTTCGCTGTTTAGCGCTTCAAGGAGTCTCACCCTGGCCGTTGGCCTCGCCTTTAAACTTGCCTGTGCCTTTCCCTGTTTCCTTGTACCTTTCCCCTTGCCGCAGGCGCAGGGATCGAAGCAAACGGCAAGAGGGAAGGCAAAGGCACAGGCGAAGGCAAGTTTGAAGGCAAGGGCAAGGGCGCGGGCAAGGGCAAGGGAGACGCTAAACACGTACGGAAACCCTTATAGTTGGGAATACGCAATCCCGTTGGGATTGACCTCGATTAGAAAGTTGAAAACCGTGAGCGTTCCTCTTTTGCCGGCACCTCCAGTCTTCAGGAAGAGTTTCTTTCTCGAATGATCCGGTTCCCAGCCAGGGGCCGGACTAATCTGAGACTTCACCATGACTCTGAGTTTGCTTAAGACGATCGAAAGCAGTTTCGGACTCGGCTCTCCGCCGAACAAGAATACTCTTGTCCTGTTCGATGGGTTTGATGAGTTAGATAAGGCGCACGCCTTGGAATCATTTCTCGGAAAATCAGCCGCGGAGATCGCAAATGAATTATCTCAACCTGAGGGCAACTTCGGACAGTTAGGGTATGTTGAAGATCTAATTGTGATGGAGCCTCTAGGGTATCAATATTACCTGGCGCCCTACCTAGGACAGATTATTCGTAACGAGGTTGATGGGCAACCCGATCTCGAACTGACAAGCCTGGTATTGTTTGCCATACGGGAAATCGTGCGGATTCGCGGCAACGATGCTTTCTCCCAGCACCAGCGAAGTGCCCTATTCCAGCTTGTTGCATATCTCGCGGCCGGTTCTGATCGTTGGGATTCCAGTGACGCTTTTGCGGATTCGCTTCCAGAGGATCTTAGTTGGCTGAGAACCGCACTGTCAGCTGATTAAAGGACTTCCAGACATGACTCGCCATCCACGCAGAGACTGGTCCTGGGCCTGGGTCTTTCTTTGCTGGTTCTCGGCAATCGGCCTTTCGGCCCCCCTCCAGATACGCCAGGTGGGCAGCCAGCTCCAACCGCTCTGGGACGATTGCGAAAGCCTGGACAACCTCCGCCATGTCCTGATGAAGCTACCCTCGGGAAAGATCGAGAAGATCAGCCGGATCCGGGACATCCGGCAGTTCTTGTACAGGGGCTCCAGCGGCGGCGTTCGTGTGCACTGAACGGAGGTAACCCAGCTGGGGAGGCTACCTGACGACGGGAATCTGTCTGTCTTCCAGGAACTTCCGAATCGCCTGGATCTTCTCTTTCTCCAGCGCCCGGTGGGGTCTGCGGCCGATGTTGGTCTTGAAATGTCCCATCAGCCACAGGATGGTACGGAAAAAGGGACGAAAGCCCGTCTTGCTCTTCCTAAACAGCTCCACGAGCGGCCGCTCGTACTTTTCGATATACGAGACCACCTTCTCCTCCTTACCCTCCAGGTGGTCCTGATAGGCCGCCAGTGACTCCCGCGGCGCGATCAAGATGGGAACATCGGCATAGGCCTTGGCACCGAAGTGTCTGCCGTAAAGAAACTCGCCCAGAAAGCCTCCCGTCACCGGCAAGAAGTGCTCTCCTCCCGCCTTGCAGTACATTCGGTGTGCGTGGAAGTCATCGGTATCGTTTTTCATGCCGATTACCTGTGGGATCGCCGCCAGCCGCCTCACCAGGTCAAAAGACATGCCAGGACGTCCATCCGTGTAGGCAAACAAGGGTACGTCAGTAGCCTCAGCGATGTCCCGGTAGTGTTGGTAGAGACTATCTTCGTCGAAGTCGCTGTTGAAATACCGGAAGTCGACGACCACCTTGACCACATCGGCTCCGTGTTCTGCCGCCAGCCGGACATAGCGGCTGCACCTCCGGGTCGACCAGATGTATGTGGAAGAGATGAGCACTGCCTTCGACCCCTTGGCTTCGGCGATGGTTCCGGTCAGCCTGAGCAACTCGGGTTCATCCAGAATCATGTACTCCGACGTGCCGCGAGTAAGCCACATCAGGCCTACGCCGTTCTTGACCAACCACTGAACGTAGAGAGCCATCGCCTCATAATCCACTTTCTCATCTGACGTCATGGGAACGAAGAGGGGAGCAAGCGGACCTCGAATGCGCTGAGCGAGCTCTTGAAAGCGATCCATTGAATCGGCTCCGATGTCGGAAAGACTCCCGTCAGCAAGTACAAAGGGTGTACCAGCGGAGACTAGAACAAGGAGGCTGCGGATGCAAGGAGGCCGATCTGGGATTCTGGCAGGTCTCGGCAGTTCCCGCGCCTGTGAGCGACCGATTGTGCGTATCTCCCCGTTCGCGTGTACAATTGCGGCTGCAAGGAGCACAGTCTGAAGCTCCCGAATCACTAGCCGAAAGGACGAAAGCCATGAGAGGAATCCGAGCGGTGCTTGGGTTGGGGTTGTGCGTGTCGATGACGACGCTCTTTGGCGCGGAGTTGCCTCCCCCGGCGAAGATGCAAGTGGACTTCGATCAGCAAGTGAAGCCAATCTTGGCCGCCAAGTGTCACGCCTGCCACGGCACCAAGCAGCAACAGTCGGGCCTCCGCCTCGACAAGCGGCAGAACGCGTTGCGGGGTGGCGACTACGGCCCCGTCATCATCGCCGGTAAGAGCGCCGAGAGCAAACTGATTCTACGGCTGGTGAGCGGAGACGGTGGAATGCAGATGCCGCCAACCGGTCCGTTGGCGGCGGAGGACATCGGAATCCTGCGCGCGTGGATCGACCAGGGCGCGGAATGGGGTGACATCAAGCTTGAACCGCAGGATCCTCCGAAATCCCTCGATCCAAAGCTCAGGGCACTGATCGTGGCTGTGCGGGGCCAGGATACCGCGGCTGTGAAGAGGCTCCTGCACGAGGACCCTGAACTCGCGAAAGGGAAAGACCACAGCGACTCGACACCGCTCCATCATGCCGCCGGCTTCGGGAACACCGAGACGATCAAACTCTTGCTCGACAATGGCGCAGACGTGAACGTCAGGAATCGTCTTGAAGGGAGGCCTCTGCACTGGGCCGTCCGGAGCGATGAAAAGACGAGGCTGCTGTTAAAACACGGCGCGCACATCAACGGCAAGACGCAGGACGGAAGCACGCCACTGTACCTCGCCTCCCGCCGACGCGACAGCCACTCGGTCTTGCGGCTGCTTCTCGAAGAAGGAGCCGATCCGAACCTCGCGACCCTGAACGGACGCACACCGTTAATGGCAGCCGCAAGCGACGGTGACGTGGCGGCTATGAAACTCTTACTCGCCAAGGGGGCCGACGCGACAGCCCTCAGTGGGAGTGGGGCCGGGACGCTGATGGATGCCGCGCGGAGCCGCAACCCCGAAGCCGTTCGCCTGTTGCTCGAATACGTCGCCGACGTCAACGTGAAGACGAAGCGCAAGCAGACCGCTCTCGCCATAGCCGCCCAGCAGGGCGCAGAGGACATTGTCAATGTCCTGTTAGAGAAGGGTGCACACGCGGATGGGCAGGATTACCGCGGCTATTCGCCCTTGATGTGGGCCGCTTATTCGGAGGCCATGCCGGCCGGGATCGTGAAGACGCTGCTTGACAAGGGCGCGGACTCCGAAGTGAGTGGGGAGGGCGAAACTCCACGGACTCTCGCCGGCAAACGTGGCGACAACGAGGTCGCCCGCTTGCTGGGTGTTTCAGAGGCGCAGCGTAAGAGCGGAGGCGTTGCCGTCGACGTGCCGCTGTCTTCCGGCGAGCAGTCCATCCCGGACGCAGTGGAGACGGCCATCGCCTTGCTCGAGAAGCAGAGTCCGCAGTTTGTCAGAAAAGGGGGGTGCAACTCGTGTCACAACCAGTACCTGCCCTCGGCGGCGGTTGCGTTGGCTCGCGAGCGAGGGATTCCGGCTCCCAAGGAACTGACGCAGATTCCCTTGGAGCTGCTCGAACGAAGCCCGGAACGCACAATGAACATGGCCGCCTTCAGTCCCAACAGTGTGGGTTATGAGATGTTTGGCTTCGCTGCCAACAACAGACCGGCGGATGAATACACCGACTCGCTGGTCCACTACCTGAAGTTGCATCAGTCGCCCGACGGGCACTGGGCGACGACCGGCAACCGTCCGCCGCTGACCTACCACGCCTACATCACGACGGCGATGGTAATCAAAGCCCTGCGGCACTATTCGTCTCCGACGGAGAATAGGGATACGGAAAAGCGTCTGGCCCGAGCCGCTGAGTGGCTCGAGTCCGCGAAGCCGGTGACGACGCAGGAACGGGCGTTCCATCTGCTTGGGCTGAAGTGGGCGGGTGGTGACGAGGCCGTTATCCGGAAGTCGGCTCTTAGTCTAGTGGACACGCAGCGTGAAGATGGCGGCTGGTCACAACTCCCGACCATGGGTAGCGATGCCTACGCCACGGGCGAGGCCCTCTATGCACTCCACCTGGCCGGCAACATGAAGGTCGGGCACGAGGTCTACCAGAAGGGCATGCGATACCTTCTGCGGACGCAGGCACCGGATGGGTCATGGCACGTGAAAACGCGGTCGTTCCCGCTGCAGCCGTATTTTGAAAGCGGATTCCCCTACGGGCCTGACCAGTGGATTTCGGCGTCCGGCACGAGCTGGGCCGCCATGGCGCTGGCGCTGGCCGTGAAGCCGGAAAGGTTGGGCCGGCGATGGAAGGACGAAGCTGACGAATTGACTATCGTCCACAATTGATTCGAAGAACTCAAACGCTTCGTGCCCACGGGCAAATGGCTCCAACTCTAGTAGGCAGAACAGACCCATCTATGCTCACAGACCCTCTAAGATTCCTTGTCCTTCGTCTCGCCTGGACGGCCTCGGTCGTACTTCCTTGTCTGGGCCAGCAGACCAAGATCGTCGCGCCACCTGTGCTGCTCCACGCTTCGCCCCCAAGCAAGGCGGTGGTGCAACTTCCGGACGGTCAGCTCTGCATCCTCTACATGGTTTCGGGAGAGCACTGCGCCTCGATCCGGTCAAGTGACGACGGGCAAACCTGGAGCCAGCCTCGCGTTGAGTTCGAGTTCAAGAAGTCTGCCGGTATCCCAGTGGTGCTGGTGGACCAGAGCGGCGAGTTGCACGCCTTTCTGCTGGTGCGCCGGGGCACCGGCCGACGTCCCACCGTGGACTACTTCTACGATATCTGGCATGCCGCCACCAGCCATCAACGCAGTACGTGGTCGATACCCAAGCGGATCTTCGAGGGGTACGTCGGGGCACTGAACGGGGTGATCCAGCTCAAGAGTGGGCGGATCGTTCTTCCCCAGCAGTTCTGGGTTCCCGGACTTCGCTCGGAACCTCCAACCGGTTCCCACGTAGTCACCACCAACTATTCTGACGACGGTGGCAAAACCTGGCAGCTCTCTCCAGCCCGTCTCACCTCCCCCTGCCGTGCCGACTACATTGGAAGCAACTACGGCGCAACCGAACCCGTCATTGCCCAACTGCAGGATGGTCGTGCCTGGATGCTGATCCGAACCCAGACCGGATTGCTCTACGAGTCCTTCTCACCAGATGGAGCCAGGTGGTCAGAGGCCACACCCACGCGCTTCATTTCTTCCAATTCGCCGGCCAACCTGCTGCGTTTGTCGGATAGCAGACTGGTGCTCTTCTGGAACAACTGTGAGAACCCGTCCCGGGTGGATGGTGCACCGGTCTACACTACCCGCGACGCCCTGCACGTCGCCATCTCCCGGGATGAGGGCCGAAGCTGGCAGGGATACCGTGAGGCCTTCCGGGATCCCCATCGGGATCAGCCTCCTCCCAAGCGAGGGGACCGCGGAACCGCCTATCCTTTCTCGACGCTGGCGAGAGACGGCAAGATCATCCTGGCCACCGGTCAGGGGCAGGGTCGAATCGCCCTGGTCAAAATCGATCCGACTTGGATCGAGGCGACCCACCATGAAGATGACTTCTCGCAAGGTCTGGACGGCTGGAACGTTTTCAAGCCCTTCGGCCCCGTAGATTACTACTGGCGAAACCGGGTCCAGGGTCCCGGGCTGCTGCCTCACCCGACGCGGTCGGGAGCCAGAGTGCTGTGGGTACGTCGACCCGACGAGAAGAGCGGCGACGGGGCTGTCTGGAACTTCCCGGCGGGCAAGCGGGGCAAGCTGTCTCTCAGGATCCTCCTTCCGGAAGGCTCCTCAGGTGGAGTCTTGGCGTTGGCCGACCGCTTCATCCAACCCACCGATCCGGTCGCCGAGAAGTTGGAGAGCTTTCGGCTCTCTCTGAGCCCGGAGGGTCGTCTGGGCGATGGTCCTACTATTGTCAAAGGACGTTGGCACGCGCTTCTGCTCTCCTGGGACTTGGACAAGAACCACTGCCAGGTTACGGTGAATGGAGAGCGGTCCTTCGTCCTCTCCAGGCTGAACAGCAAGAGCGCTGGCCTAAGCTATCTGCGTCTACGTTCTACCGCGGCATCACCGGATCCTGTGGGTTTCCTGATCGAGCAGGTCAAGGTCGACGTCAGGTAATCCTCGTCGATCCCGAACAGAGCTGCGACGAAAGGCGGCGGTCCACGGCAGCATGAAGGGCACGTGGGTTATCAGCTTGGAAGACAGATCGGAGATGAACTGATGTCCTCTCTGCACCATCGGGTCTCGACCAAGCTCACAGCGACGGCAGTGCTGACGCTGCTGGCTCTCTCGCTCGCCTCGGATCCAGCAGGAGCAGCCGATGTCAGGTCCTGGACTACGTCGAGTTTCCTGGACCTGATCGGCGGAAGTTTCAGTGACGGGGGCGCCAACACCTATGTCACCGCAACCGGCGAAGTGGTACTGATCAATCGCAGTGACTTGAACGGCGACGGCAGCATCGACCTCGTGCTTCCCAACGAGCACGATTCCAACGAAAGGCCGGACCTGTTGATCTACTGGGGAGGCGACCGATTCTCGTCCCAGCGTCGGATGCAGCTCCCGACAAACGGCGGGAACGATGGAGCCGTGGCCGATCTCAATCAGGACGGCTTCCCCGATCTGATCGTCGCCAACAACTTCAATGGCACCAGGACCGACCTGGACTCCTACATCTATTGGGGAGGCAAAACGGGTCTAGACGCCTCCAGGCGGACCGGACTTCCCACCCAGGGTGCCCAAGCCGTGGCCGTGGGGGATCTGAACCAGGACGACCATCCCGACATCGTATTCGCCAACAGTGGCCTTGGCTATCACGTCACAGTGGATCGCGCCAACCAGTCCCTCGTCTATTGGGGATCTTCCGAAGGCTACTCGCCCGACCGCAGGATGGTGCTCAGAACCATCAATGGTCGAGACGTGAGAATAGCGGACTTGAACGGAGACGAGTATCCCGAGCTGATCTTCGCCAACGAGGGGAACACCGATGAGGAGGCCGGGGCGCTTATCTACTGGGGTGGGGCCTCCGGAGACCATAGCGAGCGCCCCAGCACCCACCTGCCTGGTGACCGGACGTCAGCCTTGACCGTGGCCGACCTGAATGGGGACGCCTATCCGGAGATTGTGCTGGCCAATGCCTACCGCTTGAAAACCAGAGAATTGGGCATGTACAACACCGTCGATACGGTGTCCGTGAACTCCTATGTTTACTGGGGATCCAGACAGGGCTACTCGGTGGGCGCGAGGACCGCGCTCCCCACCGTCGGAGCCTCCGACGTCGAGGCTTCCGACCTCAACCGGGATGGGCAACCGGACCTCGTCTTTGCCAACCGCTCAGGCAACGTATCCTATGTCTATTGGGCCTCGACCGAAGGCTACCGTCCCAACAAGCGTACGGCGTTGCCTACCCACAACCCGACCAGCTGCACCGTCGAGGACCTGGATCAGGATGGGTACCCCGACCTGGTCTTTGCCCAGCGATGGGCGGCCCAATACCAGAGGCCAAAGGCCTACCTCTACTGGGGAGGAGAGGACGGTTTCAGCACCGAAAGGCGATCTGAACTACCTACCTCGGACGCCACCGGGGTCCAGACGGGTGACTTGAATGGAGACGGGGCGACGGATCTGGTCTTTATCAACGCTTCCGACACCAACCTGCCCACTCCCAGCTATATCTACTGGGGCGACCAGGCGGGCGAGTTCGAAGCCAAGCGACGCAAGTCATTGCCCAGCGGCTACGGCTTCTGCACTAGCGCCGATCTCAACCAGGACGGTCACGTGGACCTGCTCTTCGGGGCAATCCCCGACGACCGAAATGGCGCTGGAATCTACTGGGGCTATCGTGGGAGGTACTCATCCCGCAACCGCATCAGTCTAGGGGACGTGCCAGTCTTCGGGACCCGGGCCGCCGATTTCAACCGAGACGGCTACCTGGACATTTCTCTGGGCCTGTTTGCACCCGGTAGAGCCTCATCGGCCGAGCTCTACTGGGGTGGCCCCTCCGGATTCTCCAGCGAGAACCGGTTCGTGTCCCAGGTGGGCGGTATCCGAGGTCACGCCCTCGGAGATCTCAACCGCGACGATTGGCTGGATATCATCTTCAGCACGACCGACAACCAGGTCGTCATCTACTGGAACGGCGCTTTGGGTTTTGACAAAGACCGCACCACTGCCCTACCCGCAAGAGCCTCCGTTTCCGTCGAGGTGGCAGATCTCAATGGAGACGGTTTTCTGGAGGTCATCGTCCCCAACCTGTTCGACGCCGATCCCGCCCCTGACAAGGCCCAATCTTTTGGGGGATCTCCTCAAGGAGACACTTTCGTTTACTGGGGTGGAAGCAACGGGTATGATGTGTCCCGTAGGACGGTCCTTCCTTCGGTGGGAAACGCCGACGTGGCTGTGGCGGACTTGAACAACAACGGTCTGCTCGACATGGTCCTGACCAGCTACCACGCCGGCTACACCCGGAGCCATCCTTCCACCATCTACTGGAACGGTAGCTCCGGGTTCGATGCCTCCCGGGCGACCCAGTTGCCCACCAACTCGGCCTCAGGCGTCTACGTCAACGACTTCGACAGGAACGGTCACGCCGACATCTTTTTTGCCTGTCACTCCAAAGAGGGCAAGCACCGAAACGATTCCTTCTTGTATTGGGGAAGCGACGCTGGATTCTCGACCGAGCGCAGGACCCTCCTGCCGGGTCTGGGTCCGCATCAACTGACCTCCGACGCAGGCCACATCTACAATCGGGGGGATCGCTACGACTACCTCTCACCGCCCTTCGACGCGGGATCGAAGGCTCGCCTGGAGAGCATCAGCTGGGAGGGAAGCAGACCCTTCGAGACCGGGCTGGAGTTTCAGGTCCGCTGGGCCGAATCGAAAGAGGCTCTGGCCTCGGTTCCCTGGACGGGACCGAGTGGGCCCCAGAGCTTCTATACCACCTCCGGGAGCAGTCTGGCGCAGGAAGGGGTGGAGGCGCGCTGGATCCAGTACAAGGCAACTCTCGTCAGCCCTGGCTCGGCGAGCTCACCGGTTCTGCGATCGGTGTCCATCCACTATTTCCCTGTGGCTGGGCGTTCGCCTTGAGCGCTACCACTCCGGATGCTACGGTTCTGATTCCACGGGCAGAATGAATATAATCGTCACCAACTGAAAGGAGCCGTTATGAACATCTTGATCACTGGCACCAGCACTGGCTTCGGTCGAACTGCTGTGGAAACTCTGGCCGCTAAGGGCCACACCATCGTGGCGTCCATGCGGGGCGTGAACGGCAAAAACGCCGAGGCCGCCAGGTCCCTTGAAGGCTGGGCGAAAAACAACAACGCCAAAGTCTTCGTGGTTGAGCTCGACGTCGCCGACAATGCCTCGGTTGACAGAGGCGTGGCAGAAGCGATCGACAAGACGGGCGGCCTGGACGTAGTTGTCAACAACGCCGGCATCGCCTACATGGGTGTGCAAGAAGCCTATACCATCGAGCAGGCCAAGCAACTCTTCGACGTCAACACCTTTGGCCCCATGCGTGTCAGCAATGCCGTGTTGCCCCACCTTCGCGAGAAAAAGGCCGGCCTGATCGTCAACATCTCCAGCATCGTGGCCCAGTTCGCCTTTCCCTACATGGGCATCTATTGCGCCTCCAAGGCCGCTCTCGAAGTGCTGTCGGACGACTACAACTCCAGCTTGCAGGGTTCAGGAGTCGAGTCGGTGGTGCTGGAGCCGGGAGCCTACCCCACCGAGATCTACGGCAAGATCATTCAGCCCGACAATGCTGACAAGGTCATGCCGGGTTATCCAGGCGCGGCCGAGACCATGGAGGGCCTGGGCGAAGGCTTTCAGGCCCTGTTTGAAAGCCAGAAGCCCAATCCCCAGGATGTGGTCGACGGCTTGGTACAGCTGATCGAATTGCCGGCCGGCAAGCGTCCAGCCCGTACGGTGGTGGACAGCATCAGCGGTCAGTTGGTGGAAACCCACATCGAAGCCAAGGACGAGAAATACGGTGAGTTCATGGCCATGTACGGCTAAGCCACGCCTAGGTCTATGGCGAACAAGACTCCTGGGGTGACAAGGGTGTCGCTCTGAAGAATTCCTACACCAAGGCTGTGATCTGGTCTTTGCCCAGGTGAGGCGTCGGTGCCACCAGGGACCTCCCTTCTAGCCAGAAGTAGCGAGCAACCTCGTACCGCCGAGGACACTGGTATGTGCTGAGTCCTTTTCTTACCCTTGCCCGTGCCTTTGCCCGCGCCCCTGCCCGAGTTCCTCTTTCTCATCCAGGCCCAACGATTGTGGGAAGACGCAGGGCAAGGGCACGGGCGCGGGCAAAGGCACGGGGAACTTCTTCGCAAACTTGACCAGGCTGTGAACTTTTTCTCGACCAAGGGTCTCTAGTTATCGCCTGTCTGGGTTCAGTGAGGGTACTGTCAACCCAGGCGGAATTCGGCGACAATTGGCAGATGGAATCGCGTTATCGGGGTGGATCTCCCATCAAGACAGCCTTGTTGAATTTCATTCCCGTCCTTTCCGTACTGATTTGCTTAGCCGTCATCACACCTGCGGGAATGGCCCAAACTGGGCTCGATCTGGTCGACGTCGACCTCATGTTCGTTGGTGCACATCCCGACGACGATACGGGCATCATGGCCACGTTTGCCCGCTACCTGCTCGACGAGGGTTTCCGTGCCACGGTCATAACTGCTACGGGCGGGGAGGGTGGAGGAAACGCCACCGGGCCGGAGTCGGGGAGAGCCCTGGGGCTCATTCGTGCCGAAGAGGAACGGCGCGCCCTCGAGCTGGTGGGGGTGCGATCCCCTCAGTTTCTGGGTCTCCGCGACTTCTATTTCACCCTCTCCGCGGAAGAGACGGCGAGAAAATGGGGAGATTCCTACGTCTGTGACGTCGTCCGTTATGTCCGCCTGCAGCGTCCGGAGGTGATTGTGACGATGTGGCCGGGCCCCGGTACACACGGGCAACATCAGATGGCAGCGCGCGCTGCAACCATCGCCTTCGACAAGGCAGCAGACTCAAGCTTCTGCCCAGAGCTCTTTGCAGAAGAGCATCTCGAGCCTTTCCAACCGCTCAAGCTCTACTACTCCCGAGGAAAGAATGCATCGACTACGGTTTCTGTCGATTCGGATGCCTACTCTCCCAAAGCGAACATGCGCTATGCCGATTTGAAGGCATTGGCTTTCTCCAAGTACCGCTCGCAGGGTTTCGACCAGTTCGTGAAGATACCGGTTGAGGAAGCACGACCCGAGACTTTCATGCTTGTCCGCTCACTGGTTCCCATTCCGGACGTGGAGACGCACCTTCTCGAGGGAGCGCTTCTGCCGGCAGGAGCGTCGCCGCCTGGGATCCGCTTCGAGATCGTGCCGGCCAGCTTCGAGGCGAGTGTTGGCGTCGATGTGGCCACTGTCGTGACGCTGATCAACAACACGACGGAGCCCCTGGAAAAGGTCAAGATCTCTCTCGAACCCACGGATGCCTGGAGCGTCGATTCCAGGGACGACAATACTTTCGGCATCCTGAGGCCGGGGGGAGAAGCCAAGGCGACCTTTAGCATCCGGGCTCAGGAGGGCGTCACCATCGATAGAAACACCCAGATTCATGCGAGCTATACTGGGGAGCAGCGGGGTCGTTCGGTTGCGGGCCGCAACTATACCTGGCTCAGAGCCGTGGCGGCTGTTCAGGTTCGCTTCCAGCCCACCTACGATGTCGCGGGTTATCGAGAGTTTGCTCGGCATACCCACACCGAGTGGGTCATCGAGTCCTTGCCGACGCGGCTGCCGCTGACGATCGGTCGTTCCAACCCCATCAGCGTGAACGTCATCAATCGCAGCGCCGATCCAGCGTCGGGAGAAATACGATTGCGGCTCGATCCATCCCAAAAGGGCATCAGTGCACGGGGCGAGCTCAGTTTCGCAGTCGCCCCACAGTCCAGCACTTCGGTGCCCTTCGAGTTGGAAGTGACCTCGGAGGTGCTTTCAGAGAATCGCCAATCCACTCGCTTCCCCCTGGAGTTGGAAGTCATCTCGGGTGCCTACCGAAGCTCGGACACGGCCGAAGTCTACGTGCTTCCGACGCTTGAGATACCGCGACTCCGTCGAGCACCTGTTGTCGACGGTGAGCTATCGGATATGAGGGGATTCGCGAGAGGCGCTATCACGCACAAAGACCTTTGGTGGCGAAAGGAGCCGACGGACCCAGCGGACGCAAGTGCCTCCTTTCACGTTGGCTACGACCAGGAGAACCTATACATTGGAATCGAGGTTCGAGACGATGTCGTGGTTTGCAACATCGCACCGGATGATATCCGCGCTCAGCTCCGCTCGGACGCCGTGGGCATCACCGTCGATCCCTCTGGAAGCAGTCGGGATACCTCCAGTGTGATTCAAGCCGCGGCTTTTCCCTGCACGACGGAAGGCTTCCGAGCACGCGGTTTTCGAGATGCCGACGCGGATCAAGGTCTGATGGAGAAGACCGCGCCGGGGATGAACGTGGCCTCACGCAAGACCGCTACCGGCTATGCGCTTGAGTTTTCCATCCCCTGGCTCGTCATGCCGGCACAGCCCAGGCCAGGAGCTACCATAGGCATGAACGTTGTCGTCTATGACGGTGATAAGAAAGACGCACGTGTGGGGGCCAACATCAGCGAAAGCGGTCTCGCGTGGGCGGCTTTTCCGTGGGGAGGAAAGCAGGCTCTACCGTATCTGTGGCCCCGAGTTGTCTTGGCAAAGTGAGGCGAAGCCTGTCCCCTTCATTCCGCTCCCTACCAAACTCGGTCGGATTGCGGGTCAGAGCCTGAGGATCAATGGGTGAAAGGCGCCTCTTTCTTTTCCGGTCTCATGGGAGCCGTGCTTGTGTGATACTCTCTGCGTACGCTGACCACTAGAGGCGTCGATAGCGCAGCCGCACATTCCAGCGTGACTCTTCGGTTCGAGCTAGAACACGATCAGCCAACTTCGCAAGAGTTTTGCGAGTTGGATGGAGGATGAATGATGGAAGACCTTCCGCAATGGTTGAGTCCGCCGCTTGTCTGGTTTGCTTTGGGACTCATCCTGCTGTTGCTGGAGTTCGCGAGTCCCGGATTGATTCTGGGGTTCTTTGCAATCGGTGCCTGGCTGGTTGCGCTCATCGGTTTGATTGTAGAGATCCCCTTGAACTTGCAGCTGGGTATCTTCGTCGTCTTCTCGGTTGTCTGCTTGCTCTTTTTCCGCAGCAGGTTCAAGACGCTCTTCAACAGGGATGAACCGGTTGGTGACGACGACATACTGCAAGAGTTCGTCGGCAAACGGGCGCTCGTGACTCGAGAGATTCAACCCAACAAGGCAGGCAAGGTCGATTTTCGCGGCACTTATTGGGGTGCCGAGGCCGATGAAACAATTGCGGTAGGATCAGCGGTCGAAATCGTTGACAAAGAGAATCTTACGTTGAAGGTCAGAACGTTGTAAGGAGGTCACTATGGATACCGGTACGTTTATTCTTTTCGGTCTCGTCGCAGTTGCTCTGGTTGCATTTTTCAAAACCATTCGAATCGTTCCGCAGAGGTCTGCCTTCATCGTGGAGCGGCTGGGCAAGTACCGAGCCACTCTCGAGGCTGGGTTCCACGTTCTGTTGCCATTCCTGGACCGCGTTGCCTACAAACACACACTGAAAGAGCAGGCTGTAGACGTGCCGCCTCAGACTTGCATCACCCAGGACAACATCTCGGTGGAAGTCGACGGGATTCTCTATCTTCAGGTCATTGACGCCGGAAGAGCGTCCTATGGAATCAATAATTATCAATTCGCTTCCACGCAACTGGCGCAGACAACCATGAGGAGCGTTATCGGTAAGCTGGAGCTGGACCGGACCTTCGAGGAGCGGGATACGATCAATTCCGCGATCGTTGACGCAGTGGACAAGGCCTCCGATCCCTGGGGCGTTAAGGTCACCCGCTATGAAGTCAAGAACATCATTCCGCCGCAGAGTATCAAGGACGCGATGGAAAAGCAGATGCGAGCCGAGCGTGAGAAGCGCGCCGTGATCGCCGAATCAGAAGGTGCAAAGCAGGCCAAGATCAACGTAGCCGAAGGGGATAAGCAGGAGCTGATCAAGCGCTCCGAGGGCGAGAGGGAGCGCCGAATCAATGAAGCTGTGGGGCAGGCGTCAGAGATCGAAAAGGTAGCCGAGGCCACTGCGAAGGGGATTCGAGAGATTGCCTCCGCAATCAACGAACAGGGGGGCATGGACGCGGTTAATTTGCGCGTTGCGGAGCAGTACATCAAGGAGTTCGGCAATCTGGCCAAGACGAATAATTCTCTGATTATTCCCTCCAATCTGTCTGACATGGCCGGAATGATCGCCTCGGCGATGACTGTGATTCGGGACAATCGAAGTGACGAGGGGGCCTCACCGAGGTAATGTTAGGGTCTCTGGGTAGGCCGAGAAGTAGGACTACTTACGAGCAGAATCCCCATTCAAGAAAGCGACTCCAGTCGGGGTTAACCCGCATTTCTCATCGCCTGTTGTAGCGAGGCGTCGCAAGGGCCGTCCTGGCAAGGCTTGCGACCGAGGCCTCCGCAGTCGTACTTGTACAGTACGTCGAGGAGGCCGACCGAGCGAAACACAGCCAGGGCGGATGATTGCGGCGACGTAGTAGACCGGCGATGAGAAATGCGGGTTAAGGCGTAGCGGTGGTCTCCAGGCCGCCGTCCGAGCCAAAGGCTCAGAAGAATAAGACTTCGGCCTGGAGGCCAAAGCTACTTCTGCAAATGAAGTTTCAGCTTAATCCCGCCGTCCCGTTGACTGGGTCTCGCTGTAGGCGCCGGGCTTATAGAATCGGTCGTAGAACTCCAGGTCCAGATGGTGTGCCTGGTAGGCGAGAACCGTGCGGAAGGGTCCGCTGTTGGCCGGGAAACGGCCGTAGCGATCGTAGATGTACTCACAATACGCGATCGTGGCGGCAATGGCCTCATCGGAGTAGCGGGGGATGTCCGCCTGGACGGCGGCGCCATCCCTCCAGGCCGTCGACTTCCCTCCGTCACGGAAAGTGCCCTTTCCCTCGGCAAACTTGTATTCCACGAAGGCCAGGACCGCTTCTTCCATCGAACGGTAGTAGGGTGGACAGTAGGGTTTTATCAACACTTCATCGTTGCGCACCAGTCCTACCGCAGTTGGTACCGGCAGCTCCTGTCCGAGGAGTCTGAGCAGGGTCTTCATTAAGAGACCGGCGCCGATGATTCGGGATGAGGGGATGTCCTCCATTCGAAAGCCCAGCGTCTGCATCCAGATGAATGGGTGAGCCGCGAAGTGGACGAAACCGCCTAGACCGAGTGCTTGACTCATCAGGCCCAGGTTCTGAAGCATCTGCCCCTGTTCCAGTGCAGCGAATTCATAGAGCCAGGTTTCGAGCAGGGTGACAGTGGCGACGCGTCCCAGCTTCACATCGTCATAGAGGTGTCCCCCTTTGGAGCGGGCGAACCTTCCAATCCCAGCCGGCTTGAAGCGATTGTGGTCATCCAGTAGGAAATAGGAGAATTCCTCGCTGAAGGCAGTCAGCAGGACGTTGATATAGAAGGCGCTTAGTTCGCCTACCGGTAGGAAGTAACTGGTTCCCGGTAAGTTCGCCGACCATTTGTTGAAGGCGGGTACGAAGGGAAGTTCACGCGGAATGTCCAGGCGCCGATCTGCAATCTGGACTCGGCTTTTCTGGAACAGCTCGACGAACTCGTGCTCACGTGCGCTGTGGGCCAGCTCTGCGATCTGCCCCCGAGGGAAATCTTGGGGCCGCTTCAGCATCCACACCCCATCGTCATTGATCAGGAACACGATCCCGGAATGGACCGCATCGCCGCTGGCCACGGTGCGTCCGACCAGGTGGGTCATGATGTTGCCGCTACCCGATTCGGGTTCCTTGCCACTCTGAAAAGGCAATTCAGCCAGTACAGGACCGGTGATACCGCAGGCAGAGAATGCGAGTGCTGCCTCCTCTTCGATTGTCAGTGGCTGCGTCGGCTGTTGACTGGCATGGGTCAGCGGGCCCCCATCGAGTTCCATGGCCTTGGCGAAGCGGCGTGAGCGCCGGTTGATCAAGGACTCGAGTAGGGAATAGCGATCCCAGCCTTCGGAAATTCTCGACTGTCCAACGTTCGATTTCACCTCAGTCATAGCTGTTGAGTGGCGTGGGATTGTGCAATCAAGCACGCCCCACCTGAAATTCTGGAAACCCACCCGTGGGGTTGTACCCCGAGGATTCGAGCACCACGATGGTGGGACGACCATCGTGTGACTTTGTCATGGGAAAGGTCACGGTGTGATGCCGCGCGATGATCACCGGGTCCCGCGAGCGGCGGTTCAGAAACTCATCGACCGGGTCCATGCCTCCACCGTGAGCCCCACCGAGTGGAGGCAGGTAATAGTGCATGGGGACCACCCAGGTAGGCTTGATGAAGTCGATCATGCGGTCCAGCTCCGGATACTTGACCGTATACTTTTGACCCGTGATGACCAACATCACATCACAGTGACCGACCCAGGGCTGCATCTCCTCGTTGCTGAGACCGAACCCCAGATCGCCGAGATGACCAAACCACAGGCCGCCAGCCTTGAAGGCATACAGAGCGTTATCGTCGGTGCCCTCGGGATGGTCGGGTATCTCCGCTGCCGGAATCGCATGGATCGGTTCGCCGTTGATCGTCTCCCTGGTCTTGCCCGTGGCCACATCCAGAGCATTGATCACCTGTGGACTACCGTTGACCAGGCGAACATTGTCATGTGCCGGGTCGGTGAGTGAGCTCACGATGACCGTGTCCGCTTCGAGCCGAAAGCCGTCGTCCTCCAGGTCGCATTTCTCATGACTGAAGGGGTCCATGACAAGGGTAGGGCGTCCACCTTCCCAGATGCGGAAACAGGCGTGGCCAACGAATTCGAGTTGCACCGACATATAATCCCTCCAGTTTGAAAGATCAGTCTCGAAGCGCATCCTTGAAGCTACGCAGCGACTGCGCCAGGATCCCGCGTCTCATCGCTACATCTACGCCCACGAAAAACACCCGGACACCCAGTTGGCGATAGTACTCGGCCTGTTGGGCACTACCGGCGCCCATCACGACTATCTTCCCGGCGCTAGCTGCTCGAGTCAGCACCCGTTCGATTTTGGGAGTGAGGTTTGTCTTGGCGTCGTCTCCAAAAATCCCCAGGCCGACGGACCAGTCATTGGGACCTACACCGACCATGTCGATTCCCTCGACCTCGAGGATATTGTCTAGATCTTCAAAGCCCTCATCGCTCTCGAAAAGGACCATCAGATGTGTCGCGCTGTTGGCTTGGCGAAGCACCTTTTCCTGATCACCAAGGAGCTGGAAGCCGATGCCGCCGGCCGTAGAGGAGAAGCCGCGTTGTCCGGCTGGAGGATATTTGCCCAGTTGCACAAACTCGGCGGCCTGCGTCGCACTTCGCACATCCGGCAAGACGATCACCTGCACGCCTCCGTCCAGCAGAGGCTGCACGTTGGTTCGTGACAGCTCGCGAATGCGCACCAGCGGGACCATGCCCAGATGGGTAATCGTACGACTGAGTTGAATGGCCTCCTCTGAAGATTGTGGACTGTGCTCGATGTCGATCCAGACGATGTGATACCCCTCCTGCGCCATCAGCTCGATGTCGGTGAGTGTGACGTCTCGGCAGATCACACCAAAAAGAAGATCATTCTTGTCCAGCAGTTCGCCCAGACGATCGGCGACGGAGTGCATCCCAAACTCCCTCATTCCGGCCGCGAGACCCAGTGCGGAGACCCTTCAGCTGGGGTTTTCAGCACAATCGGCTCGAGGAATTCGACGCTCTTGATGATGCCTTCAGCCGAGCTCATCATCATGTCCTCGTGCTCGATGCTCAACGTGCCATCCTAACCCACTACCCGCAGGGCGCTCACGAAGTCACGCCACCACTTTTCCCCGTGTCCGAAGCCCTGCTCTACAACCCAGTCCAGGGCATCGGTGAAAGGCTGCGGCAGGCTGTCTGTATATAGACCGATTTTACTTAGTCCTCGACAAGGTCGTAGAGGCCGGCTTCCTCATACCATTTCGTGCCGGGCGTAGGGGCGGCATCCATCACCAACGGTCGCAGATAGTCGAATGCCTTCTTCAACCCGTCGAGGACACCGATGTAGTCGACTTCCATTTCGACCGAGAGGGCACCCTCATACCCGATGAACCGCAGGTTCGTGATGAAATCCCGCCAGAATTTCTCATCGTGACCCCAGCCAACCAGGCCGAATGTCCAAGGCCGATCCTGCGGCCTGGCCATGGGGGCGGTTGTGTCCAGAGTGCCGAGCAACCTGAGGTTGCGCTGATCGATGCGCACGTCCTTCATGTGAACATGAAACAGTGCGTCTCCCAGGAAGCGGATGGTCTCCAGCAAGTCAATCTGCTGGATGAAGAGATGGGAGGGGTCGAGATTGCAGCCGATGATGGGACCGATCGCCTCGCGAAGCTTCCAGAGGGTCAGGGGGGAGTAGACGATGTTGCCGATCCAGGGTTCGATCGCCAGCTTGCAGCCGTGGTCCTGGGCGATCTTGCCGTACTCCCTCCAGGCGGGGATCACCCGCTCTTCCCACTGCCAGCGCAGGACGGCGCGGTTGGCTCCGCTGTAGGGATCGACAATCCAACAGGGGGTCTTGTCTCCGGGCGCGCCCTCCGGGGTGCCAGCGTTGAGGGTGAGGCGGTCGACTTTGACGGCCTCGGCGAGCTTGCACACCTGGCGGAAATGCCGCAGCCAGCTCTCTTCTGCTTCCCGGTTGGGAGACAAGGGTGATCCATGGGCCGTCAACGCGCTGATTACGAGACTGTGGTCCTGGAATGCGTCAAGCCAACGCTGCCGCGCGTCCTTGTCATCGAGCAGTTTTTCGAGATCACAGTACTTACGGCTGCGCTCGCCCAGGGTCGCAATCTCGATCATTTTCGCACCGAGGTTCTGAGCGAACCTGAGGCCCTCATCGAAGTCGAGAGGAAGCAGGAACAGCGAGTTGACTCCCAGTTTCATGGACCTGGCCTCCGGAGGAAACGAAGATCTTTGAGGAGAGTGGATATTCTACCGGCTAGGAACTCGAATTCCAAGGGAAAGCATGGGTTGATTATTAAGGGGTTAACTCTCTTACCCAGGGTTCGGAAACCCTGGGCTGGAATCCGGTACGAACCGGGAACATGATTTACAAAACGGACCGGACACATGGTTTACAGATGCATGCGGTATTAAGAAAGGATGCCGTGGAAAGAAGCCAGTGTCATGAAGCAAAGAGTGCGTTTTGTGTTGGAAGTCGAAGAAGGTCTGGAGAGCGTCTCCGAGCTGTGTCGGCGCTACGGGATCAGTCGGGTGATCGGCTACAAGTGGTACCGACGGTTTCAGGCCGAGGGCCTCGAGGGTCTGGAGGATCGTTCGCGGGCGCCGCATCGTCCGGCGAGCTCGGTCAGCGGGAGGGTTCGGGAGCAGATTGTGCAGCTGCGTCAGCAGCACCCCCGTTGGGGGCCGCGCAAGATTCGCTGGAGGCTCGAGCAGGCCGGAGAGAAGCCGCCGGCGGCGAGCACCATCGGGGAGATTCTTGGCCGAGCCGGTCTGAATCGGCCGCAGCGCCGTCGCCGTCGCTCCCCGCCCTACCTGTCTCCGTTGCGTCGGGCCGTGGAGGCCAACGACGTCTGGAGCGTCGATTTCAAGGGATGGTTTTGCACGGGGGATGGGACCCGCTACGATCCGCTGACCATTCTGGACCAGTACTCCCGCTATCTGATCGACTGTCGCCTGGTGGCCGGCACGGGACTGCTTGTCGTTCAGAAGGTCTTTCACAGAGCCTTCGACCGCTACGGCCTTCCTCAGGTGATCCGCAGCGACAACGGCACTCCCTTCGCCAGTCGCGGCGTGGGTGGGCTGAGCCGCCTCTCGACGTGGTTTCTGCGTCTGGGGATTACCCCGGAGCGCATCCGCCCGGGCAAACCCCAGGACAACGGGGCTCACGAGCGCATGCATCGAACCTTGAAGGAGGAGGCGGCCACGCCCCCGCAGTCGACTTGGCATTCCCAACAGCGGGCGCTGGAGCGTTTTCGTCGCGAGTACAACGAAGCGCGTCCCCACGACTCGCTGGGTTTGAAGCCTCCGTCTGGATTCTATACGCCTTCGACTCGTCGCCGGCCGCCCTACTTGCCCCCGGTGAGTTATCCGGATTCGTGGACGGTGCGAAAGGTGCAGAAACACGGCGAGTTCTACTGGGCGGGGGAGGCGGTCTTCCTGGGGGAAGCCCTGGCCTCTCAGCCCGTCGGGTTGCAGCCCCTGGAGCCGGGGTGGTCTCGGCTCTTTTTCACCCACATCCCCTTGGCCATCTTCGAGGAGGCCCGCAGCCGCATCCTCACACCGGCGGAAGCCAGGCGATGGAAGAGAGAACGCGGTCGTTGAGTTTCGGACGGCTCTCCGGGCTCGCCCTCCGAGCCGTCCGAAACTCCATTCTGGAAAGGTTAAAGGTGTAAACCATGTCATCGGTCTAAAATGTAAACATTGTGTCCGGTCGAACAATACGCAATCCCGTTGGGATTGACCTCGCTTGGTCTGACGAGACCCATTTCCCATCCTTTCCCATGACAGGGTCGAAACGAACCCCCACCAGTTGAGCAACGGCGGAAGTCTCAGTTGAAGTCGCTTCTAGTCTATTCTCCTTTTAACTGATTGATTATAATTATGTTATCACGATATCTCAATAGTTCAACCGGACAGGAGTAATTCCCTATAAGCTATAACAGAAGCATTCAGGCTTTCGGGGTTGCGACTTCTTGGAATGGGGACAGGAGCCAAGGACCTGGTCAAGCCGGACGACAGGCTTGAGTGAAAGCAGGAAGATGAGAACGCGGATCACAAGGAATCTGTCTGAGTGATCCCCGAAGAGGAAGGAGTTGCCGATGTTCTATTACTGGGTTGTCCTACTCTTGTTGATTCAGGTGCTCTTTGGTTGCGCTGGCGCCAGCGAGCCCGAAGCCGATCTGGCCGCGCAGGAGGCTCTTGAACAGCAGTTCCAGAAGTCGATGTCAGGGGTCATCCTGGAGGGCTTTTTCACGGTCAACGGTGCGGACGGCGGGCCAAGAAAGGAACGGTACCACATCACCAAGGTGTCGAAGCTGGCGGGTGATTATTGGGTATTTCAAGCGCGTATTCAATATGGAAGTCACGACGTTACCGTACCCGTTCCGGTCGGGATGAAGTGGGCAGGTGACACTCCGATTCTGACGCTGACGGACGTTACGATTCCAGGACTAGGAACCTTCACGGCGCGTGTGCTTTTTTACGACAAGAGCTATGTAGGAGTCTGGAGACACGGAGAGCATTCGGGGCAGCATTTCGGACGAATCATCCCTGCAGCCGACTCCGACGTTCCCTCTAATTGAAGTGGTGGGAGAGTTCCCTGGCTTGATCAAAGGCATCCACGATCGTTTGCTCGGCGTCTTCGAGTGAGACTCCACAGACTACCTCCAGAGATTCGATCACGGTCTCGGTTCCTGGATCCTCATCGTCCTCTCGGAGGTACGAAACCAGATCCACGGGCAGTCCCAACTCCAACCCAGATGCGTGGTCATGGTGTTCCTCGATTGCGGAAACAAGGTACTCGGGTAGGTGCCAGGAGCAGCCCAGAGCCGCGCCCAATTGGGCATGTGTCCAGCCGAAAGATTCGTTTTCCAACTCTGCCAGATTTGACTCCGGATCCGAATGCCAGTGTTCCAGGATCTGGCCATAGTCCGGGGCCTGTACCCGAGCCAGCAAGGGAACAGCCATGTCGAGCAGCAGACCGGCGGTAAAACACTCCGCCTGCCTGCTGGGATTGAACCTCGCAGCCAGCAGGCGCGCAAGGCTGGCTCGGCGGAATGCCGTCGTCCAGAAACGCCTTGCTTCAAAGCCAGGGGATGGAGAATCTGGTAGGACTTCCCGAATCGCAAGTGACAGAACCAGCGACTCCAAGTGGGAACGCCCCATCAGGGAACAGGCATGCTGCATGCTGTCCACAGACCGCCGGAGACCGTAAGCAGCTGAATTGACGATCTTCAGAACACGCAACACCAGTCCGGGATCGGCCAGGGTCTGTTCTGCTACCTTGTCCATGGAGTTGTCGGGATTGCGAATGCTCTCCAGGATGGCCATGAGGGCGGATGGGAAGGTAGGAATCTCTGTCTTACTCAGCACACCCGCAAGGGCCTCACGCGAATCCCGCTGACTTCTTCGAAAGAATTCAAGCATGACAATATCAATCGGCGCGGCGGGCCATACGATTGGCGAAGATTGAGAGTAGACCACCCAGCATGATGTAGCCCGTGATGACCTCGAACATGGCCAGGATCTGGGCTGTTGCAGTCTTCGGGACCACATCTCCATAGCCAAGCGTAGTGAGAGTTACGACGCTGTAGTAGAGCGGAGACAGCAAAGTTGGATGGGATCCGTAGTCGATGCCGACCAGGGTGTAGAGCCAGGCAAAGAATAGGACGATAGCGGCCGTCCACAGACCCCAGCGGAACAGACTCCGTCCGCAGTCGCTGGTGATCCACCAAAGCTGGTAGGTCAGTGAGGCAAGTCGGCCTCGAGTCCTGAATTCTTCGAGAAAGTTCTGGTCCAGGACAAAACGGCGCATCAGGTAGGCGCCGGTAAAGTGGATGTCCCGGATGTCAACTCCGATCCAATGTGCGGACTCGTAGTGGGTCAGGCCGGAAAGTCGAGCGGCGCAGAGGATGGCATCCATGAAGTCGGCTCCCTGCACATCGGCGCCCTCCAGATTAGCGCCAGTCAGGTCGGCCCGGGAAAGATCGACTCGGGTCAAGTCGGATTCATGCAGTCGCGCCTGCCGAAGTTTGGCACAGCGCAAGTCACTATCGCTCAGGTCCGACTTGCTGAACGTGGCATGGTCCATTTCCGCTCCGAAGAACCGCACCCGTTGCATACTGGCCATTCCGAAACCAGTTCCCTCGGCCTGTACCCCCTCCAGACAGGAATCACTCAGATCGGCACCTGCTAATTCGGCGCCACTCAGATCGGCTCCCGTCAGGTTGGTACCCCGCAATTTGCAGCGGATCATCCGCGTCTTACCAAGCTGGGCACCAGAAAGATCGGATCCGGAGAGATCGACGCCACTCAGATCGAGTTCGCTGAGATCCAGTCCGGTGAGCCTGAGCTGGCTCAAGTCCAGGGAGCTCTTGCATTTCTTACCACGCCGAAGATCCTGCAGTAGCTCCAGAACTTCCGGAGACGGGTCCGACAGGGTACCCTCTTTACCCGACAGCAGCGCGAGAGAGGGCTCCGAAGGTTCGGTTGATGGGACGGTCAAAGCTCTCGAGTTCATTGGTCCAAGCGCAGAACGGGACAGTTTTCCCTTGAGTTTAAAGGTTCTCGCCGTATCTATCGTCCCGAAAACCGATTGAGATTAATCTGGCTGTACGTCCAGTGGCCTTCAATTTCCAACCGTTGCCGGTCCGACAGTGCCGCGCACAGGTCTCGTCGTTGGCAACACGAGGCCGGTTGTCGCGCAGAGAGCGGAGCCCAGCACAACCTCCCTTTCCTCGAGCACTGACGTCTCGGCTCCCTGGGCGCCCCTTCGTCAGAATTCATTTGCGATATTTGTGGCCCAGATTGTTTAGAATCTGGTGATTGCTGTTTCAGGGTTGCTGGTATCTTGTCTCCTGTCTTTGGGAAATAGGATCATCCATGTTTTTTCGACACTCACATCTCTGGTTTTTCCTGATCGTGCTGTCGACGTCTCTCGGACCGTCGGCCGGAACACCTCCCAATTCGGCGAGATTGCCCTCGACAAGGAACTCGAGCTGGGCCCACTCGCCGGCGCAGGAGAAACCCGGGCCCGAGCAGACTGAGGAAGACGAAGCGCCCTGGGATGTCAACACGCCTCCTGGAGAGACGTTCGAGGTTGCGATCGAAACGGACGAAGGTACCTGGATGAGCCTCGACGTCAGCCCGGACGGCTCGGAGGTCGTCTTCGACCTGCTTGGAGATCTTTATGTAGTCCCGATAGTGGGAGGTGAGGCTAGAGCCTTGACCGAGGGCATGGCTTGGGACATGCAGCCGCGCTTTAGCCCCGACGGGCAGTCGGTCGCATTCACCAGCGACCGGAGTGGCGGCGACAACCTATGGGTCATGGGTCGCGACGGCTCCGATCCGCGGCAGGTAACAGAAGAGGACTTCCGTCTGGTCAACAGCCCGACCTGGTCGCCCGACGGCCAGTTCATCGCCGGCCGCAAGCATTTCACCTCGCGCCGCAGCGCAGGAGCCGGAGAGATCTGGCTTTACCATGTCTCCGGCGGCAAGGGCCTGCAGATGACCGAGAAGCCAAACCTACAAAAGGATCTGGGAGAGCCCGCGTTTTCGCCGGATGGCCGCTACCTCTACTTCAGTCAGGACGCCACGCCTGGCAAGTTGTTCGAGTACAACAAAGATCCACACGCCCAGATCTACGTGATCAAGCGACTCAACCGCCACACCGGACACATCGAACCCTTTGTGATGGGAGTGGGCGGGTCGATTCGTCCCACGCCCTCGCGCGATGGGAAGAGGCTAGCTTTTGTGCGCCGGCGTGGGCTCAAGACCGTGCTCTACATTCGCGACCTGGAATCGGGTGAAGACCGACCTTTGTGGGATGGACTCGATCGCGATATGCAGGAGACCTGGGCTGTGCACGGCGTCTACCCCAGCATGGCATGGACTCCAGACGATCTGGCGGTGGTGCTCTGGGCAGGGGGGAAGCTTCACAAGGTTACAGTGGCCAACGGTGAGGTCGAGCCCATCCCCTTCCGCGTCAAGCACACACGAAAACTGAACCGTGCACTGCGTTACCCGGTAGCCGTCCATCCTGAAAGCTTCCACACCAGGATGCTGCGCTGGGTGCGGGTGTCTCCAGATGGCAAGTCGGTGGTTTACCAGGCGCTGGGACATCTCTACTGGCGCAGCCTGCCCCAGGGCTCGCCGCGCCGACTCACCAGCGACGAGGGGTTCGAATTCTACCCGTCGTTCTCGCGTGACGGGAAGTGGATTGTCTATGCGTCATGGGATGACGATCAGCTCGGCAGTGTTCGGGTAGTGTCGACTGACGGGGGTCGCAGCCGGACCGTTACCCCCGATCCAGGCCACTATCTGGAACCCGTCTTCAGCCCTGACGGAAAGACGATCGTCTATCGCAAGGCCGCCGGTGGCGGGATCCGTTCGCCTCGATGGTCTCACGATACCGGGCTTTTCAAAGTTTCGTCGAGTGGGGACGAGAATCCAAAGCGGATGGTCCGGAGAGGCTTCTCCCCTCATTTCGGCGATAACAGCGAGCGTGTCTTCTTCATAGATCAAAAGACCGTTGGGGACGACTACACCATCGTTTTGAAGAGCATCGAGCTGAATGGAAGCGATGAGTTCACCCATCTGGACAGCGAGCACGCCACCGAGTTCCGGGTTTCCCCCGACGGACGCTGGATCGCATTTCGGGAGTACTTCAACGCCTACATCGCTCCCTTTCCTGCCACGGGTAGGACCGTGAAGATCGGTCCCAAGGACGAAGCGGTCCCACTACGGAAGGTCAGCAAGTCGGCCGGCGAGTATCTGCACTGGTCCGGGGATTCAAGTCGGCTCTACTGGGCGCTGGGTCCCGAGCTCTTCTCACGCGAGCTCAGCGGCGCCTTCGCATTCGTGGAGGGTGCTCCAGAAGAACTTCCGGGGCCTGCAGAGATCGGCTCGGGCATCGACCTCGGGTTCTCAACGGCCTCAGACCTCCCGGCGGGAAAGCTTGCCCTGGTTGGCGCCCGCATCGTGACCATGAAGGGCGATGAGGTGCTGGAGGAGGGCACCCTCGTAGTTGACGGCAATCGCATCGTGGCTGTGGGTCCCAGTTCGAGCACGAAGGCGCCGGCTGACGCCCGGGTCTTCGATCTCAAGGGAACGACTGCGATTCCTGGGCTGATCGACGTCCACGCCCACGGTCCCCAGGGACAAGATGGCATCATTCCACAACAGAATTGGCTGCACTATGCCTCGCTCGCCTTCGGCGTGACCACCGTCCACGACCCGTCGAATGACACCGCCAGCATCTTCGCTGCCAGCGAAATGGCCCGGGCCGGGTTGGTGACAGCCCCGCGCATCTTTTCGACCGGGACCATCCTCTACGGTGCCAAGGCTCCCTTCAAGGCGATCGTTGATTCGCTGGAGGACGCCCGCGGACACCTCCGCCGAATGAAGGCGGTGGGTGCGTTCAGTGTGAAGAGCTACAACCAGCCGCGCCGGGACCAGCGTCAGCAGGTGATCGCTGCCGCCCGTGAGCTGGAAATGATGGTCGTGCCCGAGGGAGGTTCGCTCTACCAGCACAACATGTCGATGGTCGTAGACGGCCATACCGGGATCGAACACGCGCTGCCGATTGCCAAGGGTTACAGGGACATGATTCAGCTCTGGGCAGGGTCCGAGGTCGGCTACACGCCGACCATGGTGGTCGGATATGGCGGCCTTTCGGGCGAGTACTACTGGTACCAACACACCAAGGTCTACGAGAACCAGCGGCTCCGTGCGTTCGTCCCCCCGTTTGCCTACGAGCCCAGGGCCCGTCGCCGAATCCACGCGGACGACGGTGACTGGAACCACTTCGACATCGCGCGACTGTGCAAGCAACTCAGCGACGCGGGGGTACTCGTCAACCTGGGCGCCCATGGTCAGCGCGAAGGCCTGGCGGCCCATTGGGAGCTTTGGATGTTCGTTCAGGGGGGGATGACACCGCTGCAAGCGATTCGAGCCTGCACCCTGAACGGGGCTCGCTACCTTGGCCTCGACGCCGACATCGGATCGATAGAGCCGGGCAAGCTGGCCGATCTAGTGATAATAGAGGGTAATCCGCTGGAGGACATCAGGTTGACAGAGAAGGTGCGCTATACGGTTCTCAATGGCCGCATTTACGACGCCGCAACCATGAACCAGCTTGGCAACCACCCAGAGGAGCGCAAACCCTTCTTCTGGGAGCGGTAGCGATCCGCTGGATCCTCAACCAACCGGGAGGTGCCGTTCCAGCTGAGCGCTTTCGACCACCGTCTGGAACACCCGAAGATTGTGCAACTCTTCGGCCACGGTTGCCCCGCTAAAGTCGGTCGATCCTTTGACCGCATCCAGGAAATGCTGCATCTCACGCAGGTAGTTGGCTTCGTAGCTGTAGCTGGACAGATCCTCGGCGCCCGGAATGCTACCGACCTGGCTCTCTTCTGACGCTCCCCGCGAGGTGAATCTGCTGCTCGCCTCGAGGGTCTGATGCCAGTCTGCAGCCTGGGAGAAGGGAAGGTAGTTGGTGTGCCCTGTGGTCCCGTCGAAGATCCGCACTTCGGCCTGGTTCTGGTGCCACTCGATGGTTCCCGCCTCGCCTGTCAGGCGCACGTGACGTCCGACCGTCCCCTGCTCGATCACGTCGTGGTGAAAGATGCCATCAGCGCCGCCTTCAAACGTCAACAGAATGTCGTGGCTGTCTGGTCCCTCGATTTCAAGGGGGCTGAGTTTGCTGAAGCGGGCATACACCGATTTCACAGGTCCAAGCCACCACTGGATGGCGGCGAGCTCGTGCAACAGCATGTCCATGCCGGCTCCACCCAGTGTGACGTCACTGGCGTAGAAGCTCCGATAGTCCTCATAGGGGTGCCAGTCCGGAAGATAGTTTCCCAGGCTGAATTCCAGATAGAGCGGTTTTCCCATCCGCTCGGCGACGATCGCATCCCGAATGATACGAAAGGGCGGATAGTAGCGCATCGTATGGCTGATACCGAGCACGGACGGATAGTCCGTGCGTGACGAAATTGCTTCGAGCAATTTCGAGTCGTAGACGAAAGGGACCTCAGCAAAGACGTGGAGCTCGCGCTGGACCGCCTCCTTGACGTAATCGTCATGGAAAGCCGGAGGCGTCGAAATGACCAGCACGTCCGGCCTCTCCTCCAGAGCGTCCTCGAAGCGCGTATAAGCGGGGATATTGAACTCGGAGGCCGCCTCTTGGCAGCGGTCTTCGCGGGGCTCGTGCAGGATGACTGAGCCAGGCTCCAGCGTTGTCAGGTCGCGAAGCCGCCGCCTTCCCATGGACCCAGCCCCGACTACCAGTATTCTCACCGTGACCTACCTTACACAGTCTTGTAGCTTAGTACACTGGTTCATAAATACGCTAACGTTTGCAGATGGGGCTTGTGAGGCGAGATCAAGGCAGGAGGAGGAAGACGATGCTTGGCCATCTTCGACGACGACCAACGCAGAGATCGTCCGCAACCCCCATCTGCCCTACGGGTGGCGACGGGACAGGGCGACTTCTTTGTCGCGCCTCCTCCACTATGGCAAGGCATGGCGTTCGTTGTCGCTCCGCGAATTCGACCCGTCGCGCTCGCCACAAACGTTAGCGTATTTATGAACCAGTGTACTTGGGGCTACCAGGAGATCCACCGGGACACCCTATGAGCCGAAAGTCAGCAGGTCACGTCGCAGGGCAGTGGCCGCCTGAAAAGCTCAAGCTCCCTCAGGGGGACTATATTGGGCTCCATTTTTTCGGGTATCCTGGATTCAAATAGCGGTGGATACTTGGAGACTGGAACCCTACTGACCATAAGGGAATTTCCGTTCTTACTGGTGGCTCAACCCTAGTGAGTTACCCAGAGGGAGGACCTTGAAGAAGAACCTCTACCTGCTCGCTTTGTTTTTCCTTCCGACTTTGGTTTTCTTCAGTCTTAGCCGGTTGTGGCAAGAGGCAGAGACGCCGTCGGAGACTCCTCCGGTACCCTCACAGGCCCCCCAGCATCGGGAGGGCCCGAAAGACCGCAACTCTGGACCCGGAGCGCCGGTGGCTCCAGAGAAACGATATAAGGGCCTGCCTGGTGCCGCCATGCTGGAGAAGAGAGAGGCTAGCGTAGCCACTGCGGCGCAGCTCGAGGTCACCGTGATTGACGAGGAAACCGGAGCCCCGATTCCGGGTGTAAAAGTTGCCATTCTGGATTGGGCTACGAGAGCCGAGCAGATGTCGGAGGAGACCAACCTGGAAGGGAGAGCGTCCCTGCAACTAGGTACCGGCCAGTATTGGCTGACCGCGGACCACCCCGACTATCTCTCCGGCGAGACCGGTGTGAGCATGGATCCGGCGAAAGCAAGGATCGGCAAGACGTTAGCCCTGAAAGGCGTGTCCAGAGTGACAGGAACCCTGAGGAACCAAAACGGGGTGGCGGTGGCGGATGCCCGAATCCTTTTTCGGAGGGGAGGAAATCCGCTCGAAAAGGGGAGCCATTTGAGCACCAACACCCGTCGGGATGGGTCCTTCGAGTTGAGCGCTACGCCCGGGACTTACGAGGTGCAGGTGGTCAAGCTGCCCAGCGAAAAAATACTGGAATCTCCGGTGGTGGTACCCACAGCCGGTCCCCTCAAACTGACCCTCGAGGAAGAGGCGAACCCCGTCAGACTGTTCGGCAGAGTCGTGGGTGAAGACGGCGCGCCAGTCGAGGACGCCAATGTGACGGTGAAACTGAGGTCGAGATCTTTTCCCAGGCTCGTTGGACAATCGAAGACCAACGGTAGGGGAAGATTCGAAATGCAAGCGCAGCAAACTCTGGCACAAAGCGGCCATGGCGCGGGTGTCGTTTTCGTCCTGATCATGAGCGGAGTAGAGAGGATCGAGCACGAGGACTTGGGCCTGTGCCGTGCGGGCGGCGGCCAGAAAATGATTCAGACCGTCGTGAGTGCTCAGGAGATGCCCGGTGGCGCAGGTATCCACCCAGAGATTGTCATCGGCGGCCGAGCCGAGCGTCTGGCGCATCTGAGCCAATCGAGCCGCAAAGGCCTCCAGGGGAAGCTCGAACTGACAGAGCAGGACCCGAGCAGGAGCGGGAATGTCAAAGCCGGTTCGGGAAGAGCCGGCCGCCAGGGCCAAGGCCAAGTTGGCGACCAGCAGGGACTTGCCCACCTTGGGCTCACCGCCCACGAAGAGAATCCCCTGAGCCGGCAGCAGGGAGGGCCCGATCAGGGCCGGATCGGGGGTGGGATTCCAGCGCATCAGCTGGGAGAGGGACAGGACCGTTTGGGACGGGGCGCTCACAGTAAGACCTCCGGGGCGGCCTCCAGAACCAGGGCTTCACCGACTTGATTGCTTTTACGTGAAGCGGCCAGGCGTAAGACCGCCAGGCAAAGTTTGTTGACCTTTCGGGGTAAGCCCTTGGTGGCTTGATACAGGGCCTGGCGGGCGCTGTCGTCAAAGAGCGGTTCGGGGACCCCCGCGAGCTGAAGCTGCTGAGCCAGGTAAGCCTCCAGTTCCGAGCGGGAGAAGCCCTCCAGATGGTAGTGCACGGCAATGCGCTGGCGTAGGGGTTCGTGGACTTGCAAGGAGAGGGTCCGCCGCAGGAGCGCCTGTCCCACCAGGGCCAGGGAAAGATAGGGGCAGGAATCCATCTCGAAGTTCAGTAACAAGGGGAGTTGCTCCAGGGTCTGGTGGTTTAAGAGGTGGGCCTCGTCCAGGACCAGGAAGGGATGTTGTTTTTTGGCCTGGTTGAGGCGAACGATGGCCTCGGAGATCTGATGCACCAGGTCGGCGCGGCGGTGAGCCGGCTGCAAATCCAGTTGGCGAGCGAGCAGGGTCAACAGGTCCAGGAGGGAGCCGGAAGACCAGTGCAGATAAAGGATCTTGTACCGATTGGGGTTGAGGTTGCCCAGCAGGGTACGGGTGGCGGTGGATTTGCCGGCCCCGACCTCGCCGGTAAACAAACCCACGCCGCGGTAATCGACGAGAAACTGTAAGCGGGCGGACATCTGAGTCCAGGCGGCCGATTCAAACAGCTGCCGGGGATCGGCATCGGCGCTGAAGGGAGTCGTCTTGAATCCAAAGAAAGTCTCGAACATGGCTTAGTCCTCCTCGGGCTTCGAGTCGTCTTGAAGCAACTCGAGGTAGTTGATCCCGGTCGGATCGGAGGGCTCCGACGCCTCGGCTTGGGCGCGGGGGAGGGAGGCATTGACGACGGGATCGACGGGACGGGCCTGCCCCTGGAGTTTCCCGTCCCGATACAGCTCGACCTGGGAGAGATCGAGCGGATCGAAGCGGATCTCCAGACGTTGGCCGGCCAGCTGGGCCGGCGCCTCGTAGAACTGGCTCTGCAAGCGAAAGGTCGAATCGCGGCGCACCACCCGCTGGAGCCGATGGAAAAACAGGCGGCGGACATCGGTGGCGGGCGGGATCTGTCGGATCTTCTCGATATCGCGCTGCCAGCGCAGTAGCGGTGTCCTGCCCAGCGCACTATGCTGGCAGCGGTGGTAGTGCCGATCGACCCAGCGCCAGAGGCGGGCGTTGAGTTGCTCCAGAGTGAGGGGGCGCTGGCGATCGAGATTGGCCAGAAACTGAGTGCGCACGGTCTTGAACCAACGCTCGATCTTGCCTCGTCCTTGGGGCTGATAGGGTGGGGTATGAACGACGAGGATCCCCAAGGAGGCGGCAATCGAGGTCAGTTGTCCGGAGCGGTAGACCTTGGCGTTGTCCACATACAGACGCAAGGGCAGGCCCCGAGCGCTCACGGCTTGACGCAGACAGTCCAGGAGCGCGTCCAGGCCCTCCGTGAAGTAGAACTGAGCGTGGGGGATGAGGCGGCTGGCATCATCCAGAACGGCGTAGAGAAAGGCCTGGCGCTTGCCCCCTCCTGCTCGCAGGACGTAGGGCCCATGGAGCAGGTCGGATTGCCAGATCTCATTGGCCGAGGCGGCCTCGAACTTCTTGCGCCCGGGCGCGGGCTTGAGCAGCTCGCGGGCCGTCAAACCGCGCGCTTTGAGGAACCGATAGAGGGTGGAAGCGGAAAGGGGCGGTTTTCTCTCGTTGGAGCACAGAGCCAGCTCCCGCAGTAGGGTGGCTCCGGTCCGGTAGGGATTCTCACGTTTGAGGCGCTCGATCATCCCCGCTAGTTCCGGTGTCAGGACCCGTGAGGTGCCGCGATCGGAGCGGGGTTTGGGGGCCAGGCCCGTCACCCCTTCCAAGCGATAGCGCTGGGCCCAATCCAGCAGCGTGTCGACCGAGACCTGGGTGCGAGGGGAGAAGGGGATCTCGTAGGAGCGGGCGGCGATCTCCCGGGCCCGTCGTGTCAACTCGCCGTGGGGCAGCACCTCCAGCACCAGGGGGGCAATCAGAGCGTATCGAAACAGAGCAATCTTTTCGCTTTTGGGATCCATAGCCTTTTTTCCTCCTGGGGAAGAAGGCTACGCCGGCCCGGCCCTATCCCTCCACGCAAGTGTTGTGTGGGTGGGTCCCCGCCAGCGAGTTGCCCGAAGCCAGTCGGCGAGATCGCCCGTCCGGAGCCAGAGAACGAGGCCAGCCCAGCAGGTGCACCCGCAGCTGAGAAAACAGAAAGCGGTGGGAGCGGATCCAGCCCGCGATCTGGAGCATCCGCAGTGCCCGGGAAACGACCCCCGGCGCGGCGACGGCTCGCGTCAGGGCCACCAGGCTGGCCGAGAGCCATCGGGCTTGACGGCGAAAGCGCGTCACCCAGCCCTGGCCTCGCTGGTAGGGCATCTGCTCCTGGCCCGCTTGCTGAGCCGCTTGCCCTAGGGTCCGAGACTCCAGCAACCGCGCCTCCAGATACCGGCCGATGACGCTGATCGCAAAACGCACATAGGGTAAGACAAACTCCGGCAGTAGCGAGACGGTTCGCCGACAGAGCCGGCACAGGTAACGGCGCACCCGAATCCAGCCGTCGAAGTCCTCCGCCACCAGGGTGCGGCCGTAAAATCCGTGCCCGATCAGCGCTTCTTTCGCCCCGCACAGGGGACAGCCACCCGGGCGATAGCGATCCGGCTCCGCCAGTTCTTGTGCGTACGCTTGGACCGAACCCGCAAACGGGTGTAGGATTTGCATCGAGACCTCCTCGGTTGTACAGACAGACATCTAGAGGGTCTTGCCGAGAGCTTCCCGGCGGTGCTTAACTTCAACGCCGGGAGCTCTCTGCTCCCTTGCCCCTTTCCCTCTCAGCGGTAGGATACTCTAAACGCACTCCTCCCCCCTTGGATCCGTCCAACACAGAAGGACCTCTGTCAAGGTCCCTTCTTCGGATTCCTCACAATGCCTTCTTGTCGGCCCGGATTGAATCTGAGAGAAAAGCCGTCCTATGGGAGGGAAAATTGTGACGCGTTACACTCGAGGGTTCGGCGGCACGGCCTGCTGCACACGCCCTGTCGACTCACAGGGTTTCGCCAGAGGAGTTGCAGGAGATCCAACGACTCTTGGATGAGCTCGAAGGAGGCCCAGATGAGCGTTCTTGAATCGCTGTTCTCACTGCCCGTTTTCCAGGACTTGGGATGGACTCTGATTCACTGCGATCTTCTGGACTATCCGTCCTTCGGCTCAAGAGTCACTTCCGAATGCGTGGAATTACGAAAAGGCCAACGTCACGATGAATCTGGCAAATCCCTGGGATGCCGGTTAGCGGTAGCCCAAACCCTGCACTTAGGCCGAAGTTACCTCGTAGAAAAGCAATGTAACCTATTGTTAGGATTGAGGTAACGCTACAAATCAGCTGCGTCGGTACTGGGTACATTATAGACGAACGCCAAGCAGATCCAGAGCTCGCTGCTGAAGCGAGGTGGGACGGGTGATTCTGTCGAAGGCAGCGGCGCCGCTCAGCTGCGGCTGAATCCGGTTTTTGGAGATCGTGGCCAAATCGCTCAGCAAGGTCTGAAAGCTGTGCACGGGCCCGCCTTCATTGGTGCGCTTGCGGTGAGGCTTGCGGAGGGCTTGAGGGGAATGTTGAGAGGGCGCCACCACCGAATCGCGAAGCTGTTGCCCCGCCTCGGGATCCTCGTCGTCGAACAGGATCGGAGCTAGCTTCTGTCGCATGTGCCATTCGACATAGTAGGCGAGCATGCACAAAAAGACGTGGGCCCAGACGCGATTCTCCAGATGGTGGTAGATGGGTCGGACCTTTAAGTCGACACTCTTGCAGGAGCGGAAGACCCGCTCGGCGACAGACAAACCCTTGTAGGCAGCCACCGTCTGTTCGGCATCCATTTCCTCCTGCGCCAGGTTCGTGCGAATCACATAGATCCCGTCCAGTGCGGCCTCCTGCTCGATGCGCTCCTGCTGGCGCTGGTAGGAGAAGGACTGCTCGCCGATCTCCAGTACAAAATGCTTGCCTACTTCGTAGCGGTTGAGGACGTTGCCCACCTGCAAGGCGATCCGATCCTTGCCCTGGAAGCGACGCTTCGGACGTTGGGTCGCCTGGACAATCTTCTCCAACTCGGCCTCGGTGGCCTGAAGCAGCTGCTGGCGATTCCGAGCCCGTTCCTCGGCTAAGAGGGGATTGCGGCAGACGATGAGTCGCTCCCCGGGGTAATCCGGACTCTGGATCTCGGCCAGGTCGCGTTCGTCAAACGGGGACAGTTGCAGCGGAGCGGATTGAAACAGTTTGCGGATCTGAGGGCCTCGTAGTGCCGTGATCCAGCCCATGCCGGGCAGCGGCTTCAGCTCCTCCCGAATGCGGGCTTGCGTCAGCATCCCCCGATCGGCGACCACCACCACCGAGTGCAGCCTGAAGCGGAGGCGCAGTTTTTCGATTTGGCTGGCCACCGTGCTGGGGTCCGCTCGGTGCCCTTCGAAGACCTCCACCGCGACGGGGCAGCCTTGACGGTCGCACAGCAGGCCGAAGACGATCTGCAGCTTGCCGCCTTTTCCGTCTCGGGAATACCCCGGACGGGCCAACGGACAAGTCCTCCCTTCGAAGTAGGTCGAGGTGAGGTCATAGACCACCAGGCAGCCGTCGTACAGACGCTCGCCCGCCAGCCGGTTTTCGATCTTCTGCTGTCCAGCCAGCAGCCAGTCCAAGGCTCCGTACAGATCATCCGTGGTGGCGGCCTCCACCTGTAAGAGCTCGCCCAAGCTGCTGGAGAGGGTCTGAGGGTCCCAGCCGCGTTCGGTGGCCGGCTGGGAGCGGGGCTCCAGGATCCGGGCCACGATCAGGGCCACCACCAGGCGACGCTGCAGACTGTTGCGAGTGGCCAGCCAACGCTCCAAACCGAGGCGGCGTAGGGTTCCCAAGACGGCCGCAACATGGCCATGGGGACGAGTGCGCTGCACCTGGAAGGCCTGGCTCCAGTCGGGGACGACCTGGCCTCCCTTCAAGAGGGCGCGCAGGCCTTCGACAATCTCCGAGGGCCACTTACTGAGATTGGCCAGGGTGCGCTTGCGCACTTTACCGGCATCTCGGTAGGACTCGCGCAGGAGAATCGCCGGGGGAGAGGTGCGGTTGGGAACAGATTCGATGTACATGGACACTATAATATCATAAAATAGCTACAGAAATAGCATATTCAGAATAGTACATGGGTACACCTTGTCGTGCGCAAGAATCCCGTACCTGATGATCCACAATGCCTTACAGGTCTTACCGACTTCTTGAATAAGTGGCAGGAATCTGTCAGCAGAGGCCCAGGTACCCGTGGGGCGATTACTCGTAGCGGAGGGCTTCGATAGGAGAGATCAAGGCCGCCTTTCGAGCCGGGTAGATGCCAAAGATCAGTCCCACTGACGCCGAAACTCCGACTCCCAGCAGGATGGAGGAAGCCGTGATGATGGTTGGCCATCCGGCATAGGCAGAAACGCTCTGGGATATGGCGTATCCGAAAAGGATCCCCAGGACCGCTCCACTCAAACTGATGGCAATGGCTTCCAGCAGGAATTGACGGCTGATGTCGCGCCGGCGGGCCCCTACCGCTCGCCTGAGGCCGATCTCATTGGTACGTTCCAGGACCGACGCCAGCATGATGTTCATAATGCCGATGCCTCCCACCAGGAGCGATATCGAGGCGATCGCACCCATCACCAGGTTGAAGATGCGCTGGGTCTGGCGGCTTTGCTGCAAGAGCCTCTCCGGAACCACCATGGAGAAGTCATCGATCTGGTTGTGCATGCTTCCCATCATGCTGGATATGATCGCTGCCTGCTCCGGTAGGTCTGCCCCTTCGGGAATCTGAACCACGATCTCATCCAGTTCGTCCTCCACCGGATCGAGTTCGAACTTGCTTAACAGGGTCTCCAACGGGATGTAGATGTCGTTGTTTACACTGTCGATTTTGACGCCCTCAAACTCGTTCTCATCGATCACCTGGTCTGCAAGAACACCGATGACCGTAAACCACAGTTGGTTGATCTTGACCTGTTCTCCCAGGGCCTGGTTCAGACCGAAAAGCTTCCTCCGTGCCACCGTGCCAAGGACGCACACCTGCTGCAGCACAAGGCCGTCCAACGGGAGAAAGAAGGATCCCTCGAGAATTTCCAGGCTATTGGTGTAGGGATAGTAGGCTTCGACGCCGAAAACCTTCGAATCAGTCTTTCCCAGCGAGGAAGCGATCTGGTAGGTCTTCAACTGCCGTTTGCCCACCAACTCGGTGCCTTTGGGAAGAGCCTTTCCAAGTGCACCCAGGTCTTGTAACGATAAGCCTGGAGAGTCCTGACGAATGATCTTCATCTCCTCGGACTCGAAGTCCTTTGCTCCGATGATGATGTTTCTGAGTCCCATTTTCTGGATCAGAGACAAGGCTTCACTTTCGGCTCCAGCTCCGATGGAGAGCATCGACAACACGGCAGCCACTCCGAAGATCATCCCCAGCATCGTCAGGATAGTTCGAAGCTTATGACGGATCAGGTTGGAGCAGGCGATCCTTATCGATTCGGTGAGAAACATCAGTTGAAAATGGCGAAACGCCGCTGCTGGGTTGCTGCAGTGGGTGCGTTGAAGTCGGGTAGATGCAGGTTCTCGTCCTCGAAGGGATGACGCAGGCAAACTTCTGCGCCCTCCGAGATGCCCGCTACAACGTAGAATCCGTGGTCGCTGTCCAGGATCTTGACTTCCTTTTCGACGTACTCTGTATTCTCACGGAGAAAGACGACGAAGGTATCGTCCTTCTTGACCACGGCGCTCTTGGGAAGAACCAGGGCGTCAGCTTGCTGTCCCACCTCGATCTGGGCTCTAACTTTCATGCCTGGTTTCAGCCTGCTCAGAGTTTCGGGTGCCACGTCCAGCCTTACCTCGCAGGTGAAGTACTTTCTCGGGTCCTTTTGATCGCGCTGTTTCGCGATCTTGTCCACCTTCTCGATCGTGCCCTCAAATACCTCTTGTGGAAACGCTTCGAGGCGCACATGGACCTTCTTGCCCTTTTTGACACCTCTTATGTGGTTTTCCACAACGTCGACTTTTCCTCGAAAGCTGTTGACGTCGGCGATCTCGACCAACGGACGACCCGGCCAGACCTCGCTCCCAACGCTGAGAGTGAAGTACCAGAATCGCTGATGCAGGACGACACCGCCGACGGGGGACTTCAGCTCCAGAGACGAAAGCGTCTCCTCGGCCAGCTTCATCTCAATCTGAGCCTTGGTTTGGTCAACCGTCAACATTCTCAAGTCCGCCTGCGAAAGGTCTGCCTGAATTCTTCCCTTCTCCTCAGAAGTCAGTTTCTTATAGTGCGCCAGGGCTGCACTCATGACCGATTCCTGAATCTCCCAACGGGAGAAGATATCCTCATCCTTACGGATCTGGTTGGTGGTAAATCCCAGTTCCAGCTGGGCGGCCTGCAGATCCTGCTCCAAAGACTGCTGCTGACCACTGGCCTCCGCATTCGACCTCTCAATGAGGTGGTCTTGTGCACTGAATACATTCTGACTCTTCTCCAGAGCCATCAGGGCGTCAGAATGATCGAAGGCAACCAGCAGCTCGCCGGGTTCCACAATCTTACCCTCGTCGACGAGCCAGGCGACCTTGAGGGCGCCGGTGCGAACCCTGGGAACTGATACCGGAGTCATTTGCAGGCCTGTCAACTCGCCATCCCCCCTGACTAGAATGCCGTAGTCTTGACGATGAAGCTTGAGGACGGGAAGTGGGTTTTCTTCCACCGGAGACAAGTAGGATGCGAGCCAGTCGTCGGGGACGCTTCCGAAATAGAAGCCTGCGAAACCCAACGCAATAATCGCCAGGATTGCCAGGATTTTAAACATGGATGCTAACGGATACTAGCAAGTTGGCTACCGCGCGCGACTGTGTCTCCGTGGTCATATCAGGCTCCGGAGACGCCGGAGACCTCGTCACCTTCTACCAGACCCTTCTTTACCAATGCCACGACACCGTTGTTTTGGCCCAGCTCGACTTCTCGCCGAACCGGTCCCCCTTTTCCTTTCACCCAGACGTAGGATTTGCCTCCCTCAGTCTTGATAGCCGAAAGTGGCACGGCCAAGGCGCCTTCGAACCGGTCGATCACAACCTGAAGTCGTGCCGCCATTCCCGGCCGCATTCGTTCCAGATCCACTTTGCCCAGCTCAACCGTTACCTCCAGCACCTTCACCGGACGGTCGAAGCTGGCCTTGAGAAACAGATTGGCCATCTTGGAAATCTCGCCACGAAAGGTCTGGTCGGGGATACCGTCGAAGTTGACGATCACCTCTTGACCCAGACGGATTCTTCCCGCGTCGATCTCCGAGACACGCCCCGCCACCTTGAGGGATTTCAGGTCTGGGAGAGTCATGATCGTCTCCCTTCTGTAGGCATCGTCACCGACGCGCTTCTTCTGCCCCTGCCAGTTGACCTCGAAGAGGACCGTCCCCGCCATCGGGGCTTTGACTGTCGTAGCCGCAATCGCCTGCTTGTTGTCGTCGATTCGACGCTGATACAGCCGCTGCGCATCTTTGAGCACCTGCAACTGCAGCCGGGTGGCCTTGGCTTCCGCGATACGCCTTTGCTCGAGCAGCTCGACTCGCTTACGGGACAAGACTGCTTCGTGCTCGGCCTTCCTGACCTCGAGTATTGACTGAAACTCACGCGCCTGATGCAGCTTGTTCCCCGCTTTCTCTTTGTTTGCCTGGGCCTCTTCCAACTGGAGATTCAGATCCTTTGTCTTGAGCTCGAGGGAGGATTTTGTTTTCGCGTATTCCTCCTGAGATTTTTGTAGGTTGGCCATCTCCTCCCGGAGTTTCTTGTGGATCTCCGTGGGATCGAACCTCAGCAACACGTCGCCCTTGCCGACGTCGGTACCCTCGGGAATCATGTGAACGATCTTGAATCGGCGGTGGTTCCTGAGAGCAGGGGGGGAGATGGACAAGGCCTTTTCCGCCCTGAGGACCCCGTTTCCGCTGACGGCAAAAACGAGATCTTCGTTTTTCAGACGAATCCAGTTTGGCTCAGTCTGCCTTTGCTCGGATCCTGCCGAGCCGAGCAAAAGCGATTGTCCCGGCTCCAGCTGTCCTTGGATAACGGCTCGGCTGCCGTTGAGATCAAGAAGTTGGACAGGAACCCGTTCCGAATCCTCTTTCAGGGCATAGATTTCACCTCCCGGCCCCAGGTGCAAAGCTCTTCGCGGTACGGTGAGAGCTTCTTTCGTTTCTATCGGAATGCGCACTCTGGCCGTCATTTCCGGCCTCATGATGCTGAGGTCGGTCTCGGTCAGCTCGACGTCGACTACGAAACTCTTTCTTCGGGACTCCGGATTCTTCGCCTTCGCTGCTTCGGGAAGTTCGAGTACATGACCTGGGAAGGTGCGATCGGGGTAGGCATCCAGTGTCACCTCGGACGTCATCCCCACTTTAAGCAGGCTGAAATCAACATCGTGGACGTCCGTCTCGACCAGCAATTCCTCCATGTTCGGCAGTTTCAGGACGGGATAGCCAGCCCAGATGGTATCTCCCACCTGCAGCTTTCGGTCTTGCTGCGGCCTGAAGGCGTGAATCACCAGACCCGACGTGGGCGCGCGTACCGTCAAGCGTTTGAGCGCGGTCATGAGTCGCTTCAAATCCAGGTCCTGACGCTCGTACTCCAGCCTCAGCACCTCCAGGTCGGCCTTCGCGGTCTGCTCCTGAATGCGCAAGCGATCTTCGGCCTTCTGGAGGTCAATCAGGGCCTTCGAGTAGGTGTACTGGTGTTCTTCCGCCTCTTCGCGTGGGATTAGGCTGGGATCGATCTCCGCATCCACCTCGGCTACTTTCAGGGCCTTCTCTTTAGTGGCTCTCTCCAGCAACTGGTCCTGACGCTGCGACTCGATCTCAGCTTCCTTCTGTGCGATCTTGATTAGGGACTTCTCGCGCTCCTGCTCCAGATCGAGACGGCTCGAGTCCAGAGACGATGTGTCAAACTGGACCAGCAACTCCCCGGGCTCGACTCTGGATCCCTCGGCTGCCATGTAGCTGATCGCGAACTCCCAATGACGGGGGACCCTGGGCACCGGAACGATCGTCGACCTCTTAGCCTTCAACTCGCCGGTGAGCATGAGCTGCTTGGTGAACGTACCCCTTTCAACCCGAATCGAGCCACTTGAAGAATCTGCCCCGGCTGCCCACGTCGGCTGCAGGCCTATCCACAGAATCACAGCGAGCACCGGCTGGCCGCAATGCTCAAATGGCTTCACGTTTTACTCCTCTTGGGGAAAATAACTGTAATCATTGTACGGAATAGTTCGTTATAAAAGAAATAAGGCCATGCTGCCGACCGGATACGCTAGCCTCGATTTCCACGGTACTGGAAAGGACTAACATTTTTTAAGGGTAGCCGTTGAGTCGGTTAGTCAAATCGAAGGACCAGAGTTTTGCCGCCAAACCAAGGCATGGGCGTGGGATCATCACCCAGGCCCGAGGCGACCAAGTAGGGGTTATGGGCGCGCTTATCGAGGTGGACGGTGACTTGCTGCTCTTGGATCTGGACCCGGGCCGAGACGTCGAGGAGATTTCGGAAGATCTTTTTGGCTTGAGCCCGCTGATATTCGGGTTAAGCAACCGTTTTTCTGTAATTTTCTTTAGGGCCTGTAGGGAAGAATTGCTCCACTTGTGTTTTCCAGCCGGCCAGGTTTAGGTATTGCCGGCCGGTTAACCACTCCTCGTGTATCTCTGCAAGCACAGCCGAGATGAGCCGCAGCGCCGACGCTTCGTGGGGAAAGATTCCCACCACCCGGGTTCGTCTCCGGATCTCCCGGTGCAGTCTCTCCAGTCCGTTGATGGTTCGGATCCTTCGCCACCAGCTCCTCGGAAAATCAAACACTGTCAGCCCTTCATCCACGTTCTCTTCCAGCCAGCTCACGAACTCCGGTGCAATCTTTTCGAACTTCTTGACGACTTTACCCTTGAGCTCCTCGGCATCTTCTCGAGACGGGGCATCGAAAATGTCCCGCATGGCCTGGGCGATGCGGGGCTTGTCCTCTTTGCGGCGAGCATATTGTTGGGCGTTTTTACTCAGGTGAAACTGACAACGGTTCCAGGGCACCGACGGATAAACTGCCCGCCTGGCCGCCTTCAGTCCTTCGTGATCGTCACTGACAAACAGCTCGACCCCTCTCAGTCCACGCTTGTGCAGATCTCCCAGAAACCCTCGCCAATGCACCTCCGCTTCACTGATCCTGGTGCTCAGACCCAACACCTCCCGCGTTCCGAAACGATTGACTCCTATGGCTTTCAGGATGGCCACGTCCTGCACCCTGCCGCCTCTTCGAACCTTCTCGTAGTGGGCATCCAGATACACGATCGGATACTCTCCCAGCTCCCGGCTTCGAAACTCTTCCAGCTCTTCGTCCAGCATCCCGGCCACTCTCGAGACCTGGGTGGCCGAGATCTCCAACCCACACAGCTGCTCCGTGATCTCGGTGACTTTCCTCGTCGAGACTCCCATCACATACATCTCGGCAATGGCCAGCTTCAGGGCCTTCTCCGAACGGCAACCCCTCTCCAGCGACTTGGGATAAAACCTCAACCCACGCACCTGTGGAATCTCCAAGTGCAGCTCTCCCACTCGAGTCTGAATCCGCTTGCCTTTGAATCCGTTTCGATAGCCTCGCCGACTGGCTGTTCTCTCGTACGCTTCCGCTCCCAGAAACTCGCTTCTTTCCAACTGCATGGCCACGTTGAACAGCTTCTCCAGGATTCCTCGAAAGGCTTCTGTTCCTTCCTCGATCAACTCCGCCAGGATCTCCCGTGGTACTCTCTTTTCCAGGTCTGGGTTCATTTGATTCTCCTTGCCAGATAGACGTTTCTGTTTTTGGAGAATCCTGTCCCAGACCTCTGTCTTTCCGACCCAGGCCTGACCAGAATTTACAGAAAAGAAGTTACGCTACTGATATTCGCGACCAATCTTCTCGGCCATGAGTCGATATAGGGAGCTGGCCATGAGGGTGATCTGGAGGTCAAAATCCACTTTGAGTCCCACCATCGAAGAGAGCGCGTCCAGGTGAAAGAACTGGATGGCTTCGGAGATGCCATTTTCGATGAGCATGCGTTGGGCATAGCGGGTGATCAGAGTCGAGGGGGCGCGGCGCAGATGGTTGGTCAGTAGGACGGTCGGTTCTTCGTGACCGAGTTCCATGAGGGTGAGCTGGCGCAGGGGACCTTCGTAATGTTTCAGGACGATCCGCTGGTCCAGGACTTTGGGGGTGCGAAAGATCCGAGTCAGGGCGGGTAAGGTGATGCGGTGCCAGGCGGAGGCGGGGCGGCTCCAGATCTGGCCCAGCATTTTTTGGGAGCGGCGGCGCAGGGTGATAAAGCCAATGCCCTGTTGGTTGAGGCGGTTCAGATGAGCATAGGTGGTCAACTGGGAATCGAAGACGAGTTCGGCCGGAGGCTGACCGCTGTGTTGGTGCCAGAACTGGACGAAGCGTTGCACCTCGTCGGCTCGATCGGCCCGGGGGACACCCGCATTGGCGTAGCATAAGACACGCTCGGTGGCGTCCCGAGCCAAAAAAACGAGGATGCCTTTTTGGCTGCGGCTGCGGGAAGAGACATAGTGTTTGTCCAAAGGTTCCTGCTGGCTATTGGCGGGGACGGTGTGAAAGTCCAGATCGAAGGAAGAGCCCCGGGGCAGGCCGGCGGCTTGGACCTGCTCAAACCAGGCTCCCATGAGGCGCAGGTTGGCGCGTCGGTCGACCCGGGAGCTGTAGGCGGCCAGGTAGGAGCGCTTGGGCACCACATTGAGACCGGCAAAAAGGGCGATGCCCTCGTCAAAGACCCGATCCATGACATGACTTTTTCTTTCGATGCCCAGCAGCTTCAGAGCCAGCAGGGTGCGCACGGCCTGCTCGGCGGGAATCATTTGGGAGCCGGGAAGGCGGGGGGGCTGCAGCACCGCCCCGAGATCGATCGATCGCATCAGCGGGACGAACAGAAACAGACCGCCGACCCGGGTGCGAAAGCTGCGCGGGGCCAGATTGATCTGCCGCACGTCGGCGATGGCTGCTGCTTCGGGCTTGAGGGTGGCGGGGCGTTGCTCATCCCGACGCCGGGGCAGTCGGGCGAAGCCCTCCTCTCGCAGCAGGATCGATAACGCATTGATGCTGATGGAATGGCCGGCGGCGGCCAACTCGCGTTGGATATCGTAGACCGAGAGGTTTCGCTTGCGCAGGGCGACGGCCCGTTCCCGCACCCGATCGCGGGCGGGCGCCGCTTGAGGCCCCCGGCGAATCGCCTGAAAGAAGCGGGCGCGCTTGCTGAGATCATGGCGAAACTGATGACAGAGGACGCGGAAGGCTCCTGGGGAATAGCCGAAGCGAGTGGCGACCTGCTGCGAGGGCAAGCCTTCGACGAAAAAGCAGCGCAAGGCCTCATACTGGCGCTGCAGAGGCGATTCGGGGGCCAGGAAGAATTGGGCCTCCGGAACGGTCGGTCGGGTGTCATTAGTTAGTCCATTCCGATTACTGTATTCCAAACTATAACTATACTAGATATGAATGACAGAAAATGCTCAGCCTTTGATAGGGTTCTATTCTGCCTCATATCCAGACTTTTCTAGCATTCGCGTGGGGATCGTCCCTTGATCAGGTTTTAGGTATAGGATTACCTCTCTATCCAAATAGGTACTTCTATTTACTAACGTAGGTGGAAACACAGCAGGCGCAAGTCGCGCCGATCAAGGATTCTGGCGGGGGGCTCGAAGCGGAAAGGCGTCATTTGTACTGCCGTGGAAATCGAGGCTAGCGAGGCGCCGGAAGTTGTCAAAGTACCAAAATCCCCTGGGGAGAAATCAATGGACTGGTTCGTCGGAGCCACCTGCACGCCTACTCTTTCTACGTTTCCATCGGTTGAAGTGTGCCGTTTTTCTTCCGGAAACCTCTTCGTCCAGAAATGTCCAGAAACCCGAAACCAAGGAGCCCACTATGAAGAAGCCGATCCGCGAGCTCGTCTTTGCTCTGCTATTGCCAGTCTTCTTTGCTGGCCCTCTTTGCTGGGGGCAGGCCCCACGCGACCCCGATCCAGCTGCGGAGGACCCCGAAGAAGAGTTCGCTGAGAGTTTCCCCTGGGTTGATCAGGTTCGTCGCCAGGGAGGGTTTCTCGAGCTGGGAATCAAGGATGCGGTCAGACTGGCCCTTAGCAACAACCTCGAGATTGCGATCGAGGATTACAACGAAGGGATCACTCGAGAGCTGATCACCTCCGCCGAGGGTTTCTACGACCCCCAGTTCAGCTTCGGTGCTCGTTGGGACTCGCGTGAGTTCCCCGCCATCAGCATCCTGGAGGCGGGCCGTGGTATCACAACTTCCAGCTCCAAGAACCTGGGACTGACCTCTTCGATCAGCCAGCAGGTTCCGGGTGGTGGTGCCTTCGAGTTTCAGTTCAACAACAGTCGAAGATCAAACAATAGTCTCTTCTCCACGATCAATCCCAACTATTGGTCGACCTCGGACTTCTCCTTCACGCAGCCTTTGTGGAGGGGCTTCCGAAAGACCCAAACCGAGCACCAGTTGAAGCTCTACAACCTCGATCGTCGAATCGACGATGGCCAGTTTAAGGAAAGGGTCACTGGAATCATCCAGCAGGTCCAGGAACAGTACTGGGAGTTGGTCTCCGCCATCAACGACCACGAGATTCGGAGACAGTCCCGAGAACTGGCGATCCTGCAGCACCGAGACAACAAGAAGCGGGTTAACATCGGGATCCTGGCTCCCATCGAGGTCAGCCGCTCCCGCACCGAGGTATCGACCCGAGAGAAGACGGTTATCCAGTCGGAAGTCCAGATCATCCGTTACCAGAACGCACTCAAGCGGTTGCTGGCACCAGATCCCAATGCGTCGATGTGGAGCCTGACACTGATCCCCACCGACCGACCCGAGGTTCGAGATGTGGAGATGACTTTGAAGGACGCGATTAAGAACGCTTTCGCGAGCCGACCCGAGCTGGAGCGGATTCGTCTCCAGCTGGAGAAGAACCAGGTCGACTACGACTTCTACAAGAACGTAGGGAAGCCCCGGGTCAATCTTCGCGCTAACATCGGCTCCGTGGGAACCTCGGGACAGACGTTCAGGAATGTCGACTTTCTGGGGGCGCTTGCCCGCGAGCCCGATCCCGATCATCCCTTCTCAGGTAATCTCGGAACTTCTGTCTCCCGGGCGCTCGGCTTCGATTTCATCGACTACGGCGTAGGCGTGGAAGTGACCATTCCCTTGCGCAATCGAGTCAATGAAGGCGATCTGGCAAGGACCGCCATCGCCGAACGTCAGCTGCGTAGTCAACTCAAGAGCCAGCAGATGTTGATCGTCGAGGAGGTTCGCAACGCCTTTGAAAGCATCACCACCCAGAAAAAGCAGTTGGAAGTAGCCCGCCTGGCGCTCCAGCTTTCCGGAGAGCAGCTAGACCTGGAGACCCGTCGCTTTGAGGCGGGACTGTCCAATAACTTCGAGCTCTTGACCTATCAGCGGGACCTGGCGGAAGCCCAGGTTCAGGAGTTGAGAGCCCAAATCGACTATCAACTGGCTGTGATGCATCTTCAAAGAGCGATGAACACCATCGTCACCGACAGCGACATCGTGCTTGCTCGAGGTCAAAATGGCGGCTGATTGGAATGAACTAAGAAAGCATTGAACTTTTTCGGTTCTTACCTCGTTGACACCTTCAGATGCAAAACGAGCTTGGTGCTCCCTTCGAGAACGTTCCACTTTGGGGAAGGGCAAGACTGGGAACGAGGTGACAGGAACGAGGTCCTTGGGAGATCGTCCGGCACCCGAAGTACTCAGCTCCCCGGAAGCACTCCTATTTCGAGGTAGGCACCTAGTTGGAAGAATCAGACGCGAAACTGGTTCAGCTTTGCCTGAGCAAAGATCCGCTGGCGTGGGAACAACTGATTAGAACTCATGGTCGAAAGATCCTGAACATGGCTCATCGTTACACTGGCAATCATGCAGTAGCTGAAGAACTCACCCAGGACATCTTTCTGAAGGTCTACCAGAACCTTTCTCGCTTTGCTTCAGGCCGCGGTTCCTTCCAGAGCTGGATCATGTCGGTTGGCCGAAACCACATCGTTGATTACTGGCGTGCCCACAGACGTGAAAAGGAGGAGGTTCCCCTCGACGAACCCGGCGTACCCGAAACGAAATCCACCCGAATCCATCCCTTCAAGGCCATGCACACCAAGGAACAAGGAAAACTACTCGAGTCGGCCCTACAGGAGCTACCGCTGGAGCTGAAGGAAGCGGTCATCCTCCGAGACATCGAGGACCTGACCTACCATGAGATCGCGGAGCTCGTGAACATTCCCGAGGGGACGGTCAAGTCGCGCATCAACCGGGGCCGAGTCCGACTGGCCGGGATTCTGAGGAAGAGGCAGCTCCATGAACTGCTCTAGTTTTGAGGTGCTACTTTCAGACTACCTCGAGGGCGCCCTCGATCACGACACCCGATCCAGAGCGACGGCGCACCTGCGCGGCTGTCTCAACTGCTCCTCCCTACTGGAGGAGGTTCGACAGATCCGGGAAGAGTTGCGATCCTCGCCAGCACTGGATCTGCCGGACAGGCTGGTGCATCGAATCCTCGACCGGACTTCTGGCAGCAAGCCTCCTGCTTTTTGGCCCGCTCTCCTCGGTCGTCTGACTCCTTCTGTGTTCTCTACCAGGCATGCCTTTGCAGTCTCGGTGCTGTTTGCCTTCGTCTCCCTCATGGTGAATGTTTTCGGATCCGAGCTGTCGGCATTGAGTCCCTCTCATCCAGCCGCTCTTGCCCTGGTTGAAAAGGCGGACCGGCTTTCCGGAGAGGCTTACAAGCAGTGGATCTGGTTGCACCATTTGAGGTCCAGAACGACGCAAGGAATCAGATTCTTTCAGGAGGATCTTCTGGGTCGATTCGACTCTCACATCTTGACCCTCCCCTTCCAGGATTACACTGACTCACTCCAGGAGCTCCAGTCAGCTGAAAAGGACGGAGGCGACGAGGTAGGTAAACATGAATAACCAGCAAGACGCACAGCACACAGCGCCCCATCAGCCTGTCCGAGGGCAGAGTCACTCTCCCGGCCGGGCGGCGGCGGCAGCCCTGATCCCAAGCATAGGGGCCGTCTACAACCGGGAGTACATCAAGGCAGTGGTTCACTTCGCTGTCTTCGCCGGTCTGATGATTGTCGGTGAGAGCGTCGAACCGTTCACAATGGCAGCCTTTGTCTTCTACATATTCACGATCATTGACGCCTACCGCTCTGCTGAAGTCATTGCCCGTAGAACACCCAGTCCTTCCCAGGCAGATTCCCCAGAGCAGATCAACCTTCCCCTGTGGGGTGGCGCCTTGATCCTGATGGGGATCGTCTTCCTCCTGGATAGTCTCGATGTCTTCAGGGTCCACGCCATCGTCAAGTTCTGGCCTCTTATCTTCATAGGTCTGGGGAGCTACCTGATCTTCGACTACTTGCGCGGGCTGAGAAAGTCGCGGAAAGAGGGTTCTGCTCCACAGCAAGCCCCTCCACTTCCACCAACTCCAGAAAAGAACCATCATGGCCAAGAAGCAAATTAAGACGCTCCTCTTTGGAGTCGCCCTGGTATTGCTGGGGTTGCTGTTTTTCGTCCCAAGTCTCCTTCCGAAGTCGGTTGGGTGGTCCTTGATCCTCAAGATCGCGGTGCCGGGCCTCTTGATCCTGGTTGGCCTCACCCGGCTGGTCCGGCACTTCACCTGGAGCGAGTCGGAGCTCCACAGCAGACCCGGAAAGGTGGGGCTGCTCAGCGGCATTTTCTGGACCTCGGTAGGGACGCTTGTTCTATGCGATCTATTGGGGATCGTCGACGGCTGGAACGTCTTCACAAGCTACTGGCCTGCCATCCTTATTCTCCTGGGCCTGGGAAAGGTGATCGATTTCTTGCGGATGGAGACGCCAATCCGTGTCAGGGCGGCAGAGATCCTAGGCATTCTCCTGATCGTTAGTCTGGGCCTGCTCTCAGGACAAATCTCCCGCGCCCATTTTGCTCTGATTGGTCTTGGGGAAGGCACTGTGTTCCCGGAGGTCCTGGAAGGGGTTTTGGTCCAGGAACATCGCTTTCGGGTCGAGCGACGTCTCGAGGCAGTGGGGATCGACACCGTGGAAGTGACGAATGCCTACGGACGTGTTCGCGTTGATTCTGCTCAGTCCGAGAGCGTCGAGATCGAGCTCGAGAAAGTTGTTCGTGATCGCTCAGAGGAGGACGCCAAGACACAGGCGGAAAAATTCACGATTGCGACAGCTCGGGAGGGAAATGTCCTTCGTATCGGTACCAACCGAAAGCAACTCGGAAGGCAGGGGCAGAGATTGCGCACTCATCTTGCTATCAAAGTTCCCAAGACGGTAACCCTGACCGTCAGGAATGATTATGGCGATACCCGTGTTTCCGGCATCGGAGGGCCGTGCAGGCTGGAGAGTACCTATGGGCGAGTCTACGTGGAATCCGTAACCGGGAATCTGGAGGTGACCAACAGGTACAAGGGCATCGAGATTCGGAATGTCATCGGCACCGTTCTTGCGCACAACCGGCACGGCTCCATTACCGTCCAGAAGATTGTCGGAAGTACCCACCTGGAGAGCAGTTACAAGACGATTACGGCTCGCAATATCGATGGCGATCTAGAGGCGAAGAATCACTTCGGCCAGGTCCGAGTGGAAGACGTAACCGGCCAGGTCACCGTGCAGGGATCGGGATCTGAGGTGGACGTTTCCGATGTTCAGAAAAGCGTTTCGATTGAGAATTCGTACAAGAGGGTGAGCGCTCAGCAGTTGGGGGATGGCCTGGATTTGGTGACGTCCTACAGTGAGGTGAGTCTCTCCAACATCAAGGGTTTTCTCGACGCCAAGGCCACCTTCGCCGACCTGGCGGCGGAGGACATCGGGGCTGGTGCTACCATCGTGGGACGCGGTTCGAAGGTCTCTCTAGCCCAGGTCGGGGGACCCGTCAAGGTAGGAACATCATTTAAAGCGGTAGTGGTCGAACGGGTTTCCGGGCCTGTCGAAGTAGAGAATGAGTACGGCAAGATCTCGATAACGGTACCCAGTCCTCTACTCGGTCCGATCACGGCTTCCAACAGCTACGGAGAGATTTCTTTGTCGATTCCTGCCGACAGCGACTTTACCCTGACGGCGCGCTCCAAAGGAGGGCAGGTTCTTTCAGATTTCCCGCCTCCGGGGGACGAGAGCAAGGGTGTCCTGGATCTGGTCCGCGGTCAGGGCGCGCCTCAGATTCAACTTCGAACGACCTACTCAAAGATCCGGATCAGACAGAGAGGGTGAGCATGCCAAAGATTAGTTCGATGCTACCGTGTTTGGTTTTTCTGACGTCTTGTGGAGTCTCCCTGCACAGTAATGACTTAGCCAGCGAAAGCATCCGCGAGGTAGGTCCTCTCGAAGGGGAGAGCCGGCTTGAAGCGGAAGTGTATCTCGAAGTGGGATCAGTAGTGTCCCAACGTTTGGGACTCTAATCTCTGTAAAGTATTAATGAGCAATATGTTAGAGAAGATAATAGGTGTTTCCGACTTGAAAGTGAGTGTATGCTCACGCCCTTCAGTTCATAAGGAGGGCGGGCATGTACACGGGCACGACGATCTTTTCTCAGGTGATGCGGCATCTTCCCTGGCATCGTTTTCATCGCATTGTTCAGCACTACCGAGGCGACTACAAGGTCAAGTCATTCCGTTGTGCCGACCATTACCGGGTCATGGCATTTGCGCAGTTGACCTATCGCGAGAGCTTGCGCGATATCGAAGCCTGCCTACGGGCCATGAGATCCAAGCTCTTCCACATGGGCATTCGCTCCACGGTCTCCCGCAACAATCTGTCCAATGCCAACGAGAGGCGAGACTGGCGCATCTATGCCGAGTTTGCCGAAGTGCTCATCGCCGAAGCGCGCAGCCTTTACACCGACGAGGACCTGGGAGTCGACCTGGACGCGACCGTCTATGCCTTGGATTCCACGACCATCGACCTGTGCCTCTCGGTCTTCCCCTGGGCGCGCTTCCGCCGCACCAAGGGGGCGATCAAACTGCATACCTTACTCAACCTGCACGGCGCCATTCCCGAATTTGTTCTGATCTCGGACGGGAAACTGCACGATGTCAACGCCTTGGACCACCTGATGCCTTGTCCCGGTGCCTACTACATCATGGATCGCGGATACCTGGATTTCGGGCGCCTGTACCGACTCCATACCGCTCGGTCGTTGTTCGTGACCCGCGCCAAGGCCAACTTCAAGTTCCGCCGCCGCTACTCCCATGCGGTGGACAGAACGACCGGACTAGTCTGCGACCAAACTGTCCTGCTGAGCACCTTCTATCCGGCCAAGGCCTACCCCGAACCTTTGCGTCGTATCAAGTTCTTCGACGTCACCACCGACCTGCGGCTCGTATTCCTCACCAACGACTTTGCTTCTCCCGCTCTGACCATTGCCCAGCTCTACAAGCTCCGCTGGCAGATCGAACTGTTCTTCAAATGGATCAAACAGCATCTCCGCATCAAGGCCTTTTACGGCACCAGTCCCAATGCCGTGAAAACACAAATCTGGATCGCCCTCAGCACCTACCTGCTCATCGCCATCATTCGCAAGCGTCTCTATCTCGAGTTGCCGCTCTACACAATTCTCCAGGTCCTGAGCGTCTCGCTCTTCGAGAAAACCCCCATTTTACAGGCCTTTCAGGACATGGACTACATTACTCAGAATAGTGACATTCATAAACAGTTGATATTATTCGACTAACGCTGGGACACTACTGAAGTGGGATATCTAATGATTGATCAGGGAGATCCATCCAGTCTCTACGAGGCTGAAGTCAGCTTCGACGGCCGGGCCGTTGAGCCCCGTCTGGACGTGCAAAGGAGGGGAGATCTCGCTCGGTTGCAGTGCAAGATGGGGCAGGACTGGTTGGATGGGAGTTCGAACACCCGACTCTATCTGCGACTGAACCCCATGGTGGAACTTGATCTGGTTACCCAGACGGGTGTCGGCGAAAGCAGGATAGATCTCACCGGTCTGTCGACCCGTTCATTCAGCTTGAGTAATGGGATCGGTGAGACCACGCTTTCGATGTTGAAGCCCAATAAAATCGACTGCGAGCGGGTGACGCTCGATAGCGGCGTCGGGTCTCTGACCGTGATCGGTCTGGGTAACTTTGGATTCAAAGAACTTAGCTTCAGCGGTGGAGTGGGGACCGCGAAACTGGATTTCTCGGGAGAATGGCTACAAGATGGCGATGTGGCTATCCAGGTTGGTATTGGCAGCCTTGAATTACGGATTCCAAGCGATGTGGGAGCCGAGATTAGAACGGGAGATGGATTCTTTTCGAAGTGCTGCCGGTCCGGTTTCAAGAAGAAGGGGGACACCTACTACAGTGAGAATTTGGATCGCGCCGGGAAAATGATCAGATTCGACATCCAGAATGGGATCAGCAACGTCAAGGTCAGGTGGATTTAGGCGCTTTTTCTGGGGCTGACGTTTTGCGCAATCTGGAGTTGCCCGAAGGTGGTGGCTCCAAATTGGGATTCGGTCACGGTGGATTGTGCTGTTGTCCGGCTCGCTCCCACCTTCGTCGTCCTCGACGGCCGGAACCTGGCCTCATACTGCTAGCCAGTCACGTCGTTCGCGGCACTGCTCACTACTCACGGCATCACTGCTCACTATTCAGCCTAGATCAACCCTGGTCGAAGCAATACAGTGCGCTCTCGGTTCGTAGGTAGATCTTGCCGTCCACCAGAGCGGGCGTGGCGTAGCAGGGCTCGCCCATTCGGTTCACCTGGAGCACTTCCCACTCTGGGGCTGCCTTGAGCACCGATACTTCGCCGGCTTCACTCAGCAGATAGACCTTGCCGTCCCCACCCACGGGAGAGGCAAAGTAGCGATTCATCGCCTCTTTGGACCGCCCTTGTTTGAGGACCTCACCGTTGCTCGGGTCCAGAGACGTCACGATGGCTCCATCCTTCACCATGTAGATGACGTCCTGGTAGAGAAGTGGAGAAGGCACGTTCGGTAGGCTCTTCTGGTATTTCCAGCCCGCCGACTGCTCGGTCATGTTGCCCTTCCCGCCCAGACGAATCTTCTGGATAGAGTTGACCGAGGTGCGCTTTCTCTGATGCAGCTCCCAGTCTCTTTCTTCGAAATAGCCGCTCCCGTCAAGATCCTCTGCATCTTTCCACCCTTTCAGAATCTTGGGATCGGTGCCTTTATCGGCCTCTTTCTTGGAGATCCTTCCGTCCCTATCCCCGTCCAGTAGCGCCAGAACTTGCCGGAAGTTCGCGTCCTTACGGCCCTTGTCGGTCCCACCTGCCCAGCCCAGGACGTAGATTGAGTCTTCATCCATTACGGGTGTAGGCTTCAGCTGCCAGGTAAGTCCATCGACCCACCAGACTCTGTCTCCTGACTGGGCTGAGTAGGCGATCAACTGGTAGGTTCCGGGAACCAGGACCTGAACCCCACTGCCGTCTTCAGGTTGATACAGCACCGGGGTTGAGAAACCCCGCCTTACGCTGGGCCGCTCATCGCGCCAGGCAAGCCGCCCCGTCTTTTTTTCGACCGCCACCATGAAGGAGCCGGATTCCCCGTCACATACCTGAACGACGTGGTTGCCAGCGAGAACCGGTGAGGCTGCGATGCCGAAGGGTGTGTTGAAGGGACCCAGTTGAACCCGCCAGCGTTCCTTTCCTTGCGCGTCATAGGAGATGAGACCCACATCCTGGAAAAAGACATAGACGTCCTTGCCGTCGGTCACTGGACTCGGAGAGGCCGGCGAGTTGACCTCGTGGAGATTGCCCCGACGGTTCCTGGCGGTCTCACTTCGCCACCGGATCTTTCCCGTCTTCCGATTCAGTGCCAGCGTAACGACCTCGTCCTCGCCGAAGCCGGTCAAGAAAATCGAATCGCCAGAGAAGACGGGGGAGGAATGCCCGGGAGGTAGGGCGGTCTTCCACACGACGTTCTCGTCTGGCCCAAACCGGGTGGGCAAGGTGCCGGACTGGGACACGCCGCTTCCGTTAGGGCCTCTGAACCGGGACCAAATCCCCTCGCCCAGAAGCAAGGAAGATTGAAGGATAAACACCGCACTCAAGAGCAGGGACGATAGCTTCATAGAGATTCTCCTTGGTGCCAATGGTTCCACCATAAAGAGCACGGTCAAGCCCGGTATCAGCCAATGCCAGCGGGGACAGGTCAGAAGCCGCGAGGTTTCAGTTGCACTCTCCAGAACCAACCATCCACCTGGCAGAAGATCAGATTGGGTTCCACCTCGATGATGGTCGAGTAGGAGGATCCCATGCCTGCAGCGACCGTGGCAACCCGCCATTTTTCTCCACCGTCGTCACTGAGCGCGAACTTTACGAGCGCGCCTCTCTTCTTCGGTTTCAAATAGGAACCGGTTGGAAAACGCTCCCCATAGCTGAGGAGGATCCTCCCGTCTTCCAACAGCAGCAGGTGAGGATCACATCCACGCTCCAGACCCGTGTATTTCGGCTCGGTCCAGGTTTTTCCATCATCGCTACTCCAGCATGCATACAAGGGCGAGAAGTGGCCCGTCCGCATGACACAGAGGATCCGCCCGTCGGTGAGACGCAGGATGGTCGGCTCGTCGAATCCTTCTCCCACCGGATCCCCCGACACCGGCGCCGCTACCGTCGAGAGGTAGTCCCAGGTTCGCCCCTCGTCCCGGGAGGTCACGATAATGGTCCTTTGCATGTAGAGGGCCTCGCTGGCGCTACGGCGGTCGTTGGGTTTGAGTTTGTCGTCCTCGAGATTCCCCTCCATGGTGGTCAAAAGGGTCCTATCCGGCAGTTCCAGCATGTTCCGGTAGAAGTAGAAACCGTACCATTCATCCGGCTTTCTCGGCCGACGTGGCCCCCCTGGTATCCTCACGGTCGATTCTTCCTGCTGGAGGGTCCGGAGCCCGTCGGTCGAACGCCAGGCCCTAACCGTGTAGACATCTGGCGACTTGAGATCGACAGGCCCATCGACGGCATAGAACAGTCCAGGACGGTTGTGGATCACCCCCTCTGGAATCCTTAGGATCTCTTCGAAAGAAGGCCCGTCATAGTCGACCGAAGTCCTACCCCCGTCGGTTGTCTTCTTCTCTGCCTGAAGGTAGATGGTTCCATCAAGCCCCTGGAAGGATCGGGCCCAACCTCCTTTACCCCAGGCCCCACCGACTCCATATTTCTGTATCTCCCCAATTGCCTGGATAAAATCTTTCTTCCTGCCGAGGTTTACGCTGAGTGGGAACTCGGGAGGACCCTCCTGCACGAGGACGTCGTCTACGAGGCCGAACAGCTGATGCTCGGGGCTACTCTGCTCCAGGGCCTTGTAGGTGATGAATCGTCCCTCCAGGTCCTGGCCCACCCGCAGATTGGAGCCCAGATGAACGCCTACCTTGGGCGGGGTACTGGCTGGGGAGAGGTGCCTCAGGACGGTACGGTCGTAGTAGAGGTGGGAGGTGCCGGGCAGTAGGTCTCCCTCGCCCACGTTCTCGCCGTCCAAGAAGAGCTTGACGTGTCCCCGATCATAAGTGGCAGCAACGTGGTAGTACCTGTCCTTCTGAATCCATCTCGAGCGGGAGGTGATCGTCTGCCCGTTCCAGATAAACCTCAGACTTCCAGCCCTGGGGTCAAAATCGAAGATGAGTTCGCCCGAAGTGGGTTTTCCGGTGCCCCGGTAGGAGCTGAAAAGGCGCATGGGGCGGGCCGTGAAGGGACGGCGCTGGCCCTTTCGCTGCTGCGTCCTCAGCTTCAGCGCCAGCGTGAATTGTTCGCCTAGATCCCTGGTGTCCAGAATCTCCAGGGCGTCATGGGTGGCGCCGCTGCCTGCGAATTCCAGAACCCCAAGCCCGTGGGCGGCCTTGGCTTTGTCTTGGACGACCTTGGCGGAGTGATGGAGACGTATCTTCTGTCGACCGTCCGCGACCGCCTTGTCAGAGGAGGGGCCGTCGCCATCGTTCTCGAAGTCGAGAAGGATCTTCAAGGGGTCCGGCGCTGTGGCCAGAGTGACCGGTTGATCCGCACGAAAAGCGTAAAGGGACGCATTTTGAAACTGGAAACGAACTCTCAGCGGGGCCTTCGAAGGAGGAAGCGCCCGGTGATTCTCCCAAGTGACCGTCTGATCCAGGTCATCTTTCTTGAGGGGCTGGCATTGATCTAGCCCAAAACCTGGTACGACTTCGCCGGCTTCATCCAGAACTTCGACCCTGATCCAACCCTTGCTGGCGTTGGCATTGAGACGCAGTCCGCCCTGCAGATTCTCGATCGGTCGAGTGGTAATTGTCGCTATCTTGGAGCCCGCATCCAGGGAGGCGAAACCGTCCTTTCTCAAGGTGGCGAGACCGATGGCGCAGTTCCCCCAGCCATCGGCTATCTGACTTTCGTGGGTTTGATCCGAGGCTCCGTAGAGCAGATGGATGGTGTCTCCGCTAATCAGCGGTTGAGTCGCAGTGTGAAGCATCCCGCCATCCCAGCTTCCGGATCGACCCAGGGCCAGAATCGGTGGACGATCTCCCTCCTGTCTTTTCCAGCGGATCCCATCGCGGCTGCTGACCAACTCCAGGTGGATGGGTCCATCGTTGGTACCTTCGGTGACCTGGAACACCCAGAGGAAGCCCAGGTACATGGACTCGTAGGGGAATGCCGCCAATCCATAGAAATCGGTGCGCTGCCGGTCGGTGACAACCCAGCGGTCATCGACCTCGTCTGGTGTCAGGACCAATTCCGTCGGAGGCCAGTTTTCGAAGTCGACGGTCGACGTGAAGCCAATACTGCGACGGCGGAACCCACCGACTGCCGCCCAGATCTTGGCGTAGCCGATGTAGCGACCTCGGTTGGGGTCCCACACGAAGTTCCCGATATCGCCCGGGTCGGGAAGAATCGGCTCAGCCAGCTCCTCGCTCCAATGCACCCCGTCGGCCGAGTAGGCTCCGTAGAAGCCGCTGACGGGATGCTTGGCGTCGGTGCGCCCGTAATCGTAGTAGATCAGCTTGTAACGGCGGTTCGGGTCGGCTTCCCAGGGGGTATGGATCACGATCGGAAGGTGACTTTCCCGCGGCCTCTCGATGAAGATGTTGTTGGCGCGGGAGCCGTTGAACTCCGCGATGCCCAGGTTCGGTTTGATCCACTGAACTCCATCTTCGCTGGTGGCATAGAGATTCCGATACCCGCGATGGGTGTGATACCACATCCGATAACCCGTCCTGCTCTCGTTCGGAAGAACGGAGCCGAACAGGTAAGCTACCTCGCCTTCCCAGGGCTGATCCGGTTTCAGGACAGGATTGGCGGCATGCTTTTCGAAGGGGTGATAGCGCCGAACTACTCCGGATTTTTCCTGGATAAGGTAGTCGTCCAGGAAAAGCTGCCAGGGTCCGGTCAAGTCGCCGAGAGATTTGGGTGCGGCGGTCCCAGCGGCGAAGAGACCATTCGAGGCGCAAAGAAGCAAGGTAGTTAGCAGGATTCGCAAGCCGGGAGCATTTTTCGTCATGAGTACCTCAACGAGAGGACTCCCTCAATGATAGCGTTAACCACGGTAACGGTATAGGTAAGGACTCCCGTCGGTAAAGGTGGAGTGGCGACGCACGTGAAGGTTGGTCTAAATGAGTTTGGTAGTACAATAGCGGGAGTGGGAGATGACGGAAGCCGATCAGACGTTTCGCCTTATCCTCATCATTGGATTTGCTGCCATATTCCCTATCGGGGTCTACCATCGACTCAAGTCTCAGGCCTCGGGTGAGACGCTGGATCGACGACAGGAAGGCCTGTTCGTCCTCGCGACTTTGCGCCCGATTGCCCTTTTCAGGATGATCGGACTCTTCGCTTGGTTGATCAACCCAGAATGGATGGTCTGGTCCAAGGTTGGTCTGCCGATCTGGCTGCGATGGTCTGGCGTTGGTATCGGAGTTGTTGCGGCGAGCCTTCTGGTCTGGGTATTCCGGAGCTTGGGCACCAATTTGACTGATACGGTCGTCACCCGACTCGAGCACACGCTTGTCACCTGGGGTCCCTATCGATGGGTTCGCCATCCCTTCTACCTCGCATTTGGGCTGATCATCGTTGCTGACTCCTTGGCGACAGCGAACTGGTTTCTGGCCCTGACCGGAGGGCTCGCCTTCGCTCTGATTTTCATCCGTACGACGAAGGAAGAAGAGAACCTGATTAAACGCTTCGGGGACGACTACCGCGGCTACCAGAAGCGGACCGGCAAGCTGTTTCCGCGCCTCTCAGGCTAGTACGCTGTAACACAGATTATGACGGATTTGCAGATGGGGCTTGTGGGGCGAGATCAAGGCAGGAGGAGGAAGACGATGCTTGGTCATCTTCGACGACGACCAACGCAGAGATCGTCCACAACCCCCATCTGCCCTTCGGGTGGCGACGGGACGGGCCGATATCTTTGTCGCTCCTCCTCCACTATGGCCAAGCATGGCGTTCGTCGTCGCTTCGCGATCTCGACCCGTCGCGCTCGCCATAAATCCGTCATAATCTGTGTTACAGCGTACTAGTCCTGACCTTGTTCGCCGCGTAATCCCTGCCTCATGAAGTCGGGTTGGGATAGGAGTAGGGACCTGAGCTTCCCGGCCACGTTAGACAAAGGGTCCTGAATCGGATGCAGAAGACAATCCGGCAGCTGCTCGGAGAACAGTGAAAACACGGTCTTTTGCAGTTGCCCCGTTACCAGCCGGGCGCTGTAGCGGTCTTCCCACCAGCTGTTGAGATCGGGGAACTGCTCCTGGGTGGGTTGGACCATCATCACAATTGGTTTGTTCTTGAGAAGTTGTCGAAACGCCGAAGCGGTGCGGGCGCTGTGGTAGTCCGAGGTAACCACGATGATGCTGTCCATCCCTGAAGTCTCCAGAAGTTGCACGATCACTTGGGCATCCCCGGCCGTACCACTGATGGGGACCGAGCATTTCCAACAGAGATAGTCCTCTGGAGTTGATTTGCGGTACACGATTTGTGAGGAGGGAACGCCGGCGTTGAGTGCCGTTTTGACCAGTGAATCTGGCCAAGACCCGCAGAGTATCAGTTTCTCCGCGAATCCTTCTTTGAAGAGCCGTATCCCAGTCCTCATCCGCTCCCTGCCGGGGCCAGGGATGACCGTAATGGCGTCGGCAGGACGCAAAGGATCCTGATGAACCAGGATCTGTCCCAGCCGATTCAGCAGAGGAGCGTGTAGAAAGTACAAACCGGCCGCGAAGACCAAGGCAAGACCCACGCGGATCAAGAAGACCGGTAAAGAAGAGCGCCTTCTCACAATGATCATTACAGCATTTCGAGGGTTGTTTTCTCAAATCGACTGAACAGTTTGCTCAGCCTCCAACTGTCCTGGGCTGTGTTCCACCCTTGACACCCAGTGTGGATGGAAGGATCCTTTTCGCAACGAACTAATCAAAATCGATAGATCCAGAAAAGCCATGTCATCGCTAAATCGCCGCCACGCTCTGAAAATGCTGACCACCGGGGCGGCTGGATTGGCCTCGGGGATGCCTCTGTGGGGCCGCGCCCGCTTTTTCCAGCAGGCCCCTGCGCGTCAACCCAGGATTATCGACATCCAGGTTCAGGAGATCATCTCGCCGCTCCACGATTACAATGCCCGAGCCCTCTTCCGAAGCCAATCCGATATTCCGGTTCGGACCGTCTACATCGTCCGCACGGACACGGGCTTGAAGGGCTACGGCGAAAAATGGGCTCTCAAGACTCAAGGCGAAGACCTGTCGCGGTATCTGGACACCACCCCTTTCGATTGGTTCGCAACCACCCATAACATGCCCATGAGCATGGCGTTGTACGATCTGATGGGCAAGATCCTGGGCATTCCCCTTTGGAAGCTGCTGGGTCCACAGGTCCGCAAGTGGGTGCAGGTTGCCGCCTGGACTGTCTCTCAGCCTCCCGAGGCCATGGCTGAGGAGGTCCGTCAGGTCTCGGCCCGTGGCTACCGCTGGCTCAAGTACCACGTGGATGTGTTTCAGAACGCCATCGACCAGACTGCTGCCATGCAGGAGGCCGCCCCGCCTGGCTTCAAGATCCACTATGACTTCAACGCGGACTCGGAATTGGCCGCGGTCTATCCGGTATTGAAGGAACTGGAAAAGTTCCCGGTGGCCGGAGAGATCGAGGACCCCATCAATGTCGAGGACCACGAAGCCTGGAAGGCCCTGCGGACCAAGTGTTCGCTGCCGTTGATTTTTCATTACGGACTGGATCCCACCGAGTTCTATGTCCGCCACGGACTCTGTGACGGCTTCGTCGCCTCCCGCTTCCCTGTGGGTACGAACATGAGACTGGCGGCCCTGGCCGAGAGCACTCGTATGCCATTCATCCTCCAACTACCCGGTGGAAATCTCAGCATGGCCTTCCTGGCCCACCAGGCGGCCGTCTACAGGATGGCTTCACTTCCCGGGATTCCTTTGGCCAATCTCTGGAAGGACGACATCACAGTCGAGTCCATGCCGGTCGTCGCTGGAAGCGTCCAGGTTCCCGAAGGACCGGGTTTGGGGTTGAGTCTGGACCGGCAGAAATACGAGAAGTATGCCGCGGCCTCCAGGCCCGATCCGGGGCGATTCCTTTTCCGGGTCCGCTATCAGAACGGTCCCACCCTCTACGTTCGGCCCGGCCAGAAGAGGCAGGCCCTTCGCACCGGCTCTTCTGACCTGCCCGGACCGGTTCCCGGGTATGGGAATCCCGTTCGGACCGACCATTGGGACGACGATGGCAGCCAGCAGTTTCGAAAGGTGTGGGAAGAGACGGTCCAGGGACCGGTCTGGCGGGGGCGCTAGGGGAATCTCTCCGAGTGCAGTCGCAGGGTCGTAAGCCGATGCTGCTAGTACGCTGTAACACAGATTACTAGAGTGTGTTCGGCCCCTTCTCCCGGGTTGGATTGAGATTGTATTGCTCCGACTCACCCGGAGGAATACTCAAGTAGTTCCAAGCGTCGCCGCGAAGGGTTCTCGCGATGTAGACGATTTGTCCAATGTGGTAGCTGGCGTGAGCCAGCGATCTGTGGAGTGCCTCGTGCACGGTCACTTGTTGGCCTCGGATTGTCACCGAATCCCCCAGGTTTTCCTCTGAGAGTTCTTCCAGAGCTGTAAAGAGGCTGGTCCAGCCGTCGTCCCACTTCACCTGTAGCTCAGAACGGGTGACTTCTCGCGACGCAAACTCCGAGTCTCGCCTGCGCCAGGGCTTTTCTCCATCCGAACTAAGAAAGTCGGTAAAGCGGGACTTGAAATTGCCTGCCAGGTGCCAGATCAGAATGGCCACGGAATTAGCTCCCCCTGCTCCCGGTTCCGACAACTCACTTTCGTGAAGCTGTGCAATCGCACCTTCGCCCAGAGATTTGTACCTGTGGTATTCAGACTCGATCGAGGAAAGAACGCTGCTCATGTTAGGCACCTCCACTTCCCTTCCGCCACCAGTATAAGCCTCCAGCAGCGGCAGTTCGGCCCCGCGCCCATCCTACAGGGCACTGCTCTGTCCACTGGTACCTCTTGCATGATCTCCTCGCAAATGAAGCTTCGGCCTAGTTCTCCCCCGGGAAGTGCTGGCTCCATTCGAGAAAGAGACTTCGAAGTACCTGTTTAGGACTTTCAAGAGGGAATCACAATCGAGGTCAATCCCAACCGGATTGCGTATTCCAGTCCAGGGTTTCCCAACCCTGGGGGCGCCCGCCGCCGTTGGATTTTATCCCTGAAGGGGATGCGGACATGGGGACCCGGGGAATGGTGCTGCTGTCCGGCTCTCTCCTCAGAACTTGGCCTCATATTGCTAACGAGTCACGGCGTTCGCGGCCCTGTCGGACCTGGCTTTGTCCTACTGGCAATTCACCCGTCCGTGGGACTGCACTCCCCTACTGCTCACTGATCACTACATCACTGCTCACTAGTTCAAGTTTCAGGTTAGTCCTGCCCCCAGCGGTGCTGGCCCCATTCGAGAAAGAAACTGACTGAGCCATAGAAGCCTGAAGCGCGAGCGAGGGGTTGGGAATCTGCGAGATGCGTTGCCAAAAAGCATTCGACCACCCCCTCGCTCGCGCTTCAGGCTTCCATAGTTCTCGCAGCAACCCGTGACCCGGGACGTGCGAGGTTCGAATGAAGTTTCATCTATAAGAACACGGTCGTTGTCAAGGCACACTTCCCCTAGATCGGCTCGAAGAGCCGATTGAACGCCGAGTCCGGTCACGGACGAGGCAGCAAGAGAACTGGTTCGGTTGGCCATAGCAATTCGTTTCGAGTCTGGGGACTGTCGTTTTTGCTTAGGACTAGCGGGTGGACGCCCTCAGACGTCGGTCTCTCCCATCCATCTATTCGCGCCTTCTTGCACGAAAGGGGTCTCCTCGGTCGTCCCTGCGCGGTAAGCCCGCCTCCAGGAAAGGTCGAGGAGCCCATTGCCTTCTTGAAAGCCTCCCCGCAGCAGAGGCGGGAAGCGGTCACCCGAAGGGGCGTAAGGAGCGCAGCGACAGAAGCAGGGGCGTAGCCCCTTGACGGCTTGCCGCCTCTGCTGTACTCCAGTTTTCCCAAGGCAATGGGCTCCTCGACCTTTTCGCCACCCCGTTCGTTAAACGCATCATCTACAGTCCGGACTCCTTCCGCTTGAAGGAGGCGAGGCTGCCTAATCAGCTTGTCGACTCTAGACAAGTCATGAATCTTCTCAAGCACGCCTCGCGAGAAGACCGCGGCGAACGAACTCCGCATAGTCGATCTCATCTCGATGCATCACGTACAGATGCTCACACAACTTTCGGGCCACCGCCGTCTGGGCCACTTGGAACCCGCGACGAGAGGTCAAACGACGGTAGAAACGACGCAGCTCCGGTTGCAGTCGCCTCACGGAGACCGACGCCTCCACCAGTTGGTAGCGCAGGAACTTCGATCCCTGTTTGCTGATGTGACCCAACCGCTGCCGGCCCCCACTGGAGTGCTCCGTCGGCGTCAAGCCCACGTAGCTCGACAACTGGCCCCCACCGCCAAAGCGTTGGATCGGACCCACGATCAGCACCCAGGCCAGGGCCGTCACCGGTCCCACCCCAGGATAGGTCCTCAGGCGCTCCGCTTCGGGTCGCTGGGCCACCGCTTGCTCGATCTGTCGCTCCAGCACGGCGATCCGAGGCCCGAGCCACTCCAGTCCTTCCCACCACTGCTCCGCCGACTGCTGGGCGTAGGGACGCAGCTTCAACTGGGCAAACGCTCGTTGCCCCGCCTGGCTGAACAACTTCGACCCCAACGCCAGCCGATGATTGAGCGCCAACGACTGCAGCCCATTCTTGATCTGGGTCCGCGTCCGAACCCAGCGCCGGCGCTGACTCAGCACCTGACGCAGATCCCGTCCCTCGGCGTCGATCACCCAGATCTGGGGAAAACGATCCTCCACTAACAGCTTCCGAATCAGTCGCGCATCCTCCTCATCATTCTTCTTCTTGCGCACCCGCTGGGCTCGGATCTTCGCCGCATCTCCCACTTGCAGCTTCACCCCCAACTCGTCCATCAGCTCGTCAAACCAGATCGAATACCCCGTGCTTTCAATTCCCACCACCGTCGGACCCTGCAGCGCCCCGTAGAATCGCTCCACCTCCTTTCCTTCGTGTTTCAAGCGTCGCTCCTGCAGCTCTCCCGTTTCCGTATCCAGCATTGCAATCACTTGGAACCTTGTGTGAAAATCACATCCAATTACTTTCATTTTGGCCTCCTCGTCGATGAGTCCCCAGACTCGTCTGAACTCCGGGCCAACCTACTGCTCAATAGCAGTCGACCCTGACGAGGAGGCCGTGTTCTTATGAGATCAGCTTAGTAGTCCCCCAGCGGAGCTGCCCCATTCGAGAACGAACCTTCGGGTCCGGCGTAGCGGTGGCCTCTAGGCCGCCGTCCGAGCCAAAGGCTCAGAAGAATAAGACTTCGGCCTGGAGGCCAAAGCTACTTCTGCAAATGAAGTTTCAGCTTAGGTCGAGTTCTGTGAATCAGCTGGAGTCGATTGAGCCGATTGGAGAAAGGAATTCGCATGGCTCAAGGGGAAAGTAGAGCGCCAGACGACTCGCACAGTATTGCGTGCAATCACTTGAGGAGACCAAGGGCATGTCAGAGAGAACCTTGACCAAACTCGTGGGCCCTTTGTTGGTGATGTTCATATCCACCTTGGGGGCCGAGGACAGTCCTAGAAGTGGAGAGGTTGCCGACGGACCTCTCATAAGGCAGCTAGACCCTGGGGATCTTGCTCCAAGAGATTCCAAAGGAGAAAGAAATCGTACTGAGGTGAATGCCAGGTTGGGATACTCCACTTTTCCAGACGAAGCCCCTATCAATCACTTCGTTGGTGGTGGTGGACCCCGATTCTACTTGACGCGCCGGTTCAGTATTGAACCCGAGGTCCTGTACATGCGGGGTCCAGGTTTCGACCGGGACGTGGCACTGAACCTGAACTGTTCTTTGCATTTCCGGTCGGGCTCCCGGATGAGACCCTACCTGATCGGCGGTGTAGGTATCCTTCACCATCGAAACCGCATTCGATTTGCCCCGCAGGAGACATTCTCGGGAAATGGCCTGTCATTCGGCGGAGGGGTGGGATTCAAGGTAAGGCTTAGCGAGCGAGTGTTTGTAGCGCCCGAGGTTCGGGTTGGCTGGAACCCTTTTCTGATGATAACCGGCGTCGTCGGGTATAGTTTCTAGACGGACTCAAGAGTCAGCAAGCTCCAGGCCTGATTTGCCCCTCTCTCAAGCCGACAAAAAGGCTAACGACTTCCCGCAGATCGTCTATGACCATGACCGATTGAGGGACATCGGCGGCCTCTCTCGAAACCTCTCCAGAATCGACGCTCCTGAAGTCCAGGGAGTTCGGGTCTGTCCCCTTTCCAGGACGTTTGATCAGCAATGGCGTGATCCCCGCCGACTCAGCTCCCTCGACGTCTTCGGCCGTGTCCCCGATATAGATGACTTCGGAAGGGGATAGTCCCGTCTCGTCGAGTGCCAGCAGGAAGATCTCCGGATCTGGTTTCTTGACCCCGACTTCGCCAGAAACGACGATGGTCTCAAAGAACTCCGACAGCCGCTGATCCGCTAGCACGCCGTGAACGTGCCGCGGGTGTTCGAAGTTCGAGATCAGAGCTAGAGTCTTTGCCCTTCGGAGCGTTCCCAGAATGGTTCGGCTAGCCGGGTCGACTCTGAGGTGTTGTTGCCAGGCCCCAACGGCCCGGTCGGCGATAAGTTGCAGGTCTCCATCTGGAATTGTCAGCCCCAGCAACTTCGTGAAGTGGCGCAGACGGAGCTCGAACACAGTCAGCCGATTGTCCTCGTCTGATGGCTCTGCCATGCCGAAGAACCCATCGCATTGCTGGGCGAGTGTCTCCTCCGTGAGGGAAAGGCCGAAGGGACAGAAGTCGGCATGGAGGGCCTTGAGCCACGCACGCCAGGCCGACTTCATGTCTTCATAGATCAGTAGGGTTCCGTAGAGATCGAAGAATACACCCCTTGTTTCGCTGCTGAACTGCTGTCTCATCTGAATCGTCCAGGGAATACGAGTCTATTGAAGACTACAATATGAGATCCTGAAGAAGATAGATTTGTTCTGTTTGATTTGTCGACCCCCAATCCCCTGATCGCGGTTCGGTCGGACTTCCGTGGAATCAGATATGGCTCAGAACTCATCCCGGCGAAGTTTGGTGGCGGGTGCAGGGCTTCGGGCAGTGACCCTTCTAGCAATCTGCGTCCTCCTCCCGAGCTGCACACGAAAGCGAATCGAGATTCGAGTCGACGATCCTCGCGACCCAGAATTTTGCGCTTATGTGGCCGACGCCGATCGATACTTCCACCAACTGCACCTTCATGGTTGGCGAAAGGCGGAGAGCCTTTACCGCAAGGCCCAGGGAATCAAGCACACAACCGAACTTACCGAGCAACTCCTGCTGACCGCGGTTCTTCGAATCACTCGTGAGAGGCAGGAGAACATCCTGAGCGTAACCGCCCTGGATGCACTGGACGAGCTCTGTAGGGAGCCGCTGGAAGCTTCGCGAGCAACGCTATGTGACTTGGCGGGTGTCTATCTCGGTGTCAAGAAGAAGTTGACGTTTCCGTTTCCAGGGTCGGTTCTCTCACCTGGCCAGGCGGCTCCGGTTCTCAGGGCCTATCTTGATCTGCTGGCGATCGGTGCGACTGACCCTCCGGCCTACGAGCAAGCCCGCGATCAGTTCATCGAGAATTTTCCCGCCTCTCCCCTCACCCTGTACCTCCTGCACAAGGAGGGCAATCCGGAGGTCGAGGGTCTCCCGGAACCAGATGATCATTTCGCAGAGTGTTTTCTCTATCGAGGGGGTCTGCTTCTGGAGAAGAGAGAATATGCGGCCGGGATCCAATCCCTGGCCAAGGTCGCTGAGCTGGTGCCCGATTACACCAAGGCCTTCACCGCGCTGGGGGATTTCTGGCTTTTCATAATCCTGGACAGCGGTGAGGCGATCGTAAACTTTGAGAGGGCGTTGTCCGTCGATCCGCGAAATCCTGCGGCCCTCTTTGGAAAAGCGGTAGCCCTGCACTACCTGGAAAGGAACATTGAGTCCAACATGACGCTGGATCGGCTGCTGGCGAACGAGGAGCGATGGGACGATTTCGGACAAGCCCTGGCCTCCTACTACCGCAACCAGGTTCCCTACTACCAGGGCTATAACCACTATCTCAGCGGCAACCTGGTCGAGGCGCGTGAGGAGATTGACCAGGCCAGGAAGTACCAGCCTCGATCTGAGATGGTCAGCTATGTCTCCGGTCTGATCCATCTAAGGGAGCACTCCCCTGTGAATGCCGAAGCCGATTTTGAGGACGCGACACGAACCGGCGAGGTCTGTGACGCCTACTATCGCCTCGGACTCGTCAATGATGAGGACCAGCCAAAAAAGGCCGTGAGCCTTTTCCTTGCCGCTGCCTACTGTACCGTCAACGGGGTACAGCAGCTGGAGCGAGCGCTGAAGCGGCTGCACCAGATGGATTTGGATGAGGTTTCTCGAATAGCTCTCCGACTCAATCTACGGGCGAGTCTGGAGAAGAGGAGAGAGTCAGCCATCGCCACTCTGGAGGACATGATTGCCCGTACCCGACCTAAGACGGCCACCCAGGAGACCATTCACATCGAAACCATGATCGAGCTTCTTTCCGAGCTGAGGAAGCCGCTTTGAAGGTTAACCTGAAGGCCGGAGGTCCGGCGCGACGTGCTTGGAAATCTAACAGCACAATCTCCCAGCGTCAACCTCCCTCGGCGATCATCTTTCCAAGCCTTTTCGAAAAGAACTGCGTAGCCGTAGCCACGATAGCTTCGCCCTTCTCGGCGGTAGCAAGCAGGGCTTCTTTCTGGCGTGCACGGTCGCGTTTGTTCTCCCCTCTTAGACCCTTCTGCCGGGATCGCGAATCGCGCTCGAGAAACTTCTGGATCCCGGGCGGGAAGTGCGACTCATAGTTCAGGTCGGCCCCATCGTACTCCTCCATCGTAAAGGCGCGCACCCGGTCCGGAAACGCAGCCAGGTAGATCGAGGTCTCAAACTCTCCGGCGTGGGAGGTTCGTTTCTCGGATTCGATAATCTGATCCATGGTTTCCTTGGAGATCGCGCTCCAGTAGGAATCGGCGTCGAGATTGATCCCCAGTTTCCGACGCCAGGCCGGCAGTATCTCCTGGAGCGGCTGATGATTTCCTCCATGTCCGTTCAATACCAGGATATTGCGGATGCCGTGAGCCTTCAGGCTGTCGAGGACGTCGAATACATAGGCCTGGAAGGTCTCCTTGCGGAGGGTGATTGTCCCTTTGCGAGCCATGTGGTAGGGGGCATACCCACAGGGGCTCGGAGGAGCTACCAGAACACGCGGGTAGAGCTGCAGCGCCACCTGTTGAGAGATCAGCGTTGAGATGGCCACGTCGGCAATAAGGGCCATGTGCTCGTTGTGCTGCTCGACTGATCCGGTGGGGAGAATTGCAGCCTTCAACCGCCCGCTCGCCAAGGACTCGCGGATCTCCTTCCGGGTGTTTTCCCAAAGCAGAACTTTCTTTGGATTGACAAAGGAACCTCCCGCCTTGGCCAGCGGTGAGGCGGAGATAGGCAGCGTCTCCAGTTCACCGGAAGAAGTTGTGGGGGCGCCACCCATGCCAGCAAGGCTTGAGCCCCAACTGGCAGTCGCCACAGCGTTCATCGACTGAAAGAAAGTGCGCCGACTCAACGGCTCGCTCATGATTCGTACCTCGCTGTTAACGATTAAAGAAGAAGTCCTCGGCTGTCTTGACCAGGATCTGATCTCTATCAGCCTTGGAAAGGAAGCTTGAGCGGTCGCGGATCACGCTCACGGCAGCTTCGAAGCTATGGGGTGCCTTCGCCTGCAGAGGAGCGTCGCTCTCCCACATGCAGCGTTCGGGACCAAAGGCTTCGACGACCCGCTCGATCAGTGGGAGCATGTCGAGATAGGGAGGCTTTTCGGCCCCCAGCGCGTAGAAGGCTCCGATCTTGATCATGACCCGTTTGTGGCGGGCCATTCTTAACAAGGCCTGAACCTCCGAATCGATGAACTCACCCTTTCGACCGATGAGGCAGAAGTGGTCGATGATCACGGGACATTCGGGATGGCGGCTGCACATCCGGTCCAGTTCAGGCAGGTCGTCGGGAGTCATGAGGAAGCTCAAGGCCAGGTTATGCTCGGCTCCGGCGCTAAACATCTTCTCGAAGCCCGGATGGTCCATCCACTGAAGGCCGTCGCCAAGGGGAGGCCGAGTGCTTCGACCTCGGATGCGAAAGGCGTAGATCCCGCCTTTGGCCAAGGCCACCATGGTCCGGTCAGGACTCGCCAGCGAGACGTCGGTGACGGCCGGCACGATCCCAGTCCCCACAAACTGCTTCGGGCTCGAGGCGATGGCGTCGAGGATGTAGCTGTGGTCCACGCCGTACCAAGTCATCTGGATAAGGTTCGCACGACGGATCCCGGCGGGGCGGTACAGGGTAAACAGTTCCTCGATCGAAAAGCTGGGAAACCACAGATCCTCCTTTCGAAACCCTGCAGCTAAGGGATACTTCTCGGTGTCGGAGGTCCAGACGTGAACGTGGGCGTCGACTATCCCCGAAGTCCCCTCGGTCCTCCCCCAGACAGCCCTCCGTCCCGAAGAGGCGCCTGCTAATCCCATGCCGGCCAGGGTGGAGACCCAGTTGCGACGCGATATCCCATTCTCAAGTTTTTTCAAGGCCCTCATCCTTGCTGCTAGATTCGTTTGAAGATATCGATCACTTTCTGGAGTGACTTGACCTTGTGAATCATGGGCATCATCTTGGCCTCGGCCTCTTCCATTTCCAACGCCCGCGCAACCACCGAACCCACGTGTGCCGCCGGTATGCGCACCACTCCATCCCGATCTCCGACGATGTAATCGCCCGGCTCGACGGTGACGCCGCCGCAGACGACGGGAACATCGCGCGCAACGCTGGTAGCGCGGCCAACCATGGTCGCCGGAGAGATGCTGCGTGCGAAAACGGGCAGCTTCAAGTCCTCGATCTGCTGTATGTCCCGAACGGCTCCATCTACCACCACACCTTCCATTCCGCGAACCTGGGCGGTAGTGGCCATAAGCCCTCCCAAAGCGGTGATATTCAGATCGTTGGTAACCGCCACCATGACGTCCCCAGGCCCCGACTCATCGATGATCTGAACGCCGTACAGAGGACCGAGATTGCTACTTTTCTCTCGATTTCGCAAGGGTCCGTACAGGACCGTTCTGGCCCGACCCGCCATCCGTTCCTGAAACCCAATCGGACGCATGTAGTGCTCCATGAACCCGCGTCGGCCAGTGACCTCGTCGACGGCGTCGGACAGGGTGGCGGATGGGATGCTACGAAGCTTAGCCAGGACGTCCTCGGGGGCGCTGGACCCTTGTGAAAAACCAAAGATCAATAGACTGCCGAAACCCACAATCAATGTCGCGGCAATCCAACCACGGTGTCGCCAAAGGCTTCCAGTTCCGGTTCTTTCATGATCTATTCTCATAACGACTTCCTCTCCGTATCGGGAGCGTCAACACCAGTGAATCTCACCCGCCGGGTCGTGGCGGCGGTCTCCAGGCCGCGGTGCATCGAGCCAAAGGCTCAAAAGAAGAAGAATACTTCGGCCTGGAGATCAAAGCTACGTCCGAGTTTCAAATCAGTCCCGGCCCAGCTGCGCGCTTGATCATTCAGGATAAGAATTTGGTCGGGGTTAGCAGAGATTTTGCTGTTGTCCGACTCTCTCCTCAGAACCTGGGCTCATATTGCTGACAAGTCAAATCGTTCGCGGCTCTGTTGGACCTGGCTTTCTCATACTGGCAATTCATCCGTTCGCGGTACTGTCGCAGAGGAAAGGACTGGGAATTGGAATGCCAGCCTGTCCGCTTTCGACCATTACAACCCTACACCAAAAGGGTATAATTTGAGGTAGTCGATTATCGGAGGGATTCAATTTGGCAGATTCAAAGGGAATTGCGTATCAACAGGGCCGTTTCCTGGCGGTCGAGCAGGCGAAGGTCGCGATCCTCGACCCGGCCTTCACCAAGAGCGACGTCGTGTTCGACGTGGTGTCCGTCTGGGATGGAAGGTTTTTCCGGGTGGACGATCACCTGAGACGGTTCCGTGAGTCTCGCGAGTATGTGCGGATGAAGTCCCCGTATTCCGAAGACAAGATGAAGCAGATCATGGCGGAGTGTGTGGATCGTGCCGGTCTCACTGAGGCGATGGTCTACATGCTTTGCACCCGCGGCAGCTACGCCGGCGGCGGAGCTATCGGCGATCCGCGCAGCTGTGAGAACGAGTTCGTAGCCTATTCGTGTCCCTATTATTGGGTAGTGCCGCGAGATCGGGTTCAGACCGGAACCCATCTGTGGCTTGCCGAGACCTGTCGGGCGCCCGACTCGGCCATCAACCAGAAGACCAAGAGCTTCAATCGAATGGACCTGACGCGGGCACAGTTCGAGGCTCTGGACGCAGGGGCCGATGCTCCGGTATTGCCTTCCACCGAAGGCTTCTTGACCGAGGGTCCGGGTTTCAACCTCTGGATTGTCAAGGATGGCAAGGTCTTCACCCCCGGGAACAACTTGCTCCAGGGGATTACGCGCCTTACGGTCTTCGAACTTTGCCTACTACTGGATCTCGAGGCAGAGACGGCGGATCTCAAAGCGGAAGATCTTCTGAATGCAGAAGAAGCTTTCATATCCACCACTGGCGGTGGAATTATCCCGGTTGCACGCGTCGGCGATCGCGCGATCGGAGACGGCACTCCCGGTCAGATTTCGTGCAGACTTCGTGACCTCTATTGGGCGAAGCGGGCGGAAGGTTGGCACGCCACCTCGGTGTCAGAAGTGCTGGACTCGTCCGCGGAGCCGCTAGCAGGAAGCCGGTGAACCATGTGTAGAAACATCAAGACACTGTTCAATTTCGACCCACCCGCAAACGACGAGGAAGTGCGAGCGGCCTCGGTTCAGTTCGTGCGTAAGCTGAGTGGATTCACCCGACCCTCTCGAGTGAATCAGGTGGCCTTCGAGCGAGCCGTCTTGGAAGTCTCGCAGGTCGCCCGCACGCTGATCGACTCGCTTTCGACTAATGCCGCGCCCCGGAACCGCGAACTGGAAGCTGAGAAGGCTCGTGCCCGCACGGCCCTGCGCTTTGGATAGTCAAAAAGGAACCCCAGGCACTCGGCATCATTTCACCCCTCCAGCTCCTCGAGTTTGACGGTGCGCCCCTCGGCGGCCGAGCGATCCGCCGCGAAGACTACCCTGTGGGTCTCGAAGGCGGTTGCGAAGTCAGTCAGCGGCATCGGCTCACCCTTCTCAAGGCTGTCAACAAAAGCCTGGAACTGCGGTAGGTAGGGATGGTCGGCGACGTCGCCCGAGTCGATAAGGGCGGTTTCCAAGGTGCTCCATCTGTCCTTGGTCTGCCCCTTCAGTTTGTGACTATAGAAGCGGTTGTCCAGCAGACTCCCCTCACTGCCGACCAGGTGGATGTGGAAATAATAGGGCTGCAGGCAGTCGATTACGGAGGCGACCTTCGCCAGTTTTCCGTCCTTGAACTTGAGGAGGCTGACCGAGGTCCCGTCGTACTCGTAGGGCTCGAAAATCTTGTTACTGGATCGGTTGCTGTAACTAGTTACTTCGTCCACTTCCCCGTCCATCAACCAGAGGAGTAGGTCGACGGCATGACAGCCCGCCGTTAGCAGACTGCTTCCTCCCATATCCCGCTTCACGTTCCAGCTGTACTGGCCATACCAGGGCCCGATCCCATGGTAGTAGTCGACTTCGGCGTAGTGGAGAGAGCCTAGAAGACCCTGATCCAGCACCGAGCGGATCATGTTGCCGTGCTGGCTATAGCGCACCTCAAAACACACACACGAACCCACACCGGCGTCGCGGATGGCCTGGCCCATTGACTTTGCTTCTTCGAACGTCAAGGAGATCGGTTTCTCGATGATGAGATGTTTTCCCGCCTCTGCGGCTGCGATCGATTGTTGAGGATGAAAGGGATGGGGCGTACAAATGTCCACGATATCGATGGAGGGATCCCTGAGCATGTCGTCCAGGTCCTGGTATGCCTTGAGCGGAGTCCCATACTGGAGCGCCAACTGCGATTCGTCCAGTTGCCGACGCGAACAGACCGCCGTTACATTGGCACCATCGACCGATTTGAAGGCATTGATATGCGCTCCTGCCACCCATCCAAGTCCGACGATTCCTACGTTTAGATCACTCATAAGGAACTCTCCTTCCCGGCAACGTCTTGAACAGCACCCGTCCTTGTTTCTCTTCTAGATCAATAGGCCACCTTAGCCCCAACCGTACCCAGTGGCAAGAGGCAAGCTAGGGAGACCACGAATAGTCTCGCCTGCAAGGTATCAGGACATTCCCCAAAAATTGAGGGTGAATTCTCTCAAGTAGTTGAGAACAAGAGAGTAGGGCGATAAGGGAAGTGGGATGGGTTGAAATTGGGAGAAAATGGGGGAACTGTCGACCCCCAAAAGTGTGGGTCCCTAGCGCTTAGACTGGTTGGCGGAACTCCAAACCCAACAACCAATTAAGCGGAGGGACCCAGATGCATGATGCCAAAGTAGCGTGGAAGATTCGAGAGCAGCTGAGAGAATTTTCGGGGAAGGTCTCTGAAGGATTACCGAAGACCGCCGCTCGTTTGATCCGGGAGGTGCTCTACGGGATGCAGTGTCGGGCGTCGGTCCGGCTCAGCGAGATTGCGCGAGCACTGGAGGAGGAGATCGCTCTGAAGAAAGTCATCGAGCGGCTGAGCCGCCAACTCAACCGTCAGGGATTGAGAGGAGCGGTGGGAAAGAATCTGCTGGAGTTGGCGGCCTGGCGGGTGGAGAAGGAGACGCTGTTGATTGTGGACCCCACGGATGTGAGTAAGCCATATGCCCGGAAGATGCAATACCTGGCGCGGGTCCGGGACGGCTCCCGAGGGGAGATCCGAGATGGATACTGGTGCTGTGAGGTGGTCGGAGCGAGGCGGGGGAGTGCCGAGGTGCTGCCGTTGTACCAGGAGCTGTACTCGCAGAAAGCGCCGGACTTTGTGAGCGAAAACGACGAGATCCTCAAGGCGATTGGGCGAGTCTCCAAAGCCACCCAAGGGCGAGGGATCTGGGTGATGGACCGGGGAGGGGATCGGGAGGAGATCCTCGAAGTCCTGCTGAAGCGGGGACACCCGTTCCTGGTGTGCCAGCGGGGGGATCGTCACCTGATCTCAGGGCGCAGCAAGAAGAGCGCCGAGGAGTGGGCGCGTGGTTGTCGGCGCCGCTACCGGGAAGTCGTGATCAAGGAGACGAGTGCGGGGGAGAAGGTCTACCGGTTGGAGTTTGGGGCCCGAGGGGTGCGTTTGCCCGGTTTCGACCAATCGCTGTACCTGGTGGTGGTGGATGGCTTTGGCCCCCGTCCCCTGATGCTTCTGACGAACCAGACGGTCAAACGCTCGCGCAAGAGCCAGTGGCGGGTGGTCGAGAGCTATCTGAGCCGCTGGCGTGTCGAGGAAACGATCCGATTTATCAAGCAGAGCTACGAGTTGGAAGACATCCGTTTGCTCAAGTATGAGCGCCTGCGCAATATGGCCGCCTTGGTCATGATCGCCGCCTTCTTCGCCTGTGTCTATCTGGGTAAAAGGGCCAAGCTGGCCCTTCTGGTCCAACACATCGAGCAGGCAGCCAAACGGATCTACGGCATCCCGGAGTTCCGCTTCTATGCCATAGCCGATGGCATCAAGCAGCTCCTATTCGGCCGCCACAGCGGGATTGGCGGGGCTCGACCCGATCCCAGCTCCCGTCAGCTGTCCCTGCTTCCTCTGGGCCTCTGAAAAATGGGGAATGTCCAGGCAAGGTATGCGTTGTTTCGGGTGCCGCCATCCTTCTATACTGAATCCTGACTTTCGCCGGGTTTCCCAGGAGGCCGACAGATGAGTATTCGAAAGCGGGTGGGTCTACTGGTCCCCTCCACCAACACGACCTGCGAAGCAGACTTCCAGATGGCCGTTACTGAAGGTGTGACCCTTCATGGCCAGCGTCTCTGGCTCACCAACGAGACCCGAAGTGAAGATGGCATGGGGCGAATGAACGAAGACATAGAGAGCGGTGCCCGCTATCTGGCGACCGCCAAGGTCGACGTCATTGCCTATGCTTGCACCACCGGCAGTTTCTACAGGGGAGCCGGATGGGACCGGGAGATGGCTGACCTGATAGAGAAGACGGCAGGAGTCCCGGCCGTGGTGACCAGTCCCGCGGCAGTGGAGGCGCTGAACTCGATCGGAGCCAAGAAGATCTCGGTCGCCAGTCCCTATTCGGATTGGGGGAATCAGAGACTGCAGAGCTATCTGGAGGCGGCCGGATTCTCGGTGCTCAACCTGGAAGCGGAACCAGTCGCGGCGGTTGCGGGCCAACAGGGGATCAACGATCAAGACCCCGAAGCTATTGTCGACTTCGCCTCCTCGGTGTGTCGACCCGAAGCCGATGCACTCTTCTGCTCCTGCACCGCCTGGAGAGCGATGGAAGCTGCCGACGCACTGGAGAAGATCACGGGAAAGCCAGTAGTGACCTCCAATCAGGCCACGATCTGGTCGGTCTTTCGCGCTCTGGGAATTCGGCAGCCGGTACTGGGCTTCGGAAAGCTTCTGGAGACCCTAGTACCCTGTCAACCTGGAAATTGTAGGTTCTGAACGGCCCTGGCGGCCGATCTCTGCGTTGCGCGTCCTGGACGTAGACCAAGCTATGCCTGCGGCCGCGTGCCTTGACCTCGACCACCATGGCTCGTCCATAACCCACAATCTCCAGGTTGACAGAGTACTAGCGGCAGTTTGAGGATTCTGGGTCACCCCCGATTGTCCCGCCTAGATGGAAGATAGAAATCCGAGTAGCTCAGTGCCGGTCTGATCCGGCCGTTCCTCGGGTAGGAAATGGCCGCAGTCTAGAGCCTTGCCACGTACATCGGTGGCTCGATCCGACCAGGTTTCAAGCATGTTGAGGCTCGATCCCGTCTGCCAACCCGGACGTTTCACCGTGTCGTTGCCCCAGAGCACCAGCACTGGACACGTCAGTTTTCGGCCGCGGTCTTTCTCGTCGTGCGCCAGGTCGAGTTCGACTGCCCGGTAGTCCAGGCAGGTGGCCCGGATGGTTTCGGGATCGTCGAAGCATCGCAGGTACTCAGCATAGGCTTCGTCGGTAATCGATCCCTCGATGGCACACCATCGCTCCAGTAGGAAGTCCAGATAGAATTTGGCGTTGCTTCCGATCATGGTTTCAGGAAAAGGGGACGGTTGGCGCATCAAGTGCCAGTGGAACCAGGCAAAGGAGAGTTGCTGATCCATACTATCGAAGGCAGCCTGAGAGGGGACCACATCCAGCGAGGTAAGGCTCCTAACGCTGGTGGGATGGTCCAGAGCCATCCGATGGCCAACGCGGACACCTCGATCGTGACCCACCACGTGGAAGGAGTCGAAGCCCAGGCTAGTCATCAGGTTCACCTGATCCTGGGCTGTCGTCCGTTTGCAATAGACGCTCAGGTCTCCCGGATCAGCCGGGGGCTTCTCGCTGTCTCCGTAACCCCGTAGGTCGGGCGCAACCACCTTGTATTCCTGGGCTAACCGCGGTGCCATCTTGTGCCACTCCACGTGGGTTTGGGGATACCCGTGCAGCAGCAAGAGAGGTGGCCCAGAGCCACCGTGGACGAAGCTGATCGAAACACCGTTTGCTTGGATCTGGGTCTTCTCGAAGTCTGCGAACATCAGGCCATCCTCCGTTATTTGCGGCAGCCCGAGTATGCCTAGACTGGGAGGTGGCTACAAGCCGGGCCCCTGGCTTGAAAGCATTCAGAAGAGACCCCTTGGACTGTCGCGTCCGTTAATCCTAGAATGGAGACGTGTCCACGGTCCGCGAATTGAGAGTTCTCGCCTGCCTCCTGGCATTCCTCGTTTTTTGGTGCCAGTGGTCCCAGGCTCAGCACGTTGCTCCTCCCTTGCCCTTCGACGGCTCGAAAGGGGCCTCCAGTCTGGATAGGAGCGATGCAGATTCTCTCCATCGCCAGGCCCTGATCCGACATCCAGTTGCACTGGCCCTGGACGACCCAGGACGTCGGCTCTTCGTAGCCAACCGCCGTAGCGGAACCCTATCGGTGATCGACACCGATGAGCTGGCGGTGAAGTTCGAGGCCAGGGTGGGCAGAGCACTTGGAGACCTGGCCCTTTTGCCCAGCCGGGACCCGATTGGAAGTGGCCTGTTGGCCGTGGACGAAGAAGCTCACGAACTCCTGTTACTTTCCCTCCCGGGTCCAGATGTTCGGGACATTCAAGTACGGGATCGACTCGCGGTAGGTCGTTATCCCGTCAGCGTGACTATCAGCACGGATGGAAGGCGCTGTTTCGTCGCCTGCCTGTGGTCCAGGCGCCTGGACCTGATCGAGTTGGATCCGGCTGCCGGTCCTCGCTCGCTGGGTTCACTCGAGCTGCCCTTCGCACCCCGTGAGCAGGTGGTCTTGCCGGGTGATGACCGTCTGCTGGTGGCCGACTCTTTCGGTGGGAAGCTCGCAGTGATCGATCTTTCCCAGGACCGGGTAGAGCGTGTCTTGGAGCTGCCTGCCCACAACATACGTGGACTGGCAGTTACCGCGGACGGCTCACATCTGCTCGTGGCGCGGCAAAGCCTGGATCCTTTTGCCCGCGCCAACCGCGACGACGTTGTGTGGGGCGGACTCATGTCCAATAGTCTGGTTTCGCTTAGGCTAGCGGATATCCGTTCGCCGACCGGGAATATGCTGGCAGCCATGCGTACGTTGGATCTGGGGGATTTCAGCACTCCCTCCGGCGACCCCCAGAAGGTGATCGTGGGAGCCAGTGGAGAGGTAATCGTGGCAGTCGGGGGCGTGGGCCGAGTTGCCATCGGTCAGCACACCTGGCCGCGCCTGGATCATGTAAAGGTGGGACGCCGTCCCAGGGCTCTGGCCTCTGGCTCGGACGGGCGTCTGTACGTAGCCAACACGCTCTCGAACTCGATTTCCGTCATCGACATCCCCTCCCGGAAGCCGGTGAAGGAGGTCTCGCTTGGAGCGCAGGCCGATCTCACTCTGGCAGACAAGGGTGAGCAGCTGTTCTATGACGCGACGCTTTCGCTGCGCGGCTGGATGAGCTGTCACAGCTGCCACTCGGAAGGACACAGCAACGGGCTCCTCGTCGACACGCTTGGCGACGGGAACTACGGTGCGCCTAAGCGTGTTCCGTCCTTGCTCGGTGTGGGCGACAGCGGCCCCTGGGCATGGAATGGCAGCATGTCCGCTCTCGAAGACCAGATCCGCAAGTCGCTCCGGACTACGCTGCACTCGCGGGTTGCTTCAGGGGAAAAGGTGCGAGCTCTGGAGACATTTCTGCGCACCCTGCAGCCACCCCAGCTGCCTACCAGTAGCTCTGAAGTTTCCGTTCGAAAGGGCCGGGAAGTGTTTGTCAGCAGCGGCTGTCAGCATTGCCACGCGCCTCCCTCCTATACGACGAAGAGTGCATCCGACGTCGGTCTTGCCGACGAAGTTGGCAATCGCCAGTTCAACCCTCCCTCCCTGCGCGGGGTCGGATTGCGCTCCTCTTTCTTCCATGACGGCCGCGCCCAAAGCCTGAGAGAGGTGTTCGAAGTCCACCGACACCCGGATCAGAAGATCTCGCCGACCGAGATCACGGATCTAGTCGCCTTTCTTTCTACTCTGTAGGGGCTAAGTTGGAGCTGGAATAAATCCCAAGATACCGGTTCTCAAGCCACCAAGCTTCCTCTCGCTTAACGTGCTGTCGCGCAGTTTCTGTGAACTGGATGGTAGGTGTGGATGTCCAAGGAGATCCAATCGCGAAAAGTTCATCAGGTCGTGCTTGCCGCGCACCTGACCACGAGTTACAACGCCGGGTCGCACAAGCCGAGCGTTCCATTCGAGAATTGCGCCTCTGGTTGCTTGCGCTTATTGCAGCCATTGCATCAGTAGTAAGCGCTATCACAGCAATAATCGCAGCGGCGAAGCATTGAGCGCGGACTGACCATGCGATGGGCGTGTCGATTTGTGCTTGTATACGCCGTTGGTAGTATCCTTCCAACAAGATGCCCCAGGCCATCGTCCTTCCGGCTTAACGGTTAGCAGTTGGCGTGCAGCCGAACTTCTAGTTCGTTTCGTTCTGCGTGGAAGGGCTAGAATGATTGGATGCGGTTACGCTTCTATATCGACTCTTCGACCGGGATGGCGCATATGCGGCGTCATGGGGTATACGAAGAAGAGGTCGAGGAGTTGCTGGAGCGGCCACTAGAAGACCGGGATGGCCGAGAGGGATCACGGGTCGCGATTGGGCGAACCAGCGAGGGCCGCTACCTTCGAGTGATCTATGTTCCTGATCCCGAGGCGGGCTCAGCATTCGTGATCACGGCCTACGACCTCGGTTCAAAGGCGAAGAAGGCCCTGCGGCGGAGACTGAGGAGAAAAGCATGAAAAAAACCAACTACCCAGCTGGATGGGATGAAGATCGAGTCCGCCGTGTCCTTGAGCACTACGAGTCCCAATCTGATGAGGAGGCGTTGGCCGAAGACGAAGCTGTCTACGAAGCGACCACGCATACAACGATGGAAGTACCTGTAGAACTCGTATCCACCGTGCGTCAACTCATTGCCGAAAGAGAGTCGACAAAGTCTAAATCCGATGGCTAACCAGCGCATGCAGGCGGGGACGACGCCTCGCGTCCCCGCTGATGCGCCAGCCGTTGGGCGGATCTAACAGTGAGGCGATCCGAAATCAGTAACTTGACCGTCCTCGTACAAAGGCGATGACGTGACCCGCCACGAGAACGAAATCGATCTAGCCGCTGACATTGACAAGGCTGGGCAAGAGCTGGTGCGGCCCGGGCGCGACCTGGCTGGAGCGGTACAGCTATGGACTTGCCTGACTGCGGCACGCAGCATGGCAGAAGCGTATGTCGAGGACCTCGACCAGCTTCGCTACGAGGCCAAGATGGCCTATACGAAGGCAATCGTTATCGAGTACTGGAAGCCCTGGAGCGACAACAGGAACAACCCTGGCCTTGAAAGCGCGGCCAACTGCAAACACGTGAAGCCTCTAATGCAGACCGCCATGCACGACGCTCTCAAGGAGCTTCGCAACTGTGTGATCGCACATGCAGATGAAGCTTATGAGGGTCGTGGCATTGCCCTTATCGGTACACGAGTGATCAACGATCACCCCAACCTTAATCCGCGAACTCTCCCCGGTACATTCGTACCCGTCAAACTAAGTGTTGGCTCGAGTCGTTCTTTCTGGTGGCTGGAGGACAGTGCTCGGATGACGCAGATCCGCGATCACATCGCCCTGTGTGAGGAGGCAGCTACTCAACGAATTCACACCACAACACACCATCTACTCAAGGTCTGCCTGGGCCACATTCACGTACTGGAGCACCTTGGTCTGTTCACATTCGAAGAACTGGAGACGACGTCTCCCGGCCAAGTGACAGTCCCCGACTCAAATCAACCCCCTGAGGTACCGAAGCTCGAAGCACCAGCCGCTTTGAAATTGGGTGACGAATACGTGCAGTCGCTGGTCACGGTCTACGCCCCCTCGGCCTTCATTTCTCAGGGAGAGTTTCGCGGAGATGGGTTTATTCTCAAAGTCGATCCGGGACCAGATTCGACCAGTCTTAGGTTCAGTGTGGCGTTTCCGTCAAGGCGCCCCATCAAGTCAGATTTAGAGACGAGCGATTGGACCGCCCAACAAGCCGCGGGGCAGTTGACGCGCCGCAGGCGTCGCGCCGCTGAGCGGCCAATCCGTTGGGCGGACAGATGTACTCAGGAAAAGCTACTGTGTGATTTTCGGTCCTCGACGGCGACGGGCACCCCACAAAGCACGAACGACAACTTCGTGCTCGTCGAAAGTGTAGTAGAGATGACAGTCTATCTTTCGCAGATACAACCGACGAATGCCAATCACATCGGCTTCGGGATAAGGCGTGCCAGCTCCAGGGAGGAGGGTAAGGATTCGAAAGGCTGTTTCGAGTTCAGTCGCAAAGACCTCGGTATGGACTCTGTTCTCAAGCCACCAAGCCTTTTCTCGCCGGACGTGTTGTTGCGCAGTCGCTGTGAACTGGACGCGACGGTCCCTCAACGCGACCTGATGTCCTTGAGAATCTCTTCAGCGTCCACGAGTCTCCCCGCGGCGGCATCAGTGTCGGACTGGCGCAGAGCCTCATGGAGTGCTGCGCGGTCAGCTTCATCGAGCCAGTCGCCGGGGTCGAGCGGTAGTAGGTCTATTTCTGTTCCATTTGGAAGTTCCGTCGGCTCGTCGACGACGAGTCGACCTTCTCGGACGCGCGCCTTGATGGTCATGAAGGAAAGCGTAGCACTTAGCAGTGCTGCCCAACAAGCGCTTGCAGCGGACGGGCCGCTCCCCAAAACTGGCGCAAGGCCCGAATACATCTTGTGGCGCGCACGCCGCTGAAGCGCATTCCGTTGGGTGGTGCCGGACAGCATTGGGTTCCAATTGGCAGAGGATGGTCTCGGGTCGGTATGCCAAACTGGCATCATGTCCACAGACAAGCTTCTTGTGGAAGCATTGCGGTTGCCGCGCCGCGAGCGTGCACGAGTAGCAGAAGAACTCCTTTCCAGCCTCGAGGAGTCCGACGACGAGGTTTCCGCTGCTTGGGCGGCTGAGTTGGAGCGGCGTTCGCGAGAGGTTGCTGAGGGTCGCGTTCAGGCGCTGGCCTGGGAGACAGTACGGAAGGAGATCCTGAAGGAACTTGCCCAGCGGCGCACGGGTCAAACTTCATCCTGAAGCCCGAGCCGAGTTTCGTTCTGCGGCACTGTGGTACGAGGAACGCCGCCCGGGCCTGGGCGGTGAGTTCCTAGCGGCTATTGAGCTGGTTCTTGAGCGCATCGGCGAAATGCCGAAGTCGTTTTCGGGGTGGACCGGAACTCGTATGGGCTCACCCATGATCCGCAAGGCGACGGTCGCATGATTTCCATATATCATCGCCTTTGAGCACCACCACCAATCCTCGCTTGTACTCGCTGTTGCGCACCAAAAGCGGCGACCGCTGTACTGGCTGACTAGAGCGGGTCAGGAGCCCGGCTAACAAGCCGCTACAGCCGACGAGCGGCCCGGTCGCGAAAGGGTATAATTCGTACGATTGCGATGGGCCGCTCGCGGCTGATCGCCTGAACGTTAGCGGCACACAGGAAGGAAGTCGATGCCCGACGACGAACTTGATTTTGGAGCCTTTGAGGCCGACTGCCAGGGGTGTGATGCGTTCGCGTCAGTAGACGATCTCTGCCTTTGCGCAGAGTGTTCCGCCAAGCTCGACCGGGACATGATTCGCCAGTGTGCCTGGGCGTACTCGGCCACCGCATTCGGCGTGCCTGCGGAAAAATACGAGGAGCTTCGGGTGTCGACGATTGCCAGGTACGGAGCTGCGCTCGAACTCATCGCTTCCGACTCGGAGCCGACAAACCCGCGCGCACCGCGTCGTCGAAATCGGAGGCGGCAATGGGGGCGAGGTCGCTAACAAGCTGCTAAACAGAGCGTCTTAAGTCTACGGTGACGTTTGCAGAGGGGGCTTGTGAGGCGAGATCAAGGCGGGAGGAGAAAGTCGATGCTTGGCCATCTTCGACGACGACCCACGCAGAGATCGTCCACAACCCCCCTCTGCCCCGCGGGTGGCGACGGGACGGGCCGATGGCTTTGTCGCTCCTCCTCTACGATACCAAGCATCGCCTCGTCGTCGCTTCGCGTCGAGACGCTTCGCGCCCTCGACCCGTCGCGCTCGCCACAAACGTTACCGTAGACTTAAGACGCTCTGTTTAGCCAGGCCGAATCGAGAATCGGAATCGCTTGGAGGCGCTCGCAAATCGCCGAGAACGATCGACCAAGCGAACTACTTATGTCGTGCCGACGGTTCATCGCGAGGGTCCCTATCGGTTCTTTTTTTACTCGGCCGACCGCAACGAACCCGCGCACGTTCACGTCGAACGGGAGGCGAACCGTGCAAAGTTCTGGCTTGGCCCTGTACGGTTGGCTCGGAGCGGCGGTTTTGGCGCTGTGGAGCTTCAGAGGCCTGAGCGGCTTGTGATTGAACAAGAGCAACTCTTTCTGAGAATGTGGGATGAGTATTTCACCATCACGGAGCGACACCAGCGAGGCAAGGGCTCAACACGTGTCGGTGACCGAAGACGCGCTGGTGGTCGATCTTGTCGACGGTCGTATGATCGCTGTTCCGCTGACCTGGTACCCCCGCCTTGCACATGGCAGCGCAGCCGAACGCGGACGTTGGCGCCTCATTGGGGAAGGAGAAGGGATTCACTGGCCCGACTTGGACGAAGACATCAGCATCGAGGGTCTTCTGGCTGGGCGACGTTCCGGTGAGACCCAGACCTCGCTGCGCCGGTGGCTTGAAAGCCGCAAGGCTGACTAACAAGTGGCTGCACCTGACGGCGGCCACGGCACTCCCAGCGCAAGATTTCGGGTATTTTGCGTCTTGTATCTTGGGAGTTAACCAGGCTTGGCAAAGGTCAGGACCCTTCTGGGGTTCTCAACCATGATCAGCCGGAGAGCGTCCTCTGCCACCCCCAACCTCCGCAACTCGGGCAGCACGAATTCCATGACGTAGGAGAAACCCATACCTCCGTAGGTCTTCAGCATGGACTTGGTGCACACGTCCTGGGAGAGGAGGAGCCGATTGGCATGACCGTCCTTTACCAGCTGGACGATGGATTGCGCGACCTCATAGTCATGGATGCGGCCCAGCCGCGGAATCACCTCTCCGAAGAGGTCGAACTGAATATACACGCCCCGCTGGAGCAGCCGTTTCATGTAGGGAATATCGGTAGCAATGTGGTTGGCATGGCCGATGATGACCCGGTTCAGATCCGCTCCCTCGGAGGCGACCAGGTCGAGAGTGGTGAACTTCTCCTCTCCCGCACCCGCATGATGAAAGGAGATGGCTGCTCCGGTGGCGCGGCTGGCTCGGGCTGCTGCTCGCGCACCCTTCAGCTCACTTGCTTTCAATCCCCTGGCAACCCCGACTTCTCCGATGATCCCGGAGCGGATCGGGGTCCCGGCGACTCCGACCGTGACGTCACGGATGATGATCTTGGTCAGGTCATCGACGGTTCGCTGGTCCATGTCCGGGGGGTGAAAGCTCTCAACGTAGAATCCCGAGCCCATGATCAGGTGCAGACCGCTGGCATTGGAGACCTGGAGCAGGCCGGAGGGGTCCCTTCCCAGGCCGATGCTGGTGCAGTCGACGATCCCACTACCTCCCCAGCGCTTGAAATCCAGGACTTCGTGGAGGGCCAGATCGACGTCGCCTAGCAGCAGATTGTCCTGGTTTTCAGAAACCCAGGTCCGAATCTTGCTGAGGTTGCCGAGGGAGACAGGTTCCTCGTAGAAACTCGCATCAGTGGCGCTCTTGATCCGTTCTTCGGGTCTTCCCCGGTAGTCGATCAGGACGTGCTCATGCATGATGGTAGGTCCCAGTAGCTTTGGCTCGATGGGTCCCTTCACCGTCAAGATCTTTCCTGAGAGGTCGGGAATGGGCGTGTCAGCAGCGCCGATCGCGATCGAGAGACTCACGATCGCCAGTACACTCAGAGCGAGTAGCAATTTACTTGAGAGAGAGGTCATAGGTCACCGTCCTGGATGCGCCGCCTCTGCCGGGAATCGTAGACCCCTCGGCATGCGTTTGCAAGGTTTGTCGGAAATGACGATAGGTTCATTCGCGACTCCGCCCGGCCTTGATTTCAGGAGGTAGGGCCATTACATTGCAGGCATGCGCTGTCAGGGTCCCGCCTCTGTCTGCTTTGCCGTGACGGTCCCCTTGTGAAGATCCTTCGCTTTTCCCACGACTATCTGGTCAACACGGGCGGCATGATGGCCCATCTTCAGGCACTGAATGCTGCCCTGGTGAAGCTGGACGACGTCGACGTGATCCAGACGTTTCTGGTGGGGGCGTCGCATATGGACGAGTTGGAAGCCTCGGGACGGGTCGAACGGAGGGGGAAGGAGTGGATCCAACCCGAAACCGGAATTCGTCTTTTCCCCTGCGTGGTACCGATGCGCACTCCGGGACGAACGGAGATGGACTCCGAGGAAGCTTTAGCGTCCTTCGAACGGCATTTGGAGAACCTGCTCGAGCGGGAGCAACCTGACCTTCTGCATGTTCATATCGTCCGGCACTGGGTGCAGGTGGTGGCACTGCGTGTGGCACGCCGACGGGGGCTTCCCAGCGTCCTTACTCATCATGACGGGATGCCCGCCAAGTCTGAGATGGTGGAGATTCTCCGCGAGGCGACCCAACTGGTGGACCGGACCTGTGCGATCAGTGGTTTTTCTGCGTCGGCTCTTCCTGGGGGATCGGTGGACTATCAAGGCTTCTTCGTGGACCGGGATTTCTGGAATCCTGCCCAGGCCGACGACGCCGACGTCCAGGCTTGGCGCCGGAAGTTGGCCCCTGACGCCACCCACAGGCTGCTGGTCTACCCTGCCCGATTCATCCCGAGAAAGAATCACGCGTTTCTGATCCAGGGAATGTATTGGCTGCTCCAACGCGTGCCCATTCAGCAATCAGGTTTGCTCGCGCACCTCGCCTTGCCGGGTCCCACTCTTCCGGAACGTTCTGGCTACCAGGAAAGCCTTGAGATGATGGCGTCTCGGCTGGGTGTGGCGGAGCGAATGTCCTTTCTCGACAACCTCGCTCCGGCAGACCTGCGTGCGCTCTACGCGGCTGCGGACGTCGTTGTCTATCCGGCTCGTAACGAAGGAGCAGGGCGCTGCCATCTCGAGGGCATGTTACTCGGTTGTTGCGCGGCAGTAGCCAACGACGGTGGGCTCGTGGAGTACATACAGGATGGGGTCAACGGAATCACCTTTTCACCCGACTCGATGGAGGAGCTGGTGGGAGGCCTGGAATCGGTACTGCTCTCGGATGAACTTCGAGGAAAGCTGGCAGATGCCGGCCGGGCAGCGGCGAAGCGTCTAACCTTGGATCGATACGCCCGTGACTATGTGGGTTTATACCGGAAGCTGATCGACGGGGTGTCGCCATGAAGAGACCCTTGATCATCATCTCCCGAAATCCCGCTTCTTATCTTTCAGGACACAGTATCTTCGCCTGGCAGTTATCCGAGTTTCTGGGCGGCAGCGCCCAGGTGCCGGTGGTGCACATCACCCACACGACCGATGAGGGCCCCCGGCACAGCGTCGAGATAACACCTCCGGTGGCGACTCCTTTGTATCGGCGGATCGAGGTTGAGTACCAGGCCATGGAGAAGGTGCCACACAGCCTCAGTTCCTGCGCCGTCGCCGACGCAGTAGACGCCGTGCTTCAGGAGAATCCGAGGGGTGTTGGTGGAGTCCTGGCGATTTCGCCGCTGAGCTACCTTGCCGACGTCGTGAACGTGTGTCTGCCTAGTAGAACTCCAGTAGTCAGCTTGCTGCGCGGGACCGACACCCTGGTCTTGACGCAGTCATGGGGAGACACGGCTGCGGGTCAACGCTACCGCCGAGCATTGGACGCGTGTAGTGGGATCTTCACTGTGTCCCGTTGGCTTCGCGATCTGGCAGCTGGAATCGGGGTTCCCGTAACCGGTGTGGTGGCGCCGGTGACCTTCCATCCCTTCGCCCAGGAGACCTTCGATGCCGACGCTGAGGAGCTGATCAAAGAGCTTTTCCCTCGATCAAAAAGCGCTGGCCAGAAGCTGGTGGTCTTCGCGGGCCGGATGGCGGGCGAGAAGGGTGCCCTCCACGTCGCGCACGTGATTGATAAGCTTCTGGGCCTGGATTCATCGTTTGTCGCAGTCATGGCCGGCTCGGGTCCCGAGCGATCGAGGGTAGATCAGGTTCTTGCCACCCACGTCTCGGACGGGCGCGCCTGGGTGGGCCCCCTCACCTTCCCCAAGGTGCTGGCGCTGGCCACTCGGACCGATCTGATGGTGATGGGTTCTGGTTTGGAGGAGCGATCGACTTTCACTGAAGCCATCAGCAGCTCTACAGTTACGTTTGGCGCGACAGGGACTCCGGTGCTCTTCACTACTGGCCCGCGCTCTGGTGGTATTGCAGAGGCCTTGGGAGAGGAGAATCTTCGCTGGTGTGAGTCGCTGCCCGGCGTTGGATCCTGGCCTGAAGCGATCCTGGATCTGTTTCAAGATGGACCTCGCCGCGAGAGGATCGTGGCCGAAAATCGGGCTGCCGGAAAAGCCTTCGAGATTCATACCGTACTTGCCCAGCTGCTCACAGTCTTCGGAATCAAGCTTTCGGGCTGAGTCGTATCCGTTTACCGTCCCACCCTTGCCTTTGCCCGTGCCCGTGCCCGTGCCGCTCCCAGGATCGTCTCGCGTCTCCCTAGTCAGCCTGCGGCTTCTGAACGCCGCTGCGGAGAGCAGTTTACATCGGGAGAATCGAGTCAATACCGAGCGGGTTGGTCAAAAGCCTCGATGCGACCAGAAGATGAGATCAGAGGGCAAGGGCACGGGCACGGGCAAAGGCAAGGGTGGGACGGTAAACGGGTATGTTGAGTTCCTCGTAAGCCCCCTGCAGGACGAAAATAAATCTGTTAATGTAAACGCTGCTATGGAGGAGAGAAGGCAAAAATCAGCTTCCCCACGACACCCTCCCTGGCTCAAGGTGCGGGCGCCGTTTGGCGAGGGAGTGCACAACCTCAAAGGGCTGCTTGCCGGCCTGAAGTTGAACACCGTGTGCGAGGAGGCTCACTGTCCCAACATGGGAGAGTGCTGGGATCATGGGGTCGCAACCTTCATGATTCTAGGGAAGATTTGTACTCGTGGCTGCCGCTACTGCGCCGTCTCCAAGGGGGCCCCCCTGGCCCTGGATCGTCAGGAACCCCGGCGGGTTGCCGAGGCAGTGCGTGTGATGGGCCTTCAACACGCTGTCATTACCTCGGTCGATCGAGACGACCTCGAGGATGGAGGCTCGGCGACCTTTGCCGAAACCGTCTCGGAAATTCGGCGGCTCCACCCTGGCTGTGTCGTCGAAGTGCTGATTCCCGACTTCAAGGGATCTGAGCGTGCACTCCGGGTCGTACTCGACTCTCATCCCCACATTCTCAACCACAATATCGAGACCGTGCCGCGGCTCTATCCCTCAGCCCGTGGCGGTGGCGATTATGCGCTGTCATTGAATGTTTTGGAGCGAGCGCGTCAGATCTCTGCAGATATTGTGACCAAGACCGGAATGATGCTGGGTCTGGGAGAGAAGGAGGACGAAATCCGGAGTGTCATGGAGGATCTGGTGGAACGCCGGGTCGGAATCCTGACTCTGGGGCAGTACCTTCGGCCCTCTTCCTGGCACCTGCCTGTCGATCGTTTCTATCATCCCCAGGAGTTTGAGTACTGGAAGCAGGTGGGACAGGATTTGGGGTTCGAGCATGTTGAGAGTGGTCCCCTGGTGCGCTCCAGCTACCTGGCCGATCGGCAGTTTGCTTCGTTTAAAGGCGGCAAGTAGTAAAACCCGCTGTAAATGGCCCCGGACGGTTGAAGGCGCCGTCGTCGCAAGGAGGAAGAAGGAAACATGCCCAGGTATCTACCTGTTCCATCAGCTGCTGCCAGTGAGAAGGTCAAATCGATCTATGCCGATGTCGAGAGTGGAGTGGGTTTCGTTCCCAACCTCATTGGGACATGGGCCCACAGCGAGAACTTCGTAGGGGCGGTGACAGATCTCTATAAGACGGTCACCCGCGAAACGGGTTTGAGCGAGAAGATCCTCCAGCTGGTCATCTTGAAGACGTGTAAGTTGGACAAATGTGCCTACACCATTGCGCACTACACTCCCAAGGCTCTGGACGCGGGTTGGAGTGAAGAGCACCTCGATGCCCTGGAGACATACTCTGAGAGTGATCTGTTTGCCTACTACGAGAAGGAGACCTTGCAGCTGGCGGAACTGATCACCTCTCGACCCGACGACATTTCGGACGAGTTCTGGACCCAGTTGAACAACCACTACACCTCGGATCAAGTAGTTGAGCTGATCACTCTTATCGGCTTCATCAACCTGGTCAACCGGGTGGCGTTGGCGCTGCAAGTCGAACTCGATCCGCAGCCGGAGGAAACTCCGGCCGCGGCCAGCTAGCCTGCGGACCTTGTCGCATAGCGCGTCGTGCCGGTCTTGGCGCCACAGTTAGGACTACACCTAGACAGACAGAAGGGTTGCTTTGTGTGCGGCCTGGCCCGCCGAGGGAGGGGAGATGAAGCCCGAAGCATCCGGCCATAAGGTACTCGGAGTCCCGATCGACGTTCGGTTTCGGGACATGGACAGCATGGGGCACGTGAACAACGCCGTCTACTTCACCTACCTCGAGATGGCTCGGGTAGCCTTCTATCGGCATTTCATGGGGGCTACTCAGATCGAAGATCTGGAAATGATTGCGGCAAAGGCTACCTGCGATTTCCGCTCGCCGGCCACCTGGAACGATCGACTCCTTGTCCAGATCTGGGTGTCCCGGGTGGGGACAACCAGCTTCGACTTCGATTACGAGATCACGGACCAGAATTCTGGGCGTCTCATCGCAACGGCACAAACGATCCAGGTAGCCTGGGACTACCGAACCGACTCGAAGAAAGCGGTTCCACAGCGATTGAGGGAACTTCTATTGTGAGTCCCATTGACGAGTTCCCCTGTCAAGCGATCTTCTTCGATCTCTTCAACACTCTCATTCTCTTCGACCGCAGTTGCCTTCCCCGGCTGGAGCTCGAGGGGAAACAGAGCTATAGCACCAGCCCCGAAATCCACCGTCGGCTCAGGGAAGAGTATCCGAGCCAGTGTGACTTCAATCGTTTCCATCAGGAGTATCTTGAGTCGCAGCGGCTGGTGGTGGAGCTGAGAAGTCGAGAGCATCGCGAGCACTCCTGTCAGCAACGATTCGAAATCCTGGGGCAGAGCCTTGGGCTCGATCAGAAAGCTGCAGGGTTGATGTGCCAAGTTCACATGGAGCAAGTCTTCAATGCCATGTTCTTCCCGGACGAGCGACGGGCAGTGCTGGAAAAGTTGAGGGCCCGGCGCCTCATCCTGGCCTCTAACTTCGACCATGCAGCCACGCTGCGCCGGGCATTGCGGGAGTTCCAGATGGAGGTGTTCTTCGAAGCAGTTTTCATCTCGGACGAGATGGGATGGCGAAAGCCGGCCAAGGAGTTCTTCGAGATTCTGATTCAAGAGACAGGATTCGATCCGAAACGGTGCTTGTTTGTGGGGGATGATCCCGACGCCGACGTGGTTGGCGCGGTGGAGGCTGGGTTTCAGGTAGCCTGGCTTTCAGAACGAAGGAACCCGGAGGCTCCGCTTCGAACCCCGCGGTGGATCATCCACAGTCTTCCCGAGCTGGTCGACCTTGTGGAGGCACCGTCCTGAAAGATGCCGAATCTACTTCATCGTGGTTGGAGACATCGACGGGTCTTCTTCCTGACGATCGGCGGCTCTGCCATGGCGGTCGCGGTGCCGTCAGATGGTGATTCCGTTCAGCCGGACTCCCCGGTGGCGGCGTAGTATCCCTTCCGGTGACGAATAGAAAGCCCCTTCCCCTTGAGCAGCTTGACCTCGAATTTACGGAAAGTGCCATCCTTGGCCCGGCTCCTGGGAACGTAGGTCAAGCTGTATTGGCTACGCAGCTCCTCGTTGAGCGCTTCGAAGGAGCGGTTCAGGGTTTCCGTGGAGTAGGGGAAGAACGCCCTGCCGCCGGTCTCCTCAGCCAGCTTCTCCAGCGTCTCTTCGCCTTCCTTCTGAACGTCGGCACCGAAGCGGGTGGTCCCGATGGCATAGATCATTGTCCCCGAGCGGTGGACCGCTTCGACGATATCTTCCAGCGTGTGCTCACTGTTCCGATCGACACCGTCAGAGAGGATCACTATCGCTTGACGAGCCCCGGGATCCGTCATCTTTTGGCGGGAGACGGTATGGAGGGCGTCCAGAAGAGCGGTGCCCCCGCCAGCTCGAAGTGCCCGTATCTCCTTGGTAATCGCTCCGGGGCTGGAAGTGAAGTCGTGTCTTAAGGACACGCCGGTATCGAATTCAACCAAAAGGGCACGGTCTGGCGGCCGCATGACCATGCGCAGGAATTGGGTGGCCGCCTGTTTCTCGAAATCCAGCTTCAAGCGGACGCTGGCGCTGGTATCAATCAGGAGCGCGATCCGCAGAGGAAGGTCGGTTTCGTGCTTGAAGTTGGTGACGCGCTGGCGTACCCCGTCCTCGTAGATATGAAATCGGTTCTCGGCCAGATTGGTAACAAACCTGTTCTTTCGATCTGTTACAGACACCAGGATATTGACCGCTTCTACCTCGACCCGGATTGGAGACTGCTGGAAGGAACTCAGAAACCAGAGGCCGCAGCAGAAGAGAGTGCGGAACCCACGCATCTAACCCAATTTACAATATTTACATTCACGAAACAATTCTGTGACAATACGCGAGACCATGGATGCACCAAACGGCGGGCTCGAACAGCTGGACAAAATTGCTCAGGAGATCATTGACGACTGGTACGAGCGCTCGAAGGAAAACTATGTTACCCAGGAGGACAACCGTCAGCTCGGTGTCGAGCCCGAAGTCAAACGCTTCCATCGAAAAGGGAACCATCGGGTAAAGTTCGCGCGGCGAAAGGAGCTCGATGTTACCTATGGCCTAGGGGCCTACGCCAAAGATGGATTGGTGATCATCGAGGCCAGCGTCAACAACAAGTCCGCAGGATTCGACTATGACCTCTTTGTCGAGAAGCTGAAGGCCTACTATTGGGGAAGCCGTCACGAGAAGCCTTGGACCGATCCGGAGTTCGATCACTTTTCATATGGAGATCTAATTGATTTCGACCCGCGTATGTCCCACTCCGTATCCTTGGACATTCGAAAAGATAAAGCCGATATTATCAGGCTTGGTTTTGCCCTCAATCCCAATCATAAGGATCGCTTGATGGAGCGACGTGGCCTTCTATTCGATCTCATCGAGAATTATTGTCTGGCCCCCCTCAAACGAATCTACGCCGAGTCCTACCGGGAGTTGTGAGGCGTCCTGACTTATTCTGACCCTAAATCGGAGACCCGTAGAGCATGGATGAAGCTCAAGAAGAACAGAATCGGAAGATCCAGGAGTTCCTCGGCCGGGAGTTTCGATGGGACTTTATGGCAGGAGAGTGCAACTTTCTGATCCAACTGCTGGCTTTCATAGTGCAGACCAACCCTGCCTTTGTGATCAATGACAAAGGGGAGAAAGAGCCGTTGGACTACCAGAGCATCCGCTCTGTAGTTTTGCTCAATGAAAAGCTAAACACGCAGCTCCAGCAGTACGCGGCAGAGGCTTCGGTCACTCTCAATCAAATGAAACCAGTATCTGAGAGAGTTCAGTAGGGGGAGCGAAGCCAAGATGCAAGAGGGAAGATACAAGGGACAAGATACAAGATACAAACAAATTCCAAATCACAAGCACCAAATTTCAAACGATCCGATGTAGTTCTCGATTCCCGCGGGGCTACCACTCGCAAAGATTTCCCAGTGGCCACGACGTTTGGAGCTTGGAATTTGAGATTTGTTTGTATCTTGTCTCTTGTATCTTCCCTCTTGGGTTTCACCCTCAGGCCGGCAGTAGGGTCAAGCCGACCGTCATCACGAAGAAGGCGAAGACCATGACAACAGCCGTGTAGCCCATGATTTGACGAGCCTGCAGGCCAGCCAGGGACAGAGCCGGAAGGGCCCACATCACTTCGATCAGAACCGCCTGGGCGGCCGAGTATCCGAAAACCTCAGAAGTCCTCACCAGTATCGGTCCGCTAACGATCCATTGAGCCCCTTCAGAGGGGACGAACAGGTTGATACTGAACTGTGCCACCAGCGTCAGGATGCTGCGATTCCAGAGTCCGTCGTGCCAGGCGCGTGCAGCCTCCCAGGGGGTTCTCTCGGTCAATAGCAGGGCGGCGCAATAGGCCGTCACGGTGAGAAGCACCGCGTAGATCCAGGGATCGGGCAGAAACCGTTCTGCCCACGAGGCCGCCAGGGCACCGGATCTATTGAGATAGAGTTGGAACCTGGTTTTCATGCGAGGTTTCAGACTCTAGTTTTCTGAGGTGGCTTCGGGCTTCAGGTCGAAGTGTTTCTGTCGAGCCCAGCGGGTCGACCTACAGCGGCCTGGAGACCACCGCCACGAAGGAAACTGGCGTGACTCCAGATGTTACAATCAATCCAGCTCGATCCGATGAAGACCTGGCAAAGGGCACTGATTGTCGTGACAGGGTCACTGCTGGCCTGTGGTCCTCCCCGAATCAACAAGCTACCGATCCCCCAGGAAAGAGTGCTCAACGCCTACCGCCTCATGGCGGAGGCGGACAGGATGCTCAAAGAGGGGAAGGATCATCTAGCGATCCTGAAATACATAGAGGCGACTACGCTGAATCCGTATCATGAGAAGATTTTCAACAAGCTCGCTGTCGCCTATTGCCGGATCGGACGGTATCCGCAGGCAAAAACTGCGGCCGAGCGAGCCGTCGGCCTCGAACCGAACTACGCTGCTGCCCACAACACCCTGGGAATTGTGGCTATCTCGGCCAGGCAAAGCAAGAAGGCTGTACGCCATTTCAAGAAAGCGCTCGCTCTCGACCCCGAGAAGCCTCATTTCTACCTCAATCTGGGTTACGGTCAGCTGATGCGGGGACGATACGATCTGGCTAGCCAGGCCTACCGAGAGGCACTCGCGCTGGACCCAGAAGTCTTCGGGAGGAAGACTGGAATCCGCCTGACGTTTCCTGATCGAATGGCGTTCGACGCCGACTTGAACTACGACATGGCGCGCTTGTTTGCGGAATTGGGGGATCTAGACAGCTGCCTTCAATATCTGAGTAAGGCTCTGGAGGAAGGGTTTTCCGACCAGAAGCGCTTGGCGGAAGACCCAAATTTCGATCGACTTCGCGAGAGTCAGGACTTCATCAATCTCTTGGAGCGCTACGGTCTGAGCGCCAGAAAATAGTCTGTACCCGGTCTGTTGAGGTCAGATTCAAGCGGGATGTTCAGGCCCTGGCGACCCCGGCCTTCTCGAAGGCAGCGGAGAGGTTCTTGTAGCAGTGCTTGGCTGCCGCTACCGGATCGTATCCGGGTTTCCTGTGGATCTGACCGCTCACCTCCAAAACGACCGATCCCCGATATCCCTGAGCCTGAAGCTCCTTGAGATAAGTGACGTAATCGGTGTCTCCGTCACCCGGCATGAGGAAGCGAGTCTTTCCATTCTCGGTGGTCGCATCTTTGGCGTGTGTAAAGACGGCGTGCGATCCTAGAAGCCGGATAGAGTCCACCATATCGTAGTTCATAGCCCTGAAATGGCTGTAGTCGTAGGTGACCTTGACCCAGGGGTTTGCGGCCTGTTGCATCAGCCAGAGTGCTCCGTCAGGGGAGTGCAGGGCGCTCCCCACATGGGGCTTGATGGCTAGCAGGATCTGGTGTGATTCGCCCACCTCGGCCCACCCTCGCAGCCGCTCCGCCATCCGATGCTTTACTTGTTCCCATTCGGCAGTCTTCCCACCCAGGGTCAGAACCAGCACCGGGAGACGATTCCGGCGGCTTGGGGTGCGGGCCCAGAAGGGGTAGATGTCACGCCAGAGCTGTGCCGCCCGTTTGATTCGTTCCAGGTTTTCCCGGTGGGTTGCGTCGTCGACGTTGACCCTCAGGTCCTCGTCCAGGCCGCTCAGTCCTAAACCAAGCTCGGCGAAGAGGTGAGCTATCTCTCTGCGGGCGGACTTGGAAAGAACCATGGGGTCATCCTGCCAGCCGGGATAGATCGCCGGCTCCACATCATCGTATCCGACCCGTTTGCACAGCCTCATGGCGTCTGGGGTTCGGAGACTTCGGGTGTTGTACAGGCTGAAGCCAAGACCAATAGCGAACTTCTGCCGGTGGTGCTTGGAGAGAACTTGCGTCGCCGGTCCTAGCGCTGCAGCGCTGGCTGGGATCGTCTTCAAAAAATCTCGTCGATGGAGTTTAGTCATCAGTGAGTCTCCTGATCGATAGGCGTTGAAGAGCATTCCGAATTGTAGCCGTCAACGTAAAGCAAGGCAACGTTACTCGGAGGCAGCACCACCGGGGACGACTGGGTCCCATCCCCGACTTGGCACATGAGGCGATGGACGGGCAACCGGAGAAGTGTAGGTGAGCAGCTCCTCCTGGCGCAAGTGTCGGCTATTGGTACGAAGCCCGACGACCCGGTTTGATTCCCGACAGGTTTCATCGCTAGCGTTGTTGGCTTGCACAGCCTTGGGGTAGAGTAATCTCGAATGTCCACGGTGTTTTGGCTCATCAGCGTGATGTTGCTTCTGGCTTACGCCAACGGAGCCAATGACAATTTCAAAGGCGTGGCAACTCTGTTCGGCAGCCGTACAACCAACTATCGCCGCGCCCTGTGGTGGGCAACCGGGACAACGTTGCTGGGCTCCTGTGCGGCGGCCTTGCTCTCCGGTCAGCTGGTAAAGGCATTTAGCGGGAAGGGATTGGTGTCAGAGTCACTCACGCATGACCCTTCGTTCCTGTTTTCAGTCGGTCTTGGGGCGGCGATCACGGTGATGCTGGCAACCCTGACGGGATGGCCTATCTCTACCACCCACGCGCTGATTGGAGCTTTGGTGGGTGCTGGACTCGCGGCCGCCGGTTCGGTCCACCTTGGCCGATTGGGGACGACCTTCTTTCTTCCACTTGGGTTGAGCCCTTTGCTAAGTCTGGTACTGGCGGCAGGGGTGTACCCCGTTCTTCGAGCTGTGCGATTGAGAATGGGCGTGGAGCGACGGATGTGCCTCTGTGTTGAGGGGGAAGAGCCACAGCCCGTCCAGTTGCAGCCGAGTGGGGGCGCAGTCCTTCAGTCAACTGGCCTGAGCGTCAGTGTGGGACAGATGGAATCTTGTATGGAGCGCTATCAGGGACGGGTGGTTGGCATTGATGCCCAGTCGATCCTGGACCGGCTCCATTTCCTTTCGGCCGGAGCCGTTGGCTTTGCCCGAGGGCTCAACGACGCACCCAAGATAGTTGCCTTGCTGATCGCGGCCACAGGGCTCGGGGTGAGTCTTCCCGCGAGTCTCCTGGCCGTAGGAGTGACCATGGCGACTGGGGGGCTGCTCAATGCCCGTCGCGTGGCGCTGACCATGAGCACCGGCATTACCAGAATGAACCACGGGCAGGGGTTCACAGCCAACCTGGTGACTGCGTTCCTGGTTGTAGTGGCTTCGCGTTGGGGAATCCCCGTGTCCACTACGCATGTGTCATGCGGCAGCTTGTTCGGCCTCGGGCTAGCGACGCGGCAAGGAAAGCGCCGGACCATCCAGGCGATCTTGATTTCCTGGTTGATCACTCTTCCTCTGGCTGCTACCTTCGCAGCGCTGGTCTATTGGCTGTCACAATAACCCGCTCAGGACCAAAACTTCGAGAACTTGAAGCAGATCTTATCAGGAGGCAGGAGATGAGTAACTGGTGGCTCCGATTCGCCCTTGGCGCTGGACTTGTGGGAGTGGCTGGTCTTGCCCAGGCAGGGGAGGGGCAACAGCGCGACCCCATTGACCTGACGTCCCGGGTCCAGCTCTTCGTCGACGACTCCCTGATACAGGAAATGAAGGGAGTCGCTCGCAGTCTCCACACGCCCGTCAAGGCAAGGGAGAACCCCGTTCTTGTAGCCGATCGTCCCTGGAGGCGGCCTGTCCCTGGAAGCTGGTACCGTCCTCTACGAGGCCGACCAGGGAATCTTCAGGATGTGGTACAACGCCCTGCCCGCCCGCGAAAAACCGGATGTAGAGGAATCCCTCTGCTACGCGACTTCGGCCGATGGCGTCAACTGGAAGAAACCCAATCTGGGTCTGGTGGAATTCCGGGGATCCCGGGAGAACAACATTCTCTTGATGGGTTCCAACTGGTATCACTGTGTGCTGCGGGATGACAGCGATCCTGACCCCGCCCGTCGCTACAAGCTAGCCTATTGGCAGACCCGCGACCGAAGCCGCTGTGGAATCTGGGTGGCCTTCTCGACCGATGGGATTCACTGGGAGCCACATCCGAACAATCCAGTAGTCCCCTGTTCTGCCAGTGGAGACACATTCGCTGTCATGCAGGATCCTGCTTCCAAACACTACTACCTTTACAACAAATCGCGCATCCGTCCGCTTCGTAAGGTTTCTCGCATGGTCAGCAGCGACTTCGTCCACTGGAAGGACGATCGGCTGGTCCTGGAGCCAGACGAGTTGGATGCATCGGACACCGAGTTCTACAGCATGGCAGTGTTTCCCTATGGATCCCAGTATCTGGGATTCCTCAGGGTCTTCCATACCCACTCGCAGCTGATGGACATCCAACTTGCGTCCAGCCGGGACGGGACCAATTGGGAACGAAGTGCCCGGCGCCGGGTCTTTCTGCCACTGGGCTTCATGAGAAACGAGTATGGGGGAAAGAGCTTCGACAGTGGCATGAATTCGGCTTTGGCACCGGTAGTCAAGGATGACCAACTCTGGATCTACTATCCCGGGTTCGACAATCTTCACAATGCACCTGCCCTGGACCACCACGGGAAGATCGGGCTGGGGCGGTTGAGGCTTGACGGATTCTGCTCTCTCGACGCCACCAGTCAGGGCTATGTCCTGACCAAACCCATCCGTTTTCGGGGCAGCTCCTTGTCTGTCAACGCGGTCGTCCACTCGATGGCGGAGGCGGGCGAAACCTCGAATCCCACCTGGGAAGGGTTGTTCACTCATGCCCCTGGGGGGCGAGGCTCCATCCGGGTCGAAGTCGAGGACGAGAAAGGCCAGGTAATCTCAGGCTACGAAGCGTCCAGTTGCAAGCCTCTCGAGGGAGACGGCCTCAGGCAAAAAGTGATCTGGCAAGAGAAGAAGGATCTGGCGCCCTTGAAAGGCGGGGTTGTCCGGTTGAAGTTCATCCTGACCAACGCCAGTCTCTACTCTTTCAGGATCAGCGAGTGATCGAGAAGGAAGATAGGCACGAACATCGATAGCGGGGAGTCCGCCGGTCACTGCGCGGTGAAGTTCCAGCTCAGCCCCGCCTGGATCCTACAGGAAAAGAAACTTGGGTCCGGCGTAGCGGTGGTCTCCAGGCCGCCGTCCCGAGCCAAAGGCTCGAAGGAATAAGACTTCGGCCTGGAGACCAAAGCTACGTTCGCAAATGAAGTTTCAGGTTAGAACCCCGCCGCCTTGTTGACGACGTTCAGCATCGGTTTTCCAGTGACGAAACGCTCGATGTTGCTGCGAATCAGTTCTAGAAGCCGGGTGCGAGATTGAACCGAGACCGTCGCAATGTGGGGTGTAATGATGACGTTGTTCATCTTCCAGAGTGGATGGCCTGTGGGTAAGGGCTCGGGGTTGGTGACATCCAGGCCCGCGGCCCGGACCTTACCCGATCTCAAGGCCTCCACTAGCGCCTCTGTCTGCACCACCTTGCCGCGCGAGACGTTGACGAAATAGACCCCATCTTTCACCAGGGCAAATTCCTTCTTGCCAAACATGCCCTCGGATGCAGCTGTATGTGGGACCGAACTCACTACGACGTCGGCCTGAGGAAGCACCTCGTGCAGCTGGTCAGGCCTGACGACGCGTTCTACGATGTGCATCAGGGGAATATCCTTGGGATCGACGGCTAGGACTCGCATGTCGAAGGCGGAAGCCCGCTGGGCAATCTGGGTACCAATCCCCCCAAGGCCAACGATCAGCATGGTCTTACGTCGCAGTTCTATGATGGGCAGTTCTGGGGTAACCCTTTCCCAGCCTTCATCCATCCGCCGGTTGTAGTGTTTCAGGTTACGCGTAAGTGTCAACAGCAGGCCGAAGGCATGATCGGCAATCTCAGGGCCCTGGAAGATTTTGGCGTTGGTCAGAAGGATGTCGCTGTCCTTCAGTTCGGGTATCCAGGCAATTTTTTCCACGCCTGCGCTAGTGCTGTGGACCCACCTCAGCTTCTTTCCTGCCTGAATGATCTGCCGCGAACGATCGCCGCCGTAGCCGAGACCGATGATTGCGTCGCAGTCGCCGATCACGCTGAGTATTTGATCCGGTTTCGCGGCGACCAGTTCCAGGTTGGGTAGGGTGCGTTCCAATTCCGCCAGCTGTTTCTTCTGACCAGCGGAAACTAGAACTTTCACGTCCGAGGCCGTCAAGGGACCCTGGAACAACGTGGCGACAAAGATGTTGATCAAGATGAAGATCCTGAGTTGCTGGAGATGCTTCATGATTTTCTCCTTCGCTAAGTTTGTAGGGGATCCAACCCCAAGCTGCAGGGACGGTCGATCCAGGCAATCTTGCTGTCTATGCTTCAAGGTTCCTCCCGTTCGATGTAAGCTTGCTGGGACGTGAGAACTCGTCTCCGATGTTCCCTTCAACGAAATTGTCCTCAGACTACTCGAGGCAGGAAGCCATGAAAAAGCCGACACTGCTATTGGTTCTGATTGTTTCAACCTACGCCGCTGGCCTTTCGACTGTCAATCCCTCTGGTGGATCCGCCCAGGCGAAAAGAGTCAACAAGGCGATCGAGCTCCTGGAGCAAGGGCAGCCGATCTACTACACGGGTGCCCACGGCGGCTACGAGGAAGGCAAGCGGATGGCGCAGACCTGGGCCGATTACATCAATTACGAGATGGAGCACGGAGCCTACGATGTGACTCTCCTCCGGAGATTCATGCAGGGTCTGGTAGATGGGGGCCCCACCCGTAGTGGACATCGAACTCCAGCGGTCATCTGCACGCTGCCGGTAGGTGGAATCGACGAAGCTACGATGAAAGCCAACTATTGGATGGTGCAGCAGGTCCTGGCGGCCGGGGCTCATGGCATCTTGCTCTGCCACGCCCGTACCCCGGACGCGGTCCGAGTATTCGTAGAAGCGGCTCGATACCCCTTCCACAAAGACCGTGTGGGAAACGGCCTCAGGGAAGGTTTGAGAGGCAGCGGTGGACAAGGTTTTGCCAGCCAGATCTGGGGGATCGACACCGACAAGTACCTGCAGGTCGCCGATCCCTGGCCGTTGAATCCCGAGGGTGAGATTCTTCTGGGCTTAAAGATCGAAGATCGCCACGCGCTCCAGAATGCCGAGTCGAGCGTGAGGGTTCCGGGCATAGGTTTCGCCGAGTGGGGTCCGAGCGACATGGGCATGTCCTGGGGGCTTCCGGGTCGAAAGGGCGACGACTACACAAAGGTCATGAAGGAGGTTCGTGAGCGCGTCTTCTCCGCCTGCAAAGCCGTCAAGATCCCCTTCCTGAACGGAGTGACCCCGGCCACGGTCGAACGAATGATTGACGAGGGGGTCATGATCGGCTCGGGGAATCAGGAGGCCGCGGAGAAGGGACGCCGCTACAGCAAGCGATCCATGCCATGGTAGGCTCCAAGGGAGCCAAGTCCGAAGCTCCAAGGTCCCGATTCGCAATAAATCCTCTCCGTTGGGAAGAAGCGGAAGAAAGGGTGACAGAGTGCACGACTTATTGAATAGGAATACGTTCCTTGTCAAAGAGCATGTTGGAATGTTCAAGGCAGCTAATAATTACGACATTTATGATCCGCAAACGGGCCACATTACCATGGAGTGTCGTGAAGAACGATTGGGGATTTTCACCAAGATTCTCAGGTTCACGGACTTCAAAAGGATGACACCTTTTGATATCCAGATCAGAACTCCTGAGGGGCATCAGCTCGTTCGTATTACGAGAGGAATCTCCGTTTTTCTGTCTGAAGTGAACGTTCTTGACGAAAATGATCAACGTATAGGCGGGTTCAAGCAGAAGTTTTTTTCGATAGGTGGTGCTTTTAGTGTCTTTGATACAGGCGAGAGACCTGTTTGCCAACTCAAAGGCAAGTGGACCGGGTGGGATTTCCGGTTCATGGCAGATGGGACTGAATTGGCTCATGTGACGAAGAAATGGGCAGGGATTGGCAAGGAACTTTTTACCAGTGCAGACAACTATGTCCTTGAGATTGCTGAATCTGTGCCCCGTGACAATGTAGCCCGTCAGCTAATCCTTGCAGCTGTAATGTGTATCGATATGGTTCTCAAAGAATAGGGCGTCCGCGGTTGCCACCTTACTCTTAACGATCACGCCGATCCTCTGTTCATCAACACCCAATCCTTCCGCGTCGACAAATGACCCTCTGCTGGTTTTCCTGGTGCGCCATGGCGAGAAAGCCGATCTCGGAAAGAATCCGGAGTAGTCCGCTGCCGGGCAGAGGTCTAGCAAATCAATCAAACCGCCGACGCGTTGCCATCCAAGATCTAAAGGCAGTCATAAGACACGCGATTACCTATCCCAAAGCACACCAGCCAAACAACTCGCTCCTATTCATACGTCCCAGCGGCTGGGATTGATCCCCGGCGCCTCCTCCGCCATATCCGGAGGTCGATTCCCTACGTTGAAGTCGACCTTCCGCGTATTGAGGCTCTTGAAGAAGAGCCTGATGTGATCAGGTAGAGCGGCTACCTTCTCTTGATCCCAATCCGGTACTTCATAGACCGGACCCGCCCAGGCCGGCCGATATGCCACGGCCAGCATGCGTCGGTCCTGCTGACTGCGATTGGGGTAGTTGCCGTGAAAGACCTGCTGGTTGATGATGGCCGCTGCCCCTGCTTTACAGGTCACCATCACTTCTTCGGGGTGACTGAGGAATCGGTTGTAGGGGTTGGCGTCCGCATGTAGTGACAAATGGGAGTGCGGAATCATCTTCAGGGGCGATCGCTCAGGGGTGAGGTCGTCGAGGTAATAAAGGACGCGCAGCAGCTTGGGGGCACTCGCCTGCAAGCCCAATATCGCCGATCCGTAGGGCTGGGAATCGGTATGGATGGCGATGCCGGGATGCCCCGGCCTGGAAACGGCGAAGACGCAGGAAGTACAAAGGATTTCGTCTCCGAACAGCGCGGACAGGAAGTCCACCATCGCTGGAAGGGCAATCACGTCAATCGCATTCGGGGATTCGGTCCACTGGACGTGGGAGTATCCTCGCTGGTTCTCGCTGTAGTCGGTTGGGGTCGTGGGAAGTCGATCGAGCTCTTTCTTGATGATCTTTATCTGATCCCGAGACAGTAGATCCGGAACCAGGACGTACCCTTCAATCTCGAGATGTTTGATTCGCTGGGCAGTGTTGAGCGAGGCCCAGTCGGTTGTCACCAGGTTGTCCGGGATTCGGTTTTCTGCGGCCATGTAGCGCTCCTAATCAGTTGTGGCAGAGTCGACAGGCCTGCTGCCGCGGCAAAAGCAAGTGGGAGGCTGAGGTCGATCCGTGGGCGTTGTGGCAGCTTCCGCAGTCTTCCAAGATGTGGGGAGCGTGTTCGTGGGGTCCGACGAACGTTTCCTTGTCATGACAGTCGAAGCACCCTCCCTTGAAGCGAAATCGCCCACGCCGGCTCAGACTGTGACACTGGGTGCATTCCGTGGCCACGGGAGGATGCTGCTTAAAGGGACGGAAGGTCGCAGGCGCGTTTTCTCCCATGAAGAATCGGATCTCACGCCGTCCCCCCTCCCAGATCAATGCCAACCGGTGTTCTCCCGGAGAGGGTTTCAGCTTGGCGTGGAAGACGTTGGGGAAAGGCTCCTGGGCAGGGATCTGCTGACCGTCCAGCTCCAGCCTCGCCCCCGTACCGGTCGCCACGATGCTGATCTCTTCCGAGGCGAGCGCCGAGCCGTCTTGAGGACGCAGGATCCTGCCTTCCTCGTCCCCGGAGGTCGATGACAGCAGGGTCAGCGTCAGTACCCAGAGTGGGCTCTTCATAAATGGAGTCGGCAGATGTATCCCGCGTTGCGACTCCCATTGTCTCCACCTCCGGGTGCGATACCTGCGTCGGTGTAATAGAACGTACCTTTGTGGAGAGTCATGCCGTGGGGATCCGGATCAGATGAACCCAGCTGGATGGCTTCGAGAATGCGGCCGTCACTGGCATCCAGTCTATGAATCACACGATCATTGGAGAACATGCACCAGATCGTATCCCGGTCCCAGGCTAGCCCGTGGGCTCGTCCCAGGGTCACTGGAATGCTGTGGAGTTCCTTGAAACCGGCATCGACCCGGGTCAGGCTTTTTCGTCTCAGCGTCGTGATCCAGAGGGAGTTTTCAGCCCAGGTGAGACCGTGGACCCCTCCTCCTCCCGGGATGGGGTAGCGGGCAAGCGTCTTGCCCGTGCCTGGATCAACCTTGAGTACCATTCCGGTTTTGGAGTCGGAAGGCCGTGGTTCGCGCCTCAGGGCAGGGCCGTTGGCAGCCATCCAGAGGAAGCCATTCCCATAGGCCATTCCGCTGGTGTTGGTGGACTCGGTCGGGACTCTCCGAAGTACCTTGCCCTTTTCCCAATCGAGCAGGTAGGCGATGTTGGTGAGCTGTTCCCCGACCCATAAGCCAGCGTCCGTTGCCTCGAGGGCATTGGGGTACGAATCCGGGGATTTCCATAGTGCTTCTACTCGGGGCCTCCGAACGAGGTAATCCTTGGGGGTCAGCGCACCGGCCAGCAGCAGTTCCAACAGCTCCCTGCGATTCAACATGAGTTCTAGCGGATCCGAGTCAGTGTCCCATCGATGTCAGAAATCCTGGCAACTCCGGCCATGCCCATATCCAGTGCCAGTTCCACCCGCAGCAGCTCCAGCACTCGGGAAACCCCTTCCTGTCCGAAACAGGTCAGGCCCCAAAGGTAGGGGCGCGCCACTCCCACGGCGGTAGCGCCCAGGGCTAATGCCTTCAACACATCCGTTCCCCGCCGGAAGCCGCCGTCCACCAGAACCGGAATCCTGCCCTTTGCCGCTCGGACACACTCGGGTAGAGCCTCGATCGTGCCCCCCAGGTGGTCCTGCTGCCGAGCCCCGTGGTTGGATACCACGACGGCCGACATGCCGTACTCTACACACTTCTCAGTGTCCTCAGCGGTGAGAACGCCCTTGATCACGATTGACAGATCGGTCATGTCCCGCAATTGACGTACAGTCTCCCAGGTGGGGGTGGGGAAGGGGCGCTCGGGATAGCGACCCGTCCGCCAGGGTCGGTCCTCCTTCTTGTAGATCAGGTTGCCCTCGGCATCCCGCGGGACCCCGGTTTCGCACCAGCGCCGCACCAGACGGTTGCGAATGCTCCTCTCCCGATGGGAAACGTGCATATTGTCCACTGTGAAGCAGATGCCTGCCGCCCCCATGTCTTCCAACTTCTCCACGAAGTTGAGCATGGTGTTCCGGGTACGAAACTGCCCCCCGGTGGTGACCTGCCACCAGTTGGACGGTCCGCGGCCCGAGGTCAAGTAGTCGTCGATTCCACCATTGGTGATCATCAGGGCTTTGGAATGGGCGGCTCCCTTTGCGACCTGCTCTTCGCCATTGGTGAAGAAACAGTTCTTACCACCGGCCGGGCAGACGAAAATCGGGTAGTCGAGCTTCTGGCCCAGAAGGTTGGTGGAGAGGTCAATCTTGTGGACGTCCGTAAGAATCTTCGGCCTGATGATGATGCGCTCGAATGCCTTCCGATTGTCGCGTAGGGATATTTCGTCCTGCGATCCTTCGGCCATATAGTCCCAGGCCACAGGGTCTAGCTTGGACTGGGCCAGCTTGGCAAAGTCGAACACATTGATGAGATCGTGAAGCTGTTCTTCACTATTTTGGGCGCCCCCCGCAGTCTCAGCGGCCTGCTTTTGTCCCGCCACCAACGGGGAAGAAAGCAGCAGTTGAGCGAAGGCCCTGATGGCTTGACGTCGACTAATCATGTCTAGGCTCAGGTGCCAAAGGAGACACGTTTATGAGGGGCAATTCCCATGAGAGACCCTGATTGGAGCCCGGTCTGGATAAGAGTCTAGCAGTCCGACGTTGGGCAAACAACGCCTCTGCCCCTGAACACTCGAGTCTGACGGGGTGCTAAGTGCTCCCTTCCATAAATACGATGATGTATGCAGATGGGGCTTGCGAGGCGAGATCAAGGCAGGAGGAGGAAGACGATGCTTGGCCATCTTCGACGACGACCAACGCCGAGATCGTCCGCAACCCCCATCTGCCCTACGGGTGGCGACGGGACGCGCCGATTTCTTTGTCGCTCCTCCTCCAAGATACAAAGCATCGAGTTCGTCGTCGCTTCGCGAACTCGACCCGTCGCGCTCGCCACATACATCATCGTATTTATGGAAGGGAGCACTTAGGTATCCCTACGCCGGACCATTGACAGGCGGCTCCCGCAAGCTTCACTATCTTGAGGATGGACTCTCGGTAGCACGATCTGTATGGGTCGTCCGTCAGGGACCGAAGAGAGTATCCTTTCGATAACTGGATTCTCCGAGGCCCTTTGCTGACGATCTGCGACTGCTCAGAGAGCGGTTATTCTCGCGGGCTGGCTGGAAATGTATTTGCGTCGTTGGAAGAGTTCCTTGGGGCGGGCTTTTGTAGCCCTCTGTGTCGTGGGTGTGGCCTCGGTTCCCGAAGGTCTGTCTCTGGCCTCAGAAACCGGGCTGAGCAGCAAGATTGAGTTCTTTGAGCGACGAGTGAGGCCGCTGCTTGCCGAGCGCTGCTTCGAGTGCCACAGCGCTGAAACCAAGACCCCACAGGGTGAACTAAGGCTCGACAGTCTGGCAGGTCTGCTGCAGGGGGGCTCCCGGGGGCCGGCCCTGGTGCCCGAGAAGCCGGAAGAGAGTCTTCTGGTCGAAGCGGTGCGCTGGCAGTCACTCAAGATGCCTCCCGGAGGCAGGCTCGAAGAGCGCGAGATCGCCGACCTGGTAAAGTGGGTCGAAATTGGGGCTCCCTGGCCCGAGAAGCGAGTGGCTTCAGACTCGCAGGCCAAAGAAAAAGGCTACGACTGGGCGGCTTTGCAGAGGGGGCATTGGGCTTGGCTCCCGATCCAGAAGCCGGTTCCAACAGATCTCCCCGGCGCATCCCGGATTTTCAATGGGATTGACCGGTTTGTCCTCGCAAGGCTCGCCGCGGCTGGTGTCCAGCCTGTCCGCTTGGCTGAGCCGAATGTTATCGTCCGTCGTGCCTACCTCGATCTGGTTGGTTTTCCGCCGTCCCCTCAGCAGGTTGATGAATTCCTCCAGGACGTCCAGCGGAATAGGCAGGACGCGATTGAGCGAGTTGTCGGACAATTGTTGGGTTCCCCTCATTATGGTGAGCGTTGGGGAAGGTATTGGCTCGATGTTGCCCGTTACAGCGACGGATATGGAGGATTCCTCGACCGCCGCAACCAGGAGCTCTCGCAGGCGTGGCGATATCGGGATTGGGTCGTAGAAGCCTTGAACCGTGACTTGCCGTACGACCGGTTTATCAAGCTACAGATCAGCGGTGACCTGATCGGTGGGGGACGAGATGCATTCGCAACCGGTTTCTTCGCACTGGGGCCCAACTACCGGTCGGACGGGGGCGACCCGGATAGCGTTGCCCAGGCAAAGGGAGAGACCCTTGACGACCGGATAGACACTCTAACCCGCGGGTTGATGGCCATCACGGTTTCCTGTGCCCGCTGCCATGATCATAAGTTCGATCCGATTCCACAGCGGGACTACTATTCACTGGCCGGCATTTTCAACAATACGGAGGCGAGTGAGCTGCCGCTGGCACCCGAGGACGTGGTCAAGGTCTACCAGGATCACCAGCAGAAGATCAAGGACATCGAGCAGAAGAGAAGCGACCTCAGGAAGGGGGCCAGGGACGAAGGGCGCGAGCTGACCGACCAGGAGGAACAGCAGCACAAACGGTGGGAGGAGCAGGTCAAGGAGTTGAAAAAGGCGTCCCCGCCAAAGTACGACTTTGCTCATGTCCTGGCTGACACCGGTAGCGAGGACATGCCGGTCGCGCTTCGCGGCAACCTCAGAGAGCCAGGAGACGTGGCCCCTCGCCGCTTCCTGAGGATTGTGACTGGAGCGGATCCTCCACCGTTCACCAAGGGAAGCGGCCGACTCGAGTTGGCCGAGGCCGTCGCCAACCCGGAGAATCCTCTGACCGCACGTGTGATCGTCAATCGGGTTTGGATGCACCACTTCGGCAAAGCCCTGGTGCGCTCACCCAGCAACTTTGGGACACTCGGCCAGAAACCGACTCATCCGGAAATGCTCGACTGGTTGGCAGCAACCTTCATCGAATCGGGGTGGTCACTCAAGTCTCTCCACCGGCTGATCATGACCTCGGCCACCTACCAGATGAGCAGCCGGTTTCAGAGTCGTGCGTTTGCCATCGACGGCGACAACGAGCTGCTCTGGCGAATGAACCCCAGGCGAATGGACGTCGAATCGTGGCGGGACTCGCTGTTGAAGGTGACTGCGGAGCTGGAACCAGAAAGGGGTGGCCCACCGGTAGAGGAGATCAGCAAGAGTAAGCGGCGCACGCTTTACGCCAAGGTCAGCCGGATCGGCCACGAGTTCGAGTCCGACGAATTCTTGCGTCTGTTCGATTTCCCTTCGATGACGGCGACGGTCTCCAAGCGTCTCACAAGCATCGTTCCACAGCAGTTTCTCTTTCTGATGAACAGCTCCTTCATGGTGGAGCGGGCGAAAGCGCTAGCCGAGAGACTGCACCGAGAGGCGGAGACCGACAGGGGGCGAATCGAACGAGCCTACCGCCTCTTGTTCAGCCGCCCTCCAAGCGACGAGGAAACTCGGATGGGGGTCCAGTTTCTGTCGGGATCCGCCAAGAGCGCTGAGCTTTCGCCCTGGCAGCAGTATGGGCAAGTACTCATGAGCTCCAACGAGTTCATGTATGTAAGATGATGGCGAGTTGGGTCTGGTAGAATGAGGCGGTAACAACCATGTTTCACGGCAATCCACTGCTACCGTTGACTCGCCGCGAGATGCTTCGCCGTATCGGTGCAGGGTTCGGGTCTCTGGGACTGACCAGCGTCATGGCCGAGCTGGGAGGTCTTCAGCCGACGGTATCTGCGGCGGCCTTAACTGACGTCTCGACTCTGGGTCCCAGGGCACCCCACTTCGCTCCTAAAGCAAAGCGTGTGATTCAGCTCTTCATGCCGGGAGGTCCTTCTCAGGTCGACACTTTCGATTACAAGCCCGACATTCAAAACTACGAAGGCCAGCGCCCTGCGATCGTGGATCGGAAGTCCCTTCGCGACACCAAGAACGGGTTGTTCCCTTCACCGTTCGGGTTCAAGCAGTATGGCGAATCAGGGAAATGGGTCAGCGATATCTTCCCACATGTAGGCGAGTGCGTGGACGATATATGCTTCATCCATTCCATGCACACGGACATCCCCGAGCATGCGGGAGCCATCCTGATGATGAATGTGGGGCACCTCCAGCCCAGCCGGCCCAGCATGGGTTCCTGGATGGTCTACGGACTGGGTTCTGAAAATCAGGATCTACCCGGATTCGTAGCCATGAGTCCGCGAGCCCAGCCCCGCGGCAAATTGGCAAACTGGGGGAACTCCTTCCTTCCCGGCGCCTATAGCGGGACTTACGTCAACATCCACGAGATGGAGTCTGGCCCCATCCTGAGGAATCTCGAGAACAGCTGGCTGCCCAAGGACGAGCAGCGTCGGCAGGTCGAGTTCCTGACGCGAATCAATAAGCTCGATCTCCAGCGGCAGCAGCAAGACCAGCAGTTAGAAGGCAGCATCCAGGCGATGGAAATGGCGTTTCGCATGCAGTTCGCGGCGCCCGAGGTATTCGATCTCTCCCAAGAGAGCAAGGCTACCCTCGCGCTTTATGGGGACAGTGAGTACGCCAAGGGATGTCTGCTGGCGCGCCGCCTGGTTGAGCGAGGTGTCCGAATGGTGCAGGTGTCGCATTCCATCGACGAATACGACATCGCCTGGGATACCGGGCACAAGGATATTGTCGGTGGTCACAAGACACTGGCCGATGCCTGCGATCAGGGGATCGCCGCCCTTATCAAAGATCTCAAACAGAGAGGGCTCCTGGATGAAACACTCGTGATCTGGGGGGGAGAGTTTGGCAGGGCTCCTACGTCAGAGGGAAAGAAGGGCCGTGACCATGATCACTATGGGTTCACCGTTTGGATGGCGGGTGGAGGCGTGAAGCCCGGGTTCAGCTATGGTGCCACCGATCAGTTCGGCTTGACGGCGGTAGAGAACCCCGTTCACGTCCACGACCTACACGCCACGATCCTGCATCTGATGGGCCTCGACCACGAGAAGCTCACCTACAGGTATTCGGGCCGGGACTTCCGTCTGACGGATGTTCACGGAAAAGTGATCCACGAAATCATCGCCTGACCTGGCCCCATTCGAGAAAGAAATTTCTACACGAACAGTGAGCGTTAACAGATCTCGCCTTCGTCTTCTTCCGGCCTTCGAAATTCGCTTGTTCGATATTCTGCGGTTTAGCGTTTATCGGTTGCCTTCTCCAGAGCAAGGAAAAAGGCGAAATCACAAACCGTAGAACACCGAACATGCGAACGCCGAACCGTCTTCCTTAGCCTTCGAAATTCTCTTGTTCGATATTCTGCGGTTCAGCATTCATCGGTTGCCTCCTCCAGAACCAAGGAAAAAGGCGAAATCACAAACCGCAGAACACCGAACATGCGAACTCCGAAGTCGGGCGCAGCGGTGAAGTTTCAGCTTAGGGACGGTTGCGATCGTCATTCCCCCAACGACGGGTGGCGAGAGGTTCATAGACCTCGTCGCCCGGTCCGTATCCGGCGCTCTCGGTCCCAATCACGTATTGATAGTCGAGGATGAACTTGAGCAGGTCCGCCATTTCCTGGTGATTGACGTTTTCCTCAAGGCCCTCCGGCATCAACGACTTACCAGTTGCCCTTATCTCCAGGATATCCTTTCGCAAGACCGTGTTCTGAAGGTCCTCTCCTTCCAGCAAGGTGACGCTCGTCGCAGTCTGATCAGTCAGGATTCCGGTGAAGAGTCGTCGCTTCTTGTCGGTTACAACATACTGCAGGTATTGAGGCTCGACGAAACGGTTGGGATCTAGAATATTGGTGAGCAACGGCTCGGGATCCTTGTAGGATCCCATGATCAGATTCGGACCGATAAGGTGCTCGGTGGAAGACAGGCGGTGACACTTGACGCACTCCCGGCGATAGACGGTCTCTCCCCGAGCTCTGTCTCCCGTGAGGGTAAGGGTGGCCTGATAGTTGGCCAGGACCTCCCGTCGTGGACCCGGAGCCTGAGAACCGAACAGGGTGACGGCCCGAGCGCGGATCGCCTCGTCGCTGTGGTTCATCAACAGTTCACGGCGCTTGGCATCGATCTGACTGGAGGAGAGCTGCTTTTCCTCGATGGCGTTCAGCAGAGAGCGGGTCCAGTGTTCCCGGGACAAGAGTCCTGTCAAGACCTTGTTCCGCACCACCGGTGTCTGACTTTCCCAGGACTCTAGCAACAGGGAAGGGATATCGGCACCGCCGTAGCCGGTGAGGGCTTCGATGCCGGCGAGTTGCACCGCCTGGGGCTGCTGGAACTCGATCAGGGCAGTCAAGGCTTTCCGAACCCGATCGAAACCGCCGTGTGCAAGAAGCCGAATGGCGGCCACACGCTCCTCTTCGGCCAGATCAGGATTGCTGGCCAGCATCTCAGATCGATCCATCAGGTTCTGGATCATCTGCTTCGCCGCCGCCGAAAGACGACGGAGTCCAGAGAGACTCTTCCCGGAGATGGCCAAGCCTTCTGCCAGGCCAGTCACTATGATTTGCTGGGCCTCTTGGTTCTCCTTGAGAGCCGCGTGCAGAGCCGCAGTCTGTGTGAGCCGATTGACTTCGGAGCGCTTGTTCCGCGCTCCGATGACCCGGGCCAGGGGAGACAGCCACGCGCCCGCCTCCTCCTTGTCCACGAACCCTTCCAGATCGACCAGCTTCACAAGCAAACGGTCGGAAAACCTAGCGCTGGAGCTGAGGATGGCATTCCGGATCCAGCGGTCAGCGGAGTCCCGTGCGGCAATTTGGACCAGGCCCGAAAAGGCTTGGCGATTCTTCGTCTCTCCCAATGTAAGCGCCACTCTAAAACGGACTTTCGGGTCGTCATCTTCGGCCAGAGCCAATACCTGCTGGAAGAGAGACGAGGAGCGGTTCAATCTGGACTCGGCGAGTTGGACCGCGTGCGCCCGTACACCCGAAGAAGCGTCGGACAAGGCTCGGGACAGATCCTGATCCTGGAGGGCACTCAGGCCCTTGAGCGACCAGAGAGCATGCATCCGAGCTAGCGGCTTGGAGCTTTCTTTCAGGAGCCGTCTCAGCAAGGGGACTGCGGCGGTGTCCTGGCGTTCGTAGATCAGCCGGTGGGCGGTCTCCCTCCACCAACCGCCGGGGTGCTCCAGATTGCCTATCAATTCCGCGATACTGGCTTCGCCCAGGCGAGGTGCGGGAGGCACCTCGAAGCCGGGTGGGGCCACGCGATAGATACGTCCTCGGTTCTGACCTCTGGTGAAGTCAAGGTGTTTTACGACTCTTTCGGGCACATGGGCAGCCTCGATCAACTCTCGGTACATATCCAGAATGTACATGGTGCCATCCGGAGCATTGATGGAGTTGACCGGACGGAACCAGTTGTCGGTGGAGCGGACGAACTCCGTCTCCTCTGGTTCCCCACGCAATGATCTGAAGGTGACACCATCCTCCTCGAGAACCCGCCGGTGATATAGGTTGGCGGTGTTGGCTCCGATGAAGATGCTCCCCCGATACTTTTCCGGGTAGGCATGTCCCCGGTAGACCTGCACTCCAGCCCCGGCCGTCTGGTAACTATGGCCGACGCCTGCACTCCTGTTGCTGCGGCCAGCAAAGACACGGCGAGCTTCACGGATGGTACGCCAGCGCTCTATCGGGCTGATCTTGTAGACCCGGGTGCTGCCCTGCACCAGCGGGTTGACTTCGAGGGAGCCATGTCCCTCCCAATGGAACCCGTGCAGATCGAAGAAGAGGTAGGGATTGCGTTCCAGGTACCCTCCGGGCATCACCACGTGACGTCCCGACGATCCAGCGGTGCAAACGAAGCGGTTGTACCACTCGTCGAAGCTGTGCCCGAACTGAAAGGTCTGGGTGGTGAGCTCGAAGGCTCCGCTGACCGGATCGAAACGGAAGTCCCGATCGTAGACCGAGATGGGCTCGGCGTTGGGTTGGTCACCGGGGCGAATGTAGCCGCCGTCTCCACCGGTAGAGGCGTAGATCTTGTGGTCGACGCCCCAAATCAGATTGTTCACCATCTGCTGCTCGTTGGTGACACCGAAGCCGGTGTAAACGACCTTTCGGATGTCAGCTTGCCCATCGCCGTCGGTGTCCTTCAAGTAGAAGATACTGGGCGGGGCGGAAACATAGACGCCCCCCTTGAAGACGGCCACGCCGGTGGGCCAGATGAGGCCATCTGCAAAGACGTGGCTGACGTCGAAGACTCCGTCTCCGTCCTTGTCCTCCAGTAGTCGGACGCGGCCGGTTGGTTCTTCGCTCTCTCCTGGTTGATAGGGATAGCTCTTCAGCTCTGCCACGTACATGCGACCGTTTTCATCGAAGGTGGCTGCCACTGGTTCGTTTACCATGGGCTCATGGGCCACCAACTGCATCTGGAATCCATCGGCCGTCTCGAATGACTTGAGCGCCTCTTCCGGCTCTTTCGGCGGTACCGGTTTCAGGTACTCCTTCAGGGCGGCTTCGTCTCGAGAGATGTCCACTAGTTTCTTGAAGCGGTCCTCAGGTCCGTCGGCGGGTTCCTGGCTGCAAGAAGCGCAGAGAGCTACGCAGATAACTGGTATGATCCGGCAGAAGAAGGACCCATTTGTTCGCGTCATGGCCCCTATCATGAGCGAAGGGAAGCCGCTTTTTCAACTCGATTAGCGATTGCCTGGAACATCCCCACTCGCGGACTCGCACGGCGTTGGAAGGAGTCCGATTTCGTGAAGCCACTAGAAGCAGCTACGGTAGGTTGACACAAGGGGGTCTCTAGCCCGAAACTGGAGACGTCAGTCCAGCCAATCTTGGCTGCTTGAATGCTTTCCGCATCAATGTCAAAGGAGGAATGGAGATGTCACTGAGAATCAATGATGAAGCCCCCAACTTTACAGCCGAGACGACCCAGGGCTCTATCAATTTTCATGAGTGGATAGGTGATGGCTGGGCCATCTTGTTTTCCCATCCGAAAGACTTCACGCCAGTTTGTACGACCGAGTTGGGATACATGGCCGGCTTGGCACCTGAATTTGCCAAGCGTAATTGCCAGGTCATTGGACTCAGCGTTGACCCAGTCGACAGCCACAGAGGATGGTCGAAAGATATCGAGGAAACCCAGGGCCATGCCGTCAACTATCCGATGATCGGGGACACCGATCTAGCGGTATCGAAGCTCTACAACATGCTTCCTGCGGATGAGGCTGGCACCTCTGAAGGACGCACGGCGATGACCAACGCGACGGTGCGCTCCGTCTTCATCATCGGACCGGACAAGAAGATCAAGCTGATGCTTACCTACCCGATGACGACGGGTCGTAACTTCGATGAGATTCTGAGAGTCTTGGACTCCATGCAGTTGACCGTTAAGCACAAAGTGGCGACGCCGGTCAACTGGAAGAGTGGCGATGACGTCATCATCGTACCGGCTGTCTCGGATGACGCCGCGAAAGAGATGTTCCCTGAAGGTTGGGACGCAGTTAACTCGTATATTCGTGTCGTGAAGCAGCCCAACTGACTCAGAAGTGGCAGCCAGCGTCGCCTCCAGGAGAGGCAGCAAGGTGGCGCTGGGATGCCTCACAGAGGGGGTAGTTTCAGGGCTTGGCGAGATAGGTTGACCATGTATTTCGCCGCGCTGACGGAAGGCTGCTTGGGCGTGTAGACGAGCTCGATGGCGTCCCCGACTTCGTGGTTTCGCCAGACTTCTTCATCCACCGCAATCTTGTTTTCGTAGCGCTCTCCCGTTGGGGTCATGTATTCGTAGCGGAGATAAGGGGCGGTCGTGCCTGATCCGGTCTGACGGAACTTCTTGATGACCTTGCCCTCGATGGCCACACCCTCATGGGCCAAAGCCTTCATTTGAAAACCCCGCCGGACGATAAAGGCTACGATCAGTCCAATGATTGCGACGGGGATGAGGATGTTTAGCCAGTCCATGAAACCTGTAACCCAACCAAGTGCGAGATCAGTCCCGCCTGCAGCTGTGCTGGCCCCATTCGAGAAGAAAACTTCTGCAGAAGAAAAGGCCACGAGTCTGCACTTCGGCGTTTGCTTGTTCTATATTCTGCGGTTCAGCATTCATCGGTTACCTTCTCCAGAGCAAGGTAGAAAGGCTGAATTACAAACCGTAGAACAGCTGAACATGCGAACGCCGAAGTGTCTTTCCTAGCCTTCGAAATTCGCCTGTTCGATATTCAGCGGTTCAGCATTTCCACCGGTTGCCTTCTCCAGAGCAAGGGACAAGGTTAAATCACAAACCGCAGAACACCGAACATGCGAACTTCGAAGTGAATTCAACACCTAACAAGTCTCCAGTAGCGGCGAAACCACGATCTACACCCCCTTGGGCACCCCCCAATGGTCGGCCCGGTAGGTGCGGGTGAGTAACTGGTTGGCCTCGTCGGCGGCGATGATCTGCTCCCGTTCCGGATCGAATTGAAACGAGCGACCCGCGCGAACGGCGATGTTGGCCAGGTGGCAGAGTGACGCCGATCGGTGGGCTGTTTCGGCATTGGCGGTGGGTGAAGCGTCGCCGCGGATTGCCGCTAACCAGGCCTTGAAATTGTCCGGAACGAACATCTTCGGGGCCTGACTGGGCTGCGTTTCAAGCTTCTTGTTCTTTTCGTCCCAGAGCTGGAACCTACCGCGGCGGCCGAGGAGCATCTTTCCCTTGGTGCCAAGAAACTCGACGCCGCTGTCCAAGCCATAGGGCTGATTCCCGGTCCAGATCCGCATCTCGAAGATCAGCTGTCGGCGGCTGCCGACCTGGCCGTTTCCCGGGTAATCGAAGGTGGCCGTCACCGTGTCAGGAAACTCCTGGTCATCATCGAAGTAGAACTTGCCGCCAGCCACGGCCACGTTCGAGGGATGCGTGTCCTGGCCCAAGCCCCAACGGGCCAGGTCGAACTCGTGCACACCATCGTTGCCCAGATCACCGGTGCCGAAGTTGTACCACCAGTGCCAGGAATAGTGGTGACGATTTTTCTGGAACGGCACCATGGGTGCTGGTCCTACCCAGATGTCGTAGTCGAAGCCATCCGGTGGTCTACTGGGTTGCTCGTGGCCGATATTCTTGCGCTTCTGGACGTTCCAGGCCTTGGCGATCAGTACCTCACCGATGACTCCATCGCGAAGCATTTGTACGGCCTCGGTAAACCCTGGGTTGCTTCGGGCCTGGGTGCCGTGCTGGACGACCTTACCGGTTCGTCGAGCCGCTTCGACCAACAGCCGGCCTTCCCGTAGATTGTGCGAGCAGGGTTTTTCTACATAGACGTGCTTGCCGGCCTCCATCGCAAGAATGGCCGCCGGAGCGTGCCAGTGGTCGGGGGTGGCGACGGTCACGGCGTCGATGGAGGGATCGTCAAGGATCCTCCGAAGATCGTCGACCGGTTTGGCGCCGCCGCCAAGATTGCTGCCTTGGGCCCGCCGATCCTCGTCCGGATCGCACACCGAGACAACCTCTGCGTTGGCACCTTTCGGGAAGCGTTCGATGTGCCAGCGTCGACCTTGGCCTCCACAACCGATCACCCCTATGCGTATGCGATCATTGGCGCCGGCCGCGCGGCTTAGTGCCGGTGCGGCGGACAGTCCGCCAACCGCAGTGGCAGCCGCGGCGCTCGAACTTTTCAAGAAATCTCGTCGGCTCACTTCAATCTGCTTCATGGAGTCCTCCCTGGGTGTCCCCTCACGGATACCGAGGATTGTTAAAACCGTGACCTGCCTTGGCCAAATACTGAAAGTTAAAGCCGCGAGTCGTTTACTGTCAAGGAGCACTGGATCATTCAACTCCACCACGAATCAGATCCTTAATTAAATTGGAAGGCGTAGAGTTTGCAGTCTTGGAGATGAAACCTCAGCCCAGCCGGGCTGGATCATTCGGTGGGAACTTTAGTTCGGCGGTTCATAGCGGTGGTCTCCAAGCCGCCGTGACTCGAACCAAAGGCTCGAAAGAAGGATACTTCGGCCTGGAGACCAAAGCTACGTTCACCAATGAAGTGCCAGGTTAGTAACCACCTCGATTGTCACTGAGATCGACTTGATTTGGCAGTAGCGGCCATTGCCCAGTCGTCGTGCGCACCCTAGAATCGGACTAGATGCGAAGAAGGAGATCAACCCTATGCCCAAGAGACTGATCGTCACGGCCCCGAGACAGGTGGAATTCGAAGAAGTTCCCATTCCTGGATGTCCCAATGACGGCTTGCTGGTTCGCGCCAAGGTCACTGCGGTGAGCACCGGGACCGAAGTCCGCGTCTATCGTGGAATCCCAGTGGATAAGGATGGGGGGTTCCTACACACTTATATTCCTTTCGAGTACCCCTATATAAATGGCGAGTCGATGGTGGGCGAGGTGCTTGAGGTAGGTGCCGAGGCTTCGGGTTTCGGTGTCGGGGATCGGGTCTTCGTGACGGCGTCACACGGCCACTACGCGGCCGTCTCCAGACAGGCAGCCATCAAGCTGCCTGATCACATCCCCGACGAAATTGCCGCTTTCCTGAACATTCTGGAGGTCGGTCATATTGGCCTGAGAACGGGAAATCCGGAGCCTGGCGAGAACGTCGCCATCATCGGGGCGGGTGTTATCGGCCTGTCAGCCCTGGCCTATTGTCGAACCTTTGGTTTTCGTACGGCTGTCGTCGAGTTTGCCCGAGAGAGGCTCGATCTGGCTGGGGAGATGGGAGCCGATCTGCTCGCCTCCCCTGAGGACGAGGATTTCTCGGACCGAATGCTCGATTTCTTCGGTGGCGAAGGCGCGGACCTGGTTCTCGAGGCCGCTTCCGTGTGGCCCGCTATCGAGACGGGTATGCAGATCGCCCGCAGGGGTGCCCGCGTGGTCGTCATCGCTCGCCACACCGACATGCCAACCTTCAGTGCGGTTGGGCATCCCTATCTGGGAAAGGACCTGGCCCTGCTGACTTCGTACGGCCACCAACCGGACGGGCATCGATGGGATCGTTGTCGGTCCAACGCCTTGACGGTTGATCTGCTGTCGAAAGAAAAGCTCCTGGTGTCGCCCATGATTACAGACAGGTTCGATTGGCAGGAACTGCCCGATGTCTACAGGCGCCTGGATCAGGGGGACAAAGGGCTCGTTGGCATTGTGATCCAGTGGTCCTGAGGGCCCGTGCTTTTCTCTCCAGGAGAGTCACTGCAATGCGATTCTCGCACCCATAGAGAAAAAGTGATTTCGTAGATTCGCGGGACTGCACGTTATGGTTAGGGTTCCTGAACGAGCCCGTGGAGACGCTGCTCGTGGCCCAATACCCAATCGGGACTGCGTTCCGCGACCGTGAACATGACATCTCTGAGAAAGCATCTCAAAGAATCCTTCGGTTTCGACGACTTTCTGCCCGGTCAGGAGAGCGTCATCGAAAACCTGATGGAGGGACACTCCGCAGCGGCGGTCTTTCCCACTGGCGGAGGAAAATCGCTTTGCTATCAGCTTCCGGCGCTGCTACTTCCAGGGCTGACGCTGGTGGTGTCTCCGCTTATAGCTTTGATGAAAGATCAGATCGACCAGCTCAAGAGGCTAGGCATCGCCGCCGAGCGGCTGGACTCAACCCTCACAGCCGTCGAGTACCGAGCCACCATGGATGCGATCCGTGGCGGGAGGTTACGCTTGCTCTATGTGGCTCCGGAGAGATTCAACAACGAGCGTTTCCGGGAGAGTCTGGCCCGCGTCGACTTACCGCTCTTCGCCGTCGACGAGGCACACTGTATTTCGGAATGGGGTCATAACTTTCGGCCCGATTACTTGAAGCTTTCCGACTACGCTCAGCGTTATCGCGCGGGGCGCTTACTGGCCCTGACCGCCACCGCCACTCCGCAGGTGCTTGACGACATCTGCCGCGGTTTCCAGGTCGACCCAGACCATGCCGTTCGCACCGGTTTCCATCGTCCCAACCTCGAGTTGCTCACCACGCCAATGGCTTCGGAAGACCGAGACGCCACGCTGGTGCGGCGGCTCGAGGAGCGTCCCAGGGGCTCGACCATCGTTTACGTTACTTTGCAGCGCACTTCCGAGGAGGTAGCCGAACGGCTAGCGGCAAAGGGTTTTTCTGCCCGCGCCTACCACGCCGGAATGAAGGACGAAGAACGAGCCGAGGTCCAGGATTGGTTCCTGGCATCCGAAAAGTCCATCGTAGTGGCAACGATCGCTTTCGGCATGGGGATCGACAAGCCAGACATTCGCTATGTGTACCATTACAACTTGCCGAAAAGCCTCGAGAACCTTTCCCAGGAGATCGGTCGTGCCGGTCGTGACGGCAATGCGGCGATTTGCGAGAGCTTCTTCTCTCCCAATGATCTGACGGTGCTCGAAAACTTCGCTTTCGGAGACACGCCGGCACTCGAGGGGATAAGGGGATTGGTCGAAGAGCTGGATGCGGCACCGGATCACTTCGAACTTAATCTTCATGAAGTTGCGCGAAACCACGACATCCGACTCCTGGTGGTACGCACTCTGCTCACCTACCTCGAGCTCAAGGGTCTCGTGGAGGCGCGCACGCCGACCTTTGCTGTTTACCGTTTTCGCCCCATCTCACCCTCTCAGGAGATACTGAAGCGGTTCAGCGGGGAACGGAGGACCTTCCTGGCCGGCCTTTTCCAGCAGGCAAAGAAAGCCAAAGTCTGGTTCGACATCGATCTAGTAAAGGTGAGTCGGATCCTGGGGGCGCCTCGGGAGCGTCTGGTTCGAGCGCTCGATTACCTGGCCGAGCAGGAGCTGATAGAGCTTCGGGTCGGAGGGGTTCGCCAGCGCTACCGCTGGCAGCAGCGGCCTGCCGAGCTGGATCAACTGGCGGAGGAACTCCATGCCAGGACCCTTGAGCACGAAAGTCGTGAGATCGAGCGCCTGGGTCGGGTGCTGAAGCTGGCTTCCCTCGACGGTTGCCAGACCCAGTCCCTCTGTTCCTATTTCGGGGAAACCTTGACCGAAGATTGTGGGCACTGTAGCTGGTGTCTCGGTGGTCAGCGCCCGGTAGAGTTGCGGCCAAGGCCGGCAACGGCCATCGATGAGGACCTTTGGAATCAGGCGATCCAGGCGCGGGAGGAACATGCAGAAGTGCTGGCCGAACCGCGCGCGTTCAGCCGCTTCCTGACCGGACTCAGATCCCCCAGCATCACCCGCGCTCGACTGGCCGCCCACCCGCTGTTCGGCGCCCTAGAACAGGTGCCGTTTACCTTGGTTCTGGATCGGGCGCTGGAGGAGTAGTGAGCAGTTAGCAGTGAGCAGTGAGTAGCAGCTAGCGGTGAGCAGTTAGCGGTGAGCGGCCCTACCCCAGCCGTGCGACCAATTGTCCCGGCATCCGGGCGAAGGTTAAGCAACCGTTTTTCTGTAATTTTCTTTAGGGCCTGTAGGGAAGAATTGCTCCACTTGTGTTTTCCAGCCGGCCAGGTTCAGGTATTGCCGGCCGGTTAACCACTCCTCGTGTATCTCTGCAAGCACAGCCGAGATGAGCCGCAGCGCCGACGCTTCGTGGGGAAAGATTCCCACCACCCGGGTTCGTCTCCGGATCTCCCGGTGCAGTCTCTCCAGTCCGTTGATGGTTCGGATCCTTCGCCACCAGCTCCTCGGAAAATCAAACACTGTCAGCCCTTCATCCACGTTCTCTTCCAGCCAGCTCACGAACTCCGGTGCAATCTTTTCGAACTTCTTGACGACTTTACCCTTGAGCTCCTCGGCATCTTCTCGAGACGGGGCATCGAAAATGTCCCGCATGGCCTGGGCGATGCGGGGCTTGTCCTCTTTGCGGCGAGCATATTGTTGGGCGTTTTTACTCAGGTGAAACTGACAACGGTTCCAGGGCACCGACGGATAAACTGCCCGCCTGGCCGCCTTCAGTCCTTCGTGATCGTCACTGACAAACAGCTCGACCCCTCTCAGTCCACGCTTGTGCAGATCTCCCAGAAACCCTCGCCAATGCACCTCCGCTTCACTGATCCTGGTGCTCAGACCCAACACCTCCCGCGTTCCGAAACGATTGACTCCTATGGCTTTCAGGATGGCCACGTCCTGCACCCTGCCGCCTCTTCGAACCTTCTCGTAGTGGGCATCCAGATACACGATCGGATACTCTCCCAGCTCCCGGCTTCGAAACTCTTCCAGCTCTTCGTCCAGCATCCCGGCCACTCTCGAGACCTGGGTGGCCGAGATCTCCAACCCACACAGCTGCTCCGTGATCTCGGTGACTTTCCTCGTCGAGACTCCCATCACATACATCTCGGCAATGGCCAGCTTCAGGGCCTTCTCCGAACGGCAACCCCTCTCCAGCGACTTGGGATAAAACCTCAACCCACGCACCTGTGGAATCTCCAAGTGCAGCTCTCCCACTCGAGTCTGAATCCGCTTGCCTTTGAATCCGTTTCGATAGCCTCGCCGACTGGCTGTTCTCTCGTACGCTTCCGCTCCCAGAAACTCGCTTCTTTCCAACTGCATGGCCACGTTGAACAGCTTCTCCAGGATTCCTCGAAAGGCTTCTGTTCCTTCCTCGATCAACTCCGCCAGGATCTCCCGTGGTACTCTCTTTTCCAGGTCTGGGTTCATTTGATTCTCCTTGCCAGATAGACGTTTCTGTTTTTGGAGAATCCTGTCCCAGACCTCTGTCTTTCCGACCCAGGCCTGACCAGAATTTACAGAAAAGAAGTTACGCTACTCGGGCGAAGTTGTGGACGCGAGCCGATCAGGCCATAATAGCGTACAGGCCAGGACAGATGCGTAACATGAGTCTCGATGCGAGACGTATGCAGACGGGTAGTAGGTGTGCGGCGGCGAGTTGCGAATTGAAGGGAATGAGCTATGTGTAGTTTTGCTGATGTCACGGCTCGACTCGTGCGGGTCACCGGCTTGTTGATTGTGCTCTTGTGGAACCTGAGTAGTGGCGTTGGAGCTACCGATCTCGACGCGCAGATCGCAGCGTTGGACTTGCAGCGATTCAGCGGAGAGGCTGTCAGCGCTCCCGATTTCACCGTTACTGGACTCGACAACAAGAAAATGACCCTGAGCGGCTTCAAGGGACGCCTGGTGCTACTGAACTTCTGGGCTACCTGGTGAACTTATTGCACTGCAGAGAGGTCGTCTCTGAAAAAAGTCCATGAGAAGTTCAAAGACAAGGGGTTTACGGTCTTAGCCGTTTCTTTGGATCAGGCCGATCCGGAAACGATCAAGCAGTTTGTGACGAAGCATGAGATCCAGTTCCCGGTTGGGCTTGATATGAAGAAAGAAGCCAGGTGGAGGTATAGCGTGCGAGGAACTCCTTCCTCGTTTCTCATCTCGGCTGAGGGCAACGTAATCTGCGGTGCTGCGGGTCCACGTCGGTGGGACAGTGAGCCAGGTCGAAGACTGATCGAGACCTTGTTATCCTCTACCCCCTAACCAAAACGAATTCTAGCCACATAGGTTCTTTGCTCCCGCCCAAGAAAGTGCTCACTGCTTACTGCTCACTGGGGAAGTCCAGCCCACCGCTGGTGAGCGGTCGGCAGGAGATGCGCTGGGAGGGCAAAGAAGTGTCCCAGCTCGAAGGCAAGCCGGTCCAGCTGCGGCTGGCGATTCGGTCGGCGGCACTCTACTCCATCCAGTTCATCAGCTGAGGATCGACTGAAACCAAAACGTGCACCCCAGCCGAGACACCCAAAGATGAATATCAGGTCAGTTCGAGCGACTTTTGTTCGGGTGCCTCCGCTCAATTACACTCGATAGTTTCACGAAAGTAGCGTTTGCCATCAAGAAAGAGCTTGGTCCCATCGTGGGTGAGATGGTATTGGGTAGTGCTGCCGTCGTTATAGGTCAGAAGGAGCGTGCCTGCATCGAGACTTCCGGAAACCGTCCATGTCCCAGCATTTTCCGCCTGAAAGGCTCCACTTGCACCACCGCCGAAGCCTCCGGACTTGGAACTCCTGAAAAAGAGTCCCTCCGGACACAGCCAGATATACTCTTCTTCGGTGTAGCCGCTACGCGTGAAAAAGCGCGACAACTTACGACCACTGAGCTGCTCCATCCAGGAGCCAGTTTGTTCGGCTTGAGAATCATTGGATTTGGGCTTCGGCTGGACCAGAGAGAGTGAACCGCTTATTTCACTTAACGCCGCACGCAATCTCTCGGCATCCTGGGTCCCGCTCGCGGCCATGAAGGACACCCCCCGACCACTTTTGCCAACCACCGTCGTCACCTGTCCCACGAGAGGACTTCGGGAACCGCTGACGGAATAGTCAGCAGTCAAGACTGAGTCCTTGAGCAGCACTTGTCCCTTGGGATGGAACACGATCCCATTACCCACGGTGATAGCTTGGCTCATTGCGCTCTGCGCCCCCTGAACCGTCATCTCCTCGATGGTCGCGAATATGTATGCTTCAAAAACCTTGCTTCTCATGAGGAGGACATTGCCATCTTTCGGAAGCACAGCGGCCCAAGCGGCAGGTAGCACTATCGATGCTCCATAGTCCGGAAATTCCAGCTTCGCTTCTCCCTGGTATTGAACGCCTGGCTGGACGACCTCCGGGGCGGCCTCGATGCGCAGTACGCTGAAGAACAGGATCCAGACGACGATTATTCTGGGGATACACATGGCGGTAACCCTCGGCTCCGCTACTCGGCACTTCCGGCCAGCTAGGCTTCGATCTCAATCTCTAGAAATGCGCGCTTCTGATAACGCCCCGAAAACTTGGCGAACAAATCTCCTATTCTCATCCGCCAGCGGTACTTTCGCCGAAGCATTTCGTAGGCGCGTTGAATGACCTCAGGCTCGCTCACGATGCGTCCCTGACCGTCGAGCCACTCGCTGGAGATCTTGCCGCTAATATTACAGGCTGCCAGTCGCACACGACCGTTGGCACGGATTCGCTTGACCTTACCTGCGCTAGCTTCGCTGAATACGTAGTATAGACGGTCTACCCCGGCAATCCACACGGGCGTAAGTACCTCCCGTCCATTTTTTCGGAAGGTTGCCAGGTTGACGTAGGATTCAACTGCGGGATCAAAGGACCAGTTTTTCATTCAGATCCACCTGGGTGTCTATTGAATCACGTTTTGCTAAGCTGTAACTTGACTAGTAAGCAGCGAGGTAGTGATCAGTGAGCAGTAGGGGAATACAGTTCCGCGAACGGCTGTATGGCGAAGCCGGGTCCGGCAGTGCCGCGAACGCCTTGACTCGTTAGCAATATGAGGCCCAGTTCCGAGGAGAGAGTCGGACAACTCGTCCGGCGCTTCCCGCGCTCGCACAATTTCCCGTGTCCCCCCGTACGCCAGGGTTGGGAAACCCGTACGTGTTTAGCGCCCTCCCTTGCCTTTGCCCGCGCCCGTGCCCTTGCCCGACTTCATCTTTCGGTCGTATCCAAGCCCTTGACCAACCCGGTCAGCATTGACACGATTTCAGACAACCTCTTCTCCGCCTGCTGTAGATCGTCATTGGCGGCGGCGTGCAAACGCCGCAAGATGTCCATGATGGCAGCACATTCAGTCGCCGAACGCCTGGCGATGTGGTAAAAGCGCGCCTTTTCTTTAGCCCGCATTTCTCATCGCCTGTCGTAGCGAGGCGTCGCAAGGGCCGTCCTGGCAAGGCTTGCGACCGAGGCCTCCGCAGTCGTACTTGTACAGTTCGTCGAGGAGGCCGACCGAGCGAAACACAGCCAGGGCGGATGATTGCGGCGACGTAGTAGACCGGCGATGAGAATGCGGGTTAGCTCGGTATTCGCCGGCACCTTCGGCAATATTCAGACAGATTGAAATGGAAGCTCGACACAGTTGATCGGATAGAACCGCATTGCCGGGAGGCAGTCCGTTGACCAACTGCTGGGCCTGCTCTACGAAACCTGCCGCGGACTCGTATACCCTTAACCTTTGATGAGCAAATGGGTGCCTCGTCGACTCGGAGTCCTTTGGTTTTGCCATCCGTTAATACCCACGTTTCAGACTAGAAAAAAGCGAGGGATTGCCAGGAACATGGACGGGCAAGGGCTCGGGCACGGGCACGGGCAAGGGGAAGAAGACGCTAAACACGTACGGAAACCCTGGGCTGGAATACGCAATCCCGTTGGGATTGACCTCGACTTCAGGACGCTGGAAACATACGGCCCAGTCTCACGGAGTCAACACCGCCTATCGACATGCGTGGCGCTGTCCGGCCCCTGACGTTGACTTTTACGATACCCTCGTGAGGGAGTGGGATCCAGTGCTTCAACTTCATGGGGAATAGGTAAGTGACATTAAGTGACATACCCGTGCCGAAAGGGGTATAGAGTAGTGGAAGGGGTGGAGAAACCCAGGGTACTTGGGCTCGCCCACTATGCCGAACTCACAGCAACAGAGGAGGGGTAAATGCCGAAACGGCAAAGCACGAGCATCGGAGTTGAGGATCCCTGGTATCCGGAAGGGGGGCCAGGACGGCATCTCAAGGCCAGGCTGAAGAGGGGCGAGGTGCTAATTGCCCCTCTCCTGGAGGAGTATGCACGTCCCTCGCTGATCAAGTTGTTCCGTCACGCCGGGTTCGACTTCGTGTACATCGAGTACGAACATACTCTCTTCGGCTTGCCCGACCTGGCCGACACCATTCTGTCCGCTCGTGACAACGGGTTACCCGTCATTGCCAAGACGCCCCAACTGGAGCGCCAGGAGGTTTCCAAACTGTTGGAGGCTGGCGTCGTAGGAATCCAGCTTCCGCGTACCGAAACCCGCGAGCAGGTCGAGACGCTGTTGAGCTACTTGAAATTCCCACCGAAAGGGACTCGAGCGGTGGCACCGGGCTGGGGCAATAGCGACTATCGAGGCGTGACCGATTGGCCGGCTTGGATCAAGGAGCAGGACCAGGAAACGACGCTCGTCATCCACATCGAGACCGCCTTGGCTTACGAAAACGCGGAAGACATCTTGAGCGTCCCGGGGATCGACATGTGCTATGTCGGTCCGGGAGACTCTTCGATCGAACTGGGACACCCGGGCGACTTCGATCATCCCGATGTGTGTGGTCCCATGGAACAGGTCCTAGAACTGTGCAAGAAATATGGTGTCGCGTTCGGTACCACGCCCACCGACGGGAAGGCTGCAGGCGAGTGGGCTCGAAAAGGCGCCACCTTCTTTGAAGCCGAGTCCGAAGTCGAATTCATCCGGGCTGGGGCCGCCGCCCTACTTTCTGACTATCGAGAGTACATCGGTTCGCCTGGTTCAGAGTAGCCCACGACAGGGTATCTCCAGGCCACAGCCGCGCTTTCGCCTACTTCAATTTGCACAGGCCATGCCATCGCATTGCCCCGCCAATCCCGGCCAGGATACCTCCCCCATAGAGCCGGGCGGCGCTTCGGTGGTCTTCGGTCTGAAAGGGCACTGGATCCGCGCCGGAACTCGCTATCAAGGCCATCCCCGCGACAAGTAGTCCCCCGCCGATGGAGGCGATTGCGATTCCCTGTTTGTTGACATGGAGAATCGGAGGCACGGGATACAGTGGAGTTCTGGACCGGGGAACCGCAAATGGTATCCGGACTCTTGCCAGCTGGAGCAACTGGCCCAGTACAACCCCGTCATACTCGGCTGGCCCAACCTTTTCTTGATCTCGCTCAGGCAGGTCCTCACCTGCGACGACCGGAGAAAAGCAGAGATTGATCATTACGATGAGGGAAAGTAGATCCTTCAATTTTCATCCTCCATGTTTAGACTAGACGGCTGCGCTCGGAAACTCTTATTTCCAATAGAGAGCGCACAACAGCACGATCTCCTCTTCACCCCCTCACCTTTCAACTTGCATTTCCCCTTCACTCAGGGAGAAAGACGATCGACTCCACCGCAACCCCAAGCTGCCGAGTATCTGTGGAATTGGGCAAGGCCTCGCGTGGTATGAAGGTATCGCTGAGAAGGGAAATCTGGAACTCCTTTGCTTGAGGCGAACAGTGCTGCAGTTTCAGGGACTGACGCCACGCACCCGGACCGATTCTCCCCTCGAAGATTGCTCCTCCGCAGGAAAGAACCGTGAGCTTCGAGCCTTCTGGTCCAGCCTGGGCCAGTCGGATTTCAACTGAGGCCGGCGTAAATCGGAGACGCTTCCGGGACACTATGATGCTTGCCTTTCCATCGGTCCAACGGACCAGCCCCCAAGACCATCGCTCTTGATTGTAGAATCCGGAATCTTCCAGGCCCCAAACCAAGTTGGTGGTCTTGACCCCAAAGTTAGGCAGGGAGGGGCTGTCCTGAGATCGATAGGCCAGACGCAAGCTGGGGGCGCCCTGGATGGAATCGATCGTGAAGACCTCGATCAGGTTGCGGCCGGAGCGGAAAGAGTCCTCGGAGACAATGACTGACCAAGAGCTCGTGTTTTGCGAGGGCTGGAACTCGACTCGAGTTGTGGCTCGGACGATGCCGTTCACTGCCAGTGCCAGACCCTCTGCTGTTCGCCCCTGTCGGTTCGACTGGAGGTAACCCGTGACCTGTGCAGGAACGAAGTCGGACGCCGGATCCACCTGGTCGTAGAGGGCTGGAAGATCGAGCCAGGCAGTGTCCGGAGAACGTCCTGCGATACCAATCTCGTCAGGTCTCTGACCCGCCATTTCGAGACCATCGGCCGATGTGGTCAAGTGGCCCTGATCGCGTGATCCAAATAGCTGAACCTTTCTTGCCACCGACTGTCGCGTCCCCTGCGTGACCCACTGAGATGGATAGCCGCCTCGCCGCAGAGCTCCCGCAAAGAAAATGGTCTTGTCTGTCTTTCCCGGGTTTTCAGGATCTAAAGCCGAAGTGCCGTCGATCTCAACAGGGAGGTTCACCCCAACAAATTGGGCCAGGGTAGGCAGGATATCGATTGTCTCCAACTGCTGATCACGGACTCCGGGTGCAAAGCGCCCAGCCGGAGGTTTGACCAGAAGGGGAACGGACAGAATGTCTGGGAAGTTGGTGTCGGTGGGGTGCTTGAAGGAGTCCTTGGGGCGAAAGCTGGCGCCATGGTCGGAGGTAACCACGATCAAGGAGCGATCATACAACTTTGCCCCCCGAGTGCGTTCCAAGAATTGCCCCAGCAACCAGTCGACGGTTCCGACCTGTAACAGGTGGCGCTGGTAGGCTAGATTTACAGCGGCTTCCGTACTGCTCCACTTTTCCCTGGCTAACAGGCCTCCGAGATCGGGCAGAGCAGCGTATTGTTTGCCGCTAGGAAGATACAGGTACGGCTCGTGAGGTAACAGGATGTGTAGGAAGTAGATCGGTGGTCGATTTTCCCCGGGCTGAATCGAGTCGATCACCGACAAGGCGGACTTCAGACGGTCTCGATCTCGCCACTCGATCCACTGGTCCTTCCAGTCCTTGGAAGCTCCCTCGGCCAGGTCCTTCCAGCTCTGGTCAGCTGGGGGCAGTGATTCAGCCAGGTCCGATGGCAGCAGCAGGTGAAGGTAGAGAATTCCAAGATCCATCAACAGCAGGGCGACCCGTGAGCCCCGCGGTTGGTCCAGCCGGGAACAGAGCTCGGCGGGACAGAGTCTCGTGATCGGTTCGAAGGTATAGACCTGGTGCGATTGGCTGAAGAGTGTGAGGAGATTGTTGGGGTGGTGTTCGTGCACGGGTAGTTTTCCGGGGTCGGGATACTTCCCCGTCAGGAGCGCCGGCAGAGCCCAACCGGTGCGGTCACTGACCGCAGTAGCATTCCGATACCAAACGCTGTCCCGAGCCAGCTCTGAAAAGTGTGGATATCTGACCGGATCAATCTGGCCCTCTTCGTCGAGGAGCGAAACCAGGGGGAGTTGGTCGAAAACCACCAGCAAGATCGGTGTCTTCGAGTGCGATTCCAATCTGGGAACTGGGGGAGCATGGTCCATTGTCGTAACTTCCAAGGCCGAACTCCCGAATAGAAACCAGAGCGGGAAGAGAAGTATTCCAGGTGTTAGCCAGGTCACGAACCGATGCATCAGCGGAAGCCGTACATATCCGATAGAAAAGATCAGACCGGCAGCCAATGCGGTAGCCAGCAGCAGAGTTCCGGGGCCCTCCCAGACCCTCTTGCAGACTTGAAGTAGGAAAGCCGAAGTCAGAAGAAAGACGGCCAGCCCCTGTGGCCATCTGAACGCGGATCGACGATCAAGCAATCGGCCGGCGAGGGATAGAAGCAGGAAAGGTAGGGGGACGACCAGGATCAGAAAGCCGAGCAACAGAAGGGTTTCTACGGGCGTCAGCTTATGGGCTACGAGGAATTGGAGGTTTTTCGAAATCAGGTCAAGAAGCGGCTGGGCCACCGCGAAGCTGGAGAGGGTGAACAGGTGCAGTCCGGCAAGCGTTCGCCCTGGCTTTTTGGCCATCGCTTCTTAGGTTACAGGTTGCAGGTTACAGACGTAAGAGCACAACATTGCCGGGCTCGGGTGGACTGGCAGTGTTGCGAAGCCAAGTCCGGCGGAGCCGCGAACGACTTGACTTGTCAGCAATATGAGCCCAAGTTCCGAGGAGAGAGCGGACAACTCGTCCGGCGCTTCCCGCGCTCGCAGATTCTTCCCTATCCCCGACAACGACCGACGCGGCCTGGAGACTCACCGCCACGAAGAACTCTAGCGGGCTGTTTGGCCCTTGCGAAGGGGGCGTTGTAGGGTACGTGGCTCATCGGGATATAGCTGAGCGACGTACTTTTCATATCCGTTGAAGATGGGGGTGACGAATCTCTCCTCGGTATCCAACCAGTAGGAAATCGCCTGACTCCAGCGAGGATGGGGGATGTAGGGGTTAACGTTTGATATGAATCCGTACTCGTGTGGCTGTACCTGCCAGAAGGTTCCGGGTTGTTTCGTGAGCAGCTCGATCTTGGTGATGGACTTGGGGCTCTTGTAGCCGTACTTCCAGGGCGCCAACAGGCGCACTGGCGCCCCATGCTGTTTCAACAGAGGGCTACCGTAGACACCAGTGGCCAACAAAGTCAGCTCATTCATCGCCTCATCCATTCTCAGTGCCTCATGGTAGGGCCAGGGATAGAACGGGGCCTTCTTCAAACCAGGCATCTGGCTGGGTTTGAAGGCGCTTTCGAAACGGACGAATCGAGCCGAGCTGGTAGGCTGAACCTTCTCAAGCAGCTTGCTCAGAGGGAACCCGCTCCAGGGCACGTTCATGGCCCATCTCTCGACACAGCGGAAGTGATACAGCCTTTCCTCGTGTTCGAAGGCAAACAAATCGTCCAAATCGAAGGTCTGCGGGCGCTCACACTCGCCTGAGACCTCTACCTTCCAAGGCTCGACCTCGAACTTTTCCACATCCTTCCAGACTGGACCCCCTTTTCCAGGAAGAAATTCGTAGAAGTTGTTGTGGGTCGCGGCAGCTTTCCGGGGCGTCAGCCGCTGATCAACATCTTTGGGAAGCGAGAAAGCCTTGTTTCGAGTAGAAGGGAAAACGTCAGGGCGCTCCAAGGGGACGTCCAAGATCCCCTGCTTTCCCTCGGTGCTGCGGCCGCTCAGAAAGAGAGGAGCCGTACCCAGCACGCCCAGAACGGCAGTCGATAGGAACTTGCGCCTCTCGAAGAAGACTTCAGGAGGTGTCACCCGATTTGAGGCGATTGAGGCCCAGCGTCTATCGGTCAAAGCTCTGTTATACGGCGAAATTGGATTCAGCCAATCGCACCTTCGTATCAGGACCAGAGGTCGAAGATAGGGGTCCCCTTCACCAACTCTCGTGGTTGATCCAGGTGGTTGAGCACTTCCATGTCAGGATCGATGCCCAAAGTATAGTAGACGGTTGCCAGCAGATCGTTTGGATGCACGGGCTTCTCCTTGGGGGAGGAAGCCGTATCATCTGACTCACCGTAGAGGCGTCCTCCAGGGATGCCCGCGCCGGCCACCATCGCGGTATAGCAATAGGGCCAATGGTCTCGGCCATCTGGAGAGTTTGTGTTACCGGAAGTACTGACACCCAGGCGTGGAGACCTCCCGAATTCTCCTACCGCTACTACCAGGGTTTCGTCGAGCAGACCCCGGTCATGCATGTCCTCCAGAAGCGCCGACAGAGACTGATCCAGGACCGGGCAGTGGAGGTTCTTGAGCGGCTTGAAGTTAGCCGCATGGGTGTCCCAGGCATCCACTTCCGGATTGCCGTTCGCCACTGAAGGCCAGTTCAGCTGCACGAAGCGGGTGCCGGCCTCGATCAGCCGGCGGGCCATCAAAGCCCCCTGGCCGAAGGTAGTGCGCCCGTAGCGCTCACGGACTTTGGTAGTTTCCTGTTCCAGATCAAAGGCTTCGCGGGCCTTTCCGGAAAGTACGAGATCGAAGGCTCTTTCGTAGTACTCGTCCAGCGCATGCTGGCCCACCGCCTTTTCCAGTTCAGGCATCGATTCATTAATGCCCTTCAGCAGGTCGAAGCGATCCCGGAGTCTTTCGGGGGGGACTTCCGTGCGCAGTGCCAGATCGTCTAGTTTGATGGGCTTGTTGGGATCCTGATAAAGGCGATAGGGGTCATAGGCCTTACCCAGAAATCCGGCTGCTCCGCCTTTCCCCACCACATTGGATTCTTGGAGAGGTCGAGGCATTTCCACAAAGGGTAGCACCGGTCCCTCCGGTGGGATCATCTTGGAGAGGTGTGAGCCGACAGTGGGAAAGTCTGCGGGTGAAGGGGGCTCTAATTGACCTGACGGTGACACTCTATCGGGCGGATACCCGGTCAGCATCTGGTAGATGGCGGCAGTGTGATTGAAGAGTCCCTTCGGCGTGTAGCTCATGGATCTTATCAAGGTGCACTTGTCCACTTGCTGCGCCAGCTTGGGCATGGTCTCGCTGAGCCAGATGCCTGGAACCTTGGTCTTTATGGGGCTGAACTCTCCTCGGATATTGGAGGGAGCATCCGGTTTGGGATCCCAGATGTCAATGTGACTGGGACCTCCCTGCAGAAACAGCATGATCACGGACTTGGCCGATCCGAAGCCCTTCATGCCCACCAGATCTAGCGCCGCTGCTGCTTGCGCTTTCTCCCAGGAAAAGAAGTTCGCCAGGCTCAGACCAAACAGTCCTACAGAACCGACACGCAGGAACTCTCGCCGTGTCGGTCCGTCGCACAAATTACCTCTACTACCTGGAATGACTAACATGTCGCCCTCCTCAGAGTACTCTCCTTTGCCTTTGCCTTTGCCTCTGCCCTCATTCTTGCGATCGACTCGGGCTGCTTCAATTCAATCATGTCAGCCTATCGATTGAAAAGGAAGCCGTTGCTGTTGAGCAGCGCCCAAAGCAGGTCTTGGCCAGCGCGGGCTCGGCTGTCCGCCTGATTCAAGACTTTCTCTGCCAATTCATTTTCGGACGAGGTCGGGAAGCGGCTCAGGGTTGCCAGGTAGAGCTCTTCTACCAGTTCCTGATTGCTCGCTCCGGCCACGATCAAGCTCGAAACGCGGCCCTCGGGATCTGCCACCGCCCGGGCCAGAGTGGGACCGTTCACCAGATTCAGGGCCTGTGGAAGACTCATTTCCGACCTTCTTTCACACTCACACGGCTGTTCGCGCTGGGGGCGCCCGAAGAGGTCGAGGAACCCTCCGCGCCCCACATGCGGGTCGGGGAGCTGGGAGGCCCTAAAGTCCTTGGGTACGGTTGGGAAATCGAAGGAAGAGCCGGTTGCCATGGCGATGGCATCCGCCAACTGCTCTGCCGTCAAGCGACGCGGCCAATGATGCGAGAAGTTGATGTAGTCCGCCTGGCTCCACTCGTTGGTCTGGAAGGAAGCCTGGTAGCTTCGAGACTCCACGATCGTCCTGATCAGATGCTGCAAGTCGAAATCGTGTTCGGTCAGGTCTTTGGCGAGAGCATCGAGCAGAGCTTCGTTGACAGGTGGATTGGAGGCTCGAATATCGTCTACCGGTTCAATGATTCCCCGACCAAAGAAGTAGCTCCACACCCGGTTGGCAACGGCTCGGGCAAAGAAAGCGTTGTCCTTTGAGGTGAGCCATTCCGCCAGGGCCGAACGCGAATCTCCTTCTGAGATAGGGGGTGCGTGGGAACTGGACACCAGGTATTTGGCTTGTACTGGGCGCCCGGACTTGGGATGCATGACTTCGTTCTCGAGGCGCTTCTCGTAGACGATTTCCTCGCCGCTCCTGAAGCCAGGTCTGATGCCCACGGAGCCAAAGAAGGCAGTCATCTCGAAGTACTGGTTCTGTGTCCACTTCTCGAAGGGATGATCGTGACATTGGCTACAAACCATGCGCACCCCGAGGAACAGCTGGGTAGTCGTCTCCATGGCCTCCTTCGGATTCCGGGCGACCCGGAAGAAGTTTGCAGCTGGTTCTTCGACAGTGCTGCCCTTGGAGGTCAGGAGCTCCCGGACCAGGTCATCATAAGGCTTGTTCTCGGAGATGGAATGCCGCAGCCACTCCCGAAAACGCCACATGCTCTTGTCACCCAAAAACTTGCGGTTTATCCGCAGTAGATCACCCCATTTAAGAGTCCAATGATCAACGTAGGCATCGTTTCCGATCAGTTGGTCGATGATCCGTTTTCGCTTTTCCTGGGGAGTGTTGCTGTCCGCAACAAAAGCCCGTGTCGCTTCAGGCTGGGGTAGCTGTCCCGTCAAATCAAGAAAGAGGCGTCGCAGGAATTCGGCGTCGTCGGAGGGAGGCGACGGCTGAATCTTCAATCTCTGCAGCTTGCTGTCGATGAGCCGGTCAATGTAGTTGTGCTGCGGAAGCTGTGCCCATTCGAATCCCGGCTCGGGGTTCAGGACCGTGATCGGTATGGTTACGAACTTCCCCTCGTAGCGCACCAGCAGAGCACCCTCTCCTCGACGTAAGCCCGTTATCTCGGCGCTCTCTGAGATACTGAAATCCTCGGTATTGCTGCTGGCGATGTGTGCCTCTCTGGTCACGTCGCGAGTGCTGCCGTCGGCATACTGAGCCAGGACGACGACGCTTTGTCTGCGTCCCGGCTGGTGCATGAAGATTTCTGCGGGCAGGACTTCCAGCTTGGCAACGCCGTCCTCCCTGGCACTACCGAAAGGAACGCCGGAGGAAATCCAGTCCAGGAGCGTGTCGTAGTAACGAGTCCCGATTTCGAGCTTGAGTCCGCCTCCGTGAGCAACTTGTTGGGTGGGTTTGGCAAGCATCAGGCTGCGCGCAGGATCGGCCCGATTGAAACGCCTACCCGACATGTCGTAGAGCAGCGCCTGGTAATCGAACTCAGGGTCGTATCCGCGCAGCGAGAGCTTGAATCCACTCTTGCCCTTTGCGGACCCGTGACAGGTTCCACCGGTACAACCCACCCTGTTCAGGACTGGCACGACGTCTCTCACGAAAGTGGGCTCGCGATCTTGGAGGGCTCCATCCGCCCGAATGGGCAAGTTCACAGCACGGCCTGATGCCTCCACCCGCAGCAACCCACTTCCGATCTTCTCGGCATGCAGAAAGCCGTCCTCGCCGATTTTGACGATGCCATCGAGAGGGGTCAGCCGGGCAGCAGAGGTCAGGTCCACCTTTTCGCCAGTGGTTGCGATCCCGGTTACGAGGATCCTCCTGCCTTCCTTGAGCGAAGAGAAAAGCAGAGGTGAAGGCTGAACCAGCAGCTCCTCGATTTTGAGGTCATTCTGGCCGAGGCCCTTTGTTCCTTCGCCATCTTTCTTGGCGGCGGTCGTCAGAGCGAGTGTGACAACCAGTAGACAGTTAAAGAAGAAATTTCTGTTCACGACATTTACCGTAAGCGTTTTCCGATTTCCTGATTGGAAGTGAGTTGGTCCTTTTCCAGTGGTACCGGAGAAAACTCTCGAATGAGTTTTCCCGACTGGGTGGCGTAGATCTGGACGAGTCCGTCGAACCCACCCGCAGCCAACTCCTGTCCGTCGGGATGAAAAGCGATCGCGTAGATCCCGGAGTGGTCTCCTTGGCAAGTAGCGAAGCGGTCTCCAGTGGACAAGTCGTAGATCGGGACCTCGTTGGCTGCCCCGGCTATGGCGATCTTCCCACCATCGGGCGAAAAGGCGAGAGCGAAGATCTCTCCTTCCTGAACCTCGAATTGTCGAATCAGGGTCGAGTCGTCGGCGATAAGCATCTTTCTGCCTCGATCCATTTTGTAGTAGTAGCCGACGCGATCTTCGCCTCCAATGACCACGGCGTCGCGGCTGGGATGACGTGCGACCGCCGAGAGCTTTCCCCTCAGTAGGTTGATGTTTTCGATGAAGGACCCGGTAGAAGCATCCACGAGCTTGGCAGCGCGATCGCGTCCCACCGAAAGGATGCGTTTTCCATCGATGCCAAACACGGTCCCCAGGACCCAGTCCTCGTGGTGCGCCATTTTCAGTAACTCACTGCCGCCTGCAGCCTCGAGAACGCGGACCGTGTGGTCCGGACATCCGAAGGCGACCTTCGAGGCATCAGGAGACAAGGATGCACCGAAGATCGTATCCTGGCAGGAGGTGAACGATCGCTTGAGCGTGCGCGTGGGTACATCCCAGAACTGGACCTCGCCGAAACGAGCCGGTGCCCCTCCTGCCGCCATCAAGGTTCGACCGTCTCTGGAAAACCCCAGGGATTGGATCCGGTCTGAGATCCCGACCAGCCGAGCCTCGATTCCGCTTGCATCCGTCCTGTGTAAAAGCACTTCCCGGTAGCCAGACACGGCTAGCAGCCCACCGTCTGGAGAGTAGCTGAGGGCAGTGATTACCGGGGGCAGACGGTAGGTAGGCGGTTGATCGGTCGCAGTCACTTGCCCAACCGCCTCAGGTGTGTCGTTTTTCGCTCCAGCTGAGATCCAAGATCGGAACCAACCGATCTGTTCGTCGGACAAAGCCGGTTGGCCCAGGGGCATGCGAGGCTTGCCTTCACCTTTCAGAAATGCGAGCACGAGGCTTCCCGCGGGGTCAGCGGGGATGAAGGCGGGACCGCTCTTGCCGCCCTCTTGGAACCCCCCGTAGTGGGTCAGGTCAAGGCCACCCTGCTTCACGGCGGGCTGGTGACACCCCTGGCATTGGCGCTGAATGATGGGCCAGATCTGGCGAGAATAGCTGACGGCTTCGGTTGACTCCCCCGCTTCCAAGCCGCTCGCCTGGAGGCTGGGAGAAACCAAAAGGAGAAGAATAAGGGTTAGGGTTCGACTCATTGGACAATTCTTCAGAATAGTCTCGATGATAGGCAAGTTGACCGGAAGCGTCAACTTGGAGGCAAGAAATTCAAGTCACAAGATACAAGATACAAACAAATTCCAAGCACCAAATCTCAAAGGAATCAGGAGAACCAGGCAGTACCTTGGAACTTTCGGTGATTCGGCCCATTTTGTATCTCTACACTCGGTAAGTCTGAGCCTGGATCTCCCCTTCTCTTCGTTTGGTGCTTGCGATTTGGAACTTGTTTGTATCTTGTATCTTGTACCTTCGAATCTGCGTTAAGGTGAACCCATGAGTGAACTACAGGAATTCCATTTCGAAACCCTGGCCCCTTCCACCCGGGGTATCTGGCAGCTCTCCCTCAGCGTCGAGGACACACAGGACATGGTCGAAGAGGTCTTCCTGACCTGCCACAACACGGTGTCCTTTCAGAGCATCAGGGATGAGATCGAAAAGTACTTCCGAGATGGGGTTCTACAGATTCCAGTCTTGGCGGCAAGAGGCGCGGACGAAGGCAGCGTATTGGTTGCCACGGCGGGCATTCACGGTGACGAATACGAGGGAATGGAAGCCATTTTCAGAGTATTTGACTCCCTGGATCCGGCCCGCATGCACGGCACCTTCGTGGCGGTTCCGATAGCGACCTTTCCTGCTTTCTGGATGGGTACCCGAGCCGACCCGTGGGACGGGCGTAACATGGCCAGGACATTTCCAGGGTCGCCGCAGGGGAGCATCAGTGAGCGATTGGCCGCAATGCTTCTCGATCGCGTCATGCGACATGCGAGCCTCTACATTGACTTGCACAGCGGTGGGCGAAATTACCATATGCTTACTCTGTGCGGCTACGTCACCGGAGGAGACCAGGCCAGGATCGCGACTCCCGCCGCCGAGTCTTTCGGAGCGCCGGTCATCTGGGCGCATCCCTCGGTCTCGCCCGGCCGAACGCTCACCTCTACCCTGGATGCGGGGATACCTTCGCTCTATACCGAAGGCTATGGGGGCGGTCAGGCACGGCCCCAGGATTTGGACTGCTATACCCAGGGGCTTGCCAACCTTCTCAGGTTTTTGGAGATTGCCGAGCTGCCGCAGGCCGGATTGCCGAATCCCTATCAGCCCCTTCGCCTTCGCGGCTCAGGCGATGTCGATGTAGCGATGAAGGTGAGTCAGGGAGGACTCTTCTTCACTTCTCTGGAGCTGGGAGCCAAGGTTCGCAAGGGCGATCTTCTCGGAGTCCTGCGGAGCGCAGAGGGAAGGATGCTCGAGGAAGTCCGCAGTCCCAAGGAAGGAGTACTCGTAATGATTCGCTGTACTCCACGGGTTTTCTCAGGGGAGCTGATTGTGGTCCTATCGCCCGAAGACTAGTGCGCTGCACTAGCCTGGGCTTTTCTATTGGTTAGCGCTCTGCCCAGCCTGCTCTGGATCACCGATGTGGGTGCTTCAGGTCGGGCATAGGGTCGATTGGGCGAGCGCGGGAAGCGCCGGACGAGTTGTCCGCTCTCTCCTCGGAACCTGGCCCCGTGCTGCTAATGGGTCAAGGCGTTCGCGGCTCTGACGGACTTGGCTCGTGATACTGGCCTCTGATGGCCGCCTTTCGGTACTGCTCACTGCTCACTGCTTATTGCTCACTAGTTCCAGGTCACGGAGCAGAACTGCCGCGATGGCTTGGTTGCCGTAGGGTGAGGGATGCGTCTCCCGGTTGTACTTGTTGAAATCGAAATCCGGAACATAGGTGTTCCGGCCGTCTCCTGAGAGGGCCTTGACGACGTCGATGTGAATCAGTCCGTTCAGTTCAGGGCTCTCGAGGAGTGATCTCAGGAAGGGGTGATCGCTTCCCCTTCTTTGGCGAAGCTCTACTGTGTTCTCTGGCAGCAGCAGAAAGACTGGCTTGAAGTCGTAGCGGCGGGCATTCTGCAGGAAGCGGGAGAGGATGTAGCTCATCCGCCGCTTGGCAGTCTCTGAGTTTCCAGGCCAGGCAACGGTTGGGCTTATGCCGTGTCGCAGTAGGAAGCGCAGCCCATTGATCGTGTGAGGAAAGGACAGTTTCTCGGTTCGCGCTGCGTAGAACGCGTCGTAGCGGCTTGCCTCCGTCATCGCCGCTCGCAGCTGATCTCGATTGGTCAAGTCGGAGGGGCGGAAATTCATCAGTTGGTGGCTGTCATTTTCCTCGACGAACATGGGTTTGAAGGCAAGGAACATGTCGACGACCGGGTAGGTATAGAAGAGTCGAAAGTCGTTCATGATCCGGTTCATGTTCTCGTTGACCATGGCCAGTATCACGATCGGCGTCCAGATCCCCGCGCCCAGTCTGGCTTCCAGCGCCAAGAGCGCTTGATCGGGCCCATACCCAGAAACTCCAAAGTTGAGTACCGCCTTCCCCGTCGACTTTGCGATATAGGCCTGCCAGGTCTCGCCGTCGTCCACCTCCAGGCCTTCGGTGAAGCTGTTACCGAAACTGGAGATGGTGGCTGGACCCGACACTCCTGGGATTCTTCTCGAGCCGACCGAATCAGTGCTGATCGTGGTGCCGTTGGGGAAGCTGAGCTCCGAATTCTTTCGGCGAATCCAGCCCAGCCGTTGATTGGGTGAATAGAAGTTGCCCTCTCTCGCAAGCTCGGCTGAGACCCTGAGAGTTTCGTCTGAGATGCTCGCCAGATACTCTTCGATGTCGAGATGAAATAGGCGTGGCTGGTGTTTCTGCTGGATCGAGAGGAAGAGATAACCAGCTGCCTCCAGGAGCAGAAGGAAGAGAGTGATTACCGCCAATCGGAAGATACGGCCTTTGGCTCGACGGCTCAGCCTCATTTCTCTCGATCGCCCCTCCCTCAGGTCCTTCAATCGGCAGATTTAGGTTGGCAACCAGGGCGCGCCGTAACTTAGTCTTCCAGCGGGAAGTGGACTATCTCGGGCGTACCACCGCAGTATTTCGTGATCAGATCCGTAGTTTCGGAGAAGAGGACCTCCAGCCGAGGAATGCTGAGGGCCGTGGTCGCTCCGATGATCAGCAGCACCCTGTCGGATTCGGGATCGACCTTGCTGAACTCAGCCTGCCTTACATCCAGGCGGCAAATCACACGCCCCGCCGAATCCACGTATGCAAACTCTCCGGCCGCACATGCCTCTCTCTCCCTAACTCCCATGGGTATGAATACCTCGCTGCCTTGCAGCAGCCGGAGCTGGATTGGTAATGCCAGTTTGTCCAGGTCATGTGCGCCCAGCGAGCATATTGAGCGCACGCTAATCAAGTTGTAGGCATCAACCAGGTTGTTGATCTGAGCCAGGCGCCCGCGCCTTTGCGCCATCTGGATAAGCCTTTCACAGGCCGGCTGCACTCTTCGAGGATTGACTCCCACCGCACGGAAGAGTGAGTGGAGCTTGACAATTTCAGGACTGGAGCGAAGTGCCATAGGGGTGGCGAATCGGTCGCTGATCCCCTGTATTTCGTGATCGATGAGACGCTTCAACTCGGGTGGGGAGGTGTCGATCCTGACGCCCCTGAAAACGATGGCGCCGGCTCTGAGTCCCAGACGTCTGCAGGCATCCGAAACCTGGAAAACATCCGACCGCTTGCTGCTGCGACCCACTATTCCCTCTTGCATCTTTCCCTGGGGAGCGTCCCTGGCAGTTCAGGGTGTTGACACTGGGTTTCGGTAGTGAGGGTCGTCAGGTCCGGTCCGCCGGCCGTGGTACCATCAACGCCTCACAATGGAAAATACTCCGTTAGCCCCTAGTCTCCAAGGAGTCGCACACTCTCGAATCCGGGAACTTGCCGATATCGCGTTTGGCATGGAAGGTGTTCTGAAGCTCCAGTTTGGGGAATCGAACATGCCGACCCCGCAGTACATCAAAGATGCGGCGGCTCAGGCAATTAGAGAAGGATACACTTTTTACACCGAGAACGCGGGCTTACCGGGGCTGCGAGAAGCTTTGTCCGATAAGTGTGCCGAGCTCCATCAAGTCCAGCTGGATCCTGACTCTGAGATTCTGGTCTCGGCTTCCGGAGTCCAGGCATTGAATGTCGGCATCCGCTGTGCGATCGATCCAGGTGATGAGGCGATCGTTTTGACTCCGAACTGGCCCAACTCCTCTGCAATTGTCAGCCTCTTCGGAGGTATCCAGAAGGAGATCCCGTTTCTCCGAGGAGAGAAACGGTTTGCGATCGACTTTGAGGCCCTGGATCGCGCGGTTACGGCGAGGACCCGTCTGCTGATCTATACCTCTCCCTCTAATCCCCTGGGGTGGGTAGCAAGCCCTGAAGACCAACGGAAGCTGCTGGAATTCTGTAGGAGGCACCGCTTGTGGTTGCTGGCCGATGAGGTTTACGAGCGCCTCTACTACGGTGATGGGCCAGCCCCTTCGATTTTGAGAATCTGTTCCCGGACAGACCCCGTCATCGTTATCCAATCCTTTTCCAAGACGTACTGTATGACGGGTTGGCGATTGGGATGGCTGGTGGCACGCAGGGATCTGATAGGCAAAGCGACGCAGTTGAACGAATTCATCGTGTCCCACGCCCCTTCGATGCTGCAGCGAGCCGGCGAAATTGCCTTGAGGCAGGGTGAGGAAGAGGTCGCTTCCATGGTAGAGGCCTTCGATGAGCGCGTCAGCTTCTGCTTCGATGCGCTGGCTACGATCCCATCCGTCTCGGTAATCAAACCGGAAGGGGCCTTCTATGTGTTTCCCGCAGTAGAGGAAATGAGTGACTCTTTCGCTTTCGCCGTCTCGCTGCTCAAGGAATCCAAGGTGGCCGTGGCTCCTGGCTGTGCCTTCGGGAACGGTGGCGAGGGTTCTTTCCGAATCTGCTGCGCAGCCGACCGATCCGTGCTGGAACCGGCAATGGAAAGCGTGTGTCGGTTCCTTGAATCTGAGCGCTGGGTCTGACCGGAAACTTGAATAGTGAGCAGTGAGCAGTACCGGAAACAGCTGCAGCCAACAGAAGCCGCGAACGACTGGACTGGTCAGCAATATAAGCCCAAGGTCCGAGCAGAGAGCTGGACAACGGTAGAATCTCTCCTATCCCCGACCCAAGTTTCTTTCTCGAATGGGGCCAGCGCTTCTGAGGGCAGGACTAGCCTGAACTTGAAGTGAACGGTGCTGCTTCCGATACTGCTCACTGCTCACTGTTAACTCTTCACGTGCCCCTGCCTTCACCCAGTTCTTGAGCGATATCCCTGACCGTAGCCTCCGGCTCTGATTCGGGCAGACCTGGGCCTATTGGAGCTAATCTGGCAGCGTCGCGCCGCGTCGATTCCAATAGACTCAAGTTGCGCCAGCCTCCAGACTCGAAGCGCCAGGCCATGGTCATGCCGAAGAAGAGGATGTAGACCCAAGCGGCGATCCAGGGGCCTACCGACTCGAGCTCGGCAAAATAGGTGCCCATGAACCATCCCCCTCCCAGGATGAAGCCCCAGCTATAGACGACGGTGACAACACCAGGCCAGACTGTGTCACCTGCACCCCTCAGGGCGCCTGTGTAGATGATGCCGAAGCCATCGAAGGCCTGAAAGAGGGCGGCGCAGATCATCAAGGTGGCACCAATCTGTAGGATCTGTTCAGCATCCCTGCTACTCAGATCCTGCCCCCCGACGAATACTTCCACCATCTCATAACGGAAGAGATAGAAGCACACGCCGCAGACCGCCATGTAAGCAACGGCCAGGATGACCCCCAGGCGCGCTCTGGCTATCGCCACATCCGGTTGGCCCGCACCCACGTATTTCCCAACCAATGAGGTCACGGCTACGGAGAGTCCGAAGGCGGGCATGAAGCTCAGGTGCATGTAGGTCACCGCGATCCAACCAGCAGTCTGATGATAGGTCCCAAAGAGGCCAATAAGACGGCTCATGAAGATCGACCAGCAGACGATCTCATTGCCCGTTTGGACTGCCGCGGGCAAACCGATCTTGACCAGGTCCTTGATTGGACCCAGCTGGGGACGCCATCGAGCCCTCGAATCGAGCTCCTGGTTCAGGGACGACCCCAGAAAGACCGCGAGCGGCAGAGCGGCCTCCACGAGGGTTCCTGCAATCGTGCCTAGCGCAGCTCCTACCAGACCCAGTGGCGCCACCCCGGGAATCCCAGGAAGTCCCAGAGAAGGTATCCCTTGATCTCCAAAAATGAGGACGTAGTTCACGAGGACATTGGTGAGGTTTCCGCAGAGAGCAGAGACCGTGACCACCTTGGGGCGACCCAACCCGAAGAAGAAGTGGTGAATGGCCCGTCCGATAATCAGAATCAGCGCTCCTACCAGCAGGATTCGGGCGTACTGGGTCTCGAGCAGGATGAGCTTGTAGATTCTGGCTTCCTCTGCCCTGGCTTGCAGCAGTTCTGCGCCTGAGGCGCCGACCAGCCAGTGTTTCAGACGATCCAGTTGGGCGTCATGGACCAGATCAAAGACATGCCCCATCAGGGCCGAATAGGGCAGGAAGAAAACGAGCCAGATTCCCACACAGAGCCAGATTGCGGCCCAGGCGTAGTCGGTGCCTTTTTCCGGTTTGCCGGCCCCCAGGTTCTGGCTGACGTAGGTGTTGACCACTGTGAGCAGACCCAGGACGAATGCGATGAGGCTGAATGCCCAGACTCCCCCGTTTCCCTGAGCGGCTACTTCGAGAGGACCCACCTGTCCAACCATGAGCTTGTCGATAAACTGCATTGCAGTGTAGCTGGTCATCGTCAGCACGGTGGGCCAGGCGATGCTCCAGACCTCACTCAATGGGCTTTGGCTCGAAGGGTTGGGGTTTACTGGGCGCTCTTTCGTCACGTCTCTCTACTTCCAAATGGGCACACCTAGTTTCTGTCATCCGAGTCAAAGATTCACCTGGAGGAGAGAGGTTTTTTGGATTAGCGCTCCCTTCTCGATGGTGGACAGCCCTCGCTTTCAGGCGAGGGAATGGAGCGGGAGTCGAAGGCTAGGAGCCTGTCCGAGGAATGGTCCGGATTGCGTTACAGGCGCCGTTAGTCCAGATGCGAGGCGTGGCGACGCAGGCGATGCTTGGTCATCGTCGAGGAGCCAGAACAAAGCAGATGGGCTGACGCCGCCTGTAACCCGAAGGGAGAATGGGGGTTGTGGACGATCTCTGCGTTCGTCGTCGTCGAAGATGGCCAAGCATCTTCTTCCTCCTCCTGCCTTGATCTCGCCTCACAAGCCCCATTCTCGCAACCCGGACCATTACTCGGACAGGCTCCTAGGAGGGGGGCAACTAGTCGGGAAAGGTGGGAGGGGCGTGACGTCGGGCATCGTCGCCGTGCCGCTGTGCAATTCCCTGGCACGGCGACACGACGAGGACAGTTTTCTCCAAGGCCACTCTAGTACCCTGTCAACCTAGAAATTGTAGGTTCTGAACGGCCCTGGCGGCCGATCTCTGCGTTGCGCGTCCTCGACGTAGACCAAGCTATGCCTGCGCCCGCGCGCCTTGACCTCGACCACCATGACTCGTCTATAACCCACAATCTCCAGGTTGACAGAGTACTAGCCGCAATCAGAAGACACCTGGCCCGCGGTGGAACCCACGTCTGCCGAAGCCGCGGCCTCTCTCTTTTAATCCCTTTAGCTTCTCGACTTGTTCCGCAGAAAGGATGGCTTCAAAGGATTCCCTGAAGTTCTGGCGGGTTGCCCGGACCTGATTCCTCACGTCGTGGCCGGAAATGACGAGGTTACCTACGGTTTCGACGGACGGTGCGTCCGATTCCAATTCAGTTCTCAGAGACTCACGGAGTGCATGTCCCTGCTCGAAGAGAGGTTCCACCGTGGCTTTGAAATCCTCTCTCAGCTGATTCACTTGAGCGAGCTGTTCGTCGCTGAGTCCAATCCGGTTCTTCAACACTCGATCAGAGGAGAGCCCTCCCCGTCCCCGCCGGCCTCTTGGGGGACCGCCGTGGTGTCCTGCAGGTTTCATGAAACCCTCGCTGCCTGGTTCTGGGCCCTCTTGGCCGAGGACCCTAGTTCCGGTCAACAGCAGTCCCGTCAGGGCGATGGTGGCTACGGTTCGGTATTTCATCTTCTTGTTCCTCCAGTTTCGCTGGTTCATCTTTCACAGCCGAGGAGCAGCATTTCGTCTGCCTTCACACTCGCTGTTTCTAGACAGTTAAAACGCATGAACCATCGAAATGTGTGTCAATCGTAGGCAATTCTTCGGTAAACTTTTCTCAGCAGCGGGGCAGGGAACTTGACGTTTCTTTACAGAGCGCCCTTCGTGTCCTCATCGGCGGGACCCCGCCAGTCGCCAAAAGATCGTTGAGATTGCCGTCCGGTTGGGTTTAAAGTTGAGGCTCCACTGCCTGCCGGTTGGGTTCTGCTTTTCTCTCTCGACACCGGTTGGCCGACTGCGTCGCTCGGCAAGAAGGTGACCAATAATGGCCAATCAAGCAAGAAAATCGAACAACATTACCAGGCGGAGCTTTCTCGGCGCGGGACTGGCTGCCGGTTCCCTGGTTCCTCGGGCAAGTATCGGAGCGCCGCAGACCGGCTCCCAGAAGCCCGGCGCGGACAAGAGGGGAGAGAGGCGATTCACCTTGTGGTGCGCCACCGGTGGGCTGATCAAGGCACAGCATCCTTCGGACGAAGCCCAGGTTGTCGCGTTTGTAGAGAAATGCGCCCAGCATGGCGTCACCCACCTGGTTCCCACTCGGGGGTCAAGAATGCTGGTTGAGGCGGCTCGGGAGAAGAAGATCGACGTCCATCCCTACCTTGCCTTCAACAGCCATGGTGCCAACCGGGAATACTATGCCTGGTCGGTAAACTACATAAACGATCCGGGATCCCCCGCCGGTCGAGAGCAACTGGATCGTCACCGTGCCATCTGGAGCCATCCCAAGACGGCGGTTTCCCTCACCGAGTTTGCCAAGCAGCACCCGGAGTACTGGGCCCGGACCAAGCGCGGCGGAGATATCCTGGAGCCGGGACAAAGGCTGAACCTCAGTCTGGCCGTCCCCGAGGTACGCTCATACGAGGTGGATCGCTACCTGGAAATTGTGAACAGCAGCGGTGGCAACGGTTGCCAGGTCGAGTTCGTGAGCACCAATACGGACCAGGGAGGGGTGGGGATATACGGGTATGAAGATCCCATGGTGAAGGGATTTCAAGAGAAGTATGGTCGCAGCGCCTTCGATGCGCTCAGCGATAATTCCTCCTGGTTGAGATTCAGGGCCGACTACGTGACCCAGACGCTGACCGAGATCCGGGAGAAGCTGAATCAAGAGCATCCTGGTGCCCCTTTTTCGGTGGGGATCATCGCCCAGGAGTTCACCGTGGAGATGATGAACCGGGGCAGGGATCGTTACCTCAAGGTTTTCCAAGATCTCAGGGCGTGGGTGGACGAGAAGGTCGTAGACGAACTTTTCCTGTGGTTTCGAACCGTTTCGGATCCGGAGGAAGTGGGACGACAGACACGCCAGGTCGCCGATGTCGTCCGTGGACGCTGTCCTTTGATCGTTGAGTTGTCCTGCTATCACGTGGGGAGCTTCCAGGATCCCAAGTTGATGCTGGAGGCAGTCCAACGAGCCAAGGACAACGGCGCTGATTCCGTGGGTATGTACCGGGGCCACGCGGTAGACCAACTCAACTTCTGGCCTCTGGTTGAAGAGATCAGTAAGATGAGCTAGCTGGAATCAAATCCCAAGATACAAGACACAAGATACAAACAAATTCCAAGCATCAAGGTTCAATTGTGATAGTCGGCGCCCGATCTTACAGCCAGCGTCCGATTGGATCGAACTCGAACGGCCGCTTTCGCCTGAGGCTGTGTGGAAAGTCATTCATGATTTCGGATTTGAAATTTTGACTTCATAGGATCGCGTGTAAGCCACGATCTCCGTCGTAGGAAGGGTAAAGAGACCCCTAAATCAAAGAGGTTTTGGACTTTTCACACAGCCTCGGTAGAGTAAGGATGTGGCGCGGTGGTCTAAGGTTCGGCCTATCTGTTACCGCCCCTTTCGTCTGGCGGTGCCTCACTAGCCGGACCATCACTCCGTTTCCACATCCTCCTCATCGAACCGGACAGGCGGAACTACCGCATCCGGCTCTCGGACAAGACTCACGCCTTCACCCACGGCTCGCCGCGCCCAAGTTGGGTCAGGCGCACGAGCCCAAAGGGCCCGTAGAGGTGCGAGAGTGGATACATCCCGCCCCGGCGTCGCCTGACCTTGTACTTGTGGCGCAGCCACCGGCAAAACCGCGGAGCGGTGTAGTTGTCCAGCGCCCGATAGGCGCGGTTCAACTGCTGCACCAACTCCGTGGTCTGACGCCAGTTCACCCAGCCACCGCCGAAGCGATAGCTGGGCTCAGCCTTCGCTTTCGCGTGCAATGCCCTCTGCAGTTTCTGAACCTGTTCGGAGTTGATAGGTTGCCCAATCTCCTGGTCCCTCACTACGTCCTGCATTCGTCTTGAACTAAGGCTCCTTCCCTCCACCGGCATTACCCGGCTTCCTCAGTACTACGGGCCTCTCCGCCACCCCCAGGCGCCCGGCCTGTCCCTCACGGGCTTCCGGTTGGCCATCCCTGACCACGCCTAGGGGCTTCCCGTGTTGCCTGCGCTTCCCTTGTGTACATGCTGTCGCCACTACCCCGGCGCAGCGACTGGGTGCCTGCTTCGCTCTCTTCCCCAGCCGTATCAGCCTTCCCCGGTCTAGGAGCCGGGTCGGCCTGCGCATCGACCTTTTCGAGGCTTGCTCAGCGTTCACTCGCGTTACGGCCTGCACACTCGCGCGGTCACCAATTCGTGACTCGCTTCACCAGAGGCTTCAACCATTTCGTTACCTCCATAGTTGCTCCGGTTGCTTCCGGCTGGAGCGGTTGCCGGGTGGGACTTTCACCCACTGGGAAGGCGCCGCCTTACCACGGCGCACCCTAAAAGCGGTCATTCAGGTCTTCCGCGCGGTGGAAGACAAAGCCTCTGAAGTCGAGGGTCTGAAACCCACATAAACATAGGGGGAATTCCCCTGGTTTGCGCTGGAAGAAAAGAAATGATTCTCTTCCAGCCAAGTCTGGTCTGGAGTCAACTTCACCGAATGAGCAACGGTGTCACTGTCAGCATCGACTCGTATTCGACGCTTCTCTCTGTACCTATTTCCGATGCTCGGGTCGGATTTGCAACAAACTGTTGATTTCTCTCTTGACTGGAAATGAATCGGAGAGTAGAAGGCAAAACAAGGAAGCTTGTTTGCGTCGCGTCTTGCTCGAGGCGTGACGGGAACGGTCACTCCGATGCAAGACCAAGACAAAGCCCCGGCAGAAGTCGGGCCTGTCAACGAGGAGGACTCTGGCGAACCTCCAGGTTCCCTCGCTAGAGTTCCAGCACGCGCCGACTCAGAAGTCAAAAAGCTTTACCTCTTCCACCTTTTCCTTTCCGTCTCCTTGACGGTTGTCGCTTCTTTTCTTTTCATCGATCGTCTTTTTCTGCGCCTGGGCTTCAGCATGGCCCAGTTTGGGATCGTCAAAGGACTATCCTTTTTGGTCCCGGTGACACTGAACCTATTGCTGGCTCCCTACCTGGCGCGGCTAGGGCGGGACCGGGAAATCGTCATCGTCGCGTATCTCATCCGGGTCAGCCTTCCCTACTTGTTTCTCCTTCTCCCTTTGCTACGGGAAGACACGGGTCTGGTCACAGCGGGATGTGCGGTGATCTTTACAACAACAATGATCTTCCCAATGGTGGCGCAGAACAGCCTCTCGGCTCTGTTCAAAGTTCTCGTTCCCCGGGAGGATCTCGGGAAAGCCCTAGCCAATATCCTGTCGTTGGACTTCGTCCCTGCCTTCCTCTTGGCCATTCCTTGCAGTTGGTACATCGATCGCCACTCCTCGGGCAGCGACGCAGAATTCTACGGAGCTTTCCTGCACGTGATGTTAGCGACCTCCGTGTTCGTCCTCCCGGCAGGCTGGTTCATGTTCAAGGTGAGTCCACCCGCAAAGGCCGTCCAGAAGCGCCGGACCCTGGGCTATCGGGTCATCCGTGAACCCTTCCAGAACCGGGCCTACCGGGTCTACCTCCATGCCTCCTTCATGCTGAGTCTGGTCAGTATCATGATCATCTCCTTCATCAATCCCTACCTGCTGAGAGCCCAGGGTCTGAGTATGCTGCAGATCAGCCTGATCGCTACCGGGGTCTCGCTGCTGGGAGTTGGATTGCGTCCCCTGTGGGGTCGCCTCTGCGACGAGTATGGGGGAAAGAACGTCTTGAGGGTTTCGGTCGTTGGAGTGGCCCTGGGACTTTTCATCCTGACGGGGAAAGGTCTGGTTCCCGTGGTGATCTTCGCAGTGCTGGCCTGGAACACCAACGAGGGACTTTTCGGTGTCGGCCTCTTTACAGGACAGCAATACTTGAGCCTGGCCCTGAGCGATGAGGAGAAGACCAACGTTTACATCGCTGCCGCCTCCTTCGTGAACGGCACCGGGATGTTCTGCGGCTCCCTGCTGGGAGGCTTCATATTGGACTGGCTCGCCGGGCGGATGCATCCGGATCGCCCTTATGGACACTATGAGATCTACTTTGCCTACTGCGCCCTGGCCTACCTGGTGGTGGGACATTTCGTCACCGCTCTCAGAGAGCGTCGACGACGAGTGTCTTCGACAGAGCTGGCCCTGGGGATATACCGGGCTCTTCGTTCGAGGATGCGCCGCTAGCTTGCACTGGTTCGGCTCGATGAACGTACGCAATGTCTTAGTCGATTCGCCAAGGAACTGACCATTTGATCACAAGGAGGTAATGATGAGACGTGGAAGGAAGAAGATTCTGCTCTGGATCTGTTGGGTGAGTTGGTTGCAATGTGGCGAGCTGGGAGCAGAGTCGGACGAGTGGTCTCCGCCGCAGTCGCCGCCGCCAAGAAACGATATCCGAATAGAAAACCGGGTGGCGATCCCCATGCGCGACGGAGTCATTCTTTATGCCGATATCTATCGTCCGGCGGCAAAGGGGTCGTACCCGGTACTCGTTTCGAGAAACCCCTACAGCACCGAGTATCCATCCATTGTTGACCGACCCCTCTATTTCGCGAGCCGGGGCTACGTGTTCGTGTACCAGGATGTACGGGGAAGACACGAGTCCGAAGGGCGGTGGGAGCCCTTCCGAAACGACATCGAGGATGGTTACGACACGATCGAGTGGGCGGCAAAGCAGCCCTGGTCCAACGGCAAAGTGGCCATGCAAGGCCGCTCTTATCTTGGGCACGTGCAGTGGCGGGCCGCCATGTCCAGTCCACCCCATCTGGTAACGATTCTTCCCAATGTGGCCTCCACCAGCCTCTATCACAACTGGGTCACGCTGAACGGCGGTTGGCGGCTGTCGTTCAATCTAGGCTGGGGGACCGGCCAGGAGTCTCGCGTCTTACAGCACATGATTCCCCACTCGATGGAGGGTGGTCCGGAAGGCATCAGCTACGAGAGAGCATTGTGGAGCCTACCCCTGATCGATATGCCGCGCCATTTGGGACGCAATCCCCCGTTTTACAAAGACTGGATCGCTCATCCGGACTATGACGGCTACTGGAAAGAGATCAATGTCGAGGAAGTGTTTGAAAGAATCGATATTCCGGTGCTCACCCTTGGAGGTTGGTTCGACCTCTTCAGTCAAGGCACGCTAAACGGTTACGTTGGGATGGCTCAGCGTGCGAAAACCCCTTCAGCTCGGGAGAAGAGCCAGATGGTGATCGGTCCTTGGGGACATGGCCCCACCCGAGGATCGGTGGATCCGAATCGGCCGTTTGGCGATATCGATTTCGGTGTCACCGCTTTTGTGGATGAGCTGGCGCTTCAGTTGCGATGGTACGACTACTGGCTCAAGGGCATCGACAATGGGCTCAACCAGGAGTTGCCGGTGAAGCTCTTTGTCATGGGCAAGGACGTTTGGAGGCAGGAAAGCGGGTACCCACTTGCCCGGACCGACTATAGGCGCATGTACCTCTGGAGCGAAGGGCGGGCCAACACTTATCCCGGTGATGGCCGCCTCTCGTGGCAGTCTCCGCCGCCGAGCTCCAAGCCAGACGAGTACATCTATGACCCCGCGAATCCAGTGCCCAGCCTGGGCGGAAACCACTGTTGTGGCACGCCGTTTCCCACGGGCCCTCGCGACCAGCGACCCGTCGAAAAGCGGGCAGACGTATTGGTCTATACCTCCGAGTTCCTGGAGGAGGAGATCGAGGTCACTGGGCCGGTGAAGGTGATCTTGTACGCCTCTACTGAAGGACGGGACACGGACTTCATCGCCAAGCTGGTGGACGTGTATCCTGATGGGAGGGCCTTCAACATGGCCGAGGGGATCATCCGAGCAAGATACCATCAAAGTTTGAGCCAACCGGAGCTGCTCGAGCCAGGAAAGGTCTACCGATTCGAGATCGATCTGGTTGGGACCAGTGTCCTGTTCCAAGCAGGACATCGCATTCGTGTGGACATTACCAGCAGCCATTTCCCCCTATTTGACCGTAATCCAAACACGGGAGCGCCGTTTGGGATGAGCGACAAAGTCAAGATCGTTCGTCAAACGGTCTTTCATGGGGAAGCTTCCCCTTCGCACATACTCTTGCCGGTAATCCCTTCAGAAGAAAGAAGAAGCGCCCGATGACAGGAGGAGAGGACAGATGAGCAATGATCGCTTGAGAGTTGGAATAATCACCGAGCCCATAACTTCCGGCCATCTTGGTTACTGGTTCAATTCCCTTGCCGTTTGCCAGGGGATCGACCGGGTCGCAGTTGCCGACCAGAGCGGCCAGGCCTTTGGGGAGGCTCGAACCTCGCTGGGCAGGTTCGGAGCAGACCTCGTCACTTTCCAGGACTATCGGGAAATGCTCAAGGACTTCCGTCCCGAACTGGTCCTGGTGAGCCTTGAGGCCCACCACGCTCCCGAAGCCATCCGAGCGGTTCTGGAGTCCGGCGTCCACGTGCTGGCCGAAAAGCCGGCCTGTGTCCGAGCGGAGGATTTCGAAGAGCTTGTCGATCTGGCGGAGTCCCGGGAGCGGCACCTGATGCTGGCCTTTGCCTGCAGGCTTCTGCCGACGGTCGCCAAGGCCCGGGAACTGATGGGGTCCGGGTTTCTGGGGAAATGGTACGGCGCCGATCTTTTTACCATAGCGGATCAGACGCGGCGCCAGGATCCAGAGTACCAACGGTCCTGGTACGGTTTCAGAGACCAGGCAGGAGGTGGACACCTGATCTGGCTGGGCATCCACCTCCTGGATCTGATCCAGTTCATCACCGGCACCCGTCTGCAGCAGGTCTGCGGATTCACCCACAGACTGGCGAACTCACCGATGGAGACCGAGGACGCTGCGACGGTGGCCATGCGGTTTGAGAACGGATGCATGGCCACCCTCCACTCGGGTTACTACCTGGAGCGCTACTATCAATCCCAGCTCGTCATCTGGGGCTCGCGCGGTTGGCTGCGGTTCGCCGGTAACACGGGATTCTTCGAGACTCCCCTCCAGTGGTACTCGAGCCACGCGGACGCCCCGGAGGGCGTTCAGGACTTTGCGTTTACACCGGAGCCCGAGACCACGGTGGGATATCAGGCATTCGTGCAAGCTGCGGTGACGGCCGCCTTGGGCCAGGCACCCCCTCCAGTGACTGGCCGGGAATGCCTGCATGTTCTCAGAACGATCTACAGTCTCTACCGGGCGGCCGAAACCGGCGTGACCCAGACCATCACCTAGGAGGAACTCTGCTATGAGCTCTCTACAACTCGATAACCGGGACTGGTCTCTGCTGACTCTGGGCGATCGGATTCGTCAGATCGAAGTCGAAGGCTACCTGGTCCTGCCCGATGTCCTTTCCCAGGAGCAGGTGGCCCGCCTCAAAACCGAGACGGCTCGGCTCGAAACCCAGCCGCTGGACTACAGTGTCCATCAGCGGTATCGCCAGAACATCCAGTTCGCCGGAGGGGCCCTTACCGAGCTGGCCGCTCACGCGCCCACGATCGCGTTTCTGAAGGAGCTCCTTGGCGAGGAGATCCTCATCATGTCCTATCACTACGGGCGTTCTGAGCCGGGCCACCCGGGAATCAGCCTGCACACGGACGGGAAGCCCTACGGCTCGAACATCGATGGGTATGAGGGAAGTGTGCCCATCATGGTGCGGGCTCTCTACTACCTGGATGACCTGACAGCGGACGTCTCACCGTTTCGAGTCGTACCCGGATCCCACCTCTGCCTGCACGCCGACGCCAACCCGTACAACAAATACGAGGCTCACCCTGAGGAAGTGGTGATCTCCGTGAAAGCAGGCTCGGCCGTGCTCATCAACGCCCACGTCTTTCATGGTAATTGTCCCAACACAGGCAACCGCTCCCGGGAAATGCTGGCGATTGCCTATCGACCGGCATGGGGAGGTCCGATCCAGGAGGTCCCGGCATGGGATCCTGCCGACTTGGCCAGGTTGCCGGATAGGGTCCGGGCCCTGTATGCCGATCGCAACACCCACCACTGGACCTTCGAGATTGAAAACAAGTCGCCCGACATGGCACGAGAGGCCCCTGGGATGAATCCGAGCCGGTGGTCCCGTCCTGACCCCGCCGGCTCCTTGAAAGAGAGAGCGCAATGAAAGGCGAGGGGATTCGAGTCGGGATCATCAGTGAGCCAATGGACATTTCCCATGTGGAGTACTGTCTCAACTCTCTGGCCAACTGCCAGCGTGTCCAAAGGGTCGGGGTAGCCGACCCGACCGGTCAGGCGTTTGGAGAGGCCAGGGCACGGTTGGGAAAACACTCTGCGACGCTCTCCACGTACGACGCCAGCCCCCAGATGCTGGAGGATTTCCGACCCGATCTTGTCTACGTGAGCCTGGAGGCGCATCGCGCGCCGGGGCCGATTGAGGAGGCGCTGGAGGCGGGCTGCCACGTTCTATCGGAGAAGCCTGCCTGTGTCCGGCTGAGTGACTTTGAACGCCTGGTACGAGTGGCCCAGAAGAACGACCGAATGCTCATGCTTGTGTTTGGCAACCGGCTTCTCCCCCAGGTGCAGAAGGCTAGAGAGCTCGTCCAGTCGCATTCGCTGGGAGGTTTCTACGGGACGTCGATCCACACCATCGCCGACCAGACCCGACTCGAGAGCCCGGAGTATCAGCAGTCCTGGTACGCCTCCAAGGAGAAGGCCGGCGGAGGCCATCTCACCTGGCTCGGCATCCACTACCTGGATCTAATTCAGTTCATCACCGGACGCAAGATCCAGAGGTTGCGTGGCTTTGCCGGCAACGTTGGAGGGCAGCCCATCGAGGTCGAGGATTCTGCAGTGCTCTCACTTCAGTTCGAGAACGGCGCACTGGGCACCCTTCACTCGGCCTACTACCTGGAGGGAGGCTATCAGAGCCAGATCGTCGTATGGGGTTCCCAGGGTTGGCTGAGGCTGGCCGGTGGAGCGACGTTCGAGAGTGACCTCGAATGGTCCTCGACCCGTGATGGAGGGCCGAAAGAGGTTCGCACCTTTCCCTATGACCCAGAGCCGAAGTCTACAGCGGGAATTCAAGCCTTAATACAGGCAGTGGTGGATGCCACTCTGGGACTGAGAGAGCCTCCGGTTGCGGCGGCGGAATGCCTGCACGTCCTGAAGCTGGTGTCTGGCCTCTACGCCTCCGATCGAGAAGGCGCGACCACGACTGTCACCTGAAGCGTATCCCAATGTTGCGTTCCAGAAATACGATGATGTATGCCCCAGGGTCTCACACCGGACGAGCACACATGCGCTCTTATCTAGGGCACGTATAGTGGCGGGCCGTCATGTCCAGTCCCTCCCATCTGATGACGATTCTTCCCAATGGACAGCGACTTCCCTTATTTGACCGTAATCCAAACACTGAAGCACCTTTTGGGATGAGCGACAAACTCAAGATCGTTCTTCAGAAGATCTATCACGAGAAAGCTTCCCCCTCGCACATACTCTTGCCGGTAATCCCTTCAGAAAAACGAAGAAGCGCCCCGTGACAGGAGGAGAGGAGACATGAGAAAAGATCACTTCAGAGTCGGAAGCATTACCGAGCCAATAGCCTTGGCTCAATTTTCTTGCCAACTCCCAGGAACTCGAGCAAGTCGCAGTTGCCGACCCCATCCCGCCGATGATTTGGTGCTGGTCAAGCAGCTCGCCTGGGTTTGCTGCGTCGGCGGAAGGAGAACCTGACATGAATTCCCGGTTTACGATCAGAACGGTAGCGAATCTCACGGTCCCAACTACGGTGCCTCCTGAGGGGACCTGCCGCTACGGGATCTGTTTGCCCTTTCAGGTCTCGCCAGATACGGCGGGACTCTTCTGCGGTGTCCGGGGGTCCCGGGGCTACGATTTCGAGGTGGGGACCGACGTGATCCTCTTCAAGGGGCTGTCCCGGATATCGGCGGAGCGCGCCATCGCCATCTCTCGAAAGCACGAAGCCGTGAATCCCAACTCCTCGCCACCCGGGCAGCCGGCCCTCATGGTCAAGTATCCGGTTCGAGGTGGGTTCGTGCCGCTGGGAGCCAGACTCGAAGACGGCTCACCCCATCCCCACGCAGGCACTGGGTTTGGAGTCAGCATGTCGGTTTCCTGGACCGCGGACCAGCGCAAGGAATATCCCATGGCTGAGAAGCATCATCACGTCGAGGTCTACCAGCTGGCCTATGACGGAGTCGACTTCCGGGTGAGTAGGACCGATGAGGTTCCCCCCGAGGAAATGCTCGAGGGAGCCCACCTCTTGAATCCGGGCGTCTGCACGGCCATCCCCGACGGCGAGGATCTGCTTCTCCCCATGGGGGAAGCCGTAGTCGCAGACGCTCAGCGCGAAGGCATCGTTCGCTGGCGCCGGGGAAGGGAGGGTTGGCGCCCGGTCGGTTTCGTCGCGGTGGTCGAGACGCCTCGCGACGAGCGTGCCTACGAGGGCGAGGTGTGGAGGGGGGCGGACGCAGGCCTGGAACCAGAGCCCAGCCTGGTGCGGGATCGAGACGGGAGTCTACTCTTTTGTGCCCGGGGAGATGGGGAGCCCTTCTACAACGACGTCCGGCTGTGGCGATCCCGGGATGGAGGTCAGAGCTGGACCCAGGTCGTCTACACACGAGGCGGCGTTGCCAGTGCTCCCATCACCATCAACGTCAGCCGGGACGCCACACCCTACATCGGAGCCAATCTCTACGATGTGCTCGAAGAGCCGCGGGTGGAGGGATTCGCCTATCCCAGGGACGCCCAGCAGAGACCCCGTATTGGCGGCTGGCTTCGCCACAAGCTGGCGCTGTGGCCTCTGGACAGCGAGAGGGAGGAGCTGGAAGCTCCCTTTCAGGCCTTGGACTGCAAGGCCGAGTACGGGCCTGCTCCCAGCAAGGTAGCCTGGATAGTGGACCACCCTGTGTCCTATACCGTCCGGCTGGGGGACGGAGGCTGGCACAACCTCCTGTGCACTCGTATCTGTGACATGGGAGAGGTGTGGAGCGGTTCCGGGCCGACGGAGCGATCCGGGACCCACATCCAGGAGGTCGCCTCTACTGGGGAGAGTCGGCCTACTTGGCTCTTTCAAAGCTGAAAGCTCCGGGAACACCGGTATGGAGCAGCCGATTTCCCGTCGGTGTGGTGGAGGAATCAGGCTGGCTCCTTAGGGACGACGGCGGTGTACGAGACCCAGGAGGAGGTGGGCATCGAGCCCAGCAGCGTCATGAGGCAGCTTCCCCCTCACACGTAGAAAAGGAAACTGCCAGTAAGAGAAGGAGATGAGAAGACATGAGAAAAGATCGTTTGAGAGTCGGAGTTATCACCGAGCCAATAAACGGCCATTTAGTTTACTGGTTCAATTCTCTCGCCAACTCCCAGGAAATTGAGCAAGTCGCGGTTGCGGACCAGACCGGCCAGGCCTTTGGAGAACCAAGAGACTCATTGGGCAAGTACGCGACAGACCTCCTCACTTTTGGGGACTACCGTCAAATGCTCGAGGACTTCCGCCCCGAACTGGTGCTGGTGAGCCTTGAAGCGCATCATGCTCCGCAGCCGATTGCAGCGGCTTTGGAGGCTGGCGCTCATGTGCTCGCCGAGAAACCTGCCTGCGTTGATCCACGGGAATTTGAGCGGCTTGTCCATCTGTCTGAAGAGAAGGGGCGTCACCTGATGTTGGCCTTTGCCAATCGGCTCATCCCCACAGTGGTCAAGGCAAGGGAACTGCTTCAGTCTGGATTCCTGGGGAAGTGGTACGCGGTGGATATGCACACCATCGCTGATCAAACCAGGCTGCAGAGTCGAGATTACCAACAGTCCTGGTACGGGTTCAAAGAAAAGGCCGGCGGGGGACATCTCACCTGGCTTGGAATTCATTACCTCGATCTGATCCAGTTCATCACCGGAGTGCCGGTGCGTGAGGTTTGTGGGTTCACACACAATGTCGGAGAGACGCCGATCGAAGTGGAAGACTCGGCGGTGGTGGCGATGCGGTTCGAAAACGGCCGCGTGGGGACCTTACACTCGGGATACTATCTGGACCATTCCTACGATTGCCAGATTGTCGTCTGGGGCTCACAGGGTTGGCTGCGATTTTCAAGTGAACGGGGTTCCTACGAGGCTCCTCTGCAATGGTATTCCACACATGCCGACGCACCGAAGGGAGTGCAGACCTTTGAATTCACCCCGGAACCCGAATCTACGGTCGGCTATCAAGCATTTATCCACAGCGGCATACGGGCCGCATTGGGATTGCAACCGCCGCCCGTGACGGGACAGGAATCCCTTCAGGCTCTGAAACTGGTCTTTGGACTGTATCGGGCCGCCGAAACAGGTCGGACCCAAACAATCAGCTAGAAGGTACAAGAAGAATGAGCTCTCAAAACATCGATAACCGGGACTGGTCGCTTCTGACCTTGGTTGAACGGATTCGGCAGATTGAAGTCGAGCGCCGTTTCGTCCTGCCTTGGGATAAAGTAGCTGCTGGTAACACGTCGTCCGCGTCGTGCTCCTCGCCTCGTTGTGGTAAGAAGGACACGGCTTTACCCATGGGTTTGACCCGACCGGTTTCTATCCTGGCCCTCGGAGTTTACCTGGCAGCAGGTCCTTGGCTGTACGGTCAGATTGATGCAGGCACCATCTTGGGTACCGTCAGCACGACGGATGGGACGTCGGTCGAGAACGTTCAGGTCACCATCCTCCGCCTCGATAACAACGAGACCGTCGAGGTCCTCACCAACCAGGCCGGGTACTTCCGCCGGGATGGACTCCGGGTGGGAAGGTATCAGATCACCGTTTCGCTGGCGGGATTCAGGAGGGAAGTGCGCCAGGGCTTGACGCTGTTTGTGGGACAGTCGCTGCGCGCTGATTTTCAGCTGGTGCGAGGAGGGGTTTCCGAGGAGACGGTCAGTCGGGTTGACGAGCCGCTGTTGGGTGAGGGGAGAACGGATGTGGGACAAGTGATCGACCAGGAGAAACTGGAAGCGCTCCCGGTCAATGCACGGGACTTTGGACAGCTGGCGGGACTGGCTGCAGGTGCGACACCTTCTACGGCGAACCAGAGGGGGACTGTGCAGGTCATGCGGTGCTGGCCTTGAAGCTGGTCTCGCCGTCACCGTGGGTGAAGAGGGTGCCATCTGTGGGCAAGTAGTGGCCTCTTCTGCCTTCATCCAAGAGAATACTTGGCTGGCCAGTGTCGAAAGAGAGCATCTCAACGCTCTGCTCTGGGCCAGTCCGTCTTTCGAAGAGCACTCCCCTGCCCCCTGGAAGAATCTGAGGAAAGAAGAGAAGTCCTTCTGGGATCACTGGCTCTGGAATGCCCCCGTTTGCCGAACGCGCCAGAGGCCAGGGCGCCTTCCAAATATGATGGTACCGTCCTCTCCCCAGCTCCCGCCCCGGCCGATCCCCACTTCACAGATCGTCATAGGCTCTCCACCAAGAAGGGACCATTTTTTCAACTCGACCTTGCCTCGTCGCTGATCAGTGAAAAAGGCCACCCACTGACCATCAGGAGAGAAAAACGGAGCCCAGCCACCCTCCGTGCCGGGAATCGGCTTAGCTTCTAGTTGATCCGTGGCACGCAAGTACAGATGGCTCGTGTTGTCGCGAACGGCGCCATAGAGCAACCGGGTACCATCCGGGGACAGCGCCAAACTGGGAAGTAGAGGAATTGCTTCACCATCAGGAAGGGCGATAGGGAACCGGGTGACCGTTGGTGGTGCGGGCTGGCTGTCCTTGTCAGGATTCCAGAGGGAATAAACCATCACCGCGCCAAGGACTAGCCCGGATTTCTCAAGGAGAAAGCCGAAAGGGCGATTTTAGTCGATTTCTCGACGCCGGTCTGGGTCAAAGGCGCCGCTGAGGGCGGTGCAGAGTACGACAGGCGTCGTGAGGCCTGTGTCGAGCGCGGAAAACCGGTTTTTCAGACACACCTCAGGCGCCTCAGTTGCAGACGGCTGGGATTTCCGACTTTCCTTGGCTCAACCGAGCTGTTGAAGCTGGGCCAAGGCTTGGGCATAGAGTGCTTGGTAAGGATAACCCTCGCTCAAGGACAGACTCACCCGCCGGACACTGACCCGAATCTGGCCTCCTATCTTCAACAGTTTGAGGCGAATTGTCTGGCATTGCGCCTTCGCCCACTGGGTCCCCTTCAAAGCGACACGCCTCAACGTGTGCAGCAGATTATAGGCCACCGAGGAGAACCACAACCGCAGCTGATTGCTCTTGATGAGGTGCGTCGAGGTCCGATCGGCAAACAGCTCCAGCTGCTGTTCCTTGATCCGATTCTCCGCCTCCCCTCGCGCGCAGTACAGCTGCTCGTACAGCTTTTGGGCGGGCCACCGCTTCGCTCCCAGCGAGGTGACGACAAAGCGGGGATTGGATCCCTTACCCGTGGACTCGGCCTTGCCCACCACTCGCCGCTCTTGACTCCAGCTCTTGTGCGTCTGGTAACGAAAGTCCTTATAGACTCGGGCGCTGCTGCCGCTCGCTTGTTGAAGCGCCTGGGCCTGTTCCAGCTCCGACTCCAGGGTCCCCTCTAAGCGCTGATTGCGGGCCAGACCGAAGACGTAATCCACTCGATGCTCCTCACACCATTTCATCAACGCCTCGCGCGCAAAGCTGCTGTCCGCCCGCAGCGTAATGCGGACCTTCGGCCACTTCGCCCGCAGTTGTTCCACGATCCGCTCCATCTCCTGGACCGCTCCTTCGGAGCCATCCAGATTCGACACCCGCAGCTTCGCCCCCAGCACATACCCCTCGCAAAACACATACAGGGGCAGGTAGCAGTAACACCGGTAGTAGCCATGGTAGAAACGACCCTCCTGCTCTCCGTGCAGCGGATCATCCGTCGCATCCAGGTCCAACACCAGCTCCTTGGGTTTCCCGCCTCGCACCCGAATGAACTGCTCCACCAAAAACGCTTCCACCGCCGCTTCATCCACCGGCGTCTTGCGATATTTATCCTGCGTCACCGAGGACAACTCCAAACGATTGAGTGTGCTCTTGCCCGCACACGCCTTGCCCCGATCCGCTTCCGCTCGCCGATCCCTCCCCAAGGGATCTTCCTTGCCGACCAACACCGCCATCAGCGGATCCGTCCGTAGCTCCTCATGATCGTTGAGATCCTCATAGCCCAAGGCCAGTCCATAAATCCGCTGCCCCACCAGATCCTCCACACTGAACTCGGTGAAGCGAGGATCCCGCCGGTCCCCAAAGCAGGCGGCCAAGCCGCGAATGAACCCATAGCGGTTCTCCACCTCCCGTAACAGCAACCCTCCGGCGTCTGAAGTGATCTGTCCCCCGTTGAATTCTGCCTCGACTCGGCGACCCTCCAGCCCTTGAAACTCCAGCTTAGAAGCGATACACTCTGTCGTCATAGTAGTCAGCTCCTTGTGTTTGTTAAGTCTTTGTTAACACAGACTTTATACCACATTGAGCTGACTGCTTTTTCTTATCCTTGAGAAATCCGGGCTAGTCCAATCAGCCCCGTCAGGAGCGCCCATTTCCATCGTGATTCGGTTGGCATACCATCAGCCGCTGCCGGAATAACGGGAGCCCCACTCTCAGCTTGCGGTGAAGCTGTGATCTCGTGGACCAGATCCACAACGTTCGTCCTTACCTCATAGATGGACTGGTACCGCCGCTCCGGCTCCTTGACCAGCATCTTCCTCACAGTGTGCTGAAGAAGTACAGGAGCGTTCTCGATATGCTCCTCAAGAAGTGGCGACAGGTCATTCAGAATCGCATTGGCCGTCTCGACCGGGGTGGCCTTCTTGAAAGGATGAACCCCGGTGAGCATCTCGTAGAGCACCACACCAAAGGAGAAGATATCTGACCGGGAGTCCACCTCCTGGCCTCGGACCTGCTCGGGTGACATGTACGGCAACGTGCCCAGCGTGGTACCTGTCGCGGTGAGACCCGTGGCCGAGGTCTCTTCCAGGCTCTGCTCACCTTCAGCTGGTGCCAACCGCTTGGCCAGGCCAAAGTCCATCACCTTCACATGGCCCTCTGGTGTGAGCATGATGTTGGCAGGCTTGAGATCCCGGTGGACGATGTTCTGTTTGTGGGCAGCCTCCAGGGCCTCGGCAATCTCGGTGGCCTTCTGGAGGGCATCCTTCATTTCCAGCGGCCCCTTGGCCAACCGGTCCTTCAGAGACTCGCCTGCTATGTACTCCATCGCAATAAAGGACTGATCCCCGTCCTCGCCCACCTCATGGATGTGGCAGACGTAGGGGTGATCCAGCGCAGCAGCCGATCTTGCTTCCCGCAGAAAGCGTTTCTGGGCCGCTTCGTCCTGCTGCATTTCCTGAGACGGGAACTTGAGAGCGACCTTGCGATCCAGGGGGCCGGTGTCTTGTGCAAGATAGACCTCGCCCATCCCACCTTCGCCGAGTTTCTCCAGGATGCGATAGTGTGAGATGGTTCGGCCTATCAAAAGCGTTTCCAGGAAATAGGGGAGCCTATCTACGAATACTAGAGCCTTGGATCAGGAAGGGCAATCTCAGAGGATGCCGTATATGGAGATGTCCGGGAAAAGACTGCAAAAACCTCGCAGATTCTCAGTCTCCAACCAGCATGGATCACTGGAAGGAACCCCTGGACCTGGAAATCGGCGACACGATCATCTGGCGAGGCGAAGGGATGCGGAGCGAGGAGGGCATGATCCTGATCTCCCCTGGAATGAGGGGGAAGGTGATCACGAGAAGTGAGAATCTCCTGGCTCATGCAGCAAGGAAGGCTGGGATGCCCATCAATGCGGGGCCATGGGTGCTGGTGGAGTTTGAGAACGGGTTCAGGATGGTCGTGGACAGTAGGGCGAGCTCGAAGCAGGCGATTGGCCTGGCCTCCGAGACCGGAACTTCGAACTTGAATCAACTACGTGAGGTCAGGAGCATCTTACATAATAAGAGCTCGCTTTCATTTGCCGAGGGGGCGCGGGCAGGAAAGAAACTCCTGGCGCGCGTGTAGGCAAGTGGGGGTTGAGAGGGTGATGGGGTAGAGAGATGAAGTCTTCCTACCAAATACTCCCTTCCAAAAAGACCTAGTGTAGGGCTTTATCTCTTGAGTGCTCCGTCGCCCTCTCAACCCTCGAATCAGCGAGAAGATCCGGCCGGGAGCTACACCCGGCCACAAGCCGTGGATTTTACGGGTCTCGGCCCGACTCTCGACGTTGGATTCTTGTTCTGTTTTACGGTGCTCCCGACGGAAACTCCGCTCTCCATATCGGCACTATAGTGCCTTCGCGATCGATAGCAGTGCTCTAGCGGGACAGGGAGAATCCTCTCCTCCCACCTTTATCTCGCAAAAAGATTGTAAAGCCAGCCCAACACCAGCCCTCCGACAAAGCCATCCACCAGGCCGCTGAGAGTTCCCACAATGACCTGGCCAAACGAAGCTGTAGCTTGGTATCCCGGATAAACGGAAGCCACCATTTCCAGGAACTCAATGCCGTAGGTGGGCCAGATCAAATTCGCAATACCAGTTACGAAGATGCCTCCTCCCCACAGCAGAGCAAGACTGATGGCAAGTGCTCTCACGTCAATCTTCATGATTGTTCCTTCCATTGGGACGATTGGTCCGATTGGGTCGATTATACAAGGAGAGATGGGGGAAAGTTTTGTGCACCACCCCCTTGCCAGCGGCTAATCCTGATCCCGATTGCTCAACGAGAAAACGCAATGATCGGAAAGCCTCGCGTTTGCTCCAGGCCGTCAATCCGATCCCAATTTTCGAGGGCGCAACAACCTCTGAGCTGCCCTGCCCACCAGAGTCTCGACCCCAAAGTTCTTATCGGCAGTAATCGGCAATGGTGAAAAATGGGAATAGGGGAGCAGACGATCGGCCTGGTACCGATTTGCTGACGCGGGCGGGAAGGAAGGCCGCAGCTTTGGCCCAGAGAGGTAAGGTGGAGGGAAATGAAAGACAGACCACTCCCGGCCCCAAGTGTCCTTTAAGATAACACTGGTCTTATCTCGTCTGACCTTTCGATCAGCCTCGTAGCCAGATTCCTTGGACCACTTGGGACCGAAACTGAAGATCACAACATCGAGCTCTGCGATTCCAACCTTCGCAAGTCCCGCTTGACCGCGTGCGCTGCTGCGTCTCTACAGCTTGTCTGATGGTCTAATTCGGGTCACCCTCAAAGACATCAGCAGACAAAGTCTCGTCCGACCAGAAGACGCCGTCCGACCAGAAGACACCATCGCTCCAGAACACCCCATCTGACCAAAAGACCCCGTCACTCCAGAAGACACCATCGGACCAGAAGACACCATCAGTCCAGGCCAAGGTTCCATCGGACCAGAAGACACCATCGCTCCAGAAGACGCCATCGCTCCAGAACACGCCATCGCTCCAGAACACCCCGTCACTCCAGAAGACTCCGCTGCCCCAGAACTGGTTGATCTGAGAATCCACCAACTGGCTGTAGATGATCTGGTCGCCATAGGCAAAACTACCCCCGGCCCAGACCTCCTCACCGTCCAGCAACCAAGTGGGCGACACTGCCTCAGTAACCGTGCGGTTGCCTACATCTATTACCTCGGCCAGCTCGACGGCTGTTTTCGCATTCAACAGTCCATTTCCCTGTTCCAGCATACTGGGCTGGTTCAACTTGATCGCTGTCAACATCAGAATGAGCTTCACCATATGCGGATTGAGGTCTGGAGTCTTGCTCAGCATTGCGGCGACTGTTCCACTCACAAAGGCCGTGGACATACTCGAACCGCTTAGAGAGATGTAGTTGCTATCTGTCTGCAACTCGGGGTGCTCTTGATGCAAGAAGCTTCCGTCTGCTAGCAAGGACACTACTCGGTTGCCTGGGGCAACCAGGTCCGGCTTGAACAGCCCATCGACGGTCGGGCCCCGAGACCCAAAGCTGGTGGCAATGTCATCAGAATGGGTCAATGTCCCTCGAGTGTTCACTGTGCCGACGGTGATCACCAAAGGATCGATGCCCGGACTGGTAATGCCTCCCCAAATCTTCGGCTGCTCGTCCGTCTTGCCCAGATTGCCCGCTGAAACGATGCTCACAATTCCTGCTTCGACCATCCCTTCCACTGCTTGGCAAAGAGGGTCCTGGGTGTAGGACTCGACGGGAGCATGTCCCAGAGACAGATTGGCTACCTGAACCTGGTACTTGTTCTTGTTCGTGATCACCCAATCGATCGCCTTGATGAGATTGCTCGTCAGACCCCATCCATCTGGGCCGATTACCTTGATGTCCACGAAATCCGACTGGGGTGCAACCCCCATATACGCCCCATTAGAATCCGTACCCGTCCCGCCAATGATGCCCGCCACGTGGGTGCCATGGCCATAGTCGTCCATGCTCTTTGCATTCTTGCCACGAACAATCACGGCTTTGCCAGAAGTAAAGTCAACGGATGCCTTCAAACGATCCTTGTGGATGAGATCTCCATGCCCATCAATACCGGAATCGAAGACCGCTACCGTGACGCCGAGCCCAGTCGCATACACCTGGTCTGCGCCGATCGTCTCGCGCAGGACGTTTTGGTCAAGGACGTTATCGTAGTGGGGACGGATAGGTGCATCGATGGTGACATATTCGACGAGATGGGACTGCAACAGTAGCTGGATCTGTTTGGCGCTCAGCTGTGCGGTGTAGCCATGCACTCTGTTGAGGGTATTCGGGAGCTCCCGGCCACCTTGCCGCTTAGCTTCGCGTACCTCCCCGAAGAAATTGCGGTCGACCTGGACGATAACTGAAATCTGATAGTCGTATTGCGGGTGAGCAGTGAGAAGTTCCACCTCTCCCTGCAACAACGGAGAGATCTTCTTTCCCAGGTGGTTAGGGCTTCCTGCCAGGATACGGCCACCAGGACCGGCAAGTAAGATTAGGAAAGTTGATAGAACCGAAAATGAAAAAAACAGCCAGCTACACTTGTATGATTTTCTTCGCACGTCGACCTCCCTCTGGCGATGCGAAGAGACTTACTTTTCGGCAACTGATCGACCGTATCGCGTGGACTTAGGTCTCAGCTTTGCGCCCCGTGCCTTTCGCGCTCGGGTAGCCCTTTCGTTGTAACCTCTACCAATAATGTGACTAAAAACTTATGGAAGGAATTTCCTTCCTCACTTTCCTCAAAGGGTCTTATCGGTAGATAGTCGGATGACTTTAGTAGTAAGAAAAGGGGAAAATGGTAAGGACGCGAAAACTGAGCCGGGGTAGTGGGGACCCGCGACAGCTCGACTGGCGGAGCTGAAGCGCGATTTACGCTAATGTGCCCGCCAGAGGCCAGGTCTGGTAAAGAAGAGGCCCGTGGTGGGCACGCTTGTTACCGGTGGAGAAGAGGGGAGCGCCTATTCAGGAATGACATCACGCACATCTCACGACTTTCCTCGATCGTCCCGGTTCCCCATAGCCATGGGCCAGATCCCCAGTTCTCAGGGCCTGCAGCCGAACCCAGCTGGCAAGCTTAGCGGGACATACCGGGACAGGTTCGGTGTTCCGCTAGTTGCCCAGACACCCCCGCCACCCCCTCAAAGTCGGGAGTGCCTTATATGGAGGGTACCGGGGATGACACCACGCACACATATCTGTAATAGCCGAGATCCGACCGTACAAACAGTGTCAGAGTAGATCACTGCTGAACGTCCGCTTTCGGTAGAGTAAGGATGTGGCGCGGTGGTCTAAGGTTCGGCCTATCTGTTACCGCCCCTTTCGTCTGGCGGTGCCTCAATAGCCGGACCATCACTCCGTTTCCACATCCTCCTCATCGAACCGGACAGGCGGAACTACCGCATCCGGCTCTCGGACAAGACTCACGCCTTCACCCACGGCTCGCCGCGCCCAAGTTGGGTCAGGCGCACGAGCCCAAAGTGCCCGTAGAGGTGCGAGAGGGGATACGTCCCGCCCCTGCGTCCCCTGACCTTGTACTTGTGGCGCAGCCACCGGCGAAGCCGCGGAGCGGTGTAGTTGCCCAGCGCCCAGTAGGCTCGGCTGGTCGTCCCTACCCGAGAGTAGTTCGCCCAGCCGCGCAGGGCGCGGTTCAACTGCTGCACCAACTCCGTGGTCTGGCGCCAGTTCACCCAGCCACCGCTGAAGCGATAGCTGGGCTCAGCCTTCGCTTTCGCGTGTAATGCCCTCTGCAGTTTCTGAACCCTTTTCGGAGTTGATAGGTTGCCCAATCTCCTGGTCCCTTCACTACGTCCTGCATTCGTCTTGAACTAAGGCCCCTTCCCTCCACCGGCATTACCCGGCTTCCTCAGTACTACGGGCCTCTCCGCCACCCCAAGGCGCCCGGTCTGTCCCTCACGGGCCTCCGGTTGGCCATCCCTGACCACGCCTAGGGGCTTCCCGTGTTGCCTGCGCTTCCCTTGTGTACATGCTGTCGCCACTACCCCGGCGCAGCGACTGGGTGCCTGCTTCGCTCTCTTCCCCAGCCGTATCAGCCTTCCCCGGTCTAGGAGCCGGGTCGGCCTGCGCATCGTCCTTTTCGAGGCTTGCTCAGCGTTCACTCGCGTTACGGCCTGCACACTCGCGCGGTCACCAATTCGTGACACGCTTCACCAGAGGCTTCAACCATTTCGTTACCTCCATAGTTGCTCCGGTTGCTTCCGGCTGGAGCGGTTGCCGGGTGGGGCTTTCACCCACTGGGAAAGCGCCGCCTTACCACGGCGCACCCTAAAAGCGGACATTCAAGTTTCCCGCGGAAGCGTCGAATGAACTACGCTGAGATTGCAGAAAACCAGTGACTCCTTCCGCTCTGGAAATGCCTTCCATCACCAGGCACTTCCCCTTCAGCCCATTGGCTCTCTGCACTACTTTGTCCCCGTCATTGAGGAGATCCTCGACAACCCCCTTCCCTCCGGCTACCCAGAGCATCTTGCCCGCAAAGTCCACTCCCTCACTCTTCGGAAATAGGACTCCGCACTCAACTCAATCGATCGATTCGCCTCTCACTCCAAACCACATCTGTTCAAAAAACGTCATGATCGCCAACCCCCAGATCAGGGGGGGCAGCCAGCCCCCTTTCTCGAGCGATCAGGAGGTGGTAGGGTCCGAACTAGAATGTCCGAAGTCTGTAGAAATTAATCGAATTCATAGGGAGGCAAACAATGATCACCGTGCACCGCGGCCTTAAGAGAGTCGCAAAGGCTATGTTCCGGACGGGATACGTCCTGGCGATTGCTCTTGTCTGGCAGACGACTCATTCTCCGGCAGTAAGCCAGTTCGGGAGCAATGTACAGAATTTTCCCCAAGTGGTCGTAAACGACGGGTCAATCACTTCCTTTACAATCCACAATCCAGATGTCGAAAAGACGATCGATGTAGCGGTGCAACTATACGAGCCCAACGGCAACGCAATGGCGGATGAGCAAGTGGAACTGGGACCGGGGGCGACCCAGACGGTCTCATTCGGAGACTCGGAAGCATCTTTGAAGAGAGGATGGGCCGAGCTGAAGTCGGAGGACAACTTTATCGCCACCGAGCTCTTTCAACTCTCTCTAGGAGGCGTCTTGAAGCCTAGGGTGGGCGTCTTGCCCAGTCCTCTCGCCGAAGGAATTAAGTTCGTGGGGTTTATCAACGACGAGTTCAGGTCGGGTGTGGCGGTCCACAACCCGAGTCCGACGGAGGCGACCGAGATCAGCCTTCGGCTCAAGGATAACGCTGGCCAAGAGCCTGTCATGGAAAAGACGGTCAACTTGAAGCCACTTCAATCCGAAGCCGCATTCTTGAACGATGCACTCTTCTTCGGACCTGCCTTGAGTAGCTTCGAAGGAGTGGTGGAGATCAGTGTCAACTCGCCTCCGGTGGCAGTATTGTCTCTGATCCAGGAACAAGTGAGCGGGGATGTGGCGACCGTGGCTGTGGAGACTCAGAGCTTCGTCGTGACCGGAGCCACCAACACCGCCATCGGGCGGGGCGCACTCGGCTCCAACACCACCGGCATTAACAACACTGCCACGGGAGCCAGTGCTCTGATGAGCAACACCACGGGCTTCGGGAACACGGCGAGTGGGCACAATGCGCTCCGGTCCAACACCGAGGGCATCGGGAACACGGCGAGTGGGAACTCTGCGCTCGCGGCGAACACCAGCGGTAGCTCCAACACGGCAAGTGGGGCTGGTGCCCTCTTCCGCAACACCAGCGGCAGAGGCAACACAGCGAGTGGGCACGATGCGCTCTTCTCCAACACCACGGGCGGCTCCAACACAGCGAGTGGGGACCAAGCGCTCCGGTCCAACACCGAGGGCATCGGGAACACGGCAGGCGGAAACGAAGCGCTCAGATCCAACATCATCGGCAACAACAACACAGCGAGTGGGAACGGTACGCTCTTCCACAACACGACCGGCAGTGACAACACGGCGAGCGGGGCCTTTGCACTCACCGCCAACACCGAGGGCTTCGGGAACACGGCGAGTGGGCTCTTTGCACTCACCGCCAACACCGAGGGCGTCGGGAACACGGCGAGTGGGCTCAACGCCCTCGGATCCAACACCACCGGTTCCTCCAACGTTGCCTTCGGAAATGGTGCAGGTTCTAATGTGGTCACCGGTAACAAAAACATCCACATCGGTAACGTGGGCGCGGAAGAATCCAACACTATTCGGATTGGCAATTCAGATCACACTAGTGCTTTCATCGCAGGTGTCCCTTTCGCTTTGCCCTCGTCCAAGAGATTCAAGGAAGACATCCACGATATGAACGAGGCGAGCAACGACCTGATGCGACTTCGGCCAGTCACCTTCCGCTACAAGAAGGAGTACGACAAAGGTGACTCCCGGATGCAGTACGGGCTCATTGCTGAGGAAGTGGCTGAGGTGTACCCGGAGCTGATAGTGAATGACGGGGCGGGCGAGGTCCGGACGGTGGTGTATCAGAAGTTGAACGTGATGCTGTTGAACGAAGTGAAAAAACAGCACCGACAGATTCAGGACCTGAAAGGGCGGTTGGCACGAATGGAGAAGGTTTTGACAGCGGAACGGTCTCTTGCGCCGACGCAGTAGAAAATTACGGGTATGGTCCGCGAGCACGTCAACCTCCGGAAGCGATTCGAGGAGTGCATCTTTCGAGCCAGGGCAGACCGCACCTGAGTAGTGCCGATGGTCAGGGAGCAGGGGGGCAAGGTCGACTTCCGCCTTGCTGCAAGGACATGCTCGCGTAGCAGCTTCTCGTCCTGGTTCGACGAGGCGAGCCGCTGCGCGAGGCCAGGTATGCTCCAGCTCGACCATGAGACCGATGTGACGTTCAAGTAGAGCAGAAAGAAGGTCAGGCGGTTTGGACGTGGCGGCTTCACCAGCATGAAGGTCCGCATCCAGTCAGGCCCGCGGACTGGCGTCTCCGGCTGGGTTGTAAGTGAGTTCGTACCGGGGGGGGAGGCGCCCGGGGAGGTGGTGTAGTAGCCCAGATCTGACCGTACAAACAGCGTCAGAGTAGATCGCAATCGAACGACCGCTAACGGCCCGAGGCTGTGTGAAAAGTCATTCATGATTTCGGATTTGAAATTTTGACTTCATAGGATCGCGTGTAAGCCACGATCTCCGTCGTAGGAAGGGTAAAGAGACCCCTAAATCAAAGAGGTTTTGGACTTTTCACACACCCTCGGCCCAAAAGCGGACGTTCTATTTCGGGCGTTTCGAAAGGAGCTGTCAGTTTCCCGTTAGCACTTTATACGCCAAGTGCCTGGAGCTTGCGGGTATCGTAGAGGTCGTTGAAGCACAATCCTTCCGTCTGAGATTGCGCTTCCAGAGCCAAAGATCTAGTATTCTCGAGATAGACTTCCCTCAATCCTGGAGACTCCGTTTGATAGGGCAAACCATCTCCCACTACAAAATCACCTCGAAGCTCGGTGAAGGCGGAATGGGCGAGGTGCATCGCGCGGAGGACACCACCCTGAGGAGAGAAGTCGCCGTGATGACACCACCTTCTTCGGAAAACCACCCCAGCTACCTGAACTCAATTACTCCCCTCCCAAAAGAAAACTTGACTCCGTGCTGTCCGTCTCTGGAACGCTCACGCAGCACCCGGCCCCATAGATGGCGGCTCATGGCATGAACTCTAGTTCTGGGCAATAAAGGCGACATCTCCCTTTCTGAGCCAATCCCCTCCCGACTTACTAACACGGCCGCTGGTGATGCAACACGGCCAGTACGGCCCCGATCGCGCCCTGGTCCGCTAGGAACGGGTCCTTATGTTGTATTTCAACACCAATCTGGTGGGTACCCTTATGGTTTCAGAAGTTCCAAGCCGCAATCGGCTCGCCGGCAGACAGCACCTCCTCCAGGTAGGCCCCGGTGTGGATGGTGGGTAGCTGCATATGGGTCAGCTCTCCATACTCCAGAATACGGATGGCGACCACATTGTGCCATTGGCCGTCTCCCAGGCGCAGAATCATGGAACAGGGATGATCCACCCGCCAGGCGGTCCCTCCCGGAGGCGGCCCGAATTCCTTTCTCAGATCACGGGCCACAATCGGAGGATCGAGTCCGGTCCTGTCTCGATTCAGGGGCCAGATCACAAGCGTGCTCCGGGCACGACCTCCCAACACGGCCCTGCCCTGGGGGTCCTTTGGGATCTTGAGGCGATCCAGGCCCTCCAAAAACACCTCATAGAGATTGGCTGCGATGTAGGGGGTGCCGTCAGCTGCTCGGTTCAGGGTAATGGGGGTGGCGGAAATCAGCCCCCGAACATGAATGATCTTCTCCCAGGTCTCCCCGCTGTCCTGAGAGCGCCAGACCCGGATGTCGTGGATATCCATACCCTGATGGCCTCGAGCCGAGAGCAGGAGGCTTCCATCCAGATCCCGGATGAGGCTGGTCTCGTTGGAAGAGTCCTGTCCGGTGGCCGAGACAAAGGAAACGGGACGCCATTGCCCATCTACCCTTCTCCACCGAGCCATCCCGGATCCGCCGCTCTGATCAGGCTTGCTGCCACCCATCGCCAGGATGAGATCGTCGCCATCGGGGATTGCGTTCATCAAACCCGGGGCCAGCGCCCAGCCGGAGAGGAGATCCTCCGAGCCTACCCGGTCCGTCTTGTTAACCTGGATGGAGTTCCCGTCGTAGGAGAGCTGGTGGACCTCCCTGTAATCATACACCTGGCTCCGATCTACACGTCCGAACGTGTTTACACCGTAGGGCGGGGGGCCCGGGAACTCGGTCCGCCAAGCAGTCGCATGGTTGATACCGAAGCCGGTGCCCGCATGGGGGTGGGGAGTGCCATCAGGCCGTTTGGCACCTTGGGGAACAAAGCCTCCCATAACCGGGTACTTGACCATGATCGCTTCTTGCATGGGTGGCTTTGAGTTGGGGTTGGGTTCGCGATGGTTTCGGGTAATGGGGACGGCCCCATCGCTGCTGACGTCGGTGATGTTATCGAAGAGGATGACGTCGGAGCCGTTCTCGAAGTCAGTGCCCTTGACCCCAGCCACGCGGATGTTGCAGAAGTAACCTGCTGTATCCTGATCCACCTGGAACGGTAATCCCAGTTGATAGATCCAGGTTTCGCCTTCGGGAGTGCTGGGCGGAACCTGGAGGTCGGGGCCACCCTGGGTGATGCCGGTAATGCCCTCGATTGGAGCCGACGGAGTAGGAATGTCGGGTTCGAGGGGCGGCGACGTACACCCCCCGGCCGTCCAAATGATCAGCAGCGCCCTCCCCGCTGACAATCTCAACCAAGCTGGCCGGTCCAGATAACCACACATACTCATCTCTCCTCTTAACCTTCAACCAGATCCAGTCTACCGATACTCGACCCCTACCGACTTCAACACCGGAGCATTGGCCCCTCGGGGCGAGAGCAGCGTTGCTTTGTACTGGATCCATCGAGCGTCCTCGGGGAGTCCCTCGATGGCGGCAGGCGATTCGGTGTAAAAGGAGTCTTTTCCATCCGGACCCCGCCACTCGGCTGAGGCCAGATCCTCCCGGCTGTTGGAGCCGCGGAGTTGAAACTTCAGCGCCGTCTCGAAGGGTTCTTTTCCCTCCCAGGAAAGGCTTTCGAAGTCGGCCTGCTCGCCCGCGTCAAAGGTCGAGGAGATGTAATCGAACCCGGGAGATCGATCGTAGATATTCCCCACATCGTTGTGGATCGTCCAGTGCACCCCTCGGGTGGGAACGCCAAGACGTCTGTCGGCAGCAAACTCCCCGTCCTGGCCCCAATACAGAAACGAATCGGTGCGATGATTGCCCCCCTTGGTGTGGCACACGAAGAAGATGTCCAACTGAGCATCCTGATTGAAGTCCGCGACCACCACACCCGAGGCCGAATCGGTAGGCAGCTGGGTTGGCTCTGGATTCAGTCCGGAATCGGTTCCCCAGAAGATATACGAGGGATGACGACGATGGATGCCGGCGTGGTAACTCGATACCACCAGATCGAGGTGTCCGTCGCCATTGAGGTCTGCCACCGAGGCGTCTTCACTGCCGACGGTCTCCAGTATCAGCTTGCGGTCCGGGGAATATCCGTCCTCTCCACCCCAATAGACTTCGGTGCCAGCCGAGAATGTCTCGGACTGGGGCTCCGCATCGATCGGCCGGTCCCCAGTCTGCTCCTTCTGCCGGCTAAAATCGTAGAGGTTGCAGATGATCAGTTCCAGATGGCCGTCGGCATTCAGATCCGCGACCTCGGCTCCCACCGCCAACTTGGTGGGGAGGTACTGCTTGTTCTGATTGCTGAAGCCCTGGGGCCCGTTCCAGAAGATCACTACTTGATCGCTGGTCCCGGTAAATAGCAGATCCAGATAGCCGTTTCGGTCAAAGTCACCCGCTTTGTGCAGCCTAACATCGGGAAATCGGAACACGAACCGATTGTCCATCCGATAGCCCCTTGGAGCTCCCCAGAATAGGCTCATCTCGTCTCCATCGGGTGCCCACTCGCTGACGCTCAAATCCAGGTACCCGTCCCGATTGAAGTCTGCTACCACCGTACTGAAGGCTCGCCGCGTCGGCAGCTTGGTGTTGTTGGAGAGCGAGAATCCGTCGGCGGCCCCCCACAGGATGTCGACTCTTCCCGTCAGTAGGACATCCGTGAAGCCATCGGCGTTCAGATCCGCGATGTTAGCTGAGCTGCCTCCATTGTAGGGCAAGACCCAGCGCCGGTTGGAGGAATACTTACCTCCCTCCTGTCCCCAATAGACGTAGGCGTTGGGTGCGTCTTCCGCGACGTAGCCATCCTTCTTGTGGATGAAGATGACATCCCTCTTGCCGTCGCCGTCAAGATCCTCGGATCCGACCGCTGCGGCTCCCAGGGTGGGCAGTTCGAGCCGATTCGATCGGTCAAAGCCCTCTTCGCCATTCCAGTAGACGAAAGAGGAAATGTCGAAGCTCTCGCTACTCTTCTCATTACTGAAGACGAGGTCGGGTCGGTCGTCACCGTTCAGGTCGGCGATGACGCAGTCACTGGCCGAGAGCGTCGGCAGGGCGGTCCGGCGGTGGGGCCCAAAACCGCTTTCGGAGCCCCAGTAGATGAAGGAAGCATCTCCAAACTGGTTGGCCAAAACAAGATCGGGTTGCCCATCCAGATCCAGGTCTCCGACGTCGACTCCACGCGCTCCCCAGCCGGGCAGCTCACTTCTTCGATCCCCGCTGAATCCGTCCGGGGAGCCCCAGTAGATGAAGCAGGGTAAGGGCGTCGAAGGATCCGAGGCACCCCCCTTGTCGTTGGCGACCACGATCTCAGGCCAACCATCCTGATTGAGGTCGGAGGCCTGCAAGGCAGCGCTGCCCAACCCGTCCAACCGTGTCGACAGAGCGGCCGAGTACTCGCCGGACTGGCTTCCCCAATAGATCAGGACACCGCCTGGCGCTTCTCCCGTGCCCCGGTTGGCGAAGAGGAGGTCCGGGATCTCATCCCGGTTGAGGTCGGCGATCTCTACATCCTGGGCGAAGTGGGTGGGAAGCTGAGTGGTTCGCCTGGGAGAGTACCCATCGGCGGATCCCCAATAGATATCCGAGTAGGGTCGGACAACCGTGAAGTCGCTCACCCCATCGCGCGTGTACTGATAGGACAGTCCGCTGCTGGCAAAGACAATCTCGACATACCCATCCAGGTTGAGGTCAGCGGCCGCAACTGCCTCCACCGAGACGGTGGGAAGATCCAGCTTCCGCTCACGATCCAGGCCGTCTTCTCCACCCCAGAACAAGACCGAATTGTTCTCGGTGCGGGTACCGTTGTAACCGCTTCCGATAACGACATCCAGATAGCCATCCCCATTGAAGTCGGCGATTGCAGACCCGGCGGCTCCTTCTCCGGGCAGGGCCGTCCGGGAAGAGGCGCCAAAGCCATCCCCACCCCAGTAGATCCATGAGTCCACCTGGAAATTGTTGTCGTGACTTCCCGGCAGAACCAGATCGATCAGACCGTCCTGGTCGAGGTCCAGCTGGTTGATCAGGCGGATGCTCCCATCGGCCGAGACATAGGTGTTGGCTCCTCCATCGGCTAAGGTTCCATCCGAGAAATCTCTGAAGCTCGTTTCAGTCCAGACCGACTCTCCTTCCTTCGGGGTATCAGCCGGCGGGGGAGCATCACACGAACAAACAACTAGACCCAAAAGGAGGACCACCAGGATCTTACTCATTGAGCACCTCCCGACTCTTCGAGTCGAACGTCACTTGGAAAACACCCCCACAGGGTAGATCGAGGGAGGCCTTCACCGCTCGACGATCAGCGGCACTGGGTCAGATCAGCGGAGTTCTAATGGCTCGGTTCTCTTTTCCTTTCAAGGAATCTTAACAGTGTCGGCGTTCAAAGATCCAGCGGGATAGGGCTCTCGGAGGAGGATTCTGGCTCCTGCTCGTACAGGCCAGTCTGGATGCAAGATAAAATCTTATTTCGCCACCCCTATCCCCTCTCTTCACGCAGTTACCATCAGCACCAGCAGGCCTTAGCGTTGGAGCTTTACGCGCACGCGAGTAGCCGTCATGAAGCATCGATGGACGAAAGCGAAGAAAGAGCGGTTCCTGAAAGCGCTCACTGAGACAGCGAACGTCAGCGAGTTATGCAGAAGGGTCGGCATGAGTCGTCGATCCGCTTACGATTTGAGAGCGGCTGATCGGGTGTTCGCCGAGCTATGGGACGACGCTACCGAGACCGCCGTTGATCATCTAGAACGCGAAGCATGGCGACGAGCGCTTGAAGGTCACGAAGAACCGGTCTTCCAGCGCGGCAAGAAGGTCGGCACCGTCCGAAAATACTCAGACCGGCTGCTCATCGGTTAAGCAACCGTTTTTCTGTAATTTTCTTTAGGGCCTGTAGGGAAGAATTGCTCCACTTGTGTTTTCCAGCCGGCCAGGTTCAGGTATTGCCGGCCGGTTAACCACTCCTCGTGTATCTCTGCAAGCACAGCCGAGATGAGCCGCAGCGCCGACGCTTCGTGGGGAAAGATTCCCACCACCCGGGTTCGTCTCCGGATCTCCCGGTGCAGTCTCTCCAGTCCGTTGATGGTTCGGATCCTTCGCCACCAGCTCCTCGGAAAATCAAACACTGTCAGCCCTTCATCCACGTTCTCTTCCAGCCAGCTCACGAACTCCGGTGCAATCTTTTCGAACTTCTTGACGACTTTACCCTTGAGCTCCTCGGCATCTTCTCGAGACGGGGCATCGAAAATGTCCCGCATGGCCTGGGCGATGCGGGGCTTGTCCTCTTTGCGGCGAGCATATTGTTGGGCGTTTTTACTCAGGTGAAACTGACAACGGTTCCAGGGCACCGACGGATAAACTGCCCGCCTGGCCGCCTTCAGTCCTTCGTGATCGTCACTGACAAACAGCTCGACCCCTCTCAGTCCACGCTTGTGCAGATCTCCCAGAAACCCTCGCCAATGCACCTCCGCTTCACTGATCCTGGTGCTCAGACCCAACACCTCCCGCGTTCCGAAACGATTGACTCCTATGGCTTTCAGGATGGCCACGTCCTGCACCCTGCCGCCTCTTCGAACCTTCTCGTAGTGGGCATCCAGATACACGATCGGATACTCTCCCAGCTCCCGGCTTCGAAACTCTTCCAGCTCTTCGTCCAGCATCCCGGCCACTCTCGAGACCTGGGTGGCCGAGATCTCCAACCCACACAGCTGCTCCGTGATCTCGGTGACTTTCCTCGTCGAGACTCCCATCACATACATCTCGGCAATGGCCAGCTTCAGGGCCTTCTCCGAACGGCAACCCCTCTCCAGCGACTTGGGATAAAACCTCAACCCACGCACCTGTGGAATCTCCAAGTGCAGCTCTCCCACTCGAGTCTGAATCCGCTTGCCTTTGAATCCGTTTCGATAGCCTCGCCGACTGGCTGTTCTCTCGTACGCTTCCGCTCCCAGAAACTCGCTTCTTTCCAACTGCATGGCCACGTTGAACAGCTTCTCCAGGATTCCTCGAAAGGCTTCTGTTCCTTCCTCGATCAACTCCGCCAGGATCTCCCGTGGTACTCTCTTTTCCAGGTCTGGGTTCATTTGATTCTCCTTGCCAGATAGACGTTTCTGTTTTTGGAGAATCCTGTCCCAGACCTCTGTCTTTCCGACCCAGGCCTGACCAGAATTTACAGAAAAGAAGTTACGCTACTTGCTCATCTTTCTGCTGAGTGGAAACCGCCCAGAGCGCTATCGAGTTCGAGCAGGCAAAGAGCAACTCCATGAGGAGATGGTGAAGAATCCGATCAAGCACTTTGTCCCAAGCGAGAAGCAAGCTTTCGCCCTCGGATTCTTGCAAGAAGGCGGCGGAGTCGACTTTTCTGTAATATTGAAGATTCAAGAAGGTCTTATGCTGCAATTCAATCCAATGTGACCGATCCGGAAGTGCGGGCTCGAATCGGGGCTGATCTCGGGAAACTGCTTCCTTCTAATTCTAATCTGTGATAGCCGGGATCCAATCTTACAGACAGGCGTCCGATTTGATCGAAAACGAACGACCGCTTTCGCCTGAGGCTGTGTGAAAAGTCATTCATGATTTCGGATTTGAAATTTTGACTTCATAGGATCGCGTGTAAGCCACGATCTCCGTCGTAGGAAGGGTAAAGAGACCCCTAAATCAAAGAGGTTTTGGACTTTTCACACAGCCTCGCCTACAAGCGGACATTCAAGTTTTCTGCGGAAACGTCGAATGAACTAACGCAGACGGCCAGGAGCAGTCATTCCGCGCAGACCAAGCGGTCATGCGACCAGGAAAAGCTTGTGGCTGAAGAGAATGGGTCGCCTTTTCGAGAGACAAGGACAAGGATGGCAGTTTCAAGCACACCACCAGCTTCGCAGCCCATCCGGGAAAGGGTCAAATCGACGGCCGGAGCACCTTAACGAAAGTTCTCAACCAACATGAGGTCGCTTGTGCCTTGCTCCTCATGGACAAACAGAATGGTCGAGCCGTCCGGCGAAAAGGCGGGAGGGGCTAGGAGGTTAGGTCTCCGGCTAAGCTCCTGCAGCGTATTCCGCTGGCCAGTTTCCAAGTCGAAGAACTCGATAGACCATTTCTTCTCCGATCCTCTCACCCCTCGAGCTGCATAGAAGCCGAGGCCACTCCCGACAACAGTCCAGGTACTTTCCAATTCTTCGAGCACAGGAACTTCTTTGCCCCCTGCCACGGGCACCTTCCACACACCATGGATATTACGGTGTTTGGAGTAGTACACGAAATCGGCTGCAGGGGACTCGACAGCTCTGTACCCTCCTTCTCTCGTCACCTGAACCGCACTCCCTCCAGCCTGGGGAATCTTCCACACCTGGTAACTGCCTGTGCGGTCGGAGGCAAAATAAATCCAGCTGCCGTCGCAGGACCAACTGGCCAACCGTTCATAAGCGGGATGCGAGGTAAGCCGCCGCGGCCTGCCGCCTTGTTGGCTGATCACGTAAATATCCCAGTTCTCTTCATCACCAGCCTGAAAGGTAATGTGCTTGCCGTCCGGCGACCAACTCGGAATGCCTCCGGCATAGGGTTTCACAAACGTCAGCTGAACGGGGTTCGAACCATCCTGGTTACAGATCCACAACTGGAAACGTCCAGAACGATTCGAGAAAAATGCAATGCGCTTCCCGTCGGGAGAAAACCTCGGCATGTTGTCGATTCGAGTCGAAACGATCAGTCTCGAAACAGGATTGATTTCCTTTCCATTGCCCCTTTGGACCCGCCAGATGTTCTTATCGCGTCGGCGTCGGCCGAAGGCCAGCTCTGTTCCGCTGGCAGAGATGGCCGGAAAGTCGTCAAATCCAGTGCTCAGGGGCAGCCGCTGCGGGGTCCCTCCAGAAACAGAAACCTGCCATAGAAGTAGTGCCCCCCCCGCAAGTGAGGAGAAAACAATTTCGCGGCCGTTCGGCTTCCAGGCAAGGCCGAGAAGCATACTCTCGTCAAAGGTCAGTCGCCTCGGCTCTCCACCACTCATTGAAGTCAAGTAGAGGTCTCCTTGGCCCCGGTTATTTTGTCGGACGAATGCCACGGTGTTGCCATCGGGAGAGAAAGCGCCGGTCCCATCTCCCCTCCACTTGGCTGGAGGGGAGGTCAGCTTTCGTGTCTCTCCGCTTTCAATCGAAAGCACGTAGATGCTGAATGGTGACCTTCGGGCGTGACGATCCTGGAAAACCAGCAACTTCCCATCCGGAGACCAAGACAGCTGAAGGAACGGCGGTCTTGATCTAGGGCGAAATGGGGCGTGGAGTTCCAAAAGCAGGCGTTCCGGGCCTCCGAGGGGCGAAATCGTGAAGATTGCGGCTGGGGGGAGGGGCGCTTCAGAACTGGAGCGAGACCGACCCTCCCGCTTGAACCGGCGGAAGAAGGCGATGAGGCGACCGTCCGGCGACCAGGCCGGAGCCACATCTGAATGGGGGCTCTCCGTGAGGGGCAGAAGCGTCGGCGAGCGGGCGTCTTTCACATAGATGTCGAAGTCGTTGCGACTCTCTTTGCGGTAGGCAAAGGCCACTTGACTTCCGGCTGGGGAAAAACTGGGGAACCTCTCCCCTCCCGGGTAACTGGTGAGAGGACGGACCTTCCACTCCTGTTGCGGTGATCGCGCCTGCCGATCGGAAAGGCCGAACCACAACCCTGCAATGAGGACCAAAGCGGCCGAAGCGGGAATCCATAATCTCCAGACTCGGGAGCCAAGGGACTTCTCGTCTGACTCCACGCGAGCATGTCCGTTCTCCCACCAGACATCCAGTTCCGCCCGGTAAGCGAAAACCGAACCTCTCTTCTGATGCTGATGCCGATGAACCGGCAACCCCTCACTTCTTTCCCAGCGACGAACCGTGCTGACGTCGCGCCCAAAGTGGACTGCGATCTCCTTCCACGAGTCCAGGCGCCCGTCTTGGACTGCGCCTCCCGGGTCCCTCGGGGCTTCTTCACGCGGCTCCACCATACTTAATCCTCGGGGATCGCCATTGAAAACTGTGTCGCCGATTGTACACCAGTGGTCCCCAATGGGTCTTGGCGAGCTGCCAGCTCTGGCCACTCGAATAGGTATTAGCGCTCATTAGCGCTCAATAAGGGGCGTGAGCCCTCTTACCCGTTGCCGCGGAAGGCCTTACCCGCACATTCTTAGAAGAGTTCTGAAGAAGTGCAATGCGTTTCAAAGCAGAAAGGAGAAAACCATGTTTAAAACCAAAATCATACCTTTGCTTGGAGTGTTCGTCGGCCTCTTGGTCGCGGGGTCACCCGTTGGTGCCCAAATCAGGATCGAACCCGTCATAATAGTACCCGACGTGGTTTGCACCGAAGGGGAGCAGCTGGTCGGCTTCTCAGCAAGAACAACCGATGGCGGCAGGGGCGTCATCAAAATGAACAGGCTCTGCAACGCCACTTTTCCAGGAAGTCATATGTGCTCCACTTCTGAGATTGGCGATAGCTTCGTTGAAGTCCAACAGTTAGCTTGGGTACGCCCCACCATAGCCGCCTTTGGGATAGATACGGATGGTAACCTCGTAACGGGCGACGTGCTGGGGGTGAGCAACCCGAGCTTTACAGGAACGCCGTCTCCTATTCAGAACACATCATGTCTGGCCTGGTCCAGTAGTAGCGAGAGCCACTTAGGCTTCGTCATAGACGGAAGTGTGGGCGACGGCCATGGCTTGATTGGCAGAAGATCTTGCGACTACGTCCTGCCGGTATCCTGTTGTGCTTTGGCGAAGGCTTGCACCGACACGCTAATCGGCACCTTGACCATCGAGGTGCTGAAGAAAGAGAAGTAAAAAGGGCCGAGCGCACGGAAGATCATCCCTCCGTGGTTCCAATGATGGAAGAGCAACGGAAAATCAGCTTTCGTCTCGCCTGCAAGGAGACGCTCAAGCACAGCAACTTCACTCCCCTGGTTTGACGAAGCAAGCCTGTATGGCGGGTCAGGGATGCTGCAGCTGGATCATGCGATGGTAGTGAGCCTGAGGGAGTTGGATGGAGGGGGATACGAGCTTACTCTAACTTGGTGCCACCTCGGCCCGGTGGGGCCACCCGCTCGAAAGGCTCCTCGAGGGATAGGCTCAAGAGGGAAGTAAGCCCCGGCCCCCTTCCGGGTCAAGGACTGAGGAGACTCCGGCTGGCCAACCGCAGCACCTCGATCAGCTGCCGGGGAAAGCGGACAGAGTGCCTCGCTATCAGCCGCAGCCGGCTGGCGAGCGCCTGCCGAGCCCCCACACCGCCTGTAGCGCAGCGCCTAGGGGGAGTTACCGCCCGCATCCGTGCAGCTATCGAACGCCGTCGTGAAGCCACCCACCAGGTTGTCTTGCAGGTGCTGTTGGAAATCCCTCGCGTCCCGGTCAAACTGGCATTACTCACACGATTGCCCCAGGCGGCGTTCTATTTATTCTTCTTGACGGTGGTTGTCGCACGCTACGCCAGATTGGATTTCAGACCTGTCCAGTTTGGGCACTGGAGGGGGCATAGCTTAACAACACTTGCCTGAAGAAGCATCCAGAAAGCGTGATTTCACCTGGCTCGTGAATATGTCCCGGAAGGAGAGCCTCTTATTGGCCAGTCCGGCCTGCACGGCCGGAGTCCTTAGCGTCTGACCGAACCTCAAAATACTATGGGGTCTCAGAGAGTTGTAATGCGCCATGAGCACGTTAGCGGTCGTTCGTTGGACGTTTCCGGCGGCAAATCTGAATGTCCGCTTTTGAAAGCGGACGTTCAGGGGCGATCTACTCTGACACTGTTTGTACGGTCAGATCTAGGCCTATTACGACTGAATAGCACCGCGACAGAAAGAATGGATGCTCCACGTATCTTTCGACAACGCGACAGTGCTTCGGCGATTCATTGGGCCGCGGGACAGAATCCCCTCTTCTTACCGGCTGTTTAGGGTTCAGATATCATCGGCCCGTGAGCCACCGTCATGAATCTCTGCCATCACGGTGTGTTGTCGGGCAGCTAACCAAGGTTCCTTCGGAGCCTATCCTCCGACTCCTCGACGCCATCTGTTCCCGATGTTCCTGAAACAAGGGGCTGCGCCCGATAGCAACGAGTGAACCCAGAACACGTCGTTTACGTGTCTCCGGCAGGCTTGTCTGCCTGGGCACTTTCTCTGGCACTGGGGAGGTAGTTTCCGCAGTTCGACAGGAGGAGGAGCCCCGGACAAGTTTGCGACTCTGCTCCTACTTGAACCGCAGGGAATAAAGATCTGCGTCCTTCATCACGAAGCGCAGGCGGACCGGCTTCCCTGCCAGACTCCCCACATCGCTGCCCTGGTTCCAGGACACGATCCGGCTGATGTCATCTCCAATGATCTCGGGGCACTCCTCCAGCGAAAAGCGTGGAACGGGCCGCCCTTGCTCATCCTGGATCTCGACCCTCAGCACCCCGGCCGCCGAGGTGGCGTAGTTGATCTCCAACTGATTCCCCTCAAATCTCAACGGCTTCGTGACCATTTCGCCACCGTCGTAGGGCGCATTCAAGGAGGCAAACCCGTCCAGACGAAGGGTCATCCGTTCCAGGTGTGCTGTCTTCTGTCCATAGTCCCGTTGCACATACAGAGACATCTCGGCCGGAGCAGTCTGGACCACGCCACACGCCGGATAGTTGGTTCAAGTCGTCCAGTTGTTGATGCCCAGTCCGGGCCGGATGAAGCTCTCCTGAAAGGTGAAGTCGTAGCGGCTGGAACCGGCGCGACTGGTGAGCAGGACACCATCGGAGCGGTCTCCTGTTCCCCGAGTGCCCATTTCGGGCATGTTCCGCTTGACAAATTCCCTAAGCTCGGGAGGGATCGAGCGCTGGCGCCGATGCGCCGCCCGCTTGTCGTCCTCGTGCTGAATGGATCTCTCATCAGCAAAGAGAATACGGGCCGCCAGCGAGATGTAGATGTGGGGAGCCCGGAAATAGGGCTGGGTCTGGTTGGTGTACAGATTAGCCGAGGGAGTGGTGGTCCCCGTGTCGCTGTAGGTCATGAGCGTCTGCTGGCTCCAGTTGAGAAAGTCCCCCGAGGTGGCCCGGGCCGTGGCACGGCGCCCCCCCACCATGTGCCGGGCATACAGCACATAGAGCTTCTCCACCTCGGACCAGAAGATGATGTTCAGCGAGTCGAAGTTGTTGACCAGGACCTTGAGGACGATGGGCTCCTCCCGTATCCGCCGCCACCGGACGCCGTCTGACGACACAAAACCGATGAGGCTGTGCGGTTCCTCGGGTCCCCGCGAGTTGGCCTTGTACCTTTCTGAAGCGGGAACACCGGGACGACGGTCGATAAAGGGGAAGAACTGGCGAGCCTGGGGCAGGACCGCGTTGTTTCGGGTCGAGCCATCGACTGAAACCAGGCCCACTTCGGGCTTCGTCCAGTGCATCCCGTCCCGGCTTTCGGCATAACAGGTGGTCTTCCCCTTGAACAACTGCCCCCGATAGTACATCCGGTACTTGTCGCCGTCCTTGAAGACGGTGGGGTAGCCAGCCACAGGGCCCTCTGCGGCCCCATCGAAACGAACCGCTACTCCTGCCCGTTCCGGCCTCCCCAGTTGGAGATGGGCCCCGGAGAGCCTGTCGATGAGCAGGCGATCGACAAACAGCTCGCGCCGAGAGCCGATGGCCAGGGGTTCCTCGGATTCGGCCGGCTTCGCCCGAGAAACCGAGAGCGTGAGCAGCAGACAGAGAGTACCCAATAGCGTCCTCATGATCCGTTCTCCTTACAGGGCTAATCTACTTGGAGCCGGCTAGCCTCGGCCTCAAGTCTGGCCAGCCTCTCAGTATCCTGGGTGAATCGCTCAGGCAGGACCTTGATGGCGACTTCGCGCTTCAGAGTGGTGTCCTCGACCCGGTACACCTCTCCCATACCGCCTTCGCCCAACTTCGAGGTGATCTTATAGTGGGAGATGGTCTGGCCTATCAACGAGCCTCCAGACTGCTGGGGAGTCTATGTGGCAATACTAGATCTTTGACTTTGGAAGGGCAATCTCAGAGGACGACAGATATATAGAAATCGGAAGGATAAGCGGAATTCAATCCGCCTTTTCCGATGACACTCGGAATGCCGTTCGCTGCGAAGCTGGTCGTGTGCTTGAAACTGCCATCCTTGTCCACGATCCAGCCTGAAGCGTCCGGCCCATCCAAGGCTCCGGCGGCGAACCAGGGCGACCAACCATTAGGCATCAGAGTCTCTTTGTCCGTCAGGTCAAACCGGATCTGTGAGTTCCGGTGGATGAAGAAGGGAACCACCGAAGGATAATCTCGGGTCCTCTTCCTCAAATCGCAGAGCTTCTGTCAATGAGTGTGCATACAGGACGTCCGGTGACCCTGCTATCCACATGGATAGTCCGACTATCCAATTAGCTCCCGCTGGTAGCTACTTGACGACCCGACAGGGCGTAGACCTATTACGAGAGAACGTACGTATTCACAGTAGTTTAGGAGTGGTTTATGGGCCTCTGTAGAATTGTGGCATACCGGTTGCATCAACCTATAGCGTTAGAGCTCAGAAATCGAAGCGTTCTGATTGAATGGAGGTAAACCATGACTGAAGTGATCAGTGCTCATCTTTCCCTGAGAGATCCCGGTGACCCAAAGGAGGTCATGATCATGTGCAGAGTCTTAGATTGCTGGATTAGGGCCAGGGGCTCCCTCGTTCTGGCTGCCGTCTTGGGAATGCTGGCAACTCCCGGGAGCGCCCTGGCCGCCAAGCCCGTGTGTAATGATGGGGTTTGCCAGGGGAACGAGCCGCAGACTTGCCCCCAGGATTGCGAAGGAGGGGGAGGTGGCGAACAAGGACAAAGCATTCCGGTGGAAGTCCTGCTCGTTGACGCGCTAGGCGGCGTTCAGAGCGATCTTGGCGGCGTATACCGCGACAGCAAGAAAAACAAGATCAGTGCATTCGTCGGAGAAAACCGCATGCTTGTACTTGAAGTTGGTAGAAGATCCAACCGGATGCTGTCTCTGAATCTAAGCGGAGGGCTGGGTTGTGGTTGTAGCACCCGGATTGATAACGATGCCGATGGTACCTGTGACGTTCCGACAGACTGCTTGGATGCCCTCCCCAATATCGATATCCCCCCCTCAGATCCCCCCGCTCTGATAAGCGCCGTACGTTTTGAAATCAACATAGGTGAGGATCTCGACGATTTGCCTTTAGGGTGTTCCCACGAAGACAACGCCACCCTGTCCTTCACGGACGGAGAGGACAATTGGGTTCTGCGGTGGGGGGCCTACGACAGCTTCGGTGGGGCCGGTCATTGCCCCGACTCTGGTTCGATCACGGTCACGCGAGACACCGACGAGACGTGGTCGTTCGCGACCACGGGTGGCCAACTGGCCTGTCTGTACCGCGAGGAGGGTCCAGCCGATACAGCAAGTGAGTATCACGGTCAGTTTTTTGTGCCGTTCGCCGGCAGCGTGACTGCAATCGACGGAGATCCGATCGCGCCCCCCACCCCAGACGAATGCCCGTTGCAGGAAATTCGCGAGCGGCGAGGGCGAAACCTGAGTCCCCTGTGCAATTTGATCGGGGCGCCGGCAATGTTGGGCGAATGCTGCGCTCGCAACAGCGACTGCTTGTCGAATAACTGCGGCATTGGCGGGACCTGTCAGTCAGGACCGTAAGGTCAAGGTATTGGGTCGTGGCGTGGATCCGTTAGAAAGGAGGGCTTCAGGGTGTCGGAGGATCGGAATCTCGGCCGGCTTCCATTGAGAATCGAATTCCAGGAACCGGGGTTTCCCCTGTGACGGGTTCGCTCCGACACGGCGGCGCTGGCTCGACCTGCTCCACGGTGGTATATCGGACAGCTTAGGGTTCGTTCAAGAATAAACTTTACATTCTAGCATCTCATCTTCACACCATCTTCGGCCGCTCCTCAATCGCGAAATCCTCAACGTAGGCCTGCCTACGCCTGCGGTTTCGCTCAATCGTTCGCGACCAAATCTGGCGCAAAGCTGAGCGCCAACTCTGCAAAGTTTATTCTTGAACGAACCCTTAAGCCGCGTTTCGATAGTAGTCCCGTAGCAGACCACCGAGCCGTTCTCGGCACTGGACTTCCTCCTGGCTCCGGCCGTTGCCAAATCCTGGAGCTCCGGAGGCAGGAGGGCAGGGTAGTTCATTCGACGTTTCGGCAGAAAGTTTTGAATGTCCGCTTTTAGGCGAGGGTGTGTGAAAAGTCCAAAACCTCTTTGATTTAGGGGTCTCTTTACCCTTCCTACGACGGAGATCGTGGCTTACACGCGATCCTATGAAGTCGAAATTTCAAATCCGAAATCATGAATGACTTTTCACACACCCTCAGGCGGAACCGGTCATTCGTGTGCGCAATGAAATCGGACGCTGCCTGTAAGGTCGGGTGTCGACTATTACATTTGAACCCTGCCTGGCGTCGCTGTGTGTAATGGCTCCCTGCGCTGCTTTGAATCATGAATCCTGCGCACATGGAGGTGACTCCCCGTAGCGATACGTCGGCCCGCACCTGTGGTCGAGATCGTTGACGAGAAAGAAAAGAAAGGAGTCTTAGATCAAGAAGCTTCGAGAAGGCTGAAGCACACGATTCGTAAAAAACATGTCGACGTTGCTAGGCGACGGTACCCTCCTGACCGAGCACTTGGAGGATCAGACCCCCGAAGCCGCGGATAATACGACAACTGCTTCTCCAACATCGGCAGCGGCAACTTTTTGTCGAACCTCCAGATGAACTACCAAGCGAGCCGAATGGATGAAAGACACCTTAGAATCGAACAACATCCAGCCTCTCGGCTAGACTGCGAAACCGGATAAAGCCAACCCAGACCGCGAACACTGTCAGCCAGATGCAGATCGATTCGACCCATTCTGTCCCCCGCCAGGGCCAGGCCAGAAGAGCGAGTACGGCTGGTCGAAAAAAGGGATGGAAACTCAGTTTTCGGCCTTCCGTATCCGTCTCGATATGGCCCCCGAAGGCGGTCAGGCGTACCCGGGTTCCGGCATCCCAATCTCCTAGTGAGATCTGATGGTGGTTGTTGGCTAGATCCAAATCCAGGTCTTCTAACAAGCTGTTTACAATTAGCAGGTAGTGAGGAGAGTCCCCCGATGTGACGATGGGACGGCCAAGGTAGATCGGACCAGACCGCCAGTGCCACTTTTCCGAGGCTGCTTCCGGACCGACGGGGCCGGTAACGCAGGAGGACAGTATGTACGTCAGGCCGATGCAGATTAGGACCTGTGCGGAATTTCGGCCTGTCTGTTCCAGGCAACGGCGAGTGTGACCGTCTTGCCGATTCTGCGAAGGTCCGGCACTTTGTCCGAACTGGCTATCTCCGCCGCTTTCGGGGGTGAGCGCAGAGGCCTTCAGTTCGGGACGTCCCGACTTCCAGTAGAGCATGATCGATTTCGCCTGTCGCAGGTTGTGGCACCCGCCATCGGGGGTGAGACCGTGACTGAGACCCTTCTCGACTACCAGACCCCATTCGAGCCCTTTGTTGAACATCGCCGACAACATCGTCAAGTGCCGGTTTCTGGTGGACGTTATCAGTCCCTTCTCCCTCATGTGAAACTAAGCCGTTGTAACTGTCTTGAGAGGCAACTACTGAAGCAATGAGCGCATGCGCCGAGTCAACTCGGGATTCTTACCGATCGATTGAGATGGGGGAAGAGTTCGCTGAACCAAGCGGCGTCCGAATCGCTGAAATCAGTGAACTTCCGGTCTGGACAATTGTAGGTGGAGTTGCCGACAGCAAGCTCAGATCAGAAGTCCCGAACAACTGCTGAGCGATTAGCGGTTGGCTGGAAGTGATCCGAATGAAACCACGGGCCTGCCCGGCAGTGGCAGGATCAAATTCCGGAACGAGTTTTGAGATCCGTTTTCCAGGCCCTAGCGATATCGTCACATCTCCGGATTGGACACCTTCCGCAGAGAAAACCTGAATTCTGATCTCGGCTGTCTCCATCCCCGTATTGAAAAAGGCCATTCCGGTAAAGAAACCCGGGATGTTCGCCACCTGGTTGAACACGGCCTCGGTGAAGGGCGTCTTCTGCAGGGGAAGCGCTGCGGCGTATTCAAGGTCCATGGGATCGCCAAAGATCACGTCTCCGACCACTCCGCCGCCGCTGACTTGGACCCGCATGGAGCCGACCACCGTCGTTCCTTGATTCCTGCTGCCTGCTATGGAATTTCGGGTGCCAGTCGACACCAGGGCACCGTTCGTCTCTCCAAAGCCAAACAACGTTGCCACATCCTGTTCAAAGGATTGGCCTGGCCCCAGGTTCAGCGTGAAAGGGGCCGCCAGAGTGGTGCTGTCTTCGGCTACGGGAGTAATCGTCAATTCTCGATCCTCGCCGCTCGTGTTCACGAACTTAACGTTTGTGAACACCTCGGGTCCACTGGCCAGTTGGGCGGAGAAGAGTTCGAGGCCACTGGAGGCGAACGAGGCATTCAGTCCCAAAACCGTATCCTGGTCATCGAGACGTATCAGCTCAAAGGCGACCACGCCTTGCCCTTGCCTCACTCCCACCTCGATGTAACCGCCGGAAACAGACAAAGCTTGTCCCAGGATCTCGGGAAGTGAGCCAAAGAGGAACCCCTTGCCCGGGATATCAACGGTCTGTTGAAGGACGGCCCCTGACTGAGAAGAGGCTCCGCTCGATTCGCTTTGGTCCATGGGGGTGTAGGTCACCTCTACAGTCACAGGTGTGAGGTTAGGATTGGCGACGCTGAGGAGGGTAGTGGCCGAGCTTCCCCTAACCCGGATTTCTCAAGGATAAGAAAAAGCAGTCAGCTCAATGTGGTATAAAGTCTGTGTTAACAAAGACTTAACAAACACAAGGAGCTGACTACTATGACGACAGAGTGTATCGCTTCTAAGCTGGAGTTTCAAGGGCTGGAGGGTCGCCGAGTGGAGGCAGAATTCAACGGGGGACAGATCACTTCAGACGCCGGAGGGTTGCTGTTACGGGAGGTGGAGAACCGCTATGGGTTCATTCGCGGCTTGGCCGCCTGCTTTGGGGACCGGCGGGATCCTCGCTTCACCGAGTTCAGTGTGGAGGATCTGGTGGGGCAGCGGATTTATGGACTGGCCTTGGGCTATGAGGATCTCAACGATCATGAGGAGCTACGGACGGATCCGCTGATGGCGGTGTTGGTCGGCAAGGAAGATCCCTTGGGGAGGGATCGGCGAGCGGAAGCGGATCGGGGCAAGGCGTGTGCGGGCAAGAGCACACTCAATCGTTTGGAGTTGTCCTCGGTGACGCAGGATAAATATCGCAAGACGCCGGTGGATGAAGCGGCGGTGGAAGCATTTTTGGTGGAGCAGTTCATTCGGGTGCGAGGCGGGAAACCCAAGGAGCTGGTGTTGGACCTGGATGCGACGGATGATCCGCTGCACGGAGAGCAGGAGGGTCGTTTCTACCATGGCTACTACCGGTGTTACTGCTACCTGCCCCTGTATGTGTTTTGCGAGGGGTATGTGCTGGGGGCGAAGCTGCGGGTGTCGAATCTGGATGGCTCCGAAGGAGCGGTCCAGGAGATGGAGCGGATCGTGGGACAACTGCGGGCGAAGTGGCCGAAGGTCCGCATTACGCTGCGGGCGGACAGCAGCTTTGCGCGCGAGGCGTTGATGAAATGGTGTGAGGAGCATCGAGTGGATTACGTCTTCGGTCTGGCCCGCAATCAGCGCTTAGAGGGGACCCTGGAGTCGGAGCTGGAACAGGCCCAGGCGCTTCAACAAGCGAGCGGCAGCAGCGCCCGAGTCTATAAGGACTTTCGTTACCAGACGCACAAGAGCTGGAGTCAAGAGCGGCGAGTGGTGGGCAAGGCCGAGTACACGGGTAAGGGATCCAATCCCCGCTTTGTCGTCACCTCGCTGGGAGCGAAGCGGTGGCCCGCCCAAAAGCTGTACGAGCAGCTGTACTGCGCGCGAGGGGAGGCGGAGAATCGGATCAAGGAACAGCAGCTGGAGCTGTTTGCCGATCGGACCTCGACGCACCTCATCAAGAGCAATCAGCTGCGGTTGTGGTTCTCCTCGGTGGCCTATAATCTGCTGCACACGTTGAGGCGTGTCGCTTTGAAGGGGACCCAGTGGGCGAAGGCGCAATGCCAGACAATTCGCCTCAAACTGTTGAAGATAGGAGGCCAGATTCGGGTCAGTGTCCGGCGGGTGAGTCTGTCCTTGAGCGAGGGTTATCCTTACCAAGCACTCTATGCCCAAGCCTTGGCCCAGCTTCAACAGCTCGGTTGAGCCAAGGAAAGTCGGAAATCCCAGCCGTCTGCAACTGAGGCGCCTGAGGTGTGTCTGAAAAACCGGTTTTCCGCGCTCGACACAGGCCTCACGACGCCTGTCGTACTCTGCACCGCCCTCAGCGGCGCCTTTGACCCAGACCGGCGTCGAGAAATCGACTAAAATCGCCCTTTCGGCTTTCTCCTTGAGAAATCCGGGCTAAATGCGTCCGGTCCTTGGAAGACCCGCGTCAGGATGAGTCTTCTCGACTGGTCGGTGAAGCCTACGGAGCCATCAAGACGGCTCAAATCGAAGGATCCAAACTGGGTGAACGTACCGAGTATGGGACCCACAGTATTGACCGCGCCTACAGGGGTTGCCTGCAGCTCGATCCAACCGGCTTGTTCGCTCGAAGCCGGCACACCGAAAACCTCGTGTCCCAGGAGGGCCAACTGCCGGCCTTTGTCAAGTTCTGTTGTCTTCGGGTTGTCAGGGAAGGGTTTCTCGCCCCCGGTCGCGTTGAAAGCCCGGAACTCGAGATTCATCAGGGACTCGATCAAGCTACTGACGGCGATGCCAGTGAAGCTTCGGCTGTCTCCCTGATAAAATGGAAAATAATAGCGGAAAACCCTGGGAGTGAAGACCTCGACTGAGAATTCGTCACCCGCCACCTCGGCGGGAGCGATTCGCATCGCATGGTATTGATTGGTCAGCCAGCGGCCCAGCTGATTCGAGAAGAAGGGTGTATCAGGCACACCACTTTGCCCCCCAGGAATGATCTGAAAGGCCTTGATTCCCGAGGGGGACAGTTCGGCTACAAAGCGCCGTACGGGAGCAAAGCTGTACATGAAATCATTGGGGGCGAGCGCTCGTACATTGTGCGCTGCGGCGTCAACGGTCTCGTATCCACCGGACCGGGCCAGGCCGGGCAGGTCGGATGAGAGATGGGAAAAACCGCCTGCATCCGGAACGTTGAAAGGATCACCCAGGAGGTGGTCGATCACGATGCGGTGCAACTTTCCCCAACGATAATCCTCCTGGTTGGTGGACCCTCCATAAGCGGGAGCGAAGGAATCGCTGGCGAGGAGCTCCAAGGCGTCATCCAGGCTTTTCAAAATCAGGAAATCGCGGGACTTTTCTGGTGGGCCAATGCCCTCCACTTGAAAGAAGTTCACTCCGGAGGCTCCGACGCCCTGATTCGAGGAAAAATTATCGAGCAGATGCCTCAGTGCCGATAGTGAGCGCTCACTGTCCGGATGGAACTCGCCGAGTCCCAACCCTTCTAGAGTGGCATCCAATACGTTCCGCACGATTTGCCCTCTCCAGACACTGTAGATAGTTGCTGCGACGCTGTTACCAATTTCTTCGGAGCTGGGTTCGGCCAGGTTACTTGGCTCATCTCCAGGGTCATAGCCCTCCTGAATGCCTGTGGGAGTCGTGAAATCCCAGGCGCCCAATCGTTCCATCGCCTCGGACACTCCCGCATCAGCTGCCAATGCTGCCAGAAGAGGTGGAGCTCCTTCGTCCTGGGCGTTGTTGAAGGCGTTCAAGAGATGGGGCATGAAGACCTCAGCATCGAGGAGCTGGTGGTCACCCTGGAGGCGCATCATATCCTCCAGCGAGAACTTTCCACCTTCAGCTAGCTGTTGCTCAATCAAGCGCCTGATTCTCCCTGCGCGAAGACTCGTGTAGCCCCGGTTCAGGTAGTAGATGCCGCCACCCTTTCGAGTTTGATTGAAGAGATCGTTGTCCAGGGTCGCTCCCACCGGGTCGTTGTTTGCGTTGAGTGCATAGCCCTGGGCGGGATTGATGAGTTGAGGCATCTCATCCAGAGGCAGCAGCTCGAAGTTCAAGACCTGATGCGGCTGCGGGTTTGCCAGTGGCAGCCACTCGTTTTTGAACTGGTGGCTTCCGCTGCGGATAAAGAGCGGGGGCAAGCCATCCACCTGGCCCGACTGCAGATCCTCCCGCAGCGGCACTTCGCTGTCCGTGAAATAGGCGATATTCCCCTCAACATCAGCATAGGCCCAGTTCTGGGCACTGGCGTCAAGGTAGGGAAGTGCGTCCTTGAAATCCTCCAGATTGCGCGCACGCGACCAGCGAAAAAAGGCCTCTCCCTCGCGGGTTGGAGAGAAACCTGAGTACTGAACACTCAGTGCCGTGACCTTGGGGAACTGGGAAAGGTCCACCGAGACAATAGGCCCCATATTGCGCCGGGGCACAAGGAACGTCATCCCGCCGCTGAGGTTCCCAACATCAGCCGTCTCAAGCTCGTCCAGGGTCCCGCTCCCGACTTGGTTGACGCGGTAGGTCTGGGGAATCACGAGTAGGGGCTCCCTCTCGTCCTCGAACACCGTGTGGGTCGGAATCTGCTGAAGCAGATCGACCACCAGCTCTTCCTCGAAGGTGTCGGTCACATCCAGCGGATTGGTACTGCTGCCCCAACAGATACGCTCATTACAACCCTGGACGATGAAGGGTGCCCCGGCAAGAGAGACTCCTGAGACATTCATGGGACCGAAATTAGGGTCGTCGGAGACAACAGAATGGGTCTCATAGAAGCCACTCCCAATCCCCAAGCTCAGGTGGGGATCGTTTGCCAGCATCGCGTTACCTGATTCTGTATGATCTCCGCCTATTACCCACCAGTTGCTGCCGCTGCGGGATCGGTCTCGTGTAAAAACTCGATCCAGCCAGGGGACTCTACGCACCGCTTCCCGGTAACGTCGAGCCAGAGCCAGCGTTCCGGGTTTGATCGCTTCACGAAGCTTCAGCCTCGAGTCCGAAAAGACTCTGGATCCCGGTGCGGAGGCACTCGTGTCAGAACCGAAAGACGCACCCGGGATCGATAGGGTGGGGTCAAAGGGAGCAACTCGAAAAAGATCCTGGTAAAACAGTGCGGTCCCATCGAATCCCAAGGCTTCACCCGCGGCCTCATGGGCCTCGAGGGCAAGAGTCAGGGGAATGTCCGAAGCAAAGGAACGCCCAAAGGCCAGACCCTGTGCCAACGTCATGGTGTCGATGGGTGTCCAGGGTGCGATGCTAGTCAGCTCGAGGACACCGTATTCGGGAGGCAAGGGGTGAGTCGGATCGTCCAGGTAGGTATTGATCCCATCTGAATAGGCTTGTACAAAAGCCTTCAGCACAGGTGAAGCGGCCTCCCATGAGGCCTCACCCGATCGTCTGAAACCGAGGGCACGCATCTGGATATCTCCATCCAGCGCGGACTCCCCCACTAGCTCGGCCAAGGTCCCGCTGAAGAGGCGGCGAAACCGGTCCATTGAGAAGAAGCGGTCCTGGGCATGAAGATATCCCAGCGTGAATGCGGCGTCGTGATCATTCTGGGCAAAGATATGCGGCACCCCGTCAGAATCCCGCACGACCCGAACGCTGGCCACCAGCCCATCCAGCTTCCCCCCAAGAATGATGGACGGCTGTCCGGACTCTTGAGGTCGGACCGGGGAAAAGAAGACGACGAAGGCCAGAACGGCGGCTACCGCGAAAAGAATCCTATAGCTCATGCTGTCCTCGTCTCAAGAAGCGGAAGGAGTACTCCGCTGACAGAATCCGCCTCGGCGGCCCATGCTAAATGGGGTGGCGTATTCAATATGCGTCTCTAGACTACAGCGGAACCTACCCGGGCGATTCTAGATCTTTGGGTGCGGCAGGGCAATCTCAGAGGATGGCTCTTGTACTGAGAATACCTATCTGCCAGAGGCTTACGGACCGGTCCTCCCCATTGGTCCTGAAGAAGAAGTGGCACTTTTTCTGTCCCCTGTTTTCTCCTTTGGACAGGATGGAGATTCGGCTGCGAGAGAAGCGTCACAGCTAGGTCCGCAGTGAAGCCTTTCTTTCAGGAGCGCAGGGTGGAGCTGTACGCTATCAGAGATCCCGCGAGATCCTGAACAGCAGGGTGAGACCTTGCTTGAAGGCATCCCCCTCTGCCAGTGTTTTCTGAGAGAAGGGGACTCTGAGATCGAAGCCGAGTATTGTGCTCTCCCCGGCCCTGATGGCGGCTCCGAAAAGGCCACCAGCTGTTACAAGACCCGAGTTGAGATCTCTCTCTCCCTTCCAGTAAGCGAAACTCTGGTAATGGACCGTGGTGTTCCCATGGAGGGTGAGCCCAGGCTTCCAGTGATAGTTCAGCGTAACTCCAGAGCTTACCTCGATAGGTCCGCGGTACGTCTTCCGGTTCTCGTAGAATGGAAGGCGTCCCAGTCCGAAGGCACCGAGTGAGAATTGTCGGGGAAGCGTCATTCTATAGTTTGCCTCCAGGAGCGGATCGAACGTCCCGGTTCCAAACTGGATGTGCAAATGTTCCAGCCCGTGATCCCCAAGCTCGTAGGGGTCTTCCTCCGTTTTGCCGACAGGAAGAGTCGACCCTGCCGAGAACCTGAAGAAATCTCCCTCGCGGAAGATGTCTCGTCGGCGATGTGTCCCCAGCAGCATGAGATCGCTGAGGCCCTTGTACGTCTCGGTCCGGTGGTGGATGTCCCGATTTCTGGTGATGGCCTCTCCTTCGTCTGGCGGGACAGTTCCGAGAAAACCGATCTCCGCTGTTTGCTCCTTGATGTCGTAGGGTGTGCGCAGGAGCAAGGCCCAAGTATCTGTCAGGGCGTACTCCAACTCGAACTCCAGCCGAAGGTAATCCAGGGAGACTTGGTGTCTATGGAGAGGTACGGAGATTACCTGCCCACTGGCATCGAGCCCCTTGGTCTCCGGATGTCCCCCATCAAATCCGAATCCGCGGACGGTATTGAGGGTTAGCCTGAATGAACCCTTTTCAAGAGCCGGACCGGCTCCCACCCCCCGTGCAATGGAGGGGTTGCTTCAAGCCGGTCAACTCTGGCCAAATACCAAGGGTGCTGCGACCAGCCAGGTGAATAGAAGGCTGAGTAGTCTCACTGTGCCTTCCTCATGATGATCTCCTCAACTTTTTCTATCTGGTTGCCATGCACTTCCCCCAGGAAGTCCCCAGCGGGACCGTAAAGCCGGACGTAGGGGAGTCCTGGCACACCAAACTCTCTTGTCGCTTGTTTTGCCACCTCTGACTCCCAGTCCACGATGTCAATCGTCCGAAGGGCAAGGTCTGGATACTTCAAGAGCAGGCGTTCCAGCTTGGGACTCAGAAGATGGCAGGGACCGCACCAGTCGGCCTGGTAGTCAAAGATCGTGATCTTTCCCGAAGCGAGATGATCCTTGACGCGAATGGCCGCACCAGTTGAAGCAGTCTTGATATCGAGGGCCTTCTTCCCTTCTGGCGACAACGGCTCAATCACTGGATCTCCGGCGAACAGCGCTTCGAATCCCAGCGTGGCCAGGGCCGCACGAACGGCCTCTTCCGCGATCTGCCGGTCGGCCTTGATCGTTGTCTGCTTGGAGCCGAAGTCGACGTTTGCGGCAAGAACGCCAGGGATTTTTTCCAGAACTCTAATCGCCTGGTTTGAGCAGTCGGCACAGGACATGCCGTTCACACGAAACCTCGTTTCGGTCTCTGCGTTTCCGGACTCCGCCGGTCTCTGGGCAATCCCAACGGCCTCTTCACCCTGCATGGCGAAAGACGCGAGGGTCGCCGCGACAATCACTGCTACTTTGCTCATCGTACCTATCCTCCGAAGAAAGCCCCGCCATGTGGACGGAAGCTCCATTCTCAAGAACAACTACTCTAACCCGGATTTCTCAAGGAGAAAGCCGAAAGGGCGATTTTAGTCGATTTCTCGACGCCGGTCTGGGTCAAAGGCGCCGCTGAGGGCGGTGCAGAGTACGACAGGCGTCGTGAGGCCTGTGTCGAGCGCGGAAAACCGGTTTTTCAGACACACCTCAGGCGCCTCAGTTGCAGACGGCTGGGATTTCCGACTTTCCTTGGCTCAACCGAGCTGTTGAAGCTGGGCCAAGGCTTGGGCATAGAGTGCTTGGTAAGGATAACCCTCGCTCAAGGACAGACTCACCCGCCGGACACTGACCCGAATCTGGCCTCCTATCTTCAACAGTTTGAGGCGAATTGTCTGGCATTGCGCCTTCGCCCACTGGGTCCCCTTCAAAGCGACACGCCTCAACGTGTGCAGCAGATTATAGGCCACCGAGGAGAACCACAACCGCAGCTGATTGCTCTTGATGAGGTGCGTCGAGGTCCGATCGGCAAACAGCTCCAGCTGCTGTTCCTTGATCCGATTCTCCGCCTCCCCTCGCGCGCAGTACAGCTGCTCGTACAGCTTTTGGGCGGGCCACCGCTTCGCTCCCAGCGAGGTGACGACAAAGCGGGGATTGGATCCCTTACCCGTGTACTCGGCCTTGCCCACCACTCGCCGCTCTTGACTCCAGCTCTTGTGCGTCTGGTAACGAAAGTCCTTATAGACTCGGGCGCTGCTGCCGCTCGCTTGTTGAAGCGCCTGGGCCTGTTCCAGCTCCGACTCCAGGGTCCCCTCTAAGCGCTGATTGCGGGCCAGACCGAAGACGTAATCCACTCGATGCTCCTCACACCATTTCATCAACGCCTCGCGCGCAAAGCTGCTGTCCGCCCGCAGCGTAATGCGGACCTTCGGCCACTTCGCCCGCAGTTGTCCCACGATCCGCTCCATCTCCTGGACCGCTCCTTCGGAGCCATCCAGATTCGACACCCGTAGCTTGGACCCCAGCACATACCCCTCGCAAAACACATACAGCGGCAGGTAGCAGTAACACCGGTAGTAGCCATGGTAGAAACGACCCTCCTGCTCTCCGTGCAGCGGATCATCCGTCGCATCCAGATCCAACACCAGCTCCTTCGGTTTACCGCCTCGCACCCGAATGAACTGCTCCACCAAAAACGCTTCCACCGCCGCTTCATCCACCGGCGTCTTGCGATATTTATCCTGCGTCACCGAGGACAACTCCAAACGATTGAGTGTGCTCTTGCCGGCACACGCCTTGCCCCGATCCGCTTCCGCTCGCCGATCCCTCCCCAAGGGATCTTCCTTGCCCACCAACACCGCCATCAGCGGATCCGTCCGTAGCTCCTCATGATCGTTGAGATCCTCATAGCCCAAGGCCAGTCCATAAATCCGCTGCCCCACCAGATCCTCCACACTGAACTCGGTGAAGCGAGGATCGCGCCGGTCCCCAAAGCAGGCGGCCAAGCCGCGAATGAACCCATAGCGGTTCTCCACCTCCCGTAACAGCAACCCTCCGGCGTCTGAGGTGATCTGTCCCCCGTTGAATTCTGCCTCGACTCGGCGACCCTCCAGCCCTTGAAACTCCAGCTTAGAAGCGATACACTCTGTCGTCATAGTAGTCAGCTCTTTGTGTTTGTTAAGTCTTTGTTAACACAGACTTTATACCACATTGAGCTGACTGTTTTTTCTTATCCTTGAGAAATCCGGGCTAAGGACACGATTCCATAAATACGGTGACGTTTGTGGCGAGCGCGACGGGTCGAGTCCGCGAAGCGACGACGAACGCCATGTCATTCATAGTGGAGGAGGAGCGACAAAGGAATCGGCCCGTCCCGTCGCCACCCGAAGGACAGATGGGGGTTGTGGACGATCTCTGCGTTGGTCGTCGTCGAAGATGACCAAGCATCGACTTCCTCCTCCCGCCTTGATCTCGCCTCACAAGCCCCATCTGCAAACGTCACCGTATTTATGGAACCGTGTACTAAGGATTGCGGTTGAAGAGGCAGGCTTCTAGATTCGGAAGATCTGGTTTTTCAGGAAAAGGACTTCGGTGAGTAGAACGACTTCCACTCGAGGAAGGATCTGGCACCGGGAAAGGTTGGACGCGACGGGAACCTGGAGCTGCTGGCTCAAAGTGCCTGTTTCTAGAGCGCTACTCACCTGGAGGAAATTCGTCTCGACACATTCTAGACGGCACCCCTCCGTAGAGTCTTGGCAACATCCATGCGAAGACGGGTCTGCAGACGCCTCCCATGTCTCCTGCTTCTCTTCAATCTGAAAACAGGCCAGCGCGCAGGAAACGGCAGCTACGAATACGATCAAGTACGGAAGGATGAACGCTCGACCAAAAACCGGCATCTGCTCGCTATTATACTCCCTGGGTTGAGTGGATGAGAGGTGAATGCTTCTGACCCGTCTGCATCAGTCGTGGCACCGACAACAACTTGGCACACCCAACCCAGCTTCTCCGCGCTTCCTTTCGGCAGATCCACAGTGCCCTGCCTGGTGGGAATGGCCCACAGAGGAGGGGGACTGAACAATTTTTCCCCGAATACCAAGGAAAACCGTGGCTCTACCCACCTGTGGCTGAATGTACATCTGAAGGGCGGAGCACACCTGGCCGAGAAGGTGACTGAGCGGATCGTTGCCAGCGAGCATTTGCATCAGGCTTTTCTGGCCTGTAGAGCCGAGGCCGTTGGTGCCGCCAAGCGAGTCGATTCTCGCGTCATGATTTGCAACATGGAGCGACAGGACAACCTGCTGCGGTACGTCGATGAAACAATCGAGATGAAAGCCGAGTTCATCCAACTTCTGGGCAGCGGCTCGGTCGATCGGGCTCATACAAGACGGCTAAGAGAGCGCGGCATTCGCATCAACTACTGTTGCGCCAACGACGCCGACAAAGTCCGTCGGCTATTGGAAGCGGGTGTCCAGTTCCCGCTCCTCGACCGTGTCGGATCCATGTTGAAAGTCGCGGATCAAAGCGGCATCAAGCGACTCCATCCGGTCTATCGCTCTCCAAAGCTGTAGAGGCCCTCTTCCGTCCGAACATAGATCCGGCCATCGGCAATCACCGGACTCGCCATGATGCGCTCGCCCAGGTCGTGGGACGACAGAATCTCCCAGTCGGAACCGGCCTTCAGGACCGTGAGCACTCCACGTTCGCTGGCCAGATAGACCTTGCCATCCCCGGCAACGGGCGAGGCGAAATAGTTTCCCAGTCCAGTGACACGGCCCTGTTTCAAGAGCTTCCCCGACTCCGCGTCCAAACTGGTCACGATCCCCCCGTTCTTGACCCAGGACATTCCCCAAAAATTGAGGGTGAATTCTCTCAAGTAGTTGAGAACAAGAGAGTAGGGCGATAAGGGAAGTGGGATGGGTTGAAATTGGGAGAAAATGGGGGAACTGTCGACCCCCAAAAGTGTGGGTCCCTAGCGCTTAGACTGGTTGGCGGAACTCCAAACCCAACAACCAATTAAGCGGAGGGACCCAGATGCATGATGCCAAAGTAGCGTGGAAGATTCGAGAGCAGCTGAGAGAATTTTCGGGGAAGGTCTCTGAAGGATTACCGAAGACCGCCGCTCGTTTGATCCGGGAGGTGCTCTACGGGATGCAGTGTCGGGCGTCGGTCCGGCTCAGCGAGATTGCGCGAGCACTGGAGGAGGAGATCGCTCTGAAGAAAGTCATCGAGCGGCTGAGCCGCCAACTCAACCGTCAGGGATTGAGAGGAGCGGTGGGAAAGAATCTGCTGGAGTTGGCGGCCTGGCGGGTGGAGAAGGAGACGCTGTTGATTGTGGACCCCACGGATGTGAGTAAGCCATATGCCCGGAAGATGCAATACCTGGCGCGGGTCCGGGACGGCTCCCGAGGGGAGATCCGAGATGGATACTGGTGCTGTGAGGTGGTCGGAGCGAGGCGGGGGAGTGCCGAGGTGCTGCCGTTGTACCAGGAGCTGTACTCGCAGAAAGCGCCGGACTTTGTGAGCGAAAACGACGAGATCCTCAAGGCGATTGGGCGAGTCTCCAAAGCCACCCAAGGGCGAGGGATCTGGGTGATGGACCGGGGAGGGGATCGGGAGGAGATCCTCGAAGTCCTGCTGAAGCGGGGACACCCGTTCCTGGTGTGCCAGCGGGGGGATCGTCACCTGATCTCAGGGCGCAGCAAGAAGAGCGCCGAGGAGTGGGCGCGTGGTTGTCGGCGCCGCTACCGGGAAGTCGTGATCAAGGAGACGAGTGCGGGGGAGAAGGTCTACCGGTTGGAGTTTGGGGCCCGAGGGGTGCGTTTGCCCGGTTTCGACCAATCGCTGTACCTGGTGGTGGTGGATGGCTTTGGCCCCCGTCCCCTGATGCTTCTGACGAACCAGACGGTCAAACGCTCGCGCAAGAGCCAGTGGCGGGTGGTCGAGAGCTATCTGAGCCGCTGGCGTGTCGAGGAAACGATCCGATTTATCAAGCAGAGCTACGAGTTGGAAGACATCCGTTTGCTCAAGTATGAGCGCCTGCGCAATATGGCCGCCTTGGTCATGATCGCCGCCTTCTTCGCCTGTGTCTATCTGGGTAAAAGGGCCAAGCTGGCCCTTCTGGTCCAACACATCGAGCAGGCAGCCAAACGGATCTACGGCATCCCGGAGTTCCGCTTCTATGCCATAGCCGATGGCATCAAGCAGCTCCTATTCGGCCGCCACAGCGGGATTGGCGGGGCTCGACCCGATCCCAGCTCCCGTCAGCTGTCCCTGCTTCCTCTGGGCCTCTGAAAAATGGGGAATGTCCAGGTTCTTGACCATGTAGACCACCTGGCGGTAGAGTACAGGGCTAGTCACATAGGGAACGCCCCGAGGATAGCTCCACAGCGTATTGGTAGCGGTAAGATCACCCTGGCCCCCAGGCCGAACCGCCAGAATGGAGTTGCGGGCGAGCTCGAATACCCGGGCGTACTTCTCCCATTCGAATTGGTTGCCCCCCCCGTCCCGATCCAGGTCGATGATGGAGAGTCTCCCCTTCACGTCTCCCTCGGGGAGCTCTTCCCCGGCCAGGATCTTGTTGCCATCCTTGTCCCATTGGTGGCTGGCTGTGGACCAGTCCGACATAACGATCCGGGTTTTGGTGTCACCGCCTGGAGACCAGGAGGCCACAAAGAGCCGGTTCTGACCCAGAACGGGGGTGGGATTGACGATACGAGCCAGGCCATTGATCCACCAAGTCCTCTCTCCGCTCTGAGCGTCGTAGGCTGTCAGCTGCAGCGCTCCTGCCACGATGACCGTCGCCCGTCCTTCAGAATTCCAGACGACGGGAGTGGAATAGCTCCGAGTGTGGCCGGATCTGGGAGCCTTCCACAGTGTCTTGCCACTCAGCTTGTGAACAGCGATCAGGAAGCTGCCGCTGTCATGGTCCTCATTAAGGATCACCTTGTCGTCTACGAGGATGGGCGAGCTAGCTGCGCCAAAATCGTCGTGGAAAGGCCCCAGGCGTTTATCCCATAGCAGCTGCCCTTCAAGGTCGTAGCAGACAAGCCCGTAGCTCCCGAAGAAGACGTAGACACGCTCTCCATCACTGGCCGGACTGGGGGAGGCGGGGCTTCCCGTATTGTGAGTGGGCTCGATGCTTTCCACCTGGATGACCTTTTTCCAGAGTCTCTTTCCGGTCTTCCGATCCAGGGCCACGGTTGCCAGCTGCTGCTTCTCGAATAAGCTCAGGAAGATCCGATCAGCCGTAACGCAGGGGGTGGAGTGTCCCGCAGGGAGGCCGGCCTTCCAGACCAGAATCTGCCCGTCACCCAGATCTCCTGGAAGGGGTGCTTGATCGCTGGTCGGAACCCCTCCATCGCTCCGGAAGTAGACGTCGGGCCCGGCCGCCAGAGTGGAGCCAAGAAACACTAGGAATGTCGATACCGCAATCTGATTTCCGCCTGATCGTTTCATTGGGACTCTCTTCCTTCGATTCCTGCCGGGGATTCCGCCTTCCAAAACATTGATGAGGTGTTTGAGGTCCTATTTCCCCGGTATCCACGCCAACTTCCGACGATGAGTGCGCCAAGTTCCATCAACACGGCGTTCAAGGAAGTTGTTTTCTCATCGATTCCAGGGAAACGCAAACGTCGGCTGGTTCACGTAACGCTTCATCCGAATCGACAAACGGGCTCCCGATCCGGCGCTCAAGTGCACCTTGAACTGCGAGTCCCCCACCTCGACCTGCTGGGCGCCAACTGCGACGGTCACCGCATCGTGCTCGGCGTAGGCGCCAGTTTGAACGACCAGCTTGCGGCTCCTCGCTGGGTTCGTATTGACCAACAGCAGCGTGATGCCATCGGAACGGACCTGCTCCACAAGCGCGCCGACGCCTCGGGGCAGCCCCGGCCGCCGCCCTTCGATATCAAAATAGCGTACCTGTGCGTGGAGAACGTTGCCACCGCTACCCGGGTCGTTAGCCCCTAGCATGAGGTTGATGAGGCTGCTTACCGAAGTCACCACTGGCATGCCTGATGAGGGTCTGGTGTCCGCCGTTTGCGAGTCCATCCGGACTTTTTGGACCTGTCTTCGGATCACGTCGAAATCGTTTGCGATCGCTTCCATGGGAAAGGCGGGAGCTTCGCCCTGCAGGTAGCGCACCCAGGGTTCCTCGGCGACGCGTGGCAGGTCGGAAGGCTTGAGCGTCCAGGTGTAGATGTCCGCCAGCTCCGGCAGGGACCAGAAGTTGACGTTGCCACCGCCTCGGAGGCTGTTGTCGATATAGGCATACCAGCCGTTGTCACCGTATTTGTGTGGGACCATCGGCTTGCCATCGATAACCCTTTTTTGCGCGTACATGTTGTCGATCTGCTTCCTTAGCGTGTCGACGTACTGGTGGTCGCCCGTCAGCAGAAACGCGATCCCAAAACCAACCCGTGCTCCCCGCATCACGTAGTTGTTGCCCGCATTCTCCGAACCGTCTTCCGACTTCGGCCGGAAGTCCCAGCCATAGACCCCACCCCACCACTTTCCATCCCAAGTGCCACCAATGGATCCGTCGAGGCCGATGTTGCTGGGCAGGTTACCGCCGTTTCTTGCCGCCCTCTCGACCCACCCATCGACGTATTCCAGGATCCAATCGCGATACTTCTTTTCCCCTGTCAGCAGGTAGGCCGTCATCGCCAGGTTGGTGGTCAGCATGTTTTGTGGATGGTCGCCGCTCAAGTTGACCGTGTAGCCCATGCGCGTCCAGCGCTCGGTCCGTGGCGGTTGTCCCGGCCGGGGATCGTGTCGGGGACGCGGGTTACCGCCCCAGTCGTATTCCGTCGCAGGTGTCAATAACGGTCCGCGGCTGCCGTTGAAGAGGCTACGAATGATCTTTTTCTCCGGATCGTAGTTCGGAGCTCCGGGATCCTCGTTCATGTAGAATCCGGCGAAGCGGCGAGCCCGGATCACATACTGAGTGTCGTCCGGACGGGCCAGTCCATACCAATACCAGGGAGCCATCGCCTCGCCCGTGTGTTCCCAGTCAAGCTGCGGGCAGAACTCCTTGTAAAGCATACCTTCCTTCGCGGCCGCGACTACCGGCTCGCGAGCTTCGGTGTACTGGTCGAGGTGTCCCTCCCAAATCTTCTTGTGAAGTGTCAGGATTTCCGGCGGACCTCCGAGCATGTAGATGATGGGCAAGTCCCGATAAGTCTCCGTGACGTCGTCCGCCCCATCCATCGCTCCCCAATTCGGCGTAATCCGCATCCACCCGAGTTCGTCGACGTACTTGTCTGCTGCCAAGAAGGCCGCTTCGCGGTTCGAATCTAGCAGTGCCCACTGGGCGAGCGCCCACGCTGGAGGCGCCATCGGCGTGTCGATCTCGATCGCCGGTTGGGCCAGGGCCGAGGAAACGCCCAGGAAGCCCAGGGTCAGCCAGGTCCTGGCAAGGCCGCTTCTTATCCTCACTCGGGTAGATGCGATCATGTTTTTCCCCTGTTTGTCCTGAAGGAAGGTGTCAGATTCGAATGCTGCGTTGGCCGTCCGCTGACGCCCGTTGCGCGTTGCTTGGAACTCCTTTCGATCACTGATTGAACACTAAGACTTCGAGCGGATAAAGTCGAGTCTGATTGCGCTGCAGCCGATAGGTGCGCTACTATCCGGACAGTTGCGATCAGCAAGCGCCCCAAGAAGTTTCCCATGGCAGCTTTCCTACTGATTCTTGATCTGTTCTAGGCGACAACCCAAAACAAGGGACGAATTAGGATATGACCACAGAGAAACACAGCCTACCGCGCCCTGCAGCCTCGATCCGTACACGACTAGTGCTGGGAGCGCTCTTCAGCTTGGGCCTCGTGGTGGCCTGGACCTCCCAGGACCAAAGCCAGATCCTGCTACCGGATTTCCAGGGCCCCACGCCTTGGTCCGGCAGGGGATTTCTCAACGATTCGGATGAGTTCCAATTTGTTGTCGTTTCCGATAGGACAGGGGGGCATCGGGAGGGGGTTTTCGCCAAAGCGCTTCGAAAGATCAACGATATCAGGCCAGAGTTCGTCGTCAGCGTCGGTGATCTGATTGAAGGGGGTACGGAAGATCTCCAGCAAGTGGGGCGGGAATGGAAGGAGTTCCGCCACCTGGTCGACATTCTCAAGATGCGATTCTTCTACGTGCCCGGCAACCACGACATCTGGGACCCCGAGGCCCGCAAGCAGTGGGAAAAGCGATTCGGTCCTACTTACTATCACTTCCTCTACAAGGACGTTCTCTTTCTCTGCCTGAATACCGAGGACGGGATGCCCTCGCGGATTGGACCCGAGCAGGTTGCCTTCGTAAAACGGACCCTGGAGGCAAATCCTGGAGTTCGCTGGACCCTCGTTTTCCTGCACAAGCCTTTGTGGGATTACGAAGAGAAGTCGGGCTGGGATGAGGTGGAAGATGCTCTGGGGGGACGGAAGCACACGGTGTTTGCCGGTCATCGCCACCGATATGTCAGCTACCAACGCGCACAGAACAAGTACTACCAATTGGCGACAACCGGGGGAGGAAGTCCGCTCAACGGTCCCCCTCACGGCCGGTTCGATCATGTCACCTGGGTCACGCTGACCCGAGAAGGACCCGTGGTGGCACACCTGAAGCTGGACGGAATTCTGGACGGGGAACTGCCAACGCATACGATGGCCCTGCTGACACAGCGGCTGGGAAGCGCCTATGACATTAGAATCGAACCCATCAGCGCGCAATCCCCTACTCAAGGGCAAACCCTGATTCATATCAGCAACCGGGCAGGGATCCCGCTGCAGGTTCGCTTGCGTTGGGAACTCCACGATCGCCTTAGACCGACCCCGTACGCCCTGTCCAAGACGGTAGCTCCCGGTTCAACCGAGGTGGTAAAGGTGTTGGTAGAGTGGTCGCAAGGGCAGACGTTCACCAGCCAAGACGCCCTGCCGGCGGAGGTGATCGCTACCTACGAGCCGAAAGATTTGCCTAAACCCGTGTCCTGGCGGCGGACCTTCTACGCAGCTCCAGAGCAGACGCCGGTCATAGAACGTGCTGCTAAGGGATCTATGACCTTGGACGGACGGCTTGACGATTGGTCGTCCCTTCCTTTTTCCATGGCGCGACCCCAGCAACTGACAGGGGACATTTCTGGCTGGCAGGGTCAGCAGGATCTCCAGTTACGCTTCGGTCTGGTGCAGGATGAGGAGTTCCTCTACGTCGGTGTCCGAGTACAGGATGATCAATGGATCCGCAGGAGCGGGACAACCGCGTATCAGGATTCCGTTGTCCTCCATCTTGATCCCCGGCATCCGGACGAGAGTAAGAACGCTGCCGGAGCCACCCGAACCGCAATCGAAAAGATGGGGTCGCCTGTTCGCGTGATACCTCCTTCAGCCATCGGCAACGCCATCGTGAATCCCGCACAGACACACCTCGAAGGAGTCCGGATACTCGGGGCTCCCAGCAGAGACGGATATACCCTCGAATGGGCTATTCCCCACTCCTCCCTGGAGCCAAGCCAGGGAATCCCCTGGGAAACCCTCCGCCTGAATCTGACGGTTCGCGATGTGGACGCCTTCACGGGGTCGCGGGTGGACCTCTGGTGGAGGCCCCGCTGGGAAACCATGGAATCGCATCCGGGGTCTGGCGTGTTTCGTCGCTCAAATCCCGAGGTTGCACGGAACCTCGGCGAGACGGGCCGATGAAATCGGACTAACAGCTATCTAATGGAGTTGATGCCAGGGCGCTCCCGGGGTGCCTTCATTATCCACTCGTCGCGCTTCTCTTAGGGGAGCTGACCTAAGTACACGGGAACGTAAATACGGCAACGTTTGCAGATGGGGCTTGTGAGGCGAGATCAAGGCAGGAGGAGGAAGACGATGTTTGGCCATCTTCGACGACGACCAACGCAGAGATCGTCCACAACCCCCATCTGCCCTACGGGTGGCGACGGGACGCGCCGATTTCTTTGTCGCTCCTCCTCCAAGATACAAAGCATCGAGTTCGGCGTCGCTTCGCGAACTCGACCCGTCGCGCTCGCCACAAACGTTGCCGTATTTACGTTCCAGTGTACTAAGCCTGCGAGGTCTCTATGAACTACTGCTACGCCGAAAGTCCGTTGGGTCCACTGTTACTAGCCGGGAGGTCAGAAGGGCTTCATGTCGTGGGATTTCCAGAGGGTACCGGCCGCCGCGAGGTTGAGCCAGACTGGATCGAAGATTCGCAACCATTTCGGACTGTTGCGGCGCAGATCGAGGCGTACTTTGCCGGAGAACGTTTCAAGTTCCATTGTCCGCTGAGTCCGAGTGGGACTGCATTTCAGCTCAAAGTTTGGGGAGCATTGCAGCGAATACCGTACGGCGAAACGATCTCCTATGGAGAATTGGCCTCACGCATTGGAAATCCCAAAGCCAGTCGTGCCGTGGGTGCGGCCGTCGGCTCCAATCCAATTCCCATCGTCGTGCCTTGCCACCGTGTGATCGGGAAATCGGGTTCACTGACGGGATTCGGAGGAGGTTTGCCGGCAAAGAAGATGTTGCTGGAGCTCGAACAGCGGATATCAGTAAGGGTACGCTGAATTTTGATCAGTCCGCCGCCTGGGATCATTTCTATCCCAAGCAGGCTAGAATGAGCAAACCATGCGAAGCGGGCTTGCTGGACTTATCTTCGGGCTCACCCTGAGCCTGGGTCTGGAAGGTTGTGGTGAGCCTGACGGAACTGGTGAATCCGACCAGCATAAACCCGTTTCAGCCGACTTCGTAGGCCGTGGAGCCTGTGCTCCCTGCCACCAGAAGGAGTTCGACCTCTGGGCGGATTCCCACCATGATCTGGCCATGCAGATCGCCAGCGACGAGACCGTTCTGGGCGACTTCGGCGGTAGTGAGTTTACCCATTTTGGCGTCACCTCCAGTTTCTACAGACGTGAAGGTCAGTTCCTGGTTCGGACTGAGGGGGAAAGTGGTCAGCTACGGGAGTTTGAGGTCTCTCACACCTTTGGGGTGGAGCCGCTGCAGCAGTACCTGGTCCGGTTTCCTCAAGGGCGTCTTCAGGCTCTGAGCATCTGTTGGGATACACGCCCTGAGACGGAGGGGGGCCAGCGTTGGTTCCACCTCTATGGAGACGAGAAGATTGGCCACCGCGACCCGCTCCACTGGACGGGGGTGTATCAGACTTGGAACCACCAGTGCGCCGAATGTCACTCCACCGATTTGAAGAAGAACTATTCAGCGGAGGACAGTTCCTACAGGACCACCTGGGCCGAAATCGATGTTTCCTGCGAGGCCTGCCATGGACCCGGTTCCAAGCACGTTACCTGGGCCGAGGATGATCAGGCGAAGAACGTGCCGAGAGAAGACAACTCAATCGGTCTGGTGGTACGTCTGGAGGAGACTGACGATGTTTCCTGGGTTTTCGATCCGGGCAAGTCCATCGCTCGAAGAAACCGCCCCAGGAACTCCCAGGTAGAAATAGAGACCTGCGGGCGCTGCCACTCTCGTCGTTCCCAGCTGTCAGAGGAGTATCTTTACGGGCAGCCTCTTCTCGACACTCATCGGGTGACGCTCCTGGAAGAGGAGCTCTACTATCCCGACGGCCAGATCCAGGACGAAGTGTACGTCTATGGTTCGTTTCTGCAGAGCAAGATGCACCGGAAAGGGGTCAGCTGCAGCGACTGTCACCAGCCCCACAGCTTAGGCGTGCAAGGGGGTGTCGATGCGGTCTGTCGTACCTGTCATCTGGAAGAGAAGTACGAGAATGTCTCGCATCACTTCCACCCGCCGGGTTCCTCCGGCGCCAGCTGTGTGGAGTGCCATATGCCGGCTAGGAAGTACATGGTGCTGGACGCCAGACGCGATCATAGCTTTCGGGTACCCAGTCCTCATCTTTCCCTGAAGTTGGGAACGCCCAACGCTTGCAATCAGTGTCACCAGGACAGAACGGTCCAGTGGGCTCTAGACGCCGTGGAGCGTTGGTATGGGCCTGAGCCTTCAAGCGACCCCCACTACGGAGAGACGTTGTTCGCCGGTCGGAGGGGTCTTCCCGGAGCGGGGGCGAAGCTTCTGGCCCTGGCTCAGGATGAGAGCGCTCCTGGAATCGCTCGCGCCTCGGCGTTGTCACACCTGGCCAGACATGCCCCTCCCGAATCGACAGGTGTGATTCGAGACGCCCTGGCCAACGACGATCCCCTGATTCGGCTTGCTGCCGCGGCCGCTGCGGAGATGGTTGAACCGACCGTCCGGTTGAAGCTACTTTTTTCCAGCCTGACCGACCCGGTTCGCGCCGTACGTCTCGAAGCAGTCAGGGCCCTGGCCGATGTGCCTCCCGATTCGTGGGGACCGGAGCGCCTGGCCAAACGCAACCTCGTCCTGGCTGAGTACCGCGAGGCCTTCGAAACTCAGTCCGATCGAGCTGAGTCCCACTACAATCTAGGTCTACTTCATCAACGGCTTGGCGACTCTCAGGAGGCGGAGGCGGCGTACAAGAAGGCTTTGGAGATCGCGCCCTACTCGATGTTGGCCTACGTGAACCTGGCTGACCTGTACCGTGCCCAGGGCAGGGACGCGGAGGGTGAGAAGCTGCTGCGCAGTGGCTTGAAGATTGGCCCCGAGAGCGCCCCACTCCAGCATTCACTGGGCCTGCTGCTGGTCAGGATGCAGCGGCGCTCCGAGGCACTGGACTGGCTCCAGAAGGCGGCCGAGACCCAGCCGGAGCAGGCTCGCTACAGCTATGTTTATGGAGTGGCTCTCCAGTCTCTGGGCCAGCCGCAGGGGGCGCTTCAGGTGTTGAGGACGGCCCATTCCAGGCACCCGGGAGACCCTGACCTACTGACGGCATTGGTCACCCTGATGAGGCAAGAGGGCCAGCCGAAATTGGCACTGCAGTATGCCCGGAAACTTCAAGAACTGATGCCGGGAAACCCGGGGATCGCGAGTCTGTTGACTCAACTTGAAAGAGAAGTACGGTCAGCGGCAAGGTGAAACAGGAAGAGAGGAATGCTCTCGGTGTTCAACCTTCCAATCGAGGTCAATCCCAACGGGATTGCGTATTCCAGCCCAGGGTTTCCCAACCCTGGGGGAGCCCGCCGCCTTTGGATTTCATCCCTGAAGGGGATGCGTACAGGGAGAGACTGGGAATTGTGCGAGCGCGGGAAGCGCCGGACGAGTTGTCCGGCTCGCTCCCACCTTCGTCGTCCTCGACGGCCGGAACTTGGGCCCGCTGTTGCAGATAAATCAAGTCGTTCGCGGCTCTGACGGATTTGGCTTCGTAATACCGGTAGTCGACCCGTTTGCGGCTACAGCTGTTTTCCGGTACTGCTCAGTCTATCACTGCTCCCCATTCAAGAGAGGTACCTCGGTTCGAAGCCACCTGAACTTGGTCGGCTGGGGCCGTTCAACGTCCCAGGTTACGTAGCACCCAGGTGTAGTAATAGAGACACTCGGGATCGAGCCCTCCTGTGTCCCCGAACCCGCTTCCCGGCAACTCGCTTCGACCGTCACCGTCAAGGTCTGCCCAGTGGAGGCTTCGGATCATTCTATAACAGCATTTTGGCAGGCCACAACGGCTATTCAGACTATTCAGGGGTCTGGATTCCGTAGCGAGCAGGGTCGGTGAAGCGAAACGGTGAAAAGAAGTGATCGGGATGGTGGTCAGGGTCAGGCCGCCTCCCGAGGATTCGGAACACGATCGCCTGTCCGCCGTTGAATGAAGCGGCCGAGCCGGCACCGGCAAAACCTCCGATAATGTAGAGCCCCCGTCCATCCATGCTTCCGATCACGGGAAACTTATCAGGAGTGGTCGAGGTGGTACCGGTCCATTCATGGGTGACTCGCATGGGGGCGTTCTCCCAGTTTGTGCCCACCGATGCACAGCAATAGCGGGTAATGAAGCGGGAAGGCTCACTCCTACCCGCTCGCCGTGGAGACACGGCCGTGTTGTCGGAGCCCAATACCATTCCGCCTGAGGCGATTCGGGTAAACCAGGCAAGCGGTCCGCTGACACCAACCCCGGGCTTGATACTGGCAGGCCCACCCTCGAGATGGAGTCCCTGCTCCTTGTAGGGTGTGATCAGGTTCGGAAAGGGTCCGAGGAAGTTCTCGAATACGGTAGGTGTGTGCGCTTCGGTGGCGTTGACCACATGCCGTGATCGGATGGTGCCGCGGTCGGTGTGGACCATGTATTGCTCGCCTTCCCGCTCGACCCGCTCGACGCTGGTCCGAGTGAAAAGCTCAACCTGAGGGCTGCGCAGTGCCGCTCCCAGGATTCCCCAGACCCATTTGGCCGGATGCCAGGTCGCGCTCTCGAGGGACTCGGCTCCGTCCAGGGGCGTTCTCACGCCGGTTCGATCCAGGATCTGCTCTGGAGTTCGCCGTACCCAGTCGGAGTATCCTCGGCGACTACCGAGCGCCAGTGAGGACGCGAGACCGTTCCTGGCGACCGGGTCGGTGTAGAACACCCAACCCTTTCGGGCGTAGTCGCACTCGATTCCCTCGGATTCCATCGTCTCCTTGATCAACTCATGGCTGGCCTGAAGGGCCCTAACGTAGGCGTCTGCGAAGCTGGCCGCTCGCTCTTCACGCTCTGCATCCGAGAGTTGAGGCTGGGTGAGCCCCAGGTACTTGTTTACCGGTGCATAGACGTAGTAGCCGTGGAGCGCCCCGCCCGCCATCACCACGATTCCTCCGTTGCGTCCGGCAGACCCACTGGCCGCCTGATCCCGCTCGAGAATCACAAGGGGAGCAGAACCGTGCTGGGACCAATGGTAGGCCACGGAAGCCCCACCGAATCCAGCGCCAACCACGACGACTTCGGCGCTCTCTGGCAGCGGAGCCCCCGGATTGGTCGCCCAGGGATGATCGGCGATCGGGTTCTCGGCAGTCAGCCAGTACGGGGTTCTGGAGATTGCTGCCGGTAGCTCGACCCAGGGTTCCGAGCCGGGAATCTGCCGCCACATCACGTCCAACGACCATTTCATGAATTTCAGCAGGCGCACCACGCTGGAATCCTGAGGGTACCGGACATTCATGAACCGGACGGCCGATTCCAGATCCCTCCAGCGTAAGCCGATAAGGAGTCCTAATAAGACACGAAGTCTGCGCAGAGATTTCACCTGGTTGAAGCTTACAGGTTTCCACTTCCCGGTCAAACACTTGGAGTCCTGGGGCTTCCGCGTAGACCGGATCCTCCATGTGTTCCATATTCGTTGACAAAAGCGGTGACTGCAAACGATGACTTTGCAATCATCTTTTACTTAACTTTCGAACATATCTACAATTCACCCGGGCTGCACATGCGACATTCTTGGCAGGGGTAACGAAAGGTTCTCGAATATGCGAGTAGCAGTGATGGGCGCGGGCGGCATCGGCGGATACTACGGCGGGATGTTGGCTCGCGCCAGGCACGAAGTGTCGTTCATTGCCCGAGGCGCACACCTGGAGGCGATGCGGAATCGCGGCTTGACTGTCAAGACGACTCACGTCGGAGAGTTCACTCTCTCGGTACATGCCACCAGCGATCCCGGCGAGATCGGTCCGGTGGACCTCGTCCTCTTCTGCGTCAAGGGCTACGATACCGACACGGCAGCAGCTCAGATAACACCCCTCATGGGTCCTGAGACCGTGGTCATGTCCTTGCAGAACGGAGTCGAGAACGAAGAGCGGATCGGTCGCGTGGTGGGACATGAGCACATCATTGGTGGCACGACTCAGGTCGCTTCCAAACTCGAATCGCCAGGGGTCATCAATCAGACCTGGGTCGAAATGATGTACATGGGCGAGCTGGACGGGCAACCAAGGCCCCGATCGGAGCGATTGCTGGAGGCATTTCAGCAGGCCGAGGTCGCAGCCCAGATCCCCCCGCACATCGGTGTCGCGATGTGGTGCAAACTGGTTGACGTCGGGGCCTTTGCCTCGATTTCCTGTGTGACCCGACTGCCCGCCGGCGAGATGCTCGTCTGTCCCGAGACGACCAAGCTCTACTACAGCCTGGTGGAAGAAGGTATTGCGGTGGCAAGAGCAACCGGCCTGGACATGCCCGAGGACTTCGTGGGAGAACTGCGAGAGATGAATGTAGATCTCGCCCCCACGGTGCGGGCCTCGATGTACTATGACCTTGAGGCGGGCCGACGGTTGGAGCTGGAGGACCTGGCCGGCACGATCGTCCGCATGGGCAGAAAACACGGTGTGGCAACGCCCCTCAACTTCGCGATGTACGCGGCACTGAAACCCTATATCAACGGAGGTCGGAGTGAGCCTCTCACCACCCAATAATTCCTGTCGTACCGTCATGAATCGAATCGAAGACAGACGTTTCCGTTGGCTATCGGTTGCCCTGTTTCTAATCTGTGGACCCCCCTTCGCCTCGCCTCTCGTGATGGCTGAGCAGGATTTTCCGATCGGGCTGGCCCAGGGGGTAATGACTGGCGAGGTGGGAGTAGACAGCGCCATTCTGCAGGCGCGCCTGACCTCCACCAGCACCCTGGTCGATCGCCGCTGGTCGGGTATTATCGGAGTCGAAGGCGTCGCTCGTTTCGAGCTTTCAACCCATCCCGATTTCGGCGAATCGCTTCAGACCGAGTGGCTAAAGCCCCTGCCCGAGAACGACTACATCGTCAAGCTCAAGGTCTCAGATCTTCGGCCGGATACCCGTTATCGCTATCGCCTCTCATACGGACCCAAGCAGGATCAGCTGCGTCAATCAAAGCCTGGGTCCTTCAGGACGCTGGCGGGAAAGAGCGGCACCAGCGCCTTCAGTCTCGCGGTTGTTACGGGAATGAACTACACCGCCTTCCATCATACTGGCAACAGCCACATGCTCCCCTACCGTGGTCCGGACAAGGAATTCGGTTATCCGGCACTCGCATCGATTCTGGCACTGAAGCCCGACTTCTTCGTGGGGACGGGTGACAACGTCTACTATGACTTTCCCGGAGGAGGCTTTGGTCACCTGCAGCGGGGACGGGCCGAGACTCAGCATCAGATGCGAATGAAGCATCAGGAGCAGTATTCCCAGTCCAGGTTCATCGAGCTATTTCGCGGGGTGCCCACCTACTGGATGAAGGATGATCACGACCATCGCTTCAACGACTCCGACCCGATCAATCCCACTCTCGTTTACGAGCGCACGGGCGCCGAGACCTATGCCAAGACCAATCTCTACCCGATGCTCTCGGGTTCCGGATCGGCTCCCTCTCATGAACTCGGACTTCGGATCTTCCGGGAGCAACTTCCCGTTGTCGATCCTCAAGACCCCGAAGCGCTCACCTACAGGACCCATCGTGTCAATCGGAACCTGCAGATCTGGATTGTTGAAGGTCGGGACTATCGAAGTCCCAACGATATGCCCGACGGACCCGAAAAGACGATCTGGGGAAAGGAACAGAGGGATTGGTTGAAGCGGACGCTCCTGGAAAGTGACGCTACCTTCAAGCTTCTGATTTCAGCAACTCCAATGGTGGGACCTGACAGTGCTTCCAAGAGAGACAACCACGTCAACCCCAGAGGCTTCCGCCACGAAGGGGATGAGTTCTTCGAGTGGCTCCAGAACAGCGGCTTTTCAACCGAACGATTCTTCATAGTCTGCGGAGACAGACACTGGCAGTATCGCGCCATTCACCCCTCAGGTTTCCAGGAGTTCTCCTGTGGAGCCCTGGTAGATGCCAACTCGACCCGCGGCCACTTTCCCGGCGAGCCCCGATCATCGGACCCGGAGGGCAAGGTGCAGCAGCCGTTTCATGACGAGAAGCCGAGCGGCGGGTTCCTGCTTGCCAAGGTGAGCGAACCGCGAGACGGGCGAGTCCAGATGCGGTTCGTGTTTTACGATGAGACGGGACGGATCGTGTATGAGTATACGGCGGAGAACTAGTACCATGTCACACATGTAGTGTCGGGTTTGTGGCGAGCGCGACGGCGTCGAGGGCGCGAAACGACGACGACGCGATGTTTTTCATCGTGGAGGAGGAGAGACAAAACCATCGGCCCGTCCCGTCGCCACCCACAGGGCAGACGGGGGTTGCGGACGATCTCTGTGTTGGTCGTCGTCGAAGATGGCCAAGCATCGTCTTCCTCCTCCCGCCTTGATCTCGCCTCGCAAGCCCCATCTGCAAACCCGCCACTACATGTGTGACATGGTACTAGGGTCGCGACGGCGTCACGACCCATGTTGTCAACTCAGGCAGCAGTCAGATCGGTTTTCGAGAAGTCCGCTCCCGTGAAAAGTAGGGGCTTTCCCGCAAGACTGGCGATCGCGTAACTCATGCAGTCGCCAAAGTCGAGGGCCGCGGGGTGTCGTCCTTTGCCGAAGCGGTCATAGGCCCGAACGGCCTCACGCCAGTGGGACTCACCGAATGAGACGGGCACCAGCTCCAGTTCTTGCATCAGACGACCCAAAAGGGTCCTGCCGTCAAGTTTGAGTCGGGACGACAGAACGATAGCGGCTTCGGCCAGCGAGGGCGTACCCATTCCGGCCGTTGTTGAGGCTTGAATCTTCCCGATTAGAACCTCGAAACCTGGCTCCCTTAGAACGATGGCCACCATTGCCGAAGTGTCGACAATCATACGCCCTCCGAACCGTATCCCAGGAGGGCATCATGCTCCTTCGGCGGGACGCCCTTCCCCAGCAATTCCGGAGGCACATGTGGCCACACTTCACGCTCCAAGAATTCGATGACTTCGGCTTCTCGGTTACGGGGTACCACCTGGAAGGAGAGCCGTTCCTTGCGCTCTTCCAGAGCCTTCCGGATCGCCTCCGTCTTGTTTTCGCCAGTAAGGGCTGCAACTTCATTGGCCAGATTCTCTACCTGCTGATTCTTGATGTTCAGAGCCATGACATTAAGGCCTCCCTACTGTGAACGATGGTAGTATTCTACCGAAATTATACCATGGTGTATATTGCTGTGAAAAATTGGATTTCCCTCCGAACGCTGCTGCTTTCTAGCCAAGGGCCTGGTTCAGTCCAGTAGATGCCGGGTGAACCACTTGGTGGTGCGGCGGTTCGAATCCAGGACGTGGGCTTTCTCTCTGATGCTGTGTGGTTCCCTGGGATAGACCACCAACTCCGTTTCAACGGCTAGATCCTTCAGGGCTCGATAGAAGAAATATCCCTGCTCGACGGGTACGTCCAAGTCCTCTTGTCCGTGCAGGATCAGGGTGGGCGTGACGACGTTCTTCACATGGGTGATGGGCGAGCGATGGCGAAAGATTCCGTCGGGGTCCCAGGGATCGGCACCCGCGTAGTGAATCGCGTCCCAGTCGCACAGGTAGGATCTCCCGTGAAAGCTGCGCCAGTCCGAGATCCCGGCGAGCATCACGGCTGCCTTGAATCGATCGGTCTGGGTCACCGCCCAGGCCGTCATATAGCCACCATAACTACCCCCGGTGATCCCGAGCCGTTCGGGATCGGCAACGCGCCGATCGATCAGTGCATCGATGCCTTTCTGGATGTCCTCCCAGTCCTTGCCTCCCATATCCCCGATGTTGCTCTCGGCAAACGCCAGCCCCCGGCCGGTGCTGCCCCGCGGATTGGGCAGGAAGACACCGATACCCTGGACTGCCAGTTGCTGAAACCAGCGGCTGTCCACGCAATATTCGCAGCCGTAGGCAAACGTGGGTCCGCCGTGAACGCTCGTTACCAAAGGACATGGAGGCTCAGAATCGGACTTCGGTGGGAGTATTAGAAATCCCTGCATCTCCCAACCGTCCGCACCCTTCCATCGAACCGATTCGACCGAGCCCAGTGACAGCTCCCCGGCCTGTTTGTTGAAGTGCGTCAGCTGGCTCCACGCTAGTCCGTCCCCCGAAGGTCTCCCCAGCCATACTTGCCTGGGGTGTTGGCTATCCTGGCGCACCACGGCGACCGAGCCAACAGAATCCCTGGTGAACCTGGGCCAGTTGGCCTCTGACAAGATGGCTGGACCACGCCAGAGATGACGCCGGGTACCAGGGTCCAGGCGCACTTCGGAAAGAGCCATCTCGCCCCATTCATGCGAAGCTGCAACCAATCCCTCGCTGTCTTCGAGCCACTCCAACCAGGTGAAGCTGGCCTCCTGATCGGAAGCCAATTCATGGAGAGTACCGCCACTCGAAGGGACGACAAAGATGCCGCCTCCAACAACTCCCCGGTCGCTCCAGTTTGAGGACAGAAACGCGACCAACTTGCCATCGGGGGACCAGGCCGGGCTGGAAACCTGGCGTGGTCCCCCATATAGAACGACTGGCTCTGACTGAGACTCGTCGAATGTGATCAGATGGCAGGTATACCAGGCCTGTTCAAAAGGCGAAGGAGAACAGACGGCTGCGAACTGCCTGCCCGAAGGCGCCGGGGCAAATTCCCAGATCTGGAGGCCCTGAGGGGAAAGGCAGGCGGTTTCTCCAGATCCGACGTTCATTCGGTAGAGACGTGTGTACTTGGGATTCTGTTCAAACTCGATCGCGTCGTCCCTTTCCTCTCGACGGCGACGTTCTTCCTCGGTTTCGGGATCCGTCATCAGGAAAAAGAGTTCCAGGCCGTCGGAGGACCACTGTAGGCAGTTCAGAGATCGGGTCGTTGGAATGACACCTTCGACAGCGCCAAGGCGACGTGCTTCCCCTCCCTGCCTGGGGAGGAGGTGGAGCTGGTAGAATCCATCCTTCTCCCGGTCGGACAAGAATGCGAGCCACCGTCCATCGGGCGACCAACGGGGAGCCGTGTCCGAGCGAGGACCCGAGGTGAAGGCCCTTACCTCTTTACCCTCCGCAGAGACCGTCCAGATGTTTGCCTTGGGAAGCTTGCCGTCGCTAACATACGAGTCACCCACGACGAAGGCGATGACCTTTCCATCAGGGGAGAGCTGAGCATCACTCAGCTGGCGGAAGCCGCAGATGTCATCGATGGTAGGACGGCGCTTGTTGGACATTTGATGCAATCAGCATTACGGCTTGAATTGCCGAGTCGACCTCATCTTTGATCGCAGAGTATTGAGCCCTTAGATCTACGAATGGAATCTCCATGGTGAACTAATGAAACCTCCGTGACCGTGTAGCCCTCGCTGGACTGCGAGCCAGCTCGTTTCCGGTCGTGGGGTATGCGACCTGTGACCTCCACTCGACTTCCAGCTCAAGCACCCAGAAGAGGCTGAAGATGGACCCGAACATAGTCCTTTACCGCCTCCTCAAGGGGTGTGAAGGGACGGTCATAGCCAGCGGCTCTTAGCTTCCGGTCATCAGCCTGGGTGTAGTACTGGTACCGGCTTCGCAGAGTTTCAGGCATGTCGATGAACTTGATGTTTGGTTCGCGACCCATGGCGGTAAAGAGGGCCGTGACCAGATCCACCCAGGTTCTGGCGTCTCCGCTGCCGCAGTTGAATAGACCCGAGACTTCCTGATGGTCGTGAAAAAAGAGCGATACTTCTACGGCATCCTTCACGTACACGAAATCCCTCCGCTGTTCTCCGTCCGCGTAGTCCTCTCTGTATGACTTGAATAGCTCCACAGTTCCAGTGGTAAGGATCTGACTGGAGGCCTTGTGGACTACCGAACGCATGTCGCCTTTGTGATCCTCGAAAGGACCAAAGACGTTGAAGTACTTGAGCCCCACGATTCGCTCGAAGAGGCCTTTCCGCAGAGCCCATAGATCGAATAGCTGCTTCGAGAAGCCGTACATATTCAAGGGTCTGTAGCCCGGAGTCTGTTCATCCTCGTCCGAGTATCCTAGAGCCCCATCCCCATAGGTAGCGGCGCTGGAGGCGTAGATCAGACGGACGTCGTTGGAAAGACACCATTCGCAGAGCTCACGCGTATATCTGTAGTTGTTGTCGAGGAGATAGTCTGCGTCCTCTTCGGTGGTGGAACTGCAAGCCCCCAGGTGGAAGACAGTTTCCAGCTCATCGAACGCGTACTCGCCGATCAGATCTCGAAAATCCTCTATGCCCATGACATCTTCGAATGCCAGAGCCACCAGGTTCCTCCACTTTTGGCCAGAACCAAGGTTATCGACGATCAGAATGTCTTCAATGCCACGTTGGTTGAGCGCTGCCACCACGTTCCTGCCGATGAAGCCAGCGCCTCCTGTGACGATGAAGCGGACGGACATGTGAGTTTATTGAAGGGGACCCAGCGGGATTACCCTTAGCCCTTTCCAAAGACAGTCAGAATCTTCTTGATGATGTCGCTGGTGGACAAGCCTTTCACCAACGGAGCCAGGACGACCTGGCCTCCGTTGGCCTCGACCACGTCGCGTCCGCTCACATAATGGGACCAATCCTCGGCCTTTACCAGAACGTCGGGGAGCAGAGTTGATATCAGGTCCCGGGGCTCGTCTTCGTCGAACAGGACCACGTAGTCAACACACTCCAATGCTGCCAGCATACCGGAGCGATGTGATTCATTGATAATGGGTCTATTCTCGCCCTTAATGGAGCGTATCGAGGTGTCGGAATTGAGCCCGACGATGAGGACGTTTCCCAGACGTCGGGCCTGGTCCAGGTAGGTGGTGTGACCGACATGGAGAATGTCGAAAGTTCCGTTCGTGAAAACCACTGTCTGGTTTGCCTCCCGCAGCCGCTGACACTCGGCTTTCATCTGCTGCCGGCCGAGTAGCTTGGACTCAGGAGTTCTCACGTTTCTTTTCGCTACGTCCTGTCCGTCCATTCGAGGGAGCCTATTCTACACCGCAGGGACCTCGGAAGAAGATGTTATCGATGCTATGGAAACCTGAAACGCGCAGGAGGGGCTGGGGTTGGGCTAGACTCGTCGTCTGAGATTGAGCCCCGTTCGCAACAGGTATCTTAATTATCCTAATTACTTGTAAGTTGAAGCACGGGATCCCGCTCCCGGTCGCGGCTCTACCAAGTGGCGCGAGCCGGATCATTCAGAAGGAAACTTTGGGTCCGGCGTAGCGGTGGGCTCCAGGCCGCCGTCCGAGCCAAAGAATAAGACTTCGGCCTGGAGGCCAAAGCTACATTTGCCAGTGAAGTTTCAGGTTAGCCCACTCAGGCAAGCAGGTCCCGAATCACATTCCCGTGGACATCGGTCAGGCGCATGTCGCGTCCACCGTAGGGGAATGTGAGGCTTTCATGATCGAGGCCCAGTTGGTGGAGAATGGTCGCGTGTAGATCATGGACGTGGACCTTGTTCTGGATGGCGAAGTAGCCGTATTCATCGGTGGCCCCGTAGGTGAGGCCGCCCTTGAAGCCTCCTCCTGCCAACCACATGGTGAAGCCGAACGGGTTGTGGTCCCTCCCGACCTCAACCTTCTCTCCTCCGATTTGTGCGGTTGGAGTTCGACCGAACTCTCCGCCCCATAGGACCAGGGTTTCGTCCAGCATGCCCAGTCCTTTCAGATCCTTGATCAATCCCGCAATCGGCTTGTCGGTGGCTTGGGCATTGATACGATGACCCTCTTCCAAATCCCTATGTTGATCCCAGCGATCCTGGCCTTTCCTCCTGGGCGTCAGCAGCTCGATGAATCGAACTCCGCGCTGGACCATTCTGCGGGCCAGCAGACAGGAGCGTCCAAATTCTTCAGTATCGGGTTCGTCCAGTCCGTAAAGCTTCCGGGTCGTGTCTGATTCACCCGAAAGATCCAGCAGATCCGGTACCTCCACCTGCATTCGGAAGGCCAATTCGTAGTTGGCGATGGTCGCTTCCACCTGTGTATTTGGACCCAGCCGATCGATGCTGCCGCGGTTTAGTTTCGCGAGTAGATCCAGCTTGCTCCGCTGCAGCCGAGGGGAAGGTTCGGCGGGTTCAAGATCGGCTATGGGGTGCTCGCCGGCGCGGAACACGGTGCCTTGGTAGGACGCAGGGAGGAAACCATTCCCGAACACATCGGCGCCGCCGGGAGGGATCAGTCCGTTCTCCAGGACGATGAAACCGGGCAGGTTTCTGGATTCGCTGCCCAGGCCGTAGGTCACCCAGGAACCCACACTGGGCCGCCCCTGAAAACCCGAGCCCGTGTGCATGAAGTAGTTGGCCGCCGTATGCTCCGAATGGTCTGCGACCATAGAACGGACAATGGTGAGATCGTCTACGCAGGTAGCCACGTGGGGGAACAACTCGCTCACCGGTGCACCGCACTCTCCGTACTGTTGGAACTCAAAGGGGGAAGCCAGGACCTGGTTGCTGATATTGAAGACAGTGGTGGGAGTTTTCATCGAGATCGGCTGCAGGTGCTCTCGGATCAGACGAGGCTTGGGATCGAAGGTGTCCATCTGCGAGGGTCCGCCATCCATGAACAGGAAAATGACTGACTTCACTTCTGCAGGATGATGCGGTCTGCGCACTCTCAAGGGATCTGCCGAGCGGGAAGCGGATGCCAGGCCCGCGTCGGATAGCATCGCCAACAGGGCCAGGCCTCCAAAGCCATTGGCGCCGCGGCAGAGCCATTCCCTCCTACTCATTGCGCCGGCCATGGTATCGAGTTGGTTTCGCAGCGTCATTTCGATTGCATGACTATTATCGAACAAAAATGAACTCAGTCGAATTCAAGAGTACATGACCAAGGTCGCTCCAGGCTGCCAGCTTGGCTTCGTGGGGACTCGAGCTTTGCTGGTGAAGCGAATTCTGATCCTTCAAGAAAGACTCTGCATCCACGACCTCCTGGGTGGTGGGAGGCCGGCCCAGAGCCGAGAGAAACATCTCTGCGATCTTTTCGGAGGTTACCTTGGGTGAGGACAACAACCCGATTCCCCAGGACTTGGCATGCGCTCGAACAAAGGCATTGTTCATCATGATCAGCGCCTGCGAAGGGACGGTAGAGGTTCCTCTTGCCCCTAGGGTAGAGGTGGGTACGGGATAGTCGAATGCCAGGAACATGGGGGTCAGAAAATTTCTACGGACCTCAATGTAGATGCTCCGCCGTCCCTCTCCCAACAAGGGTCCAGAATGCGGACGGCCCCTTCCTTGCTGGTGTTCGGTGACATGAGGTATCACACTAGGTCCAAAGAGTTGCCGATCCAACTGACCCGAAACGGCGAGCACCGAGTCTCTGATAGCTTCCGCTTCAAGTCGCCGTATCGGCACATGGTGGAGCAACTTGTTGCCGGGATCGACCCTGCCGGCCCTTTCACCGACGCGGCTCGACATCTGATAAGTACTGCTCAGCAGAAGTACCCGATGTAGGGACTTGATCGACCAGCCAGTCTTAATGAAGCGGCTGGCCAAATAGTCCAGCAATTCGGGGTGAGTAGGCTGGCCACCGGTCTTTCCGAAATTGTCCGGAGAATCCACAATGCCTCTGCCGAAGTGATGTTTCCAGACCCTGTTGACTAGGACCCGGGCTGTGAGAGGGTTGGCAGGGTTGGTCACCCACTGCGCCAGCTCGAGGCGACCGCTGCCTTGAGTGACGTTTTGCCGATCTCCTCTTGACAGGGCTAGAAGATTGCGCCTCGGCACCTCCTCTCCCAGATTCTTGTGGTCGCCGCGCGTATGGATCCTGACATTGTGAGCGCCGTGATCCCGTGCGACGATGGCGAAAACCGACTCTGGAATCTCCTTCTCTGCCACGGACCTGCTGGCAGCCAACAATTGCACCCGGCGGAGCTGGGTGGAGGCCAATAGGTATGCCGCATCCTCCATGCGCCTGAAAGGGAAAATCGATCGATGCAGCCAGTGGGTATCCCGATCGGGAGTACCCGATTCCCAAGACAACCGGAACATCTCCTGGTAGGCCTGGGTCAGGGATCGCAGTGAGCTCAGGTCTGATCGGTTCAGCAGTTCGAGGACATGGCGATTGGGAGACGACGAGATCTTTGGTGTCTCTCCTGAATCGGAAAATACGATTCTGTCGACGACGATATGTCCCGTCGGGTCTCGATCGACAAGTTCGAAATAGCAGCTTCTATTGAGGTCGACCGATAAACGATGGGACTGCCATTCAAAGTAGCCACTTCCGGAGGGCCTGAAGTGCACTCCCTTGTATCTACTGTTGACCAGGCTGAGGCGCAGCTTCGCGTCTTCTTTCTTCCCCTCCTCCTTGGTTCCGGCCAGCCTCACGTGAAGCCAGCGTTTTGTAGGCTCGAAGTAGTTGGAGGTTAGACTTCCGGTCAGCCGGTTGCTCCCCCCTCCAAAAGAGCTGGCGAGACCGAAGCCTCGACTTCCCCTCAGGGGCTGGTTGGGAGGCAGATGGTGTCGGGGTCCCAAGCCGAAGGCCTGGCCGGAGCTTCTCCAGTTTGCATAGGCGGATTCTCCGAAGTCCTCGAAGGTCTCTTCCCCGCGGAGCTCTGCTAGCGAATCCGGGGGGACATTCTTGACCATGTCAGCCAGTTCCTCCCGAACCCTGGCCAATGCTTGCTCGAAACTCACGCCTTCTCTCAGGGACGTCAATATCGCCGCTATCGGGTAGAATACGTGATCGGGCTCCGAGGCGGCCTCCCTTAGGTACTCAACCCAGGATCGAATCAGCTTGGGCTTGGTCGCGATAGGAGATGGTTGGCCCGTTCGGACCACAATATCCTCGGCTGCCGTCATGAGGTCATCGCCGACCCGATCGCCCAACACCATCACTAACGGTTTCAGCAGGAGCTGTAGCTTTGAGTTCAGAGTCTCGATCTTGGTTTTAGCCGAAGAGATCTGTTGAGTTCGGCTCGGGGAATCCAGGACCTCCTCGGCGTATTCGGTGCTGTGCAGGATGCCAGCCATTGAGTAATAGTCAGCCGTGGGAATGGGATCGAACTTATGGTCGTGGCAACGGGCGCAAGCTAGCGTCAGCCCCAGCGCCGCCTTTCCCAGAACGTCGAGCTGATTGTCTACTTCATCCGCCCGGGATTTGACCGGGTCGGTGGGGCTGTTGAGAACCTCTCCGAACCAGAGGTGAGTAGTTCCAATTGGGGAAACCCAATAGTCGCCGTCGGGGCTGAGGCGCGGGTCAGCGATCAGGTCGCCGGCAATCTGCTCGGTCAAGAAGCGGTCATAGGGGAGATCTGAATTGAAAGCACGGATTACATAGTCCCGGTAACGCCAGGCGTCCAACTTTCGGTTGTCGTACTCGTGTCCATTGGTTTCGGCAAACCGAACCAGGTCGAGCCAGTGCCTGGCCCAGCGCTCGCCGTAGTGGGGAGAGGCCAACAAACGCTCTACGACCCTGGTATAGGCCTGAGGGGATTCGTCAGCCAGGAAGTCCTCGATTTCTCGGGGGCTGGGGGGCAAACCGATGAGGCTGAAAGTGATCCGTCGCAGGAGAGCCCGTTTCGTGGCTGGCGGCGCCGGAGTCAGGTCTTCCTTCTCCAGTCGAGCCAAGACGAAACGATCGATGGAGGATTGGCCCCATTCCTGGTTGCGAACCTTTGGAAGAGTAGGTTCCTGGATGGGCTGCAGAGACCAGAAAGCGCGTGCCGATTCCAAGTCGACTCCACGCCCCTCGTCCGGCCCTCTTGTCGAATCCGACCGGCGTGGGTCGGGAGCGCCCAGCTGGACCCATCGTTCGAAGTCCGCGATCTGCGCGTCCGGAAGCTTTCCCGTGGGCGGCATCTGCAAGTCCGGGTCCCGGTAACTGATCGCCTTGATGAGCAGGCTTTCGTCCGGCCTTCCCGGCAGGACTGCGGGACCTCGAGTCCCCCCTTTGAGGAGCCCTTCTCGCCGATCAAGCCGCAGGCCAGATCCCGTTGTCTCAGCCTGTGCCCCGTGGCAGAAATAGCAGTTCTCGGCTAGAACGGGCCTGATCCGGGATTCGAAGAACTCGGTTTCTTCCGGCAGGATTTCAGCCGCGAACGATTGAGATCCAGAGCACGCCAGAGCAACGCTGAGGAGCAGCAGGGACGACAGCGGCTTCGGAAAAACGAAACGCCCCTCGGCTTCTCTCTTGCCTGGATAGCGAATCGCTTTGGCACTCACGAACGAACCTGCAAGTTGCAACCGGCCTTCGAAATCCGTGCTGTTACTGGCGGAAAGAAGGGTCCTTCTGATCCATCAGCCGGACCAAAGCATCGAATTCGAGCTGACCTATCTCGGCGGCACACTGGGCAAACTCATCCATCTGCCTCGCTGAACGCTCCAGCACTGCCTCGGGAGGGGTGACCAGCGGTTGTCCGCAAGCCATGGCGTCGAGCTGGACCTGGCACGCACTTTCCAGCCGATACATATGAAGGAATGCCTCCGCCACGGTCTGACCTACCGTGAGCAACCCATGATTGCGCAGGATCAGGGCGTTGGCCGATCCCAGATCCTGGGCCAGCTTCTCGCGTTCCTCCAGGAGCAGTGTCGAACCCTCGTATTCATGGTAGGCGATCTGCGGATAGAAGCTGGTCGCGTTCATGCTGATAGGCAGTAGTCCACACTCCAGAGCAGCCAAGGCCATCCCGGCGCGGGTGTGAGTGTGCATGACGCAGTGTGCGTTCTCGCGGTGTTCATGGACTGCGCTGTGGATGACGAAGCCGGCGGGGTTGAATGAGTGCTGAGTGGGCTCGACCACCTCCCCGTCCAGGTTGATTTTGACCAGGCTCGAGGCCGTGACCTCATCGTAGCGTAACCCATATGGATTGATGAGAAAATGATGATCGGGGCCTGGAACGCGTAGGGAAAGGTGCCCGTAGATCAATTCGCACCAGTCCAGGTGGTCTACGATTCGGTAGGCGGCCGCAAGCTGCACTCTAAGATCCCACTCCTCCTGGTTTCGCGGGGTGGTTTCGGCAGCCGTTACGCTCGGTGTGGATGTCATGGTTTAGTCCTTTCAGCTCTCTTGATGATAGAGACTTTTTTTCACTTCTGCAGCTGAATCATTCAGCAGGAAACTTTGGGTCCGGTCGTAGCGGCGGTCTCCAGGCCGCCGTCCGTCGAGCCCACGGCTCGAAGGAAAAAGACTTCGGCCTGGAGACCAAAGCTACGTCAGACGAGCTCCGTGATCGGTACGCCGGTTGTGTCGTTGATCGAGTTGGCGATCTTCAAGGGACGGCCGATCGGGTGCATGATCTCCTTGGTCCAATCGATTCCCAAGGCTTTGTAGAGGGTGGCGAAAAGGTCCCCGATCGTGACCACCCGATCCTTGACGTAGGCCCCGCGCTCGTCGCTTTCGCCCACCACCAACCCGCCCGGGATTCCGCCTCCACCCAATACCAATGACCAACAATGATTCCAGTGATCCCGTCCTCCCGCCGGATTGATGTCGGGTGTTCGACCAAACTCTCCGGTCGCGATCACGATTGTGGAGGAGAGTAAACCTCGGGCGTCCAGATCCGCCAGCAACGTCGAGAGCACCCGGTCCGTTCCTGGAACCAGGACGTCGCGATGTTGCTCATCATTGTCCCCGTGGGTGTCCCAGTCCCTCCCGGTTTCCTCCCGTTTGTAGTCGACCACTGTGACGAAGCGGCTGCCCGCTTCGATAAGCCGCCGGGCGATAAGCGCACTCTGTCCCACCTTGTCGCGGCCGTAGGCATCCTTCAGTTTCTCGGGTTCACGGGAGAGATCGAACGCCTCGCGCACAGCAGGAGAAAGAATCATCTCGAGTGCCTGCCTCTGGAATTCATCCAGGTCGGAGTGCTCGGCGCTGCGCACCTGTTCCCGGTATAAAGAATCGACCAGCCTGGCGGCGTCACGACGACTCCCCAGCCGCTCGACGCTGACTGACTCCGGCAGGCTCAAGTCAGGTACCTTGAAGTCTTTCTGACTGGGGTCGGGCAGCTCCATCGGGTCGTAGCGGGCTCCCAGCATATGCGCCCGAAAGTAACGTATGAAGCTTGGTCCGATGCTGGGCACCATGACATGAGGTGGGATCCCGTTCCGCTGAGCTAGTTCGTTCGAGACCATGGAGCCGAGAGAGGGAAAGTTCATCGCCGGGCTGGGGCGATGCCCGGTGAGGAAATAGTGGTGCGCGAGTCCGTGGTTGTTTTCCTCGGTCTTCATGCTGCGAATAATCGCCAACTTGTCCATGTGCCGGGACATTCGTGGCAGCAACTCCGAAATCTGGATACCGGGCACGTTGGTCGAGATAGCCTTGAAGGAGCTGTTGCTCTTTGGATCCCAGGTATCGACTTGGCTGGGACCGCCGTTCAACCACAGCAGGATAACTGACTGAGCCTTGGGCTCGGCTGCCTTGGCGGACCGCGCCAGGGCGTGCTGGAGCCGCAGATACCTGCTCAGCGACAGACCCATGAACCCCAGTGAACCGACCCTCAAGAGCGTGCGCCGGGTCCAGAGGGGTGAAGTGTGATTCAAACCACTCAGATTCGCTGTCATTCTCGGGCTTTCATTCTCGGATCCTAGTGATTCTCAGAGAATTCCCGGGCGGTCAGGAGGGCCCAAAGCAGGTCCTCGGCCGCCTCCTTACGAGGCCGCCCACCGAACAATGTCTCATGTCCGGCCAGTTCTCTAGGAGTCGGAAAGCGCGCCAGGGTCGCCAGGTGCAGTTGTTCGATGATCTCCCGATTGCTGATATCGCTTTCAACAATCCGCGCGATGAAACCACCTTTCTTCGAGAGTTTCTGGTTGAAGGTTGCACCGGCGAACATGTGAAGTGCCTGTCCCAGACTGGGTTTGCCACCTGGTTCCGGAACCACGTCTCGCTGCGGTGTCCCGAAGATATCCAAGAAGGCAGACTCGCTGGGGAAGCGTAGCTCTATGGCCTTGGTTCCCACCGGCATCTTGCCGAAGACTTCGGGTACGCCGGTCACCTGGGAAATGGCGTCTAGGAGCACGGCCGGCTCCAGGGGACGGGGCAGTGCATGGGAGTAGTTAATCCGGTCTTGACGGTTGCCTGGGTTTTTCCGGCTGGATAGTTGGTAGGTCCGGGAAGTCACGATCAGGCGCATCAAATGCTTCAGGTCGTAGTCCTGTCCTCGAAGGCTGCTGGCCAGGGCCTCCAGGAGTCGGGGATGAGTCGGCGGGTTGCCCAGGCGAAAATCGTCGACGGGGTCGACCAGGCCGCGCCCAAAGAAGTAACTCCAGATCCGGTTTGCCGCGGCCTCGGCGAAATAGGGATGTGATGTCATCCATCGGGCCAATTCCATCCGTGGGTCTTGACCGCGATCGCCGGGCAAGAGCGTTCCATCCAGGAAAGCCGGCGAAACCAGTCGCTTGTCGCGTGGGTGAATCACCTCACGGAATCTCAACTCAGGGTCGTTTTCGACGTAGTCTACTTCGTGTCCGTTGGCGTCATCGAAGACCACGTTATCGTGGTTCCATCCGGTGTTGGTCATGCGGCCAAAGAAGGCAGCGAGTCCCCAGTACTGGTTCTGCGTCCAGCGGTCAGAGGGATGGTTATGGCACTGGGCACAGTCTAGACGGCGACCCATGAAGACTCGGAGCGTCTCGTTGAGAATCTGTTCTACGGGGTAGGGTTTGTTGGTGCCCACCATGTGCTTGTGGGCCGGTCCGCCGTAGCCCTGAACCGCAATCGCCTCACGAGCCATTTGATCGTAGGGTTTGTTGGTGGCGACGCTCTGCCGGACCCACTCCCAGAAGGGCAAGATCCAACCGTAGGAGCCTCTTACCCGGAACAGATCGGAGAAGCGAAAGACCCAGAAGTCGACGAACTCGGGCGATTCGAGCAGTGTGTCGACGAGCTTTTCACGCTTCCTGGGGTCGGTGCTGTCGACAAACTCGCGCACCCGGTGGGGCGGAGGAAGGGTGCCAGTCAGGTCCAGGCAGACCCGTCGCAGAAACTCGTGGTCACTCGATTGTTCGGAGGGGTGAATCCGGAGTCGTCGCAGCTTGTCGAAAACGTACTCGTCAATGAGATTGTTGCGAGACAACGGGGCGTATTCGGCAGCCGACTGGGCCCGGACCCCTACTCGCACGTGGGCGAATCTGCCAACCCAGCGGAGAATGACAGCCGTCTCTCCCTACTGGAGTGCTTTGACGACGCCTTCAGGAGTCACCGCTGCGACCGTGGAATCCAAGGGTTGGTAGCGGACTTCCCGGGTGATGTCTTCGCTCCGATCGGCGGACCTGGCGACTACCTTGAGCCTGCGGGTCTGCCCAGGCTCGATCACGATCTCGGCAGGAGTGGCCTCGATGCTCTGCAGATTCGGCACTATGGGATCACCATAGGGGGCACCCGCGCGTACCCAATCCAGGATGGTTTCGTAATCGGCAGTGTCGGTGGAGAAACGCTGACCGCCTTCGTGAGGCAGGCTTGCAGTCGGTTTGAGTAGCAGGAGACTCTGCTCCGGCTCTTGCAGGTTGACCCGGGGGGCAATGGGCGGAAGCGCTTCCGGGCTGAGTACCTGATAGGTTCCTCCTTTAACGATCCAGCGATAGTCTTCGCCCGGATTGAGGCCATCGAGGGAGAGCTTCATCCCTCCTCGTCCCTTGACTCCGCCGTGGCAATTGCTGGCGTTGCAGCCGTGTTTGGTAAGGATACTGACGACGTGACGCTCGAAGCTGGGGGACTTCGTGGGCAAGGGCTCACGAGCAAGGGAGGTGCCGGATAGGAGGATCAAGATAGTAATCCAGAACATCATCGGGATTCGTCCCTCTTCGCTACCTGGGCTTCATCTATTTCCCTTGTCAGGAAGATAGTCTGAGCCCGAAGGGCATCGCCGATCTTTCCCTCCAAGATCGGTCGGGCCACGATAGTTATCGGTTGTGGCAAGGTCGTGGCCGGACCATTGCCGCTTGCGATAAACATGATAGCCAGCGAACTTAGTCGGGGGAAGTGGCGCGCCCGGTTAAGTTGGCCGCCCCGCTTGCCAGACGGGCGACGACTCTTATCCGCAGCCCTTAGTGCCGGCACGGCGCTGACTCCGGGCGGCAGATTTTCGATGCTCAACGCCACGTCACCTTCAAAGCCCTCTTCCAGCTCAACCGTTACCCCGACGCTTTTGCTCTTGCCTGAAGCGAGATGTATTCGGTCGACCTTTTCGGCCACTACCTTCCCGACGTGGGACACTTGTGGGCGGACAACCAGCCGGTAGCTGAATTCCTCGCCTCCCACCCGCGAGGTCAAATCGCGTACTTGGATGAGAAAGTCACCGGCTGAATCAAACGCATAGAGAATCTTGGGGGCCAGGGTCTTGATCCAATCATCGCCATCGCCGCCGAGTTCGCGATAGACGTTGTTGGCTAGCTCTCTCCCATCTGAATCGAACAGCGCGAACCGCGGATTGAAGAACGGGGGTGGCAGGTAGGGAGTCTCGATCTCGAAGGCCAGCCGATCTCCGGACTCGGCCTGAAACTGGAACCAGTCGACGTCGTCGGGCACGTCGATGGCACACTGCAGGATTGTCGGGACCGGAATCTTCAGCGCTCGATTCTCGAGGTCATTGGGTTCGTTTTCGGTCACGACCTTGATCAGGCCCGGAAAAGGAGCAGGCGAAGCACTTCGAGCCCATAGAAGGTCGAGTCGGTTGGTTCCCAGAGGATCGCTGAAATCGTGTCCGGACCATTCCACCTTGCTACCCGTGTGAGCCGTGAAGAGGGGCCCCCAGCGCTCCTGGTTCGGTCTCTCGGTGCGATCAACCTCGAAGATTCTCAGCTGGTAGGAATAGTCTGGGCCACTCTGGCCGCCGACTGTGTCTACCCTGGCCACATACCGACCCGACTCCTGAAACACCCGGCGTACTCGGGGCAGACGATGATACGTGATTTGAGCGGACTCTCCGGGTGGCGGGCGCCACAGGTCAGTCACTTCAAGGCGAACGCCCCTATGGGGGTCGAACCAACTTCCACCCGGCTTGAAGAGAACCAGCTGAGGGTCGCCAGATTCGGTTAGATCCGGAAAATAGGTGGTTCGTACTTCCAGTTGGAGCCCTTGGCCTGCCGCGACATCGAAGGAGTAGTAGTCGACTTCCCCAGACTCTGCCAGCCTGGCATTTACAACCGCAGGGAGCCTCAGATGTTGGGCTTCAGCAAGAATCGTGTGAGGTTGGTCTGTTTCCAGGACAACAGGCTCGGAACTGACCAGCAACAGGAGCGTGCCAGTGGCCCCTAGGGGTGTCACCAACCGCATCTCGTGTGCTCCCAGCCGGGCATTGGCAGCGATGAGGACTCTCAGTCGCAGCTCATAAAGCTTCTGTTCAAGCTTTTCGGCTTCCGGTGCTGCCGGTAGGTATTGTTCTTCCTCGTCGTCTAGCTCGATTTCCTTGATCGCCTCTATCTCTGCCGAGAGGTCCTGACAATCGAACCAGACGTGATGAGCCGCATCAAGATTTTGACCACGCACAGTCGCAGGAAAGTGAGAACCCTGGGCGCCCCCCAGCGGGAATACCGAGTTAAGTGTCGGCGGAGCTTTCTCGGGTGTAGACGCTTTGGCCCAAGTGATTGAAGAAGGGAATACCCCAGCCACCGCCAGGGCATAGAGAAGAGCAAAGTTCTTGCACACGGTAGATGGCGATCCCGTTTTGCCGAGTCTACTTCAATAAGTAGTGAGGCGTCCAGGCGGTGGATCAATCCCACCGCAGGATCGACCATTCACTTGGCAACAGCCTCTATCAAAGCTTGTGAAACCCCGCAGGAGACGGCCGTGTCCACCAACTGGCCCCAGGTTTTGTCGTCCAGATCGATGCCTTCCGAATTTCGCTTCTCGCGCATGCGTGCTTCGACTTCTCCCGGAACCAGGACTTCGCCCTCTGGATCTGTTGGTCGTGAGGTTTTGACGAAATCAACGTAGCGACGCACCTCTTGAGCGAACGAATCGCCGGATTGGGCAGCCGTAGGATTCAGGAAAATCGATAGCATGCCCTGCTCCAGCCGCTTGACTCCTTCTCGGCTGCAGCCATTGCCCGTGACGGCTCCGGCCAGGAGCTCGGCTACCAGGCATAACCCGTAGCCTTTGTGCCCTCCGAAAGGAAGGATCGCGCCCGAAGGCGGGCCGTAGAAGTCGTTTGGATCGTTGGTGGGTTGGCCCTTCGCGTCAATGATGGTGTTGTCGGGTACGGGCAGGCCTTTGTTGCGGGCAACCTTCAGTTTCCCCTCCGCCGAGGCAGCTGCAGCGATGTCGAAGAGAATCGGGCTGCCACCCTCGTCGGGAATACCCACCGCTACTGGGTTCACAGAGAGCCGCTTATCGATTCCACCAGTGGGCACCACATGCATCCCAAGACCGCTTGTAGTGACGAAGTGCATCGAGATCAGTCCGGCTTTCACCGACATTTCCGCCCAGTGTCCGATGCGTCCGAGATGGCCGCAGTTGCGTACACCAATCATGGCCACACCATGTTTGCGACACTTCTCGATTCCCAGTTCCACGACCTGCTTGCCCAATGCCTGTCCAAAGCCCTGTCCACCGTCCGCGAAGGCCATGGTTTCGGTTTCGAAGTAGACCTCAATCTTTCGATTGGGGACGATCTTCCCATCGCGCTGCCACTCGACATAGATCGGAGTTCGTATGACTCCATGGGAGTCGTGTCCAGCTAAATTCGCCCCGACCAGGTGATCACCCAGGCTTTCGGCTTCTTCGGGGTTGGAGCCGGTAGAGGTGAAGATGGCGGAGACGAGTTGTTTCAGTTCCTCAGGCTTGGCTTTGATCATATCGATTCCTTGGGGTCGAAAGCGTGGACCAGCTCTTGATTCAGTTGCCCGAGTTGAAAGACAGCCTGGGCAGGACCTCTTTCTGCAACAGCTTCATGGAGTTCAGCCACTGCTGCTTTGGCTCCCATTCATGTCCCATCGCCAGCAGCACTCCGAAGCCACCGAGTTCCTCGTAGAGCTGCTCCAACTGCTCAACCACATCGTCGGGACTGCCCACCACCCAGACGTTGTCCATTAAGTATTCAAGCGTCACATCAGAGTCGGGCATTTCGGGATCGGTTTTCATCAGGTCGAGCATCTTGCACATGGGCAGCAGGTGCAGAAAGTAGTCCCGAAAATCTCGACCCAGGGTCCCCTCGAGCGCGTGTTTTCTGGCTTCCTCGGTCGACTCCGCCACGAATACGTTTCGGGCAACTCGCCATTGGGCTCGGTCGGCAGTCCTGCCAGCCTTCTTGGCCCCCTCTTCTACAGCCTCCCAATGGGATTTGAGAACTCGCGTCGGAACAATGTTGATGCTCATCGGAATCCAGCCCCGTTCCCCTGCGCGAACCAGTGTGCCTGATTTGACCGACACCCCGGCGACCCCGATGGGTGGATGAGGTTTCTGATAGGGTTCGAGGTGGAAATCAATGCCGATTTTCGAATCCGGTTCGGGGATGGTGAACTCCCAATATTTGTGTTTGTAGAGTCCGGGACGGGGATCTCTCCACAGCTCGAGGATCAGGTCGACCGCATCCCGCGTCATTCCCCGTTGCTCACCCTCCTTTGGATCAAAGCCGAAGACCTCGAAATCTCCCGGGAATCCTCCCGATCCGATGCCCCAATGGAATCGCCCGTGGCACATGTGGTCCAATTGAGCGATGCGGCAGGCCAGGACGAAGGGATTGTGGTTGGGCATACAGTTGACGCCAATGCCCAGGGTGATGTTTTGGGTTTGGGGAATGGCACTGGCCAGCAGCAGATCGGGAGCGGGTATGTTCTCCCAGACGCTGGTGAAGTGTTCTCCCAGCCACACCTCCTGAAAACCCAGTTCGTCCAGAGTGATGATCTGCTCCAGGTCGCTTTCCAATGTCCAGGTAAAGTCCGACCCTGGCGGGTGCAGCGGCATGGTGAAATACCCAAGTTTCATGGCACCTTCTCTTTCAAAAAATAAGGACCTCAGCTCTCCTTCGACCAGGGTACCTCAGAGCCGCGCTGTTTATAAAGACCCCATATCTGGAAGGGACTCTTTGCTGATTGCAGTCTTGATGGCCGTGATCGCGCTGCTGTCGCTGCGGCTTTGGCACTTCCATTTCGATGACGCCGCCATCGTCTACCGGATTGCGGAAAACCTGGCTGAAGGCCGTGGTTGGGTCTTCAACCCGGGCGAAAGAACCAACGCCTCGACATCCGCCCTCTGGACTCTGCTCCTGGCGGCTGGTACGTGGGTGTTGGGCAAGGCGCCGACGGTGGCTCACCTTCTCGATGCAGCGGCTTGGCTGGGATGCGGAGTGCTGTTGTATGGGATAGCTCGTCAATGGATGTCCTCTGCCGTAGCCTTTCTGACCACGCTGCTCTTCGTGTCCGATCCGATTTTCGGGCTCTCCACCGGGCTGGAGCTACACCTCTTGATCTTCTGGTCCCTGCTGGCTTTCCGGGCGGAGAGTAGGAACCAGTCGATATTGCTGGGCGTTGCATTGGGACTTATGGGGTTGACTCGCCCGGATGGGATCCTCTTAAGCGGATTGCTGCTGTTCCATCACGGGCTCAAGAACCGCGTCTTTCCCTGGCGGGCAATACTCGTGGCCCTGATACTCATCGTCCCTTGGCTGCTCTTCTCTGCTCTCTACTTTGGCTCCCTGGTGCCGAACACTCTGGCCGCCAAGATGGCCCAGGGCAGCTCCGGCGGTTGGGAGACAACATTACCAGAAGCTTTTTCGCCGCTGCCCCTTTTTGTTAGAGGAGTGATGCAGGTCTTTTCAGATGTATACCACCCAATCTTCCTGGGGCTCGGACTGCCACTTGCGCTCGCCGGCTTTCTTCTGATGGCTGCTCGCGCGCAACCTGGTCGAGGGCTCGGCGGTGCGGGAAGATGGGCAGATGCTGAGGGATACCGGCTAGCCCTGGTGATTCCGATCTGGGGTGCCCTGCACCTGGCCGCCTACTCGAGTCTCGGTGTCCCGGCCTACCATTGGTACGCGCTGCCGGTTGTGCTCTCGATCATCTTCTGCATGGGTGGAGCACTTCAGCGGAGTCTGGACGGCCCCGTTCTCGCCAGGCGCATTCTCAGCCCTGTAGTGGGTCTCGTGGCTCTCTTGGGAATTGGCTGGAACCTCTATCATTACTCGATTCTTGACCCGCTCGAGCCTCGCGTCGGGGCCTATCGCACTGTTGCCGAATGGATCGTCAGAGAAACCCCGGAAGACTGGACTTTGGCGGCCGCCGAGATCGGCACCCTGGGCTATCATTCGCGCCGCACGATGGTCGACATGGGTGGGTTGCTTCACCAGCAGGTCGAAGAGCTGGGCGCCGGGAAACTAGGCTGGTGGATGCACAAACGTCCAGACTTGGTTCTGCTGCACACGCCCGCCTGGTCACTTGAAGCCCCTGCTGAGTCAGGATCGGCGGCCCGGACCTATCAACTTCTAAGGGAATTCCACTTCGACGATTATCAGACCCTGCGCCTCCTTGAGCGGACGAAGAGCAAGCGTTAGATACGCCGAAGTATCTCGATCCGAATCCGTTGGCCTTCAACAGTTCAATGAAAAACCGCAGAATATCGAACAAGCGAACACCGAAGGAAGGACCTCTTGACCTGCAGTCAAGGGCACAAGAAGCCTGAAGCGTGAGCGAGGGGTGTCTTGTGAGGCAAGGGTCTGTCTCGACTTCAACAGAAACAAAGCAAGCAGAACTCCCAAACCCTTTACGCCAAGGACGGACTGTCCCAGAATTGGCCGACGTGCCTGCTAGCCATATTCGTTACCGGGTAGTTGCCGTGACCACTCTGATGTCGGTTCTGCTCTACCTCGACCGCTTCTGCATTTCCTTTGCCGAAGTCTTCATCAAGGAAGACCTCGGTCTAACGGATACTCAGGTGGGGTGGATGTTGAGCGCTTTCTTCTGGACCTATGCACTGGGTCAGGTTCCCTGTGGGTGGTTGGCTGATCGGTTCGGCGCCCGAGTGATGCTGAGCATCTACATTCTCCTGTGGTCCCTGTTCACGGGATTGACAGGGGCAGCGGGCGTCTTCAGCGCACTCCTGGGGATGCGATTCGGATTCGGCTTAGGCCAGGCTGGAGCTTATCCAACCAGCGCCAATCTGGTCAGCAAGTGGATCCCATTCTCGGGTCGCGGATCGGCGAGCAGCATCATCGCATTCGGCGGAAGAATGGGTGGGGCGCTGGCACCGCTACTCACCGCGTTGCTTATCGTTCAATTTGTTCCCCAATCGACGTCCTCCCTCATTCAAACTACCGATCTGCTGAATGTTCCGCGTCTCTGCTACGAGATGCAATACGGAAGAGATCCCTCCAATTCACCTGAACAAATCGACGCAAAGGACCTCGCGGCCCGAACGGGTGAAGAGCTGGCTACCCGGTTCTCGGAAGAAGCCGCCGCATCGGTTGAAAAAGGAGCGATTGCATACGGGCGGTTGCTCAAAAGGACGGCGCGTCCCGTTGCTGGACGGGTATCGCCAGAAGGCGCCTCGACGGTGGATATCGATGCTTCCGCAATTGCCGCCGCCCTGAGCGAACAGATAAAGCGACACGATCTGTTTACAGTCGAGGACGCCAGGGGGCTACCTCTATCTCGGGAGGCCAAGTCGCTGTTACAAGCTGAGCCGCGACAGCTCGGGGACCCCCAGATCCAACGACTCAACCGCCTGATCCTGGAGGTGATCTATCCGGAATCGATCAAAAAAGTCTACGGGGGCGGCTGGCGCTACGTCATGCTCTGCTATGGAGCAATCGGTTTCCTCATCGCCCTCTGGTTCTGGTGGGTTGTTCGCGATCGGCCCGCCGATCACCAAGCGTGCAATTCCCGGGAGATCGAGTTGATCCAGAGCGGCCGGCCGGCTGGCGCTAGTAGTCCTGGAGGCGCGGTCGGTCGAGTACCCATCAGCCGATTACTGACCAGCGGTAGTATGTGGCTCAACTGTTTGATGCAGTGGTGCACCAATGTTGGCTGGGTCTTTCTCGTCACCTGGCTGCCGCGCTACCTGGCGACCGTACACCAGGTGCCAGTGGAACAAAGGGGCTTGATGGCCTTCATTCCGTTGGTCGTGGGCTGGGCGGGGATGTTGCTGGGGGGGAGGCTCACCGACTTCATGGTCAAGCCGCTGGGGCTTCGTTGGGGAAGGGCTCTACCCATATCCCTTTCGCGGTTCTTGGCGATGTCGGCCTATCTGATCTGTCTTTTTGAGCCTTCGCCCTGGATGGCAGTCGCCGCTTTTTCGGTGGTCGCGTTTTCCACCGATATGGGGACCGGATCCGTCTGGGCATTCATGCAAGATGTCGGTGGACGCTATGTCGGGTCCGTGCTCGGTTGGGGCAACATGTGGGGGAATCTGGGTGCCGCCGTGACCCCACCTCTCCTGATCTGGATCGTCTCCAGCAGCTCCGAATGGAAGCTGCCGGCAATGTTGGCGTGGATGGTCGGTGAGGGGATCAACCGGAACTGGAATCTCGCCTTTCTCACTTGCGCGGCGGCGTTCCTGATTGGGGGGATCGCGGCCCTCGGGATGAATGCGTCCGTCCCGGTTGTCCCTGAAGACGAAACCGAAAGCCGCCCAGTCTGAGTATCACCATATTCCTGTAATCAAACTAAAGTACCGTCTGGGTGAGGCCGAAGAAGTCAATGAGAACTCATGCAGGAACAGGGCCTTCAAGACTATTTGCCTCGGCCTCCGGCCGGTCTACGCCTGGAGGCAATCCGAAGTGCTGTCTCGTCCCACCTGGATGACAAGACGCTCGAGCTGCCCCTGTTGCCAGCCGTTGCGGGGCGGGTTCTGTCTCTAGCCCGCAGTCAAGACACTCGCGCTGCTGAGTTGGCCGGAGTCATCCATTCGGACCAGTCCCTTGTCAGTCACGTGCTGAAGGTGGGCAACTCCGCGGCCTATGGTTGGAACTCACAGATAGTTTCCCTGCACCAGGCCGTGGCCCGGCTGGGATTCGAGCGGATCGCCGAGATTGCGCTTGCAGTTGCGGTCGGCGGTCGACTCTTTCGGCTTGACGGGAAGAAGGCCGAACTCCAGAAACTCTGGAACCACTCGGTGGCAGCAGCCTTTTGTGCCCAGGAGGCCGCGCGCCTGCTGCGACTTAATGCCGAGACGGCGTTCTTGTGCGGGCTGCTCCACGATATCGGTAAGCCAGTTGTCTTGGAGGCAGTCCAGGCCGTCGAGAAGTCGCTGGGCTGGGAACTCGAAGCTGAGATTGCCGTTCTCCTCATGGAGGAGTTCGGGAGCAGCGTCGGCGCCCGGATGGCCCGGGAGTGGGGATTGCCTCAACAGGTGCAGGAAGCGATTGCCTGCCGGGATTGTTATCAGGATGCCGTCGAATATCCCGATGAGGCCAAGTTAGTCTGCGTCGCCGATCTTCTCTCAGATCATCTACTCGATGAGACGTCTGACGAGGATGTGCTGCGCGCTCATCCGGTATTTGTGGACCTGAATCTCTATCCGGACGATGTGGACTCTTTGCTTTCCAAGAATGAATCGATTCTCGAAGCCGTCGAATCCATGCAGCTATGAATTCCTCAAACCACTACGACATTCTGGTCATCGGCAGCGGACCGGCCGGTCAGAAGGCAGCAGTTCAGGGAGCCAAGGCGGGCAAGCGTGTAGCCGTCGTCGAGCGCGACCGAGAGGTGGGGGGGGCCTGTGTTCATACCGGTACGATACCCAGCAAGACCCTCAGGGAGAATGCGCTGCAGCTGGACCGCTATCAGCGAACCAGCACGATCTTGGAGTGCAAGCTTAAAGAGAATCTCAGGGTGACCCACCTGATTGGGCGGATGCATCAAGTCATCGAGTCCCATGTGGGTTTCATGCGTCGTCATCTGGAGCGAAACCAGATCGAGCGCTATCTAGGCCGGGCCCGCTTCGTTTCGGAAGGAGCCGTGGAGGTGATGTCTCCGAAGGGGTCGACCCAGTGCCTCAGCGCCGACGTCTTTGTGATCGCCACAGGATCCAGGCCGCGCATCCCCCCCGAAATTCCGGTCGACCACCAATATATCCTGGACAGTGATTCGATACTGTCCATGAACTATCTTCCCGGTTCGTTAACGGTTCTGGGCGGTGGCGTCATTGCTTGCGAATATGCCTCGATCTTCCTACTCCTGGGAGTCCAGGTCACGGTCATCGATCGATCGGATCGCCCCCTCAATTTCCTGGATCCTGAAATGACGGAAGAGTTTTTGAAAAGCTTTCGGGGGAGTGGTGGTCGCTACCTGAGCAAGCGCCGAATCAGCGAAGTCGGTTGGGACGGAGTCTCAAGAGTGACTGTCGAGCTGACTGATGGAGAGAGAATCGAGAGCGAAAAGATGTTGGTAGCCATAGGGCGTCAGGCCAACCTGGACTGTCTCAATGTAGAAAGTGCCGGTCTTGAGGTGAACTCCCGAGGAGGCCTTGAGGTCGACCCTTGCTGCAGAACATCCGTTTCCCATATCTACGCCGTTGGAGACGTTGCCGGGCCTCCCGGGTTGGCTTCCTCGGCGATGGAGCAGGGTCGGCGCGCCGTCCTTCATGCCCTTGGGTTGGGGAAAGACAGCAAAGATGAAGCGATCCCGATGGGCATCTACACGATCCCCGAAATGGCCGCCGTGGGGATCACAGAGCAGCAGGCAGCCGATCGTTTCGGCGGCGCCCTGGTCGGTCGGGCACGATTCGATGAGGTGGCTCGGGGACAGATTTCAGGTCTGACGGTGGGTTTCCTGAAGCTGGTAGCCGACCCCCAGGGTGAACGATTGCTCGGTGTCCACATTGTGGGTGAGGGCGCAACCGAGCTGATCCACCTGGGTCAAATGGGACTCCTCAATAGCTGTGACGTAGATTTCTTCGCAGACAACATCTTTAATTTTCCCACGCTCGCCGAGGCCTACCGAGTGGCGGCTCTGGACATTGTGAACAAACGTTCCGCGAGCGCCCAGATCTCGAAGGCTTCCTGAAAGGTGTCGCCAGTCTTCCACTTGGTGCTGGAGCGGTAAAACGCGGCTGCGGGGCAGCTCAGTTCCATAGCTTCCTTACAGACAAAGGTGGGTGTGCGGACCCTATCCATTCGGCGGCACCACGTAGTCCTCCTTCTCACTCCACTCGGAACCGCTGCGGATCCGATTGACAGTGAGGTCGCTGCTAACTTACATTCTCAAGCTATGGATTGCCGTACTTGCCTGGCAGCCTGCGCCGTGCTGGCGTCAACGTCCTTGGCCTCATTCGGCTCTGATGCTGCGACAGTCGAGTTCTTCGAAATGCGGATCCGGCCGCTGCTGGCCGAGAACTGCTACGCCTGCCACACCAGTGCTAGAAAAGGGGGCCTTCAAGTGGATTCAGGTGAAGGGCTACGCCGCGGCGGCAACTCGGGACCTGCCGTGCTGCCCGGGAATTCGGCCGGGAGTCTGCTGACCCAGGCCGTTTCCCAGACTCACGAGCGGCTGAGCATGCCTCCTCAGGGCAAACTGGCCGACAACCAGATCGAAGATCTGAAAGCCTGGATTGATGCCGGTGCCGTCTGGCCGGAGACCGAGGAAGACCTTTTACCCGCCGCCGAGACCGCTAGCCACGTCGTCCCACCCGAGCACCGCGCTTTCTGGTCTTTTCAACCCTTTCACGAGTCTTCGCTGCCTGAAGTAGGAGACCGTAGTTGGCCCAGGAGCCCGGTCGATCATTTCATTCTGGCGAAGCTCGAACAGGAGGGTCTTGAGCCAGTAGCCGCGGCCGGCAAGAGGACCCTGATCCGAAGGGCTAGCTTCGATCTCACTGGTCTGCCGCCCTCTCCCGAAGAGGTGGAGGCGTTCCTCGCCGACGATGACTCACCAGAGGCCTTCGGCAGGGTAGTCGACCGGCTCCTTTCTTCGCTCCACTATGGAGAGCGGTGGGGACGTTATTGGCTGGATCTGGCCCGCTATTCAGATGGCCGGATTGGAGCAAGAGAAGATACGCCCTATCCCAACGCACACCGTTATCGGGACTGGGTCGTCCAGGCCTTCAACCAGGACTTGCCATACGATAAATTCATAAAAGCTCAGTTGGCGGCCGACCTGCTGCCATCCGAAGAGCAAGAGGAACTGCTTGCCGGTCTGGCTTTTCTGGTGCTCGCTCCCAGCCAGGACGATCTGGTCGACGTCACGGCGAGGAGTTTCATGGCTCTTACCGTAGGCTGTGCCCGCTGCCACGACCACAAATACGATCCTATACCTACCCAGGACTTCTACTCCCTAAAAGGCGTCTTCGCCAGCAGCGAGGTTTGGGAATATCCGCTGGTTGAAGAGCAGGTCGTCGAGATCTACAAGAAGGCCGAGGAGAAGGTCTCAGACAAGAAAGGTGCCATCCAGAAATTCATCAAATCTCAGACGGAACAGCTGGCAGACATTCTGCTGGAGCAGACCTCTTCCTATATGGTTGCTGCCTTGAAGGTGATTCGCGGGCAACAACCTTCCGCCCTTGCTGCTGCCGAAGAAGCTCAGCTCGATACCGAGGTCGTGGATCGCTGGATCAAATACCTGAGCCAGGCCGAGAAGGAACATCCCTATCTTAAAGACTGGCAAGCGATGTTGGCGCGAGGGGGTTCCCTGGAAGAAGCCACAGATCTGGCGGCTCGGTTTCAGGAGATTGTCCTCACTATAGACCGTGAAAAGAAGGAGCTGGAAGACCGTAACTACGTCAAGCTGGGAGGTGCCAAGGGGGCCGCCGACATGGGTACCCGCCAGTATGCCAATCTTGAGTTCCTCGATCTCCAAAAGTGGTATCTGTGGAGGGACCTAGCCGCAGAGCCGCATCCCAGGGGAAGCTTCAGGTTCGAGGGCGGAGTGGTGTACTACGGCTCCGAGGAAGGTCTGGAGATCGACCGCTTTCTGACCGGGGAATGGAAGAAGCACCTGGACCGGATGCGGGGGGAGCTCAAGCAGCTGGAAGAGGCCATGCCCGAACCCTATCCCTTCCTGCACGGCTACCGGGATCTGGAGAAGCCCGAGGACCTCCGCATCGCCATCCGCGGTGACAAGGACAACCTTGGCAAAGTAGCCCCCAGGCGATTTCTACACGTCCTCAGCGAAGGGGTGCCGAGAAACTTCAGTCAGGGCAGTGGGCGTCTAGAATTGGCCCAAGCCATCGCCAGCCCGGAGAATCCGTTGACGGCTCGGGTCATGGCCAATCGCGTCTGGCAGCATCATTTCGGGCAGGGAATTGTCCGCACTCCCAGCAATCTAGGCCGGCTGGGAGCAAAGGCAAGCCATCCCAGGTTGTTGGATTATCTGGCGGCACGATTCGTCCAGAGCGGCTGGTCGATCAAGGCTCTTCACCGGGAGATCATGCTTTCCGCGACCTATGCTTTGAGTTCGCAACACCAGGAAGAAAACGCCGCGAAGGATCCGGACAACCGTCTGCTCTGGCGGGCAAACCTGATCCAGAGGCTCGACGCCGAGGCCTTACGTGACACCATTCTTGCGGTTTCCGGAAAGCTGGATCGAACCCTGGGCGGTCCGTCAGCTCCCTTGAGCGACGACTATCGGCGCCGTACCCTTTACACAGTCGTGAGTCGCACCAAGCCCAACCCAACCCTGGCAATGTTTGATTTCCCCGACCCCAACAGTCACAGCGCCAGGCGGAGCATCACAGTCGGTCCTATGCAGAGGCTCTATTTTCTCAACAGCAGTTTCGTAATGGATCAGGCCGCAGCCTTGGCAGAACGCCTCAAGGAGGAGGCCCCAGACGGGATCCAGCCGCGAATCCAGCGCGCCTACGCCATGCTCTACGGTCGCCCACCCTCAGCCGCCGAGGTCCAGCTGGGACTGGACTATCTTCAGAAGGCAGAGGGAGCCTGGTCCAAATACGCCCAGGTCCTCCTCGCCTCCAGTGAGTTCAGCTCGGTTCCGTGAACCGGGTGGAGCACTAACCCGCATTTCTCATCGCCTGCCGTAGCGAGGCGCCGCAAGGGCCGTCCTGGCAAGGCTTGCGACCGAGGCCTCCGCAGTCGTACTTGTACAGTACGTCGAGGAGGCCGACCGAGCGAAACACAGCCAGGGCGGATGATTGCGGCGACGTAGTAGACCGGCGATGAGAAATGCGGGCTAACTATATCTAACCTGAAACTTCCTCACTGCCCCCGCCTTCGGAGTTCTGCGGTTTGTGATTCGGCCTTTATCCTTGGTTCCGGAGAAGACAACCGATGAATGCTAAACCGCAGAATATCGAACAAGCGAATTTCGAAGGACTCGGGCGATCGCTGTGCCAAAGTTTCTTTCTCGAATGAGACCAGCGCTTCTGGGGCGGGACTACTGGACAGAGCGCCTCGGGGAATCCACACGATGACAGGTTCTGGAGAATCCTGTAAGATCAGAGAAACTCGTTAGGCACAGGACCTTCGTATGAATAGACGTGAGCTTTTGTCTCTTGTGGGTGCTGGCTTCGGCTCAGTGGGACTCTCGAGTCTTTTGGCAGCCACCTCTCGCAATACATCCCTTTCGGCGCGGGCTCCCCATTTTCCTGCCCGGGCCAAGCACGTGATCTTTCTGTTTCTAAACGGCGGGCTTTCCCAGGTAGACACGTTCGACCCCAAGCCGATGCTCGACCGGCACGACGGCGATCCCCTGCCTGGTCCCAAGATCAAGACCGACCGGGCGTCGGGGAACTTGATGAGATCGCCGTTCCAGTTTCAGCGCTGCGGCCAAAGTGGTCTTCAGGTTTCAGAGATATTCCCGCAGGTAGGGGCAGCAATTGATGATTTTTGCGTGATCCGCTCCATGTACTCGGACAACGGTAATCACGAGCCCTCCCTCCTGCTGATGAGCTGTGGACATCAGCTTCCGGGGCACCCTTCCATGGGTTCCTGGATCACCTACGGACTCGGGTCGGAGAACGAGAATCTTCCGGGTTTCGTGGTTCTTTGTCCTGGCAATCCGACGGTTGGGCCTCCCCTCTGGTCTTCGGGTTTTCTGCCCAATTCCCTTCAGGGGGCACACATCCACAACAACGAGACGGAACCGGAAAAGCTGGTTCGGAACATTCGCAACGCGACTCTCGGTCCAGACGATCAGAAGAGGCAGCTGACGCTGCTCGAGCGCCTGAACCGCTCCTACCTAGGGCGGCTGGGACCGCAGCCGGCTCTGGAGTCGAGCATCGAGGCAATGGAGGTCGCTTTTCGGATGCAGACGGAAGCGCCCCGGGTTTTCGACATTACCAGGGAGAAGGAGTCCGTCCGATCCCGTTACGGTGAGAGTGACTTTGGTCGAGGTTGTCTCATGGCCTTACGGCTGGTGGAACACGGAGTTCGCATCGTGCAAGTGTTCTATGGCGAATCTCAACCCTGGGACAGCCACGACGACATCATGGACCACGGCAGACTGGCTCGTCAGGCCGACGGACCTATTGCTTCTCTGGTCGAGGACCTGAAATCGAGAGGCCTCTTCGACGAAACGCTGATCATTGTGGGTAGTGAGTTCGGTCGCACGCTGATGATTCAGAACAGCGGCTTGGAGAAGATTGGAAAGGGCCGCGATCACAACGTCCCCGGCTACACGACGTTGTTGGCGGGAGGAGGAGTCAAGGGGGGACTGGCCTACGGCTCCACCGACGACTTCGGTTTCAAGGCAACCGAAAACCCGGTCCACCCCAACGATCTGCACGCCACCGTTCTGCACCTCCTGGGGCTCGATCACAAACGCCTCACCTACCGGCACAGTGGTCGAGATTTCCGCTTGACCGACGTGGGTGGCAAGGTCCTTCGGGAGATCCTGGCCTAGCCGGTTCTCTTCTGATCACCCTTCTCACCGGATGCGGCGACGAGCAGAACTGCGGCGCAAGTCAGCAGCATCATACTGCCTGACCAGGACCAATAGCCAGGACCCCAGTCGCCCAGGTTCAGGCGCGAGAATCCGCCGACCAGCAAGACGCTGAGGGCCATGCACGAAGCGGCCGCTCCAAGACGCGCCGCCAGCTGCCAACGCCGCTTCGCAACGACAACGACCGCAAGCCAGTAGACGCCATTGGCCAGCCAGCCCGCCAATAGCCAAGGAGCGTTGAGGCAGAAGAATAGTCCGTAAGTCAACGCCAGGAATCCGGGTTGTTCGAAGCGCCCGCTGCCGACTGGGAGAGCGAACGCGACCAGGTAGAGCGCGATGCTCAACCAGAACATTGGCTTCGCCACCGAATAGGGGTCGAACCTCGGCTTCGCCTTCGCATAGGGGTTGGATACCAGCGTAAACATTTTGGCTCCTTTCTTTCGGTCTATGGTTCCACAACTCCGTCAAGAGTCACTCAAAGTGTCTTCAGATACTCAATCAATGCCCTGCGGTTTTCGTCGGTTTTGATCCTTGACCAGACATCGTGGCCTTGATTTCCGTGGCCGGTCCGATACGTGTTGAACCAATTCCGATCACCTTCGAACTCTAGAAGAAGTTCCGCTTCACTCAGGGGGATGAACTTTTCCGGGGAGAGCTTCTGTCCGACACGCTCACGGTCAAAATAGCGTGCCGCCAGCACACTGAATATTTTCGGCCGTTCTGCTTCGGCCCCCAGGAGATGGTGGAGAGTGGGGACGCTGCCATTGTGGAGGTAGGGGAAGTTGGCCCAGACCCCTGTGAGGGGAGGTGCAGCATAGCCTTCACTCTTTTGCAGTACTCCGTGGTCAGCGAGTGGGCTCTCCCGGAATGCGTCCGTGAACCCCTTTGTAACCACCTCGAGTCGGACGCTATCCGTCCCCACGTCGACATGAGCCCCCGTCCACTCAACGTTTCCTTCTTCGTCATACGTGCCATGACAGGTGTGACAGCCCATCTGAGTCGAATAGAAGAGTCTTTTCCCTTTGGCGGCGAGGCCTCGGTCGATGGAGTGGGGATATCTCGGCGGTCTCAGATGTTGGACAACTTCGTTGAACTGCTTCTTGATGCGAGGAAGTACGTGCCGTTCGATCTCATCGAAGGAGCGACCCTTCTTCAGTTCCATGGTGGTTGACATGAGAGCGTACTGGCCCCGGAAGCTCCCATCCACGTACCAACGACCGAACGGCAACTTTGCCGCGGTATGCCAGAGAGGTGGGATCTTGGCGATATCGCGTGATCCGACTTCTTGTTCACTCGGAACGGCTCCGTTGTGACTGCGCAGTCCCAGTTCCACGTGGGAAGCGGCGAAGGCAGTCGAGCGAGCCCGTGTCGGCGGCGCGATAACGCCGAGATGCTGTCGACGCATGATGTCATTGGCCGAGACCGCCATCTCGTAGTCAAAAGAGCTTCGCGAGAGCCCGAATCGACCGGTTCGCGAGGTCAGTATCCTAAGCGCATCAGTAATGGCCTTTTCGTCGAACACCTTGCTCCCAGCCCCCAGGTAGACGACGCCATCGATCTCAGCTGAGTGGCAAACCAGACAGTTGACTGTCCAGCCGAGTGGCTTGCCTGGATCGGTCTGGGGAGCCATCCCGTAGGCTTTCACAGCACGATTCTCCGGCCAAAGAGCCATTCCGATCCTGTTGCTGACAATGTCGTCGGTGTCTCCAGTCACGATCTGCGTCACTCGATTCCGTTCAAATAACGACTGGGGCAGCCAGGTCGAGTTGTCATAGGTCTCGTACATGAAGTCGAACAGTGCCAGGCGGCGTTCCTTCTCGGATCGCGGATCTTCCGAGTTCCAGCGATACACGAGGTTGGCGGTATCAGCCGAGAAGGTCCCAAGCATCTCCTCGCGTGCGATGGACTCTGAGGCAGCCGGTCGAAGGAAGTCCGCACACGCAAGGAGGGCGAAGGCAGCCGATGCGAACAGCAGGACAAGAGCTTTGTAATTCTTCATTTGCCCTGGCTAGTTAGCAGTTCTCGTGCCATCGCGGGGAAAAAGTATCTATCCTATTCATTTCAAATTACTTAAGAAGAAGTGAACGATTTGAAGGCAGAATGAGAGCGCGTCCTATCTGGACATTTGATGCTTATCTATGTACATTTTCTGTTAAGGAAGGATCAGAGATGGCTTTTCTCAACCGGAAGGAACGATCTTTTCTAGTTGCGGTTTCGGATCTGGCCCACTGCAATCCCTTCTTACCAGAGCGCATTGATCTGGAGCGAGAGGTACTCGGTCCGGAGTTTCTCGAGGGCGAGCCGGTGTGGAGTATGCAGGTTGATGATCCAAAGAAGCCACGGGCGAACTCTTGGAGGGTTCACGAGCACGTCGAGTCGCTGGTCGCCCGGCTGCGGCAGCGCCTGTTGAAAGGGGTCGTCCCTGGCCAGGAAGACCGGCTCCTCTATCAGAACGCCGTCCTTTATCTACTTTTCTACCGCTATACTCACAGCTTCTTCGAGGCCACCTTTCCCACTTCGGGCAAGAAGCGGACAAGTCGGGGCCGATGGGGCTTCTACGTTTCCTTCTTGCGGGACTGGGATCACTATCTCAAGCTTCCGGGAGTGCCCTCTCCGGGTAAGCGAGAGGCGAGTTACACGTTTGCCGGTTTCTTCCAGATTCATCGCGCCTTCTACCATATCTTCGAGCACATCATCGGCAGCTCACTCTCGGCTGCCCGGCTGCGGGCGTCTGTCTGGCAATCTATCTTCACCCATGACATGCGGCGCTATCGCCGCTTCTTCTATGACCGCATGGGAGATTTTGCCACCTTGATTACGGGTCCTTCAGGGACAGGGAAAGAACTGGTGGCCCGTGCTATCGCCTTATCGCGTTACATCCCTTTCGACCAGCGAAGTCGAACCTTTGGGGCTGATCTACAGGACTCCTTTCATCCCATCAATCTGGCGGCGCTATCGCCCACTCTGATCGAGTCGGAACTCTTCGGTCATCGTCGTGGGGCCTTCACCGGTGCCCTGCAGGAGAGACGAGGTTGGTTGGAGCTCTGCCCGCCCCAGGGCTCGGTCTTCCTTGATGAGATTGGAGACCTCGACCCGTCTGTCCAGGTCAAACTCCTACGGGTGATCGAGACCCGGACCTTCCAGCCTGTGGGTGGGACAGATGATCGCCCATTCCAAGGGAAGCTGATCGCGGCAACCAATCGGGATCTCTCTGAGGCGATTCAGGGAGGCGGATTTCGCGAAGATCTCTATTATCGTCTCTGCTCTGATTTGATCGTCATGCCCTCTCTTCACGAACAACTCAGGGAATCTCCCCACGTTCTGGCGGAGCTGGTCCTGTTCATGGCAAAGCGGGTGGCTGGCTCTGAAGCGGAGGGTCTTGCCGAGGAGGCGGAGGCATGGATTCGCACAAATCTAGGCCCGGACTATCGTTGGCCCGGAAACTACCGTGAACTGGAGCAGTGTGTCCGCAACCTGGTCGTGCGGCATCGGTATCAACCTGTGAGGTCGAAGCCGCAGGGGGAGCGCGAGCGGTTTCTGCACGATGTCGATCGAGGCAACCTGAGCGCCGAGGAACTGCTTCGGAACTACTGTACCCTGGTTTTTGCGGAAACCGGTAGCTACGTCGAGACCGCCCGCCGACTCGACCTGGATCGTCGCACCGTCAAGAGCAAGGTGGACATGGAGCTCGTCGCCAAGTTCGCCACCGGAGTGCCCGGTCGCTCAGGTTCGTGACAGGAGAAGCAGAGGGGAGGTTCAGGCCCTGCTCTGGCCCTTAAGCTGAAGTTCCTTTCTGTTGGGAGCAGAAAAGTACCATGATTTCAAAGGGATACGTGCAATAGGGGCTGCAGCGGTCTGCCTACACTCGAATGGTCTCCAGAAGATCAAAGGCGCGTTGCTGCTTGGCGCTGGGTGTGGTGAGGATCTCGAAGGTGGTGGCCTCAGGGGCTGCGCTGCGGACCCGGCACAGGTTGCGGGTGATGCTGCTCAAGAACTTCAGAAGCGTCTGAAAGCTGTGCACCTCGGTGCCATCCTCAAGGGTTCTGGAGTGCACCTTACGGAGCGCTTGCTGGGAACGGCGGGCCGGCGCCACCGGGTCGCGCGTCCTCTTCGCTTCCAGATCCTCGTCGGCGAAGAGCAGCGGACGCCATGCCTCGAGCATGTGCCAGAGGACGTAGTAGGCGAGCAGACACAAAAAGATGTGGGCCCGGACCCGGCGGGCCAGGCGGTGGTGGATGGGTCGGACGTTGAGGTCCATCGTCTTGAAGGAGCGAAAGGCCCGCTCCACGCTGCCCAGGAGTTTGTAGCTGAGGACCGTCTGGGCGGCGTCGAGCGTCTCTTGGGGCAGGCTCGTGCGCACCACGTAGAGACCGTCGAGGGCCGCTTCGGCTTGGACCTTCTCCGGGTCGATCTCGAAGTCGAATCGATCCTCCTCGATGTGCAGTTGGAAGTGCTTGCCGACTTTGTACTTGTTGAGCACCTTTCCCACCCGAACCCCGATGTGCTCCTTGCCGTACAGACGCCCCCGCTGGATCCGCTGGCGGAGGTGCTCTAGCTGTTGGTCGATCGCCTGGCGATGACGGGCGTAGTGCTGCTGTCGTCTTTGCGCCAACTCTGGGCTCTTGCTCGCCGCTTGGGCCAGCTCGGCGGCGATCGCCTCTTCATCGGCTCGAGACTCGAAACCGTCCTCCCGTATCTGCAGCCGATAGTGTTGGCCCAGCCGGTACTGACCGAGCACCTGGCGCACGCGCTTGCCGATCTGCTCCTGCCCCTGCAGACGCCCTGCGGTGACCATCCGGCGCACCTTCTCCAGCTCCCGGGTGGTGGCCTCCAGCAGGCTGCTGCGGTGGCGCGCCCGTCTTTGGGCGAGCTCCGGATTCCGACAGGCGACGAGTCGTTCGCCGGGGAGGTCCGGATGGGAGAGCTCGAACAGGTTGCGCTCATCGAAGAGTCCCCTTTGGATCGCCCCGCCCTCCACTAGCTTGCGGATGGTCTCCGAGCGGAGCGCGCTGATCCAGTCGATGCCGTCGATCGGGCGCAGGGCATCGATCTGTTTGTGGGTGATCATCCCCCGGTCCCCCACCAGGGCCAGCCGCTCGATCCCGAACTGCTGTCGGAGCTTGTCCACCTCCGGCAGCAGGGTTTTCGGGTCCCCGGTCTTGCCCTCGAAGACCGAGACCGAGACGGGAATCCCGCGGCGGTTGGTCAGCAACCCGTAGTTGATCTGGAGCTTGCCGCGCTTTCCGTCCCGATTGTACCCGAGGCTGGCCAGCGAACAGGTGGTGCCCTCGAAGTAGGTGGAGGTCAGATCGTACAGCGCCAGGCCGTCCTCACGGAGGTGTCGAGCGGCCAGCTTTTTCTCGATCGGCGCCTGGCGTTGCCCTAACCAGTCCAGCGCCGCATACAGGTCCTCCTGGTCGGCCTCCTCCACTCCCAGCTCCGAGGGCAGGGTGGTGACCTGCCACCAGCGCGTGGTCGCCAGCTTACTGGCTGGTTCCAGGATGCGCGCCGCCACCAGGGCCAAGACCAACTGGCGTTGACGCGAGGGCCGCGAGGCCAGCAGTTGGGGGAGGCCGAGTCGGCGCATGGCCGTGAGCACGGCTTGGACGTGTCCCTGCTGGAAGGAGGCGATGGCCTCGAAGGCGTCCTCCGGGGCCAGCAGGGTTTCCCCCTTAAGGCTGCGGCGCAGCAGGGCGATCGCTTCGGCGGGCAACTTGGAGAGATTGGCAAGGGTGCGGGTCTTAACCTGACCGCCTTGGCGGTAGCTCTCGCGCAGCAGGATGGCGGGGGGAGAGCCGCGGTTGGGGACGGAGGTGATGTACATGATTACCACTATACCCTATATAATCCTTTAAAGTCAAGCACACTATTGAAATATAAGCCACAATTACATGCCTACACAATCCAGTCCAAAACTACCTTTATCTCCTGTAGAGTCAGTCAGTTATCTGCTAAAGTCTCAGGGAACTTCGGCTTAAGAAAGGAACGGAGGTCTCTCAACGCGCCCATTTGCCGTGCCATGGTTTCCAGTTCCGGCACGTCCAGTGAGCGGTCAGCTTCCAGCTCCGTCTTCAAGTTGGCAGCATCCAGTAGATCCTGAGGACCACCGGCGCGGACTTTCAGTAAGAGCAAATGGTGGGCCCTGACGACACGAATCGGGCGCCCCGGCTCCCGACGGCTATCGCTTCGTCGACCATCTGAGCCTCCCATCCACGGGTCGTCACTAACAGATGAATGAAGATAGGAAGGGTTTCTTGGGCATCGACCTCTACCAGAAGTGGTATCGGATCGTCGATGGGTCCGGATCTCAATCGAAACTGGACCCGCTGATCAGACAGAAAACCGAGAAATGCGTCCAAGTGAGGTCGGCCCTGCACTTTCAGCAGGACGTCTATATTTTGCGTTGCTCGTACGACTCCCCAGGCACCCAGTACAAGTCCACCAATGAGTGCTATCGCAACTGGGTCGGTCCTGTTTCGGTTGAACTCGTCTACCAAGTATTGGACGCGAGCTAACGCAACTTGAAACGTCGTCTCCAACGCGTCTCCTCGGACGTAGACGCTCTGAGTCGGAGGCAGAATTCAGAAAGCTCCATCGCCATACGGAGCCGTTCTCCGGGGCTTAGAGCCGAGATTCTGAGCCGTTGTGTTTCCTTTTTTCTGTTGCGAAGTACGGATTCCACACTCTCGATTATAGACTACGCCGGGGACTGAGACAGGAGGCCGCCCAGCTTGTACCAGGCTTTGCCAGCAAGGGTTCTGTTTTCGCAACCGCCCGCTCGCGTGAGGCAGATCTATCCCTAGAGAGCAACCTCATACCGCTGAGGACATTTGTATGTGCTGAGTCCTTTTCTTACCCTTGCCCGTGCCTTTGCCCGCGTCCGTGCCCGAATCCTCTTTCTCATCCAGGCCCATTGTGGGAAGACGGAGGGCAAGGGCACGGGCGCGGGCAAAGGCACGGGAAACTTCTTCGCAAACTTGACCAGTCTGTGAACTTTTTCTCCACCAAGGTCCTCTAGAGAGCCAATATCTACACGGCATAGTGACGAACCACGTCTTCCAGGATTTCAATGCCCAGGCCGGGTCCCTTGGGAACATCGACGAAGCCTTCCCTCACCTGAATCGGTTCAGTCACGACTTCATCGCGGAAGGGGTTCTCGGAGACATCCAGTTCCAGCATGGGCGTCTCAGTGGTGCGTGCCCAGGAGCTATTTGGAAGCACGGAAAGGAGGTGAACTGTGGCGGTGTTTACGATGGCGCCTGCCCAGCAGTGGGGAGTGCAGAAAACGCCCCACAGCCGAGCCAGTTCAGCCACAAACAGACATTCCGCGAAACCGCCGCAGAGGCAGATGTCGGGCTGAACGATGTTCATTGCCCGTCGCTGCAGCACTTCCTGAAAGGCTATCCGTGATTCGAGGACCTCTCCTGCAGCAATGGCGATATCCAGTTTGCTGGTCAGGGCGTCATAGCCAATATACCCAGGCTGGGGGAGCGGTTCTTCGAACCAGTGGAAGCCCAGCCTCTCGAGTTCCTTGCCCACCTGGAGCGCAGCGGAAAGGGTATAGGCACCGTTCCCATCGGCCATCAACTTGATGTCGGGCCCCACGGCGTCACGCACCGCAGCCGCGGCAGCGAGATCTTCAGCCATCGGATTGCCGCCAATCCTCATCTTGAGGGCGAGTAAACCCCGGTCGACCCATTTGAGGGCCTCTTCCGGGTAGTGCTCAACAGGGTCGAGCCCTTCGGTATAGTTCAATGCCGAACCGTAGACGGGGACCTTTTCCCGTAAACGTCCTCCATAAAGCTCTGCGATGGGAAGGTTCAGAGCCTTGCCCCGTAAGTCGTTCAGGGCGATATCGATCGCTCCGACAGCCCAGCCATCTCCAAAGTTGTGCCCCCAGAGTTGCTGCCAGATTTCCCTGTATCGCAGTGGATCCTTTCCAATCAGCAGGGGCCCGAGCTGCTCTTCGATCAGAGCCCGAACGCCAGCCCGTGCACCTGTCTCGCCCCAGCCAACAAGCCCCTCGTCGGAGCTGATCTTGACCAATATCGCTTCCCTGAAGGGGTAGAGAAGCGTGGAGGGGCCAATCGCCCTCGGCAGCCTGTGCTTGAGGAAATAGGTCTCTACGGCCGTGATCTTCATTAGGATTCCTCACCTTTGTGCGTCTGTGTTTGCTCGTCGACGACGCGTCACGGGGAATTATAGCGGGCCTTTCGCCACTTCAGCTAGAGTGGCGGCATCCTCCGTTGTGATGAGTCAGATTGGCCCGTGGGTCGGCATTAGGTTACAGTCTCGCAAGGAGGAAGAAGTGGGCAAAAACTCCGAGAAGCTGGAAACGAGGGTTATCCATTCAGGGGAACTCAAACCGCGCATCGAGGGTGCGGTGAATATGCCGATCTTCCAGTCGGCAACATTCGAGTACGGGGGCGAGGGGGCGTATGAGGATGTTCGGTACGTCCGACTGAACAACACCCCCAATCACCTGGTCCTGCACCGTAAGCTTGCAAACCTCGAAGGGGGTGACGCGGCGCTGGTCACCTCTAGCGGAATGGCCGCTATTACGACCGCCCTGCTCACGGTCCTGTCCAGCGGAGATCACCTGCTTTTGCAGGAAGGACTGTACGGTGGGACCCATAGCTTCATCACCGAAGACCTGGAGCGCTTTGGTATCAGCCATGACTTCATCGACGGCGACCGAGCCCGCTCCTGGAAATCCAAGCTGAGGCCAAACACTAGAGCGGTCTATACTGAGTCGATTACCAATCCTTTGATTCAGGTGCCTGACCTTCGGGCGATCGTGGATTTTGCGCAGCGCAGGGGCCTGATCTCGATTGTCGATAACACCTTTTGTACGCCGGTCAACTTCCGGCCTCTCGAACTGGGTTTCGATCTCTGTGTTCACAGCGGCACCAAATACCTGAACGGTCACTCTGACGTTGCGGCGGGAGCGGTAATAGGAAGTGCGGACCTGATCGAGCAAGTCAAACGTCAGCTCGGGCACCTTGGAGGGACGCTCGATCCTCACGCCTGCTTTCTACTTCACAGAGGGCTCAAGACTCTCGTCCTGCGACTCAACCATCAGAACCGCAGTGCCCTGGAAGTTGCCCGCTTTCTAGAGAGTCATACGGCCGTAGCCGGGGTCAACCATCCGGGACTGGAAAGTCATCCTCAGCATGAGCGGGCCCAGAACCTCTTCTCTGGGTTCGGTGGAATGCTGAGCTTCGAGCCCAGAGGTGGCCTGGAGGCCTCGAATGCGTTTGTACAAAGGCTGGAGCTCCCCCTGATCGCTCCCAGCCTGGGAGGTGTTGAAACTCTGGTTACCCTTCCCGCAACAACTTCTCATGCGGGGATAGCACGGGAAGAACGCCTGCGGCTGGGGATTTCCGACTCTCTGATCCGTGTTTCCATCGGCATCGAAGCTACAGAAGACATCATCAACGACTTTCGCCAGGCACTCGATCTTGATTCCGTTTCTGGCTGCCGTTAAATTGGGTCTCAAATAGCGACTGGCAACCGGCGCGGGTCCTGGCTGCGAAGATACTGTATCGACGCTCCGCAGCCTCGAGCCTCGGCCGGTAAGCCCATTCAACGTAGGTGGCAAGGCGCAGCTCTTCGTGGATCGGCTCCTGGTCAGAGAATCCCAGGGAGTGGGCTTCACGCTCCACCCAGCCGAAAAGCACCCATCCAATCCGGTGGTCCGGGCAGACCGACCCTGGGAAGGATGGCGTTTGGAGATCTACGGCAACGTCATCTACGACGAAGAGGAGAAGGTCTTCAAAATGTGGTACCTGGGAGAAGGGGGCGACCATTTCTCCTTTGAGTATCCCACCCTCTACGCTGTCAGCGCGGACGGCATCGAATGGGAGAAGCCCGAGGTTGGGACTCTCCGAGCGGTGAAGGGCGACCCTTTCAAACACAACGCCGTAGGTCAGCTCCACCTGGCCGGCGTGATGAAGGACCGGGGCGATACCCACACCGGCAGCATAGGCCTGGCCCGCTGGAAGCTGGATCGCTTCGTATCGGTGGACGGCCCCGGCGAGGGTGGAACCCTGACCACAATTCGACGCAGCCGGAAAACCCCTCGAGGGCTGGGGTCGCTCGAGTGCGTAGCGGAGATAGCCTTAGGGCCACCCTGAACTGGCCTCGCCAGGAGCAGCTCTCAGAGCTCCAGGGGAAGCCTATCAGTCTCCGTTTTCGGCTCGAGAACGCTCAGCTTTTTTCCTTTGCCTTTCGGAGCTCTTAGTGTTCCAGTGTCACTACGGTGGGTTGAGTAGTTCAGATACCGTCAAGAAACCGGCGAGGACAATCCCAACGGGACGACCTCGTTTTGTAGGAGCCTGGTGCCCCAGTCACGCCAACGACCAGCACAAACCAGTGCGCGACTGTAGGATTTCCACCTTCATCTACCTCACGTCTCTGTAATTATTACAGTCTACGGTCTGATTGAAATCCGGCTAAGAGTCCCATCCTAGCTTTCATAAACCCCTATTCAGAAGGTATTTAGTCCGTGTTTACAAGGAACGGATCAGGTTTGGCACGGATGTTGCCGGGAGATCTGGCGGAGTCATGCTGGGAGTTAGAGAAAATTCATCCTTCGTCGCGGGCGGGAATTGCCGAGTTTCGCTCCGATGTCAGGGACCTCGATCTGAGTCAGTTAGGGCCAATACGTGAAAGTATAGAGGAGCTCACGCTGGCTTTTCCCTTCGGGACACGGGACCTCGTTCCAGGGGAGACGAAAATGTGGGAGAACCTGGCCGGCAAGGTCAAAGAGTTGATCAACCTAGCTAAAAGGGCGGAGAAAACCGCTCGAATAGAGATCAGAGGACACACAGACAACGAGGGCTCAGCCGAGACCAACCTGTCAGTCAGCCTCCTGCGCGCTCAAAGTGTTCTTCGCTTGCTGGTCACGGAAGGGGTCCCGTCCGAGTACCTTCGAACGACCGGAGTCGGTTTCACGGAACCGCTGACTACCAACCCGGGCCAAGAGGAGAGAGGGCGCAACCGTAGAGTCTCGTTCCACGTTACCCTGGAAGGCAGTCCTTGACCGGAGTTCGATGATTCAGAAGAAGATCTGCATGGTCGGTGCCTTCGCGGTGGGCAAGACGAGCCTGGTGCAGCGCTTCGTTCACAGCATCTTCTCCGAGAAATACAAGACCACGGTAGGCGTCAAGATCGACAAGAAAGTCATGAATGTGAATCGCCAGGATCTGACCTTGATCTTGTGGGATCTACACGGTGAGGATGAGTTTCAAGAGCTCCAGCGCTCGTACCTGCGAGGGACGTCTGGGTACTTCCTGGTCGTCGATGGCACCCGCCCCGTCACGCTTGACCGAGCTCGGCATCTTCAGCAGCTGGTCGAGGAAACAATCGGAGTGGTGCCCTTCGTCCTTCTGCTGAACAAATCGGACCTGGAGCCCGAATGGGGTTTGGTCGAAGCCGACGTAAATGGGCTTTCCAGCCAGGGATGGGCCCTGCAGAAAACCAGCGCCAAGAGCGGAATGGGTGTAGAGGAAGCATTCGCCAGGTTGGCGTCAGATATGCTGTTGGAGAGAAATGACCGAGATTCCTCCTCCAGTAGTTGAGTTCGGGCAGTTTCTGGCCCTGCGTAACCGGTCTCCAGCTTACTTTCTGGTCGACGACGACGGCCTCCTCGTCGAACATGGCGGCGAATTGCAAGGGTATGGGTTCAACGCGCTGGAGCGAGGCCAGAAGGCAGATGCGCAGCTGGTCTTCTTGACCGGGCTTCTGCCACCCGTTCCCTCACCCTTCTTCCTGCCGAACCTCGAAATAGCTTCCGGTGTTCACGTCGATCTCCACATCTTCCCTGGCGAGGAAGATCACTGGGTGCTCCTTTTGGACGCGACCTCCGAGGCGCGCCGACAACAACAGCTGAGCCAGGCGCAAAACGAGCTGCTGCTGCTGCGAGAGGGGAAGCGATCTGAGGACAAAGCGGCAAGCATCCTGAAGGATCTTCTGAGTGCTCTGGGAATCGTCGTTCTGGAACGCTGCGATCGAGGCGGCTACAGACTTGTGGGAACCAAGCCACCCTGGTACGACGAGCTGGCGTTCCCTGAACCGAGTCCCCAAGGAAAAATTCGCCTGGAGAGTAGTGTTCCCTTTCTGGAGAATTTTCTGGTGGACGCTGAGCAGTTCTGGACAACCCAGGGCTCCGGTCATTTGAAGTCAGGACCCTGGACCGAAGCCTCCGGAGACGACCAGGATTACAACCTGGAGGCCACTGCCCTATCTGTAGGAGACCTCAAGCTTCTGCTGATTGACTCTCTGGGCCACGCCTACGAGGAGCGCCAGTCCCTTTTTCAGAGAGCCCGCCGAACCAGCCTCGATTATCAGCGTCTCCTGCAGGAGACTCAGAGCAAGGAAATTCTGCTACATTGCATCGTTCATGATCTGAGGGGTCCCTTGACCGGAATCAGGGCTTGCCTCGACCTTCTGGGCCGGGAACCTCTGGGTGAACGAGCGCAGCCGCGCCTCGACACCGCGATCAAAGCCTCATCAAGGCTGGAGGGACTCGTAGCAGACATTCTGGACATCTTCGGTGCCGAAGTGGCGTCTCTGGCCAGGTTTGGACTAGATGATGGTCGAAGACCCGATGTGGCTGTTGTCATCAAGGAGGTGGTCAACATGATGGCTTCGGTCGCCTCCAGGGAGAATGTTGAACTGAGGCTCGATCCCGAAGGTGACTGGGGACAGATATACAACGCCCTGGCAGAAGAATCGAGATTGGAACGGGTTCTTTTCAATCTCTTGGAGAATGCGCTGAGACACGCTCCTACTGGATCCAAAGTGACCATCGGACTTAGACGGGAGGGTGGCTCTTGTCTGGTAACTGTTGAAGATGAGGGAGACGGACTGCCACCAGAGCTGGCTGCGACCTTTTTTCAAAAGTTCTCGAGTGGAGCTCGGAAGGGTAGGGCCGGCCTGGGATTATACTTCTGCAAGCTGGTAGTCGAGAGTTGGGGGGGAGACATCGGTTTTTCGAACCGTCCCCAGGGCGGAGCCCGCTTTTGGTTCCGACTCCAGAGCAGCAACGACATCCAGTAGATCCGGGATATCAATCTATGCAGGGCGCCCAAGAGAAAGCGGAGTCGAGTTTCACCGTCCTGGTGGCCGACGACGACTGGAGTGTGCGTTCCGTCTTGGCTGAAAGCCTCAAGGACGAAGGTTTCGGGGTCGCGGTCGCTCGAAACGGAAAGGAAGTCATCAGTCGTCTGTCTGAGGATGTTGCGGTGGCGCTGCTGGATCTGAAGATGCCGGAGCCGGATGGGATCCAATGCCTCGACCACATCAAGAAAGAACAGCCGGACACGGAGTGCATCATGATTACCGCCAGCGCCGACGTGGGAAGTGCTGTGCAGGCGATGAAGATCGGTGCCTTCGACTATCTGACCAAACCGGTCAACGTCGATGAACTGGTAGCTTTGGTTCATCGCGCCTCAAACGCCTCCAACTTGAGGAGAGAGAATCGGCAATTGCGTCAGGCCATCGGTCTGCCTCGGCCTCAGACTGCCTTTGTGGGTCAGTCTCCAGCCGCGCAGCGAGTGCTCGATCTGATCCAGAAAGTTGCCGAGCTGGACTCGACCGTTCTGATCACAGGTGAGAGCGGCGTCGGGAAGGGTCTGGTGGCCCGGATGATACATGATTCTGGGCCGCGGCGAGACTCTCCTCTGGTAACTGTAAGCTGCACCGCCCTACCTCGGGAGCTGGTTGAAGCAGAACTGTTTGGCCACGAGAAGGGAGCCTTTACGGGAGCCCACGAAAAGCGTCCAGGCAAAGTCGAAATGGCAAACAAGGGGACGCTTTTCCTGGACGAGGTCGGTGACATGCCTCTGGATCTGCAGCCGAAGCTCTTGACGGTTCTCCAGGATCGAGTGTTCCAGCGCATCGGCAGCAACAAGAATATCTCCGTAGATGTCCGAGTCATAGCCGCGACTCACCGTAATCTTAGGGAGCTCTGCCAGGAGAAGCATTTTCGAGAAGACCTATACTTCAGGCTGGATGTCTTGCCCATTCACATTGCACCGCTACGTGAGAGGCGAGAGGACATCCAGCTGCTCGTCGACTATCTTCTACAAGAGATCTCGAATCGCCGGGGCCGTGTTGCTCCAGAAATCACGGACGCCGCGATGGATCGATTGAACAGCTTTCACTGGCCCGGCAACATACGCCAACTGGAAAACGTATTGGAACGTGTGACCGCTTTCACTGATGGTTCGGAGATCGGTCCGACGGATTTACCTGCCGAGATACGAGCGGGCGCTTGCGGCACGGCAAGAGTTGAATCGCTTGCGGGAGGTCGCGCAGACGCTTGAACTGTGCCAAGGAAACAAGGCTGAGGCTGCTCGACGTCTTGGTGTCAGCGAGAAGACGATCTACAACATGCTGAAACGCCATGGACTTTCCTAAGGGTCTGCGCAAAAATAACTTGGCATTTTGGCATCTCATTTTCACACCATCTTCGGCCGCTCCTCAATCGCGAAAGCCTCAACGTAGGCCTGGCTACGCCCGCGGTTTCGCTCAATCGTTCGCGACCAAATCTGGCGCAAATCTGAGCGCCAACTCTGCGAAGTTATTCTTGAACGAACCCTAAGGGTGGAGTGTATGTGGCTATGCCGGGTCAGCGATCGAGTTCTCGCGGATCGATCACGACGTGTTTGATACTCCGCCGCTTCCAGGTGTAAGTGACGTGAACCAGGCCGTCCCTGGTCTGGATTACTGCCGGATAGGAATACTCTCCTGGCTGATCCTCCAGGATGAGGGCACTGTTCCATTTCTTGCCATCACTCGATGTTGCAACGTTTAGCGGTGATCTTCCCTTCGGGGTGTGATTGTAGACCAGGAGCTGCCGTTTATCTCGCAGCGTGACAGCATCGGTTCCAGCACTGGGGTTCGGTAGGTCCATCAACGTCATCTCACTCCAGGTCCTTCCCGAATCACCCGACCATGCCTCCCAGATCCGGCCCTGTTGGCTTCGGCCGAGTGCCTGCAGCCTTCCCCCGGGATAAGTCAGGATGCTCGGTTGAATGGCGCTGATCGCGACTCCGTCGTTGATTGGCTGGGTGCGCGACCAGGTCCTGCCCAGATCCGAGGTCATCTCAAAGTGGACTCGCCATCCTTCGTGCTCGCTGCTGGATCCACAGAGAACGGTCCCATTTGACAGCTGGATCGGTTTGTTCTTGACCGGGCCGATGCCACCATCGGGCAGCCGACTTCTATCCTTCCAGGTCTTTCCCTCATCCTCAGAGATCATCACTTCCCCCCACCATTGCTGAGGGTTGGGACCGACCTTGAAAAAAAGCATCAAAGGACCGTTCCTGGGACGAAACAGAACGGGATTCCAGCAGGGATACCGCTCTGGCGCATCGCTGTTCGAGGGGTTCTGGATGCCGTTGGCTACCTCGGTTGGTCGCGTCCATCGGCCCTCAATCCGACGTGAAATCCAGATGCCGACGTCGGGGTGTTTTTCATGGGTTCCACCGAACCAGGCTGCTACTAGACCCTCATCAACCTGGACGAGGGTTGAGGCATGGCACTGAGGTGTGGGACGGGCGTCCAAGGTGTAGATCAAGCTGCCTTCAATATACCCGCCCTGCCTGGGAATCGATTCGGCGCCGAGACTCCCGACACCGGCGTAGAGCAGCAGACCTAAAAGGACCAGGAAGATCTGAGGGGTTTTGCTACCCATGTACTTCCCTCCTCTTTTTCGACCGCCAAGGTCGTAGTTCGCTTCTTCTCGCTTGTCAACCTTGAGAATACCCTAGTACGCTGTGTTACAGCGTACTAGAGTCTATCAGTTGTCCCCTACTGGACCGAGGGTTACACTCACCTATGGGGTCAAACCAAGCTCAACCGCGGAGGGACAGCGGTTTCAGAAAGGGGCGGGCAGGCTACTTTGTCTGGACTCCCAGGTTCTTCCACCAGCGGAACTCGAGGCCTCGCTCATTGACGGCAGCAATGTCGGGCCATCCGTCGCCGTTCAGGTCTGGCGTGATCACCTGCACCGCCTTGATCCAACGTTTCTTCAGGGGATATTTTTGCCAGCGGTCCCCCAAATCTTCGTACCAGGCTATCTGTCCCCGATCCCCAAATCCGGTAGCTATGACCTCCAAGTCGCCATCTCGATCGAGGTCTGCGGAGACCACCTCGAATCCCTCCCAGAATCCCTCGTCGATGATGTGCTTGAGCCAGCGTTCTCCCTGTCCCGGACTGCCGACGTTCTCGTACCAGACGACCTGATGGTTGCTGGGATGCTCTCCCGCACCCAGCCCCCCTGTCATAAGGACGTCGATGTCCCCGTCCTGATCCATATCGGCCAGGGAACCATGCATGGGACGGCCCGACGCATCTATGATGTGTCTTCTCCAGGGACCCGCAGTCGGATTTCCACTGTTTTCGTACCAGAGGACCAGGCCCGCCACTCGTGCGGTGCCCAGTAGATCAGGGTGGCCGTCTCGGTTGAAGTCGCCGGCCAGGATGGCCCGGGTCTCATCCAGCCCTTCGTCTACGACGTAGGAGGTCCACTCCTCGTCTGTCGGGAAGCCGGGATGACGGTACCAAATGAAGCTATTCCCGAGCCGCCAGCTGGAGGCTGCAACGTCCGGGTGCCCGTCCTTGTCCAGGTCGACCACCGCGACATCGTAGGCGCCGAGCAGGCCACTTTTGGTGATGGGGTGTCGCTTCCACGACTCCAGTTTTCTGGGATCGCCCTGATTCTCGATCCAGAAGACATCCCCGAAGAAGTTGTCGATCCCCACCAGGTCGGGACGTCCATCCTCATTCATGTCTTTCAATTGGTGACGCTCAAAACGGCCGTGCCAATCGGTTTTGGCGATCGAATGCCGCTGGAATCTACCGCTGCCGTCGTTTTCGAACCAGTAGAGGTCGTTGTGCCGACGAGAGCCAGCGGTGGTGCAGTCCGAACTGCTCATGTCCAGATCTCCATCCCCGTCCAGGTCGGCAGCGGCAATGGCGTAGCCATAGGTGTAGTCGTTGGAGATCAGGTGCTCCTCGAACTTCAGATTCTGCGCCCGCAGGGGAAGACCTAGGAGCATCAGGCAAACTGTGGTCGAAGCCAGGATCCTGGTTATGTGCATGTTCTCGATCTGTACCCGGCAGTCCCAGTGCCTACCTTTTGCAACAATAAGTCGGTTACCGCAGCGACGGAGCAGAAGTTCTCTTCCGTCAACTCATCGAGTTCCAGATCACAATTCAGAGCTCTTATCGCGTTGGCTACCTGGCTACGGTCCATATCGATTACCTTCTTTTGCAGGCTTGGGGTGAGTCGGCTCTGCTCCGTTAGAATACCGCGCTGAAGATCGGATTGCACACGCCGGCAACAGGCGAAGCATGGTCACTGGTGCAGTCACAACCCCAACTCGTGTAAGAGCTTCCCGAACTCGTCCACGATGATGTCCGCTGTTCCTTCCGCTGGCGGAGCCGAGATGTTGTACGTCTTCACCGAGCCTTCTACGGCCATTCCCCCTCGCCTTACGGTGTTGTCTGTGGGCCAGTAGGCAAGGACACCGTTGCAGTATCCGGCGAACATAGTGTGCTGAGCCCGTGAACGCTGTTTGACGGCCAGACCGATCTCTACGAAGGGCTCGCCCGGCATGGTTGCCAGGACGAAATTGTCGAGTCGATAGCCGGCAATCGGGAAAGTCAGGGTCTCCTGAGTGATTCCCGTCTTGACCTTGTTCACCACTCCCTCAGCCCAATGTTCCAGCATCCGAGCAGGGTAGCTTTCTCTTGAGGGTGCACCGTTGTCAATGAGCTGCTTCACCCGGGAGCGACTCTTCACCAGCTCGGCCTCTGCCTCCTCCAATGAGGGAAGGGGTTGCAGTGGAACCGAGACCTCACGATTCGCGACCTGGAGTGATTGCGTGCCACGAATGGCAAGGAACTCCTTGTGATAGAAGGCGATATTGGCAAGGGACTTCCCACGGTTCCGAACCTCCCGATAGGGTCGAGTCTCGATGTCAAAAAAGGCTTTGGTGGCGGCGGAGCCGACAATCCCTCCCATGCGCTCCTTCTCGCCCCAATCGTTTTGAAGGAAGGAAACGGTAGCCTGATTACCGGCAGCGCCGGTCAGGAAGAGACAGGTAGCCCCCGTGATCTTTTCGACTATACGGCGAACCACACCCGGATAGTCGGGGCTGAGCTGATGAGTGTCTGGACCCATCACGACCGGATGGGCAGCGTAACTCGTCAACACGGCGATCGGATTCCCACTGAGGTCATCGACACGCAGCACGTCTACGCTGTGATCGGTTGTGCCTTCGCGGTTGCGGCCCACTACGATGCGGCCGTCGCTGGGGTCCAGTTCCTCCCGGTTGATTGCTATTGGGGCTTCCGTTCTTCCCGCCGCGGCGCGGGCTTCCTGTCGATTCATGTCTGCTTCGGCAGCTAGATCAACCAGGCGTCTAACCAGGTCCTCGATGTATTGGTCCAACGCCTCGACCTCTCTCTGATCGATGACGACGTGGTGAACGCCGCCCAGTATCCCCCTTACCGTACAGGGGCCGTTGTGGGTGTGAGTGCAGCCGATGCTGACGTGAGAGGGAGCAGTCCCAAGCCTGTTCGCGATTTCCTCGCGGATCCGCTTGGCCAGTGGAAGATCGAATCCGAGCAGATCGCAGTCCAGGATAACTATCTTGGTCTCATGATCATCGATGATGAGGGCCCGAGCCAACAGCGGGGATTCGACTCCCTCGGAGGGTTCGATTCGGCTCATGATTCCCTCCAAGCGAAAGCCTACTGGTGGAGTAATGTCAGTTCGTGCGGCACCAGCGGTCAGGATGTGATCTGCCATCTATTTCTGGTCTTTCCGAGAGCCTCGAGCCCATCGATGAAACGAGAGACCAAGACCAAGGTGGAACTGTCTGTTCGCGACCGACACGCTCGTTCGTCATGGCCACGATGCCACAACCAGAATGCCACTGCCGGGAAAGGGTGGTTGTCAGACGGCCCATCATCTCGATTTGGGTAGGCATCTCTGGTCGATGTGTTTCTGGTTAAGCATCGACGATCCGACATCATGAAGACAGGGAGCCAGAGAAGAGGAGACCGGCACCAATATAGCACTCAATCAGAGAGAAGGTCGGGAGCTGTGCTTAACTGTTTTTCTTCACCAGGTCTGGGAGACTGAGTGTAACGCGTCACGTTCGTGCCCTTTGAGTTCGCAGGATAAATTCCGCCAAGTTTTTCGATTTAGAGCCTGCCTTCCGAAGGGGTCTGGAAGAAGTGTGGGAAAGCCAGGATAGGATACTTCCGTGGGTAGGGGCGAAGGGTATCCTATCCCGCTGTGGGGAGGCTTGAGCGAAGGCTGAGGAAAGAGCGGAACGCCCCGACGGCGTCGTCGGGGCCACGTCGCATAGATAGGCCGAGGGCTTCGGCTCCGAAAGCTGAGGGGGATTGGGGGGAGCAAGAAAAAGGCCCCGCCAAAGAGTCCGCTCTGGCGGGGCGAGGCCGAACGATGAAGGCTGAGATTCAGCTTCCGTCGCGTCAGCCCTCGGGCCTGCTTCAACCCGCAGGCGGGGTTTGCCGGCGGCGCGACCCGGCGGCAAAGTCGGGGGGAAGACGGTAGCGGCCCTGGTCCCGAAGGATGCGTCCCTGCTCGGAGGCCTGGGTCATGGCGAGCTGAGCGGTGCGCTTGGAGCAATCACAGGTGCGCATGATCTGATCCCGGAGCTGATTGTAGCCGGCGCTAGCCCCCAGGTGATGAAGCGCGTCCTGGACATCGGTGCTTTGGACCTTCCGGCGGGAAGGAGCCGGGGTGGGGGCTTGGCCGCTGGGGTGAAACCATAAGGTGGCGGGATCGAGACGGAGCCGACGGGGAGAGAGGGCGGGGGCGTATCGGAACTGAAAGCACAGTTCCAGGGAGTTGGGCAGGGCCGAAGGGCGCCGCAGTAACAGATAGCTGTCGCCGACGGCGTGCAGGGCACTGGAGCCGCGAAGGGCGCTTCCGACCTCGTGCCGAGCGACGGATTTGCGCACGTGATGGACGACGATCAGGGCGGCTTGGGAGGCCTGGCGCAAGCGCAGCAAACTCTGGCACAAAGCGGCCATGGCGCGGGTGTCGTTTTCGTCCTGATCATGAGCGGAGTAGAGAGGATCGAGCACGAGGACTTGGGCCTGTGCCGTGCGGGCGGCGGCCAGAAAATGATTCAGACCGTCGTGAGTGCTCAGGAGATGCCCGGTGGCGCAGGTATCCACCCAGAGATTGTCATCGGCGGCCGAGCCGAGCGTCTGGCGCATCTGAGCCAATCGAGCCGCAAAGGCCTCCAGGGGAAGCTCGAACTGACAGAGCAGGACCCGAGCAGGAGCGGGAATGTCAAAGCCGGTTCGGGAAGAGCCGGCCGCCAGGGCCAAGGCCAAGTTGGCGACCAGCAGGGACTTGCCCACCTTGGGCTCACCGCCCACGAAGAGAATCCCCTGAGCCGGCAGCAGGGAGGGCCCGATCAGGGCCGGATCGGGGGTGGGATTCCAGCGCATCAGCTGGGAGAGGGACAGGACCGTTTGGGACGGGGCGCTCACAGTAAGACCTCCGGGGCGGCCTCCAGAACCAGGGCTTCACCGACTTGATTGCTTTTACGTGAAGCGGCCAGGCGTAAGACCGCCAGGCAAAGTTTGTTGACCTTTCGGGGTAAGCCCTTGGTGGCTTGATACAGGGCCTGGCGGGCGCTGTCGTCAAAGAGCGGTTCGGGGACCCCCGCGAGCTGAAGCTGCTGAGCCAGGTAAGCCTCCAGTTCCGAGCGGGAGAAGCCCTCCAGATGGTAGTGCACGGCAATGCGCTGGCGTAGGGGTTCGTGGACTTGCAAGGAGAGGGTCCGCCGCAGGAGCGCCTGTCCCACCAGGGCCAGGGAAAGATAGGGGCAGGAATCCATCTCGAAGTTCAGTAACAAGGGGAGTTGCTCCAGGGTCTGGTGGTTTAAGAGGTGGGCCTCGTCCAGGACCAGGAAGGGATGTTGTTTTTTGGCCTGGTTGAGGCGAACGATGGCCTCGGAGATCTGATGCACCAGGTCGGCGCGGCGGTGAGCCGGCTGCAAATCCAGTTGGCGAGCGAGCAGGGTCAACAGGTCCAGGAGGGAGCCGGAAGACCAGTGCAGATAAAGGATCTTGTACCGATTGGGGTTGAGGTTGCCCAGCAGGGTACGGGTGGCGGTGGATTTGCCGGCCCCGACCTCGCCGGTAAACAAACCCACGCCGCGGTAATCGACGAGAAACTGTAAGCGGGCGGACATCTGAGTCCAGGCGGCCGATTCAAACAGCTGCCGGGGATCGGCATCGGCGCTGAAGGGAGTCGTCTTGAATCCAAAGAAAGTCTCGAACATGGCTTAGTCCTCCTCGGGCTTCGAGTCGTCTTGAAGCAACTCGAGGTAGTTGATCCCGGTCGGATCGGAGGGCTCCGACGCCTCGGCTTGGGCGCGGGGGAGGGAGGCATTGACGACGGGATCGACGGGACGGGCCTGCCCCTGGAGTTTCCCGTCCCGATACAGCTCGACCTGGGAGAGATCGAGCGGATCGAAGCGGATCTCCAGACGTTGGCCGGCCAGCTGGGCCGGCGCCTCGTAGAACTGGCTCTGCAAGCGAAAGGTCGAATCGCGGCGCACCACCCGCTGGAGCCGATGGAAAAACAGGCGGCGGACATCGGTGGCGGGCGGGATCTGTCGGATCTTCTCGATATCGCGCTGCCAGCGCAGTAGCGGTGTCCTGCCCAGCGCACTATGCTGGCAGCGGTGGTAGTGCCGATCGACCCAGCGCCAGAGGCGGGCGTTGAGTTGCTCCAGAGTGAGGGGGCGCTGGCGATCGAGATTGGCCAGAAACTGAGTGCGCACGGTCTTGAACCAACGCTCGATCTTGCCTCGTCCTTGGGGCTGATAGGGTGGGGTATGAACGACGAGGATCCCCAAGGAGGCGGCAATCGAGGCCAGTTGTCCGGAGCGGTAGACCTTGGCGTTGTCCACATACAGACGCAAGGGCAGGCCCCGAGCGCTCACGGCTTGACGCAGACAGTCCAGGAGCGCGTCCAGGCCCTCCGTGAAGTAGAACTGAGCGTGGGGGATGAGGCGGCTGGCATCATCCAGAACGGCGTAGAGAAAGGCCTGGCGCTTGCCCCCTCCTGCTCGCAGGACGTAGGGCCCATGGAGCAGGTCGGATTGCCAGATCTCATTGGCCGAGGCGGCCTCGAACTTCTTGCGCCCGGGCGCGGGCTTGAGCAGCTCGCGGGCCGTCAAACCGCGCGCTTTGAGGAACCGATAGAGGGTGGAAGCGGAAAGGGGCGGTTTTCTCTCGTTGGAGCACAGAGCCAGCTCCCGCAGTAGGGTGGCTCCGGTCCGGTAGGGATTCTCACGTTTGAGGCGCTCGATCATCCCCGCTAGTTCCGGTGTCAGGACCCGTGAGGTGCCGCGATCGGAGCGGGGTTTGGGGGCCAGGCCCGTCACCCCTTCCAAGCGATAGCGCTGGGCCCAATCCAGCAGCGTGTCGACCGAGACCTGGGTGCGAGGGGAGAAGGGGATCTCGTAGGAGCGGGCGGCGATCTCCCGGGCCCGTCGTGTCAACTCGCCGTGGGGCAGCACCTCCAGCACCAGGGGGGCAATCAGAGCGTATCGAAACAGAGCAATCTTTTCGCTTTTGGGATCCATAGCCTTTTTTCCTCCTGGGGAAGAAGGCTACGCCGGCCCGGCCCTATCCCTCCACGCAAGTGTTGTGTGGGTGGGTCCCCGCCAGCGAGTTGCCCGAAGCCAGTCGGCGAGATCGCCCGTCCGGAGCCAGAGAACGAGGCCAGCCCAGCAGGTGCACCCGCAGCTGAGAAAACAGAAAGCGGTGGGAGCGGATCCAGCCCGCGATCTGGAGCATCCGCAGTGCCCGGGAAACGACCCCCGGCGCGGCGACGGCTCGCGTCAGGGCCACCAGGCTGGCCGAGAGCCATCGGGCTTGACGGCGAAAGCGCGTCACCCAGCCCTGGCCTCGCTGGTAGGGCATCTGCTCCTGGCCCGCTTGCTGAGCCGCTTGCCCTAGGGTCCGAGACTCCAGCAACCGCGCCTCCAGATACCGGCCGATGACGCTGATCGCAAAACGCACATAGGGTAAGACAAACTCCGGCAGTAGCGAGACGGTTCGCCGACAGAGCCGGCACAGGTAACGGCGCACCCGAATCCAGCCGTCGAAGTCCTCCGCCACCAGGGTGCGGCCGTAAAATCCGTGCCCGATCAGCGCTTCTTTCGCCCCGCACAGGGGACAGCCACCCGGGCGATAGCGATCCGGCTCCGCCAGTTCTTGTGCGTACGCTTGGACCGAACCCGCAAACGGGTGTAGGATTTGCATCGAGACCTCCTCGGTTGTACAGACAGACATCTAGAGGGTCTTGCCGAGAGCTTCCCGGCGGTGCTTAACTTCAACGCCGGGAGCTCTCTGCTCCCTTGCCCCTTTCCCTCTCAGCGGTAGGATACTCTAAACGCACTCCTCCCCCCTTGGATCCGTCCAACACAGAAGGACCTCTGTCAAGGTCCCTTCTTCGGATTCCTCACAATGCCTTCTTGTCGGCCCGGATTGAATCTGAGAGAAAAGCCGTCCTATGGGAGGGAAAATTGTGACGCGTTACAACTGAGTGCTATCATAGACTTCCTGTTTTCCCAACCGGGAGGGATCTTTTGGTTCTTGGCGAAGGCAATGAGTGAAAGGTTACCAAGAGTAGAGGGTCACTTCGAGCCGTCAGGCATCGATCACCGTCTCTACCAGCAGTACCAGGATCGAATCATAGGTCTGGACGACATCGAAGCCTGGGAAAAGATCATGAAGTGGATCAATTGGATCCAGGCCTACATCGTCCACATTGCGAACCAGGACAAGCGTGAGGTCAAGGTCGGGGGGCACCAGAGCAAGGCTGCGTCGATGAAAGAGATTCTGATGGCTGCCTGGAACGTGATGGGGCCCTATGACTATGCAGCCGCCAAGCCCCACTCCCAATCTACAGATATCGCTATTCAGTTTGGTCTGGGTAAGTTGGACCCTGACATCGATATCGCCCAGAAGATCATGGAGCGCTTTCGCGAAAGTGAACTGCCCGGGCTCGACGATGAGCTCCTGGCGAAAGTAGGAGCCCTCCCCCCCGCAGACGGCGAGATCGTGATGGATCTCATCGCACCTCTCTTGAGCCAAACCGAGAGATTCCGGCCCAGCGATCTGTCCATTAAAGGCATCCCTTCATATCCCAATCCTCGCGGCCCTGGACGTGAAAGCATCCCCATGGGGTCAGTGGGCCTGGGCGCCTCGAACACCGTAGCCATGGCTGTTCTGCACCAGTACCTGACGAAGCACGGTTACGACGTACCCCCGGACCGCCACTTCTGGGCTTTGATTGGCGACGCTGAAACTGATGAAGGCAATTCCCTCGAGATGCTCAATGCCGCACTGGAGTTTGAGGCGTACAACGTCACTCATGTCGTCGACTACAACCGACAGTCGTTGGATGGGAACCGGGGCATGTTCCACTATGAGGAGCTGAAAAGGCGCTATGTAGGTTGGAACGTCATCGAACTCCGCTGGGGCCGCAGGATTGAAGCGGAATTCAGCAAGTCAGGTGGACGACTCTTCAGGAAACTGTTGGAACAGCTCACCGTCGCCGAGTATCAGACCCTCCTCGGTATCGGTACTACAGAGACCGGACTCGGCGGCTTTCGGGAAGAGCTCCTGGGACAACTGAGTCTCAAAATCAGCCGAAATGACAGTGACCAGATTCGACTTCAAGATCTCCTCAAGGATACCAGTAGTGAGGACCTCTACAGCCTTTTTACCGATCTGGGTGGCCACGACCTGACCCTGCTTTCTGAAGCCATGGTTCGATCCAAGGCCACCTCCGACAAGCCCACGATGATCCTGGCTTGGACCATCGCCGGACACGGCCTACCCGACATGCCGGGAAGGCCCCAGAATCACAGTCAGCTCCTTACCAAAGAACAGATGGATCGTTTGAGGGAAGAAACCGGTATCGATCCAGAAAATCCCCTGGCACTCTTCGATCCAGCGACAAAGGAAGCCCGGATCCTGCGCGAGATGAGTGCTCGAATCGACCATCAAGAGCGCGCCAACGAAATCAAGCTCAAGAGCAACAGTGAGCCTTTTGCACGTCGGGTGCCCGAGGAATTCCCCGACCGATTTCCCTTGCCCGATCTCCAAGGTTGGATCCCAACCCAATTCGGTTTGAATCAGCAAATAGAAACCCTCATGAGAATGGCTGAAACCCCTGAGGCGGATCTAACCTCGGAGCAGAAGCCATGGAAGCTGTTCGCGGACCAGTTCGTGGTGTTCTCACCCGATGTCATGACCTCGACCCTACCTGGGGCTGCGAAGTCTGTCTTCGGTAAGCCGCCGTCGGCGGACGAAAGACGGATCATTGATCGAGCGAGAGAGAAGTATGGACTCGAGTTCGACGTGGGACTCGAGCAATCCTGGGAAGGACGTCACCTACAACCGGGTCTGGCTGAGATGAAGGCCGTAAACCTGGCAGGAGTGTATGCGAAATCATCCAGCTTTACGGGGATTCCGCTCTACGCCCTGGCAGTTGCCTACGATATGTTTCTGCTGCGGCGCCCCCTCGATATCTGGTTCTATCTTCAGTATTGGCATTCACCGGTTGTGGGAATCGGCACTCCATCGGGAGCCGGACTGGCTCCAGAAGGCGGACTGCATCAATCCGTGATGTCCCTGATTATTGCTCTGATGATGCCCAATACCATTGCCTGGGAACCGGCCTTTGTGGATGAGCTCGAGTTCATCCTCGCCGACATCATGAAACGACGGATGTCCGGGGAGACCAAGAATCGGATCATTACCTACCTTCGCGCCTCAACGGTTCCAGTCTATCGTCGAGACTTGAGAATACGACTGGCTCAGCAGAAGCTGTACCGAGAATGGGTCAGGTTGAGTCAGGGACCCGACAGTCCTCTTGCTCCGAAGGCCTGGGAAATCATCCGCCGCCGCTGGGGACAAGATGTGCTTCAAGGGGGTTACCGCCTGATCGACTTCCGAGGATTCAGCGTGGAGGATCGGGAAGATTACCTGCGCAGCGTGGTCAAGCCAGCTCGCGCTCCCAAGAAGATCTACCTGGATCCGGCACCCTACAATGCCTCCGAAAACGTCGTCAATATCCTGGCCAGCGGACCTGCTGTGAGCCAGGCCCTGAAGGCCTCGGATCGCCTGCTGCAGGGTGGCATCTTTGCCAACGTTATCGTGGTTACAAGCCCCAGTCTTCTGGTGGGTCGTCTAGGTCGGCTGTCGAACTCTGCGGAACCAGGTTTCAGCTTGGAGAATGACGGTGAGGATTACCGTCACCTTCGCCGACTCATCCCTCCCGAGGAGAGAGAGTTCGTCCCCATAGTCGGGGTGGCGGATGGATCTTCGCTCCACCTTGCGCTGGCGGGAAGCCGTCTGGGGGTTGCCGCCGGTACCGTCGATCTCGGCATCGAGAAGAATGGGCTTTCAGTCCGAAGCGTAGAAGAAATCTATCAGTATCATCGTTTGGGCTGGAGGAACATAGTGACCGAGGCGATCGAGCTGATGCGAAAACGGGACAGCGAAACCGGAAGCTACTTTCGGTATGTAAGGGCGATCGAGCGCCTCGAACAAAGTACCGCATCAACGCCCGTCTCGGAATCGCTGAACCAGGAGCTCCGATGGCTCAAGGGAGGGTCCAAAACTGTATGAATAGCAAATCCAGCAGAGCCGCGAACGACTTGACTCGTCAGCAATAAGAGCCCCAGTTCCGGCCGTCGAGGACGACGAATGCGGGAGCGAGCCGGACAGCAGTAAAATCTCTGCCACCCCCGATCGGAAGCTCTCCCTGAATAATTCAGGACCCGCCTGGAAAACCCCCATGACTTCCCCTACGTGTTCCTGGAGCACTTCACAGCAGACCCCCAGACTCCTTCCTGACGAGGTCCATGTATGGCTGGTCCGTCTGGAAGGGCCGGACCTGGACTTCGAGGATTTCCGGGAAACGCTTTCAGCGGACGAGCAGACGAAAGCCCGTCGTTTTCGCTTCGAGCGGCACCGAAGGCGCTACGTCGCCTGTCGGGGAATCCTTCGCAAGCTGATCGGAGGCTATTTGGGACAGGAGCCCAGCCATATCCGGTTTCGGTACGAACCGAAAGGGAAGCCTGTACTGGATAGGGGGTCGAGTGAAGGGCTCCAATTCAATCTATCTCATTCCGAGGGGATTGCCCTGCTCGTCTTGACATGCCATCGCGAGATCGGTGTCGATGTCGAGTTTGCTCGACCCCTCTCAGACACCACGCAGATTGCCGAGCGCTTTTTCTCTCCCCACGAACGTGAAGATCTTCGAAGCCTTGCTTCAGAGGACCAGAGAGCTGCCTTCTTCAACTGTTGGACTCGAAAGGAGGCCTATCTGAAGGCGCGCGGGGAGGGGATCAGCAGAGGATTGGACCAATTCTGTGTCTCTCTCATCCCGGAAGAACCGGCGAGGTTGTTGCGCGTCCAGTGGAACCCCAAAGAAGTCGAGCGCTGGTCGATGATCTCAATCCAGCCGGCTCCAGGCTATATGGCAGCGCTAGTGGTGGAAGGCAAAGATTGGAAGCCCAGATATTGGCAATGGACGGGTTAGCCGTGCCGTGCCTGTTCTACGCTTTGGAAGCCGGATCGGGAGAGGAATCCTCAGGTTGTCGTCGCTTCATGGTAGGATAAGGTGAAGAAAAGGTGAATACCAGGATAACCTACAAACGCGAGAAAGACCGAAGCACGATTCGTGGGCGAGGTGCCGCCGCCAATCCCCCGAACCGGTTCGACGCCATCCATCTTATTCCGGAGCCGCACGAAAGTGAGGATTCTCGACCTCCGACCGAACTCATCAACGACAGCAGTAAGAGCATCATCACACGCAACGACAGCCCAGATGTAGGTTTCGAGTACAGCTTGAATCCTTATAGAGGGTGTGAGCACGGCTGCGTCTATTGCTACGCTCGACCAACCCACGAGTATCTGGGATTCTCGGCGGGTTTGGACTTCGAGACCCGCATTCTAGTGAAGCACGACGCCCCTGAGTTGTTGCGTCGGGAGCTGATGTCTCCGAAGTGGAAGCCGAAGCTCATCGCCATGTGCGGCGTCACTGATCCCTACCAGCCCGTCGAGCGAGAGCTCGGACTCACTCGGCGCTGCCTTCGAGTCCTGTGCGAGTTTCGCAATCCTGTGGCCATGGTGACAAAGAATCATCTGGTCACGCGCGATGCTGACCTGTTGGCAGAACTAGCAAGCGATGGAGCCGCCGCGGTCAATCTCTCGATTACCAGCCTCGATCCAGGCCTGCAGCGGCTGATGGAGCCCCGCGCCTCGACTCCCGAGCGGCGGCTGGCAGCCATTGAAGAGCTCTCTCGGAAGGGGATTCCCGTCGGGGTCATGGTGGCTCCCGTCGTGCCTGGATTGACCGATCACGAGATCCCGTCGATCCTACAGGCAGCGGCCAGTGCGGGAGCTACCCAGGCCGCCTATATCTTTCTTCGGCTGCCCCACGGGGTCAAAGACCTGTTCAGCGACTGGCTGCTCAGGCATTTTCCTGATCGCCGGGAACGAGTTTTAAATCGAGTGCGGGACGGAAGGGATGGCAATCTATACGATTCAAAGTTCCACACTCGTATGAAGGGACAGGGAATCTACGCCGGTCATATTCAAGACCTATTCGAGAAAGCGTGCCGAAGGGCCGGGCTGAGTCGGAAGCGGAACCAGCTCTCGACTGCAGCGTTCCGGTGTCCAGGTAGGGGACGACAGAAGGTTCTGTTCGAATAGCCCCAGAACAGTCACACCCCCCCTGTGCTCGCCCTTCGGTTCTGCGTCGATTGGGGGAAGGAGGCTTCGTCGGTGAGTCCAGACAACATCGAGCTGTTCGCGAAGAAGACGATCGAAACCTTCTACTTCTGGACCGGCGTATTGATGTGGTTGATTCACGCCGGATTCATGGTCTACGAAGCCGGTGTAACGCGGCGCAAGAACGTGCTCATGACCATGATGAAAAACCTGCTCACCTGCGCCGTAGTGACGCCCGCGTTCTTTCTCTTCGGCTGGTGGATCTACTACGCCTTTCCCCAAGGCATCGTGCCCCTGAGCAATGAGCTCACGGCGGCCGCTCTACCCTGGAGTGCCAACATGGGGCCGAACCTGCAAGACAACTTAACCGGTGTCTTCTGGTTCGCTTTCCTGCTCTTTTCCTTTACCACTGCTTCAATCATGTCAGGGGCCGTGATTGAGCGCATTCAGTTGGGGGCCTATCTGTTTCTGGCGATGGTGCTGGGTTCCGTGATCTGGATCCTGGCTGCCGCCTGGGGCTGGAGTGACACTGCCTGGCTCTATACCAAGTTCGGTTTTCATGACTGGGGAGCCGGAGGTTGTGTTCATACTGTTGCGGCGGCCTTCACGTTCGGCGTGCTCTTGAACCTGGGAGCCCGAATTGGGAAGTACGATGATCGAGGAAAGCCCCAGGTCATCCTTCCCCACAATCTTCCTTTGACGATGCTTGGTCTGATGCTGATTTTCACTGGTTTCTATGCGTTCTACGCTGCCTGCGCTGTCTTTCAGACCACCGGGCCCTGGATGAGCATCTATCTCACACCCATGACGCTCAGCTCCCTGGCCTTCACGGTGACAATGGGATTCGCGGGTGGCGCAATGGGTGCATTCATCATGTCTCGTGGTGAGCCCTATTGGACCATCAGCGGTGGATTAGCCGGCATGATCTCGATCGCCTCGGGGGTGGACGTCTACCATCCAGGACTTGGGTACCTGATTGGCTTTGCAGGCGGCATGATCGTGGTACGTTTCGGTAGTTTCCTGGAGCGGAAGGGAATCGACGACGCAGTCGGCGCCATCGCTGTCCACGGCGGAGCTGGACTCTGGTCGATGCTGGCAATGGGTCTCTTCGCCACTGGATATCCCCAGCACGGCCTCAAAACTTCGCTAGGGGGCCAGCTCCTGGGCATGCTGGTCATGGCCGCGGTCGGTTTTATTCCCGGCTATCTTCTCAGCTTGATTCTGAGGCTGACGGGTCGACTGCGGGTACCCCGCGAGGACGAACTGAAGGGCCTCGATATCGCCGAACTTGGCATCGAGGGAGTGGTGCCTGCCGGGGAGCTCACCCTGGCCAATGACTAGGAGTAGCTGCTGATGAATTCGAGTCCCTTACGCTTGTGGGAAGAGTTCACCTCCAGCGGAACCGGCGCGATCTATACGTTTTTCGGAAACCCCTGGATCGTCAAAGGAATTTGTCTGCTGGTCCTTGCCATCATTGCCTGGTTCCTCATCTCAGCTTATCGCTTCGAAGGACGAGGCCGGACCATTACTCGGACAGGCTCCTAGCCAATAGAGTTAGGTGTGGGAGATCTTCAGGAAGGATCTTCACTACCACCGAGTTGTTTGCCGGTTCGATGGGGTGTCGGCTTCTCGAAATGCAGGTCGTCCAGTAGTTGAATGGTGAGTGAGGTGCCTTTGGGAAGCGCCACCTCCTGACCCTTCTTGAGCAGGGCCATCAGTCCGGCTCCGGCGGCACCCAGAGCGGTACCAATACCCGCCCCCCTGCCTGCGGATCCACGATAGGCGCCCGTCGCCGTTCCGATGATCGCGCCGGTTATGGCGCCGCTGACGGCCGCAGAAACGGTTTCGCCAGCCTGACTGCCGGAGCCTCGGATCTCACCGTCTTCGTTCCTGGGGTCGCTTTCGTAGCCGTCGGCCGATTGAACTGCAGCCCGCATATATCGAGTCACCCCGGTCGGTAGGATCACGGTGTCGAATCTCAGCGTCAGTTCGGCCTTGCCGCGAAGGCGTCCTGGCTTCTTGCTCTTGTCTACGAATCCGATAATGTAGCTTCCCACCGGGATGACAATACGATCATCGACGGTGACCGGAACTTCTACGACGCTGGAGAACTTGTCTCCGGTCTGTGCGGTCTTGGTGTTCAAGCTGCGTTGCAGTCGAATGAAGATCTCTGACTTCCGGGGAACAACGGTCTCGTCGATCGTCTGGCCGAAGCTGAGGCTAGACGCCAAGAAACAGAAAAGAAGGCGAAGGGACATGGGTCTTCTCCCTGATGTCACGCTTGAATCATACTTCAAAGACCATCTGTTAGATGCGCAGTTTCTCCGATTGGTTCAAACTTAGGGCCTGCGCAAGAATAACTTGGTAGAATTGGCGCTCAGATTTGCACCAGATTTGGCCGCGAACGATTGAGCGAAACCGCAGGCGTAGCCGGGTCTACGTTGAGGATTTCGCGATTGAGGAGCGGCCGAAGATGGTGTGAAAATGAGATGCCAAAATGCCAAGTTATTTTTGCGCAGACCCTTAGTCAACGCAAAGTCAGTGTCGTCACTGGCCACGTCCGACAATCTACGAAAATTCTGAGCTCCTACCGAATGAAGTTTCAGCCTAGTTCCCCCCCCAGAGCGTCGGCCCCATTCGAGAAAGAAACTTCGAAGTACCTGTTTAGGACTTTCAAGAGGAAATCAAAATAGAGGTCAATCCCAACGGGATTGAGTATTCCAGCCCAGGGTTTCCCAACCCTGGGAGAGCCCACCGCCTTTGGATTTCATCCCTGAAGGGGATGCGTACAGGGGGACACGGGAATTGTGCTGTTGTCCGGCTCGCTCCCGCATTCGTCGTCCTCGACGGCCGGAACTTGGCCCCATACTGCTAACGAGTCACGTCGTTCGCGGCTCTGACGGACTTGGCCTCGTCATACTGGCAGTCCACCCGTTCGCGACACTGTTGGCTGTGGCTGTATCCGGTACTGCTCACTGCTCACTTCATCACTGCTCACTATTCAAGTTTGAGCTTGGCCTTGCTCTCCGCTCGACTCTTCGGTCTCTGCGAAAATCCTGCTGGCCATGGCGAGGCCTTCCCAGGCTGCGGGAAAACCTGCATAGGGAGCGAGATGCAGCAGCGTTTCCAGAATCTCTTCCTGCGAGGCTCCGTTTCTCAGTGCCATCCGGATGTTCAGGTCCAGTCCTCGCTCGCGTCCTAGGGCCCCGAGCACGGCGATCGTACAAAGGCTTCTGGTTTTACGGTCGAGCTGGGGGCGGGGCCATATCTCCCCGGCGAGGAAACCGATGACGTATCTCTCAAAGTCGGGAGAGATCTTCTCCCAGGTCTGTTGAACCTTTTTCGCCTGCTCTTCGCCCAACATCTCGTTGAGCACGGTGAGACCGCGATCCCTGTTCATTTGTTCACCTCGTTCTATGATCCGGACCCGGTGCGAAATCCAGACTACAGTTGGCCGCCGCAGACACGAATGGTCTGGCCGGTGACGTTTTTGGCTTCAGGTGAAGCCAGGAAGACGGCCATATTGGCGATGTCTTCGGGCTGAACCATACGCTTCAAAACGGAAGCTTCGATAAACTCCCTTTCCAGGTCTTCCAGACTTTTCCCCGTTGACTCTGATCGATGTTTGATGACGTTCCTGATGCGGTCTCCCTCCACCGGTCCGGGACAAATGGCATTTACCCGGATATTGTAGGGGCCCAGCTCAGCCGCCAGGGTTGGAGTGAGACCCACCATGGCTGCTTTGGAGACCACATAGGGTGCCCGCAAGGAGAGTGCTATCAGCCCCGCGAGCGAGGAGATGTGAAGAATACAGCCCGACCTCCTCTCCATCATATGAGGAGCGATTGCCCGATCGCAGAGGTAGGCGCCGGTAAGGTTGACAGCCAGGGTGTGATTCCATTCCTCCGGCGACACCTCTACCAGGGGGGCCGTAGGTCCTTCGATGCCGGAGTTGTTTACCAGAACGTCGATTCGACCCCATTCATCCATAACCCGATCGACCGCGGCGTCCACTTGCGGAGGGTCGGTCAGGTCAAGAAAGAGAGCAAGTGCGTCGCTTCCCAGATTCCGGATTTCCCCGGCGGTTTCTTCGTTGCCTTCGATGCCTGTGACCGCTACTCGGTAACCCTTCTTGGCGAAGCTCAACGAGATCTTTCGTCCCATGCCGACCCCGCCGCCGGTAATGAAAAGAGTGGGAGCTTCCTGAGTCATGGGGGGGATTATAGCGCCCGCATCGAAGCGGGAACAGCAAGGTTCCTAGTGCCCTGACACATAAATACTGCTATGTTTGCAGATGGGTCTTGTGAGGCGAGATCAAGGCGGGAGGAGGAAGACGATGCTTGGCCATCTTCGACGACGACCAACGCAGAGATCGGCCACAACCCCCATCTGCCCTACGGGTGGCGACGGGACGGGCCGATTTCTTTGTCACTCCTTCTCCACTATAGCCAGGCATGGTGTTCGTCGTCGTTTCGCGAACTCGACCCGTCGCGCTCGCCACAAACATAGCAGTATTTATGTGTCAGGGCACTAGTGAGCCTATTCGGTCCCTAGAGCAATTCGAGCGAATTTCAGCTTTCCGACTCTCAAGAGGAAACCCTGCTTCAATTCGGCGTCGATCGCTATGAAGGGTTTGACGACCTTTTCGCCATTGATGGACACGCCTCCCTGCTGAATCAGGCGCCGGGCTTCCGACTTTGATTGGGCAAGAGACGCCTGGACAATCAGGTCAGCAAGCTGAATCGAATCACCCGGATCGGGGAGGTTGAAGTTGGGGACCTCCTCCGGCTCTTCCCGCTGCCGAAAAACCCGATCAAAGTGGTCTCGAGCAGACTTCAGGTCATCTTCACTGTGGAAGTCGCGAGTGATCCGCGCAGCTAGATCCTGTTTCGCTGCCATTGGATGTCGCGTGCCCTTTTCCACCCCAGCCTTGAGTTCAGCGATCTGGTCATAGGATAGATCGGTAAGCAGCTCGAAGTAGCGCCACATCAACACGTCGCTAATGGACATCAGCTTTCCGTACATGTCCTCGGCGGGTTCCTGGATGCCGATGTAGTTTCCCAGCGACTTGCTCATCTTCTCCTTTCCATCCAGTCCTTCCAGAATGGGTGTCATGAGGAGAACCTGGGGTGACTGTCCGTATTCTCTCTGGATGTCTCGACCCACCAGTAGATTGAACCTCTGATCGGTGCCGCCCAGCTCGATATCGGCTTCCAGGAAGACGCTGTCGTAGGCCTGGAGAAGGGGATAGAGCAGCTCGTGGATGGAAATGGGCTGGCCTGCCTGGATGCGTTTCGAGAAGTCGTCCCGCTCCAGCATTCGCGCGACCGTATATTTGGCACAGAGACGGATCCACTCCTGGGAAGAGAGCGTTTCCAGCCAACGACTGTTGAAATCAATTACCGTCTTCTCTGGATCAAGTATCTTGAAAACCTGGTTCTTGTAGGTCTCGGCATTCTCGAGAATCTGGTCGCGCGTCAGCGCCGGACGGGTCTTGCTGCGACCGGTGGGATCCCCGATCAATCCGGTGAAGTCGCCAATCAGGAAGACCACACGGTGTCCCAGATCTTGAAAGTGACGCATCTTGCGCAGAAGGACCGTATGCCCGAGGTGGAGATCCGGTGCCGTGGGATCGAATCCTACTTTGATGGTCAATGGCCGCTCTGCTTTTCGAGCCTTCGTCAGCTTCTCTCTAAGTTCCCCCTCGAGGAGGACTTCTTCGGTGCCTTTGGTCAGGTAGGCGATTTGAGCGTCGAGACTCATCTCCTTGTGATCCATAGGCCGCCATTATAAGGGACAGTGCGCAGAAACGAAGCGAGATCGCGGGCGCTTGGAGATCAAGTGACCCGGTGGAGGCGAGCGGGGGTGCTGGTAATGGGTGCCGTGCTCTCCTCTCCCACCAGGATTGTATGGCTGAGGTTGACGGCATGCTCCCCATACTTTCGAATCGACATCGGGAGATGAAAGAGCATACCCGCCTCCAGCGGTCGGGCGTTACCGTCTCGGATGAAGTAATCGAGTTCCTCGATCCAGCTGGGGGGATAGCCGATGCCGACCGGGTATCCGAAATTGTAGTGGAAGACGTAGTCCTTCAGGATGGGATCCAGGGCACTCCGCGCAGCTTCGGCAACGTCGCTGGGAATGGCCCCGGGACGGGCGTTCTCCAAAATGGCGTCGAGGGCCGCCATGACTGCATCCTCGACCTGACGCATCTCCGAGGTGGGCTCCCCCAGGACGGCAGTTCTCATCAAGGGAGCCGTGTACCGAGTCACCTCTCCGGTGACCTCTAGGAATATCGTTTCTCCCTCCTTCAGACGATGTCCGTTGAAGGTACTGTGAGCGCAGCCGGAGCGATAACCGGCTGCCACGATGGGTCCCCAGCAAACGGTGTCGCCCCCGTTCCGGTACATCGCATCTACGATTGCGGCGCCGATCTCGTAGTCCGGCACTCCATTCGCCATCGCCTCGTAGCCTGCGTTCACACCCAGATCGGTGAGTTGAGCCGCCCTCCGCATGTAGGCGATCTCGGCTTCGGATTTGACGAGTCGGGATTCCTCGACCGGGCCGAATCCGTCAGAGAGCGCGGCGCCGTCGAGTTGACTCCGAATCTTATCGTAGAAATCGACCGAGAGTCCCCGGCTGCGCCGCTCCATTCCGAGGCTCCCAGATTGGAGCTTCAGGTCGCGGACAGCGTCGAGGGTAGCATCGATCGGATCTTCGAAGGGACCGTAGACGCGAACGGTCTCGAGCCAGCAGGAGTTCTCCGAGCACGCTTTCTCGAAGTGACTGATAATCAGGATCGGATCCCGGTCTCGGGGTACCAGAAGACATTGATAATCGAACAGGTTTTCCGAGTCCATCCCGGAAAGGTAGAACACGTTGTGCGGGCTGAAGAGCAGGACGGCATCCAGTCCCCTCTCAGCCATCGAGCTCTGGACTCGCTGGAGTCGTCGTCGATACTCGGTGTCGTCGAAGGCCGGCTCTCTGGGGATGGACATGGTATTTCCTTTCTGAAAAGTTGTCCTTACAGCGCCTCGCTGCGGCTGGCGATGAGAAATCAGGGTTACCCGAAAAGTGAGCCCAGTCCCGACCCCACCGTAAACTCGAACTGGTCCAACAGGGAAAGAGCTTGCCACATCGTAACCTGGTTGGCAGTCAGCACCAGCTTTCCGTCGACCGCCGACTCCAGCTCATCGATCCAACCTGCAGTGTGCAGGGCCGTATCGGGCACCAGGATAGCCTGGGCCTCTGGATGATCGTTTTCCTGGATCAGTCGAATCACCTCCGCTTTTGGGAGCTCTCCCACTTCCACTCCGGTAATGATTCCGAGGCCGCCCACGTGGACAGTCTCTATTCTTGTCTCGGCGAGGAAGTCCCGAAACAAGAGTACAACTTCTTCTGGATACGTCCCCGCAATCGCCACCTTCCGGATTGCCAGTGCTTTCAATGCCGCCACGAAGGCGAGGGAAGTGCTCGATACCGGAACACCAAGGGCCTTTTGAACCTCCCGCGCCTGCTGATTGGCGCCGGCCCACCCGAAAACGAAGCTTCCGCTGGTACAGGCCCACATCGCCACGTCCACCTGGCTTCGTCTCAGTGTTCTGGCTCCCTCCAGCAACCTACTTGAATCGCCAGTGTCCCGGAGGGCATCCTCTCGATGAGCGTCTTCACCAATGGTGGTGTGTACTACCTCAACCTGTACCGCGGGACGAATCAGCTCCCCCATACGTGGGTAGTCGTCCTCTCCGGAGTGGCTCGGATAGAGAAAACCGAGGCGGGGAGTGGAGGGTTTCCCAACACTTTCTTGCGGTTCGGCCATGGTTTGTATGGTGGTTTCCCTTCCGAGGTTATTCTGCCTCGTCAGTGAGCTACGTGCTTGGCTGACAACGTATCCGGGATGAGCAGGAATCCTTCGACTTCGAGGTGGTATAGCTGATCACTGAACGCCAGAGAAGTCCAATCGCGGTCATAGATCGGGGGCAGCTTCAAAGCGTCTCTTTCACTCATGGTGTCCCAGATTATCTTGGATCTGTTTTGGTTTGACAATCGAATCCAACCCGGTAGCGACGCGACGAGTTTCTCGCCTGGCACCTTGAGTCAGGTAGGAGCTGCCCCCGAAGGCTGAACAAGTTGACTTTGTGGCAGGCGTATGTGAGCTTGGGAGTCGAAATCAGGAGGCTCGTTTCCGGATTCATCCGAGGCCGCGAAGATCGGAAGCACCACGGGGGACGGTCGGAATTTCTCGATCTCCCTATTTTCCTCGGCAGGAGATCATGAGTCTTGAGGGGACTCCTCAGTAAGACAGAATCTCGATACCTCCTGGTCCTCGTTGCCGCCGTCGTACTTTTTCTCAGTCCCGCACTGATGACATCCAGGATCCTCTGGCCCGGAGAGATGCTCGCGTCGTTCTCTCCCTGGAGCGAAGAGCAGCCGAGTTCTGAACCCGGCAACATGCTGCTCATGGATTCGGTGGAGCAGCTGTACCCCTACTATCACTTTCACCGATCGGAAGTTTTCGAAGGCCGGCTCCCGCTTTGGAATCCCTTCATCATCAACGGCAGCCCCTTTCTGGCAAACTCGGTTTCGGCCCTATTCTCCCCGCTGCGTTGGCTGCTTCTTGCCTTGCCGATTCACTTGTATTTCGAGTACGCGGCTCTGCTGAAGCTGCTGCTCGCTGGCAGTGGAGTCTTTTTCTTCTGTCGTCGAATCGGATTGCCTTCGGACTGTTCCCTCTTGGCCGGTCTTTGTTTTCTATTCGCCGGCTACAACATTTTCTTTCTCACCTTCCCCAACGCTTTCATCTCGGCCCTGTTGGGCTGGGGACTACTGCAAGTCGAATCCTACGCACAGACTCGGCGGCGTATCCATCTAGCTTGGTTGGCGGTGATCCTGGCGGCCGCTTATCTGAGCGGCAACATGCAATGCGCCTTTCTCCAGCAGATGGCCTACCTGATCTACGCGTTCGCACGCTGTTGGGATCGCTTCCAAGTACGACAAACCATACGGCGTTGGAATGCGATCGCCCTGGCCACCGCTTTGGGCCTGGCACTGGCTGCGGTGGCTACCCTACCCTTCGTGGACCACATGCTTGGGAGTTACACCCTTACTGATCGAGGGAGCTTCGCAAGCAATCCCTATCACCTGATGCCGGAAGAATGGCCTGCACTGCTTCAGCCGCACTACCGGGAGGGCCCCGAGGATCGGATAGTGCCGAAGTGGAGTTATGTCAGTTTTGCCTACGTGGGCATCATTTCCTGCTTTATGGCCGGTCTGGCAGCGAGAGGCCGGCGTGCAGCCAAAACGACACGGGCCCTGGGAATCCTGACTCTGTGGTCTCTGATCCTGGTGCTCGGGATACCCGTTCTGTTCGAGCTGTTGACAAGCTTGCCGCTATTCCGCCAGACCAACTACCTTCACGTCGGGCAGGTGCTTCAGGTGTCGTTTGCGGTGCTGGCGGGAATAGGCGCATCCGTTTGGCGGTCCGGACAGTTGACCGTCCGAGCTTTCGGCTGGTTCTTCGGCGGTGCTCTGGCGCTGGCGCTGTGGTCATCCTGGAGTCCTGTCAAGCGGTGGCTGGACTCGGATGTCGAGAAGCCCTTCTACTTCATGGGAAAGGCCTTTGAGTACCCCTTGGCAGCATTCTGGACGCTCCTAACTCTCCTGATCCTGTTGCTTCTCTATCGCTGTTATCGACAGAGAAATCCGGTGCCGGCGCTGCTGGTTCTGGTCATGATCAATGGATTCGTATTTGGGTTCTTTTTCAACACCACTTCGCAGGGGCAGCTGCTTCAGCATCGCCCCGCCGTGATCGATGAGCTAGCTCGCCGTCCTCATGCCCGACTGGTGGGAATCGGCATGGGTACCCTCCTGCCAAACTTTGGCATGAGTTGGCGTCTCCGTGACCTCCGTGGCTATGAGCCGATCCTCAGCGACCGCTGGGTTCGATTCTATTCGGCGCTACAACCTGGACCGCGGGATCATCACCACCCAATTCACAACCTGGACCCTGCTCGACTCGAGCTACTGCGTCGGGCCGGATGCGCCCTAGTAGTAACGCCGCGTGCGCTCACCGTGAAAGGCCTACGGTTGTTGCGTGACGAGGGGCCCTATATCTACGGTGTGGATGGTGCTGCGCGAGTTTCGATTGCAGAATCTGTCCTTCTGGCAAGGGATGGACCGGAAGCGCTCCGGTTGCTGACGAGCGGGGAGTCGGACGCCGTGATCCTGGAGTCCGTCGAGGGTCAGCCGATGTCGGCAGGCAGGGGAACGGCCTCCTGGCTTTCCGACCTGCCTGACGAGATAGAGATCGAAGTCGAGATGCAGCAAGAGGGTTGGCTGGTCCTCAGGGATACCTTCGACACCGGCTGGAAGGCCCAGGTTGACCAGAGTGAGGCCGAGATCTTTCGCGCAGACTACCTGTTTCGTGCCGTTCGGGTACCCGAGGGAAAGCATGTGGTACATTTCCGCTATCGGCCAACCAGCTTTTATTGGGGTACGGCTTTGTCGTTGCTATCTTTGGCAGTGGTGGCTTGGCTGGTTCTCTCGTCCCGGAGATCCCAGGTCACCGATTAGTGCGGAGATTGAGGAAGCCTGAAGCGCGAGCGAGGGGTTGGGGATCTGCGAGATCTAGCTGTTGTCCGCCCCCTCGCCGGGACCGGGTCTTCCTGTACAGACAATCTATGTTGCCAGCGGCTCTTTTCACGTCTCCAGTCGAATGCAATTTTGGAGACGCATCTCGCAGATCTCCAACCCCTCGCTCGCGCTTCAGGCTTCCATAGTTCTCGCATTGATCGGTGACCAGGACGTGCGAAGTTCCAATGAAGTCCCAGATCAGCCCTTCGGACGGAAGAGCATCACGAGGCACCCCCCGGAAGCCGCCAGCAAAATTCCAAGAACAAAGGGCCAGCGAATGCTCGAGATCCCCCCTGGAGGTGGGTGAAGTATCATCGCAGCGATCGCATTTACCACTGGTGCACCGGCAAACACGATGGCCATGACGACGCTGGGTGAACCTTTGGCTCCGAAGGCAAGCAGGACCGCGAAGGCGCCGGTTGCGCCCAGGACACCCGCGAAAAGGGACCACACCATCCCGGCGGCGGGGAACTCCCAGGACGAATCGTGAAGCTTGAGTACCAGAAGGGGGGCCAGCACCGCCGTGATGAAGTAGGCAACTCCTACGAAGAGGAAGGCCTTGTAGCGTCCGTTTTCAGGGTCCGCCATGGCGATTTGACCGGTGTGGAGGAAGTTCCCGTAGAGCCCCCAGGCTAGTACCGTGAGCAGCGCGAAGTAGAACCAAGCGAGTCCCAGCTGAGCCGGATTATTGGCTGCCATGCAAATTCTCCTTAGTGATTGTTCTAGTGTGACTGGTTCGCTCTCAGGGCTCGAGACATCGAAGAAAGTGTGCCTGGATCAGCGCTTCCACTTGAACTTGAAGTGGTAGCGATCATCTCCACCTTTGGGGTCAGAGATCTGGATGACGGCCGTATGGTCATTGCCCTCCCAGGGACGCTCTTGCAGGAGCACCTCTCCCCGACCGTCTTTCTTTTCCAATTCCAAACGCTTGTACTGACCGGGGGGCAGAGGTTGGGAGAAGGAGAAGCGATCTACTTTCACCTGATGCCCTTCCAACACCTGTATGAATACTCGATCTCGTCGAACGCTGATCGCCACCGACCCGTCGATTCGCCCCCGAAATTCGAACTCCCCGTCTTGATCCCGGTCGTAATCACCGGGGTCGTTGTCCTTCGAGAACACCTGGGTTCCCGCCGGATCCTGTGCAGTCGCGGAAGGGGCAGCTGCCAGCGAGGTTCTCTTCTGGGCAACGGGAGCGGCTGCCAGCACCGTCTGGGGCTTCGGACTGGGCGGGGGAAGGAGCCTCTCTCGTTCCCATTTGATGCGTGCGTGGTAGCGGTCATCTCCCCCTTTGCGATCAATGAAACGCAGCTTCAAGCTGAAGTCGTTCTGGATCGAAGGCTTTTCCAAGACCAGGATATTACCGCGTCCGTCTTTCTTCTCTATTTCGAATTTCTTGAAAATTGCGCGAGGGATTTCCTGCGAGTACACCGAGCCGTCATCGGAGGGCTCGCGACCCCCGACTACTTCGTAGCGGATGCTGCCGCCCTGTATCTGAACTTCCACTTCCTGATCGATTCGCAGCCTCAAGTCGAATTGTCCTTTGCGTGACTTGGGGTCGTAGTCTTTAGGACGCGCCTGCAGAGTCTTCTGAAAGGCCTGCTGCTGGACGACATCATCTGGTGCCGGAGCAGGGGGCGGCTCGAATGCTCGGACTCTCCGAGCGTCAGGGGCTCGGTTTCCATCAATTCCGAGAAAGGGATTGAACACGTAGTCTAGGGAAAAGGCTCCAGGGAACTTCAGGTTCTGGGAGGTGGCATAGGCCGGATCCAGTCCCCACTGCCCTGCGGACAAGATTTTCTTCTTATCGGTCTTCCGATCCTTCCATCCCCAAAAGGGCTTGGCTTTGTTCGAGCCCCTCTTACGCCCTAGAAAGGCCCCGGCGATCTTCGGGTAAGGAGGCGCCGGACGGTTACCGTAGGGCTGGTAGGCAAAGTAGTCGTCGTACATCTTGTTCTGACTGCTACGGCTGCCATGTCCCGGAACCCATAAGTGCTGCCAGGCGGAAAGCAGATCGTAGCCTACGAGTTGGTGGTTGGCGTGTCGAGGGCGCTGGGCCTGGCCCTTGTAGACGTCCGTGACACCGGTTCCTTCGGTGAAACGCCCCCGCTTTACACTGTAGCGCGAGTGTTTATCGCTGGAGCCGTAGACGCCGTGGCCGCCGGATTCGATGAACACGACCGGGTGTGACTGATAAAACTCCACCTCTCCATCGATGCCATGAACGCTGTTGCGGACCTTCCGGTCAGCCCGGTAGGAGTAGATGTTGTTGTGGGCCAAGGTCTCCAGCGTCTGCAGTCGGCCGTACTGGGAGCCATCCTTCAGTACGGTCAAAATCAAACCCTCACTGTCGTTCTCGTGGCAGGTTCCAGCAACGCAATTGTCCGAATAGTCCCGTGGATGGAAGATGTCGTACACTAAGAACCAGTGCGTGCGGGTCTCCATGACCGCATAGTAAACGTATGCCTGTGAGCTTCCGATGGGTGCCGAGTCCCAGTTATTGTCGCCCTGCGAGTCGCCATCGAAGTCGAAGCGGGCGACGTAGTCCGATTTGGGTTGAAACCAGGTTTCCTGAGCCAGAAAGGGTGAGTGGTGCTCAGCCAGCTTGCGATAGGGATCCGGAGAATGTCGCTCGGCTGGAAACGATCTCCGCTCCGCCTTGCGGTAGGAACGAGCACCCGGATGGACCTCGATCTTTATCTTCGCCTTCTTGTTCTTGAATTGGGCCTCGATCTCATAGCTTCCGGTTTGCTGGGGTGCGGTATAGAGGACGGCATCCACGCCGAAGTCATCCGGGCGACTGCCACCGAAGAAGCTCTGCAGACCCGAGGCAACCAGAGAATCCGCCTTGCGCCCGCGAAAACGAAACGGTTTCGAGAGCCAACCGGCGTTGTTGCTGCCCAGATTGAACTGGGCTCCGCCTCCACTGATCCGGACCTTCTTCTTTTCCCCGGCCTCCTCGACCTCGCCGAAGGCAAGGAGTTGAATATGCAAGCTGTCGTAGGGTCGCACCCGGACGGTTTCGGGCTCGGTCTTGAGCTGGATCTCCGTCAGGATAACGTCCGCAGCTGATAGAGACGATGAGGCAAGGAAAAGACAACTGAAAGCGATCTTGATTTGAGTCATTGGATGATTCTTGAGCTTACCGCAGTCCCGCAGACTGGAGCAAGCGAAGAGAACCCGACGATGGCCAGTATCTCGTTCAATGCATGAGTTGGCTGAATGCAGGAGGGAAATTGATGTTAGCCAAGAAAAGTTTGTTCTTTAGCGTGCTCGCCAGTCTCGTCGTCTTGCCCCTGTTGGCAGAGACAAGTGAGTCAGAGCGGATGGCTGTTGCAGCGGCCGAGTCCTGGCTGGAGTTGGTCGATGCGGGTAAGTACGGGGATAGCTGGGATCAAGCCGCTGTCTACTTCCGGGGTGCCATAACCAGAGGGAAGTGGAACCAGAGCTTACGGGCTGTTCGAGCGCCTCTTGGAGCGCAGCTGTCGCGCAGGGTCAAGTCGACCCGATACATGACTTCTCTGCCCGGGGCTCCGGATGGTGAATACGTGGTCATCCTATTTGAAACGTCGTTCGCCAACAAACAATCGGCCATTGAAACCGTGACCCCAATGAAAGATTCCGACGGCAAGTGGCGAGTGTCGGGTCTCTTTATACGATAACAGCCCCCTGGCCACCCTCCGATCAATCCCCCCCACGACTCTGACTATCGATAAGAAAGTCCAGGACGATGGGGTCGTGGTCCGAAAGAGGGCCTTCTGAATCGGTGAGGCTGCTGACGACCTTCGGGGGCTGTTCTGGGTGTGGAACAACGTCCTTGCCGGCAAACCAATCCAACTTGAGAGAGCAGCGTCCCTGCTGCTTCTTGAGAGCCCACTCGATAAACCAGAAACACCAGTCGGGGATCCATTCCCCCATGTTCTCGTTGATGGAGAGGTCGTCCACGTCGTAGTGAAGAGTACAGACACCAGGCTCGTTGAGATCGCGATAGCGGTATCCTCGTCGCTCGATCTCGCGAAACAGATGTCGCTCAAACCAGCGGTCGGGATAGGGGTAATGGTTATCCAGGACGTGCTGAACTCCCATCAAGACTCGTCGAGCGTAGCCGAGGATGGAATAGGCGGCGTTCTTGGAATTATAGGTCGAGGTGTTCCAGTCTCCCCCGATCAGGGTCGGCAAAGAAGGATTCCAGCCTTCCAGATGCTCGAGGATGAGCCTCATCTGGTGCTGCCGATGTTGCTGGGTGCAGTGTGCGTCTAGATGGACGCTCACCGCACGAAGCGGTCCCAGGGGATGGTCCACCAGGGCCAGAACCGCTCGTTCGCAACCCAGACGCTTTTCGCCGCCTTTCATCTTATCTTTACCGTTTGGCAGCGCCAGCGAATGTGCTTCCCGAATCGGGAAGCGCGAGAAGAGGGCGTTTCCGTGAAGAGCTAGAGTGTTCTCACCGGGACTATTGGTTTCGAGGCCGGCTCCCTTGTTCAGGTTCATGTAGCAGGGAGCAAAGGCGTAATCCATCTCCAGTGCGGCTGCAAGATCTCTCGCCACAAACCGGTTCTGGGTGCGGGCCATCCCGTAATCCAGCTCGGTAACGAAGAAGAGGTCGCTTTGACTCAGTTGTGAATGCTCTACTAGCGTCTGAATGATGCCCTCCAGGCGGAGGCCGCGCTCGATATTCCAGGCCGTTGCCCGAAGGTAGCCGCGAGTGCTATCTGATTCTCCTCGCAGACTCTCGTGCACGGTTCCGCCTAGGACCCGGTCGATTTCCTCCCGTAGCTCAGCGTAGATCGGAGAGGCCTCCAATTCCCTGGTAGAGGAAAAACCGCTCAAAAAGTAGAAAGAGTCCTGCAGGTTGTGGTCCAGGCTACAGCTAGGAGAGCCCACAGAGGAATTAGTCACGATCGCAAATTCGGACAGTATCAACGGGTCAATGAGCTCTCCTTCAGCCCGATCCCGAGATGGATGTCATCGACCCGGTTCTGCCCAGCACTAGGATCAAAAAGATTATGAAGTTGATCCCGTGTGAAGTGAAGCACAAGATGCAGAGGACGCGGGTTACAAACAACAGAGAATAGGTGAGGAAGATCCCCAGGCCAACCGTTACCAGGCTCGCCGTGAGATAGGCATAGTAAGCGGGGGGGGAGTACAGGAAGCCCCCGGCCACTCCGGCCAACAGTAAGACGTAGAAAACCTGCCCCAGGACAGAGTTAGGCATGCCAAACACCCGGGCCCTTGGAGTGAAGACGATAGTGGCACAGGTCTTCTCTCCCAGCTGACAGAAGGTCGGAATCCATGGGACGTCAGGACGGATCCAGCGGTAGGCGACGGCAGTGAAGTAGAAGGAGATAAAGAAACCCAAAACCGAAAGCAAGAACAGCAGCAACGACGTCATTCAGATCCTCATTGTAGCGTGGGTCCGCCAAGGGCAGCAAACCGGCTTAGTTGTGTGCTGTGGAAGATGGTGTGAAGATGAGATGCCAAAATGCCAAGTTATTTCCGCGCAGACCCTTAGGGTTCGTGCCCCCAGGATTGTCCAATGAATTTCGGTGACGTCAGAAAGCCTCTTGTTCTGGTCCTGGACGTGGGGACCTCGTCCTTGCGAGCCCAGATTCGCGACGGCGAGGCCAACGCCATCCCCGACCTGGATATCCGAGTGCCTCATCGGGTCTCGCGGAGCTCGGACGGAAGGGCAACCCTGGATGCCGACGAGATCCTCGACGGGGTAGCCTCAGCCGTCGATCAGGTCCTGGAGCGGGCGGGCGGCCTCACCCAGCAGGTAGGGGGAGTTGCTGCGGCCACACTGGTATCGAACGCTCTCGGTGTCGACTCCCAGGGACGTCCGCTAACCCCGATCTACACCTATGCCGATACTCGGAGCCGTGCCGATAGCGAAAAACTACGCCGCGAGGTCGATGGGGAAGATGTTCACGATCGTACGGGTTGTCTGCTACACAGCAGCTACCTGCCTGCACGCTTTCTCTGGCTGAATCGGACCCAGCCCGATCTTCTGAGCAAGGTAGCCCGTTGGATCTCGATCGGCGAATACCTGTACTGGCATTTCTTCCGAAACCATGGCGTTAGTCACTCGGTCGCTTCCTGGAGTGGGCTCCTCAACCGTCACACGCTGAACTGGGACGAAGAGTGGATCTCAGGCCTTCCAATCGAAGCCTCTCAATTCTCAGACCTCGTCGACATCAACCAGCCGTTAGTTGGATTGGTTGACCCGTGGGACCGGCGATGGCCGTTGCTGGCTAAGGTGCCTTGGTTCCCGGCGGTGGGAGATGGCGCGGCAGCCAACCTTGGCAGCGGCTGCTCGGGACCGGATCGCCTCGCCGTCACCATCGGAACTACTGCTGCGGTACGAGCAGTTCTTAAGGGTCAGGTGGATTCCGTGCCCTCAGGGCTGTGGAGCTACTGCCTCGACCGGCATCGTAGTCTGTTGGGAGGTGCCACCAGCGATGGGGGCAGCGTTTACGACTGGATCGGCAAGACATTCAAGCTGCCAGACTCAAACGAGCTGGAGGAAGCGTTGACCCAGGTGGAACCGGCAGCCCCAGGTCTCGCTTTCTTGCCCTTCCTTTCCGGCGAACGAAGTCCCGGTTGGCGTGATGATGCGCGAGCGAGCTTCGTCGGACTGACTTTGGCGACTCGGCCAGTGGAGATGCTGCGGGCAGCGCTAGAAGGCGTGGCCTACCGGCTGGCGCTCATTCACGAACTTGTACGCCCGCACCTTGCCCCGGAATACCGGATCCAGGCGGGGGGGGCGGGGCTGCTGGCCTCACCCGTATGGTTGCAAATACTGGCTGACGTCTTCGGCTTGCCGGTTACCGCAGCGGCCGAGCAAGAGACCACGGGCAGGGGCGTGGCTCTGCTCGCGTTGGAGAGTCTGAGCGTCATCGAAGATATCAACACGATGCCGACGGCTCGAGGCCGCACCTACGATCCCGATCCGCGCAGACACGAGCGCTATCGGGATGCTTTAGATCATCACCAGCGCCTCTATCAGCTTTTGGTGGAGCGAGACCCTGGGTGAGCGTGGTTCCCTATCTGATTGACATCTAACATCGTCCGGCCCATTGTGACTGGGCGAATATCGGCAAAAGACAGGAGAACAAAGATGGACCCAACGGCAGACATCGGCCTCATCGGACTGGCCGTCATGGGAGAGAATCTGGTCCTCAACATGAACGACCACGGATTCACCGTGGCGGCGTTTAACCGAACCATTTCAAAGGTTGACGATTTCATCAACACCGGGGCCAAAGGGACCAACGTCATCGGCGTCCGTTCGATCGAGGAGTTGGTGGGTGTGCTCAGACGCCCTCGCCGAGTCATGCTGATGGTCAAGGCGGGTTCTGCCGTGGACGACTTCATCGGGCGGCTGATCCCTCATCTGGAACCAGGCGACATCATTATCGACGGAGGCAACTCGAACTACGAAGATACGGTGCGCCGGACCCCCTATGTCGAGTCTAAAGGCTTACTCTATATCGGCACCGGAGTCTCCGGCGGAGAAGAGGGAGCTCGCTATGGTCCCTCGATCATGCCCGGCGGTTCGCTCCAGGCATGGCCCCACGTCAAACCCATTTTCCAGGCGATCTCAGCCAAGGTTGAGGACGGCACCCCCTGCTGTGATTGGGTCGGCGAGAACGGCGCCGGACACTTCGTCAAGATGGTCCACAACGGGATCGAGTACGGTGACATGCAGCTCATTGCCGAAAGCTACCACCTGATGAGGGAGGGTCTGGGCATGAGCGATGACGAGATGAGTCGCGTTTTCGGCGATTGGAACGAGGGCAAGCTCGATTCCTATCTGATCCAGATCACACGCGACATCCTGGCTTTCAAGGACCAGGATGGGACGCCGCTCTTGCCCAAGATCCTGGATGCCGCGGGTCAGAAAGGCACCGGTCGCTGGACCGTGATCTCCAGTCTCAATATGGGAGTAGCCCTGACGCTGATTGCGGAAGCGGTCCTGGCCCGAGCGTTGTCAGCACACAAGGAAGAACGAGTAGCCGCCGCCAAGATTCTGGGTGGCCCCCTTCCCCGGCTCGAAGGGCAGCGGGAGGAACTTGTCGAGGATATTCAGCAAGCGCTCTACGCATCCAAGATTGTCTCCTACGCCCAGGGCTACGATCTAATGCGTGTCGCTGCCAAGGAGTACGGCTGGAATCTCAACTACGGAGGTATCGCCCTGATGTGGCGAGGCGGATGCATTATCCGATCGGTCTTTCTAAGCGAGATCAAGGCTGCTTTCACCCGCGATCCGGAACTCAGGAACCTCCTGCTCGATCCCTACTTCAGGGGTGAGATGGAATCTGCCCAAGCCGCCTGGCGGAGGGTAGTGGCCAGGGCAGTCGAAATCGGAATCCCGGTTCCAGCGATGTCCAGCGCGCTGGCCTATTACGATGGGTACCGTCAGGAGAGACTACCGGCGAATCTAATCCAGGCACAACGCGACTACTTCGGTGCTCACACCTATGAGCGTATCGATCGAGATCGGGGCGAGTTTTTCCATACCAAGTGGACGATCTGAACCCTTAACCCGCATTTCTCATCGCCGGTCTACTACGTCGCCGCAATCATCCGCCCTGGCTATGTTTCGCTCGGTCGGCCTCCTCGACGTACTGTACAAGTACGACTGCGGAGGCCTCGGTCGCAAGCCTTGCCAGGACGGCCCTTGCGACGCCTCGCTACGACAGGCGATGAGAAATGCGGGCTTAAGCGAGACATCAAGATACAGCAGCACTCCCATCGACCAACTCAGTGGATTCGTTCTCACTCGACTCCTTGGTGTCGATGCGACGAAACAATACGGCGTTGCACAAAGGGCGGAGTATTTGAGATTTTGATCTTTGGTGGCTGGAACCTGGTCCGCAGTCAGACGAGTCCCTGATAGGCACGAAACAGGGTGCGGTAGTATTTCATGACCCTGATTGGATCTGTGCTTTCGGGGATCTCGGCCATGCAGAAGCCGTTGTAATCAATCTTCTTCAACAAGCCAAACAGCTGTCTCCACGGGTACTCCTCGACGAATAAATCGCGCATGTGGACCAGGCTTATGTGGGAGCTGACACTGTTGAAATTCTGCTCCACACCGGCATCCAGCAGATCCGTCGGATTCGAGTTCCAGCAGATTCGAGCATTCGGGTGATTGGCGTGATCCATGATCTTCTTGATCCGGGGCAGTCGGGAGGTTTCCCTTCCGTGGACCTCGAGTCGGATCTGGACGTCATAGTCAGCAGCATAGGTCGCACATTCCGAAAGAGATCGGCCGATCTGCTCCAGCGTCTTCTCTTCCGGCACCCCAGCGGGAAGTCCATTGGGACGCACCTTTACGCCCGGGGCTCCCAAATCGCCTGCCAGCTTCACGAAAGCTTTGGTTTCCTCGATGTTGCTTCTGACCACAGCCGGATCGGGGGAGTGATACTCACAGGCGCTGCCGATTTGTACCACGCGTACCGGGGAGTCTTCGAATCGCTTGCGAACCTCTTTGCGCCTCGCCGCCGGGGTGTCAATCTCGATCCCATGAGCGTGGGTACTGCGGAGCTCTACCCCCTCGAACTTGGTTTCGGTGCAGTTCCTGATAATGGTCTCGATGTCCCAGGAGCGCCCCAGATTGTAAGTGACCGTTCCGAGATGAAGTCCTTTGTCATCGCCAGGCGTATGACTCTCGAGTGAAGCCCCCTTCAGAGATGGGTTCAGATTCAGCGCGCTCGAAGCGGCCAATGTTGACGCAAAAAACGTTCTTCTGTTCACACCAACCTCCTTTTGTAGCGGCGGTCTTCAGGCCGTCGTGCTTCCAGCCAAAGGCTCGAAAGAAGAAGAATACTTCGGCCTGGAGGCCAAAGCTATGCCCACCAACGAACTTGTCTCGCTCCGGAGTTTTCAGCTAAGCTGGACTTTGTTGGCGCTTCTTTATGCAGAGATCGCTCATTAGCCTGCTGATTGGCCTACTCCTCATAGGTCTCCTTCCGATCGTCGTCGCCGGACCCATGGCTGCTTCTCAAGGGGAGATCCCTTCCCCGCCGGTGGCAGGGGCTCCGACGAAGGCCGAGCTGGACACCGCGATTCAGAAAGGCACCCAGGGCTTCATCCGGAAATTTGTCCAGACTTCTTATGACGTTGTCTCCACAGGGTACGTCGACTACAGGGACTCGAAGAGCAACGTGAAGCGTTATGGACCCAAGGCGTATGTTGCCTATCAACTCTATTTGCTGACCCACTACTTGATGTACTTCGAGGACCTGGGAATTCCGCGCAGCGACCCTCTGCTCAACCAGGTACATGATTGGTTCATGGGGCAATTCGACAAGGACGAAGGCAACTGGCTTTGGTCGCACGAGGGATGTCTACACGCCAAGGGAATGTACGCCCTGTCGAATTTCGGAAACAAGGATCTGGTCGAGAAGGGTTACGGATGGGCCCTCAGGAATCTCTCCCTGCCCTTCTCTCCACCGCCGTCTTTGCCGGTAGAAGATCGCGTATTCACGATGAGACAGTCTGGCAACATTATCCAATCGGTTGGGGACGCCAGACTATCTCTCACTGGTAAACATGGATGGGAGCATGGAGGTCCGGTTCCCGACGTCGAAAACAGTGCCAAGTTTCTCTACGCCTTGCTCAAAGCGGGAGTACCCGTCACCGATGTTCGTGTGAGCGACCTGCGGAAAGGGCTCGACGACCGAATTCTGACTTTTCGTCCGCGCCTGGCAGGAGACTTTGTAGGCCTGTCCTGGTACGTTTTCGCGGTCCACAAGTTTGGTCTTACCATGGAAGCCGCCTACCAGCGTTGTCTGAAGCTCATGGAGGAACTGGTTCGAGGAGGCTGGAAGTCACATTTTCCCCTGGTCGAGGTGCCCGCGTTCCGAAGCCTGGCGGTGCGGGCCCTATTGATTGCGGGTTATCGTTTTCCCGAGCTGGATTCAGCGATCAACGGATATGTCAAATCCCAAGATGCGGATGGTATCTGGCCTCTTCCTCGGGCCATGCGGTTGTGGGGTCTGACGAAGCCCCCGACCAGTGGCATCAAGGTCGGAACCTTGGATGGTGCCAATACGTATCTGTTAACGTTGTCATTGATCGACTATCGCCGGATCAAGTTCTCCGAACGTGGAAAGAGTGCCTCGCCCGTCACCCTGAAAAGTCCCTTGCCTGCTGCCATGGAGACAGATAATTCTCCCGACGCTCTGGCATTCAAGCGAGCCTGTAGCGGCTGCCACGAGCTGCCCAGTCCTCAAGCGTATTCCCGGGAGGCGTGGCCAGGCGTTACCAGAAAGATGATGGGATACATCGCGGAACAGGGTCTGGAAATCCCCGAGCGCGATGTGATGTTGAGTCTCCGCTACCTACGGCGGCACGCCTCATCCGCCGAGCAGTAAACCAGAAAGATAGAATCCCGTCTCGGTCTGCCCCGCCTTTTCGCGACGATTATTCCAGCCGCAGACTCTCAGCGGTCGGCCGACAGGTCGACTCGAACAATCTCTTTCGAGTTGCGAGCGAAGATGGATTTCTTCGCGAAGGCCGGATGGGACCAGACCACCATCCTTCGCCTTATCGGATTGGTAGGTTCGATAAGGAAGGCCCGGCTGGTTTCCCGATATCCTTTTGGGGAAAGTTTGGCGATGATTAGTTCTCCCTGCTCATTACAGATGAAGAACCGATCTTCGTGTTTGATCAAAAAAGCGTTCCACCAGCGATCTTTGCCGGTGGCATCAAGCGTCGTCCAGATCCTCTCGCCGGTCTTGGCATTCAGGCAACGGAGTTCTCCGTAGCTGTCGATGCCGTAGATGTGACCTTCCTGAAGCACCGGCGTGCACATCAGGGAATGGAGGCCGTCTGTCTCGATTTCGCTCTTGCTCTTACCCTTCCAAAGCAGGTTGACCGAAGGTTGGTGCGCATCGGGCCGCATCATCAGTGGACCGTCGTAGAAGGCACTCACGAATAGCAGCTGCCGCTTCAAGTCGAATACTGGAGTGGCCAGACAGAGTCCGTTTCTTATTGGGAATTCCTGTTCCCAATATCGTTTGCCCGTCTCCGGATCCAGCCCGTAGAGGCCGCTGGGATTCCAGATGATGAGCTGCCGTTTGCCGCCGGTCTCGATAATCACCGGTGCAGAATAGCCTGGCTCTTCCGCAGTCAGAGCCTGCCAGATCGTCGCGCCTGTGTCCTTGTCGAGAGCCAGGACGCAACGATTGTTGGAGCCTCCGGCTATCAGGATCAGTTTGCGTCCGTCTACCAGGGGAGCCGAGCTAAAGCCCCAGACCGGCACCTCTGCACCGTAGTCCTTCAGATAGGATTTGGACCAGAGGTGCTTTCCGGTGACAGCGTCCAGACAGAATAAGTCCCCCATGGCGCCCAAAGAGTAGACCTTGCCCGAGTGGACTGTGGGTGTGGCCCGCGGACCTTCGGGGTAAGACAAGGTGTAAGAGGTGGCGTATTCGTATTTCCATACGATTTTCCCGCTCTCAGAATCGAGGCAGAGAACGCGCTCCGTAGCTCTTGCCTTAGACGACTTATCTCCAGGCACCAGATCCGTCAGGTAGACGCGATTCCCGACGACACTCGGACCAGCATAGCCCTCACCAATCGGGGTTCGCCACGTGAACGAAAGTTTCGAGGGGAGCTGCTCGACGATTCCCGTTTCCCGCCAGACTCCATCGCGCTGCGGTCCTCGCCACTGAGGCCAGTCCTCTCCCAGGACATCGACACTGCCGGTCCAGAATCCGAGTACGAGCGCAAGGCCAACCAATCTCATTGCCGCCACCTTTCTGAGTCGACAATGATATCCTGTCTAGCCGATCACGGCTACTGCCCCTCGCGAGCCACCTCGCTAAGCTGAAACTTCATTGGCGAACGTAGCTTTGGGCTCCAGGCCGAAGTCTTATTCTTCCGAGCCTGTGGCTCGGATGGCGGCCTGGAGCCCACCGCTACGCCGGACCCAAAGTTTCCTTCATTGGATAGGAGACTATGCAGGAGTCGCCTGCGCACTGGGGGTGGGACTAAGGCTGAAACTTGACGTGGCGTTAGGCCCTTGAAGAGACCGCTTCAATTGACACTCGGCTTGAAGAAATGATCTCTGACGCGCTTCCGCACCAGGACTCTCGCCCGGTGGACCCGACTTTTCATGCTGGGCTTCGAGATTCCTAGCCTACGGCACACCTGATCCTCGGAGAGACTCTTGACGTCCTTCAAGAAATAGGCCTTCCGGTAGTTCTCCGGCAGCTCCTGGATACAGTGTCTTACGAATTCTGAGAGCTGGCGAGTGTGCACTGAGAGACCAGGGTCTGGGCTATGGCTCGTGAGCCAGTTGGTTGGGGATAGGCCTTCCTGCTCCCCTTCAGACGCGGTTGTCCATGAATCAAGAGATATGGTGACTGCTCGGTTTCGCTTCCGGAGCTTCATCAGGGATTGATTCTGGGCGATTCGGTAGAGCCAGGTGTAGAGGGACGAGTCCCCACGGAACCCGTCGATCGCCCGGAAAGCCTTGAGGAAGGTCTCCTGGACCGCGTCTTCTGCGTCCTGTGAATTCTTCAAGATCTGAAAGCTCACCGCGTAGAGACTTTTTCCATACCGCTCGACCAGGTTCTCAAAGGCACTGCTATCGGTCTGTTGAAACGAATCCATCTACTCTGTTCCTCCTTATCGGCCGTCCGCGAACCGGTCAACAAAAACTGGGTCAAGCCGGCAGCGATCCACACAGCCGCGTCCGAAATGTTCATTTCAGAACTATTCAGAACTTTATTCACTCTCTGGATGCCATCTTGGTTCCTTTTTATTCCCCAATTAGACCGTTTCGTCGTCTTTTAAGTTCAAATAGTGACTCTTGATGCTGCTGGTGCTGCCGCGGTCGACCACATTTACAAAGCGGGAGGAAGAATCTAGAGTATCAAGGCGATAGACAGCACCAGTTTCTTGAAACGGTCGAGGCCATGAGAGTTTCTCTTTTTGTGACGTGTTTGGTGGACCAGCTCTTTCCCGAGGTGGGCCTTAGTGCTGTCAAGATTTTGAAGAAGCTTGGGGTGAAAGTGGACTTCGATCCCGGTCAGACCTGTTGCGGCCAGCCGGCCTTCAATAGCGGCTATGTCGATGAGGCGGCAAGCGTCGCACGGAGCTTCCTCCAGACCTATAAGGATGCCGGCCCAATCGTGGTTCCTTCAGGATCCTGCTCGACCATGATCAAGGTTTTCATACCCGACCTTTTTGAAGCTGGGTCGGCCGAACGGCAACTGGCCGAAGAGATCGCGGAACGCACCTACGAGCTGTCCTATTTTCTGGTTTCCGTCCTGGGCAAGGATGCGACCGGTGCACGGTTTCCCGAAGTGGTAACCTACCACGATTCCTGCCACCAGCTTCGCGAATTGGGAATTTCGAGTGAGCCTCGCCGCCTCATCGGAGGGGTTCAGGGAATTGATTTTCGCGAGATGGACAACTCGAATCGATGCTGCGGTTTTGGCGGAACCTTCTCGATCAAGTTCGCGGACGTCTCGGCGGCCATCGGAGACGACAAGGTTGGTTGGATTCGCCAGTCTGGGGCCAGATACGTCATCTCCAACGATGTCAGTTGTCTCATGCACATAGATGGACTATTGAAGCGGGCACAAGTGCCGGTTGAGACGATGCACCTGGCTGAACTTTTGGCGCAGTTCGATGACTAGAATTCGTTCAAACGCGGCCTCGGCTCTGTCCAATCCACAGCTCCAAGCCAACATGTCGGCCGTGGTCCGCACGGCCCTGCACTCCCGCGATCAGGCGGTAGCGGCGGTGCCGAACTGGGAGAGCCTGCGGCAGTATGCTCGCGATGTGAAGGAACATACTCTGGCCCGGCTCGATTTCTACCTGGAGCAGCTGGAAGAGCGGGTTGTCGAGCAGGGAGGCAAGGTGGTGTGGGTCGAGAACGGAGAAGAGGCCCTCAGCTTCATCACCCGCCTGGCCCATGAAAAAGGCATGAACAAGGTGGTCAAGAGCAAGACCATGTTGGGCGAAGAGATTCACCTGAATAAAGGCCTGGAGGCGGCCCATATTGAGCCTATTGAAACCGATCTGGGCGAGTACATCATCCAGCTGGCCGGGGAGACTCCATTCCATATCATTGCCCCGGCTCTCCACAAGTCGAAGCAGGAAGTGGCTGACCTGTTCACCGAGAAGGTGAACATGCCTCCCACGGATGACGTGCAGCAGATCACCGCTACGGCGCGCAGAATCCTGCGAACCCATTTCTTGACGGCCCGACTGGGAATTACCGGTGTCAATTTCGGAGTCGCCGAAACCGGAACCTTCGTCGTGGTGGAGAACGAGGGCAATGCTCGTCTGTCAGCCTCGGTGCCGGAGGTCCACATTGCGCTCATGGGAATCGAAAAGGTGGTCCCACGAGCCGCCGATCTTTCTGTCTTTCTGAAGCTTCTCTCCAGGAGCGCCACCGGCCAGAAGATCACCAGCTACGTCAATTTCATCAACGGTCCGCGCAGGCCGGACGAACTAGATGGCCCAGGCGAGTTCTACCTGGTGCTCATCGACAACGGACGCAGCAAGATTCTTGCTGATACGTTTCTGCGCCAGACTCTGTCGTGCATCCGCTGCGGAGCCTGTCTCAATGTGTGTCCCGTATACCAGCGAATCGGCGGCCACGCCTACGGCTCTACCTACCCGGGTCCGATCGGTGCAATTCTCACGCCCCAGCTGTTGTCTGAGGAGGAGGCCCCAGAGCATCCCTTCGCCTCCTCGCTTTGCGGGGCCTGCTATGAAACCTGTCCCGTGAAGATCGAAATTCCTCACATCCTGCTCAAACTTAGAGAACGGGTTCAGCGAAAAAAGAATGAGAAGGCCAGCCACCTTCCCCTGGAAAAATGGTCCATGCAGCTCTGGGCTTGGACTATGGGCTCGTCTCGTCGCTTCGCTTGGTTGTCAAAGTTGATGCGTGCCGCCCAGGGATGGCTTCTAACGGAAAAGGGCCCTCGGATTTCGCTTCCTCCGCTCAGCGATTGGACCAAGCATCGGGACCTCCCCAGGCTCCCGAAGAAAAGTTTTCGAGAGCTGTTTCAGGCCGAGGAGAAGGAGAGTTGAGTCGGACGACTGTTCTGGAGAGGATACGTCGGGCGTGCGCCGCCGGCACCACGTCGGAACTGCCAGATGAGCTGCCGGAGTTTCCTTCCTACGAAGATGCGGCTTCCAAATTCCGCAACGAACTGGAAGCCGTCGGAGGAGTTTTCTTCGATGGTCGGAGTGCAGACGAACTGTCTCGAATCCTTAGCCAAATACTGGAGAAGACGGGTGCCTCAGAGATCTACTGGGAAAGTGAAGAAGTCTTCCAGAAGAACGATGTGCCTTATCGGCTTCGGGATCCGGAGGCTTTCAGCCGCCAGCACTTGGTTTTCAGCTACCACTTTAAGGGTAGAGTCGAATTTCCCCTGATCCTGAACTTCAAGCCCTACGATCGTGCGACTCTGGCCGCTGTTTCAGTCTCGGTCAGCAGTGCGATCTTCGGAATCGCCGAAACCGGCACAATTGTCCACTCGGTGGCACCCGGTACAGGGCGGCTTTTGTCTGTGCTACCAGAGTCGCACGTGGTCTTTTTGTCCGAAAAGGACTTGTTGATGAACTCGGTCGAGTTCTTCGGCAGAACTGAGTTAGGCGAGCTGGGCAGCGCGCTGACTCTGGTAACCGGTCCCAGTCGCACGGCAGACATCGAAAAGACACTGGTGAAAGGAGTCCATGGTCCCCGACAGTGGTATGTGGTTCTGACCTCATAAGCCTTGACCGCCCATGTTGGAAAGCCTCGAGGGAAGGAAAGCGCTGGTTACGGGAGCCGCAAAGCGGGTGGGCCGTGCTATCTGTCTGGCCCTGGCCGACCAGGGTGTGGACGTTCTGATCACCTATCGAAGAAGTGCCAAGGATGCCGAGGCAACCAGCCAGGAGCTTCAGTCCAAGGGCGTGCGAGCCCTCGCGCTGCTGACAGACCTTGCCGAAATTGCCGACTGTCGGCGATTGCTTGGCGATGCCGAGAGGGAGTTCGGCGCCATCGATATTCTGGTCAACAATGCCTCCGATTTTACCAAGACTCCGATTCGGGAGCTGCCCGAGGACGGCGAGGAATTTCAAGATCGTTTCGACTACTTTGCACACCTTCACATGGCGGCTCCCCTCTATCTGGGAATCCAGTTGGGCTTAGGGATGAAGAAAAGGGGTTGGGGCCGGATTGTCAACCTTACCGATCGAGTGACGGTTCGTGGGCAGGCCTATCCGGACTGGGCATTCTATCTGGCCAGCAAGTATGGTCTTTACGGAGCCACACAGGTCCTGGCTAGAGAGCTTGCTCCCGAGGTTACCGTCAACAGCGTCGCCCCAGGTTTAGTAATTCCTCCCCCTGATTTTGGTCCGGAAGAAGTGGAACGGATCCGCCAGAGGATTCCCTTGCAGCGCCAGTCCTCGCCTGAGGAGATCGCTGCCGATGTTCTCCATCTCATCCGCTCGAGGTCCAAGACGGGTTCGACGACCCTCACCGATGGCGGGGTTGGATTGATCGGCGGTTAACCAGAAGGAATGGGGCGTGAACCTCCGACTCTGAAACAAAGAAGCCCAAGGTGCTAGAAAACGCTATGCATACAATCGTCAAACGACTTCATTTCTGCTACGGGCATCGCCTGCTCGACTATAACGGCAAGTGTGCACGTCCGCACGGCCACAACGGGGTCATTGAGGTCGAGCTCTGGAGTCAGGTACTCGACCACAGAGGAATGGTCTTTGACTTCACCGACGTCAAGAAGCAGCTCGGTGAATTCATTGATGCCCAGTTGGACCATCGTATGCTGCTGCGAAAGGACGATCCTCTGGTGCCAGTGCTCCAGCAGTTGGGTGAGATCCCTTACATCATGGACGTGAATCCGACCGCCGAGAATATTTCAAAGCTGATCTTTTCCGAGGCGCGAGCCAGGGAACTCCCGATCGCTGCAGTGCGCCTGTGGGAGACCCATGACGCCTTCGCTGAATATAGAGAAGGCGGGTTGAAGGCTGGTTTGGAGGCTTGAGACCTCTGGTTGAGAGGGCACACGGCATTGCGGTGTTGGCTAGCGGCGGGCTCGATAGCTGTGTCATGTTGGCTGAGCTGGCCAAGGTCTTCGAGCCCGTTTATCCCATTTACATTCGCTGTGGCCTCTTCTGGGAGGAAATCGAACTTAGGTTTCTCCGCGACTTCGTCAGTGCAGTCGGAGACTCTCGAATCCTGGAACCTCGGTCGCTGGAGTTCCCCATGGATGATGTCTACTCGGGGCAGTGGCAGACCACTGGAATAGGAATTCCAGGCTACGATGAGCCGGATGAACGGTGGGAAATCCCGGGGCGGAACCTGATCCTCATCGCTAAGACTGCGGTTTGGTGCAAGCTTCACTCGGTGGGCCATATCGGACTGGGAACTTTGGGAAGCAATCCATTTAGCGACGCGACTCCCGAGTTTTTCGACTCCCTGGGGCAGGCATTGAGCAAGGGTCTCGATCTGACCCTGGAGATCGTTTGTCCTTTCGCCGGATTGACCAAACCTGACGTGATTCGCCTGGGTTCCCACTTACCGCTGGAGTGTACCCTCAGCTGTGCCAAGCCGCAGGGCGGCCAGCATTGTGGTGTGTGCGGGAAATGCCACGAGAGGATTGACGCCTTCATCGAGGCCGGAATTCCCGATCCAACGATCTACGGGTCGGAACCGCCGCCTCGAAAAGGGACCAGGTCCCAAGCACCAAAGCACAAATAAGTTCCAAACTCCAAGCACCAAAGATCAAATCCGTGTTGGCTCAGGTGAAAAGCTCAGCGATAGACATCCTTCCGATGTCCAACTTTGACGACGTACACAACAAGCCGTTCTTCCTCGACGGCGTAGACAATCCGATAGACTCCCTGGCGGATTCGGTATCGGTCACGTCCGGAGAACTTCTTGCAGCCTGGAGGGCGCGGGTCGTCTGCCAGCCCCTGGATCTTGGCGATGACTCGCCGGCGGTCCGCCTTGTTGGAGATCGTCTCGATCTCCTTGACGGCCGACGGCTTGATCAGCACTTCAAATCTGGCCACGCCGCTTCAAGTCTTTCACGACGTGTTCAAACGAGAGATTCTCTTCGGCGGCTCTCTCCTCGAAGGCGGCCAGATCCTCTGCATCTTCGGCCAGGGCGAGTCTGACAGCCTCGTTGACGAGGTCGGAGAGGCTGCGCTCGGTCTCAATCGACTTGAGTCGCAGGGCCCGATGAATCGCCGACTCGAAGTAGACCGTCGTCCTTTTCTGTTCGGATGACATTATTACATTATGATGTTCCTCCACCTAGACATCAACATCCGAAGCTGAGGGGATTGGTTCAATACAGACCCGCGGCCCTTTCCTTGGCGGGCATGATCTCGAGACAGCTGGTCCACCGTCCGGTGCGGGTGGTGGTGATGAAGGGTCCGGGTAGGTCTTCGTTTTCCATCTCCCTGGCGAGAGCTTCGTGATCGTAATGCAGAGGGCGAAACTCCCACTTCAACTTCCCGTTCAGGTGCTCCAGTAGCGTGAACCAGACGTTGGTGGCCCCATCGTTCTCGGGCCGTCCGATGACTCCAACGTTGAAAAAATGCCGCCCTTCAGCCAGAGCCCGATGCCACTTGATGCCGGTGTGAGTGCAGCAGACGATGTGGGCATCGCACTGCTTAGTGAACTGGAACAGGAGATGGTCGGGGGATGCGCTCTCCCAGAGGAACTCGTTGGTCTGGCGAGGCGAGCCGTGGCATAACTCGACCTGAAGGGTGCCGAGGGCAAAGCGAAGCGAGGGGGGAAGAGTGCCCAGCCAGGATTTGTTTTCTAACGACGTGTTCTCGAAGGTGTATTCGTAGCTGATCTGGGCGAAATGATTGTCGCGGGGATCGGTATAGCCGCAGCCGCAATCCTCCTTCCCCTGGGCTAGAGAGATGTCGTAGTTCCCCGCCATGCTCTGTATCTTGCCACTGCGAAGATAGGGGAAGGAGCGGTCGGGATTGGGGCCAAACCCACCCATGTCACCGAGACAAAAGATGGCATCTACCCCGACTTTCTCGCAGTCTTGCAGCAAGCATTCCAGGGCTAGATGGTTATTGTAGACGCCGCCGAACAGCGCGACCTTGGAATACGTCTCCATGATCTGCTCAGGGTCAGAAGTTCTTGCAGGTCATACCGGTGACATAGCAGGTATGGCAGGAGCTGTGGTAGAGGGAACACGGCTTCAGGGCTTCCTCGATAGAGGTACCCATGCGGGCCTCTTTTTCACCCACCAGGATGGGGCAGGCGTAGACTCCTTCGTGGGTCACGATTCTGGATGATGAGCACTGCAGCAGCGCCGGATCGAAGTGCTCCATCATGTCGTGGGTCACGTAGGAGGGACGGTTGGGAGCGTCCAGCATACCCATCTCGAAGACGGGAATAAGCTTGATTCGGGGTCGGCCGACACCGATGGACCTGAGCAGATCAACATATTTGTCGTAGACGCCGTCCCCAGGCCCCTGTGGATCCAGATAGTCTCGGATCTCCGTCACCGTCAAGATCGGTAATAGGCCCCTGTCGTAGAGTCGCTTATAGGCCGTGAGAACCTTTCGGAACGTCCCTTTTCCCCGGACGGCATCGTTTCTTTCCTGCTCGTAATCGTCGAGACTGATTCGAATCTCCAAAGAGTAAGGCGAGGCCTCGGCCACTCTCTGGAGGCGGTCGGCGCGGTTTTCATCGATGGGTAGTCCGTTGGTCAGAACCGAGGTAGGAAAGTCACGCAGGGTCCGCTCCAGGATGTCGAGGAAATCCCTGTGGATGAAAGGCTCTCCCCCGGTGTAGTAGATTTCCTTGACGCCCAGTCGCTTGGCTTCTTCCAGATTCTGGAAGATTTGTGAGCTCTCCATCATCTCCAAGCTGTGATTCTCAGGAGAGCAGCTGATGAAGCAGTGGGTGCAGCGCAGGTTGCAGAGGGTTCCAGAGACTTGAAACCAGAGGGTGTCCAGATACTCGAATTCAGCGACCGGGAATGCTGAAGAGGCTGTCATCCCTGACCATTTAAGCAGTATTCTCGGAGGTGATCAACTGATCCACCTTTTGGAAAAGGCGCTGGGTCACGGCGTCGGAAGTCTCTGAACGATCCGGGGAGAAGACCTTGCCGAAGTGGATCTCTACAGGATGCAGCCGAATCTTGTTGGAACCCCTGGACCAGGCTTCGTACGTCCCCTTGATTCCAACCGGGACCAGGGGGATATTCAGCTCGGTGGCCAGGATTCCCGGCCCTTTTCGAAAGGGTTTGAGACTGCCATCGATGGAACGCGTTCCCTCGGGGAAAACACAGAGTACCAGGTTACGACGCAGCCCTTCGGCTCCCAGCCGCAGTGCCTGTCTCAAGTGCCGGTCAGAGTCCACGGGGACGACCTTGATCATCCCTCCAAGCTTCGACATGTAGCGACCCCCGAAATAATCACTGTATCCCAGAAAGAAGATCTGTTTGATGACGTGGTAGGGAAGAACGCCCACTACCAGAAACGAGTCCAGAAAACTCAGGTGGTTGGGGCAAAGCATGAAGGGATACTTCCGTGGGAGGTTCTCCCGCCCAGTCACTTTGATTCTGAAAAAGATCTTGGAAAGGATGTGGACGAGCTTGGCCGTCAGGTAGAAGATTGGCTCCATTACCGGGCGGCGGACCAGGATCTCCCCGACCTTCTGGGCGTCGGTCTCATCGAAGTCCTCGTTCAGGATCTCAGTCCAGGACTGTCGCACCTCCTTTCCCTTGACGTCCTTACCGCCCAGTAGGTCTAGGACCAGATCCACCAGGTCTTCAACGGTGAAGATTGCTGCAGCAGCACTATCCGAGATTCGCACGCCCAGGTTTTCCTGAATCGTTGAGAAGAACTCCACCCGCCCCAGGGAGTCGAAGCCCAGATCCAGCTCCAGGTTCATCTTTCGATGGATCAGGGGAGGGTTCTTGACCTGACGCAGCAATTCAAAGATCTTCTCCTCGACCGTACCCTGGGGAGCGGTGGCTTCCTCGAAGCGGTCCGCAGACCCTGAGGACGCCGTACCCACCGCCTGCTCCATCACTTCGAAACGCTTTATCTTTCGAGTGGTGGTGCGGGGCAGAGGCTCGGTCCGGATCTCGAAGCTAAGGACATGTTGGTGTGAGGGCAGTTGCCGAGAAAGGGTCTCGAGCGTGTAGAGGATCATGTCGTAGGAATTGACCACCTGTTGGCTTTTCAGGTAATCGAAATCGGGAACGATGACGGCATGCAGTCGCTCCTGTGTCTCAGCATCGCTGGGCGCTACCCCGACAATGCACATCTCTTCTATGAAGGGACAGTTGCTCTGATAGAAGTGTTCGAGTTCCTCAGGGTAGATGTTTTTGCCGGACGAGAGGACGATGACATCCTTCTGGCGACCCGTGATGTTGAGGAATCCGTCGGGAGAAAGGTAGCCCAGGTCTCCGCTGTCGAGCCAGCCATCCCGGATCACTTCAGCCGTCGCTTCGGGATTCTGCCAGTACTCCGACATGACGTTGTCACCTCGAATAAGTACACCACCAATGCCCTGCTCATTGGGAGAATCGATCTTGATCTGGACGTGGGACAGAGGCTTGCCAACCGATCCGAGGCCATCGGAGCCCGCAGGACTGACCGTTGCCAGAGCCGCCGTCTCGGTCATTCCGTAGGCTTGTACGAATGTGAAACCAAGATCTCGAAGAGCCTTGGCCACCTCGACGTCGAAGCGAGCGCCACCGACGCCGAAGATGCGGAACTGTCGGCCGAATTGCTTGTGTATGGGGGAAAACAACCAGCGGCCAGGATGCAGCCCGAGCTTCTCCTCGCAGAAATGCGAGAGGCTCAACAGTCTCTGGAAGAGGAACCTCTTCAAGAACGACTGTGCCTCGACTTCCTGCCGGATTCGGCGGTGCAGCAGATAGTAGAACTGGGGGACACAGACGAAGATAGTGATGCCTTCCTCGCGAAATGCCTTCATGATGCGCTGGGCGTCGAGGGCATCAAGGTAAGTGACTCGACCTCCCATGTAGAGAGGGATGATGAAATTCACCATGAGTGCTAGCACATGGTAGAGAGGCAGCACGGAAAGTACGTTGTCTTCCGGAGTACCTTGAACGACCTTCAGCAACTCGATGGTGTTCGAGTACACATTCCGCCGGGTCAAAACGACACCTTTTGGGTTGCCGGTGGTGCCGCTTGTATAGATGATCAGGTAGGGATCGTTCAAGTCCCGCTGGACTAGCGGCAGGGGAGGCGTGGAATCGGTCTCCTCGAGCACTCGATCCCAGCTCGCGCCCTCGCTGGGAGAATCGCCCGCGACCAGGATTGGAAGGGGCTCCGGTAGCCGCTGTTGGATGCCGTCGAGTCGAGGGGAGAAGCGAGCGGAGGAGATCAGGAATCGGCACCCTGCATGCTGGATCAGATTGGCCAGGGTCTCGTCTGAATGCTGAATGTCGAAGGGGACGATCACGGCTCCAACACTGTGGGCGGCGAGGAATGCGATACCCCAGCGCGGATGGTTCTCCATGAGGATTCCAACAGCGTGCCCCGGCTCGATGCCGGAACGCTGAAGGAACAAGCCGATTTTGGCAGTTTCGTCGGCTACTTGTTGATAGGAGAAACTTTCTCTGTTGTCATCGTAGAGTCCCTGCAGCGCGACTCGATCGGGGAACTCTGATAGGTTGGCTCGAAACTGCTCGAAAAAATCGAGAGTCATAAGGACCTAGGATCGTAGCACGAATATCGCCAACGGGGAACGAGGCACGCTCTTGTTGAATCTACCTCTGCTTCAACTCCAAAGGCGCGACGCACGCGATGGCTAAACGCTGCGTCTATAATAGCGATAGCAAGAGGTCAACGTGGCGGAAAAAGTTCTCGAAGCCTGCCAAAGCTGGGACGAGGTTCTGGCGACGATCCGTTCCAGTCAACGTGAAGTCCAACTGGGTGGAGGCGTCGCAGCCATCGAGCGACAACACCAGAAGGGGCGTCTGACGGCCCGCGAGAGAATCGATCGATTGGTTGATCCCGGTGTCGAGTTCTTCGAGCTGGGACTCTTCTCGGCCTTCGAGATGTATCGCGAATGGGGCGGAGCCCCGGCTGCGGGTGTGATCGTTGGGATCGGCCAGGTTGCCGGTCGGCAGTTCATGATCATCGCCAACGACGCCACCGTCAAAGCAGGTTCGTTCTTTCCCATGACGGTGAAGAAGGTCCTGCGAGCGCAGCGCATCGCGATCAGTAACAGATTACCTCTCATCTATCTCGTCGATTCAGCCGGTGTATTCCTCCCGCTCCAGGACGAGATTTTCCCCGATGAAGACGATTTCGGACGCATCTTCCGCAACAACGCCAAGATCTCTGCCGAGGGCATTCCGCAGATGGCGGCCATCATGGGTCCTTGTGTGGCAGGAGGAGCCTATCTTCCGATCATGTGCGACAAGGTTCTGATGACTCAGGGTAGTGGTCTCTATATTGCGGGACCCTCCCTGGTTAAGGCGGCGATCGGTCAGGAGATCGATAGCGAAGAGCTGGGAGGAGCGGAACTCCACGCGGTTTCGAGTGGCTCCATCGATTTCCGAGAGAAGGACGACCCCGCCTGCCTGGAGCGAATCCGTCAGCTGGCGGGTCGACTCGGTGAGTTTCCCCGGGCGCCTTTTCAGAGAGTGGAGGAGAAATCTCCGCGGAGGTCACCGCAGGATATCTATCGCCTCATGCCTCTGGACCCCTCCCAGGAATACGATGTCAGGCAGATCTTCGAGTGTATTTTCGACGATCATGAGTTGGTTGAGTACAAGGCAGAGCGTGGAAGGACCCTGCTGTGTGGTTACGTGCGTCTGGGAGGATGGTCGGTGGGCGTGGTGGCCAATCAAAAACAGCACATCAGGGAACTTGATCGACCCTTCGAATTCGGGGGAGTGATCTACACCGAGAGCGCCGATAAGGCGGCGCGGTTCGTGCTGGATTGTAATCAGAGTCGGATTCCGCTTCTGTTTTTCCAGGACGTGAATGGGTTCATGGTAGGAAAGGAGGCTGAAGTCTCCGGGATCATCAAATCAGGCGCCAAGCTCGTCAACGCGGTGGCTAACAGCGTAGTACCCAAGATCACGGTCATCACTGGTGGAAGCTACGGAGCGGGCAACTATGCCCTCTGTGGCAAGGCCTACGATCCGCGCTTTCTCTTTGCCTGGCCGACCAGCCGCTACGCTGTAATGGGAGCCGAACAGGCGGCCCGGACCCTGCTCGAGTTGAGAGTCCGTCAACTGCAGAAAGAGGGTCGTGAGATCGATGATCAGGCCCGTGAGGAGCTGCGTGAAAAGATCGAACGGAACTACACCGGGCAAATGGATCCTCGCTACTCGGCAGCCCGTTTGTGGGTCGATGCCATCATCGAACCTCATCGCACCCGGGAAGCCCTGAAGCTGGCTCTCGAGGTCGTCTCGCTCAACCCGGACATTCCGCCCTTCAAGACGGGCGTCCTTCAAGTCTGAATAGGAAAATAGATCGCCTCTGCTAACGAGATCTCAATGAAGCATTTGCAGCTAGAGTTGGCTCCTCCAAGTGCCGTGGTCACGTTGAATCGACCCAAGGTACGGAATGCCCTCTCCGCTCCCCTCCTCGGGGAGTTCCAGCGGGTTCTCAGCGAGATCGAAAGAGAAAAGCAAATCTCATCCGTTATCGTCACTGGTTCCGGATCGAGTTTTTGTGCCGGTGCCGATCTTGCCGAACTGGGCCGGATGACCTCTCTGTCTGCAGAGGAAGCGCGCCGCGATACCCTTGTTCTAGTTGACCTGCTGCGGCGGCTCTATCAGTTTCCCAAGCCGGTGATCGCGGCGGTTAACGGCCCCGCCCTGGCGGGAGGTTGCGGATTGGCGAGTGTTTGCGACTTCGTGCTGGCTTCGGAAGCTTCCAGCTTTGGTTTCCCGGAAGTCAAGGTTGGCTTCATCCCGGCCCTGGTAAGCGTCTTTCTTTTGCAGCAAGTTGGCGAGAGGCGAGCCAGGGAACTGTTGCTGACGGGGAGGATCCTGTCTGCTCGGGAGGCTCAGGATATCGGACTGGTCAATGAAGTGGTTTCCCCCGGGGACTTAATGAATCAGGCCCGAACGCTCGCCGAGGTTCTTGTGAAACACAATGCGGGTACACTGGCCTGGACGAAGCATCTCCTGGGGCAGCTCCGAGGCCTGGGCCTGGAGGAGTCCCTGGCCTTGGCGGCACAGTGGAATGCCGTGGCCCGCAACACCGAGGATTTCAAGGAGGGAGTGGCCTCATTCTTGGAGAAACGTCCCCCTGTCTGGCGCAAACCATAAAGTTGTCAGGGGAGTCCTGTAGACTCTGCTCCTCTTTCCAGGAACCCGTTGGGCCTGGAGGGTGGATAAGGAGGGCGTCCCCTTGTCCCACCTAAAATCTCAGCCTCTCTCAAATGACTCGGTATACGCCCTCCTCATCCTCTCTTGTGAAGTTCCTCTCTGAAACCGTAGTCGTCTAGAGCGCGGCGGATGTAGCTTTGGCCTCCAGGCCGAAGTCTTCTTCTTCACGAGCCTTTGGCTCGACGGCACGGCGGCTTGGAGCCTACCGCTACGACCTGCAACGAAGGGCCCGCTCCTTCATGGTCATTGCTCAGTTGACTGCCAGTGATATTCGGGGACAAGGCAAGCCGAGTTTCTTCTTCTCAGTCCACCCTTCAATTCATGCTGGTCTGCGATAGAATGGGACACATCGTTCGAGCAATTCGATGAATGACACTGTCGAACAGCTGAAACAACGACTCGCCTCTCTCGGTGCCGAACCATCGACGGAAAAGGTCGACGTCCTGAATGAGCTGGCTTTGGAGACGAACTTCGGAGACCCCGATCGGAAAGGGGAGTTTGCGACCCAAGCGTTGGAAATCGCTCGCCAACTCTCTTATCCCCGAGGCATCGCCTGGGGTCTCCTCAACCAGGCTACCCGTGACTATTTCGTTGGGGCCTTCGACGCTGCTCTGAGCAAGGGCCTAGAGTCCATCACGCTGTTTCGCGAATTGGAGGAGGAGGAAGGCATCGCCAGTGTCCTGCTGGGACTCGGTCTGGTCTACTGGAGTATCGGCCAATTTGACCGAGCCGTAGAGAGCCTTCACCAGTCAATCGACAAACTTCATCGTCTGGGAATCAAGGAGAGAGAGGGTTGGGCGCTCACATCGCTGGGAGGCGTGTATGAGAGTGTGGGGGACCTGGAGAAGGCCTACGAGTGCCAAACCAGATGCCTCGAGCTCTTCCGAGGTATGCAGTACCGACTCGGTGAAGGCCGTGCCCTGACAGGTCTGGGGTCGATTCTCCAGCGCCAGGGTAAGCTCGACGAGGCGCTGAAATACCATTTCATGAGTCTGGAGCTCAGTCGGAAAGGCGAGAATGAGCTAGGCAATGAGCTGGGCGAGGCGAGGGCTCTGAACGACATTGGCACCCTCTACCAGGCGAAAGGGGATCTGGTCCAGGCAGAGGAGTTCTTGAGCCAGGCCCTTCAGATCCGCCGGAGAGTCAGGAACTGGCCAGCTGAGATAACAACGCTGATTGATCTCGGCAATCTGTCTTCACAGAAGCACAAGCTCGATGAAGCCCTCAGCTATCTCCACAGGGCTCTCGAGCTCGCTCTGAAGGCCAAGACCCAACCGAAGATTTACCGTGCCCACGAAGCGCTCTCCCACACCTACGAGGCTCGCGGTGATTTTCGCAAGGCCCTGGAGCATCACCGGGCCTTTCAGCGAGTCAAGGAAGAAGTCCTGGGAGAGCAGACCAACACAAGGCTCAAGAACCTGCAGATCAAGTTCGAGGCCGAGGCCCTGGAAAGACTCAAGAGTGCTCAGGCGGGCTTGATCCAATTGGAAAAGATGGCTTCTCTGGGCAAGTTGGTCGCCGGGTTGGCCCACGAGATCAACTCTCCAGTAGGCGTCATTGGCAGCAGCACCGACGTGGCGAAGCGAGCGCTGGCCAAACTGGACGGCGAGCTTGCCGCGACTGAGAGTATTGAAGCACTGAAAAAGAGTAGCCGATGGCAGGCGGCTCTTGAAGCCCTTCGGCAGCACCGCGTCGAGGTAGAGCAGGCAGGAGAGCGCCTGGGCACTATTGTACAAAGCCTCAAGAACTTCATCCATCTCGACGAGGCTGAGTTTCAGCTCACCGACGTTCGTCGGGGAATCGAGAGCACTCTGGCACTCTTGAGTCCGCAATGGGGAGATCGAATCAAGGTGATCAAGAAGTTCGCCGACGTTCCGAAGATCGAGAGTTTCCCCATCGAGTTGAACCAGGCCTTCATGACCTTGTTCCTAAACGCTGGAGAGGCCATCGAAGGGAAGGGGGTCATCACAATTGCAACCAGTACCGAGAATGGTCACGTGCTCGTGACTACTAGCGATACCGGGCACGGAATCCCCGAAGACCGTTTGGCCAAGATCTTCGAAGTCGGGTTCATAGAGAAAGGCTCAAAGATAAGACTCCACGTAGGCCTGGCCAACGTCCAGGCCGTCGTTCAAAAGCATCGAGGTGAGATCAAGGTCCGCAGCGAGCTCGATAAGGGTACTACTTTCGAGATTCTGCTCCCTGTAAGACAAGGCTAGTGCAGCTCGTCATAAGTTCTGAACCCTGGTTCAAAACTTGTGGCGCGCTGCACTAGTTGCCCATTTCTATACCTGTCCAGCGGCTTGCCTTCGCCCTTGCCCTTCCATCCCCTTGAGTTTTTTCTGGCCGGCAGTGGTCAGGGTCTTGATGCAGACTAATGGACAGGACAAAGGCAAAGCGAGGGCGATTGCCTAGCCATCGGAAGGCGGCTAGATAGTCGTGGTGTCGGGTTTCGAGTGGGCCAAACAGCCCACAACCCCGAGCGCACATTTTTCTCTTATGAGGCTCTCCCGAAAAACTCTCGATTTATACGTTGAAACTTGAAACTCACTTGGTACAATAGCGTCTGTTTTCCTGAGGAGTGACAGATGATTTTGGCGATTACGATCTGGCTGATTACCCTTGTATCCGTTGTCCTCACCGTTGGCAAGTACTGGTGGTTTCCAGAGCTGGCCTCGGAACACGGAGCGGCCCTGGACCGGCAATTCATGCTGACCTTGGTGGTCACCGGAATTATCTTTATCCTGGCCCAGGTCGGTTTGGGCTACTTGATCGTGCGCTATAAGGACCGACCCGGTCGAACCGCCGACTACAGTCACGGAAACGATAAGTTGGAGGTTGTCTGGACTCTCGCGACAGCCGTGATCTTTTTTGCCCTGGTCATCCCCGGACAGAGTATCTGGGCGAGTTTGCATCTGATCCCGCCAGGAGAGGATGTAGTTCGGATCGAGGTAACGGGACAGCAGTTTCAGTGGAATATTCGTTATCCCGGTGCGGACGGTCAGTTCGGCTCGACGAAACCGGAGCTGATCGACGATTCTGCCGGTGAATTTCTAGGTTTGGATCCGGATGATCCTGCTTCACGCGACGATCTTGTGCTCCCCGTGATGGCAGTGCCGGTCAACCGTGAGGTCGAGCTGATACTTCGCTCCAAGGATGTCACCCACGCCTTCTTCGTACGGGAGCTGCGAATCAAGCAGGACACCGTACCCGGCATGACCATTCCCCTCCGTTTCAAGCCCACGAAGATAGGACACTACGAAGTTGCCTGCGCCGAGCTCTGCGGGTTGGGACACCACAAGATGAGGAGTACGATCCAGATCCTTTCAGACGAGGACTATGCCAACTGGCTCAAGGATCAGGCAGAAGAGTAGGCGGCTCGATACCAGCCGACGCGATTCAGAGACCGACTCTTGATTGACACTGGAGACGATTGAGATGGGAGAAGCCGTCCAGACACACTCGGTTCATCACGAAGCGCCTCAGGGGTTCATTCGGAAATATATTTTCAGTTACGACCACAAGGTCATCGGGATTCAGTATTACCTGCTGGCGCTCTTTTCCGTCTTCCTGGGAATGGCCCTTTCACTGTTGGTCCGTCTGAATCTGGCCTGGCCCGGCACTGAGATTTCCATACTGGGCACTCTTTTCCCGGAAGGGGCGCCGGACGGCGTTATGACGCCGGAGTTCTACCTTTCGATGTTGACCATGCACGGCACCATCATGGTGTTCTTCGTCCTCACGACGGCACCACAGAGTGGTTTTGGGAACTACTTTCTCCCCATCCAGATTGGCGCCGACGACATGGCCTTTCCCACCCTCAACATGCTTTCGTTCTGGGTGACCTTCCTGGCTCTGATGGTGATCCTTGCCGCATTTTTCGTCCAGGGAGGGGCTCCGATTTCCGGGTGGACCGCCTATCCTCCGTTGAGTGCCCTCGACGAGATTGTCGGTCCGGGCCAAGGGGCGGGTCAATCACTTTGGATCGTGAGCATTGCGATCTTCTCAATCGCGTCCTTGTTGGGGGCCCTGAACTTCATCGTTACCACCATCGATTTGAGGGCAAAGGGGATGTCCATGATGAGGCTCCCCTTGACTTGCTGGGCTTGGTTCGTAACAGCGATCCTGGGTCTTCTGGCCTTCGGAGTCCTGTTGGCAGCAGGGGTGCTGCTACTGCTGGATCGCCATGCCGGCACCAGTTTTTTTGTTCCCGGGGGCTTGGTGGTGAGCGACAGGATCATAGACCACAAGGGCGGCTCCCCGTTATTGTGGCAGCACCTGTTCTGGTTCTTCGGTCACCCCGAGGTGTACATCGCAATCCTTCCCGGGATGGGCGTTGTTTCGCATATCCTTTCTACCTTTTCCCGCAAACCGATCTTTGGCTACAAGGCGATGGCCTATGCCATCATGGGCATTGGTTTTGTCAGCTTCCTGGTTTGGGGGCACCACATGTTCATGAGTGGGATGAGCCCTTATACCGCAATCGTTTTCTCTTTGACGACAACGGCCGTGGCGGTGCCTTCTGCAATCAAGACCTTTAATTGGCTCGGAACTCTGTGGGGCGCGAGAATCCAGTTCACGACGGCAATGCTGTGGGCTCTGGGTTTCGTTTCCCTGTTCGTTACCGGCGGCATCAGTGGCCTCTTCCTGAATCAGCCTGCGGTGGACGTCTACCTGCACGATACCTATTTCGTCGTCGGCCACTTTCACATGATCATGGGCGTGGCGGCCATATTCGGGATCTTCGCAGCAACCTACTACTGGTTCCCCAAGATGTTCGGGCGCATGCTGAACGAAACCTGGGGAAAGATTCACTTCTGGATCACCTTCGTGGGGGTGTACGCCATCTTCATGCCCATGCACTTCTTGGGTTTCGCGGGGCATCCGCGCAGGTACGCCGAATTGACTTCCTTCGAATTTCTGGAACCGATGGTCGTAGTTCAAAAATACATCAGCATGTTCGCCTTCACGACCATAGCTGCCCAGTTCATCTTCCTGGCGCTTTTGATCTGGGCTCTCTCTCGAGGAAAGAAAGCGGACATCAACCCCTGGAAAGCAACCACCATCGAATGGGAAGTGCCTTATCCTCCCCCTCACGACAACTTTGCAGGGAAGTTTCCCGTAGTCCATCGAGGACCTTACGAATACAGCGTGCCGGGGGCGGAGGAGGACTACGTTCCCCAGACGACTCCCGAGGTGGCTACTTCCGGGAGCTAGCAGATGGCTACAACGATTGCACCACCTCCAGTCGAGGTTGAGCTCGAAGATTCAGGTCGAGGCGGAGGTGGTGGTCCGAACCGGAGTTGGGAGGGTCCGGGTGGTTCCGGAGGGGGCGCCGGGGAGACTTCGGCTCGACGCTATCGAACCGGCATGCTGGCTGCTCTCGCGGCCATCCTCATGCTGTTCACGGCATTTACCAGCGCCTATGTCGTGCGCAAGGGCTTGTCCAATGACTGGATCCCCACCAGCTTACCGAGTCTGATCTGGTTCAATAGCCTGGTGCTCCTAGCCAGCAGCTTGACACTCGAGCGCGCACGCCAGGTTCTGAGCGACAATTCCCGTTTTTCTAGATGGTGGCTGGTGACTACGGTCTTGGGTGGGGCGTTCCTAGTGGGCCAAGTGGTTGTGTGGCAGCAGCTGATCGGAGACGGTGTCTACATCAGCTCGAATCCCAGTAGCTCGTTTTTCTACGTCTTGACCGGAGCACACGGAGTTCATTTGTCGGGAGGGGTGTTTGCGTTGGGCTTCCTCTTGTTTCGTAATCGACAGAATCCGTTTGGATCGTTGAACCGAACACCGATAGATGTGGTGGCCATGTACTGGCATTTCATGGATGGCCTTTGGATCTATCTAATGTTGCTCCTTTTCTTGTGGAGGTAGTGGATGGCTGAGCACACACAAAGTGCGGCAGTTTCGGCTTGGGGAGGTGGAGGCTCTCCTTATGCGATTGGCTCCAAAAAGCTGGGAATGTGGCTCTTCATCATTTCCGATTCCCTTACCTTCTCGGCCTTGATCCTGGCTTATACCTACGTTCGGGTTTCGAGTCCGGACTGGCCCCGGCCCTTTGAGCTGTGGCCCAGCATCACCATGGCCTCGGTGATGACCTTCTGCCTCTTGTCCAGCTCCGTGACCATGGTCATGGCGGTACTCTCCAGTCAGCGTGGAGACCGAGGTAAGACGGCCAAGTGGATATTCGCTACGATGATTGGGGGCATTGCGTTCATAGTTCTCCATACCAACGAATGGCTGGATTTGATCCACCATGGCGTGACTCCCTTTGGGAACCCTTGGGGTAGTCCTCTTTTCGGAGCCTCGTTCTTTACGCTGACCGGCCTGCACATGACTCACGTCACCATCGGAGTTATCTATCTGGGCGTCGTCGCGCTGGGGTTCAAACGGGGTAAGTACGATGCCGAAGATGTCGAAGTAAGCGGTCTCTATTGGCACTTCGTGGATCTGGTGTGGATGTTCATTTTCCCCATGGTCTACCTGTTGTCAAACGTAGTCTAGAAGGAATCGATCGAGGTGAAATCACGATGAGTGATGAAGCGGCTCATGAATCCCACGGAAATCGTCTCTACCTGACAGTGTGGGTGGGGCTCCTGGTGCTGACCATAGTTGAGGTAGTGCTGGCTTATGTGGCCCTGTCCGTGACCATAATGCTGGTGACCTTGCTCAGCCTTTCCATCTTCAAAGCAGCGCTGATCATGGCCTATTTCATGCACCTGCGTTTCGAGAAGTTCAGCCTGACGCTGACCCTGATACCCATGCTGATTCTGTGCATTTTCCTGATCGTCGTGTTTTTCATGCCCGACAGTATGCGCCTGCTGGAAATGCGAGGGTCGTGATGAAGGAAGGGAGACCTAAGCTAAAACTTCAGACAGCTAGCTGGCGGATTCGCGGTCATTGCGAAAGGTCAGGGAAGCCTGAAGCGCAAGCGAGGGGTTGGGCCGCGGCACCATACGTCGACAAACGAGCTTTGAAACGAAGGCAGGCAGACGAGTCGGGAACATTTGTGCCGGTCCCCAACCCCTCGCTCGCGCTTCAGGCTTCCATCACCTTCTTGCTTTTCTCGAGCTCCGCGTCGCTGCAGGCTCAGAGCTGTGCCATGTGCAAGACGACAGCCCAGGCGCTGTCGAGTGTATGGGCTTTGAATGTAGGAATAGTCTTGCTTCTGATACCCCCGCTGGCAATCATGCCGGCCTTCTTGTACCTTGCCTTCAAGGGGCGTTCATAGGGAGATTGTGAGTCGAAATAGAGCTGTCGTGTTGGTGGTAGTCACGATCCAAGACGGCCACAAGGCTTCCGATCCAAGCGACAACTTGACAAGTTTTTGGGAGTGACCTACATAGTATGTGACTACTTTCTGGCCGCGGGTTTCGAGCCGTTTTTCTCGAGGCCCGAATGAGGTTGTTCCGGCATTTGCGAGCATAGAAACCATGGCGAAACAAGAAGTTGCAGCGACTTCCGAAAGCAAGGAGTCCCAGGCCGAAGAAAAGGGTCTCGTGCGCCGGCGGAACTTCGCCTGGGCATGTGTCTTCGGATTTCTGGGGGCGAACCTGTTCATGACGTTGAGGTTCTTCTTTCCCCGAGTCCTGTTCGAGCCGAAGACAAGTTTCAAGATCGGCTACCCCGGCGATTTCAGTCCTGGCGTGGACACCAGGTTTCAGCAGAAGCATCGTATCTGGGTCGTGCGTAACAGCGAAGGGCTCTTCGTGATTTTTGCAAAATGCACCCACCTGGGATGCACCCCTGATTGGGTCGAGGGCGAGCAGAAGTTCAAGTGTCCCTGCCATGGCAGTGGCTATGACACCGAAGGGGTCAACTTCGAGGGTCCCGCTCCGCGGCCCATGGATCGACCCCATCTGGAACTGGCCCCCGACGGGCAGATTGTGGTGGATGTGAGTCGATTATACACGTGCGCTCCAGGTCACGAGTGCGGGTTCGAAGAAGAGGGCGCGTTCTTGCGCGTCTAGACCGACAGTAAGTCGGGATCGGTCGGAGGTTGCCTCTATGGCTGAGGAAGAGAAGGTCAAGGAAACAGAGGTGGAAGAGACTCCTTCGGAGGAGTCACGACCACCACTGATCAAGCGACTCCGGGTCACACTGCAGCCCTTTGTCGATAAGGGCAAAGAGGACTGGGACGCGGTTCGTAATCACAAGCGGACCCAACTCTGGAAGTCGGTCTTCCGTCACAAACTGGACGACACGCCTCGTAACCGGGCTCTCGCTGTTTTGACCAACGTCTTCCTGCACCTGCATCCGGCCAAGGTCAACCGCGACGCCGTTCGCTTTCGCTACACCTGGGGAATGGGGGGACTCTCTCTGTATCTGTTCATCGTGCTCACGATCACGGGTGTGTTTCTGATGTTCTACTACCACCCGACCAAGGGCCAGGCCTACGCGGACATCATGTACCTGCACAACGATGTGCCCTTCGGAGGCTTGCTTCGAAACATGCATCGCTGGGCCGCACACCTGATGATCATCACGGTGTGGCTGCATATGTTCCGGGTCTTCCTGACCGGTTCCTACAAGACCCCGCGAGAGTTCAACTGGATGGTGGGAGTGATTTTACTGGTGCTGACGTCGCTCCTCTCTTTCACTGGCTACCTGCTGCCGGATGACCAGTTGGGATTCTGGGCGGTTACGGTCGGGACCAACATGGCTCGTGCCACGCCCCTGCTTGGACACGAAGGACCGTTTGGCCCCGAATTGGGGATCACCGCCTATAACGATGTACGCTTCGCCCTGCTAGGAGGGTCAATCGTAGATTCGAATGCGCTCTTACGTGCGTACATCTGGCATTGCATCGCTATTCCCCTGATTCTCTCGGTGTTGCTGGCCGTCCATTTCTGGCGGGTGCGAAAGGACGGAAGTATTTCAGGGCCCTCACCCGTCATGCTCGAATCGGAGATAAAACGGCCACGGAAATGAAGGGCTAGTCCCGGTCGTTTTACCGGGCCAAGTCAAACTGCAAGACCGATTTGTTACGAGGTTCCGCCCCATGGATTGGCATCAGCTCTGGGTGATTGTCTCAGCTCCCGACAATATACCGATTGTAGCCATTGTATTCCTGGTACCGTTCTTTGTTTGGTACGGTTTCCGGCAGTCCTTTGCCACGGATCGACTCATCGCCAAGCTAGAGGACGATCCCAAACTGGCCAAAACGCATCACCGAAAGATCGAACCGTATCGCGAAGGGTGGGAGCAAAAGGTTCATGTCTGGCCCTATCTGCTTAGAGTCGAGTTGTTCGCAACCCTCATCGTGACCGTGATCTTGATGGTGTGGTCCATCACCCTGAATGCACCTCTGGAAGAACCGGCCAATCCGAACCTCACCATGAATCCGGCCAAGGCTCCCTGGTATTTTCTGGGACTTCAGGAGATATTGGTGTACTTCGACCCCTGGATCGCGGGCGTTCTGATGCCGACCCTGATCATCGTGGGCCTGATCGCGATCCCCTTCATTGACACGAACCCCCTGGGCAATGGGTACTACACGTTCCGTCAGCGTAAGTTCGCCATTCTCACCTTCTGTTTCGGATTCCTGGTGCTCTGGCTGTTGTTGGTCTTGATAGGGACGTTCATTCGTGGGCCCGGCTGGATGTGGTTCTGGCCCGGCGAGACCTGGGATCACCATCGCCTCGTATTTGAGACCAACGTTGATTTCCACGAGATGCTGGGCATTACGAGCCAACCCTGGATAGGGCTGGTTGGTTTCCTGGCGTTTAGTCTGTACGTAGTAGTCTTCGGTTTCCTGACGCATAAACTGATTGTGTGGACGGAATTCAACAAGAAGATCTACGCCCGAATGACCCTACTGCAGTATCTGACGCTGCAGATGCTATTACTGTCCATGTGGGCGCTTCCTCTGAAGATCGCGCTGCGCCTCCTTCTTCGAATCAAGTACGTTTGGGTAACTCCTTGGTTCAGCGTTTAAGGAATATGAGTTTTAATCCGATTACCTGGTGGAAATCCCGACCCCGTCTTGAAGAGGCTGCCGTTCCCGAGGAAGATCCGATCGTCACCTCCTCGTTGGCGACTCCCATCGCCATCACCTCGCTGCTTCTCGTTTTGACCCTGATTTGGGCCTTCTACGATGAAGCCTCCGGTCTGCGGCCCTGGATTGGGTACCAGGAGCGCTTCGTGGGGCTGTATCGTGAGGCACTTCAGGAGCTCAAACCAGGAAGGGCCAGCGAGGAGGAAGCCATATATGCCTCCGAGGGGTATCAGGAGCTGAAGGCGGCCCTGGAAAAAGCAGAGGCGGATATCCGGGCTCAGCTGGAAGAGACCAGCGACGAGGAGCGACAGGTGAGAGGCAGCCTGGACGCCATAACCAAGAGTTTCGCCAGTGTCCGGAGCCAGGTTCAGGAAAAGATGTACCAACTGGAGACGGCCTCAGAAGGCGATAAAGCGGACTTTCAGGAAGAGCTAGATCAGCTGTTGGCCGGTCCCTATGAAATCAGTTTGCCTTCGCCGGGTGGAGACGGCGAGCCCCCGGAGCCAAGGAACCTTACGTTCGAGGAATTTGGAGAGCTCTTCTCCTCGCTCAAGGCCCAACAGGGTCAGATTGGGGCGCGCAAGGTCCAGCTCGCGAGGCGTCCTGGCGAACTGAGGCGGGAGATCGACGGCTACGCCAAGGCTCGCCTGACCGGTCCCAACGAGATTCAGATCGCGCGGCTGATCAGCAGCCTGGACCAGTATTCGGTCGAGATCAAGCAGATCCACAGTTCGGAAATGGGACTGGTTGATCGATGTCAGTCCTGCCACGCGGGGATCCTGGAGCCGGTTGCTCTCACAGCGGAGAACATGGGTGGTGAGAAGGTGTTTGCAAGTCACCCCAATTCCTCCCTTCTAGGCATCCATGACACCGAGGTCTTTGGTTGCTCCCCCTGTCACAATGGCAACGGGGTTGGAACGGTCAGTGTGGTGCAGGCTCATGGCAAATATAAACACTGGCTTCATCCCTTGTATTTTCCCGAGAACTTCGAGGCCGGGTGTTTGCAATGCCACGAAGCCGACCAGCGTCTGGAACACGCTCCAGTCCTTTCGGCGGGAAGGGACTTCTTCGCCAAGCGTGGTTGTGCGGGTTGTCATGCCCGGGAGGGTTTTGGAGAGGACGCTCGAGAATTCCGTGAGCTGCAGAAGGCAATCGCTGATCTGTCCACCAGCCGGATCGAGACAGAGCTGGAGATCGAACGAACCGTCGCTCGAGCCGACGAGGCTGAGACCAATGAGGAGGCCGCCCGACTCTATGCGGACGCCGAGAAGCGCACGCTCAGCATCGCAGACCTGGACACTCGGATGGATCGCAGTCGAGAACGCGTTGACGAACTCCTCATGGAGACGAAGAAGCTTGCACCGAACCTGAAAGAAGTGAAGGCGAAACTGCGCCGCGACTGGCTGCCCGTTTGGATCAAGAATCCCAAGGGATTTCGGCCCACCACCAAGATGCCGGAGTTTCGACTGGAAGATGAGCAGATTCAGGCAATCTCTGCCTTCATCTGGCAGTCAGGAGTGGAACCTCGATTGGAGGATCAAGCTCCGGGTGATGGGGAACGAGGGAAGGCACTCTTCGAATCCCGTGGTTGCATGGCCTGTCATTCGATCGGAGAGAGTGAAGAACAGGTAGGAGGTGACTTTGCAGCCAACCTGAGCCGCGTCGGCGAAAAGCTCAACTATGACTACCTGGTCCGTTGGGTCCACAATCCGCGGGAAAGGACCCTTCCGTACTGCCCGATTCACGAGCGCGATATCACTCCGGAAGATTACGCCGAGTCTGGGCTTCCCTTCGACTTCGGATTGGACAACAATCGCTGTCCTCTGGGAGACCACTCGCTTCAGGTTCAGAATCCAACCACGATGCCGATTCTTCGTCTTACGCCTGAGGAGGCTCGAGACGTTGCCAGTTACCTTATGACCCAGAAGAGCGAAGATGCCGCCTACTCCGCAGTACCTGAGCTGGAGGATCCGGCCCTGGCCGAGAAGGGCCGCTTTCTGGTCCGCCACTATGGATGCAGTGGATGTCACGAGATTGCGGGTCTGGAGAACGAAAGTAAGATCGGCACCAACCTGACCAGGGAGGGCAGCAAGCCTATCGAACGTCTCGACTTTGCATTGCTCACAGAGGAGGCGAAAAAGGACGGTTGGTACAATCACAAAGGCTTCTTCGAACGGAAGCTGGCCGACCCGGCCATTTACGACCAGGGCAAAGTGAAAAAGCCTCTGGAAAAGTTGAGGATGCCCAATTTCCATCTGAGCGAAGAACAGAAAACGCAGCTCACTACATTTCTACTGGGCAGCGTCGATCAGAGGATTCCTGAAAAGTTCCACTACCGCCCCAGAGACCGTCGAAAAGATATTCAGGAGGGGTGGGAAGTGGTGCTGAAGTATAACTGTGTGGCTTGCCATCAGTTAGCTCCAGGGCAGAAAACTGTCCTTCAGCAATTACCCCTCTATCAAGGTGAGGGCAAGGAGTTTCTTCCCCCACCCCTGGTGAGCGAGGGAGCTCGCGTTGATCCGAATTGGCTGGCGCCGTTCTTGAAGAATCCGGCTTTGAGTGAGACGGACACCCACCGAAACGGCGTCCGGCACTACCTGGACCTCCGCATGCCTACCTTCAATCTCTCCAATGCCGAGGTCCAAAAGCTGGTGCGCTTTTTCAGTGCCTCCAGCCAGCAGACCCTGCCCTATATGGCGTCGGAGCTGGAACCCCTCTCCGCACCCGAGCTGGGCATGGCTCGGCAGCTCTTCACCCACCAGGCTGCACCCTGTTTGAGGTGTCACGCAATCGGCGATCCGAAGGCAGATCAGACGGCCACCGCCCCCAGCTTTGCACTGACAAGGGAACGGTTGAAACCGGGCTGGACCCGAAGGTGGATCGTCCATCCGGAGATCATTCAGCCGGGTACCTCGATGCCCTCGGGGCTCTTCGAATTCGACGGGAAGCGCTGGATTTTTGCCTTGGCTGATCTGCCGAGTATGAAAGATTATCCGAAAGACCACGCCGATCTTGTCGTAAGATATATGTTCCAGTTCACCCCCGAGGAACAGCGAAGAGTGAAGTGAACCGGAACGATTCCTGAATGAACCAGGAAGTCTGGAAAAGGAGATTTCTGGTTCGGTAATCAATTTTAATCAACTTAATCAATCTGTTCGAGAGAGGTAGTAGAGATGCAGAGTAAGATGTTTAGCTTCATCGTATTGGGTAGCTTTTTGTTCCTTGCCGTTTCCTGTGGGGGGGGCGACAAAGCCGCCGAAGCGCCCCCGGCCGACGAGCCTGCCGAGAAGGCAGCGGGTGTGACCCCCGATCTGTCGCAGGCGGGAAGCATCGCCGGCAAAGTGAGCTTCGAAGGGACGGCTCCCAAGGGCAAACGGATTCGGATGGATGCCGATCCGGTCTGCACCAAGCAACACTCAGACAAGGTCTACGCGCAAGACGTGATCGTCAACGAAAACGGTAGTCTAAGCAACGTCTTCGTCTGGATCAAGGGGGGACTGGAGCAATACACCTTCCCTGCACCCAGCGAACCGGCTACCCTGGACCAGAAAAGCTGCTTGTATACTCCCCACGTTATCGGCGTTCAAGTAAAGCAGGAGATCCACATCTCCAACAGCGATCCGACCACTCACAACATCCATCCCCTACCCAAAAGCAACCGGGAGTGGAACCAGTCTCAGCGAGCCCAGGGGAAAGCACTGATCAAATCCTTCGCCCGCGCTGAAGTGATGATTCCGGTGAAGTGCAATGTCCACCCTTGGATGAAGAGCTATGTTGGTGTGGTCGCTCATCCCTACTTTATCGTTACCGGTGCTGAGGGCAGCTTCGAGCTGAAGGACGTGCCGCCTGGTGACTACGTGATCGAGGCCTGGCACGAGAAGTTCGGCGTGACCGAGCAGAAGGTGACGGTGGGAGCCAGCGAGAGCAAGGAAGTGAGCTTCAGTTTTACAGGCTGAGCAGACGACCCCAGGGAATAGCGGGCTCCCTACAACTGGGATCAGGCGGAACCGAGCCGATCTAACGGTTCAAGCGGAGGAGTAGGTGTATGGGTGGGGACCCTTCCAGAGGGTTACACAGGTTTGCATTCGTGACCGCCATCGCCGGCTTTGTCCTGGTAGTGGCGGGGGCCCTCGTCACTAGCAACGATGCGGGCCTCTCTGTCCCCGATTGGCCTCTCTCCCATGGCAGCCTCCTGCCCGAGATGGTCGGGGGAATCCTCTATGAGCATTCCCATCGCCTGATTGCGGCTAGCGTCGGTCTTCTCACCATCGTCCTTGCGTTCTGGTTGCAGAAGTCAGAGTCGAGAGCGTGGGTCAGACGGATCGGCTGGCTGACCCTCGGAATCGTAGTCGCCCAGGGGGTCCTTGGTGGGATCACGGTTCTCTTTTTTCTGCCCACCTCCGTTTCGGTCGCCCACGCCTGCCTGGGTCAGATCTTCTTCTGCTTGCTCGTGACAATGGCCTATCTAACCTCGCCCAACGGTCAGGGAGATCAATCCTTTCTGCATCGGTCGGGTGGGCGGCCAGTCCTGGATCGTCAGACGAAACTGGCATCGATAACGGTATTGGTTATTTTCGTCCAGTTGATGTTGGGAGCAATTCTGCGCCACACTGGGACCGTTGCAGGGAGTAAGGGAGCTGCCCTGGTAACGTCTGCGCTCTTGCTCCATATATTCTGGGCTCTCGTTGTGGGTGGCTTCGTTGTCGCAACTGCCTTCGCGGTGATGGGTCGTACCCGCACCGGATCCTCGAATCGACTGGGATATCTGATGGTTTGTCTGTTCGGTCTTCAACTGCTACTGGGATTGGGGGCCTACTGGGCGAGGGTCGTTCGCCTTCAGCAAGTACAACCCCTGTTAAGCGGCGTCGTGATTACGACCTGTCATGTAGCAGTTGGTGCCCTGCTCCTGGCCGGGAGCCTCATCCTCTCTCTTTCTCTCGCTCAGCAAACGGAATCTAGAGATCCACTTCTCGATCTCAAAGAGTCGGAGGGGTTTTCCTCTTGAAGGTGGAATCTGCCTCGGGTCAGCTAGTAGACCCCCTACAGGCGGGCTCGGCGCCTGCCATCTCGCGGCTTCGGGATTATTACCAGCTCACCAAACCGAGGGTGACGCTGCTGGTCGTTCTGACGGCCATGGCCAGCTTTTATCTGGCTGCGTCGGTAGTGGACACCCTGCTCCTGATCCACCTCTCGCTCGGCACCCTGCTCCTGGCGAGCGGGACGTCGGTTCTGAACCAGTTTCTTGAGCGTGAGGCGGATGGCAAGATGCGGCGGACCATGCGACGGCCGCTGCCGGCAAAGCGGCTAGGCGCGACCGAGGCTCTGGTTTTTGGAGTCCTTCTGACTGGGGGTGGGGTTCTCTACCTTTCTGTCACCACCAACCTCCTGACGGGCTTCTTGGGGTTCCTGGCAGCGGCTGTCTATCTGTTTGCCTATACACCCCTCAAGAAAAGGTCCCTCTTCTGCACCTTCGTCGGAGCCTTCCCGGGAGCCAGCCCCATGCTGCTCGGATGGGCCGCTGCCCGCAACAGTCTAGAGCTGGAAGCTTGGCTGCTCTTCTTCCTGCTGTTCCTCTGGCAGTTTCCCCATTTCCTCGCGATTTCATGGGTCTATCGAGAAGACTACGAACGTGGGGGATTCTTGATGCTGCCTGTCGTTGACAGAAAAGGGCAGAAGACTGCTTGGCGCATCTTGATCTACACGATTCTGTTGTTGGGAGTCAGCCTGCTTCCCACGCTTCTAGGTATGGCAGGGATCATCTATGCCATTGGCGCTCTGATCATGGGCTGCCTGTTTTTGTGGTTTTCCGCGCGGGTTGTTGTCGACCGATCACGAGAGTCGGCCAGACATGTGCTCCGGGCCTCGGTGGCCTATCTTCCTCTTCTCCTGCTTCTGATGGTCTTGGATCGGATCTAATGAATCCGAGTAGCATGACATCAGGCGCCTCCTCTCAGTCTTCGGCGGAGTCTCCCCTTCCACGCTCGTTGGATATTGAGGTTGAGAAGATCAGTTTCAGCTACGGTGAACGTCAGGCTGTCCAGGACGTCAGCCTCTCCATCGAAAAGAATCAGATCGTGGCCCTGTTAGGGCCCAATGGAAGTGGCAAGACAACCATCTTTCGAATCCTGTGCACCCTTCTTCTGCCGGACAAGGGCCAAGTGAAGATCGGAGGCTGGGACGCGGCGAAGCATCCACATCGGATTCGTCGCCTGATCGGTGTCGTGTTCCAATCCAATAGTCTCGACCTGCATCTCAGTGTTTCGGAGAACCTTACTTGTCACGGAAAGCTCCACGGCCTGCGCGGTCCACGGCTCAGAGAGAGAATCGAACAGGTCCTGGATTGGTCCAAGTTGGTGGAGCGCGGCGGCGATCGAGTCGGAACTCTATCCGGCGGCTTGAGACGCCGGATTGAACTAGCAAAAAGCCTGCTCCATCAGCCTCAGATCCTGCTGCTGGACGAGCCTACGGCGGGTCTGGATCCGACGGCGCGTCGCTCTTTCTGGAGCCAGCTGAAGAAGATCCGCGAGCAACAGAACCTGACCCTCGTCTTTACGACTCACCTCATGGAGGAGGCAGACCACTGCGATCATCTGATCCTACTGGATGAGGGGAGAGTCGTCACCGAGGGTAGACCGGATAAGCTGAAGGATCGTATCGGAGGCGATGTAATCATCGTCCACTCCCGCGATCCCGAAAGCCTGAGAGGACAGATCGAGGAGAGGTTCTCCGGCCAACCAATCGTTCTGAACGGTGCAGTGCGGCTAGAGCACAGCAAGGGACACAAATTGATCGACGACTTGATGGAAGACTTCAGGGATCAGATCCAGTCGATCACGGTAGGCAAGCCAACCCTGGAAGACGTATTCGTGCATGAGACCGGCCACCCTTTCCGAGAAGACGACGATGCGCTCGAAACCGACTAGAAACCGGTTCACCCAACGGGTTCATCGAGTTGTAGCATCCCAAGGAGGCCGCTTCAGCGGCCTGGACGCGAAGCGTATTAGACCCAGCCTTCGTACGTGTTTAAGGTATTGGCCAAACATCCTCGCTCGTGAAGTCTGCGTATCAATCAAGGTCAATCCCAACGGGATTGCGGCGTACAGCCCAGGGTTTCCGAACCCTGGGTCAACGCATACCCCCTTAGAAATCAACCCCATCGGGCTTGCGGCGCAATCCAGGAACTCCGTTTCTCCGGGGTTGTAGCCCTTGCAGGGTTGAACTCAGAGTGAATCTTCGCATTTCCCAGGGTTCGGAAACCCTGGGCTAGAAGACGCAATCCCGTTGGGATTGACTTCTCCTGATCCTCGAGAGCAACACTTTGGACTAAACACGCTAAACACATGCCGGCTTTCAAGGCCGGGGTCAGCCTGGCACCGCATCCCTCCGGTGGGCTTTTCAAGGTCCTTCTCGAACTGCGGCTTTAGCTTTAGCCATTGTGGCCCTAGAGAGCAGGGGGGCGTCTTCTCTTCCGGGCACGACCTCTCCATCATAAATAATATTGAAACATGAACAGAACATGTTCATATTTCAATAATGATTTCCAGGAGAACCTCTTTTAGCTGCGCGCATAGGAGTCCACTTTGGCAGGAACAGACCTGGCCCAAAAAATTCCCTGATCCTCCTACGAGGCGCTCAATTGGTGATAGCCGCCCCGGAAGAAGAGCAGCGGGGCTTCGTCTTCTCTTCCGGGTGCCACTTCAGCCGACTTTACCTCGCCTATCAGGACCTTGTGATCCCCGCCAGGATGAATTGCGGTGACTTCGCACTCCATCCGTGCCAGCGTGCCTTCCAGGACCGGAACCCCGGTTTCGCCCGTAGTGTAATCGGCGTCAGACCGATCGGTCCCGCGTGTTGCAAAGTGCCCGCAGATATCTTTCTGGTCCTCAGAGAGGATATTGACGGCAAACTTCCCGTGCTCGGAAAAAGCATCGAGGCCGCTGAGACGGTTGTCCAGACAAACCAGAATGAGGATTGGCTCCAACGAGACCGAGGTGAAGGAGTTGACCGTGAGCCCATAGGGACTACCGTCCTCGGTCTGGGTCGTGACGACCGTAACGCCGGTGGCGAAGTTTCCTACTACTTTCCTGAAATCCGCGGGAGAAACTGTCATTCGATGAACCTCCTGAATAGATCGTCAGCTTACAGTAAAAGAGTCCAGGGTTGAATATCTCCAGGGTTACCTCAGCGGTTTCTCAAACCGGAATAGGGTCGGTGCCAAAAGGACTGAAAAGGCAGCAATTGGGGATAGGAATCAAGGAGGGAGGAAGGTGGAGTGAATTGTGGAAGGCTTGAAGGCCTTGATTTTAGGAGAGAAGAGACACGGGGGCCTGAGCCCTTTCGGGGCTCGCCTAGCCGGAGTCGGAGCAGCCATCGAAAAACAGGGCGCTGGGCTCAGCCAGGAGCCCAGGCTTCGGGAGACTGAGCTAAGTTCCAGTAACCACGCTGGACGATCAGCTTGAGGCTGGGTTTATGGCGGCGACAATGACTCCAGACTTGGCGACAGACAAAGATCATAAACAGAGCCGCTGCCAGCAAACGAATCATCAGTTGCGCCACGAAGGCCCGAGGTTTCCCACTGTGCACCTGAGCATGCTTGAGCCCATACTCCGAACTCAGGTGAGCAAAGGTCGAAGTCTCCAACTCCCAGCGGGCGGCGGCCAAGCGAACAATACTGTGGGCGTGAGTGCGGGGCCGGGGACAAGTGCTCAGGTAGAAGGCTTCGCTGCGTATTGTGCGGCTCTGCTTGTGGCCGGCGATCCGTTCGCTGACTTCCCGCTCGCTCACGACCCGCAACACCCGCACGGAGCGGCGCCCGCTGTCCCACCAAAGTCGTGGCTCCTCCCAGATCTGCTGTCGCTTCGAGCCGGGCCCCTCCAGGACGGTGTCCGGAGGCCCCTGTAGGCGTCGCTGGGCTTGCTCGAGGAGATCCGGCTGGTTGGCCTTGAGCGGGGCGACTAGTTCCAGGCCTAACTCCCGCACTGCCTGCACAAAGGACGGGACCGTATAAAGCGCATCGACGGTGACAATCTGAAAAAAGCGCCGGCCTAACTCTCCCACCATTCGTCGCAAGAGTCGCTCGCCCGCTCCTACTTCATTCTCGCCCGGCTGTAAGCCTTCCAGATCCACCACGAAACGAAAGCCAAAGCCCACCAGCGAAGCGACCACCACCCGGTGATGAAACTCCACCACCGGCTGACCCTCCCGTTGCTTGTGTCGCTGCAAGCAGTCTGCACAACAACGGCTTTCGGATTGAAACAGTTCGATCCCATCGATTGCCATCGCCAGCTGCCCGCCCGCCGTCTCCCAGTGCAGCACTGCGTTGCGTTTCAATCGCCGTGCCACCCCGATCGACAGCGCCCGCAGCGACTCCAAGTCCATCCGCTCCAAAGCATAGCCCACCGTACTTTCACTCAAGGGCCCCACCCGACGACGCAAGAGGCCTTCCCGACATTCGGCCTCAATGCTGTGCAGACTTTGCTGCTGCAGGACCGTGCCCCAGAACACCCCCTCGAAGACCTGGGTCAGCGGCACCCGAGGCGCCTGTCTGCCATCCTCCAGCCGCTCCAGTTGTCGCGACCAGTCGAAGACCTTCTCCAGATAGGCGTCCAACCGTCGGAGGGAGCTCACGGCTTCGGTTTCTTCTCCGCCAACCAGCGCTCGAGATTCAAACGCAAGATCTCCCGAACCTTAGCTTCCAACTCGGCCCGCAGCGCCAAGCGCCTCTGTACTTCCTGCACCTGGTGGTGGGGCACGTGATAGGTCTTCGCCGCCCCTCCCCGTTGAGCGATCACTAACTGAGCACTGCGATGCCAATGGGCGCGGCCCTGCGCGCAGATGCAATTGGCTTTGCCGCAACGGCGGCGGCGAAAGACCAAGGAGCCCGGCAGCATCTCGCGAAAACGCGGCAACAGTCGGGCCAGGGCGCCCCGACGCTGCAGTAGTGGATCCGGCCGACCTTTCACTGACGGACAGGATACCAGAACTATCTGACACTCTCACATAGTGTCAGAACCAGCACAGTTACTCGACTTCCCGAGTTTTGCAACAATGACCGAGCGATTCCCATTCACTCAGATCACTGCTAACTCTTATCTCTGCTTGCTCTTAAAGGATCTCTCTCAAAAGACTTTGAGAAATGGCTGGGGTTACCTGGATGCTGGAGACGGAGGGTCAGGCGCGGAGTTCAGCACGCCCGAATTGATCCTCTTTCTGACCCAGAGTACCATCGCTCTGACACCAGGAGGATTTCATGGCCCACCATCGCCTCGTCCTTATCTCCAAGAACACCTTGGACGCGTCTCCTGTGGAGGCAGAGCTCGCAGGAATGGACTATGAGATATCCGGTCTCTGGTCTGCCGGGACGCGGCCAGACGCTGGACGAGGCGGCTCTTACTACCGCCCTGAAAGAGGGTTCGATCGCGGGGGCGGGTCTGGACGTATTCGAGCAGGAACCACTCCCAGTCGACAGTCCCCTTCTCGACCTGGACAACGTGATCCTCACTCCTCATGCGGCCGGGTTGTCCGAGCAGGTTCTAGGCCGGGGCTTCCAGATCCTGGGTCAGGAGGCCGCCCGCATCCTCAAGGGAGCCTGGCCCATGTCGCTGGTGAATTCAGAGGTACGCTACCGCCTGGCTCACCGCTTTCCGGCCGGCGATGCCTGACCCGGATTCCTTCCCGCTCTATCTGCATCGCTGACGAGCCCGAAGCAACTTGAAGCAAGAGAGCGATGGGTTTCGCCCGGTCGAGCCCCTCTTTGTGCGTTCGCGGTGCTAAATCCCCTTTCGCGCTTCCGACATGGAAATTGTGCGCTCTTTGAGCCGCTTCTCCAGCAGCTTGCGAAATCTTGGGTTGTACTCGATCAACCGATCGATAAGATCGTCCTCTTCCGTGAGCGGAACCATTTGGAACGCAGGCATTCCGTTCACAGTGACGATGATGGGCTCATCGCGGCAGCGACGAGCGTAGTGGCTCAGATTAGCTTTCGCCTCGGTCAGTGGGATCACTTTCATGGTGCTCGGCAAACTCCTCTCCCTGGACGAGCAGGGAATCACCCCGCTTCTCGCCAACGAGGACGACCGTGATTTCTTCAGTCTCTTCGTCGACGTCGAACAAGACCCGATACTTGCCCAGGATTCGGAGCTCTCGCTGGGCCACTGGATTCGGCTGCAGGGTCTTCATGCTTCGCGTATCTGCTAGGGGGTCAGTGCAGAGCCTCCCCTCAGCTTCTTTCAACAACAGTCGGCCGTCCCTCTTGCCAAACCAACGCAAATCGTCGATCACCGATTCCTTGAGAAGGACTGTCCAGGCCACGCCCATAGATTGTAGCTCTGACCAGAATAATGGTCAACTTGGCGAGCTGGTCAGTAACAGCCTGTTCCCTTCTCATTTCCTTCTGACAGGGGCCCCACTGAGAGATCGTGATCTGGACCAGAGCTTGTTCAGGATTCCGAGCTACGAGAACCCCGGCCTCGGAAATACCAGATTCGCGGACGAATTCAGCAAGCAGGCCGGGTGCAAAGACATCACCGCTCTGTAAAGGAAACTGAGTCAACAGGCCCTTCGGGATCGACACAGAGCCTACACGGTACTGACGCCCCTCGATTACGCTCACGCGGTAGCTCAGCACCTGCGTGGAGGGAATTACAGTCGATCGTGGGTTGACCTTCACGTGCAGGAAACCTCGCTCTCGATATTCTCGTCTCAGTTGGAGATCTGCCTGCCGGAGCTGTCGCCAGTCCACATACCTCCTCCTTGTACACTGATGCAGAAATAGGGCAACCACACCCTCTCCTGAATGAGAGTGATCAGTTCGACGCATCTGCCCGGCCTGGAATCACCGGGAACGCTACCAGTGTGGGGACTTCGCTTGGGAAGTCGACCTGCCCGTCATCGTTCTGCCGCAGGGTGACGGCGGTTCCCGGTCGGTCCAGGGCGACGGTGACAACGCCTTCGGTCTCCTGGAGCTGGTCGAGAACGTCACTGGACACCTGACCGAAATCCCTGAACAGCTCCCAGATGAACATGCCGATGGCCGCTCCTTCGCTCAACTGGAACTGGGTGGTGGCTATCTGGTTCTGGAAGGTCCGATCCCAGACGGTGACGGTGATGTTGGCGGGTCCAGTCTGGGTGTCGATTGGGTTTGGCGGCGGGATTGCCAATGCCAGACCCGTATCCCTCGCACCGATCGAGTCCAGTGAAATCGTGAAATCGGTGAGAGTTCGGGAGGCCGGAACCGCAGCTTCGGTGACGACAATCCCGCCGTCGGTGCGTGTGAACACGGCTGTGCCCCCTACCCCTGCATCCGACGAACCGCTCCCCTGAGTCTGGACACTACGTATCGACTGGGCGTCCCCGACCGGCCGATCGACGCTCACGATGGCATATCCCACCTGCAGGTCCCCGTTACCCGTGGACTCTCCCGCAAACGACTGCCCCCTGTCCAGAGGGATCTCAGATTCGGAAGCTGGAGTCGCAGCTCCCAGGGCCAGCTCCAGGGGATTGCCCGATCGATCCCGCCACTCGACCCCCACTGTGACATCTGATTCGGTGGATGTCAGAAAGACGCTGGTTTGAAGTCGAGTCGCACCTGCGGACCCATCGCCGATGAGGGGAAAGTAGAACACGTCTACCACTTCGAGTTCGGGTTCCTCAAGAGCGGTGAAGCTGAAGTCATCGATGTACACAAACGCAAAAGCGGTCGGTCGGCTGTTGTTTGTTACTAGAATTGATTTGACGGGAGCCCCCTGATACTCCACCGGAATCCAAGTACCCCCGTCACCTCCGTTGCCTTTGACTGAGAAGAGAACCGTAAAGTTTTCATCGAAGAAGCTGGTCAAGCTTGGTGGAATGCCAGAGGTAGGCTGATCCAGAATAAAGAATGAGACCTTTCGGACTGGTGTTTCAAAGATGATCGTTCCCGATGAGGCTCTGGGCACGCGCCAAGAACGAGTACCAGTTCGGACGCCATCTGGAGGGAAAGGTGGTAATCCTGCACCACCTCTTTGGAAGGTGACCGTTTTGGGAGAGACTCCGAGCGTAAACGCTGTACCAACATCGACCTCTAGTGAAAATCGTGAGAAGGCAAGGGTCCGGGAAAGATCTCGAGGGGCCAGAATTTCTGAGCAAGTACGGAGGTGACACCGTCCTGCTTCTGCAGGATGCCCTCGACTATCAAGAAGGGTTGGTTGACCAGCAGTAGCCGTTCCTGCTTGAACAGTTTGGGGCGGGTGACGATATTGGCGATGCCGGTTTCGTCTTCCAGGCTGATGAAAAGAAATCCGCCAGCGGTGGAGGGACGTTGACGCACGATCACCCTGCCGGCAACCCTTACACGGTGTCCCCTGGGGCAGTGCGGGAGTGCAGAGGCCTGCACCACTCCAGACGATTCCAGCTCTTTCCTTTTGAGGGCTAGTGGATGCTCTCCCAAGGTGAGTCCGGTGCCACTGTAGTCGGCGATGAGGCGTTCCTGAACGTTCATGGCTGGAAGAGGAGAGGCTTCCTCAACCTCATCGATCTGCTCGAGAAGTGGACCGGCTGGCCGGAATAACTTCTCTACCTGCCACAGTGCCTGGCGGCGTCTCATTCCGAAAGGACTCAGCGCACCAATCTCCGCCAAGGTTCTCATCTCCGTCCGGTTCAGCCCGGACCTTCTCCGCAGATCTTCGATCGAGGCGAACGGTTTCCTGACGCGCTCCGCTGGAATGGCCTTTCCTGACTCCTGATGCAGCCCTGATACATACATCAAGCCCAGTCTCAAGGATCTCTCGTCGATCACAGTACAGAGCCAATCGGACTCAAAAACGTCGATCGGCTCGACTCGAACTCGATGGTGTTGAGCATCCTGGACCAGTGTGGCCGGGTGGTAGAAACCCATGGGCTGGTTGTTCAACAGACAAGCATAGAAAACGGCCGGATGATGGGTCTTCAGATAAGCACTGGCGTAGGCCAGGAGAGCGAAGCTGGCGGAGTGCGATTCTGGGAATCCGTAGAGGGCAAAAGAACTGATGTGACGAATAATCGCTTCGGCCGGTTTGCCCACGATTCCCTTCTCTTCCATCCCTTGACGTAGTCTCACCTCAATTTTCTGCATCCGCTCCTGGGAGCGCTTGAAGCCCATCGCCCGCCGTAGTTCTTCGGCTTCTCCCCCACTGAATCCGGCGGCCACCATGGCGATGCGCAAGAGCTGCTCCTGAAAGATGGGAACCCCCAATGTTCGTTTCAGGATCGGCTCTAGGGAAGGATGGGGATAGGTCACCGATTCCAGACCCGCCCGGCGCTTCAAGTAGGGATGGACCATTTTCCCCACGATGGGGCCTGGTCGAATAATGGCGATTTCTACGACAAGGTCATAGAATCGCCGCGGTTTCAGGCGCGGTAGAGTCGCCATCTGGGCCCGGCTTTCGACCTGGAATAGCCCAATCGTATCTGCCTTCTGAAGCATCGCGTAGACTTCGGGATCGTCTTCAGGCAGGTGGGCGAGATCCAGCTTCCCTCCTCTCGCATGGATCAGTTCCAGCGAATCCTGAAGGACCGACACTATCCCCAGGCCTAGCAGATCGACCTTGATGATTCCCAGATCAGCACAATCGTCCTTGTCCCACTGAACGATGGTGCGTCCGGGCATGGAGGCATTTTCCAGCGGGACCACGGAATCCAGACGACCCTGGGCGATGACCATTCCTCCAGAGTGTTGACCCAGGTGACGGGGCAGGTCCTGAATCTGCTTCCAGAGTTGGACGAACTTCTCCACCCGTGGCGAAGCAAAATCCAGACCCGCCTGTTGCAGCCTTTTGAAGGAAACCTCCTCAGGACCTTCCAGTCCCCAGGTCATGAGAAGACGTGAGAGTCGTTCCAGGATCGGGGGAGGAAATTTGAGAGCCTTGCCAATTTCACGGGCAGCGCTGCGTTGTCGATAGGTGATGACGTTGGCGGTCATAGCCGCGCCGCGCCTTCCGTATCGTTCGTACACATACTGGATTACCCGCTCTCGTCGATCGCCGCTGGGGAGATCCAGATCGATGTCAGGCCATTCCCCTCGTTCTTCGGAGAGGAACCGTTCGAATAGCAGATCCATGCCTACCGGATCGACGGCGGTAATTCCCAAGCTGTAGCAAACTGCGCTGTTGGCTGCCGATCCCCGACCTTGAGAGAGGATGTCCTGCTCACGACAGAAGCGCACGATGTCCCAGACGATCAGGAAGTAGCCTGATAGTTCCAGCTTCTCGATCAGGTTCAGCTCGTGTGCGATCTGGGTGCGAGCGCGCCTATGATAGGGGCGATAGCGCTGACGGGCTCCTGCCTCGGTCAATTCGCGAAGATAGCTCATCATGCTGTGACCTTCCGGCACGGGGTATTCAGGAAAGCGATAGCCCAGGTCTTTCAGGGTGAAGTCGAGTCGTTGGGCCAGTTCGACAGAGTTTGCCAGCGCCTCAGGAAGGTCCCGGAACAGTCGCTTCATCCGGTTGGGGTCCTTGAGGTAGCATTCTGCGTTCCGACTCAAGAGTTTCCCCGCGGAATCCAGATCGGTTTTGTGACGGATACAGGTCAGTACATCCAGTAGTGGACGACGCTCTGATTGGGTGTAACGCACTCCATTGGTGGCCAGTAACGGCAAACGGTGTCTTGGAGCCATTTCGATCAGGAAGCGGTTAACGGTCTCCTCGCCGCGATCAAGATGACGTTGCAGTTCCACGTACACCCCATCCGGACCAAAGATGTCCTTCAATCTCTCGAGGCATTGATTGGCAGACTCCGCTCCTTCCTGCTGCAGCACACTTCTCAATAATCCATTCTCTCCTCCGGTCAGACACACGACCCCGGAGGTGTGATCTTCGAGCTCTCGAAGATGAATCTCCCCTTTTCCTTTCTCCGAACGCAGCTTCATCTGTGTGATGAGACGGGAGAGGTTCTGATAGCCCTCCCAATTCTCTGCCAGCAATGGCAATTGGTAGGAGTGGGGAGACCTGGATCCAGCCACGGTGATCTGAGTGCCGACCAGAGGACGCACCCCGACCTCACGACAGGCCTTATAGAAGCGAGGTGCCCCACAGAACCCATCCCGATCGATCAAGGCCAGAGCCGGATAGTCCAGCCGAGCCGCCTCCTCTGCCAGCTGCTCTGGAAGTGAGGAGCCTTCGAGAAAACTGAAGGCGCTGCAACTGTGAAGTTCTATGTAGGATCACTGCTGTCCGGTTTAGATTGTAGAGATCGTCTATAAGTTACATGGGTATAGTAGGTTGCGACGAGGAAGGGGTGTGACGCATTTGAATTTTCGTGGCTTCTCCTTGGCCCCGTACCCAGACGGTCAGAGGCGTAGTCCAGTCTCTGGCCATGAACCCAAGACGAACGATTTTTGCCCAGCTGATGGAGGGGATTCACCGGGAACAGTTCCAGCGCTGTGTCGAGCGTTACGGAGGAGACCGCCGGGTGCGCCGCTTCTCGTGCCGGAACCAGTTTCTGGCCATGGCCTTCGCGCAGTTGACGTACCGGGAGAGCTTGCGGGACATCGAGGCCTGCCTGCGCTCCCGAAGCGAGCTGCTCTATTCGCTGGGATTTCGCGGGGAGGTGGCCCGCAGCACCCTGGCCGAAGCCAACGAAACACGGGACTGGCGTATCTACGCCGACTTGGCGCAGAAGCTCATTGTCAAAGCCAGACGCCTGTATGCCAACGAGCAACTCGGTCTGGAGCTGGGGGAGACAGTCTATGCCTTCGACTCGACCACCATCGACCTGTGCTTGAGCTTGTTTCCCTGGGCCCACTTTCGCAAGCGCAAGGGCGCCATCAAACTGCACACCCTGCTGGACTTGCGGGGTCCGATCCCCACCGTCATCGAGATCACCCAGGGAAAGTGCCACGACGTCAACCTGTTGGATTCCCTCGTCATCGAGCCCGGTGCCTTTTACGTCATGGACCGGGGTTATCTCGACTTTGCTCGTCTGCATGTCGTTCATCAAGCTTGCGCCTACTTTGTGATTCGGGCCAAGAAGAATCTCCGCTTTACTCGCTACACCTCTCGACCCCGGTCCGATCAGCCCGGAGTTCGCAGCGATCACACCGGGCGCTTGGCCTTGCCAAAATCTCGGCAAGACTATCCAGAGCACTTGCGAAGAGTTCGCTTCTTCGACGCTCCCACCAACAAATCTCTCGTCTTCCTGACGAACAATTTCACCCTTCCGGCCCTCAGCGTCGCCTCCCTCTACAAACTCCGCTGGCAGGTGGAGCTGTTCTTCAAGTGGATCAAGCAGCACCTGCGAATCAAGACCTTCTACGGCACCTCCGACAATGCCGTTCGCACCCAGATCTGGATTGCTGTCTGCGTTTACCTCCTCATCGCAATCCTGAAAAAGGAACTCAAGCTTCCCCAAAGTCTACACAGTATTCTGCAGGTTTTGAGCGTGACCGCATTCGAGAAAGTTCCCATTTATCAACTACTTATGAGACCTAGCTTGCAGGAAGCCCACAGTCCTAGCTCTAACCAGTTGACTCTATGGGACTTATAACCGGACACTAGTGATGTAGGATGTCAATGTGAAATTGGTCTCCAGGCTGCTGTCTCTACCCTTGCCTTTGCCCTTGCCCGTGCCCTTGCCCGTTCGGATGAAGTCGCGACCTGAATCAATTCCCTTCATCGGGGAGGGAAAGGGCACGGGCACGGGCAAGGGCACGGGCAAGGAAGCTTCTCGTCAGTCATAGATCCCGTCCACGAACCAGCCGCTCCTATCGTGATCCCAGAAAACCCGGCACACCGCACCGTCGGCGAACTCGATATCCCATTGATCGTGTGACCACCCCTTTGTCTCGGACGTTCCTGTCCACCACTCGCCCGAAGAACGCCAGGGTCCAGCCCGGACCAGGATCTGGCTTGGATAAATCAACGCAGGGACCGGAGGCCGGATTCTTCTCAGCGAAAGTGGAGCGCATCCAATACCTGGTTCGATGGGCGGAAAGCTAGAGATCTCTTCTTCTGGGCTATCTATTGGAGCCGATTTCCTCTTCTTTCTCCTTTGCTTCCTGGACTCGGCGAGTTGAAAGGGCCGGATGCGCACTGCGTCAGGATGGTGGCTGTCCAACAAGGTTGGGGAACCGACGTTTCCATCGCCGACCAGGGCCTGCAATCGAGCTAACGTGCGGGGGAGCATTTCCGGATTGGAAGCGGTTTTTGGTTGGAAAAGATGGTGCTGCGGAGTGCGTGCTCGGGTCGGCTCTGCCTGAAGAAACACCTCGAGTATGGCCGCCTGAGGCGGATCCGATTGTAATTTCAAACGCAGGATCGAAAGCAAGGTCTTGGGATCCTTCATGGGATAAGCCAGTCGGAGTCGGCGTTCGTAAGAAGACCGATTGTCCAGTTTTAGAATCAAACGGATCGAATCCGTGGCCTTGCCGTGGGTCTGCAGTCGGGAACAGAGGCGTCCTAGAAGCGTATTGAAGATGAAAGCAAGTGATTCTGCCGAATCGACGGCCCAATCCAGCGATTCCCGTTCCTCAAAATGTGGTTCTGCTACCCCTGGAAAAAAGGTTCGGTGTCTTCACCGCGGGCCATCCTTCGTAAATGCAGTCCCGCTTCCCCCAGGCGGAAAGATAACTCTCGTTCGGGAAGATTCGCCAGCTGCCCCATTGTCCGAATCCCCCAGTGATCGAGGACTCTGAAAAGTTCGGGATGGGCTCCTGCATACCGGAAAAGTGGCCGGATCGGAAATGTGGCTGAGAACTCCCGCTCTTTGCCAGCAGGAACAATGCTACCCGAGCGAAACTTGGCAGCAAGGAAGGCGGCTGTACGGGTTGAAGCCACTCCTGTTTTCAAGACGACGGATCTATCGCTACGCTCGATCAACTGTTCCAGAATGTCGCGTTCGACCCGTGACGACACTTCCAGAAATACTCCATCGGGAGGGCAGAGGGCCACCCGAGGTGAAAGCGACTGCACCACTGGAAGTGTGAGTGGCAGATCGGAGCTAAAAACGGCTATAAAACGTGACATGACCGTGGTGCTTACCCCGCAGTAACTGGGCTTCCGTCCAAATGCCGTAGAAAAAGGGGGTGAGGCTGGCAAGAGAGGGAGATGAATCTTCGCCCGAGGCAAAGCACCATTGCACCTTGCATCTTTTGAGAGAGAGGGTCACCGACGCCGCACTGCCAGCAGTGGACTCTTGACCGATGACCAGCAGCAGTGTCGGGGTTCCTTGAAGCGATCGCTGAAGTCTGAACCAGGAGGAAAGAGGAGCTCTCTTGACTCTACACCGCTTAAAAGGATTTTCAGCCGGGGTCAGATCGAGTACTAGCACTCCGAATCTCCCCGTAGGAGCAAGAATATCTGCTGCTTTGAACGCTTTCTGCTGTGAGGCTCCACAGCGGACCCAGAGAAGCTGCTTCAGTTTTACGCCGGCCTTGATCGCGAAACTGGGATCCAATGAGTCAAAAGCGTCGATATAGGCGACGAGTTCTTCTTTGACGATTGCTTGAGCCAGAATCGAAAGGATCAGGCCAGTGCGTCCACTGGAAGGGGTTCCTACAACTTCGCTGATCTTTCCTCGTGGAAGTCCTCCTTCCAAAACAGTGTCCAATACATCGATCCCAGTGGATAGGCAGGGGACTGCCTCCATTGGATCCGGTTGGGCACTCAATGGAATAGGCAGATGCTTAAGCGTCGAAACTCTTCTATTCCTCATGTCTTCACCTTTTGTTCACCTAGAATATCCACGCTATTGCCCCCTGTCAACTTTTGCGGGATCATATGAGGCGTGAGTGAAGCGAACATGCAAAACAGATGTTTCGCCTGTTTCCAGGCGGTTCAAGCATGAGCTTTCTAATCTCGGTAGGAGCTCTGTGGCGGCGAGAGATCGTTCGTTTTTACCGCCAGCCAGGACGTCTCATCGGAGCTCTTGGAACTCCCTTGGTCTTCTGGTTTCTGATCGGATCTGGGGTGGGAGAAACCTTTCGGCCTTCTTCAGCTTCCGACAGTCTCAGCTACCTGTCCTACTTCTATCCTGGCACCATCGTTCTGATCCTGCTTTTCACGGCGATCTTTTCGACGATCTCCTTGATTGAAGATCGTCGGGAGGGTTTTCTACTCTCTGCTCTGGTAGCTCCTATCTCCCGATTGGGTCTGGTCCTGGGGAAGATTCTGGGGGGGACAACCCTGGCCTTTCTCCAAGGATTCGTGTTTGTCCTACTGGCTCCCTTGGTTGGGATTCCGCTGGATTTGAAGAAGATCCTGATGGTCGCAGTGATCCTCTTCTTGATGGCCTTTTCGTTGACCTGCCTCGGATTTGCCATCGCCTGGCAAAGCGAATCCACCCAGGGGTATCACTCGATCATGAACCTGTTTCTATTCCCCATGTGGCTCCTTTCCGGCGCCCTTTTTCCCCTTGCAGGAGCCTCTGCCTGGGTACAGGGCATCATGACCCTGAATCCGCTCACCTACGAGTTCTCGGCTTTGTGGCAAGTACTTTATTGGAGTACACCGGAAGTTGAGCTTGGCCTGCCGTCCTTCTCGGTCTCTCTGGCCGCTACGTCGGGCTTTGGACTGATTACCTTCGCCATCTCTTTCTGGTTGGCCCGACGTCCAAGCCTACGAGGCCTTGGATGATGAGTATTACCGACCTGCCGGCGCTCAACGCGAGCCTGAATGCCGTCAGCGCCGTGTTCCTGCTTCTGGGTTACTTCTTCATTCGCACCAAACAAGTCAATCGTCACAAGGCAGCGATGTTAGCTGCCTTCTCAACCTCGATTCTTTTTCTTGTTTCCTATCTGGTCTACCACTACCACGTCGGGTCGAAACCCTTTCCCGGTCAGGGTTGGATTCGAAGCGTCTACTTTGCAATTCTGATCTCCCACGTGGTTCTTGCTGCCGCGATCGGCCCTTTGGCCATAGCAACCTTGACTCTGGCTTGGAAGGAGCGCTTCCAGACCCACCGCAAGTTGGCCCGATGGACACTTCCGTTGTGGCTCTATGTCTCGCTGACGGGGATCGTGGTTTACCTGATGATCTACCAGATCTATGGATAGGCGAGCCCTTGGGACACCCTGTGTCCGTCCACTGCGAGCTTTGAACGCGCCAGTATGAGTAGGTGGGCTGCGCTAAAGTCTCAGCTTATTCTTATTGCCATCCTCCTGGTCTGCACTGTACTCCCCTCTATGTTCTGGCATGATGTCTGGTTTGGGCGGAGCCTGGACGATCAGGAGCTAGCCGAGTATCTAGCGGACGAGGCGAGCCCCCGGAGGATTCAGCATGCCCTGGCGCAGCTGGGCGAACGAATGGATCGGGGTGAGGAACTCCTGGATGTCTGGTCACAGAGGGTTCTAGATCTGACCAAACACGGGCAAGTTGAGATACGGACGCTCTCTGCCTGGATCATGGGCAAAGGGACGGACCAACCGCTGTTCCGTCAGAAACTACTCCAGATGCTGGGCGATCCTCATCCCCTGGTTCGAAGGAATGCCGCCCTCTCGCTGGTCCGGTTCGGGGACTCGAGCGGCCGCTCGGAGCTTCAGGCGATGCTAGGGTCCTTCGTGGTGGAGAGTCCCTTTGAAGGGAAGCTCTCCTTTCGGGTAGAGGAGAAGGATTGGGTGGACAGTGGCTCCAAGATTGTCCGGGTTACCACGGAGGCTGGGGTTGAGGATGTTGTTGCTCCGGTTTCGGGACAAGTCCAGAGCAGATTGGTTCCGGATGATTCCCAGGTGAAAGGTGGGGCAAAGCTGCTTGTGCTTCTGCCCGACCCGGAACATGTCTGGGAATCATTGCGGGCCTTCTATCTGGTAGGCAGCATCGAGGATCTGCCGCTCGTCGAATCTCTTCGGGATCGAAAAGAGTACGGGGAGACACTGCAGCGCCAGATGGAATTGACCCGTGAGGCAATACTTGAGAGAGAGAGGCCACGGTAGGCGTTTGCCGGATCATTCGGGAGAGAAACTTTGCGTCCAGCGATAGGGGTGGCCTCCAGGCCGCCGTCCCGAGCCAAAGGCTCGAAATCGGAATACTTCGGCCTGGAGACCGAAGCCACGGGTTTAGCTCGTTTGGAACTTGGAGCTTGTGATTTGGAATTTGTTTGTATCTTGTTTCTTGTACCTTGGGATTTCTAGATTCCGATCAGGATCGGGTCAATACGGCAGTGAACCGTGCTCGGTTTCGTAGTCTGCGCGCTTGACCATATCGATCGCGTCCCAGGGACAGCCGTCGAGAAAGGCACCTTCGGGACCTTTACTGGTGCAGAGCTTGCACCCGATACAGAGGAGACTGTCCACCTCGATTCGGCCAAAAGGAGGATGGTCCTCGTCAGGAATCCAGACCATGCAATTCTTTACCGGACAGTAGTCAACACAAGCAGGCGATCCGGCGCACCCTGTACAGGCGGAGTTAATGACTGCGATCAAGGCCGGCTTGCGCTTTCGGGCCTCGTCGAGTTTGATCGTTTCTTGATGCTTCAGTTGATCGACTGCCATCACTGCCTCACTGGTTCATTCTCTTCAAGAGAGAAATTCAACTTTCTGACTCAGCGCTCTCAGCTGCTGGTGCGGTTGGTTTTTTGGCGCTCGGTTTCGGGTCGGCATCCGGATCGAACCAGGAGATCTCGTGGTTCTCGAGCTCCGCCTCCACCATCTTCGCGATGCCCTCCCGATCCTTCTCTGCACCGTATACACTGTCCGCCCCGAAAACGGACAGGGTGCGGTAATAGGGGTTCCTGGCCAGGCTGCCACCACCCTCTATTCCGAACTCGCCTCCGGCATCGAAAAAACCGGCTTCGTCGAGGCCTGCTTTCGTTTGCGCGATAATCCTTTCTTCCACCCCGGACTCCTCGGGTTGGTAGTTCAAGGCTCGTACGATTCGTTGCTGCTGTCCCTTCAATTCTAGCGAGAAAACCAGATATCTGAAGACCACACCGCTGTCCAGCAGCTGCACGCCTTGAATTTCAGTCAGCTCCATCCAAAACTCCGCAAATGCTAGGTTGAGAGAACAGCGGCCACTATGCCTATCAGGAATAGCCCCAGACCTGCCTTGAAGACAAAATCAGAAAAGCGCCCGAGCAGATTCGTCAAGCCCACCACAGTGAGTAGGAGCATTCCCACAACCATCAGTGACATTCCCAACCAAATCGGCAGCACGCGTGTCCCTCCACTAACCTGAACCTGTCTCTTCTTATAGAAATTTCACCCCAATGTCAAAGATTTCCAGCCGGCGCTGCCCTCTAATGGAAGGAACCTCGAGCATCATCATCTTTCTGGAATGGAGCCAAAGAGTATAGGGCGCTGGAGCCGACTCGGGACGAGCCGGCTCGATGGGAGTGTCAGGCAGTTCGTTTGGGACTTCGTACTCACAAAATCCAGGAAGATCCCGCACTAAATCAGACGAGGACTAACTCCTCTTTTTCAACCTGGCGCTTCGGCCGGACCGTACCCAGCTCCTTCCTCACCGCCTTCGTCCTCTTGGAGCCAGTCTGGTAGTAGTGAGGATGTTCTGCTTTGGTGGCGCTGTACAGCTCGTTCCAGCAAGCAGCGCAGCGGTCGAGGTGAATAAGGAACTCAAGCCGATCATCGAGCTCTAGCTGGTCTGTAAGGAAGCCGCGGAGTTTTGCTTTGTCACAAGTTCTGGTGGTATTCACTTTCTTATCCTCTCCCTAGTTCGATTCATCACAATAGACACCAGTTAAGCCGCAAAAGTTTCAAACCATTTGATATCGACCTGAATTGAGTGTTGCCTGACTCGCCCGAAGAGTTGCAGCGTACTAGTTGAACCGATGGGTAGTCCGAATCGATGACCGGCGGCAGCCCCTTTACTCGTTTGCTCTGAGTTCCAACGATTTGCTATCGTATGGGCCTATGATCAGCGCGATTCAGATTCGTAAGGGAATGGTCATCATTCACCAGGGAGAGCCTCATCGAGTCCTCGACCAGCATCATCGAAATCCTGGCAAAGGTCCCGCCTTTGTTCGAGTCCTGATGCGACAACTCAAGAATGGAGCTTCCTACGAGCATCGATACAGCTCTGGAGAACAAGTTGAACGGGCCACTCTCGATCAGCGGCAGATGGAGTTTCTTTACCGTGAGGGTCCCCTCTTCCACTTCATGGATACTGAGAATTACGAGCAGATCGCACTGGATGAAGCGGCCCTCGGCGACAGTCGGAACTTTCTCAAAGAGGGCGCAACGATCGACGTCGAGTTCTTCGATGGCCAACCAATCGGTCTCGAGATGCCACCCGCAGTGGAGCTGAAGGTGATCGAGACCGAACCTGAGCTCAAAGGAGCAACCGCAAGCAACTCCCCCAAGCCGGCCACCCTGGAAACAGGCGCCGTGATTCAGGTTCCCCCTTTCATTCGGCAAGGTGAGCTGGTGCGTGTCGATCCGACTGAAGATCGGTACCTCGAGCGAGCCAAGTAGTTAGCGGGTTTTCAACTTCCCTATCCCCCCGTGCCCGTGCCTTTGCCTTTGCCTTTGCCTTTGCCTTCCGATCCTCTAGCGTAAAGTAACTCCAGGATCAGAGAACAAGGCAAAGGCAAGGGCAAGGGCAAGGGAGGAATGGGATCAGTCAGTCCCTGGGGGTAGATTGTGTAGGTGGGTGAGACACACAGAACCATCGTTCATTACGGTCCGCCTTCTATTGAGCGCAACCGAAGCCTGTTCGAGTACTGCCTCCGTTCTTGGGACTCCAGCGGTACGCACTTTCTCTATGTCGTCGCAACCCGAGTTCGACGACGGCAGCTACAAGAGCTGTTCCTGTCACGCTTCCCTCAAGTCTTCGAAATTCCGATAGTCACCTTTTCGAAACTGGTACGGGTTCTGTTGGCAGCAGCTGAGTCGAAGTGCCATCGCATATCGGAGACTGAGAAACTCTGTCTGCTCGAAGGGGTTCTCCAGGATTCGAGCGGCGACTCAGAGCAGTCTCGCCAGCAGCTCGGCTCTCGGCTAGCCCGCTTGAACCAAATCGTAAGTTTCGCGCAGCAGCACTATTTCCTGGACGAGCAGCAGCTCCGCCTGCGATACCAACGTTGGGAAGGGTCGATTGGCCCAGAGGAAGACAGGCTTTTCGAGTGCTACTCGCGTTACCAGAGGCTGCTCCAGGCCAGGGGTGCAGAGGACGCCGCTGGCGCCTCTGTTCGCTTGTACGAGAATCTCCTCACCGGTGCCATTCTTCCAAAGTCGGCCCTACCCGGCTTACGGGTTCTGAGCTTTGAGGGTTACTACCACTTTACCCCTGTCCAGCTGGGCATTCTTCGCATGCTAGCAAGCGAACTGCAGGAAACGCACTTCTCGGTTGACTGGGATTCGCCAGACCGAAATCTGGACCGCTTCTCCGACGCTCTTGGAGACGCCGTCGATCTATGGCAGGACCTCAAAGCTGAATGGCGATTCTACCCAAGTCGATCCAACCCACCTCGAGTCCATTTTTCGCAGCCCGACACGCAGGAAGCTGAGGTTCGAATCTTGGCTAGGCAGATCTGTCGCTCCAAACTCGAACAGCCAGATCTCCGATTCTCAGATATTGCAGTGATCTGCTCCAGAAACGGTTCCTATGAGACCTACATACGCGAGATTTTTTCGGCTCAGAACATCCCCATGGTTTGGTTTTCGGCCACTTCGGTCTCAGGCACCCACGCCGCTCGTTTGTTACTGGAATATGTGCGCCTGCTGCAGCGGGATTTCCATCGTGATCAGCTCTTTGATCTTCTTTCCTCGCCCTGGATTGAAGTAGGGGGACTGGCCAAGGCGGAGATCCGGTTGCTCGAGAGGGCCGCTCTTCAAGTAGGCATTGTTCAGGGTCTTCAACAGTGGACTGCCGATTTTTCTGATTGGATCAGACAATACGTTCAACAGCTCAGGCAAGAAGGAAAGGCTGCAGACGCGGCCACTTTGGCAGCGAGTTATATCCCTTTTCGGGACTTCGTCGAGGCCCTGAGCCTGGATATCGACTCAACCAGAACCCTGGCCCAATGGCTGCAGGACTTGAGCCGAAAGATCGCGCCGTTCAGCAAGCTTCCGGATGGCTCTCCGAGCTGGTTACGCCGGGAGAATCTCTCCTTAAAGGCGTGCCAGGATAGCTTGCGGAACCTGGCTCTCGCCTGGGAGGCACGGCCTCTGACCCTGGACCGGGCGCGATTTGCCCTTTCCCAGGTGGTCTCACAGCCAGGCTTTCTCCCCGAACTCGACCAGGATGGAGTCGCTGTAGGAACGAGCCGGGATTTTCAACAGTGTGAGTTTCGGGTCATCTACTGGTTGGGATTCGGCGAGGGACAGTTCCCAGGGCCGCCTCGGAGTTTCGCACTCCCCGGGCAGCAGGAGGGCGACCAGGGCACTCCTGGTCTGACCCAGAGCATCAAGGAGGACGCGCACCTGTTTCACGGGGTGCGCTTGAGAGCGAGCGAAGCCGTCTACTTTTCCAACCCGAAACGAATAGGAGGTGCTGCGTCTCACCCCAGTCCGTTCTTGCGACATCTAGAGGCTAAGAGAATCGAGGGGTTAGCTCCCTCACGATCACAGCTCTGGACAAATCCTGAACCAGATCGGCAAGTCGAGCTTCTGGCCAATGTTCGCCGCGGTCTTGAGGTTCAGGCGCAGAGAGAGTCTACACGCTTGTCACAATACGAAGGCGTCTTTACAGACGATCGGGTGATCTCCGAATTGAGGAGGACTGTCTTCCCCGCGGGAATCAGCGTCTCGCCGAGTCGGCTGGAAGACTATGTCGAGTGTGGCTTTCGCTACTATGTTCGGAGGCTGCTTCAGGTAGAAGCCCCAGAGTCCGCCGACGAGGCTGTGCCCTCGCGAGAGCTGGGGCGTATCGTCCACCGGATCTTGTATCGTTTTTTTCAGAAGACGATTGAGAGCAGAGATAAGAAGCAAAGTTTTAGCCTTGAGGATGGGAAGAGCCTGATCCTGAGGATCGCGTCCGAGGAACTGAAGCTGTTCGGTGGACGCTACCAGCGGACTCGAGACTTGATTTGGCAGGACCAGGTAGGGAAGCTGCTCCAAGGCCTGAATGGCCATGGGACGGGCCTGCTGCTGAGTCTTCTCGAGCAGCATTGGCAGCGGCCTACCGATGCGGAGGTACATTTCGTTGAGCAGCCGATTTCACTGGTTCTGGGACACCTGGATCCAGCGGCCGCTGTTCCAATCCGGCTGAGAGGAGTGATCGATCGTGTTGACTCAACCGAGCGCGGTTACTTCGTTCTCGATTACAAGACCGGAGAGACGAGTCCGTTGAAGAAGCTCCAAGGGGGCTGGGGCTTTCAGTTACCCCTCTATCTGTTGGCGGCGAAGTCCCTGCTGGACAGGGAGATTCTTGGTGCAGCTTTCTACATTGTCTCGCTGCCACTCAGGCTTGAACTGAAGCCGCTGGCGGCTTTCGCAGAGAGGGATTCGCACGAAACGAGCCTGGACCAGCTGACTCAGGAATACAGGCAGAAAGCAGTGGCAGTTGCCCAACAGCTCTACCAGGGACATTTCCCCTTGACGATCCTGGGGGAACGAGCCGCGGGCTGTCGAAGCTGTGCCTATTCCAGGATGTGCCGAGTCGACAGGGCGAAAATGGAAAGGGCACGAGCCACAGACTCCGTTTTCCCAAGCTCTATCCTCTCCCCTTCTTCCGCCAGTCGAACACAAAGGCCTTCCAAATGAGTGGAGGAAACTTTTCCACTCCCACACCCCTCGAGTCGGGCGTGGGGCAGACAACTGGAACCCGGCAGCTGAACCAGGCGCAGCAGAAGGCTTTGGATCTTTCCAGCCACTGCGTGCTTACCGCATCCGCTGGCTCCGGAAAGACGACGGTCCTGGTAAATCGGGTTGTCGAGATCCTTGAGAGGAATGAGTTCAAACCTGAGCAGGTGGTCGCGATAACCTTCACCGAAGAGGCCGCGGTTCAAATCAGGCATCGTGTCCAGGAGGTCATTCTAGCCAGAAGTCAGGCAGCGTCCTCGGAGGAACCAGAGAATCCCTGGCAATCTCTCCTCGACACGCTTTCTTTCGCCAAGATCACGACCCTCCACGGTTTCTGTCTTTCTCTGCTGAGGGAATATCCCGCCGAGGCGGGGCTGGACCCCGGTTTCCAGATCATTTCTGCAGGGGAGCAGAAGTTCTGGGTGCAGAATTGCGTCCGTAGTGCCTTGCGAGTGTATTCAGAACTTTTCCATCCAGGTCTGAGTGAAATCCTGAGCTACATCGCCCCCAATGAGCTGCAATTTCTGCTGGTCGATTTGATTCAGAGAAGAAATCATCGGCAGCTCGAGGCCTTGGAATCTTCCCCGCAGTTGCTGTCGGAGATCTACTTCAAGGAGAATTCTCATCGGCTCTACCACTCCCCCGTCTGGGTGGGCCTGAAACGGTTCCTTGACCGGGTGCCGTCGGACCTTTTGACTGCAGGGGATTCCTACGCCAACCGCTGTACCGCCCAGAAAGACCTGCTTGTGGGTCGTGCCACATCTCCGGAAGATGAGTTTGTCCGCCGCTTTCAGGAGACTCTCAAAACCAGAGCGCGACCCTCAAAGAGGTGGTTGAACTGGCCCCTCTATCCCGAACTGAAAAGTCATTGGGAGGGAGTCAGAGAGGAATACAAGCGCTTCCCGCTCCAATTGAAGCCCAACCGGGGTGATCGGTTAGAAGCGTCAGGGGTTCACTACGACAGAACTCTGGAACTGGTGCGGGGACTCTATCAAGACGTTCTGGCACGGTATCAAGGGGAGAAAGCGAACGATTCAGTCGTAGACTTCGACGACCTGCTGGAATTTGCACATCGCCTGGTCCAGAATGGCCGCGTCCGAAATACCCTGAGACGACGCTACCCCTTTCTTCTGGTTGACGAGTTCCAGGACACGAACCATCTTCAGTGGCAGATCCTACTCCCTCTGATTGGGCCCGAGAGCAACTTCTTCGCGGTGGGCGATACCAAGCAGTCGATCTATCGGTTCCGTGATGCCGATGTCTCGGTCTTCCGCAAAGTCCAGAGATGGGTTGAAAGAAGAGGCCGTCTACTGGAGTTGCGCGAGAACTATCGAGCCACTCCTCAACTAGTGGAATTCAGCAACCAGATTTTCCGAGATCTGTTTCGATTGCGACTTGATTACGAAGCCGTTTACCAGGAAATGAAGCCCTGTAGACCCGTTCCACTATCAACCAGGGCCGGTGCCACTTCAAGTGTACGGAGCTTTTTCTACGATACCTTGCCGGATGGATTTCTTACGGAAGCAGATTTTGCGGTCGAGGCGATGGAGCAGTTGGTCCGGGAAGGATTTCGGCGCGGTGAGATTGCGATCCTGTTGCGGTCACGCACCCGACTCAAGGATTTCGAACGGGCCCTGTCTCGACGTCAGGTGCCCTTTGTCACTTTGGCTGGAGCCAGTCTGTACGATGAGCCGGAGGCACTCGATCTGACCAATCTTCTCGCCTTTCTAGATGATCCATCTTTCGACATCGCGCTTCTCGGAATCCTTCGGAGTCCCTTCTTCAATCTTTCTGACGAGGATCTTTTCCTGCTTTCGCAGTTACCAGGAGTGGGTTTCTGGGAGAAGCTCAATAGCGAAGATCCCGTGTCAGCCTCGGCTTCGAAGATGCAGTTCCACTGGCGATTCGCAAGCAGGAAACTGAAAGAGTGGCAGACTCGGTATCAATTCCAGACCCTGGCCAGCTTCCTTGCAGGTGCTGTAGAGGAGACCGGTTATGGGGAGATCGTTTCTGCCTCCCGGAGGGGGATCCAGGCGCGCGCCAACCTCGAGAAATTCCTGGATCTGGTAAGGAGCTTTGAGATCGGTCACGGTCCCGCTCTCAGACCCCTTCTTCGGTTCCTCGACGCTCTACGTCGGGTGGATCCCGCGGATGGCGGCCCCATGGGCGAAGAGAGCTCGACAGATGCCGTTCGGATCTACACCATACACGGGGCCAAGGGACTCGAATTTCCTGCCGTGGTCCTGCCCGACCTTGGCAGTCCTCTACCCACCCAGCACCGAAGTCGCTTCTACTGCGAGAGTTTCGTCGTCGGACGCGAGCGGAAGACCTTCTTTGGGATGAGGATCCGTAATCCAGACGATCGTCACCAGGAATGGGAGCCCCCAGCCTATAGAATGTTACGTCGCCTGGAAACCTTCCGGCAGCAGGCCGAGGAAAAACGACTTCTCTATGTGGCTGCAACCCGGGCTCAGGATCGCCTTCTGCTCATCGGCAGGAAGAATGAAGAGGAGTCCTATTCTAACTGGTTGATCGCAGCGGGTGTTGAGTCCATCAGCGAGAACATCCCGGTTCCCTCACCTCCAGATTTTGCTCCAGCGCCGTCCACTCCATCCCCCGGGGCAAGAACAGTTGATCTATCAGGAGAAGCCGATGCGGCGACTCCAGCCTTCGTGGAAGAGTCCCCAGCAGAGGCGGCCCGCCTGCCGGGGCTATCACCAAGAAAACGAACCTGGACTCCCACTGAGATTGTCCTGTTTTCCAAGTGCCCTTATCGCTACTACCTCAGCTACATTCTGGGTACCCCCGAAGGGGCTCCCATGGGCTGGGAGCGGATCCAAGACCATCATTCCCTGGTAGGCTCTGCGGTCCATGAGATTCTTGAGAATCCAGGCGTCGCCGAAAGCCAGGAAAAGTTGCAGGATCTGTTGAATGGTTGGGAGCAAAAGTATGCTCCCTTGTTCGCTACCTCAGAAGTAGGCTCGCTGCGGGAGCGAATCCGGCGAAGCGTACAGCGGGTGGCAACACACTCTCTTTTCAGGCGAATCTCACATTCCGAGAAGGTCTACAGTGAGAGGCGATTCCATGTGAGCCGCCGAGGACGTTTGATCACTGGAGTAATAGATAAGCTGTTTCAGGAAGACGATGGCGGGTGGGTGGTTGTGGATTTCAAGACCCGGCAAATTGATTCTCCCGATCCGACCGAGGAGGCCCGGCGTCTCGGATACGATTTGCAGGTGGAGCTCTATTTGTGGGCGGCCTCCCAGATCCTTTCGACCGACCGGCTGAATGGTTTCCTGTTGTTGACTCAGAGTGGACATGCGATTCCAATCCATCTTGATATTGGTGTCGCCGACCGCTGCCAAAACCTGATCGACGGACTTCCACGAACAGTCGAGTCCTCGGAGTTCCCCAGGACGACGGACCAGGAGAATTGTCGGTCTTGTGGTTTCTTCCAACAACCCTGTCCAGGTGCGGCCTTGAGGTGATATTTTCTACGCCCATTCTCCAGGAGGAAGCATGCAGCGGGATCAGATAGACGCTGATGTCGTCTTCGTAGGTGCCGGACCTGCCAGTCTAAGCGGAGCGCTCCATTTGTCGCGGCTGGTGCGGGAGCATAACGAGGGTCTGGGAACCCAGACTGTCGCGGGCGATTCCCTTCAGGATCTGACCATCCTGGTCGTCGAGAAAGGAAGGGAGGTAGGTTCCCATGCGATCAGTGGGGCGGTCGTAGATCCCCGGGGCTTCGACGAGCTACTTCAGGGCTTTCCAGGAGAGGAGCCTCCCTACCAGAGTGCGGTCGAGGAGGATTCCTTCCAAATACTGACCCGGAAAAGGTCCTACCGATCGCCCCTCACTCCGCCTCCTCTCAGGAACAAAGGCTACTCCATCGGTTCGCTGGGGAGTCTGGTGAAGTGGTTGGCAGATCTGTGCGAACGCAACGGAGTTGAGGTTTATTCTGGTTTCTCTGCGTCCGAACTTCTCTTCGAAGGAGAACGGGTTACAGGCGTGCGTATCGGAGACCAGGGGCGCAGTGCCGACGGCTCTCCCAAGTCCAACTTCGAGCCGGGAATCGATATCGTATCCAAGATCACGGTTCTTGGAGAGGGACCCCGGGGAACGCTGACGCGCCAGGCAGAGCACAGGTTCGGTTTGAATCGGGAGCGAGAGCCGCAGATCTACGCTTTGGGAGTAAAGGAAATCTGGCAGCTTCGAGACGAGACAGCGTCGGGGCGGGTTATTCATACGCTGGGCTATCCCTTGGGGACCGAGGAATTAGGGGGCGGATTCGTCTACGGGATGGGCGATCTGTTGAGCGTGGGCTTTGTCGTTGGCCTCGACTATAAAGACCCCGAGATCGACGGGCACGAACTGCTTCAGCGTTTCAAGAAACATCCCTTCATAGAGTCGATGCTCAAAGGAGGGAAGGTTGTCTCCTATGGTGCCAAGGCGATTCCAGAGGGGGGATACTACTCGATGCCCCAGCTTTACGCCGATGGGCTGCTTCTGGTCGGAGATTCGGCTGGGTTTCTCAATCCTCAACGACTGAAGGGAATCCATCTGGCTGTGAAGTCAGGGATGCTGGCTGCCGAGACGATTTTTGAATCCCTGCTGAAGGGCGACTACTCATCAGCGACGCTGAAGCGATACGAGGACGATTTCGAGGAGAGCTGGGCCAAGGAAGAACTGTGGCGGGCACGCAATTTCCGGCAGGGATTTCAGAAGGGTTTCTGGTCGGGAATGCTGCGCAGCGGATGGCAGGTTCTCACCGGCGGACGGGGATCAAGCGGGCCTCTGCGCACCCTTTCCGGCCATCAGTACTTGCAGCGTCGGAAGCAAGAAGGCGCAGCGCCCGATAAACCATCAAAGACGGATTTCGATGGGAAATATACATTTGACAAGTTGACAGATGTCTACTTCTCAGACACCTCCCATGACGAAGATCAGCCCTGTCACCTGAAGATCCTCGATTTCGATATCTGTCGCAACCGATGTGTCCAGGAATATGCCAACCCCTGTCAGCACTTCTGCCCGGCTGGAGTCTACGAAATTGCTCACCAAGAGGCGGGGGCCCAGCTTCACCTGAACTTCACCAACTGCGTTCACTGTAAGACCTGTGACATCATGGATCCCTACCAGATCATTGTCTGGACACCGCCCGAAGGCGGAGGGGGACCCGACTACAAGAACATGTAGTCTCCGGTGCCGTAGCGGTGGTCTCCAGGCCGCCGTTCGTCGAGCCAGAGGCTCGAAGCAGGAATACTTCGGCCTGGAGACCAAAGCTACGTCCACCAAATGATGTCGTGCAATTCCTATTCGGCGGGTTCAGCGCTCGCTTTACGACTGGATGTCAGCTTGATTGCAGCCTCGATAGCGAGCCAGATGGCAAGACCAAGAATACCTCCCCCTATGGCGAGAAGAAGGTAAGCCTCAGAGTTCCAGAAGTCACGCATCTTCAGGAACATAGCTACCAGTGTAGTCGCTAGCATAAAGACCATGGGAACCGCCGTGTACCAGAAAGGACGCTTCCGATGGATCAAGTAGAGCGTGATGGTTAGTAGCGTAAGCCCTCCGAGCACCTGGTTGGTGGTGCCGAAGAGTTGCCATAGAGCAAGGCCCGCTGCCTTTCCGCCCACTTTGTAGAAGGCGAAAAAGCCGATCGTGATTACGGCGAGCAAGGAAGTAATGTAGCGGTTAGAGAGACTTCGGATCCTGAGAGTTTCACTGATCTCGCTGATGTTGAAGCGCAACAGCCTGGTACCGGAGTCCAGCGTTGTCAGGCCGAAGGAGATGGCCACCAAGGCGACAAAGGCCTTGGATAGATCCAGCGGTATTCCCAATTGGCTCATGAACATTGCAGATCCGTCGATGAAGGCCTTCATTTTCAGGCCCAATCCCTGGGCCAGATCCCAGGATTGATAATGCTGAAGCCAGAGTTCCCGTGTCACAAATCCGGCCGTACAGGCAAGGACGGACACCAGGCCCAACAGTGATTCGCCAATCATTCCGCCGTATCCAATGAAGGTCGCATCGGTCTCTTTGCTGATCTGTTTTGCTGTAGTACCCGAAGAGACCAGGCCGTGGAAACCCGAAACGGCCCCACAGGCTATGACAATGAAGACAAATGGAAACAGCGGAGGGGCGCCGGGTGGATTGGCTTGAATCGCTGGGGCTGCGAAGTCGGGACTCAGGTAGAAGAAGCCGCAGTAGATCAAGAGGAGTCCCAGGTAGAGGAGAAGTGAGTTCACGTAGTCCCGGGGTTGAAGCAGAAGCCAAACCGGCAGAACCGAAGCCACAAAGGCGTAGATCAGTAGAATAATGCTCCACTGGCCCAGGGAGAGGCTCAGTACGGGTAGCTCGAGTCCAGCCCACACACTCAGCAGAGTAATAATGAAGGCAATCATGGTGCTCCTGCCGATCGAAGCTCCTCGCTTGTAAACCTGCCATCCCACCACCAGGGCGACAATCATGATGGTTGCACTCGGATAAACGGCTTCGGGACTGTGGTCAGCGGTCAGAAGCGTGGCACAGACGTTCACGAAAACGCCCATGGCAAGAGCGATCAGAAAGAAGATGATGATATGGAACAAGGACTTGGCTCGCGGCCCGACGATGTCCTCGGCTACCTTCCCGACGGATACTCCTCGGGCGCGCATGGAAATGACCAGCGCTCCGAAGTCGTGCACGGCTCCAATGAAGAGGGTTCCCAGGACCACCCACAGCATTGCAGGTACCCATCCCCAGATAACAGCGATGGCAGGGCCCAACATCGGAGAGAGTCCGGCAATCGAGGCATAGTGGTGCCCGAAGAGCACGTATCGGTTACAGGGAACGTAGTCGACACCGTCGTTCAGCTCCTGGGCAGGAGTGACGGCATTGGGGTCCAGCTTGAAGACTTTCCTTCCGAGGTACTTGGCGTAGATGTGGTAGCCGAGCAGGTAGAGACCGAAGCAAGCAAGGGTTGCGAACACAGGTGCCATAGGCCGCTATTATATGTTCGCGTGATACGGATCCGCCATCCGGCATGATCACCTTGTCTGGGCGTACCAGCGTTCTTCGACTCGCGTATTCCACTCCCGAAGGTATCTCTGATGCTCCTCATCGTCAGGATACCGCTCTCCTGGGGGGTAAGGGTAGGCAGACATCCGATGGAAGGGAAGCGGGCCTACGGAATCGGGTTCGGCGGAATTCACATCCATATCCTTGCCAAAGCCGTGTACGTAGACCAGGTAGTCCCTCACCCAGCCGGAGGCGAGTTCTGGGAGGTTGGTGACATCGAAAAAGGCCTCGATCTCGTCCCCGGATCGGGTGATGACAAACATGTCGTCCCGCTCTTGGAGCAAGGGCCGGACGTCACCGTAGCGGGTATAGCCCCCGACATGGACCTTCCATTGGGCGGTCGGAGAAGCCCGATCGTAGTCATAGGTTTTGGGACTACGCCCGTCTGTGCTGAGGAAGTCTGGAAAACCAAGAAAGTGGAGATCGGTCTGTTCCGGCTTCAACCTGTGAACACTGTAGTCCTGTCGGGGAGACCCGGTCTCGACCAGTACCTGGTCCCAGTAGATGCACATATTTGTGATGATACGGATTCTGCGACTCGCTGAAAGGAACTTGCCCGAAAGGTCCACAGTCATCGTTTTCGGCAAACCGGCCGGAAACCCCATGCGTTCCAACACAGTGACCCACCTTCCCTGGTCATCTTGGACCTGCAGGTAGGGTGGAATCAGCGACACTCCTGCTTGGGATGCTGCCAGATTGCTAGTGCTGTCGGCGTAGTCGATCCAAGCGTGCATCAGAAGCAGCGTTCTGTCTGACGCTGTGATCCCGAGATCGAGGACCATCTCGTGGGATTGCGAGTAACCCTTGAAGGGGAGCTTCTCGAAGCCGGTCGGGTAGACCCGGTCGATAGAACTGATTTGGGGAAGAATGTCGTTCCCACCTCCGTCGGTCGCAGCTAATGGAGGGCGAGCTCCTGAGGCAGTGAGAAGCCGAAAATCCAGATAGGGAGGACCCGGCAGTAGCTTCTCGTCGGGATAGATCTCGTATTGGGCCGGATGGTCTACGGCTACGAGTTCCAGCAGGTCGAAGAGGATTACTTCCTCGAGTTGATTGTTCAGAGTGATGGCGAGCCGCCCGTCCTTAAGACCGATCCGACTTCGATCCAGTTTCACGTATTCATCCGTGTCGGGATAGTTATAGACGCCAGGAGCAAGCAAGTAGCCGTAGGCACTGCCTCCCAGGAAGTCGGTGACGAACCGGTATGTTTCCCCGTCCCAGGCATAGAGAATGGGGCAGCTGGTACCCTTACGATCCAATTCCTGGACCGGAAGGACCTGATTGATGGGTTGATCGATCTCGGACTGAAGGACTCCACCAGGCCAGAGGATGCGGAGGGTATCGATCCCCACCTGCTTTCCCAGGCCGAAGTGAAGCACCGGTGGATTCTGACTGAGGAATCCGTGGCCTCCATAGACCTCTGCTTTCTGATACAGACGGCCACTCTTGATCTCCACCTTTGTGCCCAGGCCCAGTTTGTTACTGTTGGTCCCTCGCGTCGCAACCGAGATCCAGTTGTTCTGATTCCCGCCTTGATTTTTGAAGAGCAAGGGGGAGCCGCCATTCACATTGGCGGCGAAGTCCAGGTCGCCGTCTCCATCGTAGTCCGCGACGCCGACTCCTCGAACTGCAAGCCCCTGGAAGCGGTTCAAGCCCACATCCGCGGTCACGTCGTGGAAGGCCCCATTGTGGTTCTCGAGCAGAAAGAAGTTACGCCGGGGCTGATCCCGCTGAGTGAACAGAGGAGCGGTCGCCAGCAGCACGTCCAGATCGCCGTCGTTGTCGAAGTCGAAGAGCTGGCTGCTATGGACCTGATCCGGGACTGGAGAGCCGGACGATGGCCATAGGGCTCTTGGACTGTAACGGCGATTCTGCTGTTGTCCCCAGAGGCTCAGTTCGGCTCCGTCCAGGGTTGGCAGTGCAAGGGTGGGCTGAGCTCCCCCACCCAGACCCAGAAATCCAATCCCTATGCCTGTGCCTGATCCCGTATCAGAGATTCCCAGTTCGGGAGCTACGTCAACGAAGCTTCCATCGCGTTGGTTGCTGAAAAGCTGGTTGGGCTGACCCAGATTGACCAGGTAGAAGTCGATGTCTCTGCGGTTGTCGAAGTCGGTACAGACTACGGATAGGGTCTTCCTCCCCCCTCCGGAGAGCCCGGAGGCTTCCGAGACGTCGGTGAAAGAGCCGTCGCCGTTGTTCCTGTAGAGGACATTGCTGGCTCCCTTGAAATCATCAGGAAATCGAGAGCCGGACTCTGGGAAGGGACTGGTTTCCACGAAGTTTGCCACGAAGAGGTCCAGGTCTCCATCATGGTCATAGTCGACAAATGCGCCGCCCACTCCCCATGAGGGACCCCCGACGGCCGCCGCCTCTGTCACGTTGAGGAAAGTCTTGTTTTCCTGGTTCCGGTACAGCAGGTTGGGACCGTAATTTATGAGGTACAAGTCCTGGTAGCCGTCGTTGTCGTAGTCTCCCCAGAGAGCACTCATCGTCTTTGCCCGCGAGTCGAGTCCCAAACCACGACCGGTTTCTAGGAAGGCACCCTCCCCCTCGTTGTGGAAAAGCGCACTGACAGCATCTTTTGCTGCAGCATTGGAGAGGAAGATGTCCACCTTTCCGTCTCCGTCGTAGTCGCCGAAGGAAATGCCCGAACCCAGGAAGGGAACGATTTCCCGCTCGAGCGCCGATTTCGAGTCGACGGTAAAGCTGCCAACCAGTCCTGTTCCGGCGTGCTGGAATTCGAGCCCTGAAGAACTCCCAACCTCTTCGAAAGTTACCTGGATTGCCTTGGGCGGATCTTTTCCAGTACCGGGTAGATGATCCCCAGTAGCTTCGAGTGCAAGGGAGTATCTACCCTGCTCCAGGTACCTGAGGCCTAGCGTGGTTGTGCCAAATTTTCCCTGCAGATTCCGGAAGCGCTCCATCTCTTTCTGCCCCTGCTCGCGATTTCCGCTGCGAGTCAGGGCAATAGCCAGATTGTAATAAGCTGAGGCGTTGTACGGCTCGGCCGAAACAACCTCCCGCAGGTGTGCGATGGCTTGATCGTACTGCTTCTGTCGGGAGTGGAGCAGCCCCAGATAGTAGTGGGCGGAGGGGTCGGCGGGATCCTGTCGGATGACCTCCCGGAACTGGTCCATCGACCGATCCACCTGATCCTGGTTCCGATAGATCAACCCCATCATGTAGTGAGCATGGATCTGCTCCGAGTCCAACTCCAGGGCTTTCCCGAAGTGAAGACTGGCTTCGTCATATCGCTGTAGGTTGAACTCGGCTATTCCGAGATTGACATGCGCCGGAACAAAGTTGGTATCGAGATCCAGGATCTTGGCGAACTCGACACTGGCATCTTCGAACTTCAGCTGCTCCATCAGGGCGACCCCGATGTGGGCATGTCGGAGAATCCTGTCAGCCTTTCCGGTAACCGCACTCTTTGTCAGTTGCGGCGGTGAGTGCAAGCTGCAGACAGCGATCCCCAGGAGCAAGGGAAGCGAGGCGATCCTACCACGATTCATGACTAGTACCCTATGTTACAGGGTACTAGTACAGCGTTCTGTAAATACCGATACGTTTGCAGATGGGGCTTGCGAGGCGAGATCAAGGCAGGAGGAGGAAGACGATGCTTGGCCATCTTCGACGACGACCCACACAGAGATCGTCCGCAACCCCCATCTGCCCTACGGGTGGCGACGGGACGCGCCGATTTCTTTGTCGCGCCTCCTCCAAGATACGAGGCATCGAGTTCGGCGTCGCTTCGCGAACTCGACCCGTCGCGCTCGCCACAAACGTATCGGTATTTACAGAACGCTGTACTAGTTATCATAGCGGAAAAGATATTCCTTGAAGCCGTTTCTCAGCAGGAAGGAATTACAGACTCTGAAGTGTGGCATGAGGCGGGCGAGGTCGGTCTGCTCATAGCGGGGGCAAGGTTTGAGGACTGGGGAAGAGACTTCGTATTGGAGATGCTCCTGATCCAGGATCTTGAACCTGGTTGGACTTTCAGGGATGTGCTTCGACGTCGAGATCAAAGAAAACAGGAGCGTGCCGGTTCGACAGAATTTTCCCAGGTAGAGGACCAGGTGGAGCAATTCTTCCTCTTCCATATAGTTGAACAGATCCCACGCAAAAATGAGGTCGAAGCTGGTGTTTCTTCCATAGGGTAGGAGGTAGTCGTACACCACGTCATAGGAAAAGCCGTCTTCGGGAGAAAGAAAGTCGAAGGAGGAGAGGGTCTGGTAAAGATCCTCAATATGAATCTTGCAGGGGAATTGCGAGAAGAAGTCTACGTTAGAGCCGTATGCCGATCCAAGATCCAGAATGTGGTACTTACGCTCCGGCTGGAGCTGATGATATACCACGTTCAAGGCCAGGGAGATATGCTCTGTGGGCTTGGTTGAAAGGGCTTCGGTTTCTGCTTTGTTGGTGGCTTTAGTTCCAGCTCGGCGGAACCAACGCATCACGTCCCGGATGAGACCGAACCCATCTTCAGCCCCACGTCAACCTTGGGCGCGTCCTTAGTCTGATCCTTCTTGGGCTCAACTTGTCCTGGAGTTTCCCCTTTGATTTCCGACTTCGCTTGGCGAGGTCTGGTACCGCGGGGGGCGTCCATATCGATGCTTCCCTTGAATTTGCAACCCTCTTCCAGAATGACCTGAGGTGCATGGAGATCACCACGAACATTGCCGGACTCACGGATGACGATCCTGTCTTCGCCGAAAAGATTTCCTTCTACCTCGCCCTCTACGCTGATGACCTTGCCATAGACATCAGCCTGGGCGCGACCCTGCTTTCCAATCGTCACGCTATGATCCGAAAAGGAAACTGTTCCTGAAACCTGTCCCTGTACGACCAGGTCCTCCTCGCCGCTCAGGTCCCCGGTGATCGAAATTGAGGCGCCGATCAAGGCTCGCTCCTTGATTCGTTCGGCCGGATTTCTAGCCGCGGGTCTAGGTTTTTCCGGCACTGGCTCAGATTGTTCGTCTTTCTTCCACATGGTAGACTCCCCATGGTTGTGCCCATTACTATAATTGACCCCCTGTTTAAGTCAAGATTTGAAAGTCTCTGAAATCAGCCATAGTACCGGCCTCCCCTCTGGTCTTTCCTGAAAATCCTGCCCCGGCTATCGAGGATGGAATCAGCAAAGAATCCTGTTCCCGGACTCGCGAAAGAGTTCTTCTCGTACTATCCTGACTATCTTCTCTGCCGCACTCTAGCGATCAACGTCGTCAACAAGAACACAACCTACTCAAAGGCCATCGCTATCATGACAAAGAAAGCAAAGGCCGCCGAGCAGAATCAAGCTCTTATCGAAGAGAAGCTGAATCTCAAAACTGTCTCTATAACAGGTCGTACAGTGCGATTGAGGAACCTCTCTCTCAACCAGATTCTAAAGCTCAAGGATGAAGTGCTCAAGGAAATTTTGATTTTTTATCTAAAGAATCCTTATGCACACGGCCGAACCAAGAGGAGTCGTTGGCTGCCCAGGTGGGTTAGGAGCTCCTTCTTGAGCGCTCTACTGGGCCACGCGAGAAGTAGGAGTATCCAGTTGGATGGGGAGGTAGATTTCGAGATTCTGAGGGTTCTCTGACCCGGACCTTGAAAACGACCCTGACTGACCGAATATTCTGACGTGACAATACGAACGTGGACAGCACTAAGACGAAACCCGCGATCAATTGCGCTTCTTGCCCTGCTGGTTGTTACGATCTTCTGTTTTCTCCTCCTGAGACTCTACACGGTAGAAATGATCCATGCTGTCGTCGTACACGCCGTGATACAGAAGGCCCCTCCAACCTATCCCAGTCAGGCCATTCACGATGCTTTCGACCGGGCGTCCCGAGCCGCCGCGGAGGCGAACGACTCAGAGGCCTATCTAGGGCGGCTCTTTGAGATCTCCCAAAGGCTGGAGAAGACGCAGAGCCTGACGGAGCAAGAAGTGTCCCATCTACTGCGTGAGATTGGCTCGAGCGACTGGCAATGAGACAGTAGGGTTCTCATATCGATGCTGCGGAACGTTCTTGAATCGCGGCCTCGGTTACCCTCCTTTGGGCCTTCTCGACCGTATGTTAAGATTTTGAAGTGATTTGCTCCCGCTGTCGCACCGAGATTGAGGGCGGCGTTTGTCCGCACTGCGGCCTCGAGGACGACGCGGAGAAGATCATTCAAAAATCGATTCCCTTCAATTCTCGCCTTGGCAATGATCGTCAGGTTCTCCCTGGAGACACGACGGACTTCGGACCGGAGAAGCGGGACAGTCGCCCTCGGGTCAAGCGGCACTCCCCGCGCGTTGCGTCGACTTCCAGATCGGGTCCGCGCAGGCCCAGGATCTCGCGATCTCGTGTAGAACCCGAGCGAAGCCTCTTCCCCGATGGGTTCCCAGGTACAGGGGGGCGGGGCGGGAAGAAGATCGTCACCGTTACCAGAAAGGCTTCTTCCACTCAGTCTTTAGCGGACAAACCCTTGATCAGGATGCCCGCTGGGTCTCATCCCCGCCAAGTACCCAAGCAGCAAGAACTGAGGCTGGAGCCACCTCTTCCCCAATCGGGTGGCGACGGCGCTGAAGAGACGACAGCATCTTCCCGCGAGGTCCCTCCGGAGATCATTCTGTCTCGCCTGCTCTCAGGAATAGTGGATGCTTCGTTATCGATCCTTACCGGGTTTCTGTTCAGCTGGACGGCCTGCGTGATCCTGAATCGAGATTTTCTCTCGGTCACCACGCTGAGTCTGGGCGGCGCATGCTCCCTGGGCTTCTACTTCCTCAGCTCTTGTTTTTTTCTGATCAGTTGCCGGCAGACTCCGGGGATGTACCTGACCGAGCTTCGTTTGATATCCGAAGAGGTCCGGGAAGCGGTTCCGGTGCATGCCATCCTGCTTCGGGTACTGCTTTTCCCGGCTGTGGCGGCGAGTCTGGTGGGACTGTGTGTGAGTCTTTTCGATCCGGGACGGCGTTGTCTGCACGACCGGCTGACCCGTACTCGAGTCGTGCCTAGTACCATGTCACACATGTAGTGTCGGGTTTGTGGCGAACGCGACGGCGTCGAGGGCGCGAAACGACGACGACGCGATGTCATTCATCGTGGAGGAGAAGAGACAAAGCCATCGGCCCGTCCCGTCGCCACCCGCAGGGCAGACGGGGGTTGCGGACGATCTCTGCGTTGGTCGTCGTCGAAGATGACCAAGCATCGTCTTCCTCCTCCCGCCTTGATCTCGCCTCGCAAGCCCCATCTGCAAACCCGACACTACATGTGTGACATGGTACTAGCGATTTGAGCTGGCTATCTCCTGGAGAAAAAGGTCGATTAGCGGTCGAAGCTGGGAGCGGCAGCGATACTCCACATCGGGATCAGACAAGAAGGAACTGACCAGCACCGACATCGCCGTTGCAACGCCCTGGCGCCTCGAGTCTGAAAAGGCCGATTTCTCCAAGAAAACAAGAGCTGAGCGAAACTCTTTTCCCCTCAGGAAACGTTCCAGGGGAAAATGTTGGAGCACCAGCGAAACGATCTCGCAGAAGCGTGGATACGATTCTTCATAGACGAGGAGAGGGACCAGGTACTCGAGCTGATCTGCGGGAATCCCGGGCTCGGCAAGCATTTTCTGGAGTTTGGTTGGTTCCGTCCGTTGGCGCCGACGAATGACCAACATCAAGGTGAATAAGAGCAAAGCAGCTGTGAAGATTAGAAGAAGGGTCGAATAGGATACGAACGGATTGATCACTATTATTTGGGAATCGAAGCACTAGTACGCTGTAACACAGATTATTTCGTGTTTGTGGCGTGTGTTACAGTGTATTAGCTCGCGAGACCCCCGACGTTGGGGTTAAAAGAGCTCCCGACTTGGAAGTGTCACCCTACTGGTTTGTGCCTCCGAATACAGCATCCGCGGCGATTTGTTGAACGCCCTCGGATACAGTTCCAGCCAGTAGGTTTCCAGAGGAGTCGAGAAGAAGCTTGGTGATCTTCGGAAAAGATCGTCCCAGACTTGCCCTTTGCCAGGTCTGCCCTCCGTCCCTACTTCCGAATAAGTGTCCTAGTAGGGAGTCCACGGCAAAGACCTGATTCACGTTCCCATCCGGACTGGAGCCGATCGCCACTACGTCGATAGGGTCTACTCCAGAGGATCGTGACCACGTCCTCCCAGAGTCCTCGCTTGTAAAGAGACCCTGACGGGTCGCGCAAAGTAAACGCATTCCGATTCTCCGGACCTCGTTAACGGCGGCTAGCGGCAGTCCGTGAGCCTTTTTGCTCCAGGTCCTGCCGCCGTTGCTGGACCGAAAGAGGCCGCTGTTCGTTCCTGCGAAAAGCATGGATGTCGTCCGATCGTAGTGTAACGCTTGGATCTTCCCCTGGTAGGATGGGATCTCCCTCTTTTCCAATCTCGTGTCTGGGAGGTCGAGGTGGAAAACGCCAGTCTCGGAGGCGAGGTACAGGGTTTCCTCCTTGCGGTCCGGAAAAGCGAGGTCCGAGACCACAAGCCGTCTGGTGGCCTCTATAGGCTGCCAAGGTTCTTCGTGAGGTACTCCCACGAATACGCCAGATCGGGTTCCCAAATAGACAGCTCTCGATTTCCTCGAGGGAAGAATAGCTCGAACTGAAGTTGCCGAGTCCTTGTCTAGACCCTCGTTGTAGGGACTCCAATCCGTTCGACCGTTCTTGAGGACGAAGAAGCCCCCATGTTGGAGATCCAGGACGGCACTCACATAGAATGCATCCTGGCGATGTGGATCAGACGAAAGGGCACCAATCTGGCGATGGATGAACCCTTCATTTGAGGCTGAAAACGTACTTCCTCCGTCCTCGCTCCTGAGGATGCCAGCATCGTCAGCTCCCACAAGGACGACGTCATTGTTCGCAGGATGGACGACGACAGCGTTGACGACGATGCCGGAGAACAATCGTCGCCAGCGGCTGCCCGCGCTGGAAGAAACGAACAGCCCCTTGGTAGTCCCGGCGTAGATTCTGTTCGGATCCAAGGGATCCATATGGAGGGCCCGCGTACGCCTTGCCGCAGTGGTCAACCCGTTCTTCAACTTGGTCCACCGGAGACCTCCGTTTACCGATTTATAGATACCACTGCAGGCGCTGGCATAGAGAGTCTGCGGATCCTCGGGCTGAATCAGAAGGTCGAAGACATCACTGTCCCTCATCATTCCGCTATGGATGGCTTGCCACTTCTTCCCCAGATTAGGAGTCTTCCAACTCAAGTGCCAGGTGCCGACGTAGAGACTTTGGGAATCAACGGGATCAAAGGCCAGGGACTCGACGTTATAGAGGCTGCGATAGCCACGGCTAATTCGGTCCCAATTGAGTCCGCCATCCTGGGTGAGCAACACGCCCTCCGAGATGCCAACTGCCATCACGGAAGGATTGGTGGGGGCAATGGCTAGAGCGCGAATCGTGCTGTTATACCTGCCTAGATCTATCTCCTCCCAGCTTTTCCCGCTATCCCTGGAGCGAAACAGAATCCCCCTATCGCTCTTCAGCTCCCAGGTCGCGGCGTAGACTGTGTTTGGGTCCTTCGGATCGAAAGCCAGATTGTCTACAACCAGTTCACGTCGCTTCAGCCCCGGAACCAGCCTGGACCAAGATTGCCCCGCGTTTCCAGAAACATAGATCTGGCCATCTGCGGTTCCAAGAAAGAAGACATCGGGTCGTTGCGCGTGCACGGCCAAAGACCGGACATCCCCCCCGTAGGGACCCAGGGAGTCGAAATCAAGCCTGGCCCCAAGGATTGAAGCTTGGGCACCCAAAGCAATCAGGAGACAGCAGTACAGAGTTGATCTCAGTTGAAAATGGGCCCATTTCATCGCTCTTGATTCCTGCATCGCCAATATCCTAACTGATTCAAAGCGGTTCTTGTGTTTTGAAAGAGTTCCTAAGGGAGATTCTTCTCCCGTACCAGAATGTAGACAGTACACCCAGAGGTGCTCTCGCCGTCATCGAGTTCTGTGTTCACCGTGTACTGTCCTGCTGGCAGTCCGGTGGAATCGAAGATCGCGGAATTGCCGTTGAGCGTGATTCTCCCCGAGCTGGCTTCCCAGGTGATGCCCAGTATCTCATCGTCCGGATCGGAGACGGTGACGCGTACCGTTGTCACATCTCCCCTTACCAAGACGTCCTGGTCGACGCTGCATTGCACCGATGGAGGCCGATTTATCTTGCGTTGGAGTACGATCTGTAGAAACCAGCCATGACGGCCTGTCTGGGCTATCCCCAGCAGCTCAGGATCGATTGTCCTCAGATTCGATCTGTAGGCTCCCGAGAGATGAAGCCGGCGGAAGGACAGAAGTCTTATTCCGGCAAGTAGATCCAGTGGCGACACCGGGTTGACGAAGGTCGAAGGGCTGTGGGACCCGAAGAAGTGGGTTCCGACCAGTTCACCGATGAGTCTCGCGTTGTCCCTCCAGAAGGGGAGCTCCAAACCAGTTCCGTATTTGAATTCATGCTGGCGGTCGGCGTCGAAGCTGTCCTGCACAAAGAGAATGCCGGCGTTTCCAACTAGATTTGGACCGTCGCTGATGGCCTTGGAAAATAGGAGGTCACAACCGACATCGGTAGTTCCTGCCGTGAGACCCTGCAGGAGTCGGTCTCGGCTGTCTTCGATTGAGAAGCGTGTCTTAGCCTGGACCGCCCAACCCAACGGGGCTCCAGAAAGCTCAGAGAGCAGGTTCAACTTAAGGCCGGTCCAGAACTCTCCTCGTCCCTGTCCCAATGGCACATCCAGGAAAGGGAGATCGTTGAAGAACCCCAAGGTCCCAGTTGCCAAACGGCTTGGCTGCACTGCGTCCGGGCCTGCCATCTTGTTCACCTGAATAGCGCCGGCCCGGACCCGCCGATAGGTTTCCCAAGAGAAGAAGAATTCCAACCTGTCGTGCACTCCCAGGGTCATGGATAGCGGAAACTGAGAGAGGTTAAGGTCTCCCGGTTCCCGGTGAATGCTGGTGCCGTGCAGCGCTAGGCTCCACTCACCGCGGCGTAACGTGGCTGGCTTGAAAAGATTGAATAGACCCGTCGAACCTCTGAACGTGGGATTCAGGTGCTTTATCTTCTCTCGTCCTTCCGCCAAATCGATAGCGGCAAGGAAGAGGAACAGACTCAGGATTGCGAGAATGCGCCTTCGTCGAAGCACTCTTTGCGCTTCGTTCGAGAATCCGCTGCCAGATTCGAAGAGCGGGGATTGTAGAATGTTAATCGCCTTTTTTCCAGAGGGCGTGGCGGCGGTCTTCGGGCCGCCGTGGGTCGAGCCAAAGGCTCGGCACAAGAGTACTCTTGGGCCTGGAGACCGAAGCCACCTCAAGTCTCACATCAATAGGTTGCACGCCCCCCGGAGATATCGAAGACTCCCCCGGTGCTGAACGAGCAATCGGGAGAAGCCAGCCAAGCGACCAGGGCGGCCACTTCCGAAGTCTCCCCGAAGCGGTCCATCGGAATCTTGGAGCGCATGTAGTCGATATGCTCCTGCGTGAGCTGTTTCAAGATGTCCGTCTTGATGACAGCAGGGGTCACACAGTTGACCAGGATCCCCTTGGTCGAGAGTTCCTTTGCCAAAGATTTGCAAAAGCCAATGACTCCTGCCTTAGCGGCGCTGTAGTGGGAGGCGTTTGGGTTCCCCTCTTTGCCGGCGATCGAAGCGATGCACACTATCCTGCCACAGCCTTGCTGCAGCATTATCGGGACGATTGCGTGGCAGCAGTGAAACACGCTGTACAGATCTACTTCGATCACCTGATGCCATTCCTCGGGAGTGCATTCCCAGGCTGTTTTGGCGGCACCTGCGATCCCGGCGTTGTTGACCAGAATGTCGATCGAGCCCAGGGTATCGTGGGTTTCCGCTGCAGCCCGACTCACCGCTGAGACATCGGTCAAATCCACGGTCTGTGTCACTACCTCGCCTGCTTTCGAGAGGTTGGCCGCAGCCTGTTCCAGAGCTAGATGATCGAGGTCCCAAAGGCTGCACTTTGCACCTGAGGCCAGAAAGCGTTCCACGATTGAGTACCCGATTCCTCTAGCGCTTCCGGTGACGACCGCCGCTTTCCCCTTCAAGTCGATCTCGTTCATGGTATTAAGTCCCCGTTCTTCCCGGGCCCGGCACCAGCCTCACAAGCCCATCTGCATACATCATCCTATTCCTGGGAGCGAACACTTGGTCTCCAGCTGCCGCGCTGGGGAGGCTAGTCGGAGTTGTTGGTAGCGTACTCGAGATCTTCCAGGTTTTCTGGTTCGCCATTCGTCCGAAAATCATCATAGTCTTCGAGGTTTTCGTAGGAATCCTCGTAATCATCGTCCAGCTCATCTAGATCTTCGAGGTCCTTACCCTCGTCCACTTCGTCGAATTCATCTTCTGCTGATAATCGAGACTCCTTGGTCATACGGCCTCCCGAGCCGATTATCCTATGAGGCGACAAAACAGCGCAACCGGTTGGGACACCCGCGAAGCTGAGTGCCCACTGATGCTAACATGGCCGATTCGAACAGATCGGGATCAAACGGCGGCGCGCGGAAAAGGTGACCGTATCCCTGGCAGTTTATGTCCCTGGAAGGACAGGTGGCGGTTACTGCGATAAGCAGCACCAGGTGCGCGGATAGAGGATCGCATTGTGACCAGAGTCTTGGCCCTGATTGAAGTGGCGATCGTGGCGATTGCTGGCTCCCTACTCGCCAGGACCGTGCTTCAGGTCCTCGCTTTTCCCCCGCATCAGATTTGGCAGAATACGCCGACCCTTTTTCTATTCATGGTAGTTGAGGCGACGATTACGCTGATGCTGGTGGGCTTCTTCCTGCGGATGGGCGGAGAGAGTTGGGGATCTCTCGGTTGGAGGGGACAGGGCGTTGCCAGGGAAATGGTGTTTGGCGTGGCAAGTGTCCCGGTACTCTTTGGGTCGACCTTCCTGATCGGTACTTTCTTCCATGTCTTTCTTCCCGACCAGGTTTCGAAGAGCAACCCCTTATTGGAGCTGGTCCAAACCAAGACAGACCTGACGTTGTTCCTGATCAGCAGCCTCTACGTGGGCGGAATCAAGGAGGAAATCCAGCGGGCATTTGTCCTCAGGCGCTTCGATCGATTTCTGGGCGGCTTACCGACGGGGCTGGTCCTGTGGAGCATCTTCTTCGGAGCCGGTCATGCCGTACAGGGAATCGACAACGCAGTGGGTGCGGGAGTCCTCGGTCTTCTGTTTGGCTTGCTGTACCTGATACGGGGTAGCGTCGTAGGACCCATCTGGGCGCACGCACTGTACGACGTGATCACGCTAGCCGTCTTCTGGTTCCTGATGAGAGGTTAATCCGCATTCTTCATCGCCAGTCATGGCGACGCCCAGGCACGGCTTTTCAAGATCAGTTGCGCAGGAAGTCAGGGCTTCGATCCGCGGCCTACTTCGCCTAGCGCAATTTGTGCGGCGTTCTGTTCGGCTTCCTTTTTGGTGCGACCACTTGCTTGGCCAAGAAGTTTCTTCCTCGAGCGGACCTCAACCAGAAAAACCTTGCGGTGATTCGGACCCGTTTCCTTCACTACTCTGTAGCTTGGTCCGGGGAGTCCCTGCGAATGGAGCTGCTCCTGGAGGGCAGACTTGAAGTCCCTGAGCTCGAGCTTCCGCCGGGCGGCCCGTCGAAGGTGATCCCGAAATTGATCCAAGATGAACTTTCGAGCTGGTTCGAAGCCTCCGTCAAGGTAAATGGCACCCACGACGCTTTCGAAGGCATCGGCTAGGATTGCCTTCTTTTTTCTTCCCCCTGTCTTTTCCTCACCGCGACTGAGCCTAAGGAAGCTCCCGAGATCCAGACGACTCGAGAGCTCGGCCAGTTCTGGCTTCGAGACGAGTAGTCCCTTGAGCTTTGAGAGTTCGCCTTCCAGACGGTTTGGATCGGCACGAAACAAGTGTTCGCTGATTGCGAGACCCAGAACCGAATCCCCCAGGAACTCCATGGCTTCGTAGTCGGCGCCGGGCTTCCCTGATTCGTGGGCGAATGAGCGATGCGTCAGAGCATGGTCGAGAAGGGAAAGATCCTTGAAAGAATAGTCCAGCCGGAGCTGCAGCTGTTCCAGCTGCTCGCTTCGCGGTCCAGAGGATTTCGAGGACACTTCGGAACGCGACCTTGGCTGAACCCAGAGATGGGTTAGTCGACGTAGCACAAGGCCAGGTGTCGAGAAAAAAGAACTATTGAAGCGCACGCGATCTGTTGAAAGCACCCAGTCTCAAGTAACGAATGACAGACACGCTGTGCGAGCAGCCTGGTTGAGGTGCCCTACCGAAATACCCAGTAATCGCGTGCCTGGGATTCGAGTTTTCCCAACCCGTGAAGCCAAGAGCTACTCAGGCAGGGTAAAGGGCTCCTCTGTAGATTCTGCCGCCGCCGGGGTGGTCCCAGGCTGAGTAAGCTGCTGAGCCTCCTGATCCCGGATTTCCTGCAGTCGGGCCTCCTTTTCAGCATTTTTCTGGGCTAGGAATTCCTTCCCCTTGGCAACGGTTTCGTCCATTCCGTCTGTCTTCTTGTGAATATAGGTATAGAGCTGTTCCAGTTGTCCCTGAGCGATCTCTTGAGTCATGCCTCCGACCGCCACAGCACGTGCAAATGCGTCGAGTGCCTGGTCGGCATTCTTTTGAGTCAGGTACACCCGCCCCAGCCGCAAATACGCCCGCTCGTGGTTGGGATCAAGATCAATTGCCTTCTCCAGATGGACGCGTGCCTGTTGTACCAACTCGTCTTTGGTGCTTCCCCCTTTGAGGCTCTGATGCAACCGGGTCAAGCCTATCGCGTAATTGGCGTCGGCCTGCAAACCGTCCCTTTTCGACATGAAATCGGTGGTGGTCAACTGGGCGGGCTTGGTCGCGGTTGAAGATAAATCAAGTCCTTGCTGTCCGCGGCTAAGCGCCTGATCGAGTGCTCCGCGCTCAGCATAGCCCACCGCCAGTTCGATCATAAGCACGTAACTGGTAGGCAGCTCAGCGACGGCCTTTTCTCCATGCTCAACGAACTTCTCGTAGTTGTTCTCCTGCTGGTAGGCCAGCGCCAAGAATTGGTGTGCCAGAGGCGTGAGTCCGCTATCCGGATGCTCTTGCAGAAAGTTCAGGTTGAGTTGTGCCTTCTCCTTGAAGTCCTCGGTCTTTTCAATGACAGACCAGGCATCGAATTCTTCTTTGGTCTGGGCTTGGCCAACGACTCGAGGCGGCTTCGCCGGAACGCCTTCTTGACCTTCTTGTTGGTCCTCGCTCTGGCCTTCGCTCTGGCCCTGCCCTTGGGCGGAAGCATGAAGGTTCGATGGACCGCCCCAGAAACCGATTAATGTCGCAATCACCGCAAATATGAACTGACGTCTCATTGGTTCCTCCTGATTAACATTACCCTGTCGAAGGGCCTCCAAGTCGATTATTTTTACACAAAAGGGCTGCCGAAAGCACCCTCACCTAGTCCGCCCGAGGCAGCTCCTTTATAGCCTGCTCTGCCCGATCTCTAGCTCCCCGCAACTCTCCCTCGAATGTCAGAGCTTCTTTGAATCGCCGCCGAGCTTGCGCGAACTGATCTTGGAAGGCAAGGAATTTGCCCATTCGAACCAACGACCAGGCGCGAATCCAAGCCGGATTCGAAGCAGCCTCAGCCGCCTGCCGGTAATGCTCGTAGGCATGCTGGCGTTCTTCAAGCTGATCGGCAATCTGGCCCAGGTAGAAGTAGGCGTTCCCATTTCCCGGGTCCTCTTCCAGGAGTTGCCCCAGCTTCTGCCTGGCGGTCTCGAACTTCTGCTTGGAAATAAGTTGTCCAGCCTCAGACAGCATCGAGCTGATAAGGTTTCTTCTTTCCACTTCTCGTCGGGCTTGAAGCTGCCTTTCGGCCTCCTGCCGATCTCTCTCCTCAATCTTTGCTTCGATGACATCCATTCGCTTGATGTCTTCCTCGAGTGAGTCTTCACCCACGTTTTGGAGCAAAAACTCCGCATAGATAGGAAAGGAGAGGATTCGGCTCTCCTCATAGGAGACGAGCTCACGATAGAAAAAAGGCACCAGAACGTTCCCCTGTCGGAACAATCCAAGCATCTGGGCACTGAGGTCCCGAGGTGGACGTAGTCTCAATGCAATGCTCTCGATGAGGGACTCTATTACGACCAGTGTAACGCTATCTCTATACTCGCTCTTCAGCTTGGGTTGGGCATGGGCGAGCTTCAGAACCTGCTTCCTCGAGCCCAGCTGAGCCGAGAACTTCTCAACCAGAGGATCAATCAGAACGTGAAGATACTCATGCTGGAGCGAAGAGTAGTTTCCCAGCGGCTCATCGGTAGGCCCAACGACGATATAGTAGGTCCGGTCTAGATTTCGGGCATTTACCAGATCCTTGGCGTTCAAAAGGTCCGGAATCAGGATGATTTGACGATTCAGTACCCGGCGAGGTCCAATCCGAAAGTACCTCAGAATATCCTCGATAACCTTTTCCAACACCGGCCGGTAGGCTTGGCTTTCTGCCTGGTAGGAATCCTGGAAGCGGAGCCACAGGGTTTCGATCTGAGCGACCCGGTAGAACTCTTCCACCAGCTCGGCAAAGCTTTGTATCTTGAGAACATCGTCGGGGATGGTATCTTCTTCTTCTATCAGGCTGAAGGTAGGCGCATCTGCAATCAAAAGGGCCAGGGAGGTATAGGCGATCTGCTGTTGCGCCTCTTCGCGAAGGCCACGGTGCGACTGATAAAAGGCAGTCAGTCGTGAGGAAAGACTGGGCTCCAGGTCTTTGAGCGCCAAGCGAACGGCTTGCCGTACTGGGGACATGTCCTGGTTCGGGCGCTCGTAGTCGAATCCTGCCGCATTGAGCGCAGCCATCACAGTGAAGAGTCGCAGGTCCGCCCTGAAGTCGATGTTGACAAGGTCTTCCAGTACGGTTTCCTTGGCGGGCTCAGTCTCCTGGTTCTCTCCCATCGCAACCGTGAGAGCCCAGATCAGCAGAAGAGATACGCAGACCAATGCAGGGCGGGTAGGTCTTTCGGCAGGGTTAAATTGTGTGGGCCTTCTCAGCATACACCGTAAACTCATATGGTACCCGAAGCGAGGACGTCTATTCCAATTGATCAGAGACGGTGGAAGGGGATCTCTTGAATCGTCCGTATTTTCGGACAATGTGGAGCGCGATCGGATAGGCGATCAGTGCAAGTAGAGTGCAGAGGACAGTAGAGCCGACGAATGCTGGCAGAAGCAGCCGCCACTGACTGGCCAACAAGTTCCAGAACTCTGCCTGGAAGATCTCAAGAAGATTCAGGCCTTCGAGACTGCGGCCCTCTTTGACGCCGAGAAGCTGGACTCCGAACCAGGTAGCGAAACCGTAGTACGGCACCAGGATCCAGGGATTGCAGGAGTAGACACCAGCCAGTACCACGATCCGGTTGAAGCCAACAATATATGCTACGAGTAGTCCCAGGATGGTATGAAGTCCGAGTAAGGGCGAAAAACCCAGAAGGACTCCGACGGCGAAGCCGAGAGCGGTCCGCTCGGGTGACTCGGTCACCTGAAGCAGGGAGCGGACTAAGCTGGCGGCGAGTCTTCTCCCTGGGCGGGATTGGGGTCGAGTTTCGGCGTCCACCGGCGCGTCGGTGTAGCTGTCTTTCCCCGCTCCAGATTCGGCTGTTTTCGACAAAAGTATCTAGAAACTCCGAAAGTGGTCAAAGCCGTCGGCTTGATACCGTGTGCGCTCCTCGCCCTGTATCAGGTGGAGTGAGGATGGGCCCCGTCTCAGCTTACCAATGAGGCGATAGGGCGGAAAACCCTTGGGGTAAGACTGGGCCAACTGTTCGACTTGCTCCTTGGAAGAAGTGAACAAGAGTGCGTAGTCTTCGCCGCCCTCCAGGGCCGTCTCCAGAGTCATGTCCTCCAGCAACGGAATCCGGGCGGCATCGAGCTCTGCTTCCAGATTGCTTTCACGAGTGACCTGGAGCAGATCTGCCGCCAGACCATCGCTGACGTCGATCATGGCGTTTGCGAGCTGGTTTTGACGCAGCCAGAGTCCGACTTCTATCTGAGGTCGTGGTAGCAAATGAGCCCGCATGCAGCGCAAACGGAAAGAGTCTGCTGCCCAGGAGGAGAGGTCTTCCTCCGAAGCAACTTCACCTAGTTCTTCCGGATTTTCATCCCGTAGAATCTGGAGTCCCAAGTGGGAAAGACCGACGTCACCGACCAGAGCCACCAGATCTCCCGGCTGGGCTGTCGAGCGATAGACGAAGCTTCCCTTTGTCACATACCCGAGGACGGTTGCTGCGACATGGACCCGAGAACTGCGAGAGAGGTCCCCTCCCACCAAAGGTGCGTTCCAACGTCGTGCCTCCTCAAGAAAGCCTGTCATGAAAGAGTGGAAATACTCGTCTCTCAGTTCCGTGGGTAGCGCCAGACTGAGTAGGCTAGAGTAGGGATTGGCCCCCATCGCTGCCAGATCACTCAGGTTCACAAGGAGCGACTTTCGCCCTACGAAGTAGGGGTGGACCCAACGACGCCGGAAGTGAACATCTTCCACCAGAAGGTCGGAGGTCAGGGCCAGAGATTTAGCAAAAGCCGGATCGAAGGTGGCACAATCGTCTCCGATGCCCCGCGTGAGGGAAGGAGGGGCAGACGTCTCCTGACTGCGAATCCAACGGATGAGATCGAGTTCAGACCCTTTTCTGATTGGCATTGGGCACGGAAGTCTGTGTCAAAAATCGTTGTTGCCTGGAACACACAGATTATAGAGAAACAAAAACAGCAGGTCGAAAAAGCCGATGAGAAATTTGGGCTAGAATACCGCCTCGGACCTAGTACACCGTTCTACAAATACTGATACGTTTGCAGATGGGGCTTGTGAGGCGAGATCAAGGCGGGAGGAGGAAGTCGATGCTTGGCCATCTTCGACGACGACCAACACAGAGATCGTCCGCAACCCCCATCTGCCCTTCGGGTGGCGACGGGACGCGCCGATTCCTTTGTCGCTCCTCCTCCACTATGGCCAAGCATGGTGTTCGTCGTCGCTTCGCGGACTCGACCCGTCGCGCTCGCCACAAACGTATCAGTATTTATAGAACGGTGTACTAGTAGGCTCGATCCTCAAGATTCGGAGCTTCGTCCCATGGAAGCAGCAGCTGACTGTCTGGTTGCGTGTGCTCTCAAGCAGGAGAGCGCAGCCCTGGAAAACCAACTGGGGCCGATTTGCCAATACCTGGTGACCGGCCTCGGTGCGAAACGCACCCGCCAGTCCCTGGAAAGCTACTTTAGTCGGAGCAACCCCAAAGTCTTTGTTTTTACGGGAACAGCAGGCCAGCTGGATCCTAAGCTGAAAATGGGCGACGTGGTCTTGCCTGAAGCCTGGTGCCTCAGGGATGGCTCCCGCTATCCGGCCGACTCCGGATTGATCGAGCAACTCCGAGGCCAGGGCTGGGAGGTATCGGGTCTGGGGCTCACGGTAAAGACTCCCGTGATCCGCAAACAGGCCCGCGAAGACCTCTACCGTCTTGAAGGAGCCAGTATTTGCGATCTTGAATCTGCTATTGCGTTGGAGGTAGCAGGGCGTCACGGCATAGCCGGACTGGCTCCCAAGGTCATTTCCGACACGGCTGAGTCCGGGCTCCTCGCCTTTTGGAGCGAGTTCGACGAGAACATGCTGCGGTTGTCCGACTACCTGAAGAAACTGATCCAGCTGCTTGAGCCTTCCGCCTAATCGGGATCGCTGCTTAGGGCTCGCGCAGAAATAACTTGGCATTTTGGCATCTCATCTTCACACCATCTTCGGCCGCTCCTCGGTCGCGAAAGCCTCAACGTAGACCCTGCTACGCCTGCGGTTTCGCTCAATCGTTCGCGGCCAAATCTAGTGCAAATCTGAGCGCCAATTCTACCAAGTTATTTCTGCGCAAACCCTTAGGAAAACGAAGAATTCCTGGTTCCCCTTCTGACCCAGAATGGGTGAGGGCATCGTACCGATGATCCGCAGCTCCTGCCCGGCGGCGAATCTCGTGACTCGATCGAGAATCTCCTGCCGCTTCTCGGGCTTCCTGATCAAGCCGCCTCGCTCAACCTCGTGACGCTGGGCTTCGAACTGCGGCTTTACCAAGGCCAATATCTCGCTTTCTTGGAATCGGCGAAGGACCGGAAAAAGCAGACGGAGAGAAATAAACGAAAGGTCCACCGTTATGATGTGGATCTTCTCGGGGAGACTGGCCGGCATCAAGTACCGAGCGTTCACAGCCTCTCGGACAACCACCCTTGGATCGTTCCGAAGCTTCCAGTCGAGTTGTCCTCGACCCACGTCGACTGCGTATACCTTCCGAGCCCCGTTTTGCAGGAGACAGTCCGTAAAGCCGCCTGTTGAAGCGCCCAGATCCAGGCAGGTTTTTCCCGAAACCACGACCTTGAAAGTGGTGAGCGCGGCCTCCAGTTTCAAGCCACCCCGAGAGACATATTTCGAGGCCGCTCCCCTCAGGGAAATCTCGGAAGAAGGGTTGATCTGTGTGCCCGGTTTGTCCACACGCTGCTGGTCGACGAAGACTGACCCGGCCAGGATCAGGGCGCGTGCCGCCTCCAGGGTGGATGAAATCTCTCGTTCGACGAGCAGGTTGTCGAGTCGCTTCCGCAGGATCGCCATTGGCTTCGCCTCTGAGGTGCCGACAACGACCTCTTGGGGGCTTTTCCGTCAGGAGTCGCGATTCGCGATATAACGTGCGATCGCTTCCAGCACCTGGCCGCGCTGTCCAAGGAAACTGATTTTTTCGACGGCGCTTTTTGTAAGTTTCTGTTTGATTCGTCGAGCCTTCTCGACGCCAAGGAGAGATGGATAGGTGGCTTTCAATGTCTGCGCATCCTTATGGGATGCCTTCCCCAATCGCTCCTGGGATCCCTCAATGTCCAGAAGATCGTCGACGACTTGAAAGCTGAGACCTACGCGGGTACCGTAGCCGCGAAGCTGGTTTCGCTCCTGCGGCGAAGCCGTTGACAGGAGCGAGGCACAGTACGTCGACGCCTCGATGAGGGCTCCTGTCTTGGACGAGTGGATATATTCGAGTTGATCCTCTGAGAAAGGTCTCCCTTGGGTGATCAGATCCATTACCTGGCCGCCGATGAGGCCTCCCTCAGTCCCAACCGCGCTACAAATCGTGTCGATGATCTCCAGGCGCGTGGCTTCCTGTTCACACGGGATTCGGCCCAGGAGCTGGAAAGCGTGAGTCAGCAGGCCGTTGCCTGCGAGAATCGCGATCCCTTCCCCGAATTTCTTGTGGGTGGTCAGCTTACCTCGTCGGTAGTCGTCGTCATCCATGGCTGGAAGATCATCGTGAATTAGGGAATAGGTGTGGATCATTTCCAGGGCGCAAGCAAGATAGATCAGCTTTTCAAACTCAGTCTCCAGAGCCTCTCCGGTCGCCAACGCCAGAATGGGGCGTACTCTCTTGCCACCGGCGAAAATGCTGTAACGCATCGCCTCGTGGATGATCTCCGGGCGGGTATCTGCAGCAGGAAGAAATCTGTCCAGGTGGCTGTCGACAGTGCTCTTCTGGCGAGCCAGATACGCTTTAAGGTCCAACCCATCTTGCTGGGGCAAGGCCATTCTATTCTTCAGCCTCCTTCTCTTCCTGGGGCTCGAAAGGACTCTGGAGCAGTTGACCTTTTTCATTCCGGAGCAGAATCTCGACCTTTCTTTCGGCCTCTTCCAGCTTCGAACTACATAGCTTCGAGATCTTGATCCCCTCCTCGAACAGCTGGAGGGCCTTCTCCAGCGCCAGGTCACCCTTTTCCAACTCTCCCACGATGTGCTCCAGTCGGGAGAGACCCTTCTCAAAATCCTTAAACTCCATGATCGCCTTCCTTCTTGGCTCGGAGTCGTCCTCGTGCGAGCTGGATATCCAACTCATCGCCGTCGGCCACCTGGGAAGAATCCCGGACTATGGCGCCCTCGGAGTTCGTGACAATAGCGAAGCCGCGCTCTAAAACTGCGAGTGGTGAGTAGGCCTGAAGCCGTTGAGTGGCTGACTGTAGTCGCTGCTGATTGGACTTCAGCTGCAGGTTGGCCTGGCGACCCAGTTCCCTGCTGTGCGTCGCCAGCTGTGTCTGAAGGGACACCAGGAACAAGGGAATCGCCTTGCTCAGGCGACCAGAAAGCTCATCCAGGCGCTGCAGGAAGATGCGAAGCCTGGTTTCGGCGTCAACGAAGCCGCGGCTTGACGTCAGCTGTCTGAGGCGATGCTGCTTTTGCTTCACGATCAATTGAATCGCTTGCGACGAACGACGTGTAAGGTGCTCGACCTGATTGAAGAGATCCTCCCGAACACCGGAAACAAGCTCGGCTGCAGCCGAGGGGGTAGCGGCTCTTATATCCGCCACAAAGTCGGCAATGGTGAAATCTATCTCGTGTCCCACTGCGGAAATGACGGGTTTCTCGGACTGGAATATGGCGCGAGCAACCCGTTCCTCATTGAAAGCCCAGAGGTCCTCCGTCGATCCACCACCCCGAGCCAGGATGATGGCGTCGACCTCGGTTTTGGTATCCAAGAATCGGATGCCGGCACAGATTTCCTGTGAGGCTGCAGCTCCCTGAACGGTTACCGGGAAAATCAGGACGTCGAGTCGGTCATTGCGGCGCTGGAGCACTCTCAGGATGTCCTGGACGGCCGCCCCGCCTGGGGAAGTCACGATTCCGATTCTGGAAGGAAGAAGGGGGAGGTTCTTCTTCTGAGACTGCTCGAACAGACCCTCTTTGGCGAGGCGCTTCTTCAGCTGCTCAAACGCGAGTTGCAGCGCACCCGAGCCCACTGGCTCCAGATGCTCGACGATTAGCTGAACCTGGCCCCTGGGGGGATACATCGAGACAGACCCCCTGGCCAGGAGCTCCATGCCGTCTTCCGGCTGAAACTTCAGGTAGCGCGCCTGCATCCTGAAACAGACTGCTTGAATCTGAGCGCTAGAATCCTTGAGTGTAAAGTAGATGTGTCCAGAGGGCGGCGTCCCCAAGTTCGAAATCTCGCCCTTGACCCAGAAATCTCTGAAGTTGGTCTCCAGCTGGAACTTGACGTCGTTGACGAGCTGAGAAACCGAGAGAATGCGTCGGGTGTCAGAAAGGGTCAGCTGTCTCGGCTGCATGGGTGCTCGTCTCTGGGGTGAGCGGAGTAGTTGTGGCGCCTCGGACTAGCCCTCACCCTCCGAATAAGGTACAAGATACAAGATACAAGATACAAACAAGTTCCAAATCACAAGCACCAAACTCCGAAGGATGCGGCGTTCGGGGGTAGGCGGCGGCAGCATGGTGCGAGCATCCAGCAGAGCCGCGAACGACTTGAATTGTCAGCAATATGAGGCCAGGTTCCGAGGAGGGAGCGGACAACTCGTCCGGCGCTTCCCGCGCTCGCACAATCGCCCATATCCCCAACTGAAGTTCTTCCCGAATGATCCGGGCCGGCCGGCGGTAGGACGGGCCTCGAATGTTCACGACCGGACGTGCGGGGCGGCTGGTACGACAGTTGTTCGAAGCAGTTGGCTTACACTATGATGGGTTTCCATGACGTGGTTCAAACGAGAAAAGCGTCCGCTCCAAGCCCCCGCGGAAGGAGAGCGCCGGGTTAGGACCGAGGGTGTTTTTACCAAGTGTGACCATTGCAGCAACGTCATCTGGAAAAAGGAACTCGAACAGAACCTATCCGTCTGTCCCAAGTGTGATCACCATTTCAAATTGGGGGCGCATGAACGCCTTAAAATGCTTTTTGATGATGGGCAGTATCGAGAATTCGACACCCACCTGAGGGCTTCAGATCCTCTTCATTTCGTCGACAGAAAGAGCTATCAGCAGCGGATCGAGGAATCCTCGAAAGACGGTAAAACCACTGAAGCTGTGGTCAATGCCGAGGGTACGTTGCAGGGGTGTCAGCTCGTGTGCTCCGCAATGGAGTACAGTTTCATTGGCGGAAGTATGGGTTCGGTGGTTGGCGAGAAGATCACGCGGGCCATCGAATCCGCAGCCGATCAGGAAAAGCCTCTGATCATCGTTTCGGCGAGCGGAGGGGCTCGCATGATGGAGGGGGCGCTCTCCCTGATGCAAATGGCGAAGATCAGTGCGGCATTGGCTCGCCTGGACCGTCAAAGAACCCCTTACATATCGCTGTTGACCGATCCGACGACCGGTGGAGTTACCGCAAGCTTCGCCATGTTGGGTGACGTCAACATCGCCGAGCCCAGGGCTCTTATCGGCTTTGCCGGGCCTCGTGTGATCGAGCAGACGATTCGCCAGAAACTACCAGAAGGTTTCCAGCGAAGCGAGTTCCTGCAGGAACACGGGATGCTGGACAGCGTGGTTCATCGCAGGGACCTCCGTGAATTCATTGCCGATTGGCTGGTCTTCATGAGTCCCAATTAGATCCGCGGAAACTCCACTTCAACGAGATTCCTACCTCGTAATCCGTAAAGTCATGGACCATTTTCAATGCTTGGCTTACCTCGACAGATTGGGAAACGAGGTCCTGACCATGAAGCTGGGTCTGAAGACGATCAGACGGCTTCTACAGATCCTTGATAATCCCCATCAGAGGTATCCGAGCGTGCTGATCGCCGGGACCAATGGAAAAGGCTCAGTTGCTCGCTTTCTGAGGTCGATGCTCAGCTGCAGCGGCTACCGCGCCGGTGTGTTTACTTCGCCTCATGTGGTCGATCTTGGGGAACGTTTTGTTGTCGACGATCAAACCATCGAATGTGAAGAATTCGCTCGACACTTCACTCGCGTTGCGAAAGCGATTGAGAATTCGGGTTTCGACCATCATCCCACCTACTTCGAGACCTTGACCGCGACGGCCTTCCTCTATTTCGCCGAAGAAGAAGTCGATATCGCCGTCCTTGAAGTCGGTCTTGGAGGGAGGCTGGATAGTACCAATGTGGTGGAGCCGGTGCTCTCCGTGATCACCCCGATCGGGTTGGATCACCAGCAGGCTCTGGGTCATACTATAGAGCAGATTGCGTCGGAGAAGGCCGGAATCATTCATCCGGGTCGGCCGGTGCTGGTCTCTGAACAGCGGCCTGAGGCTCACCAGGTCGTTCTCCAGAAGGCTGCCAATGTCGAAGCTCAGATGTTCGAGCTTGATACCAGCGCTGTCCGCTGCAGCGACGCCGGTCAAGGCAGGTACTCTTTTGACTTTCGCGGGTATAGCTGTTGCCTGCCGCTGAATGGCCGACACCAGGTCCAGAATGCTGCCATCGCAATCGAGGCGCTATCGATTCTGGAGGACTACGGGTTTCCGCATTCTCCGGACAGCGTCCCGGAAGGCATCCGGCGGACGAGGGCATCGGGTGTACTCGAGAAAGTAGGAGACGACCCGATGTTCTTGGTAGACGGAGGGCACAATCAGGATGCAGCGAAGGCCTTGGCCGCCTTCGTGAAATCCCACAGCCACTCACCGAGATCGCTGGTACTGGCAATGATGCGAGACAAGGAAGTGGGACAGGTGCTGAGCCGACTCCAACCCCTTTTTGATCGCGTATTCTTGACGCAATTTCGATCAGAGCGGGCTGCAACAGTCGAGGAGCTCAAGAAAATCTGTCCTTCGGGCATTCCCGAGCCGGATCCGATTCGTGCCTGCGAAAGGGCAAGCGTTTCAAGCGCTACCGTGGTGGCGGCTGGTTCCTTCTACCTGGTTGGCGAGATTCTGGGAGAGCGAAGACGGAGCACTTGGGAGAAAAATTCATGAACAGGACTCTGGCCAGTTGCCTCCTGATGCTGTCGCTTTGTGCGGCTAGCGCTTGGGCCCAGCTTTCCCCGGTGGACGTGGGCTCCCGACTGCAGCTGTTCGCAGACGATCTTCTGGTCGAGAAGATCAAGGGAGAGGCCCGGCTGCAGCTTCAGCGACCCACTCCCAGAGAGGTCGTCCTGGTGACCGATCGACCCTGGGAGGGAAATGCCTGCGGCCTCTTTACCGTTTTCCAAGACGGTGGGCGCTATCGCATGTACTACCGGGGGTGGCACTTTGTCACGGGCACGAGCCTCGAGTTCCCCCGGCGCCAGGTGATCTGTTATGCCGAGAGCCTGGACGGGATCCGTTGGTACCGACCCAATCTGGGCATCGTGGAGTTCGAAGGATCGAAGGAGAACAACATCATTCTGGACCGGCTCCCGGCGGGCGGGGGCGTGCACACCTTTGTCCCGTTCAAGGACATGAACCCTGCGGCAGCTCCCGATGCCCGTTACAAGGCATTCTCTCGGGAACGGGACAAGGGGCTCTACGCCTGGAAGTCTCCCGATGGCATTCATTGGGATCTGATGACGGACAAGCTGGTCATTACCAAGGGTTACTTCGATTCCCAGAACCTGGCCTTCTGGGATCCGGTGCGCCAGGAGTATCGCGAGTACCATCGCGACTTCAAGACTACTCCAGAGTTGGCGGAGAAGACCCAGGGGATAAGGGGTATCAGGACCAGTACTTCATCGGACTTTCTTCATTGGACCGACCCAGTCTGGCTCAGTTACCCTGGCGCCCCGGAAGAACAGCTCTACACCAATCAGATCCTGCCCTACTACCGGGCCCCTCACATTCTGCTGGGCTTCCCCGTTCGTTATATCGATCGCGGATGGACCGCCTCGACTAAAGCCCTTCCAGGTTTGGAGCACCGGCGCCTGAGAGCCAACGTCTCAACCCGCTATGGTACGGCTCTTTCGGAAGGTCTCTTCATGGCGGGCCGTGATCGGGTGAGCTTTCGACGCTGGCAGGAAGCGTTCATCCGTCCGGGACTGAGTCCGGTAGACAACTGGGTCTACGGCGACAACTTTCAGAACTGGGGCCTGGTGGAGACCCGGAGCCAATTTGCGGGCGCTCCCAAGGAACTGTCCATCTACGTCAACGAAGGCTACTGGAGGGGTGAGAGCCTCAACCTGCGCCGCTTTACGATTCGCGTCGACGGCTTCGTCGCCTCCTCGGCTCCCATGGTGGGAGGCGAAATCATCACCCGGCCTCTCGTCTTCGAGGGAAACCGCCTCTCACTCAACTTCTCCACTTCAGCAGCCGGAAGCGTTCAGGTGGAGATCCAGGGCGCCGACGGAACTCCCGTGGAGGGCTACCGCCTGGCGGATTCCTCACCCACCTTTGGAGATGAACTGGGGAGGGAAATCAGCTGGAAAGGGGGCCCAGATGTAGGAAAACTGGCGGGCCAGCCGGTGCGCCTGCGCTTCATCCTGAAGGATGCAGATCTGTTCGCCTTCCGCTTTCGGCAAGAGTAGCTTTCATTTTAAGTTTAAAAAGAAGTAAGCAGGCTGAAAGCTACTCGATCCTGAAAAGCAACTGGCCGGCGCTCACTGTGTCGCCTTCCTTGACCTCGCAGCTGAGGACGGCTCCGGACTTGGGTGATCGCAGCTCGTTCTGCATCTTCATGGCTTCGATGATCACGAGCCCTTCGCCTGCCTCCACGAGATCACCCTCATTCAAGAGGATCTTGACTACCTTTCCGGGCATCTGGGCCTTGAGCGTGATTGCATCGGTGGCCTCCAACTTGGTGACCTCGCGCCGAAGCCGGTCTCGGAGTGAGTAGACTTCGATCGGAAAAAGACGGTGCCGCCAGTTCACCACCGGTTCTCCTCGATCACCCAGCACAGAGAAGTCTTCGACTTTGCCGTTCAGCTCGACGGTCCATTGTCGTTCGGTCCGGGATAGGACACCGACCACGAACTCTTCACCGCTATCGGGGCCCGTTGCGATGCGGATCGAGAACTCGGATTCGTACCCTTCGCGCTCATGCTCCTCGATCTCGATGAGATAGGTTTGTTTCCTATGCCTGGCTTCGATTTTCACTAGCTTATAGCTTAAGAGCCCGAAAAGGGGGCCGGTATCCGCCCGTGGTACTTCCATCGACTGCCGGACTGCGAACTCTCGGTCGCTTGGCTGCGACTTTCGGCGTGGTAGTCCAGAGCTGCTGCGATAATCGGGAAGAGTTCGTCAGGATCTAGCGCTTCCTCGGTTTGGCTCAAGAATCCCTTGATCAGCCCGGTGTGAAGGTGCCCCTCGCGAAACTCAGGTTCACCAAGGAGAGTCTGGAAGAAGGGAACGGTAGTTTTCACTCCGACGATTCTATATTCCCCTAGGGCTCTGAGCATCCGCGCCGTCGCTTGTCGTCGATCCTTACCGAAGGCGATCAGTTTAGAGATCAGCGGGTCGTAGTGCATGGGGACTTCCGAGCCCTGACACACGCCGCTGTCGTTTCGGATGCCTGGGCCCGCTGGCTCGAGGAGACCTAGAATCGGTCCGGGGGAGGGAAAAAAATCATTGAACGGGTCTTCCGCATAGATCCGACACTCAATGGCCGCTCCCTTCAGTTCGATGTCTTCCTGGCGATAGCTCAGCATTTCGCCTGCCGCAACACGGATCTGTTCTCGAACCAGGTCCATGCCGGTGACCATTTCGGTCACGGGATGCTCGACCTGCAGGCGGGTGTTCATTTCGAGGAAGTAGAAAGAGCGCTCTTCTCCCGCGAACTCGACGAGGAATTCAACCGTGCCTGCGTTGTGATACTCGGCGGCGCGAGCTACGGCAAGGGCAGCTGCTCCCAACTCTTCCCGGAAGTGGTCGTCCACAGCGGGGGAGGGCGCTTCCTCGATTAGTTTTTGGTGCCGTCTCTGGATCGAACACTCTCTTTCACCCAAGTGGATGAGGTTGCCGTGGTGATCGCCAAGGACTTGAATTTCAATGTGACGAGGTTGCTGGAGATACTTCTCCAGAAAGATGGTGGCGTCCCCGAACGAGGACTCCGATTCGCTGCGTGCCATTTCATAGACGGAACGTAGGTCTTCTTCCGTGGAGACCTGTCGCAGTCCCTTCCCGCCCCCGCCTGAGCTGGCCTTTACCATCACCGGGTAACCAATTTCCGCTGCTGCTGCCACCGCCTCTTCTACAGAATCAACCGCATCGGCTGTCCCCGGGATGACCGGCACCCCGGCTCGAGCCACTGCCTTGCGGCTGGCGATCTTGTCTCCCATAAGCGCTAACGCAGCTGGTGAAGGACCAATGAACCGAAAGCCAGCGTCTTCACAGGCACGAGCAAAGGATGGGTTCTCCGACAAGAATCCGTAACCGGGATGGATTGCCTCCACCTCTGCTGCCCGTGCCGCTCCCAGGACCGCCTCGATCGACAAGTAGCTTTCAGAGGCTGGGGAATTGCCGATGAAGTGAGCCTGTTCTGCAAGCCTGACATGTAACGCACCCCGGTCGGCCTCTGAATAGATCGCGACCGGAGAAATGCCAAGATCCAGGCAAGCACGTATTACTCTGACAGCAATTTCGCCCCGGTTTGCAATGAGGATCTTCTTGAACATTCCAGGTGTTCTCAGGTTACAGCACTCGGACAGGCTCCCAGGCTCACAGAGGGATGTTCCCGTGTTTCTTGGGAGGATTCGCGTCGCGCTTTGTAGAGGTCATCTCCAGTGCCCGGATCAGCTTCTGTCGGGTATCTTTCGGTTCTATAACTTCGTCGATATAGCCTCGCTCTGTGGCTGCATAGGGGTTGGCAAATTTCGACCGGAACTCTTCTACCTTCTGGGCTCGGAATTCAGCGGGATTCGGGTGAGATCTCAATTCGTTACGGTAGAGGATTTCTACCGCCGCTTCGGGGCCCATCACGGCGATTTCGGCTGTGGGGTAGGCGAAGTTCAGATCGGCACGGATGTGCTTTGAGGCCATTACACAATAGGCTCCCCCGTATGCCTTCCGCGTGATCACAGTGATCTTGGGAACCGTCGCTTCAGCGAAAGCATAAAGGAGCTTGGCCCCGTGTCTGATGATGCCGCCATGTTCCTGGTTGACACCAGGCAGGAAGCCGGGGACATCCTCGAAGACGACCAGGGGGATGTTGAAGGCATCGCAGAATCGGACGAAACGAGCGCCCTTCACGGAAGAGTCGATATCTAGAGTTCCCGCCAGGACCGCAGGCTGATTCCCCACGATTCCAACCGGCATCCCAGCAAGCCGGGCAAAGCCGACGACCAGATTCTGTGCAAAGTGAGTATGCACTTCGAAAAAATATTGATGGTCTACGACTGCTCGAATCAGCTCCTTCATGTCGTAGGACTTGTCCGGCTCCGAAGGGATCAGCTGGTTCAAACCAGGATCAACCGTCTCCGATCGGTCAGGCTCGCCACGCGGTGGGTCCTCCATGTTGCTGGAGGGGAGGAAGGAGAGCAGCTCCCGGATTCGGGCAAGACACTCCTCTTCTGAGCTAGCCGCAAAGTGTGCTACGCCGCTGGTGCTGCTGTGAGTGGTCGCCCCTCCGAGTTCCGACTTGTCCACCTGCTCCTGGGTGACAGTCTTGATGACTTCTGGACCTGTTATGAACATGTAACTGGAGCCATGCACCATGAAGATGAAGTCGGTAATGGCGGGCGAATAGACAGCTCCGCCGGCGCAGGGACCCATGATCGCCGAGATCTGAGGTATCACTCCGCTGGCAAGCGTGTTGCGCAGGAAGATGTCGGCGTAGCCGGCAAGGCTCACCACACCCTCCTGGATGCGAGCTCCACCACTATCATTGAGACCAATGACCGGGGCTCCCATCTTCATCGCCAGATCCATGATCTTGCAGATCTTGGCAGCGTAGGTTTCGGAAAGGCTGCCTCCGAACACCGTAAAGTCTTGGGCAAAGACGTAGACCAATCGACCGTCTATCTTGCCGTATCCTGTGAGCACACCGTCCCCGGGAATCTTCTTTTGGTCCATCCCGAAGTCCGTACAGCGATGGACGACGAACTTGTCCACTTCCTCGAACGTGCCTTCATCCAGCAGGAAGGAGATGCGTTCCCGCGCAGTAAGCTTTCCTGCGTCGTGCTGACGCTCGATGCGTTCCTTACCGCCTGCCGACTCGGCTTCCAAGTCTCTTCGTTTGAGTTCTTCCAAATGCTTCGGTGAATCCATGGACCCCACTCTCCTCGAGCCTGCTGTACGATGTAAGGTGTAGTTTCGGTCTCCTGGGTTTCAGTGTGCCCAGCACGCTGCCAGCATCATTCGGTGATCATCACCGGTACCGGAGCCGATTGTGGACTTTCATTCCCGGATGTGTCTAGAGCCGCGACTCGATAGTAGTAGGTCAGGCCAACGCTGACCGCCTCATCCGTGAGCCGGTTGATGGGGACCTGTTGAGATATCCGCTCCAAGGATTCAGGATTGGTTCCTTTGTACACGAGGTATCTATCCAGATCCGAGTCCCTGCTGCGGTCCCAGAGAATTTGCACCTTTCCCTTCCAATAGACTGCCGTTACGTTCAGTGGAACCTGTGGAGGAAAAGTATCTCTTGGCGCAACCGCCAAGGTATCTCCGATAGAACTGAGAATCAAAGGATTCTGGCTCCGGCTTACGGCTTGGAGCCAGTAAGTCTTGTCCTGGCCGAATTCGAACTCCAGGTCATCGAAACGCTCGCTCGAAACTCGATGCTTTGAATTCAAGAGATATCCTTCGACGTTGGCCGGAGTCGAGCCGTCACTGTTTGTCAAGGGCCGATCCCAACGCAAGATGATCCGGTCGCTGAGGACCTCGGAGCGAAGGTTCGACGGTGGGGAGGCCGGAGAAATTGGGATCGAGTTTACCCGATTAGAGAGCTCGGAGATCCGGCCCCGCCGATCCTGCAGGCGCAGCGCGAATTGACAGGTCTCAACGCTGTTGGCTGGGTTCTCCAGGAAGACCAACGATCCAGCGGTTGGGTGGGGTCTCAAGCTCTCACGTTCAAAGTCTCCAATCAGCCCCAGCTCGTCAGGTGGGAGCTTGGGCCCATTGCACTTGCCATGGAGATGTACGGAAGCGATATTCTCTGGCGGCATCGGAAAAATAAGTTGGAGTCGATCGGCTACCTGAACGAGTTGCAGGTCCCGGGTTGACACCGGTGGCTCTGAAATGGGAGGAACCGGATCCCCCACTTTGGCGCACCCGGCTAGAATCAGGAAGCAGAGTTGAATTCCTCGAAAACCTGTCATGCTTTCGGTGGTTGGCCACGCAGTTCTTAGCTGCCCCAAGGGATCATGAAGACCGAAGAGCCCCAGGAGAGCCAGACTCTTGACCCACGGCTCCTTCATCGTTGGGTAATTATGATACACGACCCCCCAAGAGGAGGACGGCAGATGACCCAGGATTTGCCCCGATCGGCACCTGGAAGTAGCTCTGTGATTCTTCGCAAGAAGCGGACCGGTTCAGAAAGATTCGATGCTCTAGCACAACCTTTTTGGGGGAAACTGCATCAGAATCTTTAGGAGTGGGGTCAGAGCTTCTCTCCTCCTTAATTGTCCTTTACAGGACACCCCAAACAACTGGCCCCACTCCAACTCCACAAACCCAGGGTACAAGTTCCGGGCCGCCGCGCCTACCCTTGCCCTTGGCCGTGCCTCTGCCCTTGGCCGTGCCTCTGCCCTTGCCCTTGCCCTTGACCTCTTTGCCCCGTCCTGGCCCGTGTCTGCGCCCTTCCGCGGCAACCTCTTACTGGCTCGGAAGGTAGCTGCTGAGTGGAGGCCGATTCGGACAACGCGCAGTCGAATCAGAGGGCAAGGGCAGAGCCAAAGACAGAGGCAAAGGGGAAGCGCTAAGAAGAGAAATATCGAGGGTTCACCTCAGGTGCATTTCTGGGCGTGAGCGGCTCGGATAAAGCGGTAGGTGTCCAGACATCTGGGGCAGTCGAACAGGTGATCGATGGTCTCGATCACTTCCATGTCGGCGAGTTCGTTGCTGGCAAGAGATCTGAGCTTGAAAAGAGACACGTGGTGTGAGCACCCATGGTCAGGTGGGAAGGTCACCGTAAACAGGATCTTGCATAGAATCTGGGTAGCCATTAAGTAGGCACATCATAACAGAATCAATCCACAAGAAAAACTGGACATTCCCCATTTTTCAGAGGCCCAGAGGAAGCAGGGACAGCTGACGGGAGCTGGGATCGGGTCGAGCCCCGCCAATCCCGCTGTGGCGGCCGAATAGGAGCTGCTTGATGCCATCGGCTATGGCATAGAAGCGGAACTCCGGGATGCCGTAGATCCGTTTGGCTGCCTGCTCGATGTGTTGGACCAGAAGGGCCAGCTTGGCCCTTTTACCCAGATAGACACAGGCGAAGAAGGCGGCGATCATGACCAAGGCGGCCATATTGCGCAGGCGCTCATACTTGAGCAAACGGATGTCTTCCAACTCGTAGCTCTGCTTGATAAATCGGATCGTTTCCTCGACACGCCAGCGGCTCAGATAGCTCTCGACCACCCGCCACTGGCTCTTGCGCGAGCGTTTGACCGTCTGGTTCGTCAGAAGCATCAGGGGACGGGGGCCAAAGCCATCCACCACCACCAGGTACAGCGATTGGTCGAAACCGGGCAAACGCACCCCTCGGGCCCCAAACTCCAACCGGTAGACCTTCTCCCCCGCACTCGTCTCCTTGATCACGACTTCCCGGTAGCGGCGCCGACAACCACGCGCCCACTCCTCGGCGCTCTTCTTGCTGCGCCCTGAGATCAGGTGACGATCCCCCCGCTGGCACACCAGGAACGGGTGTCCCCGCTTCAGCAGGACTTCGAGGATCTCCTCCCGATCCCCTCCCCGGTCCATCACCCAGATCCCTCGCCCTTGGGTGGCTTTGGAGACTCGCCCAATCGCCTTGAGGATCTCGTCGTTTTCGCTCACAAAGTCCGGCGCTTTCTGCGAGTACAGCTCCTGGTACAACGGCAGCACCTCGGCACTCCCCCGCCTCGCTCCGACCACCTCACAGCACCAGTATCCATCTCGGATCTCCCCTCGGGAGCCGTCCCGGACCCGCGCCAGGTATTGCATCTTCCGGGCATATGGCTTACTCACATCCGTGGGGTCCACAATCAACAGCGTCTCCTTCTCCACCCGCCAGGCCGCCAACTCCAGCAGATTCTTTCCCACCGCTCCTCTCAATCCCTGACGGTTGAGTTGGCGGCTCAGCCGCTCGATGACTTTCTTCAGAGCGATCTCCTCCTCCAGTGCTCGCGCAATCTCGCTGAGCCGGACCGACGCCCGACACTGCATCCCGTAGAGCACCTCCCGGATCAAACGAGCGGCGGTCTTCGGTAATCCTTCAGAGACCTTCCCCGAAAATTCTCTCAGCTGCTCTCGAATCTTCCACGCTACTTTGGCATCATGCATCTGGGTCCCTCCGCTTAATTGGTTGTTGGGTTTGGAGTTCCGCCAACCAGTCTAAGCGCTAGGGACCCACACTTTTGGGGGTCGACAGTTCCCCCATTTTCTCCCAATTTCAACCCATCCCACTTCCCTTATCGCCCTACTCTCTTGTTCTCAACTACTTGAGAGAATTCACCCTCAATTTTTGGGGAATGTCCTGACAAGAAAAACCGACGGTCTGACTGTGCTATATTCCTCGACTTGTGGGAAAAGATCTCGACTGGGCGACCGCCCGCTACGCTGAGTTGCGGGGAGAGATCGAGCGCCATAACTACCTCTATTCGGTTCTGAACGACCCCGAAATCAGCGATTCGGAATACGATCGGCTCTTCAGGGAACTGGTCGAACTGGAGCTCGAGTATCCGGAGCTAGCTTCAATAAATTCTCCCACTCAACGGGTAGGGAGCGAGCCCCAGGAGAGGTTCCAGAAAGTCCCTCATTACGCCCCCATGCTCAGTCTTGCCAATGCGTTCGATGGGGATGAGGTAAGGGCCTTCTCTCGCAGGATCAGCAATCTCCTTGATACCGAGGACGTCGAGTTCGTGACTGAGCTGAAGATTGACGGCATAGCGGTTGCACTGACCTACCAGAATGGAAGTTTGGCGAGGGGCGCCACTCGAGGAAACGGGTTGGTAGGAGAAGAAATCACGGCTAATCTTCGAACCATACGCTCGATCCCACTCCGATTTCAGGAAGACTTGTCCCCTCCTCCACTGATAGAGGTGCGCGGGGAAGCCTACTTTCCTGTTCCGGCCTTTCAGCGGATCAACGAGCAGCGTATTGCCCAGGGAGAAACACCCTTCGCGAATCCCCGAAACGCGGCTGCCGGCGCTCTGCGACAGCTGGATCCGAAGGCTTCTGCTACCCGTCCCTTATCCTTCTTCGCCTACGCCGTCGGCTACGTCGAGGGCATGGATTTCCCGACTCAGAGAGCGACCCTGGATCAGCTGGCGAAATGGGGTTTCCCGATCAACACCAATTCGAAGCACCAATCCGGTATCGACGATGTGATTGAATTCTGCGGCCATTGGCAAGAAAGACGAGACACGCTCGATTACGAAGTCGACGGTGTAGTGATCAAGGTTGATCGTCTCGATTATCAGGAGCGTCTAGGCGCCGTTAGCCACGATCCACGTTGGGCCATTGCCTATAAGTTTCCTGCCCAGCTGGCCACGACACGGCTGCTGAAGATCAACATCAATGTAGGTCGAACCGGGGCCTTGAATCCCTACGCCACACTCGAGCCCGTACGTGTTGGAGGAGTGACCATTCGAACCGCCACACTCCACAATCAGGACAACATCCAGAGAAAGGATATTCGGGAGGGAGATACGGTTATCGTCAAGAGGGCGGGAGACGTCATTCCCCAGGTAGTGGGACCCGTTCGGGAGAAACGAAGCGGACGGGAGAAGCGGTTCGTTTATCCAAGGGCGTGCCCCGCTTGTGGTGCGGCGGTATCCCGCGACCCCGAAGAGGCGATGGCCTACTGCACCAACCGCAATTGTCCTGCCCAGCGCTTCGAGTCGCTGCGGCACTTCGTGAGCCAAGGAGCCCTGGATATCCGGGGGCTGGGACAGAAGACGATTCTGAAGTTGCTGGAACTACAGCTCATCCAGGACCCTGGGGACATCTATTCATTGGGTGCGGATGATCTGAGCCGTCTGGATGGTTTTAAAGAAAAGTCTATCGAGAACCTCTTGGAAGGCGTCCGACAAAGCAGGCGGCAGCCCTTTCCCCGCGTCCTCTTCGGTCTCGGGATTCGGCATGTAGGGGAGACCATCGCTGGCCTGCTAACAAGAGAGTTCGGAACCATCCATGCCCTTATGGAGGCTCCAGAGGAGGAAGTGGCCGGCATCCTGGGGGTCGGTCCCGAGATCGCTCTTAGTGTCAGGCAGCACTTCTCAATACCCGAGAACCGACTCCTGGTGCGCAGACTGGAGGAGGCTGGATTGCAGCTGAGCCTCGACGAGGAGGTAACTCGAACAGCGGGAGCCCTGGCGGGAAAGACTTTTGTCCTCACAGGGACACTCCCGGGGCTGAGTCGAAAAGAGGCCTCAGAACTGATTTCTCTTCATGGAGGAAAAGTAGTCTCGTCGGTTTCGTCCCGAACCGACTATGTCGTTGTCGGTGCCGAGCCGGGGTCGAAACTGCGGAAGGCTCAGGAACTGGGAGTCGAGATCCTAGGTGAGGCCGAGCTGAAGGAGATGGTTCCTCCGAACTAATGCGGCTCCTCCTTTGAGAATTGGCGATGAGTTCCCAAGACGGACGGAAAGAGCGACCGATTGCGACGGGCAGACGACGCCTAAAGGCCCCTCCACAGGCCAAGTTATTCGTCGCCGTTATGTCCGCCAGTCCTGCCTATTGTGAGGAGGTAGAGAGACACTTGGAGAACCGGTGGGGCGAAATCGATCACCGTTCGGAAATCTACTGTTTCAGTGAGTATACCGGCCACTATGAAAGAGAAATGGGCGTCTCTATCTGGAAGTACTTCATCACTTTTCGCCGACTTCGCCCAGTCCCGGACCTGGTGCAGCTCAAGCTCTTCACCGAGGAGTTGGAACAGATGTTCCTGACCAGACCAGTTGCCGCAGGAGTTGCTCGGAACCAGGATCTGAGCCGGACTGTGAACTTGGATCCGGGTTACCTCACCGCTTGGCATCTGGTGCTTGCCACGGTCAAGAACTATGCTCATCGCGTTCACCTCCAGGACGGGATCTATTCCGAGTTGACCCTGCTCTTCCGTCGCAGCCAGACCGAGCCGCTTCCGTGGACCTACCCCGACTACAGGTCCGAGCTCGCACTTCGATTCTTTTCAGGGGTACGTTCCGATTATCTGGGTCGGGTCTCAGAACAAATCCAGGCACCAGCCAAACAGGCTCCAGGTGCGAAGCGGTCCTGAGACGGCTAGTCTAAGGCGATATCGGATTTGGAGACAGCTAAAGCAGCAGAGACAAGAGTTGGGGAGCCAGCGGTGCTTTGGTAGCATAGGCTCGAGTCTGGGTGACGTTCCTGTCAACGTTGATGACTGCCGTTTTCAGGAGCCAGTATACTAAGGGCTCCCTTCCATAAATACGATGATGTATGCAGATGGGGGTTGCGAGGCGAGATCAAGGCAGGAGGAGGAAGACGATGCCTGGCCATCTTCGACGACGACCCACGCTGAGATCGTCCGCAACCCCCATCTGCCCTACGGGTGGCGACGGGACGCGCCGATTTCTTTGTCGCTCCTCCTCCAAGATACAAAGCATCGAGTTCGGCGTCGCTTCGCGAACTCGACCCGTCGCGCTCGCCACATACATCATCGTATTTATGGGAGGGAGCACTAAGGTGCTGGACATCTTGCCCTGGCCAGGAAGAGTATTCTAGTGTGGCGATCCTCGACACAGATTTGTCCCGGTTGCGGGTACACTTTAGTAGAACCAACTAGTTACTGCCCCTACTGTAGGGTGCAACTGACCTATCCCTTGTGGAAGAAGATCGGAGCCTCGATCCTACTTATCTTGTTTGTTTATGGTCTGGTTCAATGTCATTTGAAAATGTTGGATGGGCTGCACGAATTCTGAGCCAGCAAGGTCGCCTGTAAACGGACCCCCAAGATGACAAACGACTTGCTACAAAATGGTTCCTTCGGCTTTCGCCAGGAGGCTCGTTCCGATCTCGGCCGAGTGCGCAGTGTAAACGAGGATTCCCTGATTCTGGCTCCTGACCTCCGCCTCTTCGGAGTCTGCGATGGCATGGGTGGGCATGCTGCCGGAGAGGTTGCGAGCTCCATCGCAGCGAAGGTGCTGAGCCAGGAGATCGCAAACGCTGCAGACTCTCCTTCGAAGGCACTGAGGCGCGCCATTGCGACGGCCGACGAGAGGGTCTTTCGGGATCAGGAACAACATGTGCAACGTCGGGGGATGGGGACAACGGTGAGCGCCTTGTGGTTGGTTCCGGACCCGAGTCCGAGAGGCTTGATCGGGCACGTAGGTGACAGTCGGATCTATCGTCATCACCAGGGCGAACTTCAGCAACTGACGGTAGACCACTCTCCGGTCTTTCGCCTTTTTCAGTCGGGTCTGTTGGACAAGGATGAGATGCTGACTCATCCTTACAAGCATCTGCTCGACCGTGCCTTGGGTCTCCAGCCGCCGGTTGATGTGGATGTGTTCCCGGTTGATCTAGAAGTCGGGGACGTCTTCCTGATCTGCACCGATGGTCTGACCGACATGCTGGTCGATCAGGAGATTCATGACGTGCTCAAAAGTCATAAGCTCCTGAGCCGGGTTGCCGACCAGCTTGTCAGCCGTGCCAATCAGCAAGGGGGAATGGATAATATCTCCCTGATTCTCATCGAAATCGCGCAGATCTGATTACGACTCCGAAGACCGTCTTTCCTTTTTTGGGTATCCATATGATCGCCAACGATTGCCATTGTCATTTCTTCTCGCCCCGGTTTCTGAAGGCCCTGGCCCGTGAGAAGGGAATTGACGCCGAAAACAGCGGAGAGGAAGTTGCGGGCCTCTTGGGTTGGGATGATCCCGGTTCCACCGAGATGCTAGCCGATCGCTGGCAGCAGGAGCTGGATCAAAACCAGGTTGGACGGGCGGCTCTGATCGCAAGCTTTCCAGGAGACGAAGAGTCGGTGGCGGCGGCGATTGCACGTCACCCCGATCGGTTCGTGGGTTTCTTCATGGTCGATCCAACCCAAGCCGACACCTCGGAACGTGTCTCTCGAGCTTTTTCGGAGCTCAAGCTCCGATGCGCCTGTCTCTTCCCGGGAATGCACCGCTATGATCTCTCTGGTGAGGCGACCCTCCAACTCTTCGAGACCGCGGCGTCGCACCCAGGTTCTGCCGTCTTCGTTCACTGTGGCGTTCTGACAGTGGGGGCGAGGAAGAAACTCGGCCTACCCAGTCGGTTCGACCTGAGGCTGTCCAACCCGATCCATCTCCACCATATAGCTGGGGCGTTCCCCGAGCTACCTCTGATCATCCCCCATTTTGGTTCCGGTATGTTCCAGGAAGCACTGATGCTTGCAGACCTCTGCCCGAATGTCTTTCTGGACACTTCTAGCTCGAATGGCTGGATCAAATATTTTCCTGGGCTCACGCTCTCTCAAGTCTACGCTCAGGTACTCGAGGTGGTGGGTCCCGAACGACTGCTTTTCGGTACAGACTCATCCTTTTTTCCCAGAGGATGGAACCGGCCTGTCTGGGAGGCTCAGATCGCCGCCCTGGAAGCCATCGGGTTGGATTCGTCTGCGCAAGAGCAGATCCTCTGGAAGAACTTCGAAAGACTGTTCCCCGTTCTGCCCGAGGGCCAACGAGGTTCGGCAGGTAGCTCCCAAAAGAGGAGACCGTGACGTGCGGGTACCAATGCTCGACTTGAAACCGCAGCTAGAGCAGCTGGGCCCGGAATTGAAAGAGGCGGTCGGTGAGGTCATTGACTCGACCGTCTACATTCTGGGACCCGAAGTCCAGCGATTCGAGGAGGAGGTTGCAGAATACCTGGGTGTGAAGCATGCGATCGGCGTCTCCTCCGGGACAGATGCGTTGCTTGTTTCCCTGATGGCCTTGAATGTCGGACCGGGCGACCTGGTACTCACGACTACCTACTCCTTTTTCGCAACCGCTGGGGCGATAACCCGCCTCAATGCGACCCCCGTGCTCGTCGACATAGACCCCGATACCTACAACATCTGCCCCGCAGCCGTTGACCGTTGGTTTGAATCAAACCCCAGCCTGCGCCGGAACGCGAAGGCTATCATTCCGGTTCATTTGTACGGACAATGTGCAGATCTGGATCCCATCTTGGAGGTGGCAGGGCGGCACCGAGTCGCGGTGGTTGAGGATGCGGCCCAGGCTATCGGGGCCGCGTATCCTGCTGCCAGCGGGCTGCACAAGGCAGGATCTTTCGGTCTCATGGGCTGCTTTTCGTTCTTTCCGGCCAAGAATCTTGGAGCTTTGGGAGACGGGGGTCTGGTGATCACCAACGACGATGGTGTGGCGGAGATACTTCTCAAGCTGAGAAATCACGGAGCAGCACCAAAGTACTACCACGGCCTGGTCGGCGGCAATTTTCGTCTCGACCCAATTCAGGCGGTGGCGCTCAGGGTCAAACTCCCCTACCTGGAGCAGTGGAACCAGAAGCGCCGCGCAGTTGCTGAGTACTACGATGCCAGCCTGGCTGAGCTCTCGATCAAGGCACCGGTCTTGGCGTATGACAGGAGCTGCCATATCTATAACCAGTACGTTGTTGCGGTGCCCGAGCGACGCGATGAACTAGCCTCTTTCCTGGCAGAAGCCGGGATCAGCACGGCGATCTACTACCCAGTGCCCTTTCATCGGCAGGAGTGCTTCAAGGACCTCGCACTGGACCCCAGTGACTTCCCCCACAGCGAATACGCCTCCAGGCATACGATCGCTATTCCCATCTATCCTGAACTGACGCCTGCAATGCAGGACTACGTCATTGAGAAAATACGTCGGTTCTATTCGAGTGAGTTCGACAAGAGTTAGCGTCGATTTCATCCCCTTTGCTTATCGAGGGCATGCTCGCTGACTTTGGCAGTGACCCGGATCAGGGCTTCAACCATCAGCATCACATCAAGGCTGGTTGCCAGCCACTGAATTCCGCGATCCACCCAAGCACAGAGTTCGTCAACGTTCGAGCCGGTGGAGATACCGACTGAGATTCCCGCCTGCTGGGCGCTCCCGATCACGTTCTTCATGGTCTCCACCACTTCAGGGTGGCCCGGTTGGCCTCGATGACCCATCGAGTTGGCTAGATCATTGGGTCCGAACGCAATGCTGGACAGGCCCGGAACGGCAAGTATTTCGTCGATGTTGCGGACCGCATCGACATTCTCTATCTGAACGACTGTGAGGATGTTGTCGTTGGATTGTTGGCAGAACTCCTGTGCCCCGATCCTTCCATAATCCGAAGGTCTCAGTGGGCCGAAGCCGCGAATCCCGTCGGGCGGATAGCGGCAGGCGGAGACTGCGAGGCGCACGTCCTCGGCGGTACGAATCATGGGAACGATGATTCCATCGGCCCCAATGTCCAGGACTCTCTTTATCGGAACCAGGTCGTTCCAGGGTACTCGGACGAGCGCGGCGCAATCACTGCCCTTGAGCGCCATCAGATGACACTTCACTGATTCGAACCCCAAAGCCGAGTGCTCCAGATCGATCCAAAGAAAGTCAACCTTCGAGCCAAGCGCTTCGGCCACCTGGGGATCGGAAAGCCCGATACAGGTTCCCAGACACGTTTGCCCTGCCTGAAGCTTCCCAGTGAATTTGTGAGCGTTGATCATCCAGACTCCTTAAGACGCCTGGGATCCGATTCCCATCTTCTTCTTGAGCTGTGCCAGCGACTCACTTCCCTGAGCCGCGGAAGGAGCCAAAGCCTTCTCGATCTGATCATCTAGATCGGAGGTGTTATCGGACATCTCCCCGTAGGCCTGGGCTAGCGATTCTTCCTCCATGACCTTGTCCTTCATGCGTTCCAAGGTGGCGATGGTCCCCGAGGAGTCGACGTTGGAAAGCTGCTGGTTGATCTTGCGCATCGACTTGGCAGTCCTGGCGCGGGCACGGAGTGTCACCAGTTCGTTGTCATAGCGGGTAATCGTCTGTTTCAATTTCTCTACCTTCGTCTGAAGCTGGTCGGCCATCTTTTGCTGCTGTTTGTGGTCTTCGAGCAGGGTGGCGGCCCTGCGAGCCGCATCCTCTTTCTTGGACAGGAGTTCGGTGGCCAGGCGTTCTGCTTCGTCCTGGGCTAGATCACCAGATTCCATTTTCTGGAGAAGCAACATGGCCTTCCGCTCGTGATCCTGGGCCGTCTTCTTCTGATCATCGGAATCCTTCTTTAGCCGAATTGCGATCGCCTTGACCTGCGCAAGACTCTGCATGGCACCATGCAGATCTTTCTTCAAGTCTCGAACTGCCTGCTCGGTTGTCTTGATCGGATCCTCCATCTGATCTACCAGGGAATGTGCCTGAGACTGGGCCGTTTTGAAGATTCTCTGAAAAACACCCATTGCGTTTACCTCCTAAACAAGTTGGTTTGATGAGTTCCTTGTAAAGTTCTCACTCCAGGACTGACCAAAGGTTCATCGAATCATCGATGGCTGTAGTCAATCAGTTCCGACCCGTTCTCGGCCAGAGCCAACGAAAGTGCATCGATGGAGCCTTCGAGTTCGTTTTGATCCAGATTCGCCAGTTGCAACGTGTCTCGAAAGAAGACGCGGCCTCCCTCTTCATCCAGGACAAAGGCTCCGTGGACCAGGCTACGGTTGATCTGAAGCAGTCTCTTGAAAAAATCCCCGGGTTCCTTGGGCGTCTCCATGATGAGCTGTTCCAGAATGACAATGGGGGCTTCGCAGTCGATGATCAGATTGGTAATGCCGTTGTCCTGATCTTCCACGACGACCAGTTCCTCGCTCTCATTCTCGCTAACGATGCTAAGGTCAAGGTTGAGCAGGTACTCCTTGACCAGATCTAGATTCTCGGACATGGTTTTCACCTCCTATTGGTGGAAAGCAACGAACACTCAGCACCAGTTGAACGCACCCAATGGCGGTGCTTGTAGTTTGAGATTGCTCTTGCGCAATTGAAACACTCGAACACTCTTGCATTGCCGACTAGGGGGCCTGCGGCCTTCTAGCCGATACCACTATCAAATAATCGTCAGACGCCACGCGATGGTCGGCGGGTGGATTGGAGACGACCTCGCCCTCGCCACGCTTCACTACCGCCAGCACAGTGCTGTCGTGGTCCTCTTTCATCTGGGTAAAGACTTCCATGAAGGTCTGTCCCGCCATCGGCACGGGAACCGGGACCTTGAATAGGTTGTTGCCGAAGCGAGAACTCAATAGCTCCGAGACGACCTTGGATATCCCGTGCTCCATGGTGGCTCGAGAGATTAGTTTACTGGAAAATTCACTTCCGACGATGATTTCGTTGGCCTGGGCTCGCTCGCAGTGGCGGATGTTGGTGGAATCAACTAGTTCCACGATGGTGTAGACGTCAGGATTCAGGCTCTCGACTGTCAGCGTGGAGAGAACCACTTTCGCATCTCTTGCTCGTGGCTCCAGGCTGTCGTCACCCAGGATGATGGTGGATCTGGCCTTCTCCAGATTGGCTCGATTCAGGGTTTCTTCGTTGAGGGCACCCTGGATGAAGTAGAGATTGTCATTGTCGATGGGTTTTAGGTCGATCTCCGCGATCAGCACTATGGGTACCTCATGCCCCTGCTGATCGGCATGAAGCTCGTGAAGGATCTCCTTGGCGCGGTGGTTCCACTCACATAAAATGATGTGATCGGAAAAATCGTAGGAATGCATGCCGCGATCTTCCTTCAGCTTTCGCTCCACCAGAACACTGGCGACCGTCGCACTGAAAATTCCCAGTACACCTATACCACAGAACATGATCAGCGCTGCAATCAGGCGGCCCCCATCTGTGGTCGGAGATATGTCACCGTAGCCCACAGTGGTGAGCGTAACGACACTCCACCAGACGGCGTTGGAAAAGGAGAGGGGCTCGAAAACCGTCATTCCGATTGCTCCCACCAGAATCATTGAAACCAGAATGAGAAGTAGCCGGAGGAGGTTTTCGCGGAGGAGAAAGGCGTAGAGACTTCGGAATCTATCTCTCAGTCTTCCGGTCTTCTGTTGCTTACGATTCATCTTGAATCTCGCTGGTCAGTTCAAGTCAATAGTCTGGTCGGGGATAGGGGAGATTGTGCGAGCGCGGGAAGCGCCGGACGAGTTGTCCAGCTCTCTCCTCGGAACTTGGGCCCATATTGCTGGCAAGTCAAGTCGTTCGCGGCTCTGCCGGACCTGGCTTGGTAATACTGGCAACTGACCCGTTCGCGGCACGATTGGCTGCAGCTGTTTCCGGTACTGCCCACTACTCACTGCCCACTATCCAGTTCCAGGTCATGCTACAGTAAACTGCCTTTGTGTCGGGCCAGTCAATAAAGATCCCAAGCCCCTTCTCGATAATAACGGTGAACCGCGAGGTCTAGTTCCTCGCTGACCGATATTTCCTCCAGCTGGTCCATGACGCCCTTGCCAAAGTTGAGCATGCTCACCATGGCGTCCTGATTCAGAAACCGGGTTGGTAACTCATCAAAGGTCAGTCTGGACAGCTTTCGCTTCAGCTGTGCCGCCTCGACACCGGGGGCCTTGATGCCCACGACCCAGCCCCACTCTCCCAGAGTCGGAATATGATTGTGATAGGCAACTGCAACCAGTTCTGCGGCTCGGACACTCTTGAGAATGGAGAGGAACGCCGTCTTGCTGAAGAAGGGACTGGTTGCCTGGGTGACCAGCACCCCGCCGGGGCCCAGATGCTGAGCTGCTGTCCGGTAGAACTGCAGGGTATAGAGGCGAGCAAGATGGGCACTCTTGGGGTCAGGAAGGTCAATGATGATGACATCGTAGTGGGAGGAGTCGTCCCTCAAGTAGGCATAGGCGTCGCGATTGATGATCTCGATTCGGCTGTCCTCGAGAACTCCTTGGTTCAGTTGCAGAAACATCGGATGGGTTCGGGCCAGAGCGGTAACGGCGGGATCGATGTCGACTACGACTACTCGCTCCACCTCGGGATACTTGAGAACTTCGCGTACCGCCAACCCGTCTCCACCGCCTAGCACCAAGATCTGTTTGCGAGAGGCTGCAATTCCCATGGACGGGTGCACCAAGGGTTCATGATAGCGCTCTTCGTCGTAGCTGCTGAATTGTTCATTCCCATCCAGGTAGAGCCAGAAATCGTCTTTCCACTGAGTGATCACGATGCGTTGGTAGGGAGTCTGGTCCTGGTAGATAACGCGGTCCCGGTACTTCTGCTGCTCCCCGTAGAGGATGATGGGCTGAGCCATGAAGGTCATCAGCACCAGCAGAATCGGGACGGTGACGAAACCGAGTGTCAGCCCCTTGCGAAACTTCAAGAGGCCTCGATAGCGAACAAACAGTACTGAGGCCACCAGGAAATTGATGGCACCCAGGGCAATGGGCGTATAGGTCAGTCCCAGCTGAGGCAGTGCGAAAAAGGCAAACAAGAGTCCTCCAACGAGAGCCCCGTAGTAGTCCTTTTCCATGACCGAGCTGACATTGATGCGGAGTTCTTCGAAGAAGTTGTTGAGGCGAAGCGCCAAAGGTATCTCCAGACCGATCAACGCTCCAATGATGAGGGCTAGAGTGTAGATGACGGGAGCAATATTCTGGATGTAAGCCGAGAGCAAATAGGCCAGACAGACACTCACCGCGCAGAGCAGCGACAGTACGAATTCAATGAGTAGAAATGCGTCGAGCAGAGAGCCGCGAATATGCTTGCTGAGTCGACTCCCCAAGCCCATCGCGAACAACATAAGGGAGATCGTTAGCGTCCATTGGAGGACGGCGTTGCCCAGGAGATAGGTTGCCAGGGTCGACATGACGTATTCGGCTACGATGCCGGCAACACCCGTGGCAAAAATACATGCCTTCAACACCAATCTGAGACTGGAACGGGAGGCTGATTCCTCGCTCTGATTTGCGGCTGGATTCTGCTCGGTCTGCATGCTCAACACTCGACCCGCTTCGAGCGAGCACAGGAGGGGCCGGAGTCAATTGGAGGCATTGGTGCTGAGGGGGGTGCTAAGCAACCCAGCCGAGCAGGAAGGAGGCTGCGACATAGGAAAATGCCTCGACTGCCCCGGCGCCCACGTTCGGCTTCTCCTGATTCACTAACTCGTCGCTAAGTCGGTGGCCGGGCAACAGCACCTTGTCGGTGACCCATCGAACAACCGGAAGCAGTAGCAGCCCGAAGAGGACGAAGCCTCCAAATTCGAAAAGATTCTGACTCCAGGATACGAAGTCACCTTCCACGCTAATGCGGATGATGTTGCCCACGGCTATCAGGGCGCCCGAGAACGCAACCCCCACGGCAACGTTGTCCTTTTCGATCTGTTCGTGGATGTCAAAGGGTGTGATGAGGTTGTAGATCATACCAGTCAGAATGAGAACTCCTTGACCAAGAAGCCAGAAGGCTGCTGCGGTCAATAGGTCTCCCCCTTCGCCGGAGATGGCGCCGTAGACGATAAGGCCGACGGCGATATGATTTCCCGCCTCGATCACCCCGGTGCCGACGTTCTGATCGTCGATGATCTCTTTCTGATTATCGAATTTGTGGAGGATGATTTTGTCGTTGAGGATGGCTGAGATGTTGAGCAGGACGACCGCAATCAGACCGTAAAAGAAGACGTCTAGAAGTCCTTCCAACAATCCATAGGAAGGCCCTTCCAGCACTCCACCAATGGCGATTACCAGTCCGAAATAGTATCCAACGACTGCCAGAGCCAGTGCCAGATTGTCGCGGACCAACAGCTCCTCCCTCAGAACGAACCTGGGATGGAGCTTGTCGTAGGTCCACTTGCCGACCAGAAAGACAGCGAACGCACACAACAGATAGACCAGGGCACTCGATACTTGATCAATCGTCACGGGGACCTCCATTCGAGATTGACACGGAACACAACCCGGCTTGGTGTGACGCCTGACGGTCTTGCGTAAGCTATTTGCCGAAGCCTCCCGAGCGACCACGGACTCCGCTCATCCTGCTTCGATTGGCACGCTGTCGAACCCGGTCGGAGAACGAGGACTTACGAGCCGCCTCTCTTCGCACTCTGCGATCGAAGAATGATTTGTTCGTGCTCTTCGTAAGGCTACCGTTGGTACCGTATTCGCCACCGCGTCCGAAGTAGGGAGCTCCCCGGCCGCGGCTTTGTCGGTAGGAATTCCAATCGTTGCGGTAGATGGGGCGGCTGAACATGCCGAACATGTGGCTCATGAACGCATACTTCCCGTAAAACTCCCAGAAGGAGTTGCCACTGTTGTTGGTACGCCAGGTCCCGTAGCGAGGATTTCCCACGTGTTGATAGCCCGGAGGATACTTGGCGTCAGAAAGCCCACTTTCGGCTGACTTGGAAAAAAGCACCATCCCCAGGTTCTTCTGATACTTCTCGAATTCCGTCTGCGACACCCTGTACCAGTCGCTGGTCTGGGTGTCGTAGACCAGATCTTCGGACGCCCCCGATTTCTGACCGGAGACAATCTTGTACTGGTGGTAGTACTCCTTGAAAAAGTTACCCTCCAGCCTCATGTCCTGGAGGATGACCGAGTATTCTGGGTACTGTGAGAGCTGCTGTTGCAGTCGCTCAAGGGGAGACTGCGATCCACAGGAAGCAATCAGGAGAGCGCCCACCAGCAGCATCCGACTCGGTTTGTTGTTCAGCGGTTTGTTGTTCAAATGTGAATCCTCCTGAGGGACAAGGCTCTTCTCACTCGCTGGCCCCTGGGAGGATGTCGGTGAACTGGTACTCCTCCACATACGTCCCACTGGTCAGTTCGAAGTCGGTTTCGCTCCACTGTTCGATCGTCAGGCAGCTTTCATCGTCCTCGTCGACAAAGCCCCAGTAGACAAACTCCTGTCGGGGTTCCTTCCCACCGGGGCTCATGTGACCGGCTCCCGATTCGTCCAGGTAGTATACCCTGTCCTTGAGCACAACCTGATCCGGTGGGTCATCGTGCTGGATGATGTACTCGCGAATCCCACCCGAGAGGGAGCCGATAGGAATCTTTCTTCCAAGAACCCATTCGACTTCGTCATCATCGGATCGCTCCAGATAGCACTTCTCTCGACCCGAAGTCAGCTCCCACTCATCGCTGGAGTCGCCGTCTCCATAGTCGTAGAGATTGTAGGCCGTCACCTCCCAGGTCTTGAGATCGTAGTCCAGGAAGTAACCAACCTTTAACTTCGAAAGGACCAGATCCTGAAGAGGGTCAATCTCCGGGCTTTCCTTCTTCTGACGGAAAATGTCCCTAAAACCCATGGCAATCTTTACGCTTGGGAGGGCTCGGTTGCGAACTTCATCGGTAAATCTCTGGCTTCCTGGAGCATTATGTTAGATCCTCCACACAAAGACAAATCGAGCCACGAGGATCAGATCGGCGGGATGAAGCCGGTCTGGTTCCACCCTATCAGCGAATCGCCACAGGATTACCGGGCGATCCCGCGAACCCTTTGAGTTTCAGGGGTGCAAAAAAGAAGGCGAACTCGTACACCTTGTCTCGAGCCAGCGCCGAAGTGTCGAGGTTTTCGAGGTTGTAGATGCCATTTAGCGGGATGAGGATCTGATGTACGGGAAATGCCAGATCAGGATTCGGATTCGGTATTACTTCGGTGGCCCAGCTGTCGCTCCCGACCATGCAGACCTCCTGGCTTACCAGAAAGTTGGCCGCCTCCACTCCGATCCCCGGCTCTCCGCTGTTGAAGAGGTCATTGTCCACCTTCCAGAGAGTTCCCCAACCCGTGTGGATCAGCACTGCATCCCCTTTGCGGATCTCTACTCTCTCCCGATCCAGGGCATCACGCAGGTCCTGGGCAGTGATCTCATACCCCTTTTCGAGACGTGTGGTCCCTTTCAGCCCAGCGATATCAAGCAACACGCCTCGAGTCAGAAAGGCCCCCGCGTTTTCGATTCCGAGCTTGGTTAATCCCTTGGCAGTATGGAATTCCCGGCGATCGTAGCCGTTATAGAAGATGTCGCCGATGCCGACGTGACCCATACCGTCAAACTGGGTCCCGACCTGTCCGATCTCGGCAATGAGCAATGCCTCCGTGCCCCTGATCTGGTTCTTGCCTGCGGGTGCATCCGGAACCGGCATCATTACTGAAAAATGGCGGTGGGGAACCAGCGGCATCGACTCCTCGTAGACCCTACCCAGCTGGTAGACCTCGCCGTTCTTTACCAACCGCACGGCTTCCAGCACCTTCCCCGGAGTGAGAAGATTCGCTGCGCCACGCTGATCCTCTGCACCCCATTTGGAAGAGCCACGCTGGGGTGGATCCGGAGGCTGCTGCGCAGACGCCATCCCGATCCACGGAAGAATGAGAAGTAAGAGTCGACTGAGCGATTTGTTCATCGTTGCTCCCCTTGTTGTTGGTGAGTGTCGGAGATCGACTTTAACTCGACCGGGCGGAGAATTCTAGCGGCGGCAGTCTTGCCCCTAGGAGCACTGGCCCCATTCGAGAAAGAAACGTTGGGTCCGGCGTAGCGGTGGCCTCCAGGCCGCCGTCCGAGCCAAAGGCTCAGGGGAATAAGACTTCGGCCTGGAGGCCAAAGCTACTTCTGCAAATGAAGTTTCAGGCCAGCTGATGTCCAGGCTCTTGGTATTTGTTTCGAATCTGGCTATCCTCAGATTGATTCCGGCGATTGCAGATCGATTTCTTGCTACCAACTGTTCTTGACGACGGGAGACGTTCCAGATGAGAAGGACCAACCTTGATCAGAAAGAGAAGTGGCTCTTCTGGGCCTGTTTTATATCTCTGATTGCCACCGCCTTTGGATTCATCGTTCGCACTCAGGTCATCGAAATCTGGGGCGAGCAATTCAATCTGACCGAGACGCAGAAGGGGGAGATCTTCGGCGTTGGTCTGTGGCCGTTTGCGATCAGCATTGTCCTGTTCAGTCTGGTCGTAGATCGTGTTGGTTACTCCAAGGCAATGCTCTTCGCGTTCGTTTGTCATGTCTCCTCCGCCATCGTCACAATTACGGCGGAGGGGTACTGGGGACTCTACATCGGCACCTTCATCGTGGCTCTCGGTAACGGGACGGTGGAGGCGGTGATCAATCCAGTGGTAGCGACGATCTTTCCCCGCGAAAAGACCAAGTGGTTGAATATCCTTCACGCGGGTTGGCCTGGAGGGCTGGTATTGGGGGGCCTGATTGGACTCTTGCTGGGGCCCGCTGTGGACTGGCGTTGGAAGGTAGCTCTGATCTTTCTTCCCACGCTGGTCTACGGAGTCATGATGATTCGGGCTCAGTTTCCGATACAGGAGCGGGTGGCGGCCGGTGTTTCCTATAAAGCGATGCTACAGGAAGCGGGAATCCTGGGATGCGTCTTGGTAGTCGGGCTGATTCTGCTGGAAGTGGGTCGCGTGGCCGAGCTGTCGGCCGGTGTTCTATGGCTTACGGGTGGCGTCCTGGTCCTTGCCTACGGCCTCTACACTCGATCCTGGGGCCGCCCCATGTTTCTGTTCTTGCTGCTGGTGATGATCCCGTTGGCAACGACCGAGCTGGGCACGGACAGTTGGATTACCTCCCTGCTGACCCCGGAGATGGAGCGTCTCGGGCTGCAGGCAGGCTGGGTTCTGGTCTACACCTCCCTTATCATGATGGTTCTTCGCTTCTTCGCCGGCCCCATCGTTCACAGAATCTCTCCTCTGGGGCTGCTGGCTGTCAGTAGCCTGATTGCTGCAGTTGGACTCATTGCCCTCTCCAAGTCGACGGGTTTTACGGTTTTGCTGGCCGCGACCCTTTACGGTTTCGGGAAGACGTTCTTCTGGCCAACCATGCTGGGGGTGGTATCGGAACAGTTCCCCAAGGGCGGGGCACTGACTCTGAATACGATTGGGGCGGTTGGCATGCTTGGTGTTGGTGTCGTCGGTGCCGCCCTTCTGGGCAATGTCCAGGACCGTGAGGTCGAGCAGCAGCTACTGGCAAAAGATCCGTCCCTGCACGAAAGATTGGCTGGCGAAGAAAAGCTCAGCGTCTTCGGTTCCTATCGGACCATCGATTCACAGAAGATGCAGGAGGCTACCGGTTCCGAAAAGCAGGTGATCATGGGATTGCAAGAGGGAGCCAAGCGAGGTGCGCTCGCCAGCGTTGCGCTCTTGCCGATCATCATGCTCGTCTCTTATCTGATCCTTATCTTCTATTTCAGATCTCGTGGGGGTTATAGAGCCGAGACACTGGGTCCGGGGACAGGCTGACAAAGTGTGTACCAGGCCAACTCTTCGCCCGATCAATCCGGCAGCAATACCTTGGCGCCTCGAATACCACCTTCTCTGAGATCCATCAGCGCCTGGTTTGCCTTCTCCAGTGGGTAGACCTCGGTTTCGGGTCGGATCGGTATCTCGGCAGCAAGCGGTAGAAACTCAGCGATGTCCCGGTGAGTGACGTTGGCAACGGATTTGATTTCCTTCTCCAGCCAGAGGTGTTCCCGATAGCTCAGGTTCATCAGGTAGTTCTTATCGACTCCTTCTTTTCGGATGGCGTTGATGACGAGCCTTCCGCCGGGGCGTAAGTTGGCGAGTGCCTCCACGATCGGTTTCCAGGCCGGGGTGGTGTCGATAATGGCATCGAGCCCTCGTGGAGCTCGGTCATCCGTGTCTCCTGCCCAAACGGCTCCCAGTTCGAGTGCAAAGGCCCTTTCCGCCGGATTCCTGGCAAAAACGTAAACCTCGATTCCTGGGAAAAGATGTCGCGCCAATTGTAGTACCAGGTGAGCCGAGGCTCCGAAGCCCGTGAGGCCCAGTCGGTTGCCGGCGGCCACACCGGAGAGTCTCAGCGCCCGATACCCAATCGAGCCCGCGCACAGGAGCGGTGCCGCCTCTGCGTCGCTGAATACATCCGGAATCGGATGTACATAGTCTTGAGGAACGGTCATATACTCGGCGTAGCCGCCGTTGACGTCTCTTCCGGTCGCTCTAAACTCAGGGCTGATGTTTTCGTCAGGGCCACCGCAGGAAGAGTGGATCCAGCCGACCCCAACTCGATCTCCTACTCTCAGCTTCTGGCTTGACCCGGTGCCCTGTCGCTCGACTCGACCTACAACCTCGTGGCCCAGGACTACAGGCAGCCTCGGAGGGGGCGCTCTGCCTTCGATTTCGTCGAGCTCGGTATGACAGACGCCACAGGCCAAGACTCGTATGAGCACTTCATCTCGCTCAGGTTCCGGAACCGGAAGCTCAACCCGTTTCAGAGGAGTGTCCAGGTCAGCCAGGGAGACGATCTCTGTCAGTACCATTGCCTTCATAGGTCACAGTCCTTGGGTCGGATGCCCATTAATCTGAAACCAATCAGCTGAGCTTCCATCTGAACTAGAGTACGTACGTTCCATGCTCTTTTCCCTTACTTGGTGAGCCCGTCATTGGGCGGGCTCACCGCGTGTGTCCGAATCCCCCAGCGATCAGCGAGAACTTCGAAGTGGATCGGCTGTGTCATGTCCGTCTCTCCCTTCGGGATTGGGGTGACCGTGAAGTACATCTGGCTCACCAGCCGGTGTGGTGCGAATAGCTCCGGGAGGGTTTCGGTCACTCTACTTGCAAATCGATTGCGCGGTTGATGGCTTGGCGACAGATTCTGCAGAATCCCTTTTCGCTGCGGGAAAACATGATGCAAGAAATCTCAGGTCTGAAGAGCCCCTTGGCCTGATAGCTTGCGCCCTCGAACGCTCCCACCGTGGTTGAGTATTCTTGAGTCGACAACATCTGCTCGAAATGAGTCCGCTGCCGGTGAAATAGCTGTTCCAGGACTTCCTCGGACGCGCTTTCCGCCCGCAGTTTCCGGCGTTCTTCTTCAAAGGAGCTGGAGGCCGCTTCGTACTTCTCCTTTCCCCAGGGAGTCGGGATTGGAGTCCCCTCCTGAACCAGCTCCGACCATTTCAGGCTTCCAGGATCCAACAGCGATGTAATGTTTGGCTCCCAAGGTTCGGTGTCAGAAGGAATGAAGTCCTCGTAGGCGACATCGGACGTGTAATACTCGTCAGCTAGCGCCGCGAAACTGTGTCCTAGTTCATGGACGAACAAATAGGGGCTGAAGTCTGAACCCGCAGCGGCGGTCGCATAGAGTCGGTAGATACCACCGCCACCGTATTGTTGATCGTTGACCAGAATGACTACGAAATCATAGGGTGCGGCCGCTGCGATGTCCCGCCACTTCCTGTCCTCGACGCTCAAGATGTAGCGCTCCGAGTCGAGTGAGTTGTAACTCGTACCCAGGGGGGAGTTATGGAAGACTCCCGCTCGCGGCCTCGAGATCCCCGACTGAGCTGATGGAACGAAGATTGCCCTAGTGGTGAAGTCGTGGCGGCGAGAGCCAAATGGCTCAACCGAGAACAGCTCCTTCATGAAGCGCTCCGCATCCCGCTCAAACTCTCGCCTTTCCTTGAGGGTGTATCCATCCCCCAGTAGCAGCAGATCCACCTGCTTCGACGGAGGGCCGTTCTCGGTCAATAGCAGGATGTCCTGGGAGCCCATCGCTGGCCGAGCGACAAAGCGGGAGCTGGGTTCGATCTGAGTCGACCAGATTTCATGGAAAGTCTGATCCGGTCCACGCTTCCTCAGCCGGATCTGAACCGGACGTCTGGGCTCAGGGAAACGAATTCCCTCCGGAAGCGTTCTGATGATTCCCCGTTTGGCCTCGGCAGTCGTTTCCCATTCGCCGTAAATGCTGGAAAATCCCTGCGAGTAGATCGTCAGATTGGTGCCCAGGTCCACCACCTCAAAGAAGTACTTCCCCAGGTTCGACTGGTCAATCAACTGCGTCCGACTGCCGGGCCAGGGTCCCTCTATCAGCGTTCGATCCAGGCTCAGGTATTCCTGAGATGCGTCTCCTGTGTGGTAGAAGTCCAAACGCATTGTCGCACCGGTGAAATCGCGTTCGAACTGCTGCGAGATGCCGGTCGATGCCAGCGTCAGGAAGAGAGTCGTAAGGGCCCATATCCTGGTCTTCATATTTCGCCAATATACCTCAAGCTGTGCCGCACGCTTCGAAGATGCGCTAGCCTCGATTTCCACGGTACTGGAAAGGACTAACATTTTTTAAGGGTAGCCGTTGAGTCGGTTAGTCAAATCGAAGGACCAGAGTTTTGCCGCCAAACCAAGGCATGGGCGTGGGATCATCACCCAGGCCCGAGGCGACCAAGTAGGGGTTATGGGCGCGCTTATCGAGGTGGACGGTGACTTGCTGCTCTTGGATCTGGACCCGGGCCGAGACGTCGAGGAGATTTCGGAAGATCTTTTTGGCTTGAGCCCGCTGATATTCGCGACCAATCTTCTCGGCCATGAGTCGATATAGGGAGCTGGCCATGAGGGTGATCTGGAGGTCAAAATCCACTTTGAGTCCCACCATCGAAGAGAGCGCGTCCAGGTGAAAGAACTGGATGGCTTCGGAGATGCCATTTTCGATGAGCATGCGTTGGGCATAGCGGGTGATCAGAGTCGAGGGGGCGCGGCGCAGATGGTTGGTCAGTAGGACGGTCGGTTCTTCGTGACCGAGTTCCATGAGGGTGAGCTGGCGCAGGGGACCTTCGTAATGTTTCAGGACGATCCGCTGGTCCAGGACTTTGGGGGTGCGAAAGATCCGAGTCAGGGCGGGTAAGGTGATGCGGTGCCAGGCGGAGGCGGGGCGGCTCCAGATCTGGCCCAGCATTTTTTGGGAGCGGCGGCGCAGGGTGATAAAGCCAATGCCCTGTTGGTTGAGGCGGTTCAGATGAGCATAGGTGGTCAACTGGGAATCGAAGACGAGTTCGGCCGGAGGCTGACCGCTGTGTTGGTGCCAGAACTGGACGAAGCGTTGCACCTCGTCGGCTCGATCGGCCCGGGGGACACCCGCATTGGCGTAGCATAAGACACGCTCGGTGGCGTCCCGAGCCAAAAAAACGAGGATGCCTTTTTGGCTGCGGCTGCGGGAAGAGACATAGTGTTTGTCCAAAGGTTCCTGCTGGCTATTGGCGGGGACGGTGTGAAAGTCCAGATCGAAGGAAGAGCCCCGGGGCAGGCCGGCGGCTTGGACCTGCTCAAACCAGGCTCCCATGAGGCGCAGGTTGGCGCGTCGGTCGACCCGGGAGCTGTAGGCGGCCAGGTAGGAGCGCTTGGGCACCACATTGAGACCGGCAAAAAGGGCGATGCCCTCGTCAAAGACCCGATCCATGACATGACTTTTTCTTTCGATGCCCAGCAGCTTCAGAGCCAGCAGGGTGCGCACGGCCTGCTCGGCGGGAATCATTTGGGAGCCGGGAAGGCGGGGGGGCTGCAGCACCGCCCCGAGATCGATCGATCGCATCAGCGGGACGAACAGAAACAGACCGCCGACCCGGGTGCGAAAGCTGCGCGGGGCCAGATTGATCTGCCGCACGTCGGCGATGGCTGCTGCTTCGGGCTTGAGGGTGGCGGGGCGTTGCTCATCCCGACGCCGGGGCAGTCGGGCGAAGCCCTCCTCTCGCAGCAGGATCGATAACGCATTGATGCTGATGGAATGGCCGGCGGCGGCCAACTCGCGTTGGATATCGTAGACCGAGAGGTTTCGCTTGCGCAGGGCGACGGCCCGTTCCCGCACCCGATCGCGGGCGGGCGCCGCTTGAGGCCCCCGGCGAATCGCCTGAAAGAAGCGGGCGCGCTTGCTGAGATCATGGCGAAACTGATGACAGAGGACGCGGAAGGCTCCTGGGGAATAGCCGAAGCGAGTGGCGACCTGCTGCGAGGGCAAGCCTTCGACGAAAAAGCAGCGCAAGGCCTCATACTGGCGCTGCAGAGGCGATTCGGGGGCCAGGAAGAATTGGGCCTCCGGAGCGGTCGGTCGGGTGTCATTAGTTAGTCCATTCCGATTACTGTATTCCAAACTATAACTATACTAGATATGAATGACAGAAAATGCTCAGCCTTTGATAGGGTTCTATTCTGCCTCATATCCAGACTTTTCTAGCATTCGCGTGGGGATCGTCCCTTGATCAGGTTTTAGGTATAGGATTACCTCTCTATCCAAATAGGTACTTCTATTTACTAACGTAGGTGGAAACACAGCAGGCGCAAGTCGCGCCGATCAAGGATTCTGGCGGGGGGCTCGAAGCGGAAAGGCGTCATTTGTACTGCCGTGGAAATCGAGGCTAGGCACATCTGCAAACGTTGCAGTATTTACGTTCCAGTGTACTAAGCCTGAGAAAGGTGGTGACCGATATGCAGTAGGGAGACTGAAACTGCTGGCAGCAAGACCTGAACCGGTCACACGAGGAGAAAATGGACCTTTTCCGATCAACCGCACTTGAAGAAGCAATCGAGAGATCGGAGAAACGCTGGACTACTTTGTTGGAAACCACTTCCGACAGCGCATTCAGTCTAGCTCAGGACGGGATCATTCAGTTCGTCCATTCTGACAAGACGGATTGGGTTCCTGCAGTCAAGGTGGGCTCGAATCTCTACGATTGTCTCTTGCCCGACGATCATCAGATTCTCTCGACTTGCCTCGAACGAGTCTTTGAGATCGGTGGCCCCAGGGCCTGCGAGTTGCGGATTTGCATCTCTGGTGGCGGCGTCAAGAACTGGTCGCTTCGTCTTGGGCTCATGGGAGAAGCCCCGGCAGCCTTCGAAGCACTGGTCGTGGCGCGTGAGATCAGCAAGTCCGAAGAAGGGGTGGGGCAAGAGAGCCTGGAGCAGAGGATGGATTCTCTGGGCAGGTTCGCCCGTTCCATCGTCCACGACTTCAACAACTTTTTGACCGTTACCTCAATCCACAGTCAGCTTTTGCTCAAGCGCATCGGAGAGCTCGATCCGCTGCGCAAGGATGTGGAGAAGATCAAGAAGGCTGGGGACCAGGCAAGCCGGCTCACGGGACAGCTCGCGCTTGTGAATGCCAGCAGCGGCCCGCAGCCAAGGAGCATCGACCTGAATCCCCTGGTCGCCAGCTGGGAAGGGGTACTTCGAGATCTTCTTGGCAGGGACATTCAGCTGAAAACGGAGCTGGCGCCCAACGTTGGACAGGTATCGATAGATCCAGGAGACCTCGAACAGGTTCTGATGGGTTTGGCACTGAACGCTCGGGAAGCCATGCCTCATGGTGGCCGACTGCTCGTCGAAACCGGGATAGCTAACGAGGTCAGGGCGATCGCAGCTGCAGACCCAGAGCCCCGGCAAGTCGAGTTGACCGTCAATGACAACGGCTGCGGGATGGACGAGAAGACGCTGGAGCGCGTGTTCGAACCCCTTTTTACAACCAAGGGTAAAGGAAAGGGCAGCGGATTGGGCCTGTCCGTCGCCTATGGCATCGTCAAGCGTATTGGCGGACGAATCAAAGTCCAAAGCCGGCTCGGCGAAGGCAGCACATTCAGAATCTACTTGCCCCAGGTTTCCTCCACTTCGCCAGTCGACGGTCAACCGAAGCCATCTCGAGTTTTCTTCTCACCTACCTCCCCTGGTGTCCGTGTCCCCTACTCCCGATGATATCGGGCTGGAAGCCGCTACTCGGACAATCGGGAGGTGGACAACACTGCTATCAGAGAGAGAGGATCGACTCGAGCCTTCCGCAGCCGAACCGACCAATGAAGGTGTGGACCAGTGACTCGTCCCGTGGCCCCGACGCGGCCGATCACGGTCCCTTTCGAAACCAGGTCGTCTTGACTGACCTTGAAATCTTGCAGGTGAGCGAAGTAGGAGTAGAGACCCTGGCCATGATCCAGGATGACCGTGTTGCCAGAGTAATAGAGGTCAGCCGCCAGGACCACCTTACCGAAGTTTGGGGCCTTCACCGGAGTGCCCTTGGCAGCCTGAAAGTCGGTTCCGGAATGGGGACTTCGAGGCTGTCCATTGAGAATGCTGCGCTTGCCGATGCTGCTGGTTGGAGCCCCCTCAGTGGGTCGGTCGAAGGGTCCCTCCCACCGCCGCTCCGGTGCAAAGTCGCCAAACAGTGCTGAGATTCTGCGAGACTCCTTCCGAATCCGGCCGAGGGCCTCTTCAGGAGGGTTTACGAACCGCTTCGGCAGAGTCAGGCGACGGGTGGGGAAGTCTTTCTTCTCAACCTGCAGAACATATTCGGCTTTTCCGATAGGACTGCCTTGCTGAAAGGCCTCCAACTGAAGGATATACTCACCCGGGCTGACCTCCAGATCGAGGCCGACCAAGCCCCACCAATGATCTGGAGTTGCGCCCCCGCCGACTTCGAATGGAACCTCGCGATCGAAGATTGTGCCGACCATCTGATCGACCCGGTGGCTTGACTGGACCTCCACCAGCACGACCTCACCGGGCTGCAGCGAGCGGGCGCTATGAGAAACCCGAAGCTCTCCCTGACTTGCTGAACCCTCCGTTACTTCAGCCCCGGCTTGGAGCGGGGTCGCTAGCAAGGCAAAGTACACTGAAACGTAAGTAATGCAAGGTTTGTGGCGAGTTTCGGTGACACGCATAATCGGATTCGCTCTTCAGAGTACCACGGGGACCAGGGTTGGAAAAACCGCGCAGATTGGCCCCCTCACCCCTTTTGACTTTCCGTCGTGGGAGAACTACGATTGCCGCCATCTCGCCGACCTCGGTCGGTCGGCTCTTTCAGGCCGTCGGAAACGGTATGGGACAGGCGCTTAACGACTATCTCGGTTTGGTCAAAGGACCGGAGGATGAATGGGACCTCTTCGAGATCGCTCTCCAGCTCTGTCGAGTCAAGAGCTCGAATCTCGACTCGGACGCCTACACAGAACGGGTGTCAGAACTGTGTCGCCGGGTCGAGGATCGGCTGGATGGAAAGCGAGAGGCCTTCGAGATCATCAACTGCCTCAACGATGTCCTCTTCCAGGAGGAGGGGTTTCAGGGAAACGCTCAAGATTATTACAACGCTAACAACAGCTATCTGACGTTCGTTTTGGATCGAAAAAGGGGCATCCCCATCTCGCTGGCTATCCTCTATCGCAAAGTCGCTGTGCATTTTGGGTTGAGTCTTCAGTGCGTAGCGATGCCCGGCCATTTTTTGTTGAAGTACTCAGCACCTTTCCACCAACTGTTTATTGATCCCTTTCATCAAGGTGAGATTCTTGTGGAACAAGAGTGCGAGCAGCGATTCCACGAGGTTCACGGGGGACAAGTAGAGTTCGAACAGGATTTTCTGGACCCAACCTCGAACCGGGCGGTCGTATTGAGGATGCTGATGAATCTCAAACAAGCCTACCGCCGCTCGGGCAACAATCCGCTACTTCTGGAGATTCTGGATCGACGTCTCCCCTTGCTGGAGGAAGCACTGCCGGAGATCCTGGAAAGAGGGTTGGTGAGGCTGGACCTGGAGCAGTATTCAGGAGCCCTCGAAGATCTCGAATTCTTCGTGGAAAACAGCCAGGACGCAAAAGTAAAAAAGCTTATCGAGGAGCGTCTTCCCCAGGTGCGCCTTCTGGCCCGAAGGAATTAGTGGGCTGCAATACCTGAAGAGTCCATTAGGTCGCGCTAATTGGGTTGAATCGAATCGAGGAATGCGAAGAATCCTGCTTCCCACTTCTCAATGGTGCCCTTCTGCCCGGTCAGCTTGAAAAACCAGGGGCCGGATGAAGTTTCCGCGATAGCCGCCAACATCCGGTGATTGGGTTTTGGACTCCCGCGCTGCATCATGGGACCACCGGAGGGGCTATACGTACCTTCTACGTCGAGTATGGTCAGAGGAACCTTGCCTGATTCCCTCTTGGAGATCTTGGCGCTATCAGCGGCGGCCGATCCATCTTCATTGCTGAACTGACCTACCCAGCGATCCATGTTGGCTTGCACTGATCCCCCCTGACCAGGAAAGTGGAAGACAACCAGCTCAGCATCTTCGGCGTCGCCTGCTGCTCGGGGAAGACGGTACTGAGCCCTGCGCATGGGCGAGGATGGTGATTCCTCTATCCACTCCGAAGGAGCGGCAAAGGTGAGATCCCCGAGACTGGACGGGGGGCTCGAATTCGATACGGGAGGCTGTTGTTGGGGTTCCTCTGTACCCTTGGAACAGGCCATTGCCCAGCTTAGAATCAATACTGCAAGCAGGGAATAGCCTTTAGTGTGGCCGTTAGTCATCTCTTTTCCCTTTCTCAGAGATCGGATTTCGTCCTGAGAATCCCGCGTCAACCTCATGCCAGAAGCGAATGTCATCTTCGCCGTACCTCCAGCACAAGTAGACTTCACGACCATTCTTGAGATGGGGAAAGTCCACTAGACCCTCCTCGATGCTCTTCACCACACATCCGCTGTCCTGGATCTGGACCAGGCAGTTCTGAAGCCGGATCAGGTCTGTGAAGTAAGCGGTTCCCTCAGGGCCACCCCGGTTCATCTGAGCGTTCTCGGCAAGCTCCGCAACTGCTTCTCGGTAGCGGTCCAGACAACTGGCAAGGGACCTCGCTGTTCCCATCCAATCGTTGATCGAGGGAAGAAGCTTTCGTGCCTCCTCCAGCGTAAAGAACCGCTTTTCCATGACTTCCAATATTATATCCTTCCTCAAACCGGATGGACAGTAGTGTCCCAGCGTTAGTCGAATAATATCAACTGTTTATGAATGTCACTATTCTGAGTAATGTAGTCCATGTCCTGAAAGGCCTGTAAAATGGGGGTTTTCTCGAAGAGCGAGACGCTCAGGACCTGGAGAATTGTGTAGAGCGGCAACTCGAGATAGAGACGCTTGCGAATGATGGCGATGAGCAGGTAGGTGCTGAGGGCGATCCAGATTTGTGTTTTCACGGCATTGGGACTGGTGCCGTAAAAGGCCTTGATGCGGAGATGCTGTTTGATCCATTTGAAGAACAGTTCGATCTGCCAGCGGAGCTTGTAGAGCTGGGCAATGGTCAGAGCGGGAGAAGCAAAGTCGTTGGTGAGGAATACGAGCCGCAGGTCGGTGGTGACGTCGAAGAACTTGATACGACGCAAAGGTTCGGGGTAGGCCTTGGCCGGATAGAAGGTGCTCAGCAGGACAGTTTGGTCGCAGACTAGTCCGGTCGTTCTGTCCACCGCATGGGAGTAGCGGCGGCGGAACTTGAAGTTGGCCTTGGCGCGGGTCACGAACAACGACCGAGCGGTATGGAGTCGGTACAGGCGCCCGAAATCCAGGTATCCGCGATCCATGATGTAGTAGGCACCGGGACAAGGCATCAGGTGGTCCAAGGCGTTGACATCGTGCAGTTTCCCGTCCGAGATCAGAACAAATTCGGGAATGGCGCCGTGCAGGTTGAGTAAGGTATGCAGTTTGATCGCCCCCTTGGTGCGGCGGAAGCGCGCCCAGGGGAAGACCGAGAGGCACAGGTCGATGGTCGTGGAATCCAAGGCATAGACGGTCGCGTCCAGGTCGACTCCCAGGTCCTCGTCGGTGTAAAGGCTGCGCGCTTCGGCGATGAGCACTTCGGCAAACTCGGCATAGATGCGCCAGTCTCGCCTCTCGTTGGCATTGGACAGATTGTTGCGGGAGACCGTGGAGCGAATGCCCATGTGGAAGAGCTTGGATCTCATGGCCCGTAGGCAGGCTTCGATATCGCGCAAGCTCTCGCGATAGGTCAACTGCGCAAATGCCATGACCCGGTAATGGTCGGCACAACGGAATGACTTGACCTTGTAGTCGCCTCGGTAGTGCTGAACAATGCGATGAAAACGATGCCAGGGAAGATGCCGCATCACCTGAGAAAAGATCGTCGTGCCCGTGTACATGCCCGCCCTCCTTATGAACTGAAGGGCGTGAGCATACACTCACTTTCAAGTCGGAAACACCTATTATCTTCTCTAACATATTGCTCATTAATACTTTACAGAGATTAGAGTCCCAAACGTTGGGACACTACTGCCGGATGGATATAGATGAGGAGTGTCTCCGAAAAAGAGAGTTGATGCCGCATCGGTTATACTCAGGAAAAGCACAATCAGGGAGAATCAGGAGTATGAGGAAGGCCAGTTTGAATCGTTTATTCAGTTCCAAAGTCGAAGAAAACCGATGAAGTGTATTCTCTGTGGTAGGAGGAAGGGGAAGCGGTTCTGCCCTGCGAAACAGAGAGAGATTTGCGCTCAGTGCTGTGGCGAGAAGCGAGTTGTAGAAGTGGCCTGCCCCTCAGACTGTACCTACCTGACGTCGGGGCAAAGCTATCAGTCAGTCAAGAAATACATCAATCAGCTGCAACACCAGGATGATCCTGTTCGCCAGCAGAGATTGTACGAAAGTCTGCAGCGATTCAAGCCACTCATCGAAGAATTGGAAAAGCAGATCATCGCTTACGGCGAAGACCTCACTTCATTTCGGGACCAGCACGTGTTGGAGGCTGTAGCCCTCCTGGGTGAGACCTACGAGACCGAGCGCAAGGGAATCATCTATCAACACGAATCCTCGAATCCGATCGTACAGGCGCTGTCGCGGTCTCTGCATGAGGCACTCGAGCGTCTGCGCCAGGATCCCGAATGGAGTGCAATGGGGCTCCGGACTGCTGATATCCTAGCTTGCCTGGAAGTCCTGGACTCAGATGTCCGCTATCATCTCGAGAAAAAATCGGACGCAGAGACGTACCTTACCTTTATCCGTCGGAATCACCCCGAGGTAGCCTCGGGTGGCCCGGAGTCGCTCCTGATCTATCCCTAGTACAGCGTTCTGTAAATACCGATACGTTTGTGGCGAGCGCGACGGGTTGAGTTCGCGAAGCGACGCCGAACTCGATGCCTCGAATCTTGGAGGAGGCGCGACAAAGAAATCGGCGCGTCCCGTCGCCACCCGTAGGGCAGATGGGGGTTGCGGACGATCTCTGTGTGGGTCGTCGTCGAAGATGGCCAAGCATCGTCTTCCTCCTCCTGCCTTGATCTCGCCTCGCAAGCCCCATCTGCAAACGTATCGGTATTTACAGAACGCTGTACTAGCCATCACCAGTTTGGTCGGCTCCCTTCTTATCCTTGTCCTTGCCTTTGCCCGTGCCCTTGCCTTCGCCCGTTTCCTGCCGATCGTTTCGCCCTTCTCTGGCGGGAACATTCAGCGCTGGATACGGTCTTCGAGACCCCGCAGCCGTCACCCTGACTCATTCAATCTTCCGGGTTTGGTTCGGGACGAGGAATCCTATTCAGGGGCCTCGTGTAGGATGAACGACGTTTCTTTGGAATCAGTTCCGATCCTGAATGTGGTTTGCGCCGTGCTTTCCCGTAAGGCAAATCTCCGAGTGGATCACGCCAACTCCCGAGATAACACCAGGTGTGCACAAGCCACCAATTCGAGGCATAATCCTGATGGCGATTAGACGAAAAAGGGGCGCCAAGCCGAAAGCTGACCCGAACGAAGCAGATCAAGGACTTCTCTGCGTTCCGTTGCGCGATCTTGAAGATACTGGACTTGGTGTCAAACTTGTCACAAAAGACAAGAAGGTCTGGTTGCCACGTCCGCTCGACATTGGCTTTTGTGGAATGTTGATCGAGTTCGATTCGGGCAAGGAACCTCGGTTGGCATTCGGTGCCGCCGTCGAGTTCCTTTTGCGATTCGAGGGGGCTACCGTTAAGCTCGCAGGGGAGGTCCGCCGAAGTCAGGGTCGTCGTTACCGGCTATCCTTCCCTGAGTCGCTCGTAGGAGAAGGTCCAGTCGACCCTCCAGCTGCTCTGCGCAGGATCGTCAGTGCTCTCGAGTCTCTGTGGCTGCAGTCCAGATCGACAATTGCTTCGGTATAAGCTTGAAGATCTCGGCCAGGTCTGAATGTTCACCCGCATGCTCGCTGTCATTGGCCTCCTTCTTTTCTCAAGCGTTCTAGCAATGAACTCTTCTGAGCCTCGATTGGAGATTTGGAAAAAGGGTTGTCGTGTGCCCCAAAGGGCATGCGCCCAAGGTGACTCGGGTGGGCCCGAGGCACCTACTGGTAGGAGCCAGGACGGGGTTTGCCAGGGCCAACAGCGTCTCGCTGGTCGAATCCCTCGACAATGGGCTGACTTGGAGTGAACCTCGCTCGGTGTTTGATTCCCCCGATAACGATCGGATTCAAATGCTTGCGACGCTACCTGAGGGTGATATCCTGCTGGGTTTCGTCCGGAAAGACCTGAAAGACGAAACTGCTCTCGCCTACTTGATGTGGTCGCAGGACAAAGGTCAGAGCTGGAGCCAGCCCACTCTTCTCGATCCCGCACCCTATGAGTGGCTTTTCCCCTACGGGAGACTCTTCGAGTCGTCTCCAGGCAAGTTGATGATGAACGCCTACGGCGGGTACTTTCCGATCTACGATGACCAGGACATGCCAACGAAGAAGCGAGGCTATTTTAGCTGGCTGCTCGAATCATCCGATGGCGGCAGGAGCTGGTCGCACGCCGCAACCATAGGCCGGGGCACCCAGACAATTGTCGTACGTTTAGCGTCCGGGAAGCTGCTTGCTGCTATCGAATATCTCTTGAGTCCGCGCTCTGACTCGCTCGCTATGACGGTCGCAGGTCGGAATGAGGGTGACCGTTTATCGGCAGGAGTGGTGATTCGTGCGGGTGGGAGTCTGAGAATCCGGCCTCGAGAGTTTTCAGGCTCGAAGAATTAGAGGACGAGAACGCCACTGCTCTGTTCTTGCCTGCGCTCTTGGCCTGGAAGAGGGCTTGGTCGGCTGCCCGCAGTAACTCTGTGGTACTGTCGAACTGCCTCTCCGGCGATTGGGTGGCGTATCCCAGGGAAACAGTCACGCGAAGGGGCTTCCCCGATGCAAGGCCGCGGGTTTCCCTGGCGACGGCCCCGCAAATTCGTTCACTGATCACCCCCGCACCGGATTCGTCCGTATTGGGAAGAAGTAGAACGAGTTCTTCTCCACCGAACCGAGTCAATGTGTCCATCTTGCGGGTCTGATCCGAAACCGTTTTAGCCACTCCTGCCAGGATCGAGTCTCCCGCCTGATGGCCATACTCATCGTTGATCTTCTTGAAGTTGTCGATATCACAGAACACGAGGCTCATAGGGATGCCGCGCTCCTTCGTCCACTCGAATTCCTTTTCCAGAATCCGATCCAGGTGGGCACGATTGTAGAGCCCTGTCAGCGCGTCACGCTCTGCCAGCTCCTTTAACTGCTGGTTTCGGCTGGCCAGTCCCTCAGCCTTGACACTGGCCTCGTAGGCATATCGAACGGTTTCCATGCTCAAGGTCGCCAACGCCTGATTTGCCTGGTCCAGGATGCTCTTGGTCGCTTCTGCGCTGCCCAGGTTGATCTGGAAGACATTCGAGATCTCTTGCTGAGTCTCCGCGATCCTCGTCAGAATGGTTTGGAAATCCTCGCCGCTCATTTGCGTGGACTCAGAGACGGCATCCTTGGCCCGATTGGTTGCGCCTACGGTGTCCTCGCCCATGAAGATGTCGGATATAAGAGCCGAAAGGGCCACGAATTTGATGAACTCACGCGACCCCTGAGGGACCCTGGCCGGGTCCGGATCATGACTGAAGCGCAGAGCCAGCTCGAAGATCTCGGGAAGGTGCCACTGCCGAGCCAACCAGCTGCTCACCTCTCCGTGGTCACATTCGAACTCCTCCCTTTCGAGCTCGAGCAGCGTTTCATGGTTGCCTCCTGAGTCGTTGACCAACTTTGTGTAGCTTTCCGGAAAGGCTTCTCTCAGAGCCAGCATCCCCACGTCCTGTAGCAGACTGACAAGAAACAGTTCCTCCTTCTGCGGCATCTGTGCCCACTCGCCCAGGACGCGTGAGGCCACCCCGCAGGTGAGGGAGCGACGCCAGTAGTTGGGTAGCTCACTTCCTTCGGAGTCGTCTCGTCGCAACCCTTGGACCAGTGAAAAGCTCAGGGCAAGGGTACGTACTGAGTTTGCCCCCAGAAGCGAGAGTGCGTGGCTGATCGTATGAACCTCGCGCCGGAGTCCGTAGAAGGGCGAGTTCACCAATTTCAGAACATGAACGGTTAGAGCAGGATCCTGGCTGATGACTTGCGTCATTCTAGTGAGGTCCGGATGCTCGCCTTCACAGAGTTGGAGGATTTGAACCGCTACCCCAGGAAGGCTGGGAAGCGTCTGACAATTCTTCAATCGCTCTTGTACAAATGGATTCATCGAACTTTCCTTTGCCCTGTTTCTTCACCCTAAGAAAAAGACTACTCCATTCAAGATCTATATCGGCAGTCCGGGCCCCTCGGATGAGTCTCAATTTGCGTCGCTCCTACCGAATGAAGTTCCAGATCAGCTCGCCGATCCTATTGATTCCTCCTTGCAGTTTGAGCAACATTGATCAGCAACATGCCAGAACAGCCCGCCAACCTGGTCTTGGCTAGTCAGTCACCGCGTCGCCGATGGTTGTTAACCCAGGCCGGATATGAGTTTGAAGTCATTTTCCCTGCCGAAAGTGCTGAAGAGGGGAGCCGCGATCGGGAGACGACGGAGGAACTCGTTGCTCGGTTGGCCTATCAAAAGGCCGCCGACGTAGCCCGCCGAGTCGAGGAAGGAATTGTTCTAGGCTGCGATACGCTTGTCGAATGTCACGGTCGCATTCTGGGTAAACCGACCGGTCGTCAGCATGCCTCCCAGATGCTCCAGTTCCTGCGGGGGCGGACACATCATGTCTTCAGTGGCCTCTGCTTGTGGAGGCGCCCGGATGATACTGCGCTCGTCAAGACAGATGTCACGAAACTTCTCATGGAGCCTATTTCAGACGAGCAGCTTGAGACCTACCTCGGCTCGAATGCCTGGCGGGGTAAAGCCGGCGCCTTCGGTTTCCAGGATCGGCTGGACTGGATCCAAATCGTTGCCGGCAGCGAGTCCAATGTAGTGGGCCTGCCGATGGAGCTGTTAGTCCGGATGATCGAGGAACTCGATGCTCTCTAATACGCTGTCACACAGGTTATGACGGGTTTGCAGATGGGGTTTGTGAGGCGAGATCAAGGCAGGAGGAGCCCCCTGAAGTACTCGTAGTTGTGCCTATGGCCCTGGTGAATATATGCTTGCGAGAGCATTCCCTGTTGGGGAGGGCTGATGAAAAACAGTAGAACAGCTTGGATCTTCTGGCAGCTGGCGGCTTTGTTCGTTGTCGGCCGTTCTTGCCTTGCGTTGGAGGCGCAGCAAACCTCAACCGATGCATCAGCACCCCATCGCGCCCTCATCGACAAGTACTGTGCTTCTTGCCACAACGACAGCCTGAGAAAAGGCGGACTCGCGCTCACCACGCTCAGTGTGCACAACGTGGACGAAGCCCCCGAGATATGGGAGAGGGTCGTCCGGAAGCTTCGCGGACGTCAGATGCCACCACTTGGAATGCCACGCCCGGACCAGCGCACCTATGATGTGGTGGTCGGCTCGCTGGTGGCCTCGCTGGATAGCGCGGCCGCTACGGAGCCCGATCCCGGCCGAACGGATACGTTTCGACGGCTCAACCGAACCGAATACCAGAACGTCATCCGTGACCTTCTGGCGCTGGATGTCGACGTTGCTTCCCTATTGCCGAGCGATTCGTCCAGTCATGGCTTTGACAATGTAACGGTCGGAGATCTCTCCCCGACCTTATTGAATCGCTATATTTCAGCGGCGCAGAAGATCACCCAGTTGGCGCTGGGGCGACCTGGACGTTCTCCAGGCGGCTCTACCATCCGGATTCGGCCGGACATTACCCAGGAAGAGCACTTCGACGGGCTCCCCCTCGGCACCCGCGGTGGAGCATTGGTTCCCCATACCTTCCTGGTCGACGGCGAGTACGAGATCCAGATCCGTTTGGCGCGAGACCGCAACGAGCACGTCGAGGGCTTGACCGAGTCTCACGAGTTGGAGCTGCTGTTGGATCGGGAGCGGGTGCGGTTGTTCCCGGTCACGCCCCCCCAACACGAGGCCGAATTCAGCGAAGCTTATCAGCCATCCCACCAAAACGTAGACCAGCATCTCAAGGTCCGCATTCCGGTGACAGCCGGTCCTCACACGATCGGAGTGACGTTTCTCAAGGATCCTTCAGAGCTGCTCGAAAGCGGACGTCAGCCGTTCCACGCGCACTTCAATTATCACCGGCATCCCCGAATCCAGCCGGCCGTATACCAGATCTCCATCACCGGCCCTTATGCGGTGAAGGGTCCAGGAGACACGCCCAGCCGCCGTCGGATCTTTGTTTGCGATCCGGCAGATCCGGAAGAAGACAGAGGGTGCGCCAAACGCATCCTTTCCACACTGATGCGCCGGGCCTATCGGCGGCCCGTTACGGATGCGGACCTTCAAGGGCCGATGGAGTTGTACCGCGAAGCCCGGGCGCTGGACGGGTTTGAGGCGGGGATAGAAAAGGCCTTGACTGGGGTCCTGGTGAATCCGGAATTCCTGTTTCGCATCGAGCAAGATCCTGCCGGTGTCGCGCCGAACGCGGCCTATCGCATCAGCGATCTGGAGCTGGCGTCCCGGCTGTCATTTTTCCTGTGGAGCAGTATTCCGGACGACGAGCTACTCGATCTGGCCATTCGGCGGGAGCTCAAGAAGCCCGCGGTGCTCGAGCAACAGGTGGGGCGACTCCTGGGCGACCCCCGTTCGCGGAGCTTGGTGACCAACTTTGCCTCGCAGTGGTTGCACTTGCGCAATCTGGCATCGGCGAGTCCGGACATGCGTTTGTTCCCAGACTTCGATGACAATCTTCGGCAGGCCTTTCGGCAGGAAACGGAACTCTTCTTCGACAGCATCATCCGCCAGGATCGTAGTGTGCTCGACCTGCTGAGAGCGAACTACACGTTCGTGAACGAGCGCCTCGCCAAACATTACGACATCCCGCATGTCTACGGCAGCCGCTTCCGGCGGATTGCGCTGGGTGAGGACAGCAAGCGAGGCGGGCTGCTTCGCCACGGAAGCATCTTGACGGTGACTTCCTATGCTACTCGGACCTCCCCGGTCATTCGCGGCAAGTGGATCCTCGACAATATTCTCGGGGTGCCTCCACCCCCGCAGCCGCCGAACGTACCGGCGCTGGAGGACAATACGGTGGATGGGAGCCTCTCGGTTCGCGACCGATTGGCCGAGCACCGCGACAATCCGGCCTGCGCCAGCTGCCACAACCTGATGGATCCGGTGGGCTTTTCGCTCGAGAACTTCGACGCGGTGGGCCGCTGGCGAAGCGTCGAAGAAGGGGTGCCGATCGACGCTTCCGGAGGTCTTCCTGACGGCAGCAAGTTCGCGGATGTCTCGGGACTCGAGCAGGCTTTGCTTCGCCGTCCGGAGATGCTCGTGGGGACCTTGTCTGAAAAACTTCTGACTTTTGCTATTGGGCGGGGAGTCGAGACCTATGACGCCCCAGCGATCCGCCGGATCGTACGCGACGCAGGCCGCCACAACTACCGCTTTTCGTCGCTTATACTCGGAGTCGTCAATAGCGCGCCCTTTCAAATGAGGAAATCACCATGATTATCTCGAAGAAATCATTACCTCGCCGAACGTTCTTGAGAGGTGTGGGTGCCACCCTGGCACTGCCGTTACTGGATGCTATGGTTCCTTCCATGACCGCCCTGGCCAGGACGCCCGCACACCCCGCGCTTCGCTTGGGTTTTGTCTACATGCCGATGGGATGCGATGGTTCCCGCTGGACGCCTTCCGGGGAGGGCGGCGCACTCACCGAGCTTTCTCCTACGCTCCGCCCGCTGGCCCCGGTGATCGATCAGGTCACGGTCATTACCAACCTGGAGCTGAGAAACTCCTATCCCGGAACCCATGCGACCTCCAACTCCGGTTTCCTGAGCGCGGCCAAGGCGAAGATGACCGAAAGCACCGACTACTACCTGGGAACGACGGTTGATCAAATCGCTGCCAAGCAGATCGGCCAGGAAACGCAACTACCGTCGCTCGAGATGGGGATGGACCTAATCGAGACGGTTGGTCAGTGCGACAACGGCTTTGCGTGCGTCTACCAGAACAGTCTCTCGTGGTCGTCGCCGACCACGCCGCTCCCGGCCGAGGCTCACCCGCGGATCGTTTTTGAGAGCCTGTTCGGCGAGGGCGGGAGCAGGGAGGACCGGCGCGCCGTGCTACGGGGAAGGGCCAGCCTTCTCGATCGGGTTCGTGAAGACATCGCTCGCTTGCAGAGGAAGCTCGGTCCAGACGATCGCACCAAGGTAAGCCAGTATCTGGAAAGCGTGCGTGAGGTGGAGCGCCGTATTCAGAAGGCCGAGGCGCAGACAGCAAACGACCGGCTGCCGGATCTAGATCGTCCGCTGAACGTGCCGGCCGCCTACGCCGACCACGCGCGGTTGATGTTCGACCTGCAGGTGTTGGCTCTGCAAGGAGATATCACCAGGGTGATTACGTTTCAGCTCGCTCGCGAAACAAGCACCAGAACTTATCCCGAAATCGGTGTTCCCGATCCGCATCACCCGACTTCGCATCATGGCAACGACCCGGAAAAGATTGCGAAGATTGCCAAGATCAATCGGTTCCACGTGTCGCTGTTCACTTATTTTCTCGAGAAGCTGAAGTCCACGCCGGAGGGCAACGGCTCTCTGCTGGAGCACGTGCTCTACCTGTATGGCAGCGGGATGGGCAATCCCAACGTGCACGACCACGTAGATCTACCGATTCTTGTCGCCGGCGGTGGGGCGGGCAAGGTCAAGGGGGGACGTCACATCAAGTATACAGAACCGACGCCGATGGCCAATCTTCATCTGACTTTGCTCGACAGCGTGGGAGTCCATCTCGATTCCTTCGCCGATAGCACGGGAAAGCTCGACACCCTGCACGAACCGATTTCTCTGACAGGATGAGGAGGCAACTCTGATGTGCCCAGGAGCGTTCGAGAAATGGCTGATAGTTCCGTTGCTTTCCGTAACAACGCTTATCGCGGCCGGTTCGGACGCGCCGCTGGCGGATGCCGCGGAGAAGATGGATAGGGCCAGCATTCGCACCCTGCTCCAACACGGCATCGACGTAAACGCACCCCAGGTCGATGGGATGACGGCCCTGCACTGGGCGGCGTACCAGGACGATCTGGAGACGATGAAACTGCTGCTGCGTGGCGGCGCCGACGTGACTGCTACCAACCGATATGGCGTGACGCCTCTCTCTCTGGCCTGCACGAACGGGAACGTCGCCATGGTCGAGTTCCTATTGGACGTCGGATCTGACCCCAACACTGCCCTTCGCGGAGGGGAAACTGCCTTGATGACAGCCGCCCGTACGGGCAAACCCGGGCCTGTTAAGGCGTTGCTTTCCCGCGGCGCCGACGTTGGCGCTAAGGTAGGACGGGGACAGACGGCCCTGATGTGGGCGGCGGCGGAAGGTCACGTGGAGGTTGTAGCGGAACTCATCCAGGCCGGAGCGGATTTCCGTACCCCTTTGCCGGACTCCGGGTTTACGCCTCTGTTCTTTGCCGTGCGGGAAGGCCGCAGCGGCGTTGTTCAGACATTGCTGAAGGCGGGGGGCGACGTGAACCAGACCGTCCAGCCCGGACCGAAACCACTTGCCTATAATTTCCATCATTACCGTGGCCCCAAGGAAGGCTCCAGTCCGCTTATCCTGGCAGTTGAGAACGGGCATTTCGAGCTCGCGGCCGCCCTGCTGGAGGCCGGCGCAGATCCGAATGACCAACGCTCCGGTTTTACGGCGCTCCACACGATTACCTGGGTCCGTAAGCCGGGCCGCGGCGACAGCGGGGACCCTGCACCGCAGGGGTCCGGAAATATGAGCAGTCTCCAATTCGTGAGGGAGCTTGTGGCACAGGGAGCGGACGTCAACGCAAAGCTGGAGACGGGGCGGGAAAAGGGAATGTCGGGAAAAGGCAAAATCAGCAGGGTCGGCGCAACGCCCTTCCTACTGGCTTCCCTAACCGCGGACCCCCCGCTCATGCGTACTCTGGCCGCTCTGGGTGCTGATCCGCTGCTGCCGAATGCAGAGAACTGCACGCCTTTGATGGCGGCGGCCGGAGTTGGAATCAGTTCTCCCGGCGAGGTAGCCGGAACCGAGCCCGAAGTGTTGGAGGCGGTGAACCTGCTATTGGATCTCGGCGCCGACGTCAATGCGGTCGACGACAACGGTGAAACCGCCATGCACGGCGCCGCCTACAAGAACCTCCCGAAGGTCGTGCAGTTGCTCGCCAACAAGGGGGCCAAGATCGAAATCTGGAATCAGAAAAACAAGTATGGATGGACGCCGTTATTGCTCGCCGAGGGTCACAGATTCGGGAATTTCAAGTTTGCGCCCGAAACAGTGGCCGCGCTTCATCGAGTGATGATCGCCGCAGGGGTCTCTCCGCCGACAAAAGCGACGCACTGTAGCGGCACATTTTGCGCGAGATGTGAGCTTGGACTCCAGCGCTGAAGGATGGAAAGCGTTTTCCTGCCTCGCATCCGTTAAGGCCTGGGGAGATGCTTGGCCCCTTTTCGTGGCCGGCACGGCTTGAGGTCCACACGTCAGTTTGTAAGGATCAAAGACGGAAGGCTTGTCTATCCGAAGCAGGGTCACTCTTTGGCTGAATTGTCCCTTCTGCAAGAGAGCTGTCGTCAGGAACTCGGGCTTTTGCCGCTGGTCAGCTCGTCAACTCTGAATCCTCTGTCTGAATCCTCTGAAGGTAACGCTTTGCTGGAATCGAGAAAATCAGATGGTTGCCGTGAGGGCGAAAATGGGGAATTCACAAAGGCGAGTGAGTTTTCCATCCTCACCGCGCTCCAGTAACCGCTCTCGTCTTCTCTCCCACAGAATCTCTTGACATTGCCTGTCCGTTGCATGAAAGATTCGTATTAAACTGACTTGCCTGAGTTTCACCTTGCCCCAGAATGAGGCAACGAGAGGAGCGGTTTTCTTTTCGTTTACCGAGAGTCCAAAGGAGCCACTCCTCTGCATTGGCACGAGGAGAGTCAGGGGGACAGTGGCGCTTCTGTGAGACAAAGCCACACACTGGGTCTTTTTTGGAAGGGAGTTAAAAGAAGGAGGCTCTATCTCCCTTCGGCTCCACTGTCCTCCTGACTCTCCTCTTACGTAACACTTGCTGATTCGCGGCCTATCTCAGCACAAGTGTATTCTGCTTACGTCACTCTCACTGAAACGGAGAAGACCCCGAAACGCCAGAACCCAAGCAGAACCCAAATATGCTATTTAAGTTTAGCACGGTACGGCGATCGGTGTGAAATAGCGATGAGGCAAGGATTTCTCCTAAGCTCTTGAACCTAAATGTGTTCCGCTCTTGAAACTGGGGTGGCGGCTCTTTCCTGGTCTGGAGACCTATTCCAAAGGCACCCCCAGAGTTAGATCCTATCGATTTGGCCGCTTAGCACTGACTGCATCGTGGTCCCCTTTTTTCCAAGCGGGTATCCTAGGAAGACGCACTGAGAGGAGCTCACCGCTCAAGAGCATAGTCTAACCCACATCGTGGGGGATCCTGCGGAGTCAAACGTTCTCACACGAACACTCACAGAGGATAGGTTCAGTTCCAGTGGAATCTGCCCCTAATTTATGATTCTTAACCTAAATTTTGGAGCAGGTAAAAAAATGGGGCTATTCTTGCCCACAATTTTCCGAGTTTTCTGCCAATCAGAAACCCAAGAGTTCAAGAAGGATCAGGAACCGCAGTGGGGAGGCATTCGGAAGACAGTGGGATGCGGAGTAGATTGCGGCCGCCCAGCCGTGATGGGGAAGCACTCACACCCGATCCTAAGACAGCGTCCGATTTGATCGAAATCGAACGGCGGCTTTCGCCTACAACCGGTCACTCAGATCTTGCCCGGAAACGTCTGAACGAAGGACTGGCAACACCTAAAAGCGGACGTTCGAATTCTCCACGGAAACGACGAATGAACGGCCAAAAGCGGTCATTGGCCAGTGCCCTCGATCATGTCGGAATCGCGCCACATTAGAACTCAAAACCCTCCTAATTCCACATTTCTTATCACTAGTGTCCGGTTATAAGTCCCATAGAGTCAACTGGTTAGAGCTAGGACTGTGGGCTTCCTGCAAGCTAGGTCTCATAAGTAGTTGATAAATGGGAACTTTCTCGAATGCGGTCACGCTCAAAACCTGCAGAATACTGTGTAGACTTTGGGGAAGCTTGAGTTCCTTTTTCAGGATTGCGATGAGGAGGTAAACGCAGACAGCAATCCAGATCTGGGTGCGAACGGCATTGTCGGAGGTGCCGTAGAAGGTCTTGATTCGCAGGTGCTGCTTGATCCACTTGAAGAACAGCTCCACCTGCCAGCGGAGTTTGTAGAGGGAGGCGACGCTGAGGGCCGGAAGGGTGAAATTGTTCGTCAGGAAGACGAGAGATTTGTTGGTGGGAGCGTCGAAGAAGCGAACTCTTCGCAAGTGCTCTGGATAGTCTTGCCGAGATTTTGGCAAGGCCAAGCGCCCGGTGTGATCGCTGCGAACTCCGGGCTGATCGGTCCGTGCTCGAGAGGTGTAGCGAGTAAAGCGGAGATTCTTCTTGGCCCGAATCACAAAGTAGGCGCAAGCTTGATGAACGACATGCAGACGAGCAAAGTCGAGATAACCCCGGTCCATGACGTAAAAGGCACCGGGCTCGATGACGAGGGAATCCAACAGGTTGACGTCGTGGCACTTTCCCTGGGTGATCTCGATGACGGTGGGGATCGGACCCCGCAAGTCCAGCAGGGTGTGCAGTTTGATGGCGCCCTTGCGCTTGCGAAAGTGGGCCCAGGGAAACAAGCTCAAGCACAGGTCGATGGTGGTCGAGTCGAAGGCATAGACTGTCTCCCCCAGCTCCAGACCGAGTTGCTCGTTGGCATACAGGCGTCTGGCTTTGACAATGAGCTTCTGCGCCAAGTCGGCGTAGATACGCCAGTCCCGTGTTTCGTTGGCTTCGGCCAGGGTGCTGCGGGCCACCTCCCCGCGAAATCCCAGCGAATAGAGCAGCTCGCTTCGGGAGCGCAGGCAGGCCTCGATGTCCCGCAAGCTCTCCCGGTACGTCAACTGCGCGAAGGCCATGGCCAGAAACTGGTTCCGGCACGAGAAGCGGCGCACCCGGCGGTCTCCTCCGTAACGCTCGACACAGCGCTGGAACTGTTCCCGGTGAATCCCCTCCATCAGCTGGGCAAAAATCGTTCGTCTTGGGTTCATGGCCAGAGACTGGACTACGCCTCTGACCGTCTGGGTACGGGGCCAAGGAGAAGCCACGAAAATTCAAATGCGTCACACCCCTTCCTCGTCGCAACCTACTATACCCATGTAACTTATAGACGATCTCTACAATCTAAACCGGACAGCAGTGATTTCTTATATCAACTTTCCTAAAAGCCGGTCAGCGTCACACACTCGTTGAGGGTGGTTACATTATTCTCGTTAATAATCACCTGTGTGTTGTTTGGGGCATCACAGGCAAGGGCTTCCAGTTGAATAATGACCGTGAGGATGTTGGTTATGGTGTATCCAACACGAGTCACCTCGAATTCGAGTTTGTTGCCCCTTATCTGTGTACCAGAGGCTCCAATATCCAGCCGCTGTACATGAGGAAACCTGAGGTCTCCAATGACTACCTTGGCGTCCATCCAATTATTGGTGTTGAAAGACATTCGAATTGGAGTTCCATCGCTCAATTCGCCTTTGAGTTTAATCTGATCTGCTGCCGCAAAGGCAAACGCGAGAGTGAAAATACAGAAGGTGGTCAATAGTTTTCTCATTGGTGCCTCCTTATTAGTTGGAGTGGGTTGAAAACCGACATTCCTCATATCAACTTCCGATATAAATTCCTTCGTTTTCCCGGTGTGGAATGGTCGCAGCCTATCAACCCTCCCACATTGGAGTAAGCATTTGTTCTCATATTCCGTTGTAGGCAGAGGCACTTAGCCATCAGGCCGGTCTGTGAGGCAGGAATCCTGAGCAGCCTTCGGACTAAGCTGATCAAGATCGGAGCGAAGGTGGTTCGGCATAGCCGGATCATCACCTTTCAGATGGTGGAGGTCGCGGTAAGCAAGGAGATATAGGCCGAGATGTTGTCCCAGATCGAGCGATTGAGATGGAGTACGGCCTAGGAACCGGTGTTTTTGATCGAGCAACTGGAGAGGTATCTCGATTAGCAGATTTTGACAAGAATACCTGGATAGCCCACGAGTTGAAGGTCTTTTCAGCCGAAACATGAGGAAAAAACTTGTTCCTTTGGTTGGAGGGCTGATAGGTTCTGACCATTCACCACTCGGAGACCCGAAGAAGGTCCGTCCGAGGCTGATATGAGGAATGGAGGAATGTCGGTTCAAAGCGACGAAAGCCCACCGTGCTTACGGCAGATCTGTTATCTGCCAGTTGAGATCAACCATATGATTGCTTGTCGCTTTCTCAGCTCTGCGGTTACTTCAGGACTTCTCATCCTAGCTTTGTCCATTGGTGGGCGGACTAGCTGGGCGGGCCAAGCTAAACCGCTGGGGATCGGCACCTTCAACCAGATTTTTATTGACGGCCGCTTCATGGCCGAGAAGAGCAAGGTAAAGATAGTCGTGCAGCGTCCCCGCAAGACGGGAGAACGTAATATCGTCAGCGGACTGTACAGCATCGTTCCCGGCAAGCCAACAACCTGCACGGATGGCCCGCGCTTTTGGGCTTACCAGCAGGTCATGATGAACGACGGGGTCTTTAAGGGCTTCCGATTCGTCTCTGGTAACGGAGTGGAGTGGCAAGAGGCGACAGCAGAGATCCTCGATGCCGGGAATTTCTCTTACGGTATTTACAGCAGCAGCGGGGAGCGTGCCTTTGGAGTGGTCTTTGCCGACCCTTCAGCGCCGGCTCGAGAGCGCTACAAGGTCGTCAGTGGTTATAACAACAAGGTCTTTGCTTCGGCGGACGGCCTGCAATGGAAAGTGCTCCACACGGGGATCTTCCCGTCCACCGTGCTGTATCCATACGGAATGGATAGCCAAAACGTGGCCTTTTTTGATCAAAGCCTGAGCCAGTATGTAGCCTATATCCGGATCAACAAGCGCGTGAAGCCCCCACCCGAGCATCAGGCCTATTTCAATAAGTCGCCAAGCCACGGCCAAATGAATCACATCCGCTGTGTCGGGCGATTAACAACGAACGACCTCAGCTCATTTTCAAAAGCAGAGATAGTGCTGGAGCCGGATGAGGCTGATCCCATCAAGGATGGCGTCGCCGTCATGGACTTTTACATGCCGCAGGTGCTCAAGTACCCGCATGCCCAGGACGCCTATGTCATGTTTCCCAACAGCTATCTTCACTACCAGGATTGGTTCCTGGCCGACGACTTGACCGTCTATTATAGTAAGGAAGGGACGGAAGTCTACAATGCCGGTCCGATCGACATCGGGTTTGCCGCCAGCCGCGACGGCATCCACTGGGAACGCTATAACCGCAAGCCCCTGATTGCGTTAGGTAAGAAGGGTGAGTTTGACGAGGGTGGACTCTACCCGGTTCGAGGCCTGATCTTTCATGGTGACGAGATGTGGCTGTACTACGTCGCTTCAGACGGGCACTTCATGCTGGAGGGAGGCCACCAGTTTCGCAATGTGATGTCGCGTGTGGTCTTCCGCGAGGATGGATTCACAGCGGTAGAGGCGGAGTATGCAGGGGGTGAATTCACAACACCTGTGTTGACCTTCACGGGAAACGAACTCCATCTCAACGTGGAAACTTCAGCCCTTGGATTGGTTCAGGTCGAAGTGCAAGACGAATCTGGGAAGCCGCTTCCTGGTTTTTCCCTGCAAGATTGCGACCGCATCCACACCACCAATTCGACTGACCGCAGGGTGACCTGGCGTAAGGGGCACTCTGATATTGGCACGCTGTCGAGCAGGCCGGTCCGCCTGCGATTTGAGCTAATGTACGGAGCGAAGCTCTACGCTTTCCGCACACATACTGCGCCCTGATGGTGCTGCGCTCCGCGAATCCTCCGGTTACACCTAGATTTACAGTCAGTGGCGGAAACGGTTCCCCCCTAAGGGACGACGACATCGCACAGATCTTCGCGGATTATCTGGCTTGATTTCGAACCGCCTTCGTACGGACCCGTATGCCGGGTGGTGTGGGAGGGGAAGGCCCGCAAGGGCTTCCCTTTTCCCGAGTTCAACACTGCCTAGAAGGTCATTGCCAAGCTCGGCGAAGGAGGGATAAGCGAAGTCTATGGGGCCGAAGAGAGCGCTCTGAAGCGCGAAGTTGCCACGCTCTGTAGTCTTCTCTACGGTTCGTCTAATGTGTGGCGGGCTTCGTACCTTTGGCAGCAACAAGCCTCCGGCCATGACCTCTGTTACCGAGAACATACTGCTTGGTATCGGTGGCACGGTACACCTCGCCCATGCCGCCCTCGCCCAGCTTCCCCGTGATTTGGTAGTGGGAGATGGTTTGCCCTATCACGCGGGCCTCCAAGTCTATGTGGCAATACTAGATCGTTGGGTCTGGAACAGCAATCTCAAACGAAAGGATTGAGCTTCAAGGACGACGGCTACGATACCCAAAGGCTCCAAGCACTTTGGGGGTCATACGCCCTATCGGGAAACTGACAGCTCTGCTCGAAGCACTCGAAATAGAACATCGGTCGGGGATCTCCTTCACCCCCGACCGAAGCTCCTCTTCGTCCTCCCTCGACCCCTTCTTTCCCTCCCAGTCAAACCTGAGACGGCGACCCATACCCGACCTCCAAGAAAGCGAACTCATATCCCCTGGCTCCGGTGGTTATGCATCTACAACCCAGGGTTCAGAAACCCTGGGTTGCGGCACCGATACAAGCCTGGCAGAACGTCAGACAATTGTCAGAGGCGAAGGCAAAGGCAAGTTTGGGTCACACCTTCTCCCCATACGCCGCCGCGATCAACGCCTTGATGTAGGCGATGGCCCACGCGTAGGAGATGAGATCCCCCTTTGTCTCTGCCGTGATGCCTGGAACGTGGTCCGGTTCCAGGGTCCACTCATATCCCACGTCTCTCAAAACCTGGACCACCTTCCACATGTCCAGATCCCCTTCGTCCAGGAACACCTCGTCGTAGTTGGGAACCGTACCCTTCACGGCCCGGAAGTCTATATCGAAGATCTTCCGCTGACGGCCAAAATGGCGAATCAGGTCCAGGACATCCGCCCCGGACTCCTGCATGGTCCCCAGGCAGAGCAGAATCCCGTTGTACTCACTGGGAACGATGTCGATAAGCCGTTGCAAACCTTCCTTGCTGTTCAGGACCTGGCTCACACCCCAGTAGCGGGCCGAGGGCGGATCGTCGGGATGGCAGGCCACATGAACTCGGGCTTCCGAGGCCACTGGAATACAGCGCTCCTGGAAGCGGGTGATCCTCTCCTACAGCTGGTCCGTCGAAACGGATCCGGCAGGCCGACCGTGCTCCTCGGTTCCCCGTCCATCGAACCGTTTGACCCGGGCACCTCCCCTGCCCTCGTTGACGTGGGTATAGCCTGGTAGAGGCAACTTAAAGGTGTCGCGAATGACGCGAGACAGCAGGAGGCTGTGCTCCAGAACCGGTATGCCGGCCTTGTCCATACGCTCGATGGTGCGGCAGATCTTCTCCAGCTCTTCCTTCCAGCCGGGACGGTCCAGGAGGGTTTTGGCCGTGTCCACCTTCCTGAGATAGAAGGCTCCGATCTTGAGGCCGACACTCTCTGCACGACGCTTGACCTGCAGGAGCTCTTCCAGGTCGATCTCGCCGTCGCGGACATATCCCGGCAACCATCTGGAGATGATCTTGATATCCCGCACTCCCATTTGGAGCACGTGGCGCTGCGCTGCTTCTGACAGCGGGGAGGGGTCATTGCCAACGGCGCGAGGAAAAGCGGTGACCCGCATGCGCCGGGTTGCCGCCCGGCGGGGAGGAGCGGCGAGCACGTTGGCTGGCAGCAGCCCTGTAGCCACGGCCGTCTTCAGCAGTTGTCTGCGAGATGTTTTCATGAAGAAACTCCTGGACTCGTTTTCTATCGTCCGGTTGTAGCGGCCTTTCTCAGAAAGGCCGAACCCTTTACCCGTCGTCAGCTCGCCGAACCCGCACATGGTCCGGCCGCTCATAGAGCGGCCGCTACAGAAGACCGGATCGCATAAAGACAAACCTAATCCACGAACTGGAAGGCAAACAGCTTGGCCTTGTCCAGGTGGAAACGGAGCTGGATCGTCTTGCCCGTCAGGGTCTTCAGGTCGGACTTCCCTTTCCAGGATACGGTGTGACGGATCTCATCGCCGCCGAAGGGATCCGAGTCGTCCTTCGTGAAGCCTGCCACCGGTTGCCCCGTCGAGCCGTCCAGAACCTCCACTCGAACCGTCCCGTAGTCCGGTCCCACGTACTTGTCCACTCCCGTTGCGTTGATCTCCAACGCCCGCCCCTGGAATCGCAGGGGTCGAGTGGTCAAGGCTCCTTTGCCCGTGATGGCCACGAACCCGTCCAGACGGAGGATGGCCAGGCCCACCTGACCCTTCTGAGGCTCCTGGCGATGATAGAACCAGTGGTGTCCCTGGAATCCCTCGTAGTAGAGCCAGACCTCTCCCACGTCCTCCCGGACGATCCCGCCGTGCACGGAATAGACCAGGTCCTGGTCCCAGGCTCCGGGGGGCCCGTTGGGAATGAAGACCCGCCGGTGTCCCATCCGCTGGAAGCGCTCCCCGTCCCGGCTCCAGAGGAGCTGAACATCCATCTTGTCCATCCAGGGCGACTGGGCATTGCCCGTGTCCATGGCGGCCGGGGCCACGCCCATCATGTTGTGGTAGACGGACGTGAAGCCCACATAACCGTCGAGATATGGCAGGACTTCCAATGTATAGAAGTCACGGCTCCCCACCGGATCCTTCTCGTCGGCATGAAAGAAAATGAACCGATCATCTGCATCTCGGATGGTGGGTGGACTGTCCCAGTTCAGAAAGTCGGTGCTGGTAGCAAAGCCAGCCGTACGGACCCTGGCCCCCTCGGGGTAGAGGGATTCGGCCTCCATCCAGCGGCTCAGCTTGTTGAAGGTCCTGAGGTAGAGGATGTACCTCTCTTTCTTCGGATCCCACATCAAGTTGTTGTTGGTGTCGCTCCAGTAGGGGACCGCTGGGCGATCCACGTCGTAGGCCTTCCAGTGAAGCCCGTCGGAGGAGTAGGCGGGATACATGCCTTTCTTTTCTCCTCGCTCCTCGAAATAGATCATCTTGTACTGGTCCTGGGACCCGCCGTTGGGGTCCCTGAAGACGGTGTTGGCCCAGGCGTCCTTGCCAAAGGAGAGACGGATGAAGTTGGTGTCATGGCCTTCCAGCTCAACCTGACCCAGAGGAGGCTTCTTCCAATGGATGCCATCCTTGGATTCGGCATAGAAGAGCCAGTTCTTCGACCAGTCCCAGTTCACCATCATGCCGTAGAAGCGATAGAGCTTCCTGTCCTGGTCCCAGAAGATCTGGGCGCAGTCGCCGGCATGAGAGAGGCCCAGCTTGTGCTCCCAGTCCTGGTCCAGGCGAATGACGGGATTCCCATGGTACTTCAGGGGCTGGTTCATCAGCCGGTAGACACCGGGCTCCATGGACTGGATGACGTGATCATCCATGAAGATCTGCTTCCGGCTGCCCACGTCCAGGAGCTGGTGGGCGGAGCCCAGGGCAGAGGCCAGCGTCAGGAAGAGGACCGAAACCCAGCTGAAAGAGCGCTTTCCCAACATTTCCCCTCCTAGTCCAGGCGAAACGAATAGAGCTGTGCGTTGCTAATCAGGAATTTGAGCCGGACGGTCTTGTCGCGGACGCCGGAAAGGTCCGACTTCCCTTCCCAGGAAACTTGCTGATAGACATCGCCCTGCTTGCCGATCCGGTACCACGATCCTGGCTGGTACGCGTTGTTGTCCCGGATGGGTCGGCAGCTGGAAGCCTCATAGCCAGGGATGGCGTTCCCGTCGGCATCCTGGATTTCGACCCGGATGTAACCCTGGGCCGAAGGATTCTCCCTGAAGAGCTGGCTGTAGAGCTTCTTGCCTGAGTCCCGCTTGAAGTTGAGCCTGCCCTCGGTCAGGGAGGTCATGTTCACAGAGAGGGTGGAGCCAGTCAGCTTGACCGGTTTGGTCAGGACCGAGCCCTCGCTGGTGGCGTCCACGGACACGAACCCGTCCTGACGCATAATCCCCAGACCGATCTTACCGTCGTGATCGAAAGACGGGGCGTTGTGAACATTGGTGAAGCCCGAGTAGTAGATCCAGATCCTGCCGTCTTTCACGATGGGATTGCTGGACGGGTAGACCATGCCGCTGTCGAAGGTATCGTTCTCGTAGCCTCCGTCGGGCGCAAGCCGCATGAAGCGGCGGCGACCCACGGATCGCTCCCAGTGGATGCTGTCCCGGCTGGAGACCAGCTGGAAGTCCATGAACTGGGTGTAGGTGTGGTAGACCCAGAGGATTCCCACGTACTGTCCGGCGTAGGGGAAGGCCGAGAGGCCGTAGAACTCGGTGTCGGGAGGATCGTACTTGTCCGGATGCAGGACCTGCTGGGAATTCCTCCAGTGGATGAAGTCATCACTGACCAGCCTCGACACCTTCCGTATGGGCCTGCTGATGGTCTTGTGGTGCATGATGAACTGACCGCTGTCGGGGGCCTGGGTCACCTGGAAGGTGTCACCCGTGGCCCAGCAGGGCACCACCGGGTTCTCGGAGTTGTTGGTCCACTTTTCGCCGTCGGCGGAGAACGCCACCCAAATCCCGCAGCTCGCCCTTTCGTGGGTCTGCCAGTAGGCCAGCTTGTAGCGGCGGTTGGGGTCGGGATCCTTCTTGTCCTTGACGACACAGTGGGTCCAGCCCGACCACTTCATGAAGATGTTGTTCTTGGTGGAGCCGGCGAACTCCACCTGTCCCAGGTCGGGCTTTTCCCACTTGATTCCGTCCCGGGAAGTCGCGTAACAGAGATAATCTTCAACGTAGGGTTTCTCGTGGGTGCCGATGGTGTTGTACCACATCTTGAAGATGTTCTCTTCGTCGTCCCAGATCACCGTTCCGGGCTGAAGCACCAGGTAACCCTCCCAGGGCTTGTCTGGAACGATCAGCGGGTTCTCCCCATGCTTCTCAGGCCGGTTGAGGGTGCGCCAGACCTGCTCCATTTTGTCGACCACATGGTCATCTACGAAAAGGTGGGTTCCGGCACCGATGTTGATGATCTTTCCGTGGTGGGCTGGTGGTCGAACTGGATAAGCGAATGAGATTAGAAGGCCGACACAGAGTGACAGTATCAGAAGCTGCTTAAGCATATTCACCATGACTTTCTCAAGTTCTTTCCTGGACCGTCGAACGACCGCTAACAAAAAGCGGACGTTCAAGTCATCCCAATTTGAATTTGGTGACTGGCCGAGTTCCACCATAGGTGGTCACTTCTTGAAGCAGAAGACATTAGCTGGTACAGGCAGTGTATCAAACGGGTTTGGCACTTAGAACATTTCCGTGCCCCACAGGTCATGGAGATGAATGATGCCGATGACCCTTCCCCTTTCGTCGGGCACGACCAGCGCCGTGATCTTCTTCTGCTCCATCAGGTGAAGTGCCTTGACAGCCAATTCTCCCTCTCCTACCGTGACCGGTTCGGGTGTCATGCATTCCTGGGCGGTCTGCTCCAGCACAGCCGCTTGCTTGCGGGACGACCTCTGCTTGCGAATTGTGTCGCCATGGGAGAAGGCAGCTGTCGAATACGCGGAGCCGAGAAAGGTAGGGCCACCATGACGCTAGCCGTCGATGGGGCTAACCCTCGGGTTGCGCCCTTGGGAGGCGTGTGCTATCCGGTCGAGATAGCGGTAGACATTACCTCTCGCCGTGGGGCTGCGACGAGACTGGAACAGATCGGAGATTGGTGCTTCACGCAGAAGGGCAATTCAGTCCACACATCGGGTTCCAGTTTTCGTGAGACCCGACGCGGCGATATCATCCAGGCCGTCGGCGATTTCAAAGGGGCCATCTATGACGTCGACGGAACAACGAGAATAAGAGGCATACTAGATCCAGTTTGTCTTGATCCTGAGTAGATTCCCGGTCTCTGAAGAACGACGCCAGAACGCAACAACAGTTGCCTGAAGAAGCACCATAAATCTCGCTTGTGGGCAGTTATCGAGTGGCGGGACCGCTGCGAACACTGAAGAGTTGGTCGCGATCCTGTTTGACGTCAGCCGGACTTGGGCTCGGTTGGCAATCCATTCGAAGGGTGCGCTTTTCCTGATGGGGCCCGGGTGGACCGCCTCTCGGCAAAGGTCCTTTTCAGCGCAGTGAACGATGCGGTGCCATCCTGGCAAGGGCCGCTCTGCGGTTGCGGTGGGTCAGAAATAGAACTTCAAGGCCAGCTGGAGCTGTCGTGCCGGCAGGGTCCGGGCCAGCACGCCAAAGCCGCTGGTTCCATACTGGAGGGTCTGTTGTCGTGAGGTGACGACAAAGTTGGAGCGGTTGGTGGCGTTGAAGGCCTCCAGCCGTACCTCCAGCCTTCGCTGCTCCAGGAGAAAGGTCCGCCGCAGGGAGATGTCCAGGTTGAAGAGGCCGGGAGCTTCGACTGCTCCACGGCCGGCATTGCCGTATTGAAACACTGGCGGCAACCTGAAGGCGGCACTGTCGAACCAGCGGGCGGGAGTCCTCTGGGAGGAAGGTAGATTGGCGTCCCGGATCCGGTCCGGCCACTGGGATGCCTCCGAGCCGGCATCGAGGGGATCGCCGGGAAGAGTAACGGTGCGCCAGCCCCCGTCCTGGAGATTGGAGATGGCACGGATGGACCAGCCCTGCAGGACCCGTGAAGCCAGGCCTTCACGAAGCAGGGCTTTGGTAGGACCAAAGGGCAGGTCGAAGCCTCCCGAGAGCATCAGGCGGCGCGGAATGTGGAAGTCTGCCACTCCCCGGGTCGCAGCCAGAGGCAGGTTCCGGGACCGGAACACGCTGCGAGAGAAGAATCCGGTCGTTCCCCCTCCGGTCTGAATGAGTCGGGACCAGCTGAAGGAGGTCAGCAGGTAGAAGCCGTCTGAACCTGCGACCTTCTCCAGCTGAAGGTGCATACCGTGATACCAGGAGGCGGCATCCGCCAGCGGGAAGTAGACCGCCTGGAGATGGGGCCAGGGTCGTCGGAGCTGCCGATCCCCCGTCCCCGGGACCGCATCGTTCAAGGACATGGTCTCCAGCCGGTGGGTTGAGCGGGAGCCGTGGTAGCCGCCATCCAGGAGCCAGTGGGAGGAGAGCTCGTGCTGCAGGCTCAGGCCCCAGGAGTGAGTTCTGGACAGCGGCAGGGGAGTCTCCATTCCGAAGTGGTCGGGCACGGCCTCACCCCGGCCCTCCTGGGGGAAGGGGTCGGAAAGACGCAACGACGGTGTCTCGAGGGAGCTGTTGAAAATGAGCCGCTGGGCTCCGGGGCGGGGATTGCGACTCAGTCGGCGCACCATGTTCAAATCCGGCTCGTTGGAGTGGAGGCCGTATCCGGTGCGCAGGACCGTCTTCTCCCTGAGGCGAAGAGACAGACCCAGCCGTGGCAACAGTCCTCCCATCTTGCTCCAGCGGATCAGGGGATGGTTGGGCTCAAAGCGACCCGTTTCCCCGGGTCCCAATTCCAGATCCAGCAGCGCCGGAACGATCTGGCCCGTCACAGGATCCAGGTTCGACATGAAACCCCGCTTGTCCTTCCAAGGCAGCCTCAGCTCATAGCGCAGCCCGAGATTCAGGGTCAGTCTGGGGCTCATCTTCCAGGTATTCTTCACATACAGGTAGTAGCTGTCCTGGTGGAATCTCCCCCGGGAGGCCTCCCCTCCCAACTGGCTCTGGGACAGATACCCCAGGAGATAGTCGGCGAAGCCATTGCCCGTGTAGCGGTCAAAGAAGGTAAAGCGGGTTCGACGCTCGGTGACGTACAGATTGTAGTGTCTGCGAAAGTGAATGCCCGTCTTCAGGGCGTGGTCGCCTTTCAACAGGGAAAGGTCGTTCTTGGCCTGCCAGTTGCCCAGGCTGGAGGGACCCAGATAGGAGTAGTCGCCGATTCCCGTGTAGCCCTGTATGTCGATGACCGGAACGCCGGTCCGGTCCACCTCGCTGGCCAGAAGCTCTGGGATCCCCAGCTCCTGGGCCACCTTCCGCTGGGACGGTTTGGCCTCATGGGGACGCCGGAACCAGTGGAGGCTGGCTACGTTCTGAGCTTTGGGGCTCAGGCTTCGGCGGTAGGAGAGGACCTGTCCCAGGGTGCTCAAGGGCTGTCGGGCAGAGAAGGTACTGATGGGATGGATCGAGGTCCAGTGGGTGGCGTCCCAAACGAAGCGGCCGGCCCACCGGCTCACCTCGGACGCCTTCAGATCGATGCGGGCGATGACCTGGGGATTGTCCACCGGGCTCGTGGAGTCGGGGCTGGTGAAGTTCAGGGCGCCGGACGTGTTGGGCTGGGGCCAGTAGTGGAGAAGCTTCGCGGCGAGCGGATCGAGGCGGCCCGAGGGGATCGTGTTTCCGGGAAAGAGGCTTCCGGTGAAAGGATCCCGGATGGGGGAGGCGAACCGGCCCTCCTTCTCTTCCCCGGTGGGAACCACTCCCGTCAGGGGCCTGGTCTCCCGCACCGAGCGCAGCTGGTAGGAAAAGAAGAACCAAGCCCGGTCCCGACCGTCGAGGAGGCCGGGGAAAGAGAGTGGCCCTCCCAGGGTCGCCCCCAGCTGATTGCGTTTGAATTCGGCCTTCTCCTGTTCGAAGAAATTGCGGGCATCCAGGTTGTCGTTGCGGTGGAACCAGAAGAGATTGCCATGGAGATCGTTGCTTCCGCTCTTGGTCACCGCGACGATCTGCCCACCGGGTCGGATACCGTACTCGGGAGAGTAGTGGCCCGTCTTGACATCGAACTCCCTGATGGCATCCGGGCTGGCCTGGAAGGAGGCGCCGCCGTCCCCGTGGGTGAAGAGCGTGCCGTCGATGTAGGTCAGGTTATCCTGTCGCCGCATGCCCAGGACCTTGACGGTGCGGCTGCGGCCTTCACTGCTGGGAGCGGCTCCCGCGGCCAGACCGGCCAGCTGGCCCATGTCCCGGGTGTTGACCGGCAGACTCTCCAGCTTCTCCTGATCGATCACCTGCCCGCGGTCCTCCCGGCTGGACCCCGTCAGGACGGACTGGCTCCGGGTGGCCTGCCTGGCTCCCGGATCTCCCGGGACGAGATGGAAGTCCTCCTGTCGGATCTGCCCCACCAGCAGTTGGACATGGGTCCGGACCTGGGACCCGTAGCCGGGCAGAGAGGCGGTGATCTCATAGCCGCCCGGGGGAAGGCCGTCCTTTCGGTAGTCTCCCTTGGTATTGGTCAGCAGCGGAAAGATCTCGTTGGTGTCGACCCGGTGGATCGCCACCTCGACGTTGGCGGCGGGATCGCCAGTCTCCTTCTGGATGGTGCCCAGGAGGGTTCCGGTGCCCATCTGGGCCGAGAGCCAGGTGGGACTCCAGGTCAGGATTGCCAACAGGGGAAATACACCTCCGAGCGCAAGCCTGGAAGAAGCTGTTCTGGAATGCTGACGACGCTTGAACGACATGTGGACACCCCGAGAATGGTCGACGGGGCCAAGTCTATCACGTCGGCTGGAGCCCATCGGATTCAGCAAGCTGAAAGCCCGCACCCTGTGGCGTTGCGCCGCTCGGTGGCACCTCGATCCAGGAACGCTCCGACTCCGATCACGCCACCCCTATTCTGATGGGGCCGCAAACATAGCATCCATCCGGTCAACGCGACGCCACGACGCAAGTATTACCAGCTGCGCGGCTGGGATTGGCCCGAGTGACTAGACTAAAGCTAGCTGGCGGGAAGTGTCGTCCAGTCCAACCCTAGGATTTCATCAGAAATCACTCGATCAATGCGAATTTGAATGTCCGCTTTTAGGCGGAAGCCGCCCTTCGATTGCGATCAGATCGGACGCTGTTTGTACGGTCAGATCCGGGTTTTTACAATTGATCGACCGACTCAAGTCTCAATCGCTTCACTTTCATCCAGCGCCTTCGATTTGGCCAAGCCTGGAAGGTAATGGCTTAGCCTCTGACAGATAATGTGCTGAAGCCTTTTTAGATCCAGTTAGATAGAGCGTTCTATGGTAGGTTGGATCTATTCCTACCACAAACCAGCCACTCCGTAGGCACCAGTCCTCACCCTGGGACCTGATAAGGACCATCTGCTCAATCTTTCGTACTGATCCCCACCGTTGTCTTTCCTCGGTACCGGGAGTAGCATCGAATCCAAGGTCCCCCGGGGAAACCTACCGCGGTGGCGATAACTCCTCCATCTCAAGACGTCCCCAGGTGGGCCGCTCAGCTATCGAGACCAACAGCTGACTCTTGAAGGTGACCCAAGATGAGACGAGCTTTCTCAGCCCTTCCTTCCGTTGTTGTTTCGCTCACAGCTTTGGCCAGTCTGACTCTCCCCGCTCAGGACCACAAAGAGTCTGAGCGTGAAGAGATGTACCGCCGTTATCTCGACTTCTCCAAGTACGTCAAAGGTGGCGCGATCGAACTAACTGGATGTCGGATGGGAACAGCTTCTGGTATGCCGAAGGGGCTCCAGAGACCACAGTCATCTGGAAAGTAGACCCAGTGGCGAATACTAAGGTCCTACTATTTGAGACGGAGCGGCTGCGCAGCACTCTGCGGAATGAGCTTGGTCGCGATCCTCCATACGAGGGCGCTCCGTTCTCCTCGTTCAGCTTCATCGACACGGAAGAGCTGACTGTTCGATTCTCTGTCGATCGCTCCATCGACCTCAGCGTATGTCCGTACTTCCCGGTCGGGACACATTTCCTTTGGCACATCCTCAACGGTGGCGTTGTTTATCTTGTGATGCATGTTCTGATCCTCAACCAACCTGAAGCGAAATCAGGTTTGGGTTGATTGGCTCGTTGGATAGGGTATGGGGCCTGGTAAGAAAACCCCTTGACACTTATGGGACATATCCTCACCCTGACGCCCCCCCTGACCATCACCCGTGAGGAAATAGACAAGGCGCTGGACATCCTCTGTGAGTGTCTGGCGGAGGTTGGAAGCAGATAACTGCAAATCCGGTAAAAGGAGTATTACCGGTCCGGTCGGGATTCTTAAAGCGGAGGAAAAAAACAATGTCGGATTTCCAGAATGGGCGAGTCCTATGTTATGTAGTGGCGTTTGTTCTCTGGATCGCCTGCGCACCTTCAACACCGACTCCGGCGCCCCAAGACGGAGTTCCCGGTGTCGAACATGTGGTGGTCATTGGGGTGGATGGGATGAGTCCCGACGGGGTTCAAAAAGCCGAAACACCTAATCTCGATCGCCTCATGCAAAGAGGGGCCTACAGCTTTCAGGCCCGTGGAGTGATGCCGACCAGCAGCAGCCCCAATTGGGCCTCCATGATGATGGGGGCCGGTCCGGAGCAGCATGGCGTGACCTCCAACCAGTGGGAACCTGACAAGTTTGAGATTGCGCCGACGGTGGTGGGTTCAGGCGGGATTTTCCCGACTATTTTCGGAGTTCTTCGTGAGCAGAGGCCCTCGGCGATCCTGGCCTGCTTTCATGATTGGGACACCTTCGCACGGCTGCTGGAACCGGATGCACCAGACATCATCCAGCATGGGGACGGACCGATCAATACGACGGAGAAAGCCATAGATTACTTCAAGTCGAAGAGACCAAATTTTACCTTCATCCATCTCGATCATGTCGACCATGCGGGGCACACCTACGGTCACGGAAGTGCCGAATACTATCTCTCCGTTCAAGAAGCCGACCGGCTCGTCGGCGAGATTGTCCGTGGCTTGGAAGAAGCGGAAATACTGAATCAGAGTATCCTGCTGGTGAGTGCCGATCATGGAGGAGTGGGCACCAAACATGGCAACGCCACCACCGCAGAAATCGAGATTCCCTGGATCATTGCGGGGCCTGGAATCGTCTCCGGGCATAAACTCACTTCCGCCATCAACACTTACGATACGGCGGCCACGGTCGCCTATATTTTTGGAGTGAAGCCTCCCCACGCCTGGATTGGCAGACCCGTGCTGGAGGCTTTTTGGTAGTCAATTCTGGGCTAGCCCGCATTTCTCAGTGCGCCACGATGGCGCAAGTAACCAGTGGGTGCAAGTCCCACCCGAACAGTTGTTGGTTCGGTTCGGTAGCTACCCGAGCGGAGTCGGCAGGTAACTGCCGGAGCCGAGGCCTCGGGGATGAAGGCCCGCGTAAGGCGGGTTTGCAAAAGTTCAGGCCGTAACGAGAGTGAATCCTGAGCAGGCCTCGAAAGTGAAGTCGTGGAGGCCGACCCGCCTGAGATTCGGGGAAGGCCGGCGTGCTTCGGGGAAGCAACCAACAAGCGCACCCGAAGGGCTCCACCGGGGTAATGGGAGCCCCCAGCTTAGCCGCGGAGATAGGTTCGCTTTGCTGATGTCCTGCCTCGGGATGAAGAGAAGACAGCTGGTTGACACGTTGCTCATCCTCCGACCCACTACCTTGGTCGGTTGGCATCGGCGGATCGTTCGTCGGCACTGGACGTTTCAACAAAGACGTCGACCCGGTAGACCCAGGGTCAGTAGAGAAGCCGAGCAACTCGTGCTGCGAATCGCACGCGAGAATCCGAACTTCGGCTACGGTAAGATCGCCGGGGAGATGAGGAAGCTGGGATACACCAGCTTTGGTCGTTTCACCGTGAAGCGCATCCTCGACCGGCACGGTTGGCTCCCTCGTCCGACTCATACTGGCTTGAGCTGGCACGACTTCCTGGGTCACTATGGCCAGTTCATCTGGGCGTGCGATTTCTTCACCGTCACGACGGCGTCCCTTCGCACCTACTACGTGTTGTTTTTCATCGAGATCTCAACCCGGAGGATCGTCTTCTGGAACCTCTCCCAGTATCCCAGCGGTCGGTGGGTGACTCAGCAGTTTCGCAATTTGGGTGTCACCCACGATCTGCTACCTCGTTACCTGATCCACGACAGAGACAGCAAGTTCAGCGCAGAAGCTGACCAGCTGCTTCGAACCTTGGGAACCAGAGCCGTGCGATTGCCGGTGCGATCACCCAATCTAAATGCTCACACGGAGCGCTGGGTACGGACCGCACGCGAGGAATGCCTCGACCGTATCATCGTTCTTAGCGAGTGGCATCTTCGGTGGGTGCTGGACGAATTCATCGCCTACTACAACGAACGCCGGCCTCACCGCTCGAAAGGCCTAGGTGTACTGACCGGCAACACCGATTTCCCTCAAGTCGGGAAAGTTGCCCGACGAAGCATCCTGGGCGGTCTTGTCAACGACTACTTCCGGAAGGCCGCTTGACACCTCCGAATCCAACACCGGCCCGATCTCTCCTCGCTGCTCCATGGGCGTTGCGCCAAAGGCTTGGTGCGAGTGTCGCCTAGCACCCCAAATCACGATCTAGCTATTTGTCGGTAGCTCTCTCGAACACGTAGCCGGCGACTGCCAGGAAACCGACAGATTGGTTTTGGAACACTACGGGGCAAACGCCTGCGCCTCCTCGGGGAAGCCGTGTGAGGTTAACTCTACTCAAAACCTATCTAACCGTGGGAATCCAGGCTAGCCTCGATTTCCACGGCAGTACAAATGACGCCTTTCCGCTTCGAGCCCCCCGCCAGAATCCTTGATCGGCGCGACTTGCGCCTGCTGTGTTTCCACCTACGTTAGTAAATAGAAGTACCTATTTGGATAGAGAGGTAATCCTATACCTAAAACCTGATCAAGGGACGATCCCCACGCGAATGCTAGAAAAGTCTGGATATGAGGCAGAATAGAACCCTATCAAAGGCTGAGCATTTTCTGTCATTCATATCTAGTATAGTTATAGTTTGGAATACAGTAATCGGAATGGACTAACTAATGACACCCGACCGACCGTTCCGGAGGCCCAATTCTTCCTGGCCCCCGAATCGCCTCTGCAGCGCCAGTATGAGGCCTTGCGCTGCTTTTTCGTCGAAGGCTTGCCCTCGCAGCAGGTCGCCACTCGCTTCGGCTATTCCCCAGGAGCCTTCCGCGTCCTCTGTCATCAGTTTCGCCATGATCTCAGCAAGCGCGCCCGCTTCTTTCAGGCGATTCGCCGGGGGCCTCAAGCGGCGCCCGCCCGCGATCGGGTGCGGGAACGGGCCGTCGCCCTGCGCAAGCGAAACCTCTCGGTCTACGATATCCAACGCGAGTTGGCCGCCGCCGGCCATTCCATCAGCATCAATGCGTTATCGATCCTGCTGCGAGAGGAGGGCTTCGCCCGACTGCCCCGGCGTCGGGATGAGCAACGCCCCGCCACCCTCAAGCCCGAAGCAGCAGCCATCGCCGACGTGCGGCAGATCAATCTGGCCCCGCGCAGCTTTCGCACCCGGGTCGGCGGTCTGTTTCTGTTCGTCCCGCTGATGCGATCGATCGATCTCGGGGCGGTGCTGCAGCCCCCCCGCCTTCCCGGCTCCCAAATGATTCCCGCCGAGCAGGCCGTGCGCACCCTGCTGGCTCTGAAGCTGCTGGGCATCGAAAGAAAAAGTCATGTCATGGATCGGGTCTTTGACGAGGGCATCGCCCTTTTTGCCGGTCTCAATGTGGTGCCCAAGCGCTCCTACCTGGCCGCCTACAGCTCCCGGGTCGACCGACGCGCCAACCTGCGCCTCATGGGAGCCTGGTTTGAGCAGGTCCAAGCCGCCGGCCTGCCCCGGGGCTCTTCCTTCGATCTGGACTTTCACACCGTCCCCGCCAATAGCCAGCAGGAACCTTTGGACAAACACTATGTCTCTTCCCGCAGCCGCAGCCAAAAAGGCATCCTCGTTTTTTTGGCTCGGGACGCCACCGAGCGTGTCTTATGCTACGCCAATGCGGGTGTCCCCCGGGCCGATCGAGCCGACGAGGTGCAACGCTTCGTCCAGTTCTGGCACCAACACAGCGGTCAGCCTCCGGCCGAACTCGTCTTCGATTCCCAGTTGACCACCTATGCTCATCTGAACCGCCTCAACCAACAGGGCATTGGCTTTATCACCCTGCGCCGCCGCTCCCAAAAAATGCTGGGCCAGATCTGGAGCCGCCCCGCCTCCGCCTGGCACCGCATCACCTTACCCGCCCTGACTCGGATCTTTCGCACCCCCAAAGTCCTGGACCAGCGGATCGTCCTGAAACATTACGAAGGTCCCCTGCGCCAGCTCACCCTCATGGAACTCGGTCACGAAGAACCGACCGTCCTACTGACCAACCATCTGCGCCGCGCCCCCTCGACTCTGATCACCCGCTATGCCCAACGCATGCTCATCGAAAATGGCATCTCCGAAGCCATCCAGTTCTTTCACCTGGACGCGCTCTCTTCGATGGTGGGACTCAAAGTGGATTTTGACCTCCAGATCACCCTCATGGCCAGCTCCCTATATCGACTCATGGCCGAGAAGATTGGTCGCGAATATCAGCGGGCTCAAGCCAAAAAGATCTTCCGAAATCTCCTCGACGTCTCGGCCCGGGTCCAGATCCAAGAGCAGCAAGTCACCGTCCACCTCGATAAGCGCGCCCATAACCCCTACTTGGTCGCCTCGGGCCTGGGTGATGATCCCACGCCCATGCCTTGGTTTGGCGGCAAAACTCTGGTCCTTCGATTTGACTAACCGACTCAACGGCTACCCTTAAAAAATGTTAGTCCTTTCCAGTACCGTGGAAATCGAGGCTAGGGTATCACTGGGTGCGTGGCCTGGGGATGTTTGCAATAGACGATCATCCTGGGATCGTGGACATCCTCAAGTTTGCTGAGGTCATAGACCGGCTCCCACCCTAGGCATGTGATGACCTGATGCAGGGGCGCATAGATGCTGTAGTCCAACCGGCCAATGGGGCTCTTGAGGTAAGGCTCGAGCTCTTTGGATCGGACAAAGAAGCGCCGTTCGTAGTAGTTGGACGGGATTTCGAACGTATTCCAACCGCTGTCGGCGCCGCCGGCAGGAACCTTTAGCCCGGATTTCTCAAGGAGAAAGCCGAAAGGGCGATTTTAGTCGATTTCTCGACGCCGGTCTGGGTCAAAGGCGCCGCTGAGGGCGGTGCAGAGTACGACAGGCGTCGTGAGGCCTGTGTCGAGCGCGGAAAACCGGTTTTCCAGACACACCTCAGGCGCCTCAGTTGCAGACGGCTGGGATTTCCGACTTTCCTTGGCTCAACCGAGCTGTTGAAGCTGGGCCAAGGCTTGGGCATAGAGTGCTTGGTAAGGATAACCCTCGCTCAAGGACAGACTCACCCGCCGGACACTGACCCGAATCTGGCCTCCTATCTTCAACAGTTTGAGGCGAATTGTCTGGCATTGCGCCTTCGCCCACTGGGTCCCCTTCAAAGCGACACGCCTCAACGTGTGCAGCAGATTATAGGCCACCGAGGAGAACCACAACCGCAGCTGATTGCTCTTGATGAGGTGCGTCGAGGTCCGATCGGCAAACAGCTCCAGCTGCTGTTCCTTGATCCGATTCTCCGCCTCCCCTCGCGCGCAGTACAGCTGCTCGTACAGCTTTTGGGCGGGCCACCGCTTCGCTCCCAGCGAGGTGACGACAAAGCGGGGATTGGATCCCTTACCCGTGTACTCGGCCTTGCCCACCACTCGCCGCTCTTGACTCCAGCTCTTGTGCGTCTGGTAACGAAAGTCCTTATAGACTCGGGCGCTGCTGCCGCTCGCTTGTTGAAGCGCCTGGGCCTGTTCCAGCTCCGACTCCAGGGTCCCCTCTAAGCGCTGATTGCGGGCCAGACCGAAGACGTAATCCACTCGATGCTCCTCACACCATTTCATCAACGCCTCGCGGGCAAAGCTGCTGTCCGCCCGCAGAGTAATGCGGACCTTCGGCCACTTCGCCCGCAGTTGTCCCACCATCCGCTCCATCTCCTGGACCGCTCCTTCGGAGCCATCCAGGTTCGACACCCGCAGCTTGGCCCCCAGCACATACCCCTCGCAAAACACATACAGCGGCAGGTAGCAGTAACACCGGTAGTAGCCATGGTAGAAACGACCCTCCTGTTCTCCGTGCAGCGGATCATCCGTCGCATCCAGGTCCAAGACCAACTCCTTCGGTTTCCCGCCTCGCACCCGAATGAACTGCTCCACCAAAAACGCTTCGACCGCGGCTTCATCCACCGGCGTCTTGCGATATTTATCCTGCGTCACCGAGGACAACTCCAAACGATTGAGGGTGCTCTTGCCCGCACACGCCTTGCCTCGATCCGCTTCCGCTCGCCGATCCCTCCCCAAGGGATCTTCCTTGCCGACCAACACCGCCATCAGCGGATCCGTCCGTAGCTCCTCATGATCGTTGAGATCCTCATAGCCCAAGGCCAGTCCATAAATCCGCTGCCCCACCAGATCCTCCACACTGAACTCGGTGAAGCGAGGATCCCGCCGGTCCCCAAAGCAGGCGGCCAAGCCGCGAATGAACCCATAGCGGTTCTCCACCTCCCGTAACAGCAACCCTCCGGCGTCTGAAGTGATCTGTCCCCCGTTGAATTCTGCCTCGACTCGGCGACCCTCCAGCCCTTGAAACTCCAGCTTAGAAGCGATACACTCTGTCGTCATAGTAGTCAGCTCCTTGTGTTTGTTAAGTCTTTGTTAACACAGACTTTATACCACATTGAGCTGACTGCTTTTTCTTATCCTTGAGAAATCCGGGTTAGTACCAGCTTCGGGCCAGGCGGCAGCGGCGGCTCGTCCTGGTAGAACCACGACAGGGGCAGCACGCGCATTCGTTTGCCTGTCACGTCGCCTTCGCGTGGACGCACCACAGACCGGGACCAGCAGACGAACACCGTTTCGTCGACGACCTCGAGGGTGGGATAGCCTACGTAGCCGAAGTCTTCGGGCAACACTCCCACGTAATCGAGGCCCCGCGCCATGCGAGGCTCTGGATCGGGTGCCACACGTCCTGCCGGTGGCAACACGACCCGGTCGATCGTGCGAAAGTGTTCCCACGTTTTACCGTCGTCCCGGCTGATGGCCGATGACAATCGACCCCGCCGATAGCCGGCCCGCATCTCGTCGCCGGAGACCTGATTCCACACAATGAGCAGATCGCCGGTCTTGGCGATGCGCCGAATCGTGCAGGGCGAATAGGAACCAGACAACGACGTTGGCTGGGGTTTGTCGAACTGATCTCCGGGCTTGCGCTGCACCTGCTGGCCATGGCGGTCAACGTAGTCGGTCGCCCCACTGCGGGAGGTGTATACCCGACCGATACTGGTGCGGAAATAGAGCACGACATCGCCGTTCAGGGCTTCGACGACCGTCGGTTCATCGACCGGCCAGAGCCCCCCGTAGCCCTCCTTGTGCCAGACCATCAGCCCGTCGGTGCGCTTCCAGGTCCGGCCTTCGTCGTCCGAGTAGAAGACGTAGGTAATATCCGGCTCGGGCGAATGGGAATGGCCTTCGATGGCCACCAGCTCGCCGTCGAGGACACCCCAGGAGCCGGCGTTGTAACCGCCGGACCCCGAGCCGCTTGTGAACCGCGTCGGCATGAGGATTCGTCCCGACCGGGTCTGAATGAGCAGCGCTCCGGCTCCGGTGCTGTAAGGCCAGGCCGGAATGTATGCTTGGCTCAAGTCAGCCTCGCTACCTACCCGAACCGGTCCGATCAGCTTGCCCAACAACATCTTGCCGCGTGCTTCCCAGGTCTGGCCGTCGTCGTCGGACACATAGAACAGGTCGTCGGGTCCGGGTCCGCCGAGTTTTCCTGAGTTCAGGCGCGTGGCAAAGGTGACGGGAACGGACAGCGATTGCTCCGTGGTCCATGTCAGCCCCTTGTCGCCAGAGTAACGCGCCTTGCCCGTAGAGAGCATCATCAAACGACCGTCTCTGGTCTTGAAGATCGACGGCGAGCTCAAGGGCGCCGCCATTTCCACCCCCACCTCCGGCTGCCGCGTTCCTATTGTGGGTGGGGTCGGGACACGGCCTTCAATAATGTCCACCGGCGCCTGTATCTGCGCCGGCAGCGTCGTCATGATCAATGTTGATCCCAGAGCCACACACATCGAGCTGACTCTCACCACACCACCGTTCCTTTCCCGGTTGGTTCCACCGGCAGATAACAAACCCCCGCTCTCTCCCCCGGAGCTCGGCCTCATATTATTGACATTTCACGTAGCCATCCCGACGAAGCGCCTCTATTCGGCGTCTCATTCATGGCTAAATGTCTCCCAATGGGTTTCGACTTCTCCCCTAGATATACACTGGTTCTCGGTGCAGGTTAATGACAATGGAGGAATAACACTGTAGAGCACTGTCAAGTTGAGGGATTGGGTGGTTCGGGGTTCTGGGCGATGGTCTGCGCCAGGGTGTCGGGTGCCTGGGGCAAAGCTTTATGATGACCCTCTAAAGTTGCTTTCCATTCCCGCATCCGCGGTTGCTGCTCGATGTAGTAGTCCAACAACGACGCTGTTTGCTCTGAGGAGCGGTCCTTGGGTCTGACCGCCAGAATCCTCTCAACATCAAGCGGGACAAGGGACTGCATGACCTCCCTTGAGGCGGTTGTTGCCGAGAGGCGGAACCGTCCAAGAGTGCGGTGCCCGCCCAGGTGGGTCTGCAGCTTGAAAGTAAAGCTCGTGCCCTCGCCGGAACCAGTAGCCTCTTTAAGGACAAAGACGACTTGACGGTTCTGGTTGGGGCCTTCGAGCCCCCCCAGAGACCAGCCGGTCAGCTTTTCGCCATCGACGGCCAGGGCAACCTCATAATCATCTTTTTCCTGTAGCGCCACTGCTCCCTGGATCTCCAGCTGCCGGGGCGGATCGTCTTCTTGACCGGACGAAGCCTCGATGAGCACCTCCGACAGTGCGAATTCCCCTCGACTGGACCGGCCGGGCCCCGAGTGGGGAAGCGATGGGTCGGTCAATACCTCCATCCGAAAGGCGGTAATCCCCCGCCGCGAACTCTTGACCTTAACCTCATAGGTGTTCCGTTCGGGATTCTCCCCTCGCGTCAACAGGCTCCCATCGGCCTGTTTGACTAGCTCTGTCTCCTCAGTCGTGCTGAAGCTGACGGGCTCGAGCACTTCCCACTTCCCCAGTAGAGGGAATTCGTTTTGAGCCTCCCACTCGGCCAACTTTGGCGTCAGTTTTTCCTCGATCGGTTTCCTATCGGCTTCCATTTGCTGGATGAGTTTCGCCTGTCTCAGGTCCCAGCCCTGCTTGGCTCTTCGATAGGCCGCCATCTCGGTGTCCAATGCCGCAGGGATATCTTTTTCCACGGCTTCATTGAAGAAGGAAAAGAGCTCGTAATACTCCTGCTGTGTGAGAGGATCGTATTTGTGGTCGTGGCATTGGGCACATCCCAGGGTCAACCCAAGAAAGACGGACGCCGTCGTGTTGGTTCGATCCACAACTTGTTCGATGCGGAACTGTTCCTTGTCGACTCCGCCCTCACGATTGGTGAGCGTGTTGCGGTGGAATCCGGTCGCCACCAGCTGCTCGATCCCAGCATCCGGCAACAGGTCTCCGGCCAGCTGCTCAATGACAAATTGATCGTACGGGTGGTCCCGATTGAATGCTTGAATGACCCATTCTCGATAGCGCCAGGCATGGGGACGGTTGCGATCCTTTTCGAATCCGTCGCTGTCCGCGTAGCGAGCGAGGCCCAGCCAATGGCGCGCCCAGCGTTCCCCGAAGTGAGGTGAGGACAGCAACCGCCTGACCAGGCGCTCATAGGAGTAGGGCAGCGGGTCGCTCAAAAAGGCCTCTACTTCGGCGGGACTGGGCGGAAGGCCCAGCAGGTCCAGGTGCAACCTACGAATCAGAGTAACCTTGGAAGCCTGAGGTGAAGGCTGCAGCCCCTTGCTCGTCAAGGCTTCGAGCACGAAGGAGTCGATTGGGTTTCGCACCCAGTCAGAGTTAACCGCGACAGGTTCGGTCGCGTGACTGATCTCTTGAAACGACCAATGGCCGCCTGGCTCCAAGTCGCTGGCCCCCACGTCATCCGATGGCCAAGGAGCTCCCTGATCAATCCAGGTGCGAAGCAGGCAGATCTGATCCGCGGTTAAAGGTTCACCCGTGAGAGGCATGCGCATCCCATCGCTGCCCGACACCAGGTGGATCAAACGGCTCGCTGAACTATTGCCGGGGATGATCACGGCGCCTGAGGCACCGCCCTTCAGGGCCAGCTCTTTGCCATCGAGTCTCAGACCTCCGGCTGTCTCGACGGGTCCATGACAATGCAAGCATTGCCCCCTGAAAATGGGCTGGATGTCGCGCTCAAAGTCCACCCCTCCAGCGGCTTCGATCCCACTCGGACTGGTCTGGCCCAGACCGGGGATTGCGAAGAGTAAAACGAAAAGCAGAATTGGCCAGAGAGATCTCAAACCGACGGTCAGCATAGGCAGCTCAGTAGATACGGCGTTCCTCGGATTCTATCGATTTGAGCTAAAGATTGCAATGCGGCCCACGCTTCTATCTTATTATAACTAACTGAACACAATGGGTTTACAACCCACAGTTCCCACACATCTCCCGTCAAGAAAATCCTCTTACTAGCCTAAATCAAGGTCCATCTGCTGAGCGTACTCTGAGTTGTTGGAAGGATGTTAGAAAATGACCGACTCTGCCAGGAGTCTCTCATGGACCTGATGTATCGCCTCTTTGTCCAGAGTTGTAGTTGAGAACAAACAACTTAGATATACTCGCCGCAAGAGCTAGCAAATAGCTACGCTGGTCAAACACGAATGGCTAAATATCCAGAACTGAAAGACAAATCGGTCATAGTCACCAAGCCAACGTAGATCGATTCTGGCCGAGCGCCCACTGATTCGGCCCCAATCAACAAGGAGGACGAGGTAAACGAGGCCAGCCTCTTTCTCATGCTGGCCGTCCTGACGCTGCCGGCTCTGGCCGCCATGGTGAAGTGGCCGGGACTGCACTCGGGATCCATCGACCAGGAACTGTCCTACGGGATGCTTCTGGGGCTGGCCCTGATCCGGCCTGGTGGCAACCTGGACCAGGATCTCCGGGTCGGCTGGCTGGCGATGTTGACCATCTTGATCCTGGGCATCGTGGTGGCGATGCGAGCAGATCGGATCATCGACATCGCGATCTTCATGCTGGGCCTCTCCTCGGCCGAGATCACCGCCAACTGGGGGCAGTGGTGGTGGTGGCGCTTCAACGGCTCGGCGCGGTTGGCCGCCTCCCTGGGCGGACCCGTCCTCTACCTCTCCAACCGTTTCCTGGTGTTTCCCCGGTTCCCGGAGCTGGGCCACGAAGAGGCCTATCTGGTGGTGTTGGTCTCCATCGCCGAGACCACGGCCCTCTGGATCGGGGTGGCTCTACTGACCCAGCCTGATCCTGAGGAGACTCTGGTGGATTTCTACCGCCGCGCCCGACCTCCCGGCTGGTGGGGGCCCATCGCCCGGAAGGCCGAGCTAGAGGACGCCGGGTCGGCACCCATCTTTTCCGGTCTGGGAATCCCTGGTTGGAACCCTCGCGGTGAGTGCGGCGACCATCGCCTTCTCTGGACTCTACGTGGCCCGCTGGGAGGTGGCAATGGTGGGGACAGTTGTCGCCGTCCTCAGCGGGATCCTCTTCCATCGAACCTTCTCGAGTCGTATGAAGTGACGGGATTCTGCTGGGCCTCTGCAGGGGCGGGCGCTACAATTCCAGCCATGGACTTGACCCGATCTGTTCATAGACGACCTGGCACCCAGGCAGAAGTGTGGCCAAGGGCGTTGTGTCTGTTCCTGGCCGCAATTCTCCTCCAGCTGGGCCCAGCAGGGGCTGCCGGAAAGGCGACTTCGAGGAGCTCCGCGCGGAACCTGGCTCTGCGAGGCTACTACTTCACGTTCATGCGGATGCCCACCTACGGCCTGCCCCAGTGGAAGGAGATCGTCGACACCGTCCACCAGGATGGAGGGAATCTGATTCTCCTCTGGCTGGGCGGTGGTTTTCGCTCGAAGAAGTTCCCCATCACCTGGGAGTACAACCGGGATCACAAGAACATCCAGGAGGACTTCGTCCGGGAGCTGATCGACTACGCCCACCGGAAGGACATTCGAATCCTGCTGGCCCTGACACCCTTCTCCTACGACGGCGTCAACCAGTATGCCTTCCAGCATCCTGAATTGAAGGCCGTACAAAGGGACGGAAAGCCGGTGGGGCTGAATGGAATCGATTGTTGGGGCTACGCCCTGAACCCTTCCCGGCCGGCTGCCCAGACCTTCATGCTGGAGTATGCCCGGGAGATGCTGTTCGATTTTTACCCCAATGCCGATGGGCTCATGCTGGAGTCTTCCGACTATGCCATCTGCTACTGCCCGGGGTGCCAGGGCCGTTACTACGAGAGGGAGTTCCAGTTCGTTCGAGCGATTTCCCAGGAGGTCTGGTCGGCCAAGCCCGAGGCCATGGTCCTGATCTATCCCCACTATTTCAGCAGCGGATCGGTTCCCGGCTTCGAGGTCCAGGGCGCCACCCAGGAGTTCGATCCTCGCTGGACCCTCTTCTTCACGCCTCACAGCGCCCACCTGGACAGCGATCTGATCCGGCAAGCCAGGACAAGCCTCTACTGGGATAGCAGCCCTGCCAAGAAGACACCGCGTCAAATCCAGCAGGGACGCCGATTTCTCGTCACGAAAAGAGAATCCATTGGGCGTACCAAAAGAAAGTGGGCGGACAACATTTCGGAACTATCGATAGTCTGGTAGGTTTCATACTCCGGAAGGGTTGGGCAGAAAATGAATGAGAATCTGATTCCAAATGGATACAGCATTCGACTCGGCCGCCTTTTCAATGCAGAGACCGGCCGATCCTTCATAACTGCAATCGACCACGCTGTCACAATGGGTGTTCCCCAAGGGGCAGAGCGAGCTGTTGAAACGATTGCAACGGTTGCGCTGGCGGGCCCGGATGCCGTGCTCATCTCGCCCGGCATGCTTGAGAGGGCCGGACACCTTTTTGCCAGCCGTCAAGCGCCTTCTCCAATCGTCCGGTGCGACTGGATTCTAAACCATCCATTTGTAAGTGACCTTGGGGAAGAATACCGCTTGCTCATCAATCCCCCTGAAGCGCTCGCACTTGGTGCCGACGCGATGGTCATGTTCCTGATGGTTGGCGCAAACAACGGGCGTCTCTTCGCAGACAACGTAAGGGAGATAGCGCGGGTTGCCCGAGAAGGCCATCGCGCTGGCATACCCCTCATCGTTGAAGTGGTACTGTGGGGGAGCCGCATCGAAGACAAGAAGGATCCAGACCGTTTGGCGTTTGGATGCCGGATGGCAGTCGAACTTGGAGCAGACGCGATAAAGACCGAGTACACGGGGAGCGTCGAATCCATGAGGAAGATTATCGACTCGTGCCCTGCGCCGGTTTTGGTGCTCAGTGGTGCGAAAAGCGATGAGCTCGAACACCTCTTGAAGAGTACGCGTGAGGCGATCAAGGCCGGTGCCAAAGGCGTCGTTTACGGTCGAAACGTATGGCAGAGCGCCGACCCGGTCAACATCTCACTAACACTTCGCGAGATTATCCATGGAGCTTGACTTGTCCGCCATCGGAGACAACAGAGCCAGATTAGAGGGATCCCGGATGTCAATATGGCTGACGCCCTGAAAGCCCATCATCCCGTGACAGGGACAGCGCTTGATGCAACAATCAATCAGCTATATAGCTCTTGTCGTTCAGGATTATGACGAAGCGATCAAATTCTACGTTGACACCCTATTAGTTCGAAGAACTGAGGCGGCTAGCGACGACAGGGAAGTCATTTCACCCACCGTGAGGGTCCGCTTAAGGTCGATTTCTGCCGGTCAGAAAACTTGAATTCACTCTGAACTGAACGTCCTCTTCTAAGGTGAGGGTGTGTGAGAAGTCATTCATGATTTCGGATTTGAAATTTTGACTTCATAGGATCGCGTGCAAGCCACGATCTCCGTCGTAGGAAGGGTAAAGAGACCCCTAAATCAAAGAGGTTTTGGACTTTTCACACAGTCTCGCCTAAAAGCGGACATTCAGATCTTCCCCGGAAACGTCGAATGAACTCCAGAGCCAGAGGTCGTGATCCGATTTGAACCTCGTAGATTCGCTCCGGCAAACGTTTCCGATAGAGCATGCCCCTCGCTGGCACCTACCGGCCCCGTCAGCCGGAGCACACCGCCTTCTACCCGTGTCTGGAAGATACTGGGAGGAGTTTAAGGAGGCCTATCCCTACTTCTACGAAAAAGATCATTTCGGTGCCTTTTTCGGTCGTTTCACTCTCTTTCCTACAACTCAATCTAAAAGGAACTTCCTATTGATTGCTTGCTAGCAGCCTCGCCCCCCAGCGGACACGGCGCAAGAGTTCGTATCGGTCGTTTGATTCCTACTGGTCATGACAAGTATTGTTTGCCAGCAACTGGAATCGTCCATTCGTGGAGTTGCACGTGGAATCTCCAAGGCACCGGTTTGGATGGCGAACGAGAATTGCTTTGTTGGCGACATCGTCGATTGCTAGCATCGTCTTGCTCGAAGTCTTGATTCGCATCCTGATGCCGGTATATCACCCAAGTGGGCATGTGGCTTTTACGATGCAAGATTTCGGTGCGCCGCTGGCCGAGCCAAACTTTGTTGGCCGCCAGTGGAAAAACACCGGGGACTATGACGTCGAGATCAAGATTAATGGCCTGGGATTTCGAGATGCTCGCGACGTCCGCAATGCGAATAAAACGGACTGAGTGTTCGTTGGCGATTCATTCACTTTTGGCTGGGAAGTTGAGCAGACCGAGCGATTCTCGAACCAGTTGGGGACAATGCTTGGCGTCCGCACATTTAACTTGGCCATGCCGTCGACGAATTTCGCTGGATATGAGAAGCTCGTCCATTACGCAGAGAGGAACGGCGCATCGATCGGCCGCTTGGTCGTCGGCGTTTCCATGGAGAATGATCTGTGCAACTATGAACAGTTGGCCCGTGCCCGTCGTTCCGCCAGACCACGCCACACGGGCTTCAGCTTTGGTAAAGCGTTTACCATATCGAAAAAGAGTCTTGCCACTTACACCGCAAGCTATCACGCTTTGACGAGCGTGATGCATCAGATTCCGATCCTCAAAAGCTTTGGCATCAGCATGGGGCTCGTCGTAGACAATATTGCGGGGATGCTCAAAAACGAATTTGATCCCGTAAAGATTCGTAGTTCAGCGATTCAACTAGCCGAGATTGCATCCAAATACCACACGACCATCGTTATCATTCCTTCACGTGGTCTTTGGACCGGTGACAATCAAAGCAACGAACGGCTCGTTCATGAGGCCTTTCTGAAGAACCTTCGGGAACAGGAACTGACGGTTGTCGACCTACGGCCGCAGTTCGAGCAGAGCGGGGATCCGTTGAGCTACCATTTCAAGTTTGACGGTCATTGGAACCGCGACGGTCACAGACTCGCGGCCAAGGCGATCGCTTCACGCGTCCAGCGTTGAACGTTTTCTGTGTAGCCGAAGTCGCCAAGACTTCGGATGACCTCGACGCGTACCACTAGCACATCGCCATCCTGATCCACTGCCCGCCAAAGGTAAAGCCGCGTTCCCTGGATGCGCACGAGAAGTTCGTCCACATGCCAGATGTCACCGCCTCTCCCTTCCTTCCTGCGCAGCTTTCGGGCATACTCAGGCCCGAACTTCAGACACCACAGGCGAATCGCCTCATAAGAAACGATGATCCCGCGCTCAGCCAACAGATCCTCGACGTTCTCGAAAGCTCAAGGTGAAGCGGTGGTACAGCCACACTGCATGGCTAATGATCTCAGGTGGGAAGCGGTGGCCTCGATAGAGTGATCGCATGCGTCAATTGTCCCCGAGTCCGGCCCAACTTGACAAAACCTCCCAAGGCAGCTTCACTCGGGGAATCGTGGACACAAACTTGGAGGGCTGATAGGTTTTGATCATTCGCCACGGGAAGACCGGAAGAGGGTCCATCCGAGGTTGATATGTGGAATGTCGGCTAGATCCGGAAAAAGGGACTGAATCGGGCTAAAGGAGGGAGTAATGGCGCAAAGACCTCGACGATGGTGGTGGATCCCTTTGATCCTGATTCTGATCCTGCTGATCCTGTGGCTGATTGGGCAGTGCGGCGAAAACGGTACTACCCAGACCAACCAGGCGCCCATCGCCCGAAACGACCGGCTCGACGGCTGCACACTTTCCGCTTCCGGTAGTCATTTCTCCTGCATCGTCAACTTTCCTGCTGGCACGCTGTTCAACGATAACGACAACGGCGCCGACAGCGATCCGGACGGAGATTCGTTCACCGCGGCCAACGCCGGGATGAACGTGGTGGGGGCGACGGGAGACCCCTGGAGTCCTCCGGGGCCCGAGGCCAGAAACTGCAACGCTGATTTTCTGTGCACGACTGACCGCAATTTTGTACCTGGCAGCAGCAGCCTGACCGTTCATCCGGACGGGAGTGTATCCTTGACCTACGCCAGCCGAACCGACCCGGTTGGCACCTTGATCGGGGAATTTCTCTATCGGATTACCGACACACAGAGCAACACCTCCGACCCGGGCTACGTTGAAGTGTTCATTCACTAGGGATTGCAGCTTGGGCTTGCATTTCTTGTGAACTGGCGTCCTCGTGGAAAACTGGCAGCTCCGCGAGCTAAGCCGGACATCGACCTCTTGGACTTTTGGGTTCGGGTTCCCGGCGGGAAATGTCGTCCAGTTATCGTCCAGTCCAGCTTTAGGATATCGTCAGAAATCACTCGATCAATGCGAATCTGAATGTCCGCTTTTAGGCGAGGCTGTGTGAAAAGTCATTCATGATTTCGGATTTGAAATTTTGACTTCATAGGATCGCGTGTAAGCCACGATCTCCGTCGTAGGAAGGGTAAAGAGACCCCTAAATCAAAGAGGTTTTGGACTTTTCACACAGTCTCAGGCGAAAGCGGCCGTTCAGGGATAATCTACTCTGACACTGTTTCTACGGTCAGATCTGTGCCATCACACCTTAAGGCAACGCGAAAAGCGGAGACAATCTAAAGACGGATAAGGAAGGAACTCAGACCTCCTGGAGCCTCACTTCCCTATCCCCTAGAATCACCTCATGGTCCGCGAATACGGCCCCTTCAGAGAGCGATTCGAGGAGCACATCCTGGAGCGCACAGCCAACCCTCCTTCCCTGGTTCCCTTGATCATGTATGGTCAGGGTAAAGCCTGCTTTCGCCTAGCTTGCAAGGACACGCTCAACCACAGCTACTTCACTTCCTGGTCTGACGAAGCAAGCCTCCGCGGTGGGCCGGGAATGCTCCAGCTAGATCATGCGATTGTGGCCTGTTTGAGGGAGTTGGATGGAGGTCGGTGAAGGGTTGACGCCTACCGATCACTCCCCCCTTGTTGACTGGCAGCGGCGTCAACTCCCAGCCGTTCTGCTCCAGCCGGTCATCCGCTACTACCCTTAACGAGCGCGTACCTGCCTTCGTAGTGGACAAGCCACTCTTGCCTCTTCTGTGCGAAGAATCTGAACTCTTCTTGTAGCGGCTGGGGGCGCGACTCTTTTGCCATCGGAGTGTTGTTGGCAGTTCTCCGCAGATCCTTAGTTGGCCGGACCGGCAACGTTGACCGGGAAGTTGATCTGGTCGTGGGTGACGACTCCTCCCGGTAACCCCGCCAACGGCAACGCCCGAACCCCGCCGTAGACGTTGCCATCGGAGTGGAAGGCGATGTTTATCGTTTTGAGGCGCGGCTCCTCCAGCGGGCAGAAGTTGACGGTCCGCGTGATGCTGGCTTTGCCTTGCTTGTCGGCGATCAGCACATTGGGAACCCCGCCTAGAGGGACCGGGACGATGGATTCGTCTATGCCGTCATTGTCGAGGTCTAACACGAAGACGCCCCACAGTGTGTAAACGCCGTTCACGATTAGCTTCTTGAGTTTTACCCTGACAATGGCTGTACCGTCGTCGCGGCACCGGATTCGCAGCGAGCCGCTCGCTTCCAACCATTGATCGAGAGTGATCGGATCATTGGGCCGCGATTTGCTGGGCGCGAATCCCGGGACGTCCAGCACCGAGGGAACCTGTGCACGGCCGCCGGCAGGATCGACGATGATGGCCACATCCCGAAACGGGACGTTGAGCAGGTCCGGGTCGATATCGTCCAGGGTCAGGCCGAATACCGCCAGGATGTTAGGGTCGGCGCCCGTGGCCAGCAGAGTGTCGCCAGGAGTGCTTTCGTCGAGGTCCAGTGGATCGGGCCCAGCCGGGTTGAAACCGAAAACGAAGTTGAAGCCGCCCAAGCCAAATGGCGGACCCAGGTCCCAGACAGGTTGGCTCAGCAGGCGGTTGGCGCCGGTGACAGCTACAGCCTCGATCTTGGTTCGGTCGCGTCCTTTCCCCGAGACGAGCAGAAGCATCAGAAAAGTCAAAGTGGCGAGAGCAATCAGTTTTTTCACGCTGAGATCTCCCTATATCGGAGCAGCTCAGATCAGTTCGATTTATGGATAAACCCAGTAACATACCTAGAATAGCACAACCCGCTCAACCTCTTCCGCCCAGCGAATTGAAGGGATTTCCCATAACATTGCCTACTTGCGCCGGTTCCTTGAGTCCGGTCATTGTCTCCTCGAAGCAGGGGGTGGAGACCCTTGGATAGGGGCCTTTACCCCACGACAGGTCAAAGATGGGTGCTTCTTCAGCCAGCTGTTGTTGAGTGCTGGCGACATTCCACGGGGGCCGCGAATCGGATCGCGATCAAAACAAACAGAAAGAACGACGCTCGGCTTGTGAATACATCCCGGAAGGAGATCCTTTTCTTGGCTAGTCCGTCCGGCCTGCATGGCTGGAGTTCTAACCGCCTTACCGAATCTCAGAGCACTGTACGGACGGACGAAATTGTAATAGGCCATGAGTAAGGTCACCTGGCTTTCCAAGAACTCGGTGCGGGGGCTAGTCGCCGTTTCTGGGCGTTGGTGAGGCGCTGCGGTTTGAAGTACATTGACCAGGAGCTAGAGAAAGCAGTCCCCGAGGGATGGGAATACCGGCGCTCCAAGGAGGAGGCCCTACTCTGGCTGATCGAGAAGAGGGACCTTGGTCCAGACGAGTGGCCAATGCAGGACTATCAGCTTTTCATGTGCCCCTATTTGCATCACATGCTCGTCACGTTTGGGAACAATGACCTGGGCGGTGAAATATTCTCAGTTCAAAAATTCCAGACCGGGATGGGCTCGCCGGGACTCATCACTTCTTCGAGATAGGTTCCGGTTTGAGGCGTGGGTGGCAAGGCATGACTCAGTTCCCCGAATTCCAGGATTCTCATCCCGAGCACGTGGTGCCATTGCCCATCGCTCAACCGCAGCGTCATTCCGGAAGGATGATCGATCCGCCAGGCCGTCCGGCCCGGGGGTGGACCGAACTCCGCGCGCAAATCTCTGGCCACAGTTGGAGTCAGCAGACCGATCCGCTCGGGATTGAGCGGCCAAATAACCAGAGTGTTCCGAGATCTTCCTCCCAGAACCACTCTTCCACGATTGTCTCGGGGGACTCTCATCCAATCCAGCGGATGGAGAAAGACTTCAAAGAGATTGGCGGCGATGAAGGGCGTCCCGTCCGCCGCCTGGTTCAAGGTAATGGGTGCGCCCGAGATCGCCTGGCGGACGTGAATCACCTTCTCCCAGTTCACCCCTCCATCGGTGGAGCGCCACACTCGTATATCGTGATTGGCAGTATCGCTCTCGGAAGCCTCATCGAACTGTGGGTTGGGGGAACCCCGCGTCGAAAACAAAAGGCTCCCGTCGGTATCCCGGATAAGACTGGGTTCTCCGGAACCGTCTCCCCCTGTCACCGGAACGAAAGAGACCGGCCGCCACCCTTCTTGCGACCGGCTCCAGCGCGCCACACCCGCCCCGGAAGGCCCTCCCGGCCGGCCCCCGATCATGGCCAGCAGCAAGTCGTTTTTGTCAGGTATGGCATTGACGAGTCCGCCATCCCCGATTGTCCATCCGGCGAGCAGCTCTGAGGTGGGAATACGCTCCGTTTTGGTGACTTGAAATTCCTGTCCATCATACGAAAACTGGTGGACTTCCAGATACCTGTAGGCTTCCGAGGGGCGTGTATGTTTATGGGTCTTCGGGTCTAGACCAAACATATTGGCGCCGTAGGGCGGTGGACCCGAGTATTCCACCCGCCAGGCAATGGACTGGTTCAGTCCGAAGCCGGTTCCGGCATGTGGATGGGGAGAACCATCCGCCTGTTTGGCGCCGAGGGGGACGACCCCCCCCTTAATCGGGTATTTCACCATGATGGCCGGTTGGCCGGGCGGATCGGAGTTGGGGTTGTTCTCCCGGTGATTACGGGTTACGGAAACAGCTCCCTCTGCTTCGACGGACTCTAGATTGTCGAAGAGAATGACGTCGGTTCCATTCTCGAAATCAGTGCCCTTGACCTCTGCTACACGGATGTTGCAGAAGATCCCAGCCTTCTGCGGAGCAACCTGAAAGGGCAAAGCGAGCTGGTAGAGCCATGTCTTTTCCTCCGGGGTGCTGGGAGGAGTCTTCAGATCCGCATCACCTCGGGTAATCTCAAGAGGACCACTCTCGGCCGGCTCCACTGGCTCGGTCTCGGGCGGAGCGACAGGAGAAGCGCATCCGAGAAAAGTCAGACCACAAACGAAGAGAATAACCGCCGGCCAAACCTCACAGCCGTAAATCTTTACACGATGCATCGCTGAGCTCGTTTCATCCATTTGTCAAGCGTCCAAACCTGGACCTTCCCTATTTCCTTCCGCACAGAATCTTTAGGTTCAGCTTTCCTGTTAGCATACTTTTCCATGAGCTCACCACGAAGATCATTTCTAAGTAGAAAGCAGCCGTTCAGGGACAATCTACTCTGACACTGTTTGTACGGTCAGATCTGGGTTACTACAACACTCGTGCTTGAATCAATCCCCTAACCCGTCCAGATGGAGCTCGCCCTTACCGGAAACTGGCGTGTCCCCCAACCCTAGCTGGCCGGCGCGAAAAGCCTTTCGTGACAAAAGCTTGGGTTAGAAAGCAGATCGGTTCATTCCTCTTTATGCTGGATCTCTCTCATTCCCGCAGGATACGAGGCCTTGAGCTCCGCCTCAAGATTTGCGTAAGCCGTTGCTGTACAGGGTGGACGGTATTTTTCGGGGGGACAGCGTCCAGAAGATGCCCGGAGGGTGTTAGCTCCTGAACGACAAGGATGAGTAGTCTGGGATTTATAATGGGACAGGCGAGTCCAGGCGAAGGAGTCTCTCTAGTTTTTTCGCTCGGACATCACCCAGGTACAAGTTGTCCCGGGAATCCACCGCTAGGCCGTGCAGCCGGTTTACAACGCCTGGTGTTTCATCCTCGATTTCCGGAGGAATGAGCCCTTCAGGCCGGATAGCAGCAGGATTAGCCCGGATTTCTCAAGGATAAGAAAAAGCAGTCAGCTCAATGTGGTATAACGTCTGTGTTAACAAAGACTTAACAAACACAAGGAGCTGACTACTATGACGACAGAGTGTATCGCTTCTAAGCTGGAGTTTCAAGGGCTGGAGGGTCGCCGAGTCGAGGCAGAATTCAACGGGGGACAGATCACCTCAGACGCCGGAGGGTTGCTGTTACGGGAGGTGGAGAACCGCTATGGGTTCATTCGCGGCTTGGCCGCCTGCTTTGGGGACCGGCGCGATCCTCGCTTCACCGAGTTCAGTGTGGAGGATCTGGTGGGGCAGCGGATTTATGGACTGGCCTTGGGCTATGAGGATCTCAACGATCATGAGGAGCTACGGACGGATCCGCTGATGGCGGTGTTGGTGGGCAAGGAAGATCCCTTGGGGAGGGATCGGCGAGCGGAAGCGGATCGGGGCAAGGCGTGTGCCGGCAAGAGCACACTCAATCGTTTGGAGTTGTCCTCGGTGACGCAGGATAAATATCGCAAGACGCCGGTGGATGAAGCGGCGGTGGAAGCGTTTCTGGTGGAGCAGTTCATTCGGGTGCGAGGCGGGAAACCCAAGGAGCTGGTGTTGGACCTGGATGCGACGGATGATCCGCTGCACGGAGAGCAGGAGGGTCGTTTCTACCATGGCTACTACCGGTGTTACTGCTACCTGCCGCTGTATGTGTTTTGCGAGGGGTATGTGCTGGGGTCCAAGCTACGGGTGTCGAATCTGGATGGCTCCGAAGGAGCGGTCCAGGAGATGGAGCGGATCGTGGGACAACTGCGGGCGAAGTGGCCGAAGGTCCGCATTACGCTGCGGGCGGACAGCAGCTTTGCGCGCGAGGCGTTGATGAAATGGTGTGAGGAGCATCGAGTGGATTACGTCTTCGGTCTGGCCCGCAATCAGCGCTTAGAGGGGACCCTGGAGTCGGAGCTGGAACAGGCCCAGGCGCTTCAACAAGCGAGCGGCAGCAGCGCCCGAGTCTATAAGGACTTTCGTTACCAGACGCACAAGAGCTGGAGTCAAGAGCGGCGAGTGGTGGGCAAGGCCGAGTCCACGGGTAAGGGATCCAATCCCCGCTTTGTCGTCACCTCGCTGGGAGCGAAGCGGTGGCCCGCCCAAAAGCTGTACGAGCAGCTGTACTGCGCGCGAGGGGAGGCGGAGAATCGGATCAAGGAACAGCAGCTGGAGCTGTTTGCCGATCGGACCTCGACGCACCTCATCAAGAGCAATCAGCTGCGGTTGTGGTTCTCCTCGGTGGCCTATAATCTGCTGCACACGTTGAGGCGTGTCGCTTTGAAGGGGACCCAGTGGGCGAAGGCGCAATGCCAGACAATTCGCCTCAAACTGTTGAAGATAGGAGGCCAGATTCGGGTCAGTGTCCGGCGGGTGAGTCTGTCCTTGAGCGAGGGTTATCCTTACCAAGCACTCTATGCCCAAGCCTTGGCCCAGCTTCAACAGCTCGGTTGAGCCAAGGAAAGTCGGAAATCCCAGCCGTCTGCAACTGAGGCGCCTGAGGTGTGTCTGAAAAACCGGTTTTCCGCGCTCGACACAGGCCTCACGACGCCTGTCGTACTCTGCACCGCCCTCAGCGGCGCCTTTGACCCAGACCGGCGTCGAGAAATCGACTAAAATCGCCCTTTCGGCTTTCTCCTTGAGAAATCCGGGTTAACCGGGCACACGCCGTGGTTCTGGCAGCAGGTGGAACGGAGGAGGTTCGAGATGAAGCACTTCATTACGTAGTCGTAGCATCGAATTTGGCGGCCATTGCTTATGAGGGATACTCTTTAGATACGCTCCACGGTTGTTAAATGCCGAGGTTAGGGTTCTAATGTTGAAGGCCCAAGAAGAAATCGTTTTGCTGGTGCCATGAGATTGCGACAGATCGCCGCTACAGTCTCCGTGATGGCCTTTGTCGCCGTTCTGGTTCTGTCGGTGAGTGGTCAGGACACAAAACCTCCGTTCCAGCTGGATCGCTGTGAATTGCTGCCGCTTCCGGGGCACCAGGTGTCCTTTCAGATTGACGGTGCCGAAAAGACCCGGTGGCAGTACGGCAAAGAATACCCACGCCCCTTTTTCTATCCGTTCAAAGGCCCGTCCGGAACGTCGCTGACTCGCATGGGCCATCCAGGCGCGCCGGACCATGACCATCACCGCTCCGTCTGGTTCGCGCATCATGACGTCAACGGGATCGATTTCTGGTCCGACAATACCGGGAGCAGGATCCGCCAGAAATTCTGGGTTCGGTATCGCGACGGCAACGACGAAGCCATCATGGCCTCGGTCACCGGCTGGTACGACCCCCAGGGCAAGGAAGTGATGGAACAGGACATCGTGGCCGCTTTGCGTCCTTTCGACGGAGGGGAGCACCTGTTGGAGATCCAGATAACGATGCGTCCCCCCGCCAACTTGGACACGGTGGAACTTGGTAAAACGAACTTTGGCTTTCTCGCTGTACGTGTTTCCAAGACACTCTCGCATTATTTCGGGGGCGGCCAGCTCACCAGCAGCGAAGGCGCTGTCGGCGAGGAAGCGATCTTCGGCAAGCCGGCCAAATGGATGGACTACTCCGGTCCGGTGGTGGTCGGAACCGGCTCGGGACGCACGACCGGGAACGAGGGTATCACTTACTTTGACCATCCGAACAACCCACGCTACCCGACCCGTTGGCATGTGCGTTCCGACGGCTGGATGGGAGCTTCGTTCTGCATGCAGGAGGGCCTCACGCTCACTAAAAACAAGCCCCTGACTCTCCGTTACCTGCTGCACGCTCACTCAGGAAACTACGATGCAGAAAAAGCCGCGACCGTGGCCCGGGCCTTTGCCGATCGCTCGGGATTCGCATACGGCAAGTCGAAACAAAAGCATCGCCAGTATGAAGTGTGGCGCATCGGCCAAAAGCCGGAGGAGGAGAAGTAGCCCTCGGGTAAGTTCCAGGCACAACATGGCAGGGATAATATATACGCCATCCCCCTGAGATTGCCCTTCCAGATCCAAAGATCTAGAAAGTCCCCCGGAAATCGAGGGTCTTCTCCTCACCCAGGGCGAACTGCTTGTGCAGCGAGATGTCCACCAAGGGGACACCGTCGCCGCGGATGGGGGAGTTGGGCGGGTGGAATCCCATTCCACAAGTCCAGATATCATTCCAACGCGCTTCCTAATGGGTCTGTACTTTCACCCAACTTGTGCTGAGAAACCCACATAGGTCGCCTGGATGAAGAGGGGCACAACGAAATTCGTCTGGCTAAAGACCGCCCGGAGGCCCCCCCCGAGAAGAAAGTCACGCCGCGGGTGATCTAAGAGTTGACCTAAGAATTATTCGCATTGCCAAGCGAACGCTACGTCGTCCACGGCCAGGCACCTGACGATCTTGAGTGGGTCCGACGCCTACACGTCCTATGTGCGTGTCTTTCTCTCCCTATCTGCCCTGCTTTCAGGGCATAGTTCAATCGATCGAGGCAAAGATAAGTAATTCTTCAAAAGGGGATATCAAACACTGATCGACTCTCCAGTTTGGAAAGTATTGCTGGACGCCAGAGAGAGGGCAGTATGTATGAGCCCTCACTGCCTCCGCACGAACTCCCGGACGACTCTCAGAAGGGCCGGTCCAACATGGCGGCCAGGCGAGCTCCAGCCTCAACAATCCTCTGAGGCGAGATGACCTTGACCGTATTGACATAGTCAGACGGAATCGGGATCTCGACGTCCTCACTTGACGAACCTGGACCCGAGTCCGAAACGGCATTTAGCACGGGTGTTGGGTAGCCGTGTTCCGCTGCCAGAACCTGGCTCTCTCGGAGCCAGTGTTCTACCGCAGGGAAGTTAGCTGCACGATCAGCAAGGCCCAGCAGACCCGCATCGGCAAGGTGGCTCTGGGCTCAGCTCATCGCGAGATCTTTCCATCGGTTGAGCATCGGACCGGCCAGTGCGAAAACAACCGGGCTGAAGTCTCCCATCAGCATACTCGCGAGCAAGAGAGGCAGATGCGCCAGTTTAAATCAATCGAGCAGACCCAACGATTCTTGGCTGTCCACGGTCAAGTCCAGAATTTGTTCCGCGTTGGCAGACACCTTCTCAAGGCTATTCATCATCGCCTGCTTCGCGACCGGTCTTTCGCTGACTGGAGTGAGGTGACTTGTACCCAATGAGGAGGCCTTGCACTGGGTCGTATTTCGTCTCGGACTCCTGGACCAGGACATTCCCCAAAAATTGAGGGTGAATTCTCTCAAGTAGTTGAGAACAAGAGAGTAGGGCGATAAGGGAAGTGGGATGGGTTGAAATTGGGAGAAAATGGGGGAACTGTCGACCCCCAAAAGTGTGGGTCCCTAGCGCTTAGACTGGTTGGCGGAACTCCAAACCTAACAACCAATTAAGCGGAGGGACCCAGATGCATGATGCCAAAGTAGCGTGGAAGATTCGAGAGCAGCTGAGAGAATTTTCGGGGAAGGTCTCTGAAGGATTACCGAAGACCGCCGCTCGTTTGATCCGGGAGGTGCTCTACGGGATGCAGTGTCGGGCGTCGGTCCGGCTCAGCGAGATTGCGCGAGCACTGGAGGAGGAGATCGCTCTGAAGAAAGTCATCGAGCGGCTGAGCCGCCAACTCAACCGTCAGGGATTGAGAGGAGCGGTGGGAAAGAATCTGCTGGAGTTGGCGGCCTGGCGGGTGGAGAAGGAGACGCTGTTGATTGTGGACCCCACGGATGTGAGTAAGCCATATGCCCGGAAGATGCAATACCTGGCGCGGGTCCGGGACGGCTCCCGAGGGGAGATCCGAGATGGATACTGGTGCTGTGAGGTGGTCGGAGCGAGGCGGGGGAGTGCCGAGGTGCTGCCGTTGTACCAGGAGCTGTACTCGCAGAAAGCGCCGGACTTTGTGAGCGAAAACGACGAGATCCTCAAGGCGATTGGGCGAGTCTCCAAAGCCACCCAAGGGCGAGGGATCTGGGTGATGGACCGGGGAGGGGATCGGGAGGAGATCCTCGAAGTCCTGCTGAAGCGGGGACACCCGTTCCTGGTGTGCCAGCGGGGGGATCGTCACCTGATCTCAGGGCGCAGCAAGAAGAGCGCCGAGGAGTGGGCGCGTGGTTGTCGGCGCCGCTACCGGGAAGTCGTGATCAAGGAGACGAGTGCGGGGGAGAAGGTCTACCGGTTGGAGTTTGGGGCCCGAGGGGTGCGTTTGCCCGGTTTCGACCAATCGCTGTACCTGGTGGTGGTGGATGGCTTTGGCCCCCGTCCCCTGATGCTTCTGACGAACCAGACGGTCAAACGCTCGCGCAAGAGCCAGTGGCGGGTGGTCGAGAGCTATCTGAGCCGCTGGCGTGTCGAGGAAACGATCCGATTTATCAAGCAGAGCTACGAGTTGGAAGACATCCGTTTGCTCAAGTATGAGCGCCTGCGCAATATGGCCGCCTTGGTCATGATCGCCGCCTTCTTCGCCTGTGTCTATCTGGGTAAAAGGGCCAAGCTGGCCCTTCTGGTCCAACACATCGAGCAGGCAGCCAAACGGATCTACGGCATCCCGGAGTTCCGCTTCTATGCCATAGCCGATGGCATCAAGCAGCTCCTATTCGGCCGCCACAGCGGGATTGGCGGGGCTCGACCCGATCCCAGCTCCCGTCAGCTGTCCCTGCTTCCTCTGGGCCTCTGAAAAATGGGGAATGTCCAGCTCCTGGACACCTTGACAACTTGACAGCACCGCTGCAGTGCATTCCGGGTTGGACGTGATGTATGATTGGGAGACAAATCTTCGCATCGATGATGAAGCATCTCTTCCAAGCCACTATTCTCTCCATTTTTCTGAATGCAGCGTCCTTTGCCGGAGACGCCACCTGGTCCCGGGTTGAGGGCTGGCCCCAGCTGCCCGAGGGATGGAAGCTGTCGAAGGTATCCGGAGTTGCCGCCGACTCCAGAGGACGGGTCTACGTGGGGCACCGGGATACCCACCCCATAATCCTTTTCGATGCTGCCGGCAAGTTCCTGGGGACCGTGGGAGAGAAGGACATCTTGCGCTCCGTCTACTACGACCTACGGACCGATCCTCCGACACCGATGGAGCGTCGTCCCTGGGTGCACGGACTGCACGTCGACCCCTGGGACAACCTGTGGGTGACCGACGTGGGACGGCACCTGGTGATGAAGTTCAGCCCCGAGGGTAAACTCCTGCTCACGCTGGGAACCCCGGACCAGAGTGGCGAGACCCCTGAGACCTTCAGTCAGCCGACCCATGCGGTCGTAGCCCCGTCGGGACACATCTACGTTTCAGATGGATACGGAAACTCCCGCGTCGTCAAGTTCTCTCCCCAGGGCAAGTACCTGCTCGCCTGGGGCAAAAAGGGCAGCGACCGGGGTGAGCTGCATACTCCGCACGCCCTCGCCCTGGACAAGGACGAGAACGTCTACGTGGCCGACCGCAGCAACGACCGAATCCAGGTCTTCGATTCGGAAGGCAGGTTCAAGCAGGAATGGCCAGGGCTCCACTCAGTGGACGGTTTGTTCATCACCGAAGAAGGAATCCTCTACGGAGGAGCGGGACTGGACAACCTCGTCCTGGAAATCGATCTGAAGGGGCGAGTGAAGGACTCCTGGGGAGGGAAGGACGTCTTCGGCTATCCTCATGGCCTTTGCCTGGACTCTCGTGGCAACCTGTACGTCGCCGAAGTAGGCGCCAGTCGCCCAAGCAAGTACCAGATCGTGACCGGGCGCTGATTCGCCAAGCACAACCCACGATGAATGGATTGAACGCCTTGTGGTCCTGGCATTGGGCGGGTGGTTCTTGCTGTCAACGGGCTGCCCGCCTGAGCGTTTCGGCGGTTTGGCTGGTTGTCCTTGCCTGGCTGCTCTCGATCCCCGATGCCGCTGCAACCCTCACGCTCGAGGTCGGCAGCAGCAATGGAGTGCCACCCTTTCCGCGTACCAACGGGAGACAGATTGCCAGGAATTCGGACGGAATATGGGTGCTCGGCCATGACGCGGCCCCCAACGGCCATGCCTCGATCGTTCTGACAGCCTCCCGGGACCCCGCACCCGAGTTTGCCGGCGACTTCCATTCCGCCGTCGTTATCGTCGGTGCGTCGCCTCAGGCGGTTCTAGCGGGGATGTTTCAGGAGACCCGTGGCGCCAGTCTGGTGATCGACCAGCAGGACGTCCTCCACCTGGTCTGGCAGAGCTCCGATCCCCAAGGCATCTGGTACAGTCGCTGCCATGTCGGAGGAAGGGAGCCCTCGGCAGCGTTCCGGCAGCGACAGCGGTGGACGAAGGCCGATGACAGAACTGCCGGTGCAGAGAGGATCGACGGAGGGGAGCAGGCTCGTCTCGGCGATCTGGTCCTCGGTGCTGAGGGGAGACTCTGGGTCCTCTACAACCAGAACGTCCAGGTATCGGCCAAGGCGGTCTATCAGATTCAGGACCAGGGCCATCGCTTCACTCGCAGCGCTCGCCAGCCGGCCCAGTAGGACACCTGAATATGCCTGCGCTGGGTCGATATATGGAAGATTAGTTCCGAGAAATCCGAAAAGACCGTCGACCGCTTCTTGGAGTGTGGGATCTTCCGTCATGGTTTTGCCCGTCTGAAATGCGGCCGCTGCTCCCACCAGGCGCTCCTGGCGTTCTCATGCAAAACCAGGTATTTCTGCCCTTCCTGCCAAGCGAAGCGGGTGGCCGCCTTTGTCGAATGGGCCACCGAGGAAGTCCTGGAAGCGGTCAATCATCGCCAGTATGTCTGGACCATCCCCCGGGTCTTGCGCCCAGCCTTTCGCAAAGATCGCCAGCTCCTGGGTCGCCTCAGCCGCTGTGCCTGGAGCAGCCTGCGCCAATACGCCGAGGCGACGCTCGGGGAAGGGTTCGTCCCGGGGGCGGTGGTCGCCATTCAGACCTACGGGGATACCCTCGACCCTCACGAACACCTCCATATGCTCACCAGCGATACGGCTTGGAGAGCCGACGGGGATTCGGACTCGATGGGCGGGGGGGATTCCGAGGTCCTCACGCGTCTGTTTCAGCATCAGGTCCTGGAGATGATGGTGAGCCAGCGCCGCCTCAGCCGCGACTTTGCGGATAAGCTACGCGCCTGGCACCCGAGCGGCTTCAGTGTCTATCGCGGCCGGCCCATCGACGGCGAGGACCGTCCCGCCTTGGAGCGTCTGGCCGCCTACATCCTCCGTCCCAGTTTCGCCGCCAGTCGACTGCAGTACGATCCCCAGCAAGGTCGGGTCGAATACCGCACTGCCAAGGGTATCCACCGTACCCTGGATGCCCTGGACTCCAGCAGGCTCAGGCCACCCGAGCCTCCAGTGACGCGCTCTTCTGGGACGAGGTCCCGGATGGGCCCGACTGAAGAGCTCGAGCTCTTCAGTCGCCAGCCAATATCCCTGTATCTGTCTTCTGGCCCCGGTCCGCGTTTCTCCCTTCTTGTCGTTCCCACTTTGCCAGATCTCGACCCCTGGCTCCTCATTCCTCCCCCAACCCACCTCATTTCAACCTCCTTTGGCCTGATTCCACCCTTGTCCTAGAATCGAACCAAGAACCAAATGGTATTAATTAGTAAAGGGGGCCAAGAGGCAGTCTCTTCACCATTCACCTCACTCTTTCAATGCGAATTACTCAAACGTGAGCTCGACCCGGGTCAGGATGGGACTGGCTCCCCCATTGGGTGTGGCCAACCTGGCCCGGTACTGAATCCACGAGCCAGGGTTCTCGATTGGGCCAACCGAACCCGGCTCGGTGAACCAGCTCTGGGAGCCAGCGGGACCGATCCAGGCCGCCTTCTCCAGGGCTTTTGCCTCACTCGCTGTTCGAATCTGGAACGAAACAGTGGTTCCGAGTGGCGTTTGCGCCGCCCACTCGATCGACTGGAGAAGGCCCCCACCCTGGACACGATGTGGCGGAGACAGATAGACCTCGAACAGTTCACGCGTATAGATGTTGCCCGGGTCCCGGATCATCTGGCCATGAGGCCCCACGGTGGGAAGGCTGCTGCGAGTCTCCTCCGAGAAGCCCTGAGGGCCGTTCCAATACAGAAAGGACGGTGTCGTGTGATGGATCGGGTCGCCGGGCTGGTCTCGGCTTCCGTCCCGCTTGTGGTTGAGCAGAAAGATGTCGATCCAACCGTCGCCGTCGAAGTCGGCCGTCAGGGAAGAGGTACCTGAGTCCCCATGCAGGTCCAGGCGCCGCTCCCAGTCGAATCCGCTGGAGCTCCCCCAGTAGAGGAAGCAGGGGATACTCCTCTTGTAGTTGCCCGAGTAGTTGGGAACGAAAAGGTCGAGGAAGCCATCCTGGTTGAAGTCGGCCACGCTGGGATCCAGAGCCGTCATGTGGCGGAGCCCCTCACCCGCTCTCTGCAGCAAGCCCTCCGCCGACCCGTAGTAGATTCGCAGCTCCCCCTCCTTGTTCCGAGGAAAGTCGCTGACCGGAACCACCAGATCCAACCAGCCGTCGGCGTCGAAGTCAGCGGCCTCGAGGTAGGTAATCCGGCCCTCATGGACCAACTGCTGGTGGTTCTTGTGAAACCCCTCTGGAGATCCGTAGACCAGATGCACTCCGTTACCTATCGACCCTCCCACCAGATCCAGAAGGCCGTCCCGGTTGAAGTCCGCGATGATCGGGGGAAATCCGTGGCTGCCGATAGGAATGACTTCTCGTCTTCCGGGAGAAAAACCGTTGGCCCCACCGTAGAGAATCACGTAACCCACACGGTCTTGCGAATCCCTCTCTGCCGCCCCAATCACCAGGTCCAGGTAACCGTCGCGATTCAGGTCCGCGGTGACCGCTCCCAACTCGGGGTCCTCGACCGAGAGGATTGCCCGACGCTCCGGAGGGTAGCCTTCGTCCGTCGCGTACCAGACGTACACCGCATTCAGGGTGACGGGGCGTCCCAGGGCGTAGCGGGCCTCGGCCGAGACCAGGTCCACCCGACCGTCGTCGTCAAGATCGGCCTGTATCGTACCGACTGTGTAACCGGCCCAGAGCTGGCTTCGCCGATCGACGGAGTAGTTGCGAGTCCCGTCTCCCCAGTAGATGAAGTTGGGGTTGTAGCCGGTACGCAGGCCGCCTTCGTGGTTGAAAATGACCACGTCCGGGTGGCCGTCGTTGTTGACGTCTCCAATGCAGTTACCCAGGGCGGACTTCGAGTCCAGCATGGATTTGTGAGCCGGCCGAAACCTTCCCGCCTGGTTCCAGAAGACGAAGGATTGGATGTTCAGATCGTTGAAGGAGTGGTGGTTGCTGACCACCAGCTCCGGCCAGCCGTCGCCATTCAGATCTCCGGCGCTGATACCTCGGGCGTGGACCGTTGCCAGCCTGCTTGGATTGGATTCGGAGAGCCGTCCCTTCCGGTTCCAGAGAATCAGCGAATCGGTGTAGCCGTTTCCGCTGCGGTGGGAGGAAGTAACGGCCACATCGGGGTAACTGTCCCGATTGAGGTCCGCCACTGCCAGTTGCCAGGGGTTTTCTACATCCAGCTGATATCGGTGCCCCGGCTGGGGTCCACTCGGGCTCCCTGCCAGCACATCGACTCCTGAGTCGGTGAGTGCGAGCAGCTCCAGATGTCCATCCTGGTCGAGATCTCCGGCCCCCAGATGTCTGGCTTTCAGATTCAGGACCTCTGGACTGTTGAGCTTCAGTCCCTCTCCAGAGGTCATATACATGGCGATCCCTGACTCGCTCGCCAGGCTGAGATCCGGGGCCCCATCTCCGTTGAGGTCGGCGGACAGGATCGCCGTCCCGGTCCCAGGCAGTGGAGACTGGCGACTCTCGTCGAATCCCTGCGGAGAGTTCCAGTAGATGACGGATTGACTCGACTCGGCGGTTTCACCCGGGTTGGAGCAGGCGAAGGCCAGATCCAACCAGCCGTCCCGGTTCCAGTCCCCGGCTACTACCTCGAGGCCGGTCCAGGTCTTCAGCTTCCGGCGGCGAGAGACTGGGAAGTGGCCCTCGCTTCCATAGTAGATATAGCTCTGGGTCTTGGCGGTGATCCCACCGGTGGAATTGACCACTACCAGATCGGAGTGTCCGTCCCGGTTGAGATCGGCCACGAGTCCCTCGACGCCGCTGTCAGTAGCCAACGGGATCCGGCGCAGGGGATCGATCGTCTCGCCGTTGTTCAGATAGACGTAGGCATCTTCGTTTTCGCTGTGTCCGTGGCCGTTGGCGACGAAGAGATCGATGTGGCCGTCCTGGTTGAGATCCAGGCGATTGATGAGCTGGATCCTCCCAGCAGCTGAGACGTAGATGTTGGATCCGGCGTCTTGAAAGGTTCCCTCGGAAAGGGAACGGAAGCCCTCTTGTTTCCAGACCTCCCCTCGCAGGTGACCGCCGAATCCTTGTAGCAAGCAAATCCAGAGGACCGAGTGGGCGAAGAGCGGCGTAAAGTGCAAGTAAGAAACTCTCATCCCGCCTAGACTAGCGCTTCCCGGGAAGGATGGGAAGTTCAGATGAGTTCCTGGAGCAGATCCGAGACGAACTGAACAGCCGTACGTATCAGCCGCAGCGGGTTCGGAAGAAGGAGATTCCCAAGGACGGGGGCACGAAAGTCCGCGTTCTGTCGATTCCGACCATCCGAGACCGCGTGGTCCAGGGAGCGCTGAAGCTGATCCTGGAACCTATCTTCGAGGCCGACTTCCAAGGAGGGTCCTATGGCTATCGCCCCAAGCGGAGGCCCACCAAGCGGTCCACCGAGTAGCCCAGGCGATTGCAGAGAACAAGACTCGGGTCTTGGATGTGGATCTGAAATCCTACTTCGACCACGTCCGACACGATATCTTGTTTGGAAAAGTTGCGAAACGCGTTCAAGATCCGGAGATCCTGCACCTGTTGAAGCAGATCGTGAAAGCCAGCGGCAAGCGCGGTGTTCCGCAAGGCGGGGTGACACCGCTGATCGCCAATCTTTACCTCAATGAAGTCGATCGAATACTGGAGCGGGCTATCCAGCGCACCCGAAAGGGGCGCTACACCTACGTGGAGTATGCCCGGTTCGCGGATGATCTCGTCATCCTGGTAGATGGCTATCGGCGGCATGAGTGGCTGCTGAGAGCGGTAGAAAAGCGGCTCCGAGAGGAGTTGGCCAAGCTCTGTGTCGAGATCAATCAGGAGAAGAGTCGAATCGTTGACCTCACGCAAGGGGGAAGCTTCGGATTCCTGGCTTTTGATTTTCGCCGTGTCCGCAGTTTGAAGGGACACTGGCGGCCGCACTATGTGCCGAAGCTCAAGCAGCGCACCGCTTTGCTGCGGAAGCTGAAGGAAATCTTCCGGCGCTTTCAATCCCAACCCGTGATGCGGGTGATCGAACTGATCAACCCGATTCTACGGGGGTGGGTGCACTACTTTGCGGTGGGGCATTCGAGCCGATGCTTCTCCTACATTCGAGACTGGGTGGAGAAGAAGGTGCGGCGGCATCTGATGCCGGAAACTCAAGGGCTTCGGCTGGCAGCGGTGGAGTAGGCGGTGGGTGTATCAGGGGTTGGGCCTGTACGGTAAGTACCGAGTCCGCCACTCTCAGTCCCGCTGAAACGGCGAGCGAACGGCCGCAAACGGCTAAACCGAAGTTCCCTGAGACTTTAGCAGATAACTGACTGACTCTACAGGAGATAAAGGGATTTTTGGACTGTATTGTGTAGGCATGTAATTGTGGCTTATATTTCAATAGTGTGCTTGACTTTAAAGGATTATATAGGGTATAGTGGTAATCATGTACATCACCTCCGTCCCCAACCGCGGCTCTCCCCCCGCCATCCTGCTGCGCGAGAGCTACCGCCAAGGCGGTCAGGTTAAGACCCGCACCCTTGCCAATCTCTCCAAGTTGCCCGCCGAAGCGATCGCCCTGCTGCGCCGCAGCCTTAAGGGGGAAACCCTGCTGGCCCCGGAGGACGCCTTCGAGGCCATCGCCTCCTTCCAGCAGGGACACGTCCAAGCCGTGCTCACGGCCATGCGCCGACTCGGCCTCCCCCAACTGCTGGCCTCGCGGCCCTCGCGTCAACGCCAGTTGGTCTTGGCCCTGGTGGCGGCGCGCATCCTGGAACCAGCCAGTAAGCTGGCGACCACGCGCTGGTGGCAGGTCACCACCCTGCCCTCGGAGCTGGGAGTGGAGGAGGCCGACCAGGAGGACCTGTATGCGGCGCTGGACTGGTTAGGGCAACGCCAGGCGCCGATCGAGAAAAAGCTGGCCGCTCGACACCTCCGTGAGGACGGCCTGGCGCTGTACGATCTGACCTCCACCTACTTCGAGGGCACCACCTGTTCGCTGGCCAGCCTCGGGTACAATCGGGACGGAAAGCGCGGCAAGCTCCAGATCAACTACGGGTTGCTGACCAACCGCCGCGGGATTCCCGTCTCGGTCTCGGTCTTCGAGGGCAAGACCGGGGACCCGAAAACCCTGCTGCCGGAGGTGGACAAGCTCCGACAGCAGTTCGGGATCGAGCGGCTGGCCCTGGTGGGGGACCGGGGGATGATCACCCACAAACAGATCGATGCCCTGCGCCCGATCGACGGCATCGACTGGATCAGCGCGCTCCGCTCGGAGACCATCCGCAAGCTAGTGGAGGGCGGGGCGATCCAAAGGGGACTCTTCGATGAGCGCAACCTGTTCGAGCTCTCCCATCCGGACCTCCCCGGCGAACGACTCGTCGCCTGTCGGAATCCGGAGCTCGCCCAAAGACGGGCGCGCCACCGCAGCAGCCTGCTGGAGGCCACCACCCGGGAGCTGGAGAAGGTGCGCCGGATGGTCACCGCAGGGCGTCTGCAGGGGCAGGAGCAGATCGGCAAGCGCGTGCGCCAGGTGCTCGGTCAGTACCGGCTGGGCCAACACTATCGGCTGCAGATACGGGAGGACGGTTTCGAGTCTCGAGCCGATGAAGAGGCGATCGCCGCCGAGCTGGCCCAAGCGGCGAGCAAGAGCCCAGAGTTGGCGCAAAGACGACAGCAGCACTACGCCCGTCATCGCCAGGCGATCGACCAACAGCTAGAGCACCTCCGCCAGCGGATCCAGCGGGGGCGTCTGTACGGCAAGGAGCACATCGGGGTTCGGGTGGGAAAGGTGCTCAACAAGTACAAAGTCGGCAAGCACTTCCAACTGCACATCGAGGAGGATCGATTCGACTTCGAGATCGACCCGGAGAAGGTCCAAGCCGAAGCGGCCCTCGACGGTCTCTACGTGGTGCGCACGAGCCTGCCCCAAGAGACGCTCGACGCCGCCCAGACGGTCCTCAGCTACAAACTCCTGGGCAGCGTGGAGCGGGCCTTTCGCTCCTTCAAGACGATGGACCTCAACGTCCGACCCATCCACCACCGCCTGGCCCGCCGGGTCCGGGCCCACATCTTTTTGTGTCTGCTCGCCTACTACGTCCTCTGGCACATGCTCGAGGCATGGCGTCCGCTGCTCTTCGCCGACGAGGATCTGGAAGCGAAGAGGACGCGCGACCCGGTGGCGCCGGCCCGCCGTTCCCAGCAAGCGCTCCGTAAGGTGCACTCCAGAACCCTTGAGGATGGCACCGAGGTGCACAGCTTTCAGACGCTTCTGAAGTTCTTGAGCAGCATCACCCGCAACCTGTGCCGGGTCCGCAGCGCAGCCCCTGAGGCCACCACCTTCGAGATCCTCACCACACCCAGCGCCAAGCAGCAACGCGCCTTTGATCTTCTGGAGACCATTCGAGTGTAGGCAGACCGCTGCAGCCCCTATTGCACGTATCCCTTTGAAATCATGGTACTTTTCTGCTCCCAACAGAAAGGAACTTCAGGCTAAAGCAGGCAATCAAGGATAGACATGACAGAACGATTCGGTGCATGGGGTACCTCCCTCTGGCTGGCTGAATTATAGGACAGAGGTGCGGTAGAGGCACGTAGTGGCAGCGCTGAGGATGGATTTCCTGAAATCCAACCAGAAAGCCTGTAAGCTACAACCTTCAACCTGTAACCTGTAGTCTCATAAACAAAAGGGGCAGGAGGAACCATGAACTCAAGCAATCTGAGAGTCATTCTGGCGGTGGCCCTGTTTTCCGCAGTAAGCCTGTGGGCCGGAGCCCTGGACGAAGACCGTGGTCTCACTCACATCGGGACCCAGAAACAGCTCTTCATCGATGACCACATCATCGAGCGGATGAGCAACGTCAAGCGCGTGCTCAACCGGGGGGTCAAGGCGCCAAACAATCCGATCATCACGGAGGACAGGCCCTGGGAGACCAACTACCTTCGTTGCCACAAGGTTGTCTACGACGACAAGGACGGTCTTTTCAAGATGTGGTACACCACATACGACGAATTCAAGGCCAAGAAGGAGGAGGGAGCGGGCTATCGATGGGAGTGGTCACTCGAGGGCGACAACTTCACCAGGGTGAAGGTGCCTGATCCCTACACCTTCTACGGGGATCCCAATGGAGACGGGACAAAGCTCTGCTTTGCAACCTCCAAGGATGGATTCAACTGGGAAAAGCCCAATCTGGGGAAGGTGGAGTACAAAGGATCCCGAGACAATAACCTGTTGCCTCCGGGAACCCGAATCCCCACCTTGTTGGATTCCCATGAGACGGACCCCTCGCGCCGTTACAAGACCGTGGCATCCGACTACAAGTTCACGGCGTATCACTTCGGTCAGATCAACGTCTTCTACTCCGCCGACGGCTTCGAGTGGCATCCGGCACCCGAAAACCGGGAGATGGACATCTCCGACAAGAAGGGGCGGTGGGGGCCCAACAGTTTCATGGAATGGGACCCGATCAAGGGAGTCTACGCCACCCACATCGAGAGCTGCCTGCATCGCCGCTGTCCGCTGGGTAAGCGGGTGACGGGAAGATCCGAAAGTCCGGACATGATCCACTGGAGCGAGGTCCAGACGATCATGATTCCGGACGAGCGGGATACACCGGGTACAGAGTTCTATGCCTTTCCCGCTTTCGTCTACGAAGGAATCTACATCGGAGTGCCCTGGATCTTTGAGACGACAGAAAGTATCCATTTTCCACAATTGGCCTTCAGCAGGGACGGCATCAACTACCAGCGGCCCTTTCGCCAGCCCCTGACCAACCTGGGCGACCATGGAGACTTCGACGAAACCACTCATTATGGGAAGCCCCCGTTCTTTCACGACGGGAAGATCTGGATGTTCTACTCAGGGGGGAACTGGCGCGGTCCGGAGCCCCTCGATGAGGTGGGAGAGAGGGCGAACTTCTCCATAGGTTTGGCGACCCTACCAGAGGATGGGTTCGTGTCACTCTCTGCCGGCAAGCTGCTCCCGGGCAAGGTGTTGACCCGCGTGCTCAGCTTCGAGGGAAAACACCTCTACGTGAACCTCATCGTAGCCAAGCACAACTGGGGTGCGGGACCGGTCCGGCTGAAGGTAGAGATTCTGGACTCGGCCCACACGCCCATCCCGGGGTTCACCTTGGATGAGGCGGATAATCTGGCATCGTCCGGCAAGCATCGCGTGAGCTGGAATGGGAAGAGTGATCTGAGCAGCCTGGCCGGGAAGCCGGTCCAGCTACGTTTCATGGTCCGCAACGCCAAACTCAACTCCTTCCAGTTCAAGCACGAATGATGTCAAGGCAAAACAGATCGATGGCTGCCCCGTAGACCGGTAGCGTTGCTATCTCACTTTCATTACTAGGAGGAATCTCAAGTGTTCAGACACTTTCATCTGTGGATCGCGAGCTGTGTTCTTCTGATGAGCGCCACCGGCGCCAAGGATTCCCAGAGAGGCAGTGACTCGCCCCCCAGGATCATCGGTTGATCAGATAGCCAGGCGGTGTGTACTCCGCACCGAAAAAACGACCCAGGAGCTTGCGTTCATTGGAGTCCAGAGATCCGACGTAGGTACCCGTATGCTTTTCCAGCTTGGCCGCGACCACGTATAGGAAGTGGCGACCATCGGGTAAGAACCGAGTGTAACGCGTCACGTTCGTGCCCTTTGAGTTCGCAGGATAAATTCCGCCAAGTTTTTCGATTTAGAGCCTGCCTTCCGAAGGGGTCTGGAAGAAGTGTGGGAAAGCCAGGATAGGATACTTCCGTGGGTAGGGGCGAAGGGTATCCTATCCCGCTGTGGGGAGGCTTGAGCGAAGGCTGAGGAAAGAGCGGAACGCCCCGACGGCGTCGTCGGGGCCACGTCGCATAGATAGGCCGAGGGCTTCGGCTCCGAAAGCTGAGGGGGATTGGGGGGAGCAAGAAAAAGGCCCCGCCAAAGAGTCCGCTCTGGCGGGGCGAGGCCGAACGATGAAGGCTGAGATTCAGCTTCCGTCGCGTCAGCCCTCGGGCCTGCTTCAACCCGCAGGCGGGGTTTGCCGGCGGCGCGACCCGGCGGCAAAGTCGGGGGGAAGACGGTAGCGGCCCTGGTCCCGAAGGATGCGTCCCTGCTCGGAGGCCTGGGTCATGGCGAGCTGAGCGGTGCGCTTGGAGCAATCACAGGTGCGCATGGTCTGATCCCGGAGCTGATTGTAGCCGGCGCTAGCCCCCAGGTGATGAAGCGCGTCCTGGACATCGGTGCTTTGGACCTTCCGGCGGGAAGGAGCCGGGGTGGGGGCTTGGCCGCTGGGGTGAAACCATAAGGTGGCGGGATCGAGACGGAGCCGACGGGGAGAGAGGGCGGGGGCGTATCGGAACTGAAAGCACAGTTCCAGGGAGTTGGGCAGGGCCGAAGGGCGCCGCAGCAACAGATAGCTGTCGCCGACGGCGTGCAGGGCACTGGAGCCGCGAAGGGCGCTTCCGACCTCGTGCCGAGCGACGGATTTGCGCACGTGATGGACGACGATCAGGGCGGCTTGGGAGGCCTGGCGCAAGCGCAGCAAACTCTGGCACAAAGCGGCCATGGCGCGGGTGTCGTTTTCGTCCTGATCATGAGCGGAGTAGAGAGGATCGAGCACGAGGACTTGGGCCTGTGCCGTGCGGGCGGCGGCCAGAAAATGATTCAGACCGTCGTGAGTGCTCAGGAGATGCCCGGTGGCGCAGGTATCCACCCAGAGATTGTCATCGGCGGCCGAGCCGAGCGTCTGGCGCATCTGAGCCAATCGAGCCGCAAAGGCCTCCAGGGGAAGCTCGAACTGACAGAGCAGGACCCGAGCAGGAGCGGGAATGTCAAAGCCGGTTCGGGAAGAGCCGGCCGCCAGGGCCAAGGCCAAGTTGGCGACCAGCAGGGACTTGCCCACCTTGGGCTCACCGCCCACGAAGAGAATCCCCTGAGCCGGCAGCAGGGAGGGCCCGATCAGGGCCGGATCGGGGGTGGGATTCCAGCGCATCAGCTGGGAGAGGGACAGGACCGTTTGGGACGGGGCGCTCACAGTAAGACCTCCGGGGCGGCCTCCAGAACCAGGGCTTCACCGACTTGATTGCTTTTACGTGAAGCGGCCAGGCGTAAGACCGCCAGGCAAAGTTTGTTGACCTTTCGGGGTAAGCCCTTGGTGGCTTGATACAGGGCCTGGCGGGCGCTGTCGTCAAAGAGCGGTTCGGGGACCCCCGCGAGCTGAAGCTGCTGAGCCAGGTAAGCCTCCAGTTCCGAGCGGGAGAAGCCCTCCAGATGGTAGTGCACGGCAATGCGCTGGCGTAGGGGTTCGTGGACTTGCAAGGAGAGGGTCCGCCGCAGGAGCGCCTGTCCCACCAGGGCCAGGGAAAGATAGGGGCAGGAATCCATCTCGAAGTTCAGTAACAAGGGGAGTTGCTCCAGGGTCTGGTGGTTTAAGAGGTGGGCCTCGTCCAGGACCAGGAAGGGATGTTGTTTTTTGGCCTGGTTGAGGCGAACGATGGCCTCGGAGATCTGATGCACCAGGTCGGCGCGGCGGTGAGCCGGCTGCAAATCCAGTTGGCGAGCGAGCAGGGTCAACAGGTCCAGGAGGGAGCCGGAAGACCAGTGCAGATAAAGGATCTTGTACCGATTGGGGTTGAGGTTGCCCAGCAGGGTACGGGTGGCGGTGGATTTGCCGGCCCCGACCTCGCCGGTAAACAAACCCACGCCGCGGTAATCGACGAGAAACTGTAAGCGGGCGGACATCTGAGTCCAGGCGGCCGATTCAAACAGCTGCCGGGGATCGGCATCGGCGCTGAAGGGAGTCGTCTTGAATCCAAAGAAAGTCTCGAACATGGCTTAGTCCTCCTCGGGCTTCGAGTCGTCTTGAAGCAACTCGAGGTAGTTGATCCCGGTCGGATCGGAGGGCTCCGACGCCTCGGCTTGGGCGCGGGGGAGGGAGGCATTGACGACGGGATCGACGGGACGGGCCTGCCCCTGGAGTTTCCCGTCCCGATACAGCTCGACCTGGGAGAGATCGAGCGGATCGAAGCGGATCTCCAGACGTTGGCCGGCCAGCTGGGCCGGCGCCTCGTAGAACTGGCTCTGCAAGCGAAAGGTCGAATCGCGGCGCACCACCCGCTGGAGCCGATGGAAAAACAGGCGGCGGACATCGGTGGCGGGCGGGATCTGTCGGATCTTCTCGATATCGCGCTGCCAGCGCAGTAGCGGTGTCCTGCCCAGCGCACTATGCTGGCAGCGGTGGTAGTGCCGATCGACCCAGCGCCAGAGGCGGGCGTTGAGTTGCTCCAGAGTGAGGGGGCGCTGGCGATCGAGATTGGCCAGAAACTGAGTGCGCACGGTCTTGAACCAACGCTCGATCTTGCCTCGTCCTTGGGGCTGATAGGGTGGGGTATGAACGACGAGGATCCCCAAGGAGGCGGCAATCGAGGCCAGTTGTCCGGAGCGGTAGACCTTGGCGTTGTCCACATACAGACGCAAGGGCAGGCCCCGAGCGCTCACGGCTTGACGCAGACAGTCCAGGAGCGCGTCCAGGCCCTCCGTGAAGTAGAACTGAGCGTGGGGGATGAGGCGGCTGGCATCATCCAGAACGGCGTAGAGAAAGGCCTGGCGCTTGCCCCCTCCTGCTCGCAGGACGTAGGGCCCATGGAGCAGGTCGGATTGCCAGATCTCATTGGCCGAGGCGGCCTCGAACTTCTTGCGCCCGGGCGCGGGCTTGAGCAGCTCGCGGGCCGTCAAACCGCGCGCTTTGAGGAACCGATAGAGGGTGGAAGCGGAAAGGGGCGGTTTTCTCTCGTTGGAGCACAGAGCCAGCTCCCGCAGTAGGGTGGCTCCGGTCCGGTAGGGATTCTCACGTTTGAGGCGCTCGATCATCCCCGCTAGTTCCGGTGTCAGGACCCGTGAGGTGCCGCGATCGGAGCGGGGTTTGGGGGCCAGGCCCGTCACCCCTTCCAAGCGATAGCGCTGGGCCCAATCCAGCAGCGTGTCGACCGAGACCTGGGTGCGAGGGGAGAAGGGGATCTCGTAGGAGCGGGCGGCGATCTCCCGGGCCCGTCGTGTCAACTCGCCGTGGGGCAGCACCTCCAGCACCAGGGGGGCAATCAGAGCGTATCGAAACAGAGCAATCTTTTCGCTTTTGGGATCCATAGCCTTTTTTCCTCCTGGGGAAGAAGGCTACGCCGGCCCGGCCCTATCCCTCCACGCAAGTGTTGTGTGGGTGGGTCCCCGCCAGCGAGTTGCCCGAAGCCAGTCGGCGAGATCGCCCGTCCGGAGCCAGAGAACGAGGCCAGCCCAGCAGGTGCACCCGCAGCTGAGAAAACAGAAAGCGGTGGGAGCGGATCCAGCCCGCGATCTGGAGCATCCGCAGTGCCCGGGAAACGACCCCCGGCGCGGCGACGGCTCGCGTCAGGGCCACCAGGCTGGCCGAGAGCCATCGGGCTTGACGGCGAAAGCGCGTCACCCAGCCCTGGCCTCGCTGGTAGGGCATCTGCTCCTGGCCCGCTTGCTGAGCCGCTTGCCCTAGGGTCCGAGACTCCAGCAACCGCGCCTCCAGATACCGGCCGATGACGCTGATCGCAAAACGCACATAGGGTAAGACAAACTCCGGCAGTAGCGAGACGGTTCGCCGACAGAGCCGGCACAGGTAACGGCGCACCCGAATCCAGCCGTCGAAGTCCTCCGCCACCAGGGTGCGGCCGTAAAATCCGTGCCCGATCAGCGCTTCTTTCGCCCCGCACAGGGGACAGCCACCCGGGCGATAGCGATCCGGCTCCGCCAGTTCTTGTGCGTACGCTTGGACCGAACCCGCAAACGGGTGTAGGATTTGCATCGAGACCTCCTCGGTTGTACAGACAGACATCTAGAGGGTCTTGCCGAGAGCTTCCCGGCGGTGCTTAACTTCAACGCCGGGAGCTCTCTGCTCCCTTGCCCCTTTCCCTCTCAGCGGTAGGATACTCTAAACGCACTCCTCCCCCCTTGGATCCGTCCAACACAGAAGGACCTCTGTCAAGGTCCCTTCTTCGGATTCCTCACAATGCCTTCTTGTCGGCCCGGATTGAATCTGAGAGAAAAGCCGTCCTATGGGAGGGAAAATTGTGACGCGTTACAACCGAGGATTCCGATGCGTGAATTCCCGGCGTGACTGATCCAGTTGGGTGATGGGCGTCGCCTCACCACCCGTCGCAGAAACACGGTAGATCGGTGTTCTCGAACCAGCGGCAAAAAGGATCGTCCCCTGCTGGTTCCAGGTCCCGCCGAATCCCCTCCCGGCATCGGCAAGACCAGCTTTTGGGCAACTGAGGAATCAATCTTGTGGACCCAGAGCGACCTCTTGCCACTCTCATCGAGCCCAATGAAAGCGATCTTCTTCCCATCAGGAGAGACCATGGGCGCACTAACACGTAGTTCCGGCTCCGGGGGCGGGATCTGAAAACGGACGGTGCCCCTCCCCTCGGGAGCCTCGTCAGATTGGATCAGCACCAACATCGCCACGGTGATTACGAGGATACCCACCAGGAGCCATGGAAGAACCTGTCGCCACTGAGATGTGGCCATGGGAGCTTGTGACTCCGTCGACGGCTGCGACGAATCGCCGATCAGTTCCTCCAGGTCGATCCGGACATCACACACACGCTGATAGCGCCGATCTGGGTCCTTGGCCAGCATCTTCCGGACTGTGTGTGGAAGGACGACCGGTGTGCGGTCCAGGTAGTTGCTGACGGGGGCAGGGGCTTCGTTGAGGATGGCGTGGGCGGTCTCGACGGCGGAATCTTTCAGGAAGGGTTGGACACCGGTGAGCATCTCGTAGAGCACTCCGCCGAAGGAGAAGATATCGGATCGCGAATCGACTTCCTCCCCCCGTGATTGTTCCGGCGACATATAGGGCAGGGTGCCCAGTAGGATCACAGCGTCAGCATTTTGCGTCTTGCCACCCAGGGCGGCAGCTTTTTTGAAAGTGCCGCCCCTGCCGAATGGGATTCTATCAATCAATCAACCATTCCCCCTATAGGGTGAGCGATAGAAATGAGCGATAGAAGAACCTTCGGTCTCGAAGACCTGAAATAAGTGAGGTGGGAACGAACTGATGTTAGGAGGAGCGGAAAAGAATTGTGAATTTCCCTGGAGGCCTTGATGGCCGATGAGGGGTGATCAGAATCGAAGGATCGGCACGATGGAGGTGGGACAGTACGTAAAGGTAGGTGCAGCAGCTTCCTATCTGGGCATTTCACCCAACAGCCTCCGGAAGTACACGGACCTAGGCCTGGTACAAGCTAAACGCTTGCCCAGTGGCGATAGGCTGTACCGGAAGGACTGGCTCGAACAATTTGTGGAACGCCTTCCCGAGGCAAGGAGAGACAGGTCTGGCATGGCCAAGAGGTGGACCCTATAATCGCTTCTGGTAATCCGACCTGCCCTCGAAGCCCGGGAAAGGAGGGAATGAGAAAAATGGGAATTCGGAAATATCGAGGACAGATCGTCTGTGACAAGCGCTGGCCGGATGGGACTCGAACAACTCGGGTGTGCGAGAACCGCACCAAGGCGAAGCAGCTCCTGTCCAGAATCAATGCTTCAATTGCTGATGGCACATGGCTTCAATTCAAGAACACCCTTCAGCTAAGGGAGCGAGGATCTCTGGCGTTGCAAAGCTTCGGTGAGGTCTACATCGAGGGCTATTCTCGAACGCGAAACAAGAAGAGAACATGCGAGAGGAAGCTATCGTCGCTGAAGTCGCTGTATCGATTCATGGGCAACACCAAACTGGAGTCAATCACCTTGGGTCATCTCCACAATTATGCCCTGTGGCGTAAGTCAGGCGGGGTTTCGAATGCCACGATCAATAGAGATGTGGTGACTCTGAAGCACCTCCTAAGGGTCTGCGCAAGAATAACTTGGTAGAATTGGCGCTCAGATTTGCGCCAGATTTGGCCGCGAACGATTGAGCGAAACCGCAGGCGTAGCCGGGTCTACGTTGAGGATTTCGCGATTGAGGAGCGGCCGAAGATGGTGTGAAAATGAGATGCCAAAATGCCAAGTTATTTTTGCGCAGACCCTAAGTTACGCCGTCGAGTGTCAAGTGATCGATTCGCATCCGGTGGAGAAGTTCAAGAGCCTTAAGGAAGATCAGAAGGAACGCGCTCGTTTCACAGATCAACAAATCGATGAAGTGATCGAGTGTGTACCGCCACATTGTCGGCCCGTTTTTAGCTTCATTCGTGAGACTGGGTGTCGCCGGGACGAAGCTCTGTCGTTACAGCACTGGCAGATACAGGAAGAATCCCAGTTGGTTGTGTTCAGTGAGAACACCAAGTCGAGAAAGTATCGTTATGTTCCAATGACCGATGAGGCGCTGGTTGCTGTTCGTGCAATTCCACGTCTTGAGGGTTGTCCCTACGTTTTCTACAACCCGAAGACCGGGGATCGATGGTGTGATTGTCGAAAGCCTTGGGTGAGAGGTAGGGTGGGAGCAGGAGTACCCCAACTCCAGGTAAAGGACCTACGCCGTCACTATGCGATCTCTCTTGCCGAAAACGGGGCCGACATGCATGACATTCAGCAAGTTCTGGGACATTCCAGTGTCGTCACCACTGAAAGACACTATGCACAGTTCTCGCCGACGCACTCGGCACGGAAAATCCTAAACTGAAGTTCCTTTCTGTTGGGAGCAGAAAAGTACCATGATTTCAAAGGGATACGTGCAATAGGGGCTGCAGCGGTCTGCCTACACTCGAATGGTCTCCAGAAGATCAAAGGCGCGTTGCTGCTTGGCGCTGGGTGTGGTGAGGATCTCGAAGGTGGTGGCCTCAGGGGCTGCGCTGCGGACCCGGCACAGGTTGCGGGTGATGCTGCTCAAGAACTTCAGAAGCGTCTGAAAGCTGTGCACCTCGGTGCCATCCTCAAGGGTTCTGGAGTGCACCTTACGGAGCGCTTGCTGGGAACGGCGGGCCGGCGCCACCGGGTCGCGCGTCCTCTTCGCTTCCAGATCCTCGTCGGCGAAGAGCAGCGGACGCCATGCCTCGAGCATGTGCCAGAGGACGTAGTAGGCGAGCAGACACAAAAAGATGTGGGCCCGGACCCGGCGGGCCAGGCGGTGGTGGATGGGTCGGACGTTGAGGTCCATCGTCTTGAAGGAGCGAAAGGCCCGCTCCACGCTGCCCAGGAGTTTGTAGCTGAGGACCGTCTGGGCGGCGTCGAGCGTCTCTTGGGGCAGGCTCGTGCGCACCACGTAGAGACCGTCGAGGGCCGCTTCGGCTTGGACCTTCTCCGGGTCGATCTCGAAGTCGAATCGATCCTCCTCGATGTGCAGTTGGAAGTGCTTGCCGACTTTGTACTTGTTGAGCACCTTTCCCACCCGAACCCCGATGTGCTCCTTGCCGTACAGACGCCCCCGCTGGATCCGCTGGCGGAGGTGCTCTAGCTGTTGGTCGATCGCCTGGCGATGACGGGCGTAGTGCTGCTGTCGTCTTTGCGCCAACTCTGGGCTCTTGCTCGCCGCTTGGGCCAGCTCGGCGGCGATCGCCTCTTCATCGGCTCGAGACTCGAAACCGTCCTCCCGTATCTGCAGCCGATAGTGTTGGCCCAGCCGGTACTGACCGAGCACCTGGCGCACGCGCTTGCCGATCTGCTCCTGCCCCTGCAGACGCCCTGCGGTGACCATCCGGCGCACCTTCTCCAGCTCCCGGGTGGTGGCCTCCAGCAGGCTGCTGCGGTGGCGCGCCCGTCTTTGGGCGAGCTCCGGATTCCGACAGGCGACGAGTCGTTCGCCGGGGAGGTCCGGATGGGAGAGCTCGAACAGGTTGCGCTCATCGAAGAGTCCCCTTTGGATCGCCCCGCCCTCCACTAGCTTGCGGATGGTCTCCGAGCGGAGCGCGCTGATCCAGTCGATGCCGTCGATCGGGCGCAGGGCATCGATCTGTTTGTGGGTGATCATCCCCCGGTCCCCCACCAGGGCCAGCCGCTCGATCCCGAACTGCTGTCGGAGCTTGTCCACCTCCGGCAGCAGGGTTTTCGGGTCCCCGGTCTTGCCCTCGAAGACCGAGACCGAGACGGGAATCCCGCGGCGGTTGGTCAGCAACCCGTAGTTGATCTGGAGCTTGCCGCGCTTTCCGTCCCGATTGTACCCGAGGCTGGCCAGCGAACAGGTGGTGCCCTCGAAGTAGGTGGAGGTCAGATCGTACAGCGCCAGGCCGTCCTCACGGAGGTGTCGAGCGGCCAGCTTTTTCTCGATCGGCGCCTGGCGTTGCCCTAACCAGTCCAGCGCCGCATACAGGTCCTCCTGGTCGGCCTCCTCCACTCCCAGCTCCGAGGGCAGGGTGGTGACCTGCCACCAGCGCGTGGTCGCCAGCTTACTGGCTGGTTCCAGGATGCGCGCCGCCACCAGGGCCAAGACCAACTGGCGTTGACGCGAGGGCCGCGAGGCCAGCAGTTGGGGGAGGCCGAGTCGGCGCATGGCCGTGAGCACGGCTTGGACGTGTCCCTGCTGGAAGGAGGCGATGGCCTCGAAGGCGTCCTCCGGGGCCAGCAGGGTTTCCCCCTTAAGGCTGCGGCGCAGCAGGGCGATCGCTTCGGCGGGCAACTTGGAGAGATTGGCAAGGGTGCGGGTCTTAACCTGACCGCCTTGGCGGTAGCTCTCGCGCAGCAGGATGGCGGGGGGAGAGCCGCGGTTGGGGACGGAGGTGATGTACATGATTACCACTATACCCTATATAATCCTTTAAAGTCAAGCACACTATTGAAATATAAGCCACAATTACATGCCTACACAATACAGTCCAAAAATCCCTTTATCTCCTGTAGAGTCAGTCAGTTATCTGCTAAAGTCTCAGGGAACTTCGGCCTAAAGGTTCTTGAAGGAGGCAAGGCGAAAAAGACAGCGTGAGTCGATTCCAAGCGGAAACAAAACGGAAACAGGTAGGTTTTCGGAACAAAATCCGAACCCAATTCACAACTGGTAACTGTTGAAATAAAGGATCTTAAGGGAGTGCCGGGGGACGGAATTGAACCGCCGACACGCGGATTTTCAGTCCGCTGCTCTACCGACTGAGCTACCCCGGCGCAGGTCAGGAAAGATCGTATTCTACCAGAAATGGGGTGCCTCGCAAGGCTCGGCGAAAAGGTGAGTAATCAGCGCTGGACCCTGCCACTCCCGCTGCCTTCCATCAGGGCTTCCACCTCTTGAACGGTGGTGCGGTTATAGTCCCCTGCCACCGAGTGCTTGAGACAGGAGCAGGCGGTCGCAAACTCCAGGGCACGGGCGTTCTCACCGTAGGTCAAGAGGCCGTAGATCAACCCTGCTGCGAACGCATCGCCGCCGCCTACCCGGTCCACGATGTCGGTGATCTCGTACTTTCTGCTCTTCAGAAGCTGATGGCCGTCATGCAGAACCGCCGACCAGCTGTTGTGGCTCGCGCTGTGACTCTCTCTCAGGGTGATCGCCTGTTTTTCCAGGTTGGGAAAAGTCTTCAGAACCCGTTCTGCGATGGCCCCATATCGATCCGTCTCGAGATGGCCTCTTTCGACATCCACGTCGATGTCAATTCCCAGGGATTTCTGGCAATCTTCCTCGTTGGCAATGCCGATGTCTACGTGCTCAACCAGCCCCCTCATGACCTCGGGGGCGGGGCACCCGTAGTTCCACAGTTTCTTCCGATAGTTGTAGTCGCAGGAGACTTTGATCCCCTTTTCCTTCGCTTTCCTGAAGGCGGCCGAACAGAGATCGGCCAGATCCTGGCTCAGGGCGGGTGTGATGCCGGTGATGTGAAGCCAGCTGGCTCCGTCCAGAATCGCGTCCCAGTTGAGGTCGTCTGATTTCAGTTCGGCCAAGGAAGAATGTTCTCGGTCATAGATCACGCGCGAAGCACGCTGGTTGGCCCCTTCTTCCAGGAAGTAGGTTCCCATCCGAGACCCGCACCGGAGGATTTTCGAAGTCTCGACTCCCCAGCGCCGCAACTCGCCCACACAGGCCTCCCCGAGGCTATTGTCGGGTAAGGCGGTCACCAGACTGACGTCGATGCCCAACTGGGCCAGTGCTAGCGCGACGTTGGCCTCGCCCCCGCCAAAGGTTGCCTCCAGCAGGGGAGACTGGAGTAGACGTTCCTTGCCAGGAGGCTTGAGGCGGAGCATGATTTCGCCAAAGGTGATGACTCGAGGACGCATCTACTTCAAGGCTCCCCGTGTTTCCTTGACCAGGCGGACTGCTTCCGCCGCTGCCTGGGTGACCCGATCGAACTGGCCCGACGCCAACCAATCCTTACGCACCAGCCACGAGCCTCCACATGCGAGCACTTTCGGGAAGCCTAGGTATTCCGGAAGTTGACTCAAACCGATGCCGCCAGTGGGGATATACGAAACATCGGCGTAAGGCGCGGCGATTGCTTTCAGATAAGTCAGGCCTCCAATGGGTTCAGCAGGGAAGAACTTGACGATTTGCAACCCACTGCTTCGGGCAGAATCGATCTCTGTCGGGGTGCAGACGCCCGGGAATACGTCGATTCCCCGACCCCTGCAGAAGTCGACTACCCGCATGTTGAGACCCGGTGAGACGATGAACTGGGCTCCTGAATCGTGTGCTCTGCGAGCCTGCTCTTCGCTGAGAACCGTACCGGCTCCGAGAAGGATCTCAGGCCGCTCCCGGCTCAAACGCTGGATGGCTTGGGCGGCAGCATCCGTGCGGAACGTGATCTCGGCACAGGGAAGACCCCCCTTGATCAGGGCCTCTCCCAGATCAGAGGCAGCCTCCGCCTGGTCGATTACGATCACGGGAATGATGCCCAGTTGCTGAATCCGGGCTACGGTTTTGTTCGTCATCTCGAAGATCCGACCTAGTACAGCGTTCTGTAAATACCGATACGTTTGCAGATGGGGCTTGCGAGGCGAGATCAAGGCAGGAGGAGGAAGACGATGCTTGGCCATCTTCGACGACGACCCACACAGAGGTCGTCCGCAACCCCCATCTGCCCTACGGGTGGCGACGGGACGCGCCGATTTCTTTGTCGCGCCTCCTCCAAGATACGAGGCATCGAGTTCGGCGTCGCTTCGCGAACTCGACCCGTCGCGCTCGCCACAAACGTATCGGTATTTACAGAACGCTGTACTAGTATATCGCGCGCTTCGCCAAAAGGGTGGAGTCAGTCTCGGATTCCGCAGATTGAGGACCTGAGACCGCCGTGCCTGTGGGCGAACTCCTGGGATCGAGACCGTGGGAGAGTGGGGATGGGCTGAATTTTGGGGACCAGTGGAAGGCGGCCCGGCGGCGCTTCCTACGCCGCCAGGCCCCGAAGAGAGACCCCACTGAACAGGATTTAATGGACCTTGACTTCAATCAGTTTAGGTTTGGCTTCCTGCTTCACCGCAAGGGTGATGGTTAGCAAACCCTTTTCCAGGCCAGCTGAGATCTTCTCGCTGTCTACCTTCGTTGGTAGACGGAAGCTGCGGGAGAACTCTCCGTAGTGCCTGCGGACCTGATGATAGGTTTGTCCCTCCTTTTCTTCGAACTTGCGCTCACCCTTTATCAGCAGGTAGCCGTCCTTGACCGAAATCTCGATGTCCTTCTTGTCGAAACCGGGAAGCTCGGCCTTGAAGACCAGCTCGTCGTCGGTCTGATAGATGTCGACTACGGGTGCCCAACGGCTTACCGGAGCTTCCGCGTCTGAATCTCCGAAGACTCGAAGCAGCGGCTCGTCGAAGAATCGGTCCATGGCTCTGTACGCTCTCTCAATTCCCCCAAAGGGATGTACTCTTACGATATTCATGGTTTTGGTTACCTCCTAACCTTCAATTCTTTGAATTTTCAACTCTGTTTCATTGTGCGCACGAGGTTTAGATAAGACTGGTTCCGGGTGCTGTCAAGGTCGTTCTGAAGGGTTAACCGAGGTGATGGATCAGTGGTCGGGTGCAGGGGAAATTGTGCGAGCGCGGGAAGCGCCGGACGAGTTGTCCGCTCTCTCTTCGGAACTTGGCCTCATGTTGCTGACGGCTCACGTCGTGCGCGGCTCTGCCGGACTTGGGTTCGTAATACTGGCAGTCCACCCGTTCGGGGCACTGTTGGCTGCAGCTGTTTCCGGTACTGCTCACTGCTCACTCCATCACTGCCCACTGTTCAAGTTTCAGCTCAGTTGCTCTCGCTCGATCCTCGGTGATACCATCTTTCAGGGTGCGGCGCGTCTATCTCGACAACAACGCAACGACAAGAGTGGACCCCCAGGTTCTTGAGGCTGTCCTGCCTCACTACCTCGAGAGTTTCGGCAATGCTTCGTCCATTCACGAGTATGGGCAGAAGGCACGTGCAGCTATAGAAGAAGCGCGTCGGCAAGTCGCAGGGTTGATCGGGGCCGAGCCTAAAGAAGTCGTTTTTACCAGCGGTGGCACTGAGTCTGACAACACGGCCATACGGGGCGTTTGTAGCTTTCATCGCTCCCGCGGCAACCACATCGTCACCACCACTGTAGAGCATCCGGCGGTTTTGCGGAGCTGTGAGCAGTTGGAGAGCGAAGGGTTTCGTGTCACCTACGTCCCGGTGGACCACGACGGGCTGGTTCGGATGGAACTGCTTCGGGAAGCGATCGACGACCAGACCATTCTGATCTCGGTGATGCACGCCAACAACGAGGTCGGAACGATCCAGCCGGTCGAGGAGATCAGTACGATTGCCCATGAAAGGGGCGTTATCTTTCACACCGATGCCGTTCAGTCCGTTGGCAAGATTCCCCTGGAGGTCGATCGACTGGGGGTAGATCTGCTGTCGCTTTCGGGGCACAAACTCCACGCTCCCAAGGGAGTGGGTGCGCTCTACGTCCGGCAAGGCGTCGCCATGGACGCCCTTCTTCACGGCGGCTCCCAGGAGCGAAGCCGGCGTGGTGGGACCGAAAATGTTCCTGGTGCTGTCGGCCTGGGAAAGGCCTGCGAGTTGGCCCAGGAGGGTTTGGAGGACTTTGACTTGAGAGTGCGGAAGCTACGGGACAAGCTCGAGGCCGGAATTGTGGAAACCGTGCCGGATACCCTCGTCAACGGCTCGCTCAGTCGCCGAATGCCTCACGTTTCAAACATCAGCTTTCAGGGTATCGAAGGCGAAGCCCTGTTGATCTCTCTCGATCTTCAGGAAATTGCAGTTTCGACTGGGGCTGCCTGTGCGTCCGGCTCCCTGGAACCCTCACACGTGCTGAGGGCAATGAAGATTAGTTCGGGTCGCGTCGACAGCGCGATCCGATTCAGCCTGAGTCGTATGACCTCAGAGGAAGACGTCGATTGTGTCCTTAAGGTCGTTCCCGAGACAGTCGAGCGGATGCGGGAACTGTCCCCCCTCTACCGGGAAGGTTGACCCGGATCTATCATGGCCAGTCTACTACGCCGCCGCAATCATCCGCCCTGGCTGTGTTATGCTCGGTCGGCCTCCTCGACGTACTGTACAAGTACCCCTGCGGAGGCCTCGGTCGCAAGCCTTGCCAGGACGGCGCTTGCGACGCCTCGCTACGACTGGCCATGATAAATCCGGGTTAGGGGTGTACAGCGAAACCGCACAGCGGCTCATTGTCGAACTCCCCAATCGGGGGAAACTCCAAGATGCCACCCACACGGCCCAGGCGGAGAATCCTGTTTGTGGAGACATTACTCATCTCTATCTCAGGGTAGAGGATGACGTCGTAGTCGCCTGCCGTTTTCAAACCTATGGTTGTCCAGCGACGATTGCGGCATCAGCCGCAGTGACTCTACTCTGCGAGGGGAAGTCTAGGGAAGCCTGTCGCCAGATCACATCCCAAACGATCCTGGACTTCTTGGAAGGTCTTCCCAGACACAAACTCCACGGAGCCGACCTTGCTGCCGAAGTCCTGGAAAAGGCGCTGAGAGCTTGAGCGGAAGAAGAGAGGTGAGGTTGGAGAATGCAGATTTCACGAAGTCAGATGATCTCGACCTCGACCTCGACCCTCGCTCCTTCCGCCAGATTCAAGCGTCGGGCAGCTGATTTGCCCCGAGTAGCTATCTCGTAATACCCGCTACTTCCCAACAAAGAGAAGACCTCGTCTCGCTCTGCCTGGGCGTAATAGCGGTAGTGAGCGGTAATCTCCTGGCCTCCGGCAAAGAAACTGCGAGGTCGTGCCTCACCGGCAAACAGGCTTCGTATGTCCTCGGGAGAGATGTTGGTAATGGCATTGCCGAAGCGGTCGATCCTCAGGATTGCTCCCTCCAACCTGGTTTTCCCAACCTTGCGAGGCGACGGGATTTCGATCCGCTGATAATCCTGCACCTCAGGACCGAATTCGCTGACGTCAGTTCCACACGCCAGCCGAGCGGCTACCGGACCGAAAATATCTCGGCCATGAAACGTCGGCGAGACCGGCTTCCGGAAATAGGCATCCGACTCGATTGAAACGACCTTCCCAACCTTTTCCCGCTGGTAGATCAACGAGAATATCCCGTTATCCGGTCCGACCAGACGGTAGCGGTCGGTGCACACAATGATGCCCTTCCGACTTGAACCGACGCCTGGATCTACCACCGCAAGGTGTACGGTGTTGGCTGGATAACAGGCGTAAGCGCCAAGCAGCGTAAAAGCGCCCTCCAGGATTCCGTGAGGGGTGAGCTCGTGGCTGATATCGACGATTCGAGCCCGGGGGCAAACGCTCAGAATCGCGCCGCGGACAGCACCTACGTAGTATTCGCGTGTGCCAAAATCGCTGGTGAAGGTGATAATCGGATCTGTGCTCATGCTTTGGTCAAGGCACCAGGAGCAGAGAAATCAGGTGGTCCGAGGGTCATCAGGTCCGGCGCTGAAGGAGACGCTCTTTCGCTGCAACAACCTGCCCAGACCTTTCTTTAGCCGTGAGAGGCCATCCTCAACACTGGAGAGCTCGCCCGCAAACGAGACTCGCAGATAGCCTTCTCCCTCGGAGCCGAAAGCAGAACCCGGAATCGTTGCCACGCCGTCGTTGAGAAGCTCAAGGCTTACCTCGAGGCTCTGGAGGTCAAGAGACTTCACCGAAAGCATCAAATAGAAGGCTCCTTCAGGCCGGACGTAGGGCTGCCCCAGATGTTGGTCCAGCCAGTCTGTTATGAACCTGAAGTTGGCTGAATGTCGCCTTCTTTGCTGCTCTACTTCTCGCCTTCCTTCGGGGCTAAACAGTTTCAGGGCGGCTCTTTGGGAAAGCGTAGACGCGCAAATCGAGTTGCACTGGTGCATCACGGTCACCCGGTCCACCAATTCAGCTGGACCCAGGACCCAACCCACACGCCAACCAGTCATGCTGGCCATCTTGGACACGCCGGAGAGGACAACTGCGTCGTCGCTGGCCTCAGTTATGGAAGGTGGCGGCTTCTTCGTGTAGTGGATCTCCCGGTAGATCTCGTCACTCACTAGAAGCAGGCTTCTCTCCCGAGCGATCCGGCTCACCTCTTCGAGCTGCCTCAGCGTTAAACAACGACCGGTCGGATTCGAGGGTGTGCTCAGGATAATGACTCGGGTGCGCGGGCTAATACACCTCTCCAGCGCCGAAGGCGAGAAGGCAAAGTCATCGCTGCCCTTCAAGGAGTAGGAGATGGGGACTCCGCCCGCCAGACGAGTCACGGTGGGGTAGGAGACGTAGCCGGGATTAGGCACCAGGACCTCGTCTCCGGGTCCAACCAAGGTGAATAGGACGTCAAAAAGTGCTTCCTGGCTTCCGCTGGTGACGCAGACCTTATGGGTTTCTCGCCCCCCATGATAGTCATGAACCAGGCGACACAGTGCGGGAAGTCCCGCGTTGGGTGTGTAGCCGAGGTTACCTTCTTCGAGGATTTGACGAACTTCCTCGAGGACAACTTCGGGAAAGGGAAAGCCAGGCTCGCCCAGCCCCAGATTCACGCACCCTTGGGCCCGGGACATGATCTGGCGGATCATCGAGATCTCGATGCCGTCCATCCGCGGAGCTAACTTCAACGGAGAAGATCTTCCAGCTGGATCGACTGCTCGGTCTTCGAGTCACGATACTTGACGATGATAGGAGTATAGACAGAGAGATCGAGCTTCTTGCCGTAGCCGGCTTGAATGGGGCGGCTGCCTGAGACCACCACCGCTCCTTCGGGAATCTCCAGGGGAGCCTCGGAGCTTCCCCGATAAACGGTTTCTCGAACCAGATCGTAAACTGGAGTGGAGCGCGTCAGAACTACGCCTGCTGCCAGCACCGCCGCAGAACGGACGATGGTCCCCTCGTAGACGCCGCAGTTTCCTCCCACCAGCACGTCGTCCTCTATGATCACCGGCAGCGCACCAACCGGCTCCAGAACACCCCCGATTTGCGAGGCTGCACTGAGATGAACCCGTTTGCCGATCTGTGCGCAGGATCCCACAAGGGCGTGTGAATCCACCATGGTGTCTTGATCCACATAGGACCCTGTATTGATGTACATGGGTGGCATGCAGGTGACCCCACTTCCAACGTACGATCCTCTCCGTATAGAGGAACCACCAGGGACGACTCGAACCCCCGAGTCCAGATTCAGATCTTTGAGTGGATAGGTGTCTTTGTCGAAGTAGTGGAAAGACTCATCAATTGACTGGTCGCTCAGCACTCCCATTCGGAAGCCTGCCAGGATGCCTTTCTTCACCCAGCTGTTTACTTGCCATTGACCCTCGATCTTAACGGCGGCCCGCACCCTACCCGAGTCCAAATCGTCCAGAAATGATTCCAGAAGCTTGCGATCTTCGGCAGCGAACTCGGCCTTCTCGAAGAGGGCTTCTATCGGCTCAGACATGCGTCCCCACCAGGTCCAGTCTTTCCAACTCCCGATCCATCTTTTCTTTGTTGCCGTCTGCCATCGGACATAGGGGCAGCCGGTAGATCTCTTCCATCCTGCCCATTTGGGAAAGGGCATACTTGACCGGTATCGGATTCGATTCGATGAAGTTCAGATTCATCAGGTTCAGATAGCGGAAGTGCAGAGCGCGAGAGTCCTCTAGTTTGCCCTGGGCGACCAGTGACATCATTTGCGACATTTCTCCTGGGATTAGATTGCTGGCGACTGAGATCACCCCTTCACCCCCAAGGCTGGCCACCGCAAAGGCAATGCTATCGTCCCCCGAAAGAACCAGGAAGCTCGAGGGCCGGCCCGCCAGAACCTCCATGATCTGGTCCAGGCTTCCACTCGCCTCCTTGACTCCCAAGATGCCGTCCTCCCCTGCAAGCCGAAGCTGGGTTTCAGTGGCGATATTGGTGCCGGTACGTCCCGGAACGTTATAGAACACCACGGGAATGGAAACCGCCTGAGCAATCGCTCGAAAATGTTGGAAGATGCCTTCCTGGGTCGGCTTGTTGTAGTAGGGGGTAACGGACAGAATTGCATTCGCGCCCGCCTTCTGGGCAGTTCGAGCCAGATGAATCGCGTGTTCGGTATTGTTCGTACCGGCACCCGCCACTACCGGCACGGCCTTGGAGGCAGTCTCCACGCAGGCACGGATCACCTGCAGATACTCGTCTTCGGCAAGCGTGACGCTTTCTCCGGTTGTGCCACAAGGAACCAGGAAATCGATACCTGATTCGATCTGCCAACCTACTAGTCGTCGGTAAGCCTCGAGGTCAACTTTGTTCTCCGTTGTAAACGGAGTTACCAGCGCCGTTCCACAGCCTTTGATCTCAGTCATGGTCGTCTCCAAAGATAACGTCGTCGAATTGATGGAAACCCTTCTTTCCCTGGATCCATTGTCCTGCCAGGATGGCTCCGCGTGCGAATCCATCCCGACTTCGAGCCCTATGCTCGAGGGTTATCGTATCCACCGGCGAATCGAATCCCGCGGTGTGCACGCCCGGGATGTAGCCAGCTCGTATGCTCGTGACCGGCAGACGCTTCCCGTAGGACTCCTCCAGAAGATTCTGCATCGTCACCGCGGTTCCGGAAGGGGCATCCACCTTCTGGACATGGTGGCTCTCTACGAGAAACGGGTCGAAATCCTGGAAACGTGAAAAGATTCGTCCTGCCTCCCGGGTCAGCCGAAAGAAGATCTGCACGCCCAAACTGAAGTTGCCCGAATAGATACAGGCTCCTTGATCTTTCTCCACCAGTGTGCGGACCCGAGGAATCTCGTCATACCAACCGGTGGTGCCGACAACTATGGGTAGGCCCGATCGAATGGCGTTTTGTACATTCGTCGGCACCGCTTCGGCGACCGAGAAGTCGATCAGAACATCTGTCTGATCCATCCAGGAGCCGGAAAACCCATCTGTCATCGGGTTTTCACCGATGTCCATGGCCTCGGTGATCTGGTGGTCCTGCTCCAGGGCAATTCGCTCCACTGTTTTACCCATTTTCCCATAGCCAAGGAGCGCGATTCTCATGATTGCACCGGGTCGAATTCAAGCCTCAAGGGTCCAGCTGACCGACAGGTTCGAACAGCTTCGGATCAGGATCCACGAAAAACTCGTCGTGTAGGCGGCGGACAGCTTCTTCCATTTTGTCTTCCTGAACCAAGAAAGTCACGCTGATTTGAGATGCTCCCTGGGAGATCATCTCTATGTTGATGTCATCCAGCGAACGGAAGATTCTCGAAGCGATCCCGGGTCTATACCGCAGGTTGTCTCCAACGGCGCAGATGATGCCTTTGTTCGGCTGAACCTCGACGTCTCCGACGTCACCGAGTTCTTGCAGATCTCTGATGATGGCGTCCAGCTTGTCGGTCGAGTCGACCGTGAGCGAAACGCTCACTTCGGTTGTGGCCACGGCGTCTACGACCTTCTCGTGTTTGTCGAAGACTTCGAAGATCTGTCTGAGGAATCCATGGGCCAGCAGCATTCGGTACGACTGTATGTTGACGATGGCGATGCCCTTCTTACACGCAATGGATTTGACGGTGGTCTCGGAGGGAATCGAATCGGTCGATATGAGCGTGCCGGGCTGATGAATCTGACGCGAGCTGCATACGTGGACCGGGATGTTCTTGGCGATGGCCGGCAGCAGAGTACTGGGGTGAAGTACCTTGGCCCCGAAGTAAGCCAGCTCAGCCGCTTCGGCGAAGGAAACGGCTTTCATCTTGAACGCCCCCGGTACGATTCGTGGATCCGCCGTAAGCACTCCCGGAACGTCTGTCCAGATCTGGATGTCCGTCGCTTTCAGCGCAGCCCCCAGGAGGGATGCCGTATAGTCTGACCCCCCACGACCGATGGTGGTGGTGACACCGTCCAGCGTGGATCCGATGAATCCCTGCGCGACAACCGTCCTGCCTTGAGCCAGCATCGGTTCCAGCTGACTGCGTATGGACTCTTCCGTAACCTCATGCAGCACCCTGGCCTGGGTGAACTGATCATCCGTACGCACGAAGTCTCTGGAGTCCACTAGCGCGTCCTGGGTTCCCGATTCCCCCAGCACGGCTGCGAAGACCAGGGTACTCATCCGTTCCCCCAAAGAGGTAATCAAGTCCAGGATTCGAGGCGGGCACTCCTCCATCTCAGCAGTCGCCTTGACAAGGTCCGAGAGCTCTTCGAAGAGGACGTCGAGTGTGACCCTGACCTGCTCCAGACGGGAACCCGAAAACAGGTCTACAGCGACGTCCAGGTGGTAGTCGTGGAGCTCCTTTCTAACTTGCTCCGCCCGCTCAACTCCCCGTGAAGAAGCCAGTTGGGCTATCTCCAGAAGCCGGTTCGTCGACTTGCCCATGGCGGAGAGGACGACCACGGTCGGCTGCCCGGCCTGAAGTGATACGGCTTCAATGCAACGCTGGATGGCGGTGACGTCTTGTAGGGACGTCCCACCGAACTTCATTACAATCATGATGAACCGAGAAGCTGTTCCGGATTGGAACCCTTAGGGCTCGCGCAGAAATAACTTGGCATTTTGGCATCTCATTTTCGCACCATCTTCGGCCGCTCCTCGGTCGCGAAATCCTCAACGTAGACCCGGCTGCGCCTGCGGTTTCGCTCAATCGTTCGCGGCCAAATCTGGTGCAAATCTGAGCGCCAATTCTACCAAGTTCTTTCTGCCCAAACCCTTAGTACCAGTGTACTTAGTTGAGTAGACCTTTCTCACGCACGAGTTCGGCGTTGAGAATGGAGGCTCCCGCCGCTCCCCGGATCGTATTATGTCCCAGGACAACGTACTTGATGTCCAGGACCGAGCAAGGACGGGTGCGTCCTACCAGGGAGCTCATACCTCCATACTTCCAGACATCCAGCCGGGGCTGAGGACGGTTCTCGTCCCGGAATACAACGACCGGATCCCGAGGAGCCGAAGGCAGTTTGAGTTCCTGTGGAGGGCCTTGGAACTCCTCCCAGGCCGCGATGACATCCTCTACCGAAGCCTTGGTTCTGAGCCGTAGGGAAACGCACTCCAGATGACCTTCCTCAACAGACACGCGGTTGGCCTGGGCGCTTATGGTGAACTGCGCCGGACTGAATGAGTCATTCTGCAAAGCTCCCAGCATCTTCTGGGCTTCCGTCTCGATCTTGTTTTCCTCTCCCGATATGAAGGGGAGCACGTTGCCCAGGATGTCGAGTGAAGGAACACCGGGATAGCCCGCGCCGGAGATTGCTTGAAAAGTGACCACCTGGACCAACTCGAGTCCGAATTTCCGATGCAGCGGGCCGAGACTCAGGGCGAGTACGATAGAAGAACAGTTGGCGTTGGTGACGATCGCGCCGCTCCAGTTTCGGTTCTTACGCTGCCAGGGAACGATGTCCAGGTGGTTGGTATTGAGCTCTGGGATGAGAAGGGGAACATCGGGATCCATCCGGTGATTGCTTGCATTCGAGAACACCCAGTGTCCTCTATTTGCAAACTCGGTCTCGACTTCGCCTGCTACCGAAGAATCCAAGCCGGAGAAAACGATGGGGCAGTTCATGTTGGCTTCACACGTCTTTACCTCGAGTGCAGAGGTCGCCTCAGGCAAGGGAGCTGCCTGCTTCCACGAAACGATATCCCCGTAGCGGTGACCCGCCGACCGCTCGGACGCCGCAAGTTCCCGAAGTTCAAACCAGGGATGGTTGGCAAGCAGCAGTACGAATTTCTGGCCTACTGCTCCCGTAGCTCCCAAAACGCCTACCGGTATCTTGCTCACAATTCTCCTCTTCGCTGAGTCTGTCGCCCAGGAGCTCAACCCGTTCACGCGCAACTCCGGGGCACCCAAAGGGAAGGAAACATGATCGATCGCCCCCCTTTTGGAACACGCGACTATAACATCGGGGGCGCCGCTTATGGAAGGCAGCCGGTTTCTATGGTGGTTGGGATTAAGGATCCAGCGGAGAGAGAAATTAGCGTTTTCGCTCTCGACCTGGAGGACGAGACAAAAAAGTGTCCCAAGTGATATTCACAACTTCCCGCGCACCCTCAAGAGTGTTCTCCTCCAACCCGAATAGGGTCGGTTTCTCCACTCATGGGGGTGGACTTCAACTTGCTCTAAGATCGGCTTACCCCCCCTAAGAGGGTTTGCTTCTCCCAAAGCGTGAGGTCCCTTCTCGATCAGGCTCGTTCCTTCCAAGACTCCACGAATGAACGTCTCGCCTCATCCGAAAATCTTGCCTAATCGACAACCGCTTGTCCCGAAGCAACCGAGTCACAAACCTAATAGCCACACCCGAAGGCATCATCTATTCTGTCTGTTTCCCGTAAAGGAGCCTAGCACCCGCTCGCGCGAATACTCGAACCCGCCCCGTGCTCGCCGTCCGCCGCTTCCTGGCCGAAGCCACTCGGCAGTTTCTAACAAGCACCCGGTGTCGCCTCGGGATGTCCGCTGTGTCTACCCCTTGGGACGGTCAAAATTGTATCCGCTTGGTGAGCTGGAACAAGCAGAAAAAGCAGAAAAATTTCGTGCATAGATTTTGTGCAAAGAGAAGCATGATGCGCATCTATCAGGGAAATAATTTGTTCCTGAGTTGCTGTCACAGTTTATCCACAGTTTCTTCCACACCCACCTGTAAAGCACTCTTCCAGCGATCCCTGGCACCTGCTTCACAATTGCTCTTTTCATCGATTTGACCGATATGCCGGGCCAGTTTTTGAAGGTCTGGAGTAAGGGAGGCGCCTGTGTTTTGCCGAGTCTTTCGTGAGGCCCAGGTCGATGCAGTCTCACGACCGGCGCGGATTGCTCTGGCGGTCTATTCCTATCCGAAACTATCCGAAACCTGAAAGGGGGTCAGATCAGAAGTTGGCGATCTGGTGTGACGATGGCAGGTCGGGATCTTTGGGAATGTTCGGAGTAGGAGAGTCCTTGCGGAGCCAACGCACTTTTTCCAATACCTGGGTTACGTCGTCCAGCCTGAGGGGTTTTGCCAACACCGCGCTGAAGCCATAGTCCTCGTACCTGGCCATCACAGGATCACTGGAATAGCCACTGGATACAATGGCCGTGACGGTGGGATCCACCGCCAGCAGTTCCTGGATTGCTTCCTTGCCTCCCATGCCGCCGGGAATGGTTAGATCCATGATGACTGCGTCGAAAACGAGACCCTGACACAGGGCTTCCCGGTAGAGGGCGATTGCCTCTACCCCATCCCTGGCGAAAGCCACGTCGTAGCCCAGCTCTTTCAACAGTTCTCCCAACGCCTCCCTGATCATTTCCTCGTCATCCATTACCAGGATGCGGCCATTTCCAACCGGTCCCAGTTCTTCTGTGTCGGAGAGCGGCTGGGCCTCTTCGATCTCGGCGGCTGGGTTTTCAGAGGTGGGTACGTAGAACGTGAACACTGTCCCGGCGTCTACTTCGCTTTCCACCGAGATGTATCCCGCGTGACGATGAATAATGGAGTAGGTACCGGCAAGTCCCAGTCCGTGTCCCTTTTCTTTGGTAGTGAAGTAGGGGTCGAAGATGCGAGGAAGGTTCTCGGGAGGGATCCCAATGCCTTCGTCTTCGACGGAGATTTTGATATAGCGTCCGGTGGCCAATTCTCCCACTCTGTTTTGACTCGTCATCTGAACATTTCCGGCGAGAAGCGTGATGGTGCCTCCATCGGGCATGGCTTGCTCGGCGTTGATTACGAGATTGTTGATGACCTGATTGATCTGGCCCGGATCTATCTCGGCTATCCAGAGATCGTCTTCGATCAGGCAGTTGCACTTGATCTTCGAGCCCCGCAATACAAAACGTGTGGATTCTTCCAACAGCTGCCTGATCGAAGCTGATTTTGTGATCGGTGCTCCTCCCTTGGCGAATGTGAGGAGTTGGTGGGTAAGCGTGGTAGCTAATTGAGTGGCTTCATCAATGCTGGTGAAGTACTGTGAGGGGTCATTCCCCCGTGCCCAGTTGCGTCGGGCCAGTTGGGTTTTCAGGACAATGCCGGTCAGAATGTTGTTGAAGTCGTGTGCAATGCCTCCAGCCAGGATGCCAAGCGATTCCAGTTTCTGCCCCTTCAGCAGCTCCTCTTCCATGCTGAGCTGGTTGGTAATGTCTCGAAACACGAGTACGACTCCGAGAGTGGTTCCACTCTGATCGCGTATCGGAGCGCCTGTAAGGGAGATGCGTCTCCTGGTCCCCTCGTTGGAAACGATGGTCATTTCCTCAGCGTCCAGCGAGAGAACCACTCCCTCTGTGAGGACCTGTATCACCGGGTCGTCGCAGGGCTGGAGCGTCTTTCCGTTGATTAAATGGAAAACTTCTTGCAGCGGCTGACCGGCGGCCTTCCCCTGTCTCCAGCCGGTGAGGTCTTCTGCTACCTGGTTCAAGAGCGAGATTCTCCCGGAAGTATCTGTGGTGATTACACCATCTCCGATACTGCGCAGCGTAACCGTGAGACGTTCCTTCTCCTCTGCCAGCTCGTTAGTGCGCTCCTCAACCCTGGTTTCCAGCTCTTCCTTGGCTTTCTTGAGGGCCTTTTCGGCCACAATCTTCTTGTCCAATAGCTGATTGACTTCGTCGAGGTGTTGCTGAGTCCGGCTGATGCGCTCCCGATTCATCTTGTAGGCGTAGTAGAGCAGCAAGATGATGGGCGAAGCGATGGCGAGCCCGTAGAGTTCGAAGCGTCCAAAGTAGATGAAGACAAGACCCCCAAGGCAGGCGCCTGCCACGTGGGTCAGTGAAGCCCAGACGAAGTTGTGCTTCCACAAGTCCATCAAGGGCTGTCTAGTCACGGAAGAGATCGCTACAGCGACCATGGAGGTATTGAGAAGGAAGTAGACCAGCCCGGCGGCTCCAATCTTGGTCATCAAGAGGGGCACATCCTGGATTTGGTTCGGGTCCAGGGGTGCGGTCTCGCCCTGGAAAAGATAGAAGCCGGAGCCGACAATGTAGGCTACAACAGCCAGTTGGTTGGCGTTGAAGAGCTGTTTGTAGGCGTGCTTGATCTTGGCCCTGAAGTTGGTCGTCACTCCTTCGCAGAGGCCGACGACCACAGCAATCTCGGGTCCATAGAGGAGGATTGCTGCGAAGATGAACACGTCGCTTACAGTGACCGATAGAGACTCCTTCTCCCCTTTGACCAGCGGGATGACGACGGGAAAGTAACTTCCCCAGGCTGCTACGGCCGCCAGGAGGATCCAGTTTAGATCGGGATGCTACAGGGCTTGAACCAAGCAGACGACGATGAGGGGTAGACCCGTCAGCACCACTGCCAGGATGTAGAATTTGGCTCTGAGAGGCAGGGGGTCAACAAAGAATTTCATGATCCGCCACGCTCAGTCCTGTACCGCCTCACGCCAGGTCAGAGCTGGCGTGAGTCAGGGGCGATTCTTGCACCCGTGCTCAAGTATCCAGGCATAGTAGTGCTACACCTATTTCCCCCTACCCTCTTTTTCGGTACGGCATCGGTTGAACTTTAGTTCGCTGCCGGTGGTGCTGGTCCGTAGAACGTCCAGTTCTTATCAGGGTTTCTGTGTTTTTCGGGTGCGCTGAGACCTGCGAACATCTGCCGGATTTCGAGGCCAGTCCCCCCCGCCTGGCCGGACCATTCGAGAAAGAAACTTCGGGTCCGGCGTAGCGGTGGCCTCCAGGCCGCCGTCCGAGCCAAAGGCTCAGAAGCATAAGACTTCGGCCTAGAGGCCAAAGCTACTTCTGCAAATGAAGTATCAACGTAGGTTACAAATTCGGCGGGTTTTCGTTCTCTCGCTTTTCCCGAATGGTCGTTATTCGGTTGGCGGGTAGCTTCGTCAGCTTTTGCTGAATTCCAATAATGTCTGTGTTAGGCCAGGATCTCCCTCACGACGCGAGCTGGGAACTCGTCGGTCAGCCTCTCGTTGCGGCCTTCGCGTTCGTAGACCAGTTCCCGATGGTTCATGCCGAGTTGGTGAAGGATGGTGGCGTGGAAGTCGTGGACGCTGACCCGGTTTTCGACTGCTTTGTACCCGATATCGTCGGTGGAGCCAAAGACAGTGCCGCCCTTGACTCCGCCTCCAGCCAACCAAACCGTGAAGCCGGTTGGACCGTGATCCCGTCCCGAGTTGGACCCGATCTTGGACTGTGCCAGAGGCAGTCGACCGAACTCACCTCCCCAGACCAACAGGGTCGAATCGAGTAGACCCCGCTGCTTCAGGTCCTGGATGAGCGCGGCTACTGGTTGGTCCGTTTTTCCGCAGGCGTACTTGAGCGTCTTTACCAGATCACTGTGGTTGTCCCAGATCTGACCTTCTATATAGAGTTGCACTACTCGCACACCCCGTTCGACGAGCCGTCGGGCCATGAGGCAGCGACGCCCATAGGATGCGGTGTGCTCCTGGTTGAGGCCATACATCTCGTGCGTGGCCGGGCTCTCTTGCGAAAGATCCAAAGCGTCGCTGGCCGCGAGCTGCATGCGAGCGGCCAGTTCGTAGTTGGTGATGCGGGCACCCAGGTCGGGTTGACCGGGACGCTGATCTTGATGGTCGTGATCCATCCGGGATAACAGGGAGCGCGCCAGGTCCAATACCGGAGCCGGGAATTCCCGCTTTGCGTTCAGGTTTAGCAGCGGCGACCCTTCCGAACGTACCCGAGTGCCTTGATAGACTGGTGGCAGCCAACCCGATTGCCAATTCTGGATATGGTTGATGGGCAGTCCCTTGGGGTCGTCCAGGACGACGTAGGCCGGCAGGTTCTGGTTCTCACTTCCGAGACCATAGACGACCCAGGATCCGACCGTGGGGCGGCTCGAAAACTGCCTCCCGCTCTGCATCATGAAGATGCTGGGCTCATGGTTGAAGTGGGGCGTGAACATCGATCGAATCAGCGCGATATCGTCAACGTGCTGGGCTAGATGAGGCATTGCCTCCGAGATTTCGACGCCCGACTTGCCATATGGGGCGAACTTGAAGGGCGATGGCATGAAGCCACCCGCCTCGTTGATGAACTCGATGTCGTTGGCCAGGTCGCGTCCCGGTGGCTTCCCCGCGTACTTTTCGAGTGCAGGCTTGGGGTCGAACAGGTCCACCTGACTGGGACCGCCATTCATGAAGAACTGAATGGCGGAGGTTGCCTTCGGCTCCAAGTGAGGGTCACGTGGGCGCAGGTCATGGACGCTCTCCGCGGCAACCGCCAAAGCTGGATTAGTCGAGAAGAGTTCGTCTCCTAGCAGGTAGGCCAGCGCGGCCCCGTAGAGACCGTCCCCGACTCGCGAGAAGAAGCTGCGTCGGGTGCCCAGCCTGCTTTCGTGCGGAATGACTCTGTCAGGTTTCACGTTCATGCCCGCTCAATCAATATAGAGGAATTCAGCCGAATTCAAGACCGTATGAGACAGGGTTGCTAGCGCCAGCCACTGGCTCTGTGCCTGCCTGGGTTCGGCGGGTACTTCCTGCTCCAGATGCTTCATCCACTCCGTCGCCAGGTTTCGAAGGGTAGCTTCTGCGCGGTCTGATTCCTGCGCCGAAGGAAGGCGGCTCAGAGCCGCCAGATACACCCTCTCCACTTGTTTGGCGATATCCTCTCCGACCGTATCGATGACGCGCCCCGCCAGGAAGCGGGAGCTCCTACGGATCATTTCGCTATTCATCATCTGCAACGCCTGGGAAGAGACGGTGGAGTGGGTTCGGCGGAGGCAATTGGGCCTCAGCTGGGGAGCGTCGAAGGTCTCGAGCATCGTCACTGGCGTAGAACGACGCTGCGTCAAGTAGATGCTTCGACGATAGCCTTTGTCAGTTTCCTTTGCGACGACCTCACCATCCGATTTGACTTCCACTTCGTCGGGTGGCCCAAAGGCTCTCGAATCGAGAAGCCCTGAAGCCTTCAGGACCGAGTCTCGAATGGCATCCCCATCGAGGCGGCGCATCGGGAATCGGGAAAGCAGGATGTTATCGGGATCTGCCTTCTTTGCTTCGGATCCCACATAAGAGCTCTGACGATAGGCACGGGACGTCAAGATCAGGCGGTGCAGCGCCTTGAGGCTCCACTGGCGCCGAACCAGCTCGGTGGAAAGCCAATCCAGGAGCTCAGGGTGGGATGGAAGTGTCCCCGCCCGACCAAAGTTCCCCTCGGTTCTTACCAATCCTACCCTGAAGTAGCGCTGCCAGATCCGGTTCACCATTACCCTTGCGGTGAGAGGATGGCTGGGTTGGATGAGCCATTTCGCCAAGCCCAGCCGCCGGCCACTGGTGTTGGTTGTCCAGGTCGGCTTCTGTACGCTGTAGCTCCGGAGTCCGGAGGTCAGCACGGAAGGGACGCCGGGCTCGACCTGGCTTCCCGGGCTGCTAGCCAGACCTCGGTGAAGGATGTGGACCGGACTCACCGGGTCACCCATGTCGAACAGCGCACGAATCCTGGGAGTGGGTTTGAGTTCTTTCTTGGTTTGGACGATAGCTTCTTTGGTTTCGAGAAACAGCTGCTTGAACGACTCGAATCTTTTCTGCAATTCGCCGGGCTCTATCGTGACGTTGGCTCCCAGCTTTTCCACTAGATACTTCTGAGTGTCGGTGCGCTCCCCGCTGGGAGTCTCCAGAGCGGTACGAACATCTTTACGGACCCCCTCAGGGATCTTGGCCCACTTTTCCTCCAGCAGCAGCTCCCGCAAGGGCTGCGCCTTGTCTTCGAGTTTCTGCTCCAATCGCTTGATCTTTTCCTGGATGGGTGCGTTATGCTCTTCGACTCCCCGCACCTCCTCTTCCGGCGTGCCGCCGAGAAAACGGGTATTGGTTCCATCCCATTGAGCCTGTGGACCAACCTCCGTCTCACTGGGAGAAAGCCAGTCGTAAGGATCGTAGGCCGAGCGCAGAATGGCGCTGAACCGGTAGTAGTCACGCTGCGGGATGGGATCGTACTTGTGATCATGGCAGCGTGCGCAGGCTACGGTCAGGCCCATAACGGTCGAAGTCAGGATTTGAACTTGGTCCGCCACTACCTGGAGGCGTTCGGGAACGAAAGCCTGCGAGGTGCTGTAGGTACCGTCCGGACCCATGCGCAAAAACCCTGTAGCCACCAACTTCTCGCGCTCCTCGAATGTGAGTGGGCTGCTCTCTTTGTAGTCGAAGAGTTCGTCCCCGGCGATCTGCTCCAGCAAGAACTGATCGTAGGGTTTGTCGGTATTGATTGAGCGAATGACGTAGTCGCGATATCGCCAGGAATTGGGGCGAGGTGCGTCTGCCGAGACCTGTCCTTCCGAGTCCGAGTATCCCACTGCGTCTAACCAGTGGCGTCCCCAGTGTTCGCCGTATCCCGGCGAGTCCAGCAGGCGATCGACCAAACGCTGATAAGCTCCAGGATCCCTGGCCTTTTGGTAGGCTAGCGCTTCCTCCGGACTTGGAGGTAGTCCGGTGACATCGAAGTAGGCGCGTCGCATCAGTGTCAAGGGTTCGGCTTCCGATGAAAAGGTGAGGCCTTTCTCCTCCAGCCTTCTCAGCAGAAACGCGTCGATCGGGGTGAGACCGTCGTCCTGCCGGCCAGTCTCCGGAACCTGAGCGCGCCGAGGGGGTTGGAATGACCAGAAGCGGCGGTCCTCCTCTTTTACGAGGGGATCGGTCTGGGGATCCCATGACTCCGTTTCCTCTTCTTCGAAGGGGGCGCCCGCCGCGATCCAGCCACGCAGTTTCTCGAGCTCCCCGGAAGTCACTGGTCGTACTGAAAGCCGTGCCTGGTCCTTCAGAGGTGGCATCTCCTCGGACAGGACGCGCTTGATGAGCAGGCTTTCGCCAGGTTTGCCTGGAACGATGGCAGGTCCGGAATTTCCCCCCTTCAACAGAGACACCCGAGAGCGGAGGTCGAGACCCCCTTCCTGCTTTCGCCTGCCATGGCAGAGGAGGCATTTGACGTTCAAGATGGTCACCGCAATCTCGCGTCCGCTGACCTCTCCATGTTTCTCGATCTTGGGACTTGACTCCACCTTCTCTCCCTGTCGCAGGGCCCCGGTTTCGATCCAGCGTCGGATAAGATCGTTTTGGTCCGGGCTCAGACTACCGTCCCCAGGCGGCATAGAGCCGGAGCTCACTTTTTCCAAGAGTAGGCTCTGCAGAGGCTGTCCGGGAATCACAGCCGGGCCGGACTTTCCGCCCTTCAGGATACTGTCGCGAGACCGTAGGTCCAGGTCGGCCTGCAGCTGAGCACTACCGTGGCAAGCCAGGCAATTTGCCTCGAGAATTGGAGCAATCTCGGTTTCGAAGCGAGGATCTGTGTCGCTCTTTCCGAGCAAGATGATCGGGTGGAAATATACTAGAACCACAACAAACAAGACTCGTCGAATATGGGCAAGAAGCATGATCAAGTAGCCTGAGTTATTCGTTTCCCGATTCTACCTGAAGTTAACGAGAAATGGACTAAAGAGTCGGGATCGAGAAAGACGTGATCAAGATGCTCAATAAATCTCCCCGGGCACGCCAGGTCTCGATCAGTGCCCAGGGCGAGCTCGAGCTTTGAAGCGGGACTGACACTTTCAAAATCCCAAGGTACAAGGCGATCGACTATCATCCCCAATCCTGGCGATCCAACAGAGCCGCGAACGACTTGACCTGTCGGCAATATGAGGCCAAGTTCCGGCCGTCGAGGACGACGAAGGTGGGAGCGAGCTGGACAACAGCAGAATCTCCCTTGTACTCGACCTGACAGCTCGCCATCTTTGCCACCTCAATCAGGTCGGCACGCGCTCTGACCGAAGCCCCTCCCCGAGTGATCCGTTGCCCCCGATAGAGTCCTACCCTTGACTTCTAATTTAGATTAGGCTAAATATTTATTTTGTCGGATAGAAATTATCCAGGGGGAAGCCGGACGATGTGCCGTAGCTAGCAAGTGATTCCATGGGTTCTTTCCTGCTTTTTGCTAGCCAGTCAGGCGCACCCGCTACGGGCCGAAGCACACGAGGACAAGGACAGGCTCAAGCGGCTTGAAGAGAGACTGGCTCGGCTAGAATCCAATCTAGAGCGATTGATCGATGTACTCGTTACTCAATCCGAGGGCGAGGCCTCGCAAGAGGCCCGCACCCAACTCCGGTCCCTTTCCGAGGATGTCCAGGCAATCAGGGCAGAAGTTCCAACCGAGTCCGCGGAACCACCAAAGGAGGTCGCTGTGGCGCTGGAGCCGCCTGTGGTGGACCCGTTGCCTGGCGACCCAGCCGACGAGATCATCAATGTGCCCTACTCGGGCTACATGGAGATGCACATCAACCACGACCAGATCAATCCCACCACCTTGGACTTTCATCGATTCGTCCTCCTCTTCGGACACGGTTTCGGTGAGCGGATCCGTTTCTGGTCGGAGCTGGAACTGGAGCACGCCTTTGTCGAGGGAGGGGAAGCGAGTGGCGAGCTGGAACTGGAGCAAGCCTATCTGGATTTTCTCATCGATCCCAAGTTCAACTTCCGAGCAGGAATGGTATTGACGCCGATTGGGATCATCAACGAGCGGCACGAGCCTCCGGCCTTCCACGGAGTGGAGCGTCCCTTTGTCGATACGGTCATCATCCCCTCTACCTGGTTTGGGACCGGGGCCAGCTTCGTAGGGGATCTGGGCAACGGTTTGCACTACAAGACCTACGTCATGGGGTCCCTCGATAGCTCCTTTTTCTCGGCTGACGAAGGCTTTCGTGACGGCCGACAGAAGGGTTTTCTGGAAAACGGGAGAAACCTGGCCTGGACCGGCCGTCTCGAATATCGCCCCCGGCCTGGGCTCAACCTGGGAACCAGCTTTTGGACGGGCGAGACCGGGTTCAGTTTTCGGGACCTGAATGGTCGCCTGAAAATGTTCGAATTCGACGGTCGCTACCGGGTCGGGAGGTTCGAGGGTCGTGGGCAGTTCGTCACGACTCATCTGGGAGATGCTGCCGAGGTCAATCGGGCCATTCGTCGCCAGGTCGGCATCAACCCCAACATCGCCCGAGAAATGCGGGGCTTTTATCTCGAAGGAGCTTCGAGCCTGGTTCCCTCCACTTTTCCCCATGATCTGGTTGCCTTCTACCGCTACGAGAGCTTCGACACGCAATACCGCATGCCCCAAGGATTCTTCTCTCTGGAGCAGTTCGATCGGGCGGCACATGTCCTGGGGCTCACCTACTTTCCCCATCCTGATATTGCTTTGAAGTTAGACTACAACGTGATGGGGAATGCCAGCGACCTCATCGAGGCCCTCAACCGCTGGAACTTTGGAATTGGCTGGTGGTTCTGATATCCAAGAGAGAGAAGATAGAGGCAAGGAGTAATAGATGAGATTCAGACGAATCGCGCTGGCAGCCCTCCTTTTCTCGGTTGCCGTGGTTGGTGGAACTCCGTCCCAGGTGGCCGGGAAGTCGGCGGAAAAGAAGAAGGTCAAGATCGTGGCAGAGCGCTTCTCCTTCACTCCCTCAACCATCCGAGTGGCGCAGGGAACCCTACTCGAGCTCGAACTGAGCAGCGACGATACTTTCCACGGCTTTCGACTGCCCAAAGCCAACATCAACGTTACTATTCCGGCCCGACGACGGGACAGCATCAAGGTCCTTTTTGATGCCAGAAAGCCCGGGAAGTACCCTTTTGAGTGTTCGCGGCCTTGTGGCGCCGGCCACACCATGATGCGAGGCGTGATCATTGTCGAGTAACGAGCCCCAAGGTGGTCTGACATCGCTCTAAGGAGAGATTATGCGAGCGGCTTTGCGATCCATTTGCCTGCTTACAGCGGCTGTGCTGGTCTTGGGGATGAGTCCGCTGAAGCGTCCGCGGGCTCAGAAGGAACCAATAGTATCGGGCACTGATTACGGCGAGCCCATCGAGGGGATCCGCGGAGTAGAGTTCGAGCTGTTCCGGCTGGGCCTGGAGGATTTCCTGGAGGTGGAAGATGCCGAGGAAGGTCTGGGCCCGATCTTCAATGGGCGTTCCTGTGCCGAGTGCCATGCCACTCCACGGATTGGTGGCATCAGCACCATCAGCGAGTTCCGTGCCGGTACCCTCAACCCGGATGGCTCTTTTGAGGAGCCCGAAGGCGGCACCCTGATCCATCTCTTCTCGATTCCTCCTCACAAGACCCAGGCGGCCATTCCTCCAGGGGTCAACGTGGTGGCGAGGAGGAGACCTCTGCCGCTATTTGGGGATGGTCTGGTGGAGGCGGTTCCAGACGCAGTCCTGGTGGCCTTGGAGGATCCGGAGGACCTGGATGAGGATGGTATCAGTGGACGTGTCCATTGGGTGACTGACAAGGAGACCGGACAGCTCGGAGCAGGCAAATTTGGCTGGAAGGCCCAGCAGTCGTCGCTCTTTACTTTCGGCGCCGAGGCCTACCGCAACGAGATGGGGATCACAAGTGAACTCTTCCCCAACGAAATGTGCCCTGGCGGAGACTGCGAGATCATCGAGCTGGTAGACCCGGTGCCCGATCCCGAAGACGGTCCGGAACGGTCTACCGGCTTGAGAGGCATCGACAACTTTGCCAACTTCTTACGCCTTCTAGGCCCTCCTCCTCGGGGCGAGCAGAGTGCCCAGACTCAGAGGGGCGAAGCGCTGTTCGCGGAAATGCGCTGCACCGCCTGTCACGTTCCCTCTCTGACCACTGGGTCGAGCCCCATCCCAGCTCTCAGCGGGAAACGCTTCCTGCCTTACGGCGACTTCCTGCTTCACGACATAGGTACAGGTGACGGCATTCAAGATGGGGATGCTTCCCCTCGGGAAATCCGTACCATGCCGTTGTGGGGTCTAGGTGCCAGAGCCCCTTTTCTTCACGATGGGAGAGCCGCCAACATCGAGCAGGCCATCGAGTTCCATTCCAGTGAAGCAGAGGCCAGTCGGCTGCTCTATGAGGACCTTACCGAAGAAGAGAGGCTGGACCTGCTGGCTTTTCTGCAGTCGCTCTGAGGACCGGGTGCGAATTCCCACTGAGACGGAGGTCCGTTTGGGGAGAACTTGGTGGAGGACATGGTCGCTGAGGAGGAACTCGGGGTTGTAGCGGCTAGGGAAGTGTGTCTTGCTTTACTCCACTTGGGCTTGCAACAGGGGCAGTATCCCTAGACTGCGACAGACAGGCATTCTTCCACCGGAGTTCCCCAGTTCTTGTTGACGATAAGATTGTGTCCGTCAACCCGACCCCCGTCCAGGGACGCCATCGCCTTTAGAGCCTGGTCCCGAGAATCCATCGTCACATAGGCGACACCCCGAGACGACTGACCAGTCAGCCTGCACGGCATGATGAGGACTGATTCGACAGTCCCGTGGGCCGCGAAAATCCCCTCTATTTCCTCTTCGGTAAAGGAAAACGGCAAGTTAGCAACGTACAATCTCTTGTCCATGCTCTTCGTGTCCACGCTCTTCCCTCCACTCTGCCAGGTTTGACTACGCCGACCGGCAATGCTTTGAGAACATCCGAACAAAGCCGCAAGCGAGCCAAGGGTTTATTTGGAAGTCGCAACAGGAGGATGGATGACTCCCCCCAGCGCGGCCAAATCCCGAGAGACTCACCATCCTGGAGATATCTGAAGAGAGGACCCGCAAGTTTGGTGCCATAGCTGAACGAGCTCGCGTCCTACGGCTAAGAGCTTGATAAATAAGGGGTATTTCTTACGAGATCACCAGTGGAACAGCTTCAGGGGGTGTCAAAAGATTGACGTAGGTGTCAAACTCTGGAGTTATCAGGCTGCGCTGGTTCCGCGGATCCAATGGCCCGCAGTTCTTTATCTGCTTTGAGCGTCCCACGAACATCGACAGCATCGTTGCGAGCCGATCATTGGAGAAAGAAACTTTGGGTCCGGCGTAGCGGTGGGCTCCAGGCCGCAGTCCGAGCCAAAGGCTCGGAAGAATAAGACTTCGGCCTGGAGGCCAAAGCTACGTTCGCCAATGAAGTTTCGGGTTAGCAGAGCCGGCAGCTGCGCTGCACCCCTCGGTGCCCTTTACCCACCGACAGTGGCTCCGTATGATGAGCTCGGGAGAACCTTGTGCGGCCTATGAAAAACAGGGAGGTGTCGACAGCTGGAGCACTTTCCAGCGCAGGGCCGCGTTGTTTCTGGATTGCCTTCTTGGCCTCTTGCCTCTGCCTGACCCAGGTTTTCCTGGCAGGGGAACCCACCACTATTCGACACCGGGGCTTCGAGGACTTCTCCCGAGGGAGTTTTCCCGATGGCGGTGCCAATGTCTATGTTTCACGATCTGGAAGGGTGCAGCTGATCCCCCGCTGGGACCTGGATCAGGACGGCTACCTGGACCTGGTCTTCAGCCAGGACCACGACGTGGTGGAAAAGCCCGATGCCTTGATCTACTGGGGAAGCCCCTCGGGCTACACTTCACTCTTGCCTCCCTTCTGGAAGGAGCTGCCTGCCTTCAAGCTCTTACAGGAGATCCAGGAGCGCCGCCGAAGTGTTCAGTCCCTCCCCTCCGACGGCGGAGGACCGATCCGCATTGCCGATCTCAATCGAGATGGCCATCCCGAGATCATATTCACAAACGTCGTCCACAACTACTCCGTTCACTCGAAGCTTCGGATTTATTGGGGAGCTCCGCAGGGATACTCGACCCGGGGGCGTACCGATCTGCCCACCCTGTTTGGCCTGGACCTGGCGGTGGCCGACTTCAACCGGGATGGCTGGCCGGACCTGGCGGTTGCCAATTTCGGTGAGGAGACGGGATCCCAGCGGGGTTACCGGGATCACCTGGAGTCCTATCTCTACTGGGGCTCACCCGAGGGATTTTCGGTGCAAGGGCGCGCATCACTCGATACGATCAGCGCCGTGAGCTGTGCTTCGGGCGACTTCAACGCCGATGGATGGTTTGACCTTGCCTTCGCCAACAGCAACCCGGATCACGAGAGCGTCTACGTCTACCTCGGGGGAGATAGGGGCTTTCAGCGCCAGCGCCTACTGGAGCGAAAGGGCAGACTTCCGGATCTGGTCCGGGCCGGGGATGCCAACGGTGACGCGATCGACGACCTCATCGTCAGTTTTCGAGAGGGGGGCACTTTGATCTATCCAGGCTCGCCGGACTTCCGTCTCGAAGAACCCCTGGAGGAACTTCCGACTCGAGCCGCTCGGGACGCTGTGGTAGTCGACCTGAACAAGGATGGGCACTCGGATCTGGTCTTTGCCTCCAGCCTGTCCCCAGAGGAAACAGAAGCCGCCGAGTCTGCGGCCAGATCTGTGCCCTATACCCTGTCAGAAGTCTATTTGGGTACTTCCCAAGGCTTCCCTCCAGACCAGAAGATCCTACTTCCCACCCTGGCTCCCCGGGCTGTGGATACCGGGGATCTAAACGGGGACGGCTACCCGGATATTGTCTTCGCCAACTTCTCCGGAAATGATTTCCAGGACATTCATACCTACGACGTTCCCAGCTTCATCTACTGGGGAGGATCCGAAGGCTTCAGTCCCTCCCACCGAACCCCCCTCCAGGGCTTCGGTGCTGTGGGGGTGGCCCTGTCGGATCTTGACCAGGACGGGAGCACAGACGTGGTGCTCTCCAATCAGAGAAGTGGCAGGGGAGCCACCGGCCTGCCTTCCATCGTCTTCTGGGGCAATTCCTCCCACCACTACTCGGAGGCCAACCACACCCGATTGGCCACCAAGGGCGCCAACTACAGCAGGATTGCAGATCTGGACGACGACGGCTTTCCTGATCTGATCTTCGGCGGCAGCGGTCCAGACATCTACTGGGGGAGTCCTGAGGGCCTGGGCAGACGGACCAGGATCCCCCTGGACGACGCTCCTGGGGTCACGGTGGGCGATTTCAACCGGGATGGTTACCTGGATCTGTGCTTCCTCGTCTATCTTGGGAACGACCAGAGGAACTACTGCCAGATCCTCTGGGGCAGCGGATCAAGCTACTCCGTGGACCGCAGCACGGTGGTACCGCTCGAGGCTTACCGGAGCTGCTGCGGAGTTGTCTCGGGAGACCTGGACAGGGACGGCTACTTAGACCTGATCGTGCCCAGCGGCCACACTCCAGAAAAGGTCTCCGAGGTCGTCTGGGGCGGGCCGGATGGGTTTGGAAAGCGTCCCTCGACCCTTCTCGAGACGGACGCCAACCAGGGCCCAACGATTGCCGATCTGGACGCAAACGGCTGGCTGGATTTGATCTTCCCCGGGGCCTACAGGCGTGACACGGGCGATGCCCACACGGAGAGCTTCGTCTACTGGGGAAGCCGAGACGGCTACTCCGACTCTCGCAGGACCGGACTGGAGGCCTACGGCGCCGCCGAAGCCGCAGTCGCCGACCTGGACGCAGATGGACATCTGGATCTGGCCATCAGCAACTATAAGGGCAATCTGACCCGCAGTCTTCCGCTGTTCCTGTACTGGGGAAGCGAGAATCACTCGTACCGAAGGCGGAGCGAGCTGCCGGCTGAATCCTCCAACGGAGTCCAGATCCTGGACCTGAACCAGGACGAGCGCTTGGATCTCATCGTTCACAATCACCTGAAGGACGGTGATCACACCTTCGGCTCCTACATCTACTGGGGCAGGAAGGGAGGGTTTTCGACACTTCATCGGACCCATCTGCCCACCGTCGGAACCCATCACGCCATGGCTATCACACCCGGCAGCATCTACGACAGGAGTCCGGCTCATCCCTACTTGTCTCCACCGCTGGATTTGCCCGAAGCCACTCGGCGAGTCACGCTGGCCTGGTCGGGGGAGACTCCCCACGAAACCGCTATTCAGTTCGAGCTCCGTTTTTCGTCTCGGCAGGAGGACCTAACTTCGGCACAGTGGCATTCGGTGGTGCGAGGACGCCCACTCCCAAGTCCCCCGGGATCTCGTTACGTGCAATATCGCGCGCAGCTCGTTTCCCCTGATGGGGGCTCCAGCCCCACCCTGAGCGAGGTGGCCCTTTCCTTTGAGTAGTTGGACCGTTCGTTTCCCTACGCGTCGGGATCGCAGGAGAGTCGAGCACCCAAAACTCTAGATCGAGTGCGAGCGCACCCGCCAGCCTGGGCTACCCGCAATAACGCCTTTGGCGTAAGGACGTACTCCCACCAAACGAACGCCAAGGAGATCCAGGACTCGCTGCTGAAGCGATATTGGACGGGTGATCTAGTCGAAGGTGCGGAAGATTTGCGGCGTCAATCGATGGCAAAGCAGTAGAACAGGCCGTCCCCTCCGGTGCCCTGCAAATTTTCCTGGCTGCAGCCTCTGGAGCCATGCGACGAGTTCCACGAAGTGGGATTCTGACCGCCGCCGGTGCGGTCGTGATGGCCGACCTGGGCACTGCCTTCACCGTGGCTCGTCCAATTTCGGCAGGTTGTGTCCTCGCTGCCTGAAAAGGCTGATCCGTCCAACTGCGAACCGGTCAGGATGTCGTGCCGGTTCGGACTGTCCCCCCGACCGTTGATCCTCCGGCCCAGCTCGTTCAGCTGTGTTTCCTTGGTGAGGTTGTTGCTGTCTGAGTGCAGATCGTCGACATTTCGAGCTATTTGGACTCCCTTGGAGTTGTTCCAGGGTCCCTTGCCGATTCGGTCACGGGCGTTCACGGCCGCCTGCCCACCCGAGGCGGTGGCGCTCAGATAAGCGCGCCAGGTACGGTTGCCTGTCCCCACAGCTCGGGCCAACATCTGGCATCTTCGGTCGGCTCCGGCCAGCCCACCCAGATCGGCGCCATTCCCGGGCCCAGAGCTGACAATGAAAAAGCCCATACTCGGATCCCCATTCTGGGCAGATACCGGGAGCAAGCCCAGCGCACAAACCATGATTGTAGCGAAAAGAGGGAATTGCATCTTGCTCATCTTGATTCTCCTCGAGCCTGATTTCCATGAATGGTAGCACTTTACGGGGCCCAGAACCTGCCTGCGAGTTGGCTGCCTTATGCTCATGGCCTGGTACCGCCTCTACCGGCATCACGAGTATAGCAGCATCCAGATTGATCCCGGCCAGGGCGATCGGGCATGATTGCCGCGTCGACTCTCATTTTCGCAGTCTCGGAATCAGTTCTCAGAGGATGTCGGAGCATACATGACAGTAGAAGATCGAAGGCTGGGATGTCTGGGTGAGTTTCCCAGAGTACGGCTTTGTCGCCTGCCCACACCCTTGGAGTCGATGCCCAATCTGGGAGAGGCACTGGGTAAGGCACGAGTCCACGTCAAACGCGATGACTGCACCGATCTCGCGTTCGGCGGCAACAAGGTGCGTCAGCTGGAGTTTTACCTGGGCGAGGCCCGCCTCCAGGAAGCCGATACTGTTCTAATCACAGGTGCCGTCCAGTCGAACTTCGTCCGCCTGGCCGCCGCCGCGGCTCGCAAGCTGGGGATAGACTGCCAGATCCAGCTGGAAGAGAGAGTTCCAAGGGATGACCCTCTCTATCGGAACTCAGGAAATGTGCTCCTGGACCGAATCCTTGGGGTTACCATCCATTCCTATCCTGTGGGAGAAGATGAGGAAGGGGCGGACAAACGGGTGGGAGAGATCGCAGAGAAGCTGAAACGCGATGGAAGACGTCCCTATATCATCCCGCTTGGCCCAGGACACAAGCCCTTGGGCGCGCTGGGATACGTCCTCGCCGCACAGGAAATCCTGCAGCAGCTCGAATCCGAGAAGCTCTCCTTCGACGAGGTGGTTGTTCCCTCCGGGAGCGGACACACCCACGGGGGGCTGCTGTTTGGTCTGAGGGCTCTCGGCTCCCCGGTACAGGTAACCGGCATCTGTGTGCGCCGAGGGGCCGAGGCCCAAAGGGAGCGAATCTGGCGCCGCTGCCAGGAGATTGCCGAGCTTCTGAGAACCCAAAATCCCGTGGCCGAAGGGGATATCTGTCTGCTCGACGACTTTCTGGCTCCGGGGTATGGGCGGTTGAACGAAGCGACCGTGCGAGCCATCCAGCTGGCTGGCAGATCGGAGGGTCTGATCCTGGACCCGGTCTACACCGGCAAGACGATGGCGGGTCTGATCCATCGAGCCCGGAACACCAGCCGAGGACGCTCGTTCCTGCTGATTCACACCGGTGGGACACCTGCCCTCTTCGCCTATAGCTCTGAACTGACTGCTGAGCTAGCCTGACTTCTTGCTGCAGTAGATTAGCGATCTGAAATCCGACTAGTGCAGCTCGCCATAAGTTCTGAGCCAGGGGACAGTAGTCAATCGTGACTTTCCCCGTTCGCGTCCTCCCTTGCCCTTGCCCGGGAGTTTTTTCTCGTTTTTCCCTGGCCTGGATGCGACCAACAGATGAAGTCGGGCAAAGGCACGGGCAAGGGCAAAGGCAAAGGGGCTAAACAGGTCCACATGACTTGAGCGAGTTCACCTGAACAAAGTACTCTGATTCAAAAGATACAGTGACGTTTGTGGCAAGCCCGACAGTGCTGAAGAACTGGAGTGGAATACCTCCAAACATGCTGCCCTTTTTGGCCCTCCTGGGTTACGCTTTTGCTACCTGTCTGGCTTTTCACGAGATGGTCCGGCAGTTCGGCGTGATCGTTCCTGGAGGGGTGGATGCCTGTCTCTACCAGTGGAACCTCTGGTGGGGGCACATCGGAGTCTGGACTCCAGGACAGGAACTCTTCTGGACCGACTATCAGAACTATCCTGTAGGGGCTCCACTCTCTCTTTTCCCGTTGAATCTGGCCCAGGTGGCATGGACAAGCCTTTTCTACGAGCTGCTCGGTCCGCACCGGACGCATGCCCTGACCATCCTCATCTGCTTCACTCTCACCGGCTTTTTTGTTTTCCTGCTGGCTCGACGGCTTGGCTTCGACTTCGCCCCCAGTTTTCTCGCCGGATTGATCTTCAGCTTCTCACCGCTTCACTTCGCAAATACGGCCGGGGGACGAGTGGAGTTGACCTTCCAGTGGGTGCCTTTATGTCTGTTGTTCCTCCTCCGCTGGATGGAAACTCGCACCTGGCCTTCCGCCCTCGGTTTGTGGATCTCCTTCGTGCTGTTGTTCTATTCCAACTGGTATCTGACCCTGTACACCGTCATTCTCGGTGCCTGCTGGGCCGCCCTCCTTCTCTGGCGCCAGCCTGGGATCCTGAGGCTCAGGTCTTTCTGGGTGCAATTGACCGTGATGTCCCTGCTGTCCGGCCTCTCAGTCGCCCCTCTGGTTTCAGCCGCGGCTGCAGTAGCCTCCAGCACCATGGTGCACAGTGGCCACATCCTCTTCTCCGCCGATGTACTTGGACTTTTCATTCCCGGAGAGTTCTCCCTGTGGGGAGGCTGGACCAGGGGAATCTGGCAGGACTTCATCGGGCTTCCAGCGGAGAACGGAGTGTTTTTCGGGTACGTTACCCTGGTCCTGGCATTTTTGGGATTACGTCGGGGCCCCTGGGAGCGGCACTTCAAGATCCTCTGTCTGTTACTCGCCGCCGCCGGGATCGTTCTCTCTCTGGGGCCCTACCTGAAGATAGGCGGAGTCTATGAGGTTCCCCTGGAGTCGCTCGGACCCCTGGAGCTGCCAGCCAGGAAGGCCGCTTCCCTGTTCCGCAGCTTGTACCCTTCCTGGTCCATCTCACCGGACCACATAGCGCTTCCTCTTCCCTATCTTCTGTTGAAGGAGGTTCCTTACTTCTCCTTCTCCCGGGTTCCGTCCCGTTTCCTTGTGCTTTCCTATATGAGCTTGGCTCTGCTAGCTGGATCCGGTCTGATGGCATTGACCCGACGAAGCAGCCGCAAGAGGAGGGTCGCCTGGAGTGCAGTCCTGGTGGCACTGGTCTGCATCGAGTTCTTTCCCCAGATGCGATACCGCTCGCTCGAGGTGCACCCCTTCATCCATCAACTGGGTCAGGATCCAGATGGGTCTCCCTTGATGGATCTTTCACCGACCAGGGCCGAGCGTCTTCTTCACCAGGCGACGCACGGGAAAGCGATCGTTGGAGGAGTTGGGGAGAGTCGGTTCACACCAGTTGTGGAACACTATCGGAAAACGGGTTACGACAGCCTGCTCGAGGGTTCGAGTCGGGACCTGGAGCGTGCTTTTTCGAACGCCCGGGAAGAAGGCATCCGATATATCCTGTTGCCGCCCAGGCGGCAATATCTAACCAGACCCTTGTTGAACACCGGCGGCTGTCTGGTTTACAGTGACGCCCAATTGGACGTGATCCGGATCGATCCTGGCGGCTGCCCCTCGACAGCTGATTCTGAACCGGGGATGTGACCGTTCTTGGTAGGGAGCAATGCAAAAACCGGACTTGGTGATTCTTGGAGGCGGGCCTGCTGGTCTGGCAACCGCCTATTATGCCCAGCAGCAGGGTGTTTCCTGCCTGCTTCTGGAAAAGGAGCCGAGTCCAGGAGGGCTTTGTCGAACGGTCCGTTTCGGCGATCACCGTTACGATCTGGGAGCCCACCGTTTTCACGATCGCAACGCCGAGGTAACTGCCGACGTCGCCCGGCTGCTGCATGGGCGCCTCCGCGAGGTCGTGGCGCCCAGCAAGATCTATCGATGGCGCCGCTTCATTGACTTTCCTCCAACTCCCCTGAATCTGCTCACGTCGGTTCCACCGTCCCGCGCACTGGCAATGGTTTGGGATCTGCTCCGGGCACGGATCCAGAGGAAGCCAGTCCAGAGCTTCGAAGACCATGCGGTCAATACGTTCGGAAGGACGTTGGCGAAGACGCTGCTGATCGACTACTCCCAGAAGCTCTGGGGCGAGCCGGCCAATCGTTTGTCACCTTCGGTCGCCACCCGCCGACTTGCGGGCATGTCGGTGGCGTCGTTGCTGCTGGAACTATTTCATGGTTCCAAGAAGACGACCCATATTGACGGGCACTTCTTATACCCGGAAGAGGGCTACGGAGCGATCACCGACGCGTTGTGCGGTTATCTCGGAAGCGGGACCGTGGTCGCCGACTCCGCGGTGACCCGTGTGGATCACCGCGACGGAAGAATACGGTCGGTCCTGTACCGTGAAGAGTACCAAGAACTGGGTGATCACAGCATCGTAGTCTCTACCCTTCCGCTGAGCCTACTGGTCCGAATCCTCCACCCACCACCGGAGCCAGAAGTTCTCGAAGCTGCGAAACGCTTGAGGTTCCGGCACCTTCGCCTGATCTATCTGCGATTAGACCAGGCCCGTTTCTCCCAATACTCCTCCATTTACATCCCAGACCCGGAGATCTGCGTGACACGCATCACCGAGCCGAAGAACCGTTCCCCAAAAATGTCCCCTGCCCACGAAACCGGAATCTCGGTGGAAGTACCCTGTTCGGACGGGGACGCGATAGCTAAGTTGCCGACGGAGGATCTAGCCCGGATTTCTCATAGTGAAAGCAGAAAGGCTGATTTTAGTCGATTTTTCGACTCTGGTTTGAGCCGAAGTCTCAGTTGAGGGCACTGTAGAGTGCGAGAGCTTGGTGACACCTATGTTGAAGGCGGAAAACCGGTTTTTCAGACACGCCTCAGCCGCCTCAGTTGCAGATGGTTGGGATTTCCGGTTTGCCTCCGCTCAGCCGAGCTGTTGAAGCTGGGCCAAGGTTTGGGCGTAGAGTGTTTGGTAAGGATAACCCTCGCTCAGCGACAAGCTCACCCGTCGGACACTGACCCGAATCTGGCCTCCTATCTTCAACAGTTTGAGGCGAATCGTCTGGCATTGCGCCTTCGCCCACTGGGTCCCCTTCAAAGCGACACACCTGAGCGTGTGCAGCAGATTGTAAGCCACCGAGGAAAACCACAGGCGCAGCTGATTGCTCTTCATGCGGTGCGTCGAGGTCCGATCGGCAAACAGCTCTAGCTGCTGCTCCTTAATCCGATTCTCCGCTTCCCCTCGCGCGCAGTACAGCTCCTCGTACAGCTTTTGGGCGGGCCACCGCTTCGCTCCCAGCGAGGTGACGACAAAGCGGGGATTGGATCCCTTACCCGTGTACTCGGCCTTGCCCACCACTCGCCGCTCTTGACTCCAGCTTTTGCGCGTCTGGTAACGAAAGTCCTTGTAGACTCGGGCGCTGCTGCCGTTGGCTTGTTGCAGTGCCTGGGCCTGTTCCAACTCGGACTCCAGGGCCCCCTCTAAGCGCTGATTGCGGGCCAGACCGAAGACGTAATCCACTCGATGCTCCTCACACCATTTCATCAACGCCTCGCGGGCAAAGCTGCTGTCCGCCCGCAGAGTAATGCGGACCTTCGGCCACTTCGCCCGCAGTTGTCCCACCATCCGCTCCATCTCCTGGACCGCTCCTTCGGAGCCATCCAGGTTCGACACCCGCAGCTTGGCCCCCAGCACATACCCCTCGCAAAACACATACAGCGGCAGGTAGCAGTAACACCGGTAGTAGCCATGGTAGAAACGACCCTCCTGTTCTCCGTGCAGCGGATCATCCGTCGCATCCAGGTCCAAGACCAACTCCTTCGGTTTCCCGCCTCGCACCCGAATGAACTGCTCCACCAAAAACGCTTCGACCGCGGCTTCATCCACCGGCGTCTTGCGATATTTATCCTGCGTCACCGAGGACAACTCCAAACGATTGAGGGTGCTCTTGCCCGCACACGCCTTGCCTCGATCCGCTTCCGCTCGCCGATCCCTCCCCAAGGGATCTTCCTTGCCGACCAACACCGCCATCAGCGGATCTGCCCGGAGCTCCTCATGATCGTTGACATCCTCATAGCCTAGCCTCGATTTCCACGGTACTGGAAAGGACTAACATTTTTTAAGGGTAGCCGTTGAGTCGGTTAGTCAAATCGAAGGACCAGAGTTTTGCCGCCAAACCAAGGCATGGGCGTGGGATCATCACCCAGGCCCGAGGCGACCAAGTAGGGGTTATGGGCGCGCTTATCGAGGTGGACGGTGACTTGCTGCTCTTGGATCTGGACCCGGGCCGAGACGTCGAGGAGATTTCGGAAGATCTTTTTGGCTTGAGCCCGCTGATATTCGCGACCAATCTTCTCGGCCATGAGTCGATATAGGGAGCTGGCCATGAGGGTGATCTGGAGGTCAAAATCCACTTTGAGTCCCACCATCGAAGAGAGCGCGTCCAGGTGAAAGAACTGGATGGCTTCGGAGATGCCATTTTCGATGAGCATGCGTTGGGCATAGCGGGTGATCAGAGTCGAGGGGGCGCGGCGCAGATGGTTGGTCAGTAGGACGGTCGGTTCTTCGTGACCGAGTTCCATGAGGGTGAGCTGGCGCAGGGGACCTTCGTAATGTTTCAGGACGATCCGCTGGTCCAGGACTTTGGGGGTGCGAAAGATCCGAGTCAGGGCGGGTAAGGTGATGCGGTGCCAGGCGGAGGCGGGGCGGCTCCAGATCTGGCCCAGCATTTTTTGGGAGCGGCGGCGCAGGGTGATAAAGCCAATGCCCTGTTGGTTGAGGCGGTTCAGATGAGCATAGGTGGTCAACTGGGAATCGAAGACGAGTTCGGCCGGAGGCTGACCGCTGTGTTGGTGCCAGAACTGGACGAAGCGTTGCACCTCGTCGGCTCGATCGGCCCGGGGGACACCCGCATTGGCGTAGCATAAGACACGCTCGGTGGCGTCCCGAGCCAAAAAAACGAGGATGCCTTTTTGGCTGCGGCTGCGGGAAGAGACATAGTGTTTGTCCAAAGGTTCCTGCTGGCTATTGGCGGGGACGGTGTGAAAGTCCAGATCGAAGGAAGAGCCCCGGGGCAGGCCGGCGGCTTGGACCTGCTCAAACCAGGCTCCCATGAGGCGCAGGTTGGCGCGTCGGTCGACCCGGGAGCTGTAGGCGGCCAGGTAGGAGCGCTTGGGCACCACATTGAGACCGGCAAAAAGGGCGATGCCCTCGTCAAAGACCCGATCCATGACATGACTTTTTCTTTCGATGCCCAGCAGCTTCAGAGCCAGCAGGGTGCGCACGGCCTGCTCGGCGGGAATCATTTGGGAGCCGGGAAGGCGGGGGGGCTGCAGCACCGCCCCGAGATCGATCGATCGCATCAGCGGGACGAACAGAAACAGACCGCCGACCCGGGTGCGAAAGCTGCGCGGGGCCAGATTGATCTGCCGCACGTCGGCGATGGCTGCTGCTTCGGGCTTGAGGGTGGCGGGGCGTTGCTCATCCCGACGCCGGGGCAGTCGGGCGAAGCCCTCCTCTCGCAGCAGGATCGATAACGCATTGATGCTGATGGAATGGCCGGCGGCGGCCAACTCGCGTTGGATATCGTAGACCGAGAGGTTTCGCTTGCGCAGGGCGACGGCCCGTTCCCGCACCCGATCGCGGGCGGGCGCCGCTTGAGGCCCCCGGCGAATCGCCTGAAAGAAGCGGGCGCGCTTGCTGAGATCATGGCGAAACTGATGACAGAGGACGCGGAAGGCTCCTGGGGAATAGCCGAAGCGAGTGGCGACCTGCTGCGAGGGCAAGCCTTCGACGAAAAAGCAGCGCAAGGCCTCATACTGGCGCTGCAGAGGCGATTCGGGGGCCAGGAAGAATTGGGCCTCCGGAGCGGTCGGTCGGGTGTCATTAGTTAGTCCATTCCGATTACTGTATTCCAAACTATAACTATACTAGATATGAATGACAGAAAATGCTCAGCCTTTGATAGGGTTCTATTCTGCCTCATATCCAGACTTTTCTAGCATTCGCGTGGGGATCGTCCCTTGATCAGGTTTTAGGTATAAGATTACCTCTCTATCCAAATAGGTACTTCTATTTACTAACGTAGGTGGAAACACAGCAGGCGCAAGTCGCGCCGATCAAGGATTCTGGCGGGGGGCTCGAAGCGGAAAGGCGTCATTTGTACTGCCGTGGAAATCGAGGCTAGGGCCAGTCCGTAAATCCGCTGCCCCACCAGTTCCTCCACACTGAACTCGGTGAAGCGAGGATCGCGCCGGTCCCCAAAGCAGGCGGCCAAGCCGCTAATGAACCCATAGCGGCTCTCCACCTCCCGTAACAGCAACCCCCCGGAGTCTGAGGTGATCTGCCCCCCATTGAATTCTGCCTCGACTCGGCGCCCTTCTAGCTCTTGAAACTCCAGCTTGGAAGCGATACACTCTGTGGTCATAGTAGTCAGCTCCTTGTGATTATTAAGTATCTGATAACAAAGACTTTATATCACATAGAGCTGACTGCTTTTTCTTGTCTTTGAGAAATCCGGGCTAGTTGATCGAGTCCGAAAGGAGCTGAGTTCTAACGGCCTGCTCCAGCCATCCCGCGTTTTGGACTGGCAGCATCATGTCCTTCCCAATGCCTACCCTGTTTACGATCTTGACTACCGCGACAATGTCCAGCAAGTCTTGGAAGGGATAGAGCACTTTGAAAACCTCAGGCTGGTCGGACGTCAAGGCCTGTTTTTCTACAGTCATCTGCACGACCAGTTCCAAATGGGGCGCGATTTGGTGAAGCTGCTGCCGTCTGGCTCAGAGCAATGAAAGAGTTCCGAGGAAAGGCCTTACCTACCGATCTGCGATAGCACCGTCAGAGAATCGAAGACTTCGCCAATTCTGAGGTTTGTAGGGGTATTTGGCGGCGACACTTTCGTCCAGATCCAATCCCAGGCCCGGTCGATCCGGCGGCAGGGCATAACCTTTTTCGAATTTTACGGCACCTCCGTAGAACAGATCCGCCCAGAAAGGGGACTGACCGCTGCCTATCTCCAGGATGGTGGCATTGGGAGTGCTCATACACACGTGAAGTGAAGCGAGGGTGCTCACCTCGCTTTGAGGATTGTGAGGAGCGACCTCGATTCGGAAGGCATCGGCCAGGGCGGCGATCTTTCGCATTTCGAGAATGCCCCCGCAGTGCACCACGTCCGGCTGCACATAGTCGACCAGGTGGCGGGCGCAGATCTCGCTGAAGCCGTACTTACCAAACAACCGCTCGCCCGTGGCCAGGGGCACATTGGTATGGGAGCGAAGGTGTGCCAGTTCACCGAGATCCTCCAACTGCGTGGGCTCCTCTACCCAGAAGGGTCTGTATTCTTCAGCCCTTCGGCAAAACTCGACCGCCATCGGAGTCGTAGCCTGTCCGTGTAGCTCTACACAGATGTCGAAATCCGGTCCAACCGCCTCACGCACAGCAGCCAGCCGCTCGATCCCTTGGCGCACCGCCTTCGCGGGTTCCATCAGACGGCCTCTTCGAGGCAGGAAGGATCCCTTGCAAGCCGTCCACCCCTCTTCCTTTCGTCTGACCCAAAGCTCGACCCAACTTTCCAGGTCGTTCGCATCCACGGCATCGGCGCGACTGGCGTCCTGGGAGTGTAGAATGCGGTGTCCCGAACCTGTGTGGGGATAGACGCGCACACGGTCGCGCGCCTTGCCTCCCAGTAGTTTCCAGATGGGCTGGCCCAGCGCCTGGCCCAGGATGTCCCAGAGTGCGATATCAACAGCGCTGATAGCGGACATCAGCACCGGTCCTCCTCGATAGCGGGGACCGCGAAACATGCCCTGCCAGTGCCGTTCGATCTGGGTGGGGTCCTGGCCGACCAGGTAGCGTTTGTGCTCTAGGATTGCCTGCTCCACGGTCCGCGCCTTGCCCGTCAGCGTGCCTTCGCCCAGCCCAGTTATGCCCCGGTTGGTGTAGATCTTGACAAAGACGAAGTTCTCATCGGTCTGGGCATCAACGACGAATGTCCTCAGATCGGTTATTCTGAGATCCAAGGATCGGCCTCGCTCAGCTGCCTGGGACCTGGCCAACCGATTGAATGGAGCCCCCACGGCCGCCAGCAGGGAACTGCCCAGTCCGACTCGAAGCATTTGCCTTCTATCCATCCTTTTCTTCTTCCTGGCTTCTTCGCGGAAGCCGCGTCATCACCAGTGTCGCTGGTGACACCATCATTTCTCGGTTCCGGCATGGTACAGAGCAGGCCCGTTCCCGCCAGCGCTCAGTTTGGGTTAGTATAGCGACTGAAGAACTCTCTAACGAAGGAGATTTGTCCCATGTCCCACACTCTCTTTGCCTTTTTGCTCCTGCTCTTGAGCCCCTTGGTGGTCGCCGCTGCTTTCGGACCCGGCAGTGGAGAAAAGAGTGAGCTTCCAGATGTACTTGACTTCACCATGATGTCCCTGGACGGGAAGCGGGTGGAGCTGAGGGATTATCTTGGGCAGGTTGTGATGATCGTCAACGTGGCCAGCCAGTGCGGCCTTACCCCCCAGTATGCCCAGCTTCAGGCCCTGCACGAGAAGTACTCCGATCGGGGATTGACGGTTCTGGGCTTTCCGTGCAATCAGTTTGGCGGTCAGGAGCCTGGGAACGCAGCAGAAATCCGCACCTTCTGCACAAAGAACTACGGCGTCGAATTCGACATGTTTTCCAAGATCGACGTCAACGGCGACGGAGCCGCCGACTTGTACAAGCATCTCAAATCGCTGGAGACCACTCCCGAAGGTCCCGGCGAGATCAGCTGGAACTTCGAAAAATTCTTGCTGAGTCGCGTAGGAAAGGTGGTCGCAAGGTTTTCGCCGCGGACTCGACCTGACGATGCTTCTGTAGTGGAGGTTATCGAGCGCGAACTGGCTGCCCAGTAATCAAGCAGAGAATAAAGGAGCCAGATTGCCTGGCGCAGGGCTGGAATGGATGGGGGCCTGATCGAAGAGAGAGATTGGTGGAGCGGGGAACACCAGTCGAAGACGCTCGTGCCTGCTGATTCACACCGGTGAGACACCCGCCCTCTTCGCCTATAGCTCTTGACTGCTGAGCTCGCCTGACTTCATGCGGGCGATCACACCGTTGCGACTTCTTTCCTGCGGTCGCGCTTCTGTCGCTTGCGTTGCTTTGGGTCTAGTTCAATTTTGCGCATGCGAATGGCGACCGGCGTCACTTCTACCAACTCGTCGTCGTCAATGTACTCGAGTGCTTCTTCAAGCGAAAAGGTACGGATGCCTAGCAGCTTGACCGCGGAATCCTTGTTTGACGCCCGCATGTTCGTCAGGTGCTTGGCCTTGGACGCATTCACGTCGATGTCGCTTTCATGGCAATGCTCGCCTACGATCTGGCCAGGGTAGATGCTTTCGCCGGGTGAGACCACGAACCTGCCGCGGTCCTGCAGGTTGAACAGCGCGTATCCGGTGACCCTGCCCGGATCGGAAGCGACACAGACCCCCCGGTTGCGGTGCCGAATCTCACCTCGGAACGGTTCATACCCATCGAAGACGTGAGTGAAGGTCGCCGTTCCCTTGGTGCTGTTGAGTAGCTGGTTGCGCAGGCCGATCAGGCCCCGCGACGGGCACTTGAATTCCAGGTGGGCAGCCTGGCCACGGGTCGCCATGCTTGCAAGGACGCCCCGTCTCTGACCCAACAGTTCGATGACACGGCCGGCGTACTCTTCTTGGCAGTCGACCACCACCTCTTCCACCGGTTCGCAGGTCTTGCCGTCGATCGTTTTCATGATCACGTTGGGCTTTGAGACTGCGAGCTCATAGCCTTCCCGGCGCATGGTTTCAATCAGGATGCTCAGATGCAAAAGACCTCGGCCGGACACTTTCCAGCTGTCGGCCAGTCCGGTGCCCTCGACCGAAAGTGCTATGTTGGAGCGCAGCTCCCGCTCCAGGCGTTGACCCAACTGGCGGCTGGTGACGTACTTGCCCTCCTTGCCCGCGAAGGGCGAGGTGTTGACCAGGAAATTCATGGTGATGGTCGGCTCTTCAATGGCGATCCGATGCATCGGTTTCGGTTGGTCAGAATCCGTCAAGGTATCGCCTATCGCGATGTCTTCCAGCCCGGTCACGACGGCGATGTCGCCGGGTTCCACCCGGTCTCGGGCCGATTTGCCCAGACCATCGAACACTTCCAACTTGCTGATTTTTCCTGTATGGCTGTCCGAAGTACCCTTGTCCAACCACACGGTTTGTCCGCTTTCCAGGTGCCCGTTGTAGATCCGGCCGATGCCCATCCGGCCCACGAATTCGTTGTAAGCGATGTTGGCCACCTGCATCTGCAAGACGGCCTCGCTGTCACCGCTGGGAGGGGGAATGGTTTGGATGATGGTTTCGAACAGCGGTACCAGTGTGCCCCCATCCGCAGGGGGTTCAAGGGACGCATACCCACCTCGGCCAGAGGCATAGAGGACTGGGAAATCCAGCTGACTGTCGTCCGCATCCAGGTCGATGAAGAGGTCCAGGATCTCATCCAGCACCTCCGTGGCGCGCTGGTCGGTCCGGTCGATCTTGTTGATCACCACAATCGGAATCAGCCCGTGTTCGAGTGCCTTGCGCAGCACAAATCGGGTCTGGGGCATGGGACCTTCAAACGCGTCCACCAGCAATAGGACACCATCGGCCATGCTGAGCACCCGCTCGACTTCGCCGCCGAAATCCGCGTGCCCGGGTGTGTCGATGATGTTGATCTTGGTGTCGCGGTAGATCAATGCGCAATTCTTGGCCAGAATCGTGATACCGCGTTCCCGCTCCAGATCCTCGGAATCCATGATGCAGTCCTGGACGACCTGGTTGCTACGGAACAGGCCGCTTTGCCGCAGCATGCCGTCCACGAGGGTAGTCTTGCCATGATCCACGTGTGCGATCAAAGCGATGTTACGGATGGGTGTGGTTATAGAATCGGCCATGTATCTTGTCTCTTGTATCTTGGTGCTTTGTCCTGGTCCTACTTGCTATTTCTGAAAGATCGAACGTACCTCACTGCGGCTTCTATCTCATCCGTAGTTAGTTTACCCTCAAACTTCGGCATCTGTGCTTTGCCCTTCAGAATGGACTCGGTCAGGTCCGCATCGCTTCGCTCATCTTGCCACTGAGAGCTGGTCCAGTCGGGGGTTCCGGGCGCTTCCCCATATCCCTGTTCTCCGTGGCAGAACACGCACCCCAGCTTCTTGGAGAGGGGGACGAAGTCGATCTCGCGCTTGACTGGGGGTGCCAGCAGTGCTGCCTTCCGGATCTGGGTCTCCTCTTTGACGCCGTAGATGTCGATCAGGTAGTCCCCAATCAGGTTCGCCTCCGTGTCGGTAATCCAACTACGATGCCGATTGCTCATTCTGGCGACCAGCCTTCGCCATTCCTGGCGTGAGCGGCGCTGCGCAAAGACCCGTTCAATGTTGTGGCATCGGGAACACTTGGTGTCCATGAGCGTTTCGATCTGGACGGTGAGGATCTGCTCGGTCTGGTTGATGTTCTGGCGCTCGCTCAGGAAGTAGACGATCTGATCGATTTGTCCCGAGCCGATCCAGGTGGGATCCCTCTCCACCATTCGATTTACGGTGGTCTTCCACTCGTCCGGCGTTTTGACCATGGTGAAGACTCTGGTCAGATCGTGACAGCGGTTGCATTTGTCTATGAGCATCTGGCGACCTACGGCCAGATCCAGGTAGGTCAAGGAAGGGTCGAAGGTGCTCACATACTTTGTGCTGGCACTCTTTACGAGGTAGTAGCCACCGCTGATGGCGACCAGCGAGGTGGTCAGCGTCAGAACCCCGATCCCCAACAAGGGCACGATCGTATCGAAGAGATTGGGGTAGAACCGAACGATCAGAATCTTGATCACCAAGATGGGGATGATCGATATCGCCAGGGTCATGTGAATGATCGTCTTGGTGTCCAAGGGGGCGTTCGCACCGGCCACCTTCTTGATCATGAGGTAGAGAAACATCAGGTAGAGTGCGGCGAACAAGTAGCCGTTGATTCGGTGAATGCGGCTCAGGAGGTCAGGGTTGAATCTGGGCTTTTCCCGCCCGACTACTTCGAGCATCAGCCAGACCTGGACGCCGGCTACGATGACGAAGACCACACCGAGTACTGAAGTTACTAGAGGACTCATGGATACACCTCCGATCGAATAGGGGCACCAGGTCACAGGTACCCAATTCCCAAAGAAATCCCAAGCACTGGATTCCGGATCAAGTCCAACGGGGTCGACGACCCAGTTGTTGAGCCTAGTGCCCTGACACATAAATACTGCTATGTTTGTGGCGAGCGCGACGGGTCGAGTTCGCGAAACGACGACGAACACCATGCTTGGCCATAGTGGAGGAGGGGTGACAAAGAAATCGGCCCGTCCCGTCGCCACCCGTAGGGCAGATGGGGGTTGTGGCCGATCTCTGCGTTGGTCGTCGTCGAAGATGGCCAAGCATCGTCTTCCTCCTCCCGCCTTGATCTCGCCTCACAAGACCCATCTGCAAACATAGCAGTATTTATGTGTCAGGGCACTAGCATCAAGGTCGTGGAGAGTGTAGGTGGTCCGGGCGGACCTTATCGGGATACGTCGAAAGACGGGTATCGAGTGAGGGTCTTGTCCATCCTCTCGCCTCTCGTTGATAGGATTGGCATCTGTGGTGGTGGCCCCATTCGAGAAAGAAGCTTCTTCTCACCTCAGGAGGAGCTATCACCTACGCCGAAGGCGTTATTTGCGTGTAGCCCAGGGTTGCAATGCGAGTTTCTGCCTAGTTCTCAGATTTCTCCGCTGCCAACGGCAACCAGATCTTGAAGCTGGCTCCTTGTCCAACCTGGCTCTCCACCTCGATTCGACCCCGGTGCCTCTCGATGATCTGGTGCACGATGGATAGACCGAGACCTGTTCCCACACCGACACCCTTGGTCGTGAATCCCGGCTCGAAGATCTTCTCGAGTTGTTCCTCGGGTATTCCCTTGCCCGTGTCGCGAATCTCAACCAGCACCTCATCCTTCTGGTGAGCAGTCTTGATGAGGATTTCACCTTTTTCTTCTTCCATCGCTTGTCCCGCATTCATTAGCAGGTTCATGAAGGCCTGGTTCAGCTGTTTGGGATAGCAATCGACGAGTGGCAGGTCCGCATAGTCTTTGTGGACCCTGACGGTGCTGCCCAATTCCCGCGCCAGCAGGGACAGCGTTCTATCGAGGCCCTCGTGTAGATCGACGCGGCCAAACTCCGCCTCGTCCAGACGGGCGAATCTGCGAAGATCGGTCACGATCGTCCCCGCTCGTTCCACAGCTTCGACGCTGACGCCAGCCAGCTTTTCAAGGTGCTGGAGGATTCGGGTGGACTCGTTCTCGCCGGCCCCGGCCTGCTCTCCCAGTGAACCTTCTAACTTGAGAAGACCCCGCTGAAACACGTCGATATTGCTCTTAAGCGCCCCCAGGGGTGTATTCAGCTCGTGGGCGACACCGGCAACGAGTTGTCCCATTGCTGCCATATTTGCGGAATGAACCAGCTGTGCCTGGGTTTCCTGAAGCTTCTGGTAGGCAGTCTGGAGCTCCTGGTTGCGCCCTTCCAGACTCCGGATGTCCAGGAACCGGGCATAAGCGAGGGAAATCGCATCGGCATAGACCTCCAAGGTCTTGAGTGTCTGTGGCGGCAGCTCCTTCTTGGCAAAGCTCTGCAGGCTCAGGCGGCCATAGGAAAAGGGGACCACCGCCCACGAGGTCGGAACCCTGACCTCTTCGATTCCGCTCAGATCCCAGGATCGTCTCAGAAACTCCTGATGTTGATGCCATTCTTCCGCCGAGCTTTCTGCCGTCAAGATCCGGGCCTCTGGGCTTACTTCGGCAGACTCGTCCAACCGGCACTGGGTAGAGTAGACGTTCACGCCGGGAAGGAGGTCGCGAATAGAGGGTGCCACTCCGTATTGCTCCTCCATCCATCCGGTTGTGACGGCATAGGTTTCAGACTGGGTTCTTTCCTGGTCGAAGATCTCGATAGCGCAGTAATCTGCGGACAGTCCTACATCGTGAAGGCCTTCCCACATGACTCCCGCAACCTTGAGTAGGTCTTCCGGACGACGCATGCTCTGCACTTCGGCTCGCACTCGCTCCACGATGAGCTGGACGGTCAAGGCCAGATCGTGCTCGTCGGTAACCAGACGGCGCAGCTTCACATCACCGTTGACGGTGGTCTGGCAGGCCAGTCTGGTCTCCGGTTGGTAGTGAAACTGGTGCGCTACCATGTCCTCTTTCGGATTCCTTTGATTGCAGTGCTCCAGCCCTTCGAGGATCAATACACGGCAAGTCGTACAACGCGTTCGCCCGAAGCAGACGTGCGCGTGCGGAATGCCCGCCTGAAGCGAGGTCTGAAGAATCGTCTTCCCCTCAGGGACCTCTATGTCCTTGCCATCAGGCAGATAGTGAAGTTTTGCCACGGTCGCTCCGTCTTAAAAGTAACAAGATACAAGGTACAAGATACAAACAAATCTCAAATTCCAAGCACCAAGTTCCAATCCTTGGGCACCCCGCACAGTTCCCAGGCCTAAAAAAATGGCTCGGATTCTGCGTTTGTGATTTGGTGCTTGGAGCTTGTTTGTATCTTGTATCTTGGGATTTGATCCTCGTTCCCATCTATATTGTTTCAACCTGCCCCGTATGGCAGGCCCGGCGAACCGCGTCCAGGATGGACATGTTTTCTAGACCGCTTTCAATCCTGGGGTCGCGATCGCCCCGGCAGGCGGCCACGAAGGCATCGACTTCTACGGCATATTGGTCGGTCGGAGATACGGTGTGCTGCTTTTCCCCCTCCTCTGTCGAGACCAGGACCCTGTTGCTCTTGCTGGCCTTGGGGACATAGGCCATCGGTAACCGGATGGCGCCTAGATCCCCATAGATTGAGTAGGTTTGCTCCCGTTGTAGGTGGGTGCCGCAGGTGATGGCGGCGACTCGGTCGTCGGAGAAGTTGAGAGTAAAATGGCAGAACTCGTCAGTTCCACTGTCCGAGCGGACACTCCAGCGGCCGCTGCAGGAAGTCGGCTCTCCTGCCAGTAGATAACGAGCGCTATCGATTCCGTAGCAGCCGATGTCATAGAGTCCGCCGCCTCCGGTCTCAGGCTGCATCCGGATGTTTCTGAGATCTTCCAAAAAGTAGTGGAAGTGGGCCTCGAACAGGCGAACCTTTCCAATCGTGCCGGATGCTATCAGCTCCTTGACCTTCGTGTGCTGGGGATGGAAGCGGTACATGAAGCCCTCCATCAGCACCCGTCGCGCCGATTGGGCGGCGGCATTCATCTCTTTGGCTTCCTCGAGATCCATGGCCAGTGGTTTGTCACAGAGGACGTGTTTTCCACAAGCCAGAGCCTTCAGCGTCCACTCTTTGTGGAGATGATTGGGAAGGCCAATATAAACGCCGTCAACGACCGGATCATCGAGGACTTGTTGGTAGCTGGGGTAGGCTCGCTCGGCGACGTCCCCTAGTCGCGCTGCCTTCTCGGGAGAACTCGTTCCCAGCGCATAGAGATTGGCGGTCTTTGCTCCCCGAATCGCGGGGATCATGGCCTTGGTTGAGATCATCCCGACACCGATGATGGCCATCTGAAACACAGCTGACTCCTCTCCTCTATCAAACAAGAGACATGCGCGCGCGGCGACTCAACCGACGGATTAGATGATAGTGGGGTTGCGTTGGGTCGTAAAGCCGAGATTGAGTCGGCTTTTTGTCTATCCCGTACCTGGGACCTCAACTACGACATACTGTTGTTCCAGGGACACTGGGTAGGTTTCAGTGGTGAAGGGTTCTCGGATCAAGTCACCCGTGGGCACTTCTTCAGAAGTACAACCATCGGACTCATCGATGGCAGCACTGGCTTCCACGTTGACTGGGTAGCTCCGGGTCCGGACACGTACCGGGTCGACCCACGAACGCCCAGTCTTGACCTCGAACTCCCATCCATGCCAGGGACAACGCAGAATCTCACCTTTTCGGGTGTAGTGGTATTCGCCGGGGACTCTGGCAGTCGGGAAGCCAGAGAGTCGGCCGCTGCACACAGGACCTCCCTGGTGGGGACAGCGGTTGCGCAGGGCAAAGAACTCTCCGCCAATGTTGAAGACTCCGATCGAGCGTCCATCGATTTCGACGATCTTCCGGGATCCAGGAGGGACATCTTCAATTCTCGCTACGATATGTTTGTTCACCTGGGGACCTCAACCTCGCAGCGGAGGGCACAGCGTGTTGAGAATGGCAACCTTGAATGTATTGACCTAATGGGTGGACGTAACGGAAAGGGACAGGTTGTTATTATCGGACAGATCAAGGGGTATTTCGAAATCGATCTCTGCAGCCAGACTCTGTGGCACGAAGAAACGCCGGCGCAAATCCAAGATCCTGTCGGCGATCTGAATCTTCATCTCGAAACCAGTAGCAGTATTCGTCAAGGTCCCTTCGGCCAAGGGCAGATCAGGGTATTTCGACGATTCGAAAAAAATCTCTAAATCGGAGCGATCGGCTCCACTTCGGGATCGCAACCGCATTTCCAGATCCAACTGATCGCTATTTGAGGACTCTACTCTCAACCGCCCCAAGCGGGACCCGGGGGCCAGTCCTCTCAGATCGATGCGCTGTCCCCTTACCAGCACGCTCAGTCGGGAAGGTGGTGCGTGTTCGGGAGTCTGTTCCATACGGAAATGCAGAAACGATAACTCGGTCTTTGGCTCTTTTCGGACGCTAGCAGTGACGGAAAGTCCCTGGTCGCTTCCAGTCCCGAGGGTGAAAATAGCAAGAACCAAGCCTATGACTAGAGGTACTTTGGTGGTCGGTACCCGATTCCTCAGGATTCCTCGATCCTTGCTCTTGGACTGTTCCATCTCGGTGTCCTTCAGGTAGGTTACACTATCGCACCCTTCATCACCACTCAGACAGGATCGGGAATTAGAGTGGGAATCTCTCCCCGTTTCTCAAAGTCACCTTGGGGGCCTTGGTCTGGGGAACGAACTGCCGGCTACGCCTACGGTTTCGCTCAATCGTTCGCGACCGAATCTGGTGCAAATCTAAGCACCAACTCTGCCAAGTTATTCTTGCGTGAGTCCTAAGTTCGACCTTGAGACTCCATCGGTTTCTCCGTAGAATGAAGCTCGAGAAGCTTCAACCGAGGGAGGAGAGTATCGCGGCCACATTTGCTGTAGCCGGCAGATCTACTTGGAAGGTGGCGAGTCAGCTTTTTCAGAATGGTCCAGGTGTGGATTTCTACTCACATTGAAGGCTAGACGGCATTGAAAAAAATTGGCCATCTGGGCCGAGTTTTCGCAGTCACTCTGGAGATCGGAGTGGTGTCTCTCGTTGCTTTTCTGACGCTTCGTTTCGTCTCTGAAGGAACGGCAGAACAGCACCGATCGTTCGGTGCTCCTTTTCAGACTGCCTCATCGTGTGCCGGGGACAGTAACCTGGACGGCCTGCGAGATGTCCTGGACTTAGTTCTGATCCAATCCTTTCTTTTGGATCAGCGGACACTGGAGGCAGATGCGTTGTCGAACGCGGATGCCAACCAGGATTCGGAGGTTGACGTACGAGACATCGTAGCGCTGCTCCAGCACACACTGGGAGCCAGCGCACTACCGGATTGTGACATTGTTTTTCCTGATGAGCCACCCTCGATCCGATTCATTACGCCCAGTAAGGGTCCAGCGGGCACCCAGTTCACACTGGTCGGCAGAGGCTTCAGTCCGACTCGGGGACTCAATAGGGTTTTCTTCTCCCGCCCCGGCAAGACTCTAGCGGCCACCCTGACGGCTGCTTCCGCGAATGCACTTTGGGGAACCGTGCCGAACCCCGATGATCTCGATTTGTACCGGGTTACGGTTAGAGTTGGAGGCGTCGAGAGCAACGGAGCCGGTTTCCAACTTTCGACGACTCCCCCTCCTTTGGACCTCTTTCCGTCTTCCCTATCAGTCCTGCTGCCTCCAGGCAGCGGCAAGGAGACCTTGGCAATCGGGGGCGGAGTGCCGCCCTATACCCTGAAGCCCCTGGACGAATTCGACGCGGAGACCATACAAGTAGAGTTGAAAGACACTCTCATCGCAGTCACCGGTTTCAGGCGTGGAACTGTAACCCTGGAAGTCGAGGACAGCGGCGAAACACCAGACACGGATCAGGCTACTCTGGTGGTCCGGGATCCGCTTTTTGAGCCGACTTTCGAGGTTGTCCCACACACGCTATTGGCGGGAGCCAGGCCCGGCTTTACCTTCCTGATCAGTCATTTGAGCAATCACATGCGGGTCGTCGAGGCGAAAATCCGAATGGATCCGGTCACGCTGGATCTCGAATCCCTGGTACCTGGCTTGCCCTTTGCTTTGGGAAAAACCATATTGTTCCGCTCGCCAAGGGATTTTCTGGCCTTCAAGGTCTCCGAGGTGCTCTCTCCCAACGAAATCCGATTTGAAGCAGCCAGAATCGAGGACAACGCTCTCGAAATCGCGGCCGAAGGTAGCGTCGAGAGCGGATCCGCCTTACTGACACTGAGACAGCTTCCAAGACCATCACCTGAGTCACTGGTCCAGGTGCGTTTTGAGCAGGAGATTCTGCTCGATCACGAGCTGGTGGAGCTGCCGCCGACGGGCCAGAACTTCGATATCACTGCCAGCTTCACCTCCGTGACCGTCCTGGACGGGGAGGACATGCCCCTGGCGAAGACCTTGACCCGAAGTTTCACGACCGAGACTCCCCCGCCGGGTGCCCCCCGCCTGGAACAGCTGCGTCCCGTCCTGGGACCGATTGGCGCAGTCGTGACCATGACGGGTTCCGGTTTCGATCCTGACCCCGAGAACAATCTCGTCACCTTTCCCACTAGTGACGGGAGTCGAGAGGAGGGCCAGATCGAGAGTGCCAGCGCCAACGAACTGAAGGTGCGAGTCCCGCAGGACGCGGTCTCGGGTAAGGTGCGAGTCTCGGTCGGGGGTCTGCAGAGCAACGACTACTGGTTTTTCGTCTTGTTCAGGCCTCTGGCCGCCATCTTTCTCGGTGAGCTCATCGCCGGCCAGCCGGTGGCGCCCCTGTTGCTGCTGGGGCAGGAGGAGGGATTTAGGACCCTTGTCACCGACCGCGACGTCCGTCTGGCCTCCTTGAGGGTCGTTTTAGATGCCGGAGGGATTGGGACCGACGACTTGATCCTCGACCAGCCCGCGGGGGTGGCGCAGTTACTTGGACGAGCCTCCGGTGCCAGTAGAGATTACCTTCTGGTGTACGGTGGTCAGGAGCAGGAGGATCAGGAGCGGCACTTCTTCGATCTGAAGAAGTCGCTCGAAGAGAGAGCGGAGGCAACCCTGTTCTTCTCCGAAGACGACGCGGGCGGAGTGGTATTCGAAATGACGCCCAGCTTCTCGCTGCTCGGCAGTACGCTCGAAATCCGATTCGAGGCGGCGGTCTACGTTCCCCCGGAAAGTGCCGCAACGACGATCAACATCAGGTCGGTGGTGAGATCGCAGCCCTGGAACTTCTTTCCCGAATCAGAAATGGTGGTGACCTTTCTGGATGAGGCAAGGACGCAATGATCGAGGCCCTGGCTACTCCATTCAGAAATCGGCAAACGGGAATTCCGCGTCTTCTGGTCTCCGGCCTGTTAGCGGCCGCCCTGGGGTGCATTGCGCCCCCGGAAGACAAGACGGAAGAGCCCGGACTGGAGGAGTATGTTGTCACCGTCAGGCCCAAGGTCATCAAGCCTTCAATCCCATTGGGGTCGGCCGCCCCCGATGCCAAGGTTGAGGCTTTCAGAAGAAAGGGAAGTGGCAGTCCGGACACCTACCTCCCCTTCAAAATAGTCTCCAAGCCCTCCGTGTTTACGGCAAGCTTGCCATCACCGAACAGCAATCCGACCACCTTGCGGATTCAAGCGGTGGGAAAGGGAAAGGCAAGCGTGGAAAGGTTGACAGAAGCAAGCTGGCGCGGCACTTACGAAGGGCAAACCCTGGCGTCGGATTATATCTGCGTCGATCTCAGCATTGGGGAGGGTTCGAAGAATATCAAAAGCGGAGCCGGCTGCACCAACGTGACCGCCATCTTGGATGAGGCCGCCAAAGAACTTCTACCCGAGATCCAGAATAAGATTCCATGGATCAGGTTTAGCCGGGATGTCATTCCTTTCCCTGCGGCTAAGGTAGGCGTACAGACCGTTTTCATCGAGTTCAACATTTACATGTTGGGAATCGAGGGAAAAGTGACCGGGTCCCTGCAGATCGATCCGCCGAGTGAGGACTTCAGTGTCGATGACCCCTTGACGTTCAGCCTCATGCATCCGGAGAAAACGACTCATTCGGTCGGAGTGCGCTTCCAACCCACCTCAAAAGGATTCAAGACAGCCAACCTCAAGATCCTCTCCAGCGCCGTCAAGTCTCCGGTCAACAACATCACCCTAAGGGGGGTTGGCGAGTAGACTGGCTTGTCGGTAACTTTCGTTCAGTCCGATCAAGTAAGGACGATGACCGGAAACGTCGTCAACAACCCCCCTGCTGCTTGAGCGCTACGGCTGAAATGGGTGCAGAGGAGGTGATTTCGATCGAGCCTTGAAATTCGGCCACGCCAGCGAGCTGATCGAAGAGTTCGGTTGCGAACTGTGGCGAATGCTCTCCTGGCTCGAGGGTGATCATCTCCTGCTCTAGCTCCATCCCTGCCTCGTCCCTCCGGATAAGCGTGATCTGTACCGCCTGAGAAGAAGTATTTACGAAGGCGATTCCGGTGTTGGCACCCCCCTGGTCGAACAGGACCGGGATGGAGAATCGGGTGTCAACGGGTGAGGCCCCGACACCGGCCTCGCTGGTAACATTCCCGTCCCCGTCCCGCTGTGTAAAGATCAGAGTGCCACCCAGCGGACCAGTGGCATCCAGCACCGCGTACCCGGGCGAAATGTCTCCGCTTCCATCTGTCCTCAGGAAAGCCGATCCACCAGCCGGCACCGTAAACTCGAAACTGGAATCACTGGTGCCATCAGTCAGAGTCACCACAAAGGGCGTGCCGTCGGATTTGAAAAGACTTACTCTCCCGTTTGAGGGCGCTGCAGTGCGATTGACGAAAATGAGAGTGACCACGAAGCTGCCGCCCTCGAAGGTGCCATTGGCAACTTGCGAAAAGATCAATCGATTCTCACCCTCGGAGGGAGTGTTTCCCAGATCGCTGATGGTCATCGTTCCCGTGCTAGAAACCACCGGGATGGCGTCACCGCTCGTATTTGAGGCTTGAATCTCCGAAGGTTGCAGCTCGATCGAGGTGCTGAGGGGTGCATCTGCTGCAACCTCAAAGACGATGCTGACCACCGTGCCCGGTCCCGGCGCCATCGACGCCAGAGAGCCCGAGAAGATCACGACCGTGAGTTTTCCGTCCTCCGGGTTGGACCCCACACTGTGATCGGTCAGGGCGTTGCCGGCCAGTACCGAACCCTCGGCGGGGATGGAGAGGAGAGTAGTATCGAAGGTCAGCGCAAACTGGATCGCTGTGATGCCCTCCCCTTCGCTGATCGATACCGGAACGATCACCTTGGACCCGGGAGCCGCATTGACGTCCGGAACGCTGAGAGTGATCTGTGCCAGCGCCAGCTCCGAGGTCAAAACCAGCAGCGCTATGAAGGAAAGCTTCCTCATCATATCCCCCTGTTTAATACCAGCAAGCGAGAGGCCCTATTCAAATAGGCAATCGATTATCAAACTCGACCCAGTTTCGCGTAGAATTCTATGCTCTTGAGAAGACGGGATCAAGACCTTTATCGGTGACTGAATCAGAGGAGCCAAAAACCAGCGAGGGAATCAGAATGCACAGCTCAAGTGTGAACTCAAACATGCTGAAGGGTCTACGGTGGCGCTGCATCGGACCGCCCCGGGGAGGCCGCGTCGTCGCCGTAGCCGGACATCCCTCCGATCCAATGGTCTTCTACTTCGGAGCTTGTGCAGGCGGTGTCTGGAAGACCACGGACGGCGGTACCTACTGGGAGAATGTCTCTGATGGATTCTTCAATTCGTCTCCCATCGGAGCCCTTGCCCTGGCCGAGTCGGATCCCAATGTGATCTATGCGGGAACCGGTGAGACCACCATTCGTTCCGACGTCTCCTACGGCGACGGCATCTACAAGTCCACGGATGGAGGCCAGACCTGGCGACATGTGGGATTGACCGATACCCGTCATATCGGCGAGATTCGCGTTCATCCCAAGAACCCCGATCTGGTATACGTGGCGGCCCTGGGACACGCCTTCGGACCGAACCAGGATCGAGGCGTCTTTCGGTCTCGGGACGGCGGAGAGAGTTGGGAGAAGATCCTTTTCCGCAGCGAGAAGGCGGGAGCCGTGGACCTGGTAATGGACCCGCACAATCCCAGCATTCTCTACGCCACTATCTGGGAGGCCTATCGCAACTTCTGGACCCTCTCCAGCGGTGGCCCCGACAGCAGCCTCTACAGATCCACCGATGGGGGTGACAACTGGTCGGAGATCACCGGCCAGCCCGGTATGCCGGCCGGCCTCAAAGGAAAGATGGGGGTCGCCGTCTCGCCGTCTCGCTCCGGCCGCGTCTGGGCGATTATCGAAGCAGAGAAAGCGGGCGTCTATCGCTCTGACGATGGGGGCGAGACCTGGAAGCTGATGGCGAGCAAGCGGGACCTGGTCAATCGTCCCTGGTACTACTGTCACATCTTCGCCGATCCTCAGCACGCTGACACGGTCTATGTCACGAACTTGAACATGTGGAAGTCTACCGATGGAGGGAGTAGCTACACTCAGATTACGACGCCCCACGGAGACAACCACGACCTCTGGATCGACCCTCGTGATCCACGTCGGATGATCGAGGGAAATGACGGAGGAGCCTGTGTCTCGTTCAACGGCGGGGAGACCTGGTCAAGTATCTATAACCAACTCACCGCCCAGTTCTACCGCGTCGATGTCGACAACCGTTTTCCCTACCGCGTCTACGCGACTCAGCAGGACAACTCCAGCATCAGCGTCCCCAGTGCTACCGAGTATGGAGGGATTCCCTGGACCGAGTGCTACGCTGTCGGTACCGGTGAAAGTGGGCACATTGCGGTGCACCCATCCGATCCTGATATCGCTTACATCGGGGCGGTGGGGAGCTCGCCCGGGGGAGGCGGGGCCCTGCAGCGCTACGATCACCGAACTCGGCAGATTCGGTTGGTCACCGTGTGGCCCGAGACTGATCAGGGTTGGGCTTCGAAGGACCACAGGTATCGCTTCAACTGGACCTTTCCCATTGCCTTTTCTCCCCACGATCCGAGGGTCCTCTACGCCGCGGGAAATCGCCTGTTCCGGACTCTGGACGAGGGGAGCAGCTGGGAGGCGATCAGCCCGGATCTTACCCGGAACGATGCCTCCAAGCTTGGGATATCCGGTGGACCCGTTACCAGCGATTCCAGTGGTGCCGAGCAATATGCCACCATTGTTGCGTTCGCTGAATCGCCCCTGGAACAGGGTCTGCTGTGGGCTGGAACCGATGATGGCCTGGTTCAGGTTTCCCGAGACGGAGGTCAACATTGGCGCGAGGTAACCCCACCCGATCTACCTGAATGGTCCTGGGTGGGTTCAATTGAAGCTTCATCCCATGCTCCCGGGACCGCCTTCGCCGCCGCTACCCGATACAAGCTGGACGACTACGGGGCGTATCTTTACCAGACAGTCGACTACGGTCAGACCTGGGAAACTCGCAGTGAAGGATTCCCCGAGGGTGAGATCAGTCGGGTAATCCGCCAGGATACGGCGCAACAAGGATTGTTGTATGTGGGGACCGAAACCGGAATCTGTGTCTCCCTCGACGAAGGCGAAAGTTGGTGCCGTCTCGAATCCAACCTACCCGTAGTGCCGGTCTACGACTTGAAAATCAAGGACAATGATCTGGTGGCTGCGACCCATGGTCGTTCATTCTGGATCCTGGACGACCTGACGCCACTTCGCGAGCTGTCAGAGGCGGTTGCGAACACCTCGGCCCACTTGTTCGCTCCCTGCCCGTCCTATCGACGCTGGCTGCAATGGGGTGTGGGGATTCATCGGGGTCCGGGGAAATGCTACATGCTGGCACTGGGAGCAGCGGGCGCATTCTATGAGACGAAATCAGCCGAAGGCGAGCCGGGCCTGAGAGGGCTTGACGTGGGTGAGAACCCTCCCCACGGAGCTATCGTCTATTACTCTCTCAGCGAGGTGCCTGCTGAACCCGTGACCCTTTCTTTCCTGGACGCCCAGGGAGTTTTGATCAAGGCCATAAGCAGCCAGGATGCGCGATCGAAGGAGCAGCCCAAATCGCAGCCGTCGAGCGAAGAGAATGGCGGACCCTTCCTGCCCACTGAGTCGGGCTTAAACCGTTTCGTCTGGGACATGCGTTATCCCGATGCCGAGAAGGTGCCGGAAGACCTCATCACCGAGAAGATGAAAACCGGACCGCTGGCGGCGCCCGGAAGCTACCAGGTGCAGCTTCAGGTTGGTGATCTAACCTCGAGCTGCTCCTTCGAGATCCTCAAGGATCCCAGGGTATCAGCCACCCAGGAGGACCTCGACGCCCAGTTCGCTCTCTGGAGCCAGATTCGGGACAAACTCTCCGACACCCACAGGCACATCAACCAACTCAGGAAGATCACCGCCCAGATGAAGGAATGGGAGACCCGTCTGGAGGGTTCCCCCAGCTCCGACCCCTCCCAGTCAGTGGGGAAGGCCGCCAGGGACCTGCGAGAGAAACTGGTAGCGGTAGAGCGGGAGCTGATCCAGGTCGATGCGGAGACGGCCGCTGACTGGCTGCGTTTGCCCGCCCGCCTCAATTACAAACTGGCGGCTTTGACCAGCGTTGTTTCGAGTGCCGACGCCGCCCCACCCCAACAGGCATACGAGGTGTTCGAGCATCTCTGTGAAAAAGTCGATTCTCGACTTCAACGCCTCCAAGAGCTCACGGATAAAGAAGTACCGGCCTTCAACCGGCTGGTTCGTGACGCCGGACTCCCGGCCGTAATAACGTGATTAGGGGCCAAGCTGAAACTTCATTGGCGAGAAGAAAATGCAAAGCGCTCAGAGCATTCCACTGACGCGTGTGCTATACTGCCGTCACCCACCTTTTAACTTTAGGAGCTCGATCTTATGAAAGTGATTAAAATTGCCCAGGTGCCTCCACCCGCCGTAACGGTGGACGCGACCGTTCTCGAAGCGGTGTGGAATATGCAGAACGCTCGCACTGGTGCGGCGGCGGTTCTTGAAGGCGACCAGCTGGTGGGCATTTTCTCAGAGCGGGATGTGATGTTGCGGGTAGTCGCAGCTCAGCGAGATGCCGCAGCCACCCAGGTCCAACAAGTCATGACTTCTCTCGTCAAGTCGGTCAGCGAAGACCAGGATGCTGGGGATGCCCTCGAACTCATGGTTTCCAACCACGTGCGCCATCTTCCAATTCTCGATAGTCAGGGAAGTTTGACAGGACTCATCTCCATTCGGAATCTGCTCCAGCATCATGTGGAGGAACTTGCGGACCAACTGAATTCGCTGGAATCCTACTTCTTGGCAGACGGACCGGGAGGCTAGATCCCAGAGGGTGAGTCCCGGGTCCCAAGCACAACAATTCCCAACACCAAGAACTAAATCTGGACAGTCCAAGTAGATTCGGAGGATCTAGAATGTGGATTTCATTCAAGCCCGTAGGGTTGCTATTGTTAACGCTTCTACTCTTGATCGGATCGTCGATCTTTGCTGCGGACCGTGGCACTACCGAGATCATGCTGGGAGGCAAGTCGGTTTCGATCGATTATGGTCGGCCCACTCTCCGGGGTAGGGACCCCAATCAGCTGATCGGTGTGGGTCACGTCTGGCGGCTAGGGATGAACCAGGCGACGACGCTTACCACCGAAGGGGATCTCAAGTTCGGCGCCCTCGACGTGTCCCAAGGCTCCTATAGCCTCTTCGCCAAGAAGACCGGTGTCGAAGCCTGGGATTTGATCTTCAATAAGCAGACCGGCCAGTGGGGGACCCAGCGTGATGCCAGCAAGGACCTGGGGTCGGTCCCTCTCACAGTAGGTGAAGGAACAGAGAGCGTGGAACAATTCACCATCGAGCTGCTGCCCGGGGGTGAGTTTTCCATGAGCTGGGGCACCCTCAGGGTGTCGGTGTCGTTCACCGCGAACTGATCCTGTTTGCAGCCTTTCAAGCGCCATTGTCGACCACCGATCGCGGCTGCTGAACATGTCTCCCCAATTTGTTCACGACTTGCTATAATTGCCGCTTCTTGACGAGAAAATGGATGCCAAAGTGAGACGGAGCTAGATATGAAGGACGGAAAACTCATCGTATTGACGGCGCCTCTAACCGAGATGATCGACCATGCTGGCTACTTCATCCAAATGGCGATGGCGTCTTTACCGGTATGGATGGAAGGAGTGCTGAACCGGAAGTACCCGGCGTGGAAGCAAGCCAAACGAGCCAGCGACGGGACTGCCCAGGCCGCTCCGGCGGGACTTCGGATTCTCGAAAAGGTGATGGGGAAAGAGTTCGGCGCCGAAAATGTGATTGTTTGCTACCCCGAGGACCTCGAAAACTTCATTGGACCCAACACCAGAATAGTAGCCGTCTCTACGCACAATCCGCACGGAGTCACCTTTGCCGCTGGAGTATATACCTCCATCTTCGGTAGCTCCAAGCAGCCCATAAACTCCTTCTACTCGGACCTCATGTTCGAGAAAATCAAAGGCAATCCTCATCGGTCGAACTACAGGGTAATCGTGGGCGGGTCTGGCGGCTGGCAGATCAACCAGACCGGTTCTGCGGAAAGTTTGGGCGTGGATTGCGTGGTCGAAGGACGCAGCGAGTCCGCCGACACAATGGAGCTCTTTCGAAAGGCTATTCGGGGCGAGCCCTTGGAATCGCAAGTGGAGGTTTCCCACCCCACGGATCCGAATGCGATCCTTTTCCCGGAAAAGGCAACCACCTTCGGCGTGGTTGAAATGACCACCGGTTGTGGACGTCGTTGCCAGTTCTGCGTGCCCGATCTCAACCCCCAGATCGCCTTGCCCAGAGACAAGATGATGGAGGCGGTTCAGGCGAACGTGGACAACGGTAACAAGCAGATCTCACTGGCTACCGAAGACATGTTCATCTGGGGTCAGGTGGGAAGCAAGACGCCGTTTTTCTTTCCCAATAGGGAGGCCTTGTTCGACCTATATCGGGATGTATCCAACTACCCGGGAGTAGAGGAGTTCGTGCTCAGCCACTCTACCATGGCTCCTGCGGTGGTGGACCCCGAGCTGATCCGGGGACTGTCGGAAATCCTCTTGGACAAAAGTCCCATTCGGCTTCCCAATCTTAGCTCGCACCCGGAAAAAAGAGCTTTGGTCCCCTTGATCGGGCTCGAGACCGGTTCGGTTCGCATGGCCAAGGAAGTGATGCCCAGTAAGGGGGTGCCGTTCCATATTAACGATTGGCCGAGTGTGGTCCTGAGTGGATTGGAGATTCTCAACAAGAACAACTGGTTCCCCATGTTGACGCTGATGGTTGGGAATCCAGGTGAGACGGACGAGGATGTCGAGGCAACCCTGGACCTGATCTACGAAATGGAGCGGCGAGGACTTTTCGGGTTCTTGATACCCTCGGTATTCACGCCTCTGGCCGGGACCAAGATGGAAAAGGGTGAGGGAGTGGCGAAGACTCGCGACCTTTCAAGGCGTCAGTGGCAGCTGATGATGAGATGCTGGAAGCTGAATCTCCGGCCCGGGCTGTACAGTTGGTGGGGGCCCAGCGCCTTCAGGCTAGGTGCTCTTGCGGTTTGGGCCGTGCGCCTCCGCAAGACCAACGGCCCGAATTTTACCTGGCCCATGTTCGATTTCGCCAGCGCGGTTCCGCAAAAGCTGATGCACCGAATGGGCAAACTCTACCCGGGGAAACCTTTGAAACTGAAAACCCGAGCCGAACTGTTGGAGTCTATAAGGCCCAGTCAGAGGCAGTACATCAGAGAGGATACCGGCGATCTTCCAGGACCCGTAGTGGAGCAGGAGCCGGTAGCGATGGCAGCGACTCTATAAAGGAAGGACGCGGTAAGCGTTGTAGGAGAGAAACAAAATGGGCGGAACCAAGATTGATCACAGCTTCGAGCTCAATCCGGATCATGTAGACTGGCTAAAGGAGATGGCGGAAAAGCACAGCCTTCCCGACGAGCACAAAGCTCTGAGGGTTCTCCTGGACTACGCCAAGGTTGAGGCAGACCAGGAGCAGGTTTTTACCGAGTTCCGCTGTCTGCACTGCTGAATTGACGTCAACTCCAAGATACAAGTTACAAGATACAAACAAATCTCAAATTCCAAGCCTCAAACGCTGCAACCCGCGCCAGCAAGGTTCGCCCAGATCGTTTGGAATCTGGTGCTTGTGATTTGGAATTTGTTTGTATCTTGTGTCTTGTATCTTGTTTCTTGGAATCTACGGTCAAGATAACCCTGTAATCGCTCCCGTCCCGGTGTCGACGTCGATTCCTCGAAACGTCGGACGCGAGCCCGTTCCCGGTAACAGCTTGATCTCGCCCGCCACTGGGACCACCAGACCAGCACCCTTGTAGATGCGGACGTCCTCGATAGGCAGCTCCCATCCGGTTGGGCGGCCTTTCAGATCGGGGTCGTGCGAGAGACTGAGGTGTGTCTTGGCGATACAGATCCCCAACTGTCGAGACTCGGGTTCGGACTCCAGCCTTTCCATGATCTCCAGGGCCTTTGGGGAGTAGCTGACGCCCCGAGCCCCATAGATTTCACGTGCGACCATCTCGACTCGCTCGGTCAGCGAGGTCTCGAGCCCGTAGAGAAAACCGAAGTCATTCTGCTGCGAGCAAGCCGAGACGACGGCCTCGGCAAGCTCGACGGATCCCTCGCCCCCCTTTAGCCAATGGTCGGATACTGCAAAGTGGGCCCCCTCAGACTCAGCCGCCCGGCGGACCAGGCAACGTTCATCTTTGGTGTCGGTCACGAAGGAGTTCAGGCATACAATGGGTCGGACCCCGCTTCTTTTGACCACCTCGATGTGTACGGCAAGGTTGGCGCACCCCTTCTCTAGCAAACCCAGATGCTCCCTGGAATAGACCTCGTCCAGGGGCACCCCCGGGCGGACTCTGGGGCCGCCTCCGTGAGTCTTCAGCGCCCGAATAGTGGCAACGATGACGACCGCGCTGGGCCTGAGTCCAGAGACGCGGCACTTCAGATTCCAGAACTTTTCGTACCCGATGTCGGTACCGAACCCGCTCTCAGTCACCAGATAGTCGAGCAGGCGAGTGCCGATCAGATCCGCGATGATCGAGCTTTGCCCCAAGGCAATATTGGCAAAGGGACCGGCGTGGACAAAAACGGGTTGCCCCTCGATCGTCTGCAGCAGATTAGGGTTGATCGCTTCCGCCATCCAGGCGCACATGGCACCGTCGACTTCCAGATCGGCGGTCGTTATTTCGCCGCCGCTTCTGTCATAAGCGACGACGATCTTTGCCATCCTCTTTCGAAAATCTGACAGGTCCCGCGCGATCGAGAGGATGGCCATGATCTCGCTGGCGGCGGTGATCAGGAAGCCTGATTCGATCTCGACCCCGTCGGTCTTGCTGCCCTTGCCGATCGTTATGTGTCTCAGTGCCTGAGCACAATAATCGATGGCCCAATTCATCGAGACCCTGGCGGGATCGATGTTCAGTCGCTCCAACTGGAGTCGTTTTAATCGCTCATTGTCGTAATTGTGCTCGTGCTGCATACGCGCAGTCAGTGCCACCAGCGCCAGGTTGTGGGCGTTGGTGACTGAATCGATGTCTCCGGTGAGTCGTACCGAAAGTGGAGCAAGCGGAATACACTGCGCCAGCCCACCTCCGGCACCAGAACCCTTGATGTTGAAGGTGGGCCCGCCGCTGGGCTGCCGTATGGCTGCTGCGGCCCGCTTGCCGAGATAGCCCAGCCCTTGCACAAGGCCCATACAGGTCGTGGTCTTTCCTTCACCTAAGGGAGTTGGGGTGATGCCCGAGACGTTGATGTAGTGGCCCGTCGGCGCCTTCTCGAGCCGCTTCATTACCAAAGCCTGGTCGACTTTGGCCAGGGACCTTCCCATGGGAATGAGCTCGTTATCCTGCAGTCCTAGATCCTGGGCCAGTTGAGCCGGGGACTTCATGTCTCGCTCGGCCGCCTGCGCGATTTCCCAATCCTTGAGTCTGGTGGGGTCAAGCTTCATTTCGCTTCTTCGCCATCCTTACCCCGAAGGGCTTCGGTACCCGCTTCGAGTACTCGGATGATGTGATCCACATCGTACACGCATCCATTCCAGATGCCCCCGCTGACGGATTGTAGAGCGGCCCACAATCTCGTGTCTTCGGGCAAACGAGAATGCGCCTTCAGTCCAGGATAAGGAGCGCGCGATCTCAGGAGCTCGTCGCTTTCTGCCGCTGAGTAGCTGCCCCCGCCGGCTCCGACCAGGTTGATGTTTCCCTCTAGTCTCTTGCGGTCAATCACGATTTCAAGCAGATCTCCATCACGCAATCGACCGATGGGGCCTCCCGCCAGTGCTTCCGGCCCCACGTGTCCCACACAGGCACCAGTCGACACCCCCGAGAAGCGGGCGTCGGTGATGACCGCAACGGTCTTCCCCCAGGGGATGAACTTGAGGGCGGATGTCACCTGGTAGATTTCCTCCATTCCCGAGCCTGAAGGTCCGCCACCAACCAGAACCAGGACGTCTCCGGGCTCCAGGGGACGTTCACTCAGTCCCTTGATCGCCTCGACCGCTGCCCGTTCCGAGGTAAAGATTCGAGCTGGACCCCGATGGCGATAGACGTTCTCCTCGTCGACCAGTGAGGGATCGATTGTGGTGGCCTTGATTACCGCACCTTCAGGGGCAATGTTCCCGGATGGGAAGACCAACGTGCTGGACAATCCGTTCTTCCGGGCCTGATCGGGATCCATGATCACCAGATCGGGATCGACTTCTCCCCCACTTGCCAGCGTGTTACGAGACTCCCGGCGTCGATCACTTTCCTCCCACCAATTGAGTACCTCTGAGAGTTTCTCTCCGGCAGCGGTCATCACCTCCACGTCCAACAAGCCAAGCTCCCGCAGGTGGAGCATGACCTCGGGGACTCCGCCAGCCATGAACACCTGAACCGTAGGATGGTTTCGAGGGCCGTTGGGTAGCACATCCACCAATCGTGGAGTACTCCGATTGACGCGGCTCCAGTCCTCCACGGTGGGCAAGGGAAGACCGGCCGCATGAGCGACAGCTGGAAGGTGAAGCAGCAGGTTGGTCGAGCCACCGAATGCGGCGTGAACCAACATGGCGTTCTCCAGGGCTGTCTGCGTCAGTATCTTGGAAAGGGGAATCTGCTCGGCACAAAGGTGCAAAAGGGCGAGGGCCGAGCGCCGTGCCATATCGGTCCAAACGGGTTGACCGGAAGGACTCAGGGCACTGTGTGGCAGTGCCATTCCCAGCGCTTCTGCGACCACCTGTGCGGTGGCAGCTGTGCCCAGGAACTGGCACCCTCCCCCTGCAGAGCCACAAGCCCGGCAGCCCATTGTCGCCGCGTAGTCCAGGTTGATGAGGCCGTGTGAAAACCGGGCTCCAATGGTCTGCACGGTTCCAGCATCTTCGGAGTTTACCGCCGGCAGCGTCACCCCTCCCGGAACCAGAATCCCAGGCAAATCAGTACAACCAGCCAAAGCCAGCATCACGGCCGGTAGCCCTTTGTCGCAGGTACCGACGCCCATGATTCCCCTTCGAGTGGGGAGCGATCGAATCAGCCGACGTAGGACAATGGCGGCATCGTTCCGATAGGGGAGGCTGTCCATCATTCCATCGGTTCCCTGACTGCGTCCGTCGCAGGGATCGCTGCAGTAGGCGGCGAAGGGAAGTGCTCCTCTCTCGCGCAACGTCTCGGCGGCCTCCCGCACTAGTAGACCGACTTCCCAGTGCCCGGTGTGGTATCCCAAGGCAACCGGTTCCCCGTCGTTCCCCCGAAGACCTCCCAGAGTACTCAGAATAAGATAGGGGTCTCGGCCGGCCTCCTCAGGCCTCCATCCCATGCCTACGTTCTGAGTCATTCCAAAGAGATTCCCGCTGGGTTCTTTAAGCAGCATCTCCTCCGTCATCGGAAGCTTCCCGGGCGTGGGATCGGCGGTCATCCGGGTCCCACCAAGGGCTCGACTCGAAGCTCGCAGCTCGTCCAAAGAAGGCAATCTGATTTCGCTCATGGGGAATGGAGGGGCGTCCCTTGAAAAAGGGAATCTGAGACGATTTGGCAGCGCACCGCTTGGCGTTTCAGGTGCCCAACTCTATGGGATCGAGTGCTGCACGTCAAGGGACAAGCTTCGGAACGCTGGAGCCTTGGAACGCCGCAGGTGGCTCTTGCGGAAGCTTGACCCTGATGGGGCGCTCCGGGTATCGTCCTGAAGAGAGAGAGCAGTCCAAATAGACACCTCAATAGCTACCCGGGAGGGACCAGTGTCACAGACCATTAGAGCTTCTATCAGTATCAAACAAGGACAGGAAAGGTACGATCGAGCCAAGTCCATATTCCCGGGTGGAACCCAGCTATTCGGGAAGCGCCAGGAAATGTCTGCGCCCCAACAATGGCCTCCCTATTTTTCGGAGGCCCGGGGGTGCGAAACGGTAGATCTAGATGGTAATCGCTATGTCGACATGTCCATGGCGGGCATCGGAGCCACCTTGTTGGGCTACGCCGACCCGGACGTCACCGAGGCTGTCGTCGAACGGATAAAGAACGGCTGTATGTGCAGTCTCAACCCCCCTGACGAAGTGGAGCTCGGTGAACTTCTGCTCCAGATTCACCCCTGGGCTGAGATGGTGAGGCTGGGGCGCCTGGGTGGCGAAACCATGATGATCGCTGTGCGGATTGCCCGGGCTCGAACTGGCAGGGACAAGATCGCCTTTTGCGGTTATCACGGATGGCACGATTGGTATCTAGCCGCCAATCTGCCGGTCGAAAATGAGACCGACTCGGATCGCCTGGGCGGGGGCCATCTGATGCCGGGACTCGAGCCGGCTGGGGTGGCCTCGGGCCTGGCCGGGACGGCGATGCCCTTTACCTACAATAAAATAGACGAACTCAAGGCGATCGTTGATGAGCACGGCACCGGTCTAGCCGCGATCGTCATGGAGCCAACCCGCAACTTCGATCCCGACCCGGGCTTTCTGGAAAGCGTTCGAGAGTTGGCCACTAGCAGCGGGGCGCGTCTCATCATGGATGAGATCACGATCGGCTGGAGGCTGGGCTTGGGAGGAGCTCACCTGCGCTACGGTCTTGAGCCCGATCTGGCCGTATTCGCCAAGACCACTGGAAACGGACACCCCATTGCGGCAGTGATAGGCAATGCCGACACCATGCAAGCAGCCCAGAATACTTTTATTTCGAGCGCTCTCTGGACCGAAGCCGTCGACCCCGCTGCAGGTGTGGCAACGATCAAGAAATTCATGAGCCACGATGTGCCTGGCCACGTCAGCCAGATCGGGATCAAGGCCCGTGCTGGACTCGAGCAGATCGCAGCAGCCCACGGTGTTCCCTTCAGCTGCAGCGGGCATCCAGCCCTGACGTTCTTCGCCTTCGACCATCCCCAGGCGGCAGCGATCCAGACGCTGTGGACGGTCCGGATGCTGGAGAAAGGATTCCTTGCAGGAGGCGGCTTTTACCCCACCTATGCCCACCAGGACGAGCACGTGGATCAGTTTCTGGAAGCCTGCGATCCCGTCTTTGCCGAGTTGGCAGCTGGCATCAGGGACGGAGACGTGAAGCAGCGGATCGGAGGACCCGTCAAACACACCGGTTTCAGACGGTTGACCTAGTACGTCCTCCAGCCCAGGGTTTCCGTACGTGTTTAGCGTATTGGCTAAACATCCTCGCTCGTGAAGTCTGCGTATCAATCAAGGTCAATCCCAACGGGATTGCGGCTTACAGCCCAGGGTTTCCGAACCCTGGGTCAACGCATACCCCCTCAGAAATCAACCCCATCGGGGTTGCGGCGCAATCCACGAGCTCCATTTCTCCGGGGGGTTGTAGCCCTTGCAGGGTTGAACTCAGAGTGGATCCTCGCATTTCCCAGGGTTTGGGTACCTGTTTAGCCCGGATTTCTCAAGGATAAGAAAAAGCAGTCAGCTCAATGTGGTATAAAGTCTGTGTTAACAAAGACTTAACAAACACAAGGAGCTGACTACTATGACGACAGAGTGTATCGCTTCTAAGCTGGAGTTTCAAGGGCTGGAGGGTCGCCGAGTGGAGGCAGAATTCAACGGGGGACAGATCACTTCAGACGCCGGAGGGTTGCTGTTACGGGAGGTGGAGAGCCGCTATGGGTTCATTCGCGGCTTGGCCGCCTGCTTTGGGGACCGGCGCGATCCTCGCTTCACCGAGTTCAGTGTGGAGGAGCTGGTGGGGCAGCGGATTTATGGACTGGCCTTGGGCTATGAGGATCTCAACGATCATGAGGAGCTACGGACGGATCCGCTGATGGCGGTGTTGGTGGGCAAGGAAGATCCCTTGGGGAGGGATCGGCGAGCGGAAGCGGATCGGGGCAAGGCGTGTGCCGGCAAGAGCACACTCAATCGTTTGGAGTTGTCCTCGGTGACGCAGGATAAATATCGCAAGACGCCGGTGGATGAAGCGGCGGTGGAAGCGTTTTTGGTGGAGCAGTTCATTCGGGTGCGAGGCGGTAAACCCAAGGAGCTGGTGTTGGATCTGGATGCGACGGATGATCCGCTGCACGGAGAGCAGGAGGGTCGTTTCTACCATGGCTACTACCGGTGTTACTGCTACCTGCCCCTGTATGTGTTTTGCGAGGGGTATGTGCTGGGGGCCAAGCTACGGGTGTCGAATCTGGATGGCTCCGAAGGAGCGGTCCAGGAGATGGAGCGGATCGTGGGACAACTGCGGGCGAAGTGGCCGAAGGTCCGCATTACGCTGCGGGCGGACAGCAGCTTTGCGCGCGAGGCGTTGATGAAATGGTGTGAGGAGCATCGAGTGGATTACGTCTTCGGTCTGGCCCGCAATCAGCGCTTAGAGGGGGCCCTGGAGTCGGAGCTGGAACAGGCCCAGGTGCTTCAACAAGCGAGCGGCAGCAGCGCCCGAGTCTATAAGGACTTTCGTTACCAGACGCGCAAAAGCTGGAGTCAAGAGCGGCGAGTGGTGGGCAAGGCCGAGTCCACGGCTAAGGGATCCAATCCCCGCTTTGTCGTCACCTCGCTGGGAGCGAAGCGGTGGCCCGCCCAAAAGCTGTACGAGCAGCTGTACTGCGCGCGAGGGGAAGCGGAGAATCGGATCAAGGAGCAGCAACTAGAGCTGTTTGCCGATCGGACCTCGACGCACCGCATGAAGAGCAATCAGCTGCGCTTGTGGTTCTCTTCGGTGGCCTATAATCTGCTGCACACGCTGAGGAGTGTCGCTTTGAAAGGGACCCAGTGGGCCAAGGCGCAATGCCAGACGATCCGCCTCAAACTGTTGAAGATTGGGGGCCAGATTCGGGTCAGTGTCCGGCGGGTGAGTCTGTCCTTGAGCGAGGGTTATCCTTACCAAGCACTCTATGCCCAAGCCTTGGCCCAGCTTCAACAGCTCGGTTGAGCCAAGGAAAGTCGGAAATCCCAGCCGTCTGCAACTGAGGCGCCTGAGGTGTGTCTGAAAAACCGGTTTTCCGCGCTCGACACAGGCCTCACGACGCCTGTCGTACTCTGCACCGCCCTCAGCGGCGCCTTTGACCCAGACCGGCGTCGAGAAATCGACTAAAATCGCCCTTTCGGCTTTCTCCTTGAGAAATCCGGGCTAGCGTCCCCCTCTTGCCCTGGCCCGTGCCGTGGCCTTCAAACTTGCCTTTGCCTGTGCCTTTGCCTTCGGCCTTGACCTTAGCCTCATCCTTTCCCTGCATCCAGGCTCTTGGTCGACCCCGGTCCTCATAGAAACGATTTCAAGTAGGATCTGTTCCCCTGGGCCCAGATCCTCATCCGCAACGGCGTTCAAACGCCGCAGAATGTCCAGTATCGCTGCACACTCCGTAGCAGAGCGCCTGGCGATTTTGGGTAGGAGGGAAGGCAAAGGCACAGGCAAAGGCAAGTTTGAAGGCCAGGGAAAGGGTCGGGCGCTAAACAGGTCCGGGTTTGGAAACCCTGGGCTGACAGACGCAATCCCGTTGGGATTGACCTCGCTGGTTTCTTAACAATGCCCACTTCCCTCCCTTGCTTCTAAGGACCCGGGATCAAGCAACCTGATCCGGATGAGAGCGGGGTCCAGGTTGCAGTCGATTCCAGTTTCGGTGTGCTGAGTACCCCAATTCATGTTGCGCCGCCACTTTGAACAATTGACGATCGAGTTCGATCTCAATATCATAAGAATTAACTGGGGGGCATCGATGAAAAACAAACTTATTACTGCGATCTTCGTGATTGTCCTCAGCTCGGGGGGGATGGCACAGTCCCGGGAACGGTCCGATCGTTCTGGTGGTCATACCGGGGGGGCGGGCTTCTTCGGTCACTTCCTCGGAAATCAGGTCGGCCTCTTTTCCCTCTCCAGTGGGTCTAGTGGTTTCGGCCTCGGCTTTCCCAGGCAACGATCTCGATCCTTTTTCCATCAAGGTCGCCGTTCGTTGTTCACCCACCAACTGGGCGGTCTCGGTCGGGATGACTACGGAGTTCACGGGAGTAGTTTTCTAACCTGGCCCTGGAACTACACGGACCAGCCAACCGACACCGACCGTTTCGTGGAGAGTTGGATAGATCAAGATCCGTTCGAGAACAGGGCGAGCTCCGGTTTCTCCCAATCGGCACTTCTTCAAGAAGGGATGAGCGAAGAAGAAGTGGTCCAGGCTGTAGGGACTCCGGCAGAGAGATTTCGGCTGGGACATCGCGAGACCTGGAAGTACTCAAGCTACTCGCTGGTGTTCGAGCAAGGTGCGCTGAAGCAGATCCGGTAAGCAGAGGGAAGCGGAATCGCAGGCGCGAGTCCTGAGGGTTTTCCCCCTGGCGTCAAGTCATCAACTAGGAAGTCTAGAAAAAAGGGGATTTTGGTAATGAGAAAGTTTTTCTTGTACTCGGTTTTTCTGGTTGCTTTTGCGAGTGTCAACCTGGTCGCACAGAAGAAGCGTGTGGCCATCGTCGACTTTGATTTTGGGACTGTTCAACGATGGTGGGGCGGTAATTGGGACATTGGCAAAGGGATCGCGGATATGGTCGTCAACGAGCTGGTGAACGACGGCACCTACTCCGTGATCGAGCGAAAGAAGATGAACCTGGTAATGGCCGAGCAGAATTTCTCCAATAGCGACCGCGCGGATGCTAGCACCGCCGCCAAGATCGGCAAGCTTCTGAGCGTGAACGGGATGGTCGTGGGGTCCATCACCCAGTTCGGGACCGAAAAGAAGGGCTTCGGTATCGGCGGCATCGGAGGGAAATTCGGCAAATTCGGGGGGGGGCAAGATCGGCACCCAGAAGGGGATTGCGAACGTAAAGCTTACGGCTCGCATCGTCGACATCAACACCGGTGAAATTCTGGCTTCCAAGACCGGGACAGGGAAGTCCAAGCGAAAGGGTCTGATGCTCGGAGGCGGAGGTGCCGGAGGTGGCGGTTTCGGAGCAGGCGGCATCAGCATGACCAGTAGCGACTTCCGCGAAACCATTATCGGCGAAGCCACCGAAGCTGCAGTGAAGGACCTGTCAGCGCAGCTGATTGAGGACTACGGAAAGCTACCTGATGTTGAGTACGTGATCCGCGGCATGGTTGCCGATGTCGATGGATCGAGCCTCATCCTGAATGTGGGAAGTGGCGCGGGAGTCAAAGCTGGAGACACCCTGAAGATCCTGCGGGTAAAGCGTACCGTCAAAGATCCCGCCACCGGAAAGGTCCTTCGTGAGATCACTACCTCTCTGGGAGAGGCCAGAATCGACGAGGTGGATGAAGGCTCCTCGATGGCGACGGTCGTTTCTGGATCGGGTGTAAAGGTCGGAGACCTGGTCAGGAACTAGTGGCCGGTCGCTTTCCGGCCCAAGCCCTTTAGCAATCGACGGAAATCGGGTATATCTTTACGGGCGGTCGTAGCGGCCGCCCGTTTTCTTTTTTATATCTAAGGAGAGTTTTCCATGAAGATGTTTATCCAGGGCGAGTGGACGGATGCCGCCAACCAGATTCAGGTCAAGAATCCCTACGATGATTCCGTGGTAGATACGGTCCCCAGGGGGAGCACATCCGATGTCGACGCGGCCATTGCCGGCGCCGTTGAGGGTGCCAGGATCATGCGAGAGATGCCCGCCTACGACCGGGCTCAGATCCTCTTCGCCACCGCAGCTCTCATGATCGAGCGGTCCGAAGATCTGGCTCGCACGATCAGCTCTGAAGAGGGGAAGATCCTGGCCGAGGGTCGGTTCGAGGCCACACGCGCCGCCGAAATCATTCAGCTCTCGGCGGAAGAGGCCAAGCGTCTGACAGGCGAGGTGCTCCCTCTGGACGCCGCCCCTGGAGGTGCGGGTCGCTTCGGATTTACACTTCGAGTCCCCTGCGGGGTAGTCGCAGCCATTAGTCCCTTCAATTTTCCGCTGCACCTGGTTTGCCACAAGGTGGGACCAGCCTTGGCCGCGGGTAATTCAGTGGTCATCAAGCCTGCCACAGATACCCCCCTCTCGGCACTGAAGTTGGTAGAGCTCTTGTTGGAAGCGGGCCTCCCTCCCCAGGCTGTCGCCTGTGTCACCGGACCCGGGGGCGAGGTGGGCGATGCTCTTTCCGGCGATAAGCGTGTTCGCAAGATTACTTTCACCGGCAGCTTCGAAGTGGGTGAGCACATCTGCAAGGTTGCGGGCATGAAAAAGGTCACGATGGAGCTGGGCTCGAACGCCCCTCTGGTCGTCATGGACGACGCCGATCTGGACAAGGTGGCTGCTGCTACGGTTACGACCGGTTTCTCCAATGCTGGTCAGGTCTGTATTTCCGCTCAGCGGGTGCTGGCTGATCGTAAGGTCTACGACGATTTTTTGGGTCGCCTCAAGTCGAACGTCGAAGCTTTGAATGTGGGCGACCAATTGGACGAAGAGATCACAATGGGCCCCATGGTCCGGGAGAGCGACGCCATCCGAGTGGGAGATTGGATTCAGGAGGCCGTAGGAGGCGGCGCCCGGCTGATCACGGGCGGTGATCGTAACGGAGCGGTGCTGCAGCCTGCCATCCTGGCCGAGGTTGACCCGGACATGCGGATCAGCCGGGAAGAGGTTTTCGGTCCTGCGGTGGCGGTCAGCCACTTCAGTGATGCCAACGAAGCCATTGCAAGTGCTAATGACACCCGCTACGGACTTTCCGCTGCGATCTTCACCCAGGATATCGATCGCGCCCTGCGCTTCGCCCGCGAAGTCGACAGTGGCAACATCCACATCAACTGGGGACCCCAGTGGCGTGCCGATTTCATGCCCTACGGTGGCCTCAAGGACAGTGGAATGGGCAAAGAAGGTCCCAAGTACGCTGTCGAGGAGATGACCGAGCTAAAGATGGTGGTGGTCAACCTACAAGGCTAGTGGGGCGTGCCCGTTTGCGGCGGACATAGCGTCGATCTCAAGGCCGGAGTATTCTGCTTTCGAGCCTTTTGGCTCGAACACGGCGGCCTGGAGACCACCGCCACGACCTGCCTAGACAACTCCCGATGTCCGCAGTCGGTAGAGTGAGGTAACTACTACAAAGTAGCAGAGCGTTATCGGTGAATACGACATGAACAGAGAGTAGGCGCGACGCCCCAGAACATCGTAGAGGCTGAAGCCTATGCAGATGAGTGCGATTCCCGTTACAATCTTCGACCCTGACGAGAGGTGTCCGAAATAGTTGATGAGACACATGATGGCGGGTGTCGAAACCAGCAATGTATAGTCCCAGCCGGAGGGTGAGAACAGCGGAATCAGGGTCAGCAGGAGCGAGATCTCGAGATACTCTGGAAAGATCCGATCCGCGCGCTTGTAAAAGACGACAACAAAGACGGAAACAAGTACCACGATCGTCACCAGGGACAGGACAAACGCGCCGTTACCTATCCCTAGCCATTTTGAGTACATGCCGAGAATAGACACGCTGTCCTGGGAGGTCAGATTCGGAATCGTCGTGCCGAACGTGGACTCGGTCCATCCGCGCAGGAGACGGCGGTTCCCGTCCAGGCCGTAGAGAAGACTCGGCAGAAAGAGCACCAGCAGCAGGACGGCGCAGAGGGTGAAGAACGAGTCGGCTCGTCGCCTGAGAGCCAGGTAGGGTAGAAAGATCACCGCGTAGGGCTTGGCCACAATGGCGAGGCCCAAGAACAGCCCCACCCAGGTCTCTTTCCCTGACCTCATCTGCCCCAAGGCTAGAAGGACCAGCGACAGCATCAGAAGATTACTCTGGCCCAGGACAAGCTCGTGTCCGTAGAACTTGGCCATTACAATCAAGGGCAACAGCAGCAGGATCCAAGCGGATTGATGATGTCGCGGGAGCAGTCGCCAGCTGCAGAATAGGATCAAGAAGATGAGTCCCACCGAGAGTGCGTACCAGAGTGTTTTGGCGAGTGGCAGGGAGAGTGTCGACAGAGGGGAAACCGCCAGCGCGAACGCCGGCAGATACTTGAACTGGTAGTGCCCATCCTCGGGGCGATACAGAGATTCTGCTGCGATCGCTCTGGTCCCGGCCTGCCAGTAGACCTCGAAGTCGCGCATCTTGTGCTGGACCTTGGCCTGAAACAGAAGCACAAAGAGGATGAGCAGCGCCGTCGTCAAGAGCGCGAGGAGGATATTCTGCTTCGATACTCTCAAATTACTGGCTCGAATTTGTCGGGCCCAGTTCTAGGCTAACCCCGCCCCCAGCGGGGCTGGCCCCTTTCGAGAAAAAAACTTGTGCACGAACAGTGAACGTCAAAGGCTCTCTCCTTCGTCTTCTTCCGGCCTTCGAAATTCGCATGTTCGATATTCTGCGGTTCAGCATTTCCACCGGTTGCCTTCTCCAGGGCAAGGGAAAAGGCTAAATCACAAACCGCAGAACACCGAACATGCGAACGCCGAAGTGAATGCAACACCTATCAAGTTTCGGGTTAGCGGAGCCTGAATTGCACCCCGCCCTGAAGGAGCCGGGGACTTCCCAATCTGGGGATGGGGGTGCGTCCGATGGAATACTCGCGGTCCAGGAGATTGTCCGCGGCAAAGAAGAGCTCGACCCTCTCCGATAGTGGACGGCTGAGGCTCAAGCCCAGCAAGAAATAGCGCTCCAGATCCAGTTGGTTCCGATCGTCCTCGAACTGATCCCCAGACCAACGACCGTAGGCCGCCAGCTTGATTGGTCCGGTGTACTCGAGACCTAACGATCCCTGGTGGCGTGGCACTTGGGGCAGCCTCAGCCCGGTGTCCTCTACCGCTGCATCCGAGTACAGATAGGCAGCCCAGACGTTCCAGAGCGGTCCCAGCGGAACCGTCACTTCTGCTTCCATTCCCTTTACTGTTGCCTGACCCAGGTTCTGACGTTGGCGAAAGATGAGCTCCGGAGTAACCGAGATCGTGGCGTTGCTCACCGCATCCCGGAGCGAGTTCCAAAACACGTTCACACGCAGCAGAACGGGCGCAAAAGAATGAAAATCGGCCCCCACTTCACCGCCCCACAGGTACTCCTCCTGGAGTTCAGGATTGGCCTCCGTAATGACGTTGCCCACGCGAAATGGACGATGGAGCTCGTTGAGGGTCGGTACTCGAAAGCCTCGGTAGGCGGACGTCCGCAGCGTGAGCCACTCGGACGCTCGCAAGAGGACTCCGGCTCTGGGATTAAGGCTGGTCTGAGATTCCTGTCCCTGCCACCAATCGAAGCGAAGTCCCGCGAGGAAGTCGACCCGGTTATGAAGGGGAAGGAGCTGTTGCACGAATACACCAGCTAGATTCTGAGTATTCTCGCTCCAGTTTGCCCGTCGCCAATCGGTGCCCACCAGCAGATTGCTTCGGGGTCTCCAGCTGAAGGCGGCGCCCGAGCCCAGAGAACGGAATTCCTGCTCTGCGGTGATAAACTCTGCCGATCGGCCGGGCAGAATCCGGGAGAAGGTGTTCTCGAAGACACCGCTCTGAGTGTAGAAGCTGCCCTCCCAGGACGAGCCCTCATAGCCTGTCTCGAACAGGACAAGTCTCGAGTTGTTGTTCTGGAGCTTAGTCCCGTTGCCTCTTCCCTCTCGAAAGACGTTGACCCCTGCGTGGAAATTCTTGTAGTAGGCGCGTCCGAAGAAGGTCTGGAAGTTGGAGGTGGCATGCCTATCAACCGCTCCCCGGAGTTCCTCTGAGACGATGAAAAACCCATCGGTGTCAAAGAGTCGTCCGGAGACCAGGTATTTCCAGTCACCGAAGTCGTCTGCCGCCAGTACATCCAAATCGTAGGATTCAGGGTGGGCGAACCGACCTCGTAGTTCGAGTGTGTCAGGAGTGGGAGTCCGGGGGATCAAATGAATCGTTCCCCCCAGGGCAGAGCTTCCGTAGAGCGAGCTGGTAGCACCTCGGACGACCTCTACTGACTCCATCGCCAGTGTCGGTATCCGATTCCAGTAGATCCAACCTCCGAAGGGGTCGTTCCAAGGAATTTCGTCGAATAGGACCAGACTCCGACTGGTTCCGCTAGGACCGATGCCCCGAAGGGAAACCCCCTGCGCCGTTGGATGGGAATACAGGCTGCTGGAGCGACGAAAGAGGCTGAAGCCGGGTATCCGTCGCAGGGTTTCGTCCAGTACCGGCGAAGGTGAGCGAGCCAGGTCCTCGTCTGAAACGACGCTTACCAGGGAGACGGCCTCCGACAGCGGCTGCTTCTGCTTGGCGGCGGTGACAACGACGGTTTGACTCGGTGCCGGAGGCGGCTCCTCCTGGTTTCCTTCCTTCTTTGACTCCGGCGGCCAGGCCAGCAGAGCACAAACCAGGAGGGCAGCGGTTCCCAACATATTCTGTTCACGGGGCGACTCCGGCCCCACACTCCTTCGAGGCCCGGTCAGAGTTCCATCGTTCGATGCCCAGGTCAAGCTCCCCGAGCATCAACTACTATCGAACCGGCACCGAATCAGAATGCTATGATTTCCCAGAAAGGAATAATAGATGAGATTTGGAGTTGCTGTTACCACTTCAGTCAACCCGGCTGTGACACCAGTGGCCCAGGCCGATTACGTCAGGAGGATGGCCCGCACCGTAGATGAGGCGGATTTCGACTCCATATGGGTTAGCGATCGGACCGTGTTCCCAGCCGATCTGTCGGACCGCTATCCCGACACGTTTGGTCCCGGCAAGGCCGACCCTGAGGCCCAGAACGTGTTGGAGGCGCTGAGCACTCTCAGCTTCGTCGGAGGTCTGACGAAGAAGGCTCGCCTGGGGGTCAGCGTGCTTGTGTTGCCCTTCCGCAATCCGATACTCAATGCCAAGATGATCACGACCCTTGACGTGCTCTCGGGTGGGCGTGTCATTTTCGGCATAGGGGTTGGCTGGATGCCTGAGGAGTTTGCATCCATGGGTGCCTCCTATGAGCACCGTGGTGCGTTGACCGACGAGCATATAGAGGTGTTCAAGGCTCTCTGTGTCGAGGACGTGGCCGAGTACCAGGGTATGCATCTCCAGACCTCCGGCATGGTCTTTTTCCCAAAACCGGTCCAGCGTCCCCATCCACCAATCTGGGTGGGAGGTAACTCACGTCTGGCGATCCGCAGGACGGCCAGGTTGGGCGACGCCTGGCACGGGATCAGGCTCAGTCCTGAGGAGGTGCTGCAAGGTCGGGAGCGGCTCAGCTCCCTATGTGAGACCTACGGGAGGGATCCCAAGCAGGTGGACGTCACGCTCCGGGCCACGCTGGAGCTGGACCAGACTCAGACGAACGAGAACGGGGACAGAGCTTTCTTGACGGGCAGTGCGAGCGACATCCTTGACGATATCCGTAGGTACGAAGATGCCAGTCTGGATTATCTGGTTCTTTCGGTAGCCGCCAGTGACACGGACTCGACGATCGACGCAGTTCGCCGCTTTGCTGACGACGTAATGACGCGGATCTAGCCCGGATTTCTCATAGTGAAAGCAGAAAGGCTGATTTTAGTCGATTTTTCGACTCTGGTTTGAGCCGAAGTCTCAGTTGAGGGCACTGTAGAGTGCGAGAGCTTGGTGACACCTATGTTGAAGGCGGAAAACCGGTTTTTCAGACACACCTCAGCCGCCTCAGTTGCAGATGGTTGGGATTTCCGGTTTGCCTCCGCTCAGCCGAGCTGTTGAAGCTGGGCCAAGGTTTGGGCGTAGAGTGTTTGGTAAGGATAACCCTCGCTCAGCGACAAGCTCACCCGTCGGACACTGACCCGAATCTGGCCTCCTATCTTCAACAGTTTGAGGCGAATCGTCTGGCATTGCGCCTTCGCCCACTGGGTCCCCTTCAAAGCGACACACCTGAGCGTGTGCAGCAGATTGTAAGCCACCGAGGAAAACCACAGGCGCAGCTGATTGCTCTTCATGCGGTGCGTCGAGGTCCGATCGGCAAACAGCTCTAGCTGCTGCTCCTTAATCCGATTCTCCGCTTCCCCTCGCGCGCAGTACAGCTCCTCGTACAGCTTTTGGGCGGGCCACCGCTTCGCTCCCAGCGAGGTGACGACAAAGCGGGGATTGGATCCCTTACCCGTGTACTCGGCCTTGCCCACCACTCGCCGCTCTTGACTCCAGCTTTTGCGCGTCTGGTAACGAAAGTCCTTGTAGACTCGGGCGCTGCTGCCGTTGGCTTGTTGCAGTGCCTGGGCCTGTTCCAACTCGGACTCCAGGGCCCCCTCTAAGCGCTGATTGCGGGCCAGACCGAAGACGTAATCCACTCGATGCTCTTCACACCATTTCATCAACGCCTCGCGGGCAAAGCTGCTGTCCGCCCGCAGAGTAATGCGGACCTTCGGCCACTTCGCCCGCAGTTGTCCCACCATCCGCTCCATCTCCTGGACCGCTCCTTCGGAGCCATCCAGGTTCGACACCCGCAGCTTGGCCCCCAGCACATACCCCTCGCAAAACACATACAGCGGCAGGTAGCAGTAACACCGGTAGTAGCCATGGTAGAAACGACCCTCCTGTTCTCCGTGCAGCGGATCATCCGTCGCATCCAGGTCCAAGACCAACTCCTTCGGTTTCCCGCCTCGCACCCGAATGAACTGCTCCACCAAAAACGCTTCGACCGCGGCTTCATCCACCGGCGTCTTGCGATATTTATCCTGCGTCACCGAGGACAACTCCAAACGATTGAGGGTGCTCTTGCCCGCACACGCCTTGCCTCGATCCGCTTCCGCTCGCCGATCCCTCCCCAAGGGATCTTCCTTGCCGACCAACACCGCCATCAGCGGATCTGCCCGGAGCTCCTCATGATCGTTGACATCCTCATAGCCTAGGGCCAGTCCGTAAATCCGCTGCCCCACCAGTTCCTCCACACTGAACTCGGTGAAGCGAGGATCGCGCCGGTCCCCAAAGCAGGCGGCCAAGCCGCTAATGAACCCATAGCGGCTCTCCACCTCCCGTAACAGCAACCCCCCGGAGTCTGAGGTGATCTGCCCCCCATTGAATTCTGCCTCGACTCGGCGCCCTTCTAGCTCTTGAAACTCCAGCTTGGAAGCGATACACTCTGTGGTCATAGTAGTCAGCTCCTTGTGATTATTAAGTATCTGATAACAAAGACTTTATATCACATAGAGCTGACTGCTTTTTCTTGTCTTTGAGAAATCCGGGCTAGCGTCCTTAGTGTACTAAGCCGGACTCGATAGCGGCTCCGCTACCAGGCCTCACGAGAAGGACTCGGCTATCGAACCTAAAGAACTCTCGGCTTCAGACCGATAACGGGGCTAACTCAGGAAGCGAGGTAGCTCCGATGAGTCATAGAGCAGCAGCAGGTATCCGTTTAGCCGCCAAGTCGGGTTCAAACGAGACCACGGTCGAAGAAAATAGCCACAATCCCGGGCTGGGCTATCTTAGTACAGAAATGCCTACCTGGAGGCAACTGCCTCTTTCAATACCCAGTCATCACGCATCTCCTTCAGCCCTGGATCGTGATTGCAACCGGTCCGATGCTGCCACGAAGAGCTGACTCAAGAGCAGCTCTGAATCCAGCGTGGGTTCCGCCTTTCGACGCTCCTACAGACCTTGCCTCGTTCGATTAATCCCTGATTGAAGTTCTGAGGAATCGGGTGCCATACTTGTCCAGATTAGAGGACCACCGGAACTGCCATGTGTGGAAGGTTTACCCTCACCGATCCCGAAGCTTTGATGGACCGGTTCGAGATCAGCGAAACTCGAATCGGGCCTCGTTACAACATTGCTCCCACCCAAGAGGTGGCCGTGGTTCGCAAGGACCCCCAACTTCAGAAGAATCGGCTCGATCTCATGCACTGGGGTCTGGTTCCCAACTGGGCCAAGGATCCTTCCTCGGGTTCGAGAATGATCAATGCCAGATCCGAAACAGTGGAGCAAAAGCCCTCTTTCCGCGAGGCGTTCAGGTCCCAGAGGTGTCTGATTCCGGCCGATGGCTTCTTTGAGTGGAAAAAACTTCGCGGCGGCAAGCATCCCTTTTACTTTCGACTCCAGGACGGAGAAGTTTTTGCCTTCGCGGGGCTGTGGGAACGATGGCAGGCAACAGCTGGCTTGCCACTCAAATCTTGCTGCATCCTCACCACTACGCCTAACGACATGGTGGCGAAGATTCACGACCGCATGCCTGTGATTCTGCCCTCCGAGGCCTATTCGACCTGGCTTAGCCCGTCGACCCCGGCCCCAGATCTCAGGTCACTTCTTCTCCCCTATCCCTCCAGCCAAATGGTCTCCTTTCCGGTTAGCCGATTGGTTAACAGCGTCGGCAATGATCAACCGGGTTGTCTGGAGCCCTCTGCTCCGGTGGAGACCAGGTCTCTGTTCTGATCTCTCCTACATCTTTGCCCCTCAGGTGCCCGTGAATCGGGCCGATATGCAAACTGTGAGCGGGATCACCGGGAGCGGCTGGGTCCCAGTGCTAAACTGAGCTCGGTTTTTGGACGGTCTTGCCAGGATCAGGTCCAAAACAGAGGGATAGAGACAGGGTCCGATCATCTCCGTTGGAGTTTTCGCCGAAGGCCCGGCCCGACATCGCCAGGGTAGTGAGCCTCGGGAGCGGACGCTTCCTCTGTTAGAAAACTGATTCTGGAGGAGCGTACGTGACATCCGAACCCTCGGGTTATTCCTTTCGTCTGCCACCAACCGCTGGCAGTTTCCCTCTCCAGAACCGACACATTCGATGAGCCTGGGGAACAGGGGATAAGGGAGAAACATAATGTCAAGAGACACGCGACGTGGAGTGATGGTGTGGATAGCGATGTTCCTGGGGACGCTGGCGACGGTGGTGTATGCGGATCAACCGCGGCCGATCGTCCAGGTGGTGACCCCGGATGGGGTGCTTTCCGTGGTACCGGGCTACACCGGAGGACGGTGGGGAGTCCCGGCAGGGAAGTTCGGCAGCTACGACAAGCCGATCCTGCTGGAAGAGGCCGACGCGATCTCGTTTCGGATCGGGGATCGGATCAATCCCGACTGGCTGCCTGGCTCCAGCGGGGTCAACGGGGTCAATCCGCAGACGACCTTTCCGGTCGTCTACCCGCAGGCCCTGGGGGTCTTCTGCGTGGGCTGTAACGGTCCCAAACCCTCGATGACGGTCTTGAGCTGGAAACTGCTGCCGCGCAACCTGCGTCGGCCCCTGGTGGCGCGCGTGAGCCTGGGCGTCGACGCCACCGATCCGGCCGCCATCTTCAACGACTCCAACTCGATTTTGACCGAGATCTGGTTCAAGCGTACGGGCGTGGTCGAGAACCAACCGCCGGATATCAGTGTCTCCGACAATCAGACCGTGCACCCGGCCCAGACGGCTTACCTACGCGCCACCGTCATCGATCCCAACCAGGATCCGACCACGGTGACGTGGAGCCAGTTGGCGACCTCCACGAGCCCTTCGGTGCATTTGAATGGCGCCGCTAGCTTGCGGGCCTCCTTCGCGGCCCCCAACCAAGAGACGACGCTGAAGTTTCAATGCTGTGCGAGTGATCAAAAAGCGCCGCCCGTCTGTGCTCAAACGACGGTCTACGTGCGCGAGGACGACGAACCTTTTCCCGGTGACGACGACTCTGAACCCGAGATAGATTGCGATCAAGAAGGCAACGAACCGGCCGTCGTCCAAGGCCCCTCGGATCGAACCGTCGAGGGAGGCGATCGGGTGCATTTGACCGGAGGTGGATTCGATCCGGATCGCTCCACCAGTGCCCAAGGATTTACCGGCGTGAGCTTCTCCTGGGCGGTGCTCGAAGGCGGAGGCGTCCTGACGACCTCGCGTCTGACCATCAGCCACGCGAACAGCAGCTCAACGGCCAGTTTTACGGCCCCGACGGTCAACGAGGATACGACCCTGGTGCTGCGCTTCTCGGCCTTCGATCCCCTCGGCTGTGGCTCCCACGATTCTGTGCGGATCTTCGTGAGGGCCTCCAATCAGAAACCAGAAGCCGATGCCGGTCGCGATCAAGACGTCATGGAAACCGAGCAGGTTACGCTCTACGGAAGTGGCTCGGATCCGGACGGGGATCGACTGACCTACCACTGGTCCCAACGTTCCGGTCCCTCGGTGGAGCTGCTGCAGGGTGCCGGCGGTCAGAATCACTTCGTCGCCCCTCGGGTCGACGAAACCACAGAACTTCAGTTCCACCTGGTGGTCGACGACGGCAAGGGAGGCGAGGCGAGCGATGAGGTCCAGATCACGGTCCAGGACAATCATCCCCCCCAGCTGGATCGACTCCACCCCCAGACGGTGGCCTCGGGTGAGACGGTGACGTTGGTCGCCTCCGCTTCCGATCCGGAAGGGGATGCCCTGAGCTATGCCTGGAGCCAGCGCCGCGGACCTCCCGTCTCGCTCTCGAGTCGAGAAGGCCCGCGCGTCTCCTTTACCGCCCCCGATGAGGGAGAGGACCTAGAGCTGGTCTTTGAGGTCGTCGTGACCGACCCCTACGAGGGACAGGACGACGGAGAGGTCCAGGTCACGGTCGAAGCCAACGAGCCCCCGGTGGTGGAAGCGTTGGCGGATCAGCAAGTGAGCTCGGGCGAGACAGTGACGCTGGAGGCCATGGCTTTTGATCCGGACGGCGATGAGTTGACCTATGCCTGGAGCCAGGACTCGGGTCCGGCGCTGCGCCTGGAGGGCAGCGATCAGGCTCAGCTGATCTTTGAGGCTCCGAAGGTCGAAGAAAAGACGGACCTGGTCTTGACGCTCAGCGTCAGTGATGGACACAGCACGGTCAGCCGCCGCGCTCTGATCCAGGTCAAGCCGATCCTGCGCAACACCCTGGTGCTGCCGACCGGAGCCAAGACCCAGCACCGGCAATTCGAGGATACCTACATCGGAGTGGCGATCGTCAACCTCAGTGAGGGAGACAACGAGGTCACGGTCCGGGGTCGAGATGCCGACGGCAACGAGCGGCTGAATCAACAGCTGCAGCGGCTAGCGGGTCAAGGACAAGATGCCTTTCTCACCGACGAGTTGGTGGGAGCCAATGAGGAGCTGAGCTCCCTGGTGGCCTCCGGCGATCAGGGACCGATTCAAGGGTTCTTCATGATGGGCGACTACGAGCGCCGGCGCCTGGACGGCGTCGGCGGGACCTCGGTGGCCGCCACGACCCTCTACTTTCCGCTGGCCCGACATCGGGGCGACGAGGAGGCGACGCTGTTGTTTCTGTTCAACGACGCCACCCAGCCGGATCCGGCCGTGCTGCTGCGCTTGTGCGCGACCGACGGCACGTTGCTGCAAGAGGCCTCGGTTGCGATTGCAGCCCAGGGCTCGATCGTGGGCACGCTCGCGGATCTGTTTGGACCCACGGTGTCCCTCGACGAAGGCTATGTCCAGGTCCAGAGCACGCTGCCACTGCGGGGCTTTGAGTTCCTGGCCGGATCGGAGGATTTTTCCTCGATGACGGCCCAGGTCGGGACCCAGACCCGTCAGTTGGTGGTGCCCCACTTGTTCGTGGACAGCCACGGAGGAGATACCGAGATCCGCTTGATCAACGTCGACGACACCGAGGCGCTGGTCCAGATCCAGGCCCTGGACGATCGTTCGCGGCCACTAGGGACGGCCCAGGTGAGGATCGCTCCCAAGGAGTTGTTCGTGGGCGGAGTCCGGGAGCTGTTGGGATTGGATCCGACGGGATTGATCGATCAGCAGGCGATCACGGGCCATCTGAAGCTGGCCGTCAGTGCCGGTCAGCTGGGACCGTTTCAGCGGGCGGCGACCCTGGTGGGCGTGACCTCCTTTATCGGCAACAACGGACACTTTCGCTCCACCCTGCCGATGATTCAAACGGGTCAGAAGGAAACGCTGCTGCTGCAGGTGGCGCAGTCCGAGACGCTGCGGATGTTCACCGGGATTTCCATCCTCAACGGTGAGGATCGGGCGACCGAGGTGCGGATCCAGGCTTTTTCCGAGACCGGTCTCAGGACGGCCGAGCGGACCGTGGTGCTGGAGCCCGGACATCGACTGGTGGATGTCCTGGACGGCCCCTCGCTCTTTGGACTCGGCTTTGAACAGGTCAAGGGCCATCTCAGGATCGTCAGTGAGGAGCCGGTCCTAGTCTTTGCCCTGTTCGGCGACTTCGACTCCCAATTCCTGTCCTCCATCGAAGGACAGGCGCCGATCCAGTAGCTTCACCCTGTTTCAATCAGGGGGACGGTTGCGGACCACGCTGCTCCCATGCCCAGCAGCCTCCGCACCGTCCCCTTTCCCCTGGCTGCAGGTCGCACCTCCAACTGCTGCCTGCAGCCGGCTTTCTCTCCCCTGCATGCTATACTCCCCAGGGTCAGACATATCTGTTGTAGATCTTCTATTGTCCACTCATGACCAGAAGGTTGGGTTAAGCAACCGTTTTTCTGTAATTTTCTTTAGGGCCTGTAGGGAAGAATTGCTCCACTTGTGTTTTCCAGCCGGCCAGGTTCAGGTATTGCCGGCCGGTTAACCACTCCTCGTGTATCTCTGCAAGCACAGCCGAGATGAGCCGCAGCGCCGACGCTTCGTGGGGAAAGATTCCCACCACCCGGGTTCGTCTCCGGATCTCCCGGTGCAGTCTCTCCAGTCCGTTGATGGTTCGGATCCTTCGCCACCAGCTCCTCGGAAAATCAAACACTGTCAGCCCTTCATCCACGTTCTCTTCCAGCCAGCTCACGAACTCCGGTGCAATCTTTTCGAACTTCTTGACGACTTTACCCTTGAGCTCCTCGGCATCTTCTCGAGACGGGGCATCGAAAATGTCCCGCATGGCCTGGGCGATGCGGGGCTTGTCCTCTTTGCGGCGAGCATATTGTTGGGCGTTTTTACTCAGGTGAAACTGACAACGGTTCCAGGGCACCGACGGATAAACTGCCCGCCTGGCCGCCTTCAGTCCTTCGTGATCGTCACTGACAAACAGCTCGACCCCTCTCAGTCCACGCTTGTGCAGATCTCCCAGAAACCCTCGCCAATGCACCTCCGCTTCACTGATCCTGGTGCTCAGACCCAACACCTCCCGCGTTCCGAAACGATTGACTCCTATGGCTTTCAGGATGGCCACGTCCTGCACCCTGCCGCCTCTTCGAACCTTCTCGTAGTGGGCATCCAGATACACGATCGGATACTCTCCCAGCTCCCGGCTTCAAAACTCTTCCAGCTCTTCGTCCAGCATCCCGGCCACTCTCGAGACCTGGGTGGCCGAGATCTCCAACCCACACAGCTGCTCCGTGATCTCGGTGACTTTCCTCGTCGAGACTCCCATCACATACATCTCGGCAATGGCCAGCTTCAGGGCCTTCTCCGAACGGCAACCCCTCTCCAGCGACTTGGGATAAAACCTCAACCCACGCACCTGTGGAATCTCCAAGTGCAGCTCTCCCACTCGAGTCTGAATCCGCTTGCCTTTGAATCCGTTTCGATAGCCTCGCCGACTGGCTGTTCTCTCGTACGCTTCCGCTCCCAGAAACTCGCTTCTTTCCAACTGCATGGCCACGTTGAACAGCTTCTCCAGGATTCCTCGAAAGGCTTCTGTTCCTTCCTCGATCAACTCCGCCAGGATCTCCCGTGGTACTCTCTTTTCCAGGTCTGGGTTCATTTGATTCTCCTTGCCAGATAGACGTTTCTGTTTTTGGAGAATCCTGTCCCAGACCTCTGTCTTTCCGACCCAGGCCTGACCAGAATTTACAGAAAAGAAGTTACGCTACTGAAGGTTGGGCATGGCGTCAAATCCTGTCGAAATCCATGGATGCCTCGTTGCAAGCCTCATTCTGGTGGCGGCAACAATCGTTCCTGTTACTGCCGGCGCGGGCAGCGAATCGGGATCGCAGGCAGCGGCACCCAGTGCGGAAGCCGGCTCATCCTACCCGACTCTGCCGCGACGGGAGGGTCTCCCTCCCAAGGTAACTTTGGACATTCCTCACAGGCAGATCGACGTGGATCCCGTTCCGGAGGTAAACGAAGAGCTTTTCCGCCGGGCCTTTGCCCTGCCAGGCGTGGAAAATCGACCCACGATCCTATCAGTGCCAGGCGTGCGAGGCCTCTGGTTACACAACAAGATAAGCTTGGTCAACCCTGAAATAATCCGACGCGGACGCGAGTTTGCTCACATTCATGCAGATGGAAGCTTGCACATCGCTTTGCCCGCCGACCGGGCGCGGCAAGCAGTAAGGGCAGGCTGGGCACTCCCTCACCCCATGTCGAACCAGGAGGGTTGGGAAGGATTCGTCCTCCTCTATACACCGCAATCGATGGAAGAGCTCGACTCGACTTTCCAGCTAATTGTCGACGCCTACAACTACATCACCGGATGGAACGTCCGCGCTCAAGACTTCGGCACAAAGTAAACACAGATACGCGCCAGAGTCGCGGGAGCGAGCTCCTGTAAGATTCCGAGTCTGAGATGGAGGCGATGGCACCCAGAATTTCAACGTCTTAGATTGCCTTGAGGCGAATGTTGCCCCGGATCACAGTCCGCCTTGTACGTTTGCCGCTACCCTTTCTGCTGCTCCTTTTCGTTGGGCTTGCCAGGGGAAGCGGTTCCCCCCCAGAACCCCTGGTAATCCCGCGAATCAGTGAGCCTCCTACCCTAGAAGATTTTCTGGAAATGAGGCCGAGCCCGAAGATGGAAGGTCAGCTGGCGCGAGTCGAGGGCTTCCTCCAGCGCCGTCCCCGCGACGGAGTCCCCTCCACCCAACGAACTGAAGTCTATTCAGGCTACGACGATGAACGTCTTTACGTGGTTTTCGTCTGCTTCGACTCGGAGGCGGAGAAGGTCCGGGCTCGCATGACCAGACGCGAGAAGTTCGAGGGGGACGACTGGGTCTTGGTTTCATTGGACACGTTCTGGGACAAGCTCCGATCCTACGAGTTGTCAACCAATCCTTTGGGTATTCAGCAGGATGGGCGGTATGTGGAGGGTGTGGGGTACGACACCGCCTTCGACACTCTCTGGGAATCCCAGGGGCGGCGCACCAAGGAAGGCTACGTGGTCTGGATGTCCATTCCCTTCCGAAGCCTGCGCTTCCCCTCCACCGAAAAGCAGGTCTGGGGGATCGGGTTCTGGCGTTACATCCCCAGAAACAACGAGATGAGCACCTGGCCCCTGGTCTCCTCTAGTGTGGAGGGAGACTTGAATCAGTATGCAGCCCTTGAAGGGCTGCAGCGGGTCTCGCCAGGCCGCAGCGTACAGCTCATTCCCTACGGTTTCTTCCGGTCCTTCCGAAGCCTGGATCCGAGTCGGCCAGCTCAGAGGCAATTCGTTTCGGACCGGGGCGAGATCGATGGAGGACTGGATGCCAAGCTGGTCTTCCAGGATAGCTTTGCCCTCGACATCGCAGTCAATCCTGACTTCAGCCAGGTGGAATCAGATCTGCCCCAGGTGACCGTCAACCGGCGCTTCGAGGTTTTCTTTCCGGAAAAGAGACCCTTCTTTCAGGAAAACTCCAGTTTCTTCCAGACCCCCATCAATCTGTTCTTCAGCCGCCGGATTCAGGATCCGCGCCTGGGCGTCCGCTTGACTGGCAAGAAAGGTCCCTGGGCCATCGGAGCGCTGCTGGCCGATGATGAGTCGCCGGGCAAGAGTGTCCCTGAATCGGATGCCTTGTTCGGTTCCCGTGCTCGCTTTGGCGTGCTTCGGGTAAATCGTGACATTTTGAGCGAATCTACGCTGGGCGTGATCTACACGGAGCGCGCCCTCGATCTGGGCTTGAACCGTGTGGGTGGTGTAGACACCAGATTGAAGCTGAATCGGAACTGGGCGTTCAGCGCACAAGCGGTAGCCAGCCGGACGCGCACTGCCAATGGAGCTGAGCAGGCTGGTCCCGCCTACGATGCGCGCCTGCTGCGTCGGGGACGACACCTGCTTTCCACGTTGGATTACAGCGACCGGAGTCCTGGATTCCTGACCGAGACCGGGTTTCTCCCGGGACGGCGGGTGAGACGTCTCCTCTTCTCCGGCCGCCGCATCCAGCCGCCGTCTTTGCGGCCGGACGTTCGGAGTCTCAGGGAGCACGCAGACTACCGTTTCCGCCGAGAGGGCAAATACCTGATCTCCTGGGGGCCGACCCTCCTGGTGAACGGCATCTGGGACCGCCAGCACAAACCCCTGCACCGGTTCTATGACCTCGGAGTCGGCTGGGAGCTGAGTGGAGAAACTCACCTGGAGCTTTTCCAAATCGGGGATCGCGAACTGCTGCGTCCGGGCGACATCCCGGCTCAGATCAAGACACGGGAGTATTCCCATCACAGGTCGGGAGTGTTTGCGTCAAGCAACTACCTCTCTTGGGTATCTTTGGAGCTTGAGTACTCCGAGGGAACGGAGATCAATCTGCTTCCGCAAGTCGGACAGGAGCCTGATCTGGTGGACCTGACTCGGGCAAACCTGTCGGTCACTTTTCGTCCTTCAACCTCCCTCCGGAACGAGAATGTGTACCTTCTAGAACGTCTCCTGGACCGATCCTCTGCCGCCAACATTTTCAACAATCACATCCTTCGCTCGCGCTGGGATTGGCAGTTCAATCGTAGGCTATCGCTGCGCTTCATCCTCCAGTATGAAACGGTGCTATCCAACCTCGATCTGACCTCGATCGAAAGCTCCAAGAATCTCAACGGCGACTTTCTTCTGACCTATCTCGTCAATCCCTGGACTGCTCTCTATGTGGGCTATAACGACAACCGTCGGAATCTGGACCTGCTCGAGCAAGAAATGGGTCTCACGGGCCGCCGATCCCGAGGCTTCCTCAATGACTCCAGGCAGTTCTTCGTCAAGTTCTCTTACCTACTGAGTCTCTAGAGTGGACTGTAACGCTTGAATCGGTAGTGGATGTGCGAGCCATTCGGGCCCGAGGTCAAGGCGCGCTGACGCAGGCATAGTTTGGACTATGGCGAGAAAGCGCAACGCAGAGATCGGGCTCGAGGGACGCTCAGGCACTAGCGATTCAGGTGTTACAGTCCACTAGAGTCTTCCGCCTCTGAGAAGAGCCGGCTACAATTCAGATTACTGGAGGTGCTGACCTATGTCTGAAAGAACGGTTTATTTCAATGGGGAGTTCGTGCCCGAATCCGAGGCGTGTGTCTCCATCTTCGACTCGGCGTTGATGTTCGGTGATATGGCTTTTGAAGTGACCCGTACCTTTCAGGGCAGACCCTTCCGCCTGCGCCACCATTTGGAGCGACTCTACGGCTCCCTGCGGCTGCTGGAGATTGACTCGGGTCTTACCCTGGAGGAGATGGACGAGCTGACCGTTCAGACTCTGGAACGGAACCTATCCACAGAGCCATCGCAGATGGACTGGCAAATCATGCACGATGTCTCCAGAGGGCCTCTGCCCCTTTACCAAAGCGCCTTCCCTAAAGGGGTGAGGCCAACGGTTTCCATCAACTGCTGGCCGCTCATCACCCACATGGGTCACTTTGCCTCCAACTACGACCGGGGAGTCGATCTGGTAATTGTTCCCCAGCAGGCGGTGCCGGCCCACCTGGTCGATCCAAAGGCCAAGACTCGTAGTCGCTTGCACTATCAGTTGGCCCAGTTGCAGGGAGCACGTATGGGCGAGAATAAATGGCCGATTCTACTGGATCCGGACGGCTTTCTGGCCGAAGGTCCCGGCTGGAACCTGTTCCTCGTCAAGGACGGAGAACTCCTAACCCCCGAAGGACGCAACATTCTTCGAGGCGTCTCCCGCGGAGCCACCCTGGATGTGGCCCGGGAAATCGGGATCCCCACCCGCGAGGTCAACCTAGGCCGCTATGAGGCTCTCCAGGCCGATGAGATGCTGTGTACTTCCACCACCTACTGTGTGGTTCACGCCCGAAGCTTCGAAGGACAGCCGGTGGGTGATGGGCACCGAGGCCCCATTTTCCAAAGGCTTCTCGACGGATGGAAGCGCATGGCAGGCGTCGACTTCGTGGCCCAGGCGCACGAGTATGCGGATCAGCTGCCTGCTTGGGAGAAGCAGCAGCTCGAGCTTGCAAGTGGCGTTTCACCTTAGTCCCGCCCCCAGTAGTCCTAGCCCCATTCAGGAAAGAAACTGCGTGAGCCATAGAAGCCTGAAGCGCGAGCGAGGGGTTGGGGATCTGCGAGATGCGTTGCCAAAAAGGCATTCGCCCACCCCCTCGCTGGCGCTTCAGGCTTCCATAGTTCTCGCATTAATCGGTGATCCAAACGTGCGAGGTTCCAATGACGTTTGAGGTCGGCCCCACCAGCCCAGCGAACTTGAAGCTTTGCCTCTCACTCCTGCTTGCACTAAGATCCTGATACGAACATGTTCAGCTTCCGTAGCGGGATCCGTCTCACCATCAAGGGATTCCTTCGAATCGCCCTTCGTGTGTACTATCGGTCGATTCAGGTACAAGGGAGAGAACTGTTTCCCAAACAAGGTCCGGTGCTGTTGGTTGCCAATCATCCGAACTCTTTGGTCGATCCAGCGGTGCTCGTCGATCTTCTGTCCCAACCTGTCCACTTCGGAGCCAAGCACAAGCTCTTTAGCAGTCCAATGCGTCCAATTCTTGAGGCTTTCGGGGCGATCCCTGTGGTCCGGCTTCAGGACGATCCGCGTGGCCAGCGACGCAATCTGGAGGCATTCGACCGATACCTTGAGCTGCTTCACAAGGGGTGTGTCACCGCAATCTTTCCAGAAGGGCTCAGCCAAGACGATCCCCAGCTGGCGTTGCTGAAGACCGGCGCCGCACGAATCGCTCTGCAGGCGGAGTCGGCGGCCAGCTTCGCTTTGAACCTCAGCGTGGTGCCAGTTGGACTGCAGTTCGAGCCACGCCGGAGATTCCGGGCAGACGCCTTTATTCGCTTCGGAGTTCCGCTCAAGGTAGCCGACCTGTCAGCGCTCTACTCGACCAACCCACGGGAGGCGATCCGAGAACTCACTAATCGCATCGACACGGCCCTGAAATCGCTTGCCTTCCATGTCGAGTCGACCGAACGCGTACCCTTCGTTGAGCGGTTGGTAGACGTTTACCTGCGGCGTGCCCGCACGACCGGACTCTCTGGAGTTGACAGAAAGGGGCTGCGAGGAGAGTTGCTCTACCGGATGGCAGCCTGCTTCAACCACTATGTCGAAGCTGATCCGACTGCGGTTTCTGAAGTGGAACGTCAACTACGACGTTACGAGAGGTTGAGAGAGAAGGCGGGTCTTCACCAGAGACTGCTAGAAGAACCCGCCCATCTCTTGCCTGGCCCTCTGGGCCCACTCCAGGCGTTGGCCGAAGCCCTGTTGGGGGTATTTCCTGCCTTGTTCGGATTGATCACTGGGGCGATTCCCTACCAGGACATTCCCCAAAAATTGAGGGTGAATTCTCTCAAGTAGTTGAGAACAAGAGAGTAGGGCGATAAGGGAAGTGGGATGGGTTGAAATTGGGAGAAAATGGGGGAACTGTCGACCCCCAAAAGTGTGGGTCCCTAGCGCTTAGACTGGTTGGCGGAACTCCAAACCCAACAACCAATTAAGCGGAGGGACCCAGATGCATGATGCCAAAGTAGCGTGGAAGATTCGAGAGCAGCTGAGAGAATTTTCGGGGAAGGTCTCTGAAGGATTACCGAAGACCGCCGCTCGTTTGATCCGGGAGGTGCTCTACGGGATGCAGTGTCGGGCGTCGGTCCGGCTCAGCGAGATTGCGCGAGCACTGGAGGAGGAGATCGCTCTGAAGAAAGTCATCGAGCGGCTGAGCCGCCAACTCAACCGTCAGGGATTGAGAGGAGCGGTGGGAAAGAATCTGCTGGAGTTGGCGGCCTGGCGGGTGGAGAAGGAGACGCTGTTGATTGTGGACCCCACGGATGTGAGTAAGCCATATGCCCGGAAGATGCAATACCTGGCGCGGGTCCGGGACGGCTCCCGAGGGGAGATCCGAGATGGATACTGGTGCTGTGAGGTGGTCGGAGCGAGGCGGGGGAGTGCCGAGGTGCTGCCGTTGTACCAGGAGCTGTACTCGCAGAAAGCGCCGGACTTTGTGAGCGAAAACGACGAGATCCTCAAGGCGATTGGGCGAGTCTCCAAAGCCACCCAAGGGCGAGGGATCTGGGTGATGGACCGGGGAGGGGATCGGGAGGAGATCCTCGAAGTCCTGCTGAAGCGGGGACACCCGTTCCTGGTGTGCCAGCGGGGGGATCGTCACCTGATCTCAGGGCGCAGCAAGAAGAGCGCCGAGGAGTGGGCGCGTGGTTGTCGGCGCCGCTACCGGGAAGTCGTGATCAAGGAGACGAGTGCGGGGGAGAAGGTCTACCGGTTGGAGTTTGGGGCCCGAGGGGTGCGTTTGCCCGGTTTCGACCAATCGCTGTACCTGGTGGTGGTGGATGGCTTTGGCCCCCGTCCCCTGATGCTTCTGACGAACCAGACGGTCAAACGCTCGCGCAAGAGCCAGTGGCGGGTGGTCGAGAGCTATCTGAGCCGCTGGCGTGTCGAGGAAACGATCCGATTTATCAAGCAGAGCTACGAGTTGGAAGACATCCGTTTGCTCAAGTATGAGCGCCTGCGCAATATGGCCGCCTTGGTCATGATCGCCGCCTTCTTCGCCTGTGTCTATCTGGGTAAAAGGGCCAAGCTGGCCCTTCTGGTCCAACACATCGAGCAGGCAGCCAAACGGATCTACGGCATCCCGGAGTTCCGCTTCTATGCCATAGCCGATGGCATCAAGCAGCTCCTATTCGGCCGCCACAGCGGGATTGGCGGGGCTCGACCCGATCCCAGCTCCCGTCAGCTGTCCCTGCTTCCTCTGGGCCTCTGAAAAATGGGGAATGTCCAGATTCCCTACCACTTGACAGATCTGATCGCCCGTCGGATCGTCGCAAAAAGGAAACATCCACCTTCTCTTTCCATAGCCCAGATCCTGGTCGGAGCCATCCTGTTCCCAGCCTGTTATGGTCTCGAAGTCTGGTGGGTCTGGGGTCACTTTTCCGATGAGGCGACCATTGCCTTCACCATCCTGCTGGTGCCAACCGGGCTGTTTGCCCGATTCTACGATCACCGCCTGCGGAAGTTGGCGGCCCACGTCGGAGGCCGTGCAGCCTCCTGGATGAAGCTGGAGGCGGTGGCACGGGTCCTTCGAGTTCAGAAGAACCTGCTGCGACTCATGGACGAGATGCGTGACCGCTATCGTGTCGAGGTTCTGGGATGGGTTCCTATGAGCCCCAGGCGCAGATTGAATCGAAGCAGGGTCGTCAGTGGGGCTCTCCTGATAGCGCTGATTCCACTGCTGCTCTTTGTGGTGAAGCTGCGGGATCGTGGTGTGGCGGATCTTCCTCAAGGTCCCTCACTCTGGTCTCACTGGCGTCAAGAGGATTCTAGGGTAGTCAGTGCGCGACTCCACCGAGACGCGCGGGGCGCAGTGTCCGCCATCGCCGAGCTGGAACGGTTGCAAGAACGTATGCAGGATCTACGTGGGGCCTTCGTGCGCGGCCAGTCGAGCTACTACAGTCAGCAGGATCAGGAGGCAATCCAACAGCTTCTTCTGACCTACCTGAACCTGCGGACGGCTCTGCTGAGGACGATCTGGACCTATCGAGCGGCACACGATGCTCCAGAGGACGGTGAGATAGAAGCGCGGGCATTCCTGCTCGCTTATGCGAGTGCTGCGACTCTCCTGGCGAAAGCAGCCGTATTGGTGGAGACCTTCGAGGACGACGGCCAGGCCCAGCGGAAACTGAACGAGGGAGATCTGACCTGGGAGATGCCGGGCGGCACCTACGATCGGCTCTTGGCCAGCCTCTCCAACGCCGACGTCGTTTCTGGCCTGCAAGCCGCAGCGAAACGATATGATTTGTTGGCGAAATCAAACCCTTGGGGTAAGGGCCCTCCTTGGGAATCCCTCGTCGAGGCGGCGCTGCGGGCTCGCCCGGCAATTGATCGGACGGCGGCGCGGATCGGAAGTCGAAAGCTTCTGCTCGCTCTCAGAGAAATGCGGCGACACACGGGAGACCCGGTCTACCACGCACAGACGCTGGTTTCCACCTGGCTTGGCGACTTCCGTCTCATAGATCGGCCGCGCCATCGGGGATTGATCAGCCCCCAACAAGTTCGGGAACTCAAAGAGATACTTCAGCCCGGCGACATCCTGTTGGAGCGACGGAACTGGTTCCTGTCCAATGCATTCCTGCCCGGGTTCTGGCCCCATGCTGCCCTTTACCTGGGGAGCCAGCAGGAACTCGAAGCCCTGGGCGTCGCCGACGATTCTCGAGTGACACCCCACCGGAACGAATTCCTGGGTCAGGACGAGGCCGGACATCCCTACTCCGTAATCGAGGCCATCAGTGAGGGAGTCGTTTTCACCAGTCTAGAGCACTCAGTTGGGGAAGCGGACGCGGTCGCTGTCCTTCGCCCCCGACTTAGCAACAGCCAACGTCGAGAAGCGATCGCCCGTGCCTTTTCTCACCACGAAAAGCCGTATGACTTCGAGTTCGACTTCTTCTCCAACGATCGTCTGGTTTGCTCCGAACTGGTCTACAGAGCCTATGGTGGCATGCTCACTCTCCCACTGACTCGGATCATGGGTCGCCAAACACTTCCGGTTAACACGTTTGTAGAGGTTTATGCGGGAGTTCACGAACAGAGCGATTCGGCTTTCGAGCTTCTCTTTTTCCTGGACATGGATGAGAAGGCAGGGAGGGCTTTCACCTCTTCGGACGTTGGATTCATCGGCACCCTGAAGAGATCCCGCTTCACCTTCTGGCAATCGCCCTAGGGTTTCCTTACTGAGTGCCTTTGAGGCGCTGAAGCTCCGCTCTTGATCATGAGCACCGGCTTCCGATAACATGCTCCCCAGGTTTGATCAGGGTAACAGCTCTCTGTGCTGTTCCTCCGATCTCGCCAATAAATATCCACACAGGAGAACAAATCATGAGCAAAGCTTCCATCCATCGTCGTTCCTTCTTGTCCCGCTCGGCAGGAGCTGGAGCAGGTCTGGCCCTGACTGGCTTTCCCGGCCTGGTTAGCGCTCGAGACGTCAACGATCGAATCAATGTGGGGATCGTGGGTCCGGGCGGACGGGGGACAGGTCTGTTAAAGCTATTCTTTGAGACCCAGGATGGTTTCAACGCTCGCCTCACAGCCGTTTGCGACCTTTGGAACTACCGGCGCGACAAGGCTGTGGAATTGACAAGGGAAAAGCAGGGAGACGCACCAAAGGTCTATCGTCACCACGAGGAGATCCTGGCTGATAAGAATGTGGATGCCCTGATCATTGCCACCCCCGACCACGCCCACGCCCAGATCCTGAAATTGGCTGCTGATGTAGGCAAAGACGCCTATTGCGAGAAGCCCATGGCCAATGTGCTTTCCGAAGCCAACGCCGCGTTGGATGCCGTAAAGAAGGCCGGTACCATCGTCCAGATCGGCACCCAGAGACGGTCCTTTCCGCGATACCAGCGAGCCAGCAAGATGATCGCCGACGGAGTCATAGGTGATGTTGCCAAAGTCGACCTGCATTGGAGTGTCTATAGTCCCTATCGCTGGGCCAGGAAGGCAAAGGACCTGGCCAGGGTCAAGGAGCGTGATATCAACTGGCACACCTGGCTGATGGGGAAACCGCACCGTCCTTTCGATCCTCGGATTTTTCGCTCTTTCAGGCTCTTCAAGGACTTCTCCAGCGGCACTATCGACCAGTGGATGAGCCATGGCATAGACCTGACACATATGCTGACGGGTGTCTCTTATCCTATGAGCGTCGTCGCTCACGGAGGGATCTACCATTGGAAAGACTACCGAGAGAATCCCGATACTCTTGAAGTCGCATTGGAATATGAAAAAGGAGACCGAAAATTCCTGACGGTCTACTCCACCAATTGGATCAATGGTCATGGTTCAGCTACCCGCGTCCATGGAACCCTGGGAAGCTTCGAGGGTGAGTCTTTCGCGAACCCGGATGCGGATTGGGGCTTCACTGGTAAGGGAGTAAAGTCCGAAGGCAAGTTGGAGGAACCGATCACCTTTAGCAGCGGCCCCGAGGGAAACGGGAACATGGCCAACTGGCTGGAGGCGGTTCGTAGCCGCGATTCCAAGCGGCTGTTCTGTCCGGTCGAGGCCGGTTTCGGTCACTCCATCGCCTGTATCATGGCCACCGACGCCTACTGGAGCGGCAAGCGTATGGTCTTCGACCCGGTGAAGCGTACCATTCAAGCCGGCTGAGAAGGACAAGGCATCTCCTACTTTTTCTGGCGGGTATGAGATTCGTTTTCTTCTCAAAATGAAGTCAGTCACGCTAGACGTGTTCGGGCGAAGAGTGCTGTTCGTCAGGTCGGAGAATCGGTGGTCCGTATTCTATCTAGGCAACGAGGGCAAGAAACGACTGGCAAGCGACATTTTCGTCCCCGCCTCAGTCAAGGAGTGCCAGCTTGAACAGTTTGTTGCGGATCTCTGCCACGAGTGGGCGTCGGAGTTGCATCCCCAAGTGGAACGCCTCGACTAACACTTCCCCAGAGCAGAAGGATAGCCAACCCCGAAGTCGACCGAAAACGGAAGGTCGAGTGGCACTCAGAGGGCGATCCAGGTAGAATTCCAGCAGATGATTCTCAGGTTCGGCCCGGTCGACGTGGCCAGTTGCTGAGGATCGCTGAGAACGCGACACGAGGAGGAAACGATTATGTATGATCCCGGGCTCATCCAGCCAATGCGCGATGAATTGACCGCGGCTGGCTTTGAAGAAGTTCGGAGCGCTGACGATGTAGACAGTGCTCTCGCGGACACGGACAAGAGCACTCTGATCTTTGTTAATTCTGTTTGTGGTTGTGCCGCTGGCATCGCTCGGCCTGCCGTGATCGAGTCGCTGAAGAACGAACGTCGTCCGGCCAATCTGGTGACAGCTTTCGCCGGTAACGATGTCGAGGCTGTAAATCGTGCACGGGAGCTCTTTCTCCCCTATCCTCCGTCCTCTCCCTGCGCGGGACTCTTCCGGGATGGCAGACTAGTCCACATGGTCGAGCGGCACCAGATCGAAGGCCAAACAGCGGCGGCTCTGGCCAAGATCTTCACCAGCGTCTACGATCGGTTTTGCGGCGAGGCGATCGATGAATCGGTTGACATTCACGATCCTCTGGCCGACCTGGAAGTCTCGGTCGAAGAAGCGCGAGAGAAGATCACTGGCAACCCCGACCTGGCGTTGTTAGACGTTCGCGAAGCCTGGGAAGCCGAGAAGGGAAAAATCGAAGGGTCCCAATTGGCAGACAATGCCTTGGGGCAGGAGATCGTAAGGTCCTGGCCGCGTGAGCGAGAGATCATCGTCTACTGCGAGCATGGCAGCCGCAGTATGCAAGCCGTACAGTTTCTGCGCCAACAAGGCTTTGAAAACACTCGAAGCCTGAGCGGTGGCTTTGCGGCCTGGGCGGCCAACTCGTCCTAAGGGTTTGCGCAGAAATAACTTGGTAGAATTGGCGCTCAGATTTGCACTAGATTTGGCCGCGAACGATTGAGCGAAACCGCAGGCGTAGCAGGGTCTACGTTGAGGATTTCGCGACCGAGGAGCGGCCGAAGATGGTGTGAAGATGAGATGCCAAAATGCCAAGTTATTTCTGCGCGAGCCCTAAGAGGCTTTATTTCCCATCTTCGACGGTCTGCTTTCTGATCCATGCCTACTGGCAACAGTGAAGCAGAAGAGTCGTTTCGCGATTTCGAGCAGGGTCGCTGGGAGAGTGCCGCTGACACCTACCACCAGTGCTGGGAGCCGCTGACACACCAGTCTGTTGAGGCTCTGCTGGGAGAGCTGAAGACGGTTCCGCGAAGCCGTTTACTCGATCTTGCCACGGGTACCGGGACTCTTGCGGGTTCTGCGTCTAGCCGCGGCGTCGAGGCCATCGGAATCGACTTCTCGCGGTTCATGCTGGAGCAGGCCAGAAGGCTGCACCCCCAGGTAGAATTCGCCGAGGCCGATGCCTCGGATCTGCCTTTCCCTGATCGCCATTTCGATGCCGTGGCGATAAACTTCGGCATGCTTCATTTCGAGGACCCCGAGGCAGTTCTCCACGAGGCTCATCGAGTCCTGCGACCCGGGGGCCGGCTTTGCTTTACCGTATGGGCAACACCGCAACAGTCGTTGGGCTTCGGAGTGGTGTACGGAGCCATCGATTCCTACGGTACACTCGACGTTCCTCTTCCTTCAGGTCCTCCCTTTTTTCGCTTCAGCGACCCCGAAGAGGCTGACCGGATTCAGATCGAGACGGGATTCGTGACTCCCAGAACGAGATCGCTCTCCCTGACCTGGGATCTGCCCTCACCCGAGGACTTCTTTCGGGCATTCTACGAGGGAACGGCCCGAACCGGTCCGACCTTGCGAGCCCAGCCACTAGATGCCTTCAATGAGATCCGGACATCGATTCTCAAGGCGGCTGCAAGTTATTCGATTGAAGGTAGAGTGAAGATACCCATGGCGGCTCTCCTCCATTGCGGCACGAGGCCATGACGATTCAACTGGAGCCAGCCGGGTCCAGAGCCGTCAAGGAGGCAATCATTGGGCTATAATCCTCGTACAGCGGATGAGCTACCGAGATTCGGAGGCAGTAACTAATGGCCTACGATAAAACCGTCGCCGACCGTGTGCGGGCAGCATTCAAGAGCTACTCCGGCGTCACCGAGCGCCGTATGTTCGGGGGGCTGACCTTCCTTCTCAACGGCCACATGTGCTGTGGCGTGCTCCAGAACCAGTTGATGGTGAGAGTGGGACCAGATGCCTACCAGGAGGCACTTGAACAACCATGCGCCAAGGAGATGGATTTCACGGGTCGGCCACTGAAAGGCCTTGTCTATGTCGCTTCCGAGGGTTTCGATTCGGAGCAGAGTCTGAGGGACTGGGTTGATCGCGGTACTCGCTATGCCCTCTCCCTCCCTGCCAAGTAGCCCGATCAGGGGAGGAAACCCATCTCCAGACATTCTATAAGTGGCAATGTACAGGGGATTCAGGCATCTCAACGCCGAGCCCTGGAACGCACCTACCGACGGCGCGTGCCTCCCCATCAGGTGATTTCCCCGGAGCTGGCCCGACATCTGACCGGCATCTCAGCCGAGCTCGGCCGCCAGGTGGGAGTATTAATCGGACGAGACGGCACCGTACGAAACGTCATAGTCGGGGATGCCTCAGGCTTGGTGCTTCCGGAGATCGGTCGCCTGCGAGGTGGCACCGGCAGATTCCGCGGTCTGCGGCTGGTTCATACACATCTGAAAGGCGAGCCTCTTAGCCACGACGATCTCAACGACCTCATCCTACTTCGCCTGGACCTGGTAGCCATGGTGGAGGTAGTGAACGGCGGATGGCCCGGCCGCTGCGGGGCAGCCTACCTGGACCCGGCGGCGTTGGCCACTTCCGAGGAGGAGCAGTCATCCGAGGAGCCCCTGCTGCGGGTCGAAGCACGCACGGTTCACGACCTCGATCTTGACTTTAGTGCAACGATCCAGGCTCTGGAGGAAGAGTTTGCACGGGTGGCGGAACGGTCGGCTGGACCCAAACAGGTCGAGCGGGCACTCGTGGTCGGCATTCGGCCCGAAGACAGTCATTTTGAGGAGACGCTCGAGCTGGTGCAGTCAGCCGGCGTCGTCATTGCCGCAACCATCCGCCAACCTCGTTTCAGGGTCCATCCCAAGACCGTTGTGGGAAAGGGTAAGCTGGAGGAACTGGTACTGGAAGCGATGCGCCGCAACGCCAGCGTCGCGATCTTTGACATCAATCTGAAACCAGCACAGGCTCGCGCCTTTGAGGACGCCACCGGACTCAAGGCGATCGATCGCACTCAGCTAATCCTCGACATCTTCGCCCAGAGGGCGCGCAGTGCAGATGGCAAGCTCCAGGTAGAACTGGCTCAGCTCCGCTACTCCCTGCCCCGTTTGACCGAGAAGGACGAAGGGCTTTCCCGGCTCACCGGCGGCATCGGCGGACGGGGCCCTGGGGAAACAGTGATGGAGGTGGGACGCAGGCGGATTCGCGATCGCCTCCGACTGCTGGAGAAACGCGTCGAAAAACTTTCCAAACAGCGTGACGTTCGACGTCGAAGACGCCAGCGGGAAGGGATCCCTGTGCTTTCGATCGTGGGCTATACCAACGCCGGCAAAAGTACGCTTTTGAATGCTCTCACCGAAAGTAGAGTCGATGCCGAAGACAAGCTGTTCATGACCCTCGACCCTACCAGCCGCCGACTCCGTTTTCCTCGCGAAGGAGAGGTCATCATCACCGACACAGTGGGATTCATCGCCGACCTGCCCAAGGAGTTGGTAGCCGCTTTCCGCGCCACCCTGGAGGAGTTGGCCGATGTGGATCTGCTGCTGCACGTGATCGATTCTGCCGACGTGGACCTTGACGTAAAAATCGAGGCAGTCCAGAAGCTTCTCGAGGAGCTTGGCCTGGAGAAGGTCCCAGTGCTCAAGGTCCTCAACAAGACTGATCTGCTGGCTTCGGAAGAGCTCGCTGCCCAGAAACGCCGCATTGGTGGTATCGCGGTCAGCGCTACCCGGCGGACGGGCTTGGTGGAATTGATCGAAGCAGCCGAAGCACGATTGTCGGGCCGCGCCTCCTAAGGGTCTGTCAGGAAGTAACCGATACACTTTGCTGAGGTCCCCAGCGTGCCTGCGGACCCCAGCCCGCAGGGGCGCGGCGCTCGCGCCAAAGTGCATCGGTTACTTCCTGACAGACCCTAAGTATCCTGTTTTGCTGCTGTCCCGGTTGAAAGTCGGATGCAAACAATCGGTGAGAGAGAAAGCCGGCTGCAGGCAGCAGTTGGAGGTGCGACCTGCAGCCAGGGGGGAGGGGACGGTGCGGAGGCTGCTGGGCATGGGAGCAGCGTTGTCCGCAACCGTCCCCCTGTTTGAGTACGTGTTTAGCGACTTCTTCCCCTTGCCCGCGCCCGCGCCCTTGCCCGTGCCTGTTCCTGACGATCCCTCGCTTTTCTCTGCCATCATGGACATCTTGCGGCGCTTGCACGTGGAGGTCGCCAACTGGCTCCACGTCACCGTGGTCGGATCCTGGTTGGGATCGATGACGGTGGCGCGCAGGTAGGCCGTCTGGGCCGGGTGTACGGTCTGATTGTCCGAGACACTGATAGCCGGCGGTTGGTTCTCGACCACGCCCGTACGCTTGAACCAGACCTCGGTCAAAATCGAGTTGGAGTCGTTGAAGATGGCGGCCGGATCAGTGAGACGGCTTCAACTGGAGCTATACTAGCCCGGATTTCTCAAGGAGAAAGCCGAAAGGGCGATTTTAGTCGATTTCTCGACGCCGGTCTGGGTCAAAGGCGCCGCTGAGGGCGGTGCAGAGTACGACAGGCGTCGTGAGGCCTGTGTCGAGCGCGGAAAACCGGTTTTTCAGACACACCTCAGGCGCCTCAGTTGCAGACGGCTGGGATTTCCGACTTTCCTTGGCTCAACCGAGCTGTTGAAGCTGGGCCAAGGCTTGGGCATAGAGTGCTTGGTAAGGATAACCCTCGCTCAAGGACAGACTCACCCGCCGGACACTGACCCGAATCTGGCCTCCTATCTTCAACAGTTTGAGGCGAATTGTCTGGCATTGCGCCTTCGCCCACTGGGTCCCCTTCAAAGCGACACGCCTCAACGTGTGCAGCAGATTATAGGCCACCGAGGAGAACCACAACCGCAGCTGATTGCTCTTGATGAGGTGCGTCGAGGTCCGATCGGCAAACAGCTCCAGCTGCTGTTCCTTGATCCGATTCTCCGCCTCCCCTCGCGCGCAGTACAGCTGCTCGTACAGCTTTTGGGCGGGCCACCGCTTCGCTCCCAGCGAGGTGACGACAAAGCGGGGATTGGATCCCTTACCCGTGGACTCGGCCTTGCCCACCACTCGCCGCTCTTGACTCCAGCTCTTGCGCGTCTGGTAACGAAAGTCCTTATAGACTCGGGCGCTGCTGCCGCTCGCTTGTTGAAGCGCCTGGGCCTGTTCCAGCTCCGACTCCAGGGTCCCCTCTAAGCGCTGATTGCGGGCCAGACCGAAGACGTAATCCACTCGATGCTCCTCACACCATTTCATCAACGCCTCGCGCGCAAAGCTGCTGTCCGCCCGCAGCGTAATGCGGACCTTCGGCCACTTCGATCCGATTCTCCGCCTCCCCTCGCGCGCAGTACAGCTGCTCGTACAGCTTTTGGGCGGGCCACCGCTTCGCTCCCAGCGAGGTGACGACAAAGCGGGGATTGGATCCCTTACCCGTGGACTCGGCCTTGCCCACCACTCGCCGCTCTTGACTCCAGCTCTTGTGCGTCTGGTAACGAAAGTCCTTATAGACTCGGGCGCTGCTGCCGCTCGCTTGTTGAAGCGCCTGGGCCTGTTCCAGCTCCGACTCCAGGGTCCCCTCTAAGCGCTGATTGCGGGCCAGACCGAAGACGTAATCCACTCGATGCTCCTCACACCATTTCATCAACGCCTCGCGCGCAAAGCTGCTGTCCGCCCGCAGCGTAATGCGGACCTTCGGCCACTTCGCCCGCAGTTGTCCCACGATCCGCTCCATCTCCTGGACCGCTCCTTCGGAGCCATCCAGATTCGACACCCGTAGCTTGGACCCCAGCACATACCCCTCGCAAAACACATACAGGGGCAGGTAGCAGTAACACCGGTAGTAGCCATGGTAGAAACGACCCTCCTGCTCTCCGTGCAGCGGATCATCCGTCGCATCCAGATCCAACACCAGCTCCTTCGGTTTACCGCCTCGCACCCGAATGAACTGCTCCACCAGAAACGCTTCCACCGCCGCTTCATCCACCGGCGTCTTGCGATATTTATCCTGCGTCACCGAGGACAACTCCAAACGATTGAGTGTGCTCTTGCCGGCACACGCCTTGCCCCGATCCGCTTCCGCTCGCCGATCCCTCCCCAAGGGATCTTCCTTGCCCACCAACACCGCCATCAGCGGATCCGTCCGTAGCTCCTCATGATCGTTGAGATCCTCATAGCCCAAGGCCAGTCCATAAATCCGCTGCCCCACCAGATCCTCCACACTGAACTCGGTGAAGCGAGGATCGCGCCGGTCCCCAAAGCAGGCGGCCAAGCCGCGAATGAACCCATAGCGGTTCTCCACCTCCCGTAACAGCAACCCTCCGGCGTCTGAGGTGATCTGTCCCCCGTTGAATTCTGCCTCGACTCGGCGACCCTCCAGCCCTTGAAACTCCAGCTTAGAAGCGATACACTCTGTCGTCATAGTAGTCAGCTCCTTGTGTTTGTTAAGTCTTTGTTAACACAGACTTTATACCACATTGAGCTGACTGCTTTTTCTTATCCTTGAGAAATCCGGGCTAGTACAGCGTTCTGTAAATACCGATACGTTTGCAGATGGGGCTTGCGAGGCGAGATCAAGGCAGGAGGAGGAAGACGATGCTTGGCCATCTTCGACGACGACCAACACAGAGATCGTCCGCAACCCCCATCTGCCCTACGGGTGGCGACGGGACGCGCCGATTTCTTTGTCGCGCCTCCTCCAAGATACAAAGCATCGAGTTCGGCGTCGCTTCGCGAACTCGACCCGTCGCGCTCGCCACAAACGTATCGGTATTTACAGAACGCTGTACTAGGGACTGTAATACTTGAAGCGGTAGCTCAGGCGCTAGCGATTCAGCTGCTACCGTCCACTCGATCTGAATCAGAGTTGGGAGAACAGACGCTTTGGGATCAGACGAAACTAAAGGCAGCAATAGCGGCAGAGATGCAGAGGTGAAGATCGCCGTCGTCCCGGTGGCTGGATTGGGTACTCGGTTGCTGCCGGCCACGAAGTCTCAACCGAAAGAGATGCTTCCGGTAGCGAAGAAGCCGGTAGTCCAGTACGTGACCGAGGAGCTCGAAGCCAATGGCATCGAACAGATCCTCTTCATTACGGGCAAGAGCAAGACATCCATTGAGAACCATTTCGATTTTGACCATGAGCTGATCCGGGGCCTCCGGGAAGGTGGCAAGGAAGAGCTTCTGGCCGAGCTCGAATTCGAACGCATGGGAGTCCGGTTCTTCTTTACCAGACAGAGGCGGCAGCGTGGACTCGGAGATGCGATTGGTTGTGCTCAATACTTCACCGCCGACCATCCGTTCGTAGTGGCTTTGGGCGACAGCATCATGGGCCTGGAGCAGCCGTCTCGACTCGTCAGCCAGATGCTTGCCGTCTATCGAGAGAATCCGGGTTCGAATGTGATTGCGGTCGAGGAGGTTCCCCTCAACCGGGTTTCGCGCTACGGAATCGTTCATCCGGGTGGCGAGGGAGGGATTTTCCCGATTCGGGGCTTGATCGAAAAACCATCCCCGGAGAAAGCTCCCAGCAATCTGGCAATCGCGGGCCGATATGTCTTGTCGCCTTCAATCTACGACGCACTTGCCGAGACCCCGCCCGACAGTGGGGGAGAAGTTCAGCTCACACATGCGATCCAACGGCTCCTGGAACTTGGGGAATCGGTGATTGGCGTGCGCCTGTCGGAGAAGGAAAAACGGTATGACATTGGAAATTTCCAGAGCTACTTCGAAGCTTTCTTGGACTTCGCCCTGGCGGACGAAAAGTTGGGCCCAGAGCTCAGGCAAAGATTAGTCGAGCGACTCAGTGAGGATCGTTAAGACAACCGCCTACGCCAGAGCCGGACTTCTGGGGAATCCCTCAGATGGCTTCTTCGGAAAGACTCTTTCCGTAACGTTGAAGAATTTTGCGGCTCGAGTGGTGCTCTACGAGTGGCCTGAATTGGAGATCGTTCTCAGCCGCCAGGATCGCTGCCAGTTTGAGCGAATCGAGGACCTGGCCGAGGATGTCCGATTGAACGGGCTCTACGGCGGTCTTCGGTTGGTGAAGGCGGCAATCAAGGTTTTTGCCGAATACTGCCGCGAAAGCAGCATTCTCCTGTCGGGAGAGAATTTCTCGCTGCGCTATGAAACCGATATCCCGAGACAAGTCGGTCTGGCGGGATCGAGCGCCATCATTACCGCCGTGATGCGCGCTTTGGCGGAATTCTACTCTGTGTCCATTCCCAGGGAGATTCAAGCCAGACTGATTCTGCAGACGGAGACCCAGGAGCTCGGGATTGACGCCGGCCTCCAGGATCGAGTTTGCCAAGTATACGAAGGTCTGGTTTATATGGACTTCGATCGAGACTTCATGGACCGGCACGGACATGGGATTTACGAGGTCCTGGATGCCGAGATGCTGCCTCCTCTCTATCTGGCCTATCGAAACGACTTGAGCCAGGTGTCTGGACTCTACCACAGCGGTTTACGGGGCAGGTGGGAACAGGGCGACCCCGAGGTTCACGCGGCCATGAGGACCTTCGCGGATCTTGCTGAACAAGGAAGACAGGCCTTGCTGGAGGCGGACTACCAGAGGCTGGCAGAACTCCTCGACCAGAATTTTGATACCCGGCGGCGGCTCTCGCGCCTGGACCCCCGAGGGGAAGAGATGGTCCAGATTGCTCGCTCCCTGGGCGTTTGCGCCAAGTACGCAGGATCGGGAGGATCAATCGTAGGAATTTGTCCGACTGAAGAACAGCTTACGAAATTAAGGGAGCAATTCTCAGAGAACGGCTGTACCCTTCTTCGCCTATTGGTGGCTTGATGTGTTACGCATTTTTGGGGAGTATCCCAACCTATCTTCGCTGCAAAAAACCCAACAGTGAACTGCAACACCTGGATCGCTAGCGCCTGAGCGGCCCTCGAGCCCGAATGGCTCGCTCATCCACTGCCGCTTCGAGTATTACAGCCCACTGGAGACCCTTGGTCGAGAAAAAGTTCACAGGCTGGTCAAGTTTGCGAAGAAATTTCCCGTGCCTTTGCCCGCGCCCGTGCCCTTGCCCTGCGTCTTCCCACAATCGTTGGGCCTGGATGAGAAAGAGGAACTCGGGCAGGGGCGCGGGCAAAGGCACGGTCAAGGGTAAGCAAAGGACTCAGCACATACAAATGTCCTCGGCGGTATGGGGTTGCTCGCTACATGTTTGGACTAGAAGGAATTATCGCCATCGATAAGATTACCCAGTCCTCCCAGGACCGAGCCTTCGCCGCGGCTCCCGCCCTTCTGCGGAGCTGCCGCCAGCATCCTGCCGGCCAAGCGGGAGAAGGGAAGGGATTGCATCCAGACTTTACCGGGCCCCTGCAGAACCGCGAAGAACAATCCCTCACCCCCGAAAAGAGATGACTTGATCCCCCCGACCTGCTGAATGTCGAAGTTGACGCTGTCTTGGAAGGCGACCACACAGCCGGTGTCGACATGGAGTGTTTCTCCGGCCAACAGCATGCGTTCCACGACGGTCCCACCGGCGTGGACGAAGCAGAGGCCGTCCCCCTCGAGCTTCTGCATGATGAAGCCCTCGCCGCCGAAGAGTCCCGTCAGGATCTTACGCTGAAAGTAGATCCCAATGGCGACCCCTTTTGCCGCACAGAGGAAACTGTCCTTCTGACAGATCAGGCGGCCCCCCACGTTGGGAAGGTGCACTGGGAGAATATTTCCGGGATAAGGCGCCCCGAAGGCGACGTGAGCCTTGCCCTCAGAGCCTGCGTGAGAAAAGACCGTCATGAAGAGGCTCTCTCCGGTGAGCAGTCGCTTTCCAGCTCCCACCAGTTTATCCATGAAGCCTCCGCCACTGGACGCAGAAGCATCACCGAAGACGGTCTCCATTTGAACGACTGTGTCTTTGTACATCATGGCGCCAGCTTCGGCGACGGCACTCTCGCCTGGGTCGAGCTCTACCTCAACGAACTGCATTTCCTGTCCCATGATCTTGTAGTCGATCACATCGGCTCCACCAACCCCGCCCGACGGAGGGGTCGGCACAGAGACTCCCAACTCGGATACCTGAGTGATGGGCTCCCAGTCCGACAAGCCTTCTCGCCAGGCATGCCCGTTGGGATTGGCCTGAGCCTGTTTCTGCGCCTCGGTCAGATCGAAGGGTCCACTTTTATTGCCGCCATAACTTAGAAACCACTGAGTCATTTCCTTGCTCCCTTCAGTTGTCGAGCCCCAAATGATGGACGAAGCCTGCGCGCATCAGCCTGGATTCGAGCTGACACCGGATCACGCAGTTCGAAGCCTATGGCACATATTCTAACCCGGCTCGACCGTGTGCGAAACCGGGCGGCGAGAAACCGCGCAGGAGTCTTGGCTGATTTCTGCTAACATTCGGCCTTTACAGACATCTAAGAAATCGATGCGACGGCTCCTCAAGATCGCGACAGCGGTTCTGCTTCTCTCCTCTCTGATTCTGGGCCTTCTCCTCATTGTCTTTCTCGACCGCGCCTTCGTCGATGAATGGGCCAAAAAGGAAGTCATTGCCGCGCTGGAAAGGCGTTTCCCCGTTCATGTCGATCTGGTGGCCCTTCGCTTGAAGCTCTGGGAAGGGATCCTGGAACTGGAGGGACTCGAGGTTTCGAATTCTCGGGATCCCACTTCGGAGCCGGCTATTGAAATCGATCTCGTCCGTCTGGGTTTTTCGATCAGCCGCTACTTTTCCCCGACTGTGTTGGTCGATCGTATTTCTTTGGAGTCTCCCTGCCTAAGAGTCGTACAGGACCGAAACGGTAGACTCAACCTATCCAACATGCTTGTCTCCACCTCCCTGGAGCCGGTCTCAGAGCGGCCCCTCCTGGTTCGTATCGAGGTCGAAGAGTTGTCTATCGAAAACGGTCTCCTGGTCTATCAAACCCAGCCCTTTCGGTTGGATTCGGCCGAGGGGAGCCTGAGCGCTAACGCCCGCTTTCTCCCAAACGGGGAAACGGTTGGGAACTTCGTTCTGGAGAGTCTTGATCTGGCCGTGGGTGGGTTCAACTTCTCCCAGGTCGCGGTCTCATCCAATTTCGAAATCGTGGGAGAGACCGTGCAGATCTCTGACTTCGAGCTAAATGCACCCGAGCTCTCTGCCAGGATCACAGGCAGGGTGGAAGGCTGGACCGAACTGAACGCCCAATTCGACGTCAATGCCAGCCTCGAGCTTCCTCAGCTCAGGAAGCCGGACTTGTCGCCCTACTTTCAGCAGGGTCGAATCGACTTCAGCGGGAATCTTACAGGGAGACCGGAGAATCTTGTCTTCCGGGGTGAGCTGTCTTCCCCCCAACTCCGGTTTCAGGAGATTCCCTTTCGCGACTTGCATGGCGAGGTCACCCTCGCTAGCGAGGGGCTGTCTCTAGAAAAGGTCAGGGTCGGCTGCCTGGGTGGACTCATAGAGGCCAAGGGAATGCTGAGCTGGGAAGAAACCCGGCGGTCCCAGCTCGCCTTGGCGGGGACCGCGATAGGAATACAGCCGTTCTTGGCGGTTCTTGGATGGGAATCCGTCGAGGTGCGGGGTCTGGCGGATGTTCAGAGTCAACTGACGTGGCCAGGATTCAATTGGCAGCAGTTGGAGGGACAAGGAAATCTCATCTATCGGGGCAGCTTCCAGATTGCAAGCGAGGAGACTCGAGCTCAGGCCGAGGCTCTTCCGTTCGAGGGCGGTTGCGATCTCACCAGCGAGAAGGAAGTCCTTCAATTGTCCGGGGGAATGCTTCGAACGCATCAGTCGAGCCTGGCATATAGCGGTCAGATTAGCCTGGGCGGACTGTATGACCTTGATCTGGACCTGGTATCCAGTGAGGGTCAAGAACTTCAGGGTGTGGCCCAGGCTAACGGCTTGCTTCCCCAGCAGACTGTGGAGCTCTATCCCTTCGCGTTACGCGGGCGTTCGCTCTTCAGGGGAAAACTAGGCGGATCGGGCCACGATTTTTCGGTCCAGGGCCGAACTGAGGTGGAGGAAGTCGACTTTCGGGGACATCGACTTGGAGCGTTCTCCGGGCAGGTAGGCATGGGTCAGGATCTGGTCCGGCTCGAAGAAGCGGAGTTTCGCGATCCGTCGTATCGCCTTGGCTTTTCATTGACATTTCCTGTTGAAGGTGAAGATCTGGAGGGCCTTCGCGCTCGGGCGCGTTTGGATAAGGTTCCGGTGGAGCGATTTCTTCCCATGGCAGGTCTTTCCCTGCCACTGGAAGGACGAATCTCAGGCGAAGCCCAGGTAGAGTACCTGGCAACCGGCTCCTACACCGCCACCGCCAACCTATGGGGGGGGGCGGTAGAGGCCTACGGAGAGTTGGTGGACCGCTACAGCGGAGAGCTGGAATTCCGGGACGGGACACTCAGGGGCCAAGGTCTGAACGCATCGCTTTCCGGAGGACGGATTTCTGGCAGCTTTGGGGTCGACCTCGAGAGCCGAGAGTATTCGGTTTCGGTGCAACTTGAGCGCATGCAGTTGGAAAGGCTGCACCTGCTTCAACAGCAAACTCCCGTTCAGGGAGAACTGTCCCTGTCGCTAGAGGGACAAGGAAGATTCGACCACCCGGGTTTCCGGCTCGATGCTCGCTCATCTCTGGTTAAAATTGGGGACTTCACCCTCGAAGACGTCCATCTGGAGGCCGATGGCGAAGGCAAGGAGGCCTCGATCAGACTGGTCCACCGCTTCGCCGAGAACCCCTTTCTATTCGAGGGGACGGTGGGGCTTCTTGCTCCTCATCCACTGGATGTCTCTCTCCATCTCGAGAAGATTCCGATAGGATCCTATCTGGCTCTGCTGGGCTACGACCCAGGGCAGTTCGAGGGGTTGGTCTCCGGCAAGGCCCGCTGTACCGGACCCCTCCTCGAGCCTACCAAAATCCAGGCTGAGGGAAGCTTTCCCGAGATTGAACTGTCCCTGTCGGGGCATCGGCTCGAGAACAGCAGCGCTCTCAGACTGGTCTACCAGGAAGAGACGTTGAGGATTGATCCTTTGAGCCTATCCGGCTCAGGAACGCAACTGAATCTATCGGGTTCCGTTGGACTGGGCGAATCACCAAACATCGATCTGAGGCTGGATGGGCAGGCGAATCTCCTTATCTTGAACAGCTTTCTCGATAGCGGTGCCACTTCAGGCCAGCTACGCCTGGATAGCCTTTCCATTTCGGGTCCGTGGCAAGACCCCCGAATCGTTGGTGAGGCCAGCCTAAGCGATGGTTTCCTCTCCCATCCCGAAGTGCCAAGCACGGTTTTCGATGCGGAAGGAAAGGTGAAGTTCACCTCCAAGCAGATTTCCATCGATGAATTCTCCGCCTCGACGCCCTATGGAAGGGTCAGCGCCGAGGGAGGTATTTTCGTCGAGGGCTTCACGCCTACTCGCTGGCAAGTCAATGTTTTCGGATCCAATCTACAGGTCCGGTATCCCCAGGATGTGGTCTCCACAATTGATCTGGACCTGGACCTCTTGAAGGCCAAAGGTTCCCAGTTGGTAACCGGAGTGGTCTACGTTCGCGAGGCGGAGTACTCCAAGGACCTGTCGCTTCCGAAGCTGTTTCTTGCCTACGCCGAAAGCCAGATCCCACCAACTCCGAGCCTGGGAGGCGAGATCCTTTTGGAGATCGAAGTCGAGGCCTACCAAAGCCTTCGAGTCAGGAATCGCATCGCCGATGTGACCGGAAGCGGCGATTTCACCATCCGGGGGACCGCCCAGAGGCCGGTGATTCTGGGAACGATCACTTTGGACGAAGGGACACTTTCGTTGGAGAACAACAGGTACGAGGTTACTCGAGGTACTGTCAATTTCAGCAATCCTCGCAGTACTACCCCGGTTGTGAACTTCGAAGCGACCACAGATGTGCGTGAATTTACGGTGACGGTTGTCGTCAGGGGATCTCTTGATAAGCTGAACCTGTCTTTTCGATCCGATCCGCCTCTTCCAGCGTCCAGCATTGTTTCGCTTCTAGCCATCGGTCAGACCCAGGAAGAGATTTTTGGTACGCGCGGGACAGGGCAGGATCAACTGGGGACTCTTGCCGTTTACGGAGCAGGGGCGCTCCTCAGCAAGAGTCTCGGGGAGCAACTGGAGGCTCAAACCAGCCGCCTCTTCGGGTTTGAGAAGTTTTCAATCGATCCCTTCCTTTTCGGTCGCGAGCGCGACCCGGGAGCACGCATCACCCTTGGGAAACAGCTCACCAGGGAGCTGGCAATGACCTACAGCACGAACCTGAGCAACGATCAGCAAGGACAAGTAATCGTCATCGAGTATCGACTGACCGACTGGATGACCGCAGCTGGCACTCGAGAACAAGACGGATCAATTGCCGTCGACGTCAAGTTGAAGAAGAGATTTTGAGGACCTTGACTCTCTTCTGTCGCGCGATCTCCCTGCAGCAGACGGGTTGTTGTCTGTTGCTAGCCTGGTCGAGCCTCCTAGTTCTCCTCGGATCCACATCTTCCTACGAGGGAAAACTCGTCCGCAGAATTGACCTGAAGAGTGACGGACCGCTGACGTTGGTAACTCCCAAGGATGTCCTGAAGCTTGCCGAGCTGCAAGCAGGACAGCAGTACAACTCCTCGAGGGCCAAACGCACTATCCGAAGCCTTTACTCAACACAGGTCTTCCATGACGTCCAGATCGATGTGGTACCGGTGGATCCGGATCAGGTGGACGTTACTCTGGTGCTGATCCGAAGGTTTCTGATGCGAAAAGTTCGTTTTACCGGATCCCTCAGCGTGGGGAAGCGACAACTTCGCAGAGAGCTCGTCCTTCGGAAGGGCGAACCCTACTCAGAGACGCTCCTGGAAGAGACTGTTTCCAGACTGCTGGACCTTTACCGGCAGCACGGCTTCTACCAGGCCCAGATTCAGCCTTCGTTTGAGGCAGACAGGGAACTCGCTCAGCTGGACCTGAGCATAGCCATCGAACCGGGGAGACAGGCAACCATAGCGCAGCTCGAGATCGAGGTCGATGAGCCTTGGGATCTCGATAACGTACGCCGCAGTATCGAAATGACTGAGGGCGGGTCATATTCTCTTATCAAGCAGCAGAAGGATCTGGATAGGCTCAGACGCAAGCTCTCTCTAGAGGGCTTCTTACAGCCCGAAATCTATCTCCGCGGCGGAGCGCGTTACGATCCTCCGACCAACTCGGTTTCGCTGACTCTCAGGGTTCTGCCACGAGAGAAGACTCTCGTCCATTTCGAAGGGATCGATCTGGACCAGGGCAGTCTAGGGGATCTCCCCCTTTTCAGCGATCGAGGTCCTCCTGATGTTCGCTCGGAAAAGACCGGCCAGGAGCTCCGCAGACGGCTAGAGGAGGACGGGTTCTTTCCAGTCGAGGTGGAGTCGTCTCTCAAGTCTGATCAGAAGCCCGAGTCCCTGCTTATCAAGGTCGAAAAGGGAAGAAAGCGAAGCCTGGCAGGGATCGAGTTCGAAGGGAATCTGTCGATCGGCAGGGAGTCCTTGCTTCCGCTTCTGACACTAGAGGAAGGCGGTATCTTCCGTTCCAGCAGATTCTCTACTGAGATTCTAAGGCGTGACGAGGATCGACTCCGAACCCACTATCAGCAGCAGGGTTTCGGGGATGCATCGGTTGAAGCCCGCGTAGATCTGGAGGATGACCAAGCGGAAGAGATCGAGGTGGTTTTCCATATTGACGAAGGTTTGCGGCATGAGCTCCAGCAGGTACGCATCTTTGGAAACCAACAGCTCGATAGCGAGTTGCTGGTGCGCGAAATTACCTCCGAACCGGGTAGTCCCTTTTCCCCCCTGGTTCTTGCCCAAGACCGTTCCAACCTGATTGCCACCTATGAGAATCATGGGTTTCGGCAGGTGGAGGTACGCTCGGAGGTCGTCTATGCCGAGCCGGGAAAGGTAGGGCTCACCTATTTTGTGCAGGAGGGAGTGCGATCGCTCACTGAACACGTCATCATCGCCGGAAATCGGGTCACCAAGCGGTCCGTCATTGAAAGGGAGGTGGCGATCAAGGCCGGAGATCCGCTTTCACTGGATCGAATCCTTCAGACTGAAACCAACCTCTACAATCTGGCAATTTTCGACCGGGTCCGGGTCGAGGAAGTCGAGTCGGGAACGAATCCGGCTGACAGGAGTGTGCTCATTCGTCTGGACGAAGCACCTCGTTACACCTTGTTGTACGGGCTTGGTTACAGTTCTTTCGAGGGCCCAAGGGGCACCTTTGGTTTTACCGATGGCAACTTTCGAGGGCAGGCAAGAGCTCTGTCATTGGGGCTGCGGGCAGGCTCTCAACGTCAGCGAGGCAGCCTCTCGTATAACATCCCTCATTTTCTGCGCTGGGAACTTCCCACCATTCTTTCCTTCACGGCAGACAACGAAAGGGCACTCAAGGAGAATATCGGAGGGGGACAGCGCGCGCTTCGCGGCCGCCCTTTCGACTCCTTCCGATTGATCGCTTCGGCTCAGACTGAAAGGCGGCTGAGCCGGCGCGAGTCGCTCTTCTTTCGCTACAACTATGAGAACGTCCGTTCGGATGTCCCCGCTAGCCTGGCGGCACCACTACAGTTCTTTCGTGAAGAGGAAAGGCTCAGTTTGTCCAGTGTTTCCAGTTCCTATCTCAACGAGTCAAGAGACGACCCCACGGATCCTAGGAGTGGCTTCTTCCTCAGCGGTGATACGTTGCTGTCCGCACGCCTATTGGGCTCGGAGAGACAGTTCTTCCGAATACTGACACAGGGCCAGTACTATCATGAGCTGGTACCAGAGGTGGTCCTGGCTTCCTCACTGCGAATCGGTTTGATCAAGGCCTTCGACCAAGCTTCCGAGGTTTCCGCCGAAAACCCAGTGCCGATCAGCGAGCGGTTCTTCTCCGGGGGTGCCACCACCTTGAGAGGCCTTCCCGCCGATCTGGCCGGTCCTCTCCTCAGAGATGAAGAAAGCGGCGAGATCATCCTGGTGGACGAGTTTGGAAACCCGGATCCTGACGGCCGTCCCGTTCCGCTTGGGGGAAGCGCGCTGCTCATTGCCAACATCGAACTCCGATTTCCTCTAAGGGGATGGTTTGCGGGTGCTGTGTTTTATGATTTCGGAAATGTCTTTAGCAGCTTCACCGATATCTCTTCGGCTGGCTTCAGCAATGCCGTTGGGCTTGGACTTGGGGTTGCCACTCCGGTTGGACCGGTACGGTTCGACGTCGGATACAATCCTGACCCTCCCGGTGCGAGAGGCTTCGAGAGATGGAATTTTCACGTGACTCTGGGGCATCCGTTTTGAGCGCATCAGGTACCTTTCGGCCTGCTTCAAGATTCGCTTCTGGGGCCCTGGTGATCTTTGTCTATTGGTCGCTCAGCTGGGTTGGCCTTGGCTCGGGTTCCACACACACCGCGGACCAGGTCGCGGCAGTGGTTGAAACCGAGGTGATCACTCTCTCTGAGCTCTTGTGGCTGGTGCGCTACAGGAACATGGAATTACCAGAGGATGAGGAAGGCCGTAAAGATTTTCTCTTGAGACTGTTGGATCAGCTCATCGATCAGAAACTGGCCGCAGGGGAGGTCAAGGAGACTCTGGTCATCCGGGCTAGCGACCGGGAAGTCCAGGCCCAGCTTCAGGCCTACCGCGATCGATTCTCGTCAAATCGCGAATTCCAGGAGAGGCTGAAACAGATGGAGATGACGCTGGATGACCTCACCGATCTGGTGAGACGTCAGCTGGCGGTTCTCAAGTTCGTCAAGATGCGCTTCGAGCCTTTCGTCGTGGTGTTGCCTGACCAGATAGCCCACTATTACGAGGACGAGTTCCTGACGCGGCTCGAGCGACAAGGGCTTCCCGTTCCCTCGCTTCCGCTGGTCGAAGAGCAGATTCGAGAGATCCTGACGCTCAGAAGGGCCAACCTGGCAATGGAAAGGTGGTTGCGTGCGACTCGGGCGAAGGCGCAAGTCGAAATCCTCCTGTTTCGGGAGCCGTCCCGCGCTCCCAACCTGCCCCCCGGATTGCGGGGATCCCTGTCGCTGCAACCGGTTCCGATCAAAGAGGATCAGTAGAATTGCTTCTTCGAATCGAGGATCAGGGTCACAGGTCCATCGTTGATCAGAGAGACTTTCATCATGGCCTGAAAGCGTCCGGACTCAACGGGGATTCCTTCACTGCTCAGACTGTCGATCAGTTCGTGGTAGAGAGTCTGAGCCATGCCAGCAGGAGCGGAGCGAGAGAAACTGGGGCGGGCTCCCTTGCGGCAGTCCCCATAAAGTGTGAACTGCGAGACCAGGAGAATCTCGCCTTTCACTTCCCCTATCGAAAGATTCATCTTCCCGTCTCGATCAGGAAAGATTCGAAGCTGAAGGAGCTTCTTCTTGAGATACGCGACATCGTCGCCGGTGTCGTCACTGCCCACCCCCAGCAGGACTGTCAGTCCCTGACCGATTCTGCCCACTACGGTACCGTCTACCGTCACCTGGGCTCGCTCGACGCGTTGGATTACCGCTCGCATTGTTCTTCGCTAGTGGATCGTATAATCCATTCCCTTCCCCCAGCGCTCTCGCAAGATCCGCTCGAATCGGGGTAACAGCACGATATCGAAGGTCAGCTGCTTGTCAGGAAACATTCTCAGGATAGCTTTTTCGGTGTTCCGCACCATCCTGCGTCCCTCCATCAGCGTGAGAGAGGTGTCCTGGTAGAGGACGCTGACTGTAAGGTCGACCAGGAATCTAAGGCGGCGAATGCGCTTGTTTTCCTCTTGGATCAAGCTCTCCCTTTTCTCTGGAGTCATCGACCCTAATCTACCACTAACGGGGAGTTTCCACCGAGCTTGCCCCAAACCTGGAAGTTCCAAGATACAAGGTACAAGATACAAACAAGTTCCAAATCACAAGCACCAGATTCCAGGAAATCATGAGTCTCAGATTCAACACAGCTCACATGTCAGTAACAGCCCTAGCCATTTCAAACCGTTTCTTCGCCAGTATCTGAAGAAGGTCTGGTGCTTGGAATTTGGGATTTGTTTGTATCTTGTACCTTGTATCTTGGAAGGTAGGCTCTTGCCTAGCTTCACCTTTTATTCACTTTTTCTCTTGACAATACACCTTTTCTTCACCACAATTGGCGTATGTCGATGACGAAGCGGCAAAAAGAGATCCTGACCTTTCTCCAGGAGTATCTGGACGAATACGGATATGGTCCCACACTCGAGGAGATCGCCAAGCACTTCGGGATGGCCTCTCTTAACGGAGTTCACAAGCATCTGCGGGCTCTGCAAGAGCGTGGTTTCATTCGGAGGCTTTCCAGGCAAGCGCGCTCGATTCAGCTGTTGGGGAATAGCCCCTCTGGGGGCTGTACATTGCCCCTGCTCGGTTATGTCGCGGCTGGTCAGCCCATCGAAGCGGTGGAGGGTGCGGAAGAGTTGTCCGTCCCCGAGAGTTTCCTCACGAGAAACCGAAACTACGTCCTTCGAGTCCGGGGTAGTTCCATGATCGAGGACCATATCCAGGACGGAGACTACGTTATCGTTGAGGAGAGGAAGCAGGCCTTTAATGGCGAGGTTGTCGTCGCCTTGATCGACGGCGAGAACGTGACTCTGAAGAAGTTCTTTCGCGAGGGAGAGCAAGTGAGACTTCAGCCGGCCAACGCCGACCTGGAACCGATCCTCGTCCGCGAGGAGCGACTGACCATTCAGGGTGTGGTTGTAGGTATCATGCGGAAGTTTTGATTGTCTGAAGGAATCAAAGGCTCGATCGCGGCGGCGCGAGCTTGAGCTGAAGTGGAGGAAGACATGCCCTATCGGATTACAGTGGCGGGAACCATTCTAGAAGGGAGAGATATCAAGGCCTTGCTGCGGCGAGCGGTTGAAGCGAGAGCGGGAAAGCTGAATAGATCTCCCTTAGCCGACAGTGGCAGCCGCTGGTCGGCTACTGCTTCGCTACCCAAGAGCATAGAGCGTCGAGGCCTGGGAGCACCGGCTGAGGCAGCCTCTCAAATGATTTGAACATGCGGGGTCGACCCGGAGAAGAGAGCCAAACGGCAGCTACATACGCAGTGAGTGTTTTCGATTGCGGGACTGAGAGTCGAATTCCACTCTCACCTGCCGGAGCTGCTTTTCCCGCACGATCTCCAGTTCGTGGGTGTAATTGGTCAATCGTTGGCTCAGATCGTGCAAATCAATAACAGCTTGGCCGTCGACGGATTTGATCACGTCACCTGCTTTGAGCCCAGAGTGCTCGGCAACACTATTGGGTCTGACCTCCATGATCAGGATTCCTCGCTTGCCGGGCACACCAAGGAAATCGCCCATCTGTTCGGTCAAGTTGCCGCCCACGATTCCAAGCCGCATACGTCCTGAGAAGAAGTGAGACAGGCGTTCCGGTTCCATGAGGAGCTCCAAGGATTCCATTGTGTCCCGCCAGGAATTCTCCGGAAGACGGGCCCGGATCCGGGACGCCCGTCGGTTTCCGACTCGAATGGTCTTTTGAATCTGCTGGCCATTCCGCACAACCGTCAGTGCTACGTCTCTCCCAGGAGGTGTCTCTGAGACCAGCCGCTGGAACTGCCGCACGCTGAGCACGGAAACGCCGGAATAGCCCACGAGAACATCCCGTTCCTTCAAACCCGCGCGTGCGGCCGGCGTTTGTGGCTGCACCGATTCGAGATAGACACCTGCTTCCTGAGGGAGATCAAAGGCGTCGACATCGGCCTGAACAACGTCGCGGATTTCGACCCCCAGGTAGCCCGATTCAGGAAGGAAAATCCGGATGTCACCAGTGATCCCCTCTGCCCTCAGTCCGGTCGTGAACGGGACAACCCAGAAAACCAGGGCCAGCAAACAGATAGTGCGTCCCTTGCTCATGGTTTGTACTCTCCTTTCTATAGATTTTACACGCTTAGCTGGATGGCCTGTTCCCAATTCGGATGCTAGAATCGACCAGCGCAGTCGACGGAAACCAATCGTCCCGGACGGATCGTGCGATAGACGTGTTGTACGCTTCTGTTTCAGGCGACCATTTGGGAACGAGAAGTTTGCAACTTTTTCGCTAGCTTCCAATCACTCCTAGTGAGCAACTACAAGGGCCCGAGTATCCCGGGGAGGCGAGACTCTGGCGAATCCAGCCCCGCTGCCGACCGCTTGGATCAACTGGTCCGTCAGGCCAAAGAGGGGAATGCCGAGGCGTTCCAGGAGCTATATCGCGTCTACGGGAAAAAGATCCTGAACTACGTGTATCGCATGACCGGCTCGCGGGATGAGGCCGAAGATCTGATGCAAGATACTTTCGTCCTCGCCTATCGTAAACTCAAGTCTCTCAAAGAAAACACCAGGTTCCAGAGCTGGTTGTTTCGTATTGCCCAGAACAACATCTATCAGAGGTATCGGAACCGGTCCCCTGAGACCGAATCGGTTGAAAGCGAAGAGACGCGGGAATTCGCGGATCGGGAGGGCCCAATCGAACCTCTCAGAACCCCCGAACAAGTCTTCCTTTCACAGGAGCTGGAGCGGGTCATCCAGGCGGCCATCGATGACCTTCCGGAGAAGTACCGACAGGTATTTGTGCTTTCGGCCATTCACAAGTTAAGCTATCGGGAGATCAGCGAGGTGATGTCTCGCTCCCTTGCTTCGGTCAAGTCGGACATCCACCGTGCTCGAGTGGAGGTCAGGGAAAAGATCAGGGGCTACCTAGGCGAAGACTATGGACTGTCCGGTCTGTTCTGAGGGATTGACGGCTTTTCTGGACGGCGAGCTGGAGCCTGCCGAACGAGAGCTGATCCAACAGCACATCGACGCCTGTCCTCAATGTAGTGAAGAGTCTAGATCCTCCCTTTATGCTTCCCAATTGATTGAGCGGCTCCCGCAGATCGATCCTGACCCTGACATCTGGCAGGGTATCAGCAGCGAGATCGGACGCAGCGACTGGTCGTTGCAGCACTTCCATTCACTTCTCTTTGGCCGCTGGACTCCAGCCATGGCTGCGGCTGGTCTGGGAGCACTTCTTCTGGGTCTTTCTTTCTTTCTGCCTGCCGAAGAGCGTCCCAATACCGAGGCCGAACAACTTCTGGACTCTTATCTTCAAGAGCGGCAGCGTATAGATCGCGTTCGTACAGTCTCATTGGAAGCGGAGCCAGAAGGCTCTCTCTACCTCCCTCTGCATCCGAATCCCTTTGCTGAGCCACAGCGCGACCTGAAACGAAACCCATTTGCGCCGGAGTAGTTCTGCATGATTCGAATTCTAGCGGCGTTGCTTTTAGGCGGCAGCCTGATCCTTGTCGAGGAGAGCGAATGGGATCGAACCCGTCGAATCGCCGAAGCCCAGCATGAAGTTGTCTTGTTGCTGATTCGGGATAAGGCATTCGACAAGGTGATGGCTGGCTGTAAGAAGATTTTCTCCCTCAGCTTTCCCAGGGACCGAGAGCACCTGTTGGTAAGGTCAGTTACCGTCTTCGCCGACTCACTCGTCCGTCAAGAGCAGCTCGGGCTGGCCCGGCAGGTTCTAGATGCTGCTTTGGGCGTCGTTCGATTCAAACCGTCCAAGGCTACCCTCTACAAGGAGAAGGGCTATATCTCGAAAGTCGAGGGAAAAGATCAGGAGGCTCTCGATTTTTTCGAGGAAGCGATCAAATTGGACCAGTCTGTTTCGTCCCCAGATAAGGATGCGGGAGCGTCTGGGGAGAAATGAATCCCTCGAAAACCGCCAAGCCCTCCTCTCGCCAAGCCTACCTTCCCGACGACATAGCCTCCTTGGACTATCAGCGTGATCTGGGTGAGCCCGGGGAATTTCCCTACACGCGTGGGATCTATCCCACCATGTACCGGGAGAGGCTCTGGACGATGCGGCAGTTCTCGGGTCACGGTACCGCGGAAGAAACCAACCGCCGTTTTCGATTTCTCCTGGATCAGGGCCAGACAGGGCTTTCGGTTGCGTTTGATCTACCAACTCTGATGGGGCTGGACTCTGACAATCCCCTTTCCACGGGTGAAGTCGGGAAGTGCGGTGTTGCCATCGACTCGCTGCAGGACATGGAAACCCTCTTCAAGGGAATCGATCTGGCCCAGGTCAGTACTTCTATGACAATCAACGCTCCGGCTGCGGTGCTTCTTGCCATGTACGCTGTGGTTGCCGAAAAGCAGGGGGTGCCGCTCGATCGGATTCGAGGAACCCTACAAAACGATATTCTCAAGGAGTACATCGCGCAGAAAGAGTGGATCTATCCTCCCGAGCCCTCCATGCGATTGATTGTCGACACCGTAGAATTTTGTAGTCGCCACCTTCCCCAGTACAACAGCATCTCGGTCAGTGGGTATCACATCCGGGAGGCGGGATCGACGGCCGTACAGGAACTGGCCTTCACCCTACGAGATGGGATTGAGTATGTAGAGGCGTGCCTACTCCGAGGCATGTCAGTCGACGACTTCGCCTCTCGTCTCTCCTTCTTCTTCAACTCGCACAACAATTTTTTCGAAGAGATTGCCAAGTTCCGCAGTGCGCGAAGGCTTTGGGCCCGCGTCATGAAGGATCGTTTCGGCGCGGAAAGCGAGCGCTCCTGGATGTGCCGCTTCCATACCCAGACAGCCGGCTGCAGCCTGACCATGCAACAACCGGAGAACAATATAGTCCGCACTGCCCTTCAGGCTGTTGCTGCTGTCATCGGCGGGACCAATTCTCTCCACACCAACGCCCTCGACGAGGCCTGGGCCCTGCCCACGGAGAGCTCGGCCGCGCTGGCTCTTCGAACCCAACAGATCCTGGCTCACGAGAGTGGCATCGCCGGGACCGTCGATCCTATCGGAGGGTCCTACTACGTGGAGGCTCTAACCAACCGTGTAGAGACGGCTGCCTGCGACTACATCGACAGGATTGACGCTATGGGTGGTATGGTCGCCGCCATCGAGCAAGGCTACCCTCAAAGGGAGATACAGGAGGCTTCCTATCAGCAGCAGAGAAGCGTCGAGAACCAGGACAGCATCGTCGTTGGCGTCAACCAGTTCATGGAAGAAACGGAAGTCCCTATCGAAACCTTGCAGATCGGACCTGAGGTAGAAGATGGTCAGACTCGGGCCCTGGCCCGCTTCAAAAAGAAGCGCAGCGCTTCTCGAATTCAAAGCGTACTTTCGAATCTGAAGCGTGTCGCCTCCTCGGACCAGAATCTGATGCCTCACCTGATTGAGGCGGTACGATCTGAAGCAACCGTAGGAGAGATCTGCGACGCTCTCAAGGATGTGTTTGGGATCTATCAGGAGCCCCTGTCTTGACGATAGAAGGCCGTAGGATTCGGGTGTTGATAGCCAAACCGGGCCTTGATGGTCACGATCGCGGAGCTAAGATCGTAGCCCGCTCGCTTCGTGACGCAGGCATGGAAGTCATCTATTCCGGTTTGCGTCAGACGCCGGAGCAAATCGTCAAGGCTTCGATCCAGGAGGATGTAGATGCCATCGGAATCTCGATTCTCTCAGGCGCCCACATGCATCTCTTTTCTCGGATCCTGGAGCTGTTGGCCAGCGAAGGAGCGGAGGACATCCTGATCTTCGGAGGAGGGATCATTCCCGACCAGGACATTCCGGCCCTCAAGGCTGCAGGAGTCAAGGAGATTTTCCAGCCAGGCACCCACACCGACGACATCGTCCAGTTCCTTCGAGATCAGGTGACACCGGCGGGCTCAGAGCAGGGTGAGCACGGCCTCTAATACCGTCGAAACCTCTATCGATCGGATACAGCGCGGTTCATCGTAGTGAAGACAGTAGTATCCAGGACAGGGGATGCAGGGCAGATCTGATCGAAGCATCCGGTACGGCACCCCCCAAGGATGCCAGACATTGGAATCAGAAGACCCGAAGATCACAGTAATTCTCTTACCCAGGGCGGCTGCGATATGGGTAGTGCCGGTATCGTTTCCAATATAGAGAAGACACAGAGAAGCCAGGGCAGAGAACTTGCGGATTGATAAGGGATCCAGAAAGCACACTGCCGGTTCGCAATCCTTGCGGACGACTTCCAGGACGGAAGTCTCGCCCGGTCCTATCGTGAACACAACCGGATAGCCCAGAGCAGCTAGTTGGTTTGCCAGCTGGGCGTACTTCTGAGGTTCCCACTGCTTGGTGGCGAACGCTGCTCCCGGATGGATCAGGATAAACTTGCCTGTCACCTCCTGCTTCCCCAAAAGGGCCCTGACCTCGGCGACGTCATCTGAACTCAGGGGTGTGTGAAGGAGTGGAAGGGGATCCACCGGGAAGCCCAGATATCTGAGCGGCGATAGTTGGTGTTCTACGGTGTGGACCTTCTGCTTGCCCCAGATTTCCGACGAGGGTGGGACCTGATCGGTGTAGAATCTGGCGTGACGATTCTGAGCGTACCCAATCCGGATCGCGGCTGAAGAAAGTCTCGAGAGGAGCGCACCGGTGCTTCCGCCGTGGAGGTCAATGACACTATCTGGTCTGAAGGAGCGAATTTCCCTCAAGGCTCGCAGGCGGGCAAGCAGCTTGTTCCGGCTTCGGTGAATAACAAAAAGCTGGTCGACGTGAGGATTATCGACTAGAACCTCATGGAAGGGTTCCTCGACAACAACGCCTACCTGCAGTCCCCGGCACCTTTTCGCGACCGCCAGGGCTGGGGTCATCAGTACGGTGTCGCCCAGCGAGCGCAGGCGCACGAACAACAATCGAGACATCTCTACAGACGGAGTACTATTGTCCGGTTTGAAGCCTTCAGAAATCGGCACAACCTAATCGTGTAACCCTTAACCGGACACTACTGAACAAGTCTCCTAGCCCGGATTTCTCGTCGCCAGTCGTAGCGAGGCGGCGCAAGCGCCGTCCTGGCAAGGCTTGCGACTGAGGTCTCCGCAGTCGTACTCGTGCAGTACGTCGAGGAGGCCGACCGAGCATAACACAGCCAGGGCGGATGGTCGCGGCGCCGTAGTAGACCGGCGAGATCAGGCTAGGGCTCTTCCCCCGGGCTCTCCTCAGCCGGCGGACCCTCTCCCGGTGCCTCGATGGTTGCCTGGTCGACCAGCATCACCGGGATGTCATCCCGAATCGGATAAACTCGATGACAAGCCACGCACTTGAGTCCATTCTCATCCGCTGTCAGCTCTACTTTCGATTTGCATTCCGGACAGACCAGAATCTCCAACAGTTCTTGATTGATGGCCATGACGCTCCCTCTAATCCTCTCCCAAAGTAGTTTGTCTCTGACTTCACCGGCGTTCGGCAACTCTGGGCCAGCAGATGCCATCCCGCTGGGATGGATTTGCCGCTCAGACTTTGCCGATCCAATCTACAAGCTTCCGACCCGGAGGGTCAATCAACCTGGTGGGACTGTTGGGGCAGCTTGACGGTGACCAGCTTCTGGTACTCGGCCCCCTGTGGCTTCAGAACGCTCTGGTAAAGGTGAACCTCCGTAACTTCAAGCACGCCTAATCCTTCCTGGGCCTCGGAGTGGAGAAATCCAGCCAGTTCCTCCCGGTTCGGTGCGGATTTCAGTCTCATGAGTGTTAGATGGGGTCGAAAGCTCCGGTTGTCCCTGGGAAATCCCAGCTTCTCAAGTCCAGCATCCAGTTCATGCTTCAATTTCCAGAGGCTCTGGCATTCTTCCACTCCAATCCAAAGAACCCGAGGTCTTCGAAGATCAGGAAAAGTGCCCAAGTCTCCGATCCTTAAATCAAACGGTGGAACCCGTCGCCCACTGTCGTGTAGCGCCTGTTGAATCGAAGTGATCTGGTCACGATCAATCTGCCCCAGAAATTTGAGCGTCAGATGAATGGATTCAGGCCTCGGGATCCTGCCGTCGAGGTGCAGCGATCTGACCCGCTCAGTCAACCCCTGCAATTGGCCCAGCAAGTCCTGTGAAAGCTCGATGGCGACGAAGGCGCGGATCACTGCAAATACCTTCGAAGCCAATCCAGACCCATTCTTGCTGCGTCCAACTGGATCGTTTTGCGATCACCCCTTAGATCGAGTCTCTCAACCCGCGTCTCTGACGCAGAAGAAAGCCCAAGAAAGACAAGCCCAACCGGCTTTCCCGTGACAGCTCCTCCCGGACCCGCAATTCCAGTCGCCGAAAGCCCCAGGTCTGACGAAGTTGCTTCCCTTACGCCCACCGCCATCTGATAGGCAACCTGCTCGCTCACCGCTCCGTGCCGGAGCAGAGTTTCTTCTTCGATCCCGACGAGTCCAACCTTCAAGTCGTTGTGATAGCAGATGACCCCGCCTCGATAGTAGTCGGAGCTTCCGGGGATACTGGTCAATAGCGCAGCGATCGTGCCACCGGTACACGATTCCGCTGTGGCCAGAGTCAACCCCCTGATTCTGAGCAGATCTCCGACAACGCTCTCGAGGCTCCTATGCTGATCTTTGGGCATGATTGATTGCTTCAATGTACTGTGCCTCTGAGAGAGTTTCAACGTGGTTGGGGCACCGAGCAGGTCGCAAAGAGGTGAATCCCGATAGGGGGGATCGTCAGCCGCCGATGAAGTATTGGGTGATCGCCAGGGTGACGAGACCTGCGTACACAGCCGCTAGCAAGTCGTCACAGACGATCCCCAGACCACCCGGCAAACCTTCGCTCCAACCAACTGGGAAGGGTTTGAGAATATCGAAGACTCGAAAGGCGATGAATCCGATGATCAGCGACGTGAGTGAGATCGGAACCCAGAGCAGGCTGAGAATCTGACCTACGACCTCATCGATGACTATGTGGGAAGGGTCTTGGCTACCTCCGCGTCGGGCCACGTGACCGGAGCTGACAATGCTCACGGGCACCAGCAACACAAGAATGCACGCCAACCCGATCCTCTCATAGGGGATGTGTTGATACACCAAGCCTACGGCGCAAACCGTGACCAGCGATGCGACGGTGCCGGGAACCAGTGGCACGTGTCCCAAGCCTAGAACACTGGCCACCCAGTATGCCAGCCGATTGGGCTCACACCGTTTCGTCTTTATCTCTCCGTCCGGTTTCTGCAGAGAATCGATACTCTCCCCCGAACCAGTGCCTCAGGTCTACCAATTTCCAGCGTTCACTGCAAAAAAGCGCAAGTTGTGGTCGATCCTGTTTCCACAGATGAGACGCTTTCATTCACAGCACGCCGCCAGTTGACCCAAAAACTGCCGACGAGAAAAGTCCGTTCGTTGAGCTGCCCATTATAGCAGCGAAGACCCCCTTGGTTCTCGCAACCGAAAACAGCCTGTCAGGGAAAGCCTAACCTGTTCCTGCCCGCAATCGTCGAAGAGAGGAGTAGATCTGCGAGATTTCGTTGGATTCCAATTGATGGTTGCCGAAGCGGTTGCGGTAGTAGAGTTCTGTCAGGCGATCAGGTATGGAGCTCTCAACCTCTGGGCGGATGCGTTTGGCAAATTCACCGGGTGTTTCAGAGGCACCCTTGGTGAAGCCGCGGCGGCCCAGAATTTTGAGGAGTTCCAGATAGTAGTGAGGTGCCAGTTCCCAGTCCTCATGGCGTAGAACCCGCTGTTTCCAGATCAGGCCCAGGTAGCTGCGATAGCGGCGAGCTAACATAGTAGCCGCCAGCGCCGCTGCCAACAGGGAAAGAACGAGAAGGAAGCTGCTGGAGGAGAGTCGACCCCGCCAGTACCGGGCCACCTGTCCCAGCTCCAAACTCTTTTCCCAGGTTCGAGACCAGGCCTCACGGAATTCCTCTCCGAGAGCCTGAAAGAAGCCGTACTGTTTGAGGTGATCGAAGGTAACTACATCAGTCCAAAAGACCTCAATTGCATCCAGGAACTGGCCGGCGGTCCAGGTCAGGAGAAAAGGATCGCTGCCCGGCAACACCGGGGTGGAATCGAACTCCACCCAGCCCATTCCCGGGAAATAGCCCTCTACCCAACTGTGAGCATCAGACTGTCGCACGATAAAATGCTCGCTCCATCGGTTGAAGTTTCCCCGCCGAAAGCCATTGATCACACGAGCAGGGATCCCGAGAGTCCGCATCATCACCGCCTGGGCCGTAGCAAAGTACTCACAATGTCCTTCCCTGGTGACGAATAGAAAATCGTAAAGGGGATCTTGCGCCAGGGAGGATCGATTCTCGAGGGAATACTCATACCGTTCCTTCAAGAACCGCTCTAGGGTGAAGGCCTTGGCGACCGGATTCGTCTCTTTCCCTGTCAGCTCGAACGCTAGTCGAGCAATCTCCGGATGAAGAGCGGGAAGTTGAAGGTAGAACTGCCTGACATCTTCGGCGTACTCACCTTGGAGGGGACGGCTCAGGCGCTCCCTTCGGGTGATCAGATCCGAGAAGACAGTGTATTTAACCGGCTGAATGCCGCCAGTGCTAAAAGAATCATTACCATCCCTCAGAACAAAAGAACGACCGGTACTGCCCGAGATCAAGATGATTTCGGGTACACCGAAGATCACGTTGGTGAACGGTTCCTGGTATATGGTTTGTCGAACCAGGAACTCTTCTTGCCGGCGGCTATCGTGAGCGACCAGGAATCCATGATACTGGTCGTTGCGGCGGATTCGACGGACTCCCCTGGTACGGGACCAGCCCTTTCCATCGTAGCGATCGAAGGCGACTCCCCGCCATTTGAGATCGAAAGGCAGGTTTTCCGGTGCCGTATCGACCTTGATCCGCATGACCACGCTTGTGTTGATTAGAATCTCGCCCATATCTCCCAGGCTGACGTTCTTGGAGAACCCACTGAGCTGGAGTGCGGTCTGATTGGGTGCCCGAAGGACGCCCAGGGTTCCCCGAGGTATCACCACGAAGATCGGAATCGAAACCAGAACGACCAGGATTGTGATGAGTGTGGCCGTGCTCAGATATCCACGCAGCGGGAAGTTCACCGCACAGTTCTCGTCGAATGCCCGCTTGCTCTCGAAGAGAGTCAGAGCGAGGATCGCGAAGAAAAGGTAGGCCAACGCGCTGATCAGAAAAACGACCGACATGGTGAAAGTGGAAGCGACGAGCACGTAGGCAAAGGAAATAAAGTAGAGCAAAAGGTAGTCCCGATCGCGCTTCCGGGCAAAGAGTTTTACCAGGCTGATCAGCATCAAGAGGTGGACTGTGGCAGCGACGAAGCCTGAGTAGAACGATGCATCCAGGGCGAAGACAGCTAGCGAAAGGACGAAGACTATGGCCTGGCGAGCGCCGGACAGGTCTCGCTCAGGCCAGGACCAGCTCAAGGCGATGGCAGCCAGATAGAAGACCGAAGAAAGCGCGCTGCTGCCGTCTGCTCCCAGAAGTGTCAGAAAACCGGATAAGAGTAGAGCGTAGCTTGCGAGCCTGAAGCTTTTCTCGAAGCTCATCCTGCCTCCGGTTCGAGTGAGAGTCCCACAATGAGTCTCGGTGTCTGTCTCCGGGCAGCCACGATCGTCGATCCTGGGAAGTAGGTGTTGATTCTCCTCATCTCTACTGCAGATAGTCGACGGTGGGAATCCCTGGAGGCACCGGGGCCTCTCCGGCGACAAAGAGGACGCACGGAGGGACCAGTGATAGCTCAGCAACCTTATCCTCTTTCGAGGGTTGGACGCATGCCAGGTACTTCATCAGTTCCTCGAAATCACTTCTCCGCTCGCTCACCCTGACTTCGCAGTTCTCTGAAACGAACCGGAAAGACTTCCCTTGCTTCCAATAGTAGTCTGCGAGAGACGTCAAATAGGAAAGGGCCTTTTCGAACCGCTCCAAGGCGAAGGCCGATCGCTGGGGCAGATACGAGGAGAAGAATAGATTCATCACACTCTGTTCTTCCCTGGCAAAGTCCTTCACCATGAGATGGTTCAACTTCGCCGTCGATTTCCAGTCGACGTGGCGCGCACTGTCCCCATCCTGATACTGACGAATGTTGTAGAGGCTGCTGCCAAAGCCGGGCTGGTTGAGTTCGTCCATCCCCTGCAAATGAGGGTAGAGGACGAACAGAGACTTCAAATCGGAAAGAGCCGGATAGACCAGAATGCGCCCTTGAGTTTCCAGCTTTCTCCTGCGGGAAAAGAATCCAAAGGGGAAACTGGTCCTGATATCGAATCCTTCGACCGGATAGACACCTCGGCGCCGAAAGCTGCATCGCAGCTTCAAGGTCAAATTTTCTCTCGCTCGAATGTAGGGAAAGTTCTTCTCCTGAACGAAAAAATCACCCGGGTGGGAACGTGCGCGAGGATCTTCCTGCCGACTCCTCAGTTCGAGGGCGAAAGCTGGGAAGTAGCGTTTCAGATTGTGTAGCGTCACCAGGCAGACGACATCCTGCAAGGCGTGGATCTTTTCAGGAGTACTGAGAGAGATTGTGAGCTTCTGCAGGATCAGATCTGAGAGCAATCCCGAGACCAGCAGCGCGGCAAAGAGGAATGAGAGCACCAGGATCAAGAGATTGTTCCCGGTGTTCAGAGTGGAAAAGACGAGGCCGATCACCAGAAAAAGAAACAGCGCTCCTCGGCGGGTCAATGACAAGACATGAATGCGATTGCGGAAGCCCAATCTGAGTCGGGCCAGCAGTTGGGGGACCAGGGTGAAACAAAGGAGTGAGGCAAAGATCAGGGCCACCAGTCCGAGGAAGGCTCCGGCATGGAACTCACCACTCCGCCTGGCATAGGCGCTCATCGCGGCGAGAACCAGGGCAAAAAGCAAGAGGAGAAGCGACCCGAGATACTCGCGGGTTCGAAAGGACCAGAGCGCTCGCCCAATCATCAGAAGGGAACCTGGACCTGGCCTGCCAGATCCTCGATGATGCCCCTGACCTCCTGGCTTTTTTCCAGGGGAGAAGAGTACTTGGGACTGACCAGAACCCTATGCGCGAAGATGGGGACCGCCAGACCTTTCACATCATCCGGTGTGACGTAATCTCGTCCTCGCAGGAAGGCAATGGCCTGGCTTGCCCGATAAAGAGCCATTGCGCCCCGGGTGCTGACTCCCAGGGCCAGGAACTCACTCTCTCGGGTGGCAGCTACCAAGGCCATCAAGTACTTCAGGAGGACCTGCTGCACGGTTACCTGCTCGACTTCCTGCTGACCCTGGACTATTTCCTGGGTTGTCAGGATCGGCTCCAGCAGTTCCGCCGTGTGGTAGGTGATCTGGGACCGTAGGATCTCCTCCTCAAACGACTGGTTGGGATAGCCCATCGGGATGCGCATCAGGAACCGATCCAATTGCGATTCCGGCAGGGGATAGGTGCCGTGGTACTCCACCGGATTCTGGGTGGCGATCACCATGAAAGGTTGGGGTAGAGAGTAGGTATGACTGTCGACGGTAATCCGGCCCTCGCTCATCGCTTCCAGAAGAGCGCTCTGAGTCTTGGGGGTCGTCCGATTCACCTCATCGGCGAGAACTACATTGGCGAACAGAGGGCCCTTTCGGAATTCGAACTGTTGCTCGACCTGATTGAAGATCGAAACTCCGGTCAGATCCGAAGGAAGAAGGTCGCTGGTGAACTGGATGCGTTGGAAGGTGCAGTCGAAGGAACGGGCCAGGGCGTGAGCGAGAGTCGTCTTCCCGGTTCCGGGGACGTCTTCGATGAGCAGATGTCCGCGGGCCAGCAAAGTGACCAGCGCGAGTTCTACCGCCTCCGATTTCCCCTTGATGACTCTCTCGACGGAGTCCTGGAGTGCCCTGATCTTCTGCTCCAAGCCGGGCTCATGAGCGCCGATTACCACGCTGGCTATGATACCTGGAGGGGAAACCCTAGATCAACGAGGATTGAGGTTAGGCGGGTAGGAATCCGTGCTAGTCGCTGGGGTTCTTGGGGGAGGCAAAAAGACCTCTTTGAGCGGTCCTGGGTTCGATACCCAAGTGAGAATAGGCGAGTCGGGTAACCACACGCCCGCGGGGGGTTCGGGTCAGGAACCCGTTTTGAATCAAATAAGGCTCGTAGATGTCCTCGATGGCGTCCTTTTCCTCGCTGATTGCCGCTGAAAGCGTGTTGACGCCCACGGGGCCCCCATCGAACTTCTCGATGATGGTAAGCAGCAGCTTTCGATCGATTTCATCGAAGCCGAAGCGGTCTACGTTCATCAGTTCCAGTCCCTGACAAGCGATCTTGTGATCGATCTTTCCATCGGCGCGAACCTGGGCGTAGTCGCGGACCCGCCTCAAGAGGCGATTCGCGATTCTGGGTGTGCCCCGACTGCGACGCGCGACTTCAACCGCTCCTTCCGAATCAATCTCAATGGACAAGAGGCCAGCCGAACGCCGGGCGATTGTGGTCAAGCTGCGGTGATCGTAGAAATCGAGGCGCTGAATGATCCCGAAACGACCTCTCAGCGGAGAAGTCAGTAATCCGGTCCGGGTGGTTGCCCCTACCAGAGTGAACCGTGGGATATCGATCTTGATCGAGCGGGCACCTGGCCCCTCGCCAATTATGATGTCGATCTGAAAATCCTCCATCGCGGGGTAGAGGATCTCCTCAACGGCCGGATGCAGGCGGTGAATCTCGTCTATGAACAGAACATCGCTCTCTTCAAGGTTCGTGAGGATGGCGGCGAGGTCTCCGCGCTTCTCGATTGCAGGCCCCGAAGTTGAGCGGAAATTGACATTCAGCTCATTGGCGATGATCTGCGCAAGCGTGGTTTTTCCTAAGCCGGGAGGACCGAATAGCAAGACGTGATCGAGGGCCTCGCGCCGATGTCGGGCCGCCTCGATCCCGATCGCCATCGATTCCTTGATCTTCTCCTGTCCGACGAAATCCTTCAAGAGTCGTGGACGCAGGTCGTTTTCGTAGTTGCCCTCGTCCTCTCGGTGGGACGGATCCAGGATGCGTTCCTCTTCCATTCTGAATCCTGAGTACGTTCCAGTGTACTAAGGCGGGCTGCCGGACAAGTGCTGCAGCGGGTATCAGGTAGAGGTCTTCCTCAGGGTCTTGCGCAGCAGGGTCTCGAATTGATCCGTTGGATCCTCGTTGAGCACTTGAGTAACGGCCTTCTCCGCTACCGGTTTGGAATAGCCCAGATTGACCAAGGCTGATACGACGTCCCGTTGCAGCGACCCCGAAACTCCGCCCGCTACGGCTTCGTCCTCATCGGACACGAGGCCCGCAACCTTGTCGCGCATCTCCAGGACGATTCGCTCAGCGGTTTTCTTCCCCACCCCCGGGATGCCATTGAGTCGCAGCACATCGGCGCCCATGACTGCCTGAATCAACTCGTCCGCGGGTAGACCTGACAGGATGGTAATACCCAGCTTGGGACCGATTCCGGAGACTTGGATGAGACGTGTGAAGAGCCGTTTCTCCTTGACTGCCGAGAAGCCGTAGAGGCTAAGCACGTCCTCCTTCACGTGAGTATGGATCTGGAGTGTGACAGTCTCGCCCGCCTCGCCCAACTCGTAGTAGGTCGAGAAGGGGATCGAGACCTCGTACCCGACGCCGTGGATGTCCACCACGACACGGTCCGCCTCCTTCTCTACAAGGGTCCCGGTCAGTTGCGCAATCATTCCAACTCGACATTATACGAGAAGCAGTGCTGCCCCGCTTATTTGAATCGTGGCGCTCGTTCGCCTGGGCCTCGCCCCAAAGTCCGCAGCTCCGGAATGCAGGATAGAATGTGACGAACCGCGGGAACGCAGAGGCTGTTGCCCACCAATGGCCACGCCTGACGCAACGAGAGATTGGGCGGAAGCCGATATCTGGAAGGGAATCCCAGAATCCTCAATATCTCTTGCGGCGAGAAGCGGCGGATGCGGCCGTCCTCGGAAAGGTAGGACCCACTTCTAACATAGGATCGGCCGTAGGCAGACGTAAAACAATTGGTAATCTGGTTCTCGTCCCTGGAAACAACGTGAATGGCCTGCCGATACTTCTGGAGGACGATCGCAGGTGCCCCCAGACCAGGATCCACTTGCTTCTGCAGGATACTCCGGACCGAAAAGCGATCGACCGGAGGTCGGGCCCAGGAAAATAGCTCCTTGCGTGATGCTACCAGATAGAATCGGCGGCGGCGGTTAGGCAATCCCAGATCGGTAGGACAGAGAGAGCTTTCTCGAACGGTGTAGCCTCTAAGTCGGAGCTGGGTCATCAACCTGTCGTAGACTCTCGAGTGGCGAAAGCCGGGGACGTTTTCCAGAGCCACATAAGCCGGGCGGACCTCGCCGATCCTGGGGATCAGAGCCAGGAGAGATGCGGCTCGAGGATCCTCCAGGTCTCGCCTCTGACCTCGCTTTGTATAAGGCTGGCAGGGCGGGGAAAGCCACCATAGGTCGGTCTGCCAGTGCTGAAGGGTCTCAGTAGGAATGGACTCTATCGAGCAGGCCATTCTGGTGTGAGAGAAGTTGTGTCCGTAAGCCTTGAGAGCATTGTGATTGATGTCCACGGCTGCCACTATTGAGGCCGCGTCGCCCAGCGCCGCAGCACATCCACCGATCCCACAAAACAACTCGAGGACACGAAAGGTCCCGCTCATAGATCCCAGAATATTCGAAGTCTGCCGCCCACACCAAGACGCCGGTCCCATTATACTCTTGAGACAATCGGTGGATCGTTGACGAGGGCTCTTGTATAGTTTGGCGGGCCGCGTCGAGTAGTCGCCGCTGAGGCTTCAGCAGGTGCCCTATTGGCCCCTGAGAAAGGTAGGAGCGAATGTCCAAGAGGATCCTTGCCCTGGTTGGCTTGAGTTTGAGTCTCGGTCAAACAGCAGTTGTGGCAGAACACCACGAAGAGACGATTGACGTAGGGTCGAGACTGGAGCTTTTTGTGGATGACTTTCTCGTCGAGGAGATGTCCGGTGTCGAGTTGACACTCCACTCCCCTCAGTCGGCAGGAAAGGTTCTTCATTTCAACAAACCCTGGGAGGGCAACACCAGCTTCTACGTCAACATCCTCAAGGACGACGATCGCTATCGTATGTATTATCGGGGAAGCAACTCTCCCGATTACGTCCAGAAGTCGCTGCTCGAGCCGGGAGAGAAGGTGGGGATCGACCATCCCTTCACCATCTCCTACGCCGAAAGCGAGGATGGGATCCATTGGGAGCGGCCGGATCTTGGAATCCACGAATTCGAGGGATCCAAGGCCAACAGCATCGTCTGGATAGACAAGCCGGGCGATCAGAAGATCACGGATTGCATGTACGTTTTCAAGGATGGAAACCCAAAGGCCCCGGCCTCCCAGCGTTACAAGGCCGTGGGTGGAAGTAGCTATCCCCTGGTCCCCCTTGTTTCACCCGATGGACTTCACTGGACCGAGCTACAAGGACAGAAATCGCTGATCGAGGAAGGGCTGCATGCAAATGCCTTCGACGCCCTAAATGTCGTCTTCTGGGATTCCTTCCGGAAGCGATACACCATCGTCTTCCGTGACTCTGATAGAGGTTCTCATCCCAGGGCTAAGGGCCCGGCCTATCGCCCGCGGGGGAGTCTGGCAGGGAACTACGGAAACCGGAGCTTCAAGTTCGCCAGCTCCGATGATTTCGTCAACTGGAGCAGCCCCCAATGGGCCGATTTCGGCGATGCGCCCACCGAACACCTCTACACTAACGGGACCACGCCCTATTTTCGAGCTCCCCACATCTACCTGGCGTTTCCCAAGCGCTTTCAGCCCTGGAGGCAGCGTTTCCACGATACCCCTTCTCCGGGTGCCTCCGAGGCCGTGTTTCTGAGCAGCCGAGACGGACTTCATTGGGACCGCCGGTTCATGGAAGGCTTCATTCGTCCCGGACGTGACAAGAAAAACTGGACTCATCGGAACAACCTGGTGGCCGTGGGGGTTCATCCGACAGCCTCCGATGAAATCTCGCTCTACGTGGTTCGCAATTACAATTTCCCCAGCGTCCACCTGGAGAGGATGGTCTTGCGCACGGACGGGTTCGTTTCGGTTCATGCTGATTACAGTGGCGGCGAGCTTTTGACCAAGCCCCTGATTTTCGAGGGGACGAACCTGCTCCTGAATTATTCGACCTCTGCAGCAGGAAGTATCCGAGTGGAGATTCAGGATTCGGAAGGAAATCCGATGCCGGGGTTTGGATTAGAGGAGTCGCCTCTAATCTGGGGTGACAAAATCGATGCAGTGGTTAAGTGGAAACGGGCCCACTCTGCAGCGACCTCTAGGGAGCCGCTGAAGAGGTTGGCCGGCCGAGCGATCCGCTTACGTTTCATCATGAAGGATGCTGATCTGTATTCCCTTCGGTTCAAGTAGTGTTGAGGGGGTTACCGAGACGATCCGCTGGGTGCCGCTAAACCAACTTGCAGGCCACTGAGTTGCGGCGCTGTTGGCCCACAGCAATCCGGTACTGCTCACTGCTCACTGCTCTTAGCCCTCCACCTCGCACTTGATGATCACCTCTACCTGCTCCAGCGTCGGCCACGGGTCGTACTCCACGACAAGATCTGGTTGTTGGGAGGTTGTACGATCGGAGCAGCCAAGGATCATTTCAACGACGTCTGGACGCTGCAGCTGGAGTAGGGGAGATTTTGCTGTTGTCCGGCTCTTTCCTCGGAATTTGGGCAGTAGCGCTGGCCCTATTCGAGAAAGAAACTTTGGGTCCGGCGTAGCGGTGGTCTTCAGGCCGCCGTCCGAGCCAAAGGCTCAGAAGAATAAGACTTCGGCCTGGAGGCCAAAGCTACTTCTGCGAATGAAGTTTCAGCTTAGGAACTCTGGTTTGGAGTAATCAATCCTCGCACCGGACGATGATCTCGCAGTTGTGAATCGTGGGCCAGGGGCCGCCCCGCCCGGTGTACTCGGCTGGGGTCTTCATGCCTTCGAGGGCCAGCAGGATCGTATTGATACCATTCTTTACGGGTGGGTTTTCCAGCACCAGCCATTCCTGGCCCCGAAAGTTCTTGATGGTGGTGGCTGAGGACAGATCGACCTGGGTGCCGTTGACCTCACAACGGATCCGATCGAAGGATTTCTGGGTGTTGGTAAAGCGCAGGCGCAGCTCGATCTTCTTGATCCTCCCGTCCGCTAGACCGCCGGGGATATCGTCGTCCACCCGGATCCGGATGGCATTGGCAGGACCTGCCCCACGTCCGATCGTGGAGAGCTTGTAGGGTACCTGGGGTGGGTAGTCTCCGTGATGGTTCAACTCACGGGTGGCCGCGTAGTAGCACCGATCGAGTCTGGTCAGAGCCTCCACACTCGCCAACTCAGCGAAGGCCCCGAGATCGGCGCTGGTGAAGTGTCCGGCCCAGGTATTGATAGGAGTCTCGGCGATCAAAGACTCGCCCTTTGGAGCGGGGTTCGGTCGGTGAGTCCGGTAGTCATAGTTGAACAAGTGGAACCCCGCCGCGCCCTGCCGGTATCCGTTCAAAGCAGCGGCCCGCGGAATCGTCGGCGGGCTTCCCTCGTAACCGTTGTAGGGTGAGCTCCTGTGCGTTCTGGTGTCGCAACCGGTGTAGATCAGGACCTTGCTGTCTTTGGCGGCTTCCACCGCCCTCGCGATATCGATCCGCTGGTCGCAATAGCCAACCGAGCTGAGGATGGCCGCATCGATCAGTCCCTGTCGGATCCAGGCTTCGGAATCGAGGCCCATGGTGATCGTCTGATCGATGCTGGGGGGGACCCGAACCGTCAGCTTGATCTCCCGGCCTTTGTCGGACTGGTGGCGGTGGACGATATCCTGTGCCTTTCCAATGAACTCGGTCATGGTTGACAGGTGCTTGTAGGCCTCGCCGCCCTTGAAGTAGTTGGGTTGACGGGAGAAATCCAGCTCCAGGCCATCGAAGTCGTAGCGGGTCAGGGCCTCGTCGAAGAGACCCAGAAAACGATCCCGGACCTGCTGGTGGGCGAAGTCCCATTGCCAGGCAAAATTCCATTCGTCGGCACGCCCAGCCGAGAAGCGTTCGACCGTTGAGCCGATGAGAAGGTCGGTACGCTCGAGCTTCATCTTGGAGCGTCCGTACCAGCCGCGGTCCTCGTAGCTCACATGGGCATCGTTCATGCGGAAGGAGGCAAAGATGCCCATCTGATGTCCATGAGCCCGTTCTACGAGAATCTTCATCAAGTCGCGACCATCCTCCTGGATGGCGGCCAGGTTCTTGTGAAGAAGCTCCACGTGACTCATGTTCATGCCGCCGACCGAGTCGAGGTGGGCGTCCCCATCCGGATTCCAGTCCTGGACGTTTTCTCCCCACATGGAGCCGTGGGAACTGTGTCGCCAGGAGAGGTCGTCGTCGATCCCGACCAGGACCGATATCACGTCGATGCCCTTTCCGGCCAGAGCGTCCAGGACGATGGTCAGGTCCTTCGGATCGCGACGGTGCAGGTAGTTGAAGGCCCAGGTCCCATCGGTGTTGTAGATGATTCGGGGTGGCCAATTGGACATCGGTTCCAGGCTCTCTTGAGACTTCTGCGGAGCCTCGGAGGCGCACCCTGACAGCAATCCGACAGCTAGAACGAGCCCCAGTCTGGAGGCGGTTTTGGAGAACAACATGGTCTTTGTCCTTTCGGCAGGCGATACTACTACACCTGTTGCGGGATGTCGCATTACTGATATTTCGGCAAGTCGAGAGGTACTCATACAGCAACCAGAACCGGACCGATCTGCCTGCAGAGTCGTCGTCCGGAGTCCAGACGCTGGAACTGAACCGCGATGGCTATCCCGAGGTGATCGTCCACAATCACGTCAAGGACGGCGTCCACACCATCGACAGTGCGATCTACTGGAATGGCCCCGAAGGGCTGAGTGCTGACCGGCACACGATGCTTCCCACCACCCGGCGTCCAAAAAAAATCAAGCCGGTCCGAACAGAGCCACGAACGACTTGAGCCGCTAGCAACATGAAGCCAGTTAGCGTGGAGAGAGCCGGACAGAAGCACAATCTACCCCGTCCCCTTTCGTTGGTATTCGATGGTGTCCCTTCGATCAGGTTCTGCACCCCTGGTGTACGCAACCCTGTCCGGGTTGAAATCCAAAGGGTGGCATCGTTGCCCCAGGGTTGGGAAACCCTGGGCTGAAATACGCAATCCCGTTGGGATTGACCTCGATTATAAAGGCGAAGACTGCGACCAATTCTTCCTGCACAGCAGCGATGGGATTTCAACGGCCGCCACTCAGGCCTTCCAGGACCTCGCGAGGTGGAATCCAGCCGTACTCGCGTTTCTCATCCGGAACGTACCCTACAGTCACGATGAACAGACTGGTTTTCTGAGCCTTCTCCGGCGGAACGTGGATCTGGACCTGGGTGAAACCGTTGGCATACCAGCTTTGGTAGCCGTCGCGCACGCTTTTCTCCAAAAGGTGGCCGTTGAGCCGCACGTCCAACAGCTCGGGATTCCGATAGGGTAAGCGTAGACGAAGTCCCAGACCGTTCTGGACCCGCCCCCCAGCCCCCCCTCGCCCCTTGGCTTTGGAGATACTCATCAGGACCTCTGGTCCCATCGCGGCGAAGCTCTCAACCGCCTTCTGATCGACATAAGAAAACCGGTCCAGATTCGACAGGAAGAGCTTCGGTTCGGCATCGAGGATCCCTGCAGATTCCTCATCCACGGCAACGATGTAGGTGTCCCGACCGTCGGTTTGCGGATAGAGCACGGCCTGGGTAAAGCCGGCCTGTTTCTCCCATAATTCGACGCGACTCCGTCGCCGCTCTCGGGCCGTCCTGCCCCAGGACGTCACGAAGTGCCCTATATAGGACTTGACCCGATCCACAGGGTAGCCCGAGTAGGGCTCACCCTGCCAGGGACGGTTTCCCAGCCGAAGCAGCCCCTTGACCCGCTCCGCTCCGCTCTGCTCCCAGCCGATCTCCAGTACGGTGAGCAATGTGTGGTAGCGGATGTAGGCGTACTGGGCCGTGTAGAACAGCGGCCGGCCGGTCCAGAGCCGGTCTGCCAACACTTCGAGCCCCGGAACCCAGAATCCCCGCTGGGCGTCGGCTTCGTAGCGGTCCGAGGGGTAGCCTGCATCCAGACCTGCCTGGATCATGGCCTCGCTGATTCTCCAGTCCCAGGGGCGAAGGGCGAAGTTGGAGTAGGCCGAGCCCGTCACTTCGAACATCGTTTGCCCCTGATAGCGTTTCCCATCGCCAACCTTTTCCTCCGGATAGGACTGCAGCCCGGTTCCGTGAAGATCCACGTAGGCGTCGGGCTGATATTGGTCGACGACACGCAGGAACGCCTTGATCTCGGGAGCCTGGTCCAGCTTCCGATAGGTCAGGGTCTCCAGGTCCCAGTTCTCGGCTCCTCCTCCTTGGTAGGAACGGATCCCTGCGGAGTTTCGGGAGCGAAGCCCCTCGAAGAAGGCGTAGGGATCGATGATGGGCATCACCAGGAGGATCTGTCGCCGGCGCATTTCGGCCGCCTCTGGATCGTCGCCCAGCAGCCACTCGGCCAGATGCAGAGTCGTTGTGGACCCGGATCGTTCCGCGCCCCCGTGCATCGCCGTGATCAGTGCCACCTGCTTGTCCTCGTCCGATACGGAGGAATCCGTGATCTTGAGAAGATAGACGGGGTGTTCCTCGGCCGAACGCTCCACCACCTCCACCTGCAGGATCTTCGGATGACGCTTCTGCCAGTACTCCATTGTGGCCTGGTACTCGTCCAGAGTCACCCGGTGGACCTTCTCCCCTTCCCAGGGCCTGGGCATCCGCGCCAGCCGCGACTCGACGTCCTGTCCCATCGATGTCGTAACGGATCCGATCAGAAGCAAGATCGGAACACAGTCTGAAATCCAGGTTCTTACCATTCTCTCGCTCTCCTCTTTGATGAAGTTTCTGTGTCGCGATTGTACGAGCCTGGATAGCCGCCATCAAGGACCGGTGCGAGAGGTTTGCTCGGTGGCAGCAATTGGTGAATAATCGACCGCACTAAACGCCGAGTTTCTGATCGAGAGGAGTGGACATTAACATGCGTGAAATCCATCAAACTGGGCCTTATTGCTACACCTATTCGCCGTCTCATCCGCCGATCGCGACGGTGGAACCGGGAGAAACGGTTTGCATCCATACCTTGGACGCATTCGAGAACAAGATGACGCCACAGGTGAAGCAGTTTACCGATGTCTGTACCTACCCATTCCTGAATCCTCAGACTGGTCCCATACTCGTCTCAGGTGCCGAACCGGGTGATACCCTGGTAGTGAGGATCCACGAAATCACACCCACCCGCGACCACGCCGTGACCGGCACAATCCCCTACTTTGGTGGTTTAACCTCGACCCCGCTGGACCCAAAACTCCAGCCGGCGCTGGAAGAGCAATGGCTGTTCCTCCCAATTGAGGAGGATGGGATCCGATTCGATGAGCGCCGGGTGATTCCCTATGACCCCTTTCTGGGAACGATGGGTGTGGCGCCCGAGATTGAGGCCGTGAACTCCCTGACTCCCGACTACTACGGCGGCAACATGGACTGCGTCGAGACCCGGCCCGGTAACGAGGTCTTGTTTCCCGTCCTGGTCCCGGGAGCGCATTTCTTCACCGGTGACGCCCACGCCAGCCAAGGCGACGGCGAGCTCACAGGGGTCGCCCTGGAGGTTCCGGCCAAGGTGATCGTCAGCTTCGATCTGCAGAAGGACAGCAAGATCAACTGGCCTCGAATCGTCAGCGACGAGTTCATCATGGTGGCCGGAAGCGCGCGTCCTCTCGAAGCCGCCGCCCGCATTGCCTGGGTAGAACTGATCGATTGGATGGTTGCCGACTACGGGTTTGATCGAATGAAGGCCTACCACTTTCTAGGTCAGGTTGGACAGATGAGGCTCGGGAACATGGTCGACCCGAAGTACACCATGGTTGCCAAGTGCCCAAGGCGCTATCTCTAGCGACAGTGAACGGAGTATGGGTCCGGGAGGAGAGATAGATCAATGGGAAACTCAGACAAGACGGGCCGACGGGCGGCGGCCAAGGACCTGAGGGAATTCGCTCAAACCATCCTGGTACGAGCCGGCCTGCGGGAGTCTGATTCGAAGCTGGTGGTGGACAATCTTCTGGACCCTTTTCGGCAGGGATATCAGTCCCGACCCGGATCCATCAGAATCTCAGAACACCGGTCATTTCTTCCTGGCGATCTCAGTGGATCACTTCATGGAACCGGAGCTTTTTCCTCTCCCGGATCCAGGGCTACATCCAACAGCTAAAGTCCTCGGATCTGCTCTCCGGCGTAGATGAGATCCTGGTCCACGGCGAGCCCGATTGGCGCTCGATTCAGAGAAGTCTCAAAGAGGGGATCACTCTCGACGAGTATCCAGGGTTCCTATTGGGAGCTTTCTTGAGGATCCGAGTGATGATCAATCCAATCGTTTCTCGAAGTTGCTTTTTCCCGGTCCTCTTGGTCGGCCTACCGACCGCCTCAACCCGCTCAGGTCTTGCCCAGGACACCTCGGCGGTCACCGACATCGGGAGCCGGAGGGAGCTGTTTGTGGATCATTCGCTCCTCGAGCGCCTGGTAGGGACGCGCTTGCAACTTCACCACCCGGAGCCGGCCGAAACGGTCCTGAAGTTGGATCGTCCCTGGGAAGGAGACACCGGCTACGGGCTCTCGGTGATCCAGGATGGCGACACCTATCACATGTACTACCAGGGCCGGACCCGAAGGCCCGTTCCCGCTCGCAGAACGACCACGCTCTACGCCCGCAGCCAGGACGGCATCCATTGTCGCCCCATCCGACTCAGGTTCGTAATGAAGGATGCGGATATCTACTCATTCCGCTTCCGGTAACCAGCAGGCGGATGATCATCACTCGGAGACCGGCGAATCGTGCCAGCTCAGCAGCTTCCAGAAACCGTCTTCTCTGATCAGACTCAGGGTGATGCGGAGTCGTTCCACGGAAACGGTGGAGCCCTTCCGATCGACTTCAATTCTGGCCAATCCCCACACCAATCCCACCTCACCGATCCGGCGAAAGTTGAAGGCCGTCTCCTTGAAATCGATTTTGTTGATCCGACTGTAGAAATCCAGCCACATCTTCAACCAGTCATTGGAGCTCACCTCCGCCCGATCGAAAGGAAAAAGGAACCCGAGGCTGTAAAGGGTCGCCTGCTTATGCCACTTCACCTGGAAGGAGTACCCATCACGCGATTCGATGTCCTCAACGATCTCATCCACGAAGACCCGGAGATCCTTCGTGTTTTCCCCCTGCGGGGCCGCCAGGGTGAAGCTTAGCGCTGAAGCAAGAATGATTTGAGTTAGCATTGCGGTTTGATCCATCTCGAGGTCCCGGCCACCTCGAAGGCCCTCTGGACGACAAGCACCCGGGTCGGCAATTCGTTAAGGGTGTCCAGCACCCGTAATCACAGGCGTTAAACCTCCGGCACCGGAGGCTGCCCTAAGGTGTGGGCATCTCTGAGGCGCTTTTGAAGTGCGACTGCTCGGTGAGCGAGGAATAGAAAGACATTCCCAACAGCTCGCCCTCCGGCTCGGTGTAGGTCCAGGCGCTGAGGTTCAGATCCGTGCCTACGATCGTCTGCAGATCGAAGAGAGTGTTCAGGGTAAGCCTCTTGACCTCGGCTGGATCCTGGGTGGGAGGCTTCAAGACGACGTTCACTTTCAGCACGCCATGGTCGTCCTCGACTCCCCAGACCTGATAATGATTCCGTTCAAGCTTGGCCAGCTTTTTCTCAAGCTTGGCGAACCCCTCGACGTTCTGCGCTCTAGCGAACGGGTCTGGCTTCTCTTCGCCGCAGCCCAAAGAGAAGGAAACCACAAGCAGTATCAGCAGCTGGATCGGCAGCCTGGCGGGTCTCATCGTCACTCCCGGAATGGTACCACGCAAGCTGAGGAGAGGGAAACGTTGCCGCGCAAGGGGCTCAACGCCCGGGGCTGAGACTGCCACCTGTTGTGGTACACTCAACGTCAGACGGTTAGGGCTCTTGCAAGAGACCGTCCAGTAGAAGTCAGCCCCACCATGACGGAGTCTTCCTCCCCCCGCAAACAGCTCGTCGGTTCCATCGGCGGGACTTTCCTCGGTGTCGTGCTTCTAGCTGCGGCCGGGGCCAAAGCCGTCGATCCGGCCGGCCTGGTGGACCAGATCCAATTGGAGGGTCTGGACTTCCTGTTCTCTGCCACCACAGTGACGCTGATTGCGCTAGCAATCGAGACTGGGCTGGGCGTGGCCCTCCTGCTGGGAGTTCGCAACCTCTGGATCCTGATTCCGACCTCCCTGCTGGTCGTCTTTTTTCTGGGCCTGACGGGTCGAAACTATTGGTTGGTAGCCCAGGGTCTTCGGAATCCTGAAGACTGTGGCTGTTTCGGGAGTCTCATCGAGCGGACTCCCGCGGAAGCTTTCTGGCAGGATCTGCTGCTGCTGTTACCGGCGCTTTTGCTGGCCTTCTGGTACCGTCCTGGGATGGGGCGTCGCCTGCCCAGGGCCCGTTTGGGGATCTCAGGCGTCGTCGCCCTGGGGACGGTCGTCTGGGTCGCACGCAACCCCGATCTGCCTTTCCTGAGGGCCGCCGTCGAGCTCCGATCTATCGGTGAAAAAGCGGTTTTCACGGTGAGTCTCAATTTCCGACTCACCTCCAATGGCAAGGAGATTCCCGGCGGTCGAGTCTACGAATCAGACGATTCAGCGGTTTTCCTTATCACCAGCCCGAATCTCGGGACGCCACTGATCCTGGATCCCACGAAGCGCAGCGTGGCTGAGTTGAGTCCGGACCGTCTAGAGCTCCTGGAAGAGAACCGGGCACGCCTCCTGGAGGGGGCCGACTCTCCTTCCGAGATCCCCTACGAGATGGGTCCCAAGGGAATCGCCTTCAGCCTGGATCAGAGAAAATTCCTGCTCGCCAGGATGTCCGGCGAAGAGGGTTGATCCACACTCATCCGGCTAGCACGGACTGGACCTTGGAGACCAGTAGATCGATGGCGACGCGGTTCTCGGCGCCCTCGGGAATGATCACGTGAGCATGGCGTTTGCTCGGTTCCACGAACTCCCGATGCATCGGTTTGACCGTGTCGAAGTATTGTTGGATGACTGAGTCCAAGGATCGATCCCGTTGGGCCATGTCGCGCCGGAGACGGCGAATCAGCCGGGTGTCTTCATCGGCGTCAACATAGGCTCGAATGTCCAGCAGTTCCCTCAGGGCCGGGTCGACCAGGATCAACACTCCCACCAGGACGATGACCTTCTGGGGATCGACTTGCCGGGTCGCCGGAAGTCGGGTGTGGGTGGAAAAGCTATAGGTGGGAACCTCGACCGGGTAGCCTTCCAAGAGCCGACCCAAGTGGTCGATCAGCAGCGAAGTTTCCAGCGCATCCGGATGATCGTAATTGAACTGGAGGCGCTGCTCCTGTGAAAGTCGGCTCTGGTCGCGGTAATAGGAGTCGTGCTCGATCACAGCGACCGACTCGCTGCCAACTCCTCTTACGATTTCCTGGACTACGGCGCTCTTGCCGGCAGCGGTTCCGCCCGCCATTCCGATTACAATGGCTGCTGGACTCTTGGTTCGGCCCTTTTGCGGCGCCACAAACTATCAGCCGATTCGCTCCTCAGGTCTCTGAAGGCTGGTCTTGATGCTGAGGCAGTGGGTTCGAAGGTAGTTTCTGCAAGAGGTTTCTGGCCTCCGCCAGCCTTAGAAACTGAAGTAGACGGATTACCGGCCAGGCCGGATCGATTTCACTGGCCCGTAGGCTCAACTTCGCCGAGGAAGGCGAGTGGTGATGGTTGTTGTGTAGTCCTTCCCCTGCCGTCAATAGAGCCACCCAGCGGATATTGGTAGCGGTGTTGTCGAAGTTGCGATATCCAAGCACATGGCAGGCGCCGTTGATCATTCCATTGAGTATGAGATAGAGGGCGGCTTGAACCAAAAAGGCAAGAATACCCGCTAGCGGTCCCAACAAGAGCACCGCTGCGACCACACCCAACACGATTCCAATATTGCCGTGGCGCGTGACATTTCGTTCGATCCAAGTCTCTTCAATGTCCCTGGTGTATCGGGAGACCGTCTCCGCGTTGCCTGCTTCCTTCTGATACAAGTAGGTGTTGGCAAGGATGACCTTCCAGAGGCCCTCTAAGCGTGGGCTGTGAGGATCTCCGTGTTCGTCTGAGAACTGGTGGTGCTTGCGATGGACAGCGACCCACTGCCGTGGCTTTATCCCGGTGTGGAACCAGAGCCAGAATTGCATCAAGCCGGAAATCACCGGTTTCAGTTTCAACCCGCTATGGGCTAGAAATCGATGCAGGTATATGGTGGTGCACAGGTTTGAAATCTGGACGGTAACCGCAACGTAGATGGCCGCGAGAAGCAATGTCATGATCGGGTCCTTTCTTATCTTATCTGAGGTGTCGCTTTAGCTCGTGACCACCTTGGAGGAAGCAATTTAGCAGGGCAACCCTCGCTCTCGGTGCCCCCGGGGACTGCCCGAGCACCTGGCTTCAGCCAAGCGCACTTGGTAATTATACCATCTTGTACGGTGCACACAACAAGGATTCCACCCCTCCCTATGACCTGTATCCGGCAGTGGTGAGGAATAGCCGCCTATGCTATTCTCCTGGTCCGGAGGAGCTATGGCACGACCCGTTACCTTGTTTACCGGACAGTGGGCAGATCTCGACTTCAAGACGATGTGCGCCAAGGCCAAGGACTTTGGCTACGATGGGCTGGAGTTGGCCTGCTGGGGAGACCACTTCGACGTCACCAGGGCGCTGCAAGAAGAGGACTACTGTCAAGGGCGCTGGGACCTGCTGAATCAGCATGGCCTGAAGTGCTTTGCTATCAGCAACCATCTGGTCGGGCAAGCCACTTGTGACAACGTTGACTCCAGGCACCAGGCCATCCTCCCGCCGCACGTGTGGGGAGACGGCGATCCCGAGGGTGTTCGGGAGCGTGCCGCCGAAGAGATGAAGAACACGGCCCGTGCCGCCGCCCGGCTGGGAGTCGCAGTGGTGAACGGCTTCACCGGCAGCAGCATCTGGCATCTACTCTATTCCTTTCCTCCCACAGATCCCAAGACTTACGACCAGGGCTATGAGGACTTTGCCGCGCGCTGGCTACCCATCCTTGACACCTTTCAGGAAGTCGGCATCCGTTTTGGGCTGGAAGTACACCCTACCGAGATTGCATTCGACATCTCCAGCAGCCAACGTGCGCTCGAAGCCTTGAACTCCCACCCGGCATTCGGATTCAACTACGATCCAAGCCATCTGGGATACCAAGATGTCGACTATGTGGGCTTCATCCGTCTTTTTTGTGACCGTATCTTCCACGTCCACATGAAGGACGTCTATTGGTCCTCTGAACCTTGCCGGGCCGGGGTTTTTGGAGGACACCTGCCCTTCGGCCATCCAGACCGGTGCTGGGATTTTCGTTCTCTGGGAAGGGGTGGAATCCGCTTCGAAGAGATAATCCGGGCTCTCAACGAGATCGGATACGAGGGCCCACTCTCGGTGGAATGGGAAGACGCGGGAATGGATCGTGAACACGGAGCGGCGGAATCAGCAGCCTACACGAAGCAGATCGACTTCAAGCGTTCCGAAGTGGCTTTCGATGCAGCGTTTAGTGAATAGATTTCAAGATACAAACAAATCACAAGCACCAAGCACCAATCCCCAAAAGGTTCCAGGGTGTGCGTAGCGGGGGCTCGGTTCGATCAGCTAAACCCGATCGTTGCCGCTGGTACGGTAGGCGGATTCTCTGTTTGGTGCTTGGGGTTTGGAACTTGTTTGTATCTTGTATCTTGAAATTTACACCCGGGTCAGCTCTCGAACAACGCTTTCAACTGAGCAGCATACCTGGGAATGGCAACCTTGGGGTCCTCGGCGGCTTCGTACTCGAGTGCGACCCAACCTTTGTAGTTTGCCTTGATCAGAATGTCTCTAAGGCGTTCCAGGTCGGTCGGAACCTTTTCTTCCCCTTTATAAACCTCGACCTTGAACTGGACATTCACGGCTCGAGGTGCGGCCAGAGCCAGTTCCTTGTAGGGGTCGGTTCGATAGTTTCCCGTGTCGAGATTGATGCCGAACCAGGGGTGTTCTCCCACCGCATCGCAAATGGCTAGATGGTCGGCGGCGCGAGCCGTGATTCCACCGTGGTTTTCCAGACCGAGCATCACGCCCTTCTCTGAGGCTTTCTCCAGTACTCCCTTTATAGAGTCGGCGACCCACTGGATACCTGTCTTTTTTTCGACGCCCTCCGGGAGAGATCCGGCAAAAATACGAATGTGGGGAGCGAAGAGGTCGGCGGCATGGTCGATCCACTGCTTGAGCTGAGCCACTTCCTTGGCCCTCTCCTTCCCGGGAGGTAGGCAGAAGTTGTTTCCGACCGCGGTGCCGCTCACGGTGAGGCCCTGTCGAAAGGCATGCTGCCGTAACTGCTGCAGATATTTTCGATCGAAGTCCTTGTTGAAATAGTAGGAGGTGAGCTCTATCCCAGACAGATTCAAGGTGCTGCACCAGTCTATCAAATTGAAAAGGTCGATCTGACCTGAGTTCAGTTCATCCCGAACGGAATAGGCGGCCAGGGAGACTCGCATGTTTCTGGCTTGGAGCGTGGGAGCGGCGCTGCTCTTGGCGGCCTTTTCGTCCTGGCCAGCCCGAGCCGGTAGCGGCAAGGCAACGGCACCTAGTCCGACCGCCGAAGCCAGGGCCCGACGGCGGGTGATGGGATTTCGATCCTTCACTTCTCCTCCTCTCAGAACTACTTCCCAAGATCGGGTGAGTGGGCCACCATCATGATCTCTACCAGCGCCTCCGGAGCCATCAGCCGGCTCGCGACGGTGCTCCGGGCTGGTGGAGGAGCGGGTAGAAGTTCCCGGTACACTTCGTTCATGGCAGAGTAGTGACGAGCGTCGGCTAGATACACGTTGGCCTCTACCACGTGGCGGAAGTCCAGACCCTCCTGAGCCAGGGTTGCTCGAAGATTCGCCAGCGTCTGGCGGACCTGCGACCGGATGTCTCCTGCCCAGCCCTCGGGCCCCCTGCCCACCATGCCTGCCAAATAGAGATGCCGGCCGGCCTGAATACCCGGCGAAAAAGGGCTCTTGGAACGAGGGGCACCTGGAACCGCCACAACTCGCTTGGGTGATCTCTCGGCGACACATTGGATCTCGAGCTGCCAATCCACGTTCATCAGTCGAGCTTCCACTGTCGCCCTGGCGGGTGGGTCCTTGAGAAAGAAGGGGCGGTAGGCTTCGTTCATGGCTGCAAAATTACGCGAGTCGTTGAGGTAGACCCGCGAAGAGACGACGTTCGAATAGTCCATGCCGGCCGCCTTCAGGATCTTTCCGATGCCCTCCAGGGTCGACTTGGTTTGATCGGCCGTATCTCCCGCAATCAGGCGACCCGTAGCCGGATCGATGCTGATCATGCCCGAGAGGAACAGTGTGTCACCCGCCAGGACTCCCCAACTGAAGGGAGAACCGGGCTGTTTCCACCCATCCGGAAGCACGATCTCCCTTTTTACGCCCTTCCGGGCAGCCACGAAGGCAATCTCGACCAGGGCCTGGGGAAAGACGATGCCTCCCTCTATTGTGGCGCGGGCGGGAGGATCCTTGGGGAAATACTCGCGGAAGACGCGATTCATCCCGGCGAAGAAGCGGGCGTCCGCAAGGTAGACATTCGCATTGACCACAGAGGAGAAATCCAATCCTGTCGCCTTGAGCACACGACCCAGATTGTCCAGGGTTTGTCGCGTCTGAGCTTCGATGCCGCCTTTGATGTCGGTAGTACCCGGCACATTACCCAGGGAACCGGATAGGAACAGAAAGTCATCCGCGAGAATCCCCGGACTGAAAGGCAATCCCGCCAGACTCGAGTTGGGGGGAGCAACCACTTGGTGCTGAACTTTCTTTTGCGAGGTCCAACCGAGCATTATCCCCAGCAGCGCCAGGCCCAAGATCCGTTTCTTCATGACGGTGACCAAGATACAAGATACAAGATACAAGGTACAAACAAATCCCAAGATACAAGGTGCAAGCAAATTCCAAGATACAAGATACAAACAAATCTCAAATCCTAAATTCCAAATCACAAACCAGAGCCGAGTGGACCAGGCAGCCGAGTAACGCCGGTGAAAGTTCAGATTCTAGTATTTGTTTTGTACCTTGAAATTTGGGACTTGTTTGTCAGGACATTCCCCAAAAATTGAGGGTGAATTCTCTCAAGTAGTTGAGAACAAGAGAGTAGGGCGATAAGGGAAGTGGGATGGGTTGAAATTGGGAGAAAATGGGGGAACTGTCGACCCCCAAAAGTGTGGGTCCCTAGCGCTTAGACTGGTTGGCGGAACTCCAAACCCAACAACCAATTAAGCGGAGGGACCCAGATGCATGATGCCAAAGTAGCGTGGAAGATTCGAGAGCAGCTGAGAGAATTTTCGGGGAAGGTCTCTGAAGGATTACCGAAGACCGCCGCTCGTTTGATCCGGGAGGTGCTCTACGGGATGCAGTGTCGGGCGTCGGTCCGGCTCAGCGAGATTGCGCGAGCACTGGAGGAGGAGATCGCTCTGAAGAAAGTCATCGAGCGGCTGAGCCGCCAACTCAACCGTCAGGGATTGAGAGGAGCGGTGGGAAAGAATCTGCTGGAGTTGGCGGCCTGGCGGGTGGAGAAGGAGACGCTGTTGATTGTGGACCCCACGGATGTGAGTAAGCCATATGCCCGGAAGATGCAATACCTGGCGCGGGTCCGGGACGGCTCCCGAGGGGAGATCCGAGATGGATACTGGTGCTGTGAGGTGGTCGGAGCGAGGCGGGGGAGTGCCGAGGTGCTGCCGTTGTACCAGGAGCTGTACTCGCAGAAAGCGCCGGACTTTGTGAGCGAAAACGACGAGATCCTCAAGGCGATTGGGCGAGTCTCCAAAGCCACCCAAGGGCGAGGGATCTGGGTGATGGACCGGGGAGGGGATCGGGAGGAGATCCTCGAAGTCCTGCTGAAGCGGGGACACCCGTTCCTGGTGTGCCAGCGGGGGGATCGTCACCTGATCTCAGGGCGCAGCAAGAAGAGCGCCGAGGAGTGGGCGCGTGGTTGTCGGCGCCGCTACCGGGAAGTCGTGATCAAGGAGACGAGTGCGGGGGAGAAGGTCTACCGGTTGGAGTTTGGGGCCCGAGGGGTGCGTTTGCCCGGTTTCGACCAATCGCTGTACCTGGTGGTGGTGGATGGCTTTGGCCCCCGTCCCCTGATGCTTCTGACGAACCAGACGGTCAAACGCTCGCGCAAGAGCCAGTGGCGGGTGGTCGAGAGCTATCTGAGCCGCTGGCGTGTCGAGGAAACGATCCGATTTATCAAGCAGAGCTACGAGTTGGAAGACATCCGTTTGCTCAAGTATGAGCGCCTGCGCAATATGGCCGCCTTGGTCATGATCGCCGCCTTCTTCGCCTGTGTCTATCTGGGTAAAAGGGCCAAGCTGGCCCTTCTGGTCCAACACATCGAGCAGGCAGCCAAACGGATCTACGGCATCCCGGAGTTCCGCTTCTATGCCATAGCCGATGGCATCAAGCAGCTCCTATTCGGCCGCCACAGCGGGATTGGCGGGGCTCGACCCGATCCCAGCTCCCGTCAGCTGTCCCTGCTTCCTCTGGGCCTCTGAAAAATGGGGAATGTCCAGTTGTTTGTATCTTGTATCTTGTATCTTGTATCTTGTATCTTGGTATCTTTCTTGACTTTCCAGAATGTTGCGTCGGTACCTTCAGTTGGTTCCCTACCGGAGCCGTCCTGCCTTTTTCTACGAGAGCTTCTACAGCATTGGTCGGGGATGCTTCATCGCCCTTTGGCCCTTTAGCTGGGTCGTGCTCAAGACTGAGCTGGGAGGCGAGCTGTGGCACTTGGCAGCCATCGGTTCCCTCTGGGGGCTGGCGGGACTAGTGGCGCCGCTCTGGGCCCGACTGGGCCGGAGAATAGGACTTCGTCGGCTGGTTGTCTGGCCCAACATAGTTGCCGGATTTAGCCTGGTGGCCGTTGCATTCGTTTCCGGTCCCACCTCATTCGTCCTTCTCATGGTAACGGCGTTTCTGATAGGAGCTCCGACGCGATTGACCGAGATGGGTCTGTATCGTGTTCTCTATCCTGCCAGTCACCGGTCGCTGGCGGTAGGTTTCATGAAAGGTATTGGGGTTGTGTCGGGCAGCGTAGCGACCCTGGCGGGCACCTGGTTGATTGGGGCCTACGATTCCCGCCAGGGGATCCTCTATGCGCTGGTCGGGATCCTGATGATGGTCTCGGCCTGCTTCTACGCGAAGATCCCCATCCCACGCTCGGCGCAAGTTCTGACCCGGAAGAGTGGCACCCCCCGGACCAGCTTTTCTCAGGTGCTAGCTGCTCTTTCCGCAAACCCACGCTTTCTCCGATACCAAAGGGCCTTTTTCGCCGCCGGATTCGGGAACTTTATGTCCATGGCCCTGGTGGCAGAGGTGATGCGGGAAAGGATCGACGCCCCGGTGTGGGCCCTGGGTGCCGTCGTTGCGATTTTCCCTTTTATCTTGCAGCCGATCTCGGCCCCTTTTTGGGGTCGCTACCTGGACCGGGTAAGCCCGATGAGAGCCCGTGCTCTCTTCAGCTCCTTGATGGTTGCCACCTATTCATTCTACTGCTATGGAGGGGTGACGCTGCAGCTGTGGCCTTTCTTGATTGGGAGCTTGCTGCAGGGAATCACGACCAGCGGCAATCACATCAACTGGACCACCGGGAATCTGTACTTCGCACGCACCGAACACGTCTCGCTCTATAACAGCTTCCACATGGCCTCGACCGGCGTTCGGGCCTTGATCGCACCGCTGGTGGGTGCCTGGCTCTTCAGCTGGATGCAACTGGAAGCCTGGGTATTTGCGATCTCCGCCCTGCTGGCCGCCGTAGGGGGCTTCTTGATGCTTCGCCTGGAGCGAACTGATGGTGGAATCAGTCAGGAGCAGGAAGAGGCCGCTACCGTGTCAGGGTAGGGTTCTCTTCCCACCCTTGCCCAGTTCTGAAGTAAAATCAGCCAGACTGACGTCTGTCTCAACGCGACGGCTTAGTCACGACAATCCGAATCCAGCAGAGTCCAAGAATGCCAAAGGCGATATGGAAAGAAACCGTCCTGGCCGAAAGTGACAGCTTCGAGATGGTGGAGGGGAACCACTACTTTCCCCCCGATTCAGTGAAGCGTGAGTACCTACAGGAGAGCGAAAACCGCTCCACCTGTCCCTGGAAGGGCGTCGCCAGTTACTACGACATCGTGGTAGGGGATGAGGTCAACAAGGATGCCGCCTGGTACTATCCCCAACCCAAGGAAGGCGCTACCCAGCTCAAGGACTATGTGGCGTTCTGGAAGGGCGTCGAGGTGGAGGCTTAGGGTCCTGATCTTTGATTCATCTCGGACTGTCCCTCCCGGTGAAGATCTCCCGGTTCTTACGCTGAAAGCGTTGGTGATTGTTTGTAGCCTTTCCAGGGAAGAGAACACTGGGGGGCCCCTGGAGGGCGGGGCTCTGTCATGGGAACGCGGCTTCCTATAGCAGCGCACCCCGGCTCGAGTAGGCGCGGTCGAGTACCTCTAGCGTGTGCAGGACTGGGACCGACTCGCCCCGCCTCTCCAGATGTGTCTGGATCTGGATGATGCAGCCCACGTTTCCAGCTGCCACCGAATCTGGCTGGGTTTCCAGGATGCTTCCCACTTTGCGCTCGCCCAGGGCGCGGGCGATTTCAGGCTGCTCCAGATTATAGGTGCCAGCAGAGCCACAACAGGTCTCCCCATCGGGAATCTCAACCAGTGTCAGGTCAGGAATGCTTTCGAGTAGCTTTCGGGGCTCTTGGCGGACTCCCTGAGCGTGTGCCAGGTGGCAGGCATCGTGGTATGCCACCCGCTCAGGTGCAGGCAGGGCCGGAGGATCCTTCAACCCCAGCTCGCTCAGGAAGACGCTCACATCCTGAACCCGATGGGCGAAGTCACGGGCCTCCTCTTCTTGCTGTAGACCCTTGAAGAGGAGCGGATACTCCTTCATTCCGGAACCGCAGCCGGCGGCGTTGGTGAGAATGGCATCGACATCCTTGGGGAAGCTCCCGAAATTGCGAGCTGCCAGAGAGCGTGCTTGATCGGCCTCACCTCCGTGCATGGCCAGGGCTCCGCAGCAGCCCTGATCCGCCGGAATCACCACCTCCACGCCATTCTCACTCAGGACGCGCAGCGTGGCCCAGTTGATCTGGGGTGCCAGGACCTGCTGGGCACACCCCGCCAGCAGAGCCACCCGGGCTCGTCGCGTCCCCTTGGCAGGATAGGTTGACGGAAGAGGACCCGCAGAGGGCAGCTTCGGGGGAAGCAGATTGGCCATGGTCCGCATTGCTGCAGGGAACAAAGGCCGAAAAGGCTGAGCCAGGCGTCCCAGGGCTGCAGCCTTCCTGAAGCGCTTGGGAAAGGGAAGAATATGACTCAGCATGAAGCGAGTCAGTCGACTCATCGGATCCCGCTTCCGCTGCTTCTCCGCGTACGACCGGAAAGGGTTGAGCAGTTCCCCGTACTGGACCCCCGAAGGACAAGCCGTGACACACGCCAGGCAGCCGAGACACTTGTCCACGTAGGGGATTCCCTCTTCCAAACTCAGATTCCCTTCCAGCACTTCCTTCATCAGGAAGATGCGGCCTCTTGGGGAATCCATCTCCTGACCCAGGACTTTGTAGGTTGGGCATACAGGAAGGCAGAACCCACAGTGGACGCAGGCCTTCACTTCGTGGCCCATGGTCTCGCCGTAGGGTGCAAAGTCGGCGGTGGGAATTTCGTGCCTCATCTAGTAATCCGGGAATCGGCCTTCCGGATCGAGAGCCCGCTTCACTCTCTGCCCCAGTAGGGAACCTTCGTACGAACCGATAAACGGCGTCAGGGTTGGACCATCAAGGACCAGACCGCTGAGGCTCAGTGACTTCAGGATTTCCTCTAGACGCTCCAGGGGATCAGACCAGGCGAGCCAGAGCAGATTCCCGGTGGCACAGTATCTACGCCGGTTGGAGGCCTGTGACAGGTGCTCTTCCAACGGAGCAATCGAACCCTCGGTAAGTGGAATTTTTAGCAGGTGCGAATCTCCGGGACTCCAATCGAAATCGGCAACACTCTGCCACAGCGATGATTCTTCTTCACCGCTCCTCACCTGACCTTCACCCAGGAGGCTTCTGAGGCGATCCAGACGCTGCGAAAGGGCTCCGCTGCTGCTGCCCAGGCGAAGCCACAGCCTACCCGGTGGCTCCAGGTCGACCGCCTCCAGGTCGAATCGTGCAGCCTTGAGCTGTGACAGGCCCTCCAAAGCATCTCCCAGAGTTGGGAGGACGAGCTCCAATGTGACGTAGTCGCGCGGTCGCGGAAAGACCTTGAAGGTGAGATCCACCAAGATGCCCAGACGTCCCAAGCTTCCTATCATGAGCTTGGGAAGATCGAAGCCGGCGGCATTCTTGACGACCTTGCCTCCCCCTCGAACCAGCTCACCGCCCCCATTCACGAAGCTCACGCCGAGCAGAAAATCGCGGATACCTCCATAGCGTTGACGCCCGGATCCGCTGGTTCCGGCAGCGACCGTTCCCCCCAACGTAGCCCCTTTTCCCGCCAGCACCGGATCGAAGGGTAGGTACTGTCCTTCCTGGGACAGGAGCTCTTGCACCTGGGCCACCGGCGTCCCTGCCAGAGCAGTGAAAGTGAACTCTTGCGGCTGGTACTCCCGGACTCCGCTGAGGCCGGAGAGATCCAGTACCTGAGAATTCTCAGGTGCTCGCGACAGGGCCGGTTTACTCCCGCCGCCTCGACCCACTAGCCTGGGAAAAGAACAGACCGAAGTGCAGACCTCCTCGATCGTCGACGGTTGCAGCGCTGCCGCGAGGGCGGACGCTTTTGACTTCGTCTCAAGTGGAGGAACCTCTCCCATCTCGGGAAACATCTTGGTGCGGTTCGAGAGCTCATGGGGATCGATCATGCGACGGATCCGGACCATGTTCTCCATGTCGGTTCGGCCGAACATCTGCGCCAGATAGGCCCGCTTTTCCATACCGACCCCGTGCTCGCCCGTAATCGAGCCGCCCAGGCGGATGCACATCTTCACGATCAGGCCGGCCAACTCCTCCGCTCGTTCCAGCGCACCCTCCTCGGTACCGTCGAAGAGAATCAGGGGATGCAGGTTGCCATCGCCGGCATGGAACACGTTGGCCACTGGTATCTTGAACTCCGTGCTGAGCCTCTCAATTTCGGCCAGGGCTTCTCCCAGTCGCGTCCTGGGAACCACCCCATCCTGAACGATGTAGTCGGGGCTCAAGCGTCCCACCGAAGAGAAGGCACCCTTGCGCCCTTTCCAGATAAGCGCGCGGTCGGCCTCATCCTGGGCGACCCGCGTCTCGTAGGATCCTGAGGCCTCGATGATTTTCTGCAAGGAGGTAAACTCGGGATCCACCTCGATTGCCTCCCCCTCCAATTCCACGATAAGAAGGGCCGCTGCCTCTTCGGGGTAGCCGGCGTGAACGGCGGCCTCCGCCGCCTTGATAGCAAGGCGATCCATGATCTCGATAGCGCCGGGAAGAATTCCGGCGGCGACGATGTGGGCGACCGCCTCTCCAGCGGCCTCCAGGCTCCTGTAAGCTGCCAGCAGGGTTCGATAGGTCTCCGGCTTGGGCACCAGCCGCAGTGTGATCTCCAGAGCGATGCCAAAGAGGCCTTCCGAGCCCACGTAGAATCCAGTCAAGTCGGCGCCGATCCTCTCAAGGCTTTGACCTCCCATCCGCACTACCTCTCCGTCGGGTAGCACCGCCTTGATTCCCAGGACATGGTTGCTGGTCATTCCGTGTCGCAGGCAGTGGGCGCCGCCCGAGTTGAAGGCCACGTTGCCTCCGATGGTACAGACCGACTGGCTCGAGGGATCGGGGGCATAGTAGAGATTGTGGGGCGCGGCCGCACTGGAGACGTCCAGGTTGATCACCCCAGGCTCAACCACGGCTATACGCTGCCCCGGATCCAGCTCCAGTATCCGGTTCAGCCGATTCAGACCGATCACGATTCCCTCCTCGATGGGAAGCGATCCACCTGAAAGGCTGGTGCCACTTCCTCGAGCCACGAAGGGAAGTCGTTCCCGGTGGCAGAGGCGTACCGTCTCGATCACTTCCTCCTGGGTTTCGGGAAGTACCACGGCGAGTGGACGCGCTCTGAAGACAGTCAGGGCATCGGACTCATAGGGAAGGAGCTGTGCCCGAGCCGTCAGGAATCGGTCTGGTGGATAGATCTGACCCAAAGCTGAAGGTAGGTTGGGAAGCCCCATCTAGTTCTTTTCTTTCGGCGTCACTATTCTCCTTCTCCTTAGCCAAGTCAAGCCGTCTCTCTTCGGGTAAAACTTGATCGAAAATGGAAAGCAGCTACGAGTTCATCGCGACACGATCTACACCTTCGGTGTAGGCGATAGCTCCTGAAGGCTTTGCAGAGCTTCCTCGTGAATGATCCAGCGGAGGCTGGGGGCTGGTCTGGAACTCGGTTGAGCGATGGTCTGCCGGAATGGCCCGATATGCTAAAGTTCAGGGGCTGTCACAATGGAGGCAGTATGGACGCAACACAGACGCGGAGATTGGGCAGGACAGCCCTCGAAGTTACCGCTCTCGGTTTCGGCGGCGCCGTGGTGGGGAATCTCTACACTACCCTGGCTGAAGACCAGGCACTGGAGACGGTGGACACCGCCTACAGCGAGGGTCTTCGATTCTTCGATACCGCTCCTTTCTACGGACACGGGCTGAGTGAGCATCGCATCGGCGATGTCCTCAGGCGGTACCCCAGAGAAAGTTTCGTTTTGTCCACGAAGGTGGGTCGTCTCCTCAGACCCGAGACAAGCGCTCCTGTCGACCCTGGAGTCTTCTCTGCCGTTCTCCCTTTCGAACCCGTTTTCGACTACAGCTTCGACGGCGCCATGCGCTCAATAGAGGACAGTCTTCAACGACTGGGACTGAACCGCATCGATGTCGCGCTGATCCATGACATCGACGTCTTCACCCACGGCGTCGATCGGGTGGACGGGCGATTCCAGGAGGCAATGGAGGGCGCTTACCGAGCGCTCGAAAAACTCCGGACTGAAGGGACCGTGGGAGCGATTGGATGCGGGTTGAACGAGTGGGAAGCCTGCGACCGATGTGCGCAGGCGGGTGACTTCGACTGCTTCTTGCTGGCGGGCCGCTACAGCCTGCTCCAGCAGGAGTCGCTAGATCCCTTTCTGAAGCTTTGTGAGGAGCGCGAAATAGGGATCATCATCGGCGGACCCTACAATTCAGGAATCCTGGCCACTGGACCCGTGGAGGGTGCCACTTACGACTATTCACCTGCAACACCCGAGATCGTGGAGCGAACGCGTAAGATCCAGGAAGTCTGCGATCGTTACCAGATCCCCTTGCCGGCGGCGGCGCTGCAGTTTCCCCTGGGACATTCCGCGGTCAGCACCGTGATTCCAGGAGCCCGTTCGGCTGCCGAGGTAAGACAGAATCTGGAGCTGCTGAATCTGCCGATACCCGAGGATCTATGGTTGGAACTGAAGCATCACGGTCTGGTTCGAAAGGACTCACCGATTCCCTGAACTTTCCGACGAGATCGGACGGCGTCGATTTGAGATCTTCTTTCTACTCCACCTGATTGCCAAGCGAAAGGAAATCATCCACGCCCAGCAATTCCTTGACCTGGTCGAAGGACAAGCCTTCCCTCGACACCAGCCCGTCCACCCGTCCCTCTTCCTGCCAGGTCTGACAGAGCTTCATCATGGCGGCGCCTGTAAGGAGTAGGCTCTCGATGGGGCAGACCACGACCTTGTAGCCCAGATCTTCGAGCTCTGCGGTCGAGGCTAGCGGCGTGGCCCCTCCGGTCAGCATATTGGCGAACAGCGGGTAGTCGACGCGCCTGGGGATTTCTTCCAACTCTTCCATGGATTGGGGAGCTTCGATGAACGCGATGTCCGCGCCCGCCTGACAGCAGCGGTTGACGCGATCGATGGCGTCGTCCAGGCCGTGTACCTGGCGGGCGTCGGTACGGGCGAAGATGACGAAGTCAGGGTCTGTCTTGGCTCGGACTGCCGTCTCGATTTTTCGCACCATTTCGGCGGTCGGAATCACCTCCTTGTGGGGGAAGTGCCCGCAGCGTTTGGGCATCACCTGGTCCTCCAGGATGACACCCGCAGCGCCTGCAGCTTCGAACGACCCAACGGTATGTTGAACGTTGTGTAGATCGCCGTGTCCGGTGTCTCCATCGCCGATCACGGGAACGCTCACACGCGCAGTCATACGTCTGAGGGAGTCGGCCATCTCACTCAGGGACAGGAAACTGAGGTCGGGTAGTCCCAGCAGGCTGGCCGAAGTCCCAAAACCTCCAACGAAAACTGACTCGAAGCCCATCCGCTCGACGATCAGGGCAGTGAAGACATCGTGGGCACCCAGACTGCGAATAATCCCGGGCTGGGCCAGGAGCCGACGAAGCTGGGAAGTACTCTTGGGCATGTACCGCTCCTTTCCATTGGGCACGAAGCCACTTGATCAGCCCAGGTTACCACGAACCCTTCCAGCATCATCCCATTCCGGATTTTTTGCGTGTAGGATCACGCCGTTTTCGTGTACATTGCTACTGCTCGTGTCTGGTTCCCTGTCTCAGGGGACGTCCCCCGAGGAGGAGGTTGCTATGTCTTTCATCAAGAAGCTGGGCCTGGTTTTCGCTGGTCTGCTCGTTCTCTTGGCCGTAGTTGCCGTTTTGATCCTCTCCAATCTTTCAGGAATCGCGCGTGGCTTCGTCGAGGAGAAGGTTCCAGGTATGACCTTTTCCCAGATCGAAGTGGGCTGGAGCGAGTTAAGCATCCATAGAGTCGAGTACTCCAGCGAAGGTAAGGTGCGATTGAAAACGGATAGGATCCAGCTGCGACCAAGTCTGTCATCCTTCTGGAGCGACACCTTCAAGATCAGATCCATCGAGGCTGCTCAGGCCTACGTCTATATCGAAAAAAAGGCGAACGGGGAGATTGTGTGGCCTATTCCCAAACCGGCTGAGTCGTCCAAGACCAAGACGGAAGAAAAGGACTCCACGGAAAAGCCTCCGGCAGTGCACCTCGGTGTATTCAGGATCCAAGACGGAAGCGGTGAGTTCCTTGACCGTTCGGTAGGTTCTCCTCCCGCCCACTTCAAGATCAAGGACGTCAACTTGACCCTCAGCAATCTTCGCCACCCCCCTGAGCCGGGGAGCATGGATGTGGATCTGACGCTGGCCGTCGAAGGGCCCAAGGACACCCGGGTGAGTGCGTTGGGTTGGGTCGATCCGGTGAGGGAATCGGCCGACATGGACGCCGGGATCGAGCGTCTCGACCTGAGCCAGGCCGAGCCCTACATGCGCAAGAGTGACCAATCCGTCAAACCCTCTGAAGGTACCCTGGACGGCGATGCGAAATGGCTGATGGAGCAGGGGGAGTACACTCTGTCGGGAGAAGTAGTGCTTTCCGAGCTGAAGTTCCAAAGGTCCGGCGGCGGGTTGGCAGGTCTGTCGGCCCTGATGGTCGAGCAGTACCTGAAAGCCACGGGGGAACCGATGACGTTCCCGTTTGAGATCAAGGGTAATCGGAGGGAGAAGACTGACTACCGCAGCAAGCTGAGCGACAAGATTGGAAAGGCTCTTCTCCAGAAGGTGGGAGGAGGAGGATCGGCCGGGAAGGTACTCAAGGGTGCAGAGGGAACCACCTCGCCCGCCAAGAAAGGCCTGGGAGGATTCCTGGAGAGCCTTCTGGGAGAGCAGAAGAAGTAGCATGGGGATGAAGCGAAATACAGCAGCTTTACCCAGGTTGGGGTTGGCACTCTTCCTCGTCTGTGCCCAGCAAGTTCAAGCTGAGACTGAGGAGGCCAAGGAGTCGCTAGACCGGTACATGATCGTCGTGACCGGAACTGAGTTGCTTCGAGGTGTCTATGCCGATTCCCACACTCACTTTCTGTCCCGCACGTTGGGGGGGCTAGGAGTTCGATGTGTGGGCTCGGTGACGGTGGGGGATCGAGCCGAAGAGCTACTCGGCGCCCTCAAGTATTCGGCCGAGAGGGCCGATCTGACGATCGTAACGGGTGGGCTCGGACCAACCGACGACGACATAACCCGAGGAGTACTCTCCAAGTACTCCGGAATTCCTCTGCGAGAGAGCCCGGAGGTGCTGGCCAGCCTGGAGCGACGTTATGCCAGCCGCAGGGAGCTCCCACAGAACCTGAGACGCCAGGCCTTCACTCCATCGAGTGGCACCTACCTGCCCAATCCCAACGGGACCGCGGTCGGCTTGGTGTTCGAAGGCGATCGGAAGGTGATTGTGGCCCTTCCGGGACCACCCCGGGAACTTCGGCCGATGGTCGCGAATGAGCTACTTCCCTACCTCGGTAGGCGTTTCGGTCTTCGGACAACTCAGTCCTCAGTGACCCTGCGGTTCGTAGGCATTGGAGAATCAAGTATTCAGCAGGTGATTGACAACAAGCTGGAGGTGCCCGACGACGTCCAGATCTCGTCCACGTTCCAGGCGGGTCGTGTCGATATCACGTTGTCCCTGGACGGGAACTCCGCGGCGGTTCTGGGACGATTGAACCGTCTCAAGAAGGATCTTCGAAGCCAGCTGCGCGAGTACATCTACTCCGAGGACGGGTCATCGCTGCAGCAGCGAATTGTGTCCCTGCTGGCAGCCAGAGGTGAGAATCTGGTCCTGGTCGAGGTGGGCACGGGCGGCGCCATCGCCGACCAGCTCAGCACTGTAGAGGGGTCGGAGGCTGTTTTCTGGGGAGGTTATGTTGCCTCCAGCCATCAGAGAATGCTTCACCTTCTCGGAGTCGAAAATACACCTGTTTCCGGGGAAGCGGAGAAGGCTTCATTGGAGGCGCTGGGCCGCTCCCTGGCCCAGGACGCAAGTGAGGTTACCGGTTGTAAGTGGGCTCTCGTCGTGACTCGGGGGAAGCCCGTGAGCAGTGGATCTTTCCCGCTGTGGATTACTGCGGGTTCCCGTTCGACTGGCTATGCCTCGAAGCAAACTGTGCTGACCGGCAAAGGACGTTCCAAGCGGAACCGGATCGTAACCCAGGCCCTGGACCTGCTCCGAGGTCGCCTGAGGCAATGAGGAGGTCATTCGCATTTCTAGTGGTTACTCCAGTGGCAGAACCCAACCGGATCCAGTACCGATCTTGACTTCGACGCGCCGGCCATATCATCGCCTGCTCCGGCTCTTTTCGCTCTGGCTGGGATTCTTCTGTCTTCTACACAGCGCGCAGGGACAGCAGCAGGTCAGCTCGACGGAGGCCCCCCCGCGTCTGATGAACGCCTACCCACTCTCGTCTCCGCCCCGGATGGACGGAGTGGTGGACGAGCAATGGATGGAGATGGAACCTGCCAACCACTTCATTCAGCAGCTGCCACAAGAAGGTCAACCTGCCAGCGAGAGAACCGAGGTCAGGATCGGATTCACCCAAGATGCCCTTTACGTAGGACTGATCTGTTACGACACGCAGCCGCAAGCCGTAGTATCGACTCAGGCTCGCAGGGACGGGGTGCTGAACGCAACCGATTCCTTTGAGATGCTCTTCGATACCTACGACGACGACCAGAACGGTTACATCTTCGCGACCACTCCTGCTGGAATCGAGTACGATGCGCAGATCGTGCACGGCGGGCAGAGCCGTGTCACCGGCGGTCCCACACGAGCAGGGAGTGCAGGAGGCACCGGATTCGGAGGTGCTCAGCGTGGAGCTGCCTCGTCCTTCAACCTCAACTGGGACGGAGTCTGGACGGTCAAGACACAGATCACCGACCGAGGCTGGGAAGCCGAGTTCGCAATTCCTTTTCGAACCCTGCGCTACGGCACCGGAGACAAGAAGTTCTGGGGGATCAATTTCAAGCGCAACATCCGCCGCAGGAACGAGCAGGTCTTCTGGGCCCCGGTGTCGCGTGCGTTTCAGCTGCACCGTGTTTCTCTTGCTGGAGAGCTTCGCGGCCTGGAGCTCCCCTTTCGTCCCAACCTGCAGGTGGTACCCTTTCTCACTGGCGGTTTCAGTCAAGACTTTGCCCAGGAAACCAGCATCAACGACGGAATCTACGATGCCGGCCTGGATGTCAAATACACCTTGACCTCCAGTCTGATCCTAGATGTCACGGTCAACACCGACTTCTCTCAGGTGGAGGTGGACGAGGAGCAGGTCAATCTGACCCGCTTTGATCTCTTCTTTCCCGAAAAGCGTCCCTTCTTTCTCGAGAATGCGGGTCTTTTTCAGGTGGGAAGTCCGCGGGAGGCGGAACTCTTCTTCAGCCGGAGAATCGGTATCGATCCATCCGGAGTTCAGGTCCCCATCCTGGGTGGAGCAAGGGTCTCCGGGAAGCAGGGGGCATTCAATCTGGGCTTTCTAAACATGCAGACCGAGTCCATCCCGGACGTAACTCCCGCGCACAATTTCACGGTGGCGCGGCTGGCTCGAGAAGTCGGAGAAAGAAGCTCTTTCGGGGCCATTTTCATTAACAAGAGCGCCACCACGGACGAGCTGGGCGCCAACTCCTTCAACCGCACTCTTGGGCTGGATGCCAACCTAGGCGTGGGAGATCATCTGACGTTCTTCAACTATCTTGCCAAGACACAGACGCCTGGACTGAGTGGCAGGGACCATTCGGCCGGAACCGATTTCCGATACGATTCCGACCTGTACAACGTCCGGGCGGCCTACACCGAGGTGGGCGAGGACTTCAATCCGGAAGTAGGATTCGTGCAGCGAGTCTCTCGGACAAGACCTCACGCCTTCACGGGCTTTCGGAAGCCTTCCTACGGGGTGTTCTACAACCCCCGACCCAAGAACCATCCCTTCATTCGCCGTCTCTGGCCCCACCATACCTGGCAGGGACACTACCGCTTCGACGGAGAGCCCGAATCCGGCTTTCGGCACAATCATTTCAACATGTTCTTCAACAACGGCGGCTCCACGGGAATAGCCTATAATCAGAACTTCGAGCAGCTCTTCGACGCTTTTGAGATTTCTCCTGGGGTGATTCTACCGGCGGGCCCCTACAACTTCGACAACTGGTCGTTTTCGCTCTCCTCGGACTCGAGTGCTGATCTGTTCAGTAGAGTCTCCTACTCCTGGGGCGAGTTCTATACTGGAGACATTCAGACGCTGAACGTCAGTTCCGGCATTCGCTCCGGATCGGACTTTCTCCTTTCGAGCCGCTACATTCTCAACAACGTCAGCCTTCCCCAGGGCGACTTCGCTACCCATCTGGGAGCGATTCAGCTCAATTATTCCTTCACTCCCAAGAGCTACCTCCAGGCTCTCGTCCAGTACAACAGCTCGGTCGATGAGATCGGAGCCAATATCCGTTTTGCATTGCTGCGCACAGGCAACACCGGCTTCTTTATCGTCTACAACAGCCGCTTCGATACCACCGGCCTCGACCCCCATGAGGCCGACGCCATGCTCAGGATGAGATCACCCCGGCGTACCCTGGACAGAGCGCTGATCGCCAAGTTCACCTACCTGTTCGATTTCTGAAATCGATTGCCTATCGATCCCTTTTTCCAGGTGCGGCCTCATGAGACACAACTACTAACGTTCACCAGGCCTGTGGTGTTAGACAGAATGATCTGGTCTCAGTGCTGCCGTGCAGAAATCAGCCTTCCGGCGGCCGTTTCCATCGGCCTTCTCGAGCAACGGCCCCAACTATCCTGTTGTTGACTACTGGGCGTCGCTTCTTGTTTGCGGTACTATGGGAACCAGCTCGACCCGATTTGGTTCTCTGACTTTGATGATTAACCTGACACCACTCGCTACCGCCGTTTCACAGGAGACCTCCTCAGGCCGTCTCGGGGAACCCGTCTTCGCTCGCCTGATCCTGGTGATTTCCTCGGATCATGGACACCTGATTCCCCTCAGCGAGGAGGCCGTTGTGCTTATTCAGGAGCTGCTCCAGTTCCAGGTCGAGGCCGTACTGGCCAGAGGGAGCCAGGAATCGGGTAGCTTGACGGTGCAGCTGGATCTGGAGCGCGGCAGGAGCGCCCTGGTCGTTGTTGCCATTCGTCGAGAGGAGGAGCCTCAGCTCGACCTGCTTTTGGTCGGAAACCATGGCACTCTTCGCTACCGGAACGACGGACCTCTCCTGGAGGCCGAGCTGGAAGCTGGGTCGGGGCGGGAGGTCGCCGAATCCACAGGTGCGGCGAGTGACATACGTCGAGCGCTTCAGCAGTCCCTCGGTTCGGGCGAACCGGTGAGGCTATAGCTAGAAAGACGATGAAGAAATACGGCGTACTACTGCTTGGAGGAGATCGCACCCACCAGGAGAATTACGGACCTGACTTCGCCGACGATCCCCGCTGCCAGCTCATCGGTCTCACCGATGAGGCAGGTGTACCATCTCAGAGGGATGCCTGGAACCGATCGCTGGCGCAGCGGTTGGGGATTCCATTCTTCCCCCAGTTGGACCAGGCATTGGAACGCGAGGACGTTCATATAGCCTCCGTCTGCGTCGAGTTTGAGCGTCGGGCTGAGCTTGCTGCACGTTGCGCCAGGGCGGGAAAGCATGTCTACGTGGACAAGCCTATCGGCAGCTCCACCGAGGCCGCCGAAGAGCTGGTTTCGGCCGCCGCCGACGCCCAGGTCAAGACTCAGATGTTCAGCATGCTGCGCTCAGCCTGGTCACAGAGGGCGAAGGAACTGGTCGATAGCGGCGTGCTAGGCGATCTACTCGGCATTCACTGCGATACTCTTTTCGCCAAGGGCCTCGCCGGTAGCGCCGATCTGGGACGAATTCGAGAGGAGCACTTCCCTCCCAAGGGCTTCAGCTTCATGAAGTCGAAACGGGAGTTGTTTACCACGGGAGTCTACTCGATCGGGATGATGGGCTGGCTCTGTGGGCAGTCGGTGGAGCGGGTCTACGCCCGCACCTCCAATTTCTTCTTCCAAGAGCACCAGGAGGACGACGTAGAAGACTTCGCAGCGGTGACGCTAGACTTTGGCGGTGGCCTTGTCGGAACCCTCAGTGGGGGACGAATCGGATTCTTGAGCCATCCTTTGGGAGGCCCTCTTCGAGTATGTTTGGTTGGCAGTCGTGGTACCAGGATGGTAGACGCGGCGGAACCAAGGCTGGAGATTTCTTGCGATGCTCCGACCTGGCGTCCCGGCCAGCCTCACCCCCAGGACCCGATGGCGTTCTGGCAAAGCAGCACCCGGGAGGCTGGAGGGGTCCAGAAGTTTGGCTGGCGAGGGGTGGGTCCTTCAGGTGGATCCGATGCTTCGTTTTTTGTTGACTGCATAGAAGCCGACCGCGAAAGTGACATGAGCGCCAGAGACGGAGCCGAGATCCTGAAGGTCCTGTTGGCCGCTTATGAGTCCGCAGCCTCTGGGAAGGTCGTCTCTGTCGTCTAGGTAGACTGGGTCGATCGCCGCGCCCTAGTCTGGGCACCTGGAAGCAACAGCTTGAGGTAGTGAGCCGGAGTTCGCAGTAGCTCGGCATAGGTGGTGTCTCCCATCAAAACCTGGGTCATCGCCTCGCAGAGACGCTGACCTTGCCAACGAAACAAGCGTCTGCATATTGCCGGGTGGTTGTAGGTCAGTCGTGTCAGCATTCTTCCTAAACGAAGTTCCGACAGTACCTCGCTTGCCAGAGAAGAATCGTAAAGGCGCCCCACGTCCTCCACTCTGAGTCCCGCATCCAATAAGGCTTTCGCGGCCAGCTGGCCGCTTCGAATGGCGTACGTGATCCCCTCGCCGGTGACTGGGTCCGCCAGGCCAGCGGCGTCTCCGGTGAGGAGGACTCTTGCTTTCGCCAGGGATCCCTTTCTAGGCCCGATCGGGATGACAAAACCGTGACGTTCGACTCGTTCTGCCGGGTGGATATCGGCCAGTGCCAGATATCTTTCGAAACATCGATTCAGGTTGGCACTACCTGGGCGGGTTGTCAGGACTCCGATGGATAGATGATTCCTTTTGGGAAAGATCCAGGCATAGCCGAAAGGCACCAGGTTGAAGTCGAATCTGGCCTTGCCCTGGAACCGTTCCAGTACCCGCTTGGAGACGCCAACCTCACACTCGAGTGCGGGAATCAGGTTGGGCTTGCTGCTCCATCCCGAACTGCTTGCTACTCGACTCCTGGCTCCGTCGGCGGCCAGAACGAATTGAGCGGAAACAGGTCCTGTGCTGGTTGAGAGGAGGACCCCATCCGCATCCTGCTGCACCTCGAGGACCTGGCATTGCGTGCGAAGGGCGGACCCCGCCCCCTGGGCAGCCTGGAGCAAGAGGGAATCGAAGTCCTCGCGCATGGTCATGGAAACGATCGGCTTACCCCGGACGGTGGAGAAATAAAAGCCATCCTCGGGTAGATTGAGCTCGGCGGTGTGGCACTCCTGCTCGACCACCTCACGGATGCTGAACGGAAGCAGTCGGCTGGCGCGGCATACGATGCCTCCGCCACAGGTCTTGTATCTGGGAAGGGATTCTTTTTCCAGTACCGTCACCCGGACCCCCTCTCGGGCCAGAGCGAGGGCTGCCGATGAGCCGGCGGGACCGCTGCCCACGATCACGACGTCATAGGAGTTGGAAGGTCCACCATTCCGCATAGTCCAGCCCCCGGTTGCGAGCCGTATCATTCACAAGGAAACTTTGGCTCCGGTGATAGGGGTGGCCTCCAGGCCGCCGTCCGAGCCAGAGGCTCGAAAGGGAAATACTTCGGCCTGGAGGCCAAAGCTACGTCTCGCAAATGAAGTTTCAGCATAGAGTCGGTCCCGATTCTAACATCCACTCCGGCACTGGACTCGGCTTCGCTCCGCACTGAATTGAATTTGCACCTCAACCCCGGTATTCTGCGCCGATCCACTTATGAAAGGAAAATCCCATTGATTGAAGAAGTTAAACTGCTGCGCGAATTCGATACGCCTACCATCTGTAATGTGATCGAGATGTTCGAGGTGAGACCCAGGGCTCAGGGCTATATGGATGGGCGTATCAAGGCGGAGTTTCCGCGTTTTCCTCCCATGGTCGGCTTCGCCGTCACCGCCACCTTCCGAGCTTCTCGGTCACCCGAGGGGGACGATGTCTACGCCTACCTGGACCAACAGATTGCCGCCTTCGAGCCGATCCCGGAGCCTCGAGTGGTTGTCTTCCAGGATCTGGACGACCAGCCGGTTGCCGCTACTTTCGGGGAGATTACGTGCGGTGCCTACCAGCGATTCGGCTGTAGCGGAGTAATCACCAGTGGTGCCGGCCGTGATCTCGACCAGATCGAGGCCCTTGATCTTCCCGTCTTCAGCAGCCAAACCATCTGTGACCACGGGTACTTCCACCTGGTTGAGATGAACATCCCGGTTACCGTGGGAGGGGTCGTGGTGCAGCCTGGAGATCTACTGCACGGCGATCGCAACGGAGTCACAATTGTTCCCTCAGAGGTAATCCCCTATCTGGCGAAAGGGTGCAGAGAATACCTGGAGGCAGAGAAGGAGATGCTTGCGAAAATGTCGTCAGAGCAGCTGGATCTTCTGGCTTTGAGAAGAGCCGAGGACGACATTGTCGAACGCCTGGACGAGCTGAAGTCGAGGCTCCAGCAGATGATCAGAAGCAGCTAGTGTGATTGCAGGTTGCAACCTGAAACCTATCCTCTCCCTCCTGTTCTTGACAGCCCGCTTGGGTCCCTGATAGCTTCGGCCTCCCGAGGAAGAACATGACTGCACCCTATCAGATCGGCAACTATGCGGAGACCTACTCCAACTTTCGACTCGAGGCACCCGAGCGCTACAACTGGGCCTACGATGTTTTCGATCGCTGGGCAGAGGATCCTGACAAGTTGGCTCTCTTCTGGGTCGGTGCCGCCGGGGAGCGTAAGGTCACCTTCCGAGAATTGAGTGAGCGGTCGCAGCGGGTCGCCAACGCCCTGATTGGCTTGGGATCCCAGCCCGGTGATCGCGTCTTCGTAATGCTTCCGCGGATCGTCGAGTGGTGGGAGATCCTTCTGGGCAGCATCCGAGCGCAAACCGTTTCGATTCCCGGCACTACGCTGCTGACGCCCAAGGACATCGCCTACCGACTGAATGCCGCCTCGGTGAAGATCGCGATCACAGACTCAGACAACATTGACAAGCTCGAGGCCGTGCGAAAAGAGTGCCCGGATCTGGAGCACATCATCGTGGTGGGAGAAACTCCTGGTGTCCTGTCGTATGAAGATCTGCTGCGTTCCAGCTCACCCAGATTGGACCATCCCCGGAACCTCGCTGCCGATCCCTTGATGATCTATTTCACCTCAGGCACCACTGGCTATCCCAAGATGGTCTTGAATGATCACGTCACCTATCCCCTGGCACACATCATTACTGGCAAGTACTGGCTCGACAATCGGCCCACGGACCTTCACTGGACCCTCTCCGATACCGGTTGGGCCCAGGCCGCATGGACCTGCTTCTTTGCTCCCTGGAACATGGGGGCAGCCCTCTTCATCTGGGACCACAGAGGCAAGTTCGATTCTCAGGGAACCTTGCAGATGCTGCAGCGCTACCCCATCACCACGTTCTTTGCTCCGACGACCGCCTACCGAATGCTGATCTTGGAGGATCTCAAGGACTTTCAGTCCAAGACGCTCAGGCTCTCGTTGGGCGCCGGCGAAGCCGTCAATCCGGAGGTAATCGACGCCTGGAGGGAGGGTACCGGACATCATATTTGGGAGGGCTATGGCCAAACCGAGACAGTCCTCTGTGTCGCTACATTTCCTGGGATGCTTTACAAACCCGGCTCCATGGGGGTAGCCGCTCCAGGATTCCAGATGGGCGTGGTCGATGCCGACGGAAACGAGCTGGCCGTAGATGCAGAAGGAGAGATTGCGATCCGAGTGCGGCCCGAACGTCCTGTTGGGCTCTTCCGAGAGTACTATAGGAATCCCGAGGCGACGGCGGGCAGCTTCGTCGGCGACTGGTACCTCACCGGAGACCGGGCTAGCCGCGATCAAGATGGCTACTTCTACTTCGTCAGCCGGTCCGACGACTTGATCAACACCGCAGCCTATCGGGTCGGTCCCTTCGAAGTGGAGTCTGCGCTGATCGAGCATCCGGCAGTGGCTGAAGTGGCGGTCGTGGGAAGCCCTGACCGACTGCGTGGAGAGATTATCAAGGCATTCGTCGTGCTGAGTGCCGATTACGTCGCATCAGATGACCTGGTGGGGCAGCTCCAGAAGCATGTTGTCCGTGTGACCGCTCCCTATAAATACCCACGAGAAGTCGAGTTCCTGGACGAGCTGCCCAAGACGATCAGTGGCAAGATCCGGCGCAACGTCCTGCGCCAACGGGAGATGGACAAGAAGGCTGCGGACACTGAATCATGACTGACCTCTCCGGCTGCTTCGACGAGGAGCACGAGCTCTTCCGGGAATCCCTGCGCCGCTTCGTCCAGGAGGAGATCGTCCCCAATGTGGAGGAGTGGGAAGAGCAAGGCAGGACGCCTCGCAGCCTGTTTCAGAAGATGGGCCAATTGGGGTTCCTGGGAGCCGAGTTCCCGACCGAATACGGCGGTGCCGGGGCCGACTTCTGGATGTCTGTAGTTCTGGCCGAAGAACTCGCTCACTGTCGTTCCGGCGGGGTCGCCTTCAGCATCATCGTGCACACCGACATGTCCTCTCCATGGCTTGTTCGGTTCGGTACCGATGACCAGAAGGCCCGGTATCTACCCTCCATCATTGCCGGAGAAACCATCTGTGCCCTGGCCATCACCGAGCCGGATGCCGGTTCTGACATGGCGGCAATCAGCACACGAGCACGTAAAGAGGGTAACGAGTGGGTGATCACCGGCGCCAAGACGTTTATCACCAATGGCGTCTATGGAGATCTCTACTTCGTTGCCGTCCGGACTCGGGAAGAGGGCCCGCGCCGAGAGCGTCTGTCCCAATTTCTGGTGGAGCGGGACTCGCCCGGCTTCACGGTGGCGAAGAAACTCGAGAAGACAGGCATGTGGGCCTCGGACACGGCCGAACTGGTCTTTGACCAGGTCCGGGTGCCGGAGGCAAACCTCCTGGGGCAGGAGGGGAAGGGCTTCGAGCAGTTAGTGGCGGGTCTCCAGCAGGAGCGGCTCACCGCCGCGATTCTATGTGTCTCTGCGGCCCAGCAGGCACTGGAAGACTGCCAAGAGTATCTACGTCAGCGCCAGGCGTTCGGTCGACCCTTGGCAGAGTTCCAGGCCCTACGCCATCGGGTGGCCGACATGGCCACCGAAATCGAAGCCGCGCGTCAACTAACCTATCATGCGGCTCGCCTCTTCTCCTCTGGTAAAGATTGCCTCAAGGAAGTTTCGATGGCCAAACTCTACGCCACCGAAACCGCCAACCGAGTGGCCTACGATGCAGTCCAACTGCACGGTGGGTACGGCTACATTAGGGAGTATGCGGTAGAGCGCTTCGCTCGAGACTACCGCCTCTGGCCAATAGCGTCAGGAAGCTCGGAAATCATGCGGGAGATCATTTCGAAGCAACTGCTTTGATGAAATCCCAAGATACAAGGTACAAGGTACAAACAAATCCCAAGCACCAAACTCCAAATCACAAACAAATTCCAATAGCGAGCCTCTTGGAGTCGTCTCGTCGTGATGCGAGTGTACGGGTGCCCAGGTTTGTAGCTGGGTGCTTGGAATTTGAGATTTGTTTGTATCTTGTATCTTGGAATTTACTTCTTGCGTCGCGCGGTGAAGTCATCCAGCCTGGCCTGGGACTCCGGCGAGCGGAAGCAGTGCTCGAAGGCGGCGGACGCGTGGCTGTCCCAGTGATCTTGTCTCAGAGGTGACATCTGGTTGAGCAGGGTTTTGGTTCTTTTCAGACCCTCGGGTGGGAAGGAGGCAAGCTGGCGTGCCAGAGCTTCTCCTCTCTGGAGAAGCTGATCGTCAGGCACGACTTCGTTGACCAGACCGATTTCCCTGGCTTGCTTGCCCTGGATTCTGGTACACGTCAACAGCAGCCAGCGGGCGGCAGAGTTGCCTACGACGTCCATGAGTCGGCCTAGCGCCCAGGGTGGCGTCCAACCCAGCTCGACTTCTGGAAGACCGAGGGTGGCCGAAGTGGTCGTAAGGTGGAAGTCGTGGTAGAGCGCGACCTGAAGGCCACCCCCCAGTACGTAGCCATGAGTCAATGCGATTGTCGGTTGGGGCAGGGAGTCGAGCAAGGCGAAAGCTTCGGCCTGTTGACGTTCCGAGGAAGCCGCTTCGGCCGCCGACATTCCGTTGAGCTCGTGGAGGTCACTTCCCGCGCAGAACCCACGTCCCTCTCCACGGGTGAGGACGACTCGGACGTCCTCCCGTTCCCGCAGTGCCAAGACGTGGGCCGCGTACTCCTGGACGATGGCCTGGTTGAGTGCGTTCAGCACCTGGGGGCGATTGAGGACCAGCCAGGCGATCCCATCGTTGACGCTCAGGCGAACCAGATCAGACATTGCCCTTTTCGGCTGCCGCGTCCAGAAACTTGGCCATGGAGTTGATAATGAACCGGTCGTGGGTGCCGGTGGCAATTCGCTCCCGCTCGTCCCGCGCTTCGAAGCCAAACACCAGCCGCTTTCTGTCGATTTCAACCAGCTCCACCCGGGAGAAAACCTTCATCCCTGCTGGTGTTGCAGCTAGATGTTGGACCTCGACCCGGGTGCCAACGGTGGCCTGACCGTCTTCAAGCGTCGGCGCCACGCATCGGATCGCCGTTTCCTCAAGGAAGGCGATGAGCGCTGGTGTAGCAAAGACCTGAACGCCGGGGTTGCCGAAGCGGTCGGCCGTCAAATCGGGCGTCACCAGCTTTTCCAGTTCCAAGGATCTACCCACTGCGAGTGATTCGGTCATTGTGCACCCCTTCCTGATGCGTCCTCTTTTTACCCTTGCCCTTGCCCTTGCCCGTGCCTTTGCCCGAGCTTATTCTTGAGCCGGAACGGGCACGGGCAAAGGCAAGGGTAAAGAGGGCTCTACGCGGACCCTGAGAGTTCCTGCCGAACGATCTTGGTGCCGGCTACCATGCTTTCGAGTTTCTTCACCGTGATCCAGCGCGGAAGCTGAAAGAAACCACAGTCTGGAACGACCCAGAGCTTCTCCGCCGGAACGTATTCCAGCGATCGACGGATCAGCTCGGCTACATCCTCCGGGGTCTCCCGATAGAAGGACTTGATGTCGATGACGCCTACCCCGATTTCCCGCTCCTGGGCGAGTTCCCTACACAGCTCCAACTCGGCCATCTCACGGTTTGCGAACTCCAGGATGAACTGGTCGCACTTCGACTCCAGGAGCTCTGGGAGCATCCATCCGAACTGACGCTTTCCGCGAGGACGAGAGGCCAGGTTACCAAAGCAGATGTGGAATCCGATCTTGGCATCGACTCCCTCGACACAGCGGTTGAACAGAGCTACATACTCCTTCAACTGTCCCGGAATAATGGCGAAGGATGGCTCATCCAGCTGAATGTAATCGGCACCGTTCTCGACCAGGGCCTTGAGCTCCTGGTTGATGACATCGGCGAACTCCCAGAAGAGCTCCATCCGATCTTTGTAGAACTCGCGGACGGCGTCGCTCCGAATGTGGATGGAGATGGTGAGAGGTCCTGGGCAGGTCGCTTTCAGTCGCCTGTTCGTCTGCCGTTTCAGGTACTGGAACTCCTGCACGATACCCAGTCCGTGGGGAACGGTCACCTTCTCTTTGAGACGATAGCGCGGCACCGAGTCGTAGCCGTACAGACCTACTTTGCGCAGTGGCTCATCCGGCTCGATTCCCTGCATTCGCTTGTAAAAGCTCTGGACGAAATACCAGCGCCGCATCTCCCCGTCGGTGATGATGTCGACATCGGCTTTCTCCATGTCCAGGATTGCCAGATTGACTGCGTCATCAAAGGTCTCGCGAATATCTGTTTTTCCGTAATTGCCTTCCTCGATCGCGTCCAGAGCGGTCCATAACCAGGAGGGGGTAGCGTGGCTGCCGATTACGGAAGTGGGAAGCAAGGGAAGGGTATCGTTCATTGTTGTTTTCTCCTATCAAAATCCTCGAAGAAGGGAATGCTATCAGATTTCATAACCTCTTTGGCAAGGGAAAGGAGCCTTTCTGGCAGCAAGCCTATACCAATCTCGTCAAGTTCATCATTTTGCTCCACAAGGTCCTGGACGACTACGTCACGCTCTTTGACGTCTACGAGTGTGCCATTAACCCCCAGCTTTTGGAGCAGCGGATCGAGGGAGGGAGGCGCCGGTTTGAAGAGAACCGGTACGTGCTCGTCGACATGGCGACCTATCTGGATCGGGGCGCACTGGCTCCCTTTCCGTTTGAAGCCGACCCCACGTCCAATCGGATGAAGGTACTTTTGAGCGAAGATCTGTTTCAATGCGTTGAGCGCCACCAGATCCCTTATGAGATTCAGACGGAACAGGGATCGGTCGAGGTGACGTGTCCGAGCCGACACTCCGAAAAGCGAGCCCAGTTCGAAGCCGTCGAGCGTCACGACCGCCAAGAGCTACACCGTCGTTCGCGACTCCGTCTTTGAACCCAAAGTCTTTGCCGAGCTCAAAAACGCCCAATCGATCGGCCTCGCCTACGATGGCTTCAATCCTCATCCCGCCTCTTACTGCTATCTCAAGCCCTACTACCTGGATCCCAACACCATCTATTTTGAGCAGCTCGCTCGGGGAGACATCTAAACGATGAGCTTTGACGTGATTTTGCCGTTCCTGCGTCCCATTGAGCATCTGATCCAGGACCCCGAAGTCATTGAAGTCATGGTCAATGGATCAAGGCGCGTGTTTGTGGAACGACACGGCGAGGTCAAGGAAGCCCCGGGAGTGGAGATCTCCGAGAGCTCCTTCAGATTGCGGTCCGCAATATCGCTCGGGCGCAAAATGGGAGAGATGTTTCGGCCGGTTCGGCGACCTGAATCTCGAATTCATGCTGGCCTGCGGAGAGCTGTCCTCTTGACATAGCGTCCTGAACGACTTTCAAAATATTCGGCGGAATGGGCGTAAGGATCATGGACCCCTCGAGGATGTAATCGAGGTACTCGTTTCCGTCGACGTCGCAGAAAAGGACCGCTGGCCCGATCGAAATGCAGGGCATAGGATTCCAGCGGTTCTCCGGGACGATACGAGAAGGCATTTCGATCGTAGCGTCGGATCGTCGCGGGGAGGGGTTGGGTGCTCGATTCCAGGTGGCACTGCAGACAGACGTCCAGTTGTCTTTGGGGATTCAGCTTTGCTGGATTAAGGATGGCTGCCCGGGCCTCTTCGATCGGCCGTTTGTTCTTGAACGCACCAACGTGGTCTCGTCCGGGACCGTGGCAACGCTGGCAATCGATTCCCAGAGGAATCTTTCCGGGGAAGAGCGGCTCTTTTCCGCTGGCATCTGAATCAGCTGCGATCTCAGGGTTGGCATTGTGGCAAAACATGCAGCTGTAGGTCACCCTACGCCGGAAACCAAAATGGTCCCGACGATCGTACCCGGGGCTCATTCGCGAACGGCCTCCGCCCTCCGCGTACCAGCCTACCGGGAGCTGGAACAATGCTCCCGATTCCGTTTTAGTCAGGTACGTCCTTCCGTGGTTGCCAGATCCCAGGACAAAGTGAACTTCCTTTTCAACGACGTTTATTTCGTTGCCCTCTTCAGCGGCCGCGACGGCAAGCCCTTTGTCGAGTGGGACATCATGGGCACTGAAGGCCGCATCCGCATCGGCAACAACGTGCTGGAGCTGTGGAAGGCCAACAAGGAGAGCCGCTCGGTGGCCCCGAGCGGATTCAAGATCCGTGTATCCTTTTCTGCCCTAGGATCCCAACCCCTCAGTTGTTATACTGGCGCGCCTATGGAGAGGGTGGCCAGGAACCGGCGCTACTGGATGCAGTCCGCGCTGCTGGGGGCAGCGTGTAGCCTCCTGGCTCCCGGTTTCTCCCTGGGTTCTCGGAAACCCCGCTCCTTCAATCTGGGTGTGGCCAGCTATTCCCTTCGCAAGCTGTCCCGGGGCCAGGCCATCGCTGTGGTAAAAGCCCTCCGGACTCCCTTCATCTGCATCAAGTCCTTCCATATTCCCTATAAGACCTCCCGGGAGGGGCGGCGCGCTGCCCGCAAGGAGTTCGAAGATGGTGGTCTGAAGATCGTGGGTGGCGGGGTTATTCCCCTGCGCGAGGACAGCGACGCCGCCGTCCAGAGGTATTTCGACTATGCCAGGGATTGCGGCATGCCTCTGATGGTGATTGCGCCCACCGCCCAGGTCATGCCCCGAGTGGAGAAGTTCGTCAAGCAGTACGACATCAAGGTGGCCATCCACAACCATGGTCCGGAAGACGAACACTTCCCGGCGCCCGCCGATGGTCTCAAGGTGATTCAGGGAATGGATCCCAGGGTGGGCATCTGCGTCGATGTGGGGCACACGGCGCGAACAGGTACGGACGTGGTACAGGCGGTCTCGGCCGCTGGCTCGAGGCTCCTGGACATGCATATGAAAGACCTGAGGGACCTCACAGACAGCGAGAGCCAGTGTGCGATTGGTGAAGGGGTCATCCCTGTTCCGGTTCTGTTCCGGACCCTTCTGAATATCGGCTACTCAGGCTACGTCAATCTGGAATACGAAATTGAGCCGAAAGACCCTCTGGCCGGTATGCAGCGGTCCTTCGCATACATGCGGGGTGTCCTGGACGGGATGGATCCCGGCCTCCCAAAGCAATAGATTGCCTGGCTTTCGCTTGGGGTCGGACCACGCTTTCTTTCTTGAATTCCAACAACTTGTCTCGATATCAGGACCAAGGAGGTCACGTGGACGATGCGGCGTTCCCGATCGCGTCGTTCCGAAACGGCGCGCTCGGTTCGTTCGAGACCTCGTGCTTCACCGGCGGCAGGAAAACGGCGCCCGCGAGACGCTGCAAACCGGCGCACTCCGGGCGGACGCCGGTGTTGAGGACGCTTCAGCGTCCTTTCCCGCAGGGTTGTAGGCCCGCCGTTCATCTAATCGAACCCAGTCTTTCGAGGCAGAGGGAGTTGACACTTAACTGAGCAGCTTCTTCAGAGACGATATACGTTTGAAGTTGCGCTGGGTTATGCGGCCGACTCGTGGTCGACGTCCCAACCTGGGAAGACAAGAACCGATGGATGTATCTGCAGCGCCCTGGCCAATACCTTCGCCCTCTCGACCCCAAGCTTGACCCGGTTGTTCTCAATCGCGGAGATTGTCGACTGTGATATTCCGGTAGCCTCAGCGAGCTGATTCTGACTCAACCCCTGAAGTTCACGAACTATACGAACAGACTTTCCAACCGAAACGTTGACTCTTTTCTTTGCTTTCAGATACTCAGCCATCTTAACTCCTTCGGTAATCATGAGCGGTCACACCCACGACTTCCACCCGAACACGGTCTCTCTCTAGTCGATAGATGACCCGGTACTGCCGGTTCAATCGAGAAGAACGATGCCCCCGCCATTGGCCTTTGAGCGATTCGTCGTTGAACCCCCGAATCCGCCGAAGGCCCTGCGGCTTCGCTTCGTTTTCCGTGAAGCCAGTCTCTATGCGTTCTGGTTGGCGGAGTGAACCATTGGAAGTTGGAGGATTCGAGGTCCTTCCCGAGGAGGGAGGATCTGTTTCCTTCATCTTGAATCTCAACCTCACCAGACGCCCCTGAAGGTGGCCTAGGAGCCTGTCCGAGTAATGATCCGGCTTGCGAGAATGGGGCTTGCGAGGCGAGATCAAGGCGGGAGGAGGAAGTTGATGTTTTGCCATCTACGACGACGACCAACGCGGAGATCGTCCGCAACCCCCATTCTCCCTACGGGTTACAGGCGGCGTCAGCCCATCTGCGGTGTTCGGGCTCCTCGAAGATGGCCGAACATCGACTGCATCGCCCTGCCTTGCAGCTGGACTAACGGCGCCTGTAACGCAAACCGGAGCATTACTCGGACAGGCTCCTGGATTTCTCATGCCGGATCGTAGCGAAGCGTCGCAAGCGCTGGCGTGGCAAGGCATTCGACCCCTCTGGGACACTCTACGCCCGGAGGCGTAGGGACGAGGATTTCATCACGACTGCCACTCTGGGCCAGGGCCGAGATGCGGGAGCATCTTTTTCAATTCGGTCGGTTTTTCTCGCGGAGTTATGCAGTTTTCAATACGATTGTGTGACCTCACAATACAGCTTTGGCCGCTGCATCCAGTAATTGCTCAACCTCACTAACGTCTGTGTTCCAGGACGTAACAAAACGCGGGGGCGCCGTTTCATCGAGTTCGCCTTCGGTCACTTTGAAGCCGGCATTATTCAGATTGTCGATTGCTTGTTCTGAAAGGTCGGCAAAGACTTCGTTCGACTGTGTAGGATAGGCCAGCTCAATACCCTCAATGGCTGACAGCCCTTCGCTCAAGCGCTTGGCCATGGTATTAGCATGTTGCGCATTGCGTAGCCAAACATCATTTGAAATGTAGGCTTCGAGTTGTGCGGAGACAAAGCGCATTTTTGACAACAAGTGTCCCGATCTTTTGTGCAAAAATGGAAATGACTGCACCAGCTCTGGTTTAAAAAAAATCACCGCCTCTGCAGCCAAACAGCCGTTTTTTGTTCCACCGAACGACAGCACATCGACACCGGATTTCCACGTCATTTCAGCGGGGCTGGTCTTCAACGACACCAGCGCATTCGCAAAACGCGCACCATCCATGTGAACGTTCAATCCATGAGCACGTGCGGCATCAGTGAGCGCCACAATTTCGTCGAGTTGGTATACCGTTCCTGTCTCACAGGATTGCGCCAAACTAACGGTAGCCGGCTGCGCCGAGTGCACGTTGCCAGCACCACGGATCACAGTGGATAAATCATCCGGAGTAATTTTGCCGTCGTCGGTGGATATGGGGATGAGCTTTGCGCCGCCGGTAAAAAACTCTGGAGCAGCACACTCGTCTGTATTGATATGCGACATTTCGTGGCAGAAAACTTTTCCGTAACAGGGTGTCAATGCGGACAGCGCCAGCGCGTTCGATGCGGTGCCGCTGACGACAGGAAACACTTTGACATCGGTTTCAAACAACTCGGAAAATTTCGTTTCCAGATTGATCGAGTAACTGTCTTCCGCGTACGAAGTGGCGATACCCGCATTGGCAGCAACAACGGCATCCATTACTTCAGGGCAAGCGCTCGAGACATTGTCTGATGCAAAGCTGTTATAGGTAGGTTTCGACATTCTTCAGTACTCTCTTATCGAGGCAGGCGTCAATCGATTACAATCAATTCGCGACTAACATTACTCAGTCGCTCGCCGCCGTTTTCTGTGACGACAAACGGTTCGGACACGGCGGCGCCAAAATCATCCAACCACATTCCTGACTGGAAGTGAAAACACATGCCCGCTTGTAATACCGTTTTGTCACCTGGGCGCAAGCTGGCGGTTCGTTCGCCCCAGTCGGGAGGATAATTCAGCCCGATGGAATACCCGACGCGACTTTGTTGGCTGTAGCCGTATTTTCTTAATGTGCGCTGCCACGCCGCAGCCGCCTCAACCTCCTCACAGGTCACACCGGGCTTTGCCATTTCCAGCGCGATATCCCGGAGCTCCCGCAAGGAGGAAGAACTGTGAACCTCAGTCAGGTCCAGGCCGCGAGTTGGGAAGTATCACGCAAGCACATCAAGCGAACGAATGCATATCGGGCGAGGCGATGACGTTGCACTACGATCTACTGAGGAATCTCTCACCGGGGGAGATGGAACGTTGAGCGAAGGACCTCTAGTTGCCGAAGGCCAATGGACCATTGGGACTGTTTTCTGCCTATCCCTGCTGGTCTTCATCGGGATTGGCATTCTGTCGAGTACCCGCAAGAAGAAGACCACGTCAGACTACCTCTTGGCGGGGCGGGGTGTGAGTCCGTGGTTGGTGGCGCTCTCAGCTTTTTCCACCAATTGCAGTGGTTTCATGTTTGTGGGCATGATCGGCTTTACGTACCGTAGCGGCCTTTCGTCCAGCTGGATGCTGATTGGCTGGGCTGCCGGCGACTATTTGGCTTGGAAATTTCTCTACCAGCGTCTGCGGGAAAGGTCTCAAGCTCAAGGAGAGGTGTCAGTCCTCGCGTTGCTACGCCCGCGTCACAGTTTGGGCAGGAACGTTTTGGTTCCGGTTGCCGGCCTGCTAACGGTTTTCTACTTGGCGATGTACGCAGCTGCCCAGCTTAAGGCCGGTAGCACCGCCTTACAGTCCACCTTTGGTATCCCGGGAAGTTGGGGTGCCATCATTGGTGCAGCCATTGTCGTTGTTTATTGCTACTCCGGCGGAATTCGTGCGCCCGAGGGACTCCTGGGCACCAGATGGACACAAACGAATACGTGTTCTTCATCAAGCCGGAACCAGAAAAGTGATCCAGGCAACTCTTTGATTTATCCAGATCCATCGACGGTCGAATGTCGGCAGTCGTGTAAGGCGCTGCTGCGCAAGTCGTGCGCCAAGCGGCGGGACGGCAGCCTCGATCCCGTCCTCCTAGCGTGCATTTGCGTCGACAACCTCTCTTGCCACATTAGCGACGAATTCGACGTCTTCGTCGCTAATCCCGTAGTGCGTGATGAACTTGACCGCTCGATTGTCGAGGACCATCACGCCGACTCCCCTTTCTTCGACTTGAGCGGCGAAGTCGTGTGGCGACATGTTGTCGACTTCGACTCGGACAATGTTCGTTTGGACGGTGGCCATGTCCAAGGTAAGACCTGGACTCTGCGCAAGCAGCTCAGCGAGCTTTCTCGCGCGCGCATGATCTTCCGGCAACCGGTCCACCATGGTCTCGAGGGCCACGATCGCACCGGCCGCAAGAAAACCCGCTTTGTGGATCGAGTGAGAACCGAGCATCTTGTGGTTGTCTCGCGATTCCGAAATGAAGTTCTTCGACCCGCATAGCATCGCACCGAACGGTGCTCCCAGCCCCTTGTTCAGCGAAAGGCTCAGCACGTCGACATCCGCTACCATTTCGCTTAGCGCTGCGTTGTGCGCAGCGGCAGCATTGAACAGACGCGCCCCGTCAACAAACAGCTTGGCATTATGTTTGTGAGCAACCTCCGCCGTCCGTGAGACGTAGCTGGGAGGCAACGCCACGCCGCCACACACGTTGTGCGAATTCTCTAGGCACACAACGGCTGTCTTGGGTCTCATGCCGTATCGTTGTTCCTGAATTGCGGCTTCGATTGCTGCAGGGTCCATCTCGCCGAGTTTGTTCCCGGGCAACATTCGTGGCGAGCTGCCCGTCAAGCGCGGGATATTCTGCTCGACCCACCACAAATGACACCGGCTCTCCATGATGACCTGATCGCCACTGTTGCAAAGTCCCATCATCGCCAGCAAGTTGGCGCAGTTAGTCGTGGGAACGAACACGCTCGCCTCTTTTCCCGTCAGATCAGCGACCATCGCCTCAAGCCGATTGACATTCTCGTCTTCGCCAAGAAGCGGCCAGCCAATCACCGCACGGCGCATCGCGTCCCACATCGCATCGGTTGCGACATCTACCCATTCGCTACGTGTGTTCACTCGAAGGGGTTTCGTCATGCTGTGCATCCGCGTTGGAGCTGGGAGACAGACGGAATCGGACGTTCTTTGGCACAATGGAGGTGAGCTGCAAAACGTGGCGCTGAAGAGGCCCGCACGTCTCTCGGTCTTGACGATGATCCATTCATTTCCCCGGGCTTGGGGACATATCATACACGACTTGAACAGCTGACCCTAACCGTTTCCGCCGCGAAATGCGCCGCTTCAGGTCGAGGATATCATCGGCCATTTGAAGAGCGATGACGAAGGTCCATCGCGATTCCTCAGTCACGTATTCCAGAGTTTTGGCACTCTATACGATCCCCTAATCTAAACCTAGTTCCGATGTGGCGCGATTCGGACACGAGGGCACTGGCGATGGCCGCTTTGGGCCGTTAATTAGAAGTTTCCGGCGGGAAACCTGAATGACCGATTCTAGGTGCGGAAGCCGCCGTTCGATTTCGATCAGATCGGACACCGTCTGTAAGGCCGGGTGCCGACTAATCACACCTTATGTGTGTGCACCCAGCCCCGGTCCCCTGCTTTCCACAAGCACCCCCCTTTTCGAGGGGGGGTGTCTGTAGAACCACCAGAAGATCGAAGGCATCGCCAGCAACAATCTCTGCCTGCATCTCATGGAGCACCCTCCTTTTCTGGCGAGGCCTGTGATCTCAGGGCTGGCAAAGGGTAGAGGAGAAAAAGGGACACGATGGCGGCCACCAGGGCAAAAGTAAAGCTGGCCTCGAATCCGAAGTGGTCGGCCAGGATCCCGTGCAGGGCGGGCCCGAAGAAGCTCAGGGGACTGGCCAGCATAAGGAGCGACATGTTCCGGGTCGAATCGGCCGCCGAGGAGACGCTGATGGCGTAGTTGGGGAAATAGGACCCGCCCAACTCCCCTGCTCCCATGAGCCCGAAGGCGAACAGGTACGCATAGCCGGGTACTGTCCACCCCCAGAGAATGCCCGCTCCCAGAAGAACCATGCTGCCGAACAGCGGAGACCGGATCCCCCAGCGGATGGCCATGGTGCCCAGAACGAATCCCCCCACGGACTTCACCCCGAAGCGCATGGCCATGATCCACCCCGAGTAGTCCTTGGGATCCCCACCCAGGACCTCGCGGGTGTAGAGCGAGAGGTTGGGAACGGCGTTGATGGGCATGAACCACATGAAGAAGGCCAGCCACAGCAGCACCAGCGTCCGGTCCCGGACGAAGGCGGCGATGCCGGTTCGGAAATACTGCACGAACGGAGGCCGCTTCTCCTCCGGCACCGAGACCAGCTGATAGCGGCTGCAGAGAAAGGCAATCCCGGCCACGCTGGGAGCCCCGATGAGGTAGAGCACCCCGAAATCATAGGGATACTCCAGCCAGGGAACTCCCCCACCCAGGACGAATTGTGCCCAGAGCGACCCTGCCACGGCCAGGATCGGTCCCCACGTGTAGGTCCACTTGAAGGCCCAGGCCCGGCCTTCCACCGTGGTCCCTCTCCTCAGACACTGATAACGGTAGACCTGGGAAACGTATGCCGAAAAACCCTGGATCAGCCCCTGACCGATGACCGCCACCAGGCGAATCGTGTCGCTGAAGGGAAAGAAGAGGAGGACGGCGATCACGCCCAGGACGGTGGCCGTGACCAGATTGGAGGCCACCGCGGTGGCCCGGGTGTAGCGGTGAGGCACCACCCACGAGAGCACGGGGGGCAGGAGGGCCCCCAAAAGGTAGGCCGACATGGGCAGGTTCGCTACAAAGGCACTGGCCCCCAGCTTGTCGGCCAGGGCGGCCTGGACCACGCCCACGTAGATCACGGGCGCTGCAAAGAAGAGGAGTCCGCTGGAGGCGATGAAAATGAGCCCGTTGCGCCGGTTCACCTCGGGACCGATCAGGACGTCATCGACTACGGACTGGGTCATGGCAATCTGGCGATGCTATCCCGTTCCGTGGTGTTCTCCAAACCCATTAGCCCGGACTTCTCAGTGCGCCTTGGAAAGGCGGCGATTTTTCAGTGGGTGCAAATCCCACCCGGCAACTGTCGCTCCAGCCGGTAGCAATCGGAGCAGCGGTAGAGGTAACAAAGCCGTTGAAGCCTTCGGTGTAGAGGGTCGTTTTTAGCGACTTGGCGAAGGTGCAGGCCGTAACGCGTCCGCACTTTGTCTCCGCATTCTGGGGAAACGGCCCGACCCTGACTATCATCCCAATCACTTTTTTTTCGCCTTTTCGCTTTACCGACCCAGCCCGTTATGGGATATAGAGTGGGAGAAAGCCGGGTCTCGCAGGACTCGAGTCGGCCCTTCAAAAGCCTGGCTGATACAAGGGAGAGCAGCAGGTTGCAGCAACAGGAGCTGCGCAGAGCAGCACAGCTTATCGGTGCTGCCCGAACGGGAGGAGGAATGCTGCACCCACTCCCCAACGAGATCAGACCCAGGACCGAAGCCGATGCCTATGACATTCAGCAAGAGCTGCACAACATCCTGGCTGCGACCAAGATTGGCTCAACGGTTGGTTACAAGATCGGATGTACCACTCCGGTAATGCAGGAGTACCTGGGCATTCGAAGTCCATGCGCAGGTGGCCTTTTCCAGCCGTCAGTCCACCGGAAGGCGATGCTCAAGCACTCGGACTATCGGCATCCGGGAGTTGAGGCCGAGTTGGCGGTCTTCCTGGGGGACGATATCCAACCGAGGGTCGGGGGACACGACAGGGACTCGGTCGCAGACGCCGTTCAGGCGGTGTGCACGGCGATCGAGGTGGTTGACGACCGCTGGGGCGACTACACGGTTATCGATACGCCTTCACTGATCGCGGATGATTTCTTCGCCGCAGGCTGTGTCCTGGGGGAACCTGTGGCAGCCTGGCGCGATCTTGATCTTGGTGGTCTGCCTGGCGAGATGCGCATCAACGGCAACCCGGTCGGCAACGGCTCAAGCGGAGACATCCTTGGCCACCCGTTCGAGGCGCTTGCCTGGCTCGCAAACCTGGTAGAGAGCTGGGGTGACTCGCTTGAACAAGGCCAGATCGTCATGCTGGGGAGCGTGGTTCAAACCAGCTGGGTGGAACCCATGGACGAGGTGCAGGCGGAGATCGAGGGGCTTGGCGAGGTCACCGCGTCGTTCGGATAGAGCGGGAAGGAGCTCAAGGAAGCAGTACTTGTTTACCTCTCCCCTTGCCCTGGCCCTCGACGTGGCCTTCAAACTAGCCTATGCCTTTACCTTGCTACAACGCCTGCCCCGGCTGAGGCACCCCAGTTGGGGAGACGAGGAATAAAGATTGTTCTTGGAAGGCAAAGGCACAGGCTAAGGCAAGTTCGAAGGCCAGGGCAAGGGTTAGGGAAGGCTAAACACGTACAGGAAGCAAACCCCTATTCTCGGGCGTCGATTCCATCACTGCCGCGATCAGTCGCAACTTCCTGCAGCGTTTTGCTCAGAGTGATCCGTGAGCACCGGTAAACACCGATCAGTCATCGGTGAGCCATACAATCGGAGACGAGTCATGAACGCAAGAACAGGCATACTCGTGGTTGCAGGAGCTCTCCTCCTGAGCGCCGTCGGCCCCGTGCAGATGTCCGCCCATGAAGAGATCTTTACCGTAGCGCTTACGGGTGACTCGATCATTACTCGCCCCCTTTCGGTTCACCAGGAGCCCGAATTTCTGAAGATGATCGAGATTATTCGACGGGCCGATGTTGCATTCACCAACGTGGAGATTCTATTTCATGACTACGAATCCCACCGAATTCCACCAGAGAAGGGTTTGAGGGCTGCGCCGGCGCTGGCGAAGGAGTTGGCCTGGGCAGGTTTTGATTTGGGCTCTCTTGCCAATAATCACAGCGGCGACTTCGGTGTCACCGGCATGCGTCTGACTCGCCGCTACCTAGCGGAGGCGGGCCTGGTCGGTGCAGGCACCGGTGAAAGTCTAGCTCAGGCGCGCGAAGCGAAGTTTTTCGAGAGCAGCGGGGCGAGAGTGGCCCTGATTGCTGTTGCTTCCGGTTTCCCCGACCACTCTCGGGCAGGGAAAACTCGTGGGGACATGCCAGCGCGGCCGGGTCTGAACCCTCTCCGCTTCTCAACAACGTACGTGGTTCGCCGTGAGCATCTGGAAACGCTGCGCCAAATACTCAATGAACTGGGATTCAACCCGCCGGCCGGTGGGGACGAGCTGAGATTTCCCGCTGTGCTCGGGAAGCCCTGGCTGGATTCACCCAACCGTTTTGTGGTCGGCAATCAAGCTGGTGTCCTCACAGAGCCCGATCCGGGAGATCTAGCGGAAATTGCAGCTGTCGTGCGCAATGCGCGCCGCCTGGCTGACTACACCATTGTGAGTATCCACGCACATGAAGCTCGTAGAGTAGGCGAGGCTCTCGTTAAAGATGGGAGCCTTTCTGTTCCCGCCCAGTTTCTGGTCACTTTCGCCCGAGCCATGATTGATGCCGGGGCTGATGTATTCGTGGGACATGGCCCGCATGTGCTGCGCGGTATCGAAATCTATAGAGGGAAACCGATCTTCTACAGCCTCGGTAATTTTATCTTTCAGACCGATACCGTGTTGAGATTGGCGCCTGAGCTCTATGAAGCGCGCGGTCTGGGGCCGGATGCCCATGTGGCAGACTATAACGATACCGGCGGCCCCTCCAAGACTGGGGAAAAATCGGAGTCGGTGATCGCAGTGCCACACTGGAAAGGGGGGAAGCTCACTGCGGTGTACCTGCACCCCATTTCTCTTGGATTCGGGAAATCCCGTCTCTCTCGCGGCCGGCCAATGCTGGCCGATGCGGATCTGGGTAAAAAGATCATCGGTGACCTGCAGCGGCTGTCCAGACCTTTTGGTACGAAGATTGAATATCGCGACGGGAAGGGTGTGATCCTGCTCTCCTCCAATCCCCCGAAATCAAAGACACCGTCCAATTGACCACGTCGCTTTAGCCGCGTAGGATCTACGTTCAATGTACCACTCGGGAACCCCGTATTCACGCGCTGGTGTGATGATGCGATCTATGTAGTCGTCAGATCCTGGCTTCGATTCCATAGCGGGGGCGATGTAGCAGAGGGCAGGCCGCAACCTGCCGTCGAGGGTCTCCACCAGAAAGTAGATCTCACCGAGGACCTCCTCGGCGTGCCGGTACAGCCTTCGAAGTTCTTCGTGCAGCGCCGTGGCAAGAACACCGTAGACGCTGTGCTGATCGGACCGCAGGAGGTTCGCTCGAGGCCGAATCACAATGTCGAAGCCCGCGAGCCTGGCGACTTCGAACTCAGCGGGAACCAAGGATGCTTCGCGAAGCACTTCGCGGTTGATGTACGACCCGTAGAAGAAGACCCAAACCTGCGACTCCGCCATAACCTACTGGCCGCCTACCAAGATGCTGGACCAGGTCGAAGGAACCTTCTCAGCGGTTACCGCAGCCGAGGTACTGGAAACAAGAATCATCCAGGGATACACGGTCTCAGGACTAAGTGCGATATACGGTACGATGGCTCACCTGGAGCAGCACGCATGACAGATTCTCTACCTGACCAAGCTTAGGCTGGGAGAGGCCTATCGATCGCGTCCCGAGCCCCGGGGGGAGACAGATTATTGAGGTGTGATAGTCAGCACACGATCTTGCAGACCGCGTCCGATTTGATCGCAATCGAACGGCCGCTTTCGCCTGAGGCCGTGTGAAAAGTCAAAAATGGCTTTCTCAAATCGTCCCTAAGCCCGGCAAGATTTCAAGTAAGGCTAGAGGTCTAACAACGGAGAGATATCTGCTTCAACGGCAATTAATCGCGCAACGCGCGAGACTTGGAGACTACCTATGGTGTTCGGACGATCGTGACTTTTCACACAGGCTCGCCTAAAAGCGGACATTCAAATTCTCAACGGAAACGTCGAATGATCGACCCTGGGATTGCAGATAACCAGAGGCTCCTTCCGCCCTGGAAACGCCTTCAGCCCCTCACGACGCGCCTTGTCTGGGGAAGAGGCGCACAAGTCTTACGTCCCCGCCTCCGGATTCAGTGGCCGGTTTCCTCCGGAATACGCAACTTGGGTTTTGTACGAACAACTGGGCTATTATGCTGACCAGGAGGGAAATCATGAGAACCTCAAGACTCCCCCCAGCTTTTCTCTTCATCCTAGTTGCTGTCCTTCTGACTGTTTCTACGATTGGAACCGAGAGCCAGGAGCTAGAAAACCTCAGGGCTTTTACCAAGCTCTGCGGTTATGTCAAGTATTTTCACCCTACCGATGAAGCGAGCCAAATCGATTGGGACAGGTTCGCTATCTACGGGGCTGAGAGGGTCAAAGACGCCCAGAATAGCGAGGGCCTAAGAGCCGCGCTGCAGGAGTTGTTTCTTCCTATTGCCCCGACAATTCAGATCTATCGCTCTGAAGAACCGAGACCGCTGATTCTTCCGGAAGATACCGAAGGATTGAAGGTCGTTGCCTGGCAACACCTGGGAGTGAAGCTTGGCTCATCGAGTAACATCTACAGAAGCATTCGTTTAAACAGGGAGACCCGAATCTCGAGTACGGAACACGGATTTGGAACGGTCACCCAATCGGTTGATGCAACAGCTTATCGTGGAAAAGAAATCAAGCTGAAGGCGTATGTACGAACCAAGGTCAGCGGTACGGGTAACCAAGGGCAGCTTTGGCTACGAGTTGATAGAGAAAAGCAGCAAAGAGGTTTCTTCGACAACATGCAAGATCGCCCTATTCAGTCACGTGATTGGCAGTCGTACGAAATCGTTGGCAGGGTGGCCGATGATGCGACGAGGATAGTCTTCGGTTGTTTTCTGTATGGCATGGGGCAAGTTTGGGTCGACGGATTCCAATTATTCACCAAACGAGAGGATGGCGGCTGGAACACGATTCAGATACAGAACGCTGGATTCGAGGTAGAAGCCGGTGGTAGGCCTAAAATGTGGTTCGCAAACAGTCCGGGATACGAATACAAAGTCGTGAGTGACGATCCGCATGAAGGCGAACACAGTCTATTGATCGAAAATCAGGGAAAGAGTTTCTCGGGCACTCTTTTTGACAGATACCCCGAAGTTGGAGAGGTAGTCAAAAAGAAATTAGGAATCGGCCTCTCGTGTCAGGTTCCTCTGGCACTTTATAGCAACAACAAAAGTACACTGGGCCAAGTTGACAAGACTTCTTTTGAAGTCCTATTGGAACGGCTGAGCGAAATAGACACTGGTCAACTGACAGCCAACAACGAGTTTGTGCGATTGGGAGATATCGTAATCGCTTGGAACGTATTTCAGCATTTCTATCCCTATTTTGAGGTAGTCGGCACAGATTGGGACGCACAATTAACCAACAGTCTCGAAGAGGCGTTGTCAAATCAAAACGAAGAAGACTTCAGTTACACCCTCAGAAGGCTGGTGGCCAAACTTCATGATGGCCACGGCCGAGTTCGTCACAAACGGTCTGTCGAAGAAGCCGGGTTGCCGTTTGTTGTGGGCTGGATTGAAAACCAAGTCGTTATCACTGTTTCGAAAGATCCCACGTATTTTAAGGTTGGGGATATTGTCGCTTCGGTCGACGGGATCCCGGCGGAGCAGGTACTCCTCAATGCTGAAGAATATATTTCAGGATCACCCCAATGGAGAAGGGTCAACTCGCTGAGAAGATTCGGTTATGGCAAGGAGGGAACGACAGCGGAGCTTCAATTACTAAGAGACGATCAGAAACTGACTGTCCAGGCACTCCGAGATAACGAAGATAGATTGTCGGAACCGGGGGGACCCAAGCTCAAAGAACTTGAGCAGGGTATTTTCTATGTCGATCTTACTAAGACTGGGATGGATGAAATCACGAAGAAGATCAACGAGCTTGCCAATGCCAAGGGTGTCATCTTCAACCTGCGCGGGTATCCGAAGGGCAATCATGAAGTAATAAGCCATTTATTACGAGAGCCGGATACATCCGGCGCCTGGATGAGAGTTCCGCAGATCATTTACCCAGATCGAGAAGACATTGTGGGCTATACGGAACATGGCTGGCACATGCAGCCGAAAGAGCCTCATATCAAGGGAAAAGTCGTCTTCCTTACCGACGGCCGAGCAATCAGCTACGCCGAATCCTTCATGGGCTTCATTGAACACTATCAGCTTGCAGAGATTGTGGGACAACCAACGGCAGGCACGAACGGGAACGTTAATCCATTTATACTACCAGGAGGCTTTCGGGTTACCTGGACAGGGATGAGAGTCCTAAAGCACGATGGTTCGCAACATCACCTAATCGGTATTCAACCAACAGTACCTGTACAAAGAACAATCCAGGGGGTCAAAGAAGGGAGAGATGAGTTTATCGAGAAAGCTTTAGAAATCATCAGAGGTGGCTGATTTGTAATAGTCCAAATCCGACCTTACAAACAAGTGTCAGAGTAGATCGCCCCTGACCGACCGGTTCCGCCTAGAAGGGGTCAGTCAAACTCTCCCCTGAAATGTCCAAACGAACGACCGCTTCCGGCCGAGGCTGTGTGAAAAGTCCAAAACCTCTTTGATTTAGGGGTCTCTTTACCCTTCCTACGACGGAGATCGTGGCTTACACGCGATCCTATGAAGTCAAAATTTCAAATCCGAAATCATGAATGACTTTTCACACAGCCTCGGCCCAGGAGCCGACGTTCAATTCTGGGCGCTTCGAAAGGAACTGTCAGTTACAAGGCAGGCCGTCGTAGGTCCAAGTGCTTTTAGTCGACGGCTCCGTAGCCGTCATTGAAGCTCAACTCCTTCCCTCCTGAGATTGCCCTTCAAGACCCAACGATCTAGTATTGCCACATAGACCTGGAGGCCCGCGTGATCGGCCAAACCATCTCCCACTACAAGATCACTGACAAGATCGGCGAAGGAGGTATGGGAGAGGTGTACCGTGCCACCGACACCAAGCTCAACCGAGATGTCGCCTTGAAGGTCTTGCCTGACGCCTTTGCCGCCGACCGGGAGCGCATGGCCCGCTTCTCCCGTGAAGCCCAGGTCTTGGCATCGCTGAATCATCCCAACATCGCCTCCATCTACGGCCTGGAGGACTCCGACGACAAGCACGCCCTGGTGCTGGAACTAGTGGAAGGGGAAACCCTCGCAGAGCGTGTTAGCAAAGGACCCGTTCCCCTGGAGGAGAGCCTGAAGATCGCTCTCCAGATCGCCGAGGCGCTGGAGGCGGCTCACGACAGTGGGATCATTCACCGGGATCTCAAACCCGCCAATGTGAAGATCACGGCAGAAGGCAAGGTGAAGGTGCTCGACTTTGGGCTGGCCAAGGCCCTGGAAGACGAGGTCCCTGCGGCTACTGATCTGACCAGTTCGAACAGGCACCGCGGTCGGGGTGATCATGGGAACGGCGGGGTATATGAGCCCGGAGCAGGCGCGGGGTCAAGCAGTAGATAAGAGGACCGATATTTGGGCGTTCGGTTGCGTGCTCTACGAGATGCTGACGGGTAAGCAGGTATTCGGCGGGGAGACGGCTACTGACATCCTGGGTGCGATCGTCCATAAGGAACCAGATTGGGAGGCTTTACCTGAGGGTACTTCGAGGGCCATTCACAGATTGTTGAGAAGGTGTATTGAGAAGGACGCTCATGATCGCCTCCACGACATAGCCGACGCCCGCATTGTGATCAAGTATGTGCTGAGCGAGCCTCCTGATGATTCTCCTCGGGAAGTTGTTGCTGCGACCCCAGTCTGGTGGAAAAGGACCATTCCCTGGGGCATCGCTGCCGTGTTGGCGATCATGTTGGGTTCTTCTTATTGGGAGGCCCCATCTGAGCCACCCACCCCAAGACGTTTCAGCATCAACTTACCCTCGCCCTACGCTATAGAGCCTCTGATTCACCGAATAAGCCTGTCACCGGATGGGAAGCATTTAGTCTATCTTGGCAGGCGTCCCGGACGTCAGCATGAGATCTTCCACCGACCCTTGGACGAGCTTGTAGCGAAACCCATTGAGGGCACCGAGGGCGCAGCCAGCCTCTTCCTCTCCCCTGATGGGGAATGGGTGGGCTTTTACGCTGACCAAACGTTGAAGAAGGTGCCGCTTGGGGGCGGGTCGGCTGTGACCGTCTGTCCCGTACAGGACATGTGTGGAGCCACTTGGGGTGCGAATGGCAGGATCCTGTTTGCAACACGTACCTCGGGTCTTTACAGGGTTTCCGAAGCCGGAGGGACGACTGAGAAAATCCATGATAAGGAAGAGGGAGAGCTTTTTCTATGCTGGCCCGAGATGCTACCCGGCGGCAATGCGGTGCTGCTCGGTATCTACAATGAAGGTCGTCCCCAAGAATTCGGAGTGCTCTCGTTAGAGAGTGGCGATCGGAAGACGCTAGGTAAGGGAATGTACCCCAGATATGCTCCCACTGGACACCTCCTTTATCGAGGCGTTGACCTTGTCAATAGGGCGGTACCCTTTGATGCTGCGAGTCTTGAACTAGTTGGTGATCCGGTCCCCATTTTCCCAGAAATCGGTCTATCGGTTGACTTCACGTTCTCCAGCAATGGAACGCTTGTTCGCATTCCAAGTGGACCAACCTTCAATCTCCTCTGGGTGAATAGACAAGGGGAGACTGAACCGGGGCCAGAAGTCAAAGGTACGAGGCCCATGCCTCGATGCTCTCCCGATGGCGAGCATGTCATCCTGACGCAAATAGAATCTGGAGAATTAGAGCTATGGCTACATGAAATCGATCGCGCTGTCTCTACGCCGTTTACTTTTGAGGGGAACAATGGGCATGCCATCTGGAGTCCTGACGGCAAGCAGCTGGCGTTTACCTCAAGCAGGAGTGGTGGATTGAATATCTATCGTAACTCCATAGTTGGCAGCGGTGAGGCCGAGCAACTCACAAGGAGCGAGAACGCTCAGTATCCATCCTCTTGGTCTCCTGACGGCAAAGTCCTGGCATTTTACGAATCAGATTCCGAAAGCGGGTTTGATATTTGGGTGTTGCCCCTTGGTGGTGAGCCTCAACCCTTCATCAAGACTCAATTCGTTGAATGGGGCCCAATGTTCTCACCGGATGGACGGTGGATTGCCTTCACTTCCAATCGGTCCGGCAGCCCAGAAGTTTACGTCACCTCCTACCCGGAACCAGCCAATCTCATTCTGGTTTCTACAGGAGGAGGAAGCAAGCCCGTATGGGCTCCTAGCGGAGAAGAGCTGTTCTATCGCAGCGGGGATGGCATGATGGTGGTTCCGGTTCAGACCGAGCCAACATTTCGGCCACAAACTGCTCAGCTTTTGTTTGAATGGACCCCGGACGACGGCGATTGGGCAGGGTTTTATGACATTTCACCAGACGGGAAGCGGTTCGTTCTGGAGAAGGTGCAGACAGAGGAGTCCACCGAGCTACACGTCGTCCTCAACTGGTTCGAGGAACTCAAGCGCCTGGTGCCGACAGAGAATTGAGAAGCATCGAACCTAACTCGTCACTTCCGCTCTGATCTTCGCGGCAGTGGCAATCCTGCACTTCCTGCGCCTGCTCAACGACTGGGACTTCGTCCTGGGACCTTGGTCCATCCCGAGGTGGGTTTCATGGGCTAGGGCAGTGTTTCCGACAGCGTTGTCGGCCTGGGCACTGTCTCTGACATTGAGAAGGTAATCTCAGGAGCCTGAGCCCCCGACGAGCTGGCCACTCTGCTCCTACCTGAACCTGAGCGAGTACAGGTCGGCATCCTTCATCACGAAGCGGAGACGAACCGGGCGACCGGAGTGACGTTTCAGGGCAGGCCCCTTTCCCGGCCACCGGCCTTCTCCCTCCTTCCGCTGCCAGGTTACTGGGTAGGCGACCTCGTCTCCAAAGATCAGCGGCGATTCGGCAAGGGTCAGCCCTGGAAACGGGTTCCCACTGGGGTCCTGGACCTCCACCTGGATGCTCCCAAAGGCGGAGGTGGAGAAGTTGAGGATCAGCTTCTCACCCTCATAGATGAAAGGCTTCGTGATTACCTCACCCCCTTGGTAATCAGCACGCAGCGAGACGAAGCCATCGCTTCGAAGCGTCAGGCGCTCGATGTAGGCGGTGGGAAAGGTGTAGTGGCGGTTGATGTACAGGGAAATCTCGTCCGATGCGGTGGGATGCACGCCTACCAGCATCAGGTTGGCCCGGTGGACCCAATTGCGCTCGTCTCTGCCTGGTGGGACAAATGCATCCAGATAGCGGGTCCAATCCACTCCATTCCGGCTCGCCATGAACACCGATTCGGAAAGTCCGGGATGGGGACCGTCAAGATAGCGCGTCCGCCAGGGGTGGTGGCGCTTGGGAAACGCCACATAGATGTGGGGAGCACGAAAGTAAGGGGTGGCAGCGTTGGTGTAGAGGTGCTGGGGAGGTGAGTCTCCAAATCGTAATCGCGTCACGTCGTCATCGGGCCATGAGTCCAGGCGCGGCGCAGACGAGCGAGCAATGGTCCGATAGTCCACATTCAGTCGGTAGTAGAAAACGTACTGTTGCTCAGTTTCTGACCAGAACATGAGGTTGGGAGAGTCGAAGCCGCGTATGTCGCGCCAGCTAGCAACGGCTTGGGGCCAGGTCGTCCAATGTTTGCCATCAGGGGAGACGGACATCTCCAATTGGAAGACACCCTCCTCGTGTTGAATGCGCGGTGACTTGAACCTCTCGGACCCGGGAACATCGGGGTTGGTATCCAGAAAGGGAACGCCCCCCTTCAGGGCAACGATGTTGTTTTCCCGACTGCCGTCGTACTCCACCAGATTCAGGGTCGGTTTGCTCCAGATGCGTCCATCGGGACTCTCGGCCAAGCAGACCACGACCTCGTGCTCGGGGATCACCTTTTCTCCAGGTTTCAATGCTGACTGCCGAGTGAAATCGGGGCGACTGCGTCCCAGGTAGTAAAGCCTGAAACCGTCGTCGTCTTTGAGAACACTGATGCCAAGGCTGGTGACCCCCTCCCAGGGGAGAGAGAATTCCAGGATCTTGCCCTCGGACCGAGGTTCGTGCAGCTTCAGCCTGACCCCCTCCATGGAGTCGATCAGGTAGTCGTCCACGAACAGCTCCAGCCGGGAGCCGATGTCCAGGGCTTCCTCTTCTGAGGGAGCTGCCGTAGCCAGGGAAAGAATCAAGAACGCAGCCGACGTAACCGATACGGTCATCCTCATTTCACATCCTCCAGGTCGAAGGGGCTAACGGTCAGACTATCTCGGCGGGACGGGGAGGATCAAGGGTTCCGGGGCCTCAACTGGACCAGCCTGGCAGGTCATTGGTCAAGAAGGTGATTCGGAAATCAGAGCCGCTGGTAGGTCCCGACGAGAACAGCTTGATCCAAGATGTGCCCTTCCATTGCTTTCTCTACTTGCGCTTTCGTCGGTTGCCCGAGATCAGGGAGAGCCACGTCAAGGGCGTACAGCTTGTGGAAATACCGATGGCTCCCGACAGGAGGACAAGGACCTCGGTATCCGGTAGCCTGCCAGTCAGTGAGTCCCTGCAATGTCCCTGGTGGAAGATCACTTGAAGCGACACCCTCGGGCAGTCTCGATACACCCGCGGGAATGTTATAGAGGACCCAGTGAACCCATGTCATCTTGGGAGCTGCCGGATCGGGTGCATCAGGATCGTCCACGATCAGCACAAGACTCTTGGCGTCGGAGGGAACTTCCGTCCAACTGAGCGGTGGAGAAATGTCGCCGCCGTCACACGTATAGTGGACGGGTATCATGGTATTGGATTGAAAAGCGGTTGAGCTAAGGTTCAAGGCCATCAAGGACCTCGCTTCTGTCTACATCATACTCCGCCGCTCGACTTCCTGCTCCACGCTCTCGGCCCCTTCGTCACAGAGCCGCTCGAACAGCTCGCTGACTGCCTCGTTGTCCTTGTGCCAGGGAAACAGCAGCCGCTTCGCCTGCACCGTCTTCTCGCCGAGTTCCCACCCGAGTAGTCCCAGAGCCTGAAACCCTCCCCGCATGGCCGATTCCAGCTCCGTCCGGAACTCAGATCCCTCAGTCACTTCGACGAAACGCACCTCTTCTGAAGAAGCCAGAACGACTCGCACAGACTCCAGGGGCGTGGCCATCGTGATGGCTCGGACAATCTGAATCATCTCCTCGAAGCCCGGCGGGCCTTCCTCTGCGATGGCGTGAGAATCGACTTGCTCCGGCTTACTGGAAAGCTCCCCGGTGTATCCGAGTTCCCTCAGGAGGCCAGAGATCTCCTCGTCAAGGAGTAGCCTACCCGCAGCACCATCCAGAGCTGAGTGGTGAAGCCAGGAGGACCAACTGGTGCCGTCCAGCGTCTTCTTGCAGGCGAGCCGGAAGCAGAACTGATCCTGCTGGAACATGACGAGGGGAACCAGGGCGGGATAGTTCGCGGTGCGCTCTAAGATGTATTCCTGGAGCCGCTCTCTGAAGGGGCCGTGTTCGGGGGTAGTGAAAAGTCTAATAACCCAGATCTGACCGGCAACACAGGCCACACCTGACCGGCTGCTTTCGGTAGAGTAAGGATGTGGCGCGGTGGTCTAAGGTTCGGCCTATCTGTTACCGCCCCTTTCGTCTGGCGGTGCCTCAATAGCCGGACCATCACTCCGTTTCCACATCCTCCTCATCGAACCGGACAGGCGGAACTACCGCATCCGGCTCTCGGACAAGACCTCACGCCTTCACCCACGGCTCGCCGCGCCCAAGTCGGGTCGGGCGTACGAGCCCGAAGGGCCCGTAGAGGTGCGAGAGTGGATACGTCCCGCCCTTGCGTCGCCTGACCTTGTACTTGTGGCGCAGCCACCCGCGCAGCCGCGTAGCGGTGAAGCTGTCGAGCGCACCGTAGGCCCGGCTGGTCGTCCCTACCCGAGAGTAGTTCGCCCAGCCACGCAGGGCGCGGTTCAACTGCTGCACCAACTCCGTGGTCTGACGCCAGTTCACCCAGCCACCGCTGAAGCGATAGCAGGGCTCAGCCTTCGCTTTTGCGTGTAATGCCCTCTGTAGTTTCTGAACCTTTTCGGAGTTGATAGGTTGCCCAATCTCCTGGTCCCTCACTACGTCCTGCATTCGTCTTGAACTAAGGCTCCTTCCCTCCACCGGCATTACCCGGCTTCCTCAGTACTACGGGCCTCTCCGCCACCCCCAGGCGCCCGGCCTGTCCCTCACGGGCTTCCGGTTGGCCATCCCTGACCACGCCCAGGGGCTTCCCGTGTTGCCTGCGCTTCCCTTGTGTACATGCTGTCGCCACTACCCCGGCGCAGCGACTGGGTGCGGACTTCGCTCACTTCCCCAGCCGTATCAGCCTTCCCCGGTCTAGGAGCCGGGTCGGCCTGCGCATCGACCTTTTCGAGGCTTGCTCAGCGTTCACTCGCGTTACGGCCTGCACACTCGCGCGGTCACCAATTCGTGACTCGCTTCACCAGAGGCTTCAACCATTTCGTTACCTCCACAGTTGCTCCGGTTGCTTCCGGCTGGAGCGATTGCCGGGTGGGACTTTCACCCACTGGGAAAGCGCCGCCTTTGCACGGCGCACCCTAAAAGCCGTCAGTCAAATCTTTCCTGGAACTGTCAAATGGACGACCGCTTCCGCGCCCTAGAAGCGGACCCTCAGATTTGCCCCGGGAGGCGTCGCATGGAATGCGCCGAGATTGGAGAAACCAGAGGCTGCATCCCCCTCCCACCTCCCTCAGCAGCTTCTGGGGTTACTCACCTGAAGCATGCGGTTCCCACCCCGCACGAACTCATAGGGTACTTCGACCAGTTCTGCTCGAAGCCCTGTGTCCCTGAAGTGTTCGACGATCTCTACCACGTGGGGGGAGGGAGTGGCGCCCAACTGTAGCAGCGGGAAGACTCTGACCTCTGTGGCCACCCGACACATCTCCTGGATGGCAGCGACGTGGAATTGCAGGTCAAGGATATCGCTGTACAGAAACAGAAAGTGCGAGCTGAGCGCCAGATCAAACTGCCTGTCATCAAAGCTCAGCGATGGGAGTGACTCAGCCCGATAGCGGTCCTCGGCCCTGCCCGCCTCGTAGTCGGACAGGAACATGTCCATTGCCTCCATGCGAGCACGTCCCAGGTCCTCCACCGAGGCTATCTGTTGCCAGACGAACTCGTGCTGATTCTTGCGTGTCTGAGCCATCACTTCCTCGAATGTCTCGCCGATCCGATCCCTAATCTGATCGGCAGAGTATTCGTACAGAGGATCGATCGAGACAACTGTGCCGCCGCGCTGAGTCAACTCGCAGTTGAAGCTGGCAGGGCCATCAGCACAACCAAGAATCGGGTTGAGCATGTCCTGCTCTGAGAGTGAGAACATGGCGACATACTCGTCAAAGGATCTCCCCCATGGAACGACTTTCGCCAGTTCAAAGGGCATCTTTCAAGCCGGCTCGGAGACAGGTGAGATCATGTGCTGGCAAACGGGTCCCGTTCAGAGTCCTCGTGCCACTCGTACTGGGCCTTGGTTGCCAGCTATCGCGCGAGTCTATCACGCGACCTGCGTCTTGAGTCTTAACAATCCTCCACGGTATACTCCATCGTACTTAGACTACCCTGTCTTGTCCCTTGGGTTGAAAGAGCTGCGATCTTGCGATGAGAAGGCTCGCCGCCTGGCTTCTTGCAATTGGAAACCTGCCACTCGTTGCTGGGCCAACGTTGTTGGCTGCAGGCCAAGATTTCGAGGACATCCGGATCCAGATCCGGCAGGCACTGGTCGAGAAGTCCGTTCCCTCCATTGCGGTCGCGGTGGCCCAGGACGACCAGATTCTCTGGGAGGAGGGCTTCGGCTGGGCAGACTGGGAAGGAAGGGTCCCTGCGACGGCCCACACGGTCTATGCCGTCGGCTCCATCTCCAAGACCATGACGGCGACTGCGGTGATGCTGCTCTCGGATCGGGGGCTCATAGATCTGGACCGGCCCATCGGCGACTACCTCGAGAGTGCAAAGATCCGTGCTCGAATCGGCAGTCCTGCCCACGTAACCATTCGCAGAATCCTCAGCCACTCCTCAGGCCTACCTGGGTACTACGACACCTTCTACCCCGACGAGCCCGAAACGCCCCCTACCATTGAGACCATCATCGGCCGCTACGGCTACCTGATGAAGCCAGTGGACACCTGGCAGTACTCCAACCTCGGATACGCCATTCTCGGCGATCTGGTCTCGCGCCTTTCCGGGAAGGACTTCGCCGATTTCATGAGGGAAGAGGTCTTTCTTCCCCTGGGAATGAATCGCTCATGTGTCCGGGTCGAACCGGCCCTGGAACCGCACAGAGCAATTGGTTACCGCCGCGGCCGCCAAGGGTCCGATTTTCGCGTTCCCAGGTATGTGTCGGCTCATCCGCCAGCTGCGGACGTACACGCCAGTGCCCATGACCTGGTCCGCTATGGGATGTTTCACATGAAGGTGAATCTGACGAGCCAGAGGAAGCTTCTGTCGGACCAAACGATCGACGAAATGCAGGTTCCCGTCGTTCCGATCGACAGCGGTCCCGATATGTACGGCCTGGGCTGGCACCTCGCCAAGGATGAAAAGGGGCATCGAGTCGTAAAGCATGGCGGTGCCGGAGCTGGAGTCAGCGCTTTTCTGACCCTCATCCCGGAGAGGCGGATTGCCGTCGCGGTCGTGGCAAACCAGACCCACTCATTTCCGCAGATTCATCCGACCGAGGAAGTCACGGAGGCGATCTTGTCCAGGCTCCTCGGGTATGAGTTCCGAGGACGCGAACGCGGAGGGAAAGACGAGACGATCGTACCTGGTTCCGGTCTTCCAGGGGAGCTGCTGGGAACCTGGAAGGGCGCCGTCCACACCTACCTCAGGAAGGTCCCGGTTTCTTTCTGGTTCAAGGAGTCGGGGGATGTGCACGTCCAACTCGATGGCCAGCTCACGACACTCGTGAACAATGCTCGATTCCTGGACGGCACCTTTGCCGGAAGAATGATGGGCAGGATACCGACACCACCGGCTGGCCGCCGACCACACTTTCTCTCCTTCGGCTTCAATCTGCGAGAGGGCGTCCTGAGCGGCCTGCTGGCTGCAGTAGGGGAGCAGTCAGCCCGCGGTCTGTACCTTCCCTACTGGGTCGAGGTTCGAAGGCAAGTGCCAAGTGAAGAAATGCGCAGTGAGAAGTGAGAGCTGTGCCGGGCCACCACTTCAAAGTTCGGCCTTTGAAGATGGCTCCCCAAATCGCGAGGCTTTACAAACCGTGTCTGCTCAGCCCAACCGTTCGTGAGGGAAATGGCCTGGTAAGTTGAGCATTCTGTCGAGACAGACTCGAGCCACGTTACTCCACCGATCCGAGACGGTCGCCGAAAGCCATAGACGTCTGCTTCACGGAGAGTGATGTTCCTGAGTTGATCCGTGCCCCAATGCTTGGGATCTACCAGGTAAATGCTGAGCAGCTCAGAATCTGTTACGGTCCGCCTGGCGGGGACCGACCAGATGCTTTCTCCCCCGAGAAGGGAACTGGTCAGTATCTGGGGGAATACCGCCGACAGGATCCCAGGGGATAGAACCAAGGCCACCACAACTTAAGGGCTGTAGGGTTGCCCTGGCGAGCACACGTCCGATCGATCGCACTATTCGGCGTGTCACGAGATGAGGCGAGGCAGTGGTTCCTCGATCTGTGCGATACCAAGAACCTTCCAAGAGGAGTTCGGGATCTGAAGGGACGATGCCCCCGAGAGGGGATCTCCAAGACCGGTTCCCACATTCGTGATTCCGTACCCGATCTGACAGACAGCTTTCGCCTAGAAGGGGTCAGTCAGATCTTGCCCGGAAACGTCTGAACGAAGGACTGGTAAGCACCTAGAACCGGTCATTCGAGTTTCCAGCCGAAACTTCTGCTGAGCTGCCGCAAACCGCCAAGAGCCGACGTTCTATTTCGGGGGCTTCGAAGGGAGCTGTCAGTTTCTAGGTCGGGCATCATACGTCCAAATGGCTCAGACTTGATTGGAAGAAGTTGTGATCCGCTTGGAGTATTGTGGATAGGGAGAGCCTTATGCGGAGAATAGTATTGTCGCTGGTAGTGGTCGCATTGTGTACTCTGCCATTCGCTAAGGCGCAGTCCCAGTATCAGACTAAACCTCTGGTCTTCACGCACGTCACGGTCATTGATGCCACTGGCGCATCTCCCAGGCCTGACATGACCGTCATGACCACTGGCAATCGCATCACGGTGATTGGCAAGACGGCCGCAGTCACTATTCCGAGAAGCGCCCAGGTGATAAACGGCACCGGGAAGTTCTTGATCCCGGGTCTGTGGGACATGCACGCCCACTGGTACGGACCTGACCACACTTATAGACCTTATCTTGGCCTCTTCGTCGCCAACGGTGTCACAGGAGTTCGGGTGATGTGGGGCGCTCCGTTACACTTTGAGTGGCGTAAAGAGATCCAGGAAGAACTTCTGCTGGGTCCTCGAATGGTCATCTCCAGCACGATCATTGATGGCCCAAAACCTGCCTGGCCCGCGTCGCTCGGGGTCGGTAACGCAACCGAAGGACGGCAGGCAGTGACGAAGGTAAGGAAGGAGGGCGCTGACTTCGTCAAGGTCTACTCCTTGCTTCCGCGGGAGGCCTACTTCGCTATCGCGGATGAGGCCAAAAAGCAAGGACTTCCATTTGCAGGCCACGTCCCATTCTCGGTCTCGGTAGCTGAAGCGTCAGACGCTGGACAGAGAAGCATCGAACATCTGACGGGAGTTCTCGCAGAATGCTCTCCAAAGGAACAGACATGGCGCAAAGGAGTGTTAGAGGCTTTCTCAAACCTTCCTGAGGGCCAGACAGTTGCAAGCCCAGCGCGCACCCGGCCGCTCACGCGCATGATCCTGGAGGATTTCAGTGCGGAGAAGGCCAAAGCCCTTTTTGCACACCTGAAGCGCAACCAGACGTGGCAGTGTCCGACAATTACTTTTTGGCGCAGCTCCGCGTTTCTCAACGACCCCAGTTTCCGCGATGACCCCCGTCTCAGGTATGTGCCGACCCAATTGAGAGCCCAGTGGGACCCCACAACGGATTACCGCTATAAGGAAAGAACTGAGGAAGACTACGAGCTGGCAAAAGTGTGGTTGAAGAAGCTAGTCGAACTCGTGGGTATGATGCATCGGGCAGGGGTGCCGTTTCTGGCCGGAACGGATGTTGGGAATCCCTATTGCTTTCCTGGTTTCAGCATGCACGATGAGCTAGCGCTGCTGGTCCAAGCTGGGCTCAGTCCTATGGAAGCGCTGCAGACTGCTACTCGCAACCCAGCGAATTACCTAGGCAATGAGAAGGAGCTCGGCACGGTGGAAGAGGGCAAGATTGCTGATCTTGTGTTGCTCGAAGCGAATCCGCTTGAAGACATTCGCAATACGGCGAAGATAAACTCGGTGGTGCTCAACGGCCGCTTGCTGGGCAGAAAAGCGTTAGACCAGCTTCTGGCTGAACTGGAGACCAAGTCAAAGGAATAGATATTCAGCGAGGTTTCTCTGCGACGAGTCGGACGAGTCGGGCCTCCTTGAGTGGCTCCCAATCGTTGGGGGCCTGAACGTCCTCGTATCTCAAGATTCGGAACCCACGGAAGATCTCAAGCAGCTCGTTCGAGTCGTAGTGCCACGGACGAACGACGGTTTCCTGGTGTGGGGCTTCGATAACAACCAGCCCTCCAGGCTTGAGGGAATCGCGGACCCGGTACACACTCACTTTCTCGATCGGATAGATGATTGCGATGAGATCCCAGCGCTCCCGGCCGAAATCAAAATACTGCGCTCCCACCCGAGCGGTCTTGATCGTCACACCGACCTCGGCGGCCTTCTGGTGCGCCTTTTCGAGACCGACAGCCGAAGGGTCGAACCCCGTCACATCCCATCCCTGCTGAGCCAGGAAGACGGCGTTCCGGCCCTGGCCCATACCCACGTCAAGCGCGCGGCCGGGAGCGCCCTTGATCGCGTCTACGAGCAGCTTGTTTGGCTTGGTGTTGAAGGTGGGAGCTTTCGAGTAGATGGTGTCGTAGAATTGTCCCTCTTCCTCGATGAGTCCCCGGCGGAGCTCTTCGATCTTCGCCGCTGCAGCATCTGCGGATAGGCCACCGGCACGAAGCTTTGCCTCGAACCAGGCAATGGGGTCTCCATCTGCTGGGAGTGGCTTCGCACGCTCGTGCCAGTCCCAGTATTCGGCTACGATCTTTGGCAGATCACTCTGTGCCCGTCCAACCAGAGACAGTGCCAGAGTGGCTATTGCTATTGTTGTTGCCTGCCGCCTTCGGGAGTACATGGCAGGAATGAGTCGCCAGACAAGCATATTTGCGGAGTGCCGAACCAACGCCATAGCATCAGGAAAAGATTTCATTCAGACTAATCTGCTAGCGAGCAGACTGCAAGGGTTGAGGGGTAAGACCATGGACGTGGAGTCGGCTCGCAATTATGGCGTGACAAAACTAGTCGAAAGCTTATTCCCGAGCTACTGCAGCATCTTCCTGTCCCTCTGCCTAGGAGCCTCGCTAACATCGGCTCTTGCTCAGGCCCTAGATCTTGGAAGCCCGGACAGGACCGAGCTGCCGGAACGCCCGGTCAACTTTTCTCTCAAGGACGGTCTTCCCGTGATGATCGGCAACCAAGGGCCTTTCTTCCGGGGGTTCGATACCGGTCAGTCCATTCCTTGTCTTCTCTCGCCATCCTTCGCAGAACGGCTTGGACTGAAGGTCGTTGGGAACCTTCAACCAGGGGACAATACGGGCCGCAAGACGCCGACTGCTCAACTGGTGGAGATCCCGTTTCTCTCGCTCGGTGGGGCAAGACTCCACAACCTGCGAGGTCTCGTAGTGAGTTCGATTCGGCGAGGTGGGGCGCTCGGATTTGGGCTGTTTCAAGAGGGGCTGCTGACCCTAGACCTCCTAACCGGTAGTTTCGATCTCCGGCGAGGAGAACTCGACGCAGGCGAGCCAGATGTCCTCTCCTACAACGCCACGCATGGGATTCCAGTCATCCAGATCGCGCTAGCGGGTCATCCCATCACCGCCATGCTCGACACCGGATCTGGCCGGTATCTCACGCTTCCCAAAAGCCTCGCCGAGGAGCTCCCTCTTCGCGGAGAGCTGGAGTTCTTTGGCGAGGGTTCCACGCTCTTCAATCAGGGCAAGATCTGGTTAGGTACGCTCAGTGGCGCGCTGGCGATTGGCCACTTGAAGATCCAAGACCCGGTCCTGGATTTCAGCGATTTGTTCGAGGAGGCGCTCCTAGGCCGTCCCTTCCTGGAGCAGTACGTTGTGACGTTCGATCTTCGGAATCGTCGACTTCGGTTACGGCCTTCTGATGCCCGCACGACTCTGCCCGAGAGATAGTTCGAAGGCTCCTCTGGGAGAGGCAGGCATTGGGGGCTCGACCGTCAGCACACAACACGTACTGAGTGCGGTTCAAACGGAGGATGGAGTCAACACTGGTTTTTCCATCGCAAATCCCACGGATGACACGGCAACCATCGAACTGAGCCTGCTGGACAACAACGGAGAAGAGCAGGCCCCGGGCGACTTGTCTCTGGGGCCACTGAGTCAGACGGCTCGATTCTTTCCCGAGTTTTTCGGACTCAACAGAGATTCTTTTTCCGGCACCCTCCTGATCTTCAGCGACACCGACTTGGCGGTGGCTTCTTTGAAGACGAAGAACCAGATCCAGACTTCCAGTCTGCCTTCTGGCGCTCGTTGACGGTGAAGGGATTGTTGCTGAAGGGCATCTCAAGGACGTTTTGAAATGTCCACTCTCACCGGCGATAGTGGGCGAGCGGGGGACATCTACACCTGACACGGTTTTCGCGGTCAGACCTGCGCTACGGCGGCTTCCGCCTATAAGCAGCCACTCGGATTTTCCCTGGAAACGTCGAACGAACTACCGCAAACGACCTAGAAGCGGTCACTCAGATTCGCATTGATCGAGTGATTTCTGACCATATCTTAAGTGTGCGGCGTGGGTCTGCTCTGCCTTGAATGAGTATTCCTGGTCGTGCGTTTCGGCAAGTTGCTGCTGGAGCTTTCAGCGACTGGACAGTAGTGGGCCAGGCCAAGAGGCCAGCCGGATCTCATCTTTACTCTCCGGGCGTCGACAGGGGCGTGGAGGTTGGCTGTCCCGAGGCCACGGGCTGCTCCGAACGGTCGATACCGACGGAGGCTGCCAGGCCGAGGAAGATGAGGGTTCCCACAGCGATAATCACCAGCTCTCGAACAATCCGTCTCCCCATGCTGAGTCTCCCCATGCGTCTCTCCAGCTCAAGCCGTTACTAGTCGTCACTTTGCGACTCGGGTAGGAAGTTCTCCATCACCCACACCTCGGCACTGAAATCGTTAACCACCAAGGCAAGCCGTTTCCCATCCGGGTGCAGGCGGACCCGACTCAACCGGCCTTTCACGGCGGGTCCCAATTTCTGAGGTTCTCCACCCTCGACGGCGACCCGCCAGAACTCGTGGTGCTCCTCTTCTATGGGCTCTTGACCGAAATTGGGATCTTGACCGTAGATCAAGTGCCGCCCATCCGGCGTCCAGTCGATCGCACGACACCAGCTAACTCGGGCGAGCTCTCGTGGTTCTCCTCCCGTGATTGAAACAACATTGATCAAGGCGGTCGTCTTCTGATCTGGATCCCAGCTGACAAAGCCGATCTGGCGGCCATCGGGCGAAGCGACAAAAGTTCCGTCGCCTTGGTGGATCTCCTTCACTGGTCCGCCTTCGAGAGAACGCCTCACGATCCGGCTCACTCCGGTGCTCTGCTCCGTTTCCCTGTAAATGATGGATTTACCATCAGCGGACCAGACCGGGAATCGAATATCGAAGCCAGGGGCCTCCTGCAGCATTGGCCTGACCTCTCCGGTCTCAGCATCGATCCGGTAGAAGCCCCGCCGGGTTTTCAAGCTCATGCCGTAGGTAGCCAGATAGCGGCTGTCAGGAGACCAGGAGAGGCCTCGCAAGCTCGTGAGCTTTGGCAGTAGTTGCCGTTCCTCACCCGTTTGCAGGTCGCGAATCACGATGGTATCGGACCACTTCCCCGCTACCCGAGGTCCTCGCTGGGAGAGGTAGGCGAGGTAGCGGCCGTTCGGAGACCATTCCGCCGAGCCGTTGGAGCCGATGAAGTGCTGCGGCGCCCTTTTCGGCGTTTCGAGGATTTTGCCAGCTGCCGGATCGAAAGCGGCGACATACACGTCTTTCATCCCGGTGTGGACACCGTAATAGTAGGAACCTTTTGCAGAGAACCCGAGCGGGATCACCTGTCCGATGTCTTTCTTGACAAGTTGAGGCCCCCCAAGAGCCGCCCCGGCTGCAACCGGAATGGCCCAGGCGTCCAAGGTGCCAGTTCGGTCGCTGCCGAACAGAATCCATTTCCCGTCCGGCGACCATCCGAGCACATAATCATCAGCGGGGTCTTCGACCAGACGGACCTCCCGGCTCCCGTCGAGAGCGATCATGAAGATGTCCAGGTTTGGAGATTCTTCCTTCGGCTGGAAGTCATAAACGACGTACCGCCCATCCGGTGACAAGTGTCCGGCCGGCCATTGCCAGTCGAATGTCTTGATTACCTGCACCGACCCGTCTGACGTGGAGATTAAGGCAAGCTGCTTCCTTCGGTCTTGATGCATGAGGGTCGTGAGGATTCGCTTTCCGTCTGGTGACCACCCACACGGTTCCACGTAATACAACGGAGCTTCTGGGTTGGCGTGTAGAACCCGAAGGCCTTTGCCATCGAAGCCAACAACCCGCAGATCGTAAAAAAGGTCATCAGTGGACCAGGCGTAGGCGACATGCTTTCCATCAGGTGAGATTCTCGATTCCAGGGCGTAATCCATCGACTCGGACCAAGAACCTTTGTTGGTCAACCGGCGGTTCTTCCCCTTCTTGAGATCCCGGACCGCAAGGTCACCGGTTGTCCAGTCCACAAAGCTGAGGTAACGACCGTTGGGAGATACACTTCCCTGGATTGACACCACCTCCGGGCCCGACCAGACCTGCCGGATGGTGACTTCGCCGTCGACTTTGGCGGCCTCAGTCAGCGGGTTAGTGGGGTTGAAGATGGGGCCCTCAAAGATGAACCAGGCGGCAAAAACGATAGCCAGCATCGCTGCAGCTGCTACCGAGAAGACCCGCCGGGACTGCCACGCTCTCCGCTGCGCGTCCTCCGCCGGCTGGTGGCTCAGACGCCAGGCATTCAGTTCGCTCGGGTAGGCATAGACACTGCCGCGCCTGTCCTCACGATGGCGGCGGACCGGCAGGCCTGCCTCTTTCTCCCAGCGGATCACGGTGCGCACGCTGCGCTCCAGGTAGGCGGCAATCTCCTTCCACGATTGCAGCGGCTTATCGTCGCTTGAGGGATCGGTTTTTTGCTCTCTTCGATGCATGGTTCACCTCTTACTGCCCAGTCTAGGGTCGCTCCAGGCAAAGGTGCAATTGCCATAAAGTGACGCGGGCGAAATGACATTTCATGGCACTCACTACCCGGGGCCATTTCCAGTCTGGCTTAGCTTCGCTGTACGTAGTCACCGCAAATGGGTCGAGTCCATTAACCCAACGGCTCTTTCAGAAGGTTGAAGACCCGCTTGCGGGCGGAAGTTGTTCAGCACTCCTACCTAGGAGCGAACGGTGCGGCTCGGTTGGCCGGCGGGATGGATCGCGGCTACGATCTGACCGTCATGTTCGTGAAACCGGGCGGTAGTCGATGCGCTATCGGAGCCGTGCTCGAGACATCTGGACCATTGTTATTCCTTGGGTCGTCCATCGCCTGCTCCGCCCGGCACCGGGAGCTATCAGTGAACGACAGCTGCTTTGTGTTGAGCTGTATCCGCCCAGATCTGGCCGTACAAAAAGTGTCAGAATAGATTGCCCCGAACGACCGGTTGAAACCGCACCAGGCAGAATCGAATGCGCGGGTTATAAGCAAACCATATAAGCAGAAGTTCGGTAAAGTTCGGCTACAAACGATTTCGTCAAAGAGACTATAGTGTGCTTGTTGTCTTGAGAGTGATATGCTTCCAGAAACACCGGCCGAACAACTTCACGCAAAGCGCAAGGTTGCAATCCTGGCCGTCGATCGACTCCTTCGTGTTTGCGTTAAGTATGAGTCCGATGAATGGTTGTGCCATTACAAGGAGCTGTTTGATGCGCTTCAAGAGGAGCGCGATGAAGCCGCAATCAGGTTACTACAATCGATCGATTCCAACGCGGTCCCCACATGGGTTGCTTCTGCACGATTAGCAGAGCAGGTACGCAAGACCATCGCTCGTCTGAGAACTCACATCATGTATGGGGATCAGCGCCCTCCGCTTACTCTTGATCCTGATGATCCTGATATCGAAGCGGAAGGGACAAATGAGCAGCAGCTAGAAAAAAGGTTAGCCGAGCTGGGTATTCACCCTGGGTTTCCTGTCATCGGCTTGCCTGTGAGCGAATTGGTATTGGCTCTGTCGCTAATCGAATCGACAGAAAGTTCGGTCGATAAACGGATCCTGAGCATCCGGGTCCAAAAGGACGGCAGCATCTTCGTCAACACGGGTGAAGAGATGGGGTCCCTTGCCGGCGGGGGGAACAGCTTTGTACTGAAGAAAAAAAGTGGGCAGTGGGTGATTCTCCAGCAAATCTATTGGACCTCGTGATGTCGAGTCGGCGTCGCCGAACCAAATGCTGCAGCAGACGGCGGCCGGCATTCTCGTTTCTAGGAGTTCGATGTCTCAGCGCCGCCGCCGCTGCTGAGCGGGGTCGCTAGAGCATAAGGAGAACGCGCATGCGCATTCACGCAACGAGAGCGCGCGTAATGCTGATCGGAACCGCTACGGAAATTCGAAGTCTTGGCCAACGGCTCGTTGATGCTTGTCGCGATCTGCCAGAAACGGAAGCGATCAATTGGCCGAGAGGCCTCGAAGAATTTCAGATTGCGAACCGCCCCAATTTCTCGATCTCGTTCCACTTAGAAACAAGCGATGGAGCGGAACCGAAAGACAACGGGTTTCACGATTTGAGTAGGAACATCATACGGATATTCGCCATCCTAGGCGTTTTGTCGATCGTTAGCTGGGTTGTAGCGCCTTAGCGTAAAGAGAAAACGAGAATGCGCGTTCACGCATACAAAGGCAAAGAGTGTGGGCTAATGCTGATCGGAACTGCTACGGAGATTCGAAGTCTTGGCCAAAGGCTCGTTGGTGCTTGTCGCGATCTGCCAGAAATGGAAGCGGGCAATTGGCTGAGACGTCTCGAGGAATTTCAGATTGCGAACCGGCCCAATTACTTGATCTCGTTCCACTTAGAAACAAGCGATGGAGCGGAACCAAAGGGCGACGGATTTCAGAGCGGATTGAGTTGGACCGTAACTCTTCTCCTTGCAATTGTTGGCATCGTTTCGGTCGTCAGGTGGGTGATAGTGCGTGTGTTCTAACTGGCCATTCTAGACCGACCTTCTCAGACGGCATCCGCGCGCTCGCTCGGCGGCTCGATGGCGACGTTAGAGGGCATGAGCGTCGCGCTTCAGAAAGAGTACTGTATTGAGGGATAAAGGGAGTCGAACAGCGCGTTTCCGGTCTCTCGATGGCGATCAAATCCGACGGGCGGCTTCCGCCTACAAGCAGCCACTCAGATTTTCCCTGGAAACGTCGAATGAACTACCGCAATCGGGCCAAGAGCAGTCATTCCGCGCAGACCAGGCGGTCATGCGACCACGAAGAGCTTGTGGCTATAGCCAGAGGTCCTCTGCCCGTTGAGTGGCATCGCGGCGAACTCTTTCCGAGAGTCGGTTTCATCGTGACCAATAGCGCACGAGCCCAAGGGGTGGTTCACTTTTACAACGGTCGCGGCAGGGCCGATGTCGTGGTAGTCGGCCAGCAGATCGTCTCCTCGTGCCCACTCGCAGCGTTGCATGGTCGTCGCTTCCCTGATTCAATAATATAGAAGACTACAATCGACCTGGAGGTGTCTCGTGAATAGAAGAAGCTTTCTCAAGAGAGGACTGACGACAGGCGCGACCTTGGGATCGGCCGCCGCCGTCGTTACCGGACCGTCTGCCCGGGGATCGGCCAACAACAAGGTGACGGTTGCGATGATGGGTGTTCGTGGCCGTGGCCGGAAGTTGACTCAGTATTTTGCCGAGATGCCCGATGTGAACATGCCCTACATCTGCGACGTGGATCAGAACGTCGTGGAGCCGGCGATGAAGATTGCCGAGGAGCTCCAGGGCAGGAGGCCGAAGCTGATCGAGGACATCCGGACGGTCTTGGACGATCCGTCGGTAGATGCCATCATCAACGCGACTCCCCTTCATTGGCATGCGCCGGGGACGATCTGGGCCTGCCAGGCTGGCAAAGATGTCTACGTGGAGAAGCCCATCTCTCACAACGTCCGTGAGGGGCGTCTCATGGTGGAGGCCGCCCGAAAATATGACCGGGTGGTCCAGGTGGGGACTCAGGCCCGGAGCCGGCCCAACACCCACGAGTTCGTGGAAATGGCCCAATCCGGGATCATTGGCGACATCCTCATGGTGAAGGTCTGGAATACCCAAATGAGGCGGAACATAGGGCACAAGGAGGATGAGCCCGTTCCTGCCGGCATCAACTACGATCTCTGGACGGGACCGATTCCCATGCTTCCCTTCAACCGGAATCACTATAACGGTACAGTCCACTGGCACTGGCACTATGGTGCCGGGGACCTGGGCAACGATGGCGTGCACTGGATGGATCAGGCCCGCTGGGTACTGAACGAAGGTCTGCCCAACGAGGTCAGCGGAATGGGACGCAAACTCTACTTCGACGACGATCAGCAGACACCCGATACCCAGAACATCACGTACAACTACAAGGACAAGGTCCTTCAGTACGAGATGCGATTGTGGAACACCTACAAGATGAATGACGGGCAGAACGGCATGGAGGTCTACGGGACCGAGGGCAAGCTAGTGGCCAATTACTTCGATCGTCTGAGCCGCTACGGCTTCCGGATGTACGACTCGAAAAACAGGTTGGTGCACAAGGAGCTGACGCCAGACAGTTCGGGCCGGCATCACTATGTCAACTTTATCGACTGTGTCCGAACCCGCAATACGCCCAACTGCGACGTCGAGGTGGGTCACCTTTCCACGTCTCTCTGCCACCTGGGGAACCTGGTGTCGCGCACCGGAAGGAGCATCCGCTTCGATCCCAAGACAGAGACGATTCTGGACGATCCGGAGAGCAGCCGCTACCTGACCCGGGAGTACCGGGATCACTGGTCGGCAAAACCGTTCGTTTAGAAGGGACTCGAACAGTGGGTAGGTCCAGGCAAGGTTCGCGGAAAGCCTAGCGAAACTGAAACGAGTAGAGCTTGGCGTTCTGAAACAGGAATCGAATCCGGATCGCCTGACCCTCCAGTTTGCCCACCTGGCTCCTTCCCCCCCAGCTCACCCGGTGGGTCCCGCTCTTCTCCAGCGGGTCCGCCTGTCCGGCGATGAAACCGGCCAGGGGCACGTGCTGCCCGTCCAGAAGCTCCACCCGGACCTCCGTCTCCTCCGCCACTCCCGCCGATCCCTTCTCGGAGGCCTGGAACGTCACCTGCAGAGCATCCCCCTGGAAGGAGAAGGCCCGGGTCACCAGCTCGCCCTGGCGCAAGGGGTGTCCCTCGACCGGATAGGAGGGCTCGGCCGGACCCGCGTCCACGGAGACGAACCCGTCCGCCGGCAGGGTGGCCAGACCGATCGCCGTGGCCGGATTCTCTTCCCTCAACAGGTCCAGGACGCCGTGGACCCAGTTGGTGCCCGTGTAGTAGATCAGGATCCTGTCTTCATGGGCCAGGGGGGGCCGGGCGTAGACGCAGCCGTCGTCGAAGCTGCCGTTGGCCCCCAGGGCGATGAACGCCGGCTCCCGGTAGGGCCGCCGGTAGTGGATCCCGTCCCGGCTCCACACCAGCTCGGGAGAGATGTGCAGGCTGTTGGTCCGGAAGATCCTCAGCATGCCGATGTAGTAGTCCTCGTAGGCTGCCACCGACATCCCGTAGAACTGGGTGTCGGGGTAGTCCTTCTCATCGGGCACCACGATGGTCTCGGCGCCCGTCCACTGGATCATGTCCGGGCTCTCGGCCCTCCCGATGACCCGGATCCCCCGGGGGCACCGGGAGTGGGCACAGCTTTCCATGTGGACGGCGTACTTCTTGCGGATCGGATCCCAACCCATCAGGCTGGTGGGGCCCCAGCGGCCCACCCGGGGAGAGGTGTCCAGGACCGGGTTTCCCTCGTAGGCGGTCCACTTCAGCCCATCGGGTGAGGTGTACAGGTCCAGCTGCATGCCGGGGGTGGAGGTGGTGCCCCTCCGCACGAAACCCTTGTACCGCCGCGAGGGATCCTCCTCGCGAGGGTCCAGGATGAGGTAGCCCACCCGGGGCTCTGCCGGCAGGATGTTGTTCCGGGTGGATCCCTGGAGGGTGACCAGCCCCAGATCGGGCTTCTCCCAGTTGGCCCCGTCGCGGGATACGGCGTAGCAGCGCCGGGAGTCCGTCTCCTCGTACTCCGCGGCGCGGATCATCCTTTCCCCTCTCTTCAAAGGGCGCTCCACCGGTCGGGCCGTGATCTGCCGCGAGCTGTACCACATCTTGAAGAGCCCATCTTCCTCATCGTAGACGACGTAGCCCACGTTCAGAAAATTGCCCTCCCAAGGACGATCCCTCCTGAGGACGGGATTGTCGGGATGCTTCACGGCCGGGTTCATCACCTGGCGGGCGTGCCGCACGGACTGGATCAGAAAGTCATCGATGAACAGCTGCTTTCGAGTGCCGATCTTCAGCGTGCTTGCCACCCCCGCCAGCGCAGGAACTCCGACGGCACATAAGATCAGGACCGAGAGAAACAGTAGTCTTCGATTGTGGGAAGAAACCTCCATCGTGCCCTCCTTTGTTAATAGCATGACCGCTTCGGATGGGCGATTCCAGCACCCGGGAAGATGCTGTTAGCGAGATTCTTTTATTCTGGGAGATCGGTGCTTTCTATTCTGCATCACGTGACGACCTGACGTCAGGTCGTCCTCAACTGGTTCGAAGAACTCAAGTGACTGGTGCCGACGGGGGAGTAACTGGACCTCCGTATTGTAGGGTTGCTCGGTGTGAATCGACTGGTACTTCCGGCCCTATTGGTAGAAATTGAAGCCTTCGCGGGCGAATAGGAACACGATTCAGGTTCAATTCGATGTCCGCTTTGGCCCGTTAGCGGCCCTTCATTCGAACGTCTGCGGGGAAAATTTGACTGGCCGCTTATAGGCGGAACCGGTCCTTCAGGAGCGATCTACTCTGACACCGTTCTTGAAGTCAGATTGGCACTATCACGCCGCCGTTCGATCTGATTGGAATCCGCACCCACCCCTAAGAAGCGGTCATTCAAGTTCCCCGTGGAAACGTCGAAGGGACTGCGCTGAGATTGGAGAAAACTACCCCCCGTACCCTCCAAATAAGGCGCTCCCCCGATCGAGGGGGGTGGGGGTGCTTGCTACTGCCAGCTAATTCGTACTGTTAACATATTAGTAGTTTGCCATAAGCCACAGCTTCTTCAGACTCCTTGGAGCTTGAACCGGGGGGCAAAACGGTTGATGTGCGTGTCTCGCTAGATCCCCGCTACCCTCTTTCCACTGCCACTCCTCACTTCGAGGGGGTGCCGGGGTGTCAGGCCAACCCAAACACCGAATCTGTCCCGCTATGTTCCGGTGAGTCCAGAACCTGAATTCAGCCTCCAGGCCCTATGCTGCGGGCATCTCCCGAGAGCCATGGGGAAACGGGACAATCGAGGAAAGTCGTGATCTGCGCGTGGTACTAGGAGAAATGTGAAATGCCCCGACCTACAGAAAGACCATGTCCTTTGCCGGCTGGGAGTGCTTAAATTGGAAGCCGGAAGAATCCCGGGAGGAATCATGAGAAGACCATGCCGAGACGTCGTTGTCTGGACCGCCTTGTCCCTGTCGCTGTTCGTCCTGGTGCCTGCGTCCCAGCCCGAGGGCGTTCGCCACATCGGCACGCGGGCGGAGCCCTTCGTGGACGATTGGCTCCTGGCACGGAAGGACAACCTGAGGCTGGCACTGCATCGGCCGCGACCAGCCGAGGTTGCGATGGACTTCGACCGGCCCTGGGAAGGGGAGTACTCGACCTACGTGACCGTCTTCCAGGACGGCGACAAGTTCCGGATGTACTACCGGGGAGTGGGCCTGGATGAACCCGACCAGGTTACGTGCCTGGCCGAGTCCAGCGACGGCATCCACTGGCGACGTCCCACCCTGGGCATCCATACCTGGAAAGGGTCCAAGGAGAACAACATCATCTGGACCGAACGAGGGTCCCACAACTTTGCCCCCTTCAAGGACTCCAATCCGGTGGCGCTCCCCGAGCACCGGTACAAAGCGCTGGCCGGCGGGCCCCTCCTGGCCCTGGTCTCGGCCGATGGCATCCACTGGAAGAAGCTGCAGGAGGAGCCAGTCATCAGCGACGGCGCCTTCGACTCCCAGAACCTGGGTTTCTGGGACCCCTTGCGGAACCAGTACGTGGCCTTCTACCGGGACTTCGTCCGACCCGAAGGCGTGACGGAGAAGTGGACCGGGGTTCGGGGCATCAAGACGGCCACCTCCACCGACTTCGTCAACTGGACCGAGGGGAAGTGGCTGGATTATCAGGACGCTCCTCTCGAGCACTTCTACACCAACGCCATCACCCCCTATTTCCGGGCACCCCATCTGTATGTTGGGTTCCCCAAGCGTTTCCTTCCCACCCGGATCGTCCGCCACGCTGATGAAGCGGTCTTCCAGGACTACTGGAAGGACCTGCACAAGCCCGAAAACGAGAAACGCCTGGAGGCGGAGAAGCGCCGGGCCAAGCTGAGTGGGCAATCCCTGGAGGAGTACTACCGGATCGCCCTCTTCGGAGGCGTCTCGGACGCGATCCTCATCACCAGCCGGGACGGCAACACCTTCGAACGCACTTTCCGCGAGGCCTTCGTCCGACCCAGCCTGGATCAGGGGAATTGGGGTAACCGGAACAACATGACGGCCTGGGGGATTCTGCAGACGGGGCCCGAGGAGATGTCCATCTACCTGGGCGAGCACTACAAGCTGCCCACCTGCAGACTTCGTCGGCATGTCATGAGATTGGACGGCTTCGCCTCCATCCACGCCGACTATGGTGGGGGTAGCTTTTTGACCCGTCCCTTCACCTTCGCTGGGCGGGAGCTGGTCCTGAACTATTCCACCTCGGCGGCGGGTTCCATCCGGGTGGAGCTGCAGGACGAGCTCTCCAGGCCCGTCGGGGGGCGCACGCTGGAGGACTGTCCCGAGATCTACGGCGACCGCATCGAGCAGGTGGTCCACTGGAAGGACGGAAGTGATCTCGGCAAGTGGACCGGGAAGACGGTCCGCCTCAAGGTCCAGATGAAGGACGCGGATCTGTATTCGATTCGCTTCCGCTAAGGGTCTGCGCAGCTTTCCCGGAGAATCCGCGTTCAAAGAGAGTACTGAATAGGCGAGACTAATAGAGACGAGAGAAGAGAGAGCTGGACACTTCTCATGGCGCCCCAAGGTCAACTCTCAAATATGGGAGATTGAAAAAAGAGTATTTCGTCGTCCTGGCTTTGTCAAGAATGCCTGGGCCGATGGAGTTCGACCTGGGATTTTGGGCCAAGAGCGGCAAGGCACTTGGACGCACAACGCCCTGCCTGGAAACTGACAGCTCCTAGCCGTCTGGGGCAAGTTTATTCTACGTTTCCGGGGGGAATGTGACTGTCCGCTTGTCGGCCGTTAGCGGCCTTTCATTCGAGCGTCTGCGGGGAAAATCTGAGTGGCTGCTTTTAGGCGAGGCTGTGTGAAAAGTCATTCATGATTTCGGATTTGAAATTTTGACTTCATAGGATCGCGTGTAAGCCACGATCTCCGTCGTAGGAAGGGTAAAGAGACCCCTAAATCAAAGAGGTTTTGGACTTTTCACACAGCCTCAGGCGAAAGCGGTCGTTCAATTTCGATCGAATTGGACGCAGTTCGTAAGATCGGGTCCCGGCTATCACAAATCATGGAAGTGCTGCTCAGCCGCCGTATTCGCCCCGGTAGGAGACCTGGAGAGCGTTGTTGAACAGGTTCAGCAGATTGATGTAGCCGATCAAGAAGCTCAGCTCCACGATCTCCTCGTCTGAGAAGACCTGCTTCAGACGGGCGAACAAGGCGTCGTCGATTCGGTTGGAATCCTGCATCATCGCCTGAGTGTACTGAAGCGCGAGCTCCTCGCGTTGGCTGAGATTGGCGGCTGCCTCCAGCTCCTCGATCTGGGGCTCGGGGATCCCGATCATCCGCATGACGGCACGATGTGAGTCCGCACAGAACTGACAGCCGTTTCCTTCAGGATCACCTTTTCCTTCAGAGGGCGATCCAGGATTCCGCCGGGGTACACACCTTCGCCCATCTGTCCCAGAACCTGCAGTATTTCGGGACGAAGAGAAAGTGCCTGCAGCATCTCGACCGGCGCCTCGCCACGATCCAGGAGCGCCCCGCTCTCCGCGAAAGCAGGCGACCCACTGAACCTGGAGAAGACCTGCCTGACCCGTTCCGGATCGACCTCTACCCGCATCTTCTACCTCCTGTTGTAACTTGCAGCGTTCCCGAGTGGCCTATTGCTGGCCACCAGGGTTCACCGGCGCACCCTCCCAGAGCCTGAGAAACTCCATCGCCTTCTCGGAAGTGTGCAGGTAAGTGAAGCGTGTGACCTGGCGTCCCACTTGCTTCAATCGATCAGCCAGGGCTTCATTGTTGGCGTTCCCTTGCTCATCAAAAACCTTCCAGGCCTCGGGGACCGAAGTCTGTTCGGGAATGACCCAGGCATGCAGGGCTCGGCCGACGGTTCGCAGGCCGTTCAGGGCGTTGATGGCTCCCAACACCCCACCAGACACGCCAACCAGACCGATCATCTTGCCCTCGATCTCCTTGAAGCCCATAAGGTCCAGGGCGTTCTTGAGTACCCCGCTGTAGCTGCCATGGTACTCCGGGGTCGCCAGAATAAGGCCATCTGCCTCCTCGACCTCCTTTCGCAGCCTGAAGACATCTTCGGGATAGTCGCTCTCATCCTCCTTACCGTCGCAAAACACCAAGTTGTACTGCCTCAGATCGAGCAGTCGGATCGTGGCGCCGACCTCTTCGGCACCCTGCAGAGCCAGGCGCAAGGCGGCGCGAGTATAGCTGCCACTCCTGAGGCTGCCGCTCATCCCAACGATGTGAATCGGGTCTTCTGTAGGCTGATTCATCCGTAGTCTCCTCTCTGGCTAATTATAATTAATCACTAGTGTCCGGTTATAAGTCCCATAGAGTCAACTGGTTAGAGCTAGGACTGTGGGCTTCCTGCAAGCTAGGTCTCATAAGTAGTTGATAAATGGGAACTTTCTCGAATGCGGTCACGCTCAAAACCTGCAGAATACTGTGTAGACTTTGGGGAAGCTTGAGTTCCTTTTTCAGGATTGCGATGAGGAGGTAAACGCAGACAGCAATCCAGATCTGGGTGCGAACGGCATTGTCGGAGGTGCCGTAGAAGGTCTTGATTCGCAGGTGCTGCTTGATCCACTTGAAGAACAGCTCCACCTGCCAGCGGAGTTTGTAGAGGGAGGCGACGCTGAGGGCCGGAAGGGTGAAATTGTTCGTCAGGAAGACGAGAGATTTGTTGGTGGGAGCGTCGAAGAAGCGAACTCTTCGCAAGTGCTCTGGATAGTCTTGCCGAGATTTTGGCAAGGCCAAGCGCCCGGTGTGATCGCTGCGAACTCCGGGCTGATCGGTCCGTGCTCGAGAGGTGTAGCGAGTAAAGCGGAGATTCTTCTTGGCCCGAATCACAAAGTAGGCGCAAGCTTGATGAACGACATGCAGACGAGCAAAGTCGAGATAACCCCGGTCCATGACGTAAAAGGCACCGGGCTCGATGACGAGGGAATCCAACAGGTTGACGTCGTGGCACTTTCCCTGGGTGATCTCGATGACGGTGGGGATCGGACCCCGCAAGTCCAGCAGGGTGTGCAGTTTGATGGCGCCCTTGCGCTTGCGAAAGTGGGCCCAGGGAAACAAGCTCAAGCACAGGTCGATGGTGGTCGAGTCGAAGGCATAGACTGTCTCCCCCAGCTCCAGACCGAGTTGCTCGTTGGCATACAGGCGTCTGGCTTTGACAATGAGCTTCTGCGCCAAGTCGGCGTAGATACGCCAGTCCCGTGTTTCGTTGGCTTCGGCCAGGGTGCTGCGGGCCACCTCCCCGCGAAATCCCAGCGAATAGAGCAGCTCGCTTCGGGAGCGCAGGCAGGCCTCGATGTCCCGCAAGCTCTCCCGGTACGTCAACTGCGCGAAGGCCATGGCCAGAAACTGGTTCCGGCACGAGAAGCGGCGCACCCGGCGGTCTCCTCCGTAACGCTCGACACAGCGCTGGAACTGTTCCCGGTGAATCCCCTCCATCAGCTGGGCAAAAATCGTTCGTCTTGGGTTCATGGCCAGAGACTGGACTACGCCTCTGACCGTCTGGGTACGGGGCCAAGGAGAAGCCACGAAAATTCAAATGCGTCACACCCCTTCCTCGTCGCAACCTACTATACCCATGTAACTTATAGACGATCTCTACAATCTAAACCGGACAGCAGTGATAATTAATACCATTTGGTTCTTGGTGCGATTCTAGAACAAGGGTGGAATCAGGCCAAAGGAGGTTGAAATGAGGTGGGGTGGGGGATGAATGAGGAGCCAGGGGTCGAGATCCTGTGAGGGCGCTAACAGCGGAAACGAGAGGAGCGGAGAAACGCGAACCGGGAAGTAAAGCGTGCAGGCGCGACCATTTCTCAGTCTCCATCCAGAAAATGCTGGCACTCACCTGCCATGCCTGCGCCGTGACGCCTTTTGCTTCTCCCTAACGGGGTGGCCGCAGTCGGCTACAGCACCCTTGTTCGTCCCCGCCGAGGTCTGCTCGAACTGGAGACGAAACGCTTCCTCACCGAAGCTGTCGTAGACGCGCACGCGGACGTCATAGTGGGCCTCGCCCACAATAATTGTGTCGAGGGGTGAGTACACCATGGTTACCTAGGATATACGGTCACAAGCCGCGGTGTGTCATGTCCATTCCAAAGAGACGTTCAACAATGCGTATATCGGTCGGCATAGTTTCCCGCTTGCCCGTATAAGACCTAAGCAGAGATCGGCGAAGAGACTCCGTGATTAGCGGCTGGCAAACGAGTTTCATTGATTATGCCGCCGGAGCCGAACCAGTGTATACTGATCAGCATAGTACCGTTTCAGGATGTTGGTCCATGGGGCTCTCCGACGTCCCTTTTGGTCTCTGGTCCGAGAGACAAGAAACTGCGCAAGAGTTCAACACGACAGATCCCTGACCTCTAAGATCAACGCGTGGTACGTGAACTGGGAGTCGTCTGATTGCAGTATCTGTATCGTTAGAGTGGGATGAAGGAAGGTCATCATCCCGACAGACGAAGGTCTTTCCTTCTCCCTTCCTTTCTCTCAAACTGGTCTCGAACAAAGGGTGTCTCCTCCCTATACCCTTAGGGTCTGCGCAAAAATAACTTGGCATTTTGGCATCTCATTTTCACACCATCTTCGGCCGCTCCTCAATCGCGAAATCCTCAACGTAGACCCGGCTACGCCTGCGGTTTCGCTCAATCGTTCGCGGCCAAATCTGGCGCAAATCTGAGCGCCAATTCTACCAAGTTATTTCTGCGCAGACCCTTACTGTTATCAGGGAAGGAGAAAGGACCCCTCTAAGGTTGAACACACCCCACCACAGATCTGGAAGGAGGATCCTGAATACTTCGTCACAATGCTGAAAGGTAAACCAGGTGCCCGCGATCGGCGCGGCCGCTCGGCTCCTCATCGGCTTCCTCCCTTCGACCACCGCTTCTTGGCGTGCTCGAGGAACGACACAACGCGACGAAAGTACTCCAAGAATCTCCTGTGTTCAATGAGCGACGACGATCTGGTTGAGATATGCGCCGAAAGGCGCTACAAAGTACAACTAAGTTGCGTACCAAGGACTGATCGCTGAATGCTGGGAGCCTGCGCTGGACCGGGAACTCCGGCGACGACATTCAGACGTCCGGCCGTTACCCATTCAGTGGCGGCGAAGTACAAAAGACGCCTCGGTGACATCCGAGACGGCCACGCCCGCAAACCGAGCTTCGTCGCCCGGCTCGACCAGGCGGGCGTTCCAAAGGGGAAATCATGAGCAAGGTCGAATGGCCGGATGGGACTGAGGCGCTCCTCGACGAGATCCTAACCGACGCCTGGGGCCCAAGCAGGCCGTTTGAGATGGAGCCGGTGCTGCCCGGCGCCAACCCGGACGACTGGGACAGCGATCCAATCCTCGAGGCGAGCGAGCTGAATTCCGCCGGCGATCGTCTCGGCGCACAGCAGCTCCTCGTCGAGATGTTGGCGGCTGACCTCCGCTGCCTCGACGCCCACGCGCACCTTGGCAACTTCACCTTCGACAACCGCCCCGAACAGGCCATCCGTCACTACGAGGTGGGCGTGCGCATAGGCGAGCCGTCGCTGGCCGACGACTTCGACGGCCTGCTGCCCTGGGACCGTATCGACAACCGCCCCTTCCTGCGCTGCATGCACGGCTTGGGGCTCTGCCTCTGGCGCCTCCGCCGTGCCGACGAGGCAGCGGAGGTTTTCGGCCGGCTCCTCTGGCTCAACCCCACCGATAACCAGGGTATCCGCTTCCTGCTGCCCCAGGTCCGCGCGGGCGAGAGGTGGGAGGACCACCATGGCGACGGGTAGCGCAGAGAGGGTCGGATCTCACCGATCAGGGTCCTGCTGGTCGGCGTGAGCTGCGTGGGCATTGACCCCCGCGGGAAACCGCGGAACCCATACAAGGGAGATTACTACAAGGAGGTGGAGATGTTGAAGACGAGTCGGCGTGAGATTCTTCGTGCTGGAGCCGTACTGGGTACCGCGGTTGCCGGCACGGCAATCTCAAAGCCGGGCGCACACGAAGCTTGTACGGGCGAAGAGCGTGCTCACGACTGGGAAAGCGAATATAACTTTGGGCATACCATCCTGTTCATGGAGGAGTACTACCAGGGGACTCTGGAGATCCTGGGCCGCCTCAGCGGGGAGCTCGAGCAGGTCGGCGAGCTGGCTTCCCGGGCAGCTGAGGTGATTCGAAGTGGAGGAACCGTCTGGACTTCCATGAACGTGGGGCACATGCCCTTTCACGAACAGGAAGAAACTCGCCGAGGCAACCCTGGCCTCCTGAAAGACCACAAGGGCTTTGACGCACTCAAAAAAGGCGACATGGTCTTTACCAATCATTGCACTAGAGCCGTACAGGCTGCCCGCGAGCGGGGAGTCTATGTGGTGAGCGTGACTGTCAACTACGTCGACAACGAGTTCAGACCGGCCGGATTCACAAATCCGAATGAGGATGATGTTATGTTGAAGGACGTTTCCAATGAGATCCTCCACAGCCATGTCCCCTACTACCAGGGTCTGGTCCACGCGCCCGAGATTCCCGAGTTCACTCTTTGCCCATCCTCCGCAACCGGGCTGGGAACGCTTCACTGGATGTTGACCGCGGAGATTGCAAACAAGCTGGCAAATAAAAAGGTCAGAAAAATCGACAAGAGTGCCGAATATCTGCGTATCCTCACAGAACGCGTTGGAAGAATAAAGGAACACATGCATGGAATCCGGCATGTCGCGGTCACCATGGCGCGGCGGATTCGAAAAGGGGGACGCTGGTTCGTAAAAAGCCTCGAGCATCCTGGGCTTGCCAGCGAATTGAGCGGCGTGGCGTCCGGACCCATGATCGTGAACCGGGGTGACTGGGAAGCCACAAAGCAACAGAATGTTCTGCTCGTAAACGCTATCTCGCCTGCCTATCGTGAGGAGATCGAGCTTGCAATGGAAAAACAGCTAGAGGGTGCTTATGTCGTAGCGATTGGTCCGAGTTCGCTCGACGGAGTCCTGCCACCGGGGCGTCTTATCGATGTGGCGGATGCGGGATTCGACAATTATTCACCCGAGTCAGGGGGAGTGATTGCAATCCCCGGACACCCGGGAGGGATATGTCCCACCTCCGGTATCGTGAACAACGTCATACAACAGATGATCTGTGCGCAGTGGACCGACGAGATGGTGCACCGGGGATCCGTCCCCTTTTATTTTATGGGCTTTTTTCAGAAAGGTGGTCGGGAATACAATGACGCCCTACGCCCGTTTTTTGAGCGGCAGGGGTTCTAGCCCGGACCGCCTGCCGGTGGGTAAGACCGGGCGGCTGCGGAGAAGAAAACCGGCTGTCCTCCCGGTTCAGAGTGGGTCTACAAACAGGGGTTGCTGCTCGAGTCCAGCGACGGGGGCCGATCGTTCCGGGAGGTGCCGGGGAGCCTGAATGAATACTACGGGCACCGGGGCACGATTCTCTGGACCGAGGGCAACGTGGTGGTCGTCACCCACCAGGGAGGGACGTGCTGGCGGCTGTGGAAGGGGGATGGCATTACCTCCGGAAGATCCTCCCAGGAGCGACTCAGCCAACCCGCTGTCTCTGCTGGAACCAGTCCAGATACGTCATCTCTTGTCAGTCCGGTGGGTGCATGTAGGTGGAAGGGAGGACTCTCTCAAGGGTGAGGTTGGCGCCAATCATCGATAGGATCGAGGGGAAAGATGGGTCGTGGAATCCGCTGGAACGGCAGTTTACTCAGGTCCGCTCGGCAGCAGCCGGGGGTGTCGACTGAGATCACAGCCTTAGAAATCGCCTCGTAGTCGATCCGAAACCCCAGCGGTGACTTCACCAGCACCAGCTTCATTTCAAGAGGCTCAATGCCGTGACTGCGATACAGCTCCGGGTCGGTCGTGGGCATCGTACGTTCGGCGACCAACAGGTTGATCTGATTCAGCTTGAGCACCACGGTTCGGCCCATTCGGACCCGCCGGCCGGTATAGCAGCGGCCTTTGTAGCGGAACTCCCCATCGGAGACGAGCTTGACCCGGCCTCTGACCCTTACCGGCCGGGCATAGGCAGGATTGAGCTTCCCACCCAGGGACAGAGTGACAACCTGCCCCACACCGGCGGCGACTGCCTGGGCAACGGCATCCGGATCCACCACCACGGCAGCCGTTGGCACATCCAGGCCCCTTGCCAGGATGGCCTCGAGGATGTAGGTGCTGTCACCCGGCGAGCCGCCCATGGTTCCATCAGCCCCTTCGCCCAGGGTGACGGGGCCGCCTTCGATCCGCATTGCTTGGTCCAGGGCCTCATCCACGCCTGGCAGCTGCACCACGAACTGGTGACGGTGAGACCAGAGTCGAGAAGCCAGCTCGTCTGCCAATTTCTGCGCCAGGGGAAGGTCGTCATCGGTAATGACGACTGAGGACCAGCCGAGTTCCTCTACGTCCAACCAAGGTTGACAGGGAAACATCGAAGCAGAAACCACTCCGGGGCGGTCTTCCAGTGAAGCCGTGTAGCCCAGCAGCTGCTTGAAGACGCCGCGGTCACTCACCATCTCCTCGGCCTGAGTCACCAGGGGAAGCTTGGACACAGCCATCGCGGGACGCAGACCTGCCTTGAGCATACTGACCAACAACGACGCGGCCCGCCGACCGGTGTCAAAAATATCTACGTGGGGGGAGGTCCGGTAGCCGACCAGGGCATCGGCGTTGGTCCAGATGGCCCGGGCCAGATTGGAGTGAAGGTCGAGGCTTACCACCACAGGTAAACTGGGTCCGACCAAGCTTCGAACCCGCTCCAGCAGATACCCATCGGCACTGTCCTTTCCCTCCGCGGCCCACGCCCCATGCAGTGCCAGAAGGACTGCATCCAAGGAACCCGCATCACGCAGAGTCTGCAACAGATCATCGACCAAAGAGCGAAACTCATCCTCGGCAATCCTCCCGTAGCTGACGGCCCAGCCGCCCAGCAGTGGGACGGCTTCAATAGCTTCAGCTTCGAGGACATCGAGAAATCCTCTGACTTCTGTCTCCTCCCGGCGTGCCGCTTCAAGCAGCGCCGGTCCGGTCGTAAGCTGGAAATGATCCCGCCGGGTCGCCTGGGGTGAAAAGGTGTTGGTTTCCTGCAGCAGAGAGCCAACGGCCACTCGCATTCGCACCGCCTTGGAAATGTTGTCATGGGTGTTGTACCATCATGACACCACACTGGCAAAGCATTCGGGACCACAATCAGGGTCCGACCTCGAAGGCCCTGCGTCGGGTCATCGCCGGATGCTACGGGTCTTTTCCCCCCGGAGAAACGAACCGTGCCCCCTGAACGAAGGGAACTTGACAAGACCGACGTGCTGTTCGCCGCCGACTTTCTGGAGCGGTATCTCAGGCCGAGGGCGAGGGTGGACATCCGCTTCTTCTGCCTAGCCTTCCTTACGGCCGCTACGCTTGGCGGGGGCGCCTGCTCATCCGGTCCTAGCGAAGACCAAACTGGGCGTGTTCCTGACGAGGGCTCACCTCAGGCCCTCAGGCACGCTGCCCGACTCAAACCGCGGGTCATCTTCAACGACGATTCCGAGCCGCTCCACCACCCCAAGGGGAGAACGCCGGAAGGGTTTCTCGATGCCCGGATCCGCCCCCTGGCGGGGACGCACGTGACCACCATTGGCTGGTCGGTCCTGGCAGGCGATGCCCCCTGCTACGACAGCCGCGTGCAGCCCATTTTCGGAGATGCACAGACCGACGCCTCGCAACTCAATCGGAATCATATCGCCAACCTGGATCGCCTGGCCCGCGAAGGCATGCGGTTTGATCGCTGCCTCGTGACGAATTCGATCTGCGCCCCTTCTCGTGCAGTGATCCTCACGGGAAAGTACAGCCACGTCAATGGAGTGTTGGACAACCTGATCGTCTTCGAGGGTAGCCAGGAGACCTTTCCCAAGCTGCTGCAGCAGCGAGGATACCAGACAGCTGTTGTGGGCAAGTGGCACCTGAAGAGCGATCCCACCGGCTTCGATCACTGGATGATTCTCCCAGATCAGGGCTCCTACTATAACCCGGAACTGCTTTCAGCCGAGGGATCCGTCCAGATCGAGGGCTACGTGACCGACGTGATCACAGACCTCGTTCTGGATTGGCTCAAAGAACGCCGTGACCCAGACCGGCCTTTTCTTCTGATGTATCAGCACAAGGCTCCCCACCGGAACTGGATGCCGGGCCCCCAACATTTGAACCGCTTCATCTCCGAGGCTATTCCTGAGCCCGAGACCCTCTTCGACGATTACAGTCGACGCGCGAGTCCGGCCGCCAACCAGAGCATGGAAATCGGGCGGCACATGCTCCTCAGCTACGATCTCAAGCTCGCTCCCGGCGAAGGAGTTTCGATCGGGGAGCGGGAGATCGCCTCCTGGAAGCACTCCTTCGGCCGTCTCACGAAGCCTCAGCGGGAAGCCTGGAACGCGGCCTACGCTGCCTCCAACCGGGCCTTCCGGGAGACGGAGATGACAGGCCGGGATCTGGTGCGATGGAAATACCAACGCTATATCAAGGATTACCTGCGCTGTGTCGCTTCCATCGACGACAACCTGGGCCGGGTCCTGGACTATCTCGACCGGGCCGGTCTCACCGACGACACAGTGGTGGTCTACAGCTCCGATCAGGGATTCTTTCTGGGAGAGCATGGATGGTTCGACAAGCGGTGGATGTATGAGGAATCCCTCCGGACTCCACTGATCGTCCGCTGGCCGGGTGTTGTCGCCGCTGGATCCTCCGACTCCTCGCTGGTCTCCAACCTCGACCTCGCTGAGACCTTTCTCGAAATGGCCGGAGTCCCGGTCCCGGGCGAGATGCAGGGCCTCAGCCTGGTACCCTTGCTGGGAGGGGAGGTCAGCTCGGACTGGCGCGAGAGCTTCTACTACCACTACTACGAATCCATGCTCGCCCATGGCGTGCCCGAGCACTACGGCCTCGCCACCGACCGCTACAAGCTGATTCACTATCCGGAGACGCTGGAGTGGGAACTGTTCGATCGACAATCCGACCCGAGTGAGTTGGTGAGCCTCTACGACTCACCAGACCATCTGGAGGTGCAGGACGAGCTCCGGAAGGAGCTGGAGAATCTCAGGCAGAAGCTGGGAGTCACCGCCTCAACGGCCATGCCCTAGCGCTTCGCATCGAAGTCGCCAGCGGCCACGCTGTGAGAAAGAGAAATGCGGGCTAGGAGTCACACGAGCGCCGCCCGGTCGCACGACCCGTAGAGACCCGCCTGTAGCTGTGTCCCGTTCCCTCACGGTCACGGCTCTGATATGCCGCTAATCCGGGAATCGGTAGGCAATAGCGAAACCAAGTTTCAAGCTTAGTCCGGCCCCCGGCTGAGAGCCAGATCATTCGAGAAGGGAACTTCCCGATCCATTGGAGCCTGTAGCGGCCGGACTCATGTAGTTTTTCGATCGCTGACGTCGATGCAGAGAACTGGCGACACCCGGGTAAGATCACGTTCGTGCAAGCTGAACCGGGCAAAATCGTCGTCGCACCCTTAGGGTCTGCGCAAAAATAACTTGGCATTTTGGCATCTCATTTTCACACCATCTTCGGCCGCTCCTCAATCGCGAAATCCTCAACGTAGACCCGGCTACGCCTGCGGTTTCGCTCAATCGTTCGCGGCCAAATCTGGCGCAAATCTGAGCGCCAATTCTACCAAGTTATTCTTGCGCAGACCCTTAGGTCGCAAGATGGCTGCGGCGATGAACTGGCCTCAACGGATCGTCTTCCGCACGCTCCTTGCGTCAGCCAACGTCGTAGGACCAATAAGACGACGGTTGGGGCGCTTCCTCGTGGAGTTCTAGGCAAGGGGCTCGGCTAGTCCGCTTCTGTCCAAATGCCTCGATCTAATTCGCGATGACCAGCGGCACTCTCGTGCCGATGAGCAACTCTCCGCGGAACTGGGTTTGATGTTGCAGGCATTCGGCCCCGTGCGCGGCTGTGTTTTGCTCTTACATCAATAGATGCTTTTTCTCAGCGACCTGCGACTTGCAACCCATCGTTGAAGCTTCAGGTCACGCCGGGTGTGTTTCTACTTGCCGTAGGTGACCCACGCCGGAGAGCCCCAGGCCATCTCCCCGTCCTCCTGCCTCACCCGCACATAGTAGTAACTTTCTCCTGAGGTCGGGTCAGTCTCGGCGAACTCGAAGACTGCTTCGGGCCGACGGGGTGAGATGGTGTAGATGATCTCGTTGTTCTTGATGAGATCGACACGCCCAATCAGATCGGTTCCGACGATCCGGGCCTTGATGCGTACGGGAACCTCACTGGCAAATTGCTCACCCATCAAGTGCTCTCCATCTGAGCCGAAGTAGCGAACGTCGAGAATGATATTGTCCGTGGCGGCATAGGCCCGCCGGGCCCTGATGGCTTCAAAGAGACCGTCCAGGGACAGCTTCTCAGCCATCAGGCAGGCGTAGCTCATGTGAGTTGAGTGGTGATCCGAGGAGGCGATAAAACCCAGCTTCAATCCTTTGGAGAGAGCGTTCCAGACCGAGCCGAAGCGCCTCGGAGGGCTATTGTCCTGGTCCAGAGTCGGACTCGGATCCAGCGTCTTCGGACTGGGCGCCCCAGGGTACTCATAGGTGTCCCTCATCCCCTGGAAGATCTCGACCAGGTGCTCTACCTCCGGGTCGCTGTCCCGCCAGTCGGTTCCACTTCCCGTGGCCGTCGTGTGGGGGATGGAGGTTCCGTCGTTTCGCCGCAAATACCAGAACAGCCTTTCCGAGCCCTCCCAGCCTTCCCCTTCTCCCCAGGCCAGGATGGGAAGGATCCGGATGCCTCGCCTGGTAAAGAAGATATTTCGATGCCCGTTGGGATACGCGAGCGACCGCTCGTAGGCGTAGAAGGCGACGAAATTCTCCAACTGGAAGCAATCGGCGACCTTCTGGCTAAGCCACCAGCTGTAGGGCTCCTCCACGTCATCGTTGTGATCCGTGATTCCCAGAAAATCCAACCGGGCTGCGTCAAGGGCATAGCGGTAGGTGTCCAGGAGGGAGCCGTCCCTGCCTCCGTCCATGGAGAGATCTGTGTGGCGGTGCATGTCGCCACGATAGATGGAATAGGTCTTCTCCCGCAGCCGGACCCTGTAGGATCGAATCCGTTCGACCTGCTCTGCCTCATTCGGATGGATACGGTCAAATGGCGGTGATGGCTCCGGCTGGTAGGCCTTCAAGTCCGGCGCCGAGCTTGTGGACTGGCTTTCGAAGAGGCCCACCAGGATCTGACCGTGCTGCTGCAGGTAGAACTTGGTGCTGCGGTTGTCGGTGGGCCACACTGCCCAGAGGCGACCGTCGGAGTCCAGCGCTGAGGACAGCCTCATGTTCTTGCGTCCACTGCTGTGCGGCACAAACATCAACTCGCCCCAGCGGGAGCCGTCGTAGCGCGTGCAGGAGACCTCCCAGCGCGGCCAGTAGATGGTGCCTGGAGAATCCGGCCGTCGACTGCTCATATGGCGCAGGAACAGCCAGGGGCTGCTCTTCGAATCGATGGCCAGATGGGGCAGCTCCCAATTCCCGGTCAGAACATCTGAGAGCTGCCCTGCCGGAGTCAGGCTCTTGTCTCCTTCCAGGCAAACCACCCGGATCGACCTATCCTGTTGCAACCCCACACCCTGATGTACGGCCAGCGCGCCCGTGTCCTTCCCCCACTCTGCACCCGACTCTTCCCAGGCCAACCACACTCGATTCCTCTCGTCCACAGCCACCGTGGGATGGGCCTCAAAGCGATCGCTGTCCGCCACCGTCTGGACCTTTCCCCAGGCGCCGTTCCGGAACCGCCTCAAGTAGACGTCATAACTGCCCGAGGCGTAGCCGTCCCAGGCAACGACAATCGACCCGTCCGATCCGGCTGCCGCCGCGGGAAGCCAGTTGTTCCCCGAGGCTGATTCTCCCTGGCTCACCTGGGTTTCCTCTGACCACCGTTCGCCGTCAAAGGTATTGGCAAATATCTGGCTGGACTCGCCCACCGTCTTCTGCCAGAAGACCCACAAGTGATCGCGGGAGCCGGAAACGACCCGAGGGTACACGTCGGGAGAAGGGTCGTCGGTCAGCCTTTCGACGGAAGACCAATCGCTTTCCTCCAGGCAACGCCCATACAAGTCCCAGTTGCCATCGACTTGCATGGACCAGATTACCCAGATGCGTCCGGCGACGTCCTCCCCAACAGCGGTCTGGAAGACGTCGGCCCCACGGGTGAGGACGAACACCGGCCCCCAGGTGTCACCCACCTTCCTACGGACGCAGACCGCGTCAGCCCCGTCCCGATACTCCTGCCAGGCGACCCAGAGATTCCCCGAAGCCGACGACAGAAGGGAGGGGAAGTCCTGCTGAGCCGTCCGCTCTGCGGCAATTCTCGCAGCAGGGGGCACCCGCTCCACGCGAACCGTTGCGTCCAGGAATAGCACCGGCTCAAAGGGCGGCAGCCGGTCGGGATGAAAGCTGAAGTCTCCTTGCTCTGTTTGCACCCTGACGGGAGCTTGTCCGGGGTTCTCCCAGACGTGTAGCAGGAGGGTTGGAGACTGCAGGCGGAACTCCTTGCTGTAGCGCATCCAGACCTGGCGGGTGCTGCAGATCCAGCTCAGGGCGTCGCGAACGAAGTCGTTGGGGAAAGTCGGGTCCTGGGAAAGCCCGTAATTGTGGGCCCGAAAGCGGTCGGCCTCGACCTGTAACCTCTGTCCCTGGGAGGGTAAGAGATTCCCGCCCCAGGACTGCTGAACGGCGTCCTTCAAGCCGAAGGTCAGCCGGAAGGAGCCAGACGGCAAGGGAAGCCTGCTGGCGGGCACCACCTCGACCCCTTTCCCTTCTTCCGGAGGGAAACTCTGGCAGGCCCCAGTCCAGAACACCACCGCCAACAGAAGGGATAAAGGCAACCCCCTCGCCCCGCTTTCCGCCATGGACCACCTCCTTGCTTACACGGCGACAGACGGATTGGGTGGAATGGTTCGCCGTGGAGACCGAGCGCGTCGCGGGGTCTATAATAACAGTCTCCATTCTGCTCTCTCGCCTATTATGTGTCCGAAGCGACGCCTCGCTACGACTGGCGATGAGAAATGCGAGCTAATCCTTCAAGCTGGGCGGCTGACCGGCTCAAGCATGTACCGATCTGTTCAAGCGAGGAGTTTGTGAACGACTTTGCCGGCGACATCGGTGAGGCGAAAATCGCGGCCAGCGTGACGGAAGGTCAGCTGCTCATGGTTGAGTCCCAGTAAGTGAAGGATGGTGGCGTGCAGGTCGTGAATATGGATCCCGTCCGCCACAATGTTGAGGCCGAAGTCATCGGTCTTGCCGATCACCTGTCCGCCCTTGATTCCTCCGCCCGCCATCCAGAGGGTAAAGGCGTGCGGATGGTGATCTCTGCCGAGTCTGTGCTCCCCTGAGGATGCCCTGTTCTCAGCCATTGGCGTCCGGCCAAACTCTCCGCCCCAGATCACCAGCGTCGTGTCAAGCAGGCCCCGCTGCTTGAGGTCTTTCAGGAGCGCTGCGGTGGGCTGATCGGTCATCTCACAGTTACTCTTCAGCCTCTTGTTCAGGTCTTTGTGGTCGTCCCAAGTGGAGTGAAAGAGCTGCACGAACCTCACTCCCCGTTCCACCAACCGTCGGGCCAGCAGGCAATTGATGGCAAAGCGCCTCGGATCCGCCGACTTGTTATAAAGCGCGAACGTATCCGGCTTGTTATCGACACCGTACATTTTCAATGTACTCGGGGACTCTTTGGAAAGGTCGAGCAGTTCAGGGGCCTCCCCTTGCATTCGAAATGCCAGTTCATAGGAAGCGATGCGGGAGGCGATTTCGACATCTCCAGTGTGCCTGTATTGCTGCTCGTTCAGATCACGCAGGGCGTCAAGCCTGGCCCTCTGTGTTTCCCTGCTGATGCCTGGGGGATTGGTGACGTGAGAGCACCGGGTCTCCTGTGTTCCGGAAGGGCACACCCTGATAGCTCGAGGGGAGAAAACCACTCGACCATCCCTTGCTGCCGACGATGGGGTAGTCTCCCGAATTCAAGATCACGTAGCCGGGCAAGTTCTCCGACTCACTTCCCAAACCATAGGTCACCCAAGCCCCCATAGAGGGACGGCCCGTGAAGGGTGTGCCACAACTGATCATCAACTGTGCAGGATGGTGGTTGATCTGCTCTGTATGCATGGAGCGGATCATGCAGATATCGTCGGCACGCGTCGCCATGTGGGGCACAAAATCGGAAAACTCCATTCCACATTCACCATGGCGCCCGAAGACTCGCTGGCTGCCCCAGATCTTGGCTGTCGGCCTTATGAAGGCAAATCTAAAGTCCTTCGTCATCGACTCGGGCAGTGCTTGACCGTCCCGCTTATTCAACTCGGGCTTGGGATCAAACAAATCGACCTGGCTGGGAGCCCCTTCCATGAACAGGAAGATCACGTTCCTTGCCTTGGAGGTAAAGTGGGGTGCTTTGGGTGCCAGCGGATTGCTCAGCGGAAGCCCCTGAGCGGCAGCTGCCCATCCATCCTGGACCAGAAGGTGCCACAGGGCGACCGTCCCCAAACCGCCCCCACACTCCTGAAGGAAGCGGCGTCGCGTTTGGATGCGCTTGAAATCGTCAAAGTCCATCATCTACTCCCTTGTGATGAACTCGTCCAGATTCAGCAGCACACTGCTTAGGCCCACCCAAGCCGCAGCCTCGACGGGCTCGACGCCTCTCAGGACTCGAGCGGGAAAAAGGGTCTCAGTCGATTCTGGGTGTCGGGCTAGAATCTGCTTTTGCTGCTGATAATAGTTGAGGAGTCTGTCCTTTTCTTTCGGCCTGGGTAAGCGAGCCAGACACAGCCGGAACGCGTAGTCGACACGGTCGCTCAAGCTCCCTTGCTGCTCCCGCAGGACGCGCGCAGCCAGTCCCTGGGCAGCCTCGATGAAGACCGGATCATTCAGCAGGTTCAATGCTTGCAAAGGCGTATTGGAACGCTCCCGCCGGCTGCACGTCTCTTCTGCGTCCGGGGTATCGAACGCTGCCAATTGTGGATAGAGCACCCCACGCTGAAACACGATATAGATGCCACGGCGATAGCGGTCAACTCCCTGGCTCTCCTCCCACTTTATGGGTCTGTGTCCGGAGCCCGCCATACCTGGAGGCAGGGGAGGGCGGACGCTTCTGCCGCCGATGGCCGGATTCAACAAGCCGCTGGCGGCCAGCGTCACGTCCCGGATGAGTTCCGCCGGTAGGCGCAAACGCGACTGACGGGCCAGCAGCCTGTTAGACGGGTCGATGCTCTTCAACTCCCTTCTCGTCAGTGAAGATTGCCGGTAGGTGGCGGACTCCACGATCAGCTTGTGCATCCGCTTCAGGTTCCATCCACTGTCAATGAATTCCACAGCCAGCCAATCGAGCAGCCTGGGATGTGTGGGCGGCTCGCCTCGTGCGCCAAAGTTCTCCGACTTCTCTACCGGGCCGCGCCCGAAGAACTCCTGCCACATTCTGTTGACAGTAACCCGAGCTGTGAGCGGGTTGGACTTCGATACCAGCCACTTCGCCAGTGTAAGCCTGCTGGGGTTGGGATCGGCAGGCAGCGGATGTAGAAAGGCCGGGGTTCCGGCCTGAACGCCAGCGCCAGGTCGGAGGAAATCGCCCCGCATGAGGATGTGGGTTTCTGGAGGGTTGGGATTTTGGGCCAGGGTTTGGGCCTCGCTCAGGCTTGGGTATTCCTTCGCAAGCTTCGCCAGTTTCCCGCTCAGCTCCTTGAACTTGAGCTCCTTATAGCGTTCCTCGCCCACCACAGAGGCGTAGGAGCCGACAAAATGGTCCGTAAGCTTGTCCTGCTCCTTCTGTGTCCGTTGGGAGGGATCCAGCCTCAAGATGTCCTGCCCACGGTTCCGCTTCCACCCCAACTGCCTCCAAGCATATCTCCAAACGAAATGTGCCTCTGGATTCGCAGCGGCGTCGAGGGTCTTGTTCTCCCACTCCGGCTGAAATTTCGCCACTTCATACTCTTCCAGTAGTTCATTCCTCTTCCTGTCATACTCGGGCTTGTGGCGGAGAAAGGGTCCCATCTCCCCAGCGAGAGGGGCTTCGATGTTGACTTCAACATCCCCGTTAAAGAAGGCGTAAAACTGGTAGTATTCCTTCTGGCTGATGGGATCGTACTTATGATCGTGGCAGCGGGCGCAGCCGACCGTCAGGCCCAGCCACACGGTGCCCAGCGTGTTGACACGGTCGATCACCTGTTCCACACGGAACTCCTCTATGTCAACACCGCCTTCGCGGTTGGTCTTGGTGTTGCGATGAAATCCGGTGGCCACCTTTTGTTCCACCGAAGCGCTGGCCACTAGATCACCCGCCATCTGCTCAGTGGTGAACTGGTCAAATGGCATGTTGCGGTTCAGCGCCTCCACCACCCAGTGGCGATATCGCCAGGCATGAGGTCTGAAAGCATCACCGTAACCGTCGCTGTCTGCGTACCGTGCCAGATCAAGCCAGTGACGCGCCCTTTTTTCACCGTAGTGGGGCGAGGCCAGTAGACGATCGACCAGGCGCTCGTAGGCATCCGGGCGGTTATCGGTGACAAAGTCGGCCACTTCTTCTGGTGTCGGAGGCAGGCCGATCAAATCCAAACCGAGGCGTCGGATGAGCGTCACTCGGTCGGCCTCTGCTGAGGGAGAGATCCCTTTTTCTTCCAAACGGCTCAGGATAAATGCATCAATCCGATTGCGGACCCAGGCCCGTCCGCGAACCACGGGTATGGTGGGCCGCACCGGCGGAACAAAGGCCCAGTGTGCCCCCTCTGGTCGGCCGGTTTCAGCTTCAGCCAGTGCGGGCAAGGCTTCGGGCCAGTCGGCCCCTTGATCGATCCAAGAACGAAGTAAACCAATCTCAGCTTTGGAGAGTGGCTCACCTCCCAGGGGCATCACCACATCGTTCCTTCCGAGACCCGTAACCATGTGGATCAGCTTGCTCCCGGCACTGTTTCCCGGTTGGATAGCCGGTCCTGAGTAGCCTCCCGCAAGGGCCGATGCCCGATTGTCCAGACGCAAGCCATTCTTTTGCACCGCCGTCCCGTGACACGGGTAACACTTCTTGCTCAGAATGGGTTGAACGTCGCGCTTGAACTCGACCTTGGTGGTGGCGGAAGCAGAGAGCAAGCTTTCTTGCCGTGCAGTGGTATCCTGTGCGTGAGAGGTCTGAAAAAGAAGACCTGAACAGCAGACGAAAGCCCCAAAATTATAGAGAAGCCTCCGCTTCTTGCAGACTGGACTCACCACTTGCTTACCTCTACGAATCCAAAGACTGGCGCTCCCTCGACAGAGGACCCCTGTAGTATACGGCAAGCCAGGTTCGTTAGAAGAGTCACTCTCTGTCGACTCTTGATGGCCACTCTCAAGATCGGAGTGGTGTCTCTGATCGTCGGCTTGACGCTTCGCCTCGGGTCCCAGGGAAGCTACTCAGCGGTTCAATCCCAAGTATCGGGTGTTGCCTTTCAGACCGAGTCGCTGTGTCCCGGGGACAGCAATGTGGACGGCGTGCGAGACACCGTAGTCCTGCTCCAGCACCAGCTCGGGCCGACAGGGCTCCCAGATTGTGAGATCACTTTTCCCGACGAGCCCCCTTCGATTCGGTTCATCTCGCCGAGGACTGGCCCGCTAACGCCGACCTGACCCGCGCCAAACGACACAGCGCGGCTCAGATCGCGTCTGTCCGGGAGCGCCTTCGGGAGAGCAGGCTCACAAGACCGGCCGAGAGGAAGGTCACCAGCCAGGCGCTGGGCAGGACCCACATCCAGGAGACGGCCTTGACTCTGATCAGAATCCGGTGGGCTCCGATGTCGATCACGTCGTCAGGACTCACCGGACTTCGAGTCACCGTCTCGTCATTGAGGCGCGTCTCGGCCGCGCCCTCACTCTCCAGCTGCCACCCGCTATCGGTCATCCGGATCACGGCGTGGCGGGCGGCCACGCCATCGCCGGCCAGGGCGAAGCGATTGGCCTGGGAGTCGGATCCGATGGTGTTGCTCTCCTCCCGGGACGGCTCCCAGCGCAGCGTCTGGGCCTGGCCGGGCTTCTCCACGTAGAGAAAGATGTCCGGGTGATCCTGGAACCAGGTTGCCAGGGACATATAGAAACCGACGGCCATGCCCAGGACCGCCGAGCCGATCATCGTCCCGCCCCTGCAGCGGAATCTCAGGAAGGCCGCGAAGAAGAGTCCACCCAGCGCACCGGTGATGTAGCTGCCGATCCGGACCGTGAGGTCGAAGAGGTTGCCCCGGGTCTCCTCGGGAATCGTGTCGATACAGAGGCAGAAGACCACCGCAAACACTCCAGCGGCTACCGTGATCACCCGAGCCAGCTTGAGTTCGCCGGCGGCACTCATGGCCTTTCTCCGGAGACGACGCGAAAAGTCCACCGTCAGGACCGTGGCCACGCCGTGCATTCCCGAGTCGAGGCTCGACATGGCGGCCGAGAAGAGGGCCGCCACCACCAGACCCGCCAGCCCTCGGGGCAAGCCGTGGGCGATGAAGTGGGGAAAGACTTCGTCTGGGGTGCCAGGAAGCTGCGCTCTATAATAGGAGTAGAGGGCCATCCCGGCGAGTGCCAGGGAAATCGCGACACTCAAGTCGGCCCCCAGATTGGAGAGGAAAGAGCGTCGCGCCGCCGGGACCGAGCCGGTGGTCAGGTATCGTTGAATGGCCACCTGATCCGAGCCGGCGGCGCAGATCCACCAGAATAGCGTATAGATGGCCATGCCCCCCAGACTGACCCGCACGTAGGGATCGAAGGTGAAGAAGGGTTGTGGCTCCCTTTCGGCCTGCATCACGTCGTGGAACCAGGTGACGGGACCGGTCCCGGTTTCGGCGAAGACGAAGCTGATGGTGAACAGGAGACCGGCGAGGAGGATAAAGTACTGGGCCACATCGGTCCAGATCACCGCCCGCATCCCCCCCATGGTGGTGTAGACGATGGCGATGGCGCCGATGCCCAGAACGATCCAGACGAAGGACAGGCCGGTCATCCGAGCCATGGCGAACGAGGCCGAATACACGATCATACCCATCCAGAACAGACGCCTGAGGATGAACAGTATCGACGCGAAGAGGCGTGTCTTGAGCCCGTACTGCTCCTCCAGGTACTCGTAGGCGCTGGTGAAGCGCTTGCCCATGAAGAAAGGAATCAAGACCAGGATCACCAGGGTGATGGTGAAGGGGATGTGCATGTAGGCGCCCCAGATCCCCAGGCCGTTCTTGATGACTTCACCGGGCTTGGACAGGTAGCTGACCGAGGACAGCAGCGTGGCGAACAGGCTCAGGCCCACCAGGAACCAGGGCATGCGGCGCCCGGCCATGAAGTACTCCTCCGTCGATTTCTGCTGCTTGCTGAAGCGGTACCCCAGCACCAGAACGGCGACGAAGTAGAAGAATACTGCCCAGTAGTCTATCGCCTCCAGGCCTTCGAATTTGTCCAGACGCTCTGCAGCGGTGGCTACGAACATGATGAGTACGGAAACGCGCCGGCTTGGAGCCGACGTTCGACCCTCGGCAAAGGCCACGGAGTCGGATGGTCTGGGCGCCTCTCCCTGAAAGTCTACCTTGCTCTCTTGGGGTCCTGCAGACCGGGGGCTGAATGGCCGAGGCGGCCGGAAGCGAAGGGTCTCTGACCGAGAAGGAACCGGGGCGGTCCCGCTCCAGGGTCGCCAGACCGGGCGCAACCAGGAGGCCTCTAACGCTTACTATCTCACCATATTCCCAACTGTCCAGCTTTGGCTCGAATAAGATCGAGCCTGTTCTCCACCGGGACGAGCTTGGAGCCATCCGGCGTTGCCCGCACCACGTGGGCGAACTCATAGACGTCAAAGCCGGCGAAGCGATCGTCGTGGAAGACGCTCTCCAAGTCAGAAACGTACTCCTCGATCCTGATCGGTAGCTTTATGTAACGGTTTAGATACACCGGCAAGCCCAACTCTTGTGTCAAGTTGAGCGCTTCTTCCACCACCGGGTCCGCCAGTGCCCTCGATAGGCGACAGCGGTGTACCTGCCCTGGGGGGTCCTCTAAAGCCTCGAACCAACTGGTACGCAAAGTAATACCGTCGACCAGTCCTTCTTTGAGCCAGGTTTTCCAGTCGAAGTGGATGTTGGCTGGGAAACCCATCAACTGGCCGGGGCAGGGGTCAGGCCGAAAAGCTTCGGTATGCAGGTGAACCTGCATTTTTTTCCCGGCCTGGCGGAGGCGCCGGCTGGTTTCGCGCAGGAAGGAGGTGTAGTGTTCACCTCGTATTTGGGCCAGATGCTGTAAATCGGCGTTGTCCCCTAGAGGGTCTGCCCCAAATCGCTGGCGGTACTCCTCCAGGATCGGCTCGTTGAAACCATAGGCATGCGGTTCGTCGGTATACGTTCCGTGGGCAGAGACACGCAGGTCAATGCCATCCACCCCGGCCTCAATCAACCGATCGACCCAGCCTGACCAGAGCTTCCGGACTTCCGGATAGACTTCGCAGGACGCAACAAGATACTCATTCTTTCCCCTGGCAAAGGCAACTGCTCCACCGCTCACAAACCTAGTCCACCAGGGGCCCTCTTTTGTCACGGTGTTATCCACGTCCAGGTCCACTTGAAGAGGTCCTAATCCGCAGTCAAACGCCAATCCACAGCTGCGAAAATCCCGGGGTGAGTCCCTCACTATGGCGCCGCGAGTAGCCACTACGATGGGAAGCGGCTCCGGGCCCGGCCCGTAGACCTCCAGCATGCCTAAAGCGGTGTTGTGGAAGTCGCCTTTCTCGTCCTTGAAGTCCGTGGTGATCAGGATGTACCGATCGGTCAGATGGAGCCCTTCCAGGGTCAGGGTCCGAACCGGTGCCCCTTGAGCGGTCACCAGGTCACCGTAGTAGTCGCGCACTTCCTGCGGCGCCGGTTCGACTGCTTCCTTCAAAGTGAAGGCCACATCCTGCCGTTCGTAGCGGTAGTTGTTCAGGCTGGTCCAGATCTCGAGGTTCTCTTTCCGGATCCGTGTTGGCGAATCATCTTTCTTCAACAAGCGGATCTTTTGCACTGGCAGGGATTGCAGGTCAGGTGGGGCTTTCAGAGGGCGGCGACGAATCCGCGTGTGGGGATGGCGCTCGACGAAGGGGATGGCCTGCACCGGCGTGCTTCCGATGCGCTTGATTTCAGTAGCTTTTGCTTGAGGAGAGCCCTCCGGGTAGGCTCCCGAACTTCCGGTATGATACGGCTTCAGCACGGCGTAAAATTCCAAGCCGTGTTTGTGGGCGATGGGAACAGCAGCCTTGAGAGGCTCGCCGATTGTACTGAGGGTCTCGGCACCATACTTCATCCGCCGGAAGACGGTCCCAGCCCAGAGCGAGTCTGGATCGATGTCGTAGTAATAAAGCCAGTAGATGCGCCTGACGCCCATACTCTTGAGCTGGACCATCATCTCATCCAGCAACTCGAAGGTGTAGAGGCCATACGTCACGTCGTCGGGGAAATCCACGGTAGCAGACAGAACAAAAGAAGACTGTTGGTTACGAGAAGTGGTCGGCATTACTCTCTCCTCCTTTTGCAATGACTGGGGTCGGGCTAAAATGGCTTGAGGGCGTGGGACATGAGGTCCACGTACATTTTCCAAGACTCTATATACATTGTCTAAGAGGATCGACTCAAGGCTGTTGACCAGGGAAGGAGCCGTCCTGAAGTGGCACACACCCTATTGAGGAGGAGGGCTTCTTTCCGTCGGACCCGAGCTCGGCTATGATGGCCGGGTGTATTTCTCAATCGCAGTTCTGTCGGCAAACCTGCTGAGCGCTGGGGGTGAGCCGATCGACATTGGTTCGCGGCTGGAGCTGCTGGTCGACCGGCATCTGATCGACGAGCTCAGCGGCGCGGCCCGGCAGGTGATGCATCACCCTACGCCGCGAGATGTGGTCATCAAGTTCGACAGCCCTTGGGAAGGCAGTAGCTGCGGCTACCATAGCATCGTCACCGATGGTGATCGGTACCGCATGTACTATCGCAGCTGGCAGACCACGTGGCTTGACGACGGCAGCTACATCCGCCCCCACGGCCTGTATCTCTGCTATGCCGAAAGCCGTGACGGGATCCACTGGGAGAAACCGGAGTTGGGCCTGATCGAGTTTGAAGGATCGAAGAAAAACAACCTTGTGATGCACCCCGGCATGTGTGGGACGCATGTCGACGCTGGCCATGTAACGGTCTTCAAGGACTCCAATCCCAACTGCGCAGCGGAGGCCAGGTACAAGGCCCTTGGCTGGTCGTGGGCCAAGGGGGAGCCCTTCGGACTGCTGGCCTTTGCCTCGTCGGACGGTCTGCGCTGGTCGCTCATGCAACGCGAGTTTGTGATCTCCGAACCAGGCACCTTCGACTCGCAGAACCTGGCCTTCTGGGACACGGTGCGAGGGGAGTATCGGTCCTACTTCCGGGATCGGCGCGATGGTTTTCGGATTGTCCGCACCGCCACCTCGGCCGACTTCCTGAAGTGGAGCGATTCAGAAATTATCGTTTATCCCGGCGCCCCACAAGAACAACTCTACACAAACCAGATCCAGCCGTACTACCGCGCACCCCATCTCTTTCTCGGCTTCCCCGCGCGGTACCTCGAACGACCATGGTCCAGGTCACATGAGGCCCTTCCGCTGCGTGAGCACCGCGAGATGCGTCGACGTGCCAAAGAGCGCTACGGCACAGCTCTAAGTGACACCCTGTTTATGACTAGTCGCGATGGGCGAACATTCCATCGTTGGGACCAGGCCTTCCTGCGGCCGGGTCCCGAACGAACGGACAGCTGGGTGTATGGCGACCATTACCTCGCCTGGCCGCTCGTCGTAACCAAGTCGGCCATGGAAGGCGCGCCGGACGAGCTTTCGCTGTACTCCGTCGAGGGCAACTCCACCGGAGAGTCCAGCCACTTGCGGCGCTACACGCTCCGCATAGATGGTTTCGTATCGGTGCGGGCGCCGCTGTCGGGCGGAGAGTTGTTGACCAGGCCGCTGGTCTTCGACGGCCAGAAGTTGGTGATCAATTTTTCCTCCTCGGCCGCTGGTGATGTGCGAGTCGAGATTCAGGACGCCGTGGGAAAGCCTCTGAAGAGCCACACCCTGGAAGACTGCCCGCCGATTTTCGGCGACGCCTTGGAGCGAACCGTTCACTGGAAGACGGGAAGTGACGTGAGCGATCTCGCCGGCCGAACGGTGCGGCTGCGTTTCGTGCTGCGGGACGCCGATCTGTTCTCGTTCCGGTTTCGCTGAGGGCGCTGCGTACTTGTGGTGGACAGTAGTTTGGCTCATAGTTCGTGAGTCGGCGAGATCCCCAGCATGTCGGGCGGACTGACCTCAGGCTCTCGAAAGCACTCAAGCAGCTCGTGCCCACGGATGAATGTCCCGGAACTTCGGTCTGAACATGGTAGGCACATCTATTCCTCCGATTCCCACATACCCCAGCCGCTGAGATTGCCCTTCGAGAACCGCATGGAGTCGAAACAGGATTCCCGTACATCAGCGGCATCTATCGAGCCTGGGAGAGATCGCAAAGGCACTGGGTGTGAACGTACCCTGGCAAGGAGAGCCCAAAGTCTGAACCGCCTTCCTCTGATCTGTCTCTGGCTGTTGATGGGTTCTCATCCTCAGCAGTCCCTCTGGGGAAAGCCTCCGCCACAGCTTCAAGAAGAGTCCTCTGAGCAGCCCGGCCTGAAAACGATTGAAGCGAATGTCCCGGTCTCTCCACCGGCCTGGGCAGTCCTCGAGAGAAGACTTCTCGAAGTCATGAGCGAGGCCGCAATCCGATACGCGGAAAACTACACCCGCAGCGGAGGGACCCTCGTCTGGCGAACCACTGGCAAGGCTTCCCCGGATGATCTGCCAGAGGCTTTCTACAACTTTCCGCTTCTCTATGCCATGGGTGGCGACGAAAGGCTGAAAACCCTTTCCTTTCAGCTGTGGAACGCGACCGCCAGGCAATTGACCACTGATTTTGATGTCTACCATCGCGACTTCGCCAAACACGCCGATTGGATGCACTTGGGCGAAGGCCTGTTGTTCTTCTACTTTCTGCCACTGGCCGATCCAACCGACCACGAAACTGCGGCCCGGGCAAAGCGTTTCGCCGGTTTGTATCTCAACGAAGAGCCGGAGGCTCCCAACTATGATCCCGGACACAGAATCATTCGGTCCCCTCACACCGGAAGTCTAGGACCCAGGTTCGGGTCGCCCGAAGAGGCTGGGGCCTATCGTTGGTCGAAGGGTATGGCCCCTTACGGATTGCCGCTTCAGGACATCCCCGGCGTTGACAGTTTTGAGGATCTGAAAAAAGAAGAGAATGCCGAGAGAATGGCCCGTGCCATGGCGGAACGAATGCATCGAGGCGACGTCCCCACCAATCTGGCCGCCACCGGTCTGGTCGCAAACGCCTACCTGTTTTCCGGCGAGCAGAAGTATGCCGACTGGATCCAGGAATACGTCGGTACCTGGGTCGAGCGTACCCGAGCCAACGGCGGTATCACTCCTGATAATGTCGGCTTGTCTGGAAAGGTGGGCGAATACCACCAGGGGAAATGGTGGGGAGGGAATTACGGCTGGCAGTGGCCGCATGGCTATCTTACCCTCGGCATGCCGCTTCAGATCGCGGCCGCCAACGCAATGCTCGTCACCGACGGCGATCCTGCTTTTCTGGATCTGGTCCGGTCCAATCTTAACCATCTGCTGTCCCGAGGCAGGAACTTCCGCGGCAGCTTTATCGTGCCTTACAAGCGTGGGGACCGCGGTTGGTTTGCCTTTCGCCCCTTGGCCAGATCCTATCCGGTTTCACTCTGGTACATGTCGATGGAGGGCTCCGATTGGGAACGGATCGAAAAGCTGCGTCTCGCGGCTGACCAGGACTGGCATGTGGCCACACACTCCAAATTTCCGAACCATGGTTACGCCACCCTGCCTGAGCCCATGGCCGATTGCGAGGGGTGCGACATCGAAGGACTTCAGGATTGGAACCATGTGGCCGACATTCGCAACAAGACCGACCAGGGCCACGAGGCCCCCTGGGTGCGCTTCCTGGCAGGCGCCAATCCTGCCTACCCGGAGAAGATCCTGCGCATGAGCTACGGACAGATGAGCTACCGGATGAAGATGATTCAGAACGATGTCCTGCTCCTCGAATACGATCCCAGAGGAACCGACCAGATCGATCCGAAGCGGGCTGACATCAGGAACGTTCACGAACATCACTGGATGACGGTCAATCCGGTCACGACGGAAGCATTGATTCAACTGACGATGGGTGCCCCGCAGATCGTATACAACGGAGGGCTACTGCACGTTCGGGTTCGCTACTTCGACCCCGTCCAGCGCCGCCCCGGTCTTCCCCAGGACGTGGCGGCCCTGGTGAGAGGGCTGGAGGGGGATCGAACCCTGTTGGAGCTGGTCAATCTCAGCCCGTTCGAAGGACGCCGCGTGATCGTACAGGCTGGTGCTTTTGGTGAACATGAGTTCGGCCTCGTGAAGTATCCTCATCGGGTCGACAAAGACCCGATCCAACCGGATTTTTTTGCCCGGTCGGCTCCCAAGGTAGTTGAAAAGACACTCAGGGTCGATCGCAAGTTCTTTCAGGTCCGTTTGCCCCCTGGATCTGGACTTACCTTGGACATGGAGACCCGACGCTTTGTGAACAAACCAAGCTATGCCTTCCCCTGGCATGGCGATCGCATCCCGATTCGCTAGATGATCGATTCCGAAATAGCATGGCAATTGCAGATGGGGCTTGCGCGGCGAGGTCAAGGCGGCAGGAGGAAGACGATGCCTTGCCATCTTCGACGACGACCAACGAAGAGATCGCCCGCAACCCCCGTCTGCCCAACGGGTTGCGCGTCCGAGTACGAACCCCGGCTCTCTCCTGTGCAGGCGAGCACCTCGGAGACATTCAGTTCGATTTATGGGGGCAACAATTGTCATGTTATTTCGGAGTCGATCATCTAGTCCAGACGCGAAGTCTGGGCTTGTGTCGTCCGTCGTGTCGGCGACCGCCTCCACCCCTTGGAGGAGAGCAGGATTGCCCCAGAAATTCGTTGGTGACTCCGGATCCGTAAGAAAACCGAGGTGATTATGAACAGCTTGAGACTCTGCATTCTTTTCAGTCTGTGGTGCCTTCCTCTGAGCGCCCAAAAGCCCATCAACCCCAGCTACCCACCCGATGTTCCGGCGCCCCCCAAGTTTCGCGCGAACCGGAACGCATACTCCGCCATCATGGATGTTCTCGGGCCGAAACGACCGGCGGTGAGCCAGCAGGACCTGGACCGCCTCAAACAGTTGCAGTTCGAAACCATCTGGGGGCAGTTGGGAGAGTACAGGAGCAACTACGTGCGCGGCTTCAAGCCCACTCAACCCGGAAAAAAGCTGGTCGGTCGGGCCGTCACGATTCGCTATCTGCCCCCCAGACCGGACGTGAGGGCTGCTCTGGAGAGTCTAGCCAGGGAAGGGGACTGGCCTGCTGGTTACTACCAACGTGCGGCCGAAGACGCACGGCCAGGAGACGTCCTGGTCGTCGACCTTGGTGGAAGGGAAGGGACTGTGTTCATGGGAGACATCAGTGCCCTGGGGATCATGCTCCAGGGGGCCGCGGGTGTTTTGATCGACGGCGCCACCCGCGATATGGCCGAGCTCGCGGGCGAGCCGTTCAAAGCCTTCCCAGTTTATGCTCGAGACTTCCATGTCAGCGGAGGTACCTGGCTGGGTGCCGAGTGGAACCTGCCCATTCGGGTGGGAACAGCTACCGTATTGCCCGGTGATGTCGTAGTGGCTACGGATGAGGGAGCGATCTTTTTTCCCCCGGAACTCTTGGGCCAGGTCCTGCGAAGAGGCTTTGAACACCAGGCCGACGAAGAGTTTGAACGCTATCTGGTCAGGCAGAAGAAGTATCGGTTCCGAGACGTCTATCCCCCTACGCCCGAGATTCGCAATAAGCGGCAGGAGCTCGACAAGGAGGTCCAACGCCAGCAATGAGTTCTCAGACGATAAAGGGAACTCTCGTACCTGTTCTTGTGCTGCAGGTTCCAAGCCGGTCGGATACCAGTTAAAGCAGGTCCACGACAGATTGGGACACTCCGGGCTGCGCCCTCGCTACACCGGGCACACCTTCGGGCACACACATCCACGTCAACGCAGGCCTGCTCCAGTGTCCAGCAGGTGACTGACCACGGACTCCATGGCGCTGCGGGCCATCCCCTTCTGATTGGGCTTGGTGGTCCCCGGGCCCTTGGTGATCTCCACCATGAAGCTCGCCGGGTGTCCTCGGCCATACAGATGGATGAAATCGGTGATGTTCATGGGCCAGCCATCCGCCGTCAGCGGCTTGATGCCAGATGAAGCGCGCCCGACCAGGCCAGCCACGAAACCCTGAGCCTTCCAGTCTTCCAGGATTCTGCCGGCCAGCTGGTGGGCGTACTCCAGCCGCGCTTGGTCGTAACCCTTTTCTCCTTTCTCCCGGATGTAGACCTGACCCGAATCGCCTGGGGTTGTCATCTGATGCATATCCACGCCGACATGGAACACGTGACGATCCAACAGTGTCTTGACGAAGTGACCCTGCGCCGACTTGTAACCCGGGTGCTCTTCCAGGTCGGCCAGGATCTCTGGGAATCGGGACGCAGCCGGCAGCCGGTTGGGAGGAACCCGTGGCAGCATGGCAAAAAACGGCTCCACGAAGGTGTCTTCGTCGATCTGCTCGTAGCGAAGGGGAGTGGGGTAGGCCGGTTCCAGATCGTGCTGGGATCGCACCAGGACAGAGGGTGATTCCATCCATCGAGTCGAAGCTCCGGCCAGGTGACCATAGATGAACGAGTTCATGGTCGCCGCGTCGTACTGCTCGCTCCAGTACTGGACCGGGGATCGCTCACGACCGCTGGCGTTGCCGATGGGGATGAAGGCCAGCAGCATCTTTTCCAGAATCCTCTCCCGATCCAGCTCGGTCGGCTCCCCTTCCTGGGTCGTCCCGGTCAGGAGCTGATGGATGACATCCACAATCGCGGCGGTTCCACCCGGCTCGTGGGCGTGAGACTGGACGAAGAGGACCTTGAGTTTCTGCTCCGAAGGTCCTGCGGAATCGGTGAGGGTGACCAGGTAGGTACGGTAGCCCTCATAGGAGGTGACCCACTCCAGGGACAGGTATTGAGGGTACTTCTCCTTCCAGGCGAGCAACTGTCGCTCCACGTGATCATTTCTGACGATCCACGTGGGATCGCCTGTGAAGTAGGCGAGGTAGGCAGTTCGAGGAGCATAGTCGGCTTTCAGCGCCTTGACCATTATCGTGTGTCTCCTCCCATCGAAGTCGGGCGGGATCGTCGCGACCCCCCGATAGTCGCCTTCAGGGGCCTGCTCCAACGTGATGGGAAGGATGGCTGAGTCTCCCGTGGCCGTCACCCTGGCTCCGGGAATGGGTGTGCCCTCCAGATCCGTGTAGGAGGCCAGGATCTCCAGCGGTCCGGGATCCACCGTGTTCAATTCAGTGACCGATAAGCGGGTATCCACCATCCGGTCGTTTTCCTGAGCCGACTCTGGGAGGGAAGCGCAGGCAGACGCGAGAGGCAAGAGGACTGCGAGAGGGGCTCTCCTCAGACAGGAAACCATGATTTGCTCCTTTCCTCACATCAACTTCAGCGACGAGTTCCTCTGGCCTCTCTTGAGGAGGGAGTACAACCTATCAACCTTCCCACATTGGAGCAAGCAACCGGTCGCGTCCCATGGACACCTTCTAAAACTTGACGCTTTGGGATAGGGTTTGGTTCGCACGGCATGAAAATCCGAACGATCACCACGGGAATCCCTTCCGCTTTCTCGCTAGAGCAGTTGCAACGCGCCGCTGAATTCAACCGGCATTGCCGGGGATTCTTTGAAGCGCATCTTTACGAAGTCCAGACAACCCGGTTGAGTAGCCAGGCATGGGAGGAGATTCGCGATCTAGACGAAGTCTTGGCATTGGAGGGCCGTGGACGAGAATTGGGCATCGGATTCTTCAGCCTGGGGACAATCTTTTCGGATAGGCCGCAAACGCCCATCCATCTTGAGTTCGTCGCAGAAGTCATCGCTCGAAGCCAGATCTTCTCCGCTTCCGTCACGCTGACGCTTCCTTGCCGCGACAATCGAGCTCGGGTTGCTTTGAATCCCGATCCCCTCGGAGGGCACTCGCCCACAGCGATCGAAAAGACAGCGATTGCCATTCAGCAGATTGCGCAGAATACCGAAAACGGCTTAGGCAACATGCGCTTTGCGGCCTTGATGAATTGCCCACCGAACACGCCGTTTTTTCCCGCCGCCTACTGGTGCCAAACGGATGAATCCGACGGAATGAATTTTGGCATTGGTTGGCAAGCAGCAGATCTTGTTCAGACCGCATTTACCGGCGCCCCCAATCTTGAAGCCGCGCTGGGTGAAATGAAGACGCTGATGGAACGTGAGGGAGAGCAAATCGTTGCGCTCGCGGAAACCGTCGCGCAAGAAACGGGCGTTCATTTTGTCGGGCTGGATGTATCGCCTGCGCCGATGGGAGATGAAAGCATCGCCCACGCGATTGAGGAACAGGCTCCGGGCAGATTTGGCGAACGTGGAACCCTGACGGTGGCGGCGGGGCTCACGCGGACGCTTGAATCGTTAGAACTGCCGCGATGTGGATATTCCGGCTTGATGCTTCCTGTCCTTGAGGATGAGGGATTGGGGAAAAGAAGCCGCGATGGCTGCTTTGATTTGGATAGTCTTCTTCTCTATTCTTCCGTTTGCGGTACGGGCTTGGATACTATCCCCATCCCGGGCGATACCTCCATCGATCAGATCTGCTCGATTTTGACCGATGTCATTTCCCTATCTACTCGATGGGGAAAACCCCTTTCTGCACGACTCTTTCCTGTGCCTGGTCTAGGCGCAGGCGATCTGACTCGCTTCGATTCTCCCTACCTGACCAATACGACGGTTATGGGGTTATAAGCAACCTAGTACCCTGTAACATAGCGTACTAGACCTAGACTAGAGCAGTTCGTCCACGGGATGGCCCGGCCTGTCTCCGATGGAATTAGCGATGTAGAGCGGGCGTCCGTCCGAGCCCGTATAGGCCTTCGACCAGTCGATCCCCAGGGCCTTGTAGACGGTGGCGAAGAGGTCTCCGATGGTCACCTGTCGGTCGGCCACGTAAGCACCTCGCTCGTCGCTGGCACCGACCACCTGTCCGCCCTGGATCCCCCCGCCTCCCAGCGCCAGAGACCAACAGTGACACCAGTGGTCTCTGCCGGCCTTGGGATTGATATCGGGAGTTCGCCCGAACTCGCCCATCACCAGGACGACCGTCGAGTCCAGCAGCCCCCTTTCCTGCAGTTCCGTGAGCAGGGTCGGCAGCGCCTGGTCCAGACCGGGGGCAAGCTTCTGGGACAGTATTTTGTCGTTGTCGAAATGGGTGTCCCACTCGCTGTGATCGTAGCCTTCTGCCGTTACAAAGCGGCATCCCGCCTCCACCAGTCGGCGGGCCAGGAGCACCGCTTGGCCGAAGCGGGTCCTGCCGTAGGCCTCCCGGACCTTCTCCGGCTCCTGGGACAGATCGAAGGCCTTCCGCACCTCCGGAGCCAGGATCATCTCCAGGGCCTGCTTCTGATACGCATCCATGCTCCTGAATCGGGCAAAATCCTCTTTCTTCCGGTACTCCCGATCGACCACCTGGAGAAACGTCCGGCGGTCTTCGATCACTTCGGGAGAAAGTGACTTGGGTAGCGTCAAGTCCGGGATCTCGAAGTCGTCCTGGCTGGGATCCGGAACGATCATCGGATTGTACTGGGGTCCCATGTTCCCGGACATGTAGGAATGGCTATAGGAAAGGGGCGGCGTGACCACGTAGGGCGGTAGATTCTTGCGGCCGCCCAGTTCGCGGGAGACGATGGATCCGAAACTGGGGAAACGGAAGCCGGGACTCGGCCTGTGGCCCGTCATCCCGTAATAGGTACCCTCGGGATGATCGTTCTCTACCGAATGCATGGAACGGATCAGGGACAACTTGTCCATCTGCCGTGCGAGGCGGGGCAGCACCTCGGAGATCTGAATTCCAGCAACGTTCGTGGAGATCGCCTTGAAGTTGCTGTTGGGTTTGGGATCCCACGTGTCCATGTGGGGTGGGCCACCCGAGAGCCAGATGAGAATCACCGAGGAGGCCTTCTTGGGCGGGTCCTCTCCGGTTGCGGCGGCTCGCTCCGCCGCTCGCAGAAACTGGCTCAAACCGATCCCCAGAAACGGTAATCCGCCGACCCGCAGGAACTCTCGGCGCCCCAAATCGGCGCTCCCACAGGTAGGACATCCTGGCTGGACCATTTCGCCTTTCCTTCCGTTCTCCGAGCTTCGTTGGCGCGTGTGCCAGCTCTTGCGGCTATTATCAATGATTGTGAGCGAACTGTCGAGAGCTGATGAGAGCCCAGGCCAGGGCCTCGAAGGCCTGTTTTCGAGGCCGTCGCCCGATCATCTCTTCCAGCTGTGACCGCTCTTCCGGTGTGGGCAGTCGGGAAAGAGCCGACAGGTAGAGTTCCTCGATGATCTCCCTTTCGCTCGCCCCACTCTCGAGGAGCCGGCTCACTCGTCCTCCGCGCTGAGAGACCTTCTCCGTAAACGTCTTTCCAGTCAGCATGTGAAGAGCCTGCGCCAGAGTCGGTTCCGGCCTGTCTTCCGGCAGCGTCCTCCGCTCATTGCGGTTGAAGATCTCCATGAACTCGGAAGGCGCCTTTGGCAAGAGGGAGATCGCCCGAGTTCCAGGTGGGACTCCCTTGAAGAGGTCGGGCACGCCGGTCGCCTCAGAGATCGCGTCCAGCAAGACGGCCGCCTCCAGCGGCCGGGGAAGGGCGTGGGAGAAATTGAGATGATCCCCTCGATTGGTTTCGTTGGGTGTCCCCGAAAGCTGATACGTCCGCGATCGCACGATCACGCGCATGAGATGTTTCAGGTCGTGCCCATGTTCCCGGAAGTCGGCAGCCAGGGCGCGAAGGAGCTCCGGGTGAGTGGGGGGATTGGTGGATCGAAAATCGTCCACCGGATCCACGATTCCCCTGCCGAAAAACCAGTCCCAGACACGGTTGACCAGCGCTTGGGCGAAGTAGGGATGCGAAACCATCCATTGGGCCAGTTTCAGCCGCAAGTCCGCCCGCTCCTCCTGGGGCAGCAGGGTACCATCCAGGAACCGAGGTTCAACCACCTGCTTGGTTCTGGGATGGACCACCTTGTTAGCCCGTAGGGGAGAGTCCAGCAGCAAGGAGTCGTCCATCAGGGTTCGCCGCACATCCACCAGACGACCGTAGAAGGCCGCCATTCCCCAAAACTGATCCTGGCTCCAGGCCTCGAAGGGATGGTCGTGGCAGCGAGCGCAGTCCAGCCGCCGACCCAGGTAGATCCTCACCTGCTCGGCGATGAGATCCTCCGGCGGAATCAGGGAGTACCCCAGATAGTAGAAGCGGGTGGGGCCATCGTAGCCCTGGGCCGCAATACGCTCCACGGCCAGCCGATCATAGGGTTTGTTCTCGGCTATGCTCCGTCGCAGCCACTCGCCGTAGCGTTGCGTGTGCCTCCCTCCACCGTACCAGCGAAAGATCTCTGCGTAGCGAAAGAACAGATACTCCTCGTACTCAGGAGAGTTCAGCAGAGTCTCGATGAGCTTGTCACGCTTGTGGAGATCGGGAGAGGCGATGAATGCGCGGACTCGATCGGCAGGGGGTAGAGTCCCGGTCAGGTCCAGGCAGACTCGCCGCAGGAATTCTTCGTCGCTCGACAAATCGGAGGGAACCATGTTCAAGCGGCCGAGCTTCCCGAAGACAAACCTGTCGATGAAGTTCCTCTCCGGCACTCGGGGATAGCTGATCAGCCTGTTCGCCAAGACGCCGAATCTGGCGCTGGCGACCTGTCCGGGAGCCCGGATCAAGACACTCGTCTCTCCGGGACGCCTGGCCCTGACCAGGCCCTCCTGGCTCACCTTCAGTACGGCCTCATCGCCGGATTCATAGACCACCCGATGGGTCACGTCTTCCCGCTGTCCGTTGCTCAGGTGCGCCGTCACCAGTATCTGTTGTCTTCCCTTCGGATCCAGCACAGCCTGCCTCGGGTAGACTTCCAGCTTCTCGATCCACGGGGTTTCCGATTCGCCTTCGGGGCCATAGGGCGCGCGCTGGCGGATCCACTGCAGGATCCTGGCGTACTCGGGCGAATCGGCGCCGAAACGACGACCGCCGCCATGGGACACCTGCAGAGTGGGCTTCAGGAGAAGCAGACTCTTCTCCGGTGCTTCCAGGTCTATCCGCGGCTTCCTGGGCTCGCTGGATTCGTCGGTCAGCACCTGGAACTTTCCTCCCTGGACGATCCATTTGTAGTCTTGGCGAGGATAGCTGGCGTTGAGCGACAGCTTGAAGCCGCCCTGCCCGGGCACGGCCCCGTGGCAGGTGGTGTCATTGCAACCGCTTCGGGTCAGAATGGTCCCAACCTCTCGGGCAAAGCTCAGGGGACGCTTGGCTTGCGCGTCCACGATCCGGATGGTGGCTCGGGCCTCCTGGCCGTCCACCCTGGCCCTCAACAGGAGATCACCGTCGGCCCGCGGCGTGACCCGACACAGAGGGGAGAGCTGGGCCAGATCGGGGTTGGAGAGAGAGAACTCGGCTTGGGAAGTGAGATCCCGTTCGAGGCCGCCCTCGAAAGTCCCCATCACCAGGAATGTCTGGGACGACTCGGTGCCCCGAAGCACGACCTCCGACGGCACCAGTCGGAGCGACGGCGGCTTTGCAGAAGGCTTCCCGTACGCCGCACCAAGGCTGGTCGCCATGACCAGACACCCTATCCAGGCTCGATGACTTGCTTGTCTCTTCACGGCAAACGGAGTCTCCTGCGTTCTATCTTTGACCCGTCGACGGGCGGCGGGTCGACCTGCTGGGGGACCCTTCAGCGGCCTCCGTTCCCAGCACCATGAGCGGAATTCTTTTCACCGCCAGCTTGGCGCCGGGAATCCCGCCCACCAGGGGGCGGGCGTTCAGGGTGATCCAGGCGGGTAGCATGGTCACCGAAGCGTCTTCCCTGGCATGGAGCACGACGGCGACCTTTTCGCTCGTGGGAAGGTGATTGGTGGGCCCGAGGATTTCGGGTGGATCGGGTTGGCCAGGCCCCTGGTAACGGCTGGTGGCAGGAAAGAGCTCGACTCCCTCCGGCAGTCCGTCGACGGTCACGGCGATCTGATTCGACGGGGTGAAGAAGCCTTCCTCGTGGTCCAAGATCAGGGTGAGCTTCCGGGCCTGTCCGGCCATCAGATTGATCCGGAGTGGATCGGATCGGCCGTCTTCGGATCCACGAGTCCGTGTTTCCAGAACGGTATCGCCGACATGGGGGATCTGGGGACGGATGAGAAGGCGATACGCGAAGTCCTGGGCCCCCTTCCTCCGGGTCACCTCCCTGACGCGCAAGTAGTAATCTCCGCTCTTCTCGAAAGTGCCAATCACCTTGGGATCGATCGAGATCAGGTAGGGATCGGTGGACTTGGTGAATTCCTTGGTGCGCTGCAAGTTGGTCAGGTGCTCGCTCCCACTGGCATCGACGATCTCCAGAAGGGGATTGAAGTCAGGCTGCGCGGTGGCAGGGGTCTCGACCTCGAACGCCAGCTTCTGACCGGAAGAGACCTTGAACTTGAACACGTCGACGTCACCCGGCTCCTGCACGACCCCGCTCACAATGCCGGGCACCGGTACCTCCAGGGCCTCACTCAACTCGCCGTTGGGCTCGCGCTCGTCGATGATCTCGAGTACGGTGGCCGGATCGGAGAGCTTATCGGCGATTCGCTCAGGATCCGGGGACTGCTGGCCGGAAGAGTGGGCGGCAGCAGTCCCGTCCACAGACGCCGCTGGGATCGGTCGCCGAAGTCCCCTCGCCCACAGCTCCTGGAGCCGGTCCACGCCGAGTTTCCGAGTGAAGCTCCTTTCCTTCCAGTCCTCTGGTCCGACCTCGACCGGAAGCGCCTGGTCTGCCGGGACCACGCGAAGCTGGTAGATAAAGTGGGGTGCAGCCCTGCCACGCATCGAACCTACTCGCACCAAGTAATGCCCCGCCTCCGGAACCAGGTAGTTCAGGGAAACCCGGCTCCCGGCCCTCTCACGGGGATCGGTTTCCATGGTCACCTTCTCTCCCCGGGCCCTGTCGGTGAAGGCCAGGCGGATCAGCCGGTCGGGATCGAAAAAGCTGGCGCGCTTGGCGAAGACCGCGATTTCGGGGCGGAACCTCCTGGCCAGGGCCGCTCGACTGGGAGTCACCTCGAAGGCGAGCTCGCAGGCCTCGGGCACCTGGAACCGGTAGAAGTCCACCTCTCCCGACGTGCTGATCCTGCCGTTGACCACGACCGGATAGGAGATCACCTGAGCTTGATCCGCCCTGGAATGAGGGGTGTCGGATTCCCGGATGACCGGGTCCACATTGACCCGAAACTGCAGGCGATTCGTGACCCCGCGGGGCGTCACCACGCGCAGCCAGTGGTTGCCCGGCTCGGTGGCAGCATCGATGTGTGCCTCCACCACGACCCGAATTTCCTTTTCCGTCTTCTTTGCCCCCGGAGCGTGCCCCCCGTCCGCGGCCGGCTCTTTGATCTGTTCGACCCGGTCGATACGGGCCCTGATGCCCTTCCCCTCGAAGAGAACCGCGTAGGCTCCGTCCAGCGCAGTACCTCGGATTTCCAGCTTCACCGTCGATCCTCGCCGATCTCCAACGGGAAACAGAGAAACGATCTCCGGTTCGACCGGAGGGGTTGGCTCAACCGCTGCTAGCGGGATCGAGCAGAGCAGGAGGAGTGAGAGAATCGTCGCCCGCGTTCGTCGTCGTCGAAGATGGCCAAGCATCCTCTCAATCCTCCTGCCTTGATCTCGCCTCACAAGCCGCATCTGCATACGCTACCCTATTTATGAACCAGAGTGCTAAGACTGGATAAACCCCAGGGGAGGAAGGACCTTCCAGGCTCCTCGGGTGAAGTCCGGAAACTCAACGGGACGGCTCTTCTCCGACACCGACTTCTCCGTCAGCTCAGAGCCGCAGCGTCGTAGACGTCCATATCTGTGGGGGATCCTTCCCGTAGGCATTGGATCAGTCGATAGTCCTCAATATAGTCCATCCCTCCGTGGACTCGCTCCCTCTGAATCCCTGCCCAGAGTCTTCCAAAGCGGATGGTCAAACTCCTCGAGGTAATCGCTCGCTGTTTCCCAGTGATGCTCTGGGCTTCTCCCTTCGATGTGCACACGATCCAGCGGAGCTGCAGCGAAAGGCTTGCTAGGAGGAGGCCCCAGATCGCGTGCCGAGCGGTGCGATCCGATAGCGGACGATGTGGCCCTGGTGCTGGATAGGCCCAGGCCTCCGATCGCGCTCAGCTTCACCCATTGACGACGGTCAAGTCCTCTCCTTCGAATCTTGCGTCCCACTTCCATGCTTATACGACCTCCTCTGCGGTCGTGGGTTCAAGGCTTCTTGGCAGCGGTTACGCTCCGGGACTGTCTTGTCAGAGGATTCTAGTCGGGTTGCCTTAGACGGATCAAGGGCAGGCAAGCAGGCCTGCGACCACACGAGTGATTCGCCTTCTGGTGCATAAAGGCGAGCGCCCCGTTTTTTTGCAGATCCCCACTACCCCAGAACGGAATCTCGGGATTCGCCCGGTTCGTGGCGTAGCTTGCGATAGAGCCGCCCAACTTCAAGACCTGCTCATCCACGGCCACGTTTGCCTGGAAGGCCACCTCAACGACGTGGTCGACCCCTTCCGAATCCAGGGCGAGGACACTCTCTGCGATCTTTTCCGGGCCTAGTCCGTCCGTCCGGAGAACTTCGTCCGCACCCGCGCCGCTAGCTATCTTCACGTCTGCTTCGCTGCGGACCGTCGCGATGCCCCGGGCACCTGCATGCTTTGCGATTGCCGTGGCTGCCAGTCCAACCGCACCTGCCCCACCCTGGGACTCGTACCACGCTGCTCTCATCAGTGAATACAGCCAAGGTGGAGGACTGGCATTCTAGCGGTAAAGCTCAGCGGCGCGCCTTGAGCGCATCCGCTGCAGCGCTCTGTTGGGTCGACCCTGCTTGGACGACTGTCTCTCGCCGCTCGAAGCGGACGGTGCGCGTATCTCGTTCCCGACCCGTGGGCTCGGCAAGCGGGCCGTACAACCCAGGCCGACGGGTTCTAATCCACCGTTGTCCTGTGCACCTCTCAAGCAACTGAGGATCGAGATCCGCCACCACCATTGCATCCTGTGCTTTGGATGTCTCGACAAGAATATCGCCGTACGGGTCTAAGATCATCGCGTTGCCGGTCCGAACTTCGTCGTCATCGACCCCTACACCGTTGCTGTAGACAAGAAATAGACCATTGTCGTGCGCTCGAGCTGGCAGCCAATGCATCAGCCATTCGCGACCCTTAGGGCCGCGGAACTCTGCCTCGATCGCTGCAGGGTTCTCGTCTCGATTCTCCCACAGTCGAGGGTCAATCCGTCCCATACAGCGTGGACTGGGCGTATCACATCCCCCCGTCTGGTGGGGCGCCAACAGAATCTCTGCTCCTTGAAGAGCCGTGATCCGCACATTCTCCCCAATATTGTTGTCATAGCAAATGAGTACCCCTACCCGTGCCCCTTGCGGTATATCGAATACGGTGTATTGGTCACCGGACAACATGTGCTCACTTATGAAACAGTGGAGCTTCCGGTGAAAGGCAACCCGCCCATCAGGCATAGCCACCAAATAAGTGTTATAGAGCTGCCCGTCTTTAGTTATTTCGATAAGTCCGGCACCGATCGTCATGTTGTGTGCTGTTGCCAGGGCGAGTAGCTCTTGGCAGGAATTACCCGATGGAACCGGTTCAGCCAGCGCCTCGATTTTTCCCCGGGCAAGCTTCCGCACGTGCCAGTAGCCCGTGATACACATCTCAGGAAAGGTGATGAGATCCACTCTCTGTGCGAACGCTTCCTTGACGAACGACCCTATTCTCTGAAAATTGAAGTCTTTGTCGCCCGGTGCGTGATTAAACTGGACTGATGCCGCTTTGATCTTCCTCACGGATTGGCTCCATGGTGCTCAGAATCATCAATCAGCAACCCAACTTTTGTGGATATGCTTTCCAGATCAGACACGGTATTCAACTCCACCTGAGCTCTTTGACGTCCATTCATTGGAGTCGCCCTTGCAGTGTTCCAGAATCTTATCTGGTTTCCGTATACTATGCAGCGGCATTCTTCCTCACGCACTTGTGACCCAAGATTGTCGAGGAGCGGCAGGCAGGTCCCCTGGGGGTACAACGCCCTCCCTAGAAACTGACACTCCTTTCGAAGCGACCGAAATAGAACGTCGGCTTCTGGCCGAAGGGGTCTCTCCTGGTTCCCGTCCCGTGCTAACTCCTGTTGATCCTTCCCCTCCTCCTTGCTAGCCTGGGTTCGGCTGAGAACCGGAATTCCCTTTCGCTGAGAAGGATGGACGATGAGGATGAGACTGGCGACTCTGTGCGTGGTTTCTGTTGCGATTTCCCTGACGGTGGAAAGTGCCTTGGCGGAGCAGGAGGGGGCTCAGGAACCCCTGGACATCGGCTCCCGCCTGGAGCTGTTCGTGGACGACTACCTCATCGAGTCGATGGATGGTGTCAGGCTGAAGCTGCACCGACCCCGCTCTGCTGGGAAGGTTCTCAGCTTCGACAAACCCTGGGAGGGAGTTACGAGCGCCTACGCTACCGTCTTTCGAGATGAAGATCACTACAGGATGTACTACCGAGGGAGCAGTGATCCTGACTCTACAGCCACTTCTTTGCTGGCAGAGGGGGAGGTTGTCCCCGAAGGGCATCCGAGCCTGACCTGCATGGCCGAAAGCCGGGATGGCATCGTGTGGACCCGGCCCTCCCTTGGCCTCTATGAGTTCAACGGGTCCAAGGAGAATAACATCGTCTTGACCGGGTCCTCTTCCTGCTGCTTTGCACCATTCAAAGACCCCAATCCCGATGCACCAGCCAGCGAGCGGTACAAGGCAGTGGACACCAGTCATGTCGGTGGCAAACCGGTGCTCATGGGATTCGTCTCTGGGGATGGGAAGAGTTGGAAGCCAGCCAGCGACGAGCCGCTGCTCACGGATGGAGCCTTCGACTCCCTGAACGTGGTCTTCTGGGATTCAGTGCGGGGGGAATACGTCGCCATCTACCGCAAGGGCCGATACGGTGTGCGCAGCATCCGATCCTCCTCGACCCGGGATTTCCGCAACTGGCCTGCAGGGCAGTGGTGTGAATTCGGTGACAGCCCGGCGGAGCATCTCTATACGAACGCCACCACGCCCTATTTTCGGGCTCCCCACATCTATCTGGCGTTCCCCCGGCGTTTTCTTCCCTGGCAAACGCTTCCCCTTTACCAGGATCTGATTGCCCCGGGGGCTTCGGATGCTGTGTTGATGAGTAGTCGCGATGGAATCCACTGGGACCGTCGCTTCCTGGAAGCCTTCATTCGGCCTGGGTTGAATGTGCGCAACTGGGCCCACCGGGCCAATACACCTGCCTGGGGGCTCCTTCACACAGCTTCCGACGAGATCTCTCTCTACGTGCAGCGGCATTACACCTTCCCCTCCATCCACGTGGAGCGCTTCGCTATTCGTGCCGATGGGTTCGTCTCGGTGAATGCGAGATACTCCGGAGGGGAACTCGTTACCAAAGCCCTGCGCTTCCAAGGGGACAACCTCATCCTCAACTTTGCCACCTCGGCTGCCGGAAGCATCCGTCTGGAGATCCAGGACCCCCAAGGTAACCCTTTGCCCGGCTTTGCCCTGGAAGAGTCACCTTTGATCTGGGGAGATGAGATCGAGCACACGGTGCGGTGGGAACGGAGTCATGCCGGGGCCGCTTCAGAGAAGCCCCTGGCCAGGATTGCCGGCAAGCCGGTCCGCCTGCGTTTCGTCATGAAGGACGCGGATCTCTATTCCCTGAGATTCAAGTAGAAGAGCAGGGCTAAGGGGGAGAACTAGGATGTCGGAAATCACCGTCAGTCCCATTTCAAGGCGTCGGTTTCTAGGTACGGGCAGTGTTCTCGCGCTGACCACGCCTCAGTATTCAAGGATGGCTCCAGGGGGGCCAGGACGTAGGGAGCGCCTGCTGCTGGGCATCGACGACTATCTGCTGCCCTTCAGAAGGAACCTCTGCTGCTACCTTTCCCGTCCCGAGGTTCGGAAGGAGCCTGTCCTCGCGCCGTCGGGTGAGGACGCGGAAGCTCCGGACCATCAGGTGGCCCACTTCTACGGAACGGTTTTGCACGACCAGGGTGTATACCGCATGTGGTACTACGCCCGCCCCGTCGTTGCCCACCCTGGGCTGGCCTGCTACGCCGAAAGCCAGGATGGTGTGCTCTGGACCAAGCCCAGGCTGGGACAGGTAGATTTTCAAGGCGGCAAGGACAACAACATCGTGTCCCTGGTGGGGCGGGAGATCTATGGGGTCTCGGTCATCCGAGACCAGGAGGAGAGTGAGCCGGGACACCGTTACAAGATGGTCTACGAGCACCGACCCGAGGACGGGAGAATCCTCTCCAGGTACGGAAGGCTTAAGCTGACCGTCCGCACGGCTACCAGCAGCGACGGGATCAATTGGTCAGCCGCCCCCGAGATGGCCCTGGATGACCAGTGCGAGCACGGCTGCTTCTACAAGCACGGGGGAATGTACATCGTCCACGGTCACGGAACCGCCTACGGTGAGGGAGGAGGAGGAAGGCGGGGCCGACAAGGCCTGGTCTGGGTCTCGCCCGACTTCCACCGCTGGGTGCAGGGATTCGGTGAAGCCTTCGCCCTCCCCGAGCCGGAGGACGCAGCCCAGCGAGGCTTCAGTCAGCAATACGATCAGGTTCACCTGGGTGTGGGTGCGGCTAGCTTCGGAAGTGTGTGTGTTGGGGTCTACGGCCGCTGGCACAATCTGGGATGGGGACCGGGCGGGACCAGCTGCGATCTGGGCCTGGTCATCAGCAACGACGGCATCCACTTCAGAGAGCCCGTGAAGGGTCACACCTACATTTCCAGGAAGGACTCCCCTGCCCCATCCGTCAAAGGCCTGGATTTTCCAACCATTCTGTGCCAGGGCAATGGCATCTTGAATGTGGGAGAGGAGACGCGCATCTACCACGGGCGCTGGCGCAACGCCGGCACAGCGGGCCAGACCCCACACAGTCGTCACTACCGGGCCGAAGTGGCTCTGGCCACACTTCCTCGGGATCGCTGGGGAGCGCTGGGACTGGCTCCAGGGCAGACCGAGGGCTGGGTCTGGTCGGCGCCCTTTGAACTGAATGACAACGGCCAGATTCGGGTCAACGGCGAGCGGACTGAAGGGATGCGACTGGAGATCTCCGATCCAGAGTTCCAGCTCTTGCCCGAGTTCTCCGAGGTTGGCAGCGGTCGGATCTCTCGGGAGGAGGGGCTAGCCCGGATTTCTCAAGGAGAAAGCCGAAAGGGCGATTTTAGTCGATTTCTCGACGCCGGTCTGGGTCAAAGGCGCCGCTGAGGGCGGTGCAGAGTACGACAGGCGTCGTGAGGCCTGTGTCGAGCGCGGAAAACCGGTTTTTCAGACACACCTCAGGCGCCTCAGTCGCAGGCGATTGGGATTTCCGATGTTCCTGGGCTCAACCCAGCTGTTGAAGCTGGGCCAAGGCTTGGGCGTAGAGTGTTTGGTAAGGATAACCCTCGCTCAGCGACAGGCTCACCCGTCGGACACTGACCCGAATCTGGCCCCCAATCTTCAACAGTTTGAGGCGGATCGTCTGGCATTGCGCCTTGGCCCACTGGGTCCCTTTCAAAGCGACACTCCTCAGCGTGTGCAGCAGATTATAGGCCACCGAAGAGAACCACAAGCGCAGCTGATTGCTCTTCATGCGGTGCGTCGAGGTCCGATCGGCAAACAGCTCTAGTTGCTGCTCCTTGATCCGATTCTCCGCTTCCCCTCGCGCGCAGTACAGCTGCTCGTACAGCTTTTGGGCGGGCCACCGCTTCGCTCCCAGCGAGGTGACGACAAAGCGGGGATTGGATCCCTTAGCCGTGGACTCGGCCTTGCCCACCACTCGCCGCTCTTGACTCCAGCTTTTGCGCGTCTGGTAACGAAAGTCCTTATAGACTCGGGCGCTGCTGCCGCTCGCTTGTTGAAGCACCTGGGCCTGTTCCAGCTCCGACTCCAGGGCCCCCTCTAAGCGCTGATTGCGGGCCAGACCGAAGACGTAATCCACTCGATGCTCCTCACACCATTTCATCAACGCCTCGCGCGCAAAGCTGCTGTCCGCCCGCAGCGTAATGCGGACCTTCGGCCACTTCGCCCGCAGTTGTCCCACGATCCGCTCCATCTCCTGGACCGCTCCTTCGGAGCCATCCAGATTCGACACCCGTAGCTTGGCCCCCAGCACATACCCCTCGCAAAACACATACAGGGGCAGGTAGCAGTAACACCGGTAGTAGCCATGGTAGAAACGACCCTCCTGCTCTCCGTGCAGCGGATCATCCGTCGCATCCAGATCCAACACCAGCTCCTTGGGTTTACCGCCTCGCACCCGAATGAACTGCTCCACCAAAAACGCTTCCACCGCCGCTTCATCCACCGGCGTCTTGCGATATTTATCCTGCGTCACCGAGGACAACTCCAAACGATTGAGTGTGCTCTTGCCGGCACACGCCTTGCCCCGATCCGCTTCCGCTCGCCGATCCCTCCCCAAGGGATCTTCCTTGCCCACCAACACCGCCATCAGCGGATCCGTCCGTAGCTCCTCATGATCGTTGAGATCCTCATAGCCCAAGGCCAGTCCATAAATCCGCTGCCCCACCAGCTCCTCCACACTGAACTCGGTGAAGCGAGGATCGCGCCGGTCCCCAAAGCAGGCGGCCAAGCCGCGAATGAACCCATAGCGGCTCTCCACCTCCCGTAACAGCAACCCTCCGGCGTCTGAAGTGATCTGTCCCCCGTTGAATTCTGCCTCCACTCGGCGACCCTCCAGCCCTTGAAACTCCAGCTTAGAAGCGATACACTCTGTCGTCATAGTAGTCAGCTCCTTGTGTTTGTTAAGTCTTTGTTAACACAGACTTTATACCACATTGAGCTGACTGCTTTTTCTTATCCTTGAGAAATCCGGGCTAGTCTCGACAGTGACATGGCCCAAGGGGAACCTATCGCGGCTGAGGGATAAGCAGATTCGCTTTCGGGTCCATCTGAAGGGAGATGACAGGTCTGGTCCACTCCTCTACGCCCTCTACCTGAGCGACGACGCCTGACTCGATGAGGATTGGATTACCCGGTAGCCCCCGTGTTTTCTCTCCAGCGGCATCGCAAGAGGCCGCTTGCCTCAGGGCCGGAAACGCAGGGAGTAGAGATCCCCATCCCGGATCTCCACCTTCAGACGAACCACCTGCCCTGCCAGGGGGCTCAGGTCGCTCCCGCCCGTCCAGGAAACCACCCGTTCGATCTCGTCTCCGTAGATGTCCGGGCAGTCCTCCAGGGCGTAGCCCTCCAGAGTCCGGCCTGAGGCGTCCTGGATCTCCACCCGCAGACTGCCTGCCGCCGAGGTAGAGTGGTTCAGTACCAGCTCCCGGCCCCTGAAACGTAGGGGACGGGTCAGCACACTTCCCCCCACATAGGGGCCCCGCAGGGAGACGAATCCATCCTCCCTCAGCACCGCTCGGCGGATCCTCACCTGGGGAGTCTTGTAGTGCTCGACGTAGTAGAGGGACATCTCTCCCGGACCCGTGGGGACTAGCGTGGGACCCACTTCGATGGCCCGGTCATGCCAGTTCAGCGGGTTTCGCCCGGGACGCAGAAAGGCCTCCATGTAGCGCCGGTCGAAGCGGATGCCGTCCCGGCTGAACATGAAGACGATGTCCGAGAGTCCGTCCTCCTTCCAGTGGGCGGCATACCTTCGCTCCGGAAGGAACCGCTTGGGGAACATGAGGATGATGTCGGGTCGACGGTAGTAGGGGATGGCCGCGTTCTTGTACAAATGCTCGATGGGGGCCTCCCCAAAATCCAGGTAGCGGGGTTCGGACCAGCTCCGGAAGTCCCGGGAGGTAAAGCGGCGAATGTCCCGCACCTGGTGCCGCTTCCAGCCCCTGGCGTAGATGGAATAGTGTCCTCGGGCCTGGTCCCACAGAACGATGTTGTGGGAATCGAAAGCCGGATCCTCCAGCGGAGCTCGCACGATCGGCTCCTTCTGCACATTCCGCCAGTGCAGCCCGTCCCCTGACACCATCCCATAGAAGACGGCTCGGCTTCCCTCGCCCGAGGGTTTCTTCTCCGATGCAATGCCAATGGCCTTGTAGCGCTCTGAGGCCGCCGCCGCCGGGTTTTTGTCCTTGAAGAAGGATAGGACAGCCCCCTTCCCGCCAGGAACAGGCCACACGATGTTATTGCGGGTGGAACCATCGTATTCGATCAGGCCCAGGTCCGGTTTCACCCAGTGGATTCCATCCAGGCTCTCGGCGTAGCCCGTATAGCGGGTAGACTCCCTCAGGTTTGTCCGATACCACATCCGGTAGCGGTGCTCGTCTTTGATGACCGATGGATCGTAGAGCACCGTGCGCTCGTAGGGCCGGTCCATCCGGATGGCCACCTCCATGGGTTGGGGAGAATGGAGGACATGGTACACCTGCTCCATGGACTCCACCAACCAGTCGTCCAGGAAGAGCTGCAGCTGGGTCCCCACCTCTCTGACCTGAGGCTGGGCCGACAACCCCCTCCAGGGAGTCATTGGCAAAGTCAAAAGAAGAATGAGGCGAAGATGCCTTCGATCGAGATTCATGAACGTCTCCTTACATCTTAGGGATAGTTTACTTTTCGATTCTGTTCCAGGACAAAGGTGGAATCAAGGGACAGGGTGTCCCGAATCGGCTTGATCACTTCCTGCCGTCTCACCCTCCAGTGCCTTGGCCAGTCCAACGAGCCTCCAGACTGCTGGGGAGGCTATGTGGCAATATTAGAGACCCCTTGGTCAGTGAAAAGTTCACAACCTGGTCAAGTTTCCGAAGAAGTTTCCCTTGCCTTCGCCCGTGCCCTTGCCCGTCATTTCCCCACAATCGTCGAGCCTGGGTGAGGAAGATGAAGTCGGGCACGGACAAGGACACGGGCGCGGGCAAGGGTAGGACGAGGACTCTACAAGTGTCCTCGGCGGTCTGAGGTCGCTCGCTACATCCTAGGCGAGAGCGGCCGTTCGATTGGGATCAATCGGGCACCGACTATCACACTTCTATATAGACGTCCTAGGCGAACGGGGCCATCTTACTGGCTCAGTTTTAAACCGGCCAAGCTGGTACATTCTCTAACCGGCCTTGACGGGTATCTACCAAACTACACTTTGATAGATACTCCCTGCTTACAATCACCCCCATGCCAAAGAATCTTGTCGCCATCCGAAAATGGTTTGAAGAGTACATCCTTAGAAGGACCCGAAGAAGGACCCGAGATTATCCTTCGGTGGTCCCTTTCTCCATCCGCCGGAACTCACAAATCCGGTTCGACCGAGCGGACAAGGGGACTCTGATGCGCAGCGGTTGGTCTCTCTGGTTTGACGAAGGTACGCTGGATGGGCCCGGGATTTACTGGACAACTTCGGCAAAGTGGAGCCTACCACTACTCTGGTCAGTGAAACAATGAACTTGTCTCTCCGTATCCCCCATTTGAATCGAAACGTATGATCGGGGCGCCTGGGCTGGTTGTTGGCGTGAGGTGAAACATGATTGTAACCAGGATCTGGATGGTAGTAGCTTTGACCTGGGTGGGTGTCCTGGGACTCTTGGCTCAGAGGCCGGGCTTTCCTAGCGAGGGCTTCCGGAGGGGAATGCTGGATCGCTTTGAGGAGGTGTCCCCCCAGATCGGAGAGAAACTGCCCGACGTGGAACTCTTCGATGCCAAAGGCCAGCCGCGGCGATTGAGTAGCCTCAAGGGAAGCTACACGGTCCTCATCCTCGGTTGTTTGACCTGACCGCCTTTCCTCAGGAACGTCCCCAGTTTGGAGACGATTGAACGAGACTATTCCCCCAAAGGTGTTCGCTTCTTTTATATCTATAAGGCTCTTGCCCACCCGGAGCTGCGAGGCTACGTGACCCCGTTTACTCTGGAAGAGCGACTGCTGCATGTCCGGGAGGCTGAAAAGAAGATCGGTTCGAGGATCCCCTGGCTCTGTGACAACATGTCCAACGATGCTAAGCACATCCTGGGCAATGTCCAGAACTCCGAGTTCGTAGTCGATCCGGAGGGAGTCGTTGTCAGCCGCAGGATGTGGAGCGATCCTCAGGCTTTGAGACAGGATCTGGTGAAGCTGGCTGGGGAGGCTGAAAAACCGACCACGATTGAGGATCTGAACTTTCAGATGAACCTGGAAAGGTTCTCAGGAGATATTGCCTCCGGTGTGGTGCCTCGGGTCCAGATGCCGGGTCGCATGGTGCCGCTGAAGATCGAGCCTGACACACGGGATCCCAAGATTCCTTTTTATACAAAGCTGAGGGCCGAGGCTGAACCCTCCTTGCTCAGGGACGGCAAGGGCAAGATGTATCTGGGATTTCACCTGGACCGGATCTACGCTGTCCACTGGAACAATCTAACCCAGCCGCTGGAGTATGAGATTGACGTGCCCGAGGGTGTGAATGTCACCCCTGCGAGTGGTTCCGGACCTGAGGTCAAGGAAGAAGCCGACCGGGACCCTCGGGAATTCCTGCTGGATGTCGAGTCTGAGGATCTTTCGGAATCCTTGAGCTTGACAGCCCGCTACTTCGCCTGCGACGACGCCAATACGTTTTGCATTCCCGTGACCCAGAATTACCGAATCCATCTGGAAAGGGATCCAGACGGAGGCACGGCTCGGCGCGGATCTGGACGGGGACCTGGTGGGGGCGGACGCTTTCTCAGCCGCCTCTGGGAAAACGACCGGAATCAGGACGGCAGACTTGGCCGGGATGAGGTGCCTGAGCGTTTTCTCCGCCGTTTCCACTTCCTGGACTCAAACGGAGATGGCTTCATCGATCGAGAGGAAGTGGAACAAATGGCCTCCCGATTGGGCGGGTTCGGCAGGGGACCCGGAGGGAGAATGGCTGAGAGGTTCCAGCGGATGGACTCGGATGGAGACGGCAAGATCAACCGGGACGAAGCCCCGGAGCCTCTTCTCAGGCGCTTCGATCAGATGGACCGGAATGAGGACGGTTACTTGGACCTGCAGGAAGTGAGGTCTGGAGGCAGAGGCTTTGGCGGCTCCAGGTAGATCGTCCACCCCAGTGAGCTACTCCGGGTTAGGCGCAGTCAAACAGGCAAAGACTACCTTTCCTCTAGTACCATGTCACACATGTGTTGTCGTGTTTGCAGATGGGGCTTGCGAGGCGAGATCAAGGCGGGAGGAGGAAGACGATGCTTGGCCATCTTCGACGACGACCAACACAGAGATCGTCCGCATACCCCCGTCTGCCCTGTGGGTGGCGACGGGACGGGCCGATGGCTTTGTCTCTCCTCCTCCACGATGAAAAACATCGCGTCGTCGTCGCGCTCGCCACAAACCCGACACTACAGGTGTGACATGGTACTATTTTCGGGGTTCAGGAGAGGGTGTTTGAAACCAACGCCCAGGACGAAGTAGCCAATCAGGCGACGTCTGATCTGCTTCAGCCTATCTAACCACTTCATTCCACCAGAAAACCGTAGCCGGAAGGCGCTCAGCGGCTGATTGGTTGGGAGATTCTCAGGTAGGCAAAGAAATCCCGCAATTCCTGATCACTCAATCCCTGCAGCAACCGCTCCGGCATGAGGCTTCGTCCCATTGGTTCGATCGACTTGACCTTGCCCCGCTCCACTCGGGTATCCTCCCCCGCCATTCCGCGCAGGACAACTACCTGAGTGTCTTGGTCGATCAGGAAGCCACTCAAGGTACGACCATCCTGGGTCACCAACGTCACGTACTCGAAGCCCTCGCGGATCTCCGCATTCGGATCGATTACGCTGATCAGGAGCGTTTCAAGATTCCCACGCTGATAAGGCGTCAGGTCTGGACCACTACTGCCACCTTTGTGAAACAACTTGTGGCAAGCGGCACATCGTTGGGTGTAGGCCGCCTCACCGGCGTAGGGATTACCGGTTCCCTCAGCCAGGAGCTCGCGCAGGCCCTGGATCTGCCGTTGCAAATCGGCAGCCACGAGGCTTTTCCCAGCGCCGAGTTTTTCCTTCGCGAGGCGGGCGATCGCCTTATCCGGATAGCGCCTGAGCCGCTCGGCTACATCCTCGGGAACGACCCGCGGCGCGACTGTGCTACTGGAGATCCCCTGAGCCAGCTGTCGGGCCCAGACGGTCCGGCTCAACATCAGATCGAAAAAAGCCGGTCTGACCTCTTTTGGATACTTTGAAAACCCTGCCAGCAGCTGCTCACCGATCGTGGACTTGTTGTAGGACGAGAGTGCTGCCAATGCCGCCCGTTGAAGTCGGGCTTCGGGAGCGATTGCCGCAACATCGATCAAGGGTTGAAGACTGCCGGTGGCTTGCACCTCACCCAATGTGCGCGCCACCGCGATCCGGTCGTCAGTATTGGCTTCGGCATTCTCCAGCAGCTCGATCGCGTCGCGGGCAGCCCCACCATCCCCCAGCCGGACTCGTAACTCCAGTGAGGATTGACCGCTCTCGACCAGGGCTCGCGCCAGCCGATCCGGTAGCCGCCCCATTCGCCGCCCCGCATAGGCCAGTTCGAATCCCCTCAACAACTGGTCCACCTGTTCCTTCTCATTCGCCAGCTCCAGCAATCGCGCGCATTGCTCGAGATCGCGATGTCTACCTTTCAAGGCCAGGGCCCGCATCACCCGCCCCAGAACGTGCTTCACCACCATCCGTTCCCGCCTGAAGTCGGGATCTTCGAACAATGCCATCACTGCCTCACGATCTCGATCCAGATTGGCTTCGAGAACCCACCAGGACAGCAGCGGCACATACAGATCGTCGAGGTCTTCATCGCGCCTCAGCAGGGCCGTCGCCAGCGCCAGCGACTGCTCTGCCGGCAAACGCCGAGCCGAAGCGGCCATCTGAGATCGCACCTCGGCGTCGGTTTCTCGACCGGCTTGCTCCACTATGGCCCGGAACACCCGATCCGGAACCCGCCTAGGTCCACCCTTCAGTTCGCCTACGCTGTCGACCAGTCCCAGCGTGAAGCCTTTGTTGGCAAAGCCGACGTCATCACAGATCAATCTGACGGCCCAGTAGCGGACCAGCGAATAATCATGCTGCAATGCGACCAGCGCGGTTTCCTGATCCAACCCGAAGGCCTGATACAGGGCCCACAGGGCGGCCAGGGACTCGAGGTCTTCCCCGGTCCCGATCAGGCGCCGCAGTCCGTCCGCTGACTTCGGGTCCTTCTGCTCACCCAGCAACCTGACCGCAGTGTGCCGATGCCACCGGTTGGGGTGATTCAGCAGCTCCATCAATTGATCCGTAGACTTGGCGTGAAGGTTCAGATCCTGCTCCAGCGGCTCCATCTGTCCGCGCAGCCGAAAGATGCGTCCGGTGCTGGGATCGATCTGGCCTCTGATAGTGCTGCCCGTGGGCTATGTAGTGGTCGTAGAAATCGGCAATCAGGACCGACCCATCGGGAGCGTTGCCGATGAAAACAGGACGAAAGGCGAAATCATCCGAGGTCAGTACCTTGCCCAGATCGGTCGTCTTGAAGGTGGCCCCCACCGGGACGCGCTTGCTGGCGATCACGAAGTTGTGCAGGGGATCCACGCTGAAGAAGGAATTGTGGTACTTACTCGGGATCGCCGTGGATTCAACCACGGTGGCAACGTGGGTGAACCGCTTGATCTCCTGATCGCTCGCCATTTTGGGCAGCTCCCCAAAGGCAAAGGGGTTGCGCGGCGGCCCGAATTTGTTGGGTGCGCTGCCCTGCATCAGGTACATTCCGCCCTGCACGAAGTGCCAGCCGCGAGATTGCCCCCCGTTATGCCCGGTAAAGAGACGACCTCCGCCATCGAGCTCGAGACCGAAGTTGTTGCCGCCGCCCTGGGAGAAGAGTTCGAAGCGCCGTGTCTCGGGGTGATAGCGCCAGACCATGCAGCCTTGATAGTAGACGCCGGGAGCATCGGGAGGGTCGATTCCGGGGCGAGTCACGTGACAGGCGGTCGTGCTGCCCTGGGTGCCGTAGAGCCAACTGTCCATTCCCCACACCAGTCCGTTCGAGACCGCGTGTGAGTCCTCCAGTCCGAATCCCTGGAGATGGACCACCGGAGGACCCTCCGGCGTGTCGTCGAAATCCTGATCGGGATAGAACAAGAGGTAGGGCGTGTGCATTACCCAGACACCTCCACGACCACGAACGGCGGCGTTGGCCATGTTCAGGCCTTCCCGGAAGACCTTGTGCTTGTCGTACTTGCCGTCGCCGGTTGTGTCCTCATGAATGGAAACAATGTCGCGACCACGATCGTGATTGGGTGGCGCCGGCGGCACCTTGTCGTAATGCGAACGAAAATAACGATCTCGACTGACCATCTTCAGACCGGCCGGGTAAGGATACTGACGATACTGGGAAACCCACAGCCGGCCCCGGGAATCAAAGCTGAAATGCGTCGGCTGTGCTACCAGCGGTTCTGCCAGCATCATTTCCACCACCAGATCGTCCGTAGCGCTCATTTTTTGGAAGGATTCCTGGGGTGGCAACTTCTGGCCCTGGACGAGCTGGTCCGCCTCGCCCAGCACACGGTTGGATTCTTGAAATTCATCGAATGCCGAGGTGACTGGACGGGTCTTCAAAGCACCGCCAAACGGGGCTTTGGCGTTCCCCGGCAGAAACTCCCACAGACCCTCGAACACGCATTCCAGATTGTAGGTCATCAGGAAGGGCGCTTCGCTGAGAAAGCCGCCCTTGCCGTGCCGGTTGTAGACCCTCACGGCCAATTCGTTCCAGGCATCGGGAACCAGGCTGCCCGAAGGAATCTTATGTCGGTGATTCCCTTCCCGACCGTCCTTGAACCTGGGCGGAAACGCGCCTCCATTGCCGACGCGCTTTCCATTGACGAAGACTTCGTGGGCTCCCGCCAGCCCTCTGATGTTCAGGATCACCGATTCCCCCCATAGATCCCGTTCGTGCTGGGCGAAGAATCGCTGGTGCGGCTTGAACCAGGTTCGATACCAGGCGTAGCCCTCGAAACTCTGTTCGCCCGGCACCGAAACCGATGTCCAATCCACGGCGTTGGTTTGGGTCGCGCAGGCGAATAGCGCGACCATCAATCTGATTGTAGATCTGATCATGGCAAGGAGTTCCCCTGTGGCGGCGAGCTATGCCAACTTCACAACCTCCCCGGTTCTGGCGGATTCCTCGGCTACCAGGCAGGCCCGCACTGCCTCGAGCGCGGCCACGGCGGGGTCGCGATGCTGATCGCACATGGTGGTGATGCTGACGCTGTCGAGCTGGGAATCCCCCAGCATCTCCCGATAATCAGTCCAGGTTTTTCGAGGCTGGAAACGCCCGGCGATCTCACTGAGACGCTCGTTGTTTCGGGTGCACAGGGCGTAGATCTCTGCCCCCGGGTTGCCGACCAGAGCTTCCAGATGTTTCTCACCAAACCAGCCCAGGCCGATGCCTCCGTGTCTTGTCTTGTCCATGGTGTCTCTCTTTGTGATCGTACTGGCCCTGTTTCCCGGATCATCCAGATAGAGCTATATGATTCAGGGCGGCCTCCCGAGTTCATTGGAGCCGGCTGAGCAAGCGAGGGGTCGGAGACAGGGAAGACCTTGCTGCAACCCGCTCTCTGATTGGCACCTGCTAGCTTTTCAGGCGTGCGCGGCGCTGTTCTCTTGGGTTGTGGCAGAATAGTTCTTAGAGTCCCAACGCGTCAAGCAGACGAAAGTTCGGAGGAAATTGGCGGATGCGCATCGGTCTCATTTCAGCAGCCACCTACCGTTATCAGGATAATCCACTACGGCCGGGCTCTAATCACGGAACGGCTTTCGCCTCCACCTTCAACGGATTCGACGACTCCGAGGTTACCCGATACGAATGGACTTTCGGGCGGTGCGGAGGACCTCGAGGGAGGCGGCGTGACGAGTCAGTCGAGCGACTGAATAAAGGATTGGCCTACCTGCGTGAAGCTCGCCCCAGAGTTTTGCCCGGCGCCCGAGAAGAACTGCATTACCTCATTTTCAAGACCGAGAGCTATATCTCTCACCTGGAGGCGATTCGCTTCCTACTGGCCGGTTTCATTGCCTACGACAGGGCTTTTCGGGCCAAGCTCAACCGCCGGGAGAAAGAGATGGTCGATCAATTCAATCGCTGCCAGTTCTTTTTTTCCCGCGCTCGCGATCAGGCCCAAGAAACTGCCGCGCAGATAAGCAATTCCAGGTTCGTGGAAGATCCCACCGAGAAATACATCCTGTTTCGCTACAACGTGCGTTTCCTGCTCCCCCTGGAAGAGTTCTCGAAGTTCATCAAGAACGTCGTCAATTTCCACCACGGCCAGCCCTACTGGGAGAAGGTCAACTGGGATGTCATCGCGCCCCGGCAGTGGATGAACCCGTAGGCGCCAGGGGCAAGCAGGCAAACCGATGGCAAAGGAAGAAGAAAGGCATCCTGATTCGAAAAACTCCAGCCGGCGATCAAGTGTTCGGTAACTCAATCGAACGAAGGGACTCGGCATGCCTCGGTCCGAGAGAGTTCTATAGAACTGGGGGTGTACGTCAAAAATGTAGGTAATGGTCTGCTAACCTGCTGAGCGGGCCTCCCAGAACTCCTCCCAGCGGTTGGACAGCTGACAACAGCGCAAAGCGATGATGGAATTGGCACCGCGGACGGTCCAGCGCATCCCAGACTGCTTCAGACGATGGCCAATGATGGTTTTGCAACCCGCCTCAATTACACCGGAACCGATGAAAAGACCTTGGCTGCGGAAGGAGGCGTAATGCATTCGGTGCGCATTCTTTTGGAAGTACTCGAGGCTGGTCCTCGTCGCCTGGGCAGCGGTTTCATCTTCGGCTGGGAGTTGTCGGATCGAGGCGAGGACGGCTTCGACGTCTCCGCAGTCGAGCAATTGCTGATTGAGCCGGACCCATTGCCGGGTCTCGGGAGCGTCTAGCCCGGATTTCTCAAAGACAAGAAAAAGCAGTCAGCTCTATGTGATATAAAGTCTTTGTTATCAGATACTTAATAATCACAAGGAGCTGACTACTATGACCACAGAGTGTATCGCTTCCAAGCTGGAGTTTCAAGAGCTAGAAGGGCGCCGAGTCGAGGCAGAATTCAATGGGGGGCAGATCACCTCAGACTCCGGGGGGTTGCTGTTACGGGAGGTGGAGAGCCGCTATGGGTTCGAGGGTGTCGTAAAAGACCCGTTTCAAATCAGTACTAAGAATCCTCCCAGGCTAGCAAAGAAGAGTCGGAGTAGGCTGCGAAAATAGGGGGGATGGAGCAAGCAATTAAACGACCGGTGGTCAAGATCGATTCGAGCGGCCAATGGGGGCTCTTTCGAGGGATGAATGAGAAGGAAGGCCAGGGGAAGCGCCGGAAAAGGAAGCGGCCCGGGGCGAAACAATTCGAAGATCCCTCCCCGCGGGGGATCTTGATCGGCGATGAGAGTCTTGCAGAGTTTCTGGTGAAGATGTCGCAGACGTGGGTCTTTGTGGCTCGGGAGGTGATCCGGAGTTTGTCGTGGGAGGCCTTTGAAGCGAAGTACCGAGGGGGAGGGAGACGGCCGTACCATCCGGCAGCGCTGGTGGGATTGATTCTGTTCGGGATTCTGGAGGGCAAGGGATCGCTGCGTCAGCTGGAAACCCTGGCCCGGGTGGATACCCGTTGCTGGTGGTTCACGGGGGGGGATCACGCCGGATCACTCGGTCATCGGCCGCTTTATCAATGAACACGGGGAGAGGCTGAGGGAAGAGTTCTTTGTGGAGCTGACCCAGGAAGTGTTGAAAAGGACTGGGAAGGACAAGGACAAGGGGAAGAAGGAGGGCGTGAGTTTGGCGGCCGACGGCACGGTGGTACAGGCGGCGGCCTCGCGTTACCGACGGGTGAAGAAGGAGGCGGCCGAAGCGGCCGCGGCGGAAAAGCGTCGTCGGGCAGAAGCGGATCCGAAGAACGAGCAATTGGCGCGTCAGGCCAAGCAAGCGGAGGAAGTGGCGCAAGCGGTACGCGAGCGGGTGGCGGCGCGGCAGGCGCAACGCAAGAGCACGGAGCATACGGCCGTGAGTCCGAGTGAACCGGAGGCGGTGATCCAGCCCCTGAAGAACAAAGCGAAGGCCGCCAGCTACAAGGGGGTGGTCTTGGCCAACCAGGATCGCATTATAGTGGCCCAGGCGGTGGATCCCTCCTCGGAGACGGGGGTGCTGCAAGCGCTGTTGCAGCAAGGCAAGCGGGTGGGTGGAGCGATCCAACAACTGTTGATGGATGCGGGGTTTTTCTCGGGGCAAGCGCTGGAGACGGCCCTAGAAGAAGGGGTGGAGGATGTGCTTTGTCCTGAGGGATCGAGCCCCCGAGTGGGTTGGGAGAAGAAGTCGACGAAGTGCTTGGCTAAAGCGGCCTTTCGCTACGAGGAGTGGGAAGATCGTTATCACTGTCCGGCGGGACAGAAACTGCACCCGGTCCAAAAGGGCAGCGATGGGGGCAAGCGGTATGTGCGCTACGGAGGAGCCCCCTGTGAGAGTTGCGGGTTGAGGAGCCAGTGCACCAGCAGTCGGAAAGGTCGAACGGTCAAACGCTATGAGGATGAGGAGATCAAGGATGCGGAGCGGGAAGTGATGCGCCAGCCCCGGGCTCAAGAGGCCTATCGTCAGCGCAAACAGATGGTGGAGCCCGTCTTCAGCGAACTGAAAGGGATCCAAGGATTACATCGGTTCAAGCGGAGAGGGTTGAAGAATGTCGGTCTGGAGTTTGCCCTTCATGCCAGCGCCCACAACCTCCGACGGCTGATTGCCCTGACCCCGTCCGTCCTATTTAGCGCTTTTTGGAGGCTCCTACATGCGCCGATCGGCCTTTTCCAGCGTCTGCAGCGCCTCTCCTTGTGTTTTTCGGCATAGCCGCACGACAAAGTGTCGCCCCACTTACTCCCGGTCGCCACGTGAACTTTTACGACACCCTCGGTTCATTAGCGGCTTGGCCGCCTGCTTTGGGGACCGGCGCGATCCTCGCTTCACCGAGTTCAGTGTGGAGGAACTGGTGGGGCAGCGGATTTACGGACTGGCCCTAGGCTATGAGGATGTCAACGATCATGAGGAGCTCCGGGCAGATCCGCTGATGGCGGTGTTGGTCGGCAAGGAAGATCCCTTGGGGAGGGATCGGCGAGCGGAAGCGGATCGAGGCAAGGCGTGTGCGGGCAAGAGCACCCTCAATCGTTTGGAGTTGTCCTCGGTGACGCAGGATAAATATCGCAAGACGCCGGTGGATGAAGCCGCGGTCGAAGCGTTTTTGGTGGAGCAGTTCATTCGGGTGCGAGGCGGGAAACCGAAGGAGTTGGTCTTGGACCTGGATGCGACGGATGATCCGCTGCACGGAGAACAGGAGGGTCGTTTCTACCATGGCTACTACCGGTGTTACTGCTACCTGCCGCTGTATGTGTTTTGCGAGGGGTATGTGCTGGGGGCCAAGCTGCGGGTGTCGAACCTGGATGGCTCCGAAGGAGCGGTCCAGGAGATGGAGCGGATGGTGGGACAACTGCGGGCGAAGTGGCCGAAGGTCCGCATTACTCTGCGGGCGGACAGCAGCTTTGCCCGCGAGGCGTTGATGAAATGGTGTGAGGAGCATCGAGTGGATTACGTCTTCGGTCTGGCCCGCAATCAGCGCTTAGAGGGGGCCCTGGAGTCCGAGTTGGAACAGGCCCAGGCACTGCAACAAGCCAACGGCAGCAGCGCCCGAGTCTACAAGGACTTTCGTTACCAGACGCGCAAAAGCTGGAGTCAAGAGCGGCGAGTGGTGGGCAAGGCCGAGTACACGGGTAAGGGATCCAATCCCCGCTTTGTCGTCACCTCGCTGGGAGCGAAGCGGTGGCCCGCCCAAAAGCTGTACGAGGAGCTGTACTGCGCGCGAGGGGAAGCGGAGAATCGGATTAAGGAGCAGCAGCTAGAGCTGTTTGCCGATCGGACCTCGACGCACCGCATGAAGAGCAATCAGCTGCGCCTGTGGTTTTCCTCGGTGGCTTACAATCTGCTGCACACGCTCAGGTGTGTCGCTTTGAAGGGGACCCAGTGGGCGAAGGCGCAATGCCAGACGATTCGCCTCAAACTGTTGAAGATAGGAGGCCAGATTCGGGTCAGTGTCCGACGGGTGAGCTTGTCGCTGAGCGAGGGTTATCCTTACCAAACACTCTACGCCCAAACCTTGGCCCAGCTTCAACAGCTCGGCTGAGCGGAGGCAAACCGGAAATCCCAACCATCTGCAACTGAGGCGGCTGAGGTGTGTCTGAAAAACCGGTTTTCCGCCTTCAACATAGGTGTCACCAAGCTCTCGCACTCTACAGTGCCCTCAACTGAGACTTCGGCTCAAACCAGAGTCGAAAAATCGACTAAAATCAGCCTTTCTGCTTTCACTATGAGAAATCCGGGCTAGCCCCCAGACGGTTTTGCTCAAATCGAACAGGCGCTCCCGAGCGTGGTACAGGTCGACAATCTGGATGGCCTGGTGGAAGTGCTCCTCAGCAATCCCCCAGATCCAGGGGGCGCCATCTCCTAAAACCACCAGCCGAGGCGCTCGTGTCGCTCCGCGGCGAGCGGCCTCTGTGTAAATCCGGGCGCCGAAGGCGGCCGCCTCCTCGATGGCTCCCACATAGGTCGTCGAATCCGGGTCCCGAACCGCCCGGCCCTGCTCATCGCGGTGCGTTTGCGAAAAGACACAGCCGAGCTTCGCCTCCCGAGTCCTGGACGGGCCGCCCTCCTTGCCCTTCCGACCTTCCACTTCCGCAGGTCGGACCGGCACTCCGGTCCCGTCGATTGCCACGTACATCGTCGGGGCTGGGGGCGATGCAAAGGGCACGATCTTCTCCGAGAATGCTGCCTTGCGCTCCCCCTGGCTGGCGGTTTCCACCTCCCTGCCGATTTCCTCGGAGACCCGTTCCACCGCCTTGATACTGACCGACACGCCGGCCAGCTCCTCCAGATCTCGCTGACCTTCCTCGAACGGTTCCTTGGCTCCCACTCTCCCGATCATGCGCCGCACCCCCGGGCTAAAAGACGTCGACGCCATGTCCAGATCCCCGTCCTTGGGGAGCACCCCAGCCCCACAATCCGAACAGTGGTAATAGGCCCGGCGCACCCGAATCGCTCCCAAGACCGTCAACAGCTGCTTGTTGCGGTAGCCCTCAAACTGCGCCTCGTGTCCTTGCCCGCAGTCGATCCGGGCCCCCTGGTACCCACCCCCGTCTGCCCCCAGGAGCTTCTGCAGCAAGAGGCCTCCCAGACGGTGCATGCTCTCGCGAACCGCCATCTCCCCCGCTTCCAAATCTGGCTCGCCCTGCCTTTGCCATTCCTTGAGCACTCGGCCCGCCAAGCGTCCTATCTCCGCCTCGGCTTCGCCGCGTACTTCCTGCGTAATTTTTTTTTCAGCTGATCCAGCGCCTCCTCCTGGATCTCCTCGACTGGGCGGAGGTCGCAGATCTGTTCGTTGACTTCCACCAGCTCTTGGGACAGCTCGACGAAACGGCGATACGATTCCACTTCCCGCCCTACCTTCTCCAGCTCCGGACCGAGGCGCAAGTTGCGAGCTCGGCTCTGCCCTTTGACCGTGGTCGTCCACAAATACTGGGGGCCGTGTCCCCGCTGATCCGGGCGGGCACAGCGACAGTTCGCCTTGCCACACTTGCGGTAGTTGACCGAAATGCTTCCCCGGCGTAAATCGCCCAACGTCTCCAGTTGTGCCCTCAGCTGCTTCCTTTTCTGTTCCAAGGCTTCCAAAGAGGCTGCTTCGTCCATGGACTCCTCCTTTGATTTTAGTGTCCCCCTCTGTCAGCCTCTTTCTGAATACTCATATAGATTCAGATATTACGGCAAAAAAAGAGAGAACGCTACTCCCCTCTACATTTTTGACGTACACCCTAGAACTGGAAGCCCATTGACCCAGGTTCGGGCGTTGGAGTAATATTGCAACGACGCCTTTGAGTTGTCAAGAATCCATGCCACCTTCATAATGGACCCAATAACCAAGTCAATTCTCACAGAAGGGCCAGATACTGATGGAGAAGGAACGATGACGAACCAGTGGAACCGCCGACGTTTTCTCGGCACTGGGAGCCGCGCCGCGGCAGGGTTGGTGATCCTCAGCGACAGCCGTTCGGTCTGGGGCTACCATGCCAACGACAAGCTCAATGTCGCCATTGTCGGCGCCGGCGGCATGGGGGCGTGGAACCTCACCCACGTGGCGGGTGAGAACGTGGAGTTTCTATCGGGCTTGAGAATCAAGCCGGCTTCACGACCGGAGATGACCGGAGAGAACATCGTGGCTCTCTGCGACGTTGACGAGCGGTCGGCGGCGGCTTCGGTTCCCGGGCGTCGGAATCCTCCGGGGGAAACCTTCGCGCGCTATGGGCGAGCGAAGAAATTCCACGATTACCGGAGGATGCTCGACAAGTTGGACCGTCAGATCGACGCCGTGGTGGTGAGCACTCCGAACCACAACCACGCTCCGGCCAGTGTTGCGGCAATGCGGCGCGGCAAGCATGTCTACTGCGAGAAGCCGGGAGCCCATTCGGTCTTTGAGGCCCGCATGCTCGCCAAGGTAGCAGCCGAGCAGCAGGTGGCCACGCAATTGGGAACCCAGATGCACGCTTCGGACAACTACCGCCGCATCGTCGAGCTGATCCGCGCTGGAGCCATCGGCACGGTGGAGGCATGCCATATCTGGCTGCGCTCGGGAGGCAGCACGAGTGATCGCCCGACCGAGACACCACCCGTCCCCCAGGGGCTTCACTGGGATCTTTTCCTGGGGCCTGCACCTTACCGCCCCTATCATCCCACCTATGTCCGTGGTTCCGGCGGCAACTGGCACCGCTGGTGGGATTTCGGCGGCGGTAATTTCGGCAACATGGGCTGCCACTACCTCGACCTGGCCTTCTGGGCCCTGAATCTTCGCTATCCGGTCTCAGTGGAGGCTGAGGGGCCTCCGCCTCATCCTGAGACGACACCCGGGCAGCTTCAGGTCCGCTACCGATTCCCCGCCCGCCAAGAGATGCCGCCGCTCACACTGACCTGGACGCACGGCAGTCAAGGGCCGCCTTTCTTCGCGGAAAACGCCTTTCCCGACTGGGCCTGGGGCGTCTTCGTGGGCAGCAAGGGAATGTTGCTGGTCAGCTACGGGCAGCGGATGCTCTGGCCTGCGAAAAAGTTCGCCGACTTCGAGCCGCCCGAGCCGAGTATCCCCTCGACGATAGGAGTAGAAATCGGTCGTAGTGCTCATTGGGCCACCGCCCATAAGGCCAACCCCTCCTGGGTGCGATCTGCTGAAGTGGGCCATCGCGCCGAGTGGATCGCCGCCTGCAAAACGGGGAGCGCAACCAGCTGCCACTTCGGCTATTCTGGCCCCATCTCGGAGGCGGTCATGTTGGGCAACGTCGCCTACCGTACCGGCGCCAAACTCGAATGGGACGCCGCCAACTTCCGGGTGACCAACGCTCCGGACGCCAACGCGCTGCTCAAACGGGACTACCGTCCCGGTTGGACGTTGTGATCTCGATTGAAAGCCTGGCGCCCACTCCAGCTCATCGGGAAAGCTACACCCGCATTTTGCCGTCTCCGCCAACTCACCCGCCAGCGGCCACGAAGGTTGATTGAAGCGAGGCGAAGCGGTCCACGGGCAGTCGCGGCAGCGCGGGTACTTCGGGCGCTTCTCAGTATTTGGACAACCCTCAAACAAGACCTCATCCTCCCACGAATCGCCGAACCCAGGGACTAGAAGTGGCTGGGGAATGTTCCGCGCTGTCCGAGACTTCGGTGGTTTTCTGAATCGTCTCAGCTGCGCGGTTTCGGAATCGGAAGATGCAATGCTGCCGTGACGGGCTGAATAAGGGGAGGGTGAATGGTCACGGTCGCCTCCACTCGGTGCGGCGGACCAGTATTCCGCTCTCTTTGACCAGCATACGTTTTATCATTTTCAAGACGGCCATTAGCGAACGGCTCGACGTGGCCAGACTAAAGTCGAGTCGCAGTTCCGAGACTCACTGAAGATCATGGCTGGCCGGGTCTATAGGAAACCGCTTTTCGAGTCGGTGTTGTCTGGCTGCGGCGCAGTCACAGCACGGGAAGGAACGGGAGTCTCTGGAGGAGGGATTGTAGAGGTCGAGGGGTCAGGAAGCGCGTGAGCGAGGCGAGACGAGCGTGCGTTGGAGAATCGGGCCGCGAAGAAAACGCAAATCCAATCTTACAGAGAGCGCCCCACCTTATCGCAAGCGAACGGCCGCTTTCGGTAGAGTAAGGATGTGGCGCGGTGGTCTAAGGTTCGGCCTATCTGTTACCGCCCCTTTCGTCTGGCGGTGCCTCACTAGCCGGACCATCACTCCGTTTCCACATCCTCCTCATCGAACCGGACAGGCGGAACTACCGCATCCGGCTCTCGGACAAGACTCACGCCTTCACCCACGGCTCGCCGCGCCCAAGTTGGGTCAGGCGCACGAGCCCAAAGGGCCCGTAGAGGTGCGAGAGTGGATACATCCCGCCCCGGCGTCGCCTGACCTTGTACTTGTGGCGCAGCCACCGGCAAAACCGCGGAGCGGTGTAGTTGTCCAGCGCCCGATAGGCGCGGTTCAACTGCTGCACCAACTCCGTGGTCTGACGCCAGTTCACCCAGCCACCGCCGAAGCGATAGCTGGGCTCAGCCTTCGCTTTCGCGTGCAATGCCCTCTGCAGTTTCTGAACCTGTTCGGAGTTGATAGGTTGCCCAATCTCCTGGTCCCTCACTACGTCCTGCATTCGTCTTGAACTAAGGCTCCTTCCCTCCACCGGCATTACCCGGCTTCCTCAGTACTACGGGCCTCTCCGCCACCCCCAGGCGCCCGGCCTGTCCCTCACGGGCTTCCGGTTGGCCATCCCTGACCACGCCTAGCCTCGATTTCCACGGTACTGGAAAGGACTAACATTTTTTAAGGGTAGCCGTTGAGTCGGTTAGTCAAATCGAAGGACCAGAGTTTTGCCGCCAAACCAAGGCATGGGCGTGGGATCATCACCCAGGCCCGAGGCGACCAAGTAGGGGTTATGGGCGCGCTTATCGAGGTGGACGGTGACTTGCTGCTCTTGGATCTGGACCCGGGCCGAGACGTCGAGGAGATTTCGGAAGATCTTTTTGGCTTGAGCCCGCTGATATTCGCGACCAATCTTCTCGGCCATGAGTCGATATAGGGAGCTGGCCATGAGGGTGATCTGGAGGTCAAAATCCACTTTGAGTCCCACCATCGAAGAGAGCGCGTCCAGGTGAAAGAACTGGATGGCTTCGGAGATGCCATTTTCGATGAGCATGCGTTGGGCATAGCGGGTGATCAGAGTCGAGGGGGCGCGGCGCAGATGGTTGGTCAGTAGGACGGTCGGTTCTTCGTGACCGAGTTCCATGAGGGTGAGCTGGCGCAGGGGACCTTCGTAATGTTTCAGGACGATCCGCTGGTCCAGGACTTTGGGGGTGCGAAAGATCCGAGTCAGGGCGGGTAAGGTGATGCGGTGCCAGGCGGAGGCGGGGCGGCTCCAGATCTGGCCCAGCATTTTTTGGGAGCGGCGGCGCAGGGTGATAAAGCCAATGCCCTGTTGGTTGAGGCGGTTCAGATGAGCATAGGTGGTCAACTGGGAATCGAAGACGAGTTCGGCCGGAGGCTGACCGCTGTGTTGGTGCCAGAACTGGACGAAGCGTTGCACCTCGTCGGCTCGATCGGCCCGGGGGACACCCGCATTGGCGTAGCATAAGACACGCTCGGTGGCGTCCCGAGCCAAAAAAACGAGGATGCCTTTTTGGCTGCGGCTGCGGGAAGAGACATAGTGTTTGTCCAAAGGTTCCTGCTGGCTATTGGCGGGGACGGTGTGAAAGTCCAGATCGAAGGAAGAGCCCCGGGGCAGGCCGGCGGCTTGGACCTGCTCAAACCAGGCTCCCATGAGGCGCAGGTTGGCGCGTCGGTCGACCCGGGAGCTGTAGGCGGCCAGGTAGGAGCGCTTGGGCACCACATTGAGACCGGCAAAAAGGGCGATGCCCTCGTCAAAGACCCGATCCATGACATGACTTTTTCTTTCGATGCCCAGCAGCTTCAGAGCCAGCAGGGTGCGCACGGCCTGCTCGGCGGGAATCATTTGGGAGCCGGGAAGGCGGGGGGGCTGCAGCACCGCCCCGAGATCGATCGATCGCATCAGCGGGACGAACAGAAACAGACCGCCGACCCGGGTGCGAAAGCTGCGCGGGGCCAGATTGATCTGCCGCACGTCGGCGATGGCTGCTGCTTCGGGCTTGAGGGTGGCGGGGCGTTGCTCATCCCGACGCCGGGGCAGTCGGGCGAAGCCCTCCTCTCGCAGCAGGATCGATAACGCATTGATGCTGATGGAATGGCCGGCGGCGGCCAACTCGCGTTGGATATCGTAGACCGAGAGGTTTCGCTTGCGCAGGGCGACGGCCCGTTCCCGCACCCGATCGCGGGCGGGCGCCGCTTGAGGCCCCCGGCGAATCGCCTGAAAGAAGCGGGCGCGCTTGCTGAGATCATGGCGAAACTGATGACAGAGGACGCGGAAGGCTCCTGGGGAATAGCCGAAGCGAGTGGCGACCTGCTGCGAGGGCAAGCCTTCGACGAAAAAGCAGCGCAAGGCCTCATACTGGCGCTGCAGAGGCGATTCGGGGGCCAGGAAGAATTGGGCCTCCGGAGCGGTCGGTCGGGTGTCATTAGTTAGTCCATTCCGATTACTGTATTCCAAACTATAACTATACTAGATATGAATGACAGAAAATGCTCAGCCTTTGATAGGGTTCTATTCTGCCTCATATCCAGACTTTTCTAGCATTCGCGTGGGGATCGTCCCTTGATCAGGTTTTAGGTATAAGATTACCTCTCTATCCAAATAGGTACTTCTATTTACTAACGTAGGTGGAAACACAGCAGGCGCAAGTCGCGCCGATCAAGGATTCTGGAGGGGGGCTCGAAGCGGAAAGGCGTCATTTGTACTGCCGTGGAAATCGAGGCTAGGGGCTTCCCGTGTTGCCTGCGCTTCCCTTGTGTACATGCTGTCGCCACTACCCCGGCGCAGCGACTGGGTGCCTGCTTCGCTCTCTTCCCCAGCCGTATCAGCCTTCCCCGGTCTAGGAGCCGGGTCGGCCTGCGCATCGACCTTTTCGAGGCTTGCTCAGCGTTCACTCGCGTTACGGCCTGCACACTCGCGCGGTCACCAATTCGTGACTCGCTTCACCAGAGGCTTCAACCATTTCGTTACCTCCATAGTTGCTCCGGTTGCTTCCGGCTGGAGCGGTTGCCGGGTGGGACTTTCACCCACTGGGAAGGCGCCGCCTTACCACGGCGCACCCTAGAAGCGGACATTCAAATTCGCATTGATCGAGTGATTTCTGACGATATCCTAAAGCTGGACTGGACGGTAACTGGACGACACTTCCCGCCAGCTAAAAATCAGGATTCCGGGGCAACAACTGTCGTGTGAGCCCTGAATCTCCCTTTCAGACAGACTAGCCACCCAGCCTCGACCGTTAGTAGAAGGAGACCCTCATTTGGCTTTGCCACATACTTCTCCACAACTCTTTTAGATTCAACGAGGTTGGGAGCCGTGCAATAATAAGCTGTCAATCACTTCAGTTCTGACGTGCAGAGGGGTTGTTTCCCGCATTATTCGACCTGGGCTCGGTGCGCACGTCTTCTGCTACCTTCATGTGGCGGAAAAGTTCCAAGCAGGTATGGTCCCACCGGCCGAATCGACCTCTTCCAAGTAGGCGCCTGTCTGCGGTGGCGGATCCATGCCATATGTGATCTCTCCCCTCTCGACAACACGGTACCCCAAGATGTCGTGCCACGCGCCGTCCCCAAGCCGGACGGTCGCAGCGGAGGGGTGGTCGGCGTTCCAGGTCGATCCTCCCGGCGGCGGGCCGAATTCCCTGTGGCAGTCCCGGGCGATGATCGGAAGCTCGAGGCCTGTCCTGTCGGCATTGAGCGGCCAGAGACAGATCTTCTCCCGCAGCCATCCGCCTCCCCGAACCGCGGTGTCTCTCCCTGCAATATCGACCTTGTGCATATAGCCGAGGTGCACGAGCACCGGATCTGGAGGAAGTTTCATGTAAGGGTCAGTCGGGTACATGAGCACCTCATAAAGATTGGCGGCGATATATGGGGTGCCGTCGGCAGCGCGATTGATGGAAATCGGCGCGCTACTGATGACACCGCGAACGTGAATAATCTTATTCCAACTCCTGCCTCCATCCTTGGAGCGCCATATCTGGATGTCGTTGTATGTCGATTCTCTGCCCCCGCGTGCGGTCAAGAGAAGACTGCCATCCACATCCCGGATGAGCGTAGGCTCAAAGGAGTTGTCCTCGCCCGTCACGGGTACGAAGGAGACCGGCCGCCAAGCTCCGGAATCCCGGCGCCACCGCATAACACCGGAACCAACCTCGTGGCGGTCGAAAGCCAACCCCAACCTGCTGCATTCCTCCCCATCGAAGCCTCGAGAAAAGGCTCCGGTTTCCGCGAAGGCTATCGGCAAAAGAAGATCGTCACCGTCCGGTATCGCCGAAGAAATGCCGGGATCGGTGAAAGTCCAGCCCCCCAACAGATCTGCGAACTGGATCTTTTCCTCGTTTACAACTCCGAAGGTCTTGCCATCGTACGTGTACTGCTTGAGCTCCAGATATTCGTACCGCTCAGATTCGCGGAAGGGACGCTGGCCGCGGCGATCGGGTATGTCGTCCAGCGCCGGCTGGCCGAGAGGCCACGCCAAGGCCTGGCAAAGTCCGAAGCCTGTACCGGCATATGGGTGTGGCGTGCCATCCGCCCTCCCTGCGCCGAAAGGCACAAAGCCGCCTCGCACCGGATACTTCACGATGACGGACCGTGCACCGGGGGGTTGTGAACGGGGATTGGGTTGCTCGTGATTGCGTGAGACCGGCGTGGCCTGATCTGCACGAATGTCCGAGAGGCTGTCGAAGATGATGACGTCCGTCCCTACCTCGAAATCGGCTCCCAGTCCGCGATCCTTCCGGATGTTGCAAAAGATTGCCGCCCTGCGAGGGGCAATCTGAAACGGTATGGCCAACCCATAGCGCCAGATTTTTCCTGGGGGCGTGTCCGGCGGCATCTGGAGGTCGGGCCCTCCTCGTGTGACCTTGAGATACCCCTTCGCTTTTTCCTTCCAACCCGTTGCCTGGGATTCTGGAGTGGTCGATTTCCGGGAGCAAGCGATCATGGTGACAAGCGGCAGCACGCTCTGAGCCATCAGTCGCAGGCGAGCGTGAAATTCACGCCTCGTCAGTCGATTGCGCATGGTTTGCCTCCGTCGGTTGCATTGTGCCCTCATATATTGAGATGAGTCGCTTGGTTCTCGCTATTTACATGCGATCTCCAGAGCACTCGGGTGCCCAAAAGACACCTCGAGACCCATCTCCGGCAAATAGTCACATACTAATGTAGGCCACCCCCTCCGACCAGCTTCGTACAATCTTATTAACCCGCATTTCTCATCGCCGGTCTACTACGTCGCCGCAATCATCCGCGCTGGCTGTGTTTCGCTCGGTCGGCCTCCTCGACGTACTGTACAAGTACGACTGCGGAGGCCTCGGTCGCAAGCCTTGCCAGGACGGCCCTTGCGACGCCTCGCTACGACAGGCGATGAGAAATGCGGGTATTAAGCTAGAGATCTGCGAAAAGAAGGAGGCTCTGAGGAAAATCGCATAGGTCTCTACAGGGATGAAGAGATGGAGAGGGATACGACGCCCCGCCCCGAAAGAAACAGCGGACCAGTGACCAAGTTGAAGAACTTGACGTGCACAACTCCGATGTGACAGCCTCGTCTTAGCGCATATAGCCCGGATTTCTCATCGCTTGTCGTAGCGAGGCGCCGCAAGGACCGTCCTGGCAAGGCTTGCGACCGAGGCCCCCGCAGTCGTACTCGTGCAGTACGTCGAGGAGACCGACGGAGCGTAACGCAGCCAGGGCGGATGATTGCGGCGACGCAGCAGACCAGCGATGAGAAATACGGGATAGGGTTACTCCTCATGAATAGTCCAAGAAAATACGAAAGTGTGCAACTGAAGCTTCTGGGCTTGGAAGAGTTTAGTTACGGGCCCGCTCTTAAGAAGTTTGTGTCTGAATTTGAAGTCCAGACCGGAGCTTCGGTTGAGCTTGTGGCCTTGCCTCCCCTTCCTGAGACTCCCCTTCCTGAGACTTCTCAGGCTCAGTCTTCCTCTTTTTTCGGTTGGTGGTTTCTGGGCTGGTGGCTGCAGGAACCAATGGCTCAAAACGATGTTGCCTCCGGCAGCCCTCAGTTTGATCTTCTCTGTGGTGACAACGAATTACAGCACGCGCTCTGGTCCCATCTACTTCCTTTAAACGATCTGATTGCGAAGTTGGGTTATGACATGAATGGCTTCTTCTCTCCGATTTACAAGTATGGCGAGAGGGTGGCCGGTCAACACGGCTTACGTTTCGGGCTGCCAATCCGAATGCGGGTACCCTTTGTTTATTACCGCACCGATCTCGTCGGCGAATTTCCCGGCACCTGGGAGGAATTCGACAGAGCGTTGGCAGAAAATACAGGTGGGGACATGTATGGTCTCGCCATGGATGCTGCGCATTATCCTTTTCATCCCTTCGGCTATGCTCATGAGACGACGAGATCGTTTCTCGCCCGTTACTGGTCCCTGGGGGATCCGCTATTTTCACACGACTGGAAGCCCTTGATCGATAGTGATAAGGGCATCGCAGCGCTGGAGATGCTCAGGCGTCAAATGTCTCGGTATGGCCCACCGGACCTGATGACCTGGAACGGCGCTCGGGCCCTAGAAGCCTTCCTGGCAGGGAAAGTAGCTATCCTGGAGTTCGCTGGGGGAGGAAACGGATATAGTGCGCTCATATCGAGGTTGCAAGACTCGGCCCACTCAAAGATCCGGGATAAGTGGTCGATAGGAGTGTACCCGGGGACAGGGACCGCGCCACTCACCTTCCACACTCTGTCGATCTTCAAGCACTGTCAGAACCCGGAAGCGGCCTTTGAATTCATAGCCTACTGCACGGGGGCGGAAGGTGCCCAGCGGCTGCATCTGGAGTATGGCGAGAATTCGGCCAGGCGAAGTGTGATGACTTCACCGGAGGCCATCACAAAGGATCCTTCGGTTCTCCGTCGGGTGTTGGCTCTGGAGCAAGGAAGACCCGCCAGCGCGCCGGTGCCACAATGGTTGGATCTTCTTGTCGCACTCTGGGAAGCAGTTCAGTTTTGTCTTTTGGGCTATCTGCCAGCTCAGGCCGCGCTGAGTCGAGCAGCTGAAAAATGGACGAAACTGCTCAAGCAGTCCCCTCCCCAATGGGAGTATTGGGAGTAAGCTTCACTCGTACCGTGCGACATCTCCTGCCGGCGGGCGTCCGAGCTGTCTCCTCTGATTCAGATGTGTGAGGGGCTGTAGCAGGTAGGTGGTCCAGATTGGTGCTGATGCCGAGAGTGGGACGGCGCTTTCAGGCGAGGAGCGGCGGGCGGATGATTTCGACTTCACTGGCTCTCTGTAGCGAAGCCGAGATCTGCTGTCTGCCAGGGATTGGAAGCGGTCTCGAGCGGACAGCTGAAGACAGGTTGATTGACGCGAGCTGGGAGGATCTGGTAGGTCTGGTATATTCATCAGGCGAAGTCCTGGGAACTCGGACCTGAATGTGATAGCAGGAATCTCGACTCGAATGATACATCGTCGTGAAGCCCTTCTTCTACTGGTGGGCAGCGGAATCGGGTCGGCCTTCGCTCGACCGTCCCTTGCCGGACAGAGGGTTGACCCGCGCCGCAAAACAGGAATCATTCGTGTCACCCGGGGACCAGCCGACCTGGTGGGATCGGCAGGGGGACGTGATCTCCGCTACGGGCTCGGGTGCCCCTTTCAGGTCTCGCCCAGACAGGCGGGCCTGATAGCCAACCTGCGCACGCAGGGTTTCCCGGTGGGTGACTTCGAAGCCGGCATCGACATGCTCCTGTTCGACCGGATTGACGCCATCTCAGCTAAGAAGGCCAGACCGGTGACCCGCACCTCAAAGTACGCCGATCGACACACTGGCGAGTGGCGGGTCGCCATCAAGTATTGGGCATCGGGAGGATTCGTACCATGGGGTGCGAGACTTCCCAAGGGAGCTCCCCATCCTCATGCCGGGACCGGATTCCTGCTGTGCGAGGTGACCGATGTCGCTATGAAGGGCAGCGGCTATTACGGCTATTACGAGAAGGCCGAAAAGGACAAGATCCGGACGACCGAGATCTGCCAGCTGGCCTATGATGGCCGGGAGTTTCGCGTGGTGGAGACCGAGGCGAGAACGGCCGCCAATCCGTTGCGAGCAGACGGTTCTGAGTGGACGATCAGCGCTCCGGGGCTACAGATGGCGGTCCCCGACGGGAATGACCTGCTGTACGCTTGCTATAGCGCTGGAGCAAATCGGGGTGCCTCCGGTGTGTCACGCTGGCGACGTCTTGACAGGCGCTGGCAGCTGATCTCCTTCGTTCCCATAGCATTCATCCGAATGCCGGAAGAACCGAGAATGCGTTACGGCGAACCCATCGCTCTCAACGCCTTCGAACCCTCGCTGATCCGGGACACCGATGGCTCACTCCTCTTCACGCTGCGGGCCAGCGGCTCCGAGCTTGAGGATCACATTATTCGAGTCTGGCGTTCCACCGACACCCACACCTGGGAGCTGGCGATCGAGGTTCCTCAGGGCCGAGGTCAGGCACCGGTGACCCTGAACCAGGCGGCAGATGGGACTCCGTACCTGGCCGGCAATCGCCTGGGACACGAACGCGATTGGCTGGTCCTGTGGCCCCTGAACCGAGAGCGCAGCGGGCTGGAAGAGCCGATCACGGTCCGCAATGCACTGGAGCAGTTTGGGCCGCCGCCCAGTGGCAGGGTCTGGTTCATGGATCATCCCATGGCGCAAACCGTCCGACTGGCCGACGGAGGCTGGCACAACCTTCTGCTCTATCGGATCATGGACCGGGGCGAGCATTCCGGGCTCTCGCCTGCGCCGCAGAGCGGCCTCTACGTCGAGGAGGTCGTTTCCGCTGGCCCGCCAATTCCACTCTGGAACTTCGAGTGAAATGGCCACGGGGCGTTCTTACCGCCTGGCTGTGACCCGACATGGGAAATCGAGTGGATCGGTCAAGAAAACGTAGACCAGGAGCTCAGAAGGGCAATCTCAATGCTCTAAGACACGGGGCTTAAAGCCGTCACTTCAAACCCACCTCGAAACAGGGCCGACTGGTGCGTTGGATCAGAGTCTCGGGGAGAGTCGCCCAGTTGCAAATACGAGCTCTCGTTCTACCCAACGCACCTAGCCCGCATTTCTCACACCCAGTCTGCTACGAGGCCGCAATCATCCGCCCTGACTGCGTGACGCTCCTTCGGCCTCCTCGACGTACTGCACGAGTACGACTGCGGGGGCCTCGGTCGCAAGCCTTGCCAGGACGGCGCTTTCGGCCTCTCGCGACGACCGGGTGTGAGAAATGCGGGCTAAGCTCCCTTTCAGGCTCTGTCAAGTTGTTGGCTCACGCACGGTTCTGGGACACACAGAGCCCGAGCGAGATGCCAGCTCAAGAGGTACAGGTCGCCTCCCGCCACTCGGCAAAAGCTCGGGATCGGAGGATGCGATGATTGCTGGCTCCGAGGTGGTGACGGCCAACACGGAACAGATTCTGAATCGGACCGGTACCGAAAGGAATCGTTGGGCCTGGGCCATTGACTTGAACTTCCTCATTTGGCGTTCCTGTTCCCGAGTGTGCTGGTGTGAGACTTCCGCCCGATTGTTCTCGTACTGGCCGGTTCGATGGGGAACCGATGGAAAGACTTCCCGATGAGCTGCCGGATAGCTCCGAAGCTTGTCGGTGACGAGTCGCCAGGGTGGTTTCTGCTGATGCTTGAAAGCCTTACGAAAGAAAGATTCCAAACCCATCATGATGAATTTGCAAAAGCAATTGCGCTCGTTGCGTCAACATTATGGTGATCGGACAGGAAAGAATTTCTAAAGGCCGTCGGAGGCCATGGCTTCATCGATTTCTTCGAGTCGAAAACGAGTGCTCACCACTGAATGCTTCTCGGGACCCGGCGTGTACTTGACGTAAGTCGTGGCTACCAGAATTCCGTCCTCAATCACTTCCAGGCCCGAATACCCGCAATCATAATTACCTTGACCCGGTTTCATTTCTTCGGTGCGGAGGTGGTTCTGGAAGAGCTTGATTCGGTACTGGCCCTCGTGTTTTTGAATGATATCCGAAAACAATCCTACCCAGGCGACGTAGTGACCGTAGGTTTTGCTGGATTTGGCCTGATCTCTCATCACCACCACCAGACGCCCGTCTGGAGCGTATCGCAAGACGTGCCGATCCCGTCCGATCCCCGGTGAGCGCAGCTGGGAGTTCCAAGGGTTTCGACCAGGTTTGGGCACCATCGTCGCTCACAGCATAGAGCGAGTTGAATTTGCGAGTGTTTTCTCGCATCAGCATTAGCAATTGGGTTCCATCCGGTGATTGAATGATGGAGGGTTGCGCCCACCTGCCCGGGACTTTGAGAATGGTTCGTTCCGGTTTCCAAGTCAGCCCTCCGCCCAGGGATTCACTTTGCCAAACCAGCCCCGGCATGTCCGACCACATGACCCACTTTTTTCCATCATCGAAGGTCATGACACTCTTGGGCGGCACCTCTCCGGTGAGACCGTTCTCTTTCATGGGAGACCATGTTTGACCTCTATCCTCGGACACTGATTGGAACATGGCGCCATCAGGGCTTCCCAGACCTCCTCCAAATACAATGAGCCGTTCGCCGCCCGCCTCATCTGTTAATCGATGAATCGTCGGGGTGTTACTGACTTTGAACCAATTTTCCGGCACGGGTATCAGATCACCCCAAGAGCGCCCTCCGTCTTCACTTTTCTTCAAGGGGCCGATATTGACCGCGTGCCCCTGGGACCAGGCTGCGAACATCGTTCTGCCGTCCGGCATCAACAAGGTATCCGTGTGGCCCTGATATGACCCGGCTGTTCCCTGGGCAACGATGACATGACGGCTCGAATCTCCGGAGATATCAACGGTTTGAATCGAAATATCATATTTCGTGCCGCGGGTTGGGCCGGCAAAAGTAGGTGTCTCATCTCCTTTTTGAGCTCCCAAGATCCAGGAACTTGGCGAGCCGAAGACAACAAGAGCAACCCCGATGAGAGGCCCAATAGACAATAGTGGAGGTGGTTGAATTGGAGAGCTTTTCACTTCAGGATTTGCGCGTTATGGGCCGAATATTCGGCAACCTTGGTATCCTATCGTTGTTGGGACGTTTGCTCAACACCCAGTCAGCGGCGGTTCCCGTCACCAATCCATGGAGCGCGGACTTGGATTGACCTTGGGGCTGAAAAGGAGACAGAATGAGCGCCTCTGCATCCACCTTGACCCGGATGAGGATGCTTTGCCAATCATGACACCCTCCCTGGAATGAAGACGAACCTAAGAATCACCACTTTCATCTGTCTGCACTGGATCTCCGCGATGAGCTTGCCTGCGATTGGCGCCACGACTGAGCCTTTTGGTGGCCAAGATCATGCGATTCCCGGAAAAATCGAAGCCGAGCACTATGACCAGGGCAGTGACACTTAGGACTGTCCGCTCCATCCCATTGGGTTAGGCGGCAGCGCGCATGCGACAACCATTTGGTCCTTTCCCAGGCGCGTTGAGACAAGAGTTCTAGGTTAGAAACGTATAGATAGCGCCGACTACCACTAAGGCACAAATCGCGATCCTGATGGGCCAACCCATGCGCAACGTGTCCGGCGCGAATACCACTCCCATGGCAAGAAACAGTAAGCCCGAAGTGATCATGTTGGCCTGCGCCCGGTACGCTCCTCCGAGAATTAAGAGCGCTGCGCCAATGAGCAGCACCCAACCCGCAATTTTCATGGGCAACGGCCGACTCCAAGAGTCAAACCTCAACGCTGCTTGCTCATCACCTGTACTAGCAGATCGTCTAATCATTGTTACTCCCATCCAAAAAAGTGATTACTGCCTCTTTCAAATATAAATGTCTGCGGTTCTAATGGTGCCTCTTCGTTGCCAAGCGGATGTCTTTGCCCTGCCTCCATTATATGGTTTCCAGATAAACCCACGTCCTGGCTGCATTCTCCAGATAGCACGCGGTATTCGATTCCGCCTAAGCTCTTTGTAGTCCATCCAGTGGAGTCGCCCTTGAGATATTCCGGAGTCTTATCTGGGTTTCCGCATAATATGCAACTGCATCCTTCATCGCAGGCTGTCTACTGGATTCTTTACGCCCCAGCCTCCACGATTCAAGACGGGGTGTAGATCACTCTTCATTCGAGGGTCTGGCGGCCAAGAGCCTTGGACGTCTTCACCCGTCTCAAGTCCGCAGTCGATATGCGGTACAAATCGTCTTCCAGAGTCATCAAGCAGTTGTCTTTGGAAGCCGATTTGCCAGAACCTAACGCATTTTCGTGCGGCCTGCACCAACGATAGCCTAGTAAGACTTTCAGAGGGAAGCGCGACCCAGGTATCTTGGCCAGGAGCGTTCAGGTCATTTGGACGCATGACGACCTACCTGGAAACTGAAAGCTCCTTTCGAAGCGCCCGAAATAGAACGTCGGCTCTTGGCCGTTTGCTGTACCATTCGACGTTTCCGGCGAATGAACTACGCTGAGATTGCAGAAAACCAGAGGCTCCTTCCGCTCTGTAGATGCCTTCTAGCCCCGGCACTTCTCCGGCGACATCCTAAAGCTGGACGACATTTCCGGCCAGATAATTTAGGATTCCGGGCTACAACTGTCGTGTGAGCCCCGAATCTCCCTTTCAGACTGGCCGGACAACCAGCCTGCCCGTTAGGAAGAGACCCCTATTTGCCTTCGCCTAGCTTGGAGGTGATCTTGTAGTGGGAGATCGTTCTGGCCGATCAATAGTGTCCCTCAGTCGCCTGTCAGCCGAAGACGTCTAATTCGCCTTCCAGGTCACCCCGTAGGAAGCGCGCGGACGTTTCAACGAACCGCTTGGCCATGTCGCCAAAGATCGGCACGTGTCCGCCGTTCGGGATGATCCAGAGGTAGGACCGCGGAATGGCGAGGTACATCTCGGTTGGGATTCCGATTGGAAAAAAGCGGTCCCTGTCGCCATGAACGATCAAAGTTCTGGCCCTGATCGTTGAGAGATAGGGCCTCGTGAAATTCATATCGTCGTAACTGTCTTTGAAGTCGCGAAACTGGGTAATCAGTGTTCGGATCTGCTCGTCGCCATGCTTGTGGCGCTTCCGCATTTGCTCCCATTGCTTTTCGGGTGGGTTGAGGGTAGTTTCACGCAGAATTTTTCGAGCTGATTCGGGAAAGAAGCTTGTGGCGCCAATCAGGACCATCGCCTCTACCCGCTCTGGCTGCATGGTGGCCATGTGAATGAGAGTCATGCCTCCAGTGCTAATCCCCATGCTCGTGAAGTGATTCACATCGAGTCGGTCCAGGAGTGCGAACACGTCTAGGGCGGATTGTCTGTGAGTGAACATCTTTGAGGGATTGGTCGAACGGCCATGCCCGCGAAGGTCCGGGATAAGGCGAAAGCGGCCGTTCGATTTCGATCGAATCGGGCGCTGTCTGTAAGATCGGGTGCCGACTATTACACCCCCCCTTCAAGTCAGCTGGAAACTCCCGGTGCTCGTCTTAGGGTCTGCGCAGAAATAACTTGGTAGAATTGGCGCTCAGATTTGCATCAGATTTGGCCGCGAACGATTGAGTGAAACCGCAGGCGTAGCCCGGTCTACGTTGAGGATTTCGCGATTGAGGAGCGGCCGAAGATGGTGCGAAGATGAGATGCCAAAATGCCAAGTTATTTTTGCGCAGACCCTTAGAAGGTCCGCCCTTCCTATCTGACCTTTCGAATTGCGCCCTACTATCCACCACCAGCCTAAACCCGTTCTCGAACTCCACCAGCGCCCATGGCCCCGCAGTGATGGGCAGTCCAGCCTTGCTGCGTGAGCCAGAAGATTCTCACTTCTCGTCCTGTCGCCTTCCTGGTATCCTTCCAACACACTGCTCTTACGGGTTCGAGTGGGAGCCGCAGCAACTGGTAGCGATCTGGCGAGCCATGAGGAGGCCAGAATCTGAGCCCCAGTGAGGGCTGACTCGTGTCTTTAGTAGTGACCTGTAAGTACGTGGAGTGAATAGATTTATCACTGGAAGTGGATCTACAGTTCCTCTCAGTTATACCGATACCTTGGTAGTGAAGACCTCATTACACTCCGAGGGTCAGGACTCGGGAAGAATGCTTGGCGAGCAACGGCAATGAATCCTCTGGTAACGGATCGACTGACGAATTGCAAGACCTTACCTAGCCTTCCCGGCATCGCCCTTCAAATCGTTGAACTGTGCCGGCAAGAGGATGGAGAGCTGAGCGAACTGGGCGCAGTCATGAGCCGCGACCCCGCTCTGGTCAGCGAGGTGTTCAAAGTCCTCAACTCAGCTTTCTATAGCCTAAACCACGACGTGAGAACTATCAGCCATGCAGTAGCCCTGCTGGGAACCAACTCAGTCCGTGCCTTGGCCTTGAGTTTTTCCCTCTTGAGGGGCCTACGGGAAAACGACGTGCATCATGAGCTACCCCGCTTCTGGCGCCGATCCCTCATATCGGCCGTGGCGGCGCGTGAACTGGGCAACTAACTTACCTAGTGGGGAAGAATTATTTGTGGCCGGGTTGCTCCAGGACATCGGTATGCTCGCCCTAACACAAGCGCTTCCGCAAACCTATGGAAATCTGGTAACCCAGTCAGCGGGAGACCACGATTACCTCGTCGAGCTGGAGTACCGAGAATTGGGAGGGGACCACGCTGAAGCGGGCGGCTGGTTGGCCCGACAATGGCGCTTGCCGGAGATCTACCGAATCTGTGTGTGTGGCAGCCACAATATCGGCGACGCTGGTACTTCAGTGGAAGGAACAGATTCAGTCAAGGTGGTGGCTATTTCCGGCCTTCTGGCCGATGTTTGGGTGGGTGAAGATAGAGAGATAGCCGTTCGGAAAGCCCACGAAAAGGCCGGGAAGCTGCTCGACCTGAAGGAGCCAGAGATCGAGCAAATACTAACCAGAATTGCAGACAGCATTCCAGAAATTTCCGATCCTTTCAGAATCCCTCTAGACGACGCAGAAACCATTCGAGATATCCTAGAGCAGGCTAGGAACGCGCTAACCAAGGTGAGCAAGAAGGTGGTGCAGGATGCCCATCTTGCCAACTTAAAAACCATGCAAATGGCGTCCGAGAACCAGGAGTTGAAACAGCTCACTAAGCAGGATGCTTTGACAGGTCTCTACAATCGGGTTCACCTAGATAAGTTCCTGGCAGACGAGTTCGAGTGGGCCGTGGAGCGACGTCAGTCCCTGAGCGTCCTGTTCTGTGACATTGACCACTTCAAGCAAATCAATGACGCCTATGGACACCAAGCTGGAGACTGCATTCTCGTTTCGGTAGCCCACGCCTTGGCTGACGAAGTACGCCAGCACGATTGGGTCGCGCGCTATGGGGGAGAGGAGTTCGTAGTGGTGTTGCCGAGCACGGATGGCCCTGAGGCTAAGCGAGTGAGCGAGCGGATTCGGCAAGTCATTTCCTCGAAGACCTATAGGATTGGGTCGGAAGAATCCGTGCGCATCACCGTCTCAGTGGGCTACGCCTCCCACACACCCGAACAACAGTTTGACAATGCCAATGAGCTGCTACCTGCCGCTGACCAGGCACTCCTTAAGGCTAAGAAGCATGGAAAAGACCGCGTCGTAGCCTACTCGGCTGATCTAAACGTATCCGAAGAAGACCTTGAGATGACTTTTATTGGCCATCCCCCTGAGATTGCCCTTCCAGATCCAAAGATCTAGTATTCGCTAAGCACTCCCCTGCAATCTGGAGACGCCTTTGATCGGCCAAACCATCTCGCGCTAGCGCATCTTGGAGAAACTTGGTGAAGGAGGCATGGGTGAGGTATACCGGGCCACCGATACGAAGCTCAACCGCGATGTGGCCCTGAAAGTCCTGCCCGAAGCCTTTGCCGCTGATCGAGAACGCATGGCACGCTTTTCACGCGAGGCCCAGGTACTGGCCTCGCTGAATCATCCCAATATCGCCTCCATCTACGGTCTGGAGGATTCCGCCGACAAGCAGGCATTGGTGTTGGAGTTGGTGGAAGGGGAGACACTGGCTGAGCGTGTTAACAGAGGGGCTATTCCTCTAGAGGACAGCTTAAAGATCGCTCTTCACTAGAGGCGGCTCATGAGAAGGGCATCGTCCACCGGATCTGAAACCCGCCAATATGGGGTCATGACACAAGCTCTTAGCGGACAATATTTTCCGTTTCGTGTCATTACCCCTTTAAGGAGCACAAGGCGCCCCTCCAGCAAATTATTACAGCCCTCAAGTAAAATCCAGATGTCGCCTTCTGCACATCATCGCGACATCGCGACACCTGTCGCTCGACAAGCATTGGGTCTGGTTCAATTCAGGAGGTCGATGTCATGTCACATCGTGCTGCTAGAGCTTCATCCACACTGATCATATTTGCGCTTTATGGCATGGCGCTCGGCGCCCTGTTCACAGCAGAGCCCGCTAACGCGCAGCTTCCGGCTGCGCATGTTCCCAAGGATAATGAGGAATTGGCGCGCCTGCACGATGAGGATCAATCCGACCGGCCTGACGGGAAGACGGTTGTCGGGCCACGAGACAGCGCACGGTTGAAGCGGGTGAAGGAAATGTACTTACGCAACATGCTCCACCCTGCCAACGATTACTACCACGCCGCCCTGATTCTTCAGCACGGTGACGCAGCCGATGACTTCCTGCTCGCCCACGAATTTTGTGTCATTGCCATCAGCAAAGGGAAGAACGATCGACAGGCGAGATGGTTGGCGGCATCGAGTGAAGATCGATTCTTGATGAACATAGGCCGACCGCAGCGTTTCGGCACTCAGTTCAGATCGGACGGGGATGGACCAGTGCGACTGTATCAAGTGGGTCCAGGGGTTACAGATGAGACGCGACGATACATGGGCGTCCACTCTCTAGCGGAAGCGAAGGCACATGAAGCTGAGATGAACAAACCCTAAAAGGGGGGGCGGGTATAACAACTGCATGACCCCGCCCGGCAGGCAAACGGGTTCGCAGTGAAGCGGCCTCCGCGCTCGCCTGCCGCGGGTTTATGCGGACTGTTAACCATCATCCCCTCTGCCGTTCGGCGCCATCTGCCTGGCACTCCCCTGCCCAAGAAACAGGGTGTCTAACAAACCCTTCTAAAACTGCCCCTCTAAACCCTTGGTTCAGGGCTATTTTTCTACGCTTAGGCTTAGGGTATCTACCAAACCTACAGTTCGATAGACCCCCTCCTTCCTTACAATCTTCGTGAGATTGCCCTTCCAGGTCCAAAGATCTAGTATTGCCAGATAGGCTCCCCTACAGTCTGGAGGCCCGTGTTAATAGGCCAGACCCTGTCCCACTACAAGATCACCTCCAAGATCGGCGAAGGCGGCAAGGTGAAGGTGCTGGACTTCGGCCTCGCCAAGGCTCTTGAAGGAGAGGGCCCCTTTTAATGATGCTTCCCAATCGCCCACACTGACTAAGGAAATGACTGGTGCGGGTGCCATCCTGGGAACAGCCGCCTACATGAGTCCCTAGCAGGCCAAGGGACCGTCGCCCTTTGCTCAATCTCGAGGTACTGATCCGGGGTGTTTCATCCCATTTTTCCCTCAGCGCGTACCCAACCTCCTCCTGTCCTCCCTCGGCCCCTTTCTTCACTCCCACTCCCACCCAAAATGGTGACCATACCCGACGTCCAAGAAAGCGAACTCCTATCCTCGAAACCCAAAAGGGCTTTGTCAGCTTAACGCGAGGGGCTGCTCCTATTTTCCCCATCCACTCCATGCCGCTCTCGACTATCCAGCATCGGTCGTCTTATCGAAATCGAAGGGAATAGAGGTCGGCGTCCTTCATGTGGAAGCGCAGCCGGATAGCCGCCCCTTTGAGGCGCTTGAAGGGCGAGCGGTCCGTTTGAGACTGAGGACCCTTCCAGACGATGGACTTCTCGATCTCGTCTCCCCAGATCAGAGGGGAATCACTCAACTCGAATCCCGGGATGGGACGTCCCTGCTCGTCCTGGATCTCCACCCGGATGCTTCCCGCCGCCGAGGTGGAGTAGTTGAGAACCAGACTCTCCCCCTCCAGGGTGATGGGCCGGGTTACGAACTCTCCTCCCGGCACCCTCGCATGGACCGAGACGAAGCCGTCCACCCGCAGCGTGAGCCGCTCCATGTGGGCGGTGGGCATGCCGTAGTTGCGTTGGTAGTAGAGAGACAATTCGTCCTCTGCGGTCTGCAATACTCCGACTGCCGCCATGTTCCCCCGGTGGCCCCAGTTGAAGGGGTCCCGGCCGGGTCGCACGAAGGCCTCCATGAAGCGTCGATCCCAGTGGACCCCGTCCCGGCTGGAGAGGAACACTCCCTCCGAGACTCCAGGCGTCCAACCGTCGAACTTCCTGCGCCAGGGCTCGAAGCGTTTGGGCAGGGCCAGGTAGATGTGGGGAGCTCGCACGTAGGGAGTGACGCCGTTGGTGTATAGGTGCTCGGGTGGAGTATCGCCGAAATCCGCCCACTGGGGATAGGTCCAGCTTCGGAAGTCTGTGGAGGAGGTGTACTTGAAGCTCCGGATTCCATAGTTGATGACGTCCCCTGGCGGTGGCAGACTCGTGCCGGGAACCGGGGACTTGCCACGATCCATGTCTCGAAAGATGAGGGTGTACTGCTCCCGGACCGGATCCCAAAAGGCCGAGCTCAAGGCGTCGAAGGCGTTGCTGTGGAGACCCTCGGAGAGGAGGGACTCCTCACCCTGGAGCTTCTTCCAGTGGTAGCCATCTTCCGAGACCAGGGGAACCAGCGGGTAGCTGCATCCTCCCAGGGCCTTGTAGCGCTGGGAATCCGGGGTCTGGGGATTCGTGTCCTTGAAAACCGCCATGCAGTAGGAGAGGCGGTGCTCGCCCGGCTCGTCCACCCACACGATGTTGTTGTCCCGGGAGCCGCCGAACTCGTGGACTCCCAGAGACGGCCGGGTCCAGTGGACGCCATCCTGGCTTTCGGCCACACACGTCACCTCGTTGTGGTCGGGAATCTTCTCCTTCCCCGTGTCCAACGGGAAGGGCTGCTCCCGGGCGCTTCCCCGGTAGTACATCCGAAAACCGTCGCCGTCAGGAAAGACCGTGGTGTAGGTGCTGGAACCACCCTCCCAGGGCCGATCAAGAGTCACGACAGTCCCGGCGGAGACCGGGGTCTGCAGCCGAAGCTCTACCCCTTCCATCTCCTGGATCAGATGGTCGTCTACGAAGAGCTCGAGGCGGGTGCCGATCTGGAGCGGGGGGTCTTTCTTGCCGTGGTGCTCGGCCGTGGCCTGGACTAGGAAGAGAGTACAGATGGCGAATGGGAGCGCAGGGCGCAGTGATTTCTTCATGATCCTCCTAAGGAGACTACTCGTTCCGTGAAAGGTCCCGAACGGCCCCTGGGTCTTTATGCCGCTTCGAAAGCCGTTTCTGTGCATCGTCCCAATAAGATAGAAAATTTCGGGCCCGAGTTGTAGCGACAGACCTATGGGCGGCCGGACTGCTGTCGAAGGCTCCGAGAGGTGTACACCGCCGGCCACTCATAGAGCGGCCCCCAACAGAAGACTTAGCGGAAGCGAATCGAATACAGATCCGCGTCCTTCATCACGAAACGGAGCCGCACTGGCTTCCCGGCTATCCTTGCCAGGGGCTTATCTGAAGTCGCCTTGGCATGAGTCCGTTCCCACCGCACCGTATGCTCGATCTCGTCTCCCCAGATCAGCGGCGATTCCTCCAGCGCAAATCCGGGTAGTGGGTTCCCTTGGGCACTCTGGATCTCCACACGGATGCTTCCGGCTGCCGAGGTGGCGAAGTTGAGGACCAGGTTGTCCCCATGGAAGAGCAGGGGTCTGGTGACCACTTCGCCGCCCGCATAGCCAGCGTTCACGGACACGAAACCGTCGGTCCGCAGCACCATGCGCTCTAGGTAGACACTGGGAAACTTGTAGTGGCGAACGACGTACGAGGAGATCTCATCGGGAGCCGTTTCCACCACGCCCACGGCGGTCATGTTGCTCCGGTTAGCCCAGTCGCGCCGGTCCCGGCCCGGTCGGATGAATGCTTCCATGAAGCGGCGGTCCCAGTGCAGGCCGTCCCGGCTGCTCAGGAACACCCCATCCGACGCGCCCGGCGAGGGTGTGTCCTGGAAACGCTGTCTCCAGGGCAGGAAACGCTTGGGAAATGCCATGTAGATGTGGGGAGCTCGGAAATAGGCCGTGGTTCCGTTGGTGTACAGGTGCTCCGTGGGCGCGTCGCCGAAATCCGCCCACTGGGGGCTGCTCCAATTGAGGAAGTCCTCGGAGCTGGCAAACTTGAAGCTCCGGTTGCCATAGTTCTGTGTGGGGCGCCCCTGGTGACGATAGGCCGGCCCCTTGGCCTTGGGATGAGGGCCTCGGCCGGAGTCCCGAAAAAAGATGACGTACTTCTTCCGGAATGAATCCCAGAAGACGACGTTGAGTGCGTCGAAGGCATTCCTGTGCAGCCCCTCTTCGATCAGCGATTTCTGCCCTTGCAATTCGGTCCAGTGAAGTCCGTCCGGAGAGACCAGGGCTACCAACGGATAGCTGCTTCCGCCCACGGCTTTGTAGCGCTCGGAGGCAGGGGCTTGGGGGTTGCCGTCCTTGAAGACATACATGCAGTCTGTGACCTTCTGCTCGCCCGGCTTGTCCATCCACACGATGCTGTTTTCCTTCGAGCCCTGAAATTCGTAGATGCCCAGGGCGGGTCTTTCCCAAGTGACGCCGTCGCGACTCTCGGCATAGGCGATCACCGAGGGATGGTTCGGGGCCACCTCCTCCCCGGGTTTCAGGAAGGACGTCTGGACGGCGCTGGGGTTGCTGCTGCCCCGGTAGTACATGCGGAGACGGTCTTCGTCCTGGAGGAGGTTGACGTAGGTGCTTGTATTGCCCTCCCAGGGCTGGTCAAAGGTCAGTGTCTTGCCCGCCGACCGAGGCTCATGCGGCTTGAGGCTCACACCCTTGATGGAATCGATCAGGTAGTCATCCACGAACAGCTCCAGCCGGGAGCCGATGTCCAGGGAGCTGGGCTGCTCTCCCGCTGCCACGGGTAGGGCCATAGAAACCAGGCAGGCAGAGATCAGTCCTCTCCTCATTCTCCATCCTCCTTTTCGGGATGACCACCGTAGCCACTGGGTTGAACTGAGTGTCATTGCTATCCTGGGACCTCGCTTCTGGCTAGTCTATATTCCGCCCCTCGAATTCCTGCTCCACACTTTCGGCTCCTTCGTCACAGAGCCGGTCTTAGCGAAGATGTTCCTCAGCAACCTGCGACCCGTGACTTGCGACCTGCGACGAAATGAAGTTTCAAGGGCTTCAGATCATCACGGCCTTTCTCGACGGCCTGGTTTGGCATTGGCAACCTGAAACGCCCAGATCGTGGCATCATTGAACACAAACCGCAGTCGGATTGCTTTCCCTCTGAACTGAGCCAGCGATCGGCCGTTCCACCTTACCCGATGGGCCAGGCTATCGCCCTGGACCACTTCGCAGTCTTCGCGCCGAAATCCATCAAACTTCTTCTCAGCAGCAGAAATATAGTGGCCCATGTGGGCCTTCCTTCTGGTGTCGAACTGTCTCGCGGTCGGGTCGACGACCTCGACCCGAAGCCCGCCGCCAACTCCAGCATTGACATACAGCTCATCGCCTTCGACCACGAACGGTCGGGTCAAGAGGGCTCCTTTTCCGCTCAGTCGCTCTCTGCTCCGAAGACCCATCAGCCGGTCCCGCGGTACCCAGCCCAGCCCGATCCTGATCTGGCACTTATCCAGTGGTTGGCCTTTGACCCCGTGCCGGTATCTTGCTCCGGCGTAGTAGAACAATGTTTTTTCACCGTGCACGATCATCGAAGGCCACCAAATGATTCGGTCGTCCCACTGGCCCTCTTCGCCCTTGGGAATGAACGCTTCGTTGGGAAACGGGTGGTCCCAGCGAAACCCATCTCGACTGATAATCAAGTGCTGCTCCACGTCTCCCCTCACATAGTTGTCCAGCATCGAAGGCAGTCCTAGATAAAAGCCCTCATAGCGATACACCTTCACACTCTCGACTTCGGGCCACCTCTCGCTCATCGGATGAAAAACCGTCTGTCGGGGGGACCACTCAACCAGGTCCTCGCTCTCCTGACGAACGATATAGCGAGGACCGGTGCCGGTTTCGGGGTCGGCCTTCTCCGTCAACTGTCTGTGAAACAAGACATACTTCCCCAGGGTTTCATCCCAGACGATGCTCGGATTCCCGCCGCCGCCGCCGCCGCGAAGGCCGCCCGGCATCTGGTGCCAGGTGAGACCATCGGCACTGTACGCCATCCCGTTCCAGCCTCCGAACCGGCTTCCATCTTCGTGGTAGGGAGGAATGCCGCAGGAGAGGAACCTTCGTTCCGCCGGGCGATCTCGAGGGTCCTGGATCAGGCGGATGCTGCCTGCCAGTGGTCGCTTTCCAACATGGTCGGCATGGAGCAGCACGTTGTTCTGCATCGTCCCCTGATAGCGGACCAATTCCAGGTGAGGTCTCACCCACTTCACTCCGTCCTGACTCTCGGCGTAGGCAGCTACATTGCCGCCGGTATGCTGCTCGATCTGGTACCAGATCTTGAATTTCTGGTCCTGGGCGTCATAGATGGCAGTGCCTAGCTGTATTCCCCAACTCTTCCGGGCAGTCTCTTCCCAGGGGGCGTCCGCTTCAAGCAGAGGATTGTCAGGATGCTTTTGAAGTACGCCTTGCACTCGCCTTACGTTGTACCAGGCGCACAGCACCTCGTTGTCCACCAACAGCTGCTTCTGGGTCCCGAACCGAAGCGGCTGCTCCGATTCCAACGGTCGCAGATGCACGTAGGGTGAGCCGGAGTTCTGCTGGGCAAGGGCCCTTGATCCCGCCAGTAGCAGCAGCGCTGCCGTTATCACCAAGATCCTGATACGCATTTCCATCATCTTTGAAACTCCTGGATCAGATTATCCCTCGATCTTGAAACCACTTCTAATTCGTGCTTCACATTTCGGCGATTGTGGCGTAAGTATCTCAGAATCTCCACTGTATGGTCGGTCATGTGGTACAGGAACGGGAGCAGGCTGTCGAGAGGAGCCCGTTCTGGTGGAAAGAAACTTTGGTCCGTTATTGGTCCGATAAGAATTCTCCAGGCTTCCCGACCGCTACCTAGCGTGCCTCAATGTGACCGTGCGTGCCGCTAGGTTACTGGTTTTCCGGATGGGGCTTGAACTCATAACCCAACGATGCTTCGCAGTCACGTCTCCCACTCGATCCCTTCCGTGGCTACTCCGGTAGGAAAGGTCGGTTCGGCTCTCAACCCCACCTTCTTGGCAGCTAGCGGCGGCGGCTTGAAGGGGCCGCCGGGACTCCTGGAGAACTAGACAAGTTAGGGCACCCTCTACCCGAGGTTCGCCGAGTTGTTAAAAAATCGTTAAAAAAGAGCGTTTTTTCGCTGTTCTTTGAACGTCTCAGAATCGGCTTAAGTGATTGATTTAAGGATGGTAGCGGGGGCGGGATTTGAACCCGCGACCTTTGGGTTATGAGTTCAAGCCCCACCAGGAAGATCAGTAACTTAGCGGCGCGTACGGGCACATTGGGGAACGCTAGGTAGCGGTCGAGAAGCCTGGGGAATTCTTATAAGACCCATAACGGACCAAATTCGCTCGCCCGTTTCTAGTGGGTGAGGAAGGCCCTCGGGCGGCTCGAGTCCTGACCCAGGTCCTGGACTCAAGCTGGAGAAACATCCCGAGAAGACCTTCATCGGTCGGATCGAAAAGGGCTTTGAAACAAGCGTTGACGTTGGTTTTCATTGTTGAGCGGCAGGTAGCGCTCGTAGTAAGGACTTTGTAGACACTTCTGTTCGGAGGGAAGTTATTCACCATGGTCATCGACGCCACACACTGCGCCGAAGTTGATCTGAAAGTAGCGATGAGGCAACAGACTGCCACCAGAACAGAGACGAGCAGAAGTTTGTGCTTAACCATCCTGCACCTCTCTAACAACCGAGTACCTCAGTGGTACGCGTACTACTGAGCGGGGATGATGTTCTCCCGCTCACCCACGGGCTCTCATCCACCAGATCCTAAATCTGTTGGCTGGCAACGTGAAATCTAACGAAAACTACCGAAAACTCAATTGGTTCTTGGGTTTTCGCCGCATCGATCGAGTGATATCTGACGATATCCCATAGCTTTCTGACTGGACGATAACTGGACGACATTCCTCCGTCCGATTGCAAACGAACTCCACAGGCAACGAAGGCTGGCACGACTATCTGACCGGATAGGCCCGCTATCCCAAAGGATAGAGCTCTAGTCTCTGCTCCATCTTGGCGGCGTTCGAGGCACCCGGAGAGTTCTTCTTTTGCCTAAACAAGTTAAGAGCCAATCTACCATGCTCTTCTCTGCTACGGCCGGCGCGTTCAAGCTCGCCCAGGTAACAGTGGTCTCCTCACCCGCAGCCGGCGGTGAATCCATGGCGATTCCATTGTGGAAAGTGGCGCGCGACCATAACGGTCCCACCTTGCGTGGCTATAACGCATTGCAATGGTCGATCGACTCGAACTTGGGAGTCGATCACGTAGCCGTATTCGAATTGCTGGAGTCCACGGCGATCCCTGAGGGGAGACTCAGCGTCACACTACACTTTCCAGTGTTTCCAAATGGAGGCGTTCTTGGCCGCTTTCGCCTCTCGGTAACCAACTCGCCGCAACCCAGCTTCGGCATCAGGGCCGAAGAGGCCCTGTTACTGGGCGTGGCCCATAGCGAACTCGGCCACGACGTTCAAGCACGTGAGTGGTACGACAGCGCGAACAAGCTGATTGAGAAAAACGGCAAAGAGGAATGGCTCCAGGAGCGCTGGCAACTGGCCTCGGCGATGATCGACGGAACTCCTATCGAGACCGCTCCTAGGTGACTACGCCAGAAAGTCTTGCCGTTTCGACTCTGCTGTAACGCGTCACGTTCGTGCCCTTTGAGTTCGCAGGATAAATTCCGCCAAGTTTTTCGATTTAGAGCCTGCCTTCCGAAGGGGTCTGGAAGAAGTGTGGGAAAGCCAGGATAGGATACTTCCGTGGGTAGGGGCGAAGGGTATCCTATCCCGCTGTGGGGAGGCTTGAGCGAAGGCTGAGGAAAGAGCGGAACGCCCCGACGGCGTCGTCGGGGCCACGTCGCATAGATAGGCCGAGGGCTTCGGCTCCGAAAGCTGAGGGGGATTGGGGGGAGCAAGAAAAAGGCCCCGCCAAAGAGTCCGCTCTGGCGGGGCGAGGCCGAACGATGAAGGCTGAGATTCAGCTTCCGTCGCGTCAGCCCTCGGGCCTGCTTCAACCCGCAGGCGGGGTTTGCCGGCGGCGCGACCCGGCGGCAAAGTCGGGGGGAAGACGGTAGCGGCCCTGGTCCCGAAGGATGCGTCCCTGCTCGGAGGCCTGGGTCATGGCGAGCTGAGCGGTGCGCTTGGAGCAATCACAGGTGCGCATGATCTGATCCCGGAGCTGATTGTAGCCGGCGCTAGCCCCCAGGTGATGAAGCGCGTCCTGGACATCGGTGCTTTGGACCTTCCGGCGGGAAGGAGCCGGGGTGGGGGCTTGGCCGCTGGGGTGAAACCATAAGGTGGCGGGATCGAGACGGAGCCGACGGGGAGAGAGGGCGGGGGCGTATCGGAACTGAAAGCACAGTTCCAGGGAGTTGGGCAGGGCCGAAGGGCGCCGCAGTAACAGATAGCTGTCGCCGACGGCGTGCAGGGCACTGGAGCCGCGAAGGGCGCTTCCGACCTCGTGCCGAGCGACGGATTTGCGCACGTGATGGACGACGATCAGGGCGGCTTGGGAGGCCTGGCGCAAGCGCAGCAAACTCTGGCACAAAGCGGCCATGGCGCGGGTGTCGTTTTCGTCCTGATCATGAGCGGAGTAGAGAGGATCGAGCACGAGGACTTGGGCCTGTGCCGTGCGGGCGGCGGCCAGAAAATGATTCAGACCGTCGTGAGTGCTCAGGAGATGCCCGGTGGCGCAGGTATCCACCCAGAGATTGTCATCGGCGGCCGAGCCGAGCGTCTGGCGCATCTGAGCCAATCGAGCCGCAAAGGCCTCCAGGGGAAGCTCGAACTGACAGAGCAGGACCCGAGCAGGAGCGGGAATGTCAAAGCCGGTTCGGGAAGAGCCGGCCGCCAGGGCCAAGGCCAAGTTGGCGACCAGCAGGGACTTGCCCACCTTGGGCTCACCGCCCACGAAGAGAATCCCCTGAGCCGGCAGCAGGGAGGGCCCGATCAGGGCCGGATCGGGGGTGGGATTCCAGCGCATCAGCTGGGAGAGGGACAGGACCGTTTGGGACGGGGCGCTCACAGTAAGACCTCCGGGGCGGCCTCCAGAACCAGGGCTTCACCGACTTGATTGCTTTTACGTGAAGCGGCCAGGCGTAAGACCGCCAGGCAAAGTTTGTTGACCTTTCGGGGTAAGCCCTTGGTGGCTTGATACAGGGCCTGGCGGGCGCTGTCGTCAAAGAGCGGTTCGGGGACCCCCGCGAGCTGAAGCTGCTGAGCCAGGTAAGCCTCCAGTTCCGAGCGGGAGAAGCCCTCCAGATGGTAGTGCACGGCAATGCGCTGGCGTAGGGGTTCGTGGACTTGCAAGGAGAGGGTCCGCCGCAGGAGCGCCTGTCCCACCAGGGCCAGGGAAAGATAGGGGCAGGAATCCATCTCGAAGTTCAGTAACAAGGGGAGTTGCTCCAGGGTCTGGTGGTTTAAGAGGTGGGCCTCGTCCAGGACCAGGAAGGGATGTTGTTTTTTGGCCTGGTTGAGGCGAACGATGGCCTCGGAGATCTGATGCACCAGGTCGGCGCGGCGGTGAGCCGGCTGCAAATCCAGTTGGCGAGCGAGCAGGGTCAACAGGTCCAGGAGGGAGCCGGAAGACCAGTGCAGATAAAGGATCTTGTACCGATTGGGGTTGAGGTTGCCCAGCAGGGTACGGGTGGCGGTGGATTTGCCGGCCCCGACCTCGCCGGTAAACAAACCCACGCCGCGGTAATCGACGAGAAACTGTAAGCGGGCGGACATCTGAGTCCAGGCGGCCGATTCAAACAGCTGCCGGGGATCGGCATCGGCGCTGAAGGGAGTCGTCTTGAATCCAAAGAAAGTCTCGAACATGGCTTAGTCCTCCTCGGGCTTCGAGTCGTCTTGAAGCAACTCGAGGTAGTTGATCCCGGTCGGATCGGAGGGCTCCGACGCCTCGGCTTGGGCGCGGGGGAGGGAGGCATTGACGACGGGATCGACGGGACGGGCCTGCCCCTGGAGTTTCCCGTCCCGATACAGCTCGACCTGGGAGAGATCGAGCGGATCGAAGCGGATCTCCAGACGTTGGCCGGCCAGCTGGGCCGGCGCCTCGTAGAACTGGCTCTGCAAGCGAAAGGTCGAATCGCGGCGCACCACCCGCTGGAGCCGATGGAAAAACAGGCGGCGGACATCGGTGGCGGGCGGGATCTGTCGGATCTTCTCGATATCGCGCTGCCAGCGCAGTAGCGGTGTCCTGCCCAGCGCACTATGCTGGCAGCGGTGGTAGTGCCGATCGACCCAGCGCCAGAGGCGGGCGTTGAGTTGCTCCAGAGTGAGGGGGCGCTGGCGATCGAGATTGGCCAGAAACTGAGTGCGCACGGTCTTGAACCAACGCTCGATCTTGCCTCGTCCTTGGGGCTGATAGGGTGGGGTATGAACGACGAGGATCCCCAAGGAGGCGGCAATCGAGGCCAGTTGTCCGGAGCGGTAGACCTTGGCGTTGTCCACATACAGACGCAAGGGCAGGCCCCGAGCGCTCACGGCTTGACGCAGACAGTCCAGGAGCGCGTCCAGGCCCTCCGTGAAGTAGAACTGAGCGTGGGGGATGAGGCGGCTGGCATCATCCAGAACGGCGTAGAGAAAGGCCTGGCGCTTGCCCCCTCCTGCTCGCAGGACGTAGGGCCCATGGAGCAGGTCGGATTGCCAGATCTCATTGGCCGAGGCGGCCTCGAACTTCTTGCGCCCGGGCGCGGGCTTGAGCAGCTCGCGGGCCGTCAAACCGCGCGCTTTGAGGAACCGATAGAGGGTGGAAGCGGAAAGGGGCGGTTTTCTCTCGTTGGAGCACAGAGCCAGCTCCCGCAGTAGGGTGGCTCCGGTCCGGTAGGGATTCTCACGTTTGAGGCGCTCGATCATCCCCGCTAGTTCCGGTGTCAGGACCCGTGAGGTGCCGCGATCGGAGCGGGGTTTGGGGGCCAGGCCCGTCACCCCTTCCAAGCGATAGCGCTGGGCCCAATCCAGCAGCGTGTCGACCGAGACCTGGGTGCGAGGGGAGAAGGGGATCTCGTAGGAGCGGGCGGCGATCTCCCGGGCCCGTCGTGTCAACTCGCCGTGGGGCAGCACCTCCAGCACCAGGGGGGCAATCAGAGCGTATCGAAACAGAGCAATCTTTTCGCTTTTGGGATCCATAGCCTTTTTTCCTCCTGGGGAAGAAGGCTACGCCGGCCCGGCCCTATCCCTCCACGCAAGTGTTGTGTGGGTGGGTCCCCGCCAGCGAGTTGCCCGAAGCCAGTCGGCGAGATCGCCCGTCCGGAGCCAGAGAACGAGGCCAGCCCAGCAGGTGCACCCGCAGCTGAGAAAACAGAAAGCGGTGGGAGCGGATCCAGCCCGCGATCTGGAGCATCCGCAGTGCCCGGGAAACGACCCCCGGCGCGGCGACGGCTCGCGTCAGGGCCACCAGGCTGGCCGAGAGCCATCGGGCTTGACGGCGAAAGCGCGTCACCCAGCCCTGGCCTCGCTGGTAGGGCATCTGCTCCTGGCCCGCTTGCTGAGCCGCTTGCCCTAGGGTCCGAGACTCCAGCAACCGCGCCTCCAGATACCGGCCGATGACGCTGATCGCAAAACGCACATAGGGTAAGACAAACTCCGGCAGTAGCGAGACGGTTCGCCGACAGAGCCGGCACAGGTAACGGCGCACCCGAATCCAGCCGTCGAAGTCCTCCGCCACCAGGGTGCGGCCGTAAAATCCGTGCCCGATCAGCGCTTCTTTCGCCCCGCACAGGGGACAGCCACCCGGGCGATAGCGATCCGGCTCCGCCAGTTCTTGTGCGTACGCTTGGACCGAACCCGCAAACGGGTGTAGGATTTGCATCGAGACCTCCTCGGTTGTACAGACAGACATCTAGAGGGTCTTGCCGAGAGCTTCCCGGCGGTGCTTAACTTCAACGCCGGGAGCTCTCTGCTCCCTTGCCCCTTTCCCTCTCAGCGGTAGGATACTCTAAACGCACTCCTCCCCCCTTGGATCCGTCCAACACAGAAGGACCTCTGTCAAGGTCCCTTCTTCGGATTCCTCACAATGCCTTCTTGTCGGCCCGGATTGAATCTGAGAGAAAAGCCGTCCTATGGGAGGGAAAATTGTGACGCGTTACATCCAGAAGCCCGACGGTGTCAGGACCGGTCACGGCAATGTGATTCCTCGTATCGGCATTGGCTACATGGTCAGCACCGACGGACTGACGTGGAAGAAGCCGCTCGATGATTTCCTCGTCAAGCCCAGGCTCGCAGAGACGCGTCCCTACAACTACATCGCCAGCAAGCCCTGCGTGATCCGCGATGGCAATCTGTGGCGGATGTGGGTCAGCACGTTCGGTCATGCCTACAGGGTCAGGAGCCTCGTGTCACGGGACGGGATCGAGTGGAGCTGGGTCGAAAGCGGTGAGGACGGCGACCTCGGCATCGGCAAGCTACGAGCGTTCGATGACCACCAGAGGTGTTATGCTTGTGTGGTGAAGCATGCATCCGAGTACCGCTGTTGGTACACGGCCAACGGCTTTGGCCAGACTGGCATGGGATACGCTACGGGCACTTAGTACTACAGCGCCTCATTTGGCGCTCTACTTCGGTTCCGCAATTCGTTGCGGCGTCTTTGTTCGTGACACAGCTTTGCGATTCGATTTCGTTCCATCCGCCAGTTTGACCACGCGATGATTTCTTTTTCGTTCCACTGTCGAACGTCGACGAGGTGCTTGAGAAGCGCGCGGACTTCCCGAACCGTCATCTGCGGTTCTTTTTTCCCCCAACCGCGTTTTCTGAAGCACCAGAAACCAAAGCGCCAACAGCGACAACGCGGTATGATGATGCCAACCGATCCAGCCGCGAGTTTCGTATTCGTCCAGTCCGCTTTCGCCTTTTCCCGCCTGAATGTCCTGCTCGATCGTCCAGCGCAACGAACGTTGCTCCGCCAGTCGTTTCAGCGGAATTGCGCTCGGCGCGTTCGACCGATGGTATTTCAGTTCCGGTTCCTGACCCAGCGATCGACGGACAAGCAGACGTTCCGAATCCTCAGCTGGCAGACCTTCTTCGGAAAACCAGGTCAATAGGAAATCGCTTTTTGAGCCGGGGTGTTGTGCCAACGACGAGGCTCCAGAAAAGGGATGAACTGGAGTCTCTGGAGGGGAGATTCTGGAGGTGGAGGGGTCGGAAGCGTCGGGGTGAGGGGAGGAGCGTCTGATGGAGAATTGGGCCGGGAGTCAAACCGGGAAGAAGAGGGGAAATCAGGCGCACGGGTAGTGGAGAGGACAGCGGGAGGTTCGCTCCTCAGTCCTCGAATACGGGGAGATCGTCCCAGAAGATGGAGTTGGTGGAGACCCGAACCTGTTGCGCTTGGGTGGGGGAGAGAGTGGCCAGGAAGGCCTCCAGCTTGTGGGCCAGGAGTGGGGGAGGAGGAGAGCGCTGGGCTCTTTGCCAGGAACCCAGGTGCTGGAGGATGCGGAGGATGACGCGAGGGTCCTCGATGAAGGCCAGAGTCCTCATTGGATGAGGGCATCGAGGACAGATCAGCGGCTGGACTTCGTAGATTCACTGGTGGATGTGAACGTCCGCTTCTCGGGGCGAAAGCGGTCGTTCATTCGACGTTTTCAGCGGCAGAACCTGAATGTCGGCTCTTAGGCGAGGGTGTGTGAAAAGTCCAAAACCTCTTTGATTTAGGGGTCTCTTTACCCTTCCTACGACGGAGATCGTGGCTTACACGCGATCCTATGAAGTCAAAATTTCAAATCCGAAATCATGAATGACTTTTCACACAGCCTCAGGCGAAAGCGGTCGTTCGATTGCGATCAAATCGGAGGCTGTCTGTCAGATCGGGTGCCGGCTATTACACGCCCCTTCAAGTGAGCGGGAAATCCCCGGTGCTCGTCTTAGAAGGTCCGCCCTTCCTATCTGACCTTTCGAATTGCGCCCCGCCATCCACCACCATCCTGAACCCGTTCTCAAACTCCACCAGAACCCATGGCCCGGCAGTAATTGGCATCCCCGCTTTCCTTGCCGCATAAGCCGGAAGATTCTCGCTTCTCGTAGCTGACCTTGCCCTGCTGCTCCATGATCAGGCGAACGACGGAGGAGACAGTCTCTGGTGCGCTCAAATATGTACTCCTCGAAGCGCTCGCGGAGGCCATGGGGTGATTCTAAGGATCGGTTGACGCACCAGAGTTCCCTTTGCTCTGAGTAGCCACTATATTCGGCTAGGATCGGGGGATGTTCAGAGCGATCCACAGCGAGCAGGATGACGTCAGAAAGCGAGAAGCCAGTCGCGCCCGAACTGCCCGACTCCATCAGGGCCGCTAACGACCGCCGGAACGGGCTCCTTTTCGGTGCCTCGAATCTGCTGGTCTACTTTGCCGCTCCCGTTGTCTACATCGGAGTGGTTCAGGCAGCATTGTGTGACAAACTGGGAGCCAGCGCGACCCTAGCCAACCTACCCGTATCTGCCTATATGCTGGGCGCACTCATGCCCTTTGTCCTCTCTTGGATCGTGCCTCATCGGCTGGTCCGGGCTACCGTAGTGGTCGCCAATCTGGTGACCGCTTCGCTGCTGATCGCAGTCGGAATGGTCCTCATCTATCCCTTCAGCGATTCGGTACGCCTCCTAGCCGTCATCGGCCAAGGGCTGATTCAGGGCGTCTCCGGTTCGACTTCCCACGTATTCAAGTACCAGTGCCTGAGAAGAGGAACGACCGTCGAGGGCCGGGCCCGAGCACTGAAGTGGACTTTCACCTTTGGTCCCATCGCGGCTGTCCTGGGTTCACTCTGGGCTCAATTCGTGCTCAACGGGGGAATCCCCTCCCTGCCCTATCCCTACGACTTCGCCTGCCTCTACCTCATCGGAGCACCCTCCATAGCGGCCGTTGCTTTGCTGAGCAGGCTCTATCGGGTGGAGCCTGTCGAACAGGAGCGAAGAGAGCCCTTTTCAAAGTACCTGGTGACCTCAGTAAAGTCCTTTGTCCAATCTCGAACACTGACCTCTCTGTGGCTTGCCTACTTCTTCTGGCGCCTGACGATCAGCGCCATGCCCAATCTTTCGCTGTACAGCCGAGTGGTGCTGGGGGGCGATCCCAAGCAGTTTTCTGGGATCATCATGGCCTTGCGATTCGGGTTCAAGTCGGCAGGGGGATTCCTCCTGGGCGTCATCGCGATGAGAAAAGGAATTCGAGCACCTTTGGTCACCACGGTATTGCTCCTCGCAGCAGCGATCGTGTGGGGCTGGAGTGTCCCTGGGTACGCTTATCTCATGGCCTTTGGACTGATGGGAGCGGGAGAGCTGGGAGGAGCTTATTTCCCCAACTATGCCGTCAGTGTCTCATCTGCCTCCTCGGGAGTGAGAAACCTCTCCCTCCTTACCCTGGTTGCCCCTGTGAGTAGTGCGGGCCCAGCCTTGCACGGCGCTCTCACCGACTGGTCCGGCTTTCCTGCCAGCTTTACCTTCGCCCTCCTTGCTGCGGCTGTCTCCCTCGGGTTCTTGTCGAGAGTACCGACCAATCCTGGTGTAACAGACATAGAGCGAAGCCACGGCTAGGAAGCAGAATGTCCCAGGCTTCCTACTGCGACAGGAGCAAGAGCCCCCGGACGAGTTGGCGACTCTGCTCCTACCTGAACCTCAGGGAGTAGAGATCCGCATCCTTCATCACGAAGCGCAGGCGGACCGGCTTCCCGGCTATCCTGGCCAGGGGATTATCTGAAGTCGACTTGGCATGGGTCCGTTTCCACCGCACCGTATGCTCGATCTCATCTCCCCAGATCAGGGGCGAGTCCTCCAGGGCGAATCCAGGTAGTGGGTTCCCTTGGGCATCCTGGATCTCCAGGCGAATACTGCCCGCGGCAGAGGTGGCGAAGTTCAGGGCCAGGTTGTCCCCTTGGAAGGAGAGTGGTCTGGTAATCAGCTCTCCTCCAGAATAGCCCGCGTGCAGTGAGACGAACCCGTCCGTCCGGATCACCATGCGCTCCAGGTGGTTGCTGGGGAAGGTGTAGTGACGCTCGACGAAAAGGGAGATCTCATCCGGCGCGGTGGCCAGCAGGCCCCAGGCCGGGGTGTTGGAGCGGTGGGACCAGTTGCGCACCTCCCGGCCTGGACGGATGAAGGCCTCCAGATACCGATTCCAGTGGATGGTATCCCGGCTCGACATGAAGATGGCGTCGGAGCAACCCCCGGCATGGGCCTGGTTGAAGGGCCCCATGGCCTTCCAGGGGTGGAAGCGCCTTGGAAACGCCAGGTAGATGTGGGGAGCCCGGAAGTAGGGACGAGTGGCGTTCGTGTAGAGGTGCTCGCTGGGCGCCTTGCCGAACTCGCCCCACTGACCCGCGGTCCAGTTCCTGAAATCCGAGGACGTGGCGATCTTGATGGTGCGGACCCCGTTGACGAAGTCCCGGTAGACGGCTACATAACGCTGCTGGATGGAGTCCCAGAAGGCCAGATTGGGCGAGTCGAAGGCGCCGTCCGTGAGGATAGGTTTCTCTTGCATCTCCCGCCAATGGATCGCGTCCGGGGAAACGAAGGCCCACAGCGCGCCACTGTCGGGACCCACCGCCTTGTAGCGCTCCTGGGCAGGAGCCTCGGGATTGGGGTCTTTGAAGGGAAGGAAGGCACCAGAACCCTTTCCCATCCAGACGATGTTATTGTCCTTGGAGCCCTGGAACTCCAGGATTCCCAGGGAGGGACGGGTCCAGTGAACGCCGTCCCGGCTCTCGGCATAACCGACGGCATAGGGGTGCTCGGGGATGACGACTTCACCGGGCTCCAGAAGGGACTCCAGTGCATAGCCTTTATGGCTGCTGCCTCGGTAATACATGCGATAGAGATCGTCATCCTGGAAGACGCCCACTGAATTCCCGCTGGTGACCCCCTCCCACGGCTTGTCGAAGATCAGGACCGTCCCGGCAGAGTGGGGTGAATGAAGCTTGTGCTCCAGCCCTTCGAGTGTATCCACCAGGTAGTCGTCGACGAAGAGCTCCAGCCGGGAGCCGATGTCCAGGGGCTCCTCGGAGCCGGGCTGCTCTGCCAGGGCATTCTCCGCTGCCACGAATAGGAGCACAGAAACCAGGCAGATCGAGATCAATCCGATTCTCATTCTCCATCCTCCTTTTCGGGGGGAATCACCGTTGCCACTGATAGAGTTGAGCATCAGTTCCATCATGGGACCTCTCTTCTGGCTAGTCTAGTTCCCATCCCAAGGACTTTAAATAGCTGAAAATGAAGGAGTAAGGTGGGGATGTGGCCTCCCTTTTTTGTCAGACCTCTTTGTTAATCTTTTGGTGCGAACAAATTGAAAACAAAGAAGTTAACTCGAAAAAGGAGGCCCAACGTTGCGCCAGAAAACGGAAGAACGACTCCCCCTTTGCCACATTTTCCCCGACCACCAAATGGCCCGGGAACTGGAAAAGATCTCCGAGATCCTGGACCACAATCCCCGGATCTCGGCCTTAGTTTTACAGGATCTATGTGACACTTCCAATCCGCAGAAAGGCGCCAGCGGACTCAGTGCCGAGTTTGTCCTACGAGCGACCCTCGTCAAACAGCTGCACGGCTTCAGCTACGAGCAGCTGGCCTTTCACCTACTCGACTCCCAGAGCTTCCGCAGTTTTGTGCGTCACCCCCTGGGCTGGATGCCGAATAGGTCCACCCTGCAGCGCAATATCTCGAAGATCTCTGAAGCCAGCTGGAAAGAGATCAATACCGTCTTGGTGGGCTGGGCCGCTCAGAAGGGACTGGAAAAGGGCCAGCGCATCCGCCTCGATTCGACCGCCGTCGAGAGCGACATTCATCATCCGACCGACAGTGCCCTGCTCGACGATGCGGTGCGCACGGTGAGCCGGCTTCTGGGACAGCTCAAGGAGCGACAAGGCGCGCTCGAAGCCGAAGGCCAGGCGTCGACGGCGGTGGTCTTTACCAACCACAGCCGACGAGCCAAGCGGCGGGCTTTTCAGATCGCCAACGGCCGAGGAGCCAAACGCCAGCGCGCCTATCGCGATCTGTTGAAGGTCGCCCGCAAAACCTACGGCTACGGCCTCACGGCCTTGCAAGCCGATTTGCCGGCCGCCGACCTGCTGACCGTGGCGCTGCTGGTCTCCTTGGAGCATTACCTGAAGCTGATGGCCCGGGTCATCGATCAAACGGAGCGACGCGTCCTGCGCGGCGAGACCGTGCCCGCCGCCGAGAAGGTCTTTTCGATTTTTGAAGAGCATACGGACATCATCAAAAAAGGCCAGCGCGAACCGACCTATGGGCACAAGATCTTTCTGACCGGCGGTCGCTCGTCGCTGATCTTGAACTGTGAAGTCCTGGCTGGAAACCCGGCCGATGTGGGTCAGCTCCAACCCTTGCTCGGAGCCCATCGAGAGGTCTACGGTCGCTATCCGCGTCAGATGGCGGCGGACCGGGGCTTTTACAGCCAAGCCAATTTGACCTGGGCCAAAGGGGAGGGCATCCAGGATGCCGCCTTTGATCGCAAGGGAAGTCTGCCGATCAGCGAGATGGTGCGCTCCAGCTGGCTTTACAAACAGTTGAGACGTTTTCGCGCCGGCATTGAGGGTTGTATCTCGTGGCTCAAGCGCGTCTTCGGGCTGGACCGCTGCACCTGGAAAGGCTGGGAGCACTTCCAGCAGTACGTGCAGGCTTCCGTGGTCAGCTACAACCTGCTCGTTCTGGCCCGTTTGCTTCCCTGAGACCGTTGCAGCCTCTTGGAACCCAAAACGCTCGGAGCTGCGGCCGCAGTGTCTGCAAAATCCAGCTCCGTCATCCTCCTGCTGGCGAAAAAGGGTCCACCGGGCACAAAGTGGTCTTTGCCCGCTGCCTATGGTATATTAAGTATCTTAGAATCAGCTAATTAACAAAGCTTAAAAGTCAATTCTGGGATGGGAACTAGTCTAGTCTATACTCCGCCGGTCTAATTCTTCCTCCACGCTCTCAACCCCTTCGTCACAGAGCCGATCGAATAGCAGGCAGAGCGTCTCGTCGTCCTTGTGCCATGGGAAAGGTTAGGATGTACTCTTCGAGCCGTTCTCTGAAGGGGCCGTATTCGGGGACCATAAAAGTGTCCAGCGACGTCAGCTCCCGACCGCTGGGGTGACGTTTGAACCGGTCACTTCCGGTAGCCCTGGATTCCTGACCACACCACTGTGGTCACGATGGCGACTAGTAAGAGGATCAGCGACGTGGTCCCTCCCAACCGCTGGCAAACCAGAATTCCAAGAACCAGCAGTAGAACCTGAATCAAGGTCACGATGTACCTTCGCCTTGAGGCGTCAGTTGTCGAAACAAAACAGAAATCACTCGATCGCGAATTTCGGCTTCTAGGATTGCGATCAAATCGAGCGCCGGTATGATAGCGCAGATCTGACCGCAAAAACGGTTTCAGAGTAGATGGCCCCTGAGAGACCGGTTCCGCCTAGAACCGGTCATTCAAGTTTCCCGCGGAAACGCCGAATGAACGACCGCTAAGGGGCCAAGAGCAGCCACTCCGGGCAGATCAAGCCGTCATACGACCAAGAAGAGCTTGTGGCTGAAATGGGTCGCCTTTCGAGAAACAAAGGCAAAGATGGCAGTTTCAAGTGCACGACCAGCTTCGCAGCGAACGAGATTCCGAGTGTCAGCGGAAAAGCGGATTGAATACCGCCTATCCTGCCGATTTCTATATATGCTGCCCTGGGATTGCCCTTCCAGATTCAAAGATCTAGTATTTTCCAGTTAGGCTCCCCTTTTAGTTCGGAGGCCCGCGCTGATAGGCCAGACCATCTCGCACTATCGCATCTTGGAGAAACTCGGTGAAGGCGGCATGGGTGAAGTGTATCGGGCCGAGGACACCACTCTGAAGCGCGAAGTCGCCATCAAGGTCCTCCCGGAGCGATTCACCCAGGATGACGAGAGGCTGGCCAGGTTCCAGCGGGAAGCTCAGGTCCTGGCCTCGCTGAATCATCCGAACATTGCCGCCATACACAGCTTTGAGCAATCGGATGGAGTTCATTTTCTTGCGATGGAGTTGGTGGAGGGTGAAACCCTGGCTCAGCGTGTAGCCAAGGGACCCCTGCCCGTTGAGGAGGCTCTAGAAGTCTGTCGCCAGATTGCCGAGGGTCTGGAGGCCGCGCATGAGAGTGGAGTGATCCACCGGGACCTGAAGCCTGCCAACGTCAGTATCACTCCCGAGGGTAAGGTCAAGATTCTGGACTTTGGTCTAGCCAAGGCATTAGAGGGCGAGATCCCTGCTGCCGACATCTCCCACTCACCCACGCGAACGGGCGAGATGACTTCTGCTGGCGTGATCCTGGGAACAGCCGCTTACATGAGTCCCGAGCAGGCCAGGGGCAAGCCCGTAGACAAGAGAACCGATATCTGGGCCTTTGGCTGTGTGCTCTATGAGGCTCTGACTGGCAGGCAAGAATTTGGTGGAGAGACGATCTCCGATTGCATTGCCAAGGTGCTTCAAAAGGAGCCGGACTGGGCAGCATTGCCAGACGACACACCTTGGAGAATCCAGGATCTCCTCCGGCGATGCTTGCAGAAGGATTCGCATGAACGGCTCCAGCATATTGGCGACGCCCGGATCGAGATCAGCGTCGCTCTCAGTGAGCCTTTTGGCACCACCCCTGTGAGGGTTGAAGCACGCCTTCCCCGGTCATCCTGGCAGCGAGTCCTTCCGTGGGCAGTAGCCGCTGTATTTGCGGTCTTTGCAGTTGTTGCCTACTGGGAACCCCCATCTGAGCCGCCTAACCCGAAGCGTTTCAGCATCAACTTGCCCTCCCCCTTCGCCACATCCCCTCTAATCTACAGAATGAGGCTTTCACCTGATGGTAATCACCTGGTCTATCTGGGCAAGCGTTCAGGCCATCAACAAGAGATCTATCACCGTCCCCTGGGCCAGTTTGAGGCGAGCCCTATTGAGGGCACCGAGGGTGCAACAAGCCTCTTCTTCTCCCCGGATGGAAAGTGGGTGGGCTTTGCCGCAAACAGGACGACACTGAAGAAAGTGCCACTTGGCGGTGGGCCGGCCGTGACCATCTGTACCGTAGAAAGCACCGTGTGTGGAGCCAGTTGGGGTGAAGATGGCAAGATCCTGTTTGCAACACATGGACCAGGGATTCAAAGGGTTTCCGAAGTTGGAGGCACTCCTGAGAGAATCCACGATAAGGAGGAGGACGAGAGGTTTCTCTGTTGGCCCGAGCTACTTCCGGGTGGCGATGCGGTGCTGCTCGGTATCTATCCTAAAGATCGTCCCCAAGAATTCGGAGTGCTCTCACTAGAGAGTGGCGAGAGGAAGACGCTGGGTACAGGGCAGTATCCTCGATATGCTCCCACTGGACACCTCCTTTATCGAGACATTGACCAGGGCCATAGAGCGGTGCCGTTTGATTCTACAAAGCTCGAACTGGCAGGCGATCCAGTGCCCATTCTGCCGGAAGTGGGTCGATCGGTTGACTTCACGTTTTCCAGTAACGGAACGCTTGTTCGCATTCCAGCTGGCCCGACCGACGGTCTCTTCTGGGTGAATAGACAAGGTGAAAGTGAACTGGTGCCAGAAGTCAAAGGTTTAGCTCCTATGCCACGGTTTTCTCCCGATGGCAAACATCTGAGCATCAACGTAGAAGAATCTGGAGAGGCGAGACTCTGGATTTACGAGATCGATCGTGCCTTATCTACCCCGTTTACGTTTGAGGGTAACAGTGGACGTGCCCTCTGGAGTCCCGACGGCAAGCAGTTGGCGTTTAGCTCAGATAGGACTGGTAAACCCGGTATCTATTCGAAGCCCTTCGATGGCAGCGGTGAGGCCGAGCAACTCACAAGGAGCGAGAACTATCAGAGTCCCTCCTCATGGTCTCCTGACGGCAAAGTCTTAGCATTTACGGAATTCCATACCGAAAGTGATTTGGACATTTGGATGCTCCCTCTCGGCGGTGCGCCGAAGCCCTTCCTTAAGACGCAATTCCGTGAGTATGAGGCGAGCTTCTCACCGGACGGACGTTGGATAGCCTTCACTTCAGATCGGTCCGGTGAGCATGAGGTTTATGTCACCTCCTATCCCGAACGAGGTAAGCTGATTCTGATATCCAATGGCGGAGGGAGAAGGCCCGTGTGGGCTCCTAGCGGCAAAGAGCTTTTCTATCGTAGCCTGAGAGGCCTCCTGGTGGTTCCCCTTCAAACCAAGCCGACACTTCAGCCACAAACTGCTCAACTCTTATTCAGAGTGGGCATCGGCGATTCAGGGTTCTATGACATTTCACCCGACGGAACGCACTTTGTGATGTTCAGAATCTTTATGGAAGAGCCAACCCACTTTAGCGTCGTCCTCAACTGGTTCGAGGAACTCGAACAGAAAGTGCCCACCGATCGCTGAGCCGAGCCCGCCTGCATGCCGTCCAGTTATCGTCCAGTTGGAAAGCTATAAGGATATCGTCAGAAATCACTCGATCGATACGGCGGAAACCCTGGAATCGCTGCTGCCGGAGAAGCACCGGGGATAGAATGCATCTCCAGAGCGGAATGACTACTCTTGGCCGGTTAGCGGTCGTTCATTTCGACGTTCTCGGGGAGAATCTGAACGGCCGGTTGTAGGCGAAAGCCGCCGTTCGATTGCGGTCAGATCGGACGCTTATAGACACCGTATTGACGGTTCTCTGGATACCCCTTTTCTATCGCGGGTCGCTCTACTCGCCCACAACCTCCCGGCACCGAGATCTGAGACTCTCTGAAACCTGTTGCCCTGATTGCCCTACACGATTCTCGAATCGAGTGTATCCACTTTGTATCCACCTACAAACGGATGGAAACGGATAGAAACGGATCAATCGAGGTGGCAACAATCCGTGTCATGTTTACGTTTTACCTAGGTTTGGACAGATTCGGATCACCCGCCCAACAGATTTAGGATCTGGTGGGCGAGAGCCCGTGGGGGTTCGAGTCCCCCCTTTCGCACCAAGTGTTTTCAGCAGGTTAGGGCATTTGGAAGACCAAGGCGCACTTGATCGGATGCGGGGTGTCTCCCGGATGTCTCCCAATTGAATCTTAGTTGCGCGGTTCGAGGATGCTCCAATTCCTCACTCTCTGCCCATCGCATCGAGGCCCCACCATCACTGATCAATTCCTCTGCGGTATCATCGATCGAGGGAGCCGCAAGGATTGATCTGCGATGCTGGATTTCCTTGGGTAGATTCCCACGGACCCCTCTAGAACGGGGGATGGGATTTTGATCTGGGAAGGACACCTCTTTGGCGGTCAAGAGGGAGCTTTGCTAGTTCCCTTAAATCGGCCCTGCAGTCCCGTGAAATCTTCGAGATCATTAACATGGGCTGGCCAGGCTTTTGAATTCCCTGGGTGCCAGATTGGACCACTTTCTGAAGGTTCGCTCAAAGGTTCGCAGATCGTTGAATCCGACGTAAAAAGCTACCTCCGTAACTGAATAATCTCCTGCCTCAAGCAGCTTGACCGCTTGTGCCACTCTTAGATACTGAAGCCAATGCGAAAACGTGATTCCTACCTTGGCATGAAAGAACGACGAAAAATAAGTCCTTTCCATCGTGGCAACAGCAGCCACTTTCTCTAGGGAGATGGGATCGGAATAGTGTTCGGACACGAAGTTGAAAACCTTTCGCAAGGCTGGGTAATAGTCAAAAGCTCGCTCATTGATTTGCCTCAGCTCAAGTACCCAGGGTGTTTGAAGGTGCCAATTGGCTTGGGTCTCCAGCCGAACGTCCTCAGGAACCGCTATCTCGACATCAAACTTATCGAACTTGACAGCAAAGCTCTGCTCTCCTCCAGCCAGATCGTCCACACGAATCACTCTTCCAGTCAACTGCAAAGCGCCGCCCGAACTGATTCTTACCACGCTATCCTCTGGCGGGGCCCTTTCCGTAAGCAGATAGGCACCATCTTGACAGAGGTTTGCAGCTCGTGCCGGAATCGACCCGACTGCCTTTTTGGAGACCAGCGTAACAACCCTGGTTTCAAGGTCGACCTGCTTCCTGAAAGCTGATCTTCTTTCGAAATCTACCATTCCCTCCCCGACGGAGTGTAGATTGGAAGATTCCAGGTTGCTGTCTTCGGGTTTGGAAAACGTTGAAGTCATGACCCCCTCCCTTCAGGAACAACTTCTACTGGTTTCCTGGCAAATTACGTCGAAGGTAATCCAAGTTCTTTACTCATGCCGAAACTCGGCTCGCCTAACCGCTGAAACTCAGCGAGCGAACACTTTTCCTGGTACGTGTTTGATACTCGCGAATGACCAAACTGGCCCAGAGAATACCGAACCCTATATTGGAGATCTCTGGTTCTTCAAAAGGGGCTACTCCCTCATTTTCTTGAGTATAACTCCACTCTCTAACCAAAGCCAGGAGTTCGAGCCAACTTGGATCGTCCCGCGACCATACGTCTATGGACTTCAAGTAGTCTGGTGGGCATACGGGTCGGCCCACAGCGAGTTGTTCATGGATTTCTTGAAGTAGTCGAATCAGTTTTTCATCCTTAAACGAGCCAGTAACACTCGAGAGGTGCGGGACTGCGTCAAGGATCTTATCAACGTGGGAACCGATACGATGATCTAGTTGCTCCATTGCCTTGACTTTCCTAGCAGACCCCTTTCCGGCCTATTCCAAGGCCCCACGAACTTCCGAAGCGACGAATAGCGGGCTCCCTCGCGTGCGGTCCGACCGAGTGAACCTCTATGGTATGAACTAGGATGGGCAACTTTTAACCAGGGGTGGGTCACTTTTACGTGATCGCGCCGGGTCACTTTTACCTTGTCATTACCAACTGCATCCTCACACCTATACTGATGCCTATAGTCACTTCCGTCTCAGCGTTCCTTGGGTAGATTTAGTCGGTTTCTGGAAAAAATGCGACATTCGTTGGACTGTAAGCGAATAACCGCGTACCGTTCCCTTCATTGCCCGGTCTAAGGAGGGACCCTGGCTGAGACCTTCGAGATAGCATCTGTTCTGCCAGAAAATGTCATTAAAATCAGGTCTAGACTTGTTCTCAGTTTGTACCGATACAGGGGAGAGGACCGAACTGATTGCCCTCAGAGGGTCCGGACGCAGGGCCCCTGCTGAGCAAAGAAGTTGGGAGATAGCAATGAATCCTCTGGTAACGGAACGACTCAAGAACTGTCAGCCGCTACCGAGTCTTCCTGGGGTCGCCTTCCAAATCCTAGAACTGTGTGAGGGAGACCATCCAGATCTGCAGGCAATGACGGACTTCATCAGTCGAGATCGCGCTCTCGCCGTTCACGTCGTCAAAGTGATCACCGGATCAAGGAAGTTTCGGATAGCCAGCTTGTGGGCCAAGGGGAGGCGGCGGGTAAGACTGACGCCGAAAGCATCGTCGCGGATCCAGAGACCGGCCTGATGTGGACCCGGGATGACAATGGCGAGGATATCGATTGGCACGGTGCGGATGAATATGCCCAGAATCTGGAACTGGCTGGTTATTCGGACTGGAGACTGCCGACCATTGATGAACTTGCAGAGATCTATGGTCAAAACAGCGTCACCGGGAAGTTGAACTTCGTCGGGGCCGATTACGATGACGACATCCAGACCACCGACGGCTTTGAGTTGACCTCACCGTTCATCTGGAGCTCGACGAAGAAAGGATCGGATTTGGCCTGGAACTTCAATTTCTACGGCGGCGGGCGCAACCCCTTCCCCCTCGGCTCCTCCTTCGTCCTACGGGCGCTGTGCGTGCGTCGTTCCGGAGAATGATGTGGGTGATTTGGTCATTTGATTGTTCAGAAGACCGAGAAGTAGATCATCGCAATCCCAGTTCAATCCCGACAGAATCCCAGCTTAACCTATTGAAAAATACGGGCGATTGGAAGATAGCCTTTTCAAGTAGCTGAATGGGGCGTTGAGTTGCATTTTGTTTACGTACTTATGTACACTTTTGTCTGGAGGCAATGATGGCAACCGAGACCATTTCACTAACGGAAATGAGGCCACGCTTATCTGAGCTCCTGGCAAGAGCCAACGAACGGTTCGACCGGTTCGTCATTACGCGGCGAGGACGTGCCGAGGCAGTGCTGCTCTCATCAGACGAGTTCGCAGGCCTACTGGAGACCTTGGAGATCCTGTCTGACAAAGCCCTGGTAGAGAGGCTTGTCGAGGCAGATGATGAACTCTCGAAGGGTGGCGGACATAGCTTGGAGGCACTGCGGCAGGAGCTGCTCGGTGACGACGGTTAGGCTCTCGACCCATGCAAGAAGGAGCTATCTGAAACTCGCTCGAAGCGACCGCCGGCTATTCACACGCGTCGACCGTGTCTTGGGCCAGCTGCACACGAATCCCGATTCAGGCAAGCCACTGACGGGCCCTTTGGCAGGACACCGTTCAACGCGGGTTGGATCCCTGCGCATCGTCTATCGCTTCGATCAAGCAGACGACGTTGTTTTAGTGCTGGACATGGCTCAGCGCGGAGATGTCTATCGCTGAGCCACTGCCCGCTGCGGCCAGTCCGCGCCAAGAAGAACACGGCAGCCCCGATCGGCCCCAGGGCTGGGCATCTTCTTGGAGGCAGGGTTTCGTATCGCAAGGTTCGTCGCTCGAAAACCAGACCATTACTCGGACAGGCTCCTAGCTATAGGTAGCGAGCAACCTCATACCGCCGAGTAGCATTGTGGGATCTAGATTCGCATCGTCTTGTTGCCTTAGCCCTTACCCTTGCCTTCAAACTTGCCTTTGCCTTTGCCTCCCCCTTAATCTGCCGTCTTGCGGTCAGGGTGACGCAGGGGCAGAGGTGAGGACAAAGGCAAAGGCACGTGGAAGGGCGAGGGCAAGGGCATGGGAGCCCTTCCCATACTTGATTAGTTTGTGGACTTTTCCTCGACCAAGGGGCTCTAGATCAGGATTATGAATTGATCAGCTCTCTCAGTCCCTTACCTGGCTTGAAGTAGGCCGCTTTCTTGGCGGGGACGTGAACTGTGTCGCCAGTTTTCGGATTCCGAGCCTGACGTGCTCGCCGCTGCCGGAGGCGAAAACTTCCAAAGCCTCGGAGCTCGACCTTCTCGCCCACTTTCAAAGCGTCGACGATACCCTCCAGGGTGGTTGCCACCACGGCCTCGGCTTCAGCCTTGGTTAGTTTGCAGTTGGTGGCAACAGTGCTCACCAGGTCATCTCTTGTCATAGTGATATCATCCGGCGCCACGATTGGGTGGCCCGGTCTCCTCCTCCTTCGTATCCCCCTCTCCACCCGTTGCAATCGCCGTGCCAGTTTGCCTTTTCAGATGATCCTGGATGGATTTCGCGAAGTAGGCCAGGCGGCCCACGCGCCGTCCTGAGACAGCTTGCCACGACGACTCACCCGGCAAGTCCTTCGCAGTCCTACACGCTGGGGGAAAACCTGGGGCAAACCGACCGAGCCCAGAGCGGGGCAGACCAGATGGTAAAGTCAGTGCCGGAGAGTGACCATCAGCACTAGTGGCTAGAGAGGCCACGGTGAACCGGTAGGAAATACCGGACGAACTGGAGTAAGAATTACAGGTTGATGGTATGCGGTGAGCCTGAAAGAGGGCAGTGTGAAGACCCGTGACGAGGTCGCAGCCGAATTCTATTATCGCCCGGAACAAGAACGCGAATATCCTGGCCCCTGTTGAGTTACAGTGCGGCTGGCTTCGGGAAGCCGGTTATGTCGACGTGGATTGCTACTTCAAGGTGTTTGAACCTGGACATTCCCCATTTTTCAGAGGCCCAGAGGAAGCAGGGACAGCTGACGGGAGCTGGGATCGGGTCGAGCCCCGCCAATCCCGCTGTGGCGGCCGAATAGGAGCTGCTTGATGCCATCGGCTATGGCATAGAAGCGGAACTCCGGGATGCCGTAGATCCGTTTGGCTGCCTGCTCGATGTGTTGGACCAGAAGGGCCAGCTTGGCCCTTTTACCCAGATAGACACAGGCGAAGAAGGCGGCGATCATGACCAAGGCGGCCATATTGCGCAGGCGCTCATACTTGAGCAAACGGATGTCTTCCAACTCGTAGCTCTGCTTGATAAATCGGATCGTTTCCTCGACACGCCAGCGGCTCAGATAGCTCTCGACCACCCGCCACTGGCTCTTGCGCGAGCGTTTGACCGTCTGGTTCGTCAGAAGCATCAGGGGACGGGGGCCAAAGCCATCCACCACCACCAGGTACAGCGATTGGTCGAAACCGGGCAAACGCACCCCTCGGGCCCCAAACTCCAACCGGTAGACCTTCTCCCCCGCACTCGTCTCCTTGATCACGACTTCCCGGTAGCGGCGCCGACAACCACGCGCCCACTCCTCGGCGCTCTTCTTGCTGCGCCCTGAGATCAGGTGACGATCCCCCCGCTGGCACACCAGGAACGGGTGTCCCCGCTTCAGCAGGACTTCGAGGATCTCCTCCCGATCCCCTCCCCGGTCCATCACCCAGATCCCTCGCCCTTGGGTGGCTTTGGAGACTCGCCCAATCGCCTTGAGGATCTCGTCGTTTTCGCTCACAAAGTCCGGCGCTTTCTGCGAGTACAGCTCCTGGTACAACGGCAGCACCTCGGCACTCCCCCGCCTCGCTCCGACCACCTCACAGCACCAGTATCCATCTCGGATCTCCCCTCGGGAGCCGTCCCGGACCCGCGCCAGGTATTGCATCTTCCGGGCATATGGCTTACTCACATCCGTGGGGTCCACAATCAACAGCGTCTCCTTCTCCACCCGCCAGGCCGCCAACTCCAGCAGATTCTTTCCCACCGCTCCTCTCAATCCCTGACGGTTGAGTTGGCGGCTCAGCCGCTCGATGACTTTCTTCAGAGCGATCTCCTCCTCCAGTGCTCGCGCAATCTCGCTGAGCCGGACCGACGCCCGACACTGCATCCCGTAGAGCACCTCCCGGATCAAACGAGCGGCGGTCTTCGGTAATCCTTCAGAGACCTTCCCCGAAAATTCTCTCAGCTGCTCTCGAATCTTCCACGCTACTTTGGCATCATGCATCTGGGTCCCTCCGCTTAATTGGTTGTTGGGTTTGGAGTTCCGCCAACCAGTCTAAGCGCTAGGGACCCACACTTTTGGGGGTCGACAGTTCCCCCATTTTCTCCCAATTTCAACCCATCCCACTTCCCTTATCGCCCTACTCTCTTGTTCTCAACTACTTGAGAGAATTCACCCTCAATTTTTGGGGAATGTCCTGGTTTGAACTTGCTGTCTTTGGCGGAAGACGCATCCCTTGAATCTGCTCTGTGTCTCAAGGCTGTTCCTAGCGGCGGTTTATCCTCGCTGTTCCATTACCTCACCCAACTTTTCGCCGAGGTCTCGAGGCTTGAACGGCTTCTTCAGAATGGCCGCCGGTCCTGAACCCGTGAAACGCCCCATTGTGGACATCTCGGTATAGCCGCTCATCAGGATGACGGGGACGTCCTTTCGTATGCGCTTCAATCCTGAGAAAGCCGTCTCGTCGTCCAGATCCGGCATTGTCAGATCCAGCAAAACGGCTGTGATCTCTTGACAGCCTTTTCGGAACAACTCGATTCCTGCACTGCCCCCCTCCGCCACGAGTACTCGAAAACCCAGCGATTCCAGCATCGTCTTGGTGACCGGTGGGACTGATGTAAAGTATTTTGTCGACAAGGTTAAGCAACCGTTTTTCTGTAATTTTCTTTAGGGCCTGTAGGGAAGAATTGCTCCACTTGTGTTTTCCAGCCGGCCAGGTTCAGGTATTGCCGGCCGGTTAACCACTCCTCGTGTATCTCTGCAAGCACAGCCGAGATGAGCCGCAGCGCCGACGCTTCGTGGGGAAAGATTCCCACCACCCGGGTTCGTCTCCGGATCTCCCGGTGCAGTCTCTCCAGTCCGTTGATGGTTCGGATCCTTCGCCACCAGCTCCTCGGAAAATCAAACACTGTCAGCCCTTCATCCACGTTCTCTTCCAGCCAGCTCACGAACTCCGGTGCAATCTTTTCGAACTTCTTGACGACTTTACCCTTGAGCTCCTCGGCATCTTCTCGAGACGGGGCATCGAAAATGTCCCGCATGGCCTGGGCGATGCGGGGCTTGTCCTCTTTGCGGCGAGCATATTGTTGGGCGTTTTTACTCAGGTGAAACTGACAACGGTTCCAGGGCACCGACGGATAAACTGCCCGCCTGGCCGCCTTCAGTCCTTCGTGATCGTCACTGACAAACAGCTCGACCCCTCTCAGTCCACGCTTGTGCAGATCTCCCAGAAACCCTCGCCAATGCACCTCCGCTTCACTGATCCTGGTGCTCAGACCCAACACCTCCCGCGTTCCGAAACGATTGACTCCTATGGCTTTCAGGATGGCCACGTCCTGCACCCTGCCGCCTCTTCGAACCTTCTCGTAGTGGGCATCCAGATACACGATCGGATACTCTCCCAGCTCCCGGCTTCGAAACTCTTCCAGCTCTTCGTCCAGCATCCCGGCCACTCTCGAGACCTGGGTGGCCGAGATCTCCAACCCACACAGCTGCTCCGTGATCTCGGTGACTTTCCTCGTCGAGACTCCCATCACATACATCTCGGCAATGGCCAGCTTCAGGGCCTTCTCCGAACGGCAACCCCTCTCCAGCGACTTGGGATAAAACCTCAACCCACGCACCTGTGGAATCTCCAAGTGCAGCTCTCCCACTCGAGTCTGAATCCGCTTGCCTTTGAATCCGTTTCGATAGCCTCGCCGACTGGCTGTTCTCTCGTACGCTTCCGCTCCCAGAAACTCGCTTCTTTCCAACTGCATGGCCACGTTGAACAGCTTCTCCAGGATTCCTCGAAAGGCTTCTGTTCCTTCCTCGATCAACTCCGCCAGGATCTCCCGTGGTACTCTCTTTTCCAGGTCTGGGTTCATTTGATTCTCCTTGCCAGATAGACGTTTCTGTTTTTGGAGAATCCTGTCCCAGACCTCTGTCTTTCCGACCCAGGCCTGACCAGAATTTACAGAAAAGAAGTTACGCTACTGTCGACAACGGGTGTGGACATCCAGAAGACGTCCTGGATGTTATCGGTCATCAAGCGGAATCTTTCTTCGCTCTCTCGCAGCGATTCTTCCGCCTGCCGCTACTCGGTAATGTCGATCCAAACCCCGACGATATGCAGGGGAGTTCCATCCGCCGATCTCACCAGGTGGAGAATGTCGGATACAGGCGAAGTCACCTTCCGTCTTTCAGACATATAGGACAATAGGGAGCTTCTCGAGTAGCAGGGAAGACTGCTGCGAGATTTCCTGCCAGTCTGATTCAGCTCGCTTCATCTGGAGCCTCCCTGACCATTTGACCCCAGGACATCAAGAAAATTAAATGGGTGAAAAACCGGTCTCAAGCGCCCTCGTGTCTCTGAAATGCGGTGAATGCGGTAGTGTACTAAGGGTCTGCGCAAGAATAACTTGGTAGAATTGGCGCTCAGATTTGCACCAGATTTGGCCGCGAACGATTGAGCGAAACCGCAGGCGTAGCCGGGTCTACGTTGAGGATTTCGCGATTGAGGAGCGGCCGAAGATGGTGTGAAAATGAGATGCCAAAATGCCAAGTTATTTTTGCGCAGACCCTAAGTCATTGTTACGGCAGGACCCGCCTGCTGAGGTTGCTGGCAGGTCTTTAAGAAGCAATGGAAGGTGAGGTGCAGTGGTGGAAGATGGGCTGGTTGTTGCGGCGGTCTGCTCTGTCCCGTCGCCGCTCACTAGATGATCGATTCCAAAATAGCATGGCAATTGCAGATGGGGCTTGCGCGGCGAGGTCAAGGCGGGAGGAGGAACGACGATGCTTTGCCATCTTCGACGACGACCAACGAAGAGATCGCCCGCAACCCCCGTCTGCCCAACGGGTTGCGCCGCCCGAGTACGAACTCAGCCTCTCTACTGTGCAGACGAGCACCTCAGATACATTCAGTTCGATTTATGGGCGCAACAATTGTCATGTTATTTCGGAATCGATCATCTAGCTCCCGGCTCTGTTCTTGTTCGCGGTGCTACTTCGCGCCAGCCTTACCGTTCGAAGTCGCCTTCCCCGACAACCTGCGGACTTGCCACCTGCGATTGATCATCGAAGTTTGAGATTGTTCTCCTGCTTACCTCCCGAACACCTTTTGCAGCAAGTCAGTCACTCTAGCTGCTGGGTTGGTGCGAATCTTCTTTTCCTCTTCTCCCAAAACATGGAACAGGCCCTTGAGAGCTTGCTCCACGACATACTGGTCGAGATCGAAGGCGCCCACCTTCATGAACGGGATCGCCTGATAGCGCCCCACCATGTCCTTGTATTGTTGGGTCACTCCCACCTCGTCCATGGAGGCTTTGACGATTGGATGAAAAGCCGTTGACAACTCGTCACTGGTCTCGACCTCGAAGTAGTCGGTGGCGGCAGTATCGCCGCCCTTGAGAATCTTCCTGGCATCGCCGAAAGTCATTTTCTTGATGGCGTCCCAGAAGATGTCCTTGGCCGTCGGTGCCGCCTTCTCGGCCGCTCGATTCATGCTCAACACGAACTCGTCGATCTGGGGACCATAACCTACGAGCCTCAGGCCTTTATCCAGCTTCTGCAGTTTCCCGGGCATCAGGATCTTGATGGTTTCATTGAGAAAATATCCATCTTCTTTTCCGGTCTTGCTGACCGTATTCTGAGTTCCAACCTGGAGGGCCTCCTTCAGACCGGAGACCACCGTGTCGTCGTTCAGACCGTCTTGCTTATCCAAGCCCAGGTTTTTCAGAATCTTATCGAATTGGGCCGAGATACCCGGAGCCGTACTCAGCATGAAACAAGCCACCAGGATCGCTAGCTTTCGCATTGTTCTTGACCTCCTTGTTATGTCGTTATCTGGCCGCCAGGTCCCAGAGCTGTCCTCGTCGACTCCACCCGGACGTCCGGGGCGGAGTTCAGACTCTGGAACCTGCGGCCTCATTCGATCTGTACGAACTCCTCGCTTAGTCGCGCGGCGGTTCCGCTTGGCCGGAACCCTTCCATTCCTCCAACTGGCGAGCTGCAGCGTCGCGTCCCCCCAGGCCGAAGGCGATGGCCGCAGCGACGGCAACCGCTCCCAGCAAGAGACCGAAGGCAAGATTGATGATCTCGTTGGCAAGCCCCATCTCTCTCAGAGCTATGGCTGCGGCCAGCACCAGGATCGAGATACGAGCCAGCGTTGCCAACAAGCTCGAACTCGCGCTACCGCTGGAGCGGAGGGCCGTTGCAGCCAGCAGACTGCTCAGAATGCGCTGAACGATTTTCGCCACCAGCCAGCCAACTCCCAGAATCACCGCAGCAGCTATCAGGTTGGGCAGAAAGCCCACCAGACTGTCCACCAGGTTTTGGACGGGTTGAAGTAGGCCGTCCAGGCCAAGTCCACCGAGCACCGCGGGAAGAAAGAGCAGAAGCACCAGCCAGTAGACGGCCTCAGCCAGCGAATCAGACAACGACACCGCCGATTCTTCGTCTGCTCCCACCTGTTCTCCCAGCCGTTCGTCGACTCTCGCCGCACTCAGAAGGCGCCGGACCAGAAAGCGAAGGCTGCTGGCCACCACCCATGCGATCAGCAGCAGGATGGCGGGGCCGATCAGTCGAGGCAGATAGTCGAAGATTTGAATCAGAAACCGGTTGAGCGGCTCGGTTATGAGGGTGAGTCCCAGGGCCTGGAAAAAGGCCACTAGGACGAAGAACATGATGAGATAGAAGACTAGCTTGGCGATTGCTCTCCCCAGGCTGATGCCTTCGAAAGCGTCTTTGTCGCCAACCGAGGCAGCCAAGCGTTTGTCCAACCCGGTCCGGCGCAATGAGGCGCCCACAAGTTTGCTCACGATGACCGCAATCAGCCAACCGATGACCAGGATGACGAGAGCCGACAGCAAGTTGGGAACGTACTGTGCGACGATTTCGGCGATCTGATTCAGGTAGTTTTCTAGGTTGAATTCCATTTTCAATTCCTCCAAAGTTTAGTGGATCTAGGCTAATTCTGAAGTGCAGTGTGCACAGCGGGTAGCCTTGATCGATATTGTGGATTGGCAGTAGGAACATTCCTTCGTGGTTGGTTCCTCTACTGGCGCCTCTTCCTCTTTCTTCATCTTGTTGAGTCGTCGGACGATCATGAAGATGGCGAAAGCGATGATGACGAAATTGATGATGGTATCGATGAAGACGCCATAGTTGACAGTGACGGCACCGGCTTCCTGGGCTGCTGCCAGGGTTGCATAGGGTGCCGGGGTCGCCCCTTCTTTCAGAAGGGTGAACAGATTGAGGAAGCTGACATCGCCTAGCAGCAGGCCAATGGGTGGCATCAGGATGTCCGCAACCAGTGATTTGATGATGGTGGCGAAGGCAACTCCAATAATGATGCCTACGGCCATGTCCATCACGTTTCCACGCATCACAAATTCTTTGAACTCTTTCAACATAAAAAAACTCCTCCTCCTCTCACTGTTTACACACTCTGGGTTAAAACGCAGGGGGATCCTCCCTCCGTCGCTCCTATCGCAATAGGCGTGCCAAGGGGGCGCAATCTTCTTCGACTGCTCCCAGTCGATTGTTTCTGAAGGGCTTACAGGATTTATTGGGTTTGGCCATCGCGGGAGGACACCCTGATGGAGGCTGTAACAAATACCAGGAGTCAGGTAAGAGTTATAGGAACTGTTTGGATTAAGTACACTGGAAGTTGCCTGCAGTTCTGGCCATTCGCGGGTACTAGGCAGGTCTTCGACATTCGTTTGTTCGGTGTTCAGAGAGGCAGAGGCGGGGCGGTAGCGAATACATCTGGTCCGCCGGTGCTACCCGGCGATGGGCTCTCTGTCCAGCAGGGGAAAAACCTCTTTCCTGCGCAGTTACGCCTCGCAGGAGAACGATTAGTCGATGGGAACGGCCTTCAGCAGCGCCGCCGGGTCGCAGCTTCGCCCGCCGCGAATCACCAGCTCGATCTTGCGAGTGTTGCTGATGTCCACCGTCGGATCCGCTGTGAGGATCACTAGATCTGCCAACTTGCCGACGTCGATGCTGCCTAGGTTATCCACCTGATTGAGAATTCGTGCGTTCTGGAGCGTCGCCGACTGGATTGCGGCCGAGGGTGTGAGGCCCGATTCGACCAGCATTTCCAGCTCCTGGTGCAGCGAGAAGCCCGGCGTGACATAGGGTTCCGGCGTATCGGTGCCGACCAGAATCGGCACACCTCGACGGTAGAGAATCCCGGTCAGCTCCTGGTACTTTCGGACTTCCTTTCGGCGCAGTGCTCGGGTCTCGAGGGGTAGATTGCTCTTGCTACGGTACTCGTTAAAAAAGCGCAGCATACGTTTCGGAACGTGTGCCAAGTCTGGGCTTCGGTGAACTTCCTCCAGGTCGTTCAGGTAGATCATGTTCCGAAACACCACCAGGGTCGGGTCCACGGCCACCTTGGATTCTGACAGCGCGTCGACCAGCGACTGACACTGGAGGTTATTCAAGTCCAGATTCGGCCTGTGTTCGGGCTCTCCTTTTAGCTTCTCTGGGATGCAATAGTTGAACACGGACCAGATGTGCTCGAGGCAGTCGATCCCATCTAACACTGCGTCCTGTGCAGAGTAGCGGCCCAGGTGCCCAGTGACCTTCATGCCGCGCCGGTGTCCCTCTTTGATGACCTCCTGCCCGATGCTTCGGGGCGTCCCGACATAGATCTTCAGTGTGGTGACGTGCCAGCTTGCCATGTCTTCGACGAAGGCGGCTACCTGCGCTGGATCGGTAAGGGCGTGACCCACGTCGCGATGCAGCGGCGGCTCGCGGTCGATGAGCGGACTGGCCAGGAATACGCGCGGGCACAATTCTGGATGCGACGCCGCGTAGTTCGCGTCGCCGGCGCTGCGCACGGAGGTCACCCCGTTGGCGAGAAAGAGCGGCAGGAACTCGTCGCCGGTGACCCGGCTGCGGTCGGCCAGGTGCACGAGGTGCACGTGGGCGTCGATGAGACCGGGAATCACATACTTGCCGCTGGCGTCGATGCGCTGCGCCCCGTGCGGAATCGATAGCGGCTGCTCGGGGCTCCCAATCGCCCGGATCTGTTCGCCCTCGATCAGGATCGTCCGCTCCTTCAGCATCCTTCCCGACTCGGAGTCGAAGACGGAGCCACCCTGAATCACGAGGGTCTCAACCTCAGTCGCGGTGACCGTCTGCAGACCGAAGAGAAGGATCGCAGCCGCTGCGATCAGGGAATGCACGAAGCGAGCTCTGGTCCCGGGCATCAGGCTTGGCCCCGCTCCGCCCGCGGCTCTGCCTGCGGTTGCAGCCACTGTTCGATTTCGTGGGATGCGGTCTCGATAACGCGTTCCAGTGTGCCCGGTTCGAGCAGCGCGATTGACTCCTGGTAGATCCCTTTCCCGTACAGATCCCGAGGAGGGAGATAACCGGGTAGCCACCCTTCGATCAGAGTAGTGACCACGATCGGGGTCTGGGGGAAACGGCTGCGCAGCTCTTGCTGCAGAAGACTGTATGGCTCGCCCTCGATTGAAAGCCAGAAGGCGTCTCCTAGCTGCCACAAGACTATTCGGTAGGGGTACTCTCCGACGGGAAGTTGTGAGAGTCGGGATTGTCGTCGCCGTGCCCGCTCGGCGTGGGCGCGCAGCTCCTGCTCCCTGACCGGGTCGCCGCCGCCCTGCGCCTGCTTCTCCGCCTCCTCTAATCCAGCCAGCTCGGAATTCGAGCCATCAGAGCTGTCCAGATCTTCCCGATAGGGCAGCCGGACCGTCCAGGAACGGCTTCGCCAGCGGCTCTTCTGAAGTCTCTCCGCCTCTCCCAGAGGCTCGTGGCACCACTCACCCAGAGTGGCCCCCGATTCCACCGGACCCCGATACCGCATCCGGGTAGCCGGGGGTGGCAGTGACTCCAACGCCGAGAGTGCGGCATAACCGAGCTGCCGGCCGTTGCTGTCCGCGACGGCAGGATCCCCGACGAATCCAATGCGAGGCCCCAGGTCGCCCGAGGCTCCTTGCAGGAACACACAGGGAACGCCGGTGGCCCGCTCCAGGACTTCTCGCATCGCGCCAGGATAGTCGGGACTGATCTGCGTGTTCTTCCAAGCCAGGGTGGTGGGATGGCAGGCATAGTTGACCAGGGTAGCCAGCGGCTGGCCCTGGGCGTCGCTGACCCGAGCCAGCCACACCGTCTGGTCGGCGGCCCCGAGGGGATTGAAGCCGCAGACGAACCCGCTTCGCTCTTCGTCCCAGAAATCCCGGTGCGCCGCCAGAGAGCAGCTTCCCACAGCATAGGAAATGGTTGCGTCCTGCAACGAGTTGAGTGCGCCCAGTACGCCATCCGTGACCTTTTCGATCAGCTTCTCCATATAGGGAATCATCATTTCCCCACCCGGCAGCTGATGCCGTGCGAGGTCCATCAGGCCGGCTCCATGAGTGTGGGAGAATGTCACTACCAGATCTGATGGCGGGAGGGACGCTGCCTGGGAAACTCGTTCCTTCAAGCGGGTCATTTCCGGGCCCATGAGAAGGCAGTGATCGATCGCTACCAGGACGCAGCGGGAGGTCCCGTCTTCGAGCGGCTGGAGTGCAATCGCAGTGGCCGTCAACGGTCGGTGAATTCCAGTCGAGCGATCATGCGTTGCCGCTCCCCACATCCGGTGGTACATCCCCACCGGTGGAGTGATATCGCGCCGCGCTATGCCAAAGCGGCAAATTGTCTGGGGAGTGTCGAAATGGGTCATGAGGTGGGTCCGTTCTTATGAATCAGCCGGCCCCCATCTTCCACAGCTCGGCGAGCACAAAATCGCGATAGAGGAGGGTTTCCGAGAGGTTGTCGCTCTCGTTACACCGTTCCCACTCGGTCCACACGGCTCTCCGCTCGCCCGAGGACGGCACACCCGGCGTGAACGTCACGTGCTCGGCGCCACACTCTCAAGTACGGGTATGCCTGCTTGAAGGAGAAATAGGCGGATTGCACATTCATCGCCAGGCTATACCCCTTTCAGATCCAGCTCCGACAGCAACTTTGCCGCCTTCGCACGTTTGGCAGGATCGGGATCGCGGGCGATGATCCGCTCCAGGATAGAGCGCGAGTTCGGGTCACCCTGGGAGGCAAGCTCGAGTCCCATCTGGTCTCGCCGTTCGAAATAGCTGGAATCGAAGGATTCGATCCGCAAGTCCCATTGGCGCCAGTAGTATTTCAAGGGATCATGAGTGGGCCAGTCAGCGTAGACAGCTTCCCAGGAGTGTGTCCGGTCGTGGGGCTTCAAGCTGTCGGCAGTGACAGGATCGGTCACCCTCTGATAGCGTCCGTCGATGGAAAGACGGAGACGGCTTCCCCGGTTGGGGAGCCCCTTGTGTACTGCCATGCTGTGGAAAATGATCACGTCGCCTTGCTGAACAGGACTGTATACCCAGGCTTCTTCGAGCGGCTCCGTCACCGCCAATCCCCCGGCTCCCAGGGCCGGACGAAAATCATAGACGCCTCCACGGTGGGACCCAGCGGCGATCTGGAGCCCTCCCATCTCAAGCGCCAGGCTACTCAAGGGAATCCAGGCCGTGTAGGTCTCCTGAGATCCCTGGATATTGATGAAGTCTTGGTGTGGTGGCGTCGTGTACTCGTCCTGCTGCGGAAAGATCACCCGCCCGATCAGCCGCGGATGGGGAATGACGGAGCCGCCCAGAATACGCTCCAACAGCCGCAGCAAATCGGGATGCTGCTGCAGGGCGTGGAAGGAACGCAGCCGGTAGACCTCGGCGAGAACGTCCATATAGCCATCTTGGGGTTCGACGCAGAAGGCCTTTGGGTCGGCGATGCCTTCCGCCAGGTCAGTGTCCTTTTGGAGCCAGTCAGCTTCCTCGAGCTTGCCTAGCCACTCGATCCGAAGGTTTTCGAGGTCCTCTGTGGGGAGCAGGTTGCGAATGAAAAGATAGCCGTCCCGTTGCACTCGCTGGTAGAGTGCCTGGCTATCTGCCAGCAATTCGGTCGAGTCCAGAAACGGCTCCATTCCCAGATTGTACCCTGAATCACTCGCAATCACTCTGCCTCGGGATGAGATGATTCTCGTTTGGAACTTCCGCAGATGATCCAGCTTCCAGCCGGGGGCCGCGAATAAGCTGAAACTTGATAGTGAGCAGTGAGCAGTTGGGGAATACAGTGTCGCGAATGGGTACATTACCAGTATGACGAAGCCGAGTCCGTCAGAGCCGCGAACGACTTGACTTGTTAGCAATATGAGGCCCAGTTCCGAGGAGAGAGCCGGGACAACAGCACAATTCCCCCGTGTCCCGTGTACGCATCCCCTGCAGGCCAGAACCAAGTTGAAGAGTCACTCTGGAAGAAAGGCAACACCCGATTCTGGGAGGCAAACGACGGCGAAAACTATCCGCTCCACCCCGTTACGGGGCTTATCTACTTACCTTTTTCTCTCTTTTGATTTTTCGCTTTTCCTTTGCGCTAAGCTTGGCCTTTTTCTGGTGTTCCCTTTTGCCCTTATCTTTACTTCCCTTGTCACCCATAGCTGTTCCTCCGTCATTGAAAAAGGAATGTTCCTCTAAACCCTGTCAGAACGGCCTGACGTTTTCGGCACCAGCGGAACCAGCGATGCTCCTGACAACCCGGCGATTGGTCCCCCGACCCGGCGATTGGTCCCCCGACGCATTTGAAACATTATAAAGCGGCTCTGCTTTTTTTTGAGGCTTTCAACTCGCTCCACTCAGTTGGGATCGCCCGCTAGAGGGGCAGAATGAAGGTGCACCTCGGTGTGGTCCGACCAGAAAACTCCATCGGACCAGAAGACCCCATCACTCCAGAAAACCCCGTCGGACCAGAACACGCCGTCGGACCAGAAGACCCCGTCGCTCCAGAACACGCCGTCGGTCCAGGCCAGAGTGCCGTCACTCCAGAAGACACCGTCAGACCAGAACACGCCGTCGCTCCAGAACACTCCGTCGGACCAGAACACGCCGTCGCTCCAGAACACTCCGTCGGACCAGAACACGCCGTCGCTCCAGAAAACGCCATCGCTCCAGAACACTCCGTCCCCCCAGAACTCGTTGACATCGGAATCTAGCAGAGAGCTGTAGATGATCTGGTCGCCGTAGGCAAAGGCTCCGCCGGCCCAGACCTCTTCCAGGCCATTTTCCCCATTCAGAATCCAGACTGGGTCCACTTCACCGCGCAGTATGCGCCTGTGCATATCGACTTGCTGGGCCAGTTCCACTGCGGTTTTTGTATTCACCATGCCGTTTCCCTGTTCAAGCATCGAGGGCTGAGTTAGTTTGGTGGCGGTGTGAAGCAGAATCAGTTTGGTGACGTTGGGATTGAGTCGGCTGTTGACCTCCAGCATGAGCGCAACGCTTCCGCTCACCACGGCCGTTGACATGCTCGAACCACTGAGGGTCGCATAATTCTCATCGACGACGAGGTCGCTATAGGAAGTAGAGAGAACACTATCTATTGTCGAGGTCGAGGTGATGGCATTCCCCGGGGCGCTGAGATCGGGCTTGAATAGATGATCTTGGTAAGTGGGCCCCCGAGAAGAGTAGGTGGTCGCGATGTCGTCGGTATGGGTGACCGTGCCGCGGGTGTTGACGGCTCCTACGGTGATCACAGTGGGATCGAGTCCAGGACTGGTAATGCCTCCCCAGATCTTAGAGTATGCATCGGTTCTCCCGAGGTTTCCCGCTGAGACGACTGCAACAATCCCGGCCGCGACGAGACGCTGGACCGCCTGGCACAGAGGGTCATTGGCGTAAGAAGCATCGGGAGGATGTCCGAGAGATAGATTGGCTACCCGAATCTGAAAATCCCATTGGTGGGCGATGACCCAATCAATAGCCTGGATGAGGTTGCTGGTCAGCCCGGTGCCGTCCGCACCTACGACTTTCAGATCGATAAAGTAGACCCCGGGTGCGATCCCAGTATAGTTGCCGCCCGACTCTCCCCCGCTGCCGCCAATGATGCCGGCGACGTGGGTGCCGTGGCCATATTCGTCCACATTGGAACCCACCATCTGAGGAGTCCCGGAGGTGAAATCCATGGCCACCCACACCCCAGTGCCAGGCTCATCCAGGTCGGGATGATAACTGATGCCCGAGTCGATTACTGCCACCCCAACGTTTTGTCCGTTCGGAGCTTTACCTTTCACGTTGATTTGGTCCACTCCGAGCGTCGCCCTCAGGGAGCTGGTGGATGGTTCCGCGGGTGCTGCTGGTTCAGTGGGTGCTGGTTCGGTGGGTGCTGGTTCGGTGGTGGTCCCAGAGGCGCTCTTAGTCGCTCCTTTGGTCGGCTTCCCGCTGACCCGGACAAGTCGATCCACGCTCACATAGTCGACCTCGGGTGACTCTAGCAAAACGGAGATCTGGACCCCAGTGAGGTGACTCGCGTACCCATGCACCAAGGGCAAAGCCTTCACATTTTCCCGGCGCCTCTGAGAGGAGAAATCATCCTGTTTGAACTGAACAATCACCGGGATGGGGTAGTCATAGTGGGGATTGGCCGAGAGAAGCTCGACCTCTTCTTTCAAAGCGGGTGACAGTTTCTTGGCGATCCCCGGGGGAAGGCCAGCGTCCAGGCTCGGTATCAGAAGCAACCAGCACAGGATTCCCAGTGCGATTCGCCAGTCTCTCTTATTTGATTTCAGTGTTACGTTCATGGCATTACCTTTTCGATTACATATCTGAGAAATGAGGTGCTCTTGTTCCACACTGATCAATCTCCCTCGAAGTCGTTCCACAGGATGGAGTCGCTCCAGAGAATGGAGTCACTCCACAGGATCGAGTCCGACCAGAGAATGGAATCGCTCCAGAGGATGGAGTCCGACCACAAGATGGAGTCGCTCCAGAGAATGGAATCACTCCACAGAATCGAGTCGCTCCAGAGGATGGAGTCCGACCAGAGAATCGAGTCGGACCACAGAATGCTGTCCGCCCCAAAGATGCTGTCCGACCACAGGATGGAATCCGACCAGAGAATCGAATCGGACCACAGAATGCTGTCGCCCCAAAAGACGCGAGAGCCAGGGTCGATCAAGTCCCCGTAGTAGACCCGATCGGCGACGGCGAAGGACCCTCCGGCCCAGACCTGTTCCCCGTCCAGAGACCAATAGGGGGAGACCGGGTTCAACAGCGTCCGGTTGACCACATCGACCTGCTCGGCCAACCGAACCGAGGTCAAGGCGTTGACCAGCCCGTTGCCCTGCTCCAAGATGTGGGGCTGGGTCAGTTTGGTAGCACTGAGCAGCAGGATCGTCTTGACCAACCTCGGAGTGAGGTTGGCGTTGGCCTCGAGCATTAGGGCCACGGTTCCGCTCACGTAACCGGTGGCCATACTGGAGCCACTCAGAGAAATGTAGTCTCTGTCGATCCTGAGTTCTGGATAGTTGTCATCGATGTAGGACCCACTTGCGAGTAACGACCCGATGGCATTGCCGGGTGCGCTCAGATCGGGTTTGAAAAGGCCATCCACGTAGGTTGGGCCCCGGGAGCCGTAGGTGGTCGCGATATCATCAGAGTGCGTGTTGGTTCCCCGGGTATTGATGGGGGAGACGGTGATTACGGCCGGGTCGTTGCCGGGGCTGGAGATGGCGCCCCAGATCTGGGAATACTGATTCGACTTTCCCATGTTCCCGCCGGAGACGACGGTCACGATGCCTGCCTCCACCAGCCGCTCCGCCGCCTGACATAGAGGATCCTCGGTATAGGATTCTACCGGGGGATGGCCCAGCGAAAGGTTAGCCACCTTAATCTGATATCGTTCTTTATTCTCGATGGCCCAATCGATGGCCCTGATCAGGTTACTGGTGAGCCCGGTTCCATCGGGACCGAGGACCTTCAAGTCAACAAACCTAGCCTTGGGAGCCACCCCCATGTAACGGCCGCCGGATTTCCGGCCGCTGCCGGCAATGATGCCGGTTATGTGGGTCCCATGCCCATAGTCATCATGCCCGGTGTTGGTCGAGTACGGTTGCCCGCTGGTAAAATCCACGATCTTTCGCATCCAGGACTGGCCGGGCTTGTCGGGGTGGCTGGCGATCCCCGAGTCGAACTGGACCACTGTGACTCCACCGCCCTTGTAGCTCAAGTCGTGGACCTGATCGGCCCCAATAGCGGCCAGGGCGGCCTGAAATTCCCCGTCTGAGCTGTCTCCCTGATTGGGTTTTGCGGTGGGGCGGATAACGGCATCCAGAGTGACGTACTCGACCAGTGGGGATCTTAGTAACTGGGTGATCTGGGAGCTCTTCAGTCTGGCCGTGTAGCCGTAGACCCTAGAAAGCATGTTGTCGCTTCTCTGGCCCCGCGCCCGGCGATGCGCCCGCTGACGCGTAAAGAAGTCTCGTTGGACCTGGACAATGACGGGGATGGAATAGTCGAAGTGGGGATTCTCAACCAGAAAATCCACTTCCTGTTTCAACAGTGGGGAGATCTTCTCGGACCCCTCCGATCCCGCCTTCCCGGCTCCGTAGGCAGGAAGCCCTACGAGGGCCAGACAGAGGGAAATGAGAAGTGGTAATTTCCAGTCTCTACACCAATACTGTGGCATCACAAAACCTCCTGGGGTTTCGCGAATCCACGTTCGGCAACTGGTCAACCCTATCGAACCAAGCGACGTAGGTCTCAGCTTTGCGCCCTGTGCCTTTCGTGCACAGGTGGCCCTTTCGCTGTGGGCGGCGAAAACCAAATTGCTAACTAAAGGGAGTACTTGCTGATTTCAAACATCCCTTCCTCATAGGATCTTTTTGGACGGCGGGAGAGAAAACTTTAGGGGAAGATGGAACTCTTTCGAAGCAGGGAGGCGATAGGGGAGTCTATCGAGCGAATACTAGATCTTTGGATCTGGAAGGGCAATCTCAGAGGATGGTTGCTCTAGAGCGAAGCCATGTATCTGGCTGAGACGCCACAACTACCATGCTGGGAATTGTCATCATCAAACGCTTCGCATGCTTCGAAGACTGCGTGCCGTTTGCGTAAGACACGTCATACACGTATGATCGGAATATGCTATCGATCAGGCTCGATCCCGACACAGAAAGACGTCTAGAGGAGTTGGCCGCCAGAACCGGGCGGACGAAGTCCTACTACGCTCGCGAAGCCCTGCTGGAGCACCTAGACGAGATGGAAGATCGATACCTCGCGATCGAGCGCCTGGAGAATCCCGCCAAGAGATGGAGCTTGGAAGACCTGGAGGGAGACACTGATCTGGAGGGTTGAGGTCGACGACCGGGCCCGGCGCGAGCTGCGTCGACTCGACCGGTCGGTCCAGAATCGAATCCTCACCTTCCTCAGGGATCGTATCACCACGCCCGAGAATCCGCGCCGCCTGGGGCGCGCCCTGACGGGTTCACGAACAGGGCTCTGGCGGTATCGCGTCGGCGACTATCGGTTGGTCTGCCGGATCGAGGACCAGAGGGTCGTCGTCCTGGTCCTCGTGATAGCTCATCGGATCGAGGCCTACCGATAGGTCTACTGCTGAAATCCCAGTTTGGCTTGAACTTGCGGATCGTCAAGCAGCTATTAGGGCACAGTACGATCCAAACGACCATGCGTTGCGCGCACGTCGCTCCCGAAGCCTTTGAAGCCGTTCGGAGGGCACACGCACTGGAAATCAGTGGGAGACAAATGGAAGACATCGACACAGATCGGGTTGACATGCAGGCCGACCAATTCCTCTAACTCACTGAAAAAAAGTACCCGGGGTGGGACTCGAACCCACACGGAGGTGACCCTCCTCAGGATTTTAAGTCCTGTGCGTCTGCCAATTTCGCCACCCGGGCTTGGGGAGGTCACCAGCTTAAGGTCAACGGGTTTGCCCCGTCAATAGTTGTCTGGCCTGGACATTCCCCATTTTTCAGAGGCCCAGAGGAAGCAGGGACAGCTGACGGGAGCTGGGATCGGGTCGAGCCCCGCCAATCCCGCTGTGGCGGCCGAATAGGAGCTGCTTGATGCCATCGGCTATGGCATAGAAGCGGAACTCCGGGATGCCGTAGATCCGTTTGGCTGCCTGCTCGATGTGTTGGACCAGAAGGGCCAGCTTGGCCCTTTTACCCAGATAGACACAGGCGAAGAAGGCGGCGATCATGACCAAGGCGGCCATATTGCGCAGGCGCTCATACTTGAGCAAACGGATGTCTTCCAACTCGTAGCTCTGCTTGATAAATCGGATCGTTTCCTCGACACGCCAGCGGCTCAGATAGCTCTCGACCACCCGCCACTGGCTCTTGCGCGAGCGTTTGACCGTCTGGTTCGTCAGAAGCATCAGGGGACGGGGGCCAAAGCCATCCACCACCACCAGGTACAGCGATTGGTCGAAACCGGGCAAACGCACCCCTCGGGCCCCAAACTCCAACCGGTAGACCTTCTCCCCCGCACTCGTCTCCTTGATCACGACTTCCCGGTAGCGGCGCCGACAACCACGCGCCCACTCCTCGGCGCTCTTCTTGCTGCGCCCTGAGATCAGGTGACGATCCCCCCGCTGGCACACCAGGAACGGGTGTCCCCGCTTCAGCAGGACTTCGAGGATCTCCTCCCGATCCCCTCCCCGGTCCATCACCCAGATCCCTCGCCCTTGGGTGGCTTTGGAGACTCGCCCAATCGCCTTGAGGATCTCGTCGTTTTCGCTCACAAAGTCCGGCGCTTTCTGCGAGTACAGCTCCTGGTACAACGGCAGCACCTCGGCACTCCCCCGCCTCGCTCCGACCACCTCACAGCACCAGTATCCATCTCGGATCTCCCCTCGGGAGCCGTCCCGGACCCGCGCCAGGTATTGCATCTTCCGGGCATATGGCTTACTCACATCCGTGGGGTCCACAATCAACAGCGTCTCCTTCTCCACCCGCCAGGCCGCCAACTCCAGCAGATTCTTTCCCACCGCTCCTCTCAATCCCTGACGGTTGAGTTGGCGGCTCAGCCGCTCGATGACTTTCTTCAGAGCGATCTCCTCCTCCAGTGCTCGCGCAATCTCGCTGAGCCGGACCGACGCCCGACACTGCATCCCGTAGAGCACCTCCCGGATCAAACGAGCGGCGGTCTTCGGTAATCCTTCAGAGACCTTCCCCGAAAATTCTCTCAGCTGCTCTCGAATCTTCCACGCTACTTTGGCATCATGCATCTGGGTCCCTCCGCTTAATTGGTTGTTAGGTTTGGAGTTCCGCCAACCAGTCTAAGCGCTAGGGACCCACACTTTTGGGGGTCGACAGTTCCCCCATTTTCTCCCAATTTCAACCCATCCCACTTCCCTTATCGCCCTACTCTCTTGTTCTCAACTACTTGAGAGAATTCACCCTCAATTTTTGGGGAATGTCCTGTTGTCTGGCACAGCGCCTAGAGTCCCTAACGAAGCCGCTTTCTCCCTCTCAAATCTGCTCGGATACCCTAATGCAGACCGTAGAAGTTGAGTTGATCCGGGTTCGGAGATAGCGGAGCGATGGCTAACTTTGGCGGTTCGTCGCCAGCGTACAGGATGATCTCCTCACCTTTTTCAAGGCCGATTTCCCATTCGCCACCACCTACGGGATTGAGGGGAATCTTCTTGCCGGTTGCCATGCGCAGATCAACTCCACGATCGACTCTCAACCGGCAGGGCTCACCTGCGAGACTCAGAAGGCGAACGAACTGGGTTTGCCCACCTCTCCTCGCGGCGCTCACCAGGAATGCCCCCTCGGCTCGGAGGTTGTGGATCACTACATCGTGCCATCCATCGGGGACTGCTGGAAAGACGCGGATCTTTCCGCCCCAGCTCTGAAGTAGCATCTCCTGCAGTGACTGAGCTGCAGAGAGAGGAGTCTCAATAACCGGCCCTGCCTCCTGGTAGAGGGTGTTCGGCTTGATGAAGTCCCCGTAGTTGGGATGGGTGCCTTCGATCAGGCCCTTCAGGTACTGGTAGGCCTCATCTCCCTTCCCCATGGAAGCCAGAATGGAGGCCGCTCCGGTGAAGGAGTAGCCCTGGTGAGCCTCGTCCAGGCTGAGCCAGTGATTCAGTGATTTCTCGATCAGAGCCTGATTCGCCGGCTGCTCCCAGTTAAGGAGGTACAGCGGATAGATCGCCAACAGATGAGAGTAGTGGCGGTGTGAACGCTCCAACGGCACGTCTCGTCCAATCATGAGACCCCTGTCATCGACGGCATATTCTTTCAGTTTTTCGAGAGTTTGCCGCCAGGTGTCCAGAAGCGGATCTTCGATCCCGAGCCTGTGGGAGGCCTTGATCAGGGCGGCACACCCCCAACGCAGCAGTGCTAGATCGAAGTTGCTATCGGGTGCGATGCCGTATTCCGGTGAGTAGGTCGAGGGGAGGTGCAGTTTGCCCTCCTCGTCCTCGTCCAGGAAGTGCAGATAGTAATTGATGCTGCGGCGCAGCAAGGGCAGAAGCCGGTCCCTCAGTAACTTGTCGTCCATGGAGTAGCGATACTGAAGCCAGTAGTTGTGACAGGCCCAGGGCAAGAGGCCCACTTCAGGTACCTCGAACTGGCCCCGATCGGTCCGGCCCGGGACGCCTACCCTACCAATGCAGTCCTGGGTGGTGACGCGACCGATACCGGCGGAATCCCTCCGGTACTCGGGTTCGACGTTGTTGACCAGATTCTGGAAGTTCCGATCCAGGGTTCGACCCAGGGATTCCGCCAGTTCCAAGCGGTTTGAGGTGTAAAGAGGGCTGTAGCTGAGCTGCACGTTCAGGTTCCACCAGGCGCCCGGCCAGGGTGTCTTCTGCAGCCAGGGGCCGTGATTGTCGATCAGTGCCCGGTCGCCGCGGGTCGCCGAAGCCAGCTTGTACATCTGGATCCAATAGAAACCCTCGAGTCGGGTGTCCGGGATTGAGAGGAAGCTGGCCGGGTAGTATCGGTGCCACCAGGATCGATGGCTCGCGAGGAGCTCCTGGAAGCCGCTTGCCGTCACTTGCTGGATGGTTGCGGCTGCCTCCTGTTTCGCGGTTTTTTCGGGGTAGCTGTGGGCAACCGTGACGTAAAGTGTGCGTTTGTCGTCGTCGAGTTCCTCGGACCAGGCGGTTGCCGTCTCACCCCCGACCAGCAATGGTTGGACACTCATGCGGACGCCGTCGACCTGGTCCATCCTGTGGTTGGGATTGGGCTGGTAGTCTCGCATCAGTCTCCATCCGCCGTAGGCCTGGCGCGGGCTCACGGCTCTGGCCGGGCGCCATTGCCAGCGGCAGCCCTCTTCGCCAGGACTGGGATTCAGTTGGACCATGATTGTCATTTCATCGCTGTGTACGATGGCAATAAAGCCGATCCGACCGATGTCCGTTATCAGCTCACCCCGGAGCTCGGCGTTCCAGAGATCGAGATGCATGTTGGCTCCGGTGATCTCTCCGACCGGTTCCAGGGTGAAGTGACCTATGGGTAGCCGCGGCCTGCTGTAAGGGGTGGAGCCGTAGCTGTTGTCACGATGATCCTGGACGTCGCTACGATGGATCTGTAGCCGAAGACCTTTCTTGGAATCCCTGAGGATCATGGCCCCCATCATGCCGTTGCCGAGGAAGGGGGCCTCGTACCATTCCGTGGGGAGTCGATCCCACAACAGGTCGTGGCGGCCCAGGAACGCTTCCCAATCGATTCGGTCCTCGAGTCCCTGGTTTGCACAGCTGACCGGGAATGGAATCAAGATGGCCAGTAGCGGGAGTGAGCGAACGGCGCCGCAAATTTTCACTGTCCTCTTCCCGTCCTTTGAGGCGGCCAAGGACGACTGGATAAGAAGCTACCAGCGTGAAACTTCATCACTGTGCCCGCCTTCGGAGTTCGCATGTTCGGTGTTCTGCGGTTTGTGATTCAGCCTTTTTCCTTGCTCCGGAGAAGGCAACTGATGAATGCTGAACCGCAGAATATCGAAAAAGCGAATTTCGAAGGATTCGGTTGGAGCACTAGGGTAGGGCTTCGCGCAGGTACATGGGGACGAAGTTGCGGGGGTTGTTGCGCCAGAGGATCATCTTGAGCTTACGCACGCTCGCCCAGACTACCTCCCTATCTCGGACGCTGTCCTTGGCCAGTCGGAATACCAGTTGGGGTCTTCCGTAGAATCGTAGGTAGGCCTGCCGCTGGAGTCGAAGCAATTGCTTGCTGGAGATGTGGTTCCGCTCGAAGGCGATCTGGTCACTGGTGTACTGATCCCAGTTGATTTCTTCGACCTTCAGCCTGCCCGCTTCCAGACACTCATCAAAGATTTCCGTACCAGGAATCGGGATCACCACGTTGAAGTTGGCTCGCACCAGGGGCAGGCTGGTGGCGAATTTTATCGTCTCCCGAATCTCTTCTTCAGTCTCGTCCAGAAAGCCGATCATGAAGTAACCCGTGATCTTGATGCCGCTGCACCCGGCTATCATCTCCGCCCGCTCGCGGATCTTGGCGACGGTGGTGCGCTTCTTGATGATTTCCTGGATGCGTTCGCTTCCAGACTCGATTCCCACAGCCAGCGATTCGCAGCCGGCGGCCTCCATGAGCTGCAGCAGTTCTGGGTCCAGTGAATCGATGCTGACGCCGTTGGGGCAATCGAACTTCAGGTCCAGGCCGGCGTCGATCATGGCCTCGCAGAACTCGATCGTGAACTTCCGGTGCAGCGTGAACTCATCGTCGATGATGCTGAAGCGCCGGGTCTGGTACTTCTGTTTGAGCATCGTCAGCTCTTCGATCAGGCCTTCCACGCTGCGATGGCGCAGCTTACGTCCGGAAAGATTCGGGGCATTGCAATAGGTGCAGGGATAGGGGCAGCCTCTAGTCGTGTAGACGGGGTAGTATTCGTCCCAGATGAAACCGGGATAGGTCTCGGGCTGCATCAGCTCCCATCGTGGTAGGCCGAAGGCATCCAGGTCCTTCCCAAGGCTGACTGGATTGGTGACGATCTGATCCTCTTCGCGACTGCGCCAGACCAGGCCGGGGATCTCCTTCAGATTGGCTTCCGGCATCGCGAGTCCGTGCTGTCCAAACAGGGAGAGAAGCAGAGGGAGCCCTTCCTCGGCTTCAGACTTCCAGGCGAAGTCGAGGTTCGACATTCCTGCCAGGACGAATTCGGGGAGGGCGGAGGGATGAGGACCTCCCACCAGGGTTAGGATGTTGGGATTCACATCCTTGGCGATGTTGAGATGATGATCGACGTAGTTATGGTCCCGGCTGAAGCAGCGCAGGCCGACTACGTCGAACTCGTTCTCTTTGACGAAGGTCCGGAAGTCCTGGAAGCTGAACCGCTCCTTGGGACAATCCAGCAGCGTCACCTGGAAACCACTGGCCTCGAGGGCCGTTCCCAGATACAGGAGTCCCAGGTCAGGGGAGACCTGAAAGTTGTTGCCCTCACGGATGGGCAGGGCTAATAGCACTTTCAAACTCATGGTTTAAGACCCGATTGACTCACAACGGTCCTGGGATTGTCAAGGATGGCGATTCTGACCCGTCTAGCGCATCACCCTTGCCCTTGCCCTTGCCCTTGCCTTTGCCCGGTTGGTCAAGAGTCTTGATCCAACCTTGAGAGGAGGTGCGAGAAGGGCACGGGCAAAGGCAAGGGCAAGGGTAAGAAGACGACGGATCACAAACCATACACCTCGGTGGCGGTTTCTCCCAGGATCCGACCCTGCTCGGACTCGGAAAGAGGAGTGATGAACCTGGAAATGAGGTCGAACCAGGCCCCATATTCGCAGGCCAGGGAACAGAGTGGCCAGTCCGAGCCGAACATGAGGCGCTCGGGACCGAAGGCCTCCAGGACGACATCCAGATAGACTCTCAAATCCTGCTCCGACCAGGTTTCCCAGTCCGCTTCAGTTACCATGCCTGAGATCTTGCAATAGACGTACTGTCGTTTTGAGAGTTCCTCAATGTTGGCTTTCCAGGGTGAGAGGAGCCTTTCCCCAATGCGGGGTTTGGCAATGTGATCCAAGACGAAGATCTGTTGCGGGTGGCGGTCCACGAATCGAATTGCCTGGGGTAGATGGCGTTCGAAGATCAAGATGTCGTAGATAAGATCGAAGGGTGCGAGTGCGTTGATCCCCCGGTTGAAATCCTCCCGAAGCATGTAGTCGTCGTCCGTCTCATCTTGCAGGACGTGGCGGACGCCTTTGAGGCGATCATCGGGGGAGAGCCGCTCCAGCTTCCGCTCGAGGGAGGAGGAAATCAGCGGGACCCAACCCACTACGCCCTTGATGAACGGGTAACCGGCAGCCAGGTCCAGCAGCCACTCGGTTTCCACCAGACTCTGACGAGCCTGGACCGCTACCACGCCGTCGATACCCACTGCAGATATTTCCTGCTGCAGGTGGTCGGGGAGGAAGTCTCGCCGAACCCGATTCATCGCCTCGCCCATCCAGCCGAAATCTTCCGGGTTGTACTTCCAGAAGTGCTGATGACTATCGATCTTCATTGTGACGTGATGGTTTCCGCAACCAGGCGGATCAAGGAGAAAAGACGGGGTCCTGAAGGGGATACACTTCGCGGCCGAGGTGGTGGTACTCGACGTGTTCCGGACTATGGACGCTGCTTTCGGAAACCACGAAGATCTGCTTTGACCAGGACTCGAATCCCGCTCGGAAGTGGGCCGCGGACTTGACGCCGATGTAGCGCATCCTCTCCGGGTACAGTCCCAGAGTATGCGAAAAGGCGGTGTCGAAGGGCTGTTCCCGGGTGGTCACCAGGACCACGTGGATCCCCCCGTGACGGATATAAGCCGATGGACCCATGTTTCCGATCAAGCCGCTGTACATCGCTCCGCTATAGCGGAACTCGCCCTGGGAAAGCGCTACCACTTCGGCTTCCATCCGAACGGGTTCGCCCTGCAAGAGCGTAGATTTTGCCCCTACATCCAGCGTGAAGGTGGCTCCTACTCCGGCCTCAAAGCAGAGGGCAATCGCCTCCGGGTCGACGATGTAGAGGACGCACGCATCTTTGAGGCCGGCCTCCAGGAACGCCCTCAGCACGCCGGTGCTGTCCCCCGGAGAGCCACCGCCAGGATTGTCGTTGCGGTCGGCGAAGATCACCGGGTAGCTTCCGATCATGTCGGCTTTCTTCAAGGCCTCACGAGTGCTGGGAGTGGGCAGCTGCCAGTCTGCCCGCCGCTCGAAGATCCAGGCTCCCAGCTCCCCCGCCAGGGCTTCGGCAGCGACTGAATCCCCGTCGGTGGCCAGGTGGACAGACGCGCCCATTTCAGGGATGTCAGCCAGTGGAAAGGAGGTCGCGATTGAGGCGCAGATTACACCCGGCCGTGATTCGATTTCGTGCAGCCGCTCGATTGCCTGCTTCATTGGCGGATGGGCGGTGACCTGATTCATGCCCCAGATCATGGGAAGCTGGCACAAGCCCATAGTTGGCTTCAGGCCTTCCTTCAGGATCCGATCCAGGACGTCTGCGCATTCCCTACCACGCTCTGCCATGTCGACCTCGGGATAGGTCTCCCGTCCGATCAGCACGTCGGCCGCCTCGACCATCAAAGGGGATACATTGGAGTGAATATCCAGCTGGGCCACGATCGGAATGTTGTCTCCCACAAGCTCGCGCACCGCACGCAGGATGTGTCCATCAGCATCGCTGATGCCCTCTGCCACCATGGCGCCGTGGAGCTCCAATAGGACTCCGTCTACCAGGCCAGCCGCCTCCATCAATCTCAGCATATCGTTCAAGATGGAATCGAAAACCTCGCGGGGGGCAGGTCCGCTGGGGTGGGCTTCGGCGAAAACGGTAGGGATCAGCTCGAATCCATGAGCCTCGGCGCCCGCGATGAAGCCGCCGGTGGGAATGTTGGCACCGCGGCAGGTGGGAATGATCTGATCGGGGCTGAGTTTGCCGAAACGGTCTCCGAAACTGGCTCGGGTGGTCGGGACGGGCGTAAAAGTACTGCTTTCGTGGCTAATGGCTCCGGTAACGATTCTCATTTTGCTTATCCCTATCAACGCTTTACCCTTAGGGTTCGTTCAAGAATAACTTCACACTCTGGCATCTCATCTTCACACCATCTTCGGCCGCTCCTCAATCACGAAATCCTCAACGTAGACCTGGCTACGCCTGCGGTTTCGCTCAATCGTTCGCGACCAAATCTGGCGCAAATCTGAGCGCCAACTCTGCGAAGTTATTCTGGAACGAACCCTTAATAGGAAAACACAACCCCAACCCGAAAGCGAGTGCCCCCCGGGCGCATTGACCCCCCTTGCCGCAGAGGATAGAATCCCTCGCTCACGCTAGGGAATTCCCTATGAATCAGACCCCAGCAGTCTACCCCGAGTTGACGCCTGGACTTCGCGACCGGTCCTTGATGGGCATGCTGAAGCTCTTCGGTCCCGGTGCCATCATCGCTTCGGTCACCATTGGCAGCGGCGAAACCGTCTTTGCCTCCCGAGGGGGCGCCATTTTCGGGTATTCCCTCTTCTGGTGTTTCCTGGTGGGTGCGCTACTCAAGGGCCTACAGGTCTATTCCGGCTGTCGCTTCATCACGCTCACCGGACGGCATCCGCTGGAGAGCTGGATGGAGCTACCGGGTCCCAGGGGCTGGTTCGTGGTCTTCATCTCGGCCATGACCATAATCTGGATGCCGTTCTGGGTGGGTGGCGGTCTGCCCAAGATGTTGGGAAAGTTCACCAACTGGGTGGTGGGATTTCCGAGTCAGACCCAGCATGACGATTTCGTCTTCTACGGTCGCCTCTGGGGGACCTTGTTCGTCGTGGTCGCCGTCGCGCTCACCTGGCTGCAGAGTTACGGCTTCCTGGAGAAGGTTCAAACCGTGCTGATTTCGATGCTGCTCTTCTGCATGGTGATGGCGGCGGTGGTCTCCAGTCCAGACCTGATGGCACTATTGACCGGGACCTTGGTTCCGACCCGGCCTGCGTATGAGCCCTGGCTGCTGAAAAGGTTCACCGAGTTTCGGGGACGGAGTCCTCTGGTAGAGGTGGTCACCTATCTGGGAGCCCTGGGCGGTGGTACCCAGGATTATCTGGGATATGTGGGGATGCTGAGAGAGAAGGGATGGGGGCTGCTCGGGCTGAGTCGTGATTCCGATGAGCCTGGGCCAGCAACGATTTCAGAGAGCGAAGAGAATCTGGCGCGGGGGCTGAGTTGGCTTCGGGCCCCTCGTATTGACGTCTCGGTGTCCTTCGCCTGCATCTTCGTGTTTACCCTCTGTTTCGGAATCCTGGGAGCAACCGTGCTCTATCCCAGGCAGCTTGTGCCGAGCGGATTCGATCTGTTGACGATGCAGTCTGAATACCTGGTCCGTCCCGATCAGAGCCACCTGGTTCAAACCTTGATGGGTTTCATCTACAAGACCGGGATCTTCTTCGCCTTCTTCGGGACCATCTATGGGGCCTACGAACTCTACACACGGACCACCCGGGAATGCCTGGTGGCACTTCTACCCAGGCTCAGGAAGGTTCCCTTGAGAACCTTCCGATTCTGGACGCTGCTCTGGTGTGTGGGCCCAGGTTTGGGGCTGCTCTGGTTACTGGAACGAGATCCAGTCTTCATCATTACCCCGGCAGCTCTGGTGGGGTCCGCTTTGACCTGCGGCCTCTGGTGCTTCGCCATGTTGTGGGCGGATCGGACACAGCTGCCCACCGAACTACAGATGAGGCCACCCCTAAGGATCGGTATCCTGGTAGCAGGTATCGTGCTCACGGTAATACCAGCAATCGGGATCGTGAGGTACGTGCAGGACATGATGGGTTAGTGGCGGTACCCCCATCTTCCCCTTGCCCTTGCCTTTGCCTTTGCCCTCATCCTTCGGTTGCATAAGGGTTCTTGACCGACCCGGTCAGCATTGGCAAAACTTCCGAACAGGGTCTTTTCAGGACAGAAAAAGCGCCGGACGAAAGTCAGTCCGGGCAAAGGCAAGGGCAAGGGTGGAGACCGTACAGGTTTTTGTGTTCTATCTGGACGGCAGCTCGTACCCGGCCTTGTTGAGCCGGATTCTGTAGAGACTCTTTCCCGCTGTGATGTAGAGCGTCTTCCTCTCCGAGCCGCGTCCGAATCCTACGTTGGTAGGTAGCTCGGTCGGAATGAAGGCCAGCTCCGCTCCCTCCGGGGAGTAGACGCCGATCCCAGGCCGTGTCGTGTCGCGGACGGCAACGTAGAGATTGCCTTCGACGTCCATTACCAATCCGTCGGGGCCATCCTGGGGCGCATAGTCCACCAGGACCTTCCTGGACCGGGCGCTGCCGTCAGCGGCGAGATCGTAGGCCAGCAGGGCCATACGGCCTTTGTGCGACTGTGCATTCTCGGGAAGTCGGTCGAAGCCCACCAGGCCGTTGTCGTTGCTGACGACGTAGAGGCTCTTCTGATCCGGCGAAATTGCGACGCCATTCGGCTTTCCGGCGTCAGTAATGATTCGATGAATCGATCCGTCGGGATCGATTCGATAAACCGCCATTGTGGGCTGATCCACCGCCTCATGACCCAGATATCTGGGATCGCTGAAGTAGATCCGACCCTTCTCGTCGATGGTGATGTCGTTGGGAGCATTGAAAGGGCGCCCATCGTAGAGGCCGGCGATGATGTAGCTCTTGCCGGTCTTCATATCGGTACGGATGACACGGCGCCCGCCGTAATCGGCACCCTCGGCCACGATCATGTTCCCCGAGGCATCGAACTTGATCCCGTTGGACATGCCGCTGGGCGAGCGGAAGATTGAGGTCTTTCCGGTTTTGGGATCGTACTTCCAGATGTGGCCGGCTTCCTTGGCCCCTTTTTCATCCTTACATTTATAGGTGAAGGTGATATCGCTGAAATAGATCGAGCCATCAGGCGCAGAAGCTGCCCCTTCGGTGAGCTCGCACCCGCCTTCGAAGAGCTTCTCGAGCTTGGCTCCGGCAGGGACGATGTCGCCAGCCCTTGCTGTTTCAGTAGCGACGAGTGCAGGTGCCGCCAGCAGGGTCAGGCAGATGAGGTGATTCCAGGGCGGCCATGAGCGCAACTTTGAGGGTATTTGAGCAGTCCACATGGTTCGCTCCCTTTCCTTGAATCGGTCCAAGAAAACCTTAGGCGGCTGCCATCCAGCTGACCAACTCGCGGCTGCAGCCCCCGCGATTAGCCTACCATCGATGGCCATGCCCAGGATAGAATGCAACGTTCGAAACTCCAATTCATTGAACAATCGTGAGGACAATGCCATGCCGGTGATTCGCAGAAATATCAAAGTCTCGCTCCTGCTGGCGCTGTTGGCGCTGGGAGTGAGTGTGGGCGCCGCCCTGGTTCGAAAAGTCCCGACGACCAGTCCCGATCAGGTCGTGGAAGTGGCGCCGGGGGTCTATTTTCGTCAGGGGGATTTGAAGGGAAAGTCGCATTGCAACAATGGCTTTGTAATCTTCAAGGACTTCATTGTGGTGATCGATGCCAACTTTCCCAGCGGAGCCGAGGCCTGCCTGGCCGACATTCGCAAGGTGAGCCGAAAGCCGGTGCGATTGGTCTTCGACACCCACCACCACGGGGACCATGCCTACGGGAATCCGGTATGGATGGCCAGTGGAGCGATCCCGGTGGCGCACGAGAAAGTGCTCCAGGAACTGGAACGCTATGAGCCGCAGCGGTGGAAGGAAGCGTCTCAGGAACGAGAGGATGTTAGAAAGCTGGGCCTCAGCTCGCCTCAGCCTCCTGTTCTAACGTATCCGGATCGGATGGTCATCGACGATGGCACCCAGCGGATCGAGCTACTCCATTTCGGGACCGCCCACACGCGAGGGGACGGCTTTGCCTACCTACCGCGGCACAAGGCGCTCTTCACCGGCGATGCCGTGGTCAACGGGCCCCACAATTATATGGGCGATGGCGATACCCATTCCTGGATCAAAGTGATCTCATCGCTGGAAAAGCTGGATGTGGAGATGGTCCTGCCGGGACATGGCCCTCCCAGCGACTCCACACTTCTTGCCAGGCAGAAGGCATTCATCCTCGCCCTTCATACCCAAGTGGATCAGGGGATCAAGTTGGGGAAAGGCCTACAGCAGCTTCAGAGTTCCGTTAAGCTTCCGGATTCGGTCAGCCTACACGTGGGAGAGAAGCTCCAGGAGCAGATCGAGAAGGTGTTCTCGGAGAAAACCAACTAAACGCCGCCAGAATTACAGGCTAGGTACTCGAAGGTTTCTCCTGCTTGGCAAACTGAGTCGCGTGAGCAAGGGGGATCCGGATCATTCGAGAAAGAAACTTCGGGTCCGGCGTAGCGGTGGCCTCCAGGCCGCCGTCCGAGCCAAAGGCTCAGAAGAAGACTTCGGCCTGGAGGCCAAAGCTACTTCTGCAAATGAAGTTCGGCTTAGTGGGAGTTTCCGGTTGGTATTGGTTCCATGCTTCAAGGGCGTGAGGATTGTGGAGTGCCGGCGCTACCCAGTGCTTGTATCTTGGGCTAGGACCGACGATCTTGGTCGAGGTACCTGTCCAGGAGGCGGGCGATCCAAGAGTCGGCGATTTGGCCAAGATTGACTTTCGGTGCCGTCTCAATCGGGTGAGTTTCTGCCCCTTGCTTCTTTGGCTCCTCGGTCTTCAACTCAAACGCTGAAGGGTTTCCCGCATTGTTGTCGTTCTCGATCGCCTTGCCAGATCGTGTAGTCCAATCGTTCACAATCTCTGGTACTGGATCCGGACCTCGAGAGATCGGAATGCGATAGGCCGAGAAGAAAGTCTGTTCTCCGCTGCCGGGGCCTGGGGAAGGGAGTAGCGGTACCGGGTAGGTGTTGTTGGGATCAGGGTTGGAGGTGTAAGGGACCTGCATAGTCTCCAGTGTGTTCATGTGGACCAGGTAGGGAATTCCGCCAAGTGTCCTCGTCAGTTTCCATCCCTGGGGCACCTCGTAGTTGGCTCCGGTGATGGCATCGTACCCGGGATGCTGAGATCCAGTGAGGGCACTGATGAGCATTCCCTCTTTCAAGGGCAGGGTCGGTTTGGCGTTGGGATCGTATTCTCTGAAGGAGAGGACCCAGGCCAGGCCGCCCGATGGCCCCTCAAACTCTCCAACCGCCTGCCTCAATTCGGACTTGAAGTCACCCGTCCGCGATTCTAGGGAGGATTGTCCTCTCAAGCTGTCGGGCTGTAGGTCGGAAACGGTAGAAACACTGTTATCGATAATGGTCATGATCTGGTCGTACCTCCAGTTGCACCCAGTTAGCAAATCCCATGCCAAATGCTCGAAATCACGGAAACCGGCCTCGGAAGTGGCGAATCCTCCGAGCCGGCTAACCCAGACTGGGCAGTAATTGCACCTGAGCTAGGCAAGATCTGTCTCGCCACGGTTGTGGCAGAGATCCTACGAGGCTGCCCTGGGTAGTCATGAACCAGGAGGTGGTGTGGCCCGCGCTGGGTGTGGTTCTGCTAGAATGTGGGCCGCTTCGAGGCGCCGATGAAGAAGATTCGCATGCTTATCAATCGCGAGATCACGGGACCATCGTTGATTGCGTTGGTCTTCATGACCTTTATTGTGTTCACGCGAGAATTCGGACGCCTGGCCGAGATATTAATTCGCTCAGACGCCAGCTCTCTGAGTGTGCTGCAGGCGGTAGTCTCTCTACTGCCCAGCATCCTGGCCTTCAGCATTCCGCTATCGTTTCTGGTCGGAACCCTGATCGGGTTCAGCCGCCTCTCTACCGACAGCGAGATAGTCGCGATGCGTGCTTGCGGCGTCAGTATCAACCAGATGGTGAATCACGTGCTCAAGGTGGGGATTCTGGTGAGTCTCGTTACCTTCTCGATAACCCTGTTCCTGTTGCCGGCAGGAAACTGGAGCCTACGCCAACTTCGGCACGGCGCGGGACTGCGACCGGTCCGATCCGAGATCAAGCCCAGGGTCTTCAATGAAGACCTCCCTGGAAGCGTCCTCTATGTTGCGGACAAGGATCTACAGGGCTCCTCGTGGAAGGGCGTGTTCCTGTCGGACACTAGCGACGACGGTCAACGGCGGATAGTTCTTGCCAAGCGCGGTCAGCTCTTGATCCGACCTGATGGGAGCCAGTTGCAGCTCCACCTCGAGGAAGGAACCATCTACAGGGTGGGGCAGGAGAGTCCGGAGAGAAGAGACAGTCTCAGCGAATTCCAGACTCTTGACGTGCCCCTTCGATTCCCCACTACCGGACAGGCCACCGCTGGTCCCAAGGGACCCGAAGATAAGCATCTACTGAGCTTGTTGGATGACCTCGGCCGGGGAGATTCGGCGGCCCAACGGGCGACCAATCTCGAGCTCAACAGTCGTCTGGCCGTCCCTCTCTCCTCCCTCATTTTTGCCATCCTGGGTGTCACGCTGGGCGCTAGAAGCCATCGTGGAGGGCGCGGCTACGGGTTCATCGTGAGTGTTCTGGTGGCTCTGATTTACTACGTGCTATTCGCCACCGGGGTAGAGTTGTCCCGCACCGGGGTCATTCCTATTCTGGTTGGGGTCTGGGGAAGCAACTTTGCGTTGGGGATCTTCGCCCTGTTCAGTCTCCGTTATGCCACTCTCGACGCCCCTGTCGTCAGCGCGCCGAACAATCGTGGCGGGGTGAGGCGGGTTCTTGCCGGTTTGCGAAGGCTGGCCCGGAGAATCGGTATTCGGCTGCAGACGATTTCCCGCCAGCTGACCGATCGAATTCACCTCCCCCGAGCCGGTCCTCGGGCAGCCAGGGTGATTGACCTCTATCTGGTGAAGACTTTTACGCTCAACCTGCTGCTCACGCTGGGCATCTGTGTGGGGCTCTTCTATCTGTTCACCTTCTTCGAATTGATTGACGACGTTTTCAAGAATGAGGCTCCCTACTCCCTCTTCCTGGACTATTTCTTCTACCTGCTTCCCCACATCCTGATGCTACTCGTGCCGCTCTGTATTCTGATGGCAACCCTGATCACCTTTGGGCTTCTGGACAAGACCGGCCAGATCGTGGCACTCAAGGCCTGTGGAGTGAGTATCTACCGGGCCGCAGCCTCCATCCTGCTGATGACGCTGGCCCTGAGCGCCTTCCTCTTCGTCCTGCAGGAGTACTTCCTGCCTTATGCGAACCAAAGGCAGGACAACCTTCGCAACATTATCAAGGGTAGACCCATACAAACCTATTATCAGGCAGGCCGGCGCTGGATTTTTGGTGAGGGAGATCGTCTCTATCGCTACAATCACTTCGATACCAAACGCAACGTCTTTGCGGAGATTTCGATCTACAGCTTGGATATCAATAGCGGCCGCTTCATGGAGCATGTCTATGCTCAGAGAGCAGAATGGGATGAGTCGTCGCGGGATTGGATCCTCGCAAATGGGTGGAAGCACGATCTCGTGTCGAATGACTTCGGGCGCTTTGACTCCCGAAGATTCTCGTTTCCCGAGGAGCCCAGCTACTTTACCGGTGAGGTGAAGGAGTCGAGCAAGATGACCTATCTCGAACTCGAAGAGTATATCCAGTACCTCCACCAGGGAGGGTTCGAGGTAGATCATCTGAAAACCGATCTACACAAGAAGATTGCCCTTCCCCTGGTCAGTCTGATCATGGCTATTCTGGGCATTCCATTTTCGTTCACCATGGGTCGCAAGGGAGCTCTCTATGGAATCGCCGCAGGCGTGCTGATCGGAATCTTCTACTGGGGGACCTTCGGCGTTTTTGGTGCATTGGGTGCTAACGGTCTGCTTTCCCCCCTTCTAGCGGCCTGGGCTCCCAACCTTCTTTTCGCTGCAGGAGGCACGCTGCTGCTTTCTACGGTTAGAACCTAAGCGGAAACTTCAGTTGGAATGTTGCACGGCGCAGTTCGCAGATCCCCAACCCCTCGCTCGCGCTTCAGGCTCCAATTGATCGGAAAGTTTCTTTCTCGAATGGGGCTAGAGCCCGCATCTCTCATCGCCTGTCGTAGCGAGGCGTCACAAGGGCCGTCCTGGCAAGGCTTGCGACCGAGGCCTCCGCAGTCGTACTTGTACAGTACGTCGAGGAGGCCGACCGAGCGAAACGCAGCCAGGGCGGATGATTGCGGCGACGTAGTAGACCGGCGATGAGAAATGCGGGCTAGCACTGCTCGGGGCCCCACCAAGCTGCAACTTGAATAGTGAACGGTTATTATAATGCTCTAGCTGGCGGCTAGGACTTAGCGCGTGTTTCTGGAAGGGGGGGCCAGATGAAGAAGCGCAGAAAGAAACCTGAAGGCTTTCAGGTTATTGCTCACGAGAAGACCTTCTTCAAGATCCTCGACCTTTTCGACGAGCTGCCCAGAGGCAGGATTCTGGACCTGGCCTCGGGCGAGGGGGCACTGTCCCATTGCCTTAAAGAGATGGGTTTTGAGGTGGTCGCTGGGGATATCGATCCCCAATTTTTCAAGGCCTCTGGAATCGAGTGTCTGCACATAGATATGGATCGGACATTCCCCCTGGAGGACGAAAGCTTCGACTACATTGCCTGCCTGGAAGGAATCGAACATCTGGAGCACCCCTTCAATTTCATCCGGGAGTGCAACAGGATTCTAAAGCGGAACGGCCGGCTCATCCTGTCCACCCCCAACATCCTCAACTCGGCCTCGCGCTTGAAGTACTTCCTATCTGGGTTCTACTCTCTCTGCCCCAGACCGCTCAACGAGTTTGCGCATACTCCCGTGTTCGACCATATCAATCCGATGACGCTCTATCAGCTGCGCTACGCGCTTCACAGCAGCGGCTTCAAGATCCAGAGGACCACCACCGATCTGTGGCGAAGGTCCGGTTACCCCCTGATGCTCTTCTACCCCCTGCAGCGTTTCTTCGCCATTCGAACCATGCGCAAGGAATCGGATCCTCGGCAGCGTGAGGCAAACAAAGAAATCCGAAAGGTGCTTCACAGCCCCGATATGCTGCTGGGCCGAACCCTGATCGTCGATGCTGCCAAACAGGGGAAGGCAGGGATCGAGAAGATCGACGCCTCGGCGGTGTAACCTTTCCTCTATCGGTCACGGGTCGACCTTTCCAGGGATGTGCTACCATGCGCCGTATGGGCAGCCGGACCCTGGCCAGTCTTTCCATAGCCAGTCGCCTCCTTTTCAAGCGCGGTCTTCCCGTCAACCTGATTTTCTTCGTGACCTCCCGCTGCAACCTTCTGTGTACCCACTGCTTTTACTGGGAAGAGCTCAACAAGCGAAAAAGCGAGCTCACGCTGGACGAGATCGAACGTATTAGTCGCTCCCTGCCCAACCTGCTGTCGGTTTCACTTACTGGAGGCGAGCCTTACCTGAGGCCCGACCTTCCTGATATAGCTGCCTGCTTTGAAAAGAATTCCCAGGTTCGGAACATTCAGATTCCTTCCAATGGCCTGCTGGTCTCACGAACCGTTGCCGCGGTAGAGAGTCTGTTGCAGAAGGTGAGAAAGGCGCGCGTTTGCACCGGGGTGTCGTTGGATGGTCCGGAAGAGGTTCACAACCGTATTCGCCAGAACCCAAAGAGCTTTGAACGCGCCCTGGAGACTCTTGTCGAGCTCAAGAAGCTGAAACCTTCCTTCCCGAATCTTTCGGTGGGGGTTGCGCTGACCGTGTCGGCAGCGAATCAGGAGAGACTCCCTGAATTCTATCGATTCGTGGACGAAAGTCTCCAGCCGGACGCGATTACCATTACGCTGGTGCGAGGCGATCCGTTGGACCCTTCCTTGAAAGTCGTCGATCTGGAAACCTACAGGGCCTTTTCCCGTGACGTGATCGCTTACAGAAGAGCGCACCAGATCGATGATGCTTGGATGGATCGATTGGTCATCGCCAAGGAAGAGGAAACCTATCGGCTCATCGGTGAGGCTGCCTCGGCCGAGGAGCGCATCTCGCCTTGCTATGCGGGCGACCTGATCGGCATTCTCAGCGAGACCGGAGAGGTCTACCTTTGCGAGACTCTGGATCAGCGCATGGGAAACGTCCGCGACTTCGACTGCGACTTCGGGGAACTCTGGAAGGCGGCCCAGGCGCGGCAGGCCCGACGCTACCAGAAGGAACTGGGGTGCCAATGCACCTACGAATGCGCCATGAGTGTCAACACCCTGTTCCAGCCCCGCCGTGCTCTCCGAATCGCCGCCAACTCAATCCGCTAGGCGCTGCCTTGGCTCCGCTGGTCACTGTAAAGGGCAGCCGAAGTCGGAGGCGCACGACGACTTCTTTGCTGTCACTACCGGGAGAGCCGTTCAAATCTGCGACCCCCGCTTCTCCTAAACAACCTTTTCAGAGGTAGTTAGCTTCGCTCCCCCGAATTGGCCCGAAAGCTGCTACTAGCAAGGCTCCCAAGCCTCCGAGTTCGGGACGGGACGGGCGGGGTCTCTAATTAAGGAAGCTCCGCAGGAACGTGGTGGGAAATGCGGCGAGTGAGATCACTGCCTGTCCCTCCCGACTTGGTGGAACTGGAAGAAGAGGTACTAAGGGTCTGCGCAAGAATAACTTGGTAGAATTGGCGCTCAGATTTGCGCCAGATTTGGCCGCGAACGATTGAGCGAAACCGCAGGCGTAGCCGGGTCTACGTTGAGGATTTCGCGATTGAGGAGCGGCCGAAGATGGTGTGAAAATGAGATGCCAAAATGCCAAGTTATTTTTGCGCAGACCCTAAGGGTGTACTAGGCCAGCAGCTTGTCTACTACCTTGCCGGCCACATCGGTCAGGCGAAAGTCCCGCCCCTGAAAACGGTAGGTGAGTCCTAGATGGTCTAGACCGAAGAGATGAAGAGCGGTTGCGTGTAGATCGTTGACGGAAATGGGATCCTCCACCACGTTCCAGCCGATTTCGTCGGTCTTGCCGATTACCTGTCCACCCTTGATCCCGCCTCCGGCCATGAAGATGCTGAAGGCGTAGGGGTGGTGGTCGCGACCCGTGTTGGAATCTCGCCCTACGCGATTTTCTCCGAGGGGTGTCCTTCCGAACTCGGCGCCCCAGATGACCAGAGTTTCGTCCAGCATGCCTCTCTGCTTGAGATCTTTGAGGAGGGCCGCGACCGGCTGGTCGGCCATCATGCAGTTGAACGAAAGACCTTTGTCCAATTCGCTATGATGATCCCAGGAGGCATGGTAGATGTTGACGAACCGCACTCCACGCTCGACCAGACGGCGCGCCAGCAGGCAGTTGCGGGAGAAGGTCGAAAAGACGCCTTTTCCATATCCGCGAGTCTTTACCTCTTCTTCGATGCGGTTGACTCCGTAGCTCTCCAGCGTTTTCTCGTCCTCGCTGCCAAGATCGATCAGCTCGGGCGCTGCCGATTGCATTCGATAGGCCAGCTCGTAGGATGCGATTCGTGCCAGGATCTCGGGATCCCGAGCCAGACGATGGTGTTCTTCATTGAGTTGTCGCAGCGTATCGAGACTGTAGCGCTGGCACTCGTGAGGCAGGCCCTCCGGGTTGGCCAGGTTGAGGACCGGATCACCCTGATTGCGGAAGAGGACTCCCTGGTAGGTGGAGGGCAGGAATCCGCTCGACCAATTCGAGGCGCCGCCGCTGGCTCCGCGTCCAGCGGTCAAGACGACATATCCGGGAAGGTTTTGAGATTCGCTGCCGAGCCCGTAGTTTAGCCAGGAGCCCATGGAAGGACGGCCGAAAGTGGGCACACCCGTGTTCATCATGAGCTGTCCTGGATGGTGGTTGAAAGTCTCGGTGTGCATCGACCGGATCAGCGCTATGTCGTCGGCGCAGGTCGCAATGTGGGGGAGGTAGTCGGAGATCTCCATTCCACAGTCGCCGTACTTATTGAATTTGACGCCGGTGCCCTTCAACACAGCGGACTCCTTCTGGATGAAGGCGAAGCGTACCTTCTCCAGCATCGATTCGGGCATGGGTTGCCCGTCCATTTCATTCAGCTTGGGTTTGGGGTCGAACATGTCGATCTGGCTGGGAGCCCCCGCCATGAAAAGGAAGATGCAGGACTTGGCTTTGGGTGCGAAGTGAGGAGGTTTGGGGGCGAGTGGATTAACGATCGCTCCATCGCCGGTCCCTGGGCCGGCGTACAAGCGATTCTGAGCCAGCAGGCCGCTCAGGGCAATGCCTCCCAGACCACTGGCGGCACTGGTCAGGAAGTCGCGTCGGGACTGGATGATTCGCTCCTCAAAAGGGTCCATGGTGCTTACTCCCGGGTCAGGAACTCGTCAAGGTTCATCAGGGTGCGTGCAGCGACTACCCAGGCGGCCGCCGAGGGTGCATCCACAACCGAGGGCTGGTAGGAGCCGACAAGTTTTTCGGCACTTTCTGTGTCTTCCTCGAAGAGTCCCTTCTGTTTGACCAACATCTGGGACAGCAGCGCCGCCTCTCGATCGCTGGGGCTTCGGCCCAGGGCCAAGCGGAAGGCGTAGCGAATTCGTCCCATCTCGTCCCCTGGCCCGTTCTCGACTACTCGCTTGCCGAGGGCTCGAGCGCATTCCACGAAGGTGGGCTCGTTCAGTAAAGTAAGGGCCTGTAGGGGAGTGTTTGATCGAGTGCGCCTGACGCAGCTGGTATTCGAATCCGGACTATCAAAGGTCATCAGCATGGGGTAAGGCACGGTACGTTGGAAGAAGATGTAGATTCCGCGCCGATACTTTTCAAGGCCCTGACTCTCGGACCACTTGACCGAGTTGGCATAACCCAGGTTGGCGATGTCGGAAGGCAATGGAGGTCGGACACTTGGGCCTCCGATGCGCGGATTGAGAAGTCCCCCCACAGACAGGTACAGGTCACGGGTAATCTCGGACTCCACCCGAAAGCGTCCCTGCCGGGCCAAAAGGACGTTCTTGGGATCATGGTCGGCGAGCTCCGGCTGCAGCCGCGATGCCTGACGGTAGGTCGAGGAACCGACGATCAGCCTGATCATTTCCTTACGGCTCCAGCCCCGTCGCATGAACTCGGAAGCCAGCCAATCGAGCAGCTCAGGATGAGACGGCCTCTCGCCGCGGGTGCCAAAATCCTCGCTGGTGGCAACCAGGCCCTGCCCGAAGAGCTGTTCCCAGATCCGGTTCACTTCGACTCGCGCAGTGAGAGGATGATTCAGACGCGTCATCCACCGCGCCAAATCAAGGCGATTCGGCACAGCTCCCATCGACGAAAGGGCGGGAAGCACCGCAGGTGTGCGAGGCTCGACCTCTTCACCCTTGCGTAGAAAGTTTCCCCGGATGTGAATGTGAGTCTTGGGGGGCTCCGGATTTGCGGCAAGGACCTGGCCCAGGGTATCGGGCGGCTCGGGCTCAGCTCGCTTGTGACCTTCTACCAGAGCCAGAATCTCTCGCAGGCCAGGATCCTCACTGACAAAGTGAGAGTGGATCGCCGAAGTCTGTTCTTCCGTTCGTTGCCGAGGTGGAGTGCTCAACGCCTGCTCCACCTGCTGAGGTAAAACCTGGTCCAAAAGTTTTCGGTCTGCTGTGGTGGCTGAGATCTTGAAGGCACCGATGTTCTGTTCTTGACCTTGTCGATGCTCCAGGGTCAGAGCGAGTGTTGCGCCGCCCCTGCGCCCTGCGCTTTGCTTCAGGATGAAAATGGCCTGGTGATCTCGGTTTCGGCCTAACGGGCCACCCACGCTCCAGCCGGTCTCTGGGTCGTCGTCGATGGCTTTGGAGACATCGAAACTCTCCTGGGAATAGCTGGCCAGGGCTCCGCTGAAGGGCAGTTCCCGCACGCTCGCGGTCGGATCGTTCAGGCGGGTGTCCCGCATCTTCAACTCGGACAGGACAAAGTTCCCATCCTCGCCGCGACCGGGTCCCTGATCGGGCAGCGACTCATGGTTCAGCAAGTCGAGTCGGACCGCCGTGATGCCTGTCAGCTCCGTGTTGGCAACGATTGTGTAGATATCGTTTTTGGGGTTGTTGCCACCGACCAGGAGAGACGAATCCTCTCTCTTGTCAGGTTGGCGCCTCCGGCCGAACTAAAGCTTGCCGGGTCCAACAGCTTCCAATCGACGGGTTTGTAGTCGAGTCGCTTTTCCCACTCGGCTAGCTTGGCTGCACCTGACTGGACAAGGGCCTCCGTCAGCCGCTCCCGGTATTGGACGGCGCTCGCCAGTAGTTCTTCGTGCCTGGCTTCCCAGACGGCCTTGGTCCGATTGTAGGCAACGACTTCATTTTCCAGCGCTGCTGGGATATTCTCTTCCACCGCAGTATGAAGAACGAAAAGAACTCATAGTACTCGCGATGGACAGGGGATCGTACTTGTGAGAGTGGCACTGGGCGCAGCCTACCGTGAGACCCATGAAGACCACACCGGTGTGTTGGTCCGGTCAATTACCTGCTCGATCCGGTACTCTTCCTGATCCACTCCACCCTCGGTGTTGGTCAGGGTATTGCGATGAAAGCCGGTCGCGACCCTCTGCTCGATGCTGGCGTCAGGCAGTAGATCTCCGGCAAGCTGTTCCAAGAGAAACTGGTCGTAAGGCAAGTCCCGGTTGTAGGCATTGATGACCCAGTCCCGGTAGCGCCATGCGTGAGGTCGGACTTTGTCCTTTTCGAAGCCATCACTGTCGGCGTAGCGAGCCAGGTCCAGCCATTTCCGACCCCAGCGCTCGCCGAAATGGGGGGAGGCCAGCAATCGATTTACCTGTCCCTGGTAGGCGTAAGGGCCAACGCTGATCTCTGATTCGAACCCTGGTGCGGTCGGAGGCAGTCCCAACAGGTCGAGGGAAAGGCGTCGATTCAGGGTAGCCTGATCGGCCTCGGCCGAAGGCTCAATTCCCTCCTGCTCCAATCGCCGAAGAACGAATGCGTCGATGGGATTTCGCACCCAGTCGGACCGCTGCACCGCGGGTACTGGAGCACGCTGGATGGATTGAAAGGCCCAGTGCTCCGATCCGGCCTCTGAGGAGTGACGAGCACTCTCGCCATCGCTCACAGGCCACTCGAGGCCTCGATCGATCCAGGAACGGAGGCGTCCTACCTGGGAATCAGTAAGAGCATCTCCCTTGAGCGGCATCTTCATCTCGTCCAGACCGGCTACCATGTGGATCAGGCGGCTGGCAGCGCTGTTCCCGAGTTCCACGACCGCACCCTTGTCGCCTCCCTTCAACAGGTCCACGCGGGTGTGCAAGCGAAGCCCACCCATTGCCATGGCGTCACCGTGGCATTGGAAGCACTTCTCGGACCAGCAGCGGTCGGATGTCTCGGGTGAAATCAATGTCGCCGGTCACCGGACTCGGTAGGCTGGAGCGGTTCTCCTTGTTGGATCTACTCAGGGAAGGGGACGAGGCAAAGGACAGAAGAAGCCCGAAGAAGGACAGAAAGCTGATGGCTAGTCGCCGACTCATGGCGGATCCTCTTGAGCGAGTTAAACCCAGATTTTAAACGATCCCGCTTGTAAAGGGAATGTGCCCCCCGAAGCAGGGTGCACGACAGGAAAGTGATAACGTTGGTGTAGACCGCAGAATGCCTGGGGTTGTGTTTCTCTTGTCTGACACAACAAATCGCTGTCAGACCAGCAAGGTTAAGCTAAGCCAATCCTCGAAGGGCCGCTCCAGCGGCGTCCCTGTCTAGCCCGCATTTCTCACACCCAGTCTGCTACGAGGCCGCAATCATCCGCCCTGACTGCGTTACGCTCCTTCGGCCTCCTCGACGTACTGCACGAGTACGACTGCGGGGGCCTCGGTCGCAAGCCTTGCCAGGACGGCGCTTTCGGCCTCTCGCGACGACCGGGTGTGAGAAATGCGGGCTAGCGCCCTGACCCTTGCCCTTGCCTTCCAACTTGCCTGTGCCTTTGCCTGCTCCCTTGACCTGACCTCATCCCTTCCCTGCATCCAGGCGCTTGATCAACCCGGTCAGCAGACAAACGATTTCAAGCAGGATCTGCTCCCCTGGGCTCAGATCCCCATCCGCAACCGCATTCAAACGCCGCAGAAGGTCTCATATCGCTGCACACTCCGTCGCAGAACGCCTGGCGATTCTGTAGAAGCGGGCCTTCTCCCTGGACCGGAATTCGCCGGCCCCTTCGGCGAGATTCAAACAGACTGAGATAGAAGCACGACGCAGCTGCTCTGAGAGAGTCGCGTTGCCCGGGGGTAAGGCGCTGGTCAACTCGTGGACCCGGGTCACGAAAACGCCTGCCGACTCGTAGACCTTGAAGCGCTGATGCTCGAATTGCAGGGGAGGCACTCCAGTGTTTTTTGATCTTGCCATTGTCTATCAACAACGCTCTCGGTTGGAGAAACGCGGGACAAGATTGTTTTTGGATAGGCGGGAAGAAACCTGGACAGGCAAGAAGAAGGCAAAGGCACAGGCAAGTTTGAAGGCGAAGGCAAGGGCAAGGGTGAGGGCGCTCAACACGCGACCTGTCAGCAATATAGGCCCAAGTTCCGGCCGTCGAGGACGACGAAGGCGGGAGCGAGCCGGACAACAGCAAAATCTCCTCTTGATGAACATCTCAGGCCCGTCGGATCAAGCTGGATGCAACGCAGAACGAGGCCCACAGCATTTCTGTGAAAAGAAACAAGGAAACCTTGATGCCGAAGCCCCAGCCCAACCTCTGCCGGCAATACCTCAGGAAGCGGAGATTAAAACCGCAGAATAGGGCGAGCAGCAGCAGCGCTGCGAGTGCCGAGGCCGGGACCCAGGGGCCGAGGCCACCCAGAACCAGGATGGGAAGAGGAAGCGCGACCGAGGCGATCCGGCCCCATCGATGGGCGCGATAGTAGAATCGGCGCTGCTCTTCCTTCGGCTTCGCTTTTCGCAGGTCTCGAATCCGCCGCTTATCCTCCAACAGGATCCCTTTCAAGGAGTATCGCTTCAAATGCAAGCCTTGAACCCGGCGGTCGATAACGAAGCGGTAGCCCATCGTTCCCAGATTCAAGCCCAGCTGAAAATCCTCGGTCGTAGCCAGGCCCGAGTCGAATCCGCCCGCCTCTTCTATCAGCTCCTTGCGCGCACAGAAGATTGGGGTGTGGACAAAGGGGCTGAGGGTCTCGGTGGTCCGGTACAGGAAACAGGTGGTCAGGTTCTTGAAGTTGGTCCAGAAGTCGGCGGTTGGAAGGTTCTCGGTATAGGTCCCCAAAACTCCTCCTACCTCTGTCCGGTGAGAGTACAGATCCAGGCTCTCCCGGAGCCAGTCGAGGCTCCGTGCGGGAAGTACCACATCGGCATCCAGGAAGAGCAGGTAGGGATGGTGGGCGGACTCAAGACCCTTATTGCGGGCGGCTCCCGGGCCACTTTGAGGATCGATCCGGATGCACTGGGCAGGCACATCAAGAGCCGAGAAATTGTCGAGTGCCGAGGAGGTCCCATCCGAGGATCCGTCGTCAACCAGAATGATCTGCGTCTCAGCAAGGTTGTTTTCCACTAGCGCCTGCAGACACTGCGACACCCCGGGCATCGCATTGTGGGCCGGAATGATGATGGAAATTGGATAGGTTCGAGCCAGGGTTTCCGCGCTACGCAAGCGATCCTCCTGCGCTTCAGCAGAGAACGGCTAGCGGGTCAAGGACATCCCTGGGCCGCGTAGCATCTCGGTGGCCCATTATATAGAATCAGCTCCATGGGACGAGTCTTTCCATTCAGGGGCTATCGTTATGACTCCAGCCGGATCGGAAGACTGGAGGATGTGGTGACCCAGCCCTACGATAAAATCACTTCGTCGATGCTGGAAGAGTACCTGCAACGACATCCTCACAACATTGCCAGGGTGATCAAGAATGCTAACTACGAGGAGGCCGGAGAGCATCTTTCCAATTGGATTGAGGATGGGGTGATGAAGCAGGAGGGGGAGCCCTGCATTTATCCCTACGAACAGGTGTTCGATCTAGATGGCGGTCGTGTCTCGCGCCTGGGCTTCATCTGTCTTACCTCCCTTGAAGATTCCAACCTCACGGTGAGAGGGCACGAGAGAGTTCTGCAAGCTCCCTTACAGGATCGGCTCGATCTGATCAGGCAGACCCGCTCCAACGAAGGCCTCATCTTCATGCTTCACTCGCAGCCGTCGATGCGAGTAGACGAGATCCTGTCGCAGGCCATCGTCGGGCGGGAACCCGAAATCGATGTGGTCGATGAATATGGTGTTTCGCACCGGCTCTGGTCTCTATCGGATCAAGCCACTCAGGATCAGGTCAGAGCCGGCCTCGAGGACAGTCGATTCTATATCGCCGACGGACACCATCGTTTCCAGACCTCTGTTCTGTTTCAGCAGGAATGTTTGGAGCACGGTCTCCGAGAAACTGCGCCGGAGAGTTTCGACAAGAGGATGATTGCCCTCTTCAACATGGAAAGCCCCTCGCTCAGGATTCTGGCAACGCACCGGGCCTTGAGGAATCTACCCGACTTCAATGCCCAGAAACTGCTCAGCGACCTCTCCCAGTCCTTTCAAGTCGAGCCGATGGAGGATGTGGATGGGCTCGAGGCTGAGATAAGTGAAGGGGGACAGTATCTGGCTCTAGTGAGCGGTTCCGGGAGTATCCACCTACTACGTTTGAGAGAGGAGATGGCAGACAGTAGATCCTTCATGCCCGACCTGAGCGGCCCTGCCCGGGATCTGGATGTCAATATCCTGCACGAGGGAATCCTCAAGGCCTATCTGGGAATTGGCGCCGAGGAGGTGGCCAGCCAGAAATATGTCGACTATTTTCGCGATCGCCAGGAGCTCATCAACGGCGTGCGCCAAGGACGGTACCAGGCAGGCTTTCTTCTCAACCCAACCCGGCTGGACCAGGTCCGCGACCTCTCTGAAAGAGGCGAAAAAATGCCCCAGAAGTCGACCGATTTCTATCCCAAGCTGCTGACCGGACTGGTCTTGATGAGGATGGAGTTCGACTGAGAGGGATTATCCTTTTGCCTCAGGGTTTCCGAATCTGCTGGGCCGGCAGTTTGCGTCCCTGCTGCGAGTACCACTCCATCTGACTCATGATGCCTCTGACAATCTGAACGTCTCGTGCGGTCAACTCCGCTTTGCCTAGGAAGCGTCTGATTGACTTCATGATCGGCCCAGGACTCGAGGAGCTCAAAAAACCTATCTGGATCAGCACTTGTTCCATGTGTTGGAACATCTCCTCGCGCTGGTCCTGGCTTACCAGGACCGGTTGGGACGTTCGCTCGACCGGGTCTAGCGTATAGACTTCGTAGACCATCAAGAGGACTGTTTGGGCGACGTTCAGAACCGGAGACTCACCGTGGGAGGGAACCACCGCGAGATACTGACAGAGAGCCAGCTGCTCGTCGGTCAAGCCGCGGTTCTCCGGACCGAAGATGAGGGCTACTCTCTGTGCTTTTGCGTACTCTCGGATGATGGGCGCGATTTGTTTGGGGGTATAGACACGTTGGTGCGTACGGCGTTCTCTGGCTGATGTGGTCCCGACGAGTATCTGCTCTTCACCGACGGCCTCGCCCAGGGTTTCGTAGACTTCAGCCTGCTCGACCAGATCGACCGCTCGGGATGCCATCTTGAAGGCCTCTGAGGTGAGATGTTCTCTGGGTTTGACCAGCTTCAGGCGGCTCAGCCCCATGTTCTGCATCGCGCGGGCTGTAGAACCGATATTACCCGCGCTTCGGGTCGCCACCAGAACGATCGTGATGTGATCCAAGAACTCTGACATCGCTACTACTTCTAATCAGTGCGAACCCTTGTCCTGCCTTACCACAAGAGTGGAGTTCCAGCCAACTTACAAGTTACGAATCATGCGTTTCAAGTGGGTTAAGCAACCGTTTTTCTGTAATTTTCTTTAGGGCCTGTAGGGAAGAATTGCTCCACTTGTGTTTTCCAGCCGGCCAGGTTCAGGTATTGCCGGCCGGTTAACCACTCCTCGTGTATCTCTGCAAGCACAGCCGAGATGAGCCGCAGCGCCGACGCTTCGTGGGGAAAGATTCCCACCACCCGGGTTCGTCTCCGGATCTCCCGGTGCAGTCTCTCCAGTCCGTTGATGGTTCGGATCCTTCGCCACCAGCTCCTCGGAAAATCAAACACTGTCAGCCCTTCATCCACGTTCTCTTCCAGCCAGCTCACGAACTCCGGTGCAATCTTTTCGAACTTCTTGACGACTTTACCCTTGAGCTCCTCGGCATCTTCTCGAGACGGGGCATCGAAAATGTCCCGCATGGCCTGGGCGATGCGGGGCTTGTCCTCTTTGCGGCGAGCATATTGTTGGGCGTTTTTACTCAGGTGAAACTGACAACGGTTCCAGGGCACCGACGGATAAACTGCCCGCCTGGCCGCCTTCAGTCCTTCGTGATCGTCACTGACAAACAGCTCGACCCCTCTCAGTCCACGCTTGTGCAGATCTCCCAGAAACCCTCGCCAATGCACCTCCGCTTCACTGATCCTGGTGCTCAGACCCAACACCTCCCGCGTTCCGAAACGATTGACTCCTATGGCTTTCAGGATGGCCACGTCCTGCACCCTGCCGCCTCTTCGAACCTTCTCGTAGTGGGCATCCAGATACACGATCGGATACTCTCCCAGCTCCCGGCTTCGAAACTCTTCCAGCTCTTCGTCCAGCATCCCGGCCACTCTCGAGACCTGGGTGGCCGAGATCTCCAACCCACACAGCTGCTCCGTGATCTCGGTGACTTTCCTCGTCGAGACTCCCATCACATACATCTCGGCAATGGCCAGCTTCAGGGCCTTCTCCGAACGGCAACCCCTCTCCAGCGACTTGGGATAAAACCTCAACCCACGCACCTGTGGAATCTCCAAGTGCAGCTCTCCCACTCGAGTCTGAATCCGCTTGCCTTTGAATCCGTTTCGATAGCCTCGCCGACTGGCTGTTCTCTCGTACGCTTCCGCTCCCAGAAACTCGCTTCTTTCCAACTGCATGGCCACGTTGAACAGCTTCTCCAGGATTCCTCGAAAGGCTTCTGTTCCTTCCTCGATCAACTCCGCCAGGATCTCCCGTGGTACTCTCTTTTCCAGGTCTGGGTTCATTTGATTCTCCTTGCCAGATAGACGTTTCTGTTTTTGGAGAATCCTGTCCCAGACCTCTGTCTTTCCGACCCAGGCCTGACCAGAATTTACAGAAAAGAAGTTACGCTACTTTCAAGTGTGAAACTGGATCAGTAGTGTCCCAGCGTTAGTCGAATAATATCAACTGTTTATGAATGTCACTATTCTGAGTAATGTAGTCCATGTCCTGAAAGGCCTGTAAAATGGGGGTTTTCTCGAAGAGCGAGACGCTCAGGACCTGGAGAATTGTGTAGAGCGGCAACTCGAGATAGAGACGCTTGCGAATGATGGCGATGAGCAGGTAGGTGCTGAGGGCGATCCAGATTTGTGTTTTCACGGCATTGGGACTGGTGCCGTAAAAGGCCTTGATGCGGAGATGCTGTTTGATCCATTTGAAGAACAGTTCGATCTGCCAGCGGAGCTTGTAGAGCTGGGCAATGGTCAGAGCGGGAGAAGCAAAGTCGTTGGTGAGGAATACGAGCCGCAGGTCGGTGGTGACGTCGAAGAACTTGATACGACGCAAAGGTTCGGGGTAGGCCTTGGCCGGATAGAAGGTGCTCAGCAGGACAGTTTGGTCGCAGACTAGTCCGGTCGTTCTGTCCACCGCATGGGAGTAGCGGCGGCGGAACTTGAAGTTGGCCTTGGCGCGGGTCACGAACAACGACCGAGCGGTATGGAGTCGGTACAGGCGCCCGAAATCCAGGTATCCGCGATCCATGATGTAGTAGGCACCGGGACAAGGCATCAGGTGGTCCAAGGCGTTGACATCGTGCAGTTTCCCGTCCGAGATCAGAACAAATTCGGGAATGGCGCCGTGCAGGTTGAGTAAGGTATGCAGTTTGATCGCCCCCTTGGTGCGGCGGAAGCGCGCCCAGGGGAAGACCGAGAGGCACAGGTCGATGGTCGTGGAATCCAAGGCATAGACGGTCGCGTCCAGGTCGACTCCCAGGTCCTCGTCGGTGTAAAGGCTGCGCGCTTCGGCGATGAGCACTTCGGCAAACTCGGCATAGATGCGCCAGTCTCGCCTCTCGTTGGCATTGGACAGATTGTTGCGGGAGACCGTGGAGCGAATGCCCATGTGGAAGAGCTTGGATCTCATGGCCCGTAGGCAGGCTTCGATATCGCGCAAGCTCTCGCGATAGGTCAACTGCGCAAATGCCATGACCCGGTAATGGTCGGCACAACGGAATGACTTGACCTTGTAGTCGCCTCGGTAGTGCTGAACAATGCGATGAAAACGATGCCAGGGAAGATGCCGCATCACCTGAGAAAAGATCGTCGTGCCCGTGTACATGCCCGCCCTCCTTATGAACTGAAGGGCGTGAGCATACACTCACTTTCAAGTCGAAAACACCTATTATCTTCTCTAACATATTGCTCATTAATACTTTACAGAGATTAGAGTCCCAAACGTTGGGACACTACTGAAACTGGATGATGAGTTTCTAGCAAGGCGAGGCTCGACCCAGGTACACTAACTTTGCATCCCCCAGGCTTTTTCGTGCCCGCACCATTGGGAAAGGGAGTGCTGCATGAGACGGAGATACCTAGGTCTTACTTTCTTTTCATTTCTTTTCTTCTCGTTCACGGCTCTTCTCTGGTCTTTTTCCAGCGGTCCCCTGCCTAGTTTGACGGGGGGCTTCCAAGAGCAGAGCTGCAACTCCTGCCACAGCAGTTTCGAACTTAACCAGGGACGCACCATGGGGGGTATTTTCCACCTGACAGGGGTCCCGAAGATCTACAGTCCGGGGATGACCTATCCCATTACGGTGATCATTGGCCAGCCAAGTCAGTCGCGTTGGGGATTCGAGCTATCGACTCGATTCTCTGCTTCGGGGCAGCAGGCGGGCGCGCTCGTCCCTGTCGATGCGACCACCCAGATCAAAGAGTCGAATGGAGTTCAATACGTTTCACACACGGCGGAGGGGACCGGAGCCGGAGTGTCGGATGGACCCTTCGAGTTTCACTTCAACTGGACCGCTCCGGAGCAGTCGGCGGGGCCGGTCATGTTCAACGCCTCGGGAAACGCCGCCGACGGAGCCAATGCCAGCGCCGGAGATTACATCTATACAGCCGGAGCCTACTCCGGGGCGGCCTCGGTTGAGACGCCTCTTGTCGCATCCCAGGAGAAGGCTACACCCAGTCGACGCTTGAATACCAGCTCTCGTTTCGTACACCTTCCCGTTCCCATTGACCTCGACAAGGGGAATCTGGAAGTCCACATTGAACATCGTTTCCTGGGGTCGCTGGAGGAGGGGGGCATAGGCAACCTGTTCGGAGTCGACTTCGGAGCCAACATCAATCTCGGGATGACCTACGCTCTGACGGATCGGATCGCGGTATCGGCTTCCCGTGCCCGTCTCGAATCCGATGCTTTTTCCCCGGTGATTGCCTTCAACGGAATCTTCGAACTCCACAACAAAGAAAGCTCCTTCTGGAACATGTCACTCGTCGGTGGGTTGGAGGGGCGCGATAATTTTCAGAACCAATATTCGCCCTTCCTTCAGCTGCCAACGTCTTTCGACTACAAGCGGCTGCGGACCCACGTGGTCCCGACCATGATCTTCAACAGTCGAGAAGATGCGCTGGCAGCTTCCCGAACTGGGATCAATCTGGAGGACAACCATACGTTAGCTCTGGGTCTGGGAGCAGATTTTGCCATTCATCCGCGCTTTTCGGTTATTGGAGAGTACGTTCCCAGGCTCGCCGGCTTCGGCGGATTCAGGGACGACGATCCCGCCATATCAGGAGGTGTCAGGATCAGGACCTTCGGCCACGTGTTTACTGTCCTGGTGACGACCTCCCAGGATTTTACGCCAGGGCGCTACGGCGTGGATTCGACTGGAGATTTCAGGTTGGGATTCAATATCTATCGTCGGAGATAAGGCGGGGAAGAACGTCATGCGCTGGGCCGTTGGAGCAGGTCTGGGTCCAATCCCAGATCCTTCAGGCATTGGCGCCACTCGGACCAGAATCGGTCCCGGGAAAAGCGCTGGGCGCGTTGGATCATTCTTCCTTCTTCAAGAGGGCTCTTCTCGATATCCTCGACGGCCTCCCGGAGAGCTTCGGGAGTAGGATCCTGGAAAAATATCCCTGTTTCCCCAGCCACTACGCTCTCGGTAACGCCGCCCTTTCCATAGGCGATCACAGGACACCCACAGGCCTGGGCTTCCACAGGCACCAGGCCGAAGTCCTCGTGTCCCGGGAAGACCAGCCCTCGTGCCGTCCGGTAGAGCGTACGAACTTCGTCATCGGGCTGCCAGCCCAGAAACTGGACGTTGGGGCGGGCCATCCGTCGAAGACGGCGAAGCAGAGGCCCCGAGCCTACGATTCGCAGTGCTTTTCCGCTGCGGTTGAAAGCCTCGACGGCGAGGGAGATCCGCTTGTTGGGTACCAGTCCTGAGACGATCACATAGAAATCCTCACGGGTGGCGGTCGCGGGGCGAAAGAAGTCCAGATCTACAAACGGGTAGATGACGCGCGACTCCTGACCGTAGGTTCTGCGAATCCGGCGCTGAACCGTCTTGGAGACGGCCACGAAGGAGTCCACCGACTGGTTCGTCCGGGTATCCCAACTCCTGAGGGGCCGGGATAGCAGCCTGAGCAGGATCCTTCTCAGAGGACCTCTGAGATCCGGTTGATAGAGGCTCGGCTCCCACAGATAGCGCATGGGGGTCAGGCAATAGCAGATGTGCGGAACTCCAGGGTCATGGGGAATGGCTTTCGCAACCGAGTGGCTGATGCTGATGAGAAGTTCTACGTCGCGCACCTGGAATTGACGTATGGCCTGTGGGAAGAAAGGAAGTAGGTAGCGGTAATAGTTTCGAGGCGCAGGCAGCCTTCTGAGCGAGGACACGTAGACCAGGTGTCGGTCCAGGGCCGATCCCAGGAGATCGGAGTCGAAGAACAGAGTGTAGATAGAGAGAGTCGCTGGGGTTCTGCAGAATTCGGTCAGGACTCGCTCAGCCCCCCGTTGGTTCAAGAGCCAATCGTGGCAGATCGCAACTCGGGTGAGTTTCCGATTGAGAGCAGCGTTCCTATTCTTCACTTTTCCAGTTGCACCATGCCATTAAGCTGGTTTACTCTTGGCGGATGTTTCGCCACGCTCTCATCCTAACGGTATTGTTTCTTTTTTCAGGGCTCGTCTTCCCAGGGGCCGCCTCAGAGGTGTTTTTCTTTCCTCAGATAGCTGATGGCGCTGCCGGCGGACTTACTCTGCAGACAGAGTTCATTTTCGTCAACACCGGAGAAGACACGACCGTCACACTAGAGTTCTTCGACGGTTCAGGCAACCCTCTCTCGCTTCAGTTGGGAACACTGGGGCGCGAATCCATGTTCCAGATCCCGTTGATGAAGGGCCACTCAACTTCGGAAAAGACTCCCGGCACCGGTGATCCACAGGGAACGATCGCAGTGGGCTATGCCCGTGTCACGGCGGGTGCAGGAGTGGGTGCCACAGCGGTCTTCACCACCATCGACGGGACCACGGGAATCGTCCAGTCGGAAGCAGGGGTTCCCGCTACTAGCCCCCTCAGCACTTTTACGTTGTTCGTAGACTCTCTGGGCAACGTAGACACGGGTCTCGCAATGTTGAAGCCTCCTGCATCCGGGGGAGGGAATGCACTGACGACGGGCGCCGACAGCGGGGATCTGACTCTGACTCTGTACGACACATCTTTCAACCCGATCCCCGCTGAGAATGGATCTTTCCCACTCGGGATAGGCAACTCGCCGATTGCTACGACCAACGTTCCCCTGGGAGTTGGAGAGCAGCTGCCAAGATTCGTGTCCCAGTTTTTCGCGGGAAATCCCGAAGTCGTGGCTCGGGCCCAGGAGATGCAAGGCACTCTGACGGTGAAAGTGGGCGGTGGGCAATCCGTGGCGGCCGTCACCTTGCGTCAGAAAGTGGCACAAGAACCCGGTGAAGTGACTACCTTGACCACGTTCCCGGTAGTGCCTGGTGCGGCTGACGATGTTCAATTGCTAGCCACCTTCTCGGTGGTGGGTGAGGGAGAGGTCCTGGTTGATGTCGAACCCCCCGCCGACAAGACTGTTGTCGGTGCGATCTATCGGGTCTACTCCGGAAATACCAGGTTGGGTGAGTTCGTTCGAAGTGTCGAAGGGACGGGCTCAATCAACGAGATATTGGCCCTGGCCGAATCAGGCGAAGGTGTAAGCCACGTCGAGGTTAGACTCATCTTCTCCAGCGGAAAGACCAGTCCGGCGATTACCGCGACGCCTTAGTACACTGGAACGTAAATACGGCAACGTTTGTGGCGAGCGCGACGGGTCGAGTTCGCGAAGCGACGCCGAACTCGATGCTTTGTATCTTGGAGGAGGAGCGACAAAGAAATCGGCGCGTCCCGTCGCCACCCGTAGGGCAGATGGGGGTGGTGGACGATCTCAGCGTTGGTCGTCGTCGAAGATGGCCAAGCATCGTCTTCCTCCTCCTGCCTTGATCTCGCCTCACAAGCCCCATCTGCAAACGTCGCCGTATTTACGTTCCAGTGTACTTAGTTGAATCTCAAGCTGCTGGTTCAGGTTTTACTCGTCTTTCTTCTCCCTCTGGCGGTCTACTACGCTGCACTCGATTATCCTTTCCAGTTCGACGATCATCTGTTCCTTAAGGATGAGAATGTCCAGCTAGGTCGCTGGGTCCACTTCATCTCACCCCCTGTGCCCAGGTTTCTGACGTGGCTGACTTTCTTGGCCCAATATCGGCTTCACGGGCCTTCTCCGGCTCCCTATCATCTGTTCAACCTGCTGGTCCATGCACTCAATGGGGTGCTCGTTTTCCTGTTCCTGCACCTGGTGCCCGTACCACGGACTCTGACTGTCGCGTCTTCGCAGTCGTCCAAGGATCGATCTGAAGCGAACCAGACGCCCCAGGAGAGCGAAACCAGAAATGACTTTTTCCTGCCATTGTTGGCCGCTCTGGTGTTTGCCGTACATCCGATTCAGACGGAAGCGACCCTCTATGTGTACCAGAGGTCCGCTTTGCTGGCGACCCTGTTTGCCTTCCTGGCACTAATCTCACACTTCAAGAGCCGGCCACTTTTTGTCCTGTTCTTCTTTGCCCTCGGTGTGGCCTGCAAAGAGTTCATCATCGTCCTTCCCTTGATCCTCTGGGTTTGTGATGGATTCCTGAAAGGGGAGTGGAGGCCGAGGAGTTGGCATCTGGCCTACCTGGCCGTGGCTCTGGTGATTGGGATCCCATATTTGTTCTCCCCTGGTTGGGAGGACGCCGCGTCCGGGATTGGGATTCTGAGCAGCCTGGTTTATGCGGCAACTCAGGTAGAAGTGGTGTGGAGCTACGTACTGTTGACCCTTCTCCCGATTGGTCTCAATCTGGATCACCACGTGCTGCCCCGGATCGACTGGCTGGAACTCAGATGGTTGGCCCAACTCTTCATCTGGACGATCTTGGTCTGGGGCTTCCTGAAACTGAAGAGCTTCTCCGCCCACGCAGCCTTCTATGTCGCGCTTTTCTTCCTCTTTCTCTTGCCTACTTCCAGCCTGGTACCCAGGCTGGACTTCATGTTCGAACATCGGCTCTACGCTTCGATGCTGGGCTTTTCGGCCCTTCTGGCCTGGTGCTTGCGATCCTTGCTGGCATACGTCAAGGCTCGTTGGAGTTCCTCCGGAGCCAAACTGCCACTGACTGGCGTTATTTTCCTGTTCGTGGGTGGGATATTAGCTTCCTACATCGGATTGGGACGCGTGCGGGCCCGGGTTTGGAGTGATGAAGAACTTCTGTGGCGCGATACGGTCATCAAATCCCCTCGAAAGTACCGACCCAACTACAATCTGGGTGTTGTACTGATGCGCCACTCGCCGAAGGAGGCAGAGACCTATCTGTCCCAGGCCGTTGACATCGATCCTTCCAATCCCCTGGCCCTGAAAAGTCTGGGTGAAGTTTATTTCGACCGGGGAGAGGTGGGAAAGGCGGAAGCGACCTGGAAGCGAGCCCTGGACCTGGATCCGGGAGATGCCGAAACCCATGCGGATCTGGGAAAGCTCTACCTAGATCGTCGCGACTTCTTCTCATCAAGGGAGCATCTCAGAATAGCCCAGCGCCTGAGGCCCTCGACCTGGAGACCCTATTTCTACCTGGCTCGTCTCAACCTGCAATTCGGCTTCGTCAAGGAGGCCATTGCCGAATGTGAAAAGGGTCTCAACCGATACCCTCAGAATGCCCAGCTTCGGTTTCTTCTGGCGGACTCAGTTAGCCAGAATCGAAACTGGACCCGTGCGATTGAACTCTACCTGGAGGGGCTAGAGACAGATCCGAAGAACGCCATGGTTTACTACAGGTTGGCACGTGCGTATTGGGAACTGGGAAAGAGAGAAGAAGCCTTCGACGCGATCCAGCAGGGGATGCAATTGTCTCAAAGCGAAGGTGAGACAGCGGTTGGCCACGATCTGATGGACCGATTTCGGAAGCAGTCGACGCGTTAGGTTGCAACCTTTTACTCCAACCCCGTGTCCTGCAACCCAAAGGCAATCCGTTGTAAGATTTGGCCACGCCATGGAGACGGTATTGCTGGGACAATCCTACTACCTCCGCTTCGACCCGAAGCTGTGGGAAGCGATGCAGCCGTACCCTCCGCTGGGGACGCTCTATGCGGCGAGCCATCTGAGAAGCAGGGGGTTCCAGGTTGCGCTCTTCGACGCCATGCTGGCCGAGTCGACCGAAGGATGGGCCGAGGCATTGGATCTCCACCGTCCCAGGTTCGCCATCATTTACGAGGACAGCTTCAACTATCTGAGCAAGATGTGCCTGCTCCGAATGCGCGAGGCGGCCTGGGAGATGATCGAACAGGCGAAGACCCGGGGTTGTACCGTAATAGTCTCGGGATCGGATGCCACCGATCATCGGAAAGATTACTTCGAAAAGGGCGCCGATTACATCCTGATCGGCGAGGGCGAGATCACTCTAGGTGACCTCATCGCTTCGCTCAGCGGAAAGAGTGCGACGCCAGCCAAAGAGATCGGAGGCGTTGTCCCAGCGGGTACCTCGAACGGAAGCTTTGTGGCTCGCCAGCCTCTTAGAGATCTGGATCAGCTTCCTTTTCCGGCTTGGGATCTGGTGGATGCCGAGAGATATCGGGAGTTGTGGCAGAGCCGCCACGGATACTACTCCGTCAACATGGTCACCACCCGAGGCTGCCCCTACCAATGCAACTGGTGTGCGAAACCCATCTACGGTCAGCGGTATCAATCGCGAAGCCCAGAGAATGTGGTCGAAGAGTTGACGTGGTTGAAGGGGCGCCAGCAGCCGGATCATGTCTGGTTCGCAGACGACATCTTTGGGCTGAAGCGCGGTTGGATCGAGCGATTCTCCGACCTGGTTTGCAAGAATCAGCTCCAGACTCCCTTCAAGTGTCTCCTGCGGACCGATCTTGTCAGCGAGCGGATAGCGGAGAAGCTGGGGGCCGCGGGATGTCGCACTGTCTGGGTGGGAGCCGAGTCAGGTTCACAGAAGATTCTGGACGCGATGGACAAAGGGACCACGCTCGAGGACACCCGTCGGGCTACCAAGCAGCTGCAGCAGGTCGGAATCAAGGTCGGATTCTTCTTGCAGTTCGGCTACCCCGGTGAAGCCTGGGGTGATGTGCAGCAGACGATGCGCATGGTTCGGGACTGTCGCCCGGATGAGATCGGAATCTCCGTTTCGTATCCCTTGCCCGGCACCAAATTCTACGACGTCGTGCAGTCCCAGCTGGGACCCAAGCAGAACTGGGTCGACAGCAGCGACCTGGCTATGCTCTACCAGGGACCTTTTTCCCACGCATTCTACCGACGGCTACACGCCACCGTGCACAAGCAACATCGTGCCCGCGGGGCCTGGCAGAGGTTGTCCAAGGGAGACTGGAAAGCGGTGGGAGCCCTCGGGCGTGCCCTGACTCTCCCCTGGGATCGACTGCAGCTCTACCGCCTTCGTGGCTGATTCGGCCACGCTGGATTTTTCGAGAAAGAAACTTAAGTTGGCTCTCCTATGATCCTCGTCAGCAACCCTGTTTATGGCGACTCTTGCATGATTTCCTAGCCAATGAAGTTCAGATCAGCTGACCCTAGCCTCGATTTCCACGGTACTGGAAAGGACTAACATTTTTTAAGGGTAGCCGTTGAGTCGGTTAGTCAAATCGAAGGACCAGAGTTTTGCCGCCAAACCAAGGCATGGGCGTGGGATCATCACCCAGGCCCGAGGCGACCAAGTAGGGGTTATGGGCGCGCTTATCGAGGTGGACGGTGACTTGCTGCTCTTGGATCTGGACCCGGGCCGAGACGTCGAGGAGATTTCGGAAGATCTTTTTGGCTTGAGCCCGCTGATATTCGCGACCAATCTTCTCGGCCATGAGTCGATATAGGGAGCTGGCCATGAGGGTGATCTGGAGGTCAAAATCCACTTTGAGTCCCACCATCGAAGAGAGCGCGTCCAGGTGAAAGAACTGGATGGCTTCGGAGATGCCATTTTCGATGAGCATGCGTTGGGCATAGCGGGTGATCAGAGTCGAGGGGGCGCGGCGCAGATGGTTGGTCAGTAGGACGGTCGGTTCTTCGTGACCGAGTTCCATGAGGGTGAGCTGGCGCAGGGGACCTTCGTAATGTTTCAGGACGATCCGCTGGTCCAGGACTTTGGGGGTGCGAAAGATCCGAGTCAGGGCGGGTAAGGTGATGCGGTGCCAGGCGGAGGCGGGGCGGCTCCAGATCTGGCCCAGCATTTTTTGGGAGCGGCGGCGCAGGGTGATAAAGCCAATGCCCTGTTGGTTGAGGCGGTTCAGATGAGCATAGGTGGTCAACTGGGAATCGAAGACGAGTTCGGCCGGAGGCTGACCGCTGTGTTGGTGCCAGAACTGGACGAAGCGTTGCACCTCGTCGGCTCGATCGGCCCGGGGGACACCCGCATTGGCGTAGCATAAGACACGCTCGGTGGCGTCCCGAGCCAAAAAAACGAGGATGCCTTTTTGGCTGCGGCTGCGGGAAGAGACATAGTGTTTGTCCAAAGGTTCCTGCTGGCTATTGGCGGGGACGGTGTGAAAGTCCAGATCGAAGGAAGAGCCCCGGGGCAGGCCGGCGGCTTGGACCTGCTCAAACCAGGCTCCCATGAGGCGCAGGTTGGCGCGTCGGTCGACCCGGGAGCTGTAGGCGGCCAGGTAGGAGCGCTTGGGCACCACATTGAGACCGGCAAAAAGGGCGATGCCCTCGTCAAAGACCCGATCCATGACATGACTTTTTCTTTCGATGCCCAGCAGCTTCAGAGCCAGCAGGGTGCGCACGGCCTGCTCGGCGGGAATCATTTGGGAGCCGGGAAGGCGGGGGGGCTGCAGCACCGCCCCGAGATCGATCGATCGCATCAGCGGGACGAACAGAAACAGACCGCCGACCCGGGTGCGAAAGCTGCGCGGGGCCAGATTGATCTGCCGCACGTCGGCGATGGCTGCTGCTTCGGGCTTGAGGGTGGCGGGGCGTTGCTCATCCCGACGCCGGGGCAGTCGGGCGAAGCCCTCCTCTCGCAGCAGGATCGATAACGCATTGATGCTGATGGAATGGCCGGCGGCGGCCAACTCGCGTTGGATATCGTAGACCGAGAGGTTTCGCTTGCGCAGGGCGACGGCCCGTTCCCGCACCCGATCGCGGGCGGGCGCCGCTTGAGGCCCCCGGCGAATCGCCTGAAAGAAGCGGGCGCGCTTGCTGAGATCATGGCGAAACTGATGACAGAGGACGCGGAAGGCTCCTGGGGAATAGCCGAAGCGAGTGGCGACCTGCTGCGAGGGCAAGCCTTCGACGAAAAAGCAGCGCAAGGCCTCATACTGGCGCTGCAGAGGCGATTCGGGGGCCAGGAAGAATTGGGCCTCCGGAGCGGTCGGTCGGGTGTCATTAGTTAGTCCATTCCGATTACTGTATTCCAAACTATAACTATACTAGATATGAATGACAGAAAATGCTCAGCCTTTGATAGGGTTCTATTCTGCCTCATATCCAGACTTTTCTAGCATTCGCGTGGGGATCGTCCCTTGATCAGGTTTTAGGTATAGGATTACCTCTCTATCCAAATAGGTACTTCTATTTACTAACGTAGGTGGAAACACAGCAGGCGCAAGTCGCGCCGATCAAGGATTCTGGCGGGGGGCTCGAAGCGGAAAGGCGTCATTTGTACTGCCGTGGAAATCGAGGCTAGGGAGAAATTCGGTCCAAAGCCGAGGAGATCTCCTGCTGAAACCTCTCCATAACCCAGTGTCGATGCGTTTGGGTATGACATGTGAAGCGTTGTGTTATGTGAAGTGATCGATCTGCTTCACGCCAGAATCCTTTCGATATCGCGGCTTCGTGCCACCGGTCCGCGCTTGTACTCCACATAATTCTGGTGCATGACAGCCCTTTGGAGTCCCGCCTCTGGGACAGAAAAGGAGGTTGTCATGCCCTTGGAAGATCTATTTCGTAGTCGGGAGGCCCTGAAGCGTTTTCGAATGGCGCCACTGGGTGCGGAGATGGACCGCTTCGGTGAGTGGCTTCGCGAGCAAGGATTCTGTCGTGACGTGGTGCGCCGCCGAGTCTGGCAAGTGTCGCACTTCAATCAATACCTTCGAGACGGGGGCCTCCAAGCGGCTCGCGAGGTGGACGAAGAGCTCGCGCAACAGTTTATCGGCCAGCATCTGCCACGCTGCCGATGTGGCGGTGGGCGGCGGCGCCAACACGGGGAGGTCCCGAGGTCGGTTCGCTGCTTCTTGACGTATCTGTGCGAGCGAGATCTGCTCGCGCCTTGCCCCCAGCCGGCATTGGAGCTACCCGGCGTTCTGGAGGAGTTTCTAGAGTACTTGAAGGGCGAAGGCGGCCGGGCTCAGAGGACGATCGATCTGCACCGCCGTTATCTGCTGGCTTTCCTGGAGGAGGTGGGTGTCGCTTCCGATCGGCAAGCTTTGGCTCAACTGAGACCGGAGCAGGTTCAAGCCGGCTTCGCCCACGTCACCGAAGGCCGGGGCAAAAGCCTCCCTCGACGCCTGCAAGGCATCTTACGCAACTTCTTCCGCTTCGCTCATCAGCACGGGTCCCTCCAGCGCGATCTGGCACAGGCCGTGCCCCCGATCCGCAGCTACCGGCTGTCGCACGTTCCCCAGGGTCTGTCCGAGCAGCAAGCCCGGAAGCTGCTCGAGGGCATCGATCGGACGACGGCCCTGGGCCGGCGCGATTTTGCCATCCTCCAACTGCTGGACACCTACGGAGTCCGAGGAGGCCAGATTCGCGCCCTCCGACTTCAAGACCTCCGCTGGAGAGAGCAGCAGATCCACTTTCCCGCCCACAAGGGAGGCAAGCCGGTGCGGGTGCCGCTGACCGAGGCAGCCGGCGAAGCCGTCCTGGAGTACCTTCGTCAGGGACGTCCGCCCGCTCCCTACCCGGAAGTCTTCTTGACCGCCAAGGCCCCGATTCACCCGCTGACCGAGCCGTCTACGGTTTCGGTGATGGTGGCCTCTCGCCTGCGCCAAGCCGGGATCGACGGATCTGCCAAAGGCTCTCATGCCTTCCGTTATGGCTTCGCCACCCGGATGCTCGCTCAGGGGCAATCCCTCAAGACGATCGCCGATCTGCTGGGGCACCGTCACATCAACAGCAGCTTCCTCTACACCAAAGTCGACCTGAGCCGGCTCCGAGACTTGCCCCTGCCCTGGCCGGAGGAGGTGTAATCATGCCCCAGTCAAACTTTCTCAGCACGCTGGCCGAGCGCCTTGGTGCCTACGTCGAGTTTCGAACTCTGGGCGGCGTCGACGCCCGCGCTCAGATCCAACTGCTGCGACCTTTCGACCGCTTCCTTCAGCAGGAAGGGTTTCAAGGGCCGTGGCCCACGCGCGATCTCCTGCAGCGCTATCTCAGCACGCTCGAGCCCCTGCACCCAGGCTCGCGCGGAAACCGCCTGGCCGTCGTGCGCCAGTTCTGTCGCTACCTGCGTCAGTTTGAACCCGAAGCTTACCTCCCGCCACGCATCCGCTCCCTGGAGCGCCGGCCCCTACGGGTTCCCCATATCTATACCCAAAGCGAGATCCAAGCGCTGCTACAGGCGGCGCGCCGTTTGGGGTCTTCGGGCTCGTTGCGACCCCAGACTTACTGGACTTTCTTCGGACTGCTGTACACCACCGGGCTGCGTTGCGGCGAGGCCTTTGCCCTGAATCTAGGCGATCTTGATCTGCCGCAGCAGTTGCTTTACATCCACCGGGGCAAGTTCGGCAAGTCGCGTCTGGTTCCCCTCTCGGCTTCCACCTCGCGGGTGCTGGGGCGCTACCGCAAGCAGCGTTGCCGAGCCTATCCGCGGGGATCAGACCGTCCCCTGTTCGTCACCCTCACCGGACACCGTCTGTATCATACCAACGCTGATTTTGCCCTCCGGCAATGTCTCAGCCGCTGCGGTTTGCGCGGGGGAAAGGGGTGTCCCGGGCCCCGCCTCCATGACCTGCGTCACAGCTATGCCTCGACGCGCCTGCTCAGTTGGTATCGGGAGGGCAAAGACCCGCAGGCGCTGTTGCCGCTTCTGGCCACTTATCTGGGCCATGTTAGCGTCACCTCGACTCAAGTCTACCTCCGAGCTACGGCGGAGTTACTCGAGCAGGCCCAAGAGCGTTTCCGGGCGAACTTTCGCCAAAACATCTTGCCGAAGGGAGAAGCACCATGAACGCCACCCACCTGATCGCCCGTTTCGTCGAGGGATTTTTCCACGACTACCTCGCCGGACAAAGGGGGCTGAGTCGCAATACCATTGTTAGTTACCGGGACGCTCTGAAGCTCTTTCTCCGCTTTGCCCGTGAGCGTCTGGGCAAACCCGTCGATAAGCTCACCGTCGAGGACGTCGACCACCAAGTGGTCACCGCCTTTCTGGAGCACCTCGAAGTCTCCCGAGGCAATAGCCCTCGAACGCGCAACAACCGGCTGGCTGCCCTGCATAGTTTCTTCCGCTATGTGGGCGAACAAGAGCCGTTGCTCTTGGGCCGCTCTCAGCGCATCTGCGCCATTCCCCTGAAGCGGACCGAGCACCGAACTATCGACTATCTCGAGGATCAGGAGCTGCGGGCTCTGCTCGAGAGCGTCGATCAGAGCTCGCGAAACGGCCGGCGAGATTATGCCCTGCTCCTGTTTCTGTACAACACCGGTGCCCGGGTTCAAGAAGCGGTCGACCTCGAGCGGACCGACTTACGTCTGGAGGCCCCGTTCCAGGTCCGCCTCACCGGCAAAGGCAACAAAGAGCGCGTCTGCCCGCTCTGGCCCGAGACGGTGGCCGCCTTGCAAACCTATCTGGGGGGCCGAGATCCCGATCCCGCGGACGTGCCCTCTGTTTTTGTCAATGCCCAGGGCCGGCCGATTACCCGTTTTGGGATTCGCTATATTGTGCGTCGACACGGAGCCCAAGCGGCACAGAGCTGTCCTTCGATCCAAGCCAAGCGCCTCAGTCCTCACCTGCTGAGACACTCGACGGCGATGCACCTTCTACAGTCGGGCAACGATCTCAGTGTCGTCAAGGACTGGATGGGTCATGCGGATCTGAACACCACTCACGGCTATGTGGAGATCGACATGAAGATGAAACGCAAAGCGCTGCAGGCCGCCGAAGCCCCTCACGTCAAAACGCCGGCCAGCCGCCGTTCCAAATGGCTCCAGCCGGGCATCCTCCAATGGCTCGATGAACTCTCAAAGGAGGCCAGTATTATGTGCAGTACTGCACCGACCTCGGCTACCGTCAAAGGTTGACTGATGGGCATCGTAGCGATCTCAGGGAGGACCTACTTCACATAACGCAACGCTTTACATGTCATCCCTTATGTGGAGCTCCACATAAGGGATGTAGCTTGAGGTAGTCCCTTTCCAGAACAACCTGGTCGGGGGACGACCACCGACCGGATCGGGTGCGAAGGTAGCGGGAATACGATTTCCGACAGACGAGTTCTAGCAGCTGTCGAATGCCAAGAGCGAAAAGAATCTCCAGTGCCGCCTTGGCCGATCGAAGGATCCAGGCTGGACGGTAGCCGTCAAGGCAGCCCTGAAGGGGAACCAGATTGGGATAGCGTTTCCCCACGAAGGCGTTTTCGGAGAGGAAGCGAAGATAGGTCTGGTATCCTGCCAGCGGTTTCAGGTGGCCGATCTGATTGGCAGTGAACAGATCCTCCTGATCGATCTTCAATCGCGTCTCCGATAGCACCAGATTGCAACAGACCATCTGGCGGTACCCGAGCATTTTGGTCAGCAGCAGTGCGCTGACGGCGACCCCCCAGACACACCCTCTTCGGGTCACGATGAAAAGATCGATGTCGCTGTTCAACTCGGCGTTCCCGTGGGCGGCGCTGCCAGAGAGGGCAACCAGCCGCGTGTTGGGGATGGCACAGACCAGTTTTAAAACCCAACGATTTCGCTCCAGCAGGCTGCGACTGTCAATTTGTCGCCGTTGCCGCTTCTCGACTAGACTGAAGCGGCCACGTGGGAAGAAGAACCCCTCCCGGAGTTCGATGACCCTCTGCAGCGTTTCACTGGATTCGTATTCTGCGAGAATTGCGTCCCCTGTCAGGGTGGCCTCGAGCAGGCTGTAATGCAGTTCCTCAAGGGTCAGTGGGTAGTCGAATAGAGACGCGTACACCACCGTTTTCAGAATGGCCAGCTCGTCATCCGATGGCGCTTGCGTTGACTCAGTAGACATCGGCCTTCAAGGAAAGTTGGAGCGGCTCACTGAGGCTCTGTGAAGGTCTCTCGGACATCAGCACGAGGATACAGCCTCCACCCAAGAAAACCTCGGTCGCCAGGGTCGACCAGGCAGCCCCGTCTATTCCCCAGAGAGGAATAAGTGCCCAATTCAGGAGCAGATTCGTGATCAAGGATCCCCCACAGAGCCAGGCGTATGCCCGCTGTCGTTCCCAACCAATCAACTGGTGGGTGAGGGCATAGTTGAGGAAGAGCAGCGGAACTGCCCAAAGGAGGATGCGGAAAGCTCCCAGGCCCTGCCCGTAGCTCTCCCCGTAGAAGAGACTGAGCCAGGATCCACCCTGCCAGCTGCCCACAGCCGTAGCCAAAAGGCCTGCCACCGCCAGCCCCATCCCCGTAGCCGCCAGCGGCCTCAAGCTGCGGGAGCGACAGAGATAGGGAAATACGACAGCCAGAACCGCGGCGGGGAACAGCCGGAGGGCCTCTATCAGTCGAAAGACGGCATTGTAGATGGCCACCGCCTCGGGCCCCTTCCAGTATTCAATCAGAAACAGATCCATACGAAAATAGAGGGCGGACAACAGGATTCCCGCCCCAATCGGGGCAATCCCTCTGAACAGTTCCGCAGTCGAGATCCTGAGAGCTCCATCCCTGGAATCTGTGGTTTCTACCTGAATCCGGCGGCTCAGGCGGAAGGCCAGGAACCAGGCGATCGCCAGTCCGGTCGCAGCCCCCAGGATCATAGCGTAGGAGACAGCGAGCAGCGGACTGAGGGTCCTCGAAAGCAGAAGAACCAGGGTCAGGGTAAGACCTCTGTACGCCAGGTTGATCGATGCTTCGGCATCAGCTCGCGACAGTCCCCGATAAAAATGGCAGAAGAAATCAATGAGGGAGGCGATGATTTGCGCCGCTACGATGAGCAAGGATGGCCCTGAGAATAGACCCCAGTCCGCAAAAAACATGACGGCTGCTCCCCCAATCAGCAGCACGCCACAGAGGGAGATCCGGATCCGAAGGAGCCTTTTCAAGATGGTTGAGGCTTGGGATGGCCGTCGCGAAATCTGGCGGGTCAGAAAGATCTGGAGACCGAAGTCGGTTGCGATCGAAGTGATCCAGCCCAGGGCCCACGCCAGCGAAACGATTCCGAACTCTTCCTTGGATAGATTGCGGGCGGCCCAGATGATGATCAGAAAGAAAAAGAGTTTGCCGGCGAGTTCCGACAGCGTCTTGTACCCAATAAGAAGCGTAGTTCGAATCACGATCGGTTCCCGGCCTGGACTCTCAAGGGGTGTGGCGCCAGTCTCAGGGCTCTACAATCCACCGTACTTCGGCCTCAAGCGAGGCCAAGAGTACGCTTGCTGCAGCCCGGGCTGCAAGTCACTTCAGTGTTCGCTCGCTCGGTGTTTTGCCTTCGAGATTCAGCCGTTATCCCTTTGGGGGTGGCAACTGCTGAATGATAAGCCGCAGAATATCGAATAGTGCGAATATCGAAGGATGAGATAGCTTCTCTATCCTGGTGATGCTCCGGGTGGAAGCAACCCGAGTTGCTTCCTGAGCGATCGAAAGTGGCTGGTGGCTGAACCGCTATGCGAGTCTGCTTTGACGGGACTACCTTAAGAGAGGGACAGACGGGTGTCGGGTATTACACTGAACACCTGCTGCAGCACCTCCTAAGGGAGGCAGCCAAAGACCAATTCGTCATTGTTTCCAATGCTTCTCCTTTCACCTCGAACGGTCTTCCTGCTATCGCACAGATCCACCCAGGGCACCGGCTCCGTTTCCGGAGTCTGTGGATGCAGACGCTGGCTCTCTCGGTTTTGAATGAGGTCAATCCCGATCTGGCGCACTTCACGAACTCCATTTCGCCCCTGGGGACGCGAGTTCCCACGGTTCTGACGATCCACGACATGAGCCTGAGTCTTTTCCCCCAGTTTCATCCTCTCCGGAGACGATTGACTCGTCCACTGGTCCGGCTGTGCGCACGCAAGGCGAAGGCCATCATCACGGTTTCGGAGAGCGCTCGCAGGGACATGATGCAGCTCTGGGGACTGTCCCCGGATGGGATTCACGTGGTTCCCGAAGCTCCGGCACCCGAGTTCAGGCCGCTTCAAGACTCAGGGATGCTGGAGGAGGTTCGGCGTCGCTATGGTCTCGGCCAACGGTTCATACTCTATGTCGGGACGATCGAACCTCGGAAGAACCTGACTCGTCTCCTCAGCGCTTTCGCGGGCATGCGGCGAAGGCGGGTCCTGACCCATCAGCTGGTCTTGGCTGGATCATTGGGTTGGGGCTTCAAAGAGGTGATCGAGAGTATCGACCCTCTGGGACTGCACGACTCGGTGCGTTTGTTGGGCTATGTACCCTTCGCAGATCTTCCCGCACTCTACAACCTCAGCGAGTTTTTTGTCTTTCCTTCTATCTACGAAGGTTTCGGTCTTCCGGTCGTCGAAGCCATGGCCTCTGGAACCCCTGTGATCTCCTCCAGGGAATCTTCACTGAATGAAGTGGGAGGAGGAGCCGTTGAGTTCATCGACCCGCTGAAGGTTGAGTCCATTGAGCAGGCTCTGGTTCGCCTGGCGACCGACGAGGACCTGAGGAAAAGCCTTGCCAGTGAAGGCCTTGCCAGAGTCGGTCGCTTTTCCTGGCGGAAGGCTGCTCAAGAGACTTTGACTGTCTATCGGTCGGTGCTTGGTGGCACGCACGTCTCGTGACCCGGAGGTCAGAATCTGGAGCCCCCTGGTTCAGGGCCTAGCGTTCGACCTGGTGGCGGGTGAGCTGCATTCCCAGTCGCCCGATTCTTGAATTGGCGAATGCCTTGAGTCTAGCTGTACCCAAAGCGGGCTGAGGTGTCGCCTTTTGCTTCTGGAGCGCGAACTCCCCTGAGATCCATCGAATCGCGAACTCGTAGAAACGCCGCGAGTGGCGGCCGGCTATCTGGACGTCGCGGTCGGTCCCGCTGGCCCAGGGTTTCTGTTGGATCACACGACTTGAGACCTCCTCGTGATAGGGTGTCCCTTTGATCGGGTACGCCACAGTCAGCGTGAACACATCGGGGCTCGCGCTTCTCAAGTGCTCCAATGTGGCCTCGATGTCCGATCGGTTTTCTCCTTCGTAGCCGAGCATCAGAAATAGGCCAGCCTGGATTCCATGACGCTGTAGCAGCCGGACCATCTCTCGCAAACGACGGGCACTGGTGCGCCGCTGCATGGCATCAAGAATCGGCTGAGAACCGCTTTCTGATCCCAACCAGAGACGATGGCAGCCCATATCCGCAAGGCAGCTTATGATCTTCTCGTCGAGACGGTCTTCCCTGGAGATGGTCTCGAAGGGAATCCGGATCTCGCGCCTCTTCAGTTCTGCAGCGTACTGAAAGAGCCAGTGATGGTTGATAGTGAACACGTCGTCGGCATACCAGAGTAGATCGGGCTGATATCTCTCGAGGAGCCATTCGACCTCTTCGGCAACGTGCTCAGGGGAGCGGGCGCGGTGGCTGTAACCGAAGACACTGTGGCTGCACCAAGTACAGGTATAGGGGGCATCCTCGGGAGGTGATTAGGGAGACCGCACCCATCCCATGGTGTTGGCGCCACACTTCAACATATTTCTCAATATCGATCGCTTCCCGGTCCGGTAGGGGCTGGGTGTCCAGATTCTGGATGTGGGGGCGGGCTGGGGTGCGGATGACCTGTCCCTGCTCGTCCCTGTAGGCAAGTCCGGTAATGTGATCGAGCTGGGAGGCGCCGTGTCGCAGCAGATGAGGGAGAAGCTCTCCCAGAGTCAGCTCCCCTTCTCCCACTACCACGACATCCGCTCCGTTTGCCAGATACTCGGAGACGTAGTTAGCCGGCTCCGGTCCGCCCAGGACCGTCAAACAGCCTTCTTTTCGAGACAGGTTGGCCATTTCCAACACTTGCTTGCGGGTGGTGAGGTTGCAGTACAGACCCACCACCGCAGGATGTTCTCTTCGCAAGTGTTCTCTAAAGGAAGCGAGATCCGAGAAGGTCGTGTCATAGACTCCCACCGAGAATCCCATTTGCTTCAAATGTGCTGAGGCGTAGAGGATCCCGAGTGGGGGATACGGCTTCATGATCTTCCGCTCCTGCCGATCCCGGTGCAGGAAGTAACCGTGGGTCAGAAGGATGTCCATGGAAGGTCTGCAGGAGCAGTTGCTCCGGCTCAATCTCTGGGCTAAGTACAGCATTTCATAATTACGGTCACGTTTGTGGCGAACGGGACGGTGTCGAGGGCGCGAAGCGACGACGAAGCCATACCCTTGCGTATTGCAAAGAGGAGCGACAAAGCCATCGGCCCGTCCCGTCGCCACCCGCAGGGCAGATGGGGGTTGTGGACGATCTCTGCGTTGGTCGTCGTCGAAGATGGCCAAGCATCGTCTTCCTCCTCCTGCCTTGATCTCGCCTCACAAGCCCCATCTGCAAACGTGACCGTAATTATGAAATGCTGTACTAAGGCACGGCACCTGGTGGAAGTGGGACGAGGCTCACTGGAGCGAGAGTCCGGTCCTCAGTACTCGACGTGCGTTTTCCACATCTTGTAGGATTTGCGAAGAAGGTTTCCCCGTGATCATGGCGACTTCATCGGCACCGAAGCCCTCGATAGCGAACAGAACGAAGGATTCTCTGATCGTGTCCGATAGCTGGGCCACCAGTTTATGAACCAGCTCTTCCGCTTCTTCGCCTTCCATGAGTTCCTCTGGATTGGTGCTGCCTTTGTCCACCAGTAGATCTTCCAGGCGAAGACTCTCATCGGGTTGAAAGAAGTTGGAAGTCTCGTCTTCCCATCGGGAATCAACCGGGGTGGTTTCCTCGATTGAGCTATCTTCGCTGTGGCTCTGAAGGTCGTTCAGCCGCTCTCTCAATTTCTCGTGTGCCAGCTGAAACATCCATTGTTCCAGACTCAGGTCGTGTGGGTGCTCAGCGGCTCTGGCACTGACCTCGAGGAATACCTCGTCGACAAGAGCTGCTACCTCAATCAGACCGGGGGAGAGGTTCCTTTGGACTACCTGAAAGTAAAGCTCACGGCGGATGTAGTTCTCCAACTTTCCCAAATTGTTGTTGATGGCTGTTTCCAGATCCAAGAGGCGCTCGGTAGAGAGATTCTCGACTCTCTGGCGAGGCCGGTGGTGACGGGTATGCTCGTTGCTCAGGTGGCTCTTGAATCTTTTGATGCGCCGGACCAGCTCGTGAAACGCCCTCAAGATGCTGGTGGAAGGATTCGCCTCGATCTCCTCGGTGCGTATGGAAGTTTGGGGAACGGTGAGCACCAGGGCGGTTTCGTACTGGCTGCGAGGCTTCCTCTCGATCGTGACGTGCAAATGCAGATCCTGGGGAGCGAAGGTAGGCAGGATCCTCCGCACCTTGGCGCACTGTTTCCCAATCAACCTTTGCAGGTTGGGAGAGAGGTGCATATTCCGTTTCTGGATCTTAACGTTCATCCGGAGTACACAGATTATATGTCGGTGCGTGGCTCAGGGCAAGGCCAAGGAAAGAGGTAAGGGCAGAGGCAGAGACAAAGGCCGAGGGGGGAGGGCGAAACAGCGAAACCGGGCTAGTCGGCCTGCGGTCTTTCGTCAGAGGGTGCCTCATACGAGCCCTTGAAGACCACCCGATCGAGGTAGCGATCAAAAGGTGTGAAGTCGGCGTTCCCTGAGTCCTCCATAAGGAGGCGGGAGAAGCGATTCATCTTCGAGTCGAGGTCGTCCACATAGTGGATGATCAGAGCTTCGGGAATCTTTGGACGCTTGGGAGAGCCCCATTCGTAGAGTCCCTGGTGACTGAGTATCAGATGTTCCAGGAGCATCAGGAGGGTCGGAGGAAAATCGTCGATTTGGGCCGCTGTTTCGCGAAGCACATCTCTTCCCAGCACGACGTGGCCGATCAGGGTGCCGCGGGTGGTGTAGGATGGGTTCTCCGGGTTGCCGAGTTCTTCCAGCTTTCCAATGTCGTGCAGCACGGCACCCGCGACGAGAAGGTCTTTGTCCAATCCCGGATACCTCCTGGCAAAGAAGAGCGCGCTCTCCAACACCGAGAGCACGTGTTCGAGGAATCCTCCCCAGTAGTTGTGGTGGACCTCGGTCCCGGCTGGATAACTCTTGACCTTGTCACGATGGACATCAAGGATGTTGCTCAGTAACTGCAGCACACACGGTCGCCTGGTATGTGTCCTGATTAGGCTCCGCAATCGGCCCCACATTTGGTCGATATCGCGATCAGTGACCCGGATCAGGTCTCTGAGGTCGAAATCTTTGCCTTTAGCCTCGGGCTTTGCCCTCGAAACCTGCCTCACCAAGAGCCGCCTATCCCCATTCGCAACCTCGACCACGCCTTCGTAGCTGACAATGTCTCCCGCCCGAACTCCATCCGCGATATCCACTTCGTCGAGGGGCAGCCTTGCCTCGATATCGCCGGTTCGGTCTCCAAGAGTCAACTGGAGATGGGCCGCCTTGCCATTTTCTTCGACGACTTTCCTGGCACGAAGGAGGGAGTGAGAGCTGACCCGGTCTTTATCTCTGAAGTCTCGGATGTACTTCATTTCGCCATCAATGAACTCAGACCCAGCTTGAGCCATTCGCGACGGCGGTGCGCGCCGATTTGCTGCGCGCTCCCGGCCTGGTCGATTCTCCGCATAGCCAGATGCTCATTCTGACGATCTCCACAAACCACACGAATACAACACCTTGGCGCCTCCCATCCGCCAGAACCGCCTAACCTGGGTCAGAATAGCACCGCCCACTGACAAGCAGGAGGTGGCTTCAAAGGATTGATGGCAAACAGGTGAGGAGTGCCGTTGCAGGCCGGCCGAAAACTAGTACAGCGTTCTGTAAATACCGATACGTTTGCAGATGGGGTTTGCGAGGCGAGATCAAGGCAGGAGGAGGAAGACGATGCTTGGCCATCTTCGACGACGACCCACACAGAGATCGTCCGCAACCCCCATCTGCCCTACGGGTGGCGACGGGACGCGGCGATTTCTTTGTCGCGCCTCCTCCAAGATACGAGGCATCGAGTTCGGCGTCGCTTCGCGAACTCGACCCGTCGCGCTCGCCACAAACGTATCGGTATTTACAGAACGCTGTACTGGTTTTGGAGGAAGCCTGTGCGATGCTAGAATGAGTAGTCTGACGAAGCCGACCTCAGACGATTAACACGTTCCTTACCAAGGACGTCCAGGCATGCGGGTCGTACCTCTTTCAGAGGTCAAAATCGAGAGCGCTGCAGAGCTTTTCGAAGAAGAGATCCAGTGTTGGCGAAACCAGCTGTTCTGGGACTATAAGCCGGCTGTTTCTCTGATCTCGAAATATATTGAATCGCGAACTCTGCCTGGTTACGCCTTGATTACAGCCACTGGCAGGGTAGTCGGATATTCCTACTACGCCGTCAGTTATCCCATTGGCTACGTTGGCAACGTGTATGTTCGGAGGAAATCTGCTTCCGCCTCCAGCTACGGGCAGTTGCTTGATCCCACGGTGAGCTCCCTTCGATCGGGGGGCCGGGTTCAAAGAATCGAATGTCAGGCCTTCTCCTTCAACTGCGATCTTGCTCCCCTCTTTACGCAGCAAGGCTTTGAGGCCTTGGAGCGACACTTCCTATATCGGGACCTGACCAACGGGAAGGAGCTGAGCCAGCAGCGCGATTCGGCCTCGGCATTTCGCGTCGTGAACTGGGAGAGTCGCTATCTGGAACCTGCGGCGCAGGTCGTATTTGATAGCTATCAGACCTCCGCCGACTATCAAATCTGGAGGGACTACCAGAGTCAGCAGGGCTGTTTGCGTTTCCTTCGAAACCTGGTCGATAGCCCAGGATGTGGAACTTTCCTTCCTGAAACCAGTTACCTTGCTCTGGACAGCTCGGGACTGGCCTGTGCGGTTCTCATCACCTCAAAGATTGGTCCTGAGACCGGAATGATTCCCCAGATCTCTGTGCGTCGGGACTGTCAGGGAAAAGGAATCGGAAGCCAGCTCCTGGGGACCTATTTTCAGAACGCCTACCGGCTAGGACTAAGGCGGGTCTCGCTGTCAGTTACAAACAGCAACAAGGGTGCCCATCAGCTCTACTCCCGGCTCGGGTTCAGCACAGCCAAGGATTTCCACGCCTTTATCTGGAACGCTTGAGCAGTGAATAGTGAGCAGTGAGCAGTGAGCAGTAAGCAGTGGTAAGCGATGATCAGTGAGCAGTCTCGGACTCGCTGAGAACTCTTGGGACGCGGCCCATCCGAAGTCTGCACAGATTGTACGGTTAGCCGATCATCTTCATGACTGCTCACTGCTCACTGCTCACTGCCCACTGCTCGCTACTCCTTCCGGCCTACCACCTGTTCTGTTATCATACGCCCCCCCGGTGGGACTCAAAGCATTGAATTGTTTTCTCTATATTTCACTAGATCCGTAGTTCAATAAGGAGATCGAAAATGAGCCAAGAATGGAAGACTGATCGCTGGTTTGCCAGTCCCTGGAACTTCTCAGCCGAAGCTCGTCAAACGCTGAACTTTCAGGACGGAATCAGACTTCATGACGTTACCTTGCGTGATGGCGAACAACAGACCGGGATCGTCTTTCGGCGCGCCGACAAGGTGGCCATTGCCAAAGGACTTGCTCGTGCAGGCGTCCATCGAATCGAGGCTGGCATGCCCGCAGTTTCGGGCGAGGACGAAGCTGCGATCAAGGACATCGTTGCCCTGGACCTGGGGCCAGAAATCTTTTCCTTTGCACGCTGTATGCCCGTCGATGTGCAGCAGGCCAAGGACTGTGGGGTGGATGGAATCATCACCGAGATCCCTTCCAGTGACCACATCATCAAGCACGCCTACGGTAAGACCATGGAGTGGGCGATCGAGTCCTCGATCGAGACCACGCTGGCGGCAAAGGAAGCCGGTCTTTATACCGTGTTTTTCACGATCGATAGCACCCGCTCCGATCTGGACCGTTATCTGGATTTGATCGAAAGGGTTTCGACCGAGGGACACATGGATGCCCTGACGGTGGCCGATTCGTTCGGCGTGTGCACTCCTGAGGGCATCGCTATGGTGCTCAAGAAGCTGCGGGCTCGCTTCAATCAGCCCATCGAGATCCACTGCCACGAAGACTTCGGTCTCGGAGTTGCCAATACCATCGCAGCGTTGGCCAACGGTGCCTCTGTGGCCCACGTGACGGTTTCGGCAGTGGGAGAGCGAGCCGGCAACGTGCCGCTCGAAGACACGGCAATGGCCTTGAAGGTTCTCTACGGGATCGACATCGGCATCAAAACCGAGGAACTGTATGAGCTCTCGAAGCTGGTGCAGGAGCTAGCCGGCTTGGAGCTTCCCCCAAATCGACCCATCGTCGGCGACTCGCTCTATTACATCGAGTCCGGAATTGTCTCCATGTTCCATCGACGCTGCAAGGACGTAGAGCCGCTGGAGTATGTTCCCTTCTTGCCGGAGGTAGTTGGACGCCCGGGCGTGGACATCGCGCTGGGCAAGGGAAGCGGCCTTGCGAATATCGAGGAGCACTTGGAACGACTCGGGGTCGACGCATCAGCGGACCAGGCCAAGGCCATCCTCGAAGTGGTGAAAGAGAAATCCATCGAAAGTAAGTCGTTGCTGACAGTCGAGGATTTCGAGGACATCGTTCAGTCGGTCATGGCAACCGCATAGCCTACACTGGAGAAGCTAAAGGTGTTTCGCAACCTGGATGGGCTGGTACAGACAGCGACCTCCCGAGGTCCGACGCGGATTGCCGTTGCTGCCGGACATGACCCCGACGTCATCGAGGCCCTCAAGCAGGCCCAGGAAATCGGTCTCGCCGAGGGGATATTGATTGGTGATGGTGGGAAGATACGATCGATGACCCAGGAGATTGGGTTCGAGATCTCGGACCATCAGCTCATCGATGAGCCCGATGACGCCAAAGCGGCACGCAAGGCCATCGACCTGATCCGCCAGGGAGAAGCCAAGCTGCTGATGAAGGGGAAGATCAATACGGCGACCCTGATTCGTGCCGTCTTGGACAGGGAGGCAGGACTGAGGACGGGACGTCTCCTGAGTCAGGTCATCGTCTTTCAGGTTCCCGGTTTCGATCGCCTGATGGTCATGACCGATGCGGCCATCAACGTTGCTCCTACACTGGCGCAGAAAGCCGAGATCTCGCGCAACGCGATCGAGGTGGCTCATGCTATCGGGATTCCAGAACCCAATGTCGCCATCTTGTGTGCATTCGAATTCGTCAACCCAGACATGCCAGCGACATTGGATGCTGCCGGCCTGACCCTGATGAACCGGCGTGGACAGTTGACCGGAGGCTATGTCGAGGGCCCGATCGCCCTGGACGTTCCACTGAGCCAGTTCGCTGCTAGCCGCAAGGGGATCGAGAGCCCGCTGGTAGAAAACACCGACGTTTTCATCGCCCCCGACATCGAGGCCGCCAATATCCTCTATCGTGCGATTCTCTATTTCGCCGGGGGCGAGTCGGGTGGGATCGTAGTAGGAGCCAAGGTCCCGCTCGTCCTGCTATCTCGAGCGGAGTCCCCAGAAACCAAGATCTGCTCTATAGCGATTGGTACGTTGCTCGCCCCAGAGTGATTAGCAGGAAGGTCTGAAGAGAAGTGAGAGTCCTGGTCGTCAACGCGGGATCTACCTCCCTCAAGTTCCGTCTGTTCGAAATGGTGGACGAGTCGGTGATTGCCGTCGGAAGGATCGAACGAGTCGGAGGCGCCAGCTCGCCTTTCAGCTACCGGATGGGTCCTCATCCCGAGCAGGAAGAGGAGATCGTGTGCCCAGATCAGCGTGCTGCGATAGAGCATGCACTGAGGACCTTGATCGCACCAGAAACGGGAGTGCTCAAGGATCTGGAGGACTTGGATGCAATCGGTTTCAAGCCAGTGCACGCCAAGGACATTGCAGATGCCGTTCGAGTGACCGACGATGTCTTCGAGGCGATGGAAGCCTACATTCCTCTCGCCCCTGCCCACAATCCACCGTATATCGAGGCCTTCCGCATCTTTCAGGAACTGCTGCCCAGCAAACCTCTGGTGGGTGTTTTCGAGCCGGCTTTCCACCGGACCATACCGGACTATGCTCGCACCTATGCCATTCCCTACGAATTGTCACAGAAGTACGCCATTCGTCGTTATGGGTTTCACGGGGCCTCCCACCGCTATGTTTCCTACCGTGCTCCCCAACTTGTGAACTCGGAGCCAGAAGGTCTGCGAATCATCTCCTGTCACCTTGGCGGAAGTTCCAGCATGTGCGCGATCAAGGATGGCCAGTCCGTTGATACCAGCATGGGCTTTTCCCCTCAGGCGGGTCTTCCCCATGCCACCCGCAATGGTGACCTGGATCCCTTCATCATCCTCTATCTGATGGATAAGGAAGGGCTTTCGACAACCGAAATGACGGAACTTCTTTCCAAGAACGGCGGGCTGAAAGGCATTTCAGGGGTCAGCGGTGACGTCAGGGATCTGGAGGAGGCAGCCGATGCTGGCAATGACCGTGCTGCCTTGGCAATCAACGTCTTGGTTCATGAAACCAAAAAATACATCGGCGCCTACACGGCGGTGTTGGGAGGGCTGGATGTTCTAGCTTTCACAGGAGGGATCGGCGAGAACGGGATTCGGGTTCGCGAGGCAATCTGTCGAGGACTCGAGTGTTTCGGTGTGCACCTGGATCCTGATGCCAACTCGACTCGAGGTCAGGAAGGAGTCGTATCCAAACAGGATTCTCCGGCTCGGGTTGTCGTGGTGCTGGCCAATGAAGAATTGATCATTGCCCGGGAAACCGCACGCGTGCTGGGCAACAGATAAGAAAATCCCAAGATACAAGATACAAACAAATCTCAAATTCCAAGCACTAAACTTCCAAACTGGAATCTGAGGTTTGGTGCTTGTGATTTGGAATTTGTTTGTATCTTGTATCTTGGGATTTAAACTTATTGGCCTTCTTGTGCGAGGGCACTTCTTCGGGAGACCTTGGCCTGGGGTTTCACCTTTATGGCTTGTCCCGGATGGATCACTTGCCTGCGCCTTAGATTGTTCCATCGCAGCAGGTCACCAAGACGGACCCCGTAGATCCGGGCGATTTTGCCCAGAGTCTCACCCCGGTTGACGATATGCTCGTCGGCTGATCCGGAAGCTGCTCGAACTCTCCTGCCTCTGGCTGAAAGCGCGCCTCTGAGCGGAATGATCAGATCCTGACCTATGCGCAATCGATGAATGTTGCGGATTCGGTTTACCTCCGCGATGGCCTGGATGGATGAGCCATAGCGACTTGCGATCAGCGAGAGTGTCTGCCCTGATTCAACCTTGTGGTGACGGATCCTGATGCGCTTATCTGGTGGGAGCTCTGCCAGGCTAGCCTGGAGCGGCCTGGCCATTCCTAAGGGGACCTTCATCAGGTAGCCGGGATAGTCGAACGGAGTGATTCCACGCCGAAGCTCGGGGTTATAACCCATCAAGAGCGAAGTGGGCACGTTGATCAGCTCTGCCGCTACTTCCAGATCCACCTGCTCTTGTATTGGCAGCATTTCAAATTCGATTTCGGGGTCCCTGTCAACCTGAAAACCATACCGTTCCGGGTTCTTGAAGATGATCATCGAGGCCAGGATGGAAGGGACGTAGTTTCTGGTCTCGCGCGGGAGCAGGCGTCGCTTGACCATCTTCCAATAGTCCATCTCACCGTAGCGCGACAGAACCCTTGCGACCCTGCCCGCACCCGCATTGTAGGCCGCCAGTGCGAGGTACCAGTCGTCGAATCGGTCATAGAGATCCCTCAAGTGGCGGGCGGCTGCGCTGGTCGATTTAAGGATGTCTGAGCGCTCGTCAATCCACCAGGTCTGCTTCAACCCGTACACCCTTCCGGTGCCCCTGACGAACTGCCAGATACCCTTTGCGCGGGCTCGCGACAAAGCGCGGGGTTTGTACAGACTTTCTACGTGCGCCAGGTAGATCAAATCGAGCGGAACGCCCTCTTCTCGAAAGATCTTTCGAAACAGTCCGAGGTACTTTCCGGATCGCTTCAGTCCTTCCGTCATGATCCGGCGTCCGCGGGTCCGGTAGTAGCGCAGAAACTTAAGCACTCTCTCGTTCAGAACGATCGGGATATCGAAGCGGGAATCCAGGAGGTCCTCGTGGGCGAGCTCCCGAAGCGCCGGGTCCACTTTGATCGTAAAGAGGTTGATATGGGCAAGCTGGTCGATTGCACTCGGCTCGTCGTCAAAGCTGGCTTCTGGAGACTCTTTTAGAAACTCGAGTTCGAGCTCCTGTACCTGGCTGAGAAGGGCAAAATAGCCAGCCTCGAGCTCAGCTGGAGACGACCCCTGGGAGTCTTCCTTCAGTTGGTCAAGCGCCTGACGGAGATAGCTTCGACCTGACTCGACCCTTCCCGCTCCGAACAGTTGCCTCCCCTGTTCGAACAGCTGGTCGGCCTCTTGGAGTCGTTTTGCCAACATTTCCCGGCGAAGCAGTTCCTGGCGCTCAGCCTCACTTTGAGTGGGTTTGGCTTCAGGGATTTCCGCGACCGGTGCCGGTGGGGCTGGAGCAATTTCGGGTGGCTGATGAACCAGGACCTTGCGCTGGTTGCCACAGCCCGGCAGAAGCAGAAGGCACGAAAGTACTAGTACGCTATAACACAGATTATGACGGATTCGTGGCGAGCGCGACGGGTCGAGATCGCGAAGCGACGACGAACGCCATGCTTGGCCATAGTGGAGGAGGAGCGACAAAGATATCGGCCCGTCCCGTCGCCACCCGAAGGGCAGATGGGGGTTGTGGACGATCTCTGCGTTGGTCGTCGTCGAAGATGGCCAAGCATCGTCTTCTTCCTCCTCCTGCCTTGATCTCGCTTCACAAGCCCCATCTGCGAATCCGTCATAATCTGTGTTACAGCGTACTAGGGCCTTCCTGAACAGGATTCTCTCCTCCAGATGTTCCTGGTCTTAGGACAAGGGCCTGTCACGAGACGTGTCAGACGCCAAGACGGGGATCATTGTAAGGAGTCTGCCTGCTTTTTTGCAACTACATTCTGGAACAGCGCGCGGGCTCTTGGTAGGAGCTCCAGCCCCCGCTGAAGCTGTCGATCGATTTCCAGCGAGACTCTTTTCCCTTCCTCGTCGTCGAGAAGCTTGGCAAATAACCTCTGCTTCAAAAGATTCTCGATCAGGTGGCGATCTTGGCTGAGTGTCTCCTCGGAGAACTCTACTTCGTTCTCCTTGAGGAGCTCCTGGAAACGAGCCAGGACCTGCTCGGAGATCACCAGCTCATCCTTCAATCTAGCTTTGTCTTCGCGGGTCAACTCGCCTCTTTCCTTAGGTGTGTAGTGGAAGCGGACGTCAGATACAATCTCTCCGTCCACCAATCTCTCGGCGAACTTCTGGAAAAGGCTCTTGCGCCTGATCTGCCGCAGGAGTTTGCTCAACCGCTCAGCTGTGACCTTCTCATCGGGGGTGATTCCGCCCCCTCCAAACACCGTCCTACCACTATCCGTGTGAGACACCGTCCGTTCACTCTCATCCGGTTCCCGGTTGCGGACTCCCCAGAAATAGTCATAAAAACTCTCTGAATAGCTGCGCTGAATCAGACGGTCGGATGGGGTGTAGTACTTGCCGGTGGTCAGGGCCAACCCCCTGTTTCTTTCCAGGGGATAGATCGTCTGTACCAGGGCCTTCCCAAAACTGGTTTCGCCCACGATCAGTGCCCGGTCATGGTCTTGGAGCGCCCCTGCCACGATTTCGCTGGCGCTGGCACTGTTCTGGTTGATCAGGACCACCATCGGATAGTCATGGCGGCGACCGCGAGGGGCCAGATACTCGTGGCCCTTACCCCGTCGCATCCTCGTCTTTACGACCAGCTGCCCCTTCTCGATGAACCGATCGGTCACCTCGATGGCTTGACTGAGTGCTCCACCAGTATTGTCACGCAGATCTAGAATGAGCGCCTCGAGCTCGGATTCATTCAGTTTCTCCAAAGCCTCATCAAGCTCCTTGCTGGTGGTTTCGGAGAACTTCTCGATCTTGATGTAACCCGTAGTAGCGTCGAGATGGAACGCATACTTTATGGTGTAAAGCGGAATCTCGTCTCGCTCGACGCTCATCTCGATGGGTTCGGGCACACCGGCCCGCTCGATTGTGATGTTGACCTTGGTCCCCTTGGGACCCTTCAGGTTGGGGATCACGTCTTCCATCAGGTTCCAATCCTGAATCGACTCGCCCTCAATTTTCGCGATCACGTCACCGGCACGGATCCCAACCTTGTATGCAGGCGTTCCGGAGGCTGGCGGATCAACCACAACGACGCGGCCACTGCCTGGCGACTCTGCCCTTATGGTGATGCCCAAACCGTAGTATTTCCCCTGTTGCTCTTCCCGCAACCGCTTGTAATCGGTTCGAGAGAAGAAGGAGCTGTGCGGGTCCAGCGATCTCAGCAATCCTCGAATCGCACTCTCCAGAAGTTCTTCGGTGTCGGGCTCGTGGGCGAAGTCTGATTCGACGATAGCCAGCGTCTGGGTGAAGCTCTTCAGGAGCTTCTGCGTCTCTTCCTCAAGAGGGGTTCCCGCGTTGACCCTTTCGCCGAACCATCCGCCAAGGATGGTTGTACTCACTATGGCCAGTAGCAGAAGCAATGTGAGCCGGCTCCTCTTCTCTTCGGCTGGGCGTCTCAACGGCTTACTCCTTCTTCAGTTTCAGTTTCAGCATTGTAAACATTCAGTATAGCACTTCGACGACACGCGCGAAGGTGGATGCTCTCACCCAGGTGGTTGACTTGCTTTTACCCCCTGTCATAGACTCATGAGCAGGGGGCAGTAGAGATTATGTGGAATCTGGGTTTTTCCGAGGTGCTTGTCATCTTTGTCATTGCCTTGATCGTCTTTGGGCCTAGGAAACTTCCCGATCTGGGCAAGTCTCTTGGAAAAGGACTGGCCGAGTTCAAACGGGCGTCGAACGAGTTGAAGAGAACCTGGGAAGAGGAAGTGCAAACCGAGGAAGAAGAGCTGCGACGCCTCCAAAAGGATATTGACAGTTGAGTTTCGACGGGATCTTTCCGAAACCGCTGAGATAGTATCCCACCGCGTCCCACCACGCAGCAGCTACTTACTTGCCAAACAATCCTAGCCGCCGATGATGGAATCTTCCGGCAATCCGCCGCTCGATCCTCCAGACGATTTCGAATCTCCGTCTTCTCCCTCCGAGGAGCAAGAACCCGAAGGCGGGTTGGTGCCTGCCAGCCCAGGACCGCCGCCCAGCCCCCCTCCCCCGGATAGTGGCGACGAGCTCCCAGACGAGGAACTGGAGCTGGGTGCCAAGATGACCTTCTTGGAGCACCTGGACGAGCTTCGTAAGCGCCTGCTCCACGCCGCCATCGCGGTAGCCGTTACTTTTTGTCTTTCCTGGTTCTTTCGTGAGCCTATCTTCGAGTTCCTGGCCGAACCCATCAAAGGAGCGGTGGACAAGCTCGTCGTCATCAAGCCGACGGAGGCCTTTACCATCTACTTGAAGGTGTCCTTCGTCTGCGCGATTTTCGTGGCGGCCCCGTATCTTCTGTTCCAACTCTGGCTGTTCATTGCTCCCGGTCTCTATCGCAAAGAGAAAGGCTATGTCCTTCCTTTCCTCAGCTCCTCGACCGTTCTCTTCCTGTTGGGCGGCATGTTCGCCTACTACATCATCCTTCCCGTCGCACTCGACTTTCTGATCAACGAGTTCGGGAAGAACTTTGAGCCGATGATCAGTGCCGTCGAGTTTTTCAAATTTGAAACAGTCATCATCCTGGGCATGGGGCTGATTTTTCAGATGCCGGTGCTGGTGGCATTTCTTTCCATCTTCGGGATGCTAACGCCACGGTTTCTCTGGAGGAACTTCCGCTACGCTTTCCTCCTGATCATGGTTATCGCCGCCGTCGTCTCCCCTACCGCAGACGCCTTGAACCTGTTCTTCTGGGCCGTTCCCATGGTGCTCCTCTACCTGATCAGTATCTGTGTCTCCTGGGTCTTCAAGCGCCGCCGCGACCGAGCCTTCGAAGACTAGGCGAGAAAAACCACCCCACTGCGTATTTCCCATCCCCCCTTGCCTTTGCCCGTGCCCGTGCCCTCGCCCATTTCCAGTAATCTCCCCGCTCTTCACCACGTTTCAGTCTGTCTCGGTATCTCCGGACGAAGTCAGGACAAGGGCACGGGCAAAGGCAAGGGCAAGGGCGAAGAGAACGCTATTTCGACAGCCGATAAACCTCTATCCGGGTTTCCCCCGGCACCGGGGGCGCGACGAAGCGGGGTAGGTTCTCAAAGCCGAGATTGGGATCGAAGCCCTGGTAGTAGAGCGGTTCGTACATTCTCACTTCAAAACTACGCAGCAGGCTGAGTTCGGCGCGATGCTTCTCAACCCAGGCGTGCTCTTCCTTCAACTTGTGGATGATTGGATCAACCGCTACGATGACCGATGCCGACCGCCTGATCAGCGCGTCCAACTCATCTAGATCCTGCCAGCGAATTTCCAGAGATTGGCTCTCCTCATAAAAGTAGTAGCTCTTCTTCAGCTGCGTGATCACAGGCTCCCGAAAGTCCCTCAAGTAGATAGCGGTGCGCCGATAAGCGTCAGTTTTGAGGTTGACCAGGGGCAGAATCTGAAGCAGGTTCCAAGTCAGAACGATTGTTGTCCCCAACGAAAGCAGTCCCACTGCTCGAGTCGGGGAAACTTTTCCGCAAATCGAAACCAGTGCATAGCCGCTGAGTAAGCAAATACCGGGGATCACCGGTAGGATCAGCCGCGGAAAGCTCAGATAGAACAGGATAGCTGTCGCCAGTAACCCGCAGGCAATGGCCGTGAACTGCAAGGCTCTTTCTCGAGCGGACAGGGCCAGCAGGAGCCCGATCAGAGCAAGAAGGAGCATCGGAGGAGAGACCCAGGAGCTTAGATAGAACCACAGAGTCTGTGGCGTCGTGAGGAACAGGGACCCCAGGGTCAGCGAATGGCTCAACTGTCCCTCCAAGATGGAACGATAGCCCACCGTAAACTCGACGTAGAGAAGCCAGGGGAGGTAAAGCAGCAGCGCAGCAGCGGCTGCAAGCAGCAGGTCAGCCGGGCGGAAAGGCTGCGACCGACCAGCCTGGGATCGGGAGCTGAAGAAACAGGCTCCCCAGATGATGAGGAGCCAGACTGCGATTACGAGCAAGGGAAAGAAGCCGTGGTATTTGGTGTTCCAGCAAAGGCCTGTCAACGTTCCCCCCAAGAGGAACCAACCTCTGCTCCGCACCTGGGTGGCGTGAAATAGGGAGGCCAAGGCGGCCCAGAAGAGGAGGGTAAAGGTGGCGTCGGTGAGAGCTAGCCTCGAGTAGATCACATGATACTCACAGCTGGCTAGAAGCAGGGCAGACACCACTCCGACCCGGGGACCCAGCCAGTAGGAACCGAGAAAGCAGAGGAAGCCAACCATCAAGCTTCCCGATACAGCCGATGCTGCGATCGCCGAGGAGTCGGAAATACCGAAAAGCCAGAAGAAGATTCCAACGACTGTGGGAAAGAGCCCGGGAGAATGGCCGGCCTGGTAGATCCAGCCCTCTTTCCCTAGGGTGGCCAGCCACCTGGCGGCCATGACGTAGGATCCCTCGTCAAAATGGGTAAGGCCTAGACTAGAAAGGTTCCAGAACCTTACCAATGCCGCCACGGTGGCAGCACCCACGGACAGGAGGATGTACTGTTTGAGAAGTACGCGGTCCGACATCGAAGCTCAGTTCTTCAAAGGGTCCATTTCAGGTGACCGAAGGAAAACCCTGTAGATCACCGCAGTGTCCAACTTCAGAACGGACTCTACTTGATGGAGTCCCACTCTGGGCAGGTTGGCAAAGAAAATGTCGGCGGCTAGCCAGGGTTCGAAGTTTTCAAATATCACCAGGTAGGCGATTCCCGCTTCCCGCGCATACTCACTCAGCTTGGCGGGGTCGTCGGATTGAAGCAGTCCGGCTGCCAAGATTCGATCGCGCCCCAGGCGTGACTGGGCCACTACTCGCTGATACGCGAGAGGAGCGGCATCTGAAAGGTCTCGCGACCGATCGGCCACTACCAAGACCTTCTGGTCCGCTTGAACGATTGCATCCAGGTGCCGGGCGATCAGAAAGGGATCACTAAACTCAGCATTCCCGTCCAGACTGGCCATGGGCACTGCTGCGTAAACAATCAACGCGGTAAAAAGGAAGACCAGCTCCACTGGACCCAATCGCCCAGACCAGTCCGGCTTCCGCTTCGCCATCCAGTCCCTCGCCTTGCCCAGACCCACAACTGTCATGAGCAGGACGATACTCAGGGGAATCGTCACAAACCGAAAGACCGTGTCGTGCTCCTTTCCAATGATGAAGAGGAAGAAGAAGAGGACCAGCGATCCGAACAACATGAGCAGTCGCTGGGCAGGGTATGGCCGTTCCCCGCCAGAGATCCAGCTGAAGAGGGTCCAAGCCGAGAAGAGTACTATGGGAGAGCCGAAAAGCCCGATCCAATAAAGCATCCGAGCCAGATACTCGACAATCCAGATGAGGTCGCCATGAGGATTCCAGGCGTAAAAGGATTGATCCTGTGTCTGGAAGAGGAAACCATCCCATCTTCCCCAGTGGATGAAGCTGAGAAAGAACCAGAGCAGGGGCGCCCAGGCGAAAAAGATTGTCGCTCGCAGCAGCCCCCTGATTTTTCCCGAGAGAGGGCTGCCCGGGTTTTCGATTCTGGCCTTCCAGAATATGAGCAGCGGGATCAGGAACCAGCTCTCGTACCTCGTCAGCGAGGCCAGCCCATATAGCAGGGAACCAAGATGGGACCGGAGCGGGGGAGTCTTTCTCAAGAGAACGGCGAGGGCAGCGTAGAAGAGTCCCAGGAAGAGCACGTCTTGATAGGGCATCAGTGAGAGCATCAGGTAGAGAGGATTGACCGAAAACAGAAGCCCCCCCAGGAGTGCCAGTCCTCGGTCGAGGAAGAGTCTCAGATAGAGATAGAAGCCGCAGGCAGCCAAGGAACCGCAAACGGCGAAGAGGAGCCGGATAGGCAGTATGCCATCTGACAACTGAGCACCAAGCTGGACGATGAGCTGCGTCAGAGGCAGCCAGTGGGAAAGGAACAACTGGTCGCTGAAGTAGATCCTCCCGAAGCCGTCGTTGCCGTAGGGTGCTGGGAACGCCAACAGAACGATGCAGCGGAGCGTCAGAGAGAAAAGAATCAGCTTGAGGAAGTCTGCGTAGGTGGCCCTGTTTCGAAAATTGACGCCGTGCTCCTCTTGATCCAATGAGTAGCTTTTTTACCATAACCACGGCCTGGGCGTGAATGGATCAAGGTCGGCAGACTTGCTGGAGAAGTAGATAGCCTGTTCTCATCCGAGGGCATGACACAGTAAAATCGCAGCGATGCGAGCCTCACCCGATGATCTCCCTGTGGCGTGGATTCCCTACGCCGCCACCATAGCCATCTTTCTCAGTACCCCTTTCGAGCGACTGCAGCCTGCCCTCTCCCTTCCCGGACAGGAACTAAGTAACCTCGAGGCTGTCGTTCTCACGGCCCTCTCGGCTTGGATCGCCTGGACGGTTCTGGCAAGGCAACCGATTCAGCTGAAGACCGCTTTCACTGCTCCGGCCCTCTGTCTGGTAGCCGTCATGCTTGTCTCTGCCCTGATGGCGTCCGAGCATACCACGCAATCGCTCCGTTTTATTGGGCGCTTTCTGGTCGGTTTCTCTGTGTTTCTCCTCGTCGCCAACGCCGTCAACAGCCGTCTCCGTCTTAACGGCGCCCTGATTACCCTGGCACTGGTCGGCACCTGTGTCAGTGTGTTGGGTCTTCTCGAGTACCAACAAGTGAAAGGGGTCGAGGAATTACTGCGTCCCTATCGCCCCAGCTCCTCGTGGGCAGCAGGAGTGCCACGAATCACGTCCACCCTGCCCTATCCCACGGTCACCTCTATGTATCTGGAAGTGATCTTCGGATTGACCTGTGCGCTCCTCCTGATGACAGCTCAGACTCGACGTTGGGGCCTCTTGGGTCTGGTCTTTGCGGCCTTGGTGTTGATCGGAAACTGCATCATCCTAAGCCTCACTCGAAGCGGTCTGCTGAGTTTGGGGGCGGTGCTGTTGACTTTAGCTTTCCTGTGGTGGCGCGCTCGCCGTCTCGATCGGGGACTCGCCGCCATTGTTGGCTTGAGCCTCGCACTTGGTTCCGTTTTTGCCTATCGCGTCGGGTCGGAACCTGCTGCGTATTGGTTGCGGCTGACGACCCAGAGCCTCGACAACTGGTACCGGGCTGAGTACCGCGTACCCGAGGCGCTGGAGCTGCGGCCAGGCCAGTTTGAGGAGGTGGAGCTGATCATAACGAATACAGGCCTCGCCCCCTGGAACCCGAAAGAGACGTCACCCACGCGGCTTTCCTACCACTGGCTGGATCCGACAACATTGCGAGTCCCTGACTTCGAAGGCCTGAGAACGGACTTGCCGCACAAGGTTGAAGCGGGTCAGGCTGTCTCGGTGGAAGCCAGGGTTCAAGCTCCTTACCTCCCAGGGCAATATCTACTTGTCTGGGATATGCTCCGGGAGGGTCTCTTCTGGTTCAGTCTTGAGAGTTCCCCCGGCGCCTATACGCGCGTCGAAGTCAGAGGACCAGTGAGCAAACGACTGCCCACCAGGCCACTGGCAGCCATGCCCACCCCCCGTTTTGTCTTGAGCCGTTGGCAACTCTGGTCTACGGCGCTGGAGATGATTGCGGCAAATCCAATTCTCGGAGTCGGCCCCGACAACTTCCGTCTCCTCTACGGTCGCTACGCCGGACTGGAGATCTGGGATCGGAGCTACCATACGAATAATCTCTATCTCGAGTTCTTCGTCTGTACCGGCCTGCTGGGTGGGAGCCTCTTTCTGTGGTTTCTGTGGAGGCTAGTGTTGGTTTTGCGCCGCCAGTGGAAACTGGCATCCCAGCAGACGCTGCCTTACGCCCTCGGAGTCTCAGCCGCCGCGTTGGCAATTCTTGTGCACGGGTTCTTCGACTACTTTCTGGAATTCACTCCGACCTACTTGATGATCTGGTCGACCCTGGGACTTGCAGCTGCCGCTCTGCGTCTAGAAGAAGATTAGCTGGTCCTTTCTCTGAATGGCGCCCTGGCGCTGCCTTCTCGTCACTGTTTTTGGAGGAGCATGTCTCGGGCGGCTTGCAGACGCTTTTGTAGCTGCTCGGCCGCAGGCGAATCCGGATGATAGCGGAGGAACTCTTCGATCTCAGCAGCGACTGCGGCGAAGTCTTGTTGGCGGTGATAGATTTCAGCAAGCGTCAGTTGTGGGCTTGAAAAGTGTCCAGGATCCAGTTTTTTAGCCAGCTTGAGTTGTACCTCTGCCTCCTGCAGACGGCCCAACCGGAGATAGCAGCGTCCAAGTTGGCTCCGCGCCAAGGGCTCCTCAGTGCTTAGCCTGGCGGCTCGAGCATTGGTTTCGAGTGCCTCCTCCAGCTTCCCCAATGCTAGCAGCACAGCTCCTAAATTGACCAGGGCAGGGTAGGAGTCTGGTTCATGCTCGAGTGCCTTCCCGAAGTATTGCCGTGCACGAGCATACTGGCGCGACAAGTAGGCGATGGTTCCGAGGTGATTCCAGGCGCTGGAATAGTGGGGTGAAATCTCAACCGCCTTCTCAAGATGCTTGATGGCGCCTGCCGAATCCTCCTTCTCCAGACGCTTCAGCGCCCGTCCATAGTGCTTCACGGCGGCCGGTTTCACTGAGAGCTGTTTGGTCGAGACGGTAGCGAATGAGTCCACCCGGCGGTCCGGTTCGAAGACGTAGCTGACCTCAATTCTTCGCTTGGCGTCGGCGACGCTGGGACCTATTTCCAAGGTACGCCTCATTTCGCCCCATCCCGGCGCTGAAATCGTCAGTTGGTAGGTGGAAGCCGGAATCTTCTTAAACTTAAAGGTCCCATCGCGCCTTGTCAGGGTCCTTCTCAGGAAGGGGAATCGGGTCCCTTCGAGACGGATCTCTGGCACGATGCCGCGGATTGGTCGTCCTTCAGCCAACGACACCCGTCCTTTGAGCTCGAATCTCTCTTCTTTTGCCGACACCCCGGCCATTCCGATGGCCGCTACCCCGGACACGCCGACGAGTGCCAGGTACAATGCTAGAAAGAGCACCCTGAGCGGTATTTTCGGCCTCATGATTGCTGTGCATTCTTACCACAGACCGCCTCGTTTCCGCAGCGTCTGGCCTGAAACCTGGAATAGTTCTTCGGCACGTCGGAACCCGAAACGTCGAGGCCCACTTCGTCATGGTCACCCACCTGTTAGGATTGCCGTGTGCTTCCTGTGGGAGAATTGGGGATATGACGGCTCGCTTGCTGTTGCTCTGGTGCGGCCTGGCTCTGCTGATTCCCCAGATCACGAACTATCAAGGGAAGCACGAGCTTCTGCCAATCAGGGTGGCACCCCAACCAGTGCTCTTCAATCATCTCAAGCACTTCTCCCTCGGACTGGGTTGCAAACAGTGTCACTCGCGGGCCAGCCAGGAGGAGCGGGCTGGATTTCCACGAATTGCGCAGTGCATGCTTTGTCACGAGACCCTGAAGACAAGCGAACCCGAAATCCAGAAGCTGGTCCGGTTTCACCAGGAAGGGGAGGAGCCACCGTGGGTTCGGGTCTACGAGCTCCCCGACTTCGTCTTCTTCGGCCACTCCAAGCACCTGGAGGCAAACCTCGAATGTGCAATCTGCCACGGACCGGTCGAGAAGCGGGAAATCCTCACGAAAGAGGTCTCTACCAGCATGAAGGTTTGTGTTGCCTGTCATGTGGAACAGCAGACGTCAATCGACTGCGATCTATGCCATGACCTGGAGCAATAGGAATCAGAAAGCCACGCCCAGTGCATCACAGATGAACTTGACGTAGGGTGCTGACGATCGGAAGGCTTCGGCAGTCCGCTCCAGAAAATCCGGGTCCAGCGCCTCCCGAACCGAGCACTCCTGAGCCGCGATGAAGTCCTTACGTCTCAGATCTTCAATCAGGGGATGGTCGCTCGGATAGCCCTTGGGGGCCGTCTTGAGACTTTCTCCCGCCAGCTGGAACAGTTCCCGGAACCGCTTGTCATCTCGAGCTTTGAGCCAACCCTTGGGATCTAGATCGATCTTCTCTCGGATCTTTATCAGCGAGGGATGCGCGGGGTGCCATACACCTACTCCAAGGAAGATTTCCTCCGGGCTCAGGTGGACGTAAAACCCGGGGGCGCTTATATCACCGCAGGACTCGTGGGGAAATCGAATCCCCACATTGGTCTTGTAGGGTCGCTTGTCCTTGGAGAACCGGACATCACGGTGCACGCGCATCAACGAACCCCGGACCTTTCGGGCCTCGGCCACAAAGTGAGGCGAGATCGCATGGATTCGGGGTCTCATGGCCCGGATAAAGGAGAAAGCCGGTTCCAACACCTCTTCCTGGTAGCGGCTCTCGTTGGCCTTGAACCAGTCCCGTCGGTTGTTCTGTGACAGCTCCTGCAAGAATTCAATGAGCGCAGGGGAGAATCCCCGGTGGCTTGTTTCTGAGTCCATTATCGACTGTGCGTTTCGAAGTCTGGTTTTCGGGTCAGGGGTCGGCTCATACAACGTCGGTCAGCGCGCGCCTTCGGGAGAAGAGACTGAAAATAAAGGCCGAGAACAGAGTCACCAGGCAGGCGCTGGGCAGGACCCACATCCAGGAAACTGCCTTCACCTTTACCAGAATCCGGTTTTCTCCAATGCCAATCACATCGTCGAGACGCAGCCGTTCTTGAGTAACCACCTTCTCGTTGACCCGAATCTCTGACCCGCTGTCAGCACTCCGGACCTGCCAGCCGTCCTCTGTCAGCTCGATGGAGGCGTGCTGGGCAGATACCTTCGGCCCTGCCAGTTCGAAACGGTTGGATTGAGCATCTGATCCAATCGAATTGGGCTCGTCTAGAGAGGGCTCCCAACGCAGCTGTTCCGTCTGTGCCGATCCTTCCACATAGAGGAAGATCCTGGGATGCTCCCGGAACCAGTGTCCCAACCCAAGGTAGAATCCCACCAACACTCCCAGGACCGCGGAAGCAATCATCATATTTCCGGAACAGCGCAGCCTCAGGAAGGCGGCGAAGAACATGCCTCCCAGCGTACCCGTGATGTAGCTGCTAATCCGAACCGTCATCTCATAGAGGTTTCCGCGAGTTTCTTCCGATATCGTGTTCAGATAGAAGCAAAAGCCGACCGCGAAAACACCTGCGAGTACGGTGATGAAACGGGCCAGCCGCAGCTCCGAAGCGGCGTCCATGGCCTGCTTCCGGAGGCGACGAAAGAAGTCGACGGTGATGACAGTGGCTACGCCGTGCATCCCCGAATCCAGGCTCGACATGGCCGCGGAGAAAAGGGCAGCTACCACCAATCCGGCCAGTCCCCGGGGCATTGCGTGGGCGATGAAGTGGGGAAATGCCTGATCCGGCGTGCCTGGGAGCTGTGTCAGGTAGTAGGAGTAAAGAGCCATCCCGGTGATTCCAAGGGAAAGGGCGATGCTCAAGTCGGCACCGATATTCGCCAAGAAGGACTTCCGTGCCGCCTTTATCGAACCAGTGGTCAGATATCTCTGAATCGCCACCTGGTCGGAACCGGCGGTACAAGTCCACCAGAAAAGAGCGTATATGGCTACCCCCATCAAGCTGACTCGCACGTAGGGATCGAAGGCGAAAAAGGGCTGCGGTTCCCTTTCGACCTGCATCACGTTGTTGAACCAGGTCAGAGGACCGGTGCCGGTTTCGGAGAAGACGAAACCGACCGTGATGAGGAGACCGAAGAAGAGAATGAAGAACTGGGCCACGTCGGTCCAGATGACGGCTCGCATGCCCCCCATGGTGGTATAGACGATGGCGATGGTCCCAATTCCCAGCATGACCCAGTTAAAAGAAAGGCCGGTCATCCGGGTCATCGCAAAGGTCGCTGTATAGACGATCATCCCCATCCAGAAGAGACGAATCAGCAGGAACAATGTCGAGGCGAACAGGCGAGTCTTGAGCCCGTACAGCTCCTCCAGATACTCATAGGCGCTGGTCAGGCGCTTACGCATGAAGTAGGGGATCAGGATCATGGTCACCAGAGTGATGGTGAAGGGGATGTGCATCTGGCCTCCCCAGATCCCCGGCCCATTCTTCATGATCTCACCGGGAGTGGAGAGGTAACTCACCGTAGACAGCAGGGTGGCAAACATGCTCAGTCCGACAACGAACCAGGGCATGCCGCGCCCAGCCATGAAGTACTCCTCTGTCGATTTCTGCCGCTTGCTGAAGTAGTAGCCCAGGCCCAGCATGGCGACAAAGTAGAGGACTACTGTGGTGTAATCGACTGTAAAGAGGCCTTCAAATCGGTCAGGCCTTCCCGCTGCGGTAGCTAGAAACATTCACCACTCCTTCCACTGGTTGGCGGCTCAATGCTGCCGCTCGAGTCTCAAGAGGATAGACGAAGGTAGGTCGGATCGCAAACGGTTGCTACTGCAGTGTCATGCCCCAAAAAGCTGATCCAGATGAGCCCTGTCTAATGGTTGTGTGAGCTTGGACACCCCCCAGGTGACGATGACAGAGACAATCTCACCCATTGCCGAACAGGAGAACGGATTGGGAGCCTCGTCTTTGAGCCAAGCGACCGTGCCGAAGAGAAAAGTGTCCTCGAACCAGACCGGCTCCAAGACACCGCTGTGCAGAAGTACGAACGCTGCCATGCCGCAGGCAAGCCCGCAGTAGGCACCGGTCCGGGTCACGCCACGCCACAGGGCTCCCATTACCAGGGGGCCGGCGAACGCAGCCATCATGCCGCCCGTTCCCATCCAGATAATCAACCCGATGTTGGTCTCTATCAGAAACCAGGCCAGGGTGGCGCAAGCGACCAGAATTACAGCCGTGCTCCAGCGACTGAGGGCAAGGACACGATGGTCGATCTCCTCCTCCGATGGTCGCGATCGAAGTCTGGGGACCAGGGTGCGTCGATACAAATCGTTGGCGATGATCTGAGAAGAGGACACCACCAGGCCATCGGCAGTGGACATGATTGCACAGAGGATTCCCACACCGACCAGTGCCGCCAGCCAGGTGGGAAACAGTTCCAGAAACAGAAGCGGCAGTGACTGATTGGGATTGGCTCCTTCTGCTAACAGGGCGTCGTCGAAGATTCCCCGGGCAAGGAGTCCGGCCAGACCCAGCATTCCCAACGTGATCCCTATAGCGAATGCCATTTTCACGAAGAGCAATCTGTCGCGGGCGTCCCGAAGTGCCCAAAGTTTGTTTCCCAGATGGGGGAGTAGTCCCAAAGGAATATGACTGAGCAGCAGGGCGAGCAGCGACCACCAGGAATGGTAGATGGGTGTAGTCGCGTTGAGCCACCCAACAGTATTCGGATCGGATGCCTCCATCCGATCCATCACCTCGCTGGGGCCTCCCTCGAATCCCACACCGAACAGGAACAAGAAGATGACCACGACGGCGATTACGAGCATCAGAAAGCCCTGGATGCCATCGGTCAGTATGTCGGCGTGGGCCCCTCCCATCGTGACGTAGATGAGCAGCACCAGAGTTGTGATTCCTAAGGCCCATTCCTGGGACAGACCAAGCATGATCTCGAACATCACCAGACCCGACACCAGCTGCGCCGCAAGATAGAAAAACAACATCAAGGAGAAGATCGAAACCAGGATGCGAACGCCGTCGGACTGGTAACGGTCCCCCAGGTACTCAGGGATGGAGCGATTGCCAAATCTGTTGCCGCTGGTGGCGATCAGCCGCATCGAAATGAGGACGCCGAAATAGGCGCCGATGGGATAGAGAATGCCCCCCCAGATAGCAGGCAATCCGAATTCATAGGCGAACCCAGGAAGGCCCAGAAAGGTGCCTCCACTGGCGATGGTAGCGGCGAAAGCGAATGCGAGAAAGACTGGACCGTAGGAGCCTCGGGCAGTGGCGAAGTCGTCGGCGTCCCGAATTCGCTTGCTGGCGGCGTAGCCAAGCGACAGCATGATGCCGATATACAGGATCAGGAAGATCCAGGACCAGGTCGCGAGTTCCAGCTCAACCCCCTTTGCCTCTAGAGAACCATCCTTTGGGCGATGGTGAGTACATCCTAGCAGTGTTCCTCTTCTGGCTCTACAGTGTCGAAAGAGCGACGGAAGACTCTGAAATCCGATTGCTTCAAGGGAGTATTCACGTGGTGACCGACTCAACGTTGCGGCTCACGGCTCGATGAAGTTTCCGCTTGGTTACCTTTGGTTGGCGGACCCGCTATGCTAGCCTCGATTTCCACGGCAGTACAAATGACGCCTTTCCGCTTCGAGCCCCCCGCCAGAATCCTTGATCGGCGCGACTTGCGCCTGCTGTGTTTCCACCTACGTTAGTAAATAGAAGTACCTATTTGGATAGAGAGGTAATCCTATACCTAAAACCTGATCAAGGGACGATCCCCACGCGAATGCTAGAAAAGTCTGGATATGAGGCAGAATAGAACCCTATCAAAGGCTGAGCATTTTCTGTCATTCATATCTAGTATAGTTATAGTTTGGAATACAGTAATCGGAATGGACTAACTAATGACACCCGACCGACCGTTCCGGAGGCCCAATTCTTCCTGGCCCCCGAATCGCCTCTGCAGCGCCAGTATGAGGCCTTGCGCTGCTTTTTCGTCGAAGGCTTGCCCTCGCAGCAGGTCGCCACTCGCTTCGGCTATTCCCCAGGAGCCTTCCGCGTCCTCTGTCATCAGTTTCGCCATGATCTCAGCAAGCGCGCCCGCTTCTTTCAGGCGATTCGCCGGGGGCCTCAAGCGGCGCCCGCCCGCGATCGGGTGCGGGAACGGGCCGTCGCCCTGCGCAAGCGAAACCTCTCGGTCTACGATATCCAACGCGAGTTGGCCGCCGCCGGCCATTCCATCAGCATCAATGCGTTATCGATCCTGCTGCGAGAGGAGGGCTTCGCCCGACTGCCCCGGCGTCGGGATGAGCAACGCCCCGCCACCCTCAAGCCCGAAGCAGCAGCCATCGCCGACGTGCGGCAGATCAATCTGGCCCCGCGCAGCTTTCGCACCCGGGTCGGCGGTCTGTTTCTGTTCGTCCCGCTGATGCGATCGATCGATCTCGGGGCGGTGCTGCAGCCCCCCCGCCTTCCCGGCTCCCAAATGATTCCCGCCGAGCAGGCCGTGCGCACCCTGCTGGCTCTGAAGCTGCTGGGCATCGAAAGAAAAAGTCATGTCATGGATCGGGTCTTTGACGAGGGCATCGCCCTTTTTGCCGGTCTCAATGTGGTGCCCAAGCGCTCCTACCTGGCCGCCTACAGCTCCCGGGTCGACCGACGCGCCAACCTGCGCCTCATGGGAGCCTGGTTTGAGCAGGTCCAAGCCGCCGGCCTGCCCCGGGGCTCTTCCTTCGATCTGGACTTTCACACCGTCCCCGCCAATAGCCAGCAGGAACCTTTGGACAAACACTATGTCTCTTCCCGCAGCCGCAGCCAAAAAGGCATCCTCGTTTTTTTGGCTCGGGACGCCACCGAGCGTGTCTTATGCTACGCCAATGCGGGTGTCCCCCGGGCCGATCGAGCCGACGAGGTGCAACGCTTCGTCCAGTTCTGGCACCAACACAGCGGTCAGCCTCCGGCCGAACTCGTCTTCGATTCCCAGTTGACCACCTATGCTCATCTGAACCGCCTCAACCAACAGGGCATTGGCTTTATCACCCTGCGCCGCCGCTCCCAAAAAATGCTGGGCCAGATCTGGAGCCGCCCCGCCTCCGCCTGGCACCGCATCACCTTACCCGCCCTGACTCGGATCTTTCGCACCCCCAAAGTCCTGGACCAGCGGATCGTCCTGAAACATTACGAAGGTCCCCTGCGCCAGCTCACCCTCATGGAACTCGGTCACGAAGAACCGACCGTCCTACTGACCAACCATCTGCGCCGCGCCCCCTCGACTCTGATCACCCGCTATGCCCAACGCATGCTCATCGAAAATGGCATCTCCGAAGCCATCCAGTTCTTTCACCTGGACGCGCTCTCTTCGATGGTGGGACTCAAAGTGGATTTTGACCTCCAGATCACCCTCATGGCCAGCTCCCTATATCGACTCATGGCCGAGAAGATTGGTCGCGAATATCAGCGGGCTCAAGCCAAAAAGATCTTCCGAAATCTCCTCGACGTCTCGGCCCGGGTCCAGATCCAAGAGCAGCAAGTCACCGTCCACCTCGATAAGCGCGCCCATAACCCCTACTTGGTCGCCTCGGGCCTGGGTGATGATCCCACGCCCATGCCTTGGTTTGGCGGCAAAACTCTGGTCCTTCGATTTGACTAACCGACTCAACGGCTACCCTTAAAAAATGTTAGTCCTTTCCAGTACCGTGGAAATCGAGGCTAGTCTAACGCCCACATGAACCTTCCAATAGTGCCGCTAACTCTCTGTCTGGTCGTCAGCCTTTTCACCGCCTGTACGCTTCCTGGCGACAGTCAGATCGCTTCGGATGAGGCGGTGCAAGCGGAGGCCTCACAGCGCGTTCATCCCGTCCTGGTTCGCCAGGATCACAATGCCCTCGCACAGGTGGTACTTCAGGTTGGACAGGAAGGGATTCGGACAACTTCGTTTACCTTTTCGTTAGGTGGCACTGACGATCTGAAGGACATCGAGTCCCTACAGTTATTCTATGCTGGCAGTCGACGAATGCCGGATTTCGACGCGCTTCGCAGCGGGATCCGTTTCTCGGAAGATCGAGATAGCGTCCTGGCTGAGTTCCTCGGAAATCCATTCGGGAAGTTGGCCGAACCGGCCGTCGAGTTGGTATTCTCCGGTGGTCGAGACCTGAGCCAGGGAACGCACGTCTTCTGGCTCTCCTGCAAGCTCAATCCCAAGGCCAGTCTGACCCACAAGGTCGACGCTCTGTGCACCGCAATTGAGACTTCAGCAGGCAGGGTCGCACCGCGGGATACGAGTCCGGCTGTGCGCAAGCGCATCGGCTTTGCCCTGCGTAGGGGCCATGACGACGGCGTCCATACGACTCGGATCCCGGCGCTGACCACGACGCCAAAGGGGACTCTGTTGAGCGTATACGATTTGCGGCGCCAGAAGCGGCGGGACCTACAGGAAGACATCGACATCGGTCTGAGCCGCAGCACCGATGGCGGCCAGAGCTGGGAGCCGGTGCGTGTGATCATGGACATGGGCGAGTATGGCGGGCTGGGGCCAGAGCAGAATGGCGTCAGTGATCCAGGAATCGTCGTCGATCAAAACACCGGCGAAATCTTCTGCGCCGCGGTCTGGATGTGGGGCAAGCCGGGCAAACATCAGTGGAGCGAAGACGGTTCCGAGCCAGGCTACGAAATCGGCAAGAGTGCCCAGTTCATGATGGTGCGGTCGAAGGACGACGGTCTAACCTGGACCAAGCCCGAGAACCTGACACGCAAACTGAAGAAATCCGAGTGGATTCTCTTAGCTCCCTCCCCCCAGGCGGGAATCACCTTACGAGACGGCACCCTGATTCTTCCAGGAGAGGGCCGCGACGAGAAAGATCGCCTCTTCTCGACCCTCATCGTCAGCCGCGACCACGGCGCAACCTGGACCGTCGGCTCTCCATCTGCAACCGGCAACAACGAGTGTGAGGTGGTTGAATTGGACGATGGGTCGATCATGCTCAACAGCCGAACAGTCCAACCCACCAAGTTCCGTTCGGTGTGGTTGACCGACGACCTCGGCAAGACCTGGCGGCCCCACTCAACACACCGCAGCACGCTGATCGAACCCAACTGCAACGGTAGTCTGCTGCGCTTTGACTACGAGGAAGAAGGGAAGCCGAAACACGTCCTGCTGTTTGCCAATCCGCACTCTCAAACCGGCCGCGACCACCACTCGATCCAGGTGAGCTTCGACGCCGGCCTTACCTGGCCGGAGGACTACCGTATTCTGCTGGACGAGGGTCGGGGTAACGGCTATCCAAGTATGACCCGTATCGATGCAAGCCACGTCGGCATCGTCTACGAGGGCAGCCAGGCCCACCTGGTGTTCGAGAAGCTGTCATTGAGCGAGTTGTTGAGACGAGAAGAGTAATAAGGAAATGTTCTCTCCTCGGATTCTTCATTTAAACGTGAAGCTGTAGAGCTGAGCCTTGCCCTCTAAGCGAAATCGCAGCCGTAGCGGTCTTCCTCCGCTGGGCAAGGCCAGTTGCCTGGCCCCGCCGGGCCAGAGGACGGGTAGTTCCACTCCATCGTCGATCACAGCGCTACTTCGCCCGAGGACTCGACCGTCTTCCCGAAGCTCAACCAGAATCCGGCCCTCGCCCTGGCTCAAGCCCTCGGCATTGATCTCCAGTTGAAGAGGCCTGCCGCTGGGCTGGAAGGGAATGGTGGTAGCCCAGCCAGATTCGGAGTCTCCATGGACGTTCAAACTGACAAAGCCATCCCGTCGGATGGTGGCCAGGCCGGTCATCATGGGCGTGGAGTTCCACTGTACAAAAGGCCCGATGGTGCTGGCGCTGCCTGAATAGTAGAACCAGGTTTCGTCTCCTATCTCCAACGGAACGTTCACCGGCGATACCCAGCCCGCGTCCCACTCACCTTGCTTCCCCAGCTCGATTACCGGTTCACCATCGAAAACGTGGACGAAGTTGACCCCGTCGCGGCTGGCAATCAGCTGTTGAGGCATCAGCTGATTGGGTCCCCAGATGTCGAACATTCCCAGATACATGTTGGCGTAGGGCCAGGCCGATGTCAGATGCTGCTCCACCTCGATTCCGGCGCGGGGCAGCATGTTGGGGTTTCGGGGATCACTGGTCCACTCGAGCAGGTCAGAGCTCCAGTAGACACAAGTTGCCCGGACCCAACGATAGGTCTCGATTCCGCAGTGGGAAAAGACCTTCCAACGACGTTCGGGTTTCGGCTCCAGAATGTCATAGAAGAAGTTTCGCCGATCCCCAAACCCTCCCTTGACGCTGCCGCCCGTAGCCCAGTGGACGCCATCTGCGGAGTAGTGGAGGGTGTTGCCCCGTTGGGCTACGATCGCCTTGTAACGGTGGTCAGGATTGGCTTCCCGCTCATCCTTGACGATCATGGGCATGTAGGCACCGCCGCCCTGATAGTCCAGGTCCACGATGTTGTTGGCCTTCGAACCCCGATACTCGACCTGGTTCAATGTCGGCTTGACCCAGTTCAACCCGTCTTCGCTTTCGGCGTAGCCGACGTGGTGATTGGAACGCTGGGTCACTGCAAAAGCCTGATCGAGGCCGGAGTACCACATCCGGAACTTGCCTTCGTCGAACAGGACCTCACCATAAGCGTGGGCACGGAGATCGTCGAAGCTTCCGGGTGGACCGGTCCGCAAGATCGGATTGGAGGGATGCTTTCTCATCGGATGGAAGCTTTCCACCAGTCCCTCAGTGGCGCTGATCTCGAGCATGTCGAGGAAGAGCACCTTGCGACCCCGTTCCGGCTTCAGGTCAGGGACCCGCATTCGGTCGAAGAAGACACCTCCGGAGGGACCCGTGCTGGAAACGGCCATCCCCAGGTACCCGGAGCCAGACGACATCTCTTTCTGGACGCTGTGAAAATCGCTCAGCCTGGGTCCGGTGGTCGGTCTGTTGGGCAGGGTCACGACCCCTTCCTCGTGAGAAAAGGGGTCACCGTAGAGGGTTCGGGACTCGTAGGGGGCACTAAACCGGCTTCCCAGCCAGCGCGAGTAGAAGGTATGTCCGCGGGCAGAGTTGTTCCAGAAGACCCAGGCCACTCCATGCTCATCCCGGGCCAGCTGGGGACGATGGAGTTTTTCCTGGCTGAAGTGCAGGGGTTTTCGGGTCCAGTCCTGGCCGTCGAAGTAAGCGTACAGGATGACATGTTCCGATTTCTCGAAGACCACCAGAGCCTTCTCCTCCCAACCGACGACGCTGTAGTTCAGGTAGCCGGTTCCGCTCCAGGGGCCATGGGGTAGGATCTGGGTGAAATCCTGGTCCCGATCGAAGCCTAAGGCGAATTCAGGAATCTGCAGATAGAAGAGGAACCAGGAATCGTCTCGGGTAAAGGCCAGATGCAAGGTCCCGCCGGGATCGAGGTCCATCACCGGAGCGCGAAACGCTCCCGGTAGGGTCAGGCGCTTGCGCCTCCAGCCTTGATCCGACGGAGTCGCCGCCCAGATCTCATCCTCTTCCTTCCGTCCTTGATGACGTTTGTATTCCTTGCCACCCGCTTGAAGTAAGGAGTTGCCGTCCCCGGAAGCTGACGCCTGGCTATAGGTTACCCACAGGCGTCCCTCGGGATCGACGGACAAATCACCCATCCGAGGATCCCGGCCGCTGTCGTCTACTCTTTGAGGAGCGCTCCAGCTACCACTCTGACCGATCCTCTGGGCCGCCTGCGCTCCCTCCACACTGCAGCGGACGTACCAGATACCCTTGGGCTCAGAGCTTTGCCAGATGAGGTGCAGGGTGTCGTTGTCGTCGATGACAAAGCTGCCTCCGAGCGCTGCCCCTCCCATCGTGGAGATTCGCGCTTCTGGCGATTTTCCGACAACCACCAGAGGCGGGTAAAAGTCGCCTGCGAACTCAGGATCGTCACTTCGGGAGGCTGAGAGAGAGATGCTTCCGGCCCCTACGGTCCCGCCGTCGTAGGCAACAAACCAGATGCCGACCCGGTTGCGTCCGATCTGGCGGCCGTTGGAGTGCGGAAAAGGGACTGCTCCGTTGCTCTTGCCTACTTCGAGGGTGACCACTCCCAGCAGATCACTGGCCGCCAGCAAGAAGAAAAGGGCTGACACCCACCAGGTCCGACAGGCATGTGGGCACAGAGAGCGCCTTTCGTCCGGAATCCGGGATCCACTCGAAGACTGGAAGTAAGATTCCAGGAATCCGAGGGCCCGAAAGCGACGGATGTGCTGAGGTAGAGGCATCGAGCGTTTTCCTCTGAATAGGCAGTGTCTGGCGACGCCTAAACACCTCCCAAGTAGGTTCGCAGCAGGGAAGCACCCTGACTCAGCTGGATCTGTGTTTCCCTCAGCGAGCCTGCCCGCCTCAACCTCTTCCCAAGGTACCGGAAGTTGAGATAGAAGCTGCTGACCGCCTCTTGCTTCATCGCCGCCACCTCGCTCCTACTGAGCGTCATTGTGGGCAGCGCTACCTCGCTGCCTGACTGATCCATGATCTCTAGTTTGTCTTCGATCAAACCCAGTTCGAGAGCTGTCTGACGAAGCGGAGTACCCATTCTGGGGACCGCCACATTGAAAGAGGCGAAGTCGGGGTCGAGCTGGTGCAGGAACCTCATGGTTTCCTTGAAGGTCTCGGGCGTTTCGTGAGGAAGTCCGAGTATGATCGTAGCGACCGTTTGAAGACCCTGTTCGGTACAGAGCCGGAACCCTTCTACGACCTCGGCCTTTGTGTAGTCCTTTTTCGAAGTCTCAAGGATCTCCTCGCTGCCACTCTCCACCCCTAGAATGATAGTGTGGCATCCGGCCTTCTTCAAGAGGGTAGCCAGTTCCCAGTCCACCACATCGGGACGGCTGAAACACACCCATCCGAAATCGTAGCCTCGTTCTGACATCTCAGAAAGCAGCATCCTGGCCCTTTCTTTCTGAATGCCGAAAGTCTGATCCAGAAAGAAAAGTTCTCGCACGCCCAGCTGGGATAGATGATCCAGTTCCTCAAGGACGTTCCCGACTGGCCGAAACTTCCAGCCCAGGGTGGACATGACGCAGAAGTTGCAACGATAGGGGCAGCCGAATTCCGTCATCAGGGTAGCGAAACGGGATTCTCGTACGAACGGATAGCGATAGCGATTTTCCAGGAATAGGCTGTGCTCGGGAATCGGCAGGCTCATTGGTCCGGATCGAGCGCGAACGATCGGGGCTGCGTGGATTCCGTCTGAGCGCCGCAAGGTCATGTTCCGGACGGGAGAAGGCGCCTGGTTCAGTCCAAGGTAGTGGCACAAGTCCGAAGTGCTGAAATCGTGAAGAAAGGCATCGACAAACGGCAGTTCCTCGAGTCTCTCCCGCCGGCGCTCGATCAAGACGTCGCCGATGAGGATCAGCTTTCCCCGCGGCCTGAATCCTTTTCCGCCCTTGGAAACTTGTTCGAGTCTCTGGGTCAATCGTTCATAGAAAGGGACATCCTCAGCGTAGGACACAGAGCCTATCAGGCCGACGACGGCATTGGGCCGAAGCTGTTCCACTCGCGTGAGGCAATCCGAAATGCCGAGTCTCTCGACGATAGCGTCGACCAGGACCACTTCGCAGGAGTCTTTCAGCTGACCACTCAAGTAGACAAAGTCGATGGGGGCGTTGATGTAGTCCGCCTGCGAGACCTTGCTGCAGAAATAATCCCTCAAATAGAGGCGCTGCCCCGGAGGATTGAGAAGGACGACTCTGGGCTTCTTTCGCATCACGCCAAGCCGATCGGCTGAGTCAGTCATTGGTCCAATGGAACTCATCATTGCTCCAGTGCCCTGAGAGTCTGGGGCAGCAGAGTGGGCCGAGCCAGCAACTCGGTATCAATGAACGTTCTTATCTTCTCGATCACCCTTTCTGTTTCGATCCCTTTCATACAGGCCAATTGATTCACACAGTGAACGGTCTTCGCGTTGTGAACACTCATGCAGGGACTGCACCAAAGATCTTCGTACAAGACCCGCTGTCGAGAGCTCAGGGGGCCATAGCGCACTGGGGTCTCGGGCCCGTACAATCCCACCACTGGGACGTCGAAAGCAGATGCCAGGTGGATCGGTCCGCTGTCATTCGAGATCAGGACGAGGGCGTCCTTCAAAAGCCGTGCCAACTCCCTCAGATCGAGTAGGCCCGCCCAGTTCCACACCCGGCCTGTCGGATGTCTTCGTTCCAGAGCTTGGGCCAGCGGGGCGACGTAGGCTGCCTCTGACGGCGAGCCGATCAAAACCAGGTCGAAGGGGTAGAATTCGAGGAGGGCCGTTCCCAGTTGGGTAAACCGCTCCCGGGGCCAGCGTCTCTCCACTGCCAGCGGACTAGCATTGATGTTCATGACGGCATAGATCCGACCTTCGAGGAGAGTCTGTAGGAAGGAGTCGCTGCTCTCGTCCAGAGTAAGCATAGGACGCAAGGAGCGAGACTGTTCCGTCCCGCGCTGCCGGACCAGATTCAAGAACTGTTGGCAGGTATGAGCGTCTTCATGGAACGGGATAGAGACATCCTGTAACTGTGTCTTGGGAGCCCTCTCCCGAGCGAATCCAATCACGCAAGCAGGAGCAGACAAATGAGCAATCAATCCTGAGAAGTTGACGAAGAACTCAGCATCGAAAACCAGGTCGAAATCTTCTCGACGCAGCCGTCCCAACAATCTCGCGGTTTCCAGGAAGAGACTCCAGGCGCCACCAAATGTCAGAGTGTGGAGGGTCGCAATTGACGGTACCAGCGTAAAGAGGGCTCGATTCCTCTCGAGTGTCAGATAGTGGAGTTCTGCTTCCGGATACCTGCTCCTTAGCCAGCGCAGCGAGGGTTCCGAGAGAACAATGCTTCCGATTCCCCAGAACTTGATGAAGAGGATCTTGCGTACGGGGGTCTGATGGGACGGATTTCTGGGAAGGAGCCTAGCGGCCAGTGAGACAAGCAGAGCGCCCAGATAGTTATCGGTGAGTTTGGCCCATTTGATCCTGCGAGCTTCTCGATTCATACGATTACTCCGGAGCAGGGAGCCAGTAGAGAGTGCTGAACCCCAGGCCCCGGCCTCGATCCGAGGTGAAGAGGATCCGGCCGTTGATACCATCCCAGACCGGGTCGTCGTCGGCTCCACGATGAAACGTCAGTCGCCGAGTCTCTTCCGTCTGGATGTCTATTATCCAGATATCCCGGTTACCGCCAGGATTCCAGGCGAAGACAATCTTCTCGCCATCGGGGCTCCAGCCGGGGGATTCGATCCTATCTTGGGAGGATAGCATCGTTCTTTCCTCTTTGGTTTCCAAGTCTAGAATTCCCAGAATTGTCCCTTCTTCACCATCCGCACAGTAGACAAGCCTGCTGCCATGTGGAGACCACTGCACATGGCGGAAATTGTTTCCCGTCAGAAGCTGTTCCGTCCCGAGGTCTCGCAAGCTGTAGAAGTAGACACCTCCTCCTCGTTGAAAGACGAAGCTGGATCCGTCGGGCTTCCAGCTGGGGTTTTCACCTTCTACCAGAGAGCGAAGTGGATGTCCTCTGCCGGGGCTAAGGTAAATCCAGGGTACTCCCGAGATTACTGTCTCTGTTAGCAGGCGCTGGTCGTCCCAGGCCAGATCCGGTTCATAGTAGTTGCCCAGCCCCGCTGGAGTCCAGCGAGAACCGTCCACGCTGTAGATAGCGTAGCGCTCGTCCATAAGCTCGCAGTAGCTGAAGACGAGCTTTCGCCTGCCTAGATCGGGAGAGTCCAGAATAAGTCCCAGGTTGCGGCTGAATTCCGGACCCTCCACTTCTAGCCATTGGGCGTTGTCCTGGGGCTGCCCGGCGTAGGCAGAGTACTCGGTCAGAGTGGTCACACCCACCAGCGGAAGGATGATCCCGGCCGCCCAGAGATGGTTCGAGCGCAGCCGGATCGAGTGTCGAAAAATCCAGACGGACAGCAGCAAGAAGAGCAGCAGAAGCCATAAGCGAGAATAGGCTGCAGGCGTCCACCAGCCTTGGGCGAGCCATTCCAGTCTCAGGTAGTGGGGCAAATTGAGAAGTACGAACAGGGCAGCCACAGCTGCCGCCGGTCTTGCTCGATCGAGGTCGAGAAGAATCTTGACGTAGAAGACCGCTGTGATGGACAGCAGCAGGAAATGGTACGTGGCACCGGCGGGCGAGAGCAGCAAAACGATTACTGGCAAGAACCCCATTCTAAAGAGAAAACGGTGGTTTTCGCAGGAAAACCGAGTTCCAGCCAGCACCAGACCTGCGAATGCAGCCAGCAGCCAGAAGGTGAGATTCTTGAAGAAGAATAGCAGGAAGGGCGCGTCAAGGGCTGCTCTCGGATTGAGTGTTGGCTCCGCGAGGAAGAGTCGACGAAACAGACTGTTGAAAGACTGCAATCTGGTGGAGAACGGATCCTGAATCTCGCCTCTCAGGTGTCGCGGCAGAACTTCGTTGAGAAAGGTGTCGAATGGCTGCGGGCCCTGTGTCCAGAGTGTCAGCAGCAGCAGTGCCAGAGTGACTCCTGCAGCCCCCAGGATCACCCTCCACTGCCGCTGTAAGAGGAAGAGCACTATCCAGGGCAGCGCCACGTACTTGATCGGGAGCAGGGCTCCCAGGCAGAGGCCTGCAGCCACCGGGTATCCGGAGCGAAGCAGGTAGAGGCCCAGAACAATTGATAGGAGCACCAAGAGATACAATTGTCCGAAAAGGAGGTTATTGATGAGGGCTGCTCCGTTGCCCAGAAACAGTATGGCTGACAGGAGCGGATTCAGCCCGGAGAGCCTGCTTAGCAGAAGGATGATCAGCAAGGCGAAGACCAGGTTTAGCAGGGTCCAGGCGCGCTTGGCAGCTAGAGGATCGAGGAAGGTCAGCGGCAAGAACAGGAGCGCTGTGGAAGGGGGATGAGGGATGAAACCGCCAACCTGGCGTTCGAAGCCGTCGCGATCCACCTGCTTCTGAAACCAGCTGAAGTCACGATAGGCCGGTTCGATCGACCGACCCTCTCTCACGATCTGGGAGGCGGTGTAGTAGTTGGCGAAGTCTCCTCCAGAGTCGTTGAGCGCGGGGAGAATTCCCTTCGACAGCACTAGAAAGGCGAAAAGCAGCAGAACCCCCCACAGGCCGTATCGTGTCGATCTGATCACTCACTAAAACCGGGGCTCGGCGTGGAAGCCGGTCTTCAGCCGCTGAAGGGCCCAGTAGGCATAGACTTCCAAGGGGAAGGCGAATTGCTTGTAGTGAACCCGCCAGCGGGAGGACGGCTGGAAGAGGTTCAGCACCAGATTGTGCCTCTTCGAATGAGGTTTCTCTCCGACGTTGACCTGGTGATAGCCGAACCTCAGGTATTGGCGGATCGCCTGAAGTCGCCTGTGCGCAGCTTGGTCAAGCCAGGGCAGCTTGGTAATTCGGGGATAGAAATCTGCCCACTCTTCGAACCGGGTGGGTGGTACGAATCCCTTCTCGATGCTGACCGGCCACAACGGGGATCCCGGATAGGGCGTAAATATGTTGGTGTAGCAGTCGGCCTTGGGATTGGTTGAATAGATCAGATCGATCAGCTCGAGGGTTTGGAGGAGATCCGTCTGCTCCTCTGCCGGAAGGCCGAAGATGAAGCCGAAACTGGCCCGAATGTCGGCCTCCCCACAGCGTTCCAGGGCCACGACAGTCTTTTCAACGTCTGCCTTCTTCTCTATCGACAGCAAAACGTCGTCGGAACCCGATTCCGCTCCGAAGTGGATCCGGACCAGACCAGATCTGCGATAGAGTTGGGCCTGTTCTTTGGTGAGTCTGGACCAACAGTCGACACGATCCTGGATGTACCACTCGAACTTGAGTCGCGATCGCACGAAGCCTTCCGCCATCTCGAGGCAGCGGGGTCGGAAGGCGAAGAAGATATCGTCGATGATTCCCAACAGCTGGATGTTGTATTTCCGGACCAGATACGTGACTTCGTCCACGACCTGCTCTACTGGGAGCAGGTCCAGATTGCGGCCGTAGACCGAGGCGTTGGAGCAGTAACCACAGTTGTAGGGGCAGCCGTGACTGGTGGAGTACATCACCCAGCGCAGACCGGTCTGCCGGTGATACCGGTCGTAGTCGATCAAGTCGTAGCCCGGCAGTCGACTGGGCAGCTCGCTCACCTTGGGGTAGAGTCGAGGTCGATTACGCTGAAGGGTGCCGTTCTTCTTCCAGAGGAGGCCGGTGACGTCGTCTAAGGAATCGCCCTCCCGCAGACGGTCCACGACGTCCAGCATCGTCATTTCGCCCTGTCTGAGGACGACCGCGTCCACAAACCCGGTTTCCAGTGACTGTTCCGGCAGGATTGAGGGATGCCATCCTCCGAGCACGACCGGCGTCTCTGGGAACCGGTCTTTTACAGCAGTTCCTACCTCGATCGCCCCCTGGATCATGGGTCCCGTGATCAGTGAAATGCCCAGACAGAGGGCCCCTTCCATCTCGGCCAGGACCGCACCCACATAGTCTTCCTCCAGGGCTGAGTCGATGATCTTCACGTCGTAGCCACTCTCCACCAGAGGGGCGGCAATGGCTATTAGAGCCAGAGGAGGAGAAGCCTCCTTGCTGGCGTAGGAGGGAAAGAAGAGGACGACTTTGTTCCGATCCGACATCACGTTACCGTTCCTTCCATCCTAAAGAAGATTGAACAGATTTGGAAATCTTAGGGCAGGTTGCATCCCATTTTTCGCGGAGGCACCTTTTTCCTGGAAAAAATCAAGCGAGGTCAACCCCAACGGGGTTGCGTATATCAGCCCAGTGGGGCCACCAGCTGACGCTGGATCATTCCAGGAAGAAAGTCGGCCAATTCGGGAGCCGACTTTCAGGTCAGTGGCCCCCCGGCTGCGCCGCCCCATTCGAGAAAGAAACTGACTGAGCCATAGAAGCCTGAAGCGCGAGCGAGGGGTTGGGAATCTGCGAGATGCGTTGCCAAAAAGCATTCGACCACCCCCTCGCTCGCGCTTCAGGCTTCCATAGTTCTCGCAGCAATCCGTGACCCGGGACGTGCGAGGTTCGAATGAAGTTTCAGCTTAGCCCGCATTTCTCATCGCCTGTCGTAGCGAGGCGTCGCAAGGGCCGTCCTGGCAAGGCTTGCGACCGAGGCCTCCGCAGTCGTACTTGTACAGTACGTCGAGGAGGCCGACCGAGCGAAACATAGCCAGGGCGGATGATTGCGGCGACGTAGTAGACCGGCGATGAGAAATGCGGGTTAGGGTTTCCGAACCCTGGGTCAACGATGCCACCCCTTTGGATTTCGACCCTGCAAGGGTTGCGTGAAAATGCCGGTATGTTCCTCTATCGCTCAGGAGGTATAAAACGCCTTCAGGGTTGGCTACAGCCTGATCGGTCTCGGGAAGGCCGCCCTTCATCTCTAGCAACGGCCAACCTGCACCCCCCCCCCTAGAACCCCGAAGTCTCCGGACGCCGGTACGGAATCAACCGGTGCAGCAGTGCCAGCTCCAGCGGCAAGCCGTAGATCCGTAGGCGATAGCGCCAGGCCGCGAGGGCGCGCAGTAGAACTCGAATCGATCCCGTCAACTTGAGATCGGTAGCGGTTGGGTAGTAGGCATTCAGGACCCGCTCGAAGTTCTGGATCCTTCTTCGCAGTGAATCCGTCGCCCAGGGCATCAGACTGCTGCGCCTCTGTGAGAACTCGAGCCATTCTGGTCCGATCCACTCCTCTAGAGTCTGGGGAAAAAGGAATCCCTGAGATTTGGCTTGCTCGTAGAGGGTTCCTGCCAAAGGTACCGGGGTGTAGAAGTAGAGGATGATCTCGCTGGCCGGATTCACGCGTTTCAAGCTGCGGATGAACTCCAGCGTCTGATGAGCGTCGGCCTCTGGATCTGGTGGGTTTCCCAGGACGAAAGAGAATTCCGGGATGATTCCCACGTGTGCCATCTTCTCGGCGATGGCTAGGGTCTTGTCAACCGATGCGGTACCGCCCTTGTCCATTGCTCTCAGGGTCTCATCGGAGCCAGACTCCGCCCCCAGAAACACCATTTTCAGGCCGCTTTGCCGCATAAGTTTCCAGGTGGAGTCGGAATACTTCAGCAGCGTATCGATACGCGATTCACCCCACCAGGAGATTCCCAGATCAGCGATTCGACCGGCGAACTCGGCTGTCCGTTCTTCGCTGACGAAGAAGTTGTTGTCGTGGAACTCGATGGCGTCGGCACCAAACTGACTGGCTAGATAGCGTGTGGTTGAGGCCGTGCGCTCGGCCGATTGGGCCAACCAGCGGCCCTTCACCAGATTGACCACAGCGCAGAAATTGCAAAGAAAGGGGCAGCCGTAGCTGGAGTGTTGAGAAAGCGTCCGGTTTCCCAGAAAAGTCCGCCGATGGTAGCGCTGAATATCGACCCGATGGTAGGGAAAGTCGGGGAGCTGATCCGGATGCGGAATTGGCGCGGTGCCAGTGAAATTGACCGAATCTGAGCTGGACAATCGATAGGCCAATCCGGGAATCGTTGCGGGATTCTTCCCCAGTCTGAGCGCATCCAGAAGGTCCCTCAGGACATGCTCGCCGTGACCCACGATCACGTAGTCCACGTACTCAGCGCGGAGGCAGACATCGTAGTGCTGAGTAGGGAAGTATCCGCCCCAAATGATGGTGAGGTCAGGGTACCGTGCTTTGAGAAGCCGGCACTGGGGAACGGCATGGCTGAGTTGTGGGCCCGGCATCACCGTCACCGCCAGGACCTCAGCCCGAGTCTCCCGGATGGCCCGCTCGATGCTCTCAACCGGATCCTCTTCCAGATTGCCGTCTATGATCAGGTAGTCGTGCTTTTCTTCCAGCAGCGCGCCCAGCGCCAGGAGCGACATCGGGAGAACCGGCTTTCTCTCAGAAGAGCTGGGGGGGGGTTGTAAAGAATCAGCATATGCTGGGACCCGGGCACCCGGGAGCGTCACCAATTGGTGTTCTCACGCTGCCGTTTTAGCCCTAAGGGCTCGCGCAGAAATAACTTGGCATTTTGGCATCTCATCTTCACACCATCTTCGGCCTCTCCTCAATCGCGAAATCCTCAACGTAGGCCCGGCTACGCCTGCGGTTTCGCTCAATCGTTCGCGGCCAAATCTGACGCAAATCTGAGCGCCAATTCTACCAAGTTATTTCTGCGCGAACCCTAAGGCGGTACAACTTCAATAGCTCGTTGACCACATCCTGCTCCGCGATCAGTTCAATAGCCAGCGAATGGGAAGCGAATTCGTCCAGAAAAGTCGCTATTTCCCCGCTGGACGAGAGGACTACAAGGGCGGAGCCGGCGGCGGCGAGGTGTCGGGGCAATCCTTCCGAGAATCGTGTCGCCACCTGCTGGCTGCGGAAGGCCCGGTCCAGCTGGCCCTTGGGCTCCCCCCGAAAATAGGGAGGATTGAACAGGACAGTATCAAAACGTTCTCCCTCAACCGGCGCAAAGAGGTCTCCCTGACGGACTTCGATGCGATCCTCCAGTTGGTGGATCAGTGCGTTGATGCGGGCACAGCGTGCGGCGTCGGGGTCGATGTCCACGGCCACCACCTGGTTCCCCAGGGACGCAGCTACGACGGCGCAAACGCCAGATCCGGTCCCCATATCCAAGACTCGTGAACCGGTCGGGATTGACTCCGAATCCAAATGCCTGACGAGAAAGTTGCTGGTATAGAACAAGTGGGGGTTAAAGACTTGGGGCAAAACCACAATTTCCAAATTGCGCACCCGTTCCAGCACGATGCGACTCAAGCGGTTCCTGTGAAAAAGCTGAAACTGAATCCATACCAGCAGATGCCAAAGTTTTCGGAACCAATTTGGTCTTGTCCGAGTTTCCAGCATGAGGACGAGGTCTACTTTCTTGCGGTACCCACGATCAAAAGGAAGCTTGCCGGTTCACGTCGTCCCCGCAATCTCGCCCGCCAGGGTCGCAGGGCCCAGCACAATCCGTAGTAGGGTCTGATGAACTCCCAGCTTAGTGAGAGACGATGTCCAAGATCCTGGAGCCGATCATAGGTCAGGAAATTTTCGTTCGGAAGTGAGTTCGAGGCGAATCCATACTTACTACGGAAGGCCGCCTCCCGTTCTCGCACCATTTCTTCTCCGCTGCTGACGCTTCGATAGACCGGTGAATCCATGATTGCCACGCGGCCCCCCGATTCCAGTACCCGGAGGGCTTCAACCAGAGTGAGCTCGTAATTGGTGGCGTAGTGAAAGGAGGCATTGAAGATGGCAAGCCCGAATTGGTTGGATTCGAAGGGAAGGTGATCGAACTCGGCCTGCACCGAGGTAAAGGCCGTCGGGTAGTGGACCTGGGCTCCTAGCCCGTCCGCTTTGTCGGTGAGTAGGTCAACGGCTATTGTCTGATGGCCGCGGGCGGACAGACGGTAGGACAACCATCCGTTACCCGCTCCCAGATCAAGGACCCCCGGGGCCTTTCCTTCTTCCGACCCGCCCTGAGTCAGAATCCGCTCGATCAACTTCTGATAGCTGATGGACCGAATCCGCCAGTCCTCGCTGTGCCGTCCCGAAAAATCCTGAACCGGGAGAGAGCGATAGAAGGTGCCGTCGTCGGAACCGCGACCCTCTGCCCTTCTTACCTCCGTGTATTCGCGGATGAATTGAGCAAAGTGTCGGTTTCTATCAGGAGGCAAGCAGCGCCAGATGCCCTCCACTCGTGGATAGGAAGTCTGGCAGCCGGTGCACAGTCTCTCTTCAGGCCCGACCTGCTGAAGGCGCGCTTCGCAGCTCGGACAAATCCACACCAGCGTTGGTGAGGTGAAGTCCTTCGGCTCGGAGTCTCTTGCTCGCCGGATTTCAGGGCTCACAGAAGCGAGGTCTTGCCCTAACCCTGGGACTCGGGGGCTTTCACTGTGCCCAGTCCTTCGACGTCGAACTGTTTTCGATACTCCGGAGCCACGTAGATATAGCTTTCGCGACGGAGTTCTTCCAGGAATTTCTGAACCTGAGGCTGGCCTTTCTTGTGATGGACCTCGTTCTGGATCTCCCCCCGCACTTCTTCCAACGCCTTCTTGCGAGCAGGCTTTAGGCTCAGGATCTTAATGATCTGATAGCCGTATTCGGCCTCTACGATCTCGCTGAACGCCCCCGCCTTGAGGCTGAAGGCAACCGCCTCCATTGCCTCGGACATAGATCCACGCTTAAAGGTTCCGATGGCCCCTCCCTTGGATGCGCTGGGACCCTCGGAGGACTCCTTGGCAAGCTCCTCGAAAGGTCTCCCGGCCTTCAATTGGGAGAGGATTTTCTCGGCCTTGCTCCGGACGGTTGCCTTGTCCTTTCCCTCCGTAAGGAACAGGATTTCGGCTAGCTCGACTTCGGCAGGCTCCGTAAAGCGTTCGAGGTTCTCGTTGTAGAATTCCTCAATCTCCGGAGTCATCACCGTCAATCGGGAATAAACGAGTTGATAGATGAGAGCCTCCGCGATGTATTTTTGCCTGGAAATGCGGCGGAGATCTTTCAGTGAAGATCCCTGCCGACGTAAGACCTGATCGAACACCTCCATATTGGGAATTCCCGCCTCCTTGCGCATGTAGTCCAGGTAGGCTGAGACCTGGACATCGGCATCGGCTCCGATTCCCATTTCTTCCGCCTTCTGCATCATGAGCCTGCTCTCGATCATCCCCCTGAGCGTAGCCCGTTTTTCGACTTCGAAACGCTTGGCCCGGTCTTCTTGGTCCTCGATTCTCTGGAGACCAGCCTTCAGCACCGACAACTCTCCTTCCACGTCGTTCAACGTGATGATCTCTTCGTTCACCTTGGCTACGATTTCATCGAGTACAACCGGCTCTTCCTGCCCTCGTAGAGGAGTCGACAAGAGAAGCAAAAACGACAGTACAACAACCCTTGGAGTTCTTCCAAAAACGGATATCCCAGATATCCTTGGCAGATCAATACTTGGTCTCAGCATGCCGCAATATTCCTCCAAAATTGAGAGCTTCGTCGTAGATTTGAATCGAAGCGGTATCGAGCAGCTCCTCAAGGTAGGCGTCTCTGGCGACGATTTCCTTTTCGCTGACCAGATTCTCGAAGATTCCCGCTTGCACCTCGTAGAACCTTTGAGAATGCTGAGGAATTTTCTCTTCCGCCATAAAAATATGATAGCCCTGGTGCGAGCGAACGATCCTGCTGATCCCACCCGCCTTCAAGGAGAATATTACTTCTTCGAACTCCTGGGGCAGATCGCCGCGTTCGAAGGACCCTAGATGTCCTCCCCAGGCGGCCGTGGCACCCTGGGAGTGGAGCCGAGCGATCTCTTCAAACCTCCGGACATCATTGGGAGCCAGGCGTTCCGCGATCTCTTCGGCCTCATTCCGATCCCAGATCCTTATCTCCAGTACCCGAACGCAGTCCTTCACAACGAAGCGCTCTTTGTTGTCTTCATAGTAGCTCCGCATCTCGGGGTAGGTGACGTTGATTTGCGGACCGAGCTCTTTCTTCAATAGTTTCTGGATCCTGAGAAAAGCGCGTAAGCGATTCACAGCTTTAGTGTTTGAGGTCCCGCCTTCCTGGTCGTCCCGGATTTGTTCCTGCAGTTCGACATCTGTGACGGTAATGCCCTTTTCTTCCGCGCGATTTAGCAGGATTTGCTGGGTCAGAAAATCGCGGAACTGCTCGCGTCGGTTCGCTACCGATCCCGTTTCCTCAGACAGGCTGGGTCCGAGATAAGCCTGAAACTCTTGATTGCTGACCGGGCGTCCGTTTACCGAAGCCACCGTTGAAATATCTGGCTTAGATGATGTTTCCTCTACGGCCAGCTTGCAGGCACTCGTACACAAGATTGCCGAGAGCAGAAGGGCCGGGTGAGTGAGCGTGAAACCGGGTCCGACCTGGCTACTCGGAGGAAGCTTTGGGAGGCGAGCCATAAGCGTCCATTGTAGCATCAACGGCATCTAGTCCGGCGTGCAGGGTACTGAAAATCTGGGCGGGGAGCAGCGAAGGAAGACGAATCATAATCACCCCTTCAGGATCCAAGGAAAGATCCTGGTTCTGGTGGATCAACTCAACCAGACGATGCGGGTTGATGGGTGTGTCTTGTCGAAACTTCAGGAACCCAACTGTGCCTTTGCGATCCAGCGACAGAATCTTCAGGCGTTGGCAGCGCAGCCGTAGCCAAGCGTATTCCAGGAGATTCGAAACGGATCGGGGATACTTTCCGAAGCGGTCGATGATGTCTTCCTTCAAGCTCTCAAGACCCTCGGTGTCAGTGACCAGAGCGAGCTTTTTGTAGAGCCACAGGCGCAGGGTGGGATCGTCGATGTAGTGCTCCGGGATCTGAATGTCGAAGTGTAAATCGATGTTGGTCTGAATCTCCTCTTCCGGCTCCTTGCCCTTGAGTTCTTGGACGGTCTGATCCAGGAGCTTCACATAGAGCTCGAAACCCACGGCATTGATGTGGCCATGCTGCTCACCCCCCAGCAGGTTGCCTGAACCCCGAATTTCGAGGTCCAGCGCCGCGACCCGAAATCCGGAGCCCAGATCGCTGAAATCCTTGATGGCCGCAAGCCGCTTTTGAGCCTCTGAGCTCAGCGTCTCTTCGGACGGAATTAACAGATAGGCATAGGCTCGTCGGCTGGAACGTCCCACCCTTCCTCGTAGCTGGTAGAGTTGAGCCAGACCGAATCGATCCGCTTGGTTCACCAGCAGCGTGTTGGCGCGCGGAATATCCAGTCCGTTCTCGATGATGGTCGTACAGACGAGCACATCATACCGGTACTCCAGAAAAGCAAGCATGACTTCTTCGAGCTGGGACTCCTTCATCTGGCCATGGGCTACGGCCACACGAGCCTTGGGGACGGTCTCCTGGACCATCTGAGCGATCGAGTAGATGGTTTCTACCGAGTTGTGTAGGAAGAAGACCTGACCCTCCCGCTTCAGCTCCAGGTCAATGGCACTTTCAATGAGTCGCCGGCTGAACTTCAACACGGCCGTCTGGATTGCGAGCCGATTCTTGGGAGGCGTTTCGATGAGGGATAGGTCACGAACCCCGATCATCGACATGTTCAGGGTCCGTGGGATAGGTGTGGCAGACAGCGTCAGCACGTCTACTTGAGTTTTCAATTGCTTGAGCCTTTCCTTCTGAGCGACCCCGAAACGCTGTTCTTCGTCTACGATGATCACACCCAGATCGCGAAACTTGACGTCCTTGGAAAGCAGTCGATGGGTCCCTATCAAGATATCGACCATCCCCAGTGAGGCCTGCTCCAGGATCTGCTTCTGCTGCTGCCTGTTTCGGAAGCGGCTGATCATGTCGACGCTGACCGGGAATCCTTTGAAGCGCTCTCGAAAGGTGTTGGAATGCTGGTACGCCAGCACCGTCGTCGGTGCCAGCACCGCTACCTGCTTGCTGTCATTGACCGCCTTGAAGGCGGCGCGCATGGCGACTTCCGTTTTGCCGTAGCCCACGTCTCCGCAAATCAGCCGGTCCATGGGCCGTTCCGAATGCATGTCTTTTTTTACATCTTGGATGGCAGCACGTTGATCAGGAGTCTCGGCGTATTCGAATGCTTCCTCGAACTCCTTCGTGAGCGCATCGTCCGTGGAAAAAGCGTGCCCCTTGGCAAGCTCTCGGCGAGCGTAGAGCTTCAAGAGGTCTTCGGCCAGCCGCCGCATCGACTTCTTGATACGCCGCTTCGTTTTCTCCCAGGATGCTCCTCCCAGCCGGTCGATATGAGCCCTGGACTCACCGGAGCTTCGGTACTTTTGGATCAAGTCCAGGCGGTCAATCGGGACGTAGAGTTTGGCGTCTTTCTGGTAGCCGAGCACGACAAATTCCCGGATATCCTCGCCCACACCAATTCGTTTCAAACCGTGGAAGACTCCGACTCCATGATCCATGTGGACCACATAGTCTCCCTCCTTGAGATCCCTGAAGTCAGAGAGAAATGCTCGGGAGATTTTGGGTCCGGATTCCCGAGCCGCGGATCTGGAGCGAGTTTCTTCGAAGAGATTGCTCTCGATGAGGAGATGAAGTTTCAAGTTAGGTGAGCAGAAACTCTCAGAAAGCTTGCCCCAGGTTACCGAAAGATCGTGCTCGATCGCCGTATGAAAGCCTTCTCCCAGCACCAGCTCGAGCTCATACTCTCGAAAGATGTCGACGAGACGCTCGGCCATGCCATGCGTCGTCATCACGAAGAGGATCTTTTCTCCGTTTTGGCGCCACTTTTCGAGGTCCAGCAGTAGTTCCTTCATCTGGCCGTAGTATTTGCGCTCCGGACGGAAATCGAACTCGTGACCTGGCGAGGAATCCTGTCCCAGTGGTTCGAGTTGGAAGATGGACTGATCCTGGGTCCAGTCCTGGGCAGAGTCCCGATCCACAAAGAGTCGGCTGGGAGGGAGGACCAGGTCGCCTTCCTGGTGGCGCTCCTGGTAGTTTTTATCCCATTCCAGGCGCAGGGAATCCCACTCCTCCCAGAGATTCTGGGGCGACGGCAAGATGATGCTCGACGGCTTCTCATTCTGGAAGGTGAGGAAATCGAATAGGTTGGCCGGTAGTGGATTGGTCAGAGCAAACAGGTATTCGAAGCCGTTGAAGAGCTCTCCGCTCTCGGTAAACTGAAGTTTCTCCTGCAGTGACTCGGCAAAACGGACCTCAGACCAGTACTGTGGAGCTTCCTCGTGCCACCTCGCGATCTCCTCGGCGGTGACCACGGTCTCTCGCATCGGGACGATCTCACACTGGGTGACCAGCGAGACGGATCGCTGAGTGGCGGGGTCGAACTCTCGGATGGACTCGACCTCGTCCCCGAAGAACTCTATGCGCACCGGGCTCTGTCGAGAGGGGGGGAACACGTCCACGATTCCGCCGCGAAAGGAGTACTCTCCTGGTTCGCTAACCGGATCCTCACGCAGGTAGCCGAGTTCGCCGAGCTTACCCACCAGGTGATCCAGGGGGAAGAAGCTCCCCACGTCCAGGTGGATGCAATGGCTCAGGAAATCAGAAGGTGATGGAAGTCGGGTCGCAAGAGAAGCCAACGTGGTGATTACGAGGCCCTGATCTTTCTGCGCGAGCTTCCACAGGGCCGCCGCCCTCCTGGCCGCGATTCCAGGGTGAGGCGAGAGTCCACGATAGGGATCCACTTCCGAGCCTGGGATTACCAGGACCTCATCCTGGCCTTCAGGTGGCAGAAAGAAGCGCACGTTGTCAGCAACTTCCTCTGCCTCGCGGTTGTTCTTGCAGAGCCAGAGGTAGGGGGCGGGGTGATTGCAGTAGAGAGCCGTGATCGCAAGAGCTGCGTCAGCCTGGTGGAGCCCCTCGAGGATCCGGCTGTGCTGTAACTCCTGAGTGAGAGAACGAAACAGCCGCGAGCGCTCCGTTGATGGTTCTGTGATCTGACCTGAGATTTCCAAGTGACCAGCTAATCAGTTATCATGAGCAGTTCAGAGGGCTCGCCGCAAGCAGCTCCAGGGTCCGCGTCTGTCAAGTCCAACACATATTGAGTTTATCTCACCCCTCTCACCGGCGCCAAGGACCGAAGACAGAGTTCGCGCCTGAACGGAGCCAGGCGGGAGCAGGACTAAGCTGAAACTTCATTTGCAGAAGTAGCTTTGGCCTCCAGGCCGAAGTCTTATTGTTCGGAGCCTTTGGCTCGGACGGCGGCCTGGAGGCCACCGCTATCACCGGACCCGAAGTTTCTTTCTCGAATGGGGCCAGCGCTCTCGGGGCTCATCGGGAGCGGTCCTCGGCCGCAGCCCGTTGTGATGCTCGCCACTCTTGGTTTCCACCGGTTCAGGCCTGTGTCTGGCGGAACTGAGAGGCAATGGCGTCGGCGTGTCTGACCACCTGGTCTTTTTCTTCTCCTTCGACCATGATCCTGACCAGTGGCTCGGTTCCGGAATAACGGACCAGGACTCGCCCGCGCTTTCCCAGGCTCCGTTCGGCCTCCAGGATCTCTCGCTGTATTTCCGGAACGGTGGTGAAGTCAAATTTCTCAACAACCGGAACGCCGCGCTGGATTTGGGGAAAGGGCTCGAATCCGGAACTCAGCTCTTTCAGGCCTCTACCTTCCTCGATCAGGATCTCGGCGATCTTGAGCGCCGTCAGGATACCGTCGCCCGACTTCGCATGGCGCCGCAGGATGATGTGTCCTGATTGCTCGCCTCCGAGGGGGTGGTTTCCGCGCTCCATCTCCTCCAGGACATGTCGGTCCCCTACCGGGGTTCGAAGCATCTGGATCCCTTGCTCTTCGAGGGCGAGCTGCAGTCCCAGATTGGCCATTACAGTGGTAACGACACAGCGAGTGGCAAGCTCGTTGCGCCTCAGCAATCCGATGCCCAGGATGTAGAGAAGGTGGTCTCCATCGAAGATCTGGCCAGTGCTGTCCGACATCATGCAGCGATCTGCATCGCCATCGAATGCGACCCCGAGATCTGCCCCAGTGGCGACGACCTCTGCTGACATCGCCTCCGGGTGTACCGCCCCGCACTGCTGGTTGATGTTGCGGCCGTCGGGTTCGGTATTGTGACGGATGACGGTTGCCCCCACCCGTTCGAAGGCGCTCGGAGCCAACCCGAATGCCGCCCCGTTGGCACAGTCCAATACAATTCTCAAGGGTGACAAGGACTCGAGACGTGAGATCGACTGAAGGGAGTCGAGGTACCGGTCGAAGCACTCGCCGTCGGAAGAGAGAGCCCCGCTTCCGTCGCTGTGGAAGCTCTCCTCCTGTTTACCTAGATCTTGCGCGAGAGAGGGAGCAGCTTCTACCGCGTCCTCGAGGGATTGCTCCTCTTGATCGGAGAGCTTTGTCCCGTCTGCAGAAAAGATTTTGAGACCGTTGTCGCTGTAGACATTGTGAGAAGCCGAGACGGAAATACCACCGTCACACCCCAGGTTCTGGCAAAGGAAAGAAACACCGGGGGTAGTCATTACGCCAGCGTGTCGTACCTCGCCTCCCTGGCTCTCCAAAGCCTGGGTCAGTATCGACTCTATCCAGGGACCGCTCTCTCGTGTATCCCGACCGATGACGAGGCGGCGCTTTCCCAGCTGGCTCAAGCAAGTTCCGACCCGCCAGATGGTCCCGGCGTCCAGTGGATGTTCTCGTGCTACCCCCCGGATGCCATCCGTCCCGAACAACCTTCGCATTCCTATCGAACTCTCACTTTCACCTTTTCAGGTTGGAGCGATTCCACTCGGAATAGTCCGGGCTGGGGAGGGATTATCTCAGGGAGCAGTTCATAGGGTTCGTCTCTGGGTTCGAGATCGGCGACATTTACCAGGACCCGGAAGTGCTTAGCTGCGAGCTTGCCCTCAAAGGAGATCGGGACCGAACCCACCAGCTTCAGGGATCGAGTCAGGAGCCGCACTCCGCCTTTCTTGGGTTCGACTTCAATCGAAACCCTGGCGAAACTCACCTTCCGTCTTTCTTCTTCGATGTCGATCTCTACTTCGACCGGGGTGCTCAGGTCGACGCGCAAACGGGGGTCTTGAGGATCGAGGTCCGCACTATTGGTGAAGCTAGCTGAGCGGCCGCTGATATCAATTGGAACGGTACGAGCATTGGTCATCTTGTCGACGCTGGACTCTGGTCCCGTAACGGTCACTTCGCCGGGCCAGGCTCGAACGTCGGCAAGCTGGTAGCCTGGAGCAGGTTCCCCCTGGATTTCAGGCTCTACTCGAACCGTCTTTTCGGTGATGCGCTCTAGTTCCAGTCGAAGCCGAGCGGGAATGATTCCAAGTACCTCGACCCCAGAAGGAATGTTGGTGATGTTCCTGTCGGCGGTCAAGGGAATGATCTCCGTGCCCGGTCTGGCGTTCTCGAAATCGATGACTGCCGACATCCGCCCTACCGATTCGACCCTACGCTGGGCGCGAATGATGACGTCTACCTCTTTGCGGTAATCTCCGGTAATCTCCAGATCGGCCGCCAGATTGTAGAACTCTAGTGGCACTGAGATCGTCCGCTGAAAGTTCTGCTGGCTGCCTACCTGAAGCCACAGCAGGAAGGCAAGAACTAGGGATATCCCTTTCAAGCCCAGGTTGTTCAATAGGATTCCGCGGAGGAAGTTCATACGGCTTCCTGCTGGCGTCCGGAGGAGACGACTGCATCCAGTGTCTCACTGACATGCGCCGTCTTTTGAAGGAACGCCAGCAAACGGGGGCCGTCGAGGTTGTGGGTCATCCGTCCACGGGTGACCGCTGAGATTCGTCCGTTCTCCTCGGACACAACCACGACGATGGCGTCTGATTCCTCGGAGATGCCGATTCCAGCACGGTGCCGACTCCCGGTTTCCTTGCTCAAGTAGGGACTGGTGGTCAGTGGAAGAAAGCAGGCGGCCGCAGCGATGCGATCGCCCTGGATGACGATGGCACCGTCGTGAAGGGGGCTCTTGGGATTGAAGATCGTCACCAGTAGATCGTAGGACAGGAGCGCGTCCAGTTGGATTCCGGTTTCTATGTAGTTCTTCAGGCCGATTCCCCGCTCAATTACGATCAGGCCACCGATCTTCCGTTCTGAAAGGGTGGTTGCCGCGAGCACGATCTGCTCAAATCCCGGTTTCTCCTTCTGGGAAAACAGACGTCTGACGAACCTGCCCCTGCCAATGGCGGCGAGACCCCGTCTGATTTCCTGCTGGAAAATAACGATCAATGCCAGGATGAAGTAGGTGAGGAAGTTGGCGAACAGCCACTCCACGGTTCGCAGATCGAGGTAGCTAGTGAGGTAGTAGAAGAGAAAGATGGCACTTACCCCGAGGGTGATCTGCCAGCCTCTTGTGCCTTTGATGAGCAGGAGCACGTGATAGATGAGGAAGGTGATGACCAGGATATCGAGGATTTCCAGGGGCCCCAGCTGGGATAGGGTGGAGAAGAGATCTGAGATCAAGGCAGCTGCCTCTCCGCCAGAATGGCGTCAGCGGTGTGGACGAATTGCCTGATCTCCCCGACGTCGTGTACTCGGACGATGTGTGCACCCCGCGCGATTGCCATGATTACCGACGCTGCCGTTCCCGGAAGGACGCCCTCGCCATTCCAGTTCTGGTCGATCGCAAGGCCCAGAATCTTACCGAGGAATCTCTTTCTGGAAGTCCCGACGAGGATCGGAACCTCGAATTCACGAAGGAACGAAAGCCGATTCAGGATACTGAGATTGTCCTCGGCGGTCTTGCCGAATCCGATCCCTGGGTCGAGCACAATTCTATCATGGGCGATTTGGTGGTCGCAGGCGGTCTGAAGTGCTGCTCTCAGGTCGCTCTGTATCTCGGCCAGAATATCAGGGCTGGCCGGCTGCTCCTGCATGGTTCGAGGAGTACCCCTCGAATGCATGAGGATGACGCCCGCTTGATGATTGGCCACTACCGGGGCCACTTCTGGGTCCAGTTGAAAGGCCCCAACGTTGTTGATGATATCGGCGCCGGCCTGGAGAGCTTCCCGCGCGACACCGGTCTTATAGGTGTCGACCGAAATGAGCGCGTTCACCTTGCCGATCAGATCCTCCAGTACTGGGAGGATCCGATCCAGCTCGACGGATTCGGCGATGGGTTCTCCCCCCGGCCGGGTAGATTCGCCTCCAATGTCGATGATGTCAGCACCTTGTTCGACCAGTTCCAGGCAGCGGTCAACGGCATCTGATCGATCCAGAAAACGCCCGCCGTCCGAAAACGAGTCCGGGGTCACGTTGACGACTCCCATGATCCGGGTGTGTCGCCCTAGCTCCAAGACCTTCTCACGAGCGCGGAAAAGGTGGACGCTTCTGTCCATGGCGGCTGGTTACAAGTCTCCGGTTTCAGCTGTCTCCGCTCGCGCGGTGATTGAGGTTGGCAAGACGGGCCGCTCTTTGAGAAGCGTCGGCCCGATCAGGCAGGAGCCGGTCTTTCGTTGGGTTTGACCAGAGGAGGCAGGGTCTTCTCCTCTCCCTGCTCCCGCTTTTCCGGCTGAGCCTCGGGCTCCTCAGGAGATTCTTGCTCGGGCTCCTCACGAGCCTTCATGGGTTCGCCTTTGACGACTGCGGCGATCTCTTCTAGATCCAGGGTCTCGTATTCCAGCAGAGCTTCTGCCAGACGAACCAGTGGTTCGCGGTTGGCCTTCAAGATCTCCTCGGCCTGGGAGTACCCTTCAAGAACCAGTTTCTTGACCTCCCGGTCTATTCTCACCGCGGTTTCTTCGCTGTAGTCCTGGTGTTGAGCAATTTCCCGACCCAGGAAGATTTGCTCTTCCTTCTTGCCGAAGGTCAGCGGGCCCAATTCCGTGCTCATACCCCACTCACAGACCATCTTGCGGGCTAGATCTGTGGATCGCTCTAGATCGTTGGATGCTCCCGTCGTGCAACTTCCGAGAAAGATCTGTTCGGCGGCTCGGCCACCCATGATAATGGCGAGTGACCCCTCCATGTATTTCTTGGTGTAGTTGTATTTGTCTTCCTCGGGCAGCTGCATGGTGACGCCTAGAGCCCGTCCTCTCGGAATGATGGTTACTTTGTGCAGAGGATCGGTCTCGGGCAGCATATAGGCGACGAGAGCGTGGCCGGCCTCGTGGTAGGCCGTGTTCTTCTTTTCCTCTTCGTTCATGATCATGGACTTGCGTTCTTTGCCCATGAGCACTTTGTCTTTCGCCTGCTCGAAATCCACCATTACCACGGCCTTACGATCATGGCGCGCGGCGTTCAATGCAGCTTCATTGACCATATTGGCGAGCTGCGCTCCTGAGAAACCGGGCGTTCCTCTTGCCAGGATCGAAAGGTCTGCGTCCTCGGACAACGGGATCTTTCTCGTGTGGACCTTGAGAATAGCGTCACGGCCTTTGATATCGGGAAGTGTCACAACCACCTGGCGGTCAAACCGCCCCGGGCGCAGCAGCGCAGGGTCCAGCACGTCCGGCCGGTTCGTGGCCGCAATCAGGATCACCCCTTCGTTCGATTCAAAACCATCCATCTCGACCAGAAGCTGGTTGAGGGTTTGCTCTCGTTCGTCGTGACCTCCACCCAGGCCAGCTCCTCTATGGCGACCGACGGCGTCAATCTCATCGATGAAAACGATGCAGGGAGCGTTCTTCTTGCCCTGCTCGAACAAGTCTCGAACTCGACTCGCGCCCACCCCGACGAACATTTCGACGAAATCGGATCCGCTGATGCTGAAGAACGGGACACTTGCCTCGCCCGCGATGGCACGTGCCATGAGGGTTTTTCCGGTTCCGGGTGGGCCCATGAGCAACACCCCTTTCGGAATTCGCCCTCCCAACTTCTGGAACTTCTGGGGCTCCTTCAAGAACTCAATGATCTCCTGGAGTTCTTCTTTCGCCTCCTCGACTCCGGCCACGTCATTGAAGGTCACCTTCTTCTGCTGGTTGGAGGACAGTCGTGCCCGGCTCTTCCCGAACGACAACGCCTTGTTGCCTCCGCTCTGCATCTGCCGCATGAGGAAGATCCAGAAGGCTACGAAGAGGATGATCGGGAACCAGGAGGTCAGCAGGACATAGATCCACGAGCCCTGCTCATCGTCCGTGACCGTGACCCTGACGCCCTGGTCGTTGAGGGTAGTCGCGAACGTCTCTTCAGAGCCCTTGGGGATAACCGTTCGAAAGGGTCGTGAGGACTGGGGGGAATCGGTGGGACGATAGGTTCCCTCGATCGTATTCCCAGTCAAGGTGATCTTTTCTATTTCTTTGTCCTGTACTTTCTGGGTGAACTCCGAATAGGTGAGGTCATCATAGGTACCGTCCTGGACCGTGCTCAGGAACTGCCAAAGCACGACGACCGCAACGATGATGACGATCCAAAGAAAAATATTCTTGGCAGTTGTGTTCAAGCTATAACCTCACAGTGCTCAGGAACTGCCAAAGTACGACAAGCGCAACACCCATTACTATCCAAAAAAGAGTATTCTTGGCAGTTGTGTTCAAGCTATAACCTCGACCGTATCATAGGAAACTGGTTCTCATTATACGAGAATTCGAAATGGATGGCCACCAGCCCGCCATTTCCGAAGCCTTCCGACGACTGTCTATCCGGCCCTCCCTTGGAGCCAACAAGAGCGGATCGGTAGCAACTCTCAGGAGCTTGCCGAAATCCCCTCGTTTGGGCCAAGGCATCGGGAGGCCGGTTCCAGCACAATCCCATTACCGGTCTCGCCGAGTACACCTGTCGTTTCGACCAATATCTCGTTCCTCTTTAAGGCATCCTTCTCATTTTTAGACGGGATACCTCTTCTAGGGTGTCATCATAGACGCCAACCTCGTAGCTGTTTTGGTGGGCCGGTTGGCGTTCTCGTGGCGGATCAGCTGGGAATCCTTCAACCCATGCCAACCTGTCGTCCGCTTCAATTAGCACCAACGTATCCCGGACGTTCTTGGGGATGCGGCGCTCAATCAGGATCTCTTTCAGCTTCCTTACAGATTCTCCCGGAAGCCGGTATCGATCGCCAGGTAGCCGGCTTCTAACCCTGACCGAATTGCCCCGCAGCCGCATGATCGCTCCCGACTCCTTGACCTCAGGGCGGGGCGATCGCAGGACAACTCGCTTCCGGATCTCTGGGATATAGATTTCCCCCGGGATCGCCAGCTCGTAGTTGAAGGGCTGAGCTTTCTTCTGCTCCCCAAAACGCAGATGGTCAAACTCGCGAGCGACCAAAATGTTTCCGGGCAAGTGGACTTCCCTGCCGCTCTGTTTGCAGCACAGCTGGAGAACCTCGCCCACGTGACTCTGGCCAATTTCAAGAAGATTACCCTTGTAGAGGCTGAGACTCTGCAGAATGACCTGCTTCCTGAGAATCTGAGGGAGCTGGCTTAGAATGTCGACTCGAAGACTTATCGTCGTTGATTGTTCCTCGTTCTGAATCCTGCAGCGATCGAAAGCCTTTTCTCCTTCGCTCTTCAAGAATTCGCCAACCTCCTGAAACAACTGTGCCGTTCGCCCCAGGGTTTGGGGCAGCTTGGGATTCAGCCTTTCGAGCAGCAGGGGGATCAGCTGTTGTCGGATCCAGTTGCGTTCGAAGGACGGATCTTGGTTACTTCGGTCGGTGCGGTAGGGTTGATGCTGGCGGGACAGATAATCCTGGATTTCCCCACGTCCCACTTCTAGAAGAGGCCGCACCACCGTAGATTCGGTGACCGAGTCCGACCGGGGATTCTCCAAAACTTCGAAGATGCCCGAGAGGCCTGTGGGCCCAGAGCCTCGGATCAACTTCATCAAAAAGGTCTCGGCCTGATCCTCCAGCGTATGGCCGGTCGCAACGACCGCTTTTCTGTGTCCTGCTACTTCGAAGAAGAAGGAGTAGCGAATCTTTCGCGCCCTATCCTGCAGGTTTCCCTGGTGGTCGAGCCGAATCATTGAAGAGTCTACATTCCGCACTTGGAGCGGGATGCTCAATCGGGCGCATAGGTTGCGAACAAAGCTCTCGTCCTCGTCGGATTCTAGGCCTCTCAGGCCGTAGTTGACGTGGGCAGCGGTCAGGTCAAGAGACCAAATCGGACGCAGCTCCACGAGCGCCAGAACCAAAGCGACTGAATCCGGTCCCCCTGAAACCGCGATTACGATAGGCAGTCCTGGCCTCAAGAGGGAGTTCCTCTCGAAGCTACTCGCAGCTGCCTTGACCAATGGGTCCATTTTCGATTGCTTCCGATACAGTTCCTGGATGTCTTTCGGGGAACTCCTTTCGAGAATTTCCTTGACATCTCGTTTAGATTGACCGTATTATCCCATTTTCTGTCCTTATCCAGAGTGGTGGAGGGATCGGGCCCTAAGATACCACGGCAACCGGCCCTTGAATGGCACGGTGCTAAGTCCCGCAGACGGGCTGGCCGCTCAAGTCTGGAAGATAAGCGTTCTGACGCGACCGAGCCCTTTCCGTCTAGGAAAGGGCTTTTTTTGTTGTTCAAGGAATCTCTTCTGTTCTAGATGAACAGAAGAGACCAGAGAGGCGAGAGCATGAGCTATCTGAAGGGTTTACGCTGCAAAGAGTGCGGTACCGAGTATCCTGCTGATCGTAGCTTTGTCTGTATGGAATGCTTCGGTCCTTTGGAAGTGCAATACGATTTCGATGGGATCAAGGCCAGTCTGACTCCGGACATCATCGCCGAACGAGATCCCAATATTTGGCGCTACCGTGAACTACTGCCCCTGGAGGGGGAGCCTCTGACGGGCTTTCACTCGGGCTTTACGCCCCTGGTCAAGGCTGATCGACTCGCCACGGAACTAGGCATACGAAACCTCTATCTCAAAGACGATTCGGTCAACCATCCGACCTTCTCCTACAAAGATCGGGTGGTCTCGGTGGCACTGAGTAGGGGGGCTGAGTTGGGGTACGAAGTCTTTGCCTGCGCCTCGACTGGCAATTTGGGAAATTCTGTCTCCGCACACTGTGCCCGCACCGGTTATCCCTGTCTGATCTTCATCCCACGCGACACCGAGCCTGCCAAGATCTCGGGATCGCTCATCTACGGACCCAGCGTGGTGGCGCTCGAAGGGCACTACGACGACGTCAATCGCCTGTGCGCAGAGATCGGAGACCACTATGGGTGGGGTTTCGTCAATGTGAACCTGCGTCCTTATTACACCGAAGGAGCGAAGACCCTGGGGTATGAGATTTGTGAGCAGCTGGGATGGAGACTGCCCGACCACCTGGTACTGCCCACCGCTGGGGGTACCCTCCTACCTCGAGTCGCAACCTCATTTAAGGATTTGAGGGCTCTGGGATGGGTAGAAGGAGAGTGTAAGATTCACTGTGCCCAGGCGGATGGCTGTGCTCCTGTGGTCAGGGCGCTGCATCAGGGCCTGGACTACACCAATCCCGAGAAACCCAAGACCATTGCCAAGTCGATCGCCATCGGGGATCCGGCCGATGGACGCTATGTTCTTGAGGAAGTCCGGACCTCAGGGGGCTGGGGGGACGTTGCCACAGATCAGGAGATCATCGATGCGATCGAGCTGTTGGCGAAAAAAGAGGGGATTTTCACAGAACCCGCCGGCGGCACCACCCTGGCAGTGGCGATCAAGCTCATTCGGCAGAAGCGCATCAAGCCAGATGAGACCGTCGTCGTCGGGATCACCGGCAATGGCTACAAGAGCCAGGATCTTTTTGCCTCTCGCTTCGATGTCGATGCGCTCTTGCGCCCCAATCTCCAGATTTTCCGAGAGTGGTATGAGTCCCAGGAAGACCTTCTGGGGAAGACCTACTCGGTCGGTTGAGGATCCGTCCCCTAGAACGTGGTTCTCGGAGCTCTAACCAGAGCCCGCGTTGATCTGGTCTCTGTTGTTCAGTTATATTCATTCACTCTCAGTGGCGGTGTAGCTCAGAGGTTAGAGCAGGCGGCTCATATCCGCCGAGTCCGGGGTTCGAATCCCTGCACCGCCAGGCCCCTGAAACCGAGCAGTAGCCATTCGTATGAAAAAGCCGCTCATTCGCCCCCGTCGACTCCGAGGGAATCCGGGACTTCGAAGGATGGTTCGCGAGACCCGGATCAGTGTCGACCAGCTCGTCTATCCGATGTTCCTTCGTTACGGAGAGGGAATCCGCGAGGAGATCGGCTCCATGCCGGGGCAGTTCCGACTTTCGGTGGATCGGCTGGCTGAAGAACTCCAGCAAGTCTGTGATCTGGGTATTCCTGCGGTGATGCTGTTCGGGATTCCTGCTGAAGAGCTCAAAGACTCCGCCGGAAGTCCAGCCTACGCAGAGGAGGGGATCATTTGCCGCGGCCTGCAGGAAGGAAAGCAAGCGGTCCCAGACCTGTTGCTCATCGCGGACGTGTGTCTTTGTGAGTATACCGATCATGGCCACTGCGGGCTCATAAGTCAGCCGCCCGGTGAAGCTCCTGGTGTGGACAACGATGGAACCTTGGAGGTCCTAGCTCGAACCGCGCTTGCCTACGCCAGGGCAGGTGCTGACGTGATCGCTCCCTCGGACATGATGGACGGTCGAGTGGCGGCGATTCGCCAGTCTCTGGATGCCGCGGAGCTCCATAGGATTCCGATCCTCTCCTATGCGGCCAAGTACGCCTCGGCGTACTACGGACCCTTTCGAGAGGCCGCCGAGTCGGCGCCACAGTTTGGAGACCGCAAGAGCTACCAGATGGATCCTGCAAACGCCCGTGAGGCCCTGAAAGAAGTGCAGCTCGACCTGGAGGAAGGTGCCGACATGGTCATGGTCAAACCTGCCCTTCCTTATCTGGATGTGATATCCCGGGTCCGGGAGATGACCACGGTTCCGGTTGCCGCCTATCAGGTCAGCGGCGAATATAGTGCCCTCTGCGCTGCTTTCGATCGAGGCTGGCTGCAGAAGGAGGCAACTGTCCGAGAGACCCTGCTGGCCATCCGTCGGGCGGGGGCCGATTTCATCCTGTCGTATTTCGCCAAGGACGTGGCAAAGAGGATCCGGGAGGGGAACTGGGAATGAGCTCCGAGAGGCGGATGCCATACTCTAAAGTACCCACCGCAGGCGAAAAGGACTGATTCCGATGAAAAGCCAATCGCATCCTCGAAGTGTCGAACTCCTCGAGCGCGCCGAGAAGGTGATACCTGGAGGTGTCAACAGTCCAGTCCGTGCCTTCCGTGGGGTAGGAGAAAGCCCTCGTTTTATCCGCCTGGCTCAAGGGGCACAGGTCGAAGACGTGGACGGTAATCGCTACCTCGACTATCTTGGATCCTGGGGTCCCATGATCCTGGGCCATGCCCATCCGGAGGTGGTCGAGGCTATTCAAGAGGCCTCGCAACGGGGGAGCAGTTACGGAGCACCGACTGAGAACGAAGTGCTTCTGGCCGAGAAGATATGCAGTCTCTTCCCTTCGATTGAGAAGGTACGGCTGGTCAACTCGGGTACGGAAGCGACGATGAGCGCCCTTCGATTGGCCCGAGCCTATACCGGGCGATCTCTGGTTGTTAAATTCGACGGGGGCTACCACGGACACTCCGACAGTCTTTTGGTCAAGGCCGGGTCAGGCGTCGCGACTTTGGGGCTGGCAGACAGCCCGGGAGTTCCGGCGCATTTGGTCGAGGGCACCGTCAGCGTTCCCTTCAACGATCTGCCCAGACTCGAAGAGGCATTCGAAAAGTACTCAGATCAGATTGCAGCGGTGATCCTCGAGCCCATTCCGGGCAATATGGGAGTTGCTCTACCCCGGGAAGGATTTCTTCAAGGTGTGTTGAAGCTGGGCGAGAAACATGGAGCACTGGTTGTTTTCGACGAGGTCATCAGCGGCTTTCGCATCGGACTCGGCGGCGCCCAGCAGCGCTTTACCGTCGAGGCACCCCTGACCTGTCTGGGGAAGATCGTAGGTGGGGGATTACCTATAGGAGCCTATGGGGGTCGACAAGAGATAATGGAAATGATGGCGCCTGAGGGTCCGGTTTACCAGGCGGGCACTCTGTCGGGGAATCCGATCGCGGTTGCTGCAGGACTGAAGACCCTGGAAATCCTCGAGCGCGATCAACCCTTCGATCTACTGGAGCGTAGGGCACTGGACCTTGGTCGAGGTCTGGAGCAAGCCGCTCAGCGTCATTCGGTCCCTCTCCGAGTACAGCGCTGCGGCTCGATGTTCACTCCCTTTTTCAACCCTGAGCCCGTGACGGATTTCGTCTCGGCCAAGCGATCCAACACCGAGCGCTTTAGCCTTTTTTTTCGCCAGATGCTGAGTCGGGGGATCTACCTGGCACCCTCTCAGTTCGAGACCAACTTCGTTTCCACTGCCCACACCGAAGATGATATCCAGAGAACTCTTCAGGCTGCCGACGAGGCCCTTCGCGAGACGGCGAGATTAGTGTCAGGGCACTAGGGAGGGATTAAGACTTATCGGAGGCTCAGGCCATCCTGGGACCGGCTTGTTCGCAAGAAGTGAGTAGGAGTCCTTCTACCAGCTCTCCGATCTCTTCTGTGGGTTCGTCCTGGACCGTTGCGATCTCGGAGATCACCAGCTGCAAAGCGCGGTCATACATCTTCTTCTCCCGGAACGACAGAGTCTTCTGGAAGTTGAGGCAGTAGAGATTCTTCAACACCTCTGCCACCTCGAAGATCGAACCGGTCTTCATCTTCTCTACGTTTTCCTTGTAACGGCTTTTCCAGTCGGGTTCGGGCTGATCGCTGTCGCCCTTCAGGATCTCGAACAGAGCTACAAGTTGTTTCTCCGTGCACAGGAGGCGAAGCCCTACGTGGTCAGCGTTGGCTGTCGGGACCATGACAGTAGAGTTGTTGGCCCGGAGCTTCAGTAGATAGAATTCTGCCTGCTCCCCTGCAATGTGCTTCTCGCATACGTCCTGAATGACCCCAACTCCCTGGTTGGGATAGACAACTTTATCCCCGACATTAAACTGCATGAAACCTCCGGCACACAGTGAATAATGATCAAAAGTATGAGAGAACCCTATTGTAGACGAGGCCTTTTCAAAAGTCAAAGAGCGATGCCGCTTGGGGTGCACGACAGGAAAGTGACAAGTTGGGTACTTGGGAGTTCCTCCTGAGCTGACGAACCATTAAACTCCAGTCTGGCTGAGGATTTCCAGGCAGTTGTCATCGGGACACTGGAAGGCCTAGGGTGTCATATCTTACGGCTAGTATAGCCGTAAGGAGGAAAACCCATGACACAACCGCCCCCCGATTCGGTGCCCCAGGACGTGCTGGAGACGGCCCAGCAGCTACTCGACCCTCGACCCATGCGCCGGGGCTCGGTCTCCGAGCGCTACATCAAGTGTGGCAAACCGGGATGCCCTTGCGGGGAGGATCCCCAGGCCCGCCACGGCCCCTACACCAGTCTGACGCGGGCGGTGGCAGGCAAGACAGGCTCTCGCTATCTGAGTCCCAGTCAAGCGGAGAAGGCAGGCCAACAGGTGCAGGCAGCTCACAAGTTCCGCCAACGGCTGGAGGCCTATTGGCAAGCCTGCGAACGTTGGGCGGACCGAGAGTTGGAGGCCGAGCCGAGGGCCGAGGCCCTCGAAAAAAAGGGCTCCAAAAAACGCTCCAGCAAGAGGTCCGCCAAGAAGTCCAAACCCTAATCGGCTCGGAGGCGGCCGCCAGTCTGGACTTGGAAGCGCTGGAGAGGGCGGTTCGCCAGCAGGTCTTAGAGCTGGCGGCGCGGGCCGTCGAGCACCATCTGAACCAGGACCGTTCGGACACGGCCCCGGCCCAGAACTGCCCTTGCGGCGAGCAAGCACGCTATGCGGGTCGACGCACGAAGCGGTTTCAGACGGTGCTGGGGGAGATGCGCTTGCAGCGAGCCTACTATTGCTGTCGGAACTGCGGCCACGGTTTCTGCCCCAGGGACCAGGAGCTGGGCCTGGAGGGACAATCCTACTCTGCGGCCTTGGCCCGAATGGTCGCGATCACGGCTTCCAGTGTCAGCTTTCAAGAAGGCAGTGATCTACTGAGCGAGTTGGCCGGGGTCTCGGTCAGTGCCAAAGAGGTGGAGCGCTGGGGGGAGGGCCTCGGCGAGGAGATCATTCGCTATGAGCAGGAGGTCGTGGAGCCGGAGGCGGAGACTCCCCTCCCCCAGACGCTGTACCTCGGAATGGACGGCACCGGTTTGCCGATGCGCCCCACCGAAGTGCAAGGGCGAGCGGGCAAACAGCCCGATGGCTCGGCCCGCACTCGCGAGAGCAAACTGTGCGCCGTCTGGAGTGCGGAAAAGCAAGACCCTGAGGGTCGACCGGTCCGCGATCCGGGCTCGGTCACCTACACGGCTGCGATTGAAAGTGCAGCCACCAAGGACACGGATGAGCAACTTTCAGACTTCGCCCAGCGGGTGGAGCGCGAGGGCCAGCGGCGCCGTTTCGGACAAGCACCACGCCAAGTGGTCCTGGGCGATGGAGCCAAGTGGATCTGGAACCTCACCGAGGAACTGTTCCCCAAGGCCATCCAGATCGTCGATCGCTACCATGCGCTGGAGCGGCTACACCAAGTGTCCAAGCATCTGTCCCTGGACGAGGACGCTCGCCAAGCCTGGGTGCAACGACGACGCCAGGAGCTGGAGGCCGGGCAGATCGACGCCCTCCTCACTGCGCTGGCTCCCCATACCGAGCGCCAGGACGAGATCAAACAGGCCTCCGGCTACTTTCGAGACAATCGCCATCGCATGAACTACGCCCAATTCCGACGGCAAGGCCTGTGTACTTCCTCCGGTGTCCTGGAAGCGGGCTGCAAGAACGTTCTGGGCGCCCGCCTCAAACGGTCCGGGATGCACTGGACGGTCCGGGGTGCCAACGCCATCACGGCTCTCCGCTGCACCAGGCTCAGTGGGCGCTTTGAGGATTTTTGGGAATGGAGAGCCGATCTCAGGGTTGCAGCATAGTCAGAGTGCAACTTTTTTGTCGTGCACCCTGCCGCTTGGATTGCTGGCGATATTTGTGGCAGAGGAGACCAGTGAGGTGTCGACGCCCTCCTAGGAACGGCCGGGAGAGCGGCTCTCTTACCTCAAATCGGGATACGAACAGGCAGTATAATAAGATAACCTAGTACTCTGTCAACCTGGAGATTGTGGGTGGGTGTACGTCAAAAATGTAGGTAGGACTGAGGTATACTTTGGAAGAATAAACATAGAAGGGTTGTGCGGCGTGCATTTACAGTTAGTGCGGCCTCGCCTCCTCTGAATGTTAGTAGGCATTCAGATATCCCGATAATCCCAATACAAAAGGGGATGGAGCAACTTTCCCCTACATTTTTGACGCACACCCATTGTGGGTTATGGACGAGTCATGGTGGTCGAAGTCAAGGCGCGCGGCCGCAGGCATAGCTTGGTCTACGTTGAGGACGCGCAACGCAGAAAGCGGACGCCAAGGGCCGTTCAGAACCTACAATTTCTAGGTTGACAGCGTACTGGGCCTTGATCCGCATAATGCTTTTGGGACCGCGGCTTTTCTCAGACGTGTCCCTCTCGCAGCAAGTTGGAGGACTGGAGAGACATACGATATGGAGGGACTATTTGTCTTTCTCTTCAAGTATCGACCTTTCTTCTTTCGGGAAGGGGACTTCGCTTTCCAATGGCGCTGGGAGAATTGGCAGCTGCTTCTTCTCCCCGTCTTGACAGTAATCGGAAGCCTACTGGTCTACCGCGAGTGGATAAAGGGAGGACACAAGGGGCGCTGGCTGCTGCCCTCTCTGCGCGCAGTTTCCCTTTCCCTCTTGTTTCTCCTGATTATGCGTCCCAGCCTGGTCATCTCGACCCTGCTACCTCGTGAAACCAAACTCGACATCCTGGTGGACAACTCACGCAGCATGGGGCTTCCACTGGGAACCGAGCCTCGCGGGGAGGCGGTTCGGAAGCTACTGCAGCCCGGTGCCGAGTTTCTCGCTGCCCTCGAGGAAAAGTTCCGTGTTCGGCTAATCCGCTTCGATTCAAGAGTTTCCGAACTCGATGTTGGGGTCGAGTTGGATTGGAAAGGGAACCGAACCGATATTGCGGGAGCCCTCGAGAAGTCACTAGCGGAAGCTTCGGGTGAGCCCCTGGGGGGGATCCTCCTTTTTACTGATGGGGCAGACAATGGTTTCAGCTCCTTCAGGGAGGTACTCTCAGAGGCGAAAATGCGAAGGATTCCCATCCACACCATAGGAGTGGGACCGGAGGAGGCCACCCGTGATGTCGAGATCACCCAGGTTGCCGTGCCTCGTTTTCTGGTTCCGGAAACGGTCGCAGTGGCCAGGGTTACTTTGCGGAATCGAGGGTTCGCAGGGCAGCGAAGTCGGATCGAAGTCCATGAGGGGGAGTCGTTGGTCCAGTCCAAGGAAGTCAACCTGCCTCTCGATGCCGAAACCGTGAACCTGGAGATTCCTCTCATCCCCAAGTCCAAAGGCATCAAGAACTACCGTTTTTCTCTAAAGCCATTCGAGGATGAGGAGATTCAGCAAAACAACGAGCGGACCACGATCGTCGAAGTGCGCGATTTCAAGCCCAGGATTCTCTACGTCGAGGGACGCCCGAGATGGGAGTACAAGTTCATCCGCAAGGCCATCTTGCAGGATCCGCATCTTCGCCTTGAGACGCTTTTGCGTACGGCGCTCAATAAGTTTTACCGGCAGGGTATCGAAGAGGAGACCACCTTGGCAGCAGGCTTTCCCACTGAGAAGGAAGAGCTCTTCAAATATCAGGGTATCGTCTTCGGCAGTGTGGAGTCCTCTTTCTTCACTTACCCCCAGATGGAGATGGTGAAGGACTTCGTGGCCAGACGAGGGGGCGGATTTCTGATGCTGGGAGGGGGGACCTCCTTCGCCGCAGGTAAGTTCCAGAACACTCCAATCGAGGAGATCCTTCCGGTGTGGACCCAGCCTCAGCGGGAGGGCCAAGGACCGCCATCCTATGCCCAGGGGCAGAAGCGCATGATCTTGACAGACTATGGCCATCAGCACCCCACGCTACGGCTGTCTCTCGAAGAAGAGAAAAATCGAAGCCAATGGGAGGCAATGCCCGAGCTCACAGACTGGAATCTGGTGGGAGCAACCAAGACCGGTGCGACCACACTCGCTCGGCTTGACGGCCAGCAGAAAGGCACTAGTGGTTCAGAGAGTCCCCTTCTGGTGTTCCATCGATACGGGAGAGGAATTACGACTGCCTTCTTGACCGGCTCCAGCTGGCGCTGGCAGATGCTTCAGGACCACAAAGATCAAAGTCACGAGACTTTTTGGCGGCAGTTGCTGCGCTGGTTGGTCCACTCGGCAAAGGACCCGGTCTCGGTTGAGACCGAGCGTGAGAGCTATACCCAGGGCGAGCAAGTTCGCATCCGAGTAGAGGTCCATGACGCCGATTTCAATCCGGTTAACAATGCCAGAGCAGATTTAACGGTTACAGCTCCCTCGGGGCAGGCCGAAAAGATCGCCGTGGAATGGAGTCCCCAGGAGAACGGAGTCTACGAAGGAGTCTGGGTTCCGAGTGAAGAGGGTCTCCACCAGTTGAGCCTCGAGGCTGGCGGCAAAGGCGCCAGTGCCGACCGCTCCTATGGTCGATCCAACGCGTTTTTTCTAACCGCCTCCGGGGGGCGGGAGTACTTCGATGCTACCCAGAAGAAGGAGTTTCTGCTGCGCTTGTCGGAAGAAACGGGTGGGAATTACTACAGCATTCAGGGCGCTGCGAAACTACCCGAGGAGGCCCCATACGTTCAGACCCATTCGTCCGTTATTGAGACGCTCGACCTTTGGGATATGCCCGTAAATCTCCTGTTGTTGTTAGGGCTCCTGGCCGGTGAATGGGTACTCCGTAGGAGATTCGGGACTTTCTGATGGATCTTTCTGCCATGCCTGAAATGGGACGCGATAACACTGCCCTGCAGCGCTTACTCTGGAGACCGAAGTGGTCTCGGGGTCGGCTGGGGTACATTGTGCTGCCGTTGCTACTGCTGTGCCTGGTTGAGCCGGTAGGGGGAGCACAACTGCAACGGGTGAGTCTCATCATCCGTGGTCTTGCGGGGATGCCGGAGTACGAAGAGTCCTTTTCCGGTTGGACTTCCAAACTCGAGAAAATGCTCAGTGCTCAACCTGACAATCGAGTTACTGTATTGGATGGCAGCACGCGGAGACGAGAGGAGATTCTGGGTGCGGTGTCCGAAGTCCTATCGCTCCTGCCGCCCCAGGGGGAACTCTGGATTCTTCTCGTAGGTCACGGGAGCTACGACGGCCGTGACTACAAGTTCAACATTACTGGGCCGGACATCACGGGAGACGATCTGGCGAAGATGCTCGATCGGGGAGGGGATGGGAGGACTTTTCTGATCGCAGGAACCAGTGCGAGCGGGATCCTCATACCCAAACTAAGCGGTGCGAACAGAGTCATCGTGACCGCAACCAAGAACCAGTTCGAGCGGCAGCCTCCTCTGTTTCTTTCCTTTCTTGTCGAGGCCGGCACCTCGGCTGAGGCCGATCGCGACAAGAACGGCAAGGTATCCCTTCTCGAGGCCTTCCTCTTCAGCCACAGAAGGGTCGCGGATTGGTTCCAGGAGAATGGACGCCTCCAAACCGAACACGCCTTGTTGGATGACTCCTCCAGAATTCGCCTGGGTGGGGAAGAAAAAGACGTCACCAAACAGGTACAGGCTGGTACCGGGCTTCTGGCCAGTATCGCCTATCTTTCAGGGCCTCAGGAAGAAGTTCTGGCTGCGCCCGACGCTCGAGCACTGACCCAGCGAAAAAGCCAGCTGGAGCGCGAAATAGATGATCTGAAGCTCCACAAGCAGGAGTTTACCGGAGAGGATTACTACCGACGCCTGCAGGTGCTCCTGGTGGAGTTGGCGGAGGTGGGAGAGCGAATCAATGCCTTGCAGGTGGGCCAGTGAGGATCAGCCGACTGACCTTCGTCCTGTGCGTTCTTTGTCTGGTGCCGGCGACTGGCTTCGCCCAGGAGGCGCCGACATCGGCCTTTCTTAGCGAAGTTCTTGATCTGATGCAGGCGGGCGAATATGGGAAGGCGGAGGAACGAATACAGCAAAGCTCTCCGACCGATCCTCACGCGCTGAGGCTTCGGCTGGAACTGGCCCAACGAAGCGGAGCGGTGGATCGGGCCGAGGCCTATGCCGAACGTCTCCTAAGCCTCCATGATTCGGGACGACTGCGTCTCTCGGGCGAGATCGGAGCGGCCGCATTCGCCGCCTGGAAGCTCGGTTCCTGGAAGCGGGCGAACGGACTCTTCATTGAAGCAGCCGACAGGGATCCCGTACCGATCGCGGTTTATGTCGACTGGGGAAATCTCTATCTTGAAAAGTACAACGGAGCCGAGGCCGAAACCATCTTTCAGGATGCGTTGCGGTTGGAGGAAGAGAATCCCGAGTGGTCTCGTTGGAAGAAGGATTCCGCCTATGTCGGCCTGGCCGAGGCCCTCAGGGCTCAGTTCAAGGGTGGAGTTGCCGATCTGCTGGAATCAGCCCTGAAGCTCAATCCGGACAATCTAGAGGTCCACGCCCTAAAAGGTTCCATGGCGATTGTGGAGGAAAACTGGGGCGAAGTGGCCAAGTGGATTGACCAGGGTCTCGAGAGAAATGCGAGCTATCTTCCCCTGCTCGAGTTGAAGGCTGTCAAGCACCATTTCCGGGGCGAAGTAGAATCCTTTGAGCAGGTTTCTGAAGGTATTTCGAGCATCAATCCTCAGAGCGGCGACCTCCACGAGATTCTGGGTGACCTTTCCGTCATGAAGCGGCGGCTGGAGGAGGCAATCGAATTCTACCGCGAGTCAATCCGGCGCAATCCGAGACAATGGTCAGCTCTGGGATCGCTCGGAATCAACCTTCTTCGGCTGGGCAGGGAGGAAGAGGGAAAGCAGGTTTTGGAGCGGGCTTATGCCAATGATCCCTATAGTATCTCGACCGTGAATACGCTGCGTCTGTTGGACAGCTTTGACCGTTTTCATAGCTTTCAGACGGAGCATTTCTCGGTTCGGCTGCATCAGAAAGAAGCAGCGGCGCTACGTCCTTATATAGTGGAACTGCTGGAGCGGAGCCTGACCACTCTGGAACGAAAGTACCGGCATGAAATCTCCGGAAAATACCTCTTCGAAATGTATCCCGACCACGAGGACTTCGCCGTGCGCACCCTGGGCCTGCCGGGCCTGGGTGCCCTGGGAGCAACGTTTGGGCGTATTCTGGCGATGGATTCCCCTTCGGCTAGAAAAAAGGGAAGTTTTCATTGGGGTTCGACGTTGTGGCACGAGATGGCCCATGTCGTGATCCTTTCCTTGAGCGCCAATCGGGTTCCCCGCTGGTTTACCGAAGGCATTTCAATGATGGAGGAGAAGTTGGCTGGAGCGGGATGGGGCGAGTATCTAACGCTAAGCTTCGTTCGTGCCTACAAGGACGGCGAACTGCTGTCCCTGGGCGAGCTCAACTCTGGCTTCGAACGGCCCAAGGACCGGCGACAGCTCGAGATAAGTTATCTTCAGGCAGGCTGGGTCTGTGAATTTCTGGGTTCCCGCTACGGTGTGGACAAGCTTCGCGAGCTGGTGGTAGCGTTCGGGGAGGGAGAAACCATTGAGGTTATCTTCGAGAGGGTGTTGGGCGAACCCATGGCCGAGATAGAGAAGCTTTTCCTGGACGAAGTGGAGCAGACCTTGACACCCCTCGTCCATAGCTTGAGACGACCGGTGGCTGAGACCCGTAAGAAGGAGGAGGGCTCGGAAGGGGATGGCCTCGAAGACATGAGGACCGCCGTCGAGGACGACCCAGAGAATTACTTCCTGAACCTGACTCTGGGAGAGAAGCTCCACGAGTCGGGAGACATCGAAGGCGCCGTCCCATTCCTGGAAAAAGCGGTTGATTTGTTTCCTGCATACGCAGAAAAGGGGAGTGCTTACGACCTGCTGCTGCAGATCTACGAGGCGAGGGAGGACTCGCCGAAGGTGGAAGAGACGCTGCGTCGGTGGTGGAAGGTCGCACCCAAGTTCCCGGAAAATGCGCTCAAACTCGCCGGGTTTCTCATACAAAGGAATGCGGTCGACGAGGCGATAGAGTGCTTGGAGCAGGTGCCGTACGTGGATCCCCTCAATCGAGAGCTCCACCAGATGTTGGGTGATCTTTACCTGAAAATAGATCGTGCCGACGCTGCAGTGCGCGAGTTCCGGGTGCTGCTCAACCTGCAACCCATCGATTCCTCAGAGGCGCACTTACAGTTGGGCCAGGCCCTGTTACAGGTAGGGGATCTGGAGGCGGCCAGACGTCAGGCACTGCTCTCCCTGGAGATTGCTCCCAGCTACCAGAAGGCCCAGAAGTTGCTGTTGGAGTTGGTACGCCAATGAGAATCTTTGCGACGGCCTTCTTGGGCGCTGTTGCTCTCATCTGGGTGCTGAGGCCGGTCCTCAGTCTCGATGTTCCTGCCCCCCGAGATCCAAAGGATCCCAGTCTTTTCCAATTTGTTCGGATTCGGTACAACGGCTATCTCGGCGGCTGGGGAGGCGGTCGCTGGGTGCCCCCCTGGATGCACGACTATCCGCGAGCCGAGCGAAATTTCTTGAAGATTTTGATGGAGTTGACCACCACTGAGACCACGGCTGAATCGTATTTGATACTGGACTTTGACGACCCTGAGATCATGAAGTACCCGGTCTTGTACGTCAGCGAACCCGGGTACTGGAACGTGACCGACGCGGAGGCAAGTAATTTCAGGGAGTACCTTCTGCGCGGTGGTTTTGTCATCTTCGATGACTTCAGGGGAGCTTCGGATTGGAGCAATCTCACAGAGTGCATGAAGAAGGTCCTTCCGGAGCGCAATTTCCAGGAGCTACCTCTCGCACACCCGGTTTTTCATTGCTTCTACGACATTCAGACCCTGGACATGATTCCTCCCTACGACGTGCCTGGGAAACCAAGTTTCTACGGCCTATCAGACGAGGAGGGGCGGCTGCTGGCTGTAGCCAACTTCAACAACGATATCGGGGACTACTGGGAATGGTCGGACGACCCTCTGGTCCCCATCAACTTTTCCAACGAAGCCTACAAGTTCGGGATCAATTATGTCATCTACGCACTTACTCATTGAGGTTGAGACAGTGAGCAGTAAGCAGTGAGCAGTCCGGCAGAGCAGCGAATGGCCCTGTTCAGCAATAAAATGAAGTACCGAGGAGAGAGCAGACATCAGCGTGATCTCAACTGTTGTTCGGACGAGATCCCCACTGCTCACTACTCACTGCTAGCTGCTCACTGTTCACTGCTCACTATTTCCACTGATTCACCGATAACTGCTCACTGAACACGGAGTTGTCCCAATGGAAGAACTCGTCAAGACAGAAGAACGGCCTACCGAGGAGCTCATCAACGCCCTGCTGGATTCCCAGAAAAGCATTACGGCTGAACTGCGTAAGGCGATCGTCGGACAGGACGAAGTAATCGAACAGGTTCTGATCTCTCTGTATGTGGGAGGACATTCCCTGATCACGGGACTTCCTGGACTCGCCAAGACCCTTCTGGTACGCAGCATTGCCGGCACGCTGGGCCTGTCCTTCAAGCGGATTCAGTTTACCCCTGACCTGATGCCTTCCGACATCACCGGAACCGAAATCATCGAAGAGGATCGATCCACCGGGAAAAGAGATCTCGAGTTCATCCGAGGCCCTGTTTTCGCCAACATCGTTCTCGCCGACGAGATCAACCGGACTCCTCCGAAAACACAGGCAGCCCTGCTCGAAGCCATGCAAGAGAGACGCGTTACCGTTCGCGGAACCACCTATGATCTGGAGGCTCCATTCTTCGTCCTCGCTACCCAGAATCCAATCGAGCTGGAAGGAACCTATCCTCTGCCTGAAGCTCAGTTGGACCGCTTCATGTTCAATATCGTCATCGACTACCTGAACGAAGACGACGAAGTGGCTGTGGTAGAGAGGACGACTGCCGAACTCGGGGAGGAAGTTGAGAAAGTGGTCTCTGGGCAGGATATTGTGCGCTATCAGCAGCTTGTTCGAAAGATTCCGGCGGATCAAGAGGTGGTTCGGTACGCAGTCCAGTTGACCCGTAGTACTCGGCCAGGAGACGGGTTGGCCCCCGACTTTGTCCAGAAGTGGGTCAGCTACGGAGCTAGCCTTCGAGCCTCTCAATTCCTGGTGCTTGGAGGAAGGGCCCGTGCTCTGATGAAGGGTCGCTACAACGTTTCCCACGAAGACATCCGCGCCTTGGCCAGGTCCGTTTTCCGTCATCGGATTCTGACCAATTTTCATGCGGAGTCAGAGAATGTGAGTCCAGACGATATCGTGGATCGTCTGTTGGAAGCTGTCCAACCGGCGGGATCGGGACTGTGAGGGAGTCCCCCTCCCTGAGGTTCATCGATCCCTTGGTTCTCTCTCGCATCAGGGGGCTTCAGCTCATCGCCAAGACCGTGGTGGAAGGCTTCGTCACGGGCCTTCATCGATCTCCGTATCACGGTTTCAGCCTCAACTTTTCAGAATACCGGCAGTACGCCCCGGGGGACGACATCCGAAGCGTGGACTGGAAGGTCTTTGGCCGGACGGACCGCTTCTACGTGAAAAAGTACGAAGGGGACACCAACTGCCAGATGTATATTCTTCTGGACAACAGCGCCAGCATGGGCTACGCCAGCGGTGCTGTTTCCAAGATCGATTACGCCCGCTATCTCGCGGCCTCGCTGTCCTACCTTGCAGTTCGCCAGAGTGACGCTGCCGGACTGGCTGCCTTCGACTCCGGCGTCTTCAACCGCATTCCGCCGCGGGCTCAGCACAGACACTTCCTTACCATCCTTCACCGTCTTGAGCATCTCGAGCTCGGTTCTCGAAACAATATCGGAGACGCCCTGGAAGAGTTGGCACGTCTGATTCGGAAGCGCAGCATCGTTGTGCTTATCAGCGACTTCTATCACGACGTGGAAGAGCTATCGAAGACGCTTCGTTTCTTCCATCATCGAGGCAACGACATCATCCTTTTTCATCTACTGGATCCGGTAGAATTGAAGATGCCACTGACTGATAGCTGCACGCTACAGGACATGGAAACGAGCGATTATCTTTCCTACGTTCCAGATCACTCCCGGGAAGGCTACCTTGAGCTCTTGCAGCAACACGTCGCGCGTCTGCAGAGGGAATGCCGTGATGCTCACATTGACTACTCGCTCCTGAGCACCGAAGAACCTCTGGACCGGGCTTTGTACAGCTATCTGTCGACTCGACAGCGCAAGTACTGACTGCCGTGCCTTGAAACCGAATCGCACGAGGCAACTCGATGGAGTTCTTGAATCCAATTTTCTGGCTAGGAGCCACTGCGGTGACGGCTCCCATACTGCTCCACCTGGTTCGAAGGCACCGGCGCGAGCGGGTACCCTTCCCCTCGCTCATGTTCTTGCGCCAGATTCCCACGAAAGAACTCAGAAGAAAGAAGCTCACGCATTTGTTCCTGCTGTTCCTTCGCTGTTTGGGGCTGTTGCTGATCGTCGCGGCATTCTCGCGCCCAATGGTGGTCGGGACCTGGTTCGGAAACCTCGCGATGGGAACCCCCAACTCGGTGGTCATCCTCATCGATTCCTCGATGAGCATGTCACGAGAGCCCGTCTGGGAGAAGGCATCTGAAGTGGCCGAGCAGAGGATCCGCTCTCTGACTGGAGGGGATGAGGGCCTGATCGTTCAGTTCGGAGAGACGGTTGAAGTTCTCTCCTCCTGGGAAGCTCGATCGGAGCGACTGCTCAGCGCGCTGCACAGCCGCTCTGGAACTTCGTTTGAGGGGACCTCCTATGGTGAAGCGCTCCGCGTGGCTTCCGAACAGTTCAAAGAGCAGCAGGCAAGTAGCAGGAAGGAGATCGTGCTGATCACGGACCTCCAACTCAGCGGGCTTCCGGAGAGCCAGAAGTGGAAGCTGCCAGATGACGTGCTTCTGACGATTGAGAGCGTTGCTGAGGAATCAGCCAACCTGTTCGTCGAAGAGGTGCGACTGGAGAGATTCAGTTTTGGCGAGCGACATCCGTATCCAATTGTTACTGCGCTCAAGTCCACGCCTCCCCAGCCTATGCAGGGAGAACTGCAGTTGTTCCTGGAAGGCAAGCTGATCGACAGGAAGGGCTTCGAGCTGAACCAGGACGGCACGGGGCAGGTGACTTTCCGACCTTTTGCATTGGAGGCCGGTCCTCGAAAGGGACGGATCGTGGCTCAAGTCGAGGACATTCTCCCCGCTGACAATGTCTTCTTCTTCGTTGTCGAGAGGCGCGAATCCCGACCCATCACGGTGGTGTCGAATCGCCCGTCTTCAATGGTCTATCTGAAGAGCGCTCTCTCCTCTGGGCAGAATCTGCCATTTCGAGTGGAGGTAGTGGCGCCCCCGGGACCAGCCAGACTGATCCCGGAGGATCGGCCGGTCCTGATTCTGGACGACCTTGCCCGGCCGCCCCGGCCAGACGCGCTCGAGTCCTATGTCTCGAACGGAGGCGGGCTTCTAGTCTCCTTGGGCAACAGCGTCCGCCCCCAGGCTTACAATGGGCTTTCACCGCAGCTCTTTCCGGCCGAGTTGGATCAGCGTCAGTTTATTCGGAGCCGCGACCGGAACTTCACTTCGATTACGGAAGTGGATTGGCAACATCCGGTTTTCTCGGTGTTTCGGGAGTCTCACCGGGCTGGCCTGGTGGGTGTTCAGTTCTACAGCTATTGGAAGCTCCGACCCCAGCAGGGCTCTACCGTCTTGGCTAGATTCGACGAATCCAGTCCTGCCTTGGTGGAACGCGCTCTGGGGAAGGGCCGAGTCCTTGTCTTCGCCTCTTCTCTTGACCGCGTCTGGACGGACTTTCCCTTACGCAATGCCTATGTGCCTTTCTGGCACCGATTGGCCGGATACGCTGGTGGCTGGTCGGCGTCGGCTGCGGCAATGACGGTCGGTGAGATTCTTGGCTCAGAACAGGATAAGGCGAAGTCCGAACCGGGAACCACAAGCAGCTGGAATATTGTGGATCCCAACGGTCAGCGAGTCATTGGGTTGGACCAGAAATCTCCGGATTTTGTCGAGTTGAAGTTTCCGGGACACTATGAAATAAGAAAGAACAAGGAAACCGATTGGGTAGCAGTCAACAGCGATCCGAGGGAATCGGATCTGCAGCAGGTGCCGGTCGAGAAACTCCTGGCCAGTTTTCGAGCGGAACGGCCCATAGGGAGATCCTCTCCCCAAGCGACGCGTATTAGCCAGGACGAGTTCCGTCAACCCTTGTGGTGGCTCCTGCTCCTGGCCGCTGCCCTGGTGCTGGGGATCGAGTCCCTGGTGGCAAACCATCGGCGCCGGATCGTCGAGTAGGAGCTCCGCTTATGCGAGGTAGAATCTGATGTTGGGACCGACGGGGAAGCGGATTGAGTCAGTTCGGAGAAGACTGCGACTGGAACGCCTTCTCAAGGGACTCGCCATCGTGTTTTTGTTCCTGGTTCTGGGCTCGATCCTCTCGAGTTACGTTCTCGCCCGCTACAATTTCTCCGAGGGGATACTACTCTGGACCAGAGTCGTTGGGGTTGCTCTCCTCCTGGGCCTCTTGCTGAAGGCGCTCGTTCCGGTTTTTCGCCAGTCCTCGAGGCGGCAGGTCGCACGCTTTCTGGAAGAAAGGCATCCCCAGCTGCAAGAAGGATTGTCGACGGCCGTGGGTCTGAGCGAAGCCAAGACTGAGGGCGACCCGCAGCTGCGAATGCTGCTGGAGCGAGACGTCTGGGAAAAGCTGCGGAGAGTCGCACTCCCAACCTTCTATCGAGTCCGCAGCAGTCTTCTCTCGATACTGGCCGTTGCCGTTTCCGTCTTCCTTTTCGCCTACTTGTTCTTCGGCGGTCCCGAAGCCTTCCGCTACAGTCTCAGTAGACTGCTCGGCAGTTGGGATGAACAGACGGAGAGCCCGCTATATGCGATCTCGGTTTCCCCGGGCAACACAACCGTGGCGAAACACGCAGACGTCGAAATTCGAGCCTCCCTGACCGGATTCTCCTCCGAAAACGTCAGGCTGCGGGCCCGGTACGAAAACGATCCCGCCTGGCAAGACACCCTGATGAGAGCGGATCTCGACAGTGGCGATCTCGTTTTTCTTTTCTTCGACGTCAGGGAGCCGATGGACTATTACGTCGAGGCCGACGGCATTCAATCGGATACCTTTCGGATCTCAGTCTCGGAACTACCGAACATTGAAGAGCTTCAAGTCAGGCTGGTCTTCCCGCGGTACACGGGCTTGAAGCCAGCGACCCTGGAGGATGAAGGTGATATCGAGGCCGTCGTCGGGACCCGGGCGGAATTGAGTATCCGAACCGATCAGCCGGTTGAAGGAGGTCTGATTCGACTGGAAGAAGCCGGCGACATTCCCCTGCAGAAGGTCGGTTCACAGCAGCTCAAAGCTGACTTCAAGGTGGCTCGTGACGACTACTATCGAATTCATCTCCAGAACCAGGAGAAGGTCTGGTATCCGGCATCGGACGAGTTTCTGATCCGGGCTCTCGAGGATCAGCCCCCTCTGGTTTCCTTCAAGCGGCCGGGCCGGGATCAGAGGGTAACCAACATCCAGGAGGTCTTCACCGAGGTGAAGGTTCAGGATGATTATGGCATCAGGAAGGCCCGCATCCACTTTTCAGTCAACGGGGATTCGGAGCAGGAAGTCGAGTTGAACAAGCCCTCGGGTTCTCGCTCCTTCGTCACGTCTCACATCTTTTATCTGGAAGAATTCGGCTTGCTCCCAGGGGACTTCGTGTCCTACTACGCGCAGGCCGAAGACGCCATCTCGTCTTCCGTCACCGACATCTATTTCCTCGAGGTGGAGCCTTACGATCGGGAGTACTACCAATCGCAGAATCAAGGCATGTCCATTCCAGCCAGTAGCAACGAAGATCTCAAGCTTTCAAAGCGGCAGAAAGAGATCATCGTGGCCACTTTCAAGCTCCGTCGGGAACAGAATCGGCCCTCGCGCAAGGGTTTCAAAGAGGACATCCAAACCCTGGCTCTGGTACAGCAGAGGCTCCAAGGACAGACTCAGACCCTGATCGATCGACTCGAGTTGAGGGGCACGGCCGCAGCTGACCCCCGCTTTCAGAAGATGGCCGATCACCTGAAGCAGGCCGTCAAACACATGGAGCCGGCCCACGATCATCTGAGTAAGTCTGCTCCAAAGAAGGCGCTGCCAGAGGAGCAAAAGGCCTTCCAGCAGCTTCTCCGCGCGGAGGCCTTGTTCAAGAAAATTCAGGTTTCCTTTTCTCAAAACCAGACAGGATCTTCTGCTTCAGCCCAGGAACTCGCGGATCTGGTTGATCTCGAGCTGGATCGTACCAAGAATCAGTACGAGACGATGCAGCAGAATCAGCAGTTCAAGCGTGAGGAGAAACTGGATGAGGCGCTCGAGAAACTGAAGGAGTTGGCTCGTAGACAAGAGCAGTTGGCGGAGCGCAAGCGGCGACAGATTAAGCAGAGCTCGGCGATGAACAACATGTCACAGCAGCAGCTGATGCAGGAGGCGGATCAGCTGGCGCGGCAGTTGGAGCGATTGTCTCGTAACCAGAAGGAACAACAGCTTTCGGAAATAAGTCGCCGGCTCCGAGAAGCAGCTAAACAGATGCGAAAGGCTCAGTCCGGACAGCAGTCACCGGAGCGGTCACAGATGCTTGCCGAGCGGGCGCTCGAAAGACTTCGGAAGGCAAAGGAGGCTTTGGGTCGGCAGCGACAGAATCAGCGTTCGGAAAGCGTTCAGAAGTTGAAGGAGGACGCACAGCAGTTGGTGCGCAAACAGGAAGACGTCCTCGACAAGCTCGACGACCTGAGGCAGCGTTTCGAATCCAGGAAGGTAGACCAGGAGACCATCCGCGAGCTTCGTCGGCTGCTTCGAGAAAAGTCTGAGCTGCAGGAGGATCTCTTCAGCCTCGAGAGTGGGCTGCACCAGTCGGCGCGCCAACTGGAGTCGAAGGAGCCGGCGGCTTCCCGCAAGCTCAAGCAGGCGGGGCACTCGGTTCGCGACAACCAAATTCCAGAGAAGATGCAAGAGGGTTCCCAGCTGCTGTCCCGCGGGTGGGTGGATATGGCACGGGATCGGGAAGAGGGAGTTGCGGAGGAGGTGGCGAAGCTCTCCGAGAAGGTGGGAGAAGCGGAGAAAGCCCTGGGATCCGAGGGCCAGCCTCAAGCCAAGGAAGGGCTTCGAGAGGCGTTGAGCCAGGTTGGCGAGCTGGTTGAAGGCTTGTCTTCCCTACACCAGCGTGCCTCTCAGACCGGCTCGGAACAGGAGTCGAAACCGGGGTCGGAAGAAAGGTCGGAGCAAGGGTCCGAACAAGAGTCGGAGCAGACTTCCCAGGCGGGTAAAGGCACCCCAAGCTCGCAGGGGGATCAGGAAGGGAAAGCTGGCGAAGGCAGGAGCATCGGCGAGTCCGGAAAGGAGGGGACACCCTCTTCTTCGATGCGCCAGGCGGGAGGATTGCCCAACACCTCCGGCGTGGATCCCGGCCAGGTTCGGCGGGAGTGGCAGGAGCGGATGAAAGAGGCCAATTCCCTTCGAGGTCTTCTGAATCAGGCACCCTCCTTGCGACGAGACGTGGAGAATCTGGTGAGGCGAATGAAGAGACTTGATCTGGAGCGGCTGTTCTCTGACCCGGAAGAGATTGACAAACTCAAGGCCCAGATCATCGGCGGCTTTCATCAGCTAGAACTGGAAATCAATCGCGCTCTGGAAGATCAGTCTGGAAGGCTGCGGTCGAGTTTCGACGAGGACGAGGTGCCGCCGTCCTTTCGGGATCAGGTAGAAGAGTACTACCGAAGACTCTCCGGCGAGCGCCCCAGGTGACCGATTAATGCGAAGACTCGGAAGCCTGAAGCGCGAGCGAGGGGTTGGGGATCTCCTGGATCTAGCTGTTGTCCGCTCGCGCGGCGGGACCGGGCCCCCCTGCACAAACAATCCAGGTAGTCCTCGGCTCGTTTCTTGTCTCCATTCAAATGCCCTTTTGGCGACGCATCTCGCAGATCTCCAGCCCCTCGCTCGCGCTTCAGGCTTCCATGGATCGAGTAGTTTCTTCCACGAATGATCCAGCGCGGCTCGGGTTCTGATCGATTTCCCGATGATGGTGACCCAATCCCGCGTTTCCAAAGGAATCGAGGTGAAAGAAGCACGATGGCATACGTAGTTCAAACCGACGAGCTCAAGATGAAGAGGGCAGGCGAATCCGATCACCATGAGGGAGGTTCGGCGATCTCCATCCTGGGGTCCAACGACGAATCCAAGATCTTCAACGCTCATCTCCAGTCCTACGCCGGGGGTGGTGCTACCCATCCCCATCAGCACGACAACAGGGAGCAGTATTTCTATGTCCTGGAGGGCGAGGGGACCTTCATTGTTGGAGGAGAGGAGTTCTCAGTACGCCCGGGCTCGTTCGTATTCATACCGGCGAACACGGAGCACTCCTATCAGACTGGCCAGCAGGCACTCAAGTTCCTGATGATGCAGGCGTTTTTCAGCGAGGGCGAGATGAGAGCCGCCGGTGCGCTGAGCCGCGCCGAGTGGAATGAACCTCGGCCCGACTAACTTGTTCAGTTCCCGGCAGAAGGTCTGCTCCGCGGTGATGATCCCAACGGCTGCCAGGCGGCTGAGACCATCCAGGTTTCTTTGGGGGCGGCGAACCGCTCTCCGGCCGTCAACGCGGGTCCCGATCGAACCTTGGAGTTTGCGGAGACGGCAAGGCTCCCGGGGGGCTTTCTTTGATCCGGATGGAGATCCGACGACGAATGAGCGGAGGGACAAGGCGGAGCGATCAGTGGACACCGTTTGCCGTTTACCACTCGTACCGATGTCACTGCCCAGACCATTGACGAGAGGTCAGACCCGCAATAATCGTGTCGACATGCATCACGAATTCGAGGGCGTTATGAATGATCTTGCTTCTGTCGTCGCCTGAAGCCTGCGGCGCCCAGTAACCATCAGGATGTTGCCGTGAGACGAACCAGTCACCCATTCGGTAGGTCCAGTCCCGATACTGGGTTTCCCCAGTGACCAGATAGAGCAGCGAGCTGCCCCAACCGCTCTTGCACACCGGATCGTATTTGAACTGGTGCTCGGTCGCCGCCATTGAGAATGCCTGGTAGCGTTTGGCCAGGGCCAGATACTCAGGCCTGGGTTCCACCAGGTAGAGCCGGCACAGAAACCCAGCGGCAATCCCTCCCACCGTCCAGCGCTGATTACGGTCGATCGAGTTCTCCACCACATGCCAGAACTGATCTTCCTCAGAGAATGTGGTCGTGGGCTCCTGGCGTTCGCGAGACCAATTGTAGAAGAATCGCCGGGGCAGGTCCTGTTGGGCGTCGTAGATGGTCCGAAGAAATCGGTAGACGGCGCGAGCTTGCTCGAGGTATCCGGTTGCCAGGCAGGCAAACCCGGCCCCGGTAGTGTAGGGGACGCTCATGCCATCACCCATCGAGCCATCCTCCAAACGATCGTTGGGAAAGCCTCCCGAGACCGGATCCTGTAATTTCAGAAACTCCGGCATCAGGCCAGAGGAGAGATCGTACTGACCTGCCATGTGGGCCCCCAGGATCAGGGCAGAATCACGATAAGCCCAGGCATCGTAGATAGCTCGGTAGGGACCCCCAATACTGCCGTTTGGGGTCACCATATGCTTGCGGATCCAACCACATATGCCACTGGCGGCAGCGCTCTCGCCTACCAGCGAGAAGGTCCAGGGAGCGCGGTAGAAGAAGTATCCACCCGAGGTTGCATCACCGATGGAACCATCGGCGTTGAGCTGACCCAAGAGCCAGTCTGTCGCTTTCCGGCGGGTTGCCCAGTAGGCCTTCAATCGCTCATTTTCAACATCGATCTTCGTAGTGGTCATCATCGCCCCCTTCCGAAACCGTATCACCGCAAACTGATTCACTGCTCACTGCCCACACCCACACAACGATCAACGTAGCGTGAGTCCTCCGTCCACCGGGATCACGGTCCCGGTTATGAAATCAGCCGCTGGGGAACACAGGTAGATGACAGCTCCCGCCAGATCCTCGACCGTAGCCAGACGGTTCAGTGGAATGCGCGAAAGCAGATAATCCCTCATTCCCGGTTGATCGAGTGTTTGTCGAGCCAGCTCCGTTTCGATGAAGGTGGGCGCCACGGCGTTCACAGTGATTTGATGCGGGGCCCACTCCAGGGCCAGCGCTCTGGTCAGCATTAGCAGGCCTGCCTTACTGGAAGAGTAGGCGGCGCGCTCCTCGAGTGGAACCAGCCCTGCCGCGGAGGACACGTTGATGATCTTGCCCTTTGCTCGGGCGATCATGCCTGGCGCCACCTCCTTCGAGCAGAAGAACGCCCCTTTCAAGTTCACATCGAGAATCTGGTCCCACTGGTCTTCGGTTACTTCGGTGGCAGGACGAGGGATATTGATCCCGGCATTGTTCACCAGGATATCGATCGGGCCGAGGTCCTGCTCCACCGAAGCGACGGCCTCTCGAATGCTAGAAAGGTCGGTTACCTCCAATTCGATGGGAAGGGTCTTCCCACCCAACGCTTTGATGCGGCTTGCCGTTTTCTCGAGACTATCGAGCCGGCGCGCCGTGATGGCGACGTCGGCTCCAGACTCGGCCAGTTTGACAGCGATACCCGCCCCTATTCCCCGACTGGAGCCGGTGACCAGAGCGATTTTTCCTTCTAACAACGCGATGTATTCCTCAGCTCTACCGATGGAGTCATGAATCGACAGTCAAATTGGACTGCTAGCCTTAACCCGCAACCTATTCCGCCTCATCCGCACCAGGCGACAATCATTCGGGCTAGGACTCGAGCCGTCTCCAAGAGACTCTCCAACTCGACGTATTCGTCAGGCGCATGAAGGTTGGCACCCACGGGACCATAGTAGACCGCCTGTTCGCCTTTCTGAGCGCTGAAATAGCGGGCGTCAGCGGTTCCTGGAAACACTCCCTGTTTCAGTTGCCGGCCGCACACGGTTTGATGAGCATCGGAAAGGGATTCGATGAGGCTGCCATCTAAGGTTTTGGGGTCCACTGCCCAACCCAGAGCTCTGAAACCAGGATAGCGTACGGTCGGTGGCTGCTCTGCCAGCCAGGGATCGCTCGAGGCCGCGCGCTCCAGATGGGTCTCGACGAAGCTCCGAGCCTGGTCGAAGGACCAGCCAATCGGGAAGGACATTCGGCAGGTAAAACGGCACTCCAGAGGGACGTTCGAAGGCCAGTCCCCACCCTGGATCTTCCCTACGCTCAAGGTGAGCGGATTCTTGTAGGCTCTGAAGGCGGGATGGTCGAAGGCCTCGTTCAGAGCCTCGACGGCTGCGGGTTTGAGGCGTGCGATCAAGGCCGCTGCCGTTTCGATAGCGTTGACGTACTGGCCTGCCTTCCCCACGTAGGCGGGCTTACCGCGCACCGTGACCTCGAACCAGAGGACTCCCGGAGTCGCGGTCCAGGCTTGTAGGCCGGTGGGCTCGGTAACCACAGCGCCGTCGACTTTGCCACTGCGGACCCTGCTGGCCAGCATCCCGTTGCCGGTGCACTCCTCCTCGATCACGCTTTCGAAGATGACGGGGCCCCGGAGTTGGGTTCCACTGTCCATGACCGCCTGGATGGCGAGGAGCGCGGCCGCCAGCCCCGCTTTCATGTCCAGGCTGCCCCTACCGTACATCCGCCCATCGGTGATTGTGGCGCCCCAGGGATCGTAGCTCCACCAATCGACCGGCTCCGGACTGACCACGTCGACGTGCCCATTTAGCACCAGTGATTTGCCCCCTTCTCCTGCGGGTTTGAGGGTCCCGCGGACGTTTGGCCTCCCCCGGTATCCCCAATCCACAGGAGCGAAGGTAGAATGTGACGCCAGGTCTTGCGGGTCCAGATCCCAGCTTTCAGCCTCCAGACCCATGCTCTGCAGATGACGGTACAGAATGTCCTGAGCAGGTCGTTCCTCTCCCAACACGGTAGGACATTGGACCAGATCACCAAGAAGCTGAAGATAGTCGTCGCGCTGCGGGTCTACCGCATCGGCGGCGGCGTTCTGCTGGCGAGCCAGGGCCTCTTTCGTCAGTTTCCCGTTGCTCATCTCCATAGCGGATCTTTGAGAGCCTACTTAATAACAGAGCGCACATCCACGGCATCCCGCAAACCGTCGCCAATGAAGTTCACGGCCAGAACGGTCATCGCGATTGCCAGGCCCGGGGACATCCACAGCCAGGGGAGGCTGGAAAGCACAGCAGGCGATTGTGCTTCGTTGAGCATACCGCCCCAGCTCGGAGTAGGTGGACGAACCCCCAGTCCGAGGAAGCTCAATGTTGCTTCCAAAAGGATCGCATTGGCGACGCCAAAGGTGGAAAGGACCGTCAGAGGACCGAATGCGTTGGGCAGGATGTGCCGAAGAATGATTCGTGCGGTGTTGCTGCCGACAGCGCGAGCTGCTGTGACAAACTCTTCTTCTCGAATTGCCAAGATCTGGCCCCTTATCAGACGACAGGTACGAGGCCATTGGAGCAGGCCTATCACTACAATCACAGAAGTCAGACTTGGCCCGATGATGGATACAAAGATCATGACCATCAAGAGCGCAGGGATGCTCAGCAACGTGTCCGTCAGCCGCATGATGATCTGATCCAACAGACCTCCGAAGTAACCGGCAAGTGCGCCCAGAAAGGATCCGACAAAGGTGTAGAGGGCAACCGCGAAGACACCGACGGCCAGGGAAACGCGACTCCCGAACACTATCCGGCTCCATACATCCCGCCCTATCAGATCAGTACCCAGCCAATGATCGCGGCTGGGACCCTGGCGCAGGGCATCCAGTCGAACTTCGAGGGGGTCGTGTCCGGTTACCAGCGGGGCGGCCAGGGACAACAGGATGATGAGGAGCATGACCGCGGCCCCTGCCACCGCGAGGTGGTGCAGCATGAAGCGGCGCATCACCTGGCGAGACAGCGACTCGAACTTGAATTCGTCAGTTTCCTGAGCTTTCATTCTTATCTGATCCACGTTGGTTCTAGAGGGTCACTCCCGGCCGACTCGGACTCTTGGATCGGCGGCCGCATAGGCAATGTCGGCAATGAGACCACTCAACAGAACGCTGGTTCCAACCACCAACACGACGCCCATCAACATCGACGGGTCGCGATCGGCAGCGGCTCGGACCGCCATGAAACCCATGCCGGGCCAGGCAAAGATCTGCTCCGTTACAATTGCCCCAACTACTAGCTCCGGAAGGAGCAGGCCCAAGATACTGATGATAGGAATCAGCGCGTTGCGAAGAGCATGCCTCAAGAATATGGGCGTATCCGGAAGACCCTTCGCCCTGGCCGTGACGACGTATTCCCGGCGCAAGACCTCCAACATACTGGCACGCGTGTAACGCATGAGCTGGGCGGCGTTTGCCAAGCCCAGAATGCCTGCCGGGAGGACCAGATGGCTCAAGCGGTCTGCCAGAGAAGGGACTCCTCCCAGTGTGGCCATGCCGCTGGTAGGCAGGATCCGGAGGTAGACTCCAAAGACATAGATAGCCAGTAGACCCAGAAAGAAGGTAGGCGTGGAGATCATCGCCATGGTAAATCCCGTCAACGCATAGTCCAGCTTTGAGTACTGCCTGATGGCTGAAATCACACCGAAGGGGATACCCAGGACGAGCCCGATCAGCAGCGCTGTTCCCATCAGTTGCAGGGTAACCGGCAAGCGCAGGGCCAGCTCCTCCGAAATCGAGCGGCGGGTGACGATCGAAAACCCGAAATCTCCTCGCACCAGCCCTTCCAGCCAGCGTAGGTATCGTATAGGGACGGGCTGGTCAAGACCCAGCTCGCGTCGCTTTTCCTCGATCCACTCCGGCGATTGTTGGGCAAGAACGCTGGGATCCAAGCGAGCCATCAGGGGGTCGCCCGGTGCCAGCGAGAGCGCCGCGAACGCAATAAAGGTGATACCGAGCAAGACGGGGACAGAGATGAGTAGACGATGCAGGACGAATTGGCTCACTGCTCACTCCTCACTGCTCACTGCTCACTGGAAAGCGTCCAGGTCTCAATATTGGAGAACGTGCGCCTCGAATCCCGGTAGATCTTGAACCCACCTCCAAGGCGCTTGGTGGCAGCATGAAAGTCGTGACGCGACCACAACGGCAGAGTGGGTACATCCCGATTGAGGATCTTCGCCACCTGGTGGTAGATCTCGTCGCGCTGGTCGAGCTCGGTGACCCGGCTAGCCTGGACAAAGAGATCATCGAGCTCGCAGTTCAGGTACCCAGATTGCCATTCCTTTCTGTGGCAGTTGTAGTAGGTCGCCGACACGTGGGGACCGACTCCATAGGCTCCGCCATTGGATCCGAACATCTCCAACAGATGACGCTGTTCCATAATCCGAGCGATGAAGGCGGTCGAGTCCATGGCGTCGAGACGGACGTTGATCCCGACCTGCCGCAGCTGATGCTCGATGATCGGAAAGATCATGGGAGCGCTGGGATAGGTCTGATCGTACACGATGCGAAGGGGAGGCTCGAAATCGAATCCCGCCTCCCGCAGCAGCCGTCTCGATTTTTCCGGATTGTAGTCGTAGGGATTCAGGTCGGCGTAGCCGTCCAATGCCGGGGGAGCCCCCCGAAGCACCCGGGCGCGCCCCCGGAATACGTGCTTGACGATACTCTTCCGATCGAGCGCATGGTAGATGGCCTGGCGAATGCGTCTGTCTTGAAGGCGAGGGTCCTCGCCTGTGAAGTATAAGGAGGTCATCCCGACCCCAGGTCCGGAGATGACGTTGAGACGGTCAAGCCCGGTGAGCCGCTCGAATCCAAACAGCTTCAGGCGTAGGGCCAGGTCGAGCTCGCCGCTCTCGAGTTGGGCGAATGCCACCTCAGAGCGGAGCCGCTTCATGAAGACCTTCTCAATCTGGGGTTTGCCCTTGAAGTAGTCCGGATTGACATCGAATTCGGCCATCTGATCGGTCAGGTACCGAACAAACTTGTAGGGGCCAGTTCCAACCGGCGAAGACGAGGCGAACTTGGTCGATTCAACTGCATCTGGAGGTAGTCCCTTCAGGACATGCTCGGGGATGATGACGCAGCTTGGCTCGGTGAGGCGGTGGAGGAAGAGGGCATCGGGAAAGCCCAGGGTGACGCGGATGGTGTGGGTGTCCAGCAACTCGAGTCCCGAGATGCCTTCAGTCCTGCCCTCCTTATAGTCCTGGGCTCCTTCCACCGCTTCGAGGTATTTGACGTATCGGTACGATTCCAGGACCTGGCGTTCAAACGTGAAGCGGACGTCCTCCGCGGAGAAGGGGGTTCCATCGTGCCAGCGGACATCGCGGTGCAGGTGGAATGTGTAGACGCTGGCATCGGGACTGACTTCCCACCTCTCAGCCAGGTCCGGAATGATTGTCGTCAGATCAATGTCCAGCTTCACCAGGGTGTTGAAGAGGAGATAGAAGACCACTGCTTGGCTGAAGGTCTGATAGGCTGCGGGATGCCACAGCGGGGTGAGGTCCCCGATCCAGACAAAACGGAGTGTCTTGGTGTCGCTGTCGGATCCTGTCTCGCTTCCGTCTGGCTGCGTTGTGAAGGGTGGGCCACAGCAGACCAGAGGCAGCATGAGTGCTGCCAGCGCCCCAGTCCGAAGTAGCCGCTTCAGTCTTGACATGGTCGCTCTGCGGAAGGGTTGATCCAGTGGCTTAGTAGGAGCAAGTGGGCGCACGGATGGTGGCTCCTGAGCCCAGGAAACCGCATCACTCCGCTCCTCCGGCAGCGACAGAGCGATCGACCGCCTCGCCCCCTTCTCCGAACCACTGGAACGGGGGCCTGGTGTCGAGATCCTTGAGGGGGAAACGAACCTTGCAGCTGTCATGTTGAGATGAGTAGTGCGTGGCCAGAATCTGCTCCAAAGCGTGTCGGCCGGTGCCTCCATTGGAAAGGGGATCGCGTCCGGTTTCGATAGCCTCCATCAGATCTTCCAGGAGATAGAGCATGGGAGCGGTATATCTCATCATCTGGGGGAAGGGGTGTTGCAGCAGCTCCCGGAAGTGGCTGTTCCGGTTCCGCTTCCACAACCGGGTATCATTGCCGCTCCAGCTGATCACTCCTTCGGTACCGCAGATTTCACTGCGCGTGGCGCTGTGTCCATCCCTGCCGTTGAAGAAGACCCGAATCCCATTCTGGTAAACGGCATAGGCTGTCCCCCCGACGTCCACACCTCGCTGGGTGGGCACAACCGACATTTCGGCTGCAGGGTCCTCGGAGTGGCCGATAAGCCAACGGGTAGGGCAATCGCCGGCAAAGTAGTTCGCCAGATCGTAGAAATGCGTTCCACTCAGGAAGAGGCGTCCGGGCCAGGTCATGGAGAGGGACAACACCTCCCCGATCTCTCCGTGTTCGAGCAGCTCTCGGGTGCGGAGCACAAAGGGATCTCCGCGCCGCGTGTGGTTGATGGAAAGCGAGACTCCGCCTGCCTCGCAAGCTCGGAGTATTGCATCGGCTTCGCCGAGTGTCGGACACAAGGGCTTTTCGCAAAAGATCCCGCGGACTCCGGCTTCAACGCAGTCCTGGATATGCTGGGGATGGAGGGAGGGAGGGCTGGCAATGCTGACAATCTCGGGGCGCTGGGCTTCGAGCATTTGCCGGTGGTTGGAGTAGAGCCGATCGACCTCCCAGCGTTTTCCGAAATCCTGGAGTCGCTTCGGATCGGGATCGGCTCCCGCTACCAAGTCGGTTCGGGAATGAGTTTTCAGGACTTCGGAATGACCGAAGGGCAAGATCATCCTGCCCCTCAAGCCCGCGATCTCGTCCATGCAATAGCTGCCCATCGACCCGCACCCGATCAGTGCTGCCCGGTAGACGTTGTTGCTTCCAGAAGCCGACATAAAAGTAGTCCTCAATTCTGGCGTAGAGGGCGACCAATAATAACATCCTGTGTAGCGCTCGGGACTACCAGAGTTCGGCTTCATCGATTTCTCGAAGAGGGACTGCTAAACTCCAATCATGAAAAGAAGAACCTTCCTGAAGAAGACGACTCGTGCCGGTGGGGTGGTGCTTTCTTCGCTCACGGTAGGGACTGGATTCTCCGCGGGCGAATTGCTGTCCGCAACCCGATCCCCAGAGGCCTCGGATAAAGGGAAAGACTCCATCAGAGTAGGGGTCATCACTCAAAAGAAGGGGCCCCACCTGAGCATCTATCTTGATGCCCTGGCGACCAGTGAGGGATTGGCAGGGGTTGCCATCTCGGATGAGACCGGTGCAACGTTTGGGCAGGCGGAGAGCTCGCTAGGGCAACAGTTCCCGGTTCTCGGAAAGTTCCGCGATTATCGTCAGATGATCGAGAAATTCAAGCCGCACATGGTGCTCGTCTCTCTGGAGGCGCACCTGGCACCGGATCGAATCCGGAGGGCACTGGAGGGAAACTGCAGCGTCCTCGCCGAGAAACCAGCTTGCGTCCGAGCAGAGGACTTCGAGCCCCTGGTGCAGCTTGCTGAATCCAGGAATTTACACTTGATGTTGGCTCTTCCCGGACGACTGCACCCCTCGGCAATCAAGGCGAAGGAGTTGATCCGTTCCGGATTTTTGGGAAAGCTCTATGGCACCCAGGTTTTTCAGGTAAAGGACCAGACTCGCTTGACTCGAGCGAGCTATCAAAACTCCTGGTTCGCCTTCAAGAACAAGGCCGGAGGAGGACATCTGATCTGGCTGGGAATACACAATTTGGATCTGATTCAGTATCTGGCCGACGATCCCATCGCCAAGGTCTCCGCCGTTTGCAGGAACGTAGGCGGGCAACCCGTCGAAATCGAGGACGCGGAAGCACTAGCGCTGCAGTTCAAGGGCGGAATGGTGGGCACCTTTCATGGTGGCTATTATCTAGAGCAGGGGGGGTACCAATCCGCAGTCACGATTTGGGGTTCGAAGGGTTGGCTTCGAATCAGTGGTTCTCGACACAAATCCGATTCGCGGCTGCAGTTGGACTGGCAGTCGACACACCCCGACGCGCCGGAAGGGCTTCAATCGATCCCTCTACCAACCGACGTCAACAGCTACCAACTCCTGGTGCAGGCGGCGATCAAGGCCTCGGCAGGAACGGGAGAGGCCCCTCTTACAGGTCGGGATTGCCTGCAGGTGCTCCGAGTGATCTTCGGTGCTTATCGCTCTTCGGAGACGGGACAAGAGCAGAACATCAGCTGATCGGTTCTTCAAAGGTGAGAGAAGTGGACACAGCAAGAAACCATCGAGGTCAATCCCAACGGGATTGTGTCTGTCAGCCCAGGGTTTCCGTATGTGTTTAGCGCCCTCCCTTGCCTTTGCCCGCGCCCGTGCCCTTGCCCGACTTCATCTTTCGGTCGTATCCAAGCCCTTGACCAACCCGGTCGGCACTGACACGATTTCAGACAACCTCGTTTTCTCCGCCCGCTTTACATCGTCATTGGCGGCAACGTGCAAGCGCCGCAAGATGTCCATGATGGCAGAGAAAAGCGAGGGATTGTCAGGAACATGCACGGGCAAGGGAGAAGACGCTAAACGCGTACGGAAACCCTGGGCTGGAGGACGGAATCCCTTCAGGATTCACCTTCTTGGATCCTGCTGGGTGTCCGCGGCCAGCCCGAGAACTTGAAAGGCGTCGGAAGGACGTCGTCTCTCCCGAGCCGGTGATCTTCAGGTCGTGGACAAGACGTGTAACATGGGGTTCACTTCTCGAAGACGGTGATCGACTCGTTCGAGGCGTCCACTTCGACCCAGTCGCCGTCTTGAATCGACTCCAGATCCTCACTGCCAATCTGTATGAAGGGTATCTCGGCGATGACACAGCCCAATACCGAAGGAGAGTCTGGCTCGAGATTGATCAGGGCCGCCGGAGCCTGGTTCTCCAGAGCGGCAACCCTGATGTGCATGGTATTGCCGAAGGAGCCAGTGGTTGAGGGCATTACCAGCACCTTCTGGGCCAGACTGCGTTCGTAGAGTGGATGCTGGGAATCGATCACCTTCCCTGTGGTGGGATCGAACTGGGATCGGAAGCAGAGTGCCGCATCGCTGACGATGGCCTCACCCGAAGCCTTGCCGTCCACAATTCGCTTTCCGCTGATGACCTTCTTCTCCTTCATCCCATCCAACGTCCGCTGACCGCCCCTTCAACGCATCGCTCCAGCGTCGCCACGGCGGTTCGGGATCGGAGCGCGCTGCGGCCGTAGAAGGCCTGTTTGAAGGAGTTCGAGATGAAGTTACGGGGACGCATATGCCCCTGGGCACCGGGGCAGATATCGCAAAGAATGGTCGCGCCTGCCTCCTCGATTATCTCGGTATAGCCCAGACTCTTGGCCTCTGTCAGCGTGTCCCTTGCGGTGCAGACAAGAAGTGTGACTCCCGGAGCAACCTTGCGGTTGGTGAGGACCTCGGAGATCTCCCGCATCTCGTCGAGGGAACTGAAAGGGCATCCCAGCGTGATGGCATCGATCTCCTCTCCCTCATCCATCATGTTCATTTTCTGGTAGGTTTCCTGACGGGCCTTTTTGTCAAAGACCAGCCGCTCGGCGGGTTGGCCAGGATCGAGGGCACTTTCCAGAGTCGGAGCTTCGGGGGTGATGCCAACCATGTGGAACATCGCGGTGCCGCGGCCGGCATAAGGAAGCGATGCGGAGAGTTGTTTGGCTTCTTCGGGAGAGATCTTCTCGACCTGATCAAAGACCGGAATCTGTGAACCCGCAAGCTCGCCCGCGAAGTAGCCCAGCGCACCCCAGTCCGTGGTCGACCGCATTTCAACGTCGACGTCGACTCGGACCGTGGCCTTGCGATGCTCGTCGAGTAGAACTCCGAACTCCGGCACCCAGCCCAGAAACGCCGCCGCCAGCGAACTCTCCATGCCATTGCGGGTGGTGCGGGCTCCGACCATGGAGTTGGCGTAGACCACTGCGGAAGACTCCGTCCAGGCACAGATCTCACCGAAGGTGGGCATCCCTCCCACCTGGTAGGGAGCACAGGTCCAGGTCGTCCTGACCCCCGCCTTCTGTGCCAGTTGCTGCAGCTCCGGCTGGAATTGGAGCTCCTTCTCATTCAAGCCCTTTTCCCGAAGCGCAGCCAGGTCTCTACAATTCGCGTGGGTCAGAGTGATGCACTTTACGTTCTCCTGGCAGAGCTGCCGAAACTCGTCAAAGTAAGTATCCAGCGTGTGATCCGAAAGCCCCGGCAAGCTGGGAGTACGCAGGATACAGTGAACATTTGTGACAGGTACCAGCCTGGTGGCGCCCATAGCCTCGCCCCAGAGTAGGGACCACCTAAGATACTTGGCCAGAAAGGGACCACGTTCGCCCTTCAATACAGCATCTTGTTCAGCAGTGAGTTGCATCATCAGCAAAAGTACACCAGACGTTTTTGGCTGGCAAGAGTTTGGGATTCTCACCGGCAGATATTCGGCTGGGAGAGAGGGGGAAGAATAGCGCCACCACCGCCACCCAAAACATGCTGGTGCTAGCGCAGCCTCTTCCTGCCCCTCCAGTGGACACGATTCCAACTCTTTCGGAGTGGGGAATAGTCCTGCTTCTGATCGCATTGCCAGGGGGAGGGATCCACCGCTTGAGGACCGGGAGTTTCTCTAGTCCGACCGGTGTCGTTTGGACTCCCCTCTGATCGCCACATCAGCTGCTGGTTCCGCCCTGGCCACTGGCGGCGCGGATCGGGCCTGAATCATTTGAGACCTGCCAGGCAGGTTGCGGGGAGCATATGATACAAGTGAGTCATTCGAGTCACTTACGAGGAGCCACGAGTTATGAGTAATCTGTTGCTCTTCGCCCGATACCGAGGGTACCGCCAACTTTACAGCCTTCGATGAGCGGGTCGAAGGAAGTTTTGAGTTCCTCTCTTACAGCGGCTCAAAGGAGCCGAGGAAAAGGATCTCCTGTAAAGGACACCTTCGCCTGCCCGCGGGACAAAGCACTGAAATAGTCCCCGACTCTGAGCGAAGAACCATATTGAAGTGTGGGAAAAGGCGACTGTCACACAGAGTCCCACGCAGAAATGGGATAATCGGCTGACCCTTTGTGCGCCCGTAGCTCAGCTGGATAGAGCAACGGACTTCTAATCCGTAGGCCGCAGGTTCGAATCCTGCCGGGCGTACCAAACTTTTCAATGACTTAGCGGAAGCGCCTTCGGAGAGCCACCCGGGGTGTCTCCCATTTGTCTCCCACTCTCCCGCTCAAAAGCCTCGCGCACGAGATCGAAGGAGGTATCCACATGTTGTAAATACCTCATCGTGGTTTGCAGGCTCGCATGCCCAAGAAGCTTCTGAATTGTGTGCGGTGGGATTCCTGCCATGGCCCATTGGGTTGCCCGAAATCGTCGCAGGTCGTGAATCCTTAGCCACGGGACCTGAGCCCATTCTGCTGCGCTCTCAAACCCCTTCTTCGGATCTACCAGCCGCCTGCCGGTGTGGGGATTGATCAGCACGTAGCCGCTTCTGTTCGTAGCTGAGGTCAAGTACTCCTGGAGCGCAACGTCTAAACGTGGCGACATTGGTACGACACGAGCCTTTCTATTCTTCACCCGATTAAAGGTCACCGTGCGATTCACGAAATCAAGGTCACTACGCTTCAAATGCAGAGCTTCAGACCGACGACATCCCGTCTCACCCAGGATGGTAAGAAAGGTCCGTAGCAGCGGGTCATGGGCCATCCTCAGTAACGAGCCGTATTCGTCGAGTGTGAGAGGTCGACGCTCCTTTATCTCTTCCGGGAACAGTCGAAAGCCACGCAACGGATTGTCGTGGAGGACGCCAATCTCATTTGCCCAAGAGTACATTTTTTTCAGAGCAGCGATATCCCGATTCACGCTGGCCGCGGTGACTTGGTTTTTGCGCTTCTTCATCCACTTGTAGAGCTTCTCGCGTTTGAGTTGGTCCAGCAGGACTCGCCCTAGATCCTTTGCGATGGTGCGCAACGAAAGCTCATACCGATCCCAAGAGCGCATTCGAGGCTTCGCGTACTCTTCCAGAAAGCGCTCGGAGAAGTCTGCGATGGTCGGCATTGCGCCGCCCTCCATTTCCTGCTTCCACTGCTGCCAGGAACCATCCAGAATCGATGTCTCAACTCGCATCAATGTTTGCTTCGCCAACGTCATATTCGGATAGTACCGCCGAAAGGTCGTCCCATCCGGCCACCGCTTTCGTACCTCAATGCGCAGCTCACCTCGCTTTGTAACCCGGTTAATTCCCATTCTCTATCTCCTTTCCACCGGGTTTTCCGCCAAGGTGAGTGTATGGCGCGGGGGTGTATTCGGGCAAGCTGTTAACGAAGTCGTCGAGATCCTCCAGGGCGAAGACTCGACGCTTTTCCAGTCGACGTGCCTTGAGCCGTCCCAGGTCGGCATATTTGCACAACGTGTCCGGGCACACGTCTAGATAGCGTGCGGCGCTCTTGCTGTTAAACAGTCGCTGGTTTGGGACTTGGATCAGGTAGTTCGGTTTTCTCCTCATCATCGGCTCGTTCTCAGCTTGCCCACTGCCCTCTCGACGACGCCAGCAGCGATCAAAGTCCGCACCTGCGTCAACCGCTCGACGAGACCACCGACATCCTCGACGCCGCATATCAGGGCTGCCTGGCAGAACACCGTTAGCTCCTTCATTCGCCTTTCGCGTGAGGCGGCTGGAAAGGCTCTCGCTGCCGATTCAATCCGCTGCGTCAGTTCCGACGTCAGCTCAGGAAGAACGTTGATGTCGAGCGCCCTGAGAAACTCTTCCACTGCGGCGCGCAGCTTCGCTCTATTGGCTTCCAGGTTTTCCGCGAATTGAGCCGCCAGCTTCTCAGCTGCCGCGTCGGGCTGTCTGATACGCAGGTAAAAAAAGCAGTCGCCCAGGAACTCAAGGAAATCCGGATCTTTCAGCACGTCCTCGGTTGCCGGCACGATCAAGCCGGGTCTGGGCGGTGGGAACAGAGTTGGAGTCCCAGCGGTCAAACCTGGCAAGGCCTCCGTAAGGGAGCGCGTCACGCCCGAAGTAGCCTCGATGATTTCACCCTTGCCGCACCCCGGCGGCCCGATGAGCATCAGCCAGATTGGTTCAGTGGTTAACCGGTTGGCAACCATCGCTGACGCCACGGCCGGAATTGCCGCCGGGTCGGTGATGCCCAGGCGGCTGTGAAACTCTCGGTTAAGTACTTCTAATTGCATTGTTCTACCTTTTGCTCCTTCTCCGAGCTGTTGGGATCTCAAGCCTTCGATCCAAGTTAATAGTTGCTCCCACCTCCCAAAGAGGAGGTGGGTTTCATAAGCTCGGGCCACACCTTCAGTGCACATAGTCGTCCCCTGTAGTCGATGTAGTAGCCGCCTGAGGGCTATCGGAGAGAGCCTCCCGTAGCTCCCGAATTCTGGCCTCTACCAGATGCCAGGCATCCAAAGGCGCTCCGTAGATCTTCGTTTTTCTCTTCTCGAATCCCCAGCCCTGTAGTAATTCGTTCAGATCGATGACGGCAATGCCAGCACACTGTTCCGCGAGTTTGGCGATGAGGTCGTTGGGCAGGACAAACTCCTCGCCCCTCCCATCAGTCAAGTCGATCAACACATCCAGCACAGCGATCTGCTCTTTGATCGACAGGCGAGGTCTTGTCACGATCAGGGAGTCTTTATGAAGATGCAGGACATTACGGCGAGCACCAGCAAGGTCCTTTCTCACGGTGTTCCTCCGGGGTTCTTTCGAACGAAGGAGTCCCTTTTCATCCAGACGCTTGGACAACGTTTTGGGATTGACCCCCACGCCCTCTCCACCAGCGCCTCTTTGCGCAACCTGATAGGAGGTCTCGGGGATCAGGTAAAGATCATCACCATCGACGTAGCCAATCCGATCCCCCCCAGGGGAGTATCCAGCGTAGTCTATCTTCCAACCCCAGGCCGACGGAGACGGGGGATCAGCACCTTTAGGGTCGGTCACGTGTGCTCGGCCGCTGGCAAGAGCAGCAGCCAACAATTCGAGGAACCGTTGGGTAGGTTCACCTGCGGCTTGGAAGGCTTCCTGTTTCGCTGCGGCTTCGCCTAGAGCTTTCCAACCCTGCTGCCATAGCTCAGCATTTCGCTCCTTGGTGATCGCTCCAACCTCCTCTGCGAAGTCGAGGAAATACCGCCAGCCCAAAGCCAGGTTGGCAACGAGCTCAGGAATGCGTTTGTGCATGCCGCTCTGGTGAGCCTTAGCGCGAAGTTCGGCTAGTTCTTCCTTCAGGCCACTTCTCGCCGACTCGTACCGCGATGCTAACCACTGGATGAATTCTGCCATTGCCAGCGCATACAAACCGTTTGCACCGTCTGCCTGGCAGTGGGATAGTTTGTCCCAGTTCATATCGCCCGGAGAAACCTCAATAATCAGCATCCGAGCCCGGAGCGATTGTCCGTTGGGGATATCCTCACCAGTACACAACATGGACCCCCTTGCTGGCTTCTCTGGACGGAGTCTTGTGTCTGCCCACATCCGCTGCCTACCAGATTGGTTCCCTTGCGCTCGCAATACTCGATCTGCCGCTTTGTGCAACTTCTCTTTGTCATAGCGTGATCCTGTAGGACAGAAATCGTCGATCACAAGAAGTGCGTCTTTGGCTCCAAAGGCCAGTCCTTCCAGAGCATTCTCTGTTGAGGACCAGCTGGCAGGCAGGTGCAGGCGATCCATTCTGGCGCCAAAATGCTGCTGAGCGAGTGCCGCGAGTTCGGATTTGCACCCAGACCAATCAGACCAAGCAGTACACGAACCCACTCGGCCAAGCCGCGGCAGCTATCACCGACACACAGGCCTTCGCTACCTGTCCCTAGGTAAGATAGACCGCCGCCGAGGCAGCGGGACGTCCCGTTGAGCTTTTTGTAAGAGATTATGAGAATGAGAAACCGGTTGAGACTACTCCCCCGTCGGCACCAGCCGCTTGAGTACTTCGAACCAGTTGAGGACAACGATCAATTCGTCCCGTGCTGCTGCTCCCTTTGTCTCCTCGGCTTCCCTGACCATGAAGAACCTCTGACCGTCGGGTGAAATGTCGTAGTTTGACCAATACCAAGCCGACGCTATCGTGGCCTATCAGTTGGCGAAACGAACGTCGCCGAGGGCCGAGAAATCGATCTTGTGCCTGACTTCCTCGGCTTGGATGCGAACAAACAAGTCGCCGAGGATTGCCTATCATAAGAAACTCCCCTGCCTACAGCTCATGGTCGTGGCCTTCCCGGAGCAGTTGGTTGCCTGAGTGCCGCGTTACCGAACTACCGCCCGCACGACTTTTTGGATGGTCAGCCCCTGGATGATGATGGAGAAGATCACGACACCGTAGGTCGTCGCGAGCAGCACCGGTTTGACGGGACTCGCCGGCAAGGACAGGGCGAGGGCGACCGAAATGCCGCCCCGCAAGCCGCCCCACGTCAGCACGGGGATCGCGCCTTTCGTAAACTCTCGCCACACCCCTAGAAGCTTGATTGGGCCGGTCACGCTCACCCACCGCGCCAGCAGCACCACGGGAATCGCCAAGACCGCGGCACCGACGATTTGACCGGTGATTGTGATCGCCATAACCTCGAATCCGATGGCGAGGAACAACAGAGAGTTCAGTCCCTCGTCAATCAATGACCAAAACGTCTCGATGTGGTGCCGAGTTTCGACGCTCATGGCAAATTGTTTCCCGTGGTTGCCGATGAACAGCCCGGCGACCACCATGCCGAGGGGCCCCGACACATGCAGCTGGGACGCCAGGGCATAGGTTGCCATCACGAGCGACAGCGTGATCAACACCTCGAGGTTGTGTTGGTTGATCGCCTTCATTGCACGATACGCGGAGTAGCCGGCTGCGAGCCCTAGCGCGATACCACCAAGCGCTTCCGTTGCCAGCAACTGGACCGCCCCAGCGAAGCTCGCTTCCCCGTGCTGGCCCTCGCCGGCAGCTACCGAAACGAGGACACTGAAAAGCACTACCCCCACACCATCATTGAAGAGGCTCTCGCCCGCAATCTTTGCTTCTAGAGACTCGGGTACTTTTACCTCTTTGAGGATACCTATGACGGCCACCGGATCGGTCGGTGAGATCAGCGCGCCGAACACGAGGCAGTACATTAGCGGGACCTCGAAACCCAAGATCCCGAAGCCGTAGAACATCAGTCCAGCGACAATCAACGTGGACGTCACGATGCCGACGGTCGCAAGCAGCGATATGGCCCAGCGCCGACTGAGAAGTGCGCTGAGGTCGACGTGCAAGGCCCCGGCGAACAGCAGGAAGCTGAGGAACCCCTTCATCAGGGTTTCCGAGAAGTCGATGTCGGTGAGGGTTTGACGCACGGTGGCGTCGAGTCCCAGCGTCGGGAAGACGGCATCGGTCAACAGAATCGTCACCGACACCGCCAGGGCGATGATCACCAGGCCGATCGTCTGTGGGAGTCGCAGCCAGCGATAGTTAATGTAACCGAAAACGGTCGCAAGGGTGATCAGGCTGGACATTCCCCATTTTTCAGAGGCCCAGAGGAAGCAGGGACAGCTGACGGGAGCTGGGATCGGGTCGAGCCCCGCCAATCCCGCTGTGGCGGCCGAATAGGAGCTGCTTGATGCCATCGGCTATGGCATAGAAGCGGAACTCCGGGATGCCGTAGATCCGTTTGGCTGCCTGCTCGATGTGTTGGACCAGAAGGGCCAGCTTGGCCCTTTTACCCAGATAGACACAGGCGAAGAAGGCGGCGATCATGACCAAGGCGGCCATATTGCGCAGGCGCTCATACTTGAGCAAACGGATGTCTTCCAACTCGTAGCTCTGCTTGATAAATCGGATCGTTTCCTCGACACGCCAGCGGCTCAGATAGCTCTCGACCACCCGCCACTGGCTCTTGCGCGAGCGTTTGACCGTCTGGTTCGTCAGAAGCATCAGGGGACGGGGGCCAAAGCCATCCACCACCACCAGGTACAGCGATTGGTCGAAACCGGGCAAACGCACCCCTCGGGCCCCAAACTCCAACCGGTAGACCTTCTCCCCCGCACTCGTCTCCTTGATCACGACTTCCCGGTAGCGGCGCCGACAACCACGCGCCCACTCCTCGGCGCTCTTCTTGCTGCGCCCTGAGATCAGGTGACGATCCCCCCGCTGGCACACCAGGAACGGGTGTCCCCGCTTCAGCAGGACTTCGAGGATCTCCTCCCGATCCCCTCCCCGGTCCATCACCCAGATCCCTCGCCCTTGGGTGGCTTTGGAGACTCGCCCAATCGCCTTGAGGATCTCGTCGTTTTCGCTCACAAAGTCCGGCGCTTTCTGCGAGTACAGCTCCTGGTACAACGGCAGCACCTCGGCACTCCCCCGCCTCGCTCCGACCACCTCACAGCACCAGTATCCATCTCGGATCTCCCCTCGGGAGCCGTCCCGGACCCGCGCCAGGTATTGCATCTTCCGGGCATATGGCTTACTCACATCCGTGGGGTCCACAATCAACAGCGTCTCCTTCTCCACCCGCCAGGCCGCCAACTCCAGCAGATTCTTTCCCACCGCTCCTCTCAATCCCTGACGGTTGAGTTGGCGGCTCAGCCGCTCGATGACTTTCTTCAGAGCGATCTCCTCCTCCAGTGCTCGCGCAATCTCGCTGAGCCGGACCGACGCCCGACACTGCATCCCGTAGAGCACCTCCCGGATCAAACGAGCGGCGGTCTTCGGTAATCCTTCAGAGACCTTCCCCGAAAATTCTCTCAGCTGCTCTCGAATCTTCCACGCTACTTTGGCATCATGCATCTGGGTCCCTCCGCTTAATTGGTTGTTGGGTTTGGAGTTCCGCCAACCAGTCTAAGCGCTAGGGACCCACACTTTTGGGGGTCGACAGTTCCCCCATTTTCTCCCAATTTCAACCCATCCCACTTCCCTTATCGCCCTACTCTCTTGTTCTCAACTACTTGAGAGAATTCACCCTCAATTTTTGGGGAATGTCCTGTGATCAGGAGGGCAACGAGGTTGAAAATCGTCGCAACGGTCATGGAGGATCGCCATCTTGGAGCCTGATGGAGTGGGTGCCTCCTGATCCCTTGTTAACACAGAACAGGTGCTAACTACGATTAGCAAAATCCACTTCTATCAGATTCCGAGCTGGCTCATTGTACTGGAAATCCAGCTGGGGAATGTCGAACCTAGAAACCTTTGTCTAAAGTGGCATTGGCAGCACAACTAACACGAAGGAGCAAGAAGCGCAAATACGATCGAGACCGGGTGCTTCTCCAGGGAAGTGTTGTTGACCTCCCCCACGACCCTTGCAATCCGTGATCCTACCTGGATTTCCGAGTCGTATTCTGCCATCGAACAGGTATGAAGCACAGCAGAACACGATCTCGCTCCTGTCCAAACCCCGATTGCTCCTTGAGAGGACAGTCCAGCAAAGGCAACATCATCCGACACTCCTTCTACATCACCAGGCAGGGCAGACGACGGCGCTACCGCTGCAAGCAATGCGGTCGAACCTTCTCCTCCACTCACGGCACGCCTTATTATCGGCTGCACAAACCCAGGTCTTTGTTCGATGAAGTCGTCCGCATGTGTGTCCACGGTCTTGCGATTTCGACTATGGCCAGGATCAAACGGATGGCCTGGGGCACAGTCGCCCGGTGGCTTGAATCGGCGGCCACCTCTGCTGCCCGGTTCAACGATCGGATGGGGACGGTCTTCAAGACGGAGTTTCCGCTGAGCTACCTCTCCGAACCACAGCTCCGGGCCCGCATGCTGTGATAGTCGGCACTCGATCTTACAGACAGCGTCCGATTTGATCGCAATCGAATGACCGCTTTCGCACCTAGAAGCCGACATTCAAATTCCCATTGATCGAGTGATTTCTGACTATATCCTAGAGCTTTCTAAACTGGACGACACTTTCACGAAGCGACTGCAAAGGATCGCGCCTTCATAACCTTGCGCCGAGACGTTCTTCAACGATAGGAGGCCACCCCGGTTCTGTAGGATCTCCCTGGGAGCACGACGGAACTCGTTGGAGCGGTGAGAGTGATTTCTACCTAATCGCTTTCATCGAAGTCGAGCATACTCACCTTGTTGAAGCTGGATCTAGCCCTGAAGATCTGTCGCCTACCCCAGTCATCAGGCGGGGAATTGACTCCGAGCACTTACGAGCTTAGAATCAGGCTCACATGAATACGTAGTTGCTGGGTTACGTAACCATTAACTGTCGCTTGTACCAACACTTCTGAATGTTCCCTTCCCTGCCGTGGTGGTGGAAGGGAGTCGGAGGTTGACACGGGCGAAGGAGATGGCCACCGACACTCCAAAGAAGTCTCCTGGATTGGGATCGGAAGGCGTGAGCTTGTCCGTCAACGTCCAGTTCCAATTTTCGCCGGCGGGAGGAGGCGATCCTTCGAAGACGTAGACGGCTCCGTGGTTCACGCCTATGCTCGACGGATTATCCACCAGTCGCGCACCCACGACGATCGTCGTACCGTCAATGGCAACCGAGAATCCCATCCGGTCATTAATCGGAGGATCGGGGTCTTCGGGTGGGAACAGCGTCCCGACCAGTTCCCACGGGCCGACAGTTCCCGCCGCGCGCTCATACACATACACGTTTCCGCCGGTTCCAGAGGCCCCATCGAACCTGGAGGCTACGACCGCCAGATCACCATCGACAGCGACGCCGGAGCCGAACTGGGCACCAGATTGGGGGACCCCCGAAAACAACGTCTCCAACTCGACGAAATCGGTTTGACCGAAGCCGGTGAAGGCACCAATCACGATCAAGACTGCTACTCGACTGATAGGCACCTCTTCCGCAGCGGGCCAGTCATCGATCCAGAGCGTGAACCGGACGACTCTGTCCGCGGGAACACCATCGAAGCTTCCTCCGAGTGTCCAGTCAGTATCGAGATCGATCAGTTCGGGACAAAGTCCCAGACCCCCGTTACCCAGGATAGCCTGAAATTCAATGTCGGTTTCGAAATGACGGTAGTAGACCCGACCGTCCGAGTAGATGTCGGGAAGGGCCAAATTGGGCTGGTGCACTTGCCGCCACTCGCCGTTTTCAGCTAGGATGACGAAACCGTCTGTTGAGCCATATCCCCCGCTCTTGTGGCGAACCCCTGTGTCAACATAACAATCAACATATTGGCACCCCGCCGGTATAACCTGCTCTGGGTCCAGCGGCAGTGTCGGGCAGTCTTCGCCAGATGGAGCTTGAGCAAAGCAGGGTAGACCGTCAAAAAGGCCCTCACCATCCGGCAAGATGTTGAAGCTGGATGGGTCAGTCCCGTACTCGACCTGGAAGCGCGTGACCGGTTCTTCGGGAGGAGGTTTCCCCTTGCCCGCCGCCGATCCGACCCCTAATCCGGCCACCATTACGATCACAAGGGCCGCTCTCAGGACCTCAGCAAATGCTCTTCCTTTCCACATAGACTCCTCCTTTACTGGTTCGGCTACCCTGTTCAACGCCCTGGTCATTTTCTTGCCGTTCATTTTCTCCTCCTTCAGTTGGCTGTGTTTCGCCATTTAGATACGCGATTTAGATACGCGAACCCGATGTCTAAGAGAATTTCTAGCAGACGAGAACTTCGGGTTTGTCACAGAAGCGTCAGGCTTTGTTCACAGGACTGTCCCGGCTATGCTCTCGGCCAGCGCTCGGGACCGATCCAGGAGAATTTTTTAGCCGGGAAGTTTCAGGCTTGGCAAAACGCAGGAGCCGCCCGCGTGGTGATGAACAGAACGGTAGAGCGTCAGCTCACCGTTGGGGAGACGGCTTAGGCGCTTACGGTGTGCGCGCTACTGTTACGGCCGGCTTACGCCGTGCCGTTCTGTTTCGGACCAGGGAGGGTCCTCCTGCACTGGGGACATTGGTCCGCTAGTCGAGATCCCGCGGCCAGAAATGTTCCAGAACGAAGTGGCTGGGAAGAATCCTCAGGCTTCCCAGAATCAGGTGTCGACCATCGCCGGTCCAGTCTACCCACCAGGGATTCAGGCCCCGGGGAGTCGGCAATTGACGGTGCTCTGTACCATCGGCCGAAACAACCCACACCGTCCAGAAGTCCCCCTCTGAGAGGCCCTCCTCATCGAGGCGAGGATAAACCAGGAAACGGCCATCAGGGCTCCAGTTGAAGGTCCCCATCTTGCCGCGTCGCAGCGTTACCAGGGTTCTTCTCGAAGTGCCGTCCGCAGCAGCCGTTTCGAGCGTCTTGCCCTGGCTGTTGAGACAAGCAATGGAATGGCCATCCGGGGACCATCTGGGAACCACACATCCCGTCGTACCTTCGATTTTTGCCAGTTCTGTACCGTCGAAGGTGAAGAGCTCCGACTTCCAGATGTCGTCGCCGCCCGCGGTATACCTGAAGAGGAGCGTCCGGCCGTCAGCCGAATAGTCGGGGCGGGCGGGAAAGCTCCGCCATCCCTCGCTCCCGGTCATCCCTTGATACTCAGGCCCGTCCATGAGTCGCCTGACGGTGCGGCTGCTGGTGTCGTACTCCAGGAAGAACCCCCCGGTCTCGTCGCGGGCTGTCAGAACGATCCGTGTTTCATCCCGCCACACGGGGTTGTATAGCATGCCCAGTGCCGCTCCAATCGGGGCGTCCTCGAGCGGAATCAACTCCTCCTCGGACTCGCCCACACTCCCCACGCCCAGGACCCAGTTGTTGTCCGCATCGGACGCTATGAAGGCCACACGCTCTCCCGTCGGAGATGCAGCCGGCTGGAAGTTTCCTCCTTGCCGGACGGTGGTGACGAACGCATCTCCGGTTACGGTGGCAGTATCGATTTCCACGGGCACGGCCCAGATGTCCCGGACACGATTCCTCTTTCGGAAGCTCAGTTGCCCGTCACGACTCCAACTGTCCAATCGAACGTTGCCGCCGCCGACATCTCGGAAGAGCAGGAACGGCTGGCCAGCCTGCGAGGCCTCATCTATCCGAACGGCCCAGAGATCCCAGTTGCCGGTTTCGTAACGGTCGCTCAAAAAGGCGACGTGCCGTCCGTCTGCTGACCAGATCGGGTGCCGGTCAGCCCCGGGGTGGGCGGCCAGGACCTGCGGCTGGTCCGAGGCCTGCAACGAGAACAAAAGGATCTTTTCGCCCGCAGAGGAACAAACAGCAGCCCCCCTCCCTGGTTGGACGCGAACGTTACCACAACCCGGGTCTCGGAGCCGGGCCTGCACGTCGCCGTCACTGCCGTAGATCACGAGTTCCGGGTCGCCTGACGCGGTCCACACCCGGCCCAGAATTGAGTCATCCTCCGGTCCCCAGTCGAGCAGCCAGAAGCGTCCCTGCAGCGGTCCGACCCAGCGGCTGGAACGGGCATCAGCCAGGTTGTACAGCCAGATCGACGAGCTCAGCGCATCCTTAACCTGGTAGGCCAGTCGAGTGCCGTCGTGAGACCAGCGGTAACGCCCGGCGCTAGATTCCGTGGGCAGATTCGAAGCGCGGACAACTGCCCTTGTCCCCGAAGAAAGATCGTAAACGACCAGCGGGTAGGGTCGGAGGATTTCCTCGTACACCAGGTGAATCCCGTCCCTGGACAGAGAAGCGGCGGGATCATAGATCTGTTCGCCTTCCTTTAACGTCAGTTCCCGCAGTTGCATTGAGGGGGGGCTTTGCTCCTGCTCGATCCGCTTCTGCTTCCGGAGCAACTGGTCGAGTTTCCTGCGGGCCTGGACCACCAACTCCGGCTGATCTGAGTATTCATCCAGAATTGTCTGGTAGGCCCCTGCGGCCTTCTCCCGGCCCAGGATCTCGTAGCAGATCCCCAGTCGGAGGAGGCTGCGCGCGGCCAGAGTCCTGTTCGCCGGAAACTCTCTCACCAGTTTCTCGTAGAGATCGATTGCACTCTCCAGATCTCCCCGGCCCTGTTCCAGGAAAAAGGCCTCCTGGTAGATCCGACCGGCGGACTGCTGGGCGGCCAGTGAGCTCAGTGAAAGCAGCAGCGCCCCAACGGCTGACCAAACGCTCATCGATCCTGACCCTCGGGAAGGAACTTGTAGCCGGCGCCTCTCACACTGAGGATGTAAGCGGGGTGCTCCGGATCGGTCTCGAGTTTCTTGCGCAGGTTCCAGATCTGGTTGTCGACGGTGCGACTGGTGACGTACACATCCTCTCCCCAGACCTGATTCAGAAACTCTTCCCGGGAGATGACCTGGGAGGGCCGGGCCGCAAAGAGCTGCATGATCTGAAACTCTCGGGGAGTCATTTTCACGGGCTCCTTTCCCCGGCGCGCCTCGAAACTCGCAAAATCGATCTCCACGTCGTTGAACTCGAGGCTCCGAATCTGGGAGTTCACGTCGCTTCTTCCCGTCCGTCGCAACACCGCCCGTATCCTGGCAACGGTTTCCCTCACCGCGAAGGGCTTGGTGACGTAGTCGTCCGCGCCCAGCTCGAGTCCCACCACTTTGTCGATCTCTTGTCCCCTGGCACTGAGCATGATGATGGCGATGTCGAGGCTGCGTCGCCTCACCTCTCTACAGACCTCCAGACCGTCCATCTTGGGCAGCATCAGATCCAGCACGATCAGGTCCGGCTTCCACTCCAGAACTGCGGCCAGCCCGCTCTCGCCGTCCCCCCTCGTCTCCACCTCGAAGCCTTCCATAAGCAGTTGATCGGAGAGTCCAATCGTGATTCCGGGCTCATCGTCGATGATCAGAACTCGTTTCGTCACCGCAGGTCCACGTCCTCTGTTGACTTCCCGTTGGCCGCCTTGACCTGATTCCCGACATCCGGCCCTTTCAAAACGGAAGTGAAAGGGAAGCGCAGTGTAAAGGTGCTCCCGGCTCCGCGGGAGGACTTGACTCCGACGTTACCCCCGTGGGCCTCGGCAACGTGTTTCACCACGGCCAGCCCGATCCCGACTCCGGGGACGCTCCGTTGTTTCCCTTCGCCTCGAAAGGAGGAGTCGAAGATCCTTTCACGCTCTCCCCGGGGAATCCCTTCCCCCCTGTCGGCGACTTCGATTTCGGCGGAGCCATTGCTCCCCTTCAGAGAGACGCGAATGAACTTCTCGTCGGGAGAATACTTGACCGCATTATCCAGAAGATTGAGGACGGCCTGCGAAAGCGCGTCACGATCCACTCTGACGGGCGGAAAAGACTCCGGAATACTTTTTTCGATCGCAAACCCCTTTTGCTCCGCATGGGGTTCGAACGTTGTCAACAGATTCTCGAGCAGGTCTCCGAGGTCGGTCATTTCGAGCTGGTAGGCCTTTTCACCCCTCTCGATCCTCGAGACGTCGAGAAGGTTGTTGATGAGTCTGGTCAATCTCTGCACTTCGGAGCAGACCAGGTCGTAGTAGAGCTGTCGCCTCCGGCGGTCCGGAACGAGGCCACCCTGGAGCCGCTCCATCAGCGTGCGCATCGAGGTCAGTGGGCTTTTGAATTCATGGGAGACGATGGAAACGAAACTGGCCTTCAGACGTGTGATTTCCTGCTCACGGACGATGGCGCGGAAGGTAAGCAGAGCGCCGCAGGAAAATAGACCAAAGAGACCGATCACGACCAGCAAGTAGAAGTTCCTGGAAGCCTCAACCAGGCCTCTGGAGACGGCTTCCGAACCGTGGTAGACGGTGGCCGTCCAGTCCGGAAAGGAACCACCGATTCGCTCTTCCAGGAGGGGTTCGAGTGGAGTACCGCGTTCGGTCCCGTAGATCAACTCTCCCGAAGTCCCGCGGATCTGATGGTGAATCCCATTTCCGTCTGGTGCTGCACTCCATTCTGGAAGAAGGCTGCCCAGCCTGGTGTCCAGCAGGATCGCTGCCAGCAAGGGAGGATGAGCCCCATCGTCCTCGGCCCGAGGCTCGTCCACGGCGTAGACCACCAGCCCATTCCCCCGAGGCATGCGGATCACCTGACGATCGGCCTGAGCCTCACGGTTTGCCATCAAGGAAAGAAAGGGGAGCAGAAGATCCTTGAGTTGTTCGCGCTGCCTGATGCTTGACGATCCGGCCGGTCGTGCCTGGCGCAGAAGCTCATAGCTCTGACAGTCCGGGGCCTCCTCTTCGATGCACAAAGAGTCGAGCACCTCCTCGTAGGCATCGCCGTAAAACTCGGCCTGGTCGCTGGAGAGGATTCTCAAATCATCGAAGAGGGAGCGATAGACATTGACCAGTAGTGGAATCGCCTCACTGGTATTTCCCAGCCTCCGGGAGAGAGAGGCAAGTTGCAGGCCTGCAATCATTGGGAAAACTGCCGTTTCCTCCCGGAGAACCGATGGCCACTCATGAATGAGCTTGCGGTACGTCTCAAATGAGGCACCGTCGTCGCCGCTTCGCTGAAGAGCCCTGCCCAGGGCGTTTTGCGCCACCATACGGCGGTCACCCTGCCTTTCCTCAACAAGCGCTTCATAGAGGCGCACCGCCTTCCCCGCTCCTCCGGGAGAGTTCTCGACGCGCTGAGCCTGAATCAGCCCGGCATCCTCCAGCAGCCCCGGCCGTTCCATCGAGTAGAGGTAGCCTTCCTTGATAAATAGTAGGGCTCCGGAGGGCGTCAGAGTGATCACGATACCTGGAATCGGAACACCCTCGGGGCTCAAGATAAGACTTCGCAGCTTGCTCCAGCGATTGTCATCCGACCCGGCCTCCTTGAGGACGACACCGAGACGGACCCCGATTCGATCGAGTCTCTCCTCGAGGACGGCGCGCAGCTGCCGAAGGGCTGACGCCTGTTCGCTGCGAAAGAGCCGTTCCACCCGGTAGGAGTCGGCTTCGATCAAGCGAAGGCCGAAGAGGATCAGCAAAAGAGCAGGCAGGAGGACGGTGAAGCAAAACAGGAGAACCAGGTATTTCTGTTGCCGAAGAACGACTCTTAGAAAGCTAAGCATCACGATTCAGGAAAGAAGACGTTTCCTCCTTTCGCCGCGAGCCTTCCCTCGATATCCTGATACTCGGCCAAGTCGTGGCACCTCTCATACGACACCTCAGTATGCCGTGCGAGAGCTCAGAGTTTGTCAGAAGGTTTCCACAATTGTGTCACAAAACGATCACGGAGTTACTTTAGACTACTAAACGCTACACTATGGAGCAAGAAGCAGCCTCCGATGGAATGAAGCGTGCCGGGCAACAGAATTGAAAAAGCAGCAGCTCTGACCTCAGGACACTCTTTTGTGTCGATCCTGATAGTCGGCCTCAGCTTCACGCTGGGTCTAGCCCAGGGCGACAAAGCCGTTCTGGTGGGGACGGTCACGGATTCGACAGGTTCCGTAATCCCCGGTGCAGACGTGCGCCTTGGACGTGTATCCATCAATGACGAACTCACTACCTTGACGCGTGAGACCGGTGATTTTGTTTTTACAGGGCTGGTCCCTGATGTCTATCAACTTCGGGTCTCCATGGCGGGCTTCAAGAGTGAGTTGCGGACCGGCCTAAAGCTGGATGTGGGACGCACCCATCGGGCGAATGTCCAGTTGTCTATCGGTCAGATCAGTCAGACGATGCAAGTCGCAGCTAGCACGATTGCTCTCGACACTGAAACACCCGAGCTAGGCCAGGTGATCGACAGCCAGAAGATTGTCCGCGTCCCCTTGGGTGTTCGGCGGGATGTTGTGGGGGTACTGGGAGCGTTGACCCCTGGTGTACAACCGACCCGCAACGACTTCCACCTCGGAAACGGCGTGGGCTTCAACGTCAAAGGTATGCGTCGATCAGACAACTACGTCATGCTCGACGGCTCTCAAGTTAGCGAGACCAACGGTCACCTGCATTTTTTTGTCAACCCTGATGCGGTTCAGGAATTCGAGATCAAGACGGGTCTCTACGGTGCAGAGTATGGGGTCAAGGCAGGTGGGCAGTTCAGCCTCGTGAGCAAGAGCGGCACCAACCAGCTACACGGCACCTTGTTCTGGTCTCACCGCAATGACAATCTGGAGGCTCGCAGTTTCTTCCAACGCGGCCCCCGCCCCGAGTCCAAAGAGAACCACTTTGGCGCAGTTGCTGGGGGGCCGGTCTATCTACCTGCTATCTTGGATGGAACGGATAGAGCATGGTGGTTCGTCAGCTACAACGGAAAGCGCATCCGCAGATTCCGGTTTATGGCGGGGAATGTGCCGACACCGCAAGAAAAGAGCGGCCATTTCGTCGAGACGATCGACAACCCACTGACCGAACAACCTTTCCCCAACCAGTCCATCCCTCAGAATCGGATGGATCCGATCGCCCTGAAGCTGCTCCAGTTCTATCCCGAACCCAACACCGATCCGGCCCGGGGCTTCAACTTCACCAGCTCTTTCCCAGGTTCAGGGGACAACGATCTCAATCAGGTACTCGTGAAACTGGATTTCAAGACAACAGAGGAGAGTCGATGGTCGGGGCGTTTTCTCTCCGATTACGGACGAATCGCCTTCCCACACGCGAATCCGATCTTTAGCGAAATCAACACGTTGAGTAGCTTGGCCCAAAACATCACCAATACCCGAACCATCAAAGGACGGTTCATCAACGAGTTCGGCCTTCATTGGTACCGAAGACCTTACTTTGTCGGGAACACCACCGCCGACCTTGAGGACTTTGGAGAGAGCTTGGGCCTTCCGAACTGGCCCAGTAAGGAAGTCGACGTGGACGGAGTGCCCAGGGTTTCGGTGAGTGGGCTTTTGAGAATTGGATCAAGGAGTACACTTGGAGGTCTGCCCGAGGGTCAGTGGGAGGTCAAGGACAATCTCAGCTGGACCCAAGGATCTCACCTCTTCAAGGCGGGTTATCACTATCGTTACCACTACGTCTTTTTCGGCTTCCAGAATCGCAGCAGTTTCAACTTCACGCCCGAGCGCTACACGGGCAATGCATTCGCCAACTTTCTCCTGGGTTATCTAACCAGTTCGCAGGAAGGCAGCGAGACCAGGATGAACCTCGGGGTTCCAGGCCATTACTTCTATTTTCAGGACAACTGGAAGGTATCCCCCAGGCTGACGCTCAATCTGGGTCTACGCTACGAGCTGAGGCTGGCCTGGAACGACAAGCGTGGGTTCTCCAGTAGCTTGCGAGACGAGTGTGTGGCGCGGTCTCTTTCCCCGGTTCCCGACTGCTTTCGTCCAGCCCTGGTCATCTCCGACCCCATCTTCCCGGCGACAGGTCGCTTTGCAGCCAATGAACCGCTTTGGAACTTTGCCAAGACCGGCTGGCAGCCTCGCCTGGGCTTGTCCTTCCGGCTCGCGTCGGGTACGGTTCTCCGGGCCGGTGGGGGTCTCTACGGGAATGAACCGCCAGGAGCAATGGTCTATAGTCCCGTTTCCCGTAATCCACGACCGAATGAAGACCGGAGGACCTTCCTCTCCGATCCAACGATCCCAAGCTTGATTCTGTCGAATCCATTCGACCCTGAAATTCGGGTGTCCGGGGCGGGACTTCCCAATGTGGCAGGATTTCAAGATCCAATGCCTCTGTGGTACGTGCCCAACTGGGGCGCATCGATTCAACATCGGATCACGGACAACTCTCTACTCGAGGTCAGCTATCAGGGGTCCCGCTCGATCCACGAAATGCAGATCATCGAATTCAATGATGCAGAACCCGGTCCGGGCTTCCGTCAAGACAGGAGGCCGTTTCCCGCTCTTCAGAGCTACCAGCTTCTGACGGGGAATGGCAGTCAGAGCTACCATGGACTGGGAATAAAATTCGAGAAGAGGCCGGGACCCGAGGGTCTCACGGCACTGCTAGCCTACACCTGGGCGAAGAGCATCGACACCACAGGGGGTCGGCTCAGGGTCGTCGGGGATCCTGGGACGATATCTCGAAACGTGTCTTTGGCAAGCCAGCGGGGTCGGGGCGAGGCCAACATTCCGGGTCGGCTGGCGATCCTGGCCGGTTATGACCTGCCCTTTGGGCAGGGCCGACTCGCAGGAAACAGAGTATCGAAGCAAATGCTGCGAGGCTGGACGCTCTACGGGATCATGACCGCTCAGAAGGGACAGTGGTTTACCGTATTCGATACGGACCGCCTCGACGTCGGAAGCAGCGCCTCCCAGCGTCCGCAGTTGGTCGGAGATCCGAACCTGCCTGTCCAACAGCGAACGCCCGAGCGCTGGTTCAACGTCGACGCGTTCGCAGCACCCCCACCCTTTCAGTATGGGAATGCCGGGCGGGGGATCGTGGAGGGTCCGGGGTTGTTCAATATCGACCTGGCTATCCTCCGGAGCTTTCAGATGTCGGAGGACAGTCGGCTCGAATTTCGATTGGAGGCGTTCAACCTGACGAATCACCCGAACTTCCAGATTCCCTGGAACCGCTTTGAAAGCAGCAGTCTAGGAGCAGTTGTTGGCGTGGGTGAGAGCCGGAGTCTTCAGCTCGGCCTAAAGGTCTACTTTTGACTCGGTCCTGGGCTTTCGTCATCCGCGCCCACAGCGGCATAGTCGCAGACAAGAACCCTTCTTGCTAGAAGGTGTTGTCAGACCCTACACTCGACCCACCCCTGCACCATGTTCGTTGATCTTCTAGGATCACTCCATGGTCCGCGAATACGGCCCCTTCAGAGTGCGGTTCAAGGAGTGTGTAGGCCGGGCCGAACACATTCTAGAAGTGGCTGGAAATCTGGAGAAGCACTGGCTGGCGTCGAAATATCTGAGGGAATTCGCCCGTGGCATCCACGACGACGTGTCGAGGTCTAACAACTGGACTGACCGATAACGACGCCACCCCAGAGCCTTTGCCGTGTACTCAAGGTTGCGTATTCCGGAACCGGCAGATCGAGTCTCAGCAACTCCAGGAGCGAAGAAATGAAGCCCTGTGTCGATCGAAGGCTGAGATCAGGACGAGAAAATTCTTGTGGGTTCGACTTGGACGTATCGCCCTTGCCGGAGAAGTGCCTGGGGCTAGAAGGCATCTCCAGAGCGGAAGGAGCCTCTGGTTTTCTGCAATCTCAGCGTGGTTCATTCGAGATTTCCGCGGGAAACTTGAATGTCCGCTTCTGAAAGCGGCCGTTCAGGGACGATCTACTCTGACCCTGTTTGTACGGTCAGATCCGGGCTATTACAGATCCGCCTGTTGCGCCGCCGAAAATTTTTCAAAAAAGATTTTCTACGGCTGCGAGGGCCGCACCCTCCTCATCCCGCCGACCCCACCCCTTCGACAATCGATTCGCCAAGGGGGACATTTGAGCAGCGCAAGCACCCCATCGGGTCTGCGCGAGGCAACTCCCAGAGGGTCGCAACAGCGCAATTGCGCGCCATTATTTGCGGCCCACCAAAAAGGGTCTAAATGGTTGAATCAACTAGGATTGCGAGGTAGCAAAACGCGGCCCAATGGGGCAAAATAGCAGACCCTAACGGAGTGCGCCAATCGCGGAGATTCCCGCCGGACAAGGCTTTCAGCGCTTAGCTGAGCTCGCAAATCCGTGCGTTTTGAGGTTGCGGTGAGTTGGTGGTGCTTAGCACCTTCCTCATCCCGCCGACCCTACCCCTTCGACAATCGATTCGCCAGGGGGGACATTTACGCAGCGCAAGCACTCCACCGGCTGCGCGGAACTCGCCCTCCAGGGGGTCGCAACACCACTGTTGCGCGCCATTATTTGCGGCCCAGCGAAAAGGGTCTAAATGGTTGAATCAACTAGGATTGCGAGGTAGCAAAACGCGGCCCAACGGGGTAAAATAGCAGACCCTAACGGTGCGCGCCAATCGCGGAGATCCCCGCCGGACAGGGCTTTCAGCGCTTAGCTGAGCTCGCAAATCCGTGCGTTTTGAGGTTGCGGTGAGTTGGTGGTGCTCGCCAGGAAGATTTGTAGATCAAGCCAATTTTGTCTTGACATAATCTAACAGATAGGTTATTCTACGGTTATGTTCAAGTGCCCGTATTGCAGCAACGCCCTTCCTTTTTCTCTATTCACTGCGGAACTGGGCAAGCGAACCTCTAAGAAAAAAGCTAGATCCAGTAAGCTGAATGGAAAAAAGGGAGGCAGGCCAAAAAAGCAAAAGGGCTAATCTTAACCCGATGAGATAGCGGGCCTGAAGGGTGCGGTCAACACCCCCCAGACCCTGACCACCACATCCTAGGACGGAGGATGCAATGACTAGTTCAAGTTTAACCCAGACCTACACCATTAAAGAATTCCAGCTATTAGTGAAAGACTCGCCAGTCATACCCGCTGAAATTCAGCCCTTTGTGGGCATGCAGTACACGTCATCGAGCCAGGTCTACAAGCATTCCAGCACCTAGCGTCTCTGCCGGTGGAGACCTTCCTGGTACTGCACCTCGATGGCAAGAATCGCATGGTAGGAATGACCACTTGCTCTATCGGGAGCATGACCGCAAGCCTGGGTCGAATGCTTCCCAGCACTCGACCCTGTCGACGATGTCACTCTCGGGGTAATCACCGGTCTATTGCTCATTGCCTCTGGGGTCGTGAAATGGATTCGTGGGGAAGGCGAATCCACTGGAGAGTCCGAGCCAGCTGAGTGGTCTCGCGCAGAGTGGTCTAGCCTTGAATTACGCGACAAAGAAGGCAATACACTGGCTCTCAGAAGCGGGAAGATCACAAGAAAAAGCGAATAGCTCGTGATCACATCACCGTAAGCTCGCGCCGCCCGAAATCGACCTCCTCGCCGTCCACCTGGTGTTTGCCTTCCGGCACCCCGCCGAATTTTTCCAGGTAGCGGTGGATATAGTCTCTCAGTGGTCGCACCTTCATGCCGATTGCCACTGCAGCGTTCCGGCTTTTCGGCGGCGGAACATCTTTTAGCACCTCGTCGATGGCGGCTTCGATGTCGCGTTCAAATAGCTCGATCTGACCTTGCCGACGCTCCCCCTCGGCGATCAGTACCTCCATCAGCCGCTGCAGCATTCCTGCCCCCCGCGCAATTTTGAAGTGGTCCAACAGTTGGCCGAGGGAGTACTCTTTGAAGCCCACCAATATGGGCTCGTCATACTCCTCGTCGCAGTAATGGATGATCTCCTCATACGCGACGAGGAACTTCGATTTCTCCCCCCAGCTCGGAACCAGGCTGCCATACTCCTTCGCGAGCGCTGCCAACTGTGCGTCGCTTAGGCTGAGAAAATCCTTCCCGTAGTTGCGGTCCTGATCGTCGCCGAACCGCGTCCAGCACAGGGCCAACATGTCGGCCTGCCAACCCTTAAGACCGTCAACCGTCACACTTGCCAGCGAGCACTCCGGAATCGACTCGTAGTTGCCGCGCTCGGACAACACCCGCGCAGCTGTGCGCCACGTCAGCGGCACATCGCTGGTGGCGACCCGATGCGGCAGTTCCTCTTCCCCAGGCGTCTCCCACAGACCGTGCTCGGCGGTGTCCCAGCACTCGAAACCCTTGTCTTTGGCAATGAACTGAATCCTCGCATGCCACTCCATCCCCATGCCGCCGAAGGTGGTGAGGGTGAACTTCTTGCGGCGCTTTTTTGGGGCGGTTTTGAGTGCAGATCGCTTGAAGTGCGACCCCAGATTGATGACTTTGCCCATCTGCAATCCTCCCGTTAGAGCCGCCGTTGAGCGGACTCTGTTGCGCGCATTTTTTCCGTGATCTAAGTGCTGCTCGGGAAGGGTCCCTGTGGCGTGAGCAGCTACGAGAATTGTAGCAGAAAAGGGGGTGGAAAAGCGACTGGTTTGAATCCCGCACTGCGCGTGATCGGGATCACATACTGCTCTTCACGTCGCTGGTACAATGGATTTACCTTACCTTTTACTGAACCATCTAGGAATTCCGGAGTGGTGACTGCCCCGGCTGCCCCGGAGACTAACGTACTACTACTCTTCCAGTGAAATTCTTTTCCAAGGTTTCTTCTCCTCCCAACACCGAACGGGTGCGAGCAAGAAAGGTCCGTGTGTGACCCTTAGAGTAATTTTTCACACGGCTGCCGCTCGGGACCCAGCTTGCCCCGGGGGAACCGGGATGGCTGGCTGGAGAGGAAGCTGAAGGGGAGATGTCAAGTAAGAGGAAATCGGGGCCCTTAAATAAACTCTTTTGTTTTTTATGGCTCTTGTGTGCGCGTGATCACCCAGGCTACAGGGATCGGTTGGATGTAGTAAATGAGAGACTTAGGAAATCGGTAAATCTGTCAGGAGCAAGGACAATGTCAAAGCAGCAATTAATGCAGCAATCAGCGACTCAAGAAACTAGAGGATTCGTCATTATGACGTTTGCTCTGACGCTCGCTGCTGTCGTGGGCCTTGCCGCCTTTGCGGTAGACCTCGGCATGTTATACCACGCCAGGGTTTCGGCACAGCGGGCGGTGGATGCGGCGGCTCTGGCAGGTGCCTTCACCTTCATAGTAGACCCTTTGGCTCCACAGCCCTCCACCGCTGAAGGGAATGCCACCACGCTTGCCTCCAACAACCGGATCTTTAGGGACGCCGTCGCTGCCGGAGACGTGACGGCGACGGCAGATGTGCCAAACCGGCGGGTCACGGTCCAGATGAACCACTCCCAGCCCACCTACATGGCCGGTGTGCTGGGGATCAATGCTCTGGACCTGTCCGTGCGGGCTGATGCAGAAGCTTCCAACGTTGGCAGCGGTTCCAATTGCACGAAGCCCTTCTTCTTGCCCAATACCCTCCTTGCCACCGAAGATCCGTGTGACGCTTGCGCAACCGGAACAGAACTCCTGGTGAGCGGAGGTGTGGCTACAGCCTTTGCTCAGGGCCAGATCGGACAACAGATGAATCTGCGACCCGTCTCGCCCCACAATGCGCTGGCACCGAGCCAGTTCTACTCCATCGCACTCGGCGGCCCAGGAGCCGCTCGGTACAGCGATAATATCTGGTCCTGCTCCCCCGAAGCCAGCTATTGCACCAACACTTACCCAGTGGAGACCGGCAACATGGTGGGACCCACTAAGCAGGGGGTGAACACTCTGACCGGTAGCAACGACGCCTACATCGCTCCGGGACAGTACTTGCTCGGCGGGGGCGGCATCAGCAACACCAGCAACCAGCTGGTTACCATGCCGGTCTGGGATGTGTGTGCCCACCCAGACTACCAATGTCCCGGTGACGATTTCCCTTCGGGCGGGAATGTTTCGATCCCGGTTAGTGGCTTCGCCCTCGTCTTCGTAGAGGGGATGGCTGGAAACGACGTGGTGGGTCGTCTCATCTCGATCACAGGATGTCTCTCAGGAGGCGGGGGCGGAGGCGGAGGCGGAGGGCCCGCTCCGGGAGAAACCGGACCTTTCGGTGTCTCTCTGAAATTGGTGCAACCTCCGGCCTAGAAAGCCACTGAGGAAGCAAGGCACCCGGGCCTTATGTTGTATTTTTACAGCAATCTGGTCGGTACCCTAGTTGGGTTCCTTTCCGAGCCATGGGAAGGTAGCAATTGCGGGAACGTATTTCGATGATCGTCGTCGTGGCCTGACGGCGCACACCGACGCCAATAGAACGTCACTTTCGTCAGAATCCTTCTCCGGGACAACCTGCGATCCACTGACTAGAGGCACTCCAAAAGACACCCGACTGAAGCGGAGGAGGCTCCATCTTAACTCCTTTCCTTAGAGCAGTTTATTACACCATACTTAGTACTTAGACGCATACCAGACGACTTCTATCTCCATTCCAGAATCAATCTGGCACGATTTGTGCTGGAACTTGGGGCTGTGACTGTCGCAGCCCCGCTTCCCTCGGGGAAAGACTGGGTAGGTCACCGCCTCGAAGGCCCGGTTGGATTCAATCGGGAGCTCCATCGGCGTCTATAAAGGCGAGAGAGGAGATCGGGTAGGCCGAGATAAGAATCAGCCCGATACCGACCCTCTTGCAATCTGCAGAAGGGACTTAGTTGTTTCTAGTTGCACCGGAGGGTTTATGAAAAACGTCACTAGTGTCCGGTTATAAGTCCCATAGAGTCAACTGGTTAGAGCTAGGACTGTGGGCTTCCTGCAAGCTAGGTCTCATAAGTAGTTGATAAATGGGAACTTTCTCGAATGCGGTCACGCTCAAAACCTGCAGAATACTGTGTAGACTTTGGGGAAGCTTGAGTTCCTTTTTCAGGATTGCGATGAGGAGGTAAACGCAGACAGCAATCCAGATCTGGGTGCGAACGGCATTGTCGGAGGTGCCGTAGAAGGTCTTGATTCGCAGGTGCTGCTTGATCCACTTGAAGAACAGCTCCACCTGCCAGCGGAGTTTGTAGAGGGAGGCGACGCTGAGGGCCGGAAGGGTGAAATTGTTCGTCAGGAAGACGAGAGATTTGTTGGTGGGAGCGTCGAAGAAGCGAACTCTTCGCAAGTGCTCTGGATAGTCTTGCCGAGATTTTGGCAAGGCCAAGCGCCCGGTGTGATCGCTGCGAACTCCGGGCTGATCGGACCGGGGTCGAGAGGTGTAGCGAGTAAAGCGGAGATTCTTCTTGGCCCGAATCACAAAGTAGGCGCAAGCTTGATGAACGACATGCAGACGAGCAAAGTCGAGATAACCCCGGTCCATGACGTAAAAGGCACCGGGCTCGATGACGAGGGAATCCAACAGGTTGACGTCGTGGCACTTTCCCTGGGTGATCTCGATGACGGTGGGGATCGGACCCCGCAAGTCCAGCAGGGTGTGCAGTTTGATGGCGCCCTTGCGCTTGCGAAAGTGGGCCCAGGGAAACAAGCTCAAGCACAGGTCGATGGTGGTCGAGTCGAAGGCATAGACTGTCTCCCCCAGCTCCAGACCGAGTTGCTCGTTGGCATACAGGCGTCTGGCTTTGACAATGAGCTTCTGCGCCAAGTCGGCGTAGATACGCCAGTCCCGTGTTTCGTTGGCTTCGGCCAGGGTGCTGCGGGCCACCTCCCCGCGAAATCCCAGCGAATAGAGCAGCTCGCTTCGGGAGCGCAGGCAGGCCTCGATGTCCCGCAAGCTCTCCCGGTACGTCAACTGCGCGAAGGCCATGGCCAGAAACTGGTTCCGGCACGAGAAGCGGCGCACCCGGCGGTCTCCTCCGTAACGCTCGACACAGCGCTGGAACTGTTCCCGGTGAATCCCCTCCATCAGCTGGGCAAAAATCGTTCGTCTTGGGTTCATGGCCAGAGACTGGACTACGCCTCTGACCGTCTGGGTACGGGGCCAAGGAGAAGCCACGAAAATTCAAATGCGTCACACCCCTTCCTCGTCGCAACCTACTATACCCATGTAACTTATAGACGATCTCTACAATCTAAACCGGACAGCAGTGGAAAAACGTGAAAAACGTGAGGAAAGGCTCAAAGCCCAGGAAAACCAGAAACCCTACAAATCGCCATCGGTCATCCATGGCCGACGAAGAACCCATCGTGAGGGTTGAGAAAGTTACGGGTTTGGTGCAAATTCGTCTCATGCTCCGAATTTTGGAGAACCTGCTTGAGGAACAGCACGAAGAGCTGGAGCAGGTACTGGAGGTGGGCGACCAAGAGGCGATTGAGACGTTTTTCAACAGAAGCGTTCCTCAGTTTGCCGAGTGGATGGCCGAGGAAATGGCGCGCAGCGCGGCGAGGGTGCGCGATTCGTGAATCGTCGACACGATGCGCTCAACCGATGAGTGGATCCGTTCTGTGAACACCTTGGCCAATTCTTCGTTGGGCAACGCGAGTTCATCTCGCAAAGAGCTGATCCGTCGCTACGGGCTTGCAATCAAACCTACTAGAGAGGATAAAGGCGTATGGACGAACAGTCAGAATCGCTCGGCATAGCGCTGCTTGATGCCGCTAGTGAGGGGGACACCGAAGAGGTGCGCGCCTTGCTAGAGGAAGGGGCTGACGTGACCTTTTCAGATGTTCTTGGTTGGACGGCTCTGATGCTCGCTGCGGCCGCAGGCCATACCGTCACCGCACACGTGCTGGTGGAGTCTGGTGCGGATGTTAACGCATCGGCCCAGGGGCAGACCGCCTTGATACTGGCTACTGAAAACAGGCACCTCCAGATCGCTGACTTGCTAAAGCAGGCTGGCGCGCAACGGTGAGGGTTGGCCAAAGAACACGGTCACACTGTCGGTGTGGTGTAACGCGTCACGTTCGTGCCCTTTGAGTTCGCAGGATAAATTCCGCCAAGTTTTTCGATTTAGAGCCTGCCTTCCGAAGGGGTCTGGAAGAAGTGTGGGAAAGCCAGGATAGGATACTTCCGTGGGTAGGGGCGAAGGGTATCCTATCCCGCTGTGGGGAGGCTTGAGCGAAGGCTGAGGAAAGAGCGGAACGCCCCGACGGCGTCGTCGGGGCCACGTCGCATAGATAGGCCGAGGGCTTCGGCTCCGAAAGCTGAGGGGGATTGGGGGGAGCAAGAAAAAGGCCCCGCCAAAGAGTCCGCTCTGGCGGGGCGAGGCCGAACGATGAAGGCTGAGATTCAGCTTCCGTCGCGTCAGCCCTCGGGCCTGCTTCAACCCGCAGGCGGGGTTTGCCGGCGGCGCGACCCGGCGGCAAAGTCGGGGGGAAGACGGTAGCGGCCCTGGTCCCGAAGGATGCGTCCCTGCTCGGAGGCCTGGGTCATGGCGAGCTGAGCGGTGCGCTTGGAGCAATCACAGGTGCGCATGATCTGATCCCGGAGCTGATTGTAGCCGGCGCTAGCCCCCAGGTGATGAAGCGCGTCCTGGACATCGGTGCTTTGGACCTTCCGGCGGGAAGGAGCCGGGGTGGGGGCTTGGCCGCTGGGGTGAAACCATAAGGTGGCGGGATCGAGACGGAGCCGACGGGGAGAGAGGGCGGGGGCGTATCGGAACTGAAAGCACAGTTCCAGGGAGTTGGGCAGGGCCGAAGGGCGCCGCAGTAACAGATAGCTGTCGCCGACGGCGTGCAGGGCACTGGAGCCGCGAAGGGCGCTTCCGACCTCGTGCCGAGCGACGGATTTGCGCACGTGATGGACGACGATCAGGGCGGCTTGGGAGGCCTGGCGCAAGCGCAGCAAACTCTGGCACAAAGCGGCCATGGCGCGGGTGTCGTTTTCGTCCTGATCATGAGCGGAGTAGAGAGGATCGAGCACGAGGACTTGGGCCTGTGCCGTGCGGGCGGCGGCCAGAAAATGATTCAGACCGTCGTGAGTGCTCAGGAGATGCCCGGTGGCGCAGGTATCCACCCAGAGATTGTCATCGGCGGCCGAGCCGAGCGTCTGGCGCATCTGAGCCAATCGAGCCGCAAAGGCCTCCAGGGGAAGCTCGAACTGACAGAGCAGGACCCGAGCAGGAGCGGGAATGTCAAAGCCGGTTCGGGAAGAGCCGGCCGCCAGGGCCAAGGCCAAGTTGGCGACCAGCAGGGACTTGCCCACCTTGGGCTCACCGCCCACGAAGAGAATCCCCTGAGCCGGCAGCAGGGAGGGCCCGATCAGGGCCGGATCGGGGGTGGGATTCCAGCGCATCAGCTGGGAGAGGGACAGGACCGTTTGGGACGGGGCGCTCACAGTAAGACCTCCGGGGCGGCCTCCAGAACCAGGGCTTCACCGACTTGATTGCTTTTACGTGAAGCGGCCAGGCGTAAGACCGCCAGGCAAAGTTTGTTGACCTTTCGGGGTAAGCCCTTGGTGGCTTGATACAGGGCCTGGCGGGCGCTGTCGTCAAAGAGCGGTTCGGGGACCCCCGCGAGCTGAAGCTGCTGAGCCAGGTAAGCCTCCAGTTCCGAGCGGGAGAAGCCCTCCAGATGGTAGTGCACGGCAATGCGCTGGCGTAGGGGTTCGTGGACTTGCAAGGAGAGGGTCCGCCGCAGGAGCGCCTGTCCCACCAGGGCCAGGGAAAGATAGGGGCAGGAATCCATCTCGAAGTTCAGTAACAAGGGGAGTTGCTCCAGGGTCTGGTGGTTTAAGAGGTGGGCCTCGTCCAGGACCAGGAAGGGATGTTGTTTTTTGGCCTGGTTGAGGCGAACGATGGCCTCGGAGATCTGATGCACCAGGTCGGCGCGGCGGTGAGCCGGCTGCAAATCCAGTTGGCGAGCGAGCAGGGTCAACAGGTCCAGGAGGGAGCCGGAAGACCAGTGCAGATAAAGGATCTTGTACCGATTGGGGTTGAGGTTGCCCAGCAGGGTACGGGTGGCGGTGGATTTGCCGGCCCCGACCTCGCCGGTAAACAAACCCACGCCGCGGTAATCGACGAGAAACTGTAAGCGGGCGGACATCTGAGTCCAGGCGGCCGATTCAAACAGCTGCCGGGGATCGGCATCGGCGCTGAAGGGAGTCGTCTTGAATCCAAAGAAAGTCTCGAACATGGCTTAGTCCTCCTCGGGCTTCGAGTCGTCTTGAAGCAACTCGAGGTAGTTGATCCCGGTCGGATCGGAGGGCTCCGACGCCTCGGCTTGGGCGCGGGGGAGGGAGGCATTGACGACGGGATCGACGGGACGGGCCTGCCCCTGGAGTTTCCCGTCCCGATACAGCTCGACCTGGGAGAGATCGAGCGGATCGAAGCGGATCTCCAGACGTTGGCCGGCCAGCTGGGCCGGCGCCTCGTAGAACTGGCTCTGCAAGCGAAAGGTCGAATCGCGGCGCACCACCCGCTGGAGCCGATGGAAAAACAGGCGGCGGACATCGGTGGCGGGCGGGATCTGTCGGATCTTCTCGATATCGCGCTGCCAGCGCAGTAGCGGTGTCCTGCCCAGCGCACTATGCTGGCAGCGGTGGTAGTGCCGATCGACCCAGCGCCAGAGGCGGGCGTTGAGTTGCTCCAGAGTGAGGGGGCGCTGGCGATCGAGATTGGCCAGAAACTGAGTGCGCACGGTCTTGAACCAACGCTCGATCTTGCCTCGTCCTTGGGGCTGATAGGGTGGGGTATGAACGACGAGGATCCCCAAGGAGGCGGCAATCGAGGCCAGTTGTCCGGAGCGGTAGACCTTGGCGTTGTCCACATACAGACGCAAGGGCAGGCCCCGAGCGCTCACGGCTTGACGCAGACAGTCCAGGAGCGCGTCCAGGCCCTCCGTGAAGTAGAACTGAGCGTGGGGGATGAGGCGGCTGGCATCATCCAGAACGGCGTAGAGAAAGGCCTGGCGCTTGCCCCCTCCTGCTCGCAGGACGTAGGGCCCATGGAGCAGGTCGGATTGCCAGATCTCATTGGCCGAGGCGGCCTCGAACTTCTTGCGCCCGGGCGCGGGCTTGAGCAGCTCGCGGGCCGTCAAACCGCGCGCTTTGAGGAACCGATAGAGGGTGGAAGCGGAAAGGGGCGGTTTTCTCTCGTTGGAGCACAGAGCCAGCTCCCGCAGTAGGGTGGCTCCGGTCCGGTAGGGATTCTCACGTTTGAGGCGCTCGATCATCCCCGCTAGTTCCGGTGTCAGGACCCGTGAGGTGCCGCGATCGGAGCGGGGTTTGGGGGCCAGGCCCGTCACCCCTTCCAAGCGATAGCGCTGGGCCCAATCCAGCAGCGTGTCGACCGAGACCTGGGTGCGAGGGGAGAAGGGGATCTCGTAGGAGCGGGCGGCGATCTCCCGGGCCCGTCGTGTCAACTCGCCGTGGGGCAGCACCTCCAGCACCAGGGGGGCAATCAGAGCGTATCGAAACAGAGCAATCTTTTCGCTTTTGGGATCCATAGCCTTTTTTCCTCCTGGGGAAGAAGGCTACGCCGGCCCGGCCCTATCCCTCCACGCAAGTGTTGTGTGGGTGGGTCCCCGCCAGCGAGTTGCCCGAAGCCAGTCGGCGAGATCGCCCGTCCGGAGCCAGAGAACGAGGCCAGCCCAGCAGGTGCACCCGCAGCTGAGAAAACAGAAAGCGGTGGGAGCGGATCCAGCCCGCGATCTGGAGCATCCGCAGTGCCCGGGAAACGACCCCCGGCGCGGCGACGGCTCGCGTCAGGGCCACCAGGCTGGCCGAGAGCCATCGGGCTTGACGGCGAAAGCGCGTCACCCAGCCCTGGCCTCGCTGGTAGGGCATCTGCTCCTGGCCCGCTTGCTGAGCCGCTTGCCCTAGGGTCCGAGACTCCAGCAACCGCGCCTCCAGATACCGGCCGATGACGCTGATCGCAAAACGCACATAGGGTAAGACAAACTCCGGCAGTAGCGAGACGGTTCGCCGACAGAGCCGGCACAGGTAACGGCGCACCCGAATCCAGCCGTCGAAGTCCTCCGCCACCAGGGTGCGGCCGTAAAATCCGTGCCCGATCAGCGCTTCTTTCGCCCCGCACAGGGGACAGCCACCCGGGCGATAGCGATCCGGCTCCGCCAGTTCTTGTGCGTACGCTTGGACCGAACCCGCAAACGGGTGTAGGATTTGCATCGAGACCTCCTCGGTTGTACAGACAGACATCTAGAGGGTCTTGCCGAGAGCTTCCCGGCGGTGCTTAACTTCAACGCCGGGAGCTCTCTGCTCCCTTGCCCCTTTCCCTCTCAGCGGTAGGATACTCTAAACGCACTCCTCCCCCCTTGGATCCGTCCAACACAGAAGGACCTCTGTCAAGGTCCCTTCTTCGGATTCCTCACAATGCCTTCTTGTCGGCCCGGATTGAATCTGAGAGAAAAGCCGTCCTATGGGAGGGAAAATTGTGACGCGTTACAGTGTGGATCTCCTCAAGAAGGCGGGAGCATTAGGTTCTCTCTTTCAAATGATGAAACCGCCCCGAATCGAGGCTGATCTCGAAGGGCAAAGGCAATGAGTCCCGACCTTGCGATCGGGGCTCATCAAGCCTCTGATCTGTCCCTATTGGGAAGATCTTCTTAACCTATACATCTAGTATTAGATGCTAAATGGAAAACATTAAAGATCCGTTTGCACATGACGATACTGATCTTGTGAGAAGGGAGAAAGGAAAGGCGAGATGGGAAGAAATGGACGAACTAAAATCCTCCAGATTACAGCCTAATGCTCCCTTCAAAGTCACGGAGATTATCAGGCCGAAGCCAATCACTAAACTCCGCGGCACCCCAAGTTTTGCCCTTGGTGTGATCCATCATTGCGGCCGAGAGATCCCGATTGTGGATGTTCGATTGAAGCTTGGTATGGAAGCCACTGAATGCTCAGAGGAAACCCGCGTCGTGGTGCTTCACATAGACAATGTGGAGATGGGTCTGCTAGTGGATCAGGTTGGGGCGAAGGTGATCTAAAATAGCGACAGTCCCTCATCGCATAGTGGAGCGATCACCAGGCGACATCTTTTGTTCGAGTCGGACTCAGTGAACATGCCTCCACGTCTTCTGGTTGACGACGTTGTGGATCGTCTTCTGGCTCACATCGTAATACCTTTTTCACGCTCGCTACACTCGGGAAAACCACGGGCATATAGCTGTGACAACATTCTGAATCTTGCATCCAGACTGAAACGGCGGCCTCCGGGAGAAAGGCCGTGTGTTGACCCAGGTTCCTCCCTGAGGATCAGTCGACTACTGGCACCCGCTGGCGGTACAGGTTGATGCACTGAACATAATAGGTGCATAAGATCAGCGGGAGGACTCCTAACACGATGGCAAAAGCAATGGGTTGGGTGGTGAGGAAAGCCACCGCGGCTGCCACTGAGGCGTTGAAGAGGTTGGTGGGCGAGGCCCAGAGAAAGTTCCTTTTCCACAAGAGCGTCAGGGACTACATCGACACGAGCGCCACCGCCACGGCCACCAGGGCTGAATTGAGGATGAAGTAGAGGAAACTACAGGACAGAATCTTCACGAGGAGTGCGGGACCAGCGAACCCTTGAGTCGAATCTAGGGGAATTGTCCCGCCCAAGAGCTGATAGAAAACTTTACCCAAGACAAAGGCAGCTAGTGCCAGTTGGGCTAGATTGAAAAGGTACTTGTAAAGTCTCTTGATCTTGACTCGAAGGCTGCTGATGATCGCTTCAATCATGGCAATGACCACGGCGACGTAAGGGCCGAACAGCAACAAGGCAGCAAAGATACAAAAGTCGCTGATGCTGATCGACAGCGAACCCTTTCTGCCGAGGTTCAACGGAATCCTGGTGGCAAAACAGCTGGTGACAACGGTCAAGCCCGCCAGGTACAGCCACTGCCAGGACGCTTCAGCAGCAATCCGAGAAAGGCAATACAGGGCGACCACAAGTCCCAGGGCGATGACGGCCAGGACGTAGAGTCTGGCTGACACCGGTATTGGATCTTTGAAAAAGAATGTTTTGTCTTGTTTCATCTGTGACCTACCGAAAGCTCGCGGAGGATCTGTGCCCATTGGGCTCTTCACCTCGGCTGTGATCGTCTGGTTTCGTGAATCGATACGTGCCTTGCATCGTTCGCTCCCTGATCCTGACTAATTGTCCGCCGCGAAATCCGACCAGAGGATGCTGTCCGACCACAGGATGGAGTCTGACCAGAGAATGGAATCGCTCCAGAGAATGGAGTCTGACCACAGGATCGAATCGCTCCAGAGAATGGAATCACTCCACAGAATCGAGTCGCTCCAGAGGATCGAGTCCGACCACAGAATCGAGTCGCTCCAGAGGATCGAGTCCGACCACAGAATGGAATCGGACCAGAGGATACTGTCCGACCAGAGAATGCTGTCCGACCACAAGATGGAATCGGACCAGAGGATCGAATCGGACCACAGAATGCTGTTGCCCCAAAGGCCCGTACCGGGTGCGACCAGGTTGCTGTAGACAACCTGATCGCCGAAGACGAAGGCGCCTCCCGCCCAGATCTCTTCCGGTCCATTCTCGCCTTCGAGGACCCAGTGAGGATCAACGTTGGCTAGTACCGTCTTGCTTGCCACATCCACCACTTCGGCCAACTTGACCGCCGTGTAGGCGTTCAAGAACCCATTGCCCTGCTCCAGGGGATGGACGTCGTCCATCTTGCTGGCCGTCAGCAGCAGGATTACCTTGACCAGATTGGGGTGCAGGGCGGGATTGGCCTCCAGCATCAAGACCGCGGTGCCTGCCACGAAGGCCGTGGCCATGCTGGAGCCGCTCAGGGACAGGTAGTTTCTCCCGATCTTCAGCTCAGGGTATTCACTCCCGATATAGCAGTTCCTCGCCTGAAGAGAAGGAATCCCGTTGCCGGGAGCGACCAAATCGGGTTTGAACAGTCCATCGGGCACAGTGTACCCGCGGGAGCTGTAGCTGGTGGCAATATCGTCGGAATGCGTCAGGGTACCCTGGGTGTTGACCGCACCCACAGTGATCACGGTGGGCTCGGTGCCGGGGCTGGTGATTCCACCCCACACTTCGGGATGCTCGGCGGTCCTTCCAAGGTTGCCCGCCGAAACCACCGTGACAATCCCAGCCTCCACCATCGCCCGAACCGCCTGGCACAGGGGATCAGTGACGTAGGATTCCACGGCTGGATGACCCAGTGACAGATTGGCCACGCGGATGTTGTAGAGGTCTTTGTTTTGTACGACCCAATCAATGGCGGCTATCAGATTGCTTGTCAGCCCCAGACCCGCATCATCGAGAACCTTGACCTGGACAAATTCAGCCAGGGGAGCAACCCCCGAGATATCGTTTTCGCTGGCGTTGAGGCCATTCCCTCCGATGATTCCGGTCACATGAGTTCCGTGACCATACCCATCGGTAGTTTGGACGGTATTGCGGACGACGGGCGAGCCTGAGGTGAAATCCACCGACGCAACGTTGCGGCTGCTCCCGGTCAGATCCGAATGCTTTGTGATTCCAGAGTCAAAGACCGCCACGACTATTCCCTCCCCTTGGTAGCCCAACTGGTTGCGTGCTTGTCCGTCGACGAAGTCCTGCTCCAGGCCAATGGTGGAGGTGAGAGGATTGGAGTGGGGCCGGAGGACTGCATCCACGGTCACATACTGGACGAAGGGGGAATGCAAAACCCCGAAGATGGCCTGAGCGGGGAGGCGAGTGGCATAGGCATGCACGAGTCCCAGGGGAATGGAATCAGGGCGTTTTCTCTTGCCGTGATCAAAGAAGTCCGGATCCAGTTGAACCAGAACCGGAATGGGATAGTCGTAGACCGGATTGGCTAAAAGAAGCTCCAGCTCCTGGGCCAGAACCGGAGGGAGCTTGCCGGCCACATGCTTTGGAATGGGACCGGCGAAAGAAAAAGTTACTAAGAGAAAAATGAGGGGAAAAGCCACAAACAGTGGACTGATCCTGGGTCGTAAGCAAAGTGGTTTCATAACGATACCCTCTAGGGTTTCGCGAATCCACTTTCGGCAACTGATCGACCTTATCGCCGCGGCGACTTAGGTCTCAGCTTTGCGCCCCGTGCCTTTCGCGCACAGGTGGCCCTTTCGCTGTGGGTCTGCAAAGATTAAGTTGTTAAGCGAACGAGATACTTTCTGATTTCAAAAGTCCTTCCTCACGGAATCTTTTCGGACAGCAGGGGGGAAAACTTTAGGGGAAGATAGGTTTAGATCTTTAGTAGTAGACGCTAAACTGTAAACATTAAAGGTCCCTCACGTAGTACCGATGAGAGTAAACGGAAACCTCCATCAGGGTTGATGGACTTCCTTTTCTCACTACACAGGGGGCTTCGGCCCCCTGTGTTCTATCCAGACCGACCGAATCCTGGAGCTTTGTCGGCGCAATCGTTACTCGCCGTGCAGGTTGATGTACTTCCAGGCCACGACGGATCCACGGAGAGCCGAGCCTCGGCAAGGGCATGTCGCTTTCAGCTAGAAAAGGCGACACCCTGTTTCCGCATCACCTCACCACCTTCTCGGGTGAGAGGTTGAGATAAATCTGCGTGGTGGTGAGGTGGTCATGCCCCAGGAGGCGCTGCAGCGTCCGCAGGGAGATTTCCTTTAACGGCGTCTACATGAAGCTGTGTAACTTTCTCCGCTTGGACCCTGCCTACACTGGATCGGGTCTAACGCGGGGTGGCAGATACGAGCAAGTTGTGTGGGACGAATTCGCCGACGATAGATTGCGACTGCGCAAGGTAGCGCTGGCGATCAGGTCGAACGCCAAAATTTCGGCGGCGCAATCGAGTGATGAAGATGAAGAAGCCCCCGAGGGGAAGGTCCTGTTTCGACTGCACAGAACCAGGGAGCGCAACTCTTCGCTGGTCAAGAGGAAGAAAGCACAGGTTCTCGAAGAGCTAGGCCGTCTGAGCTGCGATGTTTGCGGCTTTAACTTCTCAGATTTCTACGGAAGTGTCGGTGAGGGCTTCATCGAGTGCCACCATATTGTTCCGCTCTCTCAGTTGCGACCCGGGCAGCGCACCAGGCTCAGCGACCTTGGTCTGCGCGAACTGTCACCGGATGCTCCATCGCGGAGGAGAGAAGTTGAGCATTCCTGCGCTGCGTCGGCTGATTAGACCGATTGGGTAGTTTGACGGAGTAAGAGAAGCTGGCCTAATTGCGGGACTAGCGGGGCTAGAGGGACTTCTGGTACTCGGTTCAGGGAAAAACTTTTCTGACAACTAGTAGGCAAACCCCCTCAAGCCCCGCAAGCCCCTCACAGGGTACTATCCCATCACGAGTATTGAGACCCAGCTTGCCACGGCGTAGGATGAGGGGAAAGTCCTATTCGTATGATCGGCCAAACCATCTCGCACTATCGCATCCTGGAGAAACTCGGTGAGGGCGGGATGGGCGAAGTGTATCTAGCCCACGACACCGGTCCCCTCGATCGCAAGGTCGCCCTCAAATTCCCCTCCCAGGAAATGCAGCAGGACCCGGTTGCGCAGCAACGCTTTCTGCGAGAAGCCAAGTCTGCAGCGGCTCTGGATCACCCCTACGTTTGCCACATCCATGAGGTCGGCGAAGATGGGGAGCAGTCCTTCATCTCGATGGAGTACGTAGCGGGGCAGACTCTGAAGGACCGATTGTCGAAGGGTCCACTGGAGCTGAAGGATGCCCTTCAGAAGGCGACAGAGATCGCCGAGGCCCTGGAGGCGGCCCACAAACAGAACATCGTCCACAGGGATCTGAAGCCCGCCAACATCATGCTCACACCAGAAGGCCACGTGAAGGTGATGGACTTTGGTTTGGCAAAGCGGATGATCCCGGCTGAAGGTGCGGAGAGTCACGACGAAACGTTCAGCTCCAGCTTGACCGATACGGGGGCCACGCTGGGCACGTTGCCTTATATGTCTCCGGAGCAGGTTCGAGGTCAGGAGGTGGATTCCCGTTCAGATATCTTCTCCTTCGGCGTGGTCCTCTACGAGATCCTCACCGGGGTTCATCCTTTCAGGAAGGACACCCCTGTTGAGACCGCCAACGCCATCCTCAATAAAGTCCCCGCCGCTGTCACCAAACATCTGGACAGCACTCCGGTGCTCCTTCAGCACACGGTGAGGAAGATGCTGGCCAAGGAGCCGGACCGGCGCTACCAGTCCGTCCATGAGGTGGGGACTGATCTGGCTGAGCTGGCGTCTGGCAGCGAGGATTCCTTCGAAACAGCACCCGACGTGGAAAGATCGGTGTCCCGGATTCTTCCCTGGGGAATTGCCGGACTGTTGGCGGTCGCATTTTTGCTTTCGCTGCTCTGGCAGTGGCAGGCAACCGATCCGGTAGAACCAACCCCGATGCGAGTTCGTCTCGAGTTGTCCCCCGACCAATCTCTGCACACAAATCCTGGCCCCGCCATGGCCATTTCTCCCGACGTCAAGCGCCTGGCCTACGCGGTCATAGAATCCCAAAGGATCAACCTCTATGTGCGATCCCTTGATGAGTTGGAAGGCAGGCTTCTGGCTGGAACCGAAGGGGCACACAGTCCTTTCTTCTCTCCCGATGGTCAGTGGGTGGGATTCGGCGCCAATCGAAAACTCAAAAAGGTCGCCTTCTCGGGTGGGACGCCGCTGACTTTGTGTGATGTGTCACCCAGGGGGATGGAAGGGGCGAGCTGGGCTGCCGATGACACCATCGTCTTTGCTCGGTCGATCTTCAGCGGCCTGTCACGAGTTCCCGCCGCTGGCGGCATGCCCGAAGAGGTTACAGTCCCGGACAGAGAAAACGGCGAGGAGGCCCATCGATTCCCTCAGGTTCTGCCGGGCGGCGAATGGGTGCTTTTCAGTGCCGGTGACAGTGGGAACCCCTGGAACCTTGTAGTCCAGTCTCTGGAGACGGGCGAAAGAAGAGTCCTTCAGCAAGGCGGTTACTGTGGCCGCTATCTCCCCAAGGGATACCTGGTGTTCATGCGAGAGGCCACCCTCTTTGCTGCACCTTTTGATCTCGATCGGCTGGAGCTGACAGACTCGCCGGTTGCGATCCTGGAAGGCGTTAGGTCACAGCCAGTAATCTCCGAGGCCCAGTTCGATTTCTCACGGACCGGAACTCTTGTTTATCTGCCCGGTGGAGGTCCAGCTTCTTCCAGGCGCATGGTCTGGGTGGATCGGGAGGGGCAGGAGGAACCCTTGGCTGCAGAGCCGCACTCTTACCGTTTTCCCCGGATCTCCCCAGACGGGAGGCGCATGGCCGTGGTTATCGGTCAGACAGATCTTGACGGCGAGATCTGGATCTATGATCTGGTCCGCGAGACACTCAGTCGGTTCACCTTCGATCCGGCTCGTGACGATTGCCCGGTCTGGACCCCGGATGGTCAACGACTGTTGTTCTCTTCCAGCCGCCAGGGTGCAGAGGGGAGTGACCTATTCTGGAAGAGGGCGGACGGTACAGGTCAGGTCGAGCAACTCACTACGCGTCCAAACCACCAAGACCCCTATTCCTTCGCCCCTGATGGCAAGAGGCTGGTTTTCTCAGAATGGGGGACAGGCGCCGGGGGCGGCATTGGCATAGTGTCGCTGGGGGCTGAGCCCATCGCGAAGATGCTTTTCCGAGGCCGCTACCAGGACTCAACTGGTTTGCAGGACGTGAGCCCCGTAAGCCGTGCAGAGATCTCCCGCGATGGCCGGTTCATTGCCTATCGCTCCAATGAGACCGGGCGCGATGAAATCTATGTTCACCCCTTTCCCAACGTGGAGGAAGGAAAGTGGCAGATCTCAGGTGATTGGGGAGTCTCGACCCTGTGGGCACCGGACGGGCGAGAGCTGTTTTATCGCAGCGGTGATCGCATGATGGTGGTGCGTGTCGAAACCGAGCCCACTTTCAAGGCGGGAAGTCCCGAGTTGTTGTTCACCGGAAGCTACAGCGTGGCAGCGGGTCGAAACTACGACATTGACCCCGACGGACAGCGCTTCCTGATGCTGAAGGACGTCGAAGAGCAAGCCTCCGCACGCTCGCAGTTGACTGTCGTCCTCAACTGGTTCGAAGAGCTCAAGCGGCTGGTGCCGACCAACTGAGCCATGACAGTGAACAGTCAAGCCCAGCGAACTCTTGGAGCTATTGTTCAGCAGACGGATCAGGTAGCAGCGGTACGGAAAAATGACCTGCGCTTCGGCGATCGGGTGGTAGTCACCACTTGCAACTCCACCTACTCCATCCATGTACTCAAGAATGGGCAGTATGCGATTTCAGGGGGATGGGTGGATAAAGGGGGCCTGTCCCCACTGAGGACCCACATCAATGGCTGTACCTGGGGTGGGTCGGCCATCAAGGTGGACATCGTGGCTGCCTGTGGGCTGCACCTGGAGTTCGGCAACCGAGTGGTGACCAGCAGGATACGCCAGTTCAACGTAGTTCGTTCCCGTAATCAATCTGTGAACTGAACATGATCGGTCAGACCCTTTCCCACTACAAGATCACCTCCAAACTCGGCGAAGGCGGCATGGGCGAGGTGTATCGTGCCACCGATACCAAGCTTAACCGCGATGTGGCCCTGAAGGTCCTGCCTGAAGCCTTTGCAGCAGACCGGGAACGCATGGCCAGGTTTTCCCGCGAGGCCCAGGTACTGGCATCGCTGAATCATCCCAATATCGCCTCCATCTACGGTCTGGAAGATTCCGCCGACAAGCACGCCCTGGTGTTGGAGCTGGTAGAAGGGGAGACACTGGCTGAGCGCATCAAGGGGGGAGCAGTTTCCGTAGAGGAGAGCCTGAAGATTGCCCTCCAGATTGCTGAGGCGCTGGAAGCAGCCCATGAGAAGGGCATCATTCATCGGGATCTGAAACCGGCCAACGTGAAGGTCACGCCCGAAGGGAAGGTCAAGGTCCTGGACTTTGGTCTTGCTAAGGCTCTACAAGACGAAATCCCTGCTGCTGATCTTAGCCATTCGCCGACACGAACGGATCAGATGACGAATGTCGGCATGATCTTGCGCACGGCAGGCTACATGAGCCCGGAGCAGGCTCGTGGGAAGCCGGTGGATAAGAGAACGGACATCTGGGCCTTTGGTTGTGTGTTGTATGAACTGCTGACGGGCGGCCAGGTATTCGGCGGTGAGACTGTTACTGACATCCTGGGTGCGGTTGTTCACAAAGATCCGGATTGGGAGGCTCTACCTGAGGGCACTCCCAGGGGCATCCGGAGATTGCTTCGTAGGTGTCTTGAAAAGGACCCTCATTTGCGGTTCCGCGACATTGGAGATGCCCGGATCGAGATCGCACACGCTACCCAGGAACCCCTGGAAGCACCCAGCCCAGCCCAGCGGGCGGCCTCCACGTGGAGCTGGATAATCCTCGGCGCAGGCATCACGGCACTGCTCGCAGGCGGAGTCATCGCCTGGAGTTTCTGGCAGCACCCCACCCCCGCACCCGTCAAGCGCCTCACACTCAGCTTACCCTCAGACTACGATCCAGTAACCGAGGGCGGGGCCAGAATGGCTATCTCTCCCAGCGGCCCGGATTTCGTCTATTTGGGCGTTGAGAGAGGAGAGCAAAAAATCTACCACCGGCGCCTGGATCAAACCGAAACTCGGGCCCTAGCCGGGACGGAAGGAGCCAGCCGCCTCTTTCCCTCTCCAGATGGGAATTGGGTCGGCTTTCATGCCGACGACCAGCTCAAGAAAGTGCCTCTGGCTGGCGGCTCTCCCCAGGTGATCTGTGATGTGACAGACTGGCAGGTTCTGGGAGTGACCTGGGGGCCGGATGGGGACATCGTCTTTGGAACCAGAGGGCCAGGCGGACTCTTCCAGGTGCGAGCGCAGGGGGGCACTCCCCAGAATATCACCACTCCAAATCAGGAAGAGAACGAACTGGAGCACACCTTTCCCCAGTTCTTGCCCGGCGGAAAGGCTGTTGTCTTTGATGTGCGGGCAGGCGGCGGAGTTCGTGGATCCCCACTCGGTATGCTTTCCCTGGAAACGGGAAAGTGGCGGACGGTCCTGCAGGGAGGCTACCCTACCTATTCTCCTAGTGGTCACCTCATTTACAAGACTTCTCAGGTCCCCCTGGTCCACATGGTCGTCGCCTTTGACGTGGACCGGCTGGAGGTCACGGGAGAGCCCGTCCGCCTGGGATCGCTAGACGGGATCAATGACTTTTTGGTCTCGCCGAACGGCACCTTGATCTATTTCCTACCCTCTCAAAGCTCCGATCCGGTCTGGGTGGATCGCCAAGGTCGCGGCGAGCTGCTGACGACACCCTCAAGAGTCGCCAGCGTGCCGCGCCTGTCACCCGATGGCCACCACCTTGCCCTCAATCTGGGGGGAATTCTCGCAGGTGAGATATGGACCCTTGAAATCGCCCGGGGAATTTTGAGCCCCCTGGTACAAGAACTCAGCGGTGCACCCGTCTGGACTCCCGATGGCAAAGAGCTGACCTTTTCCCTGAATATTGGTTCGACACTCTGGAGGAAGAGGACCCTCTTCCAGACTTCGGCTGACGGTAGCGGGGAGCCTGACCAGCTCATTCCGGATAGAGCACCGGGGCCTCGTTTCCAACTGGACATGCCTTGCTCTTGGTCGCCCGACGGCAAGGTCTTGGCCTACGTCCAGATGACCCTCATAAGCAGTGATATCTGGCTTCTTCCGCTTGGAGGGGAGCCGGAACCCTTTCTAGCGACCCCCGCCAGTGAGACCCAGCCTGCCTTCTCACCCAATGGGCGGTGGTTGGCCTTTACCTCGGATCGCTCCGGACGTAATGAGGTTTATATCGCTCCGTATCCTGGCGGCGAAGCAATGGAACAGATCTCCCCTGCGGGAGGTAGTGAGCCGATGTGGGCACGGGAGAGCGGAGAGCTTTTCTACCGGAGCGAGGACAAGATGATGGTGGTTGCTATTGAAACGAATCCCAGCCTCCAGGTGGGAGCGCCCCGTCTTCTTTTCGAGGGGTCCTACGCCAGACCAAGTTTGTCGTTTTTCCCCGCTAACTATGACGTGACGCCCGACGGGCAGAGGTTCGTTATGGTCCCGGAGAAACGGATTCTGAATCAGCTTCAAGTCATCGTGAACTGGTTCGAAGAACTCAAGCGGCTGGTGCCCACCGATAATTGAGATGAGCCCAGCGAGTCACCTGCCCAGCGGATATCAGGGAATGCTTCTCGCACTAGCCCTGCTGGGACAGATGGCCTGCTCTGCGGAGATGCCCGCAGGCGGGTCTGACGAGAGAGCTGCAACTTTCTATTCCGTCTCCGCCTACGATCCTGCAAGAGACCCTGAAAAGGACCTCGGGGCCACCACGCAGCGGGCTCTAGCCGAAGGCAAGCGTATTCTGCTGGAGGTGGGTGGGGAGTGGTGCAGCTGGTGCAAGGCACTGGATCGCTATGTCCACGAGAACGAAGCCGTGGCATCGGCCCTTGAAAGAGGCTTTCTGATCATGAAGGTCAACTTCAGCGAGGAAAACCGCAATGCCGACTTCCTCTCTCCTTATCCTACTATTCCCGGCTATCCCCATCTCTTTGTGCTGGACAGTGAGGGGACCTTTCTCCATTCCCAGGGAACGGCGGAGCTGGAGCAGGGGCGCTCATATAACCAGGAGGCGTTTCTAGCGTTCCTGGAGAGGTGGTCACCACCTTGAGTTCCATTCTGATAGAGATTGTTCATGGCGCAGGACAAGTCCCACCTAATTGGCGCTTGTTTGGCTCTCGGTGCTGGAATGGGTTCAGCGATTGGAGCTGGTATGGGAGCAGCATCTGGCAGTATGGGTAGCTAGGTTGGTGTGGGTGTTGGAGTTGGGGTGGCAATAGGGTTAGCAATCGGAGCCGCGTTATCAGCTCAGAAAAAGCACTGACTACAGCCAGACCCCGGCAGGGGTAGTGTAGTCGCCGATCTGTGGGATGGCCAGCGCAGCTATTCGTCGGGATCGTTAGTCTTTGTTGTTCTGTGAGGACCCTCACAGTTGCTGCTCAGTCAGGTCTTGATACCGAGTTTGGGCAAGAGCCAGAATTGCAGGATGAACCAGATAGCGATGAAAAGCAGAACTGCCAGATTGTCCATACTCTCTATTGAATATACTGGCTGACTCTGTAGCGCAGCAAACCCCACACTGGCTACCCCCTTAAACCCGACGACATACTCCTACCTGTGGGGCTAGCCCGGATTTCTCATAGTGAAAGCAGAAAGGCTGATTTTAGTCGATTTTTCGACTCTGGTTTGAGCCGAAGTCTCAGTTGAGGGCACTGTAGAGTGCGAGAGCTTGGTGACACCTATGTTGAAGGCGGAAAACCGGTTTTTCAGACACACCTCAGCCGCCTCAGTTGCAGATGGTTGGGATTTCCGGTTTGCCTCCGCTCAGCCGAGCTGTTGAAGCTGGGCCAAGGTTTGGGCGTAGAGTGTTTGGTAAGGATAACCCTCGCTCAGCGACAAGCTCACCCGTCGGACACTGACCCGAATCTGGCCTCCTATCTTCAACAGTTTGAGGCGAATCGTCTGGCATTGCGCCTTCGCCCACTGGGTCCCCTTCAAAGCGACACACCTGAGCGTGTGCAGCAGATTGTAAGCCACCGAGGAAAACCACAGGCGCAGCTGATTGCTCTTCATGCGGTGCGTCGAGGTCCGATCGGCAAACAGCTCTAGCTGCTGCTCCTTAATCCGATTCTCCGCTTCCCCTCGCGCGCAGTACAGCTCCTCGTACAGCTTTTGGGCGGGCCACCGCTTCGCTCCCAGCGAGGTGACGACAAAGCGGGGATTGGATCCCTTACCCGTGTACTCGGCCTTGCCCACCACTCGCCGCTCTTGACTCCAGCTTTTGCGCGTCTGGTAACGAAAGTCCTTGTAGACTCGGGCGCTGCTGCCGTTGGCTTGTTGCAGTGCCTGGGCCTGTTCCAACTCGGACTCCAGGGCCCCCTCTAAGCGCTGATTGCGGGCCAGACCGAAGACGTAATCCACTCGATGCTCCTCACACCATTTCATCAACGCCTCGCGGGCAAAGCTGCTGTCCGCCCGCAGAGTAATGCGGACCTTCGGCCACTTCGCCCGCAGTTGTCCCACCATCCGCTCCATCTCCTGGACCGCTCCTTCGGAGCCATCCAGGTTCGACACCCGCAGCTTGGCCCCCAGCACATACCCCTCGCAAAACACATACAGCGGCAGGTAGCAGTAACACCGGTAGTAGCCATGGTAGAAACGACCCTCCTGTTCTCCGTGCAGCGGATCATCCGTCGCATCCAGGTCCAAGACCAACTCCTTCGGTTTCCCGCCTCGCACCCGAATGAACTGCTCCACCAAAAACGCTTCGACCGCGGCTTCATCCACCGGCGTCTTGCGATATTTATCCTGCGTCACCGAGGACAACTCCAAACGATTGAGGGTGCTCTTGCCCGCACACGCCTTGCCTCGATCCGCTTCCGCTCGCCGATCCCTCCCCAAGGGATCTTCCTTGCCGACCAACACCGCCATCAGCGGATCTGCCCGGAGCTCCTCATGATCGTTGACATCCTCATAGCCTAGGGCCAGTCCGTAAATCCGCTGCCCCACCAGTTCCTCCACACTGAACTCGGTGAAGCGAGGATCGCGCCGGTCCCCAAAGCAGGCGGCCAAGCCGCTAATGAACCCATAGCGGCTCTCCACCTCCCGTAACAGCAACCCCCCGGAGTCTGAGGTGATCTGCCCCCCATTGAATTCTGCCTCGACTCGGCGCCCTTCTAGCTCTTGAAACTCCAGCTTGGAAGCGATACACTCTGTGGTCATAGTAGTCAGCTCCTTGTGATTATTAAGTATCTGATAACAAAGACTTTATATCACATAGAGCTGACTGCTTTTTCTTGTCTTTGAGAAATCCGGGCTAGGGGGGCTTGAGGGGCTTTTACCACTACTTCTGGTAAAGAAAAATATCTACAGCTAGTAGGAAAAGCCCCCTAAGCCTCACAAGCCCCTCGCTTATTACTATTGCATCAGGACTACCGAGACCCGGGTTGTTGAGGCGTAGGATGAGTACCACGTGCCATGACGGCTCTGCTTAGAGGGCAGCTGTCTATTTCTGATAAACCCGAGATCCCAGTGTAAGGAGAAAATGATGTCAGTCGCGGGCTTACTGTTGTTTCTGAACCGGGACTATGCGCGGTTGGAATTGCTGCTCCAGTGCCTCTAGCCGACTTTCCAGGCTGTTGAATTGAGTTTGTAGGGCAGTGATCCGCTGCTTCAGATACGTGATGTCGTCAGGTGGGTCCTTCTGTTTTCCCTGCTGGCTGTAGAGCAGAGCCGACCCAGTCACAAGGGCAACCAAGAGCAAGGCAAGTCTCATCGTCTTCATAGAAACACCTCCACCCCTTAATAACGAGTCGAGTAGCGACTTTATTAGACAAGAAGCAAAATTAAACAAGAATCCCGACGCGAATGTCTGGACGGATATCCCGAATGAAAAAGAGACGACCAAAATCCAGCCTTCAATCAATATGCTGGCTGTCTCCCTAGCGCAGCAAATCCCACGCTGCCAGATTGTGCAGTATCTTACTGGCCTCTACCTCCTCAAACCCGACGACCTGCTCCAGAAGCGTGCTCCATTCCAGTCACCTGCGGTCCGATTGGCTCGATTGGTTCGATTCTGGGAGTAGACACTAGGATATTGTTGGAAATAGACGGCAGCAGCGAGCAGCATCTTGCGCTGCCGAAATTGGTCCAGCTTGCTTGAGCCTCTAGAGCGCGAGAAAACCGGCTGGCTGCGTCGCCGCGAATCCGCGCCAAACCCTTGCTATTGCTCAGGATTTTAGGGCTTTTCCAACAGACTGTCTGAAATCGCCAGAAATCGCCCTTTTCGGTAAGGGGGTTCCTGCTAGCCGCACTCTCCTCGTCGATCCTGGGGCTTCTCAGGGCAATCTAGGGGCACTTTGAGGGCAAGGTTGCGCTGCGTTTTTCGACGATCACGATGTCGTCATCGGCGGCGTACAGAGCGCCGGCGAGGCCACCATTGGCCAACTGGTGTACCGAAGTGCGCCCCTTTACGCTTGTAGAATCCGAACGAGCCAATGGAGGGAACAACCATGAAAATTGATGTGAGAGCGCTTGGCTTCAGTCTTGCTCTGCTCTGGGGAGGAGCTGTCTTCATAACTGGCAGTGCAAATCTGATCTGGCCGACCTATGGCATTGCGTTCCTGGAAATGCTTGCTTCAGTTTATCCGGGCTACCAAGGCACAGCTTCGTTTGGCCAGGTCCTTGTGGGTACCTTCAGCGGCCTCGTGGACGGTTTTGTGGGTGGGCTGGTATTGGGCTGGCTCTACAATTTCTTTGCAAGATAGAGATGTGGGAAGGGAATTCTTCCGACCTTGGAGAGCACTGCTATCGCGCAGGCTCTATAGCGCCGATATGGAGAGCGGAGTTTCCGTCGGGAGCGCCGTAAAATAGAAAGAATCCAACGTCGAGAGTGTATTTCGGGCAAAGACCCGTAGAATCCACGGCTTGTGGCCGGGTGTAGTTCTCGACGGAATCTCCTCGCTGATTCGAAGGTTGAGAGGGCGACGGAGCACTCAAGAGATAAAGCCCCGTACACTGGGTCTTGGAAGGGAGTTTTAGGTAGGGAGACTCCATCTCTCTACCCCATCACCCTCTCGACCCTCACTTGCTCTACACGCGCGAGGAGTTTGTTTCCTGACGCGCCGAATGAAAGTAAGCTCTTATTATGTAAGATGTGCCTGACGTCACGTAGTTAATTCAAGTGCGAAGTTGGTATCAGCGGGTAGGCTAATCTCGCCCTGCTGTCCACCACCACCCGCAAGCCTCCACCAGCACCCATGGCCCCGCATCTACCTTCCTGCGTGATCGAGCTATACTTCTTCTTAACTGGGTGGTTCGTTAAACACCATTGGATAGTAGCCCAAGGAGGCAAGAGGGGACTCTAAAGATGGGATTCGAGTGGAGGGACATTGTCGCGGCATGGGGAGCAATCGTAGCAACAATCGTTGCGATACTAAGAGTATGGGACAAATACAAGGAGCGAGAAAGACTCTACTTGGGCTATCAACTCGTCTCTGACAGCGACAAGACTAAGCCCGTAGAGGAATGGCGATTGACTGCCACCAACGTCGGGACGAAACCAGTTGTGGTGGTTGCGTTTGGAGTATTCGATTTCCCTAGTGACTTACAGCACCTCAGGAAGTCTCCTAAGCAACTTCGAAAGCGCATGCGTAGATTCATAAAAAATAGATTTGGACACTTGTTCTTGGACCCATTGTTCTCCGAGGAAGGGCTTCCAAAGAAACTTGAGCCAGGTGAAGTCTATTGGGGATCTCCAAGGAAGATCTTTGGTAACACGAAGAACCCACAGGAGTTTATGGCCATGGCAAAGACCTCCAGAGGAACCCTTTTCCTGATGAACGAAGAGGATTACAACCTGCTCGAAGAAGCCCTCACTGGACTGAACGACGTGTCATCCCTCTTCAATCCCGACAGAATCCCAACCTGATCCCAGCTTAACCTGTTGAATAATAAGGCCGATCCCGGGAATCCCAGGTTTTTCTCACTACTTATTCTTTCTTATATATACCCTTCTATTTTGAATTCTCTCTTAGGAATGTAAAATACCTGGGATACCTGGGATATCCTTGTAGAATCAGAAACTTAAGTCGGGATTTACTTGGGATATTTCCGGGATGGAGTTGGGATGCCTTATCATCGGAGAATCATCGGTAACCACTCGGCAGATGAATTTGAACGAAGTGCGCCAATTCAAGATCTCCCTGGTGGGCATTGAACCCCCTATCTGGCGACGAATCCAGGTTCCAGCTGACTACAGCTTTTGGGACCTTCACGTGGCCATCCAGGATGCGATGGGTTGGCTCGACTGCCACCTCCACGTCTTCCAGATAGTGAATCCTGCGACTAGCAAGCTTGAGGAGATTGGCATTCCTGACGAAGATGGGGAACTCGACATACTTCCAGGCTGGGAGTTCTGGATTGCGGATTACTTCTCAAGTGAGGGTGTACGTGCAGAGTACGAGTACGACTTTGGAGATGGCTGGGGGCATGAGGTCGTTCTGGAAGAGATCCTCGAACAGGAGAGTGACACTCCAAAATGTATCGCTGGTGAACGACACTGTCCACCAGAGGACTGTGGTGGGGTTGGAGGCTATCAAGAGTTCTTGGACACCCTCTTCGACCCTGGTCAGAAACGCGAAGAAATGATCACCTGGGCTGGAGGCTCATTTGATCCTGATCACTTTGACCCCGAAAAGGTCAAGTTCGATGATCCCGATGAGCGTTGGAAGATTGCCTTCTTAAGCACCTGAGTACACTTCAGGATGCTCCCGGTGGACGGTAACTGACTGTCTTCTGAGCAGCCTGATCGATTTCCTCGGGAGTCAGCAGATGGGGAACCTGATTGGCTATCCAGGATGATAGCAAAGCAAACGTTGGTTCCCCAGTAGAAATGGTCGGAGAGGCTGGCTATCCCCAGGCATCCTCAAGCTCTTTAAGGCGGACTATGATCTCATGGTCGAGCTGGAGCATATCTGGCCCTCCAGCGAGGCCGTCCTTGTCGAACCAGCTAGACCACTTGCCGTACAGTTGTCTGCTCCTGTCGGCGAGGCGAAAGCAGAGTCCTCCATTTTCGAACATCACTATGGCCTCGACAGACGGATGATCTACTGTGCGTTCCAGGATGTACGCTTCAAGCCGTTCTCTGAGGTTTCTTGGCTTGCGCATACAATTGCCTCGCTTATTGCGATTCTAATCAATTGTAGCGAGCGAGATTGGTGAACCTTGAGACTTTGTTAGCGGTTTTCGGCATCCCACTGTCTCCCATTTGTCTCCCACTACGATTCCTAATGTTTCCTAATGATTATGCTTTTCGATCGGCGGAAAACCCAGTTAACTGGTTGTTTTTCCTAACGTTTCCTAACGATTCGGCACTTTTTCCGAACGGACTTCTAATCCGTAGGTCGCAGGTTCGAATCCTGCCGGGCGCGCTAGTCTTTTCAACGACTTACAAGGATACCGCTCCAGGCACGCTAGACCTATCGCCCGCTTTTGGCCCGCTCTGATCGAGTTCCCTTTGCTCATCCGCATGGGCTTGGTGAATACTGCGAACCGCATGGGAAGGGGCAAAGTGGGCGTAGCGCAAGGTGGTCTTGATATCCGCATGCCCCAGCAGTTCCTTCACGGTGCGCAGGTCCACTCCTCGGAGCACCCATTGTGTCGCTCTAAAGCGACGAAGGTCATGAAACCCCACCCAGGTGAGACCCGCTCTCCGCCGACCCCGGACCAACACCTTCTCGGGGTTGACCCAACGCCGTCCCGTCCTGGAATTGACGAAAACGTAGGGGCAGTTCAGGTACCGGACCGTCCTCAGAAGCCACTCCACAGCGAACTCTGACAGAGGAATATGGCGGACCTTGCGGTTCTTCGAAAACCCGACGGTCAGTAGCCTGTTCTTCAGATCTAGGTTATCCCACTTGAGGGCAAGGGCCTCTCCCTTCCGGAGCGCCGTCTCACCCAGTACCGCCACGAGAGCCGCAATAGAAGGGCGATCCATGGCCTGGACCAGGGACCTGAACTCCTCGACAGTCATCACCCTAAAGGCCATCTCTTCCACGGGCAGCAGAGGGAAACGCACGAGAGGGTGATGTTCAATTGTCCCGATCTCCAGCGCAAAGGAGAACATCTTCTTGAGGCAGGCGATGTCCCGATTGACGGTATTCGGTTTGACGATCCGAACCTGTTGCTGGACATAGCGGTGAAGATGCTTCCGACTGAATCCTTCGAGAGAAATCGCGCCCAGACTGTGGTTCAGGGACCGTAGTGAAAGAGCGTAGCGTTTCCAAGATCGCATCCGGACCTTCGCATGCTCATCCAGAAATACCCTCGAGAACTCCTCCACGCTCGTTGGCTTCTCCCGCGAATGCAGTAGCTCCTGCTTCAGATCCCGCCAGGTTGCCTCGACAATCGAAGCTTCCATTCTCGCCAGAGTCCGCTTTGGGATTCGGGTAGTAACGCCGGAACCGGGACCCATCCGGCCATCGTTTAGACAGTTGGATGCGGGACCGACCCTTGTGGTCCCGTACATGGTTAATTCCCATGCTTCCTCCTTTCTGTCCCGGATTTTTCGCCGTCGCCATCATACCACCGGGGCAGAGCTTCGATGTACCCATCCAAATCTTCTAGGCGGTAGACGCGGCGGTGTCCCATTTTTAGAGCCGGAAGCTCGCCGAGGTCGGTGAGCTTCCTCAAGGTCTGCTCGTGGACGCCCAGATAACGGGCGGCAGCCTTAGTTCCGAACAGACGCTGATTTGGGACCTGAATGAGCGCAATCGGCTTTCCAATCATGGGAGCCTTAAGACCTCTATTTCTGGGGTACGTATTCTTGTTTCTGAAGGTAGGTGCATTTCCCTATCCATCTGCCACCTCTTCTCCCCGATTCAAGAGTTTCACCATCGGAGCTCGCCCCCGGTGTCTCGCAACTGAGACTAACCCCGCACGCTCAAGCTTCCACAAAGCCCGATAGCCTGCGTGTCTCCTGATTCCAAAAAGGTCCAAAGTGGTTTGAGTCAACCTGACTTCCTCGGATCGCGTGAGTCCCGAAAGGAACCTCAATGCGATGGCAACATGCAGTGCTTTTCCTGGAAGCCTGGCGGCAGTTGCTAACCAGCTCAACGGTATGGGCCCCCGAACGAATCTCCTGGCCCTCCTTCGCGGAGCTTGTGAAAGGAGTCTCCCGGTCGATTGAAAGGCCGTCTTAGGGGTGAGTCGCAACTGGTTCGGGTCGATCTTGGGATCCATTATTATTAAGACTTTTTAAAGAGATACATATATAAGATGGGACGGGTGTGCGCTGGCGCACAGGTATTGTTGCACCAGCGCTCAGTCACCTGTGCGCTCATGCACACCTCTTCTAAACCAGTTCCTCCATGATCTCCCAGACGGTCGTCCACATCTCCCTGCCCCGCTCGTCCATATAGCGCTCCGGATAACGGATCACCTTTGCCTCTGTCTGGATCTGAAAGCCATCAAGAACAGCCTCACTGGCTTTTGTCATGGCCATCTGAGCCGCCGCAACGGCATCCTCCAATTCCGGCAGCGGAGCCTCGATCAAGATCGCATCATGAATCGGAGCGCAGACCCGTATGCCTTGCTCCGTTGCCAGGCAGCAAGCTAGACGTAGCATCTCCGCCCCGTTGGCCTGCATGGGGAAGTTCTGGAGAAACCGAGGATTCACTTCGTTTCCGACATGAATCTCCCAACCAAAGACGGTCCATAGCTTGTCGTGTAACATGGCGTAGTCGACCGCCGCTTCTGACCATCGCCAGAAAACGGGATAGGTCTGCCGGTGCATTCGCAATAGGTCTCTTGCCTCGATCTCGGGCCGGCCGATTCTCTGAGCCAGGGATTTGGGCCCCATCCCGTACTGGACGGCAAGGACGCACGCTTTGAACATCTCCCGCTTCCAAGGGTGGCTTTCCCTGGTCGCATCGGGCGGCACCGCTCCTATCTGCTTGGCAAAGGCTAGGTACGGATCTCCCGAGGTCGCAGCTTCCAGCATCGCCGGGTCACCCGAGAGCGCAGCTGCGATGCAAAACTCCTGTTGACAGTAGTCAATGTAAGCTAGACCCCAGCCCGGTTCGGGCCGTATCAGTCCCCGCAGCCAGACCGCAGGACCAAAAATGAACTTGCTATTGCTCGGTTGATTTCGCCCTGTGCGGGGTGCTTCGTAAGGGAAGTGTTGCTGACTCTCCCCAGCAGCTCCGGAAAGCATTGATTTCACATGGATTCCCGGACTTTGTTGAGTCGTCCAACATGTCCGAAGCAAGAAACATTCCTGACGGAGAGTATCCGAGGTAACCGTACACTGGGTCTCAAGCAATCTCAGTGGGCAGGACTCCTCCCTCAACAACACTTGCATGAAGAAGCACCGAATGACCTCTTATTTTGAAGAACGGTCCGGTGCAGAAACTGAAGATTCTGCTGTGGGATCATTGGGGGACTACCCCTTCTTTGGCGTTGTTGATCATATCATCCAGGATCTCCGCTACTGACACAGGCGTCTCTGTTCTGAGTCGTGGATCGGCAAAGTAGCACCAAGACAACTTTCACGGGTCGGGGTGACGCATCCCCTCCGGAGAACGGACACGGTCCAGGCCCTCCAACCGGAAGGTCCACTTGAGGGGAACCGTTCTAGGCGGGTAGCACACTTTTTCGTCGCAGGCTTGGTAACGGAACGCCCCCTCTAGGCCGATCCCTCCTTCCTCCTGCCCGAGCTCCTGTACCATTCCCAGTGACAGGTCCCTCATAAGCCGAATCTTGCCTGCGTAGACGGGGACGGTTTCCTGTATGGCCGGCAGGTAGCGGGGGGTTGCCTCAGGGTAGCTGACAGGATGGGCCAGCCACCCATCCGCCGAAGGAATGTCCCAGCGGATCGGGATGTACCCCTCCACCTCGGGTGCATAGGCGTGCATTCCCTCGGCAAGCTGCAGCTCCAGCACCAGGGTCAGTCTTTGACCGGCTCGGACCACCGGATTGCTGGACCACCATCTCAACTTCAGATGCGGCGTCCGGACCTCCCCGGGATCGGAGGCGTCCTCCCCAAACTCCCGGACCAGGATACTGGCGGAGGTGTACCGGTCCCGGTGGTCCTCCTCGAAGTACTTTGCCTGGACGATTCCCAACTCGTCAATCACGTAGTACCCGGGAAATGGGACTCCGAACCAGGGACTCTCTGCTGGAAAGTTCTCGTTAAGAATCCCGAAAGCCCGGATCACCTGCGAGTTCCCGTCCGAAAGGAGGGGATAACCGATCTTAGCTCTGGAGGCAAAGTGGCTCAGGATCTCCACACTGTCATAGCTGACGGCGGCCAACCGGAGTCCCCGACTCTGGAACTCCCCGCGTTGCTGCTCCAGCTCGACCAGCTGGACCTTGCAGAAGGGTCACCAGTCGGCCGATCGGTGGAAGAGAAGCACCAGACCCCGAGGCCCCTTCAGGTCCGAGTAGGTCCATTGTCTCCCACTCTGGTCCGGAAGTTGGAACCGCGGAATCCGGGCACCCACAGCGGGACCAGTCCGGAGGTTCCGGTCCAGCTTGGGCAATGGCCTCAACCGGGAACCTTCAGTCCCGGACCATGCCTCTTGCATAACCAACACAGTAACCACGACTGCGAAGAGCAGTCTCAAACCCATCATTCGCCACACCCTGACGCTCCTGTGCCGTCGATTCTACCACTGCTGTTCTGATTCAAGGTGCCGAGCGTATTCGTGTGGAGTCGAGCTGTGGCTTGCCGACTTCTCCATCCTCGAAGGATGACAAGATCCTGCGATTGAGATTTCAGACCACAGAATGAACCGATACCGTCATTCGGGCCGCGCCGGGCATGGGGACGCGCATCAAGAATTCATTGGTGTCGGGAGAGTTGCCCCCACGGCTTGCCGGCCATCCTTGTCCATTCGTTACTGCAGGTCCATGACGAGTGCTACTTAAGTTTCTTTGATGTTGTAACAGGTGAGCTTCGCCTGATTGCGAATATAGAGCTTGCCGTCACACACCACTGGATGCGCCCAGCTCGGCCAACCCTGGTCCTGGATCTCGAATCGGGCTTTCTCCTTGTAGCCGTCAGTCGTGGCTTCCGCTAGCCCTACCACATTGTCTTCACTCAATAGGTAGAGGTGCCCATCGGCATAGGTCAGCGAGCCTTTACCGACAGCTCGGTCCTTCCACATCACCTTGCCCGTCTCGAATTCCATACAAGTCAGGATGGCGTTATGGTAACCATAAAGGTAGCCGTTCACCAGAACCACCCCACCATGATGGTTCATCAGATCTCGGCTGAAGTAGATTTCCTTTGCGCCGACCAGGCCACTTTCCGTGGGCCTCAACTCGAGAAGCGCACATCCGGTCCTGTAGTTCGAGCTGTAGAACACCTTATTGTGGTGAAGAATCGGTGTGGCGACGTTCGCGGTGCCATTGGCCACGGGCTCGTATCGCCACATCAGTTTTCCGTCGCTGGCGCGAACACCAATGGCCGCACTGGCGGTGAAGGTCATGATCGTTCGGATACCACCAACGTCAGCTACCAGGCCGGAAGCGTATCCAGCCCGATCGCTGAGATCCTCGGTCGTCCAGATGGTCTCCCCGCTCATTTTGTCCAAAGCCACCAGAGTCGCTTTCTCTCCGCCCGGGGTCACGATCAGCCTGTTCCCATCGACCAGCGGTGACTCGCTGATGTGCCAAGAAATGTTTTTCCCTTTGAAGTCCTCCAGGATATTGCGTCGCCAAAGGGTGCTGCCGTCAGCGGTCTTCAGACACGCCAGATCCCCAGTCTCAGTCAGCGAGTAAACTCGTTCTCCATCAACAGTCGGCGTCCCTCTTGGCCCGTGCCCCCTACTGTGTTCCAGCCTCGAACCCAGCGCGGTTGTCCACACCGTCTTCCCGTCCGCCCGGTTCAGACAATGGGTGACGCTATCGTTGTTCTTGGTCCCTTGAACGAAGATCCGATTCCCCTTGATAGCCACGGTACCGTAGCCTTCGCCGATGTTCGCGACCGACCAAAGAACAGGGGGGCCACCCGCCGGCCACTCTTTGAGTAGCCCTGTCTCCTTCGAGATGCCGGTCCGGTCAGGGCCACGCCACTGCGGCCAGTCGGGGAGGCCCTGGTCTGCTCCTGACAGTTGCCACGCGCCACTGCAGCCAAGCGCAAATAAAGTCAGTGCCAGGGATGATGCCATGGCAAGCAACTGTTTACATTTCATACTTCGGCTCCCTGGCGGGCTCGCATTTTCAAGAGTTCCAGAAGTGTATATCAAACTACACCTTACTTCGACAGGACCGCATGAAACGAGGGCGGTCCCTGTGAGTTAAAGGAGATGTGATAGTCGGCATACGATCGTACAGACAGCGTCCGATTTGATCTAAATTGAACGGCACCCTAAAAGCGGACATTCGAGTTTTCCGCGGAAACGTCGCACGAACTACCGTAAACGGCCAGGAGCCGACGTTCTATCTCGGGCGCTTCGAAGGGAGCTGTTAGTTTCCAGGTAGGGCGTCATACGCCCAAGTGACCTGCCACACCCGGCCAGGACAGTTCGGTCGCGCTTCCCCTGAGAGCCGTACTAGGCGATTGGTGCAGGCCGCACGGGAATGTGTTAGGTTTTAACGAATCCGATTTCGAACTCCTGGGTCACAAGGATGTTCGAACCACAATGATCTTCACCCACGTTTTGAATCGCGGAGACCGGGGCGTGAAGAGTGCGGTGGACAGTCTGTGATGAAGGATGTAGCTGCGTATTATGGGGAAACCAGATAAGACTCCGCAATATCACAGCCGCGACTCTAATGAATGGACTTCAAAGAGCTTAGGCGGAATCGAATGCGGCGTGTTATCTGGAAGATCCAACCAGGAAGTGGGTTTATCTGGAAACCATATAAACATATGAAGTTATGCGCCTATAGTCACAACAAAAGGAGGATGAATTAATGCTAATCAAGCAAACCCTCTTCTTTTTCACGTTCGCTTGTTTTCTCCTTTTCGGCTGTAGTTCTGAGTCAACGACTCAGAAACTGCTCATTGAACATGCACGCCTCATTGATGGGACGGGCGGTTCACCGCTGGAGGATGTCTCGATTCTCATTTCCGATGGGAGAATCGAAAGAATTGAGCAGCAGATGATCGTTGCTCCGGAAGCAACAAAGCTGGATGCAAGCGGCCTCACGGTGCTGCCCGGATTAATTGACGCACATGTTCACATATCTTCCGTTCCGGGTGCCGGCTTTCGTGGAGACTCTCTGGATGCCATCCGTGAACTCCAACGCTTCCATTTGCGCGCCTACCTGGCGTGCGGTGTGACGACTATTCTCGATACGGCCATCCCCGTCGATGAGGCGCGGGAAATCCAAAGCTGGCTGGACGCTGGACATCCAGGCCCCCGTCTTCTGCTGCTTTCGCCGACGTTTTCGACGCCGGATGGCTACATCTCTGATGAGGCCCTTTCCCCCAGTTTGTTCTTCCCACCTGTTGCGTCTCCGCAGGATGTAGAAGAGCGGTTTCGCGAAAGTGAAGGACTCGATACAGCCTTAACCGCCGAAGGACATCCCTTTTATATTTGCATTAACGGGTGGTTGGACGATTCCAGAGCGAGATTTGCGAACATTGACGCATGGGCCATTACACCGAGGGACTTATGGCGAACACGAAACCCGAGTTCCTAGATACGGTCTTCGGACAGATCGAGAGCCACGGGTAACTGGGATAGTATGCTACCCAGAGTACTCCTAACCGGGTTAATCCGCTGGTAACCAGTGTGCACGCTGGTGTGGAACGATGGGACGGGACGAGGCAAAGACTCAAAGAACCCTTGTCACTACGCTTTCAACTACATTCCACGTACTTGGTTTGACGCTCACCTTGCTTGTTGGTGTTGCCGCATACTTCACCGGGCTGATTCATAATTTCCTCTTTGTGCTCCCCCTAGCCTCCGTGCCCATCCTCTTGTCCGTCCGCCTCTGGGGGCTTTTTCGCAAACAGCTTGCTTGGCACTTCATCCGTCGTCCCTTTCAGCGGAGAAGCCGCCGATACCTCCTACAGGGCCTCAACCAGTGGGTGTTCTGGTTATTGTTGGCCTACGCTCTTCATCTCGCTATTGTCCCCATCCAGTTCGAGGCAGCAGAACTGCTGCAGATCCGTTTCACACTGTGGGCATGCGTAGGCGTTCTGATGATACTGGCCCTCGTCCCGAAGCAGAGAATTCGGCTTTCGACGAACCTTTTTTTTGTTATCGCGTCGTTCTTCTTGGTTGTCGAGTTGGGCCGAGTTCTATGGCCCACTCCAGCGGCTGACACCGTCGTGCTGAATCCTCCCTTTCGAGGCACTTGGTATGTATTTCATGGAGGAAAGAGCGCGCTCACCAACCATCATTTCCCATTGGTTTCGCAACGGTATGCTCTTGACATCTTGAAGCCAGCTGGAGCGGGAATCATGAGGGGAGCTGTAAAGGAATTAGAGGCTCATCCTGCATTTGGTCAAACGCTCAATGCTCCCGAGGATGGGCTTGTGATCAAGGTATTGAATGACCGTCCCGACATGGAAGTTGGGAAGACCGATTTGGAGCAGATCGTCGGCAACCACGTAGTCATCGAAATCGATGAAAATCGATACGTCGTCATGGCCCACCTAATGCAGGGGAGTATCACAGTTAGCCCTGGCCAGGAAGTGCAAAGCGGGCAAGCCATTGCCCGGTGCGGTAACTCCGGCAACACGAGTCAACCTCACCTGCATCTACAAGTGCAGAGTCATCCCGACTTTGGAGCGAGGGGCCTGCAGACATACCCCATACAGCTACGAGGAGTGGTTCGGCAGCGAAATGGGCGCTCTGAGCGACTGGAAAGAGCAGATCTTCGACGCAACGATGTTGTGATTGTAGAGGATGTGGAAGAAGGTAAAGCTGATTGAGAGCCACATAACAAAGCCAGGCACATGGCGGCCCGTTGATGACGAGGCCGTTCGGGAGGGATCTACTCTGACACTGTTTGTACGGTCAGATCGAGGCTATTACAGATCAGCCGTTTCATGTTCCACTGAGCCTGGCCTACTCCCATGACGGGCTGGTCTGGGAGCGGCCCCGGCACGTGAACCCCGTTCTGCGGGGAGTGAGCGACATTCCCTGGGGGTTCTTCTACGATCCGGATCACCGCAAGTACGTCCTCCTCACCCGCCGCGTACCCAACACCCCGAGAGACGTCTCACAGTACGAGAGCTACGACCTGGTGAATTGGAAGGACCGGGGCCGAGTCCTCGTTCCCGGCGACGAGCACGATCCCAAGACGGTCCGAACCAACGCCTATTACATGGCACCCTTTCGCTACGAGGACCTCTATCTGGGAGCCTTGAACGTCCTCTACGCACATCCCGTCAGCGAGGCCTACGGCAGCCATCACAAATCGGAGGGATATCCTGAAGACAAGATGGGGCAGGAGGAAGTCCAGCTGGCCTACAGCCGTGACGGCCAGAGCTGGCATCGGCCTGCGGATCGGTCCCCTATCGTGCCTATCGGCAAGCCGGGGGATCCGGATCAAGGAGCCATCTACGTAGGTCTCCATCCTGTCGTCGTCAGGGGCGAGACCTGGATCTACTACACGGCTCTGAAATGGAGCCACAACTGGTGGGACTGGATGGGACACCATGACCCGGAGCAAGGGGTTCGGGAAGTGGCCTCCTGTATGTTGGCTCGGATGCCGGAGGACCATTGGGTTTCTCTGAACGCCGGGGGGCGTGAGGGATGGCTTCTTTCCAAGCCCTGGGGCCCACCTCAGGAGATCTTCGTCAACGCAGATGCGGAGGGCGGCCTGATCGAAGTCGAGCTGGTGACTCCATTCGGAGACGCCATCGAGGGCTTTCGCCGCACCGACTCGATTCCGATCAGATCGAACGGAAAGAACCAGAGGGTTCGCTGGAAAGGGGACCGCTCACCCTACCAGCTGCGAGATGCCCACCGGGGCGGCATTAGTGCCCGGTTTTACCTGAGACAGGCCAAGCTCTACTCCTATACCCTGACGCTGCCTGATCCGGATGGGCAGCTGAGCCGGCAAGAACGGGATGCTCGCTGGCTGGAGACCATCAAACACCGGTCCGACAACTGGGGAGGAATGAGCACGGATCCTGCTGAGGGACCACCACCTCAGGTACACTGACGCTTCGACGCAGCCGGCGGGCCCCAGATGAGCCATTCTGCGCCTCGCTCTCGGGTTGAGAACGAGACGGTGAGAAAATCAGGCGAGAGTCACCGAAAGCACCATTCAAGCCCCCTCCGTGGTTGAAAGGCAAGCGGGACAATCGCCAACTGTTCGCCTGCCTGGAGGAGAGGTCAGTCTGCTGCTATCTCCTCGTATACCTGCCGCCCTTTCTTGAACAGGCCGATCACTTCATCTCTGCGGGAGGGGCTCGATCTCTCCGAGTGGTGTGTGATCGCTTCAAGCCAGGCGAGCGGTTCTGCCCTCGCTCAGGTTACGACGGGCGCCATCACCGGCCGGATAGTCGACGAAAGCGGGGGAGTGCTACCCGGCGTACCGGTCGTCCTGACAAAATTAATAGGAATTTGGTGCTTGGTTCGATTCTAGGACAAGGGTGGAATCAGGCCAAAAGAGGATGAAATGAGGTGGGTTGGGGGAGAAATGAGCGCATTGTCAAATTAAGCAGCCGTCGTCAACAATTGGCGGATGAATTCACTCTATCGAGGCCATCGCTTCCCGCCCGAGATCATCAGTCACGCACTCTGGTTATACCATCGATTCACCTTGAGCTTACGAGACGTGGAAGACTTACTTGCGGAGGGTGGCGTCACTGTTTGCTACGAGGCGATTCGATACTGGTGCCGCAAGTTCGGCCCAACCTTTGCCCGGTCTCTGCAACGGAAAAGAGGCCGACTTGGCGATAACTGGTTCGTGGACGAAGTCTTCATCAAGTTCCACGGGGAACTGCATTACCTTTGGCGAGCAGTGGATCAGGATGGTGACGTGATCGATATACTGGTGACGAAGAAACGAAACAGGCGGGCGGCTAAGCGTTTCTTTCGCAAGGTGTTGAAGGGCCAAGGTCAAGTTCCTTGGAAGCTGACCACCGATAAACTCCGGAGCTATTCCGCTGCCCATCGTGAGGTCTTCCCCTCGGTCGAGCATCGAACGGGTCAATACGAGAACAACCGGGCCGAGGTCTCGCATCAACACACCCGGGAGCAGAAGCGTCAGATGCGGCGCTTCAAGTCAATGTCACAGGCTCAGCGATTTCTCGCCGTCCATGCTCCGATCCAGAATCTATTTCGAGTGGGCCGGCAACATCTCCAAGCAGTTCACCATCGATTACTTCGTGACAGGGCATTTGCTGACTGGAGAGAGGCGACGTGTGTTCGCTGAGTTGAGCGAATTGGAACGTGTTTTTGGCCCGATTAGTGGCTTTCAACCGCTAATTTGACAGCACCCTTTTCAGCGAGCTGCTTGCGAGTGTATTTCCTTCTCCTCATCTTGGCCGCGAGTGTACACTCGTAACAGCCTCAAGAAGGGATTGGGACTTCTACACGAGGGCGAGACCACGGGCAGTGAGAACCTAGGGTCCCCGCAATCGCTTAGCGTACATTTTTACACCGATCTGGTCGGTACCCTGATACGGGCAGGCGAATGGTACGACGTGGTCTGCCGGGTCGACGGCTCCACCTTTGCCGTCTCCTGCGGGCAGGCGGAACTGGGCGTCCCGTTTGAACCCGGAGTTCCCGGTATTCATCTGGCTCGAAGTGCAGCGCACCGGCGCGAATTATCGCCGAGTGAAGATTTTGAAGCTTTGAGCGGGCCCGTTTATACGCCAACTATAGCCGGTCCAGGGCTGGGCAAAAGGCCACCCATCGAGTATCTTTCAGGTAGAATCCCCGCTGGCCCTATGTGCTAAGCAGGGCCCGGTATTGTGCCCGCCCCGTGCTGATCGTCATTGATCAATCGGTGGTGGGGTATCGGCGGTACCGGAGGCAACACGAACAGCATGGCCACGGTCCAGCCGAACTGTGGCTAAGCGCCTTTGGGGTATACCCTCGCTAAGCAAATCGAGAGGAAACGATGAGCGGATTCGCAGACACCGATGACTGACCCAGAGCGACCTTTGTCCGAGCTGCCGGACGGAGATGTCCACACGTCTTCCATATGGGGGCTCGATCCGGACTGGACCCTCCTCTTTTTTGGCTGGCTCATTGCTTCCGCATCGACCCTGGGCAGTCTGTTCTTCAGCTATGTCATGGAGTTCGCTCCATGTGTTCTGTGTTGGTACCAGCGGATATGTCTGTTCCCGCTGGTCATCATCCTCGCGCGTGGACTCTTTCCGCTCGATCGGCATGTCGTCAAATACGCCTTGCCATTGACGGCCGCTGGCTGGCTACTGGCTGCGTACCACTGCCTGCTCTATGCGAAGTGGGTTCCGGCCAGCATGCAGCCCTGCGGCAAGGGTGTATCATGCACTGAGGAGTACCTGGAACTGTTCGGTTTCCTGTCGATCCCGTTCCTTTCGCTGATCTCGTTCACCGCGCTGATGTCCATCCTGATCGCCCTGAAGAGGAGGAGTCTCGAATGAAGCGCATCCTGTTCGCCGCAACATGCCTTGTCCTGATCGCGGGTTTCTTTCTTGGCGCCTCGTACTACAAGACATGGCGGGCAGCAGAACTCGGCTTCATGGCTCAGGAGCACGCCTCGACATTCGTTCGGCCTCATTCGCCCACGCTCGGGAGCGACGATGCCAAGGTCTACATCGTCAAATTCACAGATCCCGCGTGCGAGACTTGTGCGTCTTTCTCGCCGTTGGTCAAGCAGGCTATGGATGCCTTTCCGGGCCAGATCAAATTCGTCATCCGCTATGCCCCCTTCCATGAGGGGGCCGACGAGGTCGTCCGCATCCTGGAAGCGGCGAAGAGGCAGGGGAAATTCTGGGAAACCTTGGAGTTGCTCTATCGGCGACAGGCCACCTGGACTCGGCACCACCGTGTGCTGCTTGGCGAGGTCTGGCCGTTGCTGCCCGAGGTGGGCCTCGACGTCGAGCGCGTGAAAGTGGATATGAGGGATCCGCGCATCGCAGCCGTTCTCGAGCAGGATCTGGCCGACGCCGAGGCGCTGGGCGTGCGCAAGACGCCAGGCTTCTTCGTCAACGGGAAACCGCTCGAGCCCTTCGGGCCCCGGCCCCTGGCAGAACTGATCAAGGCTGAAATCCGGGAGCAGTATCCCGAATGAACATTGGGTATATTCCAATGCCCAAAAGGTACTAGCGACCGTAGGGCCCGAATTTGCAAAAGAATGGTTTCATCACGGGGACCAATTTTATTGCATTGATCGTCGTCCAAGGGGGCCCGAACCGGCGCAGCCGGTTTGTCCGGAGCGAAACGGCGGCGGGCACTTGATGATAGATGAAGTGGGTAAATCGTCCTTTTCCATTTTCCCGTGAATAGGAGTTTCCTTTTAGATGGAGTCCTAGGAGAAGGGATGAGGAAAAGGGATGAAGTGACCGAAAAGGGGCTGAAATGAGGTGGATGTCTCTTTCCTGAAGCACGTCAGCCCCATTGAGTGGGACAACGTCGTCCTCTACGGACAGTACATCCTCGACCGGAAGCTGATCCGGTAACTCAGCCTACCTTAGCGTACATTTTTACACCGATCTGGTCGGTACCCTAGATAGTCCTACGCGTTCCTAAGAGCTAGCGCTGCCTTCGGAAAGTCAAACTTCATTCTTATCTTTTTTGCTCCGTTTCAGATCCGGAAACTTTCTTGCGAGTCACCCCGAAAAACCTGGCGGCGGGACGAAGCCGCCCTTCGATTGCGATCAAATCGGACGCTGTCTGCAAGATCGGGTGTCGGCTATCACAGCTGTGGCTTATTCTTTGTGCTCCCTCCGCACGAACCAGAAGCGGAAACGGAATCCGGGTACTCCCAGTTGGGTGACGACCGTCGAGACATCGACCTTGCCGGGATGGGTTTGGCTCGGAATGCGAAGCTCTGAGAAATCCCATTCCTCCCTGGTAGAGGGCTCGTTCCTTTGCCTCGGTCCGAGAGAGTTCTTTAGAGCTGCTAGGTCCGGGTCTTGGAACAATACTGCAACAAAGCCGCCCTGAACCCTCACTCGGACAGCCTCCTAGCGCTGAACCATGCTATAGAAGGCGCTTCTACCCGCTCGCATGTCCCTGCCGTAGCTGAGAATCACTTCCATTCCCAGATCAATCGTCAATCCGAGCTGAGGATGATCGATGGCATCCACCAGCTTTAGAACGTCCGCCCAGTCATGAGCTGGTCCGCTGGAAGGCGGTTTCAAGTTTTTGACCGTGATCTGAACGTCCCTGCCCCCGCAGTAACGGACCAGTTGTTCGAGAGCCTCCTGATTTTCTTCTAGACCCTTGCCGGAGCTGGCGTGGGGTCAGCCAGATTTTTCCTCCCAGTTCGGCGCAGAGGTACCGAAGCAGTCATGAAGTGCCATCTGGTGCGGTGGAAGCACTGGGGGAACTTCTGGGGGTCATCTCTCAGGCCTTAGCGTTGGATTTTGCACCGTTGCTATCGATACGCCTATACAACCAGAATCCTTAACAGTCTCGGAATTTCAATAAAGCGAGCTGTTCTCTGAGTCAGGGCGTCCCGAAACAGCCTTTTACGACCTTGGCCGTCGGCACGAAGTGCCTACTCTAAATACAGGACCTTCAGCTCCTCTGTGCGGTCATGGGCAAGCACCCCCTGATTCCACCCCTGTCAAACTTAGCTTCACCTGAAAGCCTAGAAAATTAGAATCAGTTATTGAATGCTTGCAGCGGTTACCACCGCTTTTACCCTTTACCTTATCCTGGTTATTAAACCCACTAGTCAGTATTACGAACTGCGTTTCTCCTTCGGCTGGAGGAAAAGGACCCAGTATGCAGCCCATGGGCTCACAGTCTCGAGGTGCTCCTCTAAGAAAGAGCTTGAAGTTTGATCCCCCCTGCGCGTAGTTTCCCAGCCAGCCGAGTGAATCGTCACCCTCCGCTGCATCAAATCCGCCCCCAATGCCCCAGTCCCCTGCTTTAAAGGTTTCAGCTGAAAAAAGAGCACAGGGGGTGAGATTGTCCTTAGGGCTCGCGCAAGAATTATTTCCCATTTTGTGAGCAGATCAAAGTGTAATTCCAGCGGGGCAAAGTGGGGTCAGGATAGAGGTGGAGTTGCTGCATCTGCTGATCGGAGACTTTGACCCCCTTGGTGTAGGTCTTGGAGACGAGATGAGCACTGAGGCGCAGACCTTTTGAAGTTTGGGTGGTTTGAAGGTAGTTCAGAATGGTCTCGTAACTATCCAAGGGATGGCCGGCCCAGTTTTTGCTGATCTCACTGAAGACGCGGTGGTCAATGGGGTTCCACTTGGAGGCTCCCGCAGGAAAGTGACTGACGGTGACGGTCAGATCGAAGGGATCACAAAGCTGGTGCTGAAGTCCCACTTTCCAGGCCCGGCAGCGGGGGCCATTACTGCCACCGGCGTCGGCCAGCACCAACAGACGACGGGCCTCAGGGTAACGCTGTTGTCCTTCCAGTTGCCACCACCGGGCCAGGCAGTCGGAGGCAAATTCGGGGGTATCGGAGGAAGTTCCCACAAAGAGGGTGGCCCGGTTGGCCTGCAGGTCGTAGACGCCGTAGGGAATGGCGATGCCCTCGGCATGAGAGCGAAAGTCGTGGTCGTAGACCCGAAGCGGCTCCCGTGCCCATGCCTGGCCTGGGTTTTTGAAGCCCCCCACCAGTTCTCGTTTCTTGGTGTCGACACTGACGATGGGCTCTCCCCGGAGGGCAAAGCGATCGCGCAGCTGAGCCTGGCGTCGAAACTGCAGATCGCGATCGCCCTTGGAGCCCAGGGAGATCTGCTTGTGGTTGACCCGCAGCGAGAAGTCCAGGGTGTTCAGCAGTCGGGCGACCGTCCTGGGACTGACCTCGAGGTCCCGGGAGTGCAGCTCCTGGGCGATTTTCTCAGTCGTCTTGCGAGTCCACTTCAAACCGTTGATGGGATCTCCGGCGGTTTCATACTCCATCAGCTCTTCGATTTGGGGGAGGACTTCGGGCGTTTTTTTTCCACGGTCTTGCGTCCCGCTCCCGAGCGGCGGATCCGTTGCCGGGGGAAGTCCTCCCCGAGCAGCTGGCGGCGTCCGCGGGCGACGGTCCCCGCATCCAAACCCAGGGCCTGGGCCACCTGGTGGTCGCCTCCATGTCCGATTTTCAGGCTCTCCAGCCCGGCGTACAAGCGGCGCTGTTTCTCGTCCAACAATCCGAAAAACAAATCCAGGGCACTGCCCAGCTGGGCGGGCAGCACCCCGGCAGAGACCAGAGAATTCCCCACTTCTCGGCGGGCTTCCAGCAGTTGGCGCTGTTGCCATTGTCGTTGCTGGATCGCCTCTTGGGCAGAGCAGTAAAGATAGCGGCCCGAGAAGAGCAGCCGCGAGAGCAGCCTCTGGCGCACCAACTTCAGCAGGGCCTCCTGGACTCCCACCTGCAGCAGGTCCTCCAGGGGGTGGATGAAGTATCCGGCTGAAGAGCCCTCCACGAGGATTTGGGCGGTGGAGCGCAAGCTGCCGCAACGGGAGAAGTGAACACCCCGATAGGACCACAGACCCTGCGCATCAAAGGCAGGCGTCTCGGCCAGGGTGTAGTAGCGGCCTCGATGCGAATAACTGCTGAGGTAACCGATCTCTTTGAGCTTGCGGAAGACGGTCACGTCCACCGGGGTGCCGAGTGCCGCTTTAAGCTCCGGCAGGGTGGCCATCTTGTTTTGTTTCAAAAAGTGAACCAAGTCTTGGCGGAGAAAGCGGAGATGAGCCATTTGTTAGAGTTACGCCTCCTTTCTGAGTGTCTAGACGTAATTCTAACAAATATGTCCTCTCTTGACTACCTCGGTGACTACTATGACAACCTATGGAATTTCAGCAGCTTATAGCGTAGACTAAGTCCGGAATCTGAGGTGGATCCGGGACTGCAGAGCGGAGACATTTGACTGCTTTACGCTTCAATATAGGAATTTATTCTTGCGCGAGCCCTTAGCATCCTGGGACCACAGCATGAGTGTCAGGTCTGCCGTACCCTGCAGCTGGCTAGTGTTGCCCTTGCCCTTGAGCTGATTCGTGAATTCCGCGGTCGAACTGCTGAGGTACATCCCATTCAGGGTCTCGAACTGGACGCAAAACGTCCTCGTCTGAGGGGGACCTGCCTTTGCCGTCACCGCAATCAGCAAACCCACACAAAGGCCACCAATTAGCGTTCTCAAACCTCTACACATAGTCCTTTCCTCCTTTGGTTCTGGTCTTCTAAGCCAAAGTTTCTTGACTCTACCCCTGGACCTCCTGCCCATAACACTTGATTCAGTGCCCCCGCTGTCCCCAGATCCTCCACTTCATCGATACCCTTCTGAGTCAGGTCCTGGTCGGTCAGGATTCGGCCCGCGACGATCTCCTTCTCGTCATTGCCAGCGTCGTCAGTCGCCAAGAGCATGCCCGTCTCCTCACTAGGTCCATAGTGGTCCGGGCGGCGATCGTGAGGCTGGCATCACAATTGTTGAAGGCATTGAAGCTTGAGAGTGCTACCACGTCCACGGGAGTGAGCGGCCCATTTGAGGGACTTCGATCAAGCTGTTGCTGCGCCGCTGGGAACCAACAAAAAGAAACAACACAACCACCTTGAAGAAGGTAATCGCGGATTCACAACTGCGTCCACTCTAGCAGATGGTGGGCATCAGCTGCACCAGGCATTAGCGGACATTGGCCAAATGTCCGCTCGATAATGCTTTGGCCCAGCAACACGGATTCTCCAGAACTGCAGAGGAGTCTATTTGGCAAATACTAAATGGTGGGATATGGAAGGGCAATCTCACAAGGATGGCTTATACAGGAATCGGAAGGATAGCTGGAATTCAATCCGCTTTTGCCACTGGCACCGTTTGGTCTGTGCCGAATGACTGCTCTTGGCCCCGAGGCTGTGTGAAAAGTCCAAAACCTCTTTGATTTAGGGGTCTCTTTACCCTTCCTACGACGGAGATCGTGGCTTACACGCGATCCTATGAAGTCAAAATTTCAAATCCGAAATCATGAATGACTTTTCACACAGCCTCGGCCCCGTTAGCGGTCGTTCATTCGACGTTTCCGTGGAGAATCTGGATGGCGGCTTCTAGGCGAAAGCCGCCGTTCGATTTCGATTCAGATCGGACGGTGTCTGTAAGATCGAGTGCCGACTATCACGCCTTAACCCGGATTTCTCAAGGAGAAAGCCGAAAGGGCGATTTTAGTCGATTTCTCGACGCCGGTCTGGGTCAAAGGCGCCGCTGAGGGCGGTGCAGAGTACGACAGGCGTCGTGAGGCCTGTGTCGAGCGCGGAAAACCGGTTTTTCAGACACACCTCAGGCGCCTCAGTTGCAGACGGCTGGGATTTCCGACTTTCCTTGGCTCAACCGAGCTGTTGAAGCTGGGCCAAGGCTTGGGCATAGAGTGCTTGGTAAGGATAACCCTCGCTCAAGGACAGACTCACCCGCCGGACACTGACCCGAATCTGGCCTCCTATCTTCAACAGTTTGAGGCGAATTGTCTGGCATTGCGCCTTCGCCCACTGGGTCCCCTTCAAAGCGACACGCCTCAACGTGTGCAGCAGATTATAGGCCACCGAGGAGAACCACAACCGCAGCTGATTGCTCTTGATGAGGTGCGTCGAGGTCCGATCGGCAAACAGCTCCAGCTGCTGTTCCTTGATCCGATTCTCCGCCTCCCCTCGCGCGCAGTACAGCTGCTCGTACAGCTTTTGGGCGGGCCACCACTTCGCTCCCAGCGAGGTGACGACAAAGCGGGGATTGGATCCCTTACCCGTGGACTCGGCCTTGCCCACCACTCGCCGCTCTTGACTCCAGCTCTTGCGCGTCTGGTAACGAAAGTCCTTATAGACTCGGGCGCTGCTGCCGCTCGCTTGTTGAAGCGCCTGGGCCTGTTCCAGCTCCGACTCCAGGGTCCCCTCTAAGCGCTGATTGCGGGCCAGACCGAAGACGTAATCCACTCGATGCTCCTCACACCATTTCATCAACGCCTCGCGCGCAAAGCTGCTGTCCGCCCGCAGCGTAATGCGGACCTTCGGCCACTTCGCCCGCAGTTGTCCCACGATCCGCTCCATCTCCTGGACCGCTCCTTCGGAGCCATCCAGATTCGACACCCGTAGCTTGGCCCCCAGCACATACCCCTCGCAAAACACATACAGGGGCAGGTAGCAGTAACACCGGTAGTAGCCATGGTAGAAACGACCCTCCTGCTCTCCGTGCAGCGGATCATCCGTCGCATCCAGGTCCAACACCAGCTCCTTGGGTTTACCGCCTCGCACCCGAATGAACTGCTCCACCAAAAACGCTTCCACCGCCGCTTCATCCACCGGCGTCTTGCGATATTTATCCTGCGTCACCGAGGACAACTCCAAACGATTGAGTGTGCTCTTGCCGGCACACGCCTTGCCCCGATCCGCTTCCGCTCGCCGATCCCTCCCCAAGGGATCTTCCTTGCCCACCAACACCGCCATCAGCGGATCCGTCCGTAGCTCCTCATGATCGTTGAGATCCTCATAGCCCAAGGCCAGTCCATAAATCCGCTGCCCCACCAGCTCCTCCACACTGAACTCGGTGAAGCGAGGATCGCGCCGGTCCCCAAAGCAGGCGGCCAAGCCGCGAATGAACCCATAGCGGCTCTCCACCTCCCGTAACAGCAACCCTCCGGCGTCTGAAGTGATCTGTCCCCCGTTGAATTCTGCCTCCACTCGGCGACCCTCCAGCCCTTGAAACTCCAGCTTAGAAGCGATACACTCTGTCGTCATAGTAGTCAGCTCCTTGTGTTTGTTAAGTCTTTGTTAACACAGACTTTATACCACATTGAGCTGACTGCTTTTTCTTATCCTTGAGAAATCCGGGTTAAGCCTCCGCAACACTGGATTGTCTACTGGCACTTTCGCATTGCCCTGAGGAGCAAGTTTCCAACATTCCCACTATTGGGAATCTTCGCAAGTTTCTTAAGATTCTTCGGGATTCACAGTGGTGAGAATGTTAGGTGTGGAGTAGAGGACCCTGGGGCCTTGCCTCCGCTTTTCGAGCAGCCCTCCCTTCTCCAGACCCTTGAGGTGGCTGTAGAGCGTGTTTTTTGAACAAATACGCTCCTGTTGGACCCGCCCATACCGCGGACCTTGGCGGTCGTCGCCATCAATCCTCCCAGACCGGTGATGTTCAGATCGCCGGTGGCCACGACCAGCACGTCGCCCCGACGGGACTCGTCGATGATCTGCACGCCGTACACGGATCCCGTGTTTTCCGGTGCGTTCCGGACCCCAGAGCCAGGTCTTCGCGCGTCCGGCCAGGCGTCCATTCAGATGGATCGGCCTCATGTCATACGACATGAAACCGCGCCGGCCGGCAACCTGGTCGACCGCATCGGAGAGGGTTGCCACGGGGATCTCCTTCAGCTGCGACAGGAGGTCCTTCGGCGCAGCCGACGCCGCAGGCTCAAGACCGGGCCAGCACAGCCCAACCTCCGCGACGACAAACGCAACGAGCAAACAGAGCGTCGCCCGCACAACGATTTTGCGCATGCGTCTCGCTCGCTTGAAGTTCCTTGACGTTTCGGTTCTTGGCGATTCTACGGACATGATCGACCTCCGGACCGTGAACTCGAAGAGATGGGAAACTGGAACGAACGAAGAAGGTTACGCTTGAGGTCCAACCTATGTGGTGAGGCTAGTCACCGCCCCGCCGGCCGGCCTCGAGCTCGCCCGTAGTAATAGAAAAACCGAGGCATCGAGCGGCTCAACATTCCGAGGCTCTTGAAATGCCGTCCCTCGCCGTGCTCGTCGAGGTCGGCGCACATGCGGCTGTACACTTCGAGGGTCTGGTCGACAATCGTGCGATATCGCTCGTCCTCGCGACCGAGGTGTTCGGCGTAGATCATGCCGGGCAGGATGAGCGGGATCGTGCGGCCGTTGTTGTAGTGGTCCCAGAAGCGATCCCACTGCTTGTATCGCAGGTTCTTCTCGACTGGATTCCACATCTCTTCCGAGAGCCAGTAGCTCGCCCTGACGAGACTCCGGGCGACGGCTGGATCGCCCGTCTTCTCGTGGTAGCGCATCAGGGACTCGGTGAGGACGCCGACCATGAACGTCGATCCACCAGTGGGGAAGTCCGGATGCGGGAGACTCCGCGGCCAGTGGCCCCGCTCCTGGTCTTGCGACGCGATGACGCCCGCGACCAGGGCCTTGATCGCGTCAGCGTACTGCGTGTCGCCTGTCACTTCCTCGAGGAACATGAGCGAGATCAGCGTCCAGCCGAGATTCCGTTCGGTCATCGGAATGACCCGCGGCTTCGTCTTCAGAATCTCGCTGCTTTCGTGTGCCCACTCCAGTAGCGGAATTGCCATCTGCCGCGCCACTTCGAGGCTGCGACGATCACCGGTCAGCAGGTAGTCGAGCAGAATGCCCTCGACCCACTGGTGAGCCGTGTCGTAGCCGCTGCCCTTGACGTGGTGGTCTGTATGACGAATCGACTTGCCCTTCTCTTCGCCGTAGTGAAGCGTGTCGACATCGCGAAAATGTTCGGCGAAGGCGATTCCCTCCTCGAAGAAGCGTGAGTCACCGCGTCGGAGGTATTCGAAGAGCATCGCGAATGAGATGCCGTACTCGTTGTTGCGCCTGAACGCCGAGTCCGCGCCGCGTCCGTCACCGAAGTCCCAGAACCCGAACTCGTTGATCTTGAACTTGCGCTTCTGAAGGAATCCCATCAGCTCATCGAGGCGCCCGTCGTACGTACCGGAATCGAGCTCGAAATCGTCGATCGCGTACCGGCCGAGGACGCCGGATTCAAGATACCACTCCGGACTGGCGTAGCCGTGGAGATCGGTCCTGCTCAACTGTTCAAGCGACACCGTGGCGGCGTTCGGGCCGGCCATGAGGGTGAACTCGCCGCCTGCGGCGCGTCCGACGCGATAGAGCTCCACCGGTCTTTCCGCCGGCGGGTAGAACCAGAGCTTGATCTCGTCGCCGGTGATGGCGATTTCCGAAGGATACCGCTCCCAGAAGTCCTGGATCGCTGCGCCCAGAGTCCCGGCTTCCCCCATCAGCCGAACGCCGCCGTGATAGCGATCGGGCGGCGTCTTCTCACCGAGGGTGGGGCCGTAGAATTGCGCCGTCTTCAGGGTCGTCTGGCGAACCCCACAAGGCTCTGAGCCAAGCCCTGCCTCATGCACGGAGCCGTTGTGGCTTTGAACTGCCGCCTGACGAAAGCCGTCCGCCAGAGGCAGCATCACGCCGTAACCGTTGAAGCCATCGAGCTGGCGGTTGATGACCGTGTACGCGGTCGAGATCTGGCCGTTCACGAAGATGGTGTTGCGCGACACGTACGTGAACGCCTTGCCGCCCCGCAGCTTGATCTCGCCCTCGGTTCGGACCACCGTCCGTACTGGTCCGCTCTCTTCAACGCGGACGTCCAAGACTTTCGCTTTCCCGGGGGAGACGGCCGTGCCGTCGAGCAGGAGTCGGCTCTCACCGCCAACGAGCTCCTGCCTCTTTATTTCAGAAACCCGGATCGACTCTGGAAGTCCAAGGGCGTTTGTCTTGACCGAGACGCCTGGGTAGGTTATTTGCACACCGTCATCGCGTTCGGTGATCGCCGGAGCCTTCTCTTTGGGCTCTGACAACTCCTCGACGAGGACGACGCGCACTTCGCCGCGCGCCTTCAGCTTGGGTAGCACGGTGGACACCAAAACCCATTTCACAGAGCCGTCGTCCCAGCGGGCCAGCACATCGAGCTGACCGGGGAGCGCAGTACCGTTCGACCCGTCGACCGAGAGACGCTCGACGCTCCTCAACTGGCCTCTCGCGAATGGCACCCCGGAGGATACCGCGACGTGCGCGCGGTCAATGCCGTGCGCCTCGCGGATTGTCAGTGTCAAACGGGGCGCAGCATCGGCATCCGCAGCTGTCTGCAGGCACCCTGCGAGAAGAACCGCCAGACTCGCCGCAGGGAGCAGATTATGGCTCGCGAAATGCCTCACGGTCGGTACTTCGCCCCCGCCCCGGCGGCCGCCGACTGCAGTTGCAGCGTGAACTCGCCGTAGTGTAGACGCAAGAGTCGCGGCTTCTCTTCCTTCTTGAGGATCACTATGAACAGGTCGTCGTATTGTTGATTGATGGTTTGGCCGATCAAGGGAGTCTCCAGGATACAGGAGAACCTATCTTGGAAATACTAGATCTTTGGATCTGGAAGGGCAATCTCGCAGAGTGGCGTACATATTAACCCAAATCAGTGGATGAACCGAACCATATCGCAGGTGGGAGGCCCTCCGGTGGACACCAAATGCTTCGAGTTCTCCTAAGCAGTTGAGCGTGCGGCGCCTCTAACATTCACCGTTCGATCTTCAACTTGTCCAGAACCAAAGACTGTTGAAACTGACAGCTCTGCTCGAAGCACTCGAAATAGAACATCGGTCTCGTTGCCGTCCGTGGTAGTTCATTCAACGCTTCCGCGGAGAACCTGAATGTCCGCTTCTAGCGGCGCAAGCGGTCGTTCGTTTGGACATTTCAGGGGAGAGTTTGACTGGCCGCTTGTAGGCGGAACCGGTCGGTCAGGGGCGATCTACTCTGACACTGTTTGTACCGCCAGGAGACCCAGGACCGACTATTCGCAGCTCTCCTCTAGTACGTGCGCGGGTCCAAGCGCCGATGCCCTCGGACCCGATAGGTTTTCAGCTCCGGAGGAACACCCAACCAAGGAGGACCCGACGACGAAAGCTCAACGGATGCTTCAGATAGACAGGCTCAGTTCGTCGGCACCAGCTTTTTGAGTTCTTCGAACCAGTTGAGGACGACGTTGATCTGCGGAATCGTGTCAACATCCTGCGTCATGAGAAATCTCTGTCCATCGGGAGCAACAGTATAGGTGTATGAGAGTCGAGGATGTAAGCGACCTGGAACTTCGAACAGGGTTGTCGGCGCACCTGGGTCGAACCGGCCCTCCCGGCTCCGGTACTTGACAGCCACGAGGTGTCTTTCACTATAAAAGAAGAGCTCATTGCCCGCAGGGGACCAGCGAGGGTGCTCTCCACCATTGATAGAGACCTGAGTTCTTCGGCCTAGGTCCGGGAATGGCTGAACGTAGATCTCCTTACGGCCTGATTCATCGGAGTCGTAGGCAATCCAGTTTCCATCGACAGACACCTGTGCACGCCATTCAGAGAACGGCGAACTTACTAAAGCTTGAGGTTCTGACGAGCCGTCTCGGGGAAGAACCCAGATGTCGGATCCTGTTTCAGGCGTAATCTTTCCATAGATCAGAAAACGTCCGTCCCTGGACCAGTCCATTGCAGAAACATCGTGTTCATCATCGGTGAGAAGTGGCTTGACAGGATCTGTTCGTCCCACTAGGCTTTCACATACCTGACTGGACAATCAAAATCCGTTCAGTTTTCGCGGTTTCGAACTTCAGCAGATTACCGCTCAGCTTTTCTGCCTCGGTGCCATTTCTATGCAGCCTTACAGCTACTCCCTGCCATGGATTTCGGATACGGCATTCTCCCCCCAGCTGAGAGAAGATCTCAACGAATTTCAGATTCCCTTTCTTCATAGATGAGGAAACCAGGAAGCCTCGGCGGGCCGCTAGCTTAAAGGATGCCTCCCACTCTCTGGGCCAGGCCGGAAACACCCGGATCACTGGCTCCTCACCGGGAGCCGGCGGGAAGCTCTGGCAAAGCGCCAGCTGCAGATTGTCTGCACTATAGCCGAGTCCTTCCAGGCTGATATTGTCGCCAAAGAATTCGTGAACCTGCATATAGTTCGGAAGCAACTTGACATTATCGCGCCAGCCAATGCCACGAAGCTGATTGGGCAGGAATCTCTTGACCTCATCGGCTCTCCCCAGCATGGCAATTGTTGTCGGAATCTCTGACAGGGCGAAAGTAGCATTCCCCTGCTTCAGGTCTTTGTACCACTTGGCCGCTTCGATCGTTGCCTCGATGATTCTTCTGGATTCGGGATCTTTCGTCTCTGGTGTCCAGAGGTCATAATCAACTGCTGGACGAGTATAGGTAGCGCTGTCCATATCCTTTATGTGCACATAGGGCTTTCTGGTTTGGGCCCAGGTTGGCTGACCACCCGCGTGCTCCAAAAATGCCGCGGCATCGGACTCATTGCTCAAAGGTAAGGACGTCAGATTCTCCAGCCGCTCCTGCCACTTGCCTCGCAGTTCCTCATCCACCTCAAGGATTTGCGAGGCCCGGACGGACAGCGCAAACATTGCCCGCATGGCACACAGTTCTTCATGCGTATCTCTCCCACCCCACACCGGTTCATGATTATTGACCCGATGAATGTGGTAGCGGCCGTCTTTTCCCTTAATCACATGCGGAAACGTTCGATAGAACTCGGCCATACCCTTCAGCATCGGGTAGGCCCGCTCCCGCAGCCATTTTCTGTCCAGGGTATATTCGTAGGCCAGCCAAAACCGCCAGGCGACTTTCGCACCGCTCGAAAAAATGTGGGTCACATAGGAATAGGGCGCCTTATCTCGGAGATAGAGGGAGAAATCCTCACGCGCAGCCGTCCAGTTCCAACGACTGCTGTTGTCATTAACATTGGCGATATACTTCATCAATCCTGGCGATATCTGCTGTGCCGGCTTATTCCCCAGCTTGATAGCCCGCAGCTCCGCGGCGATCTCCTCAGGAAGCCGCTCCAGCCCGTTCCAGGGCATCACTTCAGGCAGAAAGATCCCTTCCGCCCCCCATTCCTGACGAGCGGCGGTGCCAGCATTCTCGTACGCCCCGTAATAGAGATTAAACAAAGGCTGTGCCAGTTCCAGATGGTTCGCCCCCCAGCAGGCCCGGTAATGGCTTTGCAGATTCCACAACCAGTATTTGGGGCCGTTCCAAAAATTCGACCAGTCCCCCCCACTCTGCCATAGTTGCCCGTTCCAGTGGGGAGCGTAGTCCCCTCTCGAGGTACAGGCCAGGTTGTAGAGCCAACCCGTCCAGCAACGTTGCAGAAGATCGGCATCACCGTCATCACTGTGCAGGGAAATGAACGACCGGCTCCAGAAATCGTGCCATTTTTGTTTGTTCTCCTCCAGAAGCTCAGCAAACCCCCGGTCCGATGCCCTGCCCAGATCCCTGGAGGCAATTGCCACGATGTCTTCGTCCTTGTCTAAGGTATTCGCTCCGGCGACAAAGAAGGTGAACTTGCCCTTGGCCCCCTTCACCTGCAGTTCGATGGTTCGTTCGTCAACTTTCCTGCTCTGCGTCTTCCTGCCACTCCCACCAGCCATTAGCACCGAGCTGCAGTAATGGTCGCCTTCGGGCATATCATCCCGGGAAGGTTCCTCGAATACCTGCCGCAGCATCACAGACCGCGGCTGCTCACTGATCAACGAGGCGGCTCGGTGATTCTTCCTCTTGACCAGCGGCGGCCGCAGCATCTTCAGCCTGAGACTAACCTCCCGCGGCTGAGGGCGCTGGTCGTCAATCTCAATAGCTATTACATCAGGATCATCCACGGCCAAGGCCCTTATCCTAAGGCCATTGCCCTCGATGGTTCCCAGTGCATCGTAGTAGCTCATATGCTGGTGCGTCTGCTTTGGGTCAAATACCTCCGCTCCGAAATCAATCTCTACCTTTCCGCAGGCATGGGCGTATTCCTGACCTTTCTGAAGAGAGGAGTAGCTGTTGTTTCCAAATACGCCCGAGCGGTTTAACTGAAATTCCAGACCATTGCCCTTGGCCCAAACCAGGCCTGCCATCTTGCCATTCCCAATGGGCAGGCCATAAATGATTTTGGGCTTCAGCTCCGAATAGGTGAAATCCGCCTTTGAGACAATCTCGCGATAATTCACCGAAAGCGCGGAGTCTCCAGGTTGGGTGCCGACTTCCCTCACCGAGCCACCACACCCCGCCATTACCATGACCAAAGCCAGCCATTCAGTAATCCAGCTTTTTCTCATCTATTCCCCCCTTTGATCAGAAAACGCGAACGTGTTGGATTGGCATCTGCTTTGGCCGTGGGATGGCTCCGAATGCGCACTTTCGCCCTCGCTCTTCTTCGCGCAATTCACTAACCAAGAGCGCGCAAGATGCAATCGACCTTTAGTGTCAAGTTCAGTCCGATCGGGAACTGGAAAATACCGCAAGGCTTAACCCTCAAGTCCGCCAGTTTGCCCACTATTAGAAAAATAAGCCCACTTGCCTCCATCGCCGATTCTATTGCTGCGAGTTCTGTGTAAATCTTGGGCCGGTTACGGCTTCACATTTTCCGTAGGGTGTGCTGGGCCTGCCGGCCGTCGGGCGAGACCTTCATGCAGGTGCCGCAAAAGATATGGACCGAAGACGCCTCACCTTCAGACCATTCTCGCGGACTCGGCTAACTTCCGGGTCGACTTCAAGGCCCGCTGAGCGAAGCAAAGCACCGGCTGACACTCGCGCGGCTTTTTCCATGGTTAATAATTTAGCTACTGCCGCAAACTGAGAAGTTATAGGACGGAAGCGTTTCTGCCACTGACTGTAAATCTAGGTGTAACCGGAGGATTCGCGGAGCGCAGCACCATCAGGGCGCAGTATGTGTGCGGAAAGCGTAGAGCTTCGCTCCGTACATTAGCTCAAATCGCAGGCGGACCGGCCTGCTCGACAGCGTGCCAATATCAGAGTGCCCCTTACGCCAGGTCACCCTGCGGTCAGTCGAATTGGTGGTGTGGATGCGGTCGCAATCTTGCAGGGAAAAACCAGGAAGCGGCTTCCCAGATTCGTCTTGCACTTCGACCTGAACCAATCCAAGGGCTGAAGTTTCCACGTTGAGATGGAGTTCGTTTCCCGTGAAGGTCAACACAGGTGTTGTGAATTCACCCCCTGCATACTCCGCCTCTACCGCTGTGAATCCATCCTCGCGGAAGACCACACGCGACATCACATTGCGAAACTGGTGGCCTCCCTCCAGCATGAAGTGCCCGTCTGAAGCGACGTAGTACAGCCACATCTCGTCACCATGAAAGATCAGGCCTCGAACCGGGTAGAGTCCACCCTCGTCAAACTCACCCTTCTTACCTAACGCAATCAGGGGCTTGCGGTTATAGCGTTCCCAGTGGATGCCGTCGCGGCTGGCGGCAAACCCGATGTCGATCGGACCGGCATTGTAGACTTCCGTCCCTTCCTTACTATAATAGACGGTCAAGTCGTCGGCCAGGAACCAATCCTGGTAGTGAAGATAGCTGTTGGGAAACATGACATAGGCGTCCTGGGCATGCGGGTACTTGAGCACCTGCGGCATGTAAAAGTCCATGACGGCGACGCCATCCTTGATGGGATCAGCCTCATCCGGCTCCAGCACTATCTCTGCTTTTGAAAATGAGCTGAGGTCGTTCGTTGTTAATCGCCCGACACAGCGGATGTGATTCATTTGGCCGTGGCTTGGCGACTTATTGAAATAGGCCTGATGCTCGGGTGGGGGCTTCACGCGCTTGTTGATCCGGATATAGGCTACATACTGGCTCAGGCTTTGATCAAAAAAGGCCACGTTTTGGCTATCCATTCCGTATGGATACAGCACGGTGGACGGGAAGATCCCCGTGTGGAGCACTTTCCATTGCAGGCCGTCCGCCGAAGCAAAGACCTTGTTGTTATAACCACTGACGACCTTGTAGCGCTCTCGAGCCGGCGCTGAAGGGTCGGCAAAGACCACTCCAAAGGCACGCTCCCCGCTGCTGCTGTAAATACCGTAAGAGAAATTCCCGGCATCGAGGATCTCTGCTGTCGCCTCTTGCCACTCCACTCCGTTACCAGAGACGAATCGGAAGCCCTTAAAGACCCCGTCGTTCATCATGACCTGCTGGTAAGCCCAAAAGCGCGGGCCATCCGTGCAGATTGTTGGCTTGCCGGGAACGATGCTGTACAGTCCGCTGACGATATTACGTTCTCCCGTCTTGCGGGGACGCTGCACGACTATCTTTACCTTGCTCTTCTCGGCCATGAAGCGGCCGTCAATAAAAATCTGGTTGAAGGTGCCGATCCCCAGCGGTTCAGCTTGGCCCGCCCAGCTAGTCCGCCCACTAATGGACAAAGCTAGGATGAGAAGTCCTGAAGTAACCGCAGAGCTGAGAAAGCGACAAGCAATCATTTGGTTGATCTCAACTGGCAGATAACGGATCTGCCGTAAGCACGGTGGGCTTTCGTCGCTTTGAACCGACATTCCTCATATCAGCCTCGGACGGACCTTCTTCGGGTCTCCGAGTGGTGAATGATCGACATCTACCAGTCCTCCAACCTCGCGTCAACCCGGCTTCCGTCATCTTCCCGCTGAAAAGGGTCGCTAAGCCCTGCGTTATTCCAGACGCCTCTGCCGAAATCCCATCGGCAGAGACACTTCTCCCGCCGCTCGATCGGAAACACCTGGGCGCTAGGCGGCCCTCCATCTCAAGCGGTCAATCCGAGACAGCAGCTCGGCCCATACCTCCTGGCTCAGCGCCACCTCCGCCCTCTGAAACGTGACCCTCCGGCTATGCAGGACCACCTTCGCTCCGATCTTGATCCGTTTGGTGGGCAAGGTGCGAAGGGACCCGTGTTTGATCCTTCTCGGAAGGACCAGACGCCGCAGGTTCGATGTTCACCCTGATTGGTGGTTAAGCGTTGGTGTGAGCAAGTTGGTCCGGAGCTGTCCAAACAGGGTGGCTAAAGAACCCCTTCCCCGGTACCTGCTTTCCACAAGCGCCCTCTTCCCAGGGGGGTGCCGGGGGTGTCAGGCCAAACCGAAACATCGAACCTGTCCCGGTATGTTCCGGTAACCTCCACCACTGGGATTCGGTCCCGGGCCCTGTGGACTGGGCTCCCGGCTGGAAACGGGACAAACGGGAAAAGTGGTGATCTGCGGCTGGTCTGATCCATTGCCAGAGCTCCAACCTTGAAGGGCGCTTCCGGGGCGGGTATCAACTCCGATCCCAGCCCTTTCCTGATAGCCTGGTTCAAGGTGGCCTTGAAGCTCTTCCGCGTTCGCTACATCGTGTCCCTGAGCATCTGCTCGACATCGGGATCGAGTGTGACCGTAGTCCGCATGTTGCTATCATAACATCACAATGATTTGCTGTCATGATGATTATCCCGGCTGGAACGAAAGCGGGCCAAGAGTCGGGCATGGGGATTGAAAACGGCATCAGACTTATGAATCATAAACTAGGAGACTGCAAAGCCCCAACCTTTGAGAGCCCGGGGTTAAGCTTTTAATTGAGCGTTATGCCCGGGCTTATGTTGAACCTGAAGGCAATAAGATTAACAGATACGTGCACAACCTGGAATTCTATGATCCTGATGATGCTGTGATCAGAGCAGCACGGAAGCACCGCAGAATAAACCTATCGGCTATGGCTGATTCCAAAAGTCTGTATGCCCAAGCGCTCGTCAAGGGGGTTGAAGGATTAATCCAAGGAAGCAAGTATCTCTGAAAACAACACCAGAGAACGGGTGATCGCAATCGAACGGCCGCAAACGGGCTCGGAGCCGACATTCTATTTCCGTCGCTTCGAAAGGAGCTGATCGGCTTGCTTGACCCTGGGTGCGAATCGATTGGGCGGTCGGCTCAAACTCCCTCGCTAGCGATCCCGGACTGCGTCCCAAACGGAGCAACTCCACAATCTCTTGAATCAAGAGGTCTGGGTGCCATAGTACCCAGTCGCCGGACCAGGTTCTTCGGCACAAAGCGACTGGCTGCGCCCCTCTACTACCCGGACTTCGTTGTGAACTGCGGCCCGTGTCTAGCTGCCTTTGCTCAACTAAAAACCGTTTCGTCCCTTTTTGCCGTAGTGATCCACTGGGGACAGGAAGGCAAACCCGTCGCTCCACGGAGCATTCGCCAGGGGCCAAACGGTGTCTCGCCCAGGAAGAAAGTCGACGGCGGAGATGTTGAGCCTGCCCTTGCCTTCCATCAGATCGTTTCCCCACCAGAAATAATGACTCTTCTGACTTCCGCCGCGGCAGGCGTAGGCCCATTCGGCCTCGGTGGGCAGGCGGATTTCCAATCCCTCCGGTAGTCGGGTTGTCTTGCGTTCCCTTTCCGTGAGCCAACTGCAGAAGGCTTTCATGTCCTGATAACTGACGCAAACCACTGGGTAGTTGTCCTTCATTGGGATTCCGAAACCTGGATCGCGCCAGCTCTTGTCCGACATCGGTTTCCACGGGTACCTGACTTCCGCGCCGTAATAGTATCGATCCCATTCATGATCAAAGACCTGCGTCACACCTCCCGGCTTTTCCGCATCCGTGACGTAACCCGATTCCTCAACGAACTGTCGGAACTGTCCCCTGGTGACCTCGGTGCGCCCCAACCAAATTCCCTCGCTGACCCGCATCGGTCGTGGCTCACCTTCGTACTTTTCGCGTACAGTTCCCGGTGTGGCTCCGCCCTCGATGCCAGTGGCCCACTTCTTTTCCGCCGCCGTGCTGCCCATCATGAATTTGCCCGGCGGGATGTAGACCAGTTCAAGGCTAACGCCCTTCCCAAGATCCAGCTTCTTCGCGTCCCCCTGTTTCGGCTCATCGGCAAGGGTCGCGTAGATGGAAATAGAAGAAAAGAACGCAACCAACAAAAGCGATTCGAGACTTTGGAGCTTTTTCATTCGGTACATACTAGGGATGACTGGTGAGGCGGGTTTATACGTGAGTCGGCTTTGCCATTCGTGGACGGCATGAGTGCCTGCTGGTTGACGACCGATCTCGATGATTGCATAGTTTAAATCCGGATTAGACACGCAGCAAACACGTTCCAAGGTTGTCAATATGAAGTTCCCATTTTCTGTTCTCTCTTTCACCGGACTAGTTATCACTCTTTCGCCATCAGTGTGGGCCGACGATGTGGTCGATATCGGCTCGCGGCGAGAACTGTTTGTCGATGCAACGTTGATCGACACACTCGACGGTGTTAAACGCAAACTGCACCATCCCGTTCCCCGCGAAATTGCGATCACGCACGACGCACCGTGGGAGGGCGCGGGAAGTGGTTATCACACGGTCATCAGAGACGGCGATCTTTACCGCATGTATCACCGTGGTTCGGTGCTGGGCGTCAAAGACGGCCGGTTGATCGTTGGAAAACAGGTTTACTGCTACGCCGAAAGCAAAGACGGCATCACGTTCCACAAGCCGAACCTCGGACTCTTCGAGTACAACGGATCAAAGGACAACAACATTGTCTGGGACGGCGTCGGTGTTCACAATTTCGCTCCGTTTCTCGACGCCAATCCTGATTGCTCACCCGACGCTCGATTCAAGGCACTGGCCGGCACGGCGAAAGAGGGCGGATTGTTCGCTTTCAAATCGGGGGATGGAGTTCATTGGTCGCTGATACAAGAAGAGCCTGTGGTCACCAAAGGGGCATTCGATTCGCAGAATCTCGCCTTCTGGGATCCGACTGCGAAGGTGTATCGCGCGTATTTCCGCACGTTTACACAGGGCATCACGACGGGCGAGGTCTGGAAGCCGGCGGGCTACCGCGCAATCCGCGTCGCCACGTCGAAGGATTTTCTTTCGTGGGGTAACGAGGCCGATTTGACCTATGAAGATTCGCCGGAGGAACACCTCTACACAAACCAAATCGCCCCGTACTACCGTGCCCCTCACATCTTACTTGGTCTGCCGACACGCTACGTCGAACGTGGCTGGTCTCCGTCGATGCGCGCTCTACCGCAATTGAAACATCGGGAAATGCGCAGCGAAGCTCATCTTCGATATGGAACTGCGCTGACAGAAGCACTTGTGATGGCCAGTCGCGACGGAATTCATTTCGAGCGCTGGAACGAAGCGTTTTTCCGACCGGGAATCCAACGACCGGAAACATGGCAGTACGGTCAGCAATACGTGGCCTGGCACGCGGTGGAAACAAAGTCCTCGTTGCCCGGTGCCGCGGATGAACTGTCGTTCTACGCCAGCGAAGGCGGGTGGACCGGTGACAGCAACGCGATGCGCCGTTACACGCTGCGACTGGACGGCTTTGTTTCCGTCCACGGCAAGTGGAAAGGCGGCACAATGACCACGAAACCAATCCGGTTCCAGGGCGACCAGTTGCGACTGAACTTTGCGACGTCCGCTGCGGGCAGCCTCCGGGTCGCCATTCAGACTGCTGACGGTCAACGGATCGACGGCTTCGGTCTCGACGATTGCAGCGAAGTGTTCGGCGATTCTGTCGAACGGACGGTCGTCTGGGGAGGCAACACGGACGTCAGCGCGCTTGCCGGAAAACCGGTCCGACTCATCTTCGAGGTGACCGATGGCGATCTGTATTCCTATCAGTTCGCCGATTCCGGCGGATCACACTGATGGTGTGGCACCGCCTCGGACAGCAATTCAGCAATTCGCATGAGAGTGAGCACCACATTTTCGATCACGACCGACTCGCCCCGGTAGTGGTCAATGCAGAGTGTAACGCGTCACAATTTTCCCTCCCATAGGACGGCTTTTCTCTCAGATTCAATCCGGGCCGACAAGAAGGCATTGTGAGGAATCCGAAGAAGGGACCTTGACAGAGGTCCTTCTGTGTTGGACGGATCCAAGGGGGGAGGAGTGCGTTTAGAGTATCCTACCGCTGAGAGGGAAAGGGGCAAGGGAGCAGAGAGCTCCCGGCGTTGAAGTTAAGCACCGCCGGGAAGCTCTCGGCAAGACCCTCTAGATGTCTGTCTGTACAACCGAGGAGGTCTCGATGCAAATCCTACACCCGTTTGCGGGTTCGGTCCAAGCGTACGCACAAGAACTGGCGGAGCCGGATCGCTATCGCCCGGGTGGCTGTCCCCTGTGCGGGGCGAAAGAAGCGCTGATCGGGCACGGATTTTACGGCCGCACCCTGGTGGCGGAGGACTTCGACGGCTGGATTCGGGTGCGCCGTTACCTGTGCCGGCTCTGTCGGCGAACCGTCTCGCTACTGCCGGAGTTTGTCTTACCCTATGTGCGTTTTGCGATCAGCGTCATCGGCCGGTATCTGGAGGCGCGGTTGCTGGAGTCTCGGACCCTAGGGCAAGCGGCTCAGCAAGCGGGCCAGGAGCAGATGCCCTACCAGCGAGGCCAGGGCTGGGTGACGCGCTTTCGCCGTCAAGCCCGATGGCTCTCGGCCAGCCTGGTGGCCCTGACGCGAGCCGTCGCCGCGCCGGGGGTCGTTTCCCGGGCACTGCGGATGCTCCAGATCGCGGGCTGGATCCGCTCCCACCGCTTTCTGTTTTCTCAGCTGCGGGTGCACCTGCTGGGCTGGCCTCGTTCTCTGGCTCCGGACGGGCGATCTCGCCGACTGGCTTCGGGCAACTCGCTGGCGGGGACCCACCCACACAACACTTGCGTGGAGGGATAGGGCCGGGCCGGCGTAGCCTTCTTCCCCAGAAGGAAAAAAGGCTATGGATCCCAAAAGCGAAAAGATTGCTCTGTTTCGATACGCTCTGATTGCCCCCCTGGTGCTGGAGGTGCTGCCCCACGGCGAGTTGACACGACGGGCCCGGGAGATCGCCGCCCGCTCCTACGAGATCCCCTTCTCCCCTCGCACCCAGGTCTCGGTCGACACGCTGCTGGATTGGGCCCAGCGCTATCGCTTGGAAGGGGTGACGGGCCTGGCCCCCAAACCCCGCTCCGATCGCGGCACCTCACGGGTCCTGACACCGGAACTAGCGGGGATGATCGAGCGCCTCAAACGTGAGAATCCCTACCGGACCGGAGCCACCCTACTGCGGGAGCTGGCTCTGTGCTCCAACGAGAGAAAACCGCCCCTTTCCGCTTCCACCCTCTATCGGTTCCTCAAAGCGCGCGGTTTGACGGCCCGCGAGCTGCTCAAGCCCGCGCCCGGGCGCAAGAAGTTCGAGGCCGCCTCGGCCAATGAGATCTGGCAATCCGACCTGCTCCATGGGCCCTACGTCCTGCGAGCAGGAGGGGGCAAGCGCCAGGCCTTTCTCTACGCCGTTCTGGATGATGCCAGCCGCCTCATCCCCCACGCTCAGTTCTACTTCACGGAGGGCCTGGACGCGCTCCTGGACTGTCTGCGTCAAGCCGTGAGCGCTCGGGGCCTGCCCTTGCGTCTGTATGTGGACAACGCCAAGGTCTACCGCTCCGGACAACTGGCCTCGATTGCCGCCTCCTTGGGGATCCTCGTCGTTCATACCCCACCCTATCAGCCCCAAGGACGAGGCAAGATCGAGCGTTGGTTCAAGACCGTGCGCACTCAGTTTCTGGCCAATCTCGATCGCCAGCGCCCCCTCACTCTGGAGCAACTCAACGCCCGCCTCTGGCGCTGGGTCGATCGGCACTACCACCGCTGCCAGCATAGTGCGCTGGGCAGGACACCGCTACTGCGCTGGCAGCGCGATATCGAGAAGATCCGACAGATCCCGCCCGCCACCGATGTCCGCCGCCTGTTTTTCCATCGGCTCCAGCGGGTGGTGCGCCGCGATTCGACCTTTCGCTTGCAGAGCCAGTTCTACGAGGCGCCGGCCCAGCTGGCCGGCCAACGTCTGGAGATCCGCTTCGATCCGCTCGATCTCTCCCAGGTCGAGCTGTATCGGGACGGGAAACTCCAGGGGCAGGCCCGTCCCGTCGATCCCGTCGTCAATGCCTCCCTCCCCCGCGCCCAAGCCGAGGCGTCGGAGCCCTCCGATCCGACCGGGATCAACTACCTCGAGTTGCTTCAAGACGACTCGAAGCCCGAGGAGGACTAAGCCATGTTCGAGACTTTCTTTGGATTCAAGACGACTCCCTTCAGCGCCGATGCCGATCCCCGGCAGCTGTTTGAATCGGCCGCCTGGACTCAGATGTCCGCCCGCTTACAGTTTCTCGTCGATTACCGCGGCGTGGGTTTGTTTACCGGCGAGGTCGGGGCCGGCAAATCCACCGCCACCCGTACCCTGCTGGGCAACCTCAACCCCAATCGGTACAAGATCCTTTATCTGCACTGGTCTTCCGGCTCCCTCCTGGACCTGTTGACCCTGCTCGCTCGCCAACTGGATTTGCAGCCGGCTCACCGCCGCGCCGACCTGGTGCATCAGATCTCCGAGGCCATCGTTCGCCTCAACCAGGCCAAAAAACAACATCCCTTCCTGGTCCTGGACGAGGCCCACCTCTTAAACCACCAGACCCTGGAGCAACTCCCCTTGTTACTGAACTTCGAGATGGATTCCTGCCCCTATCTTTCCCTGGCCCTGGTGGGACAGGCGCTCCTGCGGCGGACCCTCTCCTTGCAAGTCCACGAACCCCTACGCCAGCGCATTGCCGTGCACTACCATCTGGAGGGCTTCTCCCGCTCGGAACTGGAGGCTTACCTGGCTCAGCAGCTTCAGCTCGCGGGGGTCCCCGAACCGCTCTTTGACGACAGCGCCCGCCAGGCCCTGTATCAAGCCACCAAGGGCTTACCCCGAAAGGTCAACAAACTTTGCCTGGCGGTCTTACGCCTGGCCGCTTCACGTAAAAGCAATCAAGTCGGTGAAGCCCTGGTTCTGGAGGCCGCCCCGGAGGTCTTACTGTGAGCGCCCCGTCCCAAACGGTCCTGTCCCTCTCCCAGCTGATGCGCTGGAATCCCACCCCCGATCCGGCCCTGATCGGGCCCTCCCTGCTGCCGGCTCAGGGGATTCTCTTCGTGGGCGGTGAGCCCAAGGTGGGCAAGTCCCTGCTGGTCGCCAACTTGGCCTTGGCCCTGGCGGCCGGCTCTTCCCGAACCGGCTTTGACATTCCCGCTCCTGCTCGGGTCCTGCTCTGTCAGTTCGAGCTTCCCCTGGAGGCCTTTGCGGCTCGATTGGCTCAGATGCGCCAGACGCTCGGCTCGGCCGCCGATGACAATCTCTGGGTGGATACCTGCGCCACCGGGCATCTCCTGAGCACTCACGACGGTCTGAATCATTTTCTGGCCGCCGCCCGCACGGCACAGGCCCAAGTCCTCGTGCTCGATCCTCTCTACTCCGCTCATGATCAGGACGAAAACGACACCCGCGCCATGGCCGCTTTGTGCCAGAGTTTGCTGCGCTTGCGCCAGGCCTCCCAAGCCGCCCTGATCGTCGTCCATCACGTGCGCAAATCCGTCGCTCGGCACGAGGTCGGAAGCGCCCTTCGCGGCTCCAGTGCCCTGCACGCCGTCGGCGACAGCTATCTGTTACTGCGGCGCCCTTCGGCCCTGCCCAACTCCCTGGAACTGTGCTTTCAGTTCCGATACGCCCCCGCCCTCTCTCCCCGTCGGCTCCGTCTCGATCCCGCCACCTTATGGTTTCACCCCAGCGGCCAAGCCCCCACCCCGGCTCCTTCCCGCCGGAAGGTCCAAAGCACCGATGTCCAGGACGCGCTTCATCACCTGGGGGCTAGCGCCGGCTACAATCAGCTCCGGGATCAGATCATGCGCACCTGTGATTGCTCCAAGCGCACCGCTCAGCTCGCCATGACCCAGGCCTCCGAGCAGGGACGCATCCTTCGGGACCAGGGCCGCTACCGTCTTCCCCCCGACTTTGCCGCCGGGTCGCGCCGCCGGCAAACCCCGCCTGCGGGTTGAAGCAGGCCCGAGGGCTGACGCGACGGAAGCTGAATCTCAGCCTTCATCGTTCGGCCTCGCCCCGCCAGAGCGGACTCTTTGGCGGGGCCTTTTTCTTGCTCCCCCCAATCCCCCTCAGCTTTCGGAGCCGAAGCCCTCGGCCTATCTATGCGACGTGGCCCCGACGACGCCGTCGGGGCGTTCCGCTCTTTCCTCAGCCTTCGCTCAAGCCTCCCCACAGCGGGATAGGATACCCTTCGCCCCTACCCACGGAAGTATCCTATCCTGGCTTTCCCACACTTCTTCCAGACCCCTTCGGAAGGCAGGCTCTAAATCGAAAAACTTGGCGGAATTTATCCTGCGAACTCAAAGGGCACGAACGTGACGCGTTACATCTGGAAGTACTCGGCGATGGCCGTGTAGTACATCCGGAACTCGTTTTCCGTCTTCACAACCCAGCAACTGCCTGCACCGTCGCGGTCGTAGGGCTTGTCGTTCGGGATGATCGGCTCGTTGCCGTGATATTTCCATGTGATACCGCCATCGGAACTCTCGGCCAGGCAAGTCGTGTTGGGGAGTTTTCCGTCGTCCCGTTTTCTGCCCCACGCGCAGAAGAACATGAGCCAGTGGCTTTTGTCCAGCGGGACGACGTGCGGAAATGATGGACCGCCGGAATTGTGCTGTGTCTCAGGCTGGGGGGCCAGAACGTGTCCGAGCCCCCGCCAGTTGTTCGGCTTCGCCACGGATGTCTCGGCCATACAGATCACGTTGCCTTTGTTTCCCGATCCCCAATAGTACATGCGATATGTGTCGCCCAACTGAATGACATGGGCAGCCCCGGCCCGTCGGTCGTCCAGCCCTGGGTTGATCTGGCCCGGACGTATGACAGGATTGTTTGTATGGATTGTCCATTTGATGGGCCTGGCGCTCACGTCCTCAGCAACTCCAATTCTCGAAATAAGCCCGGCCACTGCCGTACCTTTGAGAAAATCCCGTCGATTCATTTTGACCTCTGCTGCTTGTACATTTGACGCTCAACGACCCCCAAATCGCCAGTAAACATATCTTAAGTCTCAGGGAAGACTCTCACCCTGGATGAATCCCGTCATCGTTAGCCCTTCCTGGGAAAAACCAGATGATATCTAGCCCCTCCGACTCCAGTGCGACCGTTTTTCCGGTTACTTCCCCTCTATCCGGGTAGTTGATCTTGGCGAAAGTCGCGACTTTGAAACGCGATCGGTCGTAGTCGGAGTGGCATCACGCTGGTGGCCACCGATGCCGAGTTTTCACACAGCCTCGGGACAAGAGCAGCCACTCCGGGCAGATCAAGCCGTCATACGACCAAGAAGAGCTTCTGGCTGAAAAGAATGGGTCGCCTTTTCGAGAAACAAGGACAAGCATAACAGTTTCAAGTGCACGACCAGCTTCGCAGCGAACGACATTCCGAGTGTCAGCGGAAAAGGCGGATTGAATTCTTCCGAGTATCCTCCGATTTCTATATATGCCGTCCCCTGAGATTGCCCTTCTAGATCCAAAGATCTAGAGTATTTGCCAGTTGAGCTTCCCTCTAGTCTGGAGGCCGTGTTGATAGGCCAGACCATCGCCCACTACACCATTACCGAGAAGATCGGCCAAGGCGGCATGGGTGAGGTGTATCGGGCCACCGACAGCAAGCTCAACCGTGAGGTCGCACTCAAGGTTTTGCCGGAAGTCTTCACCAGCGACCCTCAGCGCATGGCTCGTTTCGATCGTGAGGCGAAGGTCCCCGCGTCGCTCAACCACTCCAATATTGGAGCCATCTACGGTCTGGAGGAATCCGACACCTCTCAGGTCCTGGTTTTGGAGTTGATCCAAGGGGAAACTTTGGAGCAGATCATCTCCCGTGGGCCTATCGCTGTCGAAGAAGCTCTCAAGATCGCTCTTCAGATCGCCGAGGCCTTGGAGGCAGCGCACGGGAAGGGAATCATCCACCGGGACCTCAAACCCGCGAATATCAAGATCACTCCCGAGGGACAGGTCAAGGTGCTGGACTTCGGGTTGGCCAAAGCCCTAGAGAACGAGAACCCTGTTGCTGACATATCCGACTCACCTACGCGAACGGACGAGATGACTTCTACCGGCGTGATCCTGGGAGCAGCTGCTTACATGAGTCCCGAGCAGGCCCGTGGGCAGGTGACGGATAAGCGGACTGACATCTGGGCATTCGGATGTGTGCTGTTCGAGATGCTGACTGGCGAGAAGGCCTTCGTCGGCGGGACGACGAGCGACACGATGGTGAACATCCTGAAGGGGGAGCCGGACTGGAAGTCGGCGGCTCGGGTCGCGCCCGCTGCCGTTCTGAGAGTCCTACGGCGCTGTCTGGCCAAGGACCTCCGCCAGCGTCTGCACAGCATCGCCGACGCCCGTATCGAGCTGGCTGAGACGGACGAGTCGCCGAGTGAGCCGTTGCAGTCGGGTGCCGGGGCCGGCGGCGGCTCGGTAATGGCGCGGTTCTCGTGGCTGGCGGCTGGATTGGCGATCGGGGCGGTGCTCACGTTCCTGGCGCTCCAGGTCCTGGGACCGGGCACACCGGCGCCGATCTCGCGGCAGCTGACCGTCTCGCTCCCTAATCTCGCTGGTGTCGATTGGGCTGTACTCGCCCCTCCGGGCGATCACATTGCCTTCGTCGGCGAGGAGCGCCTCTGGGTCCGGAGGCTCACTGAGCTCACCGCCCGCGAGCTCCCCGGCACCGATCGGGCGACCAACCCGTTCTGGTCGCCAGACGGCCGGTGGATCGGATACTTCGTGGCACACAGGGTTTTCAAGATCGATATCGATGGCGGCAGTCCGGTACCGATCGCGACGATGGCTCGGGAGTGCGGCCCGCCGGTGTGCGGCGGTGCGTGGACCCCGGACGGGCGGATCCTGATGAGCAATGGCGACACCGGAATCCTGTCGGTCCCCGATTCAGGAGGAACACCGACCGACCTGTTGACGCCGGGGGAGAACGAGCACTTCCACCAGATCCACCTCCTTCCCGAGGGTCGCGGCGTTCTGCTCAATGTCGACCCCGACATCGGTCCGGACCGCGTCGATGCTTGGGACGGCGAGCGGCGTGTGGTGGTCGCTGACGAAGCAGTGGTGCTGGGCTACGCGCCTACGGGGCACATGGTGTACGCACACGAAGGCTCGATCTGGGCGGTGCGGTTCTCCGCGGACCGTCTGGAGCCGACCGGGGATCCCTTCATCGTCGCGCCCAACGCCACGGCCGCGAGTGTCAGCAACGACGGAAGCATGCTCTTTCGAGCAGAGGTGCCGACCAAGCAGCAGTTGGTATGGGTGGGCCGGGACGGCCTGGTTAAAGAGCTGGTGGACGAGCCCACGGGGACGATCTCGTCGCCGGCTCTTTCACTCGAGGGCCAGGTGATCGCTTTCGCCGAGGACGACCGGCAGATCTAGATCCTCGATCCGCGCCGCGGTACGCGGACGCCGCTACTCGTCGAGCCGGGAATCCAGACCACACCGGCCTGGGCGGCCGATGGAAAGAGCGTGTACTACGTGGGTTCGGACCCGGACTCGTTCGACACTCCGGAACTGCTCATCCGAGCGCAGTCGGTCGACGGGGGTGCCGACAGGATCGTCGTTCGGGGCTACGATCCAATGCTCTCCGCCGATGGCATCTACCTGGTATTCAGCGCTGAGGACTACGTCTCCCGCGATATTTTTTTACGAACTGAAACGACAACAGGAGACCGTGGCGACCGCGTGGATAGTGCTGCCAGGTAAACGGTTTATCGATGAGATTGGGTACAGTTTCGTCGTCGATACAGGCGATTTATGGTTGCGGGATATCTATGTTTGTCCTCATAGTCGGGGGCATCGGGTCTTTGCGATGTTCCTAGACGCCTTGCTTCATCGGTTCTTCGCCGGTTTTCGTGTGATATGGTCAGATGTGGAGCGCAGGAACGCATCATGCCTCAGGGCGCACTTGCACTATGGCTTCGAATGTACGGACACACTGAGGGTATTCCACCTGGCTGAGGCGATCATGTTTCGCCTCAAGAGACCCATTCAGAAACGATGCCTGTTCGGGTTCAAGGTGAACAGACGGCTGTTGTACACTGGCAGGGCCTACCGAGAATACAAGGAAAAGGAAATCGCCTGAGCGACGACGGTCGACATTGAGGTATTGGCGTGCCGTATCTGGTCCTGATTGGTAGCCTGCTTTTCTTCGCCGAGTTCATGCTCGGAGGCTCATTCGCAGAGGCGGAAGACAAGTCACCAATCGCGTCGAAGGTTGCCGAAGAGCGATTCAACTCGCACGTGGTTCCCCTGGTGCGAAAGTATTGCAGGGGCTGCCATGGCTCCAGCCATGCGGAAGCCGACCTGAACCTCGAATCTTTTGTAAAGACGTCGCAAGTTGCCGACGCGTATCCGACATGGAAGCGCGCACTTTCTCGTCTGGAACAGCGCGAGATGCCTCCGGCAAATGTGGATCAGCCCACCGATGCGGAGCGAAAACAGGCGATCCAAGCGCTGAAGGATGTCTTTATGCACCTGGCCGAGGTCCATGCCGGGGACCCTGGACCCGTGTTGCTACGGCGGTTGACCAATGCCGAGTACGACAACACCATTCATGATCTGACAGGGGTGAACTTGCGGCTCGCCCGGGAGTTTCCGGGCGATGGTGCGGCGGGCGAGGGATTTACCAACACCGGGCAATCGTTGACGCTATCGGCCGAGTTGCTGGATAAATACGTGGAAGCGGCCCAGCAGATCGCATCCCGTGCGCTGTTCCTTACCGACGGAACCATCGCTTTCTTCGCCGAGCCGGCCAACGACCGTCCCGGCAAAGCAATTGCGTTGCTTTCCGACCGAATCAACACTCGCTACGAACAACTCCATCCCAACCCGGCGGACTATTACGCAGCCGCTTGGGAGTTCGGGCATCGCCAGGCACTCGGTTCCCCTCTGGATTCTTTGGAAGAAGCTGCCCGCCACTGGAAACTGAGCGCGAACTATTTGAGTTCGATCTGGATGCTCTTGAAGACGGAACATCCGACTCTGATCCTCAAGACGCTACAGGACGCCTGGCGCGGTCTGTCGACCGAATCGACTCGGAAGGCCAGCGCTGCTGGCGGAATCGCTGCCGTCCGAAAGCAGGTTCGAGCAATTTTCCAGGCCATATTGATTGATGGGCTCGATGCGGTTCCCGGACTGGTGACTGGGTGGCGGGATCTGCTCTGCGACAACCTGGGCGGGCCCCAGGATCTCGACGTCAGTGACAACCGTACTGTCAGCCTCACATTGCCGGAGTCTTTGGACCAAGAAAGGAAGCAGCCTGTCCGCATTCATTTTCTGACAAGGCACGTGGGCGACGCCGAGGGGAAGATATTCTTTCGCGATCTGCGTTTCGTGCCACCGGAACCGGAGAAGGAACCGGACGGCTCATCGGACCCAGAGAAGAAACCGCCCGGCCCGATCCGGCTTTACGATTGGCTCGCATGGAACGCGCCGAAACAACTTGAGGGTCTTCCCTGGGACGAACATCCGCCCGATCAGGCATTGAAAGATGTCCCTTTGATGCTCATCGCCTCGGCGGTACATAGTATCGAGCTGCCCCTCGCGGCCGCTCGTGATCTGGCCGGCTGGACGCTACAGGCCGACGTGGAACTGGTCAGCGAAAAGCGGCTGGGAGAGGACTACGCGAGGGCGATGGCCTTTTGCCAGGCGTCGTTGCGTGGCGGGGACCTGCCGTCGGTGTTGCCCGTGCTCTGGCCTGGCGAACCGATCCTGAGCACGGGGAGGGACCAGCAGATTCGTGTCTTGGCCTCGTACGGAGAGTTCCAAAAGTGGTATCGATCGCGATTCGCATGGCGTCCCAACGTGGCGGTTGGGTCCGAAGGCGACGCGCGCGGTCCTCAAACACCGTCCTTCGTCCGAGAATACCGGCATCGGTTTGACCCAGACAATCTGTTGTCGCGCATCAAGCCTGAATACCATACCAACACGGACGGCTTTGGCAATCTCCGCTTTCTTACCGCTCACCGCTATGACGCACCGCTGCGACAGCTGGTGTTGGACCCCGAGCAGCGCCGCGAATGGGATCAGCTTTATCGGGACCTTTGGGTCGTCGGGCGAGTTCCCCGACGAAGCCTTGACAACTTCAAACACGAAAACCGGACGAATCTGATCGAAGGCCTGGGGGCGACGAATCCAAATGACGCGATCACCCTTGCCGACGACAAGATTGAAGAGACAATTCGTCGAGGTTTCTTTGTCGACTTCTTCGGGAAGTCGTGGCAAGCCACGAGTGTCGATCATGCTTTGGCCATCTACCACTGGATTCGACGCGATGTGCGGCAGTGGGAAGAGGATTATCGCAAGATCGAAGCGGCACAGGTCGAGGGACTGGTGAACTTCGCCGAGCGGGCCTGGCGACGCCCCCTCCAACCGTCGGAGGCAACACAGCTGCGAACCTTCTACACCAAGACCGCCCAGCAAGCGGAGATAGATCGCGATGAAGTGTTGCGCACCGTCATGGTCCGTACTCTGACTTCGCCAGACTTTTTGTTCCGCGTCGAGCGTGAACCGGTATCGAACAAAGCGTCGCCCGTCACAGACCACGAGTTGGCGGTTCGCCTCAGTTACTTCCTCTGGGCTTCGCCTCCCGATGCCGGCTTGCGGCGCGCGGCCGACACCGGGCGCCTCCGTGAGAGGGAGGTACTCAGGTCCCAAACCAGACGGATGCTCAAGGACACCCGGGCGCGACGTTTTGTGGAAGAGTTCTTTGGCCAGATGTATCAGTTTGCCAACTTTGAGAGCTACCGGGGACCCGACCCCCAGCGGTTTCCCGAATTCACCGACGATCTGCGCTCTGCGATGTACGAAGAACCTGTGCGACTGCTTGAGAAGATTGTCCGTGACGACCGCTCGGTAGACGAAATTCTGTCTGCCGACTACACGTTGGTGAATCGCTCACTCGCCCGGCATTACGGGCTGGAGGTTCCCCACTACGTTCAGGACGACCAGACCTGGTGGCAAGCAGACAAGGTCGCGCGGGTGGACCGTGGTGGACTACTGGGGATGGCGGCGTTGCTCACCCGGTTTTCCGACTCCTTGCGGACGAGCCCCGTGCGACGTGGGGATTGGATCAATCGCGCACTACTCGGCGTGAAACTGCCCCTTCCGCCGATGAGTGTTCCAGAGCTTCCGGCCGAGGAGGATGCTGGCGACGGGCTGACATTGCGCCAACGGCTGGCCCGCCATCGAGAGGATAGCGCGTGTGCTTCGTGTCATGCCAAGTTTGATGGGTACGGTTTTGCGTTGGAAGGATTCGATCCCATCGGTCGCCGCCGCACGACGGATGGTGGAGGGAGGCGGTTGGACCTTCGCGGCAGCGTCGAGGGAAGCGCGACCTTCGAGGGGTTCGCGGGACTGCGGGATTTCCTGCGGTTGCGGCGCGACACCTTTCGCCGAAATCTATGCGAGAAGCTGGTCGGGTACGCGCTGGGACGCACGATTCTGCTGTCGGATCGGCAACTTGTCGATAGAATGGCATCCGAGCTTGAGCAAAACGATGGCCGATTCTCAGTGTTGGTGACAACACTCGTCGACAGCCAACAATTTCGGTACCGTCGTGGCGCCGAGAGTCCTGAGGAGGAAGAACGACAATGAGTGAGAAAGTTTTCCGAGATCCCATCTCTCGAAGAGCCCTCCTGCGGGGTGTCGGTGCCAGCGTTGCCTTGCCTTGGCTCGAATCGATCAATGCCTGGGGAGCGGCCGCCTCAACCTTCAGCGCTGCGCCGGAGGCGCCGCGGCGTTTCGCCGCGCTGTTCATGTCCAATGGAGTTTTACCCGAAGCGTGGCATGCCGAAGGTGCGGGTGCGGAGATGAAGTTGTCCAAGAGCCTTGCGCCGCTGGAGAGGCACAAGCAGAGCCTGCTGGCAATCCGCGGCCTCTTCAATGAGATTCCGCACAAGACCGGCGGCCCACACGAAGGCAAGTGCCCGAATATTCTCTCGGGCGCCAAGGCTCTCAAGGTGCCGGAAGTCCGCGTGGCGACGACCATGGATCAGGTCATGGCAAAGAGAATAGGACACAAGACTCCGCTACCCAGCCTGGTGCTGGGCACCGAACAGCCACGGTTGGGGCTGATCGGTCCGTATTCGGCCCTTTATGGTGGAGCCATCTCATGGAGTTCACCGACTCAGGCCGTACCCAAAGAGATCTATCCGTCCGCCGCATTCAACCGCCTCTTCAGCGCAGCGGATGCGGAGCGGAAAGGCAGCATCCTGGATGCAATCCTCGGGGATGCGGTTCGCCTTCAAGGTTCCGTGAGCCGTTCCGATCACCACAAACTGGACGAATATCTGCATTCGATACGTGAACTGGAACAACGGATCGCGCGGCTACAAGACACGAGTCATGGAGAGGGTTGGCAGCCGACATTGACGGACCCGGACATGAAGTGCCCCGAAGCAGGATTGCCGAGCGATGCCGGCGTGCATTTCAAATTGATGCTGGACATCATCACGCTAGCCTTCCGCATGGACAAGACGCGGATCATCAGCTTCATGTTCAACAACGACCAATCGGGATTTACGTTTCCGCAGGTTGACGTCCGTACAGGAATGCATTCTGTCTCACACGGCAACGTTGGTAAGGAGGGCTACCAGCGCGTGAACCAATTTCACGTCGAGCACCTGGCCTATCTGTGCGACAGGCTGGCGGAGGTCGAGGAGGGTTCTCGGACGTTGTTGGAAAACAGCATGATCTTCTTCACATCCAACATGATGTATGGTGCGAAACATGACAGCAATCAGTTGCCGGTCTTGCTCTTAGGTCAAGGCGGCGGCACGATCACGTCGGGGCGAGCGTTGGACTATCTCGAGGAAGGCGACGACCGCCGCCGCTTGTGCAGTCTGTATCTTTCGCTCATGGACCGCATGGGGGTATCACTTGACGGGTTCGGCGACGCTACCGAACGTCTTGCGGATATTTGAGGGAACATAGGGTTGCGAGACTGGTTCAATGACCTACTCGGAGGGAATTCATGCCCCAGAAAGGACCTTGGGACCGAAGAGAATTCTTAACGAGTGGACCTGCCCTCGCTGCCAGCGTGTCGATGACCTCCACTCTGGCCCAGCGCAGGGGGGATCCGGCTCTCGCCAATGCTCACACCCGGCCCGTTCGCAATCGGCGAGACATCATCATCTACCGCGATCCTTTCGCCTACTGCTCGCATGCCAGCATCGTCCGACTGGCCAACGGCGAGTGGGTGGCAGCCTTCAACGAAACTCAGAGAATAGAGCCCTTCAGCATCATCAGAACCGACTACCACCACCCGCCTGACAACCCTCACTATCACAACCTGATCACCCGCTCCGACGACGAGGGACGGACCTGGAGCCCTCCGCAGGCCGCCCCGAATTGGGACTGGTACGGGGTCGAGTGTCCGGGCCTGGCCCAGCTGAGCACCACCAACTCACCGCGACCTCAAAACGCACGCATTTGCGACCTCAGCTAAGCGCTGAAAGCCTTGTCCGGCGGGAATCTCCGCGATTGGCGCACTCCGTTGGGGTCTACTATTTTACCCCATTGGGCCGCGTTTTTCTACCTCGCAAGCCTAGTTGATTCAATCATTTAGACCCTTTTCTCTGGGCCGCAAATAATGGCGCGCAACAGTGGTGTTGCGACCCCCTGGAGGGCGAGTTCCGCGCAGCCGGTGGAGTGCTTGCGCTGCGTAAATGTCCCCCCTGGCGAATCGATTGTCGAAGGGGTGGGGTCGGCGGGATGAGGAAGGTGCTCTCACCACCAACTCGCCGCGATCTCAAAACGCACGCATTTGCGAGCGCAGCTAAGCGCTGAAAGCCTTTAAAATAGGGATGATCGATAGTCTAGAGGGCCCTGTAGTGCCCCCTAAGTATACCCTACTCCATCAGGATTGTCATCTCGGTTAAGCACATTGTTTGCAACTAGATAGGGCAGTATAGGTCGGATAACCGCCGCGATATTCACTATTCTGTAAACCAAGTTGTATCAACAACTTAACCCCAAAATCGACGGCGCGCCAGAATGGCGCGAAATCACCGCTTTTTGACCCCCTGGGGGTGCTTTCTCGCCATATGGGTGGAGTGGTTGCGCTGCGTAAATGGCCCCTGGCGAATCGATTGTCGAAGGGGTGGGGTCGGCGGGATGAGGAAGGTGCTAGAACCACCCACTCACCCCATCCTCAAAACGCACGGATTCGCGAGCTCAGCTAAGCGCTGAAAGCCTTGTCCGGCGAGGATCTCCGCGATTGGCGCACTCCGTTAGGGTCTACTATTTTACCCCATTGGGCCGCGTTTTTCTACCTCACAAGCCTAGTTGATTCAACCATTTAGACCCTTTTCGCTGGGCCGCAAATAATGGCGCGCAACAGTGGTGTTGCGACCCCCTGGAGGGCGAGTTCCGCGCAGCCGGTGGAGTGCTTGCGCTGCGTAAATGTCCCCCCTGGCGAATCGATTGTCGAAGGGGTGGCGGGTGCGGTCTTGGGAAGGTGCTGTTCTCACTTCCGCAGAATTTTTTTGAAAAATTTCGGCGGCGCAACAGGCTGATCTCTAATAACCGAGATCTGACCGTACACATAGTGTCAGAGTAGGTCGCCCCTGACCGGCGGCTTTCGGTAGAGTAAGGATGTGGCGCGGTGGTCTAAGGTTCGGCCTATCTGTTACCGCCCCTTTCGTCTGGCGGTGCCTCACTAGCCGGACCATCACTCCGTTTCCACATCCTCCTCATCGAACCGGACAGGCGGAACTACCGCATCCGGCTCTCGGACAAGACTCACGCCTTCACCCACGGCTCGCCGCGCCCAAGTTGGGTCAGGCGCACGAGCCCAAAGGGCCCGTAGAGGTGCGAGAGTGGATACATCCCGCCCCGGCGTCGCCTGACCTTGTACTTGTGGCGCAGCCACCGGCAAAACCGCGGAGCGGTGTAGTTGTCCAGCGCCCGATAGGCGCGGTTCAACTGCTGCACCAACTCCGTGGTCTGACGCCAGTTCACCCAGCCACCGCCGAAGCGATAGCTGGGCTCAGCCTTCGCTTTCGCGTGCAATGCCCTCTGCAGTTTCTGAACCTGTTCGGAGTTGATAGGTTGCCCAATCTCCTGGTCCCTCACTACGTCCTGCATTCGTCTTGAACTAAGGCTCCTTCCCTCCACCGGCATTACCCGGCTTCCTCAGTACTACGGGCCTCTCCGCCACCCCCAGGCGCCCGGCCTGTCCCTCACGGGCTTCCGGTTGGCCATCCCTGACCACGCCTAGGGGCTTCCCGTGTTGCCTGCGCTTCCCTTGTGTACATGCTGTCGCCACTACCCCGGCGCAGCGACTGGGTGCGGACTTCGCTCTCTTCCCCAGCCGTATCAGCCTTCCCCGGTCTAGGAGCCGGGTCGGCCTGCGCATCGACCTTTTCGAGGCTTGCTCAGCGTTCACTCGCGTTACGGCCTGCACACTCGCGCGGTCACCAATTCGTGACTCGCTTCACCAGAGGCTTCAACCATTTCGTTACCTCCATAGTTGCTCCGGTTGCTTCCGGCTGGAGCGGTTGCCGGGTGGGACTTTCACCCACTGGGAAGGCGCCGCCTTACCACGGCGCACCCTAGAAGCCGTCATTCAGATTTTCCCCGCAGACGTTCGAATGAAGGGCCGCTAGCGGCTCGAAAGCAGTCATTCGACGCAGACCCAGCGGTCACGCGATCACGAAAAGCTTGTGGCTGAAAAATGTGCAGTGCCTTTTCGAGAAACAAGGACAAGGATGGCAGTTTCAAGCGCACGACCAGCTTCGCAGCGAACGACATTCCGAGTGTCAGCGGAAAAGGCGGATTTTGAGTTCCGCCCATCCTTCCGATTTCTATAGATGCCGTCCCCTGACATTGCCCTCCCAGACCCAAAGATCTAGTATTGTCACATAGACTCCCCAGCAGTCTGGAGGCTCATTGATAGGCCGGACCATCTCCCATTACAAGATCATCGACAAGCTCGGCGAAGGCGGCATGGGAGAAGTCTTCCTGGCCGAAGATACTTCGTTGGACCGCAAAGTCGCCCTGAAGTTCCTGCCTGACTTCATGCAGCAGGACCCGGTGGCGGAAAAACGTTTCCTGCGGGAGGCCAAATCCGCCGCTGCCTTGGATCACCCCTATATTTGCAAGATCTATGAAGTGGGGGAAGAAGATGGCAAGTCCTTCATCTCGATGGAGTATGTGCAGGGGGAGACCCTGAAGGACAAGCTCGGGAAGGGTCCATTGCCTCTGAAAGATGCACTGGAGAAAGCCACGGAGATCGCTGAGGCTCTGGGAGCAGCACACAAGCAGAACATCGTGCACCGGGACCTGAAGCCCTCGAACGTCATGCTCACTCCAGACGGCCACGTGAAGGTTATGGACTTCGGGCTGGCCAAGCAGCTTTTCACTGCGGGAGATGTGGAGAGCCAAGAGCAGACCATCACCGCCAGTCTGAGCAAGACAGGCATGACATTAGGGACGCTGGCCTATATGTCTCCGGAGCAATTGCGAGGGAGAAAAGTGGATACTTGGTCCGACATCTTCTCCTTTGGCATTGTCCTCTACGAGATGCTCTCGGGCACGGACCCCTTCAAGAAACCCGAGCCGATGGAGACGGCCAGCAGCATCCTCAAAGAAGGTCCACCTCCTTTAAGTCGACACGTGAATGAGGTTCCTCCCCTTCTCGAGCATACCGTGAAAAAGATGCTGGCCAAGGAAGCAGACCAGCGTTACCAGTCCATTCACGAAGTGCGCACCAACTTAGGCGAGCTGTCTCACCAAGCAGCAGACGTCGCACGTGGAGAATGGAAAGTAGTCCCCGAACAAAAGGGGCTTCGATGGACTGTCTCGCTGGCCGTGATTCTTATAGCCTTAGTGGGCTGGTGGTTGTTTCTAGCAGACACCCCTTCCATTGCTCCGGGCGAAATTACCTCGATAGCAGTCCTTCCGCTCGATAATCTTATGGGTGATCCCGAGCAAGATTACTTTGTGGAGGGAATGCACGAAGCACTCATCACGGAGCTGTCCAAAGTTGGAGCCCTGCGAGTGATCTCACGAACGTCGACCGTGCGATACAAAGGAAGTGACAAGTCGCTTCCCGAGATTGCGCGAGAATTAAACGTGGATGCCTTGGTTGAAGGTTCCGTTCTGCGTTCGGAAGAGACGGTGCGAATCACAGCGCAGTTAATCGCCCTGGAGCCGGAGCGCCACGTGTGGGCAGAGAACTACCAGCGTGAACTTCGCGATGTCCTGGCGCTGCAGAGTGAGGTAGCCCGCGCCATTGCCGACCAGATCCAAATCGCGGTGAGACCGGAGGAGCAGCGGATGGCCAGTACCGGACCAGTCAATCCTGAGGCCCACGATGCTTTCCTTCAGGGCCGCCATTTTTTGCAGATGAGGACAAAAGAAGCAGGGGAAAAGGCCATTCAGTACTTCAAAGAAGCGATTGAAAAGGATCCGCGCTATGCACTCGCTCATGCGCAGCTGGCTAACGCGTATTGGTCAATGGTCGAATACTACCTTCCTCCGTGGGAAGCAATGATGCCGGCCAGGGCAGAAGCCCTTGAGGCTTTGCGACTGGACGATAGCCTAGCGGAAGCTCACACTTCCCTCGGGTATGTCAGACTATTCTATGACTACAACTCGTTGGAGGCCGAGAGTGAGTTCAAGCGGGCCTTGGAACTCAACCCGAACTTAGCGGAAGCTCACCTTGGCTATGGCCTCTATCTGGCCGTGATGCTACAGGAAAAGGAAGCCATTCGTGAGATCAAACAGGCCAAAGAGTTGGATCCGTTTTCGCCGATCATTGACGATTGGATGGGCCTTGTATTGTACATGACACGCCGCTACGACGAAGCCATCGAACACGGTCTGAAGACGATCGACAGCCACCCTAACTTCGCGCGCGGGCACATGTGGCTGGGTGCTGCTTACGCCCAAAAGCAGCAATTTGATGAAGCCATTACCCAGGCGAGTCGAGCAGTGGAGTTGGACCCTAATCCGGTAACCCTGGCGTTTCTGGGTAAAGCCTATGGGCAATCGGGCACACCATCTAAGGCACATGAAATACTCACGGAGCTTGATAAGCAACGCGACCAGGGACGTTACGTCTGCCCCTACGAAGTAGCCACCGTTCATCTCGGGCTGGACGATAAAGAAGCGGCGTTTGAATGGTTTGAACGATCCTTTGCAGAACGCTCCATGTGCACACCTTGGCTGCGGGCGGATCCACGCCTCGACTCCATTCGCTCCGACCCTCGTTTCACCGACCTGGTGCGCCGCGTGGGACTATGGGACAGAACCGAAGTAGCTGGGATCGTCTCATGGTATGCGTATCGAACCCAGGGTGGCACCCAACGATACTGGAGTAAAGATGATAAGGAGCTATTTCACGTCGAGGGTGAAACACCGATCGTCCTTGGTGTCACCACCCCGCCTAAGTTCTCCAGCAGCAGCTTTGTAATAAGGCTTTTTCAATCGTCTGGACTGAGAGGCTCGCCAAACAAGCTTGTGACGTATCAGTCGAGGGGTAACGCTTTGTCGTCGCCGAACCGTGGGAGAAAGATCTCCAGCCTGTCATCCAATTCGTCCTAAACCGGTTTGAGACTCAAGCGACTGGTGCCGACGGAGTGATTTCACCCTGTCGTATGTTAACCAGAATCGACCCATCTATCCTTCGGATTAATATATACGCCATCCCCCTGAGATTGCCCTTCCAGACCCAAAGATCTAGTATTCGATAGATAGGCTCCCCTACAGACTGGAGGCCCGCGGTGATCGGCCAAAGCATCTCGCACTATCGCATCTTGGAGAAACTCGGTGAAGGCGGCATGGGCGAAGTCTCCGCGCACGTAGCCATCGATGTAGGTAGTTGAGCCGGTCATTTGCAGGAATCGCTATGTTCCCAGGTTGTTCAAGGAATGGAGTCTTCCCGCTACGAGGAATCAGAGCCGTCATTTCTCCAGCTCGAAAGGGCAAAAGCATTCAAGTTTGCGTCAGCGTTACGCGGCTCTTGGCGGGCTTTATCGTGGCGAGTGTCGCTTCCGTGTTGGCCCTGGCAGAATCCTCCACTGTGAAAGTACCTTTAGCGAAAGTGGTGCCGGAGCGTTTGGTGAAACACGGACACGTGCGCATCGATAACTACAACTGGCTCCGCGAACGTAAGAATTCGGAAGTACTGGCCTACCTCGCCGCCGAGAACGAGTACTTCGAGGCACTGACGGCTCACACGAAGGCGCTGGAGGAAAAGCTGTTTCAGGAGATCAAGGGACGCATCAAGGAAACGGATATCTCCGTCCCGGTGCGACGGGGCCGTTACGTGTACTTCACGCGAACGCAGGAAGGGAAGCAATACCCAATTCACTGCAGACGCGAAGTCGGCGATGATTCAGTTGAACAAGTGATGCTCGACGTGAATGAAGTCGCCGAAGGACACCAGTTCTGTTCCGTGCGCGTCGGAGAAGTGAGTTCCGGAGAGAATATCTTGCCTTATGCGGTGGACACCGTAGGGCGGAGATTCTATTCCATCCATTTCAAGGATCTCGGCTCCGGAAACACGCCTCCTGATGTGATCCCAAGTGTGACGAGCAATATGGCCTGGGCCAGTGACAATCAGACTCTGTTTTACACAAAACAGCATCCGCAGACGCTGCGCTCGTATCGCGTATATAGGCATCAATTGGGAACCGATCCTAGTCACGATCAACTCGTCTATGAAGAGACCGATGAGACGTTCTCCCTGTCGGTCTTCAAGACCAGATCGAAGAAGTATGTGATGATCCGCGCATGGCAAACGCTCAGCACTGAGTTCCGCTATCTAGATGCGACGCGACCGGAGGGCGAGTTTATTGTTTTTTGGCCCCGCGAGCGGGATCACGAATACAGCGTGGACCACCTGGGTGATCGGTTTTATATCCGCACCAACCGGCACGCGAAGAACTTCCGGTTGATGAGCACGCCCGTCAACGATACCCGAGAAGAAGTATGGGAAGAGGTGGTGCCGCATCGCCCCGATATTTTCCTGGAAGGATTCGTACCGTTCACCAATCACCTGACTCTGCAAGAGCGCAGAGAAGGCCTGTCACATGTGCGCATCAGACACTGGTCCAGCGAAGAGGGGCATGACCTGGACTTTGGTGAAGAGGCTTATGAGGTGTTTCTCAGTTCGAATCCGGAAATGGACACCGATGTAGTGCGCTATCGATACACGTCTCTTACCACACCAATGTCGGTTTACGACTACAACATGGTGACACGGGAGAGGACGTTGTTGAAGCAAACGGAAGTGCTCGGCGGCTTCGACTCAGCCCACTACAAGACCGAACGTCTCCACGCCAAGGCCAGGGACGGTGCGCGGATCCCAGTGTCGCTCGTCTACCGGAGAAACCTGCGCAGGCCCGGCAAGAATCCATTGTTGCTTTATGGCTACGGTTCTTACGGGGCCAGCACTCCGCCGTTTTTTAGAGCTGGTCACCTGAGTCTTCTCGACCGTGGGTTTGTGTACGCGATTGCGCATATTCGGGGCGGCCAGGAGCTAGGTCGGGCTTGGTATGAAGCCGGCAAGCTCCTCAAGAAGAAGAACACCTTCACAGACTTCATTGACGTGGCTGAGTTCCTCATCGAAGACGGCTATGCGGACTCGCGGAAAGTCTATGCCATGGGTGGCAGTGCGGGAGGACTCTTGATGGGCGCGATCATCAACATGCGATCTGACTTGTTTCACGGTGTCATTACCCGTGTGCCGTTCGTGGACATTGTGACCTCAATGCTCGACGAGAGTATTCCGCTGACGACCGCTGAATATGATGAATGGGGCAACCCAAACGAACGAGTCTATTACGACTACATGCTCTCGTATTCGCCGTACGACAACGTTAGCGCCCAGGGCTATCCAAATCTGCTGGTGACAGCGGGACTGCACGATTCCCAGGTCCAGTACTGGGAGCCAGCCAAGTGGGTTGCAAAACTACGGGCAAGCAAAACGACCCAGACCCGCTTGCTCTTCAAAATACAGATGGAGGCAGGTCACGGAGGACCAACTGGACGCTATCACCGGTACCGGGAAATTGCCACATGGTGGACGTTCCTTTTGGACCTTGAAGGAATCTCGAACTGACGGGTCGGTGTCGCGGTGAACAAGAATCGCCGCGACTAAACCCCCGATATGGTAGCTGAGAATGGATCCATCTATCCTTCGGATTAATATATACGGCTCCTCAGGCCACCCTTGCCTTGAACCCCCCGAAAGTTCTAGCCTACGTTAGCCCGAGCGGATTGGGATTTGAGGACCGGTTTAGCGATGAGAAAACCCCTGACTGAATCCGAGAGAGAAGAGCTACTGGATGAGCTGACCAAGGTCCACGATGTGGTCTCGACCGTGGTATTGAAGTTACGCCGCCGGTATTCAGCCAAGACGCCTGCGGTCAAAGCCGCAGCTAAAGCGGAGCGAGGCCTGTTTCAGCTCAAGCGGGACCTGATCAAGATGGATCTAGAGGAAGCACCGGTGAGGACGACGCTGCCGGAGGTTCGGCGAGGAGAAAAGGTCGTTGATCTTGATGACCTGTAAGGCTCCATTTCCGTATTGGAAACAGCACGCCTACTGGGCTTTCTTTGCCTCATCCTTTCCCATACGCGTAAGACGGACCTCTCCCAGATTGTCGTGCTGAACTAGACCGTCTTCCACCAGAGTTTGGACTATCTCCGAGGTCCTCTTTCTGTCAAAGCTCAGCTCATCCCCGATCCTGTCAAAGCTGGGGGCTTTGTCCCCATCTTTCCCACTGAGCTCATACAGAAGGCGCAGGAACCAAACTCTTCCTCTGCTTATCTCTTCCGCGTAAGTCATTGTCTCCAAAGAGTCTACCAGAAGGTTTCCGCCAGAGACACGAATCACGACGACCGAATGGACGGAAATCACGCTGGATGTGAAGAAAAGATGCGGATTTGATCTGAGCTGGCTTTGCAAATACTCAGTTATTTCTCAACCACAGGGGGGGCCTTCAGCCCTTGTCGTATGTGAATCTATCGAGATGGAGATCGGTGAGCATTTCCTCTTATCGGCACCATACGAGCAAGAGTATCTACTTGCACCCCCGCCTTTTTTCGTGGGGCGACTCGCCAGCAAATTCGGCATCTGCACCTATGCGAGGGGATTCCTTTCTGCCTCCCTACCAGTGGGCCCTCTAGGGAACTGGCGGGCTCATTTTCTTACCCTTCAATTGACCCGCTGCATTGGCTCGGGTAGCCTACTGCAACATGACCAAGGCCGATCTTGGGGCTGAAGTTGCCACCAACAGCGGGCTGACCAAACAAGAAGCTGAACTGGTGGTTCAGACCGTTCTCGACAACATCGTCGAGGCACTCAATTCCGGCGACAAAGTGGAACTCCGGGGATTTGGCAGCTTTCGACACCGGACAAGAAATCCCCGCCAGGGCCGCAACCCAAAGACAGGTGAAGCCGTCCATGTTCCGGCCAAACGGGTTCCCTATTTCAGACCTGGCAAGGGGCTGAAGGAGCTGATCAACTCATAACCAGCCCCTACCCGCTCAGCGTGCATTGGTTGCAGCCACCGGGGCGATATCCCAGGATGGCGGGTTGCTTCCCCCGGGGAATGAACGTTCGATCCTGGAATAGTAGAGCGTTGGGCGCCCAAAGACCTCGCTGGAGTTGAGATTACCTGGTCTCCCTCTGCGGCAGGCCTCCTTTTCCATTTTTCGGCGACGGTTGCTCCTGCGCCCCCGAAGCGCCACGTGATCGTAGCCGAGACATCACCGTTCGCCAACAGTCGACGGGTACGGCTCTTGGCGCTAAGGCCCAGCATGTAGAGAAAGGCCCATCTGCAGGCCAGGGCGTGTAGATAACCCGGAAGTTGAGAAAGGACCTCGCCAATGACTGTAGGCCTTCACTGGGCCAATCTGCTCACCATCATCTCCTACCTTGTCGTCGTCCTCGTCATCGGCGCCTGGTTCTCCCGCCATGAGGAGAATAGCGAGGAGTACCTGTTGGGAGGGCGGCGCGTGCCGTGGTGGGCAGTGGGCATCTCCTACATGATGTCGCTCTTGAGCACGGGCTCACTGGTCATGGTGCCCGGTGAGATCTACAACCATGGGCTGTCGCTGTTTTTGTTGATGCCGCTTTACCCTCTGACGTCGATACTGATGTTCCATCTGTTTGTACGCTTCTATTACAGGCTGGGTGTCTTCACGCCGTTCTCGTACTTGGCGAGACGCTACAGCTCCGGGGTGCGCCTCCTCATCACCATCCTCTATCTGTGGACACGGCTCCTCTACCTAGGCTTCGTCCTCTTCAGTTCGTCGAAGGTCTTCGAGGGAGCAGCAGGCTGGCCCGCGCCGCTTACGATCATGCTGGTCGGTGTTATCGGCATCGTCTACACCATGCTTGGCGGGATGAAGGCGGTCATATGGACGGACGTGATGCAATTCGTGGCCCTCTTGGTTGCTCTACTGGTGAGTATCCTCGTGTGCGCACACTACCTTGCTGGCGGGTTGTGGGGAGGCATCATGTATTCCATTCAAGCCGGACACGGCGCGGACATGTACGCCAAGCCGGAGTTCTACGCGCTCAACCCATACGTGCGGGCTCTGCTTCTGGATTCTGCTGCTGAGCAAGTTCACCGAGCCGCTGTTCTACAGCACTGCGGACCAGATCTCGCTGCAGCGTCTGCTGAGCACCCGGTCGTTCCGGGAGGGTCTGAAAGCGATGATCCTGAACGCGTTCGCTGGCATCCCGTTCATGTTGATGCTGTGGGCTATTGGGCTTATGACCTTCGCCTACTACTCTCAGCACCCTGACCCCAATGTGACGAGCGGCGACACAGCTTTCTTCACATTCGTGGCCACGAAGCTACCCCCTCCAATCCCAGGACTCATGCTGGCCGCGACCCTGGCGGCGGTGATGTCTACCCTCGACTCAGGTATGAACAGCCTCGCCGCCGTGGGGCTCAAGGATCTGTATCTCCAGTACGTGAATCCCAACACGTCGGAGAAGCAGCAGGTCCTGGTGGCGCGAATCCTGACGGTCATTGTCGGCGTGTTTGCCATCACTCTAGCCCTCGTCGTCACGTACACGACCGGGATACTGGGCGAATCGCTGGCTGAGGCGGGGGCGATCTGGGGAGCCCTGAGTGTGTTTGTGGCCCTCGTGTTTCTGGTTGGCTTCACGACACGTCGCGTCGGCTCCAAGACCATCTGGCTTGCCACGCTCCTCACTTGGGGAGTCAACTTCGGGATGGCAACGTGGTACTTCATGTCCAAGCAAGAAGGGGGTCTGACCGGACCCATTTCGGTCATGTGGGTGCTGCTTCCGTTGGCTGTGGCGCCCGCAGCGACCCTAATTGCAATGCTCCGAGCCGGTCCGAAGAAGTCCTTCCATACACATGCTCTATGGGGAATTTTCCCCCTTGGCTACGCTGGCGCGACGGGCTTCTGGTTCATCGCCAGCCACCTACTGGGCGCAGGCGTCCTGAGTTTCCAGTGGGTCCCCTTTCCGGGCCTCCTTGTCTTCCTGGGACTCACCTACGGATCGGTGCTGCTGCGGGGAAAAATCGATAGAAGGCGAACCAGTGGGTTGACACTTTGGTCTCAGAACGAGCCGATGGCAGAGCTGGAGGAGGGATGAGGTCTGGTCACAGCCTTCCTTCGATGATTTTTGTCGAGAAGATTCCGATTCCCGGGATCGAGGGCCCGGTTCTTTGAGTTCCTCGGGATCGTTGCGAAGATCGAGGCGCTTGTTCGAAGGACGCTTCGATCCCCACCGTTGGCCCTCTTCTACTGCACAGCGCAACTACGCGGCGATCGCTTCGTCGTGATTCGGCCCGCCGATCCCACGAAGCCACGGATGCATGTCATCCTCAACTCGTTCGAAGAACTCAAGGCCTGGTGCCCACAGGGGAAGTGATTACGTTGCGTATGGTAGCTAAGAATCGTCCCAACTATCTTTCGGATTAATATATACGCCGCCCACGTGAGATTGCCCTTCCAAGTCCAAAGATCTAGTATTTTCCAGGTAGGTTCAAAGAACCACCACAACTCGGCCCAATGCCCTCCGTTCCTCGACAGCTTCGTGAGCCTCGGCGATGGACTCAAGCGGAAAGCGCGCTTCAACCTCGAAACCTGGCCACTCTGCCTCCAGTATCTCGTTCAGCCCGCGTCCCGCGGCCACTTTCGCCTCGGTGGGAAAGTCGTCGCTCCCAAGAAAGAAGAGGCGGGTATTCTTGAACACAAGCGGCCAGAACGGAATAGCCGGTGCCGGGTCGCCTGTGGCGTACGTCGCAATCGAGCCGCCCAATGCCAGCAGCTTCTCATCCGCCGTGATGTTCGAGTGGAAGACGACCTCGACAATGTGATCAACCCCGTCGGGAGCGTGAACACGGATACGTTCGACGATCTCCTCGGCGGAGAGGCCATCTGTACGAACCACGTGGTGCGCGCCCGCCCCCTGCGAAACAGCCTCATCGCGTTCGGAGCGGACCGTTGTGATCACGAGCGCTCCTGCAGACCGGGCAAGCCCGACGGCGCACTGCCCAACGGCCCCAGCTCCACCTTGTACAAGCACCGTACGCCCGTCTACGGACCCGGCTATGTGGACGGCGCGATGAGCGGTGATGCCGGGAATGCCCAAGCACGCTCCCTGCTCAAACGAGACGCCGTCCGGAAGAGGGACCGCCTGTTCAGACGGTAGCGCGACGTACTCGGCGGCCGTCCCGAACGGCCGATAGCTCTGCGCACCGAAGCACCATACACGCTCTCCTTCGCGCGAGGTTGAAACCCCATCGCCAACCTCGTCGATCACGCCAGCCCCGTCGCTGTGAGGAATCACACGCGGGTAAGGCATTCCTAAACCGAACGTGTCCTGGCACTTCTTCACGTCACCAGGATTGACACCGGAAGCGGTAACGCGGATGCGAACCTCCCCCGGTTCAGGCTCAGGGGTCGTCGTCTCCCCTATAATGAGCACCTCGCAAGGAGGACCCTGCCGTTCATACCACGCAGCTTTCATGATCATGGCTGGTTAACTTTTGTGGAAGCCGGTGTAACGAATAAGTTGACCGGCGGCGCAAACAACGGTGTCACAGCGCCGTCTGGTCCAACGCTTGGTTATGCCTTGATCTGCGTTTCCCACTGCCACACTGGCCCATCGTCAGGATCAATTACCTCGCCGACAAAGAGCTCATCGCGACTTTCTCCAGCACTCGCGTCGAGGCGTTCGCCTCTATCTTGCTCATCGTTTCATCGCAGTACGCTCAGTCACTGGGTCCAGGATGCCATCTCAGCTCGCAGCTCGGGATCCAGTTCCATCTCGTATGAGGCCAGGGCGTTATCGATGTGGTCGTATTTGCGTGCCCCCACTAGGGCCGCGGTTACATAGGGGCTAGACATGACAAAGGCCATCGCCAACCTCACCATGGGCAGCCCCATCTCGTCGGCCTTCTGCCGCAGGCGCTCCAGCATTCGAAAATTTTCGTCCTTGAAGTAGATGTCGCCGTGATCCGGTACGATATGAAACCGCGTGCCTTGGGGAAGTTCAGCATCCGCCGAGGCGTATTTTCCTGCCAGGAACCCGGCACCCAGGGGGCTGTAGGGCGTCACTGCGATCTCCTCCTCCTGGCAGAGGGGAAACAGATCCTCTTCGACCTCCATCTGAGCAAGGTTGTAGGGAGGCTGGGTGATCTCGAAACGAGGATAACCACGCGACCGACTTACCTTGAGGGCCTCCCGCAGTTGAGCGCCGGAGAAGTTGCTGCAGCCGATCGCACCGATTCGGCCCGCATTCATTTCGTCGTTGAGCGCCGAAAGGGTCTCGTCAATGGGAGTATTGGGGTCCGGGGAGTGGAGTTTGTAAACATCGGTGGAGTCCGTTTGTAAACGCTCCAGACTGGCGGCAAGTGCCTTGTGAATGTTCTCGGCACCCGCTCCCGAGCTCACTTTGGTACACAGGGTAATCTCACCGCGGCATCCTCGGGCTTTCATCCAGCGTCCGATGATCTTCTCCGATGAGTGCATCTCTTGGGTGACTTCGCGATGATCGTCGATTCCATAGGAAGCAATCCGCCCGGCCTGAGAGTTTCCTCCACCATAGGACTCGGCTGTGTCCAGGAATGTGATTCCCTTTTCGACGGCATAGTCCAGTATTCGCCAAGACATCTCTTCATCAATCTCACGCCCCAAGGTTCCAGTACCCAGACCCATGGCGCTAATGCTGCGTCCGGTTCGCCCTAGTGGTCTTTCATCCACGATGCCTCCCCTCAAATGACAGTAACGACAACTCAACTCGAGCCGGTGCCGCGATCAGACCGACCCACAAGATCCAACCCTCATTTCTGTCCGACGTCATACTTTTTTGTAGCTCTGGTCAGCCTGTTGGTGTTTCGCATCTCAAGAAGCAGTTCTAACACAGATGCCTCCAGTACCAGTCCTCTGCGCGCGCCCAACACGAGAGTGCCGCTGGGAAACGTGACCGTAATTGTTAAAACCGGTATTTAGACTCGATCTGCCCAGATTGTCAGATCCCTATTCTCGGGCTCCCTCAGCTTATGCCTCAGGATGAGACTGTAGAGATAGGACGCGCCCAGGCAACTCAGCAGGGAGACAGGACCGTAGAAAATCCAGTGGACCTGGGCGAAGTGCTGCACATAGATGCTGAGAGGAAGCGTGATCGTCGCGGTCGCCGCCAACCAGCCCAGAAAGTGTCCCTTCCGGGTCAGCACTCCCAGCAGGAAGAGGGCCGTGATGGGTGCGGCCGTGTAGCCGCCAACCTTGCTCATGGTCTCCAGAATCCCCTGGGTATCGGAAACAAGGAGGGCCGTGACAGTCGCCAACAGACCCAGGCTTGCCGTCAGGACCCGGGCGAGCCGCAGACCTTGACGCTCCGTCAAAGGCCGGTGTCTCAGAGGACGCACGAAATCCACCTGGATCAGGGTGGCCGCGGAGTGGATTCCCGAGTCCACCGTGGACATGGTCGCCGCAAAGACAGCGGCGATGAGAAGACCCGACAGGCCTGCCGGCAGGGCGTGGATGATGTAGAAGGGCAGGATTCGGTCCCCGGCGATTCCCTGGGCCAGCCTCTCGGGAAAAACCTGGAAGTAGGCGAACATCCCCAGACCAATCATCAAGAGAAGTGCCCCCAACAGGATTTCCAGCACCCGATCGAAAAGTAGTGCCCGAGCCATCTCACGGAGGCCCCTGGCAGCGAAAAGGCGCTGCATGACTACCTGGTTGCAGCCGTAATCGAAGGCCAGGATCAAGTAGCATAGAACGACACCGAGAGCAGTCGGCTCGGAGAAGCTGAAGCGGGTATCGCCCGGGCCGAGCTTTTCCGCGGTCAGGACGATTCCTGTTATTCGATCCAGGCCCCCGGGGACACCCCAGATCAGTGAGATCGCCACCAGTACGGCTCCCGCTGTCAGGACGAAGAACTGGATCACGTCGGTCCAGATCACGGCGGCCAGTCCTCCCAGGCAGGTGTAGCCCGTGGCGACCACCCCCATGAGAAGGATGGCCCGGTTCAACTCCACCCCGGCAACGGTGGAAAGAGCCAAGGCGGGAGCGAAGAGGGCGATTCCCAGCCAACCCTGAATCTTGAGCACCGCCAGGGCCGAAGCCGCGTACCGTGCCTGGGTCCCGAAGCGCCTGTCGATGTATTCGTAGACGCTGGTGACGTTGAGCCGCTTGTAGATGGGAAAAAAGAGGACGATGACCAGAGGTGTGGCGAGAAGCATTGCCGGACTGGCCAGAATCAGAGAGGCATTGTCCTCGTAAGCCGCTGCCGGAGACCCGAGGTAGGAGAGGGCGCTGAGCATGCTCGCCACCATGCTCAAAGACACGGCCAGCCAGGGCATGCGTCGACCCGCCAGAAAATAGGATTCGGTGTCCTGCTGACGGCCCGAGAACATCACGGCCAGCCCGATGACCAGAAGGAAGTAGGCCACCAGAACCGCGTAGTTTAGGGTACCGAAGCTGGCTTGTTCCAAAGTGTTCAGCTGGCGTGGTCCACTCTACAGAGGCCTGCCCCAGGAGTCCATCTTGGGTTCCGGCGGCATCGATACCGTCCTGCCTTCATAGATCGACTGGGCGACCGCCTCGCAGAACTCCATGTAACGGACGCCCTCGGCGAAGTCCGGAGACACCGGCGTACCGTTGCGGATGGCCTCGATGAACTCGGCGTCCATTGTCCGATCACGCTGCTCTTCTAAAGGTATCTCGATGGGGTGCATCGCGGTCTCGCCTTCGGTCATGCCGACCAGCTCCTCGTCCTCGACCAGACCTCCTGGCTTTTCGACCAGAAGCTTGTAATCCAGCACGCCGCGTGTGCCATAGATCTCGACAGAGCTTCCCGGGCCCCGGGGGACCCGGAACGACATATGAAAGCTAGCCGTGGCCCCTCCCTGCAGCTCCGCGGAAACGGACAGCGACTGGGGAACGGCCAATACGTCCTCGCCGGTGGTCGCGGTTACCGACCTGGGAGGATCTATCCAACGGTAGACCACCTCCGCCAGGATGCCCAACATCATTGTGTTGACACCCACAGCCTCCGGGTCCACCAGCCAGGCACCGGCCTCGGGAACGGCTGGGAGCAGAGACGTGACCCGCACTTCCAGGATGTCTCCCAGGTAGCCTTCCTGGAGAAGCCTGCGCATCACCTTGTCCCCCTTCAGCCCGAAACCTGCGGCATACAGCGAGGTGACAAGGTCGCTGGCCCTCGATGCCTCCAACATCCGTCGAGCCTCACTCAGGTTGCGGGCCATCCGGGCCTGGCAGAGGACGTGTTTGCCAGAATCCAGGGCAGCCAGGGTTACCGGCAAATGGAGGTTCGGCGGTGTCGCGATCACAACGGCGTCGATCTCCGGTGCCTCGACTATCTGCTCCCAGCGGTCCACCACCTTCGGTATGCCAAAGTGCTGGGCTGCCTCTAGAGCCGTCTCCGGCGTACGCGACCAGGCCTGTGTGACCTCCACATCAGGAACCTTCTGAAGCAGTGGGATGTGCCTATCCTGAGCGATCTTGCCAGTCCCGATGATACCCACTCTGACCGTATCTGCCATGGCTTAGATCCACTCCCCCCTTTGACTTGACTGGTGGGTCAGGATACGCAGTTTATCGCTCTCATTCAGGTAGGGCTCAAACTGCTCGAGGAACCGCTCCAGAGTCTCTTCCTGGGTCCCCTGGTCGGTGTCGATGGTGAACTTGTTGCGGATGGCCGACCTCTCGTACTCCGCCTCGAACTCGTCCAACGCCCGCTGAATATCAGCTTCTTGCAGGACAGGATTAGGATGAAGAGTCTCCTTCATTCGCCGCAGGATGGTCTCCGGAGACGCCTTGAGCAATACCAACGGCATGTCGGGGGCCAGGTTGACGATGCTCTCCTCAAAGTGGTCCAGTATGGCCTGACGGGCCCATGCTTGTTCGCCCACGTAATAGCCAAAGTACATCTGGGCGTAGATGGCATTCTCGATATGGAGGCCAATCGAGAGATAGTCCGGGTTGCGCAGGGCTCCGGGCGTGATGTGGTAGGTGATGCTATAGCGCTGGATCATCTCCTTGGCCTTGGGGGTCAGAGCAAGGATCTGCTCCTGCTCTTCGGGTGTGAACAGGTTCTCGTCGTCAAGCCCTCGATGACCGCTTATGTCCGGAATCTTCCAGTGGTCATGGTAGGCCCTCAGGCCCTTTCCCTCGCCCATGACCTTATGACGCCACTGTTGAATCCCGTCCGCCAGAGTAGTCGTCCCCACGTATTCACAACCGATCAAGAGCAGTCGCATGCCACCTCCTCATACCTCAAACTCCGTCTCGGGGACCTCTCCGTGCCAGGAACTCTACCAAAAAACAAGGTCACTGCAACCTGCAGGCTCAACCGGATCGCTGTGCTGACAACTAGATTTAAAGCATTGAACTGAAAATGGTTCACGTTGTGAGAATCACATGCTACTTGCCACACTTCCTTGTCCGGCTTGTCCCAGTATGCCCAGTAGCTAGGCATGATCATCTGATCGTAAAACGAGACCAGAATACAAGCAACGGGTTTCAATCAAAGAGAATCATGAATAAGTCTCACAACAGCCAGCCAATCAAAGCAGCGACTACTGCTGCGATTAGACCCGGTGCACCCTGCACTCAAAGTGCTGGCAGGCCCGGACCCGAGGAAAAGTGAGGTCGTGGAACTGAGGTTCTTTGGTGGGTTGAGCGTGGATGAGGCGGCTGAAGTCTTATCGGTCTCTCCGATGCGGGATTGGAAAAAGGGCCAAAGCCTGGCTCTGGCGTGAACTGAGTCGGGGGCAGAGCCATGAAGCCTGAACGCTGGCAACAGATCGATGAGATACTCGACCGGGCATTGGAGAGAGAAGGGAATCAGAGGAAAGCCTTTCCAGAGGAAGCTTGTTTTGGCGACGCGTCCCTGCGCGGCTGGTCCTGGCCGGAGAGTAATTTCACCCACCGTATGGTAGCTGAGAATGGTCCCGAAACTTCTTAAGGCTTAAATATATGACCGGGACAGGCTGAGACAGCGTCCGATTTCATTGCGCAATCGAATGACCGCTTTCGGTTGAGGCTGTGTGAAAAGTCATTCATGATTTCGGATTTGAAATTTTGACTTCATAGGATCGCGTGTAAGCCACGATCTCCGTCGTAGGAAGGGTAAAGAGACCCCTAAATCAAAGAGGTTTTGGACTTTTCACACACCCTCGGTAGAGTAAGGATGTGGCGCGGTGGTCTAAGGTTCGGCCTATCTGTTGCCGCCCCTTTCGTCTGGCGGTGCCTCAATAGCCGGACCATCACTCCGTTTCCACATCCTCCTCATCGAACCGGACAGGCGGAACTACCGCATCCGGCTCTCGGACAAGACTCACGCCTTCACCCACGGCTCGCCGCGCCCAAGTTGGGTCAGGCGCACGAGCCCAAAGGGCCCGTAGAGGTGCGAGAGTGGATACATCCCGCCCCGGCGTCGCCTGACCTTGTACTTGTGGCGCAGCCACCGGCGAAACCGCGGAGCGGTGTAGTTGTCCAGCGCCCGATAGGCGCGGTTCAACTGCTGCACCAACTCCGTGGTCTGACGCCAGTTCACCCAGCCACCGCCGAAGCGATAGCTGGGCTCAGCCTTCGCTTTCGCGTGCAATGCCCTCTGCAGTTTCTGAACCTGTTCGGAGTTGATAGGTTGCCCAATCTCCTGGTCCCTCACTACGTCCTGCATTCGTCTTGAACTAAGGCTCCTTCCCTCCACCGGCATTACCCGGCTTCCTCAGTACTACGGGCCTCTCCGCCACCCCCAGGCGCCCGGCCTGTCCCTCACGGGCTTCCGGTTGGCCATCCCTGACCACGCCTAGGGGCTTCCCGTGTTGCCTGCGCTTCCCTTGTGTACATGCTGTCGCCACTACCCCGGCGCAGCGACTGGGTGCCTGCTTCGCTCTCTTCCCCAGCCGTATCAGCCTTCCCCGGTCTAGGAGCCGGGTCGGCCTGCGCATCGACCTTTTCGAGGCTTGCTCAGCGTTCACTCGCGTTACGGCCTGCACACTCGCGCGGTCACCAATTCGTGACTCGCTTCACCAGAGGCTTCAACCATTTCGTTACCTCCATAGTTGCTCCGGTTGCTTCCGGCTGGAGCGGTTGCCGGGTGGGACTTTCACCCACTGGGAAGGCGCCGCCTTACCACGGCGCACCCTAAAAGCGGACGTTCAGATTCGCATTGATCGGGTGATTTCTGACGGTATCTTGAGATCACCTCTCCACCGCCTGAAAGCGGTGGATTTGACACGCGAGTAAAGAAATCGCTTGAATCGGACTATCCACGCCCAGAGGACGTGGCTTTTCGCCCGATTCATATCTCCTGATTTGAGATCGCCTGTCCCCGTCGACTCCAGATAAAATCTGGACTCAGAGCCTCGCTTCCAAGACCTGCCTTTACCCGCTTCTCGGAGCCGAGATCCACTAGCCTCAAAAAAGCAAACTCCCATGTGGTCAGGTGAGTGGGGATCTGTTAGCCTTACGCAACTTACTATCTATCGGCTTTCTGAAGCCCGTGCTTAGTCAAGGAGGAACATATGCGCAGATTTACAATCGTACTGTTGGGCGTTGCTGTGGCCTTTGTCGCATTAGCCGGGTCCAGCGCTCTGGGTCAAGAGCTAGAGTATCGGGCTCTGTTTGGGGAGCTTGTAATGATCGACCTCCCTGTTGGGGATCCTCCTTTTTGCAACGAGGCCGGCGGCCCTGGCTGTTATGAAATACAGCCGGTTTCTTTCACAGCGGGCGTAAACGCGCCCGGGGAGGGGGTCCGCCGGGACGTGCCGTGTGAACTGACTTTGATCGCCAACCCCCCCGGGAGGGCAATGTTAGCCTTGCGATGTCCTGGTTTGACCGTGTGCTCTGCCCATGGCCCCCGGGCTATAATTGATCGGGAGTTTCAGTTTGGAGGGCCCGACGATCCCGACGCCAGCTTCGATCTCCAGGTAGAGGTGTTCAACGCCAGTTTCTCTGGAGCGCCACCCTCAGACCCTCTTCCTGAGGGCTCCCCCCTAGCCGGTGAGCCCAGTTTCGCTTGTGGCACGGTTGGTGGGGAGGACGTCGCTGTGAACTGCGACGGCCTGGAGTTGGAGTGTACGACCGACGTGACGTCGCACGGGTTTATGCACGCTCATGGGTTCCGTGGCGGCAACTACATTGGCCCGATCACGGTCCGCTTTAAGCACGAGTCAAACAGGGGTAATTATGTGCAAGTGCAGGTAAAGGTCCCAGACGGCGATATCGTGATCTCGGGCTCCCTCGCGCCCGAGGATGCCGTTTACTGTGAAGTTGATGAGTTTAGTGAACAACAGAACTGCTTTTCCCTCGAGTGACGCCGGTTCCGGGTGATGGACTGAACTTGATCGTCGCATCCGTTGCAGATGAACCTACTTGAACCGTAGTAGGTAATTGCGTCCCGAAACTTATTTTTTAAATATATGGCTGGTTGAGATCCACTCGCCTCAAAAAAGCAAAGTCCTACTTTCTACCAGCTGATAGCTTCCCATAAGAATGACAAAAAAGACTTAAGCGGTGATGCTTTGCCCCGAAGGCGTTGAATAAGCGCTAATCCGGCTATAACTAGAGTAGATCGTCCCTGATCGGCCGCTTTCGCCTGAGGCTGTGTGAAAAGTCATTCATGATTTCGGATTTGAAATTTTGACTTCATAGGATCGCGTGCAAGCCACGATCTCCGTCGTAGGAAGGGTAAAGAGACCCCTAAATCAAAGAGGTTTTGGACTTTTCACACAGCCTCGCCTAGAAGCGGTCATTCAAGTTTCCCGCGGAAATGTCGAATGAACGACCGCTAAAGGGCCGAGGGTGTGTGAAAAGTCATTCATGATTTCGGATTTGAAATTTTGACTTCATAGGATCGCGTGTAAGCCACGATCTCCGTCGTAGGAAGGGTAAAGAGACCCCTAAATCAAAGAGGTTTTGGACTTTTCACACACCCTCAGCCCTAGAGCAGTCATTCAACGCAGACCAAGCGGTCTGGCGACCACGAGAAGCTTGTGGCTGCTGGTGACGTCTGGGGGACGTTTTTTGGTCCGGAAAGGCCAAGTTCAACGTCAATGGGTGGTAGGCAGTGGTAGGCCTGCAACTGAGCGAGCTGGTGCCCACACAGCAGGTCATTCACGGAGGCGGCTTCCCAGTCGAATTGGCCGAAACTGAACCGATCGCTCTATCGGTGAGTAACTATCCTTTTGACGAACAGGGATCCAAGTAACTGAGGGGTGTGGAGGTAGTTGGGTCGAGTTTCTTCAAGGATTCAAGATCGGCTTTTTCTACCACACTGCCCACCTACCTTTTCCAGAAAAACTTAAAGGAATCTTCACATCTCCTTAGCCCATCTGAGGATACAAATTTCGCTACTATTCTGAAGTACCAAAATTTTACAGTTCCGTCGATCAGTTCCCTAGCTCTCCGCTCCCTGAGCTCGATCCCGATCACGTCACCCGTCAGTGTTCCGTTCACACCTAGTTTTTCGTCGTCCTGAGTCAGGTCGATCCGTTCTAATGGGCCAAGCACAGAAATAAACTCCTGACACCAGGTCACAGACCCTGGCTCGCTAGGGACGGCCTTCAGAAAGATCTCCTTGAAAGCTCCCCTGATTTTTCTATTGAGTTCAAAATCGGGAACGGTGAAAGTGTCGCTGTCGGTGTCGAGTACTTCGATGCGCACGCTACAGGCCTTGTCCGGAGGATCCACAGGTGGCTCCTGCAGAAGCGTAGGGCGATTGGGTGGCTGCGGACTAGCCTGAAGCTTTTCCGCGATGTCGTTGAGGGTTTCCATGACGGGCACCTTCTCGTCGAAGGGAAAGAAGTCCTTGATGATGCACTTGACAATCTCCAACTGCTTCATCGAGACAAAGGTCAGCTGGCCAGGCGTGTCGATCACGGTTTTGGCAAAGTCTACAAACCCCTGGGCAAAGTTCTTGATGTCCTGGGTGACATTGGCGGCGTTGATCTGGTCCCTTAGCTGAGTAAACTCCTCATCCAGTGGCCCGGCATTCACAATGGGTGCCCAGGCCAGAAAGAAGACGACCGGAAGCAAGATGTGTCTCATGGCATATCCTCCATCTTTACGAGCTCACCGGGGGTAAAGTCCCGAGGACCAGACCCGTTTGTTGAAGTGCCACCACGATGAATCGGCCAGAGGCGCGGATGGATAGGGTTCCCTGAACCGTCCCCACCTCCTTGAACAACTCGAAAATAAACTTTGCCGCGTGGCCCAAGGCGGGAAGAATCAGCTCTTCGGTCGCCACGGTCTTGCCGTCTTGGCCCGCAGGGTCAGGATGACTCGAATCGGCCCGGACTGCGAAGTATTTGCGATGGCCAGGCCCGTGTTGGAATCGGAACGCTGGTCTACAAAAACCGAAGCGTTGCGGACGGCTTCCGAGGAATCCACTGCCGCCTGCGTCACCAGCTTGTCGTCCACTCGAATCTCGAACAGCAGCTGGGCCCGAACTGGCTCTGTCGCAAACACTTGAGCCCAGCCCGTTTGAATGGGATCCGAGTCTCCCGCTGTGACCAGCCGCAGCGTCCCCCCCGCGGGAACGGCAAAGTTCAACGAAGCACCGGTCTGATTCCCGATGCGTAGGGATAGTTCCGAGCCATCTGATTTGAAAAACCGGAGATTGACAGTGACTTCGTCAGTCGCATCGGTACCGATCAGAAAGACGGCTCGAATGCCACCTCCATCTCCGAGGTGAGCGAACTGGTGAAACTCGGAGACTTGCCCTGCCCATAGGGGTACAAAGCAGTAACCTAGAGCAACCCCCAATGACAATAGTCGCATCCTGAACATCGTCCACCTCCTCATACCTTCGTACTGTGGTTAAGGCCCCTTCCCTCTGCTCGAAGCTTGCTGAGTCTCCCATCGCTCCTGAAATCCATCTCAACCGACAGAGGCAGAGAGAGGAGAGGCTTACACGCAACTGAGCAAAGGAGAACGGCTGGATGAATCCCAACCTGTCTCCGCAGCCAATTCAACAATCCAAGTCGGAGGCCAACCAGTCATTATCTCTTTAAAAGTGCTCGGGCACAAACAGACTAGAAGGCATGATAGCAAGCCTGAAGCCGTAACTTCGACCAGGTCTCTCCGTCCGCTAAACGCCCACCCGATGCCGTGCATCTTCGCGGCGCTGGTGGTCACCGCTGGGTTTGCCACTGTTGGGGTGGCGCGGGTGGTAGGGTGAGGGAGGGTCAGAATGGGTTCAGTTGTGATAATCGGCGCCCGATCCTACGGACAGCGTCCGATTTGATCGCAATCGAACGGCGGCTTTCGCCTGAGGGTGTGTGAAAAGTCCAAAACCTCTTTGATTTAGGGGTCTCTTTACCCTTCCTACGACGGAGATCGTGGCTTACACGCGATCCTATGAAGTCAAAATTTCAAATCCGAAATCATGAATGACTTTTCACACAGCCTCGCCTAAAAGCGGTCATTCAGGTCTTCCACGGAAACGTCGAATGAACTGCCGCAGACGAGCAGCCGACGCTCTTTACGCGCGCTTCGAAAGGGGCTGTCAGTTTCCAAATAGGAGCTATACACATTATCGAGCCCGGGGTACCCGACGCGTTTCTGGCTCAGTCCAAAGGCCAAGAAACCACGGAGCTTGCTTGGGGGCATCCTAACTTTCCTAGTCGGATTGCTCTTGCCACCCCTGTTCGCCATCAGGCTCCTTAACGATTCGGTGTTGGCCTGCCGTGATCACGGCCCCATAGACAGGAGCGACAACTACTTAGGCGTCTCCCGAAGGCGAGCCATGTGAGCCTTCAAGTTCTCCATCTCTTCCTGCTGACTCTTGATTTTGTCATTGAGCTGTTCGATGTAGATATGGGCTTTCTCCAGCTCTTCAAGGATGCCGCGCATCCGTGAGCCATATTCGACGTATTCTCGACCCTGTCCGTCCTTATCACCTGCACCCACGGCAGGCAGATGCTTCTCCCGCCACATGAACTCCGCATGTTCTTCTATGGATTGTAGATCGTAGCCCTCTTCAAAAACGTAGTCGGCGGAGTGAAGCCTGGTTCCTTCCTGGTGGATGGCTCCATTGACGAAGAGGGCTCCATTGACGTCGAGTTTCCATTGAGGATTGCCGGTACCGATACCGACGTTGCCACCTTCTTTGAGGAACAGCCGAAAATCAGCAACGCCAGTTTCCGTGAAGCTGATCCCGCCGCCTTTGAGGTTGAGGTGCCACTTTTCTTGATCCGCGTTGTTTTTGAGACCAATCAACTCGCTGTTGTTACCAAAGCCCCTCACAGTCAGACTCCGGGGGGTGTTGTTGTTTGTGTTAATCCCCACACCCCCCACTGCCCGCACCAAGAATTGATAGTCGCCTGTTGAGACAAAAGAATCAAAAGAACCGAATTGGCTGCTGTCTGACCAAACGAACGTGCCGCTGTGCAACGCCTCGGCCCTGTTTCCGGCTGCGAAACTAAATTGTCCCTGGGCAATATTCCCAGAACCACCAGGCACTGTGGATCCAAAGCCACTGGCCGTGTTACCAGATCCTCCACCCACGGTCGAACTGTGCCCGCTGGCGGTGTTGGTATTGCCACCACCCACGGTCGAACTACTGGTCCCGGCGGTGTTGCTGCTGCCACCACCCACGGTCGAAAAAGACCCGCTGGCGGTGTTCAAGAAGCCACCACCCACGGTCGAACTACTGGTCCCGCTGGCGGTGTTCAAGAAGCCACCACCAACCGTCCCGAAGTAACCCGATTGGTTTTGGGCACCTCCTCCAACGGTGCCAAAATTGTCGGTAACTTGATTGAGACAGGGGACCTGGCCCGTACCAGCTTCAAGACAGAGGAAAGTTGACTCCCCATCCGTATTCATCAATTCTGAGTCCGAACTTCCACCGCCGCTGATGGTGGCCCCCACCACCTGTGGCATCTCCGTATTGTCTCCAGTAGGACCAGGGTCACTGCCGTTCGGGGGAGGACCCACTCTGTTGCTGCTCGATCCCCCAATGATGTTGGGACTCACGTCATTCAGCTCCCCTCGAATGGGAAGACCGGGAAGAATCACGGGCACACCCGCCAGCAAGAGGCCGGTCATAGCTGGATCCAGGCGTAAGGCCACCGCCACCACCGGCCTGGTGCTGAACAGCTCCACCGTGCCGTTGCCCCCGCCGGCTGAGAAAGGGGGTTCGTCAAGAAACAGGGCGCTGTGTTGTGAAGGTCCCAGTGTCTGAAGGTTCCCCTCTCCTTGCAGTTGCCCAGCATCGTTGAAGACCTTGAAGGAGACGTCGGTCGAGCTGTCCGGGTCTGGATTGGCCACGGCAAAACCAGTTCGGGTCCCTCCGCTTGCAAAATTGAATACCTTCAACTGCTCGGCTTTGTCACTGGGAAGCACACCCACATTTCCCACTCCTTCAATCCGGTAGAAAAGGGTGGCGGTGAACTCCCCATCGGAGGAGAGCTGTGCCCATCCATCGGTCACAGCAGAAGCGGAATCGGAAAAGACCACATCCACCGTAGCCCCGGCTCCAACTTCTACGGCTTCACTCCGAAACAAGCTCCCATCCGAGCGGCGCAACTCTATCTCCACGGTGATTGGCAATTGTCGTGGATTGTGAATGCTGAACTGGCTCTCAGCCCCTGCTCCAACGGCAAACTGAGGAAAGTATTGGACCTTTTCTCCAAACTGGGCCAACGGAGCACTCACACAAAACAGCGTCAGGAAAAGGAATAGAGGAAGTCGTCGAAACATGGGATTCTCCTTGGGACACGCAAAAGCCAGAGTTAACGGGATCTCTGTCGGACATATATAATAATGGGACACCGAGGAACTGCAAGCATTCGTCCATCCATCTGAACGCCACTGACCGCTTCTAGGCGAGGCTGTGTGAAAAGTCATTCATGATTTCGGATTTGAAATTTTGACTTCATAGGATCGCGTACAAGCCACGATCTCCGTCGTAGGAAGGGTAAAGAGACCCCTAAATCAAAGAGGTTTTGGACTTTTCACACAGCCTCAGGCGAAAGCGGCCGTTCGATTTCGATCAAATCGGACGCTGTCTGTAGGATCGGATGCCGACTATCACAACTGAGCGACTGAGCAGAAGTGATTCATGCTACGTTTCAGCCCCCAGCCCTCTCCACCATCCTGGCCAGAGTGCTGATCTGGTCACGCAGGCTTCCTGCCACTTCGGCGGCCAACTGAGCCGCATAGGCTTGGATAGCTCTCAAGTCGGGCCCGGTCGCCTTTGACGCCCGTCGTGGAGAGGCTTTGGGCTTCTTTGGTGTTGCTGCAGGTGTCGGCGATGGTGCAGCCTTGGCGACTTTGGCCTGGAATACGAGCTCTCTGCCCCTACGGCTCGCGCTCACATCAGAGGTCCTGGCAGCCAGCTCTCTTTTCACTAAGTTCTTGTCGCTCGGTGTATTCCTCAAGCCGAGCCGTTTCCCATACTTTGAAATCAGACCGCCCAGGGAAACGCTTCCCTCTTTCTGAGCAGCCCTGACAACGCCGGCTTGAATCTTCTGTACCTCGGCTATCTTCCTACGGTATCTCTTCGCAATTCGGGCTCTCCTTCTGTTTCGGCTTGCGCGAGGTGTCAACGCTCGAGCAGATAAGCCATCAGATCGAGAATCTCGTCGCGCGTGAGATGGTTGACCAGTCCGGCTGGCATGAGCGACACGTTTGACAGTCGCATCTCTTCCACCTCGGACTCCTTCAATCGAACACTTTCGAACGGCTGCAGCGGATTCGTTCGCACTTCGATCTCGCTGCGGCCTAGATCCACGATCTGTCCGGATATCTGCCGCCCGTCGCTCATAAAGAAAAGCGTCGTACGATACGGATCGGCGACAACCTTGTTGGGCTCGATGATCGCTTCCAGCACATCGCGCGAACTGTACCGCGCGGCAACCGCCGTCAGATTCGGACCGAGCGTGCCACCCGTGCGGCCGATCCGATGACAAGTGTAGCACTGCGCTCCGCGATACACCGCGCGGCCGCGCTGCAGATCCCGACCGCTCAGGTTCTCTTGGGTCACGTCTGTTAGCAGGTCGGCGAGGGACCACTCCTTGACTACCTTTCGTGACTGCGTTTCCGGCGGCTGGAAACCGGTGGCATCGATGGTTGCCAGCAGCGACGCAAGTATGTCCTTCACGTCACGGTAAGGTCGCTCAGCAGTAAGGCGGATCTGCTCTACCTCCAGCGCCGACCGCAGGCGTTGTTTCTGAGAGTCACTCCAACGATCCGCAGCCAGTTGCTCCAAGAGTCGCACATAGTGAATCTGTCGCATCGCCGTCGGTGTGCGTTCGAGTGACGCGATCGTACGATCAAAGAGACGCGGTGCGGACAGCGAGAATAGGACCGTCGCCAGCTCCCGGTCGATCATAATGCTTGGATGTGGATAAAGGCCGTCGAGCTGATCGAGAATCCTGCGCTTGTCATCCGGCCCCGGAACTCCCATCCGCTTGAAGACAATTTGATAGACGCGCAGCAAGTGAACTCGCTGAAGGTCGGTTAGGTTGTGCCAAGAACGGCGTGTTAGAACGTCCAAAATGTCGGACCGGCGTGACGGATCGCCTCGCCGGGCAAGCGCGAGCAGGGCATCTAGTGATGCTTGTTGGTTCTTCTCTTCGATCGCATACCGAGCCCACACGGCTTCGTCGTGATGCTCGATCGCAACACGGGCGGCGTAGCGTATAGCGCGATCGGGATGCTTGAGATATGGCCACGCGGTGTCGAGCGCTCCTGGATGCGGGCGGTCGTGCAGAGCTTCAAGGTGCTGTCGGAGCGCGCGTGCTTGAGAGTCGTGTGTTTGAAGCCCTTCGCGCGGAGCCAGATGGCTACTGTGCGTTATTCGATAGATCGCTGATTGCACTCCGCGTCCACCGGTGAGGAAATAGAGTGCGCCATCCGGTCCGACTCGAATGTCGGCTGCGGGAAGCGGCCGACCGGAGAGAAAGATCTCAGCCGTGGCCGTGTAGGTCGCGCCGGCCGGCTTCAGGTGGATGGCGTAGATCCGACCGTAACTCCAATCGCAGGCGAACATGGCACGTCGGTACTTCGGCGGAAACTTGGTGCCGGCTCCAAACACAGTTCCCGTCGGGGAACCTGGTCCTACTTCGATCACAGGTGCCGGGTTGTCGGGATACGAGGCCTGCAAAGTTTCGGGCCCTTGTCGCCATCCCAGATCGGCCCCGCTCGTCAAATGGAATACACTCGTAGGGCGATACCACGGTGAACCCATGTAGCCTTCGTTGTCCGAATCGAATGTGAACAGCTCGCCTTCGGGGCTCACGGCAATATCAAACGCATTTCGCAACCCAGCCGCGAACAACTCGCGCTGTTGACCATCCGGACTGCAGCGAGCGACCCACCCCTGGTAGCTGGGAGGCGCGAAGTTCCCAGTCCCATCGATCCACGCCAGTCGACTTTTCGTGAGACCGGCGGGAATCTGCGTTTTGTTACCAGCAACGATGTAGAGCCAACTCTTATCGGGGCCGAGCACAACCGAATGTGGGCCGTGCTCATTCTCTCCGTCAATTCCAAACAGTAGCTCCGGTTTGCCGTAGTCCCCTGCCCCATCGGTATCGGGCACTCGGAAGAGCCCTGTTTGTGGCATCGCTGCCCCCAAGACTGCGTACAGACTATCCAACGCGTACAGCAACCCGTGAGCACCGCCGAGCGGAATCTCGAGCTTTTCGATTTCCGTCGGCACATTCGGCTGGCCCAACGGTGATGGTGTCACGCGGTAGAACGGGCCTGACTGGGCGGACGCGACGATACGCCCCTGCGGATCGAAAGTCATGCTAATCCACGACCCGAGCCTGCGGGGAATACGACAGACTTGTTCGACGCGAAAGCCTCGCATTGCGGTCATGTCCTCGGCTGGTGTCGGCAGCTGCGAGTCCGTGCCGTCTTGTCTGCAGACCACCGTCGCCAAAAGCAGCATCACGATCAGAGCAAACGGGCGGCGTTTCAGCAGTTCTTCCATGGCACTTGGCTAAACAGATACAGGGAAGTGCGTTTCATCATCCACGAGCTGCGGTGATACTAGGAGCTGTTCAACATCCAGATCGTCGCTAAGACTACAGCTGGCGAACCGACCATCAATCGGGAGTACCCGGACAGAGTTCTTGCTCTGGGCATGGCCTGCCTCACGGCTCCTTCCTCATTGCAACTGAAATCATTTCACGAACTCGTCTGGAGCACCGGTCGCTCGAGAACATCTGACCCCATGGAACAAACGCTCCCCCATGGAATAACCAAAACAGAAGGAAGAAAGTAGAAGCACAGCATGCTGCCATCCACCACTCGCGAGAAAGACCAGCAGAGAAGGCTCCGGGACATTGGAGATGCCCGGATCGAGGTAGAAGATGCGCTGAGCGAGTCCATTTACTTGTCTCTTCAGCGTGGTGTCCTCGGCGCGGTACACCTCACCCATGCCGCCTTCGCCGAGCTTGGAGGTGATCCTGTAGTGGGAGATGTTCTGGCCGATCACAATGTTGCCTCAGTTATCTGTCGGCACCAGCTGCTTCAGCTCTTCGAACCAATTCTGAACAACGTTGAGTTGTCTCAGAGAGGTTGCCGCCCCCTTGATCATGGTAAACCGACGACCATCCGGCGAGATGTCGTAATTCCGTGCAAGTGCGGCGTTGATTCCGCCGAGGTAGCGCCCCTCGAACAGGAATCTTGATGGGGAGGCCGTGAAAGGGGCTGCCGTGCCGACAGCAACGACCATCATTTTTCTCCCGTGTCGGTAGAAAAGCTCCTTCCCGTCAACTCCCCACAGAGGCTGGCTTCCACCCTCTGTCGATATGCGTGTCAGTCCACTCCCGGCTGGGTAGGCTTTCACATAAACCTCATCTCGGCCAGAGCGGTTCGACGTAAATGCGATCCACCGACCATCAGGTGAGAACATTGGATGCCATTCGCGGAATCGGGTCCCCTGAAATAACTGAGGCTTTCGTTCGCCTTCGAGTGAGAACACCCAAATGTCACTGGAGGTTTGCTGCTGCACCGTCGTAAACGTCAGGACCTTGCCGTCGGGAGACCAGGAGTGGGGGGTTGGAGATAGGCCTGGAGCAGATGTTAGTTCTTCAGCAATACCACTGCCGTCAGCAGCCTTCCAGTATATGCTGCTTCTTATTCCCCTAGCTTCCGGCCTAACCCGACGGAATGTGATGCGTTTACCGTCTGGCGTCCAGACAGGTTCACTACTACTGTCTGTGAAGGTCACCGGCGTGAGTATCCCACGGGCGATCTCATAGACCCAGATGTCGCTTGTCCCTGAGAAGGTGGCTATTTTGCGGGTCTCATCTTTCTTCACGGTTAGCGCTACGTACTTGCCGTTCGGGGCAAAGCGCGGCTGCGCAAACCTGTATGCCGCTTTCCCCCCAGCCTGAGTCCCTCCCCGATGATCCACCAATACCAGTTCCCCCCAGTCGCTGTGAGGGGATCGATACACGAGCATTCCATCATTCGAGACTGCGTAATCGACGCCTTCAGGGGTCGGACTGGGGACGGGATCACCGATCACCTCAAGTCGTGAGAGATCGAAGGCCACCACCATATGCCCGAGTTCGGAATGAAGATATGTCAGGTGTCCGGAGTGCAAATAATGACCATAGTGGCCGTTTTCCGCGATTGTTTTCCACTCTCCCGTCTCCAGCGAGAGGACGCCGAGTGGCGATTTCTTGCCACCAGTCCCCACCGTCCCAGGCAGCCGAATATCAAAAACAACCGCGTGTCCACCCGGTAGGATCTCGGGCCACGCATGTGCAATTTCACCCCTTTTCTTGTCGGGAGTGGTGACTCTCTGAGGGATACCTCCGGTGGCCGAAACACGTGAAAGGCCCGAAGACCTGCCTCCGAAAACAATGTTTCCATCCTGCCCCCAGCTGGCGCCGAAATAGGGATCTAGCTCGCTGATGATCAGGGGCTGGCCGCCCTTCAGCGAGACCTTCTTCATTGCACCGGACGCATAGAAACCGACCCACTCCCCATCCGGTGAAAAAAAGAGGCGAGAAGCCCCCTCGGTTCCGGGAAGAGGGAGAGCCTCGGCTTGATCCATTGCCCGGTGATAAATGGCGTGACCCTGAGCGTACTGGCCCGCGTAGACAAGATGACGACCGTCTGGCGAGAGGGCTATTCTCCACGCGATGGGCGGGCCAACCATATAGGGCGTTGGTAAATCGATGGTGAACCGGTTTATGCCTGGGGGCTTCCGTGAAATCGTGTCAGGGAGGCGATTCCAGATCGCGAGGGTGGCAGCAGTCAGCACTGCCAAAGCTGCGACACCCCACGGAATCCACCGTTTCCACGATCCTTCTGCTGCTGGTGCTGTTTCGAAAGAATCTTCGCCACCATGGAGTATCTCTCCCAAATCCGTTTCTACCTCATGGACAGACTGGAAGCGCCTACTCGGCTCCTTTACCAACATCTTCCTCACGGTGTGCTGAAGGAGGAGCGGTGGGTTATCGACATGCGCGGCAACCAGAGGTGGTACGTCATTGAGGATGGCATTCGCTGTCTCGACAGAGGTGTCTTTCTTGAACGGATGAACGCGTGTGAGCATCTCGTACAGGACCACACCGAAGGAGAAGATGTCTGAGCGGGAATCCACCTCCTGGCCTCGGACCTGCTCTGGTGACATATAGGGCAGGGTGCCCAGCGTGGCCCCTGTCTCGGTAAGGTCGGAGCTGATCGTTTCCTCGTCAGGATCTCCACCTTCTACCAGGCGCTTGGCCAGGCCGAAATCCATCACCTTCACATGGCCTTCTGGTGTGAGCATGATGTTGGCGGGTTTGAGATCCCTGTGGACGATGTTCTGCTTGTGGGCAGCCTCTAATGCCTCAGCGATCTCTACCGCCTTCTGGAGGGCATCCTTCAGCTCCAGCGGTCCCTTGGCCAGCCGATCCTTCAGCGAGTGCCCCGCGACATACTCCATCGAGATGAAGGACTGATCCCCATCTTCCCCAACCTCATGGATGTGACAGACGTAGGGGTGATCCAGAGCAGCAGCCGATCTTGCTTCCCGCAGGAAGCGTTGCCGCGCCATCGGGTCTTGCTGCATCTCCTGGGACGGGAACTTGAGAGCGACCTTGCGGTCCAGGGGGCCGGTGTCCTGGGCCAGATAGACCTCACCCATCCCTCCTTCGCCGAGCTTCTCCAGGATGCGATAGTGCGAGATGGTTTGGCCGATCAAAGGCGTCTCCAGGATGAAGGGGAGCTTATCTAGGAAATACTAGAGCCTTGGGTCAGGAAGGGCAATCTCCGAGGATGGCGTATATGGGGAATCTTAGGGGAAAAGGGCAATTGGGCTCGCAGATTCTCAGTCTCCATCGTTAGTGGCTGCGGAAGGAACCCCTGGACCTGGAAATCGGCGACACCATCATCTGGCGCGGCGAAGGCATGCGAATCCGTAACGACAAGGAGGGCATGATCCTGATCTCGCCTGGGATGCGCGGGACAGTGATCACGAGAAGCGAGAACCTTCTAGCTCGTGCAGCAAGGAAGGAGGGCTTGCCCATTACGGCAGGGCCTTGGGCTTTCGTGGGGAACGAGTTCAGGATAGTGGTGGATAGCAGGGGGAGGTTTGAGAAGGTGAAAGACGCTGGGCTATTACGGATATGTGTGCGCACCTAACCCCGCTACTCTGTTTCCACTGGCACTCCCCACTTCGAGGGGTGGCGGAGGTGTCAGGCCAACCGAAACATCGACCCTGTCCCGCTATGTTCCGGTAAACCCAAAACCTGGGTTCGGCTTCAAGCCTTATGCTACCGGCATCTCCCGAGAGCCAAGGCGAATCGGGACAGGCGAGGAAAGTCGTGAGATGTGCGTGGTCTAATCGGGAGTCTGGAAGGCTTGTAATTGCTGGGTTCTCTCAGGGCTAAATGGGCGGGACTCTGTGCGTAGGCTCTGAACGAACGTCAGGGCAACAGAGGGTTGGTTGGCAGAATACCCAGCGGCTGTCCCGATTGATCGAAGAACTGAATCCTTCCCTGTGTGCTCAGTCCCGGAGAGCCACTGAACAGGATGAACTGTGTCGTGTATCCTCCGGAATCCGCGATCTGAGGAAAGAACATCTGTGATGTGGAGGTCGGTGTGGCCTCGTTGTGCGATGGCGTTGTTGTGACCAGAAACTCCTTTCTCTCGTTAAACCGTCCGCGCAGTCCCACGACGGATATCGGAGCTGTGCTCGTGAGGCGCACAATACCCTGAAACGGCGCTTCCAATGATTCGAGTCCCTGGATCTGATCGATAAACTTCGCATCCTGTCCATCGGGTGGAAGCGAGAGCGTTCCCTTCAGCTCCATCGAAGAACCATCCAGTCGAAACAGTTCCACTGTGACGGTGGTCGTCGTATCCGCCACATTGGCGATGGCCATCCCAGTCTGGATTGATCCGATAGCGCCAACCGTGCCTGCCGTTTCCCCATAAAGTCGAAACGCCGTGCCCGGAGCAACGGCTGGGACACCCGCTTCGGCCACTGTAGTCTCACCGTTGCTGGAAGAGAAGACTACGAGTCCGGAAGGTGCAGATTCTCCGGCGGCAGGAACAACTCGGGCCGATCCTGTGAGGATCTCCGACGAAGGGGCCGAGATTTGAAATTTGCGGGAAGTTCGGCTCGGTATGGTGTAATCGAGGCTCGTCCTGGTCTCCCCGTTGGCCACAACCGTCGCGTCCTGTCCAGATCGTTGCCGGAATCTGAGCGATCCGGTCAGCACACTGTCGCCCGGATTCACCAACACGATCTGCGTCGTCCATCCTCCTCCGGCGGCGAAGTGGGGAAAGACGACCTCGGTCGCTGAAGGTTCCGATAGAGATGCCAGGGGTAGGGTTGTAATCAGGAACTCGGATCTCTGGTTGGTAAAGCCTCGCAGTCCGATCACAGAAACCGGCACCGAAGACATGAAGGTAAAGGCCCCATTGATCGCAGATCCACCCTTGAAGGGTTCCTGGTCCAGGAATCGGGCGATTTGTCCTTTGGCTGGGATGAGGGTCTCCCCTACCCCGAAGTTGCTTCCACTGGAATCAGTGAAGAAAAAGGATACCGTGGCGGCTTCATCGTTGGCATTGGCCATCGCCAGACCCGTATTCACAGGTCCGTTGACCTCCGCATAAATCCTTCCACCCATGATCGCCGGGGAGGCCGGGACACCTGCTTCCGAGACGAGTATGCCGTCTTGGCGCAACCCGAAGATGGCTAGACCGGGGGGCGTTGTATTCTCATCGTCTTGCTGGATCCCCCTTTGACCTGAGTTGGATGTTGAGGCCCCTGAGGGTCCTGTGTTCTCACCTTCCGGCTGGATGCGACCGTAGCCAACCAGGATGGTGTCCCGGACGCCGGGGCTTACGATTGAGATACCCCCGCGATCAGCCAGTGCGAAGTCGGCAGCAGCGAGTGGGGAGGGGGCCCGACTGAGAAAAACCAGTTCGGAGGGCTGATCATTCCAGACGATATCGGAGATTCCATCGTTGTTACTATCCACTGGGACCATACGGAACCCAAAAAAAGTTATCTCCCGGATAATCAAACCCATCAGGCAATTCGGTGAAATAGCCGTGACCATCGTTCAGCCAGTACTCATTTGGGGCCGCCTGGATGAAAATGTCAGTCGCCCCATCACCGTTAATATCGCCGATGTCAAAATCGTCGAGAAAACCGAAATCTCCACAATCGGCAGTCGTCTGAGGGGTGCGCAAGAATGTCTCGTCACGGAATGTCCCGTCTCCATTGCTGATCAGGAGAGAAATAAGGCTAGGCTCCAAGCCATCGGGACACTGGTTAGCTACCCCTGGTGCAGTGTCAAGCAACAAAAGATCATCCAGCCCGTCATGATTCACATCCTCCACGAAACCGCCTTGCGCTTGAGCTTGGTTATCGTAGGCACGCCTAGGGATGGCTCCTTCTCCGGCATCAGAGAATCTACCCTCTCCGTCATTTAACAGTAACCATGTCTTGTCCATACCGTAAATAAATCCAAGGTACAGGTCCGGGTCGCCATCGTTCTCGGCATCAACAATGTAACGCGTCACGTTCGTGCCCTTTGAGTTCGCAGGATAAATTCCGCCAAGTTTTTCGATTTAGAGCCTGCCTTCCGAAGGGGTCTGGAAGAAGTGTGGGAAAGCCAGGATAGGATACTTCCGTGGGTAGGGGCGAAGGGTATCCTATCCCGCTGTGGGGAGGCTTGAGCGAAGGCTGAGGAAAGAGCGGAACGCCCCGACGGCGTCGTCGGGGCCACGTCGCATAGATAGGCCGAGGGCTTCGGCTCCGAAAGCTGAGGGGGATTGGGGGGAGCAAGAAAAAGGCCCCGCCAAAGAGTCCGCTCTGGCGGGGCGAGGCCGAACGATGAAGGCTGAGATTCAGCTTCCGTCGCGTCAGCCCTCGGGCCTGCTTCAACCCGCAGGCGGGGTTTGCCGGCGGCGCGACCCGGCGGCAAAGTCGGGGGGAAGACGGTAGCGGCCCTGGTCCCGAAGGATGCGTCCCTGCTCGGAGGCCTGGGTCATGGCGAGCTGAGCGGTGCGCTTGGAGCAATCACAGGTGCGCATGATCTGATCCCGGAGCTGATTGTAGCCGGCGCTAGCCCCCAGGTGATGAAGCGCGTCCTGGACATCGGTGCTTTGGACCTTCCGGCGGGAAGGAGCCGGGGTGGGGGCTTGGCCGCTGGGGTGAAACCATAAGGTGGCGGGATCGAGACGGAGCCGACGGGGAGAGAGGGCGGGGGCGTATCGGAACTGAAAGCACAGTTCCAGGGAGTTGGGCAGGGCCGAAGGGCGCCGCAGTAACAGATAGCTGTCGCCGACGGCGTGCAGGGCACTGGAGCCGCGAAGGGCGCTTCCGACCTCGTGCCGAGCGACGGATTTGCGCACGTGATGGACGACGATCAGGGCGGCTTGGGAGGCCTGGCGCAAGCGCAGCAAACTCTGGCACAAAGCGGCCATGGCGCGGGTGTCGTTTTCGTCCTGATCATGAGCGGAGTAGAGAGGATCGAGCACGAGGACTTGGGCCTGTGCCGTGCGGGCGGCGGCCAGAAAATGATTCAGACCGTCGTGAGTGCTCAGGAGATGCCCGGTGGCGCAGGTATCCACCCAGAGATTGTCATCGGCGGCCGAGCCGAGCGTCTGGCGCATCTGAGCCAATCGAGCCGCAAAGGCCTCCAGGGGAAGCTCGAACTGACAGAGCAGGACCCGAGCAGGAGCGGGAATGTCAAAGCCGGTTCGGGAAGAGCCGGCCGCCAGGGCCAAGGCCAAGTTGGCGACCAGCAGGGACTTGCCCACCTTGGGCTCACCGCCCACGAAGAGAATCCCCTGAACCGGCAGCAGGGAGGGCCCGATCAGGGCCGGATCGGGGGTGGGATTCCAGCGCATCAGCTGGGAGAGGGACAGGACCGTTTGGGACGGGGCGCTCACAGTAAGACCTCCGGGGCGGCCTCCAGAACCAGGGCTTCACCGACTTGATTGCTTTTACGTGAAGCGGCCAGGCGTAAGACCGCCAGGCAAAGTTTGTTGACCTTTCGGGGTAAGCCCTTGGTGGCTTGATACAGGGCCTGGCGGGCGCTGTCGTCAAAGAGCGGTTCGGGGACCCCCGCGAGCTGAAGCTGCTGAGCCAGGTAAGCCTCCAGTTCCGAGCGGGAGAAGCCCTCCAGATGGTAGTGCACGGCAATGCGCTGGCGTAGGGGTTCGTGGACTTGCAAGGAGAGGGTCCGCCGCAGGAGCGCCTGTCCCACCAGGGCCAGGGAAAGATAGGGGCAGGAATCCATCTCGAAGTTCAGTAACAAGGGGAGTTGCTCCAGGGTCTGGTGGTTTAAGAGGTGGGCCTCGTCCAGGACCAGGAAGGGATGTTGTTTTTTGGCCTGGTTGAGGCGAACGATGGCCTCGGAGATCTGATGCACCAGGTCGGCGCGGCGGTGAGCCGGCTGCAAATCCAGTTGGCGAGCGAGCAGGGTCAACAGGTCCAGGAGGGAGCCGGAAGACCAGTGCAGATAAAGGATCTTGTACCGATTGGGGTTGAGGTTGCCCAGCAGGGTACGGGTGGCGGTGGATTTGCCGGCCCCGACCTCGCCGGTAAACAAACCCACGCCGCGGTAATCGACGAGAAACTGTAAGCGGGCGGACATCTGAGTCCAGGCGGCCGATTCAAACAGCTGCCGGGGATCGGCATCGGCGCTGAAGGGAGTCGTCTTGAATCCAAAGAAAGTCTCGAACATGGCTTAGTCCTCCTCGGGCTTCGAGTCGTCTTGAAGCAACTCGAGGTAGTTGATCCCGGTCGGATCGGAGGGCTCCGACGCCTCGGCTTGGGCGCGGGGGAGGGAGGCATTGACGACGGGATCGACGGGACGGGCCTGCCCCTGGAGTTTCCCGTCCCGATACAGCTCGACCTGGGAGAGATCGAGCGGATCGAAGCGGATCTCCAGACGTTGGCCGGCCAGCTGGGCCGGCGCCTCGTAGAACTGGCTCTGCAAGCGAAAGGTCGAATCGCGGCGCACCACCCGCTGGAGCCGATGGAAAAACAGGCGGCGGACATCGGTGGCGGGCGGGATCTGTCGGATCTTCTCGATATCGCGCTGCCAGCGCAGTAGCGGTGTCCTGCCCAGCGCACTATGCTGGCAGCGGTGGTAGTGCCGATCGACCCAGCGCCAGAGGCGGGCGTTGAGTTGCTCCAGAGTGAGGGGGCGCTGGCGATCGAGATTGGCCAGAAACTGAGTGCGCACGGTCTTGAACCAACGCTCGATCTTGCCTCGTCCTTGGGGCTGATAGGGTGGGGTATGAACGACGAGGATCCCCAAGGAGGCGGCAATCGAGGCCAGTTGTCCGGAGCGGTAGACCTTGGCGTTGTCCACATACAGACGCAAGGGCAGGCCCCGAGCGCTCACGGCTTGACGCAGACAGTCCAGGAGCGCGTCCAGGCCCTCCGTGAAGTAGAACTGAGCGTGGGGGATGAGGCGGCTGGCATCATCCAGAACGGCGTAGAGAAAGGCCTGGCGCTTGCCCCCTCCTGCTCGCAGGACGTAGGGCCCATGGAGCAGGTCGGATTGCCAGATCTCATTGGCCGAGGCGGCCTCGAACTTCTTGCGCCCGGGCGCGGGCTTGAGCAGCTCGCGGGCCGTCAAACCGCGCGCTTTGAGGAACCGATAGAGGGTGGAAGCGGAAAGGGGCGGTTTTCTCTCGTTGGAGCACAGAGCCAGCTCCCGCAGTAGGGTGGCTCCGGTCCGGTAGGGATTCTCACGTTTGAGGCG
>CBDCLS010000003.1:0-1241201 GCA_965218775.1 Acidobacteriota bacterium | reverse complement strand
AGGTAGCCTCCAAGTCTCGCGCGTTGCGCGATTAATTGCCGTTGAAGCAGATATCTCTCCGTTGTTAGACCTCTAGCCTTACTTGAAATCTTGCCGGGCTTAGGGACGATTTGAGAAAGCTATTTTGACTTTTCACACGGCCTCAGGCGAAAGCGGCCGTTCAGATTTCGATCAAATCGGACGCTGTCTGTAAGATTTTTTTTGGGAAACACGCATCGCATAGACTTCAACGATGAGAATCTAGCAATGTCGGCTGTGGGCGATCGTTCGGGGAGTCTGGCCAGATTCGGCGAGGTTTCGTGAGCTTGTTGAAACTTGAGGCTTTCAACAGCTACAAAATTGACTACAGCCGGCCGCCTCGTTAAGGAGACAAAGCCTTCCTGGATAGGTTTCGGGGGCCGGCAGATCTCGACCGAGCTGTCTACCAGAATAATGCCGCTCCACCTACGCGGGTGCGGTCGGCCGGATGTTCTGGTTGATCCCTCAACAACACTTGCATGAAGAAGCACCGAATGACCTCCTATTTTGAAGAACGGTCCGGTGCAGAAACTGAAGATTCTGCTGTGGGATCATTGGGGGACTACCCCTTCTTTGGCGTTGTTGATCATATCATCCAGGATCTCCGCTACTGACACAGGCGTCTCTGTTCTGAGTCGTGGATCGGCAAAGTAGCACCAAGACAACTTTCACGGGTCGGGGTGGACGCATCCCCTCCGGAGAACGGACACGGTCCAGGCCCTCCAACCAGTAGCGTAACTTCTTTTCTGTAAAATTCTGGTCAGGCCTGGGTCGGAAAGACAGAGGTCTGGGACAGGATTCTCCAAAAACAGAAACGTCTATCTGGCAAGGAGAATCAAATGAACCCAGACCTGGAAAAGAGAGTACCACGGGAGATCCTGGCGGAGTTGATCGAGGAAGGAACAGAAGCCTTTCGAGGAATCCTGGAGAAGCTGTTCAACGTGGCCATGCAGTTGGAAAGAAGCGAGTTTCTGGGAGCGGAAGCGTACGAGAGAACAGCCAGTCGGCGAGGCTATCGAAACGGATTCAAAGGCAAGCGGATTCAGACTCGAGTGGGAGAGCTGCACTTGGAGATTCCACAGGTGCGTGGGTTGAGGTTTTATCCCAAGTCGCTGGAGAGGGGTTGCCGTTCGGAGAAGGCCCTGAAGCTGGCCATTGCCGAGATGTATGTGATGGGAGTCTCGACGAGGAAAGTCACCGAGATCACGGAGCAGCTGTGTGGGTTGGAGATCTCGGCCACCCAGGTCTCGAGAGTGGCCGGGATGCTGGACGAAGAGCTGGAAGAGTTTCGAAGCCGGGAGCTGGGAGAGTATCCGATCGTGTATCTGGATGCCCACTACGAGAAGGTTCGAAGAGGCGGCAGGGTGCAGGACGTGGCCATCCTGAAAGCCATAGGAGTCAATCGTTTCGGAACGCGGGAGGTGTTGGGTCTGAGCACCAGGATCAGTGAAGCGGAGGTGCATTGGCGAGGGTTTCTGGGAGATCTGCACAAGCGTGGACTGAGAGGGGTCGAGCTGTTTGTCAGTGACGATCACGAAGGACTGAAGGCGGCCAGGCGGGCAGTTTATCCGTCGGTGCCCTGGAACCGTTGTCAGTTTCACCTGAGTAAAAACGCCCAACAATATGCTCGCCGCAAAGAGGACAAGCCCCGCATCGCCCAGGCCATGCGGGACATTTTCGATGCCCCGTCTCGAGAAGATGCCGAGGAGCTCAAGGGTAAAGTCGTCAAGAAGTTCGAAAAGATTGCACCGGAGTTCGTGAGCTGGCTGGAAGAGAACGTGGATGAAGGGCTGACAGTGTTTGATTTTCCGAGGAGCTGGTGGCGAAGGATCCGAACCATCAACGGACTGGAGAGACTGCACCGGGAGATCCGGAGACGAACCCGGGTGGTGGGAATCTTTCCCCACGAAGCGTCGGCGCTGCGGCTCATCTCGGCTGTGCTTGCCAGAGATACACGAGGAGTGGTTAACCGGCCGGCAATACCTGAACCTGGCCGGCTGGAAAACACAAGTGGAGCAATTCTTCCCTACAGGCCCTAAAGAAAATTACAGAAAAACGGTTGCTTAACCCTCCAACCGGAAGGTCCACTTGAGGGGAACCGTTCTAGGCGGGTAGCACACTCTTTCGTCGCAGGCTTGGTAACGGAACACCCCCTCTAGGCCGATCCCTCCTTCCTCCTGCCCGAGCTCCTGTACCATTCCCAGTGACAGGTCCCTCATAAGCCGAATCTTGCCAGCGTAGACGGGGACGGTTTCCTGTATGGCCGGCAGGTAGCGGGGGGTTGCCTCAGGGTAGCTGACAGGATGGGCCAGCCACCCATCCGCCGAAGGAATGTCCCAGCGGATCGGGATGTACCCCTCCACCTCGGGTGCATAGGCGTGCATTCCCTCGGCAAGCTGCAGCTCCAGCACCAGGGTCAGTCTTTGACCGGCTCGGACCACCGGATTGCTGGACCACCATCTCAACTTCAGATGCGGCGTCCGGACCTCCCCGGGATCGGAGGCGTCCTCCCCAAACTCCCGGACCAGGATACTGGCGGAGGTGTACCGGTCCCGGTGGTCCTCCTCGAAGTACTTTGCCTGGACGATTCCCAACTCGTCAATCACGTAGTACCCGGGAAATGGGACTCCGAACCAGGGACTCTCTGCTGGAAAGTTCTCGTTAAGAATCCCGAAAGCCCGGATCACCTGCGAGTTCCCGTCCGAAAGGAGGGGATAACCGATCTTGGCTCTGGAGGCAAAGTGGCTCAGGATCTCCACACTGTCATAGCTGACGGCGGCCAACCGGAGTCCCCGACTCTGGAACTCCTCGCGCTGCTGCTCCAGCTCGACCAGCTGGACCTTGCAGAAGGGTCACCAGTCGGCCGATCGGTGGAAGAGAAGCACCAGACCCCGAGGCCCCTTCAGGTCCGAGTAGGTCCATTGTCTCCCACTCTGGTCCGGAAGTTGGAACCGCGGAATCCGGGCGCCCACAGCGGGACCAGTCCGGAGGTTCCGGTCCAGCTTGGGCAATGGCCTCAACCGGGAACCTTCAGTCCCGGACCATGCCTCTTGCATAACCAACACAGTAACCACGACTGCGAAGAGCAGTCTCAAACCCATCATTCGCCACACCCTGACGCTCCTGTGCCGTCGATTCTACCACTGCTGTTCTGATTCAAGGTGCCGAGCGTATTCGTGTGGAGTCGAGCTGTGGCTTGCCGACTTCTCCATCCTCGAAGGATGACAAGATCCTGCGATTGAGATTTCAGACCACAGAATGAACCGATACCGTCATTCGGGCCGCGCCGGGCATGGGGACGCGCATCAAGAATTCATTGGTGTCGGGAGAGTTGCCCCCACGGCTTGCCGGCCATCCTTGTCCATTCGTTACTGCAGGTCCATGACGAGTGCTACTTAAGTTTCTTTGATGTTGTAACAGGTGAGCTTCGCCTGATTGCGAATATAGAGCTTGCCGTCACACACCACTGGATGCGCCCAGCTCGGCCAACCCTGGTCCTGGATCTCGAATCGGGCTTTCTCCTTGTAGCCGTCAGTCGTGGCTTCCGCTAGCCCTACCACATTGTCTTCACTCAATAGGTAGAGGTGCCCATCGGCATAGGTCAGCGAGCCTTTACCGACAGCTCGGTCCTTCCACATCACCTTGCCCGTCTCGAATTCCATACAAGTCAGGATGGCGTTATGGTAACCATAAAGGTAGCCGTTCACCAGAACCACCCCACCATGATGGTTCATCAGATCTCGGCTGAAGTAGATTTCCTTTGCGCCGACCAGGCCACTTTCCGTGGGCCTCAACTCGAGAAGCGCACATCCGGTCCTGTAGTTCGAGCTGTAGAACACCTTATTGTGGTGAAGAATCGGTGTGGCGACGTTCGCGGTGCCATTGGCCACGGGCTCGTATCGCCACATCAGTTTTCCGTCGCTGGCGCGAACACCAATGGCCGCACTGGCGGTGAAGGTCATGATCGTTCGGATACCACCAACGTCAGCTACCAGGCCGGAAGCGTATCCAGCCCGATCGCTGAGATCCTCGGTCGTCCAGATGGTCTCCCCGCTCATTTTGTCCAAAGCCACCAGAGTCGCTTTCTCTCCGCCCGGGGTCACGATCAGCCTGTTCCCATCGACCAGCGGTGACTCGCTGATGTGCCAAGAAATGTTTTTCCCTTTGAAGTCCTCCAGGATATTGCGTCGCCAAAGGGTGCTGCCGTCAGCGGTCTTCAGACACGCCAGATCCCCAGTCTCAGTCAGCGAGTAAACTCGTTCTCCATCAACAGTCGGCGTCCCTCTTGGCCCGTGCCCCCTACTGTGTTCCAGCCTCGAACCCAGCGCGGTTGTCCACACCGTCTTCCCGTCCGCCCGGTTCAGACAATGGGTGACGCTATCGTTGTTCTTGGTCCCTTGAACGAAGATCCGATTCCCCTTGATAGCCACGGTACCGTAGCCTTCGCCGATGTTCGCGACCGACCAAAGAACAGGGGGGCCACCCGCCGGCCACTCTTTGAGTAGCCCTGTCTCCTTCGAGATGCCGGTCCGGTCAGGGCCACGCCACTGCGGCCAGTCGGGGAGGCCCTGGTCTGCTCCTGACAGTTGCCACGCGCCACTGCAGCCAAGCGCAAATAAAGTCAGTGCCAGGGATGATGCCATGGCAAGCAACTGTTTACATTTCATACTTCGGCTTCCTGGCGGGCTCGCATTTTCAAGAGTTCCAGAAGTGTATATCAAACTTACACCTTACTTCGACAGGACCGCATGAAACGAGGGCGATCCCTGTGAGTTAAAGGAGATGTGATAGTCGGCATACGATCGTACAGACAGCGTCCGATTTGATCGCAATCGAACGACCGCTTTCGCCTCCTAAAAGCGGACATTCAGATCTTCCACGGAAGCGTCGAATGAACTACCGCAAACGGCTAAAACCCGTCATTCCCAATCTAAGTCAGCTGGCAACCGACGAGCACCCAGGTTGGCGAGGGCCGTTCGGCTCGCGAACACCTTGACCTAAAGTTCCGTCCTCTCCAATACTCTTTTCACCCGGTCTAGCTCTTTCTTGATCCTTTGCGTCTTGCCATCCAGCGTCAGCCGGTCGAATTCGCCGTCCGCATAGAGATCAATCAGACGATTGAGACGTCTCTGATGTCGGTTCTGTTCCGATTCCAAGCGCTCCTTACCTGTTTTCAACTCTAAGAGTCGCTCACCCATATGGTCTTCTGAGAAGACCTGCTCTAGCAGTAAGTCGGGGTCTCGGAGGACATGAGCCGTATGGCGGAAGATGAAGTCGTCGAGTTGATCACTGTGGAGATAGCGCAGTCGGCATCGTCTCCGACCCTCAGTACTTCGCTTATGTTTTGCCGCCCTTCGGTTGTGGCAGCAGTGACTGCCGCGCCAGGGAAGGTAGACGCGTTGACATTTGACGCATGTCCCTTTTGCAATCAATATGGGAGGTGAAAGCGATGAGACTAAAATGGATTCCTTTTTCTCTGACTCTGCTGGCGAGCGGCTTGCCTGTTCATTCGCCCTGGCTCTGGTCTCAGCAGCCTCCCTCCACCTGGTCCGATGCCGAGAAGGAGACGTTTCTGCTCCGGGCAAAAGTCAAGAAGACCGAGGGAGTCTCCACCGGTGTCACCGGAACACAGCGGGCCACCCTTTCCGATGGACAATTCACCCATGATGCCAGCATCCAGACCATCGATGTCTACAAGAAGTCCGCTCCCACCGCATACGGGACTGAGCTGAATTTCCGGGACTGCTACAAGTACAACATTGCCGCCTACCGCCTGGACCGGCTGCTGAACCTTCACATGATTCCCGTCTCGGTTGAGCGGAAGATTAGGGGCAAAGTGGCCGCCGCAACCTGGTGGGTTGATGACGTGAAGATGATGGATACGGAACGCTACCAGAAAAAAATCCGGCCCCCACGCCCGGCGCCATGGATCGATCAAAGATTTCAGGTGCGGATCTTTAACGAGCTTGTCTACAACACCGATGCCAACCTGGGGAATCTGCTGATTACCCAGGACTGGAAGCTGGTTATGATCGACTTTTCCAGGAGCTTTAGATGGCACAAAGAGCTTCGGCAGCCCAAGAACCTGAGGAACGGTAGATTGGACCGGCGCTTCTACGACGGGATCCGCGCCCTGGAGAAGAGCCAGGTGGAGCGACATTTGGGCGACATGCTGATGGAGCCGGAGATCGAGGGGCTCATGGCCCGGAGGGACAAGATTGTGGCCTACTTCGACCAGCAGATCGCCGAGAAGGGCGAGATCCATGTGCTCTGCAGTCTGCCCGGACACTAGGCCCGGACCCTCGGCTATAAGCCGGCACGGGTTCGCGACCTGCTGAGAGCTGAGCTGACTGCTGACGGCTCAAGAGCCTCTCGTGGACCCCGAAAAGCCGTACTTCAACCGATGGGTAGCGTGGAATCGAAGATAACTGGCGGTTCATGAAGTAATTGCAATGATCATCGAGGCCAGAATAGAAGGGCATTACAAGGGGATTCCGGCACCATTAGAAAGCAGAAAGGACGAGGATAGCTCAGCAAAGTGACGGGATTGGGGGATGATTCTGAGCCAGCCGCAGCGGCCCTTCCGAGATCAGTCTGTTGACGAAGGTTATCCTGGGTTGAGAACCAGGATTCTGAAAGTTCTCACTGAAAATAACGTCTACTTCAAACTTGGAGATGCCAGTGCAGCTCGCTGCCGACAGCTCCCAGAAATCTCCTCGCCTGTTCCGCCCGATTCTGTCCCTTAGTGCCGCCGTATTTCGAGGTAACTCCCTTGTGTCTGGCCCCTATCTGCCTGGTGTTTTTGTCTCTGTCCAGGACGTTAACATCCAATGAATCAACAACTTGAATGCGGATTCCTCGGAACTAATCTTCCATATTTCGGCCCAGCGCAGGCATATTCATGTCTTCCGTTCCTGTCTGGCCTCCCCACGCGGCTTCCAGCTTGGGTTAGGGATGTGGCGGGCATCACCCGGGCACCACGAACATCTCGAGTTTTCGCGATTGTCCCGTTTCCAGTCAAGAATGAGTGCCCTCGGCAAATGCCCAGTCCGCAAGACACCCAAGAGGATATCGCCATCCCAATTCCGTACTTAAAGTTCCGAGCCCCCTGGTCCACGGACAACCACCACTCTCCGACATGTTTCCAAAAAGCACTCCCACTGGAGCCACCAACCAGCAACATATTTTCCAAGCATGCCCGTCAAACTCCGCTCCAAACCCAACACCCCAACCCCCAGCGCCGGGAACGGCCAACGGGGCAATTGTGGCTTCTACTTATTCCGTCCACACTGCAAACATTGAACTTGCGCTGATTCCAGGTCACCATTGGGCCATGATTTGGACGCTGTTGAGGACCCTCATTCCGACTCTGGCGACCCAAAGATCGCTGGCCTACGAGAATCTTGCCCTGCGTCAGCAGATTGCGATCCTTCAGCGAACTGCAAAACGGCCTCGCCTGACCAGAGGAGACCGTCGCTTTTGGCTTTTTTTGTCGAGGGTTTGGAGTGGTTGGGCTGACGCTTTCTGCATCGTCAAGCCGGAAACGGTCATTCAATGGCATCGAAAAGGTTTCAAGGCTTACTGGACGTGGAAGAGCCGTTGCCAGAACCGAGGTCGTCCTGCGGTTGCGCCCGAGGTGAGAAAGCTGATTCGAACGATGAGTCGGGCCAACCCTTTGTGGGGTGGGCCCAGAATTCATGGCGAGTTCCTCAAGCTTGGCATCGGAATCTCACAGGCGACGGTCTCCAAGTACATGGTTCGCGGCGGAAAGCCGCCCTCTCAAGCGTGGAGAACATTCCTCGACAATCACGTCAGGGAACTGGTGTCTATCGATTTCCTCACTGTGCCCACATTGAGCTTTCAAGTGCTGTTAGTATTCGTCGTCTTGGCTCACGAGCGGCGACGAGTCGTACACTTCAACGTCACCGACTCGCCAACGGCAAAATGGACCGCACTTCAGATCGTTGAGGCGTTCCCCTGGGATACTGCGCCGCGATACCTTCTTCGGGACCGCAACGGCAGGTACGGTCAAGAGTTTGTCCATGGAGTTCGTTCGATGGATATCCAGGAAGTGAAGATCGCTCCCCGCTCCCCTTGGCAGAATCCCTACACGGAGCGATTCGTGGGCACGCTCCGGCGCGATTGCCTGGATCATGTCGTCGCTCTTAGTGAGAATCATCTACGTCGGATTCTTCGAGAATATCTCGCCTATTACCACGCCTGTCGCACTCACCTTTCTCTGGACAAGTAGAACCCGCTCCCGGTCTGGTTGAAAGACAATGAGTTGCTGACCTGGATTTGGTTGTCCGAACCAAGGAGTAACCGAAGTAGTCGCCGCTCGGCGACAGTGGTGCTAGAGCACTAGCCGCCGAACGACAATCCAAAGTGAGTCGATACGAAGCTTCTATTCCTGAAGGACTGACCGCCTATGGCGGAACTCGGCCAGTCAGCAAATTCAGATTAGGATGATCTGAATGTCCGCTTCTAGGCGAGGGTGTGTGAGAAGTCATTCATGATTTCGGATTTGAAATTTTGACTTCATAGGCGAAAGCGGCCGTTCGATTGCGATCAAATCGGACGCTGTCTGCACGGTCAGATCTGAGCCATCCACACCTTAACCGGCTTGCTCCAGGTCACACAGTAGAGCCCCTAGAATTCTTGACATAGCTCGTCTGACTCGCCCGGCCCGTAGCCCCAGAAAGCTGCTCACAATCACCCAGGGTTAACTCCTGGTCAACACCACTTTCAATTTTTTGAAATAGCCGTCTGAAGCCGACCCCGATATATGCCTCCCCCCGGGGGTACCCCTTGGACAACGCTTTGAAACTAAATGAGTTACCCCCCATTCTTTTTCTTGCACTTGGTGTGCTTACTGGCTAGAATCGAAGTAGAAGTTGCCCCCGATCGGGGCCAAGATTCACCCGGTGGTAAGCGGGCCTGAAGGGTGGTAGCACACACCCCCCAGACCCTGACCACCCAAACCTACAGAGGAGGTTTGAATGGCTGTTTCAATTCTACCCCAGGGGAGACCGTCCCCACACCCCACCCACTACTCGATCAAGGAGTTCCAGCTCCTGGTCAGGGACACACCCGTAATCCCGGCTGAGATTCAGCCCTTCGTGGGCATCTGCTACACATCCTCGAACCAGGTCTATAAGGCATTCCAGCATCTGGCATCGATGCCGGTGGAGACGTTCCTGGTCCTGCATCTGGACGGCAAGAATCGCATGGTCGGTATGACCACGTGCAGCATCGGCTCGATGACTGCCAACCTGGTACACCCTCGCGATGTCTTCCGGCCTGCCATCGCCAACCTGACTGCAGGGCTGATCCTGATTCACAATCACCCGTCCGGTGATCCTTCGCCTAGTCAGGAAGATATCCAGATTACGAGCAGGCTCTGTGAGGTAGGAAAGCTGATCGGTATCAGGTGCCTCGATCACGTGGTGATCGGTGGGCAGGGCCGATACTTCAGCTTTGCTGATCAGGGCCTGATGGGCTGATTCCAGGAAATAAAACGGAAGCAACTTTGGAGGAAGAACAAATGAATAGCTACGAGCAGAAGCAAGAGGAAAGACGAGAGAGACTACGACTAAGAGCCGAGCAAGCAGAGAGGAGGTCAGAAGGGTCCTTCAGTCGTTTTCACTCGCTCACAGATGGTATCCCACTCGGTCAGCCTATCTTGGTGGGTCACCACTCGGAGAAGCGGCACAGAAGGACACTCCGGCGTGCCGATGACGCGATCAGGAAAGGTGTCCAGGAGCAGAAGAAAGCCCAACACCTAAGAGAGAAGGCTAATAGCGTCGGCTCCGGTGGCATCTCTTCAGATGATCCTGATTCGGTGGTGAAGCTCCAGCGCAAGCTCGTCAAGATGGAGCTCCAGAGGGAGTTCTGGAAGGCTCTCAATGTCGCCTGGCGCAAGGCCAAGAAACCCGCACCAGACCAGAAGGAAGCCTGGGAGGCAATGGCCGAGTCTCTCAGTGTCGAGCTTGAAGCGGTCAACGAGTACCGATTGACCCTCGCTCGATTCCCCTACTACAACGCCCCGGTTCCTGCCTACGCTCTCTCGAATCTCGGTGCCAATATCAAGCGCGTCCGCGAGCGCATCCGAGAGCAGCAGGCCAAGGATACCGAAGCGGAATACATGAATATGCCTGCGCGGGATCGAAATATGGAAGATTAGTTCCGAGAAGTCTGCATTCAAGTCACTGATTCATTGGATCTTAACCTGCTCGACAGCGAAAAAGATACCAGGCAGATAGGGGATAGATACAAGGGAGTTACCGTGAGATACCCCAGCACCAGAGGACAAAATGGGGCTGAAGAAGCGAGAGCTTCTGGGCGCTGTCAGCGGCGAGCTGCACTGGCGGCTTCAGATTTGAAGTAGACGTCATCTTCGGCCCGAGAACTTTTAGAATTCTGGCTATCAACCGCGGATGGCCGATGCTCATAGGCGGCTCTCGGGAGGACTGCTACTGCTGGCTGAGAATCCTCAATTTGGTGAGCTACCCTCGTCCGTTCGGCATCCTAATAGTGCCGTAAACCTTTTGTAATGCCCTTCTATTCTGGCCTCGACGATGACTACAAGTGCCTCATGAACAGTCAGTTATCTCGGATTTCATACCACACATCTGTCGAAGTACGGCTTTTCGGGGTCCACGAGAGGGTCTCGGGAGCACCCGGCCCCACAGATGGCACCTCATGACAGCTTCGGTACCATTGGGCCTCCTCCAAGGGACAGCGAAGACAGCGGTATGACAAGATTTACAACACCGAGAACAGAAGCAGCTGCAATGATGCCCAGAACAATGAGCACCCAGTCAAGCCAGTCTCTGGAATCTTTCTCAACTGAGGGCTTCTTGGTCATATCGTCTCCTTACCTGCAAAGACGACAGATGCAGAAGAATGGACCGTGTTGCATCAAGGGACGGGTTCTGGGCGAGGCTGAGACGACTAGAACTGCCCAGAAAACGCCTGCGAGGAGTCGGGTGTTGGGGCTGGGGCGGTTTGACCTCTACGCTGCATCCGGGGAGGCGGTTCGCGATCACAGCAGAGAGACAGCACTCTTCGCGAGAACGTTGTAACCTCTTGTCATTCAAAGGGTTGGTCTCCGGGTTTTTTGCTTAAGCCGGTTTTCTGTTCGCTCCATGCCAATTACCCAAGAACGCCATCATCTGCTGGAACTACCTCTACCTCTCGCAACGAATCCTCCACGAAGAGGACAAGGAACGGCGGCAGGCCCTAGTCGCCGCCATCCGAGCCGGATCGGTCGTTGCCTGGCAGCACATCAACCTGCACGGAGAGTACGATTTCGCGGCCGAGAAGCTGCAAGATTCGGTCGGTCTAGAGGTGCCCAAAATCCGTCAGCTCGAGGTGGGCTAAAACTGGGAGTACGGCTTTCGGTACAAACGCTAGCGGAAATGAAGGTTAGCCATGGTCGCTATGACGGATTTGGTACCTTTGTTTAATTGCACGCCACCTGTCGCTATGCCCTCAATCTTGTGATCAAAACAGCCGCAGCTGCTTTCGGGATGGAATTGGTCTATCAGCCCAAGGGTTACCTTGACACAAGGTTGGAGGGCTTGATAGCTTCTATCCTTTAGCACTGGGGAGGTCAGACTAACTCGATCCGCTTGCCTCGGGAAGACCGGCGGATCACTGTCTCATATCAAATGGAGGTCTAAATATGTTCACCCGAAGAATGTTTGCTCTCGGAGTTGTCGTAACGCTCTTGTGCGGTTTGGCGGGCACGGAGGTTCTGGCAAACGGCAATCGAAACCATCTGAGACTTCGTATCATCCTCGACCCACCGCCAGACTTTGCTCCCCCAGGCACTCGAGGCGGCTCGGCGTTTTACATTAGAGGTACGATCTGCGAAGAACAGCAGGGGCCGGATTGCACCCCGGCAGGTGTCTTTCATTGCTGGGGTTGGCAGACCGCACCGGGTACACTCGATAACGAAGTAGTTGTTTCCCAGTCGTTTCAGATTGACGGACGGGGGTCCATTGAGGTTCAAGGAGTAGAAGCCTTTGGCGACAACTTCATCCCCCGGGCCGTCGGCGGCGGCACCGGAGATTTCAGGAACGTCCGAGGAGAAATGACTTCGGCTGACGTAGCTGTACCGGAACTCATCACGACCTTCCGGCTCCTCGGCGCAAAGAGGAAGTGAGGCTTCACTGGAGCGGAGCTAAGGATGCGCCCGGGACCAGTGTCACCCAAGAATTGCCTGAAACTACTGAAGGCTAGGACTTAAGGCAAGTGCCCCACAACGGTTCTTCATGGGACAGGGGGCCTGAGGAAAATCCAAGCTGGACGGCAAGGAGAAAGACATCCGGATGCTATTGGGCAAGGAAGTCTCGAAGGCCTCAATTGCCAAGATCCTGGACGTCTCCCGTTCCGCCCTTTACCACTTCATCGAGACGCACAAGATCGGGCCAGGCTGACGAGAAGGCCCGCTTGGGACAGCCCGGGCCTTATGTTGTATTTAAACAGGCAATCTGGTCGCTACCCCCATTCCGTCTCGTTTTCGTTGTTCGGCCGGGACCCTCAGCTATCCGCTGCAGAAGACGACGCGAGAGAGATTCCTCAATAAACCCGGGGCTGGTGCAGACTGACACCAAGTCAGGCTGGGGCCACCTGGAGTCGAGGCGTGACACCGAACGCCATCTGGCGCGCACCGACTCCCAGGCCTCTTCCGATAGCCACATAGCTGGGTGATCGATAGGTTCCTTGGTCAACCAACACACGTGACAATGGCTCCACTTCTGCATTACGAAGTACATAAAGTTTCCCAAATTCATCGGCAGCTGTTCGCCGAGCATATCGTGGTGCTCATCAATGTGAAGGATAAACGTCGGAGTCCCGATGAAGCCTTCGCTTATTGCCGTCTCCCAGCGTTCTACTACCTCGTGGTGATGGTCCACGATAAAGTCCACGGGTCGCCCCGCACATTTCAGGACTTGGTCGAGCCGTCTCAGGGGGGCCTTGAACAGGCGGAAATAGTCGAGATCAATGTCCACAATGAAAGACATGCGTGTCCGTGAGTCTGGCTGAGTGAGTCAGTGAGCGCCACAACATTTCTTGTACTTCTTGCCGCTGCCGCACGGGCAGGGCTCGTTGCGCCCCGCATTTGGCCCGGTCCGGCGGATTGGTTGTTGGCGTTGAAACAGGCTGGATGCGGCCACATCGACCAGCGGAGCAGTGTCGTGGTCGGCCTTCGAGCCGTACTTCTGATCGAAGCACGCCCACCACTTCATCGAGGCTCGCAAGATGTGCCAGGTTGACGAGAAAGGCCCGCTTGGGCCAGCCCAGGCCTTATGTTGTATTTTTACAGCAATCTGGGCGCTACCCCGGGAACGCTATCAGGTTGTCGAGGGGAAAACTCCAGAGATCACTGTGCCCCAGGCCAGAAAGCTCTTGGACTCGATTGCCACCTCTCAGGTGGTAGGCCTTCGCGATCGCGCTCTGATTGCCGTCATGATTTACACCACGGCCCGTGGCGGCGCGGTGGCTAAGCTCCGACGGCGGGACTTCTACTTTATCGAGGAGCAGTGGTCCCTGCGCTTTCACGAAAAGGGAGGCAAGTCTCGGGAGATTCCAGTCCGGCACGATCTGCAGGGGTACCTGTGGGAGTATCTGGAGGCGGCCGGCCTGCGCGATGCCCCGAAGGACAGTCCCCTCTTTCGCACCGCCATCCGAAAAGAGAAGCGGCTGACGAAGAAGGCTCTGACGACCAATGACGTCTACCGGATGGTCAAGCGGCGGATGCGCGATGTGGGGCTGCCGCCGGAGCTCTCAGGTCATTCGTTTCGCGTCGCTGGCATTACTGACTTGCTGAGCCAAGGGGTCTCGCTCGAGGACGTCCAGCACCTGGCCGGCCATGCCGATCCGCGAACCACCCGGCTTTACGATCGGAGGCGGCGGCGGGTGACGCGCAATATCGTGGAGCGGATTTCCGTTTAAGGTACTCCCCTACTCCACCGCACCGGCGACCAGATTGCTGTTGAAATACAACATAAGGCCCGGGCTGGCCGTCGAGTCAGCCCGTCACAGGTGGCGGCTCATGACACGAACTCTGGTTCTGGTCCTTACACGCTATACTCCAGCTCAATTTCCCGGTCTACGAGGGTTCGCAGGACGCGGAGGAAGTCTTTGATTCAGCGTCGCACGGTCCTGGTACTTGGCGCGGGGGCAAGTGCTCCCTATGGTTTCCTGACGGGGCGAGACGGGTGCACGACAGGAAAGTGAGGGCGTTGATGAAGGCCAGAGGACGTCAGGGATTGAGGCTAGACTGTCTGACAGGGATATTAACTGTCAGACAGGAGGATACCTATGTCCCAAGACGCTTCCCCTCAGGTCCAACTCGAACAACGGCGCCAGCAGTTGAAACAAGCCTTGCTCAAGCTGGGTGATCTGCGTCCAGGATTCCTGGCGGCACGTTACCGCCGCTGTGGCAAAGCCAACTGTCACTGTGCCCAGCCCGGGGCCCCAGGCCACGGGCCCAGCTTCTCCTTGACCCGTCGCGTGGGCGAGAAAACCGTGACCAAGATCATTCCGCCGGGGCCCACGGTCGAACAAACCCGGGAGCAGATCGCGGAGTATCACCGATTGCGGAGCTTGCTGCAGGAGCTGGTGGAGGTCAGCGAGCAAATCTGTCAGGCCAAGCTGGAGGCCGCCCCGGCCCGCAGGGCCGAAAAAAAGGGCTCCAAAAGACGCTCGCGCAGGAAGTCCAGCAAGAAATCCAGGTCCTGATGGGGCCCGCGGCGGCCAAGGCCCTGGACTTTGAAGCCTTGGAGACCGCGGTCCGGCGCCAAGTCTTGGAGGTAGCGGCCCGGACGGTGGAAGCTCATCTCAACCAGGATCATACGGATACCGTCACCGGACTCAGCTGCCCCTGTGGAGGACGAGCCCGGTACGCGGGTCGGCGAGAGAAGCAGTTTACGACCGTGTTGGGGCCGATGCGATTGCAGCGCGCTTATTATCACTGTCCGGATTGCGGCGAAGGTCTTTGTCCTCGAGACCGAGAGCTGGGATTGGAAGACAGCTCCTTGTCTCCCGCCCTGATGCGGATGGTGGGGGCAGCCGCCTCCCTCGTCAGCTTTCAAGAAAGCAGTCAACGCTGGACGAATTAGCCGGGGTTGAAGTGGGGGCCAAGCAAGTGGAACGGTGTGCGGAGTCCCTGGGAGAGGAAATCGCTCACTATGAGCGCGAGGGGGTAGAGCCGGAGTCGCCGGCCCCTCCTCCTCCGACGCTCTATCTGGGAATCGACGGCACGGGCGTGCCCATGCGAGCGCCCGAACTGCAAGGGCGAGCAGGCAAACAACCGGATGGCTCGGCCCGGACCCGAGAGGCCAAGCTCTGTACGGTTTGGAGTGCGGAAAAGCGTGATGAGCAGGGCCGGCCCCTGCGAGATCCGGACTCGGTTACCTACACCGCCGCGATCGAAAGTGCCGCCACCTTGGATACCGATCATCATATTGGTCAACCAATCGGCAAACTCGTTGTCCATTTCTTAGACATAACCAACAATCCCGACACCTGTCGGGGGGTTGTCTGTCTGACTTCATCTGCGGACCATTTGGGGTGTCTTGTCAACCTCTCTTGTCGACAAGATATCCTGTCGCTTGGAAGTGATAGAAAATAAAGGGCTTGGTTTAAAAGTTTGTCGGCCTATTCAGGGCCTGGGACTAAAGTCTATACCGCTTACCTAGCGGTGTGGTACCTTTTGGGGTTAGAGAAATCCAACACGCAGTGATCCTAGTAGTGGTAGGTATTTACTAGGGTTGGACAGGGCCTGGGAAATTACTCCTAGGCCTTGTCTCTGTTGTTTTCCTGCTTGTCGCGGCACACTCGATACGTCGCTGCTCGGTTACAGTCACCTGATCGGGATCGTCCACCAACGCCTTCGCGATCATCTCGACAAGTACTTTCATGAGGAGAAGACACGAAACGGAATTTAAAGCACGTCAAGGAATCGCAGGTTATGCGGGTCCAAAACAACGATTTTCCGGCGTTTCTGCGTTGACGTAATGTCGATTTCGACGAGGTTATTGTTGACCAGCGCCACTGGGTAGTCGTCGGCCCGCTGGTCATAGCATTGAGAGTTCTCACCATCTGCAGCCACACGCCCTGTTACGGTGTAGGTTGCAGGGTCGAGGTTACCCCTTGCGATTCCCAGGACTTTTACTCCGGTTAGAGAGACAAAGTCATCCGGTTCCGCAACAGTGAAGTAGGTGTCTCCACTCGATGTGACCGGCCATTGGCCTACAACGCTATTGGCTAGCCGACGGCCGGGAGGTACCCAGACTTGGGCCGCGAAGAGGCCAGCGGATCATGGACCTGCGCCGATTCATCGATCTCTTCGCCACAAAATCGATCGTAGACACTACTGAAAATCTTGGCCAGAGCCCCCGCTGTTTGGCCTTCGATCTGGTGACGTTCGACCATGTGGACCAGTTTGCCATCCCGGAAAAGTCCTGCGCAGGGAGAGGACGGCGGATAGGGGAGAAAGAGCTCCCTTGCACGATTTACAGCCTCTACATCGTTGCCGGCGAAGGCTGTTACCAGATGGGCCGGACGGAGTTCGTTTTTCAGGGATTCGATCATGGCAGGCCGCGCAATACCGGCGGCGCAGCCACAAACGGAATTCACAAAGATCAGAGTGCTTTGATCCTTGTCGGCTAGAGCACTGTCTACGTCTTCGGCCGTCCGAACTTCCTCGAACCCGGCCTGGGTCAGTTCATCGCGCATAGGCTGGATGAATACGGGATCATACATAGTTATTTCCTCCTTGCTTCACGTTCTCAGCAATCCTCAACGACGGACCAGTTTGACCACGCCGAACATGAGAACCATCTCCCGGAATTGTACCTGGAGCGCTCTCCGAGTGCCACTCGAGCTTCGGTTTGCGTCGGTACTCGGGGGTCTTATTGCATTTTGCTTTGGGATACCTCATCGTGCCGTACACACGAAGGTATCCTATCCTGGGTTAAGAACGACCTGTTTGCCGTAGGGAGAGTGATAAAATCACCGGTCTTCAATTCGAAACGAAGGGGTAAAGTATTGTGACGCGTTACACCCAGGCGCTTCAAGCACTCATCAGTCGCCGCCCACCCAGCGTCATCCCCATCGGCTAGCGAGGAAGTGTTTTCATGGCCAGCGTGGAGAGCTTCGACAGCGTTATCGTGAGGGCCAGGAAGGGTACCGACCAGATTGCTATAGAAATGTACGCTAAGGGGAGCTCTGCGCCGATACTTAGCAGAGCCTTCTATTTAAAGCACTTACGGACCGCTGCTGGCGGCCACGTCTAAGAGAGGGGGATTGGCTGGCGCAAGATAACAGATTTTATCTTGCATTCAAACGAGCAGAGCGAAGAGGAGGTGTCAAGACGGTTGTCTACAGGCTGGGGAGCTTCCCGAAAGCCATAAACAAATGAGCCCGACCTTCCGATCGGGGCCTTGGAAAACCGCTCCCCTTCTGGGGGGGGGGGGGGGGGGGGGCAGACTACCGGGGCGGAGTCCGCCGAAGTTCCTTCCGTAGGGTGTCGGCCCACTTTTCATCGTTCGTAGTTTCCAGTAACTCTTGGAGTGCGAGACGGTGCGCGACTTGGAGAGCCTCAACTTCTGTCGCTGGGATATCCGGAATTACACCCGTACCCTCCCAGTTCCGACCTGTAACCGCCGAGCGAACTTGGCCATTGGGGACAACGACCTCGAAATAGTCACTTACCGGATATGGACGACCTGAATTTGCAGCTCCGGCAGTTACTTTCCCCACAACCACCGCGCGCCCCTGTTCCTGGAGAATGAAAGCGAGACCCTCGCCCCCCGAAAAAGTCGTTGCTGCCGTGAGGACAAAGACCGGTCGGCGGCCATCGCGATGCGACTCGCGTACCGATTCGGTGAAGTAAGACTTCGTCTCCCCCTCCCGAGGCACGATCTCGAACAACAATTTCCCCGGCGTCTCGAATAGGTAGCTCGCTAGGAGAGCGACCGTACTGGGTTTGCCTCCACCATTCGTACGCATGTCTAGAATGAGTGCATCGGCGTATCGCAGAGACTCCATTGCGGCCTCGAGTGCCTCACGTGCTTCCACAGGTCGATAGAAGGCCGTAAAGTTAAGATAGCCGATGTTCCCTGGAAGGATTTGGATGCGTTCCACGCCGTAGTTCTGCCGACGAGCTCGCGATTCCCGTGACTGCTGTCTTGCCTCGCTCGACACCCTCGTGTCATCGTCGGGAGGAATGTAGTTAACTGAAAGATGCTTGTCCCTCGTCATCGCATACAGATGCTCAGTCAGCAACTGCGCGAGTTCCTCGGCGGACTCGGCAACGGTATAGCGGCCTAGCTGAAGGCGGTCTCGAAGACCCTTCTCCACCCGCGACGCGACCTCACGATCAAAGTACTCGCGGTCCACAACCGCAGCGACAGTCTCCACCGTCTCTCGGACCATCATCTCATCGAGTTCGACTCGCGGTCTCTGCGTCTGTGTGGCACTGTTCGCCTGGCCTCCAGTTGTGAAAGCAAGAACGAAGCAGACAGCGTACAAAGGAAACGAAATGCCAGTCCCGGCGAGGAAAACGCTAATGACTACGACACGCAGAGAAAACAGCATTCCGTGTCCACCTTCCCGAGTCCTTACAGTTTACAAGACAGCAGGGCCTGAAGGGAGCCTGCTCGGAGCGATGCTCCCCCCCCCCGACAAGACTGCGGATTTGAGCTGGATGATGCGCTGGTGGTTGACCGGGAATAGGGACAGGTGTCGCGATGTCGCTACCCTAAGCTCCTGGAGTTGCATCTGGGGGTTCTGGTCTAGGGTTGAAACCCTGGCGTAGATGGCAGCATGTTCTTTGGCATGGGGATGATTGTAGGAGAGAGGGGTGTCTATCTGACTATAGTCCGGTAGACACCTTAAGCGTAGAAAAAATCCCCTGAAAAATCAAGGGTTTAGAGGGACGGTTTCAGGAGGGTTTGTTAGACACCCTGTTTCTTGGGTGTTTTTGAGATAGTCGAAATGGTAGGTGCCCACTGGTGATCCAAGATGACGACAGAATGATTGACACAAGGTTGGAGGGTTGCTAGGTTCGGCTCATTCACCACATCCTTGCGACTTCGATCTACACCTGCCTTGGCTTGCACGGCTCTTCGCACTATCCTTGCGTACGTGGCACACAGCAAGCCTGTTCTCACTCGTTGTGCTTGTATTTTTGGCCTGCTCTTTTCGCTGGCTCACGCCGCTGGGGATGAGCAAGGTCCGGCCGCCCCCTCCCAGCAAACCAGAACCTTCCCACGTCAGGGTTACGGCAAACTACCTCTTCACTTTGAGTCCAACCAAGGCCAGATGGACCCGGAGGTGAAGTTCCTGTCACGCGTCCCCGGTTATAGCCTGTTTTTGACCTCAACAGAAGCGGTGATGGTCCTCGGTGGGGCTGCTGGCGGCGGAGCGCCTCCGTATGCGATGGACGAACAATTTGCCGATCATGTCGCCGAACTGTAACGCGTCACAATTTTCCCTCCCATAGGACGGCTTTTCTCTCAGATTCAATCCGGGCCGACAAAAAGGCATTGTGAGGAATCCGAAGAAGGGACCTTGACAGAGGTCCTTCTGTGTTGGACGGATCCAAGGGGGGAGGAGTGCGTTTAGAGTATCCTACCGCTGAGAGGGAAAGGGGCAAGGGAGCAGAGAGCTCCCGGCGTTGAAGTTAAGCACCGCCGGGAAGCTCTCGGCAAGACCCTCTAGATGTCTGTCTGTACAACCGAGGAGGTCTCGATGCAAATCCTACACCCGTTTGCGGGTTCGGTCCAAGCGTACGCACAAGAACTGGCGGAGCCGGATCGCTATCGCCCGGGTGGCTGTCCCCTGTGCGGGGCGAAAGAAGCGCTGATCGGGCACGGATTTTACGGCCGCACCCTGGTGGCGGAGGACTTCGACGGCTGGATTCGGGTGCGCCGTTACCTGTGCCGGCTCTGTCGGCGAACCGTCTCGCTACTGCCGGAGTTTGTCTTACCCTATGTGCGTTTTGCGATCAGCGTCATCGGCCGGTATCTGGAGGCGCGGTTGCTGGAGTCTCGGACCCTAGGGCAAGCGGCTCAGCAAGCGGGCCAGGAGCAGATGCCCTACCAGCGAGGCCAGGGCTGGGTGACGCGCTTTCGCCGTCAAGCCCGATGGCTCTCGGCCAGCCTGGTGGCCCTGACGCGAGCCGTCGCCGCGCCGGGGGTCGTTTCCCGGGCACTGCGGATGCTCCAGATCGCGGGCTGGATCCGCTCCCACCGCTTTCTGTTTTCTCAGCTGCGGGTGCACCTGCTGGGCTGGCCTCGTTCTCTGGCTCCGGACGGGCGATCTCGCCGACTGGCTTCGGGCAACTCGCTGGCGGGGACCCACCCACACAACACTTGCGTGGAGGGATAGGGCCGGGCCGGCGTAGCCTTCTTCCCCAGGAGGAAAAAAGGCTATGGATCCCAAAAGCGAAAAGATTGCTCTGTTTCGATACGCTCTGATTGCCCCCCTGGTGCTGGAGGTGCTGCCCCACGGCGAGTTGACACGACGGGCCCGGGAGATCGCCGCCCGCTCCTACGAGATCCCCTTCTCCCCTCGCACCCAGGTCTCGGTCGACACGCTGCTGGATTGGGCCCAGCGCTATCGCTTGGAAGGGGTGACGGGCCTGGCCCCCAAACCCCGCTCCGATCGCGGCACCTCACGGGTCCTGACACCGGAACTAGCGGGGATGATCGAGCGCCTCAAACGTGAGAATCCCTACCGGACCGGAGCCACCCTACTGCGGGAGCTGGCTCTGTGCTCCAACGAGAGAAAACCGCCCCTTTCCGCTTCCACCCTCTATCGGTTCCTCAAAGCGCGCGGTTTGACGGCCCGCGAGCTGCTCAAGCCCGCGCCCGGGCGCAAGAAGTTCGAGGCCGCCTCGGCCAATGAGATCTGGCAATCCGACCTGCTCCATGGGCCCTACGTCCTGCGAGCAGGAGGGGGCAAGCGCCAGGCCTTTCTCTACGCCGTTCTGGATGATGCCAGCCGCCTCATCCCCCACGCTCAGTTCTACTTCACGGAGGGCCTGGACGCGCTCCTGGACTGTCTGCGTCAAGCCGTGAGCGCTCGGGGCCTGCCCTTGCGTCTGTATGTGGACAACGCCAAGGTCTACCGCTCCGGACAACTGGCCTCGATTGCCGCCTCCTTGGGGATCCTCGTCGTTCATACCCCACCCTATCAGCCCCAAGGACGAGGCAAGATCGAGCGTTGGTTCAAGACCGTGCGCACTCAGTTTCTGGCCAATCTCGATCGCCAGCGCCCCCTCACTCTGGAGCAACTCAACGCCCGCCTCTGGCGCTGGGTCGATCGGCACTACCACCGCTGCCAGCATAGTGCGCTGGGCAGGACACCGCTACTGCGCTGGCAGCGCGATATCGAGAAGATCCGACAGATCCCGCCCGCCACCGATGTCCGCCGCCTGTTTTTCCATCGGCTCCAGCGGGTGGTGCGCCGCGATTCGACCTTTCGCTTGCAGAGCCAGTTCTACGAGGCGCCGGCCCAGCTGGCCGGCCAACGTCTGGAGATCCGCTTCGATCCGCTCGATCTCTCCCAGGTCGAGCTGTATCGGGACGGGAAACTCCAGGGGCAGGCCCGTCCCGTCGATCCCGTCGTCAATGCCTCCCTCCCCCGCGCCCAAGCCGAGGCGTCGGAGCCCTCCGATCCGACCGGGATCAACTACCTCGAGTTGCTTCAAGACGACTCGAAGCCCGAGGAGGACTAAGCCATGTTCGAGACTTTCTTTGGATTCAAGACGACTCCCTTCAGCGCCGATGCCGATCCCCGGCAGCTGTTTGAATCGGCCGCCTGGACTCAGATGTCCGCCCGCTTACAGTTTCTCGTCGATTACCGCGGCGTGGGTTTGTTTACCGGCGAGGTCGGGGCCGGCAAATCCACCGCCACCCGTACCCTGCTGGGCAACCTCAACCCCAATCGGTACAAGATCCTTTATCTGCACTGGTCTTCCGGCTCCCTCCTGGACCTGTTGACCCTGCTCGCTCGCCAACTGGATTTGCAGCCGGCTCACCGCCGCGCCGACCTGGTGCATCAGATCTCCGAGGCCATCGTTCGCCTCAACCAGGCCAAAAAACAACATCCCTTCCTGGTCCTGGACGAGGCCCACCTCTTAAACCACCAGACCCTGGAGCAACTCCCCTTGTTACTGAACTTCGAGATGGATTCCTGCCCCTATCTTTCCCTGGCCCTGGTGGGACAGGCGCTCCTGCGGCGGACCCTCTCCTTGCAAGTCCACGAACCCCTACGCCAGCGCATTGCCGTGCACTACCATCTGGAGGGCTTCTCCCGCTCGGAACTGGAGGCTTACCTGGCTCAGCAGCTTCAGCTCGCGGGGGTCCCCGAACCGCTCTTTGACGACAGCGCCCGCCAGGCCCTGTATCAAGCCACCAAGGGCTTACCCCGAAAGGTCAACAAACTTTGCCTGGCGGTCTTACGCCTGGCCGCTTCACGTAAAAGCAATCAAGTCGGTGAAGCCCTGGTTCTGGAGGCCGCCCCGGAGGTCTTACTGTGAGCGCCCCGTCCCAAACGGTCCTGTCCCTCTCCCAGCTGATGCGCTGGAATCCCACCCCCGATCCGGCCCTGATCGGGCCCTCCCTGCTGCCGGCTCAGGGGATTCTCTTCGTGGGCGGTGAGCCCAAGGTGGGCAAGTCCCTGCTGGTCGCCAACTTGGCCTTGGCCCTGGCGGCCGGCTCTTCCCGAACCGGCTTTGACATTCCCGCTCCTGCTCGGGTCCTGCTCTGTCAGTTCGAGCTTCCCCTGGAGGCCTTTGCGGCTCGATTGGCTCAGATGCGCCAGACGCTCGGCTCGGCCGCCGATGACAATCTCTGGGTGGATACCTGCGCCACCGGGCATCTCCTGAGCACTCACGACGGTCTGAATCATTTTCTGGCCGCCGCCCGCACGGCACAGGCCCAAGTCCTCGTGCTCGATCCTCTCTACTCCGCTCATGATCAGGACGAAAACGACACCCGCGCCATGGCCGCTTTGTGCCAGAGTTTGCTGCGCTTGCGCCAGGCCTCCCAAGCCGCCCTGATCGTCGTCCATCACGTGCGCAAATCCGTCGCTCGGCACGAGGTCGGAAGCGCCCTTCGCGGCTCCAGTGCCCTGCACGCCGTCGGCGACAGCTATCTGTTACTGCGGCGCCCTTCGGCCCTGCCCAACTCCCTGGAACTGTGCTTTCAGTTCCGATACGCCCCCGCCCTCTCTCCCCGTCGGCTCCGTCTCGATCCCGCCACCTTATGGTTTCACCCCAGCGGCCAAGCCCCCACCCCGGCTCCTTCCCGCCGGAAGGTCCAAAGCACCGATGTCCAGGACGCGTTTCATCACCTGGGGGCTAGCGCCGGCTACAATCAGCTCCGGGATCAGATCATGCGCACCTGTGATTGCTCCAAGCGCACCGCTCAGCTCGCCATGACCCAGGCCTCCGAGCAGGGACGCATCCTTCGGGACCAGGGCCGCTACCGTCTTCCCCCCGACTTTGCCGCCGGGTCGCGCCGCCGGCAAACCCCGCCTGCGGGTTGAAGCAGGCCCGAGGGCTGACGCGACGGAAGCTGAATCTCAGCCTTCATCGTTCGGCCTCGCCCCGCCAGAGCGGACTCTTTGGCGGGGCCTTTTTCTTGCTCCCCCCAATCCCCCTCAGCTTTCGGAGCCGAAGCCCTCGGCCTATCTATGCGACGTGGCCCCGACGACGCCGTCGGGGCGTTCCGCTCTTTCCTCAGCCTTCGCTCAAGCCTCCCCACAGCGGGATAGGATACCCTTCGCCCCTACCCACGGAAGTATCCTATCCTGGCTTTCCCACACTTCTTCCAGACCCCTTCGGAAGGCAGGCTCTAAATCGAAAAACTTGGCGGAATTTATCCTGCGAACTCAAAGGGCACGAACGTGACGCGTTACACCGAACCGCAGGGCCAAGCGGTTCTCCGGATGAAGCTAGTGGGAGCCAACCCAGAACCTCGGATTCAGGGCCTGGAAGAGCTACCGGGCAAGAGCAATTACTTAGTGGGCAGCAATCCAGAAAAGTGGCGAACCAACGTTCCAACTTATGCCAGAGTCCTTTATACGGAAGTCTATCCTGGAGTGGATCTGGTTTATTACGGCATTCAGGGCAAGTTGGAGTATGACTTCATCGTGGCTCCAAGTGCCAATCCCGATACCATCCGTCTAACATTCGAAGGTGCGGAGAAGCTCGACGTGGATGCGCAGGGGGACTTGCTGCTGCACACCCAGGTTGGGCCAGTGCTATTCAAAAGGCCATTCGTCTATCAACAGACTGGCGCTGATAGCCAAGAAATCTACGGGAGCTATGTGGTCGCAGCTGATCGGCAGGTGAGCTTCCAATTGGGAGCCTATGATGCCACAAGACCTCTGATAATTGACCCAGTCTTGGTCTACTCGACCTACCTGGGCGGCAGCGGCGTTGAAGCAGCTTTCTCCGACATTGCCGTCGATCCTGCTGGAAATGCCTACGTAACCGGTGTTACCCGCTTGGGAGACTTCCCGACGGCCAATCCCTTGCAACAGGCTTCTGGCGGCTTCGAAGATGCCTTTGTCACCAAGCTCAACCCCACCGGCTCGGCTCTGGTCTACTCCACTTACCTGGGTGGTAGCAGCATTGACCTAGGCGTCTCCATTGCGATCGACCCTATCGGAAACGCCTACGTGGCAGGTTACACCGCCTCACCCGACTTCCCGACGCTAAACGCCTTACAGGCTACTTTAGGGGGGGGCTTGGATGCTTTCGTGGCAAAGCTTACCCCCGATGGCACGGCGCTTGAGTACTCCACCTACCTGGGCGGCAGTGGCAACGATCCCAGCTTTGACATAGCGGTGGACTCCGCCGGCAGCGCCTACCTGACGGGTCTTACCGAGTCAGCCGACTTTCCCGCGGCCAATCCTTTGCAGCTCAACTGCGTGGCCCTCCGAGATGCCTTTGTCACCAAACTCAACCCCACCGGCTCCGCTCTTGTCTTCTCGACCTACCTTTGTGGTAGCGGTAATGATATAGGCCGCGGCATTGCCATCGACTCTGCCGGAAACACCTATGTGACGGGTCACACGGGGTCGGCAAACTTTCCCACCGTCAATCCCTTTCAGCCGGCTTTCGCTGGCGGCATCGACGATGGCTTTATCACCAAGCTCAACCCCACCGGCTCCGCTCTTGTCTATTCCACTTACTTGGGAGGCAGCGGTTTTGACCAACTCCACGGCCTGGCCACCGACCCTGCCGGCAACGCCTACGTGACTGGTTACACCGGGTCAGCCGACTTTCCCACCGTCGATCCCTTGCAGCAGCCCGCTCTCGCTGTCACTGACGCTGTCGTAGCAGAACTGAACCCTGCGGGTGGTCTAATCTACTCAACCTATTTGGGGGGTAGCGGTACTGACCGAGGCAGCGGCATTGCCGTCGATGCCGCCGGCAACGTCTACGTTACGGGTCATACGGAGTCAGCCGACTTTCCCACGGTCAATCCTTTACAGCTCAACTACGCGGGCCTCCGAGATGTCTTCGTTACCAAGTTTAACTCCACAGGCTCCTCGTTGGTCTATTCGACCTATCTGGGTGGTAGTGACGATGATAACGGGAAAAATATTGCTGTAGGTTCTGACGACAATGTCTATGTAACGGGGCTGACCCGTTCAACAAACCTTCCCACAGCGAATCCGTTGCAGCCGGCTAATGGCGGGGGGAGCGATAGCTTCGTGGCAAGAATCTTCGGTCAACCGACAATCGGGTCGGTATTCCCTGCCATTGCTTCTCCAGGCACCCGGCTCACCCTCACGGGGTCAGGATTCTCCGCTGGGGGCGTCTCTGTTTCCTTCGGCGGAGTACCTGGCACGGAGATCGTGGTGCTCAACGACACGACCCTCTTAGTCACGGTTCCGATCCTGCTGCCCGGCCCAGTCGAGATCACCGTAATCACTGTAGAAGGAAAGGCGACGTTACCGCCAGGACCGGGAGGGTTCACGATTGTTGACACAATTCCGGCACTTTCCACACATGGACTGATTCTCCTTGCGTTAGCTTTGCTTCTTGGTGGTATCTGCTATCTGAGAAGGAAGAAGGTGGTTGAGTAAAACCCAACAAAGGTACATAAACCGTCATAGGAGGGGCGGCGTGGTAGCCATGAAACCGACCACTTTCACGTGGGGATCGAAGGAATGAGTTTGCGGGAGATCGGTAAACGGATAGGAGTTTCGAAGACTACGGTCGTCTCGATTCTCGATGAATTGCACTAAGCACCCCTTTTTCATCGAACTCGATACGCAAACTGGATTCCATCTCCCCAAGGTCTCCGTCGTCTCCTGCTTCGGGGTAGACTGCCCACATCCAACGACCGGCTATACTCTCCCACCTATATACGAACTCTCTACCTTTCTCGAAAACATGGTCCGGTTCTCCAAGTTTCAAGGCGACTTCTTCCTTCGTAGTTGAGCCAACCTCCAGAAAAGACAAGTGTTCTGCTTCAATCGGTCCTCGTGTACCCGCCTCCATTGGAACATGACGTGGTAGTGGCATGATCATGATGCATCCAACCCAGAGCATCAATGAGAGACTAGAAATCAGCAGATTCCGCCAAGCGCATTCCCGCATTATTACCTTACCCTTACGATGCCGTGCTTCTTCAGAACATCTTCTGCATCAAAGACCAATACAAGGCTGTATCTCACGCCATCCCATTGGAACTTCTTTTCTGGGTTAAACGGGTATGACTCCTCCTGCTTTAAGACCTCATAGTTCCTTTTGAGCCGGTAGAAGAAAATTCTTCCCTTTTCTATTTCCCTTGGCGGAGATCCCCATTTGGCGAAAATGTCTTGTTTGGTGGTATATCCGTCGCTCAGGGCAAGCCACGGTTTTTTCTGGAGACTGGGATTGGCTAATTCCAATTTGTGCGCACAACCAGTTCCAATCAACAGGTTGACGCTAATAACTAGACAGGCTCTGAACATTGGGAAGTTGATTTTTCCAGATTCTAGCAGACGAGTTCGGTTCTATTCCAACAAAGGTACGTAATGCGACATAGGCTTCGGACCTTTTGGTCGAAGGGCACAGCTCGCGGCCAACTGCTGCTGTCCGCCACCCAAGCGGGTTTGCTATCTCGAATCCGAGCAAATTTGAGTGACGGCTGTCAGCTTAGGAGCCACCGGTCATGTGCATTATATCGGGCCCTCAAGTCCTTCGGGCAGATCATCAAGTCGATTTTCGGTGCTTCTTCAGGGAAGTGTTGTTATAATAACTGTGTCCAGCAGCCCCCCAATCTCTTGTGCCAGCTGGATCTTCTCCGGTTTTTCTGCGATCAAACATGTATGAAGCGGAGCCGAGGACGATCTCGTTGCTGTCCCAACCCCGATTGCTCTTTGAGAGGCCAGGCCGGCAAAGGCAACGTCATTCGACACTCTTTCTACATCACCTCCCAGGGCAGACGGCGGCGGTACCGCTGTAAAGAATGCGGTCGGACCTTCTCGTCGACTCACGGCACTCCGTATTATCGGCTGCATAAGCCCAGGTCTTTGTTCGATGAAGTCGTCCGTATGTGTGTCCATGGTGTGGGGATCTCAGCCGTGGCTCGCATCAAGCGGATGGCCTGGGGGACAGTCGCCCGCTGGCTTGAATCGGCGGCTATCTGCGCTGCCCGGTTCAACGATCGGATGCTGAAAGGTTTCGTGATCCGTGAGCTGCAGGCCGACGAGATCAGGACCTTTGTGGGGGCAAAGAAGCGGGTGCGTTGGGTGCTCACAACACTCGAAGTCTGGTCCAGGCTATGGATCTCCTTCCGGATCGGTACTTCCCAAACATCAAGAGAGTGCTACTCGATACCCTGCGGCGAGGCCGTGTTGAACACCGCTTCCTGTTCACCACCGATGGTTTCGAGATGTACGAGTGGGCGGCGAAAAGGCTGCTCCCTGGAGTCTGTATCTATGGTCAAGTGATCAAGAAGCGCCGCGAGAATCGGGTGGTCCAGGCCGATCGTAGACTGCTACTCGGAACACCGGCAGAACTGGAGGAGGCACTCTTTCATTCGGAGGACTCGAGCACCCTGAATACCAGTTTTGTGGAGCGCCATAATCTAACCATCCGCCAGGGCTGTTCCTATCTGGGCCGCCGCACCCCTTGCCACGCCCGGCGCACGGACTTCTTGGAAGGCCAGCTGGCTCTGCTCATGGCCTATTACAATTTTCTCCGACCGCACCGGGCTTTGAAGTTTGGCACCACGATAAGGACTCCAGCCATGCAAGCTGGACTGGCTAAGAAGAGACTCTCCTTCCGGGATGTATTCACAAGCCGAGCAGCGTACTTTTTATTTGTTTTGATGATGGTTGCCGCAGGGTTCTCTAGATTTGATTTCAAGCCTCTCCAGGTTAGATTCTGGCGTAGGGGGAATGGCTCAACAACACTTGCCTGAAGAAGCACCGCTATTTCTCCATCGAGTTGGGAATGGGTCGTCAATGCGCTGGCAAGACCCGGATCAAAGAGGTGATCCGCCATGAGCAGCAGAAACGGTTCGTGCAGAACTTCCCGCGCCTTGAGTACTGAAAGCCCGTTTTCCTTCTCCCAATCGTCATTCACCAGTGGCGTGATCCGAATCGCGAGACGTTTCGCCAACCGTTCCAGAAAATCACGGACCAGGTCGCCCTGGTAGCCTGTGACCACATAGAAATCATCCGCCCCGGCTTCCATGGCAGATCGGATCGCACGTTCGATAAGGGGAATGCCCAGAAGGGGGACGAGGGGCTTGCTGACACCCTTCTGCCGGAGTCGGCTGCCATTGCCCGCCGCGAGAATCAGACACTTTATCCCCATCGCCTCAGTCTCCATGGATAAAATGTTCTGTCATCTGGAATGTTTTCATCATCGCTGAACTGCTGCGGTGGATGTTTGCAGAAATAGGCCGGGCACCTTCAGTATGCCGCCCTGTCCCCAGCTCAACGCTTCTCGATAAGAGCTTTTAGGCTTCCCTGCGTGGCGCCTGGCGCAGTTTGCGCAGTGCTATGACCTCGATTTGACGGATGCGCTCCCGAGTCACCGAAAACATCTGACCGACTTTTTCGAGAGTGCATCCGACGCCATCGTCAAGTCCGAAACGCATCCGAATCATCTGCTCTTCGCGGGGCGTCAGGGTTAGCAAAACCGAGGAATTTCGCTCTGCCAGATTGTGATTGATCACGGCCTCTTCCGGAGAGAGCAACCCATGATCCTCGATAAAGTCACTCAAAGGGCTCTCTTCTTCTTTACCTATTGAAGTTTCCAGAGAAATTGTCTGCTGCGCAATCTTCATGACTTTGCGAACTTTGCCGACAGGCAGCCCCACTCTCTGGGCAATCTCTTCGGCAGTGGGCTGGCGCCCATACTTCTGGACCAGAGCTCGATCGGCCTTCACCAGCGTGTTGATCACCTCAATCATATGAACCGGGATGCGGATGGTCCGACCTTGATCGGCAATCGCTCGGGTAATGGCCTGTCGAATCCACCAGTGGGCATACGTCGAGAACTTGTAGCCCCGTCGATAGTCGAACTTCTCGACCGCTTTCATCAACCCGGTGTTGCCTTCCTGGATCAGGTCCAAAAACGACAGACCTCGGTTAGGATATTTCTTCGCAATGGAAACCACCAAGCGGAGATTGGCTTCCACCAGTTCCTTCTTGGCAATATCTGCCTCCAGTTCGTTCTGTTTGATCGTCGCCAGAGTCCGCTTGAGCTCTCCTGGGCTAGCCTGAACCTTCTCCTCAATCTCCTTCAACTCCTTTTCGAATCCTCGAAGCAGATCCCTCACCTTCCTCGCTTCGGGCTGCTCCAATGAAGACCTCAGCTGTTCCTGAGACTTCTTCGTTTCCCCCTCCAGAGCCACCATCCGATCGAACGTCGTCTTAACCAAAGTCAGCAGCTTTGCCTGGGTCGCTGGTGTGAGGTTCAGGTACGGGATGCAAAGGGCGATTGAGTTCCGATCATGCGCCAGCTGAGCAAATAGTTGCCTGTATTCACCAGACTCTGGGCGGGCCTGATACAAACGCGTCCAAATCCGAGAAGCCTTTGTTTCCAGTCTCTCGATCTCGGCGATTCGCTCGAGCACATCTTCTCGTCGCGCCGACAGGTTCTCCTCAGTCCGTCCCTCCTTGTCGACGTCGACGAGCTTCGTGATGGGAGTTTTCCCGGCACGGAGCGCCTTCCCGTAGTCCAGGATTTCAGCGACAGCGAGGGGACAGCACGAGACCGCTTTGAGCACATTCGTCTGTGCTTTCTCTATGCGCTTGGCGAGTTCTACTTCCTGTCCTTGATTCAGAAGGGGCACCGTCGACATTTCACGTAGGTAGAGGCGGACCGAATCGGTAGTCCTTCCCAGGCTTTCGGCTGTCGACTTGAGGTGCAGGCTTTTGTCCTTTCCCGTGCCATCCATCTTCTGCCGGGCCCCCTTGGGCCGGTGCTCTGAATCGACCACTTCAATTCCGGCAGCACCGAGAAAATGGAGGATCTGCTCCAGATCTTCAGAGTCCAGGTGTTCTTCGGAAAGTGCATCATTCACCTCGTCGTATAGAAGATAGCCTTTTTCTTCCCCGAGGCTGATTAATGCTCTAAGCCCTTCGTATCCATCTTCTATGGACAAATTCTTTCCCTCTCCTTTTTCCGACGATGCGTAGGCCAGAAAGGATGGCGAGTCATTGGGCGATGGACTCTGGAACAGACTCGACTGCTGGCCAGGTCGGAGAGAACCTCCAAGCCCTATCCTTTGACTCAGTCCAATGCGAGTTTCACACCCTCGTTAATCCGGAGCGCATCCAGCCTTCTTGTTTCCAAGAGCTGGGAAGTGTTCTGATCCAGCACGAACACCTCTTTACCCTTATATGCTAGTGCGAATCTGGGCCGCACTGATTGAGTGATTCTGACGATATCCTAGAGCTTTCGACTCCGCTGGGGAGCGGGAGGCGCTTTCTTCCGGGTCAGCACCTGTGAGATGGAGGACTCCGTAAACTTGGGTGGCGCTTGCCAACTCCTTTTGCCCAACGCCAAGTTGTTTCAGCCGGCGCCTGATCATCAAGGAAACATCCACCGAAGTCTCTCCTGGATTAACTTATTTTGATTAAGCAATTCCTGTATTCAAACAATATACCTCATTCTACTTGACAAGAGAAGTAAATTAACTGATCATGGTTAACGAGTCTGGCTACACAAGCCCTTCTCTCAGAAAATCTGAACTAAGTCAGATTATCTGGGATTCCAAGAACGGAAGCGGTTGGAATCAGTTTGTGGGACAGCGAAGAGAACGCGAAGGCCTAAGACCGCGGGACCTATCCGCAAGTGCTGAAAGCCCTATATTGCGTAAGCTTGCTGCTCGCGCAGCAGCCTGAAGGCACAGGGCTCTTCGATCGGAGAGGGTGGCCACAGTCCGGCCTCTTGTTGTTCCGCAAAGAGATCGCAAAGTAAAAGCGGAAAGAAGGTTTTCAGATGCCGACGGAAATCATGAATGCTTACCAGTTCCTGCTGGTTTTCGTTGTTTGTTCAGGGGCCACCGTTGTTCTCCTGCAGGCGGATTCGCGCACTGTAGAGCGATGGGCGATTGGGAGGGAGCTTACTGAGCCCCAGCCAAAGGAGTGCACTAAATGACCAAATTTCAAATAGTTGCAACGTCACTTTCGGGGGTCGTGCTTTCTTCGGCACTGCTATGCGCCGCAGATCTATCCCGGTACCGCGAGTTTCAGCTTGATACAAACCTACTCGGGTTAGCGAAACAAGCAGAAATGAAACCGGGCGAGGCGAAAATCATTCATCAGCGCCCGGCGGTAATCCAAGAGCTGTCTTGGCGGGCCGAGCCTGCTGACTCTGTGGACGAAATACTGTTCCGTTTTTACAACGGCGAACTGTTTCGCATGGTAGTGGATTACGATCATTACAAAACCGAAGGGCTGACGGCTGAGGACATGATCGAGGCTATTTCGGCGATTTATGGAACAGCCCTGAAGCCTTCTGCCGAGATCACGCTGTCTTCGATCTACGAGGCTAACGAAACCGTAAAGGTCATCGCGCGCTGGGAAGACTCGAAGTGGTCATTTAATCTCATCCGTTCCGAATACCGGCCCAGCTTTACATTGCTTGCGCTTTCGAAGCGGCTGGATGTCCTCGCGCGAGCGGCTGTTGACGAGGCGGTTCGGCTAGACAGGCAAGAGGCTCCCCGACGAGAGATCGAACGCAAGAACAGGGAAGATGAGGAGAAGCGGGTCCAGCAAGAGAAGGCCCGGCTAGTGAACAAACCGGACTTCCACCCGTGAACATTGAAAGTAGGAAACCGCTGTATTGTCGCGATGCCAAGGGGACGCAGCGGTGCTTGGGATCGAGATCATGGAAGCACTTTTGTTTGCGAAAGACGTTACTGAAGCCTGGGAAGATGAGGGTGGAGCACTGAGCCCGACGGACTGTCGGTTAACAGCTGAAGAGAGGCTCGACCCCAGTTTGGGAACGACACGAAATGGCCCAAAGATGACCGGTACGGTGAATCAAGTGGAGTGGGCAGAGCAGATCAAGGTACGAGTGAGTGCAGAGTTTGATCGCGTTGCCAAAGCGTTTCAGTCGGTGGCCGACAAGCAGACGGAGCAGGATCGAAGGGATACCCTGGCCGTGATCGCAATCCTCGAAGAGAAGCGCGCTGAGGTGATGGCGAGAAATCAGGCTGGCTATTTCATCCATGATTGGCAGGCGATAACCGATCAGGTACGGCAGATGATTGCACAGGACTCCCGGTACCAAGTGATCAAGGCTAATAGGGCGGCACGACGACGATGAACGTGTAGTTCGGCACCTAGCACACGACATATTTATAGAAAAAGAAGTTCTCCGATGAAAGCGGACCAAGGTCTTGGTGATGTCTTGGATTCATCTCGGTGCATGCAGGCGGTGCGAGCGGGCCGATGCCGAGTCGAACGAATATCGAAAATGGTAAATCGTCAAGTCCCCCGGGGAGAAACTAAATGATCAGCACTCGCAGTCTGGCAATCTCAATTATTTGGACCGTGCTCTTGGCGCCTTTGATTTATGCCCAAGATCTATCCAGATACCGGGAGTTTCAATTTGGAATGAACCTCCTCTCGGTAGCGAAACAGACCGGCATGAACCCGTCTCAGACGAGGACCATCCACCAGCGTCCTGCGCTCATTGAAGAACTATTGCTGATTCAAGAACGACAGTGGCACCCCCGACACTTTCATGGCGAGTCTCCGCTTCAAACGGACCCGCCAAGAGAGCTCCTCTTCAGCTTTTACAACGGCGAGCTTTTTCGAATAGTGGCCAATTATGCTCCGCATAGGACCCAAGGTCTGACGGGTGAGGACATGATCGAGGCTATTTCGGCACAGTACGGAACTGCCAGGAGACCTAAGGCGAAAATCCTCAGCTTCTCCTCGTCCCGGATTTATAACGACAGCCAAGAGGTCGTGGCCTGTTGGGAAGACGCGCAGTACTCGTTCAACCTTTTCCGTTCCTCCTACTCCCAGCCTGCTTTTGGAGTGGTGATGTTTTCCAAGGGGCTGGATACCTTGGCCCGGGCAGCGATCGTCGAGGCTATCCGGCTGGACGAGCAAGAGGTTGCCGAACGAGTTGAACGTCGAAGGAAGCAAGATGAGGAGAACCGCTCCGCGCAAGAAGGCTCGGCTAGCCAACAAAGCGACCTTGCACCCTTAAAGCGAGGGAGTCTATGAGCGATCAGGTCTTTAAGTTCCCCAACATCAAGCCCACTTGGCGATTCTTCTGGGGAGCTTTTATCAGGTCCAGCCTGAAGAGGAAAGGGCTGGGACTCCGATTCGGGAGCCTCGTGGGAACCACGCACCCCGGGCCCCTTTGAAATTCCCCAGTAACTGGAAGGGGTCCGTGAAGAACAAACCGTGTGACAGATGGGTACGTTCGTAGGTAATCAGCCGCCTGTTGCACTTAAACCCAAGGCCCCGAACCAATCTAATGTGACGTACTGAAAGAGGAAAAACTGATGAAGATCAAACCACTGCAAGATCGAATCCTGATCCGCCGACTCGACTCAGAAGAGGAGTTCCGCGGAGGTATTGTCATTCCCGACACAGCCAAAGAGAAGCCCCAGGAGGGTGAAGTGGTGGCGGTCGGCGATGGCAAGGTTCTCGACAATGGCCAGAAGCTCCAGATGACCCTGAAGGTGGGGGATCGGATCCTCTTCGGCAAGTACGCCGGAACCGAGGTGAAGGTCGATGATGAGGAGCTTCTCATCATGCGCGAAGACGAAGTGTTCGGGATTCTCGAAGGCCAGTCAGTGGGTGCCTGAGAGCGCTATCACTACCCAAATCTATCTTTAGATCGAAGGTTCTAGAAAAAGGAGACTAAGGATTATGCCAGCAAAAGATGTAACGCACGGCGAGGAAGCACGCCGAGCCCTGATTTCGGGTGTGAACACCCTGGCCAATGCGGTCAAGATTACACTGGGCCCCAAGGGCCGCAATGTCGTGTTGGAGAAGAAGTTTGGCTCACCCGTTATTACCAAGGACGGCGTTACTGTAGCCAAGGAGATCGAGCTCGACGGCCTGCAGAAGGTTGGGGCCGCGATGCTCAGGGAAGTCGCCAGCAAGACCAGTGATGTGGCTGGAGACGGTACCACCACAGCGACGGTCCTGGCCCAGGCGATCGTGCGGGAGGGACTCAAAACCGTGGCCGCCGGTGCAAACCCGATGGCGCTCAAGCGGGGCATCAATGCTGCGGTTGAGGCTACAGTCGACGAGATCAAGAAGATGTCCACCGAAATCAAGGGCGAAATGATTGCCCAGGTAGGTGCGATCTCTGCGAACAACGACAAGGACATTGGCGGCATCATCGCTGAGGCCATGAAGAAGGTGGGCAAGGATGGTGTCATCACGGTCGAAGAAGCCAAGTCGATCGATACCTCACTCGAGGTCGTCGAGGGCATGCAGTTCGACCGGGGGTACCTTTCCCCTTACTTCGTCACCGACCCGGACCGGATGGAATCCATCCTGGAGGACGCTTACATTCTCCTCCATGAAAAGAAGATCAGCTCCATGAAGGATCTTCTTCCCCTGCTGGAACAGGTCGCAAAGGGCGGAACACCGCTCGTGATCATGGCGGAGGATGTGGAAGGAGAAGCCCTGGCTACCCTGGTGGTCAACAAGCTGCGCGGGACCCTGAAGGGCTGCGCCGTCAAGGCTCCGGGCTTCGGCGACCGGCGCAAGGCCATGCTCGAGGACATCGCCATCTTGACTGGTGGCAAGGTCATCTCCGAGGATCTCGGGATCAAGCTGGAGAACGTACGCCTTGAAGATCTGGGCCAGGCCAAGAAGGTGACCATCGACAAGGACAACACCACCATCGTTGAAGGGGCGGCAAAGCCCGAAGATATCGCCGGACGAGTGAAGCAGCTCCGAACCCAGGTCGAAGAGACGACTTCCGATTACGATCGGGAGAAGCTGCAGGAGCGCCTGGCGAAACTCGTGGGAGGCGTGGCTGTCATCAAGGTGGGTGCGGCCACCGAGACCGAGCTCAAGGAGAAGAAAGCGCGGGTCGAGGATGCCATGCACGCCACCAAGGCTGCTGCCGAGGAAGGGATCGTGCCGGGCGGAGGAGTCGCCTTCATCCGGGCTCTCAGCGTCCTGGAAGACATGAAGCTGGAGGATGAAGACGAGCAGATCGGCGTCAAGATCGTCAAGCGAGCACTGGAGGAGCCGGTGCGCCAGATCGCACAGAACGCCGGCCACGAGGGTGCCATCATCGTCGGCAAGATCCGGGAATCGAAGGAAACTAACTTCGGCTTCAACGCGGAGACGGAGCAATTCGAGGATCTGGTGGAGTCGGGAGTCATCGATCCTACGATGGTGACTCGGACTGCGCTGCAGAACGCCGCCTCGATTTCCAGTCTCTTGCTGACCACCGAAGCGCTTGTCACCGAGGTCCCAGAGGATAAGACGGATGCTCCTCCTGCTCCCCATGGTGATATGGGCGGTATGTACTAGGCCTGAGGGACACTCAGGTTATTTCGAAAAAGGGCCCCTCGAAAGGGGGCCTTTTTTTGTTGCAGGTTCTTGGCCTTTGATCCTATCCATGAAGAAGTCCTCGTCACCAAAGTATCGGCAGATCGTGCAAATCCCTCTTTTGGCGTCCCCGAAGTTGCAGCGGCCAACCAATACGACGGAGACCCACAGTCTGGACCACACTTCAGGGGTTGTGAATACTCAAGCGCGCGGGTTCGGATCCCATCTGCCGCTGCAACCGGGTGCACGGAATCTCAATCGCCTGATGAAGGGTGGAAGTGGAGAGGGTCTCTGAGGTTTTGTAAGGCGCGGTAATAATAGAGTGGAGTAGGCCGTTTCCCCTTGAACCTCTGCCTTCTCAGGAACTCGATTTCCTCCTCGGTAGCGTCGCCATTGAGAGAAGCATCCTGAAGGAATGCTTCGAGCCCCGGCTCTTCAGGTTGGGTTTCCTTTTCAACAAACTCGAATTCCTTACGGTCCCCCCGGGCTACCCTTCGGTTTAAGACAACTTCCATACCAAAAGTCGCGAGATCAATGTCCCACGATTCGATCACCGGATCTAAAAGGAACACACTGTTTTGAATTGACACGTCGAGGACATCCGTATCCAGGAGCTCGAGAACGGTGACCCGCATCTGTTGATAGCTTTGGCCACTGAGCCGACCCACCAAGCGGACCCATTCTTCATTGTGCAATTCTTCTTGGGCAAGTCCTTTGACCACGTCCAGGAGCTTTTGTGTGACCAGCCGTTCCAGTACGCCAAAGGGCTGCCTTTCAAAAATCGCACGCACTGGTTTTTCTTTGTCCGGCTTGCATTTCTGAAGCACCAACTCTCGAACCTCTTGGAACAAGGCCACGGGCGGATCCGCCAACTTTCTCTTCAAGTCTTCCTGGCGCTGGAGGTCAGCCAACTTCGCAAGCTCACCGCTGGGGAGCTTCAAGAACTCACCCATCTTGACGTAAATATCTGTCCGCTGGGGTGCGGGAGGCGCCTTCTTCTGGGTCAGCAACTGTGAGATGTAGGACTCCGTAACCTGGGTGGCGCTTGCCAAGTCCTTCTGCCCGAGGCCCAATTGTTTCAGCCGGCGCCTGATCACCAAGGAAACATCCATTTGAAGTCCCTCCCGAATTAACTTCTTTCGATTAAGCAATTCCTGTATTCAAAGAATATATCTCATTTTACTTGACAAGAGAAGTAAATTAACTGATCATGGTTAATGAGGCTGGCTACGCAAGCGCTTCTCTCAGGAAATCTGAACTAAGTCAGTTTATCTGGGATTCCAAGATCTTAGACAACCACCGGGTCCGCCCTCTCTCTTGTTCCGCAAAGAGATCACAAAGTAAAGAAAGAAAGTTAAAGAAAGTAAGGTTTTCAGATGCCTACGGAAATCATGAATGCTTACCAGCTTCTGGTGGCTTTCGTTGTTTATTCAGGCGCCACCGTTGTTCTCCTGCAGGCGGTTTCGAACACGCTTGCCTCTCGGCTTTTGCAGGTAGTTGATCGGTCGGCTCCCGTCCAGAGAACCGTGTTTTTTGGAGATCGCAAACACGGGTAGAGAGCGGACCGTCTTCTAGATGAGGAGAAGAACATGAACACGAAATTGTACGTTGGTAATTTGCCCTATTCCTTTACGGAAGATGAAATAGAGGAAATTTTCTCGGCCCACGGGACTGTCGAATCAGTCCTTATCATGCCATGCAGACTGACCGGTCAGTCGTCGCGGGGCGTCGCCTATGTGATGATGGATTCTCAAAACAAGGCTCTACGGGCGATGGCAGCCCTGAACGGCAGCCAGATTGAAGGACGCAGTCTTATCGTCAATAAGAACTGGGGAGAAAGAAAGAGTCCCACTCAAGAAATCGATAAGAGAGATCCCTTGGAAGAGTCCCACCTCGCCGCAGCCTAAAGCGAATAATGAAGTGACGGTCTCGAGCAACATTCGAAGCAGATTGCAGTGTCGGGACAGGGAAAAGAACATGATGCCTGACAATCCAGATACCGTTTTGACTGCTGAATCCAGGGGGTCTTGCTGTGGCTACTGATCTCGACATCAAGCTCCCGAAGGTATCGATGAGATTGATTCTCATCGGCGTGGCGGTGCTGGTGAGCGTGGTGATTCTTCTGGGCAGCTTTTATCAGGTCCAGCCGGAAGAGGAAGGGCTGGTCCTCCGATTCGGCCGCCTCGTAAGAACGACGGACCCGGGGCTCCATTTGAAATTACCTCTTATGGAGACGGTAATAAAGGTGCCCGTACAGAGGCAGCTGAAGCAGGAGTTTGGCTTCAGCACGGTGCAGGCGCCGGGGCTCTCAAGGCGTGGCGGTCAGCAGTTGGGCGAATCACTGATGCTGACGGGAGATCTCAACGTTGCGGTAGTGGAGTGGATCGTCCAATACCGAATCGTGGATCCCTATCGCTACTTGTTCAAGGTGCGCCATCTGGACGAAGCTACTTCCAGCCGTCCCTTCTACTCTTCCCTTCTGCACGACATGAACGAGGCTGTGATGCGGGAGATTGTTGGGGACCGCACGGTGACCGAAGTGTTGACGGTTGGGCGTCAGGAGATCGAAAGCATCGTCGAGCAGAAGCTGCAGGAGCTCAGTACCCAGTATGAAATGGGGATCACCATCGACCAGGTCGTCTTGCAGAATGTGACTCCACCCGGCCCAGTGAAACCGTCCTGGGATGAAGTCAATCAGGCAGAGCAGCAGCGGGATCAGCTCATGAATGAGGCCCGGGCAGCCTACAACAAGGTGATCCCTCGGGCTCGCGGCGAAGCCGAACAGGCGATCTTACAGGCTCAAGGCTATTTGCTGAATCGAGTCAATCATGCCGAGGGTGATGCCGCCCGTTTCAACTCACTCTATGAGGCTTACCGTAAGGCGCCCGAGGTCACCCGTCGACGTATGTATCTCGAGACCATGCAGAAGGTCCTTCCTCGCCTGGGTGGGAAGCTCCTGTTGGATGAAAACGCCAAGGGTGTCATGCCGTTGCTGCCTCTGGGCGCGCTGCGCAGGGTTCTGACGTCCTCACCGGAGGGGGGAGCGGCTCAATGAGACGTGAGTATGTCTACCTTGCGGTGCTAGCGGTCCTGCTGGTCGTGATCATGGATGGAACCTATGTTGTGGAAGAGGGCCGACAGGCGATCATCACCCAGTTCGGGGAACCGAAAGGAAACCCTATCACCGAGCCGGGACTTCACTTCAAGGTACCCTTCGTTCAGAAGGCCAACTCTTTCGAGAAGCGCTTCCTGCAGTGGGACGGCGATGCGGATCAGATGCCTACCAAGGACAAGCGCTTTATCTCGGTCGATAGCTACGCACGTTGGCGTATCACCGATCCCTTGCTGTTCTTTCAACGACTGCGGGATGAGAGAGGGGCCCAGTCCCGCCTCGACGGCATCCTGGACGGGGAGACGCGCAACGCCATCGCCCGGCATGACCTGGTCGAGGTAGTGCGCAGCAGCAATCGGGAAGAAGCAGGAATCTCCGAAGAATCGGAAGAGGAAACATCGGTCTTGCAGCAGATCACCAAGGGGCGCGGCGACATCACTCGCTCCATCCTGGAGAGTGCCTCCCCCAAGGTAAAGGATTTCGGCATCGAGTTGATCGATCTACAGTTCAAACGGATCAACTACGTAGAGGAGGTCCAGAAGGATGTATTCGCTCGCATGATTGCCGAGCGAAAGCGCATCGCTGCCCGTTACCGCTCCGAAGGAGAGGGTGAAGCCGCCCGGATCCGGGGAGAACAGGAGCGGGAACTTCTCCGGATCCAATCAGAGGCCTACCGATCGGCTCAGGAGATTCGGGGAGAGGGAGACGGCAAGGCCACAGGGATCTACGCCGGAGCCTACAATCGAGACGCTGCCTTCTACGCTTTCATGAAGAGCATGGAGACCTATGAAGCTGGCGTGGATTCGGCTACTACGCTTGTTCTCACAACCAAGAGTGACTTACTGAAGTACCTGGTTCGCCCCCAGTAGCTTCGACGGAGTTTCTCCCCATTCTGGAGGATCTCCGTTGAAGACAGATTAAGAAGAAGATCCTCAGAGGAGGTCCCCATGACAGTACCGCTTACTATCGCTATTATCTTTATGGCTATCGTTATCTACTGGTTGATCAGGTCCCGGCGTAAGGAAGCTCACCATCTGGATGGCCTGCACCTCACTCCCGGGGAACCTGCAGGGCCCAAGAACGACTGAAGGAGTAAGATGGAAGAAAATCAGCGACACACCGCCGCCGAAAAACCGTACCCAAATCCGGTGCCCGCTCCTCCTCCGCGACGTCCTAGCCCGCCACCACCAGGCAGGGAGTAGGGGAGTGGTGCTCCCGAAAGGCCCCAAAAAGCAAGAGCCCGCCGAATTGACGAGCTTACGGGAGAAAAGAGCCTGGAGATAATCTCTTCATGGGATCAGATACCGAACTTCCCCGGTTGGTTCGGACCGGCATTAGAAAAGGGGAGGGATGTAGGCTCCCTGCCCCCAGATCGGCACTGCTGCTCTCTTCTAAGCTTGGCTGTCCGAACGCAAAAAAGGGGCGAACCGACTGTACGCCCCTCTTTCGGTTAGTGCTTGCAGCCTATCTGGCTACCAGCGGTCTCGTCCACCTCCACCGCCACCGTAACCACCACCACCGGATCGATTTTCCCGCGGTTTGGCCTCATTGACGGTAAGAGTCCTCCCATCAAGATCAGTGCCATTCAGGGCCGAGATCGCCTTCTGCGCTTCTCCCGACGATTCCATCTCCACAAAACCGAAGCCGCGTGATCGACCCGTATCTCGGTCTGTAATCACCTTGGCTGATTCGACAGTTCCGTGTTCCGCAAAGAGTTGGTCTAGCCGATCTTCCGTTGTGGAATAGGGCAGACCACCCACGTATAGTTTGTTACTCATTGTTCTCCTCCTAAAGAGAATACACTTGTCTTCCAACCCTGAGATCCTGACCGGAAAAGGAACAGAACATGGTCGGATTCTCGGTCTCGTGCCACAGTCTAGCCGGTGATTCCTTAAGGGGTATCTTTCGCAGGGGTAAGACTGACTAGGCCTTCAACTTGTTCTTTGAGACAGCTCCAGGAGGCCCTGTACTGAAGCAACCGCTATTGTATTCTTGTTTTTCTCTCCGTGTCAAAGGTTAGCTGATTCCCAAGACGGGCAGGGGAGATAGCCTGGCCGTCTCCACCGGATCACTTGCTCAATATGATCTCCAGTTTATTTCTTCTTATTCTTACGATGGAGTCACGCCTAGTACCATGTAACATAGATTATTTCGGATAGTGTGGTAAGATCATGGCCTACGATGGAGGGCATTGCCATGAAACCACGCTATCGGGTAACCCTAAGACCGGAAGAACTCACGGAACTGGAAGCGTTGACCAAGACCGACAAAACGAGTGCCAAGCGATTTCTCTACGCACGGGCTTTGCTCCTTTGCGACGCAGGTCCGAAAGGTCCGGCCTGGGCGGTCGCCCAGGTGGCGGAGGCGATGGGCGTCGCCTCGCGCACGATCGAGCACCTGAAACAGCGCTTTGTAGAGGAGGGTTTGGAGGCGGCTTTGCAGCGTCGGCCCGCGAAGAAACCTCCACGAGAAGTGACCTTCGATGGAGCTTTCGAAGCACGATTGATCGCCCTGGCGTGTTCGGAAGCACCCGAAGGACGGCGACGTTGGACCATTCGGTTACTGGCGGAGAAGGCGGTCGAACTCAGCTGGGCACCCACCGTTTCCCCCATGACGGTCCAACGCATCCTAAAAAAAACGAACTTAAACCTCACCTCCGCAAGTACTGGAGAATCCCACCCAAGGAGAGCGCCGCATTCGTAGCCCATATGGAAGATATCATTGCCGTGTACCAACGTCCCTATGATCCTTTGTTCCCCGTCGTCTGCATGGATGAGACCTGTAAACAACTGATCGGGGAAGTCCACGAAGCCATCCCTGCTGCCCCCGGCCGACCGGCGCGATGCGATCACGAGTATGTCCGCAACGGTGTGGCTCAGATCTTTCTGGAAGTCGAACCGTTGGGTGGTCGTCGCCATGTCGCGGTCAGCGAGCGTCGCACTCGCAAGGACTGGGCTTGGTGGATCAAAAGGGATGCTCGACGAACGCTATCCGGAGGCCACCCGCGTCCTTCTGGTTGCAGATAACCTCAATACTCACGGGATCGCCTCGCTTTATCAGTCGTTTGAGCCGCAGGAGGCCCGAAGGTTGGCCAAGCGTCTGGAAATCCACTATACGCCTAAACATGGCAGTTGGCTCAACATAGCGGAGATCGAACTGAGCGCCCTGATCGGGCAATGCTTGGATCGGCGTATTCCTGACCTCGAAACCATGAGCGGCCACATCCGCGCCTGGGAACAAGACCGGAACAATCGGCAGTCGACGATCGACTGGCAGTTTTCCACCGATGATGCCCGAGTCAAATTGAAACATCTTTATCCGAAACTATAAATGTTACAGGGTACTAGGACCAATTAGCCAATGTCGATCATGCCTTGGATGCCTTGCGGCGGAGCCGAGTCAGTGCCTATCCATGCTCGGAAGCCGAGGACTGCCACATCCTCTTTGAAAGGCGGCAAATAGAACCGGCCTGAATCCAAGTCCTCGAAAACGCAGATGGACCAAAAGCGGTCAAAACTGAGCGTAATGTGAACTTGGCGCTCTCTAATTGCCCGCAACACTGCTCTCTCCCTGGAGTCCAGCAATGCTTGCCAAACTGCAGGGTCAATCAGTGTTCGCTAACCCCTTTCTAAGGAATTACTTATCTTCGGCCTGATCGATTGAAATATGCCCCGGAAACCGGGCAGATAGGTAGAGAAAGACCCCCGAATAGGACGTCTAGGCGTCGGACCCACTCAAGGTAGCCAGAGCGCAGATTGGAGATTCCGATACCCGAGACTCAGCCGCCGTAGGGTGGAGCACTGGTGCCCTCTACGTCAGTGAGTTGTGGCGAGGCCTCAGCAAGAAGCGGAGCGGACAAGGTCTAGAAGGGCAGAGATGGGATCAGGAACACTCAGGCTCGTTTGCTAAGAAAGGATCACCGGCCGTGCTGGATACGGGCGATAGATCCTGGGGGTCTCAGAAGTCTGATCGTGGCCCCATGTCCGGCGCGTGGCTGGCGCCCTCCACGCTGCTCCTGCAGCATCGGCCACTGGGCAGCTGGCCGTTTCTCATCCAAAAGCCCAAGGGTGCCCTGATTGAGTCGGGTCAGGAGTTCGAGGAAGCTGTCGCTGGCGCTTCGATCGGAAATAACGTAACCGATACCGTGATCACGAAAGGCGGTGGCAGAGGGATAAAGCAAAGCTCGTTGGGTCCTCCCCCACCGGGATCGACACCGGCGCGATACGGGAGTCCTCCTCGATAGGAAAGCTCGTACCGACCTGGGATCACACAGGCCTCCGCGGCCTCAGGGCCTAAGGCACCTGGCTACCTTGAGTGGGTTCGACGCCTAGACGTCCTATTCGAGGGTCTTTCTCTACCTATCTGCCCAGTTTCCGGGGCATATTTCAATCGATCAGGCCGAAGATAAGTAATTCGTTAGAAAGGGGTTAGCGAACACTGATTGACCCTGCAGTTTGGCAAGCATTGCTGGACTCCAGGGAGAGAGCAGTGTTGCCCGCTTGGAAGCCAGCGTAAGGGTGCGGACTGATGACATCGGCAATGGGATTTCCAACATGAAACTGACCGGGTCCTCGCCGGTCGCAGGATTCATCCCGAAAATAAGGCCTGAGAAGGCGGTCAGGATGGCCGCGGCGATCCCGAGGATCGCCCCCACCCCCACCCCTAGAGGCCTGGCAAAGGGCACGAAGAAGGCGAAGAAGAACAGCCCGAAGATGGGTGCTGTCAGCAAGGACGAGGTCTTGGTGCTCACCGCCCAGATGTTCCCCGGGACACTGTCCAGAAAGGAGCTGCCCACCACAATGAGGGCGCCGATGCCGAAGGCCATGATCTTGGCCATGCGGGTGCGCTTCCGCTCATGTTCCGGGAGCCTCCCGAAGCGCCGCCGCAAGGCTCGCGGCCTGTTTGACACCCGACCTGACTTGGAATAGGGTCCCCCGAGCAGTCGTCGATCGCGTCGACAAAGAGACACCGAAAACTTGGGGGCCAGCATGGGAGTATACGAACGACTCGGGGTACGGAAAGTCATCAACGCGTGGGGGGTCGCCACCGAGCTGGGGGGTTGGAGGCAAAACGAACGGGTCATGGAAGCCATGGAGGACGCCAACCGTAGCCAGGTTGAGATGATGGAGTTGCTGCAGAAGTCGGGGGACTTCATCGCCGCCCTGCTGGGAGTCGAGGCGGCGTTCGTCACCTCCGGTGGTGCGGCCGCGCAAGCACTCAGCACCGCGGCCTGCATGGCTGGAACCGACCCCGAGAAGATCGCGCGACTGCCGGATACGACCGGGATGAAGGATGAGATAGTCATCCAGACCAAGAACCGGTACATGTTCGATCGATGTTTTACGCTATGTGGCGCCAAGCTGGTCGATGCAGGTAATGAGGACGGATGCACCGAGGAGGAGCTCGCTTCGGAGATCGGTCCTCAGACCGCAACCGTCGCGTATTGGATCCAACCGCCGTTCGACGATTCAATGGTTTCGCTAGCCGACACCGTCGCACTCGCCGGCTCCAAAGGCGTGCCGGTCATCGCAGACGCGTGCTCCCAGATCTATCCTCTCGACTACTTCCGCCAGAACGCGCAGTCCGCCGACCTCGTCACCTTCGGAGCCAAATACATGGGTGCACCCCAATCCGCCGGGTTCGTTTGCGGCAAGAGGGATCTGGTCGATGCGGTGTCGGCTCAGAGCTTCGTCTCCTACCACTACGACGGCGGACGGGCGGTTGGACGAGCAATGAAGGTCGACCGCCACGAGATCATCGGGGTTGTAACGGCGATCGAGGATTGGTTCAGCATGGACCACGAGAAGCGGATCCTCGAATACGAGGCCAGGTTTTCTACGCTGGCCGAGGCGGTGGACGGTATCGATGGCGTACGGACCAAGCGTGTTGAGATTCCCCACTACGTTCCGTACATGCTCCATGTCGTGCTCGATACATCCGTCGTCGGCAAGAGCGCGCCCGAGGTTAGGGAGGAGCTGGACGCCGGCGATCCCCGTATCTGGGTTGGAGCCGAGGTTGAGGACACCCTCGCACTGGTCGTCCACACGATGAACGAAGGCGAAGCCGAGATCGCCGGGGAACGCCTCAGAGCAAGCCTTGGAGGCCGATAACGACCAATCCCGCGGGCGCCGATGCGACGCTCGATGACGGTTTCGACTGGCAGGCGACGCCTCCGACGAGGGTACCGCGGTATCCCGGATCGACTGAATCGGCTCGCCGGCGAATCCAGCCCTAGTACACAGTCACACATATAGTGACGGGTTTGCAGATGGGGCTTGTGAGGCGAGATCAAGGCAGGAGGAGGAAGGCGATGCTTTGTCATCTTCGACGACGACGAACGCAGAGATCGTCCACAACCCCCATCTGCCCTCCGGGTGGCGACGGGACGGGCCGATATCTTTGTCGCTCCTCCTCCACTATGACAAAGCATGGCGTTCTCCATTCCCGCCAACCTTCAACTGGTCGATGCCATCATCGGACTGACGGTCCTGAAGCGATCCAACTTCACGATCGACTACGAGTCAAAGAAGCTCTGCTTTGGAGCCGTCCGTCACTCGCCCTCAGCGATCACTTTCTCCAGCGAGCGCTACGTGATGGTTCGGGTATCGGTGGGGTCGAGAACTCTCAATCTGGCCATCGACACGGGTGCCAAGGATCTGATCCTCTATCAACGGAGAGTGAAGGAGCTGGAATCGGCCATCCCGACGAGAGAAGGAAAGACCTTCCAACACTTCGGTGGTTCCAGCCGCCTCCGCGGGGTGACTTTAGAGGAACTGCGGCTGGGAGATAGGATCTGGAAGCGCGTGGACGCCTTCCTGCTTGAAGGTAAACGAAGGGATGCGTACCCGGAAGGCGTCGACGGGGTGATTTCTGCCTTGGCTCTGAAGGTTCACCGGCTCCACTTCGATTTTCAGAACCATGTCCTCAGTTGGGAGATGCCACGGACCGGAGCGGGAAGCTCCCTGGCAAAAAAGGGGCCTCGTGCTGATCCTCTTCCCAGAAGCTAGGGCAACCTGACCCTGAGTGCCTTGCTCGGGGAGCAGCCGGACGGCGGCTGCCCAGTTTGGGGATTGACCTTGTCAAGAAAGATCTCCCTCCTCGTTGCTAGGCATCTCGGGATGCGGTAATGGGAGATGACCTGCCTTTCAAACGGGCTTAGGGGAGACTATCTTCGCTGACACTCGGAATGTCATTCGCTACGAAGCTGCTCGTGTGCTTGAAACTGCCATCCTTGTCCTTATTTCTCGAAAAGGCGACCCATTCTTTTCAGCCACAAGCTTCTCGTGGTCCCATGACCGCTTCGTCTGCGCTGAATGACTGCTCTTGGCCCCGGTAGCGGTCGTTCATTTCGACGTTTTCGGGCAAGATCTGAGTGACCGGTTCTAGGCGGAACCGGTCGGTCAGGGGCGATCTACTCTGAGACCGTTTTTGCGGTCTTTTTTGACTCGAGGCACGGCGGCCTGGAGACTACCGCTACGACCCGATTTCCTATTTGTTATCTCCAGCCTCGCCTGGAGCAATTTCGATATGGCTGATCGCGGTTTTTTGATCGGTGTTGCTGCCGCTCAATCGGAGGGTCACCCTCCAGCGACTGCCGGGCAGCGAGGATACCGAGAAGGCGTTGTCACCATCAAGAAGTTCGTACCAGCGCGATTCTGCCTCTGGGCTTCCGTCGCCGTCGCTGTCGCTTTCCAGGAGTAGCCTACCCCTGGCGCCGCCAAAGGTGTACTGCTCTAGATCGGCCACATCTGACTCCCTGTCGGCATAGTAGGTCGCCGCCACGAACGTGTTATCGACGCGCCGCTTCATATCGCCGTAACCGGTGTCCGTTCCGGGATGCATAGGGCCATGTAGCAGTTCCGGACCCTGCCAGGAGCTGCCGTTGTCGTCGGACCAGTAGACGACGGGCTTGCGGGTGTACCCTCCTCCCATGCTGTGAATGCCGAAGCCCCAGAGACGCCCCTCCCCTTTGGAGTAGTCCATAGGATTGTCGTACTGAAAGTAGGGATTGCTTTCCTTGTAAAGCCTCGCCCTCTGCCAGAGACCGTTGGAGATTCCCCCATTGATCTTGTCCGAGATCTCCTCCAAGGGCGCGAAGGAGGCCCCCATGTCAGTGCTGATCGTCTGCCAGGTATGGCGGGTGCCGGCCCCGTCTCGAAGGATCGCAACGATGGTTCGATTACCAACATATTCGATGGCCGGTTCGAAAGTGGCACCGCTCTCGGGCTGTTCCTCGTCGGAAAGAGGGCCGATCCAGCTCAGAAAGCGGTACGATTTCCCATTGTCGGTCGACCGTGCCAACAGCGTTCCCGCCTGGGCGTCATAGTGGAAGTACTGAAACGCCATGTAGACATGGGTCGGGTTCTCCGGGTCGACGAAGTAGTCCTCGGTGCCGATCGCCCGATCATCGTCCGCACCGTCGACACCCTCGACGCTGATACGATCGAGGTCGAGATCCCAGGTCTTTCCCTGGTCCTGGGAACGCAGCTGCTTGGTGCCGGTACTGTAGCCGGTACGCCAGAACTGCAGGATCAGGTCTCCGTTGGGCATCCGGTACAGGCCTGGCTCGCTGTGGGTGTAGCCGTCGTCATACGGCATGCCGTCAATGGGCGTGCCATCGAACCAACGATTCAGTCCCCCCCAGGTCCTCCCCTCATCGGAGGAGGTGAGGATGTGAATTGCGTCCCAGTCGTCCCAGGACATGTGGTCGACTCCAGACCGGAAGGCCATGACCCAACGATTCTCATCGAGGATGGCAATCATGCATCGTCCATACCAATCGTGGGGGATCCCTTTGGCGTCCGTGAAGGGTTTCTCCGAGCCATCGACCAGCACCTCGATGGTCTTGGCACCGAACAGGTCCAACCGAGCGGTCGTCGTCACACGAGCCGATTCGATCGGACCCGACCAGTCGTGCCATCCGCTCGTCCAGGAACCCTCGGAGGCACCCTCCAACACCAATCCACCTTCGCCTACCGCGACGCCCTGGGCAGAGTCGCTGGCCTCACGCCAGTCGGCTGCCGATTTCAATCGCCAGGGTTGACGGAAATCTCCGCAGGCTCCGATCGCCACTACAAGCAGCGTGGACAGAGCTACTAGTTTGATCATGATCCTCTCCTCCTCTAGCAGTCGTCTTTAGTCCCCGGAATCTCCTTCAGCTCGTCCTCTATGACTTCGGCCAGCTCCACCCAGTTTCTGCTGTAGAAGCCCGAATGCTGAAGTTCTCGGTACTTGCCAACTATGCGGTCGAAGGCCTCGGCCTTCATACGAGGGCGTCCGGGGATTGATCACCACGTCCACCCACGCGGCCTCCAGGGGGGCAACCCTCCTGACTCGGCCTTCGACGACGACCTCCATTTCCCCCCGGTTCGCCGCATAGCCGTACAGGGCCAGCGTCAGGGGGATATCCGTCATCTGGTAATCGAAGGTCGCGTGGCGCTCGGACCGGTTGTACCGGCCGGCCAGGAGGATCGTCTCCCGCTCCACGACCTGGCCTTCCATCACGACGGTGTAGATTCGATCCGGTTCGAGGCTGCTTTGCACGATTCGCTTACCCGGCGGGTGGGTCGGGTCGAAGGAGTAACTGGCACCGGAAAGCTGAATCAGGCGGTCGGCCTCCGGCCGATCCGCAAAGTAGGATCGATCCTTCTTCGGGTCGGGCACGTTGTCGTCCAAGATTTCCAGGATCTCCCGGCCGCGAAACCGCGCCCGTACCAGGTATTGGTCGAACGGGCGGCTGCACTGGATCAAATCCACCACGTCCACCGTCCCCTGCTCGATGGGGATCCCGCGATAGTATTGGCGATTGTACAGGGCCACTTCGGCACCGGTGGCATGCCGCATCGCATCGGCAATCCAGTTGGCCAACGGGGCTTCGGTCCCGCTCATCGGGAGCGGCTCCGGTGCGACGGCGACGGGGTGATTTCGAAAGTCCGTCAGCGAGACGCGGCGGCGGGACGTTTTCATAGCCGTCCAAGCTCCGGAGCTTTTAGTGAACAGCACTTCCTCGTCTCTGGCCAGCAGCCCAGTGAAGACCGGACGACCGTCGATTGAGATCGCGATCGGCCGGGAAAGATCGAATACCTCGGGATCCGGCAGAAACGCGAGCTTCGCCACGTTCGTCAGATCAAACCGGGCCGTGTCGGCACTTTCGGCCCGAGCCCTCACGATGGCCATCTCTCCAGGCCGGCCGATCGAATCGACGGCGCTCCAGTACGCGGCACCATGGAGCGGGGTGTCCACGTAGAACACGTACTCCCGCGGATGGGCCTGCCGGCGGTGCTTTACGAGCCAGGCGAAGATTGCGTCGAAGTATTCGGTAATCCAATCTCCGTGCTTACGGCCGGGAAGGATGGTCGACCGCGCCCGGTAGCCCAGCTCGATCATCCGCCCGGCGCCCCGTCGCACGCTGCTCAAGAAGTACGGACTATCCTCCGATCCGCTGATCCACCAGAACGGGCCGTGCCGGGCGTTCGGCGCCAGCCACGGGAAACTGTGAGCGGCGGCCAGCGGAGCGACAGCGGCGAACACGTCGGGATGGTGCAACGCCAAGTAGGCCGCCCCGGTGCCCCCCATCGAGTGTCCGATCAAATAAATGCGATCCGGATCGACGGCGTACCGCTTCTGCACGTCCTCCATCACGCGAAAGATGTCGGTCTCGCCGATCCCGCGATACTCGTTTACTCCCCTGCCGTAGGGACAGACCAACAGCACGCCGTATTTCTCGGCGACGCGTTGGATCTCGCCACTGCCATACTGCTCCGCATCCATAAAGGTCGTCTCGTTGCCTCGAGTGCCGTGCAGGGCGATGACCAACGGCAAAGGCGTCCGTCCATCGTAGCGGCCCGGAATGTAGATGCGGTAGGGCTGGTCGGTGTTGTCGATCTCGGAATGATACGTGAGTCTCAGGTCCTTACCGGGCTCCGTCTCCGACGCCAACGACCAAGGCTCACTCATGAGCAAGGTAGCGACAAGGACCAACGCTCCGGTCACTCGAACAGACGGAACAAAACGAGACACCGTGATTTCTCCTGCGAATGGATTGTCAGTGGCTCTCGAGCCGTCCGGCATTTGGACCGCGGGTTGGGGTCAATCGGTAACGAGTCTCCGAGTGATTCGCCAAAACGCCAGCGGACATCGCGCGAATCATTGCGACCGCTGATCCGGCATTCCTGCACGCGGCCAGTGTAGCGGATGTGGCTCGGCGGATCGAATCCTGCAAGCAGCTTCTTTTCTCATCACCTTCAACTGTCTCTGCTGTGAAACCAAGATCCTGCAGCTTCCTCGAACTCCTGACCCGACTCAATCAGGGCACCCTTGGGCTTTTGGATGAGAAACGGCCAGCTGCCCAGTGGCCGATGCTGCAGGAGCAGCGTGGAGGGCGCCAACCACGCGCCGGACATGGGGCCGCGATCAGACTTCGGAGGGTTGTTGTCTCGGGAACCCTGATGATCAACCAGCCCCAGACTGGGCCGGACCCAGTGGAGACCATCCTGGCTGGTGGCGTAGAAGTTGTGACATTCACCATCCCAGATGTCGTACCAGATCCGGTAGGTCCTCCCATCCTCTCCCGGAAGCACGGTACCGTAGGGCGTGGTGCGCTCCTCTCCCCAGGACCCCTCCATCCCGAGAACCGGATTGCCCGGGTGCTTGATCAGGGGATGATACGTGCGAACGACACCCCCCTTGCTTTCGATCAGGTAATCGTCCACGAAGAGCTGCCAGTGTCCTGTCAGCTCCGCCGAGACCGGCTTTTGACCGAAGACGTGGGAGCAGGTCGTCAGAGAAAGTGGAAGAGAGACGAGAATCAGAGCCCTGGCATAAAGGCTGCGCGTGGAAGGAATCCGGCCAATCCTGCTTGACATCAGACCATCCTCAACTCGTCTTACTGGGTAGCCAGCGTGGGTGATCCGCTCCGTGCCCATCCCGGCCATCCGTCAGGCGCATGGGATCGGATCCGTCGGAGGCCATCCTCCAGATTCCCGTCATTCGACCGGTTTTGGCGCGGCAGAAGAGCAGGAACCTTCCATCCTATGGTTTTTGGATAATTGGGACATCGTTTTCCCATTGTTCCAGAAGGCCTCGAAGCTCACGAACAACCTCTGGATGTTTGTAGGCTAATGTTTGCCTTTCGCCCGGATCGCTTTCGAGGTCAAAGAGAAACTCCAGTTTCTCGTACCCCTCTACAACATATTTCCAGTTACCTTTTCGAACTGCTTTTTGTAGTTGGCATTCGAAATTACTGTATGTCGGCGTGCAATCTCAATTTCTAAAATGGGTTAGCGCCAGAAAAAAGTACGTTCCTGGAAATCTTATGTGATTCTTCCATGGGAACGACCTTTTTCGAGGTTTGATTCCTCAGCTATGGCTTGAAAGCGTTCAAGCTGCCGGATACTGCAATCGGAACTCCGGTGGTTCGATCCTGCAGAAGTCCAAGGACCGAGATCGGCCGCGAGTTCTGAGTGACCACATTGAAGGTGCCCTGGAAGTCTCCTGGGCTGGTACCAAAGAAAGCATCGAAGAACAGCGGCTCGTCGACGAATCCGGCGACCTGCTGTCCGGGCGCGAGAGCCAGTTGCATGCTTGCTTGCTGGGCTCCGCTGACATTGAGCAGGTACAGGTCCAGCGTGACCGAGTTCGCCCTATCGGGGTTGTATATGGCGACGCCGGTCCTCTCCGTGGCGGTCTGGCTGACATAGACCTGGTGTCGCTAAATCTGGGTCAGGTGGGAGGTCGCGTTCGAAGATCATCGAGGGTCGAGGGCTCGATCCGCTCGTAGGTTTACGCACGCGGACGTTTCCAGTAGAGAATGTCGCCGACGCCAGCCTACCGGCCCCGCCATCCCGAGAGGACGCCCTTCTACCAGTGTCTGGAGGACTATTGGGATGAGTTCAAGCAGAGTCATAACGTCCCCGCAGAGCGGGGAGCTTGGCGGTTGTGAGCCGCCCCAAGGGCGGCCAATCTTTACTCGTTAGAACAAGCCGTCGTCCTTACCGTCGAGGTGATCTTGATGTCGGATGTATTTGCGAATCTGCTTCTCTTCGAATCCAACCGTCGAGACCGCATAGCCGCGCGCCCACAACTTTTCGCCGTTGAAGTTGCGCTTCCTGCCCCCAAATTGGCGTGCCACCGCAATCGCGCTTTTCCCCTTGAGGTAGCCGATCACCTGAGCCACCGAATACTTCGGCGGGACCTGGATCAACATATGCACATGGTCTACTACCATGTGTCCTTCCAGGATGGTGCTCTCCCTTTGCCTCGCCAATTCTCGCAAGACCGGGCCCAGAAACTCTCGAATCTTTCCGTACAGCACTTTCCTTCTCCCTTTGGGGACAAACACGATATGGTATTTGCAGTCCCATCGGGTATGGCTTAAGCTCTCATATGACATGCTTTATGCCTCCTTTGTGGGTACCGCCAAGCCCCAAAGGAGGCATCCTATTACTGAATCTAAATGTCAAACCTGGAAAGTCTCACTGGTCAAACCAGTGGCTTACCTGTCTTCGAGTTACCCTTATTTCTATGAAGCCCAGTATGGACCCTGGCGCCCGGTGGTGGAGACGACCAGGGGTGGAAATTGAGCGCGTTGCCTAGTTGGTGATTTGCCTCGTGCAGACGTTGTCGACGGGTAGTGAGCGCGCCGGCGATCGTGCGAATAGAATGAAATAGCGAGACGCCCGCCCGGCAGCTCTACGATGTTGCCGTAGGGGATCAGATAATGCATCTGTGGAGGCACCCTCATCTCCGTGCGAGTCCAGGTCCTGCCGCCGTCCTCCGAGCGACAGATCCTTGGAACCAGGAGGAACCTCCGACGAGCTGCGTTCAACGGAAGGGGACTCCATCTCGATGCCAGGGAAAGGCGTAGGTGGGCTGGTTGGCGAAGCGGCGCATGTTCAGCTTCAGGCGCCCCATCGCCCCTTCACCAAGTGTCACGTGCAGCCACTTGCTGGTGACATCGGTAGCTTTCCCCTCGTACGAGGCCTCGGTGAATTCGTGCTCCCCGAACATTCCAGCTTGCAGAATGAGCTCACGACGCTCGCTGGGGTGCACGTTTACCAGGACCACCTCGACCGCGTCTTCCGACATCCGATCGACGAGCGCCGCCACATCCGGGGGAACACCGGGCCGTTTCCGCTTCGGATCGAAATAGCGCAGTCTGCTATGTAGCAGGCCTCCATGGTAGATGTGATTGGGAGCGCCCAGCATCAATTGGACGAGACCCTCCAGAATCACCGGGTTGCGCTGCTGCCAGTGGTGTACGTTCTGATCATCGACATGCGACGTGTCGGTCCGAATCATCTTCAGGCGCCTGAGAGATTCCTGGTAGTTCGCTCGCATCATCTGGACCGGAAAATCCGGGTTTCGCCCACGCAGAAAGCTCAACCAGGGTCCCTCGTTCTTATCGTCGCCCTTGGCCTTGCGGTATGAGAAGGTGTCCCAAGATGGGACGTCCGTGATGGTCTCGACGATTTCCCAGTCGTCGCCACGGCTCGAAAGATACCAGAGATTGATGGGGTACTGAGGTGCAATGGGCCGGTAGTCGTACCATCCCCGGTCGTCATGGCGGTGAGGGACCATACGCTTGCCGTTGTGGAGCTTGCCCTTGGAGAGGATCATTTCAAGCTGCGAGCGCGGCAAATCGAGGTACTTAGCCTCGCCCGTCAACAGATAAGCGTTCGACCCGCCGATGGTCGTGGATTCGATCTGATTTGTGAAGCCGTGCGGCCAGCGCCAGCCGTAGTAGCCGCCCCACCACTTGCCCTCCATGTTTTCGCCGATCTTCCCGGTAAGCCCCACGTTATCGGGGATCACCCCGTCATTCTGGCGAACCCTCTCCATCCATGCTTCGACATACTCAATGACCCACTTCTTGTACTTGGAATCCCCGGTATACATATAGGCGTTGAGCATCAGGCTCGTGGCCGTCAGATTGAGCGGGACATCACCCCGCATCATGCGCCTGTTCATCGTCTCGAGAATGAACGGAAACTTCTCATCGTCGACCCAGGCTTCGCTGTTGTCGACATTCGGGATGTCTTCGTAGGGCAGCGGGTAGTGCGAGAGCACCTCGCGGTGGGTTGACCAGTCCTCGGCCGTATTGACGAAGCGGGGCCCCCGACTGCCGTTGATCGGCGAACGAATCAGCTTGTGCTCCGGGTCCCAGTTCTCTGCCTCCGGATCCTCGTTCAAATACAGGCCGGCGAATCGAAGGGCACGCTCCCGGTCTTTGCGGACGGTGGGGTCGGCCAGCCCGAAGAAGTAGTGATAGATGTAGCTCTCGCCGTGGTGCATCCAGTCATAGTAGCCGTCGAACTCCTTGTAGACCTGCCCGTAGCCTGTGAACTGGCGCGTGACCCCATCCCATAACTTTCGGGAGATGTTGTGGACCTCTTCCGGACCGCCCAGAACGTAATACAGAGGAAAGTTGTGGAAGCTTTCGTAGCCGTCGTCGGAGCCGTCCATCCCGGGCCATTTGTCTCGCCAGATGATCGTCCCGTCGGGATTCGTATAGCGGTCGACGAATTCCTGCACAGCGGGCCCGTAATGCTCCAAAAGATACCGTTCCCAGAGCGCCCAGGACGGAGGGGGTGCAGCGTCCTCTATCTCGATGTGAGGCATTGTGGGTTGACCACTATCTTGCATTGCTCCGAAGGTCACGGAGGCTGATGCCCAAACGAAAGTCCAGAAAACGAGGATGAAGCGTGGCGGCAAGAGTTGGAATAGGACGCTCTCCATATCAAGAACTCTGCAAGCTCAACATTCTACCGCAGTTCTGAGACACTGACTTGGATCTGGCGCTGAAGGAAGTTAGCCTAATGGATACAAGAACATGAGCCAACCCATCGGAGTCCAGCGCCTCCGGTAAAGCTCTCCTTTGTCGGCGCATCTTGCAGATCCCCAACCCCTCGCTTGCGCTTCAGGCTCTCCGGACTGCTGTCAAGCAGTGAGACGTCGACTTAGAACGTTCTTGTCCCCGGTACCTTGGTGGCGACGTAGTACACGGACGTCTGCGCGCTTGCGCTTCAGGCTTCCTGCACCCGGTCCATGGCGAAGAACGGACCACTCGGACTTTGAGAGGCTGCCCATCAGTGGGTCAGGTAGTCCATCCGGCCTCCGTCGACCGTGATGGTCTGTCCCGTGATAAAACCGGCCTCGTCCGAAGCCAGGAACGCGATCACGCTGGCGATCTCCTCCGCCTCGCCGGTTCGCAGCAGCATGGCCCCTTCCGAGAAGACGCCGATCATCTCATCGATCTCCTCTTGTGTTTTTCCCTCAAAGGGCATGTCGGTCGCGATCAAGCCAGGGCAGACAGCGTTCACACAGATGCCGTGGCGGCCCAGCTCGAAGGCGCACCTCTTGCTGAGCGTCAAGACAGCGGCCTTGGTGGCTCCGTAGAGGGTCGTGCCGGGGAAGGCCGTTCCCAGGGCCGCGATCGAAGACAGATTGATGATCCGGCCGAAGCCTGCCTCGATCATCGAATCGACCAGGCGGCTGAACTACTGAAGCTCAGCCGCGCCGACGTAGTCAGGCAGGCTCTCGAGTACTACCTTGCTGACCTGGAGGACCTGAGGCTGGGTTTGGAGACCCTTCAGGACCCGGCGGATCCCGTGCTCGATTGGGAGCCGGTCAAGCGTGAGCTACTCTCAAGATTAAGGCAAGCGCGGCCAAGTCACTCCGGCGGATCGGCGAAATTGACCGACGGGAAAGTTCCGTCGAAAGTCTTGATTGCTGAGGACCCACCGATCCGATTGAACCCACCCAGTCGAGCCGTGTAGTCTGGGCTTGACTAGAACTACCTGCGGAGGATGGATGATGACGCTTCTACTCGTCTTGCTGTGTGCACTGCTCGCGTCCCCAGCGTGGGCCAAGAAGTCGACCGATCCCGGGGAACCTCTACATATAGGCTCGCGCCTGGAATTGTTCGTTGATGACCACCTGATCGACTCCATGCAGGGGGTGGAGCTGAAGCTGCACTCGCCCCGTGCCGCCGAGCGCATCCTGACCCTCAACAAGCCCTGGGAAGGTCCTACCTCCGACTACATCTCGGTGATCAAGGACGACGACCGTTATCGGATGTACTATCGCGGAAGCACGCACGCCGGCAAGGCCCTTACGATCCCGTCGCTGTTCGAGCCGGGAGAAACGCTGATTGCCGATCACAGGGCAGTGGCCTGCTATGCCGAGAGCCGGGACACGACCTTCGCTGGGACTTTTCGAGTTCGGAGGCTCCAAGGACAACAACATCGTCTGGAAGGGTGTCCGTGCCGACCCGTCCCACTGCTTCATGGTGTTCAAGAACAGCAACCCTGACGTGCCGGCCGACGAGCGATACAAAGCCCTGACCAACTATCACAGCCCCGGGTTGAAGCATGTGATGGGCATGGTCTCAGGCGATGGGATTCGCTGGAGGCTGGTGCAGGAGGACCCGCTGATCACCCAGGACGTCGATTGGGGGGGGCGATCTTGCCTTCTGGGACTCGGAGCAGCGGCAATACGTCGCCTATCTCCGGGGGCTGAGATGGGGAAGAATCCGCGAAGTGGTGCGCTCGACCTCTCCCGATTTTCTGGACTGGAGCCAACCGGAGTACATCGATGTGGGCAAGACGCCCTTGGAGCACTTCTACACCAATGCCGCCACGCCCTACTTTCGGGCTCCGCACATCTATCTCGCCTTTCCCCGTCGCATGGTGCCCTGGCGCACGCTGGAGCCCTTCCGGGTGAACCCGCGGGCCGGCGTCTCGGACGTAGTCTTTCTCAGCAGCCGAGACGGATTTCACTGGCAGCGCACCTTCATGGAGGCCTTCATCCGTCCCGGCAGGCACTACCGAGATTGGATTCACCGCGCCAACACCCCTGCCTCGGGAGTTGTGGCCACGGCAGCCGACGAGATTTCTCTGTACGTTCAGCGCCACTACACCTTCCCCAGCGTCCACGTGCAGCGGATGGTCCTGCGAACCGACGGCTTCGCCTCGGTGAACGCCGGCTACTCCGGAGGTGAGTTCGTCACCAAGCCACTCGTGTTTCAGGGGGATAACCTGATCCTGAACTACTCCACGTCAGCCGCGGGGAGCATCCGTATCGAGATCCAGGATGCGAAGGGAAGGCCTGTGCCGGGATTCGCTCTGGAGGAATCCCCATTGATCTGGGGAGACGAGATCGAATACACCGTTGCTTGGACTCGCAGCCACCCTGCTTCAACGTCGAAGAAGCCACTGGCACGCCTCTCCGGCAAACCCGTCCGACTCCGCTTCGTCCTGAAGGATGCAGATCTCTACTCCCTGCGCTTTCGATAGAGGTGCAGGAGGGGACTCTAAGCGTAGGAATCCCAAGCACCAGGCAACACTGCTCTCTCCCTGGAGTCCAGCAATGCTTGCCAAACTGCAGGGTCAATCAGTGTTCGCTAACCCCTTTCTAACGAATTACTTATCTTCGGCCTGATCGATTGAAATATGCCCCGGAAACTGGGCAGATAGGTAGAGAAAGACCCTCGAATAGGACGTCTAGGCGTCGAACCCACTCAAGGTAGCCAGGTGCCTTAGGCCCTGAGGCCGCGGAGGCCTGTGTGATCCCAGGTCGGTACGAGCTTTCCTATCGAGGAGGACTCCCGTATCGCGCCGGTGTCGATCCCGGTGGGGGAGGACCCAACGAGCTTTGCTTTATCCCTCTGCCACCGCCTTTCGTGATCACGGTATCGGTTACGTTATTTCCGATCGAAGCGCCAGCGACAGCTTCCTCGAACTCCTGACCCGACTCAATCAGGGCACCCTTGGGCTTTTGGATGAGAAACGGCCAGCTGCCCAGTGGCCGATGCTGCAGGAGCAGCGTGGAGGGCGCCAACCACGCGCCGGACATGGGGCCACGATCAGACTTCTGAGACCCCCAGGATCTATCGCCCGTATCCAGCACGGCCGGTGATCCTTTCTTAGCAAACGAGCCTGAGTGTTCCTGATCCCATCTCTGCCCTTCTAGACCTTGTCCGCTCCGCTTCTTGCTGAGGCCTCGCCACAACTCACTGACGTAGAGGGCACCAGTGCTCCACCCTACGGCGGCTGAGTCTCGGGTATCGGAATCTCCAATCTGCGCTCTGGCTACCTTGAGTGGGTCCGACGCCTAGACGTCCTATTCGGGGGTCTTTCTCTACCTATCTGCCCGGTTTCCGGGGCATATTTCAATCGATCAGGCCGAAGATAAGTAATTCCTTAGAAAGGGGTTAGCGAACACTGATTGACCCTGCAGTTTGGCAAGCATTGCTGGACTCCAGGGAGAGAGCAGTTAGGAGAGTGGAGGAATGGAGCTGGATTGGGCATGACTCTCGTCAGCGGTCACTGTGCCCAAGATCACGCTGTGGGGCTATGCGGTCACGGACAAGCTGCTTGAGCTTCTTCGATTCTGGAAAGCGCCCCTCCCGCTCTCGAGAAAACAGAGTCTCGCTGTTCAGCCGAACCTCAAAGACACCACCTTTTCCAGGAACCAGGGTGACGCCGCAAACATTTTGCAGCAGGTAGGAGGCTCACCCAACCGGACGCCGATACTCTCCACGAGCTGATCTCCAGGCGAGATCAGCAGATGAAGTACCTGAATGAACGAGAGCTAGAATTCTCGGCAACGATTGAACAGTTGAACGAAGACCGAGGGAAGTTGTTTCAGCAGACGCAGACGCTAAACGAAGGCCGCGAAGAACTGGTACAGCAGCTGCATACTCTCAAGCGAATCATTCGAGAGCGCTTACCTCTCAAGGGCTATGTGCAGCAGATAGGCGAAGCTGAAGGGTTCTGGGAGGATTCTTGGGTTGGAGCAGATCTCGAATTTCGCTTCAGCGTCGAACATCCTATCAGCGCCATTCGCATAGATGGATATGTACCCGATTCCTGCCCCTTGACTCGACAGCTTACTGTTGAGGTTGGCGAAGCTCATTTTCAAAGAGAGGCAGGCGTCGGCCCGTTTCAATGGGATCTGAGCGCCACCATCGACGCGAATACGGAAGCCAACATGCGGCTACATTGCTCTGAGACGTATAATCCAAGCGCTGCGGGAGAATCCGGCGACAATCGCAACCTGGCTTTTCAGCTAGCCTCGATTTCCATGCTGGTCTAAGGTCAAACCCTTTTCGAGTGACGTCACAGAGTCCTGTTTCCTCTTTGTTGTTCAGGATTCTACGAGCCTGTTTTCCTTTCCAGGTCCATTCTGGAACAGTAGGCCGCGCTCACCCTCGAAACCCACTCTCGGGCTCTTGTGGCGTCTCGCAAGAATCCCTCAGAGGGCTGATTTCAAGGCCGACGAAGCTGCACGCAACCTGATACTATTCTGGCAAGATGAGGACTGCGGAGAAGGTTTTCGGAGGGAACAATCCGGTCGTTCAAGACCTTCCCGGCTCTCGGCACTACCAGGCCGCCAGGGGCACTGCTCTTCTTGCCTTGTTCGTCCTGCTTCTGTCCCATCTTGGATGGGCTCAGGGAGGCGGGGTTCCGGTTGTGGTCTCGACTGTTGTCCAGCGTGAGGTGACGGCAGGAGAGACCTTTATCGGAAGCGTACTGCCTTCTCGGCGAACCGTTGTTGGCAGCGGCGTGGATGGGCGAGTTCGTCAGGTTTTCGTCAACGACGGGGAAGAGGTCCGGAAGGGTGATCCGGTGGCAAGACTCCGCTCCAAGACCCTGGAGATCGAGCTGGCGGCTGCCCGAGCTCAGCTCGATGTCCGAGAGCAGGAATTGGCGGAATTGGAGCATGGATCCCTGCCTCAGGAGATCGTTCAAGCCAAGGCCCGGTTGCTCGACGCCCGGGCGGTGATGGAGTACTCGCGTTCCCGATACAAGCGCATGAAGTCGCTCTTCGAAAGCGGCACCGTGTCCCAGGATGAGTTGGATGAAGCCATCTCGGCCTGGCTCGCCGCCGAGCAGGGTCACCTGGGTGCCCAGGCCGCCTACGATCTAGCGGTACAGGGACCTCGACCGGAGAAGATTGCCCAGGCCAGGGCGCTGGTACGTTCTCAGCAGGAAGCGATTCGACGCCTTCAGGATCTCCTCGGGAAACATACGATTCGAGCGCCGTTCGATGGCTATGTGGTCAAGAAACATACCGAAATAGGGGCTTGGATTCGACGGGGAGATCCGGTCGTCGACGTGGTCGAGCTGGATCCGGTGGAAATCGAGATCTCAGTTCCCGAAACCCACATTCCCTACCTGGAGGTTGGAACAGTCCAGCCAGTACAGGTGGAGGCGCTGGACGGAAAGATTTTCGAGCAGCTGGAGCAGCCGCTGCAGGGAAGGGTGGTACGCATCGTTCCCCAGGCCGACCTGCGCTCGCGTACGTTTCCGGTCAAGCTCCGGGTTGACAACCCACGCCAGGGCAATGGCCATCTGCTAAAGGCGGGCATGCTGGCGCGGGTGCTCTTGGCCGTCGGCAAGCCACACTCTGCCTTGCTTGTTCCCAAGGACGCCCTGGTACTAGGGGGACGCACTCCTCTCGTCTTCATCGTCAAGACCGACGCTGAGACCAAGCAGGCTACGGCCCACCCCGTCGAGGTGGAGATCGGCGTAGCGGACGGCCCGCTGATTCAAGTTACCGGCAGATTGCAGGAGGGTGACTCGGTTGTGGTCGAAGGCAACGAACGCCTGCGCCCCGGCGCCGCGGTCAGGATCGTGAGGGTAGAGTCAGAGGGCGGTTGAGGCGCTCTTGAAAGCCCCACCCCCCAAGACCCTCTTGCGGACCCCGAAAAGCCGTACTTCGACAGATGGGTAGCGTGGAATCGGAGATAACTGAAGGTTCATGAGGCACTTGCAATGATCATCGAGGCCAGAATAGAAGGGCATTACAAGGGGATTCCGGCACCATTAGGGAGCAGAAAGGACGAGGATAGCTCAGCAAAGTGACGGGATTGGGGGATGATTCTGAGCCAGCCGCAGCGGCCCTTCCGAGATCAGTCTGTTGACGGAGGTTATCCTGGGTTGAGAACCAGGATTCTGAAAGTTCTCGCTGAAGCTGACGTCTACTTCAAACTTGGAGATGCCAGTGCAGCTCGCCGACGACGATGAACAGAAATCTCCTGTCTCTTCGGCCGGATTCTATCCCTTAGTGCCGCCGTATTTCGGGGTAACTCCCTTGTGTCTGGCCCCTATGTGCCTGGTGCCTTTGTCTCTCTCCAGCACGTTAAGATCCGATGAATCAGCAACTTGAATGCGGACTCCTCGGAACTAATCTTCCATATTTCGACCCAGCGCAGGCATATTCATGTCTTCCTTTCCTGTCCTTGCCCGGGAGTGCAGTAGCGAGCCCGATAGGTGTAATGACTCCGAAACGACACGAACCGTTCTTGCTCCAGGCGCTTCTTGCCCCGCAGGATTCGTTTCACCGACTGGGTGAGGTTGTCGTAGATGAGTTCCCTGAAGACTCCTCCGTAGGAGCGGAAGGCGTGCATATGGGCGTCAAAGAACATCTCCTGACGCTCCCAGGGATAGGCGCGCACAAAGGGTTTTCCCGAGTACCGAGAGCGCATCACGAAGAGCTTGACCTTGCAACACTGCTCTCTCTCTGGAGTCCAGCAATGCTTGCCAAACTGCAGGGTCAATCAGTGTTCGCTAACCCCTTTCTAACGAATTACTTATCTTCGGCCTGATCGATTGAAATATGCCCCGGAAACTGGGCAGATAGGTAGAGAAAGACCCCCGAATAGGACGTCTAGCTAGTTCCCATCCCAGAATTGACTTTTAAGCTTTGTTAATTAGCTGATTCTAAGATACTTAATATACCATAGGCAGCGGGCAAAGACCACTTTGTGCTCGGTGGACCCTTTTTCGCCAGCAGGAGGATGACGGAGCTGGATTTTGCAGACACTGCGGCCGCAGCTCCGAGCGTTTTGGGTTCCAAGAGGCTGCAACGGTCTCAGGGAAGCAAACGGGCCAGAACGAGCAGGTTGTAGCTGACCACGGAAGCCTGCACGTACTGCTGGAAGTGCTCCCAGCCTTTCCAGGTGCAGCGGTCCAGCCCGAAGACGCGCTTGAGCCACGAGATACAACCCTCAATGCCGGCGCGAAAACGTCTCAACTGTTTGTAAAGCCAGCTGGAGCGCACCATCTCGCTGATCGGCAGACTTCCCTTGCGATCAAAGGCGGCATCCTGGATGCCCTCCCCTTTGGCCCAGGTCAAATTGGCTTGGCTGTAAAAGCCCCGGTCCGCCGCCATCTGACGCGGATAGCGACCGTAGACCTCTCGATGGGCTCCGAGCAAGGGTTGGAGCTGACCCACATCGGCCGGGTTTCCAGCCAGGACTTCACAGTTCAAGATCAGCGACGAGCGACCGCCGGTCAGAAAGATCTTGTGCCCATAGGTCGGTTCGCGCTGGCCTTTTTTGATGATGTCCGTATGCTCTTCAAAAATCGAAAAGACCTTCTCGGCGGCGGGCACGGTCTCGCCGCGCAGGACGCGTCGCTCCGTTTGATCGATGACCCGGGCCATCAGCTTCAGGTAATGCTCCAAGGAGACCAGCAGCGCCACGGTCAGCAGGTCGGCGGCCGGCAAATCGGCTTGCAAGGCCGTGAGGCCGTAGCCGTAGGTTTTGCGGGCGACCTTCAACAGATCGCGATAGGCGCGCTGGCGTTTGGCTCCTCGGCCGTTGGCGATCTGAAAAGCCCGCCGCTTGGCTCGTCGGCTGTGGTTGGTAAAGACCACCGCCGTCGACGCCTGGCCTTCGGCTTCGAGCGCGCCTTGTCGCTCCTTGAGCTGTCCCAGAAGCCGGCTCACCGTGCGCACCGCATCGTCGAGCAGGGCACTGTCGGTCGGATGATGAATGTCGCTCTCGACGGCGGTCGAATCGAGGCGGATGCGCTGGCCCTTTTCCAGTCCCTTCTGAGCGGCCCAGCCCACCAAGACGGTATTGATCTCTTTCCAGCTGGCTTCAGAGATCTTCGAGATATTGCGCTGCAGGGTGGACCTATTCGGCATCCAGCCCAGGGGGTGACGCACAAAACTGCGGAAGCTCTGGGAGTCGAGTAGGTGAAAGGCCAGCTGCTCGTAGCTGAAGCCGTGCAGCTGTTTGACGAGGGTCGCTCGTAGGACAAACTCGGCACTGAGTCCGCTGGCGCCTTTCTGCGGATTGGAAGTGTCACATAGATCCTGTAAAACTAAGGCCGAGATCCGGGGATTGTGGTCCAGGATCTCGGAGATCTTTTCCAGTTCCCGGGCCATTTGGTGGTCGGGGAAAATGTGGCAAAGGGGGAGTCGTTCTTCCGTTTTCTGGCGCAACGTTGGGCCTCCTTTTTCGAGTTAACTTCTTTGTTTTCAATTTGTTCGCACCAAAAGATTAACAAAGAGGTCTGACAAAAAAGGGAGGCCACATCCCCACCTCACTCCTTCATTTTCAGCTATTTAAAGTCCTTGGGATGGGAACTAGCTAGCCGTCGAACCCACTCAAGATAGCCAGGTGCCTTAGGCCCTGAGGCCGCGGAGGCCTGTGTGATCCCAGGTCGGTACGAGCTTTCCTATCGAGGAGGACTCCCGTATCGCGCCGGTGTCGATCCCGGTGGGGGAGGACCCAACGAGCTTTGCTTTATCCCTCTGCCACCGCCTTTCGTGATCACGGTATCGGTTACGTTATTTCCGATCGAAGCGCCAGCGACAGCTTCCTCGAACTCCTGACCCGACTCAAATCAGGGCACCCTTGGGCTTTTGGATGCCACCGAGAGGAGGGCGAAGCCAGCTTGCAGCTCGCCGAAGCTCGGCGATTCCAAGCTGATTTACGGCGGAGCCTTGTTCTTCGGAATCTCTTCCGGTGATAAGTAACGCAGGCGCTAAGGGTTTGAATCTACCCTCCGCGCAAGCGTCACCTTGACTTTCACCGCGCTAACGCAATTCGCGAATCGGCGTCCTGACGAAATACACTCCCGGGCCGCCTGGCTGATCCGGGTCTAGGTCGTAAAACAGCGTCCCCAACGTTTCCTTGTCGATCTGCACTGTACGTGGCCAGCCGCGACCCAAGATCCGACGTCCAGGACTATAGATCTCGACACCGGAATCGACACCCCAACTACGACCGTCATCCCGAGAGACAATCAATTCGTACGACCACTCGCCATCGCGGCCGACTCCGTAAACGATGGACGTCAGCACAACCCAACCATTGTTCAAGACCGTCAAGTCGTAACCCGCTACGCCGAAGTAGGGAAAAGCGTGTAAGGCGTCCCATGACTGACCATGATCCGTTGAGCGCAACCCCCGTACGATCGTGCCCGGGACGCCGACAGGTACCTTTGCGTTTGCTTCCGGGGCTCCGCTGATCAGTGTTCCCCGCTGAGTCTTGACGATCGGCACCATTCCATGATTCCGGCCGTCACCAAACGGCTTCGCGATATGCGAATCGGGTGCGTAGACGACGGTCCGGTCGTAGAGTGGGCAAACCCAGCTGCCGTCGGACAACTCAACCACGGGGTGTCGTAGGCAACTGTAGTTTGTCAAGTCATCGATCGGCAGATTCTTGGGCGTGGTCCACGTTCGACCTTCGTCATTACTGAGGCAAAACTGGGGCGTCCTCCACAGCTTTCCTCCCTCCCGTTGATAGCACGACCAGTGCAACACGACACGTCCATCGCTGAGAGTCGTAAGCGATCCAGGGTAGATCGAGCAATCTTTAATGACAGGGATCGTGACGGGCGAAGTCCACGTTTTTCCACCGTCGGAGGACCGGCACAGCAACAGCTCCTTGCCGCCGCCACCTTGCTTGTTGTAGACGGCGAGGACGTCTCCGCTCGGAACAACACACAGAGCGGGGTGAACATGGCCACCGATCACATCCGCGACTCGTACGGGACTCGATTGTGCCAGCACGAGACTACCGTTTAGCGCGCAGAACAGTCCAATGATGCAAGCGAACCGAGCGAACCGTCTGAAGGTCTTATTCATCGTCGCTTGCCCGGACCATGACTTTCCGGTGCTTCTTCAGGGAAGTGTTGTTGAATTCCACCGGGAGCCCCGCAACGTGTGATTCTACCTCGATTTCCTGTGACTTTTCTGTGATCAAACATGTATGCAGCAACGAATATTCCTGCCCAAAGGCCCTTCTCACTGCAGTCTTGCTGGGGAGTACTCCGCGCTCAACAACACTTCCCTGAAGAAGCACCGAATGCTGAGCCGAGGGTCCGGTCCTCTCGTTAGACGCTACAACTAGACCTCTCTCTCTGGGCCAGCCCCATTCCAGACGAACGACAGAGTAGAAATCCTTGTTCCTTTTTGTGTCAGATCGATTGATTTGACTAGCTTAGCGTGTAGCTACATCGCTGATACCAACGCACCTCGGGTCTGAACGATTGTAGGCGGGGTGGCCGACAGCAAGCTCAGATCAGAGGTCCCGAACAACTGCTGAGCGATCAGCGGTTGGCTGGAGATAATCCGAATGAATCCTCGGGCCTGACCTGCGGTAGCTGGATCGAATTCTGAGACCAGTTTTGAGATCCGTTTTCCAGGTCCTAGCAACACCGTAACATCTCCGGATTGGACGCCGTCCGCAGAGAAAATCTGAATCCTGATTTCGGCTGTCTGCATCCCCGTGTTGAAAAAGGCCATTCCGGTGAAGAACCCAAGCATATTCGCTACCTGACTAAACACGGCTTCGGTGAAGGGTGTCGTCTGCAGCGGAAGCGCGGCGGCATATCCAAGCTCAACGGGATCGCCAAAGATTACGTCTCCAACCACTCCGCCACCGCTGACTTCGACCCGCATGGAGCCAACCACCGTTGTCCCTTGGGTCGTCCCGCCTGCCATGGGACTTCCAATGCCAGGCAATGCTAGGGCCCCATCGGCGTCTCCGAAACCAAACAACTCTGCCACATCCTGTTCAAAGGATTGGCCCGGCCCCAGGTTCACCGTGGCAGCGTCCGCCAGAGTGGTGCCATCCTCTGCTATGGGACTAATGGTTAATTCTCGATCTTCGTCGCTCGTGTTCACGAACTTGACGTTTGTGAACACCTCGGGTCCACTCGCCAGTTGAGCGGAGAAGAGTTCGGGGCCGCTGGAGGCGAACGAGGCATTTAGGCCCAGCACCGTATCCTGGTCGTCGAGACGAACCAGCTCAAAGGCCACCACCCCTTGCCCTTCTCTCACTCCCAGCTCGACGTAACCGCCGGAAACGGACAGATCCTGTTCGAGGATCTCAGGAAGTGAGCCGAAGACGAACCCCTTGCCCGGGATCTCCAAGGTCCGCCGAAGGAGGACCTCTGACTGGGAAGAGACTCCGCTCAGGGCAGATTGGCCCTGGCCCGTGGGGATGCAGGCGAGTTCTACCGTGACAGGCGTGGCGTTGGGATTGGCGACGCTGAGGAGCGTCGTTGCCGACCTTCCCCGGAAGGCATTGGAGCCTTGGAAGACCCGAGTCAGGATGAGTCTTCGAGACTGATCGGTGAAGCCTACGGAACCGTCGAGACGACTCAAGTCGAAGGATCCAAACTGAGTGAACGTACCGAGAATGGGACCCAAAGTATTGACTGCGCCTACGGGGGTCGCCTGCAGCTCGATCCAGCCGGCCTGTTCGCTCGAAGCCGGCACACCGAAGAGCTCGTGTCCCAGGAGGGCCAACTGCCGGCCCTCCTCAAGTTCCGTTCTACGCGGATTGTCGGGGAAAGGCGTCTCGCTTCCGGACATGTTGAAGGCCAGGAACTCGAGGTTCATCAGGGACTCGATCAAGCTACTGATGGCGATGCCGGTGAAGCTTCGGCTGTCTCCCTGATAAAACGGGAAAAAATAGCGGAAAACCCTGGGAGTGAAGACCTCAACTGAGAGTTCGTCACTTGCCACATCGGCCGGAGCGATCCGCATCGGATGGTATTGATTCGTCAACCAGCGGGCCAACTGGTTCGAAAAGAAGGGCGTATCGGGCACACCACTTTGTCCTCCAGAAATGATCTGAAAAGCTTTGATTCCGCTGGGGGACAGTTCGGCCACAAAGCGCCGCGCTGGAGCAACGATGTACATGAAATCAGTGGGGGTAACCGCTCGTACATCGTGAGCTGCGGTGTCAACCGTCTCGTACCCGCCGGAACGGGCCAAACCCGGCAGCTCAGGCGACAGATGGGAGAATCCGCCGGCTTCCGGAATATTGAAAGGATCACCCAGGGGGTGGTCGATCACGATGCGGTGCAGCCTTCCCCAACGATAATCCTCCTGGTCGGTTGACCTTCCATAAGCGGTAGCGAAGGAATCACTGGCGAGGAGATCCAAGGCGTCATCCAGGCTCTTCAAGATCAGGAAATCCCGGGCGTTTTCTGGTGAGTCAATTCCCTCCACTTGGAAGAAGTTCACTCCAGAGGCTCCGACACCCTGATTCGTGGGAAAATGATCGAGCAGATTTCTCAGCGCCGACAGTGAGCGCTCGCTGTCCGGATGGAATTCACCGAGTCCCAACCGTTCTAAAGTGGCATCCAATACGTTCTGGACGATCTGCCCTCTCCAGACACTGTAGATAGTTGCAGCAACACTGTTCCCAATTTCCTCGGGACTGGGCTCGGGCAGCTTGTCTGGTTCATCTCCAGGGTCGTAGCCCTCCTGAATTCCCGTGGGAGTCGTGAAGTTCCAACTGGCGAATCGTCCCATCGCCTCGGACACTCCCGCATCCGCTGCCAATGCTGCCAGAAGAGGAGGAGCTGCTTCGTCCTGGGCGTTGGCGAAAGCCCTCAAGAGAGGGGGCGTGAAAACCTCTGCATCGAGCAGCTGGTTGTCGCTCTGGAGGCGGATCATATCGTCCAGCGAGAACTTCCCCCCGTCCGCTAGCTGTTGCTCAATCAAGCGTCTGGTTCTCCCCGCACGAAGACTCGCGTAGCCCAGGTTCAGGTAGTAGATGCCGCCACCTTTTCGCGTTTGGTTGAAGAGATCGTTGTCCAGGGTCGTTCCCACCGGGTCGTTGTTTGCGTTAAGCAGGTAGCCCTGGCCCGGATTGATGAGCTGAGGCATCTCTTCCAGAGGCAGCAGCTCGAAGTTCAAGACCTGATGTAACTGTGGGTTTTCCAGTGGCAGCCACTCGTTCTGGAACTGGTGGTTTCCGCTGCGGATGAAGAACGGGGGCAAGCCATCCACCTGGCCCGACTGCAGGTCCTCCCGCAGCGGTATTTCGCTGTCCGTGAAATAGGCGATATTCCCCTCAACATCAGCATAAGCCAAGTTCTGGGAAGTGACGTCGAGGTAGGGGAGTGCCTCCTTGAAATCCTCGAGATTGCGTGCACGTGACCAACGAAAGAATGCTTCCCCCTCGCGGGTTGCGGAGAAACCCGAGTACTGAACGCTGAGTGCCGTGACCTTGGGGAACTGGGAAAGGTCTACCGAGACAATGGGTCCCATATTGCGCCGGGGCACCAGGAAGGTCAGCCCGCCGCTGAGGTTCCCCACATTGGCCGTCTCAAGATCATCCGGGGTCCCGTTGCCGACTTGGTTGACTCGGTAAGTCTGGGGAATCACGACGAGGGGCTCCCTCTCGGCCTCAAACAGCGTGTGGGTCGGAATCTGCTGGATCAGATCGACAACCAGCTCTTCCTCGAAGGTGTCAGTCACATCCAGCGGATTGGTGGTGCTTCCCCAACAGATCCGCTCGTTGCAACCCTGGACGATGAAGGGTGCCCCAGCAAAAGAGACTCCAGTGACATTCATGGGACCGAAATTAGGGTCGTCGGAGACAACAAAATGGGTCTCGTAAAAGCCACTCCCAATCCCCAAGCTCAGGTGGGGATCGTTTGCCAGCATCACGTTGCCTGATTCCGTATGATCTCCGCCGATAACCCACCAGTTGCTGCCGGTGCCGGATCGGTCCCCGCTGAAGAGTCGATCCAGCCAGGGGACTCTCCGCACCGCTTCCCGGTAACGTCGAGCCAGCTCCAGGGTTTCGGGTTTGATCGCATCATGAAGCCTCAGGTTTGACCCGGGAAAGACCCTGGATCCCGATTGAGAGGAACTCTCGTCAGCATCGGTAGAGGCACGGGGGATCGATAGGGTGGTGTCAAAGGGAGCAACTCGAAAAACATCTTGGTAAAACAGTGCGGTCCCATCGAATCCCAACTCTTCTCCCGCAGCCTCATGGGCCTCGAGGGCAAGGGTCAGAGGAATGTCCGAAGTAAAGGAACGCCCAAACACCAGCCCCTGGGCCAGCGTCAGGGTGTCGATGGGTGTCCAGGGAGGGATGTCCGTCAGCTCCAGGACGGCATATTCGGGAGGCAGAGGGCGACTCGGATCGTCCAGGGAGGTATTGATCCCATCTGAATAAGCTTGTATTAGATCCTTCAGGACAGGTGAGGAGGCTTCCCACGAGGCCTCACCCGATCGTCTCAAACCGAGGGTACGCATCTGAATGTCTCCCTCCAATGCGGACTCCCCCACTAGCTCGGCCAAGGTCCCGCTGAAGAATCGGCGAAACCGGTCCATTGAGAACAAGCGGTCTTGGGCATGAAGATATCCCACCATGAATGCTGCGTCGTGATCGTTCTCGGCGAAAATATGGGGCACTCCGTCAGAATCCCGCACCACCCGAACGGTGGCCACCAGCCCATCCAGCTTCTCGTACACAGTGGCGGACGGCGGCACGGGCTCTTGGGGTCGAACCGGGGAAAAGACGCCAACCAAGGCAAGAACGGTGGCTAACGCGAAAAGAATCCTGTAGCTCATGCCGTCCTCGTCTCAAGAAGCGGGAGGAGAACTCTGGTGACAGAATCCGCCTCGGCGGCCCATGCTAAATCGGGTGGCGTATTCAATATGCATCTTTAGGCTACAGCGGAACCTACGCAACCCAGGCAATACTAGATCGTTGGGTCTGGAAGGGCAATCTCAGGGGACGGCATATATAGAAATCGGAAGGATAGGCGGAACTCAATCCGCCTTTCCCGCTGACACTCGGAATGTCGTTCGCTGCGAAGCTGGTCGTGTGCTTGAAACTGCCATCTTTGTCCTTGTTTCTCGAAAAGGCGACCCATTCTTTTCAGCCACAAGCTTTTCGTGGTCGCATGCCCGCTTGGTCTGCGCGGAATGACTGCTCTTGGCCTGAGGCTGTGTGAAAAGTCCAAAACCTCTTTGATTTAGGGGTCTCTTTACCCTTCCTACGACGGAGATCGTGGCTTACACGCGATCCTATGAAGTCAAAATTTCAAATCCGAAATCATGAATGACTTTTCACACAGCCTCAGGCGGCAGCGGCCGCTCAGGGGACGATCTACTCCGACACTGCTTGTACGGTCAGATCTGTGCTATCACAGGAAAAGATGGGGTCAAGCGCGGCTACTCCTTGCCCCAGATGTTCGGACTCGCTCGTCCGGCGTTTTGGTCCCGTGTCGCCCGAGCGCGCCGTCCTCTTCCTGGAGCAGGTGTGTCGCTCTCTCACCGAAGCCCACCATCATGGACTGGTCCATCGCGACATCAAACGGGCCAACACCTACCGGTCCCCCTGATTAGCTACTGCGGGACGCATGTGATGAGTTTTGGTACCCTACGGGGCCTAGCATGGCGCACCGTTAGACGGGTTTCAAACGTGAAGGCTACTACTCGGGCGTGACCCCGAGAGACCGTGGGAGTCAGGTTGCTCTTGCAGACTGCAATAGCAAAGTTTTGCTACCGGGCTCTAGGGACTGGCTACCAAAAAGGAGCAGGGAAGTTGATCCTGCTCTTTGTCGGTTTGGTTCGAAGTGCCAGATGATCTGGCACCTCGTTTCTCGAGACCGATACTTGCCCTTCTCTGCCTGGAAGCCGATCCGCCGGCTGGGTGGCGGCTTCTCTGGAGCCATCAGTTTCCGGATGGCGTCAAAGGCGACCTTGATGTGTTGGCTGTGTCGGGAGACTCTCCTCTCCAGCTCGTCGAGCTTCTTAGCGAGCTCCTTGCTAGCCCTCTCGTAGCTGCACAAGGGCCCGCACGACCTGGACACTGACCTGGATGGCTGTCGCGCTTCGGTGGACGCTTGCGAGCATCACGGCGCCATGTTCAGTGGACGTGTAGGGCCGACGGCGCAACCCCGTCTTGAGGGAGGGATTGGACATCACAGGTTGTGATCTCCAATCTTCGAACCCCTCCTCGGAAAGCCGGAACACAAGGCCCTCGGGGAAGCGTTCGAGATTCCGTTTTGCGGCCTCGACGAGTACGCGTGTCTCGAGGCGGCGTCGGTATTCGCCGTCTCTCAGGTGTAGGATACGTCCCCGTGGCGAAAAGGAGAGGCCGAGGGAGGTAGACCATGCACGTGATATTGACGGGCTGTGAATACGTAGGCACCACGACGCTGGGCTGGTCCATATCCCAGTGGGCAGCGAGCGTAATGGGCGGGCATCACTGGTTCCACGACCACTGGAAGATTCCACACGTCAACCATCCCGCGGCGGACGACCTCGCCAGGACAACTCGACTGTACGAAGAGTGGGCCGCGGGGAAGGGACCCGATCCTACGACGGTCGGACTGTCTCGCGAGGAGAGGGAACAGTTCCAGGCGCTTTCGCCACAGCTAAAGGAGATGTTCCAGCGCTACCACATGGACTACCACGTCAGGCCCTCCTTCTACCACAACATGCCCGACCACAACATCATAGGCATGCACGTGGACGAGGCGATCTACGCGCCGCTGTACTACGGCTACGGCGGTCCTGGTCAGTACTCGGACCGGGTACGGAACGTGGGCCATATCGAGGAGGCTATTCTCAAGATAGCGCCACACACGGTGAGCGTCCTGGTCAAGGCCGAGCCCGATGTCATCCGCCGTCGTATGAAGGAGAGTCCGCATGAGGACGCCCTCGTGCAGGACAAGGATTTGGAGTACGTGCTCCAGCGCTTTGAAGAGGAGTTCGAGCGGTCGTCGATCAAGAACAAGTTCACCATCGACACGAGCACAGCGACAGTGGACGAAAGCCTCGCTGAATTCCTCGATAGGTACGAGCCATTCATAACCGACAAGGACAAGATGCGCATGCTGGTCCACAAGGCCAAGCTACGGGGCGAGTGGCTTTAGTCCTGATCTCCTGGATGGTTCTGGTCAAGAGGGAGCCAGGGACTGGATCGTGAAGGTGAGGACTCGGCTCTCGCCACGAGAGCGAGAGACTCAGAAGGATCTTAGGCTGAATCTAGTGCCTGAGTCCTGGTTCTACGAAGCGTAGACCACGGCGCAAGTCGTCTGACAACTGCACTCCGTCACTCCCCAGCAGATGGAGAGTCAGCTCGCCAGCTTCTCTGGCATCGTTTTGCGTTTCCGGATCCGAAGAGGGACCTGGAAGTTGGCATCGGCGTCAGAGTCGGTTCCCGTCTCCCGAGCCAGAAAGAGGGGCACATCCTCCGCCTGGGGATTGGTTCGGTCATGGGCCGTCGGGAAGCGGCGCATGATGATCCGCTGCTCCCGGTTCAGCGTCTCGATCCACTGGGGATCGCATTGCCGCCGATCTCCCTCCCAGAGCCAGGAGGGGCAGTAACTCGAAGACAGGTAAGCCACTGGTTTGACCAGTGAGACTTTCCAGGTTTGACATTTAGATTCAGTAATAGGATGCCTCCTTTGGGGCTTGGCGGTACCCACAAAGGAGGCATAAAGCATGTCATATGAGAGCTTAAGCCATACCCGATGGGACTGCAAATACCATATCGTGTTTGTCCCCAAAGGGAGAAGGAAAGTGCTGTACGGAAAGATTCGAGAGTTTCTGGGCCCGGTCTTGCGAGAATTGGCGAGGCAAAGGGAGAGCACCATCCTGGAAGGACACATGGTAGTAGACCATGTGCATATGTTGATCCAGGTCCCGCCGAAGTATTCGGTGGCTCAGGTGATCGGCTACCTCAAGGGGAAAAGCGCGATTGCGGTGGCACGCCAATTTGGGGGCAGGAAGCGCAACTTCAACGGCGAAAAGTTGTGGGCGCGCGGCTATGCGGTCTCGACGGTTGGATTCGAAGAGAAGCAGATTCGCAAATACATCCGACATCAAGATCACCTCGACGGTAAGGACGACGGCTTGTTCTAACGAGTAAAGATTGGCCGCCCTTGGGGCGGCTCACAACCGCCAAGCTCCCCGCTCTGCGGGGACGTTATGACTCACGAAAATGTTCTTTCGGATCACGTCCGTCTTGTTGACGTCGACTCGATGCCAGGTCCCGCAGTGCATCACCGTCATGGTTCCGGCGGGAACCACAAGCGGGACTTCCCCCGGGACGCTCTCGTGGGTGTAGTACTGCTCGAAATCCTGGTTCCGATGACTGCCCGGCATGTAGATGAAGTTCCCCATTCCAGCATGGGGTAGATCTGTGAGCCAAAGGCCTATGCAGAGACGCAGAGGGAGTTCCGTCGAGAACACGGCATAGCGCTTCCTGGTGGTTGGTTCTAGGGGGCTCGCCAGAATTAAGCTGCGGAACGGCTGTTCCTTTTCACGTGGCATGTAGACTCCTTTCCAACTTAGAGTCTCCTATCTATTGTCCTTATACTTAGGACAACTGAATTAACACGTAATGTCGAGCGTCGGCCCGTTAGTTTCAGAACTTACACTAACACGCTTTCCACCTCGTCTAAACACCGTGGGAGATCAGCATAGCGCGGTGGAATATCGTTGACTCTGAAGACCAGGCTTGCGATTGTTAAAGGCTGATGGCGACTGGTGCTGGTGAAAGCCGCGGTGCTTCGCCTGGTGTGCTTGTTCGATAGGCCACCTCTTTTTCCATGGCGAGTACATGCAGCCCTAGCCAGGGCGTCCCGAAAGAAACACACGACAGCGGACCTGCTCTTGGCCGGAAAACCCTAGTGAGAATGAGTCGTTCAATGTTCACGAAGGCCATACTGGGAGCCGTGCTTGCTCTGGCTGGGGGGCTACGGCTCGAGGCAGTCGATGTCGAGCGTATACTCTCGTCGATGAAGGATCACTACCAACAGGTTAGCGACTACGAAGCGGTCCTCAAGACGATCGAGCGTATCGATTCTCAACTGAGTGAGGAAGGAATCACTCTGCTTCGTTTCCGGAAACCCTTCGACGTCTATCTGGAGTGGATTGTGGGCCCGTTCACCGGTCGACGGGTGGTGTACCAGAAGCATCGAAATCCGACCGAATTCTACTTGCGCGCTGAGTCCTGGTTCAAGCGCCTTTTCGCCCCGGAGAAGTTCGAGATACGTTCCCCCCGAGTCTTGGAGGATCAGCACCAGACAATCAGCAACATTGGGATCGGAAACCTCATTGATTTCATGCTGAAGGAATTGGGCAAAGGAAAGCAAGACCCCGAATTCCGTCTACGGCCAAAGGAAGAGAGTGTCATGGACGGGAGGCCAGTCTGGGTCATCGAAGGAACCTTCCCCAACCAACGGACTCGTAGCTATACAGTCAAAATGGGAGATACGATTTGGTCGATAGCTGAGAGGTTCGAGATCCATCCCTATGTGATCGTTCACAATAATGAAAACGTCCGTGATTTCTTCGATCTCGAAGCAGGGAAGAGGTTGCGAATACCCAAATACTACGCTTACCGCGTCGAGGCTGCTGTCGACAAGGAGTCGAGGCTACCCTTGAGAATCCGGGCCTTCGATTGGTCTGACGAACTTTATGAATCGTATTCTTACACGAACGTGAGACTCAATCCTGGGTTTGGCGATGAGGATTTCGTGTTGAAGTGACAGCCTCGGTTTTTGCCGGGGTCCGGTGACGCTCCTAACCATTGGAAGACTCCCTGGGCTATCCCTCCTCCTGGACTGCTCGTTCGGCACAGGAACGGGCGGCGCGGAAGCAGGCCTCGATGGACGCTCCTTCGATATAGTCCCCCGTCAGTCCCAACCTCTTGACTTCCCTTGACGAGTCTCTCAATCGGTCCAGAAAGGCAGCCTGAATCGGAGAATAGGCGCATAGGCCCAGCTCAAAGTGCCGAGTGACGTAGGCCTTGCGCCAGTTCTTGTTCACGGTGATGTGGCGATTGAGCACCTCTTCTCCGCGTTGCAGCAGGTCTTCGACCTCGACCGAGTCCTGCAAAAGCAGCCGGGCAGCCCGGCCGCTAAAGGTGTAGCGGACAAGATTCAGGTCGTCGATCCCGTATGCGCCAGCGTTGCTAATGGGTTCGCCTTCGTCAAAGACCAGTGCCCTCACCTGAGAGGAGAAGATCTCCCGATCATACTCTGCCACAACCAACATCACCGGATAGTAGGCGACCGTCTTCAGTTCTTGAGCCAGTGCCGGAGCGATGTCCTGCAACAGGCGGGCCGCGATCGGCGCCGGTGTTGCGAGGATGGCACCCGCACAACCCAGGTCTTCAATCCGCCCGTCTTTGTGAACCACTCGCATAGCCTTGATTCGTCCCCGGTCGGCCACCAGGGATTGCACCTGCATCCCCAGGTGGACCTTCACCCCACGAGCAAACGACTCCAACACCGGCCGCACACCTTCTTGTAGTTGATCGAAGCTGTCGAGCACCATTCGGATGTTGGATCCCAATGTACCCATATAAATCTCATCGGGTTCTGCACCGTTCATTCGAATGCTCATCGGGCGTATGATCCGACGGCAGAACTCAGAGCTAAAGAAGTGGCTGACCGGACGCGCCCCACAGCGAATTCCCAGCTTTCGGAAATAGGGTGACGAGAGGTAGCCGTCGTCCTCACGACGTTTGACGCGCAGTACGAGCCTGCCAAACACCAACACCTGAATATGCCTGCGCCAGGTCGAAATATGGAAGATTAGTTCCAAGTAATCTGCATTCAAGTTACTGATTTCATTAGATCTTAACGTCCTGGAGAGAGACAAAGACACCAGGCAGATAGGGGCCAGATACAAGGGAGCTACCTCGAAATACTGCGACACTAAAGGACAGAATCGGGCTAAGAGGCGAGGAGATTTCTGGGAGCTGTCTGCGGCGAGCTGCACTGGCACCTCCAAGTTTGAAGTAGACGTTATCTTCAGTGAGAACTTTCAGAATCCTGGTTCTCAACCCAGGATAACCTCCGTCAACAGACTGATCGCGGAAGGGCCGCTGCTGCTGGCTCAGAATCATCCCCCAATGCCGTCACTTTGCTGAGCCATCCTCGTCCTTTCTGCCTCCTAATGGTACCTGAATCCCCTTGTAATGCCCTTCTATTCTCGCCTCGAAAATACTTACAAGTACCTCATGAACCGTTAGTTATCTCCGACTCCACGCCACTCATCTGTTGGAGTACAGATTCTAAGGGTCCACCAGAGGGTCTTAACCCAGGCCCCCAACACCTTCCGCGCTGTGGCGTTGACTCAAGGGTTGGAGAGCTGATAGATTTTGATCCTTCATGACGGGGGGGTCAGAAGAACTCAGATCCGAAGTTGATATGAGGAGTGTCGGTTAAGATTGATTAGGAGAGGACCATTAGTGGGAGGAGTTTAACGTTATGAGTGACATCACGATGCAGCAGGCACGGGCGGCGGTCGATGCGGCCCGCAAGAGGTCCGATGAACTCAGTGTGAAGATGAATATTGCGGTTGTCGATGCTGGGACGAATCTAAAGGCATTCGCGCGAATGGATGGCGCGTGGCTAGGATCGATCGACATCGCAATCAAGAAGGCCCGCACGGCGCGGATGTTTGACATGGACACCGGCGCGATCGGCACGCTGTCGCAGCCTGGCGGTTCGCTGTACAACATCGAGCATTCGAACGATGGTCTGATCACCTTTCCAGGCGGGGTGCCGATCAAGAACAGCGCTGGCGAGATCGTCGGCGCGATCGGCGTGTCCGGCAGCACGGTTGAGGACGATCACGCGGTGGCGACGGCAGGGGCTGAGGCGGCGGTGAGCTAGGGCCGAGGCAGACCATGAGCGATTGGATGCGCCGAGGGAGGCAGCAGCGGCGGGGCGTCTATGCCGCATTCTACGGGCGGGTGCTGGAGGCTATGCCCGAGACCGGCCGCTCGGACTGTTTCTAAGGCTCTGAGTTCCCCGGGTAAAGCCCGAATTTGGTTCGTTCAACCAAAGGTTGACAAGAAAATGCAATACAGATTGGCGACTGCTGACAACTGCGTAGTGAGTCGCTCATTCCTCTCAGTTGTCCTCCGGGTAATCCAGATCCAGATACCAAGATCCTTCTCTACGAACGAATCGGACCTCTTCGCCTTCGATCGTGCAGTCGCCGCGCTCATCTTTGATTCGCAGATTCGTGTACTCGCCGGCGGGTAAGATGAGCAAATGAAGCCACTCCCCGCCACCGGCACTGTTCGTGAACTCGTAGAGCTCGGCAAGTATGGCTGAGGTAGCCTTTCCCTCGAAGAACTGCCGCGTCTCGTCGACACCCGCCGCGTAGGGTCCCTCGGGGTCCAGCAGGGGACGCAGCCCATGCTTGTCTAGGAGGGCTTCGAACTGACCCGTCTTTTCGAAGCTAGCGGCCAGTCCCTGGTTCGTGGCGAGCGAGTGGGCAACGACTCGAGGGTGATCGATAGGATCGACGAGTCCAACCAGAATGGCAAAGTCGCCTTCCGAGATCGCGGAACTTACTGATTCGATGACCTGAGCGGGCGAGCCTGCCCCGGAGGCGGGTGCTGCACATGGATTCCACACCAGACCCGTAGCAATAGCAGCACTAACCCAGATTCGGGCCAAACCGCGGGCCAGGCAAGACCTTTTTTTCATCCTGATGCCTCTCTCACCTCTATGAGGATTGTTCAGAGGTTAGCGCTTGCGAAGGGAAAAGGGAAGCCGAAGAGCACAAAGGGCAGGGAAGTAGGCTCCCTGCCCTCTGGTCAGCTTGGCTGCCCCTCGCACCGCATCATGACTCCCCGTAGCAGATCAACGGATTCGCTGAATGGCACGCGGGGTAGGGGCGAGCTACGGGACCCAAACGCTGGGCTTGAGGAGGAGTGGTTGCTGATGGACTGCTCGACCTGTTGCAAGATCAGTTTTTCTAACTCGTTTCCGAACTGACTGGGGTTCACCCGCCGGCCGTTGCTTTCAAAAGATACATCGAACATTTCCCTATCACCCTCTTCGGAGACGGCGTAGCGACGCCTCCTGCTCCTGGCGTCGCCACACACTTCAGTGTTTTTCATCCTTTGGTGGATGTGGGTCGGGCCCGTAACTGTCCTTGTCGCGGATCCGGCCATCCGGGCGGTGAATTACCACCTCTCCCTCTTCTCTAATGGCCTGGTCTCGGGCACGATCGATCGCATCACCTTGTGTCGGGTGAAGCGAACTGACTCGTTTCGATGCCTCCCTCCTCACGGCCCAGCCATCCTCGTGCGGCACAACATTGAAGTTATCTTTCTTCGGCATTTTCTTCTCTCCATTGCTTACTGCACAAAGCCGATCTCCGGCTCCGGCTGCTGTGGCTCCTGAATAGTCCCGAAGTTCTCCTCGTACTTCCTGATGTTCTTTCCCAACGCCTTCAACAGACGCTTGGCATGACCGGGACTTACTATCACCCGAGCCATCAGCTTTCCTAATTCGCTGTTTGGCACTATGTGGAGGAAGTCGAGCATGAACTCCTCCGGCGTGTGGGCGATCTGGGCCAACGTCGAGTAAACTCCGAAAAGTTTCTCTTCATCAGCCTTGATCTCTACCTGAGCCTTGCCCTGTTTCTCTCTCAATTGCACTGGTTTAACCATGTGCTTTTCCTCCCAGGGGGCACTTCGGCCACCCTAGCTTTCCCTTGATTATTAGGAGGGAGCGATTGACCACGTCAGCGCCTGGTGCCAGAATGGCACCTGCAAAGTGGAGACCCTTCGGCCAATCGCACCTGATTCCGGAGGGAACCAGGTGGGGTCGTAGTGGGATATTACGATCCCACCCTCCAAAGGTTTTGTCCTTGCTCAGCCTCGCAAGAAACAAAAACGCACGTTTAGACTACAAGAGAACCCTGACATCGAGCGGGTTCCAAGTAGGGAACTTGCCTTAAGTCCTAGCCTTTCAGTAGCTTCAGTCAATTCTTGGGTTACACTGGTCCCGGGATCACAGTTCCTCGACCCCCTTATAGACTGGGATCATCCCGGTTCCCATGTTGTTCAAGGGTCCCAGCCTCTTCTCCTGGAGGATGTCTCGAACTGTCTTAGAGGATATCTAGGCCGTTGAGCAGGGTTTCGATCTCCTTAACCTCCGTCTTGCCCAGCGTTCTAAGGGGGAAGCGATCCTGCCGTGATTCAGCCTGGCCAATAAGCTCCCGGGCGGCACGGAAGGCGGCGTGGCCGCCGAGGCGTTGGAAGGTCCCGGCAATGGGCTCCTCGTACTTCTGGATGATCTCTACGGCCTTGGGATAGTCACTCCGGTCCAGGGTTGTGGAGAAGTCCATGACGATCCGCGGAGCAATGCCCAGGACATAGAGGTCGGCGAAGGCTCTCGCCCCGAACAGGTGGCTATAGAGATATTGGAAGACGTGAATATGCCTGCGCTGGGTCGAAATATGGAAGATCAGTTCCGAGTAATCTGACTCAAGTTGTTGATTCGTTAGATCTTAATCGGTCTGTTAGAGACAAACACACCAGGCAGATAGGGGCCAGATACAAGGGAGCTACCTCGAAATACGGCGGCACTAAGGGACAGAATCGGGCTAAGAGGCGAGGAGATCTCTGGGAGCTGTCTGCGGCGAGCTGCACTGGCACCTCCAAGTTTGAAGTAGACGTTGTCTTCAGTGAGAACTTTCAGAATCCTGTAGAAGCGGACGTTCAGTTCAGAGTGAATTCACATTTCTGACCGGCAGAAATCGGACCCTCACCGCGGGTTCACGCGCTTAGTTTGGCCAGCCGGTTCCGGTCAGATCGGGAAAAGATGTTCAGGAGTGTTCCTTTGCTAGCCGTGCATCGCTGACGTATTCGGCAGCTAGAAGGCCCTTCGCAATCTGTGGCGGTGACCCCCATTCGTCGATTCCAGCGGCCTTCAGAATGGGATAGGCAGATGTGGCCCCGCCGACTCCTGGAGCCTTGACCGCGAAGACGACGCGGGAGATCCGAGTCTCACGGATCGCGTAGGAGCAGAGGAAACAGGGTTCGTTTGTTGTGTAGAGTGTCGCCCCTAACAGCTTTGTCTTGCCAACGGTCTGTAACGCTGCCACGACGGCAAGAATCTCGGCGTGGGCGAAGGGGTTGCTGCCAGCAGGAGATTGCTCCTCCGCCTCCGCGAGTATCCGCTCCTGTATTGTGATCGCACAGCCTACTGGGGTGTTGCCGGACTGCTTAGCAGAAGCGGCCAGCTCGATACAGCGCCGCATCATTCGTTCATCAAATGCTGGGTTGACACCTTGCATGTCTGTGTCTCGACTCTAATCCTCACGCAATCTTAGGGCCCTGATCTTGGATGCCAGCGTAGTCGGTTTGAGTCCTAATAGCTTTGCGGCTCCGTTTGGGCCGGAGATCCTCCAACGGGTTTTTTCCAGGGCCGCAAGTAGATTCTCCCGCTCATGCCGCTTAAGTTCGCTGTATTTCAGAATCTCTCGAGGATGGCTTGTGGGTTGGCCCTCTTCATCAGGCTCCAGTCGCGTATCGTTTGAGTTCCCAGGCAAGTCGAACTGTAAAGAACCCGCTTGAGCCCTGATGACCGCTCTTTCAATGACATTTTGCAGTTCACGGACATTACCCGGCCAGTTGTAGTGCTGCAGAACTCCCACGTCCCGGCTTTTGAGCTTCAGGCGTGGAAGGCCAAAACGACGGCGGGCCTGCTCCAGAAAATGCTCGGCTAGCAAGACGAAGGATGAGGGAACTCTGCGCTACATCGGCCGCTGGACTGCCCTTGGTCGCAGTCATCCAGTCGATGATAATTGGACCGGGTTTGGACATTTTTATCTGGTCGGGATGGAAATCGCCGTGACAGAGGAAATCATCGTCGGGCCATCCCTCTAGGAGTTTGAGTGCGGACTCTTTCATCTTAGCGGGCACAGATGGTGCATTTTCAATAGACCCTGCCATTTTCTCTCGTAGTGATGGCAGCTCCGCCACTCGGTGTTCATGTATCGAGACCTGAAGATCAGCAAACACCCCCATCAAGCTGTGGAGAGTCCAGGGTGCCTTTGAAAACTGCTGCAACATGGTTGGTCCGTCCACGCGCTCGTAGATAACTCCGTGCCGTCCACTATCCTCGACTGTTCCACAAACATCGGGAACCGGTAGGCCCGTATCACGAACTAGCCGACCGATCCTCGCTTCCTCCCTTATTGAGGCAACCTTGAAATCCTCGTGAAACAGCTTAAGTATCTGGTTATCCCCCCAGGCAAATATGTCTGCAGTCCTGCCGTAACCGATGAGCAATCCTTTTTCCTTGGGTGTTGCCATGAAACCAGTCCCAAAATCTGAGACGATCGTGGGCCTCCCATCGGCCCTTCTAATCCTCTCTCCAAAGTCGTCCTAGCAGATGTCCGGCTAAGGCGTCATACGTCCAAGTGGTTGTGCCCTACTGGATATCGTTTGCGCGACCGCGGCGGACGATTCTCTCCGGCGCTCGCATAGGCGCCCCCGTCCCGACAGCGTTGCGGGCAAGGGCAAAACCGAGTCGGGCTGCGCCGTCTCGCGCTCCCACCGATGGACTTCTTCTCCCAAAGACTCGGCGCATCGTTCCACTTGTTTGAAACTTCAACGGCAAGTTCATGAAGGCTATTCTATTCCATTCCTCCAGACCGGTCAGACTGACGGGCCATCAGAGAAGAGAGGCACGGGATCTGACCAGCATCCGATACCGGTCGGCGGAGTTTTGGCACTCTACGGGATTCATTTGATGCAGGCTCTCCCCTGACTTTGGCACCGCTCGACGGTCCATAGCAAAGCGGCTCCAACCCGGAATGCTACTATCTCAAACTCGTGAACGCGCTCCGGGGCCGTACCTGGATGGGACGCCGGCCAGTTTTGATGACCTACTCCTTAAAGGAGAAGCGCACGACTTCTGTCGGTCTTTTCTCGAGGCTCAGCTGTAGATCGCTCTGAGCCTCCAGGTTACGCAACACGCTTTCGACGAACACCGTGTTCCGAGCAGACCTGTGCAGACGAACCCGGAAGGAATCATGAGGCTCGTTCAGCGTCTCGTCGATCACCGGCACGTCGAGAAACATCTGCATCGCCTTGGCGAGAGACTCGCCATCGGAAGCGGTAAAGGAACTACCACGCTTAGGGTCAGGGTCTTTTTCGTCGTGATAGAGGTGCAGAGTGGTCTGATCGTTGAGCGCAGGGTCTCTCGCGATTTCCCCAAAGCGACCTCGCATGACGATCACCTTCTGCGGTTGCGTGCTCGAGTCCCAGCCTACTCTGACGTGCAAGAGGCGTTCGAGCTCAGCGGCAAAACTGTCGAGAAGCTCGGCAAGCGCGGCTCCTGAGCGCATCACCACATCACCCGAACCGAGCGTGTGCTCGGCAAGCCCCGGCCCGATCTCGATCCGCGGTCCGTGCTCCTTGGACAACTCCCGCAAGACAACTCCGTGATCCTTCGGTCCCCCACCCACAAAGAGCTGACAGCGGCCGTAGCAGCGTCCAAAGCTCTTCTCTTCGAGTCCGTCGTCGGACCACTGCAATATCAGGCTGGAAGGGCCGTCAGGGTGTCGCCTGGCCCCCCCTGGGTCGATCGATCGAAAGAGGTCGAGACGGCCGTCCGCAAAGGGCGTCGGGATCAGCCTGAGCGCTTGGTCTTCGTCGAGGCTGTAGAGCGAAGCAAGCTGCCTGCGCCAGTCTTCGGATGGAGGCGCGTAGGTTGCGATCTCGACTCCGTGCTCGTTGGCGCGAAGGTCCAACATCGCGTAGGCGCGCACCGGCCCCAACTCCGAGTGCACCAGAGGATCGAAGCGGAAGGACAGGAGCCACTCGGAAAGGACGGCGCACCATTCCTCGACTTCGCCGATCAACTCACGTTGAGGCGTAAACGCCAGCGGGCCCTGTGTGACATCGGCCCGCTCCACGGACCCGGTTTGGTCGATCATCAATCCAAAACTGTAGTCCGCCGACACGGGGGTTCGGGCATCGATGGGGAAGGGGTCTCGGCCCCGAATCGGCAAGTATCGAGGAAGCCCTTCGAGATCGACACGTTCGCCCCGAAGCTCACCAGGCCGTTGCGCTCGAACCAGCTCGACTACTTCACCCCCCTGACTGGCCCGCTTCATCATCGGTTGGCTCGGCGGTTCGATGTCGATGACAAAGACCACTTCGATGCCAACCGCGCCGTAGGCCTTGTGCGTCGACGGAGCGAAGGTGGTTACTCGCGCGGCGTCCAAGAACGCTTGATCGACGGCTGGTTCGATCCCAGCGAGGACGTCTGCTGCGCTGACTCGGCCTTCGGTGTCGACTTTGCATCGGATTCGAACCGTACCCGAGACGCTCTCCGGAATCTCGACTGCATCGAACCGCGGTCCCTCGAGTTGCTTTCCGATCTCTAGATCGCCGCTCCAAGCGAGCCGCCGATCCCAGTCGACCTTGCCGCTGTCGTCCGTGACGAAGTAAGCGCCGACTGTTTGGATCGAGCTGAGTTGTCCCGGATCGAGACCACCGTGACCCCTGGCCTCGGGACTCGCAGCACCGTTGCGGCCACCATCGCGCTGAGAATCAAAGCGACTGCCCATCGTGACAGGGTTGTCGGGACTCGATAGTTCTGATTCAGCATTCGACGAATCCTCCGATTGACCCTGCTGACGGCGCCTGCGACGCCGAGGGTGGGGATGGTGATGGAACGGAGTGGTGATCTGACCCGGGAGCTGCTGGCGCACCTGAGGAGAGTCTCGACGTACTGCCGCCGAGCTCCTCCGTAGTAGCGAACCACCGCGTCATCGCAGCACAGCTCACGTTCGCGGTGGATCTGGCGGTTGACCCACCAAACCAAGGGATGAAAGAAGTAAAGGGTCTGAAGCACGATCTGCGCTGTTCGCACCCAGGGGTCCCATCTTCGGACATGGATGAGCTCGTGCACCAGGGCCGCCTCGAGCTCATCGTCGGTCCAGGACTTGGCGATCCGGTCCGGTACCAAAATCGTGGGTCGCCAGCTTCCGGCAACAACCGGTCCCCGCAGCTCGCTCTCGGCTATCGCCAGGATCGGGATCTCCTTGTTCAGACCGAGATCGGAGGCCAGCGCACGCGAGAGCGAGGACAAGCGATCGGTCGGCCGCGCCCTGCTCATACGAGATCGTATCGCTCTTAGGCGCATCCAATGCAGGAGCCCGAAAGTCGCGATTCCACCAAGCCACAGAAGAACCAGCAGCTTAGGAAGCTCAAGTGTGTTCCCTATGCCTCCGATCGCGCTCGAATTCGTTGGCAGAGCCGGCTCGGCGCTCGGGGTAGGGGCGGCCCGGCCCTCGCCTGAGGTTGGCTTCCCCGGGAATGCCTCGGTGGCGGAGCGACCCAGGTTGGCTGGCTCCTCCGAGCTGGCGAACCAGGCAAGACCGGTTGAAGCAGCACCGAGCAACCTGGATTCGAGCGACGGGCTCAACCCCACCGGGCTTTTCAGGTCGAACGGAAGCGCAAGTCGAGCGAGCACCAGGACCCAGAGCAGGTGCCGCAGCCGCGGATCGCTCTTGCGCAAGAAGACGCACAGTCCGGCTCCGAAGACGGCGAGCAAGCAGAACTGCAGGCTCACGTCGAAGACGACCGCAGTCCAAAACTGAGCGACTCCCTCGAAGTCCGGCAAGGTCATCGTTCTGCCTCATCGTCCACTTCCTCGCCGAGTCGGTCTAGGAGTATGCGAAGCGCTTTCTCTTCCTCCTCATCGAGCTCGCCCTGATCGGCGAGGTGCAGGTAGAGAGGAGCGACTGAGTGGTCGAGCACGTTCTCGACAAACTCACTAATGGCGGAGGAGAGCGTAGTGCGCCGAGCCACCGCCGGGGCATAGAGCACCAGGGGGCCGAGCTTACCGGTCTCGAGGTATCCCTTGACCGCGATTCTGTCGAGAAGTGTCTTGACGGTGCGGTAGTCGCGTTGCTGGTCCTTGAGGGTCTCCTCGTAGACCTGGCGTGCCGTTGCCTTGCCGAGACGCCAGCAGATGTTCATGATCTTCCACTCGGCTTTCGAGAGTGTGCGGCGTTTCGCCATTCTTCCCCTCCTGGTTTGTAGTAAGAATACCACAATTGTAGTAACTGTCAAGACCCAGAATCCAATTGATAATCTCACACAGAGTTACCTGCACTACTACGAAGTGCTGACCGTCCGATGGGACTGTAAAGTTGAACGCACGCTTGATGTCAGGACAGCATCGATAGGTTCCCCTGAAAACACCGGCCGGGGGTAGAGGCGAGCGAGCAGACACCCCAACCATTACGGTAGTCGAGAACTGGATCAAAGAACTCGAGGATCAGCAGTTAGTACTGGGGCTGGAGTCTCGGGACTACCGCTCTCGAATGAGTTGGGGCAAGACCCCCTCCCGTTTCATCAGCTGGACGGTTTCTTCCAGGTACTGCAGTGGAACCTTTGGATCGTAGACGATCACGATCGATCCCTCTGCCGACCTGACGCGATCGAACAGAGCCTTGCTCTCCAGGCGTTCTCCCTGATACCAGAGGATCCCTGATCGATCCATGTGCAGCGTCATCTGGAGCTCCTCCTGTCCGGGTGGGAACAACCCGAGGAAGACGCTTCCGACGACAGGAACCGCGACTCCGTTCAGCGTGATGGGTTCGTAGCGCCACTGACGGACCGCTTCCATGGCCACCTCATTCAGCAACGCGTGGCCTCGGAGCACCTTCACTTCGCTTACCTGACCCTGGTCGCATACGTGGGCCTCCAGTACTACGAAGCCTTTGACACGGGCCTCCTCCGCTGCCTTTGGAAACTGCGGCTCAACCCGGTGAACCAGCTTCCCCTCCAGCACACCGGGCCCAACGCGAATGGGCCCTCGTACTGGAGTAGTCCCTTCTTGTTTCTCCGAGGCGCTAGGGGGGCCCTTCAGCGGGAACGCTCGCACGGAAGCAAGGCCAATCAGCATGAGTACAAGACAGATCAGTCCCAATGACGCTTTGATTCTCGAAGCGGACATATTCACCTCCTGAAGCATGAGACGAACTCTTGCGCCCAGCTGGTCTTCCTGCAAAAACAGGGGAGCGGGAACGCCGTAGACTGTTCCCTTCAACTGGGCCAAACGTAAGAGCGAACGCAAATAGGCTTTCCGGGCACCGGTAACCGCCAACACCCGTTGGTCCACGACCTGCTCGCGCGTCAGTTGAATTCGATTCAAGAGCCACCACATGGCAGGGTGAAACCACAACACCGAGCGAATCACTTCTTCCACCACATGGAAAAGCCAGTCCCTTCTGGCTACGTGGAGAAGCTCGTGACACAGGACAGACTCCTGGAAGGGCTGATCCATCCGGCTGAGGCTCGAAGGCAGCAGGATCGTAGGCCGGACGACGCCGAAGGTCACCGGTCCCTGGACTCGATCGGAATGGTAGACCTCAGCCGAGCCACCGAGTCTGGATCTCAGAGCGCTCAAATACGACGGTGGGTCCAACCATCGGATACCGCCCCTTCGAAAGCTCCTCAGGCGGAGGTAACCAATGCCCAGCCAAATGAGCCGAAGGATTATCCCAGCGGCCAGGACTAGTAGGACGAGTTCCGACAGCGGCAAGCGATCCGGTGGACGAGAAGGTACTTCGGTAGGTTCCTCAACCAGGATCGGCCTCTGGCTCTCAGATTGCACAGGAACCAACGGTGTGGCTGGCGCCTGCCACGGCTGGATCAGGGGCAGAAGCAGAATGCACGCCAGCAGGAGTCTGCAGTTCGTGTGGACAATGGCCGCGTCATTGAGTCGAAGCAGACGATGCAGAAGCCCGGAAGCGACAATGAGTGCAGTCGTCTGGAGAGTATAGGAAAGGAGATTTTCTAGCACCAACTGAGGGCTCAATCGCTTTCCTCGATCAGCTTCTCAATTTCGCGGAGTTTGGTTTTCGACAGGCGCTTTTGCCGGTACATGTGGAGCACCAGGGCTTCATCCGAACCGTTGAAGACACGGGCCACGAAGTCCTGCAGCAGTCCCTCGATCACAGCTTCCCTGGGGCGCGTGGGCTGATAGACATGAGCCTTGCCCTCCTGCCATTTCCTCAAGAAGCCCTTTCGCTCCAGAGATCGCAGCGTCGTCACGACCGAGGTATAGGCAATCTGGCGCCGCTCTCGGATCGTTTCATAGAGATCTCTTACGGTGGCGTATCCAGACGGTGATCGCCAAAACAGCTTCATCACTTCCAGTTCCTGACGGGCTAAGGTTTTTGACATACGTTTAACATAGTAGTGTTTAATCCTTATGTCAAACCGAAAACTCCGAAAAAGGGAAAAATTAATGTTGACATCCATGTGTACTATGATACATAGTACACATATGCTTCCTTTCACGGTGCGTTTGCGGACCGGGCTCTCCGTATACCAACAGGTGGTCTACGCAGTGAAGAAGGCAATCGTCTCCTCTCAGCTGCTCCCCGGAGACCCATTTCCCTCGGTTCGCAACCTCAGCCAGGAACTCCTGATCAATCCCAACACGGCTCAGAAGATCGTCACTCGCCTCGTTGACCACGGTCTCCTCGAGGTCAAACCAGGGGTCGGAACCATCGTCGGGGAGCTTCCGGAAGCACCACCGCGCGAGCGCGCGGCGCTTCTCGAGGACGAAGTGGAGCAGCTGGTGGTTGAGGCGAGAAGACTCTCACTTTCCCTAGACCAGGTCGTGGAGGCCGTCAAGGGACACTGGACCCTTCTTTCCGAAGCTCACAAAGCTCCTGATAGGAGCTCTGAGAAGGGAGATCTCTAATGAGCGCGATCCTTCAGACAGCAGGACTGACACGGCGATTCGGGAAGAAGCTTGCAGTCAATGACCTATCCCTGGAGGTCCCGAAAGGAAGCATCTTCGCCTTCCTCGGCCCCAACGGCGCCGGCAAGACTACTACCATCAAGATGCTCATGAACATTATCAGACCGTCCAGCGGTTCGGCCACGGTGCTCGGGACCGACTCGGTCCGACTCGGCCCCGATGAGTTAGCCCGAATCGGTTATGTTTCCGATAACCTCCTTTTAGAGAATTACTTATCTTCGGCTCGATCGATTGAAATACGCCCCGGAAGCAGGGCAGATAGGGAGAGAAAGACCCCCGCATAGGACGTGTAGGCGTCGGACCCACTCAAGATAGCCAGGTGCCTTCAGCCCTGAAGGCGCGGAGGCCTGTGTGATCCCAGGGTTGTAGGCTATTGAGTGATCCTGATCCGTTTTAAAGAGCACTCTATAAGAGGGGTCTCGATGCACGCATCAACACGGGAGGGTCGAGATCCAGAGCTCTCCTCGGCGCCACCAACCAAGAATACGCTCTAAACGCTCCGAGATCTCTTCCTCCGAGAGTTCCTCTGGGCGGGCGTGTAGGACGTTACCCAGCTTCTGGCCCGCTTGCTTTCGCCGTAGCTTCCGCTCAATGAGTTGCTTTCGGTGAGCCGTGAATAACAGAACGTCAGCGTAGACACTATCGTCATCTGGGGTTGCCTCTGTCATCTTAACACTGGAGATAGAAACGACTTTCGTTCTCCTGCGAAGACGTTCCCAAACAGCTAGATACTCCTCCCAACGATCCATTCTGTCGAGTAGGTCCAGCACAGAATAGTTCAAGAAGGTTGAATTGGTTTGATATTCGTCCCGGCTCAGTTTCGCGCGCTTCGCCTCAGTCAGCCGAAGCAGATGGACCACCGCGTTCAACCCTTCTTGGTAGGAGCGGGTGGCCGTGATAGCGTGCAGCAAGTAGTGTCGGGTAGGCTTCGACATGACCCTCTGGTAACTTGGCCAGTCGTAACTGGTACTGCCGCCGAAACGACCCAGCAGATTCAGTCTTTCCATGTTCTTTGCGCCTAAAGGAGACTCTATCTCGACTGATCTACGGTTTCTAGCCCGGCTTTCTCAGTGCGCCACGATGGCGCAAGTCACCAGTGGGTGCAAGTCCCCCCCCCCGAACAGTTATTGGTTCGGTAGCTACCCGAGCGGAGTCGGCAGGTAACTGCCGGGGTCGAAGCCTCGGGGACAAAGGCCCGCATAAGGCGGGTTTGCAAAGGTTCAGGCCGTAAGTGAATCCTGAGCAGGCCTCGAAAGTGAAGTTGTGGAGGCCGCCCCGCCTGAATTTCGGGGAAGGCCGGCGCGCCTGGGGGAAGCAACCAATGGAAGCACCTGAGGCGCACCACCGGGGTAGTGGGAACGGCATGCACGGAAGACGACTTGGGTAACGTGGGAGGCCCTGGAAGCTGAGGCGTCGCGACCCTCGAACTGTCCGGAGGGACAGAGGTCGACAGGGAGTCGGAGAGGTTCATAGTACCGGGGAAGCCGGGTGATGCCGGTGGAGGGAAGGGGACGGAACCTCATTCACGATGGAAGCAGCCCAGATTCTCCCACTGAAACACTCGGAGAGTTCGCTCCTGGAGTTCCAAGATCCCGAAAAGAGCAAGCTGTCCCGATGGTTGGTCGGGCTCTTCCAACGGACTCATAGCTTGTCTGGCCTGGAGCTGTACGTTCAAGCTAGCCGTGGCTATCCGTATGGGCAAATGTCTCCAAAACTCTGCGGTCGCCAATCAGGATGCCCGCAGGAGTCTTGCATTGGGCCTGACAACCAAGTTACCATGTAGAAAGTCCATAGTGGGCTAGAGTTTGGTCTACGCTCATCCGCCCGTGCGGGTCACCGTAGGCTTAACCCTTCTTTGAGGAGGATTGAGCCATGACGGAGACAGCGCGGTCGAAAAAACCTCCAGACATCCCCCCGGGGCGGCAGTCATCCGGCAAGACTATCGCCTTGATCCAGGTCCCGAACCAGCGCCTGTTCAAGCTGCGGGCGGCCGCTTCGTATCTAGATCTGCACCCCCACACCTTACGTAAGTATGCCGACCTGGGCCGTATCGAGGCTCGTTGCCTCAACGATGAGCGGGGCCGGAGGCACCGCGTCTTCACCCTCGAAGCTCTGGACAGGTTCATTGACTCCTTGCCGGACTGGTATCATGGCCCTGGTGAAGAATCCGGGACGGAAAGGAGAAACGATGGGTATTAATCGTTGGAAAGACCGTCACGGACGAGAGCGGATCGTGGTCTCTAGATACTGGCCCGATCAGTCCCGGTCAAGGCACTATTGCCCGAATCCCACCGTGGCGAAAAAGTTGATGGCGCGGATCGAAGAAGCCATCGTGATGGATCGTTGGCAAGAGATGAAGGCGGAGTTATCTGGAAGGAGGGAAAAGGACAACCCTACAATTGCTGAGTTTGCCCCGGAATACCTGGAGCGGTACTGCCGCACGCACAACCGGCGCCCCGATTTCAAAGAGCAGGCCTTACGTCCGATTGTCCGGATTGTGGGTTTGGTGCGACTCAAAGAGCTGCGTCGGATCCATGCCCATGAGTTCGTCGAAAAGCGCCTGAAGGAAGTCGCGCCAGCCACGGTCAACCGAGGCCTGGCAGTCCTGAAAAACCTGCTGAGCTTTGCCATCGATCAGGAGTACCTGGAGATGCACCCCCTGGTTCGCTTTCGGATGCTTCCCGAGGAAGAACGAGCTTTTCGCGTCCTGACTCTCGAGGAAGAGCGTCGCCTGGTCCGGTGCGTGGCTTCGGTGGATGAGACCATCGGGGCCTACGTGGCACTGCTTGGGGAGACGGGCTTGCGCAAGAGTGAGGGCCTAAGGCTTCAGTGGTGGCACATCAGCCGAGAGAACCGGGGGCACCAGATCCTCACGGTGGAAGGTGCCAAGAGCAACAAGGTCCGGCACATTCCCCTCTCCCACTATGCCCTGAGGTGGCTTGCCCCCCTGGTTCGGATGATCGACTCCCCGTACGTCTTCGTGCGCCTCGAGACGCGCCAACCCTGGCGGGATCCTCGGGGGCCGTTCGCCAAGGGGAAGAGGCTGGCTGATCTGGAGTGGGTCGGCCTTCATGATCTGAGGCACTTTCGTGCCACCCAGTGGGTCTCTGGAGGCGTCGATCTGCGAACCGTCCAGGAACTTCTGGGCCACGCAGACATCCACACCACGATGCGCTACGCTCACTTCGCCCCTGCTCATGCGAGCCGGACGATCCTGGAGGTCCAGAGGCAGGAGGACGAAAGCACCGGGTACCAGGGGCGAAACGGCGCAGGCAAGAAACAGGCAACAGACTAAGGAGTTGATTTGAGATCGGGTGGGAAGATTCTTCCTAAGTTGTTGATTTCACTTGGTGCGAAAGGGGGGACTCGAACCCCCACGGGCTCTCACCCACCAGATCCTAAATCTGGCGCGTCTGCCAATTCCGCCACTTTCGCACGCGCCAATTGTAACCCAACGCTGGCGATGAGATAGAAAAATGTCGGCGGTCTTCTCGCTTCTCAGCATGCAGCACTCAGCGTTAGGTTGTTTTCTGTTCATCCGTGGTCGATTGAGAAGCGGGGAGAGGACTCTTCGAGAAACTCCGGTTCGCCACAGAGGAGAGGAAGTATGAGCGATTTCGAATCGGTTCTTTTCGAATCGATTCTTGATGGGCTTTGGAAGCCTGGCAGCTGATTTGCGAGCAGCTGATAGAAGTCTTCTTCTTTCGAGCCTTTGGCTCGATGCAAGGCGGCCTGGAGACCACCTCCACGTTCCAGCAACTCCAGCTATTGCCCTTCGGAGGAGGACGATGTTGTTGTGCTGAATCTCCTTGCGTCTCCGTGTCCGGTGCCGCTTCCGTTGACGGCTACGGTCCGGTAGTAATATGTCGTTCCCGATCCCAATTCAGTGAGGGTCTCGAAAACCGTCCGTGGAGTCTGCTCGAGACCCGCGTATCTGACCTCGGTTTTCGATCCATAGGCCTCGTCGGGTCCATACTCAAACCAGAAATAGGTGGGTACACCCATGGGATTGACTCTCCCCTCGAGCCGGGCGGTCGAGCTGTCTATACGACTCGACTTCACCGTCAGGACCTGTGGTTGGTCTGACACCGGAAGGGTAGCGGTCCGATCCTCTCCATAGCTGCTGCCTTGACTACTGGTCGCCACCAGCCGGTAGTGGCAGGTCTCACCCGGTTTTACACCGTAGAGATCGGTATTCACATGATAGACGTCGTCATCGGGGATCATCGTTGCGCCCCTGCCAAAGACTTCGATTTCCCCCAGTCCCCAGTGGCGACTCTGGTAGCCGGAAGTGAGACGAACCTTCAGATATCGTGCCTGGGCGGCAAATCCCTGCTTCAGGACGAAGGTAAAATTAGGACCGCGTTCTCGCTTTTCCGGAAGGGGCTGCTTCAGTATCGATTGGTAGGAGTTGCCATCCGTCGAGACCAGAACCTCCAAGTCCTTTCCCGGCCACTCGGGATTCTGGTGAAGTTGAACCGTATCGACCCTGACTTCAGATTCGAAGGAGTAGGTGAACTCCTGGGGAGCAGAGGGATTCTCCCGGCTCCTCCACATTCGCCCCTCGCCGTGCCGCCATCCGTCCGTAAGGGTTGCGGGATCCGCTTCTGAATCTCGGGGCCAGCCGATCAGCTTGCCTCCGTTGCTGGAAAAAACCAAAGACTCGTTGCGATAGGCGACTTCGAACTCATCGAAATCGATCGATCCAGTAGGAGGATTGTGGGGGTCGACGAAGGCCAGGAGATGGAAAAAATTGCAGTTGAGATGACCTTGAGCCTGGTCGATGGGCCAATAGGCGTAGTACTTGCGTCCATCGGCACCGAGGTTGCTGCCCCCATACGTCCACTGCGTGGTGTCGTTGAGGAGCCGGTACTCGACCCGATTCCAATTGCCGTTTCGAAGATGGTCGGTCAGCGTGAATCCGGTATAGGCCCAATTGGCCCGTATGAAGACGCCGCGCTTATTCCCCACCTCGATATTGCTCTGGCTCTGGGTCCACCAAATCAGCTCGGACCCGTTCGGCCTCCAATCATTTCCCCGCACCCAGAGACTGACCCGGGCATCCCTGAAATCGGGATCGCCGCCACCCAGGTAGGCACTCTTGTAGACCGGACCCGAGTAGAAGAACTTGGCCAGGTGGAGGATTCCGGCCATCCTGTGGTTGTAGTCGTTGAGGGTGGTGGGCTCGGAAACCCTCAAGAATCCGTTGGAGTGTCCGCCATCCCGGTGCAGCGACTGCGCCACTCCCCACGTCGTCCACCCTCCCGGGCCGTCGTCCCAGCTTTCGTGGTAGTACGCAGCCAGCCGCGGAGGAAGCTCACGGGAAGGCGTCCTCTTTCCGTAGGCGGTCGAGCTGCCATACTCGAAATAGTAGTGAGTCGCTACCGCGTGCGGATTAACGCTGCCGTTGACGGTGATGGCTGAGGTGCCCAGAGCACTGGCGGGACCCGTCCCAACTGTGGGCAGCCCAGAAAAGGAGCTGCAAGCGGAAGCAAGAACAAGGACAACCATCAGGAGACCTGAGGCGAAACATGAAGGGAAGAGGTCGCAAGTCTCACCCCCCTGGACAGTGCGCCGAAATGTCCCCCTATCAGCGCCATCAATGGATGCAGAAGCAAAACAGAGCCGCGCACGACGTGAGCACCTTGCAACAAGAGGCCAAGTCCCGAGGAGAGAGCGGATAACTCGTCCGGCGCTTCCCGCGCTCGCAGAATCCCCCGGGTCCCCGACCGCAGTTTTCTTCCTGAATGATCTAGCCCACCTGCCTGTCATGGAGCGCCCTCGGTCTTGGCGAAGCGAAAGGAAAAGAGTTTGGAGTGGGCCATCAACAAGCGCAGCTTGATCTTTTGACCCTCCAGAGAGGAAAGATCTGACTCGCCGTCCCAACTGACCAGCTGACTGACCGAATCTCCGCGAAGCGGATCCGAGCGAGCCGCCTGGAAGCCCTGCAGCGGTACGCCCATCTCGTCAAGCAGCTCCACCCGGATCCGGCCCCGAGAGGCATCGGCGTTGATCAACAGCTGATTCCCCCGACACACAAAAGGCTTGGTGATGACGACTCCCTCGGGGGCGTCGCTGTCGAGTGACACCAGGCCGTCGCGCCGGATCACCGCCAGGCCCCCATACCCGCTCCTCTCCTTCAGCCACGACTGCTGGGCCAAGGGGCGGGGAGTGTCCCCAAGTGGGTGAGTTCTAAGTAGAACGTCCTGTTTCGTCAGCGCGTGGGCCTCGTTCTGAGCGCCATAGTAGACCCAGATTTCATCGTCTCTGATGACCGGCTCCAACGCCATCAGGACATGGGAATCGAAATGATCCGGCAGACCGTAGCTGAGAATCGGATGGCGCTGATCGCTGCGGCGCCAGCCGATTCCATCCCGGCTGTGGGCCAACTGGACATCGATCATCAGAGAGTCCGGATGATACACCCAGAGGAATCCGAAATAGACCTCTCGGTCGCGGAAGACAGACATTGCGTAAAACTGTGTGCCGGGCGGATCTCCTTCATCCCGCACCAGGACCGGGTTGGGGATCTTCCAGTCGATGAAGTCGGTGCTCTCAGAGCGGCCGATGTCTCGAAAGCCGCTGCTCGGCCTCATGTAGGACACGTATTTTCCGGCAAGCTCGTCCCATCCGAAGAGGGTGTGGGTATCTCCGATGCCCCAATGTAGGGTGACCCCGCTAGCGGTCAGAAGCGGATTCCCGGGATACGGGTCCCAACGCAACCCATCCGCCGAGAAGGCAACACAGATTCCCTCAGACCCGCCAGCGTTGGCCCGGCCATAGCGCAAAGCCTTGAAGCGGCGGGACGGGTCCTTTTCTGCAAGATCCATCACGACCCTTCCCTCTGCACCGGGAAGGAGATTGTTGCGGCGGGAGCCTCGAAAGTCCACCAGCCCCAGCTCGGGCTTCTCCCAGGCGACCCCATCCTGGGAAGTGGCATAGGCCCAGCGGCTCTGCCTCTGATGAGGCTTCCAGCGCTCCTCCAGGGTCCCGTACCACATCTTGAAAAGCTGTTCCGAGTCGTCGTAGAGTACGGTCGAGGGGATTGCGTAACGTCCCTCCCAGGGACGGTCGGGCCATAGGATGGGGTTGGCCGGATGCTTTTGCAGGGCATTGACCCGTCTCTCGACCGCCTCCCGGACCTCGATCGCGAAGTCATCTACCAGCAGCTGGGAATGGGTACCGATCTCGATCGATTGTCCCTGGGGTGGGGGCGGCTCGGGGCTGCATCCCAGCCCCACGAGTAGGAGCAGCAGCACTGAATGCGTCCCTTGCCTCATGGATTGTGGTCCCTCGGTCCGGAGTCTAGAAAGAAACGGACGCAACTGCCCACCTTACCTCGTGGGCAGGTCGACTGTGAACTACAATCGTCCCTGCCTGCAGTGTCTCCAATGTACTGTTCCGAATCCAGGGTTGCAAATCGTGGGGAGAACGAGTATTGATCACGCCCACAGGTTGATCGCTTTGTGGACACTGGCACAGGCCATCTATTTCTTACGGGAGGTTGGATATGACTCTCACACTTGCGGGAACGAGGCGTTTCAGGGACGCCAGAGACAAGGGCTGTTCATTTCTCCTCGGCAAGATACGACCTGATGGGGGCTACGGAGACCCGGAGCGCGGACTGGCCGACTACTACAAGGTTCCCGCTGCCCTGGGCGCCTGCGGTGAAAGCTCCGCCGCCAACCGGCTCTGCAGTTGGATTCGCAAGCAGGGCATCCTGCCCAACGGGGACTTCGGGCCGAGGCCTGAGTCCATTCGGGGAGACGGCTACACCTACTACAACACCTGGGTGATCAAGGGTGCTCACCGGCTGGGGCATTTCGACCTCTCACAACGGGGTATGGACTTCCTGATGAGCTTCTGGGACAGCGAGAGCAAAGGATTCTACACCGGCCCCAGAGGACACGATCCAGAGATGCGGCAGGACCTCTGGGTGGTTGCCGGATGTGGCTGGTGTGCACTCTACACGGGCAGAATCGAGGTTGCCAGAGGAGCAGCCCGCTGGATGAAGAACCTGATGGAGGCGCAACCCAACTACCCCAGACAATTGTATGGGGTCTACAGCGCGAAGACGGGGCTGCACATCGAGCATGACCCCGGACAGGAATTCCGGTATGTGCTGAATCAGGACGCCAAAAGCGATCAACCCTTCTACAATCCCGGAATCGCAGGTGGATTCCTCGCTCTTCTCTACCAGGCAACCGGCGAGAAGGAGTGGTTGATGCTGGCCAGAGAGTACATGCGCCTCGCGGAAGGCGCCAACGAGTATCTCTTTGGTCTGGTCCGCGCGGGTAAGGTCGGATGGGCTGCGTCCCTGCTCTACACGCTTACCCGCGAGCCCAAGTATCGAGAGATGGCCGTTCGCGTCGGCGACGGCCTGATCGCGTCCCAATCGGCTGAGGGTTGGTGGGGCAACGTCGGAGAAACATCGGCCAACAACGACATCACCGCCGAGATGGTCTTCTGGCTAGACCAGATCTACCAAGCCGTGTAAGGGGTCTTGATGCTAAGGGTTTGCGCAGAAATAACTTGGTAGAATTGGCGCTCAGATTTGCACTAGATTTGGCCGCGAACGATTGAGCGAAACCGCAGGCGTAGCAGGGTCTACGTTGAGGATTTCGCGACCGAGGAGCGGCCGAAGATGGTGTGAAGATGAGATGGCAAAATGCCAAGTTATTTCTGCGCGAGCCCTTAGCCAGGAAGAGGGCAGAAGACTGCCGCTCTATTTGATCCACTTGTCGGTCAGCGATCCCCTGGCCTGTAACCGAGGGAAGTTCCAGCTTGATCATGCCGCCAGGAACACTGGCTCCATTCGAGATCGAAACTCTGGGTGGCGTTAGCAAAGACCTCGCTGTTGTCCGGCTCTCTCCTCGGAACTTGGCCTCATATTGCTAGCGGCTCAAGTCGTTCGCGGCTCTGTTGGTAGGGAATGCTCTGGAGCTTGGTGCTTGTGATTTGGAACTTGTTTTTGTCTTGTTTCTTGTACCTTGGGATTTCCAAGATTCAGCTTGGAAAAGACGGACTCCCCTCTCTCCGGTAGGCAAGACGGCTTCCTACGCATCCCGTCGCCGTGCTAACCTAGAGGACGTTCGGGGCATGGCGCAGCCTGGTAGCGCGCCTGCTTTGGGAGCAGGAAGTCGGGGGTTCAAATCCCTCTGCCCCGACCAATCTTTTCAACAATTTACGGCGATTCTTCAGCGCTGGCTTGTTGAAATCCGGGGATTTCAACAGCTACAAAATTGACTACACTGGCACTCTACTGGCAAAGGGCTGCCCTCTTACTCTGCTCCTGAAACACACACCTTCATCCATCCCCATGTCTCGGGAGGTAACCTGCTTGCAGGACAGGCGTGCGGGCCTGCGTCTCCAATGTGAATGTGAGGGAGCGTGATTCGGCGAGACCGTGATCGCTTGCTGGTAACTTCGCGGCGCTCGGGTCACTTCGCGATCGATCATAAGATTTCCCGATTGAGTCTCGCTCCCTCATGCTCATCCGACGATTCCTGCCGACCGCCTCTCACCCAACGCCCCGGCAGAAGCAACGTGGTACACTTCTGAGACATGAGAACGGTGGCCGAACTCGAGGAGGAGATTCTGCGTCTCACGCCTGCGGAGCGAGAACGTCTGGCCGTGGCGGCTTGGGAGAGTCTGGAAAAGGATTCTGCCGCCGCCGGTCTCACCGACCCCGAAGACATTACCGTGGCGTTACAGCGAGACAGCGACATTGCGACTGGTGACGCAAAGGCTCTCAGTGAAGCCGAGTTCCGACGACGTACGGGTGGCGCCGCTGATTGAGAGTCGAGTATCACCCGCTCACCACTTCCGATCTGAACAGGGCTATAGCCCACTACAATGAACGGCGGTAGGGCCTAGGGGATGAACTCCGAGCCGAAGCTTATGCTGCTATCGATAGAATCCTTGAGAACCCACGCCAATTTGCCATCATCGAGCGTGACATCCGGCGTTGTTTGGTGCACCGTTTTCCCTATTCCATTCTCTTCCGGATCATCGGCGCCCAGACAGTGCGGATACTCATCATCCGCCACCATCGCCGTCATCCACTACATGGCTTGAGTAGGCGATAGAAGCCCCAGAAGGGGCGGCGACGGTCTTTCGCGACCCGAACGCGTTGTCGGTTTTTGACGACGAACATAGCGACGAGGAGGAGCGGTGGCTCACCCTCGAACCAGACAGTGGGGGTGCTTTGCTTGTAGTGTGCATCACACGTCCACGAATGTGGACGCGAGAACTGTTCGATTCGCATTATCTCGGCACGCAAGGCGACTAAGGGTCTGTCAGGAAGTAACCGATACACTTTGCTGGGGTCCCCAGGTACGCTGGCTAGGCGCGGGGGCATCTGCTTTGTTGCCGCTCCTGGAAGATGCGCAGCGGCATCGCCTGCGTCGCGGCGCCTCCCATCTGCCCCCACGGCGCTCGCGCCAAAGTGCATCGGTTACTTCCTGACAGACCCTAAGTCCGAGACACGACAGTATCAAACGAACGAGCGAATCATGAAAGAAGAGTCTGGAGGCCTGTAGTTGCGACACCACGTGTCCCTGCAACTTTGGGAGCTACCCAACCCAGGTTCCCTGTGAAGCAGTCCTTGGGTGGCGGATTCAGGAAGGGCAGTATGGCAACCTTCGACTGGATGGCATGAACGTGGTGCTGTATGTGCGTATTCCAGGCTATGCCTTTGCCGGGGATTGGACGGCTGGTGCCTATCTTGACGCTCGGGCGACTCCGGAACAGGTCCAGGCGTTAGGCGCCATTTTCTCAGGCCAGCCTTCCTTGCGGCATCAGCTGGAAGATTCTCACTTCGCGTGATCACCTTCCCTTTCATACCCCGGGGGAGATCAGGATCATGCCCTCCCCTCGTCACGGATTCGCATCCCGTTGCCGCGCGCCACATGATCGTGTCGCCGATTTCCAGGTCGAGGCACTCGGCTCCTACCTAAACCTCAGGGAGTAGAGATCGGCATCCTTCATCACAAAGCGCTGGCGGACTGGCTTTCCTGCATACCGTCCGCCTCGAGATCACCATGAGGGACGCCGACCTTTATCCCTTCGATCCCAGTAGGCTTGGCCTGTCATCGAATCACGGTGGGCACGACTGCAGAAAAGAGCTTGACGACTCCGTTCTCCACGGCCCCATAGAGCATCTGCGCAATGATCCCCTGGCTCGATGAGATGAGGACATAGCCCCCGCCCTGCCCTGCCGATTCCGGGACCAATTCAGGAAGCACCCGGGAGATTCGCTCCCCCGCTGCCAGGGTCTGGACGGAGACTCCCGTCAACTCGCCGCTGGCCCGAAACACGCGGATCGTGATCTCTGCGTTGGGAACCTCTCCCTGAGTTGAGGCCTGAGATGAGGCCGCGACTGCCGCACCCGGATAGAAGAAGGCCAGGCCTGTAAAGAAGCCCGGCAGATTGGCCACCTGGTTGAACAGGGCTTCGGTGAATACCTGCGTTTGTAGGGGAAGCGAGGCGGCATACTGGAAGTCGACGTCATCCCCGAAAATCACGTCTCCTACGATGCCGTCACCGTCGGCTTCGACGATCAGCGACCCCACAAAGCTGAACCCACCACCGGCCGGAGACTGAACCGCGGCCGATCCACCAAAAAGAACATCGGCTCTTTGGCTGAGCTGCCCACCCGCACCCAGAACGATCGGAACGGGAGGACCCTGGCTGGTGCCGTCTTCTCTGACCGCGGTCAGCATCAGGTTTCTGGCCTCGTCGGCCGTGTTGATCAGGTTCACGTTGGTGGAAAGTCCGGGCTGGCTCGCCAGCTGGGCCGAATAGGCGAAGGTGTTGGGATTTCCCCGAGCCGTGTTCAGACCCAACACGGTTTCCGGAGCCATCCCGAGGCCCGTCTTCAGCGCCAACGCGTTTTCCGGTTCCAACAGCTGAATCACCTCGAAAGCCACCACACCCTCGCCGCTGGTGACCTCTCCTTCGATGCGGCCTCCCGCCAGATTCATCCCAAAGAGCTCCGAGACCGTCTCATCGATCAGACTCCGGCCCGGGATCGTGCGGGTGACTTGTGGCGGGGCGCTTCCCAGCAGTCCGTCCGGGTTCTGCTGGGCGGGCCGGTGCGTCAATTTCACGGTTGCCGACCCCTGGTTCGGGTTGAGAATACCCAGCCGGGTCGAAGCCCCCTGGCCTCCGGGAAAGGCATCTGGTCCCTCGAAGACCCTGGTGAAGTTGAAGCTGCTAGCGACTTCAGATATGCCCACCCCTCCATCCAGTCGAGACAGATCCAGGGTGCCGAACTGAGAGAAGGCCCCGATGCTCAGGGTGTCACCCGTCAGCTCGATCCAAGCGGGCCGGGTGGGGTCTGCCGCCTCGAAGAGCTCGCTGCGTAGACGCGCCAACTGCTCCCCGGCCAAGAGGGTGAGCGACGTCGTTTGACCCGCGTTGCCCTGAGTCCTCGAGCGACTTAGCAATCCTCCCGAGGAATTGGCCGTAATCACCTCCAGGTCGAGATCGGCGGCGGCGGCATCGGAGAAGTTGGTGAAGGCAACTCCATCGAAAGTGGAGTCTTCGGCCCCGATCAGGCTGCCGGCGCCAAAAAGCCAGGCGGGATTGAAGGCGGTCTCGATCGCGAAACAGCTCGAGAGCTCCGAGGTATTGCCATCCGAATCGGTCGCGGTCGCAGTGAGAAGCTGACCCGTGGTGGTATCGCTGTCGCTGGTGAACGAAAAGCTCGCCTGGCCGGTGCTGCCGGTGAATATGACGCTTGAATCCAGGAAGATTGCTCCTTCGCCGTTACCGGATGGGTCGCAGGTATCGTTCGCGAAGAACTGAAGGGTGACACGGGTGTTGCGGGTGCTGTTGTAGGTGCCGCGGATCCTGGTCTGGGTGCCAGCGGTAACGGCAGTGAGCACGGGAAAGTTCTGAAGGTGGTTGGCACCCGTGTCTCCGTCGCCGGTATCGTTCGACGTCACGCCGTCCCCGCCCAGGTCAATGCCCAGACCGCCGTTGTTGGAAAAGGTGTTGAATCGGCTGACTCCCTTGGTGCCCCTGGCTGAGATCACTGAGTTGCCGCTGCCGGATTCGACCAGGATCCCTGGCCCTCCGTTATCGGCGAAGAGGTTGCCGTTCTGCGTCTCCCCCCCGACCACATTGCTATTTCCGTTTATCCGGAGACCGCCCGATCCGTTGGAGACCATTTCCGTGTCCGTGATCGTGTTGGCGTCGGATTGGATCTCCACTCCGTAGTCGGGGAAGTTTTCGATGCGGATGCCGTTGATGCCGCCGTTCCCGCCTTCCAGGACCAGGCCGCTGCAGGGTGCCGGACAGCCGCTTCCATCCAGGATGGGGCCCGTTGGACCTCCGATCGACCTGAAACTTTCGAATTCGTCGAAGAAATACGTGCCCTTGGCCGGCGGAAGTGGCTCCAGAACTCCAAAGCGCTCGCTAACCAGGCCGATCGTTTTTTCATCGAACACTACATCGTCGTTGAACAGCTCGATGGCCTTTCTCAGCTCCTCCTCGGTGATGACGGGCAGCTTCTTGTCTTCATTGAGGACGCCGATCTCGCCCGTCTTGGAATCCGGTACAATCTCGGGATCGCGGTTGTCGGCAGCGGCACCGGTCGACCAGGAACTGAAGTCGCCGGATTCGAAGCCGTCCACGAAGATTTCGGTTTCGAACGTGAAGCCGTCACCGAACTCAATCTTGCCGCACTTCCACACGCCCTCGCTGCAGAAGTTGATCGGATCTTCCCCGAACTTGGCACCCAATCGTGCCAACTCAGGAGCAGGGGTGTTGCCATCGATGATAACCAACTCGTGCGGTTTCGGAATGAAAGGGTCTTGGGGAAAGGAGAGTGTCACACGCGGATCATCTATGCCAAAAAAAACTCCGTGTTAAAGAATGGGACCACCGGTGGCACTCCAGCGGAGTCAATGCGAATTTCAAACTTGGCCTGCTGATCGAACAAGACCAGGGGCGGGCCCTCAACGTCGAGGTGGATAGCGGGTGGAGACGGTGGGAGCGGCGTGCCTGTCAACAGCATAAAGAGTTGATTAGGGAAAGGGGCCCCCGGAACATTGAAGTTCAGATTCTGAGACACGCTGCGGACTTCATTCGAGCCGTTGTCGCCGGTAGCGAAAATAGGACCAGTCGCGTTGTCCTTAATCTCGTAGCTGTATCCGAAGGCTCCCGGCGGAAGGTTAAGTGGTTGGCTGGAAATATCATGGTCAACGAAAAGCTCTCTCCCGCCTACCTTCACATCTGTAAACACAAATTCAGCGATCATGGTGCCGTCAGAATTCTCGTCCGTCCCGGTGTAGAACTGGATACACAGATCGACCTCATCTAATGGAGAGAAGATCCCGAATTGAAAGCCGCGGACGACGCCGCCCGGGGAAACTGCCTAATCGATCACCTTTTGTGGTGATTGAAGATTAAAAGGGGGAATCTGGCTGATAGGCAAGAATTGGTTTGCCGAAGTCCCATTGTTGTAGATCGGCTGATCCCCATTCCCTCCAGCCGAGGCCTGACTGCAGATTGCGCCAAACACAACCAGAGCGATGAGGAATCGTGATGCAAGCATTCTGACGACTCCCGAACAGGCGTTGTCTAAAGCTCTGTCAAAACTCCGGACTGACATGACTTCCCCCCTTGAATACGGTTGTGAGGCAACGGCATAGCGTTGGCAATGCCTGTAGCCCTCCCTCTGCAGGTCAAGGTTGGCTGACTGAATTGGGCGGCACCTCTAGATCTGCTTTCAAGTCTTTCCAGGTTGGCCTCTGGCGGAGGAGGCATGGCACAACAACACTTGCCTGAAGAAGCAACCAATCCGTTCAGCACTCACAACAGGGATATTTTTCCTGGCAGCAGGGCGTTCTTCCCGGTCGTCGATTCGTGTCGCACGCAAGGCGCCTCTGAAAAAGGCCCGCCGCCAAGGGTTTCGCTCTCCCTGCGGGAATTGGAACGGGAAATGCTGAGATGAAAGGCCGTACCAGTGAGTTAAAATCCAGGGAGACCGATTCTGTTGTCCACATTCGGAGCATGAGCGTCACTTTTGTGCTCTCTGAACACACTAAGAGAACCAACTGCCCAGATTCGGAGAAGGCCTACCCTGTCGGAGATGCAAAGGAACGAACTTGAGCACTAGAAAGGGAACCATCGGGAGCGGACGTCAGCGGGCCCTGTTCTATTTGTCATGACACCCTGGGCCTCGGCCACTTGAGGCGAACTCTTCTGATTTGTGAAGGACTTCAAGCCCGGTTCAGCGAACTGTCGACTTTGATTATGACCGGTTCGACCATGGCTCATGCTTTTCGCATTCCCGAAGGGGTGGACTACACCAAACTTCCCAGCGTTTTCAAGGTAGGAAATGAACGTTACGAGTCTCGTTCTCTGAAACTCTCTTTCGATCAGGTCTTGAAACTTCGTAAAGAGATTATTTTTCGTACAGCCCTCAATTATAAGCCGGATTTTTTCTTTGTCGACAATATGGAGAGTCTATCATGTGGAAGCGAGACGAACAATCCGAGCCAATGCCGGACGCATCTAGGCCCGCGAGGTCTCCGGTCGAACGAATCAAGGAGCGCGCTTTGATTGGTGCATCAATTTCGATTAAGGGAGAACTGAGCGGCGAGGAAGACCTGGTCGTTCAGGGGAAGGTTTCAGGGACGATTTCCTTTTCGGATCACGGCGTGACGATTGGGAAGCAGGGTCGCGCCCAGGCAGATGTCTATGGCAAGGTCATCAGCATAGAAGGCGATGTGGAGGGAAATCTTTTCGGCGAGGATAGGATCGTCATCCGTCAGTCGGGTAACGTCCGCGGCGATCTTCATGCACCTCAGGTGATTCTGGAAGAAGGCTGCAAGTTCAAGGGAAGTATCGATATGGAGGCCCCGGCCACCCCTTCCAAACCTCGTCGAACGAAGCCTGAACCCAGGTTGGAGAGTCCAGGACAGGCTGCGCCCAGGAAGAGCGACTCCAAGGTCGATGTTGGCCTGAAGATGGGTTCGGTCTCATCCGGGACATGATGCGTTGGTTCCGTCGAGCTGGAACTAAACCTTCAACCTAAGCCGAAACTGAAGCTCTTCACTTCAGGGTCTGCAATTCCTTTCTGTTGAGAAACGGCTCAAGGAATACCTTTTCAGGGCGCTGTCAAATTAGCGGCTGGAGGCCACTACTCGGCCTGAAAACGCTTTCCAATTCGTACAACTCAGCAGGCACAAGTCGCCTCGCGCCAATCAGCGAATGCCCGGTCACGAAGCAGTCGATTGTGAACTGACTTGAGATGGTGTCGGCCAATCCGGAATAGATTCTGGATCGGACCGTGGACAGCGAGAAACCGCTGAGCCTGTGACATTGACTTGAAGCGCCGCATCTGGCGCCCCTGCTCCCGGGTGTGTTGATGCGAGACCTCGGCCCGGTTGTTCTCGTATTGACCCGTTCGATGCTCGACCGAGGAGAAGACCTCACGATGGGCAGCAGAGTAGCTCCGGAGTTTGTCGGTGGTCAGCTGCCAAGGAGCTTGACCTTGGCCCTTCAACACCTTGCGAAAGAAACGCTTAGCCGCCTGCTTGTTTCGTTTCTTCGTCACGAGAATATCGATCACGTCACCGTCCTGATCCACTGCTCGCCAAAGGTAGTGAAGCTGTCCGTGGATCTTGATGAAGACTTCGTCCACAAACCAGTTATCACCAAGTCGGCCCCTCTTCCGTCGCAGGGACCGAGCGAAGGTTGGGCCGAACTTGCGGCACCAGTATCGAATCGCCTCATAGGAAACAGTGACGCCACGCTCAGCGAGCAGATCAGTCGTCCCGGTTTGGTACTATCGGCGGTAATGGCCCTCAAGTGCTCGGTCTGTCAACACGCTGTCCGCGATGCCCTCGACTCCTCGCTAATCCGAGGTGGGCCTCTGAGAAACCTGGCGGGACGGCACGGGCTCTCGTCGACAGCACTCCATCGTCACAAGAACTGCCGGCTGGCGAGTAACCCCCGCGCCCCCCTCGAAGTGGGGGATGCCAGTGGAGCAGTCTACCGGGAGCGGGGACATACAGACGGGGTAGGGGTGGACGAGTGGGTAGCCTACGAATACGCCAAGGTTCGCCGCCTCTACGTCAAGCTGGGAATCGGGGACCGGACCCGGATCGAGTTCTTCGAAGGCGGCTACGAGATCCACGGGGTGGGAACCTACGAGTTTCTGCACCGGCATCTGGACTGGCCTTCGCCCTGACAGAGGGAGCCATGCAGATTCGGTTTTCACTTCTTCTCCTGGCGGCTGTGGCGACGCTTTCCTTTTCCCGTCTGGTCTGGGCTTCGTCCGAGGTTCTGGAGATCGGAAACCTGAAGCAGCTCTTCGTAGACGAGGCCCTCGTTGCCCGGGTCCAGGGCGCCCGCTTCACCCTCAACCCGGCTCGGCGGGCAGGCCCGGTCATCCGGCAACGAGAGGCCTGGGAGGAATCGGGATTCGGTTACTGCAAGGTGCTTCGTGACGGCGAACTGTTCCGCATGTGGTACCTGGGATGGGAGTATGACGAGGAGATCCCAGGCTACTGGATGTCCCGGATCTGCTATGCCCAATCCGGTGACGGCATCGTGTGGAAGAAGCCGAGATTGAGGCAGCACGAGTTCCGGGGTTCAAGGGAGAACAACATCCTCAGGGTAGGATTCTGTGGTTACGGTCAGGGACAGGACGTATTCATCGATCCCAAGGCGGTACGTCCTGGGGAGCGGTACAAGATGATCTTCGGCGATTTCTACCGCGTGTTTCCCTTTCCCGACGGGCCCCAGCGCACAACCGTCAGCGGCGCGATCTCTCCTGACGGGATCCATTGGACGTCAGTCGAGAGGCCCTATGGAGAGATCATGCCGGCAGGGACGGATACACAGAACGTGGCCTTCTACGATCCCAAGACCGGCAGGTACGTGGCATTTGTCCGCCACAACCTGCAGGAGCGGGACGAGCAGGGCAGGCCCATTCCGAATCGGGTATCACGCCGGGTGGCCCGTTCCGAGTCGGAGGACTTCACTCGCTTCCCCAAGCCCGTCGACCTCTTCGGCACCGATGAGAAGGACCCTGGAGGGAGGTGGGGAAGCGGCATCTACAACTCGGCCGCGACCTTGTACCCACCCGTACCGGGTCTCTACCTCTTTTTCCCCTCCCTCATCCGACACGATACCGGCCAGGTGACCATTCAGTTCGCTACCAGCCGCGACGGCCGGCGAGTGGAACGCCGCTTCCGGGAGTCCTATGTCCAACCCGATCCCAACGCCTCCCGGCTGGGGGACCAGCTGGCCTACGTGGCCTATATGGGCCCGGGCCTGACCCGGGTTGGGGACGAGATCTGGATGTACGGGGTGGAACACGCGGTGCCTCATGACGCCTCCTGGTACGGCAGGCGCCTCAAAGGGAGCGCGATTCACCGGTATGTACAACGTCTCGACGGCTTCGTGTCGGTGGACGCCAGACACGATCCGGGCATCGTCACCACCCGTCGATTCGTCCTTCGGGGAAGCCAGCTGGAGCTGAATGCCAACGTCGCCATCGCTCACGCAGGGAGACGCCACCAACCTCGGTCGAGTCTGCCCTACGAGGACCCTGGGAATCAGTCCTCTCTGATTCTGGAGGTTCTCGGGGAGGATGGAGAGCTGCTGGCCCGCTCCCAGCCTCTGTCGGGCGATGGAATTGCGCTACGCCCCGTCTGGAAGGGTAGGACCGATCTGAAGGAGCTCCGGGGCCGGGTGGTTCAGCTCCGATTCACCCTCATATACGCCAAGCTCTTCGCCTTCCAGCTTGTGGATCCGTGAGCCCTGCAGCCAGGGGCTGCCACCGCAGTGGTTCGAAGAACTCCAGCACCTTGTGCCGACCGAGAATTGAGATGCATCGCAGCTATCTCACCACTTCCGCTCTGATCTTCGCGGCGGTGGCGATCCTGCACTTCCTGCGTCTGATCAACGATTGGGGTTTTTTGCTGGGACCCTGGTCCATTCCCAGGTGGGTTTCATGGGCGGGGACGGTATTTCCTGCATGCTTATCTGCCTGGGCACTTTCTCTGGCATCCAGAAGGTAGGATCCTGCGAGAGGATCAAGAACCCCCGGACGAGTCGGCTGCTCCTAGCTGAACCTCAGGGAGTAGAGATCCGCGTCTTTCATCACAAAGCGCAACCGGACCGGCTTGCCTGCCAGGCTCCCTACATCATTGCCCCCTTTCCACGACACGATCCGGCTGATCTCATCTCCAATGATCTCGGGACACTCCTCTAGTGAAAAACCCTCCACCGGTTTTCCCTTCTCGTCCTGGATCTCCACTCGAAGACCTCCGGCGGCGCTCGTGGCGTAGTTGATCTCCAGCCAGTTGCCCGAAAAGGTTAGAGGGTGGGTCACCATCTCTCCTCCGGCGTAGGGAGCGTGCAAGGAGGCGAAACCGTCCAGGCGAAGCGTCATCCGCTGAAGGTGGGCAGTCTTCTGGGTGTAGTCTCTCTGGACATAGAAGGACATCTCGCCAGGACCGGTCTGGACCACGCCGCAGGCCGGATAGTTGTTACGGGTCGTCCAGTTGTTGAGCCCGATCCCGGGCCGGAGAAAGCTCTCCTTGAACGTGAAGTCCCACTGCGTCGAACCCGCCCGGCTGGTCAAGAGGACACCGTCGGAGCGGTCGCCCAATCCTCCTCCTCCCGTGTCCACGTTCTTCTCGAAGAAATCGCGCAGTTGGGGCGTGACCCAACGCGTACCCTGGCGAGCACTCCGCTTATCCGCCTCGGTCGAGACGTGGCGCTGGTCGGCAAACCAGATTCGGCCCGGCAGGGAGACGTAGATGTGCGGAGCCCGGAAGTAGGGCTGGGCCTGGTTGGTGTAGAGATGGGCTGAGGGAGTGGTGGTCCCGGTGTCGCTGTAGCTCATGAGGGTCTGGGGGGTCCAGTTCAGGAAGTCTTTGGAGGTGGCCCGGGCGGTGGCCCGACGCCCGCCTTCCATGTGCCGGGCATAGAGGACATAGAGCTTCTCCACCTCGGACCAGAACATGACGTTCTGGGAGTCGAAGTTGTTCTCCAGAACCTTGGGTACCAGGGGCTCTTCGCGGATTCGGGTCCAGTGGATGGCGTCGCTCGAGACGTATCCTACGAGTGAGGCCGGCGGTCGGGTGTCCCGGGAGTTGGCCTTGTATCGCTGGGCGGCTGGCACGCCGGGGCGATTGTCGATGAAGGGGCAAAACTGCTTGGCCGTGGGCAGGATGACGTTGTTTTCCCTGGAGCCGTCGAAGTCGACAATCCCAAGCTTCGGTTTGGTCCAGTGGATCCCGTCCCGGCTCTCGGCATAGCAGGTGGTGTAGGGCTTGCGTAAGCGGCCACGATAGTAGAGACGGTAGACATCGCCATCCTGGATCACGGTGCTATAGAAGGCGAGGGCATCCTCCCAGGGCTGGTCGTAGCGGATGGCCACCTCGGCTGGAACTGGCTTCTGGAGCTGGAGTCGGGCACCTTCCAAACGGTCAATCAGATACTCGTCGACGAACAGCTCCAGCCGGGAGCCGATGTCCAGAGGTTCCTGAGCCCCCTCGTGCTCCGCCAGGGTACTTTCCACCGTCAGGGAAATCGCAACAGAAACCACGCACAGAGTCGCTAGTCTCATTCTCATCGTCCATCCTCCTCAGCGAAAGGGAATTCCGGTTCTCAGCCGAACCCAGACTAGCAAGGATGAGGGGCAGGATCAACAGGAGTTAACACGGGACGGGAACCAGGAGAGACCGCTTCGGCAGAGTGCCATCAGGGCCTCCTTTCTGGCTTCTGTACGGCTAGGTCTTGGTCCGCCGCTCGCGGCGCCGGAGACAGCTCCCCCGACGGCGGCGCCTAGTGTGAAATGATATTCTCTCGCTGCACTCGCCGATATCCGGAGGTCGTTGCCGTCTTCTTGAGGAGATACCATGACTTCTTCGCGAAGAAATCTTTTTGGAATTGCTGCGGTGATGGCGGGTCTCTTCTTGGCAGGCGAGGCCTCTCTCGTACAGCCAGCGGTGAATCCAGCCCGTTCTTACCCACCGTCCCGGCCACCACTCCGTTTTGCCCGGGTCATTACGGATGCTCTCTTTATGACGAGCCGTGACGGTGCGAACTTCAAACGCTGGCCGGAGGCGTTCATTCGACCCGGTCCCAGACAGCGTGAGAGCTGGGTGTACGGTGACAACTTCGTGTTTTGGGGCATGGTAGAGACTCGCTCCCACCTGGAGGATGCTCCCGACGAGATCAGCCTCTATGCCACTGAGGGCTACTGGGAAGGTACAGACACTGCCGTGCGACGGTACACGGTTCGTATCGATGGCTTTGTCTCAGCTGCGGCATCGGCGGCAGGCGGAGAGTTCCTCACCAAGCCGCTTCTATTCGAGGGCGGCAATCTGACCATCAACTTCGAGACCTCCGGCGCCTCCGGTGTTCGCGTTGAAATCCAGGAGGCCGAAGGCACGCCCATCGAGGGTTATACCCTGGACGATTCTCCCGAGATGTTCGGAGACTCGATCCGGTACAAGGTACGCTGAAACCGCGGGGGCGACGTTCGGCCTCTGAAGGGAAAACCGGTTCGACTTCGGTTCGTATGCGCGACGCCGATTTGTACTCGTTCCAGTTCGTTCCCTTCCAACCCGATCTGATCCGTCACCTGCCTGCCGAGCCCTTCAACGCGAAAGGCTGGTTCCTGGATCCAGACCGCGCGAAGGTACAGAAGTGAGGCTTCTCAGCGGTCGGACCACGAAGAGGAGCGATCCACCCATATCTCTGATCAGAGTGCACTCGAGTGAATTATCGGGGGGCGACAGATACCTCAATTCGCCGAGTCAGGACGCAAGGAAAAGCTCGGAGTCGCAATCTCGACAAGCGGGACTTCTGGTTAGTCCTGTCCCCCAGCGGTGCTGGCCCCATTCGAGAAAGAAACTTTGGCACCAACAGACGGCGGTGATTGCCCGAATCCTTCGAAATTCGCTTGTTCGATATTCTGCGGTTTAGCGTTTATCGGTTGCCTTCTCCAGAGCAAGGAAAAAGGCGAAATCACAAACCGTAGAACACCGAACCTGCGAACGCCGAACCGTCTTCCTTAGCCTTCGAAATTCGCTTGTTCGATATTCTGCGGTTCAGCATTCATCGGTTGCCTCCTCCAGAACCAAGGGAAAAGGCGAAATCACAAACCGCAGAACACCGAACATGCGAACTCCGAAGTCGGGCACAGCGGTGAAGTTTCAGCTTAGGCACGGCGTCCACGAGGGTTTTCGCGTCAGAAAGAGAACTTCAGGGCAAGCTGAATCTGTCGTGCAGCCAACGCTTCTCCCAGGACCCCGAAGCCACCGGTTCCGTACTGGAGGGTCTGATGCCGAGTGGTGACCACGAAGTTGGCGCGATTGGTGGCGTTGAAGGCCTCCAGTCGAACCTCCAGCCTTCGCCCCTCCCCCAGCAGGAACGTCCGCCGCAGTGAGATGTCCAGATTGAACAGCCCCGGGCCCTCCACGGCTCCCCTACCTGCGTCTCCGTATTGAAACGCAGGGGGCAGGACGAAGGCAGTCGTGTCGAACCATCGGGCTGCTGTCCTCTGAACATTGGGCAGCTTGGCATCCCGGATCCGGTCAGGCCACTGGGAGGTTTCAGAGCCAGCATCGACAGGATCACCGGGCAGCGTCACAGTGCGCCAACCGCCGTCCTGGAGGTTGGAGATGGACCGGATGGACCAGCCCTCCAGAAGGCGAGAGGCGACGCCCTTGCGAACCAGGGCCTTGGTCGGTCCAAAGGGCAGATCGAAGCCGCCCGAGAGCATCAGGCGCTTGGGTACATGGAAGTCGGCCACTCCCCGGGTCGCCTCCAGAGGCAGGTTGCGGGAACGGAATGTCCGGAGATTCTGGAAGCCCGTCGTCCCGCCTCCGGTCTGGATGAGTCGGGACCAGCTGAAAGAGGCCAACAGGTAGAGGCCCTCGGGCCCGGCGGCCTTTTCCAGCTGAAGATGCACGCCGTGGTACCACGAATCCGCGTCCGCCATGGGGAAGTAGATGGCCTGAAGATGGGGGAGAGGGCGTCGAAGTTGACGGTCCCCGGTCCCTGGAACGGCGTCGTTGAGGGAGACCGTCTCGATTCGGTGGGTGGAGCGGGAACCGTGATAGCCCCCGTCCAGGAGCCACCAACTGCTGAGTTCGCGCTGCAGGCTAAGACCCCAGGAGTGGGTTCTGGACAGCGGCAGGGGTGTCTCCATTCCGAAATGGTCGGGAACGGCTTCACCCAGTCCATCCTCGGGAAAGGGCGTAGACAGCAAAAGGGATGGTGTATCGAGGGCACTGTTGAAGATGGGTCGCTCCACTCCGGGACGTGGATTACGGCTCAATCGCAGCACGTTGTTGAGGTCCGGCTCGTTGGAGTAGATGCCATATCCCGCACGCACCACTGTCTTGTCGGCCAGTCGGAGGGAAAGGCCGAGGCGCGGCAGGAACCCTTCCAACTTGTCCCAGCGCACCAGGGGGTAGTCGGGGAGGAAACGGCCTGTTTCACCGGGTGCCAACTCCAGATCCTGCAGGGGAGGAAAGATCTGCCCCGTGGCCGGGTCCAGGTTGGACATGAATCCCCGCTTGTCCTTCCAGGGGAGCCGTAGCTCGTAGCGAAGCCCCAGGTTCAGCGTCAGGCTTGGACTGGCCTTCCAGGTGTCCTGGAAGTACACGTAGTAGCTGTCCTGATGAAGTCTGCCCCGGGAGTCCTCTCCCCCAAGGTGGCTCTGGGCCAAATAACCCAGGAGAAAATCGGCGAATCCGTTGTCCGAGTAGCGATCGAAGAACGTGAATCGGCTACGCCGCTCGGTCACGTAGTGGTTGTAGTGCCTGCGGTAGTGGAGACCGATCTTCAGAGCATGATCCCCGTGCAGGAGGGACAGATCGTCCTTGACCTGCCAGTTGCCCAGGGAGGACGGGCCCAGGAAGGGGTAGTTCCCGATCCCGGTGAAGCCCTGGACCTCCACCACTGGGATTCCGGTCCGGTCCACCTCGCTCTCCAGCAGCTCCGGGATGCCGAGATCCTCCACCCCCCGACTCGGAGGCGGTGTGGTCTCGTAGGGTCTGCGGAACCAGTGGAAGCTGGCAACGTTCTGGGCCTTGGCCCCCAGGCTCCTGTCATAGGACAGAACCTGCCCCCAGGTGCTCATGGGGTGGCGCGCAGAGAAGGTGCTGAAGGGTCGGATCGAAGTCCAGTGGTTGGAGTCCCAAACGAAGCGGCCGGCCCAACGGCTCACGTCCGAGGTCTTCAGGTCGACGCGGGCGATGACCTGGGGATTGTCCACAGGACTTCTGGAATCGGGACTCGTGAAGTTCAGGGCACCTGAAGTGTTGGGTTCAGGCCAGTAGGGGAGCAGCTTCGAGGCCACTGGATCCACGCGGCCCTGGGGAATCCGGTATCCGGAAAAAGGCTTTCCAGTCAGCGGATCCACGATCGGCTCAGAGAACTGTCCCCGCTTCTCCTCCGGGGTGGGGACGACTGCCGTCAGGGGCTTGGTCTCCCGAACGGATCGCAGCTGGTAGGAGAAGAAGAACCAGGCCTTGTCTCGGCCGCCCAACAGACCCGGAATCACCAGAGGCCCTCCCAGCGTCGCTCCCAGTTGGTTGCGTTTGAATTCGGCCTTCTCCTGTTCGAAGAAATTGCGGGCATCCAGGTTGTCGTTGCGGTGGAACCAGAAGAGATTGCCATGGAGATCGTTGCTTCCACTCTTGGTCACCGCGACGATCTGCCCACCGGGTCGGATACCGTACTCGGGAGAGTAGTGGCCCGTCTTAACATCGAACTCCCTGATGGCATCCGGGCTGGCCTGGAAGGAGGCGCCGCCGTCCCCGTGGGTGAAGAGCGTGCCGTCGATGTAGGTCAGATTGTCTCGTCTCCTCATACCCAGCACCTTGACGGTGCGGCCTCGGCTCTCGCTGCTGGGCGCCGCCCCCGCCGCCAGACCGGCCAGTTGGCCCACGTCCCGGGTGTTGACCGGGAGGCTCTCCAGTTTTTCCTGATCGATGACCTGGCCCCGGTCCTCTCGGCTGGCTCCCGAGAAGACGGACCGGCTCCTGGTCGTCTGGCTGACCCCGGCCTCTCCTCGGGAGAGGCGAAAGTCCTCCTGGCAAATCTGGCCCACCATCAGTCGAACGTGGGTACGCAGCTGGGTTTGGTATCCCGGCAACGATGCCCGGATCTCGTAGCTACCCGGGGCCAGGCTGCCCCGCCGATAGTCTCCTTTTGCATTCGTCAACAGCAGGAAGGCTTCATTGGTTTCGACCCGGTGGAGCGTGACCTCGACGCCAGGAACAGCCTGGCCCAGATCGTCACGAATAGTGCCCAGCAGGGTTCCCGTACCCATCTGAGCCGGGAGCCGGTGGGAAAGACAGGCCAGGAGTGCCAGCAGTGCCAGCCCTACACTGATCCAGACTCTTCGATCACGAGGATTTCGCTGAGACCACATTCGATGTGCCCCGATCGGGCGAGTCAGTCTACCATGAGTTTCGACATGCAGAGTGGTGGAACGGGCTGTTATCATTAAGGTTATTTGCTGGAGGTTCCGGAATGTCCGCCGTCAAAGAGAAGTTGACCAGGTTGATCCAAGAGCAACCGGAAGACAGCTCCCCGGAGGAGATTGTGAGAGAGCTTGTATTCCACCTGATGGTGCAGCGGGGCTTGGCAGATTCTTTGGCTGGCCGCACGCTCGTATTCGCTGCGTTGAGCCGGCTCTAGACGATGCCAGGTGGGCAGTCGCCCTCCCTTGCCTTTGCCCGCGCCCGTGCCCTTGCCCGACTTCATCTTTCGGTCGTATCCAAGCGCTTGACCAACCCGGTCAGCATTGACACGATCTCAGACAACCTCTTCTCCGCCTGCTGTAGATCATCATTGGCGGCAGCGCGCAAACGCCGCAAGATGTCCCTGATGGCAGCACATTCAGTCGCCGAACGCCTGGCGATGCGGTCAAAGCGCGCCTTTTCTTTAGGTCGGTATTGCCGGCACCTTCGGCAATATTCAGACAGATTGAAATGGAAGCTCGACACAGTTGATCGGATAGAACCGCATTGCCGGGAGGGAGTCCGTTGACCAACCGCTGGGCCTGCTCTACGAAACCTGCCGCGGACTCGTATACCCTTAACCCTTGATGAGCAAATGAGTGCCTCGTCGACTCGGAGTCCTTTGGTTTTGCCATCCGTTAATACCAACGTTTCAGGCTAGAGAAAAGCGAGGGATTGCCAGGAACATGCACGGGCAAGGGCGCGGGCGCGGGCAAGGGGAAGAACACGCTAACCGATCAGAGCCTTATGTCGCGGATACCCGCATCCCGAAGTGCCTGTGCAAGCAGGTCTTCCACGCCAAGATGCGCCGCCCATCGTCTGAGATAAGAGAAATCCAGTCGAGTCCCGCAAACTTTGAGCACACCCAACAGGTCCTTCCATTGCTGCTCGGAAACACCGCCTCCTTTCTGGTACCAGGCGAGCTTCTGCAGAACTGTGTCTTCGGCAGAGGCGATATCGATCGTGCTGCCGGAAGCATCGTCGAGCACCACGCGTTTACGTCGGCGCATTTCCTCCCGCGCCAGCGGACCTGCAGGCAGAACAAAGATGTCCACTTTGAACATCGTCTTCAGGAAGATGACGTTGAAAGAGGAGCGCCGCTCTACGGCCTCACGAACACGGTCCTCGTCAACGTAAAAGCTCGATTCTATTGCTCTCACCAGAGGCAACACATCGTCGGAGCTCAGATCGACCAGCAGATCGGCGTCATGCGTGGAGCGGGGGATGCCGTGAAACGAACTTGCCAGCGAACCGCTGATTAGATAGTCGACCCCTAGTGTGTCGAGGACTCGAATCACCTCGAGCGCTGCAGAGAGGGCCTCGTCTTTAGCCATCTCAATACCGCATTTCCTCTGGATCCCAATCGAACGCTTCAATCATGATTGTGCGATCTAGCCGGAGCGCAGCCAACCTGAGATGCAATTCGTGATCGGAGAGGTGCGGTCCATACTGGGAACGGATCCGGGCAGCAGCCAACGCCCACACCGCCGAGTTCAGTTCCGAGATCCGACGAAGCTTCTCTGGGGGACCCATTTGCCGGTATCCCTCAAGCAGGATCTCTTCGACTTCAAGTGAGGTGTCGGCCGACTGCCTGCGCATAGTATGTGTTTAGCGCCTTCCCTTGCCTTTGCCCGCGCCCGTGCCCTTGCCCGACTTCATCTTTCGGTCGTATCCAAGCCCTTGAGCAACCCGGTCAGCATTGACACGATTTCAGACAACCTCTTCTCCGCCCACTGTAGATCGTCATTGGCGGCAGCATGCAAACGCCGCAAGATGTCCATAATGGCAGCACATTCGGTCTCGGAACGTCGGGCGATGCGGTAGAAGCGCACCTTTTCTTTGGGTCGGTATGCGCCGGCACCTTCGGCAATATTCAGACAGACTGAAATAGAAGCTCGACACAGTTGATCGGATAGAACCGCATTGCCGGAAAGCAGTCCGTTGACCAACTGCTGGGCCTGCTCTACGAAACCTGCCGCGGACTCGTATACCCTTAACCCTTGATGAGCAAATGGGTGCCTTTTCGACTCGGGGTTCTTTGGTTTTGACATCCGTTAATACCTACGTTTCGGGCCAGAGAAAAGCGAGGGATTGTCAGGAACATGCACGGGCAAGGGCGCGGGCACGGGCACGGGCAAGGGGGAGAAGACGCTAAACACGTACTGCGCATATCCGCAGGCTATGTCTTGGACGATAGCTCTGTCAAGACGACGGTCCTTCTCGTGGTCACTCGGCTGTTTTCATTCGAGGGCGACGAACTGTATCTCAACATGGAGGGGCGCCGGGCTTCCCCCGAACTCCGTGCCGCTTCCCCCAGAATCAAGGTAGAAGTCGCCGACCCCGACCACCGGCCGCTGGAGGGTCTGAAGCTGGAGGACGCCGACCCCCTGACGAAAACGGGCCGGCATCGGGTCAGCTGGGGTGGCAAGAGCGATCTGAGCAAACTGGCCGGGACCCCCATCCAGCTGAAGATCTCGATCGAGAACGCAAAACTCTATTCCTTCCAGTTTGAGTGATGCCGAATCGCATGTATCCGCTCAGTGGTTTCCCGCAGTCCATGGTCTGATCCAGAATCTATTTCGGATTGGTCGAAACCATCTCAAGGCAGTCCACCATCGACTGCTTCGCGACCAAGCTTTTGCCTCCTGGAGGGAGGTGACGTGCGTCCGCTGAGAGGGAGCAGAGCTGGTTTGTATTCTCGCTCGGAATCGTTTGCCCAAGGGTACGCTGGAACCACGGGGGCGACGTTCGGCCTCTGAAGGGAAAACCGGTTCGACTCCGGTTCGTCATGCGCGACGCTGATTTGTACTCGTTCCAGTTCGTTCCCTTCCAACCCGATCTGATCCGTCACCTGCCTGCCGAGCCCTTCAACGCGGAAGGCTGGTTGCTGGATCCAGACCGCGCGAAGGTACAGAAGTGAGGCTTCTCAGCGGTCGGACCGCGAAGAGGAGCGATCCGCCCATATCTCTGATCGCAGTGCACTCGAGTGAATTATCGGGGGGCGACAAATACCTCAATTCGCCGAGTCAGGAGGCAAGGAAAAGCTCGGAGTCGCAATCTCGACAAGCGGGACTTCTGGTTAGTCCTTCCCCCAGCGGTGCTGACCCCATTCGAGAAAGAAACTGACTGAGCCGATTCTGGTCGATGCTATTGTGCTACAATGTGCGTCAAATGAATAGTTCAGTGGTCGGGGTGCGCGAGCTGCGACAGAACCTCAGCGTGTACCTGCGCCGTGTTCAGGCCGGTGAAGCGCTCGAGGTCACCGACCGGGGCCGCCCGGTGGCGATGCTGGTGCCCCTGAGTAAGCCCTCCACGGCGATGGAACGTCTAGTGGCCAGTGGGCACGCGTCGCCCCGCCAGGGAGATCTGATCGAGCTCGGCGTGCCCCCCGGACGTGGATCATCTCGGCTCAGCGACGCTCTCGCGCACGGGCGTGAGGAACGCCTCGGGTCTTGAGAGTCCTCTACCTGGACTCGTCCGCTCTAGTGAAGCTGGTCACTCGCGAGCCGGAAACCGCGGCGCTCCTCTCACTTCTTGAGCCACGTCCCGAAGTCGTATCCAGCGGTGCTGGCGCGGGTCGAGGTGCTACGCGCTGTGGCCCGCGTGAGGGGCAGCAAACGCACCTTCGAGCGGGCTCGCGCAGTCCTCTCGCGGGTGGTTCTGGTAGCCATGGACGATCCCATTCTGGAAGCGGCCTCGACTGTGGCTCCGGTCGATCTGCGGTCACTGGATGCGATCCATCTCGCCACCGCGCTCACCCTGCGCCCCGAGATCGAGGCGATCGTCAGCTACGACGCTCGACTCAACGAGGCGGCGAAAGCCGTTGGGTTCCCGGTGTTGACTCCGACCTGAGTCAAGCGATTCTGGGAGCTTCTTCAGGGAAGCGTTGTTCACTTTCTCCGGGAGTTCCACGGGGGTTTTTAAATGATTGATGTTGTAGCTTGCAGGTTCTCTGACCCTAGCTGAAGCCCCGGAGGGTCAAGACCCAAGCCCCCGGCCGGTGCTTGCTTTTCTCCAACGCATTCGTTAGAGTCTCGTTTGCCCGGAACCTCACCCGGGCGGGTCTTTAAAAAGGAAGGAGAGATTACCCATGCACACCGCTGCAACCCAGCACGTCTACCGTCACCCCCAAGGCCAGAGCCCGGAAGGCCAAAGCGCTGTCTGCTCTGCTGCCGCTGTTGGCTCTGGGGCTCTTGACGTCCCTGAGCCCGGTTCGCGCCGACACCATCGTCGTCGCCGCCACCGCCCCCAACTCGGATGACTTCGTGCCTTTAGAGCACCTCGCCCTGCTCTGGGAGGACGACAAGGGCCAACAGCGCATCCTCGTGCGCAGCGTCTGGAACGAGACCTTCCCCGGCTTCGGCGTCTCGGCCGGGGATCGCTTCGGCAACGACGGGGTGGTGGAACTCTCCGCCCTCTGGGGACCCGATGGCCCCCGCGCCGTCGATCTGCTGGTGGCCGCCGTGCCGGTTCCCGATGAGGACTTCTTTATCGATGATTTCGGCTTTTTGATCCCCACTCCTGAGCGGCTCTGGGTCCTGGCCGAGGATGGCACGATCGCGGAGTTGCGCGGCATCTGGGGCACCGACGGTGCCGCCATTCCCTCGCCCGACGACTGGCACCCCGACCCCGACGAGTGGCACCCCGACCCCGACGAGTGGCTGGTGCATGACACCGAGTTTCTGGGCCAAGGGTGGGGGGCGGCCACGACCCTGGCGGAGGGCACCCGAGCCTTTTCCAACCCCCCGGTGGAGCTGGATAACTTCCGGGATCCTATCCTGGCCATTGGCACCGACGCAGGCTGCGTGGCGCTGGTCGGCTTCTTTTATCCTGACAGCAACGAATGGCACCCGGATCCCACCTCCATTTTTGGCAATGACCTGCTTCACGACCAAGCTTTTGCCTCCTGGAGGGAGGTGACGTGCGTCCGCTGAGGGGAGCAGAGCTGGTGGGTAGTGCCCTGCAAGCATTGAGATAGCTGTGAACTGGCGTCATATCTTACGGCTAGAGTAGCCGTGAGAGCTCACGCTAGCACCCCCCTGGCGCGAAGCGTAATAGACCGGTCCTTCCAGGGCCGGGTAGCCGGGCAGGCCTCATTGTCGAGCCCGCTTTAGCGGGGTACGTGTTTAGCGCCTAACCCTTGCCCTCGCCCTTTCCCTCAAACGTGCCTTTGCCTTCCCCTTTTTCCTCACCCTTCCTTTGGTCTATTAGAAACGCTCCCGGTTGCGGAGACGCCCCATGAGGACTGCTCTTGTACAGAGGGAAGGAGTAAGGGGAAAGGCAAAGGCACAGGCACAGGCACAGGCAAAGGCAAAGGCACGTTTGAAGGCGAGGGCAAGGGCAGAGGTAAGTAGGACGCTAAACACGTACAAAGCGGGCTCGACAGAGACGTTGGCCCGACGACCCGGCCCTGGAAGGACCGGTCTGTTACGCTTCGCGCCAGGACGCTAAAGCGCCCTCCTGGAAAGGCCAGGCTCTAGAGACCCTGACACACGTGTCAGACTGGTGGCTTGCCCGGTCTTCTCCGCAAGGGCATCTTGGTTTGCTGCACTTGATGTAGCGCTCGGAGACCGAGCCCCGGCGCAGGGGCCGGGGGTGGCCGCCTCTAGAATGTCCTGGGGCACTAGCTCAATTTGCTTGCAATTCCCCAGCGCTGTCCTGCTACGCCGCCGACTCGTAGTGCTTCTTGTACATCCCGCGGCGAAAGAGCCAGCCTCCCAACCAGCCCAGGTATCTGAGCAGCGGGTAGCGGTACTTCAAGTCGATCAGCTCGATCAGGTTCCCGTCACAGTCCCGGGCGAAGAAGAAGGTGTGCCCGTGCTTCGACTCCTCGACCTCACTGACGATCTCCACTCCCTTCTTCGCCAGATCGTCGTGCCATTTGTAGGAATTCTTCACGTCGAAGCTGATGTGCGTCAAGCCCACGCGGTTCCACTCCACTTCCTGCGCCGGCTGCTGCGGGGTGAACTCGAAGATCTCGAGCATGCCGCCACCCGGTGTTCGCAGCCACCCGATCCTGCACTTCGGCTCTTGGGCGTCGACGCCGAAGAACCCGCGCACCCACGCCGCTTCGCTTTCTCCGACCCCGACGAGGCGGCAGCCGAAATGCTGGGCGTAGAACTGAACGAACCTGTCAAAATCGGCCACCGTGACGCCTGTGTGACTGAACGATCGTGCCTTCATACGTTCCTGCCTATGTCAGATGAGTTTCCTTGATATGGTCCGCCGCCCGCAGCGCCTGCGCCGCGATGGTGAGTGCCGGGTTCACCGAGGCCGAGGACGGGAAAAACGATGCGTCGACGACGAACAGATTGTCGACGTCGTGCGATCGGCACCAGGTATCGAGCACCGATGTCCTGGGGTCGGTGCCGAAGACCGCCGTGCCGCACTGGTGGGTAGTATTGAAGACACCCAGCGGGATCCTCGCGACGTACCAGGCTCCCACCTTGCGGAGCAAGCGCCGGGTCACGAAGACGAGCTGGCGGTGTGCCTCCGCGTTGGAAGCCACCCGTTGAAGCCGAATGCGCCCGTCGTTGGTAAGGGTCACGCGATTGTCGGGTCTGGGCAAGTCCTCGCTCATCGCCAGCCACTCGACACCGCGCGCAAACCAGGCGTCGTACACCCAGGTGGGTACCCGGCGAGACCCCGGGGGGCCGGCGGCCTTGGCTATGGCGGCGTGCGAACGTCCCTGCGACTGAATCTGCCCGAGGGGGTAGTCGGCCTTGGGACCGCGCAGGTAGAAATCGTTGATCGCAACAGTCTTCTGAAACACCGTGTCGTGGCGGGGCGGCATGAGCGCACCGAGCATGGTGACTAGGTGCGCCATGTAATTGCGCCCAACCAGCCCCGACGAATTCGCCAGGCCGGCGCGATGTACGTTGCTCGACGAGCGCAGGAGAAGTGCGGCGGAATTCACTGCGCCACATGCAACGACGAAAAGCGGCGCTTCGACGCGCACCGGCCGTCCATCGCGGGTGACCTCCGCCGCAAGAACCTTGTCGCCGCTTCCGTTGGTGACGAGGCGCTGCGTATAGGCGTTGGTCCAGAGCGTGACGGTGTCGTGCTCGAGTGCGGGTGAGACCGAGCAGACGTCGGCGTCGCTCTTCGCCCGTATCTTGCAAGGATACGAATTGCAGGTGTCGCAGAGGATACAGCCGCCGGGTTCGCCCGGGCGCAGCAACCCCAGGGGCAGGTGCGACGGGTGCAATCCGAGCGCGCGCAGCCGTTCGACGATCACGGCGATGCGCCCCTGGTGCTCAACTGGTGGGTGCGGGAACGGTTCCCGCGGCGGCTCGGTCGGGTCGGACCCGTCCTCGCCGTGTACGTGATAAAGCCGCTCGGCACGATCATAGTAGGGGGCGAGCGTCTCATAGGTAATGGGCCATGCCGGCGAGACTCCGCCCAGGTGCTGAAGCTCGCTGAAGTCCTGGCGGCGTAGGCGGTACAATACGGACCCCCAGAATCTCGAGTTGCCACCGACGCAATAATGTGTGTAGGGAAGGAACTCCCTACCCCGCCCGTCGAGCCAGCGTTCAGAGGTTCGGTACCGGAGCTCACCCCATACCGCGTGCGGACTCCAGTTCTCGTCCTCTTGGGGAATGAAGTCGCCGCGTTCGACGATGAGGATGCTCGCCCCCGTGCCCGCCAGGGTGTGTGCCAGCGTGCCGCCTCCCACTCCGCTACCGATGATGACGATGTCGAAGCGTTCGGTCACGGGCGGGCGGGCTCCATGGAATCCGCGCTCGCGTACACCGCGTCCATCAACCGGTGGTCCTCCCGCGCCCGCTCGAGACTCATCTCCGGCGTGTGCCCGTTCCTGATCGCGCCGACGAAGTCGCGATACATGGCGCGATATCCGCGGATGTCACGGAAGCCGGGCAGGAGGCTGAATCGGGGCAGACGCCCGCCGCGCACCAGAATGAACACACCGTTGGACTCGAAGGTGATGACGCCTTCGCGGCCGAAGAGCTTCGACAAGCGAAGCCCACGGAGCAGCGACGGAATCTCGCGCGAGTAGTACAGGGCGCCCACCGCGCCGTGGTCGTACTGGAACGCTACGAGCATGCTCTTGCGCCGTGCGTCACCCTCCAGCGGTCCCTTCTTGGACGATGGCGGCCGATAGCCGTGGATGGTGCGGATTTCGGGCCCCAGGCTGCCCGCCATGTGCAGCCAGTGGATTCCTTCCTCGAAGAACGCGTCGCCGCCCGCCATCTCCTCATCGTTGCGCCAGTCGCCGGCCGATTTGGGCTTCTTCATGATCGTCATGAAGTGCCCGAACACCAATTCTCCGATTACGCCACTGGCCAGGAGTCGGCGAAGCTCGACGCAAAGCGGCTTGTAGTGATCGTTTTCCCCGACGAGCACCACGCGACCGGCCCGAGCGCGGGCTTCGATGACGGTTTGATAATCGTCGAGTAGCGGAAACGCGGGCTTTTCCACCAAGACATGCTTGCCCATTTCGAGCGCCTGCAACGCGAGCTCAAGGTGAAAGCGCGTCGGCACCGCGACCACGACGGCGTCGACCGCAGGATCACGAAAGACCTTGTCGTAGCCCGCATAGTGCCCCACACCACCGAAGCGACGCTGATACTCGGCTGCGCGCGCCGGGTCGCGACTGGCATAGCTACAAACAATGTCGCCCCGCATCTTGTGCAGGTGCCGACTGTGTACCTGCGTGACGAACCCGCATCCGAGGAACGCGAGGTGAACCGGCTTCAATCGTCGCCTCCAGGCCGTCCTGGGAGTCTGCCTGCTTGGTTCAGCATTGTTCTCGGCGCCCAGGACCTACACGGCGCCACGATCCGGCGCGAGCGGCGAGCGCTTATCTGCACGGTATTCATGGCCTGTATCCCTCACCGATTCCTCGAATGGTAGCAGATGACCACAACGGACAGCAGGGAATTGTCAAGTTGGCGGTCGGCACCCAATACTCGGCCCCAAGAACTTTTCCCGATTCGCTCATCTCAGCAGACGCAGTCGCCTCACGCCGACCAGCTAATGCCGGTCAGGAGGCAGTCGATGGTGAACCGTCTTGGGATGGTGTCGGCCCATCCGAAATAGATTCTGGATCAGACCATGGACTGCGGGAAACCACTGGGCGGATCCATGCGATTCGGCGTCACTCAAACTGGAAGGAATAGAGTTTTGCGTTGTGGATGGAGATCTTCAGCTGGATGGGTGCGCCAGCCAGATGACTCAGGTCACTCTTTTTAGCCCAGGTCACCCGGTGTCTGCCGGTCTTGGTGAGCGGATCGGCTTGCTCCAGCTTCAATCCATCCAGGGGCTGGTGATCGGCATCCAGAACCTCGACTCGCACCTCAGGAGCACCGGCACCGGCGTTGTGCTTCGCGGCTTCCATGTTCAGGAACAACTGCTTCCCCTGGAATGCGAAAAGGCGGGTAACCAGAATTCCGGGTGTCAGCTTGCCCCCATCCACCGAGACGATCCCATCGGCTGGTATGGTGGCTAGCCCGATGGCGCGACGCGCCCGATCTCCCTTCTCTCTCAACGTGTCAGGACCTCTCCAGTTAGCCCCGATGTAGAAGATCCGCATCGTGTCGTCCCGAATGATGGGGGCGGTGAACACGTAGATGCTGGTGTCGTCAAAATCACCATAGTAGCTCCCATTGGGAAAGAAGGGCTCTCTGTATTCCCTCTGGTAATGGATGCCGTCGCGGCTTGAGATCAGCTCCGGATAGTGTCGGGTGTTGGTGGTGCGAAAGACAGAGATCAGCCCCAGGTAGAGATCCTGGTAGGTGGTGGCCGCCATGGCGTAGAACTCGGTGTCCGGATAGTCCTTCTCGTCCTGGATCAGGATGGTCTGCGCTTCGCTCCAGCGAGTCCCGTCCGGACTTTCGGCCCTGCCGATGACCCTCTTTCCCATGGGGCAGCGCTTGTGGAGGCAGCTCTCCATGTGAACGCCGTACATCTTCCGGATGGGATCCCACCCCATGAAGACCGTGGGGCCCCAGCGTCCCTTCCTGGGAGTGGTATCGATGACCGGATTCCTCTCGTAGGCGGTCCACCGGAAGCCGTCCCCGGAGGTGTAGAGATCCTTCTTCATGCCGGCGGAGGTCGTGGTCCCCGTTGTCACCAGCGCCTTGAAGCGCTTGTCCGGGTCCTTCTCGTTGGTGTCCAAAAAGGCAGGAGTCAGATTCTCTTCAGCTAACAGGTTGTTCCTTCGAGAGCCTCGGAAATCGACGAAACCCAGATCGGGTTTCTCCCAGGCCACACCGTCCCTGGAGACCGCATAGGCGCGGAGCGTCTTCTCCTCTGGAACGTCCATGACCCGTCCCCGACTGTCGGTCCGGACGACGAACTGCGCGGTGTTGTACCACATCTTGAAGCGCTGGTCGTCCTCGTCCCAGATCACCGTTCCCGTCTGGATCAGGTTGCCCTCCCAGGGACGATCCTGCTTCAGGACCGGGTTGCTGGGGTGCTTGGTGGCCTGGTTCATAACTTGACGGGCGTCGGTCAGTTTCTCGATGATGTAGGAGTCGACGAAGAGCTGTTTTGTCGTTCCAATCTCCAGAAGCGCAGGCGGTGGGCTTCCCGCAGAGGTCCCTAGTGCCGGACTCAGGCTGCTCGGGACGAGTAGGAACAGAACTAGTGCGCTGTAACACCGTACTAGGACTCTAAGGGCTGATAACGCATCAGGTGCTGATCGGGTCATTCTCCATCTCCTTCGGACGCTTGTCCTCATCCTACTCCCCCTACAGATCCCCCGCAACCAACGCTTCTCCATGACGGACGGCAATGAAGCCAGCTTCAGTATCTGTTTAGCGTCTTTTTCCTACCCTTGCCCGTGCCCTTGCCTTCGCCCGTGCCCGTGTTCGTTCGCGCCTTTTTGTCCTGAAACCCTCGTAGTCGCTGACAGCAAGATCAAAGAACGCACTGTCGACTCAATCGGCCTGGCTTGGCCAACGACCTTGATGCAACCAAGGAGAGCCGAAGTCAGGGCAAAGGCACGGGCACGGGCAAAGGCAAGGGTGGGAAGAAGGCGCTAAACAGATACCGGCTTCATTGCTTGCCAACAGCAGATAGATGCCGCCACAATCCCAGGCGGACCAATGCCTGCCGATAACGCGCGCACATTGGGAGGTTTGTCGGGCGCCAATGTTAAGTGGACAATATCATTCGGTGATCAGTCGGCGCATAACTGCCAGAGGCGACCTCGGATTGAAATCAGCAATCGCCACACTTTCCTTTTTTCTGCTCCTGCCATCGTCCGGCTGCTTCCTTTCCCAGGGACAGCGCTACCACGATTTCAGAACCTCGGCTCCTCTTCCCACACAAAACCTCCTGATCCTGGGGTTCCTGGGAGGGCGGGAGCCCTGGGACAGCCAACACTCGGGTATTCGGAAACTGGCACTTCGGCTTCGCCGGATGAAACTTCCCGGTGTCTCGGTGGAAACGGTCGAAAACAAGAAGCGCGATTTGGCGATCCGGCTGATTCGCAGATCCCTGGACCTGGACGGTGATGGCAAGACGAGTCAGGAGGAGGCGACCCGTGCTGGTTTGATCTTGTATGGCCAGAGCTTTGGTGGTGCGGCGGTAGTGAAGCTCGCAAGGCAGCTGCAGGCGATGTCTCTCCCGATTCTGCTGACGATCCAGATAGACAGCGTAGGTCGAGGTGACTCGGTGATTCCGGGGAACGTCCTCAGAGCCGCCAATCTGTTCCAACAGAATGGGTTCCTCATTCGAGGCGAATCCGAGATCCGGGCCGCAGATCCGGCTCGAACCGAGATCATCGGCAACTTCCGTTTCGACTATAGCAGCAAAGACATAGATCTATCCGGCGTCTCCTGGTGGAAGAGATTCTTTGCGAAAGACCACGCCAGGATGAACCGGGACCCCGAGGTTTGGTCCCATGTCGAGGCTCTCATTCTGGACACGGTGAAACGGGAGGCGAAGCTACGCCCGGCGGGGAAGGGGCTGGTCCCGTAAGCCGGATCATTCGAGAAAGAAACTTCGGTCGGGGATAGGGAGATTCTGCGAGCGCGGGAAGCGCCGGACGAGTCGTCCGCTCTCTCCTCGGAACTTGGGCTCATATTGCTGACAAGTCAAGTCGTTCGCGGCTCTGTCGGACTTGGGTCCGTCATATTGGTAGTCCTCCCATTCAGGGCACTGTTGGCTGCATTCGCGAAGCGATGGTACTTGCCGAGTGAAGAAGTTGGATATATTCTCCCATCATGAGAGAACTTTCTTCGTTTCGAACCTGCACCCCTGTCGTCAATGCCGTGCTGGCCCTCTGTCTGACCACAGCCGTCTGGGCAGAGGAGGCCAGCGTCACAGGAAAGCTGACCGCCAATGGCGAGACTGTTGAACTGCCTCACGTCTACGTCTACGCCGAGGAGAAGGGTTTCTACGACGACAAGGACCCGACTTGGAAGATCATCTTCGCGGCACAGCCCATCGAAGTGCGGGAACTGGACAGCTTCTTCGTAGACTTCCCCTACGTCAAGATTGGCATCACCCACACTTCCGAGTTCGACGAAAAGGCCCAAATCCATGCCTATTCCCAGGACGTCAAGCTGCCGGGCAGCGGCAACCTCTCGGGGAATCCCTATCCCGAGCTGGAGCTGAAAAGCAGCGGCCCCGAAGTCTTTTCTGGACGAGTCTATCTCCCCGAAGCGTCCAAGTTCTTCGACGATACCTTCCAATACGATTTCACCTTCAGCGCGCCGCTGTCGGATCTCCATGCTCCCATCGGCGATCCGCTCCCCCCAGGTGGAGGCGAGCCCGGGAAGGCGTACATCGCATGGGTAGAAGCGGTCCACTCGGGCGACCCCGAGCGGCTCAAGCCCTTGGTGTCACCTGAAATGGCTGAGATGTTGGATACCCAGGATCCAGCTGCGGTGGCTGAAGAGCTGAAGTTCATGAAATCCATGACACCCACCGATATCAAGATCCTGAGCGGATCCAGCGACGGGAAGACGGCGATTCTCGAAGTGGAGGGCAAGATGGAGGGCGAAACGCTCCGCGGAGAAATCACGCTCAGCAAAGAGGGAGAGCTCTGGATGGCCACCAAGACGTCCTGGTAGAAGGCCCTGAGACCGATCGTACACTGCCGCTACAACTGCCGTTGTGGTTGGGATTGGGAACTCCGGCGGTGGCGAATGGCAAATCTCGATTCTGACGACCAAAACCACTTCAGCGGGCTACTACTCCTTGGTGATAGTCTCATCCAGATTCAAGAGAACCCGGGCTACCGTTGTCCAGGCGGCTAGCTGAACCGGAGTGGCATCTTTGGGAAGACGGGACCTCAGCTCCTGGCCGAATCCACCGATGTCCCAAGGGTCGACCCAACCCTGGGACAGACGAACCCGCTGCTTTGCCAGCAAGCCGAGTAGCTCCTTTTTTTCTCCCTGCCTGGGCCGTCTGGAGAGGCAGCGGCGAAAGGCGAAGGTCAGGCGTTCGCTATCCGATTCACCGCCCTCTCGAAGGGTACTCAGCGCCAGAGCCTGGGCCGCTTCCAGAAACAAAGGCTCGTTGAGGGTAGTCAGAGCCTGGAGAGGCGTATTGGATCGGGAACGGCGAATGCAGGAGGAGTCTCCGTTGGGCGCATCGAATGTTTGAAGCATGGGATAGGGGACAGAGCGGTAGCGAAAGGTATAGAGGGCACGACGGTATCGTTCCCTTCCCGCTTCTTCCTTCCAGATCTTTGGACCGAAGCTGGAGGGGGCCCGAAACAGGAACTCCGGAGCGGGAGGATATACACTGGCCCCTCCTATGCTGGAATCCAACAATCCGCTAGCCGACAGGGCAATGTCCCGAACGATTTCGGCCTCGACCCGGAATCGAGGTCCTCGCGCCAACAATCTATTGAAGGGATCGTCCTTCTGACGCTCCGGAGTCACCCGGGAAGACTGGCGATAGGTGGCAGACAAGACGACGAGCCGATGCAGTTCTTTCAGGCTCCAGCCCTTCTCCATGAACTCCACAGCCAGCCAGTCCAACAGCTTTGGATGGGAAGCTGCTTCGCTTTGCCTGCCCAGATCCTCACTACTCGCCACCAGGCCAGTACCGAAATACGTCTGCCAGACTCGATTGACCAACGAGCGGGCCGTCGTGGGTGAGTCCCGAGAGACCAGCCACCGGGCAAGCCCCAGGCGATTGGGTGGCGCATCCGGAGGCAGGGGATGAAGGAAGGAGGGGACTCCTGGGGCGACCTCTTTAAGAGGGTTCAAGAAGTCCCCGCGGCTCAACACATGAGTGGGGCGCTTCTTCCCCCGTTCCTCCAGCACCAGCTGGCGCGATCCCTCGGGATGCTGGCGCCACAGCCTTTCAATCTCATCATTCTCCCGGCGCCATTCCGGAACGGTAGTTCGCCAGTACCGGAACGCGAGCCGACTCTCGGAAGGGGCTCTTCGGTTGGGCGGCGTGGAAAGGATTTCGCGAACCTGCGTCGGCAAGGGGTCAGCCTTGGCCTCGGAGGCGTTGGTGACAGAGAGGCGAAAGCGACCCAGATTCTGGTTCCGATGGTAGCGTCCGCCATGTTTCTGGCTCAGGTAGAAGGTAAGAAGGGTCCCTTCGGGATACGAGACTGCAGTCTCGGCAACGAAGACAGCCTTCCTGGCAAGATTGCGACGAGCCGGACCCTGATCGATTCCCCAGGCCGTGTTCTCGTTGCCATCGATGGCGAAATCTATGGGACCCGTGACACGAAGCTGGTTGCTCTGGTCGTCGAAGAAGGGTTCCAGCGGAGCCTCCTCCAGCGAGACGTCGGCCGTCGCAGCGGCAATCTTGACGGGCTCCAGCTTCTCCGGGTTATCCCTCGGAGCCGCCTTCACCTCGAACTCGGTCAAGGCAGCGGTGCCCTTCACCGAGCGTCCGGGCCCTTGTAGAGGCAGGTTGGGATCGTTGAGCAGCTCCAGACGGAAGGCTGTGATGTTCGCGAGGTCCGTCTGGACGCTCATCTCTACCCGGTGCTTGCTGGGGGCGAAACCCTGGGCTAGAAAGGATCCATCCTCCAGCGGCAGGTACTTCTGGCCGCTGGTAGAAATGTCATCTACTGTCGGACGAAGCACCGTCCATAAGGGCTGGTTGTCCCGGACTTCCTCTTCCCACCGGCTCATTTGATCTTGCCAGTCCGGAGTTCGATGTTTGAGATCGCCTTCGATTTCTCGAATCCGCTTGAAGATATCTAGGCGCCGCACCAGTTCCGCTGGCGTGTAGACGGCAGCGTTGGCCTCATGGGCGTTGTTCAGGAAGGCAAACAGGCGATAGTACTCTTCCTGCTTGAGGGGATCATATTTGTGGTCGTGGCACTGGGCACACTGAATCGTGATCCCCAGGATGCCCTTGCCGATGGCGTCCATGCGATCGAACATGGCCTCCATCCGAAACTGCTCCGGATCGATTCCTCCTTCTTCGTTGACCATGGAATTGCGCAGAAATCCTGTAGCCACGATCTGTTCCTGACCGGCATCGGGCAACAGGTCTCCGGCAATCTGCTGGATGATGAACTGGTCGTAGGGCAGGTCCCGGTTCAGGGCATTGATGACCCAGTCACGATAGAACCAGACTTTGCGGGGCTTGTCCTGCTCGAAGCCGTCGGAATCGGCGTATCGAGCCGCATCCAGCCAGTGACGTCCCCAACGCTCGCCGTAGTGGGGAGACGACAGGAGTCGCTCCACCTGCTGTTCGTACGCGTCGGATCTCTGGTCCTGAAGGAATCTGTCCACCTCTTCTATACTCGGCGGGAGGCCGATCAGGTCCAGACTGAGGCGTCGCAGCAGAGTGACCCGGTCGGCCTGGGGAGAAGCGGACAGTCCCTCTCGCTCCAGCCGAGCCAGGATGAAGTGGTCAATTTCATTGACCGGCCAGGCCTTCCTCACAGCCGTTGGCGGAGACGGCCTTTTCGGGGCAACGAAGGCCCAATGCTTGGGCCTCTCCGAAACCCGACTTCCCACACTCTCCGGCCATTCAGCCCCCTGCTCGATCCAGGCTCGAATCAGCTCGATCTCCTCGTCCGGGAGCGTGCCACCCATGGGCATGCGCGCCAGATCGTTCAACCCAGCCACCCGCTGGTAGAGAACGCTCTCCGCTGGGCTGAAAGGCTCAATGACTCTTCCCGATTGCCCGCCAGCCAGGGCCGGCTCTCGAGAATCCAAGCGAAGCTTTCCCAACTGCTGTTGGGAGCCGTGACAGGAATGACAGGATCTCTGGAAGATGGGATAGACGTCCGCGGCGAAATCGATAGTCTGCTTCGGACTGGTGGATGCCGTCGGCTCAGCCGCCTGAACAGCTCCCGCACAAAGGAAGAAGAGGAGTGACCCAAGATGGAACATGACTTTGCAGAGTGCTCGTTTTCGCATGTCTGATTCGCCTTTTCCCGGTCGATTATAGCCTGCATAAGCCCTCCGCAACCATGAGCATACTTCCGCTATCTGAGGTCTCTCCTCAGATCTGAGGCAGGACTTCACGAATTCGACTTGAAGCCGTTTCCCGTTTGCCATATTGATAGTGCCCACAGTACCGCAGGCAGAGTCGTCAATCCTGCCATCCACCAGGTCACCTCTGATAGCCCCAAAGACGCGTCCAATGCGGCACCCACGACCGCTGATCCGATCGCGCCCATCAGGGCGAAAAGGGCAAACTCGGTGGCGAAGATTCGACCTTGGACCTGGTTGGGAACCGACTGCAGTAGAAGCTGGGTAGAGAAGACCCAGACGATGCTTCCCCCGAAGCCGCGAAGGAAGGTTCCACAGACAAGCACCCCGAGGCTGGATAGGCTTGCCCCTATGGCTAGACCCAACGCAGCCATGAGGTATCCCCAGAAGATTCCGAGCCGCAATGGCCGGTCCCGGTCGCCGGTGAAGTATCGGGCGGCGATGGGTCCGATTCCGCTGCCGACTCCCGTAACCGCAAACAGGATGCCCAGACTGACCCCTCCTCCGACGCCCAACACAAAGACTTCTCGTGCGATCGCTACCTGGACAACTTGAAACCCGGTGATGAAGAGGGCCACGGCCGCCTTGTGGAGGGCGATGGTGAAGACATCGCGATTTCGTCTGAAGTAGCGCAGACCATCGATATATTGGCTCATGGCTTCAGCCGCTGCCCTGCTGGACTTCTCACGAACAGAGACGCTTCCAGAGCGGATCTGCGCGATGAATAGGGCTGACAGCAGAAAGCTCAAGCCGTCGATGACGAAGGCGGGATAGATGCCCCAGGTTCCGGAAACGATTCCACCAATCGCCGCCCCCAGGGCAAGCATGACCGACCAGGTTGTGGCCCCCAGGGCATTCGCGGCCCCCAATCCGCCCGGGGAAACGATCTCTGGCAAGATCGCGGTGCGAGCCGGGACAAAGAAGCCGCTGATACCCACCTGGATCGCAGTCAGCGTGTAGAAGAGCCAGATATGCTCGGGATCCCGGACGAGAAGGAACCCGAAGACGGCTATGGCCCGGCCGATGTCCGTCAGGATGAGCAGGTGCTTACGACTGTAGCGGTCGGCGACGACTCCGGCGATCGGACTTACCAGGAACGGTGCCAGCATCCGGATTACGAAAAGGCTCCCAACGGCGAAGCCGGACCCGGTCAAGAGTGCGATCAGCGACGCCGAAGCAATCAGATTGAACCAATCCCCCAGGAGGCTGGAGATCTGGCCTAACCAGAGAAAGCGGAAGCTCCGGTTGCGACGGATCAGTTCCCAGTATCCGATTTGCATTGACGTCTAAGCTGAAACTTCACGTAGCTTTGGCCTCCAGGCCGAAGTCTTATTCTTCCGAGACTTTGGCTCGGACGGCGGCCTGGAGCCCACCGCTACGCCGGACCCAAAGTTTCTCTCTCGCATGATCCGGCCCGCAGCCGGGGGCCGGGGACTCAGGGCAAAGGCAAGAGTAGGAGACGGCAGCCTGGAGACTGCCTCCCGACCAACCTTTATCTTCGAGGGCGACCGTCGTCGCCGAAAGCGAAGGTCCCCGGCAGCTCCTTGGACGGGTCCAGGTCCTGGCCGGTGTGCTTCTCTAGCCAGGCCCTCAGCGGAACATCCTGCTCCTGGGGCAGCTGATAGCCCATGGGCGAGGTTGCATCTCCCAATAGCTGACGGCGGATGGGATCACATCTTTTCAGTAGTCGCGCCGGCATCGTGACGTAGTCCATGGGACGCAGCCAGCGGTAGCTGTAACCGAAAAACAGGCTCTTGCGCTCAATCGATGAGAGATTTGGACCGACCGCGTGTAGAGTGCGGTTTTCGAAGAGTACGGCGGTCCCGGGTCTGGCCTGGATCTCGATGGTATCGTCCGGATCGCGACCGGCTTGCTGGGGAGGCATTCGACCGGCCCAGTGGTTGCTGCCGCGGACGAAACGGATGCCCCCTCGACCCTTCTCACTTAGATCGGTGAGCCAATATCCGACCTTGATGAACATCCGCGGCTGGCCTTTGCCCAGGTCGCTGGGGGCCGTTCCCCCGTCACGGTGCCAGCCCGCCTGCTTGTAGTCGCGCGGTGTTCCGGTGGGGTTGGGGGGCCTGACGATGAGATGCGAAGTGAGAAGCTGGATGTTATGGTTCAAGAGCTGCACCACCAGCGGCACGGTCCTATGCCAGTCCAACAGTTCCAGGAACACATCGTCGCGGCTTAAACAATTCCTCAGCTGCCAGAAGTGGCGGTCGTTCAAGCCTTCGTGAGCCAGACCCTGCTGGTAGAGCCGATCCGCCGCTGCCAGGAGTCGATCCACAAGTTCCAAGGGGATGGCGTCAGGAACGACGAGGAATCCGTCGCGCTCGAAGGCTTCCCGCTGTTCCTGGGAGAGAGGAGTGAATTGCATGGTTCTGGCGGGTGGTGTGGCGTGCTATCCTTCGTGTCCTCGTCGATCGCCCTGTTGACCTGCTTTTTACAGGCCCCGTCCTTCGCCTTCTTAGAGCAGCCCTCCTGCCGCGAGCCGGATCCTGTGCTGAGCGACTGACAGTCAGTTTGATTGCAACATTCATCCGTCGTTGAGGCGTCGGGTTCGTCCCGGCGCTACTTCCGACAAAACTAGCACTTTTGACGATTCTTGCATAATTGAACTGACTTTCCAGGGAGCGCATCCGTAGAGTGAGTGGAGAACGGTTCTGAGCAGTAAAAAGGGGAGACGCTCGAGAGGAGGGATTGTGCCTAGAAAGATGTTCCTGTTTCTGGTAAGTCTGGCGATCGGGTTGGGCAGTAGTGCTTACGGCGCCGATCTTCGGTCCGAGTATCGGCTCCTGGCAACCAACAAGACTTCGACCATGCAGAGGGAGATGGACGAGGCGGCGGCGGGGGGATTTCGATATAGGGCCGTAATGGGTGGCGAGACCTCTTTTGGTGGCTCGGAAGTCGTGGTCATCATGGCGAAGGATTCGGAGGATTCGGACGAGGCCCGGTATCGATATAAGCTCCTCGCCACCTCAAAAACCTCAACTATGCAGAAAGAACTACAGCAGGCTGGAGACGAGGGTTTCGAGTACCGCGGTCAGACCGTTTTCGCTACGTCCTTTGGAGGCGAGGAAGTCGTCATCATCCTGGAACGCGATCGTGAGCGGGAACTGCTACGGTACAAATACCGGCTGCTAGCCACCAAGAAAACGTCAACCATGCAGAAGGAACTGAGTCAGGCCGGCGAAGAAGGGTTCCAGTTGGTGGGGATGACGGTGAGCAAGACCGCCTTCGGCGGCAGCGAGCTGGTGTCTATTCTTCGGATGCCCCTGGATCCGTAGGCCGTTCTCTCTACGCCGTATGTGATGGCATCGGAAGAGCCATCCTGCTGAAGCTGACCGGGTTCATCGTCGTCTCGCCGTGATTACCTGGCGAGTGTAGCGACGGGAATGACACTTTCGCGCAGGAACTGGCGTAATCGCAAAATCGTACTCAAGGGAATCCCGACGAATTCGACTCCGAAGCCGCTGACGCTTCTGCCGCCAATCAGATATTCCCCGGTGTGGACGACGTCACCGTCCATGACGAAGTCCTGATCTTCGTCTATCGCGCCAAAGGAAAGGCCGATAACGGATCCAACCGGGTAGGGGTTCCTGGCTTCCACGAAGGCGCCTACCTCCGATAGATTCAGCACCCTTCCCCGCCGTTCCATATCATACCGCTGAAAACAGCAGGGAATATCGACATTCCACCGATCTCTGGTATCGTCTTCCATAGTCTTGCTTCTCTCCGACTGTTTCGGCAAAAATCTTCACTGGCTTTAGTCGGAGACCTTGACCCGGATCCCCTAAAGCTTCTACAGTCAATTGGACAAGTTCGCGGCCCTCAAATTCAGTGGGAGGCTACATGCGCGATCACCCCGGTTCTTCGACCCTGATTCTCATCCTTGTCTTGGGCCTATCTCCGACTGGTCTGGCTCGGGCCCAGGAGACTCGAGAGGTCGGCACCGACCTCCAACTATTTCTCGACGACTGGCTGGTGGAATCGATGCAGCGCACCCGTCGAGTCCTGCACCGTCCCCAGGCAAGGGAGATCGCGATCGAGCTGGATCGTCGCTGGGAAGGGGATTCCCTATACGATCCCAGTGTCCTGAAAGATGGTAATCGCTACCGGATGTGGTACCGCGGTGGTGGCCCTCAACGGCCGCACCTCTGGGCGTATGCAGAAAGCACCGATGGAATCCATTGGGTCAAGCCCGAGTTGGGGCTGATCGAATACCGTGGATCCACCAAGAACAATCTCGTCTGGCCGGTGCCCGGCGTCACCTGCTCCACGCTTTCCGTCTTCATTGATGGTAATCCCGCGGCCAAACCAGACGAGCGCTACAAAAGCATCGCGACGGGCAAGGATCTGAACGCTACAAACGACCGCCCCGTCATTTACGGTCTGGTCTCGGCCGACGGCTTGCGCTGGCGCCTGGTCAGGAAGAAGCACTTGATTCGTCCTCCGGCAGACGATCCCAATTTGGACTCGCATAACCTCTGTCTCTGGGATGATGCCCGTCAGCAGTACGCCATCTACGCCCGAGGTTGGTATCGTCGGGGAACGCGCCCACCCGAAGCTGAAATGATCAAGAAGGAGCTCGATCAGATCACCGTACGACTGCCCTCGGGAAAGGTGGTAACGGTACCCAGGATACGGGATATCCGTCGCTTCACGTCTCCAGATTTCATCAATTGGTCCGAGCCCGAATACATCCAATATCACGTGGATCCCAGCAATCACCTGTACAAGAATGCGGCCACTCCTTACTTCCGTCGTCCTGATCACATTCTGATGTTCGCGAAACGATTCCTACCGGACCGAATCTTCGACCCCGATTGGCCTGAACTCTATCGGGACCCGTCAGAAAACTGGCCCGACTGCTCGGAGGTGACGGTACCTGGTACCACCCAGATCTACGGCTGCGGGGGGCTCTCGGATATTCTCCTCATGTTCAGCCGCGACGGCCTTCACTTTCGTCGCTTTCGGGAGGCCTTCATCCGCCCCGGGCTTGACCGCTTGAATTGGCATGGCAGGGCGATCGAAGTTGGTCCGTCGCTGGTCCCAAGTGGCGACGGTGAGATGTCTCTCTACTACATCGAGAATTACGGCACGCCCACCGTACGAATCCGGAGAGGCGCCTTGCGAACCGATGGATTCGTTTCCCTGCAAGCTGACTATGAAGGCGGCACGGTCTCGACGCGACCCTTCACCTTCTCCGGGTCCCGACTGAGGCTCAACTACTCCACCTCGGCGGCCGGGAGCATTCGGGTCGAGCTTCAAGACAGCGCTGGGAAAGCTCTTTCGGGGTTCGGTCTGGAAGACTGCCCCATCATCTTTGGCGATGAATTGGAGAGAATGGTTACCTGGAGGCGTGGACCGGATCTAACCAGCCTGGTTGGACAAACCGTCAGGTTGAAGTTCGAGATCAAGGATGGAGACCTGTTCTCGATGCAGTTTCAGTAGTTGTCTAGGATACTCTAGCGCCGGAGAAGAGGCTTCCTCGACCCGACAGGGTTCGGGGCACGCCCAGAAGCCGGAGTGCCTCCCAGGAAGTGACCTGGTTGGCGCAGAGAACGGGCTTTCCCAAACCAGCTTCCATTTCATCCAGGTGAGATGCCAGCCGCTGCCCGGTACAGCCTACGAAGACCGCATCCGCTTCGGGTTTGTCGGCAGACTCCGCCAATTGTCGAATCTCATTCGGGTCGACGATCCCGTGGCCGTCCTTCAGGCCCAGAGCCAAACTCTGCAGCACCCGAACACCGTGGGCCTCGATGAACTCGACGAACTTCTCTTCCACGTCGGGCATGTAGGGACTGGCAAGTGCCACGCTTTTTATGCCCAGGGCCTCAAAAGCCCGGATCATGGCGGTACTGGTTGTCACCGCAGGTTTTCCGGTCGCGGCTTCGACTCGCCGGGAGATATCCAGGTCGCCGCCTACTCCCCGAACGAAACTGATGGTGGTGCAATAGTAGGCGAAGCAGCTGGGCCGATAGCGGAGTAGACGCCGTGCCGATTCTTCGATGTCCCCATTCTCTGCGAGTTCGATTCCGGCTTTTAGTGCTGCGTCCCTAGGGGGAATCGGGGTCGCACTGGAGATCAATTCGACGTTCTCTGGGAGATAGCTTCGGAAGTCGTCGACGACTGCCTGTGCGTCGACGTCTACCCACATGTCGTCGGGATAGATCGCGCCCAGTCTAGGGGTGTTGGGGGTCTGGTTGGTCACGCTTGCTTCCTCCAGTTATAAGCTGTAGTGAGGTTACAGGTTTCAGGTTTCAGGTTGCAAGTTACTGTTGGCGGGACACAGGACGAATATGCTGTTGTCCGGCTCGCTCCCACCTTCGTCGTCCTCGACGGCCGGAACTGGGGCTCACATCGCTAACGGGTCACGTCGTTCGCGGCTCTGTTGATTTCACCTCATGTACAGATCCAGGTCAACGCCTCGGAGCGCGTGAACCCTGACTTCACCCATCTCGTAGACCTTCGTCAGTCCCCGGGCGCGGAAGACAGTGTCTGCAGTTGTGGTCGGCGTCTACATATTGGAGCCCTGGCGCTAATCGAAGCTCCTTGCGATCCGCTCCCACTGATAACCGAGCCCGGGTCCCCGAATGGTGCTCGTCCCGATTCGGCCGCAGACAAGTCGGTAGGCCTGAGGATGCACGGTCCGTTCGGGCTCGCTCGCTCCGGGGAAAAACTGCCGACCGTTGGCTTCTACTCCACGGATGGTTCCTAGACGTCCTGCCAGCCCCACAGAGTGCAGCAGAGCAATTCCCGGGTTGGTCAGGTCCTGGACGGCAAAGGGGATAGCGGACGCGCTGGCTTTCGCCGCTATGACCAGCTCGGCCGATTGGCATTTACAGGTTTTCAGGGCTACACCGCTATAACCGAGCTCCAAGGCAAGATCGAAGTCCTCCAGTGAGGTCAGGGCTTCGTCGATGATCACCGGTTTCAGGCTCGCCAGCTCCCGGACGTCCAGGCGACGACGACGCAGATCACGCTCGCAGGGCTGCTCCACGTAGAGGACAGACCGGAAGGCTGCCGAATCCTGCTGCTTCAGATTCCTGAGCAGCTCCACCATGTAGTGGGGCGATTCGCACATCTCGTTGGTGTCCGCGCTAATCCACAAATCCTCGATTCCCAGGCGCCGATGCTCTTCTCTCGCCACCCTCACCACATCGAGCAGCCGCTGGAGATCCCAGGCCAGATCCGTCCCCTGCAGCTTGACTTTCAGGCAGTGCAGCCCTTCATAGCGAATCCATTGGTCCAGGGAGACCGGAAGACCGTCATTCGGATCCTCCGAGCTCAGCTCGGACTCGGTGAGCTTGTCGAATCCACCCACCAGGTGAAAGGCCTCGACCGAAGTAGGAAGCGGAGACAGAAAATCTGAGATGAACCGTCGCTTGAACGCCGGGCCCAGTTGAGCGGAAAGATCCCGCTCCATGTGTTCAGGTCCGTAGCCGTCGTAGGTGTCGATCCCGGCGGCGCGACCAAAGGCGTCATGGACTGCGGCATCGGCGGGCGAAGCACAAATGAGGGCGTTGAGCCGGGGCATCATTTCGGCTGTTCCCTGTTCTTCGCAAATACTGCGCCTCAGCGGCTCAAGCTCGGGTTCCAGCCGCCAGAACAGGTCGACAGGGTGGGCAAACCCATCAGACTCGGACAGTCGGTCACACCAGGCCGACGCCAGCCGGCGCATCAACTCCTCGCGCTGCTCATGCGGGACTCGAGTCGAGGGCCAACCCCAGACATCTGCCAGCAGGATGGCTCCCCAGCCCTCGGCGACCCCACCGCTCCGGTTCTCGACGGCTACTCGGACATGGCAGAAGCAAGCCTGATGGAGGACCACTCCGCCGAATTTCAAGGGGGTGCGGGCCTCTACACGCGTAAAGTGGGGTTGTGCCTCCAGGATGCGAATATCGGTGTCCATGGGCTTGTCGGGGTCGACAGCTCGGCTCAGCTGCCGAAGAAATCCATTATTGCCGGCCTGACCTTGAGCGCCGTCATCAAGGCGATTCCCAGCAATACGGCCGCTCCCAGAAGGACGAATGCCTTGCTGGGCACGGATAGTGGGTGTCCCGGCATCGAGCTGCGGTCGAAGAGAACTACCACCATGGCAATGACTCCGAGGGGAACCGCGAGTATCGAAAGCGCCTGAGCCAGTGCGATCGCTCGGATCTCGATCTGTCCTTTCTCCTTGGGTTTGGCGATCGACTCTGGTGCGTCCCCTTCTCTGACCGAGCTTCCGGAACGCTCTACGGCAACGATCCCAGTCGAGCTGTCGGAGTGGATGATCGCCATGGCGGTTGCCATGCCGATCAGCAGCACCAGGGTGGCGAAGATCCGGGTTGGGAGGGAATTCAGCTGCCCCCCCAGACCGAGGCCGTCGTTGAGCAGGACGCCTCCAACCAGAGCGTTGGTGACAAAGCTGGAAAAGGCTGCGGCCCAGAAACCTACGCAGAAGATCAGTTTGGCGTGGGTTCCGAAAACGCCTTCCAATTGCGTAGCCATTGCGGTCGCGCTGTCGATGGATCGGTCTGGGTAGAGTACCGCTGCCGCGGTCATCATGATAACGCAGCCGATCCCGGTGAACATGATTGCGGCCAGGACTGTGTCAGTAACCCCACTTCTGAGATCGGCCGCCGTCCAACCCTTGGCCCTCACAAGATAGGCCTGGAAGAAGGCTGCGACGATGACAAACGTGGTCGCCACCAGACCTCCGAGCGTCAACCAGTCCGCGCCTTCTGGGATCGATGGCACAAAAGCGCCTCTCGCCACACCAACCAGACTGGGTCGGGCCCAGCCAAGATTGAGAACGAATGCGAGTGCCATCAGAACCAGGAAGGAGGTCATCAGCTTCTCCAGCAGCTGATAGATGTTCTTGAAGGCGAACAGAAAGGCCACGGAGATTCCGGTGAAGAACAGTGGCCAGAGCAGTCTTGGCGCCCCTTCCCAGAGCGTCGACATGGCCGCGGTGACGCCCAGGTTGTTACCAAATTGGAAGGTCGCGTCCACGGAGGCCAGAGAGATACCGCAAAGAACGGCGAACCAGCGACCCAGCTTGAGACGGACTTGTTCCAGGAAGGTGTGGGGAGAGTGGATGCCGAAATGCATGAAGAGGGCAATGAAGCCGGCCATCAAGGCGCCTGAGAGGAGCGCCAACCATAGCATCGAGTATCCGTAGAGTGCGCCGGTGCGGGACAACAGCGTCACGCTGCCGGGACCAATGATGCAGGCTCCGACGATGAAAGCTGGTCCGATGCGTTTCAGCAGTCCGTTCGTTGGCATGAGGTTGCAGGTTGGCAGGTTACAGGTTGCAGGTTGGCGGTTGCAAGTTCGGGCGCAGGTTCAGGGCTGGCTCCCCCCTTGCCTTTGCCCGTGCCCTTGCCCTTGCCCAGACCGGAACCGCGAGACGATTGACGCAAACGGAGCCAGGTCAGGGCACGGGCAAAGGCAAGGGCATGGGCAAGGGGGGAGAAATACAACCTGCTCCCGCTCTGTGACCCGATTGACGCGGCACGGACGCCAAAATACAATTCGCCAGAGATGACTCTACGTTACCTTTCCTCGCTTCTGTTGAGTGTTTTCTTCGCCCTGAGCTGGGCATGTCAAGAGCAGTCAGAACCGGTCGAAACCGCCGAACCCCCGAACATCTTGCTGATTCTTGCCGACGATGTCGGACGCGAAGTGCTGGGTTCTTATGGGGGGACTTCCTATGAGACGCCCCATCTGGACAGTCTTGCGACGACCGGAATGCGCTTCGATCACTCCTACAGCATGCCGGTCTGCCATCCCTCTCGCATCAGTCTGCTGACGGGACTCTATCCCTTCCAGGCCGGCAACCCTGAATGGGGCACGTTTCCCCGCACCTCAGAAACACAGACAGTAGCTCACTCCTTAAGGGATGCCGGCTATGCCACCGCGATCTCGGGGAAATGGCAGTTGACCCTGCTTAAGGACGATCTGGATCATCCCCATCGGCTTGGCTTTAAAGAATACTGCCTGTTCGGATGGCATGAGGGTCCCCGATACTATCAACCCTTGATCTATCAGAACGGCGAGCGCCGCGGCGACGTCGCAGATCGCTATGGCCCAGAGGTCTACACCGAGTTTCTGATCGACTTCATCGGGCGGAACCGAGATCGGCGATTCTTCGCCTTCTACTCGATGGCTCTCTGTCATGATGTCACCGACGATCTAGAGGCCCCGGTGCCATTCGGTCCCAGGGGACGCTATGACAGCTATGCAGAAATGGTTGCTGCCATGGACGAGCAAATAGGACGCCTGGTAACTGCCGTGAATGAGCTGGGGCTGCGGGAAAAGACGTTGATCCTCTTCACGACCGACAACGGGACAGCGAAGCGATCCATCATCACCGCAGAGGATGGAAAACTGATTCGAGAAGACGTCGTGAGCCGCCTGGGTGAGGTTCTGGTCCCGGGAGGGAAGACGGAGTTGACCGATGGGGGTACCCGCGTTCCCACCATTGCCAACTGGAAGGGAACGGTGGAGGAAGGGACGCTGCTGAGAGACCTGGTGGATTTCAGCGATTTCTTCCCCACGCTCGCGGAGCTCGGTGGGGCGGAACTTCCCTCCGAAATCTCTCTGCCCGGCAAGAGCTTCGCTCCGGGACTCCGGGGGGAACAAAGAGTCGGTCGAAAGTGGGTCTTCTCCGAGCACAAGGGGCAGAGTTGGGTTCGAAGCCACGACTGGAAACTGTACCGGGACGGGCGGCTTTTCCACATGGCCTCCGACAAACAGGAACAGCGACCGATCGAGGCAGGGGTTCCGGCAGGAGCCTCCGCGGCCAGACAGAGTCTGGAATCAGTCCTGCAGAATCTCTTCGGAACCCAGGCCGTAGCGACCGACTCTTCGCCGCTCACTGCTTCGCATTGAGACCGATAACGTTGCCACTTTTATCCAAATCGAAGGGCTCCGACCGCCTGGAATCGAGTCGGCCCAGGTCAGATGAGACGTTTCCGACCACTGCGATTCTCTGGGGCTGCCCAACCGCCTTGATGGCTTCGTGGATGAGTCCGGTAAAAATGTTCCCTGTAATAGCTACGTCCGATGTGCCTTCCAGCAGGATCCCAGTGGCATGGATAAGTGCCGGCCACTGGGCCTCATAGTTCTCCTTTCGACGAGTGCGTTCTCCGATGTGGCTGTTGGAGAAGCTGTTCCCGGTGACCGTAATCCGTCCACTCTGAGGCCCTATCCGGAGCGCCTGTCCCGGGATGATGGTGAAGGTGTTGGCAGAAACCGTACATCCCCAGGCATCCCTGAGATCCAGACCCTTGAGGTTGTGAGCTATGACGTTGGCGCTGACGGTGATGCCATAGCAGTCCCGGTCCAATATGATCGCGGTGCCCCGACACTCCTCGATCATGTTCCCGGATACGACGGAACCGTAGGTGTTCTCGATCACCACCCCGTGTCTCAGGTGATCATCCAGGACATTGCCCGTCAGGTTGAGATTGTAGCCGTCCAGGCAGCGCACCCCGTCCTGGTTCTCCTCCAGCTGATTGGCGGAGACCGCGATATCGTGTCCCTTGACGATATTGATTCCAGCCTTCCCATTGTAGGTAATGATGGAATCAGAGACTCGTGGATCTTCGTAGCAGTCGATCAGGTTCATCCCGTGCCCGCCGTTGTGATCGACGGAGAGGCCGTGGATATAGATCTCGTTCATTCCTTCGGCCCTTAGCCCATCTCCGCTTTCGGGGTTACCGCTAATCCTGAAATCGGCGAGCTGGACTCGCCAAAGACGTGCCTTGGGATCGTTGTCCCGGTTGGGATGCCGCAAAATCAGGGCCGGGGCTCCTGCTTCATTGCGGTTGATCAAATGGGTACTGGCGCCAGCCCCGAGGATCCGGGTGTTCTCCCGCCGCAGTCGCAACGGTTCGGTTAGTTCGAAATCACCCGGCGGAAGCTTCACGAGTCCTCCTGCCTCGGGCACTGCGTCAAGAGCCGCCTGGAGGTTGGGGAAGTCCGCGGCATCGATGATCTTGGCGGCTGCCGGGGCCGACGAGTGGCTGTGGCGTACCCAACCGCCCAACAGCAGGGCGATGGACAGAACGGCGCAGATCAAAACTGAGGCAAGAAATCGTTCTCTGGATGTCATTTGCTATCGTCCCTCCTTTTTCCTACGATCGAAATCTCTCTTGGGGGTGTTTTACTAGATGAAGACAGCGAGGGCAATCGTCATCGGTGGAGGCGTTCTCGGCATGAGCACCGCTTTCCATTTGATGCGTAAAGGATACGGACGCGTCACGCTTATCGAAAAGGGCGTGTTGGGAGATGGGTCCAGCAGTCGCGCTGCCGGCATCATTACCGGCCTCCTGCTGACTCGTACCTCCGTTCTGGTGCGCAAGCTCTGTTTGGAATTGTTTCGTCAGCTTTCGGAGGAACTGGAAGGATACGAGTACAACCCGGTCGGCTGCCTGAATCTGTTTACACCCCGCTCCTGGATGGAACGGGAAGGACTGCTCGAGATGTATCGAGAGTTGGAGGCCCCGTTTGAAGTGCTCGATTCCGTGGAAATGAAGAAGCGCTGGCCCATGCTGCAGCCACGGGGTGATTCGGTCGGTCTCTTGGATCCGCTCGGTGGCTATAGCGAGCCTCACGAATACGTTCCAGCGCTCGCTGCAAGAATCCGCCGGATGGGGGTTGAGGTTCAAGAACGGGAAATGGTGAAGGAGATAGTCACGTCCGGGGGCCGCGTCACCGGAGTCGCAACAAGCAACGGGTTTCTCGAGGCGGACACAGTAGTCGGGGCCGTTGATTGCTGGACCCACAGACTCCTCTCGGATCTGGGGTTGACTCTCCCCGTCAAGAGCTTCGTGCATCAGCGCTACCTGACTCAGCCTCTTTCGTCACCGGTGGTCTTTCCCGTCGTCAACGCCCATCCGTTGGATGGCTATGTGCGACCGGCCTCCGGAGGAAGGCTGCTACTCGGAATCTCGTCACTGGAGCGTCCGGAGTACCAGGTCGACTCGCCGGACTTCCAGATGTCCGCCCTCTCCGCAGCCCCGGAGTTGAAAGATCGGGTCAGGCGAAATTTCGGCGCCTTTATCCCGGTTCTCAAAGGCCTGCCGTGGGAGAGTGAAAGTGTCGGCCTGCTCACCATTCCGATGGACGGAGAACCCCTTCTGGGGCCGCTAAAGGAACTGCCTGGCTTCTTCGTTGGCCTGGCATTTCAGGGGAGTGGGTTCGCCTATAATCCCGGGGCCGGACTGCTCCTGGCCGAGTTCATCGCAGACGGACATTCCTCGATCGACATATCCGCCTTTTCACCCAGCCGCTTCGACCCCGCGGACTCGGAAACCTACCTGGCTACCCGCCTAACTGAAGGCCAGCTGGGGCTGCCGATCCGGCGGCATTAATCCGGATTTCTCACCGCCCGTCGTAGCGAGGCGTCGCAAGCGCCGCCCTGGCAAGGCTTGCGACCGAGGTCTCCGCAGTCGTACTCGTGCAGTACGTCGAGGAGGCCGACCGAGCATAACAAAGCCAGGGCGGATGATTGCGGCGCCGTAGTAGACTGGCGGTCAGAAATCCGGGTTAACCGCGAGCGCTCTTTCGCCCCTCCCAATGAAGCAGGATCAGCCACATGGCGCCCGCCATGATGGTAAGTCCACCCGCGAGTTGCTGTCCGGTTATGCCCTGCCGCTCGAGAAACAGAAGCGCTAGAGGCATCGCGAACAGGGGCTGCAGGGTCATCAGCATGGCGGACCGAGAGACCCCCCCCAATAACGGTAGGAGTGAAATACCAGGTGGTAGCCGATGCAAGGCCCCAGAAGAGCGCCCAGGAGGGTTGCCACCCAGACTTCGGTCCCCACCCGAAAGTTCGGTTCGCCGAAGCCGAACGCCCACACCCCCAACATTACTGAGGCAATCGACACGCGGTAGAACACCAGGATACTGGGATGAATCTGTCCGACTGCTGCTTTGCCTATCAGAAACTGGATGGACATCGTCAGGCAGGCGAGCAGGGTCAACACCGTTCCAGCTCCGACCACGTCCCAGTTTCCCAACGTGCTCAGGCTGCCCCCCACGATCATCAGAACCACCGCCGCGACCTCCCTCGGCCTGATTCGCTCACGTAGGAAGAGCGTTGCCAGGAGGATGGTCAGAGCTGGTTCGAAGCGTCCCAGGAATGCCGCGAAAGGAGGATTCAGCAGCTCCAGTCCCGACCAGAACAAGTACATCTGGAGACCGGTGAACAGGCCGACCAAGACCACGAGTTTACGCGTTCTGGGGGGAAGATTGAGTTGTGAGATCCGTCCCGTCGCTAGAAGGATCAAGAGAGAGTAGCAGGAGGCCGCCGTCATCCAGACAAGACCGAAGACCTCGGGCCCGAAGCCGTCTACACCGAACTTACCAGTGATGTAGTTGGTGGAAATCAAGAAAGAGGCGGCGAGCGCCAGCAGAAAGCCTCTCAGCGGATCCGGACGGCCAATCGCAACTGTCATCAGCTTGAAGAGTGCTCCAGTACCGCCGCTCGATTCATTGACAGTGCTCGATCCCGACTCCTACACTCGGGAGTCTCAAGAAAGGACTCGCCGTGGGTAGATGCCGCATTTCCTTCCATGGAGCCGCGCAGACGGTTACCGGATCCAAATACCTGCTCGAGGCCAACGGTTCGCGGATACTGATCGACTGCGGGCTGTTTCAGGGGCTGAAGAAGCTTCGCCTGCTTAACTGGTCGGATCTTCCCTTCCCTGCTGAGAGCATTCAAAGCATTCTACTCACGCATGCCCATCTGGATCACACCGGATATCTTCCTCGCTTCGTCAAGGACGGATGCGAGTGTCCCGTCTACTCGACTCGGGCAACGGGGGGACTCACCAGGCTGATCCTGGCGGATTCTGCCAGGATTCAGATGGAAGACGCAAGGCACGCCAATCGCAAGCAGGAGCTGTGCACGAGTGCCGTCCCCGATGGGGGCACTAATGTAATACGCCGGTTATAATGGGTGCAGGAGGTGTCAAATGGTGACCCAGTCGGTCAGAATTCCAGAGGAGCTTGCAAGTCGCCTCTCCGATCTCGCCAAGACTACTCGCCGAACGAAAAGTTCCTTCATCATCGAGGCTTTAGAGCGCTTTCTGGATGAGCGAGAGGATCTGGAAGTCGCGCTGAGCCGTCTACGAGATCCAGGTGCTGAGTGGGTCGATCAGGACGAGGCCAAGCGTGAACTCGGTCTCGATTAGATGGGAACGGCGCGCCCTGAAAGAGCTCAGCCAGCTCAATAAGAAGGAGCAGCAAAGAGTCTTCGATGCCGTCGGAGGATTGCGCGATCGTCCGCTGAAGGGCGAAGTTCTCAGCGGCAAATGGAAGGGAGTGCGAAGACTCCGTGTTGGAGTCTACCGCATTATCTATGCCTTCGACGGAGCCCGACTTCTAATCTCGGTGGTACGCGTCGGCCACCGAGGGAGGTCTATCGATGACGCGCCGCCGGGAAACGATCAACGAGGTTGTTAGTAAGGACCCTCCTCAGGGTCACCTCACGGGCCCGAGCAATGGGAGCCTGAAGCGCGAGCGAGGGGTTGGGGATCTGCGAGATCCTGCTGTTGTCCGGCTCGCTCCCGCCTTCGTCGTCCTCGGCGGCCGGAACTTCGGCACGTATTGCTGACGAGTCACGTCGTTCGCGGCTCTAACGGACCTGGCTCGGCAATACTGGCGCGCTGACCGTTCGCAGCAACGCCCGTCTCCGACACTGCTTACTACTCACTCTTCAAAGGGTCAATATTGGCCCAGGTACGTATCGACTTCCCATTGGGAGACCGAGTCGTGGTAGGCCTTCCATTCGTCTCGCTTGACCTGTACGTAGTATTCGCCATAGGGAGAGCCCAGGGCTTCCATCAGTACCTGATCCTGTTCCAGGGCGTCGACTGCCTCGCTCAGGTTGGTCGGAAGCAGGTCGATTCCGTCGGCCTTGATTTCCTCTATCGGGACCTCGTACAGGTTACGGTCGTTCCGATCACCCGAGGGAAGCTCGTTCTCGATTCCGTCGAGCCCTGCGGCGAGTATGGCGGTGGCGGCCAGATAGGGATTGACGGCTCCGTCCACGGTTCGAACCTCGACTCTCCCGGGACCGGGGATGCGGAGCATCTGGGTCCGGTTGCTCGCGCCGTAGGTGACGAACACTGGAGCCCAGGTGGCCCCCGATCTAGGGGCGCCTCGGATCAAGCGCTTGTAGGAGTTGACCGTCGGCGAGGTGACCGCAGCCAGGGCCCGGGCGTGCTGCTTCAAGCCCCCGATGAAGTGGTAGGCCTGATGCGAGAGTCCGTTCTCGTCACTCTCATCCAGGAACAGATTCGTATCCGAGTCGGCGTCCCAGAGGCTGGTGTGGAAGTGGGCGCCGTTCCCAGTCAGGTGGGCAAAAGGCTTGGGCATGAAGGTGGCTGCCAGTCCTCTCTCTTCGGCGCAAGCCTTGACCATCCAGCGGTAGAAGGTGTGGCGGTCGGCGGTGCGAAGTGCGGTGGAATAGGTCCAGTTGATCTCGAACTGGCAGTTGGCGTCTTCGTGGTCGTTGGCATACGGTTCCCAGCCTAGCTCGTCCAGATAGGTGAGCAGGGTCGTCATCAGGTCCAGACTCCGATTCAGGGCGCTGAGGTCGTAGCAAGGTTTCCCCAGAGTGTCGAGAGGATCGTAGGGCTGGTATCTCCCCGCCTCGTCTCTTCTGAGCAGGAAGAACTCGGGCTCGACGCCGGTCTTGAGGACATAGCCCTTTTGCCGGGCACTTTCCAGTTCGCGCTCGAGGATGGTCCTGGGACAGTAGGGCCAGGGGGTTTCTTCGACCTGGATGTTGGAGGCAACCCAGGCCACGTTCCTGCGCCAGGGGATCGGCGTCAAGCTGTCGAAGTCAGGGATAGCGAGCATGTCGGTGTCGTGTGGCCCCTGTCCCATATTTCCAGCCGCAAAGCCTGCGAACCCGGCGCTTCCCTCTGCCATGTCACGCAGGAACTTGGCAGGGACCACCTTGGCCTTGGGCATGCCTCCCATTTCCACGAATGAGCAGAGGAAAAACTCGATACCCTTGTCCTCAACCAACTTTGCTACTTGATCAATTTCAGTCATCTTCAACTCCTTGGGCCAGGCTAGTGAGAAACAGCGGCCGAAGCTTTCTCCCCTACAAGCTGGTTCTCGTAGAATCGGCTCAGGGTAAAGTGCCGGATCAGCTGGGGTCGTTTCCCGGTTGCAATCAGTTCGGCAAGACACTTGCCGGCGGCGGGTCCGGCCTTGAATCCGTAGGTGCCCCAACCGACATCGAGATAGAATCCTTCCAAATCGGGCACTTCACTGATGATGGGACTGTAGTCCGGGGTCATGTCGCAGATACCAGCCCATTGACGTAGCACACTCACCTCTCTGAGACAAGGAAAGAGTTCCAAGGTGTGTGAGGCCATCATTTCCAGAGTCGGCAAGGTCGAACGCAGATTGTAGGAGGGATAGGGGTCGATCTCGGCGCCCAGCACGAACTCACCACGGGGCGTCTGGTTGACGTAGACATGAAGATTGGCGGATACGATCACCTTGTCCAGGAGTGGCTGCATCGACTCGGTCACGCAGGCCTGAAGAGGATGGCTGACGATGGGGAGATCCAGTCCGACCATGCGGGCGATCAGCGAACACCATCCCGAGGTGGCGTTGACCACGGTTTCGGTCTTGATGGTGCCGCGGTTGGTTTCAACAGACGTAATACGCCCATTCTCCTGCCCAATCCCTACGACCTCGGTGTGGGGGTGGACCTCGACGCCCATCTGGCCCGCCTTCTGGGCGTAACCCCAGACGACGGCATCGTGTCGGATGATTCCGCCAGGGGGATGATAGAGCGCCGCCTGAATCGGGTAGCGGGGTGCCGAGGAGATATCGAGGGCGGGAACCAGCCGCTTGATTTCCTCGGGAGAGATCATGCGACTGTCCACGCCCATCACCTTGTTGGCCTCCGCACGGACCTGGAGACCGTTGACGGCCGAATCGTTGTGGGCCAGTGTCAGATGGCCCTGCTGAGAGAAGAGCAGGTTGTATTCCAGCGCTGAAGAGAGGTCCTCATAGAGTTTGAGACTCTCCGCGTAAAACGGTATCGCCTCGGGGGTTCGGTAATTGGCACGCAGAATGGCGGTGTTGCGGCCGCTGTTTCCCGACCCTAGGTAGCCCTTTTCCAGGACAGCGACCTTGGTGACCCCACGTTTGGCCAGATAGTAGGCGGTGGCCAGTCCGTGAATGCCGGCGCCTACGATGACGACGTCATAGGCCTCTTTCAGGGACTCCCGCTTCCACATGCGGTCGAAACGGAACAATCGCAGCACGCTTCAATCCTCCAGGAGCCTTGTGGCGTCGTGCCCGTAGGGCCGCATCAGAAATTCGTGTCCGGCTTCCATTATCGCTTCCCAAAGGTAGGCTCCGTATTCGCTGCTGAACAGAATCTCGTAGCCCGGCAGCCCGTATTGATCGAGGCGGACCAGGAGCGTCTGGATACCGGCCATTGGTCCCGAGGTGCACCGAAGATCCGGGAAAACGGACTCTCTCAAGTCGAAAGCACCCAGCTTGGAGACCACCGAGGCTGCCCGGGGTCCACTCAATCGCAGGTGGGTGAGGCCGTCCTGGCGATCCAATAGATGGGAGCAGTTTTCACCGCCACACCGTTCCTGGATCTGTGACAGGATGGACGGACCCTCCAGTTCCGAAACCAGCAGGGCGTGCTTGTGGCTGATCCGGCACAGCCAACCAAAATCCCCAGCTATCACCTCACCGGGACCTGGAGCCTCGCCAGCTGAAGAGCCGATAGACGCGCCCACTTCAGGCCCCTTGATCTCCCATTTTCTGCTGGGACTGGAGTCAGTCACTCCCACCGTCTTCCGAACGGCTTCCGCTTCCCTGGCGGCATCGCCAAAGTGGATCGGGTGGCGCCATCCCCGTGACTCCACCATCACGGCACCCAACTCGAGCAGCTGATGGTGGACCGATGTTCGGCGGACCGGAGTCCAGGCAATCGTCGTGTTCATTCTCTGAGCTTGGCTCCTGATGGATCGTAGAAGGGGGCCTCATGAACCTGGGCAGAAACCAGGGTGTCCTTGTGGGAAATGGCAAAGCTATTCCCATCCTCGGCCATGTCCTCGGGTACCCAGGCCATCCCCACACAACGATCCATAGTCGGGCTCATCCGGGCGCTGGTCACCCGTCCGACTGGCATCTGGGCTGTTACCACCGCACTTCCCTCTTTCACCAGCTCGTCAGTGACGAAGCCAACCAGGCGGTTCCGGCGACCCTCGTTCTGAACCAGATTCAAGGAGTGTCTTCCAATGAAGTCTTCCTTCTGGAACTTCACCACCCACTGCATGTCGGCCTCCAGCGGATTGCTGAGGGCATCGGTGTCCTGACCCACGATCAAGTGCTTCTTCTCCAGGCGGAGGATCCTCTGGGTTTCCACACCGAAGGGCAGGATTCCGAATTCCTCTCCGGCCTCCATCAAGGTGTCCCAGAGATACTCTCCGTAACTGGAAGGTACGTGGATCTCCCAGCCGGTCTCACCCACGAAGCCAATTCGGAGCAGGCGTGAGGGAATGCCGGCCACCTCACCCTGCTCGAAGCGCATGTACTTGAAGGCCTCAGAGGAAATGTCGATCTCGGTCAGCTTGCTCAGGACATCACGCGCTTTGGGTCCGGCCAGATTGACGGCTGCAAAATCGCCGGTCACGTTGGTGATATGGGCACGATAGCCATAGACAACGGCCCACCACTCCATCCAGCTTTCGATGAAAGAGATGTTGCCGGTGGTGGTAGTGATGTAATAGTGGTCCTCGGCGACCCGGCTCACGGTACCATCGTCGACGATGATTCCATCCTCGCCACAGATGACGCCGTAGCGAATCCTGCCCACCTTCAGACTCGAGAAGATGTGGGTGTAGATCAGATCGACTAGTTGGGGTGCGTCTCGTCCCTGGACTTCGAGCTTGCCCAGGGTGGTGACGTCTATGATTCCCACTCTCTTGCGGACTCCCTCCCATTCCGCTTCGGGGCTGGTGTAGGTGTGGGGACGCTTCCATTCCCCCAGATCCATCTGGCTGGCTCCGGTCTCCAGATGCTTGTAGTGCATCGGGGTCAGCTTGACCGGATGATGATGGGGCCCCGCCAGCACCCCCAGGGGAATGGGGTGTTCCGGAGGACGGGAGGTGGTGGCCCGTGTGGTAGTCAGGTCCCGGTTATTTGCCTGGGCGCAGCTTGCAGCCACCGGCATCGAGCACATTCGCCCCTGGCAGGGACCCATGAAGGAGGTGGTGTACCGCTTCAGCAGCTCCATCTCGTCGAAGCCTTCGGCAACGGCGTTGTCGATGTCCTTCCGAGTGACGTCTTCACACAAGCAAACCAACTGTTTTTCTTCTCTTGAACTCGTGAACAAGACGGAGGGCACAGCCTCTTTCCTGTGTCGGGCCCTTGCTTGGTTCAGGCCTTCCTTCAGTTTTTCGAGCTGTCCCTCCAGGTCGTCCGCAAGCGGGCGAATCGCCCCCCCTGCTTGGAGGCCGGCCATTCGTCCCTCCTGGATGATGAGGGCCGGATCGAGGAGGCCGCCGATGTGACCGGCCACACCGAAACCCGGGGGCACATTGGCAGCGACGTTCTCATTCCAGTCGGAATCCAGCACAGCCCTTCCTTGTTGCCGCAGGAGTGCCGTGGAAGGAGATCGGCCAATACAGAGGCAGACCAGATCACACGAGTACCTCTTCGACCGGGTCTGGTCCAGCTTGCCGTTGGCATCTACCGGAGCGACCTCCAGTGCTCGTACGCTGGAGCGACCTTTCGCCGCCACCGGAGCAGAGGAAGGTAGATGAGGAATCTGGAGTCGCTTCAGTTCCTGCACGACAGTGGAGTCTGTTGCCTGGAGTCGCTGGTCGACGACGGCCGCCACCGAAACTCCGATCTGCTGAAGTTCGACCGCCAGCGCCAGCCCTTCGTCAGTGGAGGTGACTACTGCGGCACGCTTTCCCGGTTTGAGCCCGTAGAGATTGACCAATTTGCGGACACCGCTGGCCAGCATGATGCCGGGGAGGTCATTATTCTTGAAGAGCGAGGGAAATTCGAAACTTCCGGTCGCGACGATCAGTCGATCCACACGAAGATGAATCGATCGGTCGGCGAGGGCTACTCCGATGAGATTTCCCTCATAGCCACCGAAAGCCCGGGCGCTAGTCAGCACCCGAATGCGGTTGTTGGCCTTTACCTGCTCGGCCAGCGAGCGGGCGATCTCAAAGCCCGCGCAGGTCTTACCACGAATGGGATCTTCGACGTTGGCCCTTTGGAATCGCAGATGGCCACCGAGTTCCGTCTGATCGTCAACCAGCACCACTTCGGCGCCAGCCTCGGCGGCGGCCTGTGCTGCAGCCAGTCCGGCCGGGCCACCTCCGATGACGCCCACTTCGGTAAACAGATGGTCACGATGGTAGTAGCCGGCTTCGGATTGTGACGGATCCACCCTACCCAGCCCGGCGAAGCGGCGGATGACGGGATCGGCCAGCTTCCAAAGCCACCGTGCCCGGTAGAGCGTCTTGTAGTAGAAACCCACGGGGAGCAGGAAATCCATCTTCTCGATCAGGGACATGGCATCCCAGCGTAGCGAGGGCCAACAGTGCTGCGGCGTCACCTGATCCGCTTCCTGGACCGGCCTGGTGCAAATGCGTACGTTGGGCACCCCGTTGACGTTCATCAGGCAGTTGGGACAGTTCCCCGAGACGCAGAGCAGGCCTCTAGGCCGGTGGTACTTGAAGCTGCGCGAGAAGATACGCACACCGGTGGCGAAAAGGGCGGAGCCAATGGTGTCCCCGGGGTGGGCCTGAATGGTTTTGCCGTCGAACTGGAAGGAGAGGCTTCCGCCGCGATCGATGGCCTCAACTGGGTGAGAGTCCAGCCTGTCCATGGGTTTTTCGTTAGTCTGGAGGTTCGGCTTCTCCGGCAGCGGGCCCTTGTTTCAGTTCCTCTGGCCAGAAGGTCGCGGTCACCTGGTTGGTGGTAGTCTCGCGAGAAGCCAGAAACCAGAGTCGGCATCCCGAGGAGTGGTACCACCACTCGACCTGCTCCCCTGACGAGTTCTTCCGGAAATACAAGTAGCCGGCCCATTCCCGGTCCGGGGCATCCCCGCTGGGACGTCTCTGGTACTCACCACCGAACTGAAATTCGTAGACCGATCTGGGGCCGCAGTTGGGGCAGGAGATCAGGAACGACAAAAACTAGTCCTCGGGTGGGCTCGCATGAGATTCCTTCCAGCCCGGACCTCCGCCGAAGACATGCCGGGTGCCGACCAGCGGAATCCCTGCGATCATTGAGGACTCAAGCGTCAGGGCCCGAAGGTCTTCCGGTTCTAGGTCGTGCACATCTGACTTGCCGCAGGAGCGAGCCAGCATCTGTATCTCAGACGTCATGGCATGAAAAAAATTATTGACTCGGTCTGCGGCTTCTTCGATCGGAAGTCGAGCCATCAACTCAGGATCCTGGGTGGTAATTCCGACAGGGCACTGTCCAGTGTGGCAGTGGTGACAAGAGTAAGGCTCGGTCCCCAGCTTGTGGTAGTCCTCGACGTAGATCGGCTTGTTGCAGTTGAGGGCGATCAGGGCAGCAGTTCCCAGATAGACGGCATCGGCGCCCAGAGCGATAGCCTTGGCGGCATCGGTTCCACTTCGAATGCCACCGGCCATGATCAACTGGACTTCACCGAAGAGCCCTACATCCTCGAGGGCGGCACGCGCCTCGCCGACCGCTGCCAGGGTGGGAATCCCGGTGTGGTCGAGCAGGATGTCAGGCGAGGCGCCGGTTCCACCTTCCATCCCGTCGACTACTACCACATCGGCTCCCGCCTTGGCGGCCAGCTTGACGTCGTCGTAGACTCGGGTGGCTCCCATTTTGACGAAGATGGGCACTTGCCAATCCGTCGCTTCCCTGAGCTCCTCGATCTTGATGATCATGTCATCGGGACCCAGAAAATCCGGATGGCGACAGGGGCTTCGTTGGTCGACTCCTGCGGGAAGATCCCTGGAGCCGCCAATCTCTTCCGAGACTTTCGAGCCCAGCAGGAGGCCTCCGGTTCCCGGCTTGGCACCCTGCCCGATGGTGAGCTCAATGGCATCGACCATCTTCATATGCTGGATGTTGATTCCATAGCGACTGGGGAGGACCTCGTAGATCAGAGTCTTGGAGTGCTCACGCTCGGCCATGAGCATTCCTCCGTCGCCGGTGGTGGTCGAAGTCCCCGCTCGGGTGGCTCCCTGCGCCAGCGCCACCTTGGCGTTATAGGAGAGCGCACCGTAACTCATGCCCGTCACCATGATGGGCATGGACAGCTCGATCGGCTTCTTGGCGAATCGTGTACCCAGGACGGTCGCGGTAGTGCACTTCTCCCGGTATCCTTCCAACGGAATGCGGGTGAGAGTACAGGGGATAAAGACAAGGTCATCGAAGCAGGGAAGGGGACGGCTCCGCAGGGCACTGAAACCCCGGATTCGATAGCGACCCAGCTCGGCCTTTGCCTGAATATCCTCGATGGCCTCTGGGCGCCAAACGGAGCTCTGACGGAGAACTGGCTTCTCCTTTACAACGCTTCCTTCCATATCCCGATCTCCTGTTTGTCAAAGTTCCACAAGCGACGTCCGGAAACGACCTTCCGGAAGGAATTGTTGGTGCTTACTCCCCAGCGCGTCAGGCTATCGTCCAGAAACTTCCGATCTTCCTCGTCTGGATCCGAGACAACGGTATCATTGCCCAGCTCTTCGATTTCTCCACCCACGAAAATGCAGCCCTCGTACATGGAATCAGCCAGAGCGGGCCCGGCGTTTCCGCAAACCACAATGACGCCCTTTTGCATCATGAATCCGGTCATGTAGCCACAGTCGCCTGCAATGACGAGAAGGCCCCCCTTCATACTGACTCCGGCTCGAGCTCCGGCATTCCCGTGGATGACCAAGGTGCCTCCTCGAATCGAGGCGGCGCAGCTATTACCGACGTTCCCATGGACCTGGATGGTCCCCGAATTCATGGACTCACCCAGACCCCACCCGGCGCTGCCCTGAATTTCCAGCTCCGGCCCGTCGATCAGACCTCCGCAGTAGTAACCCACACTTCCTTCGAAACGGATCGACACCGATTCCACGATTCCTACGCCCAGATTGTGCTGGGCTGTGGTACCGGTTACGTGGAGGCCGGTTTCCCCTGACCGGATGAGCTCTTTGATCTGTCTGTTGATCTCTCGCGAGGTCTTGCCACTAGCTTCGACCAGGCTGCCCTTCTGCTGGCTCATCACGCCGTCTCCGCCGCCAGGCTTGGTACCGACCAGAGAGCCAGTCCCCGAGCACCTGGCTCGTACACCTCAAAATCTCCCGAAAGGCAGGCACGGAGAGCAATCTCTTCGGTAGCGATCCCGATCCAGTCCGTCGATTCAGCTACCATCAAGGGCTTCAGAGCGAAACGGTCCTTGACGTACGCCAGCGAGTCTCGGGTGGCAGCGAGATAGCAAAAGGAGCCATCGAAGTCGTCGAGGGAATTGGAAAGAGCTCTCTCCAGGGTGCACCCGCGGGACAGCTGATCGCGCAGGTAGATTCCGATGATCTCCGAATCGTTCTCGGTGAAGAATCGCACGCCCCTCTGCTCATATTGCCGCCGCAGCTTGTGGTAGTTGGTGATGTGACCGTTGTGTACGGTCGCCAGGTCGGGGACACCCTGTGCCCAGAAGGGTTGAGAGTGGCTCAAATCGACTCGGCTTTCCGTGGAAAGGCGCGTGTGTCCGAGACCGTGACTCCCCTTGAGGGAGGTGACGGAGTAGCTGCGATCCAGGTTCGCGGGGGAACCGACCTGCTTGATGATCTCCAACTGCCGACCGGCGCTTACCAGCTCAAGGTCCTGGGACAAACCCTGGATCTGACCGATCACTCCTTCGGGGTCGGCCACCGGTCCCAACACCAGGCGAAGATAATCGAAACTGACGTCCTGCTGGACGACCGGCACCAGCCCACCGATTCGTTCCGTCAGCTCCGCTCCTTCCTCCTGGAAGTCTCCCTGTTCGCCCAGCTTGATACGGAGCAGCAGGTTGGACTCCCGTGACTCCCCATAGATCGCCACGCCGGCAGAGTCAGGACCACGGCAGGAAAGGGTCGTCAACATCTGGACCAGGATGTCTCCTATGGGAGCCTGATCGCTTCCGCTTCGATCCAGGTAGCCGACGATGCCGCACATGGTGCTTAGTCTACCCAAATTGTGAACTGAAGTCTGCCGGGGCCAGGCTCGGCTCGGATCTCAATCCTGCTGATTAGGATTGCTCCCACTAGAGAACTCATCTTCATTGCTGCGACCGTCTGAGTCTGGATCCTCTGCGCTGTCATCCAGGATCGGATCGAGACCGTGGGCGAGCTCCCATGACGTGGGCATGCCATCCCGGTCGAGATCACCATGGCCGTCGATGATTGCGCTGACCGACCGGCTCAGTTCGGCTACAATCCCGATGGCCTCTGACTTTCGCTCCTGAGTGAGCATCAGCCTGACCCTCTGCGTCGTCATGATCATTTCCTTACGGAAAGAAACGGCCTCCTCGTCAGTCTCCATCCTCAGGGTATGAACTACTATCCCGAATCGCTTCATGAATCGGTCGGATAGCTGCTTCGAGGACAGATCCTTGTCGGATCGAATCAGGACGAGGTCCTCCTTGAGTTGGCGATTCCAGGTTGCCAGCCTGGTGAGCGTGTCGACGACCCGAGTCCCGATGGCAAACATGCCCCAACCGTGCAGGACCTTCGTGATACGGTCTGCGGTCCGTGCATCGTTGGTTTGGTCTAGCTCGGTCAACAGGGCCAGGGCTACCTCATCCCTCCCCCTCGCGACCAACTCCTCGGCGGCCTTTTCCCGGGTTCTCCAGTGCGGGCTTCTCAACACCGAGATCAGCTCCTCCACCGAGCGACTCCCAGCCTTATCCGTCTGGGTGCAGGAAGCCAGCAGCAGAACGATCGCACAGCCAGTCCGGACTCCAGACATTGTCTCCCTCACCCCTGAATTCAAGCTTCGGCAGGCGGTCCGATCTTGTTGAAGCCATCCAGCCCGGCTACTTTGTAGCACTCGGCGAACGTCGGATAATTGAACACAGTGTCGACAAAGTAGTCAATCGAGCCACCAAGTCCAAAGACCGCCTGGCCGATGTGGATGAACTCCGTGGCACCAGTGCCGATGATGTGTACTCCCAGGATCTTCCGTGTCTCGCGATGGAAAAGCAACTTGAGCAGACCGGAGTCGTCCCCTAGCATGACGCCGCGGGCGATTTCCCGAAAGCGAGCGACTCCTACCTCGTAGGGAACCGCCGCCTCGGTCAGCTCTTCCTCTGTCTTTCCCACCATCGAAACCTCGGGGATCGAATAGATGCCATAGGGAAAGAGGTCCGGGACCGACTCGGTCTTGATTCCAAAAGCATGACAGGCAGCCATCCGGCCCTGCTCCATCGAGGTGGATGCCAAAGCCGGAAACCCAATGACGTCGCCTGCGGCGTAAATATGAGGCTGGACCGTCTGGTAGTTCGAGTTGACTTTAAGACGACCTCGTTCATCGGCCTCGAGTCCTCCGGTCTCGAGGTTGAGGGAGGCGGTAGCGCCGATTCTTCCTATGGAATAGAAGATCACGTCGGAGACGACTTTCTTTCCCGACTTCAGCGAAGCCTCGGCATGCCCGGGTCCCACGATACGGATCGCACTCACCTCTTCACCCATTCGAAAGGTGCAGTCCATGTTACGCATCTGGTACATCAGATCGTCGACGATTTGAGAGTCGACAAACTCCAGCGGACGGCGCCGCTTGTCGATAATGGTGACCTCGGTGTCCAGGGCGGCAAACATTGAGGCATATTCCACACCGATAACGCCCGCCCCCACCACGATCATGGTATCGGGAATGGATTCCATCTTTAGAATCTCATCGGCGGTGAGCACGGTTCTACCGTCCACCTCTACATCTTTTGGCACGGCTGGCTCGGTTCCGGTGGCGACGAGGATGTGGGAAGCCCTTATCTCCGTGGTTCCCTTGGGTCCCTCAACCTGCAGAGTATGAGGGTCCACAAAGCTGGCGGCGCCTCCAACCAGCGACACATCGTTGCGACGCATCTGCTGCCGGATGACGTGCGCCTCCCGCTCGATTACGTGCTGGCAGCGGTAAACCAGGTCTTCCATCGTGATGTCTTCTTTGACGGTATAGGAGGATCCGTAGAGTTTTCTCTGCCGTAGCCCGGTTAGATAAAGCACCGCCTCTCGAAAAGTCTTGGAGGGAATCGTGCCTGTGTTCACACAGACACCGCCCAACACCGCCCGCTTGTCGCAGATACCAACCGTTCGTCCCAACTTGGACGCCTGGATCGCAGCCCTCTGACCCGCCGGCCCGGTGCCAATCACGAATAGATCAAATTCAATCATGCTCCTATTGTGCCACGGCCACACGGTCATTGGCAGACTCAAAGTCAGGAGCGGCAATCATCCGCGCTGGCTGTGTTATGCTCGGTTGCAAGCCCTGCCCGGACGGGGGGCGGAACTCTTCTTGAAGCTCAACTGGTCGATCGTGGGGATGGACCTTCAGGTATGAGAGGTCAATAGTATCGCAGCTATGGGAAGCGAATCCTGGACATGCGACAGCGGAGAACTTTGGGGGCAGCTCACAGAGTGAGAGTTCGTGTTTAGCGTCCTACCAGGAAGAGGCGTTCGATGAGTCCAGGCGTGGAAGATTCGCCCTTTCCAGGATTCTGCCTAGGATAGCAGCGTCTGGACGTCCGCAAATACAGAGGAGATCGCGGTGACAACCGGTGGGAAAGCCGCTGAGACCGACAGTGCGATGAGCACCAGCATTAAGGCGTATTCTGCGAGCGTCTGTCCCGACTCGTCCCTCAGCATCCTCTTGATATCGTAGCGGGTCGGCTGCTCCTTCTTCATCAGATCTCTCCTCCGTTGGTGTTTTCGTCTACATTATAGGTATCGCCGGCCGGAGCAATTGTGATTGCTCGCACCCGCTGTCGGAGGGCTCACTCCAAGGGACCGGATTTGGTTCCTTGAGATCAACGCCCTTTACTTGAACGGTTTGAAGGCGATAATCTCGCGATATGACGGAACAAAACACTCCGACACCCCAAGCGATTTTTCAGATCATCAATGCCTTTCAGAGCAGCGCAGCGTTAAAAGGGGCTCTCGAACTAGGGCTCTTCACGGCCATTGGCGGCGAGAGTAAGTCGGCAACAGCGTTGGGGGACGCGTTGGGCGCCAGCGATCGGGGCGTACGCATTCTATGCGATTTCCTGGTAATTAATGGGCTGCTTGAGAAGGAAGGCATGAACTACCGCTGTAGCCCTGACGCGGCCCTTTTTCTGGACGAGAGCTCTCCGGCTTACTTCGGGACGGTGGGGCGCTTCATGCTCTCGCCGGACGTGATGGACGCCTTCTCCGATATCGCGAGTGTCGTTCGCAAAGGAGGGACGTTGATGGAGGGAGCGGGCACTGTCGAGCCGGAGAATCCTATCTGGGTCGACTTCGCACGCAGCATGGTGCCGCTTATGCAGCCTTCAGCGGATTTTATCGGCGATCTTGTCACCACGAGTGTCGACCAGGAAGCACCACTCAAAGTGCTCGACGTAGCGGCAGGTCACGGCGTATTCGGCATCGCTATCGCCACCCGGCATTCCAAGGCCGAGATCGTCTCTCTCGACTGGCCGGCGGTTCTCGACGTCGCCTCCCAGAATGCGCGTGAAGCCGGAGTGGCCGACCGATTGTCGCTGCTTCCTGGCGACGCTTTCGAGTTGGAGTTTGGAGAAGGCTTTGACATTGTACTTCTGACGAATTTCCTGCACCATTTTGATGCCCGGACATGCACGCGCCTTTTACGGAGGGTACACTCTGCGCTGAACGACGGGGGTCGGGCAGTCACGCTCGAGTTCATTCCCAACGAGGACCGGGTGACCCCGGCTGAACAGGCCTCGTTCTCGATGATCATGTTGGCCACGACTGCGACTGGCGACGCTTACACTTTCAAGGAACTCGATAGTATGTTTGCCGACGCGGGCTTCGCCCGAAGCAAATTGCATCGAATGGAGGGACCGCCACAATCGGTAGTTGTCTCGACGAAGTAAGGGGTGAGGAGCCTGCTGGGACACTCGCCTCGGATCGCTTCGAGCTGTGCTGAATCACTTTCATATAATTGCAAAGTTGAAGGCTCTCGACCTCACACAGACTACAGAAGTACCTGATAAGTAGTCTCGCTTTTAGCTTTTCCCGATTTTTAGCGATTCTCCTCGGTGGTTAATCTTCCAGGTAAACCTCTCCCATGCCTCCGGTGCCGAGCAAGGAGAGAATTCGATAGGAACCTAACTTCTGTCCTATCGTACTTCTGTCCTACCGTGGACTGAACCTGATTCTCGGCCATGGCCTGGGCTGCCTCCTCCAAGGCAGGGGCTTCAATGAAGCCTTCCGCTTTCTCGCTGGGACTTCTTGGCGCAGCAAGGCGTCTCCAGAGCAAGCTAAACCCAAAAGGATCAAGAAGAAGGCTGGAGCGGGAAACGGGATTCGAACCCGCGACTTCGACCTTGGCAAGGTCGCACTCTACCACTGAGTTATTCCCGCACCAGAGGTTTTTTATCTTAAGAACTGCCTACCCTAACTGTCAAGAGAAGGCCGACCGGCGACTGACGGCTGCCGGCTGCCGGCTGCCGGCTGAAGCAAGCGGAACTCAAAGGCTAGTACGCTGCAACACAGATTATGACGGATCTGCAGATGGGGCTTGTGAGGCGAGATCAAGGCAGGAGGAGGAAGACGATGCTTGGTCATCTTCGACGACGACCAACGCAGAGATCGTCCACAAGCCCCATCTGCAAACCCGCCACTACATGTCTGACATGGTACTAGTTCGGCTCGTTACTTCCTGGAGTTCAACGTTATCTCCAGTAGGAAAACGATGCTAGAGCGGTTGCCTGATGATGCTGGGTGGATGCGCACCGAAAACGTGTGGGCAGGATGGCGTTGGCTCTGGAGCGTGAGCCACGGTAGATCCACCCGAGCGCTTGGGCAGTGGGGCGAATGGATTGCGCTGAGACACCTGCGGCGGTTGGGATGGGACGTGGTGGCGAGGAACTGGAAGGGTCGGACGGGTGAGGTGGACCTTATTGTCTATGACGGGTCCTGGTTGGTCCTGGTGGAGGTCAAGACCCGGCGTCTTCCTTCCCGACTGCCTCCGGAGGCAAACGTCGACTCCAGGAAGGAAAGAAAGCTGGAAAGGTTGGCTTACGAGTTTACGAGCCGGCATGAGCTTTCAGGGGTCGCGATTCGATTCGACGTGATCGGGGTGGAGACCCGAGATCAACTGCATTACTGCCTACGGCATTACACCCGCTGACGGTGAAATCGATGGCACCATTTCCGGAGTCACCACTCGGTTGGATCGAGGCTCCTGCATGATCTCCGAGCCAATGCAGTTCCAGATCAGCAGTAGCCAGCGACCTGGCGGAGGAGCTCGATGCCTTTGGCGGCGTCCTCAAGAGGCATGTCCAGGAACGGCCGGAAGCGGAGTGAGCGTTCTCCAGAAGGCAGAATCAGGAGTTTCTTGTCGAAGAGCTTCTGGCGGAAGGAGTTGCGGGCACGGGTGTCGGGCAGATCTATGGCGCAGAAGGGCCCCATTCCGCGGGGGTTGGAGAAGACCGATGGGAACTCCGCCGCTAGTTCTTGAAGCCCCTTCAGCAGAAGGGTTCCGAGGCCCCGGGCCTGGGAGAGCAGGTCTTCGCGCTGGTAGAGCTCCAGATACATTCGGCAACGCACCATGTCGATCAGATTCCCACCCCAGGTAGAGTTGAGGCGACCTGACTGCCGAAAGACGTGGTCTTCTACGTCGTCGATGCGATCGCTGACCATGATTCCGCAGACCTGGGATTTCTTTCCGAAGACCAGGATGTCGGGCCTAACATAGTATTCGGACGCCCACATCTTCCCGGTCGCGCCCATACCTGTCTGGACCTCGTCGTAGATCAAAAGCAGATCGTGTTCGTCGCAGATCTCCCTCAGAGCTCGATGAAACTCAACCCGAAAATGGTTGTCGCCACCCTCCCCCTGAATCGGCTCGAGGATCAGGCACGCCACCTCCGCTCGAGACTTCTCCAGGACCGAACGGATCTGCTCAAGCGCCTCCTTCTCAGCCTGGATGACTTGCGCGAGGCGCTGACCCTCCAGCGGAAAGTGACATTTCGGATTGAGAATCCGGGGCCACTCGAACTTTGGGAAATGCTCGGTCTTGCGCCTGTCGAAGGTATTTGTCAGTGACAGCGTGTAGCCGGAACGACCGTGGAACGCTTCTTGAAAATGGATGACCTGGTTCCCCTCTGTGCTGCTGAGGCCTGCCCTCAGATTCTTTCGCGTCTTCCAATCAAACGCGGTCTTGAGAGCATTCTCCACCGCCAGGGCACCCCCTTCGACGAAAAACAGGTATTTCATGAAATCGGGCTTGGCGATATCAGCGAAGGACTCAACGAAGGACGCCATCTCCTTCGACCATATATCCGAGTTGGAAGGCTTATGGACGGCGGCGCGCCCCAGTTCTGTCAAAGTCTTGCGGTTGACCAGTCGTGGATGGTTGTATCCCACCGGAGCAGTCGCGTAGAAGGCGAGAAAGTCGAGAAAATAGTCCCCTCGTTTGGTATCGTAAAGGTAGGCTCCGCGACTCTTGCCGAAGTCCGCGACCAGGTCGAGGCCATCCTGGAGCATGTAGGAGGAGATCAGCTCCTGGACGCCAGAATTCAGGTGGCTCTCTTCCATCGGGTTCCTTCTCTGGTATCTTCCAGGATGATACCTTTCTGTGCCAAGAGGTCGCGAATCTCGTCACCCCGCGCGTAGGCCCGATTTCGGCGGGTTTCCTCTCGCTCCTGGATAAGGCCCGCTACCTGCTCGTCGTCCAGTTGATCCTCTTCCAGGTGAAAGACATCGAAAACGCGGTTGACGTCTTTCAGAAAATCGAGGATGGCTTCTCGGTTGGTCCCGCCAACTTCACCCCGCTCCAAAAGAAGGTTGGTTTCTCTAGCCAACTGGAAGACTGCTCCCAGGGCCCCAGCGGAATTCAAGTCATCGTCGAGACTGGACTCGAAGTCGGTTCGCGCCTTGGCGATTCGCTTCGTCAACTCTGGATTCTCCTGACTTTGATCCGAAACCTCGCGCACCCGCCTCACGAAGTCGCTCACCCGATCCAGGGCAGCGGCTCCCTGGTTGACTCCTTCGAGGGTAAAGTTCAGCTGCTTCCTGTAGTGGACACTCAGTAGAAGGTAACGGAGCGCGACCGGGCTACAGCCACGTTTGATGAGGTCCCGTAGGGTATAGAAATTCCCACGCGACTTCGACATCTTCTCCCCGTCGACGATCAGGTGGGCATTGTGAACCCAGTGCCGGACAAAGGGCTTGTTGGTAGCTCCCTCACTCTGCGCGATTTCGTTCTCGTGGTGAGGAAAGACGAGATCGATTCCGCCTCCGTGGAGATCGAATCCCTCTCCCAGATACTTCATGCTCATTGCAGAGCATTCGATGTGCCAACCCGGCCGTCCTGGGCCCAGAGGAGAGTCCCAGTAAGCTTCGTCTGGTTTCCGGGCCTTCCAGAGCACAAAATCGCGAGGGTTCTCCTTGCTGTATTCGTCGGCGTCGATCGCTTCTCCCGGCTCAGACTCCGAAAGCTGGACCCCGGAGAGCTTTCCATAATCAGGCAACTTATCGATACGGAAGTAGGTAGAGCCCTCGCTTTCATAGGTATAGCCCCGATCCTTCAATTTGAGGATCAGGCTCAGCATCTCTTCGATATGCTCGGTTGCGTAGGGCATGATCTCAGGTCTTTGCAGCCTGAGGGTTTTCATGTCCTCCAGGAAAGCCTCTGCGAAGGGCGCGGTGAATTCCTTGATCGACCCTCCCGCAGCCTTGGCACCGGCGATGATCTTGTCGTCGACATCGGTGATGTTCATGACGTGGGTCAGATCGAAACCTTTGTAGATCAGATAGCGGCGGAGCAGGTCCTGAAAGGTGAAGGTACGAAAGTTTCCGATGTGGACGAAGTCGTATACCGTGGGGCCGCAGGTATACATACGGAGTTGATTGTCCTTCAGCGAGGCCACTTCCTCCCGCTTTTGGGTCAACGTGTTATGGAGTCGCAAAGCCATGGTGGAATGAGTGATCTTAGCGGAAACAGCAGACGCGATCAAAGAAGCGCAGAAGTGTCAACGATGAGATGGGCTGGGACAAGTCTCACGTCGCACGTCTCTAGGTCATGAGCATTCGCTCGTTGACGAAATTGGACGGAGCTGGTGACGCAAATTCGGCCAGGTAGCTCCCGGCGAAGATGGAGTCTCCGGTTGGGGTCGACCCGAGACGTGCGACGTGTGACGTGCGACGTGCGACCCAACCCGTTGCTACTCCCCCACCCCGGGCAGTTCCGCCAGCGTGAGGTTCCCCTGGCGGTGGATCCGCCGCACGCCCGGCAGAGATTTCAGATCTTTCCAGCCTGCTTTCTGGGTCAGCACGTAGTAGTGAGTCTGGGGGTGCTCGGAGGAGTATTTCTGGAGCGCCTCAAGATCGGGGATCGCCTCCCTGGTCGTCTGGTAGCCGGTATAGTACTGAGCGGTATGGTGAAAATAGCGGTAGAGCACAAGTGGCTCTGCCTCTGAGATCTCTGAGCTCGCCACTAGAGAGACCTCCCGGGCGGAGTGAAAATCATCGAGAATCGGGAGCATCTTCCAGTAGGCGAGACCCGCGAAAAGAAGCATTCCTCCCGCCAGCGAGATGAAGGCGGCCTGGGGCTGGCGTCGGCGGAATTGGCGCAATCCCCAGAACACGCCGACTCCCAGGGGCAGCGCCAGGACGATTCCCATATAGGAGCCATATACCATATGAAAACCGGCCACCAAGCCCAGGATCAGGACCAGGCCGGTAGCGGCGAGGGCGGGCCACTGGAACCTCATCATCCGGTAGGTAATGAGGTCTCCGTCCAAATGACGATCCCATTCCAAGGCAACCAGGAGCGCCAGTGCCGGCAGGAGCGGCAAGATGTATCCAGGAAGTTTGCTTCCACTCAGGGAAAAGAAGAGACCGGGCACGAGTACCCATAGCCAGAGGAAAAGTTCGGACCGCGGCTCAGGTTGAGAGAGGATGCTGCGCTTGCTCCAGAGCCGGGCTATTGAAGATCCCAGAAAGAAGACCCAGGGAAAGAATCCGATCAGGGTGACCACCAGGTAGTACCAGAAGGGTTGCGAGTGGTGGTGCACCGTAGTCAGGAACCGCGCCAGGTGATGATTCAACCAGAAGGTAAGGACGAAGTCGTAACCGTTCTCCTTCCACACCTGCCAATACCAGGGAAAGCTGGAGGCAAGAAGGGTCAGGAACCCGAGAGCGATCTGCTGCCAGGACCACTTCAGTTTTCCGATCCATAGAAAGTAGACGGCGAAGACCGCGCAGAAGAGGACCAGCGCGATGGGCCCTTTGGCAAGCGTCGCCAGGCCGAGGGTCAATCCGGCTCCGGCTCCCCAGAGGGGACTCTCGCGACGGCTCGCTTGAAGCCCGCAGGCCATCGCGACCGTGAAGCTCGCGGCCAAGGGCATATCCGTGCTCGCGGCCCGTGCGTAGACGAAGAAGAGTCCGGAGGCGCAGAGGATGAAAAACGTGAGCACAGCAGCGCGCTGGCCGGCCAGGGAGCAGCCCAGCCCGCTAGCGCAGAGCACCCCAAGAAGGGCAATCGCGGCAACCGGCAGACGGGCCGACCACTCACTCACGCCGAACAGGTGGAAGCTGAGTGCCTCCAGCCAGAAAAGAAGTGGCGGCTTTTCCAGCCAGGGTAGGAAGGTGAGGGTCGGGGTGACATAGTCGCCGCGCAGGTTCATCTCCTCTCCGATGCGCGCGTACCGGGCCTCGTCGGCACCCAGGAAGGCAAAGTTTCCAAGTTGATAGAAAAAGGCCAGGTAGGCTGCCACTGCTGCAAACAGCAGCAGGGTGCTCGGACGCTTCACGAAAGTATTCTAAGGGTTACAGGTTGCAGGTTACCAGAGGAGGAAGTGCGGTTTTCCTGAGGTCGATCAGGGGCTGCAACGAACTCCGGGTTCGGAGAGCCTGACCTGAGATTTCGGCTTGGTTGTCAACAATAAACCACCAGGCAGAAGCTAGGGGATACCTTAGCGTTCGCTTGCTCGGCGTTCTGCGGTTTGTGATTTGGCCTTTCTTCCTTGCTCTGGAGAAGACAACCGACGAATGATGAACCCGCAGAATATCGAACAGGCAGATTTCGAAGTGGCAGACTCTTCGCACCGCCCAATGAAGTTTCTTCCTGGAATGATCCAGCGACAGCCGGTGGCCACACCGGGCTGTGAGACGCATAAACGTTGGAGGTTGACCTCGAACTTCTTCAAAGTGCCTGCCGGAAGAATGAGAAGCAACCTTCAACCAAAAAAAAGGGCCCCGTTTGAGGGGCCCTTTTTTAAACCAAGCTTGGCTGCTGTACCGATCTAGTACATGCCGCCCATACCACCCATGTCCCCGTGAGGAGCCGGAGGGGCCTCCTTCTTATCCTCAGGGACCTCGGTGATTAAAGCTTCGGTGGTCAGCAGAAGACTGGAAATCGAGGCTGCGTTCTGAAGTGCAGTGCGAGTCACCATCGTAGGATCGATGACGCCTGCCTGTACCAGATCCTCGAATACCTCGGTATCCGCATTAAAGCCGAAGTTGGCGTCCTTCGAGTCACAGATCTTGCCGACGATGATGGCGCCTTCGTGACCAGCGTTCTGTGCGATCTGGCGCACCGGCTCTTCGAGCGCGCGCTTGACGATGTTGACACCGATCTGCTCGTCTTCATCATCCAGCTTCAAGCCTTCCAAAGCACCCAGAGCCCGAACAAAGGCAACTCCACCACCTGGAACGATGCCTTCCTCGGCAGCAGCCTTGGTCGCGTGCATAGCATCTTCGACGCGGGCTTTCTTTTCCTTGAGCTCGGTCTCGGTAGCCGCGCCAACCTTGATGACGGCAACTCCTCCCACCAGTTTCGCCAGCCGCTCTTGCAGCTTCTCGCGATCGTAGTCGGAAGTCGTCTCATCGACCTGGGTTCGGATCTGCTTGACTCGTCCGGCGATATCGTCAGGTTTGCCAGCACCTTCGACGAGGGTGGTGTTGTCCTTGTCGATACTCACCTTCTTGGCTTGCCCCAGATCTTCCAGGCGAACGTTTTCAAGCTTGATGCCGAGGTCCTCAGAGATGACCTTGCCGCCGGTCAAGATGGCGATATCCTCGAGCATGGCCTTACGGCGGTCGCCAAAACCAGGAGCCTTGATGGCACAGCCCTGCAGAGTTCCTCGCAGCTTGTTGACCACCAGTGTCGCCAGGGCTTCACCTTCCACATCCTCGGCCACGATCACGAGAGGCTTTCCGCCCTTTGCGACCTGCTCCAGGAGGGGAAGAAGATCTTTCATGGAGCTGATCTTCTTTTCGTGCAGGAGAATGTAGGCGTCCTCCAAAATGGACTCCATCCGCTCGGGGTCGGTGACGAAGTAGGGGGAAAGGTATCCCCGGTCGAACTGCATGCCCTCGACTACCTCGAGCGAGGTATCGATCGACTTGGCTTCTTCAACCGTGATGACTCCATCCTTGCCCACCTTCTTCATGGCCTCGGCAATGATGCCGCCAATGGCCATGTCATTGTTGGCGGAGATGGCGCCTACCTGGGCGATCATTTCGCCCTTGATTTCCTTGGACATCTTCTGGATCTCGCCGACTGCGGCCTCGACCGCGGCATTGATGCCCCGCTTGAGCGCCATCGGATTGGCGCCGGCTGCCACGGTTTTGAGTCCCTCGCGCACGATCGCCTGGGCCAGGACCGTCGCCGTGGTGGTGCCGTCTCCGGCGACATCGCTGGTCTTGCTGGCGACTTCCCTCAGCATCGCGGCCCCAACCTTCTCCAGGCCGTCGAGCTCGACTTCCTTGGCTACGGTAACTCCGTCCTTGGTGATAACGGGTGAGCCAAACTTCTTCTCCAAAACAACATTGCGGCCCTTGGGGCCCAGCGTAATCTTGACCGCGTTGGCCAAGATGTTAACGCCGGAAATCAGGGCTCGGCGTGCTTCCTCGCCGTGAGTCACATCCTTTGCTGGCATAATCCTTGTTCTCCTTTTTCTAAAACCTTCGATCCGAAAGGTAAACTTGTAGGGGTGCCGCTCTTAGGCACTCACTGATTGGCCTTCGAGAATCCCGAGCACTTCGTCTTCGCGCATGATGAGAAGTTCCTCATCATCGACCTTCACCTCGGTGCCGGAGTACTTGCCGAAGAGGATGCGATCACCCACCTTCACGGTCATCTCCTGTCTTTGGCCACTGTCGAGAACCTTGCCATCGCCAACCGCAACCACCTCACCCTCCTGGGGCTTCTCTTTGGCGGTATCTGGGATGACGATTCCTCCGCGCATCTCCTCTTCGGAATCGAGGCGGCGGATCAAGATTCGATCTTGCAACGGTTTGATCTTCATACGATTTCTCCTACTGTTGTTTCTGATTGCTTGGGTTTAAAGTAGTTAGGTCGAATTGTTAGCACTCACACCGAACGAGTGCCAGATGATAGCAAAGCCTCTCGCGTGCGTCAACTGTAACATGCAAGATCAGAGGCTGTGCAGAAGCCCCTTTTTTTCGCACTTTTTTGAAGGGTTCTTTGACCGTCGCTGGGGATTAGATAGAATGAGCAACTCTGGGTGGGATTGTGTTCCATTCCCTCGCAGGCTGACGAGCCAACGAATCATAAACAGGCAGTTTGGGCTGCTGGAGAACCGGGCGGTGGGCAGGTTGCCCGTTGGGAAGATCAGAAAATGAGAACTTTGGACTTAGAGAGTATTCGAAAGGTCAACCAGGGTAAGGTGCGCGATATTTTCGAGTGGGAGGAGCAACTCTTGATGGTTGCAACCGACCGCATCTCCGCCTTCGACGTGGTGCTGCCAACCGTGATTCCCAACAAAGGGAAGGTGCTCACCCAGTTGTCGGAGTTCTGGTTCGACCGGCTCAAGGAGGTGGTTGACAACCACCTGATAGCAGCCAGTTGGGAAGGCTTTCCCGAAAAGCTGCAAGCGTACCGGGAACAGTTGGAAGGCCGATCCATGCTGGTTCGAAAATGCCAGCCCTTGCCTATTGAATGTGTGGTACGGGGTTATCTGGCGGGTTCGGGTTGGAAAGAGTACCAGGAAAGCGGAACCATTTGTGGGATCAAGCTTCCCTCCGGACTGGGCGAGTCGGACAAGCTGGAGGCACCGATATTCACGCCGGCAACCAAGGCAACCACCGGACACGACGAAAACATTCCATTTGAGCGGGCGGCGGGGTTGGTGGGCGAGGAACTGGCCAACCGGGTCCGAGACTTGAGCCTCCAAATCTACAGCCATGCACGCGACTACGCCTCTGAGCGAGGCATCATCATCTGTGACACCAAGTTCGAATTCGGCCACGACGGTTCCAGGCTGTTATTGATCGATGAAGTGTTGACGCCTGATTCTTCTCGCTTCTGGCCGGCTGAGTCCTATGAGGCGGGCAAGCCTCAACCCTCCTTCGATAAGCAGTTCGTCCGAGACTACCTGGAGACCCTCGTTTGGGATAAGAGTCCTCCGGGACCGGAACTGCCGCCGGACATCGTAGAGGCCACCGCCGATCGGTACCTGGAAGCCTACCGGCGACTCACAGGCACGGAACTGAATCAGGGCTAAGGGGCAAGGCGGTGCTACCCGTTTCTAGTGTATTGCCCGAAAGTGCTCAAGTGTTGAACTTCGAACATCAAGGGAGGTCAATCCCAACGGGATTGTGTCTACCAGCCCAGGGTTTCCGGACCCTGGGTACACTTCCAGGACATTCGCCTCGACTTTGTAATGGTTGCGTACAAAAGGATCTTTCGAATAGCGCCATTTTCTTCATGGGCTCACCGGCCAACTCGGCAGAGATACCCGATTGATCCCCAAGAATCTGAATCTCCTGGATATCCTGGCTTTGATCCTCTTGTCTTTGTCCACGATCGCTGCATTGTTCCGGGGTCTTAGCCACGAGATCCTGTCCTTGTTCAGTGCTATCCTGGCCTTCTTTCTGGCCGTCTTCTTCTACGGCGATGTGGCTCGACTGTACGGCCGGCTGGGGACCACATCGCCCTTTTCCGATTTCTTGGGATTCCTAACCGTTTTCCTCTCCATTATGATAGCCGGATCGGTCCTGGTTCTAATCCTGGATCGGGCGCTTCGGACGCTTCACCTGAAATGGCTTGATCGTCTCCTGGGAGGGATCTTCGGATTGGTTCGTGGATGGCTGGTCGCGGCGGTGGTCTTTCTCGCCCTGGCGACCTTTCCTATCCAGAACGATCTGCTGGAGCAGTCGCAGTTGGCAGACTTTTTCTTGAGCAGCGTCCGAACAGTGGTCCGCATGGCTCCGGACGATTTTCGAGACAAGTTTGATTCAGGGTATGAGAAGGTCTACGAACTTTGGTTTGGGCAAACACTCGATAAGGACTCATGAAGTGGATGAAAAAGGCGCGGAGATGAGCGGAACACCCTCCCAGAAACCTCGAATCAAGGACACCTTCGACTGGGCTATCGACGAGATGGTGAGCAAGGGAATCCTCTGGCCCGAGGCCCTGGCCCAGTTTGAAAAGCTCTTTATCCTGAGAGCCCTACAAGAAGCCGGCGGAAAATTGAACCTTGCCGCCGAGATCATGGGCGTCCACCGCAACACGCTCTCGCAGAAGATTCGGCTCTACGGCATCAATGCCGGCCGCGGCAAGCGGCACTGACGTTGAAGCTGGCGATTTGTGGCTGCTAGTGAGCAGTCTGCAATCAGCAGGGCGGCAAGAGGCTCACCACACCCCCAAGGAAGGAACTCTATGCCACCAGTACACAGGGCGACCCCTCACTCGACACGAAGCCAGCCGGCTCGCCAGCGCCTGCCAGTACTATGAAGAAAAGCTCGTCGCCTGGACCCTGCTAGAAACTGGGCTTCGGGTCTCTGATCTTGTTCGGTGGTGGGTGCTCAACTTGCACGGGTCGCCTACCCCAGACACACGACAAGGCAAATGATTACGGGGCAGTTCGTTGCGGATGCCCGGAGGTCCGGGAGGGCAAGAATATGCCTCCCGGCGCTTCGAGCCCCGCTCGCACCCACCGAAGCCAGCGTTGCACATACTCTCCATTTGGGGAGAAGCCCAATGGCCGCCCAGGCCTGATGTTGCGAGCACGATCTTTCACGGTGTGGGCTGCGGTGACAGCGGCAAGATCTGCGCCGAAGCTACCTCATTCTGCCTTGAGACGCTCAATTTGACAGTGCCCACTCGAAGAATCAGATAATTGAAATAACGGATTGTCCGGCGGATTGGCAGTCACCAGCGACAGCACGGAAGGGGGATGCATCGCCGACCGGCGACTACGACCAGTAGTCTGGGATGGAGGTGTGAGGTTTGGTCGAGGCGGGGCCACCGGTTGGTGCGGCCGAGGTGAAAGGTGCTTCAGCGTCGTTAGCCGATCCGATTCCAGGAGATGGGGATCTGGAATTGGTCGAGGCGGTTCTCCAAAAGAACCGCAAAGCTGCGGCGGAATTTGTCGGGCGTTTCAGCGATCCGGTGTACCGATACGTCCGCTACCGGCTAATGCCCCGGGCTGACGTCGTCGTCGACCTTGTCCAGGAAGTCTTTCTGGCGGCTTGGGACAACCTCGATTCATTCCGGGGTACGTCGTCGCTCAGAAACTGGATGCTCGGCATCGCCCGGCACAAAGTGGAGGCGCACTACCGCAAGGAACTTCGACGGCATCTGTCTTTCGATTCCGATGACGACCTCCTTCCTGAGGTGGCCGAGCAGCCGAGTCTCGACACTGAACTGGACCGGAAACGCGCGCGCTCCGCCACGCGCGAGATCCTCAGCGAAATGCCGGAAGCCTATCGACTGCTGTTGCTATGGCGTTACTGGGAAAAACGCAGTCTCGCCGATATTAGTGAGACCCTGGGAAAGACCGAAAAGGCGATCGAGCGTGCGCTGGCACGGGCCAGACGTGAATTCAAACGGAGATGGGACGATGGATAGAGACGAGACCCGTGCGGACGACCTCTTCTTCGAGCATCTAGCTGACCTGGCTGGATCGGGCGACGAGGACGCGACTGCACCCTCGCGCCTGAAGTCGAAGGTTTATTCGAGCCTGATGGCTCACATGGAAGAGAGTGGGCCGCTGCTCGACGTGCACACGACACGGTCCACGCACCGGTTGTGCGTCTTCGAAGACCTCGTACAGATCACGCCACTGACCGAAAGTTTCGGTTCGGTGAACTTCTGCAGGATCTGCCACGCACGTATTCTTGCCGAGCGCTTCGAGAATGCTCCGATCCACTGGAGACACTGCTCCTACGCTCGATTCCAGAACCGCTAGCCCGGATAATTCATAAGTTTTCGTAGCGAGGCGGTGACAGCGCCGTCCTGGCAAGGCTTGCGACCGAGGCCTACGCAGTCGTACTCGTGCAGTACGTCGAGGAGGCCGACCGAGCGTAACGCAGCCAGGGCGGATGATGGCGCCGCCGCAGAAAATTTATGAATTATCCGGGCTAGGAGTTCAGAAGGATCGAACGATACCGAACAGGTTCTGGAAGTTCATCAGGGCGTGTTCGCCGGGGGGATTGATCTGCTGGCTGATCGGATTCGGCCCGATGAATTCGCTGAAGCTGTAACGAACGGCCCAGCCCCGGCCGACCCGAACGTCGATCCCCACCGCCACCCGAAGGGCCACGGTAGTGTCCGAGAAAACCGCTGGAGGGAGATCAATTCCGCCCGTCTGGACTAGGGTCCGTTCGTCGAGGCTCTCCAAACGGACCAGGCCCACGCCGGTTGAAAGGTAGGGACGGATGCGCTCTCCCCGGGCACGAAAGTAGACCAGAACGTCTCCGAAGACGCTGTGATGGGAGCTCGTTCGCGTCTGTTCGTAAAAGCGGACCCCTGTTTCGAGGGCTTCGGTGGATGTCAGTGTCAGCCGGTTTCTATTCCAGATGTAATTGCCCTGAACGCTCACGTAGTTTCCGAGGGCCCACCCTCCGAAGAGGTTCAGGGCCGGTCCGTTCTCGGGACTGTACAGTGAGACAGACGAGCGATCGACAGTGGTGACCGATCTTCCGTCTGCCGAAAGAATGGAAAAACCAGCGATCACTCCCAGGTAGGCGCGATCTTCCTGCGCGGCCACAGTTGTGACCCCTGCGAGAAGCACGACAACAACGACCAGGCTGCGTATTGGAACAATGCTCATGAATCCTGCGCCAAGCTTGAAATGAGCGGACCGACGCTCTGACGGCCCTGCCATGCTACACGAAAAAAAAAGTCGGACGCGAGAGGGGGGAATTTCAATTCCGCGCGACTCCAGTTGCATAACAAATTAAACAGGAGGAAATCGGAATGACGACAGTGCACAGAGAATCGACAAAGGTATCGTACGGACGGCTTTTGACATGGGCCTTCGTAGCTGTATTTCTGATCAGCGGCCTCTACTCCGTCGTGGCTCAAGGTCCCCGCCCCAGGCCCCAGACCTGGGTTGACTGTGAGCGCTTCGACGGTGTGGTGACTCCGGCCACCTTCGATCCCGAGGCGGGTCCCTTCGATGAGCTCTATCATGGCATTGTGACCGACGTTCCTGTAATGACCGCCGATGGCTTCAAAGATGGAGTGCCCCTGATTTCCGAGTCGAAACCCGGGGATAGGGACTACAACGGAGGCCGCTGGCATCTGAACGTCCTCAAATCTACCGTGCCCGTCGACAGGTACGCTGATGCCTGCTCGGTGGAGGATCTAGACCTCGACGATTTCGTCCCTACAGACAACTATTTTGAGTGTCCTCTCCTTCCACGCCGAGGAGGTGGTCCCAAAGTGATCACCGTTCGCTGAGGGGATCCCCACCGAGGACTGCCTGCAGCGCACTTTCTCGACCCAATCGACATTGGCTCGGTCGCCGGGCTTCGCGAACCAATCCCGGTGTGCAACCGGTTACAAAAACTCACCCCCCTCCCAGGGGTGAGTTTTCCATTCACTCACCGGAGGCTTGCTCCCTCCAGATGGGCTGCCGCTGTTAGCCGTTTGATGCAAGATAGACCGGATCTCGAGTCCGACCGATAGAGAAGAAGGGCGAAGTAGACGTGGCGCCGCTGAGATAAGGTTGGGAAGTGGTATCAGATCGGCTTAGCTGCTCGCTGAATCACTGGCAGACTGGTCTTCCAGACTCACGGATAGCACCTGAGAAACCCCCGGCTCCTCCATCGTGACGCCGTAGAGCGTTTGCGCCGTTCCGATCGTCTTCTTGCTGTGACTGATCAGAATGAACTGGGTCTTGTCGCTCATGCCTTGAATCAGATTGGTGAAGCGCCCGACGTTGGCTTCGTCGAGTGCCGCATCCACCTCATCCAAAACGCAGAACCTGCTGGGCCGGAACATGAATAGGGCTACCAGGAGAGCAATCGAGGTGAGGGCCTTTTCGCCTCCCGAAAGCAGGTTGACGTTCTGCAGCTTCTTCCCTGAGGGCTGGGCAAAGACGTCGATGCCGCTCTCCAGCACGTCTTCTTCGTCGACCAACCGCATCCCGCACTCGCCACCCTCGAACAGTTTCTGGAATACTTCACCAAAGTAGAGATTGATCTTCTCGAAAGCGGCCTGAAACTGCTCCCGACTCCTGCGGTTGATTTCCTGAATGGCCCGAGTTGTATCGTCGATCGATTGTTCGATGTCGCTGCGTTGGCTCGTCAAGAAGTCGTAGCGTTCTTCGTTCTCCTGGTACTCATCGAGAGCAGTCATGTTGACCGGGCCGAAATGCTCCAAACGATCCTTGAGTTCGGGGTACCGGCTCTGAACATCCGCGGGTTCCGAGCCCGGCTCGTCGCCAGAATCTTCCGTAGTGGCGATGACCTCTTCCAAGGAAATCTGAAGCTGTTCTCTGCACTGCTCGGAAAGGTTCTGTAGTTGGGTTTCGAAGCGAGCCTGCTGGACCTCGACCTGGGAACGGCTTTCGTAAAGTTCTGTGCGCGTGTCACGGAGCTCTGTCAGCCGCTCTTCGGCCAGGGCACAGGTCTTTCTCGCTTTCTCATATTCCTTCTGCTGAGCCTCCAGGGATCCTTCGATCTGCCCCGACTCCTCCCGAATGGTTTGTAGGTTAGCCTCCAACTCCTTCAATTCCTGAGCCAGGAAGGTCAGTCGCTCTTCAGTCTCGGCCCGGACGGCCTCTCCATTGATCTTTCGAGCCTCCAGCCCCTGTCGCTGTAGCTCGGCCCGCTCAATGGTCTGGCCGAGAGCGCGGGTCCTCGCCTCCAGGACTCTAGACTCCGTCGAGCCGAGGTGAAGCTGCTCCTGGGCTTCGGAGAGCGCTTCCCGCAGTTTGCCCAATGACTCCTGGGCTGCGGCCAGGGTTTGCTCGGCCTCGACCTGGACCGAGTTCTTGCGCGAGAGAGACTCCTCGATTTCTGCCAGCTTGTCACTGTCCTGGGCTCGCTCCTCGAGCAGACTGTCCTTGGCTTCGGCTACGGCCGTCAACGCTTCTTCATGATGCCGCTGGTCGCGCTCCCACTGCCCCTCCTCGTGGACCAGACGAATGATGTCCTTCTCCAGACCGTGCAGCGCTTCCTGGAGTTCCAGACAATCATCGGTCTGCTTCTCGCGATGGCCAGCGAGATCCTGCTCCTGTTTCAGCAGGGCACTGAGCTGGGCCTGATCCTGAGCCAACTTTTCCTCCAGGCCCTTCGCTTCCCTCTTGAGCGCAAGCAGCCCCCCCGAACCCGGGGCTGAGGCACTCACGGATAGAAGTCCTCGGGGGGTGAGCGCTTCTCCCTGCATCGTGAGGTAGGTTCGATCGGGGTGGCGGTGGGCTACTTCGAAGGCGCTCTCGAGATCCGAAACAACAACGGCAGCGGCTTGGTCCGGCAGAGCCCTGGCAAAAGCCCGCTCGATCTCGGGCCTCATGCCGAGCAGCTCAGAGAGGGTGCCCAGAACGCTCTTCTCGTTACGGAGCAGATCCTCCTTCTGGGTGCGTTCTCGATCGAATCCGTTGCCGCTGAGGCTGAGGAAGGTACACCTGCCGCCTTGCAGCGTCTTCAACTCGGAAACACCATGAACGGCCTCGTCAAAAGAATCCACCAGGACGTATTCCAGTTCCTGGTTCAAGAACTGTTCGACCAAACGTTCGAACTCGGGACTGGCCTCGACGAAATCGGCGAGCGTTCCGTTCACGCGGATGCTGCCGCTCTTCTTCAGGTGGCGCAAGAAGTTCCGTACACCTTCGCTGTATTGGGAGTGGCTCAATTCCAGTTCTTGAAGGGATTGAAGCCGCTCCTGGCGTTTGATGACCCGGTTCTGGGCTTCGACCGTCTCGAACTTCAGGAGCTCCAGACGATGCTCCAACTCCGCCTTTTCCGCTTCCGCTTCTTCCAGCTGAATTCGCTGTTGTTCGATCGCTGCTCGAACACTCTGAGTCGCTTTGCGACGTTCAGTCAGCTTGGCCAGACTCGCATCCCGCTCCTTCTGGTGGCCGACCTCTTCCGTGGTCAACCGCTTCAGCCGGCCCTCGCTGGCCGTCAATCGCTGCGAGATCTGCTCTTGAAGGTTCGCGTGATTGGCAAGTTCGGCTGAAAGCTGAAGCTGCTGTGCGCGAAGAGTCTCGGTCTGGGTCTCAGCCGCCTGGGCTTCAGCCTTGTAGCGTTCCGCCAGCTCCTGGTGATCGCGCATGGTGGATTCGGCGCGCTCCAAATCCTCCTCCAGGACACTTTTCTGAGCTTGAAACTGGTCCAGGTCGGTATCTATCTTGCCGACTTCTTGATCGATCTCCTGCTGCTCCTTGATCTGATTCTGTCGATAATTCTCTGTCGATTCAGACTGCCGCCGGTTGTAGCCGATGGAATCCTGTATGCGCTCCACTTCGAGCCGCAGTTCGGTGCGTCGCTCCCGCTGACGGGAGAAGACAGACTCAATCCGATCGCGGCTTCCCTTGTTCTGCCGATAGGACTCTTCGCAGGCGGTCAGCTTACGCCCCAGATCTTCTCCTGTCGTGGCCACGCCGTCCAATTCCTGCTGAAGAAGTTCCAACCGTGAGCCCACTCCGCGTCCTTCCACGGCGAAGCGGGCGCGCTGGATCTGGCGAAACTCTTCCTTGAGGTTACGATAACGGCGGGCCTTCGCCGCCTGACGCTTGAGCGAACGCAGCTGGCGCTCCACTTCTGTGAGGATGTCGTTGACACGGAGCAGGTTCTGCCGCGCTGATTCGAGTTTCAACTCGGCGCTTCGGCGTCTGGACTTGTAGCCGCTGATGGAGGCCGCCGATTCGATAATGGCGCGCCTCTCCAGAGAATTGGCGTTGAGGAAGTAGTCCATGCGACCCTGAGCGATCAGAGCATAGGAGGCGAATCCCAACCCTGATTGCTCCAGTAGGTCCTGGATATCCCGAAGTCGACAGCGCCTCTGATTGATCCGGTAAACGCTCTCGCCGGAGCGGTAGAGTTTCCGTCCAATCTCGAGGCTCTCACCCTCCAGTTCGAGTCCCTGGACCGAAATCGGTCCTTCTCCACTTCGAGACAGGCTGAGGATGACTTCGACAAAGCCCGAGGGCTTTCGTTTCCGGGTGCCGCCGAAGATCACATCGTCCATTCTCTGGCCGCGCAGACTTCGAGCTCCCTGAACGCCCAGCGCCCACCCAATGGCATCGGCCAGGTTGGATTTGCCACAGCCGTTGGGACCAATGACTACGGTCGTCCCCTTGTCGAAGACGACCCGCGTCTTCTCAGGGAATGACTTGAATCCGAGGAGCTCGAGAGACTCTAAATGCAGCATGTCCTTCGGTCACTTCTCCCGCGAAAAATGTGTGTTATGATGACATTCGGCACTGACAAATCCCCAGTACTCTGGGACATAAATACGAATGCGTTTGTGGCGAGCGCGACGGGTCGAGTTCGCGAAGCGACGACGAACACCATGCCTTTCCATAGTGGAGAAGGAGCGACAAAGAACGCCACCCGGAGGGCAGATGGGGGTTGCGGACGATCTCTGCGTTGGTCGTCGTCGAAGATGACCAAGCATCGTCTTCCTCCTCCTGCCTTGATCTCGCCTCGCAAGCCCCCTCTGCAAACGCATCCGTATTTGTGTCCCAGAGTACTCAGTCTCGCTCGGTACGAAATTCAGTCCACAGCAGCGGGAGAAGAGTCGCTCAGGGTGCCGTGGGCACGGCTCCCCAGGGTCGGAGACATTGGACAACAAGACTCTATTTTAGAATGAATCGAAGACAAGTTCGAATCGTCCCTGGCTACACCACATCACTCTTCAGAAATCGTTTGTCCTCTTTCGCTTTAAAAATAGCGCTGGGCATGGCCTTCACTGCTATCCTGGCGGGACAGACTCCTGGATTCTATCCTCTGGAGCAGTTGAAGCCCGGCCAAAAGGGCTATGGTCGGACTATCTTTGAGGGCACCAAGGTAGAAAACTTCGACTTCGAAGTCCTGGGCGTACTCGAGAACTGGGGACCCAAGCAGAATCTGATCCTGATCCGGGTATACGGAGAGCAGTTGAAACGGACCGGAATTTTCGCCGGGATGAGCGGCAGTCCTATCTATATAGACGAGAAGTTGGTTGGAGCCGTAGCCTATGCGTTTCCTTGGGCTCGAGAAGCGATCGCCGGAGTCACTCCCATTCGCGAAATGGTCGACGTCTTCAAGGAGGCTCCACCCTTTGCGGTGAAACCCTCAGGCAGCAGAAACGCTCAGGATCTTCTCAAACCGGCCCACACTCAACTCTCTGCGCTTCTACCCCGTGCACCCATGGGTCAAGGCGGCCTCGCAATGTCTGTTGCGTCGACGCCGGTGGCGGGTAGACTCAAGCCGATCGGCACGCCTCTGAACGTCTCTGGCTTTACTCCCGGGGCAATTCGGTACTTTGAGGAGGCTTTTCAGACCATGGGGTTGGTGCCGGTGCGGGGAATCGGTACGCCTCACTCCAACCACTACGATGCCACCCCGCTGGAACCAGGGTCTACGATAAGCGTTCAGCTGGTGCGGGGGGACGTCAACCTTAGCGCTAGCGGCACGGTGACCCACGTCAGCGGCAAGAAGATCTACGCCTTTGGGCACCCGTTCATGGGTATGGGATACACCGATATGCCGCTCAACAGCGCGGCCGTCTTGACCATCATTCCCCATCTAGACACCAGCCAGAAGGTCTCGGCGACCACCGGTTTCGTGGGAAGTATCCGGCAGGATCGGGCCACCGGCATCATGGGGATCAGTGGAGAGGAGCCGGAGCTGGTACCGGTTCGATTGAAGCTGCGCACCAGTCGTAACGAAGACAGGGAATTCAGGTATGAAGCGGTGATGGACACCTTCCTGACTCCCTTTCTCCTGACCCTGACAGTGTACAACAGCATCCTGGCATCCGAAAGGGCGATTGGCGATCAAACGCTACAGGTCAAATGCACCATTTCCGTCAAAGGACAGCCCGACGTCGAGTTTGAGAACAGCGTTTCGGATGTGACCGGCACCTCCGTGCTCGCCGCAGTAACGGCAGCCTCCCCCGTCCATTTCCTGCTGAACAGTGGATTCGACAATCTGAAAATGCAGGGCATCGATATAGAAGTCAAAGCGCAGGAGAAGGCGAAGAAGGCGCGTCTGGAGAAGGTCTGGCAGGACAAGCTGGAAGCCCGTCCCGGCGAGGAACTGAACCTGACCGTCTTCCTGCGTAAGCCGAACGGCGAGACCATGTCGGAGAAGTATCCGGTGAAGATACCTGAAGATATCACGCCGGGCCCTCTGAAGATCGTGGTCGGAGATGGCGTCTCCCTGACCAAGTCAGACGTCGAGGCAGACAGGCAGAAATACGTCCCGGAGAATCTAAGTCAACTCATCAAGGCCATCAACAACCTGAAGAAGAACGACCGGTTGTACATCCGGATCTTCCGCGATCGGCAGGGGACCATCGTCGGTGGCGAAGGGATGCCAGATCTGCCTCCCTCTCTGATTGCCCTTTATACCTCGAAGAAAACCTCGGGCGACGTCCATGCCGTCGGCGTGGCCGTCTACGTGGAACACGAGTTGCCCGCCACAGAATACGTTCTTGAGGGTCACAAGGTCATCGAGGTAAGGGTGAAAAGTTAGAACTTCTGCAGTGAAACTCCCGCTGACCGGACCCATTTCCTACTCATTCCCATGAAAAATGTGACGCTGATTCCCATTCTCTTCTGTGTCCTGGTGGCTTCGCTCTTCGCTACTCACCCACGGAAGTGGGTCGCGGCCACGCGCGCTGAGTTCCTGGAGGGGAAACTGCGGGGTGTGTCGGTCACAAGCGATGGAAAGTTGATCCTGGCACCCGCCTTCGAGGTAATTGCCGACTCCAAGGAGGCCTTCGTCTATGCAGCAGTTCTGGACCGCGGAGGCAATCTCTACCTGGGAACCGGCAACGGTGGAAAGATCTTCCGTGTGAATTCTGCTGGCGAGAGCAACCAGTGGGCCAAGCTGGAACAGCCTGGTGTTTTTGCCTTAACGGTTGACTCCACCAATCGTCTCTATGCCGGCACCGGGCCCGATGGCAAGGTCTACCGCATCAACCAGGGAGGAGAGCCCGAAACCTTTTTCGATCCTGACGAGAAGTACATCTGGGCGCTGGCCGTCGACGCTCAGGACAATGTTTTCGTAGCCACGGGACCACGAGGCATCATCTACAAGGTAACGCCCGGAGGCAAGGGTGAGACCTTCTACGACAGCGCCGCGACCCACATCGTGAGTCTGGCCTGGGACCTTGACGGCAACCTGCTTGCTGGAACGGCGTCCCGAGCCTTGCTTTTGAGGATTTCGCCTCAGGGCTCTCCCTTCGTTCTCTACGACTCTCCCCTGGAAGAGATCAAGGCCATCACCGTGGATCGCTACGGCAACATCTATGCGGCTGCGCTGGGAGGCTTGGGGACACACCCCCTGCAGGCCAAGCCTGCCGCCGCTGAAGAGAAGAATGCAAAGTCCTCCACTGAGAAAAATGAGCAAAGGAGTTCGCGTCGAACGGTCAAGGTCTCAGGCACGGAAAAAGGCGGGAAGTTGGAAGTCTACCGCATCGACAAGGAGAATCTGGTCGACACCTTGTACAGCTCGAACGATGAACTGGGCTTCGATCTCCTGGTCCGGAGCGATGGCACGCTTCTCGTCGCGACCGGAAACAAGGGTCGTATTCTATCCATCAGCCCGCGCCGATTCGCCACCCTTCTGGTCGAATGCGATGAGGAGCAGATCACCCGTCTTCTGGAGCATCGGGGTCGACTCTACGCTGCTACCAGTAATCTGGGCAAAGTCTTCGAGCTTCGGACCAAGCCGGCCACCAAGGGCGTCTACGAATCCAAGGTGCTGGACGCCGCAATGCTGGCCTCCTGGGGCACGATCGCCTGGGAGTTGCGCGAGCCCGCGGCAGTTGGGGTTCGTCTGTTCAGCCGGTCCGGGAACACTGATACGGCTGATCAGACCTGGACTGAGTGGGAGGGACCCTACGAGGAACCGAAGGGCAGCTATATCAAGAGTCCGCATGCCCGGTATCTCCAGTGGAAGATCGAGTTTCCCGAGCAAGGCCGGGCAGCGGCCGTCATTTCCGGTGTGAACGCCGTAGATCTAGTGAGCGTGAGCTACATCCAGCGAAACATGGCGCCCCAGGTGACCTCTATTACGCTGCATCCGCCAGGTGCGGCCTTCGTTCAATATCCCTCCTCCGGCAACCCTGGGAGCGTGACGCCTGGAGGCCCCGAGGGAGCACACCTTCGCTCCATACCCAGGGAAATCAGGTCACTGGGTAAAGCCACAACCACAACCCCACCCCGAAGGGTCTACGTGCCTGGAGCACAAAGCATTTCCTGGACGGCTCGCGATGCGAATCGCGATGACCTGGTCTTTGCCATCTATTACCGAGCTCCCGGCGAAACCAAGTGGAAACCACTGGAGAAGGATCTGGAACAAAACCACTACACCCTCGATGGCGTCAGTTTTCCCGACGGCACCTATGTTGTCAGGGTCGTTGCCTCGGATCGTCCCAGCAACCCGGCCGATCAGGTGCTCGAGAATGAGTTGATCAGCAAACCCTTCGTCATCGCCAACTCTTCTCCCAGCGTAAAATGGCAGTCCGCGGCGGGACAGGGCCCGGGCCCCGTCAAATTTGAGGCCAGCGCGCAGTCAAGTACCATTCATCAGGTCGAGTACTCAGTGGATGCCGACGAGTGGAGGATTCTTTTTCCCGAGGATGGTATCGCCGACAGCACTTTGGAACGCTTCGAGCTCAAGCTACCGGACCTGAAGTCGGGTGAGCATGTTCTCACGGTCCGCGTAGTGGACTCGGTTGGGAACATCGGAACCGGCAAACTGAACATCTCTGTGCCTTAGAAAAGGTCGGAGGTCGCAGGTTACAGGTCGCTGAGGGAGGCATTTCTGGAAGACCAAGCGGAAAACACTGCCGGGGCGGGCCAGAGGCGTCAAAAGAAGCGCTGCTTGAAGGCAGTCGTTGCTTGAATGAGGACGGAGGCCTCGCCGACAGAGTCGGCGCTGGGGAGCAGGAAGCAGGCGGCTATCTCACGAGATTCAGCCCAATTGAGGCCGGCTTTGGGACCCATCACATAGAGTGTCGTAGAGAGAATGTCCGCGGCTAACGCGGTAGGATGCCACACCGTCACCGACCCCGGGAAGGAGACGGGCAGACCATTTCTCGGGTCGAGGATGTGTCCGATTCGCTTGTTGTCGACGATCAGGTCTCTTTCCGAGCCTCCGCTGGTTGCAAGCGAGCCGGAGCTGAGCCTCAAGTTCAAGAAAGGACGGGTGCGGTCAATAGGGTGGGCCAGATCGACACTCCAGGCACTTCTGTCCGGGGGAGAAGCCCGCACCAGCAGTTGTCCTCCGAAGTCGATCAGCCAAGGTCCGTGACCCTCCCTGCGGGCGTGCCGGAGAACCCGATCCAGGGCCTCGCCCTTGCCGAAGGCGCCTGGGTCCAGCCGGACGTCTCGCAGTCGAATCACCTGACACCGGGATGGGTCGAACTGCAGATACCTCAATCCCGAAGCTTCTCGGGCCTGCTGGAAGATCTCACCGCTGAATTCCCTGTCGGCGAACAGCCCCCTGAGCTCCATCAAGGAGCCGACCGCAGGATCGAAGGCTGACCCCGTTTTTTGGTTCCAATCGACCACCTGACGAAAAAGGGGGCAGAGGGATTCGCTCAGCTGAAAAGAGCTGTGGAGGGGGTGGCGATTCAAGCGACTTAGATCACTGTCACCGATCCAGGTACTCAACTCCTGCTCTGCCTGCTCCATGATCCGCACATATCCCTCGACCCGTTCGATTCCAGCTTCCCTCTCCTCGGTAAAGATGGTCAGGGTGCAGACCGTCCCCATCAGGTAGACCTGGCGAGTGAACGACGTCGGGGCGGCGGGTGCCTGGGCATTCAGCGTCCAGCTGAGGAGGGCAATCCAAACAAGAAGCTGCAAGACCCAGCTGGAGTGAGGTCGACTCCACGGCAAGGTGGGGGGAGGTCGAAGTGCAAAAACGTGGCTCACTGTGGAATCAAGCTGCCAGACGCGGCATCTGTCTTCTTCGACTCTGAGCCCGCCACAATTGGACGCTCTTCCACAGGTGGAACGCGTAGGTGCCCGCAAACGCCAGGCCAGTGACTACGTGGACAGCCAGAATCAGCTTTGAAAGGAAGTCACTGGTGCTTACCTGCAGGAGGTAACCGGAGAGAATCATGGGGATGAGACTGAGGAGCATGGCGATGCCGCTGCGGCGGTTGGCCTTGTTGCGAGTGCCGAGCTTCTCGCTGATGTGGGAGGAAAACATGATTCCCAGCACCAGGATGAGGAAGGGAGCGGCCAGGATGTGGATGTCGAGCATGGCCGGCTGCAGGGGATGGTTGATCAAGGCGAAGGGGTCGTCAGTCGCCATCATGTATTTCATGACGAAGAAAACGATACCCGTGACCGAGACCACAGCCGTCAGGATATGAAGGGACCAGGATTCCCAACGGCTCACTGGACTGCCTTCAGCGCTCGATCGATGGCTAGGACCCTGCGCACGGCTTCATTGGTCGCCCGCCCTGTCAGCGTCGCCCCGGCAATCGGACGGATCGCACGCTGGAGGGAGAGATCATTGTCCAGCTTTCGCCCCTGGTACTGGGCATACCAGGCCTGAGGAGCGAGATACTCTGTGGGCTCGAGGAAGGCCGTGACCTCGACCCGCCGCAAATCGCCCCGCTCGTTCAGACAGATCAACAAGCTTTCTTTCTTCGTCCGGACCACGTGGGTATCGACGTAGGCGCGGCCCACGACTCCTCCATCCCTTCGAGCGATGTAGCGAGCGATCAAAGCGCTTGGGACTTTTCCTTCCGAAAGGGCTGCCACCTCGGATTGCTGCTCCTTGGTTAAGAAGATCCGCTCAGACTTGATCTGGGCTCCCGGAAAGACGGCGGACAGAGCTTCTTCTCGCGTCAGAAAGGGAGCCAGAAGAGTTCCGAACAAGCAGATCCAGATCACTCCGAAGACCTGCAAGGTCCTGAACCCCATCGTCGCTGGCACTAGAACTCGCAACCTGCGCTGACCTCCAACCTCGAGGAAATAGCCTGCCTAACACCTACCTCTTCCGAATTCGATCCCCGCCTCAATTCGACCTTTAATGAAATTGAAATTCAATTTCATTAGAAAGCAGCCGGCTTGTCAAGGAGAAAACGCACTAGAAGGAGAGAATTTTCTGGGGAGTGTTTTGCGGAATTGGCCCCGGCGGGGCTCCCGCATCAACCTTTTTGAAAGATGATCTGTCCGCCGGTCTTGAGGCGGATCGAAAATGTCACCTTGTCCGGATCGTCCTTGGTGATGTCGATCTTCTGCTTGAACCCAAACTTGGGGAGACTGAGGGTGTAGTTGCCAGGAATGATCGTGGCGCTGCTACTTCCCACCTTGCGCCGAAATCGAATACGCGAAGAGCGGGACTTCTCACCCGTTTTCGAGTTGGTCAGCTGAAAGCTGAGGTTTGCCATTTTATAGATGTCGAAATTGTAGCTCGCGTCCTTGCTAACCAGTATCTCGATGTTCCGCGGACCCTGCTCTTGCTTGATCCGCACTGCGTGTCGCTCTTCTACCTGGGCCAGACGCTCACCGACGTGTTCCGCCGTCCATTGCGCGTAGAGGCCTTCACTCTGGACCTTCGCAATCGAGTCATTGACAATCTTCAGGAGCTCTTCATCCCCCTTTCGCACCGCCACGGCGCATTCCACCTTGCCCACGTCGCCCGGCACCAGTTCGAGCCCCTTTGAACCTGGGACGGTATCCAGGGAATAGGCCAGCATGTTGCGATCATCGATAATCGCATCGACTTCGCCTCTCCGCAGGGCGAGGACGCCATCATCCACAGCTTTGAAGGGTGCGGTCTTGGCGCTGGGAAACTTCTGCTTGACGACTTCCTCAACCACTGTTGCCTCGCGGACGCCGATGGTGACGTTCTTGAGGAGTTCGGGCCGAAGGTCATTCGTCACCGGATTGATCGCCAGACCCAGCTGGGAAGTGTAGTAGGGCGTAGAGAACGAGACCCGTTCCTTACGGCTTTCGCTGACCCCGAAGACTCCGAGGACGAAATGTGCCTCCTCATTCTCCAACGCTGGGATCAGAGTGGCGTAGCTACGAGTAATGTAGCGGAGAGTGATCTTCTGGGTGTTTCCGGGCTCGGAAAGGGCGGAGTTGAGGCTCTCAACAATCCGACTCGCGAGTTCGGCATCAGGGCCAACCATTTCGGTCCCCTTTTGATAATACAGGGGTGCCTCAAAGGGAACCGTTCCGATGTTGGCAGCCTTGTCCCCCTTGATGGAGATCAGGGCGCTGGATGATCCACAGCTTCCCAACCAAACAAGCACAGCCGCCAAGCCGGCCATAAGCAGAATGGTTTTCTTCATTTTCTTAGTACCTCAGCCAAGCCGAAAGATATATCAGAACTCCACTTGGGAAGGCAACCTTCCGATGAACTCAATTGGAAAATAGATATGGCTTTCCAAATTTGTTCAGGTCACACCCCCAGCCGTGCTGGTCCCATTTGAGAGAGCAACTTCCGTCAGAGCCGTGGCTGTAGGTCAACAGTTCCTTGGACGTTCGCTTGTCCGGTATTCTGCGGTTAGACGATTAGCGGTCGCTCTTTCCAGAAAAACGAGGAAACTCCGAATCTGGAACCGCAGAACACCGGACACACGAACTCCGAAGGACCTTGTCGCCGACCTTGAAAGGATCAGGGGAAGGTGGGTCAGGACGCGTAGTAAGGATTCTCTCCCTCGGCGTGATCCGTGGTATCGACCACTTCTTCTATTTCGGGAATCACTTCCTTGATCCGTGCTTCGATGCCCTGCTTTAGCGTGACATCGACCATTCCGCAGCCGTGGCAACCACCGCCAAAGCTGAGGTAGGCTTTCCCATCCTTCATGCCGGTGAAGTGTACTACCCCTCCATGAGCAGCTACCGAGGGATTGATTTCGGAATCGATGAGTCGCTGAACCCGCTCGGCCACGGAGCCCGATAGGTCGGGTCGCGATCCATCACCAAAGGTCGGGAGCTCAGGCGTATTCGGATTGTGGAACTTGAAGCCGCTACGCATGACCTTGTCCTCGTAGTCTACGCTCGCACCTTCAAGGTTTTCGGCACTCTTGGGGTCGACGATGACATCGAAACCACCCCCGTCGAAGACGACGTCGTCTTCCGCCTTCTCGTCCGGAGTCACCAATTTCATGCTGTAGGAAAACTCCACCGTTCCATTCGTCTTCGCCTCCAGGCGGAGCGAGGACTTCTCGCCCTCACTTTTCTGCAGCGCTTTGAAGATATGCTCCCTAGCGGAGTCGGTGAAAGTGACCATGTTTTGTCCTCCAAGCTCTCTTGAGGTGACTGAGAAAGGTACCAGTCACGCCCATCTTTGATTGTAGCACTTTTCGGCACCGTCACGGCGCCGGAATCACTTTGGGCAAAAAGAGCGAACTTTGCCACCCAGGTGGTTCACTTGGGGTTGACCGGCAGAAGCTGAAGAACGAATACTATGTTCTTTGCCAGGGAGTTTTGTAGATTGATGCAGATAAGCCTGGCTTGCTTTGGATTGACCCGAGGCAGTGTCAGGTAAGCGGGTGGTTCACTGAGCCGCCTTTTAGAAAGGATATATCTCGATGCCAAGCTTGACTGCGACAAAGGCCGCTTGGAAGTGTCTTGACTCAGCGGTGTCGTTCGGAGCTGGAGTTGGCTTCAACGTGATTCAGTTTTTCAATAATTACCGACCCAGCCCCACTTTTACCCCCAAGTGGTCGGACAAGCCACTGTTGAAGTCCTGGGAAAAGACCAAACCTACACTGGGGTGGCCGCGTCAGACCGATTCGCTTTGCCCCAAGTGTGTGGTGGAATCTCGAGAGCGGATTCTCAACGGCGAACAGGATCATACGGTTCTGATCAATGAAAAGGTCGGCGAGATCAAGGCGACCATCGTGGAACGCGATGGGGAAATCTGGATGATCAAGGAGTGTCCTCAGCACGGTAAGTTCGAGGACATCATGGCCATCGATTCCAAGTTCCTGAGCTGGATCGAAGCTAACTTTCCAGGACGCGACATTCGATCGCACAATGACTCCACCCTCCACAACCATGGCTCCAGCACCATCCAACATGGAAGGGGTTCGGTGCTCACGGTCGATCTGACCAACCGCTGCAACATGATGTGCGACCCCTGTTTCATGGACGCCAACCAGGTCGGTTATGTCCACGAGCTGGAATGGGAAGAAATCAAGGAGATTCTCGACAACGCTCTGCAGATCAAGCCGCGCCGTCAGATGTCGGTACAGTTCTCTGGTGGGGAACCCACGCTTTCTCCCCATTTCTTCCGCGCCATCAAGTACTGCCGCAAGATTGGATACAACAGCGTGCAGTGCGCCAGCAACGGAATCGAATTCGCCAAGAGCTTTGATTTCGCAAAAAGGGCAGCGGAGTCCGGTCTTCGCTACTGCTATTTTCAGTTCGACGGAATCGGCAACGACGCCAACAGCCACCGACACATAGGTAATCTGTTCGACGTCAAGCTGCGGGCGATCGAAAACATGCACAGCGCGGGAATCGAGATCGTGCTGGTGACCACCCTGGTCAACGATGTCAACAACGATCAAGTGGGTCCTATCGTCCGCTTCGCCATGGATAATCCCAAGAAGATTGCCTTCATCGCGTTTCAGCCGGTGTCTTTCACCGGAAGAGATGAGGAAATCACGGAGGAGCGTCGTCTGCGTCAACGCTACACCCTCTCTCACCTGGCAAGGGATGTGAAGGAGCAGACCGGCATGACCGAACCGACCCGAGACTGGTTTCCCCTTTCCCTGATGGGTTCGTTTGCCGACTTCGCTGATCTGGTCCACGGGCCCAGCGCCGAATGGGGACAGGTCAGCTGCGGCTGCCATCCCAACTGCGGCGTGGGAACGGCGATGATGATTGACAAAGAGACCAAGGAGTGGGCTCCGGTTCCCCAGTTTCTCAATATTCCGGGGCTCGTAGGGGATATGAGGAAGGTCACCGACTCCGGCCGAGGACCTCGGTTCTCGAACTTCATGGTGGGCCTCGCCCTCCTCAAGAACTACAGCCCCTTCAAGGCTCCCTCTCGGCTGACCCTGCTCGACGTCCTGAAGAAGTTCGACAAGAGCTTCGGCCTGAGCGGGAAGGACTACGGCGACGGTAAGAAGCGGCGGGAAGATCCCTGGAATTTCCTCTTCGTTGCAGGAATGTGGTTCCAGGACCTGTTCAACTACGATTTTCGGCGCACCGAGATGTGCATCATCCCTTACGCCACTCAGCAAGGTGAGATTTCCTTCTGTGCCTACAACACCGGGCATGGCTGGCGCCAGATCCTCGAGCACATGCACATGAATGCCACCGTGGCTGATTGGTATAAAGAGCACGGCCGCCACGAGATCTTTGCCGGCGGCAACAATGCCGACCTGCAAAGCTATGATCACTCCCTGCGGATTCGCCAGGACGATGCCGATCGGGTCAAGGAACGGACCACGCTGCCCCAGACTACTCGGGATGAGAAGATGATGAAGCGGAAGGCAGCGAAGGAAGCCGCCGCGGTGCGAGAGTACTACGAGGAGATGGTCCTCAAGAAAGAGAAGAAGAACGACCTGGTCGATCTTACCATTGGCTAGCCTGTTCGAGATTGGTTTAGTCCAATGTCCCAGTTAGCTGAGAAACGGTGCATTCCCTGCAGGGGTGGGATTCCGCCCCTGACAGCTGAAGAAATCAAACCCCTCCTGGACCAGCTGGAAGGGTGGTCGGTGGTAGACAACCACCACCTTCAAAAGCTGGTCCAATTTCCGGACTTCAAGACCGCCCTCGATTTCACCAACCAGGTGGGGACGCTGGCAGAAGAAGAAGACCACCATCCCGACATCTACCTGGCCTGGGGAAAGGTAGAACTCACCCTCTGGACTCACAAGATCGACGGACTCACCGAGAGTGACTTCGTCATGGCCGCCAAGGTCGATCGGATCAGTTAGTCGCCGACTCTGACCCGCCAGTCCCCTTGCTTCCAACCTGATCCCAACTCCCATGACAAGGGGCTGGGCCACGTTTCTTCTAACAGACGCCCCGGTTTTTCTGGTACATTCCCCTGCAGGCTTCTCATGTTGAAACGACAGTCCACCGGATCCATTGTTTGCCGCTCCTGTGGTCGGCTGGTCGGGGTCAATGATGCCGAGTGTTATGAGTGCGGCTCCAGGAATCCGGGACTCTGGGGATTCGCCCCCTTGCTGCGGACTCTAGGTAACGATCTTGGATTCCTTGGTCTGGTTACCTGGGGATGCGTGTTTCTGTATCTAGCGGCCTTGGCCGTGGACCCCTCTGGCATTGGAATGGGCAGCATCTTCTCCCTGTTGTCTCCAAGCCGCAAAGGTCTCTTCCTCTTTGGCTCCAGCGGCGCAATCCCTGTTTTTGAGTTCGGCCGATGGTGGACCGTCCTGAGTGCTGCCTGGCTTCATGGAGGGCTACTCCACATTGGATTCAACCTGATGTGGGTGCGTCAGTTGGCTCCGACCACGGCCGAGCTCTACGGTCCTGCCAGAATGGTCATCATCTACACGGTTTCCTCGATCGTGGGCTTCTCACTGAGCAGCTGGGCAGGAGGCTTCCTGGACTTCCTTCCAGGACCGCTGCGCGGCGCCGGCTTCACTGTTGGCGCCTCAGCTCCCATATTTGGTCTGCTGGGCGCTTTGATCTATGCGGGTCGGAGAGGCGTCGCCAGCGCCGTCGGGAGGCAGGCCCAGACCTATGCCATCATTCTCTTCGTCTTCGGACTGGTGATGTCCAGTATTGACAACTGGGCTCATCTGGGGGGATTCCTGGGGGGCTACCTGATGTCCCGCTGGCTTGACCCGATGCAGCCGGAACGCCTCAATCATCTGGTGGCAGCGCTGGTCTGTATCGTTCTGACCATATTTTCCATCGTGGTTTCTGTCGTTCACGGATTCCAGTACGTGTGAACGGTGGGGAGTCGCACGTCTGAACGTCCGCACGTCGCACGTCCCGCGATTGGCAAGATTGGAGCCTTGCCGGGCACCGGGCTGGCGGAATCGAGACACCAGTTGAGGTCGCCGAGGGACGTGCGACGTAGCCACCCCTCACTCAACCAGATGACACGCCACTTGGTGCCCTGGGGAAACTTCCCTTAGTTCCGGTTCGACTTCGTGACAGTGCTCAATAGCCACGGGGCAACGGGTGCAAAAATTACAACCTTTCGGTGGATCTGAAGGGCTGGGCAGGCTGCCTTTGAGGATGGTTCGCTGGCGCTGGGACTCGATCCTGGGATCGGGGATCGGGACCGCGGACAGCAGGGCCTGCGTGTAGGGATGGAGGGGGTTCGAGTAGAGTGTGGCCTGGTCCGTCAGTTCCACGATTTTCCCCAGATACATGACGGCGACCCGATCGCTGATATGCCGCACCATGGCTAGATCATGGGCGATAAACAGATACGTCAGGCCGAAACGCTCCTGCAACTCCTCCAGTAGATTAACCACCTGAGCCTGGATCGACACATCTAGTGCCGAGATCGGTTCGTCACACACTATGAAATCGGGTTGCAGGGCCAGGGCACGGGCGATTCCGACTCGCTGTCGCTGCCCTCCTGAGAACTCATGGGGATAGCGGTCCGCGAACTGAGGGTTCAAGCCTACCAGTTCCATCAACTCCTGAACCCTTCCTTTCCTCTCCTTCCTGGAGACCAGGTTGAAGATTTGAAGGGGCTCGCCGATGATCCGGCCGATCGTCATACGGGGGTTCAGGGAAGCGTAGGGATCCTGGAAGATCATCTGCATCCGTCGACGCATTTCCCGAAGCCTCTTACCCTTCAGATGCTCCAGTTCGATCCCGTCCAGGAAGACCCGGCCCGCGGTCGGCCGGTTCAGCTGAAGGATGGCTCGGCCGGTCGTGGACTTGCCACAGCCGCTCTCCCCCACCATCCCCAGCGTCTCTCCCGGGTAGATTTCGAAGCTGACGCCATCGACCGCTTTGACGGCTCCTACCTGACGTCTCAAGATCCCGCGGGTAATGGGAAAATGCTGCTTCAGTCCTTCAACCCGGACTAGCGGTTCTTCTGGGGTTTCAGCTGGCACCCTGCCAGTCTCCTTTCACTTTGTCCTTTTCCCAACAGGCTACCCGATGCCCCTCGCCTATGACCTCCAGTGGGGGGTTCTCGTGTTGGCACTTCTCGACCGCATAGCTGCAGCGGACGGCAAACGGACAACCCGGACCCAAGGCCGCTGGATTGGGGGGCTGACCGGGTATCGAGCTCAGTTGAGCGTCCCTTTCCTGATTCAACTGAGGCATGGATCTCAGCAGCCCTATGGTGTACGGATGGGAGGGATTGGCGTACAAATCTTCGACGCCCGCCTCCTCGATCACATAACCGGCGTACATCACGATGACTCTCTTGGCCAGACCGGCGATGACGCCCAGGTCGTGGCTAATCCAGATCACTGCCATCCCCAACTGCTGCTGAAGACGTTTTACCAGGTCGATCGTCTGTGCCTGGATGGTAACGTCGAGAGCCGTGGTGGGCTCATCCGCGATCAGCAGCCGTGGATTGCAGGATAGTGCCATCGCAATCATGACGCGCTGCCGCATCCCTCCTGAAAACTGATGAGGATAGTCGTCCAGCCTGGCTCGCGAATTCGGTATCCCCACCAAATCCAGGAGCTCGGCAGCGCGATCTTTGGCCTGACGAGTACTCATCCGCTGGTGAAGCTTCAAAGGCTCGATGATCTGGAAACCCACCGTCAAGACTGGATTCAACGCCGTCAGCGGGTCCTGGAAAATCATCGCGATTTCCGCCCATCTGACTCGACGCATCTCTTCATTGGAGAGCTTGAGAAGATCCCGGCCCTGAAAGAGAATCTCGCCGCCCACGATCTTGCCGGGCGGATCGGGAATCAGCCGTAGCAAACAGAGCACGCTTACGCTCTTGCCACAACCGCTTTCCCCCACGATGCCCAGAGTGTCTCCCTCTTCCAACTCATAGGAGATGGAGTTGACGGCCTTGACCACACCGCTTTGGGTGTAGAAATGCGCGGCTAGATTTCGTACTTCCAACAAGCGAGTCAAGTGGGTACCTTCCCTTTTGGGCTGGAGAAGCTCTTCGTCATTCCGAGGGCCGTAGCGGTGGTGTACCGGCCCCATTCGAGAAAGAAACTTCGCGAGGCATGGAAGCCTGAAGCGCGAGCGAGGGGTTGGGGATCTACGAGATCTTGCTGTTGTCGGCTCGCCGGTCCCTAACCCCTCGCTTGCGCTTCAGGCTCCCATGGTTTTGGCACTCATCGGTGCTACCTGTCGCTGAAGTTTCATCAGCTTAGAGAATACACTTTCTCCCCAATCCAGACCACTACGAACTCGGCTGGCAATAGGCTACACTCCTTCTTCAAATGGGGAACCCATCACCTAAAGCTCGCCCTACTATCGGGCACTTCGGGATTACGCTAGCATTCACGCTGCTCTGCGCTTGCTCTCCCACGGATCCACGCCTTCTCTGCGAATCTGACGGAAAGACTTTGATCATGGGAACCTCACAGGAGCCAGATACCCTGATCCGGATTATGGGCAATCTGGCAATCTCCGGTGATGTCATGTCCTTCATGTGGCGCAGACTGATGGAGCCGGGTCCGGATGGTCGTGGGCGTTGTGCCCTGTGTACAGAATTACCTACACTCGAGAACGGACTCTGGAAGATTGATCAAGAAAGCGGGACCTCTGAGGCCATATTTCACCTGAGGCGGGGGAGGAAGTGGGCAGACGGGGTCGAGATTACGGCCAGGGATGCCACTTTTGCCTGGGAGCTCAAGACCGATCCTCAATACGAGTATGGGCCCACCAACCTGGTACCCATCGCCGGGGTTGACGCGCTGGACGATTACACGCTGAGGGTGCGCTACTCTGCGATCTGGCCCTTCGCCGACTCAGACATAAGAGTGATATTCCTACCCGATCATTACTACCGACCGATCTGGACGCATTACAAAAACGAGGGCGGTACCTACTGGGAAAGATTCATCGCCGACGAACGGGTCAGCGTCAAGCCCCTGGTCAACGGCCCCTTCCAGGTCGAGGAGTGGGTCTCGGGCAGCCACATCCTGCTGACTCGGAATCCCAACTACAACCTCTCTGAGCCGCCCAAGATAGATCGAGTACTGATTCGCATCATTCCCGATCTGAACACCCTGGCCGTCAATGTCAGGACGCGCCAGCTGCACTTGACCGATGGCTGGCTGACCCTGGATCAGACCAAGGGCCTGACCGAGACCGCAGGGCTCGAAGTGACCTACGTGAACCCTATGTGGCTGGAGCACGTCACGCTCCAGATCAACAAACCTCCTTTGCACGACCGAAGGGTTCGTCAGGCTCTCCTCCACGCCATCGACCGCGACGGCATCAACGAAGCTATTTTCCGAGGCCGGCAGCCGACCGCGGATTCATGGCTAGCTCCCTATCACCCTGCCTATAGCCCCGAGGTCAAGCAGTACGAGTACAACCCGGCGGAGGCGCTCCGCCTATTGATCGAGTCCGGTTGGAAGCCGGGAACGGACGGGGCTTTGCGCAACAATGGGGGCGAGCGTCTGAGTCTGAACCTGGTGACAATCGCCGGAGACAAACTCAGGGCTCAAGTGTCCGAGGTGATCCAGGCGCAGTGGTCGGAGCTAGGAATAGACGTGAAGATCTCGCCTCAGTCGGCTCGGCTCCTGTTTTCTGAGACCTTGGCCAAGTCCGACCTTCCCCCCGGAGGCGTTGCCATCTGGCGCTGGGTGATAGCGCCCCAGGATGCGCACTATGCCAACATCCTTTGGAAGCCCAAGGACGAACACAACCTGGATCATCTACTGAAGAAGTCTCCCTGGGGAAAGGTGCATCGCAACATTCAGCTGATCGAGCAGGCCGTCAAGACGGTTGATCCTGAGCAGAGATATGCCTTGCTGAGGGAGCAACAGGAAATCTGGGCAGAAGAGCTTCCAACCCTTCCTCTCTATTGGCATGTTCGGGTCGTAACGGTCGAGCGGAGCCTCCAGGGTTACGATCCGCATCCCTTCGCCGAGATCGGATGGAATGTGGAGCAGTGGGACATCGTGCCCGCAAATCAGGCAGGGGGTTGAGTGCTTCGCTACGCCCTCCATCGGATTCTCCAGATTATTCCTGTCCTTCTGGTCATCACCATCATTGTCTTCGGCTTGATGCAGCTGGCGCCGGGCGACCCGTTCGACCAGCTGATCCTGGCCAATCCCAATATCACCAGCGAGGAGATCCAGCACATGAAGGCCGTCTACGGCCTGGACAAGCCGATCTACGTTCAGTACCTTCGCTGGGTTGGCCAAGTACTGCAGGGTAATCTCGGCTACTCTCGCCTCTACCGCCGACCCGTCGCCAGCCTTCTCCCGGACAGGCTCGCCAACACTCTGGTCCTGACGAGTCTGAGCCTTCTGGTGAGCGTGTTGATCGCCATACCGATCGGCGTCTACAGTGGGCTGAAACAGTATTCCTGGGCCGACTACTCGCTCTCCATCTTTTCCTTTGTGGGTATCTCGCTGCCCGTCTTCTGGTCAGGCCTGCTCCTGATCCTTCTCTTCTCGGTGATTCTGGACTGGCTACCCCCAGGAGGACATTACTCCCTGGAGCCGGGAGCAACCCTGCCGGCGAAGCTCCGATATCTGGTGCTGCCGGTCATCGTTCTGAGCCTCTTCAGCACGGCCAGCTGGATGCGCTACATGCGCTCCAGCATCCTAGAAATCATCCATCAAGGTTACATCGTGACCGCTCAGGCGAAGGGCCTCAAGAAGCGGGTGGTAGTCCTGCGACATGCTCTTCGAAATGCGCTGATCCCGGTGGTGACGCTAATGACCTTGAGCGTGCCCCACCTGATCAGCGGAGCCGTCATCACCGAAAACATCTTCTCCTGGCCAGGCATGGGTCGCCTGATTTTCGACTCCCTCATGAACAACGACTTCTCTCTGGCGATGGCGATCTTTCTCGTGTTTGCGACTGGGGTGGCCGTTTTCAACCTGATAGCTGACCTTCTTTACGCGGTCATAGATCCAAGGATTACCTACGATGGCTAGAGAGGCACCGACGGAACGGGGCCAGTGGCACATGGTCTGGCTGCGACTGCGCCGCCACCGTCTGGCGATCTGTGCCCTTTGCGTTCTTTCGGTGATCGTCGTGCTGGTCCTGATCGGTCCCGTCTTGTCGCCCCATTCCTACGACAAGGTTCGACTCCGAGAGCGGTTGCAGGAACCTTCCTCGGTCCATTGGCTAGGAACCGACGAGCTGGGCCGCGACGCTCTGGCGCGACTTCTCCACGGCGGGCGAGTCTCACTTCTCGTCGGGGTTTCGGCGGCTCTCCTCAGCTCCCTCCTGGGGATATTCATCGGGGCAGTCGCCGGATACTACGGGAGGCTGACCGACACCCTGCTGATGCGTGGGACGGATATCATGCTGTCGATTCCCAATATCCCGCTGCTGCTGATCTTGTCCCGCTTTGTGGGGGGATCGGTGTGGGGAATCGTTACCATTCTGATGATGTTCGGATGGATGAGTCTGGCACGAATTGTCAGGGGCTCGATCCTTTCGCTGCGTGAGATGGAGTTTGTCGATGCGGCGCGCGTCGTCGGTGCCCGCCCTTGGCGCATCCTCTTTCTACACATCGTTCCCAATACCCTGGCTCCCATCCTCGTCTACACCACCTTGAATATCGGTTACGCCATCCTGGCAGAGTCCAGTCTCAGCTACCTGGGTCTAGGTATACAGCCGCCTGTCCCCAGCTGGGGCAACATGCTCTTGAACGCACAACAGCACCTGGGAGAGGCACCCTGGTTGGCGCTCTTCCCGGGTCTAATGATCTTCTTGAGCCTATTGAGTATCAATTTCCTGGGCGATGGCCTGCGAGATGCTCTGGATCCACGCCACGCTGATCGGAGTGGGACGGGTTGATCTCGCTGGACGGGAGGGTCGAATTGCGCTAAACAGATACATTTCCAGATGAAGAATCGACAAGATCAGAGGAGTAGTTGATGCCAGTAGAAGGTAGTCGGAACTCAAGCGATCTGCGACAGAATATCGCGGTCGTCCTCAGTCCCAATTCTAGACAACGCTACATAGAAGAAGCCCTCGATCGCGGTGCCATCTACGAATTCGAAGATGCCTGGGGGAAAAAGAAGCGCTGGTTGAAGGACGAGTACGCCTACCTGGCGCCCACAACAGCCTCGGCGCTGCTGAACCGCTTCAGCCTGAGGCACGACCTGCTGACTGAAACCCAGTTGCGCGGGGTCATCGATTCCTACCACACCCTCTTCGTTCCCAACGCCGCTGGGCTCGAGAATGAGACTATCGAAGCACTGGGGACGGCCGTGGACAGCGGGACCCTTCAGCTGGTAGTGACAGGCAAGAGCAATCTTCCCGATGATCTACTGGGTCTCGACGCGTCCGAGACCATCGTTCCGGATGGCTACACTGGCTGGCGCTGGAACCAGGAGTCGCGCTTTTCCGATCGGGAGGCATGGGCAGACTACTACGTCTCCGGTGGAAAAGGGCAGAAGTCGAGGAAGCTGGTAGCGAAGTCAGACTCACGGGTCCTGGCGCGGCTCTGGCAGCTGGGCGGGGATCTCTCCAGTTCGGACACCGCGAGCAAGCAGAAGATTGGTGACGCCGTAATCGTCACCGATCGGACGCTCTGTGTGGCCAATTCGATTTTCGAGTTTCTGGGGAGCGTCCTACAGGCCCACTTGAACGTCGAGGACATCCGGAACTGGCAGAATCCGGTTCATTGGGGCGATACCCTGGCGTTCTTCCTCTGGGAAATCCTGAGCCAATGGAATCCGAAGTTCCTGTCCAACCGGCTGAAGCCGTTCGGGAGCCACAAAGGAGCCTTTTCCCTGCGCCACGACGTGGATCAATCCACTGACTTGTCGATGGTAGAGTACCAGGCCGCGAATCTGGTTCCAGCTACCCACGACGTCCTGGATCCGGTGATTGCCGACGACTCAACTACCGAAGAGCAGGCAGAGCTCTGGGTTCGGGAGGTGAGGAAGTATCCTTTCCTCGAAATCGGGCTGCACAATGACAGCCTGGCTGGTGATCCGCCTCGCTACCTGGTCGGGACCGGCTTCCTCGACCATGTCAGGGAGACCGAGGAGAGGTTGGGCTTCACCGTCTACACCTGCGGCAGACACGGAGGTGGACATGTCCATCCCGAAACCCTGGACGCCATGGACTATCTCCTGGAGCATGCTCCCGAGGTATTGGGCACCTGCACCTTCTGTTTCTATGACATGGTTGAATATGGTGAGCATACCTACGTGACCGACGGGAGCATGACGGTCAGCAGCTCCGGGTTCTGGTTTCCCTATCATCCGGTGATCACTTCGGTGGAGGAGCATAAGGCCCTCCGAGGCTGGGACCGAACCCACGAATACGACTGCGATTACGATCTGATTGACGTTATTCTGGGTGCGCATCACAGCCGCATCCCGGTACCTCCGAGGGAGGCCACGCCCAGAAAGCCTCCTTGGATATTCGATGCCCAGAGGGGCTCCCAGGATCAGGCTCATTCTGATCAGCTCGAGAACGGCGTCTACACTCTCCAGTACCACCCTCTGTTTGCATCCGATCCCTCCGTGAACCAGGGAAAGGGAACCTTGGACTACCTTATCTACGCTGTGAGTCAGGCGGAGCGGCTCAATCTCTGGATCGCGAGCCAACAGATGCTCTACGAGCGAATGCGGGACTACGAGGAGGTACTGTTTCGGGTGGAGTCTCCCGACCAGGTGACAATATTCAATCCCACCGACAGACTCATAGAAGGAATGATGGTGGAGAGTACCGTGCCGGTGGGAAATGTTCTGGCAAACGGGTTGAGCTATCTTCACATCGTCGGTGGACGGTATTTCGGGGTTCCACCTTTGGAACCGCATCAGGGCATCACCATGAGAGCGGTGGCGGAACGAGCCCCCTGCCCCCAGATCCTCAATACCAATAGCCGGGGCCTTCGCATCTTGGAGGCGACTTACGATCCGAAAACCGACCGGGTAAACCTGCAGCTCGAGATCATTCGCAAGCAGGCGTTGTGCCTCTGGAATCTGGAGCCGGAAAGCGAGTTTCAGGTTCGGGTCGAAGGCGACGCCTCGGAAACGATCACCTTGAAGGCCCGAGAGGAGGGCATCCTGACCTTTCCTGTGGCGGGCCCAGAGAACGACTTTCGCAGGTTGGTTGTCGAGATCACACCACCTGAAAGGCTTGGATAATGGAACTCTCCGACATACGCCGGCTGACTCCTGCGGTGCAGAATATCGCCTACTTCTGCACCAGTGGCTTTTCTCCCAAACCTGAACCAGTTGTGGAAGAGGTAGCCCGCTGGGTCAAGTTTCAGAACCAGGGTCCGGCGCTGCCCCATGTGGCGGCAAAAATGAACGAGAAGTTCGAAGAGACGCGCGCTAAAGTCGCTACGGCTTTCAACGCGGACTCCAGCGAGATTGTGCTCGGGGAAAATACCACGGTGGGGATCAACGTGGTTGCCAACGGCCTCGATTGGGAAGCGGGCGACAACATCATCCTCAGCAACGAGGAACACCCAGGCAACCTGATTCCCTGGTACAACATCGCTCACCGTCACGGGGTCGAGCTGCGCTTCGTCCACGTCACCGAGGACTACTCGCAGTTTCTCGAGGAGTTCGGGTCCTTGCTGGACACCAGAACGAGAGTGATAAGTGTCAGTCACATATCACGCTACACCGGACTCCGCTTTCCCGTCCGGGGGATTATCGACCTCGCCCATGGACGGGACATTCCTGTTCTGTTGGATGGAGCCCAGGCCTTTGGCTCCATCCCGGTGGATGTCAGGGATCTCGACTGCGACTTCTACGCTTTCAGTGGACACAAGTACATCATGGCACCCCAGGGGACCGGAGGACTCTACGTCCGCAAAGATCGTGTCGATTGGCTGAAACCCAGTTGGATCGGCTCGCATTCAGAGCGGGAGTTCGACATGGAAGGGAACTACGAGCTGTGGGACGAGGCCAAGCGCTTCGAGTTCGGCACCAGGAATCTGTCGGATCAAGCGGGACTTACAAAGGCCCTCGAGATGTGGGAGAGCATCGGCTGGGATCAGATCTTCAGCTACATAAGAGAATACTCGGACCGGCTTAAGGCAGCTCTTCAAGCTGTGCCCGGAGTGCTTATCGACACCCCGCGAGAGTTCGAAAAGTCGTCCGGGATCGTGACCTTTCAGATTCCGGGTCAAAAGGCGGCGACTATCTCCAGCGGTTTGCTGGAAGTGGAGAAGATCCTGGTCTCGCCTGTCGACTACACCAGCGAGCGCATACGGGTCTCGACCCATGTGTTCAACTCGGATGAGGAGATCGAGCGCCTGGTTGCCGGCCTGAACCGGATCTGCCAAGAATCCGATTGAGTCTGAGCAACCCAACTAGCAGAGCTAGAAGATGAAGAAAGCGATCGTCAACGCAACCGTCTACCCGGTCACGTCTCCGCCGATTCCCGACGGAGTCGTGGTCGTGGAAGAGAAGAAGATCATCGCGGTAGGCGGCAAAGACGTCCTACCTCCAGAAGCCGAAATCATTGAGGCCCAGGGCCGCAGCGTGATCCCCGGCCTGGTCGAGGCCCACACCCACCTCGGAATCTTTGAGACCCATATAGGCTGGGAAGGAAGCGACGGTGACGAGGTTGGAGGACATCTGGCTTTTCCTTATCTGAGAGCGCTGGACGCCATCAACCCCGCCGACGAGATGTTCCTTCGAGCCCTGTCCGTGGGTGTGACCACGGCCTTGGTCGTACCCAGTAGCCTGACCGTCATCGGAGGTCAAACCGTCATCTTGAAGACGGCGCCCAAAGCCGCGGTGGATGAAATGGTGGTCCGGGAACCGGCGGGAATGAAGATGGCGTTAGGCGAAAACCCCAAGCGGGAGAACGCCGTACGCCAGCGACGCTTTCCTGCCACGCGCATGGGGATAGCGTCGACAATCCGCAAGACTCTGCTGGATGCACAGAACTATCGTGAATCAGGATCTCAGCCACGGGACCTGGGTCAAGAGGCGATGGTCAAGGTTGTGGAGCGTCAGATGCCGATCCATGTACACGTCCATCGAGCCGACGACATCATCACAGCTCTCAGGATCGCGCGGGAGTTTGAAGTGGATGTCGTGATCCATCACGGAACCGAGTCCTATCTGGTTGCCGAGCAGATCGCTGCGGCAGGCATTCCGGTCGTCTACGGTCCTATCGGTTGGTGGTCCTACAAGTCAGAAACCCGGAACGTCCACGGCAAACACGTTCGGGAGCTACTGGAGTCGGGAATCCTGGTGACGATCACAACCGATGCGCCCGTCATTCCGATCCAGCATCTGGACGACAACTTTGCAGAGATCCGCGAATCGGGGGTCTCCGCGCAGCAGATCCTCGAGATGCTAACCATCAACTCCGCCAGGATTCTGGGGGTCGAGGATCGTGTGGGGAGTATCGAACCGGGTAAGGATGCTGACCTGGTGATCCTGGAGGGAGATCCCATGGAGCCGGGTACGCGGACCGAGGTGGTCCTGGTTGAGGGAGAGGTCTTTTGTCCTGCTGAGCTGCTAGGTTGAAAGGACAACTTCATGGCGAACGTAGCTTTGGCCTCCAGGCCGAAGTCTTATTCTTCCGAGCCTTTGGCTCGGACGGCGGCCTGGAGTCCACCGCTACGCCGGACCCAAAGTTTCCTTCTGAATGATCCGGCTCGCGCCCGGTGGCGGGACTGGCAGAGGTGTTCAAGGATAAAGCAAGACAAACACTATCAGGCTAGTATAGATCAGGAGCCTCAACGCCATGGATATCGAAACCCGACCGATAACCCAGCAGGAGTATGACGCCTGGATCAAGGCGAAAACACGTGGGTTTGGAGAGGCCTTCAGCGAGGAGCACATGAGAAGGGTGCCCTTCGAGCCTGAACGGAGCCTCGCCGCCTTCCATGGAGCCCAGATCGTCGGGACTGCCTACACTCACCGCTTCGAAATGCGGGTTCCAGGGGCCTGGCTACCCCTGGCCGGTGTGGCAGGCGTTACGGTTCAACCGACTCACCGCCGCAGGGGAATCCTGACCCGCATGATGGAGGCACAACTGCACGACGTCTATGAGCAGGGCGAGCCTCTAGCCGGCCTATATGCTTCTGAGTCCATTATCTACGGACGCTATGGATACGGTATGGCCACCTTTCATCAAGAATGGAGCCTTGCACGCCACCGCTCGGGGATGGAGTTTCCGCACAACTACGAAGGAGCAGTCGAATTCGTCGAAGCAAGCCAGGCGAGAGAACTCTTCCCAGGGGTCTACGAGCGGGTTAGACCGCTTCGCCCCGGCATGATTCGACGAGATCCCATTCGCTGGGATCTCACACTAAGGGATCCGGAATCCGACAGGCAGGGTTCATCGCCTAATTTCCATGCTGTTTATCGTAGCGGCGACCGTATCGATGGTTACGTTCTGTACCGGCTTAACCACTCAACCCACACTCTGACCGTCCAGGAGCTGATCTCCACTACCGACGAGGCAGAATCTGCCCTCTGGGAATACTGCTTCGGAGTCGACCTCATGACTACTACAAAGGCTCTGCTGCGCCCGATCGATGAGCCGCTTCTCTGGAGGTTGGCCGACCCCCGTCACCTGAAGCGTTCCTCGAGTGACGATCTGTGGGTCCGTCTGGTGAATCTGCCTGAGGCGCTGAGTGGGAGAACCTACGCGGCAGAAGGCCGTCTGGTTGTTGAGGTAACAGATTCCTATTGTCCCTGGAATCAAGGTCGTTTCGAGCTTCTCGCGGCGCCCGACGGGGCCGAATGTCGCGCTACCGCAGCGGCTGCCGATCTGGCGCTGTCGGTAGCCGATCTAGGCGCTGTCTATCTCGGCGGAGTCAGTTTTAGGACACTCTGGCACGCGGGCCGGATTCGAGCCGACGATCCCGAGACGATTCAACGAGGCGACGCACTTTTCGCCACTGAGTCCCAACCCTGGTGTACAGTCGAATTTTGATTTTCAGTTTCCGGTTGCTAGCCTTCTGGTCCCCAACTTCCAGCAGGATAGTCACGGATCGGAAGCGATCCGTCCAGCAGGGGAGCGTAGAGGCGCCAGGCGGCCTCGACCTCGTCCCCACGGACAAACAACGTCTGATCGGCGGTCAGCACATCCAGCAGCAGGGTCTCGTACGCCTCTGGCAGCGAGCCCAGACTCTCTGCATATCGGAACTTGAGGCTATGTCGGTCCAGCGAAATCTCAGGACCTGGAGATTTGACGTCGAGGTCCAGGTCAAAGCCCTCATCCGGTTGAAGGGTGATAACCAGGGCACCGGAAGGGAGTTGACTCGAACCAGAACCCCGAAAGAGCGTCACCGGTGGAGAACGAAACCGCACCTTGATCTGAGTGAGACGGTCTGGCATCCGCTTGCCCGTTCGAAGGATGAAGGGAATGCCCTGCCAACGCCAGTTGGCGACTTCCAAGCGTAGGGAAACGAAGGTTTCGGTCTGGGAGTCCTGGTCCACACCCGTTTCCTGTAGATAGCCGGGCACTTCCTCTCCATCGACGATCCCACCAGAATACTGGGCGAAGACAGCGTGGTCGGGCTGGAGTGGGGCGAGCGATCTAAGCACCTTCACCTTCTCGTCCCGGATCGAGTCGGCTTCGAAGGCTGCCGGCACCTCCATCGCCGTCAAGGTCAGGAGCTGGGTCAAGTGATTCTGGACCATATCCCGCAGGGCACCTGTCTTGTCGTAGTAGCCGGCGCGTTCTCCAACACCCAGCTGTTCCGCAACGGTGATTTCGACGCTCTCCACCCGGTCGCGATTCCACACCGACTCGAACAAGGGATTGGCGAACCGAAACACCAAAAGGTTCTGAACGGTTTCTTTGCCCAGATAGTGGTCGATCCGGTAGATCTGAGACTCTTCGAAGTAACTGTGGACCAGTAGGTTTAGGTCTTGAGCTGAAGCCAGATCACGACCAAAGGGCTTCTCAATAACCAGTCTGGTCCAACCTGTACTCTGGTTCAGACCAGCACCTCCTAGACCTTCTATTGAGGGAGCGAATCCCGATGGGGGCATGGCAAGGTAGAAGACCCGGTTACGTGGCCGGTCCCCCTCTCCTTCCAGCTGTGCAACGCGGTGTTTGAGGCTTCGGTAGTCCTCTTCTCCGCCCTGGCCGATCGACTGAAAGTGCAGACACTGATCGCACCATCGACTTCTCTCGGGTCCACCGGAAATTCCTGCCTCCGCCAACGCCCCTCGGGCCCATTCTCGAAAGCCGCCGTCGTCCATGCTCCTACGAGACACTCCTAGAATCTTGAAGTCCTCACCCAGGAACCCCAGATCATTGAGCCGGGCCAGAGCGGGGAGCAGCTTGCGCTGCATGAGGTCTCCGGTTCCGCCAAAGACTACGAAAAGATGAGGCTGAACGCTTGTCCCGAGTTCCACAGTGGCCCCAGTGTGCCACAGATGGTTCCAAACCCTCAACGGGCCCAATTCCTCCCCGCCCTGGCTCCGGGAGGGGCTACTACGAAAGCAGCAATCGAAGGCGGTGCGAGGCCTCTTCTGACACGCCACCTGAATCGATGCTGACAGGATTCGGCACTTTGGCTTTGTTTTGGTCCCCGACTTCGTATATTTTCTTCCAGGCTTCCTAGACACGGATCAAAGGCACGAGGAGCAAGGTGGAGCATCTTATTCCGCGAGAGTGGTTCTTGGGGTTGCCCCAGTGGCAACTGCTGGTGCTGGTAGCGATCGCCATCGCGGCCCTGGGCAAGGCCTCAGATGTGGTCGTCGAGGGAGCATCGGGGATCGCGTCCGTTCTGGGAATCTCCAAGATCGTGATCGGTGCAACGATCGTCTCTCTAGGAACCACCAGTCCAGAGTGCGCCGTTTCCGTGCTGGCCGCCTGGTCGGGAGAGCCCGGCCTCGCCCTGGGAAACGCCGTCGGCTCTATCATTGTAGATTCGGGGCTGATCTTCGGACTCGGCTGTCTGCTTACGGTGCTTCCCGCCGATAGATTCGTCTTGTCCCGCCAAGGCTGGGTTCAGTTCGGCTCGGGGGTGTTCCTGGCCGTGCTGTGCTACGGGTTCTACCTGCAATTCGGTGACCAGGCCGAGTTGGGGAGACCGGTCGGACTAATCATGCTGGCGGCACTAACTGCATACATGCTCGTTTCTGTGAGATGGAGCCGCAGCCATCCCGGCACAGACGACTCCGGATCGGGGCAGAGCGGAGAGCAGTCTCCACAGGGTGCTTCCGGCACTGCGCGTCTCTTGATTCTGGTCACGGTCGGACTGATCTTCGTCCTTTTGACCAGTCGTGTACTTATCTGCTCCGTGATTGAACTTGCTGAGAATCACTGGAGTATTCCGAAGGTGGTAATCGCTGCAACTTTGGTGGCGTTCGGGACCTCGCTACCGGAGTTGGTGATAGGAATGGTCAGCATTAGGAGGGGTCATGCCGAACTACTGGTAGGAAACATCGTTGGGGCCGACATTCTAAACGTTCTATTCGTGGTGGGCGCCGCGGCCACTGCGGCACCGCTGCCGATCGTTGAGCGGAGTGCACAGATACCGGAAATAATGCTGTATATCCATCTCCCGACGATGCTGCTCATTCTGACGATCTTTCGGGTCTACATCTACTCAGCTTCGGGCAAAGGCACCTTTCGTAGATGGTATGGTCTTCCGTTACTAGCCATCTATGTGTCATACGTGGTGCTGCAGCTCTCGCTCAGATCCTGAACGTTGCAGTTTTGGAAATCCGGACTAGGAGGAAGTAGCGATGACCGACTTGCAAATCGCCTTGTTGGGTTCAGGTTATATGGGGAGAACCTACGCCGAGGGAATTACGAAGTACAACACACGGGTCCGTTTGATCGCGGTCGCCGGCGGCACGCGCGCACCCGGTCTCGCCAGCGACTATGGAGTGGACTGCGAGCCCAACTACGAGTCTTTGCTGGCGCGAGGCGATGTAGATGCGGTTTTGATCGCTACCCCCCACGCTGACCACCTGTCTCAGGTGATCCAGGCGGCCGAGGCAGGTAAGCACGTTCTGGTAGAGAAACCCATGGCGACTTCCGCGAAAGACTGTACTGCCATGATCGACGCATGCGAGCGGGCAGGGGTCCATCTTGAAGTGATCCAGACCCTGCGGTTTCGGGGCGCGGTCTCTCGGGCTCGGGAGATCCTCAATCAGAATCTCTTGGGCGAAATCTGGATGCTCCGAGGACACTCTGTCTTCAGCGGATACTTCACCGACGATAAGCCGTGGACCGGACTGCCCGAACACGGAGGCGCCTTTCTCGACATGGGGGTCCACAATTTCGACGCGATGCGTTTCCTCTCCGGTGCCGAGGCAAAGAGTATCTGCAGCCAGGGAACGACTTTCGGCGCGCAGCAACACGAGAGACTCAGCGTCATGACCCAGATCGTTTTTGACAGTGGCGCCATGGCTCAGCAGTGGATGTCCTACGAGATGCCGTCTCCCAACCTGGACGGTCACCAGCATCGATACGTGGTCGTCGGCGAGGAGGGAATCCTGGACATTGACGGATACGGCAAGCTGATGCTGGGGCGGGGGGATAACTGGGAGCTGATCTGGGAGCAACCTCCGATAGACTATATCGGGCGGCCCATGGATCCGGTGCGGCTGGAAGCTTTCTACGCCCAGACCCAACTCTTCGCAGATAACGTGCTGGATGGAAATCCACCCACGGTCTCCGGCTACGATGGCCGTGCGGCAGTGAGGATCGTAGAAGCAGCGAGGAAGTCCATCGATTCGGGCCAGGTTGTCGCGCTGGATTAGGGTTAATGCCCTGCGTGAATAGTGAGCAGTGCCGGAAACCGCTGCTGGCGCGAACGACTTGACTCGCTAGCGATATGAGCCCAAGTTCCGGCCGTCGAGGACGACGAAGGTGGGAGCGAGCCGGACAACAGCAAGAAGTTCCCATCTCGAGCCTGTGGCTCGGGACGGCGGCCTGGAGGCCACCGCTACGCCGGGGCCGCGGACTGAATCTGGCAGGGGAGCGAGATCTCGATCGCGAGACCACCGGCAGGCTGGTTGGAGGCGGCGATCGTGCCCCCATGAAGGCGCACGATGCGCTCCGCGATTGACAACCCTAGCCCTACTCCGCCGGACTCGCGATCGCGGGCGTCTCCCACGCGGTAGAAGGGACGAAAGATTTGCGTGAGCACTTCTTCCGGAATACCAGGACCTCGATCCCTAACCAGAATCGAAACCTGGGAAGACTCCCGCTGGCGCTGCGTTACCTCCACTTCGGTGTCCTCAGCGGTGTAGCGAACGGCGTTCCGAATCACATTCTCGACGGCACTACGTAGAAGCTCCGAAGAGCCGGTGACGACACAGGGCTCGTTGTGGGTAAGGCGCACTCGGCGTTGGCGATTCCTGGCCTCGAAATCTGCATCAGAGCAGACTTCGCTCAGAAGAGCTCCAAGGTCCACTGGTTCCGTCACGATGAGCCCCTCATCGCCTTCCAGACGAGTCAGACTCAGCAGCTGACCGATCAGCTGGTTCATCCTCTCCGATTCCCGCTCGATCCGATCAAGAGAGCTACGCGCGTCCGTCCCACTCTGTTTGCGTGCCAGTTCGAGGGAGACGTTGAGGCGAGCCAGAGGCGAACGCAGCTCGTGGGAAATATCCTGCAGCAGGCGCCGCTGCGATTGGACCAGCGCCTCGATTCGCTCTGCCATCAGATCGAAATCCCGCGCCAGATCGGAGAACTCGTCAGCTCGCTTTTCCAAAAGCGGGCCCACGCGCGTACTCAGGTCTCCGCCCGCCAACTCTGTTGATGCCTTTCGCAGCTGGGTGAGTGGTGTCGTCAGATACCGGGAGAGCCAAAAGCACACTGCACCGCCAGTCAACAGGACGGCCAGGAACCTGAGGATCAGGTCAGCTGGTTCCATGAAGGGACTGCTTCGAAACGCCGGAACCTGACCTACTATGGTGACGCCTCCTCCCCGAGGGGGGAAGAAGCTTTGGGCGATCAACAAGGCCCCATCGGCATCCCTGAATTCAGCCTGACCGCTCTCGTGGGCCTGCCTCACCAATTCCTGAGCGCCCTCAGGGACTGGGCGCCCCGAGACTTCGAGGCCGTTGGCATCGAATACGGTAGCCTTGATCCCCGTATTCCGCTCCAGTTGGTCCAGGTGACGTCTCAACTGAGGGCGACGACCGCGGCGCAGCAGCTGGGCGCTGATACGTGCGTTGCGGCGCAAGGTATCCGCCGTAAACTCCGGGCGACGAGGTCCGAAGGGGCGGCCGGAAAAGGGACCGGGGGGGGGGGTCGGGGCGGGTCAGGATGACCGAGACGACCAGGACTCCGCCAACCAGAAACATGGCCAGCCAGAACCACAGAAAGATCTTGACCCAAAGGCTCCGCATGGCCTTTACCCAGAATGGGGTTCGCCAGATTGAGTGTAGATATATCCGACACTCCGGATGGACTTGATTCGTTCAGACCCATCCCCATGGAGCCCCAGCTTCTTCCGCAGATTGCTCACATGCATGTCGATACTGCGGTCGAAGGGGTTGAAGGCTCGGCCCAGAACGGCTTCCACAAGATCTTCCCGCTTGATGACGGTTCCGGCTAGGCGGAGTAGACACTCGAGCAGGTCGAATTCAACGGCAGTGAGTTGGAGCGGCTGCCGGTCCCGGAGGACGGTCCTTGCACCTGGATCCAGCTCGATGTCACCCAGGGCCATCTTTGGCTGCTTGGGGGGACGCGGATCAGATTCGTCTGGTTGGCTGCGACGCAAGATGGCTCGGATTCGCGCTACCAGCTCCCGTGGGTTGAAGGGCTTGGGAAGATAATCGTCCGCACCTATCTCAAGTCCCACGATCCGATCGACATCATCGCCCCGGGCAGTAAGCATGAGCACCGGGACCTGAGACCGGGAGCGGATCTTCCTTAGCACTTCGAACCCGTTGGCGCCGGGGAGCATCACATCCAGAATCACCAGAATGGGATCGCTGGAAAGGACTCTTTCCAGACCATCTGTCCCGCTGTGTACCACATCGATCTCGAAGCCCTCGGTCTGCAGATACTCCTCGACCAGCTCACACAACTCGACATCGTCGTCAATCAACAAGATGCTCTCTTTGGCTTCGTTCACGAGACCGCCCCCAGGTCATTGTACGCTAGCCGATGCCTCCCTTCCGTAAAGAAGTGTCAACCGCTGCAGCGGCTCTTAAGGCTGCTGAGCCGGGGCCCAGCAGCCTTTTTCTCTTTCTCGGGTACCTGGGAATCCATCGTCGGAAAGCAAAGAACGGTGACGGCGCTCCTTGACTTTCGCTCGCGCTGTCTTATACCTATCAAGATCCAGGAATTAGTGGAAGTTTTCACCCGATATGGTCGAATCAAGACTCTCTGAAACCGACCCGAGGCCGGTGGATCCTGTTTGTGGGATGGAGGTCGATCCCGAACGGGCTGCTGCCACCGTCGAGCACGGCACTCGTACCTATTACTTCTGCTGTGAGGGCTGCGCAAATAAGTTTCGGACAGACCCCGAAGGGACACTGCGTCAGGCCGATGCTGCTTCCCTGCCTGTGTCTGGGCCCTCGTCCACCTATTTCTGCCCGATGTGCCCGGACGTGACGGAACCCGACTCCGGTTCCTGCCCTTCCTGCGGCATGGCTCTGGAACCCGATCCCGAGTCACTTCCCTCCACTCAGACTGAATATACCTGTCCCATGCACCCCGAGGTCACTCAGAGCACTCCAGGATCCTGCCCTATATGCGGGATGGCGCTGGAGGCCCGGTCCGTTTCAGTAGTTGAAGAGGACAACCCAGAATTGGAGACCATGCTCCGCAGATTCTGGATCAGCACGGCCCTCACCATTCCAGTGTTCCTTCTGGCGATGTCCGAAATGATTCCGGGAAGGCCGATCCATGCCCTGATTCCAATGGCCACGCTTCAGTGGATCCAGTTCTTGCTGGCTACTCCCGTCGTGCTTTGGGGCGGTTGGCCCTTTTTCCAACGAGGTTGGCAGTCCATCGTCCATCGAAGCCCCAACATGTTCACTCTGATCGCCATGGGGATCGGGGCCTCCTATTTCTACAGCCTGGTGGCGATAACACTCCCCGGAATCTTTCCTCTGGTCTACCGCGGGCGAGGTGGAGAGGTAGGCGTCTACTTTGAGGCTGCCGCAGTAATCACCGTGCTGGTACTACTGGGTCAGGTCCTGGAACTGCGGGCCCGCAGCCAAACTGGCGGTGCCATCCGAGGCCTTCTGAACCTTGCTCCGGCGACGGCAAGACGCCTGGATGAGGGGCGGGAGGAGCAGGACATCCCTGTGGCCGAAGTCCAACCCGGGGACCGGCTCCTTCTGCGACCCGGGGAAAGGGTACCGGTGGACGCGGTGGTTCTGGAAGGCGAGAGTAGCGTCGATGAGTCGGCCGTTACTGGAGAGGTCATACCCTCAGAAAAGCACCAGGGTGATGGGCTGATTGGTGGGACCGTCAACGGGACCGGATCTCTCCTGATCGAGGCCAGACGGGTTGGACGAGACACGGTTCTCGCTCGGATCGTTCAAATGGTCTCCGCGGCACAGAGGTCTCGCGCCCCGATCCAGCGTCTCGCCGATCGTACTGCGGCCTACTTCGTTCCTGGTGTGGTTATCGCCGCCCTGGCGACGGCCTTGGCCTGGGGACTCTTCGGGCCCGAGCCCAGTTGGACCTTCGCCCTGGTCAACGCCGCCGCGGTTCTTCTCATTGCCTGTCCCTGCGCGCTGGGCCTCGCCTCCCCCATGGCGGTGATGGTTGGGGTGGGGCGTGGGGCTCAGCAGGGGGTGTTGATCAAGGATGCCGAGTCACTGGAAACACTATCCAGGGTCGACACACTGGTTGTCGACAAGACCGGCACTCTGACCGAAGGGAAACCGACATTGGCCGAGGTGGTAAGCACGAACGGCTTTACGGACTCCGATGTGCTGAGGACGGCTTCCAGCCTGGAACAGCGGAGCGAGCATCCGCTGGCCGCCGCGATCGTTGAAGGGGCCGGCGCCAGGAGGCTCCCCCTCTCACAGGTTTCCGGGTTCAGGGCTCTGCCTGGACAGGGAGTGACGGGGCAGATAGAGGGAAAGAAGGTAATGCTTGGCAACCGAAGCCTGCTGGAAGAATCACGTATCCCGCTGGGAGAACTCGAGCGGCCGGCGGAGTTACTTCATCAGGAAGGACAAACCGTCATGTTCCTCACCGTAGCTGATCACCTGGCCGGCCTTCTTTCGGTGGCCGACACAATCAGGACGTCTACGCCCCGCGCTGTCTCGGAGCTCAGGGCGGAGGGAGTTCGCATCATGATGTTGACGGGTGACAACCCCGTCACAGCGGCTGCAGTCGCGCGAAAGCTCGATATCCAAGAGCTTCGGGCGGAGATCCTTCCCCACCAGAAAGCGCAGACGGTGAAGGATTTGCAGCAGCAGGGGTTTACCGTTGCCATGGCGGGTGACGGAATCAACGATGCTCCGGCGCTGGCCCAGGCAGACGTAGGAATCGCCATGGGGACTGGCACCGACGTGGCGATCGAGAGTGCCGGAGTGGCCTTGATAGGGGGTGATCTCGGCGGTATTGTCAGCGCCCGTCGTTTGAGCCGGGCAACCGTCCGGAATATTCGACAGAACCTTTTCTTTGCGTTCGTCTACAACACACTCGGTATTCCAATTGCCGCCGGGCTGCTCTACCCATTCTTCGGTCTGCTCTTGAGTCCCATGATGGCAGCAGCAGCCATGAGCTTCAGCTCGGTCTCGGTGATTGCCAACGCGCTCCGCCTGCGTCGGTTGGCGCTGTGAGCCGGATCATTCAGAAGGAAACTTTGGGTCCGGCGTAGCGGTGGGCTCCAGGCCGCCGTCCGAGCCAAAGGCTCGGAAGAATAAGACTTCGGCCTGGAGGCCAAAGCTACGTTCGCCAATGAAGTTTCAGCTTAGTCCGGGCCGACGCCATCCTCGTCTGGCTGGCTCGCGGTCTCCTCGACCTCGACCCTGCGCGCCGAGATCAGGAAACCGGTGTGAGCGACCATTCGGTGAGCAGGGCGTATGGAGTTCTCGCTGACCTGCCAGGATCGCAGCAGCGATTCGGTGGTTTCTACCAGAGTCCAGTTCGGATCCTCTTGGAGTATTCTTACCAAACTGTAGACCTGGAGCGTTGTCGGTAGCCAACTCAGCAGGGCGCCGCCGGGCCGTAGGGCTGCTGCCACGTGCTCGACCGCGCGTTCGGGTTCGGGCAAATCCAGCAGCACCGCGTCCAGATCCCGTTCGTCGATGCCCTCGTATATATCGCGTAGCACAACCGAGTGCTGGGCTCCCGAATCACCGTAGAGATCCTGAACCTCGCGGATTGATTTGACGGCCAGCTGAGCGAACTCTTCACGGCTTTCGTAAGAGGTCAACTGCCCCTCAGGACCCAGAAACCGCAACAGGAAGATGGCGCTTGCGCCGGCACCAAGTCCTGCTTCGAGCACACGAGCCCCGGGATAGATTTCACCCCGTAGCAGGAGGTTCCCAAGATCCTTGGGGTAGATGACCTGGGTAGGCCGGCGGAGTTTCCGCAGAAGATACTTCTCCAGAGGAGACCTCAGACAGACCAGCTCGACGCCAGCTTCGGTGCAAAAACGCACTCCGGGAGCCCGGCCGATGATTGAATCGTGAGGGAGATGCCCGGTGTGTGGATGGTGGAACAAACCATTCTGGCGCAGCCAGATGAGGTGGCGGCGACCTCTAGGGCTGATCATGAGGACCAGTTCGCCACTGCGTAGTGGAGCTCTTTGGATCTCTCTCATGGAGGCTCCTGCAACATCTGGTAACATTTCTTACCTCAGTGAAGCTGACTCACAGGCGACCCGGCCTGGCGCCGCACTCGGAGTCCGTTCTACGAGTAGACTCACTCAATCCTCTGCGACATCCACAGATTGTAGGTTGAACTCTGTTCCGTAGCCACACTATTGTTACGGGATGCAGGACCGCTCCTTGTTCCGACGAACACTTGGCCTGGTTTTCTGTCTGGGAATCACCACTCTCCAGATGGGAACCGACTCCGGGTTCCTCTCCGCCTCACTACCTTGGTCTGGTGCGTTGAAGCGCAATACCGATCCCAAGGATACGAAGGAGCCTCTGCTATCAAATACTCGGCAAATGACCTTTGCCGGTCGCCGTTCAGGGGAGGGCTACTTCAGCCACAACGGTTCCCTGTTCGTGTTTCAGAGCGAGCGCGAAGAGGGCAATCCCTTTTTCCAGATCTATCTGATGGATCTCGAGAACGGTCGGGTTCGTCGCGTCTCGCCGGGGCACGGTAAGACCACCTGTGCCTGGATCCATCCCGAAGGGGATCGGCTGCTCTTTTCCTCCTCGCACGAGGACCCCGAGGCTCGAGACAAGCAAAAGCAGGAACTGGACCGACGAGCATCGGGCACGTCCAAGCGGTATACCTGGGACTTTGACGAACACCACGACATCTACGTCGGCGATCTGCAGGGATCCGACCTCAGGAACCTCACCCAGACACTGGGGTACGATGCCGAAGCCTCCTGGTCTCCTGACGGCAGCCAGATCGTCTTCGCGTCGAATCGACTTGCCTATAAGGGAGATTTGAATCAGACGGAGCTAGAAGCTCGGGATCAGGATCCCTCCCGCTTTGTCGATCTCTACCTGATGAGCGGAGATGGCTCCGAGGTACGCCGTCTCACCACGTCGAGGGGCTACGATGGCGGCCCCTTTTTCAGCTGGGATGGAAAGCTGATCTGCTGGAGAAGGTTCTCCGAAGATGGCTCTACCGCGGAGATTTTCGTGAGGGATGTGGAAGGAAGCTGGGAGCGACAGCTCACCCATCTCCAGAATATGTCCTGGGCTCCCTTTTTTCACCCATCGGGTGACTACCTGATCTTCACGACCAACGTTCACGGCTTTGACAACTTTGAGCTCTACATCGTCGGCGCAGCTGGAGAATCGAAACCGATCAGGGTGACCGAAACCAAGGGGTTCGATGGTTTGCCGGTCTTTTCTCCCGATGGAAAGCGCCTCTCCTGGACAACCAACCGTACCCCGGGTAAGACCTCTCAAATCTTCGTCGCCGATTGGGACGATGCTGAAGCCCGAAGACTACTGAGTCTGGCTCCGGCGGTCACAGGGAACGCCAGCAGCCCGTCGCCCGCCCAGCAGGTTCCGGTGGCTCCGGGGAAAATCCGGACCCTGGACCTTCGTCGCCACATCGACTATCTGGCATCTAAGGAATTGGAAGGTCGGATGACAGGCAGCGCTGGTGAACGGCTAGCGACGGATTATGCCGCATCTGTTTTTGAGGCTCTGAAGCTCGAGCCCGCCGGTGATGGGAAGAGCTTCTTCCAGACCTTCCCCTTCACGGCAGGAGTCTCTCTGGGGCTTCGGAATCGGTTGGAGCTGATTCGTTCGGGTGGCAAAGAACCCTTCGAAGCAGACCAGGATTGGAGACCACTGGCCTATTCCAAAGTGGGCTCCTTCGGGCCAGCGGGGGTCACGGTAGCTGGCTACGGCATCGTGGCGCGCGAGGGAGAGGACGGTTCCGTCTACGATTCCTTCGCCCATCTGGAAGTGAAAGGAAAGTGGGTTCTCGTCTTTCGATACCTCCCTGAAGAGGCGCCCGATGAACTGCGAGGCCAGCTCACCCGATATGCCAGTCTTCGCTACAAGGCAATCGTCGCTGCCGACAGAGGGGCGCTAGGTCTGATCGTGGTGAGCGGTCCCAACGCGGGCGTCAAGGATGAGTTGGTTGGGCTGACGGTGGCCGGCTCGCTATCCTCCGGAAGCATCCCGGTCATCTCGATAACCAATCGGATCGCCTCCATCCTTCTGGAGAACTCTGGCAGGAGCCTGAAGGAGCTTCAGGACTCTCTCGACACCGGGGAACTTCAGTCAGGATTCGCGCTTCAGAACCTGGAGCTGGAGGTCTCGGTCGATCTCGAAAGTGAAAGTCGCGATGGCAGGAACGTCCTCGGCCTGCTGAGGGCAGAACGGGGCCCCTCGGTGGGAACTGTTGTGGTTGGGGCGCACATCGATCACCTTGGGTCCGGATCGACGTCCTCGTCCCTGGCCCGTGCCGAAGAGAAGGGAGGCATACACTACGGAGCCGACGACAACGCGTCGGGCGTGGCTGCCGTTCTCGAGATCGCTGAGCACCTGGTTTCTCTGAGACGTCAGGGACGGTTGAACCAAAGCCGGAACATCCTCTTCGCCCTCTGGTCGGGCGAGGAACTGGGACTGCTTGGCTCCGGCTTCTACACACGCAATCTGAACGGCCCCGGCGCCGAGTCGGACGTGCTACGACCGCGATTGGCCGCCTACCTCAACCTGGACATGGTGGGACGTCTGAAGGAGTCGCTCTTCATCCAAGGCGTGGGCTCGAGTTCCTTCTGGCCGCAGGCAATCGAATCGTCCAACGTCGGTGTCGACCTGTCCATCGTCACACAGCAGGAAAGCCACCTTCCTACCGATGCCACCTCCTTCTATGTGAAAGGGGTTCCTATTCTGAGCGCGTTCACCGGAGGGCATGAGGACTACCACACTCCTCGGGATCGGCCCTCTGGGATCAATTACTCTGGCTGCGCCAAGGTTACTCGCCTCATCGCCTCGATCGCCCAGTCCTTGCTGGCCAGTAAAGAGGCTCCTGACTACCTTGAAATGGAGAACCCAAAGAGCAGGCTTGGGCGAAGCAGCCTCAGGGCCTATCTGGGAACCATACCTGATTACGGCAAGGCCGACGAAGCGGGGGTCAGTCTGTCGGGGGTGGTCAAAGACGGACCGGCCCAGCGAGCGGGCCTGAAGGGCGGAGATCTCGTGATCGAGCTAGGCGGCAGGAAGATCGAGAACATCTATGACTACACCTATGCTATCGATTTCCTAAAACCAGGGGTTGAGGTGACGATCGTCGTGCTGAGAGAAGATAGCCGCATCAGTCTGCAGGTCACTCCTGAATCCCGCGACTAGTGAACTGTAATTAACTGTAATAAGTTTCACTCCACCGCAGCCGCTTCAGACATGGCGTGCGGCCCCCGATGAACCAGGGTAGCCGTGTGCTGTCGGGCCGAGAACTTCTTCACCAGGGACTCCACGATCGAATAGGGATCTATCTGCTCACTGCAAGTAAAAACGTCAACTGCCGCATAACCGTGCTCGGGCCAGGTGTGAATGGCAACGTGGCTCTCTGAGATCACCACTACTCCGCTGACCCCGTAAGGGCTGAACCGATGGAAAACGGTTTGGACGACGGTGGCCTTGGCCTCCCTGACGGCTTCGACCAGGCAACGCTCCACCAGCGAGATACTGTCCAGCATCCCACCATGGCAGCCAGAGAGTTCCACCAGCAGTTGTTTGCCCAGGGTCGTGGCGTGGGCTTGAAATGGGTCTTGATTCACGAAAACGTTCTCCCTGAAAGAGGGCTTAATTGACGCGCAAAGCCACTGTGAAAGTCAAGCGAACCGGCACAGTGTTTCATAGGCAATCTCGACCCAGAAGCCGTCTTGAGGGTGTAAGCACGGGCCAAGAACTTCAGGGTTTCAGCCGCCCGGAAGGCCTTTCGGGGGACCGAAAACTCGCCGAATCCAAGGCCATAAAACGGAATTGAACCTCTCTGGAACTTTTCTGCTGAGAATCGAGATAAGTGTGCTATGATGCCGCCGTGCGGATGCGGGGAACAGTCCATGATTATTTCGAGCCCAAGGAAAAGCTGGATTTCCGATCCGAAAGGAACCTGGCTGTCGCCATCCTTCGACAAGCATGGCATGAGGCAGTAATCGACCTTCGAGTCGTAAAGGAAAACTCGCGCAAGGACTATCGGCTTCTCAAGAAGAAGGCGATCGAGTGGATCTGCAGCGACGAGGAAGGTTTTCCCTACTGGTGCAAGCTGGCTAACGCGGATCACTCAGCTATTCGCCAGAGGCTTCAGAGTAAGCTGACACAGCAGCTCTCTGCTCCCCGATCCTGAGCACCCGCTTTCCCAGAAGCACAGTAAGGTTCCTGATGGTGCCGCGGTGCGTCCGACCTCAAGTAAGCCGGCTTTCAAGAACCGGCTCCACCCTGCCTTGCTCAAAGACGACTCTATCGTCGGTCTGCGGAGACGGGATAGCTCATCGAAAGCTAGTACCCTCAATCAACTGCCGAAGTTCTTTCGGCTCCGGGAAACGGCCTTCGCTAAGCTTAGAGAACACCAACTTCCCGTTCACACTCACTTCGAAGCGTCCACCACCCGAAGGGACGAGCTTAAGCTCGGATATCTCTTGACGGTAGTGACCCAGCAATTCCAGCGCCATCCAGGCGGCTCGAGGAGTGTAGTTTCAATCGTCGCAGTAGATGATCTCTAGTTGGAATTCTTCTTCCACACCTTCCTCCTTGCTTACGCGGCCTACCATAACTTCTTGGAATATATAAAGGCAAGTCTCATTGGTAGAACCAATGACAGAGAGTCAGATTCTCTGCCGCCAGGGATCGGTGTACAGATCGATGGAATTGCTCGCTGAGGGGCAATGGGTCTATAATGGGCGCTCATCAGGCGGGGCCGTAGTTCAGCTTGGTTAGAACGCCGGCCTGTCACGCCGGAGGTCGCGAGTTCGAGTCTCGTCGGTCCCGCCAATAACTCACTCATTTTGTTAGCTTTACAGCTTGGCCATTCGTTGCTTGTTCTGTTCTCGCTGAACTGTGCCGCTGGGTGCGCCAAAGAGTTCCTCGGCGATCAACTCTACCGTGTTCCTCTTCAACTCATCCGAGAGGTGTTGATATCTCTCCAACTCTCGGCTGCGGTGGCCCGTGAGTTTCCGAACGATTCCGTCCGGTACTCCGCGCGCTAGCAAGATGCTTGGACCGGCATGACGCAAGTCGTGTATGCGAAGACCCTCAACTCCTACTCGGCGGCACACTTCCCTGAAGCGTTTTCCGATGTCCCACATGTATAGCCTCTCCGGACTGGGAAATCTCGCCGTTGGCCGCGATGGGAACAGATACTCGATCTTTCCATAGCTCGGTAACCTTTTCACGGCCTCCACCACGATCTCAGGGATCGGTACTGTCTTCGGGTCGCCATTCTTTGTCTGGGGAATGTAGATGTACGGAATCCGAGTGTCCAGATGAATTTCATCCCACCGCCTCTGTAGGATCTCGCCCTTTCTCATAGTGGTAGTACCGGCCATGATGATGAAGACGTAGACTTCCTCGTCGCCGTAATTGCACGCATCAAGTAGCTTGCGAATCTCTTCAGGTGTAGGGACCCGGTCACGACCAGGAGGCTCTTTCATTTGCGGCACAGCTTGCACTGGATTGTGATCGTATCTTCCACGCTTGATGGCGAAGTTGAAGATGCCGCTCAAGATACTCCTGTGGTGGTTTATGCTTGAGGCTGAAAGCCCTTGCGCTTCCAAATCCAGCATAAATTCCTGAATGTCGTCCGGATGAATCTCTCTGGCTCTCTTGCTGCCAAATTCCTGATCGACTCTCGGCACCAAATACTCCAAGCGGCTGCGCGTGAATCGCCCATGCATCTGCCACCAATACCCTTCAAGCTCTCGAAAGAAAACCTTGTTGAATCGGCGTGTGGGAAAGTGCTTTCGCATCGCCAGCTCAGACTTCCTCTTGGCGAGAATTTGCTCGGCGACCCTGAAGCTGCGCTGATATGTGCTCTCGCGAACGTCGTTGCCATGCTCGTCCTTGTACCTGATGTAGGCCACACCGCCCCTATGAAACACCCCCTTTACTTTTCCCTTCATCTGCCACCTCCTTTCCAGGGCGGGGGTGACATGTGACGGCTCAATCGTACCGGTTTAACTGCTCGCTGCTCAAGCCATCTGAGCAATTGAGAACGAAGAAAGCGGATGCTGGACCATGTGCCACGCTGTGGGAGGCGGACATGAGGAATACGACTCTCGGCCACCCAGCGTTCCAGTGTTCTTTCCGAGACCCTGAGAGCAACTGAGCGGCTTCCTTGTATGTCAGCACGTCGTTTTTCAGATTCATGCTCAGTTCCTATTTCTAGGGGACAACGCTTTGCAATTGCGCATCCACTTGGCCTGGAGCTCCCCTTCGTCCGTCATCTTCTTGAGAGTCTGTTCATGCACCCCCAGATAGCGCGCAGCTGCCCTCGGACCGAATAAGCGCTGGCTGGGAACCTGTATCAAGGCGCCCGGCTTTCCGATCATCATTATGCGAAGCCTAGGCAGAATGGGCCGGGGTAAGCCTGTCGCCCGAGCCCATTCTGCGGTCCTCCTTCATTCAGAACGAAGTGTCCTTTGTGACCTCGGGCTCCTGTTCTTCCGGTTGCCGCATACGCACGCGGGTTGCGAGCGTCTGCTGGCCACGAAAATCCACCTCGGTCGCGAAGAGTGTGATGCGCTGACCCAACCAGTCCTCTGTGTCCTGTCCGTAAAGGGAGGCGATCGTGTTTGCATTGGTGCGATTCAGCACCAGGCCTGTCTCGGACTCCTTAAAGTCAACTACCGCTCTAGCCTCACCGTTTAGCTCTTCCCTCTTGACAGCCTCTATGGTGAAGACTTGATCTCCATCGAGATCTGTTGCTTTTATGTAGCGACTTGGAAACAGTTCACCGATCTTCATTTTTCTTTCCTCCTATTTGATTTTCGAATTTTGCCTTGTTTGCCAGGCAACCTACCTCAGCAACCCATTTCAGTAGGTGGCGCCACTGGTCTTCATCCAGTGTTCCCGCACCCCAAGGGCTACTAGGGGATTGATGGGATTGCCTAGATGTTGCTTCCTTTAAATGAATGCCGTAATCTTTCAATGTTTTCGTCCTTTCGTTTGGGGGGGCAGCAGTTGCAGTGCTGTCCCCTATTTCTCGAACAAGGATGGGGCCTTGAACTTGGCCTCCCTGCTCGGCCTCCTACGAGACTTCTTCTCGGGAGGTGCACGGGGCATCGGACGAAGTTCTGACCACTCGAAGAACCTAATGGGCCGTCTTCCGGCAGCCAGGTTTACCAAATCCTCGCGCAGAACGACGGCGGCTCGATCCCAGGAGACCGAGCACCAGAGGATCTTCCCTGGACCGTCCGGGCTCAGAATCCATTGGCGCGAATCGCCGATCGGCCCTTTCGAATTACCCCTTTGCGACTCACTGTCTAAACTGTCTAAAGTCCTTTCGGCAGTTTCGGCAGTGAGTCGCTTAGACAAAAAAGTGGGCTTTTCCTGACTTTCGACAGTTTCGACAGTTAGTCGCTTAGGTGAAAAAACGGACTTCTTACTACTTTCGGCAGCTTCGACAGTTCGTCGCTTAAAGGTATTTTCAGCAGACAGGGTGATCTTCTTCTGCTGGAGTTCTGCCCACTCCTGAAAGGTGGTCTTCAGATCCTCAAGAGTTGAGCCTCGTTGATCCCTCCTACCGAAAAGAAAAGCTATCCAGTTGCTATTAATGGACTTGTAGAGTTTTTCTGCTCTCTCGTGTAGTTCAGGATGTGCCTGTTTGATGTAGGCTTCGAGTTCAACTTCGTCTTCTTCGGTAAGGGTGTAGGGCTCCGCGGCATCTTCAAATTTACGCCTTAGCGACTCACTGTCTAAACTGTCGAAAGTCCTGGTGGGGGTCTTATCCGTAGGTGAAGAAGGGATGCTTGTTCCCTCCGTCGATACTTCGGCTGGAGCGGCTCCCTGCCTGATCCTGTGCAGTACATCCAACCAGCGGCTTTTGAAGATCACGATTCCGCTCCTCTGAAATCAGGGTGGAGTCTGATGACCTCACTCGGTCGCCCCTGATCACCCAGTTTCTGGACCCGAAGCCAGTGGCAGTCCTCCAGTACCCCAATGGCACCGACGACATCGGACCTGGAACTCAGAAGACTCCAGCCGTGACGGTAGATGTCTTTGATGGTGTCGCCGTCCCGTACCTCGCCAGTCTCAATCCGCTTGGCGAGTGCATGGGCGGATTCCACGTCCGGATGGATCGCACCGGCGTAGATTTTCAGGGCGTGGGCTTCAAGGAAATCGCACCAGGCCGCAGCCTGGGCCGCTGATTCCTTCGAGATTCCATCTCCAGTTGTCTGCCCGTCGGCCCATTCGACCAGGTGAAACAGGAGACTTAGGCTCGGCATCAAAGAGCGATACTTCGCGAGAACGGACTCGAATGCCGGGGTCTCGATTTCCCCCGAGCGGAGACGGGCTTCAAGCTCTGCCAACCAGGGATTGAAGAGCTTTTGGGCATCGCCTGAAAAACGCAAGACGGGAATTCCCGAGGAGGACTCTTCGGTCACACCCAGAGTGTCTGCATCGAGACGATCCAGCCGAGCATAGATCCGGTAGGCCCGTTCCCTTGCCTTCTGGTCCGGCCTTCGATCAACGAACTTCCAGTCACCGGGGTCCGGGTGTACGAGGATCTGAAAACGTTGGAGCAGACCATCGTCGGCAAAGCCACCCTCCAGGGCCTCCCTGACGTATCTCCCGAGCTTTCCGGGCTGAATCCCGCCAAAGATCGACAGGCATAAAGCCTCCACATGAAGAGTTCCGCGTCCGATTCGATCGACGGTATAGCTTCCGGTCCCGTTCCAGCTTTCCAGGAAGAATTCCCGATCACCCTCCCGACCGGTTCTCTCAAGGCTGCGGAGCCAACCGGAGAGTTCATCCCGGCATAGGAGAAGGCCGCGTGGGTTCTCCGCCAGGAGTACGGCTAGCTTCTCCACAGTGGGATCATTGGTTTTGTAGCGTTGCTCCTTCACTTCCATGGCGGCGGCGGCTACCTCCAACTCCCGAAGTTCTTCTTCGAGGCCTTCGAGTTCCTGTCTGTTCTTGGCCCAGTTCTCCAGCTTCACGAGCCTCTTCTTAGCTGCGGTTTTCATGCGGTCCTTTACCGCTTTGATCTGCGCACCGTGAGCCTCCAGTTTGGGCTGACCCTCTTCCTTCTCTTGCCGATATCGTTCTCGGGATAGGGCAACAAGTTGTCCAAGCGGCCCCAGAGCTTCCTGGATCGACGCTGTTTTGAGCATCCCCGTCCTTGCGACATTTCCGCCCCAGAGATTCGGGTTCACACACCAATCGTCGTGCTTCTTCGGACAGACGCCGACTTGCCGTCCTACCACGGCTCCCAGAGCCACAATCGCGGGGGCGGCAACAAACTCCAGGGGAACCTGGAGGCGTTCTGACGTATCCACCAGCCAGGGTTTCAATGTTCCTGGGAGAAGATCCTGGGGGAGAGTTGGCACCGGGCGGGTCAGGGCTGGGAGTTTTTGCCGGTCAAGCCAGGCCTCTCTGTCGGCTGGTTTGGTGTTAGTGAATATAGAATCGGAAGGCTGATACCGTGCTGCACTGGTGGCGATACTCTGTACCTCTGAGTCCCACAAGGGCGGTCTGCATCGGTGGGTGTTGACCCCCCCCGAATGGCGTTATAGATCTCGTCGCTGGACATCCCTCTCCGACGCATCGACCCAGCCAGGCTCATGAGGGTCTGATTCCGGGCACCCTCGGGGATAACCTCGTCTATGGGATGGGATGGTTGGGACTGCGAGGTGCTGTCGTCCGAAGCGAAGAGCTCAAAGGCTGAAACCGTGTAACGCCGCGTGTAGTCGGAGAAGATTATCCTGCAAGGAACTGGATTCGTGGGATCCTTGTAATTCAAGGTACCTGGAACTCGGAGGAGCCTTGGCAGGTCATCAACGGGATCAGAACCGATGGCCTGCTGGACCCCCCTGACGACCTGCCGAAGCATTGGGGATCCTCCAGTGGCTCTGGCTCCTTCAGAAACCAGTAAACGTGGTATCCGTGCCCGCTGTCAGTGACGACCGAGGGCGGAACGACGAAATTTCTAATTTGCTGGATGGCTTCATCCCTGCCACCAGGGAAGTTCTTCCAGTCCACGTCGGCCCAGATACACGTGACGAAACTCACGGCTTCGGCGGAACCACCATTTCGGTCTCGGGGATGGATCCCGAAGTAGTGATCCCAGCCGGAGCGCTGTTCATTGTTGGCGCTGAGGAAATCCTCGTCGAGAGATCTCAAAAACTTTTGCTCGACTGCGTCGGTTCGGTTATTGATAGCCCTGAACTCGATGCGTCTGTGCTCCGAAAGGCAGCCTTGGAACAGCTCTCGAAAAAACGTTGCTTCTGTGTCGTGAATGCCAATGAGTATCTCCGCTGTCAACAGGAACACCGACAAGAATCCGAATAGCATCTTGAGTTTCTTGTTCACCTCGTTCGCTCCTTTGAGAAGGAGGGTTGGACTTCCTCGAGTAATTCAGGAAGCTCGATGTCAAGAACCCTAGCAAGCCTCAGAGCGTGACCCCTGTAGGGCACCATGCGACCGCTTTCTATACGGGAGACGTCGGCACTCGACATTCGGGTCCCCAGAGGGCGGACAGTTCGACTACCCCGTCGTTGCCGAAGCGATCCCCGGCTGAGATGCCAAAGCCGGGGAAGGACTCGTTCCAGACGCTGCGCACGATGATGCGCTCTTGGCTTTGTCGTTCTCCACCAGCAAGGGCCAGGTGCTCCAGGGGCACGAACTGGCCGGAGTTGGAGCACCTTCAACTTCATTCGGAAATTACCCTATTCTCCCCTACCCTTTCTTCGCCTGGGGGCTCTGGGATGTGACCATCCCTGCCTGCGCTCCAGCTGCGGGAAGGGATGGAGGCCAAGCCTGCCCGCTGGATACTGTCACAGCCAGCGCAGCCTTCTCCGCAGCATCGATTCCCCACGCGAGCACGGTCAAGAAAGCCATCCGAATATGTAACCGGTCGATACCGTCACGGTGATCAAGGTCGTCACCACCAGTCCTTTCTACGAACCGGTATAGGTCTCTGTAGCGCCCTATATCTGGCCTATCTGACCCTGTAAGCAAATCGAACCATGCGCCCGGAGTTTGATCGCAGAGATAGATGAATTCCTCCTGTTCATCGTCGAAGAGACCCACGATCTTGGAGACTTCGACAAACCCCGTCGTCACTATCCTTAAATCCTCAAGAATTCTTTGTATTTGAAACCACTAGTGTCCGGTTATAAGTCCCATAGAGTCAACTGGTTAGAGCTAGGACTGTGGGCTTCCTGCAAGCTAGGTCTCATAAGTAGTTGATAAATGGGAACTTTCTCGAATGCGGTCACGCTCAAAACCTGCAGAATACTGTGTAGACTTTGGGGAAGCTTGAGTTCCTTTTTCAGGATTGCGATGAGGAGGTAAACGCAGACAGCAATCCAGATCTGGGTGCGAACGGCATTGTCGGAGGTGCCGTAGAAGGTCTTGATTCGCAGGTGCTGCTTGATCCACTTGAAGAACAGCTCCACCTGCCAGCGGAGTTTGTAGAGGGAGGCGACGCTGAGGGCCGGAAGGGTGAAATTGTTCGTCAGGAAGACGAGAGATTTGTTGGTGGGAGCGTCGAAGAAGCGAACTCTTCGCAAGTGCTCTGGATAGTCTTGCCGAGATTTTGGCAAGGCCAAGCGCCCGGTGTGATCGCTGCGAACTCCGGGCTGATCGGACCGGGGTCGAGAGGTGTAGCGAGTAAAGCGGAGATTCTTCTTGGCCCGAATCACAAAGTAGGCGCAAGCTTGATGAACGACATGCAGACGAGCAAAGTCGAGATAACCCCGGTCCATGACGTAAAAGGCACCGGGCTCGATGACGAGGGAATCCAACAGGTTGACGTCGTGGCACTTTCCCTGGGTGATCTCGATGACGGTGGGGATCGGACCCCGCAAGTCCAGCAGGGTGTGCAGTTTGATGGCGCCCTTGCGCTTGCGAAAGTGGGCCCAGGGAAACAAGCTCAAGCACAGGTCGATGGTGGTCGAGTCGAAGGCATAGACTGTCTCCCCCAGCTCCAGACCGAGTTGCTCGTTGGCATACAGGCGTCTGGCTTTGACAATGAGCTTCTGCGCCAAGTCGGCGTAGATACGCCAGTCCCGTGTTTCGTTGGCTTCGGCCAGGGTGCTGCGGGCCACCTCCCCGCGAAATCCCAGCGAATAGAGCAGCTCGCTTCGGGAGCGCAGGCAGGCCTCGATGTCCCGCAAGCTCTCCCGGTACGTCAACTGCGCGAAGGCCATGGCCAGAAACTGGTTCCGGCACGAGAAGCGGCGCACCCGGCGGTCTCCTCCGTAACGCTCGACACAGCGCTGGAACTGTTCCCGGTGAATCCCCTCCATCAGCTGGGCAAAAATCGTTCGTCTTGGGTTCATGGCCAGAGACTGGACTACGCCTCTGACCGTCTGGGTACGGGGCCAAGGAGAAGCCACGAAAATTCAAATGCGTCACACCCCTTCCTCGTCGCATATACCCATGTAACTTATAGACGATCTCTACAATCTAAACCGGACAGCAGTGATGTTTTACCTAGGTTTGGACAGATTCGGATCACCCACCCAACAGATTTAGGATCTGGTGGGTGAGAGCCCGTGGGGGAGCGGGAGAACATCATCCCCGCTCAGTGGTACGCGTACCACTGAAGCACTCGGTTTTTTCAGGTGTTCTTCTTCACTGTCCCAGCGTCACCAGAAACCGTCAGAGTGTCCTGGAATGCCGTGTTTTATCCTTGGCATCGTAGCAAAGCTCGTCCACATCGGGTTCTGCAACCCAGGCCTGCCGAGAATCCCCCGAAGTATCGGGGTGGATATCGGATGGCCGGGTGGGTGCTCGCCCACTTTTCGCCCGCTTCAAAGCTCAATCTTTCGTAATCCTTCACGCTCTCCGGTGACGAAAAATCCGGGGAAATGATTGGTTTTGTTAACGTTCCGTAGGAAATCGCACTGTTGCGCCTAGGACTTCGAATCCTTACGCATCAGGTATCGAGTCCAAAGTCGACGGGCAGGCCGACGATGGGCAGATGATGAAACAAGGCGCATTGGCAGAAGAGCCCCCTTTTCACTTCGACAGCTCCGATGTCGCCGTCATTGGGAACGACGGATGAGTCTTTGCGGCTGGATCTGCAAACCCATCGAGAATCTGGGTGCCGAGATCTGACGAAGCTTTCGCTCTTCGATCGACTGTGCCGCTAGGTGTGCCACTCTAGGGTGCGTAACGGTGGCGTCACATGTCACCCCTTGTCACCCTGAGTGAATTCTAAGTTGTTGAGAATAAAGCTAAACCATTGAAACATTGGACTCTGACTGCCGGCCTGTCACGCCGGAGGTCGCGAGTTCGAGTCTCGTCGGTCCCGCCAACATTTCTCCGGATTTTTCAACAACTTCAACCACAACCCATACAGGAAAATTGTTGCGCTGCCCATTCCTTTTCCTGTTCGGTTTTGCTAGTCTTCTCGTAGCTGACATCCGTCGTTCCTGCGAATCGAATTTGCAGGGGAAATAGGCCTTAACCGCACGAGGAAGGGAGAAAACATGAACTGGTATCTCGGAGTGTTGAAAAAGTACGCAGTGTTTGGTGGGCGAGCAAGGCGAAAGGAGTATTGGTTTTTTGTCCTGTTGAACTTTCTGATCGGCATAATTCTTACAACAATTGACGTCGTTGCTGGTACTGGGGTGTTGGGACCCCTTTATATGGTAGGGGTTCTGATTCCCAGCATAGCGGTGACAGTTAGACGGCTTCACGATACTAACCATAGTGGTTGGTGGCTGTTTATCGGTTTGGTCCCGCTTATCGGCCTCATTGTTGTCCTAGTTTTCATGTTGCAGGACAGCCAGGGCGAGAATGAGTACGGCCCCAGCCCAAAGGCTGCGGAAGCATAGCGAGTCGTGTCGTAGTAACGATAGACAGCATTCTGAGTTTGCGTCTACTTCAACATAGGTCGTGGCTTGCGGCTGCGCCGCCTCGACAACATTATCTCCAGATCACTCGCAGCAAAGTCTTATTCGGGGTAGCGACCAGATTGTTGTAGAAATGTACGCTAAGGGCTCGCGCGCAAACCCTAAGGTCCGAGCCCTCAGGGACCCGCGAGACGCGATTCAACGCCAGGATTTCTTCCATTGCTACTCGGACCCCGCATTGTGGTGTGCGGGCACCCTCGTGGCGCTTGTCGCCCTTTTCGTGCAGGCGAAACCATCCGCGCTTACCGTTTTAGTAGTAGTCCTCGACACGCTTTGCCGTGACCGCCCCGACGCGTGCAAAGGTGGCATCGCATCTCAGAGCTGGTATGATCCCTCGGTGCGTCCGCCTATATGTGATTGTCAAGAGAGCACGAAACTCTCAGTCAGTGTTGATGGAAGCCAGCAAGTGGACCCAAAAATGGTTCGAAGCATCTGAGAAGAGGCTAGGCTTAGGCTAGAAGAGTGCAACCATGAAGAAGTTATTGCCCTTCATCCCACAATGTTTCCTTTCGGTCCTTCTATTCGCTCCCTCATCGCAGGTTGAATTTGTGGCCAGGGTGGTCGAGGTCGACCGACAAGAGGTTAAGCAACCGTTTTTCTGTAATTTTCTTTAGGGCCTGTAGGGAAGAATTGCTCCACTTGTGTTTTCCAGCCGGCCAGGTTCAGGTATTGCCGGCCGGTTAACCACTCCTCGTGTATCTCTGCAAGCACAGCCGAGATGAGCCGCAGCGCCGACGCTTCGTGGGGAAAGATTCCCACCACCCGGGTTCGTCTCCGGATCTCCCGGTGCAGTCTCTCCAGTCCGTTGATGGTTCGGATCCTTCGCCACCAGCTCCTCGGAAAATCAAACACTGTCAGCCCTTCATCCACGTTCTCTTCCAGCCAGCTCACGAACTCCGGTGCAATCTTTTCGAACTTCTTGACGACTTTACCCTTGAGCTCCTCGGCATCTTCTCGAGACGGGGCATCGAAAATGTCCCGCATGGCCTGGGCGATGCGGGGCTTGTCCTCTTTGCGGCGAGCATATTGTTGGGCGTTTTTACTCAGGTGAAACTGACAACGGTTCCAGGGCACCGACGGATAAACTGCCCGCCTGGCCGCCTTCAGTCCTTCGTGATCGTCACTGACAAACAGCTCGACCCCTCTCAGTCCACGCTTGTGCAGATCTCCCAGAAACCCTCGCCAATGCACCTCCGCTTCACTGATCCTGGTGCTCAGACCCAACACCTCCCGCGTTCCGAAACGATTGACTCCTATGGCTTTCAGGATGGCCACGTCCTGCACCCTGCCGCCTCTTCGAACCTTCTCGTAGTGGGCATCCAGATACACGATCGGATACTCTCCCAGCTCCCGGCTTCGAAACTCTTCCAGCTCTTCGTCCAGCATCCCGGCCACTCTCGAGACCTGGGTGGCCGAGATCTCCAACCCACACAGCTGCTCCGTGATCTCGGTGACTTTCCTCGTCGAGACTCCCATCACATACATCTCGGCAATGGCCAGCTTCAGGGCCTTCTCCGAACGGCAACCCCTCTCCAGCGACTTGGGATAAAACCTCAACCCACGCACCTGTGGAATCTCCAAGTGCAGCTCTCCCACTCGAGTCTGAATCCGCTTGCCTTTGAATCCGTTTCGATAGCCTCGCCGACTGGCTGTTCTCTCGTACGCTTCCGCTCCCAGAAACTCGCTTCTTTCCAACTGCATGGCCACGTTGAACAGCTTCTCCAGGATTCCTCGAAAGGCTTCTGTTCCTTCCTCGATCAACTCCGCCAGGATCTCCCGTGGTACTCTCTTTTCCAGGTCTGGGTTCATTTGATTCTCCTTGCCAGATAGACGTTTCTGTTTTTGGAGAATCCTGTCCCAGACCTCTGTCTTTCCGACCCAGGCCTGACCAGAATTTACAGAAAAGAAGTTACGCTACTCGACAAGACGATGGGGCCGCCATCGTGACCATGGCCCTGACGCCAAACGTTAGCATTGGGGTGCGTGTTACCAATCTCACGGAAATTCGTGATGGCGGGGAGGATCTTTCTGCGGACGAGCTGGAGGTGGGGATGACCCTTCGCATGGAGGGCGTATTTGTCGAAGGGGGGATTGCTGCACTGGAAATAGAAGTGACCAATAGCGCAGTCGAGTTGGAACTGAGGGGGCAGATATCAGCTATCGATGAAATGAACCGGAGGATCGCCGTACGCGGTTTGATGATTCAAGTGCCCGAAGCCGCCGAAATCAAGGGTCCGGGCGACAATCTCCTCCAGTTTGATGATCTTGATCTTTCTCAATTCATAGGGGTCGAGGGCAATCTATCAGAAGGTCAAGTGATCGCCTCCCGAGTGCGAGTAAGGATGGATGGGGAGGAACTCGCGCGCGTGAGTTTGGAGGGGATTGTGGCCAGTATCGACCCTCTCACGATCTTCGTTTCCATTGAAGGCATCCCCTCCTCACCGGTCGCCGTCGAGATTGGAGAGGATACGAAAATTCACGGAGTCCTCGTGGTCGGAGCTCTTGTCCGGGTCATTGGGACACTCACTCCAGAGCTGACCGTCAGGGGGGACAAGATCCTCGTCAAAAGGCTTCTGCAACTCGCTCCCGACAAGCTGAAGATGCGCCCCGAACAGACCCGCCGCGTAGAGGTGATCTTGCGTAATCCACTCGATGAGGATGTAGCGCTGAGCATCCAGTCCGAAGACACTTCCGTGGCGGAGCCTCTGGTTTCGATGTTGCTCATTCCAGCCGGTCGCCAAACGGGTTTCTTTGAAGTGATTGCAAAAGATATCGAGGAGGGAGAAACACGGATCACGGTTCAAATGCCAGTCGAATTGGGAGGCTTGATTGTAGAACTGGATGTTGAGGTCCAAAGGAGAAGACAAGAGGAACCCGATGAGGAGGATGAGGAAGTTGAACTGAAATGGGTTCCTCGTCAACTCAACCTGGCCCCGGGAGATATACGGGTCGCACAGCTGTCCCTGAACCAACAAGCAGCAGCAGGCCTAATGGCTGAGCTAAAATTTAAAAAAGGTGGGGCAGATATAGCTTCGTTTCTGCCAGTTGTAGTCAATTTTGACGAAGGAGCTCGGTCCGCCGAGGTTGAGATTCAGGCCATTTCATCGGGAGAAGCTAAGATTCGAGCACACCTGGTCAGGGATGGAGGGGTTCTGCAAGAAAGCGATGATCTAAAGGTGGAGGTTCGAATCGCTCAGGGGCAAGAATTGGCGATTTTCTGGGACGAGGACGAGCTCGAATTAGCCCCGAACGAAACCGCACTGGTGAAATTGCGTCTAGAACCTGCGGCTCCCTTTGATCTTAGGGCTATCCTGACACCAGGGGATGCTCGGCGGTTTGTCAAGTTCCCAGCACAGGTTTCTTTTGCGGCTGGCGTGGATGAAGCGGAGGTTGAGATCAAGGCCAAGAATCAGGACGGTAAAGCCAAGATTCGGGCGGGCTTGCCGGCAGCAGTTGGTGGAGACAGCGATTCCCTTGAAGTAGAAGTCGGTGAAGATTAGCCGGGCAAGGCATATGGGGGCTTCAACTACCTCGTTGGTTTCACCCCAACTATGACTGCCACGCCACCGGCATCCAGCATCACAATACGGTGGCTTCCCTGATCGATGCCTCCCAGCACCGTCTCTTCAATCCCGAGGAGTTCCAGATCTTGCAGGAGATTGGAGATCCAGAGATCATCTCCCGGAAGAACAAGCATTACTACATCACTCGAGACATGGAGGCGCGTCTCCCGGAGGAGGGCGGCGAGATGCAACTCCCTGTTTCTATGCTCGAGAAGGACGAGAAGAGCCTTCATCTTTTTATCGGGGACGCCCTTGAGTCGGCCCGAAGCGACGGCTTGTTGAAGTCCCTGAAACTGGTAGTGACCCTGGCCGAATACAGCCGCTGGGACGACGATCTGAGGGTTCAATTGAACGGGACGCGACTGAGGGGAGCGTTCCAGGGCGAGCAACTCCTCTTCGAGGACGTTCTGGCCCAGCAGGGGAAGAACGAGCTAATCTTGTCGTTGACGAAACGAAGCCACAACCGGAACCAACCGGTCCGTGTCCGGGCTGTCGAGCTGCTCGTCGAGTACAAGCCGCAAGTCGCAGGTTAGCTCGACTGGTTCCGCATGGCATTTCTCTGAGCAAGGTCTCTGGTCGGCAAAAACAAGACCCGGAGCGCGCCTTTGGGAGACGACTCTACAGTATCGATTCCGCGATCGATCACCCGAGACATCCTCGTCCATGACCTCAAGGCACTGGGGGTCAGGGGAGACGACTGCGTCATGCTCCACAGCTCGCTAAGCAGTCTGGGCTGGGTCGAGGGCGGCGCCGACACGGTGGTCGAGGCATTTCTGGAAACCATGGGTCCGGGGGGAACGCTGCTGACCCCTGCCTTTACCGAAGGAGCCTGGACCGAGCATCTGTCCTTCCCGGACTGCCAACAAGCGTGCCCCCAGTCTTTTTGCCCCAGTCAATGGCCTAGCCACGAGGGAGCCATCCCCAACGCGGCTCTGAAGCGCCCAGGCAGACTGCGAGGCTGCCATCCAACCCATTCCTGGGTGGCTAATGGCGCAGGAGCAGAAGACGTTCTGCGCGATCAGCGGCACTCTCCGACGCCGTGCGGCCGGGCCAACCCGTTCGAGAAACTGGTGGAGTTAGACGGCTGTATCGTCACCTTGGGAGTCGGCGTAAACATGATTACGCTCTGGCACTACTACGAAGATCTGCTGCAGGTCCCTTACATGGGATACCTTCACCCCAAGGAGCGACATCTCTCTTATTGTGCCCCCGGGAAGCGGATTCAGTACGATTTCCCGGGGATCATGCAGGAAGTCGTCGAAGCCTCAGGAATCATGACGAGGGGCAAGGTGGGACGAAGCGATTCAGGCCTGATCCGCGCTGAGACTTTTCGCCAGTTCATCGCCACTATCATGGCTGACGACCCCTATTGCTTTGTCCTCAGGCCAACGAGTCGGGAGGAAGGGGCGCTGGTCGACGACGCCCTGGCCAAGGCTTCGGCGATGCTTGGGGCCTGGAGGCAGGGTCCCCGAGAGCTGACGTTAGAACCGGAATGGCCCGAGGGCAAAGATGACGACCTGATCCGTGAGGACTGTCCTGCCTTCGCGGGCTACCACATAGCTGGAGGCCAGCAATGGCCGCTCTGCAAGGCCAACGACCGCCATCCCGAACTCTTTCAACACGGCGGCATTTTCAACCAGTACGGCAAGACAACCTGCGGGCGCTGCTCCTGGCATCACCGCTTTCCCAGGCGCGAGCGCAAAGCTGAATAGTGAGCAGTGAGCAGTAGTAGTACCGGAAGAAGCTGCGGCCACGCCTGCCACCAGGGGGCAGACTGCCAGTCTGAGGAAGCCATGTCAGGCAGAGCCGCGAACGACTTCACTCCTCAGGAGCATGAGGCCAAGTTCCGAGGAGAGAGCTCCCCAGGGTTGGGAAACCCGTACGTGTTTAGCGACTTCTCCCCCTTGCCCGCGCCCTTGCCCGTGCCTGTTCCTGACAATCGTCTCGCCTTTCTCTGCCATCATGGACATCTTGCGGCGCTTGCACGTTGCCGCCAATGACGATGTACAGCGGGCGGAGAAGAGGTTGTCTGAAATCGTGTCAATGCAGACCGGGCTGGTCAAGGGCTTGGATACGACCGAAAGATGAAGTCGGGCAAGGGCACGGGCGCGGGCAAAAGCAAGGGAGGGCGCTAAACACATACGGAAACCCTGGACTGGAATCCGCAATTCCGTTGGGATTGACCTCGATTACAAGTTTGAAAACCGAGACCATTCCTCTCTTCTCGGAACCACCAATCTCCGGGAAGAGTTTCTGTCTCGAGTGGTCCGGCTCGCTGCCGAGTCGGGCTGATCTGAAGCTTCAGCTGTCAGCGAAAGGAAGTACAAAATGAATGAGAACATGAGCCGACGACACTTTCTGGCTGCATCAGCCCTGGGCGCCATGACTTGGCGAACTCCCACGCTGGCAGCGGGAAAGGAAGACGTCTTTGAAACCCTACTGCCGGAGGGCTCCGGACGGATATTGGCAGTGCGAAAAGATGGGAGTCTGCTGGCCCTGCTCGGAGCGGGCGCTGGATCGATCTCCCGGGACGGGGGTGAAACCTGGCAGAAGCCCTTCTCATTCCTCCAGGAAGGGAAGCCGATGGAAAACACTCGCGGCCAGTTGGTTACCCTGAAAGATGGGGGACTGGGCATGGTGTACTCGCAGCAATTGGAAACAGCCGGGTCGCATCGCGACCAGCATAGAACTCTTCGCTACAGCAGCTCGGCGGATGGAGGCAAAAACTGGTCGGCGGGCGTCGACATCGATCTTCCCGGCCCGCTTGCTCCCGCCTGGGGCGCCTTCCTTCAGGTTCCTTTCGGGAGGCTGCGCCAGCTTTCCAGTGGCCGCCTCCTCTTGCCGGTGTACTGGCAGTTCAACGGTCTACACCCGGAGACTCGGGAGGCCTTCGCTCGAGGCACTCATCAAGGAGAGTCTATCCGTCTGGAAGGGCACGCCCATCGTCCCCAGATGAGCGGCTGCTACTCTTATTTCTCGGATAACGGGGGAGCTTCTTGGGACCGGAGCCTGGGCTCGATCATGGTCTGGCCCCTACCCGGCGAGCAGAACCAGGGAGGCTTCGGAGGAACCGCTGAACCGGTAGTGGAGGAACTGAAGGACGGCCGCATCCTGATGCTGCTCAGGACCAAGGTCGGCCGATTCTTCCAGAGCATCTCAAGCGACGGGGGAAAGAACTGGAAGGCGGCAACACCGACTCGGCTCTCCAGCGGGGATGTCCCCTGTGATCTGGATCGACTTCGCTCTTCAAAAGACCTAGTAGTGATCTGGAATCAGACCTCAGGCCAGGAGATTCGCGGAGGCTACTATCGCAGTCGACTATCTGTCGCACTGTCCGGCGATGGGGGCAAGACCTGGAAGAACTTCAAGACAGTCGAATCGAGTCCTGGGCTGGCCGGCGCCAAGGACATTTCGCCTCCTCCGGTGGCACACATCCGGGTAGATCCTACTGCTGGGACCCTTCCAGACGGATTCTCTAAGTATCACTATCCCTCGCTCGCCTTCGCCAAGGGACAGGTCTTCATGACTTACCAGTATGACGTCTTCCAAAAGGGGAAGCGGACCCGGCGAATCAAACTCAAGCGAGTGCCAGAATCCTGGTTCTACACAGTTTAGGCGAGGGTTGATCGCTGACCCCAAACCTCCTGCAGAGGCTAGCCTTGGGTTGGGAGTAGTAGGATGGGCACTCCTACCCGTCACTTGCTGCTGCTAGTGGACTGTAACACCTGAATCGCTAGCCCGCATTTCTCATCGCCGGTCTACTACGTCGCCGCAATCATCCGCCCTGGCTGTGTTTCGCTCGGTCGGCCTCCTCGACGTACTGTACAAGTACGACTGCGGAGGCCTCGGTCGCAAGCCTTGCCAGGACGGCCCTTGCGACGCCTCGCTACGACAGGTACTGAGAAATGCGGGCTAGTGCCTGAACGGCCCACGGGCCCGATCTCTGCGTTGCGCTTCCTCGCCATAGGCCAAGCTATGCCTGCGTCAGCACGCCTTGACCTCGGGCTCGAATGGCTCGCTCATCCACTAGCGATTCAAGCATTACAGTCCACTAGTTATTGCGTTGAACGAGACGTATACTCCAGGCCACGGTTTTCTCATCCTCAGTAATCCACAAAGGAACACCAGCATGAAGAATACCTGGGCCAGAGCGCTCTGCTTGCTTCTCATCTCCTCGTTGTGGGCCGGCTGCGCCGACGAAACAACACCTTCTTCCCAGCCCATCGAACGCACCCAGTCCTCACAAGGAAAGCTGAGGATTTTACTCAATAACGACGGCGGAGACGCCGCCCTCATGGCCTTTGAACCGCCCATCACACCCGCGCAGCTCAATCGAGCGGTCAACGAGATTGAGGGCACCCAGGTGGACGTCTTCATCGAGTGTATCCAGTGGAGCGATGAGCAGATGCTCTACCCGACCAAGGTGACGGAGGTCTATGCCAAACCCATCAGCGAGGATCACAAGACGGACTTCCAGAACAATCCGGGAATACGTCGCTGGGCCCAGAACGTGGACGGCCTGCTGGAACAGGGAGAGGATCCACTGGAGATCTGGGCACGGCGCAGCCACCAGGCTGGAATGCAGTTCTGGCCCAGCCTCAGGATGAACGACATCCACAAAGACTGGGTAGAGCGCTGGCCTTCCTTTCGTAGCCAGTGGGAACGAGAGCGTCCTCACATCCGACTGGGTCGGGAGGTCCCCGAGCGATATCTGCACAGAGTTCAACGCCCAGGAAAAGCCTCCCACGGGGAGTCTTGGGCTATGAACTATGCGCTCAAGGAAGTACGGGAACGAAAGCTCGCCATCATCGAGGAGGTGTGCACCAACTATGATATAGACGGATTCGAGCTGGACTTTCTGAGCCATCCCTACTACTTCAAGAGAGAGGAGGAATCCCGAGGGATGCCCCTCATGACGGAGTTCGTTCGTCAGGTTCGAGACAAGATGGACCAGATCGGGCAACGGAAGGGGAGGAAGTTGACCCTTCTGGCCCGAGTGCCGCCCACCATCGGGGCCTGTGAAACCATTGGCTTTGACGTCAAGACATGGATACAGGAAGGATTGGTGAACATCCTCTCTCCAGCTACCCGGGGCTATCTGGACATGACCAGCGATTGGGCCAGCTTCGTGGAGCTGGCAAAAGGGACGCAGGTGGAGATTTCGGGAGGGCTGTCCGATCTCTATGTGCGGGACTACACCGGACAGAAAACGGGGCGTGCCTCTATCGAGATGCTGCGCGCTGCCGCTGCCGCCGCCTGGCAGGCGGGTGTCACCAGTGTCCACCTGTTCAACTACGACTGCCACGCCACCGGAAAGGGAAAGCCGGGAGCCCTCTTCAGCTCGGACGAACTGCAGGCACTGGAGGAGATCGGAGATCCGGAAAAGATTGCCCGAAAGGACAAGCACTACTATGTCACCCGAGAGATGGGAGGCATGACCCCAGAAGCGGGGGGCGAGATGCAGCTGCCCACCGAGATCACGGACATCAACATGGTCAAGGAGTTGACGTTCACAATCGGAGACGACCTGGAGTCGGCCCAGCAAGATGGCGTCCTGGAGTCTACCTCGCTGTTGCTTTCTCTGGAGGGCTACGACCGCTGGGATGACAATTTGAGAGTGGAATTGAATGGCCAAGGGCTGAGGGGCGTATTCAAGGACCAGGTGCTTCGCTTTGAGGATGTGCTCCCCGAACGGGGAAAAAACCTCCTCGCCGTAACCCTTCGCGGCCGTCCCGCGGCCCGAAAGGATCCGATTCGGATCCAAGGAGTCGAGCTATTGATTGATTACAGCGATTAGCCAGCGGCTGACACCCAGAAGCTGAAAACAGGAATCCTATTACACCCTTTGTTACTTCTTCTGTGACGCCTCTATACCTACCATGACCACAGCCATCATTGTCGGAGGAGGCGTCGTTGGTCTAAGCACGGCCTACCATCTCGCTCGTAAAAGGTTCGGCAAGGTGATCCTGTTGGACAAGGGTCCGGTCGGTGATGGCGCCAGCAGCCGGGCTGCGGGGATTGCCAACATTTTCAGCTGGCACCGAGAAGGCGTGCTGACTCGGGCCGAAGCGTTCAAGATCTACCGAGAGCCGCCGAGGGCTCCAGGATCCTGGCCGGAATGAGCACCCTGGAAAGAGGAGAGTGCGCTGTCGGCTCTTCGGAGTTCCACATGTCGGAGGTCACAGTGCAGGAAACTCTACAGCAGGAGTTGCGGCAGCAAGCGGAGCCGGTACTTCCGTGCCTGAAGCAGGTCGCAAGGGAGGAGACTAGGATGGGACTCCTTTCCTATTCTGGAGACTACGAGCCCATCTTGGGACCTCTGAAACAGGTGCCGGGTTTATACGTGGCCGCCTGTTTCCACTCCAATGGTTTTGCCTATAATCCCATTTCCGGAAGGCTTCTGGCAGAGTTCGTGGCCGATGGGAAGACCAGCATCAACCTCGATCTCTATTCACCCGACCGATTCGGCCCGGAGGCGACCCAGCGTTTTCTCGCTGCTCCGCTGACACAAAGCCAGGTTCTGGAGTTGCGTCCCTACTAAGCCCGGAAGCCTATGGAATCTCAATTCAGCTTTGGCACTCTCAACTACCTGATCCTTTTCTCCTACCTGGCTCTGATGCTGGGCATCGGCTTCCGGCTCTCCCGCCGACAAACCTCCACCGAGGAGTACTTCCTGGCAGGACGAAGGATGCCCTGGTTCGTAGTGGCATTGAGCATGTTTGCGTCCCTCACCAGCGCCATCACTTACATGGGTGTGCCAGGAACCGTATACGCCGAAAACACCTCGATTGTCCTGGCCGCCATTATCAGTCCCCTGGTGGCTCCATTTCTCATTTATCTCTTTTATCCCTTCTATCGGAGGCTCAAGGTCACCACCAGCTACGAGTACATCCAACGCCGCTACGGTGACGGGGCCCGCTATGCCGTCTCGGTTCTGTTTCTACTGGCCCGACTCGGCTGGCTGGGGACGGTAATCTACGTCCCCGCCCTGACCCTATCGGTGGTGACCGGCATCGATCTCACCCTGGCCATACTGCTAATGGGAGTCTTGGCTACCGTCTACACCGTCCTGGGTGGCCTGGCTGCGGTCCTGTGGACCGATGCCCTTCAGTTCGCTGTCCTCATCGGAGGTGCCCTCTGGGTAGCGTTGGAGTTGATCCAGTCGGTGGAAGGGGGTATCGGAGGGATCCTGGTTTTCGGCAGCCAAGCGGGGCGCGTACAGCTTGCCAACTGGACTCCGAGTCTGTACGAGCTGAGCGCTCCCATAATCCTGGTCAGCTACTTCTTCCAGTACATGCAGGACTACGGCACTGACCAGGTGACCGTACAGAGGCTGCTGGCGGTTAAGACCTTCAAGGGAATGGTCAAGTCGGTGTTCTTCAACTCCTTCATCGACTTCTTCATTCTGACTTTGCTCACCTTCGTCGGTCTGGGCCTTTTCGTCTACTTCCAGCAACACCCTGAGGCGTTGGCACCGGGGATTCAGCGCAATCAGATCTTGCCCTTCTACATCATGGCTGTGCTTCCTCAAGGAGTTTCGGGATTGGTGATCACCGGGATCTTCGCCGCCGCCATGTCCAGCATGGACTCTGGGATCAACTCGGTAACAACGGTTGTGGTCAACGACTTCATCAAGCCCTTGAGGAAACAGAAAGGAGACGAGAGATCCGACGTGCGCCTGGCTCGGATATGCACCCTGGTCCTGGGCACCTTCGCCACTCTGGTGTCCTTTGTCGTTTCCTACATCGAGGACATCCTACAGGCCTCCCAGACCTTTCTGGGCCTCTTTTCGGGTCCAGTGCTGGCCTTGTTCCTCTTGGGAATCCTGACCAGAAGGGCCAACTTTCGGGGTTGGCTCATAGCCACGGTATTGGCCCTGGGGGGTACGCTCTGGATACAGATCTTCACCGAAGTGCACTGGGTCTGGTACTTCCTGATCTCCTTCACCGTTGCGACTTCGGCGGGGTTTCTTTTTAGTATCCTGTTGGCAGGACCCAAAGCAGATAGGACGCTGACGCTCTGGGGAAGGTCACAACTGGGCCACCTGGAGTGACAACACGTTTCTGCAGCTGTTGAGCGTGTGTCCCCCCTTGCCTTTGCCCTGGTTTCGTGTGGGGGCTTCAGCGGGGAGTCTTGGGCAGTACGGTCGGTTTTGACAGGATCTCTGGAGGGTATCCGACGATAGGTGCGAAAGGGCACGGGCAAAGGCAAGGGGGGACACGCGCTGCAGTGCTGGATCCTAACGAAAGCGAAGGGAATAGAGGTCAGCCTCCTTCATGACGAACCGCAGACGCACTGGCTTCCCTGCCAATGCGGACACATCCGGGCCAGCCTTCCAGGCCACCAATCGCTCGATCTCGTCTCCCACAATCTCTTTCGACTCCTCGAGGCTATAGCCGGAAATCGCCTTTCCCGAAGGACCCTGGATCTCGACCTTGACGCTGCCGGCAGCCGAGGTCGAGTAGTTCAGCACCAGCTCCCTGCCGGAGAAGGTGAGAAGCCGGGACACCATTTCGCCGCCATCGTAGGGAGCATTCACCGAGGCGAAGCCGTCCATTCTTAGCGAGTAGCGGCGAATATGCCAGGAGTCGGTGCCGGCCTCACGGGTCACGTACATGGAGATCTCGTCCTCACCCGTGGGAACGACGCCCCGGAGCGCATAGTTGGTTCGGGTCTTCCAGTGACGTGCTCCCAGACCGGGACGAATGAAGCCCTCCCGGAAAGTGATGTCATAACGGGTACCCTTGCCACGGGTGGTCATCAGGACCGTCTCCGAGCAGTCGATTTCCCGCCCATCCGGAATGCCCGCTTCCCTGGCTTGTTTTTCTGTCAGTGCCTGGCGCCCTTCCATGAGACGTGCCGGAAAGGCCAGATAGATCTGGGGCGCCCGAAAGTAGGGAAGCGTCAGGTTGATGTAGAGGTGGTTCTCGGGGATAATCCCCTCGTCTCCGAAACTCATCGGCTGGAGTTCGGTCCAATGGAACAGATCGGGCGCCGTCAGCCGGGCGATGGATCGCCTACCTACGGAGCGATTGGGAGAGGTATAGTAGCGGGTATACATCACATACTGTCGCTCGGTCTCCGACCAGAAGAGTGAAAAGTCCCCATCCAGCGTGCCGTAGAGGTTATTTCGGAACATCGGCTTGTCTCCAAGCCTCTTCCAGGTCTTACCGTCGGCCGAGACCCAGGGAATGACGTCGGTGGGAGTGCCCTGCCAGAGACCGCGATCGTTGGGCGAGAACTTGCGGGAAAGCTCCTCTTCAGAGGGATTGGCGCTCTTGCCCTCGTTCAGCGTGATCGCCCTTAGCCGCTCAGTCGGAGGCACTCCAGGCCGGGTATCGAGAAACATCCTCGCAGCGGGTTCCGTCTCGTGAGGGTACAGGTATTCCCCCGCTGATGTTCCCACCAGATTGTTTGCCCGGCTTCCATCGACGTCGATGATCCCCAGTGCAGGTTTGGTCCAAGTAATCCCATCACGGCTCTCGGCGTAGCAGACCTTGTTGCTGGCCTGGTAGTACATCAGATACCGGCCGTCATGCAGAATGACGGTCTGGCCGAACCCCATTTCCCCCTCCCAGGGTCGATCCGTCTTGATCACAACCTCGGCAGGGCGGGGATGGTGCAACTTCAGACGGGTCCCCTTCAGCTGATCGATCAGATGGCGGTCGACGAAAAGCTCCCGATTGGATCCGATGTCAACCAGAAGTGGCCGTTCCAGCAGACCGGGAACATCAGTCCCTGCCCCCTGTCCCAGTAGAGGGGCTCCTGTTGACAAGAAAAAGAACAACAGTAGAGCGGAAACGAGCCGCAGCTCGCGGCATTGGACGGCTGAGTCCACAGATTTCAGGTCATTCATGACGCACTCCCTGGTAAAGAGGCGACGCCAGAGGTTGGGATCAGGCGCCGAGGCGACGCTCGACTACGACGGAAGTCTCCGGAACCGGCAACGCGATCTGAGGAGGATCGCCCTTCTCGTTCCTGCGCCGGTAGAACTGATAGCTCTCCTTCAGAATACGCATCAGGTTGGCCCGATTACTCCAGAGAAGCCCCAACCATTGGCGTTTGGTGAGCTGGGGAAAGTAGATCCCTCGAAAGATGAGCCGGGCAAAGAACATGACAACGCGCTCCTGGAACGGTCGGCCTTCGATCTTACTCAGGGCTTTAGCGATGGCTTTAGGCTCATAGGAGCGACGCCAGGCTTCGTGGACCTCGTGCTCCGCTTGCTCGACGGTGATGTTCAACGGGGTGAAAGCCATCCGGAAGGGCCGGAAGTCGAGCCAGTGCTTGGGGCGCGTCAGACGATTTTCCTGGAGGAGGCGATCGTAGAGAGGCGTCGCTGGATACGGCGTCAGAAGGCCAAAGACAGGTAGTCCGGGAGGCCAAGACTCGATTGCTTCCAGCGTCTTCTCAGCCACCCCCGGTCGATCGCCATCCATGCCGAAAATGAAAGACGTGATCGAATAGATTCCCCGGTCTGCCAGCCGCCGGAGAACCGTGCTGTATTGGGCAGGCTTGTTGAATCCTTTGTTGACGCCCTTCAAGTTGTCAGCATCAATTGACTCGAGTCCCATGAAAATACAGCGACCGCCGCTCTCGGCGATCAAATCGACGAGTTCCTCGTCCTTGAGAAGATTCATGCTTATCTGAGCGATCCAAAGAAGCTGGGCGTCCTGCCGGATGATCTCGCGAAGCAACGACTTGGTCCGCTTCACATTGATCGCAAAATTGTCGTCGATGAAAAAGACTGCAATCTTCTCGCCCTCGGCACCGGCGCGGGCCTTCAATCGCAGCATCTCGTCGACTACGCTCTGATCACTACGAAAGCGGATCGAGTCGCCGAAAAAGCCGGTCACCGTACAAAAATCGCATCCATAGGGGCAGCCGCGGCCGGACTCGATCGGCACCACCCGAAAACTCTTCAATCCCGGCCGTAGCCGATCTATGAGGTAGCGCCCCCAGCGGGGAATCTTCGCGAAGAGGTTGAATTGTTCGAGATCCAATCGTTCCCAGGGGATGCACGGGTAGTCCTCGAGGGAGGGCTTTACCTCACTGCCAGCCTCGTCCACAGGTCTATAGACTTCTTTCAGCTCGCCCCGCTCGACGTCCCGCACGATTCGAGGCCAGAGATAGTCGGCCTCTCCCAGAGCCACCGCGTCGGCGTGACGGGGCTCCTCTGTTCGCCCGATGGGCTCGTCTGGCACCTCGGTTACGTGAGGGCCGCCCATGACGACCTTCGCGCCGGCAGCACGAATAGCGTCCGCCATTCGATAGGCCTGGGCCGCCATGCGGGTCATGGCGCCGATGCCGGCCAGTTCGATGTCGTTTGCACGGATAAACCTGGCGATCTCCTTCTCGGTCATGGGTTGGGCGTTCCCATCGATGAGGAATACCCGGTGCTCGGGCGGTGTCACCGCCTGGAGTACGAACATCCAGAGATGCGGCATGTAATTGTTGGTGACTTCGTTATCCGGGTTATAAAGAAGGATGTTCATAGAGGATTCTCCGTCGACCCGCAAAGCATCCTATCACGCTTGGGGGGTAAATAGGCACTTTGTTTTGCTCCCAGGCCTCAGTGTAGTCCTGGGGTTGACCGCCGTGCCGGTCGCCCCTGTGTCGGTAGACCACCAACTCGTTGCCTCGATTCCAGGTCCGTCCCCCATCCGGCGAAGTCACTAAACGGAGCGAACCGGGCAGCTCTCGACAGACGTAGAATACCAGCAAACGATTATCTGGCAGGGGGATCGGGGCCGCGATCTGTCCCCGAATTCCCGTGCCGATCGGGGTTCGCCATGACATTGACTGCAGGTTCGCCCCCGAGATGTGAATGTCGACGTCCTGGTCGCGCTTTCGGTCGTAGGTCCAGAACAAGCTGACGAGCTGCTGCCCATCTGGGCAGAGAGCCTGGCGTTGGTCCCAATAGTAGAGACGATCTTCGGCATGGCGGGCAACGGTCAGGACCCGGTCAATACCTCTGCCATCCCCAGTGAGTAGAGCGTGAGCGCTGTGTACGCTGGGGCCGCCCTTTCGTTCCGGAGCGTAGTTCTCCACCGGCAGCAGCCACCCTTTCGCTGGAAGGCGCAGTGTCGGGCCCGAGAGCACAGGCCGCGTCAATGGCTCCGTGTTCAGGACACGGCCCTCGGACCAGCGGCGGCCCCCGTCATCCGACTCTACCTGAATCAGTTTACGCAGCTTCGGGGTGTCCGTCTCGGGAGCGTACATCCGAGGATCATTTGTCCGCTGGTCGATCCAGGTCAGGAAGGCGAGGAGTGAGCCATCATCGCTCTGCGCTAGATTGGCACTGCGAATCTCGCCGGGAATTCCGTCTAGACTATTTTCGAACCCTTCGCAGATAACCTCCCAGCTGAGTCCACTGTCCTCCGATCGCGCCACCTGACAGTTGCCGTCGGCCGAGTCCTTGGCGCTGCCGAGGCGGCAGGTCGCAAGCACCGCGCCGTCCTTCAACCGAAACAGAGAAGTAAAAGTACAGACACGGCGGGGACCCTGTCGCTTTTCGGCGTCCAGGATGTAGCCCTGATCGAGGACCCTATTCCCAGCCTTCGTCGAAACCACGATAACCGGGGACAATACCTAGTCTGTTGCGAAGCTCCAGGCACTCCTGTTCCCATCCCTCCAGACGGGATCGAAGTTCTCGGATCGGCTCCGGTTCAGCTGCATCGGCACCGAGCAGGTTGTTCAATTCCAAGGGGTCCTGAGCCAGATCGTAGGCTTCGTCGCCGTAGTCTGGGTCACGGATGTACGAGTACGCACCGGTGCGCGCTGCCTGCACCAGTCCGGGGTGCCTTCCAACCTTGGTGCCGCCGTAGTTGCTCTGCCCCAGATGACCGTGATAGTCGCCTACCTGAGAGAAGAGACAGTCGCGCAACGGCTCCACGGCACCGTCGGCAACCCAACTAACAAGGTCTTTCCCCTGCGCGTACTCGGGCGCATCGACACCGGCGATCCCAAGAATGGTGGGGAAGAGGTCGATCAAGTCAACGAGGCCCTCGATCTGCTTTCCGCGCTCCAGCCCAACGCTCGGCGGAGGCGCGATGATCAGTGGCACGTGCAGCAGACACTCATAGAGAGATTCGGTCTTGGCAAACAAACCCTTCTCACCCAGAAAATCGCCGTGGTCGGAGGCCACGATAATCCAGGTGTTGTCCAACATTCCCCGCTGCTGCATCGCATCGTAGATCCGCTGCATCTGGTCGTTGGCGTACGCGATCATGCCGTAGTAGATCGATATCAGCCTCCGGATATCATCCTCGGAAGCCAGGTGTGAAGCCTGCTCTCGACGGCAGGCGTCTTGCCATTGAGGGCGGTTTGCGCTGTCTCCTCTATCCGGGAGCGGCAGGCTTTCGGGATCAACCAGGGTGTCGTAGGGGGGCGGGCAATAGAAGGGAGGATGCGGTTCCAGGAAGGGCACGTGTAGAAAGAAAGGTGCGCCGCTGGCCTGAATCGAGTCGAGTTGGTGGATGGCACGCGTGGCCACGGCGTGGGCGTGTCCTTCCTCGGCACTGCATTCGAGCGGACCCGAGGCCCAACCATAGCCTGCCCTACCGTGCCGGTAGAAAAACTCGGCTGCCGTGCCAATGGGTCCCCGAGTCCACATGTTGGTCTGGTGATGCCAGCCGCGGTCCAGGTCACGATCGTATTCGTGGTGTCCTACAACCGCCGTGTAGTATCCGCTGCGTGCCAGCAGCTCTGGCAACTGGGCCAGATTGTAGGGGGCCCGGTTCTGATGACAGGTCACCTGGTGCACCAGGGGATGGACACCCGTTATCACCGAGGCTCGTGAGGGTGTACAGATGGAGGCGGGAGCATAGGTCTCGCTGAAGCTAAGACCCTGCTCCGCCATCCTGTCCATGAAGGGACAAGGAACGAAAGGGTTGCCGTAGATGCTGGTTGCCGACGCCTTCTGCTGGTCGGTCATCAGATAAACGATGTTAGGTCGCTCTTTCATCGTACCGTTCTATTGTTCCAAACTAGACATCTGAATTGACCATAGTAATTAAACATTGGTTAAATATCCAATGCGGAGATTGAGGATGGATATGTTGAGTATAAGTGAGTTCAAGGCCAAGGCGCTGGCAATTGTTGCCCGGGTTGCGGAAACAGGAGAACCAGTAGTGGTGACCAAACGGGGAAAGCCTATCGCCAAGGTGATCCCGTTTTCTGTGGAGACCAAACCGCTCCAGCCTGGGCGGATGCAGGGAACCGTGCTACAGGAAGATGACATCGTGTCTCCCTTGGGCGCCGAGATGTGGAATGCGAACGGATGAACTATCTGTTGGACACCCACGTCTGGATCTGGTGGCAGGCGGTAGCTGAAAAGGTCACACCTGTGGTTCGGGAAACCCTGACCAATCTCGCTGGCGACGACCAGCTGTTCCTGTCCGCCATTTCAGTTTGGGAGCTCGCTAAGCTGGTGGAGAAGCGGCACCTCAAATTGGGTACCAGTGTGGACGAGTGGACCAGGCAGGCTTTGGAGATGCCTCGTCTGCAGCAGCTGCCATTATCGCCCGCGATCTCGATTGAAAGTACGCGGCTCCCGCAGCCTTTTCACGATGACCCTGCGGACCAGATCATCGTCGCGACGGCCCGGTTGACCAGTTCTACTGTCATCAGTGCGGATCGATTGATTCAGAACTACGCTCATGTGCATACGCTTTGGTGAGAAGAAGATGATCGGCACTTCCAGCAGCCCAGGTTTCCGGCTCTAGCGTCCCCCGGTTGAGAAGACGCACGGAAAAGGCTATAACCTGCGAATGCCTTCTTCGTTGTTTTCGCTCGACGATGGCGTAGTCATTGTGACGGGTGCCAGTCGTGGACTTGGGCACGCGATTGCACAGGGCTTCCTCGATCATCAGGCCCGCCTGGTAGCGGTGGCTCGTACCTCATCGATTCGAGAAGCATTTCGACACGCGCCGCGCGATCGATGGCTCGCAGTTCAGTGCGATGTCACCGAACAGGGTGCGGCTGCGCGGATCCGTGATGCCGCCTGTGAGCGCTTCGGGCGGATTGACGTGTTGGTCAACAACGCCGGCATGACCAAACCACAGGATCGGCCTTACGCGGGTGACGAAGTCTGGGACGAGACCCTGGCACTCAATCTGAAGGCACCCTCCCTCCTTAGCGGGGCCGTAGCAGAAACTATGAAGCAGCAAGGAGGAGGGTCGATCATTCACATCGCCAGCATCAACGCCATGATGGGTTTCCCGGGAAATCCCTCCTATCAGGCCTCCAAGGGGGGGTTGCGTCAGCTCACCAGAGCCATGGCACGTGACTGGGGACAGCACAACATTCGTGTCAACAGCATCTGCCCAGGATACTTCCGCACGGCCATGGGAGCACGGACCCATGCCGATCCGGTCCTTCGGGAAGAACGCTCTAGCCGCACCCTGCTGGGACGCTGGGGAGAACCTGAAGAGCTGGTCGGGGCATGTATTTTCCTGGCTTCGTCCGCAGCCTCGTACGTCACCGGCAGCGATCTCATGGTCGACGGAGGCTGGACGGCGAAAGGGTTGTAGTTAGAGCCGAATTCCATTGAAATCCGATTTGCGTGAGATCTAGAAGAAGGAGCCATGCTTAATACGCTTAGGCGATTCGCCGTGATCATTGGCATGCTGTCAAGTGGCGCAGCGGGCGGTCTCAACCTGCTCTACGGAAAGAGCGCGGAATCCATCCAAGCAGAGGCAGGAACGCTGCCGCAAGCGGGTCTCGGCATCCTGGATTGGATCATTATTCTCGTCTACGCCTCCGCCACCATCGGTCTTGGCTATTACTACAGCCGCAAACAGAAAAACATCAAGGAGTACTTCGTCGGCAGTGGGAACATGAATTCCGTTCTGGTGGGCGTCTCCCTGTTCGCCACCCTTCTGAGCACGATTTCCTACATGGCCTACCCAGGCGAGATGATCGCCAAGGGTCCTGGCACCATCATCACGAATCTACTGGTCTTGCCTTTGATATATCTGCTGGTTGCCAAGCTGCTGTTGGTCGTCTACATGCGCCAGAACGTCACCAGCGCCTATGAGCTGCTGGAGGAGCGGTTGGGCGTGGGAATTCGAATGCTGGGTGCTTCAATGTTCCTGATCCTAAGGCTGGTCTGGATGTCGCTTCTGGTTTACATCGCTGCCTCAGCCATGACCGTGATGATGGGTGTGGGCAAGGAGTGGATCCCTTACATCGTCCTGGCCACGGGTTTCGTTTCGGTCATTTATACCTCCCTGGGAGGACTCGGAGCGGTGGTAGTAACCGACTTCCTGCAGACGGTACTCCTGCTCGGGGGTGCGCTTCTGGTGGTGGTGATGGTCAGCGTTTCTCTGGGTGGTTTCAGCTGGTTCCCCACCAGCTGGCAGCCCGGCTGGGATATTCAACCGGCCTTCAGCCTGGATCCCCGGGTGAGGGTAACGATCCTTGGAGGTATTCTGACCGGTGTCATCTGGCATGTTTGTACTGCGGGTGGTGACCAGGTCGCCGTTCAGCGATTCATGGCTACCGGCGATGCCCGTTCGGCACAGCGGTCCTACCTGGCCAAGACCTGCGTGTCAGCCGGCGTCAGCGTCGCTCTCGCTCTGGTGGGTTTCTCTTTGCTGGGCTACTTCACCCAGAGACCCGAAGCACTGCCCGCAGGTATGAGTCTGGCCACTGACGGAGACAAGATCTTTCCTTTCTTCGTCGCCTACCATCTACCGACCGGCATCTCGGGCCTGGTGGTCGCTGCCATGTTCGCGGCGGCCATGTCCAGTATCGATTCGGGAGTCAACTCGATCACGGCCGTGATCATGACCGACTTCCTGGATCGCTTCGGTATCAAGCCGAAGAGCGACAAGGGACACGTGAGGCTCGCTCGAGTGCTGGCCTTCAGCGTGGGAGCAGTGGTGGTGATCGGCAGCTCCTTCATGGAGTACGTCCCAGGAAACTTCATCGGAGTGACCCAGCGCACCACCAACCTCCTGGTGACACCCCTCTTTGCGTTGTTCTGTTTCGCCCTGTTCATTCCCTTTTCCCGTGCTCTCGGTGCGGTAGTGGGGGCTATTTATGGAGTGTCCACGGCTCTTCTCGTAGCGTTTTCGGGAAGCTTGTATGAAACTCTTCAGGGAGCCACCTATTTCGGCATTTCGACACCTATCGACGTCACTCCCATCAGCTTTCAGTGGATCGCGCCACTTGCCCTGGCCGTCAACCTGGGAGCGGGATCGGTGGTGAGCCTGATGCTTCGTAATGAGGACAGTTCCCTGAGGCTCACCTGGAAGTTCGTGCTCTCGCTCATCCCTCTGCTCGGTTGGGCTGCCCTCATCATCCTCTGGCCCTGGATCGATGCGGCGTTTATTGGCTTCTGATGTTGATTGGGAGTGAAGGAAAATGAATCAAGAACGGATCGATTATCGCGACTGTGATCGGGAAGTCTGGGAAGAAGAACTGAACGACTTCGTGCCCGACCGGATTCTCGACGCACACATCCATTTTTTCTGGGCCTCGGATTTCCCGGTGCCGCCCCAAAAGGGCACCCGGGACGATGCCGGCTTGTCCACGCTAAATACCTGGGCTAAGGTCCTCTACCCGGGGCGTCGGATGCAGTACCTCATCCTGGGGATGCCGGTCGTAGGTATCGACGTTGCCAGGCACATACAGTCGGTGAAGCAGGAAATCGATGGTGTGCCCGGAATCCGCTATCATCGATTGGTCACCCCGGCTTGCCAGATCGAGGACATCGAGCGCGATCTGCGCAATCCCCAGTTCACGGGCCTCAAGCCCTACCGCACCTATTCGGTAACGGGAGACATCGCCCAGTGTCGAATCCACGAATTCCTGCCCCACGAGCAGATGGAATTCGCCGATCATCACGGCCTCTGGGTGACCATGCACCTCTCTCGCTTCCATGGCTGTGCCGACCCGCACAACCTGGATGATCTGACCGAATACACTACCAAACGCTACCCCAATATCAAGTGGCTGCTGGCGCACTGCGCCCGAAGCTTCACCTATTGGCCCATCCGAAACTCGGTGGAGCGGCTTCGAGACCTGCCAAACATTCACTACGATACCTCGGCCGTGACCGATGTCCGTCCCTACGTGACGCTGCTAACAAAGGAAGATCCGAAACGCATCTTCTGGGGTTCCGATGGAGTCGGTGCGGCCTTCTTCCACGGTCACTACGCCGCACTGGGTCGTTCCTGGCAGCACTACGATGCCGATCAGGGAGAGCTCAAGTTCCCTCATTGCGATGGGAGACCTATTCTCTCGGTGTACGAACAGCTGCTCTCGCTCAGAGACGCGGCCGAAATAGCCCAGCTTTCCCGCTCCCAGATCGAGGGCATCTTCTGGCGGAATGCCGCGACGGCTCTTGGGCTCGATGAAGACGAAGGGGCTACCAATGACTAAAAAGCCCAAGGTACAAGATACAAGATACAAACAAGCTCCAAATCACAAGCTCCAAGTCCCGAGCGGTCTGTGGTCTGCCAACGGATGTGCCTTCATGTGTACCGAGGAATGGGCAAGGACGCGAGGGCCGAAAGAATGCGAGAGGGCTACGAGATGATCGCCGACAGACAAAGCACGCTCGAAGTACCGGCAAGGGGAGCCGGCCAACGCCTGGGGACCTCATCGCGTTGGGCGATGCAGCGGAATCCAAAGAGCCGCGAACGACTTGAGCGGCTCGCAACATGAGGCCAGATTCCGAGGAGAGAGCGGACAACTCGTCCGGCGCTTCCCGCGCTCGCATCATTTCCCTTATCCCCGACCTGAAGCTTCCCCCTCAATGATAAAGCCCCATTCAGGGGCTCTATGACATCCAACGGAGGAGTCCTCGATGGGAAAACCTGCCTGGAACTCAATTGGAATCTGTGGCTCGAGACTGGGTGCTCGCCTGGCCCTCCTTGTCCTGCTCATAACCTGCTCCTGTATTCCGGTGGCAGAAAGTCCCCAGCACACACCGCCCCCCGCCGCGTTGGAGAAACCCGCCTGGCTGGACGAAGAGCCCATCATCATCGTGGGTGGTTGGGATGACATGTTCCTGTTTCGGCGCCGTGTCGGAAAGATGAGTAGCGTAACTTCTTTTCTGTAAATTCTGGTCAGGCCTGGGTCGGAAAGACAGAGGTCTGGGACAGGATTCTCCAAAAACAGAAACGTCTATCTGGCAAGGAGAATCAAATGAACCCAGACCTGGAAAAGAGAGTACCACGGGAGATCCTGGCGGAGTTGATCGAGGAAGGAACAGAAGCCTTTCGAGGAATCCTGGAGAAGCTGTTCAACGTGGCCATGCAGTTGGAAAGAAGCGAGTTTCTGGGAGCGGAAGCGTACGAGAGAACAGCCAGTCGGCGAGGCTATCGAAACGGATTCAAAGGCAAGCGGATTCAGACTCGAGTGGGAGAGCTGCACTTGGAGATTCCACAGGTGCGTGGGTTGAGGTTTTATCCCAAGTCGCTGGAGAGGGGTTGCCGTTCGGAGAAGGCCCTGAAGCTGGCCATTGCCGAGATGTATGTGATGGGAGTCTCGACGAGGAAAGTCACCGAGATCACGGAGCAGCTGTGTGGGTTGGAGATCTCGGCCACCCAGGTCTCGAGAGTGGCCGGGATGCTGGACGAAGAGCTGGAAGAGTTTCGAAGCCGGGAGCTGGGAGAGTATCCGATCGTGTATCTGGATGCCCACTACGAGAAGGTTCGAAGAGGCGGCAGGGTGCAGGACGTGGCCATCCTGAAAGCCATAGGAGTCAATCGTTTCGGAACGCGGGAGGTGTTGGGTCTGAGCACCAGGATCAGTGAAGCGGAGGTGCATTGGCGAGGGTTTCTGGGAGATCTGCACAAGCGTGGACTGAGAGGGGTCGAGCTGTTTGTCAGTGACGATCACGAAGGACTGAAGGCGGCCAGGCGGGCAGTTTATCCGTCGGTGCCCTGGAACCGTTGTCAGTTTCACCTGAGTAAAAACGCCCAACAATATGCTCGCCGCAAAGAGGACAAGCCCCGCATCGCCCAGGCCATGCGGGACATTTTCGATGCCCCGTCTCGAGAAGATGCCGAGGAGCTCAAGGGTAAAGTCGTCAAGAAGTTCGAAAAGATTGCACCGGAGTTCGTGAGCTGGCTGGAAGAGAACGTGGATGAAGGGCTGACAGTGTTTGATTTTCCGAGGAGCTGGTGGCGAAGGATCCGAACCATCAACGGACTGGAGAGACTGCACCGGGAGATCCGGAGACGAACCCGGGTGGTGGGAATCTTTCCCCACGAAGCGTCGGCGCTGCGGCTCATCTCGGCTGTGCTTGCAGAGATACACGAGGAGTGGTTAACCGGCCGGCAATACCTGAACCTGGCCGGCTGGAAAACACAAGTGGAGCAATTCTTCCCTACAGGCCCTAAAGAAAATTACAGAAAAACGGTTGCTTAACCGAAAGATGCCCACCTGGCACGCGGAAGAGTACGAAAAAGCCCACACCGAAGAGCGGGTGCTGAAGCTCAAGGAGCTGGGTGTAACCATGGCCGTTCTACACTTCTACAAAGGCTTTGGACTGGAGGCGGAGCGCGAACAGCTGGTTGACGCCCGCAAGCTGGCGGAGCTCTGTCAGAAACACGGCCTCCGAGTGGGTGTGTACGTAGGCAGCACAGTAGGCTACGAGACATTCCTGTTAGAGAAGCCCGAGGCTCAGGAATGGTTTGCGCCGGACTACCTGGGACAGCCGGTCCATTACGGGAGGACTCAGACTTTTCGGAAACGTGTCTACTTTCAGCACCCCGGCTACCGCGACTACATGAAGCGGGTGCTGCGACTTGCGGTCGAGGACTTCAAGGTCGACCTGATTCACTTCGACAACACCAGTACCCGTGCACGCCGTCCCATCTTCCACCATCCGATGGCGATCGAGGATTTCAGGGACTATCTGACACAGAAGCACTCGCCCGACCTGCTCAAGCGAAGGCTGGGCTTCAGCGATGTTCGCTATGTCCTTCCACCCGCCCATGAGGAGCCGCTGGGCGTCATAGACGATCCCCTCTTCCAGGAGTGGACAGACTTTCGCTGCGACCAGATGAGCCGGTTTTATCGCGAGATGAAAGAGTACATCCGCGGCCTTAATCCCGAAGTTGCAGTAGAGAACAATCCTCACTCCGGCATGTCGGGTTTCAACACTATCTGGGAGCAGGGCGTGGACTATCCGCGTCTCCTGGAGAATACGGACATCGTCTGGACCGAGGAGGGTAACCAGGCCGGGGTCAGCCCGGAAGGAGTGCTGATTTCGAAGATCCGCAGCTACAAGACAGCTACGATCCTGGACAACAAGATCTTCAGCTATACCTTCAGAACGCCACTCACGGTGGCCGAATCCATGGCCTACAATCGTGGCTGCCTGGGCATGGTAGGAGGCATTCAACAGTACCCCGATCCTCCGCCGACTCAGAGGCGCTACATTCAGTTCTACCGAGACCGGTTCGAGTATTACCGAAAGGTGGAGAGCGCGGCCGAGGTGGCCGTGCTCCACTCCTATGCGACCATGGGGTTCAACAACGACCGGCCCTACCAGAGCACCTTCCTTTTCGAGCAGGCATTGCTCCAGGCCAAGGTGCCGTTCGATATCATCTTCGACAAACATCTCGCTGACCTCTCCCGCTACCGAGTCCTGGTCCTGGCGGACCAGGAGTGCCTGAGCGAGGAGCAGATGGACCAGATCCGTGTCTTCGTGAACAACGGAGGAGGACTCGTAGCCAGCGAACACACCTCCCTTTACACCCCCTGGAGGAACCGGCGCCGCGACTTCGGCCTGGCTGATCTCTTCTCGGTACAGGCACCTGCTTACGTGCCCTGGCCTTGGCAGCCTGACGGAATCCTCCCGATTGAGCCGGTCAAGCGCCAACTAGAAAAGGGCAGGGTCGTTTATGTGCCGGAAGTGAAGCCATCGGTAGCGAAGCCTACGGCGGTGCCCATGACCAGCGAGTACTGGCACCTCCCTGTGAACTGGGAGGAGTTGGTGGATGCTGTGACCTGGGCCGGGGGTGAAGATCCTTTGCTCGAGGTCGACGCGCCCCTCACGGTTACCGCCGAGCTGCTAGGTCAGAAACGGGAGGGTCGTCTCTTACTTCACCTGATCAACTACGGAGCCGAGGAAAACCCTGAAGTCAAAGCTGTGAAGATCCGCCTGGGATTAAGGGGAAAGCAGGCCAAGAAGGTCTTCACCCTCTCGCCAGACGGCGAGGAAAGCTCTTCGCTCGAATTCCAGACAACAGATTCTGGTATCCGGTTCACCGTGTCCCGGCTGCAGACTTACAGCCTGGTAGTCGTCGAGCTGTTCAAAGGACAGGACCAGTAAGGGTTTCAGCTCTTCCCTTCGACATTCGCTTGTTCGATATTCTGTGGTTCAGCATTTATCGGTTGCCTTCTCCAGAGCAAGGAAGAAGGCTAGGCTGAATCACGAACCGCAGAACACCGAACATGCGAACTCCGAAGGCGCGGAAGTAATGAAGCTCCAGGTCAGGTAATCAGCTAGATCTTGTTGGTATGTCAGGGCGATAGGATTGCCGCGATCGTCTCGGCGTCCAGCCGGCATCCTTGGGACGGTGTTCCCTCAGCCAACTGCGCAGAGGTACATCGTCCTCAGCCGGGGCGTAGCGGCTGTCGTTGCTGGGACATTCGCCCAGGATCTGGCGTTGAATCGGGTCGAGCATCGGATACAGGTGCTCGACCGTCATCTCATCCTTGGGTCGCAGCCAGCGGTAGCTGTACCCCATCAACAGCACCTTGCGGGTGAACTCAGACTGATTCCGGCTGCGGCTGTGCCAGAGGCGACGATCCAACAGAAAGGCAGTACCTGGAGTGCCGCAGATTGGAATGGCACCGGGTGGGTTGGATTGGCCGTCTTCCGGGATCTCGATTTCATCCTTGAGATGCGACCCGGGAACGATCCAGGTATTGGCACGGCCCGGTTCCGAAACATCGCTGATGAGGTAAACGGCCTTCAGTGAAAGACGGGGCCGGGGACTCGACTCGATCTCATCGTTGACTCGCATGCTGTCCTGGTGCCAGGCCACGCTGGGGATGCCAGGTGCGGGATTGAGATCGCTCGGAGGGTTCACGATGAGGCCAGTGTGATAGAGATAGATGTTCCAGCCCAGGACTCCCCAGACTTTCGGGAAGGTAGTCTGACAATCGATCATCTCTAGAAAGACAGGGTCTTTGCCGATCAAGTCCACCTCGTCGAAGGAGGTGCATTGCCCCAGGCCGTCGCTTCGCTTCAGAGCCAGCATTCGATCGCAGACCTGGCTCAAACGCTTCAGCCGATCCGCAGATATGGCGTTCTCAATCATCAGGTACCCGAACTCTTCGAAATGACTGTACTCCGACTCACTCAGGCAGTGTTCAAGGCAATTCGGGTTCATTCAATCCCTCCGTCTGGTAACCAAAGGCTAACGGGCAAGACCATCACTTGTGCCCCTATCTTAACTCACCGCCTCAAACCGCTTCCACACTTGACTCGGCCTGGGTTCTGGGGCAAGGTCGTATCGATCCGAACCCTCTGTTGAACCGGGCCTTGTGGCCGGATCTCGACAAGCTCTCACGGACGAGGAGTGTGAATGGCGCATCGTTTCCTGGGTCGAACTGGAGTCCAGGTCAGTCCAATTTGTCTGGGATGTTGGATGTTTGGTGGCAAGGCCAGCCGCGAGGAGTCTGCCGCCATCATCGACCGGGCCATCGACATGGGAGTCAACTTCCTAGACACGGCCAACGCCTACCAGGCTGGATTGAGTGAAGAGTATGTGGGGGAGACCCTCAGTAGGAACGGCAAGCGCCAGCGACTCGTTCTTGCCACCAAGGTGCATTTCAGGGTATCCGAGGACGATCCCAACGCCTTCGGCAACAGCCGGCGCCACATCCTGGAACAGTGCGAGATCAGCCTCCGTCGTCTCAAAACCGACTACATTGACCTCTACCAGATTCACCGGCCTCAGTCCGACGTCCCCATAGATGAGACCCTGCAGGCGCTCGACGACCTGATCCGGGCAGGTAAGGTGCGCTATGTGGGGACCAGCAACTTTGCCGCCTGGCAGCTTATGGAATCGCTGTGGGCTTCGCGGGAGCTGCGCCTGAACCGCTTCGTCTCGGAGCAGCCGGCCTACAATCTCCTGGATCGCCGTGCGGAGCGCGAGTTGCTGCGCATGGCACGTACCTATGATGTGGCGATTCTACCCTGGAGTCCGCTGGCAGGAGGGTTACTGACCGGCAAGTACCGTCGAGACGCCCCGCCGCCACCAGACAGCCGATTCGTCAACGCGGCCAACGACCCCCTTCTGTCGCCTCGTTGGAACGAGCGGGCCCTCCAGGCGTGTGAATCGCTCGAGCCGCTAACCCAGGAGAAGGGTTGCACCATGTCCCAGTTGACGCTGGCCTGGTGTGCCGCTCAGCCAGGAGTCACGAGTCCCATTATCGGACCCCGAACGGTGGCGCAATTGGAAGATAATCTGGGCGCCCTGGACGTGGCGATCTCGGAGGAAGATCTAGTGCAGATCGATTCGATCGTCGAGCCGGGCAGAATGATCTCACCTTTCTATGAAGCGGATTTCGGACCCCATCGCCACCGCTGGTAGAAGCACAACCATTATCAGGTCCCCTACCGAGGGCGGCCCCAACTTGATTGAAGCCAGGAGAATGAATCGATGAGAGTTAGCGGACAATCTAAACCTGCTTCCCGCGTCAGGTTTCGAACCAGTGCTCCAATGTATCCGTTGCTCTTCTTGATGTTGGGATTAGGGGCCTCGTGCAGCCAAGGGTTGGCGAAAAGCCACGGCGCAAGCGAGTCACGTGTTGTCCAGCTGGGCCCAGAATCAAATCGGACCGATCTCTTTCTTCACGATGATTACCTGGTAGCCGAAACCCAGGGACTGACTCTCACCCCGGGCACGATCCGCAAGCATCCCGGGAATCCAATCCTCGTCAAAGACAAGCCCTGGGAAGTGGGGAACTTGAACTACACGTGTGTGATGCAGGATCGGGAAGAGGGGCTTTACAAGATGTGGTACCAGGTGATCCGTCCCAAGCCGGGCGGAGGAGGCAACGAGAGCTGGTGCATGTACGCCACCTCCAGGGACGGCTTTCAGTGGGAGAAACCGTCTTTGGGTATCGTCGAGTACCAAGGCTCCAAGGCAAACAACATCGTCCTGCACGAACATGAAGGGATCAGGGGGACACCTTCGTACTGGGTGGAGAAGGACTATGCCGATCCTGACCCCAAGCGCCGCTATAAAATGATGCTCCAGAGCTGGGATTTCCGGGGCCGGGCTGCCCACATGGCAAGTTCGCCAGACGGGGTCAACTGGACCTCGAGCGGTTACGGAAACCGGTTGGGACCCTTCGATTCCCAGAACATCTTCTTCTGGGACGACCGCATCGGAGCTTTCGTCGGCTACTTTCGCAGCCATGAGAGGGGACTCCGTTCCATCTCACGTGCTACCAGCCCTGATGGCTACCACTGGTCCCGCCCCAGGACGGTCCACACACCCGATGCAGCGGACCCTCCCACCTGGCACCTCTACACTCCGGGAATCTTCAAGGTTTCTAAAGCCCGGAACACGTACATCATGCTGCAGGGAGGCTTCGACGAGGTTTCCCACGAAATGTATGGCGAGTTGGGCGTCAGTCGGGACGGAATCGACTGGCATCGCGTGCGTCAGCCCTTCATGGGTTCGTCCGAGCAGGGAAAATGGGATGCCGGGTACATCATGCCGATCCCGGCCGATGCAACCATCGGGGACAAGACTGCAATCTTCTACCATGCCAGCACCAATCCACTCCACGATTCTGGCGGAGATCGGGGCATGGGCGTCGCGCTCCTGGATCCAGGGGCCTTCTTGGGGTTGAAAGCAGAGTCCGAAGGCACCCTCCTGACCCATCGTCTACGAGTCCGCAGCGATTCGAGTCTCTTCCACCTCAACGCCAACGCCGAGGGAGGATCGATCCAGTCCGAGTTGCTGGACGATTCAGGTCAGGTTCTGGAAGGTTTTTCCCGCGACGACTCCGAACCCATCACCGGGGCTGGTCATGAGCTGACCGTCCATTGGAAGGGTCAGGAAGACCTGAAAGAGCATCTGCGTCGTGGAACGGTCCGTCTCAAGCTCTATCTGAAAAAGGCCACTGTCTACGGTTTCAAGTGTCTGAGGCCGCGTCGACACTAGGTGACGTAAGACCCAGACGGGCTCTCCGTCAATCTCCACTTCAGCCTGGACACCCCGACGGCATCTGTGACCAGTCATGAGCCCTTCAAGGGTTTGCTGTGAAGATCAGAAAGCCCTCCTACGCCGACCGGATTGAGTCCTGGGTGGACGGTGCACCCGCGGATCCGACTCAACAAGGGGACTACCTCGTCTTTCGGCGGGTCCGTGCGGGGAGCAAGATCGAGTTGAAGTATCCGCTGCGGGAGAAGAAAACAGAGGAGATCGTCATGCTTCCCCAGCAGGAGGGCGGCGGCATCGGCGACTACCTGGGACCGAAATCCGACCCGGTGATCGGCTTTCGGACCGAGACCGAATGGCGCGGAAATACGGTCATGGCGATCGACTACTCCAACGCCGACTCGCACTTGACCCGAAGGCGCATTGCCGGCTGGACACACCAACCGCAACACCGCCTCTACCTGGATCGAAAAGAGCGGTACCAGGCGAGTGCCGGCGAAAAGGAACAAGCAGCTTTCTTCCACCCGGAGCGATCGTTCAGGTGGTAGGTCCCGTGCGTTTTAAAGACCTGTCTCTCGAAGCTGAACTTCGAGCAGTGCCCGGCGTAGTAAGGGCACTCCTCCGAGATTCTCGCCGCTATCGATGTTGACCGTTCGAGTCGAATCTCATCCGTGCCAATGGGGTACGAGTGGGGGATTTTCCCTCGCTATGGAGTAGTCGCGTGTCTTGATCCCCGGGTGCCCCATGGGGCCGTAGCTGTTGAACTCCTCGCACTGATCCTCGCCGAGGACGAAGGATACGTGAATTCCTTCCTCGGTGACGTCACCTCGATGGAAACCATAGCGAGTATCAGCGTCGGACCAGCGCTCGACGAGTTGAGCAGAATTTCCGGCGGATTGAGTCCGATAGAGCCGGATGCCGTCGACAACCTGGACCGGGCGACCGGTGTGAACGTGGCCACAAAAGAGGATATCCACACGACTGGCCCGCAGCAGCTCCCATAGCCGCCGGCGGTGTGGTGAGTCAATGGAAAAATACCAGTTGTCGTATTGATCCGGATCGGTCAGGTCCCATGCTGGTTCCTCGGGCTGCTCCATGAAAGGCCAGTAGTGCATCATCGCCACGTGCTGTCGGGCCGGCGGCAGCTCCGGTATTCGCTCGAGCATTCGCCAGAGACGCTCCTCCTGCGGCAACCCCGATCCGGCCAGCGCCGCGAAGAAGCCGGTAAAGCGAACGCCGCGATACAGGAATGTCCAGTGAATGGGTCCGAAATAGGAAGAGAAGAAGTCGAGGCTTCGCGAGGTCATGTTGCAGTCTGGGTCGTTCCAATCCAATCCCAGCTCGGCCCATTTGGGTTTGGCTCCATTCTGCAACGCGTGTTTGTTGCCAACGTCCATGTTTCCCGGGATGACAAAGGCAGGGAACGGAAGCATGCCCAGATCCTCTCGCGCCTGTTGGTATTCGAACTCGTGGGTCTCGCCATCGCGCGTCAAATCGCCTCCATGTAGAAGGAACTCGGCATCGATCCCCGACATCTGACGCCTGATCGCCACCCAGCGTCGGTTGATTGCCGGACGAAAGCGATACGAGCGGGGCGTACCCATGTGGCTGTCGTTAACGTGCAGGAAGGTCCACCCGTCTTTCCGGTCGTTTGTCATATCGCTACCTTCTCGAGTGAGGCTACCTCTTACAGAGCGAGCGCCTTGCCAGTCTTCGGATCTCCTGACGGAAGCCTGGATCCCGATCTGGTTCCCTGGGCAGCAAGAACTCCAGAAGTTCCACGAGCATGATCGGGTGCAGCGTAACACAACGCGTCACCGGTCATAGGTATGATCCCCACATTCGGTGGAAGAGAAGGCACTGACTGGGAGATTGGCCCGGAATGACTGACCAGCAAGGTTCAATTCTCGGAAGCCAGGGTTCCGATTCTGCTTCAATCGCCTCCTCGCACCCGCTCGATCCAGCACTGTTTTCCCTGGGTATTGCCCTGCGCGGTCTCGAGGTAGAGGCCTATATGAGAGATGAGCTTCACCGAGGAGGTACCAGCCTCGAAGCCGTCCTGGATCGGATCTTGCGCGGGCGCAAAACGCGTCCAGGGAGTGCCTACCAAGAGTTCACTGAGCAGGTGGAGTTCGTTTGGGAGCGAGTCAGGCAGGAGTACGACCCACTGATTGATCAGAGGGCTGGGAACTATCGCACCCGCGCTCTCCTGATCCTGGACGAGAATCTCGAGTGGCTTCGGAAGCACGACGAGCGGGGAACCCATCCTGAGATGCTGGGCCGCAAATCAGGTCTTGTCCTCACCCAGATGATGTCCCTGTTGTCCCAGATCCTGGCGGCACTCAACAGGGGCGACACTCACCTGGATCAAGGAGTCGACCTGGACCATTTGTTGGAGGCGATGGCATCTGCCAGCAGGAGTATATTGGTTTCCATTGCCGGGGAGATGGCAGAGAGTCCTACTGAACAGGATTCGCATCACTCTACGACCGTCCACTGAAACGCTCCTTTTCCACAAGGGCCCGAATCAGCCCAGGTCTTAGGGCCATTGGCGCCCACGATCGAGTAGCCACGAATGGGTTCCAGACCCAACGTTCTCCTGATCTGTACCGACCACTGGGGTGGCCCCCTGACCGGAACCGTCCCTCATCCGGTCCTCATCACGCCCACGGTAAACCAGCTGCGCCGAAATGGTGTCACCTTCACCAACGCCTACTCAGCCTGTCCTTCCTGCATTCCGGCTCGCCGAACTCTCATGACCGGAATGACGGCCCGCTCCCACGGGGATCGGTCCTTTCAGGAGCGAGCGCCCTTTCCGGAGGCAAAGACCCTGCCGCAGTGTTTCCGCGATGGAGGCTACCAGGCCTTCGCCGTGGGAAAGCTTCATGTCTATCCTCAACGCAACCGGATCGGGTTCGACGATGTCCTATTAGAGGAGCAGGGACGCCGCCATCTGGAGGGCCGCGCCGATGACTACGAGCTCTTTCTCGCAGAGCAGGGTTATCCCGGCATGGAGTACGCAGGCGGCATGGCACACAATGACTTCCTGAGCCGGCCCTGGCATCTACCCGAGTATTGCCATCCCGTCAATTGGGCGGCCAGGGAGATGTGTCGGACAATCCACCGTCGGGACACTCGCAAGCCGGGTTTCTGGTATCTCTCCTTCTCTGCTCCCCACCCTCCCATGACGCCCCTCCAATGTTATCTGGACCTCTATCGAGACCTGGAGATGGACCGTCCCGCAACCGGAGATTGGTCGGCGGATCTCGGGCAACTTCCCTACATGATCAAAACCCGCAACCTCAACCGCAGCGCTTTGGTGGGTGCGGCCTGGCGGGAGTTGGAATTAGCTCGACGCGCCTTCTACGCCACCATCACCCACATCGACCATCAGATCCGCATGGTCGTGGGAACCCTCCGCGAGGAAGGCATCCTGGATGATACGATCCTCGTCTTCACCAGTGACCACGGACACATGGTAGGAGAGCACGGACTCTGGACCATGATGCCCTTCTACGAGATGTCGGCCAAGATTCCCCTGGTGATGGTCCCGCTGAGCCACGATGACCGATTCTCGAGCGGCAGCCAGGATAATCGTCTGGCAGAGTTCGGAGACCTGATGCCCACTCTATTGGATCTCTGCGACCTACCTATTCCCGAGACCGTCGACGGACTCTCTCTGGCAGGACAACAGAGGCGGGATCATCTGTACGGTGAGCACTCCGAGGGAGCGGAGGCCACACGCATGATTCGCAGCGAAAGTTTCAAGCTGATCTACTACCCAACGGGAAATCATCGCCAGCTCTTCGATATCGAAAACGATCCCAAGGAGACAACGGATCTCTCACAGGAGCCTGGCCATCTAGTAGATTTGGATCGTCTCACTGACCTGCTGATCCAGAGTCTCTACGGTGGCGATGAGGCCTGGGTAGAGGATGGCAAGTTGGTGGGATTGCCGAAGAAGGAGCTGGACTATCAGGAAAATCGAGGCCTGGGGGGTCAACGGGGGCTTCGGTTTGTGTGACAGGTGGATCTTGTCTCCGGCGAGATTGTGCTGCTGACCGGTCGCTCCTCGGAACTTGGCCTCATACTGCTAACTGCTCAAGTCGCTCGCGGCTCTGTTCGCTGCTGCTGTTTCCGGGACTGCTTACTGATATTACTGATAATTACTGATCACTGCTCTCTGAAGGCTCCCGGTCCCCTTCCACTAGACCCTTACGGACGCGGCGCTGGGCCGGACTTGGATCCTCCAGGCTGCGGATCTGGATGCTGAGAACCTGCTTTTTGCCTGTCACAAAACTGAGATCCTGCTCCCGGCCGTCCCGCGAGATCTTCAACGATACCTCTTCCCCGGCTTCCGTTCCACGGTATCGGGACCGGACCACGTCCGCCAATTGGAGCCCGGCTTCAGCGGCCGCTGAGTCCTCGTCGATCCGTGCAACGATTGGCGGCTCGCCGTTGGGGGCCTCGAAGCCGAAGTCGGTAGCGGCCTTCTCTCCACGAACCAGTTCCAATCCCGCTAGCGCCAGGTATTCCTCATAGGGTAGGGCGTCCGTACCGCTCACGTAATTCTGAAAAAACTCGCTGAAGTCACATTCGCACAACGAACTGAAGACACGGGGTAGGTCTTGGGGCTTAAACCCCTTTCCCGGCTTAGCGTAGAACCAGTTCAAGAAGCGCATGACATCATCCAGGGAACGGCGTCCCTTCGTCTCCGACCGAATTTTCAGGTCCGCCAAGAATGCCAGCACGGCTCCCTTGCTGTAATAGCTGTAGCTGTTCTCAGGGAGAAGGTAGGAGGGTTCAGGGTAGCGCCAGGCGTCGGCGGAGACCCTTTCAACGCTCAGGGACCGATGCGAAGATCTTCCTTCGATTGCTCGAATCCGCCCCGCTATGGAGCGAAAGAAGCGGGCCGGAGTGTAAAGGCCAGAGCGGAGCAGAATGAGACTTCCGTAGTAGCTGGTAAACCCCTCACTGAACCAGAGCGCCGGGGTCGGGATGGGTCGAGTCCAATCGGGCTCGAGGTAGTGGTGCGGTCGAATCCTCTTCACGTTCCAGAGGTGAAAGAACTCGTGCGCCGAGACTCCGGCAATGCCCAGATAGTTCCGAGCCGAGGTGATGGGCTCGACGGCTGGAGGTTTATTGATGGCGGAAGAGTTACGATGCTCCATACCTCCCCCGCGTTTGACCCCGGTGAAGTGGTAGATGAAGACATAGCGTTTCAGTGGGACATCCTGCATAAGCTGGAACGAGGTCTCTACTAGGGGTTCGAGGGTAGAGCGAAACTTCTCCGGCTCCTCCACTCCTCGCTGGCCGTGGTAAACAATCTCGAAATCTACACCGTGGGAACGAAAATCGATTCTCTGGAAGTCGCTGATCTCGAACGGGCAGTCGATAAGATGATCGTAATCCTGGGCCCGGAAAGCAATCTCCGATCCGTCCTGGTCGAGTCCGGTGGCGATGCGCCACGTCGGATCCAGATCCTCGAATTCTGCCCGATGAGGCATGTGGCGATGCTGCTGCAGGTAGAGGAAAACGTTGGCTCCGTTGAGAAAGGCGTGGTTCTCATCGATCAGGCTGTAGAAGTCCCCCGGTACGTTGGCGAAGACCTGGTAGCGAACGCTGAGTGATGCCACCGCATCGGTCTTGACGCGCCAGGTGTGGCTCCCGATACGCCTAACTTCTAACGGCTCACCAGCCGCGTCCACGACACTGACGTCACTGAGGTTGTCGACAAAATTCCTCAGTTGATAGAGGTTGGTCCAGGCGGGGAGCGACAGATCCAGATAGGGATGGTTGATCCCTCGGATCCGCATTTCTACCTGGCAGCGGTGCTCCGTTCTCAGCTGAAGATTGACCGAGTATCCGATCTCGAGACCGCAGAGGCACTGTTCGGCAGCCACCAGGAAGGGTAACGAGGCAACTATTACCAGGAACGACTCGCCAAAAATTCTCTTCTTCCTCTTCAAATGCTGATTCCTCTGTTGCGGGAAACGGGGATGGTTACCTACTTTCGGGGCCTGCTCGATGTCTCCCTGATCGAATAGAGGTTCTTTTCGCCTCGCAGGTAGAGCTCGCGACCCACTAGCGCGGCAGAGGCGTTGAAGCTGTCCTGCAGCCGGTTGCGCGCCAGGACTCTGGGTCTGTCATCGTGACTGATTACGAGCGTTGTCCCGCTGCGGTCGGTAACGTAGACGCGATTCGCCCCTCCCACTGGAGAGGCATAGACGTTGCCTATACCTTCTAGCCGAAGGGGCCCGGGACTATCCTTGCCGGTCTTGGCAACGACTCGTGACAGAACCCCCTGGTAGTGAGCGAGGAAGTAGAGCGACCCTCCATAGAGCAGCGGCGATGGAACGTAGGGCGTCCGGCGCAACCGCGACCATACAACATGCTTTGTTCCGGTGATGTCCCCTTTGGCTCCAGCAAGACCAATGGCCAACAGAACCCGCTTATCGTAGCTGCTGCCGACGAACACCATACCCTCGCCGGCTACTGGTGTGGCAACGATGTTGTCTGAGAGCCCCCCGCATTCCCAGATAACGCTTCCGTTCGCCAGATCGTAGCCGCGTACGCGATCGGTTCCAGCGATGATGATCTGCGGAGTGCCATCTTGCACGACGCTAGTGGGAGAAGCCCACGAGGTGACTTCGTCACGAGCGATCTTCCAGCGCTGTCTTCCGGTTCGCTTGTCGAGCGCCATCACGAAGGACTGGCCTTCGTGGTCCCAGTTGATGACCAGGGTCCCATCGTGGAGTACCGGCGAGCTACCTTCTCCATGACCATGTTTGGTTCGCATCGCTCCCAGGTTCTTCTTCCACTGCAGCTTCCCGTCCAGGTCCAGGCAGTAGATCCCACGCGAACCGAAGAAGGCCAGAAGCCGCTCGCCATCAGTGACCGATGAAGCGGACGCCAGGCTCCCGGTGTAATGTCCACCCTCGTGCGGAAGCTCGGAATGTACCGCTCGCTGCCAGCGAATGCTCCCGTCGCTGCGATTGATGGCAAGCACCACAAACTTGTGTCTGCGCGTCACCGGCAGATTACTGTGTGAGCCAGGAGCATTGTCGTGTCTGGGGTCCAGCGGCTCGCCGAGGGGAATTGCCGTAGTCAAGAAGATGCGATCACCCCAGATGATCGGCGTGGAATGCCCGAGGCCCGGCAGCGCTCTCTTCCAGCGTATGTTCTTGTCCTCGCTCCACTCAACGGGCGGATCTGCCGTGGGGGCCACGCCCGTGCCCAGAGGTCCGCGCCACTGCGGCCAGTACGGCTCGCCCGAGATACCACCAAGTCCCTCCGCACACAGCAGCGGCATCAGCATCCAGCACAGGGCCAAGATGAGTCCAAGCATTTGATCTGCACCTTAGCATGTTCCAACCTCCATTAAGCTGAAACTTCCTTGGCGAACGTAGCTTTGGCCTCCAGGCCGAAGTCTTATTCTTCCGAGCCTCTGGTTCGGACGGCGGCCTGGAGCCCACCGCTACGCCGGACGGTCAGCAGCACAATCTCCCCGTCCTCGACACTGAAGTTCCCCCCGAATAATCGAGCGCGGCTCCGCACCTGTGAGCGTACGAAAGTCCAAGTTGTTGTACTATCCAACAGATCCATGAAAAGAGCATCCAGAGGCGCGAATTCGAACAGTCTTCCTCTGCTCCTGCTCTGGGCATTCCTGATCGCTGCCGGCTGTGGGAACCCGTCGCCCCAAACCGTCCTGTTGTTCGCGGCCGCCAGCACCACCGACGCAGTGGAAAATCTGAGCCAGACTTTTCAGGCAGAGAACGAGACCCGAGTGCTAACCAGTTTTGCCTCTTCCTCGGCCCTGGCCCAGCAAATCATCCACGGTGCTGAGGCAAGCGTTTTCCTTTCGGCGAATGTCGAGTGGGTCGAAGCCCTGGAAAAGGTGGGTCTGGTTGCTGATCGCGCAGATCTGTTGGGGAACCGTCTGGTGGTTATCGTCCAGGCCGAATCCAAATTAGGAGTGACGACGATGGGGGAGCTGGCAGGGCTACCCTTTGAGCATCTTGCGTTGGCCGATCCCAGCGCCGTCCCGGCAGGGATCTATGCCCGGCAGGCGCTGGTTAACCTTGGCCTTTGGTCGACGCTCGAGACGAAGGTCGTGGCTGGGGCGGACGTTCGCCAGGCGCTGGCGTACGTAGAACAGGGTGCGGCAGAAGCCGGGATCGTCTACGCCACCGATGCCGCCATCAGCGCAGGTGTCAGAGTCCTTTTCGATGTCCCCCTGGGATCCTATGATCCCATCATCTATCCGTTGGTATTGTTGAAGGCAGCTCAGAGCAGAGCTGGCGCAAAACCGCTCTTCCGACACCTTCAGTCCGCTGCTGCCGGCGCCGTCTTCAAAAGGTTCGGCTTCACGATTCGTCCTCCAGGGGCAGGCTCCCCATGACACCTCCTAACCCCTTCTTGACCGCCGAGGAATGGTCGGCTCTGAGCTTGAGTTTTCAGGTAGCCCTCAGCGCTGCCTCGGCGGGACTTCCGATCGCGGTGCTGACCGCTTACTGGCTGGCACGCAGCCGCTCGCCGGTAAAGTGGATGGTGGATGCGTTGGTCAACCTGCCCCTGGTAATGCCACCGGTCGTGACCGGGTACCTTTTGTTGATCTGCTTTTCTCCCCGGGGCCCGGTTGGTAGCCTCCTTGCTTCGTGGTTCGGAGTCAGGATCGTGTTTACCTGGACCGGAGCGGTTCTGGCGGCTGCGGTTGTCAGTTTTCCCTTGATGGTTCGAGCGATCCGCTTGGCTTTTCAGCAGACGGACCCTCGCCTCGAATCAGCCGCTCGCAGCCTGGGAGCGGGGCCGCTCACCGCGTTCTTCACGATCACCCTGCCTCTGGCCAAACGTGGCCTCGTTGCGGGCTGGTTGCTGGCTTTCGCTCGCAGCCTGGGAGAGTTCGGTGCGACCATCATGGTGGCCGGTAACATCAGTGGTCAGACTCGGACCATGCCTCTAGCCGTTTTCTCCTTGGCCAACCGGGCGGAAGGAATGGATCAGGCTTGGCGGCTGGTTTTGTTGTCGATCCTGCTGGCCTGTCTGGCCCTGGGGGTCAGTGAACTGCTCGAACGCCGCCAAGCGGTGCTGCAGCGTTAGAGCTCGAGTGTTGTCCGGGAGATTACCCAGAAAATGAGTCTTTTGGAGTTCGAGTGCCAGCACCGCTACCCTGGTGGGTTCGCCTTGGACCTACGACTGAACCTCGAAGCTCATTTTGCAGCTCTATTTGGTCCTTCTGGAAGTGGGAAGACCAGCATCCTTTCGATGATCGCTGGCCTGACGAGTCCGCGCCAGGGCAGGATCTGCGTCGCGGGTCAGACCCTCCTGGACACGGCGGCGGGTCAGTGCCTTCCACCCGAGGCCCGGAATGTAGGGGTGGTCTTTCAGGATTCTCTACTCTTTCCCCACCTGACGGTCGAGTCCAATCTGCGTTACGGTGAGCACTGGAGAAGGCACAAGCGCCGCACACTCGATTTCGAACGCGTGGTCGAAGTTCTCGAAATCGCTGGCCTGCTAGAGCGTTATCCTGAAAGCCTCTCTGGTGGGGAGCGACAGCGCGTTGGTCTGGGTCGAGCCCTCCTCAGTGGTCCCGAGTTGCTGCTGATGGACGAACCCTTGGCTTCGCTGGATGCACCCCTCAAGGCCAGGGTTCTCGCCTACCTGGAGCGGGTCGTGGCCGAGTGGCACATTCCCACACTCTTCGTGACCCACGCTCAGGTTGAGGTACGACGGGTTGCCGACTGGGTCGCCCTGATCGACAACGGACGGCTGTTGGCAGATGGTACGCCGGAGGAAGTGTTGACCCGTCCGGAACCCCTGGGCTGGACCGACTCGGCTGGACCCGTTAACCTGCTCCGCGTCGAGGAGATCGAGCAATCAGATGGACTCTCCGTCGCTCGCCTCGGCAAGCACAGGCTTCAGCTTCCATCAGGCCAACTGCCCCAGCACAGGCCCCTCTTCATCCAGTTCTCCCCGGGAGCAGTGGTCCTCAGCCGCAGGGATGTGAAGGACCTGAGCTCCAGGAATCATCTGACCGGGCGGGTACGCCAACTCATCCAGGTATCTGGAGACGTATTCGTCGCAGTGGACGTGGGCCAAATCCTCTGGGCTGTCGTGACCCCTGAGGCTGCTGCTGATCTCGAGCTTGCCATCGGCGTGGAAGTGACCTGCCTACTAAAGGTGCACAGTCTCAACCTCGTTGACTGACTTCCTCTCTCCCTGGCCCTCCCACTGACCTCATCTGCTGGTTGCACCAAGCGCTCAGACCCACCCTCCCAGATTCACTCCGGGTCGGAAATAGGCGAGACGATTGGTTTGACGGAAGGGCAAAGGCACGGGTCGAGACGACATTGACAACATTGACAACTCTTTCTCCGACCACTACCCTGACCACAGTACGCTCGGTGCCGCAGTCGTGAAGAAACCTTTCATAAACGGACCCTTTCACAGTTGGTGTAGAGCGTCTTTCGTGTTACTCCTCTCGACCCTCCTTTTGGCCGCGCTTTCGGCAGCCCCCAAGAAATCGACTTCTGATAGCTCATCCAGCTTGAACGATCGGGCCCTGAGCATTCTTGAACAGAATTGCTGGACTTGTCACGGTGCGACTCAGATGGCCGGATTGGATCTGCGCACCCGCGAATCTCTCCTCAAAGGAGGCGACCGAGGACCTGCGCTCGTCCCTGGCGATTCTGACTCAAGCCTTCTGTACCAGGCACTCACACACCTAGGAGACCTCAAAATGCCACCGGGTGAAACCCGGCTGACAGATACAGATCTTGGAGTTCTCAAAGATTGGGTCGACCAGGGAGCCTCCTGGCCTGATTCCTCAGCAGTGGCAAACAGGATGGATTCGGCCTGGTGGTCCTTTCGCAAACCACAACGGCCCCCTGTCCCTGAGAACGATAGATACGCCACTCGGGTTCGAAACCCCGTCGACAGTTTCGTCTTCGCTCGGCTGCAGGCAGAGAACCTGCTGCCAGCTCCCGAGGCTGGCAAACTAGAGCTGGCACGAAGGGTCCATGTCGATCTGATCGGTCTTCCGCCTACACCCGAAGAGGTCCAAAAGTTCATCGAGGACACCTCTCCTCAAGCCTACTCCAACCTCGTCGACCGCCTGCTCGATTCGCCACAATACGGTGAGCGCTGGGCTCGGCACTGGCTGGACACCGTCCGCTACGCCGACAGCGGAGGCTTCGAGACGGACGAGTACTATCCCAATGCTTGGCGCTATCGGGACTACGTGATCAAGTCCTTCAATGAGGACAAGCCCTACGACCGGTTTGTCCAGGAGCAGATCGCCGCCGACGAGCTCTGGCCCGATAACCTGGATCTCTACGAAACCAGCTATGGAATCCCACCCGAGAAGGTCGAACACATGGAGGCAAGAGTAGGGACCAGCCTCTTTGGATTCGGACCTGCTATCGGTGAATCTACCTTGGACGCGCCCAAACTTCGCTATGAGCGTTTGACTGATTGGGTGGACACCACCGGCTCGGCCTTCATGGGTCTCACCCTGGGATGCGCGCGCTGTCACGACCACAAGTTCGATCCCGTCTCGCAGCAGGACTACTACCGGATGCAGGCCATCTTCGCACCCTCTCAGCCAGTCACGATTCCGGTCGTCACCGAAATGAGCATGTTCCACCGCAACGAGTACTACCCCAAGTACATCGCCCTGGACGAGCGGCGGCGGGCACACGAGATGTTCCAGGCGAGGGTCGAGAAGCGCCTCACCGCGGCCAAAAAGACCGAGTTTCCTCCCGAGGTCGTCAGGGCCTATGAGGTACCCGAGGCAGAGCGAACAGAAGAGCAGAAGGAACTGGCCGCTCCCCTGGAGGAAGCGCTGACCAAGCTCATCCCCAACAAGACCTTCAAAGTGGCAGATCACCTGACTCCGGAGGAGAAGGAGGAGCGGGCGCAACTGATGATGGCCATCGCCGAGAAGGTCTTGGATCTGCCACTCGTGGACAATTCCCACAACGTGCGCTTCGACGGCTTCTATGACAACCCCTCGGCTACGGTCCTGGGTCATATCCAGACCGAGTTGATTCCCGAGGTCAGGGTTCTGGAAAGGGGCGATCTGGATCGAGCCCGTGAAAAGGTGGGACCTGGCCTGCCTTCCAGCCTGGCAAACGGAATGAACTTCGACGAGGAAAGCCCCTACGGTCCACGCTACCGCGAGAAACTGGCCCTTTGGCTGACGCGGCCCGACCACCCGCTGACCGCCCGAGTCATGGTCAACCGCCTCTGGCAATGGCATTTCGGCAGGGGGATTGTCTCGACCCCGAACGATTTTGGAAGTCAGGGACAACTCCCTTCGCATCCCCAACTCCTGGACTGGTTGGCCACCGAGTTCATTCGCCAGGGTTGGAGCCTCAAGTCGATGCACCGGCTCATCCTTCAGTCCTCCACCTACCGCATGACCAGTCGCTTCCATCGCCAGGAAAACGCACTATCCGACCCGGATAATGCCTATCTATGGCGCGCCAATCGCAGACGCCTGGAAGCGGAAACGCTGTGGGACAGCATCCACTCGATCGCCGGGAACTTGAATGTGAAGATGTATGGGCGTCCGGTGGTTCCCCCCCTGTCAGAGAATGAGTTGATGGGATTTCGGCTCAAGTGGGCCTGGACCGTACCCGCCGACCCGGCAGAGCACACCCGCCGGGGGATCTACATCCTGTCACGGAGAAACTTCGTCTTCCCCATGTTCCAGAAATTCGATACCCCGGACCCGGCTGTGAGTTGTCCGGAGCGTTCCGTGACTACGGTGGCACCACAATCTCTCTGGCTGATGAACAACCAGGCCGTCTTCCGGCAGGCTTTGATTTTTGCAGGCCGACTGATACGGGAGGGCGGAGACGACCCCCAGAAATGGGTGCACAAGGCCTGGGAGGCGGCCCTCGGTCGCAAACCTGACGCCGACGAAGTACGTGAGTCTCTGAAGGCCATCGCCAGCGCCGATGGGGAGGGTTGGAGCGAATTGCCGAAGGGGAGTCCAAGCGAGCTCGCGAGCATCGATCGGGCACAGGCTCAAGGCTTGACTGAGCTTTGCCTGGCGGTTTTCAATTTGAACGAGTTCCTCTTCGTGGATTGAGGTGAAGATGAAGCACACGTCTTGCCGGGGACAACTCAAGGTCAGCTCCAGACGCGACTTCTTGAGGACTTCCTCGTTCGGATTCGGGTCGCTGGCACTGGGGAACCTACTCCAGAACGAGCCTCTGATGGGTGCCGCTGGCAGATCCCTGGCGAACCCTCTGGCCCCCAGGCCACCCCACTTCCCGGCCGAGGCCAAGAGCGTGATATTCATCTTCATGCAGGGGGGCCTGAGCCAAGTGGACAGCTTCGACCCCAAGCCGGCCTTGGAGAAATATCACGGACAACCTCTTCCTCCCAGCTTCCGAACCGATCTGGAGCTGGCACAGATTCACCCCTATGAGTCCAAACTGATGGCCAGCCGTCGCACCTTCAAGAAGCGGGGGCAGTCCGGTATCGAGATTTCAGATCTCTTCGAGCACCTGGCCGGACATGCCGACGATCTGGCCATTCTGCGATCCTGTTACCATGAGTCGTTCATCCATGGTCCTGCTCTGACCTATCTGAACACGGGCACCCTCCTTCTAGGTGGCCCCAGCATGGGTTCCTGGGTCCTCTACGGGCTCGGGAGTGAAACCGACAACCTACCCTCCTATATCGTGATGACGGACGACGTCCTCCGCTCCAGCACCTCCCTTTTCGGGACTGGATTCTTGCCGGCCATCTACCAGGGAACGCTGATCAACACGGAGGGGAAGCCCTTCCAGAACCTGAGTCCGCCTACCCAGATCGGCCCGCAGCGGCAGCGGGCACTCCTGGACCGAGTCAAGAACTGGAACCGAGATCATCTCCAATCTCGTCCTGGGGACAGCCGCCTGGAGGCTCGGATCGAGAACTACGAATTGGCCTTCCGCATGCAGATGGCGGCGCCCGAGTTGATCGACCTTTCCCAAGAGCCCCAGCACCTCAAGAAAATGTACGGAATCGAGGAAGAGAAGACCCAGAAGTTCGGTAGCATGTGCCTGCTCGCGCGCCGCATGGTAGAGCGAGGGGTGCGCTTCGTTCAACTCTACAGCGATGGTTGGGACGCCCACGGCGAGTGTGACAAGAACCACCTCAAGAACTCCTGGAAGGCAGACCAGCCCATCGCCGCCCTGCTCGAGGACCTCAAACAGCGAGGAATGTTGGAAAGCACGCTCGTAGTCTCGGTGGGAGAGTTCGGCCGTACTCCCGTGATGCAGGGTAAGGATGGCCGCGATCACAACCCTTTTGGCTTCAGCGCCTGGATGGCCGGAGGGGGTATCCAGGGCGGCCAGGCGATCGGAGCCACCGACGACCTGGGCTTCGTCGCCGTCGACGACAAGATTCATGTCAATGACCTGCACGCTTGCATGCTCACCCTGCTGGGACTGGATCATCACAAGCTGACCTACTTCTTCCAGGGCCTGGAAAGGCGTCTCAGCGGCGTGGGAGAAGCCGGCGAGCGAGGTCCCGACCTGGCGCGGAGACTGACGGGGGGCTCGCTTGCGATACCCGCGTGAGCTGGTTTCTCTTGGCGCCCTTCTGCTGCTCCTGACCTCGGTTTGGGCCGAGGACCCAAGAGCCGAGAGCGTCCCCCCGTTCACGGGCAAAGTGCACTTGCCCCTGAGTCTCGAGACCCCCGAAGGGAGCCGCTTGGAGAAAGGCCCGTTTGACCTGGAAGTAAGGGCCGAAAGCGGGAGCTATTCTCTTCACTTCGTGTCAGCCGGGGGCAAGAAAGCCGTCACCGTAGGGCAGCTGGAACAAGGTCCCCAAGGAGAGGGAGATCTCGGGTATCCGGTGGTGGGGACCATCCATCTGCGCTCTACCTCCAATCCCGTAGGCACCGACGCCGAGCGCCATAAAAGCAAAACCGGCCTGCCCCAATATCAGGAAGAGACCCGCCGATGGGACGCCACGCTGCGCCTCTATCGTCCCGATGGGCGGGGCGACGTGATCTGGATCCTGTTTCAGCAAAACCAGCAGCCAGACCCAATCCGGGCGAGGTTTCGGCTCTCGATAGCTGATGCCTCCAATACACCCTGACGCCGCCTCCTAAATCGACTCCGAGGAACTAGACAACATGAAACGCTTGATCCCACTGATCTCCCTGACCCTGATCTCCGTCTCTGCCGCCCCCTTGGAGCATCACGATGAAGAGCCCTCAACTTCGACCCTGGAGCTCGGCTCCAGACTGGAGCTATTCGTCGACGATTACCTCACCGATTCGATGGAAGGCCTGGAGTTGAAGCTCCACACTCCCCAGTCCGCAGGAAAGGTGATGGTATTCGACCAGCCCTGGGAGGGGGTTACGAGCGGCAGTGAAGCCGTGGTCTTCCAGGATGGCGATCTCTACCGAATGTACTACCGTGGCAGCTCTCATGCAGGATACGCGCTGGAGTCAATACTAAAGCCGGGCGAGGTGGTCGTCCCCGAACATCCTCACACCGCCTGCTACGCCGAGAGTCGGGACGGTGTCCATTGGACCCGGCCCAACCTGGGACTCATCGAATTCGATGGCTCCAAGGAGAACAACATCGTCTGGATGGGAACCGGATCAGCGTCCTTCATGGTCGTCAAGGACACCAATCCGGCGGCGCCTGATCAGGAACGTTACAAAGCGGTAGGCCCGGACCGATGGGAGGGACGAAGTGGGCTATTCGCCTTCACCTCGCCTGATGGAATCCGCTGGAAGCAGATGCAGGAGGAGCCTATCCTCACCGACGGTGCCTTCGACTCCCCCAACCTGACATTCTGGGATACGGTCAACGAACGCTACGTCTGTGTCTACCGGGACTTCGCGAGCGGCGTCCGTACCATCAGGACGTCTTTCTCCACCGATTTCAGGAACTGGACAAAGGGTCAGTGGGGGGAATTCGGCGAAGCTCCTCCGGAACACCTTTACACCAATGCGACCTGGCCCTACTTCCGGGCTCCCCACATCTACCTCGCCTTTCCCCGACGTTTCCTTCCGTGGAAGACCATGAAGCCCTTCGACGAGGGGGACATAAGCGGATGCTCCGACGCCGTCTTCATGTCGAGCCGTGACGCCGTTCACTGGACTCGCTTTCTGGAAGCTTTCATCCGACCCGGAATGGGCGTGCGCAACTGGGTCCATCGCACCAACACCCCCGCCTGGGGTTTACTGCCCCTCCAGCCCGACGAAATCTCTCTCTTTATCCAGCGTGACTACACCTTTCCCTCCAACTACATGGAAAGGATGGTGCTCCGGACCGATGGGTTCGTATCGCTTCACGCGGGATACTCGAGGGGTGAGTGGATCAGCAAGCCGCTCACTTTCGAGGGAGACAACCTGGTGCTGAACTTCGCTACGTCTGCGGCGGGCAGCATTCGGCTGGAGATCCAGGATGCCGACGGCAACCCCATTCCCGGCTTCGCGCTCGAGGAATCCCCCCTGGTCTGGGGAGACGAGATCGAACACCAGGTGGTCTGGAGCAGAAGCCACGCCAAAGCCACCTCCGACAGACCACTGCGCCGCCTGGCGGGCAAGCCAGTCAGGCTGCGATTCATCATGAAGGACGCAGACCTGTTCTCGCTGCGGTTCCAGTAGGTTGGCGTGGCGGTGGTCTCCAGGCCCTACGCGGAGTTAACTGGGATCCTTGAAGGGCAGGATTCGCTTCGGGTTTTCCACCAGGATCTCCTGGATCGCCTCGTCACCGACTCCCCTGTTCTTGAGCCTGGGGATGATGTTTTCCAAAATGTGACCGTAGCCGTAACCACCGCAGTGAACCAGATCACACTGGAAGCAGCAGTCCTGGGCCACGGTGACAGAGCTGGCATAACCATCGGCGACCAATCCAGAGATGATGTCGATTCTTAGCTCGTCAGGGGGATGCTGGCGGCCGGCGCCGGCAAAATACATGTCTCGGCCAAAGGTGTCGAATCCCAGCATGCAGCCGGTGTCAGCCAGGCGCCTGTAGGAATCCTTGCTTTCACGGTACCGGTTCTCGATGTGGCTCATGATGATTCGGTTGGGATCGACTCCTTCCTCTTTCATCAGCTCGATCATCGAAAGGGGAGAGTCATGATCGTGGCCGGGATGGATCGAGATTGGCGCCCCCGTCCTCAAATGAGCCCGGGCAGCAGCACGAAAGGTTTTCTCTTCGTTGGGATGGAGCGGCCAAGAGGCCCCTATTTCTCCGATGAGCCCGGAGCGGACGCCGTCAGTGCCCTCGGTTATGTCTCGCACGATCTCCTCTTCGATGTCTTCGATCGTTTTGGAGTCCATGTCGGGCGGATGTGAGGGGTAGATGTAGTAGCCGCTGCCGGCGATGACGTTGGCACCCGTTCGTTCGGACATCCTCTTCAGACCGGCGGGATTCGGTTTGATGCCGTTGATGGTGCAGTCCACGATGGACCGCCCTCCCAGGTCGCGGTAGATGTCCACTTCCGAAGCGATGACATCGTCATCGTCGGAAATGAGGTTGGGCCAGGAGCTCATGGTGTTCTGCTTCACCCAGAACAGGTTGCCCAGGGTCAATTCCTCCCTGGTGAGACGCTTCCCCTTGCCATCCTGGGGCTCCTGGTAATAGCAGGTCAGATCGAAGTACAGGTGCTCGTGAATCAGCGTCACACCCAACTGGTCTGGTTCGATGGGCCCTGTTACCGTCTGAACCTTGCCTTGAAGTTCTTCTAGCATGATGTCCTCTCCTCTATCTCGGTCCTCGCTGAGAAAAGCCGACTTTAGCCCAAAGGCTCGGAGAACTCAATTCTCAGGATTCTGCTGCTGTCCGCTCTCTCCTCGGAATTTGGCTTCATATTGCCAACGGGTCAAGTCGTTCGCGGCTCTGTTTGGACTTCGTCCAATAAACGGGTGTGCCTTGGATTCAATTCTGTCGAAACTGAAAGGCGAAGAGTTTCGCATCCCGCAGCCGGAAACGTAGTCGGATCGGCTTGCCCTGTAGGGCGGTCAGATCTCGCTTGTCCTTCCAGCTGACCGTCTTCGCAACTGTGTTTCCAACCATCCTGCGCGCCTGTTCTCCGCTGAATCCCGGAATCGGTTCGCCGTCCTGGGTCAGGAGCTCGACGCGCACCCAGCCGCCTGCTGAGCCATCGAAGTTGATCTTCAGGTGATTGCCGGAGAAGACGATCGGGGGAGTCGTGAACTTTCCTCCAGTATAGGGAGCGTCCACAGACATGAACCCGTCGAGACGATAGACAGCTCGGCTGATGGTTCCACCTGGATATCCTCTCTCGAGGTAGGCCCCGTGGGTAATGTCACCGCCTTTGTAGTAAATGGATAGTTCATCGCCCTGGCGTGAGACCCCGTAACCAACGTAGAGAACTCCGGCATTCCATTCCCCTTCAAATCCTCGCCGGATGATCCGATGCCGATCGGGTCGAAGCCAGGTCCTACCGTCGCGGCTGGCCGCGAACTGGATGTCGATCGGTCCGTCGTTGCTGGGCGGGGAGAGGGGTGTGGTGATAGGCCGCGGGGAACATGTAGTAGGCGTCGGCTGCAAAGGGATACTGAATCACGGCCGTAGTATAGAAATCGAAATCGATGGGATCCCGGTCGTCCCGCTGTAGAACGATCTCGAACTTGCCGAAGTCTCCTAGAGTCTCACTGACTGCGTAGCCAAATCTACGGTTGAATCCGGCTGTCCCCAGCTCGGTCTTTACGTTGAACCTGGGGTAGGCCACATACTTTTCGATCCGCCGATCCCAGAAGATAACGTTCTGTGAATCGAGGGTGAGTCGAGAGTTGCTCTCCTTGTCCAGAAAGGGAATCTCTCCGTGTTCCCTCCAGTGCAATCCATCGTCGGAAACGTAGACCCGGTTCGGCTCGCCGACATACATGCAGTAGCGCTGGTCTGCGGGTGCATCGGGACGGTTGAGGAAAACATGCATCCCGTGAATCCCGGTGAGGACCAGGTTGTTTTCCCGGGAGCCCTGATACTCAATGATTCCCAGCGTGGGCTTGGTCCAGGTAGCACCGCCATCATCGGAGTAGGCATAGGCCACTCCATCCATGCCCCTCCGGTCGGCAGCCTCGTACCACATCCGAATCCGCCCTCCTTCCTGGAGGACGGTCTGATAGCCGCCCATGAAGAAGTCCTCCCAGGGATGCTCCTGGAAGAGCAGCTTCTCCCCGGTCACTCGGGGACGGTTGACAACCAGGGAGACATTCTCGGCCTGTTCGATGAAGCGTCCGTCGAGGAATACCTGCTTATCGGAACCCACCTGCAGCGGCTGCGCGACTGCCTGATGGATCGCTAGCACGAGGTAGAGCAGGAAGAGCACGGTGTTTCTCTAGTCCCTTGTTCTAGAGGTAAGCGGACGTAGCGTCGGTACGCTCCAGCTCACTCACCGAGCAGCGAGAAGGGTCCGTCGTCCTGTCTTACTTCAATTCCCGAGATCTGGACGGAGGCACCGCGGGGTGGAGAGACCACGTCCAGGGCCGTCACCGCGATCACCTTTCCGCCCAGGCCCTCCAGCTTGACCTGGCCGGCTATGTACTCATCGGGTAAGTCAAGGATCTTCTGCCAGGGGAAGAACGCCTGTTGACCGAAAACATCGAAATCCGCCGTCTTGTCGATAACACCGTCTGATCCGGGGTCGTCGAGCGTCACCGTCATCCGGACGGTGGTCCCAGCCTGCAGGGCGACCACAGCCACTCCGGTATCGAATCCGGGGCCGCGGGCGATGCCAGCTTGAAAGCGAGTGGCTCCTCGTACTGGGGCCACGGGGATCCTGTCAATCACCTCGCCGTTCGAATTCTTCACCTCGTACGCGAATGAGGTTACCAGATCATCGTTGGTGGCCTGCTGGCCGGGGGCGCCTGGTGGGTCCGGGTTGAGAATCATGAATCCGGTCAGTAGGGCGTTGTCACCTGCGGGTTCCGTTGTTAACGGAGACAGCGGGGAGCTCCTCTTCCGCCTTCTTTCTCTTGACTGCTTTCTTTCTCTTCTTGAACCTGAGATTGGAACCCTGCGCTTCATCTTCACCGAGCTCTATGATGTCGACGTCGTCCGCAGGAAAAAAGAACTGGTCGGCCAGAAGAATCTCGCCGGACCAATCCTCATCCGGATTGGTGTTCGCAATCAGAAACTCAACCTCGTAAGTCGTTCCGTCGGGAAGCTCTCCAACTACGAATTGTGGCCAGACCAGCGCGTCCGGTAAGATGGTTTCCTGAGCCCAACAAATTGCCGTGATTGTTAGAACCAGGGCGGCAGCAATAGGTAGAATCCATCGCGGTGTGGGTCGGTTGGTCATCTCTCTCCTCCATGCGGTCAGTCCAGCCTTGAAGCTGCTCTAGAATCAAGGGCACGAACAGATTGATGTTGCCGAGATACTATCCACCCGTGCCGGAAAAAGCAAAGTGACTCGGGAGGCCATTTGAGCGAGCACTCAGGTCGATCCAGCCCGTTGCTGGGACCGATCGACTGAACTGAACCCCAGGGCAAGCGTCGCCTTTGGTGGGTCGCTTTGGTAAGAGAAACAGAACGAAAGGACGAAAAGTGCAAATTCTCTCCCTGCGCAGCGCGCTACTTCGTTTGGTTGCAGTCTGGGCAACAATCTCCGGTCTCCAGCAGGACCTTTTCTCTGCAGGATCCACGGTCTGGATTCGTCATTCCGGGTTTGAGGACTTCGCGAAGGGGACCTTTGGCGACAGCGGCAGAAACACCTACGTCTCGGCTGCCGGTCACGTGCAGATGATTCATCGTTGGGACCTGAATCGGGACGGGTTCCCGGACCTGGTGTTCACCCAGGCCGAAAACTCGCGTTCAGAGACACCCGACGCGCTTGTCTATTTCAACGACCGGGGAGGATTTGCTTCGCTGTTTCCGCCGTTGTGGCGGGAACATCCTCGTTTTTCCCTGTTCGAGGGAATCCTCGACGCCCAGGACCAAGTCCAACGGCTCCCGACCCTGGGAGGGGGCAGGAGCCGTCTAGCCGACTTGAATCGAGATGGCTGGCTCGATCTGGTCTTCGTCAATCTCATCCACAACTACAGTCATGAGCTGGACGCCTACATCTACTGGGGCGGTCCCGGATTCAGCCAGAGTCGGCGCACAGAGCTGTCGACATTCTTCGCCCACGGACTGGATGTGGCCGACCTCAACGCCGACGGCTATCTCGATCTGGTCTTTGCCAATCGGGGAGACTACGAATGGGAGCCCCGCTTCGGTCCCCGGGACAATCGGGAGTCCTACATCTACTGGGGCGGAGCCGAAGGGTTCAGTCCCGGGCGACGCGAGTCCATTCCGACACACAATGCCCTGGACGTTGCGGCCGGCGACTTCAATGGTGACGGCTCCTCCGACCTCGCCTTCATCAACGCTCCTCCCGATCAGACCTCCACCGTCTCTATCTTCTACGGTCAAACCGGCCAGTTCCCGCTCGAAAAGAGGATAACCCTTACGCAAGAGGGCGCCATAGGTCTACGCACCCTCGATCTGAACGGAGATCGAGCGGCGGACCTCTTCCTGGCCCTGGAAGGGGATCGCTCTCTGATTCTGCCGGGGCAGAAGAAGCACGCCTCCCTCGATAGCGCCATCGATCTGCCCGTATCCGCTGCCCAGGACGCGGCGGCAGCCGACCTGAACGGGGACGGCGCAGTAGATCTGGCAGTGGCGAGTAACAAAGAGGACTCGATTGTCTTCTGGGGATCGCAAGCAGGATTCGTCCGCGACCAGTCCACCAGTCTCCCCACGCTGGGAGCCGTCGGACTGGCTCTGGAGGACTTCAACGGGGATGGTAGAACGGACATCGTCTTCGCCAACCACCAGGACGAACAAGGTCACGATGTTCCCTCCTACATCTACTGGGGCAGCGCCGAAGGATACGCCCCCTATTTGCGATCCGAGATCCAGGGGTTCGGTCCTCTCTCAGTGGCCGCAGGCGATGTCGACCGGGACGGCAAGCCTGATATAGCGCTGCTCAACCACCTCAGCGGCACCTACCCTGACCCGCAGACGGCCCTGATCTTCTGGGGAAATCGACACGCACACTACTCGGCCGCTTCCATGACAGGCCTCAGAAATGTGGGAGATGGGCAGGTCACGAATGCGGATCTGAACGATGACGGGTATCCCGACCTGGTGTTCATGTCGGTGATCTGCTGGGGTGGTCCCGACGGCTACGACGAGAAGCGACGTACCCGGCTGGAGGCCGGAAGAACCCTGTTGGGGAGCCGGGCGGCAGACCTGAACCGCGACGGTTACCTGGATCTGCTCTACTCCAGACGGCGCCCTGATCAGAATGATTCCGGAGTCATCTACTGGGGTAGTGCGGAAGGCTTCGATGCTGAGCACCGAAAAGAGTTCCCGCTACCCGAGGCGACCGTTCATCCGACCCTGGCCGACCTGGATCGGGACGGTTTTCTGGATATGATCAACGCCTCCATCAGCAGTCGCGCCAGCATCCTCTGGGGCAGCGCTACAGGATTCGGAGACCGCGACCCCCTGTTTTTGAAGACCGACGCTTCCAGTACCTCTCGGGTAGCCGATTTGGACGGTAACGGCTGGCTCGACCTGATCTTCAGCGGCAACTTCAGCGTGGAGCAAAAGTCGCGGCGAGCCGAATCCTACATCTACTATGGATCTCCACAGGGTTTTCTAGAACGGGCCCCGGTGCGTCTTCCGGCATACGCCAACATCGAGACCGGAATCGGCGACCTCGATCGAGACGGGTCCCTGGATCTCGTATTCGGAAACTACAGCGATGGGATGAACCGGTCGCTTCCGATCTTTATCTACTGGGGTGGTGAGGACGGCAGCTTTCAGGAGAACCGGAGAACCGATCTGCCAGCCGAATCCTCGTGTGGCATTCAGATTCTGGATCTGAATCGGGATGGCTACCTGGAGATCGTAGTCCACAACCACATCGTGAATGGACGGCACGACTTCGGTGCCTACATCTACTGGGGCAGTGCCCAGGGATACAGTATCGATCGTAGAACCCAGTTACCCACTACCGCCACCCATATGTCCACTATTCTGGAACCCGGAAACGTCTATACCCGCCGGCTAGAGGAAGAATACCTCTCACCTCCGGTCTCGAAGACTCCCTCCGCACAGGTCGTGCTTCACTGGGAAGCCGACACTCCCCTCGGCACCCGCGTCCGCTTTCAAGTGAGAGGAGCGGAAACAAAGAAGGAGCTAGGCAATAAGGAATGGACAGGACCTTCCGGCGCCGGATCCTATTTCTGGGAGTCCGGCCGCAGTTTGACCAAACAACTCGCATCAGCACCTTGGCTTCAGTATCGGGCTGTTCTCACTACACCAGATGGGGGGAACTCTCCGGTGCTTAAGGGGGTATCGTTGGAGTGTGGGGGTAATAAGAGATAAGAAAATTCAAAGGTACAAGATACAAACAAATCTCAAATTCCACGCACCAAGAATTTCACCATCGTGACGTGGAGGGTCGCTTTTGGGACCGGCAGGAAGCTTTTTACTTCGGTCGAGCTGAGGATCTCTGTGCTATTGAGGATAGGATCTTGACCAGTTCGGTCGCCTCCCGGAGGAGATCCTCGCCTTCGGTGTGGTTCTCCAATGTATTGGTTTCAGAGATTAGTTTGAGCCAGTAGGCACTTTCCTTTGCTTCCTTCCGCCTCACGCCTTCACCCACGGCTCGCCGCGCCCAAGTTGGGTCAGGCGCACGGTGTCGACGGTTTTTCGGAAGGCCGTATTAGCTGTAATCTACTGATTCTAAAAAGCGATGTCGGTTTCTACCCGAGATTCACTCCTTGGTGCTTGGAATTTGAGATTTGTTTGTATCTTGTATCTTGTACCCTGGAATTTTTTTATGCCTTCTATCTAGATCTAGAAAGAGGATCATGACCCAACCAGACTCCAACATAGCAGTTCTCTTCAAGGGAGGCCGACTCCCCACCTGGCACCGTCTGACCCCGGCCCAGCGTATGGAATACGAGCAGGAACATGTCGACCTCATGCTTTCCGTTGGACGGCAACATCGAATGAAGCGCATGGACGGCTTTCGCCTGATTGCGCCACTGGAGCGGTGGGAACGATTCTGGGTTATCGAGTTCCCCAGTCTGCAGGGAGCCGAGGCCTGGATCGAGGCTGAGATGGCTCCTCCCTACGGTCTCTACGGATTCTACGAATACTACCTGTCGCGTCCCTACCGCCCCTGGGACTTCTCTACCTGGGTCCCCAATCCGCGGCCCGCGGCCTCCGAAAGAACAGAAACTGACCCTCACCAGGTGCCCTCGCTGGAGGTAGATCTCAGCAGCATCGTGGTACTGCTGTTCGGACGCTGGTTGCCGGGATCCGAGGCAGTCGAACCCGACTTGCGAGGCGACCAGGAACATGTCGATCTGATGAAGGGGATTGCCCGGGAGCATCGCATGATGCAACTGGAGGCTTTCCAACTCATCGATCCCCAGCCCGATTGGCACCGGGCCTGGGTAATGGAGTTTCCCGACCTGGTCGGCGCGGAAGCCTGGATCAATGGCGAGATACTGCCACCCCATGGAGCCTACTCCAACAAGATTACGTACCTCGCTCGCAGGTGGGCCCCACAGTACTTTGCCGGATGGGTCCCGAGCTGATGGGCGTTAGTATTTTTCTCAGCTATCGCAGAGACGACGACGCGGGCTACGCCGGGCGCTTGTACGATCGCCTGACTGCCCTCTTTCCAGGCGCCGTCTTCATGGATGTCCCTGGGATCGCACCGGGTGAGGACTTTGCGGCCAAGATAGAGCAGGCCGTCCGTTCATCCTCAGTGCTGCTGGTCCTGATCGGTAAGCAGTGGACAACGACGGCCGACGAGCAGGGTCGACGCCGGCTGGATGACCCCGATGACTTCGTGCGCAGGGAAATCCTCGCTGCTCTGGCGGGTGGAATCCGAGTGGTTCCAGTGATCGTCCCGGGGGCCGGAAACCTCAAGGCCGAAGAGCTGCCGGAGGAGATCTCCGCCTTGGCGCGCCAGCAAGCGGTCCAGCTTACCCACACCCATTTCGATCACGACGTCGATCGAATCGCCAGGATTGTAGGTAAAGATCCGGATCGTCCTTCCCCTCGAAGGGCCAGGGTGGTGGGCATTGGCGCGCTGGCCCTGATCAGTGTTCTGGTTCTTGCGGGTGGCTTCTGGCTGGGCTGGTTTGGTGGCTCGCCGCCGATCGAGGTGCCGAAACCCGCCGGCCAGGGCCCGCTCGCGGGGACGCTCGCTGGGAGTTGGGACGTGAGCGTCGGCAGCGGTGCGCCGCCTCAGGCCCCCAGCAAGAAGACGCCGGCTGAAGTAGAAGAGACGAAGCCCGCGCGGACAACCGAAGGGGAGATGTTCGGAGCTATTACAGATATGGCCAAGGCCTTGCAGGGAATGTCTACGCGGACCACTTCGCTCTCGGGCAGCATGCATCTCGATCTGAACAGCCCCGGGAACAGCTACAAGATCTCGCAAGCTACGGGTAGTCTGCAAGCAATCGCCACCAATCTGGGGTCGGCCGGTACCTGGACCTTCGATGCCAGTGCTGGGCGTCTTGTATTGATCCCGACAACGGGACAAAGGGCGATCAGCTTCACGATCATCGAGCAATCTGCGAGTGGGTTCCTGGCCCGTGATCCCGACGCCCTGATCTATTCGTTCAAGCGTCGCTAGTTCGCTGGCGCGGAACTGCTCACTTTTCAGCGATTTCGAAAGAGTAGAGTTTCGCACTACGAAGGTGGAACCTCAGACGGAATAGCTCTCCCGGCTTCACCCCCAGGCTCGGCTGGCCCTTCCAGGTGACCTGCTTTAGCAGCTGGTCGCCGAACAGGGGGTCGCAGTCGCTCAGGCTCCGACCCTCAACTCCTTCTACTTCGATGTCAATCGATCCGCCGCGTCGGGTTTCGAAGTTCAACCACAGGCTATCTCCCTGGCTGGTCAACGAGTGGGTCACGAAGGAGCCTTCTTCATCAGCGACGAGTGCGCCCAGACGCTGTTTGGGCCAGACTGCAAGAGCGATCTCTCCCAGCGGACCCAGGCGGGGAAACTTGTGGGGCACGGCGAAGCCGCTGTAGAGCAGGACGACACGGTCGCCGGAGATCTCCGCCAGACCTGCCCCCGGAAAGATACAGCCGCCGTCGAACTCACCTTCACGGCCGGGCTCCAGAGCCGGACCGCCCGGGAGGAAATTCCAGACGCGGCCCTCCATGCTGCTGGCTACCCGCATCACACTGGTGTCGGTATTCCGATGGTAGATCATGGGGAACATCAGGTGCATGGTGCGGGTCCCTGGATACACCGATCTTCCGTTGGTGTAGTAGTCAACCCAGGGCGGATCTTGGGCATTCGGTAACAGGATCATCTCCGGATGCGGCCAGCGGCGAAAGTCGGATGTCTCGGCGCGGCCGATCATTCGCCGTCCCATCACGCCCATGCGGAAGTACCCCACATAACGCCGCAGACTCTCATCCCAGTAGGCCGTGGTACCCGTGTCGCTGACGTGGCCCATCACCGGCTCGTCCAGCTCGCGCCAGCGAATTCCGTCGGGGGAAACTGCGGCCATGATCCCGGTCCCATCCTTGGCGGCGACCGTTACCGATTCCGGCCGCAGGGCACGAAGTCGCTCCACCGTTTCCTGGTCGGCTGCCGCCTGATACAAGGCCTTAAAGCGCTGGGCCGGGGGTGCGTGAGGATCGACAAAGATGGCAGGGCCGTGAATCCCGTACTTGCAGACTCCGGGTCCCAGGACAATGTTGTTGGCCTTGCTGCCCTCAAACTCGATCTGGCCCAGGTTCGGCTTGGTGTAGTCCGCCCCATCAGCGGACTCGGCGTAACACACCATGTAGCCCTCGGAGCCCCGGCCTCGGCGAAACGTTGTGGTGTTGTAGAACAGGAGGTACTTTCCCTGATGGTGGATGAGGTTGACGTAGGGGGTGAAGAACTCCCAAGGCTTGTCGTTGGTGATAACCGGGCCCAGTTTGGCGGCGGGGACACGCTCCAGACGGATACCCGATGGGACATCTACTTGAGTGACCTCGATCTCCGAATTGATATCAGACGAATAGGCCTTGGGTCGGTCTCGCTGAATGCGTTTTCCCTGGTAGGTATAGCTGGTGTGTCCTGGGTTGACGTATCTCCAGTCCACGAAGAGATGGGGGCCCGGATCGAGATCGTAGGCTCGCCCATGGTATCCGTAGGCGTAGATGGCGGCACGCTCTGCAGTCTTGAAGCCAGTGTGCTGATCCTGGCCGGTCCCAGCGCTGACAATCGTGGGAGAGGCCGCGACCAACAACAGCAAGATCGCGCTGCCTGATAGGGTTTGCTTACTTTCCACCACCTTCAATCTCAGTCTGCTGTCGCCGCCCCGTGGGGGATCGCATCCAGCTCAGTCACTCGGTGAGCCTGACGGCGCCGTTCGACCACGAAATAGAGACAGGGAACGAAGGCCAGCGTGATAAGGGTGGATGTAGTGAGCCCACCTACGATGACCCGTGCCAACGGAGCCTGAAGCTCAGCCCCCTCTCCCACTCCCAGTGCCAGGGGAAGCATGGCGAGAATCGTGGTCGTCGTGGTCATGACCACCGGGCGCAGTCTGCGCCGGGATCCTTCCACCAGGGCCTCATGGAGCCCAAATCCGTGCTCACGCCGCAGCAGGTTGACGTAGTCCACCAGAACGATCGAGTTGTTGACCATGACACCTACCAGGACGATGGAACCCAGGAAGGAATTCATGTTCAGGGTGGTTCCCGTGAGGTAGAGGGAAAGAGCCACCCCGATGAAACCGAAAGGCACCGCCGTCATGATCACCAGCGGATGCAGAAAGGACTCGAACTGAATCGCCATGACGGCGTAGACCAGGAAGACGGCAATCAGAAGACCTATCAGAAGATCCCAGAATATCCGCTGCTGCTCCTCATATTCTCCACCGATAGCCAGCGTAAAACCCTCGGGCACCGCGATGCTCTTGAGTCCCTCCTGCAGATCGGCCACTACATCCCCCAGGGCCCGGTCGCCGAGCCCGGCGTTGACCTTGACGATCCGTTCCTGATTCTCTCGCGAAATGGAGGTTGGGCCCTCGGTCTGAGTGATCTGTGCCACCGATGAAAGAGGTACCAGCTCACCGTTTGAGGCGACGATGGGAAGTTGAGGCAGCTGTTGGATGTGAACCCGGTCGTCGGGACGCAGTTGGACGCGGATATCATACTCGTAACCACCCTCTCGAAAGCGGGTAGTCACCTTTCCCAGTATGTAGTGTTCCACCGCCTCGGCCACGTCCGCTCCTCCTAGACCCAGCTGGGCCAGGCGCTCCCGGTCGGCATAAACCACGCGCTCCATCTTCCCCGGTTCCCGGTCAATGGTAGCGTCAGCAACCCCAGGTATCTCTCTCATCATGCGAGCTGCATCCAGCGCCAGTGCACCCGCTGTTTCCATGTCGTGTCCGCGAATATCCACGCTGACCCGGTCCTCGCCTCCCCGCATTACGCGCACCAGGATGTTGCCGCTGCCGAGACGAACCCGATTCTCAGAGCCAGGCATGCCGGCAATTGCCTTGCGCACGGCGGCCGAAATCTCTTTGCTGGATCGTTCTCGCTCTCCGATGGGTACCAGCGTGATCCGCAGAGATCCCTGATTGGAGGTGCCGGGTCTCCAACTGCGATTAGGTCCCGCCACGGTCATGATGTGCTCGACTTCGCCTTCCTGTAGAGTGCCCTGAATGCGCCGCTCCATCTCCAGCACGACCTGCTTGGTCGTCTCCAGCGGAGTACCTATGGGAAGCTCCACGGAAACATTCACCCGTCCCTCGTCGGCCTCGGGCATCAACTCGTATCCGATTGAGGGGACCAGAAGAAGAGCACTCGCCAGCAGCAGTATTGAGAACGCGATGGTCACCCAGGGATGGAAAAGGGCCCTGCGAACCAGGCCCCCGTAGAGATTCTCGAGCGCCGCCAGGCTGCGCTCGCCCAGGTCATACAGGCGTCGAGTCCAGCCGCTTTGCCCGCCGGGCCGGCCCTTGAAAACTCGGGCCGCAAGCATGGGAACCAAGGTCAGGGCGACGGTCAGGGAACAGAACAGTGCGAAGCAGACGATAACTGCCATCTCCTTGAAGAAAATCCCCGCGAATCCGGGCACAAAGACCACCGGGAAAAAGACGGCCAAAGTGGTAATGGTTCCAGCCACGACCGCGGCGGCAACTTCGCGGCTCCCCTGGACCGCCGACTCGTTGAGCTCCATCTGCAGCTCCCGCTTGCGGTAGATGTTCTCCAAAACCACGATCGCGTTGTCGACCAGCATTCCGATACCCAGAGCTAGCCCTCCGAAGGAGATCACGTTCAGCGTGAATCCGTAGAAATACATGAGGGAAAAGGTGGCCAGGACACTGATGGGGATGGCGGTCGAGATGATCAGAGTCGAGCGCCAGTCGCGGAGGAAGATCATCAGAATGATCACCGCTAACAGGGCTCCCAGAAGGGCTCCCGACTGGACATTGGCCACCGACTTCTTGATGAAGTCGGAACTGTCCATGATCACGGAGAGATGGAGGCGACCTTCGAATTCTTCATTGATCCGTTGGACCTCCTCTCGAAGTGCGGTGACAACTTCAATAGTGTTGGCGTTGGATTGTTTGGCTATCCGCAAACGGATTCCGCCTTCTCCGTCGATCCAGAGCTCGCTCCGGACTTGCTGAAAGGAGTCCACCACCTCCCCCAGGTCACCCACGTAGATAGGTCGGCCTCGACGGTAGGTCACGACGGTACCAGCCAGGTCGTCCAGATTCTTGAACTCACCCGAAGCCCGAATGATGACCTCTCGCTGATCGTCCAGCATGTCTCCGGCGGAGACATCCCGATTCTCCCGAGCCAGAGCCCGGCTCACGTCCTGTGCGCTGATGCCCAACGACGCCAGCCGCCTGGCATCCAGTCGCACCTGGATCTCTCGAACCCGCCCCCCTCGGACCTCAACCGCGGCCACGCCCTTTACTCGCTCCAGCCGGCGGCCCAGCGTCTCCTCGGCCAGATAGCGCAGCCGGCGGATATCGCCGCCGCCACTCAGTCCCAGATACGCCACCGGATAATCGGACAGGTTGAACTTCCAGACCGTCGGGGCCTCTGCCTCTTCCGGGAGCCGATTTCGGATGCGATCCAGCATGGTGCGCACATCGTTCAGTACCTGGTCCAGATCGACCCCCCAGATGAAGCGAAGCGATACCCGGCTCAGCCCCTCGGAGGAGACCGCCTCGATTCTCTCAAGGCCCTCGATAGTTGACACAGCCTGCTCCACCGGACGGGTGATCAGGGTCTCCATTTCTTGTGGAGCTACCCCTTCATAGCGGGTGGTGATGGAGATGCGGGGAAAGTCGACCGCGGGCATCAGATCTACGGACAGACGCTGTACCGAGATAAAACCGAGGACGACGACCGACAGGAAGAGCATGCCGGTGCCGACGGGTCGGGCGACTGCGATGCGAGCTAGACTCATGGTTTGACTCGCTTGGGCTCCCTAATCTGCGCCGAAGGTGGCCACAGTAACCCGGGCTCCATTGGCCAGGTCTTGATGCCCGAACACCAGGACCAGATCTCCCGCTGAAAGTTTTCCTTTGACAGCCACGCGATCGTCCTGTCGCCCCAAGAGGTCCACCGGGATCCAGCGAGCCGCATCCTCCGCCACAATGAACACACCCTGGGCCTCGATCCCCCGAGTGTTGACACGCTTCAGAACGGCAGCGCCAGGCACGATGGTTCCCTCGATCGTCCCTCCAGCGACACGAACCTGAGCGTACATGCCCGGCCGCAGGGACAGAGTGCTCTCGCCCATGACGCCCTCCACGGCCACGGTTCGGTTGCTTCGGTTGACTTCGCCCGACAGCCTCTTCACCGTCCCGGTGAAGGTACGGGATCCGGTAATCTGGGTGGTGAGCTGGAAGGAAAGTCCAAGCTCGACCAGAGATAGCTGCCCCTCCGGAACCCAGAATCGAATCCTCAAAGGGCCGCTCTTGACGAGTCGAATGATGGGAGTTCCGGGCTGGACGAAGGTCCCTGGATCCAGGTAGCGTTCGCCAACAGTTCCTGTGAAGGGCGCCCGGACTTTGGTTTCCTGTATCTGCTGTGAAAGGAGATTGACCCGAGCCTCCGCTTGCCGCTTCTGAGCAGCCATGGCTTTGAGCTCGGCTTTCAGCGCCCCGACCGAGGATCGATTGGATTCGATTTGTTGGGCGCTAATCAGCAGTTCTCGAAAGAGGCGCTCCATGCGCTCCAGTTCCCCTTCCGCCACCCGCAGCCGCGCCACGACACGCTGACTGTTTGCTTCTACGACCTCGACCTGGACCTGGGCCACCTTCAGCTGGTTCTGAAGGTCGGTGTCGTCCACGACTGCGACGATGTCCCCACCCGTGAGTCTGTCTCCGATGCGGACTTCAACCGTGTTGAGACGGCCGCTGATCTTGGAAGCTAGATCGCTGGTGTCGGCGTCCAGCTCGCCGGGGTACTGTGAAGAAAGCTGGAGCAGGCCTCGTATCACCGGCGCCGCCCGAACCGGAGTCGCCTGGACCGTGTCTGCTTTGGGAACCTGGGGCGCTTCCGGGGTAAGGTAGAGTTTCCAGAAGAGAAAAGCGAAGCCGGCGGCACTCACGGCGAGAAATAGGACCGAGAACCAGCTCCGACGGGGTGGAGCGGGTGTGTGTGTCCCTCCTCCTGCGGGCCGATCCGAGGAAGTCCTCTCCAAGGAAGGGGGCGATGAGCTGTCCATGATCCTAGATTTCGAAGTGTATCAGAAGTTGAAGGGATCTAGACGAAAATCAGCGTCTTGCAGAGGGGCAAAAAGATACCGACAAAGGTATACTCTTTGGTGTCCTGTCAGACTTGGCGGCTGAGCGGCTGACACCCCTTCCTTCTAGGAAGGATACCAATGACAACGAATAAGCTCTCATCTGAACTCGTAAGTCCTTTCACACTCAAAGACGAAGACGGGTTCTTCTGGGTCAAGGGCAACCTGCACTCTCACACCACCAACTCCGATGGAAAACCTTCGCCGCAGGAGCGCGTCGACGGATACGGCGCGCAGGGATACGACTTCCTTTGCCTCTCCGACCACTACAAGATCACCCGAACCGACACCGTCTCGGCACCCGATGGGTTGGTACTGATCCAGGGCGCAGAACTGCATCCGGACAATCCATTCGGTGGCCAGCGTCACCACTTTCTCTGCCTCAACCTCCAGGAAGACATCGACTCCGTCAGCATGCCACCCCAGCATGTGATCGATGAGGTCAGGCGTCAGGGCGGCTGCGTCTGGTTGGCCCATCCCTTCTGGAGCTCGATCAACGTGATCCGGGATGTCCTCCCGCTGAGGGGCTTTGCCGGCGTCGAAGTCTTCAACACCACCTGCCTCTGCCAGGGCAGAGGCGAGTCCAGTACTCATTGGAACGACTGGATGGAGCAGGAGGACAGGCTCTACCCCGCGCTGGCCAACGACGACTCACATGCCCTGGAGCAGGATCAGAAAGACACCTACCGGGCCTGGACCATGGTTCGGGTCAAAGAGCGCAATGCCCAGTCCATAGTCGACGCCTTGGTGAAAGGTGCCGCCTATTGCACCACCGGCCCCCAGATTCACGATATCAGGCTGCGCCGTGTGGACAGTCCCGATGAGGATCGGCATTTGGTAGAGGCCTCTATCTCCTGCTCAGAGGCCCAGCGAATTCTCGCCGTCAGCGACACCTACGGCAGGGAGTTTCGGATAGCCGGAGAGACCTTCGAGAAGGCAACCTTCACGGTACACGCGGTTTCCCGTTGGGTGCGCTTCGAGGTCCACGCCCCGGACGGTTCCAAGGCCTGGTCAAATCCCTTCGATTTGAGGTGAATGCAGTTAAGCTGTCCGCAGGACACTTCGGAATTCGCATGTTCGGTGTTCTGCGGTTTGTGATTTTGCTTTTTTCCTTGCTCTGGGCGAAGGCAACCGTGGAAATGCTGAACCGTAGAATATCGAACAGGCAAATTTCGAATGTTAGGAAGATACTTCGGATTTCGCATGTTCCGTGTTCTACGGTTCGTGATTCAGCCTTTTTTGGAGGGGTCCACCGCCAAATGACAAACCGCAGAATATCGAACAAGCGAATTTCGAAGGGAAGACTCTTCGACCCGAATGATCTGACGAGACTGGCCTCAAATCTCAGGGAATGAACTGCAGAGAGTAGAGTTTCACATCCCTCATCACCAGGTGGAGCTTGATCTTCCTTCCCGCGATTGCAGTCACGTCGTTCTGACTCTTCCAGGAAACGAGGTGGTGGACACTATTGCCGTTGATGCGATCCGACTCTGCCAAGGTGAACCCGGGAATGGGTTTGCCGGACTCGTCCAGGATTTCCGTTCGGATGTAGCCTCCGCCACCCGTCTTGGCGTTGAAGCGCAGCCGCGAACCGGTGAAGGTGAGTAGCGGCGTAGTGAATTCCCCGCCGACATAGTCGACGTCTGCCGAGACGAAGCCGTCCAAACGGAAGATGGCCCGCGCCGTGATACAAGTCCAGTCCACCGACTTGTCCCGGCTCATATGCTCGCTGGGAAGCCCATTGTAGTAGAGGAAAAGCTGTTCGCCGCTTTCCACCAAGCCGGCTCCGTAGATCTGTCCCTCGAATCCTGAGCCTGGGGTCCCCAGCGAGACCAACGGCTGCCTGAAGGGCCGCCGCCATTCGATCCCATCCCGCGAGTAGGCAAACTGGATCTCCAGGGCATCAGCAGCTCCCGGATCCTCCCGACCAAAGTCGTCAGGGCGCCTCGAATACCACATGCTGGGAAAGGCCACATAGGCGTCTGCGGCGGGGTAGTTGTAGCCATAGAATGTGTAGACCTGCATCCCATCCGGGTCCTGCTTGTCCGGCTTCAGGACGACCGGGAGCTCATCGATCAGTCCCCCCAGACTGAATCCCGATTTCTGCATTTGCTTTCGGTGGGCACTCGGTTCCAGGTCGAATCTCTTGGCCAGTTCGTATTTTCTGGCAGTGGTCCGAGCGTAGACTCGGACCTTCGACTGAGGTAGGTAGGCGCGGGGATAGATCGCCCAGCGTTCGATGGAATCGTTCCAGAGAACCGACGTAGGAGCTCCTACGTAATAAGGCATCACGGGTTCGGATGCACGCTTCCAACGCACTCCGTCATGCGAATAGAGAAGGTAGACCGCAGAGGGGTCGGCTCCTTTGGCAGCGGGCCATTGCACCTCCGGAGAGTCAGACCGGCTTCCCGTGATCTGATCCCGTTCTCCTGGCGCCCTCCCAACCCGACTGTAGAGTTTATAGCGTTTCTCCGGCGTGTCGAAGGGGTCGATGAAGGGGCTGCCGAAAGCGTCAATCGCCACGATATTCGTCTTTCGGATTCCCTGGTACTCGATCAAGTCCAGGTCCGGCTTGCTCCAGCGAACTCCATCGCTGGAAACCGCCAGGCAGAGATAGCGGACCTGGTAGGAGCGATCAAAGCTGTTGTAGTACATCCGGTAGATCGCACCGTCCTTCAGGACGTGAGCGTAGCCCCCAACCCTTCCCTGCTCCCAGGGACGGTCCTTGAGAATGAGATTCTCCAGAGGCTGCTCCGGCGGATTGAAGACCAGCCGCACGCCCTGGCTGGATTCGATCAGGCGTCGATCCAAAAAGAGATGCTTGTCTTCCCCGAGCTGCAGCGGCTCGCTTTGCGCTCCGAGGAGGGGAAGGCCCAATCCAGCTAGACTCAACAATAGCAAGTACTTCCGAAGCTTCATTTCAGCAAACCTCCCGGTAAACGTGGGATCCGACTCCTCCTGTTCCCGGCGCAATCCCAGGGCCTTTGTCTTGGAGGCCAGGGTCGTCGGCTTGATGCCCAGAAGTCTGGCAGCGCCGGCTGGATCAGAAATCTTCCAATAGGTCGACTCGAGCGCAAGGTGTAGATTTTCTCGCGTTCCTGACGCCTGAGCTCACCGTAGATCAGAAACTCTTCTCTGGATGTTGAAGGCATCTTTCCGACAAACACAGGCTTCTGTTGTCCCGACCCTTCTTCTTTGAGATCGAATTCCGATCTCCCGATTGAGCCCTGATGACGGCTGCGAGCTAGGGCCCACGATCCGGGGAGGCGGGAGCTGGAAGAGCGGTGACGGCACTGGGGTCCACGGCTGCGATGACAAGCCGCGACATGCGCGCCAGGATCTCCCGGCGCGATCGATCCTTGGGATCGTCGCCGAGTACGAAGGCGGCGATTACAATGGGTCGGTTCGGCAATTCGACGATTCCGACATCAGCAGCAATCCGCCGGCTGTCGCCATACTTGTTGGCTACGCCAACGCTACTCTTCACATACTTGGCAATCGTCTGCTTGTGTAGCGACGCCCGCATCAGGTCAAGCATCTCCCCCGTCTTTAATCTGCTGGCGAGCTCGCCTCGGTAGAGCCTCTCGAGCAGTATTCCCATGTCACGCGGTCCGCAGACGTTGTTTTCGAGGGAATCGGAATACGCCAAACCCTCGTCGTCGAACTTCCCTGCGCGCATTCGCTCCAGTTGGCGCTCGTCGTTGCGGCGATTAATCGGAGCGTCCATCATCCCCACGACCGCGTAGTGCCAGCGACCGATTTCCATCGCCACGTGCGTGCTCTTGAATCCTCCCCTCTCCAGGAACCGATTGACTGCACCTAAACCCACTGTGCGTATCAAAAGGTCGGTGGCCATATTGTCACTACGAACCATCATCAGCCGGCAGTATTGGCGCAGTGATAACTCGACTGCTCCCTCGCGCTTCTTCAGCACTCCGCTGCCGTGGGTTGAGATGTCATCTGGAAGGGGCCGCCTGTCGTCGAGCTGCAAACGGGCCGCTGCGGCTTGTCGGTAGAGCTCCACCATGACAGGCAACTTGAGCACGCTGGCCGGAGGAAAACGTTGGTCCGCGTTCCAGGAATACTCGGTTTCACTCGTCAGTTCCTTGGCGTAGAAGCCGAGTCGGCCACGGAAATGCCGAGCCAACTGATCTAGTTCGCTTTTGGGGATCCGGGTTTGCGAGCGACCCGCAACTTCCGATTGGTGCGCCCTCACAATCCTGGCTTCCACTGGGTTTGCCAAGAGGATCAGCGCGCCAAGTATTCCACTCACCAAAATCTGGGTTGATGTCATCTGAAAATAGGCCAGATCCTTGAAAACACGGCAAACGTTAGCGTATTTTTGAACACAGTGTACTAAGGGCTCGCGCAGAAATAACTTGGCATTTTGGCATCTCATCTTCACACCATCTTCGGCCGCTCCTCGGTCGCGAAATCCTCAACGTAGACCCTGCTACGCCTGCGGTTTCGCTCAATCGTTCGCTGCCAAATCTAGTGCAAATCTGAGCGCCAATTCTACCAAGTTATTTCTGCGCAAACCCTAAGGAAGAGTCGAGAAGCCTTGCTGGACAAAATGGCGATCCAGGGCGAGGGCCGTCTCTATGTGTAGTTCCGCCATCAGGAGAAAACTGACCCAGTCAACGAAACTGGGTCCTCTTTTCCCTCCCTTGCACGCCGCTTTCCAGGCACGACGGTGTAACTCCTCGTCCACCCACACAACTTCGGCACCACGTTCGATGGTATCACCAAGCCGACGAAGGGCAGCCGTCCCCAGCCGGGCACGGACCAGGGCACCTACTTCCACCAATACATAGGAAGACGTGATCAAGGTTGTCTCCGATGGATTGAGTTCCCTCAGCGCTGTCACTACACCCGGGTGGTCCTGATCATCTTGATCTAAAAGCGGCAAGAGTGCAGAAGTGTCTACGAAGATCTGCGTCATTTCCGAAAGTCTTCGGCAAGGTAGTCGTCATGGTGGCGACCCAGGTCGCTCGATCCACTGGCTGCGACGCCGGCACTTTCTAGAAAGGCCTCCACACCGTGTTGGCCTTCCTCCAGACCCTTCCTGAGACCCTGGCCTACCAGGCGCCGAACTGCCTCGGCGATCGAAATCCTTTTTCGATGAGCCATATTCCGGATTTGCTGATATTGCTTCTCTTCGAATTGGACCTGAGTTCGTACCATTGTGCAATCATGACAGCATGGTGTCATGTTGTCAAAAGACTCGACTCGACAGAGCTTGCGAGTTCCAAGTCCCGCAGGGTACCCTCTCCGATGATTCTTTCCGGATCCTTCGACTCGATCCGAGTGGGTTAGGAGATATGTCAAGGCCATGAGTGATCAAATTGCTTGGGGGCAGACCCGACCGACGGTAGGCGGAGTCCACGGCGTGGTGGCCTCAGCCCACCCCCTGGCCAGCCAGGCGGGGCTCGACATCCTGCGCCAGGATGGGAATGCGGTGGATGCCATTGTCGCCACAGCCGCGGCTCTGAACGTGGTCGAACCCTACATGAGCGGTGTTGGTGGTGTCGGGTTCCTCCTGCTTCATCTGTCCTCCGGCGAGACCAGGGCGCTGAACTTTAGCGCCGCAGCTCCGAAGAAGGCAACTCCGGACCAGTTCACCTACGAGACTCGAGAACGTGGACCTCGAGCCTGCCTGATCCCGGGGAACCTGGCCGGCTGGACCGAAGCCCACCGATGCCACGGTTCGCTCTCCCTGACCCAGGTGTTTTCTCCGGCACTTGCCCTTGCTCGCGAGGGATTTCCCCTCCATCCCGCCAACGCCAGATTGCTTGCTCTGAGCCTCGAGCGCCTGAACGAGGAGGGTATCCGGATCTACGGAAGTGTCGAGCCTCGCATTGGAGCGGTGCTGCGACAGCCTGAGTTGGCGGATACCCTGGAGGAAGTGGCCAGCGATGGAGGTGAGAGTTTCTACCGGGGACGCCTGTCCAGCTCAATCGCCGAGCATATTCAGTCCTTGGGAGGACTCTTGACCCAGGAGGACCTGGCCGGCTATCGACCGGAGTGGGAGGAGCCCATCGCTGTAGACTATCGAGGCCTCCAAGTCAAAACCTGTCCCCCCAACTGTGAAGGATTTCAGATCCTCCAGACGCTGCTGCTGTTGGAGCCCGAGGACCTCAAGGGATTGGGGCACAACACGGCTCCCTATCTCCATCTTTTAAGTGAAGCCATCAAGCTGGCCATGGCGGACCGGATCCGCTGGGGCTCCGACCCTCGACAACAGCCGGTGCCACTGGAATGGCTGTTGAGTCCTGACTACATCGCCGCCCGGCGCCGGCTTATCCAGTCCCAGCAGGCATCGCAAAGCGATGGTGAGTACTGGGTGCCAAAAGGAATACCTGGAGCCGTCGCGGCTGGGTCAGAAGATGGACTCACCACCCACATCTCCGTCGTGGACTCCCAGGGAAACGCGTGCAGCATTACTCAGTCCCTGGGTTCTGGTTTCGGCTCGGGCGTCGTGATCCCGGGGACCGGGATCGCCCTGAACAACTTCGCCAACTGGTCGGAGATCGACCCTCGCTGTCCCAACCCGAATTTGATCGCTCCGGGTCAGCGTCCTTCCTGTTGCATGGCGCCCCTACAGGTGTTCAAAGGCGACCGCTTCTGGTTTTCCGTCGGGACCCCGGGGAGTTGGGGAATCCCCCAGACCACGGCCCAGATGATCCTCAACATCGTGGAGTTTGGTGCCAATCCTCAGTTGGCCATCGAGGCCCCACGTATTCGCCTGCAAGAGGGGACCCGAGTGCTGATGGAGGATCGGATCGATGAGGGCGTCCGCGAGGAACTCGCCTCCAGGGGCCATGTCCTGGAGCTGATTGGGGACTTCTCCTGGATAGTTGGGGGAGGGCAGTCGGTCATGATTGATCCCGACTCGAATGCTCGTTTGGGCGGAGCCGATCCCCGCCGCGACGGCTACGCTCTGGCCTACTGAGATCGGGAGGAGAGAGATCCGAATGCAGCTTTCAGAGCTCATCATCCGGGAAGCCCGGGAACGGGGTCTGCAGCACTTCTTCGGGATTCCCGGTGGAGGTGTCCCTCTGGAGCTGATGGACTGGGGACGGAGCCTGGGGGTCGATTTTGTGGCGGTGGCTCACGAGTCCTCTGCTGCTATCATGGCGGCCTACTATGGACTCTTGAGAGACACGGCCGGGTTGGCCCTGGCAGTCAAGGGGGTGGGCGCTGGAAACCTGGTGGGCGGAGCGGTCAATGCCTACTTCGAACGGGTACCGCTGGTCTGCTGCTGCGAATCCGGATCAGCAGAAACTCGGCACCTCGAATTGGTATCTCAGTGTTCCCATCAGGGGCTCTTCGAAGCGGTCGTGAAGTATCAGGCCACGCTAGAGCCGGAGACCGCGAGCAGTACCCTTCAAGAGGCCTTCTTTCAGGCCAACGACGGCCGACCGGGTCCAGTGCTGTTGGATTTCCCCACCGACCTGGGGATGACCGAGTTTGTCAACGGGGGTCGAGAGACTAGATCTCGGTCACTCCTGGCACCCGACGAATCAAAGCTAGAGACGATTAGGGAAGCCCTGCTCAAGGTGGAGAGACCCATCGTTCTCGCAGGAGCCGACGTCATACGAGCTGGCGCCTCTCAGGAGCTGTTGGGTCTGGTCGAAAGTGTGGGCGCCGCTGTCCTGGTCCAGATGGATGCGCATGGGGTCTTTCCAGAGTCGCATCCGCGCTGGGCGGGGACCTTCGTGGGACACCAGAGCCCAAACACCATCGAAGGGGAACTTGTGCCCCAGGCCGATCTGGCACTCCTGGTGGGCTGCGATTCACTGGCATCCGACAAGCAATGGGACTCGGGACTCCCAACCTATGAACTGGTCCCCAGAGAAGGATTCGAATCCCTGGCCGCTCAGCCCCTGCTTCGAGTCGATGGTGATCTCAAGGCCTCGCTGTCGCGGCTCCTATCAGGGCCAAACCGGGAAGGCCTTCCCGTCCAGGATATTGAGAGAACCCGGGAGAAGGTCCTGAGGAACTTCCGCCGTCCTGGAGGAGCAAGGTTGGCGGCTCAGGACATTATAGAAATCACCAGATCCAGGATGCCCGCCGACGGCATTCTTGTCTCCGAAACCGGGATCTTCATATTGATGCTCCATCATCTTTGGCCGTTCGATCAGCCGGGGAAACACCTCTGCACGGCGGGAGGCCGAACCATGGGTTTGACGCTCCCTGCAATCCTGGGAGCCAAGCTTGCTCGTCCCGAGACACCCATGGTTGGGATCGGAGCCGATGGGAGTGCGCTGATGCGGCTGGGAGAGCTCGAGGTCTTCGCCCGTACGGGTGTTCGGGTGCCCCTGGTGATTCTCAACGATCACGCTCTAGGAACCATGAAGTCGAGACAGCAGTTCCGGGGAATGACTGACTACGGTCTGGACCTGCATCCCGTAGATCTGGCCGCCATCGCCCGAGCTGCAGGATTGAACGGCGTCGTGGTTGAAACACCTGAAGATTATGACCGCGAATTGAAGAAGGCTCTGGAAGCCGACCGGACGACCTTGATAGATGCTCGAGTGGATCCACAGCTCTATCAGGAAAGCTTCGCACCGACTCTGGGGATCCTGGACTGATCCACCACTCAGATTTCAAGGTACAAGATACAAGATACAAACAAGCTCCAAGTTACAAGCACCAAGTTCCAAATGATCCGGAGTAGCTGGGCCTCCAACCACACTCCCAAGTACTCTCAACGTTTGGTGCTTGGAATTTGGCATTTGTTTGTATCTTATATCTTGGGATTTTCTTACATCTCAGCTGAGGAGGCCACGCATGAAGTCAATCGTTGTCTCTGAAAGGTTCAGCCGCCGTCGCCTTGTGACCTCGGCAGTTATGGGTCTGGCTGGAGCGGGATTCAGCCGGCGAGCCGTGGCTCAGGCACTGGGATCGGAGTCAGCCGAGAATCTAGAACGTCTTCGCAATATGGACGAGGTGGAACGCTACGTAGCCGTCGACAACAAATGTGCCTGGCCCAATCTGACGTTGATGCCTGACGGCTCCATCGTGGCCACCATCTTCGGCAGTCCCTGCCACGGATTTTGTGAGGGGGCGGCCGAGTGTTGGATCAGCCGGGATGGAGGCCGAACCTGGTCTTTCCTGAGCGTTCCGGCGCCGAATGACCCGGGCACCAACCGCAAGGATCTGGCGGCGGGGCTGACTTCTAGCGGGGCTCTTGTTGTTATTTGCAGCGGCGAATACGTTCCCAATGCACCCTCGCAAGAGGGGCGCAGATGTTGCCAGCAACCGGTGGTTTGTCGCTCGACAGACGGGGGCAAGACCTGGACCCAGCGGGAGAGCATTACTATGCCGTCCGGGGTGGACAACGTCTTCGGCTATGGGAATATCGCGGCGCTTCCGGGAGGACGTCATGCCGTTGCCGCCTTCTCCGGCGACCACATCAACCACAACACTGCCTGGGTATTCTTCAGCGATGATGATGGACGTAGCTGGGGCGACGCCCGACCGATTGGGGAGCGTAACTTCAATGAGACCACGCTGCTCGCACTGGGGGACGGCCGCCTGTTGGCGGCCAGCCGCACTCTGCGTGAGCGCCACACCGAGATCTTCGCCTCCGAGGATGCCGGATCCACCTGGCAACGCCGCGGTGCAGCGACACTGCCGGGAGGGGTTCCTGGCGATCTTCGTAGACTGCAAGACGGTTCCGTCCTTCTTACCTACGGAGTGCGGCTGCGCGGTATGCTTGGGGTTTTTGCCCGAATCAGTCGGGATGAGGGCGAAACCTGGGGGAGTGCGCGAGTCCTTTTTCGGACGACGGCTCGTCGTTCGAACACCAGGCCAGGGGGTCTAGACGGTGGATACCCCTCTAGCGTTCAGCTGGCAAACGGCACGATTGTGACCGCGTACTACTGCCAGCGCATTCCGATGCACCAGCGTTATCACATGGGCGTGGTTCGGTGGCGGATGTAAGACAGCCTCTAACCCTTGCCCTTGCCCTCGCCCTTTCCCCCAAACTTGCCTTAGCCTGTGCCTTCCGCCTTGCTCTTTTCCTCTCTACAAGCAAGGAAGGGCAAGGAAGGGTGAGGCGAAAGGAGAAGGCAAAGGCAAAGGCAAAGGCAAGTTTGTGGGAAAGGGCGAGGGCAAGGACAAGTAGGGCAAGTAGGACGCTGAACACATACCTGGGTCGACGCACCGGGAATCACGGGCAGGGATGCCCGTGCCACAGCCCGACCGAGTTTCTACCTGAATGATCCGGCGAGGCTGGATCAGGCTTTCTCTGCTTTCAGTTCCGCTAGCTTGGCCGTGTAGGTATCCGCCGCAGAGTTTAGCTTCTGCATCGCTTCATCGGGGAGAACCAGCGTGGTTCCCTTGAGATTTTCCTCGACGTGCTCTGGTTTTTCTCCACCGGCCAGGACGCTCGTTACCTCTGGGTGAGCTGCTACCCAGGCTACGCAAACCTGAGGACGGGTCACCCCCAACTCCTTGGCAACCTCATCGAGGGCCGCAATCACGTCCAGAAGGGGAGACCCCTCCTCTGGTTCTCGACCCGGGACCAGGTTTCCGCCTCCCAGGGGGCTGAAGGCCAGGAGTCCGAGGTTCTCCTTTCGGATAATCGGGAATAGGCCTTTTATCATCAGATCACGACGATCCGCGCCCATGATGGTGTAGTAGTCCTCCAATGCCACCAACGGCGCCTTGCCGGCTCGCTTCCCGGATTCCACCAATTCGGCGACCTGTCTGGGAAGATGATTGGAGACACCCCAGTGGCGGATTTTCCCAGACTTGACCAACGCATCCATGGCGTCGGATAACTCCTCCATGTGCTCCCGGGTTGGGGTGTCTGGCGGCGGGATCTCCTTACCATAGGAAGGCGTCTTCAGGTCGGAGCCGTGCAGCAGGTAGAGATCGATATAATCGGTCCCCAGTCTTTCCAGGCTCCCTTCAGCCTTGGTCATCAGGTTCTGTCTGGTAAAGGATGATCTCTTGCCTTCGGAGCCTTGATAGGCCTTGGTTGCCAGAATCACCTCGTCTCGGCGTCCCGAGATGGCTTTTCCCAGCGTGATCTCTGCACCACCCCATCCATAGGCCTCCGCAGAGTTGAAGAAGTTGACGCCGATATCCATACAGTGACGCAACAGCTTGACTGCTTCGGCGTCGTCCTCTTTCCGGGAAAGATGGGTGCGAAAGGCGGTACCTTGGCACATTCTGGAAACATAGAGGTTGGTATTCCCAAGCTTGACCAGATGTGACGGCGGCTCGGCTGTCTCTGGTGCCGAAGGACTCCGCTCACAGGCCGCACCACTACCCAGAAAGGCCGTGCCGGCGCCGAGCCCCAGAGTCTTGAGGAAAGTCCTGCGATCGCGAGAGGATGTTTGCTTCGGGAGTCGTAAGCGAGTGTTCATAATGTTACCTCGTCGAGGCGAACCCTACTTCGAAAACGGTGTGGGTTCGTGGCGTGTGGCCCAGGTTAGACCCTTAATCCGATCCAGATCGCGGTTTGGGAAGACAAAGCTGAAGAGCCAGGCCGACCCTATGCTGGCGATGGCCGAGCTGAACATGATCCAGGTGAAGCCGATCCCATTCGAGACCAAGCGCTGGACGAAGTCCTCTCCCAACAACGCACCCAGTGTCTCATGCGTGGAGGGGTCCAGGGCCTGCATCAGATTCTTGGAGTAGGCAACCCCAAGGGCCACGACCAATCCAATGATCGTCGCAGGCCAAATGGCTTTGGCGCTCGCCCGCGGAATCAACATCCCCGCCAGGAAAATTCCCCCCAGAGCACCCACTAATGAGTTGAAGGTCTTGGGCAAAATCGTGAGAATATCGTCCATCCCGGTGAAGGAGTCCAGATTGTAGGCTGCGACCGTGACCACGAAGCCCACCACCAGGGTGACGATTCGAGCTCGACGCACGTTGTTCTCTCTGGGTGGCTTCTTGCTGAGACGACCAAAATCCACGGTCGCGATGGTGGCGAAGGCGTTGACGCCGGAATCGATGGAGGACATAGCTGCTGCCAGGAGGGCGGCGAAAATGGCTCCGGCCAGACCCGGAGGAATGCGGGACGCTACGAAGAAGGGGAAGATGCTATCCCGGTCTTTGCCGCTGGCCAGATCGATGTGGTCAGGCAGAGACTCAGGACCCTGCGTAAAATAGTAGACCAGTGAGGCACCCACCATGGCGAGGACGATGGTCAGGATGAGACTGACTCCGATGTTGGTGACGAAGCTGCGCTTGGCGGCCCTGATGTCAACCGTGCTGAAATATCGCTGCAGTGTCGTCTGGTTGGCAACGTGAGCCACCAGATTCCAAACCACGGCCGAGAGCGTGAGGGTTACGATCGTCGCCGGAATCGTAGGATCCGCCGAGGCAAAGACGAAGCCCTCGTTATCCCGGGAGCTCACCTCCCTGATCCACGCCAGAGGACCTGACCCGGTGACCCAGGCCACATAGCAAATAACGAAGAGCCCGCCACCGAACAAGAGGGCCGCCTGAATCACATCGGTCCAGACCACGGCCCGGATACCTCCCATCATCGTGTAGATCGTGGCGACCGCGCCGATGGAACCAATAATGACAATCAGAGGCAGGCCTGTGGCCACCGCAAGAGCACGCGAAGAGACCAGCACGATCACGCCCATGAGAATCGTGACCCAGAAGAGGAACAGGGTGGCGCCCAGCAGCCTCACCGGAAGGTCGAACCGGTGTTCCAGGTACTCATAGGCAGTCGTAAATTTGAAGCGAACGAAAAATGGGATGGCGAAACACAGAATCAAGATCATGTCGATGGGGATGACGATCAGGCTGCTCCAGAACACTCCGAAGCCAAAGCGCCAAACGATCCCCGGCGACGCCAGATAGGTGATGCTGGAGAGGAGCGAGGCAATGATGCTGACCCCGACCGCAAACCAGGGTAGCCGTCGGCCGCCCAGGAAATACTCTTCGTCGGTAGTCTGTCCCCTGGCGAGTCTCCAGCCCAGGAACATCATGGCTGCCAGATAAATGCCCAGGACAATGTGATCAGCAATATGGAGCTGCATGAACGATCTCCCCTCCGGCTGGCGGGAATCCTATCCCTCTGGGGGATAGGGGTCAAGGCCGCTCAGGCGGCCCGAACAAGAGCCGGCCCGGAGACCGGCTCTACTCTTGCTGCTATCGATCTTTGTTGAAACACCTCACTCGTCGCGGAACTGAAACGAGTTGAGCTTGGCATTCCGCACCGTGAAGCGAAGCTGGACCGGCTTTCCGGCCAGGCTGCTCACATCGCTCTTCCCCCTCCAGCTGACCCGGTGCTTCCCGGAAGATGCCATATTGTCAGCCTCTTCCAGCGTGAAACCTGGGATCGGCGCGTGCGCGGAGTTCAAGACCTCCACCTTGACCTGGGCAGGTCCCGCTCCCCAGTTGTGCTTGGCCGCGATCATGTTCAAATAGAGGTGCTTGCCCTCGAAACTCAGCACACGGGTCAGCACTTTCCCCGGCATCAGCTTGCCGGCCGTGAGCGAGACGAACCCGTCCTCCGGCAAGGTGGCCAGACCTATCGAGAAGACGGCTCTATCCCCGACCTCGTAGAGAGGTTCCGGTCCCCGCCAATTGCCACCCGAGTAGAACATCCAGATTTTCCCATCGAGGTAGAAGGGATCGTTTGCGTAGTGTGTCGTCTCGTCGAAATCGCCATGGTCACCCAGGTTGGTGAGAGGCTGCCGGAATGGCCGCTGGTAGTTGATACCGTCTCGGCTAAAGGCGAACTGGGGAAAGTGAAGGCTCTCGGTCGTCTCGAAGATCCAGGGTATCCCGATGTAGATCCCTTCGTAGACGAAGGCCGGGAAGGCGTAGAATTCGGTACCGGGGGTGTCCCGCTCGTCTGGAATCATGATGGTCTCCACCTCACTCCAGTGAATCATGTCGGGACTTTCGGATCGTCCAGTCACGCGCTTTCCCAGGGGGCAGCGCCGGTGTAGGCAGCTCTCGATGTGGGTGGCATAGACCCCTCTGATTGGATCCCATCCCATGAATTTGTTGGGGCCCCATCGTCCCTTCTTGTTGGCGATGTCCATCTCCCTCTTTTCAGGTGCCGGCCGCCACTGGAAGCCGTCGGCGGAGTAGAAGACATTGATCTGGCCGTAGTGGTAGGCAGTGAACTTATAACCGGCGGCTACAGCCTTGTAACGACGCGAGGGATCGGTCTCGTTGGGGTCCAACAAGGTAGGAATACGTGATCCAGGAGGCAGAATGTTGTTGTCGCGGGATCCCTTATATTCCACCTTACCGAGGTTGGGCTTCTCCCAGTTCACACCATCCTTGGAAGTTGCCAGGCAAAGCTTTGAGCCGTCCCCGTTGGGATCACCGTAGTAGTCGTATGGATCTGGAACCTTCACTCTCTTAAAACTATCCCCCTCCAAGGTCCAGTCTGTTCGGTACCCCGCTCCCCCATCCTTCTTGGGCTTGAACTCATCGGTGGCGCTGTACCACATCTTGAAGAGACCATCCTTGTCGTCGTAGAGGACATTGTTGCAGCGGAGATAGTTGGTCTCCCAGGGCCGATCCTCGCTGACGACAGGATTGTTAGGAGCCTTGACCCCACGATTCAGTACCCGCTTGATGTGGCTTGTCCGCTCGACGATGTAGTCATCGATGAAGAGCTGCTTCTGGGTGCCGATATGGGTGAGGCCGCGACCCGCGTCGGCCGCGCCGGCGTTCAGCTTTCCCGCTGACACCAGTAGGACCACAATCAAAATGGCTCGTAAACTTAGTTGGTTCATCGTGCTTACTCCTCGAGGTTACGTTATGAGTTGCAAGTTACAGCTTACAGTTTTCAAGCTGCTTTTTTTAGCTTCGGACCCAGATTCTCCTCCACTATTCTCTGTTTTTCTCTCGCAAAATCATATACTGCACCAGGTGGCGCCACTCCCCAGAACGAATCTGAGATGCAAGACGATGGTCCCGATCGCAGTTGTTCTGCTCCTGATTGCGCCGTGCATCTTCCGGGTAGGTCTCGCTCGGACAGGATCTGCAGACCCCCCAATTGCAGCCTACTCAGAGGCTGCAACTGCCTCCCTTTGCCCACGACATCAAACACTCCTGGCCGAGAAGTTTGCACCCACCCTGGTCTTCCATGCTCACGAGGAGTTCTTTCCCAGCAGCCCGTTGTTTCCTCTCGAAAATGGTGCTGTTGGACCTTCATCTCGCAACGGTTCTATAGATCTGCGACAACTGGGGACAACAGAAACCCGCACCCAACTCTACCGCTCCATGTCGCTGCCTGAAAAGGAGAGGTTGGCGAAGTTGCACTACCGGGCGTTTTCCCTAAGGCAAGGCAGTTCAGAACTCGTCGTCCTCGAGTATTGGATGTACTATGTGCAGAACGACTATCGGGTCCGGGGTGGCCTTTTCCCCTTCTGGGTCGACGCTTCCCATCCGAATGATCTGGAGTACATCAGGCTGTTGCTGCGATCTTCCAGCGAGGGTCGCCATGCCGACAGCTGCGCCCAGCTGCGAAATGGAGACAGGATTGCGGCCATCATCAGCAGTGTCCACGGAGACCACATCCCAGATCACAGCCACAGGGTCTCTGCAGGTGGAGAGCTCTCCATCCCCCTTCGATTCCTGGTCGAACTGGGCGCGCACGCCTCGTCCCTCGACGTCAACCAAGACGGAGTTTTTACATCTGGCATCGATGCCGAATCCAGATACAAACTGATCTGGGGTATACGCGATCGTGGTCTGACCTGGCCTGGCCACGACCCTTCCTATATGGACTCGCGAGAAGAGGGAACCTCCATCGTCCTTCAGCCGATGGGCCAGAGTGATAGCAGCGGAGGCAACGGGAGCAGCACCCAAGTCGACACACTGACTTATCGGCTGGTAGCGGTCAGTAAGCTGGAGTCACAATTGGGACACCTGGGGCCAGATGGAGAGGCCCTCCGGGAGGTTTTCCAGGAGCGGGTCGCCTGGCCAAAACGCTTGTTCGGCAGGTCGAACGGGAACCCTGCCCAGCTGCTGCTGCCCCCGCCCGCGAGCAGCTTGGTCGGGTCTGTTGAGGGAGAGCGTTTCGGCTCCACCGAAAGAGGATTCAGCGCCGGTGTCACTACTTTGGCTGCGCACCCAGCAGGATTCGTCGGGGGGAGGTATGCTTTCTTCAATCGTTCAAAGTTCCTCCCCGACCTGATTTTGTTGGGAGAGATGATTCACTGTATCGAGTCGGAAATCTATTTTTCCAGCGCCATACTCGGCTTCTATCCCATTGACGCCGCGACGAAGCTGGTTTTCGGCCGTGGTCTGGTGGTCGAAGCCGCCGAGCGCCATCGCAGACAATGGGACTGGATAGCCGGCCTGGAGATCAGGCTGGGAGCCGTGAGACTCCACAGCGTCTATAGGACTCTAGGTCCCGTGACCGACTCGGCCTTCGATCTTCGGCTCTTCTATCTCTTTTGATTTACGTAGGAGGTCATCCCTATGCACCGTGCTCTCTTCTTTTGCGCGACCTTGATCGCCACCTTTGTGTTTGTCCAGGCTGCCAACCGTATCGAGATTACCACCCCTATGTCTCCTCCGGCCTGGGCGCTCCTGGAGCTGGAAGTGCTGCGAGCCAGTTCCACGGCCGCCGAGGAACTCTACGCTATCTATAACGACGAACGTGGTTATCTGCTGCACACCCCTCGCTGGGGAACCCTGGACGGAGCCGACGACGCCATCGAAATCTACGCCAAGTGGACGCTGCTGCACATGCTAGGTGGATCGGACTCGGTATTGAAGCTGTACAAACAAGCTTTGGAGGGGCATCTCCGACAATACAAAGAGCTAAGGACGGTCAAGACGGAAATCGCCAAGGACGGGGCCTATTACAAGGAATTCATGCCCATGTCCGATTGGCACCACAACGGCGAGGGGATGCAGGGCTTCATGAATCAGGGGTTTTCGGATTCCCACGACATCGCCTTTCGGAAACGGATGAAACGCTTCGCCGGGTTCTACATGAATGAAGACCCGGATGCTCCCAACTACGATCCCAAGCACAAGATCATCCGCAGTATCTGGAACGGGAGCAAGGGCCCCATGATCAGACGCGCTACGCAATACGACTGGGTGGGCGACCCCTTCAAGGGGAGGTTCCACATCTTGCACAGTGCAGGCGGTGTGAACGAGATGTTGGATGCCGAGGAGACCTATCCAGAAATGCTGGCTCACTGTGCCGAGTACCTTCATAGCGCCGGCGACCATCCGCTGAACCTGATCGCGACCCAGCTGACGTTGAATGCCTTCGCGCTCGACCAGGACGAGAAGTACCGCCGCTGGTCAATCGAGTACGTCGATGCCTGGAAAGAGCGGACCGAAAAGAATGGGGGCAATATTCCCAGCAACGTCGGCCTGGATGGGAGCATCGGGGGCGAAACCGAGGGGAATTGGTTCGGCGGAACCTATGGCTGGGATTTCTCTCCCTGGTCGCCCGAACACAAGGTCGTGGCTCACCGCAACCTGTTCAACAAAGGGATGTGGCCCGGATTCGGAAACGCCTTGATGCTGACTGGAGATCAGGCCTACGTTGACGTCTTGCGGCGCCAGCTGGACAACATCTATGCCCAGCAGAAGATGGTGGACGGTCAACTTATGGTGCCACACAGCTATGGCGTGAAGGGGCCGAAAACAGGTCCGCCCCACTTCAAAACGGTCAACGGCAAACTCTTCTGGGAAGAACCCAATACGGGTGAGCCCGACTGGTACAACTGGACCAACAGCCTCTTCGTTTCGGAGTTGATTGATATCTACATGTGGTCGATGAATCGCAAGGATCTAGAGCGAATACCGAAGACAGGCTGGATCTCGTTCCTCGAAGGTAAGGCCCCCGACTATCCAGAGCAGGCTCTTCGTCGGGAACTCTCCTTCATCCGGAAGCAGGTTGAGGGTATGCGTAACGACCCAACTACTCCCGACACGCGGCTCGCGGACTGGCCTCTAGGACTCGATCCGGCAGCCACCCATGAGCTGGTAAGACTGATGCTGGGTGGGTATCTTCATGGCAAGATCTTCGTTCCCCACACGCGGGTGCGCTACTTCGATCCGGAGCGAAATCGGGCGGGCATCCCCCCCCGCGTCGCCTCCCTGGTGACGGAGATGACCCAAGATATGGTCCGCCTGATCCTGGTCAACGTAGATCAGGTACAGGCGCGCGACCTGATCCTGCAAACCGGCTCCTACGGAGAGCATCAGGCTCTACGCGTCGAGATGGATCGGAAGCAGTTCCCAATTGATCGTCGCTTCTTCCAGATTCGTCTGGCTCCAGGTGCAGGAGCCGAACTGACAATCCATATGCGCCGCTATGCCAATCCTCCTACCTTAGCCTTCCCCTGGTAGAGCGACGTGCCAAGGATCACAAAGTTTCCTCGAGACGACGACGATATGTTCCCCGAGGAAGGGGTTCTAGTTTTTTCGGCTCAGACAGCTTCATTGTGCGAGTGAGACCTCGCGGTCAACTCTCAGCATTGCCCGCTGGAGACTGCGTCTCCTTGACCTGAACCGAGCCGAAGAAAGGTCCGCTGGGTGCACCCAGTTACCTGTCTCCGATAGAACAGCTTCTCCAGAGAGCGGTGTGCGGATGCTGGCATAAGCAACCTCTTCCTACCCTCCCACAACGGTAATTCAATTTCCTGCTGGGTAAACCCAAGGCCGTCACACTTGAGAGCTGGGGGTCGGGGATCGCCCACTGTCGGCAGGATCAGGGGGCTTTTCCGGAGTGTCTTTCGCTAGCCAGCGTTCACCTGAACCCGAAGCGCAGAGTCGATCTCGTTGATGATCTGGCGTGCTTTCTCAACTCGATTCTCTGCATCTCGAATAGGCCTACCCACTACGATGTAGTCCGCACCATTACTTATAGCTGTGTAGGCGGTAACTGCACGTTTCTGCTCGTCGACCCGATCTTCCTGCGCCCGAATTCCGGGGCAAACCAGAATCGGATCGGCTCCCAGCTCCTGCCGCAGTTTCCCTGCGTTCTGACCCGACGCAATGAGTCCGTCGGCGCCATCGCGGAGGGCCTGATCCGCTCGCCATAACACGTAGTCGTCGAGCGTCTCAAACTTCTTTCCCGGGCCCACCTGAACCGAGTCGGGAAGATCCCTTTCGTCGTGGCTTGTCAGCAGCGTCACCGACAAGATTCTCAATTGAGAATCGCCTCTACCTTCGCGGGCCGCGGCGGCTGTGGCTCCCGCGCCGTGGATGGTCACAAATCTAGCGCCGAGACGCGCTGCCTCGGTCACCGACCTGCGGACGGTTTCAGAAACGTCGTGAATCTTCAGATCGAGAAACACGTTCAGTCCCTGGGAAGTCAGCCATCTCACGATCTCGGGACCCGCAGCGATGAATAGCTGCAGTCCCACTTTGAAGAAGCTGACCGCGGGTCGCAGATCAATCACCAGCGCTTCCGCCTCAGCGCTAGAACCCACGTCCAACGCGAAGATCAGCCGATCCTGGGCTGCGAGATTGGAACGAGACTGGTTCATAGCATCGTCAAGGGGTTCTGCCGGTTCTCCAGCGGGAATTTGACGGGTCCACCCTGGCGATGGGATTCGAAGACGGCGACGATCATCTCGGTTGCCGCCCGGGCATGCCAGATCCCACCCAGTGGCTCTCGGTCTTCCTCTATGGCTCGAATCAAGTCCTTGGCTATGAGGATATTGCCACCATGACTCTTCAAATCCTTCATAGGCTCGGGCTTACCCTCACCCGCACTGCTGACATCGACCCACTTGGACCCGGTCTGCCCCGGTGACCAGGACGAGTCCCTCAGGAGCTTCAGATCGGCAAGATACCCGGTATGGATCTGGAGAATCCCCTCAGAACCCATGATATCGAGCCCAAAACGCGTGGGTCGACCAGCGCACTCTCGGTGGCTGGCAAAATAGGCGGTGAGGCCGCCTTCCAGGCCATACATCGCCTCCACCCTATCGGCCGCCAGAGCACCGATCCCTTCCTTGCCCTCGCTGACGTCGGAACGCTTCACCGGGCGTCCACCATCGGTGACCAGCGCCTGGCACCAGCTAGCTTCCCCACCGAAGATCCGGATGAGATCGAAGATGTGGGTGCCGAGAACCCAGAGATCCTCACCGCCTCCTCGCCGATCTTCCTTGCCCCGACCGCGGAGCTCGACGACCTTCCCCAGGCGGCCCGCCGAGATCAGGTCTTTTGCTACCTGGATCTTGGGGCTGTATCGGGTCTGGTGGGCAATCGCCAGTTTCACATGGGAGCGGGCACAGGCGTCTATCATGGCGTCCGCTTCAGCGAGAGTGCGGGCCATCGGCTTTTCGAGGAAAATACTGGCGCCGTACTCAGCACAGGCCAACACCATGTCGTGGTGGCAATCCAACCAGCGAGGCGCGACGCTGACAATCTGGGGCCGCTCTTTTTCCAACATCTGGCGATAGTCGGAGTAGGCAGCCTTGACTCCCAGCCTCTGGGAGGCCTCTTTGAGGCCGGTAGGATCTTCGTCGGCGACGGCAACCAGCTCGGCCTGATCGACATCGAGCCAGACTTTATCCAGACCGTGTCCGTAGTTCCCTCGCTTCGTGCGCCCGATGACGGCTACGCGATACGTTTTCTCCACCACGCACCTCTCTTCCTTTTTGAACAGTTCGGTTTACATCTGGATACCAGATTGAGTCGGAAATAACAATGGTTGACCTGTGTGGTGTGAGAAGAAACCGCGGGTTACACTGGGATGGGCGGAAGTAGCTTTGGGCTCCAGGCCGAAGTATTCTTCTCGAGCTTCTGGCTCGAGGCACGGCGTGGAGACCACCGCCACACCCAGGCAACTCTGACCGATGACAGCTCTAAGACATACATCTCGAAGCCCATTCTGGTTTGCGGTTTGTGTCTTTGGACTGGTTGTCGGCAACACTACGGTCCTGCCGCAGTCGAACCACGTCCCCAAGGCGAACACCGCACTGGAAAGGAAGGGAGAGGATTGGCCCAGATTTCTCGGTCCTCGCGGCGACGGAACTTCGGCCGAAAGCGGCCTCTTGAAAACCCTACCAGAGGCCGGCCCCCCTCTGCTCTGGTCCCACTCCCTGGGTGCTTCGTTCAGCCCTCCCGTTACCTCCCGTGGACGCTTGATCATCTTTCACCGGGAGGGAATGGAAGAGGTGCTCGAGTGCCTCGACTCGACCACCGGAGCGAGAATCTGGCGACAGACCTATCCAACCTCCTACAGAGACCGTTACGGATACAACAACGGCCCAAGGTCTTCGCCGACAATCGTGGGGGACAGGGTTTACGCTTTCGGCGCCGAAGGCAAACTGAGCTGCCTCGACTTCAAGGATGGCAAGATGATCTGGCAGCGCTGGATCAACCGAGACTTCAAGGTTGAGCAGAACTTCTTCGGTGTGGGTGCGGCTCCGGTTGTGGACGATGACTTGATCCTGTTGAACGTCGGGGGTCCTGGTGCCGGCGTCGTGGCGGTCGAAAGAAACTCGGGAAAGACGATCTGGAAGACCTCCGATCAGAGTGCCAGCTATTCAACACCCCTGGTCCGCACCGTCAACAACCAACGTTTAGCCCTATTCTTCACCCGAGAGGGTCTCCTGGCAGTGGAAAGGGATTCGGGTCGCGAGTTGTATCGCTACCCCTTCCGCTCGAGAAGCTACGAGTCGGTCAACGCAGCGACGCCGATCCTGGTGGATGATCATGTCTTCTTGTCTGCCACCTACAACACCGGCTCGGTTCTGCTCAAACTGGATTCTGGACAGCCTCGAGAGGTCTGGAAGAGCCGCAGTGCCATGCAGAACCACTGGGCCACCAGCATCTATTACCAAGGGAACCTTTACGGCGTGTCCGGCCGCCATGAATCGGGGGCCGATATCCGCTGCATCGACTTCAAGACTGGTACGGTTCGTTGGAACGCACAACCGTCACTGGGTCGGGCTGGTTTCATACTCGCCGACGGATATTTCATCGCGATGGGAGAGCGGGGGGACCTCATTCTGATCGAGGCCAACCGGGAACGCTACATAGAAAAAGGACGGGTCCGGCTTCTTACCTACCCTTGTTGGGCCCCTCCGGTTCTTTCCCACGGCCTGCTCTACCTTCGCAATGAAACGAAACTCCTGTGCTTGGACCTACGGGAGCCGAAATAGCGTGGGAACCTGGGAAGCAGGGCCCGGTGAGCCATCCGGCACGCGCTCCAGAACGAGAATCTTGAGGTGAGAATGGTAGAAGCCGAGCAGTTGGTCCGTGCCGGGTTGAGTAAGACCGAGGCGGGGGAGATGGCGTCGGCAGTGAACCGCTCGCTTTCGGACTTGACTCCGCTGGATTCCTGGCAAGAGATTTCGACCCGGTTGCTGAAACCCGATCAGCCTTTCCCGCTTCATGAGTACCTCCACGAAGTTGTCTTCGCGGACTACGATTCACAGCAGGGGCCTGCCCCCGCTTGGATCCCACCTGCCGGATTCTGTGAGACCACCAATCTAGGCCAGCTAATGAGTGACCTGGGACTGGATTCCTATGCCCAACTGCACCGGTGGTCCGTCGAAAACCCAGCAGAGTACTGGAGCCTGATGATCGAGAGGCTCGGTATTCGCTTCAAGGAGCGATGCCACAGCGTGCTGGGCCGGGGCAGCGACCCAGAATCTCCCTGTTGGCTTGCCGGGGCCAAGATGAACATCGTGGACAGCTGTTTCGGCGCCGATGCCGGAGCCAGCGCCATCGTTTATCAGGCAGAAGGCGGGCCCATGGGTTCCCTCTCGTACGGCGAGCTGCAGTCTCTCAGTACCCGAGTGGCAGCGGGTCTAAAGCAGCTTGGTCTGACGCCCGGAGACGCGGTGGCCATCAACATGCCCATGACTGCGGAAGCCGTCGCCGCCTACCTGGGGATCGTAAAGGCTGGCTACTTCGTCCTCTCGATCGCCGATAGTTTCGCGCCACCTGAAATTGCGACACGACTCCGGATAGGGGAAGCCAAAGCCATCTTCACGCAGGACCACATCCAGAGGGGAGACCGGCAGATTCCCTTGTACTCCAGAGTCACCGAGGCCGATGCTCCCCTGGCTGTAGTCGTCCCTGTAGAGGGCAGGATTCGGGATTCGTTACGGCCTGGAGATCTGTCCTGGGAGGATTTTCTGGCGGAAGAGGAAAACCTTGACTCGGCACCCTGTAGCCCGGACGATCCCACCAACGTCTTGTTCTCATCCGGAACGACGGGCCAACCCAAGGCAATTCCCTTCACCCACCTCACGCCGATCAAGTGTGCTGCGGATGCGTCCCTGCACCAGAACATCTGTAAGGGCGACATTCTCGCATGGCCTACCAACCTGGGGTGGATGATGGGTCCCTGGCTCATCTACGCCGCGCTGGTGAACCGAGCCACGATGGCACTCTACTACGGCAATCCAACCGAAAGAGGATTCGGGGAGTTCGTAGAGCAAGCCGGAGTCAACATGTTGGGGGTCGTACCCAGCCTGGTCAGGGCGTGGCGCAGTGAGGACTGCATGAGGGGTTTGGACTGGTCGGCAATTCGCGCCTTCAGCTCAACCGGCGAATGCTCCCACCCGGGCGACATGCATTTCCTCATGTCCCTCGCTGGCTACCGCCCGGTCATCGAGTATTGTGGCGGTACCGAGGTCGGAGGAGCATATCTTACCGGAACCGTCGTCCAGCCTTCGGCGGCGGCGGCGTTCTCGACTCCTGCTATGGGTCTGGACCTGGCAATTATGGATCAAGACGGTCGGGAGACTGAGAATGGCGAAGTCTTCTTGATCCCACCTTCCATTGGCTTGTCCACGACGCTCCTGAATCAGGACCACCACACGGTATATTTCGAGGGTACGCCCGCTGGTCCCAGCGGAAAGCTGCTGCGCCGCCACGGAGACCAGGTTGAGCGTTTGGGTGGTGGCTACTACCGGGTGCATGGTCGTGTAGACGACACCATGAACCTCTCTGGGATCAAAGTGGGTTCAGCCGAGATAGAGCGCGTCCTGAATCTGGAGGAGTGTGTTGAGGAAACGGCCGCGATTGCGGTTCCCTCTCCCACAGGCGGCAGCGCCAGGTTGGTGATCTACGTGGTCCTACAATCCCCGTCGGATCGGGCGTCGCGGAGGGACGAGCTGAAGCACCTGTTCCAGGAAGCGATCCGTGGAAGATTGAATCCGCTGTTCAAGGTTCACGACGTGATACTGGTAAAAACACTGCCCCGAACCGCATCCAACAAAATCATGCGGCGGAAGCTGCGCGCCGGGTATTCTGCTATAGCGAAATAAGGATCTCGATTGTAGAATCGCATCGCATCATGCTCTTGAAGAACTCGCAAATCTTGCTTACAGCGCTGCTGATCTCAGTCCAGGGTGTCGCCGCGCCGACCGATTCATTCCTGGGCTTCGGCGACAAGGCTCGAAGCGAGGAGAGACGCCTGGAGGCCAAATTCGATTCGTTTTTAGAGGCCACCAATCTTCGGAAATGGATGAAGCGCCTGACCGCCCGTCCCCATCATGTGGGTTCTCCCCAAGGCAAGGAAAACGCCGAGTTTATGCTGTCTCTCTTCCGATCCTGGGGATATGAGACCGAGATTGCCGAATACCAGATCCTTTTTCCCACTCCGAAGCTGCGACTCTTGAAGATGCTGGGCCCGGAAGTGTTCACTGCCAAGCTGATGGAGGCCGCCCTGCCGGAGGACGCCACCTCCCAACAGACGGACGAACAGCTTCCTCCCTATAACGCCTACTCGGTCGATGGAGACGTTACTGGCGAATTGGTCTATGTCAACTATGGCCTCGAGGCCGACTACGACCACCTGGCGCAGAAAGGGATCGACGTCAAGGGCAGAATCGTCATCGCGCGTTATGGTGCATCATGGCGAGGGATCAAACCCAAGATAGCGGCCGAGCATGGCGCTATCGGCTGCATCATCTATTCGGATCCCCGCGACGATGGCCATTACCAGGGTGACGTCTACCCAGATGGCCCCTATCGCAGCGAACACGGAGCCCAGCGGGGATCGGTGGCTGATGTGCCAGTGTTCCCCGGGGATCCGCTGACCCCTTTCGTTGCTGCCAGGGGCGATGCCAAGAGGCTGCCAATCGAAAAGGCACCCACCCTCACCAAGATTCCGGTGCTGCCCATCTCCTACGGCGATGCCACTCCTCTTCTGCGCAACCTGGGAGGTTCAGTAGCGCCTCCCCGTTGGAGGGGTGCTCTTCCACTGACCTATCACCTGGGACCAGGACCGGCCAAGGTCCACCTCGAGGTAGAGTTCAACTGGGATCTGGCCCCGGCCTACAACGTGATTGCCAAGATGCCAGGCAAGGAGGCTCCGGATCAGTGGATCATCCGCGGCAATCATCACGATGCCTGGGTAAGCGGGGCGCGCGACCCGATAAGCGGCCTGGTGGCGATGCTGGAAGAAGCCCGGTCGATCGGACGCCTGGTGGAGACTGGTTGGCAACCGCGGCGCACCCTCGTCTATGCCGCCTGGGATGCTGAGGAGCCGGGTCTGCTGGGCTCCACCGAGTGGGTCGAGCATCACGCGGCGGATCTCAAGGAAAAGGCCGTCCTCCATATCAACACGGACTCCAATGGACGAGGCTTCCTCTCCGTTGGCGGCTCCCATACACTTGAGAGGTTCGTTAACCAGGTCGGTCGTGACGTCACCGACCCGCAGCAGAACATCACCGTTCTCCAGAGAGCCCTGGTGCGAAAGCTGGCCGATGGCCCGAGTGATGCTTCAGTCAATTCCGAAGGTGGCCTCAAAATCGCTGCCCTGGGTTCCGGCTCGGACTACAGTCCTTTCCTGCAACATCTGGGTATACCCAGTCTCAACCTAAGTTACAGCGGCGAGTCAAGGGGCGGCTCCTACCACTCATGCTACGATTCTTTCGACCACTACAGTCGCTTCGGAGATCCCGATTTCAGCTACGGTGTCACGCTGGCGAAAACCGCCGGACGCTTGACGCTTCGGGCCGCCAATGCTGGGATCCTGCCGTTTGACTTCACCAACCTGGCCCGCACTGTGGCCACCTACATTGAGGAAATCATCCAGCTTGCGGACTCGATGCGCGAGAGCACTGGTCGGTTGAACCGGAACATTAGGGAGGGCAGTCTGAAGGCCGCGGCCAACCCTACCCAGACCTATGTTCCCCCGAATCCCCTGAGCCCTGTCCCGTTCCTGAACTTCTCACCTCTGCAGAACGCCGCCGTGCAGCTTCAGGAGTCGGCGCGAGCCTATACGAAAACCCTGGACGTAGTCGTCCTCAGAGAGATTTCGAGTCCCATCCTGGACGAACTTAACGGCCTGCTGATGCAGTCCGAGCGGCTGCTGACCAGTGGAAAGGGACTCCCGGGTCGTCCTTGGTACACCCACCTGATCTACGCTCCCGGCCTCTACACTGGCTACGGCGTCAAAACCCTTCCCGCCGTGCGTGAGGCGATCGAGCAGCGTCAGTGGGAGGAAGTCGATACCCAGACCAAGCGTACCGCGGCAACGATCAAGTCTCTCGCCAAACAGATACAGCGCGCGACCGAAGTCCTGAAGCGCGCGGCGCGCGCAGGCTAGCTCAAAGGGCACCTTCCTCTTGCACCCTGCCCGACACCTCGATAATCGTAAACCTCCTGCAATCAAACAGAAAAGCCGCGAACGCCCAGCAATACCAGCAACCCGAAGCGAGCTACCGAGGAGAAAACGGATGCCAGCAATCTCAGTCGCCACAACCTCCTTGCTGACGGTTCCGGGTCGGACGCCAGGGAATGTCTGAATTGAACCCCGTAAAGTTTCGACCCCGGGGAGCCGATAGCACCTTTCGCGCCAGTCGTCTGCGCAGATTGTAGATTGTTCAGATGGGACCCTCAGAGACGGATCCGTGGGGCGGCTGGCTTGCCAGCAGTGGAGCTAGCACGAATCAGGGGAGCTGAGCTATCCTAGATCGAGGGTGTGGAGCGGCCACCTGCGCTGACTCAGGACACGAATCGGGGAGGTGCGGAGGTGACGCAGACCGTCATTTGGTCCGATACCTCTTTAGAATTTAGAGGAAGGTGTGAGATGGAGAAAATACACGTCCATCTGTTGGATCTGAAGTCCTACTATTCTTCGCCGGCTTATCAGCTTGGACTCTTGGTGGCGTACGCAAGTTTAGAGGGAGAGGTCAAGAAAAACGTAGAGTTCACCTTTACGGAACACCCCCGAGAGCAGCCGGTCGACGAGATCGCAGATGTGATCATGGTCGCCAATTCTGACCTGGTTGCCGCTTCCGACTACGCCTGGAATAACAAGAAGATTTGCCAGGTCCTCGAGATCCTAACGAATTCAAGAGCTAGATTGCCACGGATTGTCCTCGGTGGTCCCAACAGCGAGGGAGCGTTTGGTGCCGAGATGATGAGGAGATATCCCATCATTTCCGCGATGGTGCAGGCCGAGGGAGAACCCGCGTTTCGCGATATTTGCACTGCATTGGTCGATAGTCCGAGCAAGGATCCATTCGTCAATTCCCGAAACTGCGCGATTCGAAATGAGGATGCCGAAATCATCCGACCGAATATGGATCATCGAATTCAGCATCTTGACGAGGTCCCCTCTCCTTATCTCACAGGCATATTGCCGACCAGTCCTTCGCCCATTTTCTATGAAACCAATCGAGGTTGTCCCTACCGATGTTCGTTCTGCTATTGGGGAAACGGTAATTCTAGAGTCTACAAAATGTCCCATGAGCGTGTCCGAGAAGAAATGGAGTTCTTTGCGAGCAACAAGGTCATGGCCTTCTGGATGACCGATGCGAACTTTGGCATCTTTCCGGATGATCTGGAAATTGCCGAAATGATGTCTGAAATCAACTCGCGCCATGGTTATCCATTCAAACATGTCGGCGTCAATTGGACCAAGAACAGTAGTGATAGGGTGTTGGAGATTGCCTCGATACTGAGACGAGGGCGTATGGGATGTACGACTACCCTCGCCGTTCAGTCGATTACGCGAGAGGCCGAGGAAAGATCAAGACGGTACTCGATGACGCCATCCAAGTTCGTGAGTCTGATCAGTTCCGCTGAAGACAAGGATATTGATACCTACACCGACATTATTTGGGGGCTACCGGGTGAGAATGTCGAGGAGTATTTGGATGGCCTAGATGCGGTGATTTCGACGGGTGTGCCGTCGATCCTGATTCACCAACTTTACTTGTTGCCGGGTACGGAGTTCTATGAGGACCAGGAGAAGTTCGGGTTGAAGATGTTGAAGGACGAAAGCCGTGCGGCGGGCAATTCGGAAGAACGTTCCGATTACTGGGAGTACATCGTCGTCAGCCATCCGAAAATGAGTTGGGAGGACATGAAGCGTGGGACCAGAATCATCGGTATCAGCCACCTCTTGCACAATCATGATTTAGGCAGAATCGTCGATTTCTACCTTGCTCGCTATGGCATAGCTCACCGACAGGTGTATGACTTTCTAGACCAACTTCTTCTCTGTAGGGTGGAGCACTTCCCAGAAACCCCAAACGGATTCTTGAGCCGACTCCGAGACACGATCCTCACCTTTGCCAACAGCGTTGGTCTAGACGAGTTCATCTTTTACCGAAGATTGAGTGACCTCATATGGTTTAGGACAGGCGAGAGTGGGCGTCGGGATTGTAATGAACCAGTAGTTCGGGTGTTCATTCATGACTTTTACAGAGCATTCTGCCGAAAGTACGGCATTTGCCAAAAGCAAGACGAAACAGAGCTTCTTGCAGAATTCATAGACTTCAATATGCTGATTTCGCCGAAACCCACTTGGGAACCCGAAAGCAGCTACACCTTCAAATACGACGTACAGGCAATTTGGCAGGATATGTTGAAGCAAATTCACCTGGTGAACCGAGAACAGCGCTGGGGCGATCTTGCCCTCAATGTTCGCTCTCGATTGGCCCGGCTCCTGACTCAAGAGTATCTTGAGAAGATGCGCGGCCCAGTTACCTACACAGTGGCAAACCCCTGGTTCATCCCGCCCGCAGAGAAGAGCTCGGATTGGCTGCTCAGCAGTCGTAGCAAGCATTGCGTTCCCACCAAGATAGAAGCTGCCAAGGTCCAGTAGGACGTTTTACCGGGTGTGCAGAGCCTACGAAGAAGGGGCCTAGAAGCACTCAAAGATAAGAGCCAGAAGGTGGTCAACATTCCCAATCGGCTCGCGGTCCGCAATGATTTGATCAACTCGGATTGCAGGCGTGCCAAGGACAGAGCGCACCGCCGTGCGCCCCTACAAACTAAGGTAGAATCCAACAAACGACTATGAAGAATCCGATGATCTTGGTCCTGTCGATCCTTTGCCCCATCGGAAGCGCCCTGGCCGAAAACGAAATTCGATTCAACCGGGATATCCTTCCCATCCTTTCAGAAAACTGCTTTCTCTGCCATGGTCCCGACAAGAACACACGCCAGGCAGGTTTGCGACTGGACCGGCGAGAAGCTGCGTTGGAAAGCGGGGCCATCCAGCCCGGAAATTCTGAAGCCGGTAAGCTCGTCGTCAGAATCCGGGCGAACGAGCCGGCTCTGCGAATGCCGCCGGTTTGGTCAGGAAAAGAACTGACGGAAGGACAAAAGGGCCTGATGCTCAAATGGATCGAGCAAGGGGCCGAGTATGAGCCTCACTGGGCCTATATTCGGCCGGCCCGGCCGAAGGCACCCGACGGCCCTAGCGCCGTCGAAGAGGTCTCCAACCTGTCGGCGAAGCCGACCGCCGGACCATCGCCCGGCGCGTTAGCGCGGATCTGACAGGTCTTCCCGTGACTCCAGAAGTCGCCGAACACTTCGCCAAAGATCGGGACCCTGAAGCCTACCGGAAACTGGTCGACCGGTTTCTCTCCTCCCCTCATTTTGGAGAAAGAATGGCTGTGCACTGGCTAGATCTCGTTCGTTATGCCGACACCAGCGGGTTCCACAGCGACGGCAACATCAACGTCTCCCCCTATCGCGACTATGTCATCCAGGCTTTCAACGACAACCTACCGTTTGACCAGCTCACCCGCGAACAGCTGGCGGGGGATCTGCTTCCCGAGGTGAGCGAGTGGCAGCGGGTCGCCAGCGCCTACAACCGTCTCAATCGGATGACGAACGAAGGCGGAGCGCAGGAAAAGGAATATCTTGCGAAATACGCTGCCGACAGGGTTCGCAACGTGTCGGCTGGCTGGCTGGGATCGACTCTAGGCTGCGCCGAGTGTCACGACCACAAGTTCGATCCCTTCACAACCAAAGATTTCTACCAAATGGCCGCCTTCTTCGCCGACGTGGAAGAAAAAGGCGTCTACGGCACTGACTTCGGAGCAAGTTTACGCGTTCGGTCTGCGGAGGCGAAGGAATCACTGGAGAAGATCGACCTCCTTCTCAAGGACTTGCGGGACGACGGACGCGGAGAACTGGGGCCCGACTCCGGCAACCTCGTGCGGTTTGCCGAATACCTGAGCGATCAACTAAAACGCTGGCGTTTGCTGAAACCGTCACAGGTTTGGGGTAACTGTGACCATCCGGACATCGCGGGCTGTGAGAACTATAAAATAGTGCTCGAAGAAGGTGGTTTCGTACAGCTTGTTCCAAACGAGGGGAAGAAAGTACGCGGGGCGGTCCAACAGGTCAGATCCAGTGACCACGTTGGGCAGGTTACAGCCGTGCTACTAGAGGTATTTGCCTCGGAGACATTCGAAGAATTTTTCCTCAGCGAGTTCCAGATCGGGGTGTTGGGGGGAAAGGAGGAGCAGATAGTCGTCCCCATCGAGACCCTCCTGCCGGATCAGGAAGAGCCGGGTTCGATGCTGCGGGAGACCCAAGACGACAGTCATCAAACGGGCTGGGGCGGTCGTCCGACTGAGGAACAGCCGCGCAGAGCAGTATTTGTTCTGAAGGAACCTCTGAATTTGAAACAAGACGAGAGCCTGCTGGTGACGATGATCTACAACGGGATACACCGCGAGAAAATTGCCGGCCGTCTGAGGCTCTCGGTCACCAACTCGGCGTTTCCGGAGATACCGCCGTCCGGCGACCTAGCAAACGCCTTACGGCAGGTAACCGGACCCGCGCGCACTCAAAGCCGAGCGCTCAAGAAGTCTTTTGTTGAGATAACGGAAAACAAACCGCACTGGCAAGAGATCCGGGCACTGGAGCGTCGAAAGAAGACGCTGTTCGACCGCGCCAACGAATGTCTGGTTACCCAGGCCGTGGACGCCCCCCGTGTGGTTCGAATACTGCCGCGAGGAAACTGGATGGACGACTCCGGCGAAATCGTCGAACCCCAGGCCCCGCATTTCCTGGCCCCGATCGTCACCAACGGAAACCGGTTGACGCGTCTGGCTCTAGCCAACTGGCTAGTCGACAGCAAGAATCCGCTGACCGCCCGGGTATTCGTCAACCGTATGTGGGCGCTGTTTTTCGGGACCGGTCTGTCGAAGTCACTGGAGGATCTCGGCTCGCGGGGAGAGTCGCCCGTAAATCAGGAGCTTCTCGACTGCTTGGCTGTGGAGTTTATGCAAAGCGGCTGGGATATGAAGCACATCATCCGGACGATTCTGCTGTCCCAGACTTACCGCCGCTCCAGCCAGGCCACGCCCGAGATACTGGCTGCAGACCCCTATAATCGACTACTCGGACGGCAGTCGACGAGACGCCTTGAAGCCGAATTCGTCCGAGACCAAGCTCTCGCCGTGAGCGGCCTGATGAATCCCGCCATCGGTGGCCGCAGTGTCCGACCTTATCAGCCGGCGGGCTACTACCAGGAACTCAATTTTCCCAAGCGAGAATACCGACCGGACCTGGACGCGAATCAGTTTCGTCGAGGCCTCTACACGCACTGGCAGCGAACCTTCTTACATCCCTCGTTGATGGCCTTCGACGCACCCTCGCGTGAGGAGTGCAGCGCCGAACGGACCGTCTCCAACACGCCGTTACAGTCCCTGGTGCTACTCAATGACCCCACCTATGTCGAGGCCGCCAAGGCTTTCGCGGTCCGCCTGCTGACGGGCCGGAAGGATGACGTTGGAAGACTCGATTTCGCCTTTCTCGAAGCGTTTTCACGCCCGTCCAAGCCGCGCGAGCGGGAAGTATTGCTTCGACTGCTTCGAAGCGCTCGCCGACGATTCCGGAAAGAGCCTGAGCGCGCTGAGAAACTGCTGGGCACCGGGATCTCCCCGGTTCCATCGGACCTTGATCCCACGGAGGTGGCGGCGTGGACAAGTATTGCACGAGCTCTGTTCAACAAGCACGAGTTCCTGATGCGTTATTAAGGGAACGACGCACTTCTCATTAGGAGACCGTCATGATCCTACCAATCAATGGCACGCTTCCTAGCCGCCGCGCTTTCCTGGGGCGTGCCTCAATGGGAATCGGCTCCCTGGCGCTGGCATCGCTCCTGAGGCCGGAACTTTTCGCCGCCGAATCGGGTACAAGTGGGTTCCCGAATTTTGAACCGAAGGTCAGACGTGTAATCTTTCTCTGCATGGCCGGCGGTCCATCTCACCTGGAGCTGTTCGACCACAAGCCCGAATTACGGAAGCGCGACGGCGAACCGATGCCCGAGTCGTTCACCAAGGGCCAGCAGATCGCTCAATTGCAGGGCAAAGAACTGACGATTCTAGGCGCCCAGCATCCCTTTAGGCACTACGGCAAGTCGGGGCAGCACATGACGAAGCTGCTGCCTCACATTGGCAGCATCGCGGACGAAATTTGTATTATCCGTTCGATGCAGACGGAGCAGATCAACCATGACACCGCTCACACCTTCATGAACAGCGGCTTCAGAATCCCCGGACGTCCCAGCATGGGATCGTGGATCACCTACGGATTGGGAAGCGAGTCGGAGGATTTGCCGGGGTTTGTCGTCCTGACCTCCGAGGGGGGGGCGCAGGGCCAGCCGATCGCGGCTCGTCAATGGCATTCCGGTTTCTTGCCTAGTCGATACCAGGGAGTCAAATTCAGCTCCTCCAGTGATCCCGTCTCCTACGTACGTAACCCCGAAGGGGTAGACCGTGCTATGCAGGGTGAGCTGATCGAAGCGGTGGGAGAACTCAACCGGCTCCAGTCGGAAACTGTGGACGATCCGGAAATCGCAACGCGAATCGCACAATACGAACTGGCCTCCCGCATGCAGATGAGCGTACCCGTACTGGTCGACTTCTCCAACGAGCCGCAGCACATTCTCGAAATGTACGGTGCCGGTGGAGGCGACGGGACCTTCGCTTCGAATTGTCTCCTGGCAAGGCGTCTGGCAGAGCGCGGCGTACGCTTCATCCACCTCTACCACCGAGGCTGGGACCACCACGGAGAGATCAAGGACGGCATCGTCGAAAGTTGTGAGTATGTGGACCAGTCGTCAGCAGCCCTGGTCAAAGATCTGAAGCAACGAGGCATGCTCGACGACACGCTGATCATATGGTGTGGAGAGTTCGGCCGTACACCCATGTCGCAGGGGGATCGATCAGGTGCAGGTCGCGACCATCATATCAAGGGTTTCTCTATGTGGATGGCGGGCGGCGGAGTAAAAGGTGGTGTGTCCTATGGAGCCACCGACGATTTGGGCTATAACGCGGTCGAAAACATCGTCCACGTGCACGACCTGCACGCCACCATGCTGCACCTCTTGGGAATCGACCACAAGAAACTGACCTACCGATTCCAGGGAAGAGACTTCAGACTGACCGATGTCGGCGGCAAGATCGTAAGAGACGTCCTGATCTAGCACCAAGATGGTTTAGACGACCCACCTTCGACCAGCGGCTTCAAGCGACCGATGTGAGCGCGTCGGAGTCGGTGCTCCAAGGAGCGCGGGCTCGCTCGACTCTCTCCAGACGCACGAAATCTTCTAACAGAGCCTGAGCAGACCAGCGCCGGGGCCATGCCAACGCTACCAGGACAAGCAGATCGCCACCCGCGTGGGAGAGTTCCGACTGAAGGTCCTTCAGGTGCGAGGGTTGTCGTTCTACCCCCAATCGCTGGAAGGGCTGCCGCTCGGAGAAGGCGCCGAAGCTGGCCGTCGCCGAGATGTACGTCATGGGCGTCTCGACGCGCAAGGTCAGTGAGATCATCGCGCAGCTGTGCGGCACCGAGATCTCTGCCAGCCCGCTGTGTAGAACAAGAACTGGTGTCAGCCTTGGGCGATCCGTCTCCACAAGAACCCGGATCCTGGGCTGGAGAGAGACGACAGAACGACACTCCCCCCTATGCCAAGGCCTTGCTCGTGCTTCAGGCTCGTCTTGTATTGGGAGAGTTCGACTGCATCAAGGACAGCCATATCCCTTGCCTCGAGCAGCTGGCCAAGCCGCGTTCAGATCCAACTCAATCGGGTCGCCGATTGCTTTCTGGCGGGCACGCAAGCGATCCCACAGCTCTCGGACCCTGGTCTGGTGCGGTGCCAGGAAGTAGAGGTTCCGACGCTCCTTTGGGTCCCGCCCGAGGTGGTAAAGCTCGCCCTCACCGGTGTCGTTGACTGACAACTTCCAGCCCTCCGGCGTCACCAGGGTTCTGCGGTGGGAAACGTGGTTCTTGTTCCACGCTTGAGCAAATCCCTCTTCGTCATTGAAAATGATCACGTCGCGATCTGGAAGTTCCTGGCCATTCCGAAGGTAGGGGGCCCAGCTCTCTCCTTGGAGATTCCTAGACGGGGATTGCCCCATCAGTTCGAGCAGCGTGGGTACGACATCTACCTGGCTCACGGGCTTCGAGATGCGTCTGGGACCTGAGACTCCAGGCACCGTCATAACGAACGGGACCTTGACGGACTCTTCGTAGCTCACTGCCTTCGACATGAGGCGGTGATCCCCCAGCATCTCGCCATGCTCGCTGGTGAAGACCACAATCGTGTTCTTCTCCAAGCCGAGCTTCTTGAGGTGATCGACGACACGTCCCACCATCTCGTCTACCAGGGTTACGAGTCCCCAGTACCTGGACTTCGCTTGCTTGAGCTCTTGGATGGTTTGAGGGTAAGCAATCGGGAACTCGCCCCGGATCAAGGCCAGACGCGCGACTCGCTTTGCGTAGGAAACGGTCGGATCCATTTCCTCGAAGAAGGTGGCCGGAAGTTCCATGTCTTCGGGATCATAGAGATCTTCGTAAACATTATTGAAGGGAGGACCCTGGTGGTGATCGGCGAAGGCGTGAGGTGCCAGGAAGCTGAGAAACAAAACAAAGGGCTCTTCCCGATGCGCGTCTATGAACTCGATGCCCTTTCGAGCCAGATAGACCGGCTTGGACAGCTCCTTGGGAAGGCGGTTGGCCAAATCCCGGGAGTGGCCGAAGGGGGTATCTGGACGAATGCCTTGTTCAAGCAAGAAATGATAATAGCCTGAACGCTTGGCGTGGTCCTTGCCCGGGGACCAGTTCTTCTCGTAGATCTCGGTGCTATCGAAGTCGGCGAAACCCCGCTGCTTGAAGATCTCGTTTCCCAGGTGCCATTTCCCATAGTAGGCAGAGGCGTAGGCACCCTTCTCGAGCATCTCAACGAAAATCGGTACCGAGGGGTCCAGAGGGATGCTGTTCTTCCAGGTTCCGTGCCGGTGGGGATAGAGGCCGGTGAGAAGGCTGGCTCGAGAAGGACTGCAGATCGGATTGGCAACATAGAAGTTCTCGAACAGAAAGCCGCTTTGAGCCAGGGTGTCGAGATGCGGTGTCTTGATCTGGTCGTTCCCATAGGCCCCCAGCGTATCCGCCCGCTGTTGATCGGTCAGAAACACGATCAGGTTGGGTGGGACTTCGGCACTCAGCGCGATCGTCAAGCTGAACCAGCAAACCGCTAGACGAGCTATTCGCTTAAACATAGTCCACGTGGATCTCGAGTTTCTCGAGCTGGATCCTGGGGTCCATTCGTGCTCTGGAAAGGGTGAGCTCTACACTATTGTTCCCAGGCCGGAAGCGGCTGGGGTCGAGGACGAAGTCCAATCTGAGAAGTCTTTGATCCGGATCGATCTTGTGGCGGGCGGCCTTGCCAGAATTGGGCTGAGGTCTGGGGGAAAAGATCTGGGCATCTTTCCATTCCGGATCCCGTTCGCGCAATTCGAGCGGACGTTCGTTGAACCGAGCCTCGAATCGATCATCTGGTTCGGTGCCAAAGAAAATGGCTCGAAGTGTGACAGCCCTGATCCGATCACGAGATACGGCCACTGGCTCTTCCACTCTGATGGGTACACGGACGCTCTGCCTCTGACGCACCAGCTTCAGCGGCAGCAGGGCGTCCTGGTTGCGGCTGAAATAGCCTTCCGCCCAGGGAAAAGCTCCGCGCCGATCGACGGCGAAGATCTTGTCCTGATTCCGCATCGACTCGAGCGATCCCAGCTGCTCGAAGCCTCTCATGTGCGCGTCCGGCCCGGGTGCCGCGTCACTGGCGCGACACGTCTCTGGCGTGGCGTTGCTCCAGTTCCAGGTAACGACAGAGTCGGCTCCCTGGTGCCACCAATTACTGAATACTCCCCGCAAAAACTCGATTGGCTGCCACTGATAGGCATCGGATGCGTGATGATCGTCCCAGCAGGGTTGGACTTTGATATCCCCACCCAGAGATTGATAGGCGGCGACATCCACGTCGATGGAACGAGTCCCGATGGTAAATATGTCGACGAGTCGCTCTCGAGCCCAGGTCTCTATGTCGAATCCGTCCTCACGGCACCCTTCGAGGTTTCTGGGCACTCGCACGGCCAGAAGATAGGGGCGACCTCGGGTCTTTGCCCTTTCAAGGAGCGAGCGGCGAAGCCGACGGATGAACTGGGTCAGGTGATCCCTGAGCTCCCACTGACGCCCTGGAGGAAGACACGGGGTGTGACGGGCGAAATCAACCTGAATGCCGTCGAAATCATAGTTTTCTGCGAGATGTCTCAGGATCTTGAGCTTGTAGTCCTGTAGACCCGGAGCCGCCAGGTTCCACATCCCATGGGGCCACCAGGTGGGGAGAACCCAGTCCGGATTCTCCTTTTTGAGGCGATGGGTCTTCCCATCTAATTCCACTTCGCTGATGCGATGGTTGAAGAAGGCCTCCAGCCCGCGGCGATGGGTTCCCTCTACCAGCGCCGCCAAGGGATCATGTCCCTGACTCAGCCAGTTGTTACAGCGCTCCTGGACGTCCGGCGCAAATCCCCGATTGGGGTAAGCGGCAGGCGCGGCCATGTCCCACCAGATGGCGTCAATCTGGGCTTTGAGCTCATCGATGAACGAGAAACGGTATTTTAGCCATGACTCGAAGTCTCCTCCTAGCGGGGTCGCTCCGTGCCCGTCTCCGTAGGCGTCCTGCATCATGACAATCCGCCGGCCACGATGAACGGCTTCTACGTGTTTTGGGGAAAGAGCCAGCGGCTTCTGCGCTGCGCCGGCAGCGTAGCGAGAGGAAGGAAGAAGGAGCAGCAGTCCGCTGCCCGCCTTTTGCAAGAACCTGCGGCGGCCGGGGTTCGTGGGCTGGATCATTCCAGTTCCTTGGGTTCGCGCCTTCTTCGCTCGGTGAGTACCTTTTTTACGCAACCCTTGTAGCTTTGGCCTCCAGGCCGAAGTTTTCTTCCTTCGAGCCTTTGGCTCGAAGTACGGCGGCCTAGAGGCCACCGCTACGCCCTAGACGCAATCCCGTTGGGATTGACTTCTCTTGATCTTCGAAGTTCAAGGCGTGTGCACATTCTCCCAAATACGCCGCACGTGTGTCTGTCTTCGGGTTACACTTGCCGTCTGGAACTCGCCTTATGATAGCAGAGCATTTCCCTGAGCCAAGACGATATCTCGGCGGCATATTCTGCACCTGCAGTCGGTTGGTCTTCTGTCTCTTGGCGTTGTTCCTGGTTTCATGCACTCGGGACCGAGATGTGGAGGATCGGAAACCGAACATCCTCTTCATCCTGGCAGATGACCAGCGGACCGACACCTTGGGAGTATCGGGAAACCCGCATATCAAGACGCCCCACCTCGACGGCTTGGCGAGGCGGGGATTCCGTTTCGAGCGAGCCTACGGCATGGGATCGATGAACCCAGCGGTCTGCGTCCCCAGCCGGGCCATGGTCAACAGTGGCCGGTCGCTGTTCCGCATCAAGGAGGACCTCGAGGGCATACCAATCCTTCCCGAGCTGCTGCGAGAGGCCGGCTATATGACTTTCGGAACCGGGAAGTGGCATAACAAGCCCGACTCCTTCCTGCGTGGATTCGAACAGGGTCGAGCGGTCTTCTTTGGGGGTATGTCAGATCACACAAGAGTACCTATCACCGATGTCGACGATGGTCACATGGGCCAGCAGATTGTTGGGAAGAAGTTCTCCAGTACCCTCTTTGCGGATGCGGCGATCCAGTTCCTTGAGAGCTACGACTTCAGCCGCCCTTTCTACGCCTACGTCGCTTTCACGGCTCCGCACGATCCCCGGCAGGCGCCCGAGGGGTACATTGACAGGTATGACCCCGAGCGGATCCCACTACCGACCAACTATCTGCCACAGCATCCATTCTTCAACGGCTGGATGACAGGTCGAGACGAGCAGCTGGCTGCCTGGCCTCGTTCCTCGGAGGTGATTCACAATCAGCTGGCCGAGTATTACGGACTGATTACCCATATGGACTCGGAGATTGGCCGAGTATTGGGAGCTCTCGAGAAGACTGGAGAGGCCGACAATACCATTATCGTTTTCGCAGCCGACCATGGTTTGGCACTCGGCAGCCACGGGCTACTGGGCAAGCAGAATCTTTACGAGCACAGCACACGGGCTCCTCTGTTGTTCGTGGGAAGGGACATCCCGAAAGGCACATCGTCCAAGGCTCTCGTCTACCTGCTGGACATCTTTCCTACTCTGGCCGAGCTGACTGGAGTCCGCTCCCCGGAGCCGGTTGATGGCCGAAGTCTGGTTTCAATAATGCGGGGTCAGGAAAGTGAGGTTCGCGATTCACTCTTCACGGCTTTCGGCGAAGTGATGCGGGCTGTGCGGGACCGGCGATGGAAGTTGATTCGCTATCCACACATCAATCGCACGCAGCTGTTCGACCTGGAGAGCGATCCGCAGGAGATCAATGATCTTGCCGATGATGCAACTCAAGCCGGCAGGATCGAGTCCTTGATGGCGCTGCTGTCCAAGTGGCAGCAGCAACTCGATGATCCCCTTCTGCTCACGGCTGAGACGCTCCAGGCGGCAGAGATCGATTTGACGGATCACCCCAGGACGCCGGACCGCCACCAGCCAGCCTGGATCGTCGAAAAATACTTCTGAGACCCGCGCCCGGCTGGATCATTCAAACACGGCCAAGGCGTCTTCCCTTCGAAATTCGCTTGTTCGATATTCTGCGGTTTGTCATTCGACGGTTGCCACCCCAAAGTGGAAACAGCTGAATGTCGAATGCAAAACACCTAAAAACACCTAACAACGAACTGGCTTCCTAGCCTTCGAAGTTCGCCTGTTCGATATTCTGCGGTTCAGCATTTCCACCGGTTGCCTTTTCCAGAGCAAGGAAAAAGGCTAAATTACAAACCGCAGAACACCGAACATGCGAACACCGAAGTGTCTCGCTGGCTCCAGGCAGGCGAGGCTATGCGAACAACTCGGCGACCGGCTTCCCCTTGCCATCCTTGGTGGCGTAGAAGGGACGCTTTTCAACCACGTAGGACAGGTCCGGCGGTATCCCCAGCGCCGTGTACAGGGTGGCGTGTAGATCCTCGATCCCGATGGGGTTCTCGACTATACGACAGGGGCGCTCGTCGGCCGTTCTCCCATAGAGAAACCCTTTCTTGAATCCCCCTCCGAAGATCAGAACGCTGGTGGCTTCCGTGAAGTGACGATGCATGCCGTAGTGTTTGGGTTCGGTCATGATCTCCGGCTGCTTTACCGCGTTCTTCACCCCTTTGTCTGGCTTGCCCTCGACGAGCATATCCCGGCCGAACTCGCTGGCCAGGACAATCAGAGTGCGATCGAGCATTCCACGTTCTTCAAGATCGAGGACGAGTCGAGCGACCGGCGCATCGATCATGGTCTTGAGCCCAGCGGTTCTCTGGTGGCCGTTCTCGTGAGTATCCCAGTATCGGAAGGGGACGTATTCGGAAGTGACTTCGATGAAGCGCACGCCCACTTCGGCCAGACGCCGGGCAAGCAGGCAGCCCAGACCAAAGCGGCCCCTGTTGTATGCCTGATAACTCTCTTTAGGTTCCAGGTCCAGATCGAAAGCCTTGGCTGCGGGGGAGTCCAACAGGCGATGGGCCCTGTCGAGGTAGCGAAACAGGGACTCTTGCTGATAACTACTGCCGTGTTTCAGAACTGGACTCCCTTCTACCAACTTCTTGTAGTAGCTGTAGCGACGTCGGAAGCGTTGGCCTGCAAGCCCTTCGGGGGGCCGAACCGCAGCCGCTGCCTCTCGAGGATCGGAGACGATGAAGGGTCCGTACTCGGTCCCCAGGAAACCTGCGGTATGAAAGGCCTTGAGCGAGTCACTCTCCGCCCCGATCTCCATGTTCTGACCGATGTCTACGAAGGCGGGCACATCCGGCTGCACCGGTCCCAGCGTCCGTGCGACTACAGATCCCATATGGGGAGCCGCCACGGAGAGGGGTGGGGCGTACCCGGTATGCCAATGATATTGGTGCCGAGAGTGTAGTATGGCGCCCAAAGAGCCGACCCTGTGACTGCGAATCAGCGTGGCCCGATCCATGACTCGGGAGACCCTCTCCAGCCCTTCTGAGAGCTTGATGTTGTCGACTACGGTGTCGATGCTGGGAAAAGTGCTGAGCACTCGGGCGGATTCGAGTCCGCTTTCGAAAGGTGTGTACTTCTTTGGATCGAAGGTCTCGGTCTGCGCCATCCCGCCCGCCATCCAGAGCAGGATGATTGTGTCGGCTCGCGCTTCGGGTCTCTCCCCAGCGCTCAGGGCTGCTACAGGCCCCCCGCAGGCTAGTGCCGTGAGCGCAGCCGCCGATGTGTTCATGAAGTCCCTTCGGTTCAGCTGGAGCGCCTCTCGTCCAATTGGCTTTTTCATCTCACAATCCTCAGGGTCCACACCTATCAGGAGCCGATACTCGAAGAACAGTTAGTGCATATTAGTGAATATATTGAAACTCCGGAGACACGAAAATCGACCAGAGTAGATCTTCGAGTCCCTCTGAGCCAACTTCTTCTTCGGTTCTGGAGTCCAGCAACAGGAGTCTTGCTACGTCGAGCTCGGCCGGTACCGGCGAGCGGCCCAGCGCATAACGATAAACGTAGCGGCTGAGACCCTTCCAGTTAGTGGGGAGTTCCGGCGCAACCACCGGCACCTGACCGCTGACCCCTGAAAGCTGCTCGCGGTCCGGCTCCTGGGTAAAGACGAAGAAACGTACCTTCGGACTGATCTCGCTTTCGTGACTGCCTTCGTCCACCCCTACCCAGGCCTGGAAACGCTCATAACTTCCACCCCTCAGGTCGTAGATTATCTCGGAAGGCAGACCCGTCATCAGGCCGTATTCATGTAGCAAGGGGGTAAGCTCAATATCCACTTTCTCCTCCCCATCTTCCCCTTTCGTTCTTTCCACTTTTCTGTCCACGAACCGGACCGGTTTGGTTTCGACTTGAGATTCGGTTCTGAGCCGAGTCAACCGGGTCGAGCCGCTGGTCCCGACCAGACGGGGCTCCGCCCAGGCCACGGCGACCCGCCCCGGGTCGTAGGAATCGATGTCCACTGCGAGGAGACGCAGCTGATCGGCTCCGTTGACATCAATATCTAGAGCCACCTCACCCCAGCGCACATTACCGCTGTCGAAGCGATTCGACGGGGGTCGATCGGATTGGTGTAGAAGTCTTCTTGCCCCCCGTTTGATCAAGCCATTGATCTCTCTCCCATTGACAAGCTCCAAGGCCTGCAGCGTGGTGGACTCGTGGTTGCGCTTGACCACTACCTGGTCACGAACAGGCCTTCCCAGTGCACGGGTAAGGCTGGTGGAAGCGAAGCGCCAGCTGCGCTCGTAGGATCCAGGACCGGCCTCATCGGACCCAAGCACCCCCCAGTACCCCGTGACGGAGGAGATACCATCCAGAAACTGTTCTGAAGTGAGCCGGCGCAAGGCCGGCCCTTTGAATTGTGACACCTGATTACCCGCATCCGAGTAGTCGATGGAAGGAAGCTGGTAGGTTCGCGAAGTCGTGATTCGCCGCAACAGTTTCCGAATGTCGTAGCCCTGATCGACGAAATCCGAGGCCAGCCAGTCCAGCAGATCGCGAGACCAGGGCTTTGCCCCAGGCTCATCAATGTCTTTCACCAGAGGTGTCCCGAGCAGCCTGGTCCAGATTCTGTTGACGAGTGTGCGGGGGAAGCGGCCGTTGTCGGGAGCCGTGAACAGACGGGCTACAATCCTTTGCCGTTCCGCAAGCGAGAGTCCGCTGGGGATGCGGCCCAACTCCGGGAAGAGGAACTTGGGGGAAGCCTGTTTCCCCAGGGCCACGTCGCAGCGAACCAGTTCCAGTGGTTCTTCTGAAAACATACTTGCCAGGCCGAAGCTGTCGGCGAGCTTCCAGCGATCGACGAAGCTATCGTGGCAGGAAGCACACTTCAGATTGACGCCTGAGAAGACCTGGGCACTGTTTTGAGCCGCTTGCATGGCGGGCTTCTGGCTGGCGCTGGTTGTCCCCCGCCAATTGACGCCGATCAGGAAGCCCTTGGGGTCGTCTTCTTCAGAAGGGTTCAAGAGCTTTGAAACGAAGCGGTCGTAGGGCAGATTGCTGTCCAGGGCTCCCAACAGCCAATCCGAGATAGACTCGCGTCCTCCGTGATAGCGGACGCCCTCGTCATTGCGAAGCAGATCATTCCAGTAGCTCATCCAGTGTTCGGCATACTTCTTGTTCTCTCTCAGTAGGAAATCGATGAGGAGGTCGCGCTTATTGGAAGCCGTATCTTCGACAAACGCCCCGCTTTCGTGGGGCGAGGGGAGAAGACCCCAGAGGTCGAGGTATGCCCGGCGGACAAAGACGGAGTCCGTGACGGGTTCAGGGAAAGGGATTCCCTGCTGCTTCAGGTAGACCTGGACCCAACGGTCGATCGGATTGGCAAGCTGCCCACTCGGATCATCGGGTAGATTCGGACGCCGAAGCCCGATCTCCGGAGTAGCCCCACTCGTTGCAAACGTCAGAGCGGGACAGGCCAGAGCCAGGAATAGTGCTGCGACTGGAATAGATGGTTTACACACAGCCCATAGGATTTCCTGAGTTCGGGGAGACTTCCATCGAGGTTGCCGCTCTGATACCTTAACTCGAAATGCTCACCCATGGGAACCTCTGAATCCTCCTACCAGAAGTCAATTAGAGTCCCTTCTCCTCGAAGTGGATGTTACTGGTTCGCCTTGATCGGGTTGGCTATCATCCTCCCGGGCTGCGCAAAGTCCCGACGCCCTGGACCCGGTATTCATCTTCCTAGCGCAGCTCCCGCGGCAGCTCCAGACGCTACAGACGTGGAGATCGAGGAACCTGTCTACCATCAGGTACAGCCCGGCGAATCCTTGTGGTCCATTTCCAGGAAGTATGGTGTGACGGTAGAAGAGCTGGTCAGCTTGAACGGCCTAAGTGATCCCAACAAGCTATCTGTGAATCAGAGGATTCAGATTCCGGGCACCGGCGGTGGGAAATGGACGTGGCCGATTACGGGCGGAGTAATCCTGTCCCGCTTCGGCGTAAGCCGTGGAGCTCAACGCCACAGAGGCATCGACATCCGTGGCCAGAGCGGCCAACAGGTGCGGGCAGTTCGAGCCGGCAGGGTGGTCTCAAACTCCAGAATGCGAGGTTACGGGGAGACGGTGGTGGTGGATCACGGCGACGGATTCAGGTCCTTGTATGCGCATAACTCAACGGTCCTGGTTGAACCGGGCGAACCAGTTCGCCGAGGTCAGCCCATCGCCCGCGTCGGGCGTACCGGTAATGCAAGCACCTATCACTGTCATCTCGAAATCCGTAGGGGTAACGTCCCGGTCAACCCTCTCCGCTACTTGAGAAAAGAAAGTACGAACAAGGCCGTCAACGACGGAGGGTCGTTGCAAGAGTCCACAACAGAATCCGCAACAGAGCCATGACCAGACGCTCATAGCTGGACCGGGATCATTCAGGAGGAAGCCTCAGGTCGGTGGACGTAGCGGTGGCCTCCAGGCCGCTGTTTTTCGAGCCAAGGGCTCGAAAAAAGAATACTCGGCCTGGAGACTAAAGCTACGTTTTGCCAATGAAGCTTTATCCCAGAACCTCTGGATTGACACAGTAACGGGGTTTGCGACCTTCCAGAACGGCGAGCATGTCATTGGCCATTGAGCGACATACGCGGTTCATGGCCAGGTGACTCATCCCCAGAGCATGGGGGCTGAAGATGCATCGCGGATCCTTGAACAGCCGATGCGAGACGTCGGGCGGCTCAGTGGGGAACACGTCCAACCCGAGAAAGCTCAGCTGGCCCTCATCAAGGGCGTCCGCGAGCAGGTCGAGGCCATCGATGATTCCGCCTCGGGCCAGGTTGAGAAGCACAGCACCCTTCTTCATTTGCGCAATTTCTGCCTTCCCGATCATGCCCCGAGTCTCATCGTTCAGCAGCATATGAAGGGAGACGTAGTCTGAGCGTCGCAGCAGTTCATCCAGGTTTACCTTGTGCACGCCAAGGCTTCCCATGGTCTCCTCATCTACGTAGGGATCGTATCCCAGGAGGGTCATCTCAAAGGGCTGCAGTAGTTTGGCCAGGTGGGATCCGATTCGGCCCAGACCGACTATGCCGAGCGTGTGCTCGTCCATATCACCGATTTGGGCGGTATAGCGCCTGAGCCAGTCACCCGAGCGTACGGCCTGGTCCATGGCCGACAGTTGCTTGATCAACGCGAGTAGTAGCGCCAGCGCTGCCTCGGCCACCGCGAACCCTCCGACGGGCGCGATGATCAGGGGGATATCGCGTTCGTTCAGGGCTTCTACGTCCACGTTGTCATAGCCAACGCCGCTTCGGCCCACGACCTTCAGATCGGTTGCAGCCTCGATCAGCGGTCGGTTCATCTGCGCCTCTCCGCGAGCAACAATGCCGATGCTTCCTTCGAGTAAACCCAGGAGCGTCTCATGGGCTGTCGACGGGGAGACGGTGACGGGGGCAAAGGTTGCCAGGATTTCCGTGGCTGCGTCTTCGATGGGGGCGGTGATCAAGAATCTTCTAGCGGACATCCAGCAACGCTCCTTGGGGGGCTTTGGTTTGAGCCAATTCCAGCGCTGCGCAGAATCGATCCGGAGTTGGCAATCGGGAATTCCATGAACAGCTAGTACCATGTCACACATGTAGTGTCGGGTTTGTGGCGAGCGCGACGGCGTCGAGGGCGCGAAACGACGACGACGCGATGTTTTTCATCATGGAGGAGGAGAGACAAAGCCATCGGCCCGTCCCGTCGCCACCCACAGGGCAGACGGGGGTTGCGGACGATCTCTGTGTTGGTCGTCGTCGAAGATGGCCAGCATCGTCTTCCTCCTCCCGCCTTGATCTCGCCTCGCAAGCCCCATCTGCAAACCCGCCACTACATGTGTGACATGGTACTAGGGTTCAGTCACCGACGGCTGCACCCGTAGGCATCAACTCACAAAAGCGCTCCCAGACCCTGTTTGCCTGCTCCTCTGTCAGTGGCAGGCTTGGGGGCCGAGGGTTGCCGCAGTCCACGCCCAGACGCTTGCTTAAAAGACTCTTGAGAACGGCAATATAGGGGCCATACTCACCGTCGAAGAGACTGAAGATGTAGGCAGCTCTGTCCTGGGCATCCTGGGCTCGCTTCCAATCTCCTGCCTGGTAGGCCTCCCAGATCTGGAGAAAGGGCTCGGGAGCGACGTTGGGCGGGCCGTCGACACTACCAACTGCACCCACGGTCAGAGCAGGCAGCATCAGAGAGCTGAAGCCCATGAAGCAGTCCAGTCCCATCTGGGAGAATTTCCAGACATTCTTGAAATTCAAGGCCGAGTGCTTGAGTCCGACCAACTGCGGGACATTGTCCTGGATCTTCTTGGCCAACTCGGGAGTGATCTCGACGCCGGTGGCATCGGGTAGATTGTAGACAAACAGGGGGAGATCGGCAGCTTGACCGACACTTCGATAGTACTCCACCAATTCGTCATCACCAGTACCATAGAAACACGGGGGCAGGCCACAGATGGAATCCACGCCAGCTCGGGCTGCATTCTCTGCGTTCCGAACGGCCGCAGCTGTTGTGGGCGCGCTCACGTGCATGATGGTCCCTACCCGGCCCCGTATCTGATCTACCGCGATCTGCGCGATGCGCCGATTCTCGTCCTCGCTGATCAGGATGCTCTCTCCGCTGCCTCCGGCTATCCAGAAACCGTGAACTCCGGCTTGGATGTTGAACTCCAAAACCTTGCGGAACGCAGCTTCGTTGAGCTCGCCCTCCGGCGTCATAGGCGTGATTACTGCGGGAAAAAGGCCACGAAACTTGGTCATCTTCATCTCCCTAATTCACTGTTCACTGCTTACTGCTCTTACTGCTCTTACTGCTCTTACTGCTCACTCTTCAACCAGTGGGGATCTGCACCCGCTGTCCGCTCTCGCTGGATTCGTAGGCGGCTTCCACCACACGCGCTACTTGAAGGGCATCCTTGCCAGAGGCAGGGACATGCCCCTCTCCCCAGGTAGCGCGGAGGAAGTCCTGGACGAAAGTTTCTCCAGGGACACCGCCGTAGGCCGGGGAAGAGGACAGGGTGTAGTCAAACTGTCGTTTGGGAGCTGCGCTCCAGTCGGGATGGTCCGACTCTACCTGAAGCCGAGTGGGGGTACCGTCCGAGGACCAATGCAGCCGGCCTCGTTGCCCATTTAGACCCACGTAGGTGTCATAGCCCCCGATGTTGTGATAGCCGCTGCCGCTGAGGGCCATGACATAGCCCACGTGCAGGACCCCAACCGCTCCCGACGCCAGCCTGAAGGACAGAACAGCCACGTCCTCCACATTGATATCTTCCCCGTTTCGGGTGGCCACTTCGGCCGAGACTGACACGATCTCCTCGCCACTTACGTGGCGGATCATATCCACGTAGTGGCATCCCAGCCAGGAGAGCATGCCGCCACCCGAGTGTTTCTTCTTGAAGAGCCAGTAATCCGGGTCCCGAAAGCGAACTTGAGTGGTCAGCATCCGAAGCTCGGCTGAGATCAGGGTTCCCAGAATCCCACGCTGCACGATCTCCCTGACCTGACACACTAGGGGATGGTAACGGCGCCCGTAGAAAACTCCCAGCTTCAGACCCAGGGCTTCGGCTGCCTGGTCCACCCGCTGAACCTCGGCGGCAGTGAGCCCAATCGGCTTCTCCGCGATGACATGCTTCCCCGCCTCCAGTGCCCGGATGCAGACATCCGCACTCTGATCGTTGCGGAGGCAGGTGATGACGAAGTGGATGTCGCCGTCGGTCAGCACCGACGTCAGATTCGTATCAACACTCTCAATCTTCTCCCGGCTTGCCTCATCCAGGGAAGCATTCAACTCCTCTCTCTCCGACCAGATGAGAACGCTCTCCACCTCAGGCAGTTGCTGAAGCGTCCTCAGGTGAGCCACAGAGTGTGGATTGTCCAAGCCCAGTAGCGCTGCCTTTACTTTCTTCATGCGGATGCTCCTTGGCCAAACCCTTCCAGGGGATTCAAGATTAAGCCATTAGGGTATGCCAGATTGAACCGCAGAGTCACGAGAATATTGGCATGCCAGTCGCCCAAACCTATGGTGCGGAATCCGATGACAAGTCGGGGCATGCCTGAGCCCGTTACAGACAAAGCCGGAGGTTTGCGAGTCGACTGGAATTGTGCAACAACGCGCTTGTACACTCCAGGGCAGCAACATGGTGTCCCGCGGCGAGACCAGAGATCGGCTCGAACAGGAGAGACTTTTCGTCTGGACCGTCCACCTGCTGGTGCTCTTTGGCCTCGCATTGGCCCAGCCGCTCTACGACCTCCTCGCAAGATACCCCCAATTCTTCGTGGCGCGTCACTCGGGTCCGGTCGAGCTGGTCCTACTCACGCTTTCCGTCTCCGTGTGGCTTCCCCTACTCTTCGTGCTGCCCGATGCCCTCCTAATTCGGCTGTGCCCGCGTTGCCTACCCTGGTGGAGAAACTTACTTCTGGCAGGATTGCTGTTCTTCATGGCCTCGCCCGTGCTGAAGAAACTGGGCACGGACTCTACCGCAATCCTGCTGCCAGCGGCTCTTCTCTTCGGTTTTGGGGGAACCTACGCCTATCGGCGATTTGCCTTCATACGGCTCTTCCTCTCGCTGCTGTCCCCTTCAATTCTCCTCTTCCCCGCCATCTTCCTGTTCAGTGCTCCGATTTCAAAACTCGTTCTTCCCCACTCGAACAGCGCTGAAACGACGCTTGGGCTGAGCCCTCCCATAAAATCCGACATTCCCCTGGTGATGGTGGTGTTTGACGAGTTCCCGCTGGATTCCTTGCTCGACCGGGAAGGCAAAATCGACCCTATTCGTTTTCCCAGTTTTGCTGCGCTCGCTGCCAATTCATACTGGTTCCCCGAGGCCCAGACTATTTCGGACAGCACCATGCACGCAATACCGGCGCTGCTAACAGGCAGATATCCGACGGGCACTCACCTACCGATCGCCGCCGACCATTCTCCAACTCTCTTCAACCTCCTCGGCCGCAGTCATCGAATGAAGGTCATCGAACCCATCACCCAGCTGTGTCCGGGCGAGCTCTGCGCTCCCTTCTACAAGCCGACCGTAGTGGATCGGCTGGAGTCACTCACGAGCGATCTATTGATCATCTACTGCCACCTGGTCCTGCCTCAGCAGTGGACCTCGAAACTGCCTGACATCCGCCAAAACTGGGGCAACTTCGCCTACCGGGGATTTCAACTCATCAAGCGATTTAAGAGATCCAGCCGCGACGCGGTCGGTACATTCGATCTCTTCCTGGCGTCACTCAAGAAAGAGAACGGTCCCACGCTCTACTTCTTGCACACTCCCCTACCCCATTTCCCCTGGACCTATCTGCCCTCGGGAAAGCTGCACAGCTCAAAGGGAGCACCCATGCGGCTGCTGAGCGGCAAGAGATGGATCGACGACGAGTCAGCCGTCGAGCGGGCCCTGCAGCTCCACCTGCTTCAGGTCGGCTTCGTAGACCGGCTGCTGGGCCGACTCGTCAAAAGGCTGAAAGAAGAAGATCTCTACGACCGTTCTGTGGTTACGATCGTGGCCGACCACGGCATCAGTTTCGTCCCCGGACTCGACAAACGGGCGCTGCGACCGATCAACTATCGGCAAATTCTATCGGTTCCGCTCCTGATTAAGTTGCCAGGGCAGGAACGGGGTCAGAGGATCGAAGGGAGGGCGGAAACCATCGATCTGGTTCCCACTATCGCCGACATTCTCAAGCTACAGATTCCCTGGCCGGTGGACGGATCATCCCTGCTGTCGAAATCCCCTCCACCCCCGCAGAAGAGGAGGGTCTTCACGGGAGGCAGGGAATTCTCCTATTGGAAAGATCCGGCAGAGAACCTGTCTGCCACGGTCCTCTGTAGGGACGGAATGGCTCTCCCGATCAATTCTGAATCAGTGACCGCCCGGCTCGACTTTGCCCAGAAGATCGGCCCGGAAGTCCGGTTCATCGGCTGGGCTGCCGACGAGCGCAACCCACAGGCCGCGGACCGAGTCCTGCTGTTCGTCGACGGCAAGCTGGTGTCAGACCAACCGACAGGTGTACCGCGACCAGATGTGGCCAGGTTCTACTCGGATCAACGCTTCGGACCATCGGGCTTTGATTTCACCCTTGCCCTGTCGGAGCTCGAAGAAGGCTCTAGTGTCCGGGCGTTCGCTCTTCTGGGAGACCAGGTCTCTGAAGCAAGGTACCCCCCGGACTACGCGTGGTCGACGTCATCCGCCAACCTGCAAAGAGTGGCCTTCGACTCGAGTGCGGTCGCCTTCTGTGCAGAAGCGGCGCATGGATCGTCGCCTTTCCTTATCGAGGAACCAGGTTTGACGGCACAGCTGATGAGGCGTCGCGAGGAAGCCGGGAGAATCATCGGGATGGCAGCTACTGCAGATCCGGATGGATTCCTCAGGGAGGGTCGCTTTCGAGAACTCATTGGAGTGGAGGTGAAGAATCTCAAGCGGGCTCCCGCTTCTGGGATCCAGGTCCGAATCGACCAGGAAGCCGAATTTGAAGACGTCAATCCGGAGGAATCTTTCGTGCCGGCCTTCCTGACAGGAAAGGTCTCCGGGAGAGGTTCGTCGAAGCGCCTCAATCTAGCCGTGGCGGTCAACGGGATCATCCGTGCCGTAAACCCGACAACCCAGATAGAAGACAAGCCAACCGCGTTCTTCAGTATTGTCCCTGAGGAGTCGTTTCGAGCGGGCAGCAACAGCGTCGAACTGTTCGTAGTACGCGAGGCGGAAGAGGGCTACCTTCTGGAGAAGACTCTGTAGAGAATCGTCGCAGGGACAGTTCAGGCGACGAGCTAGCCTCGACTCGGGATAGGGGAGGCCCTCACGGGCCTTCCCCTCCCACACCACCAGGCATACGGGTCCGTACCATGGCGGTTCGCTACGCTGGAATGTCGAAAGACATTGGGCCTTCGGTTTGCCCTCTCGCTAGGGATGAATCGGCCGTCTCTCCGCTTCCCTGGGGCTGCACCCCAGCTGTTCGGTTTGAGGTCCTTATCGGACTTCTCTGCCTTTCTTTATCACCCCTAAGATTGGACACCTACTCACCTCCCCCTACCGTTCGGGCCTTCAGTGAGTCTCCTCACCTACGTTGCCCTCTGCGGACTTCTGGGCTGCGCTATGAAACCTTCCGGTTCCACCGGTCCTTCTAGGGACAGCAACCCAGATCTCCCGGGGTAAGCCCGCTGTCTTTCCGTACACAACCGCTGGATTTACGCTTCCGGTCGTTGATGGATATGGACTTCGTTATCTCGGGCTAACTCGTCCCGCCCTGGCGCCTAATTATCCAGTTCCTGTTCGTCGGCTCGTACGTTGGCTCCACACTTCCTTCAGACCCCACCTCACGATGACGCCCTTGTGCTTCGCTAGCCTTCACCTCCATCAGGTTGGCAGAAGGACTTCCACCCTCCGAGACAGCGTGCATGCCCGGCTCGACCGAAATACTTCGGCCTGGAGGCCAAAGCTACGTCGGAGACCGACTCGACCACCTTTCGGCTTCACTCGGAGGGGACACTAATTGATATCATGCGACCTTCAACCGGAGAGTAGTGAAACCCTATGAATAGTCAGGCTAGGGATTGTCGGTTTCTGTCCTGTCCGCACGTCCTCGTATGACTGGGAAAATGGTCAATGTGGGGACATCCAGGGGAAAATTCTCTTGAGGAACATCGCTCTGTCGAATGGTCACAACGCTGAGCGGACGATCACTTTCTACGGTGATGCTGCCCTCCAGCCTGTCGACGCTGGGAAGATCCTGCCGGAAGAAAGTCTTTGGATATCCTGCCAGGTGCTCTCCATCGGCAAGGCTCAGAGTCGACTCCGCCAGGATCTCGAACAGCGGGCTATAGAGGCGCATAGTGATGGTCGCTACGAACGAGGGTAGACCCTGGTCGACCACGGATTCAGGGGGGTTGACCATGGCGATCCCGGTGTCCTTATCGAGTTGCGATTCCAGCTTTACTGTGAAATTCTGCCCTGTTCCAGAGGCTGGAACGGCCGCTTCGTAAAAAACGATCCCTTCGGGTTCCTGGCTTCGCGTAAAAACAAGGGTGCCTCCAACCTCCGGCCTCGCACGGATCCTGGCATAGCCGACAAGAAGATCGTCCTCTGGTGGCTCCCCGACCCCAGAGGTCTGGACGGCGAAGGCTTCCCCTCGTTTCAGCTGCCGCTCGAAGACAGAGTGCGTTCCCAGTGGTAGCAGCGTCAGCGTCAGCGGCTCGCCCTGTCGATCGAAAAATTCCAGAGACATTGAAGCATCGTCGCCGGTATTGACGAAGAATCCACTTGTCTGGAGACGTATGTTTCCACTCAACCCATCCGCAACTTGGGGAAAGTAGAGATAATGCAGACCTCCAAGGTCAATCGCGGGGGCACCCATACCATGGATCTCCCCATTGGCAGCAAGGTCGTTGTCACCGCTCTCCCCGTCGATGAAGTGCAGTGTGAGTGAGTGGGTTCCTACCTCGGCCCCGCTGTGGCCATTGAAGGGGAAGGGAAGGCTTCGGGTCGAATCCTCTTCCTCCGCACCCAAGCGATAGTACGAGTTGACAGATGAAGGATAGGGGATCAGGAGAACCATTGATACGGTGGAGCCGGGTGGGAGTCCAAGCACTCGGAAGGTCAGGAAATCCCACGGGAACTCGACCGTACTCCCAGGTCCAGTTGCCGGGGGCTGGGGTGAAAAAGCAACCTGAGACAGAGTCAAGCCTGCGTCAACAACCAGAGTGAGTTCCACTCCATCGGAATCCACCAGCGCGGCTATGTGAGACTGAAGTCGGTCCGGAACTCCATCCTGATTTGCGTCTCCCACCTGATCTTCGACCAGATCGGCCACACCATCGCCGTCGCTGTCGAGATGAATGACGGCAAGATCCTCGGCCGAGTTGTCCTCCGGATTGGAGTCGACTCGATCGGTGACGGATACCGTGTTGATGATCTCTGTCCCAGCTTCCCCCACGATTTCCACCATCAGACTCAACCCAAAAGACTCGCCGGGAGCTAATGGGGCGTCACGTTGGCAGGTGAAAACCTGCCCTTCGAGGGAGCAGTTCGGGTCTTCACCCAGGGCAGCGACGTAGATCAGGCCGGGGGGCAGGGAATCAGTGACGATAATGGGAGCTTCTGCGGTTTCCAGACCCACGTTCCTCACTTCCAGGTCGTAGAAGCCGACGCCTCCCGAGGCAAAGGTGTTCCGATGTGATTTGCTGACGGACAGGTCGGGAGGAGGGTCCACTGTCAAGCTCAGGGTGGCCGAGTTATTGACTGGGTTGAGATCGCCCTGGTTGGTCAAGGTTGCGGTACTGGAAACGGTTGCAGGAGCAGCGGCAGAAACCTGGACTACCAACTCAATAAAGCTCCGGCTGCCCGGCCCCAAAGAGCTTCCTCGAGTACATGTGGTACTCCTCGGGAACGTGGTGCACTCCCAGTGGTCGCCCGACGCAAAAACGAACTCCAGACCTTCCGATAAGAAATCAACTACGGTGATATTTCCAGAGGAAGGAGTCCTTCCGACATTGCTGACGACAATATCGAAGACTGCTTGACCGCCCGCCACGAGGTTTCGCCGCTGTGTCTTGGACAGGGTCAACTCGGTGCCTCCGGAACCAATGCGGTAAAGGGCCCCCTGGTTGCTGGTGTGAGTCAAATAGAGCTCGCCAGCCTGGTCTTCGCCGAAAGAGCCGACCTTGATTCCGGTGTTGGAAAAGAGCGGCTGTCGGGACCACTCACCTGAAGTGGTTTGCTCGAGAGTCCAGATGTCACCCGTACCGAAGTCGGCAAACACATAAAGGCCCTGCAGCGAAGGAAAAGCAGCTCCCCGATACACGTAGCCTCCGGTGACAGAGACCCCCGAACCAGGAGCTATGGAGTGGGAGTAATCGTGGATAGGCGGCAAGAGATCTGTTTGATCACAAACCTGAGCGGGGGGTCTGCAGTGACTCCCCTCCATGAGGCTCCAGCCGTAGTTGCCACCTCCAACCACAAGGTCGATTTCTTCGTAGTCATCCTGTCCTACGTCTCCCACGAAAAGGCGCCCGTCGAATCGGTCGAAAGAGAACCTCCAGGGATTACGGAAGCCGTAAGCCCAGATCTCATCGCGGCCGGGCTGTCCAACAAGAGGGTTGGTGGGTGGGATGGCATAAGGGTTTTGCTTGACATCAATGCGAAGAATCGCTCCCAGCAGGGAATCGATGTTTTGACCGTGACCCAGAGGATCCCTGAACCCTCCGCCATCGCCGGAGGAAATGTACAAGTAGCCCTCTGGACCGAACGCCAGCATTCCGCCGTTGTGGGTTTCGAAGGGTTGCTCGATTTCCAGGACGACCCTTTCCACAGCCGAAGCCCGATCAGGGTCCTCAGTGGATACGTTGAATTCAGAAAGAACTGTTCTGGGAACACCCTGTGCAAAGTAGAAGACGAAAAAGCGCCCGTTGTTTCTGAAATCGGGGTGAAAGGCGAGGCCGGTCAGCCCTCGTTCGCCTCCGAACTGGACGCGGTCGATGATATCCAGGAAAGGTTCCGAGAGAAGCGTGCCGTCCCGATAGATCCATATTTGACCGAACTGGTCCACTACGAAAAGTCGGCCTGAGTCGTCACCTGCATGGGTGATATAGAGAGGCCTGGCGATGTTATCCAGGATTCGAACCAGTTCTGGTTCCGCTAGAGCTGGACGCCAGGTAAAAAGGACCAAGAAGAGAAAGAGCGTTCGCGGGACCAGCGCGGATCTGTCTGTGGGGTGAAGACCTGCGCTTTGCGACCTGCGACCCATTCTTGAAGTTCCAGGTCAGTTGATTCTGAAGGAGTGCAGCTTGGCCCGGCTGAGGACAAACTTCAGTCGGACTGGCCTGCCTTCGAGACCACGTAGATCTCCCTTTCCTTCCCACGAAACCTTGCTGTAGATGTCGTCGACAGGAGCGAGATTCGACTTCCCTGCTTCGTATCCCGGGATCGCATCACCCCTCTCATCCAGGACCTCTACCCTGAGATAGCCGCCCTGGTCGGGCTGATCGTTGAAGATACCTTTCCAGGGAGCGTCCGGCCCAGGTTTCCCTCCCGACAGTAGCTGGACGTTGACATCCAGGTCTTTCCCCGAAAACTTGAGAAGACGAGTAAGAATGTGCCCTTCGGCGGTTGCGTCGAAGGAACAGAAGGCGTCCTGACGGATCCGGGCTAGACCGAGTTGTCCCGTGTGCTCCTCGGAAGGAGCATTGTGAAGATTGTCGAATCCCGAATAGTAGAACCACAGTGACCCGTCACGACTCACCGGTGCGGTGGCGGGCCACGCCATTCCACTGTCGAAGCTATAACCTGAGTACTGATTTCTCTGATACCCCAGGGTAACGAAGGGTCGACGGTGCACGCTCCTGTCCCAGTCAATCCCATCCCGGCTGGAGACGATCTGCACGTCCATGGTCTGAAGTGAGGTATGAAAGACCCAGAGCAGGCCCAGATACTGGCTTCCGTAGGGAAAGGCCGAGAGGCCGTAAAACTCGGTTCCGGGAGGGTCATGTTCATCGGGCTCCAAAACCAAATCATTGTTACGCCAGTGGATGAAGTCGTCGCTGACCAATCGTGAAAGCTTGCGTGGTCCGCCGGGGCTGGTCTTGTGGTAGAGCCAGTATCTGGAAGAGACCGGATCCTTCATCACGCTGAAGGTATCCCCAGACGCCCAACAGGGTACTACCGGGTTTTGATTGGCGTCGGTCCAGCGGATACCATCAGGCGAGAAGGACGACCAGATTCCACACCGGTCCCTATCGTGGGTCTGCCAGTAGACCATCTTATAGAGGCGATCTGGGTCAGGGTCCTCAGGGTCACGGATTACAGAATGGTCCCAGTTGCACCAGCGAAGGACGATATTGTTGGCCTTGGAACCCCGGAAATCCACCAACCCCAGCTCAGGCTTTTCCCAGCGGATTCCATCCTTCGAGGTGGCATAGCAGAGGAACTGATCGATGTCGGAGTCAGACTCGGTGGCCAGCGTGTTGTACCACATCTGAAACTGTCTTTCGCTGGGATCGTAGATGACGCTCCCGGGCTGCAGGACCAGGTAGCCCTCCCAGGGACGATCCGGTTTGATGATGGGGTTCTCCCGAACCTTGCGGGACCGGTTCAGCGTACGCCAGACCCTCTCCGTGCGCTCGATCAAGAAGTCGTCGATGAAGAGCTGGACTCTTTGGTCCAGTTGGACTGGACCCGAAACCTCCACAGCCCGGGCAACATTGCCTGCGTGAAGGAGACCGATCCAGCATAAAGCGGTGAAAATTGCAGCAAGTCTTCTCATGGACTACCTCCGTTCGAGCTTCTTCAACGGATCATAGCATGGCCCCGATCCAAGGGTGCAGCGCATCACTCGCAACCTGCTGCGAAAGGCGATCGGCCTGTGATCAACAGCAGCTCCTGCCTTGAACCTAGTACAGCGTTCTGTAAATACCGATACGTTTGTGGCGAGCGCGACGGGTCGAGTTCGCGAAGCGACGCCGAACTCGATGCCTCGTATCTTGGAGGAGGCGCGACAAAGAAATCGGCGCGTCCCGTCGCCACCCGTAGGGCAGATGGGGGTTGCGGACGATCTCGGCGTTGGTCGTCGTCGAAGATGGCCAAGCATCGTCTTCCTCCTCCTGCCTTGATCTCGCCTCGCAAGCCCCATCTGCAAACGTATCGGTATTTACAGAATGCTGTACTAGCTTTGGTACCATCCGGCTCCTGAACAGGGGGCGAGCACCATCGAGAAAATGGTACGATGGCACACAAAATCGGAGGGTAAAAATGACCGAGCTGGCTCGAACTTTGCGTGACCTGTATGACACCAAGGAGGGAGGCACCGCCTTTGCCCTCGATGGCCTGGTTGAGGCGGACGTCCTGGACAAGTGGCTGCAGCTGGGAGTGTTGGGGCAAACCAGCAATCAGACACTTTTTCTGGCAAAGGTGACTGCCGGCCAGCTCGATGCCGAGATCGCAGTCCTGCACGGCAAGGGCCAGGCACCCGAGAAGATCTTCAACCTTCTCTACAATCAGGAAGCCATGGACTCGGCTCGAGCCCTGGAGCGCTGGGTCGATGCACGTGACTCTCTGGCGTTCAGCCGCGAGACCGACGCCACACGTGCCGCTGATGGGTCCGCCATTGCAGCAGAGGCGCAGAGTATCCAGGCGATTTCGCCCTGGCTCTTGGTCAAGCTCGCAAACGTGGGCCCTTCTCCCGAAGCCATACGAGCGATGATCCGCCAATCTGTGGAGGGAGGTGTCAAGACTGGCCGGTTGGTCAATCCCAATATCACGCTGGTGTTTGGGGCCAATCATTACGTCAACACAGTATGGGGATTCGTCGATGGCCTGGAAGCTGTGGCGGCGCAGGGGATCGATGTCTCCGCCACTCGGTCGGTCAACAGCCTTTTCGTCAGCCGTCTGGATACGGCAGTCGATGGGCTCATCGACGAGCAGCTCGAGGCCAGTACGAGTCCTTCGGATCGGGACCTGTTGAAGCATTTGAGAGGTAAGACTGCGATAGCCAATGCGAAGAAGATCTACCAGATGTCGAGAGCCATCTTCCTGGGGGAGGAGTTTCAGGATCCCCAGAATCTTTTCGTGGACTTGCCGGGGCCTATTGAGAGCCTGAGGAAACGTTTCGCCGAACTTGAGAACGGACCGATCCAGCGTGTCTTGATTGCCAGCAGCGGCAACAAGCAGTCCGGTGTTTACAGTGATCTGATCTATGTGCTCCCATTCTTTGGTCCGCATCTTGGCAACACGCTTCCCGCCAAGACCCTCCAGGTTCTGGAGGACCGCCTGAATCAATCCGGGATGCCAATGCGGCCTACGGTGCTGGATCCCATCCCCTGGATGATTCAAGACGCAGAAACCATCGGAGAGTGGGAAGAAGCGGTCTTATCAGGCACTGGAACCTTCAAAACGGCCGACGAGATCTTGTCTTTGGTTCGGGAGCGCGTATTGGCTCCTAATGAAACCTCGCTTGCACAGATTTCCGATGACCTTCGTGACAAAGGGGCAAAGGCATTCGCGCAGGATCAAGTCAAAGCCTACGAGGTCTTCCACCAGAAGGTCGATAACCTGGGCTAGTAGGTCAACCAGAAGAGCCTCTGGACAGCTTAGTTTCCGTCTTTGCCAACGGATTCTGATCTGCACACAAAAGAAGGAATCGAATGGAAGACAAATTGTTCTCGGTAGCTGGACAGGTGGTGCTCGTTTCCGGTGGGACCAGGGGAATCGGCAAGGCGATCGCACAGGGCTTCGTCGAACGGGGTGCCCAGGTAGTGATTACAGGCCGCCACCAAGAAACAGCGGAGGCTGCGGCCCAGGAGATCACTAGCGGCGGGGATGCGGTGCGTCCCATGGTATGTGACGTGTCGAATAGTGGTGCTGTAGAGAATCTCGTCGATCGATGTCTAAGCGACTTCGGGCGCATCGACACACTCGTCAATTCGGCCGGAGTCAATCAGCGCAAGCCGGCTGCCGAGGTCACCGAGGAGGAATACGACTTCATTGTCGATGTCAACCTCAAGGGGTCGGTGTTGCTCTGCCAGGCCGTCGGCAGACAGATGATACATCAGGGCAAGGGCAGCCAGATCAACATCGGCTCCTTGACCACTCACCGTCCTCTGAAGAACCTGCTTCCCTATGCTGTCAGCAAGGCAGGTATTGGCCAACTGACGCGGTTGTTGGCCCTGGAGTGGGGCTCGAAAGGGGTTCGGGTTAACGGTATCGCCCCAGGCTTCATTCTCACCGATCTCAGCCGCAAGCTCTGGTCGGACCAGCGTATGAAGTCCTGGGTTGACTACAACACACCCCAGGGGCGGCTGGGCCAACCTGAGGATATGATCGGCGCCGCTGTCTTCTTGGCTTCAGAGGCCTCCGCGTTCATGACGGGGCAGATGTTGTATGTAGACGGGGGGTTCGAGACCGGCTGGTCGTGGCCCATCCCCAGCTGAGTAAAGTGATGGTGAATCGAAGATTTCCTCTTCTCTCGGCATTGTGGCTGATCGCCTTCGCCGGCTGCTCACACTCGGTCGAATACGACGTGATCCTCCGCAACGGAATGATCTACGACGGCAGTGGAATGCCTCCTTTCCCCGCCGACGTGGGGATTCGAGGTGATCGGATCGCGGCAATCGGCACCGAGCCCCGCTCCAGCGGAAAGATCGAGCTTGACCTCGAAGGATTGGCAGTGGCTCCGGGTTTCATCAACATGATGAGCTGGGCAAATGAGTCTCTTATCGAAGACGGTCACTCTCAGAGCGACATCCGGCAGGGAGTGACCCTGGAAATCATGGGGGAAGGAAACTCCATGGGTCCACTCAACGAGGAAATGAAGCGCGAGATGCTGCGGCGTCTCGGAGACATCAAGTATGAGATCGAGTGGACAACGCTGGACGAATACCTCCAGTTCCTCGAGCGCCGTGGAGTCTCCACCAATGTTGCCTCGTTTATCGGTGCCGCTACTCCCCGTAAATACGTGGTGGGCTACGAGGACCGTCCTCCTACCGAGGAGGAACTCACCCAGATGCAGGAGCTAGTGCGCCAGGCCATGGAAGAGGGTGCTCTAGGCGTCGCCTCCTCTCTGATCTACCCTCCCGGGTCCTTCGCCGCTACGGACGAGTTGATTGCGCTGGCGACGGTGGCTGCAGAATACGACGGCATCTACGCATCACACCTCCGCAACGAAGCCTCCAGGCTGACTGAGGCGGTGGATGAATTGCTGCAGATCGCCGAAGAGGCAAAGATACGCGCCGAGATTTACCATCTAAAGGCCTCCGGACGGAGTAACTGGGCTAAGCTTGACCAGGTAGTCGAGCGGGTGGAGAAGGCCCGTGCCGAAGGTCTCCAGATAACCGCGGACGTCTACAGCTATCCGGCCAGCTCGACTGGACTGACCGCAACGATGCCACCCTGGGTACAGGAAGGCGGATTCGATGCAGCCCTGGAGCGGCTGAAGGATCCCGCGACACGCAAGCGTATTGCGCGGGAAATGTTGGAGGGATCGGACCAGTGGGAAAATATGTACCACGGCGCCGGGTCGCCCGAGAACATTCTCCTGGTCGGATTCAAGAGTGACAGCCTCAAGCCCCTGACGGGTAAGACGCTGGCAGCCGTCTCCGAGATGCGGGGAACTCCACCCGAGCAGACGGTGATGGACTTGATTGTCGAGGACGGTAGCCGCGTCGGGACGGTCTATTTCACACAGTCGGAGGACAACCTGCGCAAGAAGATCGCGCTTCCATGGGTGAGCTTCTGTTCGGATTCGGCCTCTCTGGCAACCGAGGGAGTATTCCTGGAGAGCAGCGTGCACCCGAGAGCCTACGGCAGCTTCGCCCGTCTCTTAGGTCGATACGTCCGCGAGGAAGGGATCCTGCCTCTGGAGGAGGCGATTCGTAAACTGACCGCGCTACCGGCATCCAACCTCAAGCTTCAGCAGCGGGGAATGCTCAGACAGGGATACTTTGCCGACGTCGTGGTCTTCGATCCACAGAAGGTTCAGGATCATGCGACCTTTGAGAAACCGCACCAGTATTCTACCGGTGTCGTTCACGTTTTCGTGAATGGAGTCCAGGTGCTCAAAAATGGCGAGCACACCGGGGAGACGCCTGGGAGGGTCGTGCGCGGACCCGGCTGGAAGGGCACACGTCCCTGACTCAGACTCCTGATCAGCTTCATATCGGTCTCCTGCTTGTCGGTTCAAAGCAGTTGGAGGCTATAATTGGGCCGCAAAACAATGCAGGTAAGAGTAAGATTTGCCCCTAGCCCCACCGGTCATCTTCATATAGGCGGAGCCCGAACTGCGCTCTTCAACTGGCTCTACGCCCGCCAGAGTGGAGGTAGACTCATCCTTCGCATCGAGGACACCGATCTTGATCGCTCCAGTTCTGAGATGGCCGATCGGATCCTAGAGGGGATGGAGTGGCTGGGTACGCTCTGGGATGAGGGCCCCTACTACCAATCGCAGCGCCTCGATTTGTACCAATCGGTGACCAAAAAACTGTTGGAAGAAGGCAAGGCCTACCGCTGCTTCTGTTCCCTCGACGAACTGGAGCAGAAGAAGCAGGCGACAGTCGAGGCGGGTGAAACGTGGCGCTACGATGGGACCTGCCGGGAACTTTCTCAACCTGAGATAGATTCCCGACTCGATCAAGGGGATTCCCATGTCGTCAGGTTCAAGGTGCCAACCTTGGACAGGATCAAATTTCGCGACCTTGTGTTTCGGACGATCAAGGTCCGTGGTGACCACGTCGACGACTTTGTGCTGCTGCGCTCCGATGGCATGCCTACCTACCACCTTTCGGTGGTCGCCGACGACTCCGACATGGGGATCACCCATGTGATTCGGGGACAGGATCATCTGCTCAATACGGCCAAGCATATTCTCCTTCATCAGGCCCTCGGCAATGAGGCACCCGCCTTCGCCCACTTGCCGTTGATTCTGGGACCGGACAGGAAGCGGCTGAGCAAGCGACATGGCGCGTCTTCGCTTCTCGAGTTTCGTGATCAAGGATTCGTGCCCGAGGCCTTGAGGAACTACCTGGCCTTGCTGGGTTGGTCGCCTGGAAACAACCAGGAAGTCCTCGGATCGGAGGAACTCATCCAGCGATTCAGCCTCGAACGCATCAACAAGGCCAACGCAGTCTTCGATCCCAAGAAGCTGCAGTGGATGAATGGGCAGTACATGAGAAGCCTGGCGGTCGAAGAGCTCGAGCCCAGGGTGCGACATTTCCTGGTAGGCGAGCAGGTCTGGGACCCGGCCTGGGAGAGTACCAGCCGTGACTGGTTCGTACAGCTCCTGAAACTGCTGCAGAGCAGAGCGCAGAGGCTTACGGATTTTTCAGAGCTCGGGAAACCCTTCCTGTCGGACCAGGTCGAGTACGAAGCAGAGGCGGTCGAGAAGCATTTGTCCCCGACGGATCCCGAGGCCAGAACTTTACTCCACCGAGCTCTAAAAGACCTTCAGGAAGCCTATGCCCAGGCGACACCGTTTGATCTCGAGACGACGGAACAAGTCTTACGCTCTCTCACCGAGCAGCACCAGATCGCAACCGGCGCCTTCATTGGAGCCGTCCGGGTCGCCTTGACAGGAAGGGCCGCTTCTCCGGGAATCTTTGAGGTCATTGATATTCTGGGACAGAAAAAGACTGTCGAGCGACTGCAACAGGCCCTTCGGTTCCTCGAATGACCGATCCCCTTTTGTCCGTTGTCATCCCCGCCTACAATGAGGAAAACCGTCTGGGTTCCTCTCTAGAGCAGATTATTTCCTATCTCGAGGGTCGGGCGCATCCGTTTGAACTGATCGTGGTCGACGATGGATCGGCGGACGGGACCTTCCAGATTGGAGAGGACTTTTCGCAGCGACAGCAAGACAATTGGTCGCTACGAGTGTTTCGTAACGACACGAATCGCGGGAAGGGCTACAGTGTACGACGTGGGATGCTCGACGCCCGTGGAGCCTACGCCCTCTTCAGCGATGCCGACCTGAGTACGCCGATTCAGGAGATCACCAAGCTGGAGGCTGAGGTGATCGAGGGTCCCTTCCAGGTGGCTTTCGGTTCTCGCGATCTTGAGGGTTCACGGGTTGAGGTTCACCAATCTAGACTGAGAGAAACCGGAGGGCGTCTGTTCAACCGCATAATGAGACGCACGATCGGTTTGCCCTATCGGGACACGCAGTGCGGATTCAAGCTGTTTCAGATGGATCGCTGCCGGGATATATTCGGGAAGCAGCGGCTGGAGAACTTTGGCTTCGATGCAGAAGTGCTCTATGTGGCGAAAAAATGGGGCTTCAAGATGAAGGAAGTTCCCGTCCTCTGGCGACATGATGCCGGCAGCAAGGTACACTTTCTGGTCGACGGAATGGCCCTGCTCTGGAGCCTTCTCGAGATCCGATGGAACGATCTTCACGGGCGCTATAATCGAGTTTCCGAAAACGGAACCTAAAAGGAAAAGCAATGGTTAAGCTTGGAGTCAACGTCGACCACATAGCCACAATTCGTGAAGCCCGGAAAGCTCCGGAGCCGGATCCCGTCGCGGGAGCTCTGTTGGCAGAGCTGGCAGGGGCCGATGGGATCACGGTGCATCTTCGCGGAGACCGTCGTCATATCAAGGAACGCGATGTGCGTTTGCTGCGAGAAGTGGTGACGACTCGACTGAACCTGGAGATGGCGGTGACCGATGAAATGATCGGCATTGCCCTGGAGCTTCGACCGAATACCGCAACCCTGGTCCCGGAGCGGCAGGAGGAGATCACGACCGAGGGAGGGCTGGACGTGCTTGGCCACTCCGATGAAGTTGCAAGGGCAATTGAAACATTGGAGGCCAAGAAGCTCGAGGTCTCCCTGTTTGTAGATCCGGATCCGGAGCAGCTGAATCGAGTGGCGGAGGTCGGAGGACGAGCCATCGAGATCAATACGGCTGCCTACGCAGAAGCCGTTCCCAAAGGCCTGATAGAGGACGATCCCGGATACCTGCAAGAGCTGGCAAAGGTCAAGGCGGCGGCAGAATACGCCGCGTCCCGCGATATCCGGGTCCTGGCAGGCCATGGTCTCACCTACCGCAACGTCCGGCCCATCTCGGATATTGCACAGGTGGTCGAGCTGAACATCGGCCACAACATCGTCGCCCGAGCCGCCCTGGTGGGCATGCAGCAGGCTGTAAAGGAGATGCTACGATCGATGAACGGGTAGGCTGGATGGCAGACTGTTTTCTTCTTTGTTTTGGAGAAGACAACCGATGAATGCTGAACCGCAGAATATCGAACAGGCGAATTTCGAAGGCCGAGGTAGGCACTTCGGCGTTCGCATGTTCGGCGTTCTGCTGTTTGTGATTCGACCTTTCTTTTCTTGTTTTGGCGACGGCAACCGACAAATGTTGAACCGCAGAATATCGAACAAGCGAATTTCGAAGGCCGGAGAAGACAGTTCGTGTTCGCATGTTCGGCGTTCTGCTGTTCGTGATTCAGCCTTTCTTTTCTTGTTCTGGAAGAAGGCAACCGCGAACGCCGAAGGACCTTTGTTTTTGCGAAGAGTTTCCTCCTGGATGATCCAGTGCGGCTGGGGCCTACACTGACCAAGAAAGACAACATCTCGATGTCGGGGACCCTCTATGTAGTAGCAACACCCCTGGGCAATCTGGGTGATCTGAGTTCGAGGGCCGTGTCGGTTCTGGGTGAGGTCGATCTCATCGCCTGTGAGGATACCCGCCATCTTCGTCGCCTCTTGAACCACCTGAACCTCAACACCTCCACTACCAGCTATCACGAACACAACGAGCAAGCCAAATCCCCTCAGCTCCTCAGTCGGATACTAGATGGCCAGAACCTGGCTCTGGTGAGCAAGGCTGGCACCCCTCTGGTGTCGGACCCGGGGTATCGTCTGGTCCGGCTTTGCCGGCAAAATCAGGTGTCGGTAACCCCTGTGCCCGGGCCGGCAGCGGCTGTCACCGCCCTTTCCGTTTCGGGGCTTCCCTCAGACCGCTTCCACTTCCTGGGCTTCCTGCGTAGGCAGAGAGAAACCCTGCGTAAGCAACTCAAATCGGTCGCCTCGATTGATGCCACCCTGATCATGTATCTATCACCCCATCGCCTTCTGCCAACGCTCGAGACTGTGCTCGAGGTCCTGGGCAACCGGGAGGCCTTTATCGCCCGAGAAATGACCAAGGTACATGAGACATTTCACTTTGGACCCCTCGAAGAAATAGTGGCAGAGCTGGGCGCCGAAGCAGCCCGCGGAGAGTACACACTACTGGTAGCGGGAGCCGGTTCCCAGACGGCTCCCAGGGCCAGGGTCGATATCTCGGCCTACGTCTTAGGCTTGATGTCGGTGCATGAGATGAGCCGTGCAGAGGCGGTGAAGACAGCTGCCGCTCAACTTGAACTTCCCCGAAGACAGGTCTATACGGCCTGTTTTGAGACCGGGACAGAGGGCAAGTCGGAATAGAACCAGTAATCCAACTCGAGCTTCCCACCCAACTTCCCGCCCAAGAACAGGAATCCAGAATCAGCCCCGAGTCCAATTATGCACTGTGTCTGTATTAAAATGTATCGGTGGATCCTCGCAGACCGCTTGACACGGGGGCAGTTTCTGTATAATTATAAGACTTTATGTTCGAAGGGTCCCCAACAATGAGAGAACAAGAAGCTTCTCTGGAGGATGCGTTTCTCCCCGACCTGGTCGCTTCGGCGGCTTCGAAGGTCGCTTTGCCGGATCCACTCCGGATAGCGGCTGTGGGTGTGCCTGAACATGGCGACATCGTCTTGGCTCGTGTCCAGGAGGTCAATCCTGCCTATCCCAACCTGGAAACGGGTAGCGCTAGCGAGATCCGCCTGAGTGAAGGCGACATTATTCTCGGAACCCTTGGGATTCGGAGAGCTCTGTACGGCTTTTCCGGAAAGTTACCTTCCCGTCTCAACCCAGGGGATGTTCTTCACCTACTCAACAAAGGGGGAGTCATCGGAGAGTGTACTGCGTTTCACCGGGCGCTGGGCTGGCCGGGTCGGCTCGAGTACCTGGGAACCGTGGTGCGCGACGGACGCCCTCTCAATTTGCGTGATGGTGGGTTGGAACTGAAGTCCGGTCCGCTTCCGGAGACGCCCTTGATTCTAGTCATGGGCACTTGTATGAACTCGGGAAAGACTGCGGTCTGCAAGGAGATCTTGCGGCTGTTTTCGGACCGAGGCTTTTCGGTCAACGCCGGTAAGGTGGCGGGCGTGGCCTGCTTGCGGGATCTGAAAGGCATGAAGGAAGCTGGAGCTCAGGAAGTCCTGAGCTTTCACGACTTCAGTCTCGCCTCGACCGCACAGGTTTCCGATCTGGCGCCGGTGGCGCGATCGCTGGTGCATCATCTAGCGAAATCCGAGCCCGATTTCATCGTCCTGGAGATGGGGGACGGTATTCTTGGGGGCTACCAGGTTGCCTCCCTCTTCGAGGATCGGGAGTTTCTCGAGCGCGGCCTCTGTATCGTCCTCTGCGCCAACGACTTTATGGGCGTTTGGGGCAGTCTCCAATGGATGACCCAGCAGGGATACGATCCCCGCCAGCATCCCGTTCTGGTAGCCGGACCAGTAACCGACAGCGCGGAAGGCATCCGCTATATCGAGGAAAACCTGGCTGTGCCTGCAGCCAACGTCTTTGATAGTGGAGGTAAACTGTGTACCTTCATCCGTGAGTTATTGATCCCATGGTCAAAGTCGGCATAGCCGGAGGGTCTGGTTATGGGGGTGCCGAGCTTCTCCACATCCTGATCCGCCATCCCGAAGTGGAGATCACCTGGATCTCCTCTCACCGGCACAGTGGGAAGCGGGTCTCGGAGGTGTATCCGGGCTTTCACGGCTTCCTTGACAGTCGCTTTACCTCGCTCGAGACGCTGTCCTCCTCTGATCTAGATGTTCTTTTCTTGGCTCTCCCGAATGGCCAGGCCATGAACATCGTTCCGCAATTGAACGACGATCTGATCATCATAGATCTGAGTGGGGATTTTCGTATCGGAGACCCCGACCTATTCGAACGCTATTACAAGTTTCCTCTCTCGGCTCCGGAGCTGCAGAAGGATTTCGTGTATGGTTTGACCGAGCTAAATCGGTCACAAATTCACGCCGTCAAACGCATTGCCAATCCAGGCTGCTTCGCGACGGCCACCTTGCTCGCCTTGTATCCCCTCTATCGGGAGAACTGGATCAAGGGTCCGGTATTCGTCGACACGAAGACCGGTTCGTCCGGAGGTGGGAGCAGCCCCTCCCCGGGAGCTCACCATCCCCGTCGAAGTAACAGCCTGTTTCCGTATAAGCCGTTTTCACACCAGCATCTGCCCGAGATCTTTCAGATCCTCGATACCGCGGAGCACCCCCTGGTATTCCAGACGTACTCGGCTCCGTTTATAAGGGGAATCTTCGCCAGCCACTATATGGCTCTCGAACGGGAGACCACATCTGAGCAGGTGCGGGATCTGTATCGGGAATACTATTCTTCCGAGTACTTCGTCCGCTGGGTTCCTGGATGTCCCGACGTAAACTACGTTCGCCATTCCAATTTCGTCGATATTGGTGCGGCGACGGAAGATGGCTTCCTCATCGTTTGGTCAGTTCTAGACAACCTACAGAAGGGTGCGGCAGGACAGGCCGTGCAGAACATGAACCTGATCTGTGGTTTTTCAGAACAGACTGGCTTGGATTTTCCGCCGATGCATCCATAGGCTCGCGCTCTCGCCGGAATCTGAGGAAACCGAGGGAAAAAGACTATGTCGAACCAAGCTCAAGAAGTTATCGACCGCGAAGATCGGTACCAATTGAAGACGTACGCCAAGCTCCCCCTGGTGCTGGAACGAGGACGCGGATGCTATGTGTACGACATCGAGGGCAATGAGTATCTGGACTTCTACGGGGGGCATGCCGTGATCTCGACGGGTCACTGTCATCCACACGTCGTCGAGGCCATCAAAGAACAGGCAGAACAACTGCTTTTCTACTCCAACGTAGTCTACAACCAGCGTCGCTCTCATGCCGTAGAGAAGCTGGTGAAGATGGCTGGTTCTCCTTACCAGCAGGCATTCTTGGCGAACTCGGGAAGCGAAGCGAACGAAAACGCCATCAAGCTCGCGCGCGCCGCGACAGCGAAGAAAGAAGTCCTTTCCATCCTGGGATCCTTTCATGGACGCACTTACGGCAGTCTCTCCAGCACCGGTATTCTCAAATACGTCGAGTACCTCAACACTCCCGTGCCGATGCATCGGGCCCTTCCGGCAGAAACAGTCGCTGCAGCGGTGAGCAAGGAGACCGCCGCCGTCATCGTCGAGCCCATTCAAAGCATGGGCGGCGTGTATGAGATTCCGGCCGAGATCTTGAGAGAGATCCGGGAATCCTGCGATGCTCAGGGAGCACTGCTGATCTTCGACGAGGTCCAGACTGGGGTAGGACGCACCGGCAATTTTCTGTACTCGGGTCACGGCGGAGTCTACGCCGACATGGTCACCTTGGCCAAGGGGATCGCGTCAGGACTTCCTGCGAGTGCGCTTCTGGTAACCGACGAGCTGACGCAGAAGGTTCAAAGCGGTGATCTGGGGGCCACTTTCGGCGGTGGACCGGTTGCCTGTGCTGCAATGGAAGCGACGATGGACGTCTTGGCGAATGAGGGCCTGATTGCCAACGCGGCTCGAATCGGTGATTATCTTCGCCAGCGTATCGAGCAACTATCCTGGGTAGCGGAGGTTCGCGGTAAAGGCCTGTTGTTGGGAATCAAGGTCGGGGAGGAGGAACCGAACGGGTCCAAGCCGGTGCAGCAGACTCTTCGCGCAAACCGGATTCTCAGCGGCTCCTCCAACGACCCGGCAGTGCTGCGACTGATGCCACCTCTGTCGGTGAGCCAGGCGCAGGCGGACACTTTCCTAGACGTACTGGCTACCCATGATCCTGGTCATTAAGCTCAGCGGCAAAGTACTCGAGGAAGAAATCTATCGCACCTCTCTCTGCCGCCAGATCGTAAAGCTCTTCAAGTCCAAACACCAGATCGTCGTTGTCCACGGCGGCGGAAAGCAACTTACAGATCTCTCCGCCCGGCTGGGCATTTCGAGTGTTCAGCACCAGGGCCGGCGGGTCACGGATGAAGCGACTCTGGAAGCTGCCAAGATGGCGTTCTCCGCGGTCAATCGAGACCTGGTCGCCGCGCTGCTCGCCAGCGGTTCCCGGGCGATCGGCTTTGCCAGCTTCGATGCCGGACTCGTGCAAAGCCAGAGAAGGGCTCCCCTGCCGATTAGCACCGTGACCGAAACAGGAGAGCGCCGCACCGAGTTCATCGATTTCGGTCTGGTAGCCGAGATCGACCGGGTCAATCCGTCGATCTTGTCCAGCCTTTGGGAGTGTCAGCTGATTCCCGTGGTCAGCTGCCTGGCCAGCACCGCAGAGGGGCAGATTCTTAACATCAATGCCGATACGCTGGCCGCTCATCTCTCAGCACGACTCCAGGCAGATCGACTGATTTCCGTAACCGATGTTGAGGGAATCTACTTCGATCTGGACGAGCCTTCATCCAGAATCGGCGAGCTCACCGCCAGCCAGGCCCGAGCCTACCTGGAGGAAGGAAGATTCACCGAGGGAATGATTCCCAAGATCCAGGCTGCGCTCAGAGCAATCGAAATGGGGATTCCGGAGGTTCAGGTCGTCAGTGGGCTGAGCCCTGATGCTCTCCTACGAGGAATAGAAGACAAGGCGGGAACCCACATCGTCCCCTAGCGAGAGCCTGGTCGAAAGTTACAAGTTGCAGGTTGTGCAGGTTTGCTAGCCGTAGCGAGCGACCTCATACCACTTGTAGAGTCCTCGTCCTACCCTTGCCCGCGCCCGTGCGAAGGCGCTGATCTGAATTTGGTGACAGGCCGAGTTTGGCCCTTATCCTTACGGCGGGTGCCCGTGTCTTTCTTTGCTGCCCCACACCAGTCATAATCAGCTGCCGCTTCCTTGTCACTCTGTCACTTCCCAGTCCTGCGGCTTGAGACGGACCATGTGTGGAATCGCGGGCGAACTCGCTACAGACGCCAAGAGCACCGTCGACCCTGCTCATATCTCGCCAATGGCCAAGGTGCTGGTCCACCGGGGTCCAGATGGATGGGGGTTCTACGTAGCACCTCACCGTCGAGCTATGCTGATTCATTTGCGTCTAGCGATTGTTGATATTCCCAAGGGGCATCAACCCCTCGCGAACGAAGACGGGACTATCTGGGTCAGCTGTAACGGGGAGATCTATGGGTTTTCAGATCTGAAACGTGAGCTAACTACGCGAGGACATGTCTTTCGAACGAATTCTGACAGCGAAGTCTTGATCCATCTCTATGAAGAGTATGGCGAGCGCTTTGTTGAGAAGCTTCGGGGCGAATATGCCTTCGCTCTTTATGATGAGCGAAAATCCACCCTCTTGCTCGTGCGCGACCGATTCGGAATCAAGCCGCTCTACTACGTGAACACGGGGACAAGTCTCTTGTTTGCGTCCGAGATCAAAGCCCTGGTGGCGGGTCTTTCCCGCCCGCTGGAGTTAGACAGAGCCAACCTATATCGTTCCCTTTGCTCAGTTCTTCTGCCATCAGAAACGATTTTTGAGGGCGTCAAGCAGGTCGAGCCTGGCACGTACCTCAAGGGGACCACTTCGGAGACGACAGAACACTGCTATTGGGAGTTTCCCTTAAGCTCCACGCCTACCGAGAAAGCCAGCGGACGATTGCGGGAAACCCATATTGAAGAGTTCGAACACAGATTCACGGAAGCAGTCTCGCTGCGCTGTCATGGGGATGTCCCGGTCGGGGTCTATCTCTCGGGAGGTGTTGACTCTAACGCCGTAGCAACGATTCTCTCACGGCTGCGTCCGGTGAAGTTTCCCGCCTTTACGGTCGGCTTCGAGGACGAGCAATACGACGAATCGGGTCAAGCTCGGGCCATCGCTCAGCGTGAACAACTGGACCACCACGAACTCTGCATTGGATCCGGTGATCTCAGAGACCACTTTCTAAAGTCTCTGTGGCACAGTGAGACTCCGGTTATAAACACCCACGGCACGGCCAAGCACCTACTGTCGGAACTGGCGTCGTCGCACGTCAAGGTGGTGTTGACTGGCGAGGGTGCGGACGAGCTTCTCGCTGGCTATAGCCTGTTCACGCACCTGGCCTTGCTCGAAGAAAAGCATCAGAACCCGGCCTCGCTGTCCGCGCGATCCCATTTACGGCGCTTCCTAGAGGAAGAAACGAATATAGCGGGACTGACTAAGATAGACCATCTTCCCGAGCACAGGCGCGTCACAAGTCTCTTTGGCTACTACCCATACTCCGCACTTCGAGTGCTGCTGCATCAACAGAGACTTCCTCAGGTCCTGACCCGCAGCTTTCGGATAGATGTGCATGGAATTGATCCTCTCCGCGACCTTGCCTCGCTCTTCCCCGCCTTCCCTGCCAATACACTAAGCTCTCGGGAACTCACTCGACTTCTGATGTTCAAGACAACGCTGCCCAACTACATCCTTAATTTTCTAGGTGATCGTCAAGAGATGGCACATTCAGTAGAGGGGCGCCTACCCTTTCTGGATCACGAACTCGTCAGCTTTGTTTTCTCGCTGCCACTTGAGGGAATTAGTCCACCTGGGGATGAAAAGCGTGTCTTACGCACCCTTCTAGGGCGTTACATTAGTGACGATTCTGTGACTCGAAGGAAGAAGATGTTTCTCGCTCCATCGCTGGATACCGTTCTGACCCGATCGAATGACGAGATTCTAACGGACTATCTCTCACCCCAGATAACCAAAGAAGTAGGCGTCTTTGCCCATCTTCGACTGTGGCTTATCCGCAAGCGCATAGCACTTCTTCCCAAGCATTCATACGATTACTCCATCTTGGAGGCTTTCCTCATTGGAGCGATGTCTCTTCACGCCGTCTACGACTTCTTTTGCCGGCGCTTTGCAGAACACAGCGAGCGGTTCAGTGACGACCCAACGTGGCGAAGACTGAGAAACCATCCGAATGTTGCCTCCTGGGGTCGTGGATCATCTCCTATTCCCATCGCGGATTGAGCAGCATGCATATTCCGGACAAGTTGCTCACCCCTGTGGATTCTCGTCCTCGTTCCCTTATCTTACCCATCCTGACCGCATATAATCGACCGAAGAGTTCGGGTCTTGATTCAGTCTCAGAGGCAACGGGTATCGACTGTTGACCGCCAAAATCAAGTTTCTTGTTTTTGCGATGCTGTGGTGGATGATGACGCCTGGAGTGTCGTCGTGGGCGCAGCAGGCCACTCGCGGCAAGTCTGGCCCGATGCTCGACGCCGAAATGCAAGTGGTCGCCGAGTCGCCCGATCCGGGTAAGCTGTTCCTTTACGAACCGGCACTGGTGAAGCTTCCCAGCGGCGGGCTGTTGGTTACCTTTGAGCACACCCTGATTGACGCGAACGCCGAGGTGCCTCACCGGTTTCGCTTAGCCACGAGTGAGGATGCCGGCCATACCTGGCAGCAGCTTCCTCCGCTCGATCTGCACTCCGGGCAGCCGTTCGTGCATGGGGGTAAGCTGTATCTTCTTGGAAATGTGGCCAGCCGCCGCAACATCGTGATCCTGCGTTCCGACGACGAAGGACGATCATGGACAGGGCCGGTCACGTTATTCGAGGGAAGCTACTGGAACGCGCCTACCGGAGTGCTGATCAAGGAGGGCCGTCTCTACCGCTCCTTCAACCTGCACGAGGACGCCGACGGCACGCCAAACCTGCGGAATTACGAGGGGTGTGTGGTCGTCGCTGCGGACCTCTCCCGGAATCTCCTGGACCCCGCCGCCTGGAGAATGTCCAACCGTCTGGACTACCCGGGGACCCCGCGGCTGTTGACCCGCGTCCCGGTTGCTGGAAGACGCGCCGACCACTGGCTGGAATCCAATCTGGTGGAGGTGGAGAGTGAGATTCGAGCTTTCCATCGGCTCCGCATTCCCGGCGGAGCAGCTCAGGGTCAGACGCACCAATCAACCGCCGGACTGGCAGCGGTCACCGACCTTAAGGATGATGGGAAAACCTTGAAACACACCTTCGGGCAGTTCTATCCGATACCTGGGGCGCAGAACAAGTTTCACATCATCCGCGACGAACCTTCCGGGTTGTATTGGATGGCGGGCAACATTCCCGTGGACTCGCTGGGGGGCCCGCCAGGCGGCGACGATCGGCGGATTCTGATCCTGATGTACAGCGTCGATGCGCACAACTGGTTCCAGGCTGGCTGTGTGGCGATGAGCAAGAAGCCTCGCGAGGCGTACAACTACGCCTCGCTGCTGCCGGATGGTGATGACCTGCTGCTCGCCGTGCGGACAGCGCTGGGCGGCCAGCAGCGGCAGGCCAAGAGTACGCACATCACGTTTCACCGTGTGCGAGGCTTCCGCTCGCTCGCGCTTGATCTTCCCGGCCGCCATCAGGCCAGCGACTGAGCGTGACACGGTCCAGGCCGTCGATGTCGTAGTTTTCAATCAGTTCTTCCAAGATGCAAACGTTTCCGGTAGAGCATGCCCCTCGCCGGCACCTACCGGCCCCGTCATCCGGAGCACACCGCCTTCTACCAGTGTCTGGAAGACTACCGGGAGGAGTTCCAGGAGGCTTACCCCTACTTCTACGAAGGAGAGTATGGGCCCTGGCGTCCGGTGGTGGAGAGGAGCGTCGAGCGTTGCCTGCCAATGTGGGATCCTTCGTCACGGATTTGCCCGCCTGCGCTGTTCCGACTGCCGCCGGGAGCAGTGGAAGAGGAGACGTTGGCTCCAGGCCCGATGACGGGACAGAGAAGCTTGCCGGGATCGAATCAAAGAGTGACGGCGGTAGCAGCCTTCGGCTCGAGCCAGGACTGATTCCTCGAGCATGACAACTCCAGGTGAATCACAGATCGGGCCTAGCCGGGGCCCTCTGGGGAAGCCGCAGCAGCAGGACCAGCGACAAGGTGACCGTCGCCAGACCGAACAGGAAGCTGGCCGGGAAGCCGTACAAGTCCGCCAGAGCTCCGTGGGCGGCGGGACCGATGCCACTCACTGGACTGACCAGTGTCAGCAGGGAGAGGTTGCGGGCGGCGTTGGCTGGTGAGGAGATGCTGATCACATAGTTGGGGAAGTAGGCGCCACCCAGCTCGCCCGCCCCCAGAAGACCAAAGGCGAGGAAGTAGAAGTAGCCCGGAACCATCCAGCCCCAGAGAACCGAGCTCCCCAACAGCACGGCCGTGACCACGAGAGGAGCGCGGATTCCCCAGCGAATGGTGATGACTCCCAGGATGAAGCCGCCCAACGACTTGAAGCCGAAGCGAAGCATCAGGACGATACCCGAGAACTCCTTGGGGTCCTGGCCCAGGACTTCTCCGCCGTAGAGGGAAAGATTGGAGATGGAATTTGCCGTGAGTTGCCAGAGCAGGTAGGCAATCCAGATCAGGATCAGGGTACGCTGGCGCAGGAAGAAGGCCAGGCTCTCCTTGAGATAGAGAGCAATAGAGGGACGTTTCTCTTGCTCTACCGGTATCAGCTGGTACCGGCTGCCCAGCAGGGCCACGCCCGCCATGCAGGGGGCGGCAAGCAGATAGAGCAAACCGAAATCGTAGGGATAGGGAAGCCAGCTGATCCCACTTCCCAGGACGATCTGAGTCCCGAGCGAGCCGGCTACAGCCGCGATTGGGCCGAACGTGAACGTCCATTTCAGCGTCCGCGCTCGGGCATCCAAGGTCGTCCCGCGCTTGAGGCACTGAAACATGAATACCTGGGATGTGTAGGCACAGAATCCCTGACACAGTCCCTGCCCGATCACGGCGGCCAGGATAAGCGAGCTGTTGGTTGACAGGAAAAGGACGACGCAGACCAGAGCCAAGAGGACGGCCGAGATCAGGTTTGCCACCACGACGGTAGCCCGAACCAGCGTGTGGGGTACCAACCAGGAGAGCGGCAGGGGGGCGAAAGCGCCAAGGAAGAAAGCGGTGGCTGGAAGGTTGGCGACGGTCGCGCTGGCTCCCAGCTTGTCACACAGGGCCGCCTGGACGACGCCTACATAGACGACCGGGGCCGCCACGTAGATGAGTGTATTGGAGAGAATGTAGAGACGTCCATTGTGACGGCTCATCTCCGGAGTAGGTTCTACATGACCTGGCTGTGCCCGCTGATTCATATCGGATTGATCTCCGCTTGAACGCCCCTGTACACACCCGTCGAGTCCCTCGAAATCTGCATATCGGAAACATTCGTCTCGCTGGCTGCGCGAATCAAACCCTCAAAAAGATCCTCCGCCGATACATCCACCAGCAAGTCAGCCAGAACGTCAGCCCCACCATAAGAGACTCGAGGGCGGGTTCATTGCCGGCTCCCCACAGCTGGAATATGTCCTGCCCCAGGTGTGTCTGGAAGGTTCCCGCGACCCAGCCGGGCAGGAGCATGCTCATCGAGTAGATCGCGATGGAGTTGGTTCCCACGACCACTAGAGGAAAGGTCCAGCGGCGGATCTTCGCCACGTCAATGAGCGCGTAGAGTCCTGCCAGGATCAGACAGCACCAACCTGTCGAAAAGATCGCCCAGGAGGGTGTCCAGATTCGCTTGATGAGTGGGCAAAGGCCCGTCCAATCGAAGATCAGTCCTGCTATCAGGCCAAGAATCCCCGCCGTCAGAAGTGCCTTGAGGTTGGCTTGGGCCGAGCGGCGCGAGCGCAGGAGCTCGCCCACCATCAGGCCGAAGAGCAGGGTGGCCAGAGAGGGGATGAAGTTGATGGTCTGATAGCCGCCCCCGTTGTAGACGAACGGCGCCTGGCGCGGCAGTCGGTTCAGAAGCCAGCTGTCCACGGCATAACCGAGGTTGGCGTTCTTGTGCCAGGCCGGGGACAACTCCGCCAGATGCTCCTGAGCCCACTCCGGTTTAAGACCCACCTCAGGCGATCCGGTCGCAAGATCCACACCAGCCGCAGGATAGAGGACGTACAGCATCCAGGTCAGGATCAGAATGAGCGCGGCCCCCAGCGACTGACTCCGAAGCCTTCGACCCCAGAACAGGAAGAGGAAGGTGTAGCCCAGACCGATCTGCGTCAGGACATTCATCAGGGACCAACTGGTGCTGGACCCCGAATCGGAGATCAGGAAAATGCCCAGGAGGATGAGGATGGTGGATCTCCACAGGGCCTGTCGCAGCATCTTCCCGTAGGCGTGTCCCAGTCTGGATCGTTTGGCGTAGGAGTATGCCATCGACACTCCCACCATGAACATGAAGGACGGCTGGATCAGATCCCAGTAGCCGCATCCGGTCCACGGGACATGAGAGAACTGGTAATGGATCGTCTGCCAGAAGGAGGAGTCCGGGTCTGCCGCCAGATGATTCTCGGCGGTCTGCCTGAGGCCGAAGCCCTTGAAGGCCAGGGAGACCATGATCAGTCCCCTATAGGCGTCAAGAGAGAGGAGTCTCTGTGGTTGCGGGTTGCCTTCTGGGGTGTTGGATTCAGTGTGGGATTCCACCAATCGCTCTTCGTTGAATTGACACCATTACATCGTGCCAGCTAGCATGCTGGCATCGTTCGCACGCAGATTCAACTCGCCGAATTCCAGGCTCGGCGACTAGAGGAACTCGCTCGTCAGATGCAGGTCTGGAAGGCGGAGCTCAAGGGAGACTACATTGGGGCCGCGCTGAGGACTTGCGAATGGGTAAGAAACCTTCTCGAGCCCGATGGCAGCTTCGCCGGGAGCGAGGGCAGCATCGCTGGTTTCTACAAGGCGCCGCGTGCCTTTGAGACAGCGGGCTTCGTCCCTGAGGCAGACGAAGAGATCGTGGTCCGTGACATCATTCCGCGCCTCAAGCAAGCCGGCGCCCGCGGCATCGTCGAATATCAGCTCAGCAAGATCATCGAGTGACCTGGAACTTCAATTGCCGTGAGGTATCAGCTCTGAGCCAGCAGAACCCCAGAGGGAAAAGAGCACCACACGCGTAAGATAGCGCTAACCTCCCTGCGAAGCTCGAGGATAATCTTGACTTGAGCCGACCACGGGGATAAAGATGGAAGCCAGTGCCAACAAAAACGGTACTCGGATAGGGGACCTCGACATTTTCCACACAGCCCGCAAGATACTAGGATATGAGCTCATGAGAATAGCTTTCAAATTTACGGTTTGCACCCTGGGTAGCTTCTTTCTTCTTAGCTCGGACATGCCGGCCAAGAAGCTCAAGAAAGAGGAGCTAGTCTCTCTCCATCTGAAGTCGATCGGCGAAAATCTGGCTCCCAAGACCAGACTCGCCCAGGGTATAGGGACCATGGATCTTCGAGTGGGAGGAAGCGGAAAACTGGGTGGACCCGCTGTTTTCGTTTCTGAGGGAGAAATGCTTCGCTCCAGCTTCATGTTCAAGCATACCACCTACGCTGAAGAGACGGCGATACGCAACGGAAACAAGATTGAGGTACGCCACATCACCCCAGGTCAGCGCTCCCAACTGGGAGATGCCCTCTGGAATAGCTTCCCCAGGCTGATGCAGGAAGGGCTCTACGGCGGCGTCCTCGGAACCGACTGGGCACTGGTGGACGTGGAGGGAAAACGCCCGAAGCTTGACTACCGGGGCCTCAAGGAGTTCGATGACAGGAAGGTGCACGAGCTTCGCTACCGGATGCGAAAGGGGGTGGACTACAACATAACCCTCTATTTCGAACCGGAGACGTATCGTCACATCGCCAGTCGCTACCGACTGATCGTTCCGGCTGGTATGGGCCGTTCCATCCCAACAACTAACCGCCCAGCCGCTAACCCTGGCGGAGGTGCTCCCCCACTTACGAGTACGCGATCGACCGGCTTGGACGATCCGGAGTTCCGAAACCGGATTACGCTGGAAGAAAGATTTCAGGACTTCAAGGAAGTGGACGGCCTGACGCTGCCCCATACCTATCGACTCTCGCTGAACCTAAGCCTGGCCCAGGCGAGTTTCGTGGGCCACTGGGAGATGAAGTTCAATAACATCACCCACAACCGAGCGATCGATAGCAAGGTCTTCAAAATCAAGTGATCGGTATCAACGGTCCTAACCGGGGGGATGAGCAGCCATGTCTAAATCTTCGATCAGTCGACGTTCCTTTCTTTCCCGCTCCGCAGGTGCCGGGGCCCCGGTCTCGCCCTGACCGGGTTCCCGGGAACGGTTCGAGCCCGCGACGTCAACAACCGGATCAACGTGGGCATTGTCGGCCCAGGAGGCCGTGGGACCAGCATCCTGAAGGAGTTCTTCCGTAGTAACCAGAAGTTTTCAATGCCCACCTGACGGCGGTCTGCGACCTGTGGAGCTACCGGCGTGACAAGGCCGTAGAATTCGCGAAGGAGAAGCAGGGAAAGGCCCCCAAGGCCTACCGCCACCACGAGGAGATCCTGAACGATCATTCAGGACCTCTTATTATCTAATTGCACGTCGTTGCTAATACAGAGCGTCTTAAGTCTACGGTGACGTTTGCAGAGGGGGCTTGTGAGGCGAGATCAAGGCGGGAGGAGAAAGTCGATGCCTGGCCATCTTCGACGACGACCCACGCAGAGATCGTCCACAACCCCCCTCTGCCCTGCGGGTGGCGACGGGACGGGCCGATGGCTTTGTCGCTTCTCCTCTACGATACCAAGCATCGCCTCGTCGTCGCTTCGCGCCCTCGACCCGTCGCGCTCGCCACAAACGTTACCGTAGACTTAAGACGCTCTGTATAACAGTCGCAACCCTCATCACAATTGTCGCAGCTATCAGTGCTGTTTCTACTGTATCCAATGAGGTTCCCACGCCGGTCTTGCTCAAAAGTGCAACAGGCAAAGAGAAGCGACTTCAACTTCTCACGGCCTCGCTGCACTCGCGACTTGGCCCCCGACAGCGAGATACCAAGCTTGTCAGCGATTTTTTGCTGTGGAACCCGCTTTAATTCGTAGAGCTCAACTGCTTCGCGATAAGTGTCTGGAAGCTGGGCAATCATATGGGGGAGCCAGCCCATGACTTGCTCGTTCAGATTTTCTTCGTCGTCTGCGGTTTCTAAGTAATCTGCCATCACAGCTGCTTCACGGGCTTTAGAACGATAGTGATCAATGACCAGATTCCGGGTGATCTGAAATACCCAAGAGGTGATACGTTGCGTATCATCAAGACTATCTAATCCTTTATGAACACGTATAAATATCTCTTGAAGCAAGTCTTCAGCAATCTGCTCATCAGAGACACGTTTAAGAAGAAAATTCCTCAGCTTATCACTCAGAAGCTCCCAGATTTGTTCAGTTGTCATCGACTCGCTATTCATACAGAAACACCATCTACGGTGATCGGGTAATCTGACCTTATCTAGTATGAATACGAATGAGCTGCAAAAAAGATGTAAGATAGTCGGGTCAATCACATTCGAGCGATTCACACTGCTGCGCCTCCCCCAGACTCCGGTTTCATAGAACACATCCAGTTGCCTGAGGTACGGGTTTAGGTCGAAGCCGTTTTCACCGAGCCAACCGTCGCTGTAGTATGTATCAAGGTACGCGATGGGGACCTGCTTCACCTCTCGCCGGCAAGTACCCTACGAGCGGAAAAGAAACGTTTCAGGTTATCCGGTACCTCTTCTGCTTTATGGGACTCATCTCGGCCTTCTCTGGCGCCACCGTACACTTCTTTGAGGATGGCTTCAATGATCAGGCCTTTCGGCGGAGCCGTGTACCACTGCCCCTGATATTCCCATTCGCGGCATGACACTCCTCCCTCACATTCGCAGAGGGTACCGCAGGACTCGCAGAGGCTTTCCCGGAAATTCATCTGAATGTCCCGACCATTCATCCGGATGGTAGGCGATACCAGGAATCCGAGGACCACGGCTTGTTCTTCGCTCGTCACGTGCATATTGTTCAGGGCAACTTCAACGCCCGTCGTTTCAAGAACCTGAGCAACCTCCTCAAGGGCTGCTTTTAGAATGGAGTCCGTACCTTGGCACCGCTCACATGCGCTTAAGTCGAGATACAAGAAATCGATTTCCAGGCGTATCCTTTCCGCTCGTGGGGTACTTGCCGGCGGTGATTTGACCTGAGAGCCGCAACAGGTTTCCATAGCCTCAGGCGTGCAGCACGAGGCTTCAGACGCGGATGTAGTCTGCTTGACGGCAGGTTCGCCACAGCAAGTTTCTGCAGAAGGTTGATGCTTCATCATGTTCCTCCTTCGTTTTAAAACGCGAAAGATTTTGTTCTTTCACTCATGTAGACGGAGGAGCTTAAGAAAAGACGCAGGGTGAACGATTCTTGCCATGTTCCACTATTTACCCTCTGTTCAATCATTGTTGACCGGCTTTTCCATACTTACTGTTATCGCTCTCCCCCAACTAGGTCTGATTGCACCCGAAAAAGCGAAACAATTCCAGTCCAAAGGGCCAAACGCCAACGGCCTTCGTCTCTCCGAGGCCCTACATTTACGTGTCGCCGATGTCGACAGTTCCTGGGTGCTGATCCGAGTCCGCCACGCGGGAAACTTGAATGTCCGCTTCGTGGCGCAGGATCGCGTCGGTCGCCTTCTCAGCCAATACACGGAATCATACATCGCTTCGGCGGTATGAAGTCGCCCGCTACGAATAGGCAATCGCCACTCTAACCTCTTCCAGCACCGAACGAGCGGCGGCCGACTCTACACTGACCTCAAGCCGGTTGATCCCTTGTCGCAGGCCATCGATCTCGACCTCGGTCCAGGCCCGGCCTTGCTTCGGTCTTACCGAGTGTGGAGCGGGATCGGGCGCAGGCCTTCCGTTGATCCGCCATGAGACCCTCCCCAGGACCGCCTCCGGATTCCACCGACTCAAGAGTGTAATTCGCTGGGCAAACTGGGGCCGATCGCCTATCGGCAGGCTAAAACGCGCCGACGATGGCCCTGAGCGCGTGGTGAAAGTTCGGGGAAGCTGGCCCGGCGAGGTGCCCATATAGAAACCCCCCCAGCCATACCAGTGCCCGCTGAATTCCCTGGCCACACTGGCCTGGGCGTCGGGATCGACCTGATAGAGCTTGTCCAGTCGAGACAAGCGAGCCGGGTCGCCAATCTCGTCGATTCCATTGAAGATGTGGTTGTAGACGTAGACTCCGTCGGCTCCTTCCGCCCACACGCGCTGGGCCGCTGCCCGGACTGCCTCCAGCCGGTGTAACACGGGCACCAGATGGTCCATACATCCGTACACCTGGGCCCCGTGCCGATGTCCCAGAGCGACCCATTCACCCAAGGGAAATGTGAAGGGAGCGAATCCGAATCCGGCGACCACTACATCCACCCAACCTCGGCGCAACCACTCCTCTACGTCCAGCCCGATGGAGAGGGCGAGCTCGGGGGAATCGGGGACTCGCATCGCCAGCAGGATGGGACGTCCTCGTTTCTCCCCGTAAGAGCGAAGACGCTGGCGCACCTGGTGAATGAAGTCCGTCATGATGGGGATGTTCCGCTGCTCCTCACCGAACCGGAACAGATAAGGGAAGCGGCCCCAATCAAGCTCGATCCCATCCAGATCGTAGCGTTCACAGGCACCCTCGACGACACTTAGAAAGTAATCCCGGACCTGGTCCAGTGCGTAATCGTAGGCTGCCCAGGAGTAGAAGTCCCTCCCACCTCCAAACAGTCGGTCCAGACCGTCCTGTAAGGGGTGTCGGCTGGTCTCACGCCGTGCCCAAGGCAAAATCTTCTCCTGGAACTCCTGGGCACTGACCTTTCCTTGGAGCAGTTTCAGGTGGCTGCGTTTGAAGGGAGACCAACGGAGTTCACCGGGGAGAACCGAGCAGTGAAACTCGTTCATGCGGATGGAGTACATGAATTCCAGACCCGCCTGGTGGGCAAACTCGACTACATGTCGGAGGGGATCAGGCCCCAGAATGCGGATCCGCTCGGTGGGGAACTCCCAGTTGGGGAGGTTGGTGTGGCCGTTATAGAAGATGCTGTCTACGTGGGTATTGTCTAGCTTCCCCTTCATTCGCTGTCCCAGATACTGATCCACGGACTGGTAGAGGGGAGCGCCTGGCCAGTTGTGAGCTGTGGTCCAGAGGTCGTCTCCATCGTTGTTCCAGATGACCCGCCTCCTTGGCTGCGGGCGCGGATTGGGCTTCCGGCTGGAAATCCGGGCTGTGGGTAACGCCCCCGAGGAACGCCAGAAAAGGGTTGGAGCGGATGCTCCGGCCACTACCTTCTTCAAGAAAACACGCCGGTGGTTCATGTTCGCCTCCGTTCCTTGCCAAAAGATCGTTGCGACCAACACGCATTTTTCATGGCCAGTCTACGGTCACCGCTCTGTCTCTGGCGAAGGTCTGCCCTATTTTACTTGTCGTGCGGCTTGGAGATCGCGATGGTGTGGCCGTCGCCTGCCAGAGTTTCCGCAGCTTTTCGACCGAAGCCATTGCTGGCGTCTGAGATTGAGACGTTCACAACCGTTCCTCCCTGTCGGTGATGATTATTTGAACCTAGAACTCCCAACGGTTCAAGCCAACGTCGTCTGGCCAGTTGTATATATTAATCCGAAAGATAGATGGGCTGTTCTACCCACCATACGGAGGTCTCGTCACTCTGTCGGCACCAGGCGCTTGAGCTCTTCAAACCAGTTGAGGACGACACTGACCTTACTTCCAAAGTAGCTATCCTCCCTTTCCCGATCCTCATCAGGATCAGTCCGAAACATTAGAAAGCGCTGTCCGTCCGGCGTTACATCGTAGCTGCGAATCGGTTGAATCCCCACATATTCGCGCTCAAACAGGAACAACTGGTTTGCCGGGATGCAGTCCTTCCTCCGGCCTGATGGGGACCGCCATCATCTTTCTGCGGGCACGATAGAACAGCTCTCTGCCGTCTCCCGGGAGACTGACACTGTCCACACACCTCGGTTTCGACTCGCCCTAGCGAACCATGTCGATGTCTACATGGGTTTGTGGGTTTCAGTGGCGGCGTACGATCGGGGTCTCGCGGTTCTTGTTGACGGGGGACGGGCGCCACGACCCGACTCCAGGCGGGAGGTGATCTGGCAGATCCTTGTAGCTAAGGTCCGTAGCCAGAAAGGCGTCGACGTCGATATCCTTGTAGCGCTCCGGTGAGAATTCCGCCACGTCGATGCGGGTTTGCCCGTCGACGATGAACTCCGCCAGCAACAGACCGGCCACGGCGTGGTAGCCGAAGCCGCCCGAGTTGAAGTTGCAGCCGAGATAGAGCCCAGGCAGCGCTGAAACCGGCCCGATATTGGGTAGGGTATCCGCGGTCATGCTGATGAGCCCGATACGGTGTTCGGCAAATTCCACTCTCTCCATCATTGGCAGGCGTTCGCGAATGGCCTGCTTGATGTAGGGCGCGGGCGCGGGGTGCAGCTCCAGCTGGGAATAGTCGAAATCGATGCCGGGTTTGGTGATCTGCATTGGCTCGTGGGTATTGGTGCCGAAGAGCAGGCGGTTGTCCTCGGTGGGGCGGTAGTAGACCTGGGTGGCATTGTCGTTGGTGGCGGGGATATTCGGCGCCTCGGCAAACGGGGTGGTCACGAAGCGTTCGTGCACGCAGTTGTGGGCCGGGATGGGCTGGTCGACGCTGGCGAGCAGGGAGTTGGCCCAGGCGTTCAGAGTGCACACCACGGCATCGGCGCGCAGCTCGCCGGTGTTGCGAGTGCGCACCCCTTTTATCTTCTCGTCTGCGCGGATGAACTCTTCCACCGGCTCGTACTCGCGGATCTCTACCCCCATTTCCCTCACTTTGTCCGACAGGGCCGCGATGTAGGTGTCCGGCTCGTTCCAGCCGCCCCGCGGATCCAGGATGCAGTATTCGTCGTCCTTGATGCGCAGGGCCGGAAAGCGCTTCTCCACTTCGCCGCGGCGCAGGATTTCGAAGCGGGCGCCGACGCGGCGGTGCATCTGGCGCTCCTGCTCTGCTTCAAGGTACTGTTGTTCGTTCATAATGTACATGCAGCCCACCTGGTGAAAGGAATAATTCTCCAGGATCTTGTTGAAGCGCTCGAAGATGTCCATGGTGATGGCGCGGGCGCGGGTCCCGGTTTCGGTGGGCATGAGCATGGTGTTTATGGCGCCCGATTTGCTGCTGGAACCGCTGCCCACTTTATCCTTGTCCAGTAGTACAACCCGTTTCACGCCTTTCTCTTTGAGGTGGAAGGCGGTGCACAGACCGGCGATGCCGGCGCCTGCGATTGCTACGGTGTTGGGTTTGCTGGTTACCAAGATGGTGTCCTCTGTTGGGTGTTTGAAGGTGGAGTTAATTACTGATGCTCAGTACTTATCCTGCTTATCCTGCTTATCATATGGCGGCGCTGTCTCTGAATCAATCTCTCCTGGGATGAAAGGTAAGGTAATCACAAGAAGCGAGAATCTACTAGCTCATGCCGCAAGAAAGGTTGGACTTCCCATCACTGCTGGGCCATACATGCTTGTGGAGTTTGAGAACGGATTCAGGTTGGTGGTAGACAGCAGGGCCAGCTTTGAGAAGGTCTTGGATGAATAACGCGGGGGTTCTTAGTCCTCAGATGTAATAACCCAGATCTTCACCGTACAAACAGCCTCCGATTTGGATCGAAATCGAACGGCCGCTTTCGGTAGAGTAAGGATGTGGCGCGGTGGTCTAAGGTTCGGCCTATCTGTTACCGCCCCTTTCGTCTGGCGGTGCCTCACTAGCCGGACCATCACTCCGTTTCCACATCCTCCTCATCGAACCGGACAGGCGGAACTACCGCATCCGGCTCTCGGACAAGACTCACGCCTTCACCCACGGCTCGCCGCGCCCAAGTTGGGTCAGGCGCACGAGCCCAAAGGGCCCGTAGAGGTGCGAGAGTGGATACATCCCGCCCCGGCGTCGCCTGACCTTGTACTTGTGGCGCAGCCACCGGCAAAACCGCGGAGCGGTGTAGTTGTCCAGCGCCCGATAGGCGCGGTTCAACTGCTGCACCAACTCCGTGGTCTGACGCCAGTTCACCCAGCCACCGCCGAAGCGATAGCTGGGCTCAGCCTTCGCTTTCGCGTGCAATGCCCTCTGCAGTTTCTGAACCTGTTCGGAGTTGATAGGTTGCCCAATCTCCTGGTCCCTCACTACGTCCTGCATTCGTCTTGAACTAAGGCTCCTTCCCTCCACCGGCATTACCCGGCTTCCTCAGTACTACGGGCCTCTCCGCCACCCCCAGGCGCCCGGCCTGTCCCTCACGGGCTTCCGGTTGGCCATCCCTGACCACGCCTAGGGGCTTCCCGTGTTGCCTGCGCTTCCCTTGTGTACATGCTGTCGCCACTACCCCGGCGCAGCGACTGGGTGCCTGCTTCGCTCTCTTCCCCAGCCGTATCAGCCTTCCCCGGTCTAGGAGCCGGGTCGGCCTGCGCATCGACCTTTTCGAGGCTTGCTCAGCGTTCACTCGCGTTACGGCCTGCACACTCGCGCGGTCACCAATTCGTGACTCGCTTCACCAGAGGCTTCAACCATTTCGTTACCTCCATAGTTGCTCCGGTTGCTTCCGGCTGGAGCGGTTGCCGGGTGGGACTTTCACCCACTGGGAAGGCGCCGCCTTACCACGGCGCACCCTAAAAGCGGTCATTCAGTTCAGAGTGAATTCAAATTTCTGACCGGCAGAAATCGACCTTAAGCGGACCCTCAGCGCGGAGCACCCACGGGAGGCATGGGAAGCGGCCGCGACGCTAGAGAGCTATCTAGCTTACCCGTAAGATGTGTAGGTATGGCAGTGCTGCGAGTGGACCGTCTCTGGGAGATCGGCTGCTGGGCGCTCTTCGCCCTATTCTTGTTCGCTGCTACAACCGCCAACGCGCAGCCGGAAGGACGACTCTCAGGAACGGTCTCGCTCAAGGAGACTGGAGGTCCCCTGCATGGAGCGAGCATCTTGATCGTGGAGTTGGACCGCAGCGTGCTCAGCGAAGACGATGGCTCCTATACGTTCGACCAGGTGCCTGCAGGCCGCTATCAAGTCATTGCCCACCTGGACGGCTTTTTCACCGAGGCGACACATGTAGTGGATGTGTCACCAGGCGAGACGACGATCGTAGACTTCACACTGGGCCTAAGCGACCTCAGACATGAGATTACGGTTACCGCGTCCGAGAAGGAGGAGACCACTTTCGAATCCTTTCAGAGCGTGGAGTCCTATGGAGCCCAGGTTCTGACAGAATCCACAGCTGTTTCCCTGGGAGAAACGCTGGACCATCAGGTGGGCACAGGGATCGCCAAGCGCAGCTTCGGTCCCGGCTCCTCCCGTCCCATTATCAGAGGCTTCGACGGTGACCGCGTTCTGGTGATGGAGGACGGCATCCGAACCGGAACCCTCTCCTCCCAATCTGGCGATCACGGAGAGCTGATCAATACCGCCCAGCTGGAGCGTCTGGAAATCGTCAAGGGTCCGGCGACGCTGCTCTATAGCGGAAGTGCCATGGGCGGAACCGTCAACGCCGTGAGCCGACACCACGCTCTTCACCAACATGCTCATCAAGGTCTTCGGGGCTTCGCTTCCGGCTCCGGAGGTACCACCAACGCGCTGGGAGGCGGTAGTGCCGGTTTCGAGTACGGCCACGGCCGCTGGATGTTCTGGGCACAGGGGGGCGGCGTACGCACCGGTGACTACGACTCTCCAGAGGGAGAGATCTTCAACTCCCGCTCCCGCATCGGCAACGGAGGGGGCGGATTTGGATGGTTCGGAAACAAGGTCTTTTTCAGCGTCGACAGCAGATACGACGATGGTCTTAACGGAGTACCCTTCGCCCAGGAACTGCACCAGGAGGGAGAAGGTCAGGGCGAGGTAAATACTGAACGAATTGCAGTCGATTCGCGGCGGCAGAGCTACCGTCTCGACTGGGGTTTCAACGATCTCGGATCGACCCTCGAGAACTTCGTGCTGAAGCTCAGCTACACCGATTGGGAGCACAGTGAGCTCGAGTTCTTCGGCGACGCTGTACCGCAGGTTGGCACGATATTTGGAAACAATCAGTTTGTTTTCCGAGGAACCTTCGAACAGGGAAAGAAGGGCCCGCTCAGCGGACGGTTCGGCTTCTGGGGCATCGAGCGCGACTACGACGTGGTCGGCGAAGAAGCTCTTTCACCGCCGGTCGATCAGAGTGGATTTGCCGTCTTTACACTCCAGGAAGCGGACTTCGAACAGGTAAAGTTCCAGTTCGGCGGCCGGCTCGAGCGTCAGCGCTACCGTCCCGCATTCTCCCATCGTGGCCAGGCTCAGGAGGGGAGTGTTGCGGAGGCTGTGAATCGCACCTTCATGGGTGCTTCCGCCGCGGCTGGGGTGCACGCAGGCCTCTGGCCGGGAGGTGCCTTGGTGGCAAACTACACTCACAGCTACCGGGCTCCCGCTCTCGAAGAGCTCTACAACTTTGGCCCTCACGTCGGCAACCTGGCATTTGAAATCGGCGACCCGGCCTTAGGTGCCGAATCCGCCGACGGCTTTGACATCTCCTTGCGGAATCGGCAGGGTCGAGTGCGTGGTGAGGTCAACCTGTTCTACTACAATTTCAACAATTTCATTTTCCCCTTCGCAACAGGAGAAGAAGAAGCTGGATTGCGCGTCATCGCCTTCAGCCAGCGTGACGCACGCTTCCAGGGTGCTGAGGCAAGCGTCTCCCTGGGCTTCCATCGAGACCTCCGGCTGAATCTAGGTGTCGACTTTGTCGACGCCCAGGAGACAAATACCAACACACCGCTACCCCGTATTCCCCCGTTGCGCGGTCGCATCGGCTTCGACTACAACCGGAGCGGCTTTCGGTTCGCTCCAGAGTTGATCCTGGCGAGCGAGCAGCACCAGACATTCACCCGCGAGACTCGCACTCCCGGTTACAGCGTCGTTAATGTGAAGGGCTCATATACGTACGCCCAGCAGCATCTGGCGCACCAGTTCTCGGTGAACGTCTTCAACCTGGGTGACCGGCTGTATCGCAATCATTCGTCGTTTATCAAAGACCTTGCCCCGGAAATCGGCCGCGGCGTCCGCTTCACCTACATGGTGCGCTTCTTTTAGCCCAGATCTCGGGCTAAAACACCAGGATTTCGCTCCATTGCTACTCCGACCCCGGATAGGCGGAATTCAATCCGCCTTTTCTGCTGACACTCGGAATCTCGTTCGCTGCGAAGCTGGTCGTGTGCTTGAAACTGCCAGCCTTGTCCGTGTTTCTCGAAAAGGCGACCCATTCGTTTCAGCCACAAGCTTTTCGTGGTCGCATGTCCGCTCGGTCTGGACGGAATGACTGCTCTTGGCCGTTTGGGGTAGTTCCTTCGACGTTTCCGGGGAAAATCTGAATGACCGCTTTTAGGCGAGGGTGTGTGAAAAGTCCAAAACCTCTTTGATTTAGGGGTCTCTTTACCCTTCCTACGACGGAGATCGTGGCTTACACGCGATCCTATGAAGTCAAAATTTCAAATCCGAAATCATGAATGAATTTTCACACAGTCTCAGGCGAAAGCGGCCGATCAGGGACGATCTACTCTGACACTGTTTGTACGGTCAGATCTGTGCCATCACAGGCCCTTCGATTTCGATCAAATCGGACTCTGTCTGTAAGATCGGGTGCCGACTATCACACTTTATGAGGGACCACCACACGCTTCGAGACCTCCTGAGAAAACCTCCTACCAGGACCCGCTCTGGCTTGAATACTCGTGTGTCTACCGCTCTCATCCGTCCTCCAGAAACAGCCCCACTCCCTTCTCCTCCCTCTCAACCTCGTCCTGCAACTCAGCGCGAGGCCCACCCCTGCGCTTCATCCTCTCGTCCTTGTTCGGCTTTCCTTCTCCCTTCCGAAACGCTAACCTCTAAACAATCCCCATAGGGGGAAACCGCGGCTCAGTTCGTTGTCACACCTTAGGCGCGCCCTCACCCCCCGGGGAACTCTGGTGATCGTCGGAGGAGAAGGGGGCGGCCGGTGGTTCGGAGCAGGTCGTCAACTCCGGGCCTTCATGTTGTCACCGTTCGTGCGCCAGAAACTTTGCTCGTTTGTGTCGATGAAACGCAGCAAGAAGGATCTAGAGTTCTTGAAGAACCTCGTCGAAGCCGGAAAGGTCACGCCGGTCATCGACAGGACGTACCCGCTGAGTCAGACGGCCGAGGCGATTCGCTATTGGGAGAAGGGACACGCTCGAGGAAAAGTCGTCATTACCATGTGAGGTGCGGACCGCCGGGCACCGGAAGGTATATATGTTTGGCGGGAGGAAGGGTGTTGGGAGGTTCAGTATGATTGGGTCGCTAGCGTCGTCGCCGGAAGCGGCCTACAAGCGCATGAACACAACGTTAGGCGCCCAGGCTGGTTTGGGGTCACTGCTCGAAAAGCAAAGCGTACAAAAACCACACAACCTCTCCTTGGCTGAAGGGACAACGCTATGAATCATTACTTCTCCCGATCCTCCAAAACCCAACCCCCCTCACTCCAGTTCAGGACTTGATCTCCGCCCACCGGCTTGGGCGGAGGGAAAATCGCATCGATTTCGGGAAAGTGCTCGGGGGGAATGCTTTTCCCAGATGCTTCGACGACCGCGTCCAGCTGCGAACGGTTTCGCAGACCCGTGATTACCGAGGCGATTCCCTGCTGCGACAGGGTCCACGCCATCACATACTCGAGGACGGACATGCCTGCCTCTTGTGACAACCTCTGGAGGGCATCCAGCTTTTCCATCAGGACATCATCACGAGGAGGCATCCATTCCGGTTTCTCATCTCCGCGGGAGCCTGCGGGTGGGGCCTTGCCGCGCAGATACTTGCCACTGAGCGCACCCCCTTCCAGAGCTTGGTAGGGCATCAATCCCACTCCATAGTGTCGGGCACAGGGAACGTGTTCCAGTTCGATTCCGCGGGTCATCAAACTATACTTGGGAGAACTGACGCTGACCGTCGGCCATCCATTGCGCCGTGCGATCTCGCTTGCCTGGGCCATGCGCCAGGTGGGCCAATTGGAAACACCTACGGCGCGCGCCTTTCCCGTCCTTACCCAGCGGTCGAATACCCGCCACACCTCCTCAATCGGGACGGCTGGATGCCAACGATGGGCCAGAACCAGGTCGACCCAATCTGTCCCCAAGCGTTTGAGGCTCTGGTCCAGTTCAAGCTCCAGATGGTGCGCCGATAATCCTGCATCGAGGGGTCCGGTGCCACTTGGATTTCCCAGCTTGGTACAGATCACCGCGTCCTGTCGACGCTGCGCCAGGGCCTGCCCCAGCAAGCGCTCACTGACTCCCCCTTTGGATCCCACTTTCCGGTCATATCCCTCGTAGACGTTGGCGGTATCAAAGAAGTTGATACCCTGGTCAAGCGCATACCCAACCAGATCCTTGCACTGCTCTTCATCCAAAGGTCGTCCGAACGTCATCGTCCCCATGCAGATTGGGGAAACCATCATGCCGGTGCTTCCAAGAATGCGGTATTTCAACTTTGTTTCTCCGGTCCCGTCCCCCGAAGCTCTGGCGGCAGAGGGGGAGCCACTACCTGGAGCTCCTGCTCCAAGACATGGGCAGCCTGCAGGATGCGGGCTTCCTGAAAATAGGGTCCCAGGATCTGCAATCCAAGAGGAAGCCCTGCCTCGGTATATCCACAACACATGGCGAGCCCTGGGATGCCAGCCAGATTGGCCGGAACCGTGTAGATATCAGAGAGATACATCCCCAGAGGGTCGGCCATCTTCTCACCCAGTTTGAAGGGAAGCGAAGGAGCCGTGGGGCCAATCAGGAGATCCACCTGTTCGAAAGCCTTCAGATAGTCTTGCTTCAGGAGAGTACGCACCTTACTGGCCTTGAGATAGTAGGCGTCGTAGTAGCCCGAGCTCAGGACATAGGTGCCAATCATGATGCGACGCTTCACTTCGTCGCCGAAACCCTCGCTACGAGTCGCTCGATAGGTGGCTTCAAGGTCCTCTTGCCCATTGCTTCGATAGCCGTAGCGCATCCCGTCATACCGAGCCAGGTTGGAGCTGGCTTCGGCTGGCGCAATGACATAATACGCTGCGATCGCCAACTCAGTGTGGGGAAGATGCACCTCTTGCACCTGACAGCCTAGCTTCTCGAGCCGGGCAATCGCAGATCGGATGCCAACATCAAGCTGCGGATCAAGCCCGGATCCAAACCACTCGGCCGGGAGACCGATCTTTAGCCCCCTGACCTCATCCTCGATTCCGGAGAGGTAGTCGTCTACAGGACGACTCGCAGAGGTGGCATCGCAGGGATCGTGTCCAGCGGTGGCCTGGAGAATCCGGGCCGCATCCCGGGCGCTGTTGGCCAGAGGCCCGATCTGATCTAGCGATGAGGCGAAAGCGACCAGGCCGTATCGTGATACGCGTCCGTAGGTGGGTTTGAGGCCTACTACCCCGCAGAAGGCTGCTGGCTGTCTGATCGAACCACCCGTGTCGGTGCCCAGAGCACCCGGTGCCTCGAAGGCCGCGACAGAGGCTGCGGGGCCCCCGCTCGATCCGCCCGGAACCCGCTCTGGATCCCTCGGATTTCGGGTTGGGAACAGGGCAGAGTTCTCTGTTGTCGAACCCATAGCAAACTCATCCAGGTTGGTCTTCCCAAGGATCAGAGCACCTGCCTGCTTGAGTCGCGAGATGACTGTTGCGTCGTAGGGCGGACGATACCCCTCCAGGATCCGCGACCCACAGGTCGCTCGAAGGGACTGGGTGACAATGTTGTCTTTGATGGCCAAGGGAATACCGGTCAGGAGTCCGATCTCCTCTTCGCCACGGCTGAGGCGCTGATCCAGCGCCGACGCCTCGCTCTTGACTTCTTCGGGGTCAACCGTGATGAAGGCACGCACACACTGGTCGACTTCCTCGATTCGATCTAGAAAGGCTTCGGCCACTTCCCGGACGGACAGCTCTCGGCTCTGGATTCCCTGATGAAGCCTTCCGATGGACCAAGCACAGATTTCGTTCATGCTGTTTGTGGCTACGGAAGCTATTCGATGACCTTCGGAACTTTGAAGTACCCCTTCCCAGACTGGGGAGCCTGCTCGATTGCAACCTGCACATCCAGCGAAGGGCGCACCTGATCTTCCCGGAGGCCTGCTTTAGGATGGCACTCCTGCAGCACGTGGTAGGTCGGCTCTACCCCTTCCGTTGGAGCCGTTTTCAATTGTTCGAAATAGTCGAGGATGCGCTGAAACTGGGAGACGAAAACCTCAAGTTCTTCGGCTGAAAATCGCAAGTGAGCAAGATCGGCAATCTTTTCAACTTCTTCTCTCGTGACTGACACTGCTTCTTCTCCCGCTAGAGTAATGGCTGCACCTTGGCTGCATAGTGTCGTACAAACAGGATGTCGTGGTCGATCTGCTGCTTCAACCTTTCGACCCCGTCGAATCTCTTCTCGCTTCTGAGCCGAAAGAAAAACTCCAGACCAATCGACTTGCCATAGAGGTTCCGGTCGAGATCGAGCAGGTGCGACTCAACCACCGGTCTGTCCCGTTGCGGCAAATCGACGGTGGGTCGGAATCCGATATTGGTCCCTCCCCAATGAGCCACTCCATCAACTAGAGCACGCGTCACGTACACTCCTGGCACCGGGATCAATTCGTTCTGCGGGTCCAGGTTCGCGGTCGGGTAGCCGATGGCGGAGCCCCTCTTGGACCCTCGAACGACGGTGCCCCGAATCTGGTATGGGCGATCGAGGAGCCGCCGGGCCAGGGAGGTGCGCCCCTGCTTCAAGGCGCGTCGGATGGTGGTACTGCTGACGCGAATCCCACGAACCCGAACCGACTCAATCGGGTGCACCGAGAAGAGAGACTTGTGCCCCAACTCCTCCAGGGTATGAAAGTCTCCCTTTCTACCGTGTCCAAAACGGAAGTTGTGACCCACGTAAACCTCACGAATTCCGTGGCAATGAAGGATCTTCTGAACAAACTGTTCGGGGCTGTAGAGGGAGAGTTCGCGGGTGAAGGGTAGTCGTACAATGACATCGATACCCAGTCCTCTGAGCATCTCAGCCTTTTGGGAAAATGTCTGCAATAGAGGAGGTGCGTCGCCTGGCGAGATGATCTTCTGTGGGTGTGGGGTAAAGGTCAGGAGGACTGAGGTTCCGTCCTTTTCTGTGGCCCTCTGGACCAATCGACGCAGAATCTCCTGATGCCCGAAGTGCAGGCCGTCAAACACCCCGATCGTCATAACGGGATAGCTCAAGCCCTGGGGAAGATCCTCAACAATCTGCATCGATAGTCCAACTGGCGGGACGGATACCCGCGCCCCTCAAAGCTCCAGCACCAGCCCATCGTATGCCAACTGAATCGAATCGGGTAGGTAGGCATTCCCTTCTTCGTGGTCGACATCGTGACACATGTGGACGAGATACGTTTCTCTCGCACCTATTCTGGCCGCTGTGTCGGCGGCCTGGGACAAGCTGAAGTGGGTTGGGTGCTCCTCGTACCGAAGGCCATCCAAGACAAGCGAATCCACTCCCTTGAGTTTGTCGAAACTCTCCCTGGGTATATGGCTGACATCGGTGACGTAGGCGAAGGAACCAACGCGAAAACCCAGCACCGGAAGCTGCCCGTGGAGGACCTGGATGGGTTCCAGCTCCAGATCGCCGATCTTCAACCTTCCTTCGATCGGCACCAGATCAATCTCGGAAACCCCCGGGTAGGCCCGCTCCTCGAAAAGGTGCCGAAAAGTCTGCTTGATCTCCTTCAAGGTTTGTTCACTGCCATAGGCAGGGATGCGCTTTCCAGACCAGATGTTGAAAGGGTAGACATCGTCCAAACCCAGGATGTGGTCTACATGGGAGTGAGTAAACAACACGGCATCCAGTCGCTCTACTCCATAGCGAAGCATCTGGCTGCGGAAGTCGACGGAAGTATCGATGATGATACTCGCCTGGCTTTCCAAAAGGACTGAGGTGCGTAGGCGGTGGTTTCTTGGATCAGGAGACTGACAGACCCGACATTGGCAGCCAATAACGGGGACACCTCTTGAAGTGCCAGTTCCGAGAAACGTGACTCTCATCCAGTTTGATTTATCTCAGCTTCTCGTGACCAGGGCGCAAGGGTCACGGTAGCCTCGCTCTCGGGTGCGAGCAGCGCCGGGCCTATAGTTGAATCGTTTTGGTCTTGCTCAGGAAGCCCAATCGTAGCTCGTGAAGAAGCCCTTCGAGAAGTTGGGCCTCTTCGGCGGACAGGTTACCCTCCGTCTTTTCCTTGAGCAGGGAAAGGATCTCTATCAGTTGCTTGGCACCATCGAGATTCTCCTGCTTCTGTCCTACCGCAGGATCTACGATTTCACCCAGATGGACCATCCCGGTCGTCGCGAGCGACAGCACGAAGGAGGAAAAATCCATGGGGGGGACTCCGCCCTGGCTGCTACTTTGGTGGTCGGGTGTGCCAGCAGAAGGCGAGCTGGGTTGCGATGCTGCGGGTTCGGCTGCCGGGGGCGCCGCCTGTGGGCTGTCTTCCTCGTCCGGGGTCTCCGATTTCAAGTCCCCTTCTTCGGTGAAGAGTCGCCGATCCTTGATCTTGAATCCACCTGGTTCGTTCTCGTCATTCATCTGACTTCCTCCCTACTCGGCTCCGATGATCGTCCTTGAGTCTTTCTCTCGGCCTCCTTCTGTCTCTGCCATTGGCTCTCCATTTCTTCGAGCCTCACCGTCCGGAGCGGCCGTCCTGCTTCGGCGAAAGTCTTCTCCATGGCCTGGAAGCGATCGATAAATTTTCTGTTGGCTTGGCTGAGGGCCGTCTCCGGATCTACCTGGAGGTGGCGGGCGATGTTCAGTACCACGAACAATAAATCGCCCACTTCCTCTCTTATCTTAAGGCTATTGTTTTCCTGAACGGCTTCTTGAAGCTCCTGAAACTCCTCCAGGAATTTGTCGCGAATCGACTCCAGTGTAGGCCAGTCGAAACCAACCCGGGCGGCTTTAGCGGACACCTGGTAGGCCGCATAGACCGCAGGCAGCCGTCCCGGTGTCGCCGAAAGGGCCGATCGGCGTTCATTGGATCCGCCTTTTTCCTGTGATTCCTGGGCCTTGATCTCTTCCCACTGACTCAGCAGTTCTTTGCTGTTCTCGAAGGACGCCTCGCCGAAGACATGCGGGTGTCGGCGGACCATTTTCTCATAGACAGATCGGCAGACGTCATAGACATCGAACTCGCGCTTCTCTTCGGCGAGGCGTCCATGAAAGACAATCTGGAAAAGCAGATCGCCTAATTCGTCGCGGAGTTCCTGAGGGGCATCACCATCAAGTGCCTCCAGCACTTCGTAGGCTTCCTCGATGAGCATCGGCTTGAGAGTTTCGCGCGTTTGCTCCTTATCCCAGGGGCAACCCTCGGGGCTGCGTAGCAAAGCCATCAACTCAACAAGTTTGTGAAAGTACTCTCGGTTTTCTGAACCCATACAGAAGAGTTCCGTGCAAGGAAACGCTGGGTCTACAAAAGGACCAGATCGAGGACATCAGGCCTCGGCCAACTCGAACCTTTCAATATGCATCAAGGGGTTCGTCTTGACCTTGACCTGCTTGCCGGTAATCGCGCCGATCTGGGTCAGGACATCTCGCTCCCCGTTCCTCAACGCCTTTCCCACGTCCGGATGGCAGCGGATGATGAGCTCATTGCCCTTACCGAAGGCCGAGGTCATTCTCTGAGCTTCCTGGTGAATCGTATGGCAGATGGTCGGCACCGATCGAGTCATACCTCTGCCTCCGCAGAAGGTGCATTTCTGAAGAAGGGTTCGCTCCAATGACTGTTTGACTCGCTTACGCGTAACCGCTACCAGGCCGAACTCGTTGAAGCCTAGTATTTTCGAAGGGGCTTTGTCGTTCTTCATCTCGGCCTGTAACTTTTCGAGCACTTTCTGCCGATTGTTGGGATCGGCCATGTCGATGAAATCAATGACGATGATCCCTCCCAGATCTCGCAAGCGGATCTGGCGCACAAGTTCTTTGACTGCCTCGAGGTTGGTCTTGGTGATCGTATCTTCGAGAGAGTTGGTGCTTCCAACATACTTGCCGGTGTTGACGTCGATGGCCACCAGGGCTTCTGTCTGGTTTATTTCGATGGAACCACCCTTCTTCAGCCAGACTTTGGGTCGCAGCGCCTGTTCTATTTCGGCAGAGATACCGAATTCGTCGAAGATGTTCGTGGGCTTGCGGTAGAGGCGAACCTTGCGCGCGAGGCTCGGACTAAACTGCCGGACCATCTGAAGAATCTGTTTGTGTACCTGGGCATCGTCCACATAAAGGGTCTTGAAATCCTGCGAGAAAAAGTCTCGAACGATCCTTTGGACGAGGCCGGGCTCGGCATAGACCATTGAGGGAGCCGAAAGCTTTTCTGCTCTGATACGGATTTCTTCCCAAAGCTGCGTCAGGTACACCATGTCCTGCTGGAACTCGTTTTCTGACTGGCCCCCTCCAGCAGTTCGTACGATAAATCCCCCGCGCCCCACCTTACGACGCAGTTCCAGGACAATCTTCCTCAGTCTCTGTCGCTCATCATCCGCGACAATTCGATGGGAGACCCCAATGTGGTCGACGGTGGGCATATAGACCACGAAACGGCCTGGAAATGCGACATGAGAAGTAATCCTTGCGCCTTTCCTACCGATCGACTCCTTGGCGATTTGAACTAGAATCTCCTGGCCTTCAGTTAGTAGATCGCCTATCCCGACTCGCTCGCCTGTCCGGTTGTTTGCCGTCTTACGTCTGCGGGACGAGGATTCGGGGCGCTTGATCCGGGGACTGGACGGTGGCGACTGAACCGGGGCCTTGAGGTCGGTGGTACGTCCGGAAGAGGCGCCGAAGGCCCCCAGATCTACCTCGAAGTGATCTGGGAGTATGAGGGACCCTGAGGGACCTTGCTCTTCTCCCGGAGTTAGACTCTTGGGCCGGCGGACTTGATCGTCCTCGGGAGTGGACAAGTTCGGGGGAAGAACGTGTTCATCTCCGAAAAACTCCTCCAACTGAGGCATCAGTGCCAGGATGGAGGCATCCCGCTTACCCACTCGGTCGCGACTCCCCGAAGCTGCTTTGCGATCGCGCCCATTTTCGTTTTTCCGCGGCCGTTGACGCTTCGCTTGGGCAACGCTCTCCGGCTGGCCCGCCCCAGCCTCCCAGGTCGACTCGCCCGGGTCCTCCCCCGGGGGCACAAACAGTTGCTCGTACTCTTCATAGTCCTGGACGAAGTCAGCGACATACAGGAATGCGTTTCGATCCAGACCGATGTCGACAAAGGCCGCTTGCATGCCGGGGAGAACCTTGGTTACACGGCCCTTGTATATATTCCCAAGAATCCCCTGGTTCTTTCTTCGCTCAATGAAAACCTCGTTGACCTGGCCATCCTCTAGAAGGGCTATCTTGGTCTCGAGTTGGCTAGAAGCTATGATGAGCTCCTTCTTTATCACGTCACTTCTCCCTTGGAGCTCCTGGTTCGGGCGGTCGGGTCTTGACTTGTGTGGATGAAGAGGAAGGACGTAGTAGGAGGCGCTTGAACCGGGGCACAGCAACCCCAGGATTGCACAGTCCTGAGCCCCTTGCCGCCAAACCTACCCAGAATAGATCGGAGGTACGCTCCGAAGAATAACCCAAAGCCGACCGAGTCGTATCTATGAAAATATTCGAATTGGCCCACGGCCAATCGCGTTTCTTCTATAACAAACAATCAACTTTGAGATTATAACGCTTCGAGCTCAAGTCTGACAAGGAAACTGTCGTTGGGGTCGTTGGGGCGCCTTAGCGGCCTGGAACTGGGGGAAACTGTGACGTCAGTGGACGAACCGACGACCGTAGGCGCTTAGCGCGATCCCGATAGCAGTGAAGATGACTAGAGTGAAGGAGCCGCCGTAGCTGAGTAGCGGCAGCGGAATACCAATTGGGGGTAAGAGCCCCAGGGTCATTCCCACATTCACGACCACGTGAGAGAAAATGAGGGCAACCAGGCCGGCCATGATAAAGATTCCGGTGCGGTCGCGGGAGACTTCAGCAATATGCACCATGCGCATCAGCACCAGGAGGTACAGGAGCAGGATGACGCCTGCCCCGATCAGTCCCGCCTCTTCTGCAATCAGGGAGAAAATGAAATCGGAGTGGATCTCGGGAACGAAGCCCAATTGACTTTGGTCTCCCTGTCCAATTCCCTTGCCGAACAGACCACCCGAACCGATCGCGATGAGAGACTGACGAGTCTGGTATCCAACTCCCTGGGAATCCAACTCGGGGTTGAGCGTGGCCAGAATCCTCTGCTTCTGGTAGTTCTTCATCACCAACCAGCCTGCTGGTGACGCGCAAAGCATAAGAGCCAGGAGACCGGCGAGAAATCGTACCCGCAAGCCTGCAACCAGGGTCACCGCCAAGAGGATTGGCAAATACATCATCGCTGTTCCCAGGTCCCCTTGAAGGAGTACCAGACCCATCGGCACGAGGGTGAGCAGCGTAACCGCCAAGAAGTGCCTTCGGCGCAGGAAAGACTCCTCGATTCCGGCTAGATATCGGGCCAGGGTGAGAACCAGGACGAGCTTCCCGAGTTCAGAGGGCTGAAAACGGACCAGCCCGAAGGCCAACCAACTCTTACTGCCATTGATCTCCACCCCGAAGACCAGCACCCCCAGCAACATCAGGATGGCGCAGACGTACAGCAGAAACGCGTAGTCGGTGAGGAAGTGGTAGTCGATTGAGGCCACGACCAGACATACGCAGAGACCCAGACCAATCCAAACCAGCTGGCGCACGAACGTGTTGCCTGAATCGCCCGGGGTTTCGGCGCTGTAGGCACCGAGGGCCCCGATCAGTGAAAGTACCAGCGCCAGCAAAAGCAAGAGGTAATCGATGCGCAGGAGAAGACGTTGTGAGAGCATGCTTTAGTGTTCCATTTCGGGAACACCTGGTAGCCAGGGTCCCACAGCCACCCCTTCGCTATTGGCTGCTTTCGGGAACCCGATCGGGGGTCCCAGGAAACTCTGCCTGGTTCTTGTGAGCCAGTTCCAAGACATCAGATGTGAAGGGTTGGTTGGTTTTGTACTTCTCGTAAAAAGCCTGCATGAGCTTCCCAGCTAGAGGGGCAGCCGCGGAACCACCCCCTCCCCCTTTTTCCACCAGCACAGCAACAACGATCTCGGGAAAGTCGCGAGGAGCAAAGCCGACGAACCAGGCATTCGAAGTGAACTGGTCCGCCTTTTCCTTGGACAGCTTTGCCCGGGAGGCGCGACCGATGGTCTGGGCAGTTCCGGTCTTGCCGCAGACATCGAAGCCTACAACTCGGGCAGCTCTACCGGTTCCGTATTGATTTACGACCGCCCACATCGCTTCTCTCATGAACTGTTGGTGCTCGGGGGCCAGTCTGATCTGAGCAACGGGCTTCCGTTTTCGCACGGATCGGGGCTCGCGCACCAAGTGGATGGGGGGAGCTTCACCGGCTGCAATGATACTGACCGTTCGAGCCAGCTGAATCGGTGTCACATGAACTGGGCCCTGGCCGATAGAAACCGAAATGGTCTCCCCAGGGTACCAGGGGGTGCCGTAGATCTTTCGCTTCCATTCAGTCGACGGGACCAGGCCTAGAACCTCTCCTCCTAGATCAATCCCGGTGCGCTGACCCAGTCCAAAACGAGCACTGACCGCTGAGATGTCGTCGATTCCCAGCTTCTGACCCAGAAGATAGAAATAGACGTTGCAGGATTGACGAAGAGCTTCCCGCAGGCTGACTCGTCCGTGCCCACCCTTTTTCCAACACCGAAACGAGTGTCCGTACAGATTGATCTGTCCACTGCAATAGACTGAGGTTTGGAGGTTGACCACACCTTTTTCCAGACCTCCCAGAGCCATCACCAGCTTGAAGATCGATCCGGGAGAGAAACTGCTCTGGATGGCACGATTCTGCAGCGGGTGGTCGGGATCCTGCACGATACTATCCCACTCCTCCTGGCTGATGCGTGCAGTAAATCGGTTGGGATCGAAGGCGGGCCGACTCACCATCGCCAGAACTTCTCCGGTCTGAGGCTGGATGGCTACGATCGTCCCTCGCCGATCCGTCAAAGCGCTCTCTGCCACCTCTTGAAGGTCCAGGTCCAAAGTGAGCTTCAGTTCCTTGCCAGCCTCTGCGGGAATATGCCCCAACTCATCAAGCTTCTTTCCTACGCTGTTGACCAGCACCTTTTTGTGGCCATCTTTGCCCGAGAGGTGACCGTTGTAGACCCTCTCGATCGCGTATTTCCCGATCACATCGCCGGCACTGTTGTCGGAGAACTCGGGAAGCTCAAGCTGCTTGCGCGATACTTTACCCACATAGCCGAGTACATGGGCAGCAAGCTTGCCGTAGCGGTAGGTGCGCCGCGGCTGACTGACGATGGCTAGTTCGGGATGCTCTCTCTGGCGGGCAAGGAGAAAGGTGATTTCATCGATCGAAAGGTGCTTTTTGACGACAAGCGGCTGATAGATGGAGTAGTGCTTCGCCCCTTTCAGCCGTTCGTCCAGGCCCTTCCGCTCGAGCTTGAAGCCCTCGGCCAGAAAGGACAAGGTGCCTTCAAGGTCCTGGACTTCATTGCGGTACAGCACCAGATTGAAAGCGTGGGCGTTGTCGACAAGAACGCGTCCTTCTCGGTCGGAGATGAGGCCGCGGGGAGCATCCATTGGCACGGTGCGCACATGATTGCGCTCGGCAAGCGCCTGATAGTGCTCGAACTTCACAACGTCAAGATGCCACAACCTTAGGAGCAGCCCCAGCAGAATGACTATGAGAAGTCCCCTGACCCATCGCAGCCGAACCAGACAGTAATCTTTTTCTTGATAGACCGCCATCCGTCAAGTGTCCGCTGCTAATAAGGGAGACTGGCTGCGACGACTCTAACGATCCGTCGCGAAAGGGCGTTTTTGCTAGAGACAACTGCCAGGTTTGCGTTCAGACCCGAAACTCTCTTCTAGGCAGTTTCAACCAATCGTAGACTTGGAAGATAACCACACCCGCCAGGCCAGTCACGGCCCCCCGAATCAGTGCATGGTACCCAAAGTCCTCCCTCACGGGTTGATTCAGTAGCTCTAACATACAGAAAACTATGAAATTGTCAAGTAAAGTGAAGCCGCCGATCACAAACAATCGGGGGAAGAATCCCCCGATCAACACCCACCTGTTGACATAGGCGGTAACGAAACCGATGGTCGTCTTACTGACTCCGTTCAGACCAAGATAGATTCGGAGGAAGGCATCGGTGAGCAGTCCAAAGGCGCTGCCACATAGGGCTGCCTTGACAGGTCGGGAGTACCAGCCGATGTAGATAACCAGTACCAGGGGTAGATCCAGATACAGAGCGACCCAGGGGAAGTATTGGGCCAGGCCAATTTCGGTTCCTCCTACAATCACCAGAAGCAGAAGGACTTCGGCCCTGCCAATGACAACTTCCAATTTTCGCTTACTCTCGAAATCCCATCGGGGGGGGGCTAAGTACACTTAGTACACTGGAACCTAAATACGGCAACGTTTGTGGCGAGCGCGACGGGTCGAGTTCGCGAAGCGACGCCGAACTCGATGCTTTGTATCTTGGAGGAGGAGCGACAAAGGCGCGTCCCGTCGCCACCCGTAGGGCAGATGGGGGTTGTGGACGATCTCTGCGTTGGTCGTCGTCGAAGATGGCCCAGCATCGCCCTCCTCCTCCTGCCTTGATCTCGCCTCGCAAGCCCCATCTGCAAACGTTGCCGTATTTACGTTCCAGTGTACTAAGGTTAGGGAGTGGTTACGACCATGACTTCTTCCAATCTGGAATAATCAACAAAAGGTCTGACACGAATGTCCCGATATACCATTTTCCCTCTTTCCGATTTAACGATCAGACCAATGGGAAGTCCCTTGGGGTAGATCCTGTCGGCTCCCGAGGTATAGACCACCTCACCGATCTCCACCTTTTCGTGGTTCGGGATCAATCTCCATTCCAGGAGTTCACTGCCATCTCCCTGGAGCACCCCTTGGAGGCGCGAACGACTCAGGACTCCTCCTATCGCGGATCCTCTCTCCGTGATCGGCTCGACCTCGGCACCGAAGGGCTCAACGGTCACTACCCTGCCAACAATGCCTTCGGGGTTCAGTACGGCAGAATTCTTTTGGATGCCTTCTCTGATTCCGGCATTGATCCCGAAGTGATCCGTGTGGAAAGAGGCGGATTTCCAGATGACTCCGGCCAGCAGTGTTCCAAACGAATACTGTTGACGCAGTAATGAGTAATGCGCGGACCGCGTTGCCATGGACTGCATCCCACGCAGTTGCTCAATCTCAACCTTGAGTGCTGCGTTTTCCGCTCGCAGCTGCAGGTTCTCTTTTTCAGCGCCACGCAGGAACGCGTAGCGACTCAGAGCCTTCTCACCGTTATCGGTAACGAAATGCATCGCTGCCGCAACCGGCGTTACGAAAAAGAGGCTCCACTTAAGCAGAAAGGAACGTCCCTGCTCACTGCGGACCTGAATGGAAAGGAGAGCTACATGCAGTACTAGGATGGTTATGAAGAAAACGAGGGGTCTTCGTTCGAGCGCGTGGATCATTGAACGCTGATTCGCCTCAGCAACGCCATCTCCTCGAGCATCATTCCCGTGCCGATGGCCACTGAGGAGAGAGGATCCTCTGCCAGAAACACTGGCAAGTCGGTGTCCTCTTTGATGCGATGGTCCAGCCCCTTGAGAAGCGCGCCGCCTCCAGTCAAAACGATTCCCTTGTCGGCAATATCTGCTGAGAGTTCCGGCGGGGTTCGTTCCAGCGCCACGCGAACGGCATTGACGATCGTCGAAATTGAATCTGACAACGCCTCTCTCACCTCCTCGTCAGTAATCGCCAACGTCTTGGGGATACCCTCAATCAGATTGCGCCCCTTGATCTCCATCGTCAGAGGCTCATCGAGAATTGCCGCAGAGCCGACCTCGATCTTTATCCGCTCTGCCGTCCTTTCGCCAATGAGAAGATTGTGTTTGCGCTTGACGTATTGAATGATCGCCTCATCCATTTCGTTGCCGGCGACACGAACAGAGCGGCTGTAGACAATGCCCGAAAGGCTGATCACCGCAATATCCGTGGTTCCTCCGCCGATATCGACGATCATGTTTCCGCTGGGTTCGGTGATGGGTAGTCCGGCACCGATGGCGGCCGCCATGGCTTCTTCGACGAGATAGACTTCACTGGCCTTAGCGCGCAGGGCCGACTCTCGCACTGCTCGCTTTTCCACCTGCGTGATCTCAGAGGGAATGCAGATCACGATGCGGGGACTCAGGAGGTGGTTACGGTTGTGGGCCTTCTTGATGAAGTACTTGAGCATCTCCTCGGTCACATCGAAATCGGCAATGACGCCATCCTTCATGGGCTTGATGGCCACGATGTTCCCAGGCGTTCGCCCCAACATCTCCTTGGCCTCGCGCCCTACGGCTTCAACCTTGTTGTTGAGCTTGTTGATCGCCACAATCGACGGTTCGTCGACGACGATGCCGCGGCCTCGCGCAAAGACCAGGGTGTTGGCGGTACCTAGATCGATAGCTAGATCATTGGAGAAGAAACTGAACAAGGAACGTAGGCTCATAAGTCTCCGCGTACCTGCCGGCGAGGAATAATTGTAATTTTCTGTCAACTCTTTCTAAGAACATCCGCCCCCTCGTGAAATCCATGCCTTCGGTGTAACCGTGTCATGAACCAGGTCGGGAGCTCTCCACCGGTGTCTTTGGCGATTCTCCACCGGCAACCACCCGATCTCGCGGATCGACACTCTGGGGGAATGATTTCCCCGATGTCGAGATGGCAATCTCGGTTTGAAAGAGCGGAGATGTGACAGGATTCGACACAAAGGCTGGACAGGACCATCTCCACAATCCCAAACCAAGTATTATCCGCGAAACATGCGGGTCTTGCAAGGTCGTAGCGACCCTGGAGCAGCACCTCCCAACGAGGGAGTCGAACCGGGCAAGCGTGTTATAATAGTGGTTTTTGGTCTTGGAATTCTTCTGAGATCGATATCGACTAGATCGGGGAGGGTTAGATGTTAGCCCTGTTTCGGAAGAAGCAACGCGGCCTGAAGTGGGTTCTTTGGCTGGTGATATTCGCGCTTGGCTTCGGAATGGTGCTCTTCTTCGTAGATGCTCCGGCCACCTCGTCCACAGGGCTTTCTTCCCAGGAAGCTGCCGTAGTGGCGGGTTCAACCATCACCGCCTCGGAGTTCAGGACACGATACGTTCAGATCGTCGAGACCTATCGAAAACTCTACCGCCTGGATCAGCAGGACCCAAAGGTCGTCCAGCAACTTCGGCTGGGGGATACGGCCTTGAACGGGCTCATCGCCGAATATGCCGCAGTGTATGGTGCCGAACAATTGGGACTCCAGGTAACTGACGCCGAAACTGCAGATTTCATCACTCGACAGCCGGTCTTCCGCGAAAACGAAAGATTCATTGGACCGGATCGTTACGAGAGAGTTCTGCAGGCCAACAACTTGACGGTTCAGCAGTTCGAGAAGGGCATACAGAGACGCATCGCACGCGACAAACTAGAGCGCATTCTCACGGATGGCATTTTCAGTTCGCCCGACGAAGTCGAGCAGGAGTTCCGGAACCGCAACCAAGAGGTGAGAGTTCAGTACGTGGCGATCGACCCAGAGAAGATCGCACCCGCTGAAATCGAAGAGGCGAAGCTTCAGGAATACTACAAGGACAACCAGGAGAAGTACCGCATCGGTGAGAAGAGAACGGTCCGATATGTGAGCGTTCGAATCGATCCAAAGACGGTCACGATCTCCGAAGAGCAGATCCAGGCCCGACTGGCTGAAGTGACGGACACCCAACAGGTTCGTGTAAGCCACATCCTGATCTCGGCAGAGGACGACGAGGAGGATGCCCCGGCCCGAAAGAAGGCCGAAGACCTCTTGAAGCAGATCCGGGGAGGCGCCAACTTCGAAGCGCTTGCAGCTGAACACTCCAACGACATCGGGTCCTCCCAGCGGGGAGGAGACCTGGGATTCTTTGGGAAGGGAAAGATGGTTCCCGAGTTCGAACAAGCTGCCTTTTCCCTCAAACCTGGGCAAATCAGCGATCTGGTTCGAACTCCCTTCGGGTATCACATCATCAAGGGTACGGAGGTCCCATCGAAGAAGCCCGATTCGCGCCGCCCGATTGCCGAATTCGAACTGCGTCAAGACGAAGCACACAAACAGGCGGGAGCACTGGCGACGAAGATCTCGGACCAGCTGAAGCAGAATCCAGACTTTGAGGCAGTGGCGAAAGAACACAACTTTCCCCTAAAGGAGAGTATCCCTTTTACCCTGGGTGATCCCATCACCGGCCTGGTTGTCCAGAGCGACTTCAATCAGAAGGTCTTCGCCCTCAACCAGGGAGAATTCATGGATCCCTACGAATCGGCCGGCAGTTACCTGGTAACGCAGCTGGCCGACATCCAGGCGACCAACATTCCGAACTTCGACCAGGTGCGGGATCAAGCCCTGCAGGATCTTCGGGAGGAAAGCGGCGATGAGCTAGCCCGCGAACAGGCTTTCGCCTTTTACCAGAAGGCGCAGAGTGAGGGAGACCTGGAGAAGATTGCCTCAGCGGAGAAGCTGTCGGTGGTAGCCACGGGGTTTTTCAAGAAGGGGAGTACGATCGACGACACCCTGAAGTTCTCTCCAAAGGTCCACGACCGCTCATTCCGCTTCAAGAAAGGCGAAATCAGCTCGCCGGTGGTCGTGGCGGGAAAATACGTCGTCTTCCAAGTCCTTGACAAAACCGAGGTTGACGCAGCCAAATTCGAGAAGGAAAGGGGAGATATCAGTAAGACCCTGACCGAGCAGAAGCGAACCAGTTTCTTCACAAGCTACATCCAGAACCTGGTGGACCAACTGCGCAAGGACGAAGAGATCAGTGTCAATCAGGAGCTGATAGACGCAGCTAGCAGCTAACTGGTAAGATTTCTCGGCGTGGGGCTGTAGCTCAGTTGGAAGAGTACCTGAATGGCATTCAGGGGGTCGGGGGTTCGAGCCCCCCCAGCTCCACCAATCTATCTTTCACCCCATCAATAACTTAGATAGTTAGAGCTGACCTCGTTGTATCCTGATCCAGAATCAGGCTAACACATGGCAAACATTCAAACATTTGGTCGTCTACCCGGGGTAGATAGCCCCTTCCGGGATCATTCTCATCTGTGGTCTTCAGGCCAGCCAGCGGGCCAGGGTAGACGAAAGCCCGCGAGCGTCACCGCCGAGCAGGCGTCGCGGGCTTTTGGCCCGACCGTTCTAGGCGGTGAATTCGATGACGGATAGGTCGCCTGCGGGATACTCGGCGCCGACTCTGAGACCGGCTTCCAGCCCCAGCGAAGTGAGCTCGGCCACGCCGCGTTCGCGCCCGCCGAAGTAGGCGAGCAACCTCAGGTCCATGTCGGTGCGCGGTGATTTACCGTCGCCTCCCGTCTTTTCCACGATAAAGACCTTTCCGGCTGGGCCCGCTGCCTCCGCGCACCGCCGCAGGATCGTACACGCCGCTTCGTCATCCCAGTCGTGGAGGACGGCGCAGAGTAAATAGCCTCCCACACCCGAAGGCAGCGGATCGAAAAAGCTCCCGGACACGACATCGCTCCGGTCATCGAATCCTGCCGACTTCAGCGTCTGCCGCGCAGCCTCCGCCGTGCCGGGTCGTTCAAATACCGTGCCCCGCAATGTCGGGTGCACGCTCAGAACGGCAGCGATCAGAGTTCCGTTGCCCCCTCCGACATCGATCAGGTGGCCGAGTGAACCCCAGTCATAGGACGCGACGACCTGGGGAGCCCAGGCTGCAACGTCAGCGCCCATCTGCCCATCGAACGACTCCCTCAGCGCAGGGTCCGATGCCAGGTCGTCCCAGAACCCTCGGCCAAAGTGCAAGGGGAAGCTCGCCCGACCGGTGCGTATGGAGTGCAGCAGATCTACCAGGGACAGATCAGCCCGGCCCACTGCGTTCTCGATGTCCAGTCGAGCTCGGGTCCCAGAAGGGTGGTCGTCGCGCAGCGATTCGCCTAGAGAGGTCAGAGAGTATTGGCCCACGTCGTTGCATCTGAGCACATCTAGCGAAACAAGATGCCGCAGCAAGCGATCGAGAGCGTCGGTGTTTGCGCGGGCCGCCCGGGCCAGCTCCGGCGCCGTACACGGCCCACGGGTGATGTGGTCGGCCACGCGAAGGGTTGCCGCGACCCGCAGCGCCATCGGCGTCACGAGGTCGGCCATGCGCCACAACCCGGCGTCTGGTCTGCCTTCCTTCGCCACGGTGCTCCTTTCAGCAGAAATGCGAGTCTGCTCAGGCGTTCTTTCGCGACGGTCGGAGTGCGGTATGGTCTCAATTTCAAGACCCCGTCCTACCCCGTCCATTGAACCAATCACGATTTTTAGGCTTTACTCGCGGCTTACCTCAACAAGGTCTGGGACAATCGGGCCAGGAATGTTGAGGCGCTGTCGGCTTGCTGGCGTGAGACCGAAATCCTCGGCGAACTTCAAGAACAAGGTCCCGAAGTTCTTCTCGATGGTCACATAGGGGTTCTTCCGGACGACGCCACGGTTATCGGTAATGGTGAAGCCCTGCCCGGCGAGTTCTTCTTGTGCCTCGCGCCAGAGCCCATAGCAGGTGCACATCCCAAGAAATGGCCCCAAGTACAACGGTTCTAGTAGGCCGTCAGGAAGCAGGTGCTGAGCCGTTTGTTCCCCGAATCGCCTTCCCTCCTCGGACATCCAGTCAGGAAATTCCAGCCAATCCGGCAAAGCCTTTTCAGATCTTGCGGCAGGCCGCTCGTATTGCCGCCGCCCTTTCTTCCCCCGGTTGCCCTCTACAATCTTGAGGCGACTCGGCTTGGGTTTTCGACCTCTCATTTTCCTTCTCCCTCGTGACCGCCTGTGACTTTTTTCACAAAAAGTCGGTCGTGTTTGTGATGCCACCGTGTGGTCTACACCGCTTATCTTCTAGAAATTCCACCTCCCCCCCTCTGAGGTGAACATTTGGTGAAGATACTAGCACACGTCTGTGATGCTTCCGCTTCGGAGCCGTGCTCGAGACATCTGGGCACTGTTATTCCTTGGGTTGTCCATCGCCTGCTCCGCCCGGCACGCTGAGAACACAGAGATAGTTGGACCGACCGAGGGCGGCCAACAGGCAATTGCGGATACCGCAACCGGCGTCAGCCTCGGTGGGAGCTATCAGTGAACGACAGCTGCTTTGTGTGGAGTTGTACCAGCCCAGATCTGGCCGTGCAAAAAGTGTCAGAATAGATTGCCCCGAACGACCGCTTTCGCCTGAGGGTGTGTGAAAAGTCCAAAACCTCTTTGATTTAGGCTACGACGGAGATCGTGGCTTACACGCGATCCTATGAAGTCAAAATTTCAAATCCGAAATCATAAATGACTTTTCACACAGCCTCGCCTAGAAGCGGACATTCAAATTTCCCCCGCGGAAACGTCGAATGCACTGCCGCAAACGGCCAGCCACCTCCCGGCGAGTGATAGAATGGCTGCGTCAAAGCGATTAGTCCCCTTCCCATAAGCAGCCGTCTGTTCTAGTGTTTGTCGACGCGGCAAAACTCAGCCACAATAGTGTAGACGCCCTGGACCACCACTGTCATGCGATCGTAGTCCAGCGTCTCAGGCCGATCTTCCGGAGTGTGGTAGTTGGGGTTTCGGTAGTGCGCCGGTCGTCCCGAGACACTGTCGGAGGATTGACGACACCTACACCCATGAAGATCCACCCGTCGCCCTTTCTCATTTCGTTGCTTTTCCTTCCAACCTGGGTCATAGCATCCAGCCAGACTCGCCCACAGGACACTCAGGACACCACCGGGCCGACGATGGCCCCGCACCACGGCATCGTCTGGCCGCAGTTTCGCGGCGTCCAGGCTGCGGGCGTCACTGACACGCACGCGTTGCCGCAGGAATGGGAGGTTGCCAAGAATAAGGGCGTGCGTTGGCGGACACCGATCCCCGGCCTCTCGCACGCCTCGCCGATCGTTTGGGGCGACCGCGTGTTCGTCCTGACCGCGGTCGCCAAGGGTGGCGATGCCGAGCTTGAGATCGGTCTCTATGGGACCGGAAACTCAGCCGACGACATGGTCGAGCATGCGTTCCAGCTGTGGTGTCTGGACCTCGCAGAGGGCCGGCCGATCTGGATGCGCACCGCGACACGGGCCGTTCCAAAGTTCGCCAGGCACACCAAGGCGACGCACGTCGACTCGACACCGGTGACCGACGGTAGGCAGGTGATCGCGGTGTTCGGCGCTCAGGGCATGTTCTGCTACAGCATGGACGGCGACCTCCGCTGGAAGGTCGACCTCGGCGATCTCGACGTCGGGCCCCATGATTCCATGGACCTGCACTGGGGCTACGCCAGCTCGCCGGTCCTCGCAGACGGCAAGGTCATCGTACAGGCCGACGTCAAGAAGAACCCCTACCTCGCCGCCTGGGACGTCGCCACCGGCGAGCTGGCGTGGCGCGTGGCGCGCGACGACACGACGAGCTGGGCGACACCCACCGTGGTCGGCACGGAGATTGGCGCGGCGCAGGTCATCGTCAACGGCTGCAAGCACATGGGCGGCTACGCACTGGCGGACGGCAAGGAGATCTGGCGCATGGCAGGCGGTGGCGGCCTGCCCATCCCGGCGCCGATCGTCGCCGGTGATCTGCTGCTGCTCACCAGCAACCACCGCCCGATCGCCCCCGGCCACCCGCGGAAGCCGATCTTCGCAGTCAAGCGCTCGGCGACGGGCACGCTAGCGGTGCCACGACCGGACAACGCAGGCGAACAGGTTGTGTGGATGAAGACACGCGTGGGCAACTACATCCAGACGCCGATCGTCTACCGCGGCCTCGTCTACCTCTGTGCGGTGCAGGGCGTCGTGACGATCCTGGACGCCAAGACCGGCGAGCAATACGGCCGCCACCGCCTCGGCGGTCGCCGGCGATGGGAAGGTCTACTTCACGAGCGAGGAGGGTGACGTCCATGTCGTGAAGGCAGGCGTCGAGTTCGAGGGCTTGTCGGTCAACCCGCTCGGCGAGATCTGCATGGCGACTCCGGCCATCGCGGGCGGGACACTGATCTTCCGCACGCGCGGCCACGTCGTGGCCGTCGGCGGCGAAGCGCAGTAGGCGGCCCGACCCTGTTGGCAAGAGGTTGGGGGGGCTGATAGGCATTGATCATACATCAGGCAATCTCACAGGAACTCGGATGCGAAGTGGATAGACGGAGCCGACCGGCGTGAAATCAAGATCCCATTCCTCCGGGAGTGATCGGCGAGGAACCGAGCGGGGCGGCCCATGAGGTACCATCGCCGTTTCCTGTTTTTTCTGATCCTGTCGGTCGGATCAGCGGCCTCGATCATGGCTGGTCCGGGCCAGGACGACTCCCCGCCGCTCCTGGTGATCCCTCGCCTCAGTGAAGCGCCCTCACTGGAAGACTTTCTGGAGATGAAGCCCAATCGGAGGATGGAGGGCCGTCTGGCGCGGGTCGAAGGCTTCATTCAGCGCCAGCCCAGCGACGGTTCACCCTCCAGCCAGCGAACCCACGTCTACTCGGCCTATGACGATGAAAGTCTCTACCTCGTCTTCGTCTGTTTTGATTCGGAGCCCCAGAAGATCCGGGCCCGAATGACGCGTCGAGACGGCCACAAAGGCGACGACTGGATCATGGCTTCCATCGACACCTTTCATGACCGGCTCCGATCCTACGAGCTGATAGTCAATCCCCTCGGGATCCAGCAGGATGGTCGCTACGTGGAGGGAGTGGGCTTCGATGTTTCCTTCGATACCCTCTGGCATTCTAGGGGAGAGCTGACGAAAAAGGGCTACGTGGTCTGGGTGGCCATTCCCTTCAGAAGTCTGCGCTTCTCTCCCAGCCAGCGGCAGACCTGGGGAATCGCCTTCTGGCGCTACATCCCCAGGGCCAACGAGATGTCCACCTGGCCCCGGGTCTCCAGCAGGGTGGAGGGGGACCTGAATCAGTACGCCACGCTGGAGGGGCTGGAGAACGTCTCGCCGGGGCGCCATGTCCAACTGATCCCCTATGGCTTCTTTCGATCCTTCCGCAGCCTGGACCCGGGCGATGGGGCCGATCCCCGTTTCCTCAGCAAAAAAGGCGAGATCGATGGGGGCCTGGATGCCAAGTTTGTCCTCAAGGACAGCTTCGCGGTGGACCTGGCGGTCAACCCCGATTTCAGCCAAGTGGAGTCGGATCTTCCCCAGGTCACGGTCAACCGGCGCTTCGAGGTCTTCTTTCCCGAAAAGCGTCCCTTCTTCCTGGAAAACTCCAGCTTCTTTCAGACTCCCATCGATCTCTTCTTCAGCCGGCGCATCCAGGATCTGCGCTTGGGTGCCCGTCTGACCGGCCAGAGGGGCCCCTGGTCCATCGGGGCTCTGTTGGCCGATGACGAGTCACCAGGCAAGGCCGTCCCCCGGGAAGACCCCCTGGCCGGCGCCCGGGCGCGCTTCGCGGTTCTACGAGTCAATCGAGACCTCTTCGACCAGTCCACCCTGGGGGTGATCTATACCCAGCGAGACTTGCAAGGTGGCTTCAACCGGTTGGGGGGGGTGGACGCCCGCCTGAAGCTGAACGACAACTGGGTCGCCAGCGGGCAGGCCGTGACAAGCAGCACCCGGCTGTTGGACGGAGCCCTGCAGGCCGGTCCCGCCTACGAGGGGCGGCTGCTGCGCCGGGGACGGCAGCTGCTCTACACCTTGGATTACAGCGACCGGAGTTCGGGATTCCTGACTCAAACCGGATTCCTACCGGGCCGCAGATTGAGGCGGCTCCTCTTCCACCGAGGTCGCCCCATCCAACCTCCGCCTCTGCGGCCGGACGTTCGCAGTGTCCGGCAGCATGTGGATTTTCGCTTCCGTCCCGAGGGCAAGCATTTGATCTCCTGGGGACCCACTGTACTGACCAACGGGATCTGGGACCACCGGGGGAACCGGCTGCACCGCTTCTACGATGTGGGACTCGGTTGGGAACTGACGGGGGAAACCCATCTGGAGCTCTTCCACGATGAAGATCGGGAGCTGCTGCGCCCCGGCGATGTCCCGGCACAAATCAACCTCGAAGAATTTTCCCACCACCGGACCGGCCTGTTTTTCTCCACCAACACCTTCGCCTGGATCTCTTTGGAGGCCCAGTTCTCCGCGGGAACAGGAATCAACCTGGTGCCCTCGGCCAGCCGGGAGCCCCAGCTGGTCCAGCTGACCCAGGGGAACCTGACCCTGACTCTGCGTCCTTCTTCCTCCCTGCGCAACGAGAATGCCTATCTCCTGGAGCGGCTGACGGATCGGGCCAGATCCGCCAACGTTTTGAACAATCACATCCTGCGCTCCCGCTGGGACTGGCAGCTCAACCGTGACCTCGCCCTGCGCTTCATCCTCCAGTACGAGACAGTCCTGTCCAATCCGGATCTGACCTCCCTGGAGACATCCAAGAACTTCAATGGGGATTTCCTCTTTACCTATCAGGTCAACCCCTGGACGGCCCTTATGTGGGCTACAACGGAAACCTGCGGGACAGGGATCTGGTAGCGAGCCAGACGGGTCCTCCATTCCTCTCCTCCCGGGGGTTTGTCAACGACTCCAGGCAGGTCTTCGTCAAGTTCTCCTACCTGCTGGGTCTGTAATGCGGCTGGTGGTTGGCGTGAGAAACCCGAACGAAACCACTACCATCGAGGATCTGGAGGATTTGCCGTGTCGGGAAGAACCGTCTACTTCAATGGTGAGTTCGTGCTCGAGTCCGAGGCGCGCGTGTCCATTTTTGGTTCCGACTTGATGTTCGGGGAAATGGCCTTTGGAGCCTTAGTACACTGGGTCGGCAGTGACTCGGTACTCGTCGACGGGCGACTGCCACGGATGCTACGAACTGTGACTCTAACGTGTTTGTTTCTGTTGATCCTCGGCGGACCGGGCGCCCCCTTCACCTAAGCCGCGGACGAAGCGAAGCGGCCCAACATCCTGTTCATCTACACCGACGACCATTCGTACCACACCGTCAGTTGCTACCCCGAGGCGTATCCGTGGGCGCGAACGCCGACCATCGATCGGCTGGCGAAGGAAGGCGTGCGGTTCGAGTCGGCGTACATCGGCACCTGGTGCATGCCGTCGCGGGCCACGCTGTTGACCGGACACCATCAGTTCGGCGTCGAGTCCATGCGCATGGTCAGTGCTTGAAACTAACATCCTTGTCCTTGTTTCTCGAAAAGGCGACCCATTCTTTTCAGCCACAAGCTTTTCGTGGTCGCATGACCGCTTGATCTACGCGGAATGACCGCTTTTGGCTGAGGGTGTGTGAAAAGTCCAAAACCTCTTTGATTTAGGGGTCTCTTTACCCTTCCTACGACGGAGATCGTGGCTTACACGCGATCCTATGAAGTCGAAATTTCAAATCCGAAATCATGAATGACTTTTCACACACCCTCGGCTGTTTGCGGTAGTTCATTCGACGTTTCCGCGGGAAACTTGAATGTCCGCTTCTAGGTGGAACCGGTCATTCGATTGCACAATGAAATAGGACGCTGTCTGTAAGATCGGGTCCCGGCTATCATATGAAGCTTCCCTTTCCCGGAGGCAACACGCCTACTGGGCTTTCTTTGCTTCATCCTTTCCCGTCCGGGTAAGACGGACCTCTCCCAGATTGTCGTGTTGAAGTAGACCGTCTTCCACAAGAGTCCGGACGATCTCCGCGGTCCGCTCTCTGTCAAAGCCCAGCTCATCCCCGATCCTGTCAGAGCTGAGGGCTTTGTCCCCCTCTTCCCCACTTAGCTCATATAGAAGGCGTAGGAACCAAACTCTTCCTCTCCCGATCTCTTCTGCGTGAGTCATTGTCTCGAAAGAGTCTAGCAGAAGCTTTTCGTCAGAGACACGTACCACGACGACCGAACGGACAGGGAGAACTCAGACGCAAAGCACCGTCTGGGGAGTGATTTCACCCTCTATATGGTGGGGAGAATCGGCCCATCTATACTTCGGACCAATATATAAACCATCCCCCTGAGATCGCCCTTCCAGACCCCAAGGTTTGAGTATTTGCGTGACACCACGCACATCTCACGAGTTCCCGCGATTGTCCCGGTTCCCCGTCTAGAAGGAGCGTCCTCGGCAAGAGTCCAGTCCGCAAGGCGCCGAGACCGAGCCCAGCTGGGGAGCTTGACGGAACATAGCGCCGTTTCGAGCCAAAGGCTCGAAAAGTGAGTACGGCGGCCTGGAGGCCACCGCTAGTGCGCCTGTGAAGGCGCTTGATCAGGAGGGTGCAAGTCCCTCTCAGGCTAACGTTACCGGCCTGAAGTCGACAGTGGTAACTGCGTTTCCGTGAGGAAAGGTGGAGAGCAACCTGAGACGAACGACCCATCCGTAACGCAAGTGAACTCGATTCGGCCAAGCCTGTCGGGGAGGCTCCTGGCGATGTCCGAACCCTTGACCGCGCGACGGCCATCCCTTCGACCTGAACGGTCTGCCCGGGGGGATAGACGCGGCAGGTCACGGCGGTGAAGTAACGTGCCAAAGCGACCGTGACGAAATGGCAATGCGGTGGTTGGAGATGGAGGGGTTGGAAGGTCAAGCGAGATAAGCAGGGAGATCTGTCGGGTGAACGGACGACGCATCGTGAGGATTCGCAGTGGGGGACGCTGCGTGAACAATGGCCCAGGCCCCTGGTGCAGTATCGCACGCCGAAGGGGAACGAACTTGGCGCTACCGGTGAAGTCGGATGAAGCGGCTCGACAGAAGTCAGAGCTCTCATAGTAGCGGTGAAGCCGTGCAGCAAAACGCGGTGGAGCGAAGGGGAGCAGGAAGGTAGATGTGAAATGACCAGTTCGCAGAAACGCAACTTCGCTGAACGGCGGAACTACACCCCGGTCACAGTACCGTACTCGGCTATTCCGACTGGAGAACCCTCTGGCGGCGACCAGTGGGCTCATCATGCGGTCTGGACGGATCACATGGTGGAGACACTTTCGGAAGAGAAAGTGAGAGAAGGAACTGGCCGTTGGCCCAATGCTTTCTTTGCGGATCATGGGTTCTAGAGCCTGAATGATGCCCATATCCGTTTCGTCCAATCCATAGGAACCTACTGACCGGAGAGCCGTATGCGGGAGAATCGCATGTACGGTTCGGAGGGAGGGGGGACGAACTCAATCGTCCCTTCCTACCCCTATCGTCCCTGGACTGAAGTTTCCTTCTCGAATGGGACCGGCGCCGCTGGGGGGACACCAACTACGCTAAAACTTCAATTCGGCTGTTCACACGATTTTGGTCTTGTCCTTCTGGGATAAACTCTGAGACGATCTAGGGAAACTGCTGGCAGGCATGTTGGCTGGAACCTCAAAAGCAGGAGTACCTAAGAATCGGTCGCATTCCGCAAGGAACTGGTGGCCTGTTCTGCCCAGGTTCCCTGCTTGCGAGCCCAGCTGAACGTGGAGACCAGGCAGGGCTTACGAACTGAGCGATGCGGATTACAGATTTGAAAGCCGATCCTCTGGAAACCGGCACGACGCTGGTGCGAGTCTACACCGACGACGGGCACGTCGGCCTGGGCCAATTTCCCGGTCACCGCAGTGAACTGCAGGCGTATGCGCGCTGGTTCGTCGCCCATTTCAAGCCTCCCCTGATGGGACGCGACCCGTTCGAGTCGGATCGGATCTGGGAGGAGCTGTACTTTTACTGGGACGGCCGGTACACGCCACAGCCGATGGCGGCGATCGACATCGCGCTGCTGGATCTCCGGGGAAAAGCGACCGACCGTCCGATCTACGATCTGCTTGGTGGCGCCGCCCGCACTACGATCCCGATGTACTGGAGCATCGGCGAAGGGTTTCGGAAGACACCCGAGGAGATGCGCAGCGACCTGGAGAAGGGATTGGAACAGGGATTTCGCGCGTTCAAGATCCGCATGGACTGGCTCGAGCTGCGGCTGGATGCCGATCCGGAGAAGGACTTCGCGATGTTCAAGCTCTGCCGCGAGTTCCTGCCCAGAGAAGCGTCCCTGGGATTTGACGCAAACGGAGGCTACACCGTCGGCACCGCCATCCGCCAGGGTCTGCGGATGCAGGAGCTGGGGATCGCTCATTTCGAGGAGCCGGTTCCCGCGCACGACCTGCCCGGACTGCGGCAGGTGACCGACGCGCTATCGGTACCGGTGTCGGTCGGCGAGCGCGAGGTGGGTCGCTGGCGGTTTCGCGACCTGATCGACTTAGGCAATCCCGACATCCTTCAGCCCGACGTTCTCAACGCGGGTGGACCATCGGAAGTGAAGCGAATCTACGACCTGGCAGCGACCTATAACAAGCCCGTGGTGCCCCACTCACCGGACGTTGGTATCTGCAGCTTTGCCAGTTTGCAGGTTTACGCGACGGTGACCAACGGAACCTGGCCCCATGAGTATTCCCCCGAGGGCTACGATTGGGACGTCCAGCCGGTCCAGGATCTGTTCCAGGAACCGGTTGTGCCGGTCGACGGGAAGATCACCCTGTCCGACAAGCCGGGGCTTGGCTTGACCCTCAACCAGGAGGTTCTGCAAAGAACGTTATCGACGAAGGGCTAGTAGGCTGTAACACCGATTATGACGGTTTTGCAGATGGGGCTTGTGAGGCGAGATCAAGGCAGGAGGAGGAAGACAATGAAAGGGTTTAGGAAGCTATTCGTCCTGGCCAGCGGAGGTGGCTTGTTGTTCGCCTTGATGGCAGCATGCGGGCAAGTGCCTGGGGAAGAGAACGAGGTGGTCGCTCCGGCCTCTGACTTCCAGTCTTCCTGTGTCACGTGGGTCCTTCCGCCCCGGGTACCGACCCTCGACCTTACAGCCGGCACAACCTGCCCTCCGGCAACGGGGCGCGCATCCTGCTCGAGTCCTTCATCGACGTGATCGATGAAAAGACAGGGGCCAGTGAACGCTTTGTTCTCACGGTCGGGCACCCCACGGAGTGGCTGTTCGTCGAAGAGCGCATATTTCACATCCCCAGCAAGGAGTGGCGCGCGATCTACACGCTCGAGGAAGTGCGCAACATGGGCCCCTCTCTGACCTACCAGGAGCCGTCGCGGGGACGCCGCTGGCGCGATCGGTCTCCCACCTCAGGTGCGGCGATCTCATCCCTCGAGATCGACGTCCGGACGTTCCCCCGGACCCAAGTGCTCAAGACCCATGCAGAGATTGATGCGGCCGTTTGGAGCAAGGTCCCGCTGGTGGGACGCACCGAGTTCCGAGATCCCAAACGTCAGGAGCGCTATCTGCTCGAATACCCGATCATCATCATCAGCAGTGTACCTGAGACCGAGAGGTTCCAGGTCGACACCGGACCGGTGCTGGTACCCGACTTCAGCTCCGAGGCAGAACGTGCCATCGACCGTCTGGAGATGGCCTATATCGCCTACAACCAGCTGGATCGGGCCGAGTTCATCCTGCGGCGTCCGACACCCTTGCCGGGTCATAGCGAAGAGAATCCGTCCCTGGCCCTGTACCCCAGCGAGGTGCGCGAGTACAAGGCGCGTAACTGGCTTTTGGGCGGCCACCGCGGATCACGCTGATCTCCACGGCTGCTGATGTGAACTGTCACGGCCTGGGCCATCCCATCCGGGGGCAACTCGAGGGTGGACAGGGGTTCGATGCGCTGACCCCATTGGCGGACCACCCACGGGAATGTTCCCCGGAAACGTCGAAGGAACTCCAGAGCCAGAGGGCGTGATCCGATTTGAACCTCGTAGATTCGCTCCGGCAAACGTTTCCGGTAGAGCATGCCCCTCGCTGGCACCTACCGGCCCCGTCATCCGGAGCACACCGCCTTCTACCAGTGTCTGGAAGACTGCTGGGAGGAGTTCCAGGAGGCTTACCCCTACTTCTACGAAAGAGAGTATGGGCCCTGGCGCCCGGTGGTGGAGAAAACCGTCGAGCGTTTCCTCCAAGGTGGGATCCTTCGTCACGGATTTTCCCGCCTGCGCTGCGGTCATCACTTGCCTATTTCTGTGGACTGGAAGCTGGCCGATGTGCTGGGACGACGCTGGGAAGCTCGTTCACTCTCACAGTTCTCCCCTCACAATGTCCTGATCTCGTCGGCCTGAAGTTTACAGATCACCAAAGCTTACTACTGCCGATACTTGGAATAGAAAGAGCATAACGATAACGGTGGTTCGGATCTCATTAGTCAGAGTTGGAACAGCTCCCATATAGTGGGCTCCCTAACCCTCTTCGGAGACTGAGGGAGGAGCTCGGAGTGATCCCCGGTCCGCGCCGTTTCGACGAAGAAGCAGGAAGTGATCAAGCCGATTCGGGACACCCTGTCCCTTGATTCCACCTTTGTCCTGGAACAGAATCGAAAAGTAAACTGTCCCTAAAAAAGTAAACTATCCCTAAGATGTAAGGAGACGTTCATGAATCTCGATCGAAGGCATCTTCGCCTCATTCTTCTTTTGACTTTGCCAATGACTCCCTGGAGGGGGTTGTCGGCCCAGCCTCAGGTCAGAGAGGTGGGGACCCAGCTGCAGCTCTTCCTGGACGACTGGTTGGTGGAGTCCATGGAGCAGGTGTACCATGTCCTCCATTCTCCCCAACCCATGGAGGTGGCCATCCGGATGGACCGGCCCTACGAGCGCACGGTGCTCTACGATCCATCGGTCATCAAAGACGAGCACCGCTACCGGATGTGGTATCGGACAAACCTGAGGGAGTCTACCCGCTATACGGGCTACGCCGAGAGCCTGGATGGAATCCACTGGGTGAAACCGGACCTGGGCCTGATCGAATACGATGGTTCCACCCGCAATAACATCGTGTGGCCTGTTCCTGGCGGGAAGGGGGCTGTCCTATCCTTCTTCAAGGACAAAAACCCGGCGGCGGCGGCCTCAGAGCGCTACAAGGCCATTGGCATTGCATCGGAGAAGAAACCCTCGGGCGAGGGAAGCCGAGCCGTCTTCTATGGGATGGTGTCAGGGGACGGGCTGCACTGGCGGAATGTGCAGAAGGAGCCGATCGTGCGAGCTCCGCTGGAGGATCCGGCTTTCGATTCCCACAACATCGTTCTGTGGGACCAGGCCCGAGGACACTATTCCATCTACGCCAGGGGCTGGAAGCGGCACCAGGTGCGGGACATTCGCCGCTTTACCTCCCGGGACTTCCGGAGCTGGTCCGAACCCCGCTACCTGGATTTTGGGGAGGCCCCCATCGAGCATTTGTACAAGAACGCGGCCATCCCCTACTACCGTCGACCCGACATCATCCTCATGTTCCCCAAGCGGTTCCTTCCGGAGCGAAGGTATGCCGCCCACTGGAAGGAGGACGGACTCTCGGACATCGTCTTCATGTTCAGCCGGGACGGCATCCGCTTCGACCGGCGCTACATGGAGGCCTTTCTGCGTCCCGGGCGAAACCCGCTGAACTGGCATGACCGGGCCATCGAAGTGGGTCCCACGCTAGTCCCCACGGGTCCGGGAGAGATGTCCCTCTACTACGTCGAGCACTACAAGACTCCCCAGGTGAGGATCCGCCGAGCGGTGCTGAGGGAGGATGGATTCGTCTCCCTGCGGGGCCCCTATGTGGGGGGAAGTGTGCTGACCCGTCCCCTACGTTTCAGGGGCCGGGAGCTGGTACTGAACCACTCTACCTCGGCGGCAGGCAGTCTGCGGGTGGAGATCCAGGACGCCTCGGGCAATCCTATGGAGGGCTACGCCTTGGAGGACTGCCCGGAGATCTTCGGAGATGAGATCGAACGGCCAGTCTCCTGGAAGGACGGCAGCGATCTAAGCTCCCTGGCAGGCCGGGTGGTGCGCTTGAAGCTGGAGATCCGGGATGGGGATCTCTACTCCCTGCGTTTCCGGCCCTGAGGCAAGCGGCGTCTTGCGATGCCGCTGGAGAGAAAACACGGGGGCTACCGGGTAATCCAATCCTCATCGAGTCAGGCGTCGCCTATCCCTCAGCCGCGATAGGTTCCCCTTGGACCATGTCGCTGTCGAGACTAGCCCCTCCTCCCGAGAGATCCGACCGCTGCCAACCTCGGAGAACTCGGGCAAGAGCTGGAACTCTGGATCGGAGATCTCCAGCCGCATTCCTGAACGTCTGCTTCTAGGCGGAAGCCGCCGTCTGATTGCGATCAGATCGGACGCTGTCTGTAGGATCGGGTGCCGACTATCACATCCAACCTAGTCCCAACTACCTCGATCGCTTTCTGCCTTCCTGACCGCCGGGTCGGCGGTCTTGTGTGCGACCTCCGTCCACCTTTTGTCCCTTCTCGTAGCTTTTCACTTCGTGCGTAATCAGATTTGGGATCCCGTCGCATGATTCCAAGCCTTCGGAAAGAGCTGGCTGAGGATCTCCAGCCGCGCTCAGGCCTCATGTCAGAAAGTACTGGACCGGAAGGTGTCCCGCCGAAAAACCCCAAAAACTTCTTGACCCCGTACCATGGTACAGGGTGCATCATAGTCTATGGAGGTAGAAACAGTGGCTTTCAGGATTGGAGAGGTTGCAGACAGGGTGGGTGTTGGCATTGAGACCATTCGCTTCTATGAGAGGCAGGAGCTCATTGACGATCCCCCTCGCACTGATTCTGGCTACCGCCAGTATCCAGACGACACGGTGACCCGGATCCGCTTTATCCGCAGGGCGAAGGAACTCGGGTTCTCCCTGAAGGAAATCTCGGACCTGCTTCAGCTCCGGGTCGACCCCACAACAAGCTGTGAGGAGGTCAAGGAGAGAGCAGAGAAGAAGATTGCCGAGATCGAGCAGAGAATTCGTGACCTCCGAGGGATACGCGAAGCTCTCACCAGACTCGCTGCTTCCTGTACAGGGAGAGGACCAACGAGCCCATGTCCCATTTTGGATGAAATGGAGGCCGCCTCAACGGAGGATGTAAAAGGCGAATAGCGCTGTGTCTGTCAGTGGCAAGGAGGACACCATGGAAAGAGCCGATAAGAGACCCTGGTTGGGCATTGGGACTGTTCTCGCCGCTTTGGGCGCATCTGTTTGCTGCATCTTACCTGTCGTCGTAGCTGTCCTCGGGTTCGGTTCAGCGGCACTGGGAGTGACGCTCGAACCCATTCGTCCGTACTTTATTGGACTGACCGCTGTTCTTTTGGGAGTTGCTTTCTTCCAGGAGTATAAGACAGACAAGGCATGTGCGCCGGGACAGAGTTGTGAGGTGCCGGAAAGCCGACATCGCCAACGACTCGCGCTGTGGACTATTGCGATCCTCGCTGCTCTGCTTGTCACATTCCCCTACTACGTCGGATGGATCCTCTGATGACATGGAGGACAAGGAGGTTGGAGAAGCTGAAAAGGTTCCTGACTCTCGCGCTCGCTGCCGGAGCTCTCCTGGCGATACTTGTGGCTTCGGCTTGTAGTTCTTCCGACTCAGCCGCAGTGAATGCTGCGGATCTTGAGACCACAGTCCTTCAAGTCAAAGGAATGACCTGTAGCGGATGCGAGGTGGGCGTGAAGACAGTGGTCAAGAAGCTGGACGGGATAGCAGAGGTGGAGGCCTCCTACGACAAGGGAGAAGCTCGTGTCAGCTACGACCCCTCGAAGGTCAAGCCTGAGGCAATCCGGACTGCCATTGAGAAGTTGGGCTACAGTGCCGAACTGTCGGAAGCACAGGCAAAGGAGCAACTGAGATGAGCGATTGCTGCTCGACTCAACAGCATGGTGGTAGTGAGAACGACCTGGTCATTGTCGGAGGAGGTTCGGCGGCGTTTGCGGCGGCCTTGAATGCAGAGGAACTTGGAGCCACCGTCACGATCATCAACGATGGCCTGCCCACGGGTGGAACCTGTGTGAACGTGGGCTGTGTCCCTTCCAAGACTCTCATCCGAGCTGCCGAAACCCACCACCGCTCCACCCATCACAACTTCGCCGGCCTGACATCCAGTAGCCAGGTGACGGATTTCAGCGCAATCATCTCCCAGAAGCGCGAGCTCGTGGAGGAACTGCGGCAGGAGAAGTACATCAACGCAGTTTCCGACCTTGATGGAATTCGTCTCATCAACGGCCGCGCTCGTCTGTTGTCGCCTACTTGCTTGCAGGTTGGCGACGAGGCAATCCAAGCGGGACGTATTGTCGTTGCAACGGGAGCTCGGCCCTTTGTTCCCCCGATTCTGGGCGTAGAAGGTTCCCGATATCTGACCAATGCAACAGCTCTTGACTTGGAAGAGCTGCCTGAATCACTCATCATCGTGGGTGGTCGGTACATTGCCCTGGAGACTGCCCAGCTCTTTTCTCGCCTGGGTAGCCGTGTCACCATCCTGCAGCGTTCTGAGCGGATTCTACCGACCGAGACTCCAGACCTTACAGATGGCTTAGCAGAGTACCTCGCCAGCGAGGGAATTGAAGTTCTCACTGGGGTTGCAGTCAAGGCAGTCGGTAGGGAGCAAGCCGGAGTGATTGTGGAAGCTGAAGTTGAGGGCGAGCCCCGCGTCTTTCAGGCAAGCGAGATCTTGCTTGCGACCGGGCGGACGCCGAACACTAACGACATGGGCTTGGTGAACCTGGGCGTAAAGCTGGATTCTCAGGGCTTTCTTGAAACTGATGAGGCTCTGCAGACCAACATCGAGGGCCTCTACGGAGCCGGCGACGTCATCGGTGAGCCCATGTACGTCTACACAGCAGCCTACGAAGGGGCTCTTGCAGCCGCCAATGCCCTTACCGGTGACAGCAAGCCCCGGGACTACACAGCGCTGCCCTGGGTCATCTTCACCGATCCCCAGGTAGCTGGTGTCGGTATGGACGAAGAACAGGCCGCCCAGACGGGAATCGATGTGGACACAGCCAAGCTTCCGCTTTCACAAGTGCCCAGGTCGCTGGCGGCCCGGGACACCCGTGGCTTTATCAAGCTGATCCGTGATAGAGCCTCAGACAGACTCGTCGGAGCGAGAGTCCTTGCTCCGGAGGGCTCGGAGCTGTTGATGGAGATCAGCCTGGCTATCAAGTTCGGAATTACCGTCCGCGAGATTGCGTCCTCGTTTCATCCCTACCTCACTCTTTCGGAGGGCGTGAAGCTGGCGGCCATCACTTTCACGAAGGATGTCAGGAAGCTGAGCTGCTGTGCGGCTTGAGTGTGATTGGAAAAAGGGAGGAAAGACTATGGCTCCACCTAAACCCCTTTTGGTAGGCAGAATTCTGAGGGTGATCGCCGGATTCGGTTGCTTCTATTTTGCCATCCGAGTAGTTGACCTTCCCTTCACAGTCGGGGAACTGGCTGGCGCACTAGGGCGAAAGCGGTCGTAGGAAGGTTTTCTTAGCCACCTTGTTTCTCGGGTGGGGGAGTAGGCAGGCAGATCGCGCTGAACGTCGCCCCCCAAGAAACTGGATGGGTAAAGCACGCTATCTGGCGTGGGCGGTCGTCTTTGAAACCACTCGGCGGTCTCGCGGCGACTGGAGCGAGACTCGCGAACGGCGTATTATGCGGAAACCATATAAGCCGCCGGACTCTCGCAAGGGCGGCTCTAACCGATGGACGACGAATGGCTTTGGTGGAATCGGCTGCGGCGTCTTATCTGGAAGGGAGCCCAGGAAGCGGGTTTACCTGGAAACCATATAAACAGAGGTTCGGCGTAGCAGGACCATATGGATCGGCATTCGATAGTCCTAAGGGCCGCCAACCCCACGTTCGATGAAGGTCTGGCATTTGCCCGATACGTTGACGAAGCAGCCGAGGGGTTCTTTGGTTTTATGCTCGGTCGCCGCGCCGGGCACATAATCTCCACGGCGTTCGCCCAGCCCGACCACGACCTCTCCTACCAGAATGTGACTTTCGCAGAACGTGACAACGTCATCGTTGGGATGTTCGCGGCCTACACCGCCGAGCAGCATCGCCGTTCCTCAAGCCAACCCCTGAAGCAGGCTGCAGGCACGCGTAATATACGAATGAGGATCGTGATGATACTGTTTGCTCCACTCATGCGGATTACCGACTCAATTCCCGATGGCGACTTCTACCTCCAGTTCATCGCCGTTGACAAGGCATTTCGCGGCGATGGCGTCGGCTCCGTCTTGATGGACTCCTATGAAGGGCGGGCTCGCGCGAGCGGAGCGACTCGACTATCGCTGGACGTTTCGGCTAAGAATGAGGGAGCTCGCCGATTCTATGAGCGCCGCGGGATGAACGTCGAGTCGCAGTGGCCGAAGCGATTGGCTATGCCGGGATTGAAGTTCTATCGAATGACCAAAGGGCTCTGAGCCTGCAACGGGTACCGTCTTTGATGGCATATTTGGGAATGATTAGGGCGAAATGAATGAACCGCCGAACCAGTCGCTGCAGTGGACCGCCGCTTCGCGGCGACCGCTGAGCTTCATCGTTGGACTATCGCCCTTGCTGGAGAAGTGCCTGGCGAGAGCGGAAGGAGCCTCTGGTTTTCTGCAATCTCAGCGCAGCCTATTCGACGCTTCCGGGGAAAACTTGAATGTCCGCTTTTAGGTGCGGTTCAACCGATCGACGCAACACATTGGCTAAATCGTTCGGCTGGTGTTTCGTAGTCTAGTATATCGATTCATTAATACATTTACGTATTCAGGGCGTCAAATTTCTTCCATCGGTGTACGACAGGTGCTTCGTTGATTTCGGCAATGCCCAGCAAGATTCGATCTTTGAGTTCCTGGCGCGAGGCAACGCGGATATGTTTGAGGAACGTCCGTGCCATTTTACCAAAGAGTGTTTCTACCAAATTGAGCCAGGAGCCGTGTTTGGGGGTGTGGACGTAGAGAAAACGATTGGGCTTGGTTGCCAACCACGACATCGTTTCTTTGGAAATATGAGAGGAATGGTTATCCAAGACCAAGCGGATCACGCCCCCCGGAGGATAATGAGCGTCGAGCGCCTTTAACAGGAGAATAAACTCCCGGCTGCGGTGCCGGGGATGGACCTCGGCCGTGACGTGACCGTCGTGTAAATCCAGACCCGCGAGAATGGATAAGGTCCCCATCCTTTTGTATTCAGAGTCACGACCCAATCGTGGATGTCGGCCCGGTCGGGGTGACAAATCTGGGGCCGTGTTGGCAATGGCTTGAAGACCAGGCTTTTCATCGACCGACACGGTGACGACGGCAGGAGGAGCACCTGGGTCAGCCAGGGCGATTTTATTTTGCAGGTCAACTTCTTGGTAAACCAGAAGCACTTCCCGCATTTTTTCATCAAATTCAGGGTCCCGCCGCTCCATATAGTATTTGACCTTATGCGGCTGCAACGTTTGGCTCTTAAGAATGCGCTGTACGGTAGCCTTGGCAGCACGACTCAAACTAGGATGTCCCTGGGCCAGAGCGTTCTCGCGCACATGTTTGGCCAACTGACGATGGCTCCAAACTTCGGCGGCATAACCGTGGTCTTTGGGTTTCGTGCAGGCCAAGCTTACCACCCAAGCCTTGGCTTGCTCGGTGATGACGGGTTCTTTAGGACGATGAAACTGATCGCTCAGCGCCGCCTCTGCTCCCAGGGCAAGGGCACGATCGACCCACTTGTAGACCGCCACGCGACTGACCCGCAAAGCGCGGGAAATGGCTGTGATCTTCTGGCCCTGGGCATAACGTAGAAGGATTTGCGCACGTTGAACCTCACGTTGGGGTCGCCTGCGAGATTGGGCGGTTTGCATCAAGAAAGATTGTTGCTCAGCGCTCAAGACCAGTCTTGGACGTTTTGAAGTTGTGGCCATTCTGGTTCCGAAACCAGAATACCATCGATCATTACAATTGTAAATGTATTAATGAATCGATATACTAGGTCGAGTAGGCGGGGTGCTCCCAGCAAGCGGCAAGCCTGAGGTGGAGGGTTTCCGGTTTCGCCCTCTCAGTTGCGAAGCGGGTTCACAGTTCCACCATGGGCAAGCGGTCTCACCAGTTGCCACCCACGCCCCTCACAGGTAGGGTCGAAAGCTGGCGCGAGACCGTTTCCAGCTCCCGCCTCGTCAAACGCAGCATGCGGATTTCCCGCACTGCGCCACCAGCGTGGCGAGGCCTGCCGCTCCCGCAGCGGGTGGCCAGGACGGCCGGCACAGCACGTCCCAGCCGCCCCAGGAATTCCCGGCGCGAGTGTGCTTCGAGGCTGGTGGCAGCATCAGCAGAATCGATATCGCTCTCTTTCACTGCAGGAACCCCCTCGTCCGAGCGGCTTTTCTCAGCGCTGATTATAGTCAAGAAGTCAAACCCCGCAGGGCGATGCGGTCGGAGGGACCCCGCCTGGGACCCGGTCCTAGTGGGGCGAAGTTCGATGGATGTCCTCAGGATCGAGGCGCAGGTCGCGGAAAGGTGAGGAGCCAGGCATAATCATTAAGAACGGCCTCAGCCGGAAACCTGGGGCGCCTGCCTCGACAGAGAAACTGAGAGAGGATCGACCATGAGACGTATCACCCGAAGAGAGTTTCAGCAGAGAGTGGGTCTGGTTCTGGGGGCCACCCCGCTACTCGGGGTGTCCTGCAGTCCTCCGCAATCGTCGCCTGGAGCCGAAGCGCCGGTTGTCCGAGGCGAGTGGGAGGCCCCTTTGAAGATGACTCTGGGCAAGGCCGATCTGGCGATTCCTCCCGGGGCGCCCGAAAGTGAAAAATGGCGCTACGGCATCGGGCTCCCCTTCCAACTGGCTCCGCGCAAGGCAGGGCTTCACTGCAACATTAAGGGCAAACGGGGACAGGACTTCGAAGCCGGCAGCGACCTGGTCGTCTTCGATTCGATGGACGGTGGAATCCGCGAAACCTTTCCCACGGTCCGCAACGAGGTGCGGAACGATCCCAACACGGGACGGCCCGCCGACGTCGTGAAGTATCCCACTCGGGGTGGATTCGTACCGCTCGGCTGCAAACGGCTCGATGGGACGAAGCATCCGCATGCAGGCACCGGGTTTGGTTTGAACCAGGCTATTGGGTGGCCGCTGGGAGGGTCTCGGATGACCGACGAATCCGCCCACTTCTGGTATTGGGACGTCCAACAGTACCGCTATGACGGCCAGGTCTTCAGCGTGGAGTCGAACGAGGCGGTGGAGGTGCGAGATCTGCTGCCAGGCTGGGACATCGTCGATGGCGGGCTGACCAATGCCATACCCGACGGCGACGACTTCCTGGTGGGCATGACCGGGGCTGAAGCAGTGGCCAAGCAGAGGATTCAGCCCGGTAGGCAGGTGGGAGCAGGGGTGATGCGCTGGCAGCGGAAAGCAGATCGTTGGGTTCCCGCCTCATTCGTTCGAGTCACCGAGTTGGACGGATCCTTCGAACCGAGTCTGATTCGCGACCTCGACGGCAGCCTTCTTTTTTGCGCCCGAGGCGGAAGCGACGAGTACGGCCGGCGGCGACTCGAGTCACGAGTGTGGCGCTCACAGGATGGAGGAGAGAGCTGGGAAAGGATCATCTTCGTCCTGGGGGCGATCGGTGGAAGTCCCATCACCATCAACCAGGCGGCGGACGGCACCCCCTACATCGCCGCCAATCTGAACGAAGTCCTGCTGCACCCGCTCGCCGAGCGCTACCGGCGCAAGAAGGACGAGCGGGGCATCGTCCACGCTTCTCCGGCCGGCCGGGAGAAACTCTGCCTCTGGCCCCTGAACCCTGATCGGAACGCGCTCGAGACACCGATCCTGGTCCGTGACTCGGTCGCGGAATTTGGCTTGGCGCCCTCCGGGGACACCTGGAACATCGACCACCCCTCGGCGATGACGGTCCAACTGGCTGACGGGGAGTGGCACAACATCATCGCCATGCGCATCTGCGACCACGGCGAGGTGAGGGAGGGTACGGATCCGGCTCCCCAGACGGGATGCTACCTGGAAGAGGTCCTCTCCAGGGGCAAGGCGATCCCCATCTGGAATATCTAGGCGGATCATCGTGTGGGGCTGAATGGTCACCTTGCGTTGTCCCTCCCTGGTGCCGCCACCGGCTGCGCCGGATCATTCATGAGTGAAACTTTCGGTCTTTTCGGTCCTTAAGGCCGCTTCAGCGGCGGAATCCGAAGACCCGAGCCGGCTTCGTATCTGTTTCAGCGTCATCCCTCGCCGCTCCCCTTGCCCTCGCCTTCAAACTTGCCTTTGCCTATGCCTTTGCCTTCCCCCTGGAACCCTTTCCTTTCCACCCGTCCCACAACAATCCCTCGCTCGCGTTTCCGCAACCTAGTACCCTGTCAACCTAGAAATTGTAGGTTCTGAACGCTTCCCAGGGGCGATCGCTCACCAGGAGCGGTTCCTGGGTCCGTTCCAGGACGCTCATGCTGACCGCCTCCGAGGTCGTCTTGTCCAGCTCCGGTTCGGGCTCTCCGGCCCCTCGGCATGAGACCAAGGTCAACAACAGCAGGGCCATCCAGTGAGTTCTATCAAACACGTGATCCTATCACCCAGCCAAGAGCGTTGGCATCGATTGATTCCTGGGTCGAGTAGATGAGAGGATCCTCTAGATCCATTGGAGAATTCTGCCAGGACCTCTTTTACTTCCATCTCCCCAATAGACGAAGCAGACCTGAGTCTGGCTGTCGCTGTTGGCAAAGCTGAACGGCCGCTTTCGCCTGAGGCTGTGTGAAAAGTCCAAAACCTCTTTGATTTAGGGGTCTCTTTACCCTTCCTACGACGGAGATCGTGGCTTACACGCGATCCTATGAAGTCAAAATTTCAAATCCGAAATCATGAATGACTTTTCACACAGCCTCGCCTAGAAGCGGACATTCAAGTTTCCTGCGGAAACGTCGAATGAACTCCGCTGAGATTGCAGAAAACGCAGCGATCTCCTCCGCTCCGAGTTCGCAGGGGTGTCTCTTGTCATGAAAATAGATAAAGCGTTTGATCCAGTAGACGTATGCCTTGGCGGTTCGCCAGCTCATGTGTTTGAGCTGGATGAGCGTTCGAACCTGATCGAGCAATCTCGGTTTCCTCAGGGCGTTGCTCCCCAACGTTGTAGACCGGCCCGTTTTCCCGGTGCTATATTGGTTCAATCCATAATTCATAACGTTCAAGCAGGATAATCTGCGAAGAAACAAATAGCAGACCCGGAAAGAGGATGACAGCATTCTAAACAGAGCCCAACGCCTCAATACATGTTAGCCACTCAAACAGAAGACCCTCACTATTGATTCTTTTGAGCCAGGTTGGGCTGAGGGCGCAGATGAGTCCGCCGCCGCGCCATTGCGCCGCGGTAACTTTGGCTCCGGGCGCAGAGTGAATTCGCGAAGAGAATGGGCCATCGGCTGGCTGAGGGCAGGCAGCACCAGACAAGCGTGGGCATGGGAATGAATTGAAGTGGACGGCTAACACCCCCCGGTCATCGGACTGTGGGGCCAGCGCAATGCAGCCCCGGTCCGCGAGTCAGGTGGTAGACGTCGAAGGGAGACCCTTTCCGACCGGGCTCATTTTCCGGAGAATCTATTCATGTTTCCTCCAGTGTGGAGTTCAGCTCGGCTCGACGTGCGCGACAGCGTTCCGGAGGAAGCGGATGCGTTGTGCTCCCTCTTCAACGCGTGCTCCTATGCGGGAGCCTGGGACGAAACTTTTCGGCCGGAGGAGCCGGAAGTACTAGCCGAGCTCATCGGCAGGAGCATGGCCCCAGGGAATCACTTTAGAATGCAGACCGTTCGGGCCAAGGGCAGCGTAGAAATCGTCGGGTACTTTCACCTTTCCTTCGACTTTCCAAAACCGAAACTTGCCTGGATTTCGATTGTCGTCGTCGATCCTCGCCATCAGCGGAAAGGGTTCGGCCGGGAGCTCGTGGCCGGGCTCGTTGGCCAGGTGCAGGCACTGCGTAGCTACAAGGCGATCTGGATGAAGGTGTACTTGAAGAACTGGCCGGCGCTGCGGGCGTGGATCAGTGTGGGGTTCAGAGATATCATCGAGTACCGTGGAGAAAAGACGTTCTCCCCTGACGGACATGCAAGTCTAATTCTGGCGCGGAAGCTCGGTGGCTAACGCGGCGATGCAGAATGACGGAGCCGACAGCTGCCACGTACGCGTCCTCCCAGGGGCGGTCGGGACGAATCACTGCGGCGACGGCGCGCCAGATCCAGATGGGCTTCCGCTTCTCGTACCTCCAGATCCGGACCGGCGCCTCCGTTGAGCATCTGCCTCGTAGCGATCCGAGGGATAGCCCGCCTCCAAGCCGGCCTGAATCATGGCCTCGCTGACCCTCCAGTCCCAGGGACGCAGGGCGAAGTTGGAGTAGGCAGAGCCGGTCACCTCGAACATCGTCTGTCCCTGGTACCGCTTTCCGTCACCTTGCTTATCCTCAGGATAAGACTGAAGCCCGGTCCCATGGAGATCCACGTAGGCGTCGGGTTGATAGCGGTCGACGACCCGGAGGAAGGCTTTGATCTCGGGAGCCTGATCCAACTGGCGATGGGTCAGGGTCTCGAGATTCCAACCCTCGACACCTCCTCCCTGGTAGGAGCGGATCCCAGCGGAGTTTCGGGAGCGATAGCCCACAAAAAAGGCATAGGGGTCGACGATGGGCATGATGAGCAGGATCTGGCGTCGTCTCATCTCCGCCGCCTCTCGATCGTCACTCAGCAGCCACTCGGTCAGATGCAAGGCCGTGGTGGAGCCTGATCGCTCGGCTCCTCCGTGCATGGCGGTAATCAGCGCCACCTGCTTGTCCTCGTTGGACGCGGCGGAGTCAGTGATCTCCAGGAGATAGACGGGGTGTCCTTCAGCCGAGCGCCCCATCACCTCGACCTTCAGGATCCCGGGATGCCGGTTGGCCCAATAGTCCATCGTGGCCCGGTACTCCTCCAGCGTGACGCGATGGACCTTCTCACCTTCCCAGGGTCGCGGCATCCGGGCCAACCGCGACTCGACATCCTGTCCCAGCGTGACTGGGAGGAACCAGAGCAGGGCCAAGATAGAGGTTCCGCCCGAAATCTTCGTTTTCCGCATTTGTCTAAGTCCTCTTTATTCGGTCAGTCTTCGGTTTCTGATTGTACGATGGTTCTTCCGGACCTGTTGGTAGAAATTGAATCCCTCACGGGCGAATAGGAACACCATTCAGGTTCAACTCGGTGGCCGCTTTTGGCCGAGACTGTGTGAAAATTCATTCATGATTTCGGATTTGAAATTTTGACTTCATAGGATCGCGTGTAAGCCACGATCTCCGTCGTAGGAAGGGTAAAGAGACCCCTAAATCAAAGAGGTTTTGGACTTTTCACACACCCTCGGCCGTTAGCGGTCGTTCACTCGACGTTTCCGCGGGAAACTTGAATGTCCGCTTTTAGGCGAGACTGTGTGAAAACTCCGCACTCGTGGCCACCCACCCCCGACTACGACCGATCGCGTTTGAAACCCGCGACTCTCGCCAAAGAGCAACTACCCGGATATAGGGGAAGTAACCGGGAAAGCGGTCGCACCGGAGTCGGATGGGCCAGATATAATCTGGCTTTCCCACGGAAGGACAAGCGATGACGGAATTCATCCAGGGTGAGAGTCGCTCCCAAGCCACCTTATTCCCCGAACGCCTGGACGATTACGTGTCCGAGGAAAGCGCGGTCCGCGTGATCGATGTCTTCATCGACGAGTTGGACCTCTCTGGGCTCGGTTTTCGGACGCAGCCCCAGGACACCGGTCGGCCGGCCTACCATCCAGCCACCCTGCTGAAGCTATTTGTGTACGGTTATCTGAACCGCGTGCAGTCCAGTCGCCGGCTGGAACGTGAAGCCCAGCGCAATGTGGAACTGATGTGGCTGACCGGGCGCCTGGCGCCGGACTTCAAGACCATCGCCGACTTTCGCAAGGACAATGGGACAGCCATTCGTCAGGTGTGCCGGCAGTTCGTCCTGGTGTGCCGCAACCTCAACCTCTTTGCCAACGCTTGGGTGGCCATCGACGGCAGCAAGTTCAAGGCGGTCAACAACACCTATCGGAACTTCACCCGGGCCAAGATGAAGCGGCGCCTCGCCCAAGTGGATGCGACGATCGAGCGTTACCTGCAGCAGTTGGCCGAGGCCGACCGCCAGGAAGTGGCCGAGGAGAAGACCCAGCGATTGGAGGACAAGATCGCGGCTCTGAAGAAGGAGATGGTGCGGCTCAAAGAAGTCGAGGCCCGGAGGCTGAAGGCACCGGGCAAGCAGATCTCCCTGACGGATCCGGACGCCCGGTCGATGAATCACCGGGGAAGTGCCCTGGTGGGCTACAACGTGCAAGCGGCCGTGGATACCGATCACCACCTGATCGTCGCGCATGAGGTCAGCAATGTAGGCAATGACCGGCGCCAGCTGGCCAAGATGGCAAAACAAGCCAAGTCCGACCTGGAGGTGGAGGAACTCCGCGTGGTGGCGGATCGTGGTTATTACCGCAGTGAGGAGATCCAGGCCTGCGAGCAAGCCGGAATCACAGCCTACGTCCCCAAGCCACAGACCTCAGGCAACCGGGCCAAAGGCCAGTTCGGGCGAGACGCCTTTCGCTATGTCGCTGAAGACGACGAATATGAATGCCCGGCAGGTGAGCGCCTGGTGTGGCACATGAACGCCCAGGATAAAGGGCGGACCCTTCGTGTCTACTGGACCTACAAGTGCCGATCCTGCCCCATCAGGGCGCAGTGCACTTCAGGCGTTTACCGCAAGATGAGTCGTTGGGAGCATGAAGAGGTGCTGGACCGAGCGCAAGTACGATTGGCTGCTCACCCCGAGGCGATGAGAGCCCGTCGAGCGACGGTGGAACATCCGTTCGGGACTCTGAAAGCCTGGATGGGATCGACTCACTTCCTGACGAAAACCCTGGAACGGGTGAATACCGAGATGAGCTTGCACGTGCTGGCCTACAACCTGAGACGAATGATGAACTTGGTAGGCACGAAACCGCTGATCGAGGCGATCCGAGCCTAATAAGCCCTCTTATAATCCTTAAACCCAGCAAATCAGAACGACTTCAACTTCATCTGAAGGCTGAACAATCTCGAACCCTGGCTGTCCCTGCCCAAACCAAAGCCCGATCAAATCCTAAGGCAAGTCGTCTGATGCGGTCTGATCAGGCCGCTGAGGCTGAATATCGAGTTATCACACAGCCTCAGGCGAAAGCGGCCGTTCGGGGGCGATCTACTCTGACCTGTTTGTACGGTCAGATCTGCGCTATCATACCGCCGTTCGATTTGATCGCAATCGAACGGCTTTCGCATCCTAGGAGCCGCCATTCAAATTCGCATCGATCGCGTGATTCCCAGGGATATCCTACCGCTTTCGGGCTGGATGATAGCTGGACGACATATTTCCCAACAGGGTTGATTTTCCAGCTTCCCAAGAGCTAGCCTCATATCGACTGCCTATGATTGTTTAGTCGAATGCGTTTTCGCTCAGATCCCTTCTGACATGAGGAGAGGTTTGCCTGGGAATGCCCTCCCGTAGCCTGACCCTTTAACAGAAACGAGAGACCGGCTCGAGGGCCGGCAAGACTCCCTGGAGAACAGATATGGGCTCTTACAAAAGCTCTGCGCCAGATTCTCTGCAATCTTGGGGCTGGGACGAACTCTGGAGAAAAGAGTTTGAACCGTATGACTGTCGCGGCTGGTATCCCGCCCGGGTCACTTCAATCGACCGACGATCTTCTACAGTTTGCGGCGCCGGCCCGGAGCGGCGAGTGCCACTTGCGGGGCGACTCCTTCGCGAAGGATCGGCAACGTGGCCAGCTGTTGGCGACTGGGTGGCGATCGCATCCCGCGGTGATTCGGAGGTTGAGGTGGTCGAAGTGGTCCTGCCAAGACGTAGCCAGTTTGTGCGACAGGCACCGGGAAGACGGACGCAGCCCCGGGTGGTGGCGGCAAACATCGACACCGTCTTTCTGATGAGTGCCGTGACCGAGGACTTCAACCTCAGGCGTCTGGAGCGCTACCTGGTGGTGGCCTGGGAGAGCGGCTCCAGACCGGTTATCTTATTGACCAAGTCGGATCTAATGGTGGATGTCTCGGGGCGACTTACCGCCTCCGCGTCGGTGGCTCCGGGTGTCCCCATCCACGCTATTTCCGGCCTTGGCTCGACCCATCTCGAGGTTCTCGACAACTATCTCTCCCCCGGCCGGACAGTGGCCATGTTGGGATCATCCGGTGTCGGCAAGTCAACTCTGATCAACCGGCTCATGGGGAACGAGGTACTGGCTACGGCACCGGTCCGTAGCCGGGACGGAAGGGGACGTCACACGACAAGCCGGCAGCTACTGCTGCAGCTGCCCGGAGGGGCCCTGGTCGTCGATACGCCGGGACTGCGCCTGCTGAAGCCCTGGGAAGGTGAGGAAGGCTTGGGGCGAACGTTCTTGGAGGTGGAGCAGCTAGCCCGGCGATGTCGCTATGGCGACTGTAGCCACCGAACCGAACCGGGATGCGCCGTCCAAGAAGCTCTCTTGGCCGGACGGCTGAGTCCGGCCCGTTTCGAGAATTATCTAAAGCTACAGCAGGAGCTCGCGTTTCAGAGCCGGCGCCGTGACGAACACCAGGCGCGTGAAGAAAAGCAACGCACTAAGAGCGTTCACAAGTTGCTCCGGCGGCGGATCGCCGAAAAGACACGTTGGCGAAAGTAAGAACGAGCCGACCCCGGTAGTTTTGGCCGCTCCCCTCGCCGTTCTTTCTCATAGCCTGGTAGATTAGGAATGGCGAGAACAGAAAATGAACGCAAAACATCCCTTCGTAACGATGGGTTTGATTGGGCTCCTGATAACCCTTACTCTCAATCTCTTCAACCACTTTGTGCTCGGTGTTGGGGGAAACGCTTGGTGGTCGGCATGGTTTCCCGGCTAGGTAGTCTGGTTCGTATTTCTGATTATTGGGGTTGGACTCTCCAGGGACTAGATGTGTGCTTCGTAAAAGTGCATATGGGCCAGCCGGAGCGACTGGCTGGAACGCTGGTCCCAGGTTGCATCATTAAGATTGACGACCAAATCCTATATGAACGTTCCCGATACCGGCGAGTTGGCGTTGGAATCGCGTTGACGGGTCGCGACTGAGCTCGACACAAGACACTAGACAGCCCAGAGTCTATTCTGTTCCTAAGAGGTAGACTAAGAGGATTCGCATGGCCAAGAGCAACGAAGAACGAGTCCGATTCGCAAATGACGAGATCCTTGGGAAAGGCAACTTAGGTGTCGTGGATGGGATCTTTGCGGCCGATTACGTTGTCCACGCAGGTGGCAAGGATTATAGAGGCCCTGAATTCGTCAGGAGATTTGCCGGACAGCTTCGTTCGGCGATTCCGGATCTCCGAGTTGTGGAGGTCGCGCTCCTGATCCAAGCAGGTGACACGATCGTTTGGCAGCGCACGTTAAGCGGTAAGCATGAGGCAGAGATGATGGGTATTCCACCGACGGGGCAGAAGGTGGAATGGAAAGACATGGTGGTCACTCGTTTCGACGGCGAGAAGATTGCTGAGGAGTGGGCGGTTTCGGAGCTAGCGGGACAGTTGCTCTCAAAATTTCCCCATGCATGAACACCGGCCACATTTGGCCGTTTGCGGTAGTTCATTCGACGTTTCCACGGGAAACTTGAATGACCGCTTTTTAGGCGAGGCTGTGTGAAAAGTCATTCATGATTTCGGATTTGAAATTTTGACTTCATAGGATCGCGTGTAAGCCACGATCTCCGTCGTAGGAAGGGTAAAGAGACCCCTAAATCAAAGAGGTTTTGGACTTTTCACACAGCCTCTAGGCGAAAGCGGCCGTTCAGAGGCGATCTACTCTGACACTGTTTCTACGGTCAGATGTGGACCTACTACAACTGAGCCGCCCGGAAAGGGCGCCGGCTAACAACGGCGTGCGCCCGGTTAACAGATCGATTTAGACTGGCTATCTTGTTGTCTCCTCTTGCTTCTAGCTTGGGTCAGATCATGGTGTTACCTGGTATTCGGAAGATAATTGTTCAGAAATTGTTCAGTTCGTCCCATGTATTCCCGCGCATTCCCGTGTGGTTTACAAACCTACTCAGTTACCGTGCTCAGCAATAGGGAGATCAAGTCTCAACAACGACCAGGCCTGAAGAAGCGGGTTGGGTTCAGTGTATCGGAGTCCGATTTGGATTTGTCCGGAATTGAATGGAATACAAGTCGCCGTCCTTGATCACAATCCGCAGTCGCACGGGCGTGCCGGCCAGCTTGCTCAGGTCGGAGTTTCCTTGCCACTACGAAAGCATGCCTCTGGCATCGACCGGAATCTTCTCGATCCGCCCATCTTCGTGCCGGAGATAGATGTGGTTCTGCAGGTTGACGGTCGGGCATACGTGATTGGGAATGATGTGGATTCTTTCGCCCAGCTTCGGCACCCGCTCCGACCGCGTCAGGTCGACCTCACCGTGCTCCTCCGACAGGGACTCGATTCTCGCATCGGGATACTCCTCGATGATCCCGAAATCGGCTTCGTTGCTGAGGCCGATCAGACGGTCGCTGCTCAAGGCCTTGGTCCCGCTGTCGATGACGGCCTTTCCCGGCGCCGCGTTGCTCACGACCGTGGCCACGATCCGGGCGGCAATGTCCTCCCGCTGGCAGAAACCGTAGAGAAAGTAGATCCGGTCGAAGACGAGACTCGTCCCCGCCCGGATCTCGGTCGTCGCCGGCACGTGATGCGACTGGAACTGGGTGGGCGTCGAGCCGCCCGAGACAATTCTTGCTTCCAGGCCATGCCGGGCCCACAGGGCCAGCGTCTCTTCGAGCTGCTGCTCGACCTCGGCCAGCATCGGTTGCTGTTCGTCGACCGCGCAGCGAACGTGGCCGGGGTAGTAGAACAGGCCGTCCAGGCGCAGCCCATCGGCGGCGTCGACATGTTGGGCCAGGGCCAGCGCGTCCTCCGCGCCTTGGACACCGGTGCGGTGGAGGCCGACATCCAGATCGACCAGGATGCCGATGGTACTGCCCGCCTGCCAGGCAGCACCGGCCAGTGCATCCGCCGCATATTGCGAGTCGACGGCAACCCGCAGGTTGACCTGGTGGGCCAATCGTGCGGCCGCCGTGGTTCGAGCTGGATCGAGCGCCGGATACCCCACCAGCACGTCGTCGGCTACCCGAGCCATGACCTCGGCTCCCCATTCCATCTGCAGCGCCCCCAGGCGCGCCGATTTGTGGGTCTTGGTGTGGGGCCGCAGCTTCATGCCGTGCCCGCGGAGGTACTCAATCAGGCGCCTCGTGTTGCGGGATGCCTGTGGCAGATCGACCATCACCGCCGGTGTAGGGATGTCTTGTTCCTGCATGATATTGCGCTCAGTCCTGCCAACTGGAAAAGGGGTATTCTATCGATTGCCTATTGACTGACGTACAGATCTGCATTCTTGACCTCCCCTCAGACTTGGCACCGGCCGCGTCGGATCATTCAGATGAATCCCTCCGTCCCGCTTACTCCTCGGGACTTGGCCACCGTTTTGCTGGCTTTTCAAGTCGTGCGCGGCTGTGTTTCGCTCTTACATCTATAGGTGCTTTTCCTCAGCAAGGTGCGACGTTCGGACGTTCCGACGAATCTTCCGGTTCGTCCACCGGCCTTCAGTGTCGCTTTCGCACTACCCCTTGGTTCCAAATGGCGTGGGCGTCGATCATTTCTTGCTGCGAAATCTCCTGCGCCAGGTAGGCCTCGGTGTCGAAGTCTTTGAAGCGATCGGGTGAGAACGTGCTGACGTCGATCTGTGTCTGGCCGTCGACGATGTACTCCGACAGCAGAAGGCCTGCCACCGGATGGTACCCGAATCCGCCCGAGCAGAAGTTGGTACCCAGGTAGAGTCCGGGGAGGGCACCGACCGGGCCGATATTGGGCACCAGGTCGATGGGGTAGCTGATGAGGCCCACGCGGTGATAGTCGAAGTCGGCGTCCTTCATCCTGGGCAACCGTTCTCGCACGGCCTGCCGAATGAAAGGTAGACTGTCCGCTGCGGGTTCGAGCTCGACCAAATCGAAGTCGAGCCCGGGCTTTTTGATCTGTACAGGGTCGATGGACTCGGTGCCCAGGAGGATACGGTTGTCCTCCGTCGGACGGTAGTAGACCCCCTTCGCATCGTCGTTGGTGGCGGGCAGGCGCGGGGGCTCGGCGAAGGGAAGGGTGACGAAGCGCTCGTGCACGAAGTTTCGCACCGGAAGTGGCTGTCCGACGAGTGAGAGGAGAGAATTGGCCCACGCATTAACTGTGCAGACCGTGACCTGGGCTCTCAGCTCCTCGCCGCCGCGGAGGCGAACGCCCTGCACCCGATGGCGCTCGATCAGAAAATCCTCGACGATGCAGTGCTCGCGAATCTGCACCCCTGATTCGCGGACCTTCGCGGTGAGTGCCGGAATGTAGCGGTCCGGTTCGTTGTAACCGCCCCTCAGGTCAAGTACCCCATACTCGTCGTCTTCGAGCCTCAGGTCGGGGAAGCGCGCCTCGAGCTCCCGGCGGCGCAGAACCTCGAAACGGGCGCCGCTACGTCGGTGCATCTCGTGCAACTGGGAAACGGTCTGAAACTGCTCGGGGTCGTATAAGCCCAGACAACCCACCTGGTGAAATGCATAGTCGTCGAGGATTTTGTCGAAGCGTTCGAAGATATCGAAGCTGATGCCCCGAGCTGCGGTGGCCGCCTCGGTGCCCATGAGCATGGTGTTCACGGCGCCGGAACGGCTGCTCGATCCGCTCCCAACCCGACCCTTGTCGATCAGAGTGATCGGCCCCGCACCTTTCTCCGCGAGGTGAAAGGACGCGCTCAGACCGGCGATGCCCGCTCCCACGACGACTACGCTGATATCGGCCATTCGATCTCCCTTGTGCTCATGTATCCAACAACGTATGTCGGTGAAGCGAGCGCGCAGAGTGTACCGATAGGAAGTTTCGTCTGGCGGCCGCTTGGAGTCAAGCCGTATTGCGGCCGGCTTTGTCAACTTAACGCGAGCGGCTGAGGACGTAGCTGACAACGGCCAGAAGCCTAGGCCTGAGGGACACTCAGGTTGTTTCGAAAAGGGCCCCTCAAACGGGGCCCTTTTTTCGTTGCCGGTTCCAAGTCGCAGGTTGCAGGTTCTTGGCTTTTGGTCATGTCCCATAATCTGAAGAGACCGTCATACTGCAGAGTTGGGTTTGCTGGTCCCTCTTCCTACTGCATTGCCCTTGGCTGGCTGAGGAGGAGGTTGTGATCCGATTACGGTCTGATCGGGCAAATGGGTCTCAGAAGCCCGAGAATCGCCGATCGCTGATGGGTTTTCGGTGCTATCTTTCACAAGATGAAGTTTTTAGTTTTTCTCAAGCGTCAGGCCTTAGCCCGCATTTCTCATCGCCTGTCGTAGCGAGGCGTCGCAAGGGCCGTCCTGGCAAGGCTTGCGACCGAGGCCTCCGCAGTCGTACTTGTACAGTTCGTCGAGGAGGCCGACCGAGCGAAACACAGCCAGCGCGGATGATTGCGGCGACGTAGTAGACCGGCGATGAGAAATGCGGGTTAGCAGTTCAGAGAAAAGAGAAACGTACATTAATTGGCTCAATGATCTCCATCCGAGGTGTCCTCACAGGAGGTGGAGACTTGACGATCGAGGGGCATGTGGAGGGCAAGGTCAATTTGAAGAATAACAACGTGGTTGTCGGAGAAAAGGGATACATGAAGGGAGACATCCATGGGACGACGATTACTGTCGAAGGGTGTCTCCAAGGAAATCTTTATGGGGAAGAACGAGTAGTCATTAAGCCGTTAGGCAAGGTGAGCGGCGCCATTTGTGCCCCCCAAATCACTCTGGAAGAAGAATCGAAGTTCAAAGGCACTGTCGACACCAATTGTGGAAAAAGTTCGACCTCGCCAATAATGCCAAGAGGGACGGTCGGCGCTCTCCGGGTGATCGAAGATGGAAGATGAACCGGTGGATGAACATTTAACCGGCTCATGGGAAGAATTTGAAGGGTGGATTAGAAACACCCTCGGGTCCGACTTTCGTTGGAAAGTTCGCCCGCCAGATACTCGGTTGAGCCGAGAGATGATCGCCGACCTGATCCTATTAGGCTCCCCTGCCTGGTGGATGGCGTACTTTGCGCAGCGCCTTGACTTCGATTTGACGGATGCGCTCCCGCGTCACAGAAAACCTCTGACCGACTTTTTCGAGCGTGCATCCGACGCCATCGTCAAGTCCAAAACGCATCCGAATCACCTGCTCTTCGCGGGGCGTTAGGGTTAGCAAAACCGCGGATGTTCGCTCTTCTAGATTGTGATTGATCACGGCCTCCTCCGGAGAGAGCACTCGATGATCCTCGATGAAGTCGCCCAAAGGGGTCTCTTCTTCTTGACCTATTGAAGTTTCCAGAGAAATTGTCTGCTGCGCAATCTTCATGGCTTTGCGAACCTTGTGGGCAGGCAGCCCCATTTTCTGGGCGATCTCTTCGGCAGTAGGCTGGCGCCCGTATTCCTGGACCAGAGCTCGATCGGTCTGCGCCAGCGTGTTGATGACTTCAATCATATGCACCGGGATTCGGATGGTCCGACCTTGATCGGCAATCGCTCGGGTAATGGCCTGTCGAATCCACCAGTGGGCATACGTCGAGAACTTGTAGCCCCGTCGATAGTCGAACTTCTCGACGGCTTTCATCAACCCGGTGTTGCCTTCCTGAATGAGGTCCAAAAACGGTAGTCCCCGGTGGAGATATTTCTTCGCTACGGCAACCACTAAGCGGAGGTTAGCTTCCACCAGTTCTTTCTTGGCAATATCCGCCTCCAGTTCATGCTGTTTGACGGTCGCCAGAGTCCGCCTGAGCTCTCCTGGGCCGGCCTGAACTTTCTTCTCGATCTCCTTCATCTCCTTTGCGAGTCCTCGAAGCAGATCCCTCACCTTCTTCGCTTCGTGCTGCTCTAAGGAAGACCTCAGCAATTCCTTAGATTGCTTCGTTTCCCCCTCCAAAGCCACCATCCGATTGTATATCGTCTTAACAACAGTCAGCAGCTTCACCTGGGTCGCGGGCGTCAGGTCCAAGGTCCGGATGCAACGGGCGATTGAGATCCGATCGTGTGTCAGCTGAGCGAATAATTGCCTGTATTCAGCCGTCTCTTGGCGGGCCTGACACAGACGCTTCCAAATTTGAGAAGCCTTTGTTTCCAGTCTCTCGATCTCGGCGATTCGCTCCAGCACATCTTCTCGTCGTGCCGCCAGGTTCTCCTCGGTCCGTTCCTCCTTGTCGACGTTGACGAGCTTTGTGATGGGAGTTTTCCCTGCAAGGAGCGCCTTCCCATAGTCCAGGATTTCAGCGATAGCAAGGGGACAGCGTGAGACCGCTTTGAGCACATTCATCTGTGCGTTTTCTATGCGCTTGGCGAGCGCTACTTCCTGTCCTTGATTAAGCAAGGGCACCGTCGCCATTTCCCGCAAGTAGAGGCGGACCGGATCGGTGGTCTTTCCCAGGCGTTCGGGTGTCCACTCGGCGGGCTGGCCTTCGTCCCTTCCCTTGCCATCGATTTTCTGCCGAGACCCCTCGAACCGGTGCTCGGAATCGATCACTTCAATTCCGGCAGCGCCTAGAAAAGGGAGGATCTGATCCAGATCTTCGGAGCCAAGACGCTCCTCGGAAAGTGCATCCTTGACCTCATCGTAGAGAAGATAGCCCTTTTCTTCCCCGAGGCTGATTAATGCTCTAAGGCCGTGTTCGTCTTCTAGGGACAAATTCTGTTCCCTTCCTTTCCTCGACAATGCGCAGGCCAGAAAGGATGGTGAGTCATTGGGTGAGGGACTCTGGAGCAGACTAGACTTAAAGACTAGACTGCTGGCCAGGTCGGGAAAAACCTCCAAGCCTCCATCTTAATGGACGGACAGTTAGAGGGCAAAGGCAACTCTTACAGAAGGATTCGCAGGCATGGAGCCACTCCCCCCATAAGGGCTCCGGAGGTGTTCGGATTTCCACCCATCTCCTATAACTGGAACGATGACGTGGTCCGGCTCCTGGAGGCTCTCCAGGAAATGCCAGGGCCAGTAACTAAACGTGGCTTCGGTCTCCAGCCCGAAGAACAGCACAATCTCGCCGTCCCCAACCCCTCGCTCGCGCTTCAGGCTCCCACGGAGCTGGCTGTTCTGGATGGTGTCCGTCAAGAGCTTGTCAGCGTAGACAGTTGGAAATCGGGAAGATCCTTTCCGACCGCCGCCAGCTGGATTTCTGCGAAATCTGGGTGATGCAATGAAAGGTCATCGAAGTAGACCAGCACCTGCCCTGACCTGACCAACCGCTCCTGAAGCTGGTCGACCTGGATTCTCCGGGGCGGCACTGCCTCGGCGATGGCCAGGGCGGCCGCCGTCCCGCCGGCCTGACCCGTCGCCATAAACAGGGGCTCCATCCGTACCGCCGAGTAGGCCACGTGGGTCGCCGAGAGGGCAACAGGGACCAACAGTCCGTCGATCTTCTCCGGGACGATGGCACCGTAGGGCACCGAAGCCGGCCGGTTCAGCGACTCAAGCTTGTTCCGGTACCAGATGGCTCCTTCCAACACTTCGAATCCATCGTCGGTCCAGGTGGAGCCAGCCTCACCCCGAGAACGGCAGGGATGTGAATCGAAGCTGTGCTCATACACACCGATGCTATCCCGCTGCCCCCGGGGCCGTTTCCTGCCCGGCTCAGGCACCGAATCATGCTGGGTGATGACATACTCACCCACGATTCTCCGCGCCTCCCGGATGTACAGCTGCCAGGGATAGTGTCCCTCGTCCCGATACTCATCCGGGCACAACCCGAAGCTCTGAGCCTCGGTCCGGATCCCCCGTGGTAGTCCAGGATCGTGTTGGAGGAAATACCATAGGCCCTGCGAGTATTGACGGAAACGCCCCTCGAGTTCCTCCCGCGCGTGCCGATTCGCGTCGGGCCAGGCTTGGTTCCACTCGCTGATATTCAGACTGGTCAGGGCCTCGATGTGGCCATTGGTGCACCACTTCCGGTTCGGGATAGGATCGATCCAGATGATGTCCCGCAGCTTACGAACCCGTCCAATCTCCAGATCCTTGTAGAGCGACCGGTACAGCGGCAGAAAGTCGGCGTAGCCTTCGGGCTTGTCCGGGGGAAGGCGCCGGGCCGGGTCATCCGTCAACGTCTCGCGAAAGCAATAGGCCTGCACATAGCCGCTGGACTCGCCCGTGCTCTGGGGAAGAATCTCTTGACGGTTGAAGCGCCAGTCGAAGAAAAGATTACCGGCCAGGCTCTCATTGTGGTCACTGCGGCCCTCCCTGCCTACGCGGTAGGCTGCCCCGGCTGCGGCCGCAAGGTCCCCCTCGTAGGTGGCATCGATGGCTACTTGGGCTCGAACCTCAAGAAGGCGATCACCGTCCCGGAATCGTGCTCCCAGGAGCCGCTGCTCCTCCAAAAGAGCACCCACCAGGGGGGTCCTCTTGAGCACTCGCACCAGGGATTCGGCCTCCACCATCTGCTCCAGGATGATCTCGGCCACGTGCGGTTCCATGAAGACACCTCCCCAGGTGAGGCGGCACTGTTCGGAACTCTCCCCGTAGGTCCCATCGTAGAAGTGACGGACTTTGTCCAAGAATTCTCTGAAGATTCCTCCGACGGCGTTGAAGCGAAGAAGATCGATCGCACCCAGTCCAGAGGCCATCATACCCCCGATATGGGCGCCAGATTCCACCAGCAGAACGTCGCATCCGGCGCGGGCGGCGGCGATGGCGGCGCCAACACCACCAGCGGTACCGCCATAGACCAGCACCTCGGTGGTACGGGAATCCCCCGATTCTTCGGGTGTACCGAACATAGAAGAATCCTACACCTCTTCGGAGGTTCTGGGTTGGGGTTGAACCTGTAATAGCCGAGATCTGATAAACAGTGCCACATGGTACTAGCCCGGATTTCTCAAAGACAAGAAAAAGCAGTCAGCTCTATGTGATATAAAGTCTTTGTTATCAGATACTTAATAATCACAAGGAGCTGACTACTATGACCACAGAGTGTATCGCTTCCAAGCTGGAGTTTCAAGAGCTAGAAGGGCGCCGAGTCGAGGTAGAATTCAATGGGGGGCAGATCACCTCAGACTCCGGGGGGTTGCTGTTACGGGAGGTGGAGAGCCGCTATGGGTTCATTAGCGGCTTGGCCGCCTGCTTTGGGGACCGGCGCGATCCTCGCTTCACCGAGTTCAGTGTGGAGGAACTGGTGGGGCAGCGGATTTACGGACTGGCCCTAGGCTATGAGGATGTCAACGATCATGAGGAGCTCCGGGCAGATCCGCTGATGGCGGTGTTGGTCGGCAAGGAAGATCCCTTGGGGAGGGATCGGCGAGCGGAAGCGGATCGAGGCAAGGCGTGTGCGGGCAAGAGCACCCTCAATCGTTTGGAGTTGTCCTCGGTGACGCAGGATAAATATCGCAAGACGCCGGTGGATGAAGCCGCGGTCGAAGCGTTTTTGGTGGAGCAGTTCATTCGGGTGCGAGGCGGGAAACCGAAGGAGTTGGTCTTGGACCTGGATGCGACGGATGATCCGCTGCACGGAGAACAGGAGGGTCGTTTCTACCATGGCTACTACCGGTGTTACTGCTACCTGCCGCTGTATGTGTTTTGCGAGGGGTATGTGCTGGGGGCCAAGCTGCGGGTGTCGAACCTGGATGGCTCCGAAGGAGCGGTCCAGGAGATGGAGCGGATGGTGGGACAACTGCGGGCGAAGTGGCCGAAGGTCCGCATTACTCTGCGGGCGGACAGCAGCTTTGCCCGCGAGGCGTTGATGAAATGGTGTGAGGAGCATCGAGTGGATTACGTCTTCGGTCTGGCCCGCAATCAGCGCTTAGAGGGGACCCTGGAGTCGGAGCTGGAACAGGCCCAGGCGCTTCAACAAGCGAGCGGCAGCAGCGCCCGAGTCTACAAGGACTTTCGTTACCAGACGCGCAAAAGCTGGAGTCAAGAGCGGCGAGTGGTGGGCAAGGCCGAGTACACGGGTAAGGGATCCAATCCCCGCTTTGTCGTCACCTCGCTGGGAGCGAAGCGGTGGCCCGCCCAAAAGCTGTACGAGGAGCTGTACTGCGCGCGAGGGGAAGCGGAGAATCGGATTAAGGAGCAGCAGCTAGAGCTGTTTGCCGATCGGACCTCGACGCACCGCATGAAGAGCAATCAGCTGCGCCTGTGGTTTTCCTCGGTGGCTTACAATCTGCTGCACACGCTCAGGTGTGTCGCTTTGAAGGGGACCCAGTGGGCGAAGGCGCAATGCCAGACGATTCGCCTCAAACTGTTGAAGATAGGAGGCCAGATTCGGGTCAGTGTCCGACGGGTGAGCTTGTCGCTGAGCGAGGGTTATCCTTACCAAACACTCTACGCCCAAACCTTGGCCCAGCTTCAACAGCTCGGCTGAGCGGAGGCAAACCGGAAATCCCAACCATCTGCAACTGAGGCGGCTGAGGTGTGTCTGAAAAACCGGTTTTCCGCCTTCAACATAGGTGTCACCAAGCTCTCGCACTCTACAGTGCCCTCAACTGAGACTTCGGCTCAAACCAGAGTCGAAAAATCGACTAAAATCAGCCTTTCTGCTTTCACTATGAGAAATCCGGGCTAGGGGCAATGGGACAGACCCTACTGCTAAAATTTGTCAGTGATTTTGGTGGGCTGAGTGTGTTCCTATATGAGAGGGGGGAGAGGCCTCGAATCTCTGGAAGCTGAGGCGATGTGGACCGAAGCCAGTCGGTAAGAATCCCACGCTCTGGCCTTAGGTTGGGGGTTGTCAGGTTACTTGATCGTCGCCAGCAGAGAAGAACCCGGGGCTGGCTGCGCTAGGGACGAGGCTTCGAGGAAGAAAGTGCGCTTGGCGGAGACAATTGCGGTGTCGGGCTCGAAACACCCGACGCGCCGGGAGTTTCTGGGCGGTCTGAGTACAGCCGCCGCCCTATCCCTGATGCAGGCTTGCCGCGGATCCGCCAAGCAGGAGGAAGGATCTCCGACAGACCAAGCCTCCAAACCCCAGGCCAAAACCCAGGTGACGGGCTCCGGTGCCACCATCCGCTGGAGCAAGGCCATCTGCAAGGAGCCCGACAACTACCCTGCCTGGCCCAGCATCGCGCGAACCGCCGAAGGCGACCTCCTGGTCGTCTTCTCGGGAGACCGGGAAGAGCACGTCTGTCCCTACGGCAAAACCGAGATGATCCGCAGTCAGGATCGCGGAGTCACCTGGTCCATGCCCGAAATCATCAACAGCACGCCGCTTGATGACCGGGATGCCGGCCTGATCGTGCTCCAGTCGGGGACCCTGGTCGTCAGCTGGTTCACCGTCAAGACCTGGGAGAAGCTCGATTACTACCGAGGGATGAAGAGGTGGGCCAACCATCAGATCGACGGCTGGGAGCGCCACTGCCGGAAGCTGTCGGAGGAGACCCGGCAGAGGTGGCTTGGCAATTGGACTCGTCGCTCGTCCGACGGGGGACAGACCTGGGAACCTGCCGTCGACAGCATCGCCTCAGCCCCCCACGGTCCCATCCAGCTTCAGGACTCGAGGCTCCTCTACGTGGGCACGGCAGAGCTCGAGGGGAGTCCGGCGATCGTCTGCTGCGCGTCCGACGACGAGGCCCGCTCCTGGCGTCAGATTGGCCGTCTTCCGGTGTCGGAGGAGGACCTCGAGAAATACGGCTTCACCGAGCCCCACATCGCCGAAGTGGCAAAGGATGAGATCTACTGCATCCTGCGCACCCACCATCTGAGCATCGGCTACAACTATGCCAGCCGCTCACTGGACGGAGGCCGGACCTGGAGCAATCCCGAAGCCACTCCACTGTACGGCTACGACCAGCCCGGTCACCTCCTGATCCTCAACGACGGGCGCCTCCTGTGCACCTACGGACGGCGAGCCGAGCCCTTCGGCTGCAGGGCCTGTGTCTCCGGGGACGGCGGGAGAACCTGGCCCATGGACCAGGAAATTATCCTGCGCGACGATGCGCCCAACACCGACATGGGTTATCCGGCCACGGCCGAGATCGAGCCCCGGGAGCTCCTCACGGTCTACTACCAGATCGACCAGCCCGGCGAGAAGGTCAGCATCCACGCCACGCGCTGGTCACTCGCTACCTAGTACAGCGTTCTGTAAATACCGATACGTTTGTGGCGAGCGCGACGGGTCGAGTTCGCGAAGCGACGCCATCTCACTTCTCGTCGAAGTTTCGCACAGTTGATCCCCCTACACTTCGTTCTTTCATAGACCTCACCCAAAGTTGGTTCGACCAGAAGGACAGCCACCTAATCGTTGCGGCACTTAATCAGATCTTCTCCAAAGGGCGCCTTCGCGCTACGCTTGGGAACGACTCAGACAACACTCCTGGGATTTCCCAGAAGGTGATAGTCACGGCTCACAATCTAGAAAGATCTCAGGACGGTGCCCTAGCTCTTCGGGGACCTCAGCGTCCGCTTCGCGTTATCTCCGCCACTGAGGTGCCGAGAGTGTGGAGCAGGAATTGGACCGGCGGAGTATAGACCTAGCCGTACAGAAGCCGGAAAGGAGGCCCCGATGGCACTCTGCTGAAGGCGTCTCGCCTGGTTCCCGTCCCGCGCTAACCCCTGTTGATCCTCCCCCTCCTCCTTGCTAGCCTGGGTTCCACTGAGAACCGTAATTCCCTTTCGCTGAGGAGGATGGACGATGAGGATGAGACTGGCGACTCTGTGCGTGGCTTCTCTTGCGCTTTCCTTAGGGGTGGAAAGTGCCTTGGCAGAGCAACCCAGCTCCCAGGGGAGCCTGGACATCGGCTCCCGATTGGAGCTGTTCGTGGATGACTACCTGGTAGACGAGCTGCTCGGGACTCGACTCGTTCTCCACCACCCTCGTCCGGCAGAAGTGGCCCTGAGATTCGATCGGCCCTGGGAGGGTGCCTTCTGTGCCTACGTGACCGTGCTCCACGATGGGGACACCTACCGGATGTACTACCGGGGAAAGCCCAACGCCACGCCGGACGGAAGCCGCGACGAGGTGACCTGTTACGCAGAGAGTCCTGACGGCATCCACTGGGAGAAGCCCGATCTGGGTCTCTTCGAGGTCGCCGGGACGCGGAAGAACAACGTCGTTCTGGGCTCTGAGTATGCGCCCGTACCCCACAACTTCATCGCGTTTGTGGACACTCGACCCGGGATTCCTTCCTCCCAGAGATACAAGGGCCTAGGGGGCCTCTTCCCCATATCCGAGGACAAGCGCTTCAGCAACGGCCTCATAGGTTTCACCTCGCCGAACGGGATTCGATGGAAGAAGATCCAGGAGGAGCCACTGATTGGCCCCTCACTCCACGGCTTTACCGACACCACTCCCAGCCCGACCTTCTGGTCGCCCCATGAGGGTCGATACGTCTGCTACGTCCGGGCCTGGAGGAGGGACCCCGGCAAACCTGTCCACTACGAGGGTTGGACCGGGAACGTCCGCTGGGTGGGCCGCACCACCTCTACCGACTTCCTCAGCTGGACACCGGTTCAGATGATGGACCCTGGAGACGATCCCATGGAGCACATCTACACCAATCAGACCAGCCCCTACTTCCGTGCTCCACATATCTACCTGTCCGTTGCTGCCCGCTTCCTGCCAGGCCGGCAGGTGGTGAGTCAAGAGCAGGCCCGGAAGCTCCAGGTTGACCCCAAGTACTTCCGCGACTGCTCGGATGCTGTCCTGCTCACGAGCAGGGGCGGAACCCGCTACCAGCGTGCCTTCCTAGAGGCTTTCATGCGCCCGGGCATCGGTCTACAAAACTGGACGTCCCGTACCAACTACCCCTCTCTGAATCTGGTCCCCACAGGAGCTGAGGAAATCTCCCTCTACGTCCAGCACGAGTACGGCCAACCTGGCCACCAGCTCAGGCGATACACTCTGAGAACAGACGGCTTAGTGTCGGTAAATGCACCCTACAGGGGAGGAGAGTTCCTGACCCGGCCCCTGAGATTCAGTGGAAGCGAACTGGTCGTAAACTTCTCGACCTCTGCTCCTGGAGGCATCCGGGTGGAAATCCAGAGTCCAGGCGGCCAGCCGTTTGCCGGCTATGCCCTCGACGACTCAGACCAACTCATAGGAAATGAGATCGAGCGGGTCGTCACTTGGAAGGGGAACCAGGATGTGCGGCCGCTCTCTGGCAAGCCGGTCCGCCTGCGCTTCGTGATGAAGGATGCGGATCTGTACTCGCTGAGGTTCAGGTAGACGCAGAGTGGATCCGGCTGATGATGCCCTCGACCTGGAAATCGGCGACACGATCATCTGGCGAGGCGAAGGGATGCGGAACGAGCAGGGCATGATCCTGATCTCCCCTGGGGATGAGGGGCAAGGTGATCACGAGAAGTGAGAACCTCCTAGCTCTTTCAGCAAGGAAGGCGGGCCTGCCCATTACGGCGGGGCCATGGGCGCTGGTGGAGTTTGAGAACGGGTTCAGAATGGTGGTGGACGGTAGGGCGCAATTCGAAAGGTCAGATTAGGAAGGGCGGACCTTCTAAGACGAGCACCGGGAGTTCCCGGCTCACTTGAAGGGGGGGGTGTAATAGTCGGCACCAGATCTTACAGACAGAGTCCGATTTGATCGAAATCGATCCGTTGAAACCGCACCTAGCTATGAATCCCGTTAGAGAATTCGTCAAACAACTTCAGGATCTTGTCCTTCGGGACCTCCCCAGTTTCGTGTCCTTTTCTTACCCTCGCCCTTGCCCTTGCTGTGACTCCGTCCCCTTACCGTGGCACCTTGAGGTCGAAGCTCTCCACCCGGCCGGTGCCCACCAGGTCGGCCTCCCTGGTGCCGACCAGGTTGATGGTCCACTCCTTACCTGCCACATAGCTGACCCAGATCTCTCCCGGCCGGCGCTCCCAGATCTGAGGATAACAGACCCGCTCTCCCCTCACGAAGACGTCTGGTCGCGTCCAGCTTTGTCCCTCGTCCTCGGAGAAGGCGATGGACAGTTCCTCCCGGTGCCGGCTGGCGGGATACAGCGATGCCTGTTCGGCGTGTCTTCGGTACTCGGACTTGCCCTGGGGATAGAGCCGGTTCCAGACCAACACCAGCCGGCCGCTGGCCAGCCGTCTCAGGTAGCCGGGGGCACTGCTGGCGTCGATCGAACTGGGGCGCAGCTCCCGCCAGGAGTAGCCGTGGTCTTCGGAGAAGGCCTCCCAGAAGCGGTCCAGATTGGTGCGGAGAAGCATGTAGAGCCTGCCCCCGGCCAGCTCCGCCAGCGTGCCTTCGTAGGCCCCTGCGTGGTGGCCCTGGTCGCCGAAGTCGATGATGTTGCTCCGTTTCCAGGTCTTGCCATCATCCTCCGAGACGTAGGTGCAAGTGGCATGGCGCCCGGGATTGGGCAGATAGCGCTGGATGGGCACCACCACCTGTCCTTCCTCCGTCTGGATGATGTCAATCAGGGCGCCGCAGTAGCCCTCGAAGACCCGCTGCCGGTCGACCCAGGTCCTCCCCCCGTCCAGGCTGCGTATGGACCAGACATCCCGCCGGGCCTCGGTTGCCTCACCCTTCTCGTCATCCCAGGACCAGCTGCCGTTTTCCCAATCCCGGTAGATCCAGATGATGACGCCCTTCCGGGTCTTGAGGGCCAGAGCCGTCTCCACATTGGGAATGGACGTGATCCCGGTGGGGCGTCCCGGGCCCGGACCGTCGTACATGGTAGCCAGATGGCTCCGGGTTTTCCCACCGTCCCGGCTCACCCGGACGGTGCCGCCGTTGTCGCTGCTCAGGCTCAGGAGTTGATCCCCTCCCAGGAGCACGAAGGACCCTGCCGGCGAGCCTTGGGAAATGACGTGAAATCGGGAATCAAGAAGGTAGCCGAACTTGCCCAACCCTGCTGCTGGGACGGAGGCCACAGAAAAGGCCAGGATCAGGGTGAGAACCCTTGCGAGCAGGTCTGATTCCTCCCCGTACCAGGGCAGAATGGACTTGTTCTCGGTGGAGGTCAAGCGGACGCCGTTGTGGGGGAGTATCAGGTCAGTGGTGCCCCCAGCCGCGTTGGCCCCACTCGAGAAAAGAAACTGTTGTTCCAGAGCGAGCGTTCACCTGGTTAAGGTTTTCAGGTCAGGATCGGGGGCACTTACTCAGCTTACTCCAGAATGACCGGCGGAGCGTGAAGGTGATGGACTTTGGTCTAACCAAGCGGCTGGTTCCGACGCGGGGGTGAATCTGGGTTCGGCAGGAACCTCTGAAGGGTTCAAGGTCAAGGGACCCCCTATTTCTTCCGTTTAAAGTTTCGTATCAATACGCCAAAGTCGCTGGTGTTGCGCTTGTAATGGATGCTATCCTCAACGCTCTTTGAGGGTGTTAGAAGAGTCACAATAAACTTCGCTTCATCATTCTCGAATACGAGAAAATGTGCTTCTTGCGGAACGTCGTTGCCTTCGATCGTGGCCTTTAATCCTATGGCTCGTGCGTTCTTGAAACCGGGCCCAGAGATTGGCACACTGTCGCGTTTCCATATCACCTCAGTGAGGCTATAGCCCATCTGGGCGATCAGTTTCGCCTCCATTGAAACCAATGTATCGAACCATGGGGGACTCTCTTTCGTGACTGGTAGCCGTACCGATAGCACGCGCAGTATGCCGAGCAACTCCTCATTCTGTCCAGTGCGCATCATCTGGCAACCCCTGAGCCTAACGTCGTCGCTTTGAATCGGCACGTTGAACCAGCCTGATGGCGGTTTCACCTTCAGATCGGTCAATTCGCAGACGGGCGTCGTTTGTTTACTAAAGTCGACTATTTCATCATTCTCAGCAAGTGTGGAGTTCGCCGACATCACCGTGAGAACGATGACTGCTAGTGCAATTCTATTCGTTTCCATTATTAGACTCCGGACGTCTTACACGATTGACCATTATAGCCACGGCAAGAGTTAGTTCTCGAGGTAAAAACCATGCCCCGTCAGATTGCCCTTCCTGACCCAAGGCTCTAGTATTCGTTAGATAGACTCCCCTGTATCCTGGAGATTCCGTTGATCGGCCAAACCATCTCCCACTACAAGATCACCTCAAAACTGGGTGAAGGTGGCATGGGTGAGGTCTATCGCGCCACCGATACCAAGCTCAACCGTCTTGCACTACGGCTCGATGGTGATGTAAAGGCAGAGCCAGTCCATGCAACCCGGTTCAGAGAACGATCCCCGGTTTTTTCACCAGATGGGAACTGGATTGCCTTCACCTCCAATCGTTCTGGAAGAGACGAAATCTATGCTAAACAGTATCCGGGCAGGGGAGGTCTGGTCCCCATCACGACGGGGGGTGGTAGTTGCCCGCTCTGGTCACCTGACGGGAAGGAGATCATCTATCGCAATAAGTCGAAGATGATGGCGGTTCCTATTCTTCAGACGCAACCTGATCTCAGAGTCGGCAAAACCGGGGAGCTCTTCGATGGAACCCTCCGGACTTTTAAAGGATGTAACTACGACCTGACCCCGGACGGGCGGCGCTTCGTCATGGTGAAGGGTGTGAGGAAAGAAGAGGTACGACTGCCTACCCAGATCAACGTCGTTCTCAACTTGTCCGAAGAACTGAAGCGGCTGGTGCCGACCGGAGATTGAGGCGAATAGATTGTGATAGGCCAGAGCATCAATCACTACAAGATCACGGCGAAGCTCGGGAGCCGACGACGCGGGTCTCTACGGTGCGACCTGCTAACGCCGCTTCGCCACCACGATTTCAGAGGGGATGCCGAATGCCACCACCTTTGAGTGGTGCTGCACCTGCCATTCCGACTCCTTCAGGAAGGGCAAGAGATCGAGGGGACGGCAACCACCTACCATGGAGGGACGCAGGGACTGAATCCAGCCTACGACGCTGGCCACGAACCTCGAAGTGAGACCAATCCCGCTGCTCAAACCCGACAAGCAAAGCAAACCATCCGGCCCGAGAATCCGATGGGCCTCTCGAAGTACCGCCCGGATGTCGTCATGGGAAAGCAGGTCGAAGACGTAGTTCGACACGAAGCGATCGTAGGAAGCAGTGGGTTCATCGATGGGAGGCCCGCCCTCAGTCAGGATCACTTCCGCCCGTGGCGAGTGTGACTCGAGTCGGGCTCTGGCTAGTCGAACCATCTCTGGGCTGAGGTCGGCTCCGTGGTAGCGCGCCGTGTCGGACAGATACTCTTCGAAGAGGCGCAGTCCGAACTGGCCGGTCCCAGGGCCGAACTCGAAGACCGACTCCGCGGAGGCGAAATCTCCGTGCAGGAGAACCCGTGCGACGGCGATTTCTTCGTAGAATCGCTGGGAATCCTGCGACGCGCCGACTCGATCATATGTGCGCCTCGCCTCCTGGTGGGAAAGGGTACGCAAGTCAGCCCCCGTAGCTTGGAGTTTAAAGTAAAAGTAGCTTCGGTCCCCAGTCCGAAGTCTTGTCGGACCTATGGCTCGACGGGCAGCAGTTCAGTATCCGTAGTCCGCCTTGAGCACTGACTCGTCACGCCAACGCGGACTCTTCCTCTCGGCGTGCCAGTCTTTCTTTGACGCACGACTCTTGGCAGCGACTCGTCTTTCAGCTGGTGCGTCGCTTGGTTTCGAGCACCCGAAACCGGCTGCGAGGAGCAGGGCGCTGAGCAGGACGCTCGTCCTGATGGGTGGCTCTTCCTGCAGAGATCGGAACACGATGGCTGTCTTCCCGTCGCGGTTCATTGGTGCGTCCCCTTCGTACACCCGAGTGAGAGCTGTTATTTCGCGGCTACTACGACAAGCTGCTGGGCATCCTGGTCGTATGGAGTGCCTGCCAGGCTTCCGTAAAGCTTTACTGCCGAGAAGCCCGCCTCGAGGAGAAGTCCTCTCAATTCGGCTCCAGAATAGATTCGAATCGTCCAGGCGAACTCCTTTTGCTCTGAGCCTCGCATCCAGATCCAGTGATTCTCGATGGCGCTCCATCCATCGTGAACGATACGTTCTTCTAGCAGAAACTCGCCGCGTTCGGCATGCCGATGCCAGGCCCGAGCCTCGAATCCCTGGGCCAGGATTTCTTTTCCCCCCATTTCCATCAGAACGCTTCCACCGGGTGTCAGCGAAGTGTATAGATTTCTAAGGACCTGGAGATCGTCCGACGCGTCTGCAAAGTAACCGAATGAGCTAAACAGGTTCAGCGCCAGATCGAATGTTTGCGGTCGGTTGAAGTCGCGCATGTCTCCTTGGACCAGTTCCAGTGCCAGTCCTTCGGATCGAGCAGCGGTTGCTGCCGCTTCGATGTATCGCTGGGTCCGATCCACACCTGTGACCCTAAAGCCACGGCGCGCGAACTCCAGCACGTGCCAGCCAGGTCCGCAGCAAAGATCGAGTACGGCTGCACCCGGTGACGGACTCGTGAGGGCCTGGATCTGATCGGTTTCGCGGGTCGTGAGATCACTAGAACGAAACTGGGAGAAGAGGAAGCCTTCCAGCGTCTCCCAGAAAGTGTCGTCATCAAACCAGTTCGAGGGGTTCATTCTCTGTGGAAGGATACCTGAGGTTTAGGGTCCTTGGTCAATGCTGTCTGTCGTCTCGGGGGAGATTTTGCTGTTGTCCGGCTCTCTGCTCGGAACCTGGGATCATTTCGCTTGAAAAGTCACGTCGTTCGCGGCTCTGTCGGACCGCACTTCGTAATACTGGCAGTCTACCCATGTCTGAGCTGCAAGAACAGCGCAAAGCAGTTGACTCCGAGTACCCTGCGGGCTGGGGCAAATACCTGCCCTCGGGTTCTGGGCCACGGTGGCAAAATTATCAGGTACGAAGTGACTCGGCCGATCTGCTCGATTGTTAGTGTTGATCGTTAGGGTCTCTTCGGGTAAGCTAACCGAATCGAACCTTCAATCGCCCTCGGGACGGCATTGGATCGTCGTCCTGCAAGAATAACACCCCAAGGAGGACCAAGATGAGCAAATCTTCTATCAGCCGGCGTTCCTTTCTCACCCGGTCAACCGGAATGGGAGCGGGATTCGCCCTGGCCGGGTTTCCCGCCCCTATCAGCAGTCGGGACGTCAACAACCGGATCAGTGTCGGAATCGTGGGACCTGGAGGTCGTGGCACCGGTCTCATGAAGGAGTTTTTCAAACACAACCAACCGTTCAACGCTGACCTGGTGGCGATCTGTGATCTCTGGAATCACCGCCGCGACAAGGCCACAGCCTTGGTGAAGGAGAAGTCGGGGAAGGCTCCCAAGGTCTACCGCCACCACGAAGAGATCCTGGCAGACAATGAACTCGATGCATTGATCATCTCCACTCCCGACCATGCCCATGCCCAGATTCTCAAGTTGGCGGCAGAGACGGGCAAGCACGCCTACTGCGAAAAGCCCATGGGCAATGTCCTGGAGGAAACCAACGCCGCACTGGACGCGGTCAAAAAGGCTGGAACCATCGTCCAGATCGGAACCCAGAGGCGCGCCTGGCCCAAGTATCGTCAGGCCGCCAAGATGATCGCTGACGGAATCATCGGCGACGTAGTCAAGTTGGAAATCCAGTGGAATGCCTACAGCCCCTACCGATGGGCTAGAAGAGGCAAGGACCTGGCTTGGATCAAAGAGTCTGATCTAGACTGGAACACCTGGCTCATGGGAAAACCACATCGCCCCTTCGATCCGCGAATCCTACGCTGTTTCCGCCTCTTCAAGGACTTCTCCAGCGGCATAGTTGACCAGTGGATGACACACGGCATCGACGTAGCCCACATGCTGGGTGGATTGTCCACCCCCGTCAGCGCCGTGGCCCATGGGGGAATCTATCAGTGGAAGGACTGGAGAGAAAACCCGGACACCTTCGAGACGGCCCTCGAGTACGAAAAGGATGGCAAGAAGGCTCTGGCCGTGTATTCCACCAACCTCATCAATAGCTACGGCAGAAATACGCGGGCCCACGGAACTCTGGGTAGTTTCCAGGCCGGTGGCGGTGGGAACTGGATGGACGGCTCCCAGGAAGTCAACGCCGACCCCGATAAGGACTGGCATTTCACGGGCAAGGGTGTGGATTCCAAAGGCAAATTGGGGGACATGGTTGACATCCCGGCCGCCCCAGGCACCACCAACCACATGAACAACTGGCTGGACGCGCTGAGGCATCAGGACTCCAAGCGCCTCTACTGCTCGGTCGATGCCGGGTACAGCCATTCCATCGCCTGCATCATGTCCACCGACGCCTACTGGAGCGGCAGACGCATGACCTTTGACAAGGTCAAGAGAACAATCCAGGCTGGCTGATTCGTTTCGGATAATGGCCGCCCCCGCCAGAAGGGCCGGGGCGGCCACACTGGGGAGTTCTCTGCTACGCCTACGAGGAGGTGCGCCAATATCGCCTTCAAATACTGCAGGACATGTTGGCCGAGACCCCGGCCGACTGCACCTTTGTACTCGCTCCTATGTGCTTCCCGCTGAATTCGGGGACCAATACAGTTTCAATCAGCCCATTGTTGAAGAGTACCGGCAACGCTACGGGGTCGACATTCTCGAGAACGATATTCGTTCGACCAGCGCGGCCGAACAATCTCATGGCGCATCGAGGATTTGGTGCCCGGGCACTGAAGTCTACTCACCATAGCGGCCTTTCCGATATTCCTCACGCACCTTTCGGGCAAACCGTTTGAGGTCCAGTTTCGCTTCGTCGATCTTGGGTTGGGCTTCGCGCCAGGCCTTCTCGGCACGGGGCTTGACGTCGTCCTCCAACACCTGTGCGGCCTTGGCGCGGGCTTCCGGATTGTCGCGAAGCTCGTGGGCGACTTTGATCACTAGTCGGCGAAGGAAACTCATTTCAGGCTACGTCCAGTATAAGCGATTCCCAGGCTTTCGTCATAGGGGACCGTCCTTACCGCCTACTGCGAAGCCAGGCTCAGGTGGGCCATCAGCCGCGCACCCAGCCAGAGAAGAAGAACGAGAAGGAAACAGCACGCACTTACCCAGATGAACCCTCGGTAATACCAATCGAGTCCCGGCTCCCGTACAATTTCCAGCGAACTGGTCGATCCCCGCACTTTGTAGGCCGCATAGGATTGATAGAGTTCCTCCAGAGCTTCTTCGTTCAGATCCTCCGGGCCCTGGACCCTCTCCTCTCCCATGGCCGGCAAGTGAATCCCGACCGCACTGAGTTTCGCTTCCTGACCGATGGGAGTGTTCATGACGCAATAAAAACGGTTCAAAAGGGTTCGTGACTCCTCCTGGGTGGCACGGCTTACCAGAAAGCACGTCAGCGCACAGCCAATCGAGGGGATGAAGGTCCTGAAGGCGAACGAGTGATCGGCCCAGACCCCGGGCAGAAATGGAAGAGCTTCCAATTGGAACCGGGCACCGGCAGAGGTGTCCAGGAAGCGGCAGAGAAGATAGAGCAGTGCCCCGGATGCCAGCCCAGCCCAGGTTCCCTGTCGGTTGGCTTTTCGCCAGACAACTCCGAAAAACAGTGGAACACTCATCAGCAGCACCAGGGGTCCGAGAAACTCAATGAACTCCTTGATGGAGTCAAACTGGCGCGCGATGAAGTAAGAGAAGAAGACGACGAAGAAGCCCCAGGTTCGGGCACACCTCATATAGAACTTAGGGCTGCGGGAAGGCAGGATTCTGACTTTCAAGATGTGATCGACCACCAGGGCTGAGCTGGACGCTGCCATGGTGTCGACGGTCGACATCAGGGCGCCGAAGAAACTGGCGATGAGGAGGCCCAGCAGTCCCGCTGGCAGGATCTCCTTCATGACGAGACCCCAGGCCTGCTCCGGATCGCTGAGACCGGGTTTGTAGAGGAAAAATAGCATGCCGTAGATGGCAAACAGAATGGTGATGGTGCGCTTCCAGAGATGTCCCCAGGCACACTGGGTAGCCGCTCGTTCGTCCTTGCCCACGACCAGCAGACTGAATAGAAAGGGTGAGGCGATCGCGCCGAAGGTGCCCGAGAAGATGAGCGCAGTCACATAGCTCAGCGGGAGTTCCGCCGAAGAAAGCGACCATACCTCTGGTGGAAGCTGGCGCAGTCCTTCGAACCCGCCGGCCGCTTCCCAGAGAAAAGGAAGCAGGAGAAAACAAAAGGCAGTGAGCGCCAGAACCCCTTGGAAGATATCGGTGAGAAGGGAGGACATCAGTCCACCCGCTCCCAGATACAACGCTACCACCAAGCTGGCCACCAACACCGACTGATCTACGGAGAGCCCAGAGAGTCCGGCGATGCTTTTTCCGCCGCCCAAGGCGAAAACGCCGACTTGGAAGAGCAGTAGAAGGGTCCCATAGACGGCGTAGAAGGTGGCTATGTTGGGTCCGAAGCGCATCCCGAAAAAGTCCGCCAGGTTGAAAACCCGCGAGCGCTTGTAGATGGTGGAGAACAGGTAGTAGACGATGACACCAAAGATGCCAGCCAACCAGTACCAGACTCCCGACAGACCGCTTCTGTAGGCACCGCCGGCGACTACCACCGCCTCCGCTCCACCCACAGCAGAAGCGAAGACGAAGATGAAGGCGACGAAGGGCCCCCAGCGGCCCCCCGCGATGAAAAAGTCGGAGAGGGTGTTGGTCTTCTTTCGACCGACCACGACACCCAGGAAAGTCACTACAACGAAGTAGACGGCGAGAATGGCCAGGTCGGGGGGTTGGAGAGTAGAGCTCATTGAAAATTTGTGTCTGCGGGGTCTCCGCGAAGAGCGTCAGGTCCTGGGACGATAGCAAGCCCTCCAGGATCAGATAGCCTTCTTCGGCGAAGAGGACTTTCTCTCTTTGCAGAGTCACTCAAACTCCACCGTGATCGCGAGAGTAGGAGAGGTAGGTAAATTCTGCAGAGCCTCTTCCCCAAACGATGGTGGCGGGATGTTCCGACAGTCGTGGCTCCCATTGCTGTCAGCTCGGGAAAGGACCCGACGCTTCACTGCGACTTGATGAAAGTCCCTGCACGGAGCTCCGCGTATGCCGTCCGCAGTTCCTCGTCGGTATTCATCACGATGGGGCCACGCCAGGCAACCGGTTCCTCGAGCGGCTTACCCGAGACCAGTAGGAATCTAATTCCGCCTCCCCCAGCCTGCACTGTCACTTCATCACCCGAGTCGAAGAGTACCAGCGACCGATTCCCCGTTTCGTCGAGTGTTCCACCGTCGCTTGCCCCCACCTGGTCGGTTTGGACGGCAAGCGGCTGGGAGGCGTCGCGGAAAGTCCCCGCACCGTCGAACACATAAGCGAAGGCGTGCCGCGACGCCTCTACCGGGAAAGACTTTCGCTGGCCGGGTGGTACCCAGATATCCAGGTACCGGGGATCTGAAGCGATGCCCTCTACCGGCCCCTTCTTGCCCCAGAATTCGCCACAGACAATACGCACCGTAGTGGCATCATCATCGACTATTTCCGGAATGTCAGGGGCCGAAACATCTTGGTAGCGAGGAGAAGACATCTTGAGTGAGGAGGGCAAGTTCGCCCATAGCTGGAATCCATGCATCCTTCCCTGGGTATCACCCCGAGGCATCTCTTGATGAAGAATCCCACTTCCCGCAGTCATCCATTGCACGTCCCCTGCCCTCAACTGGCCGTTGTTCCCCAGGCTATCACCGTGACTAACCTCCCCGGCGAGGACGTAGGTGATCGTCTCGATCCCCCGATGGGGGTGCCAGGGAAAACCGGCAAGATAATCATCGGGATTCTCATTCCGAAAATCGTCCAACAGGAGAAACGGATCGAAGTCGCTGGTCTTCCCAAAACCGAAGGCGCGGCGCAATCGCACACCGGCGCCCTCGATTGTAGGCTGGGCTTCAGCGACTCTTTTGATAGGTCTTATAGACACTTGCTTCTCCTTTCTTCACTTCGGAGTTCGTTTGTTCGGTGTTCTGGGGTTCATCATTTTAGCCTTCCTGTCTCCGAAGGCGGAAACCGCTGAACAAGGAACTGCCGAACATCGAACCGTCGAATGTCGCCAGGGAAACACTTTGACCTTTGCTGTTCGCTGTTTTGGGGTTCGACATTCAGACTTTTCCCGCTCTGGAGGCAGCAACCGCTGAATCACGAACCGCAGAATATCGAACAAGCGAATGTCGCAGGAAAAAGAGGCTGGGCTTCCCTTTCTCCTACTCGTCCAGGCGCCAACGGACTACCTGGGCGATCCACTTTCCGCTGGGGTTGCGTCCCTTCTCGTCCAGCGGGGAATTACCAACCGCTGTGACGATGGTGTCATCCGCCAGGACGACACTGGCTCCATAACCGTGCCCAGAGCTGAGCCGATAGACCTCCGGAAGCCAGGTGCGACCTTCGTCTCGGCTGATGCGTGCCCTGATGTCGCCGCGCTCGTAGGGATAGCGTCGCTCGTGGACGAGGATCACGGTTCCGTCCGAGAGCTGGCAGAGGTGCCCGTGTGCCTCTCCGAAGGCGATATCCATGGCCCCGCCCTCCTTCCGCCAGACGGGCCGGAGGTCGCTCCAGGTCGTCCCTCGATCGCTGGAGTCAGCGAGTAGCACTCGCTTGCCCACGGTACTCTGGTTGCCCCGGCCCGGACGCATCCCGGGAGGATTGGGACGGCTGGTATCCTGGTCGGCATCCCGAAGATAGTCAGGTTCGTTGGCTGGGGCCGGAGCCTCCTGCGGACGCTGGTAACGAATCGCAGCCAGCAGCCGCCCCGAGCTGAGCTGGAAGACATGGGTCTCGGTGCCCCATTCCTGGAGCAGGCTCTTGTCCCCCCAGCTGCGGCCTCCGTCCTGGGACCGGTACAGATAGGTAGCCCAGGAGGGAGGACCGGTCCAGGAGCCCCCACCCTCGATCTGCTTGCGTCTCTTCTCCAGATACTCCCGCCGAGGTCCCAGCCGTGTGGGCCAGAGGAGGGTTCCATCCTGAAGCTCCTGCATACAGTTCTGGTTGCCTCCGGCCGAATCGTAGGGAGACATTTCCTCGATTCGGCTCCAGGGCTCCCAGGTCTCTCCGCCATCCGTGCTGCGAATCACGTGATCTGTTTCCCCGGAGCCGCCATAGGCCCAAAGCAGGGTCCCATCCCTCAAAACCAGGAAGGAATCGTAGTTGCCCACACTGCCGGCGGTTGACCCTTCGGGTGGCTTGAGAATTTCACCCGGGATGGGGTGAAAATCCCAGCTTCGGCCATCGTCCTTGGAGTAGAAAATTCTGTGGTAAAGGGAGACATAAAGGGTACCGTCTTGACTGGCACCGATGCCAGGGTCCCCTCTCCAGGGCATTTCAGGGTATTCCAGCGGGACGTACTCGGCCGGAATCGTCCCTACCACTTCCCCGTCTCGAAGGACCTGGATTTCTCCGTTGGGAGAGAATCCAGAGGCAACCCTTTCCAAACCTGCTTCTGTATCCACCTGCTCCTGAGACGACCCACAACCGGGTATCAACAGAAGGAGTACCGTCAACAGCTGCCAGTGATTCTTCGGCTTACGATTCATCGCTTGCTCCCTGGAAACAAACCCCATTTTCTCCGATTCCTACACTCAGAAATTCCACCCTGCAATGGGCTCTCCGGCCGACATTACCTCTTCCAGGTAGGCCCCGGAATGGCTGGTCGGCATTTGCCTATGTGTAAGCTCTCCATATTCCAGAATTCGCATAGCGACCACATTGTGCCACTCACCGTCTGCCAGGCGCAGAATCATGGAACAGGGATGATCCACTCGCCAAGCGGTCTCGCCGGGAGGAGGCCCGAACTCCTTTCTCAGATCTCGAGCCACGATGGGCGTCTCGAGCCCGGTTCTGTCCTGGTTCAGAGGCCAGATCCCAAGCGTATGTCGGGAGCGGCCTCCTAGGACGGGCCTACCCTGGGAGTCGTGGGGGATCTTGAGACGGCCCAGGCCTTCCAGAAACACTTGATAGAGATTGGCCGCGATGAAGGGGGTGCCGTCGGCCGCCCGGTTTAGCGTGATGGGGGCGGCAGAGATCAGTCCCCGAACATGAATCGTCTTCTGCCAGGTCTCTCCATTGTCCTGAGAGCGCCAGACCCTGATGTCATTCCCAGCAGTGGCGGACTCAGAAGCCTCGACCGTGTGCGGGCCCCGGCTGCCGCGACAGGTAAAGAGCAGGGACCCGTCGAGGTCCCGGATAAGACTGGATTCTGAAGAACTGTCGGCACCGGTGACCGGAACGAACGAAACCACCTTCCATTGCTCGTCCACCCTGCTCCAACGGGCCATGCCAGATCCGCCACGCTGCCCCACTCTCTTGCCCCCCATGGCTAGAATGAGGTCATCCCCGTCGGGGATCGCATTCATCAACCCGGTGTTCAGCTCCCAGCCGGAGAGCAGGTCCTCGGAGGTTACGCGTTCAGTCTTGACGACCTGGAACGAGGCGCCGTCGTAGGAGAACTGGTGAATCTCCTTGTAGCCATACATCTGGCTCAGATCATCAAACTCGTTGGTGCGGGGATTTCGTCCAAACATGTTGACGCCGTAGGGCGGGGGGCCCAGAAACTCGGTCCGCCAGGCAATGGCCTGGTTGATACCGAAGCCGGTGCCCGCGTGGGGATGGGGAGAGCCATCAGGCCGCTTCGCACCTCGGGGAACAAAGCCCCCCATGACCGGGTACTTGACCATGATCGCTTCTTGGTTGGGCGGCTTTGAGTTGGGGTTGGGTTCGCGGTGGTTCCGGGTGATCGGGACCGCACCTTCGCTACTGACGTCGGTGATGTCATCGAAAAGGACGACATCGGCGCCGTTCTCGAAGTCGGTCCCCTTGTACCCGGCCACGCGAATGTTGCAGAAGTACCCTCCGGTGTCCTGGTCTGCCTGGAACGGCAGTCCGAGTTGATAGATCCAGGTTTTCCCCTCGGGCGTATTGGGGGGAACTTGAAGGTCGGGACCCCCTTGGGTCATGCCAGTGATGCCCTCGGTTGGAGCTGGTAATGTTGGCGTCTCAGGCTCCGGGGGCGGAGACGTGCACGCCACGGCCATCCACATGATCGGAAGAACCCACCCTGCAAACAATCGCAGCCATACGGGTCGCTCTGAATCAATTCCAAACATACTCATCTCTCCTTTAGCCGAGGAAGAAGGACAGCTCGGAGCGATACTCTGCTATCCCTTGACAAAAACCTCGAGTTCATCGATCACGATATCCCCTGTGGCAGCTGGGGCTCCCTCCACCAGGGTGACTTCCAATTGATTGTCGCCGAATACGGCGGGCGGTTCGGTGAGATCCATCCAGTAGGTGAGGAAAGAAGCGGGCACTTCTGGGACGGGCGGCAATCCCGAGTTCGCGCTAGAGTCGGGATCCACGGCCGCCTTCAGGTCCACTCGCTCTTCGTCAGTCCTGCTTTTCAGGGTCTGATTCGAGATGGACTTGCCGTTGATTCTGGCTTCCAGACGGTCCTGGGCCTTCGCCCCAAAGGCGCGAAAGAGAAGGGTGGCACCGCGCGCCTGGGAAAGGTTCTCGCAGACGCGGAAACGATACAGACCCGTCGATCCGTGAGTCCGCCTGAGGACCAGCCGATCCGCCTTGACCGCCCCAGTGGAAGCCCTATCCGGTCCAAACCCCAAACTGCCTGCCCAGCCTGGCTCGAACACGTAGTGACGGTCTCCCTCCAGCAGAGCCTTGGGATCCCGCATCTCGGCGAGCTGGAGTAGCTGCTGAGGGTAGAACGGGGCCCAGGACAAAGGGTTGAAATGATTATAGAACCCAATCCCGTCAGCCCCTGCACCGTACATGTTAGCAGCGGCAGCCCGCTGCTGCTCTAGCGACATCGGCTGCCCTCCTTGGCGTCTGCGCATGCGCTGGCTGGTCCAGGGGAGCATCCCAGGGTAGAGAAGACAGTTTCCCTGGCGGGTGAGCCCGCTGAACTCCTCATAGCGAGCATTCGGCTCGGTGTGCATGGTGTCGCTGGGGGCAACGTAGTCGATCAGATCTTCCGAGATCCAGGTCTCTGGATCTAATCCCAGTTGGTGGCATTCGTCCAGGGTCTGGAAGACCCTTGCTCCCAAGCGGAGCCTCTTTCCCCTTTTCTGGCCGACTTCATCGAGCATCCGCCTCACCCGCCGAACCAGTTCCGTCATGAGGGATTTGCGTTCGGGTCCCAGGCCCGGCGGAAAGTAACGATGGTCTCGGAAGCACAGTTCCAGCCCGTCGACGGCGAATCGATCGACTAATCGCGAAGCCACACCCAAAACGTAGTCTCGTACCTCGGAGAAGCTGAAATCCAGTGGCGTGCTGAGCCTGTAATAGGGACCTGGCGGAGCCTCCCTGAGCTGCAAATGAGGATTCTTGACGAGAAAACTGGAGCCGGCTCCTACCCCCTGTTTAACGGAAATGTGACCGTGATTGTCGTTGATTCGGATTCCAGCCAGGAACTCTACTCCCCGCTTGTGGCACTGATTCAGGAGAACTTCCAGGGGCTGGATTCCCTGATCTAGCAGGGGCAGAAATCGCCGGTGCTGAGGCCGGGCATCGTACTCGAGGCTGTCTGCTCTCCAGTAGGTGGTCCAGCCTTGTGTATAAGCTTCCTGGACGAAAGTATCCACGCGGCCAGCCGACAATCGGTCCACCCATTCTTGGAGAGCCTCGACCGTCGTTGGTTCGGGAAGGTACCGACTGGCAATACTGGAAGGGTCGCTCACATAGAGGATCCGTCTCGGACTCCGTGAGGAGAATTGGCCCAACCCCTCGGATGTTGATCCGGAAGCTTCCTTCGGGGCGCTCGCGCCGAGCCGAGTTGCTGCAACACCAACCGACGCGGCTACGAAATGCCGGCGATTCAGTCTCCCCTGCCCTTGATCTTCCTGACTCCCTGGTCGTCGTGCCACAATTCCCCTTTGCACTGAAAACTCGTCACTCTGGCTTCGCCACTACCTATTGCTTCGCGGGCTTGACCCTTTAAGACCTGTCTAAGCATACTGAGGCTTGGTGTTCCGTTCCAGGAATACGTTGATGTTTATCGAAACAGCGAATTAGCCGAGGAGCGCAATCATGAGAAAGACACTGTTCGTTGGATTGGCCCTGTTGGGGACAGCGGGTTTGATGGGTCATCCTCACTTCAACAAGCGAGTGATCGCCATCCTTCCTGGTGGCATCGAGGCCATCATGGCCTACCGCACGATCCCGGTGAACGAGGCACATCTGGAGAAAGTGAAGACAGGTGATATCGTCAGTCCTCGGGGACCCCGTCTAACGCTGACCGGCGAAGTAATGGCGGGATCGGTCAAGGTCACTTCGGGCACTTACACGGTCGGCATGCTGAGAAAGGCTGATGACGACTGGAGTCTAGTGCTCAGTCCTGGGCGTCTCTTGAAGACTGTAGAGCCCGATCGTAGCAAGTTGATCCATCTTGAGTCGACCTACTCGATGGTCAAGGAGCATGCAGCTCATATAGAGATCGACATTACTCCGGCACCAGGAAAGTCGCGGAATGCAGTGATCTCGTTTCACTTTGGCGAGATGCTGCTCGAAGGAGTCCTGACCTACCCCGAAGCACCGGTAGCGCCACCCGATCGTACGGAGGACTCCTTCCACGGCCATCCTTGATGTAGGCCTGGGGTTCCTGGCTTATCGGACTTGGATCTGGTCGTAGTGAATGCGGTCGCTAGTAACTCCCTTGGCCTTCAAGACCTTCACCACTTCTCGCAGCATGATTGGAGGCCCAGCGAGATACGCCTCGGCTGCCGAGGGGGCGGGGAGCTGCTTTTCGAGGGCGATCTGAACGTACCCAGTCTCTCCCTGCCATTCATCCGTTGGCTGAGGGTGGGAAAGGACAGGAAAGTATGAAATATTCTTGCGCTCCGATGCCCATCGAGTAAATTGGTCGTGGAGAAACAGGTCCTTCTTGTTTCGGACTCCAAAAAAGAGGGAGATTGTGCTGGTCTGGTCGACACCGCTTTCGATCCAATATTCCAATAAGCCCACGAATGGCGCTGCCCCCGAACCGCCGGCGATCACCACAATGGGACGACCCTTTTCAATCCCCAAGTAGAGACTTCCCTGGGGGGGACTGATCCGGACCAGCTCGCCGACACTAAGCCGAGCGTGAACGTAGGTTGAGGCCAAACCGGGCGGAACGTCCTTTCCACGGGGTGCCGCGACCCGCTTGATGATGAAGTCGAACAGAGGTAGCTGGCGGGGCGAGGAAGCAAAGGAGTATGGACGGGAGACGTTCTCATGTGCCGTCCCGTGTTTCTCGTTCCATTCCAGGAGATAGGCATCGGGTACTTTCAAGAACACAAACTGGCCCGGTTTGAAGTCGAAGCCCCCCGGATTCACGAGGCTCATGCGTACCCGTTTGACGTTGTGGTTGAGATCCTCCAGCTCCGTCACCCGGGCCTCGTAGGGGAATTCGATCCCAAACAGCGTAGAGTTCAGAACCCAGAGTAGGACAACCCAGGGTCGCCCAAAACGGTTCGATATCAGGGAGAGGAGCCAGGTGTTCGGCATTGCACCAGCCAGGGCAAATCCCGGACTATCGGGAAATCATCTTGACGCACACCGGAGCGGGGACATTAACCACTATCCCGGTTGACTGAAGGCGTCCGGCTGCTGGATCGATTCGAAAAACAACCAGCGTGTGGGATTTCTGGTTGGCTGCTATCAGATAGCGGCCGTTGGGGTCGATACCGAAGTTGCGGGGAGTTTTGCCACCGGCGGGTTCGTGCCCTATCGAGGTAAGCTTTCCGGTCGCGTCGTCGACCTTGAACATCGCTATGCTGTCGTGGCCCCGATTGGATCCGTACACAAACCTTCCCGAGGGATGCACTTGCACCTCGGCCGTGTGTGTGACTCCTTTGAACCCCTCGGGAAGAGTGGAGAGAGTCTGGATTGATTCAAGGACACCCGACTTCGGATCATAGGCGAAAGTGGTAACAGTTGAATCGAGCTCGTTGATGACGTAGGCATTGGGTTTGCTTGGGTGAAAGGCAAAATGCCTCGGCCCCGCTCCTGCCTGCACCGATACCGAGGGTGGATCATTGGGAAACAGCTTGCCCGTCGTCCCATCGAAGCGGTATACCAAAACCTTGTCGATCCCCAGGTCCGCGGCAACTGCAAACCGATTGGTCCGATCCAGATTGATGCTGTGGGCGTGGGGTCTCGTCTGGCGAGAGGGGTCTACGCTAGAACCCTCATGCTGCATGAAGCTGGTGGCCTTTCCCAATTTGCCCCCGTCCAGGATGGGTAACACCGACACGCTGCCACCAATGTAGTTGGCAAGCAGGACGTTCTTGCCCGCAGTGTCCACTACCAGATGACAGGGAAGCGCACCCCGTGAGCTTTGCCGATTCAGAAAATCCAGATTTCCTGTTGTTGGATCGACAGAGAAGGCGGTAATCGAGCCAGTCTTTTCTCCCTTATATTCAGCGATCTCATTGACGGCATACAGGAACCGGTGGTTTGGATGAATTGCCAGAAAAGATGGATTGGGACCAGCGTTGGTCACGCCAACCGGTGTGAGAGCACCGGAACCCATATCCATCCTGTAGACATAGATTCCTTTGCTCTCGCCCTTGGTGTAGGTGCCAATGTAGACCAGAAGCTCTGCCAGGTTCGCTGTGCCCGCCATCCCTATCGCCGTCCCGGGGGCAAGGCACAAAAGCATCGCTGCTAGCAATCCTCGAGCCTTCCCCGCTACCCATGAGTATTTCATCGCCATTCGCCTAGAAACCCACCAAATCAGCTTACCCTCAGGCTCCATGATTCACAAGCACCGGTTGCGTGCCCTTCCCCTTGCCTGAGATCTCACTTGATTATCTTGTATCGGGTCTTGACCCACTCGGTCGGCACCATCGCCGACCAGGAAACGCGAGATTATTGGCGCGAAAGGGCAAATCCAGAGGAGTTAATTGATGCTGCGGTTAGCAGGCGGCCCTGGTCCCGGGGTAGGCGGGCGGTTGGCGTTGGTAGCGACGAATGAGGGGAATGGCCAATTGGGTCAAAACAAGCGCTCCGACAGCCAGTTTGACGGCCCGACCGAGTTCCTCGGCCTTAGCTTCGTTGGTCGGATGGGGGGAGCTAAGAGGGGCTGGTGCAATATTGAGGGCTTCCTCGAATGGTGTTTCGCAGGAAATGGCGACTGGCCCTATCCGTTCACTTACGAGTGCTGGAAACTCCGCCACCGGAAAGAGATAACCGGGGACAGCTGAGTCCCAACTCTCTCGGGAGGGCGCCAACGCCACGAAAGTCGTGTCTTCGCCAGAGTTAGGCTCAGCGGCGGCGAGGGGGGCTCGCCTCCGCGACTGCAACCGGCGCGGCAGGACACGCTTGCGACGACCTACCGGCACCGCTGCGAAGCTCAGGAAAAGAATCATCAGCGCCAAATTCCAGATGTCGCCTTCTCCCAGGAGGATGCTCGGGGGAGAGAAAAGCGCTGCTGTCCTGGTGACATCCCGTTCGAGGTCCAGGATTTCATTGGGAAAATCGTTCAGTCCACTCAGCCCCAGCCACCTGAATCGATCGAGGTGCCCGAGACGACCGAGGGGCTCTTCAGGCTCGCTCGGCTCTTCGAGTAGGTGCGCAAGCTCAATCCGAAGTTGCGGCAGCAACTCGGGATTAGGTCCAATCGGTGGTGGGGAATCGCTAGCCAACACAGCTTCAAGATCGGCAAGGACAACCGGGATAAGAAATGAATTTCCGGAGTCGGTGGCCACTTCGATTTCGTCATGAGACCAGCGTGGCGCCTCGACCTTGGTGTCAATGAGCACGGATCTCCCATTTTCCAGAAGATTTGGCGTCGACTCTTGGAGGAACCTCTTGAGCTCGGACGGAAGAGAGTAGGGCAGGGTGGGCTGAGGTAGACCTGCGGAAAAATTGAGGGGATGGGCTGGTTCAGGCCCGATCGATTTCTTGATCGCATGAGAGGGCAAGGGGATGCTTGGGGTTGTGACTTCCGGCTTCACGGTCCATTGCTGGGGCTGATCGTTCCGCTTCGTTTTGACGACACCTGAGATTTGCTTGACAGGTCTGCTGGGCGTCTGGGCAACGGCTTCTTCCTCCGCTACGGGAGGGGGCTCTCGGTCGAGCAGTCGCCGGGCCAAAGCGAGCTGGGGATTGATCTCCAAAGCGAGCTCCAAATTCTTTCGAGCTTGACTCTGATTGCCCAACATCAGTTGAGCTTGGCCAAGCCACGCCAGCAGCGACGGATTCTCTGGTTTGCTCGCGAGTGCTTTGAGAAAGGCCGTCTTAGCCCGATCCGGGTCGTTGCGGCGAAGATGAATTCTCCCCAGGAGCCCCAGTCCCTCCACTGAATTCGGCTCAAGCTCTAGTGCGCGCTCCGCTTGTCGGCGGGCCAGGGAATAATCACCCCACGCGGTCCAGATTCGAGCAATTGCCAAATTGGCTCTCGGATCTCTGGGCGCTTGCGACTTGATCTCCTGATAGAGCTGGAAGGCAGGATAGTAGAGCTCTTCGGCGGTATAGGCCTTCGCCAATCGCCATCGCGAGGCCAGGTCGTGGGGATTCGCTGTTACAAAACGTGCCAACTCGTCCAGTTCCGGGTTTCTCTCGTGCAGTCGAACTACGGCTTGATCTGTGGCGTTGCTGTTTTCGGTGGAAACTTTGATGGTGGTCCGGATATGCTCCGACAGGGTTACCGGCGAAACACGACGATAGGGGTTCTTGCCCGATTTTCCCCAACCGAAACTGGACAGCTGCCTCCGCACACAACCCAAGGGGCCCAGGGCCAGAACCATCACAAGGCATGGAACAACCAAACGGCACCACATCGCTATCGCTCCTTCACCGCCTCGAGTTCCAGTCGGTCACCCACGGTCGTCTGCGTCTCGGAGACCGTGCCAGCTGGCAATTCGATGACACTTCGGGCCCTTAGTTTAAGTGAAGCCAGGCGAGCGGGCTTCAGATTCCGGCAGGTGTAGATCACCTTGTAGTCGGAGTCCAGATAAAGGGCATCAATTGGAAAGGACATACCAAAGGTGTGAATCCACTGACAGGGCGTTATCCACAAGCCCTTGCCAGGTCTAAATTCTTCGGAACTGTGTCCGAGCAGGCCCCTCATGCGATCCCAGACCGACGCTGCTTTTTCAACGTTGGTGGCCAGGACGGCGAGTTTCGTTCGATTGCGCAGCGCGTACCTGTTCACTGGATTGCCTTCCTCCGAGGTGTAACTCACTCAGACATTCGGTCTATGAAGGGAGATTTGTGTCGTTTCCGGCCATCAGGCCTGAGGGCAAGAACGCAGTTCTCTGCTTCACCAAAAACCGTAACCGACAAGGTCTCCCAAAACGCAGGATTACCCTCTATGATTAGCGGAGGGCGCTGTTTTTGCATCCTCTTCTCATATCGGCGTTCTGGTACTTTGGTTTAGGGCAAGGCAGTCTTTCACCTGGATCTCGCCTCCGAGATGCTTCCTAGGTAGTAGAGGCTGTCGATAGGAATTGGCTGGGGAAACACCGGAGAGGGCACCTGTTTTGCTTCACGAGCTTCTTTCCAGAAGGGCTTCCATACAACACGACAGACCGGCTGTCAGGTGCCGAAAGGACGATATCAGCTATGGGGAACTGGAGGATATTTCCAGCCGTCTCGCAAGCTTTCTGATTAGCGCCGGAATCCGAAGAGGGGACAGAGTAGGAATTCTGCTCGAGAAGTCAATCGAGTCGGTTGTCTCGGTTTTTGGGATTCTGAAATCGGGAAGCGTCTATGTTCCACTTGATCGGTTTTCGCCAGCCGGCCGAATCTTGTCGATCATGCGTGACTGCGAGATCAGTGTCTTGATCAGCAGCGGCAGCCAGCTTCGGCGCTGCGGTTCCGAGCTGGTTGGCTTCTCATCACTCAGGGCTGTTGTTGTTGCGTCGGATCCAGGCGAGAGTGAGCTTAATGAGGTAGAAGTGGCGCCCCTTCTACCCCCACAAAGCATCGTTTTGAACTGGCCGGAGCTCCCGTCGTTCGAAACAGCTCCTTCAACCGGTGTTGGTGGATCAGACCTTGCCTACATTCTGTATACGTCTGGCTCCACGGGTGAGCCCAAGGGTGTGGCCATCAGCCACGCAGCCTCGCTGGCCTTCATCAAGTGGGCGGCGACGCGCTTTCAGGTCTCGGAGAGCGATCGGCTCTCCAGTCATGCTCCTTTGCATTTTGACCTCTCGATCTTCGATCTTTTCGCGGCAATTCAAGCAGGCGCGATCACGATTATGGTTCCGAGAGAGCTTTCGGCATTTCCGATGGAGCTGTGCGAATTCATCGAGCGAGAAAGGATAACGGTATGGTATTCCGTGCCCTCGGTGCTCACGGACCTGGTCACAAGCAGTGCTTTGAAGGATGGGGGGCGGCTTCCTTTCCTACGCACCATTTTGTTTGCGGGTGAGGTGTTCCCCATGAAACATCTACGGAGTCTTCAGCAGCTGCTTCCAGAGGCACAACTCTTCAATCTCTTCGGCCCTACCGAAACCAACGTGTGTACCTACTACCAGGTCAGCGACCTACCCCGGAGCGACTCCTCTCGACTACCCATTGGAAAGGCCTGCGAGGGCACTAAAGTGTGGGTTCATAAGGACGATGGCAGCAAGGCGGGTCCTGGTGAATCAGGAGAACTCAGGGTCCGTGGGCCCTGCCTCATGAGCGGCTACTGGAAAAGGCCTGCCAAGACGGCCGAAGTGCTCTTGCCGGCCGACTCTGGTCGCGCCGAAGAGAGGGTGTGCCGTACTGGGGATTGGGTGAAAGTGGATGCAACCGGCTGCCTGTCCTTCCTGGGACGCCGTGACGAAATGGTCAAGAGGCGGGGCTATCGAATCGAGCTGGGCGAGATCGAGTCGACCCTCAGCGCCCACCCAGATGTGGTCGAGGTGGCGGTCATAGCTGTGGGCGAGGATGACTTATTGGCTTTGATCAAGGCTATCGTCGTCAAGCGTACGGACTGCTCGCTGGAGATCAAAGAACTGGAGGAAGCGTGCCGCACCTATCTTCCTCCCTTCATGATCCCGGATTGCTTTGAGTTCCGAAATCGCCTTCCCCACACAGCCACCGGTAAGGTCGATAAAGCCAGGCTGCGGGGGGAAAGCACCTGAGCCGCGCACGATCACTCGTTACCGCCCTCCGAGGCTGGCCCTCCTGAAGGCATCGGCAGTCAGGTCTCCCAGCAGCGAATGCCAAGGATGGCCTTCTTTCTCTTCCACTGCTGCTACCAAATCTCGCATCTGACTCAAGACCTCCGGCTGTTCTTCATCGTAGACGTCCCCTTGCAGTAGCTTGAGAATCTGTAGTCGGTACCGTGGATCCATCAAGAAAGCCGTAAACAGGACGTTCAGTCGATAGTAGAGACTGATGAATTCGTACCAGTTTTTGATGCCACGCCCAACGGTGGTCTTGGACTGCTGAAAGCGTTCACTCGAGAAATCACCCACTTCTGCCGCGGCCAGGATGTCCAGGCTTGCCAGGCGCGCACTGTTGAGGGCGATGCTCACACCACTGGAGAAAATGGGATCAACAAAACGGGCCGCGTCTCCGACCAGTACAAACCGGTCTCCACAGATCCGCTGCATCGCGTAACTATAATCGCCCTCCTCTTTGAGGGGCCGGATCTGCTCGGCCTTGCGGAGACCCTCCGCCAGATCAGGACGGGTTTCAATACACTGCCAGAAAAAGCGCTCCCGTGATTGGCGCGACTTGGCGAAATGTTTCTTCTGGGTTACCACACCGATGCTGGTAACGGAGCCGGTGATTGGGATCTGCCAGATCCAGCTGTTGCTCACGGGAAGGAAGTGAACAAAGATATAGTCTTCCATACCCTCGCTCTGTGACAGGAGTCGCCGATCGTACCCTTCGAACCAAGTGTGCAAAGCACACTGATCGAAGACGGGGTCTCGCACCTTGAGGCCTAGCTGGTTCCCAAGCAGGGTCCGGCGTCCACTTGCGTCGACGACCATTCTGGCTCGAACCCAGGTCTTTTTTCGGCCGATCGAGAAATGCACCTTGGGAAACAGGTCATCCGAGAAATCCACGCGGCTGGCCTGTACTCCCTCGTAGACACGCGCTCCCAGCCGATACGCGTGTTGGAGGAGGAGCAGGTCAAACTTTCCCCGATCGACGTGATATGTATAGTTTCTGGCCACCCCTGGCTGCTGACGTTCGTCAAAGCGCACGGCAACCTGAGAATCTAGGTCCAGACCTTCCCAGTCGTGAGAATAGACGGGAGAGTCATTGGAAGAAGTCCAGACCGCTCCGTATTTGCGGGGAAAACCCGCCTGATCCAGAAGCTTCAGAAAGTTCAATTCTCGGAAAACCCGGGTGGTGGCGGGCACCAAGGACTCACCGACATGGGGTCGGGGGAAAAGCTCTCGCTCCAGGAGAACGCAATCGAGACCTGCTCGTGACAGGTAGGCGGAAACCGCGGCCCCGCCCGGGCCTCCTCCGATCACGACGACGTCGCAATCCGGTCTCCTAATCACCATTTCAGCCGCCGATCATTCTACGGTGACCGATTTGGCAAGGTTTCGCGGCTGATCGATGTCGCAGCCGTTTGCACTTGCGACGTAGTACGCCAGCAGCTGCAGCGGTATCACAGTAAGGAAAGGAGCGAAGATCTCGTCAGTGGGGGGAACTCCTATGAAGTCATCGACCAGATCTTGCAGTTCGGTGTCTCCTTCGGTCCCAACGGCAATGACTGGGCCTCCGCGGCTCTTGATCTCCTGAATGTTGCTGACCATCTTGTGGTAGACACTGTCACGAGGTGCCACGCAAACACAAGGGAACTCCTCGTCGATCAGGGCGATAGGCCCGTGCTTCATCTCACCGGCCGCATATCCCTCGGCGTGCAGGTAGGAGATCTCCTTCAGCTTCAGGGCTCCCTCCAATGCAACCGGATAGCTGAATTTTCGCCCCACATACAGGAAGTTGCGGTACTGTGCGTACTTGCTGCCGATTCGTTCAATCTCCGCCGCTCCATCCAAGACAGATTGGATCTTGTCGGGAAGCTCCCGAAGCTCTCGAACAAAGTCCTGGCCTTCATTCAACGACATCTGCTGGTGACGACCCAGCAAAAGAGCGATCAGGTACAGGATCGTAACCTGGGATAGGAAGGCCTTCGTCGAAGCAACTCCGATTTCAGGACCGGCGTGATTGTAGATCCCTGCATCCGTTTCTCGTGCGATCGAGCTGCCTACGACATTGACCAGACCCAGGGCTAGAGCCCCACGCCGCCTTATCTCGCGGATCACTGCGAGCGTGTCTAAGGTCTCGCCCGACTGGCTTATAGCCAACACAGTGGTTCCTGATTCCAGATTCAGCTTGCGATAGTGGAACTCCGAGGCCAGATCCACTTCCACCGGGAAGTTAGTGCAGGTCTCGATAATGTAGCGCCCCAGAAGGCCGGCGTAGAAGGAGGTCCCACAAGCCAATACGATCAGACGCCTCATCTGCAGAAGCCGATCGCTCACGGATTCGAGACCGCCGAGTTTGGCCAGTCCTTCGTCGTCGATCAGACGACCTCGAATTGCGTCAGTCAAAACCTGCGGTTGCTCAAAGATCTCCTTGAGCATGAAATGGCGATATCCACTCCTGTCCGCCGCCCGCTCATCCCATTCGAGAATCTGGACAGCCCGGGAGGCCGTCTTTCCATGAAGATTGTTGACACGGAAGCCGCCATGATCCAAAACGGCCACGTCCCCATCCTGCAGATAGATGGCTTCGCGGGTGTGGCTGAGTAGGGCCGAGGCGTCTGAGGCGGCGAAGACTTCGTCATTGCCAAGGCCGAGAATCAGGGGACTCCCGAGACGGGCAACCACGATCTGGCGGGGCTGATCGGCGCAGATCACGCCTATTCCATAGGTGCCCTCGACTTCCTGCAGCGCGTTCCGCACAGCCGTTTCGAGGTCCCCTTGATAGTGGTCCTCGATCAGATGAGCCAACACCTCGGTATCGGTTTCAGACACGAACGTGTGCCCCTTCCTGATCAGCTCTGTTCTCAAGCTCCGATAGTTTTCAACGATTCCGTTGTGAACGACGAAAATGTGCTGCTGACAGTCGCTGTGCGGGTGGGCATTCTCCACCGATGGCTTTCCGTGTGTCGCCCAACGCGTGTGGCCAATACCCGTCTTGCCCCGCAGCTCCCTTCCTTGGAGCTGCTCGCTCAGGGCATCGATCTTTCCAACGGCTCTCTCGCACCGGATTCCGCCATTGCCGAGCACAGCCACGCCACTGGAGTCATAGCCACGGTATTCCAGCCTTCTCAAGCCGTTGACCAGGATGGGTGACGCCGAGCGGTTACCCAGGTAGCAGACGATTCCACACATAGCAGTCCTGTATTCTAACATGTCCCGCTGGCACTACTTGCCGTCAGGGGCTGCCTTGGATGCCTTCGGACAGGGACCAGGCCACGATCGATTGGAGGGAAGGTTCAGGTCAAGGTTTAAAGCAGACCGAGCTGCAGCTTGGCAGCCTCGGACATGTTGTCCATGGTCCAGGGGGGATCCCAAACCACTTCGACGTTTACTTTCTCGATACCCGGAAGTCCTCGAAGCTTGGATTCCACCTCCAGCGGCAGTGACTCTGCCACTGGACAGCTGGGGGAAGTCAGAGTCATCTTGACGTCCAAAGTGTCCGGCGGTTTCGCAATGATTTCATAGACCAATCCCAATTCGTAGATGTCGACCGGGATCTCAGGATCGTAGCAGGTGCGGAGGAGTTCAATGGCTTGCTGCTCCGTGGTTCCTTCTCCGTTCGAGCCGGCGCCAGCCGACTGGTTCTCCTCATTGCCTGGCTCGGGCTGGGTCATGGCTTTGGTTTCTTCCTCCATATCAGAGTCCTCCGGGAACTGGTAGCCTGTGCGCGACTATTCGGTGGAGACCGCCTCCTTCGTTTCCCGTAGGGCCGCCCTCAGGGTATGCCAGGTCAAAGTCGCACACTTCACTCGTACGGGATATTTGCTGACACCACCGAAAACGGCCAACTTTCCCACATCGGTCTGCCCTGACGATTCGTCCGACTCGCCCGTCACGAGGTCGTGAAAAGTCTTCCAGAGACGCTCCACCTCGCCCAAAGATTTGCCTTTGAGAGACTCGGTCATGATAGACGAGGACGCCATCGAGATTGCGCAGCCGGAACCCTGAAACGCCACATCTTTCACAACCTCACCCTCGACCTCAAGATAGACCGTCACGCGATCACCGCAGAGGGGATTGAAGCCCTCGGCCTGCCGATTCGCATTCTCGAGCACCTTGAAATTTCTGGGGCTCTTATTGTGATCCAGAATGACTTCCTGGTAGAGCGATTCCAACTCAGACATCAACTGAACACCTTAATTGCCTTCAAGAGTCCTTCGGCCAGGCGGTCTACCTCGTCCCGAGTGTTGTAGAACGAGAAGGAAGCGCGAGCCGTAGCGGGAACGCGGAACCGGTCCATCAGTGGCTGGGCACAGTGGTGACCAGTCCGGATGGCAACTCCTTCCCGGTCGAGAATCGTCCCAATGTCGTGAGGATGAATGTCCTCAAGCACGAAGGAGAGGACGCATGCCTTTTCCTCTGCCAGGCCGAGGATTCTCAATCCCGGAATCTCCAGTAGGCGTGCCGTCGTATAGGCAAAGAGATCGTCCTCGTAGGCTTGGACGCGATCCAGACCCAGAGCGTTGAGATAGTCGAGAGCGGGGCCCAGACCGATACCGCCTGCGATGTGCGGGGTCCCTGCCTCGAACTTCTCGGGCAGGCTGGCATAAGTAGTCTTTTCGAAGCTTACCGACTCAATCATGCTCCCACCCGTCTGGTAGGGCGGCATAGATTCAAGCAGAGCTTCCTTTCCATACAGGACACCAATACCCGTCGGCCCCAGAACCTTGTGTCCGGAAAACGCATAGAAATCACAATCGAGCTCACGCACATCCACCTTGAAGTGGGGGATGGCCTGGGCGCCGTCAAGAAGAACAGGGACGTCCCAGGCGTGCGCCATCTCGATCATCCTTCGGACTGGGTTGATCGTGCCCAGGACACTAGAGACGTGGACAATCGCTACGAGTCGTGTCTTGGAACTCAGAAGCTTTTCATACTCGTCCAGAAGCAGCTCGCCACTATCCGCAACCGGTATCACCCTCAGGCGGGCTTCTTTTTCTTCGCAAAGGATCTGCCATGGAACGATGTTGGAGTGATGTTCCAGGGCCGAAATGATGATCTCGTCACCCTGGCGGACATGCTGGCCTGCATAGCTATGGGCCACCAGATTGATCGCCTCCGTCGTACCTCGGACAAAGATGATCTCGCGGGAATGGGCTGCGTTGATGGTCTGCTGAACGGTGCGCCGGGACGCTTCGAAGGCCTCAGTCGCACGCACACTCAGCTCATGGACCCCGCGATGGATGTTCGCATTGTCCCAAGCGTAGGCCCTTTGGATCGCGTCCAGGACGACCTGGGGCTTCTGGCTAGTGGCCGCATTGTCCAGATACGCCAGTGGTTGCCCGTGGATCTTCTGTTGGAGAACCGGGAAATCCGCTCGGATCTTCTGCACGTCGAGCCAGAGATCCTCTCCCTTGTGACTATCGGTTGCTACGGCTCTATGGGTGGCGCTCATGGAACCATGGCCTCCTTCAAGAGCCGGCCCTGGGGCAACCACTCAAACAGGAGATTGCTAAGCTGCTGGCGCAGCGGTTCCAGTTGCACTTGCCCGAGCATATCCTTGGCAAAGCCGTGAGCCAGCATGCTGCGGGCTGCCTCCTTCGAGATACCCCGCGATCTCAAGTAGAAGATCGCCTCCTCGTCCAGCTGCCCGATCGTGGCTCCGTGGGTGCACTTGACATCATCCGCATAGATTTCCAACTGAGGCTTGGTGTTGACCAGCGCTTCGTCGGAAAGCAGTAGGTTGCTGTTCGTCTGCTTTGAGTCGGTCTTCTGGGCTCCCGGCTGGACCACGATTCGGCCGTGGAAAACCGCTCTCGACTTGTCTCGAAGGATCCCCTTATAGAGCTCACGGCTGTTGCAATGCGGGGCGGCATGCTCGAGCCGAGTGTGGTTGTCGACGAGGCGGCGCAAGGAGACCAGAAAGAGACCGTTGAGGGTCGTGTTCGCGCCCTCTCCTGCGAGCACAGCGCTGAGACCGTTTCGCACCAGGGCTCCACCCACATCGATGAAATGTGACCTGACCGTGCTGTTGCTAGCCTGCTGAATTTGCACGGTGGAAACATGAAAAGCCTCTGGAGACTCCTGCTGAAGACGATAGTAGTCGATTACCGAATTCTCTCCCACGGACAGCTCCATTACAGGATTCGTCAAATAAACCGAGTTTTCGATCCCCAGGTAGGCCTCGAACACGACCAACTGACTATTTGGCTCGACTACAATCAGGTTCCGGGGGTGGGTGACGAACGGTTGCTGCGCTTCGGAACCAAAAGAGATGTAGAGCAATTGAATCGGATCCTCTACCACGGTCCCGGCAGGGACATGGATGAAAGTGCCGTCCTTCATAAAGGAAGTGTTGAGCGCGCTGAAGGCGTTATCGTGACCTCCTGAATAGCGAGCCAGGTGCGGCTCTACTTCTTCAGGAGACTCCGCCAGGGCTTCCGAGAGACTGCTCACCCGAAGCGCCGGAGACAGAGCCTGCAAAGAGCTCAGCTCGGGCGAATAGGTCCCGTTGACAAAAACCATCTTGGGGGAGTCAAGGTCCACCGATGGAGCCCGATTGAGTCTTTCAGCTACCGCTCGGGGGTCCGCCTGTACCGGTGTCTGGAAGCTGGTCCTGGCGATAGGAGCAACGTTGGTATAGCGCCAGTCTTCATCCCGGATCGTCGGAAAACCCAGTTCAGAAAAGTGCGCCAGTGCACTCCGACGCAGGTCCTGCAACCAGTTGGGCTCACCTCGGAATTCAGTTTCCAGCCCTTCGAAGTTCGCTAGATAGGCTTCCGCTTCCGCTTTAACCGCCTCTGCCATTGATTCAAGACCTTTTCTTCCAGGAAACGATCAAGTCAGCGCCGTTTCGCCTTCCACCCGCAGATCCGAGTAACCCTTTTCCTCAAGTTCCAAGGCCAGCTCCTTGCCTCCGGACTTCACAATGCGTCCCTCATAGAGAACGTGAACGAAGTCGGGAACGATATAATCGAGCAGCCGCTGATAGTGGGTGACGACGATCATGGATCGATCTTTGCTGCGCATCGTGTTGACGCCTTCGGCTACAATCTTGAGCGCGTCGATGTCCAGGCCCGAATCCGTCTCGTCCAGGACAGCCAGTTTGGGTTCCAAGACCGCCATGTGGAAAATCTCGTTCCGTTTCTTCTCACCTCCTGAGAACCCTTCGTTCACGGGGCGACTCATCAAACTTTCATCGACCTTTAGCAGCTTGACTTTCTCCCGGACCAACGAGAGAAAGTCCATGGCGTCGATTTCCTCCAGGCCGCGATGAGTACGAACTGCATTGAGGGCCGCTCTCAGAAAATAAGTATTGCTTACCCCGGGGATTTCCACTGGGTACTGAAAGGCCATGAAGATGCCTTCTCGGGCTCTGTCTTCCGGTGACATTTCCAGTAGGTCCTTTCCTTCGAACAAGACCTCTCCCTGTGTGACTTCATAGGACTCACGGCCGGCTAGAACCTGGGCTAGCGTGCTCTTTCCGGAACCGTTGGGACCCATGATCGAGTGGATCTCTCCCGGACCCACCTTCAGATCGATCCCTCGCAGGATCTCCTGTTCTGCCTTTACATGTAGATCTCTGATTTCCAACATGACTTATCCGCGGCCCTCCTCCTCTTTAATTCGATCTCGGGGACGGCCTTTTCAGCGCAGCTGCTCAACCCTCGCAATCACTCACTCCAGCTCGGCATTCTCGAACCTCATCGGAGAAAGTGATGGGGCATCCAGGCGGTTGGGTAAAGCAAGTGAGAAAGGCTAGCCCACACTTCCTTCCAGGCTGATACTGAGCAACTTCTGGGCCTCCACCGCGAACTCCATGGGAAGCTCCTTGATCACCTTCTTGCAGAATCCGTTGACGATCATGGAAACCGCATCCTCAGCCGAGAGGCCACGCTGCTGACAGTAAAAAATCTGATCCTCGCCGATCTTGGAGGTGGACGCCTCGTGCTCCATGTGAGCCGTACTGTTGTTGACCTCAATGTAGGGAAAGGTGTGGGCTCCACACTGGTCTCCCATCAACATGGAGTCGCACTGGGTATAGTTCCTGGCACCCTTGGCCTTGCTGCCGATCCGCACCAGACCCCGATAGGTGTTCTGTCCATACCCCGCCGAGATGCCTTTCGAGACAATGTTGCTGCGGGTGTTTTTTCCAATATGGATCATTTTTGTCCCGGTGTCCGCTTGCTGATGATTGTTGGTCAGTGCGACGGAATAGAACTCGCCTACCGAATTGTCTCCAATCAGGATACAGCTTGGGTATTTCCAGGTAATTGCCGACCCGGTCTCGACCTGGGTCCAGGAGATCTTCGAATTCACCCCCTGGCACTTGCCCCGTTTGGTGACGAAATTGTAGATTCCGCCTTTCCCATCCTTGTCCCCGGGGTACCAATTCTGGATGGTCGAATACTTGATCTCCGCATCGTCCAGCGCGACCAGCTCCACTACTGCAGCATGAAGTTGATTCTCATCCCTCATGGGCGCCGTACAGCCCTCCAGGTAGCTGACGTAGGCTCCTTCGTCAGCCACAATAAGCGTCCGCTCGAACTGTCCAGTCTTGGCGGCATTGATCCGGAAATAGGTCGACAGCTCCATGGGACAGCGAACACCCTTGGGCACATAGACAAAAGATCCATCTGTGAACACGGCCGAGTTCAAGGCTGCGAAGAAATTGTCAGTGGTGGGTACGACCGAACCTAGATACTGCTTGACCAGGTCCGGATGTTCCTGGACCGCCTCGCTAAAGGAGCAAAAAATGATTCCCAGTTCCGAGAGCTTCGCCTTGAAAGTGGTTGCCACCGAAACACTATCGAAGACGGCGTCGACGGCTACACCGGCCAAAACCTCCTGCTCCTTGAGAGGGATCCCAAGCTTTTCATAGGTCTCACGGATTTCCGGGTCGATGTCGTCCAGGCTCTTGGGTCCGTCCTCGCTCGTCTTGGGGGCCGAGTAGTAGATGATGTCCTGATAGTCAATCGGAGGGTATTGCACTTTTGGCCACTCGGGCTCAGTCATGGTCAACCAGTGACGGTAGGCCTTCAGGCGCCAATCAAGCAACCAGGAGGGTTCCTCCTTCTTCCGGGAAATATGGGCGACAATTTCCTCGCTAAGTCCCGGTGGAACCGAGTCGGTATCGACATCGGTAACGAACCCATATTTGTATTCTTGACTCGTGAACTCTTCTATCCGCTGTGTCTCACTCGACATATCAATCCTTTCTAGTCTCTATCCTTTATCCGCCAAGAAACGAGTGGGGTCTCGATCCTCTTCAGAAGGCGATCGGTAGTCGAACCCAGCAGGAACTGGATCCAGAGCGACTAGACGATCCGGCATTGGCGAGGCCATATCCGACAGGGTGATCGTTTCCAGGGCTTTTCGGACGGTGCGATTGATCATTTTCCAGTTGTGACGAGTACGGCACACCGATTCCTGCCTGCAATCACCGGGGGCTTCCACGCATTGCGTGATGGCAATGGGCCCTTCAATCCCTTTGATAATCTCGGCAACCGAAATAGCGTCAGGTCGTTGAGCAAGAGTGTATCCGCCTTTCGCGCCTCTCTGGGAGACCAGCCATCCCTGACGGGCCAACACTTTGAGGATCTTGCCGACCATAGGCAATGGGATCTGCGTTTCGGCCGCCAGAGCACGGGCGCTATAAGTGGAACCCACCCCCTCACTCGCGAAGTGGGATAGGAGGACGATGCCGTAATCGGTCTCTTTACTCAGTCGGATCATTTTCAAGCCCCGCTCAACCTGGAAATAGTACCGATTCGGTCCTAATTTGTCAAGGGCAATCTCCGGCTGCTGATTCCGGGCTGGTTTCTTCTGGTCTCGCTTACTCTGAGGGAGCGTAGTAGCCAGGACGAGTGCCCACTACCGTTGCCGGGTTGATGACCCGAAGGGTGATATTTCTCCAACCCCCATCCTTGAGGCGATTGGATGGGACGTATGAGATATAGTACTGATTCTTTAGCTCTTCGGCTACCTGCGCGTAGACCTCGGAAAGGCTGGAGAAGGCCTGGCTGTTCAAGACCCTGCCTCCGGTTTGATCGGCCAACTTTTGCAGAAACCGACGCACTTCCAGAATAAAGTCGTCGGTCAGTTGCCTCGGAACAATCTGGGAGCGCGCAGCAAACTCGATCCTGGCGGCAATCGCCATCCCCCAGTATTCGTCGAGCTTGGAGGCCACGTAGACGATCGCTTCCGAGCGGATCCCCAGATCCACTACCTCCTGGTAGTCCACCATGCTTCCGGTGTCGACACCGTCGGTCAAGAGAATGATCGCCTTCTTGCCCGCCACGTCCTTGAGCAGATCATCGCAAGTGACGTACAGCGCATCGTTCAAAACAGTCTGTCCTTTGGCGTACACACTGAGGAGGGCGTTTTCAATTTTCTTGAGGTCGTTGGTCCAGTTGAGAATCAGTCGAGGAGCATCATTGAAAGTAATGACGGCAATGCGATCCTCTTGTCCTAGACTCTTGGCGAAACGCAAGGCAGCTCTTCGAATCGTGGGGAGACTGTGGCGGGTGCTCCCGCTGATATCAACTAGCAGAACTACCTGCACAGGCACCGCTTCACTGGAGAAGTTGACGATCCGTTGTTTCACTCCGTCCTCATAGACCTGAAACTGATCTTGCCTCAGTCCTCGAACAAAGCCACCCTCCAGGGAACGCGCATTCACCGATAGAAAGACCTGATCGACGGCAACTCCAATCCGAAATCCTTCATCAGCAGGGTCCTCGGCAGGAGCTTCGTCCGTGGTGGGAGCCTCTTCGTCCTGCTTCTCCTGGGCCCAACTCGGGGATCCAAGCAGTAAGCTAAAGAGCAAAAAGAGATTGAGACGATCCACGCCCTTCATTATAACGAACCCAGCAGAGCTCCGGCTCACTTCATCGGATCCATCGCCCGATCGATCGGGGCCCTCGGAAACCGGGCCCATCGTCCGACTCGCTGCCACCCAGAAATCCCGCTTGTGCCCAGGCCGATTGCCTTTCCCTGGCAGGTACATCGGCGTATCATCTGCTCACCAAATGGCCCGGAAAAGCTGCTTCGTCAAACTTGAGATTGAAGGCGAGATTGTGGAAGAGTTCTTTGGTCCCTCTTTCCTCTGGCAGCGACAACAGATTCACTTTCACCATCTCTTGAAGCTGATTGAAGCAGCGCGCCTTCACCACAGCGTTCAATCACTGCTCCTGATTATCAAGCCTACCGTTATCGGATGGGCACAGATCGAAGAGATCCACCGGCTGCTCGCCCGCTTCCACGCAGACGGGAAGCGCTCCTATGCCTACCTGGAGCATGCCGACAACAAATCATACTACCTGGCTGCCGGAGCCCAGAGAATCTATCTGTCGCCAGCGACGACGCTTGAACTGGTCGGCTTGCGCTTAGAGGTGTTGTACTTCAAGAAACTCCTGGAGTATCTGGGAATCGAGCCTGAGGTCGTGCAGATCGGAGCCTACAAGTCGGCGGCGGAACCTTTCGATCGAGAAGGCATGTCCGAGCAAAGCCGCGAAATGGGCGACGCGATTCTGACCGATTTACAGGAACGCATGAAGGAACGAATCGCAGCCAATCGATCGGTCAGCGAATCGCAAGTCCAGGACTGGATCGACCAGGGCCCCTACAGCGCACAGTCGTGTGCCGAGCTTGGGTTGACGGATGGCGTCTATTACGAAGACGAGTTGGAGAAACTGGTCGAGAACGAAGGGCCTGGACTAGTCGATCTCCCCTCGTCGAAGCTCCGGACCCAGGATTCCTTCCTGCGCAGAACGCTTACCTTCTACCGTCCCCAGGTCGCCTACATCATCGCAAATGGCGTCATCGCCTCGGGCGAGTCCCGGTCGAGCCGGGGAGGCCGCTCGATTCTAGGCGCAGATACTCTGAAGCACTTGCTGCAGGCGGCCGCGAAGCAGAAGCGCGTAAAGGCCATCGTGCTGCGTATCAACAGCCCTGGTGGATCAGCACTCTCCTCCGATTTGATCTGGCGCGAGATCAAGCGGGCCAACGAGAGGAAACCGGTCATCATCTCTTTCGGCGACCTGGCCGCAAGTGGGGGCTACTACATCGCCACTGCTGCCCGAAAGGTTCTAGCCGCCCCTTCTACGCTCACCGGCTCGATCGGGGTGATCGGGGGCAAACTCAATCTCCAGGGACTATTCGCAAAAGTCGGCATTGGCGTGGATGGCGTCGAAAAAGGAAAACGCGCTGGCTACACCTCCCTCGCACGGCCCTTCTCCGCGGAGGAGGCTCAAGTCGTCAGAGAGCAGATGCGCCAGTTCTATGAGGAGCTTTTCCTCGAGAAGGTTGCTGAGGGACGGCAGAAGAGTCGGGACAGCGTGCGACAGGCCGCAGAAGGGCGGGTTTGGACTGGAGCTCAAGCCCTGGAATTGGGACTGCTGGACGAGATTGGGGGCCTCCTGGAAGCCTTCGAGGCGGCGCGTGTAGAGGCCGGATTGCCGGAAACTAAAAAAGCCAGGATCGTCACCTACACCAAGAAATGGAGCTGGCGTAGCTTGTTTTCCCTGCCCTTTGCCAGTCCTGTTAGCGAAGAGCGCGTTTTTGCGCTGCTCGTTGGCATGTGGTCCATTCGCTAGCGCCACCACTCCAGCTGCGTCGACCAGGGATCCACGGAATGAAGTCTATTCTCCTTTCCAGTCCACTACATCTGTGGTTTTATCATAATATAATCCTAAGTTGTTTTTAGATCGGGATGTTTTAGGGATTATGGACCTGAATTTGCTCGCCTTGCCAGCTCGGTCCCAGACTGTGAATCCCTCCAAGGGCGCTGGTGATCACCCGAAAGTGGACAGGATTCTCCTTCCGATCTCCAGAAACACGGGATGTTCAGGCATATTGTTCCTGTTAAATCTAAAAAGAGCTTAGTTTTGTGGAGATGTGGACCTAGTCTTGCCCTGCACCAGGAATCTAGTCGGTGGATTCAGGCAGTTCTTCCTTGATCTTCTCGATGAGGCGAATCTCACCCAGGACCATTTCCGGATCCACCGCTTTACACATATCGTAGAGGGTCAATCCAGCCACGGCGACCGCGGTCAAGGCTTCCATTTCAACGCCCGTCGCCCAGCGGCAACTGACGGTGCTGCGGATCTGGAAGGCTGTCTCCTGAAGTTCGATATCGACGTCCACGAAGTCCAGGTTGAGATTGTGGCAAAGAGGAATCAGCTGGCTAGTCTGCTTCGCGGCCTGAATCCCTGCCAGCCGTGCGACTTCAAAAGGATTGCCTTTGGGCAGGCCTGCGTCCAAGATTTTTCCGCGGGTTGCCTTTGAGACCTGAAGTCGTCCCTCGGCTCGGGCCGTTCTGCGAAGAAGGCGTTTTTCGCCGATGTCTACCATGCAAGCACGCCCGGAGGCGTCAATGTGAGTCAGGTCGACCATACTACGTGCTTTCTATCGGCCCCGGAGCCGCATCTATCCCTTCCAGCCCTTCGAGTAGTAACACAGGAACTCTGGAGCCCTGAGGCAGAAGACTACAGTCCGCCTCCATGATGAGCAAGGCATTGGCATGACAGAACCCTGCCAGGTCAGCAGACCCTTTGGTCTCAACCGGTTCCACTTCAAAGCGACCCTCCCGCCAGAAAGTGCGAGCGGGTTTGAAGAAGGTTCTTCCCGGCTTCTGTTTCACGTCCTTCAACAGTGTGGCATCCACTCGAGACAGAGAACTCGAATCGAATCCCATCCATTTGCGCACAGAGGGTCGCACGAACAGCTGGAAAGTCACAAACGCAGACACCGGATTTCCCGGCAAGCCAAAAACCATGGCGGAACCCTTCCTACCGACGCAAATTGGTTTTCCTGGCTTCACCGCGACCTTGTGGAAAAGGAGATCTACCCCCCTTTCCTCCAGGACCCGATAGACGTAGTCGTACTCGCCCATCGAGACCCCCCCTGAGAGCAGCACCAGATCGCTTTCGAGCGCCTTGTCAATAACCTCGGAGATCTCTCCGCGGTCGTCCCGCACTGCCGGGAAAACCTCTGCATCCACCCTCAGCTCCTGACACAGAGCCCAGAGCATGGGTCCATTGGAGTTTCGGATTTGTCCGAAGGAAGGTTTCTGATCGACGCCAACCAGCTCATCTCCGGTCGACACGATCACGGCAGTGGGCGCCTTGAGAACCTCCACTTCCGTTTTTCCAAAGGTTGCCAACACTCCGATGTCAGTGGCTCTGACGGGTCGACCCTTTGGCAGCACCACGTCGCCACACTTCACCTCGGTTCCACGGAACGAAACATTCTGCCCCGGGCGAACCGCTTCTGTCAGTTCCACCCGGGACCCATCGACGGCTCGCGTCTTCTCCACCATTTGCACTGCGTCCGCCCCAGGAGGCATGGGGGCTCCGGTCATGATCTGAGCCGCTTCGCCCTGGCCTACGGCCGGGAGAGAAGAGCTTCCCGCGGCTACGATCCCTATGATTTTCAGCTGTACCGGAGCCGAGAGAGCGTCCTCGCTGCGCACGGCGTAGCCGTCCATAAAGGATTTGTCGAAAGGCGGAAGATCGCGATCGGCGCTGACCGAATTGGCAAGGACTTTTCCCAAACTGCTGAGCAATGGAGTTCGAGCCGAAACCGGCGACGGAACTTGGGGCAGAAGCGCTTCGAGCGCCCCCTTGTAAGACAATAGCGGCTGGGGAACGCCTTCTTTTTTCAGTCCGTCTCCGAGGTGCGTAGGCTGCACTGGCTCTCCCGGGCTCGACCCGGCAAGCGGGCCTTCAACTTCACAGTGTAACGTTTTCCACGTGTTTACCGAAAACTGCGCCCAGTGAATCCGAAATTTCTCCAAGCGTTGCTCCTGCTTCAACGGCCGAGACAATAGCCGGAAGGAGATTGTCGTCGGTTTCAGCAGTCGCTTGAATACGCTCCAAGCAGCGGTCGACCTGGGAACTGTTTCTGGCGGCGCGGAAGCGGACCAGTCTCTCGATTTGGCGTCGTTCGCTTTTCGGATCGATCTGGTGTTTCTCCAAGGCATCTGGCTCGCTGTCTCGAAGATAATTGACGCCCACGATCATTTGATCACCGGACTCGAGCCGCTTTTGATATTGATACGCCGACTCCTGGATCTGCTGGCTGACAAAACCGCTCTCAACCGCCTTCAGCATTCCGCCCATGCTTCGAATTCGGGTCAGGTAGTCCTCCGCTTCCTCCTCCAAGTCGCTAGTGAGCTTCTCGACGTACCAGCTCCCTCCTAGCGGATCCGGTGACTCGGTAATACCGCTCTCATGGGCTAGTATCTGCTGGGTGCGCAAGGCCAATCGGGCCGTCTGCTCGGTTGGGAGGGCCAGCGCCTCGTCCTTGGCGTTTGTATGAAGTGATTGGGTCCCACCCATTACCGCGGCGAGTGCTTGAACCGCTACCCGAACCACATTGTTGTCGGGCTGCTGCGCCGTCAGAGCGCTTCCGGCCGTTTGTGTGTGGAAGCGCAGCATGGCAGACCTCGGGTCTTTTGCCTTCCACCTTTGCTTCACCAGACGCGCCCAGAGGCGCCGCGCTGCTCGGAACTTGGCCACCTCTTCGAACAAGTCATTGTGCGCAGCGAAGAAGAAGGACAGACGGGGCGCAAACTGATCGATTTCCAATCCTGTCACCAGGGCCGATTCCACGTAGGTCTCGGCATTGGCAAGCGTGAAGCCAACCTCCTGAGCTGCGGTCGCGCCCGCCTCGCGGATATGATAGCCACTGATGGAGATGGGGTTCCACCGTGGGACTTCCCGGTACCCAAAGGCCACAAGATCGGTAGCCAACCTCACCGATGCCGACGGGGGAAAGATGTAGGTTCCCCGGGCGAGGTACTCCTTTAGAATATCGTTCTGAACCGTCCCCCGCAGTGAGGTCCAGGGCACTCCCTGCCGTCTAGCTGCAACCAGGTAGAACGCAAAGAGGATTGTCGCCGTCGCATTGATAGTCATCGACGTCGAGACGGACCTGAGCGGAATTCCTTCAAAGAGGCGGGACATGTCCTCAATACTGTCGATGGCGACGCCAGATCGCCCAACTTCTGCTTGAGCTAGAGGGTGATCCGAATCGAGTCCGAGCTGGGTGGGAAGATCGAAGGCGACCGAAAGTCCGGTAGTTCCCTGCGACAGAAGATAATGGTAGCGTCGATTCGATTCCTCTGCCGTGGCATACCCGGCATATTGCCGCATGGTCCAGAGGCGATCGCGATACATTGCGGGGTAGATTCCCCGAGTAAAGGGGAACTCACCTGGGTTTCCCAGGTCCTCCTCGTAGCCCAAAGAATCCGTATCCTGGGGTCGATAAAGTCGCTTTCTGTGGCCGCTGGAGCCCCGATTCAGGCTCAGTTTCCTGCCTCCTGTTTCCACTTTACAAAGAGTGCACGTTTGGTATCATGGTGCTCAAAAGAATCTTCTCTGGCCACTAGATTTGATCAGTTTCCTGCGATGTTGGCAAGCGGAAGGGACTCGGTTTGAATGCGGGACGAGCAGCTGAAAAAATATAAGAAGAAGCTTGAGGCTGCGATCAACGAGGCCCTCTTGGAATCGCCTCAAATCAATGCTGCAATCCAGGGCATTCGACAAACGGGCTACGAAGTCTTTCTCATTATCGAGGCAACGATCGGATTCAACCAGCGCGAAGGGGGCGAATCGGTCTCGAAGAAGCTGCCTATTGTGCGCCTGGAGCTAACCACCCAGGATGAAAAGTTCCTGAGATCTCTCAAGATCAGTCCCGATTAGCCCGCATTTCTCATCGCCTGTCGTAGCGAGGCGTCGCAAGGGCCGTCCTGGCAAGGCTTGCGACCGAGGCCTCCGCAGTCGTACTTGTACAGTTCGTCGAGGAGGCCGACCGAGCGAAACACAGCCAGGGCGGATGATTGCGGCGACGTAGTAGACCGGCACTGAGAAATGCGGGTTAGACACGGCCTCCCAGCAGGGGTGCCCTGCTTCATCTCATTCAAGCACACCTCAGAAGGACCAGCCTTTCTGAGCGATCCCCGGTAACTGCATCAGCTATAATGGCTTCTCATGTCCAGAGCCAGGTACGAAGTTGTCGTCATCGGAGGCGGTCATGCGGGCGCCGAGGCCGCGGCGGCGGCGGCTCGCATGGGTGCCAAGACGGCTCTGCTCACAATCAATCTCGATATGATCGGCCAGATGTCTTGCAACCCTTCGATTGGTGGCATCGCCAAGGGACACCTGGTTCGGGAGCTGGACGCTCTCGGGGGTCTAATGGGTCAGGTCGCGGACCAGTCTGGCATTCAGTTTCGCCTGCTCAATCGGAGTCGTGGTCCTGCCGTTCGTGCTCCCCGGGCCCAGAATGACAAAAGGCGTTACCGGCAGAAGGTGCAGGCCTTGCTGGCAGAGACACCCAACTTGTCCCTGATCCAGACGGAAGTCACGGCGATCGTCCGACGCAACAATCGCGTCGTGGCGGTGGAGACCGCAAACGGGGACATCCTTTCTTGCACCACCGTCATCCTGACCACCGGAACTTTCTTGAATGGCCTTTGTCATCTGGGAGAAAAGAAATTTCGAGCCGGGCGGTCGGGTGAGAAGGCCGCCGTCGCCTTGGCAGATTCAATTCGGAGCATCGGGTTCCGAATGGGAAGGCTTAAGACGGGAACTCCACCCCGCCTGGATCGAGAAAGCATCGATTTCAGTGCTTTCGAGGAGCAGCCCGGGGATGACACACCCACCTTGTTCTCGTTTCGCAGCTCGGAAGTGACACTCCCTCAGGTGCCTTGCTGGATCTCCTTCACCAACCGGCGGGCCCACGCCGTCATCCGTGACAATCTGGACCGCAGCCCCCTTTACGGAGGGGAAATAGTCGGCATCGGTCCCCGGTACTGCCCCTCGATCGAGGACAAGGTCGTCAAGTTTCCAGATCGGGATCGCCATCAGATCTTCCTTGAGCCCGAGGGGTTGGACACCAACCTGATCTATATCAACGGCCTCTCGACCAGCATGCCGGTAGACGTACAGCAGGGGCTTCTAGCCAATATTCCGGGCCTTCAAAGGGCCACCATGATCCGCCCAGGCTATGCGGTGGAGTACGACTACGTTCAGCCCACTGAGCTTCATCCCACGCTGGAAACGAAGGCAGTAGGCGGCCTTTTCCATGCGGGGCAGATCAATGGCACAACCGGTTACGAAGAGGCTGCCGCGCAAGGCTTGATGGCCGGTATCAATGCCGCTTCGATGGTCCTGGGCAAGACACCTCTGGTCCTGAGTCGAGCCCAGAGCTACTTGGGAATATTGATCGATGATCTGGTAACCCAGGGAGTGGATGAGCCGTATCGAATGTTCACTTCACGGGCCGAATACCGTCTCCTACTCCGGATCGACAACGCGGATCGTCGCTTGATGCCTTACGGCCACGAGCTGGGCCTGATCCCGTCCTCGGTCTACCGGGACTTCGAGTCCAAATGGGCTCGAATCGACCGGGCTCTCGAGCTATTGCGCTCTACCTTTCTGCACCAGGGCTCGCCCCTGTTGGAGCAGCTCGGTGAGGGATCGCCCCTGGAGCCTGGAGCCAACCTGGGTCAGATCCTGAGACGCCCCGAGTGCCACATTCGAGATTTCAAGGGATGGCTTCAAGATCAGGGTGTTCCTCTGCACGACGAAGAAGCAGAGGTGGTTCAGACTCACATCAAATACGAAGGATACATTCAGTCCCAATTACGCGAAGTCGACCGGCTGCAGCGTCTGGAGCACCGAAGAATCCCCTCCGACCTCAACTACAGTCAGGTCAGCGGTCTGTCCAATGAGGTAGTGGAGCGCCTCAATCGCATCAAGCCTGCCAACCTGGGCCAGGCCGCGCGGGTTCCTGGAATCACGCCGGCTGCGCTCTCTGTCCTGAACATCCACCTGGAGATACGCCGACGAAACGGCCCTGAAACCGCCTTGGCCGTCGACCCCGCGTGAGGAAGTGGCAGGAGTGTAACATCCCGACAAAAGCTGATTCATTCCATTCATAGGTCAAAGTGCTGTCAATCCGTGCCGAGAAGTGGTCCAAAAAGGACGAATCTTCCTATTTCTGCTTTTACAACTCATGACAGCTCCCGAGTTCCGGCTGATGGAGGAAATGTTTGGGGTACAACTCTCAGGAGATCAGAACGCACAGGTTCGGAACTATCTCGATCTGCTGAAGCGCTGGAACCGTACGATCAACCTCACCCGGGTCCAGGGCGTCGAGGACCAACTTCGATTTCACTTCTTTGAGTGCTTCTGGGCAGCCGATCGTTTTCTGGACCAAAATCAGGTGGTAGCGGACGTGGGTAGCGGTGCAGGCTTCCCAGGTTTGGCGCTGAAACTGTTCTTACCCACACTGCACCTCACGCTGATAGAGAAGAGCGCAAAGAAGGTCGTTTTCTTAAGGGAGGCCTGCCAAACCCTCTCGCTGCCTGCCGCGTTGTTCCAGGGGAGAGCCGAAGACTACCCGAGCTGGGATACGATCGGCCTCGCCACCATCCGGGCGCTGAGGCCCTCGGCGAACCTTATGGATCTGCTCAGGAGGCATCGGGTGAAGCTCTTGTTGCTTCACGGTTCCGTGCCTGGTGTCTCGATGAAAGGCTTGACGCTTCTTCGTCAGCACCAGGTGCCCGGCTCGACCTCGCGTTTTGCCAGCCTCTTTCGCTGCGAGTGACCCGCCCAACACCAGCACGCCCCCCATGTTTCACGTGAAACGTCGCCCGATCATGGTAAGGTGCCCTCCATGAGCAACGCCAAGATCATCGCCGTCACGAACCAGAAGGGAGGAGTAGGGAAAACCACTACTGCCATCAATCTGGGAGCCTCGTTAGCTACGGCCGAACTCCGCGTCCTGGTCGTGGATCTGGACCCCCAGGGTAATTCGACCTCAGGCCTGGGGCTCGACAAGAACGGCATCCAACCCTCTGCATATGAGGTCCTAATGGAGGAACAGGATCCCTCTTCTGCCATTTATCCAACCGAAATGGAAACACTTGACCTACTGCCGGCCAGCCGCGCCCTGATCGCGGCCACCGTAGAGCTTCTGGGTCTCTCTGCGCGCGAGTTCCGGCTGCGGCAGGCATTGGAGCAGCTCCGTCCCCGTTACGATTTCATTCTGGTCGATTGCCCGCCCTCTCTCGGGATCCTGACCGTGAACGCGCTGACTGCTTCGGATTCCGTCTTGATCCCGATTCAGTGCGAGTATTTTGCGCTGGAGGGGCTCTCGGATCTCATGGCAACGGTGCAGCGCATCCGCGAAACACTGAATTCGACTCTGCGGATCGAGGGGGTGCTCCTCACCATGTATGACGACCGCCTCAACCTCTCCAGCCAAATCCGTAGGAATGTCTCAACCCACTTGGGGTCGCGACTGCTCCAGACACACATCCCGCGCAACGTGCGACTTGCCGAATCGCCTAGTTTCGGCAAGCCCATTGTTCTCTACGATGCCCGCTCCAAAGGCGCTAACTCCTATCTCAAGCTGGCTCAGGAGATCCTCGGGAAGAACGCGCTCGACACACTTCGATGGTCAGGACCAGAATCTACACGGCAGGTACCCTCATGAAAAGACAAGCGTTGGACAGAGGGCTGGATGCACTGTTACCCAAATCGGCGTCCCTTTCCCCCCTGGTTGAACTTGACCTGGAAGAAATCCATCCCAATCCCTTTCAACCACGGTTGACGCTTGACTCCGCGACTCTCGATGAGCTCGCCGCTTCCATCGCTCAGAATGGTTTGATTCAGCCGATCATTGTCCGCTCTCGGGCCGAAGGCTATGAGATCATCGCCGGAGAGCGACGATGGAGGGCGGCTCAGAAGGCCGGACTACAACGGATCCCCTCGATCGTCCAGGATATCTCGAATCAGAAGATGGTCGAGATGGCTCTGGTCGAAAACCTCCAGCGCGCCGATCTCACGGCCATCGAGGAGGCCCGGGCCTTTTCTGTCTTGATTGAAGAATTTGGCCTCACCCAGGAAGAAGTCGCCCGTCAGGTCGGAAAGAGTCGGGCGGCGATCACCAACACGTTGCGGCTTCTTCAGCTACCCCGCTCCCTTCAACAGGCCCTGCTTGCCGGAGAGCTCTCGATGGGACATGCCAGGGCCCTTCTCCCTCTTGCCCACGCCCAGCAATTGGAGTTAGCTGGACAGATCGCATCCAAGGGTCTTTCGGTTCGAGAAGTCGAGCGTCGAGTCCAGCAGTCCATTGCCTCAACGACGGCGACGGCACCCCGAACCCGCAAAGACCCGCACCTGGAGGCGGCAGAACAGCGTCTGGAGCAGCGTTGGAAAACCAGAGTTGAAATCCGGCGGCGTCAATCCCGGGGTCAGATTGTCTTCCACTTCCATTCTGAGGACGAACTCGATCGGCTCTACTCCGAGCTCCTTACCTAGAAGCATCCTGGATCGGCAGACCTATCGCAGCCGTCGGTAGTTTGCACAACTCCGCTGTAATTCGACGCGGCTCTGTGCACCGTACCTATTTGCCAATACAGAATGTCGAAAAGATCTCGTCAAGAATATCTTCAACACCGGTTTCGCCGGTGATCTTACCGATCTCGTCCAATGCCTTCCTCAGGTCGTAGAGGGGAAATTCCTCGCTCAGGCCGTCCTCGCAGGCGGCAAGAGCCCGGGCGAGGTGCTTTCGGGCTCGCTCCAGGCAGTGTTTGTGCCGTACGCTGGTGATCAAGACCCGCTCTATCTCCCATCCTTCCGCAGGAGCCAGAACATGGCTCATGACCTCGCGTAACTCCTTCACGCAGGTGCCGTGGCGCGCCGAGACGGCAACTACGGACTCACACTGCTGAACTATATCCGGAGGCACTTGCGCGACCTTCGGAAGGTCTAACTTGTTGAGAACGAGGATGCAGCGCCGTTCCTTGATGTCGGCCCAGACTCGCGCATCTTCCTCGGCAAACCCCGTCGAGCCATCCACAACAAACAGGATGATGTCGGAACGCTCAACGTATTCGAGGGACTTTTGCACGCCTAAAGACTCGACCGGATCTCGCGCCTCGCGGATACCAGCGGTATCGACGATTTGTGTGGGAATACCCTTCAGATCAACGGTCTCGGCAACCGCATCCCTGGTCGTTCCCGGCACATTAGTGACAATGACTCGCTCCTGCTGGACTAAGCGGTTGAATAGGCTTGACTTACCGGCATTGGGCTTTCCCACGATCGATACACAGAATCCGTCCCGGACCACCCGCCCCAACTCGAAGCTTCCCAACAGGGGCCGAAGCCCTCGATCAACCCCGACCATTTGCGCCACCAGTTGGGCTCTGCCCTCAGGCTCTACCTCGTCCTCCACGAACTCGAGCGCCGTCTCCATATGGGATATGGTGCGTATCAGGTCGTCCTGATAGGGCCTCAATCTTGCCGACAGGCGTCCCTCGATCTGGTCTCGCGCCACTCGTGCCTGGAATGCGGTCTGACTCTCAACCAAGTCTCGCACGCCCTCGGCCTGGGCAAGATCCATTTTTTGATTCAGAAAGGCCCGAAGCGTGAACTCTCCGGGCTCCGCAAGGCGCGCACCCCCGTACAGCAGGGTGTCCAGTATCTCCTGCACCACGGGCGGACTCCCGTGGCATGAGATCTCGACCACATCTTCCCCAGTGTATGAGGCGGGTGCCGGGAATAAGGTCACCAGGATCTGGTCGACCGGCCGCTTCGCCGAATCCAGAAAAGTGACCAGGCAAGGTCTCCGGGGCGGGAATTCGGTCCCGCTCCCCAGTCGGAGTTGCGCCCGAACCAGTGCCGCACTGTCCGAACCACTGAGCCGAATCAGGGAGATCGCCCCTCGGCCCGGAGGAGTCGCAACAGCAATGATGGTTTTATCCTGGAATCGAGACACAGATGTGTGTCTTTTTGGTGTTCGAGTTAGAATGCAGGCAAAACGACAACGCAGCGATGGGCGCCACTGCCTTCGCTTTGAGTCCTCACTCCTAGTTCATCGGCCAGCGCCAGATGAATGATGCGGCGCTCGCTCGCCGGAAGAGACTGAAAGGAGAACTCCTTCCCCGACAGCCGTACCTGCTCGGCCGCCTTCTTCGCCAACAGGGCCAGTTCTTGCTCGCGTTCGCTTCGGTAGCCTTCGCAGTCAACCCAAAAATTACATCCATCTTCCGACTTTCGAAAAAAGATCTGATTCAGAAGATGGTTGATCGCATAGAGCAGGCGCGCGCTATCGCCCAGCACCAGGCTGCCGTCGGACCCCTCCAAACGGACATGGATCCCGTCTTCCTCCATCTCACAGCTGAATTGTAAATCGAGGCCAAGCTGCTGGATAAGGTCTCCCAGAAAACCCTTCATCGATTCAAGAAGCTCCGGTCTCGCCAGCCTCTCCCTACCGTCTTCCACCTTTTCCATCACCTTTCTTTGAGCCTTTCTGCTTTATTGGGGCGTCGTCGGTCTTCAGCCGCTGCATCAAAACCTGGAACATCATAGCAAACAGGTTGCTAAACAAGAAATAAATCACCAGGCCACTCGATAGGTTCAGGAAGAAGAAGGTAAAAACGACGGGCAAGAGCATCATCATCCGTCTTTGCGTCGGATCGCCTGTCGCCGGGGTCATCTTCTGCTGGACCACCATGCTGACGCCCATCACGACGGGTGTGATGTAGTAAGGATCGTGCTGAGACAGGTCCTGGATCCAGCCCATAAAAGGAGCTCCACGAAGCTCGATCGATGAAGCCAACATGCGGTAGAAGGCAATCAAGAACGGCATCTGGATCACTAACGGCAGGCACCCTCCTAACGGGTTGACGCCATGTTCTTTATAAAGCGCCATCACCTCCGTGTTCATCTGCTGCTTGCGCGGGTCGTCTCGCTTCATGCGCTTATATCTGTCCTGGATGGACTTCAGCTTCGGCTGCAGCGCCGACATCTTCTTCATGGATGCCATCTGCTTGTAGCGCACGGGAAAAAGAGCGAGGTTGATCACGAAGGTCAGGATAATGATGGACCAACCATAATTACCGACGAATCCGTAGGTAAACTGGAGGCCGAACACCAAAGGCTTCACCAGAATCGCGAGCAATCCGTAATCGATCAGCTCCTTGAGTGTGGGGTCCGTTTGCGTCAGGATCGCCTGGTCTTTGGGCCCCGCGAAGAGGGCGTAGCTGGCCTTGCCAACGAAACCAACCTCGCAGACCAGCAGGGGAACGGTGTCCTCGGCTGGCTCCGTGCGCTTCCACTCAACGCGGGAAAGCCGAATCGATCGAATCGGATCAGAATCGAAAACCAGGTATGCGAAGTACTGGCTGTCGAGTCCAACCCATCGGGTTCCTGAAGTCAGCTCACGCGCCCCATCTTCCAGACTAATCTCCGACGAGAACCACGACGGTGCACCGGCGACATAGGACTCCACAGCGTTAGCCACATAGCGCTTGATTCTCGGGTAGCTGAAGTCCCCGATCACTGCAGCTTCAGGCTCGACCTTCCCAATACCGGGACCCAGGACGATGGAGAAAGGAATCCCTCTTCCCTCCGCCAGCACCTCCGTCTCCATCCTTATCTCATAACCCGACTCGGGTATCTCGAATCTCCTTCTCACCTGAACCTTGGAACCACCGTAGAAAAGCTCGAATTCCGCCGGCGCCCCCAACTGTTCCCATTCCCCTCCTACGATTTCGTACACCGCGGTCTCGAGTTCGCGGTTGATGGCCTCATCACCGACTCGAATCGTGAGGGGGCGCGGCAAAGTCTGGGGCAGTCCCTGGGGTAACAGGTCAACCAGCAGAAGGTCAGAACCTAACTCCCCTTCTCCAGCCGAATCATCCAATACCGCACTGTATTTCTTGAGGAGGATGTTCTGGAGCGCTCCTCCCTCTGTGGTCCAGCGCAGCAGGAGATCTTCATTTTCAACCGTGATTTCGCGCGGAGTCGCTTCGGTCCTCCTCCACTCCGGGGCCTCTTCTGATTCCGGTGCGGAGGCCTGGATTGCTGGCTCCGGAGCCGGCTCCGGCGGGGCCGCCTGCTGGCTTTCCTGCACTGGCTCCTGGGGTGCCGGCGGCGGGAAATAACTCTGATACAAGTGAGGAGTAATCAGTAGAACGGCCATCGACAGGAGCATTGCGAGCAGCAGTCGCTTCTCCAGGTCCATCTTGTTGGGATCATGGCCATTAGTCATGTCGGTAGAAGTGGTCCCCGTTCTACTTCACAGGGTCAAAGCCGCCCGGGTTCCAAGGATGACAGCGCAGAATCCTCTTGAAGCCCAGGTAAATGCCTTGCCCAATCCCCTTTTTCTGGATGGCCTGGATCATGTACTCCGAGCAGGAAGGAGAGAATCGGCAGGATGGAGGAAGAAGCAGAGACAGCGATCTCTGATAGAGTCGGATTAAGACCGAAAGAAGCTGCTTCACACGCCGCCTTTCCTGCTGCTCCACCTCTCGACGGTCGTCACAAATTCCTGGTGGAGCTCCTTGGAAGACGCGTTCGCAGCCGATCTTTTCACGTTGACAACCACATCACAGGGTCGCCCTGCAAGATTCTTGTTGTGGCGAAATACTTCGCGTAGCGAGCGCTTTACCCGGTTCCGGCCAACCGGTGGACCCACCTTTCGAGATATGGTCACTCCCAGGCGGCTATGGGGCAATTCGTTCGGCATCAAGTACAGAACGAAGTGGGGCCTGTGGATTCTGTCTCCAGACCGGTAGACCTCCAGATATTCCCTGGAGTTGTGAAGTCTCTCTGCTCGCGAAAAACCAAACTGCTTCAACCACTTGCCGATAAAGACCTACGTCCCTTTGTTCTCCTACGCCTAACCACCACACGGCCTCCACGGGTTCCCATACGTGCCCTGAACCCGTGTGTCTTACGGCGCCGACGATTGTTCGGTTGAAACGTACGCTTCATGATTCCCTACCACGCCTCGATCGAAAGGCGTCTGATACTATCAATTTAACCGCGCCGGATCAACTGACGCTCCGAACGCATCGGCCTTACGGCTCAAGATCTTCCCCCGTCTTCCTGGGAAGCCGCACTTGGATAACATCCCAGAATCTCCATGAACTCGGCGATTCCCCCTAGATCGCTGAGAGCGTCACGGGTTCGATCTTCATTCACGTTGCCCTGAAAATCGAGATAAAACAAATACTCCCAGGGGCGACCATGAATAGGGCGAGACTCGATCTTCGCCAGATCGATCTCGCGGCTTGCAAAGACGCTAAGGCACTTGAAAAGAGCCCCGGGCGTGTTCTGGAAGCTGAATACGATGGATACCTTATTGGCGGCTTCCACGGTCTCGAGCTTCGGCGAAAGAAGGAAGAAGCGAGTGAAGTTCTCTTCGTTGTCCTCTATTCCCCTCATCAAGATCTCACCCTTGTAGTACTCGGCCGCCCGCACCCCGGCTATCCCGGCACAATCCCGCAGATCCTTCGCCACGATCCGCTTCACGCTACCAGAGGTGTCATAGGCTGTCCGTTTGACCAGATGCGGGAACCGCTCAAAAAACCGCTCGCATTGATCCAAGGCTACCGGGTGCGACATGACGGTCCGAATTTGATCAAAAGTCGCGCCCTCGACCCCAATCAAATGGTGCTGAATGCGCAAATTGACCTCCTGCACGATCTTCAGCCCATATCGAAGCAAGAGGTCATAGTTCTTATGAATCGACCCGGCCAAGGAGTTTTCCATGGGAACCACACAGTAACGGGTCTGGCCCTGGGAAGTGGCTCGAAAAACTTCCTCGAAGGCCTCGCAGCAGTGAAACTCTATGCCTTTCCCTAGCAACAACAGGGAAGCTTCCTCGCTGAATGACCCCCTTTCGCCCTGGATCGATACCGCTATCACTTCTTGCTTATCTCCTCTCAAGTCGGATTCGGTGACGCCCATCTTGTTCTTTCCGGTGACTATCTTCCAGTCTCTCGTCCGAAGACGCCTCGGCTCCCGGTCGCACTCGAGGCCGGAAGATAAGACCAGAACGCTTGCAACCTACGCCTGATGTTTCCCTTCAACACCCAAAAGAGGAGTCGTGCCGTAAAGGCGGGGCCTAAGGGCGCCGTCACTATTCGAACCGATCCACGCTTGACGGCTTCAACCACCGAAGCTGTCTCCTTCTCGGCATAAACCAAACTATAAGTGCAGCCCAACTGTTCCAGAAAATGAACGTCTGAGTTTCCAATAAGGGGCAGCCTCAACTGTCTGGCAGCACTCTGCGCGCAACGGTTGAAATTGATCTGTTTCGTATAGAAATGATTGTATTCCACCGCATCAAACAGCTCGCCCCACTCCAAAAACCGGCGGCCAATGGCACTTCGGATGGGATAGAAAGGATGAGCTGCGACTACCAGCTGGTCAGGCCCTTTTCTGTCCAGGACCTGCGCCGGTGTGGTCCAATCAGGTTCATAGTCCAGGAAATTGTAAAGCAGAGTGTGACTTCCTTCGAGCGTCGCCTCTACTCCAGGCAGAAGCAAAACTCCCTTTTCGTGAGCGTAATCATTTAGGCCCTCTTCGAACAGGAGTTGGTTGTGGTTCGTGATCGAAAGGAGCTCAAAGCCCTGAGCCGCAGCCGAATCGATTAGCTGCTGGGGACTATGCCATACGACGCTCTGCCCGTCAGCCGGATCTTCCCTTGTGTGCGTGTGCAGTTCCGCCTTCAACCACCTTTTCATACCCGCACCGTCAACTCTCTGCAGTTCGTTCAGTCGATCTTTGCGATTCGTATCGAGCAGCGGAGGCACATGGGAATCGAACCCACCAGCCACGACTCTCGCCGCAGCCCGACTGGTTTTGAAGACCAGGCCCGTCACCAGACGAGAAGTGCCTCCGAGCGGACATTCTACCACCGGTTCCCTGCTTCGCCGGCCGTGGGTAGACCTCACCCCCCCTGGCTGCTACGATTCCCTCGTGTCCGACCCTTTTCTTCCAGACGGGAAGTGCTCTTTGACCTCGCTGTGTGAGCAGGCGGCCACACTTCGCAGCCAGGCCAAAGGCACTACGATCAGCTTCTCTCCGAAGGTCTTCATTCCCCTCACTCGCCTTTGTCGCGATTCCTGCGATTATTGTGTTTTCCGCCAGGAGCCCAAACCCGACGAGGACTGCTTCATGCGGGCGGAAGAAGTCCTTGCGGTTGCGCGCTCTGGTCAACAGAAGGGCTGCCGGGAGGCCCTCTTCGTGCTGGGAGAAAGACCGGAGCAACGATACCCCGAGGCCCGGCGCTGGCTCCGAGAGGAGGGCTACGACAGCACTGTCGACTACCTCTTTCAAATGTGCCAAATGGTGTTGAAGGAAACGAATCTCTACCCGCACACCAACGCAGGAATACTTTCCCGTTCGGAACTCAAGGCGCTCCAACAGGTGAATGCTTCGCTTGGTCTGATGCTCGAAACCACCAGCCTTCGCCTATCCGAACCGGGAGGACCTCACGCTTCCGCTCCTAGCAAGCATCCACGTGTTCGCGTGAACACCCTGCGTCTGGCGGGTGAGCTCGCCATCCCGTTCACGACTGGAATCCTGGTGGGCATCGGCGAGACGCTAGACGACCGAATGGATTCACTGCACCTTATTCGTGATCTGCACCGACGCTACGGGCACATTCAGGAAGTGATCATTCAGAACTTCAGAGCCAAGCCTGGGACCGCCATGGCGGCCACGGCCGAACCCAGTTTTGTTGAAATGCTCGAGACGATTGCCATGGCCCGGCTGATTCTGGGCCGCCAGATGAATATTCAAGCACCTCCAAATCTTTCGGCGACCGACGGGCGCTATCTTGGGTACCTCGATGCGGGACTCAACGACTGGGGAGGCATTTCTCCCGTCACCATCGACTTTGTCAACCCGGAAGCCCCCTGGCCCCATCTCCGAGAGCTTACGGAGCGGACTGGGGCACATGGCTTCCAGCTCAGGGCCCGATTTCCGGTCTATCCCGAGTATATCCAAGACAAAGATCACTTCATTCCTGGCGAACTTCGCAGTCGATTGAAGAAAGAGGCTGACTCTGAAGGCTATATCCCGTCAGAACTCGGCCCCCGGGCCGGAAGCGAATCAGAGAGGACGGAGCTGTGCCGAATCAACTAACAGGCTTGCTCAACACAATCCCGTCGCCCATCGCCCGCATTTTCGACAACTGCCTGGAAGGGCGCGATCTGGCCGAAAAGGACATCGTTTCCCTCTTCGCGCTGAACGGCTCTGACTTCCTGGTCCTTCTGCTGGTAGCAGACCAGCTTCGTCGCCAAACGGTCGGAGAAGTGGTTGCCTACGTTGTCAACCGCAACATCAATTTTACGAATGTTTGCATCAAACGCTGCGGCTTCTGTGCCTTCAGTCGCACCCACCGTGCCGACGAGACCTACTACCTTCCCATTGAAGAAATCGTCCGGCGCGCAGCAGAGGCCCAGCAACTTGGCGCAACCGAGGTTTGTATACAGGCCGGCCTCCCACCTGATATGCCCGGGGATCTCTATATCCAGATCTGTCACGCGCTCAAAGAGGCCGTGCCGGAATTGCACATCCATGCATTCTCGCCGGAGGAGGTTCTCTACGGTGCTCGCCGCTCTGCAATGACCGTCAAGGAGTATCTACGCGAGCTTCGCGCCGCTGGGATTGGAAGCCTTCCCGGCACTTCAGCCGAGATCTTGGACGACGACCTTCGGGACCGAATCTCACCCGGACGCATCAGTACGGCGCAGTGGAAGAATGTGATCACCACGGCACACTCTCTCGGCATCCCAACCACATCCACCATGATGTACGGTCACCTGGAAACACCAGAGCAATGCGCCAGACACCTTCTTTTGCTTCGCGACTTGCAGCGCCAAACTGGTGGCTTCAGCGAGTTCGTGCCGCTTGGATTCATTCATGCCCAAGCTCCGATGTACCTCCAGACCCAAACTCCGGAGCTGCAGCCTGGGCCAACCGGAATCACAACCCTACGGATTCATGCTATTGCCCGGCTCGTCCTGAATCGGGACATCCCCAACCTTCAAGTTTCCTGGGTGAAGGAAGGCCTAAAACTCGCTCAGGCTTGCCTGGCGGCTGGGGCCAACGATTTGGGTGGTACCCTGATCAACGAAAGCATTTCGACAGCGGCGGGCGCCGAACACGGTCAATTGCTTCGTCCTGTGGAGCTTCGCCACTGCATCCAGGATGCTGGGCGAGTTGCCGCCGAAAGATCGACCCTTTACCAGATCCTACGCCGTTTCGACTCCAGCGAAAACGCCGAGCCGGGGCCCCTGGACCTGCTTTCCGAGGAAGACCACGCTGGCCTGGGATCCTACTCGGAGCTAATTCGAAGCGACGAATTCTCGTATCCCGGACGCCTCCGACCAACCGCAATCACCAAGGCCCCAGTTTTCTGATGTTGGACCTAATCAACACCTCCTCAGCACTGTTTTGGGTGACATAAACCTATATATGCTCCTATATGGCTTATTTAGACACGCTCAAGGCCTGGATTGGGTCCCGCACAGCTCCGGCAGGCCGCTGTCGGTATCCCTCCCAGGTCTAGCGAAACAGGTCCTGATCTGCCGCGCGTAACAGCTCCTGTGCAGTTCCCTCCGCAGAGGAGAGATTGACTCCACGTATCTGAACAACGGGTATCCGGTTGATTTTTCCCATCACGAGGCCCGCCGCCGCCGCTAGTTCATCCGCCACGGCCATCAGGGTTACCCGTATTTGCCTACCGAAAGAGTCCTTCTCCCCCCGGTAATCCACACAGGCGCACACGCCGGATACGCCCAAAGCGACATTCACCAATCCCTCCCTCCAGGGACGGCCGAACGTGTCCGTCACAATGACTCCCACCGGAAGCTCGAAGAACTTCTCCAGATCCAGTCGGATCTCCTCGGCAGAAAGATCGGGGTCCCGTGGCACCAGAGTGACACTTCCCTTTGGCGTGTTGGACGCATCGACGCCGGCGTTCGCACACACGAATCCATGGTGGGTTTCGGCGATCAGAATTCCCCGTTCCATCCGTACGATACGGCGGCTTTGGCGCAACACAACCTCGACCACCCGCGGATCCTTTTCCCAGGTTCGAGCCCAGGAATTGGCCCTTACCGAAGGAACTACGGTAGCCAGCCGAACCGTGTCGCCTTCGGCCTTCGATACGATCTTCTGCGCTACGACGAAAATGTCGTTCGGCTCTACTTCGGGCAACGCCCCCTTCAAGGTTCGCGCGATTAGCGCGCCAATTCGCGTTCCCGGCTCTACTTCGGGTAGTCCTGTGATGCCTTTTATGGCTATCTCGCAGTTTTCCACGGATCACACTAGCTAGTTCCCATCCCAAGGACTTTAAATAGCTGAAAATGAAGGAGTGAGGTGGGGATGTGGCCTCCCTTTTTTGTCAGACCTCTTTGTTAATCTTTTGGTGCGAACAAATTGAAAACAAAGAAGTTAACTCGAAAAAGGAGGCCCAACGTTGCGCCAGAAAACGGAAGAACGACTCCCCCTTTGCCACATTTTCCCCGACCACCAAATGGCCCGGGAACTGGAAAAGATCTCCGAGATCCTGGACCACAATCCCCGGATCTCGGCCTTAATTTTACAGGATCTATGTGACACTTCCAATCCGCAGAAAGGCGCCAGCGGACTCAGTGCCGAGTTTGTCCTACGAGCGACCCTCGTCAAACAGCTGCACGGCTTCAGCTACGAGCAGCTGGCCTTTCACCTACTCGACTCCCAGAGCTTCCGCAGTTTTGTGCGTCACCCCCTGGGCTGGATGCCGAATAGGTCCACCCTGCAGCGCAATATCTCGAAGATCTCTGAAGCCAGCTGGAAAGAGATCAATACCGTCTTGGTGGGCTGGGCCGCTCAGAAGGGACTGGAAAAGGGCCAGCGCATCCGCCTCGATTCGACCGCCGTCGAGAGCGACATTCATCATCCGACCGACAGTGCCCTGCTCGACGATGCGGTGCGCACGGTGAGCCGGCTTCTGGGACAGCTCAAGGAGCGACAAGGCGCGCTCGAAGCCGAAGGCCAGGCGTCGACGGCGGTGGTCTTTACCAACCACAGCCGACGAGCCAAGCGGCGGGCTTTTCAGATCGCCAACGGCCGAGGAGCCAAACGCCAGCGCGCCTATCGCGATCTGTTGAAGGTCGCCCGCAAAACCTACGGCTACGGCCTCACGGCCTTGCAAGCCGATTTGCCGGCCGCCGACCTGCTGACCGTGGCGCTGCTGGTCTCCTTGGAGCATTACCTGAAGCTGATGGCCCGGGTCATCGATCAAACGGAGCGACGCGTCCTGCGCGGCGAGACCGTGCCCGCCGCCGAGAAGGTCTTTTCGATTTTTGAAGAGCATACGGACATCATCAAAAAAGGCCAGCGCGAACCGACCTATGGGCACAAGATCTTTCTGACCGGCGGTCGCTCGTCGCTGATCTTGAACTGTGAAGTCCTGGCTGGAAACCCGGCCGATGTGGGTCAGCTCCAACCCTTGCTCGGAGCCCATCGAGAGGTCTACGGTCGCTATCCGCGTCAGATGGCGGCGGACCGGGGCTTTTACAGCCAAGCCAATTTGACCTGGGCCAAAGGGGAGGGCATCCAGGATGCCGCCTTTGATCGCAAGGGAAGTCTGCCGATCAGCGAGATGGTGCGCTCCAGCTGGCTTTACAAACAGTTGAGACGTTTTCGCGCCGGCATTGAGGGTTGTATCTCGTGGCTCAAGCGCGTCTTCGGGCTGGACCGCTGCACCTGGAAAGGCTGGGAGCACTTCCAGCAGTACGTGCAGGCTTCCGTGGTCAGCTACAACCTGCTCGTTCTGGCCCGTTTGCTTCCCTGAGACCGTTGCAGCCTCTTGGAACCCAAAACGCTCGGAGCTGCGGCCGCAGTGTCTGCAAAATCCAGCTCCGTCATCCTCCTGCTGGCGAAAAAGGGTCCACCGAGCACAAAGTGGTCTTTGCCCGCTGCCTATGGTATATTAAGTATCTTAGAATCAGCTAATTAACAAAGCTTAAAAGTCAATTCTGGGATGGGAACTAGCTAAGCTAGTGCTAGTTCACTTTCCGAGTCAGGAGCCCGGTTGCGGCAAGATAGCGGCCAGTCGTTGTGTCCTGGCCAAGGGACCAAAAATCCGTGAGGTCCGCCATCTCATCCAGGTCTAGCGCAACACGCACATTCTCAACGATTGTCAAGGGAACTCCGGCCCAGGCCGCTTCCCTTCGGTGATGAGCCAGGCTCCCGGGCCCAAAACGGGATGGGAAGGCGTCGGGAGGACGCCGCAGCAAGGCGTTCGTACCTTGCCCGTCGCGGGAGGGCACTAGTAGGGCATTCGGGGGCTCCGCCTCAGCCCCCAACAGTTGATCCACGTCCTGTGAACGGATCAGCGGCACATCGAGCGGAATCCGGAGTACGACGCCGACCCCCGCCTCCTTGAGGATCGTAGACGCATGATCCACGGACTGGCTTTCGGAGACCTGGGCTTCCTCCTCTATGGCCTCCCATCCATGAACACCTGCGTGGCCAAGCATCTCGCGATCCGAGCTGATCAGGACGATTCGGTCGGGCGCAGTGGCTCCGTTTACTGCCGCCGTCACATCCCCCAGCATTGCCCAGATCAGGTCCGCTCGTTGTTGAGGTGACAACGCCACCGCCAGACGTTGCTTAGCTCCACTGATTCGCTTGGCGGGGATAAGAACTGCTTTCAAAGTATTTCGAGAATCCGACGGGCCAACCCTTGTTTGTCCTGGAGGGAGTGCATCACTGTGTCCGTGACTACGACCTTCATACCCAAAGCCTCGATTTCGCTGAGGCACTGTTGATCCCGCTTATCTAGCACGAACACGTCTGCAAGGCCCTCGTAAAGAGCGGCGACGCCGGCGGCTGAAACGGGGCGACCGAGATCCGCCAACATCTGGCCTGCCGGGCCTTTAATCGCTCTTCCTCCCACGATCGGGCTCACTGCAACCACTGGGGCTGGAGCGGCCGACAAGGCCTCTCTCATGCCCGGTAATGCCAGCATCGGTCCAATGCTGATGAACGGGTTGGAAGGACACATAACAACCATCTCCGCTTGGAGAATTGCCTCTGCAACGCCGGGAGCCGGCTTCGAGTTTTCGATGTTGGCATATCTGAAGCCAAGAACGCTCGCCTGGGCCCGATCCCGCACCAGATACTCCTGCAGATGCAGTTCTCCCTCCGCGGTCTGAACATAAGTCGGGACGTAGTCATCACACATGGGCAGAACTACCTCCTTCACGCCAAGAGCCTCGCAGACGCGCCCTGTGGTCTTGGTCAAGCTTATTCCCTGCCGCAGTAGGTGGGTTCGCCACAGATGCGTCGCCAGATCCCGATCTCCAAGCTTGAACCAGGCTTCGGCGCCATAGACGGCAAGCCTGTCCAGGCAGTGAAAGGAATCGCCTGCGAAACCCCATCCTCTCTCGGGATTGGCGTTGCCCGAAAGCGTGTAGATGACCGTGTCCAGATCTGGGCAGATTCTCAGGCCGTACAGCTCGAGATCGTCTCCAGTATTTACAATGATTGTCAGAGGTAGTGGACCGACAGCCTGGCTCAAACCCATAACCAACTTCGCTCCCCCTACGCCGCCACTGAGTGCGACAATCACTCGTTCATAGTCCCATGAGTCGGAAATGAGATGACTTCACTCCGTGCCGTCGATTGATTCCGATCAAGAGGGCCGTCATTGCCTCCAGCGTACGGGCACAGCTCAGGGGTCCGACATCTACGGGACGGAGCCCCTGAATACGGGTGACCAGGTCGATAACCCGCGTCTTGTTTTCGGTCGAGTCACCGCAGACAAAAACGTCCCCATCCAGGGGGTTCGCCAGATCGGCCAAGCTGGACGCCGGTAGGGTCTTGAACGCCCCCACAAGCTTCTTTGGGTGTGTCAACAACAGAGCCAGCGATTCACTCGCCGAGGTCCTGTCAGGAAGACTGACAGTCACTCTGCCCGCCTTGATCTCCAACGGCACCGTCACATCCACCCAAAGTGCGTCGGCAGGAGCTGAGGATACCGTCTCCGCGATTGTCTCCCGAGCCGCCGAAAAGGGAACGGCGATAATCAGGGCATCCGACTGGCTGGAAACTTCTCGGTTGCCCGCGCCGACGATCACGGACGCAGACCGGAGAGCCCTGGCCCGTTCTTGAAGACGGATGGCCTCCGCCTGGGCGCGTTTGGGGACACGCGAGCCCAAGGCGACAGAATACCCCGCGATCGCCAAACGCAGCGCCAATCCGCCGCCTTGGGCCCCGGTTCCCCCAAGAATTCCAATCCTCATCTGTTTAGTGCTCCATCCTGACATACGCCGATGTTGGCCGCGGGCGCAGTGTCAAGGGCGCGGATGACTACCAAGTGACGCTGTGACAGCGCCTGTCTGGGCTTCTGGCCATCTCGATTACAGCAGAAGGGCTCGGTCTGTACAAGTTGGAAAGGGGTGGCACTTTTTTCTGGCCGAAGAGCCCTGCAACTGGCTATACTGCATAGTCCGCATGAGAATCATCGCCAATCCCCGGGCGGGAAGAGGGAGAGGTGCAAGGGAGCTAGTACAACTCAAAGACCTGCTGAGGAGGGAAAACGTCCCCTATTCCCTGGTCGAAACGCAATATTCCGGTCACGCCACTGAGCTTGCCAGACAATTCGCTGCCTCGGAAGGGCATCCCTTGGTCGTGATGGGGGGTGACGGGACTATCTCAGAGGTGCTTAACGGAATCCTTCCTTCTCCGGTCGAACTGGGGCTCATCTCGATTGGCACCGGGAACGATACGGCCCGCAGCTTGGGACTGCCCTATAACAATACCGCAGCGGCCCTCGAAGTAATCTTAACGGGCACCCCGCGCCCCATTGACGTCGGCTGGACAGAGGATCGTTGCTTCATTTCGACTCTAGGCGTCGGTTTTCCGGCAGCTGTTGCCGCAGCAGTCAATCAATTAACCTGGTTGAAGGGGCGTGCTGCTTTCTTAGGCTCTTTCTGCAAGGCTCTCGCTCAGCTGGAAGCGATACCCCTGGTCCTCACGATGGACGGTCGCTCCTTGGAGTTGCGTTGTACTTCCGTCCTGATTCTGAACACTCCTTACTGCGGAGGCGGAATGCTTCTGGCGCCTGAGGCCAAGCTGGACGATGGATTCTTCCATGTGGTCATCGTTTCTGACATCGGGCGATGGGATCTCATGCTCCACTTCCCTCTCGCCTATCGAGGCCGGCATTTGAAACACCGACACTTCTCCGTCTGCAAGTGCAGACAAATTGGGGTAGAGTCCTCGTTTCCGATTCGCAAGATGCTGGACGGGGACGTCTGCGGCGAAGCACCCGTGACCGCGAGGGTCCTACCCCAGGCCACCAAGGTGATCGCCCCGATCCGGCAGAAATTCGGTGTCCGTCACGCTGTCGGAACATCTGAGGGCCAACAAGCCAGATGACAACGGTCTCAGAATTCATCCGGGACAAGACCCTATTTGTGACTGGCGCAACCGGTTTCCTGGGCCAGTCAGTGGTCGAGAAGATTCTCTGGTCGGTGCCCGAGGTGGGGCGCATCTACGTCTTGATCAGAGCCCAGCCCCAGCTGGGTGGCAGGATTCGCCAGGCGCAGGAACGGCTTGAAAAGGAGCTCTTTCAGTCCAGTTGCTTCGATCGGCTTCGAAGCGCTCACGGCGACGGCCTCGTGGAGTTTCTCTCGGAAAAGCTTGTTGCTGTTCCGGGCGACCTTGGCAGCGAAAACCTGGGGCTGGAACCGGAGTTCCGATCGAGGCTCCAGGAAGAGATCGATGTGCTCATCAACAGCGCCGCCGTCGTCTCCTTTGATGCCCCTTTGGATGAGGCCTTGGAGCTTAACGTCCTTGGTGCTGGGAGAATCGCTCGATTCGCACGGTCATGCTCCAAGTGCATCCTGATCCACGTCTCCACTGCCTACGTCTGCGGCGCTGCTAAGGACTCGATCCCTGAATCCCTGTACCATACTGCCACCGGAGACGAGGACGAGCTTTTTCCAACCCGCAAGTTCAGCGAGCCCGATCGCGATATCGATCGTATGCGCGAGATCATCGCGAAGGTGCAGGAGCAGTCCCAAGACCCCCAGCAGGATCGCCGCTTCAAGGAAGCCCTGATCAGGCGTTTCCGGACGTCGCGGGGCAAGAACGCGCGGCGCCGGGAGAAAATCGAAAATTTGCGGAGCAGGTGGGTAAGGGACCAGCTCACCAAAGAAGGGATGAGTTGGGCCAGAGAGCGCGGCTGGAACGACACCTACACCTACACCAAGGCCCTGGGCGAGCAACAGGTCGCTCGCTTCCGGGGAGACCTCCCTACTGTGATCATCCGCCCCTCGGTGATCGAAAGCAGCTTCTCAGAACCCTCTCCGGGGTGGCTGGATGGCCTGCGCATGGCCGACCCTCTAATCGCCGCAATCGGCAAAGGGCGTCTTCGCTCCCTGCCCCTCAACCGCGATGTCGTGATCGATCTTGTGCCGGTGGATATGGTGGTGAATGCGCTTCTTTCATCCATACCCCGGATCGGGGAGGAGAGTGGCCTGGAGATCTACCAGGTGGCAACCGGTTCCCGCAACCCGATTACGCTGGGTACCCTTTACGAGCTGATCTATCGCTACTTCGACAAGAATCCCATGCTGGATAAGGCTGGGGTGCCCATCCAAGTCAGGCGCATTCGTTTTCCCAACCCTTCGACGTTCCGGCTCCAGCACCGGCTCAAAAGCGTGCCGCTCGATACCGCCGAGCGCACCCTGGAGAAGCTCACAGCCTTCGATGTGTTCGACGCCACCCATAAGTTCAAACGCCGCATATCCTTAACCAAGGCTGCTCATGAAAAGCTCTATTACTACGGCGAAATCTACGAGCCCTATCTCAATCTGAACTGCTCATTCAGTGTCGACAACACGCTTCGGCTGCTGAACTCCTTTCCGCAGGAAGAACAGGACCGTTTTTATTTTGACGTCACGCGGCTCAACTGGCGGCATTACATCCAGAATGTCCACATTCCTGGAGTCAAGAAATACATCCTCAAGGTGGAAGGCGCTGGCACCCTGGAACTCGACCACGAACTTCCCGCGGAGGCCGCGTCTATTTCCAGTATCTACGAGTTGTTGAAGCGAACCGCCGCTAGAACTCCCGACAAAGTGGCCCTTCAGATTCGTCGAGACAAACAATGGCAACGTTATACCTACGCCGAAGTTCTGGGAGCCGCCAACCAAGTTGGCCGCAGGCTCTATGGATTGGGTTTCCGTAAGGGTGACCGAATCGTTCTCTACTCTGAGAATCAGCCTGAATGGGGAATGGCCTATCTGGGGGCCGTTTCTATTGGTCTGGTCGTGGTCCCATTGGACTCTCAAGCCTGGTATCGGGAGGTCTGGTCCGTTGCTCATTTCACTGAGGCTCGAGGGGTCCTTGCCTCCGAAAAGTGTTTTGCGCGGTTCTCTCCCGAGAGCCTTGAGCGAAACGAGGAAGATGAGGATCCGGTCTTGCTGCTCGACGTCAACAACGGCTGCACACCTTTCGGAATTGCCGATTACCCACGGAGCACTGGGGTGGACCAACGGGACGCCGAGCCTGTGCCTGACTCACTCCCCGGGCCCGGTCCGGACGACCTCGCCTCCATCATCTTCACTACGGGCACCGCTGTTGACCCCAAAGGGGCTATGCACACCCATCAAAGCTTCCTAAACAATCTTCTGGGAGTGGCCCGTTACCTGCCGATTTACGAATCGGACCAGCTTCTTTCAGTGCTTCCCCTCTATCACGCCTTGGAGTTCAGCTGTGGCTTCCTGATGCCCATCTACGGAGGATCCACGATCACCTACCTTCGCTCCCTCAAACCGAGGGCCATTCTGGAAACGATGCGAGAAACCGGAACCACCTGCATGTTGGGAGTCCCCACGCTCTACTCGCTGATTCGTGACGACATTGACCGGCGGATCCTCGGGAGCTCGAAGTCGACCCTGAAGTCGAACTTGTTGGCTACCTCCAAACAATTAAGCAAATCTATTGAGCGAACGTTCGGCAGGAACGTTGGGAAGCAGCTCTTCGCGAGGGCCCATCAGGAGTTCGGTGGGCAGATCCGGATCTTTGTCACTGGCGGCTCTTCCTTAGGAGAAGAGCTCTACGAGGATTTCAAGGCGCTGGGCATGCCCTTGTCCGAGGGCTATGGCCTCACCGAGACGGCACCCGTTCTAACCGTGAACCCCCTGAATCGCAGCCGTAAGGGATCTGCCGGCAAACCTCTGCCTGGGATCGAGTTGCGGATCTTCCAACCGGATGAGCAGGGCATCGGCGAAATCATCGTGAGGACGCCCAGCCTCATGAAGGGATACTACAAAAATCCGGAGGCCACGGCTAAAGCCATTCAGGCGGGTTGGTTTCACACCGGAGATCTCGGCTGGGTGGACGAGGATGGATATCTCTACATTACCGGGCGCAAGAAGGATGTCATTGTGACGGGTGCAGGCAAAAACGTCTATCCAACCGATCTCGAGGCTCTTTACCAGGAGATCTCCGGGATTGGAGAGATCTGCGTGCTGGGAGTGAGGAATGGCCTCACTGAAGATGTCCATGCCGTGATTGTTCCCGGGCCCACGGCTTCAGGACAATCTGATCCTGCCGAGAGAACCTCGGCAATCCAGAAGGACATCCGGTCGCTGGCCAGAGAGCTGCCGAGCTACCAGCGATTTCAGCATGTCCACTTCCAAGACACACCTCTACCTCGCCAGGATTCGGGTTCCGTCTCGCGGGCCGCGGTGCGGCGGGAGCTCCTCCAGCGTCTGGGGGCCCAAGGTCTCGAGGATCACGGCCCGGTGGCCGATATCGGAGGCAGAAGCCAAGAAGAGCTTGATCTCATCGCCGAGCTGAGTCGCCTCAGCGGTCTTCCTGCTGCTGAGATCAAGGAACGCAGCCATCTGTACCTGGACCTGGGGCTGGATTCACTGATGGCAATCGAGCTGCTGCTTTTTATCGAACATCGGTTCGCCTTGACCATTCCCGACGAGAAGGCGACGTCTCTTCAGCTAGTGGAGCATTTATTCGAGTTGATAAGGGCCGGCCATTCTACTCCGGATACAGCCAAAGACAGCTCCTCGTCACCCCAGCTGCGCTCGTTGCTCCCCCACTCGGAGCGTCCCCTTTTCGACCGCGTTTGCTTGAGGCTTTCTTTCGCAAGCCTCAGGGCGTTCTATCGGCTCTACTTCCGGCTGAAGCCGGACTGCGTGGACTCCTTACCCGAGGGCAGCTTCATCATTGCCGCCAATCATTCGAGCCACCTCGACACCGGTGCCGTTATCTCGGCGTTGACTCAAGTCGTGGGAGGCACTGGGGCACTGAAACTCCGGGTGCTCGGGGCACGAGACTACTTTTTCGACTCGTCTCTGAAAAGTTGGGTCTTCAGCACGCTCCTCAACGTGGTCCCGATCGAACGTGAGGAGGCGTCTCTCGCAGGGCTTCGGACGGCGCGGACTTTATTGGAAAGAGGAGAGCCGGTCCTGATCTTTCCCGAGGGAACTCGTTCCAGAACTGGCGAGCTGCAGGACTTCAAGGCGGGACTTGGCTTGATGGCCTGGGAACTGAAGGTCCCGATCGTGCCTACCTACATAGGCGGAGCCTACCGGGCCCTTCCTGCCGGAAGATTTCTGCCCCGGCCGCATCGCTTAAAGGTCACTTTCGGCTCGCCAATCAGCATGACAGAGTACTCCGTCGAAAATCCCGAGGGTCCACAGCTGGATTGGTACCACCAGATTACCGAGGAAGTTCGCAGCAGGATCCAAGAAATGGCAGGCACACCCGGCTCGATCTGATCACCTCATGGGGTAGGTCCCGCCCGCCGGATTGACCGGTGCCCCGATTTTCTTCTAGAATTAGCGCCCTGTCCCAAGAGCCAGTTGGAGAGGTGCTGGAGTGGCTGAACAGGGCTGCCTGCTAAGCAGTTACTCGGGGTGACCTGGGTCGGGGGTTCGAATCCCCCCCTCTCCGCCAACCCCATCCCTCGTTTTCGTCTAGAAAACCAAGATCATCGGGTGAGCGCCCTCCCTTGCCTTTGCCCATGCCCGGCTTCATCTCTTGCTAGCATCAAGGCCCTTGGCCACCAGCATTGAAACGATTTCAAACAGCCTCCTCTCCGCCCGCTGCTCCAGGCCAGAGAAAGGCGAGACGATTGTCCAAATACTCCCGGGCAAGGGAAGACGCTAAACAGGTACTTTACTCAGTGGACCAGAGGGTCGCTTTTCCAACCATACTTCCCCAGCAGTGGCACAAAGGTGCACCGCTCACCTTGATGCTTTCGGAAACCTTCGGGGGTGCGTTCTATGACACTCAAGATCTGGGAGGGCCCGTCGTCGAGGGGGATTATCAGACGGCCCCCTTCGGCCAACTGCTCCAGCAGCGGGTCCGGAATCTTTGGGGCGGCGGCCGCAACAATGATCGCATCGAAAGGCGCTTGCTCCTCCCACCCAAGCGTCCCGTTCGACAGACGTATATTGATCTTGCCGTAGCCCAGGCTCTCCAGGCGGGCTTCGGCTTGCTCGGCAAGCTTGGGGATTCTCTCAACCGTATACACCTCGCATCCCAACTCAGCCAGAATCGCGGCCTGGTATCCGCTGCCCGTCCCCAATTCCAGCACGCGCTCACCCGGACCGGCGGACGCTTGCTGCACCATGACCGCCACCATATAGGGCTGGCTGATCGTCTGATTGTAGCCAATAGGCAGGGGCCCGTCCCGATAGGCCTGGTCCCGAAGATCCCCAGGTACAAATTTGTGCCGCGGTACCTTCAGGAAAGCGGTCAATACGCCTGGGTCTTGGATTCCGCGGGTCTTCAGCTGGGTCTCGACCATGTGCTTTCGCTCAAGGCGATTTTGGCTATCCGGTTCCATCTCGCCCCCCGAGGTGCCGCCGGCGACGGCCCAGCAGAATTCTCAACTTTCGGGTTTCCTGCTTCCTTAAACGCGGTTCGCAGCAGAGGACTTGCTTTTCGAGATTTTTGAGGGCGTCCTCTGAGGCGATTTTGGCCAGTTCGGTTTTCAGCTGGTAGAACAATGCAGAATACTCGCCCCGTACCTCTTCCAGGAAGAGGAACGACTTTCGGTGCATCGGCAGGAGCCCGTGGCGCCGGATTGCCTTCTGGTGCTCGGGGGTACCGTACCCCTTATGCCGACGAAACCCGTATTCGGGGTGCCTCTGGTCCAGTTCTCGCATCAGGGCGTCTCGGTGGGTCTTCGCCACAATGGAGGCTGCCGCAATGGAAAAGCTCACTTGATCACCCTTCTCCAGCGAACTTTGAGGGATATCGAGCCCAGGAATGGATCGGGCATCAACGAGGATGTGCGCCGGTAGCAAAGGCAGATTCTCGATCGCGCGTCGCATGGAAAGCAGGGCCGCTTGATACACGTTTAGATCATCGATCTCGTGCACATCTGCCAGCCCAATTCCTACCCCTAGTGCTCGCTCGGATATGACAGGCGCCAAACGCTCTCGCTCTTCTTCTCTTAACCGCTTCGAGTCGTCGACACCCTGGATAACAGCTCCCGGAGGAAATACCACGGCTGCGGCAACGACCGGTCCGGCCAACGGTCCCACTCCTACCTCGTCGACTCCTGCGATGGAACTGACTCCTGATGCCCGCAGGCGGCGCTCTACTCTCAACAGCGACCTCAAGCGACACCTCTCCTTTCGGCTCGCTTCACTCCTTCTCCTGATTAGCCCGCAGAGCTTCCTGACACCAGCCCGGGGGTCCCTTTCCATCCTATTTAACATCTGGGGCGATACGGGTCGGGCGTCCTCGACAAAGCGCCGTCGAATCTCGGCGACCGTCCATTCCATCTCAACATTCGGATCCGTAAACAGTGTGTTCTCGGGGCTTTGGCTTTCCATTATAATGATCCTCTGTGAAAATCGAAACCATCGGCTTGGTCGGCCTCGGACGCTTTGGGAAAATGGCTTACCGCTATCTGCCTCAAGGAAACCACTTGCGAGTTTACGACTCTGATCCGACCAAACTAGAAGGAATCGCCGAGGCTTCCAGTTTCCAGGACGTCGTCGGGTCGCAGCTCCTGATTCTCTGCATTCCCATCTCGGCGATCGAGCGGGCCTGTCGTGAAATGGCACCCTACCTCAGGTCCGGTCAGGTGGTGCTCGATACCTGCAGTGTCAAAGAGGCGCCGCTCCACTCTTTGCTGACTCTGCTGCCTTCCGAAGTCGAAGTCCTTGGAACCCACCCTCTTTTTGGTCCGGACAGCGGCAGGCAGGGCATCGCGGGGTTGAAGATTGCACTTTGTCCGGTGCGTATTCGCCCGGAAACATACGAAGCAATCCGGAGTTATCTTGAAGCGCAACGATTGGTAGTGATCGAAACCACACCCGAAGACCATGATCGTTGCATCGCGCAGAGCCAGGCGATCTTCCATTTGATCGCCAGGGCCATCAAGCAGCTCGGGTGGGGAGGTCGCTCCATCTCAACACCTGGGCCTACCGCCTTTTATCACCTGGTGGAAAGTGTCCAGCACGACACCGATCAGCTGTTCCAGGATCTGGAGCGTGAAAACCCCTACGCAGAAGAGTATCGGCGCCAATTCATCGAGCAGCTTGGCCTTGTCCATGAAGAGCTAAGCAACGCCATCCCACCCAGCGAGAGATCTCGCTAGGTGTCCTTCTTCGTGGTCGGCTCGTGTTCACGGATGGGTCTGCGGGATGAGGTCGAGGCGGAAGAGGATCTGTCGCCACGACTGGATCCACGGGGCAACGGGCTGAGCTGCTGAGAATGATGACTGACGCCTCTCTCTTTAATCGGGCCAAGCTTTTCCTCTTGAGCCGTTGCGGTTGGGCTCTTGTCTGGCTGATCGGCTCACTCTTGCGCTACCGGGTCGAGGGCTGGGAACACGTCGAGGGGCTGAAGAAGGCCGAGACTCCGGCGATTCTCAGCTTTTGGCACAATCAGATCTTCTACGCGACTCATTTCTGGCGTTTTCGGAACATTTCCGTCATTACCAGCCCTCATGCAGACGGCGACTACATTGCCCAGATCATCGAGATGTTTGGCTACATCGCAGCCAGGGGCTCCAGTACCCGGGGGAGCACCCGGGCGCTGCTCGAGCTCAGGCGTCACTTGCGCAAAGGTGGAGACGTCGCATTCACAATCGATGGCCCAACGGGTCCTCTTTATCAAGTCAAGCCTGGTCCAGTCTGGCTATCTCAGAAGACAGGTCATCCCATTGTTCCCTTTCACATCCAGCCGAGGAGTTTCTGGCAGACCCGGAGCTGGGATGGGTTTCGGATACCGAAGCCCTTTTCGCCGGCGCTCGTCAAGATAGGGCCCCCTTTCACGGTGCCTCCAGAGGATAGTGGTGAGGATTGGGTCCACACCTATCAACAAAGCATGGACGCCTTGAAAGAATACTGCGAGGCCTATGACTGGGAAGGGTCTGGAGTTGGATCCAAGAGTTCTCTCTGACAACCCAGATTGTTGCCGCCGGGCGTGTTGAGAACAGGGCAAGGGGCCTACTGGCTACCTGGAGGCGATCCGAACTGGACTTTCAAAGACCACGATTTTCCAGGAAGGAATCTCGAGTAACGCCAACCTGAGACGGTATTCCCCCGGAGGTGCAAAGAGTTTGTTACTGTAGATGATCCCGCGTCCGGCTTGGATCTCTTTTGCCGAGAGCGAAGCCCGAAAGAACTCCCGTAGGCGCACCACTTCGTTCCCCGCAGAATCGACCAGCTGACCGATGATCCCCAGTTGCGTCCGAACGCCCCCCCTTCTCCCTTTTGAGAGCGTGAAGGGACTGATTTTGATTCTGAACGGGAGCCCGATGGAGTCCGCACCCTCCCGCTTGGATTTCAGGATGTCAATTTCCGCACCGATCTCGTTGAAATCGCGGTCCGAGTGGCCCGGCATCTCCATGTTGGCTTTGCTGTCAAACAGGGCCGCAATAAACTTCCTCTTGGCTTGGAGCAAGTCTGGAACTTGTTTAAATGGATGCGATGCCTGCATTCCCGGTACATCCACATCGATCCTTATTTGCCCCAACTCCCTTTCCTGGAAAACGCGATCGCTGTAGTAGCCTATCGTGTAAAGATTCCCAAAGATGTCATCATTGATCTGCGCCAGCGTGGAGTCGATGTCAAGGATGGTTTCGAGTCCGCTGAAGTGCTTGCCTCCGGTCCCCTGAGAAAGCCTCGAGAACGCGAGTTTCTTCTCGCCTTCATCTTCCGCGACGGCATTGACACTCGAGGGTGACGGTCCGATGTACAGCGTGGCAGCGGACGGGACCAGTATTGTGTAGATGGTGACCTTGCTCTTGCGGGCGACTGCTGCCGTGCGTGCAGACCTGGCGTACTTGTCGTCCATACCGTCTGAAACAATGATGAGCACCCTGCCATCTTCGGTAGCTGCCCTCTTGTCGAGATCCACAATCAAGGTTTCGGCGGAATCGTATATCGCAGTTCGGCCCAGGTGCCGGCGCGCTGCCTGGAACGCCCTCCCGGCAATCTCCCGCTGGGCGGTGAAGTCCTGGAACGGGATCAGCTTGTCGGTGAAACCAAAAACTCCGACCTGGGTGAAGGTGTGCACGTTATCCAGGAAGGTCTGCGCAGCAATGATCTCCTCGGCTCTAGTCGCGAATGTGCTCCCGCTGACGTCCAACAAGAATGCCAACCATAAGCGGTCTGGTTTCAAGGCCGTACTCTTGGGGGCCTCAAACAAAACCACTTCGCGAGGAACTCCCTCCTCCAGAACTCGAAAATCCTTCTCCTGTAGAGTGTTTGCAAACTGTTGCTGCCCGTCCTTGACCGTAAAACGCAGCATCACGAGGTTGACGTCCACACGGATCGGGTCTTTCTGTATCTGGGTATCTCCCTGTTGCCCCTGGGTATCTTCTGGCTGTTCCTGGGTGTCTCCCTGGCCAAGGGCCAACACGCCCAGATAAAGGCTGAGCAGAATGCGCCAGGCGATGTGCCGGGGGCTATTCCCTGCGATTTTTCCAGGTCGGGTCTGCGGGAGTCTCATTCCCGGTCGCTCCTCACCAGATTCAAGAACTCTAGACGGGATCGCTGATCCTCGCGGAACTTGCCCAGCATCGCCGAAGTCGTGACCCTCGTTCCTTGCTTCTCCACCCCGCGCATCATCATGCACAGATGTTGTGCCTGTATGACAACGGCCACTCCCTTGGGTTTGATCTTGCTTTCCAGCGTCTGTGCAATGTCCTGCGTAAGCCGCTCTTGAACCTGGAGCCGACGTGCAAACACTTCCACAATCCTGGGGATCTTGCTCAGGCCGATCACTCTATCAGAGGGTAGGTAGCCAACATGACACTTGCCGAAGAAGGGCAGGAGATGATGCTCGCAGAGGCTGTAGACTTCGATGTCCTTTACGATAACCATCTCGTCGCAGGCCACTTCGAAGAAAGCTCCATTGAGCAAGCTATCAACATCGTCCTGGTAGCCCTTCGTCAAAAACTGAAACGCCTTGGTTACCCGCTCGGGGGTGAGCGCCAATCCTTCCCTTTCCGGGTCTTCGCCCAGGCTGACCAGCATTTCCTTGATTAATTCTTCCACTTGGATGGGCCTCCGTTGGCTGTTGGATGCGGCCGGGCCTTCCTTCAATCGAGAACCAGTATATCAAGCGCCTTCGGGTTGGCTAGGCAGCGCTTCAAATGGCCGCTCTCCCCGCTGAACAAAGATTGCGCGGTCGGCATGTTTGGGAGCTGTCTCTACAGGATCCGCCCGCTCTTCCTAGGGACAGCGCTGCGAAGCTTGCCGTTGGCATTGCTCCCTGGCAAAGACGGGACAACTTCCAGAACGATCATCCAGGGGGCCAGCCGAGGTGGCGGCCGGCGAGCAGGTGGATGTGAATGTGAAACACAGTTTGGCCGGCGCTCGCCCCGTTGTTGATAACGATTCGATAGGCGGAAGCCAAATTCTGTTCGCGGGCGATGCCCTGCGCAACCAGCAGTAGGTGCCCCAGCATCTCCTGGTCCTCAGGGACTGCCTCGTCGAGGGTGGCGACATGCTTCTTCGGGATCACGAGGATGTGGCACGGTGCCTGGGGGTTGATATCCCGGAAGGCGAGCGACAATTCTGTCTCGGCTACGATATCCGCCGGCAACCGGTGCCCGGCAATCTGGCAAAACAGGCAATCCTTCATGGGTTTGGCTCCACTCCTATTCCACGCCAAACACAGCACAACGATCAATCCCCGCAAGATCTTTTCGTGAGCCGAGGTGACTCCATCCCAGTTTGGCCGCTATCTCACAAACCCTTTTCTTCCGGCCGTGGCCGAGCTCGAGCACGAGTCTTCCTCCTTTTCGCAAGAGCCCCTTGCCGCCCGAGAGAAGGAGTTCGTAGACCTCCATCCCGGTCGGGCCGGCGAAGATCGCCTCCTGGGGCTCGTGCTCTAGAACCGACTTCTCCACCCGCTCCCTCTCGAAGATCCCCACGTAGGGAGGATTCGAGACAATCAGGTGGTAGCGATCCGTTCCCGGTGTTAGCGGAACGCCCGTCCTCGCCCGTTGGAAGCGTATACGGTTTGCACATCCATGCAACTGCGCGTTGCACTCCGCCACTTCCAACGCGGCCGGGGACACATCGGTCGCGGTGACCGCCGCCGAGGGCAACTCGCAGGCAAGACTAACGGCAATGCAACCTGAACCCGTCCCGACATCCAGCACCCGGCCGGCGTCGATCTTCATTTCAGCCAGCAGCTCAAGGCTAACCTCCACCAGTATCTCCGTCTCCGGTCGCGGGATCAAAACACCAGGCTGCACCTTGAACGGTCGCCCAAAGAATTCCTGCTCTCCCCGCATGTATTGGGTGGGGTAATGGCAACCCCGCTCGAGCAACCATTGGCGGAATTTTCTTTGCTGATTCGCGGACAAATGCTCTTCGGGGTGGGCAAACAGAAACGCGCGATCGCAACCTAGGACCGATCGGACAATCAGCTCAGCGTCCCAGCGAGGAAGGGGAAGGTGGCGTTCACGAAGGTATGCGGTGCCATACTCGATCGCGTTGCCTATGGTCTCACACTCACTAGAGCTCAATTGGTGCTCAGGCTCCACCAAAATCAAGCTATCTTCTGATCTTGCATGGCGTCTGCTTGCTCGGATGTCGTCAAGGCATCGATGAATTCATCCAGGCCACCCTGCAAAACGCCCTCCAGGCGGTGTAGCGTCAGGCCGATCCGGTGGTCCGTGACCCGGTTCTGGGGGAAATTATAGGTCCGGATCTTCTCGCTGCGATCCCCAGTCCCGACCATGGCGCGCCGCGTTTCCGCGATCTCGTCCTGCTGCTCACGCAAGGCAACCTCGTATAGCCTGGAGCGCAGCACTTTCATGGCTTGGCTCTTGTTTTTGATCTGCGACTTCTCATCCTGGCAAGTGACCACTTCGCCGGTGGGAAGGTGCGTAATTCGGACCGCGGAATAGGTCGTGTTCACCGATTGTCCCCCGGGTCCGGAAGAACAGTAGGTGTCTATTCTCAGGTCCTTGGAATCTATTCCGACCTCGACTTCGTCCGCCTCCGGAAGGACGGCGGTAGTGACGGCGGATGTGTGCACACGTCCCTGGGTCTCGGTCTCGGGCACCCGCTGTACGCGGTGGACTCCGCTCTCGTACTTGAGGCGGCTATACACACCTTTTCCTTCAACTGACGCGATGATTTCTTTGATGCCGCCAACCGGCGACGGATGCACTGAAAGAACTTCAACTTTCCAGCCTTTCGAATCGGCATATCTGGAGTACATGCGGAACAAGTCCTGGGTGAAGAGAGTGGCCTCGTCACCCCCAGTGCCCGCTCGGATCTCCAATATTGCATTCTTCTCATCGTTGGGATCCGTAGGGAGCAAAAGGATCTTCAGCTCCTCCTCGTACCCTTCGAGCCTCGCCTCGAGGGCGACAATCTCATCTCGAGCAAGTTCCAATAGTCCTTCGTCGGATTCCGCCTCGATGATCTGCCGCGCCTCTTCGAGTTCCTGCGCTACCTGTTTGAATTGCTGGTATTTGTCGACCACCTCCCGGAGTCCTGAGTGGGCCTTGGCTGTATCACGAAACTTGTCGGGGCTGGCCACCAGCGCCGGGTCGCCGAGCTCACGAGACAGTTCCTCGTACCTTGCCTCCAAGGTCTTCAGTTTCTCAAACATTGGTGGGATAAAGTTATGAGGTTAGGCCGTACTTCTTCTGGAAGCGCTCGACTCGTCCCGCGGTGTCTATGAGTTTTTGCTTCCCAGTGAAAAACGGGTGGCAGTTTGAGCAGATTTCAAGGCGAATCTCGCCACCCTTGGTGGAGCGGGTTTCCCACTCTTCTCCGCAGGCGCAATGGACCTTTACAACCTCGTACTGTGGATGAATTCCAGCTTTCATTTCCGGATCCTTCGGCTAAATCCAAACATCCGACTTGGCTCTTACCACCGAAAAGGCAGTGTACCAGATCCCGGACCAGGAAGTCGAATCGTGAATCTCTGCCGGGTGCACGACAGGAAAGTGACAAGTTGGGTACTTGGGAGTTCCTCCTGAGCTGACGAACCATTAAACTCCAGTCTGGCTGAGGATTTCCAGGCAGTTGTCATCGGGACACTGGAAGGCCTAGGGTGTCATATCTTACGGCTAGTATAGCCGTAAGGAGGAAAACCCATGACACAACCGCCCCCCGATTCGGTGCCCCAGGACGTGCTGGAGACGGCCCAGCAGCTACTCGACCCTCGACCCATGCGCCGGGGCTCGGTCTCCGAGCGCTACATCAAGTGTGGCAAACCGGGATGCCCTTGCGGGGAGGATCCCCAGGCCCGCCACGGCCCCTACACCAGTCTGACGCGGGCGGTGGCAGGCAAGACAGGCTCTCGCTATCTGAGTCCCAGTCAAGCGGAGAAGGCAGGCCAACAGGTGCAGGCAGCTCACAAGTTCCGCCAACGGCTGGAGGCCTATTGGCAAGCCTGCGAACGTTGGGCGGACCGAGAGTTGGAGGCCGAGCCGAGGGCCGAGGCCCTCGAAAAAAAGGGCTCCAAAAAACGCTCCAGCAAGAGGTCCGCCAAGAAGTCCAAACCCTAATCGGCTCGGAGGCGGCCGCCAGTCTGGACTTGGAAGCGCTGGAGAGGGCGGTTCGCCAGCAGGTCTTAGAGCTGGCGGCGCGGGCCGTCGAGCACCATCTGAACCAGGACCGTTCGGACACGGCCCCGGCCCAGAACTGCCCTTGCGGCGAGCAAGCACGCTATGCGGGTCGACGCACGAAGCGGTTTCAGACGGTGCTGGGGGAGATGCGCTTGCAGCGAGCCTACTATTGCTGTCGGAACTGCGGCCACGGTTTCTGCCCCAGGGACCAGGAGCTGGGCCTGGAGGGACAATCCTACTCTGCGGCCTTGGCCCGAATGGTCGCGATCACGGCTTCCAGTGTCAGCTTTCAAGAAGGCAGTGATCTACTGAGCGAGTTGGCCGGGGTCTCGGTCAGTGCCAAAGAGGTGGAGCGCTGGGGGGAGGGCCTCGGCGAGGAGATCATTCGCTATGAGCAGGAGGTCGTGGAGCCGGAGGCGGAGACTCCCCTCCCCCAGACGCTGTACCTCGGAATGGACGGCACCGGTTTGCCGATGCGCCCCACCGAAGTGCAAGGGCGAGCGGGCAAACAGCCCGATGGCTCGGCCCGCACTCGCGAGAGCAAACTGTGCGCCGTCTGGAGTGCGGAAAAGCAAGACCCTGAGGGTCGACCGGTCCGCGATCCGGGCTCGGTCACCTACACGGCTGCGATTGAAAGTGCAGCCACCAAGGACACGGATGAGCAACTTTCAGACTTCGCCCAGCGGGTGGAGCGCGAGGGCCAGCGGCGCCGTTTCGGACAAGCACCACGCCAAGTGGTCCTGGGCGATGGAGCCAAGTGGATCTGGAACCTCACCGAGGAACTGTTCCCCAAGGCCATCCAGATCGTCGATCGCTACCATGCGCTGGAGCGGCTACACCAAGTGTCCAAGCATCTGTCCCTGGACGAGGACGCTCGCCAAGCCTGGGTGCAACGACGACGCCAGGAGCTGGAGGCCGGGCAGATCGACGCCCTCCTCACTGCGCTGGCTCCCCATACCGAGCGCCAGGACGAGATCAAACAGGCCTCCGGCTACTTTCGAGACAATCGCCATCGCATGAACTACGCCCAATTCCGACGGCAAGGCCTGTGTACTTCCTCCGGTGTCCTGGAAGCGGGCTGCAAGAACGTTCTGGGCGCCCGCCTCAAACGGTCCGGGATGCACTGGACGGTCCGGGGTGCCAACGCCATCACGGCTCTCCGCTGCACCAGGCTCAGTGGGCGCTTTGAGGATTTTTGGGAATGGAGAGCCGATCTCAGGGTTGCAGCATAGTCAGAGTGCAACTTTTTTGTCGTGCACCCATCTCTGCCGGTGCCCTTGCGGCCGGCCCAAAGAGCTCCGGGCCTCCTATACGGCAGGCCCCCACACCCGCAGGCTACTCACTCGATCGGGGCTCTGCTCTGCGGGTTGTCCCGGGGTGATCCAACTGCGGCTGCGGGGCCAGATCCATGACACTTCGTCCTTGCGGCCTCTGCAATTCCTGGGTGGGGTGCACGACAAAAAAGTGACGACTGGATCATGCCGCGGCTCGATGATCGGCCCTCCATTCCCAAAAATCCTCAAAGCGTCCACTGAGTCGAGCACAACGAAGGGCCATGATGGAATTGGCTCCCCGGACGCTCCAGTGCATCCCGGATCGTTTGAGTCGAGCCCCAATGGCGTTCTTGCATCCGGCTTCCACTACTCCAGTGGAGGTGCAGAGCCCTTTCGTCTCGAACTGGGCGTAGCGCATCCGCTGGCGATTCTCTTGAAAGTAGCCATAGGCGGCTTTAGCCTCCTGGTTGTTCAGCCCCTCGGTCTCACCGGCATCAAGTTCCTGGCAACGTTGTTCGGCCCAGTCTTGGCTCAAGTGGCGATCGCCATACAAGCTCTTGGACAGCTCATGAAGTCGCTCTTTGGCGTGGAAACGATCGACAATCTGTACGGCCTCAGGGAACAGTTCCCCCGCCAGGTTCCAGATCCACTTCGCTCCGTCGCCTAAGACGACTTGCTGTGGCGCTTGTCCAAAGCGGCGCCGCTGGGCTTCGCGCTCGACCCGCTGGGCGAACTCCGAAAGTTGGCGATCGGTATCCAAGGTGGCGGCGCTTTCGATAGCGGCGGTGTAGGTAACCGAGCCAGGATCTCGCAGGGGGCGTCCCTGGTCGTCTCGTTTCTCCGCACTCCAAACCGTGCAGAGCTTGGCTTCCCGGGTCCGGGCCGAACCATCGGGTTGTTTGCCCGCTCGCCCTTGTAGCTCGGGCGCTCGCATGGGCACGCCCGTGCCGTCTATTCCCAGATAGAGCGTGGGGGGCAGGGGCAACAACGACTCGGGCTCCCGGCTCTGGTGCTCATAGCGAGCGACTTCTTCTCCCAGGGACTCCGCACACCGTTCCACTTGTTTGGCTCCCACTTCAACCCCGGCCAATTCGTCCAGCAGCTGACTGCTTTCTTGAAAGCTGAGGATCGAGGCGGCCGCCCCGACCATCCGTACCAGGGCCGGCGACAAGGAGCGGTCCTCCAGTCCCAGCTCTCGGTCTCGGGGACAAAAGCCTGCGCCGCAATCCGGACAGTGATAGTAAGCACGCTGCAATCGCATCGGCCCCAGCACGGTGGTAAACTGCTTCTCCCGCCGACCCGCGTACCGCGCTCGTCCTCCACAGGGGCAGCTGAGCCCGGGGACGGTGTCCGAATGATCCTGGTTGAGATGAGCTTCCACCGTCCGGGCAGCCACCTCCAAGACTTGGCGTCGGACCGCGGTCTCCAGGGCTTCAAAGTCCAGGGCCTCCGCCGCAGCGGGCCCTATCAGGATCTGGACTTCTCGCTGGACCTCCTGCGCGAGCGTCTTTTGGAGCCCTTTTTTTCGCCCGTGCGGGCCGGGGCGGCCTCCAGTTTGGCCTGACAGATCTGTTCGCTGACCTCCACCAGCTCCTGCAGCAAGCTCCGCAATCGGTGATACTCCGCGATCTGCTCCCGAGTTTGTTCGACTGCCGGCCCCGGCGGAATGATCCTGGTCACGGTTTTGTCGTCCACGCGACGGGTCAAGGAGAAGCTGGGCCCGTGGCCGGGAGCCCCGGGCTGGGCACAGTGACAGTTGGCCTTGCCACAGCGGCGGTAACGTGCCACCAGGGATCCGGGACGCAGATCGCCCAGTTCGAGCAAGGCTTGCTTCAACTGCTGGCGCCGTTGTTCCAGTTGGACTTGGGGGGAAGCGTCTTGAGACATAAGGACCCTCCTGTCTGACAGTTTTTATAACTGTCAGACAGTCTACTCCCAATCCCCGACGTTCTCTGGTCTTCACCACCAACATCACTTTCGTGTCGTGCACCCTCCTGGGTGGGGTGCACGACAAAAAAGTTGCACTCTGACTATGCTGCAACCCTGAGATCGGCTCTCCATTCCCAAAAATCCTCAAAGCGCCCACTGAGCCTGGTGCAGCGGAGAGCCGTGATGGCGTTGGCACCCCGGACCGTCCAGTGCATCCCGGACCGTTTGAGGCGGGCGCCCAGAACGTTCTTGCAGCCCGCTTCCAGGACACCGGAGGAAGTACACAGGCCTTGCCGTCGGAATTGGGCGTAGTTCATGCGATGGCGATTGTCTCGAAAGTAGCCGGAGGCCTGTTTGATCTCGTCCTGGCGCTCGGTATGGGGAGCCAGCGCAGTGAGGAGGGCGTCGATCTGCCCGGCCTCCAGCTCCTGGCGTCGTCGTTGCACCCAGGCTTGGCGAGCGTCCTCGTCCAGGGACAGATGCTTGGGCACTTGGTGTAGCCGCTCCAGCGCATGGTAGCGATCGACGATCTGGATGGCCTTGGGGAACAGTTCCTCGGTGAGGTTCCAGATCCACTTGGCTCCATCGCCCAGGACCACTTGGCGTGGTGCTTGTCCGAAACGGCGCCGCTCGCCCTTGCACTTCGGTGGGGCGCATCGGCAAACCGGTGCCGTCCATTCCGAGGTACGGCGTCTGGGGGAGGGGAGTCTCCGCCTCCGGCTCCACGACCTCCTGCTCATAGCGAATGATCTCCTCGCCGAGGCCCTCCCCCCAGCGCTCCACCTCTTTGGCACTGACCGAGGCCCCGGCCAACTCGCTCAGTAGATCACTGCCTTCTTGAAAGCTGACACTGGAAGCCGTGATCGCGACCATTCGGGCCAAGGCCGCAGAGTAGGATTGTCCCTCCAGGCCCAGCTCCTGGTCCCTGGGGCAGAAACCGTGGCCGCAGTTCCGACAGCAATAGTAGGCTCGCTGCAAGCGCATCTCCCCCAGCACCGTCTGAAACCGCTTCGTGCGTCGACCCGCATAGCGTGCTTGCTCGCCGCAAGGGCAGTTCTGGGCCGGGGCCGTGTCCGAACGGTCCTGGTTCAGATGGTGCTCGACGGCCCGCGCCGCCAGCTCTAAGACCTGCTGGCGAACCGCCCTCTCCAGCGCTTCCAAGTCCAGACTGGCGGCCGCCTCCGAGCCGATTAGGGTTTGGACTTCTTGGCGGACCTCTTGCTGGAGCGTTTTTTGGAGCCCTTTTTTTCGAGGGCCTCGGCCCTCGGCTCGGCCTCCAACTCTCGGTCCGCCCAACGTTCGCAGGCTTGCCAATAGGCCTCCAGCCGTTGGCGGAACTTGTGAGCTGCCTGCACCTGTTGGCCTGCCTTCTCCGCTTGACTGGGACTCAGATAGCGAGAGCCTGTCTTGCCTGCCACCGCCCGCGTCAGACTGGTGTAGGGGCCGTGGCGGGCCTGGGGATCCTCCCCGCAAGGGCATCCCGGTTTGCCACACTTGATGTAGCGCTCGGAGACCGAGCCCCGGCGCATGGGTCGAGGGTCGAGTAGCTGCTGGGCCGTCTCCAGCACGTCCTGGGGCACCGAATCGGGGGGCGGTTGTGTCATGGGTTTTCCTCCTTACGGCTATACTAGCCGTAAGATATGACACCCTGGGCCTTCCAGTGTCCCGATGACAACTGCCTGGAAATCCTCAGCCAGAATGGAGTTTAATGGTTCGTCAGCTCAGGAGGAACTCCCAAGTACCCAACTTGTCACTTTCCTGTCGTGCACCCCCCTGGGTGAGAGTGCTTGACAAATGGTCGCTAGGCAGGGTATAAGGTCTCCTTTAAATAATAGGGGTGTGAGCGCCGATTAGACACGTTAATTCAAGCTTCCAACATCAGTCTGGTTGGTCAAGTCAGGCTTTGGACTCTCCACTTTCGCTACGCTGCGGTCTTGGTGTTTACAGTCTCATCTCCACTCATTTCCATACTCCAGCGAGCCACCCTCGGAGGACTTTACTAGATGTCCGCTACCACTGAAGACAAAAAGGCCACCCCATCTCCGGACATTCCAGAGACGACGGCGGCACCAGTTTCCGCTCCAGTTATCGACGACTCGGGTGATCTCGACCACGAGGCTCTGCTCGAGGCATACGACACCAGTTTCAAGAACCTGGCGGAGGGGGAGGTGGTTTCCGGAACGGTTCTCAAACTCACCCCCTCGCATGTGGTTATTGACGTCGGCTTCAAATCTGAAGGATTGGTTGCCCTAACAGAGTTCCGTGAGAAAGATGGCAGTATCCAGATCAAGCCAGGTGATTCAGTGGATGTTCTTCTTGAGAGCACCGAGACCTCGGAGGGAGGGGTCGTCCTCTCTCGGGAAAAAGCGGAGCAGATGAAAATCTGGGACACCATCGAGCGGGCCTACGAGGATCAGTCTGTGATCACCGGTCGAGTGATCGAGCGCATAAAAGGTGGCTTCGCGGTCGACATCGGCGTCCGTGGCTTCCTCCCCGGATCCCAGGTTGATCTTCACCCGGTTAGACACCCCCAGAACCTGAGGGACGAGGTGCTCCGGCTCCGTGTCATCAAAGTCAACAAGCGTCGCGGGAACATTGTCCTGTCTCGTAAAGCCGTCCTCGAGGAGGAGTATTTCAAGCAGAAAGAGGAGACGCTGCGTGCCATCGAGGAGGGGTCCATCACCAAGGGCATCGTCAAGAACATAACTGATTACGGCGCTTTCGTGGATTTGGGCGGGATTGACGGTCTGCTGCATATTACCGACATGTCCTGGGGTCGGGTCAACCACCCCTCCGACCTTTTCAAAGTGGCGGATGAGCTCGAAGTCAAGGTGCTCAAGTTTGATCGCCTCGAGGAAAAGGTATCGCTGGGGTACAAGCAGTTGACCGAGGATCCCTGGCTATCCGTTTCCTCTCGTTACCCCCGTAACAGCCGGGTGCAAACCGCGGTCGTGAGCCTTACCGACTATGGGGCCTTCGTCGAGCTGGAGAGTGGGGTCGAGGGATTGATCCACATCTCCGAGATGACGTGGAACCGGCGGGTCAAACACCCCTCGAAACTTCTCTCGGTTGGTGATGAGATCGAGGCCGTTGTACTCGATGTCGACCCCCAGGCTCGCAGGATTTCTTTGGGTATGAAACAGACTGAGCCCAACCCCTGGGATCTGGTTGGAGAAAGGTACGCCATCAATTCGCTGGTGACGGGGAAGGTTCGCAATCTGACGGATTTTGGCGCCTTTATCGAAGTCGAGGAAGGGGTCGAGGGCCTGGTTCACATCTCAGATCTGAGCTGGACCAAGAAGGTGAAGCACCCTTCCGAGCTTCTCAAAAAGGGAGAGGAGGTATCGGCGGTAGTCCTCAGTGTCGACGCGGAGAACCAGCGGCTCTCCCTTGGCATCAAACAGCTGGAGCCTGACAAATGGGAGGAGTTCTTCTCCCAGCACCAAGTGGGTGATGTGATCTCGGGCAAGATCGTGCGCCTGACCACCTTTGGCGCCTTCGTTGAGCTTGCTGAGGGGGTCGAGGGGTTGTGTCATGTCTCCGAGTTCGACAGCAAACGAATAGAGGATCCGGAGAGCCATTTCGAAGCGGGCCAGGAGCTTGAATTCAAGGTCATTAAGCTCAACCTCCTGGATCGCAAGATCGGTTTGTCAGTCAAGGCGCTCAAAGAAGAGACCGTGGAAAAGGAGCCCTCCTGGTCCTACAAACCGGAGGTTGCAACGACGTCGATCGGTGAAATCGCCGGGAAGGAACTCGACGAACTGAAGAAGAAGGCAGAGCAAGCCGACGAACCCACGGAAAAGGAAGGGGCCGAAGATGACGAAGGCTGAGTTGGTGGAAGAGGTCGCGAGGAACTCGGATCTGAGCAAAAAGGATGCTGAGGTCATTGTTCAGACTGTTCTGGACAGCATAATCGAGTCGCTGAAGTCCGGCACTAAGGTGGAGCTGCGCGGTTTCGGGAGCTTTCGTCTTCGCTCCCGATCCGAGCGCAAGGGGCGTAACCCCAAGACCGGGGATCAGGTTCATGTACCCGCAAAGGAAGTTCCTTATTTCAAACCAGGGAAAGAGTTGAAGGGGCTCATCAACTCTTAGCTTCTGGCTGATGGCCTCCGTGGGGCGTGCCGCATGTCTGCTGACCGGCCCCGGCCTTCTGGCCCATAGCACAGGATGGACCACCTTTGGGCCCCTTGGCGCCTCCCTTACATCACCTCGACCAAGGACCCATCCTGTTGCGTTTTCTGTGCGATCCTTGCGGCCGACCGAGATAGCGAAAACCTCATTCTGGCGCGGCGACGCCACAACTTTATTGTTCTTAATCGCTTTCCCTACACGACTGGGCACCTCCTCGTCGTTACCCACCGCCACGTGGCATCTCTGTCCGAAGCAACCCTGGATGAGGTCGAAGAGATGGCCCATCTCTCCCGAGATTGCGAAATTTTCTTGCGGGACACCTATAACCCAGACGGCTTCAATGTCGGTCTCAACATCGGACAAAGCGCCGGGGCGGGCATAGTTGGGCATATCCACATGCACGTTGTGCCGCGCTGGGTTTCGGATGTGAACTACATCAGTGTTCTCGGTCAGACCCGGGTTATTCCTGAAGCTCTAGAGACCACCTACAAGAAACTGCTCCCTTTCTTTGAGTCACCCTCCCCGCCCACTCGAAATCACCCAAAACGTTAAAAACACCAAAACCCTCGTCCTGGTTTTTGGCCCTCGCCGGGCTCCAAATGGGTAGCCCCATCGGAAACTCCCGCCTGCACAGAGAAACCATCGTTCTCATTTACAGACCCTCATGCACTTCCTTAAGGTCCCCCCTGAAAATCGCTCCTTTGGTTTCTCTTTCTTTCGTCTGGCCCGTCGGTTCCTGCATACATTTTCACTTGGCGGCAAAAAAGCCTTCCTTCGGCATCGCGGTGCGTGGTACTTTTTCCATCGCTTTCGGGAGGCCGGGTGCTCTGACAAAACAAAGGCCCAATCGGAACTTTTCACAGGGTGTGGAAAAACTGTGGAAATCCCAAGGGGTCTTCCTGTTGTTGAGGCCAGTGTTTCCTCTTTTTTTCGTCACTGTCCTTTGTTCCTGGTTGGGGCCTCGGATATGCACGCTTGGGATCGCATTCTGTCTTCTATTGAGAAGCGGATCTCGCCGCAGAACTTCGATTTGTGGTTCCGCCCCACCTCTCTTGCCGAACACGACGCTGCTCTACAAAAGCTTCTTGTCCGCGTTCCCAACAATCACTTTAAGTACTGGCTAGCTCAGAATTACAGTGCGGTTATTCGAGATTCGCTGCAAGAGGTTGCCCTTGATGACCTTCAGATTCTTTTTGTTGTGGGTGAGAAGGGTGAAGATTCTCTGCCGTTGGCCCAGGCGCCTTCGGGTGCTTCGCGCTTCACACAGCCATCAAAGAACTACTCGGCTCCCAACCTCAACTCTCGGTATACGTTTGACACCTTCGTTGTCGGGTTGAGTAATCAGCTGGCCCATGCCGCCTCCATCGCGGTCGCCGAGCAGCCCTCAAAGGCCTACAACCCACTTTTTCTCTACGGTGGAGTAGGCCTCGGTAAAACCCACCTTATGCACGCGATTGGTCACTCGGTGAAGACCGCGTATCCCAAAAGCCGCCTCGCCTACATCTCATCTGAGCACTTTATGAATGAGCTCATCAATGCCATTCGCTACGACCGGACTCCTTCTTTCCGGGAGAAGTACCGCAATATCGATGTTTTACTGATGGACGACATTCAGTTCCTGGCAGGGAAAGAACGTACCCAGGAAGAGTTTTTTCACACCTTCAACTCTCTCTACGACGCCCAGAAACAGATCGTGATCTCGAGTGATTCGCCGCCTCGAGATATTCCCACCCTGGAAGAGCGTCTTCACAGTCGCTTCGAGTGGGGCCTTATAGCGGATATCCAAGCACCCGATCTGGAGACCAAGGTTGCCATTCTTCGTAAGAAGGCCGAGTTGCACCACATTCCGCTCCCGGATGATGTGGCCTTCTTCATCTGCAGCAACACCAAATCAAACATTCGGGAACTCGAAGGGGCCCTCATCCGCTTGACCGCCTATAGCAGCCTTACCGGTGAGGACATCTCTCTGGATCTTGCTCAGTCGGCGCTCAAGAACCTCACGGAATCGAGCTCTCGTATCATTACGTCCGAGCTTATTCAGCGGGTAGTCGCTCGCCACTTCTCCCTCAAGCCCTCTGATTTCAAGCTCAAGAACAATTCCCAGCGGGTTGCTCAGCCCCGTCAGATTGCGATGTTTCTAAGCAAGGAGCTAACGGGCAACTCGCTGCCTCAAATTGGTAGGGATTTTGGCGGCAGGCATCACACCACGGTTCTCCACGCAGTGCGTAAGATTCAGGACCTGCGTTTGCGAGACCCGCAGCTCAACAACACTATTAACAAGCTAACCGATTCAATCACATGACCCTTCGGTGGTTTTCCACGCGCTCTTTCTTCCATCCCTCTGATCCGTTATCTTCCCGGCTTCGGTCCTTGGATATGAACAGCTGTCCAGTGATGTATCCACAGAGGATCGTTTCCCAGAACATCTTGCAGATAAAGATTTTACTAGCCCAATCACAGAATCCACAACTCCTACTACGGAAACTAGGATTAAATAGATTTGTTTCTTACTAACAGGAGTATGCTCCTATGGATGTAATCCTTTCCCGACCGAAGCTCTTCAAGGAACTGCACTACATAAACGGGATCGTCGAACGAAAAACGACGGTTCCTATTCTAGCCAATGTTTTATTGGAGACAGTGGGTAATGCCTTGCGGGTGACCGTCACCGATTTGGACGTCACGCTTAGATGCAACTGTGAGGCCTCGGTTAAGGTAAGCGGGACCCTAACCGTGTCAGCCAGAAAACTCTTCGACATTGTTCGCTTTGCCCCAGACGACGCGGAAATCCATCTGAAGGCGACCGAAGAGGATTGGTTGGAAATCAGCTACGATCGATCGCGCTTTAAACTGGCGACCCTCGCCAAGAGCAATTTCCCAGACATCGGTGAGGTGAGCGGGAAAACGGTTATGCTGCAACCGGCTGTTGTTCGCAACATGATAGGTAGATGTGTTTTCGCCATCACACAAGAGGAAAGCCGATATACCCTGAACGGGGCGTTGGCAGTGATGAATCGCGGGGGGATGACGCTTGTCGCCACGGATGGACACCGGCTCGTTCTTGTAAGGCGGGAATTCGATCTAGCGTCGCTGGTGGACGAGGTAAGAGTCCTCATTCCCAAAAAAGCCCTGGTTGAGGTGCTAAAGCTCGCCAGCGAACCGGTAGAAGGTCTGGAGTTCGGCATAGGTGAGAAACAGTTGTTTTTCAAGATCGGTGAACGTCTGTTGATTTCCCGAATTCTGAGTGGGGAATTTCCTAATTATGAGATGGTGATTCCGAAGGAGAACAACCGGCGACTTGTGGCAAAAACAGCGGATCTGGTGGACAGCCTTAGAAGAGTCTCGGTTTTAGCGGACGAACTAACGCATGCTGTGAAACTATCGGTTAGTGAAGGCCAAGCGGAGCTATCCTCCGCCAACTCGGAAATTGGGCAAGCAAAGGAAACGATTGCCGTTGAATATGAGGACGAACCTGTGGATATGGGTTTCAATGCTCAATATCTGCTCGACTTTCTTCTTGTCTTGGAAAGTGAACAGGTGGTGCTGGATCTACGAGACTCAGAAACCCAGGGTCTTCTTCATCCCCAGGAGGACGGGGAATATCTCCACCAGTATGTAATCATGCCGATGAGCATCTAGCCCGCATTTCTCATCGCCTGTCGTAGCGAGGCGTCGCAAGGGCCGTCCTGGCAAGGCTTGCGACCGAGGCCTCCGCAGTCGTACTTGTACAGTACGCCGAGGAGGCCGACCGAGCGAAACACAGCCAGGGCGGATGATTGCGGCGACGTAGTAGACCGGCGATGAGAAATGCGGGCTAGATCAGGGCACCAGGGTTCCTCTATCACCCGGACCCTTCTGGCCTAAAGGGTTCAATCAGGAAACTCACTCGCTGCCGAAACCCACCGAAAACTGGTAGCGATCTCTTCTTGATCGCTACTTTCGCGCCAACAGAACCCGAGAACCGACCCAAAACAAAATTCCAGCCGGGAGAAGGAAAGAGACGCCCCTAAATCCCCCAACAAAGGCCCAAAAATTATGGCAGTGGGCGCTAGTATAATAAAGAGACAGAAGAACTTGTGGTAAAATAGCGATACCTAAAAAACGAAGGAGCTGGCAGAAAAAATATGGCCGAAGAGGGCACCATTCTCAAGGCGACCGAGGAGGTTGTTGGAGAGGATATAGCTTCCTACACAGCGGAAAAAATCCGGGTGTTGGAGGGACTAGAAGCGGTACGAAAGCGCCCGGCGATGTACATCGGCTCAACCGGCGCAGCGGGACTCCATCACCTGATCTACGAAGTCGTCGACAATTCTGTGGACGAAGCCCTGGGAGGCCACTGCGATACCATCAACCTGACGATTCATGTGGACAATTCAGTGACGGTGGTCGACAACGGGCGCGGTATTCCAGTAGACACTCACCCAGAGAAAGGGATCCCCGCAGCCGAGGTGGTTCTGACCACGCTACATGCGGGCGGCAAGTTCGACCACGACAGCTACAAGGTCTCCGGTGGTTTGCACGGCGTTGGTGTGTCAGTGGTGAACGCCCTGTCGCAGCGCCTGGACTTGGAGGTGTGGCGCGATGGACACGTCTATGAGCAGGGCTACGAGCGCGGGATCGCGGCGACAACATTCCGCAAGTCAGGCACGACCATCCGCCGGGGGACCAAGATTACATTCAAACCCGACCCCGAGATCTTTGAAACCGTCGAGTTTACCTATGAAACCATAACCCAACGCATGCGGGAGTTGGCCTTTCTCAACCCCGGACTCACTGTCAAGACCGAAGACTTACGATCCGACAAACACCAGACCTTCCTTTACAAAGGGGGCATCTCCGACTTTGTCACCTATCTCAACAAGAACAGGAACACGCTACACCCAAAGCCTGTCTATATATCGGACAAGAAGGACGAGACAGAAGTCGAAGTTGCCCTTCAGTACAACGATGCCTACAACGAGACGCTCTTCTCGTTCGTAAACACGATCAACACAATCGAAGGAGGCACTCACCTGGCGGGGTTCAAGGCGTCGCTCACCAGAACACTGAATAGCTATGCAGCTAGCGCGAACCTACTCCGGGATTTAAAGCAGAACCTCACCGGGGATGACGTCCGGGAGGGTCTGACGGCGGTCATCAGCATCAAGGTTGCAAATCCGCAGTTCGAGGGTCAGACCAAAGCCAAGCTGGGCAACAGTGAGGTAAAGGGGCTGGTTGAAGCCGCCTGTAACGAAAAGCTCAGCGTGTATCTCGAGCAGAACCCGGCGGTGGGTCGCCGAATCGTCGAGAAGGCCATTGAGGCAGCCCGGGCCCGGGAAGCAGCACGCAAGGCACGCGACCTGACTCGGCGCAAGAGCGCTCTCGACAACCTTTCCCTTCCTGGCAAGCTAGCGGATTGCCAGGAGCGGGATCCTCAGTTCGCAGAGATTTTTATTGTTGAGGGTGACTCAGCTGGAGGATCCGCCAAACAGGGGCGAGACCGTAAGTTCCAGGCAATTCTTCCCATCAAGGGGAAGATCCTGAACGTGGAAAAGGCTCGTTTTGACAAGGTGCTGAGCAATCAGGAAATCATCACCATGATTTCAGCGATCGGCACCGGTGTAGGGGCAGAAGACTTCGACATCTCAAAACTTCGATATCACAAGATCATCATTATGACGGATGCGGATGTCGACGGTAGCCATATCCGCACTCTACTCCTTACTTTCTTCTATCGCCAGATGTCTGAACTGGTCCGAAAAAGCCACATATTCATAGCCCAGCCCCCTCTCTATCGTCTCCAGAAGGGTAAGAAGGAGCAATACCTCCACAATGAGCGTGAGCTCACAGAGCACCTAATGACACGAGCAGCAGAGGACCACCGGGTCTTTCTTCCGAAGACGGGTAAGGAATACGAGGGGCGCGACCTAGTCGAAAAGCTGCACAACCTAATGGAGTTCCGCCAAACCCACGAGAAGCTCCAGCGCCAACTAGCAGACACCAGGCTACTCGATATTTTACTGATCTATTTCTCCGAGGTGCTCCAGGAAGGAGCATACGAGATATCGGCGAGGCGACTCTTCGAGGAGCGCTCAAAGATTGCCGAGTTGGCGCCCCCCTTGGAGGAACTGGGCTACGATGTGACAACCGAGTTTGACGAGGAGCACAGCCTCTATGAGCTGCAGATCAGCAACGGCGCACCGATCGCTCGACTGAACCACTCCTTCGTGGCCTCTGGAGAATGCCAACAATTAGTGAGCCTTTATCGGAAGGCGATGGAGTTCCGCCAGCCACCTTTTGTCATCCGGCAGACCGGCAAAGAAACGGAGATCCAGCTGGAGGAGGAGTCTGAGCTGGCAGGCCACATTCTCGAAGCCGGGAAAAAGAGTCTCAACATTCAGCGATACAAGGGCCTTGGAGAGATGAACCCTCAGCAGTTGTGGGAGACGACAATGGATCCCGACACCCGGACGCTGCTCCGGGTCGACATCGAAGACCTCTTTGAGGCCAACGAGATCTTCACTATTCTGATGGGCGGCCAGGTCGAGCCGCGCCGCAGGTTCATTGAAGACAATGCTCTGAACGTCAAGAATCTCGACGTTTAGGAGTTTGCGCGGTAGAAATGATCGTAGCGAGAAAGCGGTTTCTACACGCAGGCTCCTAGCGCAGTAACCCCGCCCCCATTCCACGCAAAGGTGACCCCATGAGAGAGTACCGCGGTAAGGAAATACCGGTCGACATCGAAGAGGAGATGAAGGCCTCTTATCTGGATTACGCGATGTCCGTGATTGTCGGACGAGCTCTCCCTGATGCACGAGATGGACTTAAGCCTGTTCATCGACGGATCCTCTACGCGATGAGTGAGTTGAACAACCGCCACGACCGAGCTCACAAGAAGTCCGCCCGCATCGTGGGCGAGGTTATTGGAAAGTATCACCCTCACGGGGACACGGCTGTCTATGACACGCTGGTCCGGATGGCCCAGGATTTCTCGATGCGGGAGATGCTTATCGATGGGCAGGGGAACTTCGGGTCGGTGGATGGAGACTCACCTGCGGCCATGCGGTACACCGAAGTCAGGATGTCCCGCATCTCGGGTGAGCTCTTGGCAGATATCGACAAAGAGACCGTCGATTTCCAGGCCAACTATGACGAGTCCCTGGTTGAGCCAACCGTGTTGCCAGCGAAGGTCCCCAACCTACTCGTCAACGGGGCCTCTGGAATCGCAGTGGGCATGGCCACGAACATTCCACCCCACAACCTCGGTGAGATCATCAACGCCCTCCTTTTGCTGATCGATCGACCCACGGCATCGCTGGATGAGCTCATTGAGTTGGTCCCAGGGCCCGACTTTCCGACAGGGGCCTTTATCACCGGACGCAGAGCCATTCGGATCGCCTACGAAACTGGCCGCGCCGTGATCCACTTGCGGGCCCGAGCCTCCATCGAAACAATCAGGAAGGAACGAGAGGCGATCATTATCCACGAGCTACCTTATCAGGTGAACAAGGCACGGCTGGTTGAGAATATTGCGGAACTGGTGCGGGCGAAGAAGATAGAGGGGATAAGCGATCTGCGGGATGAATCCGATCGCGAGGGCATGCGCGCCGTTATCGAGTTGAAGCGAGGCGAACACCCTCAAGTAGTGTTGAATCAACTCTACAAGCAGACGGCGATGCAAACGTCATTCGGAGTGATTCTTCTTGCCCTGGTCGAAGGCCAGCCGCGCGTCCTCACCCTTGTCGAACTATTGAACCAATTTATCGACCACCGGAAAGGCGTGGTTCGGCGCCGGACCCAATTCGAACTGCAAAAGGCGGAAGAGAGGGCTCATATTCTCGAGGGTCTGAAAAAGGCGCTCGACCATCTGGACTCGGTGATTACCCTCATTCGGAGCTCGAGAACGCCCGCCGAGGCGAGGAGTGATCTGGTGACCCAATTTGATTTCAGCGAGGCCCAGTCGCAGGCAATTCTGGAAATGAGACTACAGAGGCTGACTGGCCTCGAGAGGGATAAGATCATCGAGGAGTACGAAGTGCTACTCAAGCGAATAGCCATGCTGAAAGGGATCCTGACCAGCGAGACCACCCTCAAGGGCGTGATCAAAGAGGAGCTGCTCGAGATTCAAAAGACATACCAGTCCCCCCGCCGGACCGTCATCATGGATGAGGAGATTGAGCTGGGTGTCGAGGATCTGATCGCCGAGGAGCAGGTGGTGATAACTGCCACCTACAGCGGCTATATCAAGCGAACAGCGCTTCATATCTACAGAAGCCAGCGCCGTGGTGGGAAGGGGCGTATCGGGATGTCGACACGGACCGAGGATGATGTGCTCGACTATTTGTTCGTCGCCTCTACCCACAGCTACATCCTCATTTTCACGGATAAAGGGCGGGTCTACTGGCTCAAGGTTTGGAAGATCCCGGACGTTGGCGCAGCGGGCAAGGGGAAACCGATCGTCAATCTGGTGAATCTGGAGCGAGGAGAGAAGATCGCGGACATGATCGCGGTGCAGGATTTCTCAGAGCCCACTTTCGTCGTCATGGCGTCGAGAAAAGGACACGTGAAGAAAACCAGTCTGGCAGCCTACTCTCATCCCCGAACGACAGGCATCATTGCTTGTGGTGTGGATGAGGGAGATGAGGTGATAGCGGTGAGTCAGACGGCCGGAGATGATGACGTGCTTCTCTGCAGCGCACGAGGAAAGGCAATTCGCTTCTCCGAGCAACAGGTGCGCGAAATGGGCCGGGTTGCCAGAGGGGTAAAGGGTATTTCCTTGAAACCCGGTGATTCAGTGGTCAGCATGGGCGTTATCCGGGGCGGTTCGGGGAATATCCTGGCAGTGACCGAAAACGGTTTCGGCAAGCGCACCCCGGCGACCGGCTACCCCAAGCAAGGGCGGGGAGGGCAAGGGGTCATCAATATCAAGACAGCAGGTAGGAACGGTTCTGTCGTGAAGGCCTTTCCTGTTGACCAGGAAGCGGAGGTTATTGCCATTACAGTCAAAGGTAAGATCATTCGACTGGAGACAGATCTAATTCGAGAAACCGTTGGACGAAGTGCGTTAGGTGTAAAATTGATAAACCTGGAAGCCGATGATCAAGTGGCTGATGTCACACTGGTCCCCTTCGAGGAGGTTGCTGAGCCGGATGAGGAATAGGCAGCGCTGGGCACTCCTATTACCAATCCTTCTCTTCGGGCTGGGAGTCGGGGTAACGCGGCGGGGAGAGAGCGAGGTAGAGGCTGGTCTCAAGCGGGCTCAAGAGGCCTGGCGCAGCGAGGACTACGAGGGCGCGATCGAGCACTATCAGTCACTCCACCATGAGTATCCCAAGAGCCGCTATGCCCCCACCGCCTTGTGGGAGGCTGCTGGGATCTACTACAGCCACCACTACGACCTGGAACGGGCAGCGCAGCTTTTGGGAAAGCTGGTCGCGGACTATCCCAAGAGCCCGAAAGCGAAGATTGCGCTTTTGCGCTTGGCCGAGATACACGAGGCCGAAGATCGTGACCTCGATCTCGCCGTGGAATACTGGGAACAGGCGCTGGAGAGGAATCTATCACCACAGCAACGCCGCCAGGTTGTGTTCAAGATAGGAGACACACACTTGAAGCAGCGCCGCCTCGAGGAGGCCAGGCACCATCTGCAAGAAGCCGTAGCCTGGAAGACCAACGATCGTCTGGGTCAGCAGGCCCACATCCGCCTTGGGACTATCGCACAGATAGAAGGCGACCATCAGGCAGCAATAGATTTTTTCGAAGCGGCAATGGCGCACAATGAATGCCAGGAATGCCGCGCCCAGGCCCTGCTGGGCCTGGTAGAGAGCTACGAATTTATAGGGGATCTGGCCAAGGCGGTCGCGATCGCCAAGGTAGTCCCCAGGGAGCAGTACCCGGAGGCGGCATTTCTCCTGGACCGGGTCGGATTGGAGCAGGATCGATAACTTCATTGGACTTCACCCGGAGGCCAGCCATTTCTCAAAGTCTTTTGAGAGAGATCCTTTAAGAGCAAGCAGAGATAAGAGTTAGCAGTGATCTGAGTGAATGGGAATCGCTCGGTCATTGTTGCAAAACTCGGGAAGTCGAGTAACTGTGCTGGTTCTGACACTATGTGAGAGTGTCAGATAGTTCTGGTATCCTGTCCGTCAGTGAAAGGTCGGCCGGATCCACTACTGCAGCGTCGGGGCGCCCTGGCCCGACTGTTGCCGCGTTTTCGCGAGATGCTGCCGGGCTCCTTGGTCTTTCGCCGCCGCCGTTGCGGCAAAGCCAATTGCATCTGCGCGCAGGGCCGCGCCCATTGGCATCGCAGTGCTCAGTTAGTGATCGCTCAACGGGGAGGGGCGGCGAAGACCTATCACGTGCCCCACCACCAGGTGCAGGAAGTACAGAGGCGCTTGGCGCTGCGGGCCGAGTTGGAAGCTAAGGTTCGGGAGATCTTGCGTTTGAATCTCGAGCGCTGGTTGGCGGAGAAGAAACCGAAGCCGTGAGCTCCCTCCGACGGTTGGACGCCTATCTGGAGAAGGTCTTCGACTGGTCGCGACAACTGGAGCGGCTGGAGGATGGCAGACAGGCGCCTCGGGTGCCGCTGACCCAGGTCTTCGAGGGGGTGTTCTGGGGCACGGTCCTGCAGCAGCAAAGTCTGCACAGCATTGAGGCCGAATGTCGGGAAGGCCTCTTGCGTCGTCGGGTGGGGCCCTTGAGTGAAAGTACGGTGGGCTATGCTTTGGAGCGGATGGACTTGGAGTCGCTGCGGGCGCTGTCGATCGGGGTGGCACGGCGATTGAAACGCAACGCAGTGCTGCACTGGGAGACGGCGGGCGGGCAGCTGGCGATGGCAATCGATGGGATCGAACTGTTTCAATCCGAAAGCCGTTGTTGTGCAGACTGCTTGCAGCGACACAAGCAACGGGAGGGTCAGCCGGTGGTGGAGTTTCATCACCGGGTGGTGGTCGCTTCGCTGGTGGGCTTTGGCTTTCGTTTCGTGGTGGATCTGGAAGGCTTACAGCCGGGCGAGAATGAAGTAGGAGCGGGCGAGCGACTCTTGCGACGAATGGTGGGAGAGTTAGGCCGGCGCTTTTTTCAGATTGTCACCGTCGATGCGCTTTATACGGTCCCGTCCTTTGTGCAGGCAGTGCGGGAGTTAGGCCTGGAACTAGTCGCCCCGCTCAAGGCCAACCAGCCGGATCTCCTCGAGCAAGCCCAGCGACGCCTACAGGGGCCTCCGGACACCGTCCTGGAGGGGCCCGGCTCGAAGCGACAGCAGATCTGGGAGGAGCCACGACTTTGGTGGGACAGCGGGCGCCGCTCCGTGCGGGTGTTGCGGGTCGTGAGCGAGCGGGAAGTCAGCGAACGGATCGCCGGCCACAAGCAGAGCCGCACGATCCGCAGCGAGGCCTTCTATCTGAGCACTTGTCCCCGGCCCCGCACTCACGCCCACAGTATCGTTCGCTTAGCCGCCGCCCGCTGGGAGTTGGAGACCTCGACGTTTGCTCACCTGAGTTCGGAGTATGGACTCAAGCATGCTCAGGTGCATAGTGGGAAACCTCGGGCCTTCGTGGCTCAACTGATGATTCGTTTGCTGGCAGCGGCTCTGTTTATGATCTTTGTCTGTCGACAAGTCTGGAGTCATTGCCGTCGCCACAAACCCAGCCTCAAGCTGATTGTCCAGCGTTGTTACTGGAACTTAGCCCAGTCTCCCGAAGCCTGGGCTCCTGGCTGAGCCCAGCGCCCTGTTTTTCGATGGCTGCTCCGACTCCGGCTAGGCGAGCCCCGAAAGGGCTCAGGCCCCCGTGTCTCTTCTCTCCTAAAATCAAGGCCTTCAAGCCTTCCACAATTCACTCCACCTTCCTCCCTCCTTGATTCCTATCCCCAATTGCTGCCTTTTCAGTCCTTTTGGCACCGACCCTATTCCGGTTTGAGAAACCGCTGCCCGGAGGCAGGGCTGCTTGACAGGTCGCGGAAGAGCCGCGTATATTAGTTTGCTCGTGGAGCAGTAACAACGACTCCGATAGAAAGGGAGGCCAGCTCTTGGCTTTTGTGAACATACAAGAGGGTGAACCGCTAGAGAGTGCGCTTCGCAGGTTCAAGCGAAAGGTCCAACAAGAGGAGATCATCAAGGAAGCCAAGCGGCATGCCTTTTATCTCAAGCCCGGCGAGAAGCGTAGGCTGAAGCAGGCGCTAGCAAGGAAGAGAGCCCGCAAGAAGTTCCTCAAACAGCGATACCACCCGTCTTAGTCACTTTCCAAAGACAAACAGCAAGAGCCCGGATGACGATTCCTCGCGCCCGGGCTTTTTTTGTGTAATGAAAAAGAGCGTTTGCTCTAGTGGGACTCCCGTTTTTCGCAGTAGATCATTTTCTGCCGTGCAGGCTCCAAGGTGAAGCATGATTGGTTTGATTGGCATTCTGCTCTTTCTCGGATTGGCGTATCTCCTTTCCTCGAATCGGGCTGCAATCCGCTGGAGAACGGTGGTCTTGGGGCTTTTACTTCAGCTGGCATTCTCGCTGCTGGTTCTCAGGTTGGGCTTTGGCAGGCGCCTCTGGGCAGCGGGGGGAGAAGCGGTGACGCAACTCATCGTTGCAGCAGACGAAGGGGGTCGCTTCGTCTTCGGCTGGCTGGCAGCGGATCCGAATCCAGACCATTTCGTATTTGCATTCAAGGTGCTCCCTATCGTGATTTTCGTTTCCGGCCTCTTCTCCTGCCTCTATTACCTCGGAATCATGCAGATCGTTGTAGGGGGTATGGCGCGTTTGATGACCTGGGCCATGGGGGTCAGCGGATCGGAATCGGTAGCCGTCGCCGCCAACGTATTTGTGGGGCAGACGGAGGCCCCCCTGATTGTGGCTCCCTACATCCCCGAAATGACCGAGTCGGAGCTCATGGCACTGATGACAGCGGGTATGGCCACCGTTTCAGGGGCGGTGCTAGGGGGCTACATCGCCCTGGGTATCCAACCCGATCATCTTCTAGCGGCGAGTTTCATGGCGGCTCCTGCCTCACTGGTCATGGCAAAGATAATGGTCCCCGAGACGTCCCCGTCCAAGACCGCAGGACGGGTCTCTCTAAAAATAGAGCGCACCTCAGCCAACCTTATTGACGCGCTTGCGCGTGGCGCCGGGCAGGGTGCGCGCTTGGCTCTAAACATCGCAGCGATGCTCATTGCTTTCGTGGGGATGGTCTACCTGCTCAATGGAATTCTGGCAGCCGTGTCCCGGGCTCTAGGGCTGAACGATCTGTTAGGGATAACTCCTACACTGCAGCTGATCCTGGGGTATGTACTGGCGCCCCTAGCCTTTCTCATGGGGGTCCCCTGGGAAGAGAGTCTTCAGGTGGGCCAATTGATCGGGGTAAAGGTGGTTCTGAACGAGTTTGTGGCCTACCGGGATCTGGCAGCCGTAAGAGAAACACTAGGCCCCAAATCCCAGTTGATCGCTACCTATGCGCTCTGCGGCTTCGCCAATTTTGGGAGCATCGGTGTTCAAATCGGAGGAATCGGCGGACTGGCACCTGAGAGAAAGTGGGAAGTGGCAAAGCTCGGGATGAAGGCCTTGCTGGCGGGCTCAATGGCAAGCTTTCTTACTGCCAGTCTGGCAGCCATCGTCTCCTTTCTCTAGGCGCTCCCTCCAGGGTATGACAGTCAGGGATTCACACAGCGGACCGCTTGCCAGTGACCCACGAAATCGATGGGCGTCCTGGACTCAATTTCTAGCCCGCACTTCTCCATTAATGAGTGAACCTCGAGGTCGGTGCGGAAACCGATTCGGTAACAGAGGGGCGACACGAGTTTCTCGAAACCACCCAGCAGAACATTCTCGCTGCAAAAATGGTTCAGAAAGACCAGGAACCCCCCACTGCTGCAGACCCTCTTCATCTCCATAATGACCCGGACGGGATCGGGGACGGTGGAAATAAAATAGGCAGCCAAGACTCGATCAAAGGAGTCATCGGAAAAATCGAGATGGGTAGCGTCCATCCTGAGAAGCTTCGTGTTCTCCAGCCCCAATGACTCGACGCGATCGCGGGCCCTCTGGAGCATTTTCTCCGAGAGGTCGATCCCGGTGATTTCGACGGTTCTGGGAAGTGTAGGAATCGACAGACCCGTGCCGACGCCAACCTCGAGAAGCCGAGACTGGGGAGAGAGCTCAAGGAGCCCCGGGGCCATTTCACGGCCACTCTCAAAGATTTTTCCAAAGATCTGGTCATAGAAACGGGAGTAGTAGTTGTAGACTTTCTCAATGTATGCAACGTCGGCGCTCAATATGTCCCTCCTTGGTGTGCTGACATTCTAGCATTATCCCCAGAGGAAATCTCACATTCCCAATAGCAGGAAATCCAGCGTAGAATTCCCTGGAGTTGCGGGAAAAGCCTTGCTCGGAGGCGACCCCCCCCAGCTCGTCGGAAACGAACAGTAGACGAGCAAGCATGCTTCAACTGCTGGCGCCATTGCTCCAATTGAACCTGAGGGGGAGCGGAGAGCGCATGCCCAATTCCTGCTGTTCTCCCACCTTCACCCACAGCATCGCTTTCGTGCCGTGCACCCAGTAGGGATCTGCCAGCACCGGGATGGTCATGGCTTGTGCTATGATCAGCGGCGTGACTGCGGTGATCGACGGACTCGAGCCACTCATCGATGCCGGGCGAATCCGAGAGCGCGTCGTTGAACTTGGCCATAGGCTCGATCAGGACTACCATCACACCACTCCGCTGTTCGTCGGTGTTCTTCGGGGCGCCGCCATCTTCCACGCAGATCTCATCCGGCAGGTCGACGTTGATCTCAAGATGGATTTTATTACCTTGTCGAGCTATCGGCATGGGTCACGGTCGCCGGGACCGATACGGCTCATCAGCGATCTTGAGAGCAGCATCAAGGGCGTGGATGTCGTTTTAGTGGAAGATATTGTCGACACGGGTCTGACCGTGAGCCATCTAATCCAACGGCTGAGTCGCCGAAGCCCGGCCTCTCTGCGCGTTTGTACTCTTTTGTCAAAACCTAGCCGGCGACGAGTAGACGTGCCGCTCGACTATGTCGGCTTCGAGATTCCGGATAGTTTCGTGGTTGGCTATGGTCTGGACTATTGCGAGAAGTACCGGAATCTTCCCTACCTCGCTACGCTGGACTCGGCGACGCGCGAGCTAGGAGATCCGATCATTTCGGGGCAGTCACGACCGACGACGGGCACCGCCCGCTAAGGGTTTGTGCAGGCACGAGCCCTAAGTACACTGGAACGAAAATACGGCAACGTTTGTGGCGAGCGCGACGGGTCGAGTTCGCGAAGCGACGCCGAACTCGATGCTTTGTATCTTGGAGGAGGAGCGACAAAGAAATCGGCGCGTCCCGTCGCCACCCGTAGGGCAGATGGGGGTGGTGGACGATCTCAGCGTTGGTCGTCGTCGAAGATGGCCAAGCATCGTCTTCCTCCTCCTGCCTTGATCTCGCCTCACAAGCCCCATCTGCAAACGTTGCCGTATTTTCGTCCGGGCCCGCCGGCTGGGCGGCGTGGCCACTCGCATTGACGATCGGGTGGGATTATCATAAACATCACCAACAGAAGGTAAAGGGATGAGCTTGAGCCGCGACGACGCCTGGAGACTACTGGGACGCTACACCAAAAGCCAGAGCCTGCGCCGTCATGCGATGGCAGTTGAAGCTGCCATGAGAAACTACGCGAGAAAGTTCGGTGACGACGAAGAAAAATGGGGCATCGTGGGACTTCTCCACGACTTTGACTATGAGCAGAATCCGGATCCCGAAGACCATCCTCTGGTGGGGGTCCGGATTCTCGAAGAGGAAGGATATCCCGAAGAGATCATCTACGCGATCAAGTCGCATGCGGAGTACCTGAACCTGCCCCGCCAAAGCCCGATGGACAAGACGCTCTTCGCCGTCGATGAATTGTGCGGCTTTCTTACCGCCGCCGCGCTGGTCAGGCCAGGCAAGCGAATCGCTGAACTGCCAGTCAAGTCTGTCAAAAAGAAGCTGAAGGACAAGGCCTTTGCGCGCTCTGTTCGGAGAGAGGACATTCGCCAGGGCGCCGCCGATCTGGGGGTAGAGCTGGACGAGCATATTCAGACGGTGATTCAGGCCATGTCGGAGATCGCTGCCGATCTGGGCTTGGCGGGAGAGTAGAAGAGGACTGGCTGGCCTTCTCGTGACTCAAGGGCACGGGCGCCAGTTCGGTTGGCACGAGAAGAGATCACGATTACAGCAAAAGGAGAGTTTGATGTCCGAACAAGAAGGAACCATATCTGCCCTGTTGAAGGAAGATCGTCGCTATCCGCCGAGCGAGACGTTCAAGGCCGAGGCACACTGGAGTGATCCTGCCATCTACGAGCAGGCGCGCAAGGCCCCCGAGGAATTCTGGGCTCAGATGGCAGAAGCCATTGACTGGTTCGAGCCATGGGACAAGGTTCTAGACTGGGATCCACCCTCGGCCAAGTGGTTTCTCGGTGGCCAACTAAACATCTCATACAACTGTCTCGATCGCCACCTTTCTACCTGGAGAAAGAACAAGGCTGCGATCATCTGGGAGGGAGAGCCAGGTGATACTCGAGTCTTGACGTATCTGGACCTCTATCGCGAGGTGAATCGCTGTGCTGCGACGCTCAGGAGACTGGGTGTCGCAAGAGGCGATCGTGTCGCGCTCTATCTAGGGATGGTGCCCGAGTTACCCATTGCCATGTTGGCCTGCGCCCGCATCGGCGCTCCCCACAATGTGGTCTTTGGTGGTTTCAGCCCGGACGCGCTCAGCGACCGGATCAACGATTCGGACTCGAAGCTCTTGATTACCGCAGACGGCGCCTGGCGCAGAGGCAAAGTGGTCGCCCTGAAGGAAAATACAGATGCGGCCCTGGAGGACTCCCCTGGCGTTGAGCACGTCCTGGTCGTCAATCGGGCCTCCGACCCCGCCGAGGTCTCGATGAAAGAGGGGCGCGACCATTGGTGGCACCTGGAGATGGAGAAAAGCGAAGGCGAGATTGTCGAGCCGGAGCACCTCGATAGCGAGCATCCTCTCTACATTTTGTACACTTCAGGCACCACCGGGAAGCCGAAGGGCCTGCTTCATACCACGGGTGGCTATCTGGTGGGGGCACATACCACCACCAAGTATGTTTTCGATCTGAAGGAGACGGATACCTACTGGTGCGCTGCAGACGTGGGATGGGTGACGGGACACAGCTATATCGTTTACGGGCCCCTCTCCAACGGAGCAACCTCGATCATGTACGAGGGCGCGCCCGATCAGCCCGACAAGGGCCGTTTCTGGTCAATTGTGGAAAGGTATAAGGTCAACATTCTTTACACCGCACCGACCGCTATCAGGGCCTTCATGGGCTGGGGAGTGGAGTATCCGGAGCGCTACGATCTCAGCTCACTTCGTCTCCTGGGGACCGTCGGCGAACCAATCAACCCCGAAGCCTGGGTCTGGTATCGGCGCCACATTGGTTCGGATCGGGTGCCGGTCGTCGATACCTGGTGGCAGACAGAAACAGGGATGATGATGATCACGCCCTTGCCTGGGCTGACCGATACCAAACCGGGTTCTGCTACCTTTCCCTTCCCCGGGATCGAGGCTGACATCGTCGACAAGCAGGGTAATTCGGTGCCGCTGGGCGGGGGTGGTTTCTTGATTTTAAGGCGCCCATGGCCGGCAATGGCCCGCACGATCTGGGGCGACCCGAATCGCTGGAAGGAGCAGTACTGGTCGCAACATCCCGGCGTCTACTTCACCGGCGACGGTGCCAAGCGGGACGAAGAGGGATATTTCTGGCTGCTCGGACGTGTGGACGACGTGCTCAATGTCGCCGGACACAGGATCGGCACGATGGAGGTCGAAAGCGCACTTGTGAGTCACCCGGCGGTAGCAGAGGCAGCCGTCATCGGGGTTACTCATGAGATCAAGGGACAGGGGATTGCAGCCTTCGTCACCCTGCGCGCCGGGAACGAGTCCAGCGACGATCTCATGCAGGAGCTGCGCCGCCACGTGGGCGAGAAAATCGGACCTATTGCTCGTCCAGAGAAAGTCTTTCCGGCTTCCGAACTGCCCAAGACGCGAAGCGGAAAGATCATGCGCCGACTTCTTCGCGACGTGGCCGAAGGAAGAGTTCTCGGCGACACGACGACCCTGACCGACCCAGCGGTTGTGGACTCGATCAAGAAGCAATACGAAGAAAAATAGCAATGGCTGCGTCCAACACCAGCATCCAGGGGCAGCGCGGCGGAGTGCCGGTACCGGTGGAACTGCAGGTTCTCGGTGGAGTAAAGCAGACTCACTCGAAGGCCGGGATGCCTGTGATGGCCTCGCCCAGGATCAGGGTGTGGATGTCGTGGGTTCCTTCGTAGGTGTAGACAGTCTCCAGGTTGGCCATATGTCGAAACACGGGATACTCGCCCAGAATCCCGTTTGCCCCCAGGATATCTCGTGCGAGGCGAGCTGTTTTAAGAGCGATGGACACGTTGTTTCTCTTCGCCAGCGAGATTTGATCATGCCGTTCGCTGCCTGAATCCTTCAGCTGTCCCAGGCGATGAGCCAGGAGCTGGGCCTTGGTGATCTCGGTCAACATGTAGACCAGCTTCCGCTGGACCAACTGGTGTGATGCGATAGGGCGATTACCAAACTGAGTTCGCTCCAGCGCCCAGCGCCGGGCCGTGTCGAAGCATGCCATGGCCGCCCCGACCGCCCCCCAGGCGATTCCGTATCGGGCTTGATTCAAACACATCAGGGCACTCTTGAGGCCGGTGGTTTCAGGCAATAGACTCGACCCCTCGACGAAGCAGTCGTCAAGCACCAGTTCCGAAGTCACAGAGGCCCGCAAAGAGAGCTTGTTGTGATAGTCCTGGCTTCCGAATCCCGGCGTTTCCTTTTCAACAAGAAAGCCGCGGATCTTGTTATCTTCGCAGCGGGCCCAGATGATCGCCACGTCGGCGATACTGCCGTTCGTGATCCAGGCTTTAGTGCCATTCAGGACAAAGCCGTCTCGTTCTGCCCGGGCAACGGTTCTCAGCCCGCTTGGATTTGAGCCAAAGTCAGGCTCCGTGAGACCGAAACAACCAATGGCCTGTCCTGATTGCAGACGTGGCAGCCACTTCTTCTTCTGTTCGACGCTGCCGAAAGTATGGATGGGGTACATCACCAACCCGCTTTGCACCGAAACGAAGCTTCTCAGCCCGCTGTCGCCTCGCTCGAGCTCCTGCATGATCAGCCCGTAAGCGACACTGTTCAGTCCCGAGCAGTTGTACCCTTCGAGATTGGCTCCGAAATAGCCCAGCTTGCCCATCGGCTCGATCAAATGTGAGGGAAACTTGCCCTCCATGTAATGGTCCTCGATGACTGGGAGAACCTCTTCATCTACGAAGCGCCGAACGCTGTCGCGAACCAGCGTTTCTTCGTCGCTCAGAAGGCCGTCGAGGTTCATGAAATCTGGGCTCTGAAATGCCATGTGGGGAATATAGCATAGGCAGATCTGGCCAGCCCAAAGATGTATCATAGAGGGGCAAATGCTGATTGGTCTGACAGGCAGGAATGCTTCGGGGAAGGGTCTGGTTGCTGAGTTTCTTCAGGCCAAGGGCTTCGGCTATTTATCTCTTTCGGACTTCATTCGGGAAGAAGCGGCGAAGCGAGGCCACGAGGTCACCCGAGAACGGCTGATTGAGGTGGGAAGAGACCTCCGCGCAAGGTTCGGCAATGGCTATCTGGCCCGGCAGATCCTGAAGCAGCTGGCCGAGGATCGAAACTACGTCGTCGACTCGTTTCGACATCCCGATGAGGTCGAGGAATTCCGCAATCGGTCCGATTTCTACCTGCTTGCTCTAGAAGCAGAGGCGAAGACGCGATACCAAAGGATAAAGGCCCGGTCGCGGGAATCGGACCCTGTTGAATTCGAAGAGTTTCTTCGATTGGAGGAAGAAGAGGTTTCCAGCAAGCAATCCGAAGGACAAAAGCTCTCGGAAACTGCGAGCTTGGCCGACGTTACGGTTGAGAACAACGGCACCAAAGAGGAGCTTTGCTCCCAGGTTTCGAGCTGGCTTCAGAAGCTCATGTCGCAATTGAGTCGCCCGGACTGGGACGAGTATTTCATGAGGATGGCCAAAGTGGCCGCGCTGCGAAGCAATTGCGTCAAGAGGAAGGTTGCCGCCGTAATCGTTCGCGACAAGAGAGTCATTTCCACCGGATACAATGGGACCCCGCGTGGCACACGGAACTGCTTCGAGGGGGGATGTCCTCGCTGCAATCAATTGGCGGACAGTGGCACCCAGCTATATGATTGCCTGTGCTCTCACGGGGAAGAGAACGCTATCACTCAGGCCGCGTATCACGGGGTGAGTGTCAAAGAAGGCGTGCTGTATACGACCTTCTCGCCCTGCCTTACCTGCACCAAGATGATCATCAATTCGGGAATCCGAGAGGTGGTATACAACTTGGAGTATCCCCTGAGTGACACATCCTTTCAGCTGCTCAAGGAAGCAGGATTGGTCTGTCGGCAGTTCAAGGTCGATTAAGCGGCGCTTTCCTGGGCAGGAGTCTCTAGGCGATCGCAATGGCGCTAGTATCCCTTCTGTTCTTCACCACGGCATCCGCCGGGTTTCTAGTTTTTCTGGTCAAGTATCCGCGGGGCTCCGAGGTCCGTTTGTGGGGTATCCGCGCCTGCCATGGATTGGGTTTTCTGGGAGTGGGCGCGATGAGGCTTTCCCGAGGGAACTTTTCGGAGCTGTCACTATTGATCATCTCATCTCTGGTGGTTTCGGTAGTTGCCTTCGAACTTTCTTCGAAATACCTCGATCGATAGGCACCTTTCGATTCCCAGAGTGGAATACAACCGAGGCGCAGCTATGCCCCCGGACTGCCGAGTTGGTGTTCGAGTTTCCTTCGGGCTGAGAGCAAGTTGGCGCTGTACTCCACCGGATAGGGAGGGCAGGCTTCCAGCCCCTTGATGGAATCCGGAAGTGCCCGGAGTTGGCTCTGCGCGTAGTCCCGGATTTCGAAGACGTCGGGAAGCTCAGCCGTGAGCTCGCCCTTCCTCATATATTCCTTCAGCAGAGGAACAGACGCCGAGCCTAATCCGGCGGGGACTTCGTCCCAGCGAGCGACAACATCTCCGCAGAATCCTGCAGAATCGCCCTTTCGGAAGATCTGCTTACGATACGGCATGGTGTCCTTGTTCTTGGCCAATTTTATTCGCGGCTGGGTTTCTCCGTTCCGGGTTGCCGACACCAGTTTGTAGACAAGGTCGCAACTTGGCGCGTCACGGGACACCACCAATTCGGTCCCGACCCCGTAGGCATCGATGGGAGCGTCAATCAAGGCCAGGGCCCGCAACTTTTCTTCATCCAGATCCCCGCTGGCTACAATACGAACGTTGGTCCTACCGGCCTGATCCAGCAGCCGTCGCGTTTCGAGGGCCAGGTTCCCGAGATCCCCGCTGTCCAAACGCACGCCGTTGATTTCACCCTCGACCTGTAATGCTTTTCGCACGCCGGACAACGTATCGTAGGTGTCCACGAGAAGGACCGCATTCTGCGGGAAGGTGTCGCGGAACCACTGGAAAGACTCCAGCTCGTCCCCAAAGAATTGTACGAAGGAGTGGGCCATGGTGCCCTGCACGGGAAGATCCAGCTCAAACCCGGCCAAGGTGTTGCTGGTGCCCGCGCAGCCCCCTATGAAAGAAGCACGTGCAGCCAGGGTGCTGGCCTGGGGGCCGTGTGCACGGCGACTTCCGAAATCGAACACCTGCCTCTCGCCGGCCGCCCGACACAATCGTGCGGCCTTGGTCGCCACCATGGTCTGAAAGTTGATGGTGTTGATCAGGTAGGTTTCCAGCAGCTGTGCTTCCATTATCGGAGCAGCTACTTGAAGGATCGGCTCGTTCGGGAAGACAGGAGTGCCCTCGGGAAGGGCATAGACATCACCCGTAAATCGAAAGCCGCACAGGTATTCGAAAAAAGCGGGTTCCAGATGGCGCAAGGTTTCCAGGCTCCTGAGGTAGTCCGTCATCTCCTCGTCGAAGGACAGGTTCAGGACATAGTGGAGTGCTTGTTCTAGACCGGCAGATACCAGATAGTTTCGCTGGCCTGGAAGCCGCCGGGTAAAAAGCTCGAAGGTAGCCTGATCGCCCACCTGCCCAGCCCGAAAATAAGCCGCCAGCATGGTTAGCTCGTACAGGTCGGTGTTGATGCCCAGGTTTTTTTCGGAAGGGAAGAGAGGGTTCGGCTTCATGCCGGACTGAAGACCCGCTGAAAGACGGTCTCCACGTGCTGAAGCGTGTTTCTGAGATCGAAAACCTCTCCAATTTCTTCGGCAGAGAGGTGGGTTCGGATATCCTCGTCCGCCAGGATGAGGCCCGCGAAGTCGGCCTTTTCGTCCCAGGCCCGCATGGAATTCCTCTGGACCCAAACGTAGGCTTCATCGCGGAGGACACCCTTCTCGACCAACTTGACCAGCAGCGTACTTGAGAAAGTCAGCCCGCCCGAGAGATCGATATTAGCTTGCATTCGGCTTTCATCAACCGCGAGGTTCTTGAGAACATTGGCAATCCGGGTCGTAAGGTAATGAGCGAGCGTTGTGCTGTCGGGCAGTATCACCCTCTCCGCCGAGGAATGAGAAATATCTCTCTCGTGCCACAGCGGGATATTCTCGAGTGCCGTCACCGCATTGGATCGGAGGACGCGGGCCAGACCGCTAATGTTTTCGCAGGCGATGGGGTTCCGTTTGTGAGGCATCGCGGAGCTCCCCTTTTGCCCGGCCCCGAAGGCCTCGCGTGCCTCGCCGACTTCGGTTCGCTGCAAGTGGCGGATTTCCGTTGCAATTTTGTCGTAGGTGGAGCCCAGGATGGCGAGTGAGCAGATATACTCGGCGTGCCGATCACGCTGAAGGGTCTGCGTGGAGGCACGGGCAAAACCGATATCCAGTTTCCCACAGACCTTCTCCTCCACGTCTGGAGGGAGGTGGGAGAAGGTTCCCACCGGACCGCTTATCTTGCCGACTTCCAGATTCTCCCGGCCCCGACGGAAGCGTTCCAGATTGCGCTGCATTTCCGAATACCAAACGACCAGCTTCAGGCCAAAGGTAGTCGGCTCGGCATGGACGCCATGGGTTCGACCCATCACCGGCGTGTCTTTGTAGCGAATGGCCTGCTGTTTGAGGATCGAGAGCAATTTCAGCAGTTCGGCCTCGATCGCGCCGGAGGCATCTTTCACCAACAATGCTTGCGCAGTGTCCACGACATCGGTTGAGGTGAGTCCGAGGTGGATGAATCGCGATGCCTCCCCGACCGATTCGGCGACGGAACTCAGAAACGCGATGACGTCGTGGCGGGTGACCTCTTCGATCTCGTGGATTCGCGTTATTGAAAAGGTGGCCTTCTCCTTGATCTCGGACAGGGCGTCGGCTGGCACCTGTCCCTTCTCAGCCAGAACCTCACAGACAGCGATCTCCACATCGAGCCACTTCTGGTACTTGTTCTCTTCTGACCAGATCCGGGCCATTTCAGGCCGACTGTATCGGGGGATCATAGCTCTAGGACTATGGTCGGTTTGTGTTGATGAGTCAAGTGGACCCGGGGACTCCCATGGCGGTCTTTGTGCCGTTTTTGGAGTGCCGCCGAGGCAGCTTCGGCAGCGAGTTGGGGCAGGTTGTTATTCCGGCTCAGGTGAGCTAGAAAAAGGTGGGCGGCACTACCGTCGAAGTCCTCGGCCAGGAAGTGCGAAAGCGCCTGGTTGGAAAGGTGCCCCTTTTTCCCCAGCAACCGCTGTTTGAGGAACCAGGGGTAGTCGCCGATCTTGAGCATCTCCTCATCATGATTGGATTCCAGAATCAGCCAGTCGCAGCCGCGGAGGTGCTTCGTGACAGGAGTGGACAGCTCGCCCAGGTCGGTCACCACGGCGCCCGCCACCCCGCCCGACGAGAACCGAAAAGCAACAGGTTGGGCTGCGTCATGATTCACGGCGAAGGGGTGAACTCGAATATCCCCTATCGAGAAAGATTGCCCAGCCTCAAAGCACTCCCAGCGCCCCACATCTCGCAGTCCAGGAACCTCCTCCCGCGTTCCTTTGTTCATGAAAACCGGGATTCCTAGCTCGTTGGCGAATGCGGCGGCCCCGGCCACATGGTCACTGTGCCCGTGGGTCAAGACCAGGGCTTGGATTTTGTCGAGTGAGAGGGCTGCTTCTTCGAAACGACGCCGGATGCTGCGTGCCCCGAAGCCCAGATCCAACAAGAGATGGCTGTTCGTCGTCCCGATATAGGTGCAATTCCCTGAGCTCCCACTTCCAAGCACACATAGCTGCATCGTGAGATAGAATGTAGCAGCCAGGTATGAAAAAGAAAAACCTCTTGGGGATGGGTGTTGCGGAGCTTGAAGGGCTAGCGCTTTCAATGAACCAGAAAGCGTTTCGCGGAAGGCAGCTCTATCATCAAATATATCAGCGCCGAATCCAGGCATTCGACCAGATGTCGGAGCTCCCAAAGGACCTTCGGCGTGCGCTCTCCGAGAAGTACTTGCTAACCTATCCTGAGGTTGAGACCCAGACCGGGTCTGTCGATGGGACCGTTAAGTTTCTGCTGCGATTGGAGGATGGCCGATTCATCGAAACGGTTTTCATACCCGAAGGTAAGAGACAGACCCTCTGCGTCTCTTCACAAATCGGGTGCGATGTGGGCTGCACCTTCTGCATGACAGCACAGATGCCTTTCCAGCGAAATTTGCAGCCCGGCGAGATCGTCGGCCAGCTGTTGGCGGTGATGCGAACCGGCTTGCTTCGGGAAAGAGGCTTCAATCTGGTCTTCATGGGAATGGGCGAGCCCTTGTACAACTATCAGAATCTGGGGAAAGCATTTCGGATTATGATCGACCCCGCAGGTATGGGGCTGTCCCATCATAAGATTACGGTCTCGACCTCCGGAGTGGTGCCGGTGCTCAAGAAAATGGCTACAGAAGAGACCTTGCCCAACCTTGCCATTTCACTCAACGCAACCACGAACAAGGCTCGCGACGCGGTCATGCCCATCAACCAAAAATGGAACCTAGAGGAGCTGATGCAGGTCTGTCGGTCGTTCCCGATCGAGCCCCGGCGTCGCCTGACGTTCGAGTATGTTCTCCTGAAGGACGTGACGGATTCCGATGAAGATGCCCGGCGGCTGGCAAAACTGGCCAGGGGCGCCCGTGCAAAAGTGAACCTGATTCCGTACAATCCGGGAGTGGGTCTGGGCTACGAACGGCCCCCACGGGAAAGAGTAAAGAAATTCCAAGAGATCCTGACAAGCCGGAAGGTTACGGCGTTGGTCAGGAGGCCCAGAGGGGACGAGATTGCTGCAGCCTGTGGCCAGCTGGCCTACCTGCAGAAAACCGGCATTGAAGGCTAGGACCCGCGCTTTTACCGCGTGAAGGATATGACGAGTGGGCGATAAGAAGTTTCACCTGGCCACATTCGGATGCAGAACGAACCAGGCAGATAGCGCCGCGCTTCGAGACGACTTTCTTTCCCAGGGCTATCTTGAGACTCCAGACTGGCGGCAAGCGCGGATCATCGTAGTCAACTCCTGCACCGTCACCCACCGTTCGGATCAACAGGTGCGGCAGCTAGCCCGAAAATTCTCTCGCGGTAACCCTGGAGCCCAGATTATTGTCACTGGATGCTACGCTCAGCGGGACCCACAGCAGCTTGCCCAGATCCCTGGAGTCGGGGCGGTGGTGGGCAATACCCACAAACATCAGATTGTGGAGATCGCAGGGACGAACCTGGACGAGGGCCGAACCTCTCTGCCCCAGTATGAAGACATCGCGCGGATCTACCGAGATGATTTCCAGAAGGTCCGGGCCCTGGATGCAACGGCAGCGACACAACCGGGAGCCAGAACACGACCCTTCGTCAAGATACAGGATGGCTGCGATTCCAAGTGCAGCTATTGCATCATCCCTCTGGTCCGGGGCCCTAGCCGAAGCGTGCTCCCGGGACAAATCCTGCAACAAGTAGGGGAGCTGGTCCAACTAGGTTTCAAAGAGGTTGTCCTTACGGGTATCCATCTGGGGACCTACGGGAGGTATCTGGAGCCGCGCTATTCACTGGATCGTCTCTTGGCGGAGATGACGGAGATCCCGGGTTTGGCTCGTATTCGTCTCAGCTCGATTGAGCCCATGGAACTCTCGCGACGGGTTCTCCAGCTGGCAGTCGAGAGTGACAAACTTGCTCCTCATTTCCATATTTGTCTCCAGAGTGGAAGTAACTTGATTCTCAAACGCATGCAGCGGCCCTACAGCATTTCGAGGTTTGAGGGCATGGTTTCTGAGATTCACTCGAGCCTTCCGGACGCCGCTATCGGTACCGACGTCATCGTCGGTTTTCCAGGCGAAACCGATGAGGATCATGAGCAGACGCGCGCCTTCGTGCAAAGGATGCCCTTTACCTATCTGCACGTTTTTCCCTATAGCGACCGTCCGGGTACCAAGGCGACCCACCTGAGCAAGAAAGTGGACCCGCAAGTCAAACAGCAACGAGGCAGAGAGCTACGCCAGATCTCAGAGGAGAAAAACAGAGCATTCCGGAGACGGTTCCTGGGCGAGAGATTGTCCGTCCTGACCCTGACCGAACAGCAGGCGGGGATGCGAGATGCCCTATCGGCAAACTATTTGAGAGCAAAGGTGCCGGCCTCAGTGCCCGCCAACCAAATAATCGACGGGCTCGTCACCGAGGAACAGGACAACACTCTCGTGCTCCGGCCGATTTAGCTGAGTTGGTCGCTGAATGGCCAACCCCTTGCAGAGAGCCGGATCATTCAGAAGGAAACTTTGGGTCCAGCGTAGCGGCGGGCTCCAGGCCGCCGTCCGAGCCAAAGGCTCGGAAGAATAGGACTTCGGCCAGGAGGCCAAAGCTAGGTTTGCCGATGAAGTTTCAGCTCAGGTCTCCAAGATCACGACAGCAACCGCATAGTCTTTCGCGTGAGTGATGGTAACCAGGGCACGAGTGGCGCCTGATGCTTCGAACAACTGTTTAGCCTTGCGGTGAAGAGTGAGCTCGGGCTTTCCCAGGGGCCCTGCCGCCGTTTCGACGTCTTTCCAGCGGATACCCTTCTGCCAGCCAGTTCCCAGCGCCTTCAAAGCAGCTTCCTTTGCCGCAAAGCGACCAGCGAAGTGCTGAAACTTGTTCTTCCGTTCTGAACAGTAGCCAATCTCCTCTACCGAAAAGACCCGATCGGTAAGAGAGTTGCTGGCCTGTAGAGCCTTGGCGATTCGCGAGACCTCCACGATATCGAGACCAATACCGATAATCATCGCTGTGTGCTACCTTCTCAAAGATGTTCTACCAGAAGCGGTCGGGACGGTTCCGCTATTCCGTGTTCCGGAAATTCGAGACTATTCCGGGACTGATTCACGCCATTACCAACCGAGGCTCCGGCGATGGGTTCAGAGAGCGAACTGCGGCAGAGGGCGGAGGCGCAATTCCCGACGAAACGCTTCTCAATGCCCTGGGTGTATCGAAGGAAAGACTCTTCCACCTGGACCAGACACACTCCGATCGCATCACCACGATCAACCATGACGGAGTGATATCACTTGACTGCCGGCGCGCGCAACCAGCAGATGGCATCATCCTGACAGGCCCGGGTTGTTTCGCGGCCGTTAGAACTGCGGACTGTGTGCCTTTGCTGGCCCTCTTACCTCGAAGCAAGATGGTGTGTCTCATCCATGCAGGCTGGCGCGGCACCTGCGATCGAATTGTCGCCAAGGGGATTCAGAGGTTCCTGGAAGTTTCGAGTGCCAGCCCCGAGGACCTCTGGCTTGGACTGGGGCCCTGCATCCGCAAGTGCTGCTATCAAGTGGGGCCGGATGTATCTGACCGATATCGGAGTGCCGGGCACGACGTTGACAACCTGCTGAGCGGATCCCACCTCGATTTGGCGAAAGCAAACATCTCGCAACTTCAGGAATTGGGGGTCGTCCAAATCGAGGATTCTGGATTGTGCACGGCTTGCCGTCTCGATCTGTTCTATTCTTACCGACGCGAGGGGGCGACCGGAAGAATCTGGACCATCGCAGGATTCGTAGAAGAAACCACCGGATAGGGGAAAAGCTCGTTCCGGGGGCGGGACAGCGACTACAGTTCGATGGCTAGAATGTCCTGGCGCATCTTCTCTCGATAGGCCTGTAATTTCTCCACCAGACCGGGATCGCTGCGGCTCAGGATCTGCACTGCGAAAAGGCCAGCATTCCGCGCTCCAGCCTTTCCAATCGCCATGGTTGCCACGGGTATGCCGCCCGGCATTTGCGCTGTCGACAGCAGCGCGTCGAATCCGCCCAGGGACGAAGAGTCCAGGGGAACTCCAATAACCGGCAGGGTGCTATGAGCGGCCAGGGCGCCTGCGAGATGTGCGGCGGCCCCTGCACCCGCGATGAGAACGTGAATCCCGTTGCTCTCGGCAGCTTGAGCATACTGCTGCGTCGGACCAGGAGTTCGGTGTGCGGACAGAACCTTCATCTCGTAGGGCACACCGAAGTCATCCAGGATGTTCGCCGTCTCTCGCATGACTCCGGAATCGGAGACACTTCCCATTAAAATGGCAACTTTAGCGTCGGTCATGAAGGGTTTCCTCTCAGTTTGGCCAAGCCTTTTGCCGCGATATCGCGCCGGTAGTACATTCCATCGAAATGAATCTTGTTGACACCTTCGTAGGATCTGGCAATGGCCTCGTCCAGCGAATCCGCCTGCGCAACGATTCCCAATACGCGCCCACCACTAGTGAGCAAGCGGTCTTCCTCGAAAACGGTGCCTGCATGGAAGAGCAGGATGTCGTCCCCCTCGGCCGCCATGTCGAGCCCCCGGATCTCTCTTCCGGATGGGTAGGACCCAGGGTACCCTTCGGACGCGACCACGACACAAACACAAGCACCTCTGCGCCAGGAGACCTCCCTGTCCACCAGCTCGCCACGAGTCGCGGCTTCGAGCAAATCGGCCAGATCGCTATCCATTCGGGGCAGGATGACCTGGGCTTCCGGGTCTCCGAAGCGGACGTTGTACTCCAACACCTGCGGACCATCTGAGGTAAGCATCAGCCCCGCATAGAGAACCCCTTGAAAAGGCTGGCCCTCTGCTGTCATTCCCTGGATGGTGGGATGAATGATTTGGCCGAGTACCTCTTGCTGAGTTGCCTCCGAGAGCAGGCCGTCCATCGAATAGGCTCCCATACCACCGGTATTGGGTCCAGCGTCGCCTTCGAAGATCTGCTTGTGATCCTGGGAGGGAACCAGCGGCGTAACATTGACGCCGTCAGACAGAACCATGAACGAAGTCTCTTCTCCCTGCAGACAATCCTCAACTACCACCCGATCGCCTGCCGGCCCCAGGGTCCGAGTCCTCATAGTAATGTCGACGGCCTCCAGCGCTTCGGCCAACGTTTTGCAAATAAATACGCCCTTTCCAGCTGCCAGCCCATCGGCTTTGACTACTACGGGGAACGAGAACCTGCTCGATTTGAGACTCTGCTCGGCCTCGTCGGCAGAGTCATAAACCGCGAATGCAGCTGTAGGTATCTGGTGGCGCGCCATGAACTCCTTGGCAAAGGATTTGCTGCCTTCGAGACGTGCTGCCCCGGAGGACGGCCCGAAGACAGCCAGTCCAGAATTCCTGAACTGGTCGGCAATGCCTGCGACCAGCGGCGCTTCCGGGCCTATAATTGCCAGATCAATCTTGTGAGAATGGGCAAACTTGAGGAGTCCGTCCAGATCGTCCGAAGCAATTGGAACAGTCTGTGCGACGCCTGAGATTCCCGCATTGCCAGGGGCGGCATAGAGCTCGGCGACCCGAGGGCTTCGGCTCAGTTTCCAGGCAAGGGTATGCTCCCTGCCACCCGAACCGACTAGGAGAACTTTCACTTTAACCTACCTGGTGGGAAACGCCCGTTGCAGTGTGCTAACTGTCCTTTGACGAGCTACTTTTCTCCGACGTCTTCGACCCAGAGTCGGTCTTTGCCTCCGTCTTCTTTTCCTTCTTCTCCGTCTTGTCTGCCTTTTCCGGCTTGGATGGGTTCTCGCCCTTCTTGGCGTAGTCGGTTACGTACCAGCCGGACCCCTTGAACTGGATGGCGGGCGCCGATATCAGGCGCTCAACATTTCCGCCGCAGCTAGCGCACTCTTCCAAGGGAGGGTCAGAGAATTTCTGCAGCGCTTCAAACCTATGACCGCAGGCCTCGCACGCATACTCGTAAAGGGGCATTCTTGTGGGCGCTCCTGAGCCGCAGACAGATTACGGAATATATGATTCTGGCCTGTCCCATGTCAAGAGAAGGCAGGTGGTACTTCCCGCCATCAGCCCCGTTTTCCAGATGCCTCTTCAGCGTGCTATTATCCAGCCGGTTGAGATGAGTAGTCGGGAGTATCGGTGAGACGACTTCGCAAAGCGGTGTTTCCCGTGGCAGGCCTGGGGACACGTTTTCTCCCAGCTACCAAGGCGGTACCGAAAGAACTTCTGCCGATCGTGGACCGCCCGCTTATCCACTATGGTGTCGAAGAGGCTGTCCGCTCCGGGTTTAGCGACGTTATCTTCGTCACCAGTCGTGGGAAAGACTCGATCACTGACTACTTCGACTTCGACTTCGAACTGGCCAACCGCCTGAGAGACCAGGGAAAGACGGACCTCTCCAAAGTTCTAGAGGAGGTCTCCTCTATGGCCTCAGTATCCTCGGTGCGCCAGAAAGAGCCCCTTGGACTTGGCCACGCCGTATTGGTTTCGGAGCCCCTGGTTGGGAATGAGCCGTTCGCTGTTGTCTTGTGCGACGACCTCATCGATCATGAAACCCCCTGCCTGGAGCAGATGCGGCGGTTGCAGGAAACCCACGGAGGAAGCGTGCTCGCCACCATGGAAGTGCCTCCCGAAGCGGTTTCCCTCTATGGCATGGTGGCTCTAGAGGGTGAGGCCATCGATGAAGAGCAGAGGCTTTTTCGAGTACGTGACACCATTGAGAAACCCTCCCGAGAGGAGGCTCCCTCCAATCTCGCGATCATCGGACGCTACTTGTTCACTCCCACAGTTTTCGATCTTCTGAGAGAGACACGGCCGGGAGCCGGCGGCGAGATCCAGCTCACGGATGCGATTCGGCGCTTGATTGAGCGAGAGCCGGTATACTCCTATCGTTTCAAGGGACGCCGGTACGACGCCGGGAACAAGTTGGAGTTCTTATTTGCCAACCTGTCCTTCGCTTTGAAACGGCAGGACCTGGGTCCCGAACTGAAGAAGCACATGGCTATGCTCGACTTGTCGCAGTGAGATAGCGGCAGAGTCGCACGTTCTCAGAAATCATGCTGGACAGGATCTTGGTCAGGGAACACCCAGAGTTGGTCGAGCAGAGGCTCCTGCCCAGAGGTTTCCAACTCGACAGAGCAGCTTTTGAAAGCCTCGACAAGAGGGAACGGTCGACCCGGGTCGAGAGCGAAGAGCTGCGAGCCGAGCGCAACCGAACCAGCGACGAGATTTCCAGCTTACGCCGAGAAGGAAAGGATACCGCCAAAGAAATCGAGAGAATGAAACAGGTTTCGGCGCGGATCAAGGAATTGGACGAAGAGCTCGGAGAAGTACAGTCGAGTTTGAAAGATTTTCTCTCCCGGATTCCGAATCTGCCCCATGAATCGGTCCCGGCGGGTGTCGACGAATCAGCGAATACCATCGTGCGTGAGGTTGGCACGCCTCCCAAGTTCGACTTTCCCTGCCGGGATCATGTGGACCTCGGGACCGACCTCGGGATCCTCGACCTCGACCGGGCCAGCAAGATCACGGGAGCCCGTTTTGCGAACTACTACGGCGCCGGCGCCCTTCTGGAGCGGGCTCTTATCAACTTCATGCTGGATCTACATACAAAGCACCACGGTTACCGAGAGGTGATTCCGCCCTTCATGGCAAACAGCGGAAGTTTCTTTGGGACCGGAAACCTGCCGAAGTTTGAGGAGGATCTCTTTCGCATAGCGGATAGAGACTTTTTTCTGATCCCCACTGCGGAGGTTCCCGTTACCAACATCTTTGCCGGGGAGGTACTCCAGGAGGAAGATCTGCCCATTAGCTTCGTGGCACATACACCGTGCTTCCGCAGTGAGGCCGGGTCCTATGGAAAGGACACTCGAGGATTGATTCGTCAGCACCAGTTCAACAAGGTCGAATTGGTCAAGTTCTCCAAGCCGGAGGAATCGTATGAGCAGTTGGAGAAGCTGACTCGCGATGCGGAACAGGTGTTGTCTCGCCTAGGGCTAGCCTATCGGGTGGTAACTCTATCCAGCGGAGACATGGGGTTCAGTTCGGCCAAGACCTATGATCTCGAGGTCTGGATTCCCGCTCAGGACACCTATCGCGAGATCTCTTCCTGCAGCAACTTTGAAGACTTCCAAGCTCGAAGAGCCAGTATTCGATACCGCCCGAAATCAGGCAAACCCCAGCTTGCACACACTCTAAACGGATCCGGGTTGGCGGTAGGAAGAACCTGGGTAGCGGTCGTCGAAAACTTCCAACAGGCGGATGGCAGTGTCCTGATACCAGAGGTTCTCCAACCCTATATGCACGGGATGACCACGATTACAGATCAGGGCCCTCTCAAGTCGTAAAGCAAGGCGAGTCTTGACCGCCGAGTGACGGGTTGCCGCCCTTCGAAGCTTCGGGATGATCAAGTTTAATCTAGACAAAGAAGTTCCACTCAGCTTTTACGAGCAGATCAAGGGACAGCTGCTTTCAGCGATCTACTGCGGCAAGATCAAAGAGGCGGATCGACTTCCCTCGATTCGAGAGCTTGCCGAGGATCTCGATGTAAACTACAAGACCATCCGCATCATCTATCTACGCTTGGCCGAGGAGAACTACATCGAAATTGTCAAAGGCAGCGGGGCCTTTCTACAGAAACGCAGTGGCGAAGACACCTATGAGCAAATGCGCCGCAAGGCGATTTTCAGGTTGCTGGGTGAGGTATCGGAAAAGGCTGGTAATCTGGGAATGGCGCCAGAGAAGTTCGTAGTCCTGCTGGAGAGCTATTGCACCGGAACCAATTTGAGGAAGCTTCGCCTGACGGTAGTCGACCATGAGGAAGAGGCATTCATTTTCTCGCGCGAACTCAAGCTGCGGCTGAAGGGCGTCGAGGTATCTTCGGTCTCACTGAATCAGCTGGAAGGCAATGGTGTCGAGGAGACGCTAAGCCAAAGCGACTACCTGCTAACCACCAGCTATCATCTGGAGGAGGTTGGCGAGCTGGCTGAACGGTTTCAGAAGAGTTTGGTTGAGATAAAGCCCAGCCATCAAATCTATACCGAGATCCTCACTGCAGCCCGTCATCAGAACGTCGCCGTCGTGATTCGGGATGAGCAGACACTGCACGCGTCCATGGAAATCTTCATGAACATCTACTATCCCTCCACCGAGAAGCAGTTCTGGATTGCGCCGATAGACAGCGAGGAACTGATCGCCAAGATCATTGCTGAGGCTGACCTTATCTTCGTTTCGCCGATGTGCTGGGATGAAATGCGGAAACGGACTCCCGCCGAGAAGAACCTCAAGACCTATGAGAACTTCATCTCCGACGAAACCATCGATCAGCTGAAAGAACTACAGCTGTTGGGATGAGAAATGGCCTCCAGTCCATGAAGCTTTCCGAGCAATACATCAGATCACTCCCCAAGGCGGAGCTGCACGTGCACCTTGAAGGCTGCATGACTCCGCAGCGCTTGCACAAACTGAGCCAAGCCTACGATTCGAGCTACCAGTCACGAGCTGCCGAGATCCTGGCCCAAAAAGGTTTCCAATACGAGGACTTTAATGACTTTCTGAATACCTACAAGATCGCCTGTTATCACCTCCGCGAGTCGGAAGACTACGTTGGACTTCTGGAGGATCTCGCGGAGGATTATCGTCTCCAGAACGTTCGCTACGCAGAGATCATCTACACCCCCTCCATCCCTTGGAAGTGGGAAAGAAGTGGGGAAGAGATCTTGGAAGCCTTGACCGAGTCCAGCCGCAAGATCGAGGAAAAGCAGGGCACGATTATTCGATGGATTCTAGACTGCGTCCGGCAATTCGGCCCGGAGGCAGCCTGGAGGACAGCTAGACTGGCGCAGGAGTTTCGACCTCGTGGAGTCGTTGGGATTGGTCTCGGGGGCGATGAACGATCGTTGCCCATGACCGAGTATCGCGAGGTTTTTCTGTGGGCGCAGGCCAACCAGCTTTTTGCCCACGTCCACGCCGGAGAAATCGGGGACCCGGATCAGGTCTGGGACGCCTTGAAGATTCTGGGTGCCAACCGAATTGGGCACGGGATTCAGTCGGCTCGCGACCCTCGCCTGATGGAATACTTGCGTGAACATGCCATAGGGCTGGACATTTGCCTGACCAGCAATCTCAAGACCAGGGCCTGGGCTCCCCTATCCGAGCATCCTTTCCGCTTGCTCTATCGCCGCGGTGTTCCCACCACACTGAACACGGATGATCCGGGACTCTTCCAAACCGATCTCACGGAAGAGTTGGTGAAGGCGGTGGAGCACTTTGAGCTGAGCACAGAGGATCTCCATCACATTATCCTTCAGGGCGTCAGATCGTCGTTCCTGCCCCACGATGAAAAGATGTTGTTGATGCAGAAGTTCCAGGGCGAGCTCAATGCCTGAAAGGACCGAGGACGGAAACCAGCCCTATCTCTACCTGACCACAACCGGACGTCGGAGCGGACAGGCGCGAGAGATCGAGATCTGGTTCACGTGCTACCAGGAGTGTTACTACGTGATTTCCTACCTTTTTGAGAAAGGGCAGTGGGTGATGAATCTGAGGGAGAATCCAGAGGTCGACTTCCACGTGGGCGACCAGGCGTTCAAGGGATCGGCCCGAGTCCTGGACCCGGCGATCGACGAAGAGACGTGCCGATCCGTGAAGACCTTGTCCGATCAGAAATATGGCTGGAGCGACGGTCTCATAGTGGAACTGTATCCGTCATCGCCAGGGTAGACGGCTTGGCCGTTGCGGCTACCCTGTGGGTGGCAAACTCTGCTTCCAGGCGGAAGGCCCGCTATGAGAAGATAGCTGCGCGCACTTCGATGGAGGAGTGGCCGAGTGGCTTAAGGCGGCGGTCTTGAAAACCGCTGTGCTCGGAAGGGCACCGTGGGTTCGAATCCTACCTCCTCCGATTCACCATCTTGAGAATTCCAAGTCGTGCAATCCTTGGTTTCGGTGGGTCACAGCGCCACTGTCGGGAGGACTCACAATACGGAGACAAAGCGTTGCTACCAAAATACCTGTGCCTCCTTGGATGGCTGAGCTGCTGCTTCTTGGGTCAGCTGGGTATTCCAGCTGACCTCCTTGCCGGGCCGATTCAGGTCGGGACGGCCAAGCAGGTCTTTATCGACGGACGATTCTTGGGATCGAAGCAAGCTGTGGAGATAGTCGTGAATCGTCCGCGCGCGACCGGTGAAATGCTCTTGGTGCCAGAGAATTCCTGGGAGAGCGGATGGATTGGCGACTACCTTTCCGTGATCCAGAAGGGTGGCCGGGTCCACATGTGGTACGACTCTTCGGACCGCGCCGCTATCAAGGATTCGAAGCAGGGGATGACGGGTGTTGCTTATGCCTACTCGAGCGACGGTGGGGCCACCTGGGTAAAGCCCAAGCTTGGCGTGATTGAATATAGAGGTTCCACTGAGAACAACCTGGTCATCAAGGGTGTTCATGGCTTTCACCTTTTTCGCAACCGTCCTGATGCTCCTGCCGATGAGAACTACGTTCTGTTCTCGGGTCAACCCAACAAGCTGTTTGTTTCGGGCGATGGGTTTCACTGGAAGGCCAAAGGTAGGGAGCCCTTTCTGAACATGGCTGGCCACAGCGGCTTGGATTCGCAGAACGTCATGTTCTGGGATTCGCGCATCGAGAAGTACGTCGCCTATCCGCGCATCAATCTTCCCCCCTTCAGTCGGACCGTCGGGCGTAGCGAAAGCCCAACTCTGGGAGACTTCCCCGACCCGGTGGTGGTCTTGCGGAGCGACAGCAAGGACCCTCCCGAGATGGATTTCTATACCTCGGCCGCGATCCAATACCCGTTCGCGGCAGATGCCTATTACATGTTCCCTGCAGCCTACCATCGCTGGCCTTCCCCTCCCCATCCTTCCAACGATGGTCCGCTGGACGTGCAGTTCGCTGCCAGCCGTGACGGCGTGGACTGGAAGCGTCCGGATCGGCGGCCCATCATCCGCCTGGGCTTGGAAGGAGAGTGGGATAGCGGCTGCATGTATGCGGGGTACGGCCTCTCCCGCGATGGAGAAGAGCTTTCCCTCTACTACACGGCCCACGATGTGACGCACGGCGCTTACGTCAAGCGAGGCTTCCTGGGCGGGAAGATCAGCCGTGCCATCTACAGGTTGGATGGTTTCATGTCAGTTGATGCGCCCTGCCAGGGGGGCAGTTTTACGACGCCCCTGATCCGTTTCGACGGTGAACTGCTGAAGTTGAACCTTGACGCCTCAGCCGGCGGCTGGATCCGTGTGGAGCTGGTAGACGAGACCGATCGTCCCATCTCCGGTTTTAAGCGCGAGGATGCAGACCAGATCCTTCGCAGCTCCGTCGCAGCCACCGTCAGCTGGAAGGGTATCAGCGACCTCTCGAAGCTGAAGGATCAACCGGTCAAGTTGCGGTTTCTGATGCGCGATGCAAAACTGTTTGCATTCCAGTTTGTCTCTGGCACTGGCTAATCATGGAGTTGGCACACAGATTTGAGATGCTACAATTTTGGCGCCGCTCTCACCAGGATCAGATATGTTGATTGCCAAGTTGATTGATATCTACACCTTGATAGTCCTGTTGTCCGTCATTGTTTCTTGGATCAACTTGTCTCCCTATCACCCAGTAGTGAGGTTTTGCAGTACCTTGACGGAACCCGTGCTGGCTCCCATCCGGAGAGCGATTGGCCCAGTCTCCGGACTGGATTTCTCACCCCTCATCCTGCTAATCGGATTACAGCTGCTCAGGCGAATGCTACTTTACTAGCCGAACGCTGATTCTTGACGACCGAATCGATGGAATCGAGGAGTATCCGATGCAACCTTTCTCAATGACGTTTGCTCACAGGACCGCCTTGGCAGTGATCATTCTCATGTTGATCTCCGCCCTTTACGCCGGCGATTCTGTGTGGATAAAGCGGGATGGATATGAGCAGCAGCGGCAAGGGGTAGCGGCCGACGGCGGGCAGAATTTGTACGTCTCGCGAAAAGGCCGTATCCAGACCATCAATCGACAGGACCTGAATCTGGACGGTGAGCTGGATCTAGTGTTCACGCAGGACCACGATAGCGTCTATGCCCCTGACTCCCTCATCTACTGGGGCGGCCCGCAGGGATTTCACTCGCTGTTGCCGGAGATGTGGCAGATGCGGGCGCCCTTTTCGGTCCTGACCTGGTTGGATAAGGGAAAGACCAGGATCAGCCGTATACCCACCATGGGCGGGGGCCGGTCCAAGATCGCGGACCTCAACCTCGACGGCCATCTCGACCTGGTCTTTGCCAACTTCATGCACAATTACCGTTCCGATCAACAATCCCTGATCTATTGGGGCAGCGATTCGGGTTTTTCGCCCTCCAACCGCACGGAACTGCCCACCTTTTTGGCCAGCGGCGTAACGGTTGGTGATCTCAATGGAGATGGCTTGCCCGAGGTAATACTCTCCAATCGTGGGGACGAGCGGGGTGACATCTGGGGATATCGTCTTCACCTCGAGTTCCAGGTGAGAAGCGCTGCCGAGGAGGAAAGCCTACGTGGAGCTTCCTGGCAAGGCCCAAGTGGATCGGAGTCGTTCTTTACCGAGTCACCCGCAGCTCTGAGCGGCCTTGCCAATAACCATGACTGGCTGCAGTATCGGGTGTACCTTACGTCAGCGGACGGCGGTAATACTCCTTATCTGGAGGAAGTTTCCGTAGAGTGCGAGTAAGGAAGTAGAATCGGCTCCCAGGCCAGCCTTTCAACACCAGACCAATCGTGACAACTTCAAATGGGGTCCGCAGGATCGAAGGGCTCGGCTCTCACCCTCGGGCGCCATTGTCCCAGCAGCTTTTTCAGTGCTTCGAATTTTTCCGGCATGGAGTCAGCGAGGTCGTTTTCTTCGGAAAGATCCCCTCTCAGATTGTAGAGCTCGAATCGGTCTGCTTCGAAGAATTCGATCAGCTTGAAATCTCCCCCGCGTATGGCGCCTGACGCTCCCGCCCCTTCTTCGTTCACGTTTCAATTTTGCCTATCAACCTTCACGCACTCAAGCAGAAGGTGCAGCCCAGTCCGGCGTGGCGGCGGTCTCCAGGCCGCCGTGGGTCGAGCCAAAGGCTCGGCACATGAAAATCCTTCGGCCTGGAGACCCAAGCCACGTGAAGGTTCACCTCAGACTGTAGCTATCATCCGGGGCCTGGGGTACGATGCCTCAGAGAACCTATGGTCGCTGCGAAGGCCAGCCACAACCCGGACCCGGAACGGAGGAATCCCGATGAAATCACAGAAGATAACCCGACGCGATGTGTTGAAGAAGGCTCCCGTAGCAGCCCTGGGCGTTTCGGCGTCTCGACGGATCCTGGGGAGCGCGACGGGTGGCTCCGGGGCCGTGGTCGGCTCGAGCCGAAAGATCCGCTTGGGTGTCGTCGGGGGTGGATTCGGAGCCAGGTTTCAGTGGCACCAGCACCCGAACTGTGTGGTGACTGGGGTCAGCGACCTGCGACCCGATCGGCGCAAGCACCTCCAGGAGCGATTTCACTGCGACGCGGCGTACGATTCCATGGAAACCATGCTCAAGGAGGCCCGGGACCTGGATGCCCTAGCCATCTTCACCGAGGCACCCAACCACGAGAAACACGTCGGGATGGCGATGGAACGTGATCTGGACGTGATCTCAGCCGTCCCAGCCTGTTTGACCCTGGAGGAGGCCGCACGACTCAAGCAGGTGAAGAAGGCCACCGGCCGCAAATATATGATGGCCGAGACCAGCTACTACCGCCATTACTGCATCGCGGCTCGCGAGCTGCAGGAGGCGGGAGCCTTCGGCGAGCTCTTCTACAGCGAGGTCGAATACTATCATCCCCACATTGGGCGTCGGGTATCGCCACTCTCGTTTCATGAAGGTCAGCGCACCTGGAGATACGGATTTCCCCCGATGCTCTATCCGACCCACTCCACCGGCTTTCTCATCGGTGTGACGGATGAACGTTTCACCCACGTGTCTTGTCTAGGTTGGGGAAACCCCGATAACCCTGCCTTGAAGGACAATGTTTACAACAGTCCATTCAACGCTGCGTCGGCTATGTTCCAGACCGACCGAGGACACTTCTGTCGCTGTAATGTGTTCTGGGACGGGACGGCACACGGTGAGCGGGCCCAGTGGTTCGGCAGCAAGCTCACGTTCTACATGCCGGGTTCGGGAGGGCAGCCCTTCCGCCTGCAGGGGCCGGAGGCGCCGCAATGGGATGAGATTCCCGAGTACCGGGACCGGCTCCCCGAGGCCATGGAGTACGAGAGCGGCCATGGTGGATCCCATCCCTTCCTGACCCTGGAGTTCGTCACGGCCTTGCTAGAGGACCGGGAACCCGTAATCGACCTGGAGAGATCGCTAGCCATGACTGTTCCGGGCATCGTGGCCCACCGCTCGGCTCTGGAAGAGGGCAGGCAGTTGAAGATTCCCGGGTACGACGAGATCTGACAAGTAGCGCTAGAGGACCTTGGTGGAGAGAAAGTTCACAAACTGATCCTGCGTAGCTTTGGCCTCCAGGCCGAAGTCGGGCTGTTTAGCCCGTCGTCTGGATTCAGGGCGGCCTGGAGGCCACCCTCCACGAGGAAGGTCCTTTTGGCCTAACCTCAGTAGAGAGCGATGGCGCGACCTGGACCCCCGTGTCCGTTCTTGATCTTCACGGCAGCGAACAGGAAGTATGCCTTTTCGGGTACCTCTCCCAGATTGGTCAGGAACTCGACGCCCGCCATTCCCTTGTTTCCCAGTGCCCAATAGGTCATCAATGCTTTCTGCGGATCGACGCCTCCCAGCGAAGGACCATCCGTCGCTACGCAGCGGATTCCCTGGCCGGCAAGGTAGACGATGGCCTCGGGTCCAGGAGCTGGCCAGCCCTCGCTCTTTCCCCGCAGAGGATCCAGCATGCAGGCGTTTCCTTCGTTATGGGGCTTGAAGGTTCTAGTGACGTGGCCGCTGTGGAAGAGGACGATGTCGCCGGGTCGTAGATCCCCGTTCAGCCTCTCGTATTTCTGAATGTCGGCGGGTGTAATTTCCGGCGATGCTGGCCATTGAGAGCGGTCCACAGAGCCCACCAGGTGTCTGACATCAATCACACGGGCGGGTCCGAATGTCTGAGAGAGCGGCACCTTCTCGGTGGTCACGTCACTGCTCAGCCGGGGACCGTACTTCTCCTCGAATTGCTGCAGCCAGGTTTGCACTTGCAGCGAGTACTTGTTGTTATCGAATCCTTGGCGAGGCAGGGCGTACGCAGGTGGTACCAGGTGCGTTCCAGCATGGCTGTCTAGCATATGGGTGTGCTGAAAGAGATCTAGGTTAGGTGCGTACCAGAAATCTACCTTGTAGAAGGGGTGTCGATGATTTCCAGCTTGGAATCCCGGCCAGGTTACTGGCAGATCGGGGGTAAGGGTCACAGAAAGGTCTACAACCCGCTTCCTGCGCGCGGAGTCGATGAGCCGATCAGCGAGCGGGTCACCGATCACCGCGAAAGCCCGGCCTTCGCCATAGGGTGCGCCCGCGTGCTTGGGGCCAATCATGCAATAGAAGGATCCAGTCGGAGGCAACTGCCCCAGACCCGTAGCTCCCTCGGTCCAAATCATTCCATGTTTGAGGCCGGCGTAGTGAGTGGGCTCAGCGAGGTCAGGGACCGGACCCATACTGGGGCTGTCGGTTCCCAGATTTCTGACCCCTCGGCTGGCCAGATATTCCATACAGTCAGGACTGGGATCAGGCCAGGCCGGAGTCTCCCCCTCCAGTGCCGAGGCAATGAATCGGCGGCCTTCCGGGTAAGGTTTATAGTATCGATCACTGTACCCTGAGTAGAACAAAACCACATCGCCCGGCCCAAGAGGGCGATGCTCTCGTTCCCAGGCCTGGATGTGTTCCTTTTCGATGAGTGCACTGTGACCCTTGGCAGCAGCGTCCCGAAGCGACCTCAGATCGATGACGCAGGCTTCACCACCAAACTGCCAGGCAGGTACTTTGTCGGTGAACATATGGCCAAAAGGACCTGAGTTGGGCAGACCCAGTTCGGGGCGAGCTACTGAGTGCGGAGGCACATCGAGTTGCGTGCCCGTGTTGCCATCGATCGTCAGGATGTCACTGTTGTAGGCACTCGCCGGACCGATCCTTCGGTAGTGATTGATCTGGAACTGCGGGAATTTGGGGTGCGGCCAAGTACAGGGAAACTCCGGCGCGACGAGTAGAGTCAGGTCCACGACTTCAGCCTTCGTGACCCCGGCCACCACGCCGAACAGTAGCACTGGCAGCAGCAACAAAATAGAGATGTAGAAAACGCTACCTCGGCTAAAAGATTGAAGGGATGTTTTCATGGGCCTCCTAGCTTAGTTCTCATCCGGGAACCCCCGTTTTCTGAGGTTCCATCGGTGGTTTCTTCGACAATACCAGGGTTTCGGGCAGTGACTTCCCTCCGTTTCAGAGGAGGGTTTGCAAGCTAGTCCTCGAAAGTCGTTTTTAAGAGACACCAATCCTTGAACTCCCGCACCCTAATAGTGGACTCTGAGCTTTCTACAACAGCAAACGAGCCAGGACGAGCAAGTTGTAACTGAGCACCGAAAGCTGCACATACTGCTGGAAGTGATCCCAGCCCTTCCAGGTGCAGCGGTCGACTCCAAAGACCCGCTTGAGCATCGAGATGCAGCCTTCGATCCCGGCCCGAAAGCGTCTCAGTTGTCGATAGACCCAGCTGGAACGGACCATATCGGGGACCTTCAAGTTCCTCTTTTTGGCAAACGCGACATCTTCGATGCCCTGCTTCTTGCCCCACTGGAGATTGTCCTGGGTAGCGAATCCCCCGTCAAAACTGGCCTGCCGAGGATAGAAGCCGTAGTGCTCGAAATGGCGTCGGAGCATGGGTTTCAGCTGAGTCTGATCGGCCGGATTCCCGGCCACAACTCGACAGTCCAAGATCAGCGAACTCTTGCCACAGGTCAAAAACACCTTGTGGCCAAAGACGGTCTCTCTGCCTCCCGTCTGAAGGATGTCGCTATGCTCCTCAAAGATGGAAACGACCTTTTCCTCCGCCGCCACCGTCTCTCCCCGCAGGATCCGGCGCTCGGTTTGATCGATGACCTGCTGCAGCAACTCCAAATAATGACGCAACTTTCCAGCGATTATCAAACTGTGGCAGTCCTCCCACTGGGAGGCATTCTCAAGCGCCAACTTGCCATAGTGTCGGGTCTTTTTTGCCACCTTCAGCAGATCGAGGCAAACGACCTTCTTGCGGGCTTTACCCCGGACGTTGCGGAGATTGATCACACGACGTTTGGCCCGCCGACAGTGGTCCCGGTAGCTCACTCGATGGGATTGGCCTAAATCTCGTAACAACGCCGTGACCGTGCGGATCGAATCGTACAACAGCCGGGAATCAAAAGGATGGCGGATGGGGCTGGGGACGTTTGTCGCATCCACCCGGATCTTGTGTCCCTGCTCCAGTCCTTGGGCCTTCGCCCATTGGACCAGGATCTGCCCGATCCCCTCCCAGGTCGCGGCCTGGATTCGACTGAGGTTCTCCTGCAGACAACTCTTGCCCGGAGCCCACCCTAAGGGTAAGCGGCAAAACGCCCGAAAGCTCTCGGAGTCGGCTAAGTGAAAGGCCAGCTTCTCGTAGGACAGCTGATGCCAGTTCTTGAGCACCGCACAACGCAGGAGCTGCTCGGCACTCAGGCCCGGCGAACCGTTTTGGGGATCCACTTTGTCAGACAGATCTTGTAAAACCAGATCCAGGATCTCGGGATTCTTATCGAGAATCTTCGAGATCGTGCGGAGCTCGTCACTCAAGCGGTGATTGGGCCACACAGGGGCGAGCGGCCTCTGTGGTTCGCTGTTCTTTCTCATCGTTGGAGCTCCATTTTTGTCGTAAATCCTTTTCTTTGAGTTAGTTGGCAAACTTATTCTACCAAGAGGACCTGACAAAAACGGAGCTCCTAAATCTCTTCTTTCCCTTTTATTTCCAGTCACTTACAATCGAACGGACGAGAACTAGCTTAGCTAGTTCCCATCCCAGAATTGACTTTTAAGCTTTGTTAATTAGCTGATTCTAAGATACTTAATATACCATAGGCAGCGGGCAAAGACCACTTTGTGCTCGGTGGACCCTTTTTCGCCAGCAGGAGGATGACGGAGCTGGATTTTGCAGACACTGCGGCCGCAGCTCCGAGCGTTTTGGGTTCCAAGAGGCTGCAACGGTCTCAGGGAAGCAAACGGGCCAGAACGAGCAGGTTGTAGCTGACCACGGAAGCCTGCACGTACTGCTGGAAGTGCTCCCAGCCTTTCCAGGTGCAGCGGTCCAGCCCGAAGACGCGCTTGAGCCACGAGATACAACCCTCAATGCCGGCGCGAAAACGTCTCAACTGTTTGTAAAGCCAGCTGGAGCGCACCATCTCGCTGATCGGCAGACTTCCCTTGCGATCAAAGGCGGCATCCTGGATGCCCTCCCCTTTGGCCCAGGTCAAATTGGCTTGGCTGTAAAAGCCCCGGTCCGCCGCCATCTGACGCGGATAGCGACCGTAGACCTCTCGATGGGCTCCGAGCAAGGGTTGGAGCTGACCCACATCGGCCGGGTTTCCAGCCAGGACTTCACAGTTCAAGATCAGCGACGAGCGACCGCCGGTCAGAAAGATCTTGTGCCCATAGGTCGGTTCGCGCTGGCCTTTTTTGATGATGTCCGTATGCTCTTCAAAAATCGAAAAGACCTTCTCGGCGGCGGGCACGGTCTCGCCGCGCAGGACGCGTCGCTCCGTTTGATCGATGACCCGGGCCATCAGCTTCAGGTAATGCTCCAAGGAGACCAGCAGCGCCACGGTCAGCAGGTCGGCGGCCGGCAAATCGGCTTGCAAGGCCGTGAGGCCGTAGCCGTAGGTTTTGCGGGCGACCTTCAACAGATCGCGATAGGCGCGCTGGCGTTTGGCTCCTCGGCCGTTGGCGATCTGAAAAGCCCGCCGCTTGGCTCGTCGGCTGTGGTTGGTAAAGACCACCGCCGTCGACGCCTGGCCTTCGGCTTCGAGCGCGCCTTGTCGCTCCTTGAGCTGTCCCAGAAGCCGGCTCACCGTGCGCACCGCATCGTCGAGCAGGGCACTGTCGGTCGGATGATGAATGTCGCTCTCGACGGCGGTCGAATCGAGGCGGATGCGCTGGCCCTTTTCCAGTCCCTTCTGAGCGGCCCAGCCCACCAAGACGGTATTGATCTCTTTCCAGCTGGCTTCAGAGATCTTCGAGATATTGCGCTGCAGGGTGGACCTATTCGGCATCCAGCCCAGGGGGTGACGCACAAAACTGCGGAAGCTCTGGGAGTCGAGTAGGTGAAAGGCCAGCTGCTCGTAGCTGAAGCCGTGCAGCTGTTTGACGAGGGTCGCTCGTAGGACAAACTCGGCACTGAGTCCGCTGGCGCCTTTCTGCGGATTGGAAGTGTCACATAGATCCTGTAAAACTAAGGCCGAGATCCGGGGATTGTGGTCCAGGATCTCGGAGATCTTTTCCAGTTCCCGGGCCATTTGGTGGTCGGGGAAAATGTGGCAAAGGGGGAGTCGTTCTTCCGTTTTCTGGCGCAACGTTGGGCCTCCTTTTTCGAGTTAACTTCTTTGTTTTCAATTTGTTCGCACCAAAAGATTAACAAAGAGGTCTGACAAAAAAGGGAGGCCACATCCCCACCTCACTCCTTCATTTTCAGCTATTTAAAGTCCTTGGGATGGGAACTAGCTAGATCGATTTTGGGATCAGCTTGCGCACCGCATTCTCATAGCGCACATCATACTCAGTCGCCGGAAGCGGAGCACTGCGCATCGCCAGCTCTGCCGTACTCACCAGAGGTTCGGAGAGGGTCAGTAAGTCGTCCAGGGACTGCTGAGGCGTCTTGTCGCTGGTGTCCAGGTCGATAAACTCTCTGCCCTGGGTGAGTAGAGATTTCTCGACCTCTTCGCCAAATCTCCGCTTGAGATCAGCAATGTCCGTTTCACGGATAATCTGATATTCGTGCGGATGATCCCGCATTCGCCGGCGTATCGTGTCATCGTCGGCAGTCACGTGAATCAAGATCAAACCCGGCAGATCCTCCTTGAGCAACTTGGCCTCGTATTGGCGCTGGAAGTGATACCAGTAGCCCGGGTAATACGGACTGATCGGGTCCGAGCCGTATACGGACGTATAGATCGCCTCTTCGATATGCCACCCAGCCAGCAGGACATGCTCGTAGGCCTTGAGGATCTCGATGTGGTAATGGATCTGCATGCGCTGAGTCCGCTCTTTGACGTCGTCGGGGAACTTCAGCGCCAACTCGCGAGATGCCGGACTCAACTCTGAGTCGGGAATCGTGAAGTGGTCGTCGAGATGTGGATGGAGCTTCAGACGGCGGTAGTACGCGTCCAGAAGCTCGATCAGCGTTGATTTGCCGGCGTATTCGATGCCGACGAAAATGGCTCGCATGGATTCCGCCTCCCTGGCACAATTCTACGATCCCGGAGCGATCCAAGGATAGCCTAGAATCAGCCCTCCCCACACCAGGAGGGGAACCAGGCAGAGCGCGGTCTTTGCCAGGATGCGATTGGTCGGGTCCTCGCCTTTGATGAACCGGCCGGACAACAGCAAGATTTCTGCTAATCCCGACCCAAGTTTCTTTCTCGAATGATCCAGCGCCGATGGGGCAAGATTCAGGTGAAAGTCATTCGTTCCGAAGGCGACCTGCTGCCTCCGCCATTGCCCGCAGCTTCAGATACGCCTCGTCCGTCGGTATGGGATTGGTGTGGGAGGGAGCGAAGCCGCAATCGGGGTTCAGGGTGATACGTTCTTGGTCGACATAGCGGCAGGCCTCCTTCACCATTCCGACGATCTGATCTGGATCGGGAATCTCTTCGGCCCGCACGTCGACGCAACCGAGCCCCAGCTCAACGTCTTCCGGGAAGTCCTTGAGGACCTCTAGCGAACCGGCATTGGGCAATGCAAATTCCATCACCAACTGGGAGATCTTGAGATCCTTGAGGAAAGGCATCAGGTAGGAGTAGTCCCCGCGGAAGCCAGTCTGGCGGTTGTAATGGGCTCGGCAGAAGTGCACCCCCGTCTTTACATTCAGTCCCTCCACCACCCGGTTGATGGAGTCCATGCTCAGGTGGATCTCGCGCTCCACTTCCTCGAAGTGATCGCGGTAGCCCTCATCCACGAAGAGTGAGAGCCAGGGATCGTCCAATTGGATGAAATGAACTCCCTCGCTCTGAAGCTGCCGACACTCTTCCTTCAAGATAGGCAGGATCGCCTCCAGGAAGTCCTCGCGGGTGGGGTAGGCATCGCGCGAGAAATCCGGATGCCAAAGGCGCCGAGCTAGAATGTAGGGAGAGGGAAGCGTCACCTTGACCGGGCGAGAAGTATTGGCCAAGAGGAATCTGGTGTCTTCCAGCACCAAAGGTTGGTCGTATTGAATAGGCTGGACCACGGCCGGATACCGTAGCGGTGACTTGGACTCAGATGGCGGTAACACCTGTCGGGATCTTGGGTTGAAATAGTTGCCGTCATCGAGAATGGCAGATCCGTCCAGGGCATCTCGCTCAAAACCCGAGACTCTCTGGGCGAATATTTTCACGTAGCTCTCGCGTCGATACTCGCCGTCTGTGATGATGTCTATGCCGGCCATGTCCTGGAGCTGGATCGCGAACAGCACGGCACTGTCCAGCCGCTGCTGAAATTCCTGTTCGCTAATTTTCCCGTCCCAGCGGCGCTGGAACAGGTCCATGACCCACTGAGGACGAGGGAGGCTTCCGACGACAGTCGTAGGAAATAGGGGGGTCCGATTCATATTCTCATTCCTTCAGCTGGATTGGATCATTGTTTCAGCGAGGGCAAAGACGCAGGAGCTTCGATCTCCACCGATGCTGGCTCGCCAGGTATCGACCACGAAGGGGGTTCCGGGGATCGGTGATCCATCCAACTCCACGGTGGTTTCGTCGGAGAACAACAGGAGGGTGAAAAACTCGATTCCTTCGCGAAAAGGACCATAAGCAATAACGGGAGGCTCCTTGACGGTCCAGCCTGCAACGATTCTGTGGCCTTCTGTCTCGACGACCCAGCGGGGAGATTCATGAGAGGATCCTTGTCGTTGAAAGCCAGCCTTCACGATGGGAGTGTCGGGTGAAGGCACAGTCCCCATCTTGAAAAATCGATTGTTGATCCACTCTCCCACTCTGGGATTGTCGGTGCAGACAAGGTTGATCCCAGCCGCCGGTATCACCAGATGTAGAGTGTTCCCTTCGCCAGCCGGGCTATATCGAGTGTGGTAGAGGCTAAACCTCGCGCTGGGTGCTTCTGCACCTGGCGGCTTGATCACATTGATCCAGTGCTCTCCCGACCACACCAGTTCCCCCGAATTCAGCTGCACTTGGTTTCCTCCTTGTAAGACTGGGAGCCCATGGTAATGACTTGAGAGTACCATGGCAATCCGTCGGGTCGGGAATGAATGCCAGGCTTGGATGTGATAGAAGATGAGCCTGATAGACAACCCTCGGTACGAGGTTCTGGAAATCCCACTGGAGGATCTGCCCTCCTGCTACGAGGCCTTCTTCGTCTCGGCGGATTTCCCCCATGGCCAGTTCTCCAACCAAACCAGAAGGTCAAGCGCGTTTTCGGCTGGCAGCCTTCCCACAACTTCGAGGAGTTCTGGAAGCGATAGTCGCCAGTTTTCCGCGATTTGTCAGCGGTGAGAGGAGACCATTCGGCGAATGGATCTCACGGGTCCTCGGCGGCAAGCCACCTTTTGAGTTCCGTGTGGATATCGGCAAACTGGAGGATAAAGCGACGATGCTCGCTATCCTGCCAGTCGTAGAGCTCGAAGGACCACCACCAGACACCCTTGGCGCCTCCTGTCAAGGCAGCCCACGCCATCTCCAAGAGGACCTCCTTCGGGGGCCGCGGATCTGATTCGGGCGGAATTTTCAGCCTGAGGTTGTCAGTTGCGTGTTGGTACCAATCACGGCGTCCGTGGCCTTGAAGCACCATCCACACCGGACGGCTACCCGCCAGCTTCAGAGCTTTTGATGTGGCTCGCTCCACGTATTGCTTCCAGTCGACACCTTCCTTGTAGGGGTAGATGTCCAGTCCGAACACCGACGCAAAAGGAAGAAACTGGCGAACCCATCTGGTTTCAGCGGAAGCTGCGTCCACGTGAAAAATACCTTCGCTTCCGCATTCCTTGAGACGATTGTAAGCTGACTGAAATCGCTCGACTGAGGGTTGTCGGGTAGGTCCCTCCAGGGGAAAGCGGTATCCAGGTTCATCCGGGGCATAGGCGCCAGCGAACGAAGGATGAGTACAGCCTGTCTCGAGGACGGCGTCCAGCCACTCTTCGGGAATCGCGTCCGGCTGCCAGCTGTCGAAAACCAGCCGAATATCCAGTTCAGCAGCCCGATCCAAGTCCTTGCGCCACTGTTCGGGGTTCAGTTTTGGACTACGCCAATACAGCGTATGCGTGAAGCCTAGATCCACCAGGAACTGGAAATATTCGATGTCCAGGTTGCGGGGAGCGCTCCAAGAACCAAAGACGGGCCGGTGATCAGCCAAAAGGCCTTTTCCGCCAAATTCCTCGGGGTCTTCCTGGCTCGGAGCCAGGCAGAAAAAGAGTGGAATCAAGGCGAGAAAGGACAGCCGTCTAGCCAGGATCGAAAGCCGACGACCCTCAGCGGGGGCCACTTCAGTCCAGATCCCAGGGGCGGATCGGATCGTCTAACTCGTCCTTGGACTTCAAGGCCTCTCGAAACTTTTCTTCGAGACCTTGCTGACGTTCCTTTTCATCAACGAAGGCCTTGTCGAATAACTCAGCCGCCTTCTCTTTGCGCTCCTCTACGTCTTGCACCGCATTCTCGAACGAGTAGTCCAACTTCTTTTTCTCGGAATGAAGGACTAGACCTGTCTGGGTATTCACCAGCAGACTGGCCTGGCAACAGGGGCACTCGACTTTTACGTTTTTCGACTCTGCCATAGCGATACTATTCTAACAGGCCAGAGCGCGACCCACATGGAGCACCCGATTTCTTGTAACGGCAGTCTTCGAGAAAACCATCGGTGAGATTGCGGTCAGCCCGGATTGTGCGTGTGAGCAATGAGGGGCTAAAGCCGGGCCAGCTGCTCTTGAACGCTGGGGTCCGAAAGTAGGTCCTGCACACGAAAGAGTCGGAGAAAGGAGTAGCCGCGAAGGTTCTCTTCTGCTCCTTGCTCTCGATCGACCAGGCAAATCACCGAAGCCACCTTATAGCCCTGAGCCTCAGCTTTTTCTATCGACTTCAGGGCCGATGCAGCCGTCGTGCACACGTCGTCGAAGATGACGATCCGAGATCCCTTCTCGCCTTCGAAGCCCTCGATGTAGAGTTGGGTTCCGTGCTTCTTTGCCTCTTTACGCACGATGAATGCCGGCAGGGGCGTATAGCGATCTCTTTCGGCGAAGCTGACGGCCGCTACCGCCGCCACCACCGGGTCTGCTCCCAGAGTGAGACCTCCGATCGCCTCGGCATCGACTTGATTTCGCGCGAGCTCATCCAGGATTAGACGGGCGCACAGATAGGCACCCTCAGGGTCGAGTGTGGTCTTCTTGGCGTCGATGTAGTGTGTGCTTGTGATCCCCGAAGTCAGTGTGAAGTGGCCGATCTGCAACGATCGGGTGATCAGTAGCTGGCGCAGGTTTTCTCTGATCTCGTTCATCTGGAATTCGCCACGAAGTATACGCCATTCCAGCCTGGAGATTTGACAAGTAGATGTCCCGGAGCTAGGAGCCTGTCCGAGTAATGGTGCGGGTTGCGAGAATGGGGCTTACGAGGCGAGATCAAGGCGGGAGGAGGAAGTCGATGTTCTGCCATCTACGACGACGACCAACGCAGAGATCGGCCGCAACCCCCATTCTCCCTACGGGTTACAGGCGGCGCCAGTCCATCTGCTATGGTCGGGCTCCTCGACGATGGCCGAACATCGACAGCGTCGCCCAGCCTTGCAGCTGGACCAACGGCGCCTGTAACGCAACCCACACCATTACTCGGACAGGCTCCTAGACGCAGTAGAGAGATCGCTATCGAGAATAGATGTTGTTACCATGAGGAACCTTGCCGACGATGAGGGAAGCGCCCCCAAAGGGGAGCCAGTGGCTGTCGCAGCTTCGCCAGGTTGGCCCCGGCGCGATCGTTGCATCAGCAAGTATTGGTGCCGGTGAAACCGTTCTGGCGGTGCGTGCCGGCGCCTGGGGCGGCTACGACCTTCTTTGGCTGATTCTCGTCGCAACCATAACCAAGTCGTTTCTGACCCTCTATTTGCTTGGACGGTACGCGGCGGTCTCGGGCCAGACCGTGGCGGAGAAGCTGATCGAGTTTCCCGGCCCCAGAGGTTGGCTATTGTGGCTGATACTCGGTCTTGAAGTAGTCGTGGCTCCCTTCGTCTTCGTCGTCATCGCCGTTCCCAGCGGCCGCTTGATGACGGAGATTCTGGCTTCGGGCGGACTCGTGCTCTCCTACAAATGGCTCGCGCTCGCGTTCGTCACTCTGGCCATTCTGGCCGGCATTTTTCAGCGGTACGAGACACTGGAGAAGTCCCAGGGAGTGGTTTGTCTCGTGCTTCTGGCCTGCACCATGCTGGCCTCTATCCTAGTCCAACCGGACATCGGTTCGATATCCCGCGGCTTCTTGCGTTTTGGGTATTTCCCTGACTATCCGGCGTGGTTGCCATTGGAAATCAAGTCCCGAAGCAGAGTGCTGGAGATGGCTTCGGTATTCGGCTATGCCGGAAGCATCGCGATGAACTATATCGTTTATTCCAATTGGATCTTGATCAAAGGATGGACGGTTGGTCGGTCCAGATCGGATCGCAGGTGCGCCCTCAAGCCCCTCAAACTGGACGTTTTCTTTACCGCCTCTTTGATCCTTTTGGTCACTGCCGCATTCATGATTGCCGGAGCCGCAATCCTCGCCCCCAGCCAAAAAATCCCCAGGGGATACGATCTGCTCACCGAACAGGCTTCCATCTTTGCCCAGATCTCTCCGCTGATGATTCCTCTCTACTACGTGATTATTCTCGCGGCGCTCTGGGGCACCCTCAACGCGCTTCCAGAGATCTACGGAAGGGGGGTCCATAGCTTTCTACAGCAGCTGCTTCCGAAGGGAAAAGATCTGCGCTATTCGCGGGTCGTGAAGGTCTTTGGATTTACCCTGTTAGCCTTGACCTGGGTCTTCATCTGGACCGAAACGACGCCCATCGTCATGATCGATCTGGTGGCCCTGTTCAGTACCAATATCGGCGTTGGATTGACTTGTATTGCCGCTGTCTGGCTTGATGGGCAGCTGCCGCCCGAGCAGCGGACGGCGAAACCCGTTCGTTGGGCCGGAATCGCCGCCGCCGCCATCATCTCTTGCATGGGCGCGATCTCTGCCTGGGCGGTGGTGATGCGCTACCTGTGAGCGGAATTCAGCAACCCCGGTATGAATCGTTGATTTGAATCGTGCATCTTATTAGAGGTAGGAGACGCATGGTAGCGTTGACGAGTGCGCGAAGAAAAGAGGATATCCAATGGTCTTCGATAAACGATTCAATCCGGATGAGCTGAAACAGCTATTGCAAAACAAATACGGCACCGGAGTGCGGGTAGAGGTCTTTCCCAAAGCCCAGGGCGACGAGACCGACGAGGTAGAAGGAGAGGAACTCCGGGCCACTCAGAGAATCGATTTCGAGTACAAGCCGAGCGAAATCAAGGAGTATCTCGACCGCTATGTGATCCAGCAGGACGATGCCAAGAAGGTGCTGGCTACGGCGATTTGCGATCACTATCACCATATCCAAAACTGCCAGGAATCCGAAGATTGCCGGGACTACAAGAAGCAGAACATCATCTTGATCGGTCCCTCGGGAGTAGGAAAGACCTACCTGATTCAGAACATTGCGCGACTCATTGGCGTTCCGTTCTTCAAAGCCGATGCGACCAAGTACAGCGAAACCGGCTACGTTGGTGGAGACGTAGAAGATCTGATCAGAGAACTGGTGCATCAGGCCAAGGGCGATATCCAACTAGCAGAGTACGGTATCGTCTACCTGGATGAGATCGACAAGATCGCCGCACCCGTAAACAGCCTCGGGAGAGATGTCAGTGGACACGGGGTCCAAAGGGGTCTGCTCAAACTATTGGAAGAGACCGAGGTGCCCGTCAAGTCACCCACCGACATTGCCAGTCAAATGCAGGCGTTCATGGAAGTCCAGGCTGGTGGAAAGCCCGAGAAAAAGACGATCAACACCAAACACATTCTGTTCATCGTCAGCGGTGCCTTCACGGGTCTGGCGGACATCATCAAGAAGCGCCTGGGTGCCAAGAGGATCGGCTTCATGGAAGAGAAGACCTCACAAGAACAACAGCGTTTTCTGCTGCAGAAATCTCGCTCCGTCGACTTCATCGACTACGGCTTCGAGTCTGAGTTCATTGGACGGCTGCCGGTGGTGGTGCACTGCAATCCGTTGGAGGTACCGGATCTCTTCAGAATCCTGAAGGATTCGGAAGGTTCGCTGCTAAAACAGTACAAGAAGGACTTTCTGGCCTACGGAATCGATGCTTACTTCCAAGACGAGGGGATCAGAGCGATTGCCGAACGAGCGGCACAAGAGGAGACAGGTGCTCGGGGCCTGATCACCGTTTGCGAGCAGCTCTTCCGGGAGTACAAGTACCAGCTGCCGGATAGCGAGGTAGGGAATCTGGTGGTGGGACGGGAGATGGTAGAGGACCCGCCGAGGAAGTTAGCGGAACTTCTCGCGGATCCCGACCTTTACCGAGAAGACGTGTTTCGTTTCAGGCTGAAAAAGTTTGAGAGAGAATTCAGCGATAACTACGACGTCGAAATCACGTTCACGCGGGAAGCAGCCGAGCTCTTGGCTTCTCGAGCGGCCGCCGATGGGCGAGATATTTTGGACTATTCCCGAGAGCTGTTTCGCGACTATGAGCATGGAGTCAAGCTCTTGAAGAAGAGATCCCGCAAGGAACCCTTGGTGTTTGATGTCGACGTAGTCTCCGATCCATCAGGATCCTTGGAACGGTGGATCAAGGAAACCTATCATTGACGTGCCTCCGTTTTAGCAGCCGCACAAGTCTAGCCCTCTAATCACCCGGAGCTGGGGGTTGTGGCCGATCTCTGCGTTGGTTGTCGTCGAAGATATCAAAGCGTCGACTTCCTCCTGCCTTGACCTCGCCTCACAACCCCATCTGCACATGTGATCGTATTTACGAAGTGCGGTACTCTGGCGCCTCGGACGAGGCATTCTTGACACGAGAAACCGTGGGATCCGAACAGACGCAGTTCCTGCAAGGGCTCGAACTATTCAATCGGCAGGAGTTCTACGACTGCCACGACCTGATAGAAGACCTTTGGCTCCAGGAGTCGAGTGACGAGCAGCCTTTTCTGCAAGGCATCATCCAGGCAGCCGTTGCCTTCTTCCACTACCAACAAGGCAAATGGGGCGCCTCGCGCACCATGATGAAGCAGTCGATTGAAAGACTAGCCCCTTACCCAGGTTCCCATGGAGGGATCGACCTGGAACGATTCCGGTCTGAGTTGCGAGTCTGGAAGCAGGCCCTCGATGAGGCAATTAGTCAGGAGAGTAGGGTGCCCTTGGCGCTGGACTACCCGATGATCAATCTGCGATCGGAATGACGGGGACCGTGATGAAGGGGCGTCAACTCGCGATGCGCCGGTAAACGGCCGCATACACCGTCCGGAAGGGTGACACACAGTAGTTCTCGATCAGGTTCTTACCTGAAACTGGATGGCTGAGGCACTTTTCCAGATGCTGGTTGCTCACACTGAAGGAAAGACGCATGATGTCGGCACCTTCTGCTCTGGTCTCAACTTGGAAAGCCTCGGTGGGATTGGGCTTCAGCAAGAAGATGTCGCAATAGCGGTAGTTCCTGAGTTCGTAGGGTGTAGGGACCAGTTTCTCACCCAGATTCTCATAATGGGATAGCAATCTGCGTTGAAAGTCCTGGTAATCGAATTCCTCGACCTTGTTGTTCACACTGACTTCAATCAGCAGGCTGTCCTCCTGCCAACGTGACACCAGTCCGTAGGTAAAATCGAGGTTGTCCTTGTCGAACTTGATCCGGTGCCCTCTGTCATCGTGGAAACGTTTTAACTCTTCTTCCCGGTTCCCCGGCTCCGAATCTGTTTCGAGCTGTTCCTTCGTCAGATAGAAGCCGGAAACGTTTCCATACCAATCGTCGATGATGGACCCAAGGATTTTGTCGGTGGCTTGCTGCAGGCTGAGCTCTTGATCGGTCAACGTCATCAATTCATCAATTGCCGGATCTGCCGTTCGAGTTCAAGTCGTGTCACGAAGGAAGTCTCCTCCAGATCTGGGTCCTCTGTCAGCAACTTGCGGACCTCAAAGAGGGAACTTCCTCTCAGGATGTCATTGAGTTCCTGTGGAGTGAGGGTCGACGGGTGGGGTCCTAAAGGGGAGATCCAAAGCTCGCTCTCTCCCCTAGCACAGCCAATGAGCAGTTGGTTTGTCTGACACAACAACTCTAAGTAGTCTAGCGTAATCAAGTTGATCATCAGGGCACGTCCCGGCTCAGTATATTCAGTTTCGATCGCCGGTTGCAAGCAGGCGGACCCGTGCCTTGCCGGGCGTCTCTCTGTGACGCGCGCGAATTCTCGACCTCGCCCGAGCAACCCGCTGCCTGGTGCACGCAATGAACGCCACCGGTGCCGGCGGAGCGTTTTCCCTGGGTTCTCAACGCTCGCTATAATGTGAGCGGAGAGTACCAGAATGCAGGACAAGAGCAAGAAGCTGGTTACCGATGTGGCTGAGGCCAATTTCCAGGAGCAGGTCGTGGAGCACTCGCGGACCCGGCCGGTGATCGTCGACTTCTGGGCCGCTTGGTGTGGGCCGTGCCGGACTCTGACTCCAATCTTGGAGGGACTGGCCGAGGAATTCGGTGGCGCGTTTCTGCTGGCGCGAGTGAACACCGAAGAGGCACCACAGCTCTCTCGCCAATTCCAGATACAGAGCATTCCAATGGTGGTCGTCTTTCGTGATGGCAAGCCTGTGGATCAGTTCATCGGCCTGCTTCCGGAAAGCGAGGTGCGCCGCTTCCTGAGGGAGCACTGTCCGAGCGAAGCAGACCAGATCGTCGTTTTGGCCAATGAGAAAATGGCCAGCGGAGATGTTGAAGCCGCTTATCAAGATCTTCGGGAGGCTCAGGCCCGGGAGCCCGACCACTCTGGAGCGCTGCTCGGTCTCGCCCAGATCGCTCTAGAGCGGCACAACTACGACGAAATGGACGAGCTCGTCGCCAAGATTTCACCCCTTTCTTCTCAAGCTGATTCCGCAGAGAGACTGAAAATGGTGGGAAGACTCCAAAGACAGTGTCGAGAAGCAGGAGGGTTGGAAGGCTCTCGCCACCGGTCCGAGAAAGATCCCGCGAAGCTGGAGGCCCGCTACGCTCTGGCCTGTTGTCTCGCGGTGAGCCAGGAGTATCGTGAGTCCCTCGATATCCTCCTGCGTATCGTAGCGGAAGATCGCTCTTTCGGAGATGACGCTGGTCGCAAGACAATGCTGGACGTTTTCGCTCTCATCGGCAATCGCTCGCCTCTTGCCGAAGAGTACCGAACCCTCCTGTCCCGAGCGATTTTCTGACTCCACGACTTGCCGTTTTTCGTCACCTCGGGTAACAAAAAGTGTCTTTTTTTGGGATTTCCCTGTCGGCGGTATGTTCATTTCCAGACAGCGCGAATCCGATGCAAATTGTTGTGGCTCCAACTTCTTGTGGGATTTTCCCTTCCGTCGCTTCGGCCTAAGGACCGATTGGCCCCTGAATTGCCTACAACTTCCTGCTGGAGCCTTGGGCAGATTTAGGAGTGGGTGACTCGCGCTGTGTTTGCCAGAACCCGTGCAGAGCCTTTTTAGATTTTGCGTCCAAGGCTCCAGACTTTCCTTAGTTTACTCCTCGGACAGTGCCGTCAACGTAGCCAAGCTGCCGGCCAGACACTGCGGCGTTCGCCTGTTCGGTCAACCCGCGGGGTGAGACCCCATTGCCGGTTCCTTTGCCGCGAGCCCGGCTCGCCCGATGCGCGCTGGAAGCGCCATCGCCAGCAGAATGCCTGGTACTCCCAGAAGGGCGATTCCGGACAATGCCATCTGGAGTCCCACTCCCTCGCTCAGAAATCCCACGCCTGGAATGAAGAGGCCGCCCACTCCCCAGGCGAAGCCCATCAGGAAGGCTGAAACCGTTGATACTCCCTCGGGAACCAGCTGCTGCGCCAGCACGACGTTGACCGGTGCCGTGGAGAGTAGAAAGGCCGACCCGGCGACGCAGAGAAGAATCGAGATCCACCCCTCGGTCCAAAGAAAAGCTAACAGCAATGGGCAGCAGCCAAGCATCGAGACCGTGATCAGGCCCTTACCCCCAAATCTGTCGCTGAGAAGACCACCCAGGAATCCGGCGCTCCCCCCGGCTGCGAGAAAGAGCGTCAGAATCTGGCTGCCCTCGAGCGCGCTGTAGCCCCTCGTGGTGAGATAGAGGGGAAGAAAAGCCACGAAGGACATCTGGATCGAGGCCCGGACCACTACTAGCATATAAAGAATGAAAAGGGGCCTGCGGTTCCGCCGCAGGCGAGCGAACAGCCGCCTGTGCCGCACCCTTTTCTGTGCCCGTGGGGAAGGCCCGCGAACGGCAAGAAAGAGTGACATCGCTACACCCGGCAGGGCTGCCCAGTAACTATTGTGGAGGCCTGCCAGGGTGATGATGGATGTGATGTAGACCGGTCCCAGGGCGTAACCGGCCATCCCTACCGAGATGAAGACCGACATGTGAAGTCCACGGCGACCCTCTGATAGTTGAGATGTGATTCCCGCCCCCTGAGGATGGAAGGCGGCAATGCCTGCACCTCCCAGGACGACCATCGGCAGCAGCACTGAGAAGTTTGGTGCTAGTCCCAGGGAGGAAATGAAGATTGCGGCCAGTGCCGGTCCTGCGACCAGGAAGACCCTGCTTCGCAGGCGGTCGGCCAGGTAGCCGTACAGGGGTTGGGTAAGAGCGCTGGAAAAGGCGAGCGCTCCGCCCAGAATACCGGCTTGTCCGAGAGAGAGGCCGCGTTCCTGATGGAGAAAGGGGAGGAACGCGCCGAACATACTCGAGTAGCAGTCGATCAGGAAGTGGGCCGAGGCCAGGATTAAGATAGGTCGGTGCAGCCCCAGGTGCATGAGGCGCTATTCTGGCACAGCGTCTGTTGCATCCGAAAGTAGGTTCCCGCCCCAGGGAGGCGCTTGGAATTCTTATAGAATGGGAGCCTGTCATGAAACTGGCTGAGTTTGACTTTCGTCTACCTGAGGAACTGATCGCACAGTCTCCTCAGAGAGCAAGGGATCAGTCCCGTCTCATGGTAGTGAACCGTCAACGGGGGCGCTGGGAACACGCGCACTTCAGCGATTTGCCAGATTTCCTCACGAAACCCGACCTTCTGGTCGTCAACGATTCGAGAGTCTTTCCCGCCCGGCTCTTTGCCAGGAAGGAGGGTCAGGGAGCTCGAACTGAGATCCTGCTGCTTCAGCAGGAGCAGGAAGATGTTTGGATCGGATTGCTAAAACCTGGCAAGCGAGCGAAGGTTGGGACGCACCTGATTGTCGATCCAGGGCATCTGGAAATCGAGGTTCTGGACCACGCCTCGTCCCCCAAGCGTCGCCTTCGCCTGTGTTGCAAGGGCGATGTATGGGCGGCCCTGGAGCGATTTGGACACACGCCCCTCCCTCCTTACATCCGCCGGCCGGCCGACGCCGAAGACCGGGATCGCTATCAGACGGTGTATGCACGACAGTCTGGTTCGGTGGCAGCCCCGACAGCGGGACTCCATTTCACCCCAGAACTACTTGAAAGAATCCCATACTGCCGAGCGCGTCTGGACGTTGGGCACGGAACCTTCAAACCGGTGGTTGAAGAAGACGTTGAAAGGCACGAAGTAGACGCCGAGCACTATTCCCTGACTACGGAAGCGGCACAGAAAATTCGCTATCATCGAGGCGCCGGCGGCCGAATTGTTGCCGTGGGGACAACAACGACGCGGCTGCTCGAGCACATTTTTCTCGAGCATGGGGAAGTGGTTGCGGACCAGGGTCTGACCGGCCTGTTCATCCGACCTGGCTTTACTTTCGGCGCAGTCGGGGGACTCATTACGAACTTCCACTTGCCCAGATCCACGCTACTGATGCTGGTGGCCGCGTTCGCCGGGCAGGAACTTGTAAAGAGGTGCTACCAGGCTGCAATCGAGAAGCGCTACCGTTTCTATAGCTACGGAGACTGTATGCTTATTCTGTAAAAGAAGCGTCTCTCGGATTCCCTGCCCTCTCTTTCCTTGCCTCTACCTCTGCTTCTGCCTTTGCCTCTACCTCTGCATTTTCCCTCGCTCTCTCATTTACCTCTCCTCCCGCGCTTCCCGTTTCGGGTATTCATCTCTCGTTTTCTGGTCGGCAGCGTTCAAAGCAAGCGAATGTGTGGAGGCAGAGGCAAGGGAAGAGGGGCAGGAGTTGGGTTAGGCGATCAGACTGAATTCGACGTCTGTCACCTTGCTGAGTGAATCTTGCATATAGACCTTGATCTTCTTGACCAGACCCTTTTCGTTCAGCCGGATGGCCTCACGAGTCACTCCGAAGCGATTGGCGATCTCCTGAAGCGTCTTCGGCTCCTGGGCGATGAGTCGTTCAGATAGGATGTATTGTTCTCGCTCGCTCAGGGTTTGCGCAAATTCCTGGATCTTGTCAGAGAACAATTTCTGGAGCTCCCCCCGAGCGATCTTTTCGTCAACCAGTTCCTCCGTAGCCCTGAGGGTGTCCAGGTACTGGATGGACTGATCCGAGTTGGTGTAGCTGTTGAGGCTCAGATCGGACGACTCCATGTTTTGCTCGATATCTTTCACGTTTTCAACGCTGACGTTCAATCGCTTGGCGATGCGTGCTGGTGTGGGTTCGATTCCCTGCAGGCTCAGACGCTCCTTCTCCTTCCTGAGGTTGAAAAGAAGTTTCCGCCTCTCGTTGGTAGTCCCCACGCGCACGATTCGAAAATTGTCGAGGATGAACTTGATGATGTAGGCTTTGATCCACCAGGAAGCATATGTCGGAAGACGTGCTCCCTTGTAGGGATCGAATCGTTTCATCGCCTCGATCAACCCGATATTCCCCTCCTGAATCAAATCCATGACATTGAAGTAGACGCTGCGGTAGATCATCGCAACCTTGACGACGAGTCGCAGGTTGGAGGTGACTAGCTGGTAGGCGGCGTCCTGATCCTCATTTTCTCGGTAGCGGACCGCCAGCCGATGTTCTTCCTCGGGGCTAAGGGGTTCGAATTGGCTTATCTCCAGGAGATAGCGCCGAAAGGGGTCCAGACGGGAAAGCTTGATCTGATCCTCAGCAGGAAGTTTTTCTGCTTTTTCGCCCAGAATCGCAATGAGCTCTTGCTGTTCGCTTTCGGGGGTAGACTCGTCAACTGGCTCGACCGGCATGGCCCCTCATGTTACCACTTTGGGCAGAGTCTCGGGAGGAAGGCCCAAACGCGCTGATGCTGAAGGACGCCTCTAGCTGCTAGTGGATACTCCTTGCTTTCTTGGTCATAAAGTCCATGAGCAAATAGTCGCCCAGGTTTAGCGTGGAGGTGAAATAGGCCTTTCCGCGGCAGATCTGTGAGACTCGCTTGATGAATTCAACCAGGTAGTAGTCTCGCGCCAACATGAACGTATTGATCAGGATTCCCGAGTTGCGGCAGTTGGCCACCTCGGCGAACGTCTGCCGGAGAATCAGGGGATCGAGGCCGAACGGATTCTTGTAGATGCGTCCGTCACTCAAGGTAATCGCTGAGGGCTTGCCATCCGTGATCATGATGATCTGCCGCATTTCCTTCTTCTGATTCAGAAGAATTCGGCGCGAGAGACGCAGGCCTTCGCAGGTATTGGTATGGTAGGGGCCAATTTTGATCGAGGGGAGCTTTACCAGGGGAATCTCCTGGGCAGAGTCGTGGAACAACACGATGTGGAGCGAGTCGCCGGGGAACCGGGAACGGATGAGATGGGCAAGTCCCAGCGCCACGTTCTTCGCGGGTGTAAACCGATCCTCACCATAGAGGATCATGCTGTGGCTGCAATCGAGCATGAGCACCGTCGCGCAAGAACTCTGGTAGTCGGTTTGGTAGACCATCAGGTCGCTGTACTCGAGCGAAAGCGGAATCTGGAGCCCGGCCCTTCGCACCGAATTCAGTAAGGTTTCGCTGATGTCCAGATTCAAGGTGTCTCCAAATTCGTAAGTCTTGCTAGGTGCATCCGCTTGCACACCCGTGGCCAGCTGGTCGGTCTCATGGCTTCCGAAACTGCTGTGTCCCAAGGAGCTCAGAAGCTCTCCCAGGGTCTTGTAGCCCAGAAAATCGATTCCCTTGCTTGTGAGCTCGAACTTCACGGTCACGGCCGCATCTCCGGTGCTTCCCGCATCGCTTGATGGGTGTTGTCCGGAGCCTTCATCCGACTGGACTTGGAGGTAACCCTCCTCGGTAAGGCGCTCGAGGATGCGGTCAAGAAGGTCCTGAATCTCTTGCGTAAGCTCGTTCGCCTGATCCTCTGCGAACTTCTTCAGCGGCTCACGCCACGACTCAGGCAAGAGCTCGTTCGCGCTCAGGATCTCAGCCAGTGCCCGATGCAGATCTGCCAGCGAAGGGTCTCCTTGAGGATAGAACTGGGAATAGAACCCACTGTCAAAAAAGAAGTCTTTGAGCTGCTCCAGTAGCTGCTCTAGGTCGACCTCGTCCGCCAGGCTGGGAACGAATTTGCTGTATCGAAATTTGGCCATTTCAGAACGGGCCTAATTGAAGGATTCGGAGCCCTTGGAAAGATCTGCGAACAGCTCCTCTTCCGATTCTTCCGACTCTTTGAAGTATCCCTTCTCCTGGTTTCGGCTCAGCCTTCTCTGGGCACAAAGGCCCTCCAGCACAAACTCCATCGAAGAGACTGCCAGTTGTGGGTTCTTCTTGGCGGACACGCCCAGTACGTTAAGCGCGGCCCCCAGACCCTGAATCTGTTTGAGTCGAGCATAGTACTCTCTGGCAGGAGTTTCGTCGCTCACCTTCAGTTCTCCGCCAAGGTCGAACCACTGCACGATGTTCGCGAAACCCGACTCAGGGAAGCGTCTGGCGTAGGCTTTTAGCACGGAGAGCTGAATCAGCTCGTCTGCAATCGTGTCCGCCCCCTTGAGCTCGCCTTCGTACTCCAGCTCCAGTTTCCCCGTAATCGCAGGGATCGAGGCATAGACGTCCGATATGCGCGGCACCACTCTGGACTCATTCTCAACCAGGGCCCGGCGTTCAGCATTGCTCACCGCGACCTCCAGACAGGTAATCGGCAGGCGCTGGCTGACACCCGAGCGTCGGTCGATTCGTTGATCCTTGCGACCCAGGAAGGCGATCCCTTCGATGATCTCGTGGATGAAGTCAGGGATCTCCAAGGGCTGGGCAGAGGCGCGATCGACCCAGGATTCCTGTTGTGTAATTCGGATGCCATCTTCCAGCCGGAGGGGATAATGGGTCCGTATCTCTGATCCAATCCGGTCCTTCAGGGGCGTGACGATTCTTCCCCTGGTGGTATAGTCTTCGGGATTTGCCGAGAATACCAGTAACACGTCGATGGGCAAGCGAATCGGAAATCCTTTTATCTGAACATCGCCCTCCTGCATGATGTTGAAGAGACCGACTTGAATCTTGGGCGCCAGGTCGGGGAGCTCATTTACGGAAAAGATTCCCCGATGAGCTCGTGGAAGCAGTCCAAAGTGAATGTTTTCCTGGGCCGAGAGTGCCGTGCCCTGGGTGGCCGCCTTGATGGGATCCAGATCTCCAATGATGTCGGCTATGGTCACGTCGGGTGTGGCTAGTTTCTCGACAAAACGCTCGCTGCGGGGAACAAAGCGGATGGGCAGTTTGTCTCCTTCCGCTCGAGCCCTCTTCCTACATTGGGAACAAATCGGGAAGAAAGGGTCGTCGCGTATCTCACAGCCGGCGACAACGGGTGCCTCTTCATCAAGAAAGTGGACAAGCGACCGCAGAATCCGGCTCTTGGCCTGGCCTCGCAGGCCCAGAAGAACGATGTTGTGCTTGGCTAGTAAGGCGTTTACCAGGGCCGGAATCACGGAGTCTTCATAGCCAACTATGTCTGGGAACAGCGGATCCTGTTGCTTGAGTCGATCAATCAGATTCGCCCTGATCTCGTCCTTGACGGAACGAAAGGCTGTAGCCATTCCTACTAGCTGTTTCAGCTCACCCAGGTTGGTGGGTTTGGATTGGGTTGCTGCCCGTTTAGCTACGATTTGTGTTTCTCCAGAAAAGGTCCAACGGGAGTGGCACCAAGAAGTGCTGGGTACTCTGAACCTGTGTACTATGTCAGCTCAAGCAAGCGCAGAATCTCTTCCTTGTCAGGGTCGATTTCGATTGGCTTATTAGCATGAGTGGACGTCAACTTACCCGTTTTCTCCACCAGCACGTTCTCATAGCTCGCGTGCTGGTAAAGGTTGTCCAAATGGTAGTTGACTGTATACTCCGGATCCTTCAGTTGGTGTCCGGTCAGAATAGCGACGACATCTTCGCCCGGGTCGATGGTCACTTGGGGTTGAGCCTCATGGGTCAAGGCCAGCATCGTCTTCAATCCCGCAATGGTCGTGGCCGAGGCAGGCTCGCAGCCGATACCGTCAAGGCCCAGGATCGCCTTGGCGTCGGCGATCTCCTGCTCGTTGACCTTGTCGCACCAGCCATCGGAGAACTGCAGCGCCCGAACCGCCTTCTTCCAGCTAATCGGCTGACCGATCTTGATAGCACTCGCCAGCGTCCAGGCGTCGGTTACGGGAACCAGCTCTTCAGAGCTGGTCACGAGCGTACGGTACAGGGGATCAGCTCCCTCGGCCTGAATGATCGTGATTCGGGGAACCCTATCGATGAAGCCCAACTCCTTCAGCTCCATCAGGATCTTTCCATAGGAAGAACTGTTACCCAGATTACCACCGGGGACCACGATCCGGTCGGGAATCTTCCAGTCTAGTTGGTCCAAAAGCTCGACGATGGCGATCTTCTGTCCCTCGAGCCGGAAAGGATTGATGGAATTCATCAGGTACAGATCCGTTTCCCGACCAAGCTCTTGAACCAACCTCATAGCGGTATCAAAGCTTCCACGAATCTGCAGCGTCAGGGCTCCATAGTCCAGAGCCTGCGAGAGCTTGCCGTAGGCGATCTGGCCCTCCGGAATGAAGACGACTGCCCGCAGGTTGGTGCGAGCACAGTAGGCAGCCATGGAGGCTGAGGTGTTTCCAGTCGAGGCACAGGCGACTACCTGGGAATTGAGCTTGCGGGCCTGAGAGACCGCGACGGTCATCCCGTAGTCCTTGAAGGAACCACTTGGGTTCCAGCCCAGATGCTTGATCCGAAGCCGGTCCAGACCGACATACTTGGCGCAACGCGGCACCTCCAGGATAGGGCTATTGCCCTCTCCCAGGGTGACGACATGGCGTAGATCCTCGTCCCTAAAGGGAAGAAATTCCCGATAGCGCCAGACGCTGCTGACGTCCAGCAGATCCGAGGAAATCCTGCGCCGAGAGAAAGCCGCCTTGAGCTGATCCACATCGACCGGCGCAAAGTCGTAGGCGATATCCAGCAGATCCGAGCAGGCCGGGCACTGGTAGAGTTTCTCGTTGATGTCAAACTGGCACTGGCAGGATTGATTGATGCAGCGAAAGAAGAAAGATGAGTTCATTCGCCCATCAGTCGGCGAAGACCACGAACGACCTTCGGAGAGTTCCAGGAATAGATGCCTACGTGCCGCAGGGCCAGTCTGCCTTCCGGGTCAATCACGATAGTCGTGGGGAGTCCATAGACACCAAAGCGGCCTGACAGGATACCGTCCGTATCCAGGAGCAGTGGGAATGGGTGATCAACTTGGGTCTCATCGAGATAGGCCTGCACTGCCTTGGGGTCTTCACTACTGATTGCCACAATCGTCAATCCCTCATCCGAGAGATTCTCATGAAGCTCCGCTAGAAACGGCATCTCTATCCGACAAGGACCACACCAGGTTGCCCAGACGTTGAGTAAGAGCGCTTTGTTTCGGAGATCCTCCAACGCTACCTTTTCGCCCCCGAGGGTGGTCAAGAAGCCGGATAGATCCACGCTCGGGCGCTCACTCACCGGAACCCAGAGGGCTCCGTCGGTTTCAGCAGATGAAAAAGGGACGGAGAAGCGCGAGACAATTAATAAGAGCAGAACGGGTATCCCAACGATTAGAACACTTTTAGGATTTATCCTGGCTCTCAGTTTTCCCAACCGCTTCAACATGAATACCCCATGTATCAAAACGCAGGATCCACACTCTGCAATGTACAACAGGAAGAAGCTCCGGAGCAAGCGGATGGCGCCAGGGGGTAGAGGGGCGGACCATCCAAAGCCGACCCGGATTTGACCGCGAGATTGAATGTAAGTTAAATTGTCAGTACACTGTTAACATTATTGACTTTCCTGGTGCTTTTCTCATGAGTTTTTGGACCGGGCTCTGGAGCAAGGTGGTGCCGTTCTTCTGGGGTAGCCTGCGGCGCAAGCTGGCTCTCCTCATCCTGCCGCTTTTTCTGATTCTGATTGCGATTTCGGTTTTTTCCTATTTTCAGGCCAAGAAGCGGATCACCGAAGACAGGACTGTCCTTTATGTAGAGCAGATCGCGCGCGATATCGCCGACACGGTTCAACTCACGATCCTGGAGAAGGAAGAGGAAGTCAAGGCGATGACGCTCTTCGGTCGTTTTCGCGAGTATCTATTGGATCGATCCGCCAATCGTCCCCAGCCGCTGCTGAATAAGCTGGTCCAGGTTCATGAGGTGTACGACCTGATCTGTCTATTCGACCTTGAGGGGCGTTTGGTGCTGACCAACAGCATCGACCGGAACAGGAGGAGTCCGGAGGAGCATCTGGACGAGGCTCGCTTGCAGAAGCTGGTGGGCGAGCAGCTCCTTTCCTATACCAAGGACTCCGCTTGGTTGGAGCAGGTGCGGAGCGGAGAGGTGGGCTTTCTCGATTGGCATCTCTCGTCACTGGTCCAACCGATGTACGAATACCATGATGACGATTCGGCCCGGCAGTACTCAATAGGCTTCGCCTATCCTGTCCTGGATCGAGACGGCGAGATCATTGGGGGGATCCTGGCCCTGATGAATTGGGAGTACGTCCAAGCGCTTCTGGACAAGGTGGAAGAGGATCTGGAACAACACTCCCTACCTTCGGGCTACGCCTTCATGTGGGGCCGGGACGTGAACACGGTCATCGGACACAAGTATCGGCAAAATCGGAGTTACTCCAATCCGGAATATGTTTCTAGCACACACAACTACGGCTCGCGACTTATCGAAGATCACAAACTGGATGAATTGCAAGAGGCGGTGGCGGAGGGCTCCACCCATTATTCCTATGAATACCCTCGGGGGACACCGAAGATCAGCGGTATGGCGAGGGTGAACCACGAGTTTTTTCGATGGATCTGTGGTGTAGGAATCGATGAAGAGGACATTTTCGCTCCGGTCCAGGACCTGAAGAATATTCTCCTCTGGTTCGTTTCCGTTGCGACCGTGTTGGTCGCTCTGCTCACCTACTCGATTGCACGTCGGATTGCGGTTCCGCTCAAGGAGTTGACCCGAAGCGCCAGGATCGTAGCCGATGGCGATCTCAACCAACGGGTCGAGGTCTCAGGCCAGGATGAGGTGGGCAATCTAGCCAAGACCTTCAATGAAATGGCTCAGTCCCTGCAGGATCGGAGTCAGGCCCTGCAGGAGCTGAACCGGAGGCTAGAGGAGAAGGTTGATGAGAGGACGAGGGAGCTGAAGGAGTCCAGCGAAGAGGTTCGGCAGGCCTACCAGGAGCTCAAAGAAACTCAGGTGCAGCTGGTCCAGAGTGAGAAGATGGCCTCGTTGGGTCAGTTGGTTGCCGGGATAGCACACGAAATCAAGAATCCGTTGAATTTCATCTATGGGAATACCGATTTTTTGAGGAAATACATCGAAAAGCTCAGGGGCTTGATCCAGTTCTACGAACAACAGCGTGATCTCGATGAACGAGCCAGGAAGAAGGCGGAGTCGTTTCGAGAGGAGATCAACTACGCTTTCGTGACGGAGGACCTGGACCGCCTGATCGAAAACTTTGAAGAGGGAGCCGAGCGGATCCATGCGATCATCGGCGATCTCCGCGCCTTCTCCCGCATGGATGTGGATCAGACCCGGACCGTCGACATTCATGAACCTCTCAACCTGGCCCTCAACCTGCTCCAGAACGAATACCGGGATCGCATCCACCTGCACAAGGAATATGGAGCACTGCCAGAGGTCGAATGTCACCCCGGCGGCATGAGCCAGGTATTCATGAATCTGCTCTCAAATGCCTGTCAAGCAATTCCACAGGAGGGTGATATCTGGATTCGGACTCAGGGCGACGAAAGCCATGTTGTCATTGAGATTGAAGACAACGGCCAGGGAATTGACGAGAAGCACCTGGCCAAGGTTTTCGAGCCTTTCTTTACGACCAAGCCAGTCGGTGAGGGGACAGGCCTCGGGCTGAGCATCAGCTACGGAATCGTCCAGCAGCACAAGGGAAGCATCGAGGTAGAGAGCAAGTGGCAGCAAGGCACCACCTTCCGGATCGAGCTACCCATAAAGCCATGACAGAAAAACACAAGCTGCTCATTGTCGACGACGAAGCCGCAAACCTGGAAAAGCTCAAGCGCACCTTCGTAGATGATTTTGAAGTCTACGAGGCGAGAAACGGGTCTGACGCTCTGGAGCTGCTTCACCAGATACCCGTCTCTGCCGTGATCACAGATCAACGGATGCCCGGCATGACCGGTGTTGAACTACTGTGCAAGTCGCTCGAAGTCAGGGAGGATATCGTCCGCATCGTGCTGACAGGCTACACCGAGACTGAGGATTTGATGGATTCCATCAACCAGGGACACGTGCACCGCTACATCACCAAGCCTTGGGATCCGAGCTCGTTGCGGGAAGTGGTGTTGGGGGAGCTGGGGCGCTGGGAGTTGGAGCAGGAGCAGGAGCGGCTGGCGAAGGAACTGGGTTCGGTCAATGAGCGCCTCGAGCGAGAAAACCTGAAGCTGCGAGAAGAGGTAGAGTTTCTTCAGGACTCGCCGCGCCGCCTTATCCATCGCAGCTACGCGATGAGAGAGCTGCTGCAGTCGCTGGATCGAGTCGTGCCCACCGATTCAACAGTTTTGATGCAAGGAGAAACAGGGACAGGCAAGGAATTGTTGGCCCGCTATGTTCATGAGCACAGTCCTCGCCGAGAGGGTCCTTTCGTCCCGGTCAATTGTGGCGCAGTTCCTGCCGACCTGGTCGAGAGCGCCTTTTTCGGCCATCGAAAAGGGGCCTTCACAGGCGCCATCGATAGCAGAAAAGGGTACTTCGAACTGGCTCATGACGGGACAATCTTTCTGGATGAGATTGGCGAAGCTTCACTTGATCTGCAGGTCAAGTTGCTTCGCGTCCTTCAGGAAGGAGAGATTAATCCTGTCGGTGCCGAGGCTTCCATTGACGTCGATGTCCGCGTCATTGCCTCGACCAACCGCAACCTCAGCCAGCAGGTAGAGGAAGGCGAGTTCCGACAGGACCTCTTTTATCGGCTCAACGTCTTTGCCGTCTTCGTACCTCCTCTACGGGGCCGCAGGGAGGACGTCGATATCCTGAGTGAGTTCTTTGTGAAGCGCTCCTGCGAGCGGCTCAACAAGTCGATCCTGACCTTCGAGCCGACCACGCTCCAAATGCTCCGGGAGTATGATTGGCCGGGGAACGTGAGGGAGCTTGAAAATGAGATCGAGCGCATCGTGATCCTGGCCGATCCCGGCCGCCCCATTCCTCCCTCCAGGCTCTCCGATCGGATCCGCGTGAAAGAGGGAGCCAAGGATCCCCGTGGCCCCCTGAAGGAAAAACTGGCCGCCTTGGAGCGCGAGTTGATTCTCGATGCCCTGAGAGCCCACGGCAACAACAAAAGTCGGGCGGCAGATGCCCTCCAGGTCAGTCGGCAAACCATCATCGCCAAGCTCAAGCAGTACGGCCACCGTTAAGTGCCTAAACACTAAACGGTAGCTGTCCACTTTCTTTACAGATCTTATCCTGTTGATTCTTCAGGGTTTACCACATCTCAGCCCGGCAACGGGTGTCCATTTATTGGACAGTCCCTTCTGGCTCTTCCAACCTTAGTCCTTTGTTTTCAACTAGTTAACGTTTTGGCACGGACCTTGCTTTAAGGGAGGGCACAAGGAGGTTGATATGGGAACTTACACCGCAGGTCTTACACCTTTCGAGATTCAATTGATGACACGCATCCAAAGAAGCGAAGAGGGGGCTTTCCAAGAGCTGTTCGACCAGTTTCGTGGAAGAATCTATCGAACCGCTCTCAGAATTCTCAAGGAAGAGGAGTCGGCCTGGGACGCGCTCCAGGAGACCTTCATCAACGTTTTTCGAGCCGCAAAGTGCTTCCGAGGAGATTCGAAGCTTGGAACTTGGATCAACAGAATCACCATCAACGTCTGTTTGGAAATGATCCGAAAGAACAAAAAGCATCGCAATCAGACGGACGAAGATATCTCAGAAGATGTGAATCTGGAGGATCGCGCAGCCTACACTCCCGAGGAGTCTTTCCATACCCAAGAGATTCGAGACCGAGTGCAGCTGGCGCTGAGTCGACTAAGCCGGAGGCATCAGTCGGTGGTCCGTCTCCACGACCTGGAGGGGTTCACGATTCGCGAGATCGCACTGCAGCTCAGCGTAGCGGAAGGAACGATCAAGTCTCGTCTCTTCTATGGCCGACAGGAACTCAAGAAGATCCTGGAGCAGGCTCAGAAATAGGTAGCCTAGTCGGTTTGATAGGCAGAATTGCCAGGATTCATTTCGTGTCGTTGAGTTCGGTTGGAGCTCAACGACACTATGTTCGTGGCTGATTCGCTCACAGTTCCCACCCCTGCCCCCTCCCCCCTCAGAAGTCCCCGCGTGGCGTGCTATAATTTCAAACTAGAGCGCTGGACAGGTGAGCGGAGCCACTTTGAGACATTATCAACTCAGAGGCACTGGTGAAACCAGCACACCTTCGGTTGTCTTCGAGGTAAAGCTTGAGGTGCAAGACGTTCGGACCGGTTACAGAGGCTCGGACCAGGGTTGTTTCCGAGGCACCTGGCTGGAGGACGCCGAGCTGAACTGGACAACGGACATGGTGGAGTCGATTCATCCCGAGGACCTGGTGGAGTGTCCTCCGCCACGCCCCTTGTCTTGGCCGGACTCTGTGGATGAGAAGATCATCCACTATGTCATGCGGCAATACCGACCCCGGATTTGGAAGAATCCTGAGATCCGATTGTACTCCCGCTCCAAAGAGAGTCGCGAAGAGTTTATTGGACGGTGCCGCGAACACCTTTCTGCGGAGCGTACTGCGCAGTGGAAGCAGTTGACAGAGGTGCTCCATCATCGCTCGCTGGAACTGGAGAAAAGGCTTCTCGCCACCGTAAGTCAAGAGGATGTGGAGGTGAGAGTCCGCAGGATGTCCTTGATACAGACCCTGTTCTGGAATCTGAGGGAGGACTGGAATCGGCTGTTCGTGCCCGATGGGCTTCCGCTTGCCCTGCCCGAGGAAATCATACAGGTGCCCGTAGATCCCGACCTGCAAGAGGAAGTGCAGTCCTTTTGGCGCGATCTAGTTTCTAGATACAACGATATTCAGAAGAAGTACGAGCTCGATGCGGTTAGTGTCGAACCGCATGAAGTGCACGTCAGCCGCTCGCAGGTCGAGATATCCTCGCGCGGGGTTCTCTGGTCTTAACCCGCATTTCTCAGTGCGAGTCGTAGCGAGTCGTCGCAAGCGCCGTCCTGGCAAGGCTTGCGACCGAGGCCCCCGCAGTCGTACTCGTGCAGTACGTCGACCGAGCGAAACGCAGCCAGGGCGGATGATTGCGGCGACGTAGTAGACTAGCGGTGAGAAATGCGGGTTAAGGGTTCGTACAAGAGTAACTTCGTAGAGTTGGCACTCAGATTTGCACTAGATTTGCCCGCGAACGATTGAGGAGCGGCCGAAGATGGTGTGAAGATGAGATGCTAGAATGTGAAGGTATTCTTGCATCTGGAAATTGAAGGATGAGTCGAGTCCTGATAGCGATGAGCGGCGGTGTCGACAGCTCAGCGGCCGCACTGCTTTTAAGGGACCAGGGGCACGAGGTAGTGGGCTGTACGATGCAGCTCTGGGACTACCGAAGGAACCCCACCAACGACGGGCAGGCCCAGTTCGGTCGGTGTTGCTCTCTGGATGATGTTTACGATGCGCGCCGCGTGGCCGAAGCATTGGGTTTTCCCTTCTACGTGCTGAATCTGGAGAAAGAGTTCGAGCGCCGTGTCGTCGAGCCCTTCATCGGTAATTATCTGGAAGGACGGACGCCCTCCCCCTGCATTCTGTGCAACACCTTCCTGAAGTTCGACCGGCTGCTGCAATTCGCCCGACAGATCGGGGTTGAAAAGGTTGCCACGGGTCACTATGTGAGACTTCTTCACGAAGGCAGCCGGGGCTATGTTCTCAAGCAGGGTAAAGATCTCTCGAAGGACCAGTCCTATTTCCTTTTCGAGATCAACCAGCTACAGCTCAAGCACCTCCTCTTCCCCCTCGGGAACTACGAGAAGGACACCATTCGCAAGATTGCCCTGGACAACCAGCTGGTTACTGCCAGTAAGCGGGACAGCCAGGAGATTTGCTTCGTTCCTGATCGTGACTACGCTGGATTCATACGACGTCATGCAGTGGAGGTGCACAGTGATTTTGAACTTCCACTGGCCCAGAGCGAAAACCCCGGCCCCATTCTTTTCAAAGATGGCAGCTGTTTGGGCACCCATCAGGGTCTTTTCAACTTCACGGTGGGACAGAGGCGTGGGCTTGGGATTTCGCATCCCTGCCCACTCTACGTTCTCCGTCTGGATCCTTCGCGGAATGCTGTGATTGTGGGCTACCGCGAGGATCTGTTTGGAGAGGGATTCGTTGCTGATAAGGTGAACTGGGTAGCGGGTCAGCCTCCCGGAAGTTCTTTGAGGGCCACGGTAAAAGTACGGTCGCGGCATCAGGCAAGCCCGGCCAGGATCGTCTGCGAGGAACCAAGATCCAACATCGATACGCTGTCTTCGAGCAAGCAGGTTCGTGTCACCTTTGACTCACCACAAATGTCATTGACCCCCGGGCAGGCGGCTGTCTTCTACCAGGCAGATCAGGTTCTCGGTGGCGGCTGGATCCGGCAGACATTCTGAGCGGCTCGACCGAAACTTCTTGTCCCGAACTCCATCAAACCGATATGCGCAGTCAGAGGTCCATCTTGGTAGTTACAGGCGAGACCTCCGGCGAGCAGCATGCGGCCGGTCTAATCGATGAAGTGAACCGGCAATGTCCCGATTTGTCGGTGGACTGGTTCGGAAGTGGTGGCGAGCGGATGGCCGAAGCCGGTGTCGACTTGCTGGCCGACGTTTCGCGCCTGGCGGCCATCGGACCCTGGGACGCTTTGGCTCTCGTCCCAGATTATCTCAAACTGTACCACCGAATCCTGAAGGAAACTCGAAGCCGGGCCCCCGCGCTCGCGATCCTGGTAGATTTTCCTGAATTCAACCTCAAGCTGGCCCGTCGCCTCAAGAAAATGGGCGTCTCGGTGTGCTACTTCATTGGTCCTCAGGTTTGGGCCTGGCGTTCCTCCCGGGTTCGTCAGATCAGTCGCTGCGTGGATCTGATGCTGGTGGTCCTGCCTTTTGAGCAGGATTTCTATGAGCGTCGCCAGGTTAGTGCTCGCTATGTGGGAAATCCCTCCGTGAGTCGCCTCAATCGCTCTCAGCCGACTGGGGCTGTCCCTCGTCGTGCGCAGGCTGGAGAACCCTTTCTGGTGGCCTTGTTCCCAGGCAGTCGTAGCCATGAGGTGCGGCGTATTCTACCGGTTCAGCTGGATGCGGCACTTCACATACAAGCTCACTGTCCGGTTCGCTTCTGGGTGGCACAGGCTCCGGGAGTTTCGGGTCGGCATCTGCTTGGAATCTACGACTCCTGGCGGCAGAGAACCAACACCTCCCTGCCCCTAGAGATCCGGGAGGAGGGCTCCAGCCGCCTACTTCTGCAGGTGGACTGTGCGATAATAAAGAGTGGAACTTCGACCCTGGAGGCAACGCTGTTTCAGATTCCGTTCGCCATGGTTTACCTCATGCCCTGGCCCACCTGGTTCTTACTGAAACCCTTCGTTAGAACCCAGACCTATTGCCTCGCCAATCTGATTGCGGGTAAGACCATAGTTCCTGAATTCGTCCAGCGGCAGGCTACCGGAGAGAACATTGGGGCCTATTTGGTTCAGTTGCTCCAGGATGAGAAAAAACGTGAAACTGTACGAGAGCAGCTCAAGCAAGCTGCAGACCGCTTGGGTCGGCAGGACGCCTACCGAGAGGCGGCAAAGTGTCTACGCGAGTCTTTTTTGGAGACGCAGGGATGAAGACCAGGCTTTTAGCGATCCTACTTGTTACCACTTGGGGCAGCTCGGTCTGGGCACAGAACGCACGCGAGGGTCCCCTCCTGATCGACGTAGAGCACTACGAAATCCAGGCGGAGATCGATCCCGATGAGCGGTTTCTAGAGGGCGAAGTCAAGGTCCGTTTCAAGGTGCTCCAAGACACTCTAAGCTTGCCCTTTGAACTGAACAGCCGCCTGAGCATTTTGGGGGTGACGGACGAGGAGGGAAAGCGTTATTCAACCCGCTTCGACGACCTCAGAAGCCATGTCATGCGGGTGCAGGGACCGAAGGCGTTTCCTCCCGGAAGCGTCAGGACCCTTAACTTCAGCTTCGAAGGAACACTCGAGAGTGAAGAGTATGCCTTTCTGGACGTGGCCCGCAGCGAACGGGCTTTCATTGCTCCCGACGGAGCCACCCTTTTGACCGAAGGGCGCTGGTTCCCTCTACACTCCTTCCCCTTGGATGCCGCGACAACCCACCTCAAGATAACGGTGCCTTTGGGATTCACGGTGGTGGCGCCGGGGAATCTGGAGTCGATCACCACTGAAGGGGTACACGAAACCTTCACCTGGACCAGTCCGCAGGCCGTCACCCAGGTTCCGGTAATCCTTGCCCGTTTCTTTCGTCAGCAGTTCGAGGAGGGACCGGTTCCCGTTACCTTTTTCGTGACGGAGAACCACGAAGGTGACCTGAGCCCCTGGGCCCAGGAAATCAGCAAGATCCTGGAGTTTTTTGAGAGTGAATACGGACAGCGCCCGCTTTCCAAGTTGCATCTGGCCGCCGTTGGGAACCTGACCCTGCCTTCCCATGGCTGCTTTGAGTTGATTCTGCTGGAGTCTTCGGTGCTGGATGCCCGATCGCTGCCGATCTTCGAACTGGCGACCCGGATAGCTCGGCACTGGTGGGGATACTCGGTCACGATGGCGGGAGCCTCAGATGCGTTTCTCCAGGAGGGGTTCGCCACCTACTCCGCGCTCAGATACATGGAGGTCAAATACGCCGACAAATTCCAGGCGCTGCTTGCACGGCAGGCGGTCCAGGCCCTCAAATACGAAAAAGGGGCTCCCATCACCCACGGCCTGGCACTGGAATTGGGCTCGGCACAGTATGCGTCCATTGTGGGAAGCAAGGGAGCCTGGGTGCTTTACATGTTGAGCCAGCTGGTGGGACGAGCGGAGTTCAATTCCTACTTCAAAGATTGGTTCCAGAGTCGAAACGGCAAGGCCACGCGGATTGCTGATTTTGCTGATTTCGTGAAGACCAAGACCGGCGAAGACTACGGCTGGTTCTTTGTTCAGTGGGTAGAGTCGGTGGGGGTTCCCGAGTTTCGTGTCGACTACACCATCTTCAAATTGAAGAACGGCACCTATACCATTCGGGGTCAGGTAAAACAGAACATCGATCTTTTCAGAATGCCTTCGGATCTGTCCATCGAGACCAAGGGAGATCCGATCGAGAAGCAGTTTACGATCAACGGTAAGACCAGCTCGTTCAGGTATTCTCTGACGGATGTACCGGTGCGAGTGATCGTTGATCCCAAAGGGAAGATTCTGCACGACTCCCACAAGATGAGGGTGCTAGTGCACATTTCGTTGGGAGAGGAGTACCAGGAGAAGACGGAGTTCGTCGCTGCCATTCGGGAATACGAAAAGGCGAAGGAGCAGGATCCCCGAAGCTCCGTCGCTCATTACAGGCTGGGCGAAGTCTACTTTCAACAGCACAGTTATTCCAACGCCGCCAACAGCTTTCGAGATGCCCTCAACGGGAACCTGAAACCGGAATGGGTCGAAACCTGGACTCACATCTACCTGGGAAAGATCTATGACATCCTGGGTCAGCGCGAGCGGGCCAAGTCCGAGTATCGAAAGGCAGTCAACAGCAAGATCGACTACAACGGAGCCCAGGCCGAGGCCAAGAAATATCTTGACGAGGCCTACTCCAAACCTCGCACCGTGATCGGCTAGCTGGTCAGGGAGGCGCCCTCCCAAGACTCGAGGTTGGCGCCGGTCGTGTGTTTGTCGAAGTTCAACAGAAACAAAAAAGTTGCAACGCCTATCAGTAGACGTTAAGATAGGGGTTTCCCCAGGCGCAGGTCTGCGGGGAGATCTTTGACAACTAGGCAGGACGGGACCTTGGAAAGAACTTGAGAGTTTGATCCTGGCTCAGAATGAACGCTGGCGGCGCGCCTAACACATGCAAGTCGAACGTGAAAATTTTCTTCGGAGGATGAGTAGCGTGGCGAACGGGTGAGTAACGCGTGGGTGACCTACCCTTTGGAGGGGGATAAGCCGGGGAAACCCGGTCCAATACCGCATAAGGCCCTTTGGGGGAACCTGAAGGGGGAAAGGCTTAGAGGCTTCGGTTTTTAAGTCGCCGAAGGAGGGGCCCGCGTCCGATTAGCTAGTTGGTGAGGTAACGGCTTACCAAGGCAACGATCGGTAACCGGTCTGAGAGGACGGGCGGTCACACTGGGACTGAGACACGGCCCAGACTCCTACGGGAGGCAGCAGTGGGGAATCTTGGGCAATGGGCGAAAGCCTGACCCAGCGACGCCGCGTGGAGGACGAAGGCCCTCGGGTCGTAAACTCCTGTTCTTGGGGAAGAGAATGACGGTACCCAAGGAGCAAGCCCCGGCTAACTCCGTGCCAGCAGCCGCGGTAATACGGGGGGGGCAAGCGTTGTTCGGAATTACTGGGCGTAAAGGGTGCGTAGGCGGTCTCGGAAGTCTGAGGTGAAAGTCCCCGGCTCAACCGGGGGAGGACCTCAGAAACCCAGAGGCTAGAGAGCTGGAGAGGGAAGCGGAATTCCCGGTGGAGCGGTGAAATGCGTAGATATCGGGAGGAACATCGGAGGCGAAGGCGGCTTCCTGGACAGCATCTGACGCTGAGGCACGAAAGCTAGGGGAGCGAACGGGATTAGATACCCCGGTAGTCCTAGCCGTAAACGATGGGTACTTGGTGTGGGGGAGACAAGTCCTCCGTGCCGGAGATAACTCGATAAGTACCCCGCCTGGGGAGTACGGCCGCAAGGCTGAAACTCAAAGGAATTGACGGGGGCCCGCACAAGCGGTGGAGCATGTGGTTTAATTCGACGCAACGCGAAGAACCTTACCGGGGTTTGAACTGTTGGGGAAGGCTCCAGAGATGGGGAGATGCCCTTCGGGGACCGCAACAGAGGTGCTGCATGGCTGTCGTCAGCTCGTGTCGTGAGATGTTGGGTTAAGTCCCGCAACGAGCGCAACCCTTGCTTGCAGTTGCCATCAGGTGAAGCTGGGCACTCTGCGAGGACTGCCGGCGAAAAGCCGGAGGAAGGTGGGGATGACGTCAAGTCCTCATGGCCTTTATGTCCCGGGCTACACACGTGCTACAATGGGCGGTACAGAGGGCAGCGAACCGGCGACGGTCAGCGAATCCCAGAAAACCGCTCTCAGTTCGGATCGCAGTCTGCAACTCGACTGCGTGAAGGTGGAATCGCTAGTAATCGCGGATCAGCATGCCGCGGTGAATACGTTCCCGGGCCTTGTACACACCGCCCGTCACATCACGAAAGCGGGCTGTACTAGAAGTCGCTGGGCGAACCTCTTCGGAGGACGCAGGCGCCGACGGTATGGCTCGTGATTGGGGTGAAGTCGTAACAAGGTAGCTGTAGGAGAACCTGTGGCTGGATCACCTCCTTTCTAACGGAAAAACCATACGGTTAGTGTTTTGTCTTGTCCCCCCTGCCTAGTTGTCCAAGCCCTCCCCGAGCCCCCAACTCACCCATAGCCAATCCAACAGAGCCGCGAACGCCCTGACTAGTCGGCAATATAAGGCCAGGTTCCGAGGAGAGAGCCGGAACAACAGCGAAATCTTCCCTCCCCCTATCGGCGTTAGGTCATCGCTGAGCGATCAGTCAGGCCAGGCAGGGGCGACGTGGAGATGAGCAGATCAAGGTCTCCCAGACCAAGCGATCCGTATCGTGACTCAATGATTATTGAGGTCTCAACCAGGGTTGCGCTTGAGATAGAGCACGACTCAGCTCTTTCGATCGCCTCATTGAAGTGTCGTCGTTCTGGCTCATTCTGAAGAATCGCTACCAGAGCAGAAGTATCAATCACCATGAGCCTGGAAACCCCCGAACGTCATAACCGATAATATCGTCGTCACTCCGCCTGTCCCGATCAGGAAGAGAGGCGTAGTGATAAGCAATCTTGTCCAGTTCGTCGGCCAACTGTCGGCCTGATCTGCCGCGATCAAGCAGCCTCAATCTCTCGCGTAGAGCCTTGGTGACCGCTTCGGTTTTCGTCTCCCCGGTAAGCCTGGCAAGTGTCTCGGCCAACCGCTCAGTCTCAGTATTTCGGATGTTCTGAGCCATATTTTCCTCACGTGCAGCTAGTCAATGTGGCACCCATTGGGTCTGGCCGATCAAGCCGGCAGACTGCCGCATCCGGATGGTTAGTGCTCCGCGTTACGAGAGTCGTCAACGGCGTGCTAGACTAAGCGCGAAGGAGGCCTTCTAGAATCTCGAGCGGTTCTCCTTTTTAAATCGAGCCTAAGTGCTCCCTTCCATAAATACGATGATGTATGCAGATGGGGCTTGCGAGGCGAGATCAAGGCAGGGGGAGGAAGACGATGCTTGGCCATCTTCGACGACGACCCACGCAGAGATCGTCCGCAACCCCCATCTGCCCTACGGGTGGCGACGGGACGCGCCGATTTCTTTGTCGCTCCTCCTCCAAGATACAAAGCATCGAGTTCGTCGTCGCTTCGCGAACTCGACCCGTCGCGCTCGCCACATACATCATCGTATTTATGGAAGGGAGCACTAAGGATGTGCCAAACGCTCCAGGTTCAATCTAGGTGGGGGTATAGCTCAGCTGGAAGAGCACCTGCTTTGCAAGCAGGGGGTCGTCGGTTCGAGTCCGATTACCTCCACCAATCTTTTCAATGGTTTATGGGATTTAGGTTGGGCATTCAACCTGAGTTCTTGCGCCCTGGGTAACGGAATGGGTAACAAACAAGGGATGCTTGCAGCGAAAGCCGATTGGCGTTTCACCCCTCCATCCAGACCGCTGGCAGCCAATCGAATATCTGCTTCGAGCCTCTCCCCCATCCTGGCTTTAGCCGGCAGGCCACCAAAGTGGATCGTCCCCTCGGACCCTCAGCCGATCGAGATCGCCTAAGGGCGGTCAGGCTCAGGTTAGGGGCTTGGCGGGTGGGGTTTGGGCTACGGCGAGGATTTGAGGACAGACCAGGATGAGCGACAGTTGTAATAACCCAGATCTGACCGTACAAACACTGTCAGAGTAGATCCCACCTGAACGACCGCTTTCGCCAGCAGGCAGGTATTCGGCGGTCAGACCATGACGGACATTCTCGGAGCCATCGTCCACAAAGAGCCGGACTGGGAGGCCCTGCCTGAGAGCACACCCCGAGGTATCCGGCGACTGCGCCGCAGGTGTCTTGAGAAAGATCCCCATGATCGTCTCCACCACATGGCCGACGCCCGCATCGAGATCCGACATGCTCTCAACGAGCCGGTTGATGATTCACAAGCAAGGATCAGCACGGCGACCCCGGTCTGGCGGCGGCGAACCATCCCGTGGGCAGTAGCCGCTGTATTTGCGGTCTTTGCAGTTCTTGCCTACTGGAAACCCCCATCTGAGCCTCCTACCCCACAGCGTTTCAGCATCAACTTACCCTCGCCTTATGTCACAGATCCGCTAATTCACAGAATGAGAATCTCACCGGATGGAAAGCACTTGGTCTATCTGGGGAAGCGCCCGGGTCATCGACAGGAGATCTTTCACCGTCCCTTGGATCAACTTGGAGGGAGACCAATTGACGGAACAGAGGATGCAGGAAGTCTCTTCTTTTCCCCGATGAGAAGTGGGTGGGTTTTTTGGCAGACCGGTCGACATTGAAGAAAGTCCCACTTGCGGGTGGGCCACCTGTGACCATCTGTGCCGCAGAAAGAATGTGTGGAGCCAGTTGGCGTGCAGATGGAAATATCCTGTTTACAACACGCATTGTCCCCTCTTACCTTTGAGGGTAGCGATCATTCGCCCATCTGGACCCCAGATGGCAAGCACCTGACCTTTGCGTCAAATCGAACTGGGAAATGGAATATCTATCAGAAGCCCGTAGATGGCAGAGGTGAGGCCGAGCGGCTTATAGAGAGCGAGAACAACCAGTACCCTTCTTCATGGTCCCCTGACGGCAAAGTCCTGGCTTTTACCGAAAGCTCCGAAAATGGCTCGGGCATTTGGGTCTTGCCCCTTGGCGGTGAACCGCAACCCTTCCTCAAGACTGAATTCAATGAGGGGAGGCCGATATTCTCACCAGACGGACAACGGATTGCCTTCATCTCCGATCGCTCCGGCCGATCGGAGGTTTACGTTACCTCCTATCCGGAACCAGGTAGTATCATCCTGATATCTAATGGGGGCGGGAGAGACCCCGTGTGGGCTCCCAGCGGAAGAGAGCTTTTCTATCTTAGCCGAGGTAACACCATGGTGGTTCCCGTTCAGACCGAGTCGAAGTTTGAGCCACAGACTCCTCGGCTCTTATTCGAGTGGCCCGAGCTCATCGGTGGAGGAGGACGGACTTATGACATTTCACCCGATGGAATGCGGTTTGTGCTGGTAGCAGCGCACACGGAAGAGCTGACTGAGCTGAATGTCGTCCTCAACTGGTTTGAAGAACTCAAGCGACTGGTGCCGACGGGGGAGTAACTGGACCTCCGTATTGTAGGGTTGCTTGGTGTGAATCGACTGGTACTTCCGGACCTATTGGTAGAAATTGAAGCCTTCGCGGGCGAATAGGAACACCATTCAGGTTCAACTCGATGTCCGCTTTTGGCCCTGTTAGCGGTCGTTCGGGGCAATCTATTCTGACACTTTTTGTACGGCCAGATCTGGGTTGATACAACTCAACACAAAGCAGCTGTCGTTCACTGATAGCTCCCACCCAGGCTGACCCCGGTGGCGGTATCCGCAATTGCCTGTTGGCCGCCCTCGGTCGGTCCAACTATCTCTGTGTTCTCAGCGTGCCGAGCGGTCGGGACCCGCTGCGGCCCTGTTCCTGATCGCGGCGATCGGCCTTCCCTTGTTTGGCCTGGTCACCCTCACCGTCCCTGCTTTGAGACTTCGAATGCTGCCTGACGCCGCGATTTAGCTGGTATAATGCGGCTCCGAGGAACCCGTCGAGACGAGATGGTCGACGGCTTGTATCTCAGGGAGAAATCATGAGAGCGCTTCTCATCGGATGTGAGTACACCGGAACGACGACGCTAGCCGAAGGGATCCGGAGCTGGAGTCACAGCGTCATGGGCGAGGGCAAGGGGCTGATGGCGTACCACGACCATTGGAAGATCCCACACACCAGCGGCCACGTCGGGCTCGACGACGAGAACATCTTCACCCCCGAGGAGCAGGAGCAGTTCCTTGCAATGACGCCGAAGGCCAAAGAGATGTTCCAGAGGCATAACATCACGTACCACGTCCAGCCCGATGCGTTAAGAAATCCCGACTATCTATCGATCGGACTTCACATCGAAAACGGGATATATGCTCCCATGTATTTCGACTACTACGTAGGCGATACGGCCTGGATGAAGCGCGCAGTTATCGACCACATCGAGGAGGTCATTCACGAGTTCGCGCCGACTATGCCCCTGGTACTGGTCAAGGCTTCACGAGAGGCGATCGCCGAGAGAATGAAAGCGAGCCCTCACCACAACCCAGTCGTGCGTCAAGAGGACATACCGCGGGTCCTGGACGAGTTCGAAGCAGAGTTCGAGCGGTCGACGATCGGCAACAAGCTGACAGTCGACACGACCGAAGGTACGCCGGAGCAGACCTTGGGCCAGTTCCTCAAGCAGTTCGAGCCGCACCTGACCGAGTCCGACACGCTGCGCATCCTGACCCACCAGGCCCGCCAGAGAGGAGAGTGGATTACGTGACAGACACCATCAGGGTCGGCATCATCGGAGCCGGCAAGATCGCCCAGAACCGACACATCCCGCTGCTTCAGAAGGTTCGCGAAGTTGAAATCACCCAGCCTGGTCCCGTAGACCGGAGACGGCCCAACAGGCGGCGCAGCAGTTCAGCATACTGAATCTGGTGGACAGCTGGGAACGGATCATCGAGTCGCAGGACATCGATGCCGTCGTGATCGCGACACCGCCTAACCTTCACTTGCCGGTCACCCTGGCTGCCCTCGATTCGGGCAAACACGTTCTCTGCCAGGCACGCCTGGCACGCAACCTGACTGAGGCCCTCCGGATGCTCGAGGCATCTCAGGCCACCGACCTGGTGACCTCGCTTTACGCGGCGGGGTTCGGCCTCAAGGGAGACCGCGAGGCGGAGGCTGATCCGGGAGGGCTAGAAACATGCTGGAGCTGCGGGTCACTTCCCTGCTGCCAGCCGTTCCCGAGGCCGGCGCCTGGTTGGTGGACCCTGAAGTGGTCGGCGTCAACACCATGATGCTGGGTATTCTGGCCGAGGTCTTCTACCGTTGGATAGAGCCTGTGAAGTCCCTGGTCGCCAGCACTGGCGAGGACCTGTTGGCGGTTCCCCAGTCGCTCTCGATCGGCGCGGAGCTGCAGGACGGTGCCACAGCCAGTTTTCACCTTTCGTTTCGGGTTCCCCGAGGTCCGGGAAGCTCGGTCGAGATCTACGGGACCGACGGTGTGCTGGACTACAAGCTGCTGGTGGAGAAGCCGGGAGGCCTGGTCGAGGACGAGGAACTGTTTGGCATGACCCAGGGGGACAGCGGGATGCACCCCATCGAGATGCCAGTGGAAGAGCAGCGGGACTCCGGTTGCTCCGGACTTCGCCGTGGGCGTTCGCTACATGGAGTTCTTCGAGGCGGTGGCCCAGTCGATCTACGAAGGCCGGAGAATAGCGATGCCGCCCACACCCAAGATGGACTCCTGGGGCAGGCCTTTGTAGCACGTCCGTAATCTCTCAACATCGTGGAACAAGCCACCTTCGGAACCCTCAACTACCTGGTTTTGGTGGCCTATTTCCTAGTGGTCACCCTACTGGCCCTGTTGCTCTCGGGCCGCCAGCGGGACACCGAGTCCTATTTTCTGGCCGGTCGGCGCATGCCCTGGCTGGCCGTATCGCTGAGTACCGTGGCCAGCATGCTGAGTGCCCTCACCTATCTGGGGGGTCCAGCCGCCGCCTACAAGGACAACGCCTCCCTGATTCTGGCCGCCCCCGCCGGACTGTTGGCCGCTCCACTGATCATCTGGCTCTACTTTCCGCTCTACCGAAGGCTCAAGATCACGTCTGTCTTTGAGTACGTCAGCAAGCGCTTCGGCACCGGGGCGAGGTACGCTGCCTCGGCTCTAGCCGTGCTCCAGATTCAGGGTTGGATGGGAGTCGCCCTCTACGCACCCGCCCTGGCTCTTTCCACCGTCACCGGTGTCGATCTGAGCCGTGCCATTCTGATGATGGGACTCGTAGCGACGGCCTATACCTGTCTGGGAGGCCTGGCTGCCGTGATCTGGACCGATGTGATCCAGTTCGTGGTCCTCACAACCGGCGCGGTGCTGGTGGTTGTCTCTCTGTTCTCCAGCCTCCCCGGAGGCCTGGATCAATTCGGGGAGATCGTCTTGAGCTCGGACAAGCTGAGACTAACGGACACGCACTTCAGCTTCTCCGAGACCACAGGGCCCGCGGTCGTTCTCTGCTACTTCATCGTGGCCTTCGGCTACGGGAACAACCAGGTGGTCATGCAGCGTCTTCTGGCGGCCAGAAGCCGCCGTGAGATGGCCCGCGCACTGCTGCTGGACCAGGTCCTGGAGTCCCTGCTGGCGGCCCTCCTGTACCTGATCGGTCTGGGTATGTTCGCCTACTTCCTGGTGTTTCCGGAAAGGCTGGCCGAGGGGATCGCCGGAGATCGGATCCTGCCCTTCTACATCATCCACGCCCTGCCCGCCGGCCTGTCGGGTCTGCTGATCGCCGCCGTCTTCGCGGCGGCCATGTCCACTGTGGATTCGGGAATCCATTCCGCGGCCACGCTGATCCAGGTGGATTTCGTGTCCCCATTGAGAAAACGGCCGCTGACGGAGCGCCAGGGGCTGGCGCTGGCCCGGGGACTGACGGCGGGCCTGGGTCTGTTGGCAACCGCCACCGCCCTGATGGTCTCCGAGGGCCAGGGAATCCTGGAGACAATGAGCAAGGTGGGCGGTTACACCGGCGCTCCTGTTACAGCACTCTTTCTACTGGGGGTGCTGACCCGCAGGGGTCACTTCCTGGGCTGGCTCGTAGCCACCGTCACGATCTCGCTTCCCTTGAGCATCTATATCCAGCACTTCGCCGACGTGCACTGGATCTACTACGGTGCTACCGCGCTGGTGAGCTGCTTTTGCGGGTCCTATGTGTTCAGTCTGCTTCTGAGGTCGGCGTTGGGTCGGCCCGCCGAGGAAGGTGCCCTGACCATCTGGGCGGATCACCGCTAGAGTGAGGGCCCAGAAGTCGACCTAGAGGATCCTCAGATCGGCTTCAAACGTCCTAACCCAAGGCTGTCTCATGGGTAGGCCGTGTTGAGCCAACGTTGCCCGATCTTACGGATCTGAGGAGGCGAGCTGACGGCGAGTCTGGCCAGGTCTGAACATGAAAACGGCGTCCGATTTGATCGCAATCGAACGACCGCTTTCGCCTATGAAGTCAAAATTTCAAATCCGAAATCATGAATGAATTTTCACACAACCTCGCCTAAAAGCGGACATTCAGGTCTTCCACGGAAACGTCGAATGAACTACGGCTTTCGGGCCAAGAGCAGTGCAGACCAAGCGGCAGCGTCTCCCGCCCTGTGCGTGCTGGCGAGCTCTACGTCGTTTCAGCATCCGAAAAAGATACACACATGCTAACTAAACTAGTTCTCGTCCGTTCGATTGTAAGTGACTGGAAATAAAAGGGAAAGAAGAGATTTAGGAGCTCCGTTTTTGTCAGGTCCTCTTGGTAGAATAAGTTTGCCAACTAACTCAAAGAAAAGGATTTACGACAAAACTGGAGCTCCAACGATGAGAAAGAACAGCGAACCACAGAGGCCGCTCGCCCCTGTGTGGCCCAATCACCGCTTGAGTGACGAGCTCCGCACGATCTCGAAGATTCTCGATAAGAATCCCGAGATCCTGGATCTGGTTTTACAAGATCTGTCTGACAAAGTGGATCCCCAAAACGGTTCGCCGGGCCTGAGTGCCGAGCAGCTCCTGCGTTGTGCGGTGCTCAAGAACTGGCATCAGCTGTCCTACGAGAAGCTGGCCTTTCACTTAGCCGACTCCGAGAGCTTTCGGGCGTTTTGCCGCTTACCCTTAGGGTGGGCTCCGGGCAAGAGTTGTCTGCAGGAGAACCTCAGTCGAATCCAGGCCGCGACCTGGGAGGGGATCGGGCAGATCCTGGTCCAATGGGCGAAGGCCCAAGGACTGGAGCAGGGACACAAGATCCGGGTGGATGCGACAAACGTCCCCAGCCCCATCCGCCATCCTTTTGATTCCCGGCTGTTGTACGATTCGATCCGCACGGTCACGGCGTTGTTACGAGATTTAGGCCAATCCCATCGAGTGAGCTACCGGGACCACTGTCGGCGGGCCAAACGTCGTGTGATCAATCTCCGCAACGTCCGGGGTAAAGCCCGCAAGAAGGTCGTTTGCCTCGATCTGCTGAAGGTGGCAAAAAAGACCCGACACTATGGCAAGTTGGCGCTTGAGAATGCCTCCCAGTGGGAGGACTGCCACAGTTTGATAATCGCTGGAAAGTTGCGTCATTATTTGGAGTTGCTGCAGCAGGTCATCGATCAAACCGAGCGCCGGATCCTGCGGGGAGAGACGGTGGCGGCGGAGGAAAAGGTCGTTTCCATCTTTGAGGAGCATAGCGACATCCTTCAGACGGGAGGCAGAGAGACCGTCTTTGGCCACAAGGTGTTTTTGACCTGTGGCAAGAGTTCGCTGATCTTGGACTGTCGAGTTGTGGCCGGGAATCCGGCCGATCAGACTCAGCTGAAACCCATGCTCCGACGCCATTTCGAGCACTACGGCTTCTATCCTCGGCAGGCCAGTTTTGACGGGGGATTCGCTACCCAGGACAATCTCCAGTGGGGCAAGAAGCAGGGCATCGAAGATGTCGCGTTTGCCAAAAAGAGGAACTTGAAGGTCCCCGATATGGTTCGTTCCAGCTGGGTCTATCGACAACTGAGACGCTTTCGGGCCGGGATCGAAGGCTGCATCTCGATGCTCAAGCGGGTCTTTGGAGTCGACCGCTGCACCTGGAAGGGCTGGGATCACTTCCAGCAGTATGTGCAGCTTTCGGTGCTCAGTTACAACTTGCTCGTCCTGGCTCGTTTGCTGTTGTAGAAAGCTCAGAGTCCACTATTAGGGTGCGGGAGTTCAAGGATTGGTGTCTCTTAAAAACGACTTTCGAGGACTAGCTTGCAAACCCTCCTCTGAAACGGAGGGAAGTCACTGCCCGAAACCCTGGTATTGTCGAAGAAACCACCGATGGAACCTCAGAAAACGGGGGTTCCCGGATGAGAACTAAACTAAACCTGCGTGGTATGAACGGCAGGGTCCTCCTTCCGAGGTGTTTGTAATAGGGGAGACGACGACCCCTGAGCCTCAACCCGAGGAGGTTCGCATCCGCGTTCACGCTCCCGACGGGGTTGATCACATTGTTGAGGTCGTCTTCCACTCGAACATCACGGCGGATGAGAGGCTGCTGGGATTGGGCAGCTCGATTGCGACGTATGCCACAGGCGACCCAGCACCGGCCATTCCGTTCTGGCCGCTTGCGTTCAAGAATGTCCGTCTCTTCTTTCTTGGGAGCGACGACTTTCCCGCCGAGGCGAAAGTGGCCGTGGCACACAGGCTGAACGAGATACTAGAGGGAGAGTGGCGCCGCCAACGGAAGTCCCGTCGACGAGCCGTTTTCGTAGTCGGTGAGCTTGTGGCTATTCGTGCGGCTTGCCCCCGGGCCAGACGGGACTTTGCGCGAGCTCCGGCCACGCAATGGGCGCTCGACACTGCGCTTCCGCGCACTCGGGTGAAAGGGAGGTGTCCCAGTCCGCAGCAACGTACCGATTGCCGGTGATTGCATCTGCTGCCCTGCTGCACAGCCAGAGTATCGGCGGCGTCATCACTTCCGGCGCGATCAGGTCTTCGCGCCCGAACCCCGATTCTACCGGGACCATGGCGGTGTCGGTCGGTCCACCGGGAACCACCACGTTCACGGTGACACCGCCCTGCGCGAGCTCCTTGGCATGGCCAGCCGACATGGCCTCGATACCGGCCTTGCACGGGCCGTAGGGATGGAACCTCCCGCGCAGCATGGTAAAGAAACTGGTCGTGATGTTGATTATTCGACCCCAGCGCTGCTCCAGCATCCCCGCGATGCTCGCCCTGGTCATGAACCACGCCCCGCTGAAGTTGGTCATCGCGAACCGCGTCCACATGTCCGGGGTGATCTCGGTGATGCTCACCAGCCTGGTGAAGTGGTCCGGGCGGATCTCGCTCATTCCCAGGGCGGCGTTGTTGATGAGGATGTCGAGGCCGCCCAAGCTACTGACGGTGTTACGAACCGCCGACTCGCAGCTACCATAGTCCGAAACGTCGCATGCCAGCGCAACAAAGCGCGGTGCAGGCGCCGATTGTTTCACCTCGCTTTCCAGTGCAGAAAGCCCGTTGTCGTCGACATCCAGGGCAGCCACTTTCACCCCGGCGCCGAGCAATGCCGAGACCAGGACTTTACCGAGGCCGCCGGCCGCGCCGGTAACGATGGCGACCTTGTCCCCAGGAGAATGGCAAGACATCGGTGATTTTTCAGATGCGAAGCGCCGCTATTTTGTGAGCTGTGCCACGTCTTCCGCTTCCAGCACGTGGGTGATGAAGTCGGCGGGGGCGACTATCTCCAGCACCTCAAAGTCCTCGGAGTGCTCCAGCTCGCGATGTGGGATCTTCGCCGGCTGCAACACGCAGTCGCCCTCGCGCACCACGTGCACACCGTTTCCCTCGTACTCGAACCGCGCCCAGCCGTTGAGCACGTAGAACATCTGAAACGTGCAATCGTGCACATGCCATTGGCCGGAGGCGTTGTGACCCTCGCGAGCGCGTATCACGTGGGCGATGAAATCGCCGTGGGTCGCATCCTTGATGCCGAGATCGCGATACTCGAAATAGGTACGCAATCCATCGGCTGCAAACTCAGCCTTGTCCGCCTCGTGGTGTGAAAACTTCTGTTTCGCCATGGTTTCCTTCCTCCCAGGATGATCGACTTCATGATAGCTCCGAAACGCTTGCGCGGTGGCCCGCTACCGGGCGCACTGCCCCCCATCTATTGTCACGATGGTACCGGTGGTACTGGCCGACAGATCAGAGGCTAGAAAAGCCGCCATGCTGGCTATGTGCTCGGGTTCTGCGGGTGGGAATGCCTTGTCGATGAAGCGCTCCCACTGCCCGGGATCACCGAAGCGCCGTTGCGCCGTTGCCTTGAGGCCGTTGATGATGACTCCGCGTCCCACATCACGCATCCTGGCGTACGCCCGCCGGCACGCAGCGATGTAGCCAAACACCTTCAACTCCCACCCCTCGCGCCAGGCATCCTCATCGACCAGGTCCAGATTGCCGAAGGGAATGGCGCCCGCGTTATTGACAAAAATATCAATGGGATCGGCAAGCTCATCGAACAGCGCATCCACGTTGTTGGTATTCGAGAGATCCAACGCCGAGAACGTTGCCGCTACGCCGAATCGCTCACTGATTTCTGCGGCGACCGGAGCCAACGTCGCCTGGTGTCGAGCGACCAGATGGACATCGACGCCTTCAGCGGCCAGACAGCGCGCCGTTGCTCCCCCGATGCCCTTGGATGCCCCGGTTATGACTGCCTTGCGACCTTGTATTCCCAGATCCATTGTCTGCCCCTTCAAGTCAGCTGTTGGATCAAATTGGACACCCGCTCGACGACCATTTGCTCCGCGCCCGGATCAAAGGCCACTGGGAGGACATGGCTTTGGGCCATCAAGTCGGGTATGGCGTAGCTTTCTTCGATCTTCCGACCACCGGGCGAATAGTCCTCGGCCCGGGGCAAGTAGGCCACGCAGCTGTTGGAATAGCCCAAGAACAGGGTGTGTTCGAATGGCGATCTCGCTTTGACCATCTGTCCTGTCTGAAAGAAGGCTGCGACCGCAGCCCATCGACACATTGTCTTACTCCTGTTGAAGGTTCATGGTCAAGACCCATGCAGTCTACTACCATGGGTTTGGCTGCGCTCGGTCGCCTCGAGCGGCTCGCTCCTCCAAATACTCCAAGGTGAGGAGGGCTGCTATCTTCTCAGCAACCGCCGAGGTGATGATCTGGTTCATCGAAACGTCGCGCCGGGATGGCCATCGAGCGCGAATGAAGAGACGTCGTCAGCTTCGTGATCAGGGCTCATTCAGAGTCCCCGGAGCACTGCTGCGAAAGCGCCCGACCAGTCTTCCCACCTTGGACTTGGATTCGCGGAACTGCCTCCACCATTCCTCCAACTGTTGCAGGGAGGGAAGATCCGGACTCTTGACCAGGAGGTGGCGCAGATGGGAACTGAAGCTGCTGCCACTCTGAAAGATGCGCTGCCTGTGGCCCGGGTAGAAGATGAAGTCCATGGCCACCCCCTGCATTCCACAGGCAATGGCACCAGTAGTATCTTGATCCAGGAGAATCACCGAGCGCCACCCACCAGGTGAGGCGTGTGAGACCAGCACGGGATGGTGCCAGGTCCCTACGATCCGGCCTTCGCCCCGCGGACAATGCGGGATCCTTCCACCGGGACGGAAATAGGCTTGTGAGCTGGTCACGTAAGCGTTGAGGTGGCTGGCACCTCGATCCTTCCAGAGTACCAGCTCCCCTCCACCATCCCAGAACCAGTAGGATTTGTTGCTGTTCACAGAGGTATAGCAAGCGAAGAAATGACCATATTCCTCGATCTGCGTCCCTGTGGAATTGGTGGCGGTAAAAACCATGTCCCAATAGACGGAGCCGGCTTCTACCTGAGCCGGAAGGAGATAGTCCTGGCTAAAGTAGAAGCCATCCGTCTCGAAGTCGATGCCCAGGTAACCCTGTCTTAGCCTCTCCGCGTCAACTCTGGGGTTGCCCCAGTGGCGGGGTCGAAAGGACTGCCAATAGGCTGGATTGTCCAGTCCACGAGCCTCGAAGTCGAAAGGATGCCCTTTCCACCAGTGCCACTCCCTGTAGTCCCAGGCGCTGCGTCCGTCTGGATAGACCCAGTCCAGATCAGGCTCCTCGAAGGTTGTCAGCTTCTGAACCCCGCGCGAGCTGAAGGCGATGTTCAGTACCGGAGCTCCATCCTCAGAGTTCAGTGTGACCGGATAGAGGGTCGACACCTCGTCGGTGGGAATGTCCTGATAGGACATTACATGCCCAGGTGCTGCCCGCCAACCCAGGGCGAGCACCAGAAGGAGTGTCGCTCTCCCGCTCTTCGACATGAGACCCGGACAATAGCACCGAGAGGGGGAAGCAATCAATGAGGCGGGAAGTGCTCGACGATCGGACGATCGTACGCAAGCGCTACGTGACAGAGGACAGTTGATCTGTGATCCGGACGTTCGCAGACAGACACACACGGGAATTGTTCGCGACCGGCCCGGACTACTGGGACGGGCTCCTGAGATAGATCGCATAGAGCCGGGGGTTGGCATCCTTTCCTTCTCGGCGCAAGTGTACGCGAAAGCGGACCGTCAACTTTCAGCATGCACCCACAACCCTCTCGTGGACGCCGAAAAGCCGTACTTCAACAGATGAGTGGCGTGGAATCGAAGATAACTAAAGGTTCATGAGGTACTTGCAGCTATCATCGAGGCCAGGATAGAAGGGCATTGCAAGGGGATTCAGGCACCATTAGGAAGTAGAAAGGACGAGGACTACTGGTTTCGCTTCCCCAACCGCTTGACAGGTAATGTCCAGACCGCTCTACCAACCCTTTGACTCCAGACCCCAGACGACTACACTTTACGCGATTCGAATTGTCTTTCTGCGTGATCTTGCGGTGGAGGAGAACAACTGACGGACCTTAACAAGACCCAGGGGCTTGCGTCTTCCGAAGGTGTCCTCAAGCGCGCCGATCGGCTCTACGAGTTCGAGCGCGAGCCGGTGACGAAGGACAGGTTCGAATCGGCCCGTCACTTCGCGGCCGTGTTTTCCGGCGAGCACGTGGCCGGTACCGAGTTTGTCATCGGCGCCCTGTTCGTTTCCTGGGGCGTTGGTGCGCGAGACCTCATTCTGGGCCTGATCATCGGTAATTTGCTGGCCGTTCTTTCGTGGACGTTTGTTTGCGGACCGATTGCCGTCCAGACGCGGCTGACCCTCTATTGGTACCTGCGGAGGATCGCCGGGCCGGTAGTGACATCGATCTACAATGTGCTCAACGCGATTCTGTTCTGCATTCTGTCAGGCACGATGATCACCGTATCTGCCTCCGCCGTGCGGATTCCGCTTGGCATTCCGCCGCAGACCCTCTGGTATCCCGAAGACTACCGATTCGTCCTGGTCGTGCTCTGCGTTGGCGTGGTTGTGGTCACGGTGGCAATCTTGGGTTTTCGTCGCTTGGCACAGTTTGCGGCGATTTGCGTGCCGTGGATCTTCGTGATGTTCTTCGCGGGCGCGGCTGCGATCCTCCCTGGGCTCGTCAGGGAAACTCCGGAGGTGAGCTCACTGAGCAGCATGGAGGATTTCTGGCAGCTTGCCGCGTTGAAGATCTGGATCACCGATCCGGAGAGTCACTTCGGCATGGTGCACGTGGCGGCATTCGCGTGGATCTGCAACCTGGCATTCCACGTCGGTTTATCCGACATGGCGGTACTCCGTTTCGCGCGCAGCTATGGGTACGGCGCGTTCTCGGCGTGCGGCATGTACCTGGGCCACTTCTTGGCGTGGATCTGTGCGGGAATCATGGGGGGCGGCGTGGCGGCGTTGCTGAAGACGCCCATTGCCGATCTTGACCCCGGGGCCGTGGCGTATCAATGTCTCGGCTTCGCCGGGATCATTTGTGTCATTTTGTCGGGCTGGGCCACGTCCAATCCTACGCTCTATCGGGCTGGATTGGCGCTACAGACGATCACGCCCGGCTGGCCCCGATGGCTGGTGACCTTGTTCGCTGGTGCCTTTACCACGATCGTCGCCTGTTTTCCATTTATCTTCGGCTACCTGCTGGAGTTTGTGGCTCTGTTCGGCATCTTGCTGGTACCCGTCGGGGCGGTCGTGTTCGTGGAACATTGGCTGTTTCCGCGTCTGGGGCTTACGCAATTCCGGACGACCAAAGCAGGGCAACTTGTGAATTGGCCGGCGCTTGTCACATGGATCGTGGCCGTGGTCGCGGCCTTGAGTCTGGCACTGACCGACACACTCAGTCTGTTCATGGTCGCGATACCGGTCTGGTTTCTGGCTGCCGTTCTGTACCTCCTACTCGCCTGGCGAGGCGGCGCGTCCTCAGCGCCGGATAGTGCGGCAGTGGCCGACGATTCAGGCAGACCACCAATCCCAGCCACAACGAATCAGGAGGCGGAAGGCAGTCCCGTCTCCACCACACCCGTTCGCCCGATGAGTGTGGAGAAGCAACATGGCAGGGTGGGATTGGCGGCCATTGGAACGGTGGCCGCCGTGTCGCTGGCGACCTGCTTCGCGGCTTCCCTATGGGTCTTTGCCGGCGGCGTCGAGGGTTACGAGGCGCGCAGCGGCACATTTCGGGCCGTGCTGGCGGTGGCAAGTATCATTCACCTGGCCGCCGCCGCGGCATGGGTGTTAGAGACGGAGAAGGGAGAGGCGGCAAAATAGTATGACCCTTTACAAGGCAACCGTGATGCTGGTGCTTCAACTAGTGCCCCTGATCCTGAGTCTGGCATATGAAGCGCGGGGCCAGGGATTTCCGGGGCATTGGGTGGCCCGGTGGATCTGGGCCGAGGGTGAGGCGGATCCGTATCACTTCTTCCTGATGGTCCGTCGGGATCTGAAGCTGAACGGACGACCCCGAGAAGCCGTCCTGAAGGTCACGGCCGCCGACCGTTACCTCCTCTATGTCAACGGCGTATACCTGGGGAGAGGTCCAGCTCGAAGCGATCCCCGCTGGAAGTCCTACGACAGCTACGAAGTTGCCCCCCACTTGCGGCAAGGCGACAACACGGTAGCGATCCTCGCCTACCACTACGGCTGCCACAACAACTACACTCGGGACTCCCGCGCCGGTCTCTTCGTCCAGCTCGAGGTCGAGGGGCCAGACGGTGGACGCCAGATCGTGGGAACCGACCGGGACTGGCGGGTCAGACCGGCCCAAGGCTGGCGAAACGACGTGGAGCCGATCAACGATTCCCTGGGAGTGACGGAGATCTACGATGCCAACCTGGACCCTCCCGACTGGACGATGCCCGGCTATGATGCCTCCTCCTGGCCGGCAGCCCTGGTGATTTCCGAGTCCCGTACTCCCTGGACCTACCTGGAGCCGAGGCAGACTCCAATGATGAGAGAGGAAGAGGTCTACCCCACCCGTGTGGTGCAGACGGGAGAGGTGATGGAGGTACCCGGCACCCGGGCCGTCGCTCTTCCCTACATGAGCCCCTGGAAAGAGACTCAGGTGCCCGAGCAGCTCATGCAGGAGACCCACCATCCTCTCCAACACGCCCGGATCCAGGACTCGGAGGCGGTCCTGAGAGCGGATGGCGAAGGAGCCCGCCTTCAGAGCGCTTCCTACCGGGAGGGGGAGCCGCCGGAAAAGGGAGTGCGCTCTCCTCTTCTGATCGTAGACTTTGGGAGGCCTCTCTTCGGTTTTCCAAAGGTCCGCATGAAGGGTCCGGGCGGGGCCATCGTGGACTTGACCTATGGATCCGAGTTGGTCCAGGGGCGGATCTGGTCCGTCATGCAGGGTATGCGCCTGGGGGACCGGTATGTGTCGAGGCCCGGCCAGCAGGTATGGCAGACCTTCGAGTACAAGCAGTTTCGATACCTTCAGATCGTCGTTCGCAACGCGGAGCACCCCGTCCAGGTGGATTCCATCAGCGTGGTGGCCTACCGTTACCCAGCCCCGGAGAGGGGAAGCTTCGAGTGCTCGGATCCCGTCTTGACCCGGCTCTGGAGGGCGTCGGTAGACACCGCCTACCTGAACATGGAGGACAGCCATGTGGCCGAGAACCGAGAGCGGCGGGTCTGGGGTGGAGACGGGGTCCACGGAGCCTACGCCTCCTGGGCGGCCTACGGAGATCTGGCTATCACCAAGCGCTTCTTCCGTCTGCTCTCGAGGGGCCAGCTTCGGGATGGCCTGCTCAGAAAGCACTACCCGGGATCCGAAGCCAAGCAGGGTGGACTCTACCGAGACGTCAAGAAGTCCGAGGCCTACGACAACCCTCGGAACATTCCCCAGCATGGGCTCCTGTACGCGGTTGCCGTGGGGGATCACTACCAGTACTTTGGCGATCTGGCACTGGCAAGGGAGCTTTACCCGACGCTCTCCGGCCTGGCCGAATGGTGCCGCCGCCACGCCGACGATACAGGCCTGCTCTACTGGCTTCCCTACTCCAACTGGGTCGACCATGTGGATACAGACATGCGTGGGGCGAATCTGGAAACGAACGCCTTCTACTTCCGGATGTTGACCCATCTGGAGGGTTTAGCTCGCGACCTGCGACGGGACGAGGAGGCAGCACTCTGGAGGGCTCGCGCCCGGGAGGTGCGACAATCGCTGAGACGCTCGCACTGGGATCGGGACCGGGAGCTTTACGTGGATAGCGTCCGGGAAGGGAAGCAATCGTCCACGGCCACTGAGCTCAGCAATGCCCTGGTGATTCTCTATGGTATTGCCGAGGAGGGACAAAGGGATCGGATCGCAAGCCAGTTGTCAGAGCCCGGCCCAGAGCTGGTCCGGGCCACACCCTTGTACTTTCACTACGTCATCGAAGCGCTCCTGGAGTCCGGTGCAGTCACCGCTGCGCTGGATGGCATAAGGGATCGGTATGCTCCCATGATGCGGGCCTTCGACGTGCCCACCATGTGGGAGACCTGGGACCGCTTCGGCTTCTACGGAACCGGAGCGAGCCAGGTCCATTCGGGGGCCTCGGGACCGGCCTGGACCCTGTCGCGCTACCTCCTGGGGGTGTTCTCCGAGGGCCCCGGGTTTCAGAGCTGCCGGATCGAGCCCAGGATGGGAGATCTCGACTGGGCCCGGGGTACCTTTCCCTCGTTGCGAGGAGACATCGAGGTCGAGTGGCGGCATGAGAACCAGCGGATGACTCTCGAGGTCGAGCTGCCGCAGGGGCTTGAAACAAGGGTGATCCTGGCCCGCGATGCTTCCAGAGATCTGGTGCTCGTCCACAACGGACGAAAGTTCAGGATCGGGGCAGGGGTGGTATCGGTCCCACAGCTGGAGCTGTCCTCTACCCGGATCGGCATCCAGGTCATCGGGGGCAGGCACCACCTGAATTTGGCTACGGACGTCCCTTGAGCCTGATCCTTTTCCTGGCTTCCGAGGCTTCCTAGGCTGGCCCTCGGAACGTCCACTCCCGAACACCACTGCCTACCCCAGCCGCCCGCACATCAACCCGTTTTACCCCCCGCCAGATTCACGCCCCAGAGGCCTGAAGAAGCTGCAGGCTGCTGGCATCCTACGAATCCGTTAACAGTCAGCGGTGAGGCCGATGGTGGGGAAATCGCCAACCCTGCATCTGCTCTCCCTCTCGATCCCGGGGCCTGGAGGAGCCCTGTGACAGCTGTAGCGCATGTAAGTCGGCTGACCGGCGGGAGGCACCCCCACACCCCCCAACTAAGGGAGTGCCTTCTGAGGAGGGCGACGGGACCCGAGAAGCGCGCATATCCCAGCAATCCCCCCCCCAAATTCGCGCCCCTGGGGAGTTTGAAGAAGCGATGAGGTAATTGCAGACCTACGTTCGTGGTTTAACCCACCAGCGGAGCAGCGGGAAGCGCCCCCCCCCCCCCCCCCCCCCTCAATAAGTAAGAGGATGAACAGGATGTTTGCCCTGGATGACAGGCCAGAGGAGGAGACTGGGAACGCAATGACACGGTGAAGGTGTCGAACCTGGACAAGGATGAACTGTTCTCGATTCCGAAGCCCCAGGGATAGCATCATCATTACAGTCGACGACAAAGAATGAAATCGTTGGCCTTCCAATCGAGGCTGCGATTGGCGATACAGCAATGAAGGTCAAGCGCGGTGGATGAACTGTAATAGCCCAGATCTGACCGTACAAACAGTGTCAGAGTAGATCGCCCCCGAACGACCGCTTTCGCCTGAGCCTGTGTGAAAAGTCACGATCGTCCGAACACCATAGGTAGCCTCCAAGTCTCGCGCGTTGCAGGGACGATTTGAGAAAGCTATCTTTGACTTTTCACACGGCCTCGCCTAAAAGCGGACATTCAAGTTTCCTGCGGAAACGCCGAATGAACTACGCTGAGATTGCAGAAAACGAGAGGCTCCTCCCGCTCTGGAAATGCAATCTAGTCCCGCTCACTTCTCTGGCAAGGGCGATGTACGTCCATGTGGCTCCGTCGGCGGGTCGGAGTCTGCGCAGATTCATCTTGGTTTACGGTCGCAGTTACAAAGGACTGGCGTCAGCAGCAGTGCCGACGTGGATCTCTTGCTTCCCTCACTAAGTAAATGTTGCCTTGCGGACGTGCTGGATCATTCCCGCGAAAGGAGGGCTGAGAACCACTCAGAGGTCAGTTCGGTGAGCGCTCAGGCCGACGCATTCCGCTGGCGGAAAGGCACTCGCTGATTGACTCGCCGTGATTGCGGCCGCAGCCATTCCCGCAGCTTTGGTGTCAGCACCGGTGTAAAAGGGGACCAATTCCACCGGTTTGAAAGTACCCACCCGCCCCATCTGCCAGGAGGCGATATGAGAAAACTCTCCAGCCAGACTCTAAGAAATTCCGGCTATATCGATTTAATACAGCGATGGGTCATGTCGCTTTCAGCACAGAAAGACGACAGCCCCCTCCGAAATCCGCCAATCTTGCGAGTGGTAGAGGTCGCGACGGAGAGAGCTCGACGGTGATGGTCTTGCAAAAGAAACTGGGGGTCCATAGTATCGACCGGCAGGTTAGGCCGGTTTCACTTTAGGGTCGCATCTCGACTTTGCTGAGGGTTTGGAAGACCACCGGTCGCTCTCAGCTTCTTTGGGAAGATAAGATTACTCGCTAAGCGCTTGCTACGTGGGGAAGGAGTGAAATCATCGTGGTCCTGAAAGACGTAAGATAGACGCGCTGCTCAAAACACTCCCACGGGGGCAGTTATGCTCCGCAAATCGATTCCAACCGGAAGGTAACATGACAGATTCCAGATCTTGGTTCATTCTGGCGACGTTGGCTATTACCTGGAGTGCATGGTCTCAGTCCACCGCCGCCTGGGCAACGCCGCCGCATACGGTGCGGGAGTGTATATGGGCCTGGTCGCACGAAGCGGGCGTGTACAACGGCAATTACGGATTACCTGGCGACTCACGGATCACGCCGGTCGAGGGTGCGCACTTCCTTGGCGTGCCAAATATCATCTTCATCCGTTACCACGACAGGCCAGAGCCGCCGTTCCAACAGTACGCTATTCCCTTCAAGAGCCTGGAGCGCGTGGTGTGGTCGATCACCGGTGCAAGTGGTCTTACATCGCCCGAAGAACGCCAGCATGTACTGAGTCTCGCCCAGGATATGCCGAACCTGACGGGCGTCTTTATGGACGACTTCTTTCACTTTGAGGTCGGACGTCCGCTCCCAGACGGACAACCGCTGGCGGCAATGACGGTCGCACAGCTGCACGAGTTCCGCAAACAGATGGGCGTGGCCAGTCGTCGGCTTGACTTGGGCGTGACGCTCTACACGCACCAGCTCGACGAGCGGATCTTACCTCATCTGGAGTTGTGCGACAGCGTTTCGCTGTGGACGTGGCGGGCGCCGGAGCTGGCCAACCTGGAGACCAACTTCGCCAAGTACGAAAAGCTGGTGCCGAGCGGCAAGAAGAGGCTGCTGGGCCTGTACATGTGGGACTTCGGCAATCGACGGCCCATGCCGCTCGAGTTGATGAAGATGCAGTGCGAGCAGGCACTTCGTTGGCTGCACGAAGGCCGTATCGACGGCATGATCTTTCTGGCCACTAACATCTGCGACCTGAACTTGGAATCGGTCGAGTGGTCGCGCAGGTGGATCGCCGAGCACGGCGACGAACCTCTCCAGGTGCGACAAGATGTAGGCCGGTCAAGACCCCTTAAGAATCGTCAGAAAACAAGCTCAAGATCCACACGGATCGGGTTTTTGTGGGCCACCGCCGGGATTGACTCGCCCGTGGGTCCCAACCACGTTGACGTATAACGCCCCTTCTCGGCCGTGACGCATGTGGTGAAGGACAAAGGGATACCGCCGCTTCTCATCCTCTATTTTCGCGGCAATCCCGACACGCGTGCGCAGGCGCGGCGTCTTGAGAGCGTGCTGAAGGCAGCGGAGATCCCGGCCAGGTCGTATGGCAAGCGTGACAGCAATCACAGCCGCTTGAATAACGACCTCGGCAAGCTCGACGATCCGGCGACGCAGGAGTTCTACAAGTTTCTGGATCCGCTAGTCGGACAAAGTGGGAGCGCCGACGGAAAGCGCCAGGTTGACCGCCAGTGATGCGGCTGAGGGCGACCTCTTTGGCACGTCGGGTTCCGGTGCTTCTTCAGGCAACTGTTGTTGAGTGCTGGCGACATTGCACGGGGGCAGCGGACCGGATCGCGACCAGAACAAACAAAAAGAACGCCGCTCGTCTTGTGAAGACATCCCGGAAGTAGGGTCTCTTTTCTCGACGGTCGTACGGTGGCGTGGCCCAATGGTGCCGACATCGCCCCTGAGACGCTTTACGAACGGGCCAAGGCAAGTGCAGCTGCCTGATTCCTTGAGCATCGGGGCTGGTAGAGGATCGCACCACACGACGAAGACGTACACAGCTCAACAAGGGAACTCTGCGGTAACTCCATCCACCGCTTCGATCTCAATGAAGACGGTTGGATTGACGTCCTCTTTAACAATACCCACGACACTCACTATCGTGCTGCCGCCACCCTGGCCAGCGTCGATGGTGCGGGGCGGCTCACGCAATCAAAGCTACCCGTGGAAGGCAGCCGGCGAGTCGTCATTGCAGACCTGAACAAAGACGGTTTTTCCGATGCCGTTTTCTCTCCTGCTGAAGCCAATCACAGACCGCGATTGACGATTCTGTATGGTGGCGGGGACGGATGGCCATCTTACCGCACCAATCAGGCGATCACAGCGTACGGCACACAGAGACTGGCAATTGCTGATCTGAATGCTGATACCTGGCCTGACATCGTGGCGCTTCATGGAAGGGCCTGGCTCCCCGGCCAGGCGAACGGAAAAATCGTTCGAGTGGTTTGGGGCAGCCGCGATGGCTACATACTCTCGCGGCACCGCGAGATCGCGGTCGACGGGGCCGTGGACATGGTTTCCGGTGACTTCAACCGCGACGGTGCTGCCGACGTGGCCGTGGTTTCGACCTCCGGTAGCATCGACTTGCTTTGGGCGGCGCGCGGCGGCGAAGGAGAGAACGGCATCGCGCACACACGACTCACACTGCCTCGTGGAGGGATTACGTGTGTTGCCGCCGCAGACATCGATTCGGACCGGCAAGCCGATTTGATCCTCGGTTCCGACCACGGATTCATCTACGTCGTCCCTGTGAAGCCCGGCCCCAAACATGTGGAAAAGGGGACGGCCGATTCAGCAAGCGCGACGAAGGAATGGAACATTGACGAGACTCGTCCCATCGTGGTCAAAGGCCCGACTGCCAGCCACATCAGCGTGGGTGACTTGGATGCGGACGGGAAGGAAGACATTGTCGTCTCGAATTTCGTTAAGAAACTGGCCACGGGCGGCGAGGATGCTGGTGCGACGGAGGGATCGAATCAGAGTATTCACATCCTGTGGGGAACGAAAGCGACATTCTCCACGGCGCAGATAACGACACTTCCTGTCAGCAATGTGACGGCTACAGCAATCGGCGATCTTAACGGCGACGGGCACATGGATCTTGCCGCCGCGGTTTACCAGGGAAGGGACGCATTCGAAACCCAATCGGAGATTCTGCTGGGAACTGGTCAACGCCGTTTTCAACGGCTGAAGGGCGGCCTCAGCACGAGCGGGGCGACGGACGTGACCCTGGCACCAGCCCACAAGGGTGGCCCGGCCCGTCTGGTCTTTGCCAACAGTCAGGGCGGCACGCTCTACGAACGGGTTCCTGCCTACGTCTACTGGAACGGTCCTGACGGCTTCCACGCAGAGAATCGCCTCGACATCCCGTGCCCCAGCGGCTACGACGGTTCGTCCGCGGATGTGAATGGCGACGGCTTCCTGGACTTGATTCTTTTGAACTCCGGCCATTCAGGACATGTCAGCCGATCCAATCCGACTCTCGGAGCTAACATCTTCTGGGGAACGAAGAACGGAATCAACACCGAGCGACGCACGGTTCTCCGCCTTGGCTATTTGGGCAACAGCAACGTGGCTGACCTGGACCGCGATGGTTACCTGGATCTGGTTCTTGGGCAGTTCGACCATCCGCCCGATCCGGAAGAGCTGTTCATCTACTACGGCGGAAAGGACGATCGCGGGACCATTGGGTTCGCTGAGGAGCGTTTGGTGAAGATTTCTACGCCGGGGCGCGCGCAAACGGGCCTGATCGCCGATTTCAACCAGGATCACTGGCTCGACATCGCCCTGGCCTCACCCGAGAAACATCTGGTCCGCATCCTGTGGGGCTGTGAGAGAGGATTCGTTAAAGACCGACAGACGCGGATTCCCATCTTTCTGGCGATTGATCTGGAGGCAGCGGACCTCAACCAGGACGGGCACCTCGATCTGATCGTGGCATCATTCCAGGATTACCTGACGAACGACCTGCGCGATACCGGGGGAACGACGATCCTGTGGGGAAGCAAGGCTGGATTTCAGACGTCGAACTCGCAGTCGCTGCCGGGTTATTCTCCGGTGGGACAGACGGTGGCCGATTTCGATGGCGATGGCCACCTGGATCTCATGTCCCCGCACCACCACGCAGGGAATACACGCGAGTCGCTACCATCTTACTTGTTCTGGGGCGGTGTGAGTGGTTTTGACCCACGCCGTCGCACCGTCTTGATGGGTGACTCGGCGGGGGATGCACTGGCGGCCGATTTCGACCGGGACGGGAAGCTCGACATTGCCCTCGTCTGCCACACGCTGGATGGCGACCATCGCGCCAAGTCACAAATCATCTACAACGACGGAAAACGATTTGAAAACCCGCGGATTGTCCGACTTCCTAACCATGGTCCGCATTGGATGTGGGGCGTAGATATGGGACATATCTACGACCGATCGTGGCAGCAGGCGTATGAATCGTCGGTGTTTCACATGCAGGGCCAGCCGGAGAATGGCAAGCTGACGTACCGGGCGAAAGCGGCTGAGGGCACAGCACTCGAGTTCTCCGTAAGGAGTGCAGCTCAGCGCGATCAATTGGAACCCGCAGCATGGCGCAAAGTGGGGCGTGAAGGACGATTTTCCCTGAAACGTCGCGACAATTATCTACAGTATCGCGCGATATTCAGATCCGATAACGGTGACCGCTACCCAATCATCGATCGTGTTCAGATCGAGTTAGACTAAGGCGTCTGAGGAAGCGCAGTGTCCGGTCCAGAAAGATCCGGGGCTGGTCGAGCCAGATCCAATGCCCGCTGTCCCGTACCAGTACGAACTCGCAGCTTACCGCCCGCAGCGGCCCACCGTTCCAGCCCAGGGTCTCGTGAGGAGGATCGGCGGCGTCCACCTTGCCGTATCCTGCATTGAAGACGAGGACAGGACACTTGAAGTCGCCGCAGACGTCGACCTTCTGCGGCAAAGGAGCCAGGCGGCCGCTGATCTTGACCGCCTCCGGCCTGGGTCGATTCGGTGGCGGAGGGTCCAGCACCTTCGTCCGCCCCTGTGGATAGTTGCGGTTGACACTTCGCGTCCCGGCTTCGGGAATGAGCTCCCTCTGCCGATAGAAGAGGGTCAAACGTCTCACATTGACCTCTGAGGGATAGTCACGGATCCGGCTTTCTTCCAGCCGGGCGAGTCGCGAGTCGTTTTTCTGGTGCAGGGCCTGGACCTGAGGTGAGCAGTGCTGATTGGGGAGCTCATGGCCGTCGGATCTGCCCCCCAGCTGGTGCGAGTCCACGTTGACGAAGGCCCACACCCGGTCGGGCCTCATGAAGTACATCTCCTTTCCAACCAGCGTGCCAGCACTGTGAGCCACGATGGCGACTCTCGAGACACCCAGATGATCCAATAGCCACCATAGATCCCGGGCGTCGAAGGGATACACCATTCCGTCCGCGATCACCAGATGGTAGTGCCGAGCCAGCGCGGCCAGCACGTTCTGCCAGTCGGTGGCGTCGGTCCGGCCGCCATGGATGAGAAGGAGCACCTCTCCTCTGCCCACATCGTAATACTCGATCCGGTTACCTCTGATCTTGACCGCACGGAGCTCCCCCGCCACACTCATGTCCACGTCGGGCCAGAGCTCGAAGAAGAACCGCTCCGACGCCAGACAGGTGCTCAGAAGGCCCAGGATGACCCACTTGAGGGAGTGGCGTGCAGAATTCTGTACCACGGTCGCCACCATCTCAAGGAAGTCCATTATCGGCTGCTCCGAGACCGAGCCTTTGCCGCCTGGACACAGGGCACTTGTACCTGCCGATACCGCGTTCTATTGAGGACGTCTCAGCCGGTCGCGTTAAGTGGACACTAGTTGGGCTTTATGAAAAAGACGTACTCGTTGGTGTCGCGGCCCTTGTAGATGATGCTGTACAGCACCATCAATTCATCTGGAACATCGTCATCGTAGGTGTGGATCCGGCAGTTGGCACTGTAGCCGTCGGGTCCTTCCTCGTCGCTGCTTACGATCAGTCCGCTGCCCCAGTTCACTCCGTCAGTCGACTGATACAGCACGAAGCGATCGTCTCTGGATCTCCCATGCAGGTAGTATCGTCCCCCAAGATAGGCCAGCTCAGGGTCTCGCACCCTCTTGTCCACGTATGCCTTCCTCTGTTCACTCCAGCTACGTCCCTGATCCATGCTGATGCAGTAGTAGAAGTGATGCTCATCGTCACTCTCGTAGGCTCCAGCCAGCAGTCCGCCATTCCCCATCAGGGTCAGCGCCCCGTAGAATTTTTCGTCCTGAAGAGGGAGGGTGCTCCGCTTCTGCCAGGTTCGCCCGTCGTTGGTACTGACGTACAGAACGTGGGGTCCCCTGAGCACATCAATAACCTTCTGGAGCTGCTCGCCTGTGAGCCGAGTCCGCTGCTTCTGCTCCTGCTTGAGGTTCCTGAACTTCTCGATATTGGTGGAGTCGAGCACGATGTAGTTGGTTCCCCCGTCCACCACCGTGCCCACCGGATAGCCGACGAAGGAGCCATCGAGAGACTCGTAGTCGGTCCAGCTGGTACCCTGGTCGAAGCTCCTCATGAAGCCGCTCATGCTTCTTTCGCCATCCTCGAAGTGGCTAATGAAGAGTACCACCGTCCCCTTTTCGGTGACCAGGCCCGCTTCGACGAAGGCCGGGCGGCTGAGATCTCTCAAGTAGGCGTCGAGGGAATACGGAAACCTGTTGTACATGTCCCAGCTCCTGCCGCCGTCTCGACTCACTGCGTACTCGCTCCAACCATCCAGATTGTGGTCGCTGTTGTTCATGTACCAGGCGACGATCTGACCGTTCGGGTACTCCAGACAAACGGGTCCCCCGTGAGAGTTTCTACCCGGGGCATCGTGTTCCAGATCGGAGATGAGCGTCCCGAATACAGCATCGCCCAGCTTCGTCGCTCGATCGTAGTCATAGATTACGGCGCCGTCGATGGATTCCTGATCCTGGGCGCCGGCGGGACTGGCAATAGAGACGAACAGGCAAAGGGCGACTGCTGCTTGTTTGTTGCTGTTCATGTCCAGATTCCTCGTTCTTTCGGGATTGAGATCCAGTTTATCGACTATCGGCAGAAGTGTAGCACGCCGCCCGTACCTTGTCTTTTGCCTTCTCCTTGCCCTACCCTGGCCCTACGTCGCCAGGCTGAACACCCATTTGTGAACTCCTGTTCGAGCGTCTTACGGGCCGTTTCTTGGCCGTTAGCGGGAGTTCATTCGACGTTTGCGGGGCAGATCTGAATGACCGCTTGTAGGCGAGGGTGTGTGAAAAGTCCAAAACCTCTTTGATTTAGGGGTCTCTTTACCCTTCCTACGACGGAGATCGTGGCTTACACGCGATCCTATGAAGTCAAAATTTCAAATCCGAAATCATGAATGACTTTTCACACAGCCTCAGGCGAAAGCGACTGTTCGGGATTGCGATCAAATCGGACGCTGTCTGTCAGATCCGGTGCCGACTATCACACTTGTATATAGGGCCCCCCAGGACTCCTTCTTTAGAGTCTGATGCAAAGTTTTTTACCGCGTCCTGGCGAACGGGGCGATCTCAGTGGGGCAGTTCTAAACCGGCCAAGCTGGTGCATTTTCTAAGCGGCGTTAACAGGTGGCAGCGGATTGACTCTTTTCGCGGGAAGTCAGTTCGATCAACTCTCCCGAATACGTGCGCTTTGAGGTTGGGCTGAGTGGGTAGCACCCCGAACTTGTCGTCGAGAATGAGGATCCCATCCGATCCCACCGAGACACCGATGTTGCCTCCGGGTCCACTCAACATGTGAATGTTCCCCGAAACCCGGCTGGGTGTGATGGTGGCCTGGGAGAAGTCCGGCTGAGCGAGGGGCGGGCATCCCCCAGAGAAAGACTGTCAGAATCATCCATGAATGTCGCTTCACGTCCTTGCCTCCCTGGTGGCATCTTCGGTACTCTCAGCTCCTGGATTTTCTGCACAGAGCCGACAGAGCCAGTTTTGTTTGGAACCATTATGAAGGAGATGCACAGAATGCGGTGGAATCTCTTACTCTCAGCAGTATCGGCCTTGGGGCTGACCCAGCTCGCTGCGGCGCCCATCAATGTCGGGTCACGCCTGGAGCTCTTCGTGGATCAGCAGCTCGCCGACCGGGTGACCGGGGACGTCGAACTCCACGTCCACCGTCCCAAGCCCGAGGAAGTGGTCCTGGTGACCGGCGAGCCTTGGGAGGGGAACACCAGCGCCTACTACACCATCTTCCAGGACGACGACCGGTTCCGGATGTACTACCGGGGCTCCCACTTCGATCACCAGAAGAAGAAAGAGGCCCATCCGGAGGTCACATGTTACGCCGAGAGCCGGGACGGCATTCACTGGACCAAACCAAAACTGGGACTGATCGAGTTCAACAGCTCCAAGGACAACAACATCGTCTGGGACGGGATCGGTACGCACTGTTTCGTCGTCTTCAAGGACGACAATCCCGAGGCTTCAAAGGAAGCGAAATACAAGGGAATCTCCTATGGACGGGTCAAGGAGGAGCGCGGCCTCTGGGTCTACCAGTCGCCGGACGGAATCCACTGGTCCCTGATTCGGGACTACCCGGTCATCATCAAAGGCGCCTTCGACTCCCAGAACCTGGCCTTCTGGGATCCGCACGTCGGTCTCTACCGGGAGTACCACCGCATCTTCGTCGGCGGTGTCCGGGCCGTCATGACGGGAACGTCTAGGGACTTCATCAACTGGACCGATCCCGTGCTGCTGGAGTATCCAGGTGCGCTGAACGAGCATCTCTACACCAACGCCGTCCTTCCCTACGAGCGGGCACCCCACATGCTGTTGGGCTTTCCCACCCGTTACCTTCCCGAAGAAGGGAGCCGGGTGGAGCCGGTCCTGATGGCCAGCCGAGACGGGAGACGCTTTCATCGCTGGCCCAAGGCACTGATTCCCGAGGATGCCCCCAAAGACCGGAGCGGCAACCGGAGCAACTACATGACCTGGGGAATCCTCCAGCTGCCGGGAAAGCCGGGTGAGCTCTCCATGTACGCCAGCGAGGGCTACTACGAGGGCGCCGACAGCCGGCTGCGGCGCTTCAGCTACCGAGTGGACGGCTTCGTCTCGGCTCGGGGAGGATCAGAAGGAGGAACCCTCATCACCAAGGCGGTGACCTACTCCGGAGCGCAGCTCCACCTCAACTTTGCCACCCGGCCTGGTGGCAGCATCCGGGTCGCCCTCCTGAACGAGCGGGGAAGAAAGATCGAAGGCTACACGCTCGAGGACTGCCAGCCCCTCCAGGGAGACTCGCTCGAGAGGTCGGTCCTCTGGAACGGAAAGAGCGGGGTGCCCTCGCCGCCGCGGCTGGGCGTCAAGATCCAGTTCGAGATCAAGAACGGCGATCTGTACGCGTTCCGTTTCGGCCAATAGCGGGAGGGACCATGCGGCCGTACCCAACCCGACCGCTGGATCAGTCGCTACAACTCCTTCATTCAGTGATTCGGATCCTGGCCAGGTAGATTGACGTCCTCTCTTCGTGCGAGGAATAGTAGCTCATCCAAAGCAGACCTTCGTACCACACCAGGCCTGGATAACTGGTGTCTCCACCGCTGGGAAGGGTCAAGACGGGCTCGTAGCTGGTCGGCGTCATCTTGGCCAGGACGGTCCGGTGTTCGTCACCGCGATAATCTCGGCTGCCCGCCCACAGCTGACCATTGGGTAGCCGAATGAAGTTGGGGCCTCCGAGCCGATGTCCGGTGTCCTTCCAGACCCACGACCTATAGGGCGGAAGGCTACGCCCGATCCAACCCGTTTTGTTACGCCGCAGAAGCGCAATCATTTCGCCACCCGGCAGCACCCTTAACGTCGTCTCATTGGGCCAGGCCGAGATGCCCTTGAACACGGTGACCCATTGCCAGTCCAGCCCGTCTTTGCTGGAGTAGAGTATGACCCGTCGAGTATCCTTCCCATCGCCCAGCTTAGAGACGGAGTAGGCAGTGCGCTCGTGCCAGGTCACGCGCCAGAGCCAGTGCTCCTCTGCCAGGACCCTTTGCAGCGGGCTCCAGTCGTGACCGTCATCCGAAAAAGACACTCGGGGAGCCCGGGTCTGGAACCCCGTATCGTCGCAGACACTGCCACCATCATCAGTCGTCCGCCCGGCGTCACGGAAAGCTTGGGGTCGTGCAGATCGACTCCCGCCTAGGACAACAGGGCAGCGGACACCCATCGGTTTCCATCGCCCGACTCGATGATCCTGATCTTGCCTTTGTCTCCGTGCCCGTGCTGCTTTCCTTCTCGAAAGATGCAGAACCACTTGTCCCGAAAGCGGATCAGATCAGTAAACGCACTGTGTTGAGCCTGGTCCCAGATCCTTGTTACCGACACCAACTCAGGACTACCCGCATCGGCCCGCTCGGCCACGAAAAGAGAAAGCAGAGGAATCAGCAGCCCCAATCGCTTACACATAAGATGCTCCTAAGTTAGTTCTCGTCCGTTCGATTGTAAGTGACTGGAAATAAAAGGGAAAGAAGAGATTTAGGAGCTCCGTTTTTGTCAGGTCCTCTTGGTAGAATAAGTTTGCCAACTAACTCAAAGAAAAGGATTTACGACAAAACTGGAGCTCCAACGATGAGAAAGAACAGCGAACCACAGAGGCCGCTCGCCCCTGTGTGGCCCAATCACCGCTTGAGTGACGAGCTCCGCACGATCTCGAAGATTCTCGATAAGAATCCCGAGATCCTGGATCTGGTTTTACAAGATCTGTCTGACAAAGTGGATCCCCAAAACGGTTCGCCGGGCCTGAGTGCCGAGCAGCTCCTGCGTTGTGCGGTGCTCAAGAACTGGCATCAGCTGTCCTACGAGAAGCTGGCCTTTCACTTAGCCGACTCCGAGAGCTTTCGGGCGTTTTGCCGCTTACCCTTAGGGTGGGCTCCGGGCAAGAGTTGTCTGCAGGAGAACCTCAGTCGAATCCAGGCCGCGACCTGGGAGGGGATCGGGCAGATCCTGGTCCAATGGGCGAAGGCCCAAGGACTGGAGCAGGGACACAAGATCCGGGTGGATGCGACAAACGTCCCCAGCCCCATCCGCCATCCTTTTGATTCCCGGCTGTTGTACGATTCGATCCGCACGGTCACGGCGTTGTTACGAGATTTAGGCCAATCCCATCGAGTGAGCTACCGGGACCACTGTCGGCGGGCCAAACGTCGTGTGATCAATCTCCGCAACGTCCGGGGTAAAGCCCGCAAGAAGGTCGTTTGCCTCGATCTGCTGAAGGTGGCAAAAAAGACCCGACACTATGGCAAGTTGGCGCTTGAGAATGCCTCCCAGTGGGAGGACTGCCACAGTTTGATAATCGCTGGAAAGTTGCGTCATTATTTGGAGTTGCTGCAGCAGGTCATCGATCAAACCGAGCGCCGGATCCTGCGGGGAGAGACGGTGGCGGCGGAGGAAAAGGTCGTTTCCATCTTTGAGGAGCATAGCGACATCCTTCAGACGGGAGGCAGAGAGACCGTCTTTGGCCACAAGGTGTTTTTGACCTGTGGCAAGAGTTCGCTGATCTTGGACTGTCGAGTTGTGGCCGGGAATCCGGCCGATCAGACTCAGCTGAAACCCATGCTCCGACGCCATTTCGAGCACTACGGCTTCTATCCTCGGCAGGCCAGTTTTGACGGGGGATTCGCTACCCAGGACAATCTCCAGTGGGGCAAGAAGCAGGGCATCGAAGATGTCGCGTTTGCCAAAAAGAGGAACTTGAAGGTCCCCGATATGGTTCGTTCCAGCTGGGTCTATCGACAACTGAGACGCTTTCGGGCCGGGATCGAAGGCTGCATCTCGATGCTCAAGCGGGTCTTTGGAGTCGACCGCTGCACCTGGAAGGGCTGGGATCACTTCCAGCAGTATGTGCAGCTTTCGGTGCTCAGTTACAACTTGCTCGTCCTGGCTCGTTTGCTGTTGTAGAAAGCTCAGAGTCCACTATTAGGGTGCGGGAGTTCAAGGATTGGTGTCTCTTAAAAACGACTTTCGAGGACTAGCTTGCAAACCCTCCTCTGAAACGGAGGGAAGTCACTGCCCGAAACCCTGGTATTGTCGAAGAAACCACCGATGGAACCTCAGAAAACGGGGGTTCCCGGATGAGAACTAAGTTAGTCCCACCGCCAGCTGCAAGCCGGATCATTCGAGAAAATTCTCAAAAGCCCACTCTAGACGCCGGGACCTTGCTTTGGCTTGACACGCCCTGAGAACGCTTTTAAGCCAATAGAATCGAGCCGCGACCGCGAATAGCGTAACGCACACCTAAGCGACGACTTACCGGCGATCCACTGGAAACTGTCGGGATATCTCGTTGCTACTCCGAACCGCATCCGCTGGAAGGGTACCGACCAGATTCGTGTAATTTTGCAAGCTAAGCCATCAACAGCGGCCAGCAAGTGCTTTAAATAGAAGGGCGTGTGGAGTGTGCGCGCCACGCCCTCCAACTTCCATTTGGTGCTCAGGTTCCCCCCCCCCCCCTGCCGCCAGGGTGGTTTTGAGGTCAGCTTGACATAGAAATCGCTCACTCTATTGGACTTATCGTCGAGAGCTTGAAGACGCCCAGGTAGAGACCAGCTCCCCTTGGCGTACATTTCTGCAGCAATCTGGTCGGTACCCCTACATCCCGATGTCCGGACAACAATACTCGTCATCCTTGCGCAGCTAGCTCGTCTCCGGGGAGACAGAGACAAGATGACTGATTTAGGGGTCTCTTTACCCTTCCTACGACGGAGATCGTGGCTTGCACGCGATCCTATGAAGTCAAAATTTCAAATCCGAAATCATGAATGACTTTTCACACAGTCTCAGGCGAAAGCGGCCGTTCAAGGGTGATCTACTCTGACACTGTTTGTACGGTCAGATCTGTGCCATTACACGTGAGATTTGAGGTCAATCAAACAGGCCATGCCGTGCTAACCTAACGACGGTGAAGCAGGCATGAGGGGCAATCAGCACCGAGAACTCCAGCGCCATCCGGACAGCGCACAGATCGAGTCGCGAGCAGGGGAAAGAGAAAAGAGGAGATGAGGAACCCGATTCGGGAAGTTGCCGAAATCAAGAAGGGCGAGTTCTCTGTCACCGTTCTTCTTTTTCTTTTCTTTTTTCTTGTTATCGCCGTTTTCCAATCGTTGTATCCCATCAAGAGAGGACTGTTCGTCGAGGAATTTGGCGCGGATGTCGAGCTGTATGCCAAGCTAGCCAACATCGTAATGGCGGCCCTCGGTGTCATCGTCTTCACCTATCTCTACAACCGGTTGCCGCGACAACGGATGATCTATGTGATCTGTCTCTTCTTTGTCATCTGCTTCATCTCACTCTCGGTCACCTTGGGAGAGCCCAGTGGTATATCGATCTGGACCTTTTACCTGGTTGTAGATCTGGTGACGACACTGCTGGTGGTAGGCTTCTGGGCCTACGCGACCGACCTTTCCAGCCCCGATCAAGCCAAGAGACTTTTTGGCATCGTCGGCGGTGGAGGGATCGTGGGCGGCTTCGTCGGCACGGGCATCACGAAATTGCTCCTGGAAGTGATCGGAATGCAAGCTCTCATTTTCGTCGGCGCGGCTATGATGGCCAGCATCATTCTCGTCACTTTTGCCCTCGAGAGAACCGTTTCCCGTTCCAATGCTTTTCGGCGTTCCTTTGTTGTGTCCTCCGAAAGAGCCGAAAAGAGAGTGGAAAAAGCGAAGACAAACGCCGTGATCGAAGGCGCGAAACTGGTGATGCGATCTAGATACCTGGCCGCTATCGTTGGAATAATGGCCTTTTACGAAATGGCATCTCAGGTGATGGATTATCAACTCAGTATTATGATGGAGGATTTGTCGGGTGTAGCAGCTACGCAAGTGGGATTCACCGATGTCCGCTTCTACACCAATGCCCTATCCGTCATCGTGCAGTTCTTTTTCGTGAGCTTGGTCATGCGACGACTGGGTTTGGTCGCCGCCCTTCTCGTCCTTCCTCTTAGCATATTTGGCTTCTCGGCTGCTTTTCTTGCCGTACCGACTCTCTTTGCCGCCAGCTGTATGAACATCTCCCACAACGGCTTGAACTACTCCATTCAGCAGACGGCTCGCGAGTCTCTCTATGTGGTCACGACACCGGATGAAAAATACAAGGCGCGGGCATTCACAAACATGTTCGTTCAGCGATTAGCCAAGGGGTTAAGCATCTTCCTGATGATGGGCTTGCAGCTGTTGCACGTGCAGATCCAATATCTCAGCATCATCACGATCGTCGTCGCCACAGCCATGGCTTTTTGCAGCATTTTTGCCGGCCGCGTGTTTGGGCGAAACGCCCAGGAAATAGGTCAAGAAGGGATAGTAGCCTGAGGGGTCTCCGCTTCCTCACGAATTCTTCTACATGAGATTCTGACGGGCGTTCCAGGGCGAGTCGGCAAGCTCAACCGCTCTTCCTCCTCCCGCCTTGACCTCGCCGCGCAAGATCCACCTGCAATTGCCATGCTACTTCGGAATCGATCATCTAGCCGATTGGAACCAGCCGCTTGAGTTCCTCAAACCAATTGATGACCACACTCACCTTGTTTCCAAAATACGCGTCATGCCTGGCTTGGTTTTCCCTCGCCTCCGTATGGAATCATCAAGAAGCGCTGCCCGTCCGGGGTCACATCGTAGCTCCGGATTGGATTCATGCTTATGTACTTTCCCTCGAACAGCAAAGCTGGTTTGCCCGGTTTCAAGCTACTCCCACTGACCTCGATCTCAACCGCCATCATCTTCTTAGAAGGACGAGGAATACGGAAGAGCAGCTCCGAACCGTCTCCTGACCAAGCCGGAGACCATCCTCCAGTCGTGGAGATCTGGACCTTTCTTCCCGGTCTCGGTGGAACTGCAGAGCTTCTCGGTGGAGTAAGACGGGCGGGATATCCAGGCAGATCGCTTCTTTCCCTCCTTTTCGAATGGTTTTCGTCAGATTTCACGTAGTCGCTCGAAAGACTCAAGATCTAGTGTGCGGCTTCGATCACCTAAGCCACTTGGACGTATCGCCCTTGCCGGAGAAGTGCCGGGGCTAGAAGGCATTTCCAGATCTGGTTTTCTGCAATCTCAGGGTCGTCCATTCGACGCCTCCGCGGAAAACTTGAATGTCCGCTTTTAGGCGAAAGGAGCCTCTGGTTTTCTGCAATCTCAAAGTAGTTCATTCGACGTTTCCGCCGGGAAACTTGAACGTCCGCTTCTAGGCGAGGCTGTGTGAAAAGTCATTCATGATTTCGGATTTGAAATTTTGACTTCATAGGATCGCGTGTAAGCCACGATCTCCGTCGCAGGAAGGGTAAAGAGACCCCTAAATCAAAGAGGTTTTGGACTTTTCACACAGCCTCAGGCGGAACCGGTCGTTCGATTGCGATCAAATCGGACGCTGTCTGTGGTGCCGACTATCACACCCCCCTAAGTGAGCCGGAAACTCCCGGTGCTTGTCTTAGAAGGTCCGCCCTTCCTATCTGATCTTTCGAATTGCGCCCTGCTATCCACCACCAGCCGATAGCCGTTCTCAAACTCCACCAGAGCCCATGGCTCCGCAGTGATGGGCATCCCAGCCTTCCTTGCCGCATGAGCCAGAAGATTCTCGCTTCTCGTGATCACCTTGCCCTTCATCCCAGAGGATCAGCATCATGCCCTGCTCGTTCCGCATCCCTTCGCCTCCAGTGTCGCCGATTTCCAGGTTCAGGGGTCCCTTCCAGTGATCCATTGCAATCACTACCAATAACGTTTCAGGCTGGGAATCTGCGAGATTGATTGCAATCCCCTGATTACTGGGAATAGCATAGTCCTAATTCATTCTGAAGAATCCGTAGCAAGTGATCACACGCCCTTCTAATCCGAGAGATGGGGAAAGAACGGTTGATTCAAGGTTGGAGCTGACAGATGTTGATCATTCATCCGGGAGAGGTCAGAGGAACTCACATCCGAAGTTGATATGAGGAATGTCGGTTGAGATGAATGTAAGTCTTTGGAAGCTTCTTTTCAGTAAAGTCTTCTTTGCGATCACACTGACATTGGGGAGCCTCAGGTTTGGTTCCAACAAAGGTTGGTTGTCACCGACCGATTGGTTGCTAGGTATTGTGCAAGAATTTAGGGTTGTAACAAAATCACTCACAGACTTGTGTTTCCAATGGATCCCTCTGGATAATTGGAGCATTAGCCAAGTAGAGTCTGATGATATTTGGCTAGCCTCCATCACTTTCCTTCCGCCCACCTTGGCTGTTTTGAGAACAAATAGGGTTGGATCAATTGTCACTCTGTCAAAGATGTTCTTTCTTGCGTTTCTTGTTATCGGCTTGCCTGCGATTGTGATCAGTAGCGGTCTCGAAACCAAAGAAACCGGGATACTTGACTATATGGATACCCGGCTGGAATACATCCATTTTGCTTTATGAACATCGGTGTACATTGGATTCGCGGCATGGTGCTCCTCACAAAAGCTACTTGAGTATGTAAATTACCTCAGTCACTACATAGCATTTTTTCTAGTCATTTGGTCGCTGTATCTTACAGGTGCTTTTTCTGCGGCTTAGATTGGACATAGCCATGCGTTTGTCGGGACGGTTTTGTCAAATTGTGCCGGACTCGGCGACAGTTGACGCATGCGATCACTGTATCGAGGCCACCGGTTCCCCCCGCTGATATTCGTGGAGCAATCTGATCGGTGTTCATAGCTCGCGGCTCAGCCTGCCCTGATTCAAGGCAGGGTAAACCCATGTATCGATCCAATTCCCATCAATCCTCTGGAGATTGCCCTTCCAGGCCCAAGGCTCTAGTATTTGCTAAATAAGTCCCCTTGCAGCTCGGAGGCCCCGCGGTGATCGGCCAAACCATCTCGCACTATCGCATCCTGGAAAAACTCGGTGAAGGCGGCATGGGTGAGGTCTATCTAGCCCAAGACACCGGCCCTCTCGATCGCAAGGTCGCTCTCAAGTTCCCCTCCCAGGAAATGCAGCAAGACCCAATTGCGCAGCAGCGCTTCCTGCGGGAAGCAAGATCGGCTGCTGCGCTAGCTCACCCCTACGTCTGCCATATCCATGAGGTCGGCGAAGACGGGGAGCAGTCCTTCATCTCGATGGAGTACGTCGCAGGCCAGTCCCTGAAGGACCGGCTGGCGAAGGGTCCACTGGAGCTGAGAGATTCCCTTCAGAAAGCGACGGAGATTGCCGAGGCCCTGGAGGCTGCCCATAAACAGAACATCGTCCACAGGGATCTGAAGCCCGCGAACATCATGCTCACGCCTGAAGGGCACGTGAAGGTCATGGACTTTGGGCTGGCCAAGCGGCTGACTGCCGCACAGGATGGAGGCAGTCAGGAAAAGACCCTCACCACCAGTCCAACCCGAACGGGTGCCACACTGGGCACGTTGGCCTATATGTCCCCGGAACAGCTGCGGGGGGGAGAGGTGGACACGCGATCGGACATCTTTTCCTTTGGGATCGTGCTCTATGAGATGCTCACGAGGGTGCATCCTTTCAAGAAATCTCAGTCGATGGAGACAGGCAATGCGATTTTGAATGAAGCACCGGCTTCTTTATCCCGACATGTGAAAGAGGTCCCTCCAGTTCTCCAACACACCGTCAGAAAGATGTTAGCCAAGGAGCCGCGGCGGCGCTACCAGCACATTGATGACGTGCGGGTCAATCTGGAAGAGCTGACCGGCGACAGGCTTGGCATGGAGGAATACCTGGCCGAACCTTCAGCCTATGAGGTCGATGTCACAGCCCGACCGCAGCCCGACCGATGGAAGCGAGCGATTCCGTGGACATTTGCGGCCGTTATGGTGGTGATTGTCGCCCTCATGCTCTGGAATCAGCCACCCATAATCAGGGATACACAACCATTGACGCGGACCGAGATCACCCTGCCTTCGACCTCGCCGCTCGGGTTCGGTTCAACTTATGCCTTCGACCCAACGCTGATCGCCCTGTCTCCTGATGCGAGGAAGCTGGCTTTTGTGGGCAGGACGGCCCGGGGGACACAACTTTATCTCAGGTCGATGGACAGCTTGGAAATCGCGCCGATAGTGGGTACGGAGGGAGCGATCCACCCTTTCTTTTCTCCCGACAGCAACTGGGTGGGATTCCTGACGCTCGACAGGGTGAAGAAGATCTCGTTGCACGGGGGAGGCCCGATCACCCTTTGCGAAGCACAAACCCCGATCCGGGCCACGTGGGCGGGCGACGGCATGATCTACTTCGGGGCCGTCGAAGGACGGGTTTTGATGTCCGTCCCGGCCGGCGGGGGGGAAGCCAGGACGATTGGTCGTATTCAAGACCACTTCGACCAGATTCTTCCGGATGGTCACTGGGCGCTTGTGACAGTGAGAAGTTCGACCAGTATCAGGGAGGATTTCTCAAGCGTTTATGCGCTTTCTCTTCAGACGCTGGAGAGGAAACTCTTGATCGAGGGTGGTTACGACGCCCGCTATGTTCCCTCCGGCCATCTGCTCTTTGCTCGAACCGGGGTCTTGATGGCCGTTCCGTTTGATCTCGAGCACCTGGAAGTCCTAGGCGAGCCCCAACCGGTGCTGCATGGGATGACAGTGGACTCGCTTTTCGCCCAGGTTCAGGTGAGCTTCTCAGATACCGGAACCGTGGTCTATTGCCCTGGCGGGGATGTCTCGGTGGGTCGCATCGCCCGGGTGGGCAGGGATGGGAAAACGGAGTTGCTGCCTGTTCCGGAGAGGGTCTACGGCGTCGTAGAACTGTCACCGAACAATCAGCGACTGGCCGTTCAGGTGGCGGACGTCAAAGACTACGTCTGGATTTATGACCTACAAAGGGGGGAGGGTCACAGATTGGTAGGAACCGGCCAAAGGGGATGGCCAAAGTGGAATCCTAGTGAAGACAGCATTACTTTCATAGTCCGGGAGGGTGAAAAGAGGTCGATTGTCGAAAGGCGCCTGGGTGCTCAAGAGGAGAGGGAGCTCATAGCACTTGACAGTGGCCAGCTGCGGCTTGGTGATTGGTCACCGGATGGGAGCACCTTGGTTTTTAACGACATTATCCGCAAAGGGCTTGGGTTCCTTTTTGTGGGGCAGCAGCCGAATATCAAATGGCTGGAACCTCCACCAGGCGTACGGTACTGGCACCCCACTTTCTCCCCGGATGGGCGCTGGGTGGCCTACTTCTCAGACGAGACGGGCCAGCAGGAGATCTGGATTCGATCCTTCCCGGACGGGGAGCAGGTGTACCAGGTTTCAACCGAGGGCGCCATGGAGCCCGTTTGGGCCCCCTCTGGAGAACTCTTTTACCACGTGGGACATCGCTGGATGGTTGTGCGGATCTCAACCCATCCTCGGCTCCAATGGGACCCACCCGAGCTTGCTTTTGAGACCGACTACGTGGACACCCCCGGCGTCTCCTACGATGTCTCCAGCGATGGGCGTTACCTGTACGTCGTCAAGGGTACCCACCCACCGGACCCGACCCGACTGCATGTCGTGCAAAACTGGTTCGAAGAACTCAAGCGCCTGGTGCCAACAGGGAAGTGAATCTAGGTATTTATGGTGGGGAGAATCGCCCCATCTATTCTTCGGAATTAACATATGCACCTAATCGGCTGTTAGAGTTGGGACTTAGGACTGAAGGCAGTCAATTTAAATAGGGAGAGTCACTAGTGTCCGGTTATAAGTCCCATAGAGTCAACTGGTTAGAGCTAGGACTGTGGGCTTCCTGCAAGCTAGGTCTCATAAGTAGTTGATAAATGGGAACTTTCTCGAATGCGGTCACGCTCAAAACCTGCAGAATACTGTGTAGACTTTGGGGAAGCTTGAGTTCCTTTTTCAGGATTGCGATGAGGAGGTAAACGCAGACAGCAATCCAGATCTGGGTGCGAACGGCATTGTCGGAGGTGCCGTAGAAGGTCTTGATTCGCAGGTGCTGCTTGATCCACTTGAAGAACAGCTCCACCTGCCAGCGGAGTTTGTAGAGGGAGGCGACGCTGAGGGCCGGAAGGGTGAAATTGTTCGTCAGGAAGACGAGAGATTTGTTGGTGGGAGCGTCGAAGAAGCGAACTCTTCGCAAGTGCTCTGGATAGTCTTGCCGAGATTTTGGCAAGGCCAAGCGCCCGGTGTGATCGCTGCGAACTCCGGGCTGATCGGTCCGTGCTCGAGAGGTGTAGCGAGTAAAGCGGAGATTCTTCTTGGCCCGAATCACAAAGTAGGCGCAAGCTTGATGAACGACATGCAGACGAGCAAAGTCGAGATAACCCCGGTCCATGACGTAAAAGGCACCGGGCTCGATGACGAGGGAATCCAACAGGTTGACGTCGTGGCACTTTCCCTGGGTGATCTCGATGACGGTGGGGATCGGACCCCGCAAGTCCAGCAGGGTGTGCAGTTTGATGGCGCCCTTGCGCTTGCGAAAGTGGGCCCAGGGAAACAAGCTCAAGCACAGGTCGATGGTGGTCGAGTCGAAGGCATAGACTGTCTCCCCCAGCTCCAGACCGAGTTGCTCGTTGGCATACAGGCGTCTGGCTTTGACAATGAGCTTCTGCGCCAAGTCGGCGTAGATACGCCAGTCCCGTGTTTCGTTGGCTTCGGCCAGGGTGCTGCGGGCCACCTCCCCGCGAAATCCCAGCGAATAGAGCAGCTCGCTTCGGGAGCGCAGGCAGGCCTCGATGTCCCGCAAGCTCTCCCGGTACGTCAACTGCGCGAAGGCCATGGCCAGAAACTGGTTCCGGCACGAGAAGCGGCGCACCCGGCGGTCTCCTCCGTAACGCTCGACACAGCGCTGGAACTGTTCCCGGTGAATCCCCTCCATCAGCTGGGCAAAAATCGTTCGTCTTGGGTTCATGGCCAGAGACTGGACTACGCCTCTGACCGTCTGGGTACGGGGCCAAGGAGAAGCCACGAAAATTCAAATGCGTCACACCCCTTCCTCGTCGCAACCTACTATACCCATGTAACTTATAGACGATCTCTACAATCTAAACCGGACAGCAGTGAGGGAGAGTAGGGAAATGGAAACGATGCCAAATGCCGGTTCATTTCTTTCTCGGGGGGTTGCTATGAAACGAATGACGTTGGCGGCTTTGGGGGTCTGTCTTCTGCTGTTTGCCCATCAGGCCGTCTCGCAGCGGGATTTTTCAAAAGTCGAGTTCCAGACCCACCACGTGGCCGGGAACATCTATGTGCTCGACAGTGGCGCGGGCGGAAACATCGGCCTCTCGATCGGCGACGACGGCGTGCTGATGATCGATGATCAATTCCTCCCGCTGGCGGAAAAGATCCGCGCCGCCACGCGCAAGCTCACCCAGGGCAAGCTGAAGTTCCTCATCAACACGCACCATCACGGCGACCATACGGGTGCTAATCCCGCGTTCGGAAAGGACGCACCGATTGTGGCGCACAGCAACGTCCGCAAACGATTGGCCGGGCAGCTCTCCGGCCCGGCCCTCCCGGTGATCACCTTTAACAATTCGTTGACCATCCATTTCAACGGTGAGGAGATTGACGTCTTCCATGTCCCCGGGGGGCACACAGATGGCGACAGCATCATCTACTTCAAAGGATCGAACGTCGTTCACATGGGGGATCAATTCTTCGCCGGTCGCTTTCCCTATGTCGACGTCAACAGCGGAGGCAATCCCGAGGGCTACAGGAAGAACGTTGCCCAAGTGGTCGAACGGCTACCGGCCGACGTGAAGGTCATTCCCGGGCATGGGCCGCTATCGACCCTGGGCGATTTGAAGCAGTTTCACGGCATGTTGGGGGAGACGATCAGCCACATCCGTGAGCTGAGAAAATCGGGCAAGACTTTGTCGCAGGCCAAACAGGCCGGCCTTCCGGACAAATGGGACTCTTGGAGCTGGGGTTTCATCTCAACGGAGCGCTGGATCGAGATCGTCTACAACAGCCTCGAGGGCTAGGTGGCGGTGGCGGGCGCGACCGATTGGCAGCTCGCCGCTCCACGGCTGAACCAGAATCCTCACAAACCAACCCGTCGCCGTTTCGACTGCTACGCATCTGGCCTCCGTTGCTGTTGATCGCCGACATGGTGGCGATGCGTTTCCTGCCAAACCTGGTCCAAGATGGGGGACCGTTGACTATGTTGATGGCCCCGGTGGCCGGACCGATGCTGTGCGGCATCTTAATTAATCATACCTGGTGGCTATTTGCTAGTCGGGCGACGGCGAGCGAGGCGCGGTGGTGCTTCTGAAAGCCGACCCGGCGGGGCACACCGAGCTAGCTCGCATCCAGGCGCTTGAAGGCAGGACGTGGAATCATCCGGTGGTGGTTGGCGACCGCCTCTATATCCGCAATGCTCAGGAAACCGCCTGTTGTCGCTTACCGCTGTCCCCCCTCGCAGTGAGCGCGAGGCAGGCGTTGACTAACATCGGCGTGAAGCAGGATGCTGCTCCTGCTCCTCACCCAGGATGAGGTTCGGCAGCTGCAAAAGACATCAACCGTCCTCTGAGATTGCCCTTCCAGACCCAAGGCTCTAGTATTCGGTAGATAGACTCCTCTGTATCCTGGAGACGCCTTTGATCGGCCAAACCATCTCCCACTATCGCATCCTGGAGAAACTCGGTGAAGGCGGCATGGGTGAGGTGTATCTGGTCCAGGACACCGGCCCCCTAGCCCGCATTTCTCATCGCCGGTCTACTACGTCGCCGCAATCATCCGCCCTGGCTGTGTTTCGCTCGGTCGGCCTCCTCGACGTACTGTACAAGTACGACTGCGGAGGCCTCGGTCGCAAGCCTTGCCAGGACGGCACTTGCGACGCCTCGCTACGACAGGCGATGAGAAATGCGGGCTAGAACGCAAGGTCGCCCTCAAATTCCCGTCCCAGGAAATGCAGCAAGACCCGGCTGCCAGGCAACGCTTTCTGCGAGAAGCAAGATCAGCGGCTGCTCTGGATCACCCCTACGTTTGCCACATCCATGAGGTGGGGGAAGACGGGGAGCAGTCCTTCATCTCGATGGAGTACATAGCAGGCCAGTCGCTCAAGGACCGATTGTCGAAGGGGCCGCTGGAGTTGAAGGATGCCCTTCAGAAGGCCGTGGAGATTGCCGAGGCCCTAGAGGCTGCCCACAAACAGAACATCGTCCACAGGGATCTGAAGCCCGCCAACATCATGCTCACGCCGGAAGGGCATGTGAAGGTGATGGACTTTGGTTTGGCCAAGCGGTTGACTTCGACGGAGGAAGAGGACAGTCAGGGAAACACCCTGAGCAGCAGCCTGACCGCATCAGGTGCCACACTGGGCACGCTACCCTATATGTCTCCGGAACAGATCCGAGGGCAGGAGGTCGATCCACGGTCAGACATCTTCTCCTTCGGTGTGGTGCTCTACGAGATGCTCACGGGTGTTCATCCGTTCAAGAAAGACACCCCTGTGGAGACGGCCAATGCCATCCTCAAAGAAATCCCCGGCGCTGTCACCAAACATCTGGACAACACTCCGGTGCTCCTTCAGCACACGGTCAAGAAAATGCTGGCCAAGAAGCCGGACCGACGCTACCAGCTTGTCCATGAGGTGCGGACGGATTTGGAGGATGTAATTACCGACATCACACACTCGCTGGAGGCTCAGGCTCACATCCATTCGTTTCCAGCCACGGCGCCAGAGGCAGCGATGCAATCGAGGTGGCGACAGCCAATCCCGGCAGTCGTAATTGCCTTGATGGCCTTGGCGACGGGTCTTCTCCTCGGCTTTGTTTTCTGGAATATCGGGTATGATGGCCAACCCACCCAACCCAAGGTTCCCCGGTTCTCTGTTGTCGTCCCTGAGGGCGCGACGATCTCGGCGGCTCCATCCGTGACTCTATCACGCGATGGGACCAAGCTGGCTTACACCGCTACCCAAGACGGAATCCGGCGAGTATACGTCCAGACCCTGGACCAACTTGAGGCCAATCCGCTCCCCGGCACGGAGGGTGCTCGCGTCCCGTTTTTCTCGCCAGAAGGGCAATGGGTGGGCTTTTTTACTGAGATGCCCCTCAAAGGGGGCACAGGAGAATTGAAGAAAGTATCCCTGTCTGGCGGAGCACCCCAGACCCTCTGCAAAGTGGGGATAGGGCGTGGCGCCAGTTGGGGTCAAGATGGCATGATCGTGTTCGGGAAAAGGCCTGGACTGTGGCGAGTTTCGGACGTCGGAGGGACCCCCGAAAGACTGCCCAGTGTCGTTGGCGGGTTCTTTCCCCAAATTCTTCCAGGAGTCCAGGCGGTATTATTCAGCTTCCAAGGGTTTGGTACCCTTGGACGGACTTACTCAGTTGGGGTCCTGTCTCTGGAAACGGGCGAGGAGAAGGACCTGATCAGTCCCGGTTTGCATGGCCATTACGTACCGACAGGTCATCTTATCTACGCCCAGCGCGGCACTCTGTTGGCGGCACCGTTCGATCTGAAAAATCTCGGGGTCACGGGACCTTCCACTCCGGTTGTGGAGGGGATCTGGATGGTGAATGGAGTGCACTACAGCATATCCGAGACAGGAACGTTGGCTTATGTTCCTCATGATAAGGAGCAAGGGGAGAAGACGCTGGTTTGGGTGGATCCTGAGGGAAACGAGGAACCCTTGACGGCGGAGCCAGGCCCGTACCGTTCTCCTCGAGTCTCGCCGGATGGGACGCGGCTGGCAGTCACTGTGACCGACTCAGACAACGCTGACGTATGGATCTATGACCTGGTACGCAAGGTGTCCAACCGTCTTACCTTGGATCCGGCTAAGGACGGCTTTCCGCTCTGGACTCCTGATGGGTTGCGGCTGGTGTTCGCGTCGGATCGGGATGGAGGGCAATGGAATCTATTCTGGAAGGCGGCTGATGGCACGGGTCTCGCCCAACGCCTCACGAGCAGCCCCCACAGACAGATCCCCATGTGCTTTTCGCCTGACGGAAAGAGTCTGGTTTTCTCGCAGGCTGAACCTGAAACGTACCGGGACCTCCAGCTGATGTCGATGGAGGGTGAGCGCCGTGCTCAGGTGCTTCTTAAGACAACGGCGATGGAAGGCGATGCCCAGATCTCGCCCGATGGGCGGTGGATAGCCTACGCCTCCAATGAGCTGGGACGGGAGGAGGTCTTTGTCAGCCCCTTCCCGAACGTGGGGGTAGGAAAGTGGTACATCTCAAACGGTGGGGGGAGGGTTCCACTCTGGGGATCGCAAGGCAGGGAGCTGTTCTACCGCACGCTTGATGGGGCCTTGATGATGGTCAAGGTCGAAACCGAGCCTACGTTCACAAAGGGCAACCCCGAGATGGTGGTCTCGCCAGGTTACCATGAGGGCTCTCATCCCACCGAGCGGCACTATGATATTTCTCCTGATGGGCAGCGCTTCTTGATGCTCAAGGAAGTCGAGCAGACCGAGAAGACACGATTGGTTGTGGTCCAGAACTGGTTCGAAGAGCTCAAGCGACTGGTGCCCACCGACAACTGAGGGAACAGCATCGTGATCGGCCAGACCATCTCGCATTACAAGATCACGTCGAAGCTGGGCGAAGGCGGCATGGGTGAGGTCTATCGCGCCACCGATACGAAGCTCAATCGCGATGTGGCCCTGAAAGTCCTACCTGAAGCCTTTGCCGCAGACCGGGAACGCATGGCCCGTTTCTCCCGAGAAGCCCAGGTCCTGGCGTCGCTGAATCATCCCAATATCGCCTCGATCTACGGTCTGGAGGATTCCGACGACAAGCACGCCCTGGTGTTGGAGTTGGTGGAAGGGGAGACACTGGCTGAACGCATCCAGACGGGAGCGATTCCTGTAGAGGAGAGCCTGAAGATTGCTCTTCAGATGGCCGAGGCACTGGAAGCAGCTCATGAGAAGGGCATCATTCACCGGGACCTGAAACCCGCCAATGTGAAGATCACGCCCGAAGGGAAGGTCAAGGTCCTTGACTTTGGAATCGCCAAGTTGACGGGCTTGGAGAGCGGTGCCGAGGTTCCTACGAGGTTGACCGTTCCCAGCACGCCGATGGGAACGATTTCCTACATGTCTCCAGAACAAGCTCTCGGCCAGGGAATCGATGTCCGGACCGATGTCTTCTCGATGGGTGCGGTCCTGTACGAACTGATAACGGGTAGGCCACCATTTCAGGGCGAAACAGCCGTCCAGATCCTGAATCAGACCCTCAACTCCACACCCCCAGCTCCGACGACCGTTAATCCCGAGGTGCCACTGGAGCTTGAGCAATAATCTTGAAGGCTCTCAGCAAAGATGTCCAAGATCGCTACCAGTCAACACAGGAGCTCAAACGAGATATCGAGCGATTCGGGAATACCTCCGACACTGGCTCGGACCCGCCATCCATAGCCGTGCTCCCTTTCCTTAATCTGAGCGCAGATCCGCCGGTTCTTACCGCTTCCGCACGGTGCCATCCGGAGCAACGTATCGGTAGAGACGATTTCGGTATCTCTATGCGATGACCCTCGCGTCTCAGCGCCAGCTCTCGAGGCAATTTGCAGTGTCCCAGAGCACGATTGCACGGATCGTAACGGGTCCTGTCTGGACAGATATGCCCGTGGTTTTCCCGAGTGTAGCGAGCGTGAAAAAGGCATTACGATGTGAGTCAGAAGACGATCCACAACGTCGTCAACCAGAAGACGTGGAGGCATGTTCACTGAGTCCGACTCGGACAAAAGATGTCGCCTGGTGATCGCTCCACTATGCGATGAGGGATTGTCGCTATTTTAGATCACCTTCGCCCAAAACCTGATCCACTAGCAGACCCATCTCCACATTGTCTATGTGAAGCACCACGACGCGGGTTTTCTCTGAGCATTCAGTGGCTTCCATACCAAGCTTCAATCGAACATCCACAATCGGGATCTCTCGGCCGCAATGATGGATCACACCAGGGACAAAACTTGGGGTCCCGCGGACTCTAGTGATTGGCTTCGGCCTGATAATCTCCGTGACTTTGAAGGGAGCATTAGGCTGTATCTGGAGGATTTTAGTTCGTCCATTTCTTCCCATCTCGCCTTTTCTTTCTCCCTTCTCACAAGATTAGTATCGTCATGTGCAAACGGATCTTTAATGTTCTTTGTTTAGCATCTACTACTAAAGGTCTAAATTAAGAAGATCTTCCCAATAGGGACAGATCAAAGGCTTGAGAACGGAAGTTTATAGTTTTAGTACTTGTGGTTCGACAATAATGTGAGGCTCCTCACAAAGCTTTCCCGCTTGCTGGCCGAAAAGGGTTCTCGTAAGGAAGGAACGCTTGAAAGCAGCAAGCACAACCTTCAACTAATTTAACCTTCGCAGCCGCAACGAACGGGCTATCTGAGCACGAAAGGTCAGGGCGCAAAGCTGAGACCTAAGTCCACTGCGATAAGGTCGATCAGTTGCCGAAAGTGGATTGCGAAACCACCTCAGGGAGGTTTTGTCGTGAACCGCTTTTTGGCTACTTTCTCGGTAGTAGCCATCCTCTACTCTATTTCTGTGCTTGCGTTCGAACCAGAAATCGTGGCCGCCTTGGTCGAACGACAGCCCCCGGAGTCCCTTTTGACAGGTTACGTCAAGCCGCTCGGCCTCAACTTGCGCACGGGCCCGTCGACCGAGCATCCGGTTCTTTGTACGCTTCGCAAAGAGGAAGCGGTCCAAATAGTCGACGATAGCCGCAACTGGTGGCGCGTCACTACCCGCTGTGGAGAAGGTTGGGTTAGCTCAAAGTACCTGGAGAGGGGGGCTTCCAACTCTTTGCCAGAATCCCAACACCCGGACATCTCTGTGCTCGGTCGAAATGTGGAAGATTGGCTCCGAGTGATCGGCATCCGAGTCAGTGACCTAATATCTTAGTTTACAGTTTATCGTTGAGAGAGGGAGACACCAAGGCAACAAGGTGTCCGATGTGGGGAAGTTCGAGGTAGTCAGCGCGTTCAAAGAACCTAGAGGAGGCCTGCTCTGGGAAAATCCTCTCCGCTGCCACGGGTAGGGCCATTGAAACCAGACAGGCAAAGATCAATCCTATCCTCATTCTCCATCCTCCTTTTCGGGCGTTGCCACTGGTGGAGGTGAGCGTCCGTGCCATCATGGGACCTCGCTCCCGTCTACCTGATACTCCGCCGCTCGCCCTCCTGCTCCACGCTTTCGGCACCCTCGTCACAGAGCCGATCGAAAAGCTTGCCGAGCGTCTCGTTGTCCCTGTGCCAAGCTCAAATCGTCCCTAAGCCCGGCAAGATTTCAAGTAAGGCTAGAGGTCTAACAACGGAGAGATATCTGCTTCAACGGCAATTAATCGCGCAACGCGCGAGACTTGGAGGCTACCTATGGTGTTCGGACGATCGTGACTTTTCACACAGGCTCGGCCAAGAGCAGTCATTCCGCGCAGACCAAGCGGTCATGCGACCACGAAAAGCTTGTGGCTGAAAAGAATGGGTCGCCTTTTCGAGACACAGGGACAAGGATGGCAGTTTCAAGCACACGACCAGCTTCGCAGCGAACAACATTCCGAGGTGTCAGCGGAAAAGGCGGATTGAATGTCGCCTGCAGGGCTCATTCCAAGGGCCACCTCAACCCTTGTCAGCAAATTCCCCGCAGGTTTTAGGACAAACGAGGTAGTTCCGACTTAACCGCCATCACTGTCGCCGTCATCGTCATCATCTTCATCATCGTCTCCGCATTCGTCGTCAACGAGGCCCAGTGGTACCCCAAAAGTGTGATGAGCGTCACAAAGTTTCCCCGCCCGCTGTCCGAAAAGGATCGGTGAGGAAGGGAGTCTTGAAATCAGTATTCACAACTCCCCGTTTAACAGTTTAGTTTTCGCAGCCCACAGCGAAAGGGCTACCTGAGCACGAAAGACTCGGAGCGCAAAGCTGAGACCTAAGTCCACTGCGATAAGGTCGATCAGTTGCCGAAAGTGGATGCGTGAAACCACCTTTGGGAGGTTTTGCCATGAAACGCTTTTGGTCCGGACTCCCTGCAGTCCAAATTGTTCTCGTCACCTTCACCGTTTTCACTATTTTTCTGCTCGTTGCTCCGGCCTTCGGAGCGAAGGGACCCAAAGACAAGCTCTCCCCCGGCCTGGCTAAAGTCTTGGAGATCCTGGAGGACAAGCGGGATTACGCCTCCGAGCTTCCGCTGATCATCCAGGTCAATCCAGATTTCTTCAACCCCCGGGCAAATCCCCTGGGGCTGCAGAACGCCAAGGCCTTGCCTTTGATCCACGGCTACGCCTCCCGGGTGCCGGTTCAGGCCGTCTATGGTCTGTTGAGATCACCCATTCTGGAGTACATCACCCTGGACATGCCGCTGGATGCCAGCAGCCAGGTCCAGACGGTGGCCGACGACTTCGACTCGGGGACCGACTATACGGGCAACGACGGTAGCGTGAACTGGAGTACCCAATGGCAAGAGGCCGGTGAGTCGGACGGATCCGACGATGGACTGGTACAAGTCTTAAGCGATTCCTACTGTGCCTCCGGCAGCTGTCTGTATCTGGGAGACTACAACGAAGAGGATGATGGACCCTGGACGGCGACGCGAGGAGCGAACCTCTCGGGTTCGACTTCCGCCACGCTGAGTTATGACTACGGCTACGAGGCCCGTTCCAATGAAGGGTTTCTCAAGGTCCAGGTCCGCAGTGGTGGGGGAAGCTGGACGACTCTGACCACCTACGTGATCGAAGACGACGTGGATGTCAGCGGCGCCAGCGCTAGTTACGACATCTCCTCTCACATCGCGGCGGACACCGAAGTGCGGTTTCTGCTCACGCGTGAGGATCCTCTGAACTCATCGAGTGATGAGGTGGAGGGCTATTTCTACATCGACAATGTCCAGATCGAGTTTGAGGTGGCTGGCAGCAGCTCTGTCGCTGCCGGATCGAACGCGCTGTTGGCCACGATCGGCCTGGAGCAGTCCTACTCCGGCTCCAGCGCCCAGAATCAGATTGGCTACCAGGGCAGTGGCGTCACGATGGCCGTCTTCGATTCAGGCCTCTCCGAGCACCTTGATCTCCTGGGCCGGGTGGTGGGACGCATCGATTTCACCGGTACTTCTCTTACGTCTCTAAAGATCCAGTCAGCTCAAGACAAGGATCCGTACGGTCACGGAACTCACGTCGCGGGCATCGCAGGTGGGAACGGAGCCACTGGCAATCAGTACACTGGCGTTGCACCCGGTGTCGACCTGGTGGACGTCCGGGTGATCGATGGAAATGGTAGTGGTCTGACGAGTAATCTCATTCAGGCCATCGAGTGGGTAATCACGTACCGAGAAAAACTCAACATCCGTGTAGCCAACCTTTCCCTGGGCCATCCGCCAATCGAGTCCTATACAACCGATCCCTTGTGTCAAGCCGTGCGTGCCATGGTGGAGGCGGGAATCGTGACCGTAGTTTCGGCGGGCAACCTGGGAAGAACCAGCGAATATCCGGAGATCTGGGGTGGCATCACCAGCCCTGGTACGGAGCCTTCGGTCATCACCGTGGGAGCTGTCAACACCCAGGGGACTGCTACCCACTACGATGATGTGGCTACCACCTACAGCTCCCGGGGGTACACCATGCCGGACGGACTATTCAAGCCCGATCTAGTAGCTCCCGGCAATGCCATCCCTTCGCTGAAGGCAGCCAATTGCAAGATTGCCAATGACTATCCGGAACTCGTGGTCGACGAATACCACATGTCCTTGAGCGGTACCAGCATGTCGACACCCTTCGTGAGCGGCGTGGCGGCGCTGATGCTGGAGGCCAATCCCGACCTGCATCCCAATCTCGTCAAGGCGATTCTGCTGCTGACCGCCAGCAAGATGGACAACGTCCATCCTCTGGAGCAGGGCAACGGATTTTTGAACGCCTATACGGCGGTCAAGCTGGCCGAGGTAGTCGATGTGGCAAGCCAGACGATACTAGCCAACGTCGATCCTCACTGGGTCCTCGAAGGCGAGAATGGACCCGAAGAGGTCTTCTCGGGAGGCGCCTTCGTCTTCGGCGATCGGGTCTTCTACAGCGATCTGGTTTCGCCCGGAGCGGACCTCTGGGGCAACAGCATTCTGTGGAGTGATTCCATCTTCTGGAGCGATTCCATTCTCTGGTCGGACTCCATCTTCTGGAGCGACTCGATTCTGTGGTCAGACTCCATCTTGTGGAGTGATTCCATCCTCTGGAGCGACTTCGAAGGAGACTGATCGCCATGTGGAAAAAAGGAACCTCATTTGTTCATCAGATAAGCAAGCGGAGAGATAAAGCCATGAAGACAATATTGAAATCCAATAAGAGAGACTGGCGAATCGTACTGGGAATCCTGGGCGGACTGTTCCTGACGGTAAACCTGCACGCCCAACTTCCCCCCGGGATCGCCAAGAAACTGTCTCCTGCTTTGAAGGAAGAGGTCGAGTTCCTTTCGGCTCATCCCCACTACGACTACCCCATGCGGGTGATCGTCCAGCTCAAGAAGGAGGCTTTCGAGGAAGGCCACGACGGCTCCGATCCGGACTCCCTACCCCTGGTCCATGGCTATGCCGATCGGCTCACTGCAGCCCAGATCGACGCCCTGGCCGGATCCGCCGCCGTCCAGCACGTGAGCGTGGATCAGGTGGTCCGCCTCAGTGGAAAGCCTACGACTCAGAAATCGGCTACGAGCACGGGGCCCGAAAGCGGGCAGTCAGCAACCGGGGAGGACTCAACGGATGGATCCCAGGATGATCCAACCCAGGATGATCCAACCCAGGATGACTCGACGAGTCACCTCAGGGCGACACTGGGAGTCGACGCGATCGATGTGAAAGTGAGAGGAAAGGTTCCGCTTGGACTCGATGTCGGTGTCGCGGTCCTCGACTCGGGCATCGATCCTCATCCGGATCTGTTGGATTGGGGTCGAGGCATCCAAGCGGCCGTCGACTTTACCTCAGGGACCACTCAGATTGTGGCGTCCAATGTAGACGAGTACGGCCACGGAACCCATGTGGCGGGCATCATCGGTGGCAGCGGGAGCCAGTCGGACGAGAGCTATATGGGCATCGCGCCAGGGGCCCACTTCGTGGATGTCAAGGTGGTGGGTGCGGACGGGACCGGACTGACCAGCAATCTGATTAAGGCCATCGACTGGGTCATCGCCGAAAAAGACCAGCACGGCATCCGGGTGGCCAATCTCTCGCTAGGGCACCCCCCTGACGCCCCCTATGCCCAGGACCCCCTGTGCCAGGCCGTCGAGCGGCTGGTAGGGGCGGGGATTGTGGCCGTGGTCTCGGCCGGAAATCTAGGCAGAACCGATGAGTATCCGAAGGTCTGGGGCGGCATCACCAGCCCCGGCATTGATCCCACGGCGGTGACCGTGGGAGCCGTTAACACCCGGGGGACCGTGACCCACACGGACGATATCGCCACTACCTATTCCTCTCGGGGCCCCACCTATCACGATGGCCTTTTCAAGCCCGATCTGAGTGCTCCGGGAAATGCCATCACCTCGACCTCGGCCACGGACAGCGTCATCGCCACAGCTCACCCGGAGCTCAGCGCGGGAGACGACTACGCCACGCTGAGTGGCTCCAGTATGGCCACGGCGGTGGTGAGCGGGACCGTGGCACTGATGATGGAGGTCAATAGCGACCTCAATCCCAACGTCACCAAACTGATTCTGCTTCACAGCGCCACCAAGTTGACTCAGCCCTCGATGCTGGAGCAGGGCAACGGGATGGTCAATTCCAAGATCGCCGTGGAACTAGCTGCAAAAGTGAACATGAATAGCCAGAGCCTGCACGACGACGTGGACCCGGTCTGGATCCTGGATGGGGAAAACGGCCCGGAAGAGATCTGGGCGGGTGGAGCCTTCGCCTATGGCGATCAGATCATCTACTCCGGCTTGGTGGATCCCGGTATCCACCAGTTCTGGGGAGATGGGGTGTTCTGGAGCGATGGCGTTTTCTGGAGCGATGGTGTCTTCTGGTCCGACGGCGTCTTCTGGAGTGACGGCACTCTGGCCTGGACCGATGGTGTGTTCTGGAGTGACGGGGTCTTCTGGAGCGACGGGGTGTTCTGGAGCGATGGTGTCTTCTGGTCCGATGGCGTGTTCTGGTCCGATGGCGTCTTCTGGTCCGATCACACCGAGGTACATCTTCATTCGGACGCCCTGGCGGGTGATCCCAACTGAGTGAGGCGAGGCTGAGGAAAATGAACGAGTCTAGCCCTTCCAGTGCTTCGGCCGGGTCCAACGGGAGCAAAGGGAGCAAAGGGAGCCTGTCCTTCTTTAAGGACGAGATTCCGTTGCAGGCGAAGCTGTACGTCCTGGCGATCACGTTGCTGGGGTGTTCGCTGCTTCCCTACTGTCTGTATGCGGTGCTGAACTCCCCCAATGGAAACTGGCTCTACCTGGCTGCCTTGACCGCTGTGACGAGCTGTTTTGCGGTCAAGGTGCAGTTAGCTGCCGGGAAGAAGGCATCAGTTACGATCAGCGTCAGTGATTTCTTCATCTTCGCTTCGATCTTACTCTTCGGTCCCGCCGTAGCGGTGGTCATCGCGGCCATCGAAGGACTGATCGCGAGCCTGAAGGTCCGAATCAAGCAAACCTACAAGTACCTGTTCAATGTGGCCCAGGTGGCACTGGGGGCCTTCCTGGTCGCTCAGGTTTTCGATCGACTGGGAGGCGGGACCGTCAGTCTGGATTCCACTCGGCTGGCAGATGTCCCCGGCCTCCTGATCGCCGCTCTTCTTTGTGGGTTTCTTTACTTCATGATCAATTCAACATTGGTTGCCGGGGCCGTGGCTTTGGTCACCTCCCAACCGCTGGCGAAGTTATGGAAGGACCATTTCCTGTGGCTCTCACCCACGACCTTCATCAATGCCTCGACCGCAGTCCTGCTTTTTCTCTCCAGTAGACCCATCGATCTTTTCGCAGCCCTGGCTGGGGTGCCGCTTATTCTGGGCATCTATTACGCCTACAGAGTCAAGGTACACCACCAAGAGGCGCGTGAGCACAGAGGCTACACGGGGAGCAGGTTGCTGAGGCTGAGCCAGATCCGGTTCTTTAAAGACTCGCTTCCGAGCCAGGCCAAAGCCTACATCCTGGCCGTCATTGTGGCCGCCGTGCCGGTTTTCCTCTACTGCGCCTACCACGCTCTCAGACGACCGGATATGAACTGGCTCTATCTGGCCGGACTGACGGTGCTGGCCACCTGCTTTCCGGTCAGAATTGCGCTTTACAAAGACCGGATGTGGATCACTCTGAGTGATATCTTTGTCTTTGCTGCCATGCTTCACTTCGGTCCCCAGGTGGCGGTCATGATCGCTGTCGTTGAGGCCCTCACGTTCAATCTGAGAATCCAGGTCAAGGGAGCGCATCGGCGAGTCTTCAACCTGGCCCAGATCACGATCGTGGCCTATCTGATGGGCCAGGCGGTTGTCCTGTTCTTAGACAAGGTGGCTGCCTTAGAAGTCGCTCAGGTTGGGAGTGTGATCGTCCTACTTGCCACTGCCCTGATCTGCGGTCTGCTCTATTTCCTGCTGACCTCTGGATTCATTGCTGGAGCCATGGCGCTCTCCAATTGGCACGACGTTGTCCCTCTCTGGAAACGAAGCCTAGCCTGGGCTCCGGTGACGCTCAGTGGAGTTGCCTTCGCTTCGATTCTGTTCTCCTACTTCAACTGAGAACAGAATCGCTCTTGCTTCGCTAAGAAATAAGTCTTCGCCTTGTTAGTGGACCAGTGGCGCTGCCGGGTAGCGGAGTTAAGAATCTTGTTGGGCAGAACCTGAGGACTCTTCAAGAAGTGTCATCCAGTTATCGTCCAGTCAGAAACCTATGGGATATCGTCAGAAATCACTCGATCGATGCGGCAAAAACCCAGGAACCATTTGAGTTTTCGGTAGATTTCGTTAGATTTCACATTGCTGTCCAACAGATTTAGGATCTGGTGCACGAGTGCCGGTAGACAGTGCACAAGCTCGTACATAAACCTTCCTTTGGAATCTGAATTCGAACCTGAAGAGTGGCGCGAAATCGTTGGCCCGCTTTTCGCCCGGTCCAAAACTCAATCTTGCTCAACTTTCCACTTTTCTCGGTGGCGAAAAATCCGAGGAACTTGTTGTGTTTCTTAACGTTTCGTAGTGATTCTCTTTTTCGAGCCTGGGACTTCTAATCCGTAGGTCGCAGGTTCGAATCCTGCCGGGCGTACCACCGTATCCCCATATTGTTCAGTGACTTACCCATAACCTATGCTGACCTGCTTTTCGGGAAGCGAACCACTGTGTGTGAATCCGTGTGGGAAATTCCCCTCGCTTGCTCATAAAGTTCAAGTGCTTGTCGCTCCCGATTCCCCGAGACTGTGAAGGTAGGTCTCCGTAGTCTTGCGCTGCTCATGTCCAAGGATTCTTTGAATGGATCCGATTGGCACGTTAGCCCCTTCCATGAGTGAGGCGCCGGCGTGGCGCAGCGCGTGGAAACGGAAGTAGGGAACCCCTACCTTGCGGCAGAGTGTTGCCATGATCTTCTTTCGATCCTGGTAGGGACCGGTGCACTTCTCACCCGTCTTGCTGCTCCAGTAGGTATGCCAGAAGACCCAGGGTTTGCTGGTATCCCTCTCTGCGTAACTTTGAGAGAGGACTGGGGCGAGTGGAGTGAGTGGATCCGGCTGGAATTCGAGGCCGTCCCCGGCGAGGCCGTCATCGAGCGCGACGCCCGAATCGATGGCTTGTTCTTGCTGCAGAGCAACTCCAGTCAACTGTCGCTTCTGGATCTAGTCGCGGCTATCTCACCCTGACCCAAATCGAGGTGGCCTTCAGAGCGATCCAAGACTTTCTGCATCTGGGGCCGATTTGGCACTGGAACGAAGAAGCGGTTCGGGGCCACGTCTTCGTCTGCGTCCTGGCCTACCTGCTGGAGCGGGTTCTGGAGCAACAGCTCCAGGGAAAGCTCTCGATGAGCGCCAGTTCTGCCTTGGAAGTTCTCGAACCCGTCCATGCTGTCACCCACGATCTGCGAGGCCAACAGCTGCCCAAGATCACCGACCTGACCTCCTCCCAGAAGGCTATATTCAAGGCCGTCGTTGCTGACCCCATCCCGGTCGTTTTTTAGGTGTTCCTACCTTAGAACAGCCCTACCTGGTGTAACTCGATTTTTCTGCCCTTTGTTTTCAGTGACTTACACCACATGCTGTCAAATTTCGGCTATAGCTAGTTGTATCGAAAACGTACTTAACCCCGGTATCTTTGCTAAGCTCGCAGGGGAGTGCTATGGAGAATTGGGCGAGGTGACAATGGCCCTCTGTCTAGTACAGCACGGAAAAAGCCTGTCCAAGGACGTCGATCCGGATCGGCCGCTATCGAACGAGGGCAGGGCAGAGGTGGAGCAGATGGCTGCACAAGCCGCCAATTATGGTGTAGCGATCCACGTCATCCAACACAGTGGCAAGACACGCGCTGCCCAAACGGCTGAGATCTTTGCCGACCACTTAAAGCCATCTGGTGGGGTCGAGGCTGTCGCTGGTCTCGGACCGATGGATGATGTTGCTGCTTGGGCGCAAAGCCTAACGAGCGATGCCAACCTCATGTTAGTCGGGCATCTGCCCTTCATGGAACGTCTGGCGGCTGTGTTGCTGTCCAATCAAAGCGAACGGTCTGTTGTGAGATTTAACAATGGGGGTATCGTCTGCCTTGATCAGGAGATTAATTCCGGGAACTGGCTACTACATTGGGCAATCGCGCCGAGGTTGTGAGATCACTTGTGGGGATGCCAACGCCTTTGGTCCCAAGACGGTATCGAGAGGCTACCCTGCCCCCAGAACAACCAAAGAACCAAAGCACCAAAGGACCCACATCATTCTCCGGAACGACGCACGCACAGCCCTCGGATGGCGGTGGAGCCGGCCAAGTGGAAGAGGGTGCGCTCACCGCTGGAGAAATCGAAGCACCAGGCCTCCGCCAAGGGTTCTATCGTGGCACTCCAGACGAAAGGAGCGGTCAACTGAAAGCCTTCGATGGTGTGGATGTGCCACTCTTCATACTTCCCAGTTTGGTCATACATGCCTTCCCACTTCCCGCTCATGTTGTTCGGGTCATAGATGGTTTCAAGTTCATCAATGGTCGGAAGTCTCCAGTCGGAATGACCGGCCAGTTCCAAATTCTGGGCATATTTATCCGCACTGTGCCAATCGATATCCCCGCTACTTTCAGCTCGGGTCCACATCAGGCCAGTGTCTGGAACCGTAACGATGCCTCCCCGCCCCCCACAGACAAAAAAGAACGGTGGAGCTCTGCTCGCATTTCCACTTTGCGCGGCAGTAGATTGTCAGACTCGGCTTACTGATCAGCATAAATGACTGCGGACTCTACACTTTGCGTCCCATGTTGAATGCCACAATGGAGGAATTCATGATGCAACCGCGAGCTAGATTTTGCGTTCTGTTGTGCGTCGCGCTGCTCGCGGCCGGCGCCGCGGTTGAGGGGCAACAGGGCACCAGGGGCGGCGGGTGGCCCCATCACGGCGGTGACAAGGGCTTCACGCGGTACTCCCTACTCGATCAAATCAATAAGGATACCGTCAAGACCCTGCGTATCGCGTGGCGGCGGCCCGGGGTGGCCGAGGAGCTCCTCGCCCAGTACCCCAATTTGAAGTCCGAAAACCTGCTTCAGTCCACGCCCATCTTGGTCAACGGCGTGCTCTACGCCTCGAACCGCATTGGTCTCGTCGAGGCGTTCGACCCGGCGACTGGCAGGACGATCTGGGTGCAAGAGTTGCACGAACAAGGGGAAGGCGCGCTGACCGGACGGGCCAGCCGGGGTGTTGCGTACTGGCGAAACGGCAGCGACGAGCGCCTCCTGTCGGTTCGTCGGCACTACTTGATCGCCATCGATCCCAAAACCGGAAAGTTAATGCGCAGCTTTGGCGACGGAGGCAAGGTCGATCTTCGGCGGTTCGCGGACACGCCGGAGCTAGTTAACTATCAGTGGCGCGGAGTTCCGCTCGTCGTGGAAGATGTGGTGGTCATCGGATCCTCGGTGAGAGGAGCCGCCGGCGACGTGCGCGCCTACGACGTACGGACCGGCAAGCTTCGGTGGACCTTTCGCGTGATCCCGCGGTCGGACGACTTCGGCAACGAGACGTGGCTCGAGGACTCATGGAAGGGCATGCAAGCCGGTGAAGCGGACGTCTGGTCAATGGCGAGCGCGGATGAAGAACTCGGCCTGGTGTATCTGCCGACGAGCGCCGCCGCGAATAACATGTACGGCGGTCACCGGCCTGGTGCCAATCTCTTCTCCACAAGCATCGTCTGTGTTCGGGCCGACACGGGCGAGCGCGTCTGGCACTTCCAGACCGTTCATCATGACATCTTTGATTATGATAACCCCACGGCGCCGATCCTGGTCGACATAACCGTCAACGGCAAGCCGATCAAGGCGCTCGTACAGCTCACCAAACAGGCCAGGGCGTTCGTGTTGGACCGGGTGACCGGCGCCCCCGTCTGGCCGATCGAGGAGCGGCCCGTGCCTCGATCGACTGCGCCAGGTGAATGGACCTCTCCGACGCAGCCGTTCCCGACCAAACCGGCACCCTACGAACAGCAGGGGATCACCACCGACGATTTAATTGATTTCACGCCTGAGCTGCGCGCCGAAGCCCTGGAAATTGCAAAGCAGTATGTGCTGGGGCCGAGCTTCACGCCCCCGTCGCTCGGGGGCGAGGGCCCGGGCGAGATGAAGGGCACCCTGATGGTGCCGGGGCATGTGGGCGGCACCAACTGGGGCGGGGGGGGATTCGATCCGGAGACCGGGATGTTGTACGCACCGTCGAGAACGGGTGCGTTCTTTGTCGGCCTGACCCCCGTTGAGGAGACTAATGAGCGCTATCGTGGCCAGCGCTACCGTGGCGTTCGCGGGCCCATCGTGGGTCCCCGCGGGCTGCCCCTGACCAAACCCCCGTATGGCCGGATCACAGCCATTGATCTGAACACGGGCGACCATGTGTGGATGGTACCGAACGGCGATGGGCCGCGCGATCATCCGGCCCTGAAGCACTTGAATCTTCCGCCATTAGGTCAGCCCGGCCAAGGCATGACCCTCGTGACCAAAACATTGCTGTTCGTGAGTGAGGGCGACCCGATCATGTGCGATTCAGAACTTGTTTCGACTGGGTCGCCCACGCTGACACCGCCGGGGAGCGGAGCCAGTGCAGGCCGGAAGGTCCGGGCTTTTGACAAAGCGTCCGGGGCAGTCCTGTGGGAAACCGAGTGGCCCGCCGGCACCAATGGTTCGCTGATGACCTACCTACACAACGGCAAGCAATACATCGTGATGCCGATCGGTTCGAGGACTCACGCCGGCGAGTGGGTGGCGTTAAGCATGCCTTAGGTGGATCCAAATAACTGTCCAGCGGAGGTGAACATGGCACCCAAGTTCCTTTCCTGGATCGCACGCCTCGGCCTCTCGCCGGCTTGCTGGCGTCAGCACCACTCCTTGGTGTCGGCCAGCGAGCGAGTCATGAGGTCGTGACGGTCCGTGGGGGCTGAACAGCCCTGGGCAAATAGTTGAGGATATCGCCCGCCTGGCTTCTGCTTTTTTTTGCCGAGCGTGGTACGGTGAACTTGCCATTAGGCCATATACTCACACAGTCGTGTGCTAGCAAAGCAGTGCAGGTGAATATCTGTTTCACGACGATGTCCGGATTGATGTCACCGCAGTTGATTTCCCGAACAGTAGTCATGAGTTCGCGGTCGAATAAACAGTCAAGGCAAAGGACTAAACTATGTCCGAACATATCACACACATTGCCGTTTATGAAGATCTGGCACGGATTGCTCTCAGTATTCCGGAAATATGCGATCCATTTAAAACATGTATCCAAAACCAATATGACAGCGGGCTTTTGGGAAGTGCTTCCCGAGGGAATAGTGATTATGCGGTCCCAATTCTGGAAAGATACAAAGACGAATGGGATTCAGTTAAGAGCGATCGCGGGGTGCAGATCAAGATTGCCTATGCTATTGGCTGGCTGGCCCATCGTGCAGCTGACACGGGATTCAGTTTGGCTTTTGAAGCGGCGGAGGCGGATCCAAGCCCCCTGTATACCAGTGACAATTGCCGGGTTTACCAGGATGCCATGACCTTCAGGAAAGTGTATGACGGTGGCAAGAAACCTTCCTTGTCGCCGAAGGAGATTTTTTCTCAAGCTACCTTTGATTACAATATGCGGTCTCATCCTGCGAGCGGTAGCATTGATATCGCAATAACTGAGCCTCTTCTTACCCGCATGTGGCAGGCAGACATGATCAAGAAGCATCTGTTTCTCGAACAGGAGGACGACTTTGGTCTCTGGGTCGATACTTTCGTTGAACGTTATCAGGCCTTGACGGAAGATGTCAGGAGATTCGAAGAGGCGTATAACAATCCCGATCCGGAACTGACCAGGCGCTACTATGACCAGGATAATTATTACGATGACTCCGACGACATAATTCGCTATGTGCGCGCAATCCAAAAGGGTCAAGAACCTGGCCTGGATCTGAAGAACTCTGTGGAAAAAGCAAAGGACCAGAGCCTTTATGCACAGGTACTCAGGCTGGGATATTTTTATCTCAAAGGTGCGAGTGATTATTTTACAGGCGACATTGAGAAAATGACCTTGTTAGCAATCTTAGAAAAAAGAGTTTCATGAAAATGTTGGACAGAAGAGATTTCTTGAAAACGCTGGCTGTCAGCAGTGCAGGCTCAGCCTTTCTTACAAATCTATTGTTGGCAGAGAATCTTAGAGTTCATGGCATCCAGGTATCGCCACGAAACAGACTCACGTCTTTTGCTTTACTGGACGATGTTGTCGAGCTGGCAATGACTTCGAGTCTTGTACCTGCAAACACCAGAGGATACGTTGACTCGGCTTTTCAGCTTGCGATTCCTGGAAATCTCTCACGCATGGGTTGGTTGGTTCGAGCCTCTGAGCAACAGGTAACAAATGTCATCAAGAGAGAAAAATCCAAAGCTGAAAAAATGTGGGCTGAGATGAGCGGGGAAGATTTGAGCATACGAAGAAGCGAAGTTTTGGAAGAACAGGTCAAGATTGAGCGTAAAGTGGCTTTAATGATGGGCTGGTTTATGTCCAAAGGGATTCGTGAAATTCTGGAACCGGTCTGGTCAGCAGCAGGTGATTCAGCCGGGGAGATGGCTGTATATCAGGATATGTTTGTACTAAAACAACTAGCTGAGAAATCGCCCACAGAATCTATCGAAGATATTGAGGGTCTGTTTTTGCAAGTGCATCCGCGCATGATCACCCGTATCCATACCTTCATACCGGATCATGATGATGCCGAAAACTGGACAATACGAATAACCGATTGGCGTGATGAAGTTAAGCTTTTAATTGAGCGTTATGCCCGGGCTTATGTTGAACCTGAAGGCAATAAGATTAACAGATATGTGCACAACCTGGAATTTTATGATCCTGATGATGCTGTGATCAGAGCAGCACGGAAGCACCGCAGAATAAATTTATCGGCTATGGCTGATTCCAAAAGTCTGTATGCTCAAGCGCTTGTCAAGGGGGTTGAAGGATTAATCCAAGGAAGCAAGTATCTCTGAAAACAACACCAGAGAACGGGTGATCGCAATCGAACGGCCGCTTTCGCCTGAGGCTGTGTGAAAAGTCATTCATGATTTCGGATTTGAAATTTTGACTTCATAGGATCGCGTGTAAGCCACGATCTCCGTCGTAGGAAGGGTAAAGAGACCCCTAAATCAAAGAGGTTTTGGACTTTTCACACAGTCTCGCCTAAAAGCCGACACCCAGGTTTTCCGCGGTAGCGTCGAATCAACGACCGCTAACGGGCCAAGAGCGGCCATTCCACGCAGACCAAGCGGTCATGTGACCAGGAAAAGCTTGTGGCTGAAAGAATGGGGTCACCTTTTCGAGAAACAAGGACAAGGATGGCAGTTTCAAGCACACGACCAGCTTCGCAGCGGACGACATTCCGAGTGTCAGCGGAAAAGGCGGATTGAATTCCGCCTATCCTTCCGATTTCTATAGATGCCGTTCCCTCCCAGACCCAGAGATCCTGTATTCGGTAGATTGGTTCTCTCTAGGCTGAAGGACCGCTTTGGTAGGTCAAGGCGTCAACTCCTAGAAGCTTCCCTCATAGGCGAGGGTCGAGGCATGGCACTGAGGCGTAGGACGCGCTTCGAGGGTGTAGATCAAACTGCCCTCCAAACACCCTTCCTGCCTGGGAATCGATTCAGCGCCAAGACTCCCGACAGTGGGAGGGAGCATTAAGCCTAGACAGATCAGGAGGATTCGGTGAGCGGTGCTACCTGGGTTCCCTCCACTCTCTCCATTGCCAACGTTGTGGTGCCGCTCTTCTGGCATAACCTTAAGGTTGCCCCAGTTGCTTGTTGGTTGTCCCCCGCTGAACCGAGGTTTACACTGGCGAAAGCCATGATTGTGGGGTCCAGCTCGACCGCGGAGGAACCTCCAGAAAGGGACGATGGTGAGAACACAAAGACTGGGTGGACCGAAAACCCTTGGGTTGGTAATAGCAGTTTTTCTACCGCTATGCTCGCATCTTCAAGGGCAGGACGCCCCCAAAATCCAATTGGCAGAAGCAGACCAGACAGCCTGGGACATCTTGCCTCAGATGTTGAACATCACTTATGCGGTCGGGCCGGAGGTCCCCAGTTGTGGGCGCTCGCTGCAGACCAGCAACGGAGGAATCATCCACGACACTCTCATCTCGGTGGCCGGGTTTGGTATTCCCACCACCTGCCCAGAAAGTGAAAAGAAGTTCATCAAGAAGGTCTATGGTCTGAAACTCCGAGGCTCCTCATCAAGCTGGAAGGAGTTGCCCGACCTCCCCGGATCCCGTCGGCAGGCCCATGCGGCAATTCCCGTCGGAAACCGGCTCTATCTCTGGGGCGGGTTCAGCTATTTCGATCCCTACACCTACCGTGACGGGTACCGCCTCTCCAAGGAAAGAGGAGAGTGGATCTGGGAGTCGATGCCGGATCTCCCCTGGGCTACCGGGGGTGCCGGCATCTGTGCCATCGACGAGAAAATCTACATTTTCGGCGGCATGGACTACAACCGCGAGAAGATGTACACGAATGCAGACCGAAACGGAAAGATCCCCCGCCTGGGCGCTAGGCTCCTGGTCTTTGACACACGGAATCCGAATGCCGGCTGGAAGAATCTGGCGATCTGTCCAGGGACGGCTCGCTGGTATCCGGCGGTTTCCGCCGCCGGGGGCAAGGTCTACGTACTTGGAGGTCTGAGCGGAGGCGACAACGCTGCAGGACAGTACTGCACTGTGGTGGACAACTGGTCCTACGACCCCGCCCGAAGTCAGTGGGAAAGGCTACCGGATCTACCTATCGCCAGCGGCAACTACCCCAGCGGCCAGATCACCTACGATGGTCGGTTCATCCTTTTGGTGGGCGGTTACCAGTACGCCTCGATTCTGAACCCCGACGGATCCGTGAGGCCCTCCTACGGCCGGCCCTACAAGCACTACAAGAAGAAGGGATATTACGCTGACGTAATGGTCTACGACACCAAGACCGGATTGTTCGGCCGAGGAGATCCCTTGCCTCTGAACAACAACATGCCCTCCACGGTGGTGGAGGGAAACCGTTTCCACATGTTCGGCAGTGAAACCGAAGAAGCTATTGTCGAAGGGAAGCACTACGAGCACCGTCCCAATCTCTATCTGATTGGTACGATTGCTCCCATCGACGAGCGAGACTGGCGAGACCAGATCAGATTCCTGAAGTAGCAGGAGAGGAGTCCCGACCAAGATGAGCGTCGAGCCGCGGTGCTCCCGGTGGACGCTCCTGGTCCTGGGTCTGTAACGAGACCGTACCTGACCCTGGGAGGAAGCCAATACCAGACGCATGAAGTCCAAGGGCGTGGTAGCCGCTGCCGCTCTGACAATCTGAATCAGCTCCTCGAAGCCTGGCGGCAGGGCTTCATCCTCTGGAGCAGTTGAATCGGCTTGACTTGGAACCGTCTTGTAAGAGAGCTCCCCTGAGTACCCCAGCTCCCTCAGACAGACAGAGATCTCCTTGTCGATCAGCATCCTATCAGGCCCATCCAAAGCTGCCTGGTCGAGCCAGGACGACCAGTCCGTGCCATCTAGTGTCTCCTTGCAAGCGAGGCGGAAGCGGGCCTTACCCTGACCATGCATAGTCATGGGCACCAGGGAGGGATGGTTGGCGGTGCGCTCCAGGATGTACTCCTCGAACCGCTCTCTAAAGGGACCGTATTCGCGGACCATGGGGTGATTCTAAGGGATGGGGAAGTGAGGCTCCACGAGGTCTGAGTTCCTTCCTTATCCGTCTTCAGATTGTCTCCGTCTTTCGCGGTGCTTTAAGGTGTGATGGCACAGATCTGACCGTACAAACGGTATCAGAGTAGATCGTCCTGAACGGCCGCTTTCAGTAGAGTAAGGATGTGGCGCGGTGGTCTAAGGTTCGGCCTATCTGTTGCCGCCCCTTTCGTCTGGCGGTGCCTCAATAGCCGGACCATCACTTCGGTTCCACATCCTCCTCATCGAACCGGACGTGCGGAGCTACAGCATCTTATGTGCCGCGGCACATAAGCAGACGAGATCAAAGCGACCGAAGGAACTCCATCAAGCTTCGGTCCTGGGACCAAGGATTGCCGGTCTGACGTTGTTGGCGGGCCTCGCACAAAGCAAGGGCTTGGGCCTTCATTTCCAGATCGATTTCGGCGTAGACGTTTGTCGTTTCCAGTGAGGAGTGGCCCAACCATGCGCGGATGGTGTTGATGTCCACTCCGGCCCGGAGCAGATGGACGGCCGTCGTATGGCGGATGGTATGAGGGCTGACCCGCTTGGCGATCAGCGAGGGCATGGCGGCAGCTGCCCGCAGTGCGCAGCGTCGTACCAGTTTATGGATTCCGAAGCGGGTGATGGGCTGGGAGCACCGATTCAGGAAGACCGGTTCAGAGGGGCCGCGAGAAGTGATCATGCGACTCAGGACTCGTGCCGTGGCCGGCCACAAGGGGCAGTGCCGTTCCTTCCTGCCTTTGCCCAGGAGTCTGACCGAGGGTGAAGGCGTCAGTTCCAGATCGGAGACGACGACTTGGGCGGCTTCTCCGGCCCGGGCGCCCGAGTTGTAGAGGAAGAGCAAGAGCGCATGCTCGCGGCAGCCTTGGATGGTTGCCGTGTCCGCGCAGCCCAGCAAGGCATCCATCTCGGCTTTCTCGAGATAGGCAACGGCCGCCTTGACACCCTTTTTGAGTGGAAGGCTGCAGATCTGAGCACACCAGGCAACATGCTCGGGGCTGTGCTCGGTCACGAAGCGGCTGAGCGCCCGGACGGCAGCCAAACGTTGATTGCGGGTGGCAACCCCGCATCGGCGGGACTCTTGTAGATGGGACAGGAACCGGCGCACCATGTCGGTGGACACATCTTCGACGGCGAGACGTTCGATCGGCTTTTGCCAGCGGGCGGCCAGAAACGGAAGCAGCAGTTTGAAGGCATCGCGATAACTGCGTTGTGTGTTGGCAGTGAGGTTGCGCTCAGCGACCAAGTGCTCCAGGAGGAAACGCCGGATCCAAGGGCCGAGCAGGGTTGTATCAGACATGATTCACCTCCGGGCAGGCATAGCGTTCGAAGCGGGAGCCGGCCAGCTCAAGCAACTCCGGCGTCATGGTGAGGTAGCGCTGGGTGGCGCTGAGGTTCAGGTGCCCCAGGTAGGTGGACAGTCGAGGTAGGAGACGCTGGACGTCCGCCCCCTCCCGGTACCACGCTACCAGACGGTGCACCACAAAGGCATGACGCAGATCATGTAGAGGCGGTTGATAGCGGGCGCCGTCGTCACGAAAGACCTCGGCGACACGGCGCAGACGGCAAAACGCTCTTTCGGCCATGGAACGCGTCACGGCCTTCCCGGTGCGGGTCAGAAAGAAAGGAGAATCCGGACGGCGTCGTTCCTTGCCCCGGCGCGGCCCTTTGGCATAGACGTCTAGAGCACCGGTCAGGCGGGGCCCGATGGGCACAAGCCGGCTCTTGAAAAACTTGCCTTGCCGGATCGTAAGCAGGTCTCTGTTCAGATCGACATCCGCCAAGGTCAGTGAAAGGGCCTCTCCGATGCGCAGGCCAGCACCGTAAAGCATCAGGAGCAGCGTTCGCAGCGTCGTTCCCTCCAGCTGGGCTCGGGGGTGCAAGGCCGAATCGGCGGCCTGAAGCAGACGGAGCAGTTCAGCCTGGGTGAAGATGTAGGGCTTGAAGGGAGGGGGCAGTTTGGGAAGGATCCGGGGCAGCGGAGAACCAGCCGCATACTCCCGTCCGATGGCGAAGCGGTAGAAGCCGGACAACACGGTATGCTTGCGATGCCAGAAACGAGTGACCGGTCCAGGTGCGCACACATAAAGTGTGATGGTCCGGACCCGATCTTACAGACAGCGTCCGCGGAACAAGCGGGAAAACGCCTGAGGTGCAGCTGGTACTAGACCCCACCACCCTCCATATAAGGCCCTCCCCCCATGAAGGGGGTACGGGGGGGTATCAGAACATCGATCGTGTCCCGCTATGTTCCGTTAAGCTGGTCAGCTGGGCGCGGCTACAACTCCCGAGAACTGGGCCTCGACGGATGGTCAGAGGGAAGCGGAACAGTCAAGAAAAGGCGTGATGTGCGGCTGGTGCTAGTTGCAGCGGTTCCAATCGCTGTTGTCCGACTCTTGGGCAGGCCCCTTCTTGTGGTTCTATCAGGAACTGTGATAAGAATTCGGATGACCTGGGCCTGTCAGTCCAGGTGCTTCAAGAATCCTATGTTCGAGCAGCTTATCCCGGGAGGGCGGATCGGCTCAGTTTTGCCCCGATTCTTGGTGTTTGTACTCCTTGCGGGGTGGGGCGGATTCATCCAAGCCGAGGAGGCCCGGGAGATTGGCCTCGAGACCCAGCTCTTCGTCGACGACTGGATCCTCGACGACCTGCAGGGGGCGGTCCGACGCCTGAACCCACTTCGCAAACACCCGCAGAATCCCATCCTGAAGCCAGATCGGCCCTGGGAGGGCGACTACACCGCTCCCAACTTCGTCGTTTATGACGAGGCGGACCGGCTCTTCAAGATGTGGTACGTCTACATTAAGCGCGAGTCCAAGCGAGGTGACCCTCACCTGAAGCCGGGAAGGAAAGGCCTGGCCTATGCGGTCTCCCGCGACGGCGTGAACTGGGAGAAGTCCGAACTGGGATTGGTCACCGTACCAGGATTCGGCAAAAAGACGAACACCGTACCCCATGTGCCCTCCATCTACGACACGCACGAATCCGATCCTCAGAAGCGATACAAGGCGGTGATCGGTACCGGGGACAGATCCCGGGGCATGGTTGACTCGATCGTTCTGGTTCCGGGGCAAGGGCCTGGAAGTTAATGTTGACGCCTCGGACCCTCGCCGCTTCAAGCGCCTGGGGCATCGCTGGCTGGAGCACTCCGGAGGAGACGGGGAACTCCGGGCTGAGCTGCTGGACGAAGGCGGCTCCCCCTTGAAAGGCTACCAGCGCTCACGGTCTGATCCCTTCCAGGGGGATTCTCAGTCCCACCTGATGAGACCTGGGGGGGGGAGAATCGGATCTATCGCCTCTCAAGGGAAGGAGAATCCGAATCCGGTTCTCAATGAAGAACGCCAAGTTCTACTCCTTCAGGTTGGCTAAGTAGGGCGGGGACTCAATCCCACACCGAGGTGAACCTTATCAGGATTCCAAGTCCAGAACTGAGGCCTAACCTGGGCTCGAGGCCCAATCTGGGGTCGGACCACGATTTCTCTCACAAAACCAACAAGTTGTGCTGATTCTGAGGCCGAAAGGTCACTTACAAGCGGTTTCTTGGACCGAAGATGCTCTTTAAGGTTTCAGCTTGTGGCCGGACCTACACTCGCAGAAGGAGAAGCATGGAGAAACCAACAAGCTTTCACCTGAACCGACGTCGATTCCTGGAAGCAAGCTCCGCGCTTGGTCTAGCGGCGATCTCCTGTGGTCCCCCTGCCGGCTCTCCGGGCGCGGGCAGCCGAGCAGCACCCAACCCCGTCCAGAAGGAAAACGAAAAAGAAGGGACCCGCGACTGGCAGCTGACGCGGGTTCGCGTAGAACGAGGGGAACACCGTAGCTCGATCATCGAGGGCTTCTGTTCGATGCAGTCAGTGGCAACCGGGGATAGCTTGACCTTTTTCGTCAGCACGGATCCAGCGCGCCGTTTTTTCCTGGACATCTTCCGCCTTGGGTACTACGGGGGCCGGGGCGGTCGTTTGATGCAGCAGTTCGGACCCCTGAAGGGGGCCACACAACCAACACCTTCAGCAGGGAGGAACCGACTTCGGGAATGTCTTTGGGAGCCAAGCTTCACACTGAAGATCCCAGGGGACTGGACCAGCGGCGTCTACCTGGGAAAGCTCACTACCGAGCCGGCGGGAAAGGAACCCTATTGGCAAAGCTACGTGATTTTCGTGCTTCGCGACAGCAGACCTGCCGACATCCTCTTCCAGTGTTCCGACAACACCTGGCAGGCCTATAACAACTGGCCCGAGAATGATTCACTCTACACTCATCCGGACGGAGCCCATACGCCTGGTGTTTCGGTTAGCTTCGATCGGCCCTACGCCAAGTTCAGCATGATCTTCGATCACCCCCTCTCGTTGGGCTCGGGCGAGTTCCTGCTCTGGGAGTTTCCTCTCTGTTACTGGCTGGAGCAGCAGGGATACGACGTCAGCTACTCGAGCAACAGCGACATTCTAGACCCTGCCTTCGTTACCAGGTGCAAGTGCTTCCTCAGCGTGGGACATGACGAGTACTGGGATTTGAGACAGTACCGCAGCCTCGAGACGGCCATCCAGGAGGGAGTAAACGTGCTCTGGCTGAGCGCCAACTCCGTCTACATGGTCAGTCCCTTCACCCCGGCTACGACCGGAGAGCCGAACCGTGTCATTACCCGCGCTGGCAGCTACGGTCCTCTTCGCCAGGAAGAGGCGGACGCCTACGGGCATATGATGGGTCCGTTCGAGACTCACGGCCCCGATGAACGGAAGATCATCGGAGCTCGTACCATCGTCCCCTTCAACGGGGGTGGAGATTGGACTTGCACGGCCCCGGATCACTGGATTTTTGAGGGGTCCGGTATGAGCCGAGGTGACTCAATCCCGGGTCTGGTCGGATGGGAATTCCACGGTGAGCCCGATCCGGAACGAGCCGGATTGGAGGTTGTCGCCCAGGGTACGTGCTGGAGGCAAGGCGCCGATCCGGCCCACTGGACGTCCACGATCTTTCCCGGACCGAAGGGAAACTTCGTCTTCAACGCCGCCACAATCTTCTGGTCTCAAGGACTCTCGTCACCTCCGGGGCACGTTCTCCCCTGGAGTCATTTCTCGAGACCTCACGGACCCGACCCACGCGCGCAGCACATCACCCGGAATCTGCTGCAGAGGGCGATTGGATAGGGGTGATGGCAGCCGGACTTCAGAGGGTGCGATGACCGACCTCGCTCGAGCCTTGCCAGAGGAGAAGTCGATCCCATGCGGCCGGGACGAAATGGCGGGTAGGATAAGGGAAGTGGGTAATGCGGGTTATCGGGAGCACTTAGCCGCGTCGATTGGCCATGTGATATAGCTGTTTTCGCTTAGAACCAAATATTCCCTCGCCAAATTGGCAACTGGGCAGGCGTGATTGGGGATGATCCGTACCAGGGATCCAATCGGCAGATCGCCCGGTCCCCGGTCCAGTATGCCGTGTTCCTCAGAGACTTTTTCGACAACCATCGCATGATTTTGATCCGGGAAGTTTACAACCGGATAGGCTCTGCCAAAGCCGGGTGTGCCCGTCATTCCGTGGACCCCTGCGTCAGAAGTCAAGGTCTTGGACCCGGAATCCGTGATGTAATAGGTATCGTTCTTGCTACTAATGGTGGCAAGCACGCTGAGCGAAACATCCTCCACCCGCGCTGCCCCCGGTAGTCTCCCAGAAAGGCCTCCCCCTTTCGAGGGGGGGTGGGTGAGCCTCAGTCGCCGGCTGGCGATTCTGATGTGATATCGATGGCGTCGTGATCCCGCTCGATCTCGACCGTGACGCGCGGGTAGCTACCGTCGGGCAGCGAAAACATTGGGCGTGGGTCGCCAGCCTCAACTGGGGGAATTGCTAACTCTTGCCGAAAGCCATGCAGAATCTTGAGAACCCGGTCGTGGGCCGTGCCACTCTCCGGGTTGTCATTGAACACCCCATGACTCCCTTTGCGTCGAAGAGGCCGAACATCGCTGATCGCGATCTCGAACACCTTTAGCCCGGATTATGCAAGAACCGTAGTTCGGTGTTGAAAAACGACTCGAGAAGTGGCCCAACTCGGAAGCGGGCAGGTGTGACAGGCGGATTTGCGAAGAATATGGGTTGGCGAGGCGTTTGAGTGGTTTGGGGAGTGAATTTCAGACAGATCTGGGCCTGGATGAGTGTCGGAAGCGGTTTTTCGGGGGAGCTGGGAAAAGCTAACTGGAGTTGAGGCGACTCAAGACGAGGTGGAAGAGGGGTTGTTCGGGGAAGGCTGAGGAAAGATGGACCCAGATGCGTCGAGTGGTTTGTCGGATCCGGGCCCCAATCTTGAGGACCCGACGACGTAAGGTTTCGATTTCGAGCTTGTGCCAGGGGGTTCCGTGCAGATAGTCGCGCAGGCGCACGAACATCTGGTAAGCCAGTGCATGCAGGAGGAGTCGAAACTGATTGGCCAGGAATCGATGACAGCTGAGTCGGTCCATGCTCAGATGATTCTTGAAGGCCTTGATGAAGTTCTCGGTCTGCCCTCGGTCGGTGTAGTGGTCATAAAGTGATTGGGAGCAGAGATCGTCCCGGTTGGTAACTACAAAGCGACGATTGATCCCACGCTGATCGACCTCCACTTTGACAATGACGCGACGGGATCGATCCCAGCTGTTGGCTCGATAAAGAAACTCGTCAAACTGACGCTGTTTTTCCTCCAGCTCAACGAACCTCAGCCGAGTCGAATCCAGCAGGGGCTCGACCACTCGCTGCAGGCGAGGGTTTCGGCTTAACCCGATGACATATTGAAGTTTATTCTCTTCACATTCACAGAACTCGTAGAGCCGGGGCGTGGCAAAGCCGCTGTCGGCCCGAATCTCAATCTCGACTCCCGTCCCCACTGCTTGTCGGATGGCCTCCACGACTCGCTTCAGAATGGGCACGATGTGAGAGGCAGCCCCCTTGTTGCCAGGTCTCAACACGGCACACACCAGGTCTCCCGTGTCGGCATCAAAGATCAGCAAAGGATGCAAAATGTGGTTTCGGTAATACCCGTGGTAGAAGGAGAACTCCTGTTGGCCGTGAGTGTGGTCATCGGTACTGTCCAGATCCAGGATGATCTTTCCGGGACGTCGCTTCTTCAGGGAGCGCACATAACGGCCTAACAGCCACTGGCTCAGACGCATCAGATCCTTCTTGGTGACGGAGTTCTCCAAGCGGGAAAAAGTCGGCTGGGTCGCCAAATCGGGATCGCTCTCTGGCAACTGATCACAGACGGTCTTGAGCATCGGATCCGAGCGCAGCGTATCGGCGTCATTACAGTCTTCGTAGCCGGCCACGATCTGCAAGACTCGTTGTCGGATCAACTTCAACAGGTCATGACGAACGTAGCGTTGGTCTCGACTTTCCGAAATACAGGAACTGAAGCCCTCGCACAATCGATGTTGACGATCCAGCGATCCAAACAACAACCATCCTGCGTCGGAAGTGAGGCTCCCTCCATCAAAACGCGTCGTGATCTTTCTGTGGCTGTGAAATGGCAGGGTATTCTGGCAGACTGCTTTCAACATTGCCGTAGCTCCTGTTTAGGGTTTTTTTCTGTAACCCCCTTTATATCAGAGAGCTACGGCTCTTTTTCTGGGTCCAAATCTCACTTGAATTTAGATCTCTTGCATAATCCGGGTTAGGCCAGCAGCGCGAAAGGACCGTCTCGACGGTTCGAACGCGGCCATCTCGGCTTCGGTCCACCATTCATCTGGAACGACGTACTCGACCCCGCAATGAAAAAACTGCATGTTCGGTGTAGTCCCGCCCTCTGTTTATAAGGTTTCCAGATAAAACGGCGAAAGCGGCCGTTCGGGTGCAACCTACTCTGACACCGTTTATGACGGTCAAGTCTAGGCTATTACGCCTCACCGCTACGGCACTCTTACCCTCTCAATCTTGGCGACTATCACTTTTCTGGTTCCGGCTTGATGAAGAACACGTATTCGTTTATGTCCATCTCGTGACCAGGAGTCCCCCGGAGGCTCTTGTCCCATGTCATGATTTCTTCGACCTTTGCACCCTCATAGATGATGCTGTATTGGACCATTAATTCGTTTGGAATATCGTCGTTGTACTGGTTGATGATGCAGTTGTGACTGTATCCGTCGGGGTGTAGCTCGTCTCCACTGGCGATAATGCCACTTTGCCATTCGATGCCGTCATTGGATTGATAGAGAACAAAGCGATTGCTACCTTCCCCCAACTGCCCTGACCTCCCGTGCAAATAGTACTTACCCGCGAGATACGCCAGTTCGGGATCGCGAACCTTCTTGTCCACATAGGCACGCTTTTGTGGACTCCAGGTCTTCCCTTGATCCTTGCTGATGCAATAGTAGAAATTATGTTCGTCCTTCTCGGTGTAGGCGCCGGCGAGGAGACGGCCATCCGCCATCATGGTCATCGCGCCGTACCAGGTGTCGCCATCCAGCGGCAGCGTACTTCTCCGGTGCCAGCTACGCCCGTCATCCGTGCTGACATACAAGACATGGGGGCCGCCGCTTGTAAGATCGAACAGGACGTAATTGGTATCGCCTGCCACGGCTACCGCGCATGGATAACCCCCAAAATCGCCGTCAAGGGGCTCGTTATCTGTCCAGGTGGAACCGTTATCACCGCTTCTCATGATGCTGCTCTTGGCCCTGCGGCTATCTCGGATATGTGTGAGAACCAGCACCACGGTTCCATTCTGTGTGACCAGGCCTTCTTCGATGAATACGGGGCTGTTGGGATCCTTCTGGTACGACTCGTAGGAATACGGGAATTTGTTGTATTTTTCCCAGGTCTTGCCGCCATCTGGACTCACTGCATACTCACTCCAACCATCATTATTGTGGTCGCTTGTATTCGAATTGAACGCCACGATCTGACCGTTGGGATACTCCATGCAGACGGGTCCACCATGGGAGTTTCTGCCGGGAAAATCATGCTCCAGATCGGATATGATCGTCCCGAAAATATCATCACCCAGTTTTGTCGCAGGGTCATGGTCATAGATTAACGCACCATCGATCCGTTCATACTGGATAGTCTCTTTGGCAACCGGATCTGGTTTCTGATCCTGCGAACAAGCCTGGAAGGCACAGCCAATCAAGACCGTGAAAACAGCCATCACACCCCATCGTTTCATTGTCATTCTCTATCCTTTCAGCAGACTCTTGTTCCTATGCTGAGTCTGTCAACTGATAGCAGCTCCATAGCGGCGTCCATCTGGCCACACTGAAATCTTTCAATTGGAACTAGTTCTAGGCGCCCGCCTCGGTCTTGTTGTGAATCTTCAGGCATGAGTGACTCCCGGAGTGCTGCCCGACTGCCAGTTGGGAAACCGACCTACCGCAAACCCTGGACCGAGATCACGAATAAGTGATCGAAACGCGCAGCTCGTGGCAGACCACGGGCTCTGCCGCGTTTCCCTTGTCCGGCAGTTGCACAGCTACTTCGAAAGTGTTCGCCCCCTTTTTCAGCGCCTTTGTCTCAAATTCACTCCAGCCTTCACTATCCCTATCAACCGAGAATGGTGTCGGATTCGAAAGGGACTCACCATTCAGTCGCCAGGCAATCCGCCTGGAATCGACGCCGGGCTTCCACTTGGTTTGCACGCTGACGCGCGATGCCTTCTCCGGCTGGTCCGCGATTTCGAGCTTCAGCCGCGCCACGGAAGGGCCCGATTGGGTGATGAATGCCAGGGGCAACTGAGCGGAAGACCCGTGGATGTCGACGCGGTAGAGCTTGTTCAGGCTTGCCAATCGTTTTGGATCGCCAATGTCGTACAGGGTATCTTGCGGCCGCAAGGGCCCCGGCCATCCCGGCAGCAGCTCGTAGTCGCTGTCATCAATACTGTCCATCCGGTCGTAAAAATGATTGAAAAGGTAAATCCCGTCCACGCCCTCGCTCCAGTACCGCTGGGCGGTGGCCCGAATCGCCTCCGGTTTGCTGCCGAACCGACCGTCGTTCCCGATGCAGCCGTAGACCGGAACGCCCGACTCATGTCCCATGCGCACCCAATCCGCCAAGGGGAACGAGAACGGGGCCCCGCCGAAGCCGGCAATCACGACGTCCACCCAGCCCTCCCGGATCCATGTTTCCGCGTCGAGACCCACGGCCAAAGACTGCGCCGGAGAATCGGGCACCCGCATCGCCAGCAGCATCGGACGCCCCCGTTGCTCTCCGCGGACGTCAAGCCGTTGGCGGACTTGGCGCACGAAATCCGTCATCAAGGGAACGTTGCGGCGCTCCTCGCCGGGCTTGAAAAACATAGGACTGCGGCCCCAGTCGAATTCGATGCCGTCCAAGTCATACCGCTCACAGGCCCCTTCCACTACCTGCAACATGTAGGCTTGCACTTCGGCACGAGCGTAATCGTAGGCCGCCCAGGCCCGAAAATCGCTTGGCTTTGCGCCCGTTCTTGGGACCAGCAGGTGACCTCCGTTCCTAAAACCTTCCGCAAGAGGATGCTCATAGTCGGGGTGCAGTCCCGTCAACCCCTGCGCCCACGGCCACACGCGCCGTTCAAACCATGCGCGGTCCACGTCGCCTTGGAGCAAGTGTAAATTCTTCCGCCGGAACGGCGACCAGCGAGTCACTCCCGTATGCACCGCATGGTGGATGTCGTTCATGCGCAGCGAGTATACGAACTCCACCCCATTTTTGTGGGCGTAATCCACCGCATGCTGGAGAGGGTCGGGACCGAGCGCGGCAAGGTTCTTCGAAGGAAACTCCCAGTTCGGTTCCGCACAGAAACCGCAATAAAAGATGCTGTCCACCTGGGTGCCGTCTATTTTCCCCTTCATCCTCTTCCCGAGAAACTCATCCACGGATCCATAGCGGGGGGGGGTAGCGGTAGTCCGAGGTGCCAATCTTGGTTTCGGAACCCTCGGTATCGTGGTAGGCGACGATCGCGAGATCATCGCCGTCATTGTTCCAAATAATGCGGCGCTTGCGGCCCTTGACGGCTGGTTGGGCACTCCCCGGCGATTTGGAGCTCTGAGAGGAACATCCCAGCAGGCCGCTTGCTGCCGTCACCGCCGCCGTCGTCTTCAAGAAATCCCGTCTATCTTGCATACATCACCTCGCTTGGCTTTACCTTGAAGTTTCCCATTGTAATCACCCGCCGACAAAATGCTTTAACAGCTGCCTCAACCCGACCACAGCGGCAACGGTCGCCGGTGCAACATTTGGTCGAGCGTCATGTCCAGCGCCTACTGGCTGAGCTCGTGGTTGAGGCGGATGAGCCGCAGCGTTTGACGATCGGCGACAGAAACCATTGGCTCTCATCCGGGACGGGCTTGGAAAGAGATTCGGACGGCTGAAATACTCAAAACAACCTCCTCAAGTCATGACTGGACTCACTGGACCCCCTTCTTGTCTGAAAGCAGCCGTTTGCGGCAGTTCATTCGACGTTTCCGCAGGAAACTTGAATGTCGGCTTCTAGGCGACAGCTGTCTTGTCGAGAACCCTCAGTCGTCGGGACCGCGATGCGCCGTCGCATCCTCATCTGCCCAATCCTCCTCCTCCCAAACCATGCCGTGGCGCCCCGGAACCTTTCGAGTCGCTCCAGCACGATATAGACTGCACGATTTCGGGCCGTAGCAGAACGTCTCGTGACGGTACCTGACTTGCGACGGGTTCCAGTGGTCTACGATTATTTCGACCGGCATCCTACAGCCCCAGATGCAAGTGCTGCACTTGCTCGCGTAGGTGCGAGGGTGTAAGCGCCGATGGCCACGTGCCCGATAGGTTTCTAGATCGGGAGGAATGCCCAACCACGGAGGAGGCGACATTGGAACTTCAACCGGATGCTTCGTCACTCTCAGACGGGCGACCTTGTAGTACTCAGCAGGCTCTCGACGGGAATCCGCTACCTGCTCGCACAGTCCGCGGACGTGATCCCCGGCCTCAAGACCGTGCGTCGCCTGCGTGGCCTTGCCGATCCCGACCGTAAACTCACGGTCGAGCCTCCCGATTCGGCCAGCCACACACACCTGGAAGCCGAGATAGGAAAGACTCCGCTCATCGAACGAGCGCAGAAGTCGAATCCGAGGCTGGATCGAAACGACTTCTCCACTCCATGCAATCTTCGGTGTCAAACATCCCTCCGAAGAGGATGATGCCACATTTCCTCGGCTACCAGCGTTCTCCACCATCCGGGCCAAGGTGCTGACCTGATTCTTGAGGCTGGCTAGGCAATGGCTGCATCGGGCGGATTTCAGCGATCTGATATCTCTCATGGAAACCAGGTGGCACCCCGTTCGACGGTGCTTCAACAGAAGACACGGCAGCCCGTTCAGTTCGAGATCACTGAGCAGACCCGCATGGTGTTCGGACGATCGTGACTTTTCACACAGGCTGAGGCGAAAGCGGTCGGTCGATTTTGATCAAATCGGACGCTTATTGACACCGTATCGACGGTTCTCTGGGTATCCCTTTCTACGCGATTCTCGAATCGAGTGTATCCACTTTGTATCCACCTACAAACGGATGGAAACGGATAGAAACGGATCAATTGAGGTGGCAACAATCCGTGTCATGTTTACGTTTTACCTACATTTGGACAGATTCGGATCAGTCACCCAACAGATTTAGGATCTGGTGGATGGGAGCCTGAGGCGAAGAAGCACACCATCGCTGCTTGTTCGTATATATACGAATGAGCTACTCAGTTTCTGAGGCGTTCTCCTTCATCGCAAGCCTCGTCCGTATTGGGTTTTGCAACCCGGGCTTGCCGAGAATCCTCGCAAGTATCGTGGTCGGTATCCCTGCGTGTATCCGACTTGTTCTCAAGATTTGTAGCCACTTCGTCTACCGGGCAGATCCCTGTGTGAGAATCCGTGTGAGAAAATCGGGTATTGCCTGGATTACTTTTCTGGTTCCGGCTTGATAAAGAACACGTATTCGTTGGTGACTTTTCCCTCGTAGTTGATACTGTATTCGACCATTAATTCGTTCGGTATATCGTCATTGTACTGGTGATGCAGTTGCTACTGTATCCGTCAGCGTATCTAGTATCCCCGCTGACGATAATGCCATCCTGCCACTTGATGCCGTCATCAGATTGATAGAGAACAAAGCGATTGCCACCTTCCATACCTTTCACAGCCTGTCCTGACCTCCCGTGCAGGTAATATTTCCCACTGAGATAGGCTAGTTCTGGATCACGAATCCTCTGGTCCACGTAAGTACGCTCTTGTTCACTCCAAGTCCGGCCCTGATCCGTGCTGATGCAATAGTAGAAGTGGTGTTCGTCTTTTTCGGTATAGGCTCCAGCTAGCAAACGACCATCTTCCACGACACACATCGCGCCGTACCATTTGTCATTGTCTAGTGTCAGTGTGCTTCTTTTTTCCCAGCTATGCCCGTCATCTGTACTGACATACAAAACATGGGGACCGGCATTACTGTCGAACATGACATAGTTGGTACTTCCAGTTACCGCCACTGCACATGGATAACCTGCAAAATCACCATCCAGAGACTCATAATCCGTCCAGGTGGAACCATTATCACTGCTTCTCATGTTACCGCTCTTGATCCTGAACCCACCATGATCCTGCTGTTCCAGCTGTGAGAGGAACAGCACGACGGTTCCGCTCTGTGTAACTAAGCCTTGTTCGACCCAAAACGGCTGCTTCGGATTCTTCAAATACGATTCATAGGAATACTGGAACTTGTTGTACATCTTCCAGTTCTCGCCGCCATCTCGACTCACGGCATACTCACTCCAACCATCCAGATTATGGCTGCTTGTATTTGTATTGAACGCCACGATCTGACCGTTAGGATACTCCATGCACACGGGCCCACCATGGGAGTTTCTGCCGGGCGAATCATGCTCCAGATCGGATATGAGTGTTCCGAAAACATCATCACCCAGTTTTGTTGAAGGGTCATGATCGTAGATCAAGGCACCATCAATGGATTCGTAGTCTTGAGAGAAGATGGGACCCACGGCAAAGCCGAAGAGGCAGAGAACGGCTACAACCTGTTTTTTGATATCCATATGTTACTCCCTTGTCTTTTTCCGATTGGAACTCGGTGTCTCAACTTTGCTTGGAGAGCATCACTCCCAGTGGCAACTGTTAAGCCCGAGGCTTAGGTTGTCGCGATCGACGATGACGTGATCACTCTTGCGGGCAACAGTCGAGTTTTGGACGGTGGTGGCGGGGGTGCTGTTGCTGGTGATCGATAACGCGCTGTGGTAAGTGACCTAATAAGACAGCGAATAAAGTAACCCGAAGCGTAAGCGAGGGCGGCATGAGTCCAGAACTCAGTCCTAGTAACAACACCCCATAGGAAACCTAAGAAAAACCTGCTGCCCCCGTTCCAGGAAAGCAACCGAATCAACCGGATATTCCACGCTGCACAGAATCCCGCGTTGATGCTCCGCATGGGCAACAAACTGTTTCGTCAATTCCTCGTCTCCATACTCTCTAGCAATGGCGCGCCCCGTAAGACTACACCCCTTTTGCTGCAGATATTGAACCAATGTCGCAATGGGAGGTTGTGGCGGCGCAACGGCGTCTGCAGGGGCGATGACAAAATGCGTGTAGAGAGGTACGTCGGAAATGCAATAGTCGGCCCCATCGTCTCGACCGATGACAAGATTTGCGCCGAGAAGTTGGGGGGTAATTTCCACGTGGAGACGCTCGCTCAACAGATCACACTCGTGCGGTGAGACGGCGAATATCTGGCGCCGATTGACGATCGTCGCACCCTTTCTCTTGTACAGCGATTCCCGGCCTGTCGAAAGTCTTGTGAGACCGCGATGCCGATCGCCCTCAATGCCGTGGCAGTCAATCGCGAGCCGATCAACCGGCTGGGTAACCAAATGTCGGCCAGGATTGGCATCCCTATCCTGATTGTCGTTGGGCCCGAGGACATCGAGTATGACGCCCACTTCGGGGATGTTTGCCCCTTCCAAACCTTGGAGTTTCTCACTCTGTTCGGTGATGAATCCTGCTAGATTGTCATAGAAGAGCACAAGTCAATCTCCTGGGGTACGAATGCCACGTGTGCATACAATACTTCAGGCGTTTACCTCAAACGAGCCCGATTCTAGTAGTTTTCTCTCTAATGGTCCATCTACCTTGCCCACAGCGCTGCCCTGGCTGCGGAGCCAGGGGTCTGCGAAATCTGGACGACAGACCGAGCTTGTTCGATTTCCGCGTTCTAACGGTGTGCAAGGTACTGATCCAGAGCCTGCCTATCTGGCCAACCTGAAGGAGTAGAATTTGGCGTTCTTTAGTTTGAACCGGATCCGGATCTTCTTCCCGTCGAGAGGTGATAGATCCGCCTTTCCCTCCCACATCATCCGGTGGGACTGAGAATCCCCCCGGAAGGGATCCGACCGCGAGATCTCGTAGCCCTCCAGGGGCGATCCCGCTTCGTCCAAGAGCTCGGCCCGGAGTTCCCCCTCTCCTCCAGGGTGCTCCATCCAGCGATGTCCCAGGCGCTTGAAGCGACGAGGGTCCGAGGCATCCACGTTGACGACCAGGCCCTTGCCCCGACACCAGAAAGTCCCAGTCGTGACCTGCCCAGGCTCGACGCCCGCGTCCAGGGAAACGAAGCCGTCCCGACGAGTCGTCGCCAGCCCTCCCGCACCCCCATGGCTGGCCCAGGGCTGCTCCATCGCCTGAAACCACCAGAAGGCGCCCTTATAGTTGACCAGCTGCTGCTCCATGTCCGGAGCCATGGTCTCGGGGCGATGGGCCAGGAGGGCCAGGTCTCCAGGGGTGAGAAGGTGGGCTTCGTCCTGCCCCAGATAGTAGACCCGGATCTCATCGTCCAGGATCAGGGGGGGACCGCTCACATAGACCTGATGAGAGTCGAATCGATCTGGCATGCCGTAGGTCAGGATCGGGTGCCGGTTCCCCACCCGCTGCCATTCGATCCCATCCCGGCTGAAGAGCAGCTGTACGTCGACCATCAAGGCGTTGATGTGGTACACGCTGACGAAGCTGAAGTACACTCCCCGGTCCTTGAATACCGCAGCCCTATAGAACTGGGTATCGGGAGGATCCAAGGCATCGGGAGCCATCACGACCTGATCCTCGGGCAGGGTCCAGCTGAGGAAGTCGGGGCTCACGGATCGTCCGATCACTCTCAGGCCAACGTTGTTCATGTCAGCTATGGGTGGCGTCGGGAGCGGCCTGAAGTAGCCCAGGTACAGGTTGATCCGGTCATCCCAGAGGACTCCTCCAGCCCCCACCTTCTTGTTGATGACAGGGTTGCCCTCGTACAGACTCCAGTGCAGTCCATCCGGTGACCAGGCGACACCCATCTCCCGGGATCTGTCTCCGATGCCGATGACGGCTTTGTACCGCTTCTGAGGGTCGGATTCGTGAGTATCGTAGATCGAGGGCTTATGGGCTACGGCATTCGTCTTCTTCCCGAATCCTGGGACGTTTACCAGTCCCAGTTCGGGCTTCTCCCAGCTCACGCCATCACGCGAAACCGCATAGGCGAGGCCACTCGTTCGCGGCTTCGGGTGGGGTTCACCCCGCTTCGACTCGTAATCGATGTAGACGTACCACATCTTGAACAACTGGTCGGACTCGTCATAGACGACGAAGTTGGGAAAGGTGTACTGACCCTCCCAGGGCTGATCGGGCTTGAGTATGGGATTCTTCGGGTGTTTGCGAAGCGGATTCAGGCGCCGGACGACGCCTTGCAGATCTTCGAGGATCCAGTCGTCGACGAAGAGCTGGGTCTCCAGGCCAATCTCCCGGGCCTCCTCGGCTTGGATGAATCCGCCCCACCCCGCAAGGAGTACAAACACCAAGAATCGGGGCAAAACTGAGCCGATCCGCCCTCCCGGGATAAGCTGCTCGAACATAGGATTCTTGAAGCGCCTGGACTGACAGGCCCAGGTCATCCGAATTCTTATCACAGTTCCTGATAGAACCACAAGAAGGGGCCTGCCCAAGAGTCGGACAACAGCGATTGGAACCGCTGCCCATGCTCACTGCCCCGCTCGGCGGGTGTGAGGCGATACGAGGTTTCGAGACCTCCAAGGAGACAATCAAGGTCCGCAATCGAGGACAACCTCCGTAAGGACGGGCGAGTTACCGCCGTCCGGGGAGGTCAGGACTGCGCGGTATTGCAACCAGGCGTGATCCTCTGCAATGTCCAATAGGGTCTGGCCTGATTCCAGGTAGAAGGACTCCCTGCCCTCGGGTCCCTTCCAGTGGGACGATTCCAGATCCTGCTCGCTCGGAGCGGTCCTGACCTGGAACTTCAGCCCTGTCCCCAGAGGTGTCTCACCAGACCAGCTCAGCCGCAAGAAGCGGCCCTCCGACGGAGCCTGGACGGGGGCGGATACGTAGTCCCACTCGGGCTTCCGGGTGTAGATATTCCCGGCGTCGACCATGCCGTCCAGGTGGACTCCGACGGTCGGCAGATGGGTGCGATCGGACCAGGAAAAACCGGAGGACGAGCCCCAGTAGATGTTGGTGCCGGCTGCATGGTCGAAGTCGACCTGATGGTTCGAGACCACTAGGTCCATCCACCCGTCCCGATCGAGATCCAGGGAATCGATTGCTGCTGAGGAGGAGGCCCTCAAGAGACTGCGGTTGTGGGTGCCGTAGCTGCGCCCGCCATCTCCCCAGTAGATGAAGGCAGGAAGTTCTCGGGTAGTGCCCGACTTGTAGTTGGTGAAGGCAATATCCAGATTCCCATCCCGGTTCCAGTCGGCCACGGTGGCATCCAGGCTGGTGTAGCTTTCGAGCGGCGTCGGTGTGCCGGCTTGAAGTCCGTCGGGGCCACCCCAGTAGATGAGGCCGGGCCCGTCCGCATTCCGGTAGCGAGGACTCGCACTGCTGGTGAAGATCAGGTCCAGCCAGCCGTTTCGGTCCAGGTCGGCCGCCACCGTGTGGGGAGCTCCATGAGCCTCAATCAACAGTCGGTTGTGGGGACCGTAGCCGTCCTCGCTGCCCCAGTAGATTTCGGAGTGGTCGTCGTAGCTCAAGGGAAAGACCAGGTCTAGATGACCGTCTCGGTTCAGATCGGCAATTGCATTGGATTCCAGCTCCCTGCGTGTGAGGTCCCATTGGGAGGTCGCTGGGTTCTCGATGCGCCCCTCTTGCCCCCAGACGATGATGGCTCGCGCTACCTTCCCTCCCTTCGCCGGACCCGCACTCAGGAGGATATCGAGATAACCGTCCCGGTTGAGATCGGCCACGCTGCTGCTGGTAGGCCGAGGGACTTCCAAGCGGGTCCGCCGGTCGGGACTGTAGCCTTCCGAACCACCCCACCAGATTGCTGCACCATCGCTGTGGGTCAGAAACAAGTCGGGAAAGCCATCGTCGTCCAGGTCCGCGATGCTGTACTCCATGTTGGCGCCTGGCTCCAGCAGGCTGAGCGAGGCCGTGGAGTATCGGTGCTGGGGGTTCCCCCAGAAGATGGAGGTGGGAAGCAGTCCTCGGCGACCGCTGTGGTGACTTACCAGAAGGATGTCCTGGTAGCCGTCGTCGTCCAGATCGGCAACCCCCGATCCCCAGACTCCGAAGCCGCTGAGGAGGCTGCGATGGTTGGTGGAGAAGCCGTCCGGGGTGGCCCAATAGATGTAGGAAGTAGCATCACTACCCCGATCGTCGCGGTTGTTGCCGAAGAGCAGATCGGTCAAACCGTCCCGGTTGAGATCGGCCGCTTGGACGGTGGTAGCGACCAGCGTAGGCAGGCGCGTTCTGTTCTCCGAAGTAAAACCCTCGGAAGACGCCCAGAAGATGTCGGATGGCGGAGGTGCGGCGGACCGGTCCCCCTCGTTGGCGAATACCAGGTCGTGTCGACCGTCCCCGTTCAGATCAGCCGCGGCCAGTCCCCTGCAGGTCTCGGCGGGAAGGCGCTGCGCCCGATCCAGACGCAGCCCATTGCCGGAGCCGTAGAGGACGAGGCCACTGTGGGTGCCGGCGGCCACAAGATCCGAGACACCATCGCCGTCCAGGTCCGAGGCCAACAACGTGGTCATTCCACTTGGGAATCCTCGTGCGGTCTGATCACTGGCCTGCAGCAGAAGATCCTCACGGTGCAGGACCAGACGTCTCCGGGGGGTGTAGCCGTCACTTCCATCTCCCCAATAGACGAAACAGCTCTGGACCTGGCTGTTGTTGTTGGCGAAGGCCAGATCCAGCTTCCCGTCTCCATTGAAGTCACCGATGGCCACGTCCTCGGCGCTGATTGTAGGAATCGAGCTCCGGCGATCGGGGTCCAATCCCTGCACGTTCCCCCAGTAGATGTAAGACTCCAGGTGGAGCCGCAGACCCAGCCTCTCTCCCAGCTCATCCCCTCGATTGGCGAGGACCACATCCAGGTGACCGTCCTGGTTGAGGTCTCCCACGGCCACACCGCCTGCTCTGAGAGCCGGCAGCTCCAGCCGGTTCGTAGGACTGAAACCTTCGGAGCCACCCCAGTAGATGTAGGCGTTCTGATCGGTCCGGTAGTTGTGCATGAAGTTGGCGAAGACGATGTCCTGGTAGCCGTCTCCCGTTCAGATCGGCAATCTGGGCCCGCCCGCCCCCCTGGGTTGGGAGACGTGTGATCCTGGAGGAGGCTCTCTCCAGCGCCTTCAAGATGGAGAAGGGTGCCCGCAGCTGCCAGCCGTCGGGGAGCAGCGATTGGTAGCCCCCGGGACCTCCCCAGTAGATCAGGGAGTCGGGATTGTAGACGCTATCGTGATCCTGCGTGAAAACCAGGTCCAGCTCTCCGTCCAGATTCAGATCCCATCGGTTGATGGTCTGGACCCTGCCCTTGTGGGAGATGTAGAGGTTGGCGCCCGAATCCCCGGCGCTGCCCTGGGACATGTCCTTGAAGCCCGCGGTGCCGTATCTGATTGGAGCCACCCTGGATGCAAAGCGCTGAAACCGAAAGTGCGGCCGCGAACAAAAAGGGATGTCTTTAGCGGAGACCTAAGGCCGGTCTCCTGGAGCCGGGAGTGGTTCATGGCCCTTCTTGTATCAGATCCATCTTGGGTAGGAAACCTTAGATCAGGCTGCTCGGAGCTACTCAGTGGAGTGCGAAGGCGAGTACCTTCCCGGCAGATCGGGGCTCATGCAGCTTCAGCCTCACGCCCTCCAGGGATTCGATCAGGTAGTCGTCCACGAACAGCTCTAGCCGGGAGCCGATGTCCAAGGACCCCTGGGAGCTAGGCTCTTCTGCCAAGGCATTCTCCGCTGTCACCAGTAACACCATAGAAACCAGACAGGCCGAGACCAGTCCTATCCTCATTCTCCATCCTCCTTTTCGAAGGCAGTCAACGTTGTCATTCGTCGACCTGAGCGTCAGTGTCATAGGAACCTCCCTTCTGGCTAGTCAATAACTCCGCCGGTCTAACTCCTGCTCCGCGCTATCGGCACCCTCTTCGCAGAGTCGATCGAACGGCTCGCAGAGGTTCGTCGTCTTTGTGCCAAGGCAACAGCACGTTTCTTCGCCTGCACCGTCTCCTTACTGACCTCCCAGCCTAGCATTCTCAGAGCCTGGAAATCTTCTCGAATCGCCAATACGAGCTCTCTCCGAAATTCAGCTCCCTCGGTCACCTCTACTCACTGAGCAGATCGATGCGATCGGTCTATCGGTTTCTGGTACAGTTGGGTGGGCTCCCCTTCGATCGCCCGTAGTTGGAGTCCGTGATTCACATGAAAACGCCTCGATCGTCCAAGCTTGCTTCAGGGTCAGTCTCGATTCCTTTGTCTTGCCTCACACAACCCATCTGCTGCGCTGCTGTCTTCTTTTTCTTGTGTGCACTCCCCCTCTGCCCTGACTCTCTCGCCCAATCGGGTGAAAAAGCCAAGGTCTGCATCATCAGCTTCGGAGACCGTCTCGAGGACAAGCCCCAGCTCGACCACAAACGCATCTCGACCAAAGACGAGATAGAGCAAGCGATCCGGAAACTCAAACGGCTGGGCTTCACCGCCATCTACTGGCGAGTCCTGTGGGAAGGCCACCCTTTGGACCAGCTTGATTTCTATACCAGCAGAATCCAACGGGAAGCGTCCGAGCTCAGGGCAGAATTCGAGAACACCCCCTACGCCTGGGATCCCCACGAACTCAAATGGCCCGCCGCCGTGGCCCATGAGCTGGGATTGAAATTCTATGCCTGGATCGTCCCCTATAACGGAGGTGCTCCCCCGGGATCGAAGGCCGAACTGGGGATCCAGCCCTATTCCTACCGCTACCCTCATGGCGCCATCTATGAGACTCAATTCCCTTACCAGGCCTCGTTCATCCGGGAGAATCGCCATTATCAGTTAGTGGATCGGACGGGGGAGCGCTATCACTACGGGGTCCTGGAGTGGGCCTATCCGGAGGCCCGCCGTTATTGGGTAGACAACGTCACCCGGCTGCTGGACGGTTACGATGTGGACGGTATCTACATGGATACTCGGACCGAGTGTATGGCCGCGGATCACGCCGACCAGTTCGGCTTCAACCAACCGGTCGTCGAAGAGTACAAGCGCCGCCACGGGGTCGACATCCGGACAGAGGACTTCGACCTGGAAAAATGGCGCCAACTCCGAGGCGAGTACTTCACACAGCTGCTTCGAGAAATCTCCCAGGTGGTTCACTCTAGAGACAAGATCCTGGCGTTGGGGACAGCGCGGGGCAACTATATCGGTTTTCCTCTGGGGAACATGAAGCTGGAATGGAGAAAATGGATCCGAGAAAAGCTGATCGACGTTCTGCATCTGGACGAGCGGGGTTGGGCCTGGGGCAGACATGGCTATGGCTACCTGACCGATCCTGCGACTGGCCGCGGCCTGAGACCCTTTGAGGAGATGATACGAGAGGACTATGGGCCTCAATGCCGCAGCCAGGGCGTGAGCCTCTACTTCAAGCCGTCACTGTACCCGGACAAGGACGAAGCCTGGAAGCAGCGGGTGGCCCAGATGGCTGAATTCGACGGCATCATAGCTCTCTCTCCTCTGCGGTAGCTTCCCTCCCAGCCACAGCAGCTGGGCAGCAGCTATTGATGCAAGAGCGAAGCCGCGCACGGGGCCGGAGGATCATTCCCACCCTGTCGGGATGCAGTTTGGTCGTCCCGTCGTTCTTGGTCCTCATGTGTTGCGCGGTCTTTCTCTCTTAGAAGACTATGCGCTCCCGGTTCAGGGTGATTCGTTTTGCGCATAGCCGGGACCGACGATTGAACCGGGGTGGGGCGTTTCGGGGAAAATCTGAATGTCCGCTTTTAGGCGGAAGCCGCCGGTCAGGAGAGTCCACTCTGACACTGTTTGGACGGTCAGATCTAAGCTATTACAGGAAAACTCTCGATCACTGGCCCGTCTATCTGGAACTGTGGCGATGGCTGCGCAGCAACGTCAGACTAGAGCTGACGTATTCGTGTGTCTCAGGATCTCTTGGCACCCGTCAACTTGACAATGCCCAGGCAAGGCGAGCCACGCCGGTGAGGTCAGCGTAGTCAGAGGCCTTGGTGGATGCCACCCTCGATGTAGACGGCGAACTTGCCATACACCACAAGGTTAGAATGGGCGTATACGAGCTCAAGACTCCCCAGGAAGGCAAAGGACAGAACGTATGAACAGTCTTTCCGATTCCCTCGCTCGGTTTCTTCCCTGCGCCGCGGGCTTGGTGTTCGCGGGGCGTTGCACCATGCCTGGCCCAGGTGCCCATTATCCAGCCGGGGGCGCCGGGGGAGCCGGCGCGGGAGCTGAGCCCCGACGAGGCTACCGAGATCGCCGACACCAGCCATTCCCCGGACGACGTCCGGTTCATGACGGACATGATCCCGCACCATCACCAGGCCCTCCAGATGTCCGCGCTGGTGGCCGACCGCACGAACCGGCCCGAGCTGATTGACGTTGCCGGGCGTATTGACGCCTCGCAGGGAGACGAGATCGAGTTAATGCAGCAGTGGCTGCGCGACCGGGGGCTGCCTGTGCCCGACCCCACCGCACATCATGCGATGCAGACCTCCCACGAGATGGCTGGCATGGCGACGCCGGAGGAGATGGCCGAGCTGGCGTCATCGAAGAGCACGGCATTCGACCGGTTGTTTCTGAAGCTCATGATCACTCACCACGCGGGTGCCGTGAAGATGGTCGAGGAACTGCTCGCGCAGCCAGGCTCGGCTTACGACCCGGTGCTGTTCGAGTTCACCAGCGACGTCACCAATGACCAGAAGGCTGAGATCGAGCGCATGAACGCGCTGATCGTCTCGCTGTCCGATGACCCGCGGGCGACTTTGACCCCCGGCTTCGAAGACCCTGGCCAGGCGCTGCTCCACCTGGAGCTGATCGCCTCGCTGCCAAAGCCGAGAGGCTTCTTCGATCCCGCCAACCCTGCGGGGCTGCCACCGAAACGTCCCGAGAACGACAAGGAGGAGGCCAAGGAACTCGGCGCCGTGGCCGCCGAGGACGGCGGGGATCCCGCCCAGGATAAGAAGAAGGACGACCAAGGCAACCGTGCGCCGCGCCTGAGCTTTGCCAACACCGACATGGCCTTCGCCGGCGACGTCATGGCGGTCGGCAACTATCACGGCTTCAACATCTATCGGCTGACCGACGGGGGGCGGCCGGTGTTGATGAGCTCCGTGGTCTGCCCGGGCGGGCAGGGTGACGTCTCAATCGTCGGCGACCTGTTGATCATGTCGGTCGAGCAGACGCGTGGGCGGCTCGACTGCGGACTCGAGGGCGTCAGCGAGGACGTCAGCCCCGAGCGCTTCCGAGGGCTTCGCATCCTGGACATCAGCGATCTGACCCGACCCATTCAGGTGGGCGCGGTGCAGACCTGCCGCGGCTCGCACACGCATTCGGTCGTCTCCGGACCCCACATGGACGGCCGTGACCAAGACGACAAGATCATCGTCTACAACTCCGGCACCTCGTCCATCCGCGACGACGAGGAACTGGCGGGCTGTATCGACGAGACTCCCGGCGACGATCGCACGGCCCTGTTCCGCATCGACGTTATCGAGATCCCGGTGGACCGACCCGCCGCGGCGCGCATCGTGGCCAGCCCGGCGGTGTTCGCCGATCCCCAGGAGGGCCGCCTGGCAGGCCTGTGGAAGGGTGGCGACCACGGCGACAGGACCCAGGAGACCAAGAGGACCGATCACTGCCACGACATCACCGTCTTCCCCGAGCGCGCCATCGCCGCCGGCGCCTGCTCGGGGAACGGCATCCTGTTCGACATCTCCGATCCGCTGAACCCCAAGCGCATCGACGAGGTTGTCGACAAGGGCTTCGCGTACTGGCACTCGGCGACCTTCAACAACGACGGGACGAAGGTGATCTTCACCGACGAGTGGGGCGGCGGCAGTCGTCCGCGCTGCCGCGCTTATGACCCTCTGGACTGGGGAGCGGACGCGATCTACGACATCGTCGGGGACCAGCTCGAGTTCCGGGCCTACTACAAGATGCCGGCACCGCAGCTGGAGCAGGAGAACTGCGTCGCACACAACGGCTCCATCGTGCCCGTGCCGGGCCGCGATATCTTCGCCCAGGCCTGGTACCAGGGCGGTCTGTCGGTGCTCGACTTCACGGACTCGGCCAACCCGGTCGAGATCGCCTACTTCGACCGTGGGCCCATCGACGCCGAGGAACTGGTCATGGGTGGGTACTGGTCGACCTACTGGTACGACGGCCGCATCTACGGCACCGAGATCGCCCGCGGGCTGGACGTCCTGGCGCTCGTATCCAGCCAGTATCTCACCGAGAACGAGATCGCCGCGGCGGCCCTGGCCGACCAGGACGACCTCTTCAACCCTCAGCAGCAGATCCGAGTCACCTGGCCGGCGGAGCCGGTGGTCGCCCGAGCCTACCTGGACCAGCTCACCCGCGGCAGAGCGCTGTCGAAGAGGCTGGCGGCCGACTTGGCCAAGGCACTCGATCGCTCACAAGCGCAGCTGAGAGACGGCGCACGCGACGAGCAGCTAGCCGCCGGGCTGGAGTCGCTGGCGGAGAAGCTCGCAGGACAAGAAGCGGGCGACGCCATCGCTCAAACGCGCCGGTCGGCCCTGGTCGAGACGTTGAGCGGGATCGCGGCAGGGCTGCGCTAGGTCCAGGCCTTCCGCACGAAGACGGTTCACCGTGTGTGTCCCTTGCGCCGGTAGCCCAGGTTTCTCAGCACGCGCGGCACATCTTGCCCGGGTCAGAAGATACCTTGGCCGTTCCCCCGAAAGCCTCTCGGGCTCCCATTTTTTCTTGGCGTTGCAGAAGTGAGGAGTTCTCCCGCGATTAGAAACTCTCGGTCTCACTTGGCGCGTGGCATGATTGCGGGAGATCCCCACCCAAAACGGTGTTATTCTCCTCCCATCAGGAAGAAGCAAACTACTATCAAACCTAGGGAGTTGAGAGTTGAGCCTACACCACACCACAACCATCCGGCTTGTCGCCATTGCAGGACTTTGCTGGCTTGCGAGTCTCGTCCATGCCGCCCGTCTCGAAGCCGAAGAGAAGCCAGTTTCCATTCTGGCGGCTCGCATCAGCGGACACATTCATCCTTCCATCTGCCGAACGAGGGAAGGGACTTTGATCGTTGTCTACCGAGGGGCGAACGTCCTGAAGTGTGCTCGTTCGACAGACGGCGGAAGGACCTGGTCGAACGCCACACCGATCGCCGCTTCGGCCAAGCGGCCGGACCTTATACGGGAAGTGAAGAAATACGAGGTCTACCCCGGCACGACCGACACGCTGCCTGGCGGTCGCGTGCTGGTCACCTGGAACTACATTGCCGACGACAAAGAGAAGGACGGGTATTACGAGCGGGCACTGCTTTACACACTCAGTTCGGATCAGGGGCTGAGCTGGAGCGAGCAGCAACTGATCGGGCCGATCGAGGGCAAGCATTTGGGAGCGGTGCGCCACAACGTGCTGCCGTGGCCCGATGGCCGCTGGTTGCTGCCGCTGCGCGACGGGCAGCCGCGGCTGTTCGATCCGCAGACCGGCAAGCTGACGATGTTTCCGGTGGTCGGATCCGACGGCATAGAACACGAGTATCAGCAGATTGTACGAACGGCGAAGGGCACCCTGCTGGCGATGGGACCGGTGTTGCTGCACTCGCAGGATTCCGGCAGAAGTTGGACCTCGATCGAGGGATTTCCGGCGGTTCCCGACAGCCGCGACAACGCCGAAGGCCGCCACCTGACGGCGCTCTCCGACGGCCGAGTGCTGGTGACCTGGGGAATCGGGCGCGATAACAAGGGCCTGCGCTACAACCTTTCGCCGGATGACGGCCGGACCTGGAACGCCGAGCGGACGGTGATACTCTTGCCCGACACGAACATCAAGGCTCGCTATTACTCGGCACGAACGCTGCAGCTCGACGCACGGCACGTCGGGACCGTGTCCATGAACAGCGAGGGCGTCCACTTCTTGAGGGTGAGCTTGGATCGGCTGGCCAAATAGCCGCCCGAGGATCGGGGTCGGGTGTTCAGGAATACTCGTGTTGCAATCCAAGCGTGATAAAATGCCCGTCGTGTCGGTAAACTGCCGGGCAAAATGCGCGAAGTCGAGATAGCATCACAAGTCGGTAGCTGTCGAGGGTAAACCGATTTTCAGAAACGGGCGCCTATTTCGCCTATCGGGCGGCTGGCAGCGCCGATCACAATTACACAACCATTTTTTCGGTGTTGCGATGCGTCAAAAGAGGAAGAGCGGCAAGTTGACGCGGCGTCAGGTTCTGACCCAGGCGACCGGCGCCGGGCTGGCGGGGTTGGCGGCCCCTTACTTGATCCCGTCCGGAGTGTTGGCCCGCGGCGGAAGGCCCGGCGCAAACGACCGGGTGGTGATCGCCGGCATCGGCATCAAACGCATGGGGGGCGCGCTGATTCGAGAAGGATTCGCCCGCTTCGAGGACGTCCGGGTGGCAGCCGTCGCCGACGTGGACCTGAGGAAGGCCAGGGCCATTTCCCAGCCGCAGGACAGGGACAAGGGGCTGTTTGGCATCCCCTTCACGCCCCCTTCGAAACCGGCGGATCTCCGGGAGGTCGAGATCTACCAGGACTATCGCAGAATCCTCGATCGCAACGACATCGACGCGGTAGTCGTGGGCACGCCCGAACACTGGCACGGCTTGATCTCGATCCACGCCGCCCAGGCGGGCAAGGACGTCTACTGCGAGAAGCCCGTGTCGCTGACAATCCGCGAAGGTCGGCTCATGGTCCAGGCGATGCGCAAGTATGACCGGGTGTTTCAGACCGGAACCCAGCGGCGCACGCAAGTGGAGTGGCATGCCGCCTGTGCGATGGTCCGCCAGGGGCGCCTGGGCAAGGTCCAGCGCGTGATCGCAGGGAACTACGCATCTCCTTGGCAGCCTCCGGGACTGCCCGGTCAGGAGATTCCGGAGGAGCTGAATTGGGACCTGTGGTGCGGACCGGTTCAGCCGTATCCCTACCATCCGTCCCTAACTACCGGGCAGGGCGGGCCCAAGTGGGGCAGATACCGGGATTTTGCCGGCGGCAGCGTGACCAACTCGGGGTCCCATTGGCTCGATCTGGTCCAATGGGGGCTGGGGATGAGCGAAAGTGGCCCGATCGAGGTGTGGACCGAAGGAGAACCGTTTGATTCCCGAACCGGGCGAGGGCCGAATGTGAAGATGCGCTATCCGGGTGACATCATCCTGGATCTCACGGGGGACCACGTCCCGCGCTTCGTAGGCGAGAAGGGGACGTTGACGGTCGACCGCAAGGACGGTCGTCTGGTTTCCGACCCACCGGAACTGGCGCGGGAACCGCTGGACGATGTGAACCCGCAGGCCCCCCGAGGCTCGAACCATTACGCGCACTGCCGGAGTTGGGTGGAGGCGATCAAGACCCGGCAAAAGCCGTCTGCGGATATCGAGATCGGTCATCGCTCGGCTACCGTGTGCCACCTGATGAATATTGCGCGCTTCGTGAGCGAGCGGACCGGACAGACCGGTGAGCGGATGCATTGGGACCCGCAGGCGGAGCGGTTCACCAACAGTGAATGGGGGAATCATTTTTTGGACCGGCCTCGCCGGCGCCCCTATCACTTGCCGGATCAGGTGTAGAGCCTTTCGACTTGGATTCTCCTCAGCTGACTGCGTTAACGTGACATAACCAGAGAGGGGGATTGAAGGATCGTTTGTCTGCCATCGTCGGGTTGCCAGCAGCGGACCGCTTCGCTACCATGAGCCAATAGCGTAAGAAATCGCTTGCTGGCGCATGATTCATTTCCATGGAGAATCAACTATGAGCAACTCGTCCATCAATCGACGCGCGTTCTTGTCTCGCTCCGCTGGAGCCGGAGCCGGACTTGCCTTTGCCGGATTTCCTGCTCTGGCCCGTACCCGTGACGTCAACGACCGGATCAATGTGGGTATCGTGGGCCGGGGAGGCCGCGGAAAGAGTCTTCTGGAATATTTCTTTCAGCACAACCAGCGGTTCAATGCCCAACTCACGGCCGTCTGTGACCTCTGGAGCTACCGCCGCGAGCAGGCGACTCAATTCGTGACGGACAAGACGGGAAAGGCCCCAAGGGTTTACCGAGTCCACGAAGAGATCCTGGCCGACAAGGACCTGGACGCCCTGATCATCTCCACGCCGGACCACGCCCACGCCCAGATCCTGAAATTGGCAGCGGATGCGGGTCTGGATGCCTACTGCGAGAAACCCATGGCCAACGTGCTGCAGGAGGCCAACGACGCGATCGATGCCGTCAAGCGAGCGGGAACCATCACCCAGGTCGGCACCCAGAGACGGTCCTATCCCAGGTATCTTCAGGCATCCCGGATGATCTCAGAGGGTCTGATCGGCGATGTGGTCAAGGTTGATGTCCATTGGAGCGCCCACAGTCCCTACCGCTGGGCCGCCAAGCCCGAGGCCATCGCTCGGGCCAAGGAGAAGGATCTGGACTGGAGTACCTGGCTCATGGGCAAGCCCCATAGACCCTTTGATCCCCGGATCTTCCGCAGCCCACGCCTTTTCAGGGACTTCTCCAGCGGACCCATCGATCAGTGGATGACCCACGGCATCGACCTGGTCCACATGTTGACAGGGACTTCGCTGCCCCTCAGCGCGGTGGCTCACGGCGGGATCTACCAGTGGAAGGACTACCGGGAGAATCCCGACACCATCGAGGTCAACCTGGAATACCAGAAGGGGGACCGGAAGTTCCTGACGGTCTACTCCACAAACTTGATCAACGGCTACGGAAGCAGCACCCGGGTCCACGGCACCCTGGGAAGTTTCGAGGGCGAGTCCTTCGCCAATCGGGATGCCGATTGGGGTTTCAACGGCGCCGGAGTCGGGGCGGAAGGCAAAGTTCAGGAGAAGGTGGTGGTACCCGGTGGCCGAGCGGACGACAGCCTGCACCTGGCCAACTGGCTGGAGGCGCTACGGACCCGTGATCCCAAAGGCCTGTATTGCCCCGTGGAGGCCGGCTACGGTCACTCCATCGCCTGCATCATGGCCACCGATGCCTACTGGAGTGGCAAGCGGATGTCCTTCGATCCGGAGAAGCGAACCATTCAAGCCGGTTGATCCGTCTCGGCATACCGCCATCGATAGAGCCGCCGCAGGTGTTATCAGCTCACGCACATCTCAGGCGCTTCCCCGATTGTCCCGAGACCGCTTCAGCGGTCTGGCGCGAAGCGCAATAGCCCCGGCGTTTACGCCGGGGTTGGTCGGCAGTACACCCTTCTTGAGGCCCCTTCAGGGGCCTTCTTGAACAGAGGCTTTAGCCAGCCTCCGGGTCGACGATGGCTAAAGCCGCCATTCGAGAAGGACCGTGAACGGCCCTCAGGAGGGGTAGGAGACCGGCTTACCCCGGCGTAAACACCGGGGCTATTGCGCTTCGCGCGAGGCCGCTGAAGCGGCCTCCTAGACCTAGAAAGCGTAAACTCTGGTAGACACCGGGTGTGTTTCTCGGCGGTCTGAGGTTGCTCGCTACTATCTAGTCCGCCTTGAGCATCGACTCATCACGCCACCTGGGACTGCTCTTCTCGGCTTCCTTGGTTTTCTTCGCCAGTCCCGAGCAATTTCGAGCCAACACCTCGAAGATTCGGTTGGCCACGATACCGTGGCCCAAATCGTTGGCGTGAACACCGTCGTAGTGGATCATCCAGTCCGTTGCTCCATAGGCCTCGAGGAGATCCACGAAGAGACAGTTCTCTTCTTCTGCCACCCTCGCGGTTTCGTCGTTGTAGCGATGGAACAACTCCAGGTCAGCCTGGCTCCAGGTTGGTCCATGGTCGTCAAACGCCGTCATGTAGTAGGGACCAAGGAGCACAATAACAGGCTGGATCTCCTCTCGAACGCGACGCACCAGATTCCTCAGCTCTTCAGCGAAAAGATCGACCGATGTCCCTCCCCGCGCATCGTTCAGCCCGTACGAGATGATCAAGAGATCTGGATTCTGCGCGATCACATGTTGGTCGAGTCGCTCTAGAGCTGAAGGCTTGCCACTGTGGTCGTAAGAGGGGCTCCGCGTGGAGATGACGTTCGCCCCGATCCCAGCGTTGAAGAACTCAATCGGTGTCGCCTGGAAGTCGTTGATGAGAAGTGCGAGACGGGAAACCCAGCAGCGTTGGGGAGACGTGCTCCAGCCTCCGGCCGTCGTGCTCTCTCCGAGCGCGACCATCTTACGGAACTCCTCGGCATGCCAGTCTCTCCGAGGCGAGGCTGACCCTGGAGTTGGCGTTTCCTGACCCAGGGATCGATGAGAGTCCGAGCAGTAAACGGAGGCGGCGAGGATCAGAGCGCCGAAGAGGGCATTCGTCGAGTTGCACTTGGCACACGAGTTTCTTCGCCTCGATCGGCGAGTGACGACTGTTTCCCGTTTCATACTCATGGTCGGTCCAATCTTGCTAACGGCTAGGAGCCTGTCCGAGTAGTGGTGTGGGTTGCGTTACAGGCGCCGTTGGTCCAGCTGCAAGGCAGGGCGACGTTGTCGATGTTCGGCCATCGTCGAGGAGCCCGAACACAGCAGATGGGCTGACGCCGCCTGTAACCCGTAGGGAGAATGGGGGTTGCGGCCGATCTCTGCGTTGGTCGTCGTCGTAGATGGCAGAACATCGACTTCCTCCTCCCGCCTTGATCTCGACTCGCAAGCCCCATTCTCGCAACCCACACCATTACTCGGACAGGCTCCTAGCCACCGCGACAAGCCGCTGGGCGTCTTGGTCGTAGGGGGTGCCCGCCAAGCTGCCGTACAGACGCACGGAAGAGAAACCTACCTCCGCGAGGAGTCCCCTCAGCTCGAGACTGATGATGTGAGCGATCTTGGAGGATCGGTGCTACCAGAGATGCTATGGCGTGGGCGGGCTTCCAACTGGCCGTTCTGAGCAGGTCGATTCTGGTCCCCACTTGAGACCTTGGCCGGCTGAGCGAGCGTCTTGTCTCCACTCACTGTGGAGTCTCATATTCGCTGCCACGGGTTGTCGCAACGTGGCGGGTTCCAAATCCCCCGTCAGGCTTCAAGGTCACGCTCAACTCTCCTAATAAGAACGTCCAGGGATCACCGAATCTCTTATCGGCAACTCGGAGAATTCTCAGCCTTCCTGGCCTCTCACTTTCCGGTATCCGGAAGGTGAGGGTGACCTCCTTATCAACCGTCTTGCGATCGAAGATGACGTGTAGTGTGTAAGGTGCCACGGCCACGAGATATGCCGCCAGCGATGAATCCGGGATAAAGATCAGTCTGACCGGGTCCTGGTCACCTTGGGTATCATCCACGGTGAGTTTTACCTTTAGGATGATTTCCTCTGGAGACTTCGATCTGTCCGTCAGCTCAACGTCGCCCCAGATGATCTTGGGTGGAGCAGCAAGAGTGCCTGACCAAGACAGACTGGTCAGGGTCATGACGAAGATACCCATACGCACACTGGATTTTTTCATACGCCATCCCTCCCTATCTCGGCTTCGGCTTCGCCGAGTACTTGCTGCGCAATTTTTTTTCAGCTGATCCAGCGCCTCCTCCTCGACCTCCTCCACCGGTCGGAGCCCGCAAATCTGTTCGTTGACCTCGACCAATTCTCGGCACAGCTCCACGAACCGGCGATAGCCGTCCACCTCCCGACCGACTTTCTGCAGCTCGGGACCGAGACGGAGGTTGCGGGCCCGACTCTGACCTCCAATAGTAGCATTTCACAAATATTGAGGTCCATGTCCGGGATGATCGGGATCAGGCAGCGGCAGTTGGCCTTGCCACACTTGCGGAAGTTGACCGAAATGCCGCCCCGACGAAAATCCCCCAGGGCCTGCATTTGCCGCCGGGGCTCGTGCAGCCTGAGGCTAATTCAAATAGGTCACGATCTCTGCTCTGCAGTTTACTCGACGTTTCCGGGGAACATGCGAACGTCCGCTTGTAGGCGAAAGTGGCCGTTCGATTCCGATCAAATCGGACGCTGTCTGTCAGATCCGGTGCCGACTATCACACTTCTATATAGGCGCCTTCGGCCCTGTTTTTAGAGTCTGATGTAAAGTTTGTACCGCGTCCTGGCGAACGGGGCGATCTTACTGGCTCAGTTTTAAACCGGCCAAGCTGGTACATTTTCTAACCGGCGTTAACACTATTGCTTGAGAAAAGAGAGGACCGCAGATTGGCCGAGTTCAAAGGCGTGATTACGGATGCGATTTTCATCTTTATTGGGCTCCTCGGCTCAAGATCAAAGGTTTTACTTACTCCAGCCGAAGCCGGTGTGTCAGGATTTTGCCCTGGCAGTCCTCGACTGCCCAATGGGTGGCAAGAATTTCTCCGTTGTTCAACCGGAGTAGAGAGGCCTGGCCAAAGCGAAGGGCTTTAGCGAGTTCGTGGAACTTCTGCCCATCCCGGCTCTGTTGCCCCACGCCCACTCCCCAGATCATCTTCTCCTCCAAGACATTCCACTGATCATTGCTAAAGTCGATCACCCGGATATACAGACCAGGATCCTCTTCCCGATGACAATGAATGCTCATCAATCTTTCTCCACCGAGCCAGAGCAGATTGGTAGCTTGTCCCCAAACTCCTGCTCCACGCTCTCGGCACCCTCATCACAGAGCCGATCAAACAGTTGGCGGAGCGTCTCGTCGTCCTCGTGCCACGGGAAGAGCAGGTTCTTGGCTTGTACTGTCTCCTTGCTGACCTCCCAACCCAGCATTCCCAGAGCCGCCTGGAAGTCCTCGCGGAAAGCCGTTTCGAGTCCCCTCCGAAATTCAGGTTCCTCCGTCACCTCGTCGAGGAACCGCACCTCTCCCTGGGAGGAAGCCAATACGAGCGGCATGGGAACTCTAAGGGGGTGGCAGCCACTGCGGCTCTGACAAGCTGAAGCAGCTCCTCGAAGGCGGGTGGCACGGCTTCATCCAAAAGGGGGGCCAGAGTCGGCTCGGCTCGGAACCGTCTTGTACGACAGTTGCTCCTGTCTATCGCTGCTGCTAGCCAAATGGAGATTCTTGCATTTGTTCGCATGATCAGTCCTCACCTAGGTGTGAGCCGGATCACACAGATGACCACCCAGTTGTCCGATTAGACGCTATAGGGGGGGTGATGTGATGGATTCTTTAGATCCCCTGACAACCGCAACAATTGTGTTCCTGATCATCAAATGCATCGCTTGGCTAGGGGGCCAGGAGATCTCTTGCCCTATTTGCGATTATGCGGGCGCTCCCCAGCCGAAGCAATCCATTCTGACAGAGTTGGGCTTAATTGGAACATGTTTTCTGATCACGATATTTGCACAGCAAGAAGTCCCTTTGTTCTTGCTGACAACGGTCGGACTCTTCCTGTATTTTGGCCTGCACCATAGCCCACAGATTTGCCCCAGGTGTCAGTGGGATGGTCGCTCCATCCCTGTTACACGTTTACGTTAAGCGCTGATCTCGTTACGGCCAATACGTCATCATCCAGAACCTGATCCGCCGATCCACCTTCCTTGGGCGTGCATTCTTGCTGATGCCCCAGAATCTCAGACAGATCCAATCTATCGCTTCTCCCTCAGCCGGGCATTTTCTACTTCAGCCTTTCCGAGTTCGGAATCAATGAGCAGAACAGGGTGCTCTGCCACAAACGATTCCGGTTTTAAGGTGATGATCCTTACAAAGTTTTTCCGCTTGCTGGCCGAAAAGGGTTCTCGTGGGGAAGGCTTGCAAGCGGCAAGCACAACCTTCAACTAATTTAACCTTCGCAGCCGCAACGAACGGGCTACCTGAGCACGAAAGGCCAGGGCGCAAAGCTGAGACCTAAGTCCACCGCGATAGGGTCGATCAGTTGCAGAAAGTGGATTGCGAAACCGCCTCAGGGAGGTTCTGTCATGAACCGCTTTTTGGCTATTTTCTCGGTAGTAGCCATCCTCTACTCTATTTCTGTGCTTGCGTTCGAACCAGAAATCGTGGCCGCCTTGGTCGAACGGCAGCCCCCGGAGTCGCTTTTGACGGGATACGTCAAGCCGCTCGGCCTCAACTTGCGCAAGGGCCCGTCGACCGAGCATCCGGTTCTTTGTACGCTTCGCAAAGAGGAAGCGGTCGAAATAGTCGACGATAGTCGCCACTGGTGGCGCGTCACTACCCGCTGTGGAGAAGGTTGGGTTAGCTCAAAGTACCTGGAGAGGGGGGCTTCCAACTTTTTGCCAGAATCCCAACACCAGGACATCTCTGTGCTCGGTCGAAATGTGGAAGATTGGCTCCGAGTGATCAGTGTCCAAGTCAGTGACCTAATATCTTAGTTTATCGTTGAGAGAGGGAGACACCAGGTAGCTAGTTCCCATCCCAGAATTGACTTTTAAGCTTTGTTAATTAGCTGATTCTAAGATACTTAATATACCATAGGCAGCGGGCAAAGACCACTTTGTGCTCGGTGGACCCTTTTTCGCCAGCAGGAGGATGACGGAGCTGGATTTTGCAGACACTGCGGCCGCAGCTCCGAGCGTTTTGGGTTCCAAGAGGCTGCAACGGTCTCAGGGAAGCAAACGGGCCAGAACGAGCAGGTTGTAGCTGACCACGGAAGCCTGCACGTACTGCTGGAAGTGCTCCCAGCCTTTCCAGGTGCAGCGGTCCAGCCCGAAGACGCGCTTGAGCCACGAGATACAACCCTCAATGCCGGCGCGAAAACGTCTCAACTGTTTGTAAAGCCAGCTGGAGCGCACCATCTCGCTGATCGGCAGACTTCCCTTGCGATCAAAGGCGGCATCCTGGATGCCCTCCCCTTTGGCCCAGGTCAAATTGGCTTGGCTGTAAAAGCCCCGGTCCGCCGCCATCTGACGCGGATAGCGACCGTAGACCTCTCGATGGGCTCCGAGCAAGGGTTGGAGCTGACCCACATCGGCCGGGTTTCCAGCCAGGACTTCACAGTTCAAGATCAGCGACGAGCGACCGCCGGTCAGAAAGATCTTGTGCCCATAGGTCGGTTCGCGCTGGCCTTTTTTGATGATGTCCGTATGCTCTTCAAAAATCGAAAAGACCTTCTCGGCGGCGGGCACGGTCTCGCCGCGCAGGACGCGTCGCTCCGTTTGATCGATGACCCGGGCCATCAGCTTCAGGTAATGCTCCAAGGAGACCAGCAGCGCCACGGTCAGCAGGTCGGCGGCCGGCAAATCGGCTTGCAAGGCCGTGAGGCCGTAGCCGTAGGTTTTGCGGGCGACCTTCAACAGATCGCGATAGGCGCGCTGGCGTTTGGCTCCTCGGCCGTTGGCGATCTGAAAAGCCCGCCGCTTGGCTCGTCGGCTGTGGTTGGTAAAGACCACCGCCGTCGACGCCTGGCCTTCGGCTTCGAGCGCGCCTTGTCGCTCCTTGAGCTGTCCCAGAAGCCGGCTCACCGTGCGCACCGCATCGTCGAGCAGGGCACTGTCGGTCGGATGATGAATGTCGCTCTCGACGGCGGTCGAATCGAGGCGGATGCGCTGGCCCTTTTCCAGTCCCTTCTGAGCGGCCCAGCCCACCAAGACGGTATTGATCTCTTTCCAGCTGGCTTCAGAGATCTTCGAGATATTGCGCTGCAGGGTGGACCTATTCGGCATCCAGCCCAGGGGGTGACGCACAAAACTGCGGAAGCTCTGGGAGTCGAGTAGGTGAAAGGCCAGCTGCTCGTAGCTGAAGCCGTGCAGCTGTTTGACGAGGGTCGCTCGTAGGACAAACTCGGCACTGAGTCCGCTGGCGCCTTTCTGCGGATTGGAAGTGTCACATAGATCCTGTAAAACTAAGGCCGAGATCCGGGGATTGTGGTCCAGGATCTCGGAGATCTTTTCCAGTTCCCGGGCCATTTGGTGGTCGGGGAAAATGTGGCAAAGGGGGAGTCGTTCTTCCGTTTTCTGGCGCAACGTTGGGCCTCCTTTTTCGAGTTAACTTCTTTGTTTTCAATTTGTTCGCACCAAAAGATTAACAAAGAGGTCTGACAAAAAAGGGAGGCCACATCCCCACCTCACTCCTTCATTTTCAGCTATTTAAAGTCCTTGGGATGGGAACTAGCTAGGTGTCAGATGTGGTGAAGTTACGCTGAGGTAGTCAGCCTGTTCAGAGAACCTAGAGGGAGCCTGCTCTGGGAAAATCTTCTCCGCTGCCACCGGCAGTACCATAGAAAATAGGAAGGCGCGGATCAGTGCTCTCCTCATTCTCCATCCTCCAGTCACCATTGCCACGGATTGGGCTTACTGCCATCATGGGACCTCTCTTCTGGCTAGTCTACACTCCGCCGGTCTAATTCTTGCTCCACGCCTGGAGCCGCCATCCCGTCCAATCGAACCTGCTCCCTCAACCGCGCAACCAGTGCGTCGAGCCGTGGATTGTCGAGCTGTCCTTGGGCGCGTATCAAGTACCACAAACGATCCGAATGCAGGCTCGTGCGCGTGTCGAAGCAGTTAATGGCCTTTTCGATTGCGGTCTCGATCCGGTTGCCAAAAGCTGATGTGGAGACTTGCCCAGCTACCCGATCCACGAGCATGACAAGACAGCAGACAACCAGAAGTACAGCCGAACACTCCGTCGGAGGAACTCCTACTCTAATCCATGGCCAAGAACGAAAAGAAGTCATATCGAGAACCGAGTCAGTGCTGTTATCGTCGGACACATTGGCTTCCAGTCTTCCCCCGTAGCATTCCCAACACAACCCCACCCTGAAGGCACCGTATTCACGGACCATGAGATGATTCTACGAAAGGAACTCAGAGAGGTATGCTTACGGCTCTCGGGTTGGTGGTGGTGGCTCTGCTCCTCCTGGTGTTGAGCGGAAGATGGCGAAGGAGGATCAAACGGCCACTGCAAATCGCCTTAATACTTCTGACGCTTGTCGTTTCCGCACTTCTCGTCTATCTCTTGACCAGCGATTTCCTTGCGATCGATCGCTGTCTTGACCGAGGTGGCAGGTGGAATTACGAAAAGGGCACTTGTGACGAAAGCTGATCCTCCCTTATCTGCTCCACCGCCAGTCGGCCAGACGAAAGCAGAGGTTGACCGTTCTCGAAGTTGACTACAGAGGCGACAGAAGGACGGTCTGTTGTCCGTTCAAGGATGTACGTCTCAAACCGCTCCCGGATGTTTCTTAGCTTGGCCACGTCTACCTCTAACTCTTCAAATGGAATGGAGAGTCCGACCTCATTTTGATGAACCCTCTTCTCCCTTGAGAGAGACCAGCTAGCTCGTCCACAAACAGAGACTGCTGATTGAGTGCCGAGAAGTTGAGAGTTTTCGTCTCGAGGTGTGATCCAGCCTCTGCGTAGACCGTGAAGTCAATGGAGTTATCCACCAGACTCGCCATGGCAAACGCCGTTCGATTGCCACCCGTGTTATTGAAAGGCAAATGAGCCTTCGTTAGAGCGGGGCTTGGAGCCACCCCGACCTGGGCCGAGACGCTAGAGCCCTGCTTGAATCTGAAGGTTTCTATCCCATTGATCGAACCAGTGTCCAGATTCCCGGGAACTGCCTGGCTCAGGATAATGAACCCGACCGTCGCCTGTCCTGAGCGGGTCAAGGTAAATGTCTGGGCCGAGCGATTCAGTAGGGAATAGACTGTCGTTGTGGAAGGCGCTTCTCCATCCACCCTCACAGCGAGAGGCAGTCCGCTCTGACCAAAGAACGCCATCTGACCACCCGAGTCATCGGGTCCCTGGGCGATGATGGTGACCTCAGTTTCCCATCCGCCACCCGCCACCATGTGAGGGAAGAGGAGCTCTTGTGTGGGTATAGGGATCTGGGCTACGAGAGGTGGTGCGGTTGCAAGGACACTCAAGACAATCGTGGCGATTCTCATTTCTTTGAGCATTTGCTTCGGAGCCTCCTTTTCAGAACTGACTCTCTTTTTTTCAGTTGAATTTCACGTCGGTGACCTCGTTGCGAAGGTGTCCCTTCATGTTTGGTTGGCCAACTAGCCTCAACTACCAGCCTGTATTCGACAGAACTGCCACAACTCCAACTGATTCAAGCGCGCTACATTCGATTGTAACGAGATTCCGGACAAATGTATGCGTGGATGCGTTGGATCTTTTTACAATCGCTCTCCTGGTCCCCGAACGATGGATCTCAGTATTTCTCCCTGGAAAAACGGTGCTTCTTCAGGCAACTGTTGTTGAGGGCGGAGAACTCCCAACCAAGACTGCTTGAGATCCAGTGTCCAGTTGCCTCGGGTAGCCTCCGCCAGGAATGTTCCTTGCTTCGCACATGTTTGACGACTCAACAAAGTCCGGAAATCCAAGTGAAATCATCCTTTCTGGGGCTGCTGGGCAGAGTCAACAACACTTCCCTGACGAAGCACCGAATTTCCGTTCAGTCAATCCTCCAGCTCGGTCCTCCACACAGAACAACTCATGCTCTGTACATTGAGAACAAGATTCTTGATGTGAGTAGACTTCACTACGATTAACGCTCGCAGTCCTGGGGCAGGAAACACCCAGAAACCTCGTGCGATTCGTGATAACCTTAGCGTCGCTAACTCAGGGAGATGTGCTATGAGCGAACCCTATAGCATCAAGGTGCACAATTTGGAGATGTGCAATTGTGATCATGGTTGTGGGTGCCAGTTCGAAGGGTATCCGAACTATGGGAACTGCCAGGCGCTTCTTGGATATGAGGTTATCGAAGGCCACTATGGCGACACCGATCTGACGGGGACCCGAGTCGTCATCGGAGTGAAATGGCCAAAGGCGATCCACGAAGGTCACGTCCAGGCGGTCATGCTCATCGACGAGTCGGCCAAGCCGGAGCAAGTGCAGGGGTTGGCAATGATCTTCTCCGGTCAGGCGGGCGGTATGCCCTGGGAGGCTTTAGGGGGGACACTGGACTCGGTGGAAGGCCCGATCCTGACCAAGGTCGAGATGACGGTGGACGGCAACCACTCGAGTTTCAGTATCCCAGACGTCGCCCAGGCCCAGATGACACCGCTGAAAGACGTCATGAGCGGCGAAGACAAAAATGTGCACATTGTGTATCCGTCGGGCGGATTTATCTGGAACGATGGGCACATCGGCACCACTGGAGCGATGCGTTTCAACTATGGGAACGTGAGCTTCGAGCACCCTGGTCATTTTGCCGCCTACGCCACGCCGACCTGGACCAATCAGTCCTAGTACGCTGTAACACATTTTCTTCAGCTATCACACTCGAAGCAAGGCCGTGATGTCCGAGTCATCCAGCTTGGAGTCCGCTCTCAAAAGGGACCGCTGGATCGTCGCCTCGGCGCTCGGCCTGGTGGCAGGTCTCTCCTGGATCTATACCATCTATCTAGCCTGGGAGATGGGAGGCATGGACATGGGCATGGTCATGCCTCAGGTCCGAGGCTGGGGTGCGTTCGAGGCCCTCATGATGTTCGTCATGTGGGTCGTGATGATGATTGCCATGATGACGCCCACGGCGACTCCCATGATCCTGTTGTTTGCCTCCATCAACCGAAAGCGTCGGGAACGCTCTGCCCCCTATATTCCCACTGCGTTCTTCTTGAGTGGATACCTACTGGCGTGGGTAGGCTTCAGTGCAGCGGCAACTCTCGCTCAGTGGAGCCTACATCAAGCGGCGCTGCTTTCGCCCATGATGATGAGCACGAGTGCCTGGTTGGGCGGAGGTCTGCTGGCAGCGGCAGGGGTTTTCCAGTGGTTACCCCTGAAAAACACCTGCCTGCGTCACTGCCGGTCACCCCTGAGTTTTCTCACCGCCGAATGGGTTGAGGGCGCCCAGGGAGCACTGCGAATGGGGCTCAAGCACGGGACCTATTGTGCTGGCTGCTGCTGGGCTCTGATGGCGCTGTTGTTCGTGGGGGGAGTCATGAATCTCTTGTGGATCGGTGGGCTTACCGTCTTCGTCTTGCTGGAAAAGGTCGCTCCCCGTGGTGAGTTGATAGGTAAGTTTGCTGGGCTGGGCCTGGTCGGCCTCGCGATCTGGATGGTTTCGACATAGCCCCTCGAAGTGTGTAGAGGCTAGGAGTTCACTTGCCGGACTAACTGGAGACAAACATGAAAAAGCAGGACTTGTTGCTCTTTGCAGCCGCGATCTTATTTTGCACTACCAGCATGCGCCGCTCTGGAGATGTCACCAAATCATTTTATTTTGGGCGGGCCGCTTTCGGCGATGGATCTACCTCGATTGATGCCTTCCGTAGCGATGTTCCGACTCACCACAGAATTGGTTCTTCCGAGTGAACCCCATTTTTCCGGGCTCGCTGTTGGAGAGCCTTCCATTCGCTCGTTCCATCGTCCGGGATGCGTTTCAGCTTCACCCCAGCAGCAAAGACAGGTAGTTTTCCCGATTGGAAGTCGTCCCAGTATTGGCGAGTGTGCGAGTAATAACTGGTTCTTCCCGAAGGCCAGCGGATTCCGATCAGCAGGCCCGGAGCCGGGTAGGGCCTTTCCCCGGGTGGATCGATACGGAACTGCTCCACTGCCTCCTCATCCAGGTCCACGCCCAGGCCAGGGCCCTCGGGAACGGCTGCCGTACCCTCCTTGACCCTCATAGGTTGGCGCACCATGGCCCGAGTGTAGAGTTGATGGCAGTTCACCGCCGGCCAAACTGCTTGCCCTAGAACGGCGGCTAGGTGGAGCGAGAAAGTCGCCGTTATTGTGGTCCCGACCAACTGGAGCCAGAAGGGCATCGCGGCCTCCTCCGCGAAGTGGCCGGCTCTCAGCACACTGGAGGTGCCTCCTCCGACCACGAAGCCATCGCACACCTCCTCGCGTACTGCAACCGCCGGCTTGGGATTGCCATAGTGCATGGCCAACGGCACCCGGGTGCCTGCTCGCAAGCGCTGGTTCCCCTCGATGTCCCCTTGCGGAATCGGTGTCTCGTAGATTGCCACCTGGGGATACTTCTCGATTCGCTTGAGCAGCGGGGCCCCCTGGTCGGCATCCATCAGCAGTCCATTGAAATCGATATCAACCTCGAAGTCCTTTGGGAGGGTCGGGATCAGGGTTTCCAACTGACGGTCCAGATCGAACCAGGGTCGGCCTTTGGTCTTGAAGGCGCGATATCCTTCACGCTGAGCCTGGGCGCACTCCAGGACCCAGTCCTCTCCCGGCATATCGATCGACCACCAACTCACCCCTGCCCGGTCCCCGATCTGGTGTCCCAGCAGGCGATGGCAAGGAACGTCCCAGGCCTTGCCCACGGCATCGAAAAGTGCCATCTGGAGGCCGGCCCCCAGGGAATCGTCCCACATCAAATCGGCGGCGCTTTTCCCCTGGACTCTCGTGAGACTTTCCTCCGAGACTCTGCTCCAGGTGTAGAACTCCATGGTCTCGCCGAAACCCTGGACTCCACATCCAAGCTGAACCCGGCAGATCTCGAAGATGGTCCAGTGGGGCAGCTCCCGGATCATGTTGCGGGCCGGCACGTCCCGGAAGGGGACTTCCACAGTCACGGTCTCGACTCGGCTGACGGACAGGTCGGGCGATGGTGCGATGGATGGGGCAGAAAACCGCGCCGGAGCAGCCGACACTCTGCTGGCGAGCGAAATGCCGGCTCCAGATCCAGCCGCCAAGACGCCGCTTGCAAGGAATCGTCTCCGACTCGTCCGGTCTTTCAGCTTCTTCGTCCTTTCTTAGCCATGATTCGAATAGGAACACAGCCCAGGGCCGGATGCAACGGGGTGAGCCGAAGCTGGCGGGGCGCGGGGGGAGGAGCGTAGACTAGTGCAGCGCGCCACAAGTTTTGAACCAGGGTTCAGCAGCCCCTCGTCGCCGCTGGCGTTGTTGCGCTCGACTCGACATATAGCCCGATATGACTCGCTCGCGACGCCTAGCCAGCGACAACGATTGACTACTGTCCCCTGGCTCAGAACTTATGGCGAGCTGCACTGGAGCGATTTGGTCGGTGACGCGGGAGACTATTTGTGAGGTGGGATCAGATGAGTTCTTTCCCCAGAGTGCGAAAGTCGTGCCCCGCCGTTGCCTGTGCCGTGACGATCATAGTCTCGACGACCTGCGCTTCTCGGGAAGTCATAGAGGCGGACGCGTTCGAGATCGGTTCGGAGAAGCAGCTCTTCATCGACGATCTCATCGTCGAGGGTACCGAGGAGATCACCAAGGTTCTCAACCGGCCGCGCAAGCATGGTGGCGGCCCGGTTCTCAAGCCTGAAAGAAACTGGGAGGGGAATTTCCTGGCTCCGAGTTCGGTGATCTACGACCGCGAAGAGGGCCTCTTCAAGATGTGGTACGTGCCCAACCTGATCACGGCCGAGCGTCCACCGGGGCGTCTGGAAGAGTATGAGAACCTGCTGCGTGCCAGTAATTACCAGGAAGAGCTGGACCTGTCCTGCTATGCGATCTCGCGGGACGGCATCAATTGGGAAAGACCCGAACTGGGTCTGGTGGAGTTTGAGGGGTCGACTCGAAACAATATCTTCTCAGCAAAATCGGTTCGCTCCAAAGGTGCACTCTACAGCTCAGGACGTGCACCGAATGCGTTCAAGGATCCCAGGGAGAAGGGTCCGGCCCGTCGCTATAAGGGCTTGGGCTATGCCAGGGCCGCGAGCGGGCAGACCGGCATCTGCATCTATTTCTCTCCCGATGGTCTCAGCTGGAAAGAGTCCGAAGACAATCCGGTGATGCTGGCCACGGGCGATACCCATACGGTCCTGGGCTGGGATCCGGTCAGAGAAAAATATGTGGCCTATCTCCGACCAGGTTGGAAGGACTACCAGGGGGTGGTGGATGCGGCCGAGGAGGTTTCTCCCCAAGTCCGATCCGCCAGCATACCGAGGTATCCCCTGGAGGAGCTCGCTCCAGCTGCAGGCAATCGTCGAAAGCGCAGCATCGGGTTTTCCGAAAGCGACGACTTCGTTCAATGGACCCCCATTGAGCCGGCCCTGATTCCAGACCAGACCGATCCCGCTGATCTTCAGTTCTACGGGATGCCCGCCTTTCAGTATGCAGGTCTCTATCTCGGTTTCCCTTGGGTGTTTCGCACCAACGCGTTGACCATGGAACCACAGTTTGCCTACAGCCGGGACGGCAAGAGATTCTCGCGGATGGCGGATCGCACCGGTTTCATCCCCCTGGGGGCCAACGGCAGCTGGGACGATGGTTGTATTTACGGCCGCCAGCCCTTCGTGCACGACGGGAAGATCTGGTTCTACTATCTGGGGGTCAACTGGGCGCACGGTGCGGAAGACCTCCTGGCAGAGGGAGAAAACTCCCAGGCAGCCGTCGGCCTTGCGACACTACCGACAGACGGTTTCGTTTCCCTCGACGCCGGTCCCAATCCAGGAACGGTCACCACCCGCCCGCTGGTCTTCGAGGGGACCCAGCTGGTCGTCAATTTCGAAGACTCACAGAAGGGTTCGGCGGGGATGGACGACGCTTCCTCCTTGCAGGCGGAGATCCTGGACCAAACTGGAGAGGCGATTGAAGGCTTCGGGCTAGAGCAAGCCGAAACCATCCATCGGACGGGTTCAGCCCAGGTTGTGTCCTGGAAGGGAGGGGACGACGTGAGCAGTCTGGCAGGACAGCCGCTGCGTCTTCGCTTCCACCTACGCAACGGAAAATTCTACTCCTTTCAGTTTCGCTAGCCGATTGACGAGAGCGCCCAAGATGTCAGTTCCCCCCTTGCCTTTGCCCGTTCCTGTTCCTGTCGGCCGTCTTGCACTCGCCTGGCCTTGCAGGATTCTCGTTGATGGAACCGAGAGATGAGATCGGTGCAAGGGCAAAGGCAAAGGCAAGGGAAGAAGAGGGTGCTGGATACGTAAATACGAGGAGCCAATCACATGCAAACCATGAAAGCAGCGATCTACAGTGGCATCCGGGAGATCGGTATTCGAGAGGTTGAAATCAAGCCTCCCGCACCCGGATACGTCACGATCGATACCCGGCAGACCGGGATCTGTGGCAGCGATCTCCATAGCTATTTTGGCCACTGGGAGCCCTTACATACCCTCGCCCTGGGTCACGAAACCTGTGGGGTCGTCGTCGAGGTAGGTGAAGGTGTCAGCGAAGTGCGACCTGGCGACAGGGTTACCATCGAATGCTTTTCGCATTGTGGAAGCTGTGTCTACTGCAGGAACGGCTCCTACAACCACTGTCCCCAGCGCCAGTGGGTTTCCCATGAAACTCACGGCGGTTTCGCCGAGTATACGACGGCTCACGTCTCCGGCCTTTTCAAGCTCACCGAGAAGATAAGTTTCGAGGAGGGAGCTCTGGTTGAACCTCTAGCCGTCGGGCTGCGAGCCGTGGGACAGGCTGGTGTCACCTATCAGGATCGGGTCGCCATCATCGGCGGGGGGACAATCGGGCAGGTTTGTCTGATGGCGGCGAAGGTAGCTGGAGTCCGGGAGAGTCTGATTACCGTCAAGTACGATCAGCAGGCCCAGCTTGCCAGGCAACTGGGTGCGGATCACGTCGTCCAGATTGGAGAGAAGGATCTCGCGGAGTACGTGGATGATCTGACCACCGGATCTGGGGTCGACGCCGTGATTGAAACCGTCGGTGGGGGACAGAATCTTGATGTCGCCCTGGAGATCGTTCGGCCGCGAGGCGTCGTTGTGCTGGTAGCCGGCTATTTCGAACCGCAGCAGGTCAACCTGGCGCGAGTAGTGGAATCAGAGGTGGTTCTCACCGGATCGCACTGCTACGCCTACACCGGAATGAACACCGATTTTGGTGCAGCCATCGATCTAATCGGTTCGGGCCAGGTGGATGTGACTCGCCTGGTAACCCACCGGTTTCCACTGTCTGAAGTTGCTGAGGCTTTCAATGTCTCGGCGGACAAGAATTCAGGCGCGATCAAGGTGCACTTGTGCCAACATCAGGATGGCAGCGACATCTCTTCCGGCTGACGGCAGCGGACCTGGGCCGATCAGTCTTCCCGGCGAATTTGTTGTGGGTGGCGGCGGTTCAAAAAGACGAGAGACGACCCCAATAGGCCCACCACCATCAGGATCATTCCCCATTCGGAAAGGGTGGGTGCCGACTTCAGGACTACCAGGCCGTTTGTCCCTGCACCCAGGTTCGCCACTCCTCCGTCAGTGGTCACCGTAATCTCGGTTGGTCCCAGGGACAGGCCCGCTGGAATCTCAACCAGGATGGTTGTGTCGTCGACGATCTCAACATTTGGTGACTCTACCCCATCGAACATAACCTTGACATTCCCGGAGGTGAAACCTGTGCCAGCAATGGCGATCTTGCTGCCAGCGGAAGCATGTGTGTTCGATATATCAGATATCAGCGGAGCCGGAGGAAGGTGGACGAACCAGACCTCGACAAGAATCGAGTTGGAATCGTTGAAGAGCGATTTAGGATCGGTTGCATCGACACCCAGACTCACTCTCGCCACCATCATCCTCGGATGGCCCAGGGGCATGAGGGTCCAGTGCAGGATGGTCATGGACGGCTTCGGCCCATTGCAGCCAATACAAAAAACGTCCAACTGGCCCAGAGGTCGAGGGAAAGTGGTTTGTGGATTGGCCGAGCCCACTTCGGTCGAGCCCACGAGCCAGCCCGGATTAGTGTTGTCGCCAATCCTGAAGGAAACCGCGGCCACCTCGCGAACTGAGATGGGATTGCCTTTGCTTCCCGACGTGCCCTCGGGCAGACCCCATCGATTTCCCGAGGTCGGAACCAGCTTGCTCGGGCCATCCGGAGTGATCACTTCGACGGTGGGTCGAGGGCCTCCCAGCGCCGGCAGCGACGTCATCAACAGCAGGAGCAGAAGGGAGAGGAAATTGTGGAGAGAACGCGTGTAATCCTTCATCTATTGGTAGAGCGCAATTGCCCAACTTACGAAAAGAAATGAGCCCTTGTCAATTCACGGGACAAGAAAAAATCGTTCCTGTGGTCCGATGATTCGGGCTATCGAGGCCCGGGCGCTGCACCAGAACCTTCGATTCGATACAGGTGCGTTTTCGTGCGCAGGAAAAAATCTCGGCCAGCGATGGCGGGAGATGCCATGAATCCGCTGTCGAGCTCATTGGTTGCAAGTACTTCGAGCTGTTCTCCGGGACGAATGATGGTCGCAACGCCCTCTTCACTGAAGAAGTGAATACGGTTCGCGGCGTAAACGATCGAAGCCGAGTGGTTGCCGCCGATCCGTCCCTTCCAAACTTCGCGGCCTGTTTTGAAATCGATGCAGGAAACGACACCCTTATTACTGACCATATAGGCTCGCTCATCGATCAGGACCGGTGAAGATCTTTTCGGGGCTCCCCTGACATACTTCCAAAGTACGTGCGTCTCGGTCACATTTCCACGGCCACCGAGCTGGACACCCCACATCTCGGCCTTACCTCCGATGTAGCCGACGTTGATGGCCACCACGCCATCGGCATGCAAGCTGCGTGCCGCCGAAGAGTGGCCGCGATGACGAACCTGCCAGAGCTCTTCACCGGTCTGTGGGTTGTAGGCATAGGCCGCCTTGGCACTCGGGCTGATGAGCTGCACCTGGTCCTGGAACTCGACAATGGATGGGGTATTGTAAGCCTTGCGCCAATCTCCGCTGGCAGAGGGGCGGCCATCCTCTTCCAGGTCGCCGTAGTCAGTGGAGCGAAAGGCGATCCAGCGATTCTTGCCGCTGTGTTTGTCCAAGGCAGCTACGTACTGGACATTGGCCCCGTCCATGTGAAGGAAGATGAGATCCTCCCAGAGCAAAGGCGAGGAAGCCGGGCCACGCCAGTGATCACAGGGTAGGTCCCGGCGTTGCCACAGCAGGTCAAAGTTCTGAGTGTCGAGACAGGCCGTACCGTAACTGCCAAAATGGACGTAGACCCGACCCTTCTCGATGGTCGGCGACGGGGAAGCGTAGCTGTTGACGGGATTGCTCAGCGGGCGAGGTTTGGGTACGTCGAAGAGCCGACGATCCAAGAGGATCTTGCCACTCTCGCGATCGAAGCAGAGGACGAACAGAGACCTGCCGTCCAGGCTCGCCGTCGTGAGCCACACCTGGTTTTCCCAGACTACCGGGGAAGACCAACCCCGACCGTGGATGGGCATCTTCCACCTGACGTTGTGGGTCTCACTCCAGTGCAGAGGTAGCACCTCCGAGTCGGATGAGCCGTCCCCATTCGGACCCCGGTATTCGGGCCAGTTATCGGATCCAGCGGCACTGGCTGCGGTCAAGAAAAAGATGAGTGTGAAAAGCTGATTCTTCATGCGATGGAAGTCCCAAGTTATCCAAGATCCGAACGGCACGCAAGCGGAGGCTGTATTGCCTGGGAGCGTGTGCCGAAAAATTCCGAAAAATAATAAAAGAAGCGGCAAATTGAGGCCAGCGCTTCTCGATTCAGAGGGGCATAATTGCCCTATTCGAGCGGAGAACCAGGGAAAAATGGGCCGATTCCACCGTTTGCGCACTAGATCAGTTTCTACCGTCCAGAATTCTAGCCCTTCAGAAACGCGTAAGACACGCCCAGTGCCAGGTAGAGAAGCCCGATCAGGACCATCGACACGCACCAGAAGACACCACTGCGGTATGCCTGCGGGAGATAACGCCGTCCCAGGAAGGCATAGGTGATCATCAACACCCCTATCAAGGGAGCATCGATGGCTCCCATTACCAGAACCAGGGTCACCGGCTTGGGTATGAATGCAAAGACGATCCAGGAACCGGTCATCATGAGTGACATGACAATCTTTTGCCAATGATTCGCGGCAAGCCGTGCGAACAAACCCGGCAACTTGGCCCTCATGGGCTGGATAAATATTCTCGAGGAGCCATCGAAAATAGAGATGGCGGTACTCATGATGGCGGCCCAGGCCCCAAGGTAGAAGAGGCTTCGAGCCCAGGGGCCCAGCACCTGGGTCATCATCAGGCTAAGCTCGCGGGCGAGTCCGGCACCCGCCAGCTGGACTCCCGCGGGCCTCAGGATGCCGACTCCCAGTACGAAGGTAGCGAGACAGATCAGCATTCCGAGACCGTAGCTCAGCGCGATGTTGATTCGGCTGACCCGAAGCCAGCCACGCATGCGCTTGACCTCTTCCTCGGAAACAGGCTGGAACTGGTTTCGGGTCAGCCGACCGGTTTCTCGGGCGTGAGCGAACAGGCCCATGCCCCGCTCTTCCGCCCAGGCGCTGTATTTGATGGTCCCAGAGCCCGCCATCACAATGCCTGCCAAAGACATCATCACCAGCAGCTGATCGGGGCTGGTTGCCATCCGTGGTATCAGGCCGCTGGCGAGTTCGCCGGTGGTCTCGGGAAAGATGAAGACAGCACACGCCACCAAAGCAACGGTGAAGAGCAGGCAGAACACCGTGTTGAACGACTCCGCGAGGCGATAGCCCCCTCCGACCAGGATGACCCATACCAGGGCGAAATTCAGAAACGTCCAGGTCACACTCTGGGCGGCCTCGTTGGCTGCGGTGCCCAGCGGAGCCGATCCGGGAACCATCCAACCGGGGAGATCGCCGAAGACGTCGTAGCAGATGAGTCCGCCGATGGCCACGATTCCACCCCGCAGCAGGAAGTCCTTCGAGGCGTTTACGACCAGCCAGAGCCAGGGTACCCAGGAGGTGGGAGGCCCCATACCAGAACATGCTTCCAGGAAGTTCTGTCCGGTTGCCAGCGCAACCCGGCCGATGGCCTCGTTCCAGAACGCCTTGGTCACGACGGTGAAAAGGATGACCCACAGCAGCGCGCCGCCATACCTGGCACCGGCAACGGGCTCGGTGAGGATTTCCCCACTGCCGATCGCCTCGCCCAGCAGCATCAGCATCGGCCCCATCCAGGCGAGCGCTCTAAAGTTCTCGTCGGGTACCGCCAGCACACGCGGTGCGTCTGGTTTTTTCACCGTTCCTCCGTTTGGTGGCGAGCTTAGACGCCTGGACCTAGTACGCTGTAACACAGATTATGACGGATTTGTGGCGATCGCGACGGGTCGAGATCGCGAAGCGACGACGAACGCCATGTTTTGCCATAGTGGAGGAGGAGCGACAAAGATATCGGCCCGTCCCGTCGCCACCCGTAGGGCAGATGGGGGTTGTGGACGATCTCTGCGTTGGTCGTCGTCGAAGATGACCAAGCATCGTCTTCCTCCTCCTGCCTTGATCTCGCCTCACAAGCCCCATCTGCAAATCCGTCATAATCTGTGTTACAGCGTACTAGAGGGTCAAGAAATCCGAAGTGGTTGAAGGTTCTCCGCGCGTTGGCTAATTCATCACTTGCCGGAAGTACTTCGGGTCGAGGTTCGAGCCTGAGAGTACAACCGCCATGGGCTGACCCTTCGAATCCAGCTTGCCGGCGATCAAGGCAGATACACCCGCTGCTCCCGAGGGCTCGACGACGAGGTGCAGTTCCTTGAAACAGTAACGGCAGCCCTCCATTAGCTTGTCCTCGGTCAGAAGGAGAACGCGATCTATCCGTTCTCGGGCTACCTCGAAAGAGATCTCGCCGGTGGATCGGGGAGAGAGTCCGTCAGCACAGGTAGGAAGAGGCTCAATCGGGACTGGTTTGCCGGTGTTGAGAGCCGCGGTGAGTGAGGGAGCCGCAAAGGGCTCGACCCCGACTACTTCGACCTCCGGTCGCGTATATTTGAGCCCTAGAGCCACACCTGCGATAAGACCGCCGCCGCCCACTGGGACGGCAGTCGTGCCGAGATCGGCGGGAGCGTCCTGGGCAATCTCGAGCGCGATGGTTCCCTGGCCGGCAACAACCCGGGGATCGTCAAAGGGATGAATCAGAACCAGCCTCTGCTCCGCCAGGCGAGCGGCCTCCTGCTCGCTGTCGCCATAGTGATCCCCATGATGCAGAAGTTTAGCCCCTGCCTTGCGAATCCGCTCGACTTTGACTGAAGGAGCGTTTTCCGGGAGAACGATGGTAGCCTCAATCCCTGCGCGCTGTGCCGCCAGCGCCAGAGCCGTCCCGTAGTTTCCTGAGGAGGCAGCTACGACTCCTCGACGGCGCTCTTCCTCGCTCAGCATGGCGACGGCATTGGTCGCCCCCCGAATCTTGAAGCTCCCGCCGGGTTGGAGAGAGTCGAGCTTCAGGAAGACGTCTGTCCCCAACATTCCCGAAAGGGAATCCGAGTACAGAAGGGGGGTTCTCAGGACCTTGCCCTCGATTCTCTGGGCCGCCTCGAGGATGTCCTGGTGGGTTGGGATGTAGGCCATGTCAATTTTGAGTGATCAGGGAACAGTGAAAACAGTGAGCAGTAAGCAGTAAGCAGTGAGCAGTCCTGATAGCTAGCCCATGGCTGATGAAGACTGATGATCGGTTACCGCTGATACCACCGCTAACTCACTTACTGCTCCCACTTACTGCTCTCACCCACTGCTAACTCACTCACTGCTCACTGCTCAACTGCTCACTGACTCACTGACTCACTGCTCACTGTTCAACTGCTCACTGCTCACTGTTCACCATCAAGGCATCTCGCCGGCGATCTTCAATATCTCCTCGTGGCTGCTCCCCTTGGCCACTGCGCCGTGGACCCTTGCTTCCCAATCTTTGATGGCCTCTGCACGGGCCACGACTTCGGTCAGCTCATCAGGACGGATGAGGATCAAACCGTCATTATCTCCCATGATGGCATCTCCTTCGTGAATCGTCCGCCCCCCGATGACCAGAGGTTCGCCAACCGAGACAGCCGTGGCCTTGCCTACGATATAACCGGGGGCGATGGTCCGGGAGAAGGCCGGGAACTCGATTTCCTTGAGCTCCTGGGTATCCCGCACTGCCCCATCGATCAAAGCGCCCACGAAGCCATGCTTGCGGCCCAGGGTAGCCGCTCCCTCGCCGAAGATCCCCTGGTCGTGAAGCTCTTCGGGCACCTGGATCACCATGATCGAGGAGGAACCCTCGGTCTGAGCCTCAAAGGCTCGGATCATCGCTCCCAGGTCGGCGGAGGCCTCATCCTTCGCCGTCTCCAACCTGACGGTAACAGCCACTCCAGCCATACGGGTGAAGGGGGCAGCCGGCCGGATGCTTCCATCGAGGTGCGTTTCGGGGAGTCCCATCCGGTAGCGTGCATCGGCTAGCAGGGCCGTAGAGAGGGATATCAGTCTTTGCTGAAGTTGAGCGTCGATCATAATGCTTCCCTATCCTTGGACGAGTCGTTTGGTTTCTCGAGCACCTTTTCAATCTTCAAGGAGACTAGCACTGTTTGCATCTGGAACCTACCAATAAGGCGATTCTCCCTACCCAATGGGAGCAGCGGACTCTCAGGAAGAAGCAACAGCCTGTTGCGCCAAACGCGAAACCTGCCGGCGGGTCCAGCATCTAAACGTAGCAGTCTACACTGGGCACTCCAAGGCTGATAAAGACAGCCTCAGCTGGCTCGCATGGAGATCTCGCGTGTCTCATCTGTTTCATGGCTGGAGTTGACAAGGATTCGACGTCATAATTATGATTTGACGGCTCCTCACCTGAAGGGAAATCGCAAGCGGCACACTGTGGTGAACAAACTTCTGACTGACAGTCTCCAGGAAGATTTTGAAATCTCGTTTGGAAGCAACATCCAGTACCTGGACCTGATCCAGGAATTGGCCTTGAGCATCACCAGGTTGATCGGGATCGAGGAGGATGTGGGTTATTGGATTGGCCTTTCGGTACGGGAGTCGGTAACCAATGCGATTCGTCACGGAAACCAGCAAGACGAGACCAAGAAAGTAGGACTGCGGTTCAAGATCAGCCCCGAACGTCTGCTGATTCTGGTCCAGGATGAGGGGAAGGGGTTTGACATATCCAGCTTGCCTGATCCTCTCGATCAGGATAACCTGCTTAAACCAAGCGGTCGGGGGATCTTCTACGTGCAGACCTTCATGGATGATGTCCGCTTTCGAAATCGTCCAGAAGGTGGCTTCGAAGTACGTATGGCAAAGCGGCTGGACAACCTGAAAGGAGAGAAAGATGAAAATTGAGGAGCGAGTAGTAGAGGGTGTCACGATCCTCGACATCTCAGGAAAGATCACGATCGGAGAAGGAAGCATCGACATCAAGAATAAGGTACGCGAATTGCTGGCCGCGGGAAGCAACAACATCCTACTCAATCTTGGAGAAGTGGGCATGGTAGACAGCTCCGGTATCGGTGAGCTGGTGAGTTCCTTCACCACCGTCACCAATGCGGGAGGCGAGCTGAAGTTGCTGAACCTCACCAAGAAGCTGAAGGAACTTCTCGCTATTACCAAGCTCCTCACCGTCTTCGATTCCTTTGATGATGAGGGCGAGGCGATCGCAAGTTTCAGTTAGTCGCGGCCACTGATACCCGCCAGGGTTAGCAGCGGTCCTCCCAGCACCTTGTTTGGGAGGAACGATCGGATGGCTTCTGTCGTCACCCTCCGGAGATGATCGTCGGAGCCTTGCGAGAGATGTGAGTAGCATGTCCTAGGAGGGCTTCTGCCGCTTCCCCCAAAGTCTCGGAAAGCGTGGGGTGGGGGTGGATCGACATGCCAATATCTTCGGCCACTGCGGCCATTTCGACTGCTAGGACTGCCTCGGCGATCAGTTCACCGGCGTTGGGACCTACGATTCCCACGCCCAATATCCGTCCCGTCTCAGGCTCGCACACCATCTTAGTCAATCCCTCCAGCCGGCCTAGCGTGGCTGCCCGACCGGAGGCACTCCAGGGGAACCGTGAGATCTGAACCTGTTTCCCTTCGCGTTTCGCCTCTTCCTCGGTCAAGCCGCACCAGGAGATTTCGGGGTCCGTGAACACCACGGCTGGAATGGCCTGATTGTCGAAACTCGATGCTTGTCCTGCAATCACTTCAGCCGCGACCTTGCCTTCGCGCATTGCCTTGTGGGCGAGCATGGGCTGTCCGGCTACGTCGCCGATGGCGAAGATGGAGGGATCGGCGCTTCGACACTGCGCGTCGATTCCGACGAACCCCTGGTTGTCGATTAACGCCCGCGTATTCTCCAGGCCCAGGTCGTCCGAATTGGGCCGCCGACCCACCGCAACGAACATCCGCTCAAAGGTGCCATGCGGGGTATCGATATCGCCCTCAAACCAGGCTTGCAGGTGATCGCCCCGATCCTCTATAGAGGTCACCTTGGTCTTGAGGGTGACTTGTTCAAAGAGCCGCTTGATTCGTCGCTCCAACGGACGTACCAGGTCCCGATCCACACCCGGGAGCAGTCCATCGGTTAGTTCCACCAGTGTCACTTTACTACCGAGGGCCGCATAAACGGTTCCCAGCTCCAATCCAATATAGCCTCCACCTACTACCAGAAGAGTCCGAGGTATCTTCTCCAGGGCCAACGCCTCGGTGGAATCCATGACCAGACTGCTCTCAGCCCCTAGTCCGGGAAGCTTCAGTGGACGAGAGCCGGTGGCCAGAATAGCGTGTTTGAACGTGACCTCAAGGGTGTCCTCGCCTTCCACCATCAGCGTCTGGGAGTCTTCAAATCGCGCGCGGCCGTCGACGAACTCGACACCGCGACGCTTTCCCAGCTGAACGATCCCGGAGCTCAGATTGCCAATCAGGCCGTTCTTCCAGTTTCGCAGTGTCTTGAGGTCGACCGTCGGTTCAGCGACCTGGACTCCAAACTGCTCGGCAGTTCGTATCTCCTCGAGAAGTCCTGCCACATGGAGGAGGGCCTTGGAAGGGATACAGCCGTTGTAAAGACACTCTCCACCGGGCTTTTTCCGGGCGTCGACCAGGATCGTCTTGAGTCCCAGGTCGGCCAGTCGGAAGGCTGCGGTATACCCTCCGGGGCCACTTCCAATGACAACAACATCGGTTTCTTTGGTCATCTGCTCGATCTCGCTTCCTGGATGATGTCTGTGCTGAGAAGTACGGGCTAGAGACCCGCCAGCAGGGCGTCGATGCCGGCCTGGGCTACCTCTGCGTCCTGATCCACGTTACCGCTGCTGCAGCCAATTCCACCGATGGGTTGTCCGTCGACCACAATCGGCAGGCCGCCACCGAGGATCATAAAACGTCCCTGGTTGCTGACGTGAATTCCGAACGCCTTGGCGCCAGGAGCTGCAAGCTCGCCGTACTTCGCCGTCGGTACTCGAGCGCCGGCCGCCGTAAACGCTTTGTTGATCGCCACATCGATGCTGGTGATCTTGGCTCCGTCCATCCGATGGAAGCAGAGAAGATTGGTCCCGTCGTCAACGATAGCGATGTCCATGTCCACTCCGATCTGGGTGGCCTTTTCCTCAGCAGCTTTCATCATCAGCTTGGCGCCCTCTAGAGTGAGTGCGATTCGTTCCCGGTTTACTAAACTCATTTCCTGCTCCTTTCCCAGATAGATTCTCGGGTGGCTGGATCAGCCAGCAACCTTCATGCTTTGAGATTTGACCACTTCGCGAAGGCCCACCCGATTGTCGATGTCCGCTTCTTCCCCTTCGAACCGGATTCCGTGCTTAAGGGATACACCCCGCTCGTCCACCGTGGGGAAATCTTGCATTACCGAATCCACCTGAAGCCTGAAAACCGACCTTTGCTCGTTATCGTGCAGCCAGCGGGCCCTACCCTTCACATAGTAAACGTAGTCAGCGTGCACGAAGGCAAGGGTACAGGAACGTCGGGCGCGCAGAAACTTGGTAGTGCGGCTCGATTTGTGGATGAAGAAATGGAGCTTCCTCCGGACCAGGAAGAGCTCGAAATAGGAGACAAGTGCCACGTGAGGCAGGCCGTCCTGATCGACGCTTATCAAGGGAATCGCACTTGGACGAGGGCTCTTTTTGGAGAGCTCCGAGACCAAATCCGAAGGCAGTTGAGATCCTATGTCACGTGACACGGATCCCATTCTATCTGCATCCATCCACCCAGGCCAAACGAGCCAATACCGGTGCCTCAGTAGGGTCCCCCGCCACCGATCGGCCAGGTGTGAATTCTTGTCAACGCGGACAGCGCTAAGCTATACTCTACCGTCCGTGGGCCTATAGCTCAGTTGGTTAGAGCGCACGCCTGATAAGCGTGAGGTCGATAGTTCAAATCTATCTAGGCCCACCAGTTTAACTCCTTCACTTTCAGTAGCTTAGATTGATATCCAAGAGGCAGAAAAAGCGGCCCCGATTTGGCTAGTGACGTCTGGGTGACGTTTTTCGGTCCGGCTGGGAGTATCGGGAGTTTCTAATACGATTGAGATCGGCCCCGCGAAGAAGCCAATCTGACCCAGGATCAGGTGGCCGCCTACTTCAACAAGCCGCAGTCGTTTGTCTCCAAGTCTGCGAGTGGGGAACGGCGGGTTGATCCGGTTGAACTCCGGCATCTAGCCAGCCTGTATGGCAAGCCGCTGGACTACTTCGTTTAGACCCACCTGGTCGGGGGGGGCGAAGGTCGTACTGCCCCAGCACTCTCCTACTCGGTCCGTGAGATCGTCGAGGTCAGGCAATCTTGGCTTGATAGGGGATACGCATGACGCTAGTGTGGGCTAGGAGTCTGACGGCGATCTGACGATCCTTTTCATCATCTGTATCAGCCCAGATCTGACCGTACAAACAAGTGTCAAAGTCGATCGCGCCTGACAGGCCGCTTTCGCCTAAAAGTGGACATTCAAGTTTCCCGCGGAAACGTCGATTGCACGACGCAAAGCGGTCATTGACCAGCGCCGTCGATCGTGTCCGAACCCGCTCCACGTCGTCGAGCCCAATCTCGTCCCAGGCGGTCTGCCCGCCCGCCTGGCTTTTAGGCGGGCGTCCTTCCGGGAGGTCCTCACAAGTCGGGCTGCATTCTCTTTGTTTGTCTTGATCCTGAGTAGATTCCCGGTCTCTGAAGAACGACGCCAGAACGCAACAACAGTTGCCTGAAGAAGCACCATAAATCTCGCTTGTGGGCAGTTATCGAGTGGCGGGACCGCTGCGAACACTGAAGAGTTGGTCGCGATCCTGTTTGACGTCAGCCGGACTTGGGCTCGGTTGGCAATCCATTCGAAGGGTGCGCTTTTCCTGATGGGGCCCGGGTGGACCGCCTCTCGGCAAAGGTCCTTTTCAGCGCAGTGAACGAGGCGGTGCCATCCTGGCAAGGGCCGCTCTGCGGTTGCGGTGGGTCAGAAATAGAACTTGAGGCCCAATTGAATCTGTCGTGAGGCCAGCGCCTGGCCCAGGACTCCGAAGCCGGCCGTGCCTAGCTGAGTCGCGGTGTCATCACGGCCAATTGTGAAGTTGGGGCGGTTGGTGGCGTTGAAGGCCTCCATTCGAACCTCGAATCTCCGATCCCCCTCCAGATGGAAGGTTCGTCTCAGAGACAGGTCCAGATTGAATAAACCCGGTCCTTCCATGGTGGACTTTCCGGCATTCCCGTAGCGAAATCCCTGGGGAAAGACAAAGGCCGAGGTATCGAACCAGCGAGAAGGTGTGCGCTCATGCCTCGGCAGGTTCGCATCGCGGATCCGATCTGGCCACTGGGAGGCGACTGATCCCGTGTCCAATGGATCACCCGGCACATGGACCGTCATCCAGGGGCCGTCCTGGGCGTTGGCGATGAACCAGAGAGACCAGTCCCGAAAGATGTGGGAGGTCCATCCTCGTTGCAAAAAGACCCCGCTGGGGCCGAGCGGAAGATCGTATCCCAACCTCAGCAGGAGCCGGCGAGGTACATGGAAGTCAGCCAGGCCACGGGTCAAGTGCAGGGGCATATTGCGAGAACGAAACAGGTGGCGATCGTGAGAATTCCGGTTGGTCGCTCCGATTTCGATCAATCGAGACCAACTGAACGAAGCCAACAGGGATAGGCCGCTGGGTCCGGGAGCCTTCTCGAGCTGCAGCTGCAGACCGTCATACCAGGCTCCTCCGTCTGCCAGCGGCATCTGGACCAGCTGCAAATCGGGGTAGGGCCGGCGCTGACTTCGATCGCCCCTGCCTGGGGTCGCATCATTGAGAGACACCGTTTCGAGACGGTGGATGGTGTGGGAGCCGTGGTATCCCGCGTCGACCAGCAAGTTGTTCGCCAGACGATGTTGGAGGCTGAGGCCCCATGTCTGGGTTGTGGCCAGGGGCAGCGGCGTCTGGACCCCGAAGTGGTCGGGTATCGCTCCGCTCCTCAGATCCTCAGGAAACGGGTCTGACAGGGCAAGTGTGGGAGTCTCCAGAGCGGACTGATAAGTCCACCTCTCCGGCCCGGGGCGGGGGTTTCTTGCCAGTCTCTTCACCATACCCATGTCGGGCTCGTTGGAGTAGAGACCGGCCCCGGCGTGAAGGACGGTGCGGTCGGTCAGTCGAAGTGAGAGCCCTAGGCGGGGTAGAACGCTGCCCAGGCGGCCCCACTCGATCAAGGGCACTCCCGGCTGGAAGCGACCCGTCTCCCCTGGGGCCAGCTCCAGGTCCAGCAAGGGCGGACGGAGCTGGCCGCTGGCAGGATCAAAATTGGCCATGAAACCACGAACCTCCACCCAGGGAAGTCTCAATTCGTGGCGCAGTCCCAGGTTCAGGGTCAGTTTCGGCGTGACCTTCCAAACGTCGGAAAAGTAGAAATAGAAACTGTTCTGGTGGAAACGGCCCCGTTCCGACTCGCCCCCCTTCTGACTCTGAGCCAGATGTCCGAGCAGAAAATCCGCCAGGGCATTCCCGGTGTAGCGACTAAAGAAGTCAAAGCGTGACCGGTTTTGGTTGTCATATTGGTTGTAGTGTTGACGAAACTCGACTCCCATCTTCAGCGAGTGATTCCCTTTGAGAAGAACCAGGTCGTCGCGCGCCTGCCAGTTGCCGAGGGCAGACGTTCCCCCGGAGTTCCCGTCGCCGATCGTCACATATCCCTCGATCGAGACGCGAGGAACGCCGTAGCGATCCACTTCGGTCTCCAGCAGCTCCGCTATGCCCAAGCTCTGAGGCAGGTCTGCCATGGCGTTCGCAGAAACGGGCCGGTAGGGGCGCCGAAACAGGTGCACACTGGCCACGTTGAACGCACTGGACCCGAGGGTTCGGGTATAGGACAGGGACTGGCCGTATGTCTCCAAGGGACTTCGGGAGGTGAAGATGCTCACTGGCCTGGCCTGGACTATAGGGCTCGAGTCCCAGATGAAACGTCCGGTCCATCTGCTGACCGGGGAGATCTTGAGATCCATGCGGGCGATGATCTGAGGATTGTCGAAGGGCGCTAGCGAATCCGGGCTGGTGAAGTTCAGAGCGTTGGGTGTGTTGGGAGCTGGGCTCGTCAGGTCATCAACCAGCCCATATGCAGTCTCCCGAGACGGCTAGACTCGTTCAAAAGTCCTGTTGATGCTGCTGATGGGGACAGGCTGAGGTGCTCCCGGGGAAGTTGCTGACCCACCTCTTTTCCTTCGAGGGAAACCAGCTTGAGCTCAACCTGAAAGCGGCCTGGAACCATGCGGGAGCAGGTCAACCCGAGGTGAAAGTGGGGATCCCGTAAACCCTGAATCTCGGAACGACCAGCGGCAGAAGACCGGGCAGGTGCATTCCAAAGGCCAGGGCGACGTTGGCCTTCGTTGGCGGAGAAGCTCCTTTTCTCCTAGCCCAGTCATCGCTTATCGTAAGGGGCATCCATCTTAGGAGGAAGAATAGCATGCACCGTAGAACTTTCTTTGCCAGCATCGGGACCGGACTGGTAGCGCTGAAAGGCCTGGCCTGCAGCAATCAGAGCAGATCAAGCGGCGACATTTCCCCTAAGAGTAGCAAAGTAGGGGACAAGAAGAGGAAAGCTGCGCGCTGGCGCAAGCGGCGCATCATCTACAACAACGATGGGGACGACGTGGTCGAGGTGCGCACAGGACCGCACCACCGCCACGACGTCGAAGAAAGTCTGACGACGCGCAGCGGGGGCGAATTGATCGACGACTTTCTCAGTACGCGCAGCACGCCGCTTGTGGGCTCCCAGGTGGACAGCAACTGGTATAGCAGTTGCATGGCCGGCCTCACCTTCTCACACCACACGAAATTAGGCGGATTCTACGGCAAGGGTATTCCGCAAGAGCTCGTGGACAAGTATGGACGCGACAGCCTGCAGATTCAGGTGGACTTCAGCCACCAAAATGGCATGGAGGCGTTCTGGTCGTTGCGCATGAACGATGTCCACGATTCCTATCCTATGGGTTCGCGCAGATGGACCTACGGTCTGGCCCCCTTCAAGCGGGACCATCCGGAATATATGATGGGTGAGGCGGAGGACTGGGAGAAGTATCCGGACTCACGTAAGCGTTATTGGTCGGCCCTCGACTTCAGCTTTTCAGAGGTGCGGGAGCACTACTTCTCGCTAATCGAAGAGGTAGCCCAGAATTACGACGTGGAGGGGATTGAGCTGGATTTTTTACGGGCCTACCCGTATTTCCCTCCGACGATGGACATGCTTCCGGTAAAGCAGCAGCACCTGGAGATGATGACCGACCTGGTGCGTCGAGTGAGGAATGTGGCCAATGAAGTGGGACAACAAAGAGGGCGTCCGCTGCTGCTGGCTGCGCGCACCCCGTTTAAGGTTGAGGATGCACGCTTCATTGGGCTGGACCTGGAGAAGTGGCTCACGGAAGACCTGATTGACCTGCTGATACCTGGCGGTAGTGCCGAGTCGGAAATGACGGAGTCGTACAGGCAGATCGTAGACCTGGGGCATAAATACGACGTCCCGGTGTATCCCTGTATCTCGTGGGGTTTCTGGGGACACTGGGCCTTTCTTGATCTAGGAGCAGAAGAACACCGGACATCTGAATCCTGGATGAAAACCCTGTCCAGGGGACAGCCTGGGGCCAATAAGAGCACGTCTCGTTTAGTGGCGTTGAATTCGTGGGAAGGTGCACCGGCGGCATGGCGCGGTGCAGCGATGAATCTGTTCAACGCCGGCGCCGACGGAATCTACCTCTTTAACCCTGCTCTAGCAGGTCCCGATGGACCCGACGCATGGCGGGGGATCGGAGACCCCGAAACGATGGCGGGCAAGGACAAGATATACGGCGTAGACCGCTTCGGCGGCGACTCCAGCTTCCATTATGGCCAGGGCGGTCATTGGCGGAAAGGTGTGCGGGAACTGGAACTGAAGGAAGGAGAAACCGTCAGTGTCCACTTTCAGGTTGGCGAGGATGTAAAGTCGGGGAATGGCTCCAAGTTGCGATTCCGCCTCCACGTCTGGGACCTTGCGAACAAAGACGATCTAGGCGTGAAGCTGAACAATGAGCCCCTCGATGACCTCAGGCCAGATGCTCCTGCTCAGATACCTTCGGCGGGCCAATCGGGCCAATGGCTGGAATGCCGACTAGACCCAGCTAAGGTGAACAGGGGGGAGAACAAAGTTGAGCTCGTCGTGAGGGGACGAGATGGATCTATGCAAACGCCCCCCGTCTTGGATGCAGTGCAACTGCACGTTCACCACGGAAAGTGAGGGGCTCCTCAATCATCTTTGTAGAGAAGCCCACCTGCAGAATCCGTCCCTTTTCCGTCGTGGGCACGTGCTTGCCAGACCCTAGGGCGAGGACGCTCTGCTCGGCGTGAAGGCTCGTTGGTGTCAGTTGCGATAGTCGGAACCCGATCTTACGGCCAGCGTCAGATTTGATCGCAATCGAACGGCCGCTTTCGCCTGAGACTGTGTGAAAACTCCGCACTCGTGGCCACCCACCCCCGACTACGACCGATCGCGTTTGAAACCCGCGACTCTCGCCAAAGAGCAACTACCCGGATATAGGGGAAGTAACCGGGAAAGCGGTCGCACCGGAGTCGGATGGGCCAGATATAATCTGGCTTTCCCACGGAAGGACAAGCGATGACGGAATTCATCCAGGGTGAGAGTCGCTCCCAAGCCACCTTATTCCCCGAACGCCTGGACGATTACGTGTCCGAGGAAAGCGCGGTCCGCGTGATCGATGTCTTCATCGACGAGTTGGACCTCTCTGGGCTCGGTTTTCGGACGCAGCCCCAGGACACCGGTCGGCCGGCCTACCATCCAGCCACCCTGCTGAAGCTATTTGTGTACGGTTATCTGAACCGCGTGCAGTCCAGTCGCCGGCTGGAACGTGAAGCCCAGCGCAATGTGGAACTGATGTGGCTGACCGGGCGCCTGGCGCCGGACTTCAAGACCATCGCCGACTTTCGCAAGGACAATGGGACAGCCATTCGTCAGGTGTGCCGGCAGTTCGTCCTGGTGTGCCGCAACCTCAACCTCTTTGCCAACGCTTGGGTGGCCATCGACGGCAGCAAGTTCAAGGCGGTCAACAACACCTATCGGAACTTCACCCGGGCCAAGATGAAGCGGCGCCTCGCCCAAGTGGATGCGACGATCGAGCGTTACCTGCAGCAGTTGGCCGAGGCCGACCGCCAGGAAGTGGCCGAGGAGAAGACCCAGCGATTGGAGGACAAGATCGCGGCTCTGAAGAAGGAGATGGTGCGGCTCAAAGAAGTCGAGGCCCGGAGGCTGAAGGCACCGGGCAAGCAGATCTCCCTGACGGATCCGGACGCCCGGTCGATGAATCACCGGGGAAGTGCCCTGGTGGGCTACAACGTGCAAGCGGCCGTGGATACCGATCACCACCTGATCGTCGCGCATGAGGTCAGCAATGTAGGCAATGACCGGCGCCAGCTGGCCAAGATGGCAAAACAAGCCAAGTCCGACCTGGAGGTGGAGGAACTCCGCGTGGTGGCGGATCGTGGTTATTACCGCAGTGAGGAGATCCAGGCCTGCGAGCAAGCCGGAATCACAGCCTACGTCCCCAAGCCACAGACCTCAGGCAACCGGGCCAAAGGCCAGTTCGGGCGAGACGCCTTTCGCTATGTCGCTGAAGACGACGAATATGAATGCCCGGCAGGTGAGCGCCTGGTGTGGCACATGAACGCCCAGGATAAAGGGCGGACCCTTCGTGTCTACTGGACCTACAAGTGCCGATCCTGCCCCATCAGGGCGCAGTGCACTTCAGGCGTTTACCGCAAGATGAGTCGTTGGGAGCATGAAGAGGTGCTGGACCGAGCGCAAGTACGATTGGCTGCTCACCCCGAGGCGATGAGAGCCCGTCGAGCGACGGTGGAACATCCGTTCGGGACTCTGAAAGCCTGGATGGGATCGACTCACTTCCTGACGAAAACCCTGGAACGGGTGAATACCGAGATGAGCTTGCACGTGCTGGCCTACAACCTGAGACGAATGATGAACTTGGTAGGCACGAAACCGCTGATCGAGGCGATCCGAGCCTAATAAGCCCTCTTATAATCCTTAAACCCAGCAAATCAGAACGACTTCAACTTCATCTGAAGGCTGAACAATCTCGAACCCTGGCTGTCCCTGCCCAAACCAAAGCCCGATCAAATCCTAAGGCAAGTCGTCTGATGCGGTCTGATCAGGCCGCTGAGGCTGAATATCGAGTTATCACACAGCCTCGCCTATAAGCAGCCACTCAGATCGTCTCTGGAAACGGCGAGCGAACGGCCGCAAACGGGCCCAAGAGCAGTCATTCCGCGCAGACCAAGCGGTCAGTTTGCCGTGATCGATAAACCGCTCCGGAGCCGACAGGCGATTCCATGTCTTAAGATCGCGACTTGAGATGAGCTGGAAATGCATGCTGTTCGTCAGGTCGTTGAGGATCTCCAACAGACCGAGGTATTGATTGCCATAGTTGAACGCGAACATCCCGTAATGATGCGTTCCTGCGGGGTCGACCTGGCTCGTCGGATTGTCGACCCACTCAGGTGACAACGACTTCCGCGGCGTTGTCCAGTGCACCAGATCGTCGGACTCGGCATACATCCGACTGCGGACGCCCTGGTAGCTCGTCTTCCAGAAGCCCAAGTACTTCCCGCGGCGGGCGTCAAAACCGGCGCTGCTGCGATCGAAACCCCAGACCGGTTTCGGCTCGGACTGCATGGACTCCCAGTGAATGCCGTCTTTCGACCGAAACGGAAAGTGTCCGTGCTCGTTGATGCGGAATTCGTAACCTTTGGCTTTGATGAGCGGCTCACGATAAGGCCAGCGTCCCTGGTAAGCGAGCATGTGAGATTTGTGCTCACCGTTTCAGCGTCCCGGCCACCCAGTTTATACCCCATAACTTCTGTCCTGCTGTGTTGGAAGTGCTCACGGGGCCACAAACTGGAAGGCATAGAGCTTGGTGTTGCGCATCTTGAAACGAAGTCGCACGGGCTGGCCCTGCAGGCTGGAGACATCGCGCCGGTCGCCCCAACTGACGATCCTCGCGACGGCGTCGCCACGGATCCTCTCGACCTTCTCCGCGCCATACCCGGCCAGCGGTTTCCCGTCCGCATCAAGAATCTCCACCTCCACCCAGCCGTCACTCGACGTGCTGAAGTTGATCTCCAGGCGGTTGCCCCGGAAGACGATCGCGGGCGTCGTGAACTCGCCGGCCGGCTCGCCGGCATCCACCGACATGAAACCGTCCAGGCGGTAAATCGCCCGGGTGATGATTCCCGTTGTCGTGGACGGCAGGACGTGACGGCAGGCCAGAGTGGTGTAGTACAGCGAGATCTCGTCGCCTTTGCGGGTGAGGCCATAGCCCGCGTAGAGTGAGCCTTGTTCGTACGGGATCTCGTTGCCGGCCCGCTCTCTCCGTTGAGCATGGCAGGGAAGGCGAAGTAGGCGTCGGCGGCGAAGGGATACTGAACCGCGGCTGACGTGTAGAACTGAAGTCCATGGTCCTCGGGGTCACGTACGAGTACCCGCGTCGGCCTGGAAAAGCTGCCGAAGACGTCACTTTCGGATCGCCCCACGGCACGCCCGATCTGCCCGTTGAACAGCCGCGGAAAGGCGACGTATTTCTTCAGCCGCGTGTCCCAGAAGATCACATTCTGCGTGTCCAGGTGGAGGTCCCCTTCCCGCTCCCAGAAGGGCACGTCCCCTTTGGGCGTCCAACGGATTCCGTCGGCAGAGACGAATGCGCTGTTGAAGTCTTCCCTTCCACGCCAGTTGTTGGCATTCGCCCGAATATGGATGAACAGGCCGTACTTCTCGTTCCTGGGAGAACCTGGACGCATCTCGAATACGTGCGCCCCCAGGCTGTTGTCCAACACCAGGTTGTTCGCCTTCGAACCCTTGAACTCGATCACTCCCAGCTCTGGTTTAATGAACGTCGCGCCGTCATCGATCGAGTAAGCGTAGGCCAGGTTCCACGCTCCGTCTTTGGTACGGGCCTCGTACCAGAGATGAGTTCGATCGTCTTCCTGAACGACCGACGTATAACCACCAACCGACAGGCTTTCCCAGGGCTGCTCGGGAACGAGCAGTTGCTCGCGGTCGAGACGTGGGCGGTTGACGACCAGCTTGACACCCCGCGGCATCGTCACGAACCGGCCGTCGATAAACACCTGTTTCGCGGAGCCGGCGTCAAGCGGTTCCGCGGCGGACATGCCCTGTGTCAAAAGGACGAACAGTAATAGGAAGATGATGGCTCTCATTGTCTTGTTGAGTTGTTGTTATCTGGCACGACTTGTTGTGGGGCGGTCTCCCGACCGTCCCGCTGTCATGACCGCAAGGTCTCCCAATCACCTGCGGAGACCTTCGGTCGGCCCTGTGAGATCGTTACAGCCTGTGCGTTCTTCGATTTGTCCACAATCTATAAACCCTGGTCCGGCCATTTCACGACGAAAGAAACGGACCTGCACTCGTCCCTGGAATTCCTTGCTCAATTTGTAATCCGGCGGGAGCAACTTGCCGGAAGGGATCATCCCCGAGTCGCAGATGACCGCGACCGTGTTGTCGTCGATGACGCGAATGATCGGTTCGCCGCCGGGAGGCCACTGCGTCGATTGCTCTGCGGCGCCTGTCCGCCAGGGAAGTTCCGCCGGGTCGTGCTGGGTCTGCCACGACACACCCTTGTCGTAAGAAATCCAGACGCTGGCCAGATTGTCGTCCCGGAATGTCGCCATCACCGCGCCGCCCGGCAAGGCTTCGAGGTCCGGCTCCACGCCCAGAAAGCCGAAAGAGGATTTCCAGGTCCGGCCGTCATCGGTGCTGCGCGCCAGACAGAGGAAGGGCATGCTCAGGGGACCGCGTTCCGCATGCTCAGGCGATTGTGTCCCGCGCGATTCGCGATAGATGCCGAGCCAGTCGTTGTCGTTCAGCACGGCGAGAGATGTTTCGCGCAGGTCAGCAAAAGATCCATGGGGCAGCCCCTCGTAGCGTGTTCCGGGATGCGTTGCCCAGAAGACCGGCGCGCTCCAGGTCTTGCCGCGATCACGGCTGCGAACGTAAAACAGCGGATGCTGTTTGCTCTCCCCATGAAACGGCCGCTGCATCGGAAAGACCAGGCTGCCGTCCTTCCGCTCGACAATCTTGTCGGCTTCATGGACGGCGGGAAGTCCGGTGATCTGTGCCATGGAGCCGATGGTTCGCCAGGTCTTTCCTTCATCATCCGAGCAGGTCAGGATGACGTCCTTGCGGCTCTTGGTGCTGAGCGGCAGGAAAAGCCGCCCGGAGGAATGCTGCATCATCGCGCCCGGAATCCCGGCGCCCGTGCCGGTATCAAACAAACCACCGACTTCCGGCGGCATGGGAATGTCGGCGATCTTCTTCCACGGGCCAGTAATCTTCGCCGAGCGGAGCGCGCACACGCCGGTCGGCGCGAAACCGTAGGCAGTGTCCGCTTTCTTCGACCCCACATAACCCAGGCACATCCAGTCGCCGCTGCGCAGTTTCAACAGCGTCTTGATGCGAATTCCCGCCGGCGCATCGGGGATATACGGCAACTGATACGCCTCGGCCATGCGCCACGTCGCCTGGGGTTTCCGTTTCTCGACCGTCGGTCGTTTCGTTGCGGGTGCTGGTCCGGTTGCGCGGCGAATCATCTGGGTGCGGACCTGCGCGCGCGAAAGATCTTTGTCGTCCATCCAGTGGTAGACCGCCAGCACTCCCTCATCCAGTTTCAGCAATCTCACTCCGCCGCGATGTCCCGCACCGTACCAGATGCACCACCACACCTGGTCTTGATACAGCCAGTCCTCACCGGCGTTGGTACCGACGGTGAAATGAATGCCCCGATCCTTCCAGCCGCCGACCATGATCTCTTCACCCTGGCGCCCATCCAGCGTGACGGTTGACGTGCCATGATTCAGAAACTTCTGCTCAGGCACGCTCCACGTCCGCCCGCCGTCAGAGCTGATCGTGCGGCAGACTCGGGGGCGGGTGTAGTCACCAAGACCGCGGTAGTTGCCTTGCAGCATTCCGAGCCAGCGCCCATCGGGCAGCACGGTCACGTCGCCCGAACCAAAGCCGATGTTGTGTACTTCATCCGCTTTGGCAATCCAGTGTGCGAACTTCCACGACAGGCCATCATCGTCGCTCCGCATCAACCCGACTCCACTGAGCGCGGCATCCGTTTGCTTGTTATCGGAAGGTCCGTAGACGGGAAGCCAGACGGCGCCGTCGGCCGCGAACACTGTTCCCATGGCCATCGTTGCCACCGGGCCACCTGAGACGTTCGAGTCTGCCGCTGTCCAGGTCTTACCGTCATCATCGCTGAGGAACACTTTCAGCACGCTCGCTCGCTGGAAGCCGCTCCATCGATAATGATGCACTCCGGCCGGTTCCTCGCCGACGTGTTCCACCGTGCCGGGAGTTTCATGCCACTCGTGGCAGGCCAACACCAGCCGTCCCGATGGAAGCATTCCCGCCGCGCCGACACTGACCCGATATCCGTCCTTCGCCTGAACCATATGCCCGGTCTCGCGCTTCCACGTTGTCCCCTGGTCCGTGCTGCGCGACAGCACAACGGCACTCACATTCTTCCCCACACTCTCCGCGGCCACCAGCAGCGAGCCGGAACGGGTCTGCACTGCCACTGGTTCGATCACATTGTGTTCGGCGGCAATCGCTACGGCTGGAAGACTCGTCACCCATCGGGATGGCAGAATCCCCGCGGATTCGCCGGCCCAAGTGGAACTCGCAATCCCGGCGACGGCCAAAAAGGCCCATGCGAGGGACGCGGCCTTGAATCGCATCTGCGCCGAGTATCCACACAGAATCGTTTTCCGAACAGCTCCAACTCGCATGACTTGCTCCAGTCGTGGTGGGAACTCAGTTTCCATTCGCACGACTACATAAGGTTGTGGGGCGTCTCCCGACCGTCCCGGCCGGGGTGGCACTGGCAACGATCTCGATCGTGTGCCACTGGCTTCGCCAGTGCAATACTCCAACTGTCTCCAACGCACCGTCACAGCAAGTGGCACCCAGGGCGCCGCTATGGCCGCGCCGCGTCGGGCGGCCGCAGGGGTGGTCCGTGCTTGAAACTGCCGTCCCCGTCCTTGTTTCTCGAAAGGGCAACCCATTCTTCTCAGCCACAAGCTCTTCATAGTCGCATGCCGCTTGACCTACGGGGAATGACTCCTCTTGGCCCCGTTAGCGGTCATTCATTCGAACGTTTGCGGAGAAAAGTTGGATGGCCGCTTGTAGGCGGAAGCCGCCCTTCGATTTCGATCAAAGCACACGCTTTCTATAAGGTCGGGCGCTGACTATCACAAAGTCAGGCAAGCACACTTTCCAGTGTGACTTCCTCTTGCCGGGCCAGCGAGCGCTTCCCTGCCTCGAGTGCCGCAATGACCTCGACCTCTTCCTCGATCGGCACCGATTCCCTGCCCGTCTTGACGTAGTCCAGGACCTCCTTCAGCAGGTACCAATAAAGATCCTGCAGATTGGGCTTCACCGTCTTCCACCCCTTCTTGCCGAAGAGGCTGATCTGATATCCGGCGCGGATCCACTGCCGCTCGGCTACCAGAAGCACCACCTCACGATGATCCGCAAAACGGATGCGGACGACGTTCAGGCCGGGCTGGCCGACGTTGACGGCCGAGACCGCGCCCCCTCCGAGGACCGCATAGATCATCGAGAGGGCATGGATGCCGTAATAGACCAGCTCGTTGGCGCAGATGGCCTGGGCCAGATAGACCGGACCCAACTCGGGCAGCTGCGCCTTCAGGGCCAGGATATCCGGGACGAACCGCAGCGAGCTGGCGGACATGAACGGAGTCCCGCTCTGGCGAGCCACATCGGCCACCGCCTTCGCTTTGCGGGCGGTCATCGCCAGCGGCTTGTCACAGAAGGTGGGAACGCCTTCTCTCAGGGGATGAACGGCATACTTCGACTGCTCGCCCGACCCGTCGTCGATGATGATGGCCAGATCGACGTCTTGAGCACATTCCTCCGGGGTGGAGCAGACGGTGGGAATGCTGCAGGCCTTGGCGAGACGCTCCGCCCACACCCGCTCCTTGTCCCAGACTTTGACGACCCGGGCTCCTTCGATCAGCTTCCTGGCCCGGACGAAGGTCCAGTCGTACTTCTTCACTTCGGATTCATCGTACCCGTTGAAAGTGGAGGCGAAGGCAGTTCCATGATTGGATCCGGGCCGGAGCGGCTTGTCCCGATAGCGGTAAGTGGCTGCCGAAATGAGCCCGATACGCATGTTGCACTTCCTCCAAGCCGATGCCCGGCTTGACGCGCCGTGATCGGAGAAACTATTCTGCCACAACGCCAGAGAAGAGGAACGACCGAGGCGGGCGTGAAGTGGCTTCGGTCTCCAGGCCGAAGTCTTCTGCCTCCCAGCGTGTGCCCCGAACCAAGGCGATCTGGGACCAGCTCCGCGCCCGAGACACAGTAGCACCCACGAGGAGCCACAACATGGACCAGACACGACACGGAGTCATCGGACTAGGCTGGTTTGGCGAGAAGCACCTGGAAGCCCTGGTTGGCAACCCGGGAGCAGCGATCTACTCCCTGTGCACTCGAACGCCCGAGCGTCTGGCCCAGGTGGCCGAGCGCTTCCGTCCGGAAAAGACCTACACCGACCATCGGGAAATGTTGGAAGATCCCGCCCTCGACAGCGTGAGCATCACCACCATGTGGGACCAGCATCGTGATCCTGCGATTGCGGCGCTGGAAGCGGGAAAACATGTGTTCCTGGAGAAGCCGATGGCTTCCTCGGTCGAGGATTGTCAGGCCATCGTGGATGCGGCGGCCGCCTCGTCGGCCAAGTTCATGGTAGGCCACATCTGCCGCTTTAACCCCCGCTACGCGGCGGCCAAGCAGGCCGTGGATGAGGGCAAGCTGGGCCGGATCGTGGCCCTCTACGCCCGCCGGAATCTGCCGGCCTGGGTGGGCTCCCAGGTGTTGGACAAGATCGGACCGATCATCGGGGACGGCGTTCACGACACCGACCTCATGCTCTGGTTCACGGGTGCCAGGATCGTTAGCGCCTACGCCCAGACGGTCGCTGTCCACGGCCACAAGTATCCTGATGTGGGCCATGCCATGTACCGGTTCGACAACGGTGCCACCGGGGTCATCGAGGACGTCTGGTGTCTACCAGAGAAGACCCCCTTCCAGATAGATGAGCGCATGGAGGTGATCGGCACGGAAGGTTCGATCCAGGTCCACGATACCCATCCGAATCTGACGATTGTCGACGGCGAAGGTGTCCGCTGTCCGGACACGACCTACTGGCCGGACATCCACAGGGCCTGTACCGGAGCCCTTCGGGAGGAGCTGAACTACTTCGTCCGCTGCGTCGTCGACGACACGCCCATCGATGTGATCACACCGCAGGAGTCCCTGGAAGCGGTGCGTGCCTGCCTGGCGGCCGAGGAGTCCGCCAGAACCGGACAGGTCGTGCAGCTGGGCTAGGAGCCGTACGTGTTGAACGAAACCGCACTACCGTTGCCGTTGCCCTTGCCCTCGCCTCTACACTTGCCTTCGCCTGTGCCCTTGCCTTCCACGCAAGCGGCTCCTAATACGACCGTTCCCGCTTGGGGAAACGCTTTCAGGATAGTGGAGGCCAGAGTTACGAGAGAAGGCAGAGGCACAGGCGAAGGCACGTTTAAGGGCACAGGCAAGGGCAAGGCTGGCCGCTATACAGTTACTAGGAGCCTGTCGAGAGACTACCTGCAATGACGAAACCTACGATCAGAGGGATCGCCCTCCTGCTCGCATGCCTGAATCAGGGCAGTGCCACGGACTGGACACCCGTGCCAGTGCCGGGCGAGCAGAGCTTCAGTGGATACGCCTGGTATCGAACCTGGGTCAAACCACACGAGCAATTCTTTGTCGAGCACGAGAGAGACCTCTGGGGCGAATCAGTAATCCTCAACATTCGAGGGCTGGCGGGAGCCCACGAAGTCTACGTCAATGGAAAGCGGATCGGCTCCGGGGGGCGTTTCCGCCCGAGTTCAAGGACGGTCGGGAGGGGAACCATCGGCACAAGATTCCTTCCGGCACGCTGGTGGCCGGGGTCTGTAACGAGGTGGCGGTGCGGGTCTACAACCCCTCCGGCAAGGGCGGCTTCCTGAGCGAAGCCCCGTTCTTGATGACCTACTTCCTGGAATGCGTTTTCGAGGGCGAATGGGAGTTTCTCGCCGGCGACGCCAAGTCTCCGTTCGAGGGTGTGCTGAAGACCCGACCAGCCAGCTCGTCGTTCGACGAGTTCCGGGAGTCCAACCGGGTGTTGGGGAAGGCGGAGATGTTCATCCATGGCCAAAAGCTGTCGAAGCTGCCACCCGAAGAATCCTTCCGGAAGATGAAGGCGGCAGACGATCTAGTCGTAGAGCTGATGCTGGCGGAGCCCCGGGTGGCGCAGCCGACTCATTTCAGCTTCGATTCCCGCGGCCGCCTCTGGGTCTCCCAGTACCGTCAGTACCCCTATCCCGTGGGTCTGAAGATGGTCAGCAGAGACCGCTATTTCCGTTCGCATTACGACAAGGTGCCTCCGGCGCCGCCCCATCACGATCGCGGGCAGGACGTCATCTCCATTCACGAGGACACCACCGGCGACGGCAGGTATGACATCACCAAGGATGCACGCACACTGAGCGGCTTTCTCACGGATCAGGACACTCAGGTGGTCGCCCTACGCGGGATGGCCGGCGAGGACACGCGTGTCGAGCGACAGCAGGTCGAGTCGATCGAGCCGATGGGGCGCAGCCTGATGCCGGAGAGGCTCCTGGAGGGGTTGAGTGATCAGGAGCTGAGGGACTTCTTCGCCTTCCTGAGAATCTCCCAGCCCATCAGCCGCTGATCCGACTTAGCCCCGGCCACCGGCTGCAGCGGCGGCCTTCGGGCCGCCGTGAGAGCTGAAACCCCAAAGAAAAGCATACGTCGGTCTGGAGTCCAAAGCTGCGACTGATATCATTCCAGCAGCTGTGAATCTGCTTCTTCCAACTACCGTCGCCTGCTTGCTGGTCACCGGCATGGGACTGGCCCTGCTGGGCAGCGTGAAACTGGCGCTGGCGCAGAAACTCGAGATCGACGAGGCCCAGGTCGGTGGATTGGTGTCATTGTTCGGGTTCACGATGATCCCCGTGATCCTGACGGTAGGTTTCTTGACTGACGTGATGGGACGGCAGGTGATCCTGATCGGCGGGACGATCCTGATGTCAATCGGCCTGTTAGTGCTAGCGGCCTCCCGCCGCTACACTGCCGCGCTGGTATCGGTGCTCCTGCTGAGTGCCGCCTGGGCGGCCCAGATCAATGTGATCAACGTGCTCGTGCCTCACGTGCTGCAGCCGCCCGCCTTCCTCTCCGGAGATATTCCGGCCATCTCGTTTGCCACGAACCTGGGCAACGTGTTCTTTGGCCTGGGCGCATTCCTGACTCCGCTCGCGGTTTCCTGGGCCCTCCGCCGCCTCGGGCTCGCCTCAGGCCTCCGTATGCTGGCCGGACTGGTGGTCCTCCAGGCCGTCATGGCGGGATTGTCCGAGTTTCCGGCAGTGATGTCAGCGGGAGAGGGAGGCAGCTTCATGAGCTCGGCGACCTGGTCGCTGCTGGGCGATCCGATCATGTGGCTCTGCGCCATGGCCTTGTTCTTTCACGGGCCGCTGGAGGCGGCGATGGGCGCCTGGACCACCACTTTTCTGGGCAACAAAGGTATTCCCGAGGCCAGAGCGGCGACCCTGCTGTCGGCCTTCTGGCTGGGCTTCATGGCATCGCGCATGTTCACCGCATTCGTCCTGGGTCCATTTACGGCGCGAGTCGTGTCAGGACTGGGACTGGAAGCCCAAAGTGAAGCGGTGCTGATCCTCGTTCTGGCGCTGGGCTGCATCGCAGTCACTTCGGGTGTGGTGTGGAGTCAGAGCCAACGGACGGCAATCGTTCTCGTCATCGCAGCGGGCCTGGTCTTCGGTCCGATCTTTCCTTCGATCATGGCGATCCTGCTCGGTCATTTTCCGGGACCGGTGCAGGGACGTGCGGTAGGGCTGCTGTTCGCCATCGGGGGCCTGGGCTGGACCTTCATCCCGATGTCGATCGGTGCCTATGCCCAGCGGACAAACGTGCAGCGGGGTTTCCTGATCGCGGTCGGATCAGCGATCGCCCTGTTTCTGGTGGCGGGGCTCTTGAGCCTAACGGCCACCACCATCTGAGCAGAAGCCTTCGGATGGCTGAGGGCAGAGGCAAGAAAACTACCAGACTAGCTTACTTGGCGGCCCGGAACCCCATGATGCTGCTTTCCTTCAGCGGCAGGTAGGTGGCGCCCGAGACCCCATCCACCGCCTCCGGTACGGCCATCCAGGAGCCCCCACGTCCCATCCTAAATCCGTCAAGGCCGACGTGATAGGGAGTGCTATACCAGTCCGCCGTCCACTCGGCCACGTTCCCTGCCATGTCGCTGGCTCCATAGGCGGAACCGGTCATTCGTGTGCGCAATGAAATCGGACGCTGACTGTCAGATCAGGTGCCGACTATCACATTTGAACACGGGCTGTCTTCTCCGGGGGGGGGCCGATTCGGGGTCGAAAAGGGCCAGGGGAGTATATTGGCACCGGCTGCCTGGCGGCCTGAGACTCGGCCGAACGCACCGATTCGGTTGGAACATTAGCTACCTAGTGAGGGACTGCCGCTAAGAGCGCTCATCTCCTCAGCTCGCCTCCTCAGATCTACCCATGACTCAGCCTGAAGTCAGGACCTTGAAGCCGATCTGGCGATCCTTCGCATCGGCTCAGGCTGGCAGGTCAGGGTCAGGTCAGAGGAAGAAGGGCTCGAACTGTTCCTGGCAGAGCACCAAGCACCCGGCCACAGCGTTGGCGATGTCATCCCGGGAGCCGGGAGGATGGTCTACGGCGCTACGGCCGCTGCGCGTAGTGCGTCGTTCCAGGTTGCACAATTGGTTTATCAGCCTGGGATGGTCCAGCAGCTCCAGCCGGCCGCTGTTCAGTGCCGGGAGTAGCCCGCGATACAGGTCGCTCTTGGGTTGGGATACGGGCTCGTAGTCAATTCCGTGCTGGCGGAACTGGTCGGCCGGCCATTCGCCTCCGTAGCGATCACCAGACACCGAGTGCACCTGGTATTGCTTGAGAAGTGTGGCGAACTCCTCCACTACAGCTTGGGGGGAGAAGGGAGCACGTACTTCTCTCACAGCATCCAACACGGCCTTTTCCTCATCCAGGTGGGCTAGCACCAAGGGCAAGAACAACCGCCGGATTGATCTTTCCACGGCACTTCTCAATGAGCTGGAAGCCTTGAAGAAGCAGCGCAAAGAACAGTGGCTGAAGAGAGGGCTGAACGAGATTCCGACGTGGGTGTTTTGTAATCGAAAGGGCAACCCAGCCGACATGCCGAACCTGAAGGGACGGCACTTCCATCCGTGTCTGGAGAAGGCCGGTCTAAGGAGAATCCGCTTCCATGACACCCGGCACACATTTGCCACATTATTGCTCCAGAACGGGGAGCCGATTGCCTACGTGCAGAAGCAGCTGGGACACAGCAGCATTAAGCTGACCGTGGACACCTACTGCCACTGGATGCCAGGGAAGAACAGGGAGGCGATGGATCGGCTGCCTGCGCTGGATTCTGCGGCTGCGAACGCCTAGCGCAAATGTCTTCCCTCCTAGTGTGACCGACCGAGTCATTAGGGCCTCCACCTCATTCCAGGTCAACACCACCGCATGGACGCAGAGTGCCGCATGACAACCCTGCGGTGTCCAATCCGAGGCCTGGCCAAAGTCCCTCACGATGGTGTGCTTAAGCAGATTGCCTCGCTTCGATACGCAAGGTACCATGGAGCATCGGCTACAGGGGTGCCATGGTTGGTCAGACTATCTCCCATTACAAGATTCTGGAAAAGCTCGGCGAAGGCGGGATGGGGGAGGTCTATCTTGCCGGAGATACCAAATCGGATCGTCAGATCGCGATCAAAGTGCTTCCCGAGACTTTCCCGGCTTCAAAGTAATCCAATCGGCGCGCTCGGAGGAGTATGGTATCGGGTTCAGGAGGCAGCTCGCCAGAGTAATTCGGTGGCGTTCTGTTGCCGGGAAAAAGGAGAAGAGAATGGAGCTGAGAAATCATCGAAGACGCATCGTGCTTGTGTGTGTAATTTGGATGTCCAGTGTCTTTGCCTGGACTCAGAGTCAGTTATTCACAGAACGCCTTAAGTTGGATGATCGAGACCCGCTAGAAGCTGCGTTGGCTGCCAGTGGCGACGGCAAGGTCATGACGGTCGCTGCGTTTCAAGGTAGCAGTGAAGGGAGCAACGACCTGGTGTCCTTTGATTTTCCTTTTGGCCTAGTCCGCGGCGAGACGGCGCTTCGGGGTGGTAACGGCATTGTCACCCGGGACATCGCTTCGGGCAGTATCTTTGCGTTGAGCAAACAGATTGTTGAATTTGCTGGACGGCTCTTCATGTCGTACGTTCACAATAGTCAACTTAGACTCATCACCCGTCCGGCAGATGGGAGTGCGCCTTGGCAGCCGGTGCTGGTGACCCCTGAGCAGGTCTTTTTCAGCTCGAACCTGGTTCTGACCAAGTTTGGCGTGATTGCGGGTGGCTTTGATGCCACTGCGAATGATATCAAGCTCTACTTGTCCACGGACGGTTCTAATTTTTCATTTCACCGCAGCATTGCACCTCCGGCCGGGGTGATTTTAGGAGCAGCCCGTGGGGGGAAGAGATTCGCCATGGCAGGAGGAGCCAACAGCCGCACATATTGCATTGTCTATGGGGAAACCTTCACGGGTCTGACACAGATGCGGGTGAATTGCGAGACCTTCCCGGCTCTGGGCTTCAATGGCGCTCCTGCTCTGAGCACTGGGAACACCACATTTCCTTTAACCACGCTCCGCAACACGAGCGACAATCCAATCATTGGGCTTCAGGACGGTGCCGAGACAGGACCTCCAAATATTGAGACGGATCTTCTGCTCCTGAATAACGCGACCACCGTCACGGATACTGCATTGCTTTTTTTGCGACTTTGATTTTGTGCATAGGGTTCCTCGAATCACAGTTTTCGACGGTCTCTCTGGCTTGCTCTTCGACCTAAAGAACTTCGATCAGCCCTTTTCGGGTGGTAGCTTCCCTTATCTCGATTTTTTTCAGATCGGCCGCGCTCTCGCCGGTTTGACACTTCCAGATGGGCAGGGACAGAAGCTTACTGTAATAAAGGTTGAGGAGACCGGAAAACTCACGCGAGTCCAAAGTTTTCCTCTCGAAAATCCCTTAATCGACACTACCGTACCGCCTCTAGTCTTCGAAGATGGATTCGAGTCCGGCGATGTTTCTGCCTGGACGAGCTCTGTCGGGAACAGCCTGGACTTTCTGGCACTCACGGTTCCGTTCAATCTCTACTTTGCCCAGTTTGCTGATGGAGGTGGGCTCTTTAGCCAGATCATCCTTTACGCTCTGCAAAACCAGGTCGATACCCAAGTGGTGATGACGTTGAAGGACGACGATGGGAACCCCCTGACAGTCGATCTTAACGGGGAGGAAGCCATCGGAGAGCTCAAGACGGTCATTCCCGCCGGTGGCCTCCGGCGCTTCAAGACGGATTCTCTGGGAGATGTGAAGTTGGGCTCCGTGACGGTAGCCTCGAATAGGCGTCTGGCTGGGGTCATCGTTTTTGGAGGAGCCAGTGGTTTGGCGGGGGTCGGAGCCAGTGAGGCCTTGGAAGGTTTCTCGGCACCTATGGAGACGAACGATCAAGAGAAGACCAGCACGGGCGTTGCCATCATGAACCTGGAAGGGGAGAAGGTGACACTGGAATTGCGACTGTGCGACCGGGATGACGAGCTGGTAGCCTCAGCTCAGATCGATCTGGTAATGATGGGACACTTGGCCATGTTCGTGAGCGAATTTCCATGGGATGATCCGGAATTGGATTTCGCCAATTTTGAGGGAACTCTGAAAGCGACTGCAACGGGCAGGATTGCTGCCACTGTCATTCAGACGCGCCCAGATCAGTTCGCCACCATGCCGGTCACGAAGCTCTAGGAGTTCCTGTTGATCAAGGAGGCCGAGCAGGCAAAAGGAGACCCGCCGCGGAACTAGCCGTCTTCAACTGGTTCCAAGATACTCATGCGCCTGGTGCTCACTGACAAATGAGATGGCCCGAGAAAGCCGCTTGCGGACCTCCCCGGCCGGACGCTTCAGCAAGCCAGCCCCGGTGACGCCCTCGTGACGTTTGTGCCGTGTTTGGTGCGGGTTGGTGCGGGTCTGTGCGGACTGGAATCCTGTAAACTCAACGATATCAACACTTGAACAACAACTGATAAGCGTGAGGTCGATAGTTCAAATCTATCTAGGCGCACCAGTTTAACTCCCTCACTGTCAGTAGCTTAGATTGATATCCAAGAGGCAGAAAAAGCGGCCCCGATTTGGCTAGTGACGTCTGGGTGACGTTTTTCGGTCCGGCTGGGAGTATCGGGAGTTTCTAATACGATTAAGATCGGCTCGCGTAGAAGCCAATCTGACCCAGGACCAGGTAGTCGCCTACTTCAACAAACCCCAGTCGTTTGTGTCCAAGTCTGAGAGTGGTGAACGGCGGGTTGACCCTGTTGAACTCCGCCACCTCGCTAAGTTGTACGGCAAGCCCTGGATTACTTTGTTTAGACCGAAGTTCCCTGAGACTTTAGCAGATAACTGACTGACTCTACAGGAGATAAAGGTAGTTTTGGACTGTATTGTGTAGGCATGTAATTGTGGCTTATATTTCAATAGTGTGCTTGACTTTAAAGGATTATATAGGGTATAGTGGTAATCATGTACATCACCTCCGTCCCCAACCGCGGCTCTCCCCCCGCCATCCTGCTGCGCGAGAGCTACCGCCAAGGCGGTCAGGTTAAGACCCGCACCCTTGCCAATCTCTCCAAGTTGCCCGCCGAAGCGATCGCCCTGCTGCGCCGCAGCCTTAAGGGGGAAACCCTGCTGGCCCCGGAGGACGCCTTCGAGGCCATCGCCTCCTTCCAGCAGGGACACGTCCAAGCCGTGCTCACGGCCATGCGCCGACTCGGCCTCCCCCAACTGCTGGCCTCGCGGCCCTCGCGTCAACGCCAGTTGGTCTTGGCCCTGGTGGCGGCGCGCATCCTGGAACCAGCCAGTAAGCTGGCGACCACGCGCTGGTGGCAGGTCACCACCCTGCCCTCGGAGCTGGGAGTGGAGGAGGCCGACCAGGAGGACCTGTATGCGGCGCTGGACTGGTTAGGGCAACGCCAGGCGCCGATCGAGAAAAAGCTGGCCGCTCGACACCTCCGTGAGGACGGCCTGGCGCTGTACGATCTGACCTCCACCTACTTCGAGGGCACCACCTGTTCGCTGGCCAGCCTCGGGTACAATCGGGACGGAAAGCGCGGCAAGCTCCAGATCAACTACGGGTTGCTGACCAACCGCCGCGGGATTCCCGTCTCGGTCTCGGTCTTCGAGGGCAAGACCGGGGACCCGAAAACCCTGCTGCCGGAGGTGGACAAGCTCCGACAGCAGTTCGGGATCGAGCGGCTGGCCCTGGTGGGGGACCGGGGGATGATCACCCACAAACAGATCGATGCCCTGCGCCCGATCGACGGCATCGACTGGATCAGCGCGCTCCGCTCGGAGACCATCCGCAAGCTAGTGGAGGGCGGGGCGATCCAAAGGGGACTCTTCGATGAGCGCAACCTGTTCGAGCTCTCCCATCCGGACCTCCCCGGCGAACGACTCGTCGCCTGTCGGAATCCGGAGCTCGCCCAAAGACGGGCGCGCCACCGCAGCAGCCTGCTGGAGGCCACCACCCGGGAGCTGGAGAAGGTGCGCCGGATGGTCACCGCAGGGCGTCTGCAGGGGCAGGAGCAGATCGGCAAGCGCGTGCGCCAGGTGCTCGGTCAGTACCGGCTGGGCCAACACTATCGGCTGCAGATACGGGAGGACGGTTTCGAGTCTCGAGCCGATGAAGAGGCGATCGCCGCCGAGCTGGCCCAAGCGGCGAGCAAGAGCCCAGAGTTGGCGCAAAGACGACAGCAGCACTACGCCCGTCATCGCCAGGCGATCGACCAACAGCTAGAGCACCTCCGCCAGCGGATCCAGCGGGGGCGTCTGTACGGCAAGGAGCACATCGGGGTTCGGGTGGGAAAGGTGCTCAACAAGTACAAAGTCGGCAAGCACTTCCAACTGCACATCGAGGAGGATCGATTCGACTTCGAGATCGACCCGGAGAAGGTCCAAGCCGAAGCGGCCCTCGACGGTCTCTACGTGGTGCGCACGAGCCTGCCCCAAGAGACGCTCGACGCCGCCCAGACGGTCCTCAGCTACAAACTCCTGGGCAGCGTGGAGCGGGCCTTTCGCTCCTTCAAGACGATGGACCTCAACGTCCGACCCATCCACCACCGCCTGGCCCGCCGGGTCCGGGCCCACATCTTTTTGTGTCTGCTCGCCTACTACGTCCTCTGGCACATGCTCGAGGCATGGCGTCCGCTGCTCTTCGCCGACGAGGATCTGGAAGCGAAGAGGACGCGCGACCCGGTGGCGCCGGCCCGCCGTTCCCAGCAAGCGCTCCGTAAGGTGCACTCCAGAACCCTTGAGGATGGCACCGAGGTGCACAGCTTTCAGACGCTTCTGAAGTTCTTGAGCAGCATCACCCGCAACCTGTGCCGGGTCCGCAGCGCAGCCCCTGAGGCCACCACCTTCGAGATCCTCACCACACCCAGCGCCAAGCAGCAACGCGCCTTTGATCTTCTGGAGACCATTCGAGTGTAGGCAGACCGCTGCAGCCCCTATTGCACGTATCCCTTTGAAATCATGGTACTTTTCTGCTCCCAACAGAAAGGAACTTCAGTTTAGACCCGCCTGGTCGGGGGGGCGCGGTGCCCCAGCACTCTCCTACTCGTTCCCTGCCGGAGTACGGCTTTTCGGGGTCCACGAGAGGGTCTTGGGAGGAGGGGAGTGCGGTTCCTATATGTGGGTTTGCTCGGCTAAATTGCAGATCGAAACCTTACCACAGAGCTGTACGGAGAAAGGGTACAGAGACACGAGCCAAGACTTCGTTTCTCCTCTTCCCCGTGAATCGCCTTGTGCTCACTGTGGTTTAAGAATTAATCGGCTATCTCCACCACCATATCGATCTCGACCGGGATATTGCTGGGCAGCGAGCCCATGCCCACGGCAGCGCGGGCATGCTTGCCGCGTTCGCCGAAAACACCCACCAGTAGGTCGGAGCAGCCATTGACGACCGTGGGATGCTCGGTAAAGTCGGTGGCGCAGTTGACCATGCCGGTAACCTTGAGGATGCGCTTGACCTTGTTGAGGTTGCCGATCTCAGCCCTGAGCGAGGTGAGCAGCGCCACAGCCGTGTAGCGGGCCGCCTGCTGTGCCTCTTCGATACTGAGATCGACGCCTACTTTGCCCGTAACCAGACCCCCTTCAGGTTTGATCGAGCCGTGGCCGGCGAGCCAGACCTGGTTGCCGCTGCGCACTGCCGTTACATAATTTGCGACCGGTTGGATCTGTTCGTAGAGTTCTATGCCCAGATCCTTAAGCCGTTGCTCAGGTTCCTGGCCTGCTGCGTATAGGGTCTCGGTAGGACGGTCATTATGTTCGCCATGCTCTCCGGGTTCGTGATCAGGAGTGCGTTGACAGGCCCATAATAGGGTGACGCAGACCAGCGCCAGGCAAATCATCAAGAATCGTAGTCTTTTCATGAAAAATCTTGATTCGAAGTTTTTCGATGAGGTTTCGCCTACCCCGCATCGCTCAAGACTTCCTGCAAGCGCTCCGCCACGATCCGCTCCTCACCGGGTCGCATCATCCAGGTGGTGATGCCGAGAGAATCTGTTCCGCCCCTTGTCTCGATCGAGGGGTGTCCGTTGCGCAATTTTTCCCGCGCTTCCTCGGCGGTGATGGGCACTCTATCCCTATCCCAAGTGACGTTTAACGAAGGCACATGGTTGGCGATCGGAGGTACATGAATTTCCGTTGTTACACCTTCGACCTGTCCGGCGCTGTCGCTGATGAGTTGAATCTGACTTTCCCAGAGTTTCCACTCGGCTGCGTGGTCTTTGGTGAGATAGACTTCGACCGCGACGAGCATGGCTAGAATCTCGGCTTTATTGACTTTCATGCCCCGGCCAACTGTGTTACCCCGTGGAGCAGCGTGCAGCCGCGCAGCGGCGATCAGATCCTTCTTGCCAAGCAACAGACCCGCACTTTGTGGACCGCGAAGCCCTTTTCCACCCGAAAAGCAAACCAGGTCGAAGCCCATTTCATTGTACTTCCACAGGTTTTCCTTGGGCGGCACATCGGCGGCGCAGTCGTTGAAGGTCGGTATGGCGTGTTCCTTCCCGATCTTCACGAACTCTTCATCCTTTACCTCGCCGTTGGGATTGTGCGTATTGATGAACAAGAGCATGGCCGTGTTGCCATTGATCGAATTGAGCAATTCCTTGCGGCTTTCGACATAGACCATTTTGACGCCGCAATTGCGGACCGCATGCGTATAGCCGACATCGTGAGACTTCTGGATGATTACTTCGTTTTTCATGCCCGTAATATCAGGCAGCTGAACGACCTTTTCCTGGTCCATCCCGCAAAGAACACCTGCCGTACCCAGTGTCATGGCGGAAGCAGCCCCTGCCGTGACGGTCGCAGCCTCGGCGCGCAGCAATTCGGCGAGCCGCTGGCCGGCGCGGTCCTGGATGTCATCGAGGCGTACATAACCCTGCACGGCATATTGCCAGGCGACGGCAGCCTCCGGTTCCATGAGAGAGCCGGTGAGCGAAGTATAGGTGCCCGCGGCATTGATAAAGGTGCGGAGACCAAGCTCCTTATAAAAATCTCGGAATCCCGCCGGGTTCTTCGCGACGGCCTCGTGAAGGCCTATGACGCTGCTGCCCAACAGGGCTCCTGAAATCGGGAAACTGGGAAGGCGCTTGAGTATTTGTCTTCGGCTAAGCATATGGGTTCGGAGTTACCTCTTGGAACGAAGCAAGGCGCTGGGCATCTGGAAGCAAGTCCCATGGTGCTCCAGCCCTTCGTATAGCCATTCAATCACTGCTCGATGAAGAGACAGATTGAAAACGACCCACTTCAATGTTTCCCGTCGATTGTAGCAGATACGTGGCAGCCGGATTGGGACTTAGGGTCTGTCAGGAAGTAACCGATACACTTTGCTGGGGTCCCCAGGTACGCTGGCTAGGCGCGAGCGACGCGCATACCCGCTCCTGGAAGATGCGCAGCGGCATCGCCTGCGTCGCGGCGCCTCCCATCTGCCCCCACGGCGCTCGCGCCAAAGTGCATCGGTTACTTCCTGACAGACCCTTAGAGGCCTCTTGACCTTGGTCGGTATGCAAATGGAGGAAGGATAGAAGGTCCTTGATGGAGAGCAGAATGTGATGGCATGCTTAAGTCTGGCTTTTAAGATTAACCTATCATGGTCAGGAGAACGGTGATGGCACAGCTGGACCGAAGGTCCTTCTTGAGGAGAAGTTCCTTGGTGGCTCTGGGCCCGGTGGGTTCACAGCTCGTGACTAGAGCCCCGCTTCCGGCGCCTGGTGTCATCGACATCGGAGCCCGCAAACAGTGCTTCCTGGACGGGATGCTGATCCACCAGACTGCCAGGCTTTCAAAGCTCATGGCTCGACCCGAGAAGCATGCCAACAACCCCATTCTGGTCCCCGACCGGCCTTGGGAATCGGCTCGGGTAGAGGGGGCCCAGTCAGGTGGGGTGCAGATCAGCGGTCAGGCCGTCCTCTACGACCGAGAGGAGGAGCACTTCAAGATGTGGTACAACCCCTGGGGCAACGACGGTCGCCCCTGGTGCTACGTCACCTCCCGAGACGGAATCCACTGGGAGAAACCGGAACTGGGAGTGCATGCCTTCCAGGGAACCCGCAAGAACAACATACTGGGCGTCTTCAAAGGCGTTAAGTACTTCAACGTAGTCAAGGATTCCCGCGACCCGGACCCCGGGCGCCGCTATAAAGCCATGGGGGAATCGGAGGGTCCAACGCTGGACACGAGCGGCACCGCGGTCGCCTTCTCCCCCGACGGCATCCACTGGACGGAGTACCCCGGCAATCCGGTGGTCCGCAAGGGCCGGAACATCGCCGACTGTCCCACGATGTTGGGATGGGACACGCGCCGCGAGAAGTACGTCTACTATCCCCGGCCCGGACACCCCCTGGCCCCGGAGATCCAGTCTATGGGTCTGGATCCCCCGCACGATCGAATCAATCCCAATGCTGCCCACTACCGGAGTATCGGCTACTCGGAGAGCGACGACTTCATCCACTGGAGCCGTACGCGCCTAATGCTGGCACCCGACGAAGCGGACCGCGTCGACTTCCAGTACTACCAGATGACGGTCTCCGAGGAGGGTGAGTTCTACGTGGGGCTCTTGCATATGATGCAGTCCCACGAAAAGACCTTCGACATCTTCCTGCTCACGAGCCGGGACGGCTTCGAGTGGAATTGGGTCGATCGCAGTCTGCCGTTTCTGGGAAGGGGGGAGATCGGCAGTTACGACGCAGGATACCTCACCCCATCCGGCCCCATCGTTCATGACGGGCGGGTCTGGATCTACTACGGGGCCTATAGCGGAGCCCACAGCTACGAGCCCAGCCGGTTGGGACCCAACAACTGGACCATCGCCCTTGCCACGCTGCCCACGGACCGTTATCTGGGCCTGCTGGCAGGTCCCGATATGGGTTCCATGACCACGCGTCCGATTCTCTTTTCAGGGTCACGGCTGAAGGTGGACATGGACGCGGCCCTCCCCCACCTGAGACGAGGGACTGCCAGGGGCACCTACGATGCCGAATTGAGGGCGGCCCTGATGGACGAATCGGGAGGGCCCATCGAGGGCTTTGGTCTGGAGCAGTCCGGTACGCTCAGGAAGAGTGGTGTGCAGGAGTTGTCCTGGGCGGGCTCCGAGCTAGGCCGGTTGGCAGGACGGCCGGTGCGCCTGCGTTTTCAGCTGCGAAACGCCGCTCTCTATTCGATCCAATTCTCTGCTTGACCCGGATCATTCAGTGCGCCACGAGGGTGCAGGTAACCAGTGGGTGCAAGCCCCCCCCAATGGCTCACAGACTTATGCACCGAACTTCGAGGACAGGACACTAGTCGCAAGGTCCCTCGTGCCCCCTGAGTTCCCTTGACGTTTGCGCAGACAACCTGTATGTCCCCTTTTAGGCGGAACCGGTCATACGATTGTGCAGTGGAATCGGACGCTGTCTGTAAGATCGGGTCCGGACCATCACACTTTATGTGTGCGCACCCAGCCCCGGTACCCGCTTTCCACAAGGCCCCCCCCTTCCGGGGGGTAGGGGGGGGTGTCAGGACGAACCAGAACTCCGAAGCTGTGCCGGAATGTTCCGGAATGTCCACCAGCTGCGATCGGCTTCAGGCCCTGAGAACTGGGCATCTGCGGATGGCGACGGGCAACCGGAACCAACGGGAAAACGCCTGAGGTGCGGCTGGTACTAGACCCCACCACCCTCCATATAAGGCCCTCCCCCCATGAAGGGGGTACGGGGGGTATCAGAACATCGATCGTGTCCCGCTATGTTCCGTTAAGCTGGTCAGCTGGGCGCGGCTACAACTCCCGAGAACTGGGCCTCGACGGATGGTCAGAGGGAAGCGGAACAGTCAAGAAAAGGCGTGATGTGCGGCTGGTGCTAGTTGCAGCGGTTCCAATCGCTGTTGTCCGACTCTTGGGCAGGCCCCTTCTTGTGGTTCTATCAGGAACTGTGATGAGAATTCGGATGACCTGGGCCTGTCAGTCCAGGCGCTTCAAGAATCCTATGTTCGAGCAGCTTATCCCGGGAGGGCGGATCGGCTCAGTTTTGCCCCGATTCTTGGCAACGTTATAAAAAGCAGCGGTTCGTTTCAGATCGACCATCCCCTCGATCCAGCCAACAAGTACCTGAACCATTCCTTCGTCGAGAGTCCCGACATGATGAATGTCTACAATGGAAACCTCACCCTGGATGACAATGGCGAGGCCTGGGTGGAGCTGCCCGAGTGGTTTGAAGTGCTCAACCGCGATTTCCGCTACCAGCTGACTGCCATCGGCGCACCGGCTCCTTACCTCTACATTGCCGAGGAAATCTCAGGCAATCGATTCAAGATCGCCGGAGGGCAGCAGGGTGTGAAGGTCTCCTGGCAGGTAACCGGTATCCGGCAGGACCCTTTTGCCAATGCCAACCGCATTCAAGTCGAGGAAGACAAGCCTGAAGCGGAGCGCGGTTCCTATCTGTTTCCCGAACTTTACGGCGAGCCCAAAACGAAGAGCTTAGAGTGGGTAAGATACCCCTCAGCACACAATGATGAATGAAGAAAGTGAGATAAGCGAAGAACCTTCAACCGCATAGTGGCTCGTCTTTTCTGCTCAACGACTTACGTCCTTCTTGTTACCTGATATTTCCTGTTGTTCGGGCGATTCTGTGGTAGAAATGTGGTAGGAAAATCACCCACAGAGTTGCGACTACGAAAAGCTTGTGGCTGAAAAGAATGGGTCGCCTTTGCGAGAAACAAGGACAAGGATGGCAGTTTCAAGCACACGACCAGCTTCGCAGCGAATGCCGCAACCGAGGGAGACTTCGGCCAAGTCTGTCCGAGATATGGCTGACCTAAACCTCAAAAACTGTACGATCTGCAACGTGAGGATTCCCGATTCGGGAGTGCCCTGCGACGGGGGTTTCAGAAGAGGACATTTTTCTGAAGATCTCTTACCCTCTTCGGAGACTGAGGGAGGAGCTCGGAGTGATCCCCGGTCCGCGCCGTTTCGACGAAGAAGCAGGAAGTGATCAAGCCGATTCGGGACACCCTGTCCCTTGATTCCACCTTTGTCCTGGAACAGAATCGAAAAGTAAACTATCCCTAAAAAAGTAAACTATCCCTAAGATGTAAGGAGACGTTCATGAATCTCGATCGAAGACATCTTCGCCTCATTCTTCTTTTGACTTTGCCAATGACTCCCTGGAGGGGGTTGTCGGCCCAGCCTCAGGTCAGAGAGGTGGGGACCCAGCTGCAGCTCTTCCTGGACGACTGGTTGGTGGAGTCCATGGAGCAGGTGCACCATGTCCTCCATTCTCCCCAGCCGATGGAGGTGGCCATCCGGATGGACCGGCCTTACGAGGACACGGTGCTCTACGATCCATCGGTCATCAAAGACGGGCACCGCTACCGGATGTGGTACCGGGCAAATCTGTGGGAGGCTCCCCTCTATACGGGCTACGCGGAGAGCCTGGATGGAATCCACTGGGTGAAACCGGACCTGGGCCTGATCGAGTACGATGGTTCCACCCGCAATAACATCGTGTGGCCTGTTCCTGGCGGGAAGGGGACTGGCCTATCCTTCTTCAAGGACAAGAACCCAGCGGCGCCTGCGAAGGAACGCTACAAAGCGATTGGCAATGGAAAGGTGGAGGTTCCTCCGGGGCCCGGGCAAGAAGGGGGACGCCGAAACGTCTTCTACGGAATTGTCTCAGAGGACGGCCTACGCTGGCGAAACATGCAGGAGGAGCCGATCGTCAGGGCGCCGCCGGAAGATCCCGGTTTCGATTCCCACAACATTGTTCTCTGGGACCAGGCTCGGGGACACTACTCCATCTACGCCAGGGGCTGGAAACGTCATGGGGTCCGCGACATCCGCCGCTTCACCTCCCGGGACTTCCGAACCTGGTCAGGGCCCCGCTATCTGGACTTCGGCGATGCCCCGATTGAGCATCTGTACAAGAATGCGGCCATCCCCTACTACCGTCGACCCGACATCATCCTCATGTTCCCCAAGCGGTTCCTTCCGGAGCGAAGGTATGCGGACCACTGGAAGCAGGACGGACTCTCGGACATCGTCTTCATGTTCAGCCGGGACGGCATCCGCTTCGACCGTCGCTACATGGAAGCCTTCCTGCGTCCCGGGCGAAACCCGCTGAACTGGCATGACCGAGCCATAGAAGTGGGTCCCACGCTGGTCCCCACGGGTCCGGGAGAGATGTCCCTCTACTACGTCGAGCACTACAATACACCCCAGGTGAGGATCCGCCGAGCGGTGCTGAGGGAGGATGGAATCGTCTCCCTGCGGGGACCCTATGCGGGGGGGAGCGTGCTGACCCGTCCCCTACGCTTCAGGGGCCGGGAGCTGGTCCTGAACCACTCTACCTCGGCGGCAGGCAGTCTGCGGGTGGAGATCCAGGACGCCTCGGGCAATCCTATGGAGGGCTACGCCTTGGAGGACTGCCCGGAGATCTTCGGAGATGAGATCGAACGGCCAGTCTCCTGGAAGGACGGCAGCGATCTAAGCTCCCTGGCAGGCCGGGTGGTGCGCTTGAAGCTGGAGATCCGGGATGGGGATCTCTACTCCCTGCGTTTCCGGCCCTGAGGCAAGCGGCGTCTTGCGATGCCGCTGGAGAGAACACACGGGGGCTACCGGGTAATCCAATCCTCATCGAGTCAGGCGTCGTCGCGCAGGTAGAGGGCGTAGAGGAATGGTATATGATCATGTTGCCCCAACTAAAGCACCGAGCGATTTGAGTCTGTTGGACCTTGATGGGAAATACACTTTCCCAAAGATCGAAGAATTCAGGTTTACGAGGCGTTCCGCAATCGGCTCACAGTCGAGTTCGTACTTTTTTGCACTTGGAGCAACGCCTTCCGTTCATAGCTGCCGTAGTGGTAAACCGGGGCGTCTCCATAGCTGGTAGCTATGCCTATGCACTCTTCGAAAATCGACTTCTCGTCGTCCCAAGAATCGGCCCAGAACGAGTGCTCAGTGAGCCTGTCATGGTCCCGTATGACCAGACCAGTCAGGTAATGGAAGTTCTCGTCGGGGATTCCTTCAATGTCCAAGAAAAGCTCAACTGGATTCTCCGGGATGGAAGGTGACTCGTTGAGGTAGATCTTTCCCGTTCGCAGGGCCAATGCTTGAAGTTCCACGTTGAACGTTGGAGGTGCCTTTGTCTGTCGCTTCCTTCGCCTTCTTGGTTTGAAGACATACGAAAGCTGAGTGACGGTGAAGATCCCCTTTGCTTGGTATTTCCTAATGAGCTTGGGGGTCATGCGTTCGAGAAGGCTCAAGTTGTCAGCTTCTTCGGCTTCTCGCAAGCAGTGCTGACGGAAAGGGCATGTCGAGCAGTGCTCGTTCAGAATCAGCGGGGACGGCTCTGGGGACTCGGTGTTAATCAGTTTTCGTAAATCGGCGATGGTTGTGCGAATGGTCGGGTAGAGCGATTCAAGGGGTATTTGCTGTGGTTTGTCAGCGACAGGGATTATGAATCCCATCTTTGGACGATATCTTCGCATTTCCCCGATGACGAACCCGGCGAAGCCCAATCAGAGACCGTGTTCCTTGCTGACGAAATGAGTGCCGACTACAAGGTGCGGTTCGTGGGGCACATGCGTCTTTTCCTCCTCCTTGCGGGTTTGCTGAGAAATGGCGTCACAATCCGCCCGGAGATCCGTGGCTTCGACGCTGCCGTTCTGGCATCTTTCGAGCGTTCCAGTCAAATCATGACAACTTGAGCCGAGTGCGGTGAACGAGTCGAGATACACATTGCGATTCGCACATTACAACTGTGGCGGGCACCGGCACGAATTGAGAGGACGGTTCCGCAGCTTTTCGGAACGGGTGGAATCGATGGCGCCATGGATCCGCCACCAAGGAAACGGTCACCCTGAGGAGGAGGCAATCGATTCTGCTCCTGTTTCCACTGCTGGCCGGCCTTACCTGTACCGAGATCGACACGTCCGTTTCTTGCGCAGATCCTAAACTACCGCCGGCTTCCCGGAGGTTCGATGAGCTCGAAGTGATAGTCTGGGAGCTTCTCTGCGATCGGTGACAGCTTCCAGGGCTCTAGGTACTCGATGTTTTCCGGACCGTAGACGGCGGCGTAGGCGCGGCGGCAGCGATCGCTCCGGTTGGGATAGCTCCGATGCATCAGGGCGCTGTCAAAAAAGATGCCGTCGCCGAGTTCCGCCTCAATGGGGATCTGCCTGTCGATATCCACTTCGTGGTCATGGAGGATGTGCCCCTGAACCGGATGATCTTGATGCGGCACGTCGACCGTATGGCTCCCGGGGATGATGTGAAGGCAGCCGTTCTCAACAGTCGCCGGATCGATGGCGAGCCAGAAGTTCATCGCGTTCGGCCGGGTCTTGGGCCAAAAGGCCGTATCCTGGTGCAGCGCCGCCTCGATGCCATGGTGGGCCGGCTTCATGAACACGGTATCGCTGAACATCCGCACGCCGGTCTCATAGATCGATGCAACCACGTCGTAGATCCCCGGGTGGCTGCCCAGGACCCTGAAGTAGCGGTGGTGGTGGTACATGTTTGCCATCAGTCGCACGCGATCGCGGCGGGGGAGATCCGTGCGATCCTCCATCCCCGGCTCCCAGAAGGTGTAGAAGTGATCGGGCGTCCAGCCCCGGTACGCCAGCTCCGGTTGCAAGGCGCCGTCGAGTAGTCGGTCGGTCATCCGGTCGAGCTCGCGGAGCTCGTCTCCCGAGATCAGCCGTCGAACGACGAGGTATCCCTTTTGCCGGTACGATTCTCGTTGTCTTGAACCGATTTGCATGGTCAGGTTCACGGCCTTGGAAGTGTTCGTGAATCGAAGAGCGCAATTCTGACGAGACTTGCCTTTCGAGTCGATGGGCGCCGCTCTACTCCATGAGAAGAATGCTATCCGTCGCCAGCTGCCGAAGTCCTGGCCCGATTGGTATATGCAGGCCGACACCGACCTCAGGGAAGATTCGATTGACGATGTTCCTCCTGTGCCGCTCGCGTCACTAGAACTGACGGCAGTTAGGGCTGGGCTAGAATCGGCTCGGCGTAAAGCAGAGCTCCGCTGAGACCATCATAGTACTGGACCAGGACCTGGGGCCAGGGGAAAGCGACCCAGCGATCACTGCCGTCGGCTGCGCGGTTCTTGAATACGTTGTTGACCTGCACCACACAGTAGACGGGTTGTCGGCGGGGCGGCGGCGAATCGTCGAGGAAATAGGTCGACCAGCGGATCTCCGCACTGCGACCGCGAGAATTGAAACGACCGTTCGGGGGTCGATCGGACTCGGCTCGAGCGGGGTGATTCGACGAGTTATGAGGTCCCGAAGCGAACTCCCAGACCCGATCCGTGATCTTGATGGCGAAGCTGTTGTGTAGATCGCCGGTGAGCACCAGTACCGGCTTCTTCAGGGAGTCCCAGAAGTTGATGAGCTCCTCCCGCTCTGCCGCGATGGCCGTCCAGGCTTCGTCCTTGTCGGGATTGCCCAGCGTGGACACGTGGGGGATCATCAGGTTCACCGAGGAGACAACAAACAGGAAGTCGGCCCCGCTCTCGGACATTCCCTGCCTCAACCAGGCTTTCTGGCGCTCCCCGATCATCGAGACGCCCTTCTTGAAGGGGTCGCGGATATCGTGCAGCTGGCGGTGGCCTCGGGTGTCGAGGAAAAAGAATTCCGCATTGGCAATACGCTTTCGGAAGTAGGAAAGCTGTCCTATGGAATAAGAGACCTCTCCGTTGTGGCCAGGCGCCGGGCGGATGCGCAAACGGTGCCGGTCGAGGACCTCGCTTACCTCGTAGACACCCGCGTTGGGATCGCCACCGACGCCATCAAGACTGAAGTCTGAGACCCAGGCGGTAGGTCCTCCCCAATGGACCATCAGGGTCGCCGCCTGCTCCAGATCCAGCTTGCCGAAGTCTGCCTCTGCATCCAAGAGCACCGGACTGCCGGCCAGGAGCTTGGCCCTCCCGAACCAGATCCGCTGTCGTGGGGGAAGAGGATTGCTCCAGCCCAGATAGTGGTACCAGGCTTCGACCCCGATGTCGCGAAAGACCGCTCGGCGGTTTCGGTAGCCCACCGAACCGGTCCCGTTGACGTCGTCGAGGGTCTCGTGATCATCGTAGGTGAAGAATGAGGGCATCTCGCGGTGCCAGGCTGCCAGATTCCTGCCCCGGGAAAGGTAGAGCTTGTAGTTCTCCCACACCCCCACGATGGTAGGAGCAATCCGGACGGTGCGCGGAATTTCCTCACGCGAGCCTCGCACCTGTGCCAACCAATCCGAGACCGGATAGTCTCGTTTCTCTTCATACAGCCAGTCGCCGTTCAGAATGGCAAAATGGATCCTGTCGTCCAACTGCTCCAGCATCGTCTTGAAAGCCGGTAGCCCAGGATTGGAAGGCTGGTGGTTACCGCAGGCAAACTCGAAACTGAAGTTGAAAAGTCCTCTCGGATTATGCTTTGCGTCGCGAACCTTCTCGCTACTCGGCAGGGTGCGGAAGGAGCCTGACCACTCCGCCCGCGAAGTCTGGGCTCCCTCGGGCAGGATCTGGTAGTAGTACTTGGTATCAGGCTGAAGGCTTCGCAAATGGACCCAGCCGGTATTATCCTCCCGCAGTCTGGTCTGAGCAGGATCGGAGAGTTGGTCCAGATCGTCGACCCCTGTCCCGAACCGGACCCGGAACGATCCCGGCTCGGAGGTTCGTCCCCAGATTCCGATCTCGTCCGCTGCCAGACGGCCCAGAATCGGGCCGTGCGTCAGAGTGATGTCGCCAGCAGCAGCTGCGCTTAGCTGGAGGCAGAAGACTCCGATCAAGAGCGACAAGGGGAAGCCACAGAGTTGAGGCCAGAGTAGTTTTCGAAAAGGCATGTTACCTCCCAACGAAGGAATAGCCCGGACTGGATCGTTTCAGGTGAGCCGATCGTACAGGAAATGAATAGGAATTTCCTTTCTGATGGCGTCCTAGAAAAAGGGAGGAAACAACCAAAGAGACCGAAATGGGGCTGGTGCAATGGCATGCCGCGCGCACCGGATCGCCGTATCTGAAGACGATCATCCCTCGTATGGCACCGGCCGACTATTTCATCTACGGCATGAACTACCGCGGCGGAGCATTCAAGCTCAGAGGCAACCTGCCATGGAGCGTCTCCACTAGCTCAAGAACGCGGCAGAACTCGACTACGGGTTTCGACTGGAATGCTCTTCTCCGGCACATCCCAATCCTCACCGCCGACGAGGCTGCCACCGGTAGACCCATTGATTTCTATCGCGACTGGGTAAAACACTCGACCTACGACGACTTCTGGAAGCGGATCAGCAACTACGGTCAGTTCGAGAAGATGGACCTCCCCATTCTGCAGATCGGCGGGTGGTTCGACGTGCACGTCGTCTCGACGATCGCCAATTACGAGGGCATCGCGCAGTACGGCACGCCGCTGGCGCAGCAGCAGCAGAAAGTGATCATGGGGCCGTGGGTGCACACGGGCCGTCCAGAGCGCACGTACGGCGACCTGGAGTTCGGGCCTGATTCGGTGTTGGACCTCCGGGAGGTTCAGCTCCGGTGGCTCGATCACTGGCTCAAGGATATCGACAACGGTGCGGAGGGCGAACCGGCGCTGAACCTCTTCCTCATGGGAGACAATACCTGGCGCGGTGTTGAGAAGTGGCCGCTGCCCGAGACCCGCTGGACCGACTTCCTCGACAGTGATGGTCGCGCCAACTCCTTGGTCGGCGACGGCCGGCTATCGCGCGACAAAGCCATAGGCAAGGCGGCGTTCGACACCTTTACCTATGACCCCGCGGATCCGGTGCCGACGCTGATCGATGAGCCGTGGGACGACCGGCCGGTCGACTACCGGCCGGTCGAGCGGCGTGACGATGTGCTCGTCTACACCACCGCTCCGCTGACAGAAAATGTCGAGGTCACCGGACCGGTACAGGCGCGGCTTTACGCGAGCAGCTCGGCGACTGACAAGGATTGGACGGTGAGGTTGCTCGACGTCTACCCCAGCGGCAAGGCCATCGCGCTCTGTGACGGGATTCTCCGTGCGCGGTTCCGCGAGCCGGCGGCGATACGAACCGGGGTTCCCGCCCCCGGCCACTTCGCGAACCCTGAACTTGTCGAATCAGGCACGGTGTATCCATTCACCGTCGAAGTGGGCGTCACGAGCAACATCTTTGCGAAGGGACATCGCGTCCGAATCGAGGTGTCGAGTAGCAATTTCCCGCGATTCGACAGAAACCTGAACAACGGCGGGGAGCTGGGTGTCGACCCGCAGATCGTGGTTGCGAACCAGACCATTTACCACGATGAGCGCTATCCCTCGTTCATCCAACTGCCCGTTATCCCACGGCCGGTGGCACCCAGCGCTGAGCGAAGGTCGACCGACACAGCAGGGTAATGCTCATGCCTCACCGAAGGCCGAAGGAAGGAGACCTATGTCGCGACATCACTTCCAGACCCAGCTCGTTGTGGGATTTCTGATCAGCGTAATTGGCGTCTCGAGGAATACATCCTTCCTCGATCGAGTAAGGTGGACTGCCATTCCAACCGGTTTTGTTTCTACTGGGTCCTGGTTCCTTCGAGTTGGAGGGAGTACAGGTCCGCCTGGCGGAGGTAGAGACGCAAGCGAACGGCCCGACCCTGAAGAGGCTGCAGGCTTGGGCGGCTCCTCCAGTTCATGGACGCAGAAGTCGAGTCCCCCGAAAAGACCCTGCAGTCCTGCCGGGCATAGCCCTCTATAGGAGCCAGATCCGAATCCAGAATCTCGACCGCGACGACCCCGCCGGTGGCCTTGGCGTTGATCCTCAATTCGCTCTGGCCCTCGAGTAGGATCTGTCTCGTCGTCAGGACACCCTCCTCACGCCCTGCCCTTAGGGACACAAATCCGTCCTGCCGGATTCGAGCCACGCCGATGGCGATCATCTTGCGACGCCCGTCGATGATCCTGCCCAACGCTTCGTGAGCCTCCGCATTGTGGACTACCGAACCTCCCCCATAGTAGATCCAGATCTGGTCTCCCCGAGGGAGCAATTCGGAAGCTAAAGCGAAGCCCTCGTCCCAATCCCCAGGCTCCCCCCGGGAAAGCCAGGGGGTCCGGTCTCCTACCCGGAGAAAGCGACGACCGTCGCGGCTGTAGGTGAGCTGGGTATCCAGGCTCTGCTGACCTTCTGCCAGCCGCTCCAGTCCCGGCGATCGCAGTACCGAGGGGTGGGGCGAATTATGGTAGATCCAAAGGAAGCCGATATAGTCCTTCTCATAACGGAACACCGGCATCTGGTAGAACTCGTCCCCTATCGGGTCCAGTGCATCAGGCCTCAGAATGATATCGGGTGGCGACCAGTTAATGAAGTCTTGGCTGCTGGAAAATCCGATGACCCTCAGACCTCCCGTGAGCTTGTAGCTGGGACGGAAATAACCGAAGTAGGCTTCCTCCTGATCGTCCCAGGGTAGGACGTTGTGGCTGTCTCCCACCTCGGTCATCACGGGGTTTCCGGGGTGGAGCTTCCAGTGAATACCGTCCGCCGAGAAGGCAACAGCGATGCCCACGGGACGGCCCTTACGGACCTGTGCCACTGAGTCGGGTCGGGAGCGCCCAGGAGGAATCTCTTCAGGGCCGGATACAGCCGCGAAATCGTAACTGAGGGCCTTGTATCGGCGCTCTGGATCGGTTTCGTGTTCGTCCCTGATCACATTGACGAGAGCCCAGTAGACGTTGCCCTGGAGCACGATGTTGTTGGAGCGGGACCCACCGAACTCCTCAATCCCGAGTACGGGCTTCCTCCAGTGGAGCCCATCTTCGGAGGTGGCGTAGCACATAAAGTAGTGGTTGTGGGGAATATGGTAGCCCTGATACCACATCTTGTAGATTTTCTCCTCCGGGTCGAAGAGGATGCACGGGCTCCCGTGCAGGGTGACGGTCCAGTTCTCCCAAGGGGTGTCTCCCACCAGTATGGGAGCGTCCTGCTTGGATGGCCGGTGGACCACCCGAGTGAGGCCGCTTCTTGCCTCGACCAGGAAATCGTCGATGAAAAGCTGTCGCTCGGTCGACACACGGATGGGGCGGTGGCGCTGGACTCGAGGTTCCTCCGCACCCAGCTCAGGACAACAGAGAAGCAGGAGGAAAGCCGCGCCAAAACTCCCCAGAACCCGCCTTGCTCGAGAATGATTCTGTGTCCACGGCCAAGGTGTGCCGAGACCGGTACTCCATCCCCGAAAGGACTGAGTCGAGTCTGTGTTCGTCTGGCAAGCCCCTCGGTCCATAATGGCAGCTGTCTGGGTGAAAGCTTCGCTCCGCCTACAGCTTCCACCTGTCGAGCAGGAACTCCAAACCAAGTTCGAGATTGCTCTTCGGCTAGCGTGAAGTCATCGACTTGACAAGCGCCTGACGGAAAACACCCCGTCGGGCGGAGCAACCGCACCGGATGTAGAAGCTCTACGGTGTAAGCGGCTCTAAGAGTACTCACTCTTCGGTCTAACTATTTCCAGACAAGTCCGTTATCTGTGCGTTGCTTCCAGATAATAAGGCCCACCACCCCAACTCTCCTGATTTGAACAGATTATCTCTCCATTCCAGATTCTGAACAAACGAGCCCATTTTGGCTGGTGATGTCTGGGTCACTTTGGGAGCCAAAGGATCTGAACACTGCCCATCCCCACGCCATTGAGAACATACTAACGATGTCATGCCCTTAGCCCGCATTTTTCATCGCCGGTCTACTACGGCGCCGCAATCATCCGCCTTGGCTGCGTTATGCTCGGTCGGCCTCCTCGGCGTACTGCACGAGTACGACTGCGGAGGCCTCGGTCGCAAGCCTTGCCAGGACGGCCCTTGCGACGCCTCGCTACGACAGTCGATGAGAAATGCGGGTCAGCCCGATGGACCTGTTCTGCAACTACCTCGCCATTGCTGGATTCTTATTCGGTGTGGGGAGCGCCTTCGATTACGGGTTGGAACCGGAGCTTACGGAGAGGCTGAGACTATTCCTCGAAGGCAGCAGCGATGTAGGGAATAATCCGGGCTAACTCCCGACTAGGTCATACTCCTGCTGCGTCGCTGAGCCCGCAGCTCTAGAGGTGACGGCTTCAAGAAACTCAAGCGTGCCCGCCTGTTCCATTCTGTAGGTAGAGTTTGTCTGAAAGCGTCCCAGGTTGATAGAGATGTTGTCCGACGGTTCCAAAGCGAACAGTCCTTCATCGGTACGATCGTCACCCAGCGTGATGAGCAGGTCCTTGCCTGATTCGAAGCCTTCTTCCCTCAGGATACGCTTCGAGGTTTCTTGCTTACTAATCCCGAGATAGCGCACCTCGACCGCTTTTCGAGCTTGCGTCACCGTGAGTGGTGTCGACTGCAGCAGCTCACCGAGTATGTGGGTGAGTACGAGGGCCTGCTGACGCGCAACTGGCTGATCTGCCAGGCGGTAGTGCCACACCAGTCCAAATTCTTTGCGCTCGACCATCGAACCGGGTATGCGTGCCTCGAAGTCCAAGATCACGGGTTCGACGCTCATCCTGAGCTCGTTCCATCCTGCCGCGTCAAGCAGGATCTCGTGGTCCTCGTCGCCGGGTCGCCTGATCGAGGCTCCGTGTTCGGACACCAGGTGCATTTGTCTCGGCACGAAGCCCTCCAAGAAGGCTCGGTTACGACCACTGACGATTGCAACGCAGAGCTTCTCCACGCGGACCATGGATTCCAGCATGTCACAAAGGCTCTTGGTGGGCTCAGCATGTTCGGGCTTACTGGCGAGGGGAACGAGTGTTCCGTCATAATCCATCAAGACAAAGACCCGCCGAGCGGCTCCCACGCGATCCAGGACGTCTCCCATGTTCGGTGGGCCTGCCGTCACGGCTGCGCGGTCCTGGTTGGACTCCGAGACGCGATCTAGGGTGGTCAGGAAGTGGGTAGTCCAGGTCTTGTTATCCCGATGGCGAAGCCGCGTGTACAGATCCCTCATCATCTTGGTGGCCCGTCGGGGTGACATCTGAAGCGCCTGCTCCATTCCTTCAACCAGACTATCCTGGCTCCAGGGGTTTACCAGAATAGCCCCGCCAAACTCCGCTGCCGCACCCGCAAATTCGCTCAGGACCACGACACCCCGCCGAGAGCCCTTGGCGGCTACATATTCTTTGCAGACAAGGTTGAGTCCGTCGCGGGTCGGGGTGACCAAAAGGACATCAGCAAGCCTGTAAAGCGCAAGCAGATAAGGCTTTTCCAGATGCTGGAATAGATAGTAGATAGGAACGTAGCCGGCACTCCCGAAGCGGCCGTTGATACTTCCTACCAGCGAGTCGACTCTCGACTTGAGCTTCCGGTATTCTTTGACCCTGAGTCGCGTCGGTGAGGCAACCTGAATGAGAGTGAGTTTGCCGACCAGTTTCGGATTCCTTTCCAGCAACGTGGCGAACGCCTCGAGCCGCTCGGGCACGCCTTTGGTGTAGTCGAGACGGTCGATTCCCAACAGGATGGTGCGGCCGCGAAAGTGCTCGCGTAGCTGATTTCCGTGAGTTGCAACCTCTGCTGAATGGGCCTCGCGGTGCAGTTCCTCGGTGTTGATGCCCATTGGAAATGCGCCGAATCGGACCTCGCGAGCACCCAGTTGTGCATTGTCGATTTGAGAGTCGAGTCCCAGTACCCTCGAAAGGGACTCAGAAAAGTGTCGCGTGTACTCGAGTGTGTGAAACCCGATCAGGTCGGCTCCCAACATCCCCCGCAGTAGCTTGTCCCGCCAGGGTAGGATTCGAAAGACGTCGGCGGTCGGGAAGGGGGTGTGCAGGAAGAGCCCGATGGGGAGCTGGGACATCTGGCTACGCAAGAGCTCTGGCAACAGCAAGAGGTGGTAGTCGTGGACCCATACGCGGTCCCCTTCGCGCACCTCTGACAGTACCGCTTCCGCAAACAGCTCGTTGACCTTCACAAAGGCCTCCCAGTCGCTTCGCCTAAAGTCGCTTCGATCAGGAGTGTAGTGGAACAGAGGCCAGATGGCGCTGTTGGAAAAGCCATCATAGTAGGCTTCGTAGAGGTCAGGAGGCACATCTATCCAGCGCAAGCCAAGGTTCTCCAGGGCCTTGTGATTCTCATCGTTGAGCCTTTCCGATTCGATACCACCCAGGGTTCCGAACCAGAGTGCATCGTTTGTGGCGCGAAGCTCCTCGAGCCCGGTCACCAGTCCACCCCCGCTGCGTTCGAGGAGGACACGTCGGCCGCGAGACCGAGCATAGACCGGTAGCCGGTTCGAAACGATGATAGTCCTTCGGCTCGGGTTCATTGCACGATCCTTCCAGTCTGGCGGCGCGAACAGACACTACGGGTTTTTGCCGGTGTGTTGCGTCGAAGCAGCAGAGCGGGAACAACTACTGTTACTTTACCAGAAAGCCACTCGACCAGAAAGTGCTCGACCAGAAAGCCACTCGCCGTGTCCGCTGGTAGCTCGGCCGGGACTGCGATCTGGTCCTCATCCGGTCGAGTAAAGGTGCCATTTACGGGGTGCCCTTTCTCAGACGGCGGTGAAAAGGAGCTAGCCCGCATTTCTCAGTGCCGGTCTACTACGTCGCCGCAATCATCCGCCCTGGCTGTGTTTCGCTCGGTCGGCCTCCTCGACGAACTGTACAAGTACGACTGCGGAGGCCTCGGTCGCAAGCCTTGCCAGGACGGCCCTTGCGACGCCTCGCTACGACAGGCGATGAGAAATGCGGGCTAGAGACTGATCTTGACGAGCCCGAGCCCGGGAATGGAAGGGCAGGTTCTCAGTGATCGTCTAGGGCTTGCTTGCCGGCAGCGTCTAGCATTTGGTCCAACTTGTAGGCGGCGCTAATGAGTGCCACGTGGGTGAAGGCCTGTGGATAGTTTCCCAAATGCTCGCCTCGCGGTCCCAGCTGCTCGGAATAGAGCCCTAGGTGGTTCGCGTAGCCCAACATCTTCTCAAACAGGAACCTTGCCTTCCGCAAGTCCCCGGAGCGAGCGAGACACTCGACGTACCAGAAGGAGCACATTGAAAAGGTTCCCTCTTCACCGACCAGACCGTCGGAAGCCGCCTCGGCGCCTCGGTAACGGAAGACCAGTGAGTCATCGACGAGCTCTCTTTCGATGGCCGCAAGCGTTGATAGCCAGCGAGGATCAGTGGGACTCACGAACTTGACCAGAGGCAGTAGAAGGGTCGAGGCATCGAGGCTGGTCGAGCCGCGGTGCTGAACGAACGCCTTTTTTTCTCTGTTCCAAAAGTTGTCGAAGATGTCTCGATAAATGGTGTCCCGGACTGCCGACCACCGGTCTAACGGAGCTGGGAAGGACCGCTTCAGAGACAGCCTGATTCCTCGATCGAGGGCTACCCAGCACATTAATCGAGAGTAGAGAAACTCCTTCTTCCCACCGCGTACTTCCCAGATGCCCTCGTCCTCTCGGTGCCAGTTCAGACATACCCAGTCGATCAGTCCGATCAGGTTAGCCCAAAGGTCGTGGTGAATCGGTTCGCCGTATTGGTTGGAGAGGTATACGGAGTCCATCAGTTCACCGTAGATGTCCAGCTGGAGCTGTCCGGCAGCCCCGTTGCCGACGCGGACCGGTGAGGAACCCCGATAGCCCTCCAAGTGAGTGAGGTTCACTTCGGTCAGGTTGGTGCTACCGTTCAGTCGGTACATGAGCTGTAACGATCCGTCGCTGTTCAACTCATGGCAGCGCTCCGTGATCCAGCGCATGAAGGCTGCCGCCTCGTCGGTGTATCCGAGGCGGATCAGAGCATACAGCGTGAAACTGGCATCCCGGATCCAGGTATAACGGTAGTCCCAGTTTCGCTCACCACCAACCGTCTCGGGCAAGCCGAAGGTCGGTGCCGCCACGATGGAGCCATGTTCGTGCGAAGTGAGGAGTTTCAAGGTCAGCGCGGAACGATTGACCATTTCTCGCCAACGCCCCCGGTAAGAGGAACGGGCCACCCAGTTTCTCCAAAAGTTGATGGTGTCCTTGAAGCTCTCGGTCACATAGCCGCTGTTAAGAGGGGGAGAAGGACGCCCGTTGCAGACGTCGTCCAGAACGAACAGAGCCGTCTGTCCTTCACCCAGGATAAAATCAGCTCGGGCGGCTCCATCGTGAATCTCCATTGGGACATTTGCCTCCAGTCGCAACACCCTGTTCCCCGACGAAAAATACACTTCACCGCCCCGAAGCTCCACTTGATGGCTGGCCCGGCCGTAGTCGAAGCTCGGGCTACAAACCATGGAATAGTGAACTTCACCACGCACTGTCTTGGCTCGTCGCACGATATTGTGTACATGGGGCTGCCCGATCTCCTTGACTGGCATGAAATCAGAGATTTCTGCTACGCCCGCACGAGACAAGAACCTGGACAGGAGGACATTCGAATCAGGAAGATAGAGTTGTGTGGATCGCAAGTCTTCCAGGGTCGGGGCTACCTGGAAGAATCCTCCTCGATGTCTATCCAGCAGGGCCGCAAAAACCGATGGGGAGTCAAAACTAGGCATGCAAAGGAAGTCAATCGACGCGTCCGTGCTCACCAGTGCAACGGTGTGAAGGTCGCCGATGATTCCGTAATCCTCGATAGGCAGGTATCTAGGACGGCTCAGGCTCACGGCTTCATCCTCCTGGACGCAACAGCTCGTGATTATTGTCCCTAGTTACGGCACCGAGCAAGGGCGGGTCAGTCCTTTGCCAAGTCGGGCCCAAATCGCTCGGACTGGGGACTCTCAATCTATAAATCGGCCAAGAACTCGAAACTCAATAGGCTAAGTGCTCCCTATTTATGGAAGGGAGCACCAAGCGATGAGGGCCCTAGGTTCAATAGCTACGTGCAGAACCAGAATTGCACCTTGGGTCAGCGATTCGGGGTACTCCGTGTACTATTGTATCAACAGGACCTTCCTTTTCGATTGAGTTCTAAGTCTAAGAGAAGGGTGAAATCGATCGAAAAGAGGCCGAAATGAAGTGGGTAGGGGAATCGATGGGGAGCAGGAGGGTCGAGATCGTGTGACAGTGGCGGCAGCGCAAACGAGAAGACGCAAAGGCACCGCTCAGGGAGGGAAAACAGACACAAGGATATTCGAGGGTGACTGAAGAGCTCAAGCGGCTGGTGCACACCGATAACTGAGATGGCCCGAAAAATGTCCTAGTGGACCTCTCCCTAGGATGCCGTACTAGGGCAACTCTGTTGACGCCCTGGTGACGTCATTGACGTGTTTGATTCGGGTTGGTGCGGTTCTGTGCGGACTGGAATCCTGTAACTTCAGCTATTACAATACCTCGGTTGCAACTGATAAGCGTGAGGTCGATAGTTCGAATCTATCTACGCCCACCATCCTAAATCATCCTTTTCCATGCCGTAGGTTCTAACGCGCATCGACTGATGACGACAGTACAGAGAGTCCGCGTTCCGGCGTCCATCCTCTATGCGATTCTCTACTTGTATTGGGCGATGCCGAAGCTTGTCTGGCTGGCTCCCGGTCTGGCGCTGGTGCTGATGGGTCTGGTCCTGAGGGTGTGGGCGACTGGCCACCTGAAGAAGTTTCAGGGGCTTACTGTCTCCGGTCCCTATCGACGCACTCGTAATCCCCTCTATCTTGGTTCGTTCTTGATCGGCCTGGGATTTACCGTGGCAGGTGCTCAGCCCTGGCTCATCGGGCTTTTTTTACTCATCTTTTTCGCGCTTCATCTTCCGGTGATCAGAATGGAGGAGCGGGAACTGAAGGGGTTGGGAGATGACTACGAAGCTTATCGTGCTGCGGTTCCTCGTTTTCTTCCCTTGCCAGGCAGTCGGTGCGAGCTGTCTCCGGAACTGGCTTCCGCGGCGCGTGAGTTCCAGTGGGGAAGGGTGCTCTCTAATCGCGAGTATCGGGCCGTCGTGTGGGCCTTGATTGTGGCGGCGGCGATCCTGATCAAGATGGAGCTAGGCCAGCAATGAGGGCTTCTCCTTGGTGATCCACCCCGGCTAGGGAGCCTGGAAACCGACCTTGCCGTGGGTCCCATCACAGAAGGGTTTGTTCTCTGACTCGCCACACCGGCACAGGACGCATCTCGCAGTCTCTGCTTGATAGGCGGAGCCGTCGGCGCTTGTGATGATTACTGGACCCTGAAGCAGCAAAGGGCCGTTGGGCGCCGAGCGGACCTTCAACTCAGCTTCTTCGCCTTCCGTTTTACCCGAGCCCCAGCGTTGGAGTTCGAGCCCGCCCGGATCTGAAAACTTCGTCTCCAGGTGAGTGTTGTCGCAGAAGGGTTTGTTCTGGGAGCTGCCGCAGCGGCACAAGGCCACTCGCGTCTCCCTGAGGGCACTGCCATCAGGCAGGCTCAGTATGATGTCTCCCTCGAGGTAGAGGGGCCCATTCGCGGCGATCGAGGCGGAATTACGATCCGGAGCCGTTTCGCCGCCTCCGCCATCGTGGCGTTCAAAGTGGAGAGCTCCGGTAGGACACTTGAGCACCGTCTCCGCAATCTCGCTGGGAGTACCCTTGCTGGTGTCGATCCAGGGTCTGCCCTCGGGATCAAAGACCTGGGGCAAGCCGTGGACGCATTCAGCAGCATGAATGCAGCGCTTGGCGTCGTAGCTTACGGTGATTCCTTCAGAGGGGTACTCGCGGATTTTCTTAGACATGAAGCTCCTTCATGGACGGTAGTCAAACTCGGTAGAAAGGTACAAGATGCAAGATACAAACAAATCTCAAATTCCAAGCATCAAGGCGCTGCGGACACTGGTCGAGGCCCGGCTGCGCTCTGACGAGAGTGGGCGCTGCCAATATCCGAGATGCCGCAACGGGTTGGTTTGGAATTTGGTGCTTGTGACTTGGAATTTGTTTGTATCTTCACTGCTGTCCGGTTTAGATTGTAGAGATCGTCTATAAGTTACATGGGTATAGTAGGTTGCGACGAGGAAGGGGTGTGACGCATTTGAATTTTCGTGGCTTCTCCTTGGCCCCGTACCCAGACGGTCAGAGGCGTAGTCCAGTCTCTGGCCATGAACCCAAGACGAACGATTTTTGCCCAGCTGATGGAGGGGATTCACCGGGAACAGTTCCAGCGCTGTGTCGAGCGTTACGGAGGAGACCGCCGGGTGCGCCGCTTCTCGTGCCGGAACCAGTTTCTGGCCATGGCCTTCGCGCAGTTGACGTACCGGGAGAGCTTGCGGGACATCGAGGCCTGCCTGCGCTCCCGAAGCGAGCTGCTCTATTCGCTGGGATTTCGCGGGGAGGTGGCCCGCAGCACCCTGGCCGAAGCCAACGAAACACGGGACTGGCGTATCTACGCCGACTTGGCGCAGAAGCTCATTGTCAAAGCCAGACGCCTGTATGCCAACGAGCAACTCGGTCTGGAGCTGGGGGAGACAGTCTATGCCTTCGACTCGACCACCATCGACCTGTGCTTGAGCTTGTTTCCCTGGGCCCACTTTCGCAAGCGCAAGGGCGCCATCAAACTGCACACCCTGCTGGACTTGCGGGGTCCGATCCCCACCGTCATCGAGATCACCCAGGGAAAGTGCCACGACGTCAACCTGTTGGATTCCCTCGTCATCGAGCCCGGTGCCTTTTACGTCATGGACCGGGGTTATCTCGACTTTGCTCGTCTGCATGTCGTTCATCAAGCTTGCGCCTACTTTGTGATTCGGGCCAAGAAGAATCTCCGCTTTACTCGCTACACCTCTCGACCCCGGTCCGATCAGCCCGGAGTTCGCAGCGATCACACCGGGCGCTTGGCCTTGCCAAAATCTCGGCAAGACTATCCAGAGCACTTGCGAAGAGTTCGCTTCTTCGACGCTCCCACCAACAAATCTCTCGTCTTCCTGACGAACAATTTCACCCTTCCGGCCCTCAGCGTCGCCTCCCTCTACAAACTCCGCTGGCAGGTGGAGCTGTTCTTCAAGTGGATCAAGCAGCACCTGCGAATCAAGACCTTCTACGGCACCTCCGACAATGCCGTTCGCACCCAGATCTGGATTGCTGTCTGCGTTTACCTCCTCATCGCAATCCTGAAAAAGGAACTCAAGCTTCCCCAAAGTCTACACAGTATTCTGCAGGTTTTGAGCGTGACCGCATTCGAGAAAGTTCCCATTTATCAACTACTTATGAGACCTAGCTTGCAGGAAGCCCACAGTCCTAGCTCTAACCAGTTGACTCTATGGGACTTATAACCGGACACTAGTGTTGTATCTTGTATCTTGGGATTTCCAAGTGTTTCCTACTACTCGAATCCGCACCAGCTCATCGCGGTTAGTGCATAGATCTTGAGGGCGTCCGCGATCTGGTCTAGTTCCAGGAATTCGTCGTAGCAGTGGGCCCGGCGATAGTCGCCCGGACCCATCAGCAGGGAAGGGACTCCGCATTCCTGATAGAAGCGGCCGTCACTTACCGGCTGCCAGGTCATATGGGGTGCGGGCTCGCCCAGGACGGTTTCATACGCCTGGCCGGCAGTCCGAACCAGGGGATGATCCCGAGGGATCTGAAAAGGTGGCCAGTCCAGCCGCCACTCCACCTCGGGCGGATGTGTGCGCAGCCAGGAATCCTGCTGGCAGATGCTCTGGATCTTTTCTTCTACCTCTGTTCGGACCGATTCGAAGTTGTCCCCTGGATGTCTCCAGACGGCGGCGCCCAGCTCGCAGTGATCGGCGACAAAGAAGGGCACTTCGATTCCTTTGGGATGCCCATGAACCCAGGCTGTGATGATCGACGAATAGCCTTCGGGGGTGAGCCCACTCGGATCGACTCGGCTTTGTGCCCACAGTTGATCCAGATCCAGCAGGCCCTGGTAGATTGCGTACGCCTTACGGACGGCGTCTACGCCGACCTCTTCTCCTTCGTAGCCTTTGCGGTAGGTTCGGTAGCCCATGGCCGCATGCACTGGCTTTCCCTTGACCACGATGTGAAGCCAGGACACCCCACCTGAGGCGACGCAGATGCCGTGGGGGTGGGGAGGAGCCGAGGACTCGCAAACTACACAGGCATCCATTTTGTAGCGGGGGTTCTTGGGGATAAAGTAACCTGGCCCGTGGGTTTTCCCATCCATAGTCTCCTCGCCCACAGTGGCGTGGAGCTGGAGTTCTCCCTGGAGCCGGTAGCCGGAACGCCGAATCGTTTCCAGCGCCTTGACCATGCAGGCCAGGGGCCCCTTGTCGTCGGTCGATCCCCGACCCCAGATTTTCCCGTCCTCAATCTTGCCACTGAAGGGATCCTCCCATCTCCACTCTTCGTGGGGGCCGGTGGGTACGGTATCGGTGTGGGCGTTGAGCGCCAGCGATCGACCTACGCCTCTGCCGGGAAAGATTCCGATCAGGTTCGGCCTCAACGGCTCTTTGGCCTCCAGGATCGTCTCGGCGCCCAGCGAATCCATGATCGGTTGCAGAAACTCGGCCACCTTCTTTTCCCCTCCCAACGTCATGAGAGCATCGTACATCTTGGTGTAGCCGCGCTCCTGATACAGTTTGGCGTAGGCATAGCTGGGGCTCTCGCTGGGGATACGGACCAGATCGCGAATCAGCTGAACTGTCTCTTCGTACAAGCCTTCGGCCGTGTCCGCTATTCTGCGACGGACCTCATCAGTGATCTCCATCAAAAACCTCCGTTGGGAAATCAGCCGGCCTCTAGAGCAAACTGCAGGCGACCGTGTTCAAAGTCTCCAGACCTCGAATCCCGCCTGCCGGAGCAGGCGACGGGAGAATTGCGACCTTACGTCTACGAAGGGTGTGCCGGGGCCCGATTTTTCCGCCAGCTTGTCCAGGTCGACCTCGAGTACCTGACGGTGCGGAACGGCGGCTACGACCGCCGAAAGTTCCTCCACCTTATCCCAGCCAAGCAGTTCGATGTCATATTGAACCCGGGCTTCCTTGGGGTTCGCGACCGGATCCCACACCAATACTTCGACGCCAAAGGATTCGAGCTCTCGGACCAGATCGACTACCTTCGAGTTTCGAAGATCGGCACAGTCCTCTTTGAAGGTCAGGCCCATTACCAGGACGGGCGGGCCGTCATGGCGTCGGGCCCTGATCAGTTTCCTGACCATCTGCTGGGCGATGTATTTTCCCATGCTGTCGTTGATTCGTCTTCCTGCCAGAATGACCTCTGGGTGATAGCCCACCGTCTGGGCCTTGTGAGTCAGGTAATAGGGATCGACGCCGATGCAATGCCCCCCGACCAGGCCGGGTCGAAAGGGGAGAAAGTTCCATTTGGTCTCCGCAACCCGTAGGACATCCTGAGTATCGATTCCCAGTCGATTGAAGATAATCGCCAGCTCATTCATCAAGGCGATGTTCAGGTCGCGCTGTGTGTTTTCAATCACCTTCGCTGCTTCGGCCACCTTGATACTGGGAGCCGGAAAGACACCTGCCTCCGTTATCTGGCCATACAACCTCGTCATGACCTCCAAAGTCTCTTGATCCTGTCCAGCGACCACCTTCACGATCTTCTCGAGCCGATGTTCGGGGTCCCCTGGATTGATGCGCTCCGGAGAGTAGCCGACCGTGAAGTCAGAACCGCACTTGAGACCCGATTCCCTTTCCAGGACACCCACGCAGATCTCCTCCGTGACACCTGGGTACACGGTGGATTCGTAGACTACGATGGCTCCCCTCTTCATCTGGCTCGCGACGGTCCGACTGGCCTCAGTCAGGAAGGTCATATCCGGTCGCTCGGCTTCATCGATGGGGGTGGGAACGGCCACAATGAAGAAATCCACCTCGCGTAGAGGAGCAAAGTCAGTGGTGAAGACCAGCTGGGTTGCTTTCTTGAAGGCATCCGCCGGCATCTCTTCGGTGGGATCGAAGCCCTGTTGGTAGGCCCTGACCTTCTCTTCTGAAACGTCGTAGCCAATGGTCCTGGTGGCACGTCCGAAAGCCAGAGCAACGGGTAGCCCTACGTACCCCAAGCCAATGACAGCGACCGTCTCTTGTTGTCCCATATAAGCGCTCTCCCAGACAATGATATCCCTGACCCCTGCAAGATCGCATTCCCAGATCGGGCTCCGGGCCTAGATCTCAGCGTGGCTCAAGGTAGTGGGTCTCTACCCAGTCCAGAGCCTGCTCTTTCGAGATCAGGGTTCCCTCCAGCTGGCGATCCTCCACGGTATTCAGGATCTCCGAAAACAGGGGGCCAGGCTCCAGTCCCAGCTCGATCAGATCGTGCCCGTTGATGAGGCAGGGCGGTCTGAGGGTCTCCTGACTCAGCTCGAGCAATTTCTCCAAACAGAAATCGTAATTGGACAAGTCCCCATGGCTGGCCAAGCAGTCCAGCCGATGCAGCTCCAAATGATCGTCGATATTCTCCCTCCGAAGAAAGCGTTTAAGGGTGCTCTCACGCATCTCCTTGACGTGAATGAAGCGGAGATGATCCTTCACCAGATCGACCACTCCGTCAACCTTTTCGTTGGAGAGCCGCAAACGACGGCAGATTGTCCCGGCCATTTCGGCTCCCAGTTCGGCATGACCGTCAAAGCGAATTCGCTCCTTGATCGTAAAGGTGGGAGGCTTTCCGACGTCGTGCAGCAGAATCGCAAGGGCCAGGGTCTGGCTTCGAGACCGGGAGAGAGCAAACAACAAGCGTGTGTGCTCCAGGACATCTCCCTCAGGGTGAAACTGAGGGGGCTGAGCGACTCCATCCATGGCTGCCACCTCAGGAAGAATGGTCTTTAGAATCCCCGTGTCGAACATCAGCTTCAGTCCACGACTGGGGTCTGGACCAGTGAGGATCTTGAGAACTTCGTCCCGGATCCGCTCCCAGCTGATGCGCCGGAGTTGATCTGCAAACCTGTCCAAATGGAGATAGGTGTCTGGTTCGATTTCGAATCCGAGCTGACAGGCGAATCGAATTGCCCGAAGAATACGTAGCTTATCCTCTTCCAAAGTTTCTTCTGGTCTGCCCACGCTGCGAATGAGCCGGCGCGCCAGATCCTCTTTCCCGCCGTTGTAGTCGATGACCTCGCCGGTCAACGGGTTCAGGAAGAGTGAGTTGATGGTGAAGTCACGCCTGAGGGCATCCTGTCGGGCATCGGAGAACTCGACTTTTGAAGGGTGGCGACCGTCTTCGTAGCCGGAATCGCTCCTGAAGGTGGCCACCTCGTAGTTGGTCTGGTCTAGCACGACAACGATCACGCCGAACTGCTTCCCCACACCGACGGTTTGAGGGAACAGTTTCTCGACTACATCAGGAGCCGCTGACGTAGCGATGTCGATGTCCGCGAATTCCTTGCCCAGGAGGAGATCGCGCACGGCTCCTCCAGCAAAATAGGCCTGGTAGCCTTGCTCCTCGAGCCGTCGCGAGATTGCCAACGCACCCCGCAGGAGAACTGGATCGGCAGATTCAAGCAATTCCGTCCTCGAGCTTGAAAGAAAAATTCCAAGATACAAGATACAAGGTACAAACAAGCACCAAGATACAAGCACCAAGAGACAAGCACCAGAAATACAAACGGATTCTCAAGCATTCAATGAAGTTTGGTGCTTGGAACTTGAGATTTGTTTGTATCTTGTTTCTTGTATCTTGAGATTTTCCCCGGCTACCAGACTCAGGTGTGAATGGTGAACTGGCCGGCCTCGATCTTGACGGTTTTGATGCGATAAGGCATCTCGAAGGGTTGAGTGGGGTCGAAAGGAGGTTCCTGGGAGCGACCGAACGAGGTCAGGACGGTCTGGACCAGTGCAGCCGGAACTGTGGTTCCGTTCAAGAGCATGCTCTTGACTTGATAGGTCCCGACCCCGTCTTCGACGATCAACTCTCCTGCGATTTCGACTTTGGGGCGGCTACCTATCATCCAGATTTGGAGAAATATCACGACTGCGAAGCCCTGCTGCCCCATCTCGAGCTCATCCATGTTCACGTCAAGCGTTGTGATCAGGTTGTTGTCGGGGTTGAGACGCACGGCCAGGGCGTCGACTCCTTTGTGCTCGTTTTTCTTGAGCTGGGCCTCCAGGTAGGCATTCAAGTCCGATTCTGCCAGGGTGTAAGACTTGGATTGAGGTTCCTTAGACAGTTCGTTTTCTTGAAGATCTTTGAGAACCTCTTCTACTCTTTCGACTCCAGGATCTACTTCGGTGTCCAAGGACTGGGCGGGTAGACTCAGGCCATTCGGCACTCCGGGGGCAAGGACCCCTAGCAGCAGGATTGAGCCAAGCACTTTCAAGGATTGTTTCATCGTTTCCTCAGATGCGGAACTCGGGCGATTGGTTCGTTCCAGGAGTCGGAATCTGACGCCGTGGATGGGAACTGCGACATTGTATCTCAACCTGAGAGCGGAACTTCCACCCTGGAGTTAGTCTCAATTATTTCCCTTTCGGCACCCTCGAGCGCATCCTCAAGCGTCTCATCCAGATCAAGCTGCGCTTCGATTCGGTTGATTCCGACCTGATCAGCCCTGGTTTCGGGGTGGCGTGGCACGAACAAGGAGCAGCAATCTTCTTCGGGAAGAATGGATATCGGATAGCTCCCAATCCTGCGAGCGACCTGAATAATGTCCTCTTTGTCCTCACCAACCAGCGGACGAAGGATAGGGAATCGTACCGATTCGGAGATGACGGATAGGTTCTCGAGAGTCTGGGATGCGACTTGTCCGATGCTGTCACCGGTTACCAGGGCCAGGCCTCCTTCGCGGGAAGCAATCTGTTGGGCAAGACGGAGCATGAAGCGTCGGTAGAAGATAACCCGTGTCGCCGGGGGAGTGAAGGCCACGATCTGCCTCTGGACCTCGGCAAAAGGGATTCGGTAGAGCACCGATCGGAATTGATATTGGCTTAGGAGCGTCACCAACTGTCGCACCTTTTCCTGCGATTCGGCGCTGGTATGGGGATAGGAGTGAAAATGAACGAAGATTGCCTGGCATCCTCGCTTCATGATCTTGTAACTTGCGACCGGGGAGTCGATTCCACCCGAAAGCAGCACCACGACCTTGCCCGAGGCTCCCACCGGCAGACCCTTTACCCCCTTCAGCTTCTCGAAATAGAGGAAAGCGTACCGTTCGACGATATCAACGTAACAGGTCAGCTCGGGCGTTCCCAGGTCAACCCGTTTTCCGCAACGCTCGAGAATGAATGCCCCCAGGCGTTCGTTCAGCTGGGGCGAATTGAGAGGGAACGTCTTTTGGGCGCGGCGAGCCTGAATCTTGAAGCTCTCAAAGTCTCTCTCTTGAACCAGCTTCCAGAGGTTCTCCTGCAGTAGATCCAGATCCTGTCCGGAGAGCCAGGCGGGAGAGCACGAGACGATCCCAAACACCTTCTGCAGGCGCTCTCCGATCTCTTTGATGGGTGAGTCCGGAAGCAGCTCCACGATCAGTCGCCCCGAGATGCGACGTGCCTCCTTGAACGACAACCCTGAGAGCGCGCGGAGAATGTTTTGACGGAGACGCTGTTCAAAGAAGGAGCGGTTCCCCCTCTTGAGGCCGATCTCATGATAGTGGCACAGAAAGAAGCGCCGCATCGGGACATTATAGCCGAGCGGACGGGCCCAGGTCGCAGGTTGCGGCGGGATCGCCAGAGAAGCACAACTTGAAACCTGTAACCTGAAACCTGTAACCTGCAACCCTCTTTCCTTTTCCCCCGGAGGCAACCATGGCCTTGAAGTTTGAATTGCTCATCGAACCGTACGGCGGAACCACCGAAGGACCGGCGTGGGATGGGACCGGTCTAGTTTTCACCCACATACCAGCCAGCCAGATCATGCGCTATGATCCAGCCACTGGCTCCTCGACCGTGTTTCGCTCGGAAACCAACTGTGCAAATGGCCTGATGTTCGACCCAGCGGGCCGGCTCTATGCCTGCGAAGGAGATGCCAGACGAGTGGTTCGGTACGAAGCGGATGGAGCGGCGACGGTCCTGGCGGATCGTTTCGAGGGCAGGCAGTTCAACATTCCCAACGATCTAGCCATCGACCTCGAGGGGCGGGTCTGGTTTACAGATCCATACTACGAAGGGGCCGCTGGGCCCTGGAGCGAGGATCGGTCCAACAAGGAGCTGGAGCACGATTCGATCTACCGATTGGATCCAGGGAGTGACGGGAGTTGGTCGGTGAACCGGGTGACATTCGATACCACCAGGCCCAATGGACTCTTGTTTTCGCTCGACCACAGAACCTTGTACGTAGCCCAGAGTGGACGTGAGCCGGAAGAGCTGAGGCAGCTGCGAGCCTATCCTGTCGACGACGATGGAAGCCTGGGATCGTGCAGTGTCCTACACGATTTCGGAGCCCATCGCGGAATTGACGGAATGTGTCTTGACGTGGAGGGGAATATCGTCGCAACGGCCGGCTTCAGACAGGGGGGGGCGGGACCGATGATTTACGTGTTTGCCCCCTCGGGACAGGTGCTGGAATCCCACCCCACGCCCTTCGACCGGCCCACCAACTGTTCCTTCGGCGGCCCAGATCTGAGTACGCTCTACGTCACGACGGTCGGAGGTCATCTACTCTCGGCCCAGACCGAGCGCGTGGGACGCCTGCACTTTCCACCCTTGTGAGAAAAGATCACAGGACATATTCTTCCGAAGACACTTATCTCAAAGGTAAAGAAGTTGTGATCCTTCGGTTTCTGCTTCGTTGGGTGCCGGCTTTACTCCTAGGCGGGTTGGTTTGGCCTCAACAACCTGTGGACAATCCGTCCTTCACCACCGAGGTCGGGATCAGGCTCTTCGCAGAGCAGATCCGGCCAATCCTGGATCGACACTGCCTGGCCTGCCACTCGGGTTCTAGCAAGCAGGGAGAGCTCGATCTCTCGACTCGCTGGGGCATGCTGGCCGGCGGGAGTCGTGGGCCGGCAGTGGTTCCTGGCGACAGTCGTTCCAGTCTTCTCCACCGGCTCGTTACCCATGCGCAAGAACCGGCGATGCCGCTGGGGGCGGAACCTGTCCCTGCTGAGACAGCTGCCCTCATCGCTCTGTGGATTGATCTCGGGGCACCTTTCGCCGAGACCCACCCGGAGCACACCAGTGGCGTCACCGAGATGCTTGCCGGCAGCCATCCTTCTTCCTCAGGGGTCTTTGTCAGGGTCCAACCCACGCTCGAGGCCAAGTGTCTGAAGTGCCACGGTGGTAAGTTCAGACAAGCCGGTTTGGATCTTTCGACCCGAGAGAAACTGCTAGAGGGCAGCGACGAGTACCGCGATGTCCTGGTTCCGGGAGACGCCGCAGCCAGCCTGCTGGTCAAGAAGATCCGCCACCAGCATGAGCCGGGCATGCCCTACCAGGGCAAGCAGCTCTCGGAGGAAAAGATCGCCGACATCGTCGCCTGGGTGGAGGCCGGAGCGCCCTATTCGGGCCAGCTCAGGACCGACGTCGCAGGCCAGGCGAGAGGGCTCGTGCAGGGCAGCCATCACTGGGCCTATCAAGTTCCCAGGAGGCCGCCTGTGCCCCTGGTCTGAAACCAGGCCTGGGTCCGCAACCCCATTGATGCCTTTCTGGCGGCCCAGCACCAGAGACACGGTCTCGTACCCGTGGCTCAGGTGGGAACGCGCCTCCTGCTGCGACGTCTCTACCTGGACCTGACGGGCCTCCCTCCCACAACCGCCGAGCTGCAATCCTTCCTGGATGACCGTTCCCAGGACGCCTACGAGAAGACGGTCGATCGACTGCTCGAGAGTCCCCATTACGGCGAGCGTTGGGGGCGGCACTGGATGGACGTGTGGCGCTACAGCGATTGGTACGGCATGCGCGGCTACGGTATCCTCACGAACGGTCAACGACACCTCTGGCACTGGCGTGATTGGGTCATCGAGTCCCTCAACGAGGACAAGGGATATGACCGTATGGTCCTGGAAATGCTCGCCGGCGACGAGTTAGCACCGAGTGATCCCAGGACCCTGCGCGCCACAGGCTACCTGGTCCGGAGCCGGTACAGTATCAATCGCGATTCCTGGCTCCGAGAAACCGTAGAGCACACGGCCTCCGCGTTCCTGGCTACAACCCTGAAGTGCGCCCGCTGTCATGATCACAAGACCGACCCCATCGCACAGGATGAGTACTATAGCTTCCGGGCCTTTTTCGAGCCCTACGACGTTCGCACCGATCCCCTGCCAGGAGAACCGGATCTGGTTGAGGCCGGCCTTGCCCGTGTGTTTGACTCTGAGCCTCGAGCCGCCGGCCGTCAGGGCCCGCCTATCTATGCCGAAACCTATCGCTATATCCAGGGGGACGAAAAGAATCCGGACAAAAGCACTCCCCTCTCTCCGGGCGTGCCAGAGATCCTGGGTGATCTGGGGGAGCCCATCCAACCCATCGAGCTGCCTCTCGTGAGCTACTACCCTTCGATCCAGCCCTTCGTCCACGACGATTTGCTGACACAGGCGAGGCAGGCCATCACTGCAGCAGAAGTCGGGCTTGTCGAGGCCAGGCAGGAAGAGACCCGTGCTGAGAAACTTGCGGAGATGGATCCAGACGAGCGGGTCCTGAAGTTGGGACGCGAACGCTTTGACCAGGAGATCAAGCCCATCTTCGATAGGAACTGCGTCGTCTGCCACGGACCCAACGTGGCGCGAAACTCCTTTCGGACAATCACCTTCGATCTGCTTCTGGAGGGAGGTACCCGGGATGGCCCCGGCATCGTCCCCGGAAAGAGTGCCAGCAGCTCTGTCATCCGAAGACTTCGTGGAGACAAGCAGCCCCGGATGCCTGCCGAGGCGCCCCCACTGCCCGGGGATGTCATCAACCAGATTGCCGACTGGATCGACGGTCTTGAGCCGGAAGATCCCCAGCTCATGTTGCGCAAAGCCCGTGAAGCAGTGGCACTGGCCGAAAAGAAGCTGTCCTGGAGCCGCGAGGCCCTCACGGCCCAGCGGGCCCGGCAGACGGCAGACCGTGCCCACTGGGCCGATCCCCCTGACCCAGGCGCGAAGGATCTGGCAGAAGCCGCAAGGAAGGCAGAGCGCTCCGCCGGCCTGCTCAAGGCAGAGATGAATCTGCTGGAGGCGCAACAGAAGCTGGCGTATGCCCTGCAGGAGCCTCCCGCCGCCGCTGGGGCTTTGGTTAAAACCCGAGAGAAGCGGGTCTCAGTCGCCAGCTCCCAGCTCAGGGCGGCCCAGACAGCGCTGGGCCAGGCGAAAAACGAGTACTCACCCGTCGGAACGCTCTATCCCAGGACAAGCACGGGTCGGCGAACCGCGTTGGGTCGCTGGATTACGCGCAAGGACAACCCGCTCACGGCCCGGGTTGCCATAAACCACATCTGGATGCGTCACTACGGGGAACCGTTGGTGACCTCCATTGAGGACTTTGGGGTCAAATCGGATCCTCCGTCCCATCCTCAGCTGTTGGACTGGCTGGCGGTCGAGTTCATGGAAAACGACTGGAGCATGAAGCACATTCATCGTCTGATGCTCACCAGCAGCGCCTACCGGATGCAGTCCTGGCCCAGCCAGAAGGACCACCCCAACCTGACGGAAGATCGGGAGAATCGATATCTGTGGCGCATGAATCAGCGGCGCATGGAAGCCGAGGTGGTACGCGATAGCATCCTGGCAGCGGCGGGCGAGTTGGACCCAACCGTCGGCGGCCCTGAGTTGGATCATCACGAGGGACAGAGATCCCGTAGGCGGAGCCTGTACTTTACCCACACGCCCAACGAGAACATGCCTTTTCTGAAGCTGTTTGACCTGGCCGATCCGGAGGGCTGTTACCGGCGCTATGAAAGCATCGTCCCTCAACAGGCCCTGGCCTTGTCCAACAGCGAGATGAGCTTTAGCCACTCCCATCTGTTGGCCCGCAAGATCTCAGACAAGGTGGGCCAGAATGCGAAGCACTTTGTGGAGAGCGCCTTCGAAAGTGTCTTGGGGAGGGCGCCCTCCCAGGGCGAGAAGGCGGAAAGCCTGAATTTCCTTGAGCAGCAGACAGCTCTTCTGGGGAATCCTCAGCAATTGACCAGATTCGAATCAGGCTCCTCAAGTAAACTGCCTCCTTCGGCAGATCCTTCCCTGAGAGCACGTGAAGGCCTGGTGCATGTCCTGTTCAACCGAAATGAGTTTGTCACGATTCGATGAAGTAAGATTGGAGCGATGACAAGACCGAGATTCTGGAATTCAGGACGTCTGGACGTCAATCGCAGGACCTTCTTTTCCGACCTGGGCATGGGTGTGACGGGCATGGCGCTCGGTGCCATGCTCCAGCGCGATGGTTTTGCCAGGCCTGGTGCCGGTGAGGAGGTATGGACGCCTCCTGATGGAATACCCCACTTTGCCCCCAAGGCCAAGAGCGTGATCTGGCTGTTCATGCAGGGCGGTGCTAGCCAGATGGAGACCTTCGATCCCAAGCCGGCGCTGAACAAGTATGGGGGCATGACGATCGACGAGACTCCGTACAAGCACATCCTCGACTCGAAGCACAACAAGAATACGGTCGATTTCTTTGGCAGAGGACGGGGTTCCTATAAGAAGCTCTTTCCCATGCAGGTGGGTTATGGGAGGCGAGGCCAGAGCGGCATCGAAGTGACCGACTGGTGGCCTCACGTGAGTGAGTGCATCGATGACATCGCCGTCATCCGCTCGATGTGGACCACCGACAATAGTCACGTCGCCCAGACCCAGTTCCACACCGGACGGCACATTTTTCAGGGCCTCCTGCCGTCGCTTGGATCCTGGGTTCACTATGGGCTCGGCTCCCTGAACGAGAACCTGCCCCAGTTTGTCGTCCTGGGCGGACGGATCCTGCCCAACGCCGGAGGGCCGGCAGCCGTCTCCGGCAACTACCTTGGACCTCAGCACGACGGGATCACCCTCGACGTGGACCCGCAAAATCCGCTGCGTTTCGCCACACCCATCAAGGGAGTCTTCAAGGAGGAGCAGGAGGCCAAGTTTGCCCTACTGCGGCGCTTCAATCACTTCGAGGCCATCGAGTACCCCGACGATTCGGCGATGCGGGCTCGCATCAAATCCTACGAGTTGGCATTCCGGATGCAAACCTCGGTTCCCGATCTCTTCAAATTCTCAGAAGAAAGCTCCCGAACCCAGCAACTCTACGGACTCGACAATGAGGTCACCAAGCCCTTCGGGGAGATCTGTCTGACGGCGCGCCGGTTGGTGGAACGCGGGGTTCGATTCGTTCAGATCATTCACGGCTACTCCACCGACACCATCGCCTGGGACGCCCATTTCCACCTGAAGCACTACCACACTCTTACCTGCGGAGAGGTGGACCATCCCATCGGCGGTCTCCTCAAGGATCTGAAACAAAGGGGTCTATTAGACGAGACCCTGGTTGTCTGGGGCACAGAGTTCGGGCGGACGCCAGGCATGCAGGGGCAGACGGAAGGCCGCGATCACCATCCTGCTGCCTTCACCTGCTGGATGGCCGGCGGCGGTATCAAGGGCGGTATTGTCCACGGGGCCACCGATGAGCTCGGCTACCACGCCGTCGAGGATCGTCACTACGTCACGGACCTTCATGCCACGGTCCTGCACCAGCTTGGACTCGATCCACGCAAGCTGGATGTTCCCGGCCAAAAGCGCCTAGAGATCGACTACGGCAAGCCAATCCACGAAATCATGGCATAGTCCGGCGTAGCGGTGGGCTCCAGGCCGCCGTTCCGAGCCAAAGGCTCGAAGAATATAAGACTTCGGCCTGGAGCCCAAAGCTACGTCCGGAAATCAAGTTTCAGGTTAGACGCTACGCGATTTAGGGCTAAAGCTTTGCCCGTTCCGGCCGAAATGAACTGAGTGAGGAAGCTGAGCTTGAGACCTTCAAGCCCAGGCTTCAATAAACAGAGCTCTTCGCAGCCACAAGCGAAAAGGCTACCTGAGAACGAAAGTCTCGGGGCGCAAAGCTGAGACCTAAACCGCCTGGGTGGTACGGTTGTTCAGTTGCCGAAAGTGGATTCGCGAAACCACATTTGAAGGAGGTTCGTGATGAATTACTTTTGGTTTTCTTGGTCCATTTTTTGGTCGGATTTTGGTATCGGGGACGACGATTACTTTGATTTCTTCGGGAGAGATTGACCCGAGTTGAAGTAGAGAGTCCGCCCCGTGCACATCCGATTGGCATTGGGCAGAGAGCTCTAACAGTCTCTAGAGGGCGGCTCCGAGAGGGGCCGCCCCGCCAATCCGCAGTCCCTCGTCCGAACCGAAATCTCTGGTTCTCGGTTCCAGGATTTGGAGCCTAATTCACTACATTCCGTGGGTTCCCTTCGAGATAGGCGATCACGTTGTCGACTACTCCGGCATTGAGGAAGTCATATCCTTCAGGAGTCTGGTCGGCGCTGTGAGGAGTCAGTACCACCTGCTCACAGTCCAGGAGTGGATGCTCCGGTCCAGGAGGCTCGGAATCGAATACGTCCACGGCCGCTCCTCCCAGATGTCCACTCTTGAGAGCGTCTGCCAGGGCGTCGGTATCCACCACACCGGCACGGGCGGTGTTGACCAGCAGGCTTCCCGGCTTCATGAGTGTCAGCTCACGCTTCCCTAGAAGGTGTCGACTCTCCGGGGTGTACTTCACGTGGAGAGAGACGACGTCGCTGAGGCGCAGTAGATCGTCCAGGTCTACGAAGGGAATGCCCAGTTCCTTCTCTCGTTCTGGCGAAGGATGAAAGGTCCAGGCGATCACCTCCATTCCTATTGCCCTGGCCAGACGTATCAGGTGGACTCCGATGGTCCCTGTGCCTACCACTCCCAATGTTCTTCCTGTCAGGTAGACGCAGTGGATCTGAGTCCAGCGCCCAGCCTTCAGCTCCGCTGTTTGGTAGGCTGCCCTCTTGGCCACCGCCATCATGATTCCCAGGGCGTGCTCCGCAACTACCGGAGCGGTCTTGCCGGGTATGTTTGAGACCACGATCCCCTGCTTCCGGGCAGCCTCCAGAGCGATCGAGTCGGTCCCGACGCCGCAGACGGTGAGGAAGCGAAGTCTTGGAAGCTGCTCGAGGAGTCGGGCGGGCCATTTCACCGAGCCGCGCGAGTTGATCAGGATGTCGGCGTCGGCCGCTCGACGGAGCTTTTCTTCATCTGACGTCGGTCGGTCTTGAAACAAGACGACCTCGCCACGCTCCTCTAATCGAGTCAGATGACGCGAGCCGGAGAGCTGGGCCGGATCGTCTCCAGGAATAACAATGATCGGTCGGGGTGAGTTGGTCATAGTAGTTCCTCGATTGCGAGACTGTGGTACGTGAACGGACTTACAATCGGTAGGCAAGCTATCGGCAGAAGGTGGGAAATCAAAGGGCCAGACGGAAGCCCAAACACCGGTGCCTCAGATCGGGTGGGTCTTCGTGGCGATACGCAACCCACAAGGAATCGGTGTCGGGTGTCATGAAGGATCCTCCAACCAGGACTCGGTTGAGATCCGCAGGCAACCCGGTTGGTGTATTCAAAGGCGGATCGCAGGCAACCTCGACATAGAGATCTCCCAGCCATTCCCAGACGTTGCCAACCATTTCGTGGAGCCCGTAGGCGTTGGGTTCATAGGAGCCAACCGGATCAGGTGACGCATCATCTGCGCGTCCATAGCAGCACAAAGCGGATGGGTCATCGTCTCCCCAGGGGAAGCGCTTCTCTGTCAGACCACCTCGTGCGGCCTTTTCCCATTCGTCGGCCGAGGGAAGCCGGAATGCCTTCCCGGACGACTCTGACAGCCAGTTGCAGTAGCTGCGGGCATCCTGCCACGAGACCCCGCACACAGGCAAGCTCGCCTCCTTCAGGGAGGGGTCATCCCAGTCCATCGCTGCCTGATGCCCCGTCGACGAGATGAAGCTCTCATATTGGCCCCGGGTAACCGGGTACTTGCCCAGTTGGAACGCCGGAATCGAGACCTCTCGAGGTCCCGACCAGCGATGCTTCAGATGGGAATCAGAGGAACATGCAGGGACACCGAGGGTCACGGGTCCTGCAGGGATTTCCTGCATTTCAGGAAGGTTTATCACCGGCTCAGTTTGGATTGATCGCCCGAATTCCCCTCGGGTGGCGCTTTCTCGATAAGTCCCTGTGCTTCCCATGAGTTGAGGTGTTTTCTTATCTGGTCCGCACGCTGGTCCTTCGGGAAGCTCTTCAGTAACTGCCTGAACTCTGCTGCCGCAGAAGTAGCGTTACCCTTAGAGGCGAAAATCGCTCCCGCCAGATAGTAGCTATCGGCGAACATCTTAGAGGACTCATTCTTCTTGTACTGATAGATCGACTTCGCAGCGAGATCGATTTTCCCCAAATTGAAGTTCGCCACCGCACTGAAATAGTGGGCTTGGCTGATGTAGGGATTGAGTTCCAGGATGCGATCGCTCAGGCGAGTCACCTCCACCCAGCGGCTGCTCTCACCTTCCAGCATGGCCAATTCGATGTAGGGGCTGACATATTCGGGATCCGCCTCGATAGCTTGTTTGAACGCTTCCCGTGCGCCGTCCTCATTCTTGAGTTTCAGCCGAGTCGCTCCCAACAGATGCCAGGCTGATGCGTAATTCGGGTAGAGCTTGACCGCCTTTTCCAGCTCCTTCGAGACCTTGGAATGTTTGGCCTTCTTCTTCCTCAGCTCCTTGATTGCCTTCTCGAACGCCTTTCGTGCCTTCTTCGGAGCGGCTAGGGCGGTGAAGCTGACAGTTGAGCCCGAGACCTTCGCCAGACGTCGCAGGACGATTTCGCCCACTTCAGAACTGTCCAGTGGTCGCCTCATCCCTAGTTGGAGTCGCTCCGACTGATAACCAGGCAGCACAGCGCGCAACTCGCAGCCGGACAGATTCATGGAACCGTCGAACGAGTCGAGTCCGGTCTGGCCCGCAGGGTTTGTTGCGGCGCCTGGATTCCAGGAGGCGCCACCGACGCTGGCATCCGCGAAAGCCATACTGCTAGGGGAGCCCACTTCAAAGCTGAAGTTGCCGTCGGTGAAAGTGAACGCCTGCTGCTTTACGCTTCCATTACATAACAGCTCAACGTTTATCGAGCCCGGAAGCGGGCTGCCATCGGCCAGGACCACCTTACCGCTCAGACGTACGGCCCGGCGCATGCGATTGAATTGCTGGTCGGGGCTTCGTCGAAAGTCACGTTCCCTGGTATCCCTCTGGGGGCGCTGGGGCTGTTTACTCGGGGTGTCCTTGTCTCCACCACCGGTGTTTTGCTGGGCAAGGATCATGCTGGGGAGTAGCAAGGACAGGGCTAGCCGGGTCCAAGTGACACTCACTCTGGTACTCATTGGAGGCCTCCTGATCTTTCTGCGGAAGACTTGACTTTCATATACCGAGTCAGGCTCTCGCCTCGCAAGCCCCATCTGCAAACCCGCCACTACATGTGTGACATGGTACTAGTTCTGGATGGAAGGCGACTCCAGGGAAGCGACCTCCTCGATCAGGCCACGCTTCTCCCAGGCGACCTCCAGTTTCTCGGCGACCGGCGTGTCTTGCGGGGATGCCTTCAAGAAGAGTCGAAACGACTCGGCTGCCCCGGGAAAATCTCGCATCTGAGTCAGGATTGCTCCCATTACATAGTGGCTGCCGACCAGGTATCGGCTCTTACCATGGTCCAGAACCTTCTGAATCGAAGCGCGAGCTTTTTCCAACTCGCCCAGGTTCAGATTAGCCACCCCAGAGAAATAATGAACCCTCATGATGTGGGGATTCAGTGTCGTTACTCCTTCGCAAAGCCGAGCCACCTCCGCCCAGTTCTCGTCCCTGAGGGCCATTTCTCCCAGATTGATGTAAGGACGCAGATACTTCGGGTCTGCCTCAATTGATTTCTGGAACGCTTCACGGGCCCCCGGTCGGTCTCCCATGGCGAGTTTCGAGTTCCCCATCAGGAACCAGGCGGCGGCATACTCGGGATATATCTTGACGGCCTTTTCCAGGTTCTTGACGGCCTTGGGGATGTTTCCGTTCTCCTTCCGGAGCTCCTTATCGGCCTTCTCGTAGGCCTTTCGTGCCTTCTTCGGAGCCTTGAGAACCGTATAGCTGACGGTCAGCCCCTGCACCTTCTCCAGGCGCCGCAAGACCAGGATGCCGACGTCCGAGTTTTCCATATATCGAACGACACCTAGCCCTATGGCGTCCGACTTAAACCCGGGCAAGACACCCCGGAGACTGCAATCGCTCAGATCCAGGCTCGCCTGTCCCTGTCCCTGTCCTCGGCCGAAGGGGTCGTTGCTATTGGATTTGTTCCCACTCGCACTGGCATCGCTGGATCCCAATCCTTCAACACCCAATTGGAAGCTGAAATCACCCTCGCCGAGCGTGAAGGCCTGTTGCCGTACCGAGCCCCGACAGACCATTTCCACGGTCACCGGTTCCGGGGGTGGGACGCCGTCCTCCAACAGCACCCTGCCGGTCAGGAACATCTGACTTGGAAGCTGCATGCCGGAATTCCAGTTTCCTGTACCGGCGGTGTCGTTTTCTCGGGGGGCATCGGCACTTCTCGGATTCCGATTGCCGACAGTCCTGACACTGCCCTGGGCCACGAGCGGGGAGACTGCCACGGCCAGGATCAGAAGCAGAAGGAGGGGCACTGTCTTTGAGTTCATAACGTCTCCTGAGGTCAAGCCTTTCAGGCGGCCTTGTAGCACGGGTTGCTTGCCATATTACTACAGAAGTCTCCAGATCACTACCTACGTGTTTAGCGTCCTTTAGCGTCCCCCCTTGCCCGTGCCCGTGCCCCTGCCCTTGTCCTGGTTTCATCTTTGACGGGAACCCGCACGGGCAAAGGCAGGGCAGGATGCTAAACACTGGAATTCGAAGACAGTATCGGGCTATCTTGAGTCTCTATGAGCAGCAAACAAACGCGCCCCAACATTCTCCTCATCCAGACGGATCAACACGCGTCCTCGGTTGCTGGCTTTGCGGGCGATCCGTCCGTGCAGACCCAGCACCTCGACGCTCTCGCTCAGCGCTCCACCCAGTTCGATACAGCGATCTGCCCGTCTCCCATCTGCACACCTTCACGCATGTGCATGCTCACCGGCAAGGAGGCCCATCGCTGCGCGGCCTGGAGCAATCACTGGATCATCTTTCCCGAGCATGTTACCTGGCCGAGTCACTTCGCCGACCACGGTTACCGGACTTGTCTGGTGGGCAAGATGCATTTCGGCGGCCGCGACCAGATGCAAGGGTTCCAGGTCAGGCCCTACGGAGATCTGCGTCATGGCTTGAGCCATCAGCCTGAGCCGATCGATCTCTTCCCCGCCTACCACGGAGCCGAGAGTGCGGGAGTCACCGAGATTCCCGAGAGTCTTCTCCAGGATGTCGTAGTGACTCGGGAGAGTCTCGCCTTTCTCCTGGAGCACCAGGATCTGGAACCGGACGTCCCCTGGTTTGTCTGCGCCTCCTACTCCCGTCCCCACTCTCCCTTTACTGCTCCGGGACGCTACATTCGGCGCTACCGGGACAAGATCCCTCCAGCCTACCTGCCCGCGAATCCCGACGAGGACTTGGAGCCCTTCGCCCGACGATATTTCAGCGTCGATCAGTCGGCTGAAGTATCGCTGAGGGGTCGTGAGGCCTACTATGCTTGCATTGACTTTGTTGACGATTGCATCGGTGAGCTTCTGGAAGGACTGGATCGGGCAGGCCTGTTGGACAACACCATCGTCATCTACACCAGCGATCATGGGGAGATGATTGGACATCACGGCATCTGGGGAAAGATTGTCTACTATGAGCCCTCAGTAGGCGTGCCGCTGCTGATGACAGGACCCGGCATCCAAGCCGGTCATCACCGGGTGCCTCATCCGGTCTCTCTGCTGGATCTGTTCCCGACCACCTGTGCCCTGGCGGGTCTGCCAGTTCCCGAGGGATTGGACGGAGTCGACCTTCACGAACTGCTGACCGAGCCGGAAACGGCCAAGCCACCCCGGGATTTTGCAGCCAGTGCCTCCTTTGCTTACGGAGTACGCATCAACTACAACACAACAGACGAGAATCAGCCTGGGGCAGCTATGCGTCTGGTCCGCGATCAGAACTGGAAGTATGTGGAGATCGAGAAGGGTTCACCCCTGCTTTTCGACCTGGCAAGCGATCCCCCGGAGAAGCTGAATCTGGCCGCACGTCCCGAACACCAGGAACGGTGTCTCCAGATGAAGCAGGCATTGTTTCGCAACTTCAGCTGGCAGCAGGTGCACGAGCAACTCGCCCTAGATCGTGCCCGATTGCCCGAATTCCTGTCCGGACAAAGGCCCAGTACACCGAACCAGTATGTACTCGCCGACGGCCGTATATTCGATGCCGAAGGAGGCCTCTATGGTGCCCGCTGGCTTTATGTGCCACCAGAGGCTTCCGGTGGTATCATTCCCCAGCAGTTTGGATAGAAACAAAGGGAGGGAAAAACGGGGTGAAGATGCTGCAGGTTGATAGCGGGTCGATTGCGGATCCGTCTGGGATTTTAAGTTCCGCAGAAGCGGTCATTCAGGCGAAGGAGCGGCAGCCGGTTGTCGTGGTTGCGGCGATGGGCTCGAGCAGCGAGACGCTCCTCAAGGCAGGTCAGAGGTCGGCACACCAGGACGTGGTCCTGGCCTCTACCCTGGCCGAAGGATCGAGAACCTACCACATGCAGGTCGCCGAACAGGTCACCTCGGTAGTCTGGCAGGAGACCAAGAAGTCACTTGCCAATTTTTTCGAGGAGATCACAGACCTGCTGAAGGGGCTTTACCTGTTGGGTGAGCTGAGTTCTAGATCGGAGAAGGTGCTGCAATTCTATGCGGAGGGGCTAGCCGCCACGATCCTGTCCCAGGCTCTGAAGGAAAAAGGCTGTAGCTCTCAATGCCTGTTCCACCGGGAGCTCTTCGTGCAGCAACTAGATCAACCCCAGCAGGCGGGAGCTGGCACCGTCTCGGAATTACAGCAAGAAGTAGACCCACTCCTGGCCGAGGAGAGGGTTCCGGTAATCCCCCTCTCCCTGGCAAGCATCAACCTGGACCTCGGGTAGTTCCCAGTCAACAGTGAAAAACAGTGAGCAGTGGGCAGTGAGCAGTGGGATCACAGGATAGTGAGAATAGTCATTAGTCCAGATGGTGCCTTTGAACCTGAGTAAGTCGAAACTCATTCACTCTTCCACTGCTCATTGCTTACTGATTTACTCTTCCACTGCTCACTGCTCACTGCTCACTGTCCAGCTTGCTGCGGTAGACCTTTGCCGCCTCATCGATAGCCGCCAAAGCCTCCATCTGTTGGGAAGGACTCTCGTAGAGCGCCTTGGTTAGCACCACCTGCCGAAGCTCCTCAATCCGATCCAGGAAATAACGAACCGAATCCCGATCCACGAAGGGTTTTCCCTGAATGACACAGTGAACCGGGGTGGTGTGGGCGAAGAGTGTCGGATTATTCACCAGCAGACGGTGACGCCCACCAGTGACGCGCGCCGCCACCCAGGCGCTCCCAGTCAACTCGATCTCGCCCTCGTAGCGCAGGACCTTCCCCGCACCATCGCCGGGCACCGAGTGGACAACCTGCCCGTTGGCGATCAGATCCAGCTTCCCCATGGGCACTTGTGAATAGGCTTCGGCTTTCACCTTTATCCTACCGGGCTGGTCGAGAGTAAGACGGGAACCAGGTAGCTTACCCTCGACCTCGAAAAAGAGCAGGGGAGCGTTGCTGACAAAGGTCCGGCCCTTCTTCAATCCCAAGATCCAATCCTGGTAGGTGAGCTTCCCTCCAGTATGGACGTAGACCCGGTCCCCGCCGATGACCTTGTGGCGGCGGATGTTGTTGAAAGTATCGGTTCCGGCGGCGGCCGTCAGCTGGAAGCCACAGTTGAGGAGCCGATGATAGATATCGGCCGAGACTTCGGTATTGGCGTAACCCAGGATCTCCATGCCATCGATCGTCCCCAGGGCCGCATCGACCGCCAGCGACCTTGCGGTTTTCGATCCAGGATGGACGTAGAAGACTCCGACGCCCTCCCTTTGGGCACGCCGGGCAACGCTCGTGTTGGGCGGATAATCGAAGGGATTAGGGCTGTTGGGAAAGCCGCTATACGGTGGCTCCACGAACTTCTTGAGATTCAAAAGTGCCATGTGGCCGTAGAGCCAAGGCCGAAACTCCTCGTTCCAATAGAGGATGTGGTTGGGAGTGGAAAGAGGGTGAGGAGCCCCGGTGAAACGCTGCCTGTCGTAGACGACTGTGCCCTGGGAGTTGCAAATCAGCAGGTTCGCCACGTTCAGATCTTCTGCCTGCACCTGAAGGCGTATGTCCTCGGGGTTCACCAACTGAGCCATCGTCTTGTGGACCAGGTTGGGGTGAATATGGATATCCCCCGAGTACCAACCCCGGGCGGCTGGATCGACGATCCGCTGGAGACGGAACTCCTCGACGAGCAGGCCGTCTGGAGGCAGCCTCACGATTCGGCTCTCGGCGGCGTACTGTGGACCTCGGACCACGAAGATCTCGGTTTCACCGGCGGGAAGGGCCACCGAGCTGGCTCCCTGGGTGTGAAAATACGGCTCGGCTGTGAGTTCAGCGCTCCTGAGGTAGGTTCCAGAAGGCCCACGTCCCCGGCCATCGGATCCGCGCAGGTGAACCCGGGCGGGAACCAAGTCCCCTACTTCATCGTAAACCCTGAGCAGAAGCAGCGAAGGCGCTCTCCAGACCAGGGGCAGTGATAAGTCCTCCTCTATGGCTCCAGCCACAGCTATCCGGAGCACCAGCTGACCTCCACTTCGCCCCCAGACCCTGAGCACTACCGGATAAACCTGTCCCGGGTCCAACTCCAGCTCCAGGGTGGGGAAGGCCAGGTCTTCTGAACCGGACGACACCGTGACCGAAAAACGACCGGAGCTGCCATTTCGAATCAGGGCTGGCAAGCGGTTTTCGAGTCCACTGGTAAATTGTAGAAAGGAAGGTTGCACCAAGGCGACCGGCGCCGGTACCAGGGTGATCTTGAGTAGCTCGGGAGAGTCGAGTGCCAAGAGCGCGCGACCCACCTGTCGTTGGACCTCCGCCTCAGATACTGGAGTCCTAGTGCCGAAGGCATCGCGCTGATGCATGTTGAGTCTGCGAATGGGCTGGTAGACAGCCAGGGCAGCCTTCGGGTCCATTTTGGTGTTAAGCAGGAGATCGGAAAAGAATTCAGCGAAGTCCCGGAGCACCGGACTTCGAACCAACAAACCGTCGATCTCGTCCTCGGTGAGGCCATAGGGATTTCTGAGGCGGCTGCCGCCCTCCTCTGCCAGCAGATTCAAGAGCAGGGTGAGCAGCAACGCTCCAACGGCCGTGGGGTAAAGCCAAGGGTTCTGAACTGGCCGTCTACTTCTCACAAGACTTCCTGGTCAATTCTGCGATCATTCATTGATCGCTCCCATTATGAACAGCGGACAGATTGCGAAACAGACTTCTTTCGCATATTTGGTGGCTCCCAGAACCTTTTTTCTTTGGAGCCCATCTCTTATTGTGAGAGAGTAGATTCAAGCGATCGTTAGTAGCGGGGGCTAGGCTCCCGGCTGGAGTGGAGCCCGCGCCTAATGATTTTGTTCCTGGCACCCGATCTGCTCAGTAAGACCTGCGTGGAGGCACCCGATGGACGGAAAGGACAAAGACAAGGCAAGAGCGCAAACGAAGGCGGTAGAAAAGCGCCCTAGGCCGACCATCGAGTGGAAGCTGACCGAAGAGGATAAAGACTTCCTCCGTTCCTGCAACATCCGCCCCAACTAGCCGCAGTAAACCGCAACCAGGAGCGTTCCTCAGAAGATTCCTCGGCGAGAAGTAAGCGTTTTCGACCCTTCAGCAAACGATCAAAAGACGTTCACGTTACAGTCCGCTTCGGCTCTCAGGTTCTGGGCTGAGGTGGCCGTTAGCCTGAAGGTCGCGCTGGTGGCCATCGACAGCGTGATGGATCCGTCCGCAGGGAGACCGGAACCGATCACCGAACCGGAAGTTATATTCGTCAGGGAGACCGTCTGAGCACCTGAGGTGGCCCAACTGATTTGTACATCTCCACCACTAGGAACCGAGGATGGGGCACAAGCGAACTGCAGGATCGTGGGTGGTTGGAGGATGACTTCTACAATCACGTTGGCGCTGACGATTTCACCTGCACCGCTGGAGACGGTCAAGGTATACAGTGTGGTCGACTGAGGGCTTACCGGAGCCGACCCGGATGCCGCCAGGTTGTTGCCAATATTGGTAATGCTGACGACCAGGCTGGGGTGCTGATCTGCATTGGTTTCCCATTCCAGCAACACCGGGTCACCAGGATTGATGACATTGTCGTTGGGATCGAGCAATGATGCTGTGAAGCTGGTTATTACCGGCAGCGGTGGCTTGACGACTACGGTGACTGAGGCCGAAACAGATTCGCCAGCACTGCTGGCGGCTGTCAGGGTGTAGGTCGTCGTCTCTGCTGGGGCGACGTCGAGGCTGCCGCTCGCTCCGTTGGTTGGCAGGGAGCTTCCACCTGAGTTGGTGAGGGTCAACGTGTCCGCGTTCTCAGTTACCCAGGCCAATCGCGAGGTCTCACCGACCCTGATCTCCGCGGGAGTCGCCGTGAATTCGAGGATCTTTGGCGATGCCGGCCGCACCAGGACGGTGACAGAAGCTGTGACGATTTCGCCGCCGTCGTTGCTGGCGGTCAAAGTGTAAGTTGTGGTGCCTTGAGGACGGACGCCCGCCATGCAGCCACTCACGAGCTCGTCCCCTGTCAGGTCAACCGTTCCTCCGGGCAAGTTCGTGATTGAAGCTTGAACGACGTTCTCCATGATCCAGCACAAATCTGTGGTTTCTCCCTCGCGGATCTCTGCAGGGGTCGCAGTGAACTGCGTGATCACGGGCGTGATGGGACGGACCACGATGATGACATCAGACGAGACGATTTCGCCTCGGTCATTTGTCGCTGTCAGCGAATAGGTCGTTGTTCTCTGAGGGCAGACCACGAGTTGATCCGAAAGGCCCAGGTTGACTGGTGCACCTCCTGTGGTGAGGTTGGTAACGAAGACCCGACTGGCGCCCCGAGTCTCCCACTGCAGCGTGGAGCAATCTCCCAGTCGGATTTCGGGGGGAACGGCCGTGAAGCGGACGATCTCAGGAATGTCCGGCCTGACGAGCACGGTCGCTTCGGCGCTGACACATTCATTCACCGCATTACAGGCGGTGAGAACGTAGGTGGTCGTGTCCGAGGGCGAGACCGATAGAGTACCGCTCTCGGGATTCAGGGCAGTGCTACCGGGCACATTCGAGATGGTAACGCTGCTCGCATTGCTCGCCTCCCATTCCAACTCAGATGAGCCCCCAAGCCGAATTTCCGACGGATTGGCTCGGAAAGTGAGAATCACCGGCTGATCTGCCCGCACTGAGGAGACGGCGACTACATCTGGGGCGCTCTCGAGCCCCAAGCTGTCTTTCACCACCAGCTGAACTGTGCACATCTCGCCATTGCCTATGACGAATGAAGGATTCGACGTTTGGGCTCCCTCCAGCACGATTGTCGCTGGGCAGTCCCCCAGCAGGGTCCATTCGAATTCGAGTGAGTCTCCTTCGGGATCAGAAGAACCGGTCCCGTCCAGAACTACCCTTGTGAAAGGCGCCAAGCCAAGCTGGTCGGGTCCCGCATCGGCGATGGGTCGCTGGTTCCCTCGCCTGACGATCTTGGTGAGCGTCTCATAGCGAATACGCGGAACGAACACCGGGACCGGACCGTCATCCCCTCGGAAAGTCGAGGGCCGAGACCAATCATCGAAGCGCAGCCCGAATCCAAAACGCATGGAGTTCTCCTGGCCGACGAAGCTCTCGTTGTATCCCACCTCGGCGGCCACCCCGATCCTTTTCCAAAGCCTCGGCATGACGTACCGAACCACACCTCCTGGAACGTCGTTGCGAACCGCCGAGCTCATGTACCCGAAGGCACCCTCGACGTAGGATCTATCCGTCACCGAGACCTGGAAATTGACTCCCACCTGATCCATGACTTTCAGGAATGTCTCCTCGAAGAACACGTCATCAAACTGGACCGTTTTCACAACCGGCTCATCCAGATTCGCTTTGGTGTAATAGAATCCCGCCTGGCCTCGATTGAACAGATAGCCGACATTGAAGAAGAACTGTCCCAGAGTGCCCCCGCTGTCGAAGCCATCCCGGTCGACGTAGCGGATACTCTGCATGGTCGCAACCTAAAAATCTCCAAAGCGAAACACCGGCCCAACGTCAAACTGAATCTCGGTGCTGCTGAAGTCGGCCAGATCTCGCCTGTCCCGATCGATAAAGTTGCCCGTCTGGGGCAGGATCTGATCTAGATCGAAGAAGTCCCGATGGGACCGAAATGAAACCTGTCCCTGTGTTTGCAGGGCGACGCTCCGGTTGAAACGATGGAACATCTGGCCGCCGGCATCCCCCTCGAGGCTCTTCGTCTTGGAGTTGGTCCCCAGTTGGAAGCCCAGGAGCTTGAATTTCGGGAAGAACTCGTTGAACGATGAAGTGCGCGTCACGATTATCTCTTCCGCTTCAACGTAGTTGCCGTCGGAGAGCTTCCAGACGTATCCGAGAATCGTCTTGTCTGGATGATCCTTTGCCACCATGAGACTGGAGGCCGGCCTGACCTTGGGGGCATCTCGCAGATTCCCCACATAGACCGTGTATTCTCCGTCCGGGATGTAGATCTTTCCCACGCCGATCCCGGACTCCAGATTGATCTGTCTCTGGGACCTGAACTCGACCGCCTTTTGACGCAACCAGGTCTCCTTGGCCTTCTCTTTAGGGGATACGAAAAAGTAATCGGTCGGCCGAATCGAGATCTCGAGCTCGGCGGCATCTTCCAGAAAGTACTTCGTATGGTAGTTTGTTACGATGGGATCCCTGAACTGAAGCGTGAGAGACTCCGCGAACCTTCGGGCCCGCACTGAGGCCGTCTCCGCGGAACCCGCAACCATGACGTTCAGTTTCTCAAGGGCAATCAGGTCAGGCGAACGATCGATCCTCAGCTCATAGGCGCCCGACTCCAACCGGTAGTCGCCTCGTTTCACTTCGTATGCTTTGTGGAGATCTCTAAGAGATTCCCTACCTACTTGATCATCTGAAAGTACGTCCTGTAATGAGACTGCCGTATTGCGCGAGTATTCGAGTGCTAGCCGATTATGTAGGTCATAGAGATCCTGGTAGTCGATTATGACTGCCGCCATCTTCATCAGGGCATGGATCTTGATCAGTCCAATTGCATCGTCGTCCTGGCCGTTTTGGTAAGCGGCATCTGCCTGGTTACACCTCTGCTGCATCTCCTTGACGAGGTAGTAGGCTTCACCCAGAGGCAGTCTGAGTTCCAACTCCTGCAAATCGATAAAGGAGGACTTGATGTCCGCGAGGGCAGCCTCTACCTGGCCCTCTCCTTGCGCATGAAGCCCCACCGGCCAACAGAGAGTCAGGACTGCGATGAGGAGGCCTACCAAAGGAGTCGCGATCGGTTTTCGGCGCATTCGACAAGTCTTGTCTGTGTTATGAATCGTGCCCATTTTTCCTTGAACTCCTTTAAGTCGCCAAAGGACATATTGTCGCCAGACTCATCCAGATGCTCCATTGCCTTCTTCTCTGCACCCAGCACATAGTGAGCAATCGCCAACTGCCCATGGATGAGTTCAGAATCGCTGTCCGAAAGTATCGCGGGGTCGTCGAAGAATCTTGACGCAAAGCAGATGGACTCCTGGTACAAACCCCGTTTCTGAAGCTTGTCATTGTGGGTGTAGATGCGTTCGAAGAGGGATTTGCGAGCCGTCTTCAGCTCGGAGTCATCCGGCTTTGGAATGTTCTGAATGTAACTCCAAATACCGTTGTACAGTGCTACGCAAGACCTAACTACCAAGGACTGCTGAACTTCGAACTGCAGCGAGTCATCCTGAGACTGTTTGTACAAGGCATTCAGATCGTCACTGTACTGGCTGAAGGGAATCCAACTCCGGGACGGATCACTCAGCAGGGGCACACCCTTGATGAGATGTTCCTTGATCGCGTCTTCCCTTTCGCTCTCAGTGAGGGCTCCTATCTGTTTGGTCAGCGAAGTCGTATTGGCGGCCTGCTGAACAAGTCGGCGAGCAGCGTAGAAGTGGCTTGGTCCTGAGATATTCGCCGTATCGAACTCGATGAGCCACTCATGGGTCTCCTTCAAGCTCAGTTGGAAGGAATGACCCGCGAATAATTCGATCGCCTCTGTGAGAACGGGATCCAGCCAGCTGCCAAGCACCTGACCCAGATCCGGATAGGTCATGGCCAATGCGGTGGCTGCTCCGATGAAGTCTCGAAGTAGCTCTTTCACCCGGTCCAGATTCTTGTCCGAGAGACCGTACGCTCGTCTCAAATAAGTCTGCTTTCCCCTGTCATTTCCCGACTCTTCCAATTGCTGCAGCTGGCTTCTAGCCTTGAGCGTGGCACCAAACTCGTTGAAGGCCTCTTCCATGAATCGATAGCATGAGAGGGGATGTTTGGAAGGGATTTCGCTTAGAGCGGCCACCCGCAGTGAAACAGACCCTCTCACCAACCGGGCCAGTTCGTCGAGATTCTCGTGATCAAGCGACTGATAAAGGAAGAGGACCAACTCGTATAGGCATTTTGACGATGCTCTACTGGCCGCTGATGGGGGGAGCTTCTTCGTCGCGTTGTATAGGTCCCTCGCTAGTTCGCGTTGGACTTGCTGTTGATGCGGCTCAGCCTCACCGGATTCGACCCGGTCAGGGGGGAGCAGGCTGAACAGTGTTCCACCCATCGGTGGCTCGAGTTTCGCCAGAATGTTCTCAGCATCGCCGCCCACCAGGTACACCGCTTTTCGCTTGGTGACTTCGGGGTCGCAGGGTTCCACTTGATTCCCCGCTGCCGTGAGAACGGCAAGCTGGAAGCAAGCGGATACGAGCCACATGCTGAAACTCAATCTGAACATAGGACAACCTTTTGCCACGAGTGGCATCACTGCACTAGCTTTCCCTGTTAGTTGGCCGAAGTAGCGCCTTCGACTCTATTCTGCTTGGATCGACAGCTGTGGATACGTAGTAATTCCCCTGTCGTAGCTGAAGAGAATTCTAAAAAACTGGAGTTTGCCCTCCCCACCGGCTTCCTGAAAAGCTTGAAGCTCGTAATCTCCGCTCGGCAAATTCTTCAAGTAGAGATCGCCATCGACAACGCCTACCTCTTCCTTCGAGAACCGCCGTATCAGCCTATAGAGGCTAAGGTTCTGCGATACAAGCTTCGTAAGATGTTCAGGGGAGCTGACCTTGGTTTCGATCGCCTGATTGTGGATCTCAACCTGGGGAGTGGTGAACTCGGACTTAAGGCCTCTTTTGAGATAGGTGCCCTCCAATTCATAAATCCTGTGATAAACAGACTCCCAGAATTCGGCACAATCCACCTCGAAATGCTTATCGAAGGTGCCTGCTCCCTCTAAGATGCTGTCGAACACTTTTGCCGGAACGACATTCGCTCCCTCTGAGGAACGAGCTCTCGCTTGAATCAAACTCACTGCCTTGTTCCAGTGAACCTGATCGAGCCTGGAGACCAAGGCAGTCGCCCGAAGGGGAAGCGGGGGCATTGAAGGTCCCCCGTTCTCAGTAGATGTGTCGGCCAGGGGAGAAGGCTCTGGATCGAACACCTTTTTCGGCACTGCAGTCACGAGGTGGACCACATAGGAGGCACGGCCTGTCCCCGGTTCTTTCACCCATTCCCAGCGTGGAATGGGTAGCAGTGCCACTTGGGAAAAGTCGTAGTCCAGGTTCTGACCTTCGCTCGCGTATTTCTCCTGCTTCTCGGATACCTCTTCAACCAATTCCTGTATCGGGCTTGGCCCGCGCGCTGGACTTTGCCAAAAATCCTCACACTTGAGACCATCACGTGTCTCGATGCAATCTTGGGCAATCATTTGGACGTGGTTTTCGGGATTCAATATCAGAATCCCGTCATCTTGAGAGGTCACAATGCTGGCTTTCGATAGACGCCCCCATTTGCCCAGGATGACTGTGCTCTGGGGTGGTGCACTGTCTTCCGAGATCTGCTTCTGCACCACCCGGTAGTGTTTGAGGAGAAGTTTTTCCAGTGCCCTGCCAGCGGTAGATTGTGGCAGAGCTCCCAACAAAGAAAAATCGATTGGGACTAGAAGCTGCTGGTTTGCCTGAGACCCCTGTGCGGAGACAGACGCAGCCAGAACAAGTCCAACAGCAGACAAGTGTAGCTTGCTTCTGAGGGAGCCTCTTTTCACCATTCTAATGTCGCCTGCTTCTGGATACTTATCTCTATCTTGGAGCTGTTGATTTCATCCGACGCGATAAGCGTGATTGTCTCCTCCATTACGTTCGGCTGTGTAGGGCTCGGCCGTGGTGCGACCAGTCGCGGCTCTTTGATCTGGAGAAGAAACATTCCCGTTTCTTCCTCTCGACTTATCGAGTAGTTTCCTTCTGCACCGTCGATCACCAGTCGGCGCGGGCGCAGAGAGCTCACACCGTCCGGATCGACAATAAAAGAGTCCAAGATGAAGTACTCACCTATCCCTTGCTTAGTTTTTTCCTGGTAGCGGTGCTTGGGGTACAGGATTGCGACTCTTCCGGGAGCATCACCGGATTCGTAGATGGGCCGCGGTGAAAGGTTGTCTTGCACCAGGAAGGAAACTTCTATGTGAAAAACCTCGGGTTCAGCATCCTCAACACCAGGTTCGGTATAGGAAGCCTCTAGCATGTAATGGTTCTTCCGCCCTGCACTCGAATCATGCCGAAGCCTGGTACCTCCAAACCTGTCGTCCTCATGGACGATCTTTATTCGGTCCAATGCGACCGTTTCCCAGCTTCCAGCATCCTGCTGGTCTCCCCTTGTCTCACTTTCCTCCGACCTTCTCCGAAGGCCTGTCGCAGTTAGCGACTTTCCTCTCAACTGATACGGGAAATCACACCCACGCCCCTCCACGATCGGCAGGGGGCCGAAGTGGCGCTTGACGAGTTCCGGAGGCTCCTGATAGCCAAGTCGTACCACGTTGACCTGGTCGGGGCTGGATGGCCAACTTTCCCTTGGACCTGAAGCTTCTGAAGAATCGTAAAGGTGCACGCCGAATTCAATATTGTAGGCTCCTGCCACGGGTTCGATTGGCTTCAAGAGCTCCATGAAGTCGAAGCTAACAAGTTGCAGAGCATTGTCTCCGCGTTCCGGCCAGGAAAAACGCTTCCTACTAGCACTGCCGTTGATATCGATTGATCCGTTGGGTCCTTCAATCTTGTCAACTACTATCTCTCCGTGATGGTATCTAGCCATTAGCGTCAGAGGTAAGTAGCTGATGAAGAAGTTGGGGTTCTCGAACGTAACCTGTTGAACCGAGAGGCTGCCATTTCCAGCAGCGGAAGCTGAGGGATCAGTGTCAGTTTCCGTCAACAGTTGCCTGTAGAAGACATAGAAAAACCTGTCCCCACCAAACATGTTCATACTCAGCTGATCACCGACCACTTGCTGGTAAACGAAGAGCAGTCCGATCAGGATCTTGACCAGATTGAGCCAAATCGCAGCCAGATCGTAGCCTGCAACATCGTTTCCCCTCATAACTTGTCCGTTCTCCCCGACTCCCTTGCTGTATCAGCTGCCGAAACGACTCTAGGATCGCTTGATCTCACCTGGCCGCTCGTCCCGCCCTTTTCCGACCAGTGAGCTTCGACAGGATTTCCGCGACGACGGTCCAGACATCACCTAAGCTACTCACTAGTCTTAGTGCTGCATAGACGAAGATGCTGGCCAACATGAGATACATGAAGAAGTTGGCTCGAGCAGGGTCGTCATTGACGGTCAGGATCCCCCAAAGCCCGAAACCAACACCTAGGGTTGTCACTATGATGGCAAAGGCATTGATTGCATCTTTCCAGACTTGGCGAGGCCAAGTCTCGCCGTCGTAGGATGTAGCCGCGAGAAAATCGACCCACGCTCGAAGTTTGTTCCTGGTTTCTTTGTCCAGGTTCGAGAACTCAACGCCGATGCCATAACCTTCCTTGCTATGTCGTAGGAAAGCATCCACGGACAGCTTCTCCATTCCCTCGCCATACAAGGGAGGATTGTCCCAAACGATCTTGACGGGGGTTCCCCGGTGCCAGAGCTCGTCGTCGGCGCCCTGGACGTCCAAGGGTATGAACATTCCGGAGTTGCTGATGTTGACCATTCCGGTTGACTTCGCCCTGATAGGCTCCGAGTCGCGATTCGCGTTTGCTCCGCCGATTTCAACAGCGAGTTCCACGGCAAGCAGCCCGAAGCGGGCTTCCTCTCTCCTCTGCTCCATAACGAGATTACCTCCCCTGCACCTGGTGGCAGTAGCGCCTTCTGGCGAGCGATGTCATCCTAGCACAAGGGCAACAGTGCGATCGTCTCCGACAAATCGCGGCGTCAGACCCGTTTGTTTCCCGAGATTTCCGAGAAGCTGGTAAACTTCTAAACCCAGTTTGACGAGTGCGCGCCACATGGCCCCTTGTTCTATGCCCCGATGGTTCATGCGGATGCCAACGAGTTGCTGCTGTCGGGTAGTCGATGTTTGTCACATAACTGATATGCTTACTTTTTCGCCGCCGCGGATAAGAAAAATATCTGTCTGCAACTTTCCAGAGGTGAGCAGTAAGATTACGAGGCTCGGAGCAGGAGAGAAGGTTTAAGTTGGGTGGGCTAACAAGAGCGGGAAACACTTCGGGAAGGGTTGCCCCTGAAAAGGCGGCCACTCAAGAAGAGGTGCGGACAGCATTTGAAGAGCTCACCGACAAAGAGCTCTTGCATTTGAGCATTTTCGCCGACTTCAAGGCCCGGATTTGCCCAAACTCTGAAGGAGAGAACCTTTTGAACCAGGCTTTCTGCGATGTTCTATCAGGCAACCGGCGATGGAACAAAGAAAAGGTAGAGTTCAAGCATTTCCTCTTTGGCGTCGTCCGGAGCATCACCCACAATGCGATAAGGAAGGATCAAGGTCGATCCAATGTTGCCCCCTTGGGTCAAACCGATTGCCCAGCGTCTACGACTCCCGAGTCGCTACTCATAGCGAGCGAACGAGAGGAGAGAGCTCGGCAAACGCTGGCTCGGATCGACCAGTTGTTTGCCGACGATACCGAAGTGGCTCTGGTCATCTGGTGTTTGAAGCTCGGTATGAAGGGTTCGGAGATCCAATCGGACCTGGGCATATCCAAGACGGAGTACGAGACCATTGTGAAGAGGATGAGAAGAAAGCTCGTGAGAATGAGAGCACAGGTTCTTGCATCACTTAGCGGCGGCGCCTATGTCTGAAGCACAGATCTTCGAAACACAGCTCTGTGGAGTCATCGACGAACTGGCAGAATCGATAGCTGCCACCCCGACAGAAGAGCTTGATTTCGAAGAGCTTCTAAGAGAGAACGGAGCACCGGTAAATCTGCACCGGGTGGCGGCCGGAGTCAGAGCCAGATTCCAAGTTGCTCTCGATCATCAGGGCTTCGGCGCCGGTTTGGGCGCTGCCAACCAGCTTGGTGCGAACGAGATATCCAAGAGCATCCGTGCACTACCCTCGCTAGCAGCCGGAGAGTCTCTAGGGTCCGATTCGCGCGGCTGTGCCCTCGAGCCTCTGAGCCCGATGGTGGAAGGTGAGGGAGAAAGCCAATCACAGGTTCCCCTGAGACTTGCCGTACTCGGCGATATAGGATCTGGTAAGAGGACGCTTACTGCAGCGATCAAGAGTGCCTTCTCCTCAGGAAGTTATCCGAGCCAAAGTAATGCAGAGGCTGCGAAGCGCTGGTTCAGAAATCGAGAAGAGGGCGTGTGGCGAAACGCGACCACCTACTGCACGCAGCGGCATACCTACCTGCATGCCAACCTGCCAGGGCCTCTAGACTCGGTAACTCGTGATCAAGGCGGCGATCTGGCCAAGGCTGACGGCGTGATTCTGGTGGTTTCGGCGACAGACGCCACTCGGAAGACAATCGAGGGAATTCGCAAGCTGCTAGGGCAGACTCGCCTGAACAATGTGGTCTTGTTCTTGAACAAAACCGACGCTGCACCTGGCTCGAGAGTTGAGTGGATAGAGCAGGAGTTACAGGTTGTACCGGGTAACAGAGTCATACCTGTAATCAAAGGCAGCGCGGTAAGCGCTCTCGAGGGCGAGGAGACCCCAGTTCTACAACTCATGGCTGCCGTTGAATCGGATTTGGAGATGAGGACAGGAGTCGCTTCCAATCAAGGACCTCAACCTCGTGTAGACGTGGCTCGTAGCGCACAGGTCGCTTCTAGAACACCCCAAAAAGTTCTGATCGCAGGACCTTGGCAGATCGCGTGCGGTGGATCCCGAAGACTTGGGAAGGCAGCGATCACATTCCTTCATGCTATCGGTAGATTGTTTTGTGCAGTGCCCAGTCCAGCAGTGGCCAGGCTCTTGTTGGTCTCTCCCGTTGTCCTTTCATCATTTGTCGCTTCACTGTTTGTCGGTACTTCTTTCCGCGGCGACCTCGGACCTGCGTCAAAGACGAGCCAAGAAGCTCTGACAGCCGTCGTCGGTTTTTCCTCGCCAGGCAATAAGAGAACTGACAGCCAGGTCCAGAAGATGGTTGCCGCGAGCGAAAGGCCCTCTGACCCCACGTCGGTCGCAGCGCAAGATCGCCTGCCGACCCCAGATGCCGATCTTGGAAGGAAGACCGAGAACCCAACCGCAGAGGTCTCTCTGAGTTCAGGTACCCGCAGTGTTGAACGGACCGCAGATAACGGAGGATCGACTGTGACGGATGACGTGACGGATGACGTCTTCACCGGCGTCAAAGACGAAACACCGCCGCTGATCGAGGTCCTGACGACGAGGCTGGAGTCTTGGTCAATCGACCGTATGGCAACCCATCAAGCCAGTGTAGCTGTGGAGGCCACAGACCGACGTGATCCCTCACCTGAATGCCGGATCAGAGTCTGGGATGAGGCGGATGGACAGTTGTTCGACACACGGGTCGCCACCAACAAGGCCTCGATCGACTTACCGGTGCGCAGCAACGAGCGTCACTACTCTCTTGAAGTGACCTGCACCGACACGGCAGGCAACAGTTCATCTCGAATGGCTAGCGTGGCGGTGCCAAGTTCGAGTTGGCACGTAGAACAATGGTGGACGGGTTCCCTTCAGGACGATCCGAGTAACGAAGCTCTAGATGAGTGGAAAGGCCAGATGTGGAAGCGTCCGTAGGATGGAGAAGCGTAAGAAACTCCATTGGGGTCGCCGTCTGCTCTTGTCTGCGTGAGGCGCGTCCATCAGAAGACAGGTCTATTCCCCAATAGCTACTAGTACCATGTCACACATGTAGTGACGGGTTTGCAGATGGGGCTTGCGAGGCGAGATCAAGGCGGGAGGAGGAAGACGATGCTTGGCCATCTTCGACGACGACCAACACAGAGATCGTCCGCAACCCCCGTCTGCCCTGTGGGTGGCGACGGGACGGGCCGATGGCTTTGTCTCTCCTCCTCCTCCACGATGAAAAACATCGCGTCGTCGTCGTTTCGCGCCCTCGACGCCGTCGCGTTCGCCACAAACCCGACACTACATGTGTGACATGGTACTAGCTCTCATGAGTTCTACCGACAGCCGGCGAAATCGACCGGGCAGGAGGGGCGACTTGTTTGGTCTTGTTTTTTGGCTCAGCTGTGTCGCGCTGAGTTGGGGAGGTTCCTTTGCACAAGCTCAGTCGTGCGAAGCGGCACCCTTACTCGATCAACTAGGCAGCGCCAACTACGGAACCAGGGCGGACGCCGCCTACCAGCTGGGTAAGCTCTGTCAAGCATGTAAGACTGTAAGTGATGGAGAGTGGAAAGGGCTGCAAGCGAGCCTGGAAGGCGCTCTTGAGAGCGAGCTTCGGCAGGATCGAGCTTGGCAATCCAGTAGCGTGCTCGAAGAGATTATTTCGGCCCTCGGCGAATGCTCATCCAGAAGCCAGGTTGTATCCCCTATCCTTCTGCGACTACTGCGCTCTCCAGCTGTTGACGGGGGGCTACGAACCCAGGTACGTAGCAGTATCTCGACAGCCCTGATCGATCCTCAGGGTGGCTCCAAATCCGTCTCGCAGTTAACGGCAGCCTTCGCTGATCACCCCAATCTCTTCTTTGAAATCCCTTCCATCTTCCTGGCTAGCGTCGGTCAGGTTCTCGCGCGAGAGCAAACAAACCTGGCGTCGGAGAGGACTGCAGCGGGTCGGTTGATCGCCTCACTTATCGCAAAGGATGGAGGACCAGAAGGGGCAAGACGAGAGAGGCTTTCTCGAATCTTCCGGGAACAACTAGCAGCGACTCTGAGCCAGGATCTTGCCACGAGCGCCCGAGCATACCGGGTAATAGACGTCCTTTTCGCACCGGCACGCTCAGGTGCCGAGTTGGAGAACGCGAGTGAAGACAGAATTGACTCCGTCTTTCAGCCAAACAGGTTGACAGACGTGGGGCGGCTCCTCCTATCGACTTCGCGTGCTTCACGAATCGGTTTTTTTGCTTCGCTCACGCAGCGTTTGGATAAATTGAGTCTGAATAAAGTCGGCCGATCAGACCCAGGGTATTCGGGAGAGGAGAGGAATCTGCTTCACATCCAGGCGCACGTACTCTATGCATTACTTGCCGCTTTTCCCGCTTCGAACACGGCGACTCTGGAAGAGCGGAGTGCCATCGAGACAGCCCTGATTGCTCTCGTCTTGTACTCAAAGCGCGATGGCGATCCGAGTCTCCTGGGGAGTGCGAAGATACTGATCAGGAACACTGAGGATGAAAGCAGGCATCGGATCGTCCTGCGGGCAACCCAGAGGGCATTGTCGGCGCAATTCTATGAATTTGTAGGAGAGATGCTCGAACCGTCCACCGGGCCAAAGCCCAGTCCACGGGATCGTGACACCGTGGCCTTGTCGGTGATCGAGGGAATCGCTGAACGATTGAGATCACCGGGGGGAGAGTCTTTGGTGAAGACGGTTGTTTTGACAGAGATCGATCAACTCGCGAAACACCGTAAGACGAGCGGTTCAGAGGACGCACCTTCGCAGTTGACCCATCAGCACTATGGTTTGCTGGAGGCCTTGATTCAGACGCTGCAGTCTGACTCGATCGAAGTGAAGACAGCCTCGATCGACGCGCTGAGGGAGTTGTATTCTCGCTGGGAGGGGGAACATTCGAACTTCCAGTCTGGCATCGACCGCTACTTCTTCGATGGTTTCATTCTGGCTCTGCGCGATAAACCGAATCTTTCGCTCAGGAAGAGAGCTCTGCTCAAGCTTGGACCAACGATCAGACAACGCCTTTCGAATTCAGAAGAGCTTACTTCGTCTAAGCGATGGCTCCTAACCGATTCCCTAATAGACTTGTGGAAGGCGATCTCCGCAGCACCAACACGTTCTAACACTGCAGGCGCGGCCGATCTGATGGGGGCGGAAGACGAGATCAAGATCTGGCTGGAAACCTTGTATCCGAAACAGAGACGAGGTGAAGCTGAGTCGACCGGAGCGCAAGCAGCCCCCTTTGATGCGAGCGTGGCCAGGCGTTCACGCTGACGCAACGAGATGCGAAGCGATCTGGGGCTGTTGCTTCAATAAGAATCGAACTGGCGGATGCCAGTTGTTGGATCGATCACACTCAACCAAACTTCAGACGCGATTTTTCCCACCACTCTTGCCAAACTTGGAGTTCCTTTCGTAACACTCCGCGTGGCTGGCTCCACTTCCGGGGCTGCTCAAGTTGCCTGTCGATCTTGTCTACTTTCTTCGTCCGATTGAGTGCTCCTGCTACTTGGGACTGTGGCTCCCTGACAACTTCGTCGAGCCTTTCAGCGTTGTTACTCTTATTCCTGACTTGGTTGGTAGCTTGACGACTATCCCGCGACTGTAACTCGCTGATCTCCAGAAGCAACTCGTCTATTTTCGCTTCAATCGATTCCCTATCCCGTGAACTCGCTTGGACCTTTTCTCTATGTCGGATTGTAGTCGGACTCTTGAGCTCACGGCGGCTCACTGGTCTTTCTTCGCAAGACACCGAGCCTCCGATGTACTCCAAACAGTTGTCTTCACCCTTCTGTCCGGCCCCATCTATTGGGACTATCAGCACCACGAAAACAATGAGGAGAATACGAAGCCCTTGTGCCACGGTGAATCGATCAGTAGAGCCAGTACGCCTTAGATCCTCCCCAACTATCGTCGCCCACCCTTTGCGAACCTTTAGCGTTACTTGAATTTCTAGCAGATATTCTCCCAAATGACAAGCGATGGAGCGATTGAGAGTGTGCGCGCCGATCCTATAAATTGGAACAGAAATGGAGATAGAGCTAGAAAGGTAGGCCGATGGTATCGCGATCTCAGTACGCTGGGCCAGTGTACCAAGCAGGGTAACGGGGCGGGAACGAAGCCAATGCGAGTGATCGTTCGCAACCGACGATCAGAGCTGGTTTCAGTCGTAGTTTGGTCTAATCGGGGGGACAGAGGAAAGGCTATGCGACAGGGCCACCCCTGGAGCCACCAGCTTGGGGCTCATCCAAACCGAGTCCAATAGCTTCAACCCTCCGTCACTACCATTGGTAGGCCAGGTGGGATGGGAAAGAGCAGTTTCTTACAACAGCCCCAAGCCAACCGCAAGAATAGTGCCAAAGGCTATTGCGGTGTAGAGGACGGACGCTCCCATCGTGACGTAGAAGCAATTGATGGCAACTTCTTCGAATCCTTTCATCGATCGAACCCTCCACTGACTACTATCGTCCGCGACGCCTGGCTCCATTAGCCCCAACTTATTAGACAGGCATTTTCTTGAATTTGGTCATTCAGTTGGCTGAAGGCAAGCCCGTCCGTCGAGCCCCCCGGAACCGGCATAGAGCGCGTTGGGAGGGATACAGGAAGCCGACTGGGGATAGTGGTTGAATAGACAATCTTGGGCCGGAGCCGTATCCCGGCGACCTGTGGAAAGAGTGTTGTTGTGCTTGGAGACGTACAAAAGGACGTTCACGGAAGAGGCAGCGAGACATGCAGGTGGTCTGCCGTCCCGACATGCCTCAGCGTGCGGAAGCCCATCAACTGGAAGTACCAGATCATGCAGTGGTTCCTCCACTCGGCCTGGCCCATGGTCCTGAGATCCACGGCGTGGACGTAGTTGTCTCTTTGACGGTAGTGCAGGGAGCGATGCATTTTCTGGAGACCCATGCGGTTGTAATCTCCGTGGGTCCGCGCCATATCCGTAATCACCAGGTCGGTGTCGGCCAGTACGACCGAGCTCACCGCAATTCTCAGCAGCGGGTGCAAGGCGGTGTACTCTGTGCGGATACGCTGTGCCTTCACGTTGACACCGGATATATAGATCAGTGCAGAGACGCAGTAGACGACTACCACCGCGGCAGCCAGCCGTAGGTTGTACTTCTTTACTTTTTTCTTGATACGGCGTTTACGGAAGAGCTTCTTGTAAGCGTATTGCACGTAGGACAGGAGGCAAACTGACGTCACGGCCATTCCGGACCCGAGTGCCAACCAGGTGTTCAACCCGGTTTCACAGTAGAGAAAGACAGAAGTTCGGATGAGTAGAAAGAAAGGTAGAATCACAAGGATCACTAGGTTCAGGGGGAAGAGGATCAGGCGCAAGCGATTGCTGAGACGATATTTCTTCCTGACTCGTTTGGCCCTTCTTCTTGCCGTCATGAATTTGAAGATCCGGGGGCATGTTAGGAGGGCCCCCTGTCATTTCTCCAGATGTGAGGCGAGGTCGTAGCGGTGGGCTCCAGGCCGCCGTGCTTCGAGCCAAGGGCTCGAAAGAAAGGCACTTCGGCCTGGAGGCCAAAGCTACGCCGGAAGTTTCAGTGGATAGAGCTATCTCGCTTCGTAGTTGACCCAGACGGGTGATCCCCAGGCCATTTCTCCATCCTTCTGGGCTACTCGGAGGTAGTAGTAGCTTTCTCCTGGGGCCTGGTCCTGATCTACGTATTGGAATTCCAGCTCAGCCTGCTCGGCACTGGTGGTGTACACGATCTTGTTGTTCTTGATCAGGTCGACTCTTTGGATCACGTCGGTTCCCAGGATCTTTGCCTTGATTGTCAAAGGGATCGTGCTGGAGAAATCCTCTCCCATCAGGTGCTCACCGCCGGAGCCGACGAAGCGGATATCCAGGATCAAGTTGTCCGTCGCTGCATAGGTACGTCTTGCCCGAATGGCTTCCATCAGGCTGTCCAAAGTCAGCTCCTCGGCAATCAGACAGGCATAGCTGATGTGTGTGGACATATGGTCGGAAGAGGCGATGAATCCGAGTCTGTAGCCCTTGGACAGGGCATGCCAGACCGTCCCGAAACGACGGTGGGGACTGTCGTCTTCGGCCAGCGTTGGGCTGGGCGCGAGTGTCTTGGGCCGAAGGGACCCCGGATACTCGTAGGTATCCCTCATCCCCTGGTAGATCTCGACCAGATGCTCCACCTCGGGGTCGTTGTCGCGCCAATCGGTCCCAGCGCCAGTGCCGCTGGTGTGGGGGATCGAGGTCCCGTCGTAGCGCTTCAGGTAGTGAAACAGTCTGCCTGACCCGTCCCAGCCGTTGGTTTCGGAGGCCAGAATCGGCAGGATCGGCGTGCCTCTGCGAGTAAACAAAACGTTGCGGTGACCATTCGGGAACTCCAGGGAACGCTCGTAGGAATAGAAAGCCACGAAGTTCTGCAGTTGAAAAAGATCTGCGAACTTCTGGCTGAGCCACCACAGGTAGGACTCCTCCGCGTCCTGGTTGTGGTCTGTCACTCCCAGGAAGTCGAGTCCCCCAGCGTCCCGGGCATAGCGGTAGGCGTCGAGGACGGAACCGTCCCTGCCCCCGTCCCAGGAGAGATCGGTGTGGCGATGCACGTCGCCGCGAAAGATCGAATAGCTGCGCTTTCCGCTCTCGACACGGTAGGAGCGGATCCGTCGAAGTTCCTCGACCTCATTCGGATGGACCGGCTCAAACGGTTGGACCAGTTCTTCCTGGTAGGGCCGCAGCTCCACCGATTGAGGCTCGGAAGGCTCCTTGACCCTCAACGGGGCGATCATGACCTGGCCCTGCTGGTGCGTCGTGTAGGATCCCGTATCTCGGTTGTCGGTAGGCCAGGCCAACCACAGCTCCTGGTCTGATACGGTGCTGCCGACCGGGAACATGTCCTTGCGCCCGGCACTATTGGGCAGGTACATCAAATCACTCCAGGCTGACCCGGCGTATCGAAGCGCGTAGGTCTCCCAGCGCGGAGCGTAGATCGATCCGGATCCCGTCTCAAGACTATCCGGGAGCCGCATCACCATCTGGCGGAGAAAAAGCCAGGGAAATCCACTGGGTCCGATCTGAAGAACCGGATCCCCCCAATAGTCCTTGCCCTGGAAAACGGAGGGTACGGCGCCCAACGGTGCCATCATTTTCTCGCCGTCGAAACACACTACTCGGATCGATCTGGGCTCGTGGAGGCCGATCCCAGGTTGTGTCACCAGTTTGCCTGTGTCCTTTCCCCAGTCGACACCAGACTCCTGCCAGGCGACCCAGGTGTGATCGCGGCCATCCACGGCGACGGAGGGGTTGGCCTCGTAACGCGGAGTTCCCGCGACGACACGCACATCACCCCAGCGGCCGTCCACGAATCGCCGCAGGTAGACGTCATAGTTGCCCGCCGCGTACCCGTCCCAGACAGCCGCAACCTGGCCCGACGTCCCTGCAGCCAGCGACGGATTCCAGTTGTTCCCCTCGCTCGAGGAACCCTCACTCATCTGAATCTCGTCCGACCACGACCCTCGGAACAGACTCTTGGCGAAGATCTGACTCCTACCCTCCACGCTCCGTTGCCAAACCAGCCACATGCGACCGCTCGCGTCCCTCGTGATCCGGTGGAAGGTGTCGGGTCCTGGATGATTCGTAATCTGCTCCACCTTCGACCAGCCAGCTTGGGAGTGGGAACGACCATACAAGTCCCAGTTGCCATCGGCTTGCATCGACCAGATCGCCCAGGTTTTCCCCTTGCTGTCTTCGCCCAGCGCGGTACCGAAGACATCTGCGTTCTCGGTCAGCAGGAAACTGTCTTCCCACTCCTCTTCCGTCCTGCGACGGACACAGAGGGTGTCTGAATGGTCACGATATTCCTGCCATGCAACCCAGAGATCCCCTGAGGTGGTTGCCAGAATGGAAGGAAAGTCCTGTTGGGCCAGCTGTTGGGAGTCCGCCGCCACGGCCGTCGGTACTCGTTCAACTCGAACACTCCTTGCCAGGAAGAAGCGAGGAACGAAGGCGACGGTCTCGGACGGATCGAAATTGAAATCTCCCTTGGTGGTGCTCACCTTGACTGGCGAACCTGCCGGAGATTGTCGTATGTGGAGGAGAATGCTGGGATACTCGAGTTTGGGTGGACTCTCAGCGGAACGCATCCAGGCGTTGCGAGTGCTGCATACCCAATCGTGAGGTGGCCTGAGGTAGTCGTTGGGAAACTCTGGGTTGGGGTCCCGTTGATCGCCCAGTCCCTTGTACAAATGCACACGAAAACGGTCGGGCTCCACGACCAAATCCTGACCGTCTGAAGGATGTATTCCACCGTCCCAGGAGCTGGGCCGTTTGTCGTTGAGTCCAAACGTGATTCGGAACGAGGCTTGCGGAAGCGCAATGGGGGCGGTAGGTCTCTGTGCCTGATCAGGCGTTGGCTCCTGACAGCTCGGACCGGCCAGGATAAGAGACAATGCAGCAGACGCCAGTAGCTTCAGAGAAGGTTTATTCACGTCCCCTGAAGATATCACCAATCGACTGATGCTGACCAGACAGGTTGGGGTCTGGCTTTGGGTAACTGTCTAGCTCTTGACCCTTGCCCTTGCCCTCGCCCTCAAACTTGCTTTAGCCTGTGCCTTTGCCTTCCCCCTTGACCGTGACTCATCCCTTCCCTCCAGGCTCTTAATCAACCCGACCAGCATAGAAACGATTTCAAAGCAGAAACACGGGATAAAGATTGTTGTTTGGAATAGCCGGAAGGAAGGCGGAAGCGTAAGGGGAAGGCAAAGGCACAGGCTAAGGCAGGTGTGAGGGCGAGGGCAAGGGCACGGGCGAGGGCAAGGGGCAAGAAGTAAACACAAATGGCTTGGGAAAGGCCTGAGTCGGCCGGCTATTTCAGCGGTGCTTTCAGCAGATGGATGTCGTCGATCCAGACGGTTCCCTTGCCCTCGACTACGAGGTTCAGCTTGATGTTGTCGGGGTTTTCTCCCTTTTTCAGGAAGAAGGGGGTCTCTTCGGCCGACCAGTCCACAGTTCCGGTGAGGGGTGAGTTGAGATCGCGGGAAAAGTATTCGCCCCTGCCGCTGAACTGGCACCACATTTCCAGGTAGGCCCGGCCATCCAGGTTCTCGGTCCGAACCTTGGCTCGGTAGGTCAGCCTGGCATTCTCCACGTCCAGGTTTCCGGTTTCATAGAGACGGATGGTGCTCGTCTGGTCGACACTTACGCGCAGGGATCCATTGCCGTCACTGGTGATTTCTGGGTCCAGGGCGACATCTGACCGGGTCAGCACTCCTTTCAGGTCCCGGATCGGGTAGTGCTTCAGTTCGGATACGGTGCTGAAGGCCTGCGAACAACCTGCCAACAAGGCGATCGCTGTCAAGGCGAGATAGATCAAAGTCATGAGGACTACATCGACTGCTGAAGCGCTCTTCTTTAGCGCGCCGCCGCCAGAAACCGATCGGCGATTTGTATAACGCCTGCCTACGTGGTACGTTTCCGCAAGTCGACGATTACCTATATCTTGTTATTCTTGTTATCTATAGTAGATGCCTCAACGTCTGATCGACTGCGACATCCACAGCCAGTTCCCAGGGCTGCAAGCCTTGGAGCCCTATCTGGAAGACCACTGGCGTGCCTACATCAACGAGTCCGCCTTTGTGGGACCCGACTGCAACGATTACCCAGCCGGAGCTCCGACCTCCTTCCGACCTGACCTCAAACCGGATCCAGAGGATCCAACTGGCTCCGACCTCGAATTGCTGCGACAGCGGACTCTCGATGCCTGGGACCTGGAATTCGGAATCCTGACCGGTTCCTACTGGGTGCAGAGTGTCCACGATCCGCACCTGGCGGCGGCATTGGCTTCTGCACTGAACAACTGGCAGAGAGATCACTGGCTGGACCGTGAACCCCGGCTGCGAGCCTCCCTGATGGTACCAGGCCAGAATCCGGAGCTGGCCGCCCGTGAGATCGATCGCCTGGGCGGACATCCAGGATTCGTTCAGGTCCTTCTCCCCGTCAGATCCCACGTTCCCTACGGCAATCAGTGCCATGATCCCATCTATGCAGCGGCGGTTCGCCAGGATCTCGTAGTGGGAATCCACTTCGGCGGTGCCTCCGGCAACCCCCCAACTCCCTGCGGCTGGCCTTCGACCTATCTGGAGGAATACGCCGGAATGGCGCAGGTATTCCAGTCTCAAGTGCTCAGTCTGATTGCCGAGGGAGCATTCGATCGATTTCCCAAACTTCGGGTGGCCTTGATCGAGGGAGGGTTCACCTGGATGCCCTCGCTGATGTGGCGGTTGGACAAGGAATGGAAGGGTCTGCGCCGGGATACGCCCTGGATCAAGCGTCCCCCCTCAGAATACATTCGGGAGCACTTTAGGCTCACCTTGCAACCCCTGGACGCACCTCCGGCCAAAGAGCACCTGATGCAGATTATCGAACAGCTCGAATCTGAGGATCTATTGATGTTTTCGACCGACTATCCGCACTGGCACTTCGACGGGCGCGATGAGGCCTTGCCCTCGGAACTGCCGGAGCCGCTGCTGTCCAAGATTCGAGCCGAGAACGCGCGCTTCTTCTACCGCCTCTGATCAAGTCGAGAGGAGCCAAGAAGTATGGTTACTACACCCACGATCGAGCCCAGGAAGCTGGACGGACAAGCCCGGAAGATGTCCGTCATCGATTCTGACATCCATAATGACGTGCCCTCGGATGAGACGCTCTACCGGTATCTGCCTGATCGCTGGCGCCGCTACCATGAGATGATCGGGCTCCGAGGTTTCTACGGCACGAGCTATCCCCGAGCCAGAAAAAACGCCGCTCGCCATGACGCCTGGCCCCCCTCCGGTCATCCTCCCGGCTCCGATCTGGGATTCCTGCAGAGCCAGCTCCTAGACACCTGGGATATAGAGTACGGAGTTCTGAACTGCCTGAGGGCAGCCGGCAGGCAGCAGAATCTGGAGTATGGTGCCGCCCTGTCCCGAGCCGTCAACGAATGGCAGGTCGAGGATTGGCTGGAGCCGGAGCCGAGACTGAGGGCCTCGATGGTAGTGCCCTACGAGGACGGAGATCTGGCCGCAGAGGAAATCGATAGAGCGAGCCAGCATCCTGGTTTTGTCCAGGTCCTCGTGACCGCCCGTACCAGTGAGCCGCTGGGACGCCGAAAGTACTGGAAGTTGTATGAGGCCGCAGTCCGCAACAACCTTCCGGTGGGGATTCACTTCGGTGGTACCGCCGGACGTCCCATCACGGGGGCCGGATGGCCTTCACATTATCTGGAGGATCATGCCGGGATGCCGCAGGCATTTCAGGCCCAGGTGATGAGCCTCGTCTACGAGGGGGTCTTCGAACACTTCCCGGAGTTGAAGATTGTACTGATCGAAGGCGGCTTTGCCTGGATACCGCCACTGGCGTGGAGACTCGATCGCAGCTGGGAGCGCCTTCGCCAGGAAGTGCCCTACTTGAGTCGCCCTCCTTCGAGCTACATCAGGGAACACTTCTGGATCACCACCCAGCCCATGGAAGAGCCTCCTAAGGCCAAGTATCTCCAACAGCTCCTGGAACAGCTCGATTCCAACGACAAGCTTCTCTTCGCGACCGATTATCCTCACTGGGACTTTGACAATCCCGATCGCGCCCTTCCGAGCCACCTGCCCCTTCCCTTGAGGCGAAGGATTCTAGCGGACAACGCGCGGGCCTTATATCGATTCGAAGGCTAGGTCGCAGGTCCTATCGCAGCAGACGTTTCCAGGCCTGTTGGCGGTTTTAGTGCCGCCCCCAGAGGCGCTGTCCACATTCGAGAAAGAAACTTCTGCACGAACAGTGAGTGTCAAAGGATCTCCTCTTTGGCTTCTTCCGGCCTTCGAAATTCGCTTGTTCGATATTCTGCGGTTCAGCCTTTCCAACGGTTGCCTTCTCCAGAGCAAGGAAAAGGCTAAATCACGAACCTCAGAACATCGAACGTGCGAACGCCGAACCGTCTTCCTAGCCTTCGAAATTCGCCTGTTCGATATTCTGCGGTTCAGCCTTTCCAACGGTTGCCTTCTCGAGAGCAAGCAAAAAAGGCTAAATCACAAACCGCAGAACACCGAACATGCGAACGCCGAAGTGAATGCAACACACCTCAAGTTTCAGCTCAGGATCTCGCGGTTGCCTGATCGCACCAATGTTCGGTTCGCTCGAATCGCTACTCCGGCGCCACCGAGAGCACGCCCTTCTCCAGGTAGTGCTTGACCGAAGCGTAGGCGGCAGCTTTGGGATCGTGGGTCACCATGATGATCGTCTTGCCATAGTCCTGGTTGAGGGCGGCCAGGACGTCCAGGGCCTCCTTCGCCGACTCGGCATCCAGATCTCCGGTGGGCTCGTCCGCCAGGATGAAGGTCGGATCCGTGACGATGGCCCGGGCGATGGCCACCCTTTGCTCCTGTCCTCCGGACAACTGGCGAGGATAGTGCTCCATCCGATCCGCCAGGCCGACCAGGTTGAGTGCGGTCTCGACGTGTTCCCGTCGCTCCTTCTTGGATAGACTAGTCAGAAGCAAGGGTAATTCCACGTTCTCGAAGGCCGTCAGCACCGGAATCAGGTTGAAGTGCTGAAAGACGAAACCGACGTGCTGGTTGCGCCACTCCGCCAGCTCGTCGTCGCTCATTGATGCGACCTCGACATCCAGGATTCGCAGTTCTCCGCTGCTCGGTCTGTCGATGCCTGCCATGATATTCAGCAGGGTGCTCTTACCCGATCCCGAAGGACCCATCAGGCTGATGAAGTCGCCTGAGAGCACCTTCAGCGTAATATCCTCCAGTGCACGGATCTCAGTGCTGTCTCGGTGGAAGATCTTGCTGACTCCAAGCGTCTCTATGAGCACCTCTGGCATGTCTAGTCTCCGCTCTTCTCTGCCTCTTGCCGATAGAAGGTAACCTGGGCATCCATTTCCGGCCGAAGATAGCCGTCGGGATTCTTTATCTGGACCTTTATCTGGATGGTGGCCCGCTGGCGATTGGCCTCGGGAGCCGTTTCCACCAGCTCGCAGAGGTATTCTCGTTCCGGATAGGCCACCGGTGACATGCGGCAGTCGTGTTTTTCGGATACGTTGTGAAAATCGGATTGGCTGATGTCCAACTCCACCTGCAGGTCGTTCAGGTCAGCCAGGGCAACCACCACAGCGCCACCGGCAAACCAGGTGGAGACCATTTCGCCCACCTCTGCGATCCTTTCCAGGATGGTTCCGCTGATGGGTGCTCGGATCTCGGTTTCGGCCAACTGGCTCTGCCAGTACTTGACCGCTGCGCTGCGCTGCTCCACCTCCGCCCTGGCCGACTGGAGCTTCTCTTGTCGCGGACCCAGCACAAACAGCTGGTGGTTCTTCTCGGCCACTCCCACCGCCGCCTGGGCCATATCCCGTCGAGTTCTGGCGTTGTCCACCAGCTGCTTCGAGACCACACCCGTCTGAAGCAGGGTTTGCAGCCGCTGGTACTCCAGATCGGCGTTCTCGAGGTCTGCCTTGCTCCGTGTCAGCTCTGCCTCCGCCCGGTCGATCTCTTCGGGTCGGAAGCCGGCGTCCAGCTCAGCCAGCTGCGCTTCCGCGGACCTCAAGTTCGCCTTGGCCTGTTCCAGCTGTGCCTGGAATTCGCGGTCGTCCAGCTTGACCAGTAGCTGGCCCTGCTCGACCAGGTCTGATTTCTCGACGCCGACCCAGGTCACCTTGCCCACGATCTTGGAACCGACCTCGATTCGGTGGTGGGGCACGATATAGCCTGAGACGATGAGGACCGGGCCAGCCTCTTCCGAATTCTCAGCGGATCCACCGTCTTGCTGCACTTCGTTCGTCGCCGGCTGCTGCGGTGCCGCGTCGCCCTCAGACTGGGCTCGCCCGCTCGAATCCGAGACGAACGAATGGAATAGCGCGAAGGAAGCCACCGCGCCCAGCAAGAAGGCTACCAACACGATCAGCCAGGTGCCGGTTCTCCCCGCTTGTGGTTTCTTCTTGCTTCGATCGATTCGAAGCGCACTCAGGTCCTTGTTCATCAGTCGCGCAGGACTTCAAGCAACTGCAGCCGAGCCGCCCGCAGTGCCGGGAGAAATCCTCCCAGAATCCCAACCAGCCCGGCAAAAGCGGCTGCCAGCAGCAAGATGGAAGGGGTTATCCGAAACTGAAACAGCACCTCGCTGAAGCTGGAAAAATTGGTGGTTCCGGTCGAGATGCCGTGCACCGGAAGCGCGATCAAGCAGCCCATGACACCACCCAGCAGAGCGATCAAGATTGCTTCAATCAGAAAACTGGCCAGAATGTTTCGCTTTCGGAATCCAAGGACCCTCAGCGTGCCGATCTCCTTGAAGCGAGACATCACGGTGCCAAACATCATGTTCATGGCGGCGAAACAGGAGCCGATCCCCATAACGATACCGATGAACGAGCCCAGCGCCTTGAGTCCAACCGAGGAGATCGTCTGGCCCTGGTAGTACTCCTTTTGAGGGATCGCCTGAAGCTGGATTCGGCGGTCTTCTTCGATCCGCTTGCGGATGTCGTCGACCCCCTGAGGCGAGGCTGCCCTGACCAGTATGGAGACGTAGATGGGACGATCCCAGGCCAGACAGATCTCGTCATAGTCGCCCCAGATTTCTGAGCCGTAGGCGGTTTCTGAGGCATCAAAAAGCCCCACGATCGCCCAGTCGTTCTCGGAGATTCGCAGGGTGTCACCGAGGGCCATATCTTTGAATCGTCGGGAAAGAGATTGGCTCACGATCAGCTCCCGCACGCCCTTGCGGTGTCGTCGGCCCTCGACAATCCGGACCTCTGGACGCATCTGAAAACCGCGATCGGAGGTTCCTCGAATGACGATGTTCGAGGTCTCGCCTTCCCGTCGCTCAGCATTGATGACGACAATGATCTCTCCGACGGCCCAGGGTTGATCGTCCTCGTCACGGGCGATTTCGGGCAGAAATCTGACCGTCTGGAATAGGTCGCGGTTGAAATAGCTGTTGGTCTCGTTCTGGGAGCCCTTACGGATGACGACCAGATCCGTCTCATATCCTGTCTCGACAAAGGTCGCATCGAGTCCCCTGACCAGGGCCATCATGATGACCAGGACGGCCACGGTGAGCCCGATGCCGAGGGCCGTCATCAGCGTACTCACACGCCGGACCCACAAGCTGCGAAGATTGTATTTCAACGGGATTCTCATAAAAGACCTAGGCCACGTTCCTCAATGCCTGCACCACGGGCCGTTGAGCAGCCCTCCAGGCAGGGACTCCAGCCGAGAAAAGTCCGACCGCCAAACCCAACAGAGTGCAGAATCCCAGAATGGAAGGGCTGACGTCGATGCTTCGAAGATACCCTCCGCTGAGGGCGGTCATGTTCAGGCCGGAAAGGAGTAACCTGGCGGCAAGACTGCCCAGAAAGGCCCCTCCAGCGGAGAGTAGCAGGGACTCGCCCATCAGCAAGCCCAGAACCTGGGCCTTGCGAAAACCGATCGCCTTCAGGATGCCAATTTCACGGACGCGCTCTCGAATCGACATAGCCATGGTATTGGCGGCTACCAGAAGGACGGCGAAGAGCACGGCCGAGCAGATGCCGCTAATCAGTAGCTGCACGTTCCCCAGCATGGAGACAAAGCCGAGGATGAAGGCCTTTTCTGTCTCGGTCTTGGTGGGAGTGGACGTATTTTTGAACATCTCGTCGATCTTCTCAGCAACGACCGGAATCCACCTGGGAGAGCTCACCCGAATCGAGAAGGTTCCGGTAAAGTCGGCCTTGTTCATGGCCTCGTTGAAGTACTCCCAGTGAAAATAGAGTCCGCCTCCCTGGTCTCCTCCACCCCTGTAGATTCCGTGAATCTTGAGCTCAATCGCCTCGACCGGGAAAAGATTGCTCTTGGTATGGACAGTGTCGCCCACGCTCCAGCCGAACTGGTCGGCTACGGAGTCGCCAACGATCGCGCCGGCCCTATCTTTGAGGAAGGCCTCCTTCTGGTTCTGGGGCAGCTCCATATCCGGATTGACTTCGAAGAAGTGGTCGGTATCGACGGCGAACTGCGCCAGCATTTGATCGCTTCCGGAATGATCGTAAAGGCCTCCGAACCACATCGACCCCACCACTGCATCGACACCTTCCACGGACTCGATTCTGTCCCGGTAGGCATACGGCAGAACATTGAAGAGCGAGATCTTGTGGCGAGTAATCAAGCGAAGCCCCGAATCGGGAGTCTCGGGCGGATTGGTGAGCTGTTCCAAGATGGAGATCAGGGTGGCGACAAGAAAGAGAGAAACGGCAATGCTGCTGAGAGTGAGGAGCGTCCTGAGTGGGTTTCGGAAGAGGTTCTTGGGCAACAGCTTGAAGATCCGCATGGCTCCATCTCACCTGATCGTGTCGAGATCTACAGCCTACAAAATAGCATGATGAGTGAAGCCCATTCGAGGATTCCCCTGACCGTCTCCAGAAGACGCCTCGACCACCACGACGCCGAAGGCCCAAAATGTGTTGATCGAGAAAGGGACAGGGTGTTTCTGTTGGGAGCAGGGGACGGAGTGTTCCTGGGGGCAACTTCGTGTGCTCCCTTCATGGGGGGCTGACGCATGAGAGCCCTTTCGTTGTAAACTGCAGGGCTCAAGCCCAAGCAAGTGAGGATCAAGTGACGAAGAACTACCGAATTGCCATCATCGGAGTCGGAGCCATCTCCGACATTCATGCCCGAGCGATTGCGGATCTGGACAACCTGGAACTCGTCGCCGGCTGCTGCCGCGGTGAGGAGAAGGGCAGAAAGTTCGCCGCCGACTTCGACTGTTCCTGGTTTGCAGACTACGAGCAGATGCTGGATCAAACCCGTCCCGACCTGGTGACCATCGCGACCCCCAGCGGAGCCCATCTCGAGCCGACCCAGGCCTGCGCCAGCCGCGGGGTCCATGTCCTCTGCGAGAAGCCTCTCGAAATCACCACGCAGCGGGTGGATCAGATGATTGAAGTAGCAGAGGAGGCGGGGATCAAACTTGGAGGAATCTTTCCTCAGCGATTCAACCGGGTTGTCCAGCTCCTACATCAGGCGGTCGGGGAGGGCCGCTTTGGAAGCCTGGCCGCGGTGAGCACCTATGTGCCTTGGTGGCGGGACGACGCCTACTATGCTCCCGATCGGTGGCAGGGAACGCAGGCCCTGGATGGTGGCGGCGCACTGATGAATCAATCGATCCACGGTGTAGATGCGATTCAGTGGATCGCGGCGGCCGCGATGCAGGAAGCGGAAGGGGAAGGCGGTCCGGTCGAAGAGGTCTTTGCCTTTACCTCGAAACGGGGCCATGACCCCAATCTGATTGAAGTGGAGGACACGGCCGTGGCTGTCTTGAGATTCCGGAATGGAGCCCTGGGCCAGATACTCGGTGCTACCTCCATGTTTCCCGGTTCGCTCAAGAGGATCCAGGTAGCCGGGCGGGATGGCACGGCGGAAGTCCTCGAGGACCAATTAATCACCTGGGAATTCCGGGAGCAGAACGACGACGATGAGTCGATCCGGCGAGAGTTCACGAGTGAAGGCGGGAGCGAAGGCGGCGCCGGCGACCCGATGGCAATAGACTACTCCCTTCACATGCGTAACATCGCAGCGTTCATCGGCGCACTCGAAAAGGACGAGACTTTCTTCCTCAGTGGTCCTGAATCACGCAAGGCAGTCGCCATTGTGGAGGCGATTTACGAGTCGGCCAGGACAGCCAGCCCCGTCTCCCTGACATAGTGGCCTCAGCCTACTACGGTTCGGCGAGACCCTCCCTGGCCGTAAGACTGAAGCTGCGATATACTCCCACGGCCAGCAGTTCAATCTAGCCGGAGTGGCGGAATTGGCAGACGCACCAGACTCAAAATCTGGCGAGGTTTACTCCTCGTGGGGGTTCGAGTCCCCCCTCCGGCACCCATGAAATCAACGGGTTACAAAGATGTGACGGGAGCGGAGAAAGTCCGCTCACTGACCTGTCGTCCAGTTTTCGTCCAGTGACGAGTGCCCGACTTCCCACTCTTCAAGCTCCGCTCTTTGGGCTTCCTTCACCGAACGGGTGGCGTGAGAGTCCACATAGTGGACGTAGCGCATGGTGGTCTGAATGTCCGAGTGTCCCAGAAGCTCCTTGACTGTGTTCACATCTAGGGGCGAAAGCCACGTTTCGTGTAGGGTTCGATCAACCTGATCTCCACGAAATCCCGATTGATGAAAAGATCACCGGCTGGAGACCTTAGGCTTCACCCCGGGCAGCTTCGTAATACCACCGTCAAGCACCAGGAGCAGCGAGACTCCAAGTTTTACTTGCTTCCACAATGTTCCAGCCCAGGTGTGTGATGCCTGTGTGTGGGATTTGGATTGAAGAGAAGAGGCTGCAGAACATCGAATCGCCTCTTCGAGAAGGGGTAGCCCACTCGGAAGGTACAAACCTCACCTACGCACCACGCCAAATCCTACCTAGACTTTACCGCCTCCCCAAGAGCCGGAGATTGTCCAGATGCCCCACAATCGACAAATACTGGCTAGCGCGACCTCTACCATCCCCTGAAAGTGACGGGATCCGTGGGCCTGTCGCCTTTCGTCCAAAACTACGTCGACCCCTTTGCCTTTAGATCCCCCAGTCGGCACCCGATCTGACAGACAGCGTCCGATCTGATCGAAATCGAACGGCCGATTCCGCACCTAAAAGCGGACATTCGGGTTTCCCACGGAAACGTCGAATAGGCTGCGGCAGACGGCCAGGAGCCGACGTTCTACTTCGGGCGCTTCGAAAGGATCTATCAGTTTCCGATAAGGGCGTTATACGTCCTTCTGACGGACCCTGACTCTACCCTTGGTGGTCTTCGCGGCCGTTGAGCTAAGAGAACGACACTTGGCCCCGGATTACCTACGAGTGGCCGGACCCTAGGCCTTATGGGGGTGCACAACCGATCCGTCCATCAGATAGATTCTTGTCCGTCCAGGCTACTACCCCACGGCGGTTTGCGACTCTGCCGAAGGCGCTGTGGCGCACTCCAGGATGCGGAAACGAGTGCGTACCGGATATCGCAACACCTTCCACGACCAAGCGCCTATGTGGTTCGTTTCGGGGCACTTAGTCCTGCTGGCTGTCTTTGAATTCAGCAGTAGCGTAACTTCTTTTCTGTAAATTCTGGTCAGGCCTGGGTCGGAAAGACAGAGGTCTGGGACAGGATTCTCCAAAAACAGAAACGTCTATCTGGCAAGGAGAATCAAATGAACCCAGACCTGGAAAAGAGAGTACCACGGGAGATCCTGGCGGAGTTGATCGAGGAAGGAACAGAAGCCTTTCGAGGAATCCTGGAGAAGCTGTTCAACGTGGCCATGCAGTTGGAAAGAAGCGAGTTTCTGGGAGCGGAAGCGTACGAGAGAACAGCCAGTCGGCGAGGCTATCGAAACGGATTCAAAGGCAAGCGGATTCAGACTCGAGTGGGAGAGCTGCACTTGGAGATTCCACAGGTGCGTGGGTTGAGGTTTTATCCCAAGTCGCTGGAGAGGGGTTGCCGTTCGGAGAAGGCCCTGAAGCTGGCCATTGCCGAGATGTATGTGATGGGAGTCTCGACGAGGAAAGTCACCGAGATCACGGAGCAGCTGTGTGGGTTGGAGATCTCGGCCACCCAGGTCTCGAGAGTGGCCGGGATGCTGGACGAAGAGCTGGAAGAGTTTCGAAGCCGGGAGCTGGGAGAGTATCCGATCGTGTATCTGGATGCCCACTACGAGAAGGTTCGAAGAGGCGGCAGGGTGCAGGACGTGGCCATCCTGAAAGCCATAGGAGTCAATCGTTTCGGAACGCGGGAGGTGTTGGGTCTGAGCACCAGGATCAGTGAAGCGGAGGTGCATTGGCGAGGGTTTCTGGGAGATCTGCACAAGCGTGGACTGAGAGGGGTCGAGCTGTTTGTCAGTGACGATCACGAAGGACTGAAGGCGGCCAGGCGGGCAGTTTATCCGTCGGTGCCCTGGAACCGTTGTCAGTTTCACCTGAGTAAAAACGCCCAACAATATGCTCGCCGCAAAGAGGACAAGCCCCGCATCGCCCAGGCCATGCGGGACATTTTCGATGCCCCGTCTCGAGAAGATGCCGAGGAGCTCAAGGGTAAAGTCGTCAAGAAGTTCGAAAAGATTGCACCGGAGTTCGTGAGCTGGCTGGAAGAGAACGTGGATGAAGGGCTGACAGTGTTTGATTTTCCGAGGAGCTGGTGGCGAAGGATCCGAACCATCAACGGACTGGAGAGACTGCACCGGGAGATCCGGAGACGAACCCGGGTGGTGGGAATCTTTCCCCACGAAGCGTCGGCGCTGCGGCTCATCTCGGCTGTGCTTGCAGAGATACACGAGGAGTGGTTAACCGGCCGGCAATACCTGAACCTGGCCGGCTGGAAAACACAAGTGGAGCAATTCTTCCCTACAGGCCCTAAAGAAAATTACAGAAAAACGGTTGCTTAACCAATTCAGCGAACCAGTTTTGGACCACTTGGATTGAGGGCTCTTCAAAGTCTCCCGCCAGTTCGGCGAAAACAAAGCGCTGGCCGTCTTCGGAAACGTCGTATTGAGGGTATGCTGCTTCTGCGAGAGTCCGCTGTTCAAACAAGCGGGTCGCCGAGCCCACCGAAAACTTGGGAGCCGTCGAGACGGAAACGGCCACCAACGTACTTCCCTCGGCATAGAAGAGTTCTTTGCCGTCCCGGCTCCAGCGGGGCTGTCTCCCGCCGTTGGTCGACACCGTCGTCTTGCCCTCCCCCTTGGGAAAAGGCCGCACGTAGATTTCGGGTTGGCCTGATTCATCGGACACGTAGGCGACATGTTCGCCGTCGGGCGAGAGCTGTGCTGCGAGTTCTGCAAAGGGAGTCTGCAAGAACACGTGCGGCTCCCAGCCGTTGCCGTCTTCTTTGCGCTCCAGGTACCAAAGGTCTCCGCTGGCGTCCGGATTCAGCAGCTCATAGAAGAGATACTTCCCATCCCTAGACCAGTCACACAAACGCGCAGGGTCGGGCGCCGGCAGCACCTGTGGCTCGCCGCTGCCATCGGCCCGCCGCAGCAAGATGCTAAGTTCAAAGCCGCCCGCTCGATCGCGCGCAGCGGTGAACGCCACCCGCTCTCCGCTTGGCGACCATGCCGCCGAGGAAATGGCGGCATGAGGGTATTGCACGAAGTTTGGGTCGTTGTATAAGCGAGTGCGCCCCCCGCGGTCGAGATCGTGAACCCACAAGTCCCCCGAGTTCGATCCTCCTGCCGCACCCGCAGCCGCCAGGCGCCCCCCGTCCGGGGATAGCGCGAGGTATCGGCTTTCGTCCTCGGACTGACTGATCTGTTCAGTCTCCTCGCCCCGCCGGTTGAGCCAAACGAGTTTCCATGTCCTTGAGGCCGGGGCGTCCACGTAAACCAGTGTTCCGTCGGCCGCAACTGTTGGGTCGCGGCCGCGCCCAGCGATCCGGAAAGACTCCCTGTGAACTCCAGCGTATCCAGGGAAAAGGGCCGTGCCAAGAGATCGTAGGTCAAACCGCCCGGCTGATAGACGATATGGCCGCTGGGCGAGTAAAACGGAAGCGCACCCGGACCGAGGGTCTCTCGCCGGCCCGTCTCGAGGTCTTGGACCATCATGGTGAGCGCCGTCCGATTCCCGAATGCAAACACCAGGACGCGCGGCCCAGCCCGAGAGGGCAAAAAATGGGGACGCCATATTTCACCCGTCGGACCTCCCGGCGACCCCTCGGACTCCTCGGGAGACACGAGCAGGTTGGGAGTCCCCCCGCTGGCGGAAACTTCATAAAGCACGGGCGGGTCCCCGGCGGCGAAGACGATCCATTCGCCGTCGGGGCTCCAGGATGCTCCCCAGTTGCGTGGTGGCCGCGGCATTTCGCAAATCCGAATGGGCGCGCCGCCGTGAATCGATACCTTCTTGAGCTCGGGCGGGGCAACAAAGCCGATGAAATCACTGCCGGGCGACCAGAACGGATTGTTAGCCCCTTGGGTACCTTCGAACAGCCGCGGCTGCGGCTGTTCGAGGCCCTGGATGCCCAGACCCTTTCCGCCCCTGGGTTTAAAGGCGATGTATCTTCCGTCGGGTGAGACAGCGACATCGGTGTTGAAGGCGGAAAGGAGCAGAGGTGACGGCGGCGTAAGGGCAAACTTGCGCAGGGGGGCTTCGGGAGGGGGTTGGCGAAAATAAAGCAACACGACGGCCAGCGCGAACATAGTGGCGACTGCGGCAACCGCCCACGGCACACGCGGTGTCCCCATCAGCCCCGGCCGTTCGGACGGGGCCTGACTCGCCGCGGTGATTGTCTGGGCGGGGAGAACCGTTGATTTCCCCGTGGCCAACTTCTTGCCCAACCCACGCAGATCAACGATCATGTCATCGACATGCTGGTAACGTTCCTCCCGGTCCTTGGCCAGAGCTTTGCCGACGATGAACTCCAGCTCCATCGGTAGGCCGGCACGCAAAGCTGTGACTGGCTCCGGTTCCTCGTTCAGGATGTTGTACGCCACCGCTTGCGCGTACTCACCCTTAAAGGGCGACTGCCCGGTCACCATCTCGTAGAGGACCACTCCCAGTGACCAGACATCCGACCGTTTATCGACTCCTTCTCCCTGTGCCTGCTCCGGTGACATGTAGGCCACCGTACCCAGTGAGGCTCCGGTTTTGGTGAGCTTGGTTTGCGCCGCAACGTGTGCCAACCCGAAGTCCATGATCTTGACTTGGCCTTCCTCGGTCAGCATCAGGTTGGCGGGTTTGATGTCGCGGTGAACGATTGCCTTCTGGTGTGCTGCTTTTAGGCCCTGGCCCGTTTGAATAGTGATGTCGAGAGCCTCGTCGAGCTTAAGCGGGCGCGCCTCGATCTTTTGCTTGACGCTTTGGCCCTCGACGTAGGCAATCGCGATGAAGGTCTCGTCTTGCTCTTGGTTGACCTCGTAGACGGTACAGATGTTGGGGTGGTCAAGGGCCGCAGCCGCTTTGGCCTCGTGAATGAAACGCTGCCGACCTTCTTGGTCCTCGACCAGGTGAGAGGCGAGAAACTTAAGGGCCACCGTGCGGCCAAGAGTGGTGTCCTCGGCCTTGTAGACAACGCCCATTCCCCCTTCCCCGAGCTTGTCGGTGATCTTGTAGTGGGTGATCGTCTGGCCGATCATGCTGGCCCGATTCTACCTCTTCGCCGATAACTGTTGCGAACAACCGATGCAACTCGCGATCGGCTCAGATTTCCGTTAGTCGCCTCAGGCGGACTCGATTTGGGTCCACACTACGTCAGACTGCAGAACGCGCTGAGGTCTGATCGCTCGATGCGAAATCATTTCTCGACATCATTCCGACGGCTGTGCTCTTACGCCCAACATTCTAGCGGGGCGGGCCGTACGAAGTGCTGAATCCGACCGCCACGGCTCCCAAATCCGCACTGACGGCGCAGCGTTGACCCAACCGGTCCACATGGACGTGTAGTCCGCAAGTCGTCCACATGGAGTTCACCGCTTAGCCCGGATTTCTCAAGGATAAGAAAAAGCAGTCAGCTCAATGTGGTATAAAGTCTGTGTTAACAAAGACTTAACAAACACAAGGAGCTGACTACTATGACGACAGAGTGTATCGCTTCTAAGCTGGAGTTTCAAGGGCTGGAGGGTCGCCGAGTGGAGGCAGAATTCAACGGGGGACAGATCACTTCAGACGCCGGAGGGTTGCTGTTACGGGAGGTGGAGAGCCGCTATGGGTTCATTAGCGGCTTGGCCGCCTGCTTTGGGGACCGGCGCGATCCTCGCTTCACCGAGTTCAGTGTGGAGGAGCTGGTGGGGCAGCGGATTTATGGACTGGCCTTGGGCTATGAGGATCTCAACGATCATGAGGAGCTACGGACGGATCCGCTGATGGCGGTGTTGGTGGGCAAGGAAGATCCCTTGGGGAGGGATCGGCGAGCGGAAGCGGATCGGGGCAAGGCGTGTGCCGGCAAGAGCACACTCAATCGTTTGGAGTTGTCCTCGGTGACGCAGGATAAATATCGCAAGACGCCGGTGGATGAAGCGGCGGTGGAAGCGTTTTTGGTGGAGCAGTTCATTCGGGTGCGAGGCGGTAAACCCAAGGAGCTGGTGTTGGACCTGGATGCGACGGATGATCCGCTGCACGGAGAGCAGGAGGGTCGTTTCTACCATGGCTACTACCGGTGTTACTGCTACCTGCCCCTGTATGTGTTTTGCGAGGGGTATGTGCTGGGGGCCAAGCTACGGGTGTCGAATCTGGATGGCTCCGAAGGAGCGGTCCAGGAGATGGAGCGGATCGTGGGACAACTGCGGGCGAAGTGGCCGAAGGTCCGCATTACGCTGCGGGCGGACAGCAGCTTTGCGCGCGAGGCGTTGATGAAATGGTGTGAGGAGCATCGAGTGGATTACGTCTTCGGTCTGGCCCGCAATCAGCGCTTAGAGGGGACCCTGGAGTCGGAGCTGGAACAGGCCCAGGCGCTTCAACAAGCGAGCGGCAGCAGCGCCCGAGTCTATAAGGACTTTCGTTACCAGACGCGCAAGAGCTGGAGTCAAGAGCGGCGAGTGGTGGGCAAGGCCGAGTCCACGGGTAAGGGATCCAATCCCCGCTTTGTCGTCACCTCGCTGGGAGCGAAGTGGTGGCCCGCCCAAAAGCTGTACGAGCAGCTGTACTGCGCGCGAGGGGAGGCGGAGAATCGGATCAAGGAACAGCAGCTGGAGCTGTTTGCCGATCGGACCTCGACGCACCTCATCAAGAGCAATCAGCTGCGGTTGTGGTTCTCCTCGGTGGCCTATAATCTGCTGCACACGTTGAGGCGTGTCGCTTTGAAGGGGACCCAGTGGGCGAAGGCGCAATGCCAGACAATTCGCCTCAAACTGTTGAAGATAGGAGGCCAGATTCGGGTCAGTGTCGGTTAAGCAACCGTTTTTCTGTAATTTTCTTTAGGGCCTGTAGGGAAGAATTGCTCCACTTGTGTTTTCCAGCCGGCCAGGTTCAGGTATTGCCGGCCGGTTAACCACTCCTCGTGTATCTCTGCAAGCACAGCCGAGATGAGCCGCAGCGCCGACGCTTCGTGGGGAAAGATTCCCACCACCCGGGTTCGTCTCCGGATCTCCCGGTGCAGTCTCTCCAGTCCGTTGATGGTTCGGATCCTTCGCCACCAGCTCCTCGGAAAATCAAACACTGTCAGCCCTTCATCCACGTTCTCTTCCAGCCAGCTCACGAACTCCGGTGCAATCTTTTCGAACTTCTTGACGACTTTACCCTTGAGCTCCTCGGCATCTTCTCGAGACGGGGCATCGAAAATGTCCCGCATGGCCTGGGCGATGCGGGGCTTGTCCTCTTTGCGGCGAGCATATTGTTGGGCGTTTTTACTCAGGTGAAACTGACAACGGTTCCAGGGCACCGACGGATAAACTGCCCGCCTGGCCGCCTTCAGTCCTTCGTGATCGTCACTGACAAACAGCTCGACCCCTCTCAGTCCACGCTTGTGCAGATCTCCCAGAAACCCTCGCCAATGCACCTCCGCTTCACTGATCCTGGTGCTCAGACCCAACACCTCCCGCGTTCCGAAACGATTGACTCCTATGGCTTTCAGGATGGCCACGTCCTGCACCCTGCCGTCTCTTCGAACCTTCTCGTAGTGGGCATCCAGATACACGATCGGATACTCTCCCAGCTCCCGGCTTCGAAACTCTTCCAGCTCTTCGTCCAGCATCCCGGCCACTCTCGAGACCTGGGTGGCCGAGATCTCCAACCCACACAGCTGCTCCGTGATCTCGGTGACTTTCCTCGTCGAGACTCCCATCACATACATCTCGGCAATGGCCAGCTTCAGGGCCTTCTCCGAACGGCAACCCCTCTCCAGCGACTTGGGATAAAACCTCAACCCACGCACCTGTGGAATCTCCAAGTGCAGCTCTCCCACTCGAGTCTGAATCCGCTTGCCTTTGAATCCGTTTCGATAGCCTCGCCGACTGGCTGTTCTCTCGTACGCTTCCGCTCCCAGAAACTCGCTTCTTTCCAACTGCATGGCCACGTTGAACAGCTTCTCCAGGATTCCTCGAAAGGCTTCTGTTCCTTCCTCGATCAACTCCGCCAGGATCTCCCGTGGTACTCTCTTTTCCAGGTCTGGGTTCATTTGATTCTCCTTGCCAGATAGACGTTTCTGTTTTTGGAGAATCCTGTCCCAGACCTCTGTCTTTCCGACCCAGGCCTGACCAGAATTTACAGAAAAGAAGTTACGCTACTGTCAGTGTCCGGCGGGTGAGTCTGTCCTTGAGCGAGGGTTATCCTTACCAAGCACTCTATGCCCAAGCCTTGGCCCAGCTTCAACAGCTCGGTTGAGCCAAGGAAAGTCGGAAATCCCAGCCGTCTGCAACTGAGGCGCCTGAGGTGTGTCTGAAAAACCGGTTTTCCGCGCTCGACACAGGCCTCACGACGCCTGTCGTACTCTGCACCGCCCTCAGCGGCGCCTTTGACCCAGACCGGCGTCGAGAAATCGACTAAAATCGCCCTTTCGGCTTTCTCCTTGAGAAATCCGGGTTAGGGTCTGCGCAAGAATAACTTGGTAGAATTGGCGCTCAGATTTGCACCAGATTTGGCCGCGAACGATTGAGCGAAACCGCAGGCGTAGCCGGGTCTACGTTGAGGATTTCGCGATTGAGGAGCGGCCGAAGATGGTGTGAAAATGAGATGCCAAAATGCCAAGTTATTTTTGCGCAGACCCTTAGGGCGTAATACGGCAAAGCAAGCCCAACAAGAGCAGAACACGATCTCGCTGCTGTCCAAACCCCGATTGCTCCTTGAGAGGACAGTCCGGCAAAGGCAACATCATCCGCCACTCCTTCTACATCACCAGACAGGGTCGACGGCGGCGCTACCGCTGCAATCAGTGCGGCCGAACCTTCTCTTCCACCCACGGAACACCCTATTATCGGCTGCACAAGCCCAGGTCTTTGTTCGATGAAGTCGTCCGCATGTGTGTCCACGGTCTTGCGATTTCGACTATGGCCAGGATCAAACGGATGGCTTGGGGCACAGTCGCCCGGTGGCTTGAATCGGCGGCCAGATATGCTGCCCGGTTCAACGATCGGATGCTGAAAGGCTTCCTCATCCGCGAGCTTCAAGCCGACGAGATCAGGACATTCATCGGAGCAAAGAAGCGAGTGAGCTGGGTGCTGACCAGCTTGGAAGTGTGGTCCAGACTCTGGGTCTCCTTCGAGATCGGACGACGGAACTTCCGAAACATCAAGCGAGTGTTGCGCCAGGCCCTTCAGCGAGGCCGGATCGAACACCGTTTTCTCCTCACCAGCGACGGGTTCGAGATGTACGAGTGGGCGGCGAAAAGGTTGCTCTTGGGCGTCTGCATCTACGGCCAGGTCATCAAGAAGCGCCGGGAGAATCGGGTGGTCCGGGTCGACCGTAGAGTCCTTCTCGGAACACAAGCAGAACTGGAGGAAGCACTGTTTCATTCCGAGGATTCCAGCACTCTCAACACGAGTTTCATCGAGCGCCACAATCTGACCATCCGCCAGGGCTGTTCCTATCTGGGCCGTCGCACCCCTTGCCACGCCCGCCGCACGGAATTCTTGGAAGGTCAGGTGGCTTTGCTCATGGCCTATTACAATTTTCTGCGACCGCACAGGGCTTTGAAGTTTGGCAAGACGCTACGAACTCCAGCCGTGCAAGCTGGACTGGCTAAGAAGAGGCTCTCCTTCCGGGAACTATTCACGAGCCAGGCCGCGTTCTTCTTATTCTTCCTGATGCTGATTGTCGCACGGTACCCTAGATTGGATGTAAGGTCTGACCAGTTTGGGCACTGGAGGGGAAATGGCATAACAACACTTGCCTGAAGAAGCACCCGATTTCTATATATGCCGTCCCCTGGCATTGCCCTTCCAGACCCAAAGATCTAGTATTGCCACATAGACTCCCCAGCAGTCTGGAGGCTCGTTGATAGGCCAGACCATTCCCCACTACAAGATCACTGACAAGCTAGGTGAAGGCGGGATGGGGGAGGTGTATCGAGCCGAGGACACCACTCTGAAGCGCAAAGTCGCCATCAAGGTTCTCCCTGAACGATTTACCCAGGACGCCGAGAGGTTGGCCAGGTTTCGACGCGAGGCTCAGGTCTTGGCCTCCCTCAATCACCCCAACGTTGCGGCGATCCATGGCCTGGAAGAGTCCGATGGAGTGCGCTTTCTGGTCCTGGAGCTGGTCGAGGGTGAGACCCTCGCCGAGAGGCTGAGCAAAGGTCCCCTGGGTGTTGAGGAGGCCCTCGAAATCTGCCGACAAATTGCCGAGGGTCTGGAAGCCGCCCACGAAGGCGGGATCATCCACCGCGATCTAAAGCCCGCCAACGTCAAGGTCACACCGGAGGCCAAGGTCAAGCTGCTGGACTTCGGACTAGCCAAGGTGCTGGAAGACGACGTCCCTGCTGCTGATCTGACCCATTCACGACGCGGATGGACCAAATGACGAATGTGGGCATGTGCGCCAAGTTGGGGGGACTGCTGCTGATTGCCGCCCTTACCCTCTCAGAGTTCGTCTGGGCGCCGGTTAAGGAGTCCCTGCGCCGGCACTTCGACCGGGCCATCAGCAAGCGGGTTGCCCGCACCACCGGTGGCAGGTACTGGCTCCTCACCTCTCGGCCGGACACCCAGGGCAGGCCGGTCTTCTCCCTCCGTTACTCAAGAGGGGCATCGCCGTCGTCCCTGGAGGATTTCTACCCGCCTGCCGAGCTTTCCCTCCCCGTGAGCCGACCCGGCGATCCCCTCTTCTCCGCCGGCATGGCCATCGACGGAAGGAACCGGCTCCACCTGGTGTGGAGTACAGAGCAGGGATTGTCCGCCTATGCGTTGATGGACCTGGATAGGATACGGGCCCGCGCGGAGCTCAAGGAAGACCAGATCTGGCTCCATCCCGAATTGGGGACGGCAGGTGCGCTTGTCCTCGAACCGTCGGCATCCCGGGTGGGGGACATTACCCTCGCGCCCGACGGGAGCGTGTGGGTGGCCTGGAGCGTGGATCGGGGAGAGCACCGGACCGGGATCTCGGTCGGCAGGATGGGCCGCCGATGGAGGTGGGGAAGGGTCACCGAGGGTTATGGGGTCGCGCCCCCCAGCCTCCAGGTGGACCGGAGTGGACGATTCTATCTGGCCTGGCACGACATCTACGAGGACACCTGGTACCTGGCAGGAGGAATCGCGAACCTGAAGACCAGTTCGCTAGGGGCCGCCCGGAAGCTGGTGGCCCGGGCCTACCGCCCGGTGATGCTACCCACGGGAGATCGGCTCCTGGCGATCTTCGAAAGCGACCATTCGCTTCTGGAGTACACCTTTGTTGAGGAAGAGCCTGCAGAAAGGCACCCTCTGAGCCAGCTGGACAGCCGGCTCCACTGGGATACCTTGCACTCACCACAGATCGCCACGGATCGCTACGGGGTACCGTGGCTCTTCTTCATCAACAGCGCGCGGCGCCATGTCTTCTACTCCCGCTGGCTGGGCACCACCTGGGGTCCTATCCACAACGGTCCTCGGCTGATCCGCAACTCCCCACGAATGGAGGACAATCACCTGTCCGTGGATCTGCTTTCGGTCCAAGAGGAGACGGGGGCCGACAGCACCGGAATCGCCCTCACGCTGGCCCACGAGACCCGGTTCCCGGTAACGGCGTTTCATCTCATCCAAGTGCCGGGCCTGGAGGCTGAACCGGGCAGGAAGGTGCTGTTCCTGGACCTGAAGGAGATCCAAACCCTGGACGGGCTCGAACTGAGACTCAATCCGGCTCGAAAATACGGGGGCAATCCCATTCTCGGCTCCGGCCCACCGGGTGCCTTCGACAGCCACAGCGCCGGCACCTGGATGCGGGTAATCAAGGAGGAAGGTATCTACCGCCTGTGGTACTCGGGTCTCCTGGTGGACTCGAGCCAGCCCTGGTGGGAGTGGTTCCGGGTCGGGTATGCAGAGAGCCGGGATGGGCTCACTTTCCGACGAGTCAATCTGGCTCTGGCAGCGTTTGGGGGCCGCAAAGAGACCAATTGGATCCCGGACATCCCATATGTCCCCATGGTTTGCCACGATCCCGGAGACGCCGACCGGCAGCGCCGCTACCAGCTGATCCGGTTCTCCAACTACGGGATGCAGAATGACGAGGCCAGGGCGGGCCGGCTGGACCCCTGGAGCGAGTCCATCAACGGCGCTCTGTTCACCTCCGGGGACGGCATTCACTGGCGGGAGGAGAGAGCGGAGGTCCACTTCTCCGCCGGCAAGCCCTTTTCTTTCTTTCCTCTTACACTGCTCAACGACAGAAAAGAGAGGGATCCAGCAAAGAGGTACAAGGCCTACGGCTTTTCGGCGCTGAACCTGGCCCGGCGCGGCGGCAGCTACGCCTACAGTAGCGACGGCCTGCAGTGGACCGCTCACATCGGGAACCCGGTTCTGGACCCCCTCGCCCGGGGCAAGCCGCCGGTCCTGGGGGGTAAAGTGGAGCAGATCCACGACATGACGGTCTGGCCGTATCATGGCTACTATCTCGCCTTCTACCAATACCAATACAGTGGAGAGCGGCTGGATGTGGAACTGGCCGTCAGCCGGGACGGCGAGAAATTCGTCTTCGTGAAGCCGGGCGAAAAGGTCCTGGCGCTGGGAGATCCAGGTGAGTGGGACTGTGAGATCGTCTCTCCCTTCCTGCCGTTGGTGGACGGTGAGCAGATCAAACTTTACTACGGTGGGACCTGCGGCCAGTATGAGTACAACACCTCGGGGGGGCTGGCCACCGTGAGGCTGGACGGCTTCACCCACTTGGGGCTGACCGAAAAACGTGCACAGGGAAGCCTGACCACGATCCCCATCCGCCGCGGCTCGGCTTCCCACCTTTACCTGAACGCGGATTGCGGGGACAAGGCCCATCTGGAGGTGGAGCTGCTAGACGGACGCTCCGGTCAGATCATCACAGGCTACTCGAGGCGTGATAGCCCCCGCTTGTCAGGTGATTTTATCATCCGGGAGATCCTCTGGAAGGGCCAGAATCTCCGTGACCTGGAGAGCGCCTCTTTCAAGGTGAGGATATACTTCTCGGGGCAGGGAGCCTATCCGAAGCTTTATGCGTTGGAGTTCAGGTGAACTCAGGTTGAGGCCATGAGAAGAGCGATTCCCGGTTCAGCAGGTCGTCAGTGGGATCTTCACAGCCGTAGAACCTTCCTTAGAACGACTTGCCCTGGGGTTAGGTCGCATCGGTTGGCCTCCTTTGGACGGACCTTCCTGGAATTAGCCGACGTTCCTGATATCAACGTCGGATTCGAGTTCTTCTGATCTTCTCGTGACGGATGACCGCATATTCTTGGGACTGAATCCTGGTTCCGTATGGTAGCTGAGAATGGATCCATCTATCCTTCGGATTAATATATACGCCATTCGCTGAGATGCCATCCTCTGAGATTGCCCTTCCAGACCCAGAGATCTAAGTACCCGCAGAAACTCGCTGAGTAGGTTGCTCTTAGTCTGGAGTCCGCAAGTCAATGCAAGGAAGGGACGGCAAGGATGCGCAGTGTGGTCGATAGGCTCCACCGCAGAAGCATCGCAAGAGAAAGCACAACTCCGAACTGGGCGTAGAGAGTCCCCGGTCCGTCAGACAGGATGTACGCCGATGCGATTCCAGCCGACCAGGTACTGAGAGTACCCACGAACAACCAGGTGACCACCCGGACGACTGGTTGAATTCCTCTTTCGTCACGGGTGGCCACGGTTCTTGGTACCATCGAGGCCGTGACAGTTTCCCGGCTGTCACAAGACAGAGGAGCATGTACAATGCGGTCCAAGTTGGGATTCCAATCTCAGGTCTCTCTTTCACGAGCGGCTCCTTCGGAACGATGGACATTCAGATCAGTCGGGACAGCGACTTTCCGATCCGGCAGCAGCTAACGGAGCAGATCGTCTTCCTGATCGCCACGGGGAGGCTGCGGCCGGGCCAGGACCTTCCCAGCGTCCGAGCCCTGGCCCGACGATTGAAGATTCATCACAACACGGTCAGTCAGGCCTACCAAGACCTGGTGTCCCGTGACTGGTTGGTACGCCGGCACGGGAGCCGGATGATGGTACGTTCGGCAGAAGAGTTGTCCGATCCTCCCGCCTCCAAGGATCTGGACGACCTGATCAACGAGACCATCCAGGCTGCCCGGGAACATGGGTACACCGTTCAGCAGCTTCGCCAGCGTGTTCAGGAGCGCCTCATGGCTCAGTCACCTGATCACATCCTGGTGGTGAGTGTGGATGATCCTGGTATGCGTCACCTGCTCCGGGTTGAGCTCAGAGAGAATCTCCCCTACCCTGTGGAAGCCTGCTCACTGGAGCAGCTTTCCGCTAATCGGTCCTTATCGGCGGGTGCTCTTGTCACTACCCCCCTCGGCCTGCTGCCCGACGTGAGAACGCTGGTTTCCAAGGACGGTGCCGTGGTCGGGCTCACCTTCAGCGAGGCAAAGGAACACTTCAATATCGTGCGCAGCTTGGAGAGACCTTCTCTGATCGCTGTGGTATCCGTAAGCGAGACCTTCCTTCTGACAGCGAGGGGTCTGCTGGCGCCCCTCATTGGCCAGCGCCATAGAATGCGGGAGTACCTGCTCCCCTCACAGGAGGGTGAGGGTCTGGAGTGGGCCGATGTCGTGTTCTGCGACTCGATCACGAAGAGCCGAGTCAAGTCCAGAAATCTGGTTCACTATCGGATGGTCTCTCCGAAGTGCATCGAGCGGCTCGAGGAGGGAATGAAGCCCTGAGACCGTTCTTGCCGACGGGTCACTCGCTGTTTCCGAGAATCACATGGTCTGTTTCCATTTCTCTCGGTGCCACGGTGGAGGTTTGCTCTTCACGAATAGGCGGATCTCGAGCCTCAAGGATGAAACAGGCAACGGCGTCGGAGGCCGCCCTATTCTGACCTCTGTGACACTTGAAGAAGCATCACAACACCCGTGGCTGCCCTCCTCCACCACGAGTTAACCTCTCAGCAGAAACGGTGGATGGAGGTTCCCTGACGTGAGACGGGACCGTCTAATAGTTCAAATCTTTCACCGCTCTGGAGGCTCACTCGTCCTGGGGAGGTTGGGGGGACATGAGAAAGGGAGTCAAGATGACGCTAATCGTCGTTCTAGCTGGATTCGCGCTCTTGCTCGCAACAGCCTGGATCTGTGTAACCCAACCCTTCCTCCCCGTGGCCGGGGGGTCCCAAACCCCGCTGGGAGTTGAGGCAGCGCAGCTTGAGACCCACGTGCGGATGCTGAGCGAGAGGTTCTTCCCCAGAAATGAGGCTCATCCGGAGGTCCTCGACCGTGTTGCCGAATACATTGGCAGTCAGTTACGAGAGGCTACAGGAAAGAGTCCTGTGGAACAGACGTACCAGGTCGGCGGCGAGACGTATATCAACGTGATTCTGAGACTGGGACCAGATACGAGGGAACGTCTGGTGGTGGGAGCCCACTACGATGCGTGGGAAGAGCTGCCGGCGGCCGACGACAACGCCAGTGGAGTGGCCGGTCTCATCGAGCTAGGGCGACTACTGGGCAGCAGCCCTCTGGCCATGACGGTCGAGCTCGTCGCCTACACTCTGGAGGAGCCTCCTCATTTTCGGACTTCCAACACCGGGAGTGCCGTCCACGTCAGGTCTCTTCAGCAGCAGGACGTGCACGTCGATCTCATGGTCTCCCTGGAAATGATCGGCTTCTTCAGCGATGCGGAGGGCAGTCAGCACTTTCCCCTCTCCTTGTTGAAGCTTTTCTATCCGTCCCGGGGCGATTTCATCGCTGTTGTGGGGAAGCTGGGTCAAGGGGAAACGGTGCGTCGAGTCAAGGGTGCGATGCGAGGGGCCTCACTGCTTCCCGTCTACTCCATCTCTGCGCCGGAGTGGGTTCCCGGCATCGACTGGTCGGACCACCGCTATTACTGGGAAGCGGGATACCCTGTGGTGATGATCACAGATACAGCACACTACCGAAACCCCAACTACCACACTCCACAAGATCTTCCTGAGACGCTCGACTACGATCGCATGGCAATGGTGGTCCAAGGTGTCTACGGTGTGGTGACTGAGTTCTGCCGCGTCGGCAAGCAGTAGAGAAGAGGCGACGGCTGCTTATGAAAAGGGGAGAAATCGCTTTGACTGTAGCCCTTGTGTCACTCGTCGGGATCATCGCTATTAAGAGCCTGACTCATCCCAGGAGGGCACAGGATGGACAAGCGGAGGCGGGGTTGCCTCCACTGGTGTTCATCCACGGCAACAAGGGAAGCATCCTATCAAAACCCAACGGGCTTCGGTGTTGGATTACCCTTAGGCAAGCCTTGGGACTCGCTTCAGCCGACCTGAGGCTGCCCCTCTGGTGGGATGGTGAGGTGCAGCGGCACGATGAACTGGTCGTGGAAGGCCCGATCGAGGCGGTAGCCTGGCGCGATATCTACGGTACTTTCCTGGATTGGGCCAGCGGGTCTGGTCGTGCATTCTACCCCTTCGCCTATGACTGGCGTCGGGACAATCTCGAAACCGTCGACCGGTTTACAGCCTTTTTAGGGGCGATCAGTAATCGGCACCGAGAAGCCAAGGTTCAAGTGGTGGCCCATAGTATGGGCAGCCTTATCAGCTTCGTGGCTCTCAACCGCACTCCAAATCTGTTCCACAGCCTGCTTTTCGCCGGCGCACCATTCGGCTCCTCAGTTAGTTTTCTAGAGGACCTGCACGCGGGCACCGCAACCGGTCTGAACGGGCACATCCTAAGTCCCCGGATCTTATTCACCTTTGTTTCCTCGTACTACGTCTTCCCGTCAGAGCCTAACGACTCCGGACTGGTGGAACAGAATGGAGAGACCATTCCACACAATTGGTATTCGGCTGATGACTGGGAGCGCCAACAGTTGGGAATCTTCTCAACCTCCAGATCCTCCAGCGTCACTGAGGAGCAACGGGAGCACCTTCGCCGGGCACTGGGACGCGCACGTCAGTTTAGATCCCTTCTTGTGTCTAGGCAGACGCTCCCGTATCCCCCGATCTCGGTTCTGGCCAGTGATAGCCATCCAACTTTGCGAACGGTTGTGAAAGGTGGGCCATGCTCCATTGGAGGCTGGGATTTCAAGACGGGCCACCGGGAGCCGGGTGATGGCCGCGTAGGATTCTCCAAAGCCATGCCACCTCAAGGAGTGCCCTACTCGCAGCACAAGACCCCACAGCAGCACGGCGACTTGCTTAAGGACACGGGCCAAATTGAGACAATTCTAGCTCAGCTGCTCCACCTGTCGAGAAGTGGTAGAGACAGTTCGGGCGAGCTGTGATGGTCGGAAAAGGGGAGAAGCGAATATGAAGTGGCTGAAGTGCCTCGCCTGGACCGGTCTAATCCTCATCGCTCTGCTTCTTTCTAGCCTGGCCGTGCTGCCCTACCTCAACGACTATCAGAAAGATGGTGAACTGACTGTTGCGGGTCTCAGAGAAGCTGTGGCCGTGAAGCGGGATGAAAAGGGAATGGCCTATATCTACGCCCAGAACCTGCCCGATGCTCTCATGGCCCAGGGCTTCGTGACAGCCCAGGATCGCCTCTTTCAGATGCACCTGACCCGCTTGCTGACCCAGGGAAGAATGAGCGAACTGGCAGGAGAGAAGGCCAGGAGCCTGGACCTCCACTGGCGAACCATTGGTCTCCACCGTATCGCCAGAAAACAGCTCGAGATCCTGGACAAGAAGACCAGGGATTACTTTCAAGACTATGCAGATGGCGTCAACGCCTTCATCAGGAACTGCCCGGCTGACATGGCTCTGGAGTTCAGCTTGGTCGGCGTTAGCCCGGAGTCTTGGACGGTGCTCGACTCGCTGTGTGTGCTCTATTACATGGCCTTCTCCACGTCGGCTAACCTCAAGCACGAGGTGGTGGCACAGATGTTGGTTGAGCGAGTGGGGCGAAGTCGAGCGCGGGAGATCCTCCCGGTCAATCTGAATCCTGATGACCCTTTGGATCTCGGTGACCCAGAGCCGATACCGAGCGATCTTGCCACCATAGGCTTCCGTCCGGCCACAGCCGATAGCTTTAATTTCACTACAGTCGCGCCTCCGCTGGCTCTGGGAAGCAACAACTGGGTGGTTTCATCCGCCCTCTCACCCGGGGGGAAGCCCATTCTCGCAAGCGACCCTCACTTGGATCCGAGAATACTGCCAGGAGTCTGGTATCCCGTGGGTCTGATCACGCCAGAGGTGAGGGCTGTAGGCGCCAACGTACCTGGTTTGCCGGGCATGATCGTTGGCCGCACTGGCTCCATAGCCATCGCCCCCACCAACAACTACGGTGACATGCAGGATCTGTACGTGGAAACACTGGACCCAGATCGCCCGGACCACTACCTGGAAGGGAAGGTGTCGCTGACATGTGAAGCGTTGTGTTATGTGAAGTGATCGATCTGCTTCACGCCAGAATCCTTTCGATATCGCGGCTTCGTGCCACCGGTCCGCGCTTGTACTCCACATAATTCTGGTGCATGACAGCCCTTTGGAGTCCCGCCTCTGGGACAGAAAAGGAGGTTGTCATGCCCTTGGAAGATCTATTTCGTAGTCGGGAGGCCCTGAAGCGTTTTCGAATGGCGCCACTGGGTGCGGAGATGGACCGCTTCGGTGAGTGGCTTCGCGAGCAAGGATTCTGTCGTGACGTGGTGCGCCGCCGAGTCTGGCAAGTGTCGCACTTCAATCAATACCTTCGAGACGGGGGCCTCCAAGCGGCTCGCGAGGTGGACGAAGAGCTCGCGCAACAGTTTATCGGCCAGCATCTGCCACGCTGCCGATGTGGCGGTGGGCGGCGGCGCCAACACGGGGAGGTCCCGAGGTCGGTTCGCTGCTTCTTGACGTATCTGTGCGAGCGAGATCTGCTCGCGCCTTGCCCCCAGCCGGCATTGGAGCTACCCGGCGTTCTGGAGGAGTTTCTAGAGTACTTGAAGGGCGAAGGCGGCCGGGCTCAGAGGACGATCGATCTGCACCGCCGTTATCTGCTGGCTTTCCTGGAGGAGGTGGGTGTCGCTTCCGATCGGCAAGCTTTGGCTCAACTGAGACCGGAGCAGGTTCAAGCCGGCTTCGCCCACGTCACCGAAGGCCGGGGCAAAAGCCTCCCTCGACGCCTGCAAGGCATCTTACGCAACTTCTTCCGCTTCGCTCATCAGCACGGGTCCCTCCAGCGCGATCTGGCACAGGCCGTGCCCCCGATCCGCAGCTACCGGCTGTCGCACGTTCCCCAGGGTCTGTCCGAGCAGCAAGCCCGGAAGCTGCTCGAGGGCATCGATCGGACGACGGCCCTGGGCCGGCGCGATTTTGCCATCCTCCAACTGCTGGACACCTACGGAGTCCGAGGAGGCCAGATTCGCGCCCTCCGACTTCAAGACCTCCGCTGGAGAGAGCAGCAGATCCACTTTCCCGCCCACAAGGGAGGCAAGCCGGTGCGGGTGCCGCTGACCGAGGCAGCCGGCGAAGCCGTCCTGGAGTACCTTCGTCAGGGACGTCCGCCCGCTCCCTACCCGGAAGTCTTCTTGACCGCCAAGGCCCCGATTCACCCGCTGACCGAGCCGTCTACGGTTTCGGTGATGGTGGCCTCTCGCCTGCGCCAAGCCGGGATCGACGGATCTGCCAAAGGCTCTCATGCCTTCCGTTATGGCTTCGCCACCCGGATGCTCGCTCAGGGGCAATCCCTCAAGACGATCGCCGATCTGCTGGGGCACCGTCACATCAACAGCAGCTTCCTCTACACCAAAGTCGACCTGAGCCGGCTCCGAGACTTGCCCCTGCCCTGGCCGGAGGAGGTGTAATCATGCCCCAGTCAAACTTTCTCAGCACGCTGGCCGAGCGCCTTGGTGCCTACGTCGAGTTTCGAACTCTGGGCGGCGTCGACGCCCGCGCTCAGATCCAACTGCTGCGACCTTTCGACCGCTTCCTTCAGCAGGAAGGGTTTCAAGGGCCGTGGCCCACGCGCGATCTCCTGCAGCGCTATCTCAGCACGCTCGAGCCCCTGCACCCAGGCTCGCGCGGAAACCGCCTGGCCGTCGTGCGCCAGTTCTGTCGCTACCTGCGTCAGTTTGAACCCGAAGCTTACCTCCCGCCACGCATCCGCTCCCTGGAGCGCCGGCCCCTACGGGTTCCCCATATCTATACCCAAAGCGAGATCCAAGCGCTGCTACAGGCGGCGCGCCGTTTGGGGCCTTCGGGCTCGTTGCGACCCCAGACTTACTGGACTTTCTTCGGACTGCTGTACACCACCGGGCTGCGTTGCGGCGAGGCCTTTGCCCTGAATCTAGGCGATCTTGATCTGCCGCAGCAGTTGCTTTACATCCACCGGGGCAAGTTCGGCAAGTCGCGTCTGGTTCCCCTCTCGGCTTCCACCTCGCGGGTGCTGGGGCGCTACCGCAAGCAGCGTTGCCGAGCCTATCCGCGGGGATCAGACCGTCCCCTGTTCGTCACCCTCACCGGACACCGTCTGTATCATACCAACGCTGATTTTGCCCTCCGGCAATGTCTCAGCCGCTGCGGTTTGCGCGGGGGAAAGGGGTGTCCCGGGCCCCGCCTCCATGACCTGCGTCACAGCTATGCCTCGACGCGCCTGCTCAGTTGGTATCGGGAGGGCAAAGACCCGCAGGCGCTGTTGCCGCTTCTGGCCACTTATCTGGGCCATGTTAGCGTCACCTCGACTCAAGTCTACCTCCGAGCTACGGCGGAGTTACTCGAGCAGGCCCAAGAGCGTTTCCGGGCGAACTTTCGCCAAAACATCTTGCCGAAGGGAGAAGCACCATGAACGCCACCCACCTGATCGCCCGTTTCGTCGAGGGATTTTTCCACGACTACCTCGCCGGACAAAGGGGGCTGAGTCGCAATACCATTGTTAGTTACCGGGACGCTCTGAAGCTCTTTCTCCGCTTTGCCCGTGAGCGTCTGGGCAAACCCGTCGATAAGCTCACCGTCGAGGACGTCGACCACCAAGTGGTCACCGCCTTTCTGGAGCACCTCGAAGTCTCCCGAGGCAATAGCCCTCGAACGCGCAACAACCGGCTGGCTGCCCTGCATAGTTTCTTCCGCTATGTGGGCGAACAAGAGCCGTTGCTCTTGGGCCGCTCTCAGCGCATCTGCGCCATTCCCCTGAAGCGGACCGAGCACCGAACTATCGACTATCTCGAGGATCAGGAGCTGCGGGCTCTGCTCGAGAGCGTCGATCAGAGCTCGCGAAACGGCCGGCGAGATTATGCCCTGCTCCTGTTTCTGTACAACACCGGTGCCCGGGTTCAAGAAGCGGTCGACCTCGAGCGGACCGACTTACGTCTGGAGGCCCCGTTCCAGGTCCGCCTCACCGGCAAAGGCAACAAAGAGCGCGTCTGCCCGCTCTGGCCCGAGACGGTGGCCGCCTTGCAAACCTATCTGGGGGGCCGAGATCCCGATCCCGCGGACGTGCCCTCTGTTTTTGTCAATGCCCAGGGCCGGCCGATTACCCGTTTTGGGATTCGCTATATTGTGCGTCGACACGGAGCCCAAGCGGCACAGAGCTGTCCTTCGATCCAAGCCAAGCGCCTCAGTCCTCACCTGCTGAGACACTCGACGGCGATGCACCTTCTACAGTCGGGCAACGATCTCAGTGTCGTCAAGGACTGGATGGGTCATGCGGATCTGAACACCACTCACGGCTATGTGGAGATCGACATGAAGATGAAACGCAAAGCGCTGCAGGCCGCCGAAGCCCCTCACGTCAAAACGCCGGCCAGCCGCCGTTCCAAATGGCTCCAGCCGGGCATCCTCCAATGGCTCGATGAACTCTCAAAGGAGGCCAGTATTATGTGCAGTACTGCACCGACCTCGGCTACCGTCAAAGGTTGACTGATGGGCATCGTAGCGATCTCAGGGAGGACCTACTTCACATAACGCAACGCTTTACATGTCATCCCTTATGTGGAGCTCCACATAAGGGATGCCCTTTGAGGTCATTACCGAGAGCCTCAGGATCAAGGACAAAGAGTCGCCGGAAGGCTTTCGTCAGGAAGAGTTTGAGATTAGGCTCACACGGAGGGGACCGGTCGTCTCGGATGTACTCCCAGGCCTGAGCACAGATAGGGTTATAACGCTTCGGTGGGCACCTGCGGAGAAGATGCAGCGCTCGCTGGACTTTTCACGAATCCTCGCTGCCAATTCGACGACGGACCTTCACGGGGCCCTGGCAGAGATCCCGATGCTCTGTGTGAACTTTGTGTTCGCAGACTCTGCAGGTAACATAGGTTACAGAGCCTCGGGTAGCATCCCAATCCGCTCCCAAGGAAGCGCCACTTTCCCCCACCTCGTGACAGGCGAACAAGACAACTGGACAGACTGGATCTCGCACACCGAGATGCCTCATGACGACAATCCGCTTCGAGGATGGCTCGGGACATGCAATCAAAAGACCGTGCCCCACAACTACCCCTTTTACTACTCATCCTACTTTTCCCACTCCTACCGTTACAGGCGGCTGAAGGAGCTGATGGAACGTCCTGGCCCAAAGTCTGTGGACTTCCACTGGCAAGCACAGCGTGATGTGAAGAATCTGATGGCGGAGAAGATCGCGCCCATCATGGCCATAGCCCTCTTGACGGATGAGCAGACTCGCGAGATGGGCGAAATATTGTCCAACTGGAAGTTCGTCGATGAACCCCATCTGATCGCTCCTACGATCTTCCAGGCGACGTACATCAACTTCGCCAGGGCGGTGTTCGAGGACGAGCTCGGATCTGAGTTGACGACGACCCTGTTGAGGAACTGGTACTTCTGGCAGGAGCGGCTTCAACAGATGATACTGAGCCGCTCCTCCCTCTGGTTCGATGACAGGAGCACGGCAGAGCGAGTGGAGACAGTGGACGACCTCTTTCGCAGGGCAGCTCTGAAAACCAGAACCCAGCTCGAGGCCCGCGTCGGAAATGATATGGAAAGCTGGATCTGGGGCAAGCTGCATACCCTCGAACTCGTCAGTCCCCTCCGTCGAACCGGCCTGGGGAAGGGATTGCTGGGTAGTGGGACTATGGCCTTCGGTGGGTCAGGTGAGACCTTGTTCCGCGGCATGTACGAGCTATCTGCGCCATTCTCTGTGATCCACTGCGCTTCACTGCGAATGGTGGCTGATTTAGCTGACCCGGACAAAGTCGCTGCTGTGCTGCCTGGTGGAGTGACAGGCCGGCTATTCAGTTCGCACCAGAAAGACCAGATAGACGATTTCATGGATGGGAGAAAGGTCTACTGGTGGTTCAGCGACAAGGCCATCGGCGAGCACACCGAACACACCTTGGCCCTCAAACCATAGAACCGCCCCCTTCTCTTGGGCAGGCGCCAGGCTAGGAATCCAGGCAAGTCCCCATACTAGCCCGCATTTCTCACACCCGGTCGTCGCGAGAGGCCGAAAGCGCCGTCCTGGCAAGGCTTGCGACCGAGGCCCCCGCAGTCGTACTCGTGCAGTACGTCGAGGAGGCCGAAGGAGCGTAACGCAGTCAGGGCGGATGATTGCGGCCTCGTAGCAGACTGGGTGTGAGAAATGCGGGCTAGTTGCTTCTAAGACTGCTGATATCTCCACGGGTCAGCACAGCGCGGCATGGAGCCTCCCTTTTGCTCCTGTGGTCTCCCAACCAGTGAAGCACTTTTTCAGCGTTGAGGAGCCAGCACTCAGCGTCCGTCCAACCCCTGCGGTAGGCCGTCACCGGTGGTACAACCATGAGGTTCGTAATGCTCCAAGTCGTCGTGCGGGCAAGTCGTCCTAAACTGGTTTGAAGAACTCAAGCGGCTGGTGCCAACAGGGGAGTGAATCCAGGCTCCGTATCGTAGGGAGAATAGCCCCAACCATTCTCCCTACCACAAAACTCCACAAGTAATTGAAATAAAAGTACTTTGATCCCTTTTTTGGTTTGGACTTCGATTCCGTCGGCCTCTGGTCCGAATTTTGCCGGGCAGATGCTCGCCTTTGCTACAGTCGAGCGACTTTATCGTGGGCGCATCGTCTTATAGCTCCAGAGTACCTTCCAGAGCGCGTCTGGATGGCGCGTTCCTATGTAAGCTGTAGTCTCCTCGATCGTTGTTCTCGTCCGGGAGGGGACTGTCGACGGGTTGATGTGTAGCCTATTCTGCCCTAGGGCTCGGCTCAGCAGAATTACATGAGCTTCGGCATTTGCGACCTTGAGCGGTCTTGCGCCTTTCCGTCTGGTTTGGATCTACATGGTTTTCACCTCTGGACTCCCGTCTCTTGCGGGGCCTCACCCGTCTGGGCCCCGCAGCTTTGGGGGAGGATTTGCCCGGAGCTGCGGCACAATAAAACTCGTCGGTCGCAGATCGACAGTTTTATGATGACGGTTCGCGAGAGGGCCATAAATCCGACCCAAGCCCTCTGAGTGGGCCACTTCAGTCCCTCACCCGCTGACCGTCAAGCGGCCATCTCCCCTTCCTGGTATTGTGGAAAAGATGCAAGCAGAGACCGGAGATTGGCAGCACAGCTTTTGGTGAAAGGAGGGAGCCACCGAAGGCCAAGTGTTCAACTCCCGTTCGGAGCTCCGTCCACTTTTCGTCCACCTACGAAGCTCAATGAAGCTCAACGAATCACCTCGTCTGGTTGGCGAAAACCCGCGAGGATTAAAGTCTTTCGCACTATTTCGTAGCTTTTCACTCCGTGGCCGATCAGACTCAAAATCTGGCGAGGTTTACTCCTCGTGGGGGTTCGAGTCCCCCCTCTGGCACCCATGAAATCAATCACTTACAGAGAGTTCTCCTAATGGATGGGGTTTTTCGGGGGGACAACCCTTGTGTCCACCCCTGGCAGCAAGTACGACGAGAATCAAGCGGTGATGCATATGGTTACTTCGCGCCAGGGCTACGGTCGTATTTCCAGGAAATCACGAAAAAATGTGGGCAGGAGGAGAAACAAACCGGCTTGCTGTCGTATATCCAGGAATCACAACATGGGGACGGTTCTACCCGAAGACTTGAGGTTTTGCCTGAAACTGACCAATACTGACCAATAGGGTAAAAGGGGATGATCCTTTTCCTCCCCAAGGAGTGTCGCCGTTTTGAAAAGACTGATTCTCGTTCTGGTTCTGGGTGGCCTGTTGACCTGGGTGGGCTTGCGTCTGTATCGCGAGCTGTCCGTGGGGTCCATGGACGCCCCAGGCCAGGGATCGGCTCTGCTTGTCGAAACTGCCACCGTTCGGCCTCACGCATTTGAAACCAATCTCGAGCTCTTGGGTGAACTGAAGCCTCAGGCGGTGGTCGAGGTCATGTCTCGGATAAGTGGACGTCTTCGTGAAGTCCTGGTCGATCGGGGTGATCGCGTCAGCAAGGAACAGCTGCTGGCGATAGTGGATGATGTGGATCTACTGCAGCAGATCCACCGTGCAGAGGCTGCTATTTCGGTGGCTGCTGCGGCCGTGAGCCGCGAAGAAGCCACTTACGAGAACCTGAAGATCCAGGTCGCCCGCTACCGTGAGCTTCACCAAGAGAATCTGATCGCAACCCAGGATCTGGAGGATCTGGTGAGCAGGATGCGGGTCGCACAGGCACAGCTGGAGTTGGTCAGGGCCCAGGTCAGGCAGGCTGAGGCCTCACTGAGTGAGCTCAAGATTCAGCACGATCAGACACGGATCTACTCTCCGCTGAATGGCTTTGTCGGGATCCGCCATCTCGACCCTGGTGCGCTGGTGAATCCCAGCGTGCCCATTGTGTCGGTACTGAATCTGGAGCGGGTCAAGACCCTGGTACCGGTGTCTGAAAGCGGAATCAGCCGTATTCGAGTGGGCTTACGGTCCGAAATCGTCGTCGACGTCTATCCGGATAGGGTCTACCAAGGCACCATCACGCGCATCAGCCCCTACCTCAATCCTGAGACTCGGAGCGCCGATGTCGAGATCGAAATCGTGAATCGTGACGGCACCTTGAAGCCTGGGATGTTCGCCCACGTGAAAATTGACGCTAGAATCTCTGAAACCGCGCTCAGCATCCCCCGCTCTGCACTCCTCTCTCGGGGCGCTCAACAGGGAGTCTATTTCCTGACCCGTGACCGAACCACTGTTTTCCGGGAAATTGAGATTGGTCGAATCGAGGACGACGTAGTGGAGGTTCTCAGAGGCCTGCAGGAAGGCGCCCAGATTGTGAGCACCGGAGCACAGAATCTGAACGATGGTGACGAGGTGAGGGCAGAATGAATCTTCCCGATTTAGCAATCCGGCGGCCTGTCTTCATCATGGTGGTCTTCCTGATCGTGGGCTTGATGGGCGGAGTTTCGTTCGTTCACCTCCCAGTTGACCTGATGCCGGATGTCTCTTTTCCTACCATCAGCGTCACCACGAGATACGAAGGCGTGGGACCTCAGGAGATGGAAGAGCTGATCAGCATTCCGCTGGAACGAACACTGGCCTCCACCCCTGGCATCAAGGAATTGACTTCGCAGTCTTCGGAAGGAACCAGCCGGGTTCGTGTCTCTTTCGAGTGGGGCATCGATCTGGACTCGGCCGCCGACGAGCTACGCACAAGGATTGATCGCATCCGAGGGCAGCTTCCAGAAGATGCCGACCCCCCGACCTTGTACAAGTACGATCTCAGCATCTTCCCGATCATGTTTCTGGGGGTTTCCAGCGAAATGCATCCCAGAGACCTGCGTGAGTTTGCGGAAAAGCAGATTCAGTACCGATTCGAGAGAATTCCAGGAGTCGCCCAGGCGGATATCTGGGGAGGGCTGGAGCGTGAGATCCACGTCGTGATGGATCGCGCCAAGATGCACACGCTGCGAATCAGCCCGGCCCAGGTCATGACGGCAGTGCGCCGAGAGAATCTAAATGAGCCCGCCGGTCACGTCGTCGAAGATACCTTTGAAGTCCTGATGCGAACCGAGGGCGAGTACGCGTCCCTGGACGAGATCCGTCGAACCATGGTGACCATCCGACAGGGAACGCCCATCTACATCAAGGACGTAGCCAGGGTCGAAGACAGCCATCAGGAGATTCGAAATCTGGTTCGTGTCAATGGCGTCCCTGGAATGCGGATGGGCGTCCGCAAGCAGTCAGGAGCCAACACCGTCCAGGTGTCGCAGGACGTAGAGGAGGAGATCGAAAGAATCAATCGCGACTATCCACAGGTCCGAATCTACGCCCTCTACGACACGGCAAAATTCATCTCTAGGGCTGTGGCGAATGTTCGGGACGCCGCCCTTTACGGCTCCCTTCTGGCAGTTTTTATTCTCCTGATATTCCTCCGGAATTTCCGCAGCATGCTGGTCGTTGCCATCTCGATACCTATCTCGGTGTTGGCCGCCTTCGGGCTGATGTATTTCAGCGGATTTACGCTGAACGTCATCACTTTCGGAGGGCTCGCACTGGGGGTGGGTGTGCTCGTCGACAATGCGATTGTCGTACTCGAGAACATCTTTCGACACCGGCAGGATGGGGAAGATAAGAAAGCAGCGGCTCGAAACGCCACCAAGGAGGTGGCTCTGGCCATCACCGCCTCGACTCTGACGACGATTGCGGTCTTCCTGCCGGTGGTTTTCATGAGTGGGATGTCGGGAGTCATGTTTCAGCAGCTGGCCTGGGTGGTGTCGTTTTCGCTTTTCAGTTCGCTCCTCGTGTCGCTCACGCTGGTTCCCTTTCTTTCCAGCCGGTTCATCCGTGTCCGAGAACCCAATCCCAAGAGTTGGATCTATGGGATCGTCCACAGAAGTGGTCAGTGGATGGACGGATTGGACAGGAGTTACGGAGAGTCTCTTGGATGGTCCTTGAGACATCCCATCTTGATCATTTCGAGCAGCGTCCTCTTGGTGGTTGCGGGTTATCTGCTGCTGCCATTCATTGGACTCGAGCTGCAGCCGGAAACGGATGAGGGTCAGATCCGGATCAGGCTGAAGATGCCTGAAGGGACCCGGTTGGAGGTGACGGATCAGATCGCGCACAAGGCTGAGAAAATGGTGCGAGAGCAGGTACCCGAAGTCGAGAGCCTCCTGGTGGAGGTCGGTTCAGCCGGAGGTTGGAGAACGGCCAACACCAATACCGTCACCGTTCGGGCCTACCTGGTTCCGCTCGCCCAGCGAGAGCGCAGCAGTCAGGAAATCGCCCAGGCCTTGCGACCGACGTTCGCGGACTTCCCCGGGGCGATCTCTCGTGTCCGTACCAGCGGAGGTAACTATGCCATGCGTTGGGCCACCGAAAGCGAGGGAGATCGTCTCACTCTCGACGTTCGCGGCTACGACATGAGCCAATGCTTCGACTTGGCTGTCCAGATCAAAAGAATCATGGAGTCGCTAGAAGGAGTTTCTGACGCCAGCATCAGTCGAAGTCCAGGACGGCCAGAAAGTCATATCAGGATCGATCGGGCCAAGGCGGCAACCATGGGACTCACGGTCTCAAACGTCGCGACCACGGTTCGCGCAAGTATAGGGGGAACCATAGCCAGCTATTTCAGAGAGGGAGGGGACGAGTATGAGATTCTGGTTCGCTATAAAGAAGAGGACCGGCTCAGCACTGAAGATGTGATGGCCATCCCCATCCAGACTCCAGCTGGATTGGTGGTGCCGCTCCACACATTGGTAAAGTTTGAGCGAAGCGAAGGACCTAATTCGATTTCCCGAAAGGATCAACAGAGAATCGTCTCCGTGTCGGGTAACCTTTCGGGGACCCGCGACATGGGATCGATCGTGCGTGAGTTGGAAGGAGAAGTGCGACCGCTGGTGACATCTCCCGACATCGCGCTTGTGTTCTCCGGCGAATGGGAAGAGCAAGAGGAGGCAACTTTTCTGCTGCAGATCAGCTTCGTCCTCGCGGTGATCCTGGTGTATCTGGTCATGGCAGCTCAGTTTGAGTCATTCAAATATCCCTTCCTGATCATGTTCTCCATCCCCCTCGCCTTGATTGGGGTGGTATTGGCGCTGTTCTTGACCGAGACGACCTTCAACATCCAGGGGTTCATCGGCCTGATCATGTTGGTAGGAATCGTGGTCAACAATGCCATTGTGTTGGTCGACTACGTCTTACAGCTCCATCGCCAACATGGATTGTCTGTGGTCGATTCACTGGTTACGGGGGGCCGGCGACGGCTTCGACCCATCCTGATGACCACACTCACCACGGTTCTGGGACTCACCCCCATGGCCATAGGAATCGGAGAAGGTGCGGAGCTTCAGGTGCCCATGGCCCGGGTTCTGATCGGCGGCTTGATTTCATCTACATTCATTACCCTTTTCCTGATCCCAACCCTCTTCCTCACAATGGAGCGGTTGGCGACTGTTCGCCGCAGGGAGCCATCCAGGCTGGAACCGTCCCTGGGTCACTCCGGGTAGTTCCACTCCAAGGGTCTCCGGGTGATCACAATAGAGGGGCTCTCTTCGGATGGGATCTCGGGCCAGGTTGCTAAAAACTGCCTTTCCGAAAGAGCCAAGCCGGTGGCAGGGCATAACCTTGATCGAACTTCGCAGCACCTCCGTAGAACAGATCCTCCCAGAATGGGGACTGCCCACTGCCGCTGCACCGCATGGGGCTGGAGCCTTGAGGCAGAGCGCTCACCAACGCCGTCCTGATGCAGGTGCCGACGGGGGAGTGGCTGGACCTCGGTATGGTAAGGAGAATCGTTCCATCTATTCTTCGGATTAACATATACGCCATCCTCTGAGATTGCCCTTCCAGACCCAAAGATCTAGTATTTGACAGAGCAGTGTACTTAGTTTCGCTTCACCAAGGGGAGGGATTGTAATGACTTCACAAGACCGAAAACGGAATGGCATGGTTCGAAGGGATGGCACCTGGTTCAGCTCGGTGGTGGCTTCCATATGCTTGCTAGTGGTAACCAACCTGGCAGCTGGAATCATCGGAAGCCGAGAGCAACAATTCACGCAGCTCGTCGTCAACGGTGGCGCGACCACCGTCTTTTCCATCCATAACCCGGGGCAGGACGGGGTTGATGTCACCATCCAGCTTTATGACTCGGCGGGTAACCCACTGGAAGATCGAGTGGTAGCGGTTGCCCCAGGCGGGACGGAGTCGAGGACGTTCGGAGGTGCTGATGGTTTGTTGAGTGTCGGGTGGGCGAAGCTCTCGGCTGCCAGTTCCTTCACGGTGACTGAGTTTTTTGAGATTACCGGCTTGAATCGCGTTGGCGTCCTGGCCAGTAACGTTTCCAGCGAATCCCGGTTCTTCGGCTTCGTCAACGAGCGCCTCGACACGGGTGTGGCGGTTAACAATGCCAGTGCCGAGCAGGGGACTGACGTCACCGTTCGCATCTTCGATGGCGACGGCAACGAGGTCCAGCCGGAAGCCTCCTTCCCTCTAGGCGCCCTGCAACAGCGGGCGGTGTTTCTTACCGAGCTATTTGAAGGGTTGACGGATTTCGAAGGTACGGTACAGGTCTCCTCCTCGCCGCTGCCCGTCGGATCGGTAGCGCTCACCCAGGAAGCAAGTACCAATCTTCTCGCCACCATTGCGACCACCTCTCCAGAGCCACCACCTTTTGGCACTGTCGATCCTGTCGGCAATATTCGCCTGGCCGACGATGCCAGCATCTTTGGCGTGGATGCCCTGGTCGGCTTCAACGACCTCCGTTTCTTCACCGACAATGTTGCCGCAAACGAACAGATGCGCCTGACCGCCAACGGGTTCCTCGGAATAGGGACCACGGAGCCCACTGAGCAACTTCACGTCAATGGAAACATCCGGCTGGGGGGCTTCCAAGGGAGTATCTTCGGTCTGGACTTTCTGCAGGGCTCCGACGATATCCGTTTTGCCGTGGGAGAAGAAAGAGGTATCAAGGAGTGGATGCTATTGACCAACACGGGTCAACTTATCATCGCCGATCAACCTTTCCTCGGACATAACGCATCCCGTCCGAATGAGAGGCTCAATATCGGGAGTTTCGCCGAAGAGCAGGACACCTATCTTGCGCTCAGGACTGCTGGAGGCAACCGATTTCGAGGGGGTATCCACTTTCGATCGTTCGACAACCAGCTGGGATTTACGATCGAGAACGATGAGAGACATGTGTCCAATGGGTTGAACATTCTCCGATACGACAGCGCCGCAGGGAACGCCCCAGCAGGAGAGTCTACGCTTTTCATCGACAAGCTGACCGGCTTCGTGGGGATCAACACCGTGAGTCCCCAGGGAAGACTCGACGTCAACGGCGCCATCTTCCACCGTGGAGCGGAGTTACACGCCGATTTCGTTTTCCAGGAAGGCTATCCGCTCGACACCATCGAGGATCACGCCGACCGCATGTGGAGGGAGCAGCATCTGCCGGCCGTGCCGGCTCGGTGGGTAGATGAGTACGGCAATGAGATCCTGGAAGTGGGCGCTCACCGTCGGGGAATGCTGGAGGAACTGGAAATCTCCCACATCTATATTTCCCAGCTCAACGAAAAACTCAAACAACAGCAGCACGAGATCCACGAACTCCGGGAGGCGCTGGCCAACATACAGAAGCAAATCGAGCGGTAGGAATTAAAGAGGTTGTGGAAGGAGCCTCGCTTTGGACGCTTTCCAAGGCGGGGTCTATTCGCACCTCAGGACCTGCTGGACCTCGTGGGCGGCGCCGGGGGCTGTTTGCCACGCTTGGCCAGCTTCAGTAGACGGGCGCCGTTGTCGTAGGTGATCCGTCTCAGGATGCCCGGATCCTGGACATACCCCCGCAGCAAATCCAATGAGCGCTGGGCAGTGCAGTAGCCCGGAGGATATGTCGCCCCTTTGCCGTCGTGGCAGAAACAGTCACTTCCCCAGATCAGCTTGCGGGAGTGGCGAAGCACGAAATCGGCTGCGAAATCCTTGTCCCGGCTGAGGGCGTTCAGGCCGGAGCCGGCTGACAGATCGCCGTACATGTTGGGATAGTCGGCCAGGAGCTTGTCACTGAGTCCTCCTCTATGGACTCGCCCCTTCTGTTTCCCGTCCCGGCTTATGTTGCTCCACCAGGTGCCCGCATGTCCAAGGAAGCCTACCTGCGGATAAGCCTCGAGTATCTTGTGAAATCGCTCGAATCCGTGGTTGTGCTTCGAGCCGAAATGGAGCAAGACAGGTACGCCGTAATCTCGGGCGACGTCGTAGACTCGTCGCATCTGAGGTGAGTCGGCATCCAGCTCGAACTTCTGCTCCCCGATGCCCAACGCCCCTTTGTCCAGGTGCTTCTGCAGGACCTGGACTGCATCCTCCCGCTCCGGGTCTACGTTGCAAAAGGTGACGATCTCGTCAGGATACATCCTGACGTGACTCCACGCCTCGTCATTGCCACTCATTCTGCGGTACATCCATCCATCACCAGGAAGCAGTACGGTCGTGGTGACGTTGTGGAATCGCTGGTGCACCATCAGAAGTTTCACCGACCTCTTGTCAAAGTGCGGATGTTGATGGATATCCAGGATTGGGATGGGAGCGGCCGCCCTAGTCTTACCTCTTCCCAGCGCCACTAGCGGAAGGCTCACGGCGGCTGCACCCCCTCGGATCAGAAACTCTCGTCGTAGAATCTTCATGGTGGCTGCCTCCACTAAGACGGGTTCAGGGCCTTTGTTGCCCAGTACGAATAGAGACTGGCATTCTTCAAGACGAAGCGCAATTGTAAGGCCCTTCCAACCAAGGAAGCCAGGTCGGAGCCAGATTTCCAGCGCAGCTGCAGATCCAGGCCGTCTCCCGGATGGGCTCGGAGTCTTGCAATGAATGTCCGGGCAATCCTACTGTCTCGCCTGCACCCACGGGGTCGGTGAAGCAAGTTTTGTCTGGCAGCGTCGACTCTTGCAAGAAACCGAGGACAGGAACGCAGAGGAACTTCGATAGCCACAAATCAAGGCAGGTCTACTTCCCCGGTAGTTTGACTCCCGGGGGACTCCTCAAGCACAGTCGCAGCAGGAATCCACAAGACACGGAGGCACCAAAAGTGAAGCCATACCCCCATAGAAGCGTCGTTGCACCCTTCCTGCTCGTGATCCTGTTGACGACCGGTCAAAACGGCCTAGCAGGTCCTACCGAGAAGCGTCCCTGCATTGGACTGGTACTCGGAGGGGGTGGGGCCCGGGGCTTTGCACATCTGGGTGCTCTTGAGTGGTTCCATCAGAATCGCATCCCGGTGGACTACATTGCCGGCACCAGCATGGGTGGTTTGGTGGGAGGTCTCTATGCCATGGGAATGGAGCCGTCGGAGATGCGGAAGCTTATAGGTCAGCTGGAGTGGGACACCCTGTTGGCAGCCGGTGGTCAGTTTCAGGACTTGAGCTTTCGGAGAAAGGGAGACCGTCGAGTCTTTCCGAACTTCATTGAACTCGGATGGAAGAAGGGATTGAGACTCTCCGATGCCTTGTTCTCGGGTCACTCCATCGGGCTCCTGATCGACGGCCTGACGCTGGACTATGCCACTGTGGACAACTTCGACGAACTTCCAATCCCCTTCCGGTGCACGGCTGTCGACCTGGTGACTGGTAGAAGGGAACTCCTGAAGAGTGGCTCCCTGTCGAGGGCTCTGAGGGCTACCATCGCCGTACCGGGCGCCTTTCCCCCTGTAGAGAACGGTGATCAGCTACTGGTGGACGGCGGTCTGTTGGACAACCTGCCCACCGGGGCAGTCCAGGAGATGGGTGCCGAAGTCATCATCGCAGTGGACGTGTCGTCTCCACTCAAAAGGCGAGAAGAGCTGATTTCCATGGTCACTATCCTCAGTCAAACCATTGACATCATGATCCTCGAAAACACTCTCGCCAGCCGCCGCAGGGCGGAGCTGACTATTGAGCCTGATCTAGGTCCTTTTACCGCCATCGACTTCGACAAGGGGGAGGCCATTGCTGAGAAGGGTTTTGAGGCAGCGGAAAAACATGCCGCCTTCTTCGAGCAGTACTCCCTGAGTGAGTCGGAATGGCGTGAACATCTAGACTCGAGAGCATCGCGCAGCCGCAAAGACGAATTCCAGCCTGATGTCGTTGAGTCCAGTGGGACTCGAAAAAGGGTCTTGCCCGAAACCAGGAAGAGGTTGGCACGGCATCTTGGAAGTAAGCTCGATCCTGAAAAGCTCGAATCCGATCTGAACCGAATCCAGGGATCGGGACGCTGGTCCCAGGTGGGCTACCGCGTCCAAAGAAGAGACCCAGGGGACGTCCTGGCTATTGACAGCCAGGAGAAGAGACACGGTCCCCCTTTCATCAATCTGGCCCTCCTAGCCAACAACTCCGAAGCCGACAGTGTGCAGTTCAACATCCAGAGCCGATTAACGTTCTTCGATGTGGGCACCTACGGCTCCGAGTGGCGTGTAGATACAAGTCTCGGCTCACAGCCCTGGTTTGCTACCGAGTACTACCGACCCTTCAATTCAGGGTTTTTCTTCGCTCCGCACTTGTTCGCCGGGAGAGATCTCACCAGCCTTTACCAGAATGGGAAGCGCCAGGCGCAGTACAGTTCCAGATTCGCAGGGGCGGGTTTCGACGTGGGCCACCACCTGGGAAGCCGTCGGGACGAGCTGCGCCTTGGCTTCCAAGTTGCCTACTCAGACGCAAGAGTGGTCCTGGGTGATCCCCTGTTGCCTTCTTTAGACGGCATGATCAGCAAGGCTCAGGTGGGCTGGATCCACGACGGTCGGGACAGTCCGATCGTTCCCAGGAAGGGACTGGGATTCGAGCTCAGCGGTTCCTGGTTCTTCAAGAGCCCGGGGGCATCGACCCGCTTCATGCAGTCGGAGTTGAGGGTTTCCAATGCAGTCCCCCTGGGGCAAAAGAACTCCATCCTCATGCGCCTCGCCGGGGGGACCAGCTTTGGAAACACAGCGCCGCCCTTGCAGCAATTCACCCTGGGGGGACTCTCCCGTCTAGGTGCATTCGGAGTCGACGAATTCCGGGGATCCCGCTATTTCCTCGTTAGTCCCGGATACCTACACGAGGTGGCAGAACTTCCCCTGGTTGTGGGAAAGAAAGTCTACGTTACCGGCTGGCATGATTTCGGAACCGTCTTCGAACGAGCCGGCCCCAGGGATTATCATAATAGCGCCTCCCTGGGAGTGGTTGCCGAAACCCTGATCGGACCCTTCTTCGTCGGCACCAGCTGGGGCGAAGCTGGCCGTCACAAGGTCTACTTTTCTTTGGGCCGGCTCTTCTGATCAAGACCAGTTTCCAGACTCTCCGGGAAGGGACAGGGCCAAGCAAGAGAACCTGCTTGTCAGACCTGTGGGGCGTTCTTCATCGCTTCGACCACCGAACCAACCAGCCGATCTGCGGTTGTGAAGAAAATGTCTTCGATCTGCTTCCGGGTCAGGCCGATGCGAAGGGCCGCCTTCCGCATCGCTAGCAGCTGCTCGTAGAGATAGAAGGTCAACTGCCCACCGAGGTTGTTGGTGCGGGGTGTCAGATCACCCCAGCTCCTCCCGTAAAAGACGATCTTCCCCCGTCCGAATCCTACGTCCCCGGAATCCGCACCGTAGAGGATCCGATCGATCTCCACCCCTGAGAACAAGGCATCGAAGGATTCCATCGCGCAGACGGCCGAAACTTCGTACCAGATGTTGGGAATGCCTCGCAGCTTTGGCGCCGCCTTCTCGATCGGAAAAGGAGCAAAGCTCCTGGCACCGTGGGCCAGAATCCACTTGGCTCTTGGGTATTTCTCCGTCAACCTCAACAGGTCGTCTAGGTTCCTCGTGTCGGCAAAGGATTTTTTCATTCCCACGTGAAGCATGATCAAAAGGCCATAGCGGTCGGCGATGGCTATCTGGTGCTCCGGCAGAAAATCAGTGATCCGACACTCTTCCCTCAGGCAGTATCTGGGATAGGGTTTCAGGCCAAGCAGACGATGTCGAAGGATCGTCTTCTCCACCTGCTCCGAAGACATCGCTGGCTCGACCAACATGAGGGCGGCCGATCCGTGTTCTTTGCCGATCTCGGCGGCGATGAATTGGTTGGATCTTTCGAAGTCGCATCGCTGGAAAGGGAAGGGAAAGGCCAGGCGTGTGATTTTACGCTCCGGCATCAGCACGCTTTCCGCCGTCTTTACGACCTCCAAGTCGCAGTCTCTCCAAACCGTCTCGGTCGTGAAGTCAGTTCGGTTGATCTGGGCCGCTCGATAATTCAGATCGAACTCGCGCCGGTACATGTGGCAATGGGCGTCGAAGATTCTCTGGGGAACAAACGCAGAGAGTTCTTCCTCCCAGATCTGCCGATCGAGAGGTTCCAGCTCCAGGGGAAGCTGCTCTCCCTCCCGGGTCTTGATTGGGATCGAAGGCGGCGAGGATTCTTTCTGGCGTCCTTCGAGGGTCATGCCTCCGATCCCGCCTACAAGTAACCCCCCAGGGACCCCGGCGAGAAAGCTTCGCCGGGCCAGCTTTTTGCCGCCAAGATCCGGGTCTGGGGCTGACGTCGTGGCTTGGCTTCGAAGTCGCTTCATAGGTACTGCTTGCTCCCTGCTCACTTTATCACTGCTCACTATTCAGGTTTCAGCTTAGCAAGAGTAGCAAGTGGCTCAAAGGGATCAGCTGCCGATATTTAGGGATAGTCGAGTATCAGATCGATAGGTTATAGGTTTTCTACGAGTAAAGCTGTAACATGCCTTTCCGTTTGAAGCGTACAAATCTTTGGATCGAAGGGCAGCCTCATCGGTTAGAATCGACGATGTTCAAATCGCGACGATGAAACAGCTGATTCAAGAGATGAACAGTGGGCAGACCCGTGTTGTCGAGGTTCCTAGTCCTCAGTTGGGCCCGGGCAGAGTCCTGGTAAGAGTGGAGGCCTCCCTGGTTTCCGCAGGGACTGAGCGCACAACCCTACAGTTTGCCCAGAAAAACATCGTCTCCAAAGCGCGTTCTCGTCCCGACCTGGTACGCATGGTTCTGGACAAGGCTCGTCGGGATGGGCTTCTTTCGACTCTCGAAGCCGCCAGGAGCCGTCTAGGCGAACCGGTCGTCCTGGGTTACTCCTGTGCCGGAACCGTGATTGAGGTTGCCGAGAACATCGTGGATATCCAGGTCGGCAGTCGGGTCGCTTGCTCCGGTGGGGGACACGCAGCCCACGCTGAGATCGTCTCTGTTCCCCGGAACCTGGTTGCGGTTGTACCCGAGCACGTAAGCGGTGATGAAGCCGCTTACACCACCCTTGGATCCATCGCTCTCCACGGCCTGCGCCTGTCCCAGATGCAGCTCGGCGAGAGCGTCGCCGTCATCGGCTTGGGCCTGGTGGGCCTCCTGGCGGTGCAGCTGGCAAAATCAGCTGGATGTCGGGTGATTGGAATGGACCCGGACCCAGATCGAAATCTCCTGGGAAGACAGCTTGGCTGTGAGGCGACGGCGACTAGCAACAGCCAAATGGAAGCGCTTGCGAGAGATCATACGGCGGGTTTAGGAGTTGATATCGTTATCATCGCAGCCGCCACTCCGAGTAGCGCTCCGGTGACGCTGGCGCGCGAGATTGCTCGTGATCGAGGGAGGGTGGTGGCCGTCGGGGCGGTAGGGCTGGATATCCCCCGGCGTGACTACTACGAAAAGGAATTAAGCTTCCGTATTTCTCGTTCCTATGGTCCCGGGCGCTATGATCCCGAGTACGAGGAAGAGGGCCATGACTATCGGATCGGTTACGTCCGCTGGACCGAAAACAGAAATATGCTTGCGTTCGTCGAACTCCTGGCTGCCGGGAAGGTCGACGTCCAGGCTCTGACCACCCACCGTTTCCCGATCGAAAACGCTCCCCAGGCCTACGAGCTGATCTCCGGCAAGAACCCGGAGAAGTCTTTGGGTGTCTTACTGCAATATCCCGCAGACTCTCAACCTGCGGTGCGGATCGACCTTCCCGCCGAGTCTGCGCAGTCGCCCCAGGGGGCGACGACCCTGACCCTCGGTCTGCTCGGTGCCGGAAACTTCGTGAAAGCGATGATCCTACCCGCACTCAAGAAGATGGAGGATGTGAGTCTGGTTGGTGTCTGTACCTTGACGGGCAGCAGTTCTCGCCACACGGCGGATCGTTTCGGTTTTCGCTATTGCACCAGCGAGGAGGAGAAGGTTCTCTCCGATCCTGGCATCAACGTCATTCTGGTGGGGACCCGGCATCATCTGCATGCCCGTCAGGTCAAGGACTCGCTCCGGGCGGGAAAACACGTCTTCTGCGAAAAGCCTTTGTGCCTTAATGAAGCTGAGCTGAAGGAGATCATCCGCGTCAAGAACGACCAGGATTCTGGCCACAGCACGCAGGTGATGGTGGGCTTCAACCGACGATTTGCCCCTCTCGCGAAGCACCTGAAGAAATTCGTTGGCGACATCAACGAGCCACTGGCTGTGCACTATCGCGTGAACGCTGGCTATCTCGAGCGCGATCACTGGACAAATGATCCTCACCAAGGGGGCGGGCGAATCATCGGGGAGGCCTGTCATTTCGTCGACTTTCTCATTCACCTGGTGGGAGCACTCCCGGTTAAGGCCTACGCGCGTCCGCTGCCCGATGATGGTCGTTACAGCAAGGACAACGCTCTCATCACCCTGGACTTCTCGAACGGATCGGTCGGGACTATTTCCTACCTGGCCTGCGGGGATAAATCCTTTTCCAAGGAGCGAGTGGAGGTCTTCGGCGGAGGCACTACGTCCGTCTTGGACAACTTCAAAAGGTTGGAGCTGAGGGAGCGGGGAAGCCGGAAGGTGCACCGGACACGATTGCGTCAGGACAAGGGGTACAGGGGCGAATGGGAGGCCTTCCGCGAGACCGTGGAGAAGGGAGGCGCTTCGCCGATTCCGTTCGAGGAGTCGGTCGCAACCACGCTCACCACCTTTTGTATCATGAGGGCTTTGAGCCTGGGGGAGCCTGTATCGATCGACACCGAGCACTTCATAGCGAGTGCGCTGGAAACTGAGTCGACCGAAGCCAACAGCTGAGCGCTGCCGCGCCCGAATCGAGTTAATGGAGATGGTTATGAAGCGAAGCACATATCTAGGGTTCTTGCTAGTGATGTCGGGGCTGATCCCAGGGGTCCAAGGGGCGGCGCCGCCGGGACGCGTCCACCTGGCCACAGGGCAGCATCAGCTCTTCCTGGACGACTACCTGGTGGGATCGCTGTATCGGGTGGAACGGCGGGTCAACCAGCCGGTGAAGTACGAGGGCAATCCGGTAGTGAAAGCCGACAGGCCCTGGGAAAAGGGACTGGGTCCCGACTGGAATCCGGGCGAGACCCAGACCATCCAGATTCGGAGCGCTCCCTGCTGGGATCCCAAGGAACAGGTCTGGAAAATGTGGTACGACTCCTCCTCAGGGACGCTGTTCGCCCGATCCAAAGACGGGATCACGTGGGAGAAGCCCTCACTGGGCAAACGGGAGTTTCGGGGTTCCAAGGACAACAATCTGGTCCTGGTTCAGGGGGCCCCTGAAGCCCGCATTCAGCACGCTCTCCTGGATCCGGACGGCACCCCAGAGCGGCGATACAAGGGCTTCATCGGCTCCAGGGACCGACACCCGCTGGTCTCGGCCGATGGGTATGTGTTCACCAAACTCGATGTCCCACTGATTCCTAGCCAGGACGAATCTCATCTGAACTACGATGAAGTCAACAAGCGCTTCATTGCTACCGTAAAACACCGAGGACCGTTCGGACGCTCGGTCTTCCTGTCTCTGAGCAAGGATTTCGAGAAGTGGACGGCGCCCGAGCTGATCTTCCATGCCGATGCCTACGACCAGCTCTTGGGAGAGCGGCGAGTCCAGGAACACCTCGCCAATCCCCGGCTCCGGCTGATGACGGTCAACCAACCTGAGCACTACAACACCGAGATCTATAACATGCCAGTCTTTCCGTACGAGGGGATCTACATCGGCCTGCCCAACTTCTTCGAGTCCAGCGGCCATAGTCCCAACCGCAACCAGGAGGGCGTGAACTCGGTCAAGCTCTCCACCAGTCGAGATCCGAGTCTGAGAAGGTGGGTCAAGGTAGGAGACCGTGGATCCTTCATACCGGTTTCGCCAGTCGGTGATGGGGCGATCGACACAGGCCAGGTGCTGGCGGCCTCGCGGCCCCAGGTTCATGGAGATGAACTCTGGTTCTACTACACCGGAATCAATCACCGTTTCCAGACGGACGACCCCTATCGGAGCGCAATCCATCTAGCCAAGCTCAAGCGGGACCGTTTTGCCTACTTTTCCTCCGACGAAAAGGGTGGTTTCGTGGAGACCCGGGCCGTAAGCTTCGATGGCAGCCGCTTGTTCGTCAATGCTGATGCCAGCGATGGCGAACTACGCGTCGAGGTGGTCAACGATCGGGGCCGCGCGGTCCTGGATGGCTGGAGCCGGGATCGCTGTCGATCCATTCAGGGCGATCATCTAGCTGCAGAAGTCAAATGGACGGGGCAACAGGATCTCAGTTCCATGATCGGAAAACGCATTCGCTTCCGATTTCGCCTCTACAACGCGCGCTTGTTCTCCTTCTGGGTCAAATAGAGATTTCTTCGGCGCAGGCTCCTAGCCCTTCCCAGCAATCCGCGCCTGCGAGTAATCGTGCAATCCACCTGGAAGCCGGGTCTAAGCGGCTTTTTCCTTGGTGACCGATCCACTGTCGCCTCTGTGAAAACACTTGGACCTCTTCAGCTGTGCATCACGAAACATGGATGCCTGAACGTTCTGGATTTCCCCCGACTCCGGTAAGCGCATGGGATATCTGATTCGATGACTCAGATGACAGGCGCCCAGGCCTTGGTGGGTTCCTTGCGGCGTGAGGTCATTCGAGTGGTGTTCGGCGTACCCCCCAATGTAGTGGATACGTTGGCATCCGAAGGCGGGTCTCTAGGAGGAGTTCAGTGACAGAGAATTCATATCGAGTAGCGCCACGGGGTTTCACCGTTGAGCAATGGGAAGAGTTCATGGGAAACGGGATGCTCATTTTCGAAAACGCCCTTTCCCGCGACGAGGTGGACCGGTATATCGAGGCTATCGATCGGGTCTGTGCTTCGGATCCCAAATTCGCCTCAGGTCAGGACTATCGTCGTTCCCACGCAGTGGCAGCGGATCCGGTTCTGAGCGAGCTGATCGATCATCCCAGACATCTGGGGTTTGCCTATGATCTCTACGGTGAGCTGTTGAAGGTTCAGCGCTCGGATGTTTTCGTCCGCGGCAGGAAGACAGATCGAAGCACCTGGCATCCCGATTCCCCCCGTGCTACCCCCTATGCTGTCTTCTCTCCCGAGCTCCCGCTGCGCCTCTGCATCGGCTACTGGTTGACGGATCTGCCCCATCCCGGGATGGCCAATTTCATCTATATGCCGGGCAGTCATCGAACTCAGGAGTTCGAGCATTACTATACCCATGAGAGTGTCCCCGGCGAAGTGCCTCTCTGTGTCCCGGCCGGGACCATCACGGTGATGCACTGCGGGACCTGGCATCGGGTCGACGTCAACGAGACCGACGTCATTCGAAAGAACCTTTTTGTGAGCTATTGCCCGTCCTGGCTCTGGGAGGGAGATCGACGCCAGTCGGATCCCCAGTGGATCGAAACCCTTAACCGGGAGCAGCGAATCATCATGCGCAGCTTCCCGACCGCTCACGATAGGACCAATCCTGAATCGGAGGACGTACCGCTTTTCCTGAGCCGGGAAACGGGCACCGATTCGGATGCCGATGCCAATTTCGGGGTACCGCTTCGAATCCGGAAGCGCAAGATCATGCCCGAGAAACTGTCACTTCAGGGAAACTAGCCGCCCAGCGGTTTCTTTTTTGTCGGCGTCGCTGGATTTTCCAGGTGGGAACTTTGATTGAGCACTGGAGATTGTGCGAGCGCGGGAAGCGCCGGACGAGTTGTCCGCTCTCTCCTTGAAGCGCGGCCCCAGATTGCTGACGATTCAAGTCGTGCGCGGCTCTGTTGGGCTTATCACCGTTTCGTGATGCTGATTGGTGGCAGTGTTTAGATGAGGCTCTTTCTGGAACTGCTCACTGCTTACTGCTTACTGTTTCTTACTGTTCACTGCTCACTCTCCCTTCGGACTTTTCTGGGAGACATGCAGGCCGTAGCTGATGAGGGTGCCCGCGGTCAGATTTACGACCAGCGCAGCCGGTGCGATCCACATGAAGCTCACCGGATCTGTCCCGGTGACCGGGTCCCTTCCGAAGATAGGACCAGAATAGGCGAGGAGCACGGCTGTCGCCAGACCACAGACTGCACCGGCAGCCACGCCCAGGGGGCGGGCAAAGGGCACGAAAAAGGCAAAGAAGAAAAGACCGAACATGAAGCCAACCACCACGAAGATGAAGGGGTGAGCCAGCATATTGGCCAGTCCCACCGGGCCTTTGGCAATAGCCTCTCCCGGGATGGAGAGGTAGCCGATGCTGCTTAGGGAGGTGGCCATCAGGGAGACCCCGATCAGCGTCGGATTCATCTTTCCGCCGCCGGTAAAGTACTCCTCCAGGCTAGTCTGACGGCGGGAGTAGTAGCTGCCCAGGAGGATGGTCCCGAGGGCGTACAGGGCGACGATGATCCAGTCGATGGGTGCGAGTCCGCCGCCGGGGTTCTCGAAGAGACTCATGCAGCGTAGTGGAGGGCAACCTTCCGAACGGCTGTCGCCATGGCCAGGACGTCATCCTCCGACATGCCTTCGTGCAAAGGCAGGCGGATTCCCGTTTTCAGGATCCTTTCGGCCTCGGGACAATGATGCTTGCTGTAGTCCATATCCGTTAGCCCCAGCTCCTTGATGGGCCAGCGGCCGGCGAAGAAACCATGCTCCCGGAAGACCGGCTCCCCGTACAGCGGAGCCCTTATGTATCCCTCGCTCGCACGCACTCCCTCGGCTACAAGGGCCTTGACGAACTGGGTCCGGCTGCAGCGGAAGACTTCCGGCTCCCAGCGGAACATGTAGAAGTAGAAGACGGCTCGGTCGCGGGGATGCACCCGGTGAGCACGAAGGCCGGGTATGGGATCCAGATTCTCACTCAGGATGCGACCCAGCCTTTCACGCCGAGCCGCAATCGCCTCGACTCGCTCCATCTGCGCCGCGGCAACCGCCGCCTGGGGTTCGCTCATCCGATAGTTGGTGGCGAAGACCTGGAACCCGCCACGCTGGACTCGATCGTTTCCCTTGTCACCAAACTTCTGCAGCAGAGCGCCAAAGCGCTGGTGCGGGGAAGCGACGATGCCACCGTCTCCACACGTCACCTGCTTGGAGTCCTGCAGCGAGAAACAGGCGAAGTCCCCGATGGTGCCGATGCGGTGGCCGCGGTAACGGGCGCCCCAGGCCTGTGCACAGTCCTCGATCAGGATCAGGCCGCGGCGATCAGCCAGGGCCCTGAGGGGCCTCATGTCGCAGGGATTGCCGGCGATGTGGACTGCGATGATTGCCTTGGTCTTGGATGTGATTCGTCGCTCCAGGTCGGAGACGTCGAGGTTATAGCTGCCTGGATCCAGGTCCGCGAAGACTGGCACCGCCTGCTGGTAGATCGATCCAATTACGGATCCCATATCAGTGACGGGTGAAGTGATGACCTCATCCCCGGGGCCAATTCCGCTGGCAGCTACGGCGATGTGCAAGGCTGCTGTACCCGAGGAGCAGCTGTGCACGTACTCCAGAGGACAGATTCTGCGGAAGCGCTGGATCAACAGCTGGGTCTGAGGTCCCTTCCAGTAGAAAAGAGATCTCTGGGAGAGCATCGCTTCCAGCCGTTCCCTCTCAGGTTCACCCCAGCGAGGGGCCCGAGTGGGTGGCTTCGGAACCGCCTTCGAGCCCCCGTCCAGGGCCAGGCGTGAGTCACCGGAAGTAGAAGCCACGTTTTTCTTGCCCAGTCCCCGGCCAGTGCCGGTGAGCAGCAAGCCGGAAGTACCTGTTACGAATCGGCGGCGAGACATGAACTCCCTGGTCGACATCTTCAGACCCTCCGGATTGGAATCGTAGTTCAAGTAACTTTTCGAGGTGCCGCAGGGCATCTTATATCAGCTGGCCTGGGCAGGAAAGGGAGGTCATGGGACCCAATGCCAGAGAGGCTAGTCCCCCCAGCGGTGCTGCCCCATTCGAGAACGAAACTTCGGGTCCGGCGTAGCGGTGGCCTCCAGGCCGCCGTCCGAGCCAAAGGCTGAGAAGAATAAGACTTCGGCCTGGAGGCCAAAGCTACTTCTGCAAATGAAGCGAAGCGCAAAACAGATACAATGACGGGGCAGAGCGATTACCGAGTTTTCTCGATGCCTCCGCCTTCAACCTGTTCTTCGTAGGATCGTTTGACCCCCTCCCAATTACCCCTCATCTCTCCATCGCTTAACTCGCACTGGTGGGGGAAGTCCAGGCCGCAGTCCTTGATCGGCTTACGCAGCTTTGGGTCCATCAGCTCGTGGATGTCGAGTTGCATCTCTTCCCTCGAGTAGGCCGCGATGTCGAGGATCCCCGTGTCCATTCGGATCGCGTCCTCGGGGCATGCCTCGACGCAGTACCCGCAGTAGACACAGACCCCCAGGTCGATGTCGAAGCGGACCGGATACTTCTCGACGTCGGGGTCGGGGTGCTCCCCGGGCACGATGGTAATGCACTTGGCCGGGCAGACCGTCTCGCAGAGCATGCACCCTACACAGCGGGGGGTGTTGTCCTCGCGGAGGGTCAGCCGGTGACGGCTGCGGAAGCGCGACATGAGTGGCCTGAGCTCCTCGGGATATTGGATGGTGGCAGAGGCGGGAAGGTGCTTGAAACGACCCAGAAGGTGGGCAACGTGGAGAAACAGGTTGCGGAAGAAGTGTTTGGTAGTGATCTTGAGGCCGCAGAGGATCTGGGGGATGTAGAGCCTTTCCCAGAAAGTCAGCTCGGGCCTTCGGACAACTTTTACCCCCATCAGGGCGCTTCCCCGAAAAAGACCAGCACCACGGCCGTCACCACGACGTTGATCACCGCGATCGGAAACAGCCCCCTCCATCCCAGCTTCATGAGTTGGTCGTAGCGGAAGCGCGGCAGGGTCCAGCGGATTTGCATGAAGATCCAGCAGAAGATCACGACTTTAATCGAAAAGCTCGCCACCCCGAGGAGGACGTAGACCAAATTGGAGAGGAGGAGCTCCGCTCCCCAGGGGAAGTGGAAGCCGTCGGGCATCAGAAAGGGCACCTGCCACCCGCCGAAGAAGAGGGTGGTTGCCAGGCATGCCACCATGATGGTCTCCAGGAAGTCCGTGAGGAAGAACATCCCGAACTTCATTCCACTGTACTCCACGAAGTAGCCGATGATCTCAGACTCACCTTCCGGCAGGTCGAAGGGGAGCCTCTTGGTTTCAGCCAGGGCGGCGGTCACGAAGACGACGAAGGCCACGGGCTGGGCTACGATGCCCCAGAAAGGGATCCAGCCGCCGATCAACTGCCCCTGGGCCCGTACCAGCTCAGCCAGATCCATGGTCCCGTAGACCATGATCACGCCGACGACGGCGATTCCCAGTGCGATCTCGTAGGAGATCATTTGCGCGGTGGCCCTCAGCCCCCCCATCATTGCGTAGTTGTTGCGCGAGGCAAAGCCGGCAAGGATCACGCCATAGACCCCCAGAGAGAGCATGGCGAAGACGTAGAGCAGCGCCGCGTCGATCTTCACGACCTGGAGCTCGATAATCCTGCCTTCTCCCAAGATGAGGCGGTCTCCAAACGGGATCGCCGCGAACGCTACCAAGGCGAAGAAGACCGAGAACAAAGGAGCCAGGGTGTGGAGGGTCTTGTCCGCTCCGTCCGGGATCAGGTCCTCCTTGGTGAACATCTTGACCGCATCGGCTATGCCGTGGAAGAGTCCCAGCGCCCGAAACCCAAAGATGTCGGCGCGGTTGGCCCCGATTCGGTCCTGGATCAGGGCGGACTGCTTCCGCTCCACCCAGGTATGAAACCCCGCCAGGTTCAAGACCCCGAAAAAGACGATCCCCGCCAACACGAGCTTTATGAGCAGGACTTCCATCATGGTATGGTCGCCCCTGCCGGAGGCTTGGCCGTCGCAACGTCAGCCCCCTGCGCCCCGATTGTTTGATAGGTTAATCCTTCGAAAGGCGCAAACGCCTTGGCGAGCCCCTGGAAAATCTCCTCCGGCGCCCGCCAATCGAGCGGCAAACCCAGTTTCTCGGCCAATTCCAGGAGGATGCGCCAGTCCTCCCGGGAATCCCCGAGCGGTGGAAAGGCGCGGCCGATCCGCTGGACCCGGCCGTGGCAGTTTACGAAGGTCCCGTCCTTCTCTACATAAGCTGCGCTGGGCAGGACCCAATGGGCCCAAGGCACGGTCGGGTTTTCGTTCGTGCCCGAGAAGACGAAGAGAGGTACCCTCTCTGAGAGCTGCCGGACCTTCTCTTCCCCGAAGAGTTTCACCAGATCGTGCCCAAAGACCCAAAGGAACTCAAGCTTCCCATCGAGTGCCTGGTCCACGAGCTGCTCGGCATCGGGAGCGTCCAGACCGGCCAAGCCCAGCAGGGTCGCGCCTAAGGTGTTGGGGTTCTTGTCGGCCTTAATGAGGAAGTCATCGTAGGACTCCGCTTCCTGCGGGACAGAGGTGCTGACTTGGGCGCCCAGGGCGCCCTGGAAAATCTCCCGGATCAGAAAGAGCTCCTCGTTGGTGAGTTGGGTCGAGGCGATCACGCCAAGCCGACGACCGGCCTCATGTCGAGAGCCGGTCGCACTGGGCCTCCCGGTCTTCTCTCGGTGCGACCCTGCCAAGGCGCTTGAGATCTCTGTGAAAGCCTGCTCCCAAGTTGCCTCCGCTGAGGGCCCGCGCACCTGATTGAGCCGCGCCCGATCTACCCAGCCAAAACCGTAGCGCCCCTCATCGCATAACCACCAATGGTTGACATCCGGGTTGTAGCGGGGCTTGATGCGCGCAACCCGAGCCCCGTCGTTCAGGTGGGGCCTGTCGGGCACGAAGTGGATGTCGATGTTGCACCCCTGGCTGCAGCCGTTGCAGACGGTGGAGACACTGGAGAGGTACCAGACCCTGGTCTTGAACCGGAAATCATGCTCGGTCAGGGCCCCCACCGGACAGATGTCCACCACGTTTGCCGAGTAGGGATTGTCGAGTATATCGCCAGGGTAGAGTCCCAACTCGGCCCGATCGCCTCGGTTGAAAATGCCGAACTCTCCAGTCTTGGTGATCTCGTCCGTGAAGCGCACGCAGCGGGAGCAGAGGATACAGCGCTCCTGGTCCAGCATCACATGGGGTCCGAGTTTGACCGCCTTTTGCTTCCGGACCTTGCGCTCTCTGAAGCGTGGATTGTAGAGCCCGAAGTTCATGTAGAAGTTCTGCAGGTCGCACTCACCGGATTGGTCACACACCGGGCAATCGAGCGGGTGGTTAGCCAGGAGGAACTCCAGCACCGCGCGCCGGCCGTCCTCGGCCATGTCGCTCTTCGTGTGCACGACCATGCCTTCGGTCACGGGCGCATTGCAGGCGATCTGGAGTTTGGGGAACCTTTCCACCTCTACCAGGCAGATGCGGCAGTTGCCCGCGATGGAGAGCCCAGGATGGTAACAGTAACGCGGAATAAAGATTCCCAGCTTCTCCGCGGCCTGGATGACCGTGGTCCCAACGGGCACACTTGTCTCACGGCCGTCGATGCTTAGGCTGGGCATGCGACCTCCCTCGTCGCGGCGCCGCGGCCGCTGCGGATGTACTCTTCAAACTCGTCCCGAAATTTCGTGATATAGGACTGCACTGGCCAGGCGGCTGCGTCTGCGAAGACGCAGATAGTATTTCCCTCCATGTCGCCGGCGATGGCGAGCAGGGAGTCCAGGTCCTGAACGCTCCCCTGTCCCTGGGCGATACGGTGCACGATGCGATGGACCCAGCCGGTCCCCTCACGGCAGGGCGAGCATTGTCCGCAGGACTCGTCGGCGAAAAACTTGGCCGCGGACTCGAGCGCCTCGACCATGCAGGTGGTCTCATCCATCACGATCACTCCCCCTGAGCCCGCCATGCTGCCAGCGGCCATGAGAGAGTCGAAGTCCATGGCCACGTCGATCTCATCGGCGGTCAGAATCTTGGCCGAGATGCCCCCGGGGATGACGGCCTTGAGCTGGTTTCCTTCGCGTACTCCACCGGCCATCTCGATCAGCTCCCGCAGGGTCACGCTCACCGACGCCTCGTAGACGCCGGGCCGCACCACATGTCCGCTCACGCAGAAGAGTCGCGTGCCCCCTTGCTTGTCTGTACCAATGTCGGCGAAACGTTCGACTCCGTGGCGCAGAATGAATGGCACACAGGCCAGGGTCTCCACATTGTTGACGATCGTAGGGCAGGAGAACAGACCCTCAATGGCCGGAAAGGGGGGCTTGAGTTTGGGAAAGCCCTTCCCACCCTCGAGCGAGGTAAGGAGCGCGGTCTCTTCCCCGCAGATATAGGCCCCGGCACCGCGATGGATGACGACCTCCAAATCGAATCCGGTCCCCTGAATATTCTTCCCCAACCATCCCATGCTATAGGCCTCGTCCAGGGCGCGTTGTAGGCGCTTGGCCGACCGGAAGTACTCCCCCCGAATGTAGACGTAGGCCTTGTGGCTGCCGATGGCATAGGCTGAGATGATCATGCCTTCGAGCAGGGCATGCGGATCCCGCTCCATGATGTAGCGGTCCTTGAAGGTACCGGGTTCGCCCTCGTCCGCGTTCACCACGAGGTACTTTGGTTTGGTCGTTTCTTTGGGGACGAAGGACCACTTCCTACCGGTTGGAAACCCCGCCCCGCCCAGACCGCGCAGGTGAGGTTTGGAAACCTCGTCGATCACTTCTTCCGGGGTCATAGAGGTGAGAGCTTTCTTAGCCGCGAGATATCCGTCCTCAGCGACGTAGTCTTCAAACCAGGTTCCGTCTGGGTCTTTGAAGCGCGTGGAGAGCACCGGGCCGTCCGTGGAGATGAAGGGTTCGGGTTCAGGCAACGGAGCCGAGTCTTCAGGACTTTCGAGTGCGGCCTCAAGAACGGTGTCTAGAGTCTCCCCTTCGAGAGGCCCAATGAAGGTTTCGTCGAGCTGGGCCATGGGCGACATTTCGCAGGCGCAGAGACACTCGACCTCTGTGAGAGTGACCTCCTGTCCTGGGGTGGTCTCGCCGGGGGAAATCTTCAAATGTTCCTCGATCTGCTCCAGTACCCTTCCAGAACCGCGCAATAGGCAGGGTAGACTGGTGCAGACCCGCAGCTCGCGCCGGCCCACTGGTTTGGTGTGGAACATGTTGTAGAAGGAGACTGCCTCGCGCACGTGGGAACGGGCGACACCGAGGGTGCGTCCCACCCAAGCCTCCGCCTCCTGGGAGACATAACCTTGATTCTCCTGGACCAGCCACAAGAGCGGTAGCATTGCTGCCTTGGGCTGCTCGTAAAGTTGTAGGATCTCCGCGGCTCTCGGCTCAAGGTCAGAAAGCTTCACCGGTCGAGCTCCCCTCCAATCATATTGACCGAGCCGAAAGTGGGGACCAGGTCGGCTATCATTTCCCCGGCCAGGAGCCTGGGCAGGGCCGACATGATGGCGAAGCAGGGCGGACGAACCCGAACCCGGTAGGGATGCCCTGCTCCGTCACTCACAAGGTAGAATCCGAGCTCGCCATTAGCTCCTTCCACCGGAAAGTAGACCTCTCCCTGGGGAGGCCGCACGCCGTGCCCGAACATGACCAGCTTGAAGTGGTTCATGAGTCCTTCGATGTTGCCATAGGTATCTTCCTTGGCGGGGAGGAAGGCCCGCTTTTCGTCGGCGGCTATGGACTGATACCGGTCGCCACCAGAGCCCTCGAGGGTTGGATCGGTCACGGCGCTTCGGCCCGATATGGCCGCGATGTTTCCCACCTTGGCCAGGTCCACCATCTCCGCGGCCGGGATCGGACGCCCTGTCTCGGGGTCGACCTGGACCGGGCCGGAGGGCAGGTCGCGCAGCGCCGTCTCCACAATGCGCATGGACTGCTCCATCTCCTCCATACGCACCAGATAACGATCCATGTTGTCCCCTCGGGTACCGACCGGCACGTCGAAGGGCAGCCGGTCGTAGACGGCGTAGGGGCAGTCCTTGCGGACGTCGTAGTCCACACCGCTGGCGCGAAGAAAGGGGCCAGTAATTCCGTAGGAAATGGCGTCTTCGCCGGAGATCGCGCCGGTTCCGCTCATTCGGTCCGTGAAGATGCGGTTGCGAGTGAGGAGCCCATCTGCCTCCTCGAGGACCTTGCGGGTTTCCTCAAATGCCTTCCGGCAAGGCTCGGCGAAATCGTCAGGGAGGTCAGCCTTCACCCCGCCGACGCGGCAGTAGCTGACCGTCAAACGCGCCCCGGTGACCTTCTCCACCAGTTCCCAGAGATACTCCCGAGCCTTGATCATGTAGAGAAAGACGCTGAAGGCTCCCAACTCCATGGCGGTGGCGCCGACGCAGGTGAGGTGGTCTGAGATGCGGGAAATCTCCGAGGTAATGACCCGTACGTAGTGGCAGCGCTCCGGAACCGAGATCCCAAGAAGCTTCTCCACGGTCATGCAGTAGCCCATGTTGTTGATGAGCGGGGAGACGTAGTTGAGCCGGTCGGTGTAGGGGATGACGCCGTTGTAGTCCACCACCTCCGCCATCTTCTCAAAGCCGCGGTGGAGGTAACCGATCTCCACTTCGGCCGTCTCGATCTGCTCTCCGTCGAGCCCGGCGAGGATCCGGACGATCCCGTGCATGGCCGGGTGCGCAGGCCCAATGTTGAGCATCATGTCTCGCGTCTCCAGATCGGCGGTGCTCTTGGGTGTCTGGGATGTCTCCTTGGGGGAGCCTGGATCGAGCGTCATCGATCCGACACAGGCGGGCAACTTTTGGGATTGATTAGGGATTCGGAACTTGAGATTTTCATCAGTTGACTGGTCCTATCAGGGGCTGCCGCTTGTTGACGGGGTAGTCCTTACGCAGCGGGTGACCTTCAAACTCTTCGTACATGAGGATGCGCTTCAGATCCGGATGCCCCTGGAATCGGATCCCGAACATGTCCCAAACCTCTCGCTCGAGCCAGTCGGCTCCGGCCCACAATGAGGTCAAAGAATCCACCTCGGTTTCGGCCTCCTGAACAGGCACCACCAGCCGCAGCCGGTGTTTGTGCTGCAGAGAGTAGAAGTGGTAGACGACCACGAAGCGTGTCTCCCCCGGAGGACCGGGCCAGGGGTCCTCATCCGGGATCTGGGAGGAGGGCCTTAGCGCTACACCGGAAGAGGCGAAGAAAGCCGGCGCCGGACTCTCGCCGAAAGTAGAGTAGTCCACGGCGGTCAAGTCCATGAGGAAATTCATCTGCAGGGCCGGGTCCTCTTTCAGAAACCGCGCCACCTCGAGTAGAAACTCCCGGCGCAGAACCACGGTTGCGTCGCCCCGGTAGCTGTGGGAAGCCGACACCGCATCGGGGAAGCGGCTGCTGACAGACTCAATTAAAGAGGGGGTATTCATGTTTCGAGCATGACGGGGCGAGGTTCGGGTGCGGTCGGTCGGCCGCTGCTGTGCTGGTCCTGGATCTTGTCTTGCAGCTTCATCAGTCCGTCGAGAACGTTCTCAGGCCGCGGGGGGCAGCCGGGGATGTAGACATCCACCGGTATGATCGTATCGATACCCATCACGGTCGCGTAATTGTCATAGAAGCCGCCGGTGCAGGTGCAGACTCCAAAGGCAACAACCCACTTGGGCTCGGCCATCTGGTCGTGGATGCGTTTCAAGACCGGCGCCATCTTGTGACTGATCGTGCCTACCACAAAAAGCACGTCCGCCTGACGCGGAGAAAATCTGGGCAAACCCGCTCCGAAGCGGTCGACGTCGTAGTGAGAACAGGCCGTGGCCATATACTCCATGCCGCAGCACGCGGTCACGAAGGGATACTGGAAGATCGAAAACTTCCGGGCCCAGCCAAGGGCCTCGTTGAGGCGACTGGTCAAGAACGTCGAATCGTTCAGCATGTCACTGCCATTCCAGGGCTCCGTTGTCCCAAGCGTAGACGAAGCCCACCATCAGGATCCCGAGGAAGACCCCCATCTCGACCAAACCGAGCATCCCCAGCTTGCGGTAGATCACGGCCCAGGGATAGAGGAAGACCAGCTCCACGTCGAATAGGATGAACAGGATCGCGGTCAAATAGAACTTGACCGCCAATCTGCCGCCCGGAAGGGAAAAGGGACTCTTTCCGCATTCGAAGGGCTCAGACTTCACGGGTGAGGGCTTCTTCTGACCCAGCGTGGAGGCCAAAAACACCATCGCTCCGGTGAGCCCAGCGGCCAGCACAAAACAGACCGCGATCCCCATGTACTCGCTCATAGTTGAACGACATTATACACAATACGGCATTGCCACAATACAAATGAAAGAGATCCGGTCCAAGGCGTCTTAATCTAGCCAACTATTCCAACATAACTCATTCTTTATCAATAGAATGTGAGCGCCGGGGTTCTGCCAACTATTCCACATACTTCTCTCTTGTGAGATGCTGAAGATTCAGCGATCCTATGGCACTCCGGTAATGTAATTCTCAAGCTGCTTTATCGTGAATTCCTGTTCCGAGATGATAGCTTTAACAACATCCCCGATTGAAATCACGCCAACCACGTTGTCATTTTCGAGTACAGGGAGGTGGCGGATACGCTTATCCGTCATTAGGGCCATACATTCTTCGACAGTCTGTTCAGGGCGAACGTAGAACACTTGTAGGCTCATGATCTCCTTGACGGGTATATCCTTAGAAGCTTTGCCTCTCAGAATGACCTTTCTGGCGTAATCCCGTTCCGAGAAAATGCCTACCAATTTGTCTCCTTCAAGTACCAGCAGGGCCCCGACATTCTTGTCGGCCATCAGTTTCAGGGCATCAAACACTAAGATTTCCGGTGTAACCGACCAGATCTCCTGTCCTTTAGTTTGTAAGAGCTGATTGACGCTTTCCATGGCTTAACTCCTCTGTTGGAATGTTCGGGCGATAGAATTCCTCCTTTCATAATATTGGAAGCTCGCGCGGAGTTCATCGGAAAATTTTGGCGATTCTGCCTACTACGGCTCGATCAGGACGCAGACCGGACAGAAGCTCCAGCCGGCCAGGCGCGGAAGGAGGTGGAAGGACTGGAAGACGAGGCCGATATTCTCCCGCCGGGGGCGGTATGGGAGAAGTGTACCGAGCGGAGGACACCACTCTGAAGCGGGAAGTCGCCATCAAGGTTCCCCTGAGCGATTCACCCAAGAGCCATAAGGGGAGGAATGCTAGTAGATGTACCCATAGCAGGATGGAAAGGAGACTGAAGCGAACTTTCTCCCCAGTTCGTGAACGCATGAGCCGACGAGAGCCATCGAGTTCCGGAGTGTCTTGGGAGAGGAGTTGGAAGAAGATGTGCCGTCCGGTTGGATTGCCGCTAGCCAGATCTCTTCTCGTTAATCCACTTGCTGAAGTCGCGAGCGCCGTGCAGAAAGGCGACAATGTAGACCTCTAATTCGGCGACCCTGTATAACATTCGATAATTCGAAACAAAGACTTCCCGGATGTCCGGCTGGTCAAGTTCCGGAACGATTCGCCCTCGTTCTGTGGGAAAGCTCAGGGATTGTGCCTTCTCGAGAACCCCCTCAAGGAAGCGCGCTGCTGCCATAGGAGAATCCTCACCAATGTAGTCCAAGACCTCCCCGAGACCGCCCCGTGCGCTGTCGGTCCAAACTACTCGGCGTGTCCGATCAGCCATTTTCGTCGGAGTTCGTCGGCAACTTCCTTGTGGGGAATAACCCGACCCTGGGCCACGTCCTCCAGACCTCGGTCGACCGCCTGAATGACGTAGAGATGATAGAGAACATCATCCAGGCTGCAGTCATCCGGCAGCCGATCGAGCAGAGCCTTGACAGTCTCCTTTGTTTGTAGCATATCTCGGCGCCTTCTTTGTACTTTAGAGTATAACAGGTCCCTGGGCACGCACTTATGGGACGCCTCTCGAAAATCCAAAAGCTCAAGCGTCCACGGAGAAGATCGCGAGCCTCTGAGTGGTAGGCAGAACAGACCCATCTATCTTTCGGATTAATATATAAACTCTCCCCCTGAGATTGCCCTTCCCGCTGTAGAGCCATGGTAGACTAATCCCCGAGATGCTCTGGAACGAATGTCCCGAGGTCGAAAGAAAACCTGACCGCGTGGGTGGAGCCTGGGTTTTCAGAGGGACTCGTGTGCCCGTCAAAGCGCTCTTTCAAAACCTCGAGGACGGTGCCAGCATTGACGATTTCTTGGAATGGTTTCCCGGGGTTCGCAGGGAACAGGTTGCGGCTGTATTGTGCCATGCTGAGCACAGCCTGGTGAGTAGTTGAGGCGTTCCGGAAAGACCCCTTGTGAGAATCCTGTTGGACCAAAGGTGCCGCTTCGCCAGTCACTAACCCTAAACACCGTTTCAACAGCTTAGAAAATGGGGTGGTCGCAGCTAAGCAACGGCGAGCTGCTCGACGCCGCTGAGCAGGGTGACTTCGATCTCCTTATCACCTCAGACAAAAACATTCGCTATCAGCAGAATCTAGCGATCAGAACTATCGCGATTCTCGTACTTCCCACAACGAGCTGGCCGCAACTTCGAGAGCACACATCGGAGATCATCAAGGTTGTCGGAACGATTGAACCGGGCGAGTATCGTGAACTCGAATGGGAACCGGAGTAGTCGCCGGTCGGCGGCGGAGATCCGCTAGTTCTATCGCCAATCACAGCGGTGTTCGGCCTTCAACGCCCAAGACTGCTCATCCTCCAAACCACCAGGTCGTCCTCAACTGGTTCGAAGAACTCAAGCGGCTAGTGCCAACAGCGGAGTGATTTGCACTCACCGTATGGTAGTTGAGAATGGTCCCATCTATCTTTCGGATTAATATATAAACCATCCCCCTGAGATTGCCCTTCCAGACCCAAGGCTCTAGTATTCTCCAGATAGACTTCCCTCAATCCTGGAGACTTCGTTTGATAGGCCAAACCATCTCCCATTACAAGATCACCTCCAAGCTCGGCGAAGGCGGGATGGGGGAGGTCTACCGAGCCGAGGACAGCGGCCCCCTGGACCGAGAGGTTGCCCTCAAGTTCGTGTCCCCGGACATGCAGGAAGATCCCGCTGCCAAGCAGCGCTTCCTACCTACGGGAAGATGATGATCTGCAGGATGAGTGGGACCCGCCCGGCTCAGGTGCCACGGGCCATCCCCTTCAGCATGGTCACCGCGTCCGGACGGCCAATGCTTCAACCCTTGTAGAACCAGTTCAGAGGCAGGATGTGCAATCTGTGTTGAAGCGAACCCAACTTGTGTCCCGTCGACGTCCGGCGGCTCCTGTCCTTGATCAGGTGTCTCCACCGCGCCGGCACCTCGTGCGTGCGCCAGGGATCGGTACGGTACCAGTAGTCGTGCTCGATGAGCACCTCATCCCCGACGAAGAAAAAGTTCGAGTAGGAAGCGCGGAGTCGGCCCTGGATCGGATTGTTCGGCAAGGGGCCGCCCGGGTGCGTGTCGGAGCTGGGACGTGTGAATCGTGGCGGCTCGGGATCCGAGACGCGAGGGGACTCGTCGAGCCCTGGACTGACGTGGATGTTTCTGAAGTTCGTCCAGCTGCGTCCGCTGTCCTTCGAGATGGCTGCCGACAGGCGCTCTCGGCCGTAACCGGCCCGGTGCTCCACCGCGGTGACCTGGTTCCAGACGACCATGAGGTCTCCGGTCGCGGGAATCCGCCTCGCGCGGATCGGCGCGTTCGATGAGTTCAACTCGCTGAGTTCTGGAAGCGTCCAGGTCTCGCCCTGGTCGTAGGAGAAAGACTGGACGGCGCGCATCTGTCCGCAACGAGCCAGGAGGACCAGGCGACCGTCCTTCGCCTCGGCGACAGTCGGCTCGTGCATAGCGTCGAGGTTTCCCTGCCCTCCGTCGATCCACAGCATGAGCTCGTCCTCGGAGACCGACCACCTCTCCCCCTCGTCATCGGAATAGTAGATCCTCGTCGGGGTCAGGCTCTCTGGATACCAGAGGTGACCGATGCCCCGGTCCAGTCCTTCCACCCTCGGAGGATTGGTCGGTGTGTATCCTTCGACGCCGCCGTAGCAGGGCCAGATCAGCCGGCCGCTCTGAAGCCGGATCATCGTATCGTGCAGCGCGTACGACAGGATGACTCCCGGACCCGCGACCCTGTGCGCGGGGCCCCAGGTCTCCCCCTCGTCGGTCGACTTGCGGAAGAAGAGCGCTCGCTGCTCGTCTTCAAAGCGAGCCCTTCCGGCGGGCCCAAACTTCGGCAGATCGTCGGGCGTCACGGGGCCGAAGTAGGTCATTCCGATCGCGCCGGACTTGAGGCGCAGGACGCCGCCCGGGTCGCCGTAGCCGATGATCTGCTCACCGTTCGCGAGAATCGGTTCCGGCTCGGAATACGTTCGTCCGCGGTCCTCGGAGTAGAACTTCAAGAGGCCGCGAATGACTCCCATCAGGCGGCCGTCCCTGAGTTCGACCAGGCCGCCCTTTTGCGCGGGGTATCGAAGGTATCGTTCCATGACGGTCTCACTCGTCGCGGGTCGGTGAATCAGGCGGTCGACACGACCTGCACCTTCTGCTCCATGTCACGGCGCTCGGACTCGCTCGCCCAGAGATTGGGTGTGAACCAGCGGCTGTAGTCCACGCAGGTCATTCCGTCCAGGAAGTTCACGTTCGGGCGCGAACTGCACACGATTCCGCGAATCGTTTTGTCGGGAACCTGGCCGGGGAAGGTGTTCTCTCCCTCCCGCACGAAGCCCGGCGGTTCCGTGTCCGTCACGCGGGACACCGAGGCCATCCCGGGAGACGTCTCGAGGCTCTCGGAGCGCTCCCAGGTCTTCCCCGAATCATGAGAGACCGCCATCGAAAGACGACCCCTACCGAAACCATTGCGTTGCTCCCGCGCGCTCGCCTGATTCCAGACCAGGAGCAGATCGTCCGTCTCTGGATGCCGGACGAGACGGATGGGCGCGTCGGACGTGCAAAGGTCGGTGAGCTCGACGTAGCTCCAGGTGTCGCCACTGTCTTGGGAATAGCTCTTGAGGATGCGCATGTTGGTCGAAGACGCAAGCATCATGAGCCGCCCGTCCTGCGTCTCCGCGACGCTGGCCTCGCCACAACCGACGAGGCCTCCGTGGCCGAGGTCCTTCCAAAGATACAGTCCACCCGAATACTGCCAGGTCTTGCCCTCGTCGTCCGAGACGAGCATCACGGTGGTCCGGTACTCTGGAATCCAGGTGCTTCCCAGTCCCCGCCGCCGGCCCGCGTACCGGTGCGAGAAGCGCGCGTAGGCCGGCACGATCAGGCGGCCGCTGCGGAGCTGGCCCATGCTGGCGTGTAGCGCGCTGAGGTCGTCCGCGGGAAGGGGTGTCAGCGTGCTCTCGTCGGACCAGGTGCGGCCATCATCCTTGGAGGTCCGCAGAAAGATCCCGTGCCGTCGACGCTTCCCGTCCTGATCCGACCGGCCATAGCTCAGTGCGACCTTACCCGAGGCAAGTCGCAGGAGCCCGACGACATCCCCGTCCGCTCGAACCGGCTCACCGGCATTCAGGAGAGGCTTCGGCGGCGACCAGCTCCTCCCTCCGTTGTCGGAGATCGAGGAGGTCACGCCCCGGCCCATGAGCACGAGCTGGCCGTTCTGCCTCCTAAACATGGAGCCCACGAAGGGCAACTTGTCGATATGGTGATCCGTGTGGACTCGCGGAGCGCCGGCGAGAGCGGCACCCGTGGCCAGGCCGGCGGTCTTCAAGAAGTCGCGTCTTTGCATTCGGATCGCTCCACCCTTCAGGCTGCGCGCGAGCCGAAGGTCCGGCTCTCCCTACCGGGCCTCCAGAAAGAAATGGGAATCTACCGAAACTGCATCGAATAAAGATCTGCGTCGGTTATGACGAAACGGAGACGCACCGGGGTGCCTGAGAGGCGCTCCAGAACCCGCTGATCGGTGCGGCTAGCCTTACGCTTCCAGCGGGCCGGCCCCTCGATCTCGTCTCCCCAGATGGGAATGGACTCCTGGAGTGAAAAGCCTGGAACCGGATATCCGTTCACGTCCTGGAGCTCCACCTCGATGCTGCCGGCGGCCGAGGTTGAATAGTTCAGGATCAACTCCCGGCCCTCGAAGATGAGTGGCTTGGTGATCAGCTCGCCCGCCGAGTATCCGGCATGCACCGAAACGAAGCCGTCGGGTCTCAAACTGACGCGCAGCGCGTGAGCCGTGGGATAGGTGTAGTGACGAGTCAGGTAGAGCGACAATTCATCCGGACCCGTGGCTAGAATCCCCCGCCCCACGGCATTGGTCCGATGGATCCAGTTGCGGCGCTCCCTGCCTGGACGAATGAAGGCCTCCGCGAAGCGGTGCCAGCGAACGCCGTCCCGGCTCGTCATGAAGACGGCGTCGGAGAGCCCGGTCCGGTTGGGGCCCTCTCCTCCCTGAAGATGTAGGGGGACCCTCCAGGGCACAAACCGCTTGGGAAAGGCCAGAAAGATGTGGGGTGCCCGGAAGTAGGGCACCGTGGCGTTGGTGTAGAGGTGTTCGGGGGGAGTATCCGGGTATTCCACCCACTGACCTGCAGTCCAATTGACGAAATCATGCGAGGTGGCATATTTGAGGGTGCGGACTCCGCTTTTGAAGTCGCGGTAGAGCGCCACATAGAATCCTCGTTCTCCGTCCCAGAAGGCTACGTTCTGGGAGTCGAAGGCACCGTCGGTGATGACCGGCTCCGGGTGGAGCCACTTCCAATGGATGGCATCGTCGGAGTAGAGGGGAAGCAGACCCCTCTTCTCACCCTGGCGGATGAAGCCCACGGCCTTGTAGCGATTCTCGTCCGTCGCTTGCGGATTGGCATCCTTGAAAGGGACGAAGTGGGTGGCGCCCTTCAAGTCCAGGATATTGTTCTCCCGCGAGCCTTGGAACTCGACCTGTGATAGAGAGGGCCGGACCCAGTGGATGCCGTCCCGGCTCTGGGCATAGCACTCCGCCCTAACGTGAGCCGCCACCACCTTTTCTCCCGGCTCCAACTGCCCCTCGACGACGTAATCGGGTGCGCTGCTTCCCCGATAGTACATCCGGAAGATCTCACCATCCTGGAAGACGCTGATCTGAAAGGGTGTGTTGCCCTCCCAGGGCCGATCAAAGTGAAGAACTCTCTCCTCCTCCCGCGGCTGGTGGAGCCGGAGACTCAATCCATCAAGCTCCTCGATCAAATGATGGTCCACGAAGAGTTCGAGCCGGTTTCCCACGTCCACCGCCTCCGGAGGATCCGATTGCTCCTGCAGGCCGGAGGAGAGGATCGAAGCAGTGGACGCGAAAAGGGGTACCAAAACAAAGGAAAAAGCGAATCTCTTCATGCGACAGATTCTAACTCAGACCCCAACTTTCCACGAGCCGAACGTTCCGCACCACTCGCGCGGCAGGAATTGCGCGCGTCGGCGGGCATGCCGACGGTCATGTACATGGCACCGCCATCCGCGCTCTCTTCGATTCCAAGGCGAACATATGGACGTCGTTCGCGCCGGTCCCAGTGACCACCGTCGCGGCTGGTAGCCAGTTGGATGTCGAGCGCACCGTCGCTACCAGTCTCTTTCTTGGAAGTGTGGAAAAATGCACTCGGGAACATGAGGTAGACATCGGGAGCGTAGGGGTACTTTATCACGCAGGGACGTGTTGTGAGAGCTCAGTCCGAGATCTTCCCAGGGAGAGTCAGGGATGATGTTGCGCTCGTGTGTTTTCACGGGTGGATTCATGGTCAAAGTGACGTTCTGAGCGCTCGAAATCAGCAAACTGTCGATAAACAGCTGTTTTGCTGAGCCTACTCGGCGGATTGTCGCAGACGTCTCAGAGTTTTCCCCGCCGCACGACATAATCGGCAAAGTAAGAAACCCAAGAAGGACGATGATCGGGAGAACTGGAAAAAACCGAGATGCAATCGGGTGCAAGCGCATTTGATTTTCAATATTCGCTGCAGCGCATGGAAATGCTAGTGCCCCAACTGGGTTTGTCGTTGCACATGGCCAAGAGTGCCTCCCAGTCACCCTCTAGACATGCCCGGTTTCATGGCTCCATGACCTCCTGAACGGCCGACGCGGAATCTGGAGTAACGGCACTCTGCTCCATCTCATCCTCCTCTGAGTCTCGCTTCGAATTGGTAGGATCGGTCGCCGATAGTACTAGCCTACGATGCCATCAAGCTCAACCGGTTCCCAGGGTGGAGAGACTCAGGCGACAGGGTCCTATTGGCGCTTGAATCGAGGCTCCGTATCGTAGGCAGAATCGCCCCATCGATTCATCGGATTTAACATATACAGCTCGTCAGGTGACATTGCCTTAAACCACCGAAAGTTCTAGGATTTAGAAAAGTTCTCATTAGATCCTTTCGAGGGAACATCGTGGTTGGCCAGACCATTCCCCAAGACAAAACTCCTGAAAAACTCGGCGGCGGGAGACTTGCGTTTCAGCCCGAATTCTTGGATTTTCGACGAGGGATTCGAGTTGGAAACCTGGAGGACAACGAGCGCATCACCCGGATTCTGAAGTTGGCGCTGGAGAGGCGCTATGCGGAACCCTTTGTCACCGAGCGGTGGGGCCGTGGCGTTTTCTGGCGGTGGATCGGATTCTTGACGCGATCAAATCGCGCAGCCAAACCGATTTCCAGCCATGTGAGTTTTGGTTGCTCGAAGTTTTTTCTGATGCTGGATGTCGAGAAGCAGCTTTTTCAGTGTGGCATGCAGGTTGAGCGCGGGTATGTTCGTGCTCCGCGCGAGCATCGACACTGGAAGCTTTGCCCTGATTGGGATTGGCATCGGCTGTTGAGGGCACTGCGACCGAAAAGCTCCATGGAGAGAGAATTGAAGCGGTTGGTGCTTCGCGAAGGATTCGTGCTATTCGCCGGCAGCCGAGAAGGGGACGTACCTTACTACTCTAGAGAGGATTTCCCAGCGATAACGAAGCTTCGACGAGCGCTTCAGGCCGCTCCCGCAAACCACTGGGCTGGATTTCAGGTCTTTTACGCAATGCGCGAGGCTGAAGTGAGGAGCACGACGGGGATGGACTTGGTCGAATCCATGCTGGCGGTGTTTGAGGAGGTGAGGCCACTGATGAATCTCTGTATGCAAACTCAATTGCAGGAGCACTCAGAGTGTTCAACCGGAGACTCTTATGGAGCCAGCGTCAGATCTTAAACCAGGCATGGTGCTCAGACACGAAGGCCAACTCTGTCTGGTCCTGTCAACTGAGCTTCGTATGGGTGCTGGCAGGATGGGCGCGATGGAGCAGATCAAGCTCCGAAACCTGGCTACCGGTTCTGTGCTTGAGAGACGCTTTCGCCCCGACGAGCGAATGGAAGTCGTCGAGGTGCAAAAACAAAAGCTTGAGTACCTTTACCAGGATGGCGAATTCTATGTCTTCATGAATCCAGAGAGTTACGACCAGGTCTCGATCCACACCGATCAGCTCGGTGACAAAGTGCGCTTTCTCAAGGACGAGATGATGGTCACAGGTCTCTTCTTTGAGGAAAGGATACTGAGTCTTCAGTTTCCAGAATTCGTGGATCTCCGGGTGGTCACGTCACCGCCTCCGATCCATGATCAAGAAACGAGCACCTCCAAGAGTGTCACCCTTGAGAACGGGATGGAGATCTTGGTCCCTCACTTTGTCAAGGAAGGAGATTCGGTGCGCGTCGATGTCGAAACAGGAAGGTATATGGAGCGACTCTAGCCGGTCCTTGGCTTCTCTTAGGGGAGTGAAAGGGGGTCGAAATGCCTGTAAGAAGGTTAAGAGACTTTTTGGATGACAATCCACCGTATGGTAGCTAAGAATGGTCCCATCTATTCATCGGATTAATATATAAACCATCCCGCTGAGATTGCCCTTCCAGACACGAAGATCTCAGGGGAGCCGCCGTCGCCTGCACGCCTTGGTTATGCTTCGTATGTCATTCCGACGAATCAGAGCTGTTTGTGCACAGCGCAACCGAAAACCCCAGCCCGAGGATAAAACGCCTGCAGCTCAAGGTAGCAGCTCCTGTCCTCGGACTCCGCCGGTTTTGGCCAGCCCCCAATTGACCAGTCGCTGGGGCGACCAATTCACGGTAGCACTTTGGCGATCTCCTCATCTCCCACCACCGGAAGATACTCGATGGTCAAAAGGTCCGACCACTCAATAGCCCACTTGGCTATAGCGGTGGCGTCATTGGTTTCAACAAGATTGAAGCCGCGCCCACCAGTGACGACATGCCACCGATCGAGCATCTTGACGCCGTCCGGTGGCATGCCTCCTGTTTCCTTGAAGCGAGCGATTAGAGCATCGCGATGCTCGGGACGGCTTGTCCATTGCACGATGAACAGCATACCCTCCTCCTTTCCTTTTCACTGCTGATAGACTGACTTGATCCGATCGGCTGCTTTGGCGCCCAACGTATTGAGTATCTGTTTTCCCAGATAATACGCCCAGCAGATTGTGGGGCCTAGAAGCAGGATGTTCGCCTTCACCGCCAGCTGCCATCCTGTCAATCCTCCACGGGATGCCCTCTCTTATCAGAGACTACAGTCTCCCCACTGATTTCCCCGTTCAGGCTCTTGAGAAAAGACAACAGGGCTTCTTTCTCTTCGGCTGTCAGGCGCAACCGCCGCAGCTCGGGATCGAGATAGGGGTTGGGGTTGCCACCCCGGTCGTAAAACTCAATGACGTCCTCCAGCTTGGCGATGCTGCCATCGTGCATGTAAGGGGCCGTGAGAGCCACCTCGCGCAGGGTGGGAGTCTTAAAGGCTCCTTGATCCTCCTGCTTGCCGGTGACTTTGAATCGCCCTGGATCGAGCAGTTCGCCATCTCGCCAGGCGATGCCGCTGTTATGGAAGCCCTCGTCCGTGAAGTTGGGACCGAGGTGGCAGACGATGCAATTCCCTTTGCCACGAAAGATTTCGAACCCCCGTTTGGCAACTGCAGAAAGCGCCGCCCGATCCCCGTGCTCGAATTTGTCAAAGGCTGAATTCCCCGAGAAAAGGGTGCCAACAAATGCAGCTATTGCCTTGGCGCTTGTCCCAGTCCTGGGTTTTTCTCCGAAGACTTGTTCGAACGGGTCCCGGTATTCCTCAATGGAAGTCAGGCGCTTCTTCAGTTCATCCAAAGTCATGTCCATCTCTGCCCGACCTTGAATGGCCTCAAGGGCTTGCTCCTCCAGCGACGTCACCCGCCCATCCCAGAAGAAAGAAACTCCGTAAGCCCGGTTGAAAAGTGTGGGAGCGTTGCGGACGCCAAGGCGCTTTTCCACCCCTGTAGCGAGACGCTTCCCATCGGTGAACGCCCGTTGGGCAAGATGACATGAGGCGCACGCAATCGTCCTGTCCCGGGAGAGACGTTTATCGAAGAAAAGCCGTCGGCCCAGCTCGACCTTCTCGGCCGTGAGCAGATTGTCCTCGGCACGGGGCACCCGCTCATCCAACCCCAGTGGAACCGGAACCTGATATTCCTCCGCGTAGGTAGCGACTGATAGGGCAAACGAGAAAAACAGGACGTTTCGGATAGCCCACGAGAAACCCGTTCTGTTCATTTCTGAGCGAGCAGACCCTGGGGCAAGAAGTCTTCCATGATCCAAAGCTGCCATGACCAAGTTCCTGCGACAAACGCAGCCTTCGTTCCATCGGGAGACCACCTCGGTGAGAAAAGACCTCCTTCACTTTCGACGATCGAGGGTAATGAAAGACTGGGGATATCAACCTGGACACGCTGGGGCTTGATCTCACCTGAGGTTGGAACGATCCAGATCGCGTTCTGAGAATCGGCGTTGCGTGAGCTGTAAATAATTTTGCTACCGTCGGGAGACCACGATGGAGACCGAAAACGAGCTTCGGGGTCATCACTTCCCAAAAGCTCCCGCTCTTCGCCGCTATTCAGAGAGAGTATCGAGATCCCTCGTCTGCCCCTTGCGCTCTTACTGAAGACGAGTTGCCTTCCATCGGGAGACCACGCAGGGTTGTAAACACTGGCCTTATCATCGGATGTGATTTGCCGCAAGTTGCTGCCATCGACATCCACACTGTAGATTTGGTGATGTTGTAATCCTCTCAGGAAAGCAATGCGCTTTCCGTCGGGAGAAACGTCAACGTGCCCCATGACCTCGTTATCCACCAGAATCGGTTTTATCTCTCTGCTGCTGACTGAGACGGAATAGATCCCTTTTTCTCTCTTCTCCGGGATATCGGCAATTAACACTATCTCGTCATCATTTAGCCAATCGATGGGACCCTTGTACGGGGCTATGCTCGCGATCTCTCTCTCTTCTCTCTCTTCTTTTCCGTCAGCCGATGTCACACACAATATGGATATGGTCTCTCCTCGTCTTCCTGAAAAATAAGCAATTTGTTTGCCGTCAGGAGACCAAGCTGGTGGTGAGTGCGCTTCAGAACCCCGAGTTAATTTGATGACTTCTCCTTTTCGTCTCCCCTCTACGTCCACATTCACCACGTAAAAATCGGACACGGACTGACTCGAGGAAAAGAGAAGTTTTCCATCTTCGCTCCAGGAGTGTAACCTCGCATCACCAACATCAGGTCTCACGACAAACGGCTGACCGAAAAGCTTCCCGTCCTTAAAGGGCGCAGCCCACAAAGCCCATCGGTCCAACACCCGGTTGCTCTTAAAAAGAATGAATTTCCCATCGGGCGACCAGAGAGGACTAACGTCAGCAGCTGAGTCGCTTGTAATCCTTATGGGTTCTCCGCCTTCGACCGGCATGACGTAGATATCCTGGTTGTCTTCCTCTTTGCTGACATAAACAATGTGTCCACCGTCCGGCGAAAACCTAAGGGTCTCATTTGGATTCACGTTGAGTCTCTTGCTTGGACCTCCTTTCACGGGTAAGAGATTTACGGTTGGCGAGGCCTTATCAATCCATCCTTCTGTATACAAAATGTAGAGCCCATCCTTGGTCCAGTCTGCCGGGTATCCGTTTACCTCTGTATGTCGCACCTCGCCGGTTTCTAGAGAAACAATTTCCATCTCGTATTTCCAATAATTGTAAAAGTGCATGTAGGCCACCCTCTTGCCGTCGGGAGACCAAACCGGCGACCCGGGTGCCCCTTTGTCTTTCTTAAAATTTGTGACTCGCCTGTCCTTGCCCGCGCGGAGGTCTCGGATGGCTAGATTTTGTGTCCGATCGGTGTAGGCGACCTTCGTCCCGTCCGGTGAGAGTGCGAAACCCAGCTCGGATGCATCGAGTTTTATCTCCTTGAGGCTGACCCCGGCCTGTTCGTCACGTTTGGCTCTCTTAGATTCGCTTAGCCGGGCCAGACCCTCGCGTGCGAGACGCACCGCCTCCCTTTGCTCGGCATACTCACCCAGCACCCGCTGGTAAGCTTCCCCCGCCTCGGGCTTGCCCAATTTCTCATAGCAGATTCCAATGTGAAGCTGGGCCTGAGCCGCTAGCGACTTGTCGCTTGCGTTTGCCACCACCTCTTGAAAAAGGATGACGGCGTCTTGGGCTCGGGCCTCGACCTCTTCCAAGACCAGTGCCTTTTCGAAAGCCAGCTTGACCTTCAAGGAACCCGCCCCGAGCAGGAGCACTGCTCCGCTCAGTCCAGCGACTAGGGTGAACATTTTCAGCTTTGCCATGATATTGCCCTCCTTTTTCAGCGTATCCAGCTTCCACTCTAGTCCGAACTTCTGTGAAGTTTGTCAGAGGAAGGTTAAGAAACGGTTAGGTCTGTGTTAAGTTTGTAGCCGATGCCTCGAACGCTCAGGATATGCTGAGGATGCTTGGGATCGTCCTCAAGCTTCTTGCGCAGACTCACCATATGCGTATCCACCGTGCGATGGCTCACATAGACGTCCTCACCCCACACCACATTCAGGAATTCGTCCCGGGTGATGACCTCACCCGGGCGTTGGAGGAGCAGTACCAGCATCTGAAATTCTTTCCGCGCCAGCTTGATCTTCTTCTCGCCTTGGAACACTTCCTGGCTTCGAGTCTCCACCCGAAGCTCTCCCAGCTGGAACGTGTGTGCTTCCTGCTGCTTCGTCATCCCGGATTCTTGGGAGCGACGTAAGACAGCGCGGATACGCGCCACCAGTTCAGCCAGGCTGAAGGGCTTGATCACATAGTCGTCGGCTCCCAGATTGAGCCCTCTCACTTTGTCGACCTCCTGGGTGCGCGCGGTCAGCATGATGATGGGGGTGTCGATTCCCCGGCGGCGAACCTCCTGGCAGATCTCAAATCCATTCTTCCCGGGCAGCATCAGGTCCAGGACCACCAGATCGGGCCTATCGGAGAGGATCGATTCCAAACCCTGTAGGCCGTCTTCACGGACCTGGACTTCAAACCCTTCGAACTCCAGTTCGTCTTTGATCGGCATGCGGATGCCGGTTTCGTCCTCGATGAGGAGTATTTTCTTCTTCATGGATCGCTCGATTCACGAGCCTGGGTCTGATCCGTTGTCGGAAAGACCAGTCGAAATTGACTGCCTTTGCCTGGCTGGCTTTCGACCGTGACCCTTCCTCCGTGGCGCGCCATGATGCGCCTCACCAGGGCCAGGCCAATCCCCACCCCCTTGACGTGGTGTCCGTCTGTATTGGGAGCCCGATAGAACTGCTCGAAAATCCTCTCCTGTTCGGAACTGGCAATGCCGGGTCCCTGGTCGCTGACCTCCAGATAGGCTTCTCCGTTTGCGCGTCCCAGATGGACAGTGACAGGCGCAGTGCTCGGTGAATATTTCAGCGCGTTGTCAAGGAGATTGTGAATGCATTGAATGATGGCCTTGCGGTCCGCCCACACCCGCGCTGAATCCACCTCCCTCTGGAGCAGATGGACCCGTTCCCCATGGCCCAGATCGTGAAAGGACTTCACAATCCCCCGCGCCAGTTGGCCCAGATCAAAGACCTCAGGAGAAAACTGCTCTTTCCCCTCCTCGAGGCGAGCGAAATCCAATAACTGGTTGACCAGCGAGGTCAGGCGATGGACCTCTTGAGCGATCACGCCGTGGTAGCGCTGGAGCATCTCCTCTTCGCTGACTCGCCCCGACTGAATTCGTTCCAGCATCGCTTGAATGGCCGCCAGAGGGCTTCGGAATTCGTGAGAGACCGCCGAGACAAAGTCCGATTTGAGCCGGGCGACTTCCATCTCACGGGAGACGGCGCGATAGGTGAAGAGTAAACCAGTAATCGTCACCAGAAGAAGGACCGCCGCAGCGTAGAAGAAAAAGTGCTGCCGAAGATCCAAAAAGCCGCCCGTCCCTTCCCTTGTTGCAAAGGTCGCGATTAGAGGAGAGAAAGAGGCCAGGGGCCATCTCTTTGCCTCACCCACATCCTGATCCGCCCTTCGAACCAGGACACCGCGAAAGTCTTCGGCCCGCGTCAGAACCGCGAGCCGACGTTCGGCCTCATCTTCGAGCGTTGTCCGTTCCACCAGGTAGCCCGAGTCACCCTCTGATCCAGCAACCAGGACGACGAAGGAATCCAACTGGGAGAAGTACCGTTTTCTTATGGGACCGGCGACCGGGGTCGCCGCACTCTGGCTGAGACTGAGAATCTGTGGGGAGACGTCGACTAGCGACCCGATGAGATTGGCCAGCTGCAACGATCTCGCCAATGTCACCCACTCAGGACCCGAGGAAGCTCGGATCTCAGAGGGTAGCTGGCAGGCCTCCAGAGCCGCCGAAATCTCCCTCACATAGAACACCCATTGTGGTGCAGCAAGCTTCCACAGCCCGTTCACCAGTTGGATCTGGACCTCGGTCAGGAAACCGAAGCTCGGGTTTTCGACCTCGCTCGGAACACAGAGTTTCCCGTCGGCAATGAGAAGAAGCGCACTGGCCACGCACACTGGAATCCCCGACTCGGTGATGGACTCCCGGTCGTACTTTCGGATTGCATCCAGCCAAGTGGCAGCCTGAGACGGGTTTCCTGATAGCGCCAACCGGAGCAGCGCCAGCCTCGCCAGTGGCCCCAATTGCTCCCGCGTTTTAGCGAGCCGAAGGTAGGCAGAGCGAGCCTTGGCCGGGCTAACTTGTCCTTCCAGCGCCTGGGTGTGCCACCACAGGCGGGAGTCCTGGGGCGATAGCCCGAGTGCGGGACCGCTCCGGCTCCGCGGGGACAGTACTATGTTGTAGTCCCGTAAGAAGAGTTGATCCTCCTCGACTTCAAAGCTCAGCAAGGATTTAGGGGCCGAGGATTCCCTGGGGAGGGCGAACAGCCAGTTATTCAGTTCGCTCTCCAGCAGGCGGACCACTTGTTCCTGGCGCTCCTTGCGTTGATAGCGCTGGCGGAGCTCTTCTCCTTGGAAGGCCCAGACCGCAAATAGCCCCAGAAAAAGTGAGGGGAGCAGGACGGTCAGCCCAAAAAACAGGATCCGTCCACGGCTGGTTTGCAGAACTTGCGAAAGGTGCCGCACGGTCTGATTGTGTCCAGAACTGATTGGTTGAATGTTACGTTTCGGTTAAGTTCTTGTCAAAAAACGGTGAAACTTCCGTTGTGGCTATTGGTCCACCTGTTTCGATTAGCCCGGATTTCTCAAAGACAAGAAAAAGCAGTCAGCTCTATGTGATATAAAGTCTTTGTTATCAGATACTTAATAATCACAAGGAGCTGACTACTATGACCACAGAGTGTATCGCTTCCAAGCTGGAGTTTCAAGAGCTAGAAGGCTGGACATTCCCCATTTTTCAGAGGCCCAGAGGAAGCAGGGACAGCTGACGGGAGCTGGGATCGGGTCGAGCCCCGCCAATCCCGCTGTGGCGGCCGAATAGGAGCTGCTTGATGCCATCGGCTATGGCATAGAAGCGGAACTCCGGGATGCCGTAGATCCGTTTGGCTGCCTGCTCGATGTGTTGGACCAGAAGGGCCAGCTTGGCCCTTTTACCCAGATAGACACAGGCGAAGAAGGCGGCGATCATGACCAAGGCGGCCATATTGCGCAGGCGCTCATACTTGAGCAAACGGATGTCTTCCAACTCGTAGCTCTGCTTGATAAATCGGATCGTTTCCTCGACACGCCAGCGGCTCAGATAGCTCTCGACCACCCGCCACTGGCTCTTGCGCGAGCGTTTGACCGTCTGGTTCGTCAGAAGCATCAGGGGACGGGGGCCAAAGCCATCCACCACCACCAGGTACAGCGATTGGTCGAAACCGGGCAAACGCACCCCTCGGGCCCCAAACTCCAACCGGTAGACCTTCTCCCCCGCACTCGTCTCCTTGATCACGACTTCCCGGTAGCGGCGCCGACAACCACGCGCCCACTCCTCGGCGCTCTTCTTGCTGCGCCCTGAGATCAGGTGACGATCCCCCCGCTGGCACACCAGGAACGGGTGTCCCCGCTTCAGCAGGACTTCGAGGATCTCCTCCCGATCCCCTCCCCGGTCCATCACCCAGATCCCTCGCCCTTGGGTGGCTTTGGAGACTCGCCCAATCGCCTTGAGGATCTCGTCGTTTTCGCTCACAAAGTCCGGCGCTTTCTGCGAGTACAGCTCCTGGTACAACGGCAGCACCTCGGCACTCCCCCGCCTCGCTCCGACCACCTCACAGCACCAGTATCCATCTCGGATCTCCCCTCGGGAGCCGTCCCGGACCCGCGCCAGGTATTGCATCTTCCGGGCATATGGCTTACTCACATCCGTGGGGTCCACAATCAACAGCGTCTCCTTCTCCACCCGCCAGGCCGCCAACTCCAGCAGATTCTTTCCCACCGCTCCTCTCAATCCCTGACGGTTGAGTTGGCGGCTCAGCCGCTCGATGACTTTCTTCAGAGCGATCTCCTCCTCCAGTGCTCGCGCAATCTCGCTGAGCCGGACCGACGCCCGACACTGCATCCCGTAGAGCACCTCCCGGATCAAACGAGCGGCGGTCTTCGGTAATCCTTCAGAGACCTTCCCCGAAAATTCTCTCAGCTGCTCTCGAATCTTCCACGCTACTTTGGCATCATGCATCTGGGTCCCTCCGCTTAATTGGTTGTTAGGTTTGGAGTTCCGCCAACCAGTCTAAGCGCTAGGGACCCACACTTTTGGGGGTCGACAGTTCCCCCATTTTCTCCCAATTTCAACCCATCCCACTTCCCTTATCGCCCTACTCTCTTGTTCTCAACTACTTGAGAGAATTCACCCTCAATTTTTGGGGAATGTCCTGCTAGAAGGGCGCCGAGTCGAGGCAGAATTCAATGGGGGGCAGATCACCTCAGACTCCGGGGGGTTGCTGTTACGGGAGGTGGAGAGCCGCTATGGGTTCGAGGGTGTCGTAAAAGTTCACGTGGCGACCGGGAGTAAGTGGGGCGACACTTTGTCGTGCGGCTATGCCGAAAAACACAAGGAGAGGCGCTGCAGACGCTGGAAAAGGCCGATCGGCGCATGTAGGAGCCTCCAAAAAGCGCTAAATAGGACGGACGGGGTCAGGGCAATCAGCCGTCGGAGGTTGTGGGCGCTGGCATGAAGGGCAAACTCCAGACCGACATTCTTCAACCCTCTCCGCTTGAACCGATGTAATCCTTGGATCCCTTTCAGTTCGCTGAAGACGGGCTCCACCATCTGTTTGCGCTGACGATAGGCCTCTTGAGCCCGGGGCTGGCGCATCACTTCCCGCTCCGCATCCTTGATCTCCTCATCCTCATAGCGTTTGACCGTTCGACCTTTCCGACTGCTGGTGCACTGGCTCCTCAACCCGCAACTCTCACAGGGGGCTCCTCCGTAGCGCACATACCGCTTGCCCCCATCGCTGCCCTTTTGGACCGGGTGCAGTTTCTGTCCCGCCGGACAGTGATAACGATCTTCCCACTCCTCGTAGCGAAAGGCCGCTTTAGCCAAGCACTTCGTCGACTTCTTCTCCCAACCCACTCGGGGGCTCGATCCCTCAGGACAAAGCACATCCTCCACCCCTTCTTCTAGGGCCGTCTCCAGCGCTTGCCCCGAGAAAAACCCCGCATCCATCAACAGTTGTTGGATCGCTCCACCCACCCGCTTGCCTTGCTGCAACAGCGCTTGCAGCACCCCCGTCTCCGAGGAGGGATCCACCGCCTGGGCCACTATAATGCGATCCTGGTTGGCCAAGACCACCCCCTTGTAGCTGGCGGCCTTCGCTTTGTTCTTCAGGGGCTGGATCACCGCCTCCGGTTCACTCGGACTCACGGCCGTATGCTCCGTGCTCTTGCGTTGCGCCTGCCGCGCCGCCACCCGCTCGCGTACCGCTTGCGCCACTTCCTCCGCTTGCTTGGCCTGACGCGCCAATTGCTCGTTCTTCGGATCCGCTTCTGCCCGACGACGCTTTTCCGCCGCGGCCGCTTCGGCCGCCTCCTTCTTCACCCGTCGGTAACGCGAGGCCGCCGCCTGTACCACCGTGCCGTCGGCCGCCAAACTCACGCCCTCCTTCTTCCCCTTGTCCTTGTCCTTCCCAGTCCTTTTCAACACTTCCTGGGTCAGCTCCACAAAGAACTCTTCCCTCAGCCTCTCCCCGTGTTCATTGATAAAGCGGCCGATGACCGAGTGATCCGGCGTGATCCCCCCCGTGAACCACCAGCAACGGGTATCCACCCGGGCCAGGGTTTCCAGCTGACGCAGCGATCCCTTGCCCTCCAGAATCCCGAACAGAATCAATCCCACCAGCGCTGCCGGATGGTACGGCCGTCTCCCTCCCCCTCGGTACTTCGCTTCAAAGGCCTCCCACGACAAACTCCGGATCACCTCCCGAGCCACAAAGACCCACGTCTGCGACATCTTCACCAGAAACTCTGCAAGACTCTCATCGCCGATCAAGATCCCCCGCGGGGAGGGATCTTCGAATTGTTTCGCCCCGGGCCGCTTCCTTTTCCGGCGCTTCCCCTGGCCTTCCTTCTCATTCATCCCTCGAAAGAGCCCCCATTGGCCGCTCGAATCGATCTTGACCACCGGTCGTTTAATTGCTTGCTCCATCCCCCCTATTTTCGCAGCCTACTCCGACTCTTCTTTGCTAGCCTGGGAGGATTCTTAGTACTGATTTGAAACGGGTCTTTTACGACACCCTCGGTTCATTAGCGGCTTGGCCGCCTGCTTTGGGGACCGGCGCGATCCTCGCTTCACCGAGTTCAGTGTGGAGGAACTGGTGGGGCAGCGGATTTACGGACTGGCCCTAGGCTATGAGGATGTCAACGATCATGAGGAGCTCCGGGCAGATCCGCTGATGGCGGTGTTGGTCGGCAAGGAAGATCCCTTGGGGAGGGATCGGCGAGCGGAAGCGGATCGAGGCAAGGCGTGTGCGGGCAAGAGCACCCTCAATCGTTTGGAGTTGTCCTCGGTGACGCAGGATAAATATCGCAAGACGCCGGTGGATGAAGCCGCGGTCGAAGCGTTTTTGGTGGAGCAGTTCATTCGGGTGCGAGGCGGGAAACCGAAGGAGTTGGTCTTGGACCTGGATGCGACGGATGATCCGCTGCACGGAGAACAGGAGGGTCGTTTCTACCATGGCTACTACCGGTGTTACTGCTACCTGCCGCTGTATGTGTTTTGCGAGGGGTATGTGCTGGGGGCCAAGCTGCGGGTGTCGAACCTGGATGGCTCCGAAGGAGCGGTCCAGGAGATGGAGCGGATGGTGGGACAACTGCGGGCGAAGTGGCCGAAGGTCTGCATTACTCTGCGGGCGGACAGCAGCTTTGCCCGCGAGGCGTTGATGAAATGGTGTGAGGAGCATCGAGTGGATTACGTCTTCGGTCTGGCCCGCAATCAGCGCTTAGAGGGGGCCCTGGAGTCCGAGTTGGAACAGGCCCAGGCACTGCAACAAGCCAACGGCAGCAGCGCCCGAGTCTACAAGGACTTTCGTTACCAGACGCGCAAAAGCTGGAGTCAAGAGCGGCGAGTGGTGGGCAAGGCCGAGTACACGGGTAAGGGATCCAATCCCCGCTTTGTCGTCACCTCGCTGGGAGCGAAGCGGTGGCCCGCCCAAAAGCTGTACGAGGAGCTGTACTGCGCGCGAGGGGAAGCGGAGAATCGGATTAAGGAGCAGCAGCTAGAGCTGTTTGCCGATCGGACCTCGACGCACCGCATGAAGAGCAATCAGCTGCGCCTGTGGTTTTCCTCGGTGGCTTACAATCTGCTGCACACGCTCAGGTGTGTCGCTTTGAAGGGGACCCAGTGGGCGAAGGCGCAATGCCAGACGATTCGCCTCAAACTGTTGAAGATAGGAGGCCAGATTCGGGTCAGTGTCCGAGGGGTGAGCTTGTCGCTGAGCGAGGGTTATCCTTACCAAACACTCTACGCCCAAACCTTGGCCCAGCTTCAACAGCTCGGCTGAGCGGAGGCAAACCGGAAATCCCAACCATCTGCAACTGAGGCGGCTGAGGTGTGTCTGAAAAACCGGTTTTCCGCCTTCAACATAGGTGTCACCAAGCTCTCGCACTCTACAGTGCCCTCAACTGAGACTTCGGCTCAAACCAGAGTCGAAAAATCGACTAAAAAGTAGCGTAACTTCTTTTCTGTAAATTCTGGTCAGGCCTGGGTCGGAAAGACAGAGGTCTGGGACAGGATTCTCCAAAAACAGAAACGTCTATCTGGCAAGGAGAATCAAATGAACCCAGACCTGGAAAAGAGAGTACCACGGGAGATCCTGGCGGAGTTGATCGAGGAAGGAACAGAAGCCTTTCGAGGAATCCTGGAGAAGCTGTTCAACGTGGCCATGCAGTTGGAAAGAAGCGAGTTTCTGGGAGCGGAAGCGTACGAGAGAACAGCCAGTCGGCGAGGCTATCGAAACGGATTCAAAGGCAAGCGGATTCAGACTCGAGTGGGAGAGCTGCACTTGGAGATTCCACAGGTGCGTGGGTTGAGGTTTTATCCCAAGTCGCTGGAGAGGGGTTGCCGTTCGGAGAAGGCCCTGAAGCTGGCCATTGCCGAGATGTATGTGATGGGAGTCTCGACGAGGAAAGTCACCGAGATCACGGAGCAGCTGTGTGGGTTGGAGATCTCGGCCACCCAGGTCTCGAGAGTGGCCGGGATGCTGGACGAAGAGCTGGAAGAGTTTCGAAGCCGGGAGCTGGGAGAGTATCCGATCGTGTATCTGGATGCCCACTACGAGAAGGTTCGAAGAGGCGGCAGGGTGCAGGACGTGGCCATCCTGAAAGCCATAGGAGTCAATCGTTTCGGAACGCGGGAGGTGTTGGGTCTGAGCACCAGGATCAGTGAAGCGGAGGTGCATTGGCGAGGGTTTCTGGGAGATCTGCACAAGCGTGGACTGAGAGGGGTCGAGCTGTTTGTCAGTGACGATCACGAAGGACTGAAGGCGGCCAGGCGGGCAGTTTATCCGTCGGTGCCCTGGAACCGTTGTCAGTTTCACCTGAGTAAAAACGCCCAACAATATGCTCGCCGCAAAGAGGACAAGCCCCGCATCGCCCAGGCCATGCGGGACATTTTCGATGCCCCGTCTCGAGAAGATGCCGAGGAGCTCAAGGGTAAAGTCGTCAAGAAGTTCGAAAAGATTGCACCGGAGTTCGTGAGCTGGCTGGAAGAGAACGTGGATGAAGGGCTGACAGTGTTTGATTTTCCGAGGAGCTGGTGGCGAAGGATCCGAACCATCAACGGACTGGAGAGACTGCACCGGGAGATCCGGAGACGAACCCGGGTGGTGGGAATCTTTCCCCACGAAGCGTCGGCGCTGCGGCTCATCTCGGCTGTGCTTGCAGAGATACACGAGGAGTGGTTAACCGGCCGGCAATACCTGAACCTGGCCGGCTGGAAAACACAAGTGGAGCAATTCTTCCCTACAGGCCCTAAAGAAAATTACAGAAAAACGGTTGCTTAACCGACTAAAATCAGCCTTTCTGCTTTCACTATGAGAAATCCGGGTTAGGATGCTTGCCTCGCAATCCTCAGATACCGGCTGCTGCCCGTGGCAGGTTGCTCCAATCCATCATTCTGATAGATCTGTTGATGCCTCAGAAAACGCAAGATGAGACCAACCCATGCGTCTTGCTATGGAACAACATCACAATCACTCGGCCGATGGAGTGGAAGTTTCGAATATCCTTGGCTAGGAATTTGAGGACCGGCTTAGCGATGAGAAACCCCCTGACTGGATCCGAGAGAGAAGAGCTACTGGATGAACTGACCAAGGCGCACAATGTGGTCTCGACAGTGGTATCGAAGTTACGCGGCCGATATTCAGCCAAGACGCCCGCCGTCAAAGCCGCTGCCAAAGCGGAGCGTGCCCTGTTTCAGCTCAAGCGGGACTTGTGCAAGATGGATCTAGAGGGATCACCGGCGAGGACGACGCTGCCGGAGATTCGGCGAGGAGGAAAGGTCGTTGATCTTGAGGACCTGTAAGCCTCAAGTTTCCTCTGGGAAGGTCTGCTGGGCTTTCTTTGCTTCATCCTTTCCCATCCGCGTAAGACGGACCTCTCCCAGATTGTCGTGTTGAAGTAGACCGTCTTCCACCAGAGTTCGGACGATCTCCGCGGTCCGCTCTCTGTCAAAGCCCAGCTCATCCCCGATCCTGTCAGAGCTGAGGGCTTTGTCCCCCTCTTCCCCACTTAGCTCATATAGAAGGCGCAGGAACCAAACTCTTCCTCTCCCGATCTCTTCTGCGTGAGTCATTGTCTCGAAAGAGTCTAGCAGAAGCTTTTCGTCAGAGACACGTACCACGACGACCGAACGGACAGGGAGAACTCAGACGCAAAGCACTGTCTGGGGAGTGATTTCACCCAGCGTATGGTGGCTAAGAATGGCCCCATCTGTTCATCGGATTAATATATACGCCATCCTCTGAGATTGCCCTTCCAGATCCAGCGGTCTAGTATTCGATAGATAAGTCCCCCTTTTTCTTTGGAGGACCCGTTGATAGGGCAAACCATCTCCCATTACAGGATCAGGGCAAGCTAGGCGAAGGCGGGATGGGAGAGGTGTATCGGGCCACGGATACCAAGCTCAACCACGATGTGGCTCTGAAAGTTTTGCCTGAAGCCTTTACCGCCGATGGGGAACGCTTGGCCCGCTTCTCCCGTGAAGCCCAGGTGTTGGCTTCGCTGAATCATCCCAATATCGCCTCCATTTACGGTTTCTTGCTCAACTGAGGGGAACACTTCGCGATGTGGCGCTGGGTAGGTCTTGAGCTTGTCAGTGATGAGTTGCCACGGAGGTTGGCCTTGTTCTTTCAACACCCTGCGAAAGAGCCGTTTTGAACCGGACACTCTTGATGGAATCCAGCACGAAGGCCCTCGAGCGTCTCGGCCGGTCCCCGGTTGACTCGTGGAAGGACATCCACCGACACCTCGATGGCTTGGTGGGAACTACCACGCGTCCGCTCCCCGATCTCTCCGAGCATTGCGACTCGATCGGTTTCGTCACGTTCGAGTACGGCGTCGACGGTGTGTCGCTGGAGATCGCGAAGTACGCGTCCGCCCTGGAGGGCCACTTCGAGCGGGGAGGGCGCCGCCCCACGATTCATTGCATCGGGGGCGACTTCACGCCATCGGTCGACTACGTGCTGGCGTCCCGGTGGCGCCGCCAAACGCTGCCGGGGGCCAACGGATGGAAGAAGTGGAAGTCGGGCAGGTGGTTCGACGCGCTCTTCCACGCGGATCTGCCGGAGGGCAGCGAGCACTCGAACGCGGTCGCCGCCGAGATCTGGCGGCAGGCGATGGCGCACGCGGATCTTCTCGTCCGCTATCTTGTGGACCAGAAGATCGATTGGATCGTCCCGGTGAATGTGAACTCGAACCCGGGGAATCCGGGCTTTGCTCTCGGTATCGTGCTGGCCACGGAGCTCACCGGCGCGGCGGTCGTGAACTCGAACCACGACTTCTACTGGGAGTCGGGAATGCCGGCGGACGAGCGCGAGCGGTCGGGGGAGCCGCCGCCGGGGCCGCGAGACCACTTCTTCCGCAACCACCGCAACCAGAGCTTCTTTCGGCTACTGCAGCGGCTCTGTCCCTGGAACGGCCCCCGGTGGATGCAGCTGGTGATCAACTCGCACCAGGCCAAGACGCTGGTGAACGAGTGTGGGTTCGACGCGACGCGGGTCCTGGAGCTTGGGACGTTCGTCGAGGACTCGTACTTCGAGCCGTCGGCGCCGCGCCGACGGGCGGAGTGCAGGCGACAGCTCGCGCGGATCCTGGGAGGCGGGGAGGAAGAATCCCGAGTCCGCCCTGTGGAGGAGTTCCGCGCCGGCGTCTCCGTGTGGATGGACGACCAGTCGCCGGTCGTGTGCGGGCTCGAGGAGCCCGGGAGACGAAGGCGCGCGTCGTGACGTACGACTACCGCGACGTCGTCACCATGAACGACCAGGCGCGCGGCATCTGGACCGACGCGCTCGCCGGCGCCGATGTGGCGGTGTGCACCGTCCACCCCCCGCGCGACGGCTTCCACTGCTCCGTCTTCGCCGCGTCCTGCATCGAGCGCGGCGGGCTCGAGACGATGCTCATTCCCAAGACCGGGACCATCGTCCCCGAGTACGAGCGCCGCTTCTACGTTCCCGAAGAGGACATCCGCTACCACGTGATCGCGATCACCGGTTTCACCTACGAGTACCTCGCCGGGCAGTACGGGGTGCCCGAAGGGAATGCATCGCTGATCTACCAGGGCACCGACGTCGTGCGCTTCCAGCCGGACGAGTCGCGCACGGAGAAAGCGCTTCGCCGCTACCGCGTGATCTCGCCGGGGCCGCTACTCGGCTGCCTCGGCTCCTTCGAAGAGCGCAAGGGACAGACCGTGCTTCTGGAGGCGATCGCTCGCATCCGCACCGAGCTCCCCAGTGTGCAGCTCCTGATGGTGGGAGACGGACCGGACGAGGCCATGTTGAAGGGCAAGGTGGAGGAGATGGGCCTCTCCGCCCACGTAACGTTCTTCCCCTTCACCGACGCCCCGGAGTACGTGTTTCAGCTGCTGGACGTGCTCGTGCTCTCCAGCCTCCGGAAGGAGGGGCTTCCGAACGTACTGCTGGAGGCGATGGCGATGGGCGTTCCCGTCGTGTCGACGCGATTGGCGGGCACGCCGGAGGTCGTGAAGCACGGTCAGACCGGCTTCCTGGTGGATCCGGGTGACCCCGCTCAGCTCGCGGCCGCCGTCGTCCGCATGTGGTCGGATCGCGAGACGTACGATCGCATGGCGGGCGCGGCACGCTCGCTCATGTGCGAGGCCTTCGACAAGCGCGTTCAGTTCCGGCGCTTTCGCAAGCGCTTCGAGGATCTCTCCGCGCGCACCTGACCCGAGCAGAGTGACGGGCGGCATGCGTATCGTCATCGTTATCGGTCGCATCGGAGGCATCGACGGGGCTGGGGAAATGACCACACGCTAAGGCCTAGAAGCTGTGGTTCGAAGAACTCAAGCGGCTGGTGCCGACGGAGTGGACTTTACCTGCCGTATGGTAGGGAGAATGGCCCCAATTCGCTTTGAAGCTAACATATAAGATTGAAACAGACTGATCACCTTATATTCACCGTTTCTTTACCATAGAGACCTGGCTTTACTGAGTTGGTTGCCGATAAGATTATTTATGCCCCATAGGGTTTGTAGGGGTTGACAAGAATGCTGGATCAATGGGGGCACCCGCCAGATGAGGAGATCGGTCGGGTCGTGGAGCGGGAGCGAGTGATCAGGGCCCGCCACGTGGCCGCCAACGCAGTAATGGCGGGATGCACCGACGATCTTACCATTGGATCCACGGATGTTAGCTCCACATCTTTTCTTCTCTTTTTTCTTCCCCTTATTCCCCTTACTGTTAGTCCTGACAGTTCTGGCCATAGGGTTACCAGCAGGCCATAGGGTTACCAAATATTTTTCTTGAGAGTGTCCCGTCTTTAGTTGGAAGTAAGAGGCGGTTCGTCCGACCGACTCGTTAGAATCGGGTTAATTGTCGCGTCTCGTCGCTGCCCACTCTGTTCGGAGAGAAAGTCGCTGTGCGTATTTTGGACCGTGAGAGGCTTCCTGTAGACCTCAGTTTGTTGGGGCTTGAGCCGGAATCTTGGAAACGACTGGAGCAGGCCATTGAGAAGCCTTATGGGATGCTATTGGTTACCGGTCCCACCGTAGGTCCGAGCCATGCCGAAGCACCAACCCCAGCCCTGAACTCACAATCTTATCATGTCTGAAAGGTGTAAGAAGGGGGCAACGGGGCCAGGATTGGCAGCGTTGGAAGGAATGTCACAATCCCAGACACTGTCGATGCAAGAACCAACCCCAGCCCTTGTCTCCAATTCTATTGAGTAAGGGTCGGGTACTTCAACCAGGATTGGACCCAAGAGGCTGAGGAGGGGCTGGAGCGGAGAGGCTGGTAACAGGCTGTCCATAGAGGGGCTACTTCTGTCGGTCGCGCTGTCCATTTATTCAGACGATCGCTTTTCTTGCTTCCAGCTAGGCTCCGCGGGCATGCAGTACGTTTCATCTATCGAATACTCCTGCCCCCGGTTTCCTATTGTGATGATTGTTACGGCGCACCCTTCGAGTATCAGCCAGGGTTTCATCGGCAACGGTCGCGTCCTGGTCCAAACGGGTCTCAGAACAAGGTCCCAAAGCACTCTTGCAGCTTCGCGAACCGGTCAACCGATTCCCGGACTTCGTGCGATAACATTCGTCACCAAGCGACTGAGCTGCCTCGGACAACGTGGAAGGATTGCGACCGAATATGGCGACCTTTGCCCCTTGGCGCACGAACTCCCGGGCAATTGCGAGGCCGATGCCGCTGTTTCCTCCCGTAATGACGGCGACATTTCCTTCCAGCTTCTTCATAGCATCACGTCCTTCGCCACCACTCCGATCGCCAGTCTCGACTGTCGTCGAGGCGAAATGAGTGCTGTTTTGCGAATATCATCCGGTTATAGGACGCCGTATTTTTCATAGACGTCCATGAGTGCCAACCCTTTTCTCAACTCTTGTCGAGTTACGCTCTCAGCCTCAACCTTCTCGAGCGCGAGTTCGACCACTTTTTTGGCGACATCGCTAGGAATCACAACGACACCGTCCACGTCTCCGAAGACCAAATCACCTCGGCAAGTCCGGACGCCGCCCGCTTCTGCTGGAACGTCGATTGCCATGATCTTCCCGCGACGCCGCGATTCGAGGGGTCGAATTCCACCGTGAAATACCGGGAATTTCATTTCTCGTATTACGCGAACGTCGCGCACCAATCCGTCCGTGACACACCCGGCCGCACCACGAATCGCCGCGGCCGTCGAAAGGAGTTCGCCCCACGAAGCAAAATTCATCGAGCCGGCGCAGGCCATAACGATTACATCGCCCGCGTTCAAATCATCAACAAGAGCTATCTCCCCTTCGTAGGGGTTCTCGCCCTCCTCTACATCGGCCACAGGCATCCACTGGGCGGTTCGCGCTGGCCCGAAAAGAACTAGATCCTCATCAAGCGGACGAATGTGCGAATACATTGCCTGGTCGCGATAATCCAGCGAATCGAGAACATCGTTCACGACCCCGGAAAAGAGTTTTTCCCGGGCCTCGTCCATGAGTTTCTTATCTAGCGGCATGTTCCTTCTCCCTACTTCAACGTTCAAATGATTGGCGGGCGCCCGTTACACCAAACGAGATTCCGACGGTACCTCCAAAATTAGTTGTCCGGCATCGTCCACGACCGCTTCTACTTCTGGAGGCAGCCACGTGATCGCGTCGCGCCCCGCGATGATCGCAGGTCCCGTTCCCCGCCATCCATTTGGCAGGTCGTTGCGATCGAGTACGGTCGCGGTCTCCGGTTGCCCGTCCTGTTGGTTCCATACCAGAGCATCGGTTGGTACGGAGGGACCACTGGACGCGCGCCTGGGCGTTAGCTGCTCCGCCTCTGCGTTGACGCCAACGGCAGATACCCGCAGGTTGATTACCTCGCGCCCATGTTCAGGAAGGGCAAACCCAAATAGACGCTGGTGCTCGACATCAAACGTGCGCGCCACGTCGTCATCCCCCTTCTCGGGGTCGAAAGGCACCTGGATCTCCCAGTTCTGGCCGGCATAACGGAGCTCCACTGAAGCCTCGATCTTGGGAGTTTCGGTGTAACCCTCCTCGTGCAAAGCGCGGCTGCCCTCGCTCTTGAGATCGGCGACAATCTGGCGCATTTGCTGGAAGGAGGTTTCGTCGAGAAGAGCCGGGAAGGAGCGCACGAAGTCAATGCGAATGTCCGATTGGACTAGTCCCGAGGCTGAAAGCAAGCCAGCGTAAGCCGGGACGATCACCGTATTCATTCCAAGTTCCGCCGCTATCAGAGCTCCGTGCAATGGGCCTGCGCCGCCACCGGCGAGCAACGCATACTCGCGGGGGTCGACGCCGCGTTCAGAGGTCACGGCACGAATCTGGGCCACCATGTTGGCGACACATACGTTGATTATTCCGGCCGCCGTTTCCTCGACCGTTCGCCCAAGCTGCTCAGCCACGCTGGCGACGGCACGCCGCGCCAGATCTGAATCGAGCTTTAGATCGCTAGCAAGCGGTTGATCGGCTGGCAGTCGGCCCAGCACAACGTTTGCATCAGTGATCGTCGGTTCGGTTCCGCCGCGACCGTAGCTCGCGGGGCCTGGCAGTGCGCCGGCACTTCTTGGACCAACCTTAAGGGCTCCCCCTGGGTCGATCCAAGCGATGGACCCTCCGCCAGCGCCGACCGTACGTACATCAAGCATCGGTATCGAAATCGGCAAAGTGAGATCGATTTCCGATTCCGTCGTGGTCGTATAGCCCTCCGGAGTGATAACGGACACATCGAAGCTTGTGCCCCCCATGTCGGTGACCAGCAGGCCTGAACGCTCGCTCAGGTTTCTAATGTGGTATCCCGCGACAACTCCGCCCGCTGGCCCCGAGAGGTAGGTTTCGATCGGCAAGTTCGCGGCGCGGCGCGCTGTCATCACACCACCGTTGGACTTCATTATCTGCAAGGAACCCTTGTGGCCGCGCTCCCGTAATCCCGCGTCAAGACGCTCTAGGTAATCTGACATGCGGGGTTTGACGAAGGCATCCGCGACGGTGGTATTTGTGCGCTCATACTCGCGCCATTGCGGGAGTATTCGGGACGACAGGGAAACCGGTAGGTCCGGCCTTCGGGCGCGGATCATGTCTTCGATCCGCCGCTCGTGAGAATCGTTCGTGTAAGAGAAAAGTAACGCGACCGCGACGGCCTCGACATCGTGCTCGCCGAAAAATGCGATGGCCGCCTCGACGTCCTCTTCTACCAGGGGTTCGATTTCCTGACCGTGCGCGTCGATCCTTCCCCCCACGCCAACCCGAAGACCGCGCCGTACTAGCGCAGGCGCAGGCGCCCAGAGAAGATCGTGGATGTGCCCGAATGGCCGAATTCCGCGCCGAAGATCCAGCGCGTCACGGTGGCCCTCGTTGGCGATGAGGGCGACTCGAGCCCCACGTCGTTCGATTATCGTGTTTGTGGCTAGCGTCGTGCCATGAACAAGCCGGTCAACGGATTCGAGCGGATAATCCAACTCCGAGATAGCATCAAAAAATGCACCTTGCGGATTGTCGGGAGTTGACGGTACTTTGGCGAACCGATTCTCACCAGTGGCGCTGTTCCACGCCACGGCGTCGGTGAAGGTGCCACCAACGTCCGCGCCGATAACGATCATGAGCGATCTCCTTTCGGCGCCAACGCAGCGTCGCGGAAACGGGCGCGAAACGGGGCCCAACTTCGCGCATACGCACGCGCCACTTCGTCTTTGTCTGCCTCATAGAGTTCGACGGCTCTCTCCGGCGTGACATAGCCATCGAATACATCGTCGAGAACCTGCGCTCGGTCCCGTTGGCGCGGATCGCCGTAGCCACCTCCGCCGGCTGTTCGGATGAGAAATCCTTCGCCGTTGTCGACCCATATGCCGCTGAATTTGCTTGCCGAAGACCCACCGTCTGGGCGCTCCGTTACCAGCTTCTCTGTGCCGCTCGCTTCAATGATCCGGATATCGGTGGTCGCACCCGGCCCACCTCCGTCCCACCCCTGGGCCGGCGACAGGAAGTAGTCGGCAACTGCGTTGAGTGTCATCTCGTCGCCGAGAAAGCGGTACCGGCGTTCAACGCCGAAGCCGCCCCGAAACCGGCCGGCGCCGCCGCTGTCGGGCCGAATCTCGTAATATTCGATGCGCCAGGGAAAACGACTTTCGAGCACTTCGGTAGAATAGGTACGCGACCGAACCCCTACCCACGCGATACCAAAGCCCCCGTCTCGGCTGCTTGCGGCCCCCCAGCCGATGGACTCCCAGGTGATGAACACGAAACGCTCGTGCTTTTCGTCGATTCCGCCTCCGCTGAAAAGGGAAACGGTGGCACCGCTCGGCGCTATCACGCGATCGGGGACAGCTTCCGCAAGCGCCGCAAGACAGCATTCGGCGATGACGTTGTGTGTTTCTGAATTCCCCGCATTTAGTGGCGCTGGATACTCACAGTTGAGGACCGTTGCACGCGGAATCACGAAATGCATCGGAACATAGGCGCCCTGGTTCCGGGGCACCATGGGATCGACAAGGTTATAGAGAGCGTTGATCGAACCGGCGACAGTGACGCCGAACGGGCAGTTGACAGGCCCTCGCGCCTGAACATCAGAGCCCCGAAAATCGAACAAGACGTCACGATCGAGCACCGTGATAGCAACCTTGATTAGGTAAGGCCGATTGGGCGTAACGCCGTCGTCGCTGAGTAGAATCTCCGATTCGTAAACACCATTGGGAATGCGCTCTATCTCTGCACGCATGTGGCGCTCTGCATGCCGCTGGACCGCCTTCATGTACTCCAGGACGGTTTCGACTCCGTAGCGGGCGACCAACTCTCTGGTCCGCCGCTCCCCGATTTCGACGGAACCGACCATCGCCAAGAAATCGCCATAACTCGGTTGCGGCGTACGCATGTTGGACAAGATCACTCGCCAGATGGAATCGACGGCTTTGCCTCTCTCAAACGCCTTGACCGGCGGGATAAGAACGCCCTCCTGGTGAATATCAGTAGCGTCGCCGGGCATCCCGCCCGGCTCTTTGCCCCCCACGTCGGTGTGATGAGCGATCGTCGCCACCACCGCGATGACGCGACCCTCGTGAAAGACCGGTTTTGTCATTAGGAATTCCGGTAAATGCGGCGTGCCCACATAAGAGTTGTTATGAAGAATCACGTCGCCTTCATAGATATCATCCCAGCCAAACTGCGCGATGGCGGCACGGACGCCATATTCGAGAGAGCCCAACTGAGCTGGGTTGCCTTCCCACAAAGCCACGCGGCATAAATCCGCGTCGAAGATCGCGCAGGTGAAATCCTCTCCCTCGTAGAACACAGGCGAGTGCGCCGTGCGGATCATCGTGTTTCCCATTTCGAGGCAGGTGGACCGGAACGCACCTACGAAGACCTCGAGATTGATGGGATCGATGTCGGCAAGCTGTTCGGTCTCTGAATCCTGAAACCAGTCGGAGAGCGAATTTGCCAGCGCCTGCGCCGACGGTTGTTCACGATCGGCGCGCTCACATGACTGACGGCAGAAGAGTTTTTTCTCACGGGAAACAGACTGCTCACCGGCGAAAATGAACTGGCCGCAGAAATCGCATTTGTCGAGAAGTAGCTTTGGAGGCTCAAATACGTTTGTATCTCTATTCATCTCATTAGCTCCCTGTTGCGGACAGGCAGGGATGGGCACCGCGGAGCGCAAGAATTTCTGGCAGCTCCGCGCCGCACCCCTCCGGTGTGACCAAATTGCAGGAGTGGTGCTGCGAGTGTTGGGTGCAAGTCATGCCCCCACCTCACTCCAAGACACCTTGGCGCATTTCCCACCCCGGCTGGTTCAGGTCGAGAAATATTGGCTGTGCCGGATGGGCTCTGAATGCCTCTGGGTCCGGCGTGATGCCTACCCCGGCAGATTTCGGCACCTGCATCAGGCCGTCGGCTACGGCGAATCGTTCAGGGAATGCGTCCGATATCCATGGGTCGTCGAAGTCGTCAAAGCTTTCCATTACAAGGAGATTCGGAATTGTCGCGGCTACGTGGCATCCAACTGCCGTGGCAAAAGGGCTATTCGCATTGTGGAATGAAACCACCATCTGGTGGAGTTCCGCCCACGCGGAAATGTATCGGGCTTCCATTGGCCCGCCGCACCAACAAATATCGGGTTGGATAACGTCGACGCAGGCGCCCTCGATGAGGCCCTTGAATCCCTGCCGACCCAGACATCTCTCTCCGGCGGCGATGGGAATAGGCGCGACATCGCGCAGGGCTTGCAATGCCTTGAGGTTGTCAGGCGCGACAGGTTCCTCAAGATATCCTACTTCATGCACCGCGAGAGCATCTGCAGCGAACCGTGCTGAAGATGGTGTGAATCGCCCGTGAGCATCAATGTATATCTCGACATCAACACCGACCGCCTCACGAACGGCCCCCACAATTGTGGCTCCCTCGAGAATCTCGTGACGCGTGGCCAACGCGCCGGAAGAGCCAAAGGGATCGATCTTTAGCGCCCGGTAGCCGCGTTCGGTCACGGCTCGGGCCAACTCGGCAAAAGTAGCAGGCGCCCGCTCGCCTCGGTACCAGCCGTTGGCGTAGACCGGGACATGGGTGCGCAAGGCGCCGCCAAGGAGCTGATGAAGTGGGACGTCATGGGCTTTGCCTGCGATATCAAGGCATGCTGTCATCACGCCGCCCGCAGATGCAAGGCCCACTACGTCGCCGCGCATGAAGTCCTCGCCGACGATGCGCTCCCACACGGCTCCCGGAGCCAAGGCGTCCATCCCGACGAGACGATGCGAAAGAAACTCAAGATGCGCGGCTATCGCATGCTCACGATATTCGGCGGTCGCCTCGCCCCAGCCCTCAATCCCACTGTCGGTTGTCAGCCGGACGAACACAAAATTGCGCCAAGTCGTTCCGACGAGGTAAACGTCAAGACCCGTGATCCGGATACTTCGATCGCTCATTTCTGGCCTCCTACGCTGTTCGCCGCTACGACCGGCGCTGGCGCGGGCATTGCAGCTCCGGACTCTGGATCAAAGAGGCGAACTCGATCTTCTCTGAATCGCAGCCCAAACCGCCCGCCTACGCTCAGTTGCCGGTGCACGTCGGCACCTACTATCAAATGCTCCCGACTGATGAGCCTCTCGCCGACGCCCTCGGGTCGGACGAGCGCAAAGACGGTTGCGCCGGTTGGTTCAATCAGTTCGATCTCACCGCATAACAAGCCATCGTCAGCCGGAACGAGGAGCACATCCTCAGGTCGCACACTTAGAATTGCTGCGCCTGTCCCTTTTCCTGTCCACCGAAGCTGGGTTTGGTTGTTTATCCGGACGGAGCCCGGCGATAACTCCACCCTGATTAGATTAGTCCCCGGACTGCCAATGAACTCGGCGACAAACAGATTTGCTGGGTCCTCGTAGACGTCGATCGCCGCCCCAATCTGCTGTATCTCCCCTTTGCGCATGACCGCGATACGGTCCGACAGGATTAGAGCTTCCGCTTGATCATGCGTGACGTATACGGTGGTGATTCCCAAGCGCTGATGCAGCTGCTTGAGTTCAGACCGCATCTGCTCCCGAAGCTTGAGATCAAGATTCGAGAGCGGCTCGTCCATCAAGAACAGGGAGGGCCGCCGTATTATCGCCCGGCCGAGGGCAACCCGTTGCCGCTCCCCGCCGGAAAGCTTCCCGGGCTTCTTGTCGAGGAGCGCTTCAATACCGAGTAGACCGGCGGTTTCGAGAGCGCGGCCACGCGCTTCCTCCTTTGACACTCCTGCGACTCGCAGGTTGAGAGTGAAATTCTCGAAAACCGTCATATGTGGATAGAGCGCGTAACTCTGAAATACCATTGCTACGTCGCGGTCGCCCGGATCGACGTGTGTCACGTCGCTACCATTGATCAATACCGAACCCGCCGTGGGCTCCTCCAATCCGGCGATAAGGCGGAGCAAAGTGGTTTTGCCGCACCCGGATGGTCCGAGCAGCGTAAAGAACTCTCCCTCCTCGATGCTAAGCGTGAGTCGGCTTACCGCGAGCGTCCCGTCGTCGTAGCGTTTTTCCAAATCCGAGAGCAAAACCGCCATGGCGATACCCTACTTCACCGCGCCAAGTGCCAGGCCTCGAATCATGTGGCGCTGCAGAAGGAAAACCACGACTACCATCGGGACAAGTTGCATGATAAGAGCCCCGCTGATGGTCCCCCAAAGCACGGTGTATGCGTCAATCATCTTCGCGATCTGGATGGGAAGCGTGACGGCGGCCGACTGCGTGAGATAGAGCGCGAACAGAAACTCGTTCCAATTGAACACGAATGTGAAGATAGTGGTCACCGCAATCCCCGGGCCAGCAAGCGGTAGAACTATCCGCCGAATGATAGCAAGCCAACCTAAACCATCGAGCCGGGCCGCCTCCTCTATGTCGGGAGGAAGATCAAGCAGGAAACCGCGCAGTAGCCAGACGGCAAACGGCAGACCGAAACCAACGTAAATAATGACCAGACCGACATGCGTATCGATCAGCCCCGCCGATTGGAACATCAAGAAATAGGGGACCGCAACCACGACGCCCGGCATGAACCGCAGGGAGAGAATCCCGAGGGAGAGCGCATCTGCACCCCTTAGTTTCATCCGGGCCAACGCAAAGGCCGCGACGAGGGCCAGAGCCATCGTAATAAACGTCGCGCTTCCGACGATGACGAAACTGTTGAACAGGGCTTTGCCGAATTCAAAACGCTGGAACGCCTCCGCGTAGTGCTCCAACGTCGGATCGAACCACCACACCGGCTTGCGTGAGTTAATGTCCACTGCGGGTTTGATCGAGGTGAGGCCGATCCAATAGATGGGCGCAAGATAGATCGCCACGAGGAAGACGGCCGCAAAATCCAGAGCCCTTCTCCACGGTTGCCGCATTAGGCCCTCGCTTTGCCTCGGCTCAACTGCTCTTGCCGGTGCAAAACGCGCAAGAACGTGAGGACCACAATGTTAATGGCGATCAAGATGACGAAACCGAGCGCCGCCATGACGCCAAGACGCCCAGACTGAAATATCGAGAAGTCCAGGACGCTTGCGACCAGAGTCGACGTCCCGGGTCCACCACGCGTGATGATGAATATGAGGTCGAAAATCCGTATGGAGTCCACCAAACGGAGAAGAAGCACAACTGCAACGACCGGCCAGATCAATGGCAGGACAATCCGCCAAAGGTAGGCCCACCCGCGCACGCGGTCGAGACGCGCTGCCTCAATCACCTCCGGCGAGATATTTTGCATGCCGGCGAGCAGGATTAGCGTGACGAAAGGGGTCCACTGCCACGTGTCCGCAATCATCACCGCGATCAGAGCACTATCAACGGAGGTGTGCCAAGCCCCCCCAGGTAGCCCGACCGACTCCAGCGCGTAGTTTATGACACCGGTGACCGGCTCAAACATAAACCGCCAAGTCAGCCCCATGGCGATCGGCGAAACGAATACCGGGATAATGATCAGGGTTCGCAACAATCCGATGCCGCGCATCTTGGTATCAAGGATCAGCGCGAAAACAAAACCTAGCACCAACTGGATCGGAACAACGACCGCACTCCAGACGAGAGTCAGCCGCATGCTTTTCCAGAAGACAGTGTCGCCGAGAAGCGTCTCGAAGTTACGGAAACCGACCCAATGACCGATTCGCGGATTGAACAGGTTCTCAACCCGGAACGAAAGGGCACCGGCCCAAGCCAGTGGAAAGATAGCGAGGCCGATCAAGATGACGAGAGTCGGGAGCACCAACAGCAGCGCTACCCGACTCTCCGGAAGACGTGTTAGAGGTTTCCGCGTCAGCATCTCAACGAACGAACCGATGTGATCGGTTTACATCGGCTAGCCGTAATACCCCGAGTCTCTCATGACTCGTTCGACACCTTTGTTCATAGCCTTGAGCGCGTCGTCGATGGATTTCTCGTCGGTTATCACGGCCGAGACCTCGTTTCCGATGATATCCGAGAGGGTAAATGCTTCTGGGATTAACGGAACGAAAGAGACCGTATGTGGAAACGTCTTCTTTAGTCCGGCGAAATGCGGCCTAATATCTTCGAACTTTGTTAGGAGCGAGACCCGGGCTGGTTGGCCCGCGCTCTTCACGTAGGCTTCGCCAATGCGCGTATCAACGAAATCGCCCGAGTTGAGGTGCTTTATCCACTCCCAAGCCGCCTCCTTATTGCCCGAGTGCGCGGACACGAACTGGCCGAGCCCGCCCATTAGCGGCCGATGAGCGCTCTCGGAGGTTTCGCCGCGCGGAACGAGATCGTGCGCGATGACGTCGGGGAACTTGCTGAAGTCGGGATCGTTAAGCACCGAAGTGCCCCACTCTATTGGCGCGAAAACGGCCGTACCGTTGGCCAGTGCCGTGTTGACCTCATCGTCCGCCGCATTCAGCGTTACCGGGTGAGCGTAGGCCATCAACTTCTTCAGGGTTTCGAGCGCGCTGTGACCCTTATCCGTGTCGAACGTAGGATGCCAGCCGCCCTCTTCCTGTTTATCGAACCATTCCCCGCCGTAGGAAGCCAGGAGGCCCCAGAATACCCAACCGGCGAAGCCTCCTCGACGTGCCGTGGTGATGAAACCGAACTGATCCTTATCCGGATTATGTAACGCTTTCGCCACCTCGATAGCTTCTTCCCAAGTTTCCGGCACCTTGCTGATACCAGCCTGCTCCATCAGATCGCGGCGGTAGATTTGTAGGTTGGCATTGCCGTCCGACGTTAGGCCGTACAGCACGCCGTCCGATTCGGCTGGAACACGGTAGAGCTTCGAAACGGCGTCCGGCACGTCGCCCAGATAGTCTTCGAACCAATCGGGATCTTTATCTGCAAACGGCTTCAACGGTGCCATGGCCCCGGCTGCTTCGAAGGCAGGCCATTGACCAAAGTCAGAGAACAGAACATCCAGATCCGTGCTGCGCGAGCTGGCGAGTAGCATTGCCTTGGTCACCATGTCGCCATGCGGCCCAGCTTGAATGTCCACCTCGACGTTGGGAAACCGCTCCTTGAAAAGCGGTAACACCACGCGCGACGGCAGCTCCCACCGCTGACCGGCGGATACAAACATCGTCACTTTGCCCTTGAGCTTGTCGTCCGTATACCAGCCCGGACCATTCGTCGCGGCGCTAGCTTTCCGCGAGCCGAGACCCGTGGCCGTCACGGCCGCGCCAGCGGCCATCAACTGCATCACCCGCCGCCGGGATATTTCCATCTTCATACGCCGCGATTGCTCAATCGTCTGCTTGTAAAGAACTTCCTTGTCACTTTTTTTACGATATTTGGCCGAAGCAGCGTTGTCAAGCGGTCAGCAGATACGAGTTTCGAACCTAGGTCATGGCTCATGCCTCGCGGCGCCGAGGCAGGTTTCGACGCACGACGAGGGACAAACTTGACACTCTTGCCGCAACAATATAGTTCGTAAATCGGAATGTGGTTTTGTAGTGTGAACTAAGGAGATAGCATTGGCAGGTAATCAATCGCCGTCTGCGGGGACCCTCCGCGAAGGACAGTCGAAAACCTACGATGTCCGATCGATAACCCGAGCGGTTAGCATTCTAACGGCCTTCCAAGATTCCGAGGAACTTAACCTAGTGCAGCTCAATGAGCGGTTGGATCTGCCGAAGGCAACGCTGTTCCGCCTCACATCGACGTTGGAGCGCGAGGGACTTCTGGAAAAAGCACCCAACGGCTCTTATTGCCTGGGTTACAGGCTGATTTCTCTCGCGCGAGCGGTCCTCATACGCAGTTTGCCGCGCACCGCGCGCCCCTTTCTTCAGCAGCTTTACCGAACGTTGGGACACACAGTGAATCTCGCCGTCCTCGAGTCTGGGGAAGTTCTCTTCATCGAGGTCATTGAGAGCCGGCACGCCTTTCGAATGGTCCCGGCGGTGGGCTCGCGAGAATCGTTACATGCGACGGCGGTCGGCAAGGCCATTGGCGCCGCGTTGTCAAAAGAGGTGCTCTCGCAAATGCTCCGCGAGCATCCCCTGCGACAATACACGCCAACGACAATTACCAGGCGCAGTCAGCTTGGATACGCGATTGACGTCGGCGAGTGCAACGCGGGTGCGCATGGAGTTGCCGCGGTAATTTTGAATAGCTCCGGTGTGGTCGGCGCGATTAGCGTCTCTGCAACTGCGAATCAATTACCAACCGAGGACTTTGAAATTGTTGGCACCGCGGTGTCTGATGCCGCGCGGCGTATCAGCTCCGCTCTCGGCGCCAACGTACGGTACCCAGGACATGGTGGGATCGACGACGAGGGGCGGAGTATGCATGACCGCGAAAGCGGCTGAAGGAGCGACACTAGAATGCAGCGCTTGGACCCTCACGGTAATGCGCCGGTGGTTCTGCGGTCGACGGGAGTTCCGAAGGGTCCTTCGTTGCTTGGGGCAGGGTTTCTAAGGGAGGCAGCTATATGCCCGCAAACGTAGCTGAAGCCACAGATTCAAATCGAGCGGCCCTCGACGACGCGCTGAATATGTACCGCCAGATGAAACGGATTCGAACGTTCGAGGAGTGCCTCGCGGTTCTGTTCAAGGAGGGCAGGTTGTGCGGCACGGCGCATCCGTGTGTAGGCCAGGAAGCGGTAGCCGTCGGGGCGCTTTTCGACCTAACAAATAATGACGTCGTGGCGGGAACGCATCGTAGTCACGGCCACTGCATCGCCAAGGGCGCCGACATATCGCGCATGATGCTGGAACTGTTCGGCCGTGAGGGAGGTTATTGCGGTGGCAAGGGCGGCTCGATGCATATTGCCGATCTCGATCTCAACATGCTTGGCTGCAACGGCCTCGTGGGTGCCGGAATACCCCATGCCGCTGGTGCAGCAATGGCCGCTAAGTTGCGCGGCGAAAGGCAGGTCGGTGTCGCATTCCTTGGCGACGGTGCGGCGAACCAGGGCGTCCTATACGAGACGCTTAATCTGGCCGCGGTTTGGAAAATTCCGCTGATCGTGATCTGCGAAAACAACCAATATGCCCTTTCCGCTCGTTACGCCGATACCCAGTCCACGGCAACCATCGCCGAAAAGGCTGCCGGATTCGGAGTGCCTGCGGAGGTCGTTGACGGCATGGATGTCCGAGCCGTGCGGGCGGCGGTAGCTCAGGCCGTCGAGCGCGCGCGCCGGGGCCAAGGACCGTCATTCGTTGAGTGCAAGACCTATCGGTTCCTTGGGCACTCCTTGCGTAACGACCACCCGAAGCGCTCAGAGGAGGAGATCGCCTCATGGCGTGCGCGCGATCCCCTCACTGTGCTACGCCAGGAGCTCTTGAAGGATCATGCGGTTCCCGCGGGCGAAGTCGAGGCCATCGACACCGAAGCAAGGGAAGAGGTCGAATCGGCGGTGGCGTTGGCTGAGGCTGCGCCTGAGCCCGCGCCTGAAGCGCTGACGCAACATGTCCGCTGCGACGAAGCCTACGAGCTGATACCGGCTCCGCGATCGGCGAAGGAGGAGTCGCGGCAGGCTTCCTACAGTGCCGCGCTCAACGAGGCGCTCCGGCAGGAAATGGAGTCAGATGAGCGAGTCATTGTCATCGGGGAAGATGCGGGTGAAGTGGGCGGACTCTTTGGCGTCACCGACGGGCTACAAGAACGCTTCGGACGCGACCGCGTACGGGATACTCCGATCTCGGAACAAGCAATCACCGGATTCGGGGTCGGTCTTGCGCTCAATGGTGCGAGGCCAGTCGTCGAGATTCAGTTTATGGACATCATGACCTTGGCCATGGATCAGCTCGTCAACCAAGCTGCCAAGCTTCGCTACATGCTTGGCGGGAAGCCGAAAGTACCGCTTGTGGTCCGAGCGCCGATGGGCGCTGGAATCAGTTTGGCAGCGCAGCACTCCCAATGCTTGGAGACTTGGTTCATGCACATACCGGGCTTGGTTGTTGTTGCGCCGAGCACGCCATACGACGCAAAGGGCTTACTTGCCAGCGCTATCCGCGATCCCAACCCCGTGGTCTTCCTGGAGCACAAGGTACTTTACTTCGTGTCGGGTCCGACGCCAGAGGAGCCTTACACGATCCCGCTGGGCGTCGCAGAAGTGAAGCGGATCGGAACGGACGTTACCGTGGTCGCCACGTCTGCGATGGTTCGCAAGGCGGAGCAAGCGGCGCGCAAGCTTGCACGACAAGAGGTTTCGGTTGAGGTCATCGACCCGCGCACACTTGCGCCGCTGGACATGGACACCATTCTCGAGTCGGTCGCAAAAACCGGTCGCCTTGTGGTGGTCCACGAGGCGTGTCGGTTTGGCGGATTTGGGGGCGAAATAGTAGCCGAAGTGCTCGAGCGCGAATTCACGTCCCTGAAGGCTGCACCGAGACGGATTGGTGCGCCTTCCACGCCGGTTCCTTATAACGCCACGTTGGAACAGTCGTTTATCCCGAGCGAAGACGACATCGTCACGGCCGTGACGCAGACTCTCCAAGATGGCGTTGGATAGAGGCGATCGGCCCACGATTCCGAGGCACAGCATCTTTGACGTATCACGATCTAGTCGAACGAGAGAGAACAATGACACACACCGTAGTTTTGGCGCCCCTGGGTCCGAATATTGAGGAGGCGGAAGTGCAGGATTGGCTTGTCGACATTGGTCAGTTGGTCGAGCAAGGCGAGCCGATCCTTGCGGTCGAGACGGAAAAAACGACGATCGAGGTAAACAGTACAGCCGCTGGCACCATAACCAAGCAACTAGTCCAACACGGTGCGATGGTCCGGGCCGGTGATCCCATCGCGGAGCTTGAATTGTAACCTCGTCTCCCCGCGACCATGTGGTACCTCAGTCTGAGCAGCGCGCCCGAGATTCATCTGGCTCAAACCAGGGGAAAGGTTCGTGACATGAGGCTCAAGGACAAGACCGCGTTAGTGACAGGTGCCGCCTCGGGCATTGGACGTGCGACGGCATTGAGGCTCGCCGAGGAGGGGGCTGCAGTCATCTGTGCCGATATTGACGGAGACGGCACTGGAGTGACCGTCGACCAAATCGAAACCGCCGGCGGCCACGCCACTGGCGTCACCATCGATGTAACAAAGCTCGACCAGGTCGCGAACGTCGTAAGAAGCTCCATCGAATTTACCGGCGGCCTCGATATCCTTGTCAACAACGCCGGCATCAGCATTGTTGGTGGCGTCGAGGATCTGACCCCCGAGCAGTGGGACAACGGGTTCGACGTCAACTTGAAGAGCATCTATCTGATGTCGAACGCAATCTGGCCGCACTTCAAGTCGCGGCGAGGCGGTGTGATTCTGAACACTGCCTCCATCGCTGGTCAGATCGGTAACTTCCGAGATGCCGCCTATTGTGCCTCGAAAGCTGCCGTCATCATGCTCACGAGATGTATGGCGGCGGACGGCGCATCGGACGGCATCCGCGTCAATTGCGTGTGCCCCGGTTTCGTTGACACACCCATGGTCCAGGTTTACTTCGACGGTCGGGAGGACCCGGAAGCGGCGCGAGCGTCCATCGAGAATATGCATCCCATAGGCCGGTTCGGGCTGCCCCGGGATATCGCCAACGGCTTTCTATATCTAGCTTCGGATGACGCGTCTTGGGTGACCGGGACCGCGCTGACTATTGACGGTGGACTCACCAGCGCTCTGCCGTTGCGGGTAGCGGACGAGGAAGAGCGGACGCCTGCGTCGGTCGGGCCCGTTTCCTGAGGCAGACGCTGGTGGCGCGGAAGGTGCTGTCTAGCGACGATCTTGCCGGGGCAACCGCAAAACCCGACGGGAGTCTCCCGCGGCCCGCAACGCAGCCCATTTCTTGCACCAATCCGAGCAGAAAAGCTCGCCACCATCCACTCCATCGATAGCGCTCTCGTCATAGATCAGCACCCCGCAATTGGAGCATTTGACATAAGCCTCAATGTAGTAGCGATTGTCAGAAAACCGCATCGTCAGCCCTCCGCCTCTGTTGGCTTGGGTGGCTCGTACCCGTAGTCTTGTCGCGCCCGCTCCTGAGTCACAAAGCCCTCGCGAATGTCATCTTGAATGTTTTCAGGGGGACGCTCATGCGCTGGACCCCAGCCGCCGCCACCCGGCGACGTGATCCGCACGCGGTCGTCGGGACGGATAGGGACGTTGCCAAACTTGCTGCCCGACACTTTGTCAAAGGCTCGGTCGAAGGATGTCCAGGTGTCTTGTCCCGCCGGCTGGAAGAGGATCGAAGCCTTGCCGCCATCACCGCCGCCAGCCAAGCCCCAGGGAGCCCGCTCGTGGCGGTCAGCGAGATAGCTAACCGTGATGAAGGCGTCTCTCGAGCGCAGCGTTTTGGTGGTGCCTAGCCCGCCGCGGAACTTGCCCGGTGCGCCCGAATCGGGCACCAGTTCGTAACTCTCGACCATCCAAGGGAATCGGGTTTCGAAAACCTCCGTTGGGGTCGAGCGACTGTTGCCGTTTATGCAATTCACGGCGCTATTGCCGTCCGCAAAGCTGCGGCCGCCCCACCCTGCGTTCATGAAATCATAGCAGACGAAATAGTCTCCGTTGCGGGGATCGACACCACCGAAAAGGAAGTTGCTATGTGTACCGCCGTCGGTAGCGAAGCTGCGGTCTGGTACACAGGCGGCGAGGGCACCGATAACGGCGTACGCGATCCGCGGATGGGTCTCCGTGTTGCCACCCACCTCAGGCGCTGGGTAGTTCACGTTGACGATCGTCCCGGGAGCCGCGATGACCCGGATGGGCCGGAAACATCCGGAATTCTTTGGGATCGACGGATCGGTAAGGTGCAGGAGGGCGTTGTATGTGGCGGACCAGGCAACTCCCAGCGTGGCGTTGATCGGCCCACGAGCCTGCCGCGAGGTGCCGGTGAAATCCACGACGACTTCGTCGTTCTGAACGAACACCTCGACGTGGATCTTGAACTCGCGGTCTTCAATGCCATCGTTTTCGAGATAGTCGTCGAAACTGTAGACGCCGTCGGGGAACATCGTGAGCTCGGCGCGCATTCGCGCCTCCGCGTAATTCATCAGATCTTCTGTGGTCCGCTGGAACACATCCTTGCCATATTTCTTGATGAGCTCGACCATACGTTGCTCACCGAGGTCTGCCGCGCTTATCAATGCGCGATAGTCGCCGTAGTTTTGGCGCGGGGTTCGTACATTCGCCAACAGCAGTTTCCATACCTCTGGAACGTCCTTACCACGGCGTCTTATCTTGACAGGCGGTATTCTCAATCCTTCGTGAAAAATCTCAGTGGCCTCACTGGCAAATCCCCCGGGAACCATGCCGCCCACCTCGGCAACATGGCCGCAAGCGGCGGCGTAGCCCACCAATTCGTCGTCAACGAAAACCGGTTTGAAGAAGGTGTGCTCGGGCGTGTGGAGACCGCCACGGTAGGGATCGTTGTGGACAATCACGTCGCCCGGCTCCATCGATTCCGATGACAATTCGCGAACCGAAGACTGGATGATCAGTGGCATACCGCCAATCTGCGCGGGGCAAAAATCAGCCACTGCGATCATTTCGCCTGCCGGATTGGCAAGTGCGCAGGTAAAATCAAGTCCTTCGTTGAAGATCGTCGAGTACGATGTCTTCATTAGGGTGATACCCATCTCGCGACAGATCGAGACCATCGCCGAATCGATAACGTTCATGGTCACAACGTCCATGGCGTGTACCTCTGTGGCAATCACACGGCCGGCTGCGCGGGCTCGCTCGCACCATCAGCGATGAGACAATGGCCGAATGAGTCGACCGCCAAGCTCTGTCCTGGACAGAGTACGGTCACAGATGCCGCCTCCTCGACCAACGCCGGGCCAACCAGTTCGTGACCAGCACGGAACTCGGCGCGCCGGAAGACCGGAACCTCTACCCGTCCATCGGAATAGAGTACGGAACGGTGCGCGAAGGGGCGGGGCTCCCCGTCCGCGCGTGGGACAGCCGGGAAATTTGGTTTGTCGGTAAGCGAAACCAAAGTTGCCCTGAAGTTCACAACCTCGATCGTTTCATCTGGAATGCGGAACCCGAAACGGGCCTCGTGCAAGTCGTGGAAGCGCCGCCACATCCGGGCGGTCTTCTCCAGCGCAAGCTGGTCGCTATCGACTGCTACATCGAGTTCGTAATTTTGGCCCAAATACCGCATCTCGAGCGACCGGAACACTTGGATGTTGTCGCCATAGCCCTGCGCCGCCAAATCCTCCACACCCGCCGCGACTAGCTCGCCCATTACATCGCTCGCTCGGGCGCTGTCAAAGTCGCCCGAATTGAAGTGCACGGTCCGGTGCCGATCAACACGGGCATCGGCGATGATGAAACCAAAGGACGAAAATTGACCGGGGTGATTGGGTACCACCGCATTCCGAATGTTCAATTCGCGCATCAGTTCGCCGACATGCAGAGGCCCTGCGCCGCCGAACCCGAGAAGGGTGAAATCCCGCGGGTCCAAACCCCGCTCGATCAATACCGAGCGAAGGGCACTCACCATGTTGTTGTTTGCGATCCGAATGATGGCCAGCGCCGCCTCGTCCAGAGTCATGTCAAGTGGTTCAGCCACGCTCGCCAACGCGACCTGCGCCGCCGCCGCGTCTAGGCGCATAGTGCCATCGAGAAAATTGTCGGGATCGAGGCGGCCGAGCACCACGTTGGCATCGGTGACGGTCGCGTCCGCGCCGCCGCGTCCATAACACGCGGGACCCGGATCAGCCCCTGCACTGCGGGGTCCCACACGCAGCATGCCGCCCTTGTCGATCCACGCCACAGAACCGCCGCCCGCGCCGATCGAGCGAATATCGATCATCGGTATTTGAATGGGGAGTCCGAACTCAATCTGGTAGTCCGTTGTCAGGCTTTCGCGGCCGTCGATTATGGTCGAGCAGTCGGTCGAGGTGCCACCCATATCAAGGGTGACAAGCCGATCGATGCCGAGCAAGTCTGCAACGTGTTTGCCGGCAATTATCCCGCCGGCCGGCCCCGAGACTGCCAGGTGGATTGGAGCTTCGGCCGCCGCGTCGAGAGTCATACCGCCGCCGTTTGACTTCATCACAACGATTCGTTGGGTGATCTGCCGGTCAGCGAAACGCTGGCGCAACCGCTCTATTCTCTTCGCCATGAGGGGCTTGATATAGGCGTCCACGATAGTAGTTGACGCGCGTTCATACTCCTTCCATTTCGGCATAACCTCGTAGGAAATAGAGATCGGCAAATCCGGCAACTCTTCAGAAAGAATCTCGCGCACCCGCCGTTCGTGGTCCGGCGACACGTATGAGAAAAGGAGATTCACGGCCAGCGCCTCTATCTCGGAAGCGCGACCAATAATGCGCGCAAGAGACCGCACGCCCGCCTCGTCCAGGGGCGTGATTACATTTCCTCCAGGGTCGAGGCGCTCGTCCACCTCGTAGCAATGTCGCCGCGCGACTAGGGGGAGCGGCTTGACCCAACTGATGTCGTAGTGGCTACGGCGATTACCACGCTGCAAAAACGGCACGTCGCGGAAACCCCGCGTCGTGATGTAGCCGAGCACAGCGCCTTTGCGCTCAAGGATCGCGTTTGTGGCGATCGTTGTGCCAATGCGAACCTCCTCTAGTACGTCTGGAACGTCGAAACGGCTAAGCCCGGCAAGAATGCTCTCGATCGGGTCATCGGGAATCGTCAGGCGCTTCCATACAGCCACGCTACGCGACTCGCGATCGTAGGCGACGAAGTCCGTGAAGGTTCCTCCGACATCAATTCCAAGTAAGACGCACCCCATTGTTAGTCTCCACGACGCCAAGCGGCGCGGCGCGAGCCATGCCTACGATCGATCTTGATCGAAATGATCCACCCGTCGGCTAGCTGACAATAAGGCACGCTCTACGCGGCTTCCCTAGATTTCTTGCCACATGTATCGCACAGTGATACCAGAATTCATACGCAGCGACGTTAGGTGACCTTCTTCGTATCTGTCAAGCGGTGACAGCGATTTGATTCGGGAACCATGTAGCCAATGGCGTTCATGGCGTTTATCAAGTGCGAATTTTGTGCGGTGAGCCAGATTCGATAGCGAGGCTTGACAAACCAGTAGCAAAATTTTAGTTCGTAATCCGAAATTACGTTTTGCGGTACGAAACGCGGTACCGAGTCTCGGTGGCTACTCCCGCAGGGTTTTCCAGGCACACCGAGCCAGCTCACCCAACAGACGCCGGTCACGACGAAACGTGGGTCGTAGAACTTTGGGAATCGTCCACACCAACTGGCGGTGATCGATCGGTTCCAGGATTTCTTGGGTGACCCATTCCACAAAAGCCGCCACCCGTTTGGCCTGGCACGAGGGACAGAAATAGCGCGTTTTGCAAGAGAAGGCCAGCAGGTACTCATGACAACAGTCTGGACAGCGAATACGAGCAAAGCCATGACGGAAGATTCCGCAATCGAGAAATCGTTCAACCGTTTTCTCGACCACCGGTCGCAGCCGTCCATAATCTTTCTCGTAGAGGTAGGGGTAAACCTCCTTGAACTCGTCCCAGTAGTGTTCCAAACAACGGTAGAGTGGGCAGCAATTACAAAGGCCGAGATCACCGCTCCGATGACAACCGCGGCGCCGATTCCTGTCTCGGCAAGAGCGGTACGTTGTTCGCCAAGCAGGGTATAGACTCCCAACCCGATGAAGTAGAGAAGCAGGACCGTCGCCAGCCACTCGAGGCTCAACCAGATGGGGCGTTGAAAGCGGGGCCCCGGCAGGTTGCTGAAAACCTGAAGAAACGTTTTTCCACTGGAGATCGTGTGCCTGGTGAGCTCAGCTTGGACCACGAATTTTCCGAAGCAGGAAACAAACACCAGCCAGAGCATGAAGAAGCCGGCCTCGGCTCCCAACTTGGTCGTCATGATGAGCTCACCGGATCCGACGATCGCTCCCAGCAGGATCACCCCCGGTCCCAGATGCTTCAGCACCGACCCGAGTCTCTGGGGGGGCTCGCGAAAGCTCTCCTTACTGCGAGCATAGGGGTCTACGATTGGTTGCTGCTGTCTGGGGTTTGCCATGAGTCAACCAAGACTCTAAGCCTGGAAGCCGCTCCGCGCAACCGGCACTCGCCTTTGACTTTGTCTTCCCACCGGGCTACAATCGCGAAGAAAAGGAGCTGCCGACTCGGCTAGCCTGGTGAAGGCCGTGCGATCTGATTTCCATTTTTCCTTACTATCTATTCTAGGAGTGGTTCTCTCGACTCTCGTGGGTCTGTCTGCAGAGGCTCTCTCCAATCTGAACGAACCGGCAGTCGAGTTCAATCGGGACATCAGGCCGATCCTCTCGGACAAGTGCTTTGCCTGTCATGGGCCCGATGAGAAGAAGCGGCTGACGAAACTGAGATTCGATACCGAGCCGGGAGCATTCGCCGATCTGGGAGGTGGTCGTTTCGCGATCGTACCTGGGAATCCCGAGGCGAGCGGGCTTGTCAACCGAATCACCGCCGACATCGAAGCCCAGCGGATGCCTCCGGCCTACTCCGGTAAGAAGCTCACTCCAGAGGAGATCGATCTCATTCGGCGCTGGGTCTCTCAGGGTGCTCGATGGCAGAAGCACTGGGCCTTTATTCCGCCACAGCGACCGCAGCTCCCCCATCTTGAGAATAGCAGCTGGGCTCGGAGCGAACTCGACCACTTGGTTCTGCAGCGGCTCCAGAGAGAGGGTCTGTCTCCCTCACCCGAAGCGGACCCCGCCGCTCTGATCCGCCGGGTGACACTCGATCTGACTGGCCTGCCCCCGACTCCTGCTGAAGTGGATGCCTTTCTCGCTGACAGCTCTGCTGATGCCTACGAGAAGGTAGTCGACCGACTGCTCCAGTCCCCCCGCTACGCCGAGAAGATGGCGAGCCGATGGTTGGATGCGGCCCGATACGCCGATACCAACGGCTATCAAACCGATGCCGAGCGAAGCATGTGGAGGTGGCGCGATTGGGTCATCAATGCTTTCGACCAGAACATGCCCTTCGATCAGTTCACGATCGAGCAGATCGCCGGGGACATGCTTCCAGACGCAACCCTAGATCAGAAGATCGCCAGCGGATTCAATCGCAACCATCGCGGCAATGGCGAAGGTGGAATCGTCCCCGAGGAGTACTCAGTCGAGTACGTAGTGGACCGAGTAGAGACGACTTCGACCGTCTGGTTGGGGCTGACCATGGGCTGCGCCCGCTGCCACGATCACAAGTATGATCCCATCAAGCAGAAGGATTTCTACCGCGTCTTCGCCTACTTCAACAACGTGCCCGAGCGGGGACGCGCCTTCAAGTACGGCAACTCCGCGCCCTTCATTCCGGCTCCGACACCGGTCCAGTTGAAGCAGCTCGGACTCCTGGAAGAGAAAGTGGCCGAGGCGGAAAAGCAATTCGAGGCACTTGGTGCCGAGATCGAGCAGCTGAAGTGGACCTGGGAAGCGTCTCTAGCGCAGTCCACCATCCTGGACTGGTCCTTCGGTCAGGACCTGCTCCTTCGCTACTCACTGGATGGCATTCTCGACGGTCAACCAGGTGGTTTCAAGGATGGGAAGCCGGTCCAGCTCCGGCTGGTCGATGGCATGCCCCATTTCGTGCCGGGGCGGTTGGGGGCAGCTGCCAGCTTCGACGGAAAGCGTTTTTTGGAGGTCGGAGATGCTGCGGAGCTGGGTTTTTTCGACCGCTTCTCCCTCTCCGCCTGGGTGTATCCCACTGCGCTGGACGGCCCCATTCTGGGACGGAATACGGACAAGCCGGAGGTCGGCGACCATGGGTTCAAGGGCTATGGACTGTATCTGAGGGAGGGCAGGGTTCAGCTGAATCTGGTGACTCGTTGGTTGGACGACTCCCTTCGGGTCGAGACGGCGGAGCCGCTCGAACTGAACCGCTGGCACCACGTCGCGGCGACCTACGACGGTTCCCGTGTCGCCGACGGTACCAGGATCTACGTCAACGGTCAGCCCAGCCCTCTCAACGTTCGTTTGAACCTGCTAAACCAGGATTTTCGTCTCCCCAACCCACTCCGGATCGGTGGCGCCGGTGCTCGTCGCTTCTCCGGTTGGATCGATGAGGTTCGGATCTACAGCGAAGTCTTGTCCCCCCGAGAAGTGGCCGTAGTCGCGCTGGCCGAGAGTGTGAACGAGGCCGTCGCACTGCCCCCCGATTCCCGCAGCCAGTCCCAGTCGGACAAGCTTCTGTGGTGCTTCCTCGACCAGTACGCTCCCCCCCAGATCCACAAGTCCTGGCGGCAACTGCAGGATCTGCACCGACAGCAGAGGGAGTTGGTCCGCAGCTTCCCCACAGTCATGGTGATGCAGGAGAAGAAGATCCCTCGAGATACCTTCGTCCTCGTCCGCGGTGCCTACGATAGACCCGGAGAAAAGGTGCTTCCTGGGGTGCCCGCTTTTCTGCCCCAGCTGCACGAAGGTTGGGACAACAACCGGATCGGATTAGCCCGCTGGCTGGTGTCTGCAGAGAATCCCCTCACGGCCCGTGTGACGGTGAACCGTTTCTGGCAGACGTATTTCGGTGTCGGGTTGGTCAAGACAGCCGAGGATTTTGGTTCGCAGGGTGAGCGGCCGTTGCATCTCGAACTTCTGGACTGGCTCGCGACTGAGTTCGTTTCCAGCGGATGGGACATCAAGGCACTTCAGAAGACGATCGTGACGAGCGCGACCTATCGTCAGTCCTCGAAGGTGCAGCCCAAGCTGCTGAAGCGCGACCCGGAGAATCGGCTACTGGCTCGAGGACCGCGCTTCCGATTGCCGGCTGAGGTGGTTCGCGATCAAGCGCTGGCAGTTTCGGGGCTGCTCGTAGAGCAGGTTGGCGGTCCCTCCGTCAAGCCCTATCAGCCGGTTGGACTCTGGTCGGAATTGGCCGGAGGCAAGGACTACCAGAGAGGAGAAGGCAGCGACCTCTACCGCCGAAGCCTCTACACCTTCTGGAAGCGGACCTCGGCACCCCCTTCCATGACCACTTTTGATTCCGGCCAGCGTGAGACCTGCTCGGTGCGGCAAGAGAGGACCAACACTCCCCTACAGGCCCTCAATCTGATGAACGACGTGACGTATGTGGAAGCGTCCCGAGTGCTGGCGCAGCGAATGATGGAGGAGGGCGGTCAGACGTCGGCGGAGCGGATCGCCTTTGCCTACAAGATGCTCACCGCCAGGACACCCGGGTCCAGGGAGGCCGAGATTCTGGTCGAGGGATTCCAGCACTACCTGCGAGATTATCGGAACGATCGCGCGGCCGCCTTGGAGCTAGTTACCCAGGGTGAGCACCCTCGCAATCCGGCCCTGGACGTCGCCGAACTGGCTTCCTATACCACCGTTGCGAGCCTGATTCTCAACCTCGACCGGGCCATTACCAAGGAGTGACGCATGGATCCCAGGCTTGATCGCCGATTGTCGATGACTCGCCGCCACTTTTTCGGATTAGGGAGCGCCGGCATTGGTACTGCGGCTCTGGCCACCCTTTTGGATCGCAGTCTGCTGGGCAAGACTGGACTGAAGGGTCCCGGTGATGGGTCCTCTCAAGGCGGGCTGTCGGGCCTCCCTCATTTCACTCCGAAGGCCAAGAGGGTCATCTATCTGTTTCAATCGGGCGCTCCTTCCCAGATGGACTTGTTCGACTACAAACCGAAGCTTGGGGATCTGGCCGGTACCGAATTGCCCGACTCGATCCGCAAGGGGCAGCGTCTGACCGGGATGACGGCCACCCAGTCCAGTTTTCCGGTGGCTCCCTCCGTGTTCGAGTTTGACCAGCACGGTGCATCCGGGGCATGGGTCAGTGAGTTGATGCCGCACACGGCCAAGATTGTCGACCAGCTGTCTTTCATCAAATCGATGCACACCGAGGCCATCAACCATGATCCCGCCATCACCTTCTTCCAGACCGGGGCCCAGCTGGCCGGGCGGCCCAGTATCGGCTCCTGGCTTTCCTACGGTCTGGGAAGCGAGAACCGGGATCTTCCGACCTTCGTGGTGATGGTCTCCAGTGGCGAGGACGGCGCGGGACAGCCGCTCTACGATCGACTCTGGGGAAGCGGATTTCTCCCCACCCGATACCAAGGGGTCAAGTTCCGCTCGATCGGCGACCCCGTCCTCTATCTGTCGAATCCGCCGGGTCTGAGCAAACCCAACCGGCGCCGCTTTCTGGACGATCTTAACCGGCTCAACCAGTTGCAGCTGGAGGAATTCGGGGATCCGGAGATCGCGACCCGGATCGAGCAGTATGAGATGGCCTACCGAATGCAGACGTCCGTCCCCGAGCTCACAGACCTCTCGGGCGAACCCGAGCACGTATTCAAGCTCTACGGACCTGATGCGAAAAAGCCCGGGACGTATGCCTACAACTGCCTGCTGGCCCGTCGTCTGACAGAGCGTGGAGTCCGCTTCATTCAGCTCTTCCACCGCGGCTGGGACCAGCACGACACGCTGCCCAAGGAAATTAAGGTACAGTGCCAAGACACCGATCAAGCCTCAGCGGCCCTGGTTCAGGATCTGAAAGAGCGGGGTCTGCTGGAGGACACCCTGGTAGTCTGGGGAGGCGAGTTCGGCAGGACGGTCTATTCACAAGGCAAGCTGACCGCGACCGACTATGGACGCGATCACCACCCACGCTGCTTTTCCATCTGGTTGGCAGGCGGAGGTATCAAACCAGGTATTAACTATGGTGAGACCGACGATTACTGCTACAACATCACGCGCGATCCAGTCCATGTCCACGATCTCCACGCGACCCTGCTCCACTGTCTGGGAATCGATCACACCAAGCTGACCTTCAAGTACCAGGGCCGCCACTTCCGCCTGACGGATATCCACGGAAAGCTGGTGAAGAAGCTTCTGGCGTAGGGGCAGTGGCACGGGCATCCTGCCCGTGATTCCCGGTCCGTCGAGCCAAGGGCTCGAGAAGAGCCCGCTTCAGCGGGCTTCTCGAGAAGAGCCGTCAGCCAGGATCCGCAGTTTCCTTCCCGACCCAGGTCCGATTAGGGTCATCAACGACACCTGCCACGTTGGATGATCGAGGTGAAGACTTCAGTCCCGCTTACTCCTCGGAACTGGGTTTGATGTTGCTGGCTTTCGGCCTCGTGCGCGGCTGTGATTCGCTTTTACGTCTATAGATGCGTTTCCCCAGCAACGTGCGAGGTTCAGACGTGCGACGACTCATCTACCCAACGCCGCCGACATCTCTTCCACAGTCGTGAACTTGACCCTGGGCCTCCCCGACCGGATCCCCTTCTCCCGCTCGATTTCGTCTATTCGCTGCCAATCTGCATAGGAAAAGTAGTCGGGACGGTGCTGGCGGAGCAATGCGACGACGTCGTTCCTCTCCTCGTGAGAAGGCTTCAACGTCGTTCCAGAGGAAACGTCTTCCAGCATGCACGACACGGTTTCCAGGGCATGCTAATAGGAATTTGCTTTTTCAGAGCGCTTGTATTGTGGGGGAGAAAAGAGGTGAAGGAGCGGTTTGTGAGGAGTGGAGTCAGGTGTTAGTGGGTATGAACAGGTGTGTGTGGACAATTGAAGTGAGGGCGCGTGGGAAAGGTGGAAAAGAGGCGTGAAAGGAGACACACGAGTATTGGGTGAGGGATTTGTAGCCACCGAGCTGGGGCTAGAAATCAGGATAAGTGGGGACATCATCCCAGAAAATTGAGTCTGTAGAGGCTCGGATCTGCTGAGCTTGTTGCGGAGTGAGCGAAGCCAGCAGGCCCTGCAACTTGTGAGGAAAGAGCCGGGGAGGAGGAGACCTCTGGGGCCGCTCCCAGAGATCGAGATGCTGGAGGATCCTGCGGATCACTTCACTTTCTTCAATAATGGCGATAATGGCCATGCGGCAGCCGCATTGGGGGCAGTGTGGTTCATAATGCATCACCTCATGGAGTGCTCTCACTGAAGAGTGGGGGCTGTTTATCGTAAGTAGTTGATGGGACTTGGATTCGCCAGGAAGAGCGACCGCCGACTCGCACCCGAACACCCTCCAACTGGCCCGACTTGAGTCTTTGCAACACGGTTTGCTGGCTCACCCCCAGAGCCAGTGCCGCCCCCTTGAGCGGAAGCCACCCAGGCGGAGCATTGGTGGCTTTCAGGCGCCGCAGGTCGGCTTCGGTGACCTCGACTTTCCACGGGGCTACGGGCAGCAGTTGGCTGCCCCGCAGTAACCCCGCTTGAATCCAGCGGATCACAGTACCTCGGTTCACCTCCAGAAGCTCTGCCGCTTGCTCCGGGCTGTAGACATGATCGTCGTCCAACCGGGCCTGCTTCGTGCCCGGGAGCCCATGATGGTAGCGAAACTGGCTGACGCGGGTGGCGGTAAAGGGCAGCCCCTTGGACGTCCGCAGCCGCTTCGTGCTCAGGATCCAAGCAATCTGCTCGTCGGAGAATTCCTGCGCCAGCGTTCGGATCAACTCCACCAGTTCGGGATCCGTCACCCAACGGTGTTCCCCCCTTTTGCGCTTGGACACGGCCACCGGGGTCACTTCCCCTCCCACCCAATGCACCTGCGCCTGCAGCTCGGCCTCCTCCTCCTCCACCCGGACCACGACCTGTTCGATCAGACAGCGCAGCAACCGTTTCTTGTCTTGAACTCGCGTCGTGGGCTCCCGCCACAGACGGCCCAGATCGCGGCTCCAGTGGCGGAGTCGTTGCTGCTCCTCCGGCTCCAGGGGACGCTCCAGGACCCGCAGCTGCTCCTCGGTCTGCTCCTCCACCCGCTCGAGATCTTCCAGGGCTTGCTCCCAGCGACGTTCCAGCTCTTGGGCCACCAGTCGATGGGCCGGATCCACCGCCTCGTACTGGCGCCGGGCCAGGTCCACTTCATAGCGGGCGCGTTGGCGCCTCTGCTGCAGCTGCTCGCGCTGCGCTTCGCTGGCCCGTTCGTAGGTGGTCGCCGCCTCGATCATCGCCTCCAGGGCCGAGCGCACCTGCGCATCCACCTCCTTCTGCATCCGTCCCGCTTCGTCCCAGAAATAGCCGGGCGGAAGTCGAAACCGAAACTCGCCTCGGGCCGCCTTGGCGCGCATGGCCTCCACCAAGCGTTGTTTCATCAGGTGTAGTTCTGCTTCCCCGAGCGTACCTTTGAGCCCCAGCAACAGACGATCGTTGTACTCTCGGGGATCATAAAGCCCCTCGGCATCGGCGATCAGGGTCCCGGTAATGGAACAGATATCCAGCAGATGATACCAATCCCGATTGCCGCGGGCGAGGCGGGAGACTTCCAGGGCCAGGATCAGCCCCACCGCCGCCAGCGCCACTTGGGCCACCAGGTCCTCGAAGCCCGAGCGTCTCTGGTGGCGCGCCCCCGACTGGGCCAGGTCTTCCTCCACTACCCGGATGCGATCGGCTGGCCAACCCAGTTCCTGGGCCCGCTGCTTGAAGGCCTGCTGCCGTCGTCGACTCTCCCGGTGATGCAGGACCTGATGCAGGGAGGACTGGCGGATGTAGACGTAGGCCAGCCGTTGCCAATGCTGGGGGCGGATGTCATCTCGATTCATTTGGGCTCTCCTTTTCTGACCGAACGGGGGTGGGTTGAACCGAGGCCGCGGCGATCTCGGCCAGATTCCGAATCAGCTGCTGCCGTCGTGCCTGCCCTAGCTGCTTCCACAGACGCTCGACCCAGGGGGCCTGCTGGGGATCGAACAGAGGTTGTTGCTCGCTCATTCTTCGCTCCTTTCTGGGGTGGATTGAAGCGAGCGGGGCTGACGTCAGCAGGGGAGAGCAGGGCCTGGAGGAGCTGCAGCAGCTGGCGCAGGGCGGCCGGGCTGGCCCGTCCCCCGAGCCGTAGGGGTGGGGGAGAGGGGGAGCGACAATGATCGGTCCAGGAGGAGGGAAGACTGGTGTGAGATCCATCCGGCAAACGCACGATCCAGTACGTCTCGCTCCCCTGTCGGAAGTGCCGGATCACGGGGAGGGTCCTCCCGATCAGGGGGTGAGGGGGATGGAGGATCCGGACCTCAGGCGGCTGATCACGAACGGCATAGGTAGTCTGGTCGGCACTGTGGACAAGTCAAGGGATCGACTTCGTAAATCTTCTTGAGCAGTCGAGCCCAGCTTTGACGGCGTTGCCGCGAAAAACATTCCGCTTGGGAGTGTTCTTCGGCCCCAGCTGAAACCACCCTCTGAGCGGGGACTCCTGTTTTGCGTCGTTTCCCTCGAGAAGCGTTGGAGTAGCGGCCATAGTAACGGACGATCTGTTCGTGCGGATTGGGAATGTGGGAGGTGACCAGGGCGATCCAGTCCAGCGCATCCATGGGTCGTCGGATGCCCTTCGTCGTCCGATATTCAATGGATCCCTCATGGTGGTTGTACTGCAGTCGCGTTCCCGCAAAGCTGGGTCGCAAAATATAAGCGGTCAGGCGTTCGAGAGCCTTTTGATCCTCGCAGTCGACCGCACGGCCACAGTAGACCTGGAAGCCCGAGTGGTGCCAGCTGCGGAGCTTGATCGCAAACTCGCGGCTCAGCCGGCGTTGGGAGGTCAGCATTTCTAGGACGTGGTGTTCAAACAGTTGAGTCAGGACCTGAGGGTCGGGCCAGCCGATCGGGCAGAGGCTTCCTTCCCGATCCCAGGCCACGTCGCTCACCACTGAGTGGAGATGGGGATGACATGTAAAGCGTTGCGTTATGTGAAGTAGGTCCTCCCTGAGATCGCTACGATGCCCATCAGTCAACCTTTGACGGTAGCCGAGGTCGGTGCAGTACTGCACATAATACTGGCCTCCTTTGAGAGTTCATCGAGCCATTGGAGGATGCCCGGCTGGAGCCATTTGGAACGGCGGCTGGCCGGCGTTTTGACGTGAGGGGCTTCGGCGGCCTGCAGCGCTTTGCGTTTCATCTTCATGTCGATCTCCACATAGCCGTGAGTGGTGTTCAGATCCGCATGACCCATCCAGTCCTTGACGACACTGAGATCGTTGCCCGACTGTAGAAGGTGCATCGCCGTCGAGTGTCTCAGCAGGTGAGGACTGAGGCGCTTGGCTTGGATCGAAGGACAGCTCTGTGCCGCTTGGGCTCCGTGTCGACGCACAATATAGCGAATCCCAAAACGGGTAATCGGCCGGCCCTGGGCATTGACAAAAACAGAGGGCATGTCCGCGGGATCGGGATCTCGGCCCCCCAGATAGGTTTGCAAGGCGGCCACCGTCTCGGGCCAGAGCGGGCAGACGCGCTCTTTGTTGCCTTTGCCGGTGAGGCGGACCTGGAACGGGGCCTCCAGACGTAAGTCGGTCCGCTCGAGGTCGACCGCTTCTTGAACCCGGGCACCGGTGTTGTACAGAAACAGGAGCAGGGCATAATCTCGCCGGCCGTTTCGCGAGCTCTGATCGACGCTCTCGAGCAGAGCCCGCAGCTCCTGATCCTCGAGATAGTCGATAGTTCGGTGCTCGGTCCGCTTCAGGGGAATGGCGCAGATGCGCTGAGAGCGGCCCAAGAGCAACGGCTCTTGTTCGCCCACATAGCGGAAGAAACTATGCAGGGCAGCCAGCCGGTTGTTGCGCGTTCGAGGGCTATTGCCTCGGGAGACTTCGAGGTGCTCCAGAAAGGCGGTGACCACTTGGTGGTCGACGTCCTCGACGGTGAGCTTATCGACGGGTTTGCCCAGACGCTCACGGGCAAAGCGGAGAAAGAGCTTCAGAGCGTCCCGGTAACTAACAATGGTATTGCGACTCAGCCCCCTTTGTCCGGCGAGGTAGTCGTGGAAAAATCCCTCGACGAAACGGGCGATCAGGTGGGTGGCGTTCATGGTGCTTCTCCCTTCGGCAAGATGTTTTGGCGAAAGTTCGCCCGGAAACGCTCTTGGGCCTGCTCGAGTAACTCCGCCGTAGCTCGGAGGTAGACTTGAGTCGAGGTGACGCTAACATGGCCCAGATAAGTGGCCAGAAGCGGCAACAGCGCCAGTAGCGTAACTTCTTTTCTGTAAATTCTGGTCAGGCCTGGGTCGGAAAGACAGAGGTCTGGGACAGGATTCTCCAAAAACAGAAACGTCTATCTGGCAAGGAGAATCAAATGAACCCAGACCTGGAAAAGAGAGTACCACGGGAGATCCTGGCGGAGTTGATCGAGGAAGGAACAGAAGCCTTTCGAGGAATCCTGGAGAAGCTGTTCAACGTGGCCATGCAGTTGGAAAGAAGCGAGTTTCTGGGAGCGGAAGCGTACGAGAGAACAGCCAGTCGGCGAGGCTATCGAAACGGATTCAAAGGCAAGCGGATTCAGACTCGAGTGGGAGAGCTGCACTTGGAGATTCCACAGGTGCGTGGGTTGAGGTTTTATCCCAAGTCGCTGGAGAGGGGTTGCCGTTCGGAGAAGGCCCTGAAGCTGGCCATTGCCGAGATGTATGTGATGGGAGTCTCGACGAGGAAAGTCACCGAGATCACGGAGCAGCTGTGTGGGTTGGAGATCTCGGCCACCCAGGTCTCGAGAGTGGCCGGGATGCTGGACGAAGAGCTGGAAGAGTTTCGAAGCCGGGAGCTGGGAGAGTATCCGATCGTGTATCTGGATGCCCACTACGAGAAGGTTCGAAGAGGCGGCAGGGTGCAGGACGTGGCCATCCTGAAAGCCATAGGAGTCAATCGTTTCGGAACGCGGGAGGTGTTGGGTCTGAGCACCAGGATCAGTGAAGCGGAGGTGCATTGGCGAGGGTTTCTGGGAGATCTGCACAAGCGTGGACTGAGAGGGGTCGAGCTGTTTGTCAGTGACGATCACGAAGGACTGAAGGCGGCCAGGCGGGCAGTTTATCCGTCGGTGCCCTGGAACCGTTGTCAGTTTCACCTGAGTAAAAACGCCCAACAATATGCTCGCCGCAAAGAGGACAAGCCCCGCATCGCCCAGGCCATGCGGGACATTTTCGATGCCCCGTCTCGAGAAGATGCCGAGGAGCTCAAGGGTAAAGTCGTCAAGAAGTTCGAAAAGATTGCACCGGAGTTCGTGAGCTGGCTGGAAGAGAACGTGGATGAAGGGCTGACAGTGTTTGATTTTCCGAGGAGCTGGTGGCGAAGGATCCGAACCATCAACGGACTGGAGAGACTGCACCGGGAGATCCGGAGACGAACCCGGGTGGTGGGAATCTTTCCCCACGAAGCGTCGGCGCTGCGGCTCATCTCGGCTGTGCTTGCAGAGATACACGAGGAGTGGTTAACCGGCCGGCAATACCTGAACCTGGCCGGCTGGAAAACACAAGTGGAGCAATTCTTCCCTACAGGCCCTAAAGAAAATTACAGAAAAACGGTTGCTTAACCACAGCGCCTGCGGGTCTTTGCCCTCCCGATACCAACTGAGCAGGCGCGTCGAGGCATAGCTGTGACGCAGGTCATGGAGGCGGGGCCCGGGACACCCCTTTCCCCCGCGCAAACCGCAGCGGCTGAGACATTGCCGGAGGGCAAAATCAGCGTTGGTATGATACAGACGGTGTCCGGTGAGGGTGACGAACAGGGGACGGTCTGATCCCCGCGGATAGGCTCGGCAACGCTGCTTGCGGTAGCGCCCCAGCACCCGCGAGGTGGAAGCCGAGAGGGGAACCAGACGCGACTTGCCGAACTTGCCCCGGTGGATGTAAAGCAACTGCTGCGGCAGATCAAGATCGCCTAGATTCAGGGCAAAGGCCTCGCCGCAACGCAGCCCGGTGGTGTACAGCAGTCCGAAGAAAGTCCAGTAAGTCTGGGGTCGCAACGAGCCCGAAGACCCCAAACGGCGCGCCGCCTGTAGCAGCGCTTGGATCTCGCTTTGGGTATAGATATGGGGAACCCGTAGGGGCCGGCGCTCCAGGGAGCGGATGCGTGGCGGGAGGTAAGCTTCGGGTTCAAACTGACGCAGGTAGCGACAGAACTGGCGCACGACGGCCAGGCGGTTTCCGCGCGAGCCTGGGTGCAGGGGCTCGAGCGTGCTGAGATAGCGCTGCAGGAGATCGCGCGTGGGCCACGGCCCTTGAAACCCTTCCTGCTGAAGGAAGCGGTCGAAAGGTCGCAGCAGTTGGATCTGAGCGCGGGCGTCGACGCCGCCCAGAGTTCGAAACTCGACGTAGGCACCAAGGCGCTCGGCCAGCGTGCTGAGAAAGTTTGACTGGGGCATGATTACACCTCCTCCGGCCAGGGCAGGGGCAAGTCTCGGAGCCGGCTCAGGTCGACTTTGGTGTAGAGGAAGCTGCTGTTGATGTGACGGTGCCCCAGCAGATCGGCGATCGTCTTGAGGGATTGCCCCTGAGCGAGCATCCGGGTGGCGAAGCCATAACGGAAGGCATGAGAGCCTTTGGCAGATCCGTCGATCCCGGCTTGGCGCAGGCGAGAGGCCACCATCACCGAAACCGTAGACGGCTCGGTCAGCGGGTGAATCGGGGCCTTGGCGGTCAAGAAGACTTCCGGGTAGGGAGCGGGCGGACGTCCCTGACGAAGGTACTCCAGGACGGCTTCGCCGGCTGCCTCGGTCAGCGGCACCCGCACCGGCTTGCCTCCCTTGTGGGCGGGAAAGTGGATCTGCTGCTCTCTCCAGCGGAGGTCTTGAAGTCGGAGGGCGCGAATCTGGCCTCCTCGGACTCCGTAGGTGTCCAGCAGTTGGAGGATGGCAAAATCGCGCCGGCCCAGGGCCGTCGTCCGATCGATGCCCTCGAGCAGCTTCCGGGCTTGCTGCTCGGACAGACCCTGGGGAACGTGCGACAGCCGGTAGCTGCGGATCGGGGGCACGGCCTGTGCCAGATCGCGCTGGAGGGACCCGTGCTGATGAGCGAAGCGGAAGAAGTTGCGTAAGATGCCTTGCAGGCGTCGAGGGAGGCTTTTGCCCCGGCCTTCGGTGACGTGGGCGAAGCCGGCTTGAACCTGCTCCGGTCTCAGTTGAGCCAAAGCTTGCCGATCGGAAGCGACACCCACCTCCTCCAGGAAAGCCAGCAGATAACGGCGGTGCAGATCGATCGTCCTCTGAGCCCGGCCGCCTTCGCCCTTCAAGTACTCTAGAAACTCCTCCAGAACGCCGGGTAGCTCCAATGCCGGCTGGGGGCAAGGCGCGAGCAGATCTCGCTCGCACAGATACGTCAAGAAGCAGCGAACCGACCTCGGGACCTCCCCGTGTTGGCGCCGCCGCCCACCGCCACATCGGCAGCGTGGCAGATGCTGGCCGATAAACTGTTGCGCGAGCTCTTCGTCCACCTCGCGAGCCGCTTGGAGGCCCCCGTCTCGAAGGTATTGATTGAAGTGCGACACTTGCCAGACTCGGCGGCGCACCACGTCACGACAGAATCCTTGCTCGCGAAGCCACTCACCGAAGCGGTCCATCTCCGCACCCAGTGGCGCCATTCGAAAACGCTTCAGGGCCTCCCGACTACGAAATAGATCTTCCAAGGGCATGACAACCTCCTTTTCTGTCCCAGAGGCGGGACTCCAAAGGGCTGTCATGCACCAGAATTATGTGGAGTACAAGCGCGGACCGGTGGCACGAAGCCGCGATATCGAAAGGATTCTGGCGTGAAGCAGATCGATCACTTCACATAACACAACGCTTCACATGTCATCCCTTATGTGGAGCTCCACATAAGGGGTGAAAATTGAGCTGATCTCCGTAGGTCTGGATGGCGACGATCGCTCCGGGGACCGCTTCGCTGCTGATCTTCGCCTGAGCATACTCCCGCAGGGTTTTCCAGGCACACCGAGCCAGCTCACCCAACAGACGCCGGTCACGACGAAACGTGGGTCGTAGAACTTTGGGAATCGTCCACACCAACTGGCGGTGATCGATCGGTTCCAGGATTTCTTGGGTGACCCATTCCACAAAAGCCGCCACCCGTTTGGCCTGGCACGAGGGACAGAAATAGCGCGTTTTGCAAGAGAAGGCCAGCAGGTACTCATGACAACAGTCTGGACAGCGAATACGAGCAAAGCCATGACGGAAGATTCCGCAATCGAGAAATCGTTCAACCGTTTTCTCGACCACCGGTCGCAGCCGTCCATAATCTTTCTCGTAGAGGTAGGGGTAAACCTCCTTGAACTCGTCCCAGTAGTGTTCCAAACAACGGTAGAAAGTCGTGTTTTCGGGATGCCGTTGCCGGTAGGTGCCCCGTAGAGCCATCACCTACCAACAACGAGCGAGGATCAAGAAACTGCGAACCCGGGGGCTCCAGCCCAGGCAGCATGACATGAGAAGAACGTCAGCTAATGCGGACGTCTGCTGTGGGTTCTGCGTCCGCCTGAAGTGGGAAGGATTATATGAATGTCGGACGCATGAATGAAGGTAAACTCATCTGTAACCGGCACAGGCATCAGGGGAAAGTCGATCTGTGTGACTCTCGACTCTGCTGAAATTTTCCGCCAGAAGGATCCTACCGGGCGATAATTCTGCGGCACACTGATGAACGCGAGGCCATAGCCGTGTGCGTTATCGGCTGTGTTGTTCTCATTGACCTAAACTTAACCGGGCAAAGGTTCGGGCTAGGAAGCCGACGCGAGAAAATGGAACACCCTTTCCCACCCGGCCAGGGCCGTGAGTTAGAGACCAGAAGTTTTGCGGAGCAAGGAAAGCGCCAACGCTTGCTGGGGACGCCCCGATGTCTTTACGCTCGTAGATGTCGCCAACGAACAAGTGCTGGAGGAGACTGTATTAGCGAAGATTCAGGGCATCGACGGGGTGGAGTCCACCGACACCCATCTCGTGATCGAATAGCTGAATCTCTTCTCTCCAGCCTTCCAAGTGGATACCGTCAAGGGCGTGTTGCTCAAACAGCGGGAGCAGCTCTGTTGTCTTCCTTGGAAGGTGGGAGCCGCCTCAGCGCGGCGAATGGCTTGCCAGAGAAAGTGGGAGGCGACTCAGTGCGCCGAAGGAGCTCACCGACGGGCTTGTTCGGGGCGCTGAGGCCCACCTTCTCGTTCTCCAAGCTTCGGCAAACCGGCAGATCGAATGGACCTGGAAATGATTTGGGCAACACGCCCCGTCAAACTAGCAAACAGCGGCCTTCCCACCTATTGCCTCGATCATTTCCTCCCACTTGCCGGACGCCTTTAGCAAAAGGTCGACGACTTCACGGACGGCTCCGTCGCCGCCTTTCGCGCGAGTCACATAGTGAGAGAGAGTATGCAAACAGGCGGCAATGGACCACCAGGTGACCGTCACATAATAGCTCAATCGGGTTCCAAGCCAGTCCGCCAGTTTGCCGCCAAGCGCATAAGAGAACGTATAGGCAACCAAAAAGACACTCACGGTCAGAGCGTACTCACTGGCGCTCAGACCAAACTCATCCCGCATTATGGGAGCGACTATCGACACGGCGATGCGGTCTAGATAGTTCACCAGACTCCCGACGAACAACATCCCGACAATCCACCAGCGGATATTGGGCAACCGCCAGCCGGCGGCACGAGACTGTGGACGGGTGGGAGTTATTACAGGATTGTCTCTCTGGTCCATAGCAAAGGATTTTCACTGTATCGCGCCTAAACCCAAAGCACAAACGGTTCTTGTCTGGACATTCCCCATTTTTCAGAGGCCCAGAGGAAGCAGGGACAGCTGACGGGAGCTGGGATCGGGTCGAGCCCCGCCAATCCCGCTGTGGCGGCCGAATAGGAGCTGCTTGATGCCATCGGCTATGGCATAGAAGCGGAACTCCGGGATGCCGTAGATCCGTTTGGCTGCCTGCTCGATGTGTTGGACCAGAAGGGCCAGCTTGGCCCTTTTACCCAGATAGACACAGGCGAAGAAGGCGGCGATCATGACCAAGGCGGCCATATTGCGCAGGCGCTCATACTTGAGCAAACGGATGTTTTCCAACTCGTAGCTCTGCTTGATAAATCGGATCGTTTCCTCGACACGCCAGCGGCTCAGATAGCTCTCGACCACCCGCCACTGGCTCTTGCGCGAGCGTTTGACCGTCTGGTTCGTCAGAAGCATCAGGGGACGGGGGCCAAAGCCATCCACCACCACCAGGTACAGCGATTGGTCGAAACCGGGCAAACGCACCCCTCGGGCCCCAAACTCCAACCGGTAGACCTTCTCCCCCGCACTCGTCTCCTTGATCACGACTTCCCGGTAGCGGCGCCGACAACCACGCGCCCACTCCTCGGCGCTCTTCTTGCTGCGCCCTGAGATCAGGTGACGATCCCCCCGCTGGCACACCAGGAACGGGTGTCCCCGCTTCAGCAGGACTTCGAGGATCTCCTCCCGATCCCCTCCCCGGTCCATCACCCAGATCCCTCGCCCTTGGGTGGCTTTGGAGACTCGCCCAATCGCCTTGAGGATCTCGTCGTTTTCGCTCACAAAGTCCGGCGCTTTCTGCGAGTACAGCTCCTGGTACAACGGCAGCACCTCGGCACTCCCCCGCCTCGCTCCGACCACCTCACAGCACCAGTATCCATCTCGGATCTCCCCTCGGGAGCCGTCCCGGACCCGCGCCAGGTATTGCATCTTCCGGGCATATGGCTTACTCACATCCGTGGGGTCCACAATCAACAGCGTCTCCTTCTCCACCCGCCAGGCCGCCAACTCCAGCAGATTCTTTCCCACCGCTCCTCTCAATCCCTGACGGTTGAGTTGGCGGCTCAGCCGCTCGATGACTTTCTTCAGAGCGATCTCCTCCTCCAGTGCTCGCGCAATCTCGCTGAGCCGGACCGACGCCCGACACTGCATCCCGTAGAGCACCTCCCGGATCAAACGAGCGGCGGTCTTCGGTAATCCTTCAGAGACCTTCCCCGAAAATTCTCTCAGCTGCTCTCGAATCTTCCACGCTACTTTGGCATCATGCATCTGGGTCCCTCCGCTTAATTGGTTGTTAGGTTTGGAGTTCCGCCAACCAGTCTAAGCGCTAGGGACCCACACTTTTGGGGGTCGACAGTTCCCCCATTTTCTCCCAATTTCAACCCATCCCACTTCCCTTATCGCCCTACTCTCTTGTTCTCAACTACTTGAGAGAATTCACCCTCAATTTTTGGGGAATGTCCTGGTTCTTGTGCATTCCATTTTGTATTTTTTCTTTGTGAGCAATCACACTGCTGCTCAGGAAGTCGTCAAGGCAATCCAGGTTTTGGGAGGAGAGGCCGAAGCGATACAAGCAGACGTTGCGGATCGTTCAGCCGTGCAGGCTATGGTCGACAGAACGGTCGAAAGGTTCACTACCATTGACGTGCTGGTAAATAACGCCGCTTTGTGACAGGGACAAGCCCTCACCGCAGATGGCGGACGGACCGATTATCTCAGCTTCTCCGGGTAAGGAGGAGCTCTCGCAGGAAGAAATTCGGCGCCTGAAGCGGATCATTCGGTGGGCCCGCTCCGCTTGGTAGTGTCCTATTTGTGTGTTGGTATGAAGGCTTGACCGTCTCGTCGTCGGAAACTATGATTTCAGAACTTGAAATTCACGCCGGAAATCAAAAAGCGAATCGTTGGGCTTGTCAACAAGAGAAGGTCCGGGCCATGCCCCCGGTGCGACGAAAACAACTGGATAATGCCGGATGGGTTTGTCACGGTCCGACTGGACGGCGACAGCAAAGTAATGGCTATTGGTGGAGATGGACAGGTGATGCCCTGCGTAGCGTTAGTCTGCAAGACCTGCGGGAACACCCAACTTCTGAACCTGATAGTTCTTGGGATGAAAGAATGGGAAGAAAACTAGCTTGGTGGAAGATTCACACCCACAACAACCCGCTGTTATTCTTGAAGAAACGGACTTAGTGTCTGTCCGCTACAAGCCGAGGATTTTCGATGTGTACCCAATAACAAAGCCAGAATTAGATGGGATTTCCGAGCGAGCAACTCCAATAGCGCTAGCGCTATTCAGTCTAACGCTCGGAATTTGTATTAGTTTTTTTATCGTCTTACTAACGATCCGCCTTGACGACAGAATCTTTGCCGTGTTTATTGCCCTGACTTTTGCGTCAGCCACCCTCGCTGCGTACTTCGGGTTGTCCGCATATGGAAATCGTAGTGTCTTGAAGAACCAAATCAGTGAGATCACGAAGCGAATCGAGTTCGGCGTAGACGTGTCTCGAACATCTACAATCTTCAAACGCCAATTGGATTAGGCTGCGGCTTCCAGTAGTTCCTCGACAGTCCAGACATGATCAGCAATTCCAGCCTCCATCGCCGGAGTGCATTTCAGGCTTTGGTGAATCCGGCAGAAGTTGTAGTAAGCGAAATGGAGTGCAACGGCGGCTTTCAGGTTGGCCAGTTTCTTCGAGAAAGCATTGGTTAGTCTCGTAAATCGTCGCATCGCCATCCGCATCGTTAGGTTTTGCCTCTCAATATAAGCGGTCGAGACAAGCTCAATATCGGGATCACCCTGAACCCTTGTTGACTTCAGACCTATTATCCTGGCTGGTCGGTAACCTTCGCGGACTGGCTGGTTGTCATCGCCATAGAGCTTCACAACCTGTGCGTAATCAACTTCAGAACCAAAGGCGGCCTCTGTAGCTTCCAGATAGGGCACGAAGGCATCGGTACTGAGCTGAATCCTGCCTGATACCCTCTCAGCCAAGTCAAGCATGAAATGCAGAGCGGTGTCACCGTCACGCTTCCCAATGGTGAAGGAAGGGACCAGCTTGGTAGCAGCATCGATAGCGACAAACACATACTGGTCACCATACTCAAAGGGGTCATTCGCCTTGAGCCGCTTTTGCTTCTTGTTCACGTAGGTCCAGATCTCGTCTGCCTGGACTAACTGGCAGGGGACGCCTCGCATTTTCTCGTCCATCAGCTTCTGTGCTTTCTTACCAGCGAGGTTGAGTAGCCGCATGATCGTATCCCTATGGACGCCAGTGATCCTCTCGGTGCTTCGGATGGAGTTGCCCTCGACCAGGAGCTTGATGCACATGGTCGCCTTCTGAAGGTCAACACGCATATCGTCCAACGGTCGTTCGTGCTCTTCCTGGAAGGTTCGCTTGCACTGCTTGCAGCGGAAACGCTGTACGCCGTGTCGGTCTCTACCGTGTTTTCCGCATCGAGTCTGGCAGTTGTGGCAAGTCATTGTGAGCCTTGACCTTTCTCCAGCGAAAGCTCACAATGGATTCAGCATCGACCTTGCGAGCAATCGCTTGGTTAGCGGCCCGGTAGGTTGTTAGCGCAACCTCCGGGCCTTTGTTTTCCCCTCAAAGCATAGCTAGATTATACTTGAGCGCTCATGCATAAGTCAAGGGTATTCACCTGTTTTTCTCAAGTATTTTCAACTTTTTCCCAGGATTACTCGTTAACTATTTCGGCCCACTGATCCTTGACTTGCGTCCTATCACTCCGCCAGGAAGTACCAAACCCAATCTCACCGTTCGCGGGACGGCACCTACGTTGATTCTTACGGTTGGGTCGTCCGGGCGATCCCGCGCCTAGAGATCTCTGTTAGGTTCCAGTTCCCGCCCTCTACCTGCGCGAAAAAGTGTGTGTCCTTGAGGCAGTAGCTTACGGTCCCTTCAGGCAGACCTGCCTTCGCGACGATATCCACACGTGACATGGGGCCATGCGTCAGCAGGAATTGAGCTAACTGCTCTTTGCGGCCCGTAGATTGGACAGGAGATGACGGAGGCCCTGCTGTATCCCTTTTCCGCTCCGATGGTCCATATACAGATAGGGCACTACCGCTCCCCTGTGAGATTAGGCTGAGTTCACCCCTGCTGACGAGGGTTCGTAGTGATTGATTTATAGCGGCGCCCTTGTCCTTCACTCGGACTTCACAGCCTATATCATCAAGAGCCTTCGCGACAGAAGAACGAGTCCAACGCCGGGTGGGATCTTGCGTACTTACGATGCCGCGAATCACGTCCGTGAGGCCGCTACGAACACCTTGCCCTTTCGTTCGCGGCGTGGTGGGTGTCGTCGCCCCAGACTTGGGGAGGTTGTCCCGTTCGGGCAGGTACTTTCGCAGGCGCTTCAGTGCCTCCAGAGCTTCTAGGTCGAGTGCGTGCTCCTCGCGCATCCTCTTTTCGATCCCTGAAATCTCGTCAGCGTGCAGCATGACTCTTGTACCCCCTTTACACAGACTACGATGACACTACATCTTGCGTGTCTCTTGACCAGCGCCACCAGAGGTCTTTTTTGACAACAAGACCGCCGTACTGATAAGCTGAAAGCAAGCGGAAACCGGCGGCTCGAAAGCCGAGCCACCGGTTTCCGTGGTTAGGTAACGAACACCCTTGGGAACCCTATAGGCTCCAGGATGATCGTTACCGTTCCATCCGTGAGTAGGATCACCGTTATGCGGATTCTCCTGCCCACGAACGCAAAGGCGGTCATGATAGACCTCCTAGCCCGCTAAATTCAGAAGGCCCCGGCTCCAACCGGGGCTTTTCTGTCGGGTCTTGCCAATCCCCTCCAGAAACATGCTCTCTTCGCTGAATCCGTTGACTACCGTAATCGTAACAGCCCGATAGCTGTGAGGTCAAGTCCGCACAGAGAAATAAACAGGCACAATAAACCAGTACACAGGCAGTGGTGCGGATTATTGTGATTTCCAGCGTGCCGCTGCAGCCTTCCTGGCAATCTCACTGCGCTGTTCCTGGGTGAGACTAGCGGCTCTAGCCTTGCCGCCTTGCTTTCCCCCGAAGTGCCCAAGGATGCGAGCCGCTAGTTCACGTAGCTCGTCCTCGGTAAGCCGTTGGGAGAGTTCCTGTAGGAGGGAATCTACTTTGCTTGTGTGCTTAGGCATGTAGAAATTATGCCTGAGCGGACAGGGACATGGGAAGGCGATTCCGAAAAAGGCCAACACACCAGTAGGACACTACCCTCCGCTTGACTCGAGTGACCTACGAGGTAATAATGGACCAGTCAATACGCACGACCAAAAGGGGAGACATACCATGACAATCGGCCGACTTGTACTTCTTGCCATGCTTTTGTTTTCAGCCCCAACTCACTTCGCTGAGCAGGGGGCCTTTGCCCAGACACGGCATCAGCTGACCAAAGAAGATACAGATCGTTGGATGAGCGAACTCTCTAACTGGGGACGCTGGGGGAGGGACGATCAGCTGGGGGCAATCAACCTGATTACGCCTCAGAAGCGTAAGCAAGCCGCTGCTCTGGTCAAGGAAGGGTTCTCTGTTTCTCTCGCAAGAGACGTCGATAAGGAGGAAGCGATCGACAATCCTTCTCCTTTTCGTCACGTTATAACGCGAACGGAACAGTTTGCCGGTGACACCTACTCGGTTTCCTACCATGGATTCGCACACACTCACGTGGATGCACTCTGTCACATGTTTTACCAAGGCAAGATGTACAACGGCTACTCGAAGAAAGAGGTGTTTGAAAAGGGTGCCCGGCGGCTGGGCATTCATAAACTGAAAGATGGGATTTTCACGCGCGGTATTCTGTTCGATATTCCGAGGCTCAAGGGTGTTCCCTATCTGGAACCCGGGACTCCCATCTACCCGGAAGATCTGGAAGCGTGGGAAAAGAAAGCGGGGGTGAGAGTGTCGAGTGGGGATGCCGTTTTCCTACGAACGGGTCGCTGGGCGCGGCGGGCTGCTGTTGGACCATGGGATGTGTCGAAAAGATCGTCCGGGCTTCACGTTTCCTGCGCTCGGTGGTTGAAGGAGCGGGACGTGGCATTGCTCGGGAGCGAGGCAGCGAGCGATGTCCTCCCTTCCGGGGTCAAGGGACTCTCACACCCGATCCACCAGCTGGTCCTGATTGCGATGGGCGTACACATCTTTGATAGCTGCGATTTGGAGGCACTGGGCGAGGCGGCTGCTAGCCGTGAACGCTGGGAGTTTCTCTTAACAGCTGCCCCCATGCCCGTTGGGGGCGGAACCGGTTCTCCCTTAAATCCGATCGCCACTTTCTGACGGATCTCAAGGTTACCGCCTACCTGGGTTCCCTTGGCTCGAAAAACACATTTCGAGTCTTGCCCATCAAGGGCAGCAGAAAGCATTTGCCTTGACAAAGGCTGGCCTGGAGTTAATACTTTTACGCAGGATTTTCAATGAGCTTTTTTGTCTTGAGTAGGCCTGGACTACAGATAGGTTTGGGTCAGCCAATTTTGTAAAATTTTGTAAAATGCAGTGAGTTTAACAATGAAGAGGTTCTGCTCACGCTTTTTATCACGCAAGGGAACGTCACTCACAGTCGCTCTGGGCTTGGCTTGTTGGGCCTTAGGCACGGTTTATTCTGCGGAGGCTGGTGAGAAGGACTTCAGTCCCACCGCCCTAGAGTTCTTCGAACGCGAGATTCGCCCCACCTTGGTGGAAAACTGTTCAGTATGTCACAGCGGTGAGCAGGCGCAAGGGGGCTTGCGGCTGGATTTCCGCGGCGGCTGGGAACAAGGCGGTAAATCCGGGCCTGCCATCGTGCCGGGCGATCCGGACGGGAGCCTTCTGATTCGAGCCATCCGTCAGGAAGGCCCCGAATTGCCTATGCCTCTGGGGGGGGAACTGCCTCCTGCGGTCATTCAGGCGTTCGAGCAATGGGTGCGCATGGGAGCGCCCGATCCCCGCGATACCGCTTCGCCCGTATCTGCGGCGGACGAGTCTTGGGAGGAAGCCTACAACGAGCGACGCGGCTGGTGGAGTCTGCAGTCTGTCGTGCGGCCACCGGTTCCCAATGTCGAGCAAGCACAATGGTCGCGTCAGGCTGTCGACCGTTTGATCCTCGCCGAGCTCGAAGCGAACGGTCTCAGTCCTGCTCCTCGCGCCGACCGCAGTACTTTGCTGCGCCGCCTGAGCTACGTATTGACCGGGCTCCCTCCCAGTACCGAGGAAGTAAAGGCCTTTCTAAGTGATCCGGACCCCAGCGCGTATTCCGCTGCCGTCGATCGTCTCCTGGCTTCACCGCACTTCGGCGAGCGCTGGGCACGGCATTGGATGGACGTTGTGCGTTACACTGACACCTATGGCTATGAATGGGACATTCCAGCCAAAGGCTCGTGGCGCTATCGGGACTATCTGATTCGCGCCTTCAACAATGATGTCCCCTTCGACCAGCTCGTGCGCGAGCAGATTGCGGGCGACCTTCTGCCGCACCCACGGATCAATGCCTCCGAGCAGATCAACGAATCGCTCCTGGGGCCAATGTTTTTCCAGATGGGCGAAAAACGTCACGCGGACAGCCTGAGCGTCAACGGTGTTCATCAGGAGATGCTGGACAACAAGATCGACGCCTTTTCAAAGGCGTTCCAGGCCATGACCGTGGCTTGCGCACGTTGCCACGATCATAAGTTCGACGCCGTCTCGCAGCGCGACTATTATGCTCTCGCCGGTGTATTCATGAGTTCGCGCTGGGTGACCAATACGCTGGATACGTCCGATCGCAACCGACAGGTTCTGGACCAGCTTTCGGCGCTGAAGTCGAAACTGCGGGAGCCTCTGGCGGGATGGTGGCTGGAGGCCGCTCATGACATCCCGCGTTACCTGTTGGCGGCCCAGGCTCGTATCGGTGGGGAGGAAGCGGCGGGACGGCTGGCCGAAGGTCTGAAACCGGAACGGCTGGGAGCCTGGGAGAAAGCGATCCGGTTCGAACCCGACGAGGCGGAGCCGGAGGTTAGCGATGAGAAAGCAGCAGCCGAGGAGCGGGAGAGCGAAGCGGCCGAAGAGGAGGCGACGCCGGAACCGACTCTGGAAGACGTTCTCTTTCCCTGGCTACAGCTTCACCAATCCGCAAAACAAGGTAGTAGCGTAAACGCCACCTGGAGCAAGCTTGCCCAGGATTACAGAACCGCTCAAAGGGAGCGTTCCGAGAGCAACGCACAAGATTTTTCGCCGCTGGCCGATTTCCGCCAGCGAGTTCCGGAGGGTTGGTCCACCGATGGCGTTGGGCTTCAAGATGGTCCGGTATCGAGCGGCGACTTCACGGTGGCACTCGATGGTGAGGCCGCTGTGGGCATGCTGCTTCCCGCAGGCTTGTTCACTCACGCTCTCTCCCCCCGACTCAATGGCGCCCTTCGGAGTCCGTTCCTCAACTCTGTCGAAGAACGGTTCCTGACCATGGAGGTGAACGGCGGCGACTACAGCACTCGCAGACTCCTGGCAGACAACGCTTTCCTCACAGAACGGGAATGGGCTTACCTGGACGACGACGAGCTGCATTGGGTGTGTCATACCACGGATGGGGCGGACAAAAGTGAGCGTCCGCGGACCGACGACGAGCTGGCGGAAGCTCGTGCTCACGTCGAATTCACCACCAAAACACTAAACCCCTACTTCCCGCCACGGGTTGGGCTCGGTGGGTGCGACAAAGACAAGGTGAGAGTGGACAACTGTGGGGCAGAGGACCCGAATAGCTGGTTCGGGGTGACACGGGCCTTCCTGGTGAAGAAGGGCGAAGTCACCAACTATGGGGTAACCTCAACCGTGTCTTGTGTCGAATCGGCGGCCGACGAGCTGAAGCGATTCGAATCGCTGTTCTCGGGCGGGGCCCCGACGGATCTGGAAGGGGTGGCGTCGCGCTACGGCCAGTGGCTGAAAGCCTCACTGGAGGCCTGGGCCCGGGATGAGGCAGATGAAGACGACGTCGGCCTGATCAACTGGATGCTCCAGCACGAGCTGTTGCCCAACGAGATGGAGGCCACGGAGTCGATCCGGGAACTGGTCTCCGCCTATCGTCGGGTGGAAGCTCGGCTTCTGGAACCGCAGACGGTCAACGGCATGGCCGATCTCGACTTGGGCCGCGATTACCGGGTCAACGTGCGGGGCGTGTACGAAGATCTGGGAGAGGTCGTACCGCGTGGCCATGTCGAGGTGCTGAGAGCGAATCACAATGGTCAGCCTTCAGGCAGTGGACGACTGGAGTTGGCCGAGCTGGTGGCCAGTCGCGACAATCCGCTGACGGCTCGCGTGTTGGTCAATCGGGTCTGGCACTGGGTGTTTGGAAGCGGCATCGTGAGGACCCCCAATGACTTTGGTCACCTGGGGGACCAGCCCTCTCATCCGCAACTGCTGGACTACCTGGCCGATGAGTTCGTTCAAAACGGCTGGTCGGTCAAGCAGCTGGTGCGGAGCCTGGTGCTGAGCCAGACCTTCCAGCAGTCGGGTCAAACGCAGGCTCGAGCCCTGGAGGTGGATCCCCACAATCGGTTGTTGCATCACATGGGGCTCAGGCGACTGGATGCCGAGTCGATCCGCGATTCCCTGTTAGCCGTCTCAGGAGGGTTGGACCGGAAGCTTTACGGCCGGCCCATCAATCCCTATCGCTCGAGCGAAGACCCGACCAAACGACTCTTCTCCGGTCCCTTGGACGGTCAGGGCCGGCGTTCGATCTATCTCAAGATGACGATCATGGAGCCGCCCCGGTTCCTGGCCACCTTCAATCTGCCCGATCCCAAGATACCAACAGGAAGCCGGGACATCACCAACGTGCCGGCCCAGGCGCTGGCCCTGCTGAACGATCCCTTCGTGGCCCAGCAGGCACAAGTCTGGGCGCGTGATCTGATCGAGGCCGGGCACGGTTCGCCGGAGCAGAGGCTGAGGGAGATGTTCCAGCGAGCCCTGGGACGGGAACCGGAAAGGGAGGAACTCACACGCTGGGTCAAGGCGATCCAGGAGATTGCCGATCTGTACGGAAAGGAAGTACTTCCCTTGATGCAGTCGGCTAGGGTGTGGACGGATGCGGCCCATGCGCTATTCAACAGCAAGGAGTTTATCTATGTCCGCTAGAGGATGGAAAAGCTGGCCTAATATGACGCGTGGGATAACGCGTCGAGAGTGGCTGAGGAGCAGTTCCAATGGATTTGGGATGCTGGCGCTGTCGGCTCTTTTGGGCGAGGAAACGAGATTGCTGGGGGGGACGGACAAATCGGAGGGTCTGCACCATCCGGCTCAGGCCAGGAACGTGATTTTCTGTTTCATGGACGGGGGTCCGAGTCACGTGGACACGTTCGATCCGAAACCGATGCTGAGTGAGCGTCAGGGAGAAGCCATTGGGGAGTCGGCGGTTTCGACAAAATCGGATTCGACCCCGGATCGAGTGTGGCTGGGAAGCCCGTGGGAGTTCAAGCAGCGGGGTCAGAGCGGACTCTGGGTGAGTGATCTGTTGCCCCACATTGCCGGGGTGGCCGACGAGCTGTGTGTAGTTCGCTCCATGCTGGGCCGCAATCCGCTCCACGGCCAGCAAAACCTGTTGCTGCACACGGGAAGCGGGACTGGCCGCGCCCCCAGCTTTGGCTCCTGGGTCTCTTACGGCCTGGGCAGCGAGCGGGACAATCTACCCAACTACGTGCTGCTCAACAATGACTGGATCCCGAACGGCGGCTGGGAGAACTTCAGCAACGCGTTTTTACCGGCCACCCACGCGGCCACCATGCTACGGGCCAAGGGACAGGCGATGGATAACATCACCCCCTCGGATCTGCCAACCGTGCAGCGCCGTAAACTGGACTTGTTGCGGGAGCAGGACGGGACTCTGGCCTCCTCGACAGCCGGCAACGCGATCGAGTCGGCCATTCAGAATTACGAGACGGCTTTTCGGTTGCAGACGCTGATTCCGGACCTGGCGGAGGTGAGCGGTGAATCGGAGTCGACACGCCAGATGTACGGGCTTGAGAGCCAGAATGAGTACCAGAAGTATTACGGGCTGCAGTGTTTGAGAGCGCGGCGCCTGGTGGAGGCGGGAGTCCGGTTCGTGGAAATCACCTGTCCGCTGACCCACGCCAACAACTCGCCCTGGGATCAGCACAAGAATCTGAAGAAGTACCATGAAGAGAACGCCCTGATCACGGATCAGGCGGTGGCGGCCTTGATCCGGGATCTGAAGCAGCGGGGATTGCTGGAGACGACCGTGGTGATCTGGGCGGGAGAGATGGGGCGCACGCCGCACACGCCCAAGATTGACGAGAAAGTGGGCCGTGACCATCATGTCAACGGTTACACGATTTTCCTGACAGGGGGCGGATTCAAGGGTGGAATCACCTATGGAAAGACGGACGAGTTCGGCAACTCTGTCGCCGAACTTCCGACCTCGATCCACGACGTGCACGCCACCATTCTTCATCAGCTGGGCGTGGATCACGAACGGCTGACGTTCCGCTTCGGCGGCCGGGACATGACACTGACCGATGTGCACGGTCAGGTCATCCACGACATCCTGGCGTAAGCACAATCGTCGCACGCGGTCCACAGCAGGTCGGCCCTAGCTTGCAAATCTCTAGAGCGGATATCGGAGAGCTAAGTACACCATTCCGTAAATACGTAATTGCCCCGCCACCCTGTTTCTCCGAGTAGGGGAGGATTAGTACTTCGTCGAGAGGGTCCCCTTGTCAGTATCCGCCGTTTCCAGCTTCGTGCCCGGTTAGGTTCGGCATAACGAATCTGTCCTCCCCCCTCACAGACCCGAGCGTGCAGAATTCCCGCACTCGGTTCCTTGGCCGCTGCCGGAGCCACGGTTTTCAAACGCTTCGGTCTTCGGGTGGATGTGAAGCTTTCGTCCGAGTTGATAGGCGATGTTCCCGTAATGGCAAAGCAGTGTCGAAAATCCTCAGTGTCTCAAGCCACCTTCAAGCTGTAACCGCCATCCTGCATAATAATCTGGCCGGTGATGAAAGAGGCCTCTTCTGAAAGCAGAAAAGCCACCAGCCCGGCGATCTCTTCCGGCGCTGCGCCGCGCCCCAGTGGGATCAACGAGTAAACCTTCTGCTGATATTCTTCCTCGGATATTCTCTGCAAAGCAGCCCGATCCCGAACCGCCGTCTTCCACCCGCCCGTTTTTTCCGTGACACCGGGTGATATGGCGTTGACCCGAATGCGCTGCGGGGCAAGCCCAAGTGCCACGCTGCGTGTCAAATGGATCAGACCCGCCTTGCTCGCACCGTAGTCGGCGCCGTCAGGCCGCGGTCCGTGGCCCGACGTGGACGCGATGTTGACAATGGCGCCGCCATCACCTTGCGCGATCATCTGTTTAGCAATCGCCTGAAGGCAAAGAAAAGCACCTCGCAAGTTAATGTCCAGCGTCTGATCCCACTCTTCAGGCGTAATCTCCGTCCAATCTTTCAACTTAGCAATCCCCGCGCAAAGCACTGCAAGATCTACTCGGCCGTAGGCAGCCACCGCCTCTTTGACAATTTTTTCACCGCTGTATTTGGCAAAGCAAAAAAGTCTTCACTTTCTCATCCCTTATGGTTGGAACTATATGAGCTTCACAAGTGAGGCAAAGCGTCAGATTGAGTCAGGCCGTATCGGGGAGGTTCGCCATTTGACGTGTCAGCTGGCGGGTATAACCCTGGAGCTTTTCAGCGGCCAAGAACCTTCTTTTGTGAAAGATGCTTTCATCAAACCGGCTCTTGACACCTGGAGTGATCCTCAAAAAGGCGGCGGTTACGGGTATGGACAAACCACTCACTTGCTCGGTCTCGTTCTCTGGATTACTGGGCTGGAGGCAAGCGAGGTATTCGCTATGATGGGAGCGTCTCCGACCCAGGTTGATTTGTTTCATGCTATTTCAGCACGCTTGAGTAACGGGGCGACGGCCATGATCTCAGGCGCCGCCGCATCTTTTGATTATCAGTTTGACGTGCGCATTTTTGGTACAGAAGGGATGTTATTGCTGGATCTTGAGTCAGAGAGAGAGAGGCTGGAGATTCGTCGACACGAGGGGGAGGACTTTGTGAAAGAAATGCAACCTGGAGAAGGGACTTATAGCTGCGTGGAGCCAGTGAACCGGTTTGTTGATCTCATCCTGGGAAAGGAGGTCGAAAACAGCTCGCCTGCGGAGCTTGGTGCCAGGGTTGTCCAGCTCCTGGAGGCAGCCTATCGCTCAGCCTTGAGTGGCAAGGTGGAGGAAGTTTCTTGCTAGTGCATTAGCCAGCCGCCATTCACATCGAGTGTAGCACCCTGTGACACGGTCGCCGATTTTCTTTTTCACAATCAAGGAGATGGGACCTTCCAGGAAATCGGTTTCATCGCCGGTGTGGCTTATGATGAGAACGGACATGCAAGAGCCGGCATGGGGTGGACTTTGGCGACTACGATGGCGACGGGCATCTGGACCTGATTGTCACGAACTTTACAAGTGAAGGAAACGCCTTGTTTCGTAACCTGGGAGACGGTTCCTTCTCTGAAGTTACACGCCATAGCGGGATTCGAGAAGACAGCTTTCTGAAGGTGGGATTTGGTGCTCGGTTTTTCGACTATGACAATGACGGGGACATCGATGTGCTGGTCACCAACAATGGCAGCGGTCTGCAGCTGCTAAGGAATGACGGTGGCAACCGCAAGAACTGGCTAGCCTGGAAATCGAATGGCCAAGCGGGATTCGCCAAAAGACCTTCAACGTGCGAGCCAACCAAATCCTGACGATTGAAGAAGACGGCCAGGAAAAAAAGCGAATCCTTGAGACGACACGGCCTCTAAGATAAGAATCAGCAATAAGGGGTGCTCTCCCTGGAGGTTCGGGGAACTTCTGGAAGCTGCAACCCTTGTGCAGTTTTTGGCTGAGTGTTATAATCCGGGTTGGTATGTTGGTGGGGAGAAAAATTCGTACACTTTTCTGGGCGGTTGCGTTGCTTTTACTACCCACCCGAGGCTTGGCAGCACCGACCCGCCTTTCCTTTGTGCAGGAGGAGCAGCAGCGAAAGCAGGAGGAGCAGCAGCGAAAGGAAGAAAAAGTAGATCATTTTTCGAAGTGGCTAAAGGAAGACGTCGTTTATATCATCACGCCTGAAGAAAGATCCGTCTTTGAAAAGCTCTCTACCGACGTGGAGAAAGAGAATTTCATTGAACAGTTCTGGCGCCGCCGCGATACGGATTCGGCAACCGCATTTAACGAGTTTCAGGCTGAGCATTACCGGCGCGTGGCCTATGCGAACGAACAGTTCAGAAACGCCGGCATTTCTGGGTGGAAGACTGATCGGGGGCGTGTCTATATAACCTTTGGTCCTCCCACTTCCACTGACCGTTACGGTGCAGGAGCAAATTATCATCGGGACCTCGATGAAGGGGGAGGCACAACCAAGGTATACGCCATGGAGAAATGGTTTTACAACCACATTGAAGGAATAGACAGCGGCGTTGAGATCGAGTTTGTGGATCGGTCTAGCACGGGCGACTACCGCATCGCTCTGCGACCTGAGGAGAAGGATGCACTCCTGATGATGACGGGTGGCGGGCCTACCTTATTCGAGCAGTTGGGCTTGGAGACCCGAGCTGCCCGTGTGAGGTCGATGGATCTCATGCGACCAATCGGCGGAGACGACGATGTCTACGGCAGAGCAGGCGACAATCCCTTTCTTCGCGTCGAAAGATATTTCCAGTTGCAGAAGCCACCTGAGATAAAGTTCAATGACTTGAAAGCGAAAGTCACTGCCCGAGTCACTTATAACCAGTTTCCTGTTTCGGCGGTCAATTCATATTCGCAGTTGAATGAGGCGTCATTCTTAGCACCGATCACGATTTTTATTCCTCTCTCAGAGCTGACCTACCAACCCTTAACTGAGAACAGGGAGCGCGCCACCGTCCACATTTACGGATCGTTGACGAGCCCAGGAGGCAGAATCGTACGGGAGTTTGAGGAGACCATTTATGACGACCGGCCGACGGGGCGAGTTGGCCCAATCGAGCACAAACGTTATCAAAAGGTCATCTCGCTGCCGTCCGGTCTGTACAAACTGAACCTGGTTCTCAAGGACGCCCATAGCGAGAGGTTTGGGTATGTAGAACAGAAGTTGGATCTTCCTACTCGTGTGGTGGATGAACTTTCTCTTTCTTCGCTGCTACTTTCCGATCTCATCACCCCGGCCAAGGACGGAAGCTTTCCAGATCCGTTTGTCACCGTCTTAGGATGGAAGGTCTATCCCGCGAGCAACAATCGCTTTCACACGGGGGAACGACTCGGTCTTTACTTCGAAGTCTATGACTTCACTCTCGACAGTGCGATCTCATATCCCGATCTTGAAATCTTGGCTGTCATCAAAGACGGTCAAGGGCAAATTCTGGCCGAGGGGCCGGATCAGTTTCTTTTTGAGGTGTTGGCTGACCGTGTGGCCACAGCCTTTCTCTTTTCGCTCCAGGGTGTCAAAGCCGGACACTACACGCTGGAGTTGATGGTCGAGGATCTGATCCAACAAAAAAAAGTGGCCCGAAAGACCCGCTTCCAGGTTATATTAGCCGAGTCATGATGGAATTTCGTGAAACCCTGTAAATCCTAATATAGTAGGGGGCTAAAATGAGAAGATTAGGAGTGGTTATTTTACTGTGTGCTTTCTTTTGTCCACCGCTTCTTGTGGCGCAAACGATCACGGGAACTATACTGGGCAGGGTCGCCGACGAGACTGCTGGAGTGGTTCCCGGCGTGGAGGTAACTATCACCAACGTTGCCACTAATATATCCCGTACTACGGTGACCAACGATCGGGGGGCTTATGTAGTGCCTCTGCTCCCCCCGGGACTGTACCAGATCGAGGCAACGCTCCCAGGATTCAAAACAGCGCTTCTACAGGATATTCGACTCAGGGTGGATCAGGAAGCTCGTCACGACATCACCATGGTACTCGGGGAGGTTACAGAACAGGTTACCGTCCAGGCTGAAACCATTACACTAGGCACCGAAAATCCGGCCATAGGGGAGGTGATTACAGAGGACCAGCTCGTTGAGCTCCCTTTAAGCGGACGGAGCATCATTGAGTTGGCCATGCTCTCCGCGGGAATGAGCCAGCCAGGTAACGGACAGGGCTTCAGTGTCCCCACCGCGTTGGGCGGTGGACGAAAAGTAGCAGTCGCCATTGGAGGACAGCGGGAGTATAGCACCGTATTCCGCTTTGATGGAATCCCCAGTAAGTCTCGAACCTACGGCCCGCTGGGGCTCCAAATCAACGCGGACGCTGTTGCCGAATTCAAGGTTGAGCGCGGCTACTCTGCAGCCGGTACGGGTGTAACTGGAAGGATCAATGTCGTGACGAAGTCGGGGACCAATAAATTTCACGGTTCCGCGTGGAATTTCCTTAGAAATGACGTCCTGGATGCCAAAAATTTCTTTGCCTCGGAAAAGCTCCCCTTGCGGCAGAACCAATTTGGGATCGCTGGAGGAGGCCCGATCATTGAAAACAAGCTGTTTTTTTTCGCTGACTATGAGGGGCTACGGACCCGGGGGGCTTTTCCAATCCTGGGGAGCGTACCGACCCCAGAAACGCTCGCAGGGAATTTCTCCGGCCAGGCTCCGATCATTGATCCCGTCACTGGCGAGCCCTTCCCTGGAAACATAATTCCGCCTAACCGTATTTCAAACTTTGCCAACTCTTACAATCAGTTCATTCCTGCTCCCAATAGGCCGGGAGTAGTCAATAGAGCTATTGGTGCAAGTGAGCAGCTGGATGACGACAAGTACTCGTTTCGGCTCGACTTATCACCTAGGGAGGAGGACAGTTTTTTTGGGAGATATACACACCATAATTTAGGCAGAGAGACTGAGGGTTTTACGCCCGAGAGCGGGATCTCGCGACCAATGTTCGCTCGAAACGCAGTGGTGGGCTGGACCCACATCTTTAGCCCCCAGCTTTTGAATGATTTTAGGGTGGGACTGAACCGGGTGGTAAATGTAGGGTTTGCACCCATTAGAGGACCGGAGATGCCTGATTTTATAGACGGATTTGGGATCAAGAATGTCTTGAGCCTTCCTCTATGCAACGGACTTCCCAGCGTGCAAATGGCGGCCTTCACCGCTATCGGTCCCCCAACCGTCTGCCTCCCTCAAACGACGAACGACTTTCACTTCATCGAAAACCTCTCCTACTCGCGTGGTCGGCACCGCCTCAACGTGGGTTTTGAATTGCAGAGAGTGTACATGCGTCAGCTCATAGCGGTGTTCCAACCTCCGGCGTTTCAGTTTACCACCAGCTTCACTGGAAATTCTGCGGCTAACTACTTGCTGGGAATCCCCGATAGGGCTTTGGGGCGGGATATCGAGCAGCCAGCGGATCGGTACGGCTTCTGGCAAGCCTATTACATCGATGACGAGATCCAACTCTCGCAAGAATTCACTCTAAGCCTGGGCTTACGCTATGACTACTTTCAAGCCTTGGGGGGGGGCAACCATAGAATTGGCAGCTTTGATCGAGAGGTCCCGGGAGGCGGATTCCTATATGAAAAGGGCTCCGGTCTGGGAGATCTTGGCCGTATTTTTCCCCATCAGGGCATGTTTTTTCCGGATAGAAACAATTGGTCGCCCCGGATCGGTTTAGCCTACACTCCCTTGCCGGATACCGCCATTCGGGCCAGCTACGGAATATTTCATCAAGAGCTAATCGGGAATCAACTGGATTTTCAACAGCAACAGCCTCCGTTCGTATTTGCTCACGCGCTTCTCACTGACCCCAGAACTCCGACTATCAACATGGACACGACTGAATTTTTCCCGAAGTTCACAACTGACACTCCGATTCGGGATCCTAATTTGGCCACAGCTGGTTATGAGCCGACTTCCCGCATTCCATATGTTCAAGCCTGGACATTAAGTATCCAGCAAAGATTTCCCGGCGGTATGTTCGCAGAGGTAGCCTATATTGGATCAAAAGGGACTAAAATAAGCAAACGGAGGGAGCTCAATAACCTGCAAGAACCTCCTCCACTTGATTTCACAGGGGAAGTGCAAACTCTTCGTCCCTTTCCGGATTTTGGCCGCATTGCGTACCCACGAAATGATGGCAACGATTACTATCACGGTCTGCAGTTGACCTTGAAAAGAGAAATGGGAGGTGGATTATCCTTCCTGACCAACTACACCTGGGGCAAATGTATTGACCAGGACTCCTTCGAGTCTACGAGAGATTATCACCTTGGTGATACGGACAGGTCGCGGTGTCAACAGGATCAGCGGCATCGCTATGTGTTTAGTTGGCTCTATGATCTGCCATTCAGGTCGGACAACGCTGTAGCGAACTCCCTTTTGGGAGGCTGGATGGTTACCGGCATCACTGTACTGCAATCAGGATTTCCGACCTACCCGCGCACTGCTAGGGACTATTCGAACAGACTCATCCTCACTCAGAGGCTTCCAAACCGAATCTGTGACGGCAATCTTCCGACGGATCAGCGCAAGCCGGAGAGATGGTTTGATGGAGGGTGCTTTCCCGTTCCTGCTAACAACACCGTGGGTAATTCTGGTTATTATTTCCTCGACATCGACGGTGTAATCAATCAAGACTTAGCCCTTATCAAGAACTTTGGCGTTCGGGAACCGCTTAGGGTGCAGTTCCGTGCAGAGTTTTTCAACCTGTTTAACCACCCGAACTTCGGCGCGCCCGTAACTCGTAACGTTGAATCCACCACTTTTGGGCGAGTCTTGAGCGCCCTAGATCCCCGGATCATCCAGTTTGGACTGAAGTTTCTATGGTAGGCCGTGAAGCGCTGTAGGCCCTCCTGAATGAGGAAAGAGGGGGACGACCAGTCTCCACACCAGCGCAGAGGAAGGGCACTGCATAATAAACGACAGCGTTATTGTTAAGGTGTTCTTTAGAAATTCTGGCCTACCTGTGTCTCGAGACATAAAGAAGGAGTCAGGAGCCAGGAGCCAGGAATCTGACCAGCTGACCCCCTGACCGGCTGACCCCTGGTCACGTCAAAACTCAGAACTCAGAACTTAAAACTCGAAGAGTTAGTATCCTTTGATCACCCGATCAATTTTTTGCAAGTCACTCAAAATACTCTCGACTCCATCGATTTGCAAGGCGTTCGCTCCGTCACTTAAGTATGAGCAGGGATTTTTCCCGTTCATTGTGGACGTACGCATGCAGGCTCAGTTGATCTCGCCATTTACAAGGAGCGAGATGATGGTTTTCAGTTCCGAGAGTCGGATGACCTTGTCATCGCGGATCGTGGCATCGCCGTGGATGATGCGAACGCGGACCTGCGGGTCGGGCGCGGCGGTGTCGATTGATACGAAGTTGGATGATGTTCAAGGGCGTTAGGGTGGCCCGCCCAAAAGCTGTACGAGGAGCTGTACTGCGCGCGAGGGGAAGCGGAGAATCGGATTAAGGAGCAGCAGCTAGAGCTGTTTGCCGATCGGACCTCGACGCACCGCATGAAGAGCAATCAGCTGCGCTTGTGGTTCTCCTCGGTGGCCTATAATCTGATGCACACACTGAGGGGCGTCGCGTTGAAGGGGACCCAGTGGGCGAAGGCGCAATGCCAGACGATCCGCCTCAAACTGTTGAAGATAGGAGGGCAGATTCGGGTCAGCGTCCGACGGGTGAGCTTGTCGCTGAGCGAGGGTTATCCTTACCAACCGCTCTATGCCCAAGCCTTGGCCCAGCTTCAACAGCTCGGTTGAGTCAAGGAAAGTCGGAAATCCCAGCCCTGTGCAACTGAGGCGTCTGGGTGTGTCTGAAAAACCGGGTTTCCGCTCTGAACACAGGCTTCACGACGTCTGTCGCACTCCGCACCGCCCTCAGCGAAGACTTTGACCCAGACCGGCGTCGAGAAATCGACTAAAATCACCCTTTCGGCTTTCTCCATGAGAAATTCGGGTTAGTTCGAACATGAATTCGTTGGCGGCATCATCCCGAATATAACCTAAAGAAGGAGAATAAGTTCTTACCCGAACGGTTTGCCCATCTTCCAGGAACTCGAGAACGCGAATCCAACCGTTGCCGCCGTTGCCCTCTGATTGCGTGTTAAAAGCCATCTGATGCACCTGATTGCCTTCAACTCCCGTGCTGACCAGGTAGCCCGCACCGTCGCCCGGCACGTGTCCGTTGAAAACCATCTCGAAGTTTCCGTTCGCTTTGACCAATTCGTTCCACGCAATCTCCCCATCGCTGTTGCGGATGTCGTCGCTCTCCAAATAGGTATGGATGTGCAGAATGGCAGTGTGAGCATCGTACTTCGATTGCGACACAATCTGATTGGCCCAACTGAGTTGTTCTGTTAGAGGGTCCCACGCTAGCGATACAATCAGCAGTTGCCGACCATCGGGTGCGGTTACCTCAAAATAGGCGTTTTCCAGATGATCTGATACCATGACTCCTTTGAGAATCCCGCCTTGCAGGGGATCGACAAGCGGATTATCGGAAGGGGGGAAAAAATCGTTGAAGCGAGTCGTGCGGTTCTCCGGCTCGCTCCGCGCGTCGCTGATGCCAACATCATGATTTCCCATGGCAAAGATGTAGGGCACTTCGCCATTGAGAATACCCATCGCCGCTTGCGCGTTTTGCCATTGCAGCGTGGAAGGATTTTCACCGCTCCCAGGACTCTCATCACTGTTCCTGTTGACGATATCCCCCTCATGGAGCACCACTTGGATATTGAAGGCGTCGCGGTTATCCCGCACCCACTCGGCCATATCGACGAAGAACGGCATGAAGGCTTGATCTGGGGTATTGACGTAGTATTGCGTATCCGGAAAAACAACCATCGACCAAGCCGCATCAGGAGAAGGAGTAAAGGCTGGGAAGACCGTTGGCTCCGTGGCGACGATACCAGGCGAGGCTTTTTCTAAGGAAGGACTTGCCAGGCTGTAAGAGGAACCATCAATCAGTGGTGTTGAATGACTCCAATTCGAGCCGATGTCATTGCCGGAAGAGGTCAAGAACTCGGGTAATACGTAAATGCTGGGACCGTTTGTACAGCAATTAACATTCAGGGGCCAACCCTTTCCGCTATCGTAGTTTACTTGGTCACGAACGACGCCAAACTTGTCCTTAATCGCTAGAATCTCGTTCGTTGCCGAGGGGGTATTGTCGAGAGCGGGGAAGTTGCCCAATTCAATGCGATTGATCCCGGTTCCCCATTTCGTATCGAAATTCGTGGCATCTCCCACCAGGACGAGTGATTGGTCTGGGCCTAACATCGTTCCACTCGGAATGGCCGTTGCCGCGTTCATGTCTTGGATGTCTTCGAATACCCACCCTCCCAAGTTGACGGAGGTTGGGCCGTTGTTGAATATTTCCACCCACTCTTTGTTGGAATCGGATCCGCTCGGGTTATACATGATCTCACTAATGATCACGTCGGCGCGCGCCGTCGCACTCACGAACATCAGAGCAAGCATCATGGTGGGGCCGAAAGCCCATGGGTAGGTTCGCATCGATACAGCCCAGCTGCGGGCATGGGCGGCGGCAAGCCCGGCCGCAAAGCCAAGGAGAAAAATGAAAAGTCCGATCGGAAACTCCAATTGTGTGAAGTGTGCGAGGGTAATCATCAGTGCTCAGCCTTTCGTATGGCGAGTTGCGGAACGGGATTTTGCCTTGTACCTACTTCGACTGTTTGACTTAGACCCCAACGGCCTTGTGCCGTTGGTGAATCAGTTTGGAAGGCTAGTCCGTTGTGGCCCCCAAATCCCTCCTTTCCGGGTCATCCGGTAAATGGGGAGGTGGGGACGTGGGTCGGCACCTTCCGGATCCCAAATCTGCTTCCCCGTTCGCTTGTCCATATAGTCGGCTGCAGTAGCAGAGGCCGTGGGAACTGTGGAAAACTCCGAGCGACATCGAACCGGGCCAGCAAGCCCGTGATACGGAGTTTTCCAAGCGCTGTGCGAACGGTGAAAAAACAACTGCGAGCACTTGCCAGTTCTCCTCCAGAACTACTTGTTTTTCCACGGTTTGCATAGTGCGGCAGTTTCCACGGCCTGCCTTTGACTGGCGACACCTCCCCATTTACCGGATGAACCTCCTTTCCCCATCCCGCCGCCGTCGGCGGCGGGATGGGGAAAGGAGGCGGGTGTTGAGCGCGTTTCTCCTAGCCTTCCAAACTGATTCACCATCCAGACAAGCTGGATGGGGTCTAAGTCAAACAGTCGAACTACTGGCCTGTTCCCCAAAAGTTGATCCGTGCATTAGGATAGTCTGATACAGCTCAGGAGGGCAAGCAGATTCTCGATGTCGAAGCGAGGAAGGAAGCGTCATCAACCAGAGCATGAATCCGCGCGAGGTGGCATAGCTTGATAGAGGAAAAAGCCAACAATGAGCAAGACAGCTAAACAATCACTGGTACTGGCACTGGCACTGGTGGTTTTGTCATCCCTGGGAAATCCGTGCGCAGCCGCCGAGCGCTCGGCCGTCAAACCGTACCGAGTGATTTTTAATTGTGATGGATTTGTTGTCTTCAGCAGTGCAAACGGCAGCGTCGATGCCTGGATAAAGAACATCTTCCACCCTCTGGAAGACAGCCACGTGGACGCCCTCTTCTGGTGCGATCTCCCCGGCGGCAATACCGCGAGCTATGTCAGCGAGGTCCTGGAACTGACCGGCGCGCGCATCGGCCAGGTCGATCCCGACCTTCTCCGCTGGATAAAGGAAGGCAATGACCCCCCGAAGGTCGTGGTGCGTGAGGCAAAAAAGCGGGGTTTGGACATCTTTTACTCTTTCCGAATTAATGACATCCACGACGCTTTCCTGCCCGACTTGTTTCCCACCTTTAAGGTAGAGCATCCTGAGTGGATGATGGGAGCGGGAAAAATTATTGACGGACAGGGGCATGCCGTCAAAGCCAGCATTCGGGACGAGGTTTATTTCCCCGATTCCATGTTCGTCACTTCCCTGAACTTTGCCGTGCCCGAAGTGCGTGAACTCAAGTTGCGGACGATAGAAGAGATTTTTGATAAGTACGACTTTGACGGTATAGAACTTGACTTGATGCGCGCTCCACGGTTCTTCCGGGCGTTTCTGGAATATCGTAACGCGGTCTTCCTGACAGACTTTTTGCGCACAGTACGGCAGCGGTTGGATGAGCAGGCCCGGCAGCGCGGCCGGCCCATTAAGCTCGCCGTGCGGGTAGACGAGAATCTAGTAGCTTGCCGACTTGATGGCTTTGATCTGCGCACATGGATCAACGAGGGCCTGCTGGATATTCTTATCATCGGTGACTATGCCTTCCCCGGCGGTGACGATATCCAGGCGTTCAAGCAACTAGCGCAAGGAAAGCCGGTACAGGTCTACGCCTCCCTGCAGGCTGCTGAGAACAGGCGGCGAATGTAAAGAGCACGAGGGCTGACAAACAGCCAAGCCTGAGGGCTCTCATTATTGCTCCTAGGTGATGTGGCCGGCCGCGATGAGCAGCTCGCGCAGCTGAGGGACCGACAAGCTGGGGTGTTGGGCCAAGAGGGTCCGGATGAGCCGGCTGAGTTCGGATCCGATGACGCGGGATTGACCGCGGTCGGATCGGGAGGTGGGCATCAGACCCTCCAGACCGTGACGGCGGTAGGCTCGCAGCCAGGCCTTGAAGGTGGCCTCCGAGTAGCGTCGGGGACCCCGGAAGGGGACCGGGAGCTCCTCTTGGGCCAGCTGGCGGAAGTAGGCGCCCTGACCGGCGGGGGCATGGAGGACCCGGGCAATGATGCCGTAGCGGAAGATGGCGATGCTTTGTCGTTTGTCTCGATCCATAGAAAAAGACCTCCTTTCCGTCCCTTTTGCCACCCGGGAGCCCCGGCGGCCCTATCCGGGAGTGTGGAGGGAGGTTTTTTCTGGAGGAAGGAGTTCCCGGGGGTGCAAACAATGGGGAGTGGGGCCCTGTCGGGGAGCCGCAGGAGCGCACCAGGAAGAGCTGGCGAGCCCCGCTTTGCGAGCCCGACACAGGACGGCTCAGTGGCTCAGCCGGACATCGAACAGCAGATGAGGAAAGTAACGCTGGTGGAAGGCGCCCACCCCTGCCAGAGGAGACCCTCGGGCTTGGCCTTCGGCGAGGGCTTGGAAAACGGCCTGGGCCTGACTCCTGGGATCCTGTAGACCCGCAGCCAGGGGGGTCTCGGGCACGGGAAAGGATTGCAAACGCTCATAGACCCTGGAAAACAGATGCAGGATCCGATAGACGAGCACTTCATCGGGCAACAGGACCCCGCGGCTGTCTGCAGAGAGGGTAGCCAGAGCATCCAGAACCTGCCGGACCGATCGCTGGCGGAGCAGCCGCAGCATCAAGGGCAGGGCGAAACGCCGCCGCGGCACCAGCTCGGTGGGCAAGACACTGAAGGTTCGGTCCCGGGCTTGACGCGGACCCTTACGCTGGCACAAGAAGCGAGGAACAGGAAAACGCTCATACACTGCCCCATCGCCATCCACAACCCGTCGGAAATACAAGCCCTGGCGCACGGCACAGCCGGCACCCGCACATAGGGGGCAGCGACGACGAAAGTCCGGCACCCACTCATAGACCTTCAAACCGAGGGTCGCAAGCCTTGACAAAGGGGCCCCGTTGAAGTCACCCTGAAGCTGGAGTTGACTAGTGGCTGGGGGCTTTCTCACTCCACAAGCGGGGACTCCCAGCCCCTCCTTTCCGTCTAGATCCTGCGGCGCACAACCGCTCACGTTGCCTTCGCCCAATCACCCGCTACAGGTCAGAGTAATCCTATCGCTATCCCCTCCCCATAGGCTAATCCAACGTGTACGATTACACCAGGTTGCCGGGTGCCAGCGTGCCGAGGTCGTCATCAGTGCCGACAGCAGCCGCGGCCTCCTGGGTGGCAATTTGAAGCACCTCCAGCGGTGCAAGCCCGGCTTGGACAAAGTGTTCTAGCTCCCAGTGTAGCGACGATCCAAAGAAACACTCCGGGTTAGGCGCGTCGCTCCCAACCTGGAGCTTGACGCCACGGCCATGCGCCGCGCGAATGCTCGCAAATTGTTCCATCATATTCCCGCGTAGTGCTTTGTCTCCTACGCCTCTTCTATAGCTGCGCGTCTGGGCAAAGCGGATGTACGACTCCGGGGTGAAAGCTCGAAACTTGTGGTCCCACAAGCGTTCGGGTTCATCCCGCAGCAACAACGCATTGCCACCCATAACCGCCAGTGTGGGATCCCAACGGGTGCCCGCTGCGACGAACATCTGGAGCACGTCGTCGTAAAGACGATTGGAGGCAGTATGTTCCAGAACGGCGTATCCCAAGGTGACGCTTTTGGTAATTTCTTCAACATGCGTACCGTGTCCGACCACAGGTAAGCCCAGCCGTCGGGCTTCCTCGGCCACTGCACGCTGCAATGGCCACGAAAGTGAGAAATAGACCTTGATGAACTGTGCCCCCGACTGCTTCCAGCGGCGCACATAGGCCCGGGCGTCGTCCTCGTTGTAAACCTGTAGGAAACCATCGCCCCATCTAGGCTCCGCTCCTTCAAAAACCTCGCCTGAGAAAAAGTAGCGGGGTACAGGGTCGCTGGTGGCTTCGCCACGGTCGGCCAGAGCGTTCATCCACGAGAGCCAGCCACCCGTGTCGCGGACCGAAGTGACCCCATACGCCAGAAACGCCTCTTGATTAGCTCCTCCCCCGTGCACATGGAGATCGAATAGCCCGGGGATCGCAAACCGACCTCCCGCATCTACAATGACTACCTCCTGCGGAAGCATGCGCCCACGTTCCGAGCCAATCCAGCGGATGCGACCCTGCTCGATGTAGAGAGAGGTCTCGCGACCAAAGCCCCCCGCGGCGAAATCGATCACCCGAACCCGCCGCACCAGCAACGGTGGCGGGGTGGGGCGTTGCAACGCCAGTCGAAGCGGTATTTCCTCCCGCTCACCGCTCGCCAGCGGGTGTCGCCAGGCGCGGTTGCCAGCAGCATAGATCAACGCCAGGGAGTCCGGCGTGAAGGCGAAAGTCCTGCCGCCTTCCGGGCTGAATCGGCGGACATCCGCCTCCGTGACCGGCTCGCCGCCCAGTGGCGCCACCCAGATTTCGGTGTTGCGCCGAAAAGCCAACCACTTGCCGTCGGGGGAGACGAGCCCATCGCTCAGGTGGCGGGCCAATTGGGCAATCGGCTCCGCCTTTGCCTTTTCCTTGAGCGGTAGACGGTAGAGCATCCCGGTGCCGGTGGTGTTGGCCGTGAAGTAGAGCGACTCGCCGTCAGCCGAAAAGTGCGGACGCGGCGACCAGAATCCCGCGTCGGCGAGTTTCTCCTTCTTGCCATCGCTGAGGTTTACTGCCACCACTCGGCCGGCGAAGCCTTCATACTCAACAAAGACCAAGCGCCGTCCGTCACGGCTCCAGCTCGGTTGCCAATAGTCGAGCCCGGAGGTGAGCGTACGCGTCTGCCGGCTTTCAAGGTCGAACACTCTGACTTCTCTCTTCCCATACTTGCCCCACAAAAACACGAGCTGCCGCCCGTCCGGCGAGAAAGCCGGTTCTGTCTCGAAACCGCTGCCCTCGAAGAAGCGCTGTGCCTGGCTTCCGTCCAGGGGTTGTTGCCAGAGATAGCCGGCAGCCATGAAGACCAAGCTCCGTCCATCCGGCGACATCCTGGGGCTCAACACGCTACGCAATGCCACGGCGCTTCCAGTCGTGAGAGCCGGCTTGGGTGGTGGCATTGGGTCTTGAATTTCCAGCTTGACTCGGCTGCTGAAGGCAATGGGTTCGCGGGCGCCACTGGGCAGCTCAATCTTCAAGAGCCGGCCGGCCTGGCCCAGGTAGAGGCTCTTGTTGTCGGAGGCCACCGCAAACCTGGGGCGCAACCCCCAGCGGGAGGCCAGCGGGAGGACCAGTCTCTCGGCCCGGTTGGGCGCGCTAACAAACAGCAGCAGGTCTTCCGAATCTCGTCCCGGTAGGGGGACGTTGCAGCGGCAGTAGAACCCATCACCCGTAGGACTTGCGACAACACGTCGGGCGGTTCCCTCGAGCGTGCGCAAGGTCGATACGGTGCCCCGCGGACTCATTACCTCAATCCGCGTGGTACGATCTCGGGATCCGTTGCCTCCCTCAAACACGGTCCAGGCAAGACGCCCGTCTGACAGATAGATAACCGAACCGAAACGCCGCGGCGGAGCACTGAGGGTTTCTGGCTCTCCACCGGCCAGGGTAACCCGGCGTACCAGAGCCTCCTCTCTGCGAGCGGTCTCACGCACGAGATAGACAATCGCATCCCCATCCGGAGTCCACGTGGGTAAACCAGCCCAGGACTCGCGCGTGATCTGGGCCATCTGCCCTGTCGTCAGCTCCAAAACAAACACGTTGCCCTCGCTGCCGTCGCGGTCGGAGACGAAGGGCACACGGGTACCGTCAGGCGAAAACGCTGGGTCGGTGTTGTAGTAGGGCCCAAAGGTGAGCTGTTCGGCAGCACCGCCTGAGACCGGCAGACGGAACAGGTGACCCAGCATCGTGAAAATCAGCTGCTCCCCGTCGGGCGAGAGGATCACGTCCGCCCGTGTGACCTGCGTGGTTTCAAACTCTACAGTGCGTGCACCAGCCATCGAGCCGAGCCCCACGCACATGAGTAAAAACAACGTGCAGCACAAATCGGTTCTTACCGGCGATTCTCCTTTCATTTCATTCATCGAATCCGCTCTCCTCCAAAGAGGTGTCTTCGGCTCGGTACACCTCCCCCATCCCGCCTTCGCCCAGCTTGGAAGTGATGTTGTAATGGGAGATGGTTTGGCCGATCAAGACGGGCCTCCGAGCTGCAAGGGAGCCTATCTATATCTAATCTAGCGATACTACAGCCCTTGGTCTGGGAGGGCAATGTTAGGGGACGGCATCTATAGAAATCCGAAGGATTGGCGGAATTCAATCCGCCTTTTCCGCTGACACTCGGAATGTCGTTCGCTGCGAAGCTGGTCGCGTGCTTGAAACTGCCATCCTTGTCCTTGTTTCTCGAAAAGGCGACCCATTCTTTTCAGCCACAAGCTTTTCGTGGTCGCATGACCGCTTGGTCTGCGTGGAATGACTGCTCTTGGCCGTTTACGGCGGTTCATTCGACGTTTCCAGAGCAGACTCTGAATGTCCGCTTCTAGGGTGCGCCGTGGTAAGGCGGCGCTTTTCCCAGTGGGTGAAAGGGAAGACATGAATATGCCTGCGCTGGGTCAAAATATGGAAGATTCGTTCCGCGGAGTCCGCATTCAAGTTGCTGATTCATTGGATGTTAACGTCCTGGACAGAGACAAAGACACCAGGCAGATAGGGGCCAGATACAAGGGAGTTACCTCGAAATACGGCGGCACTAAGGGACAGAATCGGGCTGAACAGGCGAGGAGATTTCTGGGAGCTGTCGGCGGCGAGCTGCACTGGCATCTCCAAGTTTGAAGTAGACGTTATTTTCAGTGAGAACTTTCAGAATCCTGGTTCTCAACCCAGGATAACCTCCGTCAACAGACTGATCTCGGAAGGGCCGCTGCGGCTGGCTCAGAATCATCCCCCAATCCCGTCACTTTGCTGAGCCATCCTCGTCCTTTCTGCTTTCTAATGGTGCCGGAATCCCCTTGTAATGCCCTTCTATTCTGGCCTCGATGATCATTGCAAGTACTTCATGAAACGCAAGTTATCTTGGATTTCACGCCATGCATCTGCCGGAGTACGGCTTTTCGGGGTCCTCGAGAGGGTCTTCCCTGGGAGGTGTCCAGTCCGATAATGCCGACCCTTAGCCGTTCTGGTGACGTCCCAGTGGCCAGCAGAGCAAGAGAAGAAAGTGTGATCCAGGAGGCTGGCGTCTTGAGCAAGTGAAAACCTCGCTTTCGCTGATTCCGGCCGTACCCATATCACCCATAGAACAGCTGGACCCACCCCTGTGAAATGGCCAGGGCCAGCAGCGCCGCTCCGGGCGTCACCAGAGCCAGTGTGATCCCGCAGATCCAAAGCCAGGCCGTGGTCAGTCGTCCCGGAAGAATTCGCTTGTCTACATCATGGTAGCGCAGGTACAGGGTCCCCAGGCCCAGGATGGGGTACATGAAGACCGCCATCATGCTGGACATCATCAGCATCAAGGGCGGGTTCTCGAAGAGGCTGTAGGAAAAGGAGTAGAGGCCCAGCGTGACGATGATCAGAACGCGAATGACTCGCAGACGTCCAAGGTAATCCGCCCGATCGATGAATCCCAGCACGCAGAAGGTGTCGGCTATCCATCGGCTGAAGCCGGCGACCCCGGTGAGCACAGTAGAGAACAGGACCACGAAAGCTCCCACGACAAAGAGGGTCGCGGCCCAACTGCCCAGGCTCTCGGTGTAGACGAGGCCGAGTGTGCGGAGAGTCTCGGGACCGTCGGGGTTGAGCTGCATCCGATTCAAGATGGCGGCTCCGAGGAAGTAGAAGCAGACGGTGCCGACGGTGTAGACCACCAGTGCTACCAGGACGTCGGTGTACATCACCCGGATCCACCCTCGGGCGCGGAGGGGCCACTCCGGGCCTGGAACATTGGCTCCGGTGAAGCGGGCATATCCCTTCTCGACACAAAAGTAGGTGTAGCTGCACATTTCTCCCCAGGACACCCCGGTACCAGCGTACATGGCCAGGGCAGTGAGCGTTACGCCTGCACCAAGCGGGCTGGGGAAGGAGAAATCCAGGCCTTGACGAAGGTCTTCGGGCGTGACCGCGAAACCGGTCCACTGTAGCAGGACGGTACAAACGATAGTAGTCAGGGTGAAGGTAGAGACCAGGCCCAACGACATTCTCTCCAGCGCGGAATATTTCCCACCTATCAAGAGGCCGGCACAGACGACGGCTACAATGACCCCCCATTTTGTGCTGCCTCCGCTGCCCAGAAGATCGGGAAAGGCTAGCTGCAACGCCTGGCCGGCTCCACCGAGAATGGCTCCCCCGTTAATGAAGAGAAGCAGTGGAATCGACAGCCACAGACACATGAACCAGTTGATGATGGGTCGGGGCCCCGTCGTCTCCATGCGGAAAAGACCTTGTCTTCTATTTTTCCGGTGGACAGCGATTACGGCGCCTGAGATCACCGCTCCAATGACGATCGCTGCGCCGATTCCCACCTCGGAAAGAGCCGTACGCTGTTCGCCAAGCAGGGTATAGACTCCCAACCCGATGAAGGAGAGAAGCAGGACGATCGCGATCCACTCCGGAGTCAGCCAAGCCGGACGTTGAAAGCGGGGCCCCGGTAGGGTACTGAAGACCTCGAGAAAAGTCTTCCCGCTGGAGATGGTGTGCCGAGCCAGCTCCGCCTGGACAATGAATTTCCCGAAGCAGGAAACAAACACCAGCCAAAGCATGAAGAATCCGGCTTCTGCTCCCAACTTAGTGGTCATGATCAGCTCGCCAGATCCGACGATCCCTCCCAGCAGGATTACCCCCGGTCCCAGTTGGCGAAGAATTCCGCTGAATCGCTGAGGTGGGTCGCGAAAATTGTCCTCATCGCGAGCGTAGGGCTCAACGACTGGTGTTTGCTTCGTCTTATTGAGCATCATCAGTACAGTCATCAGCGGTGCCGGACCATTCAGGGCGAAACCTCAAGGAGCGTCTTCCGTCCTTCGACATGCGCTTGTTCGATATTCTGCTGTTTGTCATTTAGCGGTTGCCGGCTCCGCGAAAACGAACAAACTTCGAATCATAAACCGCAGAACACCGAAGAGGCGAATATCGAAGTGTCCTGCCCGTAGCCGATTGCCGTGCTTCTTCAGGGAAGTGTTGTTAACTGAGTCCAGCAGCCGCCGAAGATGAATATGCCTGCGCTGGGTCGAAAATATGGAAGATTAGTTCCGAGTAATCTGCATTCAAGTTGCTATTTGTCAGATGTAAAGGGCTCACAGAGAGACAAGAATACCAGGCGGATAGGGGCCAGATACAAGGGAGTTACCTCGAAATACGGTGGTACTAAAGGAGAGAATCGGGCTGAAGAGGCAGGAGGTTTCTGTTCACCGTCGTCGGCGAGCTGCACTGGCACCTCCAAGTTTGAAATAGACGTCATCTTCAGCGAGAACTTTCAGAATCCTGGTTCTAAACCCGGGATAACCTCCGCCAATAGGCTGGTCTCGGGAGGGCCGCTAGCGCTGGCTCATCGTCACCCGCCAATCCATCGCTTTGCTGAGGCTATCCTCGTCCTTTCTACTTCCTAATGGTGCCTGAATCCCCTTGTGATGCCCTTCTATCCTGGCCTCGATGATAGCTGCAAGTACCTCATGAACCTTCAGTTATCTTCGATTCCACGCCACTCATCTGTTGAAGTACGGCTTTTCGGGGTCCACGAGAGGGTTGTGGCCATCTGGATCAGAACATACGGCGTGTTGCGTTTCGCTTCCACCACTGAGAGCCCGCATTTGTTGAAAATACGAGTGTACGATGCGACGGACCGGTAGATCGCTTGATAGTCTCCCTCTCGGGTCATATCCGTTCTTCGTACGGTGGTCTCGCGGCACACGATCACCCCACAGGGGGCCAGGCTGCCGACCAGTTTTCGGAGCAGCGAAACGGCGTCGTTCTCGTTAAGGTACATCAGCAGACCACCGAGGAAGACCAGCTCGACGCTGTCCTCCGGTTCGAACGAAACGGCGTCGCCCTGCACAGCCTCAACGTTGGAATACTCGGCACAACGCTGAACCAGTGCCTCATACAGCGGCGTGCTGGCCTCAACGGCGACAACCTTCGCGAAATGCTGTGCGAAGTGTTCTGTCCAGAAGCCGATACCGCTTCCCAGGTCGAGCACCGTACCGGCCGGATTCAGTCCCCGAATCAACTGTTGCGCAATCCGGGTTTCTGCGTGAAAACGAAAACGGCCGGCAACGGGGGGGAATCCAAAGCCGTCCATCACGTACGGCCCCAGGATCGATGGCCGGGCATTGTGCCAGTATTTGTTGACCGCTCCGTAATTCAGTTCCGGCATGTTCTGTTATCATCCGTCGGTCCGCCAAAGAGCAGCTCGGCTTGATCAAGGTCTTGAGGCGTATCGATCTCGTACCATGATCCGGGATCAAAAAAGACCGCTTGAAAGGAGAGTCTGCCGTCGGCCACCATTTCCGCAAAAACGCTCTCGTAAAACCTGTTAACGTGACCCTCGGCAACCTGCCGCTCCAATTCCCGAATGATCCGCCGCCAGGACTTGAGGGAGAGACTGCAAATGTTGACGGTCTTGTACCGCAGCTCTTCGGTCGGATGGTCTTCGCCAAGCTGAAAAGCGCGAACCGACTGGAAAACATCGACTGTAACGGTGCTACCGTTCATCCACGTCGCATTGATGAGACGGCGATCCTGTCGGGTTGTAGAAGATCAGCGAGCAGCGACGGCTGGAAGAGAACGTCAGATTCGGCGAGCAGAAACGGCTCCTGGATGACTTCCCGTGCCAACCACAGTGAATATAGATTATTGGTCGTGCGATATTGTGGATTCACCACATACTCGATCGAGACGCCGTCCCTTTGCTCCCCGAGGAACTCGCGGATTCTGTGCTCAAGGTGTCCCACCACGACCACCAGACGCCCGACGCCCTGCTGACCCAGGCAATAAACCAAACGCTCAAGAATGGAGATCCCGTCGACTTCGGTGAGGCACTTGGGCTGATTCTCCGTTAGCGGTCGTAGCCTGCTACCGATTCCTGCCGCGAGCAGCAGCGCGGTTGCCACCTGATTGCATTCTGTATCAATGTGCATCGTGTGTGTTGTTTCCTCTGACTGTCTTTCCCGTGAACGCCGCAAAGGGATCGCGCGTTCGGCCGCCGAACTGTCGGAGAGTTCCGTCTCCAGAAAATTGACGATCGTTTCCTACGGTAAACAGATCCTGGAAGTACTCGCCTCTGGGATCTTCGTCGAGCTTATCCGCCGCATCGAACACCTCGCCCACTCACGAGGGCCAAAAGCAGCGTCATCAAACCGCCAAAGTGCGGTTCACCCTACGCTCACTAAAACGAATCCTCACGCGCACGTGGAACGAGACCGTGCGAGGCGTAGAACACGTTGCGCTGGTGCTCGAATAGCCTTACGAGTCAATCGGACGCGAGTTTTTGGCGGCGCTCTTGCACTCGGAACGGCAAACCCTCGGAACGCTTGCAGCGCTCGGCACCAATGAACCAGAATGCCAGCCAGCCCGTGTTGTGGTTGGGTTTCGACGGATTCCTGGCGGCCCGGACACCCAACGATCCTTTTCGGCCAGTTTTCCGCCAACCACGGTTACAAATATTAATTGTATGTTCTTTTTGCCGGGAAAGGTACCGTCAAGGCGACAACGGCCGGCCCGCTGACTTCGGTCGCTTACCGGTCGGTGGAGTGTTGGCACTCTACGCGATCCCCTACCCTAGTTTCTAATGTGGCACGACGGAGATAATCGAGGGCACTGGCCAATGACCACTATTGGCCGTTCATTCGACGTTTCCGGGGAAGATCTGAATGTCCGCTTTTAGGCGAGGCTGTGTGAAAAGTCATTCATGATTTCGGATTTGAAATTTTGACTTCATAGGATCGCGTGTAAGCCACGATCTCCGTCGTAGGAAGGGTAAAGAGACCCCTAAATCAAAGAGGTTTTGGACTTTTCACACAGCCTCAGGCGAAAGCGGTCGTTCGATTGCGATCAGATCGGATGCTGTCTGTAAGATCGGGTGCCGAATATCACACATACATCATGTCCCTGCGATTCATTTGAGAATCCTGTCAATGGAGTCATGCTGCTGCTGCTTCACTTCCCTCAGGTGCCCTTCGAAAGTGTCTTTGCCTTTTACCCTGTACCTGTAGACCCACATAGCCGTGAGCGTCGGAACGAAATCGGTGAGCGGGGGAAGCTCATTGACAGCGCCGCCAATAAAGCAGACATATTCCTGCCGTACAGCAGGTAGTAGGCTATGCCGCTGATCGGCGCCCAAGCGATGTCTTACCCATACCGCAGGGAGCATAGTGATCATCCCAACGCCATCAAGAGCCAGGCTAGCTGCGAGCTTGCCGTACTTGATGCGGTTGTAGGTTCTGATGATGTTCTGCTCGTCCATAGGGGCCTCTCATGTTAATCGCTATCTCAACTGCTCGATTGGTCCGATTGGATCGATTTATAGGAGGGATACATATCTCTAAGTTCAGCGGCACTAGCTCTGTCACCGACTCGTCATCGCGTTCTCACACGCCGACAACCTCCCCTCCATGAGACACGGCCCGGTGATGTGTAACTAGCGTATGCCATCTTCAGTTTCCAGCGGCTTTTGCATCGACTGGATACGGTTTCTGGGTCGCACCATCAGGAAAGCGATAAAGTAGCACCCGGATCCGATCCAGAAACCTGCGGAGATTCCAAATGTAAGGGAAACGATTGCCCCTGCCGTCGCCGCGAGTGTCGAGAAGGCTCCGTTGATTGCCCAGAGCCATGGAGTGATTCCGGGACTGCTTATGGCCGCGATTCTGATTCCAGTTGGCAACGCCATACCCATAAGAACAGCTGGCAGGGTTAAGGCAGCTATTGCTATCAGTATGCGAGTAGGGCTACTTGATGCTTGGAAATGGTCAACTAGGATAGGCGTTACGATTCCTAGCGCCGCGATCCCGATAGAAACGGTACAAAGCAGCGTTCTGAGAGAGCCAAGCAAGTCGCAGATTCTTCTTGTGAGATAGCTCCCAATCCCAGCGGATAGCAACAAGACGAACAAGACCACAGAAAGAGAGTAGGTTGGATGCCCAAGCAGTATGAGCATTCGCTGGACAAGAGCAACCTCCACGAACATGAAACCAAGCCCAATAGCCGCGAAATAGGTGGGCAGCCAACCCGACCAGAGGATGCTAGCCCCTGTCACGCAGAGGGGAAATATGACACAGGCTGCTACCAGCAAGAGAACCGTCAAAAGCAGTGACGTCAGGATGAACACAGGACTGTTTGTGTCGACGTAATCAATCAGCCGCGCCATATTGAAGAAAAACGGCCTATCGTCCGTTGGTGGACTTATATCTTTAGAGTACCGATTCACAAACTGCGGTGACGCTTGAGGTGAAGTGATTTCCAGGAGATTCCTATCGGCTATTACGTTGGGTGAGAGCAACACTTCAAAGCCCAGCCGATTCGTAATCTGGGTTAGTGTGGATAGGTCTCTCGAAGTCAAGGGTTCGTTACTAAGAAGCAGGTTTGCAATACCATCCGGACCTCCATGGGAACTCGAATTCTCGGATCGGACAATTGCAAGATGCTGTCTTGGGTTAGAGATTCCAGCCTGAGAGAGCACAGCCTGAGCCAGGGAAGCCAATCGGTAGATCTCGAGTGGTTCGTCTTCTACGTAATACCTGGACACACTCAACAAGCCTCCTGGCCTCAAGCGCTTCAGAAACATCTCCCAAGCTTCAACTGTATAGAGTTGGTTCTCCGTCAGAACAAAAGCTCCAGCGGCGGTTGCGGCCCAAGTATCGGTAAGAGACATTTGGATAATGTCGAAATGTTCCTCGGTTCGGGCCGCATAACTCCTCGCCTCATCGTTGACAAGAGTGACTCTTGGATCGAGGTCGAGGTGTCCGGAGAATTGACCAAAAGAGTCGGTGATCGCCTCAACTATACTGGCGTTAACCTCCAAGGCAATCACTGATTTCTGATTGAAGACTAGCGCAGCCAGAACATCTCGTCCCCCACCGGCTCCGATAACAAAAACTTCCGCTGAAGGTCGGAGGTAGTGAGCAAGATAAACTACGTCATACTTTAGGAAATCAAGTGGCTCAAGATTCTTGCCATCGTACTTTGTGATAACAGTCCCAGCAGTTGAATCAATCGTCAGAAAAAGTTGTGAGAGTAGCTTTTGTGAGGTATACATTGATGACAAACCCCAGCCGAATGGCTTGCTAGGATGGTTCGGCTTACCCTGAACTGTGACGCGTGAGTACGAGTTCCAATCCTCGTAAAGAAGCGCGTCCTCTTGCTGCCCTCGAGTCCACCCAGGCCGAAGTCCCCCTTCTCCGGTTGCGGCAACTACGCCATGCAGTAATGCAGCCAAACCTAGCAAAACTGTCGTAGCGACTGCCCCGATTCTTAATCTCCGACTTGTAGCTGTTCGACCGAAGAAGATGCCTCCAGTGCAAGCTAAGGTGCCTGAAAGAATCACAGCTGTAGGTGCATCAATAAGCTCCAGAAGAATCACCACCAGAGGACAGGCTAGAGCTGCACCAATGAGATCCGCGGCGTACAAAGAGCCAACCTGAGCAGCGAACCTAGTCAGTGAGAGGCAGACAACGATACCGCTGAAGAAGAACGGAATGCACACGACAATGTATGTGATGACGACTTGGGCGGACCCGAGTGTCGAACCCTGCCCCTTAGAAAGAACAAGCAGGTGCACCAGGAAGCTCACAACCATGGAGACTCCGCAGAGAAGAGAACTTAGGGTGATTCGGTGAGCCGTGTCCACATCTCTGAAATAGCTAGGAATAAGCTGCACGGCAACGCCAGCAGCAGCAAAACCAAACATAGCCACCGAGATCGCAACGAAGGCAAAGTGGTACCAAATCGTGACGCTGAATATCCTAGTGAGTAATATCTGAAAGAGAATGGTAGCCAGGGAAACGAACAGCAGACCGGCGTGAATCCATCTGTTAGTCATCAGGAAAAGATTTCTTCCTGTCTAAGCTCGTCTAACAACTCGAAAACCTCCAGTGGCTGGAACATTCGTCCTGGCCGACTCGATCGAGCGTGGCGAACAACGCCTCTAGGATCTCTCGTGGTACTACCTCCCAGAGCCGGACTTGGGGCTCTCAGCTCCGTTCACACCAGAATTAACGGGGTCTCTTGACGGGGGCTGAAGTATTTTGCCCGCCCAAACTCCGTAGGGCAACAGCCTGATCGGTGACTTTACAATAGAAGCCATCGTTGACGGAAACGTCCATGCTGTTGTTCGAGGTACCGTCGTCCCATGAGCGATCAATAGGAATCGCAACACCAATTCCAGCAGGTAATCCAGACAAGTGCTATCGGATCTGATCACGGCCGCTTGCAAATCGCAAACCAGCACCAAGAAGGTTCGACCTATAATATGAATAGGTATCTTCTTCCCAGGATGTGCAGAGGCTGACCTACACCCACGGGTAAGAATTTTGGGGGCACGTGAGGGATCTGCTCGAGACGATTGCGCATTCCGTCACTGCCCCCAAGAAACGGACCCGCTCCGAAGCTTGCTGAGTGTCGACCTGGTGGCCGACGTTGCCAAGACAAACGGCCTGACCAGAATAGACGCCGCAGTGGTGGTCCAGACCGTCCTGGACAGCATCGTGGAGGCGCTCAATTCCGGGGAGAAGGTGGAGCTCCGGGGTTTTGGCAGCTTTCGACACCGGAGAAGAAATCGCCGCCAGGGTCGCAACCCAAAGACGGGTGTGAAGGTGCAGGTCCCTGCCAAGCGTGTCGCCTACTTCAAGCCTGGTGAAGGGTTGAAACAGCTGATCAATTCGTGATCGGCTCGCACTTCTCCCGGCGACGAGATCAGGCTCGCCGACGTCAGGCGGATTGGGGTACAGGAGTTGGGAGTTTACAGAGTTGTTCGTGCTACCCCTCGCGTAAAATGCCCACCATGGCAACACACACGTTAGAAGCGACAACCTACGAGGGTTACGAGATACTCGCGAAGCCTCTCCAATCGGCAGAATCGGGCGACTGGCAGGTCAACATTGATATCCTCATCCGTCGCGGCTCGGTTAAGCAACCGTTTTTCTGTAATTTTCTTTAGGGCCTGTAGGGAAGAATTGCTCCACTTGTGTTTTCCAGCCGGCCAGGTTCAGGTATTGCCGGCCGGTTAACCACTCCTCGTGTATCTCTGCAAGCACAGCCGAGATGAGCCGCAGCGCCGACGCTTCGTGGGGAAAGATTCCCACCACCCGGGTTCGTCTCCGGATCTCCCGGTGCAGTCTCTCCAGTCCGTTGATGGTTCGGATCCTTCGCCACCAGCTCCTCGGAAAATCAAACACTGTCAGCCCTTCATCCACGTTCTCTTCCAGCCAGCTCACGAACTCCGGTGCAATCTTTTCGAACTTCTTGACGACTTTACCCTTGAGCTCCTCGGCATCTTCTCGAGACGGGGCATCGAAAATGTCCCGCATGGCCTGGGCGATGCGGGGCTTGTCCTCTTTGCGGCGAGCATATTGTTGGGCGTTTTTACTCAGGTGAAACTGACAACGGTTCCAGGGCACCGACGGATAAACTGCCCGCCTGGCCGCCTTCAGTCCTTCGTGATCGTCACTGACAAACAGCTCGACCCCTCTCAGTCCACGCTTGTGCAGATCTCCCAGAAACCCTCGCCAATGCACCTCCGCTTCACTGATCCTGGTGCTCAGACCCAACACCTCCCGCGTTCCGAAACGATTGACTCCTATGGCTTTCAGGATGGCCACGTCCTGCACCCTGCCGCCTCTTCGAACCTTCTCGTAGTGGGCATCCAGATACACGATCGGATACTCTCCCAGCTCCCGGCTTCGAAACTCTTCCAGCTCTTCGTCCAGCATCCCGGCCACTCTCGAGACCTGGGTGGCCGAGATCTCCAACCCACACAGCTGCTCCGTGATCTCGGTGACTTTCCTCGTCGAGACTCCCATCACATACATCTCGGCAATGGCCAGCTTCAGGGCCTTCTCCGAACGGCAACCCCTCTCCAGCGACTTGGGATAAAACCTCAACCCACGCACCTGTGGAATCTCCAAGTGCAGCTCTCCCACTCGAGTCTGAATCCGCTTGCCTTTGAATCCGTTTCGATAGCCTCGCCGACTGGCTGTTCTCTCGTACGCTTCCGCTCCCAGAAACTCGCTTCTTTCCAACTGCATGGCCACGTTGAACAGCTTCTCCAGGATTCCTCGAAAGGCTTCTGTTCCTTCCTCGATCAACTCCGCCAGGATCTCCCGTGGTACTCTCTTTTCCAGGTCTGGGTTCATTTGATTCTCCTTGCCAGATAGACGTTTCTGTTTTTGGAGAATCCTGTCCCAGACCTCTGTCTTTCCGACCCAGGCCTGACCAGAATTTACAGAAAAGAAGTTACGCTACTCGCGGCTCCGCGATCAAGGGCAGACACTTCTCTACAAGAGCTGCCTTTCCTACTCGCCAAGAAGCTGTCGAACACTGCCTTAACTTCGGCAGGAAAATCATAGACGGACAGGTGCAAAACTCTTCTATAGCTGATCTTTAGCACGCCCTTGTCGCCTTCCGTCCACAAGCGCGACAGCCGTTCTCCTATGGTGAACCACCTCCCCTCCTCCTACTGAAGGAGCTCCGAGATCTAGAATCGACCACAATTTTCCGCGTCGCCTGGAGTCGGCAATGAAAGGCTCAAATTGTCGCCCCCGAAACCAGCCACGAGATCAATCTCGGTGAGGTGGAGCGAATTTGACCGCCCTTTGAATTGGTTCTCACCTCCTGAGCTGAAACAGAAAATAGAAGGCTGTAACGATGGCGAACACGAGGGCGAACACTATTACCAGGCTTTCGACAGAGGGCTCGACCCCAAAGGCCAAGACGACGCTCAGCATTAGGAGGACGGAAACTAGAGGAACCGCCGCTCCCCACGGCTTAATCCCCTCATAGCGGAAGGGGACCACGTCTTTCCGCGGTTGCAAACACAAAAGCAAACAACCGAGGATCAGGACCAGGCTGAGCCAAAAATATAGGGACGGGACCATAGAGGAGCTCGACTGACCTCCAGGCTCACGAACATGATGGTAGTGGCCGCTATGCTTTAGGAAGGTTACTGGGTGGATCAGGAAGCGGCCGTTCCCAACTGTCCTCATCCTAACCGAACTCTGACCCCAACTTCAAAGCAGTGTGCCTCGAGAGATTCTTGGGGGTCGGCCTCCATCGGCCCGCGAGCACTCAACAAGGTGGCGGCGGGCTGGGGGGTCTGGGCGGAGGCGGAGCCGGCACTGGTTTTGGGTGCGGCGGCTTCGGTACTTTGTCTTGCATTTCCCTTCATCTTACTCCTCCAGCGCCACAGCCGCCCCCTACCTTCCCACTTCCCTGCCCAGTGCCGGCATATAATCAGGGGTGGGAGACAATGATGCTCACAGTGACACAAGAGGCTGGTGACTATCTCGCCCAGAGGCTCGCTAAGACTGCACGTTCTGAGAATGCCGTCATCCGGATTATCTTTGATCATGCCAGGTTCAAGATGAGGCACGGCAAGCAGCGCCCTGGTGATGCCACGTTTAGCTATAAGGGTCACGCGGTCTTGGTGCTGGATCAGAACACTTTCCAGCTCTTGGAAACAAGAACGCTGGATGCCCTCCGGATTAACCGAGATGTGAAACTTGCATTGGACTAAGAGAAGCTGCTGCTGTCTTTAGGTCCGAGCCTCTGTCAAGCCTGTAGCCATGCAGCCGAGATCTCGCTTTCTGGGGTGACTTGCGAGGAGGCGTTATGAAAGTACTTGTCGAGATGATAGCGAAGGCCTTGGTGGACAATCCCGATCAGGTGAGTGTAACCGAGGTGGCGGGTCAACAGACTACTGTATTTGAATTGCGGGTCTCCCAGCCCGACATGGGGAAGGTCATTGGCAAGCAGGGGCGGACAGCCCTCGCGATCCGCGCCATTCTGGGGGCTGCTGGAATGAAGCTACGGAAGCGATTCGTCTTGGAAATCCTCGAGTAGCAGTAGTACTCTTTCGGCCTTTCGGAAAGCGCTACTTCCCTGCCCTTTTCATTCCGCACTCACCAGGAGCTTCCGCATCTTCACCCTGTGAGGGTGATTCATTTCGCTCTTACCTCTCCACGTGAGCCCGCTGGCCTCCCCGGCGGGCTCATTGGGCTTCACTCCCGTCCCCTGGCGACGGCCTTTCGCTCCGTTGGAGCAGCTCCTTGATCTGCTCCAGGTCTTCACTCCGCCGTTCCCTCCAGCGAGCTCACCTGAAAAAACTGATTAAGATGGCGACAATAGCGGCTAGGGGAACGCCCGAGGATGCGACGAGTCTAGCACGCGCTAACCTTAAGCAACTAAACAAGCAGATCGTGGATTTTCTAGTGGAAACAGAGTCCAATGACTATACGAGGGCACACTTGGATGAATGTTTGGCCCTCTTACAGGCCACCCTTGACGCCAGCGTTCAACGGCGAATCGGGATACCCAAGTCGCCTTCTACTCCTCAACCGGATTAGCCGGGGCTTACTAGGCCCGATGGGCGACGAGGAGTCTGCTCCGCTCGTGTGACATGTGAATCGGCGGAAGTGGTTTGTCCACATGGATGTATATCGCCCTTACCCGAGAAGTGCCGGGGCTAGAAAGCAACTCCAGAGCCGAAGAAGCCTCTGGTTTTCTGCAATCTCAGCATAGTTCATTCGACGTTTCCGCGGGAAATCTGAATGGCCGCTTCTAGGTGCGGTTTCAATCGGTCGTTCGATTGCGGCCAAATAGGGCGCTGTCCGTAAGATCGGACGCCGACTATCACAGTTGTGTTAACGCAAATTGTCGAGCAAGGCTGTCCCTGAAGAAGCCTGGAACCTCCTCCCAGACTGGCGACCAGTCCTCCCGGGACGGCCCTCCTGCGGCTGCGAATGTTGGCTTTCCTTCTTTTTACCTTCTGGATCGATGCACACGTGGGATTCGGTGGTTCCAGAGTAGCAGAAGAGGAAAACAGGCAAAGTGCTTCAGATGCGCCACTGGAGTGGGTGAGTGGGCTCCCCTGGTGGGCGAGAGGGGGTAAAGACCAGGTCTGAATCACAGAAAAGGGGGGCAAGGTCGCCTGACAAAGACCAGTCGGTAAAAGGATCAGCAGTGGCAACTTGCTCCATTTCTGAAGAGTCCAACGAGGATGTTCGAGGAGGATCCCCTAGGGCGGGGGTGAGAGCGGCTATTGCAAGTCCACCGTCTTCAGCGTAAAGGGTTCATCCCCCGCTCGGCAGCCTCTGCCTGGAGGTGGCATTAGTTCTTACGGAGGAACTCTTCAGCTTCCCGAGCCTCAATGAAGTCAGTGAAGCCCCCGTCAAAGGCCCTTCCAGCGATACGGATACCTGCACCTTGAAGCCTACCTATCACCTCCTCGGCACCCTCCCTTTTACCAGCGACGACACACACGGGAACCTCCTCTGGCAGGAGGTCCTTCAGAGAAGCTAGGAAGTGCTGCTCTGTTCCCCTCCATCCCACCATAATGATCTGCGTAATTCTCGGCAGATGTTCCTGCAGACACTTGAGGTGCTCATCCGGACACTCATACGAATTCTTGGTCTCGACTGGTATAGCAAGCGCCGGGAATAACACCATGTCATTCGATTTTCCTATGGGGTGTCCTTGTACGATACAGAACCGATTAGTGATTTCGATCTCTCCGGCCCTTCGGATGAGCTCTCTACCAACGTCCCAGGAATCCTGGTTTGTGATATCGGCGATCGGCGTATCCACCTCACGAGCCCAATCCACGGAGCCGTGTAGTTTGAACAGCTTGAACGCGTCGTGTGCGATGTAGTCCGGAATCGTCTCTATGGTGATATCAAGTGAGCGTAGTGCACTTTCAATCATTCGGTCATAGTTGAATGTCACGAGACATACCGTATCTTCGGAGCGGCGAGATCGCCTTAACTGGTCAAGTAAGGTGACGTAGTTTGTGACACCCCCGGCGTATTTGTTCCATGAGACTTCGCACTGCCATATCACGTAGTGGAGGTAAAATCGGATCGCCGCCAGTTGTCGCGTCCGTTCCGGGTCTTTCTCGGATTCTGACCGCAAAGTCTCGAGGGTATTTTCGATGGTCCCCTCCGGTGACGACTGAAGATAAGGAACTATGGGATGGCACTGGGGAAACTGAGACAAGGCAGGAGAGAAAGGCTCTCGGTCTAAGAACAACTCCGAGGCCAAGGGTAGCCTGTAAGGAGCTCTCTACCTCGATCATAGAAGGACGGTGGTCGCGACGGCACAGAGTCGTAGGAGGCTCCTGCACCAAAGATCACCATGATCATCTGGCTACTCCAAACGACTACGTGTAATGAGCCCTCAGCACATTCTATCTCAGCAGGTCTGCTAAAAGGGTATCAAGACACCCGACGACCCGTTCTCCACTCACTGATCACCTCGACCAGCCTGGCAAGAAACTCCAAATCAGAGGGGTTGCTTGGAGTAGCCGAAGGGGGTCCCCCTGGGGTAGGGGGTAAGGGGGGGTACCCCCTACTGAAGAACCGCTACTGCTACCGATCCTCGACGAGATCGGCCATCCCGACTTCGAGCACCGTGGCAATGGCGTGAACCACCCCCGGGGTTGGGTTCCTCTTTAGCCCCCGCTGATTCCGTTGTGATCGCCAGCATTGCCATACCTCTCACCTGCTCCCGATCACACCCCCCCTTTGACTCCCAGTCACCCCCTTTTGTCCACTGGGTCGGCGTAACTCCCTGAAAACAGGAGACAACTCAAGAGCCTCTCGTGGACCCCGAAAAGCCGTACTTCAACAGATGGGTAGCGTGGAATCGAAGACAACTGGCGGTTCATGAAGTACTTGCAATGATCATCGAATCCAGAATAGAAGGGCATTACAAGGGGATTCCGGCACCATTAGAAAGCAGAAAGGACGAGGATAGTTCAGCAAAGTGACGGGATTGGGGGATGATTCTGAGCCAGCCGCAGCGGCCCTTCCGAGATCAGTCTGTTGACGGAGGTTATCCTGGGTTGAGAACCAGGATTCTGAAAGTTCTCACTGAAAATAACGTCTACTTCAAACTTGGAGATGCCAGTGCAGCTCGCCGCCGACAGCTCCCAGAAATCTCCTCGCCTGTTCAGCCCGATTCTGTCCCTTAGTGCCGCCGTATTTCGAGGTAACTCCCTTGTATCTGGCCCCTATCTGCCTGGTGTTTTTGTCTCTGTCCAGGACGTTAACATCCAATGAATCAGCAACTTGAATGCGGACTCCTCGGAACTAATCTTCCATATTTCGGCCCAGCGGAGGCATATTCATGTCTTCGATGGAGGAGGGTTCGTCAAAAGGTTTCTTCCTCAAGTCGATCAAATCAATTTTGTGACCCGAGCGAAAACTCCCACCCTGATGTTGAACGGCAGATACGACACGCAAATCGGCTACGAGAGATCCATCAAGCCTTTCTATGACCTCCTGGGCACTCCGGCCGAGCACAAGAAACTGAAGCTGTACGACACAGACCATATTCCTCCGATGGATGAGGTCATCAAGGAAACGCTGGCTTGGCTGGATCGGTACTTGGGACCCGTGGATAGCCAATAGGCTCGGACATGGGTAGCGAGAAACTCTAAAGCGAGGCGCAGCCTCTGCGAGACGTCTTGGACGTATCGCCCTTGCCGGAGCAGTGCCGGGGCTAGAAGGCATTTCCAGAGCGGAAGGAGCCTCTGGCTTTCTGCAATCTCAGCGTAGTTCATTCGACATTTGAAGGAAAATTTGAATGTCCGCTTTTAGGCGAGGCTGTGTGAAAAGTCATTCATGATTTCGGATTTGAAATTTTGACTTCATAGGATCGCGTGTAAGCCACGATCTCCGTCGTAGGAAGGGTAAAGAGACCCCTAAATCAAAGAGGTTTTGGACTTTTCACACAGCCTCAGGCGAAAGCGGTCGTTCAGTTCAGAGTGAATTCAAATTTCTGATCGGCAGAAATCGACCTCAAGCGGACCCTCACCGCGGGTTCACGCGCTTAGGCGACGCCGAGAGACCTCGGCGGGAAGGACCGTAAATCACCAGGAGCGTCGGCTTGAAAGATCGACTTGAAAGGGTACAGGCGCTATGGGATGTGTCAAAGGCCAAGCGCCTGTCAAATTATGCAGGACGTCCAAGGTTCACAAGTCGTCCTGGGCGGTCTTGCTCGCGAACACCTTGACCTAAGATGGCGGGTGCTTTCGCTCCAAGTCTGGAGTGCCAACACGAACCCCTTGGTCGAAGAGCGACGCTTCAGCTTGGAAAGGAGACTCAACGCGCTCAGTGGGGAGAGCCGACATGAACGAACCCGGTGCTGGCAGGACACAGCACGGCTCACCAAAGAGTTCCGCACGTGGTTCAAGCCGTACCGAGACCTCGTGCAACGATCCCCCATCCTCAAGCCACAGCCGAAGGACTGAAAACGCTCTTACTCACTGCCCAGGACAATGTTCGGGAGTAGGACCATGCTTGGTCCACTTCCAGCCAATTGTGGCAAGTGCTTCTCCGCGCTTTATGGGAATCAGTTGGAAAGAGAGCTTGTGGCCTGCCCGGAGGACACGCAGTGTGCTCTTCGGGGCGGAACTTGGTCTAAGCAGGGCCTCGATGCGCTGTGGCTCCAGTTGGTCGATCGGGACCCCGTTCATGGCCAGGATCAGATCTCCCACATGAACTCCTTCCTCGAATGCTGGTGACGGATATGCGACGCGCTCAACAACGGCTTCCTGCAGCTTGTGGCTATACCTGAGATGAAGCCCGAGAAAATGGTCTTGCTTTGATGGCGTCCCCTCTGGGAGGATTTTGGCCCTTTCGGGATGAGCGAATTCCTGCGCTATCTGTGTGTTGAACTTGAGAGTGCGTACGGAAGAGTTCCGCCTTACCTTGATCGACACGGAACGAAACTTATTCGGCTCGAAGAGCAAGTTCTCCAACTCCTCAGACGAAGCAGGAATTGGATGTGCGTTGATCTCCAGTACTTCGTCTCCGACCCACAAGCCGGCACGATGAGCCGGGGAATCCGGTAGCACGCCATAGACTCGTACCTCATCTGGCTTCTTGAGCATCAGAGCCCTGAAGCCTGGTGCGTAGCCATCCGGATCCCTGGCCATGGGTGTGGTCAGCTCCCTGAGCTTCGCAGGACCGCCAGGGAGCCTCGGCGTAAACACGATTTCCCGGAGAAATTTGGAAAACTCCATGGCTCGATCCTCCGGCGTATCCATGGGGCAGAGAACTGTGCCTACTTCTTTCAAGCCTGATTGGGCGAGTTCGCGGCGAACAAACTCCTCAAGTTGATGTAGGCCTTCTAGCGTTTGCTCAAGAGGAACGAGTCGATTCCTGAGGAACTTTTGTCGGCTCAGATAGGCAAGAGTAGACTCCCGAACGCGCGGAACGGACAACTCCATTTCCCGCTCTCCTCGCCGAACTTGGAGAACAACCGACATAGGTAGTTCGCTAACAAGCTCCCTGAGCATTCGCTGAACGGTGTTCTCGATCGCCGACACCCCGTTAATGGCTACAATCTCATCATCGGGACAGATCCCAGCCCTTTCTGCAGGACTATCGGGCCAAGGGCTGATTACGATAAAGGGCTCGTAGTCGGTTACCCTGATCACTGTTCCCGGTACAAACGGGTCACAAATCCCGAAATACTCAGGTGCGTGACAGTCTTCGCCTTCACTCCCCTTAGCCACTCGTCCCAAGGCAAGCACTGCCAGGATGGCAATTGCAAGCCAACACAAAACGGGAATATTGAAACTATCTCCTGAATCGCTGGACATTCGTCACCTTCACCTGTCCTTGTCCCCTATCCAGCACTCCCCACGAGAGTACCAAGAAAAGCTCCTTGACGAAGACGACAGCACGCCGCCATCCATCACTGGCCTTTCGTCGCACATAGAAGCGCAGATTCACCTCCTCAAAGTTGCGGTGATAAGGGATCGTCGTGCCCCACACACGCGTATCCAGGAACAGGAATCCAGCGACACTAACAAAGGTTCGCCCGCGCCAGTCATCTAACTCCGTTCCAGCCGGTACAAGTGGCTGCAGGACCTTGGGGTCGATCTCGTAGTTCAGCATCGCCAAGTGACGCCACTTGGCCGTCAAGAATGGGGCCGCGTCCGAGTTCATCGATTGAATCCCATCAACGGATAACGATAAAGTTAACCGGGCGGCGGACCATCAGTGCCCGGCCCGAATGACCGAAAACCGTTACAGCAGTCTAACCGTTGAATCCCCGGAAAAGCAGCCGCTCCGGTTCAACGAATGGCTAGGCGCCGTGGGGGTGCTATCGGCCATTCAGGTTACTGACCAACCGAGTATCTCGCGATCTCCTCCGCCATCCTTTCCATGCCCTTACCAATATTCCGTGCGAAATTCTCTTCCATGACTGCCACATACGCCTCGGCACCTGGACCCTCCAGTGCCATGTGCTGAGTTAGCCGCGTGCAATCCCCCGGCAACTCGTCAAACGTCCAAACAACGCGCACTACTGCGTCGGTCAACTCCATCTGGATCACGACCCGTCCTGGAGGCTCAACTTCGATCAATCGCCAATGCGTCGGAGCCTGGCCCGGCATCTTGGTGGCACCCTTTGTGCCAGCTTGGAAGGGGCCGTCGAGGGTGATCGATTCGACCGCACCACCCTCGAAGCGAACCCAGTTATCGACGTTCGCGTAGAAGTCCCAGGCAGTTTGACGATTGGCCTTGGCAACGACGGAGTGTGTGATTTCCCAAGTCATCGTCGCGGATAGCTTTGGGTACCTAACCAATAAATATACTGGTCAGCATACTATCCCAGTTACCAACATGGGTTCTATTCCAACAAAGGTACGTAATGCGACATTAGGCTTCGGACCTTTTGGTCGAAGGGCACAGCTCGCGGCCAACTGCTGCTGGCATGGCCTTTCGCGTCGCGTCGCGAACTGCCCCTCAAAAGCAGGAGCAAGAAATCGCGGAGGCCTGCAGGCGCTTGGTGAAGAACAGCATCATTTGCTGGAACTATCTCTACCTGTCCCAGAAGATATCGCGGATTGCGACAACAACCACGACCGAGAAGCTTGAGGATACGGTGGGAATTCGACCCCCAAAATTGGCAGCCTGAACGGCCCTGGGGGACCTGGAGTCGCGAAAGCGGCGAAATTTCCGTGTTCAGAAAGGCTTACATGCGACCCTATGTCGCATTACGTACCTTTGTTGGAATAGAACCTTTATAGCGACATCGCGTCACGACAAATCGCGACATCGCGACACCTGTCGCTATCCCCTCAAAAACCGCCTCACCAAACGCCCCACAAGCGCCGATCAATCGTCGGCGTAACGTCTACCATTCGCCAAATGCCGAAGTCTACGTAGTTTACCGGGCTAGCCCCCCTTAGCGTACATTTTTACACCAATCTGGTCGCTACCCTGAGTATGCTACCCTCATACCTCGGGGAAGAAGCTTATGAACGGATCAAAAATTCTTCTGAGGATTGTCAACTACTTTTTTGCCGCTGATGTCCCGTGGCACTTTCGGCTGTTGGTGATTATGGTGCTTGCATTTTTTGGTGGCGGTCTATACCTGGACACACAGGCGTCTGCAGTCACCAGCGCTGAGAACACACTTGCAACTCAACAGATGGACAACCTCCACGACTCTGCTCGAACACTTTACGGACTTCTCCAAAATCGCTCTAGGGGCCCTGATTGCTTCGATCACTTCGCTTCGTGGCGGGGGCACAACTCCGCAAGAAGAATCAGAGGCCACCGAGTAATACCACACCCCTCGCTAACCTGGCCCAGTGACAAGGAAGCTGTCATAGGGCCACCTGGAACCCGGACGAGGGAAGAGTGAATCTGGTAGCTACCCTTTTAAGGCTTGTCGCCTTTCGTCCAAGAAAGCGACATCAGCAGCCACGCGGATACCGGTGACCCGGTGACCAATTTGACACAAGCCCCGTCTCACCGCAGAATGGACGACCAATACCCCATTCTTGCGAAGACACCACAGGCGCTGCACCTGATCGGGCCGCCGCGCTCATTTTCCAGGTTTCATGATTACTTCGGCGGCCGCGGGCAGCCTTGGTCGTTAGGCGGACGTAAAAAGGTGGGGAGCACTTGACAAAGTACAAGGAGGTAGAGAGATGAACTTGCCAGCCATGCAACCGACCGAAATCAATGGCGTGAAGCTGGAGATCCTGGATCGCGGTGCGGGAGAACCCATTGTGTTCATTCACGGCGCCATGGGAGACGAATGTTTTGCGGTGCTCGAAGAGCCCGCCCTCACCGACTCTTATCGTCTAATACACTACCATCGACGGGGCTGGGGCGAGAGCGAATGCCCAGAGACGCCGGTCAGTCTCGAACTTCAGTCAGCTGACTGTCAGGCGCTTCTTCGACACCTGGGAATCGGACGGGCACACTTCGCCGGTCAGTCCGGCGGCGGTGTCGTAGCCTTACAGGTTGCGTTGGACGCTCCTGAGATGGTGCATTCCATTGCCCTGCTCGAACCAGCACTTCTTTTTGTGGTTTTCAAGTCCGCGGAGTTCGGCGCCGTAGCGGCAAAGGCCGTATCCTCGTACGAGTCAGGAGACAAAGTTGCGGCGGTCGACACCTTTGGCCAGGAAGTAGCCGGATCTGATTACCGCAACATGTTCGATCAGACTTTGCCGCCCGGGTACTTTGAACGTTTGGTGGCGGACGCAGACACTCTCTTTCAGGCTGATTTTCCAGCATACCCAGCGTGGACCTTTGGGCCTGACGAGGCCGCTCGCATCACGCAGCCCACACTCAACGTGATGGGGTCCGCTACCAGGTCTTATTTCCGGGAGATCTACGAAACCGTCGGTACGTGGCTACCGCAGGCGGAGAACTTCGTTTTGCCCAACGCGACCCATGCCATGCTCCAGACGAATCCCAAGGGCGCGGCTGAGCGCCTGGCCAGCTTCTTCTCGAGCCACCGATTGCCAGAATAGGGGGCCGACCGGCAAGACCTCTAGCACCCCCTCAAATCCACGGATTTCGGGGGTCTGTCGTCTTTCTATGCTGAAGACGACATGATCATTGAGACTGCGGAGCGTCCCCGAAGAGAAGCACACGCCGAGCTGTTGTCCCTCGGTCCTGTCCCCTCTATATCCCCCGGTCCGCATTGCGGATCCGTGGCAGAGGCGATAATATTTCGGTGACGCGAGGAACGCCTGCGGGCAACCCCACTCAGCGAGGGTAGATTCTATGGAATTCACGTATGAAAGCAGGTACAAACATCCCGCGACAGTCCGCCTTCGCGATCTAATTGATTGCTCTTCCCGACGGAGACTCTCTCGGCGGCACTGCCGACTGCCTTCAATACTGTCAAACTGGAGCCAACGTTAATGCTTTGTACTGCCCTTTCGACAAGAATGGCAACTACGGCCGAGGCGGCGACGTCGCGAGCAACAACACGCTGTTGATGGTTGCCGCCGAGAAGGGTTTAACCTCAGTCGTGCGTATCATGCTCGATCACGAGGCTAATCCGAACAAGTGTGGCGGGTCGTACACATCTCCTTTGGGTGCTGCTGCGGATTCCGGTCGGATCGACACAGTGGAGTTGCTACTTAGTAAGGGGGGAGATCCAAATATCTTGGACGGCCAGTTGGGGACGCCGCTCATCCGGGCCGCCTCGAACGGCCATACACAAATGTGTGTGATGCTCATAGAATCTGGTGCGGATACCAGCTGGATCCACCCAATCGGCGGCGACGATGCCGAGGGTTTGGCACGTCAATGCGGCCACTCTGACACCGCTGATGCAATCGCGAACGCGAGCGCAGCACGTGAGCCAGTCAGAAGAATCACCGGCGAAGAGGACAGACTGGAGTTGAGGGAGCCGTTCGGTTCAGATTTCTGACCTGGTACGACCCGTTCAGTGACATCTGTCTACCATCACCCGCCCAAGAATAGGGTGTCTAACAAACCCTCCTGAAACCGTCCCGCTAAACCCTTGATTTTTTAGGGTTTTTTTTCTACGCTTAAGGTGTCTACCAGACTATAGTTCGATAGACACCCCTCTTCCCTACTATTACCCCCATGCCAAAGAACAAACGCGTCGCCATTTACGCCCGGGTCTCAACCCTCGACCAAAAACCCCAGATGCAACTTCGGGAGCTTCGCGCCTACGCCAAGCAGCGTCGGCTCACTCTTGTCTATGAATTTGTGGACCACGCCAGCGGAGCCAAAGACCAACGCCCCGAGCTTGACCAGCTCTGGCGTCACGTCCGCTCCCGCAAAGTGGATATTGTCCTGGTCTGGAAATTTGATCGCTTCGCCCGTTCAACCAAGCAACTCGTCATCGCCCTCGAAGAGTTCAACCACCTGGGCGTTGATTTCATTTCGCTGACCGAGCAGATAGACACCTCCGCCCCTATGGGCAAGGCGCTGTTCACGATCATCTCCGCGCTCGCGGAGCTTGAGCGGTCTGACATCTCCGATCGCGTCCGCTCGGGCCTTGCAAACGCTAAGGCCCAGGGCAAGCGCCTCGGTCAACGACCACTCGATGAAAAAATAGTGAAGGAAATTCGCCGACTACGGCACCAGGAGAAGAAATCTCTGCGTCAGATCGCCAAGCAGCTCGGGGTCGCCCGCCAGACCGTGGCGAACTATAGCCGAACCAGTCGATAACGACATCGCGTCACGACAAATAGCGACATCGCGACAATGTCGCTATTCCCCACGATACTTGGGTGTCTCAACTGCCCCACCATCCCCCAAAGAAGACCATGCGGGCGCGGGTAAACAACCCTACCATTACCGCTGTACCGAAAGTCTGGGGGCAGGCCCTGCTTCCGATCCACCCTCACGTCGACGGAATAAACTCAGTTACCTGTACTCGCTTTGCTGCGTTTCTCAGTAGTTCGCTCGTCTCCGTAATGACGTGCTCGGCAAGTCGTATCACAGAGCTATCGGATGATGAGTCACGGAGTACCGATGCAGCCGCTATCATCTCCCTCGCCTTGGTGGCGATGAGATGTGACTCAATCACCTCTTCTTGCATTGCCAGTGCAGGCACCGGGACGATTACATCCTCCAACTGCGAACTATTCATGGTCACGTTCGTTGCGCCACACATCAGGGAAACCAACAACTCCTGGCACATCGCACTCAGGAATATATGGAGATAGCGCGGCTTGATCACCTGCTCGTCCTTCACAAAGAGTGCACACATCGTACTGGCCAAGGCAAATTGGCCTTCTTGAAAGTGGATTCGCTTGATGTCTGCTTTGCCGTGTCCTGCCGACGAGACGAGGGGAATACATACTGCACTCCCCTCAAAATCGAAGTGGTCAGCGGTCTTCGGTTCTATTCCAACAAAGGTACGTAATGCGACATTAGGCTTCGGACCTTTTGGTCGAAGGGCACAGCTCGCGGCCAACTGCTGCTGGCATGGCCTTTCGCGTCGCGTCGCGAACTGCCCCTCAAAAGCAGGAGCAAGAAATCGCGGAGGCCTGCAGGCGCTTGGTGAAGAACAGCATCATTTGCTGGAACTATCTCTACCTGTCCCAGAAGATATCGCGGATTGCGACAACAACCACGACCGAGAAGCTTGAGGATACGGTGGGAATTCGACCCCCAAAATTGGCAGCCTGAACGGCCCTGGGGGACCTGGAGTCGCGAAAGCGGCGAAATTTCCGTGTTCAGAAAGGCTTACATGCGACCCTATGTCGCATTACGTACCTTTGTTGGAATAGAACCCATTGAGGCCGATGCCCGCTCCCTTGACGATCCAGATAGGTATTGGTAACTGAGGGGAAGCACAGTGGGGCTCTCGTGTATCGCCCTGAGTCCAACCACCTTACCGGAGGGTCACACCTTTGACCACTAAGGAAAGACGAAATCGAGTTATTCAGTGGATGGAGATTGTCTACAAGCAAGTTCAAGAAGTTCTGGTCAACGAGCACGTGTTCTGGGAAGTTCAGAAGGTTATCGAAAACAACGATCGCCTTCAGCAAGCGCCTGGTTTTTTCAACGAGTGGATGGCTTCAGTGTTTGTGCACTCTGCAGCGGTCGCGGCGAGGCTGCAAACCATGACTGGCCAAAACAGCGTTTCACTGAGACGAATCCTGGAGGAACTCCAACAGCATCCTGAAATCGTCTCGCGCGAATACTTCGTCGGACTTCATGGTGATGAGGACGGGATGAAAGAAATGGGACATCGGACATTTGATCGTCTGGCGGGACCTGGGGCCGAGCGGCTTGACTCCAAGAGAATCGACCAAGACCTCAAGCAGCTCGATCGGATGGCTGATCAGATTAAACACTACACGAATAGGAGAATTGCCCATTACGATGAGCGCGGCCTGAGGCAGGATCTTCCAACATTTGATGATCTCACCAAGTGCCTCAAGGGACTGGATGAGCTAGTGAAGAAGTACAGGCTTGTCCTTGAGGCGGTTTCAATGTCGAGTCTCTTGCCGACTTTCCAGTTCGACTGGAAAGAGGTCTTCTACTTCCCATGGATCGAGCAGAACGCAGCCGAAGAGTAATAAAAGAGTATTTTCCACGCTCTTTTCTCCTTACTTGAGCCCGTCAATTCGGCGGGCTCTTACTTTTTGGGTCTTCCTGGAGCGCCCCCCTCCCCTATCCAGGCGTGCACACCATCAGTGCAAACTGCTGCTACCCATAGATGGCCTCTCTATCCCTAGCCAGGTCCACATCCCTTCCACACTCTCTGTGGATCTGGGGTCGCAAAACTTCCCGACGCTCTTTTTTGCGTCGCAGCGCTCTTCAGCGCATCTTCTATTGAAGAGCAAGGGAGCAGTTTCATGTCAGCAGAAAATAAGGCGGTCGTTCGGCGGCTGCTTCAGGAGGTCTGGAACCGAGGCAACCTCAAGGTAGCGGATGACATTGTCGCCCCTGATTATGTCAACCATACCCCTCAGCCTGTGGGATTACTGCCCGGAGTCAGAGGATTCAAACAGCTGGTCAGCTCGGTGCGAGCCGCATTGGTCGACTTCCAGGTGACTCTGGAGGACTTGATTGCAGAGGAGGATAAGGTCGTGGCCCGCTGGACAACTCGGGGGACTGATAAACGTGGTTGGCCGGCTGACAACATCGCCACGCTAACCGAGATTGGGATCTTTCGGATCTCGGGAGGCAAGATCGTGGAAAGCTGGATTTCTTCTGATCAGCCTGCCGGCAGTTCCCTTCTCCATCAAACCAACGACCGCCAGGTCCGCAACCTACCTGCCGAGAAGGTCGCCGTGAACTCCTAACCCCATTCACTGGCGTCGAGGTTTACTGGATTGAATGGATCCTCAACGTAACTGAAACAGAAAGTAGAATGCTGTAGCAATGGAAAAAACCAGGGCGAACAGTAGGACCACGCTTTCGAGAGAAGGTTCGACTCCAAAGGCCAAAATAGCCCCGAGCGTTCCGAGGGCAGAGACTAGGGGAACCACCGCTCCCCACGGCTTAATCCCCTCATAGCGAAAAGGGACCACGTCTTTCCGCGGTTGCAGACATAAAAGCAAACAACCGAGGATCACGACCAAGCTGAGCCAAAAATATAGAGACGGGACCATAGAAGGGTTTTTACCGACCTCCAGGCTCACGAAACTGATGGTAGTGGCCGTTACGCTTTGGGAGGGTTCCTGGGTAGAGCAAGAAGGGGCCGTATCGGAGGGAGTAGTTCTTGGCGCGTTACTGGTGACCTACCGTCCTAATGCTAACCGAACTCTGACCCGAACTTCAAAGCAATGTGCCTCACAATCGCCTCAATCAAGAGGGAAAATGTTCTTGAGAGTTGGTGGACTGCGATTTAAGGTAAACACTCAGGGCGGCCCAGCTGAAAGGAGTGCTTCACGGAGGAGAGAGATTCGGAGGCCTCCCTTCATCGGGCCGCCTCATTTCGCATTATACCTTAACAGAGAATGAAGGGTTGAGAGGGGGCGTGTCTTTTCTTCCCGCCACGCTTCAGCAAATGAATGGGGCTTCTCAGGCAAATTATGATGCTTGCTAGGGTAAGATTGCGCGCCGTTTTTGGCCTGGAGGACATTATTATCGTGGCTCCAACACACTGCCGCGGCGCAAGAGATCGCCAATCTAGTCTCCAGGGTTCACTGTGCTAGCGCCGCAGCCGGGGTGCTCAGAGTATTTCGGCCATGAGGCGGGATTGTTGGATCACATCCTGGTTGAAGACGATATCCAGGAGGCCAGCGCGGCAGCTCAGCTCAGAGGTTGTTGCGCCCTCGAAAATTGGGATCGGATTGACGGCCTGGAGCAAACGCGAGGCTTTCCGATCATTGCGTTTTCTCGTTGAGCAATCGGGATCAGGATTAGCCGCTGGCAAGGGGGTGGTGCACAAAACTTTCCCCCATCTCTCCTTGTATAATCGACCCAATCGGACCAATCGTCCCAATGGAAGGAACAATCATGAAGATTGACGTGAGAGCACTTGCCATCAGTCTTGCTCTGCTGTGGGGAGGAGGCATCTTCGTAACTGGTATTGCGAATTTGATCTGGCCCACCTACGGCATTGAGTTCCTGGAAATGGTGGCTTCCGTTTATCCGGGATACCAAGCTACAGCTTCGTTTGGCCAGGTCATTGTGGGAACTCTCAGCGGCCTGGTGGATGGCTTTGTCGGAGGGCTGGTGTTGGGCTGGCTTTACAATCTCTTTGCGAGATAAAGGTGGGAGGAAAGAATGCTCCCTGTCCCGGTGGAGCACTGCTATCGCGAAGGCACTATAGCGCCGATATGGAGAGCGGAGTTTCGGTCGGGAGCGCCGTAGACCACAGTTAAGCGGCAGCTGTTTCCGGGGCATATTTCAATCGATTAGGCCGAAGATAAGTAATTCGTTAGAAAGGGGTTAGCGAACACTGATTGACCCTGCAGTTTGGCAAGCATTGCTGGACTCCAGAGAGAGAGCAGACGTTTTTAACCAGGACATTCCCCAAAAATTGAGGGTGAATTCTCTCAAGTAGTTGAGAACAAGAGAGTAGGGCGATAAGGGAAGTGGGATGGGTTGAAATTGGGAGAAAATGGGGGAACTGTCGACCCCCAAAAGTGTGGGTCCCTAGCGCTTAGACTGGTTGGCGGAACTCCAAACCCAACAACCAATTAAGCGGAGGGACCCAGATGCATGATGCCAAAGTAGCGTGGAAGATTCGAGAGCAGCTGAGAGAATTTTCGGGGAAGGTCTCTGAAGGATTACCGAAGACCGCCGCTCGTTTGATCCGGGAGGTGCTCTACGGGATGCAGTGTCGGGCGTCGGTCCGGCTCAGCGAGATTGCGCGAGCACTGGAGGAGGAGATCGCTCTGAAGAAAGTCATCGAGCGGCTGAGCCGCCAACTCAACCGTCAGGGATTGAGAGGAGCGGTGGGAAAGAATCTGCTGGAGTTGGCGGCCTGGCGGGTGGAGAAGGAGACGCTGTTGATTGTGGACCCCACGGATGTGAGTAAGCCATATGCCCGGAAGATGCAATACCTGGCGCGGGTCCGGGACGGCTCCCGAGGGGAGATCCGAGATGGATACTGGTGCTGTGAGGTGGTCGGAGCGAGGCGGGGGAGTGCCGAGGTGCTGCCGTTGTACCAGGAGCTGTACTCGCAGAAAGCGCCGGACTTTGTGAGCGAAAACGACGAGATCCTCAAGGCGATTGGGCGAGTCTCCAAAGCCACCCAAGGGCGAGGGATCTGGGTGATGGACCGGGGAGGGGATCGGGAGGAGATCCTCGAAGTCCTGCTGAAGCGGGGACACCCGTTCCTGGTGTGCCAGCGGGGGGATCGTCACCTGATCTCAGGGCGCAGCAAGAAGAGCGCCGAGGAGTGGGCGCGTGGTTGTCGGCGCCGCTACCGGGAAGTCGTGATCAAGGAGACGAGTGCGGGGGAGAAGGTCTACCGGTTGGAGTTTGGGGCCCGAGGGGTGCGTTTGCCCGGTTTCGACCAATCGCTGTACCTGGTGGTGGTGGATGGCTTTGGCCCCCGTCCCCTGATGCTTCTGACGAACCAGACGGTCAAACGCTCGCGCAAGAGCCAGTGGCGGGTGGTCGAGAGCTATCTGAGCCGCTGGCGTGTCGAGGAAACGATCCGATTTATCAAGCAGAGCTACGAGTTGGAAGACATCCGTTTGCTCAAGTATGAGCGCCTGCGCAATATGGCCGCCTTGGTCATGATCGCCGCCTTCTTCGCCTGTGTCTATCTGGGTAAAAGGGCCAAGCTGGCCCTTCTGGTCCAACACATCGAGCAGGCAGCCAAACGGATCTACGGCATCCCGGAGTTCCGCTTCTATGCCATAGCCGATGGCATCAAGCAGCTCCTATTCGGCCGCCACAGCGGGATTGGCGGGGCTCGACCCGATCCCAGCTCCCGTCAGCTGTCCCTGCTTCCTCTGGGCCTCTGAAAAATGGGGAATGTCCAGTTTTTAACCAATTGATTTCACGGGGCTTGCTGTTACCGTGTATTTTTTCAGCATTTTGCCCGCTACCTTTAAGTCTACGCACGATTGCTGCTGGCGGGCCTACTACCCTTTTATGCCATTTTGCTGGAAAGGGTTGCATGCAGGAGTGCCCGCCCGAGCGAAGAGCCAGATTGATTGACCGCTACGACCACAGTTGCGGTCCGGCCACCCCTCTTTGTCCACTGCAGATGCTCGATATGGGCCTCCAGCTGGGTCTGAAGGCTCAATTCTACAAAGTGATCAAACCGAATTTCACAGCCATCGAGTAGAAGATCTTCCACGGGAAACCCGGTCGTCCGAGTAATCGAGAGCATCGCCAGCTGTGCGCAACCTTCGAACACCAGAATGGCGGGGATGTGATCGAAAGGATGATCGAAGAAAAAAGGATGCTCGAGATTGACCTGCAAGTAAGCGGAAAATCGTCGGCCCTCGAGTTCCTCGGGGTAGGAGATGACCACATTGCTGGCGTCTCCCCTGCCAAGTGCCTCCGGCTCGACCGTCCGAAGCTCCACCGGTTCCCCGACAGTGGACAGGTTGGCCAGAGTGGAACGGCGAACACGTTCGAATAGTGATTTGGGCTGCGGACTCCAGCTGCCAGTACCACGGATCACCTGACATCGCTCACTAAAGAGGGCATATTCTGCATGAGCGGTGGTCAAAGTCCCTTTTCGGAGCTGTTTTTCCCGAACTCTGATCTCGATCGCAATCCTGTCGACCCCTAAATCTTTCTCTTGTCGTTGACGCTCTGCTAGCAGTTCGATGTTCGACCCTCCCATGATGAAACAATGCTCCATGGGGACGTTGAAAAAACGGTGCGAAACTGCAATGCTGGCCTGACGACCCATTTCCGTGTAAAACAGGATGTCGCGAGTAGGTTCACGTCCCCTCTCATTGAAAAACCTGTGAGCCGTTGGAACAACCCCGCCACAAAGGAATGTGTCCTGGCCTGACTCTCGGACGTCCGTGAGCAGGACATCGGTCTCTAGCCTCTTGTGGACCAGCGCCTTTGGAACGGTGTGTTCGAAGCTGAGATCGTGGAAGTTGAATCCGCCTCGTTGCCTTTGAGCAAACCCTCTCGCGCTTGTCTCTGTGTTCTTGAAACTCTTCACGGAGTTCTCCGTCTCTGATTTTAGACCCTATCAATCTTGCGTATTCGGGGGATGAACATGTGTACGCTACCAAGACCAGTGTCAATGATGTCGAGAGACCGGTCCGCGCGGTCCAACACAAGCGCAGTTCATCAAAGGGTAGCGCCCAGATTGGTGTTGAAATACAACATAAGGACCGGTTGCTAGCGGACCAGGGCGCGATCGAGCACGCACTGCCCGTATAGGATGATGTTGTCCCATTCGATCGCGTAAGGGGCAGTTGTCGCTCGGGGCTTCTCAAGGAGTGGTGCGGTTGCGTTTCTTGTGAGTCCGCAGGAGAGTGAGGTCGTGAATGATGGTGGTAAGCTCGTCGAGCAAATAGTCGCCATCGCGCCCATTAACAATTGCGCGCTCCCACTCGACAGAGTTCGCCTTCTGACGAACTTTGGTGAGGTGGGTGTGAGCAGAGGACACGCGGTGCCACAGCGCTTCGAGCCGGTCGTTGGAAGCCAACGTCTTGTTCCCTCTAGGCGGTGCACACCCTATTTCCGTCGTGAGGTGACGGGCCTGTTCAACAAGTACTTCACCGTACGGCTTCAGTTCATTGAATTCACGAGAGTTCATATTCGTATTATAGCCAACGCTAAGGCTTAAGGGTCGTCGCCTGGGGTTCCTTGGCCCTCGACCCCCTACTCGGCGGGCGTAGCGTTTCGCCTCATTGCGACGAGCTTTAGCGAGAAACCAAGATGTTCAACAAGAACATCATGCTTATCGGAGGCGGCAACATGGGATCGGCCCTGGTCAAGGGGATTCTAAAGGCCCAACTCGCGCCGCCAGAGAAGATCACGGTTGTGGACATTCACGCCGGCAAGCTCGGGGAACTGAGCGCTGAGTGTGGAGTACGGGTGGATACTCATCCAGGGCCTCATATGGCTGCGACGGAGGTCATCGTATTGGCTGTAAAGCCGCAGGTTCTCAACGATGTAATCGATGCCCTTGGCGATTCCATTCGCTCCGACCAGCTCGTGATTTCGATATTGGCTGGTGTCGAGACTACCTACATTCGAGATCGTCTAGGCAAGGAGAACCCTGTGATCCGTGTCATGCCGAATATCGCGGCAACCGTGGACGCAGCCGCCAGCGCGTTGGCCGGATGTCATCCGGTGACGGATGAGCATTATGAGGTGGCGGAGGCCATCTTCGGTGCAGTGGGAACGGTGGTTCGGGTCGAAGAAGATCTCCTGGATGCTGTGACCGGGCTCAGTGGTAGTGGCCCCGCCTACATCTACATGGTCATCGAGGCCCTCTGCGACGGTGGGGTCAAGATGGGTCTACCACGCAATGTGGCGATGACACTGGCCACGCAGACGGTGTTGGGAGCCGCCAAACTGGTCCGTGAAACCGGCGAACATCCGGCTACCCTGCGCGATCAGGTGACGACGGCTGGAGGGACGACGATATGGGCCGTACACGAGCTGGAAGAACGAGGGCTACGAGCCATGCTTATTGGTGCTGTCGTAACGGCTACCAAGCGGTCAGAAGAGTTGAACCGGATGGTACGGGACGAAGACTGAAGGCAAACTCGACGGAACTGCTCAAAGCCTTCTGCACCGAGGACGCTAGGTGCAGCATGAATTCTTGGAAGGCTGTGGAACTGACCGAACTGAACACCCCACAAGCCCTTCTATTTAACGCACTTGCTGGCCGCTGTTGATGGCTTAGCGTATATGACTCCATACAAGGGGTATCAAATCGACGTCACCCCCTATCAGCTAGCTGACGGACCATGGCGAGCACGTGTGCCATCCTCCGTTATAGCATATCCATGGCTCCCCTTTTGAACCCGTCAAAGACCTTCACCACCGAGAAACAAGCTTTTGAATTCGGCCTAACCTACGGCAAGAAGATCATTGACGACTCCTCCCCGAGCACGCCTCGAAGTTAAAACTTGACATTACGGGGACGCTGACTCCGTTGCAACCCTAAGTTGGAGTCAAGAAAGCCACACCGCCGAAGCCGCTACACTCCCCCTCCCGACTACCCCCTGGGGCACGACCAAAGCCGACCTGGTGGCCAATGTTTCCAAAAAGAATGGATTGACCAGGCAGGATGCGGAGGAGGTAGTCGAGACCCGATAGCGCTCTTGCCTTTGACAGGGAGGGAAGGATACGGGTATGCTTTCCAAGATGTCTTCAGTACAAGGCCTCCTGAAGCTGTCTTAAGAGAAAACATTGAAGGCCTAGTCAGTCTTACCCCTGCGAAAGATACCTCCTTAGGAATCACCGACTAGACTGTGGCCCGAGACCAAGAATCCGACCATGTTCTGTTCCTTTTCCGGTCAGGATCTCAGGGTTGGAAGACGAACCTATTCTCTTTAGGAGGAGAACATGACTAACAAACTGTACGTGGGTGGTCTGCCCTATTCCACAACGGAAGAGGGGCTAGAGCAACTTTTCTCGGAACAGGGAAATGTCGAATCAGCCAAGGTGATTACGGACCGAGATACGGGTCGGTCACGGGGCTTCGGTTTTGTGGAGATGGAATCTACTGGCGAGGCTCAAAAGGCGATCTCGGCCCTAAACGGCACTGATCTTGACGGGCGGACTCTGACCGTCAATGAGGCCAAGCCCCGGGAGAATCGATCCGGTGGTGGTGGTGGTTTCGGCGGCGGCGGCCGCGATCGCCGCTGGTAGCCCTGTAGATTTTACGGCACTAACCAAAAGAGGGGCGTCCAGGTCGGTTCGCCCCTTCGCTGATCCAGGGGCAGGGAGCCTACTTCCCTGCCCTTTTTTTCCTCCTAAACTTCCCGCCGCTTTCTTGCGTCCCAGCCCTCTTCCGCTCATCTTCTCGCCTCAACATGTCCGGCTGCTTGCTCTCTAAGATGACCAAACAGCAGTGGATTCAAGGTTCGAGAGCTGATAGGCTTTGATCATTCATCCGGTTTAGATTTCGGGAGGAGTTATGGCCTCAAGTGAAGATAATCTGGATAATCTGATCTATTTTCTCCTGGGTGGTATTGTCGGCGCTTCAGTCGCCCTTCTGCTGGCGCCGAGATCAGGAGAGGAGACCCGAGATCTGTTGGGAGATCGCTATCGGGAAGGAACCGAGCGGATTGGCGAGACCTTTCGTTCGGGAAGGGAAGCGGTTGTTGAGAAGTCCAGGGAGTCAGCGGATCGCGCCAGCGAAACGATTGACCGAGGTCGCGACACCTTGACTGGGCAGAAAGAACGACTCGCCACTGCGGTCCAAACCGGACGGCAGACCTACGAGGAAGAGAACCAGCGGCGGCAAGGGTCCGAAAAGAGTGACAAGCCCCAAGAAGGGACGAAGCCGCGATCCTAACCTGGTCGTTCTCTACTTCTCCATCGGCAACTTTGCTTCCGCAATCGAAACCTGGGAAAGGCTGTTGAGCAGCCACCCTGAGTACCCACACAAAGAGGAGATCAAGAAGCAACTCGAAAACGCCAGAAAGCACCTGCAGGAGGAGCGCTCCTGAACGATGACTTGGCTTATTCGACTACTCCTTTTTCTGCTCCTGTTGATCCTGGTGAGAAGTCTGATCGCCAGGCTTTTCTCCGTAGGCAACCAGCGCCGACCCCGACCTTCGACACGCTCGGCAAAGACCAACCGCACGATCGAGGGACACATGGTCAAGGACCCACAGTGCGGCATGTATGTCGCCACCGACCTTGCCATCACCGCAAGGAGTAAAGATCAGACTCTGCACTTCTGCTCCGAGGACTGTCGAGACAAGTTCCTGCAAGATAGAATCGTAAGAACCAGAGCAAGGAAAGCGGATGCGACCTCCTGGCTCCTTCCCTGGTGGGGGCCACGACGCTTGTGGTTTGCAAGGGTTTTACTCGGGTTTGAGAAATGGGAGCAAGAACCGACTTGACCACAGCATCGTCCTAGGATTACAATCAGACCCGGTCCCAAGTGGCACATGGAAACTGGCTACGAGGCTGATTGAAAGGTCAGTTAAGATTTAAAGTCAGCGCCCTAAAGGTTACTTGGGGCTTTTTTTGTCCTCCCAAAACTCCCCATCGTCTTCCTCATGCAACGGTAAGTGTCTTGGTCTCCAGGACCAGGCCTGATAAGTTCAGCTGACCCCTGACGAAAGGGGTTCTGCTTGGCTCTTTATTTTGAGAGAAGTAGCTACCTCGAGCCGGCCACACCAGGTGAACGCTATAGGCCGGGACCATCATCCGAAAAATAGGATTCGAGCGAATTCAGTTGTTCCGCCAGCTCTACCACATGGTTCCGGAGCAGATGCCGAATGGAGAGGAATCCTGACAGGATACCCTCGCGATCCACAATGGGGAGATGACGAATGTGGTTTGAGATCATTACTTCTAGAGCGTCGCCGATATCGTGCTCCTCGGTGACGGTCTTGACGGGTGAGCTCATGACCTCCTGGACGCGGGTAGCCTCCGCATCTCGCTGAGCCGCCACCACCCGCAACATCACATCCCGCTCTGTGAAGATGCCCACCAGGTGCTCGCCCTCCAGGACCGCTACAGCTCCGCAGCGCGCGTTTTGCATGGTCCGTATCGCTTCCAGAACCGTGGAGTGCACCAGCGCGGTCGGCGCAGGCACCTGAGCTATTCGGAGCACTCTCATAGGGTCGAACTCCTGATAAGGAACTAACAAGAAATATAGCACAGTTAGCCAGGCAAGAGCCCCGAACTGCCCAGCGAATTCAAACTAGGGGTAGCGACCAGATTGGTGTTGAAATACAACATAAGGGATCCCCGAGCGGCAGCCGTGCAAGAATTTACTCTAAGGGTCCGTTGTGTGAACCTTCTGATCGCTAGCGAGGTGAGATCATGACCGCCGGAGGAAGGCTTTATGCGTAAGCGGATCCAGAAGATCGTCCAGGAGGCTATAGACGAAACCGCACAGACAATTTCTCTCCCCCAAAATCACTTTGAATTTCGTGGAGGCACACCCGAGCAAAAGGAAGGTTCATCAAACATCTGGATCATCAGGTTATTGCTTGGAAGCAAATGGACAGGTGCGTACCGAGCCCAGCTCGAAGAATGGGCAAAACAACCCGTCCGTACTGTAGAACTGAAGTCATTGACAGGTCGGGCTTTAGAGGTGCCATACCGAGGTCTAGATAGGCGCCAAATAGAGTACAGAAAGCGCGTTCTTTGATCCGTTTATCTCGGGTATGGCGGCGAGATAGGCTGGTCTAAGGTCAAACCCCTTTTGAGTGACGTCACAGAGTCCTGTTTCCTCTTCGTGGTTCAGGATTCTACGAGAAGCCGAAGCGGGATGTATCTGACCTGGAGAAGAAAACAGGCCGCAGCCGTAAGGACTCTATCGACCATCCACCGAGTGGGCCGCTGATCTCATCAACGTGGCTGCTGGAGCCATCATTCTGGCTTCTCGGCGTCGCACTGACATCGGGGGGGCGGTTCCGTGACGATTTCCCGGTGATACCCTGCTTCGCCGGTCATTCTCAAGTGAGCTGAGTAGGTACCTCCGATCCCTTCTTGAGCCTATGTCTCCGGAATCCCAGAGGTAAACGAAGATAAAGGGATCAAAGAGCCTTCTATTTGTATCTTACCTGGCGTCTATTCAACATCACCTCAGCTGTCGCGTTAGTCGCTCCATGCGTCCTTCGGCACTTCTCCCTCAGCTTCTCTCCCATCTGAAGGCGCGGAAATTCCCTGTGCTCTTCATTTGGAAGGAAGGGAGGAGCCAATTCTCTGTGACCTCTGAGAACCTAAAAGAAGGGACCGACGCCGGCGAAGTCATCATCCAAGAGTTTAGGGAGGCCTTTGAGGCTGGGCGGGTAGATCTAGGCTCTGTTTTCCAGCAGATTCAGAATGATCAACTCCGCGCGATACCCGAGATCAGAATTCTACTTGAACTCAAAGGATTGGGTGAAGATGCCGGTGATTCGGGGGAGTGAGGCGTTGCAGGCCTTTCGAGCGAAGTGGACAGGTGCACATATGCTTGAACTCATCAAAGAGCACGACGGTAGGCTGAGAGTTGAATTGCCAGTCGGGGTCGGCAAGAGCACCAACATCGACCAAACAGCTGAGGCCGCACTCTCTACGAATCGGTACGACCTTGTGATTATTCTTACTCCAACGCGCCAGGTGATCCAGGAACGAAGCTTGATCACACACCCCCGGAACGTGGGGGTCGTTAACCTGAAACCCCGTCCGAGGAACCGATGTCGAGAGCTTGACCCTGAGTGGCAGATCCTCGAGAGGAATGGACTGGGAGCGCTTGGGCGTCGTCGGCTCTGCAATCGATGCCCTCGCTATCAGGGGTGCTTTTGGCCTGGGCAGTACGGGAAGAAGTTACGAGGCACCCGAGTTACCCCCAAAAAAAATACCTGAATATCCCTTTTGGTCAGGAAAAAAGGGGACAAGGCCCAGAATCGGTGGAAGCAGCCCATCTTGACCGACCTCGAACGTTTTAGCGAGATTTCCGGTTCTGATCCCACTGCGTGCCTCACAGTTTAATGCAATCCGCTGGCGGAAACCGCGGTACTGATGAACAGAGCGGCGTTGTTGGAGTTGCGCATCCCAAAAAGATACCATTGAGCAGTTCGGGGAAAGGACGGATCCGACCGTTATGCTTATCGCCCTCATCCTTCTGGCGGCAGCTCTGCTGCCGTCCTGCTCTCCAGCTCCACCCGATCAGAAAGGGGAAACGGCGCCTCAGGAGGAGGCAGCATCCCCTCCGGAGCTCAACTTCCATCGACTGAAGGTGGAGCCACTCGTCCATTCAACCTATCCCACCTACCGACGCTTCCATGATGGGCTGGCCCCACAGGTCGTGGTCATCACGGCTGAGGGTCTGGAAAGGATCGGGTGGGAGGATCGGCCGGCGAAGTCCTCCTGGATCTTGAGGCTTTCCGAGCAGATCTACCTCAACGGCAGGAAGCTTCATTACCAGGTGGGGATGCAGTGGAGCCTCGAAGGGGCAGCCTGGTCTTACACTGACGCACCCGTGAAGGATCTCAACGACCTTTGGAAGCGTGACCCCGAGAAGGGTTTCCAGCTCGATCCCTCCGCAGAGAAGCGTCCGCTTCTGGGGCGCCAATCAGCCAGCGTCTACGCCGATTCTAGAGGAGCCCACTACAGTCTGGTTCTCACCAACGACTCCGGCGAGGAGTGGAAGGACGTGTACGCCTTCATCTGCGTCAGCCACTATCACACGCCGGTCACCGGGTACCGGCCGTACCTCAAGATCGGATCTTCCTGGACCGAGTACCAGAAGATCCCGGGGGTGGGACCCGCTACGTTCTTGCCGGTAACGGGAAGGGTAGAGGATTACACTCGGGTCCAAGCTGGATCGAGAGGGGCTCCCGCGGTGAGCTTTCCGGGGGTCCTTTGTTGGAACATCACGAACAAGGGCCATCTGCTTACGGCGCATCTGTCGATCGACTCCCTGGCAGTGCGGGGCAATCAGAACGCCCCTTGCACCGATCAGTTCCTCTGGTTCGGAGACATGAAGCCAGGACAGCAAGTCACCCGCCGCGGCCACTTTCTGGTCGCCGAGGCCAGCCTGGAGAGCTTCGAGAAGCAGGACGGGGCCCTCCTGCAGCAGCTGGACGAACAGTAGAGTCGGAGGAGGTCCGGTGTCCTGAATGAGGATGATCCACGTGCGTCCGAGTCAGGTGTCGTTTCTGCTGACAATCTCGGCTTTCAGGCCTTGGCTTGCAGCCGATTCGAAATGCCGACCTCCTCGGCAATGTCATCGAGGCTCGCGACGTGCGTCCGGTGCATCGGGATCCCGCTCTTGCTCCAGGCCTCCTTCCTGAGCCATTCGATCTCACCCGGCAGGTAGACTCGCTCGAAGCCATCGCGCAGCCTGACATCTCGCACCGTTAGCCAGAGCCGGTCGATCTCTGCCTTGAAGGACTCCAGATCCTGGAACTGGCGGATGTCGATGGCCTGGAAGAAGTGGCTTGCCCTTCGCTGGTCGGCAAAACCGTCACCCCGGCGATGAGGTGTCGCGATGCCACATGGCAGGACCGAAGCCAGAATGTCGTTCATGATTGCCAGGCCAGATCCTTTTACGCCGCCGAACGGGAGCAGGACCGCAGCTTTCTCAGGATCATCCGTGGGCTGCCCGTTCTTGTCCAGCACCCAGTCCATCGTCAGCTTCTTCCCGTACAGCTGGCTCGTCGCGACGCGTCCCCAAGCGCTCACGCCACTCGCCATGTCCAGCACGAGCGGCCGCTCCCTCCCCGCGGGGACGGCGTAGGCCACCGGATCATTGCCGAGGATCCGCTCCGAGCCTCCCCAGGGTGCCAGGCCCGGCGTACTGCTGGAGAGGGCGATCCCAATCATGTCGTGCTTCACGGCCATCATCGAGTAGTTGAAAGCGGCACCGAAGTGGCGACTCTCCACGACCGTCCCGATCGCCACACCTGTCTTCTTCGCTTTCTCGATGGCCAGCTGCATCGCCAGCGTACTCCCCAGGTGACCCATCCCGTGATCGTTTTCGACGATCGCGAAGCCGAAACCCTCTTTCCTGACCCTGATCTGGGGATCAGGATTCGTGTGTCCCTTGAGCATCCGTCTCACGTAGGCGGGGGTGTTCCGGGTCCCGTGGGAGTGAACCCCGCGGAGATCTGTCTCCACCTGCAGGTCGGCCATCAGCCGAGCCTGCTCTCCCGAAACCCCCACGGAACGGTAGACAGCCTCGACGTGGGCGTGCAGCTGAGCATGATCGATCAACACCTCCTGATCCCTCGGCTCTGTCCAGACAATGGGATCCGTCTCCGTCATATGCCCCTCCTGGTCGGTTTGCCAAACAACCTGCAGTTGGTTATGTTCGAATCGACATGACGCCGTCGAACCAGCACGAAAACTGCGGCGACGGGCCACCGCAAAAGGTGCGCCTCGGCATCGCCGGAACCGGTCGCTTCGCCCAGATCCAGGCGCGGACATTCGCTGCGATTCCCGGAGTCGAAGTGCTGGCCTTCGCTTCCCGCAGCAGTGAGCGTGCCCGCGAGATCTCGGCCCGCTTCGGACTCCGCAAGTGGTATGGCAGCTACGACGCGATGATGCAAGATTCCGAGATCGCGGCGGTCAGCGTCTGCACGCTGGAGGCAATGCACCGCGACCCCTGCGTCGCGGCCGCTGAGGCGGGAAAGCATATCCTGGTTGAGAAGCCGATCGCCACCACCCTCGCCGATGCGGATGCCATCATACAGGCAGCGGAGCAGCACGGGGTGATCCTGATGGTGGAACACCCCATGCGGTTCTTCCTGAACTACGCCAAGCTCAAGGAGCGCGTGTCGGAAGAGGACTTTGGACGGGTCGTACATCTTCATTCCCGCAAGGCTCTGTCCCGCGAGGTGATGAGACGGAATCTGGTGCATCGAAAGGGTGTCGATTACAGTCTCTTCCTGGACGCCGGCGTGCACGAGTTCGATCTGGTCCTGTGGTATGCAGCGCAGCCCGTCGAGGAGGTCGTCGCCCGCACCACCAGCTTCAGCGGGAGCGCGGTGGCCGATGCCGGCTGGTCCCTCCTGAGCTTTCAGGGGGGAGCCCTGGCGGGCGTCGAGTGCTCCTGGCTGCTGCCCGATGGACACTACGGCTATCGTCGCATGGAGGTAACCGGCACCCGCAACCACGCCTGCCTGCAGCAGGAGCAGCCCTGGATGACGGTGCACAGCGGCAAGCAGTATGCCTGGGTGGACTTCTACTCGTTTCCAGAGATCTACGGTCAGCCGGCTGGTGGTGGACTCTATCTGGCGCTGAAGCACTTTGCCGAGTGTGTCCGGCTGGACCAGCAGCCGGTGCAAGCGCCGCGAGAGGCGAGAGCGGCGCTGGAAGTGTGCCTGGCGGCGGATTTCTCGGCCCGCAGTGGGCGACCAGTGAAGCTTCCGATCACCGACGCCGCGCTCGAGTAGGTCAGGGCAAGCGGGCCCTCACCGCCAGCTCGGCATCGATCTTCCCGCTGCCGCTCAGGGCTTCACCGGCGAACCATCCATCTGACTAGAAGGATCCCATCTACCGATGACCCTCTCACAATTGAAGTTTCAGCTTAGACTAACCTGAAGTTCCTTTCTGTTGGGAGCAGAAAAGTACCATGATTTCAAAGGGATACGTGCAATAGGGGCTGCAGCGGTCTGCCTACACTCGAATGGTCTCCAGAAGATCAAAGGCGCGTTGCTGCTTGGCGCTGGGTGTGGTGAGGATCTCGAAGGTGGTGGCCTCAGGGGCTGCGCTGCGGACCCGGCACAGGTTGCGGGTGATGCTGCTCAAGAACTTCAGAAGCGTCTGAAAGCTGTGCACCTCGGTGCCATCCTCAAGGGTTCTGGAGTGCACCTTACGGAGCGCTTGCTGGGAACGGCGGGCCGGCGCCACCGGGTCGCGCGTCCTCTTCGCTTCCAGATCCTCGTCGGCGAAGAGCAGCGGACGCCATGCCTCGAGCATGTGCCAGAGGACGTAGTAGGCGAGCAGACACAAAAAGATGTGGGCCCGGACCCGGCGGGCCAGGCGGTGGTGGATGGGTCGGACGTTGAGGTCCATCGTCTTGAAGGAGCGAAAGGCCCGCTCCACGCTGCCCAGGAGTTTGTAGCTGAGGACCGTCTGGGCGGCGTCGAGCGTCTCTTGGGGCAGGCTCGTGCGCACCACGTAGAGACCGTCGAGGGCCGCTTCGGCTTGGACCTTCTCCGGGTCGATCTCGAAGTCGAATCGATCCTCCTCGATGTGCAGTTGGAAGTGCTTGCCGACTTTGTACTTGTTGAGCACCTTTCCCACCCGAACCCCGATGTGCTCCTTGCCGTACAGACGCCCCCGCTGGATCCGCTGGCGGAGGTGCTCTAGCTGTTGGTCGATCGCCTGGCGATGACGGGCGTAGTGCTGCTGTCGTCTTTGCGCCAACTCTGGGCTCTTGCTCGCCGCTTGGGCCAGCTCGGCGGCGATCGCCTCTTCATCGGCTCGAGACTCGAAACCGTCCTCCCGTATCTGCAGCCGATAGTGTTGGCCCAGCCGGTACTGACCGAGCACCTGGCGCACGCGCTTGCCGATCTGCTCCTGCCCCTGCAGACGCCCTGCGGTGACCATCCGGCGCACCTTCTCCAGCTCCCGGGTGGTGGCCTCCAGCAGGCTGCTGCGGTGGCGCGCCCGTCTTTGGGCGAGCTCCGGATTCCGACAGGCGACGAGTCGTTCGCCGGGGAGGTCCGGATGGGAGAGCTCGAACAGGTTGCGCTCATCGAAGAGTCCCCTTTGGATCGCCCCGCCCTCCACTAGCTTGCGGATGGTCTCCGAGCGGAGCGCGCTGATCCAGTCGATGCCGTCGATCGGGCGCAGGGCATCGATCTGTTTGTGGGTGATCATCCCCCGGTCCCCCACCAGGGCCAGCCGCTCGATCCCGAACTGCTGTCGGAGCTTGTCCACCTCCGGCAGCAGGGTTTTCGGGTCCCCGGTCTTGCCCTCGAAGACCGAGACCGAGACGGGAATCCCGCGGCGGTTGGTCAGCAACCCGTAGTTGATCTGGAGCTTGCCGCGCTTTCCGTCCCGATTGTACCCGAGGCTGGCCAGCGAACAGGTGGTGCCCTCGAAGTAGGTGGAGGTCAGATCGTACAGCGCCAGGCCGTCCTCACGGAGGTGTCGAGCGGCCAGCTTTTTCTCGATCGGCGCCTGGCGTTGCCCTAACCAGTCCAGCGCCGCATACAGGTCCTCCTGGTCGGCCTCCTCCACTCCCAGCTCCGAGGGCAGGGTGGTGACCTGCCACCAGCGCGTGGTCGCCAGCTTACTGGCTGGTTCCAGGATGCGCGCCGCCACCAGGGCCAAGACCAACTGGCGTTGACGCGAGGGCCGCGAGGCCAGCAGTTGGGGGAGGCCGAGTCGGCGCATGGCCGTGAGCACGGCTTGGACGTGTCCCTGCTGGAAGGAGGCGATGGCCTCGAAGGCGTCCTCCGGGGCCAGCAGGGTTTCCCCCTTAAGGCTGCGGCGCAGCAGGGCGATCGCTTCGGCGGGCAACTTGGAGAGATTGGCAAGGGTGCGGGTCTTAACCTGACCGCCTTGGCGGTAGCTCTCGCGCAGCAGGATGGCGGGGGGAGAGCCGCGGTTGGGGACGGAGGTGATGTACATGATTACCACTATACCCTATATAATCCTTTAAAGTCAAGCACACTATTGAAATATAAGCCACAATTACATGCCTACACAATCCAGTCCAAAACTACCTTTATCTCCTGTAGAGTCAGTCAGTTATCTGCTAAAGTCTCAGGGAACTTCTTTTAAGCTTTGTTAATTAGCTGATTCTAAGATACTTAATATACCATAGGCAGCGGGCAAAGACCACTTTGTGCTCGGTGGACCCTTTTTCGCCAGCAGGAGGATGACGGAGCTGGATTTTGCAGACACTGCGGCCGCAGCTCCGAGCGTTTTGGGTTCCAAGAGGCTGCAACGGTCTCAGGGAAGCAAACGGGCCAGAACGAGCAGGTTGTAGCTGACCACGGAAGCCTGCACGTACTGCTGGAAGTGCTCCCAGCCTTTCCAGGTGCAGCGGTCCAGCCCGAAGACGCGCTTGAGCCACGAGATACAACCCTCAATGCCGGCGCGAAAACGTCTCAACTGTTTGTAAAGCCAGCTGGAGCGCACCATCTCGCTGATCGGCAGACTTCCCTTGCGATCAAAGGCGGCATCCTGGATGCCCTCCCCTTTGGCCCAGGTCAAATTGGCTTGGCTGTAAAAGCCCCGGTCCGCCGCCATCTGACGCGGATAGCGACCGTAGACCTCTCGATGGGCTCCGAGCAAGGGTTGGAGCTGACCCACATCGGCCGGGTTTCCAGCCAGGACTTCACAGTTCAAGATCAGCGACGAGCGACCGCCGGTCAGAAAGATCTTGTGCCCATAGGTCGGTTCGCGCTGGCCTTTTTTGATGATGTCCGTATGCTCTTCAAAAATCGAAAAGACCTTCTCGGCGGCGGGCACGGTCTCGCCGCGCAGGACGCGTCGCTCCGTTTGATCGATGACCCGGGCCATCAGCTTCAGGTAATGCTCCAAGGAGACCAGCAGCGCCACGGTCAGCAGGTCGGCGGCCGGCAAATCGGCTTGCAAGGCCGTGAGGCCGTAGCCGTAGGTTTTGCGGGCGACCTTCAACAGATCGCGATAGGCGCGCTGGCGTTTGGCTCCTCGGCCGTTGGCGATCTGAAAAGCCCGCCGCTTGGCTCGTCGGCTGTGGTTGGTAAAGACCACCGCCGTCGACGCCTGGCCTTCGGCTTCGAGCGCGCCTTGTCGCTCCTTGAGCTGTCCCAGAAGCCGGCTCACCGTGCGCACCGCATCGTCGAGCAGGGCACTGTCGGTCGGATGATGAATGTCGCTCTCGACGGCGGTCGAATCGAGGCGGATGCGCTGGCCCTTTTCCAGTCCCTTCTGAGCGGCCCAGCCCACCAAGACGGTATTGATCTCTTTCCAGCTGGCTTCAGAGATCTTCGAGATATTGCGCTGCAGGGTGGACCTATTCGGCATCCAGCCCAGGGGGTGACGCACAAAACTGCGGAAGCTCTGGGAGTCGAGTAGGTGAAAGGCCAGCTGCTCGTAGCTGAAGCCGTGCAGCTGTTTGACGAGGGTCGCTCGTAGGACAAACTCGGCACTGAGTCCGCTGGCGCCTTTCTGCGGATTGGAAGTGTCACATAGATCCTGTAAAACTAAGGCCGAGATCCGGGGATTGTGGTCCAGGATCTCGGAGATCTTTTCCAGTTCCCGGGCCATTTGGTGGTCGGGGAAAATGTGGCAAAGGGGGAGTCGTTCTTCCGTTTTCTGGCGCAACGTTGGGCCTCCTTTTTCGAGTTAACTTCTTTGTTTTCAATTTGTTCGCACCAAAAGATTAACAAAGAGGTCTGACAAAAAAGGGAGGCCACATCCCCACCTTACTCCTTCATTTTCAGCTATTTAAAGTCCTTGGGATGGGAACTAGACTAGGCCTGTGGGGCAGCTGTTTTCTGCGCGGTTGCGACGGAGCTTGCTGGTTGGACTCGGGATTGCGGGGATTACAGCCGCTCTCATGTTCATTCCAGTCCGCGTGCTGCTGCCACAGCTGCGCCGTCTGCTTCATGACCGATTGGTCGCGTACGTGGCTCAAACCATGTCGGAGGACGAGTGCGCACAAATCATGACCGAGCTGGCGCAACGTATCGGAACACTTTGGACATCGATTCCGGAGCCGCTTGTTGCGCGTATTGCTCGTCCAGACTACTCCACCACATTGGCGCAGGCGGACGTCCAGACAAACAACGCGGGCATGAGAAGCGCTCGCCCGTATGAGCAAAAGTCAGCCAACGTGTTTCGCATCGTCTGTCTGGGCGATTCGTTCGTTTTTGGCGAGGGAGGCCCAGTACCCCAGGCGAAAGCGTGAGCTCACAAGCCAGGACATTCGTGGTGTGACGGGCAGCGTGCTGGCAGCAAACGGCCTCGCGGATAGGAAGATCTACTTGTGCCGGCCCCCATGTTCTTTATGTGAGCACGGATGACGGACGTACCTGGCGTAAGAGAAGCACCCTGACACTCGACGACGACAAATGGTACGGAAGCAGTAACTTGTAACTTGTCTTGGTGCTTCCAACTGGGCCATCTGACAGCGTTGGCGATGGTACAATGAAGCCTGTGACCGATCGGTATTCACGTCAGATTCTGTTCTCGGGGATCGGCCCGGAGGGACAGGATAAGATCCGGAACGCCCGAGTTGTTCTGGTGGGCTGCGGCGCCCTAGGAACGGTCAGCGCCGAACTTCTGGTCCGCGCCGGCGTGGGACGGCTGCAGCTCATCGATCGAGACTTCGTCGAAGAAAGTAATCTGCAGCGCCAGAGCCTATTTACTGAGGCGGATGCAGAAGCTGCCATCCCCAAGGCAGTGGCTGCCGAAAAGGCCCTCCGATCTATCAACTCCCAGGTCGACATCAACGGCATTGTCCAGGATCTGGCAATTGAAAACATTGAGGACCTGTGTGGGGAAAGCGATATCATCGTCGATGGCACCGACAACTTCGAAACCCGATATCTGATCAACGATTTCTCCGTGAAACGGGGCATACCCTGGGTTTACGGAGCCTGCGTAGGCAGCTACGGGACTGCGTTCCTGGTCCGTCCGGGAGCTACATGCTGTCTTCAGTGTCTCTTTCCCGAGCCCCCGCCTTTGGGCAGTGTGGAAACCTGCGACACCGCGGGAGTCCTAGGCTCGGTAGTTCACGCCGTGGCTTCCTTTCAAGTAGCGCAGGTCATGAAGATCCTGGTGGGACGGGTTCCCGGTGAGGTGATGCTCAAGGTGGACGTCTGGGAGGATCACTGGCAACTGATTTCAGCCGTGGGTTCACGAAACCAGGATTGCTCTTGCTGTGGCAAACAGGAATTCCGCTTCCTGGAGGCTGAGGAGAGGACACACCTGATGCGGCTGTGCGGTAGAGATGCAGTTCAGGTCCGTCCCAGCCGAATGGTCCAACTCGACTTTCCACAGCTGTGCCAACGCCTGGCGAAGAGTGGTAAAGTCCGTTACAACGAACACATGATGAGAATTCGGATCAACGGATATGAGATTAGAAAGACATGAATATGCCTGCGCTGGGTCAAAATATGGAAGATTCGTTCCTCGGAGTCCGCATTCAAGTTGCTGATTCATCGGATCTTAACGTCCTGGACAGAGACAAAGACACCAGGCAGATAGGGGCCAGATACAAGGCAGTTACTTCGAAAAGCAGAGTCATTCAGGGCAAGGTCGGCTCAAGGGGGGACCGGAGATTCTTACACGTTGTTTTCAGGGCGCTCAGCCACCCGCGACGTCGGGCGAGGTTCCGTGCACCGAAATGTTCATCTGATGCGATGCTCGGTCCCCCAAGAAGGATGCTGGTTGGGGTTGATGGGTGTACGACAAAAAAGTGCCGACTGGGTCATGCTACGGCTCTGTGATCGGCCCTCCATTCCCAAAAATCCTCAAAACGTCCACTGAGTCGAGCGCAGCGAAGGGCCATGATGGTATTGGCTCCCCGCACACTCCAATGCATTCCGGATCGTTTGAGTCGAGCGCCGATCGCGTTCTTGCACCCAGCTTCCACCACTCCGGTGGAGGTGCACAGCCCGAGCGCTTCGAATCGAGCGTAGCGCATCCGATGGCCGTTCTGTTGAAAGTAGCCGTAGGCCGCTCGAGCCTCTTCGTGCTGCTCCGTCTCGGTGGCGAGAGCCGAAAGGATCGCCTCGATCTGACCGGCATCGAGTTCCTGGCAACGTTGTTCGGCCCAGTCTTGGCTTAAATCGCGATCTCCATGCAAACTCTTGGACAACTCATGCAGTCGCTCTTTGGCGTGGAATCGATCGACAATCTGCACCGCCTCCGGGAAGAGTTCCCCAGCCAGGTTCCAGATCCATTTCGCTCCGTCGCCTAAGCCGAAGTTCCCTGAGACTTTAGCAGATAACTGACTGACTCTACAGGAGATAAAGGTAGTTTTGGACTGGATTGTGTAGGCATGTAATTGTGGCTTATATTTCAATAGTGTGCTTGACTTTAAAGGATTATATAGGGTATAGTGGTAATCATGTACATCACCTCCGTCCCCAACCGCGGCTCTCCCCCCGCCATCCTGCTGCGCGAGAGCTACCGCCAAGGCGGTCAGGTTAAGACCCGCACCCTTGCCAATCTCTCCAAGTTGCCCGCCGAAGCGATCGCCCTGCTGCGCCGCAGCCTTAAGGGGGAAACCCTGCTGGCCCCGGAGGACGCCTTCGAGGCCATCGCCTCCTTCCAGCAGGGACACGTCCAAGCCGTGCTCACGGCCATGCGCCGACTCGGCCTCCCCCAACTGCTGGCCTCGCGGCCCTCGCGTCAACGCCAGTTGGTCTTGGCCCTGGTGGCGGCGCGCATCCTGGAACCAGCCAGTAAGCTGGCGACCACGCGCTGGTGGCAGGTCACCACCCTGCCCTCGGAGCTGGGAGTGGAGGAGGCCGACCAGGAGGACCTGTATGCGGCGCTGGACTGGTTAGGGCAACGCCAGGCGCCGATCGAGAAAAAGCTGGCCGCTCGACACCTCCGTGAGGACGGCCTGGCGCTGTACGATCTGACCTCCACCTACTTCGAGGGCACCACCTGTTCGCTGGCCAGCCTCGGGTACAATCGGGACGGAAAGCGCGGCAAGCTCCAGATCAACTACGGGTTGCTGACCAACCGCCGCGGGATTCCCGTCTCGGTCTCGGTCTTCGAGGGCAAGACCGGGGACCCGAAAACCCTGCTGCCGGAGGTGGACAAGCTCCGACAGCAGTTCGGGATCGAGCGGCTGGCCCTGGTGGGGGACCGGGGGATGATCACCCACAAACAGATCGATGCCCTGCGCCCGATCGACGGCATCGACTGGATCAGCGCGCTCCGCTCGGAGACCATCCGCAAGCTAGTGGAGGGCGGGGCGATCCAAAGGGGACTCTTCGATGAGCGCAACCTGTTCGAGCTCTCCCATCCGGACCTCCCCGGCGAACGACTCGTCGCCTGTCGGAATCCGGAGCTCGCCCAAAGACGGGCGCGCCACCGCAGCAGCCTGCTGGAGGCCACCACCCGGGAGCTGGAGAAGGTGCGCCGGATGGTCACCGCAGGGCGTCTGCAGGGGCAGGAGCAGATCGGCAAGCGCGTGCGCCAGGTGCTCGGTCAGTACCGGCTGGGCCAACACTATCGGCTGCAGATACGGGAGGACGGTTTCGAGTCTCGAGCCGATGAAGAGGCGATCGCCGCCGAGCTGGCCCAAGCGGCGAGCAAGAGCCCAGAGTTGGCGCAAAGACGACAGCAGCACTACGCCCGTCATCGCCAGGCGATCGACCAACAGCTAGAGCACCTCCGCCAGCGGATCCAGCGGGGGCGTCTGTACGGCAAGGAGCACATCGGGGTTCGGGTGGGAAAGGTGCTCAACAAGTACAAAGTCGGCAAGCACTTCCAACTGCACATCGAGGAGGATCGATTCGACTTCGAGATCGACCCGGAGAAGGTCCAAGCCGAAGCGGCCCTCGACGGTCTCTACGTGGTGCGCACGAGCCTGCCCCAAGAGACGCTCGACGCCGCCCAGACGGTCCTCAGCTACAAACTCCTGGGCAGCGTGGAGCGGGCCTTTCGCTCCTTCAAGACGATGGACCTCAACGTCCGACCCATCCACCACCGCCTGGCCCGCCGGGTCCGGGCCCACATCTTTTTGTGTCTGCTCGCCTACTACGTCCTCTGGCACATGCTCGAGGCATGGCGTCCGCTGCTCTTCGCCGACGAGGATCTGGAAGCGAAGAGGACGCGCGACCCGGTGGCGCCGGCCCGCCGTTCCCAGCAAGCGCTCCGTAAGGTGCACTCCAGAACCCTTGAGGATGGCACCGAGGTGCACAGCTTTCAGACGCTTCTGAAGTTCTTGAGCAGCATCACCCGCAACCTGTGCCGGGTCCGCAGCGCAGCCCCTGAGGCCACCACCTTCGAGATCCTCACCACACCCAGCGCCAAGCAGCAACGCGCCTTTGATCTTCTGGAGACCATTCGAGTGTAGGCAGACCGCTGCAGCCCCTATTGCACGTATCCCTTTGAAATCATGGTACTTTTCTGCTCCCAACAGAAAGGAACTTCAGCCTAAGACGACTTGTCGTGGCGCTTGTCCAAAGCGGCGGCGTTGGGCTTCGCGCTCCACTCGCTGGGCGAAGTTCGAAAGCTGATGATCGGTATCCAAGGTGGCGGCACTTTCGATCGCGGCGGTGTAGGTAACCGAGTCCGGATCTCGCAGGGGCCGGCCCTGCTCATCACGCTTTTCCGCACTCCAAACCGTACAGAGCTTGGCCTCTCGGGTCCGGGCCGAGCCATCCGGTTGTTTGCCTGCTCGCCCTTGCAGTTCGGGCGCTCGCATGGGCACGCCCGTGCCGTCGATTCCCAGATAGAGCGTCGGAGGAGGAGGGGCCGGCGACTCCGGCTCTACCCCCTCGCGCTCATAGTGAGCGATTTCCTCTCCCAGGGACTCCGCACACCGTTCCACTTGCTTGGCCCCCACTTCAACCCCGGCTAATTCGTCCAGCGTTGACTGCTTTCTTGAAAGCTGACGAGGGAGGCGGCTGCCCCCACCATCCGCATCAGGGCGGGAGACAAGGAGCTGTCTTCCAATCCCAGCTCTCGGTCTCGAGGACAAAGACCTTCGCCGCAATCCGGACAGTGATAATAAGCGCGCTGCAATCGCATCGGCCCCAACACGGTCGTAAACTGCTTCTCTCGCCGACCCGCGTACCGGGCTCGTCCTCCACAGGGGCAGCTGAGTCCGGTGACGGTATCCGTATGATCCTGGTTGAGATGAGCTTCCACCGTCCGGGCCGCTACCTCCAAGACTTGGCGCCGGACCGCGGTCTCCAAGGCTTCAAAGTCCAGGGCCTTGGCCGCCGCGGGCCCCATCAGGACCTGGATTTCTTGCTGGACTTCCTGCGCGAGCGTCTTTTGGAGCCCTTTTTTTCGGCCCTGCGGGCCGGGGCGGCCTCCAGCTTGGCCTGACAGATTTGCTCGCTGACCTCCACCAGCTCCTGCAGCAAGCTCCGCAATCGGTGATACTCCGCGATCTGCTCCCGGGTTTGTTCGACCGTGGGCCCCGGCGGAATGATCTTGGTCACGGTTTTCTCGCCCACGCGACGGGTCAAGGAGAAGCTGGGCCCGTGGCCTGGGGCCCCGGGCTGGGCACAGTGACAGTTGGCTTTGCCACAGCGGCGGTAACGTGCCGCCAGGAATCCTGGACGCAGATCACCCAGCTTGAGCGAGGCTTGTTTCAACTGCTGGCGCCGTTGTTCGAGTTGGACCTGAGGGGAAGCGTCTTGGGACATAGGTATCCTCCTGTCTGACAGTTAATATAACTGTCAGACAGTCTAGCCTCAATCCCTGACGTCCTCTGGCCTTCACCAACGCCCTCACTTTCCTGTCGTGCACCCGGGGTTGATAGGGAAGTTGCATTGGTTGCAGCAACGAGTTATTCTCTCGAGTAGGCACCTCGTGCCGACGGCCAAGGCCGTAAAAGACAGTTTCGGGACACCCAAGCCGAGACGAAAATGGGGTCTCAGACAACGGCTCACTTTAACGAAATTCCGAGACTGTTAAGAAGTTAGTTTTGGGCAGGTCAACTGTAAGGTAGTGACCTACGCTCACCCGCCGCTGGCGCGGGTCTCCGTAGGCTTTGCCTCTTCGTTGAGGAGGATCAAGGCATGGCGGAGACAGCGTATTCGAAAACCCCTACAGCGCAAGTAGAGTCAGCCTGGGCCGCTGCGCTGATCCAGGTCCCAGACGAGAGTCTGTCCAAGCTGCGCTTGTCTGCTTCCTATCTGGATCCTGAACCCAACGCTGTGCCCATGGATGCTGACGCGTGCCGACTCGGAGCAATCTGCCTGAGGAGGACGGGCGAAGGCCCCGGGTCTTCACCCTTGAGCTCCCGGAGGAAGTCATCGATTTCCAGTGGAGACAACCTGGTAGGGAAAGCAGGAGATGATGGGCAATCATTTCGCAGAAGACGAAGCCGCCGCGAGCGACAAGAGATCCTCGGAATCATCGCCCCTGTGGCGGGCGAACGGGTTTTGGCCCAAATTGGACCGAACCTTCAGATTAGTTCCATCTCACTGTTAAGCAATGTCAAGAAAACGTCCAATAGGCCTCGAGTGTGCCCGCCAGCGGGAGGTAAGTCCTGATGGATAGACGGGTCAAACACGGCGCTTACCGAGAGCTCGGGAAACTTGACAGACGGAGTCGAGAAGTCCGCTTTGTGACGGAGGTGGAATCGGCCCTGGCTGCGGCTTTGGGGGGAGATCCGAGCGTCCAGGAGCGTCTGCTACTTCGCAGAGTCGCTGTCAAGTCGATGCGACTCGCCTTCATGGAATCTGAGTTACTGAAAAGGAGCAACGAGGTTTCCGAGACCTTGAGCCAAGACTACCTACGCTGGTCGCGCGAGCTTCGGCAGGACCTCAAACTGCTCGGCCTTAAGCGCCGAGCCAAACCGGTGATCGATCTTGAAGAATACAAAAAGGAATTCGCATCGTAACGGTCCCACTATTCTGGACGTGATGGACGACGCCCGGGTCTTCGGCCCCTGGTTTGAAGGGAGCAGCTGGGACAATTGGCGCCTATTTCTGAAGGTGCTGTTCCGCCTTCCTCTTTCGAAAGACGAGCAGGGAGTCTTGCCTAAGTTCACCGCCCGGAATTCGCCTCCCCAGGCGGTGAGGGAAGCGTGGCTGGTGGTCGGCCGCCGGGGCGGGAAGAGCATCGTCGCCGCGCTGGTGGCTGTCTATTTAGCCTGCTTTCGCGATCACAGGCCTTACCTCGCGCCGGGCGAGCGGGGAACGGTGATGATCATCGCCGCCGACCGCAACCAGGCACGAGTGGTCATGCGCCACGTGTTGGGCTTTCTGGAAGGGGTCCCGATGCTGGCGAAGCTGATCGACGGGAGCCCGAGGCAAGCCTCCGTGGACCTAAAGAACCAGGTCACGGTGGAGGTCCATACGGCCTCCTTTCGAAGCACGCGAGGATATTCGATTGTAGCTGCTATTTGCGATGAGATCGCGTATTGGAGATCCGAAGAGTCCGCGAATCCGGATACGGAGATCTTAAACGCCATCCGTCCGGGCATGGCGACCATCCCGGGCTCCTTACTGCTGTGTATGAGCTCACCCTATGCTCGTCGCGGCGAGCTGTGGAATACCTATCACCGCTACTTTGGAAAAGAGACCAAGGGTGTTCTCGTCTGGAAAGCCGATACTCGGGCGATGAACCCCATGGTGCCGGAAAGAAAAGTCCAAGACGCCCTAGAAGAAGACCGATCCGCTGCAGAAGCTGAGTACCTTGCCGAATTCCGACGCGACGTCGAGTCGTACGTCTCTCTCGAAAGTGTGCAGGACTGTGTCGTTGCCGGTCGTCGGGAACTGCTGGCGGCGGGAACTACAAACTATGTGGCCTTTACGGATCCTAGCGGGGGTTCGCAGGACAGCATGACTGTGGCCATTGCGCACCGGGAGGGAGGGAAGGTGGTTCTGGATGTTGTTCGAGAAGCAAGACCTCCCTTTTCTCCGGAATCCGTCGTTCGGGACTTTTCCACCTTGCTGAAAAGCTATCGCGTCTCGGTGATCGTTGGCGATCGGTACGGAGGAGAGTGGCCGCGGGAGCAGTTTGCCCAGAATGGAATTCGCTATTTAGTCTACCCCAAGACCAAGTCCGATCTTTACGGCGAGCTGCTGCCGATCGTCAACAGCGGCAGAGTGGAACTTCTGGACCATGCCGGCTTACTCGCTCAGCTCCGCAACCTGGAAAGGCGAACGGGCCGCAGTGGTAAAGATTCCATCGACCACCCACCGCGGGGCCACGATGATCTCATCAACGCGGCCGCTGGGGCCATCGTTGTCGCTTCTCGGCTTCGGTCTCGCGGATGGACCTGGGGTCGGGACGACGGGGAAGGTTCGGGCGGTTTCGGGACGCCTTTCCGGCCCAATCCTGCGCCGCCGGTGATTGGCAAATGAGCTGGGCAAATACAACCAACCGTTTTCCGAGCGACACTTGGGGCTACTGTGGAGGGGGGCCAGAAGGCACGCATCAACAGGGGAGGGTCGAGATCCAGAGCTCTCCGCGGCGCCACCAGCCCAGAATACGCTCCAGACGCTCCGAGATCTCTTCCTCCGAGAGCTCCTCTGGGGGGGCGTGTAGAGGTTGCCCAACTTCTGGCCCGCACGCTTTCGTTGCAGCTTTCTCTCGATGAGTTCCTTGCGATGGCGGGTGAACAAAAAGACGTCATCGGAGATACCATCGTCATCTGGGGCGGCTTCTGCCGTCTCAACAGGGGAGATGGAGACGACCTTGGTTCGCCTGCGAAGACGTTCCCAAACCACCAGATACTCCTCCCAGCGGTCCATCCGGTCGAGTAGGTCCAGCACAGAATAGTTCAAAAAGGTGGCATAGATCCGATAGTCGTCCCGGCTCAGCTTCGTGCGCTTGGCCTCCGTCAGCCGGAGCAGATGGACCACGGCGTCGAACCCCTCCTGGTAGGAGCGGGTGGCCGTGATCGCGTGCAAGAAGTAGTGGCGGGTGGGCTTGGACATGATCCTCTGGTAACTCGGCCAGTCGCAACTGGAACTGCCGCCGAAACGATCCAGCAGATTCAGTCGCTTCCTGGCCCTTGCGTCCATAGGAAAACTCTATCTCGACTGACCTACGGTTTCTAGAGCCGCATCCCCACTCGCCCCAGCGGTTATACTGAAAGCCTAACCAAGGGAGGCATGAAAAACCCATGAGTCAAGACATCGAAAAGGTGGCCCTTTACTGCCGTGTGTCCTCGGAGCAGCAACGCGAGCAGGGCACCATCAAGAGCCAACGAGCGACGCTGGAAGGGTATGCCAAAAGACAGGGCTACTCGATTTACCGAGTCTACGAAGACGATGGCTTTTCCGGAGCCACGATCGAGGGACGCCCCGCCTTCAAGCGGTTGCTGGTGGATGCCCACAATCAGCTCTTTGACGCCATTCTGGTGGTTGAGCAGAATCGCATCACCCGCACCGACAACGACGAGGAAGAGGGCCGAATCCTGATGATTCTCAAGGAGAACAACATCCGGTTGGTTTCTCCTCACGAGGGCATTCTCGATTTGAATAATCCCCTGTTTCGACTGATGGCCAAGTTCAAGTTCTGGGCCTCAGCCGAAGAGCGAGCCGAGATCACGCGCAAGATGAAACGGGGGAAGAGGCAGCGGCTGCTGGAGGGAAAATGGGTGAGCGGCACGACGCCTTACGGGTATGTCTACGACAAAGAGAGCCACACCTGGAGCTTTCACCGGGAACAGTCCAAACTCTACCTGGAACTGGTCCGGAAGTTTCTCAGGGAAGGCTGGTCGCTGAATCGCATTTGCGCCGATCTGCAAGAGCGAGGCATCCAAGGGAAACAGGGAAAAGACTGGGCGCACTCAACGCTCACCTATGTGTTCCGCAATCCCGCCTACAAGGGTGATCTTTATGCCAATCAGTACGAGTATCAGTATGATCCCGTCAGGGGAAAATCACGGCGAGTCGGCAAGAAGCCGCAGCGCGAATGGATCAAATTAAGTGTCCCTCCACTGATCTCAGCTGAGGAATGGGACCTGATCCAGCAGCAACTCGACGCCAATCGAAAGAAAGGCCGCCCCAGCAAAAGCCCGAGTAATCTGCTGAAGGGTTTTCTGGTGTGCGGAATCTGTGGTGCCAAGCTGCTCCGGACCCATGGAGGACGCCCTCAAAACACCTACTATGTCTGCCACAACCGGAGGTCCCCGAAACACAAGCGGTCGAACCAGACGAGAAAACGGTGCCCGCTTCCCTACCTTCCCTCTGAGCAGCTAGACGATCTGATGCTCAGCTACTTTTTCCGGTTCATTGCGGAGCCGGATTTTGTCATTGATGAGCTGATCTCATCCGAGCACTCGGAAGAACGGAGGTGCGAGGTCTCGAACCAGAAGGAAGCCCTGGAGCGTGAGATCCAAGGGGACAAACAGAAACTGAGCCGGCTTCTCGATCTTTATCTAGATGGGAATTTTGCGAAACGAGTTCTCGACGACAAAGCCGACCGTCTCAATGAACAGATTCGCCAGAAGACGGCCGCCCTCCAGAGCCTAAGCCGGGAACTCAGCGCCTTCAAAAAAGCGCAGATGAATCGGAGCCGACTCAAGCGCGAGGTCAGACGCCTGGCGGAGACCTTCGGCGAATACATTGAAGCTCACCTGCAGAAGGCAAACTTCGAAGAGAAGCGCGCCTTTTTGGAAGCCTTCTTTGAATCGTCCAATGACCGCATCATCGTCACTCCATCACCGGGAGCAACGAGCAGCCATCTTCCCGATGGTTTAGGAATCGCCTGGGAGACCATGTTTAACGTCGAGCTGATGAAAAACGCGGCCAAGCAAGCGCGACTCGGCAAGTCGTTGAAAGAGGCTTTTGATTTTGCACGGGAGAATGTAGCAGAAGTTAACAGCGTGTCCCAACCATTCTACCTACCATAGAATACTCTGACTTGTTGAATCTAAAAGAGTTGTGGAGAAGTATGTGGCAAAGGCAAATGAGGGTCTCCTTCTACTGACAGGGCGGGGAATCAATCTACTTACTTTCATCACGGCGCCACCGCCCAGAAGGTGAGGCTGCCGGGTAAGATCCCACCGACGACCGTGACCAGCGCGGCCACCGCCAGGGCCGCAGACACCGCCCACGGGTAGCGCGGGGGCTCCGGCTGCTGCGGTTCCCTCATGTACATGAATACGGCGACGCGCAGGTAGACGAAGGCCGAGATTACGCTGCAGACCACAGCCAGGACTGCCAGCGCCAGATGGCCTTCGCGTACCACGCTCAGGATGACGACGAACTTGGCCGCGAAGCCGGCCGTGGGCGGGATGCCGGTCAGGGACAAGAGGAAGAGGAGCATGAGCGCAGCGGTCAGGGGCCGTTGCGCGGCCAGGCCTTGGTAGCCGTCCAGCCTCTCCCCCCGCTGGCCCAGCGCGATGACGACGCCAAAGGCCCCCAACGTCATGAAGACATAGAGGAAGGCATAGGTCATGGTGGCTGAGGCGCCTTCCGGCGTCCCGGAAATGAAGCCCAACAGGGCGTACCCGGCATGGGCAATCGAGGAATATGCCAGGAGGCGTTTCATGTCCGTTTGGGACAAGGCGATGATACTGCCCGCGATTATGGAAAGCGCGGCCAGCCCTACCAGAATCAGGGACAAGAGGCGGGCTTCCGAGGCGAACGCGACCAGGCAGACCCGTCCCAGCGCAGCTAAACCGGCGGCCTTGGTGGCGGTAGCCAAGAAAGCCGTGACCGGGGCGCTCGCACCCTGGTAAGCGTCCGGTGTCCAGGCGTGAAACGGCACAGCCGCAATCTTAAAGGCAACCCCAGCGGCCAACAGGCCTATTGCCGCCAACAAAATCGGATTGCCTCCCAGTCCGCCCTCGGAGAGAGCCGAGGCAATGGCTCCAAAGTTCGTAGCACCCGTGACTCCGTAGACCAAGGCAATACCGTAGAGGAGGATGGCCGAAGAGAAGGAAGCCAGCAGGAAGTATTTGATTGCTGCCTCGTTGGAGGTTGGCCTCTCCACCGTGATCCCGACCAGACTGTAGGAGCAAAGTGTCATGAGCTCCAGGCCCAGGTACAAGGTCAAGAGATCCAGGGCTGAGACCGCGAACATCATCCCCGTCGAAGCCAACACGAGCAGGGCATGGTATTCGGCGGGCCGAACATGCTCCGCGTCGATGCGCCTCACGGAAAGGAGTGCCGCCAGAGCCAGGGTAGAGGCGATGAGGACCTTGAAGAATTGCGAGTAGCCGTCCAAGGTGATCATGCCCCCGAACCCGGTCTTGGGGCCTCCGGACAAGAGCCAGCCCGAGGCGAAGGCGGCCGCCAGCGCGGCCAGAACCGTCCCAGCCGCAACCACGGGCGCCTGCTGGATCCGGCGCGCCACCAGGATGAGCGCCAATGCCGTGCCGACCAGAATCAGCTCCGGCCAGAGCAGGGCTAGGTCAGTTAGGTTCGCGCCCTTCATAGCCTGGCTCCAGCAGCCAAGAGCTCGGCAACGGGGGCGCGCAAATAGGAGAGGACGATCTCAGGGTAGAGACCGAGACACAACGCGAGCAATGCCAGGGGGGCCAAAGTGGCTACCTCACGGGGGTTGAGCTCGAGCTTGAGTCCGTTTAGCCCTGGGTTCATCTCGCCCATGACCACCCGGTAGAAGAGCCAGACCAAATACGCCGTTCCCAGGGCCACGCCCCAGACAGCCATGACCCCGAACCAGACCTCGGTCTTGAAGGCGCCGCTGATGATGAGGAACTCCCCCACGAAGGAGTTCAAACCCGGGAATCCGGCGGCGGCCAGGCAAAACAGCGCCAGTAACGTGGAGTAGACTGGCGCGACCTTGGCCACCCCCCCGTAGTCTTTGATCTCCCGCGTGTGAGTGCGCTCGTAGATCATGCCGACACACAGGAAGAGAGCCGCGGAGATGATCCCATGGTTGATCATCTGGAGAATGGCGCCTTCGACCCCGGCGCGGTTGAGAGTGAAGATGCCCAGCGTGACGAAGCCCATGTGGCTCACGCTCGAAAAAGCGATAAGGCGCTTGACGTCCGTCTGGACCAGGGTCACGTAGGCGCCATAGACGATAGCCACCGCGGAGATGACGAGCATGGGCGTGAGGAAGAGCTGGACTGCGTCGGGAAGTATGGGCAGGGAAACCCGCAAGAATCCGTAGGCGCCCATCTTGAGAAGGATCCCAGCCAGGATCACGCTCCCTGCGGTGGGAGCCTCAGTGTGGGCGTTGGGGAGCCAGGTATGTACTGGGAACATCGGAACCTTGACGGCGAAGGCGGCCAGAAAGGCCGCGAAGAGCCAGGCCTGGAACCTGGGCTGAAGCGCCTCATCGGCCAGAGCCTTGAAGTCCAGCGTGCCGCAGGCGTTGTAGAGGGCGATGATGGCCACCAACATCAAGACGCTGCCGGCCAACGTGAAGAGCAGAAACTTAACCGCAGCGAAGACGCGCCCCGGGCCTCCCCAGACTCCGATGAGGAGGAAGAGAGGAATAATCATGAGCTCCCAAAAGACGTAGAAAAGAAAAAGGTTGGTGCAGGCGAAGAGCCCGATCATCGCGGTCTCGGCGACCAGGAGTGAGGCGTAGAATTCTTTCACTCGGGTGCCAACAGCAGTCCAGGAGGCACTGACGCAGAGCACGCTCAAGACAGCGGAGAGCAAGATAAAGGGGAGGCTGATTCCGTCCACGCCCATCCCATAGGCAATGTTCCAGGTCGGGATCCACTCTGCGGACTCGACGAACTGCAGGGCGCTCGAGGCTTTTTCAAAGTGCCAGTAGAGCGGGGTTGAGACGGCCAGGGTGGCCAGGGTCGTGGCCAACGCGATCCAGCGCGCGTGCCGCTCGCTGGCAAAGAGCAGGATCGCGGCCGCACCCACGATGGGCAGAAAGGTTGTCGCCGTCAAAACCGGGTAGTCTGTCATGATGTGAGCATCGCCAGGAGGAGGAGCGCCACCACTCCGGCCGCTATGATCAGTCCGTAGTGCTGAGCGTTGCCGCTCACCGTGGTTTTCAAGATTTGACTGGAGGCCTGGGTCAGCCGGCCCACGCCCACGGCTGCGGAATCGACTATGCGGCTGTCGAGCTTGCGTAGGACATTCGCCACGCCCAACACGGGCCGCCGCACAACAGCCTCATAGATCTCTCCCACGAAGCCGGCCTCGAGACGCGCCAGCGGCCCCTGAACCAGGACCAGGCAAGCCGCCGAACCTTTGCGGTAGAACCAATCCGTGTCGAGGCTGATCTTGGGCTCGGGGTCGAGGTGTTTTAGCAGCAGGAAGAAGCCAAGCGCCGTAAAGCCCAGCATCCCAAGGGCGCTTGTGACGTGCTGCAGGGTATAGGGGGCGTAGTCCACGAGGTTTGGAAGATGCTGGTACAGCAGGCCAGGGAAAACCCCGATCAACACACACGCGGCCGCAGCCAGGCCCATGGCCACGAGCATGTTCGTGGGCGGTTCCTGGGCTTTCAAGCCGGAGTCTTCGCCGAAGAACATATAGTAAGGTAGCTTAAGACCCGTGTGCAGAAAAGTTCCGGCGGAGGCTAAAGTAAGCAGGAGAAAGATCGACCCCAGGTGGGCCTCCCCCGCGGCAGAGACCACCATGGACTTGCTTACGAAGCCGCTAAAGAGCGGCACCGCCGAGATGGCGAAGGCGCCTACCATATAGAGGCCGAGAGTGATGGGCATGGTCTTGTAGAGTCCTCCCATTTCGCTCAGTTTTCGCCTCCCGGTCACCTCCAAGACGGCACCGGCTCCCATGAAGAGGAGCCCCTTGTAGAGGATGTGCGCGAAGGCGTGGGCGGTGGCGCCGTTCAGGGCCAGCGCGGTCCCGATGCCTACCCCACAGACCATGTAGCCAACCTGGCTTATAATATGGTAGGCCAAGAGCCGTCGCGCGTCGTTTTCCAGCACGGCGTAGACCACTCCATAGACCGCCATGGCCGCTCCCAACCAGACCAGAAGTTCGGTGCCGGCGAAGCCGCGGATCAAGACGTAGACCGCGGACTTGGTGGTGAAGGCGGTCATGAAGACCGCGCCCGTGACCGTGGCCTCGGGGTAGGCGTCCGGAAGCCAGGCCCCCAGGGGTGGGACAGCCGCGTTGAGGAGAAAGGCGATGAGGATCAAGGTCCAGGCCATGCCGCCGGAAAAAGCTCCCATGTCCCCGAAGGCAAGCGACCCGGTCTGGGACCAGTGGAATACGATCCCCGCCAGCAGGAGAAGCCCTCCGAAGACGTGGACGAGTAGATAGCGGAAGCCGGCTGCAATGGCCGAGGGTTTGCGGCGCAGCCACACCAGAAGCGCGGCTGAGATCGCCACCACCTCCCAGAACAGGTAAAGAGAGAGGAAGTCACCCGCAAACGTAACCCCGAGCGCGCCCCCGGCATAGATCAGTGCGGTCACGTGTTGGTCATCCTCCTTCACGTGGAGCGCGTAGACCATGCCCAGGAAGGCCATGAGCGAAAAGACATAGGAAAAAACCAGGCTCAAGCTGTCCACCCGGCCGAAGACGAGTTCTTGACCCAGGAAGCTCGTCACTCCATAGGTTCCAGGCGTCATGAGCAGGCAGTCGATCAACGCCGCGGCAGGCAGGAGGAGCATTGCCACGCGCTTGACCCGGCCTTTGAGGAAGGGCAATCCCCAGGCCCCCAGGATCAGCAATAGCCCTGGGTGGATCCAATCTAGTCCTACGACATCCAGAGTCATAACGCTTCACCCTTGCCCGTGCCCTTGCCCGTGCCCTTGCCCTGAATCCCAACTCTAGGTTGCTCAGGCTCTGACCAACGCGGTGAGCAAGGCCCTGGGCCGGTACGACCCAGAAGATTGGAGGGCAAGGGCACGGGCAAAGGCAAGGGGGTTCCCAGCAAGGCTCGGGACCCACAGATGTCAAGAGTCATAGTAGTCCTCGCGGCGCATCAGCCACACTTTCCCCAGGAATTTGGATACGACAATGATCGCCACACAGGAGGCCAACCCAAAGAGAGAGCCCCAGGCGGGAAAGCTCTCGAATGAGAAATGGGAGTGATGGCCATCGAACGCAAGCGGCAGAACGATCTCCGCCAGAGCCACCGCAGCCAGGCCCACATAGAACCAGCGCTTGATCCGGGCAAAGCGGGCTCGATCTTCCAGCTGTTTTTCCAAGAAGTTCACGGTAGTACCCTTCCAGCCAGTTCCAGGACAGGGGTCGGGTAAATGCCCAGGAACAGACTTACGGCCGCGCTGATTGCCAAGGGCACAACCATCCAGGGGACCTCGCGGACCGGCTCCTGGGTCGGCGGCGCCTCTTCGAAGTAGGCCTTATACACGACCGGACCGAGGTAGGCCGCGTTGAGAAGAGAGCTGACCAGGAGTACTCCTAATAGGGTGGAGCTGTGAAGTTCCACCGAACCCAAAGCCAAGTACCACTTGGAGACGAACCCAGAGGTGGGGGGAATGCCCACCACGCTCAGGGAGGCAAGCGCAAACGCGGCCACGGTCCACGGCATGTTCTTGGCAAGGCCGGACATCTGGCTGACCTCGGTCTTGTGCGTGGAGACGTAAATTGAACCGGCGCAAAGGAAGAGTGTGATCTTCGATACCGCGTGGTTGGTGATATGGGCGATCCCGCCCAGCACGCCATTTCCGCTTTGAGTCAAGAGCGCCGCCCCCAGGATGATATAGGAGAGCTGGCTCACCGTGGAGAAGGCCAGGCGGGCCTTGAGGTTGTCCTGTCCCAGCGCCAGGAGCGAACCGACCAGAATTGTCACCGAGGCGACTCCCAATGCCAATTGGTCCGCGCCGATCTCGCGCATGGCGTCAGCGCCAAAAACGAACAGAAAGACACGGAGCGTCGAGAACACCCCGGTTTTGACCACGGCCACCGCATGCAGCAATGCGCTCACTGGGGTGGGGGCGACCATCGCCGCCGGCAGCCAGCTGTGAAGCGGCATGATCGCGTTCTTGGCGAATCCGAAAAGGAACAGCGCAAAAATTATATAGAGCAGCATGGGCTGCGACGTAATCTTCTCAACCGGCAGAATGCCGCCACTGCGAAACTCCAGGGTTCCGGCCACGTTGTAGGTCAGGATTATGGCGGCCACGAGAAACACTTTGGCCGCACCCAGAAGATAGATGACGTATTTGCGGGCACCGGCCTTGGCTTCGGCCGTTTCCTTGTGACCCACGAGGGGGTAGGTGACCAGGGTCAAGGCCTCGTAAAACAAGAACAAGGTGAACAGGTTGGCCGAGAAGGCCACCCCCAACGTAGCGGAAAGGGCCAGAGCGAAGCAGGCAAAGTAACGGGTTTGAGCGTGCTCTTCAAGCGAACGCATGTAGCCGATCGAGTAGAACGAGGTCAGGATCCAGAGGAGCGACGCCCCCGAGGCAAAAAGGAGGCCGAAGGCGTCGGCCCGAAAGGCTAGTTCAATGCCGGGGAGGATCCGGAAGAGCACACATTCCGGCCTGCCGCCCGCCTGGACCTCCGGGATCATGCCGGCTACCAGAGCGAACATCACGACACCGGCTGCAACGGACCAGAACTCCCTCAGATTGGCCCGACGCTCGCCAGTGCATGCAATGAGTAGCGCGCCCACAGCCGGGACGAGCACTGCCAGCAGAGGCATGACTGAAATCGAGCTACCGGTTGGTTCCACCGCCGTCACCACTTGAGCTGGGTCAGGTCCGCCACGCCGGCCCCAGGCTTGTTCCGGTTCAAGGCGATCACAAGTCCTAAACCGACCCCTGCCTCGGCGGCTGCCACGGCGATCACGAAGAGGGCCAGGACCTGGCCGCTCGGGTCATTGAGGTGCCGGCTGAATCCGGCCAGGCTGAGGTTAACTGCATTGAGCATGACCTCGACCGAGACGAGCATCAGGATGATGTTGCGCCGGGCCAGGAAGCCGAACACTCCGATCCCAAAGAGGACAGCGCTCAGTCCCAGAACCACACCCACGGGCACGATCATGATGCTGCTCTTTTCCTGGCGAGCACGACCGCGCCCACGATGGCGGCCAAGAGGACCAGCGATGCTATTTCAAAGGGCAACGCGAAGGGACCGAAGAGCGCTGTGCCCATCTGCGCAAGGCTACCCAGAGCCGGACCTTCCACTGCTATAGGCGCTGCAGCGGGTGCGGCCTCAGCTCCAACGGGGTCGAGCGGCTCGATCTGAGCGAGCCAGGTCAGGGCTGCGAATCCGAGCCCCGCGCCGGCGGCGAAAGGCCAATGGGCGCCGAAGCGCGGCCCAGCCTCCTCGCCCGGTAGGTCGAGCAGCATCAGGACAAAGAGGTAGAAGATCAGGATGGCGCCGGCGTACACGATCACCTGTACCGCTGCCAGAAACTCCGCGTCCAGCAACAGGAAGATGCCAGCTACGTGTAGGAAGAGGGCCAGCACCCAGAGCATGCTGTGAACAGGATTCTTCCGTGTCACGGCCAGAATTGCGCTCGTGATGCTAGCAGCCGCCATGTAGTAGAAGACCGCCTGTACGGTGAAGAGCGTCATCGAGTTGGGCGGTTGCCGGAGAGGTATCCCTGGAGGCGGCGGATTGTATGGTCCTCAGTCGTAACAATCCTGTTGACAGTGTCGCAAAGCGACAACATTGCGATGACCTTCTCATCCTCTATGATCAGGAGCTTGCGGTGGCGTTTATCCATCATGGGTTGTATGCACTCATCAATTGTAGCCACATTGCTGGCTATGATGCCATATGCTGCTGATACGAATTTTGATCGCCCGAGGCCTCACTCAACGTAAGGGGTGTAGTGGCGTCTGTCAAGCGGTTCCGGCAGTTTTGTCAGATCAATCTCGCTTCTCACCGCGATTGACTGAGGCAACCCTGGTATCTTGTTTCTTGTATCTTGGAACTTCTGTTTCCACGGCATGCAGTAAATCTTGGCCTCAGGGAAGAGTGGCAGTCCAGGGCTGCGAACCTCTCCGCTGCCCGGAGACAGAGAGAGGAGCCTAGCCAATGGGAATCCAACGTCAAATTTGTCCCCTTCTGACCATTGTCCTGATCTCCGCTTCCCGTCTCTTCGGAGCGGGCGGTGTGCTCCAGGTGGGAGGCGAAAAGCAGCTTTTCGTGGGTCCCTGGGAGGGGGACGGCAGGGACGCTCACCTGGTCGAGTCCATGAAGGATGTGACGATGAGGATGAACGAGGCTCATGTCACCGGGGAGAAGATCCCAGCGCCCGGACGCGGCTTCATGATGCACGATGGCGGCGTCTTCCGGCTCTACTACCTGAGCCCGGGTATACCGTGTGATCACTCCTTCCAGAAGCTGAACTGCGGTCTGCTGCGTTATGCCGAATCGGATGACGGATCCAACTGGCGGAAGCCCAACCTTGGGCTCTACGAATGGCAGGGATCCCGTGACAACAACATCCTCTTTCCCAACGACCAGTTTCCCTATGCCTACTCGAGTGCGGGTGTAAACACGGTCTTCATCGACCCGCAGGCCAAGGACCCGAGCCAGAAGTACAAGATGGCGCTCAAGCTATCGCCTCCGACCGACGGCATCCTGGGCGGCCTCAAGCCGCTCCCCGACGGGAAGGGCAAGTATGGCTTCGCTTCCGCCGACGGCATCCACTGGACCCGAATTACTGGGAAGCTAGGTACCTCAGGAGACGGCGGTTTCAGGCCCTTCTGGGACGATCGGGTCGGCAGCTACGTTGCGTACAGCCGGGTGAAGACCTATTACGATCCGCGTCAAGAGGAGTACTACGGCCGGATTTACGACAACCGGCCCAACAACTGGCTTTCCCGGCTCCTGCGTCTGGGAAGATCTACCTCGAAGGACTTCGTCCATTGGAGTAAGGAGGAGATCGTCATGGCTCCCGACGCCTTGGACGAAGCTGACTCGGAGGCTCCCAACCGGGTGGACTTCTACAGTATTCCCATTTTCAAGTACACACCCAATGTCTACGTCGCGCTACCGTCCATCTACAGTCACTGGAAGGCATTCGTCGAGAAAGACGGAAAGCTCGGCCAGCTCCCAGGCACTGCCGACGTGCAACTCGCCACCAGTCGAGACGGGATCCAGTGGAATCGGACACCGGAGCGAAGACCGTTTATCCGTCTGGGTCCCCAGGGGAGCTTCTGGGCTGGAATGATCTTCGTCAGGGAACCTCTGGCATTCCGAGTAGGCAATGATTTGCACTTCTTCTTTGAAGGATGGAAGAAGGCACACAACGATCCCACCCGAACCGGTCCGGCGTCCTGGGGACGAGCCACCCTCCGGATAGACGGATTCATCAGCGCCGACGCAGCCTACGCTGGTGGCGAGCTGACCACTCGAACGCTGGTCTTCTCTGGTAACAAGCTCCAGTTGAACCTGTCCACAGGTGCGGGTGGTACGGTCCGGGTAGAAATCCAGGACGACTCAGGCCGTCCCTTACAGGGATTCCGCGCCCAGGCTGCCGACGAGATCAACGGTAACTACTTGGAGGCGTACGCTAGCTGGAAGGGCAGCTCAAACGTCGCTTCGCTGGCAGGAAAGAAGGTGCGCCTCCGATTCCTGATGCGGGATGCCAGCCTCTACTCGTTCCAGTTCGTTCCCTAAGCTGGGTCGAAAGCGAAATGAAATCACAAGATACAAGATACAAACAAACTCCAAATCGCAAATTCCAATAACAAAAGGGGGTCTCGAAATAGTCTCCGAACCCCAGATTCCGAGATCGCCCGCCCAAGGTGTTGCCCTCTCTATCTCGGATTTCGATCATAGATTCTCTAACAGTTGCGTTATTAGGTTGGAGGGGAACTCTTACCGTTACCATGTACGATCTAGAGGAGAGAACGTTGCAGTTTGCGAAACGCGTGAGGAAGTTCGTTAGGACTCTTCCGATGTCGGTTGCGAATGGGGAGGACAGCAGGCAACTCATCAAGGCCTGCCGTAAGGATCGGCTCGACGTATAATCACGTTCCCGGTGAACTCAAACGGCAGGCTGCTTCAAATTACCCGTTTTCTTACCGCACTCGTACTCGTTGGGCTCGGCGGGTGTCAGGAAACCAGCCAACCTGATCGCCGTGACGACCCCCGAGCGGGGGACCTCAAGCCGGGGTTGCTAGCGACCTACAGCGACGGACGGCAAAGCGTTCGTCTGGTGACACCCACGCCCAACTTCTACCTGAGCAGTAAAGAGTCCTTGCATCCCTCTCTGGACGTTGATTTTGAGGCGGATTGGGAAGGAGTGCTTTCGATTCTTGAGACGGGCCACTATCGATTCGAGAGCTGCGCCGAGGTGGAGATCGGAGGAGAGAGAATCGGCGACAGAGCAGTGCGCCTTGTTTCGGGTCTGCACCGCGTGAAGATAGGATACCGTCGCCAGCCTGGACCCGCCCAACTCCGGCTGCAGTGGAAATCGGAGCATTTTCCGCTGGAGCCGATCCCCTCGCGGGTCTTCTCCCACAGCCGGGAGGACGTCCTCAACCAGGACCAGGATCGACTCGAGCTGGGTCGCGACTTGGTGGAAAGCCTGGGATGTGTCAACTGTCATGAAAGCAGGTCGGGTTCCCTGGATCCTCGCGGCCGTCCCGACCTGAGCGGAGTTGGGACCCGGCTCAAGTCTCCCTGGATCTACCAATGGTTACTCGATCCAACCGCGGTCCGCCCAGATGCTACGATGCCCGCCTTGCTCGACTCGCAGTCGGCCAAAGACGTCGCTGCTTTTCTTTCTGCGTTGCAGGGAACAGATCCTCCGATCCGAGATGTCGCCCCTTCGAGCCTCGACGTAGATCGGGGCCAGGAGCTGTATTCATATCTGGGTTGCACCGCCTGCCATTCAGCAGAAAGCCTTTCCTTGGAAGCAATCGGATCTAAGATGAGTGTCGAGAGCCTGGCCAAATATCTGAAAGATCCCCTGGCTCATAGCCCTGGGAGCCTGATGCCTTCGATGCATTTGAACGATCCTGAGGCGCTTCAGCTGGCGGCCTACCTGACCCGATCGAGAAAGGGTTGGTTGGAAGAGCAAGTGGAGGGAGGGAGCGAGGCCCGCGGAAAGGTCCTGATTCGGTCATCGGGATGCCTGTCCTGTCACGATCTAGGGGATCACGAATCTGCTCCCGATAACGGTTCGGGGCCCGCTCTGGAAGAGCTGTCTCTCGACGGTGGGTGTCTTGCGGATGCACCCGATCCACCACTACCTCGGTATCGTCTGGACGAAGGGCAGCGTGCCGCGATTCGGGCCTTCCTGGATGCACAGAAGAGATCGCCCGACATCAGCCCCGCACCCATCTACGACTTTTATAGACGGCTCCGCTGGCTCCGCTGCACCGCCTGTCATCAGATGGATCATTTGAGTGATGGTCGAGCTGGAGTCCCAGTGCTTACCGACGCCGGAGAAAAGCTGTCCCCGACGTTCTTGAAGCGGGTCTTGCTGCGGGATGTCCGACTGCGAAATTGGCTGTCCATCCGTATGCCACAATTCGATCTGAGACAGGTAAAGCCCTTCACCGAAGCCTTCGCGAAGGCCTCCGGCCTCGACCCCTCTTCCTCCGGGGTTGAGGCACTCACGTCCCAGGCGCAGTTGGGGCGTGGACTGAAACTGCTGGGTAGGGATGCGAAAGCGGGAGGACTGGGGTGTGTTGGCTGTCACGACTGGGGTGATCATCTGGCGTCGGGTGAAAGAGGCCCGCAGCTGGTGGAGGCCGCTCACAGGCTGCGCTACGACTGGTATCGACGCTTCATGTTGGATCCCAGCAGAATCCTGACCGGAACCTCTATGCCGACCCACTTCACGGACATTGGGCAGGAAGAGTTTGATGCGAGCGTCCAGGATATCTGGGCCGCGCTCGGCGTAGACGCAACTGGACCCCTGCCCGGAGGGCTGGCCCCAGGGCCAGATCCCTGGGCGGCAGAATCCCGGCCACGTCCCTCCGGGGAAGCTGTGATCGTTCGCGCTTACATGCCAGAGGCGACTCCGGCGGCGATTGCGGTGGGAATGCCCGCTGGGATCTCATACTGTTTCGATGCCGGTTCCTGTCGCCTACTCTACGCCTGGAAGGGCGGATTCCTCAATCTCGAGGAAACTCTGAGAAAGAAACTGGGAGCCGACCGCTTGACTCCCACGGCTCAGATCGAGGGAGAGCGTTTCTTCAAGTCGACCGGCTTTCCGTTCCGGCTGGGTTCTTCCGATCGTCAGCCCCAGATCCGCTTTGGAGGATACCGGTGGAAGGAGGGCTCGCCAGAGTTCCGCTACCAGGTCGGCGGAGCTAGGGTGTACGAGCACATCCTCCCGATCAAAGAGGCGGCCGGCTTTCGTTGGCGGTTCCGGATTGAGCGGGTCGATACCCCGCTGCGGTTCGCGGTGAACATCGAAGGTCCTGTCGAGATCCTCTCGAGTTCGGGGACAGCCCAACAGGGGAGCGTCCGCGTTCCGATCGAAAAAGACGCTCGCTTCGAAATCATGGTGCGGATCAAGGGGGGGAGATGAAAGCCTACCTTCGAGCTTCCGTCTTGTTGGGGGCGGTCCTGTTCGGCCAGGCTCCTGCCGTCGCCCAGGTCTCTCCTACGAGTTTTCGAGTCGAGACGGTAGAAACGCCTGAGGGAATTGCGCCCGAGGTCAGCGGGATCGAGTTCGATTCACTCGGTCGGCTGGTTGCCTGCTTTCGTCGAGGAGGTGTCTATCGTAGGGACCCTGCAACTATGAGGTGGAGCCAGTTCGCATCCGGATTCCAGACTCCCATGGGGATCGTAGCGGGGGGGCCAGGCGAGTACTTCGTGTCCCAGCTTCCCGAGTTGACTCGGGTCGTCGACACCGACGGCGATGGAAGGGGCGACCTCTACGAGACGCTCGCCGACCAGTGGGGGATGTCGGGTAACTATCATGAATTCACCTATGGCCTGGTCCGCGATCGGGGAGGGAACTTCTACATCGCTCTGGGATCTGCCTCCTCGGGTGCTCCCCGGTTGCCGGTGCGGGGAACCTTGACAAAGCAGGGCAAGAAGGCAAAGCGACCGATTGCAGGTACGGTGTCCAAGGTCGGACACTACTCGCCGGTTTCCTATCGGGGCTGGGTAGTCAAGATCACCGCGGCGGGTCGATTCCTCCCGTTCGCCTCCGGGTTCCGACAGCCCAACGGTCTCACTTTCAACCAGGAAGGAGACTTGTTCGTCACGGACAACCAGGGAGATTGGGTGGGCACCTCGCCCCTGCATCATGTGACGGCCGGGGCTTTTCACGGGCATCCTGGGTCGCTGAACTGGCATCCCGATTTTCTCGGTGTAGATCCCGTCAACATCGAGATCGAGGTGCTGGCCAGTCGGCGCAAGCTGCCCGCGATCCAGTTTCCTCAGAATGACATGGCGGGTTCTCTAGGGCAGCCTCTGCAGGATCTCACGGGCGGTAGGTTTGGTCCTTACAGCGGGCAGATGTTCGTTGCCGACTGGACCTATCCCCGGATTCACCGGGCCTATATCGAGAAGGTAGAAGGCGAGTATCAGGGAGCATGTTTCCCATTCATCGAAGGGAACGGCCTTCGAAAAGGAGGCATCCGTCTGGCGTTCTCCTCCGATGGTGCCCTATACGTGGCACAGACCTCACGCATCTGGGGAGCCGGAGAAGGCTTACAGCGGGTCGTCTGGACCGGCGCAACCCCGATGGACATCCGCGAGATGCGGCTGACCAGAGACGGCTTCGACCTGGTCTTCACAAAAGCAGTTGATCCCAAGACCGCAGCCGATCCCGGTGACTATTCGATGATCCACTACTATTACCGCTATCATGCCGACTACGGCTCTCCCAAGACGGATGTCGCCCCAGTTCCGATCGAAAAGGTCTCTATTTCAAGGGATGGACACCGGGTCTCTCTTCACTTGAAGGTTCTGGTGGCGGGACGCGTCTATGAACTCCGCCCAGGAAAAGGGATCCGCTCCAAAGATGGTGAGCCTATCGTCGCCCGGCTGGCAGCCTACACCCTGAACCACCTGCGGAGATGAGCCGCGCTTCGTTCGCCAATGAAGTTTCAGGTTAGTGCTGCCCCCTGCGGTGCTGGCCCCATTCGAGAAAGAAACTGACTGAGCCATAGAAGCCTGAAGCGCGAGCGAGGGGTTGGGAATCTGCGAGATGAGTTGCCAAAAGGCATTCGACCACCCCCTCGCTCGCGCTTCAGGCTTCCATAGTTCTTGCAGCCATCCGTGAACGGGACGTGCGAGGTTCCAATGAAGTTTCAGGTTAGCAGCGCCACCGGCTGCAGACGGCCGGATCATACAGGAAAGAAACTTGGATCGGGGATAGGGGAAATTCTGCGAGCGCGGGAAGCGCCGGACGAGTCGTCCAGCTCTCTCCTCGGAACTGGGCCTCATACTGCTAACGGATCAAGTCGTTCGCGGCTCTGACGGACTCGGCTTCGTCATACTGGCAATCCATCCATTAGTGGCACTATTTCCGGTACTCCTCACTGATCACTGCACCACTGCTCACTATTCAAGTTTCAGGTTAACTCCTTGGGAGCTACTTCAATTGTTCTCGGAGATCCAGATTTCGTATCAACCGGTGGAGATAGTTGGGGTGGAGTCCAAGTCGCTGTGCCGCCTCGGTGAAAACGTTGTTGGAGTCCTTCACCGCCTTCAGGATGAGCTCCTTCTTTCGCTGCTTGACGGCTTCATGGAAGTTCTCCACATCGCCGCTGCCAGGCTCGCTGTCGATCACGGATTCGGGGAGGTCCTCGGGTCGGATGATATCGCTCGAACCCAGAACGACGGCTCGCTCGATGGCGTTTCGCAGCTCACGTACATTGCCGGGCCAAGGGTAGCCAACCAGGCAAGTCCGGGCTTTAGGAGAGATTCCCGTGACCGTCCGCTTGCAGGCTTCGCCGAACTTGGACGCGAAGTACTGCGCCAGGAGCGGGATGTCCTCTCGGTGCTCTCGCAGCGGAGGCATGGTCAGGCAGACTACGTTGAGACGGAAGAACAGGTCCCGGCGGAAACTTCCGTTCTCGATTTCCTTCTCCAGGTCTTTGTTGGTTGCGGCGATCAAGCGTATGTCGACCTTGACCGGCCGAGTCCCTCCCACGCGCTCAAACTCCCGCTCCTCCAGGACACGAAGAAGCTTTGCTTGTAGTGTGAGTGCCAGTTCCCCAATCTCGTCCAGGAACACGGTCCCACCCTGTGCGACTTCCAGCTTGCCCCGGGCTTGCGCATTCGCGCTCGTGAAGGCTCCCTTCTCGTGTCCGAACAGCTCGCTCTCGAGGAGGCTGTCCACCAGAGCGGCGCAGTTGATCGTTACGAACGGCTTGTCCGACCGAGCGCTGTTCTGGTGGATGGCCCGTGCCGCCAACTCCTTCCCAGTTCCGTTTTCGCCGCAGATCAGGACGCTGGCCTCTGCCGGTGCAACTTTGGCGATGAGATCGTAGACCCTCTGCATGGCGGGGCTGTCGCCCACCATGTCGTGTTCGATTGCAAGATCTTCCTGGAGTCGAAGGTTCTCGTTTTCGAGCCACTCCAGATAGTGAGCATTCTGTAGGGCCACTCCCCCGATGCCCGCCATCGCGGTCAGCAGGTGTAAATGGTCTTCATGGAAGGGCTTGGCCGGATCATTCGTCTCAAGGTAGATAGCACCTAGGAGTTGATCCAGAGCCATTAGCGGAACGCAGAGTACGGACTGCACACCCGAGGCCATCAGGCTTTGAGCTTCGTTCAAGTCCTTGTCCTGCGGAACGTGCTGGCTCAAGATGGCCAATTGATCGGCAGCGACCCGGTCGACAATGGTACGACTGACTTGAACTGGGTGGTCGGTTTTCGTTGAGTGATCCCAGGCCACGCTGGGGCTGTAGCCATTTCCCTCGTCGTCTCTCGTGAGGAAGACGCAGCGATGTGCTGGAATCACCTCACGAATGGATTCCAGCAGCTTCCGTTGCAGCGGTTCGGATTCTCGAACCGAATTGATCTCGGTACTGAGTTTGAGCAGAGCGCTCAGGCTGCGTGCCAACGTATCGGCGGTTCCCTCTCCCTCCTGGACCGCCTCCCCGGTCAGATACCGGGAGCCCCATCCCGGGAGCATGGTAGTGGTCTGAGAAGTTAGCTCTCGTTGGTCCAATTCGACTGGAACGGCCGCAGGTGAGTCCTCCTCATGGAGCAGGAACCAGAAGACTGAGCTCGCCACCCTGATCTGATCTCCATGTGCCAACACTTGATCCTTGACCGGTATGCCATTGACGAAGGTCCCGTGCGCGCTCCCCAGGTCGGACACCCGGAACTCCTCCTCTTCCCTGTTAATCTGGCAGTGATGCCTTGAGACCCGCCGGTCGGAGATGCGAAGAACGTTCTCGTCGTGACGACCGATGGAGACGCTCTCTTCACTAAGCGGTAACTCCGTGTCCTTGAGGGGACCGTGTAGACCAATCAGCTTAGGATACATAGTCTACCTCTCACTCCGGGCCTGAACGTTATTGCCCCAGTATAGAGCGCATTTCCGGCACATTCCAGATCCGAAGCACTGTCCTCATCGCAACTCTTTGTCTCGCGGCGTTGCCCTTCCGAGGCCCGGGGGTTAGTATGAGCAGATCAGTCCCACGATCTGGAGACTACTTTGCTAGGCCAGACCATCAATCACTACAAGATCACGGCCAAACTCGGGGAAGGCGGTATGGGTGCGGTCTACCAGGCCACTGACAGTCGCTTGGGTAGGCAAGTCGCGCTGAAGATCCTGCCCGAGAAGTTTGTCGAAGATCCGCAGAGAATGGGCCGGTTTCAGCGAGAAGCGGAACTCCTGGCTTCTCTCAATCACCCTCACATCAGCACCATTCACGGCCTCGAGAAATCGGGCAATGTGCGAGCGCTGGTTCTGGAATTGGTGGAGGGTCCCACCCTGGCGGAGCGGATTGCGCAGGGACCCCTCCCGGTGGAGGAGGCCCATCGCCTTGCCCTGGAGATGGCCCAGGCTTTGGAGGTAGCCCACGAGAAGGGCATCATTCACCGCGACCTGAAGCCGTCGAACGTGAAGATCACCCTCGAGGGGAAGGTCAAGGTGTTGGACTTCGGCCTGGCCAAGGCGTTGGAGACGGAGCTGTCGGAAGCAGAACTGGCCAAGTCCCCGACGCTGACGCTGGAAGCCACGCGCGAGGGAATCGTGATGGGCACGGCGGCCTATATGAGTCCCGAGCAGGCCCGAGGAAAGGTAGTGGACAAGCGGACCGACATTTGGGCCTTCGGCCTGATCCTGGTCGAGATGCTGACTGGCAAGGGGATGTACTCCGGCGGCAGCCTCACTGAAACGATCGCCGCCGTAATTCACCAGGAACCCAACCTGGAGGAGTTGCCAAAAGGGACTCCCAGGAAGAGCCGGGAGCTGTTGGAGCGATGCCTGCACAAGGATCCCAGGATGAGGCTGCGAGACATAGGCGACGCCCGCATCGTTCTTCAGGAGTATTTAAGCGATCCTAAAGCGACATCAACTGAGGTGATTGAGTCCGTACCACCCCCCCCCCTCTGTGGCAGCGCCTGGCTCCTTGGGCAGCGGTTCTGTTGCTCGCGGTGGCCGGCTGGTATTTCATGCCTTCCGCGTCGATCCCCACAGGGTCGGTGTCACGCTTCGAAATCCGGGCGGGAGTGGGCGAAGTCCTGGACCATCGCTTTCGCCACGGGTTTGCTCTGTCGGAGGACGGCGGAAAGCTGGCGTACGTCTCCAGGAGCAGGGAAGAGCCTTCCAAGACCGGCATCCATGTCCGGTCCTTCTCTCAGTGGGGAGAGACTCCGGTTTCAGCCTCCGAGAACCTCTGGCAGCCCTTCTTCTCTCCCAATGGAGATTCGCTGGGAGCCTATTCGGGTTCCCCGGGCCAGACAACGGGCAAGCTCAAGAAGTTTCCCCTGGATGGAGGACCCTCGACCACGATCTGTGACTGCGAGGAGCCCTATGGTGCGAGTTGGGGCTCGGACGACAACATTGTCTTTGCCTGCAGTGCTGCCAGCGGACTCTGGCGAGTCTCCGCCTCCGGAGGGGAGCCGAGGCAGATTACGGAGCTCGACAAAGAGGCTGGAGAGGTCAGCCATCGCTTTCCGCATCTGCTGCCTGGCGGGAAGGCAGTACTCTTTACGGTGTTGCGCTACGAGGTTGCATCGGTCGACTGGAGCCAGGCTGAAATCTCGGTTCAATCGCTGGAAACCGGGGAGAGGAAGTCCCTGATGAAAAACGGGGTCGACGCCCGCTACGCGTCCACCGGCCATTTCATCTTTGCGCGGGAAGGGACTTTGATGGCGTGCCCCTTCGACCTTACGAGCCTGGCCGTCACTGAAAAGGCGTTTCCAGTTCAAGAAGGCGTTCGCCAAAGTATCTACGTGGGCGACACTGTCAACGAAACCGGCGCCGCCCATTACGCCTTGTCCGCTTCCGGATCGCTCGCCTACGTTGCCGGGCCGCTTTTGCCGGAGAGCAAGCGTGAGGTGGTGTGGGTGGACCGGAGTGGAGGAGAGGAAGCCACTGGAATCGCCCCCAACCAGTACCTGGCAGTTCGGCTCTCTCCGGATGGGTTAAGGGTAGCCTACAACACCTTCTACAAGAGGAAGGAGATATGGACCCATGACCTGGCTCGAGGTGCCCCAACTCGGCAGACCCTCTCCGATCTCAACTACTTCCCGATTTGGACTTCCAACGACTCATCAGTCGTCTTCGGCTCGAATCGGTCGGGGCAGAGGAACCTGTTTTTGATGCCGGTTGACAGAGGCAGCGAGCCAGAGCATCTGAGTCCTAGCAAGCATCCGCAGAATCCAAGTTCGTGGTCACCCGACGGAAGCAAGCTCGCCTTTGTGGAGTCCGACCCGAAAACTGGTTCGGACATCTGGATACTATCAATGAAGGAAAACCGGTCTGCCAAGGTGCTCCTGCATTCGCGATTCGATGAGACCCACCCGGAAATTTCACCGGATGGTAAACTGCTAGCCTACGTGACCAATGAGTCTGGCAGAGAGGAGGTCTAGGTGCGACCTTTTCCCGAACTCGGAAAAAGGGAGCCGATTTCGACGGCGGGCGGCACGGCTCCATCCTGGTCGAAAAGCGGAGACGAGCTCTTCTACAGGAGTGTCGACCACCGGAAGATGATGGCAGTTCGGATCACGATAGATGGCAGCCGCCTGCGAGCGGGCAATCCGGTTGAACTTTTTAAGGGAAGTTACATCGGATCCAGTCCGATAAGAAGTTATGACGTCAGTCCGGACGGACAGCGTTTTCTGATGATTCGAAGCGACGACAAAAAGGATCGTGCCAGGCTCGAAGAATTCTACGGAAACGAGGTAAGAATTGTCCTCAACTGGTTCGAAGAGCTCAAGCGGCCCTGAAATGATCACCCAGAGTGGCCGACACCGCACCCTCGACGCCTTCGTCCGGAACCTGGGCGGGCTTGACGCGGTGCGAAGATCGGACTTGTGTCTGGGTGACTGCATCTGGGTGAAGACCCGCAACTCGACCTATTCCATCCACGTGCTGGGAAACGACCTCTATTGTGTCTCTGGGGGATGGTTTGACCGGAAGGGCCTTTCTCCACTGAGAACGACCATCACCGGGTGTACCTGGGGCGGTAACGCCGTCCACTCCAACCTGGTAGCTGCCCGAGGTCTCCATCTGGAATTCGGCAACGACGTCATCACCAGTTCCATCCAGGAAGTGGACGTGGTCCGCTGCGATCCCAAGTTCCTGGCCTGAGGGGTTGAAGACGTAGCTTTGGTCTCCACCAGACCGAAGTATCCTTCTTTTTTCGAGCCCAGAGCTCGATGCACGGCGGCCTGGAAACCAAGTAGCTAGCCCAGGATAAGGAATCCCGAATTTGTCTTAGTCCATCAGCTTAGTTTACTATCTCAATTATGACTTCAATCGTGAATGTTCATGAGGCGAAGACCCACCTCTCCCGCCTTTTGGAGAGAGTGCGACAAGGGGAAGAGATTATTCTGGCCAAGGCGGGTCATCCCTGCGCTCGTCTGGTCCCGTTGGATGATCAGTTGCCGCGAACCCCTGGGATTGCAAAGGGGAGTGTTACCAAGGCATTCTTCGACCCCCTCCCTGAGGAAGAGCTCAAGGCCTGGGAGCGGTGAGGGTCCTGCTTGACACCCACGCCCTGCTTTGGTGGCTTTTTGACGATCCCGCTCTCTCTGAACGAGCTCGAGCGGCAATTTCTGATCCGGCCAACGACATCCTGGTAAGCAGCGCTTCGGCCTGGGAAATCTCGACGAAGCACCGTCTGGGAAAACTTCCAGAGGCCGGAGAGGCAGTCCGAGACCTACCAGGGCTGCTACGCCGGGCTCGGATCGAGGTATTACCGATCACGCTAGAGCACGCGCTGCACGCCGGCTCCCTGCGAGGTGAGCATCGAGATCCTTTTGATCGGATGCTGATTGCACAGAGCCAATTGGAAAAACTGACATTGGTGAGCTCCGATCGGATCTTCAGGCGGTTCGAAGTGCCGATTCTCTGGTAGTCGGAAGTTCCGCTAACCCTTTGGATAGCTAGTACGCTATGTTACAGCGCACTAGTTATCCGAGGAGATAGATATCCGGCCTTAATCCCACAGATTCGGGACGATCCCTCAAGCTTGAAGATTTGGTGGTTTCTTCTTTCTAGTCAACAAGTTATCTTAAACCATCGGCCCCAGGTCAGATAGCTCGGAGTTTTGGCGCGGCAGTTGCAGTGGATCTATTTTGGAACTGGCTTGAGCAGCCGGGGAATCCGTGAATCCTGAAAGGACTTCGTATTTCCGGCCCAGCGTCTCCGAGGTCAGGGCAAAGACAAGGGCAAGGACAGGAAGAAGGCGCTCCTCGATTTCAGCTTGGAGGCAAGACTTGCTAGGACAAACCATCAATCACTACAAGATTACGAAGAAGCTCGGCGAGGGCGGGATGGGTGCCGTCTATCAGGCCACCGACACCCGCCTGGGTCGGGAGGTGGCGCTGAAGATCCTGCCCGAGAAATTCGTCCGGGATCGCCAGAGAATGGGGCGATTTCAGCGGGAGGCCGAGGTTTTGGCGTCGCTCAATCATCCCCACATCAGCACCATTCACGGGCTGGAGGAATCAGGCGAAGTTCGGGCGTTGGTCCTGGAACTGGTGGAAGGTCCGACTCTCGGGGAGAGGATCGCCCAGGGTCCCATTCCAGTTGACGAAGCTCTTCCCATGGCTCTGGAGATGACTCAAGCCCTGGAAGCGGCACACGAGAAGGGCATCATTCACCGAGATCTGAAGCCAGCCAATGTGAAGATCACGCCCGAGGGAGCGGTGAAGGTCCTGGACTTCGGCCTCGCCAAGGCGATGGAAGGAGAGCTGTCACGGCAGGAGTTGGCCAACTCTCCCACCCTGACATTGGAGGCCACCCAAGAGGGCATCATCCTGGGAACGGCGGCCTATATGAGTCCCGAACAGGCGCGGGGCCAGGCGGTGGACAAGCGGTCGGACATCTGGGCCTTCGGCCTGGTGTTCTTCGAAATGTTGACTGGCAAGGGGATGTATACGGGCAGAAGCCTCACCGAGACCCTTGCCGCAGTAATCCACGAGGAACCGAACCTGGATGCGCTTCCCCAAGACACTCCCCAGAAGATCAGGGACCTATTGGGGCGATGTTTCAGGAAAGATCCCAAGCTGAGGATACGGGATATGGGTGAAGCTCGCATCACGATTCACGAGTGCGTCACCCAGCCTGATGAGCTGTCTCCAGTGCCGCTTCCCCGAGAAACCCCTCTGTGGGCACCTCTGCTGCCGGTGGCGGTGGCGGTCGTGTTCGCCGCGGTAGTGTATTTCTGGCCGGCGCCGCCCGATGACACCGAAAAGAAGATAGCGCGGTTCGAGATCCCGGCAGCAGAAGCCGAGGTCCTCGACCATCAGTTTCGCCGTGGGGTCGATCTTTCGCCAGACGGAAAACAGCTGGCCTTCGTCGCAGCCCCCCCGGGGGACGCTTCCAAGAGGAAGGTCTATGTCCACTCCTTGGAGAGAGGGCAAACGACGCCCCTCCAAGACGCCGGAAACGCCACTCTTCCTTTCTTTTCTCACGATGGTGAGTGGCTGGGCGTCTGGTCGTCCACCGATAAGAAGCTGAAAAAATACCCTCTCGAAGGAGGCACCTCCACGACAATCTGCGATGCCGAACTGCCCTTCGGGGCGAGTTGGGCTGCGGACGACACCATCGTCTTCGCTCCGGATCAGGAGAGTGCACTCTGGCGGGTGTCGGCCTCGGGAGGAGAGCCGGCTGCGATCACAGAACTGGATCGGGTAGCTGGAGAGGTGAGCCATCGGCTTCCTCATGTGCTGCCGGGCGCGGAGGCGGTGCTCTTCACGGTGATGCGCTTTCAGACCGATACCACCGGTTGGAGCAAGTCGCAGATCGCGGTCCACGCGCTGGGAAGCCAGGAGAAAACGATCTTGATAGAGGGAGGCTCAGATGCCCGATATGTGCCCACTGGACACCTGGTCTATGCCCTGGAAGGGACTCTGATGGCGGCTCCCTTCGATCTCCAGAAGCTGGAGCTGAGTGGTCCCACCGTTCCCATCCAGGAGAATGTCAGTCACGCGATCTACTCGGGCGTGTCGGGCCAGGAAACCGGTGCCGGTCAGTTTACCTTTTCCAATTCCGGAACGCTCGCCTACATCAGCGGCTCGCTCTTCCCCGAGGCCAAGCGGCAGCTGGTTCGGGTAGACCGTAAGGGAGTAGAAGAACCCATCAACCTCGACCCTGCCAAATACGTCTCCGTCCGGCGCTCTCCGGATGGCAACCGCCTTCTTCTGGACACTCTCTACAAAAGCTCCAGCATCTGGACGTTTGACCTGGCCCGGGAAGCAAGGGCGCCGCAGACCTTCGAGGGTGACAACATGTGGCCCATCTGGTCAGCGGACGGCAACCGTGTGACCTTTGCCTCGGAAAGAGAGGGCCAGCGCATGCTTTTCTGGAAGCCGGTCGACTCGGGAGGCGGTGCTGCACGTTTGACTTCCGGAGATCTGCCCCAGGTTCCGGGTTCCTGGTCGCCGAACGGAGAAAGACTCGCCTTCGTGCAGTTGGACGCAGCCTCTGGCGGCGATATCTGGACGGTGTCGAAGGAGGGCTCGGATTCTGCGGAGGTTTTCCTCGAGTCGCGGTTTGAGCTATCGCAGCCCGAGTTCTCTCCTGACGGCCGATGGTTGGCCTACGTCTCGGCAGAGTCTGGTGGACACCAGGTCTACCTTCAGGCCTATCCGGGACCTGGGAGAAAGCGACAGATTTCGACCCGGGGAGGCTTCTCTCCGGCGTGGTCAGCAAGCAGTCGGGAACTGTTCTATCGCTACGACAGGAAGCTTTGGGCAGTCGAGATCGGCGAGGACGGTCGCCCAGGCAGTCCGGAAAAGCTCTTTGAAGGACCCTACCTTTCCAATGTGCAGTTCCGATCCTACGATGTGCGCCCGGATGGGCAGCGTTTCCTGATGGTCCGAGAGGATGAAGCAGAAATCGATCGCACTCTTCATGCCGCCTACTACGGAAACAAGGTACGCGTTGTCCTCAACTGGTTCGAGGAACTGGAGGAACTGGTGCCGACCACCAACTGATGTCACCTGCTGCAGCGACCCCGAATGGCAGAAAGGGCTGGCTTGACCGAGCTCTGTCGCTTTTCACAGAGGTAAGAGGGGGCGAGAGCGTCTCGGCCCTCTTGCTGGTCCTGAACATATTTGTCCTCAATGTCTTCATCACCGCACAGTTCTGGGCGTTTGCCAATGATATCTACACCGAGGAGCAGGGAAAACGTCTGTTCCCGAAATAGACGGCGGTATGGAGACCACCGCCACGCCGCTATCCATTCCCGAACCAGTCTTCCAGCTTCAGCCCCTTCACCCGGCCGAACTCCTGAGTGTTGTGTGTGACCAGGGTGGCACTGTGAGCGTGCGCGGTAGCGGCTATCAGGATATCGAGAGGTCCGATCGGAGTCCCCTTGTTCTCCAACCAGGCGCGGATGGCGGCAGCAGCTCGAGCTTCGGTTTTGCCGAATACCAGAACCGGGACGATTTCAATGAACTCATCGAGTTGTTTCCGACGCCGTCTAGCGTTCTTCGACTTGGCAATCCCAACCTCCAACTCGTAGAGAACGATCGCTGGAATGGCGACTTGCTCCGGTCGAGAACTCAACAGACGTTGAGCGACGTCTCCCATGCCTTTGAAGAAGTAGATCAGGGTGTTAGTGTCCAGAACGTACCTCAAAGTGTCTCCCTGGCTAGATCGGCATCCTCCCCTGGCCTGATCTCCTCGGCGGTTGGTAGGTCGGGCCAAGCGCCGGCCATCGCTTTGACACTTTCAGGCCACTCATCTCTAGTTTTTTCTCGGATAAGTCCCGAAATCCATTTGCTGAGGGACAGGCGTGCTTCGGCGGCCGCAGCCCGCATTCGCTTCTCTGTCGCTCGATCGACATAGATCGTCACTTGTGCCATAAATCAACCTCCCGAAACATATATGTGAAACTATACTTTACAGGAAGATTGAGAAGCAAGAGAAGGGTCAAACTTCCAAACTTTCCGCTAACGATGTCGGAGACTACTCAGACCTTCGATTCGGCCGAATCTTCGGCTCCTTCGACGAAGAAGCAGCAGGGGGCCAGAGGCGATTGCCCTGAGAGAATGCCGGCGAACTGGACCTTGTGAACGATGTTGCCGTTCATGGTCGAAGGATCTAGTATCTACTCGGTAGATTCTCCCCAAACCCAGAGGTTTCGTTGATAGGACAGACCATCAACCAGTACCAGATTACCGCCAAACTCGGCGAGGGCGGAATGGGCGCTGTGTACCGTGCTACCGATACTCAGCTAAGCCGTGAGGTGGCCCTCAAGATCCTGCCGGAGAAGTTCGCCCAGGATCGCCAGATGCTGGGCCGATTTCAGCGGGAAGCAGAGGTGCTGGCTTCGCTCAATCATCCTCACATCAGCATCATCCACGGCCTGGAGGAATCAGGCGAGCTGCGAGCGCTCGTCCTGGAGCTGGTGGAGGGTCCGACGCTGGCGGAGCGGATCGCCCGAGGCCCCATCCCGGCGGACGAGGCTCTCCAGATTGCCTTGGAGATCGCGCAGGCCTTGGAGGTGGCCCACGAGAAGGGCATTATCCATCGGGACCTGAAGCCGGCCAACATCAAGATCACCCCAGAAGGAACGGTCAAGGTCCTGGACTTCGGTCTGGCCAAGTCGACCGAGCTCTCAAAAGAGGAGTCGGATTCCCTTACGGTGGGCCCCGAGGCGACACAGCAGGGAGTCGTCCTGGGGACGGCGGCCTACATGAGTCCGGAGCAGGCGCGGGGACAGGAGCTGGACAAGCGGACCGACATCTGGTCCTTCGGCCTGGTGTTGTTCGAGATCTTGACCGGAAAAGGGATGTACGCGGGCAAGAGCCTCACCGAAACACTTGCCGCGGTCATTCACGAGGATCCCAGCCTGGAGGAGTTGCCGCCAGAAACCCCTGGTAGGATTCGCAGGCTGCTGGAACGGTGTCTGCGTAAAGATCCCAACATGCGTCTCCGGGACATGGGAGACGCCCGCATCGTGTTGGATGAATGTCTCGCCGGCGCTGCAAAAGAAGACCTGGTCCTTGATTTCGTACCAACGCCCCTGAAGAAGCGCCTCGTTCCCTGGGCCGTGGTGCCGATGCTGATGGTCCTGGCATGGCTCATGCGAGGCTGGTTGGCCCCGATCCCGGAGGCGCCGATCTCAAGATGGGAGATGCCAGCGGGTGGCCAGATACTTGCTCACCAGTTTCGCACCGGACTAGCGTTCTCCCCTGACGGTTCGCGCCTGGCGTTTGTGGCTTCCCGTGCTCGAAACCAGCAGACCCTCTACATTCGGTCCTTGGATCGGTGGAACGCTGATCGCCTTTCCGATGACGTCACGTGGATGCCTTTTTTTTCGCCGGACGGAGCCTGGCTGGGGGCGGTGTCACCCGCCGCCGACGGTTCGGGAACCAAGCTCAAGAAGTACCCTCTCGAGGGAGGGCCGCCCACCACGATCTGCGAGTGCCTGCAGGCATTCGGTGCTACTTTTGCCTCATACGACACCATAGTCTTCACCTGTGAATTGAGTGGTCCTCTCTGGCGAGTCTCCGCCCAGGGAGGGGAGCCGGAGCAGTTCACCGAGCTGGATCAAGCAGCGGGAGAGGTAAGCCATCGATTTCCCCACGCGATCCCCGGCGTCAATGCGGTGCTTTTTTCGGTACTGCTACAGAATTACGCAAACCCGAATTCGACCAACGGGGTAATCGCCGTTCAGTCCCTGGACACGGGAAAACGGAAAGTCCTGATCGAGGGAGGTCTGGACGCCCGCTATTTCCGATCGGGGCATCTGGTTTTTGCCCGGGAAGGGACATTGTGGGCGGTGCCGTTCGACCGGGCGGGATTGGCGGTGACCGGCCCTGAGTTTCCGGTCCTAGAGGGTGTCAGCCACGCACTCTACACCGGGAATGCTCGAGATAGCAGTGGCAGTGCTCAGTTCGCCGTTTCCAGTACTGGATCCCTTGCCTACATTGGGGGTTCGGTTGTTCCCGAGAGCAAGAGGGACATCGTCTGGGTGGATCGAGGCGGCGAGGTGGAATCGATCGGTATCGAGCCGGCCAAGTATCATATTGTCCGTCTCTCTCCCGATAGCTCTAGAGTGGCAGTCGACACTTTTTACAAGAGCAGCCAGATCTGGACCTACGATCTCGATCGGCGCGCCCGCGATATCCAGGTATCTGAAGGCGGTGGTACGGCGATCTGGTCACCGAACGGTGCAACCTTCGTTTTTGGATCGAATCGCAACGGGATTCTCAATCTGTTTTCGAGTACGGTCGACGGTGTTGGTGATGCTGAACAGTTGAGCCCTAGCCCCTACAACCAGTATGTGGGTTCCTGGTCGCCGGATGGGATGAGATTTGCCTTCATCCAGACCAAACCGGACACATACAATGACTACGATATATGGATTCTGTCGATGGATGGTGCCCACTCCGCCCAACCCTTCCTCGAGACCAGCTTTGGGGAGATGTCCCCTGAGTTCTCTCCCAACGGTCGCTGGCTGGCCTACACCTCGAATGAGACCGGTCGCCACGAAGTGTACGTGCAGCGCTATCCGGAGAAGGGAGGTAAGCTGCGGATCTCCACCGGCGGAGGGCTATCTCCGGTCTGGTCAGGGAGCGGGGATGAGATCTTCTATCTCACCGGGTTCGGTCCCCGGCCCAAGAAGTATTGGGCCGTCGATATCACGATCAATGAGGATACCTTGACTGCAGGTAATCCGGTTGTCTTGTTTGAGAAGGAGTGTGTTGCCGCTGTTCCCAGCCGAAGCTACGACGTAGTCCCGACGGTCAACGCTTTCTGATGATTCCCCGGAACGAGGCCAAGGAGCAGGCGATGTGGTTGGACTACTTCGGCAGGAAGGTGAACATCGTCCTCAACTGGTCTGAAGAACTTCGGCGCCGGGCTCCTACAGAGTAGCGATCAGGGGGACGTAGCTTCGGTCTCCAGGCCGAAGTTTCTTCTCTTTTCAGCCTCTAGCTCGCAAGACGGCGATCTGGAGACCACCGCTACGGTCAGAACGAAAAGCGGAAGCCGAACTGGATCTGGCGGGCGCTGGCGGCACCGAACACCTTCCCAGCCGCGCCGGAGGCCAGGTTTCCGAAAGGAGCGTCGAACACGGCGTGGTTGAAAGCGTTGAAGAGGTCCACTCGGAAGTCCAGAGACTTCTCCTCGCCGAAGGCGAACTCCTTGTGCACGGAGATGTCCACCAGCTCGGCTCCATCGTAGCGCAGAGGACGCTCGGCCGAGTTACCCAGCGCCCGCCGGGCCGCCTCGTGGCAGATATCGGCTCCCTGGCAGAGGCTTCTGTCGTAGACTGGAGGGACGAAGGCGTTGGTATCGAACCAGCCGTCGACGCTGCGCTCGCCTTTACCCAGATTTCCATCGGCAATCCGATCTGGTTGCAAGGCAGCGTTTGGCCCTTGATCCCAGGGGTCCCGTCCATACCAGATGAAGTAGTTGGACCCTGACGTCAGGCTGACGATGGTGGTAGCCTTCCATCCTCCCAACAGTGTCTGGCTGAGTCCGCCGCCGTTGCGAAAGAAGGGCAGCTCCCATATTGCAGAGGCGTAGAACACCTCGGGACGGTCGTGCAGCATGGCCGCCTTCAGGTTATGCCGTTCGTATTGCTTGGAGGTAAAGCTCTGAATCCAGTTTCCGTTGAAGTTCAGCGCCATGGCTTTGGACCAGGTGTAGCCCAGGGACAGCGCCACGCCTTCCTGGAATCGCCGCTCCAGCTTGGCCTGCAGCGAGTTGTAGTTGGTGTTGCCGTCGGGACGGGTGAGACGGGCGGGCCTGATCTGGGGATAGGGCCGGCGTGCACGTTCTCCTGACCAGGAACGCTGGGAGCTGTCTCCCATTATCCAGGAGCGGGGTCCGGCAGTGATGGGGTCGTTGATAAGGGTGACCGAGCTGCCCTCGATCAGCGGGACGACGTAGCCCTCCGGCAGGGCCGAGTTGAAGCTGCTGGTGACCCTGAGGTGGCGGCCCTGATTACCGACATAGCCGATCTCCAGCTTGGTCCCTCTAAAGAGCTCGTGCTGAATCGAGAGGTTGTAGGAATAGACTCGCCCCTCTTGCCAGTCGAGCTCCTGGAATTGGCCGCTACTGTGCTCACCGGTGTTCAGTTCGGTAGGCAGGCCCAGACGCTGTCCCAGGAACAACGTCGGTGTCTCGACTCCCCGCTCTGCGAACACATTGAACCGACCCCGGGCAGGACCCAGGGGCTGGGCCTGGAAAAGGGAGAACCCCTGGTCATAGTTCAGGCCCGCCCCCAACCTAAGCACCGTCCGGTTGGTGCCGAACATCCGCCAGGCCAGACCGAAGCGGGGAGCGAAATAGCTCCATCTGGGCTCATAACAGCCCCCCCGGGACAGGTTCTGGAAGGGCACGGCCAGACCCGTCGGCCCCTGCCACAGGGGGATGTCGAACCCCTGGGGCACCATTTGCACTGGATCGATGCGGCCCTGGGACTGGCTGTAATCGATAGCGCAGTAGTAGTAGTCGGTGGAGAAACTGCCGTCTGGAGATCCCTCGTAGTAGGGCGGAAGGGGCTGCTCCCATCTCAGTCCCAGGTTCAGCGTCAGGTTCGGCCCCAGCTTCCAGTCGTCGTTGACGAACACGTTGTAGTGCGACTGGTTGAATCGAGCGTAACTGTTGGCCAGACCCAGGTTGTTCCCGAATGTGCTTCGGGGGAGCCCCAGCATGAAATCCGCCCACGGATCCCCGAAGGTAGCCCCTGAGATGCTTCCGTCTGCATTGCGGGTCGCGAAACCATTAAAGTAGTCACCACCGCCCGAATGGGGAGCGACCTGACTGAAGTTGACGTCCAGATTGCGGGAGTGATTGAACCCGAACTTGAAGTAGTGGTTGGCCCTACGCCAGGACGCGGTGTATTTGAAACCCAGACCCCAGTCGGAGAGGGGTGTGGTCGAAGCACCACCCCATCCGGTATAGTCCTCCAGATTGATCCTCGGCACATTGCCCGGTCCCCGACTGCCATCGGGAAAGAACACGGGATTGCGATCGGCGTCGTCATAGCCCAGTTGGTCTGCAAAGTTGGTCCGGTGCAGTGGCTCCGAGACCAACCACGCGGTCTTCCAGATAGAGGCATTGAATTCGGTTACCAGGTTCGACCCCATCGGGTTGACCCAGCCGATGGCGGTCTGCCAGCCTCGGCTTCGCTCGCTCCGCGACCGTCTGATCCCGTGCAGCTCCGCTCCGGGAAGGCCCACTCGAAGCTGCGAGCTGCGACCGTGGCTGGTTTCCGGAGTGTTCTGCCAGCTGAAGCGGCCGAACAAGGTGTCGCCGCTGGCCAGGTGGTGGTCTCCCTGAAGGGAATACTTGTTGATCCGGGTGTTGCGGGTGTTGGGGAAGCTGTAATTGCGGGCGCTGACTCCGGGGACATTGGGCTCCGGGGGCGGTATCAACTCCATGACCTTGTTGTAGATCGGATTCCAGAGGCTGCGTGGAATCTGGTTTCCGTCAAAGAGTGAGCGCTGCCCATCGACCACGTCGAACGGGTTGTAAAGCTGGAGATTCTGTCCCGAGGCTCCCCCTTCCCGGAAATCACCCGTCCGCAGCGCCATCGAGGGAACGGTGGCGAAATCGATCTGCTCGAAGTCATCGATGAATCTCTCGTAGTGGGCGTGGAAGAAGGTGCGGTCCTTGATGACCGGCCCGCCGATCGATCCCCCAAAGATCTGGTAGTTCACGGGGAGCTTGTTGCCGCCGGTCTTGTTGGTGAAGAAGTCAGCCGCATCGAACGCCTCATCGCGGAAGTAGTACCAGGCATGGCCGTGAATCTCGTTGCTTCCGCTCTTGCTGAGCATGCTGATAACCGCTCCACCCACCCGTCCATATTCGGCCGAGTAGTTGTTCGTGATCACCTTGAACTCCTGGATCGTCTCCGGGGTGGCCTGGACCACAGGGTTCATGGTCATGGCGCTCTGGTTGTTGGAGCCGTCCAGTGTGATCTGATTGGAGAAGGCGTAGAGTCCATTGAAGGCGGGAAAGAATCCGCCGTAGGGATTCATCACGCTCGCCCCCACGTAGCTGTCCTGATGGCTGGCTCCGGGGGTCAGGTAGGCCAACTTGACCAGATCCCGATTCTTGAGGGGCATGTCGAGGATCCTGCTCTCGTCAACCACCGCTCCCAATTCGGCATCATCGGTGTTAATGATTGGGAGGTAGCCGGTCACCACGACGGTCTCGATCATTTCACCCGGCTCCAGGTTAAAGTCCACCCGCGCTACCTGACTGACCGCTAGAGGGATATCCACCTTCACCTTTCTCTTGAAGCCAGGCAGCTCCGCACTGACGCCGTACAGACCCGGGATCAACTTGTCGATCACGTAATCCCCCCTATCATTGCTGATGGCTTCGCTGGTCATGTTCGTAGCCTTCGCCATGGCCGAGAGCTCGACCCCAGGAAGCACCGCTCCTGTCGGGTCGGTAATTGTCCCCACCAAGCGGGCATACGTCGACGATTGAGCAAGCGCCAGGCTCTGGCACAAGACGAAGAAGATGAGACTCCAGCCGAAGATTCCGACGGTGGCGAGAATGTACTGTCGCGCGAGCAGTGTTGCGGAATGGCTGTGGTCCTTTCTCATCTGAACCATCCTTTCTTCTCGCAAATCTTCGATGTCCAAGTCGTGGGAACTACGTGATAACAAACTAATCCCATTGCTGACGGAGTGCAAGAGGGACTCTCCCTGGACTCTCCCCAATCGGGGCCCCCATGGGACCGCTTGCACCGCGCGGACCCGGGAAAAGAGACCTGCGACCTGTGACTTGCGACTTGTTTACTCTCGCTTTGTCGCTATTTCTGCAGGATCTCCTTCGACATGTGCATAGCGACGAACATATGGGGGACGTCGACCACCGCTCCGATCTTCAGGTCGCCCGCTAGCGAACACAGGACGTACGCTTCCTCGCGATCCATTTTCTGGGTATTCTCCAGGTAGTCGATCATGTAGCGGGTGGCCTTGCGGGCGGCTTCGTCAATCGTGGTGGCGAAAGCGGTCACGGCATAGTAGTCGTCGGTTTCATATTGCGGTTCCTGGATCTGGTGGTTGTTCTTGATGACCTCGACTTGGTAGACGATTTTCATCGGGGCCTCTACGGCCGTTCCGCAGACCTCTCCCATGCCTTGGACCGCGTGGGTGTCCCCTATGGAAAATAGGGCGCCCTCGACGAAGACCGGAAAGTAGACCGTCGTTCCGGACACGATGTTGGGGTCATCCATGTTGCCGCCATTCGCTCGTGGGGGAATGGTGCTCAGCATTTCGTCGGTCGACGGCGCTACGCCCATGACCCCTGGGAAGGGTCTCACGGGGATGCGGATCCGGTCGTTGAACTGGACGTGGGTCGCAGCTGCACCGAGCTTGAAGGTGCGGAGCCAGGCATCCTGGAACTCCTCGGCCAGAAATCCGAAACCGGGGACGATCGCCGACCAGGCCCAGTCTCCGAGTTCGATTTCGTGAAGGGTCACGGCCAGGACGTCACCGATCCCGGCGCCCTCTACGTAGACGGGGCCGGTCAGCGCGTGAATCAGATCAGCGTTCACCTTCTCCCAGTCCGCCGCCGTCGAGCCGAGGTCGAGCTGGTGGCCTGTCGCTTCCTGTGTGTGTGCTTGGACTACAGCTCCCGAGGGTACCCGAAGCACCGGTTTGATGGTGCTCGAGAACTTGTTGTGGGTCTGGTCTGCGGTAACGAAGTATTCGGCTTTGGGTGTGGTTCTTGCTTCGACCGGTTCAGGAGCGGGGGCCTCGGAGCCGGCACAGCTGAGTGAGTAGAGTAGGGCGCAAGCAGTAAACTTTTTCATGAATCGAAGCCTCCTCGAATGTACTCTAGTGCAGCGCGCCACAAGTTTTGAACCAGGGTTCAGCAGCCCCTCGTCGCCGCTGGCGTTGTTGCGCTCGACTCGACATATAGCCCGATATGACTCGCTCGCGACGCCTAGCCAGTGACAACGATTGACTACTGTCCCCTGGCTCAGAACTTATGGCGAGCTGCACTAGTCGCCCCTTGTCGCATTTTCCAGGGCAGTCCCACCAGCGGTGCTGCCCCATTCGAGAAAGAAACTTTGGCACCAACAGACGGCAGTGATTGCCCGAATCCTTCGAAATTCGCTTGTTCGATATTCTGCGGTTTAGCGCTTATCGGTTGCCTTCTCCAGAGCAAGGAAAAAGGCTAAATCACAAACCGTAGAACACCGAACATGCGAACGCCGAACGTCTTCCTTAGCCTTCGAAATTCGCTTGTTCGATATTCTGCGGTTCAGCATTCATCGGTTGCCTCCTCCAGAACCAAGGAGAAAGGCTAAATCACAAACCGCAGAACACCGAACATGCGAACTCCGAAGTCGGGCGCAGCGGTGACGTTCCAGGTCAGTCCCACCGCCAAAAGCGCTGGCCGCACTTGAAAGAAACTTTGGTCCGGGATTGTGGTCAATCCTGCTGTTGTCCAGCTCTCTCCTCGGAACCTGGACTCATATCGCTAACAAGTCAAGTCGTTCGCGGCTCTGCCGGACTTGGCTTGGTCATGCTGGCAGTTCATCCCTTTTGGGGAACGTTGGGTGCAGCGAATGCTACCCATAGCGACGGGCGACACGGACGAGCGAGGGCGGCTGGTCTTGCCGTTGTGGGATGAAGGTGCTAAATTCCGAGCCCAAGCCCTGAGGAACTAGATTGCCTGACACGATCGAGGTACGGCCTCTCTCCATTCTTATCGGTGCCGAAATTGGTGGCGTCGACCTTACCCGCCCTCTCCCTCCCATCGTGGTCCAGGAGATTCGGGATGCCTTCCTGCAGTGGAAAGTCATCTTCTTCCGTGAACAAAATCTCGATCATCGCCAGCACATTGCCTTTGCCCGACAATTTGGGGAGTTGACAGTCGGGCATGCGGTCTTTGGACACCTTGAAGACTATCCAGAGATCTACTCTGTTGCCAAGCATCGCGGTACGGAGCGCTTCAAGGGCCAACCCCTGGTGCTGCCCTGGACCGGTTGGCACAGTGACATTACGGCCGCACACAACCCGCCCGCCGCTTCGATCCTGAGGGGCGTGGAGGTTCCCCCCTACGGAGGCGATACCCAGTTCACCAACCTCGCGGCCGCCTATGAGGGGCTGTCCCCAACACTGCGTTGTTTCGTGGACGGGCTGCGTGGTGTTCACCGCTTCAACCCTCCAGGTGAACACACCACCGAAAAGTATGATCAGCAGCTGCGCCAAAGACCGCTCATCAGCGAACATCCCCTGGTCACGGTGCATCCCGAGACTGGGGAGCGCCTGCTCTATGTGAGCCCCGGGTTCCTCACGTCGATTGTGGAATTGACCCCCCGGGAGAGCCAGCGACTGCTCGAGTTGCTTTGGGAACACGTGATTCGCCCAGAATACACGGTCCGGTTCAAGTGGGAACCGGGCAGTATTGCATTCTGGGATAACCGAGCCACCGCCCATCTTCCGCCCACCGATATCTTCCACTCCGACTTCGAGCGGCAGTTCTACCGGGTCACGCTGGTCGGCGAGGTCCCAATAGGTGTCGATGGCACTCCTTCCAGGTGCGTCGAGGGCGATCCCATCCTGGCGGTAGACAGCGATGTATAGACACGTTGCTGTGGTGGGTTTGCTTTTCTGTATCGTGGAGTCCAGTCCTGGCCAGGTGCCAGAGTCTTCCAGTATCGTCCAAGCCTCCCCAGACAGCGCTTCGAGCCAGTATCGGGACGCCAGCGGCCAGCCTCTTCCCTTCCGGCAGGACAAGGAGCTATTGGATTTGCTTCGTACTGGACCTGTTACGGTTCTGGGTAAAGTCGAAGAGGGGATTACCGGAGCGCGCAAAGTGCTGGTGCAGAAGGACGGTCTGCGTGTCCACGCTATCTTTCGTGATGTCAGAGAGGAGCAGGTGTCTCGGTCTGGTCGGAACCCCAGGCCGCTTCGTGACGACTGCATCTTCGAGTGTGCGGCCTATGAGCTGAATCGATTGCTGGGTCTGGACCTCGTGCCGCCGGTTGTGGAGCGAAAAGTGCGAGGGAAATTGGGAACGCTGCAAGTCTGGATCGAAGGTGCCAAAACAGAAAAGGAGCGAAAAAAGAGAGCTTCTCTAGCTCGAGATAAGTTGCGCCTGGAGCGACAAGGACAGATCATCCTGATCTTCGACAACCTGATCTTCAACGATGACCGAAACAGCGGAAACATCCTGCACGGCCCCGACGGTAAAGTATGGATGATCGATCATACGCGTGCCTTTCGAGCCGACGAGGAACTTCCCTATCCAGGCGCTGTGGAGTCTTGTGAGAAAATGCTTTGGAAGAGACTGAGAAGCCTCAAGGTGAATGAGCTGCGGAAGACGCTTCGGCCGTATCTGCGGCCTCCTGAAATCCAGGCTTTGATCGAACGCAAGAGGCGACTGGTCGAACTCATTCAGGATATCATTGATCAAAAGGGTGACAAGGTGGCGCTTTTTACAGCTAATTGACGGATAGTGATGTCGTATCTCTGGACCCGCACACTTGTTTTTCTCAACATTCTGCTGCTGCCAGCGGTAAGCCCTGCGATCGGACGCGGAGCGCAGGATGTCTGGACCGGTGTAGAACGCATCGTTGCGATTGGTGATATCCACGGCGACTACGATCAGTTCCTGATCCTGCTTCGATTGGCTGGACTCATCGACGAAGAGGAGCGCTGGTCGGGTGGTAAGACCCACCTGGTTCAAACCGGCGATGTTCCCGACCGGGGACCCGATTCGCGTAAGGTCATGGACCTTCTGAGGAAGCTGGAAAAGGAAGCCCGGAAGGCCGGGGGACACGTGCATGCTCTGATTGGGAACCATGAAGCGATGAACGTCTACGGGGATCTCCGGTATGTGACCCCCGGGGAATTCGCGGCTTTTCGGGGTAAGAATTCAAAGCGGCTGAGGGAGGTCAACTTCAAGGCGGCAGTGGAGGAAGCCAAGCGGACCAGTGCGACTGGCGAGCTTCCGGTCGCAGAAGCCTCCTTTCGCTCGGAATGGGAGTCGTTAAACCCACTGGGGTACTTTGAGCACGCTTCCAGTTTGGGTCCTGATGGAAAATACGGGAAGTGGATCCGAAGCCACAATGCCGTGGTGAAGATCAACGGTATCCTCTTTCTTCACGGGGGTATCAGCCCAAAATATGCCACGCTCTCGGTTCGAGCGATCAACGAGAACGTCCGTAAGGAGCTGAAGCTGGGTTTCAGATGGTTGATGCTCCAGGGGGCGATGATTGTCGATCCCGAAGGTCCTCTCTGGTACCGAGGTCTGGTGGCGGAGAATGAGGAGGCGATGAGTGCTCAGCTCACTAGCATTCTCAGAAACTTCGAAGCAGAGAGAATCGTGGTCGGGCATACCTCCCGGGCGGGTGCCATCATGCCCTACTTCGATGGACGAGTGCTGGCCATCGATGTGGGGATCTCGAAATATTATGGTGGCCGTCTCGCCTGCTTGTTGATCGAGAACGGAAAGACCTATGCCCTGCATCGTGGAAACAAGCTGGAGTTGCCTACGCGCGGCGGTGAGGAGCTCCTGTCCTATTTACGGGAAGCTTCCGTTCTCGACCCAAGCCCATCCCCGCTGCTAGGCATCATCGGGGTACTCGAAGCCGCTCTGCAGTTTCCCTCGGGACCGTAACCCCAGACGATTCCAAGCACCAAGATACAAGATACAAACAAATTCCAAATTCCAAATTCTAAATCCCAAAGCCCATGTGGTTCGGCTTTGGTTTGTGACTTGATGCTTGGGATTTGAGATTTGTTTGTATCTTGTATCTTGGTGCTTGGAGTCTACGGTCCGGGACCGGGCAGCGTCACCCTTACCTCTGTACCCTGGCCGGGAGTACTCTCGATCACGATGTCGCCTCCATTCTCGCGGATGAGGTTGCGGGATGAGAAGAGGCTCCAGTTTCCAGTTCCCACACGCCTTTCCTTGACGCGGAACGCTGGATCGAAGATCTGGGCTACCTCTTCCTCGGATAGGCCCTTTCCGTCATCCCGGATCGTGACCTCCACTTGGGAATCGCGCTGCTGGGTGGTCACCTCCACCCTTCCCTTTTCCTCGATTCCACCTACTGCGTTGTGCAGGAGGTTAGAAAAAACGGCACTCATTTGCTGCGGGCGCAGCGAGAGGTTGGGCAAAGACTGGAAGCCGACCTCTATGGAGGCGGTGGCACCGATCTCCGATTGGAACAGGTCCACCACATCCTGAAGGAGAGCGTTCAGGTCCACCGGAATGATCTCGGTGCGGTCCAGGTTGGTGAATCGTTGCATCCGTTTGACAATCTCGCTGAGGCGACCGGTGGACTCGAGTGCCCCTGTTCTCAGTTCCGCTTCGGTCTGGTCCAGTCTTGGGTGTTCTTCAACGGGTAGGGTCTTCCTCTTCTCAGCGATGGTGGCGAAGGTCTGAAGCGTGCTCCCGAGGATTCCGATAGGTTGGTTGAGCTCATGGCTCAGGGCGGCTGCAAATCGACCCATGGAGGCCGCATTCTCCGACAACAGGATCTGAGATTCGGCCCGGCGTAGCTCCTCTGCTGCCTGAAGCTCCTGTTCCAGCCTCTTCTGGGTTTCCTGTTTCAGCGCTAGCTCCAGTTCCAGGTTCCTTCGCTCCTGAAAGGTCTTGATCATCTCCAGTTTTTCGAAGACGTGGCTGGCCTCCGCCGCCAGCCTTCTCAGGATTTTCTGGTCCAGTCCGGTCAGGGCGTGCATGCTTTTGGTGCTGTCCAGGTCGAGGATGCCGCGTACCTCGGGAGTCGGTGAATCTGGTAGCAGCCACTCCAGTGGCATGCACGCAAGTGAACGCAGCCCCAGAGCGACGATGCTCTCCTGTTGGGCGTACTCGTCCGAAATCCGCTCCGTCATGAACCTTGCCTCGCCCAGGTTTGCGGCTTCAAGAGCGACCGTTTCACTGGCTTGAAACTCGGACTCGGGGAGGCTTCGTCCGGCACCGTCTCGACCGACTACATACTCGAACTTTTCCTCTTGCTTGAGGAGGATGTAGCCCCGTTCGGCTCCGCTGATCTCGAGCGCAGAGGCCAGCAGGTCCTCGAAGGTCCCCTCGGCAGAGAACGTTTTCCCAAACTCATACTGAAAATCGAGGATCCTGGAGAGCTTCTCCAGTGCAGAGGACTCGGCCATTTGAGGAGGCAGTACGGCCGCCAGGTCCACCAACGAACGATTCTGATCTAGGGTCGCCGAGGGGGGAAGGGTCCCAGGCTCGACTTGGCCCTCGTTGAGGTATTCAAACTCGGTGGAGGGTCGGCCAAGGTAGACTTTGTCGCCGGAGCCCACCTGCTGCTCCTTGATCCGTTCCCCGTTGACAAAAGTGCCTCCTCTACTCAGATCGACGAGAGTGTAACCCCCTTCGCTGCGAACGAGTCTTACGTGCTCGCGTGAGACGTAGGGATCGGAGAAAACGACATCGGCATCCGCCTTGCGTCCCACCACGATCTCGTCCTTCTGAAGAGGATAGGTCTGCTCCTCGCCCAGCGAGTCAACCCATTTCAGGTATGGGGGTGCCATGCCGTCCTCCCCGTTGGATCACTCCTCGGACCTATGTGGGCCCAACCCGATTTTTTCGATTCGCCATCGACCCTTATTGAGTTTGAAGTGACCGTGCCCGCGAACGGTCTTCTCATCGACGATCAACGCTTCGTCGATTTCGCCTCCGCAGCCGGCCTCGAAAACCCTGTTTTGCCAGAGGACGGAAAATGCCTCGGCAGCGCTCATCTCGAATGGGGCCAAAGCCTCGTCTTTTCCCGACTCCTGTCTCACCCAAAGCACGCGCACATCTCCATCCTTCAGATCCGAGATGATGGCGACGGTGCAATAGAAGCTCTGGGGAGTGAAACGGCTGAACGACTTTTTGCCCTTGGCTGTGACCCTTTCTGCTCCGATCCCGATCTGTGGACCCCTCTCTTCGAAGGAAGAGAGGTATCCCTTTTCGACGAGCGTCTGGTAGGCCATTTGCCATCCCGAGCGGCAGGTCTTGCTGACCATTCGCGGCCCCAGAGAGTCCAGCGGCAGCGCCTCCGACACCGACTCGGGGAACAGGGCTCGGGAGTTCTCGACCCTACCCTGGTACGCCGAGATCATCTCGGTGGCCTCTTTCCTGTTCAGTCGCTCGCCACCGTTGCAGGGAGAGGTCGAAGCGAAGCCGATGGCCAGGACCGAGATGACGAGAGTCCCCCTATGCCCTCCAGAGCTTCTCCTCGTCTGAAGCTGAAGTATCATGATGAACTCCCCTCTACTGGCCCGACCCTAAGTACACTGGAACGTAAATACGGCAACGTTTGTGGCGAGCGCGACGGGTCGAGATCGCGAAGCGACGCCGAACTCGATGCTTTGTATCTTGGAGGAGGAGCGACAAAGAAATCGACGCGTCCCGTCGCCACCCGTAGGGCAGATGGGGGTTGTGGACGATCTCAGCGTTGGTCGTCGTCGAAGATGGCCAAGCATCGTCTTCCTCCTCCTGCCTTGATCTCGCCTCACAAGCCCCATCCGCAAACGTTGCCGTATTTACGTTCCAGTGTACTTAGGATCCAAGGTGGTGTCCTGACTGCTAGCCTAGTCCTCTTCCTTTTTGGAGTCAAAAATTAGGCTGGTTCGAGGGAGGCCGCGTTTGTCCCGGTCGTCAAGATTACGCGTTGAACAGAAGGGTCACGACCAAGCCCGGCAAGCTCAACGCTGACTCGATGCAGGCACCAAAGACTCCTCCAGTTCCTCGATTGTCTCCTGCAGACTACTTTCCCCGCCCTGTGCCAGCCCTTGGTACCACAGCGGTCCCTGTCGATCAGCCGCCATACCTGCTTCCAATTTTTCCTCGTTTACCGAGTCTCTCAATTCGTCTCGGATCGTCTGATTGATCTCGCTGATGGCCCTGGAAGCGTATTTGGGACTGATGCCGCCGTGCACAAAGAGCGTGTCGTTGATCCGGACAGCGGCATTGCGGCGGAAGATCCAGTTGCCGTACTTACCGTTGGGACCGAAGGCAAAGCGGTGCTCGAAGTAACCGAAGGGGAGCTGGGAAGCAGACCACCCCTAGAACAGCACGGCACCTTCACCTCTCTGATCTATCAACTTCTGCAGAAACTCGAGCATGCGATCGCACCGCTCAAGAAGGCCCTGGAGTTCGGCCCGGACCAGGATTCCGCTCATCTCGGTTTGTAGAAACTCCTTATCCAGCTTCTGGAGCCTTTCCCACAGAACCTTGGGGCAGAACTTTATCTTGTCGGGATTGCCCAACTCCCGGTTGCGGCGAAAGGCTCGGGTGTGATCGATCATCCACAGTTTCCAATCTGAATCGATGAGCATGTTCCCCAGATTTCGATCGTCGTTCGAGATCAGGTTGTCGAAGATGTCCATGGTATGGGTCTGGCGGAGCCAACGGATCATGCTTTCTGGGGATCGCTTTTCTTCGCGGCGCTGTTTTTCCGTGATGGACTCCTCCAACCAGGCCTGCAGCGTTCCCTTTTCGCTGAAGAGCTTTCGCTCCACCACCGGGGGAACATTGTCGAGCCCCAGCATTCGACTCAGTCGGTAGGCCGCCAGCTCGAAACGGCACTCATCCCGAAAGAACAACTGAACGGAGCCGTCGTCCAGACGAAGAGATTTCTTCTTCACGCTGACCTTGCGGAAGACCGCCTGCATCTTCACGCCGTCCCGCTCCAGCAAGACACGGTAGGGTCGATTGACCCCCAGAGGGGTGTGCTTCTTAGACACAACCTTGGCCTCGCTCATGAAGGCGATGATCTCTTCGTCGGATTTGAACGGCAGCGGTTTGCCGTCGGGTCCCAGCCACTGTCTTCCAACAGGTGCCGTTGTTGCTTCTGTCGAGTTCTCAGGCTGGGGCAAGACCGAGGCCGATCCGACTAGCGGATTCAGCAGCAGCAAGCCGAAAAGAGTCTGTGTGATGGTTTTCATTGTCTTTTCTCTCGTTCTTGTTTCCTGGATTGCATGGATGTCACCGGACTTCAATGCCAACTCAGGGCCCGTCCCTCGGCTTGATGGATACAGAGTGGACGTCCATCGATCAGCACAATCTCTATCGGGGCGACCGCTGTCACCTGACTGGCTTCCAGGTGTAATGGAGAGAGCTCGTACGTAGTGTGTACCAGCCAGACTTGGGACAGTATATCCTGATTCGCATAGCGATGAAAGGCCAAGCGGGCTTGCCCGGTTGGTGGGCCGCTTACCAGAGCCATTGCTGAAGCGTCTACACAGTTGGATTCGTCTCCACAAAGTCTCAGGCCGGAAGCCGCCTTGTAGATGGTGTAGCCGCCTCGGGGAAGGACTCTGGCACCGGTTCGAAACTCGAATGGAATGAAGACGCTGATGTCGCCCGGACTCGGGGGCGGCGCCTGCGCCACCACTGTGGCTGACAGAAGACTCGCGATGGCTAGGATTTGGATCACTTGTTTTTTCATTTTTTTACCTCACTGCCAGGTATAGCAAGGGCCGTGCCAGACGGACGAAGGACGGCGCTCGTGAACAGGGGATGGATGCAACTGATTTAAATCAAAGAGAATAGACGTTGTGAAATGGTAACGGGAGAAAGGCCTGGTATCTCAGAAAAGGGCGGCCCATCTATCCGATCGGATAGATGGGCTATCCGAAAGAGTACCCTATCGGTGGTCAGTGATCCCTTTTGTCCGGTTGAGCTATTCAGATCCAGCGACGCTTATTCTTGGATGATACTCGTTGGTTGGAGGCTCAGCCCCCCCCAGGTCTTTCTGAAGAGTCGCAGGGCGTTTCCACTCAAGATTCCCTCGATGTCCTGCTGCGCGTAACCTGCATCCGCGAGGACTCCGCTGAATCCTGGCAGATCGGCCATGGTATCTATGTCCACTGGGGTCATCTCGGCTCCAAAACCACCGTCCATGTCGGTGCCGATGGCGAGGTTGCTCAGCGATCCTCCGGCGAGGTCGGCGATGTGCTCGATGTGGGGGATCAGACCGTCCATCCTGTATTTGGGGACGTACTGGTCGCGGGGGGGCGGATCGTCCCAATCGACCTCCGGATCGATGAAGAACTGGCAGAAGACCAGCCCGATGACGCCGTCCCGGCGGATTACTTCGCGGATCATGTCATCGGTCAAGTGTCTTTGACCCGGGACCAGGGAGCGGCAGGTGCAGTGCGAGGCCATGATCGGGCCATCCCACAATTCCAGTGATTCCCATACCGCCTGGTCTGCCATGTGGGTGATGTCCAGGATCATGCCGGCTGCTCGCATGGCTCGATAGAGAGCTGGCGCAGGAGGCTTCAGCCCACCTTCGGTACCAGTCCCGTGGATGTAGGTGTTGTGACCGAAGTGGGCCGGACCCACCACTCGTAGGCCGGCGTTCCACCAGAACTCAACGTCGTCGGGATTGATGATCGGATCCGCACTCTCCATCGACAAAATGTGATAGAGCGGTGTGTCGTCCTTGGGTTCCTTCCAGGCTTCTACCGCTTCTTCAAGGTGGCTCAAACCCTGAACGGATTTGATCTCACCCCGGCGGGCCATCGCCTGGTAATAGGCCAGGTGACCGCGCCCCATGCCGACGCTCTGCTCCTGGGTCCTCATGCCGTCCCGCATTCTCCCCACCCGGGGTTGGATACGAGACATGATGGTACTGAGGATGATGCCCACTCGGCCTCGGCGAAGCTCCGGAAAAGTGGTCGTGCAGAGTCCGCAGTTGTAGCCCTCGGCCACCTGAGGTGGCCCGCTGGCTTCTTGCTCGCGCACCTGGCGGGCGGTCAGGGTGAGATCGCGATTCCAGAACAGTGCGTCCCAGGCCAGGTCGAGGTGCAGGTCGATGATCAGCGGCTCAGGCATGAAGGCTCCTTCTTTGAGGTTTCAGGGTTGGGAATGTCAGAGAGACCATCTGGCTTGGCGCAGTACTGCCCGGGGCGAATCGGCGAAGCGTTCGTACCACACGCTCAGAAACGAGCCGTCCTCGAGCTGGACGCTGGACGGATAGCCCAGGTCGCCACCGGCGCCATCATCGGACAGGGTCATCGGATCGGACCAACTGTGTCCATGGTCGTGGCTCAGGCGCGCCTTGTTGCCATGCGGCTTGCGTCGATAGCCATAGGTCATCAGGAGATTCTTGTCCTGCAGCAGAAGCAGGTGAGAGGGCAGACCCCAAACGCCTATCGAGTGAGGGGTTGTCCAGGTCCTACCGCCGTCCGAGGATTCACTCTGCAGAGTCTCTCTTTCGTTGTTCTTATTGTGGTTTCGGATCTGGGCGATGATGGTGCCGTCGGCTGCCTCTACGGCGTGCAGTTCGTGGTAGTCGGCGTGCACATCGCCCTGGCGTGTGGGGATGCCAGCCAGCCAACGCCAGCTTTGTCCGTCGTCGCTGGATTCGCAGACTCCGATTCGACCCTCTCCATAACCGAACTGCTTTCCGGCGTAGAGCAGCCGGCCATCTGCCAGTTGAATGGGACCGTGCGGGCTGTTCACAAGGCAGCGGTAAGGGGCCGACCAGGTCAGGCCGGCGTCGGTGGAGCGGATCATCCAGGCGCCCAAAAGGGACTCTCTTTCGGCCTGAGTCGCTCTCCCGTGAGCAGCCCGCCAGCGGGCAAGTTTCTGCCTGGACCAGGCTTCCGGCTGGCCGGCTGCCGTCTTCTCCGCCTTTCGGAGCCCGGTTTCATAAGCGATCGAGGTAAAGGTTGTCGCTAAAAGGGTTCCCTTGCTGGTCTCGAGAATACCGGCATCGCGGTCGTCGATGGGTCCGTCCCACAGCACCCGGGGCCAGCTCCAGGTCCGCCCCTCGTCGTTAGATCGCATCAGCTCCACCCAGCCGAAGGGACAGACGTGGTGCTCACGGCCACCTGAGCAAACCACCAGAAGCTCCCCGCTCCGGCAGCGAGCCACAGTTGGCCAGCCATGGTAGAAGTCGGGCCTCTGGCTGATCACCGACAGCGATTCGATCTTGGCCTTCGGGGTAGCACTGAAGCTCTCGTTTCCTTGCACCGTCCAGGCGGCTGCTACTGTTCCTGCTACCCGCATCAGGTCGCGTCGAGTCATGGAATCAGCCATCTTGGGAGTCCTCCTCTGGCGATTCTCGTGCCTGCGCAGTCTGGCTCTCGCCTAGGTTATACATGGTGGCTCTTGGCCGCAAGGTCCGGCAACAACGAATATCGAAAGCGGATCTGTTTGAGGGCAGCCGATCGTGGCAATGGTGCGAGTGTTGTTTGTTGTTAGAGAGAGCGGCTAGACTGGACCAGCGTCATAAGCTTCGCCAGCGCTCTTTCTTGGAGATTTTCCTATGCGTATCCGACTCAACCAACGCCAGCGCCGAGCCGCAAGTCAGAAGACTGTGCTGGGACTGTTGCTTTGCTCCGCTATCCTCGCCTTTCTCAATGTCCCCCTGCCCGGTCAGCGAGAGGCGGGGGAGGCCGTTGTGCCCGTGGATGTCAAACCCGCCTTCCCCCACCCAATTCGAGGTGAAGCGGTCCGTTCCAAGGTTGTGGAACTGATGGGGATGGATGCGATCCCTCCCAAGGATGTTCCGTTCTCGCTGGGTGAGACGAAGAAGACCGAGGATGGGCTCCTGATGGCTCCGGTTGAGTTTAGCAATTCGCTGGGTGAGACGGTGCCGGGAATATTGACCCTGCCTGCCGCAGCGAAAGCGGGAAGTCTGGCAGGCGTCGTCTGCATGCCCGGGACCCATGGTGACGCCGAACGTCTGACACAAGAGCGCTTCCACCGAGAGGATCCAGACAAAGGACCGCTGTTGGGATGGGCCCGTGAGCTGTCCAGACGCGGTTTCGCCACGCTGTCCATCACCTTGAAGGGGACACTGGCGCGCCGCCGCACCCTGGGAGAATGGGAGACTGAAGCAAAGCTCCTTGCCCCTTACGGGCGCCCCCAGATGGGGATTCTGGCCGAGGAGGCGCTGAGGGCAGCTCGGGTGCTGGGAGCTCAGGAGCAGGTTGAGCCATCCCGCATCGGTCTCACCGGCTTTTCTTTGGGGTCCTATGCCTCCTGGTGGGCCATGGCCTGCGATCCCTCGATTCGAACTGCCGCCATCCTCTGCGGAGGGTTGGGCAGCCTCGCTCGCGATATCCACGAGGGGAATCCGGACCGCCACAGTTCCTGCCACTATATCCCGGGCCTGCTTCGCTACTTCGATCACCCGGAGATTGTTGCGGACTGCATCGCGCCAAGGCCGCTGATGATCCTGGGGCCGATGCAGGATCCAGATATGGCCGCAGCGGGTGTGGACCAGCTCTTGCGACAGGTTTCACCGGTCTACCGCGCAGCGGGTAAACTCAACCTTTTCAAGGTCCATCGCCCCGATGACGGTCATGTTTTCCGGGTGAAATATTTCGAGTGGATGGCACAGTGGTTTGGGAAATATCTGGAGTGATAGAAGAAAATTCCAAGGTACAAGAAACAAGATACAAACAAATTTCAAATCTCAAGCACCAAGTACCAAACGATCTGGGGCAGACCCTGAAATCGGCGCTTCTCTCCGCCACCAGTCCCGGCAACTTACTAGCACTCGAATCACCGCCTTGACCTTTCCGGGGATTCGAACGCCGCCCCCGATCCCACCCCAGATGGTAAACGGTCTGATCATCGGGGAGGTCAACCCGAAACCGGGTTCAGCAGGCCTGCCGCCTGCAGCAGAGGTGGAATCTGATCCTTTTCCTCCTGGGAAAGAGGTCGGAGAGGCTGGGTCACCGTGTCATGGTCGATGATGCCCATGATCTTAAGGGAGGACTTCAGCCCGGAAATAGCGGAGGCGCTGAAAGCTCCTGCCTGCGCCAAGCGCAGGACCTTCGCCAGCGCCGACACTTCGGAGAAGTAGCGGTCCGCGGTTTGCTCGTCACCACGATCACCCGCCTCCCAGGCCCTGGACATGCTGGCAACGGCCAGGTTGGCGATGCCGGGGACCACCCCGTGGGCGCCGATGGCACGGGTCATCGTGACTCGATAAATAGAGCCTAGCAACCGGCACATCTGGATCCCTCTCTGTCGACATAGCACTACGAGCTGGGCTAGGTTCTCACCCGCGCCGGAGCTGTCCTTGATACCCACGACTGTGCCTTCGCCGGCGAGCCTAGCGATCGTTTCCGCTTCTACTGTAAGCTTGGCGGTAGACGGAATGTTGTAGACCCAGAGAGGAATAGACGAAGCTTCGTGAATGGAGCGGTAGTGGGCCAGAAGCTCCTCCTGGGCGTAGTGGTAGTAGTAGGGTGGGGTCGCCGCGATACCATCGACTCCACTCAGCTCGAGAGCTGAAGCGATCTCGATTGCAGACCGAGTACCAGCGGCTGAGATGTTTGCCACCACCGGCACGCGTCCACTGGCCTCGTCGGCTACGGTTTCAATAGCCAGCAGCCTCTGATTGTCCGAAAGGGCCGCGAATTCACCGGTGGTTCCAGCTGCCCAGATCCCGTGGACGCCATTGTCGATCAGGTAGTTGACGAGACGCCGCAGCGATGCCACGTCGACCGATTCCTCTGGAGTCAGAGGTGTGACAATCGGGACCACCACGCCTTTGAATTCTGATTCGCTCATGACTTTATTCCTTTAGTTAGTTCTCGTCCGTTCGATTGTAAGTGACTGGAAATAAAAGGGAAAGAAGAGATTTAGGAGCTCCGTTTTTGTCAGGTCCTCTTGGTAGAATAAGTTTGCCAACTAACTCAAAGAAAAGGATTTACGACAAAACTGGAGCTCCAACGATGAGAAAGAACAGCGAACCACAGAGGCCGCTCGCCCCTGTGTGGCCCAATCACCGCTTGAGTGACGAGCTCCGCACGATCTCGAAGATTCTCGATAAGAATCCCGAGATCCTGGATCTGGTTTTACAAGATCTGTCTGACAAAGTGGATCCCCAAAACGGTTCGCCGGGCCTGAGTGCCGAGCAGCTCCTGCGTTGTGCGGTGCTCAAGAACTGGCATCAGCTGTCCTACGAGAAGCTGGCCTTTCACTTAGCCGACTCCGAGAGCTTTCGGGCGTTTTGCCGCTTACCCTTAGGGTGGGCTCCGGGCAAGAGTTGTCTGCAGGAGAACCTCAGTCGAATCCAGGCCGCGACCTGGGAGGGGATCGGGCAGATCCTGGTCCAATGGGCGAAGGCCCAAGGACTGGAGCAGGGACACAAGATCCGGGTGGATGCGACAAACGTCCCCAGCCCCATCCGCCATCCTTTTGATTCCCGGCTGTTGTACGATTCGATCCGCACGGTCACGGCGTTGTTACGAGATTTAGGCCAATCCCATCGAGTGAGCTACCGGGACCACTGTCGGCGGGCCAAACGTCGTGTGATCAATCTCCGCAACGTCCGGGGTAAAGCCCGCAAGAAGGTCGTTTACCTCGATCTGCTGAAGGTGGCAAAAAAGACCCGACACTATGGCAAGTTGGCGCTTGAGAATGCCTCCCAGTGGGAGGACTGCCACAGTTTGATAATCGCTGGAAAGTTGCGTCATTATTTGGAGTTGCTGCAGCAGGTCATCGATCAAACCGAGCGCCGGATCCTGCGGGGAGAGACGGTGGCGGCGGAGGAAAAGGTCGTTTCCATCTTTGAGGAGCATAGCGACATCCTTCAGACGGGAGGCAGAGAGACCGTCTTTGGCCACAAGGTGTTTTTGACCTGTGGCAAGAGTTCGCTGATCTTGGACTGTCGAGTTGTGGCCGGGAATCCGGCCGATCAGACTCAGCTGAAACCCATGCTCCGACGCCATTTCGAGCACTACGGCTTCTATCCTCGGCAGGCCAGTTTTGACGGGGGATTCGCTACCCAGGACAATCTCCAGTGGGGCAAGAAGCAGGGCATCGAAGATGTCGCGTTTGCCAAAAAGAGGAACTTGAAGGTCCCCGATATGGTTCGTTCCAGCTGGGTCTATCGACAACTGAGACGCTTTCGGGCCGGGATCGAAGGCTGCATCTCGATGCTCAAGCGGGTCTTTGGAGTCGACCGCTGCACCTGGAAGGGCTGGGATCACTTCCAGCAGTATGTGCAGCTTTCGGTGCTCAGTTACAACTTGCTCGTCCTGGCTCGTTTGCTGTTGTAGAAAGCTCAGAGTCCACTATTAGGGTGCGGGAGTTCAAGGATTGGTGTCTCTTAAAAACGACTTTCGAGGACTAGCTTGCAAACCCTCCTCTGAAACGGAGGGAAGTCACTGCCCGAAACCCTGGTATTGTCGAAGAAACCACCGATGGAACCTCAGAAAACGGGGGTTCCCGGATGAGAACTAGTTAGGATCGGACCGATCGGAAGTCAGGCAACATTCGCGGGATTATACCGGAAAAGAATTGCCACTAGCGGGCTAATCCCCAATCATGTGGTAGACCAGGGTCTGAACCTCGGGCGGCAGGCCTTGGTAGACCGAGGCTGGTACGGCATCCACCTGGGCATCGCTCCCGTTGTGGTCTTCGACGATCTGTTTGCGCTCTCGGCTTCCCGGTCTCTGGGTATTGAGGTTCAGCCACCAGGGAGCATATCGCACGATGAAACCAATTCTGTCGTCTTGGGTCGTGTTGGCTGCCGAGGCGTGCCAGGTTCGAGCATCGAAAATCCCGACATCTCCCGCCTTGCCAATTAGCTGGACTTCACCGTCGTAGGACGCCTCGGGATCCAGGTTCGTCTTCTTGGAGGGCGAGGTGCTCTGTTTGTGAGATCCAGGGACGATGATGGTTGCCCCGTTGTCCGACGTGTAGTCGGTCAACATCCACATACTCACCAGAGTGACCACCAGATCGGGGTAGGGGGCCTCGATCCGCGCCTGGTGATTCTGATTGTAGGGCCAGTCGGCGTGGACTACCCCTCGCTCAATACCGGGGCCATTGATGGTGCCGGTGACGGCCGAGATTCGCGCGTTCTCCCCGAAGCAGGCATTCACCAGCTTCATGATGCGAGGATGAGCCATATAGCGGGCGATGTCCTGGTTAGCCCGCAGGAAACCAGTGACGTACCCATTGGGCAGGGGGAGCGAAGTATGTTCCCTGATGGAAGCTGCTGCACTCTCTCTCAGCGCTGAGACATCCGAAACGGGGATGATCTGCCTGAGAATGCAGTAGCCCTGTTGAGTGAGGTCGTCGTAGCCTTCAGTTGTCTGACTCATGTCAATCTCCTCGGCCGGAATAGTCGACTTCCAGAAACGACGATATCAGTCCCGGGCTAATAGAGAAAGCCACCGAGCAGCCACCATAGCTGAAGCGTGTGAGCCAGCGTGCCCAACGCATACGGCTTTCCGTTGGCGATGGATTGAAAACTGTGGCATCCCCCGTCCGGACGGCGCATGTTATCCATCCAGGTGCTGAGGTGTTGATAGAGTGGAGTGCCGGTGTATACCCTCTCTTCGGCGGGGTGGGCCTCCTACTCTTCCCAGTGAGACCGGCCACATCGAATCCAGCCGCTCCTCCAGAACCTGGTCGAGCATGGTGCTTGCTGTCTCGATGTAGCGTTTCTCCTGGAGTAGTTTGCCCGCCAGCGAGAGAGTGGCTGCCACGGTTGCCCGATAGTAGACCGACTCAGGATGCCGGGCCATCGGAGGATGGTAGCGTCGATTTCGTATGTGTGCGATCACGAAATCGCAAATCTTCCGGATCTCCTGCTCTCGGCCCCTGTCGATCCTCGCATCCTTCCAGGAGCCGGAGTGGACCCAACAGGTTTGAGTGACCAGAAGTAATGCGACGCCAGCTCCAATTGTTCGTCCGAGCCTCATTCCCCTGTCCTCCATCTTGCTTCCCTAATTCGCCCCCGTTGTCTCAGAGGAAAGCCCGATTAGATGTTACCATGTGGTCCATGAAAGCTCTGCAGCTCGAAGGCCCTGAGCGGTTGGTTTTGAGGGATGTTCCCGAGCCTGTTCCGGAGGAACACGAGGTCCTTATTCAGGTCGGTGCAGTTGGCGTCTGTGGCACCGATTTCCACATCTACAGCGGTGGGGCGAACTATAACTCGGATGCTCAGGGGCGGCCTATTCCACTCTCCATCCAGCCTCAGATTCTGGGCCATGAATTCTGTGGAACGGTCCAGGAAGTGGGGACGCGGGTCGAGGGGCTGAAACCGGGGGACCGTGTAGCTGTCGACCAGGGCCTGAACTGCTACAGTCAGCGGGTCTCGCCGGTCTGTGAGTACTGTCGTAGTGCGGACTCCCATCAGTGTCAGAACTACCAGGAGAGGGGAATTACCGGACTGGCAGGAGCCATGCAAGAGCTGGTGACAATGCCAGCCGTCAACTGCATTCCGGTTTCCGAAGAACTCACCTTTCGAGAGACGGCTCTTTCCGAACCCCTCGGTTGTATTATTCACTCAATCGATCGGGCCACAAGAGTGCCGGCGCGATACGTGTTTCCTGGCAAGGCTGGTCGATCTGAGACGATCCAAAGCATTCTTGTTCTGGGAGCCGGTCCTGCAGGCTTGCTCTTTCTCCAGTATCTCCGAAAGGCTCAGAAGTTCGAGGGGCAGATTCTGGTTGCCGATCGGGTCGAGGAGAAACTGATGCTGGTCGAGCGATTCGGAGGAACTCCGGTGAACCCGGCACAGACGGACCTGACGGAAGCGGTTCGAGAGTTAACTGAGGGACGCATGATCCAGTTTCTGATCGAGGCCACCGGCAGCGGAGTCGTGTTCCAAACGATTCCAGCGGTGCTGCGCAAGCAGGCAACGGTCGTGCTCTACGGCCACGGCCACGAGGGGACGGACTTGAGTGTGCTCAACCGCCTGCTCTTCCTGGAGCCCACGCTGGTGGTTTCGGTGGGAGCGTCGGGACGAATTGACACGCATACCGGTCAGCCGGAAACCACTCAAAGGGCTGTTCAGCTGATTCAATCAGGTCAGATCGAGGTCGGCTCGCTGATCAGCCATCAATATGCGGCTCTAGAGAACATAAGGCACGCCTTCGAGCGGGATTCGCGGAAACAGGATTACATCAAGGGTGTTTTGTCCCTCGAGTGACAGAGGACTTCGGCCAGATCCAACCGACCTTGACGAAGTCAGAATTGGGCGCTGTCTTTCTTGGAAAACTGAAAGAGCCCAGTAGCGAAGGTGGCGCCGATGCTGAAGCCGGTCGAGATGACGCTCTTGACGATGCCGATGGTTTGGCCCTCCAGGTTCCGATCCATGTTATCGGAGATCAGAAGTTGAGTGATCCCAGCGCCCCAGGAGAGCTGTAGGAAGTACTGCTCCGTTCCGGCAGCTCCGAAGAAAACACCACTAACCGGTTCGATTGGTCCTTCTCCGGTAGTGGCGTCCCACAAGCGGATGGTTCCGGTCAACAGAGGACCATTCTGAATCAGCCGGAGAGTTCCACGAAGCACAGCGAAGCCCAGATCGACTGTGATTTCTCGTTCGATGACCCCTGGGAAAAGGCCTCCACTTGAGAGGAGTAGACCGTTCTGATCGAGCGAAAGTCCAAAAAAGGGCTCCGTTGCATTGATCCGTAGCGATCCCCTCGATCCTGCCGAACTAGGGAAGAGCTCATCTACAAAGAGCGCCTTTTGCGTCATGTTGTCGAAGGCCTCCTGCTTCATCTCTAGTTCCTGGCCGCTTTCGTCGTGTAGAGAGATCGAGAGATTATTTTCCTGCAGCGAGGCGACGGCAAGCGCCGTTCGGTTACCGCCGGTGTTATTGAACATCAACCGCGCCCGGGACAGCTCCTGGGCAGGCAGTGCGGCTACCTGAGCCAACAGATCCTGCCCGCTGCGGAGGCGGAAGGTCACCTGCCCGCTGATAGCGCCGCTCTTTTCCCTGGTTCGGTTCTGGCTTGCTCCTTCCGTAGTTTGATCGGCTGCCCTGTTCTGGGATACCACAGCGAAGCCCACAGTCAGGGCCTCGCTATCTGAGGTGAGCACAAACGTGGCTGACGATCCACTAGTCAGGGAGTAGGTGAACTCTGACATGGGCTCCGACCCGTTGACCAGGACGGGTAAAGGCTGGCCGTCCTGGGCATAGATCCTGACATCCCCCTCCGAATCATCGGCCCCCTGGGCCAATAGGTTGATCTCGGATTCACTGGTTCCTCCCACCACGATCTCGGGAAATACCATGCCTTGGGATGGAATGACACCTTTGAAGGCCTGTGCGAGCATTGCGGACCACGTCAGACAAACGACTGCCACTAGCGTACCGATCGTCTTCATCCCTGCCTCCTAACCATCATATCAGCGCACCAAGCCCGGAAGATGCCTCCCCAATCCGATTCCTGTGTTTTATCACAACCCGGGATGGGCTGTAGCTGGATCATTCCGATAGCTATCTCGCAGCCGCCCAACCCCTCGCTTGCGCTTCGGGCTTCCATGGCCTATCGGAATTACCGCGAATTTGCTCTGCCCTCGGCTTCGTGGGAGAATCAGCCACTGTCAAAACCATGTATCAACTCAGCGTTTGAGGTGAATCCGTGGGAAAGGTTCTGTCGCAGCAACAGGTGGAGTCCTATCGAGACGAAGGGGTCGTTTTCCCGGCTCGGATCCTTTCCGATGCCGAGTTGAGCCATTACCTCGGTCTCTATGAAGAGTTGGAAGAGCTCATGAAAGATAGGGCTCGGCCGTCGCAGCTGACTCAGGCACACCTCTACTACGACTGGGCATACGACCTGGTTACCCATCCCCGAGTCCTGGATCTGGTCGAGGACGTGCTGGGACCCGATGTGGTCGTCTGGTCAGCCTCCTTTTTTACCAAACCTTCCCATGATCCCGGATATGTATCCTGGCACCAGGACGCAACCTACTGGGGGCTGGACTTATCGGAGGTGACGACCGCTTGGCTTGCCCTGAGCGAAAGTACCGTAGAGAACGGCTGCATGAGGATCGTTCCGGGCTCGCACACCCAGCCGATCCTGAACCACTTAGAGACTCACGCCGAGGATAACCTCCTCAGCCGGGGACAAGTGGTAGAGGTGGAGGTTGATGAATCTGAGGCCGTGGACGTGATTCTGAAAGCCGGTGAGGCCTCCCTACATCATGTCAACATCATCCATGGATCGAACGCGAACTCGTCGGACTCCAGTCGTATCGGGTTTGCAATCCGGATGGTCACTCCCCGCGTCAAACAGACGGGCTACCAGTTCCCGGCGATTCTGGGCCGCGGCAGAGACCCCTATCACCACTTCGAGTACGTAGAAAAGCCAATCCACGGAAACACCGAAGAGGCCATGGCGGCTCATATCGCTGACTACAGGAAGATAGCCGAGATGGTCAGGTCTACCCCTGCCGGGTAAGCGCGCCAAGCGGCTATTCTGCAGGAAAGTCGAGGACACGACGCGGGTTCTCCACCAAAATCATGTTGATCTCTGCATCTGTTAGCCCCTGCTCTTGGAGCAGGGGAACGAAGGCGTTTAAAAGGTAGTCGAATCCATGGCCTCCGTTCCAGTGAAGGAGGCTGTTGGAGCAGATGTCCATGGAGATCAGGACCCTTTCGAGGTAACCCGCTCGAACCAGATCCACTACATTTCGGGCTCGCTGGTCTTCGGGCTGGGTGCCGGCTCTGGGAGAGCGGCCCACGTGGTCGATCTCGACATACACCCCCTTTTCGGCGATGGCGAGCTCTGTTTCCACTCCTCGACGCTCGCCCAGGTGTCCAACGATGATCCGATCGGAGGGGACGCCCTCTTCAGTCAGTAGGGCTACCTGATCCAGGCCGAGATCGCCGAAGTGGGTTGTGTGGGTCGTCACGGTCGCGCCGGTCTGGCGCTGGGCACGGGCGCAGGCCCTGAAGACGCGCTCCTCGGCAGGTGTGACGTGGAATCTTTCGGTGCCGATCTCACCGATGACTCCGGGCTTGATGCCGGTTCCCTCGACTCCATCAGCGAACTCCTTGATCACCAGATCGGCCAGTTGATTGGTGCTCAGCTCATAGACGTAGGCAGGATAGACCCGCTCTCGGTACCAACCGCATCCCATGATGATATGAAGTCCGGTTGCCTCGGATATCCGCTTCATTCCGGAGGGGTTTCGCCGAAGCCCAATCGGCGTCACGTCAACCAGCGCCGAGCCACCAGCATCATGGTATTGAGCCAGCTCTTCTATCAGGAGCTCCTCGTCGTCCACGATGGAGTCGTATCCGAGACGCCCTCCCCACTCCCAGATGTCGACCAGGGTGTGCTCGTGCATCAGGGTTGAGCCCAGATCTTCGGGTGCAATGAGTCCAAGAACGGTCTGGATTGGCATGTGGGTTGTCCTCTGGGATGGGCGTGAATCAGGTCGCAGTCAACTTCGCTTCAGTCTAACTCGTCGAGACTGGGACGCTCTTGAACGACTCCATGGCGGGAGCGAACTCAGCCAGGACATCTCGGAGGGTGTCTGTCAGCCGCTCCAATTCTACTTCCGTCATGACGGTGGAGATCGCGAGATTGCTATCGGCCTTGATGCCCCGATTGAGTAGGGCCAGGTTGAGCAGGCGCCGGAGCTCTTCGGCCATTGCTCGATGAGCTGGATCGGGGCTCGTTGCCTGAGGAAGATCGGGGCTTACCAGAGACACCATCCGATTCACCTCGAACGGCAGCCCCAGATCCGTGGAGATCTCTTGAATCTGTTGCTGCAGCCGGCTGCCGAGTCTGGCCAAGCGTTCGTAAGCTTCCTCTGTGAGGAGTTCCAGCGAGGCGATTCCAGCCGCCAGGGTGAGAGGATTGCCGTTGAAGGTTCCGGCGTGGGTGATCGAAGGTGGCTGTTTATCCGCGAAGAGTGCCATGATATCGGCTCTTCCCCCAAAAGCGCCCACCGGGAGTCCTCCCCCGATGATTTTGCCAAGGGCCGTCAGGTCCGGAGTGACGCCAAAGTGGTCCTGTGCTCCTCCCGGCGCCATTCGGAAAGTGATCACTTCGTCGAAGATGAGCAGGACGTCGCGGGATCGGGTCAGTTCTCTCAGCGAACCCAGATAGCCTTCCGACGGCAGTCCCAATCTACCCTGGGTGAACACAGGGTTCACGATGACGGCGGCCAGATCGCTCTGATGTCGCTCGACCAGTCGTTCGGCGGCCGCAGCGTCGTCGTAGGGAGCAACTAGGACGTTTTCCGCTGCATTCACAGGGATCCCAAGAAGTCTCGGATGCGGAAGCGCCGAATCCGCCCCTTCGAATTCGGTGTCCTCATAACTGCCATGGTAGGCCCCGTCCATCATGAGAATTCTGTCGCGACCCGTGAAGGCCCGGGCAGCCTTGATGGCCTGCATGTTGGCTTCCGTCCCCGAGTTGCAGAACCGTACGCGCTCCAGGGAAGGCACGCGCTGACACAGGATCTGGGCGAGATGTACCTGATGGCTATTGGGTGCCGACCAACCGGTACCGCATGCCAACTGGTGCTCGAGGACCTTGACGATCTCCGGATGGGCATGGCCGTGGATAAGGGAAGTTGCGTTGTTGGTGAAGTCCAGGACCTCGTTACCGTCAACGTCGTGCAGGTAGCTCCCTTCGCCGTGGGTGAAGTAGGTGGGGTAGGGTCGAAAACTCGTGCCGGTTCGGGTGTCCCCACCGGGTAGGTAGGCGTCGGCTTCTCGGAAGAGCGCCTTAGACTTTGGAGTACGAGAGCGATACTCATTCTCGATTCGTTGGCCCAGGTCAGCTAAGGTCATGTGATCTCCATCCCAAGATGTTGTTAGAAAGGCAAATAGAGCAGGTTCATGATGGTGTTCGCCCGCGGCTCTTGTCAAGGACGGCAGAGGTGGGTGTACGACTGTTTCGCCTGATGGGCTGATGGTAGACTTGGCCCGCAGCTAGGGAGGGCGATGGAGGGTGTTCGACCTCAGCGGAAAACTTGCGATTGTAACAGGAGCGGGTAGCGGTTTGGGGCGCGACATGGCCCGGGGACTGGCTGAGGCGGGAGCCGACCTGATTGTTGCCGACCTCGACCCGGATCGGGGTGAGGAGGCTGCCGAGGGGATTCGGCAGCTGGGAAGGAAGGCCCTTTCGGTCCCGCTCGACGTGAGCCAACCCGAGCAGGTTGATCATATGATCCACGTGGTCCGGGAGGAGTTTCCGCGGATCGACATCTTGGTAAACAACGCCGGTATTTCCGTTCACGCCCCCACTTTGACTTGTCCACTTGAAAGCTGGCAGCGGGTATTCGACGTCAACTCTACCGGAACCTTCCTCTGTTCCCAGGCGGTGGGCCGGGTCATGGTAGACGAAGGGGGCGGCTGTATTATCAATGTCGCTTCAGTTTATGGTCACGTAGGCGTCGATCTCTCCCTGGCCGATTCCATGGACGACGGGGTCCCCCGAGAAGATCTAGCCTACTCTGCCAGCAAGGGGGCCGTTGTCAGCATGACCCGAGCCTTGGCAACCTATTGGGCGAAGCACAAGATACGAGTTAATGCGATCAGTCCCGGGATGATGCAGACCAATCGATTGAAAGTCGAAAAGACCAGGGATATCTGGGAGGGTCTCTCGGGAAGAACGCCACTCGGGAGGCCCGGCACCGGCAACGATCTCAAAGGGGCCGTCGTCTATCTGGCCTCGGACGCCTCCGCCTTTGTCACCGGAGAGGTTCTGTGTGTAGACGGCGGCTGGTTAGCGTGGTGAGAGATGGATCTGAACAGCACAAGTAAAGAAGGAGAAGAATCAAATGAGTGAAGACCCGACCCGTGGTGGAAAACCCGTGAAGTGGCTTGATCTCCCCAATATCGCCGCGCCTGACCAGGACACACTTGTCCACAAATCGTTCAACCAGGGCTTCGGAATGCCGGACACCCTGCGGATGTCGGTGGGTCAGCTCAAACCAGGTGGCAGCGTAGAACACTATCGCCACTTCACCATGTCAGAGATCTACTACCTGATGAAGGGAAAGGCGATGGTGAGGGTAGGAAACGAGGAGTATGAGGTAGAAGAGAATACCGCTATCTACTTCCCGCCGGAGCCCATGCGTTCAGTCTACAACCACACGGATGAGGATTGTTGGTGGCTCTTCGTCGGCGCCCCACCGGATGTGAAGCCTCAGGATGAAGAATAGGTCGCACGTCTTGAACGTCGGAACGTCGCACGTCTCTTTCGACCAACTCGATCCTGATGGAGGACAAACTCGTTTTTCGCGAAACGGTGTCGGGGAGAGGCTCAGGGCCGATGTTGCCGCCCGAATCTAGAGGGTCATCTCCAGAAACGCCAGCCAAGGGACATGGGACGTTCCGACGTGTGACGTGCGATTCTTACGTTCATTCCCAAACCTTCGACAGCTTACGCGTCTCACACGTGATCACGTCCACGACCGCCGGTTGACCGTCCCTCGTGGCCTGGATGCCTCGCTCCAGGGCAGGTCTCAGGTCGGAGGCCTGCTCTACCTTCTCGGAGTGACAACCCAGGGCCTTGGCAACGCCTGCGTAGTCTCCTTTCTGGGTCGAGGTTTGGTAGCGCTTTATTGACTCTGGGATGTGACGGTCGTATCCGCTGAAGATCGAGTCGTGTTTGACCACGGTGAGTATGGGAATGTTCTCGCGGGCGGCCGTTTCCCAGTCCATGCCGGTCATGCCAACGGATGCATCTCCCATGACGTTGACCACCAGTTTGTCGGGATTCGCAAGCTTGGCACCCATGGCGAGCCCCAACGAGAACCCCAACTGTGAGGATTGGCCCCAGCCCAGGTAACTACGCGGTGTCTTTGCCTGGTAGAAGACGCACTGGATATCCCGCGAGGATCCCGATTCATGGGTCAGCATGGACTGCTCCGGCTCGATGGCCGCCCACAGTTCCCGGAACATCCGGTACCCGTTGATGGGACTGGAATCGTCACTGAACAGAGGTTCGTACTCCTGCAGCCAGCCTTCGCGGATCCTGGCGATGTTATCGGCTGTTTGGCTCCGCAGCTGTTTCTGGAGGTCCCCCACGAGCGGAGCGAGTTCCTCAGCCAGCTGTTCCAGAAACAATCTGGCATCGGCGGCGACCGGGACCGTGGCCGCGTATTCCTTGTTAATGTCCGAGGGATCGATGGTGGCATGAATCAGGGTCTTCCCCGCGGGCATGACCGGAGTGAACGAGGCTCGACTGAGGCTCGAGCCGACCGCCAGAACCAGGTCCGAAACACCGAGGTAATGTCTCACCATCTTGGTAGACACGTAGGCGCCGACTCCGGCCGCCAGCGGGTGGTTTTCGGGGAAGGCTCCCTTTCCTTGTAGCGTGGTCATGACGGGAGCGCCCAGGAGTTCTGCGATGCGCTTCAGTTCCTCGCTGGCTTCGGCGTACAGGACTCCTTGTCCTGCCCAGATCAAGGGGCACTCGGCCTTGAGCAGCCGCTCGGCTGCCTCCCTCACGGCTCCCGGATCGGCGCCCGGACGGATCGGGGGTACCGAGTTGTAGTCCAGGGCGCCGTCGTAGGCAGCGTTGCAGAGGTCGACGGGCAGCTCCAGCAGAACCGGCTGGGGTCTCCCGGAACGCAGAGCCGTGAAGGCCTGCCGTAGCTTCATCAGGATTTGATCTTGAGTGAGAATCTTCTGAGCCAGCTTGGTGGTGGCACGATAGTTGTCGCAGCTGTCGAAAGTAGGACTGTTGCCAATCGAGCCTACTCCCGGATGTCCAGGGAGAAAGAGCACGGGTGTGGAATCGGTGTAGGAATGGGCGATTCCGGCGAAGGCGTTCTCCGCCCCGGCGCTCTGCTGCACGGTAAAAGTGCCGATCTGTTTGCCATTGGTAGAGCGTGAGACCCCGTCAGCCATGTTTCCGGCAACCCGCTCCTGCCGGGAGGTGATGACTCGAATATCGGCACGAGCCAAGGCGTCCAGGATTGGAGTGGTGGGATAGCAGAAGACCTGACGTATTCCTTCGGCTTTCAAGATTTTGGCTACAGCGTCTGCACCTGTCATGGACATCCTCCCGGTTATTCGGTGGTCTGGGTTTTTCCAGTGTCGGCAGCTACTAGCATATCAAGTCTCCGGTTTAGGTCTGATCACAGCCAGGAAGGACTTCTGGCCCTTCGACATTCGCATCTTCGATATTTCGCGGTTCAGCATTTCCACCGGTTGCCTTCTCCAGAGCAAGGGAAAAGTCTAAATCACAAACCGCAGAACACCGAACATGCGAATGTCGAAGTATCCCACGGGTCCCAGAATCGGACCGAGTGTAAGGGATCTTTGTCGGGTCAGCAAACCTTGATTCCCTGGTTAGCAGTGTGCCAAGATCTACGACTTCTATGAGCACCCTAAACTGCGACCTTCTAATCGTTGGTGGAGGGGCGGCAGGACTGCGAGCTGCTACTGCCGCAGTCGAGGTTGAGCCGACGTTGGATATTGCGGTGGTGTCCAAGGTCTATCCCATGCGCAGCCATACGGTCTCGGCGGAAGGTGGAGCGGCGGCCGTGATGCGGGAGGATGACAATCTCGACCTCCATTGCTTCGACACCATCCGGGGCAGTGACTACTTGGCCGACCAGGACGCCGTTGAGCTGTTCGTCAACACCTGTCCCGAAGAGCTGATTCAGCTGGAGCATTGGGGATGCCCCTGGAGCCGGGATCCGGACGGTCGGATCAGTGTCCGCGCCTTCGGCGGCATGAGCGTCAAGCGGACCGTGTTCGCGGCCGACAAGACCGGCTTCCACATGCTGCACAGCCTTTTTCAGCATTCTCTCAGACACGCCAGCGTTCGCCGCTTCGACGAATGGTTCGTGACCTCTCTCCTGGTCGAGGACGGGAAGTGTGTCGGAGTGACGGCTATCAATCTTCATACCGGCGAAATCAATTCCCTTCTGGCAAAGTCGGTTTTGCTTTGCTCTGGTGGCTGCGGGCGCGTTTTTCCGTTTACGACGAACGGCAACATCAAGACCGGAGACGGGATGGCGATGGCCTACCGGGCGGGTGCTCCTCTCAAGGACATGGAGTTCGTCCAGTATCACCCCACCGGTCTACCCGGCACCGGCATCCTGATCACCGAGGCCTCTCGGGGAGAAGGTGGATACCTGAAGAACAACGAGGGCGACCGGTTCCTGGAAAACTATATCCCTGGCAAGATGGAACTGGGACCAAGGGACATCCTCTCTCGAGCGATTATCAAGGAGATGGAGGCGGGACGGGCCCACAAGGGGGATCACGGCCAGTATGTTCACCTTGACTTGACACACCTGGGAGAAAAGCTGATCGATGAGAAACTCCCCTTTGTCCGCGAGCTGGTAGTCAAGTATGTGGGGATTGACCCGGTTGTGAAGCCCATTCCAGTGCGACCGGTTGTTCACTACATGATGGGAGGGGTGAGCACCGATCTGAATGGAAAGACTCCTATTTCTGGCTTGTTCGCTTCTGGAGAGGTGGCCTGTGTCACGATCAATGGATCCAATCGGCTGGGATCGAACTCCCTGACGGAATGTCTCGTCTTTGGAGGGTTCAGTGGTACCGCGGCGGCCCAGCACGCACTGGAGGAAGGGGCTGTCACCTCGAGCGCTGCCGAAGCCTTGGCCGCCGATGAGAGCAACCGTATCAAGAGAGATTTCCTGGCCAAGGGGGGTGGGACCGAAAGCATCAGTGGACTCCGATTGGAGATGAACCACGCCATAGAAGAAGGATGCGGAGTTTACCGAACCAAGGAGGGGTTGGAGAAAACCACTCAGACCCTCTCCGAGCTTCGGGAGCGCTTTCAGAACGTCACCATTGAGGATCGGACCTCGGTCTTCAATACCGGGCTGATGTCGGTTCTGGAACTCGACTTCATGCTTGATGTGGCGCGATGCCTCGCCGTCTCAGCCCTGGCGAGAGAGGAATCGCGCGGTGCCCAGGCGCGAATAGACTTCCCCGAGCGAGACGATGAAAACTTCCTCCATCATCACCTGGTCTATGCCTCCGATGAGGGGCCGCGGCTGGAGAAGCAGCCAGTGACGATCACTCGTTGGCCTCCGCAGGAGCGAAAGTACTAGGTTCTCTTGCCCGGACATTCAGGTTTCGTGAGTTATCTATGAGCGAGATCAAGATTACCGTAACGCGATACGATCCGGAAAAGGATTCGCACCCCTATGAGCAGAGCTACTCAGTCCCGTATCGGGAGGATATGGTGGTTCTGGATGCAATCAACCACATCAAGGACCATATCGATGGCACTCTGAGCTTTCGCTGGTCGTGTCGTATGGGGGTGTGTGGCAGCTGTGGAATGACGGTCAATGGAGTTCCCAAGCTGACCTGTGCCGTTTTCTTGAAGGACTACTATCCCAACGAGGTAAAAGTAGCACCACTGGCCAATTTCCCGATTATCCGCGATCTGGTCATTGATATGTCTGACTTCATGGACAAACTGGAGGAAGTCAAGCCGTGGATGATTCGTGACGAGGAGAAGCCGATCGCAGAAGGAGAGTACCTGCAGTCGCCGGATCAGTTGGCCGAGTTCAGGCAGTTCAGCATGTGCATCAATTGCATGCTTTGTTACGCCGCCTGTCCGGTTTACGGCAACGACTCAAGCTTTATCGGACCGGCGGCCATCGCTTTGGCACACCGCTATGACATGGACTCGAGGGAGCAGGGTCAGGGCGAGCGGACTCCGATTATCGGGAGCTATGAGGGTATCTGGGAGTGTACCTTCGTGGGAGAGTGCTCCGAAGTTTGTCCCAAGCATGTCGACCCGGCGGCGGCGATCCAACGTTCCAAAGTCCAGCTGACCAAGGATTACATGCTGTCGATGATCTGGCCCTGGGGGAAGTCGTGAATCAGGAGAGGCTAACCCGATACCCTGTTTATAAGCAGCCAATGTCTCCCACCTGGTGGCTGAGTACCCGAAACTATTTCCTCTTCATGCTGCGGGAGGTATCTTCTCTGTTCGTAGCATTGTTCGTGGTGTCCTATCTGGTGGGGCTTTATCGTCTATCCCAGGGAGAGGCTCAATACACGGCGTATCTGGAGTCCCTCCAGACGCCCTTTGCCTGCATTTCGTTTGTGGTGATTCTGGCGTTCGCCCTCTACCACTCGGTCACCTGGTTCAGTTTGACCCCCATCGTAATGGTGGTCCGCCTGGGGAGCCGGGTGATTCCGCCCCGGTTGGTCCTGCTGACGAACTATCTGGTGTGGCTCGTGCTCTCCGGGCTCCTCTTCTACCTTCTGGGAACGAGCTAGAATGGCAGCGAGATTGAAGACCACGGATCCGTTTTGGTGGGCGCTGTTTTCGGCCGGCGGCACCCTGGCCGCGTTCTTGTTGCCGGCTCACATCTTGACCACGGGTGTGGGAATCAGTTTCGGCTGGATCCAACCTGAGGTGATCGGGTACCAACGCCTCCTGACCTGGCTAGAGCATCCACTGCTGAAGATCTATCTTCTCCTCTTGATCTCTTTGTCACTCTTCCATTGGGCCCATCGCTTTCGATACGTTCTCATCGACATGGGCCTGAGGAGCATCAAAGCTCCGGTAGCGGTTCTCTGCTATGGGACCGCGATCGCAGCCAGCGCAGCCACCCTCGTTTTGCTCTTTTTCTGTCTGTGAGAATCGTCTGACCGTCTGGCGGGCTACTTGAGGCTTTGGAGGAAACGGGTGATGGCCTCCAGATCCCGGCCATCCAGCTTATCGAACTGGGGCATCCACTTTTGTCTTCCCTCAAATCCTGTAGTAACCTCTTCGTCCGGAACCGAGTGCGGGTTCACCAGTTGCTTCTTCAACCATTTTGTCCGGCGGCCTCGACGGCCCTGGTGGGTCAGATTGGGTCCAATCCTTCCGCTGAGGTTGAGTCCGCGGGCCTGCAGCGTGTGACAGGACCCACATCGGTTGGACACGATGATCTGCTTGGCTCGCTGTTCCTGGGCGTTGCTGAGATTGCTCCTGGCTCTGGATTCCTCGCACCCGGTGGAGATGAGCGCAAGAAAGGCCAGAGCAGCTGCACTCCTCAGGGCACCGAGAACCCGATTGACAGGCGAGGCCGAACCGATCCGAGACATCGTGTTAGAGATTGTATCGTAGTAATTTAGTGTTTTGCAAAAATAAGTTTAGTGATGACTAAACCTGTGTCAGTCCTCTTCGTGTGCACCGCAAACTCAGCGCGCAGCCAAATGGCAGAGGGGTTCGCACGCTTTTATGGGGGAGGTCAGGTGGAAATCGACAGTGCTGGAACCCATCCGACGCGAGTGAATCCGTACGCCGTCGAGGTCATGTCCGAAGTGGGCATCGACATCTCTGGCCAGACCTCTGACTCGCTAGCCGGTAAGAATCTGAACGAGTACCAATATCTGGTAACCCTGTGTGGACAGGCAGAGGCCGCCTGCCCGGTGTTGCCTCCGGGTTTGGTTGCAGAGCACTGGGGGCTGCCTGATCCGGCTGCAACTGTTGGCGAACGCTCGGACATCATCGCAGGATTTCGGGCGGTCCGCTCCCAGATCGAGCGAAGTGTGCGGGGGCTTTTAGAAAGGATCCCGTTGGGGCATTCTGCCACAGAGTGATCTTGCTCTGCCCATCCTCCTCCGGATAGAATCACAACGATGCGAACAGTTTTGTGGTTGCTGCTAAGCGTTTCTCTCTTGCTCCAGCCGGGTTGCTTCTGGAGGAAGGGCAAGCCGATTGAGGAAAAGGTGTTCGATGTCTACGGGACTGTCCAGGCCATCTCCGACGAAGAGCTGGTGGTGAATACCAAGGGGGGCAAGGAGCTTACCTTCCTGTTCACGCCCAGCTCGATCAGGGGAGGCGAGTTCGACGAAGGGACCTACGTTCACACCTATTACAAGAAAAAGGGAGACAGCAATCACGTAACCATGGTCGTAGCAAAGATCAAGTAGTTTCTGGCACATGAGTGATCAGATTGTTCTGCCCGTTGATTTCAGCCACCATCTACAGATCCCCAACGCAGAGGAGCGTTTGTCTGAGGCGATGGCCGTCGGTCTAAAGATGCTGGAGGCGGGCGTTCCGCTTCTTCCCAATCCGGACCACGCCGCCATTTTTAGCGATCCTCCTCAGGCAGTGGCCGGGCCCTTGAAAAAGCTCGGATATGTCGCCGGCTGGGATACCCGGTGCTACCCTTCCCCTGTCGACGGACATGACTATATCAACGTACCCTCGGGGCTGCCGGCCCAGAGTCCGGCTCGCGCTCAAGGTTGGTTCGACTATGTTGCCGTGGTTCATCCTGTGGACGAGGCCGCCCGCGACCACATGCTGAGCCAGGGGTACGGGAATCCCTTTATCCACCATATTACCTGGGGTCTGGCTTCGCCAGACCGCGACCAGACCAGCGAGCCGGAGTACGCGGGGCGCTTGGTGTCCTTCATGGCTGAAGTCAGAAAGTGCATCGCCGAAGCACTCGCAGACGAACCTGGCACCTTGATTCTGGCCCTTCCTCAGGCCGTGGTCGAGTCTCCCGAATTCTCCGACCGAGTGGGTGATTGGTTAGGCGATTTGAGCAATCAGGAGTACCAGATCGAAACCATGCAGGGGGGAGGGTTTCTGCTCCAGTTCTTCGTGTTGACGGGAGGAAGAATCGAGGTCGCTCTTCGAGTAGCGACCCAACAAACTTTCAACCCTAAGAGCGTCGACAAGATCTCAAAGGATGAGATCAGCACCATGCAGTCGGATTGACTCTGCCTGGTTGACCGACACCCCTCGCGAGCACACCGTTATCATGGCAAGTTCCCTTTTGCCGGAAAGGCAGGTATGCAAGAAAAATATGACACCCTTCGTATAGGCCTGGTAGGAGCTGGGGCAAACACCAAGAGACAACACATCCCCGGCTTTCAATCTCTACCCAACGTCGAAATCGTCTGTGTCGCCAATCGGAGTCGGGAATCCTCAGAAAAGGTTGCCCGAGAGTACAACATTCTCGAGATCAAGGACTCTTGGCGCGATGTCATCTCTTCTCCCGATGTCGATGCGGTCTGCATCGGTACCTGGCCCTACCTGCACCGCGAGATCACCTGCGCAGCATTGGAAGAAGGAAAGCACGTCCTCTGCGAAGCCAGGATGGCGATGGACCTGTCGGAGGCTCGGATCATGCTGGAGGCTTCGAAGCAAAAGCCGCACCTGGTGACTCAGCTGGTGCCGACTCCGCTCGGTCTCCGTGTCCACCGGACGGTTCGCAGGATTCTGGACGAGGGCGGCCTGGGGGAATGGTTGGCGGTGGAGGTTCGTGATCTCTTCGATGACCTCACCGATCCTCAGACCCCATTGAAGTGGAGACAGCGTAAGGAACTCTCGGGGCACAACTATGTGAGTTTGGGCCAATGGTTCGAAATCCTGGTGCGCTGGTTGGGTTCGGTCGAATGGATCGACGCCTGTGCCAAGATTCATATTGATTCTAAGCTCGATCCGGAAACCGGCAGCCCCTATTCGGTGGAGATGCCGGATCATCTGACCGTGGTCACTCAATTTGAAAACGGTGCGGCCGGGCACCTCCTGTGCAGTGCTGTGGCCGGTAGCGAACCCGAGTCGGTGCTGCGGCTTCAGGGTAGCAAGGGTACGCTCAGATACAACGCTGCAACTGAGGCCCTACATTGGTTTGACCGAGGGAGCGACGTTCCTCAAGAGGTGGCGGTCGAGGCCGGGGGTGGATGGCGGGTTGAGGAAGAGTTCGTCAGCGCCATCAGAGGTCAGGAGGAGGTAGAGTTTACGGACTTCGCGACCGGTGTCCGCTACATGGAGCTTTCCGAGTCAGTTCATCGAAGCTGGTCTGAGGCGAGACGGGTTCAACTGCCACTTCCTTGAGGTCCGGGATTCGCGGGGTTGTTGCTAGAGCTAAGTACACTGGAACGTAAATACGGCAACGTTTGTGGCGAGCGCGACGGGTCGAGTTCGCGAAGCGACGCCGAACTCGATGCTTTGTATCTTGTGTCTTGTGGCTTGCATCTTGATTGGAATTTTCTAGTTTCAGACCAACTCTTTCAAGACCCGGATGGTTTTGTCGATTTCGGCAATCGTGTTGTAGAAGTGTGTGGATACGCGAACGGCTTCGTGGCCGTCGCGCACATGCTCGTCGACGCCGATGTCGTGTTCTTCGAACCTGGCCCGCATCTCCAGGCCCCCTCGACCCTCGACTTCGAACATGGTCATCCCCGGAGACGAGACCTGGGGTGAGGTCGAGCTGACGAGATGGACTCGAGGTGTCTTGGCTAACTCCGCCTTCAGATGGTCCGAAAGCATCCGATTTCGTTCCTCTATCCTGGGCATGCCGATCATGTTGATGAACTCCAAAGCGGCGCCAATGGAGGCTCTAATTGGAATACTCTTTGTCCCCTGTGCCTGATAGCGCGCCGCACCGGGTGACGATTCCTTTCCATCAAGTGGGAAGAACTCGTCCTGGAAGCCCTTCCGGACGTACAACATTCCCGTCCCCATGGGTGCCAGTACCCACTTGTGGAGGCTGTTGGCGTAGAGGTCGCAGCCCAGGTCATGAAGATCGACTTCTAGATTTCCTATCGCCTGAGCTCCGTCTACGGCCGAGACGATCCCTCGCTCCCGAGCCAGGCCACAAAGCTCCTGGACTGGGTAGAGGAGTCCACCTCGCGTAACCTGGCAAAAGAACAGAACCTTGGTCCGATCATTCATGGCCTCCTTCAGTGGATCAATCGCCTGCTCCTTACTGGTGAGGGGGCTTGGAATCGGGATTTCCCGGAGAGTGATGCCCTCCCGCTCTGCCCGAAGGCGCCAGGGCCGAATTCCCGCCGGGTGTTCATGGGTCGTTGTCAGGACCTCATCTTCTGGTTGGAGCGGGATACCCTTTGTGATCAGGTCCAGCCCTTCGGTCGCATTGCTCATGAAGGCGATCTCATCCGTATCAGCGCCAATGAGCTCTGCGAGAGTGGGCAGGACTACTTTCTGGATTTGTTGGTGAAGCGCACCCTTTGCCGACGTAGGGTTTGAAGAGATCTGTCGGTAGTGCTCTGTTATGGCATCCAGGACGGGCTGGGGCGGGACCCCAATACTCGCGTTATTGAGGTAAATGGAGTCTTGATCAATCAAGAATTGATTCTTGATATCCGTCCAGAATCGATCCTCCCCAGTTGCAGAGGGCGATGCCCTGTTGCTTCCCGTAGAATCTGCCCCCTGGGGGCCGCAGCCACTCAACCCCAGAGTGGCTCCGGTGAGAAGCGCAGCGCCCTGGCTGAGAAAATCTCTCCGTGCTGTCGGTAGCCCCTGAACTGTACCCTTGCCTTTTTGATGCTTGATTTCGCTCACGAGATCCCTCCCTCCGGGAGACCTTCTACCAGACATCCCGCCCGCACGAGAAATCCTTCTCTAGAGCTCGGGCCGTCCGTTCGATGAATCTCAGCGGCGCCAGCTATAGTATCCTGTCTTCGGGACCACTTAAATGTGGATGAACTGAAAGGTGGAAAGGAAGGTCTGATGAATGTCGTTTCGAACAAGACCGAGACCGATACGATCATCCATATGGATGACCATCATTTTGAAAACTGCAAGTTCACAAACTGTGTCCTGGTTTATAGTGGCGGCGACTTCAGCTGGCTAAATTGCTCCTTCGACCGGTGCCAGCTTCGCTTCGTCGGATCAGCCCAGAAGACCATCAACTTCCTCAAGGCTTTCGGCATGGTGCCGCGGCAGGTACCCCAGAAAGCCGACGCTAAGGGATCCTCACTCGTCAACTGAGACCACAAGGTTGGGCTCTCTACTCTTGTTCTTCGACCTTGAGTGCTTCTATTTTCTGGATTTCGCGGGTCGCCTCGAGAAAGGTGATCTTTACTCGAAACCCATCCTGAAGATCGGGCCATTCCACACGCTTCTTTCCCAGAGCTTTCTTGACTGATCTCTTGGCCTTTATCTTGGGTTTCGAAATGAAGAAGAACGCCCAGGATTCCCTGTCTTTCTCACTCACGATGCTAAGCGATTTGCTCTCATGGTGGATTCCCGAGATGATGCCGGTAACCGTGTTGGTTGCCGTGAAGCTGGCGGCGCGCTCATCTCGAACACCAATCTGGGGCGGCGTCGGTTCGTTCCTCTGCGCCAGTCCAGTCGTGACTACCGCTTCTGAGCCCAGGAGTAGAAAAAGACTGGAAAGAAGCTGCCATAACGGGAGACGTGCTGGGAGGGACAGTCGGGGATGCCCGCTTCGAACCGGTGTTGGCATAAGGTAGATCTTGCTCAGTTTTCTTCTCCAACCGAGGAGCTTCTAGATGGTACCACAGGCAAGACGATCCCGGTAGCGACGCCCAGGGCGAGTCGAGATTGTCCGCATGAACCTTCGCACCGGAAGTTCCAGGTGGGGCGGACGGGTCCACTCCCAACTACCAGTAAGCGAGAGCGTCTTCGAACATCCCTGCTAGGTCCTCCTCACCGGCAGGTCGGGGCGAAAGCTTGGTGACGCGGTGCTGAGGCAGCGTGCCTGCGACAAGAGACGGGATATCGTCTGAGGTACAGCCTATTTCTCGCAGTCCGCTGGGCACATTGAGGCGCTGCATCAAGAGGATCAGTTGTTCGGCGAGGATCTCCCCGGCATCGGCAGGGTTGGCCCTGCCCACGTCGGCCCCGAGGACTGCCGCTGCTCTCAGATGCCGCTGGGGATTGGCCGCTGCCGTGAACCGAAACGCTGCGGGTGCGTTGAGGATCACCGAGATCCCGTGCGGCACCAGATCGCGATCTACCCGATAACCCGTGGGACGAAATCCCCGGACCGTTCCCGAGACCGGATAGGACATGCCGTGGGGCAGATGGACGCCCGCATTCCCGAACCCGATGCCTGCGTAAGAAGCTGCCAGCAGCATCTGAGAACGGGCCTCAAGATCGGATGGGTCCTCCACGGCTCTAGCCAGGAAGCGACGGACCATATTCAGGGCCTCGAGAGCCCATAGGTCACTGATGGGGTTAGAGCCCTGATAGGACGGGCGGGCGATCGGACGGCCTGGATGGGGCCGCTCTGTGTAGGGTATGGCTGTGTAGGATTCCAGTGCGTGACTCAAAACATCGAGCCCGGTCGAAGCGGCAACGGCTGCTGGTAAGGTCTCGGTGTTATCGGGGTCAACCAGACCCAGGGTGGGTTTCAATCGTCGGTGAGCAATGCCGGTCTTGGCGTGCATCTCGACCAGATCGAAGATGGCCACGCCGGTCGTCTCGCTGCCGGTACCTGCGGTTGTCGGCACGGCGATCAGCGGCTTTACCTGTCCCGGAACCGGCAGTCCCCGACCGATTGGAGGGTTAACATAGTCCAGAAATTCGGCTGGGTAAGTGGAGTAGAGATTGGCTGCCTTGGCCGTATCAATCGTCGACCCTCCACCTACCGCGACGAAGCCGTCAAAGTTCCCCGATTTGGCAAAGTCGATCGCATCCTTGAAGGATTCATCGCTGGGCTCGACTCGCACCCGATCGTAGAGGATAAAGCTGAGCTTCTCGTCTGAGAGGGATTGCAGCACCGTAGCCACAGGGGGCAACTGCGCCAGAATGGGATCGGTAAGGACCATGACGTGTCCCACCCCACTATCGGACAGATCCATCCCAATCTCTCTGGTGATGCCAGGTCCGAATCTGATATTGGAGGTTGCCAGTTCGAAAGCAGTGTCCTTTTGCATGGTTGTTCTCGCTGCTTGAGGCCGCACATCTCAGGGCTGCCGACTTCCCCCAGCCCCGAACCGAGTGTTCCAGCCAGAGGGATCGATCATCCGCTGAAACAATCGTCCCCAGAATGCTAACCCAGCAGCCGAGATAATTCACCATTCTAAGGTGGGACTTGAATAGTGAGCGGTGATGAAGTGAGCAGTGAGCAGTAGGGGAATACAGTGCCGCTAACGGGTGCCTTGCCAGTTCCAAGTTCACATTGACCGCCGAGCAATACGCGGTATGACGAAGCCAGGTCCGGCAGTGCCGCGAACGCCTTGACTCGTTAGCAATAGGAGGCCCAGTTCCGAGGAGAGAGTCGGACAACTCGTCCGGCGCTTCCCGCGCTCGCACAATTCCCGCGTCCCCCTGTACGCATCCCCTTCAGGGATGAAATCCAAAGGCGGTGGGCTCCCCCAGGGTTGGGAAACCCGTACGTGTTTAGCGACTTCTCCCCCTTGCCCGTGCCCGCGCCCTTGCCCGTGCATGTTCCTGACAATTGTCTCGCCTTTCTCTGCCATCATGGACATCTTGCGGCGCTTGCACGTTGTCGCCAATGACGATCTACAGCGGGCGGAGAAGAGGTTGTCTGAAATCGTGTCAATGCAGACCGGGTTGGTCAAGGTCTTGCGTACGACCGAAAGATGAAGTCGGGCGAGGGCACGGGCGCGGGCAAAGGCAAGGGAAGGCGCTAAACAGATACGGAAACCCTGGGCTGGAATACGCAATCCCGTTGGGATTGACCTCTATTTTGATTCCCTCTTGAAAGTCCAAAACGGGTACTTCGAAGTTTCGTTCTCGAATGGGGCAGCACCGCTCGGGGGTTGGGACGGATCCGATTGGTTGTCGGGAGGGGAATTGCGCTGCCGTCAGTGGACTTCGGAGGTGGCCTGCGGCAGATTAGCGGAGTTTGGGAGCTGAAATGACTCTGCGACGACACGGTTGCCACCCTGATGTTTGGCAGCGTAGAGAGAAACATCGGCCGCTTCGATCAGGGCTGAGGGGTTCTCGAAGGCGCAGCCTTCGGAGAAGGTCGCGAATCCTCCGGACATGGTGACCGAGAAGGATTCTTCATTGGCGCCTGAGAAAGACTCGTTGGCGAGCAGCTGTATGATGCGCTGGCTAATCTTGGAGGCTCCCATGGTGTCGGTACGAGGGAGCACTAATACAAATTCTTCGCCCCCGTAGCGGGCGGCGACATCAGTATTGCGTAGGTTACGCTCGATGATCCTGGCGACGGTCACGATGACCTGGTCTCCCAACGGATGTCCGTGCTGGTCGTTGACACTCTTGAAGCTGTCGATGTCAAAGAAGACTAACGAGAGCGGCTGTTTGGACTGACGGGCTCGCTCAAACTCACGGGCGAGAGCCTCTTCCAGGAAATAGCGATTGTAAAGCTCCGTTAGCGGGTCTCGATCCACCTGCTGCTTCAGTGTTCGATTCTCGGTCTCGAGGATGTCGGTGGTTGCCCTGGTCCGTTGGGCCTCCTGCATAGTCTCGAGGGAAAGTGCAAGCAAAGCCTCCTTGGCTTGCTCGAGCACCGCCTTCGTGGCCTCGGCCGAACCCAAGTCTACCTCAAAGATGGTTGAAAGATCGGGTAGAGTGTCCCCCACCTTGCCAAGCACCGATTCAAGTGTTTCAGGCGGCATATCGAGGACGGATTGGGCCTTCATGCTGGCTTCGCAGAAGGCATCCAGATTCTGGTCGCCTAGCCAGATGTCGGACAAATCTCCAGAGAGGACGGCGCATCGGGTGCCCATTTCGAGCTCAAGAAGGGCCTCCGGCCTGGTCTCGTGGCTGTGCTGGAAGGCTGTCACAAACGCGTCCGGGAGGTTCCAGCGTCCGGCCAGGTACACGCTCAAGTCGGAGTGATCGCAGCCCAAGTGTTTCTGTTCCAGCTGTTGGACTTGCCCATGGTCATGGCCTGCCTGATTGAGCATCTTGGAGTAAATGTCGGGAATGATCTTGTTGAGGGCCAGCATCCCGATATCCTGAAGGAGAGCAATCAGGAAGAGTTCCTCCTGGTTGGGAACGTTGGTGGAGGCTCCCAGGGCGCGAGCAGCAACCGCACTGATCAAGGAGCGTCTCCAAAAACTATTGTAATCGAACGATCCCTCATCCTTTTCTTGAAGGTCGCTAACCAGAGAGAAGCTGAGAGCCAGGGCGCAAATTGCCCGAATGCCCAACAACCCGCAGGCGTGGCTTAGCGTCGTGATGTCTCGGCGCATCCCGTAAAAGGGGGAGTTGACTACTTGAAGGACTTTGGCGGATAGGGCCGGGTCCCGACTGACCAGGACGGCAATCTCACCGAAACTTACCTGACTATTACTGCAGAGTTCGAGGATCTGCATGGCAACTCCCGGCAAAGTGGGAAGGGTGCCACAGGAATCAAGCTTCTTCTTTAGCTGAGGTTTCATCAGTCCTGGATCTCCACCTGCCTTTTCATATCGGCTACGGGTCGGAGACACTTCAGCCCCAGTGTACTAAGCCGTGTAGGTTGGACGTACGAGTCCGATTGGATCGAGGCACGAGGGAGAACAGAACCGTGCGAGGATTCAGGCCGGATCTGGGTTAGCTACCGGCTGCGATGGGGGTTGGGTTCCTCAATCGATCCATTTCTCCAGCTCCTGCTCCAACAAGCCCCGATTGTACTTCAGTCCGATATCCAGATCGTGATTCTGTAACCAGGAAGAGGGCTCGGGCGGCTTGTCCCGCCACCACAAGTGCGGTTTGTATACGAGAAAGACATCCCAGGCCTTTTCTTCGCCCTGGTAGTTGAGCAGCTTGGTGTAAGAGGTGAGCGCAAAACTCCAGAGGTCCCAAAAATGCTCAGCCCGTCGGTCTGGCAAATAGGCAGTGGCCTTGGTTGCAGTCATCTGTGAGTCGCGTGACAGAATGGGTGACCACAGAGTGAATACCTTTACTTTGGCGTCCTTGTGGTTTCTCAGTATTGCCTCGACTTCGGAAGCCCCCCGAAGACAATGGCCTCAGGTGGGGGAAAAAATCAAGACAAGCCGGGCTCTGTCTGCAGCCCCGTTGAAGGCGGCTATGAACTCTTTTCCATCGTAGGAGACTTGGGTGAGCCCGCGGCTCGGCCCCTGCATCATGATAGACCGAAGCGAGCCGATCTGACTGACCAGGAGTGCGCACAGTATCAGGGCCCTTTTCATACGCTTCAGAATAATGAAAAAAGCTGCGTCGGCGCAAGTCTCAACTCAACCTTTCGAGGTTGGAACTGTCCCCGCATTCTCCACTCTATTCCCGGCTGGAAGGATTCAAGCGCCGCGACACTCCCTCCACTTCGCTCATGAGCCGCAAGGTGTTTTCGCCCAGAATCTTGCGAACGTCGTCTTCACTGTAACCCCTACGCAGGAGTCCTTCCGTGATCTTGGGCAGGTAGGTGGCGTCGTCCATTCCCTGTGGCATGGTCGCCCCATCGAAATCGGATCCCAGACCAACATGGTCCACTCCTGCCACTTCGACTGCGTGGTCGATGTGATCCAGGATTTTCTTCCAGCCTACCTTGGGGCGTTCTTCGCTGTGGTGCTGTTGGAGATCTGGCTTCCCGGCGTTCCCTTCCCCGGAGGCTTTTTTCTTCAACTTCCTCTTCTCCCAGGCCTGAAAGGGGACGTTGTCGAGAAACTGGTCGACAAATGTAATCTGGATCACGCCGCCCTTTGCTGCGAGCGCCGCAATCATTTGATCGCTCATGTTCCGACGATGTGGCGAAAGAGCTCGGCAGGAGGAGTGTGAAGCGATAAGAGGGGCCTCGCTAGTCTCGAGGGCGTCCCAGAACGTCTGGTCCGATACGTGGGAAATATCAACCATGATTCCCAGATGATTCAGCCTCTTTACAACCTTCTTCCCGAACTCGGTCAATCCCCCGAACTGGGGCTCGTCGTTTGATGAGTCGGCCCACTCCGTGTTGACACTGTGTGTCAGGGTTAAATAGCGAATGCCAAGCCTGGCGTACATGCCCAGCACGGACAGGCTGTTGTTGATCATGTGGCCGCCTTCCATCCCCATCAGCGCGGCGATCTTACCCTGGCTGCGCGCCCTGCGGATCTCCTCTACCGTCGTGCATAGAGCCATCTCAGTAGACAGGTTTTCGACCAATCTGTAGATCGATGCAATTCGGTCGAACGAGTCATGGACGGCCTTGCCTCCTGTTACGGTTCCGGGCATGTAGATTGAAAAGAAAACTGTGTTGAGTCCTCCTTTCTTGATCCGGGGCAGGTCCGCGTGACCATCACCATGTGTTCTGGAAAAATCCCAGTCGGGCTCCCCGAGACGCAGTGTGGTGTCGATATGCGTGTCAACCACGATCGAGGAAAAGTGAAGGCGGCGTGACCTTCTAGCAATATCATCTTCGCTGGATGCGAGTGTGTGGGGACTACCCGCTACCCAAATGGAAATGGAAATCAGCAAAACAAGCGATTTCATCAATTCTCCTCGTTGCACTAAGGGCTCGCGCATAAATAACTTGGCATTTTGGCATCTCATCTTCACACCATCTTCGGCCGCTCCTCAATCGCGAAATCCTCAACGTAGACCCGGCTACGCCTGCGGTTTCGCTCAATCGTTCGTGGCCAAATCTGACGCAAATCTGAGCGCCAATTCTACCAAGTTATTTCTGCGCGAACCCTAAGGCTGGAACAACGTGACTTCTACCCGCCGGTTTGCCTTCCTTCCCTCCCGACTTGCATTGTCGCCCAGGGGTGCTGCTTCGCCCGAGCTCCTAACGGCGATACGGCTGACATCGATGGCGTGCTGACCCACAAGGTAGTTGCGGGCTGCTTCGGCACGACGACGCCCAAGGCTCAGGTTTGCCTCTTCGCCGCCTCGGTCATCTGTGTGTCCCGTTATGGATGCTTCGATCTCAGGTCTCTGGCGCATTTTTCGAGCAATCTCGTTCAGCCTGCTTTGCCCGACAGGACTAAGCTGCAGCTTCTCGATCTGGACCACTATCTTTTCACTCAAGGAGACCTGTTTGGAATCGTCGATGTGGCCATCGCGGTCGTCATGTGCGGCAACCAGGATTGTGTGAGGCCCGATGGACATGCCCCGGGTGTTGATACGAATTCGTGGGTTTGTCTCTGCTCGAGGTCGGCCGTCTAGCGCCCAGGAATAGCTCAGGGGATCGTTGTCCGGGTCACTGGCAACGGCGCTGGCGCCAACCGTGTCACCGACGTTCAATTGTGACCTCTCGATTGTCAAGGCAACTTCCGGCAAGCGGTTGGGCCTGCGTTTGACGATGACATTGATGCTGCAGCTAGCGTCCATTTCATCCACGTCCTTCACCGTGACTTGGATCGTGTGGGTGCCCTGTCCCAGCTTTGTAGCATCGAAGAGGAGGTCCCGTCGATCGTTGTGGACGTATTGCTCGTTGATCGTCCATTCGTAGGAGAGAGAATCCTTATTCGGATCCGATGCATCCACCCAAAGCGTCGTCGTGTCCAGCTCTGTAATCTCAACGTTGCTGTCTGGACAGACTACTTCGGGAGCCTGCAACCGCTTCTCGACCTCGATGTCAAGTGAGCAGGATACGTTGCTTTTTCCATCCGACACTTCGGCGGAGACCAGGTACTTTCCCGGCTCCAGACCGGTGGAGTCGAACTCCGCCGATCCGTTCTTCTGGGTGATCGTCCCAGCGCTGCTTGACCAGGACACAGAGAGCCGACCCCGATCCTCTTTGTTGGGATCCGTGGCGTTGCTGTCGATTCTGGTCTTTTCGCCCTCTACGATGAATGTCCGGCTTGCCTTACAAGCCATCGTGGGAGGCTTGTTGGCACAGCCCCCAGAGACACAAATCGTCAATGCGAGGGCGATACGCAGAACCGATTGCGACGAGGTCATTGTCACCTTTTCTTCGGAGGCGGACGAAGTCCCGATTCAAGTTTCCCGCAGATTATACACTGAGCCAAGCGCTCAAAACGGACGTCGAATCTGCTTCGACCCACGCCCTCAGAAGAGCCAGCGAAGAAGGAGATTGCAGAATGTAATCAGCAGGGACGCCACGATCGTGGTCGCAAAATTCTGGATTTCGAAGTCCTCGATGAGTTTGTCGGTGATCCAGAGCACCAGGAGATTGATGACAAAGATGAAGAGCCCCAGGGTGATCAGGACGAATGGAAAAGCAAAAAAGGAAAGGACGGTGTTGACGATGCTGTACACGATGGCTACCAGGATCGCGGTGGAAAAGCCCTTCAGACGAATTCCGGGCAGCAAGCTGGCTACAAGGAAAACAGCGATACTGAGTAGGAAGACGTTCCATAGAATAGAAACCATTCCGATTCCCTCCAACTAACGTGGGGTTACGACGGAAACAATCTCGACCGGATCCGGAGCATTCCCGACATCACTTTCTCAAGAGAGACTGACTTTCAAAGGTGCCATGGGGCTTCAACAGCATCCAGAAGAGACTAGCGGCCGCGAAGAGGAGGCAGAACACGACCAGTACCAGGCTCCAATCCTCCTGCGACGGTCCCAACAGAAAGGGGACCACGGCTGGAAAGGCGGCTGCGCCCAGATTCCCCGACATGTTCATGATCCCAAAGGCGGTTGCCACGGATCGTCCGCCCATTTCGATCGTAACCGAGTACACGAGGGGACCTGCAAGCGCCAGGCAGAAGGCTCCCGCCGCCATCGTGATCACGGCACCGTGGGGATTCTGAATCAGGCATGCAGCGACCATCAAGAGAGTCGCGGCGATCATACAAACTACAGCCATTCCCCTGCGAGCGATGTCGGCGCTTCCAGTGGCAGAGTAGATTCGGTCGGAGATCATTCCCCCTAGAGGTGAACCGATGAGCACGGCCAGCAGTGGCACTGCCGTGAGGATCCCGGATTCGGCCAGGGAAACACCCCTCGATTCTTGAAGAAAAGTGGGAAACCAGCTGGCAAAGAAGATATAGCCCGCCGCTCGACAGAACTGCTGGCCGCAGATGCACCACATGGGAGGACTAGTGGCCAGCTTCAACCACGGCGTTCGAGAGTTCGTAGCCACGGCTTGCTCTTCGTTCGACTCTTCCTCCTTCTTCTCCCCGCCTGGATTGGAAATCAACGCGAGCTCTTCTGCGTTGACCTTGACGTGATCGCTGGGACTATCTCGAAACCAACGATAGAAGAAAATCGACCAGAGGCCGCCCGGAAGTGCGTAGAGAAGAAACACCGTCTGCCAGGACAGGCCCCTTTCCAGGAGGACCCCGGTGAGAAAGGCAGCCACGATAGCACCCACCTGCATTGAGGATCCTAGAAGTCCTCCTCCTGTACCCAGCCAGGTCGAAGGTCCCCAGCGAGAGAGGATTACTGCGGCACAAGGGAATAGACCGGCCTGAGCGACTCCGGCTGTCAGGCGAAAGGCAAGGAGCCACAGCCAGGCGAACCACACCGGGGAGCCCAGGTCGAATACCTGCACCAGCCAAACCGTTACGAAGGTCCCAGCCAGTGCAGACACGGCCGTCGTACTGGACCACACTCCGGAGTACAGCGGAAGGGTCAGACGAGAGCCCCAGCGATCCCCCAGCCAGCCGGCCGGAACCTGGAAGGAGGCATAGCTCCAGAAGAACCCGCTAAGGATCCAGCCCATCTGTTCCTTGGTGAGTTCCAGCTCTCCGCGGATCGTGCTCTCGGCTACGGAGACGCAGTTTCTCTGGATGTAGGCCAGGGCCGACGCCAGGCAAAGCCAAGCCAAGACCTGGTAGCGGATGTTCGTGGCCGAGCCGTCGGGCGAGCCGATTGTTGGCGTCATAGCTGGACTCAGTTCGGGGCAGGGGAGATACCGAGTGTCAGCAAGCACCCGGGAAAACTCCTCGGCTGGCCATGCTGGCACCTGCCCTGAAGCCGATGATCCAGCGGATTATACGCCCCGTTGCATCTCGGGTCACGCTCCGATCAGTCCCGGGCAGTTGATCGATCGGTTAGACCTCTTTCCTCTCGACTATTTTTTGACCAAGCTTCCTTTCCAGCTTCATCACGTAGAGGAAATTGAAGATTGTGCCCAAAAAGAAAGACAAGAGTAAGCCGGCGATGATCCATGCAGGTGCCTCGAAGGACGATCTGAACTGAGCTTGCATCAAGGAAAAGATGAGCAGGAACACGAACAGGAAAATCGACACGGATTGCATTCGAATGCTCTTGGTTTTGCGGAAAACCTCATGGCCTCTCAATTTGCCCTTTATCCACCAGATGGAGATAGCGGCTAGTCCGGGGAACAAGACTCCCGTCAATACAAGGGTTTCAAGATTGGCAAACTTGTCGAGACCAATTCCTAAGCTGAAGGTGGCCAGGAAGAAGGTCGCCGCGACTATGCTATAGGCGTTGCGCTTCTGAATCGGCGCTCCTCGGAAATCGTAGAGTCTTAGATACACGGCCAGCAGGATAAGAAAGATCATGCCGATGGCCATAGGTACTACCGAATAGAGATTAGGATTCATGGTGTCACCTTGTCGGTTCTAAGGTTCGTCACTAGGTTCATCGATCACACACAACACTGGCAACGAACGGGCCCCACAGTTGCGGTGTCCGGAGACTAAAAGGACTAAACCAGGCTAGTACCCTGTCAACCTAGAAATGGTAGGTTCTGAACGGCCCTGGCGTCCGATCTCTGCGTTGCGCGTCCTGGACGTAGACCAAGCTATGCCTGCGGCCGCGCGCCTTGACCTCGACCACCATGGCTCGTCCATAACCCACAATCTCCAGGTTGACAGAGTACTAGGTGTATCTAGCCTGGTTCAGTCGTTTTCCTCACTGGAAAATCTTGAGTGGCTACTCACCACCCAAGTCGGCTTCACCGCATCCAGCGCTCGACCTGCTGCCTAGCCCGGACCACAAGTCAACTCGACAGCAGTCCAGCAATCAATGTAGAAGAGCAAGCCGCACATCATCCCGCACAGAAAAGCAAAGGGTCCCGTCAAGCCTATGCACGCGAAAAAGCATCCCGTACTACCCATAAGAGCGCATACCCCACCCATCCAATAGTGGCAGTCGGAGAAGCGTACTCCAGCCGGACCGGATGCAGCCGGGCCAGTGAGGGTCTCTGGCTTGAAGGAGTCCCTTAGAACATCCATTTCCGTTTTCTTGGCCAGAGCCCACTCCTCTCGTCTCCTCCCTCCAAGGTCCACATCATCTACAGGGTTTCCGGCAGCCAGCCGCGCCCATTCCGCTGTCACCGTATTGCCGGCGAGCGAAGCATAAAACGAGACCGGCGCCCCTTCGTCGTCACGGACGCTGGGATCCGCTCTCAGCAGCATCAGCTCGGCCGTCGCCTCCTGAGCATCCGTACCCATCGCGGCATAGTGCAAAGCCGAAACCCCCGCCGTGTCCCGCGCATTAGGGCTCACCCCCGCTTCGACGAGACGGGTTGCGATCTCCTCCCGGCTGGCCTGCTGTGGTTTTCCTTCGCAAGAAGTGCAGGCAGAAGGTGAATACAACACGTGAAGGGCTGTCTTGCGGTTGTTCAGGGTGGCCTGCGGATCAGCTCCTTGCGAAAGCAGAAACAGCGCCACATCGTAGGAGCCAGACTGCGCCGCCGCGTGGAGAGGAGTCAACCCACCGGTCGCTTTTGCGTTCAGGTTGGCTCCCGCACTCAGCAGCGCGGCTACTTTGTCGGGGTGGCGGACCACTGCCCAGTGAAGCGGAGTCAGCCCCAGGCAACCGGAGCCGTCCGCAGCGACTTCGCCTTTGTTCACAGCGACATCAAGCCGGGCACAGTCCTTGAAGTAGAGCTCGTTCCCATCAGGCAAGCGGAGTCCGATAGGAACTTCTCGAGTCCTTGGATTCTTTTTCCCTCCCTTGGCAGCCCCTAAGGCCACCGAATTGAAGAGTAAAATCCCTGCAAGAAGAACTCGGGTCAGACCGCGGAAACGTCTTTTGTGAATGATCATAAACTTCCTCCTGGTTAGCAAATAACCTCCCCTTTCTTGTATGGAATCGATCGATAACGACTCCCTGTTCGGTAGCCACGAGAGGCAAGAAAGAGACCAAAAAAAGTCGAGGAGAGCTTGTCCGCAGGAGGACGAGGAGGAGTCGTTTGTGACTATCGTGGGGACGGCTTGCAGATGTTCAACCTCCAAAGTGCACTCATCTCAAATCCCATCGGAGAACCACCTCTCGGGGAGACCCACCGAGAAAGCAAGAAGAAAGAGTCACGGTGCGGGGCTGATAAACTTTTTTCCGTGAATGATTCAGCAGGCAGCTGGGGGCGTGACTAAGCTGAAATTGAATAGTGAGCAGTGATGTAGTGATCAGTTAACAGTAGGGGAATACAGTGCCGCGAACGCCTTGACTCGTTAGCAATATGAGGCCCAGTTCCGAGGAGAGAGTCGGACAACTCGTCCGGCGCTTCCCGCGCTCGCACAATTTCCCGTGTTCCCCTGTACGCATCCCCTTCAGGGATGAGATCCAAAGGCGGTGGACTCCCCCAGGGTTGGGAAACCCTGGGCTGGAATACGCAATCCCGTTGGGATTGACCTCTATTTTGATTCCCTCTTGAAAGTCCTAAACAGCTAACCCGGCGACACGCCGCTCGTGGACAGCGGCTCAACCCGGTAGAGCCCCGTCATCGTCAGGATATAGAGACGTCCGTCTGCTCCGCATTGCAAATCCACAATACCCGTCAGCCCGTCGAGAAACGCACCGATGCCGACGACAGAGCGCCGTGTTCGTTCGTCCAGGGCGAACTGTCTGACTCGTTCCGTGCCGTATTCGCCCACGAGGACGCGTCCCGCCATAGCCGGACCGTACCGATTGTCGGTGAGGACCTGGACTGCGGTCGGTACTGTGTTGTGCTCGAAGCTTTCCCACAGAGGCGGACGAAAGCGCTTCCCCAGCCACCGCGCACCCCAACGTTCATACCAGGCGTCGACCGTACCCCAGACGAGGGGCCAGCCTAGATTGTCGCCGGGAAGTGCCTTCGTTAGACTGTCATGGCCTTTTGGACCGTTGTCACTGACCAACAGGCCACCGTCAACGGAGTCGAACACAAAGCCAAACGAATTCCGTATACCGTAGATATAGATCGGGTTGTCAGGGCCAAGTGGGTTATCCGATGGGATGCTGCCGTCATCGTTGTAGCGCAGGATCTTGCCACGCGGATTGCCCTTGAGCTGACTCATGAGGTTGGCGTTCTTGTTGAGCTCGCCCAAGCTGACATAGAGTTTGCCGTCTGGCCCGAAGAGGATACAACCACCGTTGTGGAGCGGGCCTGGACGTGCTGGCAGCGTGATGAGCGTTTCAGGTGGTGCCTCGGCAACCTTGGCGTGCAGACGGAAGCGAGCGACACGGATCTCACATTCCCCGTATCGCTCCGTACTGTCCTGGCCAGAGGCACTGGCCACATAGTAGATATAAACGTAGCCATTGCGCTCAAAATCGGGGTGGGCCGCAATGCCCAATAGGCCCCGTTCCCCGGCATGATTGACGGAGACATCTGCTACCGGCGGGTCCTGAAGAGTAAACGTCGCATCGACGAGGCGCACTTGCCCCGAATGTTTTTCCGTAACCAGGAAACGGCCGCCGGGAAGAAGCGCCATTTTGACGGCAGCCGCAAAGCCCTCCGTCAGCACCTCGAGGCGGACCTTCGGGGGAGGCAATGGCGCTGGCGTCGGTCCTTTCTCAGGGGAACCACAGCCGATGCTACTCAAGATTAGCAGCAGGAGACAACCCGCTCTCGCGACAACCTCTCGAGCAGGTAGATCGGACTTCGGAAGAATAGCGGCTTCTCCGCACCAGGGAGCATTGTCTCGAAGACCCACGTCTCTGCCTGAGTGGACGAAGTTACTTCCACCCCAGTGCTCCCGGATATTCACGGGAGGTGTATCCAGCAGTAGAGCGATCGGCGGGCTCCAAGCCGTAGAATGCGCTGAGGTTTTCGGCAGGAGTAGAACGCATTCTTCTGGAAGGGGATGTTTGCAGGCGACACTCTGTTTCCTGAGCTTAGCGGAGCCGGTCGAACAACTCAATTTGTGGGACTTGCGGCCAGAATCGTCCGTGCGGCGTTGGCTCACAGTCCTCGGTTGCTGGGTAGTGGTCTCAATTCACAGATCCGGTAGATAAGATTAGCATCTCCTGGGTGATGTGAACTTGCGCCTTCTCCTGGAGGCGGTCTCTTGCGAACGCTCTCGGCGATGACGATTGAGCCAGTTTCAGTTCTGATATAGCCTATTCTGAGGTCGTGCAGGAAGCGCGATGCGAATGTTGGAGAGGATGGCGATGGACAATCTCGAATACGTTATCCGGGATGATTTCCAGCTCTACAAGGCAGGGGGAGTTCTGATCTCGCTTCTGCTGATCGTGCTCTTCCAATCTTTGCTTCCCAGCCGGCTGGTCTTTCGACAGTTACTGAACAATTGGAAGGTGAATTGCTCCGTTGCAGCCATCAATGCGTTTCTGACCTCTCTGCTTTGTGGCGCCTGTGTCTGCACCTGGGCTGTCACGGTGCGGGAAAGCGGCATTGGATTCTTTGAAGTTGCCAGCTTCCCGTATTGGTCGGAGGTCGCGATGACGATCGTCTTGTTGGATTTCGTGGCCTGGATCTGGCATCGGGCCAACCATAAGTCTTTTTTTCTGTGGCGTTTCCATTCCGCCCACCACTCCGATGCCGTCTTCGACGCGTCTACCGCCTTTCGTTTTCATCCAGGAGAGATCCTGATCGCAATAGGAGTTCGCCTCCTGGTTGTGACGCTGACCGGCTTGCCTGTTCTGGGTCTGGTGGCCTTTGAAGTGGTATTCGGCTTCTTCAACCTGTTTGTCCACAGCGACATCCGGATTTCGACCAGTCTGGAGAGATGGATCGGTTTCCTCGTTGTCACACCCTCTCTGCACCGACTCCACCATTCGATTCTGGAGACAGAACACAATCGCAACTACGGCACCATCTTCTCCTGTTGGGACCGGCTCTCGAGGACCTATGTCTACGCCAGCGAGGAATCCGAGATCGTGGTGGGGCTTCCCGGACAGCGGCCGAAACCTCTGAAGCTCAGGGAGGTTCTGGCCCTGCCTTTGAAGTTGGACAGATGAACGAGCAACTCGTGACTTCTGGGCTCTCCCCTGAGCCCAACGGAGGGCCTTGTGACAGGTCGCACCTTGGGGGGTCGGCTATCCCTGTTAGACTTTTTTAGACCTGATCAGCACCAAAGAGTGGTACAATCCGTTTTCTCAGGGGAGAGCCAAGCCAGCCGCGACTATGCCCAGAGGCCTACGTAGAGTCGCTCCATCGCGATCCCGGATTCGGCGTAGCGGTACGGGTGCATTTGTCTCCCCACGGAGGCTGTCTGGCTTCAAACCCCGGACTCCTCCAGCATCGCGACCTCCTTTGGGCGTGATTACCCTCAACCGAATGGCATTCGGCCCTCGCCCAGGGGACCTGGAGGCCTTCCTGGCTCTGGGTGGCGACGACCAATCGAGGCTGGAGACATACGTCGATCAGCAGCTGGATCCAACGTCCATCAACGACGACGAGCTGGATGCGCGGCTGGAACGCTACACGACGTTGACCAAGTCTCAAACTCAACTGTGGGCAGAGCACAGGCGCGGCCCGAGCAGCGCTCGCAACCAACCGCTCCACGAAACCGAAACGGCAGTCTTTATCCGAGCGGTCTACAGCAAGCGGCAGCTACTCGAGGTCCTGGCGGACTTCTGGAACAACCACTTCAACGTCTTTCCCCAGAGCGGCGCAATCTCGTCGATGTTCTCCCACTACGACAACTCCGTGATCAGGCCCCATCTCCTAGGGAACTTCCGGGAGATGTTGGAGGCGGTCGCCACCAGTCCCGCCATGCTGTTCTACCTGGACAATTACGTGAACGTCAACGCGGGCCCCAATGAGAACTATGCCAGAGAGCTGTTCGAGCTCCACACCCTGGGTGCGGATCACTACCTGGGCGTTGGTCGACAGAGCGAGGTGCCTCGGGACGGAACCGGTAAACCCGTGGGCTACGTGGACGACGATGTGTACGAGGCCACACGCTCCCTTACGGGTTGGACGGTGAACGAGGACACAGGAGAGTTCTGGTATCGCACGGATTGGCATGACCGGTTTCAGAAGAACGTATTGGGACAGTTTCTGCCACCCGACCAGCCACCCCTCGCCGATGGGAAGATGGTGCTGGATCTTTTGGCCTCCCACCCGGGGACGGGGCGTCACATTGCCTACAAGCTCTGCCGCCGCTTGGTGGCGGATCGGCCCTCGGCACGGCTGGTGGAAGAGGCCGCACAGCTCTTCACCGCGACCTGGCAGGCTCCGGACCAACTAGCCCAGGTCGTGCGGTGGATCCTGCTTTCCCAGGAGTTCAGGCTCACTTGGGGGCGCAAGGTCAAACGTCCGTTCGAGGTGTTGACCAGCTTTCTCCGCGGTCTGGGGACGACGTTCACCTACTACTCGGCATCCGATCCGGAGTACAGCGAGCACCGCTTCAGTCGTACTTTCAGGTACTTGCTGAACCACACCGGTCAGAAACCGTTTGGCTGGAGACCCCCCAATGGCTATCCAGATACGCGGGAGGAGTGGCTCAGCGCGACTCCGCTGATCGGAACCTGGAGGATGTTAAACTGGATCGTCAACACCGAGAGCGACGACAACTACCTTCACGACGTGGTGGCAGAGACGCCCGTCACGGTCCGATCTCCCAATGCACTGGCCGACTTCTGGATCGACCGACTTCTGGGTCGAGAGATCGTGGAATCGGATCGGAACAGGATCATCGGATTCATGGCACAGGGTCGGAATCCGGATCTGCCGCTGCACCTGGACACGGACGATCGAGTAAGGGAACGTTTGCGGGCCATGATCGGCCTCATCGCCATGTGCCCGGATAACTCGAAGACAGGTAAGCCACTGGTTTGACCAGTGAGACTTTCCAGGTTTGACATTTAGATTCAGTAATAGGATGCCTCCTTTGGGGCTTGGCGGTACCCACAAAGGAGGCATAAAGCATGTCATATGAGAGCTTAAGCCATACCCGATGGGACTGCAAATACCATATCGTGTTTGTCCCCAAAGGGAGAAGGAAAGTGCTGTACGGAAAGATTCGAGAGTTTCTGGGCCCGGTCTTGCGAGAATTGGCGAGGCAAAGGGAGAGCACCATCCTGGAAGGACACATGGTAGTAGACCATGTGCATATGTTGATCCAGGTCCCGCCGAAGTATTCGGTGGCTCAGGTGATCGGCTACCTCAAGGGGAAAAGCGCGATTGCGGTGGCACGCCAATTTGGGGGCAGGAAGCGCAACTTCAACGGCGAAAAGTTGTGGGCGCGCGGCTATGCGGTCTCGACGGTTGGATTCGAAGAGAAGCAGATTCGCAAATACATCCGACATCAAGATCACCTCGACGGTAAGGACGACGGCTTGTTCTAACGAGTAAAGATTGGCCGCCCTTGGGGCGGCTCACAACCGCCAAGCTCCCCGCTCTGCGGGGACGTTATGACTACCTGAGGTGAGGAATCGAGTGATAGCCGCGAAGACATCTCGACGGACCTTTCTGATGGGGTGTTCCGCCTCCATTGCTGCCATGTCCGGGTCGAGGCTCAACCAACTGGCGTTCGGAGGGACGGGCAGTGCTCCCCAGAATGTGTTGGTGTATGTCTTTCTGAGAGGCGGTACCGATGGACTGAGCTTATGCCCCATCGTCGATGGTCCAGACCGGGGAGCGTACGAGGCCGCCCGTCCCAGACTTCAAGTTCCTGCCGCTGGCGCCGACGCTGCACTGGCGCTGGACGGACAGTTTGGTCTCCACCCCCGCACAGCTCCACTCCACGAGTTCTACCTGGACGGAAAGCTCGCTATTGTCCAGGCGACAGGACTGAGCGTCGCCACCCGCAGCCACTTTGACGCCATGGAGTCGATTGAGTTGGGAACCCCTGGAAGCACGTCGGGCTCCAACGGATGGCTCAGCCGCCATCTGGAGTCTAGCACCCCCTCCGGCTCCCTCTTGTCCTCGGCCGCCATCGGCAATCTTCAGCCCACCTCCTTGTCCGGTGATCGGGAGACGCTGGTTCTTGACGATGCCGGCTCCTTTCGATTGGATACGACGGCTTCCAGGTGGCGAGATCCCCAAAGGCTTGCCCTGCGACAGCTCTACGAATCGGGCGATACGCTGATCCATCACTCGGGTGTGCAAGCGCTGGAGACCGTGGACGTCATCGACGCTTTTGTCACTGACGAATACGAGCCGGCCAACGGGGCGGCCTATCCAAAGGGGCAATTCGGCGAGCAGCTGAGCCTCATCGCGCAGCTGATCAAGCTGGATATGGGCCTCAGCGTCGCCACCATCGACCTGGGTGGCTGGGACACCCACGAGAATCAAGGGAACCAACAGACGGGCTACTTCGGAAACCTGGTGGGGCAGCTGGCGGAAGGCCTGTCGGCCCTCTACACGGACGTGGATTCTGGAGGTGCCAGCAACTTCGGGGACCGGCTTACCGTCGTTGTTCAGAGCGAGTTTGGGCGCAGGCTGCGGGAGAACGCCAATCGCGGGACCGACCACGGCCGCGGAAATGTCATGTTGGTGTTGGGCGGGGAGGTCAACGGAGGAGTCTATGGGCAGTGGCCGGGACTGGCCGCGGACCAGCTCTTCGATGGCGCCGACCTCGAAGCGACCACCGATTTCCGTCAGATCCTGAGCGAGATCTTGATTCGCCGGCTGGGCAACCCCCGGCTGGGAGAAGTTTTCCCCGGCTATACGGACTACTTCCCCTTGGGAATCGTCCAAGGAGAGGACCTTTTCCCAGACTTCACAAGCGGTGGTACCACCGGCATCCCCGGCTCCCGAGGCATCCTCCTAAAGTAGCGCAGGCGCGACCCTCTCAAAATCTTTCCAAGAGCCACCCCAGGTTGGCGGAGGCGCGGGAGTCGGTGCCAGCAGGCTCGGCGGTCTGGGAAATGAGGTAGCGTCGGGAGGCGCCGACCAGGTCGGCAAGGTCGTCCAGGCGACTCATATCGACGGGGGTCGGTGAGGTCGTGAGCTTGACCTCAATCGCTAAGAGTTCACCATCCTTCTCCAGAAGCAGGTCGATCTCCTTTTGGTCGCTGGTACGCAGATGGTAGGCCTGGTACCGGTGTCCCCGGGACGAGAGGAATCCGAGGATCTGCTCGACGATGAATCCCTCCCAGCTGGCGCCGACCCACGGCTGGTTCAGGAGAGACCGCTGGTCCGTGACATTCAACAGCGCATGAAGGAGGCCGCTGTCTCGCCAATAGACTTTGGGCCGCTTGACGAGTCTCTTTTTGATGTTGCCGTGGAAGGGTGGGAGTCGTCGAATCAGAAAAGCTCCGACCAGGTAGTCTAGGTAACTGTCGACAGTGTGGTAGGAGAGCCCCAGGCTTTGACCGATCTGTGAGGCGTTCCAGGTCTGGCCGTGGACGGCGGCCAGCATCTTGACCAGACGGCTCGTGGTTTGGGGTCGAGCAGGTAAGCCCCAATTCGGCAGGTCTCTCTGGATCAGGAGGTTGAGATAGTCGGTTTGCCAAGTGGGAAAGGATCGCCGACTCAGGACTCCCCCGTCGGGGAAGCCTCCTGCTAGCCAAAGCCGGTCCCGTGAAGCCCCGCTGTTAAGTTCTCCCCAGAGGAAAGGGGTCAACTCGATCAGGGATAGGCGTCCTGCCAGAGATTCTGAGACCTGGCTCATCAAGGCCGGTGAGATGGATCCCAGCAACAGAAACCGTCCATTTCTTTCCCGGTCCCTATCGACAGCGCTCCGGATCCTGGGAAAGACATCGGGCCACTCCTGCGCTTCATCCAGGACGATCAGGTGCCTGTCCTCAATAACCCGTTCCCACTCCAGGTCCAGGCGGAGACATTCCGATTCTTGTTCGAGATCGTAGTAGACTCGGCTTAGAGACCCTGCCAGGGTGGTCTTACCACTCTGGCGAGGACCGACCAGCGCCACAGCTGGATAGGTAGAGAGCCGATCGCTAATGAGCGAAGAGATCGTTCGATTCAACATCTTGAACTTGTATTTTAGAACTTTTATTCTATTTTACAAAGGTAAAAATTTGTTTTATCCGGCTAGACCTACGGACAACCGAGCGTTACCTGCGCGGACTAGAGCCCTACCTGGATCAGGTTCGCCAGGGCTCTGTCGATGTCGTGTTCGAAGCCGGCCTAATTCACGGGAGACCAAGGAAAGGGATGAATGCTCTAAATCATTGAAAACATTGGAGCCGGCGAGAGGAATTGAACCCCCAACCTACGCATTACGAATGCGTCGCTCTACCGTTGAGCTACGCCGGCTCTTTGAGAGGCGGTCTGGTGATTATAGCGGGCAGTCTGGACACCGGGCAATTTTTGTGCGTATCAGCGGTGCTATTCCAACTCGTCTGTCGTTGATCCGCCTTCCTGGGTCTCTCGCTGTCTCTGTTCGAAGCCTACAGCCTGTGCTTTGCCTCCCATTTCCTCGGCTTTTTCGATCCAGCCCTTGGCCTGGAAGAACATGGATAGGCTGGTATAGGCGAGCGGGTTTTCCGGATCGACGTCCTTGAAGCGGGTGCCGTAGCGAATGGCTCCGTCCAGGTCCTTGTTGTGGTAGCAGCACATGCCCAGAGCGTGGAGGGCATCCGCGTATTCGGCGTCCTCTTCCAGTGCCTTTTCCAGTTCCTGAATGGCGAGATCCAGCTGGTCGTCGCCAAAGTATTCCATTCCCTTCAGGTAGTGTTCCTCTTTTGACATCTTCGTCCTCTGTTCTCGGTGCCGATCCGGTGACTCTAACCGCTCAATCTGAGTCCCAGACCGAAGCTGAGTCTGGAGACACCCGGCTAGAGGGGATTCCCTTCCATATCGTAGACGGTCAGGGTGCCCAGGTCGCGCAGTTTTTCCTCGACTTGCTCCCGGTCTGCCACCACCGTTACGACCGTCCGGGAAGGGTCGATGTAGGCTCGAGCCGTCTCCAGGACCTTTTCCGCCGTCACCTCTTTCAGCTTGGGAAGGTAGGTCCGATAGTAGTCCTCGGAGAGGCCATGCAGGCGGCGGCTGATCTCCAGCAGACCCACCGAAGCGGGGCTCTCCATCCGCCTGATGAAGGCGCCTACGCGCTCGGCTAGACACCGCTTCAGCTCGTTCTCCTGAGGCGGTTCCTGGCGCATCCGCTCCATTTCTGCCAGGGTTTCTTGCACTGCCTCCGCGCAGACTTCACTGCGTACGTTTGCTGCGGCCAGCAGTAGCCCTTCCCTTCGATACGATCTCAGGCTGCTGTAAGCTCCATAGGTATACCCTTTTTCCTCGCGCAGATTCAGGAAGAGGCGAGCGCTGCCGCCACCTCCTAGAACCTGACTCGCCAGCTGCAGAGGGATGGCATTGGCATGGTTCCTGGGGAGGGCTCTCGCCACCACACTGATCACCGCCTGAGCGGAGTGTGGGCGGTGAACCAGGGAGACCTGACGCCGATCCAGATCCGGGAGGGCGGGATAGGAGAGTGACTGCACCTGCTGTGTTTTCCACTCCCCCAGGTAGCGCTCTGCTAGAGTCGTTGCCTGCTCCAGATTCACCGAACCGGCGAAGACCAGGAGGGCCTGATCTGGTCCGAAGTGAGTCTTGTAGAAGTCATCGATCTGATCCCGCTCTGTCTGTGCCAGGTGCTCCGGAGGGATACTTACCTTGGCATAGGGGTGATCTCCGAAAAGGACCCGATAGGCGCGTTCCTCGGCTAGAAAATCGGGCTGCGAACGCTGCGAGAGGACATGGCTTTGCCAGCGCGCCCTGACCTTCTGAAACTCTTCTTCCGGAAAGGTTGGTCGAAGAACCAGGTCGGACAACAGCTCCATGGCCTGGTTCACGTATTGGGCCAGGGCGCTCACCGAGAGATGAGCCTGCTCCATGGAGACTTCTTCGCCGTATTGGATTGCCAACTGGTCACTGAAATCGGCGATGTCAACCGAGGAGCGCGACGTCGTCCCTTCCTTAAGAAGGTCAACGGATAGCTCGGCCAATGCAAGGTTTCCGTCGGGATTCCAGGCGGTGCCGATCGGCCATGCCAGCCTGACGGAGATGCGCGGAAGACGTCTCTCTTCGACGACCAGAACGCGCAGTCCGTTGCCCAGGACTACTTCGGGGATGGTTGGGTAGTCGACAGGTTCGATCTCGCCCGGTCTTGGAGCTTTGACGGTCATTATTTCGGTTTCAGGTTCGCAGGTTGCAAGTTGCAGGTTTCGGGTTCACCCGTCGCTTTCCTCGCCTCCCGGGACTCCGTTGCCTTCCTGCGATGAAGCCTGGGGTTGGACCAAAACAAGAGTGCGATTCTCAGCTCGGAACGTCTCTCGAACGACCTCGCGAATGGTCTCCGGGGTCACCGACAAGAAGCGCTCCCATTCCTGGTTGATCAGACTGGGATCGTCGTGATAGACGGCATAGTGGGCCAGAATCTCGCCAATGTCAGATACCCTCTGGAGCCGCCCAACGTGGCGATAAGCAAGCTGATTGTAGGCCTTTTCCAATTCCTGCTGGCTGATGGGCTGCGTTCGCAACCGTTGCAGTTCCCCCTCGATTGACTCCAGCACCAGCTCGACATCTACCTGGTCCTGGATCTGCATCCAAAAATCGAACAGCCCTGGACCCTTGTATCGATTGGGACCCGCCGCCAGACCGGTGACCCAGTTGTCTTCGTAGATCAGCTTGCGGTGAAGTCGGGAGGAGGAGCCATCGGAAAGCACAATCGAGAAAAGGGAGAGGGCATAGTATTCGGGCGAGCCAATCGGAGGAATATGGTATCCGAGAATGACCAGCGGCAAGACCGCGAGCGGATCTGTCAACTCCTCTCTCTTCTCTGAACTCTGTTCAGGCTCCTCCACCGGAGAGCCCTCGGAAGAGGTGCGATTGGGGATGTCTGCGAAGTGTTTGCTTACCGACTCGAGCGCCTCGTCGCAGTCGAGGTCTCCGGCCAGTACCAGGGTGGCATTCCCCGGCCCATAGTAGGTGGCGTGAAAGCGAGATGCGTCCTCTAGGGTTGCCTTCTGGAGATCTGAGACAGATCCGATGACGGAGTGGGCGTAGGCCCAGCTCTCATAGGCCAACTCATCAAAGCGCAGGTAGGCCAATCCGTAGGGTCGATTGTCGTAGCTCTGCTTCTTCTCTTCGATGACGGTCTGGCGCTGGTTCTCGAAGTTCGCCTCGGTAACCTTGAGGGAGCGCATGCGATCTGCCTCGAGCCAGAGACCGAGTTCCAAGCAATTCGAGGGTACCGTCTCATAGTAGTTGGTGCGGTCTTTGTTGGTGGACGCGTTCCACCTGCCGCCGACCTCGTCGATGTATCTTCCGTGCTCGTTCTTGTCGACGTTGTCCGATCCCTGGAACATCATGTGCTCGAATAGATGGGCGAACCCGGAGAAACCCGGTTCTTCAACGCTGGAGCCCACCCGATAGTGGACACTGATATGGACCAGGGGAATGCGCCTGTTTGGGTACAAGAGGACCTGAAGTCCGTTTGACAACTGATGTTCTTGAAACTCGACTTGAGGTATCTGGATCACGATTAAAGGGGTCTGTTACTGGTGGTGTAGGATTCGTCCCCGGGTCCTACCGCTGGGCGCCGTCCAGTTCGAATTCGAAAAACATCAGCCGCTCATCATTGCCCACATTGAAAATCTCAGGCAAGTACAATTTGAATCCTTCTAGATTTCCGTTGACCGGCAACCGGTAGAACACGACGCCGTAGTCTTTGTCGTGGGGAGCGATCATCTTCTCGCCGAAGGCTTTCCGTTCGAAATCGGCAAGCATCTTCTTGTCCTTGATCCTGTTGACGTCCGAAGGGTCAGGATAGGGGTTTTTCGATTTCTTCCGGCTGATCTGTAACAAGATCTTAATGAAGGAGATCGGAGATTCCTGGCCCCCCTCCGCGTCGATTAGTAAGAGAGCGGATTCGTCCAGACCAATCGCGAAATCGTTGTTGTTCTCTATGACGACCAAGACCGGCATATAGTTGCTCTGGTGCAGCTTCTTTGTGTCGAAGATCTCCAGGGTCTTCTTTTCCGTCTCGTAGGGGTAGGCTGCTATGACCAGGTTCTGGAAAGCCTGATGTGCGGCGTACTCCTTTGCCGGCTTGATCTGAACGTCCTTTGCCTTGTACCAGGCAGAGAGTGGTGAGGCGGAAGCGAGCAGGAGGATCGGGATCAGCAGTAGGGCTCTGGACATGGCAAGCTTCATCTTATCGGATAGCCAGGGGAAGAGAAAGGCGTCGTGGCCGACCCGACGTTGTGTGTGGGCGTAGCTTTGAAGACACTTCGGCGTTCGCAGGTTCAGCGTTCTGCGGTTTGTGATTTAGCCTTTCTTCCTTGCTCTGGAGAAGCCAACCGATGAGAATGCTGAACCGCAGAATATCGAACAAACGAATTTCGAAGGAAAGCCTCCTGGAATGGGACTAAGTACACTGGAACGTAAATACGGCAACGTTTGCAGATGGGGCTTGTGAGGCGAGATCAAGGCAGGAGGAGGAAGACGATGCTTGGCCATCTTCGACGACGACCAACGCTGAGATCGTCCGCAACCCCCATCTGCCCTACGGGTGGCGACGGGACGCGCCGATTTCTTTGTCGCTCCTCCTCCAAGATACAAAGCATCGAGTTCGGCGTCGCTTCGCGAACTCGACCCGTCGCGCTCGCCACAAACGTTGCCGTATTTACGTTCCAGTGTACTAAGCAGGTCCTACCTTTGGACCGGAGCTTCAGGCCAGGGACGGACCACGAAGGATCCGATCTCTTTTCCCCGGTATAGCCGCTTGAACATCCTTCGGCACAGATCCCGAATCTTCTTGCGCCCAGAGAAGTTCAAGGTCAGCGAGAGCATTCTCAGCTTGCCATCCACCCGCGTCAGCACGAGATATTTCCGTGACATACCTCATTTGATGCAGGTACTAGGGTAGATGTTCAAGAAGTTTTCGAAGAATCTCTCCGCCCAGACTAGATCGGTTCTTCCGGGTCAGCGTGAACAGTTGGACATCGGGCCTCTTTTGGATCCGTTTTATCAGTCCCGTGCCCTTGAGGGCGATGGTGCCCAGTGTGGGGCAGGTCGAATCAAGGGTCTCGAGCAAGCGTTCTCGAAAAAGCTGGGAGAGGAGCTCCATTTTGGCTATCTCGTCCACCACGATCACATCTGCCTTCTTGCGCAGCGGGTCCAGGTGGGAAAGGACGAGTTCCTCCAGCAGCTCCGGCCGGACGCCATACTTGCCCAGCCGATGCTTCGGGTCGGTGTGGAAATCCTTGTGCGCAAAAACAGCGGAGCTGCCACTCAGTGTGACCGCCCTGAAACCGACGCGGACACCACTCTCGGTGACTTCCTCGGTATAGAAGCCACTCAAAGCCAGATTGCCGAGTCGCTCCAGGATGCTCTTCAAGAGTGTGGTTTTGCCAACTCTAGGGTGGCCGGTCAGAAGAATGTTTCTAGGCATAAGGATCGGGACCTACCTTGGGAGGTTACGGGTCAGGAAACGGCAGATCCACCAAGCGTCTAGATAGCTGAAGGGAAAGCTCGCGGTGGTGTAGTGACCGCAGGGTAAGTCGGCTCGCTGATGCTCGATCCCGTGATCGCGATACTGCTGGAAGACTTTGGCGGAGAGTTCCGGGATGAAGGATAGGTCGTACTTTGCCGTGATGAGTAGATGGGGGCGCTGATGCTGTTTCAGCTTGGGAATGGAGTACCAGGGGCTGATTGGAGCCCAGCAGCGATGCAGATCCTGCAGCGAGATATGGCCCTCCAGGCCCCAGCGGACGTATCTGGTCGAGAGGCCTGTCCAGACAACGTCGGCGTAGTAGGCGGAAACATGGTTGAAGACTCCAGTGCAGATATTGAGATCGTTCACGAAGGCCAGAAAGGTGATACACGACCCAATGCTGGTTCCCACGACGCCGATTCTTTCGTAGCCCCTTTCCCGCAGCCACGCAGCCAGCTGGCGAACCTCCAATACGGCTTGGCGGGTAGTCTGAAGGGTGCGTCCGAGGTTGGGGCTCACCATGTAGTCGGCACGAATGGAACCTGGCGGCAGTCTCACCTCGTGGTAGGGCAAGCACAGCCGGACCGCCGTGATGCCCAGCCTCTGGAGGAGCTTGCAAAGGCCGGCGTGGCTTTCCGAGTTGGCATTCCACTGGGGCACGACGATCACTGCCCGGCGCGACCCTGGGGCCGGAAAGAGACGGCAATTGGCCGTGTTGTTGTTGGGGTAGGGAGTCTGGACCGGGCTGGGGAATTCCAGTAGATCGTCCTTGAGAACGTACTCCTCCATCGGGTCTACGGCAAAGAAATCACCGTTCTGCAGAGCTTTTTCGGCGAATTCCTTAAGTGTCGAGAGGGGGGCGGAACTCGTCGGCGCCTCGCCCAGCCATTCGAGGCCCCAATCGAAGGGCATGATTCGGCGATTGGTATCGCGGAGCGTCAGCGATCGCTCACGGTTGGTGATCCATCTTGCGTAGAGGCTCATTCGGGTGAGGGCTCTCGGGAGTCCATGCCAAACTCAAGCTTGTAGAGTTCCAGAAACGTCAGTCCCAGAGCAACGATTATGGGACCGAAAATCATGCCTGGCATTCCGAAATAGCCAATGCCTCCCAACAGGGAGAAGAATATCAGCAAACTGTGCATCTTGACGCGTCCCTCGAGCAGAAACGGCCGCAGGACGTTATCCAGCAGTCCCACCAGCAGGAAGAGTATCAGGAAGACCGTGGCCAGGAAGACCGAGCCACTACCGAAGAGGTAGAGGGTCCAGGGCACCCATACCAGGGCCGTGCCGATCACTGGGACCAGGGAAACAAAAGCGGTCAAACTTCCCCAGAAAAGAGGCTGTGGAATACCCACTCCCCAGAAGATCAATCCGCCGGCGAGGCCCTGGGTCACTGCCGTCAACAGGCTCCCGATTACGGTGGCCGAGGCGACTTGGCTGAAGGTCGCGATGATCCGGCCCTGATGATCGCGAGACATGGGGGTCAGCGCCTGCACTTCCCGGTGGAGTCGGGAGCCATCGCGAAACAAGAAGAACATAGTAAAGAGCATCACCAGAAAGTTGCTGATCAGATGGAGAAGTTCGCCCAGAAGGGAGGAACTGTGTCGAAGAAAGAACAGACTCACCTGCTTCAAGGCAGAGGCCAGGCCTCCAACCAGGTCGACCTTGCCCAAATCCACGTATCCTCCGATCCACGGGATCAGGAATGCGAGGAGGGGATGTTGCTGTAACTCGTCCATGCTGGGAACCCCTCCCTGCGCCAACATGGCTTCGAATTTCTTGTAGATCAGGGCGACCTCCTCGGCCAGCTGGACCAACAGGAGGACAAAAGGCACGATGATCAGGATTGTGATCCAGAGGCAGGTGATCAGAGCTGCCAAACCCCGCCGCTTTTTCAGCTTGCTATTAGTCCAATCGAAAGCTGGATAGGTCAAGCTCGCTAACACTGCGGCCAATGCCACCGGCAGCAGGAACGGCCTGAAGATCTGGATGACGTAGTAGAAAACCAGCAGCGATGAAACCAGCAGAAAGAGGCGCCCGTACCTGCGCTCGTGCATCGGGGGAATGATACACTGAAATCGGCGTCATCGGCAGGCGTTGTGGGAGTGCTGGGAAATACAGGGTGGGCATGTTCCGAGGGAAGCAGGAGAGGTAATCCCAGAGGGATTCGATCGATGGAAGCATGTCGGGTTTGCTCAGAACGGAGGTGGGAATTGTTCTGCAAGGTCCCGGATCGCTTACGGGGAATCACCGATCAGATCTGGGAAGTTCAGCGCTGTCAGAATTGCGGACTGGGGGTTACCTTCCCACTTCCCAGAGAGGCGGACCTCCTGGACATCTATCCTTCTGAGTATTGGGGAGATGTCCGCCGGACGGTCGACGAATACTGTTCTGGGGAATTGCTGCGCTCCCGCTCCTGGCGTAAGGAAACGGAGAAGGTGCGGCTCGTCGAACGATTTGTATCGGGTGGCAGAATCCTGGATGTAGGCTGCGCAGACGGCAAGTTCCTGTGGGCCCTGGACGGGAATCGTTGGGACAGGACCGGTCTCGAACCAACACCCCAGATTGTTGAGATAGTCCGCGCCAGGATACCTGAAGTCCGGCTGCTGACCCTGGACATCTTCTCCCCAGAGTTGCCCACCGAGGGGTTCGACGCCATCAGCTTTTGGCACGTGCTCGAGCACCTGCCCGAGCCGAAGAAAGTGATTCGACGTGTGGTCGATCTTCTGCGTCCCGGAGCATGGCTGTTTGTCTCTGTACCGAACTTGAACAGTCTTCAGGCTGGCTTGTTTGGTCGTCACTGGTATGCCTTCGATGATGTGCCGCGACATCTTTTCCACTTCTCGCCAGACTCGCTCCGTCTCCTTCTGCAGAGTGCGGGCCTCAAGGTTGGCAAACTGTTCTCCTTCTCCAGGATGATTAACTTTCATTGCCTGAAGTACAGCCTGATCAATTGGTCTGAGGCCCGATTCCGGAGCCGGCTTCCTTATTACCTGCTGAAACCGCTCCTCTTCGGATTCGCTGCCCTCGAAAGGGTGGTGAGCCGGCACGGGATCATCACCATGGTTGCTCAGAAGCCGGGGCTGAGTAGTGAGTGAACAGTGAGCAGTTATGAAGATGATCGGCCAACCGTACAATCCGTGCAGACTTCGGATGGGTCGCCCCTCAAGGGTTCTCAGCCAGTCCGAAACTGCTCACTGATCATCGCTTATCACTCCTCACTGTTCACTGCTCACTGCTCACTGCTTACTGCTACTCACTGCTCGATGCTCACTCCTCCAGCGGGCGGTTTTGAAACAAATGCGTGATTTCTCGTAGTTAGGGTCGTAGAGGATGGCCAAGACCGATGGCGAGTTGGTTGAGCAAATCTTGGCAGGTGATTCGGATGCTTTTGAGCAGCTCATCTCGCGCTACCAGAAATTGGTCTTCAACATCATCTACCATTACATGGGACGTCGGGGCGAGGTTGAGGACCTAGCGCAGGAGGTTTTCCTGAAAGTGTTCAAGTCCCTTGATATGTACGACCAGAGCCGCCCAATGAAGGCCTGGATCGCCAGGATCGCCACGAATCGATGTTTGGATGAGATGCGCAAGGGGCGCTATTCCCGGGTTCAGCTCTTCTCGGATCTTACCGAAGGAGAGGAAGATCGAATTCAATACTACTACCATCGATCCACCCGGGGAGCGAGCCTTACCGAGACGGAGGCAGAGGAGTGCTTCGCGCTTCTTCACAAGCTGATGAATCGATTGACCGAGAAGGATAAGGTGGCCTTCGTGCTTCGAGAGGTCGAGGGTTTGGACTATGGTGAGGTGGCCCAGGCTCTGCAGACGAGCCAACTGGGTGCCCGTATCCGGGTTAGCCGAACTCGAAGAAAACTGCAGCATTCTTTGGCGAAGCTGCTCGAGGGCCAGGGAGAACCGAAGTAATGAGTCCAAAACACATCTCGTTTTCCAGGTTGGAGCCCGGTGATATCGTGGATCAGGCTCACCTCGACTCCTGTGGAAGGTGTCGGCAGGCGTATCGAGTGCTTCGTTTCCTGCGCACTCAGCTGGGATCCGCACCAGAGTTGGTCCCCCCTGCCTCGTTTGCCTCCACGGTCGCGATGATGGCCGAGGGACCTCGGAGGCTGCCCTTCACGTTGGCTCTTCAGTTCGCGGCGAAACGTCTGATCCCAGTCTTTGCAGTGTTGGTAATGTCCACCGGTTTCTTGCTTTATCAGATGTCGCAGCAGGCCCTACCAAATCTCAATTCGGATACATCGGCCGAGATACTGTCTGAGGAAGTCACGCTGGAAGAAGCGGTGAATTCCCTGAGAAGGTTCTCAGAGGAGGGATTTCTCATTGACGAGTCGGAGTAAGGCCGTTCTCTGGATCCTCTTCGTCTTCATGGTCGGAGGTGTTTTTGGTGGGACTCTGACCTACCTGCTGATCCATCCGGCTCCCTTCCACAGTAGCGACCGGGCTCATCCCCGGCAGAGGAGGAGAAACGGAGATCCGGAGCAGCGATTTGAGAGGATGCTGAAGCGGATGTCTGATGCGGTTGGACTGGATGATGAGCAGCGCGCACAGTTGCGGCAGATCCTGGAGGAGAGTAGGGCCCTTTACCGCACCGCGGCCGACGAAGCAGGTAGCCGACACCGGGAAATCCGTTTGGCTACCCGAGAGAAGATACGGTCCATCTTGCGGCCACAACAGCTCGAGAACTTCGAGGATTACGTTCGTCGTAGGGATGAACGCTTCCAGAAAAGGCGCCCCAGACGCCGGCCACGGTGAGTACTCGTGGGGCCACCAGCTAGCGCTGGATCATTCAGGGGGGAATTCATCCATCGCCTACTCCTGACGCCTGTTGCATGATCTCCTAGCCAATCAAGTCTCACTTTAGTGTCCCCCCAGCGGTTCTGCCCCGTTCGAGAACGAAACTTTGGGTCCGGCGTAGCGGTGGCCTCCTGGCCGCCGTCCGAGCCAAAGGCTCAGAAGAATGAGACTTCGGCCTGGAGGCCAAAGCTACTTCTGCAAATGAAGTTTCAGCTTAGGGTTCGGAAATCCTGGACTGGACGCCACAATCCCGTTGGGATTGACCTCGGGGCGCGGCCCGCTTCCAACCTGCGCCCTGAAGTGGCTGCCGGTGCCCTCTGCTACCTCCTTCCAACCAGAAGAAAACGAGTGGGTCTTCGTCCTTAAGCGGATTAGCTGCATCAAACCTGTAGTAGAATAAGCGCTCTTGCAAGAGGAACGAATCAATGCTCATGTACCTCGCTGTAGTCTGCCTCCTATTGAGTCTGAACTTTGGCAGTATCAGTGCGCAGATTCCGGTGGCGCCTGAAGAGGATAAGTGGGAGTTCTCGGCCTTTTTTGGTGTGAGCCAGCTGGGAGATCGCGGCTTCCTCACACCCATCGAGGGTGGGGGATCGAAGACCGTCAACCTGAGCTACGACCCGGGCTACGCTCTCGGCATGCGAATCACCGAGAATCTAGGTCGGAAGATCGGGGCCGAGCTCGAGTACAGCTATATTGATAACTCACTGAGCTTCAGCAACCTGTCCGATCTCGTACCCACTCTGAACGTCAAGCAACGGATCCACAAGATCGTCTACAGCATCCTGGTGTACCCACTCGGGCGCAAAGGGAGGATTCAGCCGTTTGGCTCCTTCGGCGGAGGAACTTCCTTCTTCCAGATAGCGGACGACTCGGAAGCGATACAGAATGCGGTCATCCTCAAGGATCGATGGCAACTCGCTGCCAGCTTTGGAGGCGGGGTGAAGATTCCCTTGAGTGGCCCCTGGGGCTTTCGTGTGGATGTCCGAGATCAGATCACTTCGGTGCCTGACTTCGGACTCCCAGCAATTGCCCCTGCTTTTCAGGCAAACTCAGGGGCGGGGCTTCTGCCCGATGGTTTGTTCCACAACTGGCAAATCGATGCGGGCATCATATACCGGTTCAGCCCCTGATAAAGCCGGTTTCTCCCCTCAGCAACAAGCGACGAGAGCGTCTAGTGCGCGTCGTTACCTCAAGAAATCATGAGTCCCACACGCCAACCCACAATCGCGTCCCTAGCCCGCATTTCTCATCGCCGGTCTACTACGTCGCCGCAATCATCCGCCCTGGCTGTGTTTCGCTCGGTCGGCCTCCTCGACGTACTGTACAAGTACGACTGCGGAGGCCTCGGTCGCAAGCCTTGCCAGGACGGCCCTTGCGACGCCTCGCTACGACAGGCGATGAGAAATGCGGGCTAGTAGCGGAAACCTCTTTGGGAATTGGGGCCCTGGGACCTTGGTCCCTTGGAGCGCCGGCGACTAGTGTGTCATTGCGTAGACGATGTAGTTGATCCCCAGTTGGAAGGCGAGGGTGGCGTAGTGGCGGGGATACACTTCTACTTCGGCCCATTCCCAGGCGTCGCCCAGGTCCACGTTGTGGTTGATCATCACCATCAGCCGCCCATCCTCGTCCTGAATACCCATGTAACGGGCCTTGTAGCCGCCCTTTTCCCAGGTTCTTCCGCTGTAGACATACTGGAGTCCGGGGATCTGAATCAAACGGTCAATGTCGTAATAGCAATGAAAAATGGGGTGAGACAAAGGAAGGTCGGTTGGCTCGTATTCTGGAAAGACCTTCTTGATCTGTCGATAGAAATGGTTCCACTCGTAGGAACCGTGAAAATCGTCGACGACCAGGAAGCCTCCCCTCAAGAGATACTCCCTCAAGTGGGTCACCTCCAGTTCAGACAACGTCATATTCCCCACTTCCACCGCATAAAGAAAAGGGTATTCGAAGACCTCTGTGCCAACGATGGGAAGCGCCTTGTGTTCGGAAGAGACGAAGGTAAAGTCGCTTAGCTTCTGGAGCCCATAGAGGAACTGCTGATCTGCTTTGGGATAGTCTGTTGCCCATCCCCACCCCCTCCAGCCCTCACCTGAGTAGATCAGGCGCAGAAAGGTGAAGTCCGGCAGCCGCTTCTTTCCGTCCGGCTCTCCCCAGTCGGTCGACGCTGGCAGGAAGAGGAGCAGCGAGACGGCAACGATTACGGTGAAAGACAAGATCTTTCGGACCATCTGGACTAGTATCATTATATAGTCGCCGACAATAGTTGCCGACAAATTTCGCGCTCGATTGACGCCGCGGTCCCCCGAGCGCCTGCCCGATCAATTGGGAGTTGGCCTGAGTGAAATTCCAGCGAGGCCTGTTGCCCTACTCCCTGGTCATTCTGCTTCTTGAAGCAGCTTCCTTGACTCTGTTTGCTGGCGACGAGCCGTTGTCGGCGGATCAGTTCCAGCAGCGGATCCTCGAATGGAGCGAGGCCCCGGGATATTTCGATACCGACAATTTCATTTCCAACGAACCTTCCTACCTTCATGTAGTTCCCCTTCTACTGAAAATTGCACCGTCCAGCCAGGCCTACATCGGAGTCGGGCCGGATCAGAACTTCAGCTATATCGCGCACCTCAAACCAAAGATCGCGATCATCTTGGACATTCGGAGAGACAATCTGCTACAGCACCTCTATTTCAAGGAGTTGTTCAGAATGGCGAAGGATCGCTGGGAATACCTTTCCTACCTCTTCGGCAAACCGCTGCCGGCCCAGATAGAGCGCGAGCCCTCAGTCGATGCCAAGGCTCTGACAAATATCTTTCGGGATATCCCTTCATCGGAGACCTATTTTGAAGAAAACTTCGTTCGCTTCTGGGAATCCCTTCAGAGCCGATTTCCGCTCTTGGTGCAAGAGACAGATGAGCGGATCTTCTACAAGATGGCGTCGGCATTCTTTCGACTGAACCTGGACCTGAAGTTTCAAAGTCACGAGCGTTATCCTCGCCCCTTCTATCCGAATTACCAGGATCTGATCACGGCCACGGATAGGGAGGGGCGACTCCGACACTATCTGAACAACAACGAAGCCTTCGAGTTCCTGAAGCGGATGCAGGACGATAATCGCCTACTTCCCGTGGTAGGAGATTTCGGCGAAGGCAAGGCCCTCAGAGCGGTGGGTAATTATTTGCGGCAGCGAGGTTACGTGCTGGCTGCCTTCTACGTTTCCAACGTCGAGTTCTACCTGCTTCGCAGCGGCAGGTTTTCGCGCTTCGCCGCCAGTGTTGCCCACCTGCCCATAAATTCCAGCAGCGTCTTCATTCGCAGCTATTTCAGCTACTGGCGTGAACACCCTGAGACAGTGCCCGGCCACTATGTAACCTCGCTCCTGCAGTACATGGATCGGTTTATTGGGTTGAATGAGAAGCAGCCCTATCAGGACTATTGGGACGTTGTCATGAGGGATTACATCCCGGTCCAGAACGCTCTGCCGTGAGTTACTTCCCCGAATCGATTGCCGAGACCAGTTGTTGGGCCAGCAGCGGGGCTTGTTTGTCGTCGTGTTTCATATACAGAAACACATCCTGCTCCTGAAGCGACAGCCACTCTGCCCATCGAGTCAAGTCCGAATCGGAGTACTCTGCTTTACGCAGTCTGATGTAGACGAAAGAACCCGTGATTTCCATCACTGCGTCCTGCTCATCGGTTTCGACCAACACCAGCGAGGCCCCGTGCTCGCCAAGTAGATCATAGGTGTCCTGAGAGAACCAGGAGGCGTGACGGAACTCGAGAGCAAGTCGATGTTCTCGGCTGTAGGCTTGAAGGAACGTCTCGAGGACCGCCAAGCTCTTGCGGGCGTAGGGCGGAAGCTGTACCAGAAGACACCCCAGTTTCGGGCCAAGAGCTTCCGTTCCCTTCAGGAACCAGCCCATCTCTTCATCGACCTCGCGTAAGAGCTTCTTGTGGGTAATCCTGCGGTTCAGTTTGACAGAGAACCGGAAGTCTTCCGGAACCTTCTGTCCCCAGCCTGAAGCAGTTGCCTCGGAGGGGAAGCGATAGAAGGTGTTGTTGATCTCGGTTGTCGAGAGGTGCTGAGAATAGAAGCTCAGGTAATCCTTCGCTGGCAACTTGTCCGGATAGAATACTCCCTTCCACTGGGAATAAGAGAAGCCAGACGTGCCTATGTAGATCATCCTGAGTGCTCCACTCGAGACATCCCAACCCCTCGGGCAGAATCAGACCCCGGCCCTCGCTTTCGCGCCGTGCAGGACGACTGTAATGGATCGTTGCCGCCAAGAACAGCCCGGATTCAGGCACGGTTCCCGAAGTGATCGATGGTTTTTTCTATCTGACTATGCTAATAAAGTTAGAAAAGCCTACCAAATTTTTAGGGAGGAGTAATGATGAGAATACTCAGGCTTGGTTGTTTATCCGTTCTCGTTCTCTTTACTTTTGCGACTTGTTCTCAAAAGCCTGCAGGAGATGCTGACAGCGCATCTGCCCCCAAGAAGGAAGAACCGCCCCCTCCGCCCAAGGGTGACCCGGTGGTGACCATCCAGACCGACAAGGGGGATATTGTAGTTCGATTGCTGCCCAAAGTGGCTCCCAGGACTGTGGATCGATTCAAGATGCTGGCCGACCTTGGCTTCTACGCCCGAACCACCTTTCACTTTGTCAGTTCTGGCTTCATTCAGGGTGGCGATCCGTCCTCCAAGAACAACGATCCCTACGACGACGGCAAAGGAAATGCGGGGGAGTGGATCACCGCGGAGTTCAGCGAGGGTTACGAGGTGGATAGGGGTACCGTGGGTATGATGCGCAAGGATGACCAACCTGATTCGTCCAGCTGCCAGTTCTTCGTGGTCCTGAAGCGCAAGAAGGAATGGGATGGCAAGTACAATATTTTCGGACAAGTCATCGAGGGTATCGAGGTAGCTGAGGCGATTTCGCAGGTGCCCACTATCAAGAAGGATTCGAAGCTCGCCAACCGCCCGTCCGCCAAGCAGATGATCAAGGGAATGCGGGTGGAGTATCGAGAGTTTCCCGCCGAACCCGAGGAGTCTAAGGCTCCTTAGGGTCGAGAGCAGGCGCAAGGGGGCTAACCGCCCATTTGATCCTGCTCAAGTAGCTTGTCTGAAAGCTTTTCCTCATCTGGAATTGGTGCGCGCGGGGTCTCTGGATAGCGACACCAGAATATCGTCGACTCGCTTGGGTCTGTCGCGCCCGCGGCGGGCCCTCGTGCAGTGAGCCTATTGTCTGTTGCTAGCATTCTCGTCCAGGATAAAATCCCTTTTGTGCCGGGGGCACTGCGGCTGTCTCGGCGACCCTGCTGGTGAGAGATCCCGCAAATTAGTCCTTCGCAGGTAAATGTCAGAATCTTGGTGGTCCAACCGAATCAGTCGGCGCGCCCAGAGGACATCACCCTTCCTGGTGATGGATGTACTCGAAGAAGCAATCGAGCTCGAGAGGCAGGGTCGAGATATTGTTCATCTGGAGGTGGGGGAACCTGACTTTCCCACTCCTGATGTCGTTGTCGATGCAGGGATCCGAGCTATTAGGGAAGGTCACACTCGCTATACTCACTCGCTCGGCCACCCGGAGCTTCGAGAGGCAATCGCCTCATTCTACCGGAAGACCTACGGAGTGGATGTCCCCTCGAGCCGCGTGATCGTCACTGTGGGGAGCTCGGGGGCCATGCTGCTTGCCTTCGCCGCCTTGTTGGACCCGGGGACGGAAGTTCTGATGTCGGACCCCTACTATGCCTGCTATCCCAACTTCGTCAGCTCTTTCGGGGCCCTTCCGGTGCCGATCCGGGTTCACGAAGCGGACGGATTTCTGCTGGATGCAGAAGCAATCCGCAAGCAGGTGGGACCCCAAACCAGAGCCTTGGTTCTTAACTCCCCGGCCAATCCCACCGGGAGTGTCACTCCGGGCGATCGGATGGCGAAGCTCTGCCGGGCGGTAGAGGGAAGGGCCGTTGTGATTTCTGACGAGGTCTACCATGGCCTGGTCTATGAGGGTCGTGCCCACACCGCACTCGAGTTTTCTCCCGATGCTGTCGTGATCAACGGCTTCTCTAAACTCTTCTCGATGACGGGCTGGCGTCTGGGGTACGCGATTGTACCTTCAGAGATGGTGCGTCCCATGCAGAAACTGCAACAGAATCTCTATGTTTCGCCGCCGGATTTCACGCAGCTGGCTGCCATAGCTGCCTTGACCAGGACAGCTTCCGATGTGGAGAGGATGATAGAGAGCTACCGTGTCCGGCGTCAGATGGTTCTGGAATCTCTACGCTCGATGGGACTCCAAGTGCCTGTGCCTCCAACAGGTGCCTTCTACGTATTCGTCAACGTGAAAGATTACACCGAAGACGTTCAGACTTTTGCCTTCCAGCTACTCCGAAAGGCGGGAGTGGCGGTGGCGCCTGGCGTCGATTTCGGCATTAGCGGCGAGGGGTTTATCCGAATATCCTATGCCAATTCTCTGGCCAATCTGAAGGAAGGGATGAATCGCCTCAAGGGCTTTCTCGGGAAGAAGAACGTCTGAACGTCGGCACGTCTGAACGTCGCAGGTCGCTGAGGGCATCGTTTGATGGTGAAGCAAGCCCAGACAGTGCCGCTAGTGCAGCGCGCCACAAGTTTTGAACCAGGGTTCAGCAGCCCCTCGTCGCCGCTGGCGTTGTTGCGCTCGACTCGACATATAGCCCGATATGACTCGCTCGCGACGCCTAGCCAGCGACAACGATTGACTACTGTCCCCTGGCTCAGAACTTATGGCGAGCTGCACTAGTGGGTGTCAGCAATACGAAGCCAAGTCCGGCAGAGCCGCGAACGACTTGAATTGTCAGCAGTATGAGGCCAAGTTTCGAGGAGAGAGCGGACAACTCGTCCGGCGCTTCCCGCGCTCGCAAAATCTCCCCATCCTCAACCTGTAGTTGAATAATCCAGCGTGGCTGGCAAAGCCGTAATCCCGTCCTTTCACTCCAAGACTTGATCGGCTTCTGCAAGCGCGGCATCAGGACGCCCGGGCACTATGGGAAAAGTGGTTAGAGTAGAACGAGGATCTTCACTGGAGGCCCGGTTGGTGCGCAGGGTGAGTCCTGCCAACGGTCGATCGCTTTCCACTGTGACCAGACCCTGCATCTCCCGAGCCAGATCAGCGACCTCGGTCACCTCGGCGAAGAATTCCCAGATAAAGCCGGCGCGGTGCTGTCCGGGCAGCAAGAAGACGACAACCTCGGCCAGCAGGCTGAAGGACGTGTCGTATAGACGCAGAATCAACTGAGCTTCACTGCCCTGGTCCAGCTCTGGAATGTCGTCGTCAGGATAGACCAGAGCCAGTCCAGTGTCCTTCTCTCCCAAAGAATCGAAAAAAAGGCTGAACTGATCCAGAGTCGAGGTCACTGGAACTCCGGTCTCATAGAGTACATCTCCCGTAGTCACGTCGGAGCCGGAGAAAAGAATGACCCCGCCGACCTGAGCTCCAGCAACGAGACGGGCATAGCCGGCCTGGAGCGGGCCAATCCCTGAAGTCTGAAGGAAGGCGGACTCCCCACGCCGCAGAAAAAGCTGGAATCGGGATCCCGTACCCAGCTCACCGAGTTCCAAGCTCATCGGTTCGCCGGCTGTGGTGAAGAACTCTACTGCGACCTGGGAGTCGTCTCCGGTATTGTTCAGGACCAGGACTGATTGAAGCCGCGTTATCCCGTCGCTGCCGTTGGCTACCTGGGGAAAATAGGAAGCTTCCGCCGGTTCCAATTCCAGCCGAAAGATGGTGCCGCTGTAGTCAACCAGGTAGAGTTCGCCCGGCTCGTCTTCGCCGAAGGAGCTAATGGCCGATCGCGAGCGAAGTTGCTCGCTGCGGATCCAGCGCGATCCACTCCTGGCCAGCGACCAGATGCGTCGCGAGGCAAAGTCGCCGAAGATGTAGGCTCCACGAAAGACCGTCGATCTGGATCCGCGGTAGACGTATCCCCCTGTCACCGAACGCCCCTCCGTTCTCCCGTATTCAGCTATGGGTAGAACCAGGCCAGACGTGTTGCAGCCGATTTGAGAAGGAGGGAAGCAGTGTGCTCCCTCCATGATATTCCAGCCGTAGTTTCCTCCCTTCACCACAAGGTCTACCTCCTCCCAGTTGTTCTGTCCCACGTCAGCTGCGTAGAGTTCTCCAGTCAGCCGATCGAAGGAGAAGCGCCAGGGATTTCGCAATCCATAGGCCCAGATCTCTTGTCTGACCCCAGGCTCGCCAACGAAGGGATTGTCAGGGGGAATCGCAAACGGCAGAGCGCCGTCTACATCAATGCGCAGGATCTTTCCGAGCAGGGTATTTCGGTTCTGGCCCTGGCGGAAGGGGTCTCCACCGGAGCCCCCGTCCCCAGTGCCCACGTAGAGATAGCCGTCGGGCCCGAAGGCAAGATGACCTCCATTGTGATTGCTGAAAGGCTGATCGAATTCGAGGAGGACCCGCTCGATCGGGCTCGCCGAGCCAGGGTCCTGGGCAGTGGCTCCGTACTCTGCAATGACGGTTTTGATTTGCCCCGACTGCGAGCGTGTATAGTTCACGAAGAAGCGGCGATTCTCTTCAAAGTTGGGGTGGAAGGCGAGTCCCAGAAGACCCAGTTCGCCGCCGGAGCGTACCTTCGAGCGAATATCGAGAAATGTGGTTGGAAGAGGGCTGGACGGTTCCCGGATCAGAATCCGACCGGACTGCTCCACGATGAATAGTCGGTTGGTAGAGTCCCCGCTGTGGGTGATGTAGACGGGACTATTGAGGCCTGAAACCACCGGGACAAGGGTAATGTCCGCAGCCGAGACGATCCCCAGGGAGCAGCTGATCATCCCGAGCCAGATTCCTAGTGTCCTAAGCTGAAACTTCATTTTACTGCCCCCGCCTTCGGAGTTCGCCTGTTCGGTGTTCTGCGGTTTGTGATTCAGCCTTTTTCCTTTGCTCTGGAGAAGGCAACCGATGAATGCTAAACCGCAGAATATCGAACAGGCGAATTTCGAAGGCTAAGGAAGACGGTTCGGAGTTCACAAGGTTCGGTGTTCTACGGTCTTTGATTCAGCCTTTTTCCTTGCTCTGGAGAAGCCAACTGATAAATGCTGAACCGCAGAATATCGAACAAACGAATTTCGAAGGACTCGGGCGATCCCCGCCATCTGTTGGTGCCAAAGTTTCTTTCAGGACTGCCGGGGGCGGGACTGAACAGCATTTCGGCGCCTGTTTCCTCCCCACTCCGTTTTTTGATTCTTCAACTTCATCTTACCGATCCGGTTCCGAAGATGGCAATGGCCGAGGTTTTCGTTTGATTTCTTCTCCTGCGTTGCGTAGTTTGAAAAACTCAGCTTTATTGACAGGAGGGACCATGAGTCTTGAGGGTAAAGTCGCCTTGATAACGGGGGCGAACAGAGGGATCGGAGAAGGCTGCGCCCTGGAGCTAGCACGCCGGGGTGCAGATATAGCAGTCAACTACCGTAGACACGGTGAAGAAGCTGAGGCCGTGGCGGAGAAAGTCAGGAAGCTGGGTCGACGTGCGATCGTCTTGCAGGGGGATGTGACAGACCGCCAGAGGGATGAGGAGATGGTTCGCTCTACCGCCTCCGAACTGGGCAGTCTGGACATTCTGGTTGCCAATGCGGCGGCAAGTATTCGAAAGCCATTCGTGGATCTGACTGAGGAGGACTTGCGCTTCACCATCGATATCTGCCTTTGGGGGGTCATCCATTGTTGTCAATTCGCCGCTCGACAAATGGTGGCCCAGGGACAAGGGGGAAACATCGTCGTCGTCAGCTCGGTCCACGCCGTCCTGCCGATCAAGAACTCGCTGCCCTATAACACGGCCAAGGCAGGGATTAACCACATGGCCAGGACCATGGCAAGCGAGCTGGTTGGAGAGGGGATCCGAGTCAATATCCTGGAGCCCGGTTGGATTGACACTCCTGGCGAGCGAACCTTCTCCAGCGAAGATGAAATCAAGGAAGCGGGCAAGCGTCTGCCCATGAGCCGCCTGGGAACCATAGAGGAAATCGGAAAGGGAGTGGCTTTTCTGGCGAGCGATGATGCCACCTACGTGACCGGTTCTACGCTTCGAGTCGATGGCGGATTCGTCTTGCCGCCACCCGGCTTCTAGAAGAATCACGTAAGGTGGACTACTGGCACCCGGTCTCCAACGAGGAGGAAACAAATGGCCGTTCGAATCTGCCGTTACCGCAAAGGAAATGAAGCGGCGGCGGGCCTTTATCGCGATGACACAATTGTAGATCTGCAACGTTTGAACGACCAATATGGCGGCAGCGCACTCGAGGCCTCGGCAGATTGGGGTAACTCGCTGCAGTTTCTGCCTCATGGTGCCCACGCTGCGCATGCCAGGGCACTAGCCGACCACTTCGAGCAACTGGGTTCGGAGGTACAATCCGGTTTGAGTCAGAGTTCGTCTTCGGTCGAACTGCTACCCCCCATTCCTACACCCATCAAGTTCTTCCTCCTGGCCGGCAACTATGCGGAGCACATCCAAGAGGGAGGTGGTCAGGTGGCAGAGCGAGACCGGACCTTTCCCTATGTCTTCCTCAAGCCCGCCAGCACTACCCTGATCGGATCCGGGGCGACTATCGTCCTGCCTTTCCTGTCGCCCGACACCATTGATTGGGAAGCGGAGCTGGCCATCGTCATAGGTAAACGCTGCAAAGCAGTATCGGCAGAGCAGGCGCTGGACGTGGTTGCGGGTTATACGGTCGTCAATGACATATCCAACCGGCAATTCCGTCCCAACCCCAACCGTGATCCTCGGCCGAAGGATGGGTTCTTCGATTGGCTTCATGGGAAGTGGTTCGACTCCTTTGCCCCTGCGGGACCCTGCGTTACCTCGAGCGCGGATCTGCCTGATCCACAGACGCTTCGCCTGCAGCTGAAGGTAAATGGAGAGACCCAGCAGGATTCTCACACCAGCAAGATGATTTTTGGGGTGGCAGAGGTCATCGAGTTCATCTCTGGATTCGTCACGCTCGAGCCAGGTGATCTGATCTCGACTGGGACCGCCGCCGGAGTCGGTTCACCCCGGAAGAAGTTCCTGCGACACGGGGATACGGTAGAGGCTGGGATTGAGGGAATAGGTCTAGTAAAGAATCCGGTAGCGGACGAAGCGGCGGGTTGAGCGGGGCATGCCCGGAAGGAGCTGGCCTCGCCGTACAGGCTCTAAGGGTCCTTACAGACCTCTTAGGGTCTGCGCAAGAATAACTTGGCATTTTGGCATCTCATCTTCGGCCGCTCCTCAATCGCGAAATCCTCAACGTAGACTTGGTTACGCCTTCGGTTTCGCTCAATCGTTCGCGACCAAATCTGGTGCAAATCTGAGCGCCAATTCTACCAAGTTATTTTCGCGCAGACCCTTAGACTTCAATCACCGGGTTTTCCAGAGTTCCAATCTTCTCGACGGTTATCCTCACCCGGTCCCCCGGAAGCAACGAGATATCTTCCGGCGGGATCAGGCCGGTTCCGGTGAGAACCACGGTGCCGTCGGGTAGAGGATTATGCTTTCTCACGACGCCTGCCAGCTCTTGGCAGGTGCGCACCATTTCGGCGGTTGAGGTCTGTCCCGAAAAGATCGTGTCTTCTTCCCGGATGATCTCGCATTGAACTGTGAGTTTGTGGGGATCAGGTATTTCGGCCGGGGTCACGATACAGGGACCGATGGCGCAGCACCTGTCGTAGATCTTTGCCTGGGGTAGGTATAGCGGGTTCTCCCCCTCGATCGAACGGCTGCTGACGTCGTTGCCCACGGTATAACCCACGATCTCGTCCCCGTAGAGGACAAAAGCCAATTCGGCTTCTGGAACGTTCCAGTTCGAGTCCCCTCGGATACCGATGGCTTCAAACGGGCCAACACATCGCTCTGCTGTGGCTTTGAAGAAGATCTCCGGACGCTCTGATCGGAATACGCGCGCATAGACTTCCGGTAGAGAACTTTCCTTCTGACGTTCATCGCGGCTGAGTCCGTAGGTCACGCCGGCAGCCCAGACCTCTTTCGGGACAAGAGGCGCCAGCAGTCGACAACCCCGGTTTTCCAGGTCCCCAAGCGTAGTGGTCGGAGAGTACGGACTCACGAGGCTCTCGATCAGATCTTCAGGTTTGGAACCTAGCTGTTGAGCCAGTCCAAGAAGGTCATCGAACTTGCCAATTGGCGAAGCGGAGCCTAAGTCCAGAAGCTGGCCCGGCTGGACTTCGATCAGCGGGACGATCTCTCCAAAATCATTTTGGTAGCGATAGAATCTCACTTTCCCCCCTTTTGGCCGCAATTATACACACCGGTTATCTTGCGCGAGTCCTGGGAATCCCGCTTCGGCGCCAAGAATAAAGTCTCCTCCTCGAACAGGCGATGAGTTAGATGTTGACGTGGAGGCTACTTGTCCCGTGTTGCCACGATTGGCAGCTATATTCATCCTATTCTCTGGAGCTTTTTGCAAAAGGGCCGCCCGGAGGTACGAGGTGCTGGAGGAAGACATCACTTCCAAGAGTCTAATGAGGCCGAGATGGGATGAGCTGTACCGGCTCGTGTGCATCGGTTTTTTCTTTTCCGTCCTGTTTGTCTGCCCACCTTTCTCGGTCGCAGTCTCTGGCCAGCATGACTACTTTTCCGTTCAAGGATCGGATTTTATCGAGCAGACGCAGTTCATATTTCTGGGAAGGGTGATTGGCCTCGAGAGCTTTCACTCCGACAGTGGCCAGTTCATTCTCACGCGTTATACGTTCCAGGTCGAGGAGAGCATAAAGGGAGCCGAAGCAGAGCGGCTGGAGATAGTCGAGTATGGAGGCACTGTAGGCGATGAGACGCTGACCGTTTCACACAGTCCCGGGTATGGACTGAATCAGGAATACCTGGTTTTCTGTTATGTCGATCCCCTGCGACAGAACCGTACTCTGGGTGGATCCCTGGGGAGGTTTGCAGTTCTTCAAGACCAGCAAGGCAAGCGGGTAGCACGCCTTTACTCATCGCATCCCATTCTGCAAGTGTTGTCGGCACCTAAGGCCCAGGTTTTCTGGGAAATCGGAGTTCTCGCAGGCCAACTTCGGAGTGCGCTTCAAGGGTCAGCCCATGAAACGGATTAGTTGGAAGTACTCGTTTTTGCTGGGTGCTTCAATGCTGGCAGGGGTATACCTGAGCGCCTACGTGGTGTCTATCAGGCCGGAAGGGAATAGCCCGACCTGGGATGAGAGCCGCTACCCAGTCGAACTACGCATGTGGGAGGGGTTTACGGATGGACTGGATCACGTCGTAGAGGGGAGCAACCCTCGATTGGTTATTTCCGAGGCGCTGGAGCGCTGGGCTAGAGTCTCGTCGATCGTGCTCAACCTGGGTGAGGATACAGCCACCCAGAATGTGGGGTTGGGCGACGATATCAATCTAATCACGGCGGCAGATACCCCAGTCAACCGGAGTGTTCTCGGTGCCGCTTTGGGAGTTTCATTGCGGCGATCGATTGGAGATCAGATCGTCGAGGCCGACATAGCTCTCAATCCCGAGAAAAACTGGAGCACCATCGAATCGACCGATGAGGGCATAGACAACCTGCTGGACGTCGTCCTTCACGAGTTGGGTCACAACTGGTTTCTGGGCCACACCATCCTCCGGCACGCCAGCATGTATTTCCAGGGTGGAGCCTTTGATTTCGGGTTTAATTCCCTGAGCTGGGACGACATTGCTGGTATCAACGTGGGCTATCCGCTGCCTGGGATGGACCAGATCACCGGAAGTATCTTTGGGCGTGTGACGATGGAGGGTGCCCCCGTCTTTGGTGCCTTCGTGGTAGCGGTTGACGAGTACGGTGTCCCGGTAGCGAGCGCGATCACGTTGACCGACGGTGCCTACAGACTGCAGTTCTTGCCCAAGGGCATGTATTCGCTCTACGTAGAGCCGCTGGACGGTCCTATGATGCCCCAAAATGTTACCGGGGGCATCTTTAGTTCCACTCCAATGGTGACGAACTTCCTCCCCGCTTTCTACAACAGCCGTCTGGATCCTACGGTTGCTGTCGATGCCGATGTCACTGGCATTGACTTCCATTTTGTCACAGGGAATTCGGCGGTGGATCCCCTGTTTGTAGGCACCGACTCCGATACCGTGGGATCTTCGTTGACCAGTCTGAACGCGACGGCATTCCAGGGCACTGACACCAATGTAGTGGTGCGCGGAAACGGCGTAGGCTTGGTGGTGCCTCAGGGCCTGTTCTTTCTGGGTTCCGATCTGAGCGCAGGGTCTATCGTAGGCATCACCGGTGTGGACCAGACAGCCACCAAATGGTTCGAAGTATCGATTGGTCAGGACGCGGTTGCAGGAGCGCGGTCAATCTTTCTGCGGAGCGATCAGGAATTCGGTGTCATGTCGGGGTCACTGGAGATCTTCGACATCCTCCGTTTCGGAGAAGCCTTCGCCCAGTTCGCCAATTTGCCTGGAGCCTCGACCTCGGAGTTCTTCCTGATCAACACCGACCTGGACCGTCACGCCGACGGGAGGATCTCTCTAAGAGATGGGATTGGCAGCCGTCAGCCCGAGAATCTGTTGTCTTTAGTCAGGGATCACCTGGGAGATTACCCCTTTGGCCTGTCGCCCGGCGGGTCTCTCTCGGTTCAAAGCAGCGAGGGCAGCAACTTCGTGGGATCGCTCCGAGCTCGAGCCGGAACCTCTATCGGCGGTGCGGTACTTTTTGAAGGCCCTTTCGGGACTACCGGTGTTGGCGCGAGTGAGCCCCTCCACTACTTCATCGCTCCGGTCGAGGTCAAGGGTGGGGGGACTACCAACACCGGATTGGAGATCACCAATCTGGATGACCGACCCGTGCAAGTATTCATCCAGGTTCAAGCAAAAAACGGGACTCCGTTGCGGAATAATACGATCGAACTTCAAGGTAATGGACACATCGCTCGGTTCGTGCGTGAGAAAAACGACTTGCAGTCGCTGGTTCCGGGAATCCCTGCCGACTTCGAGGGTTCAGTACTAGCCACTGCCAACCGGCCTATCGCGGCCACCGTAATCCGGCTTGCACCGGGCGCTTTCACCACCTTTCCCGTTGTCCAGAATCGGATCGCGACTCGAAGCTTCTACGCCCAGTTCGCCCATTTTGGTGACCTGACGTCGGTGCTCGTGCTGGTCAACCCATCCCCCACCAGCACCGCCCAGGTCCAGATCCAGGTGCGGGATGCCTCCGGGAGTGAAGCTGCGGTGACTCTGGGCGGCGAATTTCTGGCCAAGGGCCAATTGAACGTCGCCATTGCCCCCCTTGGGTGTTTGATCCTGCCCACCGGTGGCCTCCAGACGGTGCTGGGGTCGGTCGAAGTTTCCTCTCGGATTCCGGTCGGGGGAGTAGTCCTTTTCGAGTCTCCATCGGTGGGAACCGCTGGTGTCGGCGAGAGTGCTCCCCTTAGAGAAGTAGTAGTGCCTTTGACGCGAGACCTTGAGGCAGGTGTCGATACCGGTATCGCAGCTGCCAACACCGAGAACCATCCCATGACTCTCATCGTGACGGTGCGGAACGGGTCCGGAAGCGTCGTTCGAGGACCGACAGAGGTCAATCTGATGCCCAGGCAGCAGCGATCCGAGTTTCCGAATCAGGGATGGCTTGACCTGAACTTGCCCAAGTCCTTTATAGGTTCCCTCTGGATCCAGGTGAAGGAGCCCACGGGAGCTGTGGCCTTTACCGTCATCCGCCAATCCCCTGGCGTCTTGACCACCTTTCCCGCAATTGCCACCGCCCAGCCACTGATCCCAGTCGGCTAAAACATTCGCTTGAGAAATGCGGGCTAGGTGACGCTCCTCGAGCTTGTGGCGGTGGTCTCCAGGCCGCCGTTCATCCGGCCGAAAGCTCGAAGAGCGAAAATGGAGTAGGCTGAACTGCCAATCAGTTGCTATCATTCCCCGAGCAAAATGAAAAAGCAGGCGCAAGAGTGGTTTCTGGCACGCAGCCGAGAGATGGTGAATCTGCGAGGAGTGCTGGCACTGCTGAGCTGGGACCAGGAAACCTTGATGCCTCCCCGAGGAACACCGCTCAGAGCCCAACAGAGTGCGATGCTGGCTGGCCTCTATCATGAAAAGCTGACCGAACCCCAGTGGGCAGACGTGCTCGAGGAACTCGAGGATGCCAGTTCTGATCCCTGGATCAGTGCGAGTGTTCGGGAAATGCGTCGCCTGTACCAACGAGCCGTCCGAATCCCTCAATCGTTGGTTCGGGAACTGGCGGAGACGGCCTCCCTTGCTTATCAGGTCTGGGTGGATGCTCGCCAAAAATCCGATTTCGGCCTGTTCGTCGAACCGCTGGAGAAGATCATCCGTCTCAAGCGTGAAGAGGCCCGCTGTCTACAGTTCCCAGGATCTCCCTACAACGCTCTGTTGGACGAATACGAGCCGGAGATGACCACCACCGAGCTGGATGCCCTCTTTTCTGCCTTGCGCCCCCAGCTCACCGATCTCCTGGCAAGGATTCGAGACTCAGCCATAGAGCCGGATCCGAGCATTCTTCAAGGCGATTTTCCTCGACAGGGCCAGGAGAGTTTCGGACGACGAATCTTGACGACCATGGGTTTCGATTGGCAGGGCGGAAGGCTGGACGTGTCACCACATCCATTCTGCAGCGCCTTCTCCCCCGTGGATGTTCGCATCACGACTCGCTACAGCGAGGAGAGTTTTGCCTCCTCCCTCTTCGGTATGGTCCACGAAGGTGGGCATGCTCTTTATGAACAGGGCCTGGGAGAGGAGCACTTCGGTCTTCCTGCCAGCGAGTCTATCTCCTTGGGAATTCACGAGTCTCAGTCGCGGCTTTGGGAGAATCAGGTTGCCCGCGGCCGACCCTTCTGGGACTACTGGTATCCGCGTTTGAAGGAAACCTTTCCCGGACGCCTCGACGCCGTTTCTCTGGATGATTTCATGCAGGTGATCAACCTGGTGGAGGCAACGTTGATCCGGGTGGAGGCAGACGAGGTTACTTACGGACTCCACGTGATTCTCCGGTACGAATTGGAGAAAGCGCTTCTTGAGGGCTCGCTGTCGGTTCAGGATCTAGATCAGGTCTGGAAGGAACGCATGGGCGACTATCTGGGAGTCGTGCCCGAGCATTCTTCAGAGGGAGTGCTTCAGGACACACACTGGTCTCAGGGACTGATCGGATATTTCCCCACCTATCTTGTGGGGAATTTGTACGCCGCTCAGATGTTCCAACAGGCCCAGAGGGATTTGCCGGACCTGGAACAGCTCTTTCGCTCCGGAGAGCTGAAGCCTTTGAGGGAGTGGCTGCGCGAAAACGTTCACGTCCACGGGAAGACGCTTTCTGCCTCCGAGCTCATCCGTCGTGTCAGCGGAGAATCCTTGGATTCGAGTTACTTCCTGACCTATCTCGAGAGCAAGTTCGGTGATCTCTACGCTTTGTAGGGAGAGGAATGTATAGCCCTCTAAAGGCCTCGGCCATCTCCATCAAGCCGAAAAAATGGGACAAAGCCCACAATGCAGATAAGGTCGAAGCATTCTTCCGTAAGGCCTCCGATGAGAGTCCTGAACTGATTTTGACGACCGAAGGCGTGTTGGAGGGATACACGGTGATGGACGTGATTGAGGGGCGAATGCCTCCCGAGGCTATGCTGGAGATCGCCGAGGCCATCGACGGGGACTACATTGCTCGCTTCCGCCGCCTGGCACGGACTCTTAAGACCTGTCTCGCGTTCGGCTTCGCCGAGCGGGTGGAACGGGATGTCTACAACACCGCAATCTTCATTGATGCCGAAGGAGAGATTCGGGGTAAACAGAACAAAGTCCAACTGGCCGAGGGAACTCACGAGAGCTGGTTCTTCAACCGCGTAGGTCACACCGTTCGCGCCTTCGACACGCCTGTTGGGCGGGTGGGCTTTTTGATTTGCAACGACCGCTGGAACCCTCTATTAGCCAGAACGCTTGTATTGGACGGGGCTCGCCTCCTCCTGATCCCTTCCTACGGCAGCAAGAACAGAATCCAGAACCAGACCGTTCTGGCCCGTGCTCGGGAGAACGGAGTTCCCGTGGTCGAGGCCAACGTGGGAATGAATCTGTTGGTCAGCAAGGGCGAGGTCGTGGCCTACGAGTGGGGAAACGATCGTATCACCACTGGGGTCGTCGAGGTTCCGGCACCCCCTTCCACTGCTGCAGCCCGGGCGTCTGAGCGAGAGTACCAGGATGGGCAGGGCCGAGAGATGGAGACCCGATATCAGGAGACGCTAAAGCGTCTTCGAGGCAAATCCAACCTGGTAGATCGAGCCGCCAAAGGTGAGCTGATCGCTGAATGACCCCTGAATCGAGCGTCCGTTCTCCGGCTAGCAAGAGGCAAGAAAATTGCCTCGGATAGGCTCAGGGAAAGGAAAGGGGCAAAAGGGCAAAGGCAAGGGGAGGAAAGCCCCATTGATCGCAGTCCTGACGCGAGATTGATAGAATCGAGAGATGGAGCTGGCTCAAGTTGCGAGAGAGATCGCATCGATCGTGGGAGAGGGGAATGTGCAGACCCATCCCGCCGAGTGCCTGGTCTACGAGTGCGACGGTCTGACCTTTCACCGTAATCCACCCGACATGGTGGTCTACCCCTCTACCGCAGATCAGATCCAGGGGATCGTGCGAATCGCCTACGAAAACGATATCCCCTACCTGCCGCGGGGTGCAGGCACTAGTTTGAGCGGGGGAGCGATTCCCATCAGCGGGGGAATCCTGCTGCAGATGTCCCGTCTGAATCGCATTATCGAGGTCAATGAGGTCGACCGTTATGCCGTCGTGGAGCCCGGCGTGATCAACCTGGACCTCTCCCAGCGCGTCAAGCCATTCGGTCTTTATTTCGGTCCGGATCCCTCCAGCCAAAGCAGCTGCACTATAGGTGGCAACATCGCCTCTAACGCCGGAGGACCCCACTGTTTGAAGTATGGAACGACGGTGTTGCACGTCTTGGCAATTGAGGCGGTCACCCCACAGGGAGAACTGGTAATGCTGGGCAGCCCTCAAGGCGAAAATGCCGGCTTCGACCTGAGGGGCTTGTTCACAGGCAGTGAGGGCACCTTGGGAATCATGACAAAGGCGTGGGTTCGACTCCTGCCACTACCGCAGGCCGTGAAGACGTTCTTGGCAGATTACTTGCAGCTCAGTGACGCCACCCGGTCGGTGTCCGACATCATCGGCGCAGGGATCATTCCAGCGGCCATGGAATTCATGGACCAGCTCACGATCCAGGCGGTGGAGAACTCAGTCTACGCCGCCGGTTATCCAACCGATGCTGCCGGTGTTTTGTTGGTCGAGCTGGACGGGTACGAGGCCGAAACTGAGGCTTTGGTCGAGCAGGTCCGCGAAATTCTGCAGGCCAACGGCGCCCGCGAAGTTCAAGAGGCGCGTGATGAAAGCGAGCGAGCTCGGCTCTGGTCAGGCCGAAAGAAAGCCTTCGGTGCGTTCGGAAGGCTGGCGCGGAACTTCTACCTTCAAGACACGGTCGTTCCCCGAACCCGCCTCACCGAGGTCGTCGAAAGGATCTACGCGATTGCTGACCGGTACCGCCTTCCCATGGTCAACGTTTTTCATGCCGGGGACGGCAATCTGCATCCTGTCCTTCTCTACGACGGCGACAGCCCGGATCAATTGGATCGAGTAATGAAGGCCAGCGAGGAAATGGTCCGGGTGTGCATCGAGGTGGGTGGCGCTCTCACCGGGGAACATGGAGTGGGGCTCGAGAAGCGGGATTTCATGCCGTTCATGTTTTCCGATTGCGATCTGGAAATCATGAGGCGGATCCGTTATTTGTTCGATCCCAAGGGCTTGTGCAATCCAGATAAGATTCTCCCTTCAACCAAAGTGTGTATGGAGTTCAGGGAACGGGAACTCGCCCCTTCCTGATGACACCGCGGTGATCGTTTTCCCATTCCTGAGCCTACTCCTTGCCTCCGCAGCCTCAATCCAGCTTGGGGCGGATCAGATTCTGCAAGAACCCTTTTTCTCCTGGATCCAGGGAAAGCGCGTCGGATTGATCACCAATCACACCGGAGTGACTGCCCGGATGGAGAGCCTGGCTGATCTTCTGGAACGTCACCCGGAAGTCGACCTGGTAGCCCTCTTTGCTCCCGAACATGGTCTTCTGGGACAGGCCCAGGCGGGGGAGAAGATCGCAGGGGAAGCAGCCCGGTACAGCCTCTATACCTCGACCCGCGCGCCGACTGCAAAGATGCTCGAGAGAGTGGACGTTCTAATCTTCGACGTTCAAGACGTGGGAGTTCGCTTCTACACCTATATCTCCACCCTCTACGAGTGTATGAAGGCGGCAGGCCAGCGCGGAGTCCCTCTGCTGGTGCTGGATCGGCCCAATCCTATCGACGCCACCCGAGTGGAGGGGCCCGTACTGGAGCCCGGACAAGAATCGTTTGTCGGCGTGTACCCCATTGCCTTGCGACATGGAATGACCGTCGGGGAATTGGCCCGTCTGTTCAACGCCGAGGCCGAAATGGGTTGCGATCTGAAGATCGTTCCGCTGCGGGGTTGGAAGCGCTCGCATTGGTACGACCAGATCGGCCTCCAGTGGATCATGCCCTCTCCCAATATGCCCACGCTCGCTACCGCTACTGTCTATCCTGGGCTCTGCTTGATCGAGGGAACCAATCTGTCCGAGGGGAGGGGGAGCACACGTCCCTTCGAACTGATCGGGGCGCCCTGGCTGAAGAGCGCTCAACTAGCACAGAAACTCAACCTGTCAGGGTTGGAGGGCGTGCGATTTCGCCCCCAGGCGTTCCGCCCGACCTTCTCCAAATTCAGGGGAGAATCCTGTCGGGGGATCCAGATTCACGTGTTGGATCGCCACGCTTTTGACCCCATCAAGGTGGTGCTTCATCTGCTGCACCAACTGATTCGCATGCATCCCAAAGAGTTCAAGTTCAAGAATGTCACCTTCGATCGCCTCTCCGGATCGCCGGCCATTCGGGAGGGCCTGGAGCAGGGGCGCTCTGCCCAGGAGATCATTTCGGGATGGCAGAAGGAGCTGGCCGCTTTCCGAGAGACCCGAGCTCGTTACCTGCGCTACAATTGACGGTGGTCTCCAGGCCGAAGAACATCGGCCTGGAGACCACCGCCACGATATATCTTTACGTTCCAGTGTACTAAGGAGATGCTGCGTGCGTGACAGGATTCCACCGTGGAGCCCCAGCTCGGCACTCGTTTTTCTCGTCCTTCCCTCGCTTCTTGTAGCGACATCGATCCTCACTGTTGGGTGTAGCGGTCCTACCGCGGATCCAGCAGCGCCGAACCAAACCAACACCGAGCCCATCCCGGAGGCCAAAGATCAGGATATCCACAACCTGGGCGTTGCTGGATACGCCAAACTCCTCTGTTCATCGGTCTTCGTTACCGGTATGCAGGTGGCAAAAGCGATCGAGCACAGCCGTAGGGTTGTCGGTGCCCTGGTGCGTCTCCCGGCAGCCGATTTTCCGCATCTGAGTGAAGAGATCGACCACGACAAGCAGCTGGTTCGGGCCACGCTGCGCGGCTCGCTGACGCGGACCGCGAAGCTCTACGGAGATCAGGGGTGCATCATCCACCCGGTCGATCACGAGGGCATCTTCTTCGAGCCTGTCCCGGTCCAGACCCGTCTCCCCGACGCCCAGACTCAGCCTTGGCCCATGGGTGACGTGCTCTCGGATGATCCCCTGCCGCCCGAGGTCGACCAGGAGAGGGTGAAAGCGGCCGTGGAGCTGGCGTTCGAGAAGCCGTCGCGAATCGCCGGCATGGTGGTCCTGTACAAGGGCCGGCTGGTAGCCGAGCGCTACGCCGAGGGAATCACCAAGGACACCCTGTTGGAGAGCTGGTCCCAGGGGAAGAGCCTCACTGGGACTCTGATTGGACGACTCGAACAGGAGGGCCTCCTGAAACTGGAGGACCCCGCTCCAGTTCCCGAGTGGCAGCAGTCCGGCGACCAGAGAGCCCAGATTCGAATCGCCGATTTGATGCGGATGTCGAGTGGTCTGAGATTCACCCTCTACGAGGCCTTGGTGAAGACCCCGGAAGGCAGGTACGAAGTAGGGCCCGAGTACCCGGATCACTACTACCCCTACTGCGGCGCAATTGATGTCTTCCGATACGTGGTCAGTCGACCGTTGCAGTATCCTCCCAACACGGTGGGACGGTACCGGAACTGCGATCCCCTGACCCTTGGTTACATCGTCAAGCGCATCGTCCAGGCGCAGGGTCAGGAGTACCTGACCTACCCTCAGAAAGGCCTTTTTGACGAGATCGGAATCAGGCGCATGGTCCTGGACACCGATCCCTACGGGAACTTCGTACTGTCCGGCTATGAGCACGGAACCGTTCGAGACTGGGCCCGCATTGGTCTCCTCTACCTGCAAGAGGGACTCTGGCAGGGGAAGCGTCTCCTTTCCAAGGACTTTGTCGAATTCGTGCGAACCCCGGCGCCTGCTTGGAACAACGAGGAGAACAAGGAGAGCGTGGCCAGGTACGGGGGGATGTGGTGGCTCAACACAACCGGCAACTACGACGCACCTGAAGATACCTACTACGCGGCCGGCGCCGGAGGGCAGACCACATTGGTAATTCCCTCGAGGCAGATCGTGGTTGCCAAGCTCACGGACTACGACGATTCCGTCCCTGGTATCAGCAAGGCAAAAGCCAACGCTGCCCTGAAGGGCATCCTGGCGGCTATCCGGCGTGAGGACTAAGAGGGCTGTCTTGGCGGTTTGGGTTGGGCAGGGAAGCATTGGCCCAGAGACGCAGTTTCGGGAGACAGGTCCATGGCCCCGGCTCAGAACATGCGAATGCCGAACCGTCCTCTCCGGCCTTCGAAATTCGCCTGTTCGATGTTCTGCGGTTCATCATTGATCGGTAGCCTTCGACAAGGCAGGGAAGAAAGGCTGAATGACAAACCGCAGAACGCCGAACATGCGAATGTCGAACCGTCTCCCTTAACCTTCGAAATTCGCCTGTTCGAGATTCTGTGGTTCATCATTCCTCGGTTGCCTATGACAGAGCAGGGAAGAAAGGCCAAATCACACAACCGCAGAACGCCGAACTGTCTTTCCTAGGGCGGATCCTTCGGTGCGGACTCCTGGTTCTCTTCTTCCTCCGGCGTCTGGGGCTGGTACTTCTTCAGCAGGTCATTGAAATCACTGCGGTATCGGATGCTGTCCAGATCCGAGCGGACCTGGCGGAGTTCGGTCAGCACAAGTGGTACAAACTTTTGCGGCTTCTTGCGGAACGCCACTTCGAGATGCTTCAGCGACTTCTCGGGCTCGGATTGCCTGGCGTAGAGGATCGCCAGGCGAAAGTGAGCCTCGGGTTTTTCGATTCCGTGTTGGAGCGCCTTGAGGTAGTGTGTCTGGGCATCACCGTACTCTTTTTTCGTATCCAGCATGAGGGCCAGATTGTAGTGTGCCGGTCCTGATTGAGGCTTCACCTGCAATGCTCGCCCGAGATTGTCGATTGCCTGGTCCGGCTGACCCAATCCGGCATGAAGACTTGCCATGTTGTAGAGGCTCGAGAAGTCCTCTGGATCTTGATCCAGAGCTGACTGGTAGGCCTTCATGGCCTCAAGCTTCTTGTCCTGCGCTACCAGGGCGTCTCCTAGATAGGCCCACAGGAGCGGTTGCTGCGGGTTTTCCTCAAGGGCCTTGAGGAAGTGTTGTTCCGCCTCCTGGTTGCGCCCTTCGCGCTGGGCTATGATGCCTAAACTGCCGGCATTTTCCCTATCGCCCCGAAGTAACCGCTTGCGAGCTTCCTTCAGGTTTCCCAATTCGAGGTAGAGATCCCCAAGGTCCTGAGCGAGATGTGGATCGTTGGGGTTCAAGGTCTCCGCTCGCAGCCACTCCTTCATCGCCGACTCATTCTGATTCAGCCGTCGATAAAGCCTCCCCAGCAGAAAACGGGCCTCGAAATCGTCTGGATACTTACTCAGGAAGGTCTGGTAGCTTTGAACGGCTGCCTCACCCTGGTCCAGGAGCTTCTGAACCTGGGCGATTGGGAGGTACATCTCCGTCAAGCCGGGGTTCAGTTCCAAAGCTTTTTGGAAAGCCTGCAAGGCCTGCTGATAGCGTTTCTCCCGATAGTGAGATCTTCCCAGTAGTTCCAAGGCCCCGGAGTTTGCTGGGTCCTTGTCGAGAATCGTGGCCACGTCTTTCTTTAGCAGATCGAACTGGCCACGCCGCTCGAGCACTCCCGCCCGCAGGAGGTAGGCGCGCGAACTGTCCTTCTCTAGTTCAATCAGGGCGTTCAAGTGCTGCAAAGCCAGATCCAGCTTTTCTTGCTTGATATAGATGAGGGCGAGGTTGTAGCGCGCAGGGACCAGCTTCGGAGCCAGTTCCACAGCCTTCTCAAAGTACTCGGCTTGCTGATCTGAGTACTGTTGAGGCGTGTCGATCAGAGCCTCGCCTTTTTGAAACCACTCCAAGGCGACTGGATCGATCTCTGGTGCCTCCTGCGCCCAGACTGCGGCAGAGAGGCTCAGAAGGAGGAGCAGGGATTTCACGTGGTCACTTCATCGCGCCAGTCGGCGAAATCTTCGAAATGAGTCAGCCGCTTGAATTCGCGGTAGCGGAGTTCAATTTCGGTGAACGTCAGGGTCTTCAAGCGATCCAGAGAGAATTTCTCAACATTGAAGCTCGCCAACACCGAACCGAAGATGATCGCCTGGCGGAAGGCATCCGGGTCCCCACGGTTCGCACCCGTAAGATAGCCCATGAACCCGCCCGCGAAGCTGTCACCCGCACCGGTCGGGTCGAAGACATCTTCCAGCGGAAAGGCCGGGGCCGCGAAGATGGTGGCTTGCTTCTGATGATCCCTTTGAAACATCAAAGCTCCATACTCTCCCCGCTTGACCACTAGCGTACTTGGTCCCCACTGGTGAATCCTGTTTGCAGCCTTGACCAGATTGGATTCCTGCGTCAGCTGGCGTGCTTCGCCATCGTTGATGAGCAGCACATCGACGTGTTTGAGGGTTTCAAGGAGAGTCTCAAAGTGGTCCTCGATCCAGTAGTTCATGGTGTCACAGGCCACCAGTCGGGGTTTTTCTACCTGTGAGAGCACCCTGAGCTGCAGCGCCGGATCGATGTTGGCAAGAAAAACGTAGTCACTGTTGCGATAAGCCTGGGGAAGTGTGGGCTTGAAGTCGGCGAAGACGTTCAGCTGGGTGTCCAGAGTTCGTCTTTCGTTCAGGTCATATCCATACTCTCCGGACCAACGGAAGGTTTTGCCATTCATCTTTTCCAGGCCGGCCAGGTCGATTTGACGGGATTCCAGAAGGGCAATATCCTCTTCGCGGAAATCCTCTCCGACACAGCCTACCAGCCGCACGTCGCAGAAGAAGCCGGCCGCTACGCTGAAATAGGTAGCAGCTCCGCCGAGGGCGTCCTCGACCTTTCCGAAGGGAGTTTCAACCGAGTCGTAGGCAACCGAACCGACAACAACTACTGAAGCCATTCAGGGTCCTCCTTGTGCGCTTATTGCGGCACTCAATCAGTCCAGGTATTTTCCGATGATGGCGTCCAACCGCTCCCTGGCGGACTGGGGGATGGCTTTGCGATCTGTGATGATGGCACTTTCGAGAGCGTGCTGGCAGGGGCAGTCGGACTGCTCCGCCAACACTCGAACAACTTCGGTGAGCAGCCGCTGCGCATTCTCATTGTTTTTGTTCAGATACTCGATCAGTTTTTCTACCGTAACTGCCTCTTCTTCTTCGTGCCAGCAATCGTAGTCTGTCACCATAGCCACCGTGACGTAGCAGATCTCCGCCTCCCGCGCCAGTTTGGCTTCCTGCAGGTTGGTCATTCCGATCAGGTCCATGCCCCAGCTGCGGTACAGATGGGACTCCGCACGCGTGGAAAAGGCGGGTCCTTCCATGCAGACGTAGGTTCCACCTCGTTTGATGGGGAAGTCGATGTTGGTCGATGCCCGCTCTACTGTTTCCAGAAGCCGGTGGCAGACCGGATCGGCGAAGCTGATGTGGGCAGCGATACCGTCCCCGAAGAAGGTAGAGATGCGTTTGGAAGTGCGGTCAAGGAACTGGTCTGGCAGCACGAAGTCCATGGGTTTGTGCTCCAGTCGCAGGGAACCGACCGCGCTCGCCGAAAGGATCTGGCTCACTCCCAGCTTCTTGAATGCGTAGAGGTTGGCTCTGAAGTTCAGCTCCGATGGGATCAGGCGATGCCCGCGTCCGTGACGAGCCAGGAAGGCGACATTCTTCCCTTGCAGCTGGCCAGTCAGGAAGCTGTCGCTGGGGGGGCCGAAAGGTGTCTCGACTTCGGTCTCCCTCCGATTCTCCAGGGGTATTTCGTAGAGTCCACTCCCTCCGATGATTCCAATCTGAGCCTGGTCCATTCAATCGATCCTTTCTTGCCTGGAACTCCAGGCGACTAACTGTCGTCCCAGTCGCTCGGCTCGAGCACGAATCTACCCTCCTTCTCGGAGAGATGTCCGGACGTTATCTCCGGATCATGTTCAAAGAACAAAAGCCATTCTTCTTCAATTGCTTGGCGATAGATCCGCTTTCGCATCTCGAGTGTTGTTAGTGGAAACAAATCGTAACCCATGATCCAGGGCAGTGGAACGTGCGCGGATGTGGGGCATAAATCGGCCAGATAGAAGACGATCTGCCCTTCGGATTCTACCCTGACCGACTGGTGGCCGAGGGTGTGACCGGGTGTGTGCACCACGCTGACGCCGGGGACGATCTCTTCATCCTGTTCCAGGATCCGCAGTCTTCCGGCGCTTTCTATGGACGCCCAATTGTGGGAGAAGTAGGATCCGGCAGTTCGCTGATTGATGTGTGTCGCCGCCTCATATTCTTCCCTCCGCACCACATGGGTTGCGCGAGGGAATGTGGGGACAACTGCATCGCCCACCCATCGGGTGTTTCCACCGCAGTGATCGAAGTGGAAATGCGTGTTGATGACAAAGTCCAGGTCCTCGGGCTGGAGTCCGACTCGCTTCAATTCGCGGTCGACGTCGGTGGGGTGGACAATCCCGTAGATGTCCAGCTCCTTTTCCGTGTACTTATTGCCGCAGCCTGTGTCCACCAGGATGTTGGCGTTGCCGGTACGAATGAGGAGGCAGTTCAGACCCAGCCGGACTCGGTTGCGCTCGTCCGGTGCAGTTTTCCGCTCCCATAGGACTCTGGGGACGATGCCGAACATGGCACCGCCGTCGAGTCTTATCTCGCCATCGGAGATTCGATGGAGTTGGAACCGACCCAGCTTCATTCCTCGGTTCCGGGCAGGGATTGCATGAGCTCTACAAGCACCCCTCCGGTGGATTCAGGATGAATGAAGGCGATGAGGCGTCCCTGGGCTCCGCGCCGCGGACTCGTGTCAACTAGCTTGACGCTCTTTTCCTTCAAACGGTCCAGATGGTCTTGCAGGTTGTCCACTTCGATTGCGATATGGTGGATTCCCTCTCCCCGTTTCTCAAGAAAACGGGCGACCACCGAGTCATCTTCAGTGGCTTCGATGAGCTCGATCGACGACTCTCCCACTTTCATCAGCGCCACCTGAACCTTCTGATCCTCGACTATCTCGCTGGATTCGATCTCCAGTCCAAGAGCCTTGTAGAACTCTGAAAGGACGGCTATCGAATGAGTCGCGATTCCGACATGGGATATTTTCTTGATCATCGAGGTTTCTTCCCTAGTCCCGACTTCTTCAGCAGCTGATCTACGAGAGTATAGGGATCGGTCTCACGGTTTGCCAATCTTTCGGCGTAGCTGTCGAAATCCGCTCTAGGGATCTGGCTCAAGACCCTCTCGGCTACATTGTCGCGAACCATTTCGACCAGGCGCTGCCGATACAGCTCTAGCTGTCGCTCCCTGGCTGGGCCTTCGGTTGCTACAAACTGACGATACCTGTCCAGAGCCTCAATCAGTTCACTCGTCCCATCTCCCCTGGTAGCCACTGTCTTGACGATGGGTGGATCCCAGCCGTCTGGGCGGGAGGCCAAAGAAAGGGCTGACCTGAGCTCCTGCTCGGTTCTGGAGACGTCAGGCCGATCCGCCTTGTTGACGACGAAGACATCTCCGATTTCCATGATACCGGCCTTTATGCTTTGTATTTCGTCACCCATCCCCGGGACCAGAACCACGACCGTAACCTGAGCGGTGCGCACGATGTCGACCTCGTCCTGGCCCACGCCTACGGTCTCGATGATCAGGACCTCATATCCCCCCGCTTCCAGGACGATCAGCGCATCGCCGACGGCATCAGACAGCCCGCCCATTCGTCCCCGGGTAGCCATGCTTCGAATGAAGATGTCAGGATCCGTTGAGAGCGCCTGCATACGAACGCGATCACCGAGTAGGGCTCCGCCGGAAAAGGGAGAAGTAGGGTCCACGGCAATGATACCAACCCTCTTATCGGACTGTTTGTAGAAGCGCGCGAGTTGATCGACCAGGGTGCTCTTGCCAGATCCAGGACTGCCAGTAATGCCGACGACCAGAGCCTGACCGGTGTGTGGGTAGAGATGGGTAAGCAGCGACCGGACGCGGTCGTCCCGAGCGTTCTCGATCATGCTCAGGGTCCGAGCCATCGAGCGAACATCGCCTCGACGTACGCGCTCAACCTGCTGCAGAATCTCCCCGTCTTGAAGAGTGTCGCTCTCTGTTCCGATTATCTCTTCACCTTCGAAGTCTAAATGGCTCACGAGCCCTGAAGTCTCCGGGTCACTGGACATCTCCGTCCCAGGCCAATCGCGATCACTTCAGCACCTCCCGGGCAATCACGAAGCGCTGGATCTCGCTGGTGCCCTCTCCAATTGTACAAAGCTTGGCGTCGCGCCAATACTTCTCGGCGGGATAATCTCTGGTGTAGCCGTAGCCCCCGTGGATTTGGATGGCTTGCTCGGCGATCCACACCGCGGCCTCGCCGGCGAAGAGTTTGGCCATGGACGAGTATTTAGGGATCTGAAGCCCTTGCTCTTCTTTCATCCAGGCGGCTTGATATGTCAGTAGCCGCGCCGCCTCCAGCCGGGTGGCCATCTCAGCCAGTTTTTCCTGAATCGCCTGAAACTGTGAAATGGGTTGTCCGAATTGTTCCCGCTCCTGTGCGTACGACACACTACAGTCGAGGGCCCCCTGGGCAATGCCTACCCCCATTGAGGCAATCGAAATGCGTCCGCCGTCCAGAATCTTCAGCGCTTCTACGAATCCCTCGTTCTCCTGTCCGAGAATATTCTCCTTGGGGACGCAGCAGTCTTCCAGGGTGAGTGAGGCCGTGTCGCTGGCTCGGCAGCCAAGCTTGTCTTCCTTTTTCCCGGGGATCAGGCCCTTGGTCCCCTTTTCGACGATGAAAGCGGACATGCCGTGAGCGCCTTTACCCGGTGCAGTCACCGCCAGAATGACGTACACGTCTGCATAGCTGCCATGGGTGCAGAAGTTCTTGGTCCCGTTGATCCACCAGGCGCCGTCTCGTTTGACTGCTTGCGTACGGGCGCTGACCGCATCACTACCCGAGCCAGGTTCGGTGAGAGCCCACGCTCCCAATGCCTCTCCGCTGGCCAAGGGCTTGACATACTTTTCCTTTTGGCGATCGGTTCCTTCCTGGTAGATGTGGTTGGTGCAGAGGGAGTTGTGTGCCGATACCGAGAGCCCGATCGATCCGTCGACCCGTGAGAGTTCCTCGATGACGAGGGCATACTCGGGATAGCCAAGCCCAGCACCTCCATACTCCGGATCCACGAGGACCCCCAGCATCCCCAGCTCGCCCAACTTCTTGAAGATTTCGGCCGGAAAGGTCTGCTCGCTGTCCCAGAGAGCAGACTGCGGTGCAATCTCGCTGAGAGCAAATTCCCGAACGGTGTCCCGCAGGATTTCTTGCTCCTGGGTCCAGGCAAAATTCACCCTGTCATCTTAGCAAAAAGGGGCTGGTTTTCGCTTTCCGTAACCGGCAGATCGGAGGCAAGCAACAGAGCCGTCATGGTAGCCTGGAGGCATCATGAGGATCAAAGCTGCTCACACCCTCGAAGTAGGGACGCTGACCATTGGAGAAGTGGAACTTGATTCGCCCAAGCCGACAGAAGTTCTGGTCCGTATGCACGCGGCTGGCGTTTGTCACTCTGACCTGCATACCTACAAAGGCGAGCTCCGTGCCACGCCGCCTCTGGTGCTGGGACACGAGGGCGCGGGAGTGGTTGAGGAAGTGGGAGATCAGGTGACTCGAGTCAAGCCCGGCGACCGGATTGTGGTCAACTGGCTGCCCGGATGCGAGACCTGTCCCACCTGTCTCAGTGGGCGTTACAATCTCTGCGAACGGTTGCCTGAAACTACCTTCCAGGCCCTGCTGCTGGATGGAACTTCTCGCCTGAAGACACTTGACGGGACCACCCTGAAACACATGCTCAGCGCCGCTACCATGTCGGAGTACATCGTCATCGATGAGGCCAGTGCCGTCCCCATTCCCCAGGATGTCCCCTTCGAGGTCGCCGCCATCACTGGCTGCGCGGTAGCGACCGGTGTGGGTGCGGTTATCAACACGGCCGAAGCCAAACCGGGTCTCCCGGCAGCAGTGATCGGGTGCGGCGGTGTCGGGCTGAGTGCCGTTCAGGGGTGCAAGTTGGCGGGCTCCAACCCCATCGTCGCGGTGGACGTCCTGGAGAGCAAGTTGGATTTTGCCCGCCGACTTGGGGCTACCGACACCATCAATTCCAGCCAGACCGATGCCGTCGAGGCTCTGCGTGAGCTGACCGGAGGCGGAGCGGAGTACGTGTTTGACAGCGTTGGTTCGGCTTCCACCATCGTGCAGGCTCTAGAAGCTGCCCGACCTGGAGGGACGGCCACCATAGTAGGGCTGCACGCCGTCAAGATCGAAGTCGCTATTTCACCTGCGACATTGGTCCTTCAGAACAAGCGACTGCTCGGTTCCTTCATGGGTTCTGTTCGACCGAGACTCGACCTCCCCCGCCTGATCGGCCTCTACCGCGCCGGCAAGCTCCAGCTAGATGATCTGATCACGAAGCGCTACCGCCTCGAGGAGTTGCCACAGGCTTTCGAGGACATGGAGGCCGGCCGAGTCGCCCGTGGAGTTCTGGTGTTTGGCTCTTGAGCTGAAACTTAGAAAATCCCTAAGGTACAAGAAACAAGATACAAACAAGTTCCAGATCACAAGCACCAAACTCCAAACGATCTGCAATCCTCGCCCAGGCGTTTGCCTGGAATTTCTCAGCCTCCTTTGTACCTAACCACAACCTCCACGCTTTTGAGAGAGAGTGGGCTGGTGACCTGCGGATTACGGCTGCGGACGATTGCGTCGACCTGGTTCCACCCCTGCTTCAGAAGAGGAGGTCTTACGTCGAACTCGAGCCAGGTCTCGTTGAAGAATATTCGATCTGGCCTTGCGGTCTTCAGAACCTCTTCGTTCAAACGGATCTCCAGCTGATCCAGCGGCGTCAGGTGATCCACCAGCAGACGCAGGGAAGCCTCCTTCAGCGCTCCCTCTTCTAGCGCAGCATCCAGATCATCGGCCACATCGACAGAGACGCGGCTGTTGTCGCCTACGTTCGCCAGTTCCAGCGGAAGTGGCCCCGCACCCCAGATCTGTTGGTCTACCAGATAGTGTTTGTCTTTTCGGGCTATGAGGTCGGGATCGCCAATCTCCTTCCACGGTCGCCGATCATAATCCCGGTCTCTCACCACCTGCAGGTAATGGTTGTTGAAAAGAAAGACGCCCTCGGCACCGGCTCTGAAATGGGCCGCGGCAACCGCCCGACACATCTCTGGACTGTAGTAGTCCTTTTCCTTCCAAATCAGGCGGGCGGAGATCGGTCTCGGCTGTTGAAACAGGCCCAGACCCTGGGCGATGACCTGAGTCCCGGTGCCTCGCGCTGCCTCGACAAATTCCTCAACCGGAAGACGGTGTTTGTTACCGGGCTGATGTCCCACGATGAGGATATCGATGAGACCTTTGGAGAGCCAAGTACGGACATCCATGCCCTGTCCCAAGGCTTGATCCAGGGGGCCCGGAACACGAACCGAGAACAAGAGTTTGCGGCCTACTCTTTCTGATTTCTGGTCCAGCGCCTGTTTGACCTGACCCAGAAGCTGGGTGAGGAGACTCGTTCCTTCCTGCTCCTGGCCCTGCGGGAATAGATAGGGATGGCGGCAGAAGTCCCAGTCCAAACCATCCAGATCGTAATTTTCGATGGCTTCCGTGGCCAATGCCAGCTTGTGTTTGCGCACCTGGGGAAGGGCGAAGTTGTAGGCCGTTTTGCGGGATCCCTCCTCTCCCAGGAGCCAGTCAGGATGGTCTTTCTTGGTGGGAGACATGAGCGGATCTTCGGTGCCGCCCTCGAGCCGGGAGTCGTGGACATCGTTGACTCGCATGCACAGAAGCACCTCCAGACCAGCCCGGTGCCCCTGTTCCACCACCACCGCTGCCGGATCGGTACCCGACTCCATCAACTGGCGTGAATTCTCATAGATTCGCCAGAGACCGGCACTGTGGAAAGTCGTCCCCGCCGACCCCCAGATGGGTCCTACCTTGGTCTTGTGGGAGTAGTAGTCCGAGAGCCGATGAGAGGGCGAGCCCATGTAGGGATCGGTCCCCAATTGCCAGTAGAGGGTATCGATCAGGGTGTCCTGCAGAGGTTCGATCGCTAGGCGAACCAGGCCCTCAACACCAATAGGAGCTTCAAGGATGGGACCTGCCAGGGATCCCCCATCATTGCAAAGGATGAAACGGTGCTTCTTTTCCAAGGACCCTTCTTCCTGGCCGGGGCTCTGGGGTTCGGAACAGGCGGTCGACAGCAACAGGGCACAGGCCACCCCCATCCCTGCCACCGACCTCACCGCACTTCTGGAATGGAACACCAAGGACTCCCAACCTCTTGCCGAGAATGCTGCCGAATCTACCAGCCTCCGGGCGCTGGTGCAAGCATCACTCGAGGTCTCGGCCGACAAGCGCTTCCGGGGTCGGGTTCTGGACATTCCCCATTTTTCAGAGGCCCAGAGGAAGCAGGGACAGCTGACGGGGGCTGGGATCGGGTCGAGCCCCGCCAATCCCGCTGTGGCGGCCGAATAGGAGCTGCTTGATGCCATCGGCTATGGCATAGAAGCGGAACTCCGGGATGCCGTAGATCCGTTTGGCTGCCTGCTCGATGTGTTGGACCAGAAGGGCCAGCTTGGCCCTTTTACCCAGATAGACACAGGCGAAGAAGGCGGCGATCATGACCAAGGCGGCCATATTGCGCAGGCGCTCATACTTGAGCAAACGGATGTCTTCCAACTCGTAGCTCTGCTTGATAAATCGGATCGTTTCCTCGACACGCCAGCGGCTCAGATAGCTCTCGACCACCCGCCACTGGCTCTTGCGCGAGCGTTTGACCGTCTGGTTCGTCAGAAGCATCAGGGGACGGGGGCCAAAGCCATCCACCACCACCAGGTACAGCGATTGGTCGAAACCGGGCAAACGCACCCCTCGGGCCCCAAACTCCAACCGGTAGACCTTCTCCCCCGCACTCGTCTCCTTGATCACGACTTCCCGGTAGCGGCGCCGACAACCACGCGCCCACTCCTCGGCGCTCTTCTTGCTGCGCCCTGAGATCAGGTGACGATCCCCCCGCTGGCACACCAGGAACGGGTGTCCCCGCTTCAGCAGGACTTCGAGGATCTCCTCCCGATCCCCTCCCCGGTCCATCACCCAGATCCCTCGCCCTTGGGTGGCTTTGGAGACTCGCCCAATCGCCTTGAGGATCTCGTCGTTTTCGCTCACAAAGTCCGGCGCTTTCTGCGAGTACAGCTCCTGGTACAACGGCAGCACCTCGGCACTCCCCCGCCTCGCTCCGACCACCTCACAGCACCAGTATCCATCTCGGATCTCCCCTCGGGAGCCGTCCCGGACCCGCGCCAGGTATTGCATCTTCCGGGCATATGGCTTACTCACATCCGTGGGGTCCACAATCAACAGCGTCTCCTTCTCCACCCGCCAGGCCGCCAACTCCAGCAGATTCTTTCCCACCGCTCCTCTCAATCCCTGACGGTTGAGTTGGCGGCTCAGCCGCTCGATGACTTTCTTCAGAGCGATCTCCTCCTCCAGTGCTCGCGCAATCTCGCTGAGCCGGACCGACGCCCGACACTGCATCCCGTAGAGCACCTCCCGGATCAAACGAGCGGCGGTCTTCGGTAATCCTTCAGAGACCTTCCCCGAAAATTCTCTCAGCTGCTCTCGAATCTTCCACGCTACTTTGGCATCATGCATCTGGGTCCCTCCGCTTAATTGGTTGTTGGGTTTGGAGTTCCGCCAACCAGTCTAAGCGCTAGCCCGGATTTCTCAAAGACAAGAAAAAGCAGTCAGCTCTATGTGATATAAAGTCTTTGTTATCAGATACTTAATAATCACAAGGAGCTGACTACTATGACCACAGAGTGTATCGCTTCCAAGCTGGAGTTTCAAGAGCTAGAAGGGCGCCGAGTCGAGGCAGAATTCAATGGGGGGCAGATCACCTCAGACTCCGGGGGGTTGCTGTTACGGGAGGTGGAGAGCCGCTATGGGTTCATTAGCGGCTTGGCCGCCTGCTTTGGGGACCGGCGCGATCCTCGCTTCACCGAGTTCAGTGTGGAGGAACTGGTGGGGCAGCGGATTTACGGACTGGCCCTAGGCTATGAGGATGTCAACGATCATGAGGAGCTCCGGGCAGATCCGCTGATGGCGGTGTTGGTCGGCAAGGAAGATCCCTTGGGGAGGGATCGGCGAGCGGAAGCGGATCGAGGCAAGGCGTGTGCGGGCAAGAGCACCCTCAATCGTTTGGAGTTGTCCTCGGTGACGCAGGATAAATATCGCAAGACGCCGGTGGATGAAGCCGCGGTCGAAGCGTTTTTGGTGGAGCAGTTCATTCGGGTGCGAGGCGGGAAACCGAAGGAGTTGGTCTTGGACCTGGATGCGACGGATGATCCGCTGCACGGAGAACAGGAGGGTCGTTTCTACCATGGCTACTACCGGTGTTACTGCTACCTGCCGCTGTATGTGTTTTGCGAGGGGTATGTGCTGGGGGCCAAGCTGCGGGTGTCGAACCTGGATGGCTCCGAAGGAGCGGTCCAGGAGATGGAGCGGATGGTGGGACAACTGCGGGCGAAGTGGCCGAAGGTCCGCATTACTCTGCGGGCGGACAGCAGCTTTGCCCGCGAGGCGTTGATGAAATGGTGTGAGGAGCATCGAGTGGATTACGTCTTCGGTCTGGCCCGCAATCAGCGCTTAGAGGGGGCCCTGGAGTCCGAGTTGGAACAGGCCCAGGCACTGCAACAAGCCAACGGCAGCAGCGCCCGAGTCTACAAGGACTTTCGTTACCAGACGCGCAAAAGCTGGAGTCAAGAGCGGCGAGTGGTGGGCAAGGCCGAGTACACGGGTAAGGGATCCAATCCCCGCTTTGTCGTCACCTCGCTGGGAGCGAAGCGGTGGCCCGCCCAAAAGCTGTACGAGGAGCTGTACTGCGCGCGAGGGGAAGCGGAGAATCGGATTAAGGAGCAGCAGCTAGAGCTGTTTGCCGATCGGACCTCGACGCACCGCATGAAGAGCAATCAGCTGCGCCTGTGGTTTTCCTCGGTGGCTTACAATCTGCTGCACACGCTCAGGTGTGTCGCTTTGAAGGGGACCCAGTGGGCGAAGGCGCAATGCCAGACGATTCGCCTCAAACTGTTGAAGATAGGAGGCCAGATTCGGGTCAGTGTCCGAGGGGTGAGCTTGTCGCTGAGCGAGGGTTATCCTTACCAAACACTCTACGCCCAAACCTTGGCCCAGCTTCAACAGCTCGGCTGAGCGGAGGCAAACCGGAAATCCCAACCATCTGCAACTGAGGCGGCTGAGGTGTGTCTGAAAAACCGGTTTTCCGCCTTCAACATAGGTGTCACCAAGCTCTCGCACTCTACAGTGCCCTCAACTGAGACTTCGGCTCAAACCAGAGTCGAAAAATCGACTAAAATCAGCCTTTCTGCTTTCACTATGAGAAATCCGGGCTAAGCGCTTCGAGCTAGTTCAGCTCTTGCGCTATGATTTGTCCGGTCTAGTCAACGCCAGTAAAACCCTCCAGGAGGGCTGGTGGAAGTGGATAACGGAATTGAGGAACAGAGGCGTTCAAAGCGTGAAGCAACCGCGCCGCAGGATAGAACGCCTGGTCTGCAAACTCGAAACTTTATTTTCGGAGGCACAGGAACAATGCAAAGAAATCGAACTGCTTCGGTGATCGCCCTTCTATTTTTCTTGTTGGGAGCCGGTTGGCTCGGGGCTGAGCCAGTTGAATTTCCTCTGAACGGCGGCCAGGAGGTTCCTGCGGAAACGACCGATCGAATGGGAAATTGCGAGGCCTACCTGGACCTTTCTGAGACAGAGTACGACATCAGTTGCCTGCACGACGTGACCGAAGTGTTTGGAGCTCACATCCACAATGGAGCCGCCGGCGAAAACGGGCCCATCGTTTTCTTCTTCGATGCCGCTACTACTTTTTCGGGCGTCGTCTCCTCGTCCTCTCTGGAGGAGCAGGCGGAGATGTTTTCCGGCTCGATCGAGCCAGTGAGCTTCGAAGAGTTCCTGTGGCTGCTGCGGACCGGAAGCCTCTACGTGAACGTCCACTCCCCAGCTGTTCCAAGCGGAGAAATCCGAGGACAGATCCTACCGCCGCCGTCGCTCTTCTTTTCTCAGTTTGGCAACGGCGAGGCTGGCGGCCTGACCGTAACCTCAGACATCGTTCTCCTGAATTCGGCCAGCACGGGTGACCCCATCACCGCTATCGTCAATCTCCTCGATCCCGACGGCAACCCCCTTGACGTGGCTTTCGAAGGTGGCTCCAACCAGGCGACGATCGAACCAAGCAGATCGGCCACCTTCCGCACCGACGGGATGGGCGATCTCGTGGTGGGATCGGCCTCGGTCACCGCCAATGGCCCGGTGGCCGGCGTCATCAAGTTTGGGATTCCCGGCTTTGGCGTGGCCGGAGTGCAGTCCTCCAAGCCTCTGACGGCGTTCCTGGTTCCGGTCCGCAACGAGGGAACGATTCGAACCGCACTGGCGATAAGGAACACTTCGAGGATTGAGATATGGGTAACCCTTGAAGCCTGGGTTTTCGTCGGAGGTGAGTCGGTCCACCTCGAAGCAGAAATCCACCTAGGGGTGGGAGCCGGTTCTGCAAGGTTCGTCGATGAGATCTTTCCGGAACTGGACGGCCAGGAATTCTCCGGTACCGTTACCGCTCAGGTCGACGACGGCCACATGGCCGCCATTGCGCTCGAACAGGGTCCCGGGGTGTTCACCACTCTACCGGTGACGCCACCGGTGACGCCGCTCCAGTGACTTTTGTTCGCCCAGCGGGGGGTGGCTCCGACGGCCGGTCCAGGCGCTTCATCCCTGCTCAAACGTAGGAGGGGGGGCCGTCCAGGTCGTGCTCCGCTGGGAGGCGGGACAGATCATACTCCCGAACGGGGGCTTCCTGAACGTCGTCACCACGGACCAGCAAGGAAAGCCCATGTGGGTGTGACGACGCGGGTCAGCGTTAATAGGTCTGGGGACGAGGGTAATAGGAATAGCGGATTTGCCTACCTAGCTTAGGTATCGTAATAAGAGACGCTGTGACGACATAATAAGGGGCCGGGCAGGTTTTCGATCTTCACGCCCTCGAATAACTTGCTCGGATCCCTTACTTTTTCATAACCACGGCGTTGACCTCGTCGGCGCACGATTGGCCTTCTTATCAATTCGGCAAGCCCACGGCGACGAAGCCCACAGCCCAACAAGGCTGGCAAGATCGCCCGGTCGCGCTTGCTTGATCTCGCCTCGCAAGCCCCATTCTCGCAACCCGGACCATTATTCGGACAGGCTCCTAGTGAGTTCTTAGCAAGATGTTAGAAAATGGCCGGTCTCGAGCGTTCTCCCAGAAGGTCCGTTCGGCTGTAAGCTACTGATTCCAAACGCGCGTCTAAAGTGCGAAGCTGGAATCGGTCCTTGGGGCTTGTGACTTGGAACTTGTTTGTATGTTGTATCTTCGGATTTCCAAGTCCCAGTTTAGGCATACTTGTTCTTCAGCAGGGAAGCGGCGTTGCACATCGCCTTCAGCTTTAGATAGGCCTCGTCTAGATCCATCGGGTTGACGCTGGAGGGGGAGAACCCACAATCCGGATTCAAGGTGATTCGTTCCTTGGGAATGAACTCCATTGCTCTTTCCACTCTCTCCACCACCAGCTCCGGAGTTTCGACCTTGTTGTCGGTGTGGTCGATGACCCCCAGGCCGAGAATCTTGTCTTCCGGAAAATGTCGGAGGACGTCTATCCCTCCGGCGTCAGGGGTTGCAAACTCGATGGCGAAGCGGTCGACCTGCATCCGACCGAGGGCCTCTATGATCAGTTCATAGGAACCTTTGGTGGAATGCAATCGGTTGAAATGAGCGTGGCACAAATGGACGCTTAGAAAGGCCCCCTCTATGCCCTCGACGGCCTGGTTGACCGATCTGACGCTGAGTTCGATCTCCCGATCCACGTCGTCGATGCCCTCCCGCCTTCGATAGTCAGGATCCACCAGGAGGGCCAGCCAGGGATCGTCGAGTTGGATCGCGTCTACTCCGATATCGATGAGTGTCTCGATCTCGGCTCGGATGATGGGAATGCAGGTGTCCATGAACCCTTCCCGGCTCGGGTAGGCAGATGTGGAGTGCTCGGGATCCCACATTCGGCGAGCGATGGTGTAGGCTGAGGGCAAGGCTACGACGATCCGACTGTTGCTGTGCTTGCGAATAAACTCAACCTCGGATGCGGCGATCGATCGCTGGGGCGAGAGCTCGGAGACAACCGAAGGATATCTCAGGTCTGGGAAGTCAGCATTACCTGCCGATACGAGATCGGATTGGAATCCTTCGACCGCCTCGGCGAAGACCTTGACATAGCTTTCGCGTCTCCACTCGCCGTCGGAAATGAAGTCCATCCCAGCTCTTTCCTGCATTTTCAGGGCTGAGGGAACTACCGAATCCAGCAGCCGGTCGGCTTGGGCCGGACTGACTTGACCTGCCTTGCGTTCCTCGATCAGCTCCTTGACCCACTGAGGACGGGGGAGACTGCCCACGACCATGGTTGGGAAAAGAAGATCACTTGGCATTGCTGTCATATTTTCTTGATCCTTCTTCGTGAGTCCATCGGCTGGGCCGGATCATTTTGGAAAGAAACTTCGGTTGGAGTTGGTAGAGATCTTGCTGTTGTCCGACTCTCTCCTCGGAACTTGGGCTCATCTCGGAGACAAGTCACGTCGTTCGCGGCTCTGTGGATCACCATCGTTGGGATGATGGTCGATCGCTTGGAATCTGGTGCTTGTGATTTGGAGCTTGTTTGTATCTTGTTTCTTGTACCTTGGGATTTTCAGGTTTGCTTAGGTAGTCTTCTTCTTTATCAGATCAGCCCGACCGAGATGTATCTTGTCGAAGCTGTCGTCCGAGATGACGTAGTACCAGTCGGCAAATCGCGCATTCAACCGCTCGGAGCGTTCCTTTGCGCTGTCTTGTTTCTGCTTCCACTGATCGTACTTGTTTTTCAACTCACTATTGGTGTGGTCAGCGGCACTCCATTCGCTTTCGGCCTTGTTCAGAAAATCGGTGTTCCGTGGCTCAGGGGGCCCGGAAGAACTGGCCTGGTAAGCGGTCGTCAGGAAGAGATACCTGTTTTCTCCGGGTCCGCTGTCTTGGTTGTCACTTGCCTCAGACCCAGCCGTGATCGCTTCCCCAGAACCGTACACGATTTCTCCAAACCGCAAGGTGTAGGTGACTCCATCGGCGGTTTCGACCTCCAGCTCCCCCTCATTGGAGAGCAGGCTGCCTTTTCTGCTGAAGAAGAACCCTTTGCTCTGCAGCGACATGAGGTCTGATTGAGTGAGGCGGGTCCCCTCTTCGGACCGTTTCAAACTTTTCGACAAGCCCTCCGGCTTGGGACGAATGCCTACGATGGAGAGTTCGTCCACAGTCCTCACGAGCTCGTTCATCTTATAGGTTTCCAACTCCTGCTTGGAGGTCATACGGTCGGCTTCCCACTTATCATCCTTCTTGGTCAGGATCACGGTGCCTCGCTGGTTTATGGTCCCGGTGCGCTCGTTGATCGAATAGTCCTTGAGAGTCACTCTTTGAATCTCATCTTTTTCCAACTCCATGAGATCTCGTTCGATCCAGTCCTCGAATTTGGTGGACACTTCGAGATCCAGTTGAGCGACGTAGACTCTCTTCTGGCCGGGAGCTCTGACGAAGTACAGTTTTTCCTTGCCTTCGACCTTCCTGCCGATGATGAGATCCGCCAGGACCTGGTCGTCCGCTCCTTTGATCGTGACCCGTTTCCCCCGGCCCTTGAGGGAGGTGGCGGCTTCATCCAGCGGATCGATGACTCCACAGGATTCGTGGTCGGATACATTGTCGGATCGATAGTCGTCCTTTCGGATCTCGATAATGTCGGCGGCCGTCTTGGCCAGCCGGTCCTTGCCGTCTGCCGGGTAGTCGTGATGTGAGGGTATGGACCATTTGCCGCCATCGAAGGTGACCTTGAAGGGACGCGCGGCGGCCGTTTCCTCATCGAACTCGATGACCTCCAGAGTGGTGGCTACGTTCGGATCGGTGAAGTCGGCAAAAAACTGCTCTCCTCGATCCAAGAAGGCGTCGGGAGTGACGTGCCTGGGGGCGGTGAGCAATGCGACCACTAAAAGCAGTACGCCCACACCGGCAAAGGTGATGGTTCTTTGTGTTTCACTCATGACTATATTTTCAACCTCCTGGTGGCTGCGGCGCCCTCTGTCTCTCGACGCTGCCGCCTCACGAAGATCAGTACGCCCAGCGCAAAGACTGGAATGGGTGGGAGCAACACCGCCAGGGTCTTGATATTGCCCTGAATCTGTCTCACCTGGGATTCCATACTTTCTTTACTGCTGTTGATCTTTGCCTCTTTGGCGGATTCGATGTTGGCCTTCAAGACCTCGAATCTGCGGTTTTCGACTTCCTGCAGATTCCGGGCCATGATCTGTTTCGTCTGGGCGTCAAGGTCGGGTCGCTGTCGCACCGTGTTGACTCTCTCCTCCAGTCGTTCCTGAGCTTCTTTCAGGGCAGCTTCGGCCTCTGTTTCGGCTTCCTGTTCCTTGTTGACGCGTTCTTCGATGAAATTCCGAGTCTGCTCTTCGACGGTCTCCAGCGTCCGATGCCGGACTCGTTTGTTTCGAAGCGTTACGAACGACTCATCCCCGATCAGGATGTCCATACAATTTAGAAAGAGGGTTACGTTATCGAAGTTAAGATTCTCTGGACCCCGTTGTCGAATCTGAAAAAACTGTTCGGAAATGAAGTCGAGGTCGGCAATGACGATCGCGTTTACACCCTTGGTTGGCGCGGCTTTTTCGTCCTTGGCATCGCCTGATGCTGGATCCTCACCCTCCTTTTCCGCGGAGGAAGCAGCTTCGGAGTCCGCTTTTCCAGGACTGCGGATGTGGGCCGCCATGATGTAGTCCTTGTCGTCGGGCCGATGAGGAAGATTCCGCCGCAGTTGAACTCCCAGGAAATTCCGCTGCACCATGGCGGAATAGGGAAGGGCTCCGGAGGCACGCCCTGATTTTACGAGGGGCTCGAATTCACTGTCCGATCCGGGTGCTTTCTCGAGCCGGCCGGGATAGAGCAATACCAGTTCCTGTAGCGCCTTGCTCGCGATGTGATCGCCGTTGAAGACCTCTGGATTCTGGTTGCCCTCGCCAACGAAAACGACTTCGGGAGGGAGGTGGGCCAGATCGGGATGAGGATTGTAGGTGTCCCACACGATTTCGCCGGAATCCCAGTTGACGCCGATCTTGGAAAGCAGCAGTCTGATGTTGCCCTTCTCTTTAGGAGGCGGACCCTGTTGTCTCATGAACGGATTCTGGTTCGCTCCGCTCCGCTCCGACGGTGCGAGTCCAATGTTGACCACAGGAAGCGGGTCGACCAGCAAGAGCGTAGGATTCCCCTTCTCAATATAGGCCAACAGATTATCCATCTCGGGTTGGGGCAGGGAGGAGGGGAGAGCCACCACCAGGCCGTCCAGATCCTCAGCAATTGGGCTAGTGGCCGCTATCTGCCTCACTTCGTATTGCTTCTGCAGCTCCGACACCACCGACCAGGCCGGGCTGCTCTGCATGGTCTGGAAATCGAATCCCCCGAAAAGCTTGGCTTCGGTGCCGACCACTCCGATCGTTTTGCGCTCCGTTTTGGCGACCACCCGAATGCTCCGCGTCATCTCGTATTCGGTGGGAAGTCCGCGATCCAGGAAGGGGATGACTTGTTCCTCGGCACCGCAGGTGAAGGCTATCCCCAGAAAGACGTTGGAAAAGCCCGCCCGAGCGCTTCCCAGATTGGGTATCTGTCGGGGGGTGATGCCGAACCTCTCCCGTGCCTGACGAGCCCCTTCCGTGAATGGCTCGGTGTCTTCGATCAGGACCTGAACCTTACTTCCGCCGATCGAGTCGATTTCGTTCAGAGTACTCAAGAGATTCGCCCGGGTTTGAACAAACTGTTCCGGTACTTCGGGGCTGACGAAGGCTTGGATAAATACCGGACGATCTTCCGAGAGCTCACCGATCAGCCCGCGGGTTTCATTGCCCAGGGAGTGGAGGCCTTCGGCGGTCAGATCCGGGCGAATGCTGACCCGCCCGATAATGACGACGAGACTGATAAAGGCGATCAGCAGTCCCACCGTGCGGACCGTGTGGTGGGCCCACATCGGATAGCCTCCGGCCGTGCGAGGCCAATGGCGTTTGTCCACCAGCAGGACGTTGAGGTAGAGCATGAAAGCGGAAAGCGAGATGAAATAGAAGAGCCCTGAGAGGCTCATCACGCCCCGGGAGTAGTCGTCAAAAGAACGGAAGACGCCCAGCGGTACCAAGGCGTCTCCCAGCGTCTGGCTAATCCCACCCAGCAGATCGATGAAAACGAAGAAGGAACAGAACACCGCTCCTAGAATGAAGGCGATGGTCGCATTGGCCGTGAGCAGCGAAGCCAGCATGCCGACCGCGATCATGGCGCCTCCAATCAGCCAGTAACCCAGATAGTTGCTGAACATCAGTCCCAGGTCGGGGCTCCCCAGAAAGGCGAGCACGATGATATGGCTGAGAGACAGGATGAGGGAAGCGGTATAGATTCCCAGGGTGGCCAGATACTTGCCCAGTACGATCTCCAGGCTGGTGGCGGGGAGGGTGAACAGGAGCTCGTCCGTGGCTTGCCTCCGTTCTTCCGACCAGACCGACATGGTCAGGGCGGGGATGAAGAACAAGAGCAGGTAGGGGAACAGGTAATTCAGCTGGTCAAGGTTGGCCAGATTGTCCAGGAAGAACCGGTCCTGCCAAAAAGCAGCGGCCGCGCTCAAGAAGATGAACAGGGTGATGAAGACGTAACCGGTAGGGTTGGTGAAGTACTTCCACAGATCTCGCTTTACCAGGGCCCGAATAAATCCGAAGTTGATCTTATCCCTCATGGTCGTCTCCGTCTGTTTTCACCGCGGTCTCCGCCGGAGGTTCCACTGTCGCCGGCTCTTCCGGCGGCTCGTCTGTCGGCGGCGCTTCCTGCTGGGTCATTCGGTGAAAGGGTTCCTCCAAGGAATCGTTTTCCTTGAGGTCTTCGGATGTGCCGTCATAGATCAGGCGTCCGTCATGAATGAACAGCACCCGGTCGGCTACCGCGTCCACTTCTTGCAGAATATGAGTCGAGATCAGGATCGTCTTCTTCTTCCCCAGTTCCTGGATACTGTACCTGAAGTCACGGATCTGGTTGGGGTCCAACCCAGCAGTTGGCTCGTCCATGATCAACACGTCGGGATCGTGCATCATTGCCTGTGCCAATCCCACGCGCTGACGATACCCTTTGGATAACTTCCCGATGGGTTTTTCCATGACATCTTCCAGCGAGTACTGTTCGCCGACGAAGTCGATTCTCTGCTTCAAGTCCGACCCTTCCAGCCCCCTTGCCTCCCCGAAGAACTCGAGCAACTCCTTGGGCGTCATCTCCAGGTAGAGGGGGCCGTTCTCCGGGAGATAGCCCAGGGTTCTGGATGCCTCGAGGCGATCCTCGTGGATGTCCCGCCCCCCAATCAAGGCCTTTCCCTGGCTGGCTGCGAGAAAACCCGTCAGGATTTTCATCGTGGTTGACTTGCCGGCTCCGTTGGGTCCCAGAAAGGCCACGATCTGTCCTTCCGGTATGGAGAAGGAGATGTCTTCAACGGCCACGAATGGACCGTAGTACTTACTGATGCCCTGTGCCTCGATCATTACTCGCGACGCAGTTTCCATCGACGCATCTTCCATTGAAGTATTTTCCATTAGCGAACCTCACTCGAAAAAGCAATTCCTTCGGCAAACCGAACCTAGCGATTGGCAGCCTTCCTTTACCTGGGTCATGCTCTAGCTTCAGGGGAACTCAGCCGGCTAGCATTGCTACGCGGCGGCCTCACGGGCGTGAAAAGATGAGTCCAAGTCACCTGCCAGCCATCCCTCTACCTCTGCAAAGCTTGGCGGGGAAGTGTCCCGCTCGAAACGGGTATTCTAGCATAGAATAAGCTGCTAACATCAACCTGATTTTCCGGGAATTTCCGGCGAATTGGTCTCAAATCCCAAGATACAAGATACAAGCACATTCCAAATCTCAAGCTCCAAAGGGTCCGTTTTGGGATTTCGTGCTTGGAATTTGAGATTTGTTTGTATCTTGTATCTTGGAGTTCGGAGCTTCTTCTCCCATGACTTGGATTCAAAGCCACTCCCTGGAGCTGCTCGCTCTCCTCCTCTACACCGCTCTGATGGTCTATCACGCCTGGGCGGGGAATCGACAGACCCGGAGCCTGACCGATTATTTCGTAGGAGGAAGGTCTATTGGAGGGGCGACGGTCGGGATCTCCTTCTTTGCCACCTACGCCAGCACCAACAGTTTTGTGGGCTTCTCGGGCCAGGGCTATGACTACGGTCTTGCTTGGCTGTTGCTGGTGCCGTTTGCCGTCGGTTTCAGCTTCATCTCCTGGGTGTGGATTGCTCCACGGCTGCGCGAACAGACCGAATCCCTGGGGTCGCTTACGATTCCTGACTTCATCGGATTCCGTTTTGCGAGCCAGCCGGCACGGATCGTGGCCGCGCTGATTGTCCTGCTTTCCAGCTTCATTTACACCACCGCGGTGTTCAAGGGAATAGGGAATCTTCTAGAAGCATTTCTCGACGTTTCCTATTGGCACGCCATCTTCATCGTTCTGGTGATCGTAGTCGCCTACACGGCGGTGGGAGGCTTCCACTCGGTGGTGCAGACGGATGTGGTGCAGGGAGTCATCATGATCGTTGCCGCTGTCCTTCTGTTCTGGGGCACGACTCAGGCCGCAGGCGGACTCCAGTCCATCTACCAGGTCAAGGAGGGAGTCCACGGTCCCAGGCTGTTCCGCTGGGATGCTGCCATGCCGCTTCCGATGCTCTTGGGAATCCTGTTCGCTACCACCATCAAGTTCGTAGTGGAACCCCGCCAGCTCTCTCGATTTTATGCCTTGACCGATGCCAAGCAGGCACGTCGAGGGGGCTTGATCTCGACTCTGGCCTTTCTGCTGGTTTTCAGCTTATTGGTCCCGGTAGGTCTCTACGCCAGAAACATTCTGCCCAGCGAGTTGCCCGACACCGATCACGTGGTGCCGGCTCTGCTCGCCAGTGGAGCAGTCTTCGGTCCGATCGTGAGCGCCCTGTTGGTGTTGGCAATGGTCTCCGCCGCCATGTCATCTCTGGACAGTGTCCTGTTGGTGATGGCATCAACCTGCGAGAGGGATCTGGTCGGGCTCTGGCACAGGAACAGATCCGAGGAGAGTGCGATTGGAGCGACCCGCGTCTACGTTTCGGTTTTCGCAGTTCTGGCGGCACTGATCGCTCTGGATCCTCCGGGTACCGTGGTTACCATCACCTCCTTCTCCGGCAGTCTCTATGCCGCTTGCTTTCTGCCTGCCATCGTCCTGGGGCTCTACTGGAAGCGGGGTGACGGTCGAGCGGTGTTGGCCTCGTTTGCAGCTGGAATCATCTGCCTTTGCTGTTGGCAATTCGTTCCGCTGTCAGGGATCGTTCACCGGGTATTTCCCGCGGTTTTTTGTTCGTTGTTGACCTATGCCGCGGTAGCCCGGTTCTGGTCCCGCCAGGGGGACCTTACAGGTCCAGAAGGCGGAGGAGAGAAGATTGACCGACTGTCGAATCTCTGATCAATCGAACGTTAAGAGTATTTCTGCCGGTCGAGCCTTTCGTCCGGGTCGTCTCTGCTTTATCGTAGTACTTATCATTCTGGGTCGGTGGCGGTAGGGTTCCCGCACCACGGTGGTGCACGCCTCTTGTCCCTGCTGTGTTTATCGCCGAATAGTGAAAGTCGGGAGTCGTTCTCACTATCAGACCCTTATGGCGGTGGCCGTTGCGCTGCTCGCCTATGCGAGTCCGGGCGCAGCAGCGTCACAGGCTCCCCTGAACATCGGAACAAAGAAGCAACTCTTCGTCGACCACAGATTCATCGAATCCAGCGAGGGAGTGAGCCTCACGATGAACCCTCCCTACCAGACCGGAGAGAAGCTGATCGTTGCGGATCAGCCCTGGGAGAAGGACGGCTACGTCGAGTTCTACTCCAGCGTTCTCAGGGAGGAGGGCCCGGACGGTCCTCGCGTCCGGGTCTGGTACAGTGTCCTCCTCGGGCCCGGCCGACCCGGCGCCGGTCGGGACTCTCTGGGAGCCCTCTACAGCAAATGGGCGGTGGCTTACGCCGAGTCTGACGACGGCATCCACTTTCGCAAGCCGCTCCTGGGACTGGTGGAGAAGGACGGTTCCAAGGAGAATAACCTGGTCATGCCCACGGATTTTTCCCGCATGAAAGTGGGCGGCGGATCCGTATTCCTCGATGAGAATCCCGAGTGTCCCCCCGGGGAACGCTACAAATCCTGGTCAAAGCTGTACACGAAGGACGGAGCTCGAAATCGGATCTGGTACTCAGCGGACGGCCTGCGCTGGAATCTCTACGACACCGTCCCCACCGGACTGAGGGCGGCCGATACCCAACCCACCTGGTTCTGGGATCCCAGGATCGGGCGCTACGTCGGCTACAGCCGGGAGCTGCCGCCTCGAATGGTAGGGTACAACGAGTCCGACGACATGCTTCACTGGGAAAACCTGACCCTGGCCCTGAAACCAGATGCGCTAGATCTGGCGGCCCTTAGCCGTTTCCTGCCTCATTCTCCGGTCTCGACCGCGCCGGAGAAAGCCGAGCAGGTCGAGACGGTCTACGGCAAGGGCTGGACCGTGGTAGGTGCCCTGCCCCTGGATTTCTACGGACCCTGCGTCTTCAGGTATACCGAAGCTCAGGACGTCTACATCTCCATGCTTCCCGTCTACTACCACTGGCGAGCCGTGGAGAGAAACTGGCCGGCGACGGCCGATGTGAAGCTGGCAGTCAGCCGGGATGGACGCAATTTTCAGCGGGTAGGACATCGAGGTCCTTTTCTGCGTCTGGCCCCCAGTGGAAGCTTCGGCTCCAGGTGGGTATGGGCCCTTCCTAGACCCATCCGCATGGGGGACGAGCTCTGGATCTATACTGTGGGCGCCAACTGGGACCACAACGGGGGGCTCGACCCTCAAGCGAAGCAGCCCGAGTCGGCCCTCTCCCGGGCCATCCTGCGGCTGGATGGCTTCGTTTCGGCGGACGCCTCCTACCGAGGCGGTTGGCTGAGGACGCCTCCGCTGATCTTCGACGGCAGGGAGCTCGAGCTGAACCTGGACACCAGCGCCGGGGGAGTGGCCGCGCTGGAGATCCAGGACGCTGCAGGGAAGCCGATCCCCGGCTATACCCTGGCCGAAGCAGATGAGCTCAATGGCAACAGCGTTCGCTTCACCGTGTCCTGGAGGGGCAAGAGTGACGTCTCCGGGCTGGCCAACCAGCCCGTCAGACTCCACTTCAAGCTCAGGGACTGCAAGTTGTATGCCTTTCAGTTCGTCGACCGCTGAGGCAGATCACCCGTGAGAAGAGCTCTACGGGCTCTGATCCATCAGAGTCGGGATCACATGAACTCTACAACGCTTCAGGAACCAGGTCAGAGGTGCCCCATCTCTTCGAGCAAACAACATCGGGACATGGTGCCGCGCTTCACATCGGAGGGATCTATCCGCCCGGCGCCAGGAGGTGTATGTTGATGTCGATTGGAAGCGCGTCTAGGAAAGGAGCAAGACAATGCGCCTACTACTGGTTCTCCCGGTTCTGAGCACTCTCGCCCTGGTTCCACTCCAGGCCGCCGGGACTCTCTTCGTCCTGGTGGGAACTGACGAGATTCGACAGTATCGGGTCGAAGCCGGCGAGATCGAGCAGGAGGCCTCCTATGGGACAGAGACGTTCCCCGGCCTCTTCCCGATCCAGCGCATCAAGGTGGAGCGGGGTAACGTCATCCGCTGCTATGACCAGGAGCGAGCGGAGAAGGGGCGCATTCTCTACGACTTCAGCAGTGGCCGACTCGTCGGCTATGATGGCAACCTGGGGCATCCCGGCGACCCCCGAGGCAAGGTGCTGGAGAAGCCTTCGCCCTATGTGGGGAGGTGGCAGCGTGGAGGTCAGGTCTACGCCGACATCTTCGTTCTGGAAGAACGGGTCTTCGGAGTCGGGGGCGGGCAGGTGTGGCTGCTGCCTGGCTCGGCAAGAGCGTCCGGCGATGAGAGAGGATTGCAAACGGTCTTTTCCTTCCCAGGAAGCGATCTGGTCTCGGCGGCCGTGAGCCCCTGGAGGGAAGTGTTTCTGGGAGACCTCGCCAACCAGCGAATCCTGCGGCTGCGACCCCATGGAGATCAACTCGTCTCCAGCGGCGAGATACGGATGCCTCAGCTCAAAGCACCCCGGGGGCTGGCCTTCAGCCCTGGGGGGGATCTCTTCGTCGCAAACGGCCACGCCTCGAATCCTGGGGTCCTGCGCCTGGAATTTTCCCGTTACAGGGGAATCAACACGGCGGAACTGACCTGGCAGGATTCGTGGCGTGCTGGCCTTCAGGCCTCCCTGGATGTGGAGGGGACGGCTCTGGATGTGGCACTGGCTCGGCCGGTGGGAGTCCTGGTCTCAGAGCGTCTCAAGCCCCGCCGCCGTCTACCCGGGTGGGGTCGCTTCACCCAGAGTCTCTTTCTATATCCCGTGGACTCCGCCATGCGCCCCTACGATTCCCGCAAGAACTCGGAAGCGGCGATCCTGGCTCTGGTGGAGTTCGAGCCGGGAGAGAGGAAGCCGCTTCACGCCCATGACGATCGAGAGCAGGCATTCTTCGTTCTGGCCGGAAGCGCCGACTTCGAGATTGGAGAAGTGGAGAAGGAAGTGGGTACGGGTGATCTTATCTTTGCTCCGCGCCACGTCAAGCATGGCTACATCGCCACGGGAGAAGTGCCCTTCCGTTTTCTGGAACTGGAGTGGAAATGAACCAGAGAGGGGAGTCCGCCCCGTTGAAAGGGTAAATGAAGACGGCCGGGTTGAATACTGATCGGACGTAGCTTTGGGCTCCAGGCCGAAGTTCTTCAGCCGCACACAAGGCTTCTTATCTTGACCCGTGGAATCCAAGAAAGGTCTCCGAAAAAGCGCGGCAGTTGGGTTTCTGAGGGCTCTTCTTCCTCTGACGGATGCGTTCTGATCAAACTTCAGACGCTCCAGGGAGCTCGGTAATGCTTCGTCAACATCTTATTGCCCTCTGGATCGTTGCGAAAGACCTCCCGATCCGGATCGAATTCCATGACCCGCTTGAGCCGGAAGGCGATCTCGCCCAGATGGATCAGACCACAAGTCAGATGGGCCACCTCGGCGTCGGCGTTGGTCGGCTTCCGGCTCCGAACGCACTCCAGGAAATGGGCCAGGTTCGCTTCCGAATTCTGGCGGATGTCCCTGCCGCTGCGCCCCGGCCCCTTCTCGGCCTTCTTACCTAGAAACACCTGGAAATACCCGCGGCGCGAGAAGATCATGTAGCCCTCGGTGCCATAGAAGGCGTTGCCATTGTCGAATCCATGCATTCCGTACGGTGTCCAGAGTCGATCCTCGTAGAGCAGCACCTTTCCCTCGGCATACTGAAATGCCTGTACCATGTTGTCGGGGTACTCGCGTTCTCCTTGCAGGTCGATCGTGCTTCCATGCACAGTGATGCGCACCGGGTGTGTAGTGACTCCCAGGGCCCACCTTGCCATATCAAGGTCGTGGGCTCCGTCGTCGCCCATGTCCCCGTTGCCGTAGTCCCGGTAGAGGCGCCAGGTCCGGTGGAATCGATTGGGGTTGAAAGGACGTTTGGGGGCCGGCCCCAGCCACATGTCGTAGTCTACTCCGGCTGGAACAGGGGCATCCGGCTTGGGCTCCATACCATGGCCCCTTTGGACGTTCCAGGCCTTGGTCATCTTGATCTCGCCCAGGATTCCAGACTCCAACACCTCGCCCGCCAGAAAGGTCACCTCGGTATTACGCATCTGTGTCCCATGCTGCACCAACCGGTTGTGCTTGCGCGCCGCCTCGACCAGCGCCCTGCCTTCCTGGAAGACGTGACTGGCCGGTTTTTCCACATAGCAATCCTTGCCCGCCTCGAGAGCCGGTAAGGCGATCGGACAGTGCCAGTGATGCGGGGTAGCGATCACCAGGGCGTCCACCGCCGAATCCTGTAGAACTTCCCGGAAGTCGGCCACCAGCTTGGGCTTTTCGTGGTGGGATTGGGCGACGGTCTCTACTCCTCTGGCCAGGACGCTCTCATCGACGTCGCAGAGGCTCACTATCCGGACGTCTGAGCGCTTTGCCAAATTTCGCAGATGACCGTGTCCCATGCCGTTGACCCCAATTGCGGCTACCCCAATTCTATCTCCGGGGGACGCCGAAACCCTGCGGATAGCGGCGCTGCCGAGGGTGGCCGCGCCGATGGATCTGGTAAGGAATCGTCTTCTGGGAATGGGTTTCATGTCATGGATCTCCCTATTTACAGACGTTAGACGCTGAGGCCGCTCGCGGTGAGCAGGGCCTTGTGGACGTTCAGATCATGCTCCGGTGTAAAGAACTTCACTTGCCGACCTTCTCTAATGGCGCCGGCCAGATCGTCCAGGTCCGGAAGATACCGCTCTGAAGAACCTAGCGAGACTTCCTGTGCTCCCGCGAGAAAGTCACCCTGGTTGGAGCTCAAGACCATGCGCATTCGAGGACGATCTGGAGAATCGATCAGGATCGAGCCCTTCTCTCCGAAGATATAGAAGTAACGGTTGCCGTCTCGGGTATGGCTCTTGACCACCGCGACCGCAGGTTCGAACTCAAACATGGCCAGCACATCATCTTCCAGTTTGTCAGGAACTGGATCGCTATGCCGCAGGACGGGACTCACGCGAGCAGGCTTGCCCAGGAGCCAGATCAGCGCATCGATCATGTGTCCGCAGATCTCGAACATCTGCCCACCGGGGTAGGTGTCCAGCCGCCGCCGACCCTCTGGACTCAGGGTGTCGTTCATCTGGCAGGCAACCGAGCGAATCGGGCCCAGCCAGTCCTCTTGAAGGGCCCGATGAGTCAGACGAAAGGCCGGGTTGTAGCGATAGACGTAGCCCATCTGAATCAGGAGCTTGCGACGCTGTGCGTCGTCTAGAATCTGCCTGAGCGCCTTGAAGTCGGCTCCAGGAGGCTTGTCGATCTTGGTGTGCTTGTTGGCCTCAATCGCCATACGCGAATAGGTGAGGGACTCCAGAGGGTCGGTCTCCACGCAAACCATCTGTACCCTCTTCTCGGCCAACAAGCCGTCCAATTCCATCCAGGTCACTCCGTCCCAGCGTGAGTCCTTCTTGGCTCGCTTCAAGAGGTCAGGGTTCGGCTCCGCCACTCCTAGCAAGGTGTAGTTCTGGGATCGTTCGATTGCCTTCCGATGTCCCAGAGCGTGCGGGTGGGTCGTACCGATCAGGGCCGCCCCGATGGGATCGTGTCCAGCGGGCGGCTTCGCCAGAGTGGCTATTCCTAGGGAGCTAGCAGCGACTGCGCCGCTGAAGGAACGGGATAAGAACTGTCTCCTGGGGATGCGTGACATGGCGTGGGCCTCCGTCAATAGAAGAACCGAAGTGAACGTCCGACGTCAAAAGAGTGTACTTCATGTCAGACGCCACTTCTATTGCTTTGGGTCCCGTCACTTGGAACCGGACTTGCCTGGGCTCTTTCCACCTTTCCTTCCCTCCTTGCGCCACTACCCGTCGTGTGATTCCATTGGGGTTCAGAATGGGGTCCAACAGTGTGCCTAGGAAACAATCAGAGGAGATGAATCGAAGACAGTTCACCAAGCTAATTGGCGTTACGGCAGTGGACGATAGCAGGTCTCTGAGGAACGATATCTATTGATGCCAGAGCAAAACAGAGCCGCGAACGGCCCGATTTGTCAGCAGCCGCCTTGTCGGCACTATGACCCCAAGTTCCGAGGAGAGAGTCGGACAACAGCACAATCTATCTTGCAATCTGGCGCTTTATTCGAAAGGTGGTGAACATGAAATCCTGGAAACGGAAGCTTCGAATGGGCATGGTCGGAGGCGGTCAGGGTGCGTTCATCGGTAGCGTGCACCGGATAGCGGCCAGCCTCGACCAGCAGGTCGAACTGGTTGCCGGCTGCTTTTCTCGGGACTTTGAAAACACCCGGACCACCGGCAGAGAGCTGTATCTGGATGAGGCCCGTTGCTACCCGAGCTTTGAGGAAATGGCGAAAGCCGAGGCGGCTCTTGCCCCTGAGAAGCGCATCGACTTTGTGAGTGTCGTTACCCCGAATGTTTCCCACTTCGACATCGCCAGGGTCTTCCTTGAGGCTGGATTTCACGTCGTCTGCGATAAGCCCGCCACCTACAGCCTGGAGCAGGCCCAGGAGCTTTGCCAGGTAGTGGAGAAGTCGGGGCTGGTCTTCGCCCTGACGCACAACTACACGGGGCATCCGATGGTCAGGCACGCCCGCCATCTGTTCCGTTCCCAGGAGATGGGTACCGTACGGAAGGTGGTGGTCGAATACCTTCAAGATTTTCTCAGCGTTCAGCACGAGAAGCTGGGTCATAAGCAGGCGGCCTGGCGAGTGGATCCTGCTCAGGCGGGTATCGGAGGTACTCTAGGCGACCTGGGGACTCACTGTGTCAATTTGCTGGAGTACGTGACCGGCGATCCGATCTCAGAGATCTGCGCCGACAAGACCACTTTTCTTCCCAACCGAACCTTGGAGGAAGATGCCAATGTCCTACTGCGCTTCAAGGGCGGAGGGAAGGGAGTCCTGACCATCAGTCAGATCGCGACCGGAGAGGAGAATGGATTGAGACTGCGGGTCTATTCTTCCGAGGGCGCCATCCTATGGGCTCAGGAAGAACCCAACTCCCTTGGCGTTTATCGCTATGGCCAGCCCAGGCAGACACTGACAAGGGCGCAGGCATATCTGTCGGGGGATGCCAATGCCGTAACCCGTATCCCTCCCGGACACCCCGAAGGGTACCTGGAGGCCTTTGCCACCATCTATTCTGGTGTGGTGGAGGCGATTCGCAGGTACCTTGATGGCGCCCCTCTCTCGACGGATGAATATGACTTCCCCACGGTCTACGATGGCCGTCGAGGCATGGAATTCATTACCAGGGCGGTTGAGTCCAGTGAAAAAGGGTCGGTCTGGGTGAAAATGTGAAGCTATTTTCGCTCGAACCCTAGTGTTCTGTCCTGGAAGTTCACTGCATAAGTCTGCGAGGCATGAGCGTCGTATGCAAGGCGCGCTGACGCAGGAATACCTGGGGTCTTTCGAGGAAGCGCAGCACAGCAGACGGCGGTCAGGGCCGCAGAATTATGTGGTGAATTTCCAGGACAGAACACTAGAGAAAGGCACATCATGAATCACGAGAAGAGTTGTTTCAGGAGGATCGGGTTTCTATTCGTTGCTGCCGTGCTTTCTTTCCCCCTATTGGGGTCCGGACATGAGCCCGGTTTCGTCAACCTATTCAACGGAAAGAATCTCGATGGGTGGATCCTGGTCGGCCAGAAGGGGGGAGGCTATGTCGTCAAGGACGGTGTCCTGATCAGCGCGGCCGATGAGAGCGGCAATCTGCTCACGGGAAAGGAATATGCCAACTTTGTCTTCCGTTTCGAGTTCAAACTCAAGGAAGGTGGCAACAACGGGGTCGCGATCAGAACCCCGAGGGAAGGTCCCGCGTCGGTTGCCGGTATCGAGATCCAGATCCTGGACAACACCGCTGCCAAGTACGCGAACATCAAGCCATACCAGGTGCATGGCTCCGTCTACGGGCTGATTCCGGCCCGCCGAGGGGCGCTGAAACCGGTCGGAGAATGGAATCAGGAGGAGATCGTCTATATTGGCCGGCGGATCCAGGTGACCCTCAACGACGAGGTGATCGTGAGTGGCAATCTGAATGATGTCCAAGGCCCAGAGGCGCTACAAGCTCATCCTGGTTTTATGCGCTCCCGTGGACACGTCGGCTTCCTCGGCCACAGCAGTGAAGTAGCCTTCCGCAAGATCCGTATCAAGGATCTGGGAGAAGAGCAAGTCGACAATCTGGCTCCGGACGGGTTTGAGGCTCTGTTCAATGGCATGGATTTGGCCAATTGGAAGGGACTGGTAGCCGATCCCCTCAAGCGCTCCAAGATGTCTTCACAGGTGCTGGCAGCCGCTCAGAAAGAGGCCGACGCCAAGATGCGGGCCCATTGGAAGATTGTCGACGCGATGCTGCAATTCGATGGAAAGGGAGCGAGCCTTTGCAGTCTCAGAGACTACGGAGACTTCGAGCTGTGGGTGGACTGGAAGATCGGACCCAAAGGAGACAGCGGAATCTATCTTCGAGGCAGTCCTCAGGTCCAGATCTGGGACGATCCCGAAGGGTCGGGCGCGCTTTGGAACAACAAGAAGAACCCCGCCCCGCCACTAGTGGTAGCAGACAAACCGGCCGGTCAGTGGAACCAATTCCGTATTCTGATGACGGGTGAGAAGGTCACGGTTTTCCTGAATCATCAATTGGTCGTGCACAACGTCACGTTGGAGAACTACTGGGACAGGACCAGGCCCATCTTTCCCACCGGATCGATTGAGCTCCAGAGTCACGGAAACCAGCTCAACTTCAAGAACGTCTTCGTGCGGGAGATTCTCCAGGACTAGAACTAGACCGAGGGTGGCCTGGAGACCACCGTTACGAGAAACTTCAAGCGGTCCCGCACCACTCGATGGCGGCGGCAGCGTAGGCCTTGGTGGCGACCATCAGTTCGTCGATGTCCAGGAACTCGTCGACCGCATGTGCGTGCAGGAGGCTGCCGGGGCCATAGACCACGCTCGGGACTCCGCCAGCGCTTAGAAAGACAGCGTCGCAAACGGCGTAGAAGCCCTGAACCACCGCGGGTCCCTCGAAGCGGGTCCCCTTGGCAGCCAGTTCATGAGCTTGTCCGATAGTGGTGCAGATCGGGTGGTCCTCGTCGACTGAGAAGGCAGGCCAATGAAGCTTCCACTCGATTTCGGGGGGATGGTCGCGAAGCCACTCGTCCAACGCGGCTGAGTGCCGGACAAAGTCTTCGACTTCCTTCTTGACCGCCTCGACGTCTTCATCGGGGTGGTGCCAGATGGCATATTCGATGGTGCAGAATTCTGAGATGAAGAAGGGCACGCCCACGCCATGTGGAGCCCCCGTGATCACACCAGGGTGCAGAGTAAAATGCCCGGGCTTGAAGAGCGGATGCTTTTTGGTGAGTCCCCACTCCTGCTCTAGCTTCTGGATACAGTTGAAGATGAAGACGCCCTTGTCGATGGCGTTGACGGCGACTTTGGCGCCGGCCCCTCCCGCCCGAAAGGTCTCGCCTCGGGTGGCGGCATGACTGGATTTGCCCCGGCAGGTGACCGCCATCCAAAGGAGTCCTGGGCTCACGGGCACGACCGCCAGGGGTGCCTCGGGTGCAGATGGCTCGGAGACGATTGCTGCATCGGCGCGATAGCCACGGCGTATGGTGGCGGAAGCTCCTGCTTCATGGTCCATGACCTCTTCGCCTACGACACTCTCGAGGATCAGGTCGCCCCGGAGTTTGATCCCCAGCTTCTGGAGAGCCTTTGCCGCCATCGCCTGTGCCACCACAGGGCCCTTCATATCGCAGGATCCACGACCGTAGATCTTTCCGTCCTCGACCTTGCCACTGTAGGGATCGGACCACTTCCAGTCTTCGTGGCGTCCAACCGGAACCGTGTCGATGTGGCCGTTGAAGATCAATGATTTTCCGCCGCCACTACCCCTCAAAACTCCTACAGCGTTGGCCCGTTTGGCCTCCTCCTCCCACAGATCTACCTCGCACCCGATCGACCGGTACAGCTCGGCGATCCGCTGATTGGCCTGAGTTTCGCCACCGAGGACGTCCTCCGAGACCACTCCAGGATATTTCGGATTGACGCTGGGAACCTGGACCACCCCGCTGATCGTCTCAACGATCTCGTCCTTCATCTGATCTATGGCTTCAAACGCTCTCTTGGTCGCCTCATTCATGCCTGGCTCCTTGGTGAAGCACCCTCGGTGCCCGTCATCAGTGTGAATATCGAGTCTATTAGGTTCGGATGCTAGGGGGGGCAGTCCCGGCTGTCAAGCTCTAACCAGGAGTCTCCTGTGGCCCCTTATGTGTCGGAATGCAGGAATTTTCCGGTCTCGACTTTCTCCAGCCGACCGAGCTATCCTGGCATTCGTACTGATCTATGTAAGCAAGCCAGGAGGTAGCATGTCGAAGAGAAGAAGTTCGCGCCGGGATTTCATCAAAGTCGCTGCGGTGACCGCGCCCATGGCTCCGACTATTCTGGCGCGTGGGCGGGCCAGAGAACCCGCTGCTGGCAGTCGGAGTGTTGCACCCAGCGACACCATTCGTTTCGGGACGATCGGCATGGGCGGAATGGGTTTCGGCGACACGCGTACGGCTCTGGAGGTCCCAGGGACCGAATTCGTCGCTGCTGCCGATTGTTACGATGGGCGCCTTCTCAGGGTCAAGGAAGTCCACGGACCGGAGGTGGCTACCACACGGGATTACCGAGAGGTGCTGGCGCGGTCCGACGTCGATGCGGTGATCGTGGCAACCTCAGACCACTGGCACGCCCAGATCGCGATTGAAGCCATGCAGGCAGGCAAGGCGGTCTACCTCGAGAAACCCATGGTTCACGATCTTGAGGAGGGACCTCAGGTCTTGAAAGCTGAGTGGGCCACCGGGAGGCTGCTTCAGGTCGGGAGCCAGTATGTCAGCTCCCTTTTGTACGAAAAAGCCAGGGATCTTTACCGCTCAGGTGCAATTGGCGTGCTGAACCTGGTCGAAGCCTCCTACAATCGCAATTCCGCTACAGGCGCGTGGCAGTACTCGATTCCTCTGGATGCCTCACCTCAGACTGTGGATTGGCAGACCTTTCTCGGGAGCGCGCCCCAGCGTCCCTTCGATCCCCTCCGCTTTTTTCGCTGGCGGAATTATTGGGACTATGGGACAGGCATTCCGGGAGATCTATTTGTGCACCTCTTTTCCGGAATCCATTTGGCTCTCGGCTCAAACGGCCCCACTCGGATCTTCTCTTCCGGAGGGTTGCGGCACTGGAAAGATGGGCGCGACGTCCCGGATGTCGTGATGAGCCTCTTGGATTATTCTGCGAACGACAGCCATCCGGCTTTCAACATGGCGTTACAGGTGAACTTCGCGGACGGAAGCGGCGGAGGGACACTGTTTCGGTTCATCGGCGATGAAGGAGTGATGACGATCGCTTCGGATGAAGTGAAGGTCACACGCCTCGGCCCCAGATCGGAGCCCGGGCACACCGTTCGTACCTTTACTGAGGATCAGCAGGAGAAGTTCATGGAGCAATACCGAAGAGACTATCCCCAGCCGAAGCGGCCATCTCTGAACCCTTCTACCGAAAAGCTGTACCGAACTCCTGAAGACTACGACTCCCGCCTCGACCACTTTACGAACTTCTTCAATGCGATGCGGGGAGGCGATTCGGTGCTAGAGGATGCTGCGTACGGCTACAGGGCAGCTGCTCCGGCTCTGATCTGTAACTTGTCCTACCGAGAGAATCGCGCCTATCAGTGGGATCCCGAGAAGATGAAGCTCGTTTCTTAGAAGGGTGCCTGAAATAGGGTAGGGCCGCTCTCTGTCTCTGGATGGTGTATTGGCCGATGGTGCCGATGTGTCGATCTTCGAGTATCAAGAGACGTCAATCCCAACGGGATTGTGTATACGAGCCCAGGGTTTCCGTATGTGTTTAGCGCCCTCCCTTGCCTTTGCCCGCGCCCGTGCCCTTGCCCGACTTCATCTTTCGGTCGTATCCAAGCCCTTGACCAACCCGGTCTGCATTGACACGATTTCAGACAACCTCTTCTCCGCCCGCTGTACATCGTCATTGGCGGCAACGTGCAAGCGCCGCAAGATGTCCATGATGGCAGAGAAAGGCGAGACGATCGTCAGGAATATGCACGGGCACGGGCAAGGGGGAGAAGTCGCTAAACACGTACGGGTTTCCGAACCCTGGGTCAACGGCGTCGCCCCTGGATTTCATCCCTGAAAGGGTTGCGGCCCTGATCCGGCCTACGAAGAAGCAGCGGTTCTCGATAAGATTGCGACGCAACCCCTGCAGGGTTGAAATCAAGAGGGGTATGGCTGTTACCCAGGGTTCGGAAACCCTGGGCTGTAGGCCGCAATCCCGTTGGGATTGACCTCGATTAAGAGTATTCAAAAGACGCTAAAGCTGATCAAGTACTAAGAACCCACTTGCCAGTCATGAGAGAAAGTGCCTGGGACCAGGTCTACGAGATCGTCAAGCGTATCCCCAGGGGTAAGGTCATGAACTATGGGCAGATCGCCGGACTGCTCGCGCGGCCACTCTCGGCACGGGCTGTGGGTTGGGCCCTTCACTCCTGTCCTCCGGGCCTTCCCTGGCATCGAGTCGTCAATGCGGCGGGCCGGTGCTCTAGCGACGGGACCGGAGCTCATCCGCCCGGTCTTCAACGAGCGTTGCTGCAGGCGGAAGGGGTCGAGTTTGGACCTGATGGAGCCCTGGACCTGGAACGTTACCGCTATCGAATCACTCCTTGCTCTTCATGAATCGTGACGACCGCGTTGATCGGCGGCGTAGTCAGCACCTGCTTCTTCCCCTTTGGCCACAGGACTTCGAGCCGATCGATTCGAGTCGCGGCTTTCAGGCCGAACGTCAGAGCCAGCTGGGACTGGCTGCAATAGCTGGATCCACTCTTCACCGAGCCGGACTGAGTGACGCCCCCGGCGCGGAGCCGGACCTTTGCCCCGATGCCGCCTCGGTTACTTTGTTTTCCCACCAGGCGGTACCACTGATTGTTGAAGGACGAAATGATGTGCACTGGAGGCCACCCCTACGAAGCTTGGTTCAGCTACATCGATACGCCCAACCGACCTCGGGTGACCTGGAAGTCGGCATTCCCTTGGGCATGGAGAGTGGGCACGTAGCGACCCGAAGCTACTTGGAGAACGAGCTGCAGCAGTTCCTTCATCCAGAGCCCGGAATCTCCTTCCAGGACCAGGTCGAGATCCCGTCTAAAACGCTTGCTTTCGCTCTCGCCTACCTGCAGCAGCGGGACCATGGGATGGGTCTGTTGAGGGTGGTCAGCGACGTGCGCCAGCATGACTTCGATTCCGGTTGCGCCCAGGCCGGTCAGCGTTTCCACCCAATGATCGGTGGGGCATTCCATGACGTGCAGCCCTGGGGTTTGCGGCTTTTGTCCATAGGCGATAGAAGCCTGAAACCGGTCGGATCCCAGGAGCTGGGTCAGGTAGGCGGAAGAAGACAAGAGCGCTGAGCTTTCCGGCATTACGACCGTGGCACCGGTGTCGACCAGGCTCTGCGTCAGGCGGATCAGACTGTCGGCGACAGCTGTCGAGAGAGATCCAGTGGAAAGGATTCCAATGCGAAGGGCTTCCAGGCTTGCGTGTGCTCTGGCCGGTGTCAGATTGGCTGCTTGCGCCGAATCGAACCAGGTCTGGACCTTCTTCTTGACCTTCTCGATGCCACCGTCCATCTGGACGCTTGCCCAGCCGAATCGTGTGGGATCCAAACCCATGCGCTCCAGTTCATGGGACATGTAGTCGTTGTGGGTGATCTCACAACCGTGCTCCAGCAGTAATCCGAAGCGGACCATCGGATGAGCCAGATGTCCCAACATGGTGCGGATGTAGAGCTCCCGGGTTGGTCCTCCGGAAACCCCACAGCCCTCGGTGTGAGGTAGCGACTCGAATCGGGAAATCGATGGCCTCGATGGATCTCGACGGGCGTTCATTTCCTGGGTGATGAGACGGGCGATCTGGCTGGAGCAGAGACTGGTCGGGAGGATGAGAGCGATCTGATCGGTAGTATGGCTGCCCTCAACCGGTATGCCCTCGAAGCCGTCTTCCAGGGTCGAGGCCCCAGTTTTGACCAGGAGAGGCGTCCCTTCAGGCTCCGGTGCACTGCTCAGAACTGCCAGAGCGCTGGCGTCGCTCTGGGGCCAGTTGCGCCAGATGGATACCTGAGAATGGCCCGCTTCCTCTCCCACGCTGCGGGCTCCCGATGCTACTGACGTGGCCAAGTCCAGAAGATCCTGTCCTACTTCCGGGAGCGGAGCGCCGTCCAGGTAGCGGCCTGCGTTGACGTCCATATCGTTGGAGAGAAGATCGTAGCGTCCGCTGGTGGTGACGATCTTGATCGTGGGTACGAAGGGGAAATTGGTGATCGATCCATTTCCTGTGGTGAAGAAGATCATGTTGGCGCCGGAGGCCACCTGTCCCGCGATGCTCTCCAGGTCGTTACCAGGACTGTCCATGAAATAGAAACCTGCCTGGCGCATCGGTTCACCGTAATCGATCACGTAGTCGAGCCGGACATCAGGATGACGCTTGGACGCCGCGCCCAGAGACTTCAGGACGATGTTGTAGAGTCCACGATAGATGTTTCCGCCAGAGGGGTTTCCTTCAGCCGTCTCGCCATGCCAGGCTGCCCGTTCCTTGAAGCGTTCGACGCAGGCCAGAAACTGATGCGCGATCTCGACATTTCTGACCTTCTGTAGGACGTAGTCTTCGGCGCCTACAAGCTCGTCAGTCTCGGCCAGGTTTGCGCAGCCGCCGAACTGGATGATCTCCTTCCCGACCCAGGCGGCAAGCGGGTTGCCCGAGATCCCCGAAAAGGCATCGGAACCCCCACATTGAAGTGCGAGTTTCAGATGGGCCAGTGAGTGCTCCTGGCGCTCAAATTGGCTCACCGAAGGGAGCCAGTCGTGGACGATCCGGCCTCCGCGCTCGAGGTCGGTCTGAAAGTCGCTGCCTAGCGTCAGAAAGTCGTGGAGAACGTCCGGAAGGGCGTAGCCATTGGCTTCCATGTATCGGCGAAGAAGCAGGTTGGTGACAGCCTCGCTGCCCCAATCCACGGCAAGCACCGCACCCACGTTGGGATGGACCACGAAACCGGCCAGGGTCCTTAGTAGCAGCTCCCGGTTGTTGGGTGTTTTGCTGCCACCCCCTTCAGTGTGCGACACCGCGACCACGCCGTCGAACTGATCCTGGTTTGAGGCCGCATCCGGAAACCGATCTGCCAGGACTCTAGCGTAGCTGGCGGCGCGAGACGAAGTACCCAGGACTACAATATAGTTCCTGGTGCCAACGCCACGATTCCCGGGCCTCTGGTAACCCAAAAAGCTGCGCGACTCAGCCTTCAGAGGAACCTGTTCTGCAGGGTGACAACGTCCCTCGTCCAAGGCGTAGGCTTGTATCTTGTCCTGGAAATTGGCTTCAGAGGGACGTTCAAAGTCGACGTTTCGGCTCCCCAGAGCCCAAAGGACCCGCTCGTTGCAGACGTAGTTGCCAGGCTCAATATCACGGGTAGCGAAGCCAAAGGGTAGTCCCCAGGATAGAAGGGGTTCCCCCTGGGGAATGGCTTCGATGGCGAAGCGATGTCCTTCCAGCACCGTGTAGTTGATTGTCAGCTGCCGGTCAGCCCATCCAATACGGCTCCCTGCCGAGAGTGTTTGGGAGGCAATAGCCACGTTATCTCCCGGGGCTGGGAGCCTAGCTACCGAATCGAAGGTCCAAGTGTGCGGCATGAGGCAATAGATTCTATAGTATCGGCGAAGACCTGTGCATCCTGGGTTTCAGGTTGCGCGTGGCGGCGGTCTCCAGGCCGCCGTGGGTCGAGCCAAAGGCTCGGCACAAGAGCACTCTTCGGCCTGGAGTCCCTACACCGAAGGCGTAGATGGGAAGCAGGGGGTCGACCAAGGTCTCTTTCTGAATGATCCAGAGCCAGCTGGGGGCGGGAGGCCCGGGTCGGACAAGTGATCCCCCCATTTTTCCTCCCCCTTCTGATCGAGGGTGGGCAGAGACGGTGATTCTGAGTTATCTTCATTAGACTCTCACTGCCGGTTGAAAAGAGTATGGAACGAAGGACCTTTGTGCAGGCGGCTGCGGCTTCTCTTCTAGGCACTGGCGTCGCGCGTTCCCGACCCTCCTCGAGAAAAAGAATAGCGGCCCTTTCGACTGCTTATCACGTCCGTTCCCACAGCGATAACTTCGTCACCCGGTTCTTGGAAGGATACTGGATCAATCACGACTACTTTCCCCCCCCTTGCGACGTTGTCTCGCTCTATGTGGAGCAGGAGCATCCGCAGGATGTGAGCCAGCGACTCTCTAGGACCCACGGTTTCAAAATCTATTCTTCTATTGCGGAGGCGCTCACGCTGGGGACGGGGCAACTTGCCGTGGATGGGATTCTCTTGATCGCGGAGCATGGGGACTATCCGGTCAATGAGAAGCTGCAGAAGCTGTACCCGAGATACGAGTTCATGCAGCAGGTGGTAGATGTCTTCAAGAACTCCGGACGTACAGTCCCTGTTTTTAACGACAAGCAGTTCTCCTACGACTGGACCAAGACGCGCTGGATTTACCGCCAGTCTCGAGAGCTGAAGTTTCCTCTGATGGCGGGCTCCTCACTTCCCGTGACTTTTCGTCGTCCCGAACTGGACTTTCCTCTCGGGACCCAATTCGAGGAAGCGCTCCAGATCGGTCCGGGCTGGGTAGAAGATGGCGGGATCTTCCACAACCTGGAGACACTGCAGTGTTTTCTGGAGAGGCGGCGGGGAGGCGAAACCGGAATCCGCTCGGTACAGCATCTCGAGGGGGACGCCGTCTGGGAGGCTGGCGAACAAGGTCGGTGGTCGGAAGAGTTGATGCAGGCAGCGCTCGCACGGGGACAAAAGGTGGTGGCAGGCCACCCCCGGGAATTGGTAGAGAATCCGGTCGCCTGTTTCCTGGAGTACAACGATGGCTTCAAGGCTACTTGTCTGATGTTAGGAGGGATGGTCGACGAGTACCTCGCGGCATTCCGTGTGAGGGGCAAGTCTGAAATCGAATCGACTCTGTGCTATATCCCGATCGAGAACTCGAACAACTTCAGTCCCCTCGTCGATTCAATCGCGCGGATGTTCATGACCGGCCAGCGGGATTATCCAGTGGAGCGTACGCTGTTGACGACGGGTGCCGTCTCCTTCCTTATGGAGTCCCGGCATAAGGGCCATCGAAGGATCGAGACGCCTGATCTCGACATTGTCTACCAAGCTCCGGCTCAGTCCTACTACGCACCCGGACCTGGATCCTGAGAGTCTACTTGATCAGTTTGGCGATCTCCTTGAACTCGCTCGTGCCCGATACCTCCAGGAGCTCGAATAGAGCCGCCTCCACGGTGGTCAAGATTACTCCGGCCTTGGACATGCGCTCCAGTGCAGTTCGGTAGTCCAGCTCCTTCCTGGAGGACACGACGTCAACGCCAACCTGCACCTGGAAATCCTCGGCCAATAGGTCCAGGGCCGTTTGCTGGACGCAGACATGGGCTTCTGTCCCCGCTATCAGGACCTGCTGAACCTTTCGCTGTTGGAGCTGTGATGTGAGCTCCTCTAAAGTGCTGCAGCTGAAACTCATCTTCTGAAAGGGAGCTGAGTCAAGAACCTGTGTGATGCTGGGATCGGTGGCCCCCAGACCCTGGGGATACTGCTCGGTAGAGAAGACCGGCAGGTTTAGAACTCGAAAGCCCTTCACCAGCCTGACGATCCCTTCCACCACTTGCCTCCCATTCCGGACCACCGCATTGAGCTTGGTCTGGGCGTCCACGACCAGCAGCGCCGTGTGCTCTCGGTTCAGGATCTGGGGGTGTCGTCTCACCTATTCTCCCACCGATGCGTGGCGACGTCGGCCTGTCAGCGCCGCATACAAAAGGTCCAATGCTTTGGTGCTTGGAATTTGAGATTTGTTTGTATCTTGTATCTTGGTGCTTGAGGTCGAGAACCCAGTCCTACGCAGGCCACCGTCAGTCGTCCCCTCCACCAAGAAAACCTGAGCGGATAAGGAAGTAGATCAGGGTCATGAGAGTTGATACTACTGCGGCAACGTAGGTCATCGCGGCAGCGTTCAGCACCCGATCCATGCCCTGGCGTTCATTGCCGCTGATAATCCCGTACTCCAGGACCAGGTGCTTGGCGCGGGCCGAGGCGTCAAACTCCACCGGCAGGGTCACGATCTGGAACAGGAGCACGGCGGAAAACAGCACGGCTCCCGCCAGTACCATTCCCTGGGACTGCATCAGCAGTCCTATGAACATGCCGATGTATCCGATCTTGGACCCGATGTTGGCGGTGGGGACCAGAGCCGACCGCACCCACAGGGGAGCGTAGTGGTGGGCATGTTGAATTGCGTGACCCGCCTCGTGGCAAGCGATACCGATGGCGGCGACGGAAGTGGATTGAAAGACCCCTTCGGAGAGTGCTAGCTTCTTGGTAACAGGATTGTAATGGTCGGAGAGAAACCCCGAAGTTGGAACTATTTCAACATCGCCGATTCCGGCGCCCTCCAGTAGGCGATCAGCTGCCTGGGCACCGGTCATTCCCCGTGCGGAGCGCACCTGAGCGTACTTTTTGAAGCTGGATTTGGTTCGCCAGCTGGCCCACAGCGACAGAAGCAAACCCGGTACCATGAGGATTAGATAGAGCGGATCGAAAAACATCTTGCCTCCTCTGTAAGGACTGCATCACGTTTGATGGGTGGCAATCCTATTCTATCAAGACGACAGAACCGTCTTGCAGGTTCCCGCTTTGTCGGAGCAGGTAGGAGACGCCGTCAACCTGGGTGTGTATAAGAGTACTTTATTGCGTCTGGTCTTTCCCACTCTGGGGCGCGTTGGTAGTATAGAATATCGAATCCGTCTTGGAGCCGGGAAACCAGCGATAGACCCTGGCCGCGGTCTTCTTTTTTGGAGATCACTGATGTCCGATCAAAGGTACGAGATTGATGAGACGCAAGACGACATAACTGAAGCGGTCAGCGCCGAGGAACGTTCGGGTCTGGTTCTGGTCTCCGAGGTTCTTCCCCCCGATCTTCCGATTCTGGCGCTACGCCCTCGTCCCTTCTTCCCGGGTATTCCAGTGCCCATGTTGGTGGGCGGACCTCAGTTGGCTGCGGTGCAGCAGGCGCTGGATTCTCCGGCGAACGCCCTGGGCCTGGTCCTGGTCCGCGATCTCGAGGGTGAGGACACACCTGAGAACCTCTACCGGGTAGGAGTTGCTGCCAAGATCGTCAAGGCAATTCCGGGCGACGAAGATGTCGTCCAGATTCTGGTCAACTGTGTGGAACGGTTCCGAATCCGCGAAGTCAGCGTTACTCCAGAGGGGCTATTAGCTCAGGTGGAATACCACGAGGCCACCGAGCTCTCCGTGAATCCCGAGCTCAAAGCCTATTCGATGGCGATTATCTCCACCCTCAAGGATCTCATGAAGCTGAATCCTCTCCAGTCTGAAGCGATTCGGCTTTTTCTGAGCCGATCTACGCTGGATGACCCGGGGAGGCTGGCCGACTTCGCCGCGAATTTAACGACGGCTGAGGGGGAGGAGCTACAGCGGATTCTCGAGACTTTCGATGTGCGGCGCAGAATCGATCGGGTTCTGGTTCTGCTCAAGAAAGAGGTCGAGCTCTCCAAACTGCAGAACAAAATTACCAGGCGGATCGAAGAGCGCATCACTGGCCAGCAGCGGGAGTTCTTCCTGAAGGAGCAGCTCAAATCCATCAAGAAGGAGCTAGGCCTGGAAAAGGAGGGGAAGGAAACCGAGATCGAAAAGTTCAGTCGTCGGCTACGGGGACTCAAGCCCAACAAAGAGGCCGAGGACACGATCAGTGAAGAGCTGGAAAAGCTGCAGCTTCTGGATCCCAGCTCCCCGGAGTACACCGTTACCCGGAACTATCTGGATTGGCTCACGATCCTGCCCTGGGGAAAGTACAGCCAGGATTCATTCGATCTGGACCGGGCACGTCGGATATTGGACCGCGACCACTACGGGCTGAAGGATGTGAAAGAACGCATTCTGGAGTTCATTGCGGTGGGTCGGTTGAAGGGTGATGTGTCGGGTTCCATCCTCTGCCTGGTGGGTCCTCCCGGTGTAGGTAAGACGTCGGTGGGAAGGAGTATTGCCCGCGCCATCGGACGTCATTTTTATCGTTTCTCGTTAGGAGGAATGCGAGACGAGGCAGAGATCAAAGGACACCGGCGTACCTACATCGGAGCTCTGCCGGGCAAGTTCGTCCAGGCAATCAAGACCGCCGGCACCTCCAACCCCGTGATCATGTTGGATGAGATCGACAAGATCGGGGCGTCCTTTCAGGGAGATCCCGCTTCAGCGCTACTGGAGGTCCTGGACCCGGAGCAGAATGGGAGTTTTCGGGACCATTATCTGGATGTGCCCTTCGATCTTTCCCATGTTTTGTTCGTGACCACAGCCAATCAGCTGGACACCATTCCCAGCCCCCTTCTGGATCGAATGGAGGTCATCCGCCTCTCCGGCTACATTCTCGAAGAAAAACTGGAAATTGCGCGCCGCTATCTGATCCCCAAGTCGATCAAGAGCCACGGCATGAACACGAAGCAGCTGACGATCCGCAAGGCAGCACTGGTCCGGATCATTGAAGATTACGCCCGGGAGGCGGGAGTACGGGGCCTTGAGAACTCGATCAAGAAGATCCTACGGCGGCTGGCTCTCAAACTGTCCAAAAACGGCGAAGAGCGGGTCATCATCGGCAAGGTGGATGTCGAAGGCTACTTGGGAAAACCGGTATACACCAGCGACGAGATCTTCGAAAATCGCCCCGGAATCGTCACCGGGCTGGCCTGGACGAGTCTGGGAGGAGCAACGCTGCAAATCGAATCCACCGCCGTCTCCAGCAAAAGGAAAGGCTTCAAGCAGACCGGACAGTTGGGCGATGTGATGGTGGAGAGTGCAGAGATCGCCTATTCTTACGTCATGGCTCAGCTCGAGAACTATGGCGCCAGGCCCGATTTTTTCGACGAACACTTCGTGCATCTCCATGTGCCTGCTGGAGCAACCCCTAAAGATGGGCCTTCGGCCGGGGTTACGATGGCGACGGCGCTGATCTCGATGATCACAGGAAAGCCGGTCAGGAAAGGAATGGCGATGACCGGCGAACTTACCCTGACGGGAAGGGTCCTGCCTATTGGGGGAGTCAAGGAGAAGGTCATTGCGGCACGCCGTATCGGATGTACCAGTCTGATTTTTCCCGAAGGAAACCGGAAGGGCTTCGAGGAACTCCCGGACTATTTGAAGCAGGGTTTGGAAGTTCACTTTGCTACCCGCTACGAGGATGTCCACCGAGCTGCTTTTGCAGAGGTCTAGTAAGCAGAAAGGGCGAAGAAGTGTATTGTCCGGAATGTGGGTATGAGTATCGCGCGGGTTTCCGCGAGTGTCCCGAATGCCAGGTTCCCTTGGTGGAGGACCAGGCCGGGGAAGTAGATGACTCAGGTAGGGAAGCGGTAGGCAGTGAAGACTTCGAGCTCGTAACTGTTCTGGATACCGGGAATCCGGGCCTGGTAGCGGTGGCCAAATCGGTTCTGGATGGATCTGATATCCTCTACATCGTCGAAGGAGAGGTCCAGATCGGACTCTTCGGCGTGGGTCTTCCAAACAAGTCCCCCGTTAGGATCAAAGTACGCCAGGAGGATGAGGCAGCCGCCCGCGAGCTGTTGAGTGAAGTGGAAGAGGAAGCCTCATCCGAGCCTCGCGAATGACGACCTCCTGCCCAGTGTTCCAGTGCTGAATTGGACTACCAGGGAAAAATGGCACGTGCGATTGGCGCATAAGGTTGCGGTCGTCACCGGCGGTGGAGGCGGCATCGGCCGGGCTATCTCTCTGCGCTTTTGCGCCGAAGGTGCCCAGGTCGTGGATGGAGGATATCTGGCCTACGAGCGGTGGGATTGAGGGAGAAGGTCTGAAGGTCGCAAGTCGCAGGTTGTAGGTTTCCGATCCGTCGCAATATGAAACGAAATCCAACAGAGGCGCGAGCGACTCGAACCGTCAGCGATATGAGGCCAAGTTCCGAGGAGCGACCGGACAGCAGCTCCATTCTCCCTGTCTCTCCACATTGTCCCCTGCAGACCCAGCCACTAAACTAACTCCTTGATCAGATGAGCGAAATAGGGAGGGCGATTATGCCGAAGATTGGAAACTCGAGTTCAGGATGGCTCCGGATGGTTGTCCTTGGGCTTCTTACCATTGCTGTTTCTCCCCTTGCCGGACGCATAGCCGCTGGAAGCCATGAGAAGGAAGTCCGGAAAATAGGCTCTCGCCTCGAGCTCTTCGTGGATGACTGGCTCATCGGCCGCATGGATCATGTCCGCCTGGCCCTTCACCGCCCCCGGCCGGCCGAAGTTGCGATGGACTTCAACAAGGGTTGGGAGGGTGAGTATTCGGCCTACGTCACCGTGTTCCCGGACGGAGATCTCTTCCGCATGTACTATCGCGGCGTAGGGTCAGAGCAGGAGGCGAAACAGGTGACCTGCTATGCCGAGAGCCGCGACGGAATCCACTGGACACGCCCGTCTCTGGACATCCATCAATTCGAGGGCTCTGGAGCCAACAACATCGTCTGGGTCGACAAGGGGTCTCACAACTTCGCGCCCTTCAAGGACTCCAATCCCAATGTTTCTCCAGATCAGCGCTACAAGGCCCTGGCAGGAGGACCGCTGCGGGCCCTGGTGTCGGCCGATGGACTGCACTGGAAATTGCTGAAGGAGAAAGTGATCAGCGATGGGGCCTTCGATTCTCAGAATCTGGGCTTCTGGGATCCGCTTCGCAAGGAGTACGTCGCGTTCTACCGAGATTTTATCAGGCCTGCGGGTGGTTCGCAGAAGACACCTTTCACTGGAGTTCGCGCCATCAAGACCGCTACCTCCCAGAACTTTGTCGATTGGACCGAAGGTCGATGGCTAGACTATCTGGACGCTCCCCTGGAGCATTTCTATACCAACGCCATCGCGCCCTATGCTCGGGCCCCTCATATCTATCTGGGATTTCCCAAGCGCTTTGTGCCCACTCGAATCGTGGTCGAGTCCGACGAGGCACTGTTCCAGAACTATATGAAGGAGCTTCGGAGCTCCGGGAACGAGAAGCGACTTCAGCGTGCCAAGGAGCGAGCGAAGGCACGAAATATGACACTGGAAGAATCGTATCGACTGGGCCTTTTCGGTGGGGTCTCCGACGCCGTTCTGATCAGTAGTCGAGATGGGCTTCGTTTCCAACGAACCTTTCGGGAGGGTTTCGTTCGAGCCGGACTGGATCAAGGGAATTGGGGCAATCGAAACAACATGACCGCCTGGGGCATCCTCCAGACCAGTCCGGAAGAGCTTTCCATCTACCTGGGCGAGCACTACAAACTACCCACATGTCGGCTCCGGCGCCACACCTTGAGATTAGATGGGTTCGCCTCGGTCCAGGCCGGCTTCGCCGAGGGTAGCTTCCTCACGAATCCGCTGACGTTTACAGGTAGAGAGCTGCTACTGAACTACTCCACTTCGGCTGTCGGATTCATCAGGGTGGAACTCCAGGATGAGCTCTCACGACCGGTGCCAGGCTTCAGCCTGGACGCCTGCCCCGAGATCTACGGCGATCAGGTCAAGCGCGTGGTGAGCTGGAAGGAAGGGAGCGATCTGAGTAGGTGGTCCGGAAAGAAGGTGCGTCTCAAGTTCCAGATGAAAGACGCGGATCTCTATTCGATTCGCTTCCGATAACGTTTGGGAGTCGATCTGCCGGCATTATTCGCCGTACCATTCTGTTTTAGCCTTTTGCCGCCCCTCCAAGCTAGCTTAGCTCGAGCTTGTAGCCTGCCGCCCCCAAATGAGCCCCCTCCTGCTCCAGATCGGCTCGGGTCAGTGGGTGTTCGTCCAACCAGCGTTCAGGGAAGGTTAGCTTCAATGATCTTTTGTTGACCGCGAGCCAGGGCTCGGGAAAGGGGGGGGCCTGCGGCTGCGATGGAGAACCACCGCCAGGCGGAGCAGGATTGTGAGGCGCTCCATCATTCGGATTTGGGAATTGGGGAGCTCCTTGAAGAGTGAAACCGGGAATTTCCGCCGGTGACTGCGAACCAGTATGGCGAGCAGCGTCTGTTCTTCTCGCGAGAAGCCGGCCAGGTCGGAGGCGGCCACGATGTACTGCGCGTGTTTATGGTAGTGCTGGTGCGCTATGTCGAGGCCGATCTCGTGAAGGCGCGCCGCCCACCTGAGCAATTGACGGGTGGCGGCGGAGCCCAGGGCCCAGGCATCGGCGACCTCGAGCAGAAGTCGGGAGGCAGTCCGTTCCACGTTAGAGGCATGTTCCTGATCGACATGGTAGCGGTTGGCCAGGGCCTCCACGGTTCGCGTACGAAGGTCCTCCTCCCGGATTCTTCCCAATAGGTCGTAGAGAATGCCTTCGCGGAGCGCGCCCTGCGAATATTGCATGGATTCGATTCCAAGTGCTTGGAAAGTGGCGTGGAGCAGCGAGACGCCCCCGGGGAAGACCGCCCGGCGATCCGGATTCAGCCCCTCCAGATCCAGCCGTTTGACATGCCCCGCCTTGAGCAGCGCGTCGCGCAGACGCTCCAGAGCTCGGGGCGTGATCCCCTTCCGACTCCAACCCGCCAGTCGGACGACCGCGTCGATAGAGCGAACGGTGCCAGATGCGCCGACTGCCTGGCCCCAACCCAGACGGCGGTAGCGGGACTGCACCGTCTCCAGCTCCTGCAGGGCAGACAGCTCCGCCTTTCGCCAACGCTGGGGCGTAATCTCACCATCATCGAAATGCTGCCGGCTCATTGATACACAGCCCAGATAGAGGCTTTCCATCAGCATCGGCTCGTTGCTCGAACCGATGATCAGCTCGGTGCTTCCGCCTCCGATGTCGAGAACCAGCCGGCGAGAGGCAGAGCGGGCAAGGCTGTGGCTCACTCCGGAATAGATCAGGCGTGCCTCCTCGATGCCCGAAATTGTCTCGATGGGGTGTCCCAGAGCAGCCTCCGCCTTAGCCAGAAAATCCTGAGCACTGCGTGCCGAGCGCAAGGTGTTGGTGCCCACGCTGCGGACGCAGTCCGAAGGGATGTCCCCTAGGCGCTCTCCAAAACGCTGAAGGCAGTCGAGCGCCCGGCGCTGAGATTCGGTCGAGAGCTGTCTGTCGGCATCCAGTCCGGCGGCAAGTCGAACCATCTCGCGCAGCCGGTCGACCACGACCGGTACCCCGTCTTCGGTTCGCGCCACCACCATGTGGAAGCTGTTGGAGCCAAGGTCTACCGCCGCTACAAAGTTGGGCAATGTCGAGGCGTCATGGGGCGGAGTAGACATCCTCCTGACTATCTCTTCTGGTTTGGTTTCCTGTCAAGAGACTGAGAGGAATTGAAGGGTTCTGCGCCCCTGTGGTTTAATATCTCAATTCGACTGAACACGAGAGGCTCCCGTGCCAAAGACTTCTCCATCCCAAGTGCCCCTGGACAGTCCAGAGGCCTACTTCAACCGTGAGCTGAGTTGGTTGGCCTTTGCCCGTCGAGTGCTGGCCCAGGTTGTGGATCCAGAGGTCCCACTGCTGGAACAGGTCCGGTTTCTAGGTATCGTCGGGATGCTGCACGACGAGTTCTTCATGAAGCGCATGAGCGGGCTCAAGCGCCAGATCTCTGAAAGCTCGAGCAAACTGTCTCTGGACGGCCGGAGTCCGCAGGAGGAGTTCGAAGTCTGCCGACAAGAGGTCCTTGCTCAAATGGATTTGATCTCCCGGTATCTGGAGAAGGGAATCGCCCCTGCTCTGGCTGCCGAGGACATTCCGATCGTAGAGTACAAGCAGCTGAAAAAGACTCAGCGCACGGCCCTCCGAAGCTACTTTCGGGACGCGGTCCTGCCTATTTTGACCCCGCTCGCAGTCGACCAGGAGCACCCTTTCCCTTTTATCAGTAATTTCGGTCTGAACCTGGCGGTCTTACTACCCAGCCAGAACAAACGGCAGCGTTTTATCAGGATCAAGGTACCGGACAACAGGCCTCGCTGGGTCCCGGTCCCAGAGGGACAGGGTTTCGTACCGTTGGAGCAGGTGATTGCGGCTAACCTGGACCTCCTCTACCCAGCGGCACCTCCCCGCAAGGTATATGTCTTTCGGGTGACGCGGGGCGTCGAGGGCGCACCGGATTCGGGAAGCGAGCTGGAAGAGAGTGCGACAGATGAGCCTGGCAGCATCATCCGCCAGGTAGGTCGTGAGCTCAAGGCCAGACGGTTCGCGGGCGTGGTACGTCTTCAGTTGGGCTCCAACTTCCCGAAGAAACTCTCTAATTGGTTGGCCAAACAGCTTGGTGCCGATGACCGCGACGTCTACCGCACGTCCCATTTTCTGGGACTGAAAGATCTGTCACAGCTCGATGTCGGTGACCGGCCGAAATTGTGCTACCTGCCGTACAAGCCAGTCGATCATCCCCGATTGAGTAGTCTCCCTACCCAGCCGGGAGCTATCTTCAAGGAAATTGATGCCGGCGATATTCTGCTTCACCACCCTTATCACAGCTTTGATTCCTCGGTGTTAAGGTTCATCGAGTCCGCGGTCCTGGATCCTGCAGTGCTAGCGATAAAACTTACCATCTACCGTACCAGTGCCGATTCGCCAATCGTCAAGGCGCTGGCGGAGGCTTCCCGACGCGGGAAACAGGTAGCCGTGCTGGTAGAAGTGACGGCACGTTTCGACGAGGCGCCCAACATTGCCTGGGGAAGGTACCTGGAGCGGGAGGGTGTCCATGTAGCCTACGGAATCGAGCAGCTGAAGACACACGTCAAGCTGGCATTGGTGGTGCGGGAAGAGGGTGGTCAGGTGCGCCGCTACGCCCACTTTGGGACCGGAAACTACCACACCGGGACGGCACGTTTCTATGAGGACGTCGGCGTTCTAACCAGCGATGACGACATCTGTGCGGACGTCGCCTCGATCTTCAATGCCCTCACCGGCGGGACCCTCTCTGGCGATCAACGTCGGATTCTGGTGGCCCCCGTGACCATGCGGCGCCAACTCAACACCTTGATTCGGCGGGAGGCTGAGCACGCACGAAACGGGCGGATCAGCGGTATCGAGGCCAAGCTGAACCAACTTCAGGACCCCGCCGTGATCCGGGAGCTGTATCGGGCCGGGCAGGCGGGCGTACCGATTCGGCTGAATGTCCGCGGTCTCTGCTGCCTACGACCTGACGTCGCCGGACTCTCGGAGAACATCAGAGTCTACGGCGTTGTTGGCCGCTTCCTCGAACACAGCCGAATCTACGCTTTCAGCAACGGTGGCGAGCCCGAGTACTACATTGGTTCGGCGGATTGGATGAAGCGCAATCTGAATAGCCGTGTGGAGACGGTGGTCCCGATCCTCGGTGATCGAGTCAAGATGGAGCTGCGAGAGATTCTGAACGTCTATATCGAGGACAACTGTTCGGCCTGGGATTGTCTGCCCGATGGGACCTACCAGCTCCGATCGCCGGCCAACGGTGAGGTTACTCTAGCGGCCCAGGAGGTCTTCATGCAAATGGCCAAAGTCGAGTCGGGACAGCCTCGCGGTCTGGAGGCTTCGAAGGGAGGTCTCATCGAGGACGTTAGCGCTGGCCCTGGTCAGGTACCGGCGAAGACTCGAGTGAGGATTGTACGGCCCTCGCGAGGCAAGGTTTGACGATTGCTGGGCGAAACCGCTTCTGATTCTTGAATCTCAAACCCGAAAGACAAACCCGCGGCCTCCCCTGTCCTCGGACAAAGAGAAATATGACGATTCGAATTCTCCAGCTGACCGATTGTCACCTGTTGAGCGATCCCGAAGCCAAGCTTAAAGGGGTCCCGACCACTTCCTCGCTCCGAGAGGTTCTAGCCTTCATTGCGGAAAACGAAGAGTTTGACTATCTGGTAATCTCGGGCGACCTGGCGCAGGATGAAAAGCTCGAGACTTATCGGCTTCTCCGTGAGATGTTGGGTGAGTGGGTCGCGCGTTTGCGCGTGATCCCTGGCAATCACGAAGACCGCAACTTTATCCGACAGACGTTCCCCGAGATCACGGCCGGGTCCGAGGACTTCCTCCACTTTTCGCTGAAAGCGGACGGCTGGCGTGTGATCGGGCTCGATTCGCATGTCCCCGGCCAGGTGTGGGGATCGATCGAGGAGGAACAGCTGGAGTGGCTCAAGAGGGAATTGTCCCTCGATTCCCGAAGTCCAACAGTTCTCTTCGTGCATCACCCGCCGATTTCAGTGGGGAGCCCCTGGTTGGATCGGATCGGCCTAACTGAGCCGGCGGGCCTTGTGGACCTTATCAGCGGCTCACCCCAGATTCGTTTGGTGTGTTCGGGACACGTACATCAGGAGTTTGTTGGCAGATTGGGAGAGGCTGAGGTGCTGACTACACCCGCAACCAGCTTTCAATTTCGGCCGAAGGAAGAGGTCCCCATCTTCGACCTGATCTCGACTGGCTTTCGAGTGCTGACTCTGGGGGCAGGGGTATACCAGACCAGTGTGGTCCGATTACCTTCCCTGACTTATCCGCCCAATCAGAGGGACGAATGACCGGACGTAGCTTTGGCCTCCAGGCCCAAGTCTTCTTTACGAGCCTTTGGCTCGCACGGCGGTCTGGAGCCCACCGCTACGCCGCGCCCAGAGTTTCTTTCTCGAATGGGGGCCAGGATTTCTGGTGGCGGGACTCCCCAAAGACTTCAAGAATTCGTCGCACGTCTGAACGCCTCCCGGCTCTAGGCTGAACGTGATCTCCTGACCGCATTTCCAGTTGACACCCTGTTGAGGGGGGTGGGCTCTCCAGTCGTCGAACAAACGCCAGAAGAAGTGGGCGAAGTGCTCGTCCCCTGTTCTCCAATAGGCGCGTACGAGCGTGTAGGCGAAGCCAAAGCGGCTGATTCCCAGATAACCAATCATCTACCCTGAGAGTAGGGACGCGATCCGATCCCCAGTCCTTCCATCCCAGAGGGCCGGTACTATTCCCTTTTTTGGCTTGCCGTCCAGGATCCGTTCGACTTCCGATTCAAGCAGTGTCAGGTCATTGCCTACCAGTGTATTCGTACCCTGTTCGACGGTTACGGGCCGTTCGGTATTCTCCCTGAGCGTCAGACAGGGTACTCCCAGATAGGTCGTCTCCTCCTGGACTCCTCCCGAGTCGGTAATTACGAAAGCAGCATGACGCTGGAGAGCCAGGAACTGAACGTACCCGACAGGATCCACGATTTTCACCTGTGACCTCAAAGAGATGTCCAGTCCCTTGATTTGCTGTTGGGTGCGGGGATGCATTGGGAAGAACAGTGGAATGCTTTGACTGAGCTCACTCAGGACAGACAGGATTCGCGTGAGCGACTCGGGGACGTCGACGTTGGCCGGACGGTGCAAGGTGACAAGTCCGTAGGCCTTGGAGAGGTCGAAACCGTTGTCCACGGAAGTGACTTCTTCTGTTTGGGGCAGCAGTTTAACCAGGCTGTCGATCATGATATTGCCAACTCTCCGTATCTTTTCTTGTGCGATCCCCTCCCGCAGCAAGTTTTCATCAGCATCGGCGGAGGGTGTGAACAGGAGATCAGAGAGCTGGTCTGTCACCAATCGGTTGATTTCTTCAGGCATGGTGCGGTCGAAGGAGCGGAGGCCTGCTTCAACATGGGCCAGCTTGATCTGCAGCTTGGAGCAGACGAGTGTGGAGGCCAGGGTTGAGTTGACGTCTCCATAGCCGACCACCCACTCCGGCTTCTTCTCCAGCAGGACAGGTTCCAGACGGGTCATGACTTGTGCAGTCTGATGAGCATGTGTGCCCGATCCCACCTCCAGATTGATGTCGGGCGCGGGCATCTCAAGCTCGCGGAAGAAAATCTCGGATAAGTTGGGATCATAGTGCTGTCCCGTGTGGACGAGTGTCTGATGAACTTTGGAGAAGCGACCAAGCGCCAACAGCAGGGGAGCTGCTTTCATGAAGTTGGGGCGGGCGCCGACCACGTGGAGAATATTCATCCCGGTCTGTTGCTTCCTACCGTCGACTCTCCTTGCCGGGGAACCTCGTCGAGACGGGTCTGCCGGCCATTCATTTCTTGAACCAGCTGCTTCATGTTCATGGTTCGGACTTCAGCGATTCTATCCAATAAGGCCGACTTTCGATCGAAGCAAAGTTTCCTGTGGAGACTCGGTATTTGCCCATGGCCGGACGATCGGCAGGCAAGAGGAAACCCGGCGATGGTGTTTCCTTTTGAAAGTGCCCATCAACTGATGCGGGTTCCGATCGTTGGGGCTGGCGGGCATGTGGGAGACAACATACGCACCAGGACGTGTATCATACAAGGATGACCGGGGCGTTGCTTTGCGTACTAGTGTCCTCTGGATTCGGTCGTGCCCTGGAATTGCCACTTCCAGTCGTTGGCCAGACTGAGCTTGAAGCTGGTGTCTGAAGGTAATTGACGGAGGCCGATTCAGGCTGAGGTCGCCGTCTTTGTGAGTACGTGCAGGCGCGCCCTTTGCCTGTTTCTGGTCAGTCCCGAAGTAGGAGTTCGATGGCAGACCGCGTCAAGATTGGGATACTTGGTGGAGGGATTTCCGGTCTAGCCACTGCCTACTTCCTGCTCCAGGAGAGTCGGGACAGATCCCTGGAGATTGAAATCAGTCTATTGGAACGATCCGGTCGTCTGGGTGGTGTTATCCGCTCGGAAACCACCGGAGACTTTCTTCTAGAGTGGGGTCCGGAGGCGTTCGTGAGCTACAAGCCAGCTGCCTGTGAGCTGGCACAGCGACTGGGTCTTTCGGACCAGTTGATTGGATCTAACGATCATCTGCGGCGAACCTACGTGCTTGGCCAGCAAACGCTTCAGCCCCTGCCGGACGGCATGACGTTCCTGGCTCCGACCAGCTTGAGGGCCTTCTGGGCGACAGCTTCCCTGAGTCTTCCTGGCAAACTTCGAGCACTGATCGAACCCTTTGTAGGTCGCAGTCAGGGAGATCTCAGCGTCAGCGCTTTCTTCGAGCGGAGGCTCGGCAGGGAGTTTACTGAAAGAATAGCTGAGCCCTTGGTCTCGGCTATCTACGGGGGAGATATAAGACGACTGAGCACTCCCAACGCACTCCCTCTCGTCCATCAGTTGGAGCAGAAATTCGGCAGTCTTTGGAAAGGTTTTCGTCAGACCAGGGCCAGGTCTTCAGCCGACTCGCCACCACTCTTTCTGACGCTCCGTGGAGGGATGGAACAACTGGTCGACCCTTTGGTGAGGAGCCTGGAGGCTATCGAGGTCCATCTGAATGTGGACGAACTCACACTGGAATCAGGATCCGGATTCTATCGATTGAGGGCGCCAGGTTTTGACCAATCTTTCGATCTCTTGGTCTTGTCCACCCCGGCTGGATCCAGCGCGGAGATCTTGAGTGATGTCAACCCCGAGGCCAGCCGGCTCTTGCGAGAGGTTCCGTACACCTCTAGCAAGATCGTTTATCTTGCTTACAAGCGCTCGGAGTTCTCTCATCCCCTTGATGGGTTCGGTTTCATCGCCCCTGCTTGGGAGGCTCGCGCACTCGACGCCTGCACCTGGGTGAGCAGCAAATTCGACGGGCGCTGTCCCGACCAGGCGGTTCTTCTACGATGTGTCACGCACGATGGGAGAATAACGCGACCACCAATCTCAGATGAAGAAGCCGCCGCAATAGCGCATAACGAAGTCAGGCAAATTCTGAATGTTTCTTGTGTGCCCATCTTGCAGCGAGTATTCCACAACACTCGTGTCATGCCGCAATTGGTAGTGGGACACGATCGGCGGCTGGAAGAGGTACGGAAGGCCTTGGAGCCTAACCTCGGACTTTTCCTTACCGGGGCCTTCGTTGGCGGTGTCGGCATCCCCGACTGCATTCAAACAGCACGTCGCACTGCTCGAAAAGCGGCTGAGATGGTCGAGGGACGCACTCTGACGGTCAAGCCCAGAACCTAGCCGATACGCATCCTGTACTTTCACCAGTACTTCTCGACCCCACGGAATAGAGCTTAAGAGCTGGCTTGACGGGTTCCCTTATTTGTCAGGCGGCGGCCTCAAGGAGGGCGAATAGCTCGGCTTCAGCCCGGCGCAGCGCGGATTCGTTTCCGTGCTTGAAGTCCCGGAACGCCAGGTAGAATCGGACAGGGCGGACCCGCCCACGTGGGCCGAAGACGAGCGCAATAGGATTGAATTCATGATCGCCTGCAAACCTCCGAAAAAAGCGCGCCTCCCAGGGCGATCTTGAAGGCCAATGCCGACGGTCGGACCAGTTGAGAACGACGGCGCGATCGCGAATAGAAGGAAGTATGTTCGCTTCGATGTACGGCTGCCAATTGGGACTTTCAGAGTAGACGAAGAAGATCTGTCTGCCATTGGCAGCATGCGCCCGCCAGAACCACACTCGTAGGATCGCACCCCAGACGAGAAGCCACAGTAGGTAGAGAACCACCCAGGCAAGAAGGAACGGGAGAGATACTAGTAAGAGAGCCAGGATGCCGGCGTTCTTGAGGCGTTCCATTTCCGCGTCGCCACCTAACCAACGAATTTACTGGTCAACAGATTATCCCAATTATCCGCACAAGATGCTAACAGTAAGCCGTCCAGGCTTTCCGTAACTCGCGTGCTGGCAACGAGTTCCGCTGAACATCCTGGGACGGAGATGCCAACTTGAGTCGGTCTTGGCTACATCCCTCTGGAATCGGCCTTCTGATTTCTGTGAGCTGTGATCAGCCCGTTGAGTCTATTGTGCACTCTTGGGGACGCCAGCCGCTGCGGGTCAAAATCTTGATCCTTTCTCTCTCGCTGCATAGAATCCTATGTCAGGCGGTCTCGCGGCGCGACTGCAGCCACCGGGTTTTGAATCCACCATCTAGAGGAGTTTGTGAAATCATGGATGAGGGAAATTCGAGTCGAAAAAAAAACGGGCTTGACCGCCGCCAATGGGTGAAGCTGAGCGCGATCGGCGGCCTGGGTCTGTCGACGACCAGGTCCGCGGGGCCCAGCATCAGCTCACACCATGCAGCACGCGATCTGGGGCCTCCTCCCACCCGGCCTTTCGCCGCCGTGCGGCTGGAACGGGTTCGGATCGGATTTGTCGGAGTAGGATCCCAGGGATCCAATCACGTCAAGAATCTGCTTCGAATCAGGGGTGCCGAACTCCGAGCGGTCTGCGACCTCGATCGGGAAAAGGTCAAGCGTATCCAGGCCTGGACAAGGGGCGCTGGCCAGCCCGAACCGAAGGGGTTCTGGCGCGGCGAGAACGACTTCAAGCGAATGTGCCAGCAGGAGGATCTGGACCTGGTCTATACGGCGACGCCCTGGAGGTGGCACGTGCCGGTTTGCCTTGCCGCGATGGAAGCTGGAAAACATGCAGCTACCGAAGTCCCCGCCGCGCTCACGATCGATGAATGTTGGCAGCTGGTGGAGGCAGCAGAGAAACACAAGAAACACTGCGTCATGATGGAGAACTGCAACTACGGGCGCCGTGAGATGATGATCCTGAACATGCTGCGAAAGGGTCTCCTGGGAGAGATCATGCATGCGGAGTGTGGGTATCTTCACGATCTCCGTGCCGAGAAGTTCGCCTCGGAGAGCGAGGGTCTGTGGCGTCGTGATCACTCCATCAAGCGAAACGGTAACCTCTATCCGACCCACGGATTGGGACCCGTGGCCCAGTGCATGGACATCAACCGGGGGGATCGATTCGACTACCTGGTCTCGATGAGCAGCAACTCCAGGGGACTGTACGAATACGCGCGAAAGCATTTCTCTGAAGAGGCTCCGGAGAGGCAGGAGAAATATGCTTTGGGAGATGTGAACGTGAGCTTGATTCGCACCGTCAAGGGCCGGACCATCTACTTGAGTCATGACTGCAACCTGCCTCGACCGTACAGCCGGATCAATTTAGTCCAGGGCACCAAGGGCCTCGTCCATGGCTATCCGGATCGGGTACACATCGAAGGGAGAAGCCCACAACATCAATGGGAATCGGCGAGCGAGTACCTGGAGGAATTCGACCATCCCCTTTGGAAGACAATGGGCAAGGATTCCGAGGGAGCGGGCCATGGGGGGATGGATTACCTCGAGGACTACCGGCTGATCCAATGCCTGCGAGAAGGATCTCCCACCGATATGGACGTCTACGACGCTGCGGCTCTGAGTGTGGTCTCCGAGCTTACGGAGCAATCGGTCTCGCAGAAGAGCCGTCCGGTGGAGTTTCCGGACTTCACGCGAGGGGCCTGGAAGGTTTTCCCTCCTCTGGGAATCATTGGGTCCTAGGTGGTAGTCCTGTCCTGAAACTTCACCGCTGCGCCCGACTTCGGAGTTCGCATGTTCGGTGTTTTGCGGTTTGTGATTTCGCCTTTTCCCTTGGTTCTGGAGGAGGCAACCGATGAATGCTGAACCGCAGAATATCGAACAAGCGAATTTCGAAGGCTAAGGAAGACGGTTCGGCGTTCGCATGTTCGGTGTACTACGGTTTGTGATTTCGCCTTTTTCCTTGCTCTGGAGAAGGCAACCGATAAACGCTAAACCGCAGCATATCGAACAAGCGAATTTCGAAGGATTCGGGCAATCACTGCCGTCTGTTGGTGCCAAAGTTTCGTTCTCGAATGGGGCAGCCCGGCTGGGGGGAGACTAAGCTGGAACTCCACGTGGCTTCGGCCTGGAGACCGAGGCCACGCCAAGTTCCACTGTACGCCAAGTTCCTAGCAGACCCTCCGTGGACAGTTTCCGGTGCTATAATATCCAACGGGGGGTTCCTCTGGTGATGGCGCAAGAGGATTGGTTATCTGGGCCCAGGTTCGATCGCCCTCACAAATATGACTTCATCTCGATGACGTATCTCAGCTATACTGCCAGACTCAAGTCTGAACCAGGGCTGAAGAACGAGGTCGTATCTCCTTGATTCCAGCTACTTTCTCGCTCCAATCCGATAAGTTTCACGACGAGTGCGGAGTTTTCGGAATTCACTCCCACGCAGAAGCAGCGCGCCACACCTATCTGGGTCTCTACGCGCTCCAGCACCGAGGGCAGGAGTCGGCAGGGATTGTCACCTCGGATGGGACCCAGCTTCACCAGGAGAGGGGGATGGGCTATGTTGCTGAGGTTTTCAGCAACGGCCAATTGGACCACTTGGTGGGCGAATCAGCAATCGGTCATGTTCGCTACTCCACTACCGGCCAGAGCATGCTGGCAAACGCACAGCCTATCGTGAGTGAGTCCTGGCGAGGTCCGATCGCCTTGGCGCACAACGGTAACATCGTCAACAGCCAACAGCTTCGGCAGAGGCTCGAGGACGATGGCGCCATCTTCCAGTCTACATCCGACACCGAGGTCATGCTTCACTTGCTGGCCCGTTCCACCGAGGAGGATCTGAGTCAGGCTTTGGTGGAAATGCTGGGAGCGGTGCGCGGTGCCTATTCCATGCTGCTACAGACACCTCGAAGAATCTATGCCATTCGCGACCCGTATGGAGTTCGCCCTCTTTGCCTGGGCCAACTCGACGGTGCCTACGTAGTCGCTTCCGAGACCTGTGCCTTTGATCTCATCGGGGCAGAGTATCTGAGGGATGTAGCTCCAGGGGAAATCTTGTGCATCGAAGATGGGCAGCTGCAGCCCACATTTCAGGCTCCTTCCGCTCGACATGCCTTCTGCATTTTCGAACACGTGTATTTCAGCCGGCCAGACAGTCGAGTTTTCGAGAGGAGCGTTCACCAGAGTCGATACAATATGGGCCGGAGATTGGCACAGGAGTCTCCCACGGAAGCGGATCTAGTCGTTCCTGTTCCCGACTCGGGGGTGACCGCTGCCCTGGGTTTTTCAAATGAGTCGGGTATCCCCTTCCAGGTGGGTCTCATTCGCAATCACTATGTCGGGAGGACCTTTATCGAACCCAGACAGTCGATTCGGCACTTTGGGGTCAAGATCAAACTCAATCCGGTGAGAGAGTTACTGGATGGCAAGCGAGTAGTGTTGGTGGACGACTCCATCGTGCGAGGCACTACCAGCCGGAAGATCGTCGAGATGGTCCGGTCGGCGGGGGCACGTGAAGTCCACATCAGGATCAGTTCGCCGCCAACGGTCTCGCCCTGCTACTACGGCATCGATACTCCGACCCATGGCGAGCTGATCGGCGCCAATAAGAAGTTGGCTGAGATCGAGGAGTTTGTCGGCGCAGACAGCCTGGCCTACCTTTCGCTTGAAGGAATGAAGGAAGCCGTCTCGGCCCAGGAGAATTTCTGTTCCGCTTGTTTCGATGAGGACTACCCCATCACGTTAAGTCGGGAACGAGTCCAAAAGGAGCTGTTCGATCTGGAGATCGCCTCCGCTGATCAGTCGAGTGTCGGTGATCGAGATGAAATATCGTGATGCCGGCGTCGATATCGATAAGGGAAACCAGGCCAAGCAGCGGATCCAGGATCTGGTTCGCTCAACCTTCGACTCTGGCGTAGTTCGAGATTTCGGTTCCTTTGCCGGACTTTATCGTCCCGACCTGGTCCATTTCCAGAAACCAATTCTGGTTTCCAGTGCTGACGGAGTAGGCACCAAGCTGAAGATCGCCTTCCTCACAGGCATCCATCACACCGTTGGAGTGGATCTCGTCGCCCACTGTTCCAACGACATCCTGACCCACGGCTCGCTGCCCCTGTTCTTTCTCGACTATATAGCGACGGGAACAATGGATCCGGCGGTCGTAGAACAGATCGTGCAGGGACTGGTCGAAGGCTGCAAAGAAGCGGGCTGTGTCCTGCTGGGTGGAGAGACCGCGGAGATGCCCGATTTCTACCAGGAAGGCGAGTACGACCTGGCTGGTTTCATGGTAGGACTGGTGGACGAGTTCAAGGTTCTGGATGCCAGAGACGTTACTGGAGGAGACAGGCTGATAGGCTTGCCTTCTTCCGGACTCCACACCAATGGTTATTCGCTGGTACGACGCCTGATCTTCGAGCAGGAGAAACTCACCGTCGACACGCCGGTGCCGGAATGGGGAAAGACAGTCGGAGAGGAGCTCCTGACCCCGCATCGGAACTATCTCTCCGTGGTCAGGGAACTGCTCCAAGCCGACGATCTTCATGCAATCGCCCATATCACTGGGGGTGGGATTACCGAGAACCTGGCTCGCGTTTTGCCTCCCGGGCTCGGTGCAAGAATTCAGGCCGACAGCTGGGACGTGCTGCCCGTGTTTCGCTTCATCCAGGAAAGAGGGAAGGTGGAGCCGGAAGAGATGCGCCGCACCTTCAACCTGGGTGTGGGCATGATCCTGGTCACAGCCAGGGAGAGATACGATCGCGTCGTTGACCATCTGAAGGCCAGGGGTGAGACTTATTACGACATCGGGGAGATTGTCAAAGGCAACGGAGAGGTTCAATACCAGTGAAGAATGTCGCCGTCCTGCTCAGCGGCCGTGGATCCAACTTTCTGGCCCTTTCAGATGCCGTGGAAGCGGGAGAAATTTCAGCTCGAATTTCACTGGTGGTCTCCAACCGAAAGGAAGCGCCTGGACTCCAGCACGCCCGCGACCGGGGTTACGAGACAGTCTACCTCCCATCCAGAGGAACCGATCGTGAATCCTATGGCCGACTGCTACTCGCGGAGCTCAGGAAGGCTGCCATAGACATCGTGTGCCTGGCCGGATTCATGCGCGTCTTGGGTCCCGAACTCATCGGCGAGTTCCCCAACCGAATCCTGAACATTCATCCTTCCCTGCTGCCTTCATTTCCTGGCCTGGACGCCCAGAAACAGGCCCTCGACTGGGGCGCCAAGGTTACCGGCTGCACGGTTCACTTCGTGGATGAGGAGGTCGATCACGGGCTCATCATTATTCAACACCCGGTCCCCATCCTGAATGACGACACCGAGGAAAGCCTCTCAGCTCGCATTCTGGTCCACGAACACGAAATCTACCGCAAGGCCCTCAAGTGGCTGTGCGATGACCAATGTCGTATCGAGAATCGTAGGGTGCTGGTTCCGGAGGAAGAGTAGCCACCGGTGCTTGATCAAGAGACATTAGAGGAACTCAATGAACCTTAACGAACTGGAGACACCCGCACTCCTCATTGATCTGGATGTCATGGAGGCGAACCTGCAGCGGATGTCGGATTACTCTCGCCAACACGGCCTGGATTTCAGACCACACATCAAGACCCACAGGATTCCGGAGATTGCAAAAAAGCAGGTCGAGATGGGAGCCAGAGGCATCACAGTGGCCAAGCTGGGCGAAGCAGAAGTGATGAGCGAGGCGGGCCTCGATGACCTGCTGTTGGCCTATCCTCTGCTTGGTGCCAGCAAGGCAAGGCGCTTGAGAGAGGTTCTGGAGAAAGCTCGAGTCTCTGTCGCGCTGGACTCAGAAGAGTCCGTCAGTTGGGTTGCAAAGGCCGCGGATGGGCAGTCGGTGGAGGTCTTGGTGGAGATTGACCTGGGTTCAAGGCGTTGTGGAGTCGCCCCAGGCCCGGAGGCGGTAAGACTTGCGAGACTCATCGAGTCGACTGCAGGCGTCCATTTCGGGGGGCTCATGTTCTATCCCGGACACATCCATCCCGAGTTTGACGGGAACAGGGACACGCTCGAGCAGCTCAACCGCGATCTTCAGTATCAGCTCAAATGTTTCGAGCGTGAAAAAATTCCGGTACTTCGGATCAGCGGTGGCAGCACGCCCTCAGCCCCGTTTTCGCACGAGATACAGAACCTCACAGAGATAAGACCCGGTACCTATGTCTTCAATGACCGCAACACCCTCGAGTGGAAGGCCTGTCACGAAGCAGACTGTGCTGCCACCCTGCTGGTAACAGTGGCCAGCAACGCGGTCCCTGGTCAGGTCATAATCGATGGAGGAGCAAAGGCCTTTACCTCTGACCTTCTTGCCCCTGGGAACAAGGCAGGACATGGATTGGTCAAGGGGCATCCAGAAATCGTTTTCGAGAAAATGAACGAGGAGCACGGTTTTCTCAAGCTTCCCGAGGGGCTTCGATTCCAGGTTGGCGAGCAGCTTCGAGTCATTCCTAATCACATCTGTGTCGCGGTCAATCTGCAAGATTCGCTCGTGACTTGCAGGGGCCAGGAGGTCGTGGGAGAGTGGGAGATCAAGGCCCGGGGCAAGAGCCGTTAGGCTCAGCGCGAAAATAACTTCGCAGATCAACTCAATCCAGAACAGATCAGGTATTCGCAGGGAGGTAGTCCGTATGAACGGGAACACGGTCATTGCCAAGATATTGAAGGCGGAAGGCGTTGAATGGATAACCGCCTACCCGGAACAAAAGCTCATCGATAAGGTTGCCATGGAGGGCATCCGTCCCATCATCACGCGTCAGGAGCGCGCCGGAGTCAACATGGCAGACGGCTATAGCCGAGTTCACAACGGCAACAAGATTGGCGTTTTTACGATGCAAAGAGGACCCGGCGTCGAGAACGCGTTCGGCGGAGTAGCTCAGGCTTTTGCAGACTCCGTTCCCATAATCCTACTGCCAGGTGGTGCGACGGCAGATCGTTTTCGAGTCCATCCCGGCTTCGATTCGGTGGATCACTATGGGGGGATCACCAAGGTCAACGCCCATCTCAATCAGGTCGAGCGGATCCCCGCCATCATGCGGCATGCCTTCACCCAGCTGAAGCACGGACGCCTGGGACCCGCCCTTCTCGAGATTCCAGATGACGTGGGCACTACCGAGTATCCACATGATTCACTCGACTACACGCCGGTCCAGAAGTATCGAAGCGGAGCCGACCCCGACCAGGTCGCGGACCTGGCGGCCGCGCTGCTTCGGGCCTCATGTCCTGTCCTCGCCGCCGGTCAGGGAGTCCTCTATGCAGAAGCCACGCCGGAGCTTGTCGAATTGGCAGAACTGATCAACTTGCCGGTGCTCACCTCGCTGGCCGGGAAGAGCGCTTTCCCCGAGAACCATCCCCTGGCACTTGGAACCGGGTCCCATACCCACACCCAGATGGCCGCCCATTTTTTGGAGAAGACTGATTTTTTCCTCGGAGTGGGAACGAGCCTCACCAATTTTGTTTTCAATCCGCCTGTGCCGAAGGGAATCCCTGTGGCCCAGTCAACCAACTGTGCCGAGGACATCAACAAGGACCATGCAGTCGACTATGGAGCCGTTGGCGATGCCAGACTGGTCTTGAGTCAGATGATCGAAGAAGTGAAACGTCAGATCGGATCCGAGGGACGTCCCGACGAAAACGGAGTCGCCGATGAGATCAGAGAAGTCAAGAAGGCCTTCATGGCAGAGTGGGGTCCAAGACTTGCCTCGGACGAGGTGCCGATCAGCCCCTATCGGGTCTTCAGGGATCTGGCATCAGAAGTCGACATAGCGAACTCGATCGTGACTCACGACTCCGGCTATCCGCGCGATCAGCTGGTGCCCTTCTGGCAGACAGTGACACCTAGGGGCTACCTCGGATGGGGCAAGTCGACCCAGTTGGGATACGGACTGGGACTAGCGCTGGGGGCGAAGCTGGCAAGCCCGGAAAGCCAGGTCATCAATATCATGGGGGACGCCGCTTTTGGGATGGCCGGTCTCGACATCGAAACCGCGGCGAGAGCCGAGATCGGCATCGTGACCATCATTCTGAACAACGGAGTGATGACCCATTACCACGCCCACATGCCCTACGCCACCAAGCATTGGGGAAGCAACAAGTTTTCGGGCAACTATGCTCGAGTGGCGGAAGGCTTGGGTGCCCATGCCGAACGCGTGGAGACTCCCGACCAGATAAGACCGGCTATCAGAAGGGCTCTCGAGCAGTCCCAAAGCGGTCGGCCAGCCGTCCTTGAGATGATCACCAAGGAAGAAGAAGACGTTCCCAAGTATTGGTGAGGGATCCAACCTGAAACTTCACCGCTGCGCCCGACTTCGGAGTTCGCATGTTCGGTGTTCTGCGGTTTGTGATTTAGCCTTTTCCCTTGGTTCTGGAGGAGGCAACCGATGAATGCTGAACCGCAGAATATCGAACAAGCGAATTTCGAAGGCTAAGGAAGACGGTTCGGCGTTCGCAGGTTCGGTGTTCTACGGTTTGTGATTTCGCCTTTTTCCTTGCTCTGGAGAAGGCAACCGATAAACGCTAAACCGCAGAATATCGAACAAGCGAATTTCGAAGGATTCGGGCAATCACCGCCGTCTCCTCGTGCCGTTTTCGTTGCCCAGGATGGGCTGGTTAGGATTACTTCGTCCCGGGGACCCGCTTCTCGCTGGCCAGGGCCCCTCCCTGCTTCAAGGAGTAGCCTTGATCCCCAGCGACGTCTTGAAAGCTCTGTTCCTCCCCGTTAGTCCACCGAATTGTTAGATTTTCAACATTTTGAGCGGGTCCCAGACCGAAATGTAGACGAAGGTCGTGGCTTGACTGGTAGCCAGAGCCGGAGCGGACCTCCTGCATCTGTCTACTGTTTGTTTCTATGATGACCCGGGTCCCGATGGCACTTCGGTTCTCTCTGCCCTCCAGGCGGAGCCGAATCCAATGTCCGGACTTGTGGCCGCCCTCATTGCGGAAGAGCGAGAGGCGAGCGTCCAGGTTGTTAACGGCAACGTCGACGTCCCCATCATTGTCAAAATCGGCGAAGCAGCCTCCCCGACTGGACCATGGTACTGTCAGACCCATCTCTCTACTGGCCCCGACCTCACCGAATCTCCCGTTACCCTGGTTCTTGAACAGGAGCTTGCGCTGTCGGAATTGGATCGGAATTGGCCGCGAGTCGACCTGGGGGTAGATGTGTCCGTTGGCCACCAGCAGGTCCTCCCATCCATCGTTGTCATAATCAAAGAATTTGGTGCTCCAACCCAGAAAAGTCAGACTGGGAATTGTAAGGGCCGCCCGCCGGGTGACATCTCGGAAAAGGCCGTTTCCAAGGTTTCGGTAGAGGGTGTTGTAGTCGTCGGAGAAGTTGGTGACGTAGAGATCAAAATGGCCGTCGTGGTCGTAGTCGCCGAAACTCACACCCATGCCTGCTTGGGCCTGGCCATCCTCATTGACGGCAACTCCTGAGGTGAGAGCGATCTCCTTGAATTTGCCCTTGCCCTGATTCTGGAAAAGAAAGTTTGCCTGGGAATCATTCGCAACGAAGAGATCGTTGTCGCTGTCGTTATCGTAGTCGCACCAGACGGCACCCATACCGTAGGAGGCAGAAGCATCCATGCCGGATCTCTTCGTGGATGGACTGAAGGTGCCGTCTCCGTTGTTGTGGTAGAAAGTGTCTGCAAGCGCTGCTAAACCACTCGGGCCGCAGTGAACCTGAATGCCGCGATACTCGCAGTCCGGGGATCGGGACGGTGGATCCAGATGGTCGAAGTCGACGTAGTTGACAACGTACAGATCCAGCCACTCATCCCCATCGGCATCGCCAAATGCGGCGCTCGAGCTCCAGGAAGGATCTCCCACTCCAGCCCTTTGGGTAGTGTCGCTGAAGGTGCCATCGCCATTGTTCCGGTAGAGTGTGTTCGGACCATAGTTGCAGACGTACAGATCCGGCCACCCGTCGTTGTCATAATCGGCGACTGTGGCTCCCATACCCCAATGTGATCCAGCTACGCCGGCGGCTTGAGTCACATCACGAAAGGTTCCATCTCGATTGTTGCGAAAGAGTGCATTTCCAGCCGAGCGTCTACTCTTGGCCAGCTCCTCCCATTTCCCTCCGTTGACCGCAAAGAGATCGGGCCACCCATCCTGATCGTAGTCGATCCAGGCGATTCCGCTGCCGATGGTTTCCAGGATGTGATTCTTTTCTGTGCTGCCGCTGATATGTTGGAAGGAGAGCCCGGACTGCTCCGCCACGTCCACGAAGTGAACCCCCAGTAGCAGGATGGAGAACGCCGCGCCGCTCAACATGACGGAATACCGGGAGCCCTCATTTCATTGATTCTACTCCAGCCCGCCGCCTGGCTGTGCGCAGCGTTCTGATACAGTAGTAGAGAAAGATTTAGCCAATGCAGGCACTGAAATGGAAATTCTTGCCAGTCTTGACGGTCGTTGGAGTCGGGCTTGCTCTGGCTGTCGGTTGTGGGCATCAGAATCGGGACACATCGGTCGATGTGCTGAATCTAGATGAGGAAAAGATCGATCCCTTCGAGGCCAAGGATGCCGTCATTAACCTCTTCCTCTTCACCCGTTCTGACTGCCCTATTTCGAATCGCTACGCCCCCAGGGTGCGAGGACTGCACGCCCGGTTTGCACCCAGGAACGTGGCCTTCTGGCTGGTCTACTCCGACCCCGATGAAAGCGTCGAGGCGATCCAGGAACACGTTAGGGAGTGGGAATATCCTGGGGAGGTACTGCTAGATCGAGAGCACGAGTTGGTCCGCTTGACTGGTGTCGAGGTCACTCCCGAAGTGGCGGTTTTCAATGATGCGGGAGAAATGGTTTATCGCGGCCGGATTGATGACCAGTATGTCGATTTCGGGGAGTTTCGCGCAGCGCCAACCCAACATGACCTCGAAGAGGCAGTTGAGGCGACCCTGCAGGGCCGGCAAGTCGCCAATCCAAGAACCGCTGCCGTAGGATGCTTCCTCAGCGACTTGAGGAGATGAGAACTGGTCCGCTGGGCGCACTCCCTCTCTTGAGGACTATCTCGGTTGTTCCGCCGTCTCCTCGATTCGGTAAAGGAACCGCGCGCTTCTCAAATAGATCGCGTTGTTGTTGGCAGCCAGTGAGGCCTGCGTGCGCCCCTCGATGGAGTTCGTAGCAAGCTTCTTGAAGGCCTTTCCCGGAGCCACGACCGTGGTTTCTCCTTCCTCGTTCAGGAAGTAGATTCGTTCCGGCGCCGCCAGCGGCGAGGCCGAAAAATTCCCTCCCAGGCGCTCTTTCCATAGTATTTTTCCGGTCCGGGCGTCGAGACAGGACGCGACACCGTTGTCGCTGACGATATACAGTTCCTCACCGACCAGCACCGGGGAGGGATTGAAGGGCACCCCCTTGCTCAAACTCCAGGCCAGGTGGCTGCCGGCGAGATTCCCTCTACCGTTCGGCCGAAGGGCATAGAGGACGGGCGAATTAAATCCCGAGCAAACATACACCAGCCCCAACCCATACACCGGACGTGGAACCAGTGAGAAGCCATCGTAGGGGAACCACCAGATCTCCTTCCCGGTCAGTGGATCGTATGAAACCACTCGATCCCCACCCGTGCTTACGACCTGATCGACCCCCTGCTCTTGAATCACCAGCGGCGTGGAGAACGCCATTCGTCCTTTTCCGCGACTCTGTTTCCAACGAATCTGACCCGTCTGCTTATCCAACGCCACTACGTATTGCACGTCGGTGCCATCACAGCTCACGATCAGTAAGTCACCGAAGAGCGTGGGCGACCCTCCCGGTCCATGAGCATGCTCGTACTTGAGCTGGGTCCGCCAGAGAATCTGTCCGTCGCTGGAGAGGCAGGCGGTTCCATAGGCTCCAAAGTGAACGTAGACGCGGTCGCCCTCCAGGATAGGGGTGGGCGAGGCGTGGCTGTTCTTGGAATGGATTCGACCGGGATCACTCTTTAGAAAGACCTCAACTTCGCTGAGGACTCGGCCGTCATTGCGGTGGAGAGAAACGGTCCGGAGAGAACGTCCCTTGCCCAGGGCAGTCGTGAGCCAGATCCTCTCGCCTTGAATCACTGGTGAGGACCAACCCAGCCCAGGAATGGGTATCTTCCAGACGATGTTCTGGTCCTCGCTCCATTCCAGGGGAAGGTCGCGCTCGGAGGAATGGCCCTGCCCATCAGGACCCCGGAATTGGGGCCAGTCCGCTGCCCTTAAAGACAGAGAGCTGGAGAGAGTGAAGGAGATCAGCAACACGGCTTTCCGCATGGGTTTTTCCCTTGTGGGCTTCCACTCGTCCCGGATCCCGATCTGGATTCGAAACTCCCAGTGCGAAGACGATCCGATCCTTCCGGCCAAACCCTCAAGATACAACCCCGACGAGAAAATGCAAGTCACGTTTCGGGTTTTTATGATCCGGTCAAACAGAGCAGGGACGGACGTACCTTGTGCCTGAGCCTTCCTACAGCATCCACAACTCTGGCCGGAGGGCCTGCTTTGACTTTGTACAACAGGATGCTGGCGACCAGCCAACGGTCAAAGTCAATGCGGGCAAAAGCCGCCATTCCGGGCCGCAGAGATCCATCTTCATTTTCAATTCTCAGTTCCACGCGGTAGGTGGCCTGCTGGTACTGATTGAGCTCGCCTTCTACCCCTATCTTCGAAACCACACCCCGGAAGATGCGGTCCGCCTCATCGGTTCGCCCCTGCGCCTGCTCGAGGGTTGCCAGGTTGCTGAGGTTCACGGCGATCTCCTTATGCTCCGGGCCGTAGAGCCCTTCGAATACGGCGAGGGCCTGCCGATAGAGCAATTCGGCCTCTGAGTATTTCTGCTGTCCCGCCAGGATGGCAGCCAGGTCAGCACGGTCGGCCGCGGTCGCCCGACGATCCGGTCCAAGCGCCCGTTCCCGGATTTCGACGGCCCTACTTTTCTCATGTGGAATTGGCCTTGGTGGCCAACTGCTTCACCACTGCTCGAGGCCAACCGTCGATGGCCTTCATCCTGGCAAACGAAAACGACGACTGAAAACCGTCATAAAGAATCTGCTTTCGGGCGCGTGTTACAACGCGCAAACAGGTCCAAGCAAAGAGCCAAACCATGTCCTCCAGCTCACACGAAGTCACGAGATTGCTGCTTGCCTGGGGAGATGGGGACCGTGCCGCCTTCGACAGGCTGATACCGCTCGTTTACTCCGAACTGCGGCGAATGGCCAGAGGCTACATGCGACAGCAGGATCCGGATCACACCCTTCAGACCACTGCATTGATCCACGAAGCCTATCTGCGGCTGGTGGATCAGAAGCAGGCGCGCTTCCAGAACCGGGAGCATTTCTTTGGAGTGGCTGCCAAGGCGATGCGGCATATCCTGGTGGATCACGCTCGTGGCCGCCAGGCGGACAAGCGCGGAGGGGCGGCGGTCAAGGTTCCGTTGGACGAGGCAGCCGTGGCCGCCGAGGAGAAGGCTGCCAACCTGATCGCCCTGAACGGAGCCCTGGATCGGCTGGCCGAATTCGATCGAGAAAGTGCCGTGTGGTCGAGCTGCGATATTTCGGCGGACTCAGCATCCAGGAGACGGCCGCGGTGCTGGAGGTCTCACCCGAGACGGTGCAGCGAGACTGGAGGTTTGCAAAGATCTGGCTTTACAATACAGTGTCGACCGACAGCTGAATACTGAGCTGTCATAAGCGGGTGTGAGAAATGCAGGTCAGCTACATCCAGCTGCTATCGACAGGGCTTGACAGACTTCAGCCATCTTAGCCGGCGAAACGGTTCCCACAAAGCGTCTCAGACGGGCTTTTTCAACTGTCTGAACATGGTCCAGGTTCGCCGCCGATACGCCTTTCAGACCCTCGTTTGTTCCCAGGAGTACCTCGCTTGGCGCTCCGTGGACAGTTGATGTTATGGGGGCCGCCATGACCGTATTGAGAAGACCGATTACTTCCTGCCGCGTCAGGATCAGGACTGGACGTCTCTTGTCAGGAGGGCGAAAGGTGTAGAGCCATATTTCTCCTCGATTCAGCTCTGAGGCCATTCACCTTGCTCCTCCCAGCCAGAAAACTCGTCACCCAGGGCAGCCCCTTGTCCATAAGCCCTGGTGTAGCTTTCGGTAATGTTCTTCTTACGACGACGATGGAGATACTCTCCCACCACCTGGCGTAAAACCCATGACCTGCCCTTTTGCCTGACTTCCTCGGTGGAGTCCAGCTGGCGGAGCAACTCTTCGTCGAACGTGATCTGTATAGCTTTCATATAGATAGTTTATCCACATTAAATCGATGTATCAAGGCAACGCCCTAGAGTCCCTAGAGCCGACCCCAATATAAGAATCAGAAGACATATTTGACGCCGAACATGATCCGTCTGGGCCAAGTTACGTCTCTTCGCACCAGCCCGAAGCTGCCACTCGTGGGATTCGTCACGACAGGTCCGAAGCTGGAGTGGTTGAAGGCGTTCAAGAATTGTGCTTGGAAACGGATCCGGTGTCCCTCGGCGATGAAGGTGTCCTTGATGATGCTGATGTCCCAGAAATTGACGGGCGCCGAGCGCAGGTTGCTGAAGCGAAACGGGAAGGTGCGAAGATGCGTCCCCTCCGGCGCCCTGCTGGGATCCCGCTCGAATCCGGCATCGATGTTGAACCATCTTTCCACCGTCGCATTGGGGCTCGGCAGCTTCTTCGGGTCAAAGCCCGGCGTGGTGAAAATGTCGCCAAAGGGCAGGGGAAAGCCGCTCTGGAATTGCCACACGGACGAGATCTGCCAGCCTCCCGGAGGATGTCTCCGTCCCCAGGGCAATTGCCAGATGCCTGTCAGCTTCAAGTTGTGGGTGCGGTCCGCAACTCCCACCACCTCATAAGGCACCGGATCACTGGCATTCAGGTAGCCGGTGGCCCCCATCGACTTGGACCAGGTGTACGAGAGGACGTAACTGTAACCTTCGGATAGGCGCCTCTCGTCGCGAGTCTCCAGACCGTGATACCAGTTGTAGCCCTGGTTGACCTGCCTCAGGGTCACGGCTCGGAAGTGGGGAAAGGGCCGTAGCAGTTCCTGCCGGGAGATGGTGCCGGTATTCAGGCCTGTCCCCGGCAGCAGTCCGGCAAAGGGATTGGGGAAGGTCTGCCCCAGAAAGTCGATGTTCTCGTTGTTCCGTTGGCTGGCGGTGCTCAGGTGCTGGCGCGGGATCACGTTGAGGTCGCGAGAACCCATGAGCTTGGTACCCCGGGTGCCCACGTAACCCACTTCCAGCAGCGTGCTGAAGGGAAGCAGGTGCTGAAGAGTCAGGGACCAGCGCTGGCTGTAGGGGACTTCCAGACGGCTGTGATTGAAGAAGCGACACTCTGTCCCAGATTGGTGGCCAGCCCCAGAGAATTCCCCGAGGGGCTCAGAAGACCTGAGGGGAACGGATCGAAGATGTCCGCAACGAAGGTCACTCCGTTGTCGAAGCTGGGAACCAAGTCCGTGGTTTGGTTGTAGCCGGTCAAGATCGGCGACAGCCTCTGCATACCGAAGATCCCGATGGGTACGTGGAACAGACCATAGCCTCCGCGCACCACCGTCTCGTCGCCCAGCTGGTAGGCGAAACCGAAGCGAGGTGCGAAGAGATTCCTCGGCGCCGCGTATAGCTCGCGCGGCTCACCTCTGACCCCGGCGAAAGTCAGCCCTCCTTTGACCCAAAAATGGTCTTCCGGGATCTCCGGGATCGGATTGGCTGCGTAAGCAGAGGTGGCGGCAGCCGCGATGGGGCTGTCGGCATTGAAATCAAAACCCCTGACGCTTCGGTTGAAGCGCTCCGTCACCGATCCGAAGTACTCCCACCGCAGACCCGCGTTGAAGCTCAACCGGGGCGTGAGACGCCAATTGTCCTGGATAAAGAGGCCGTAGTAGTTGTTGTGTGCTGTCGCGCTATCCGCCCGGTTGATGAATCCTCCGGATGGCTGTCCCAGGAGAAAGGCAGCCATCCCTTGACCTTGGGCACCGGGCGCGGTGTTCAGGGGGCCATTGGTGTAATCGCAGGCGAAGTGGTATCGGGGCATGGTCCAGGAGTTGTTGATGGTGCTGAAGAAGGTGCTTCGATAGTCGAATCCCAGCTTGATGTTGTGGTTGCCGCGGTTGATGTCTGCCGACGGCTCCACGCTGTGGACTTGACTCGCTTGGAAGTGGTTTCTGGTCTCGTCGTGGATCCCGCTGTAACCCTGAATCACGATATGGGGAAGCGCCGTCAGGTCCGAATTCAGCTGGCTGGTCAGATCCGGCGACAGTCCCAGCGTAGTGATGTCGAAGAATCCGCCCGGGTGACGCCTCATGCTCTTGTGCGCCCGGGGATCGGATCCCCGGTTGAAGCCGTAGCGGAAATTAAGGAGTAGGTTGGGACTGACCGTGTACACGTCGTCCAGGCCAAAGGTATATTTCTTGATACTTTCATAGAAACCGGTCGCCAGGTTGTCGTAGTAGTCCCGCCACTCTCCGCTGGAATTCCCTAACAGTTGTCGAGGAGAGATTTCAGTTCTCGGAGCAGCTCTTCGTCGCCAGAGCACGCTGACTCAAGAAAATCTGCGCGCTCGGCGGCGGGCTGGGCGAGGGCCTCATGGTAAAGCGCCTCGATTCTCTGCCAGCGTTCAGGTTCCATACCCCTTGGAATCCCGTTTCCGATACTGTCGTGGCCTAGTGAGGAGCATCCAAAAGCTCTGCGTTTTTCAAGACAGGTCCAGACAGGAGCTGTGAGCCCACCAAGAAGGATCTCGTCTTCCCGTCCCCAAGCCGACCGACAATTGGGCTCTAGTTGCCGACGCGGCTATCGTCGACGCGATCCTTTCGTATCAAAAAGAAGCTGTAGCTCAACTATACACTAAGATCTACGATTACGGGAGCGTGATCCGAGGCTGTCAGTCCCTCTTTCTTTTTCCTGTAGTCACGATCGATCTCGACGTCGAGGACACGTTTCATCACGCTCTGACTGGCCAGGGCGAAGTCGATTCGCAGCCCTTGGTTTTTGTGAAAGGCGCCTGCACGATAATCCCACCAGGAGAACATCTGGCGCTCCGGAAAGAGCTCTCGATAGGCGTCGACTAGCCCCCAATCCAAGAGACGCTGAAAGCGATTTCGCTCCGCCTCCGTGTGGAAGATCTGGTCCCCAGGCTTTTCTTGGTTCCAGCTGTCGAGATCAGTTGGGCAGATGTTGAAGTCGCCGCATAGGATGATTGACCCACTGGCTGTGTGTTGGCCCTCGAGATAGTCCCCGAGCGCATCCAGCCATTCCAACTTGCGCCCAAAGTCCTGATGAGCCAGATGTTTCCCGTTGGGACAATAGATGGTTATGAAAAAAAGCTCACCCAGAGAGGCGCTGATCAGGCGCGGGCCCATGTCTTCCTGACCTGGCAGTCCTCTCTGCTTTACCTGTCCGGACTCGCGGCTGAGAATCGCCACTCCATTCCAGGCCTTGGCCGAATGGATGAGAGCATGATAGCCCTCAGCCTCGAACTCGGCATGGGGGAACTTGTCTTCCGCGACTTTCAGCTCCTGCAGTCCTACGACGTCGGGCTGGCGTGCCCGCAGCCAATGGAGTACGAAATCGAAGCGGGCCCTGAGTCCGTTTACATTCCAGGTTGCGATTCGCATGATCTACTCGTTTGGCTCGGCCTTGATCTTGGAAAGCACGTGTTGTCCCACCCACTTCGGGTCCCACCACTCCAGAGGATTCACGTGCACCCCCTGGACGATCATGCTGAAGTGGAGATGGTCTCCGGCAGCCAGGCCAGTCTGCCCTGAGATCCCCACGGACTGCCCCCTCGAGACGCTGTCTCCGAGTTTAACCTCGATCGCGCTCAGGTGAGCGTAGAGGGAAAGTAATCCCAGACCGTGATCTAAAATGACGCAGTTTCCGTAGATACCCAGATAGTCCGCATAAGCCACGACACCGTCATTCGAGCATTCGATCGGAGTCCTCGCCACGGAGGCCAGGTCGAAGCCCAGATGGGTCTGCTCGTCTGCCTTCTTTCCCTTGTAGTAGTAGGTCCGTTCATCGGCAAAAACCGACTCTACCTTGGAGTTGCTGAGCTGCATGAAGGCTCGATCCCACAGGGGGCGAGCAACACTCCTCCCAGCGATGGCCTCGATCTGCTGATGGTTGATCCGGCGCAGTTTTCCGTTGACTTCGAGGAAGGTTTCAAGGGGAGTAGCTCCTTCTTTCACTGCGGGAACTCTGTCCAGGATTTCAGGCAGAATGGCCTGGAAGAAGCCGTCAGAAAGATTGATCTTTCTCTTCCGAAATCGCCCTGGCAGCAGCTCCGTCTGAAACCCGGTTCGCGCGCGGTTTCCGCTTTGATCCTCAGCCCACACGAACACCGGTGTTACCGCCTTCTCGTTGTAAGAGAGGGCAAACAAGCAGACGTAGACATCGCTTCCTTTCCAGGGGGCAGGATAGCCGGCGAAGACGCGTTTACCCAACAATACGCCCGAAGCGGGACTGGATTCGGATACCCGATACAGCACCGCCTGTGATCCTCCTTGCCTCAGGTAGTGCTGACGACTCACCACCTCAATACGGGGAGGCGTCAAGTCCAGGGTGAAGGAACGACGATGCGACACCTCTCGGGACCAGAGTCCGATCTTGCCCCGGTCGGACAGCTGTACTTCCAAAGTGACCTCTCCTTCCGAGAGGCTCCCCGCATCCACGAGCGGCTCTAGGCTCAACTCCAAGGTCGTCTGCTGGGAGCCAGCCGAAAAGGAGGAACTGCTGCCATCGACTTGAGGCACGAGCAGCGAATGAGACTGGCCCGACTGAAACGCCTGGATCTTGAAAGCCTCAATCCCTCTCCCTTTGTCCGCCAGGTCGATCGTCAACTTCGTGGCCTTGCCCAGGGTTGAAGGCGGGTTCCCCCATGTTACCGTCGGCGGTGAGGAATCCCAGGTCCAGAAGAGCCAGCCGGATGTCACCAGCAGCAACAAGATCAGAAACTTCCCGAAACGTGTCAACAATCCCTCCTACCCCAGTCGGCCGTTAGCATCTCAGACGCCATCAGGGTTAACCACGCCATTCCGGCTCCCATTATGACGGATAGGGCGATAAAGGAGATAACAACGGGCTGATCAAGTGAGAGTGTGCTGGTGTCCGAGCCGAGTTCTTCAATGAGGCGAAAAAGGTCATCACTGATCAGCGACCGATGGATTGATTCGCTCCCCCGCCAGGGCTGGAAAAGGGTCAGAGAACCGAGTTCGAGGAAGTCTCCGGTTAAGGAGATCATGGGGGCAAACGCGAAGGGGAGAGCCAGACCAAAGACGAGGCTCCTGTAGGAGTTTCCAGACCACTTCATCAGCTGAAACCCTGGAAGTGTCAGAAAGAAGGGCGAGTAGACAGCTAAAGCGTAGACCCAGTCGGATTCACCGGTATCGAAGTCGGTGAGCCTTCCTGCGTATTCTCCTCCGGCGCTCACGAAGGAAAAAAGAGAAGCGAAGATGTGGCCTCCGTAGAGTGGATCAAGGTGCAGAGTCTTGACCTGTCCTCCTCCCAGGAGACATCCTCCAACGTGGAGAAACTCGTGCAGTGGCACATAGATCCACCAGCCTAGCAACACCCCCAACAAGATGACAATCAGGCGCTTTATTCCACTGGGTCCCGACAGCAGCTCACCGAAGTGAAGGGAGAAAGTGTGGAAGGGCTTGAAAACGAAAGACATCGGCTTGGAGTGGAGCTCTTGGTATCGGGTCTTCTCCGGACTTCTAGGAACCACAACAGTACTTGAACTTCTTGCCACTGCCACAGGGACACGGATCGTTTCTCCCCGTGGGCCGGTCCTTGCCTGTTGTCGGCACCGGGTCCACAAGCCCCATCATGTAGGGAAGGGTCAAGGCCATCCAGATGAGGATCGGGAAGAAGGCCTTCCCGACGATCTCAAACGCATTGTCCAAGGCTTTCCAGAGCCAGGCGGCCCCGGCAATGGGGTGATCCACCGTGACCAGGGTAACTTCCACCTTTGTGACAAGAAACGCAACGTGGGAAAGGTAGAGAAGCCCGAGCGCGGCTGCCACTACGGCTGCACGCTTCTTCAAGCGCATTCCCGGGGTAGGCAAGACCAGCGCCATCAAAATGACTATGTTGGAATAGATGGCCTCGGGCGAAAGGTTGGCTTCGAATCGAGGTCGTGCCCGAGATTGGAAGAAGATCTCTGAGCCCCGGACAGAAAAGTCGAGATTCTTGCCTTCGAGGGAGTAGTAGACCTCTCCGCCCACGGCCAGCATCCGGATATATAAGGAGTCCAGCAAGGGGAGAAACAGCCACCCTGCTCCCAAAAGGATCAGCACAAACAACAGAAACAGCGCCAACCTTCTACCTGGCGACAGCCTTTTGTCGTCCGACCCAGTAGATCCAAAAAACCATTGCCGCAGCAATGACGATGAATTGAGAGACATAGGTATGGAAAAAATCGAAGATTCGATGCGACCCTTGCTGAATCAATAGGAACAGCCCGACAATTCGAATCAGGTTCAACACCTGGATCAAGAGGTATCCCCAGAGCGTTCCCCAGAAGCGTTGATGCCAGCTCAACGGATAGGCCAGACACGCCGAGATGAGAATCAAGGTAGCAACCACGCCATCGCAGCCCTTGCGAATGTCCACGGCCAGCTGTCCGCTCTGGATGATCGTACTCGAGACAGTGACGCCGGAGTCGAAGAGCCTCAGTACTCCATGGCTCAACCAGGCGATGGATTCCGTATACGGAAGAATGAGTTGCTGGTTGATCCACGGGTACTGAACCAGAAATGTCAAACCTACAACCAGAGCGCCAAAGAGGGCGATGAAGCGGAGGGCCTCAACGTTGGAAGACTTCGACGAAGCTGCTGGGGACATGCCGAGATCTTAATGGGCTCGCCGCGAAAAATAAAGTGGCCGGGTTTGGGGAGGCAGGTCAGCCCCACCCCCAGGTCCGCGCTGGATCATTCGAGAAAGAAACTGCCTGAGCCATAGAAGCCTGAAGCGCGAGCGAGGGGTTGGGAATCTGCGAGATGCGTGGCCAAGAGTGCATTCCACCACCCCCTCGCTCGCGCTTCAGGCTTCCATAGTTCTTGCATCGGTGACCTGGACGCGCGAGGTTCGATCAGGTGAGCCCGCCCAGTCCTCGAGGAATACGAACCTCGAGGAAAGTCAGCTCCGGTGCGGTAATGGCCTCCTCAAGCGCCGGTAGCAGTTCCTTCACTGTGTCCACTCGCTTCCCCGAGAATCCGTAGGCTTCTACCAGCTTGGTGAAGTCCGGATTCAGTAACTCGGTTCCGATGAATCTCCCCTCGAAGGAGCGCTCCTGGAACCCTTTCAGGACTCCCCAGGCATCATCATTGAACATGACCACGGTTACGTTCAGGTTGTACTGAGCCGCGGTTGCCAGTTCGGAGAGGCAGTATTGGAACCCTCCATCGCCCGAAAAACAGACGACCGGAATCGTGGGATTGGCGACTTTGGCTCCCAGGGCGGCAGGGAAGGAGAAGCCGATTCCCACCCAGCCGTAGGGGTTCATGAAGGTTCGGGGTCGGTAAACACGAAAAGCACGGCTGGCGCGGCTGGTAGGAACGGTGGTATCCCAGCAGGTTATGGTCTCCCGTGGCAAGACGGATCGGATGGCCTCCATGGCTCTCACTTCATTGGGCCATTGCTCCCTCAGGTCTTGCTCGACATGCTTTTGGAGGTGGCGTACCTCGGCCAGGTAGGCATCATCTTTCGCCTGTTCTTTGTCACCGAGTGCATCCAGGAGCTGTTTTGCCACGACCTTTGTATTGGCGACGATTCCCACCGAGACTGGATAGTTCCGTCCCAGATAGCTGGGGTCCAGCGCGACCTGCACCAGCTGGCCTCGAATCTCTATGCCGATTCCCAATGTGGTGCGGTAAGGAAGAGCGGCTCCAAGAGCGAGTACCAGGTCACAGTTCCCGATAAACTCGTGCACTGGGTTTCTACCCCAGATTCGCTCTCCCAGAGCAGTCCCCAGTGAAAGGGGATGATCTTCGGGGAACGCATCCTTGCCTCCGTCTGCCGTCACTACCGGAGCTCCCAGGGTTTCTGCCAGCCTGATCAGCTCCTCCGTGCCGCCGGTGGAACTGATCTCTTCACCCGCCCAGATAAGGGGTCGTTGGGACCGTCGTATCTCCTGAAGTACCTTTTCAACCTGAGCCTCTGTGGCCGCAGGAGGCACTACGCCGGGCGGCCGGTGGCTGGTTACCTCAGCAGTCTCGCCCAGAAGGTCGGTGGGAATCTCCAGCTCGATAGGGCGGGGACGCCTGGTCTTGAAGCGCACGAACGCCTCGTCGATCTGTCCAGGTATCGAGTCCAGATCTTCTACCAGGGAGTTCCAATCTGTCACCGAACGGAACATCTGGAGCTGTTCCTTGGGTTCATGAGTAATCCCCAAGGTCCGGTCCAGATATTCACGTTCTACGTTGGTGGTAATCTGAAGCACTGGAGAGCTGGAATGATAGGCCTCCCCCATCGAGTGGATGGAGTTGGCTGCACCCGGTCCGCTGCTGGTGAAGACAACGCCCGGCCTGCCGCTGGACCGTGCATAGCCATCCGCCATGAAGCCGCAGGCCAGCTCGGTCCTACCTCCCAGGTGACGCACCCTGTCCTGGCAATCGTACAGGGCGTCGAAGAGGTTCAACGTGTGAATGGAGATGACGCCGAAAACAAGGTCGACGCCGTGGACCCCCAACCGGTCCAGCACCATCTGTCCACCGGTCATTCGGGTCATGTGAGTGTTTTAACCGTTGTCAGAGAACCTGCGGAAGCGGAGTCTGATACTCAGTGGTCAAGTCCCGCGCCCAGAAGCGCTGCCCCATTCGAGAAAGAAATTTCAGTCGGGGTCAGCGGAAATCTTGCTGTTGTCCGGCTCTCTCTTCGGAATTTGGGCTCATATTGCTGACAAGTCGGCTGCTGACAAATCGGGTCGTTCGCGGCTCTGCCGGGCTTGGCTTCGTAATACTGCCAGTCTACCCGTTCGCGATAGCAGCTGTTTCCGGTACTGCTCACTGCTCACTATTGAAGTTTCAGCCTAGTTGTCGTCTCCCCCGTCGTCGGCCGCCCGCTCTGGACGCAGCTCGCGGACCAACTTCCCGACTGCCCACATTTCAGAGCTCTCAACCTTTGCCAACTCCTTCTCGAGCCCCTGCCGATAATTGGGGTCACGGTTGGCCTCTAGTACACGCCGCGTCTCGTCTCCCGCTGCCACCTTGTCATAGAGCTCCTCGAAGAGGGGAAGGTTTGCGTCGCGAAAGCGTTGAAACCAGTCCAATGCGCCTCGCTGTGCGGTTGTCGAGCAGTTGGCGTACATCCAGTCCATTCCGTTCTCTGCGATCAGGGGGTAGAGGCTCTGCGTCGCTTCCTCCACCGTCTCGTTGAACGCTTCTGAGGGGCTGTGCCCTCGTGCCCGGAGAACTTCATACTGGGCCAACCACAACCCGTAGATCGCTCCCATCAGGACGCCTCGCTCTCCGGTGAGGTCGCTGTAAACTTCCTTCTTGAAGTTGGTCTCGAAGAGATAACCGGATCCGATGGCGATACCCAACGCCAGACACCGTTCCCGAGCGCGACCGGTATAGTCCTGCTCGATGGCAAAGCTAGCGTTGATTCCTCTCCCCTCGACGAACAGTCGCCTCACGGTGGTCCCAGAGCCTTTCGGAGCCACCAGGATGACGTCGACGTGTTCCGGAGGGATCACTCCGGTCTGATCCTGATAGGTAATTGCAAAGCCGTGGGAGAAGCAGAGTGCATCTCCAGGCTTGAGATGCGGCTTGATCCGCGACCACTGCTCGCCCTGTCCGGCGTCGCTGAGCAGGTACATCAGGAAGGTGGACTGTTCGGCCACCATTTCGATGTCGTCAAACAGGTTCTTTCCGGGTTCCCAACCGTCTCGTATGGCATTCTCCCAGCCGTTGCCTCCGCGCCTCTGGCCGATAATCACTTCGATGCCGTTGTCGCGGCAGTTCAAGGATTGACCGTGGCCCTGGGGCCCATAGCCGATGACGCCGATTCGCTCCTTCCCCAGGATCTCTTTCACCTTGTCGGGAGGATAATCGCTGCGCTCGACGACCTCTTCTTCAAAATCACCAACCTTGATTGTTCTCATGCTGTCCTCTCAGAAGAAATTCAAGTCTGAGGCCGGGCCCCAGCCGGATCTCCTTATTCCTATTAATCCATGCTCGGCGAAGCGTCCGTTTATATCAGATCTGGGGGTTGAGACTCAAGCTGAGCTACGGCCGTCAACGTCTTTGTCAACCACCCGTTTGTCAACCCCCCGCTTTGTAGTAGACTCGCAGTCATCCGAGGATGGCAGGAGGGGCTGTGATGCAGGTGAAGCGGATTCCCGATCTCATTTCATTTCGCTCTGAGAAGATGCTGAAAACCAACCTCTTCGAGACCGAGCGGATGTTTTGCGACCTCTATTGTTTTGAGCCAGGCCAGGAACAGGCGCTGCACGATCATGACGGAAATGACAAGCTATATTACATTCTTGAAGGGAGTGGCCTCTTTACGGTAGGACAGGAGACCCGGCCCTTGGAAGAAGGGGATGTCACCCTGGCGCCCTCCGGTGAACCTCATGGAGTGAAAAACCACTCCGGCCAACGGTTGGTGTGCCTGGTGTACATGGCTCCGCACCCTCAACCGGAGAAATTCCGTTCCCCTTAGGGATCATTGCCCCATGTATTGCCTGTCGATGCCGCTGCCGTGTGACCTGACAGGTGTTTACGCCCGCCTTCGCTCCAGGTCTGGCCCGACGCTGATCCTGGACAGCAGTTGGGAGCCTCGTCCGGATTCTGTTCGGCCCCTGTCGCGACAATGCATAATTGCCCAGAATCCCTTCGCAATACTGACGGCAAGAGGGAGCCATGCCGTTCTGGAATGGGAGGGAGGTCGGCGGGAGCAGGGCGAGACCTTCTCCCTTCTGCGCCGTCTACTGGCGGACTTCCAACTTCCAGGTCAGGACTCACCCACACCCTTTCCAGCCGGGGCGATGGGTTACTTCGGTTATGAATTGAAGTCTACCCTGGAGGCGGTACCAAGCGCCCTTCCCGCCGATCTCGACATGCCCGACCTCTGGTTGGGTTTTTTTGACTCAGCCGTTACTCTGGATCTGGAGGAAGACCAACTTCATATCACTTCAACCGGACTGCCTCTGCGAGGCGCGGCAGCGAGAGAGCGTGCAGTTCTTCGAGCGGAAGATCTGAGGGCGCAGCTGTTCGATCCTGGGACTCGAGCGGGCGCACTCGTGGAAGGCTCAACAGCAGGGTATTCCCCATTCTCTCAGCGAGGGATCGGCGTTCAGTCAGGCTCCAATTTCAGATGCGACGAGTATCTTCGTGCGATCCTCCGAATCAAGGAACACATTGCTGCCGGAGACATCTACCAGGCCAACCTCTCACAGCGTTTCAAGAGGCCTTTCGAGGGAGATTCCTTCGACTTGTTTCTCGATCTGCGGGAACGGACTCCAGCACCTTTCTCGGCCTACCTGGACGCTCGAGACTTCTCCATCGTGAGCGCTTCACCGGAGCGTTTCCTGCACTTCGATCCGGGCAGCCGCCTTGTCAGCACGCGCCCCATCAAGGGTACCCGTCCGCGTGGAGAGACTCCCTCTCTGGACCGGTCCTTGGCGCGCGAGTTGGCAGGCAGTGAAAAGGACCATGCCGAGCACGTCATGATTGTCGACCTGGAGAGGAACGACCTGGGGAAGGTCGCCGAAGTCGGTTCGGTCCGGGTTCCCGAGTTTGCTGTCGTCGAGACCTTCCCTGCGGTCTTCCACCTCACTTCCACGGTGGAGGCTCTCCTCAGTCCCGAAAAGGACGCGGTAGACCTTCTGAAGGCTGCATTCCCCGGAGGTTCGGTAACCGGAGCGCCCAAGATCAGATCCATGGAGATCATCGAGCAAGTTGAAACGGTACGGAGGGGCGCCTACACCGGCTCGCTGGGCTATCTCAGCTTCTCGGGTGAAGTGGACTTGAATATACTCATCCGGACCATCTGCACCCAGGGCGGCGTGGCGTCTCTGCACAGCGGAAGCGCGATTGTGGCGGACAGTGACCCTGAGTCGGAGTACCAGGAGACCCTGATCAAGGCCCAAGCACTTTCCCAGGCGCTGGATCGCTCAGGACGAAACCTCAACCCCTCTCCATCGAGGGTGTCACAAGCCGTCCTAACAGAGCCGTGACCGTGGCGGTGGTCTCCAGGCCGCCGTGCGTCGAGCAGGCTCGTAAGTAGGAGACTTCGGCCTGCACACCACGGCTCCGGTCGAGGTTTTGCTCTTACATCAATAGATGCCTTTCCAGGAGCAACCCTGACCTGAGACGTTCAGACGTTCCGACTATCTGACGTTCAACGAATACGAGTCTTTGACACCTGTCCTGGAGCGAGGTAGTATCCGGTCCAAGGAAAGGGGAGCCGAGGCAGAATGCTCCTCGTCTTGGCCAGCATCCAGAGGACGTCCGGCGCCTGGCAGGATGCACACCTGGTTTTCTTCTAGAAAGGAGGCGTGCTGTGGATAGAGATGGAACCCTACGCTTGGATCTGGTCGACGTCTTTGGGAACCGCCTGGGGGAAAAGGTAGACGTCAGTCTGCGGCATCAGACGCTCAGCGACAGGAGGGTCGCCAGGGGTGTCAACGCCTCGACACGATTTCAGATCGGTGATCTGTACGGCGATCCGCAGGGGCGATACCGGATTGAGATCGATCCCCCTACCTACCAGCCAATCAGCCGCTTCGTCACCCTCAAGGCCAGTGGCGTCACCAGCCTGCAGATCCGCTTCCCGATCGACGCCAGAAAAGTCAGGTCAGTCGACTTTCCCTCATACCAGGCGTTGCCCAACGCCGTCCGTACCTTGTTGGACAATAGTGACGCCGTTTCCTCCTTTCAGGGAACGACGGGAGAGGCCCTCTACAATTCTTTGGATGATGTCCGACGTGCCGGTTTTCTGAACATCACAAAGAAGGCCGAGGCTACCCCTTTGAGTAACGGAAGCACCGTCTTGCCCTATATCAGAAAGCTCACGAGGCTCCGGGGAGACCGATTTTTCGTGAAAGTAGCCGAGGAGCTCCGAGATGAAGCAATAAACAGCGTAGCAGACGACCTGCTCCGAGAGGTCAGTGGAGCTCTTCACGAACCGCCGCCCGGATTCGAGGAAACGGGTAGCTTCAAGACCTACGACAGCTATGGCAACTTGCAGCTAACCTTCTTCAGCAACGGCACAGATACCGTTGCCGACATTGACATCGACGATGCCGCCGGCCTGAAGCACGTTTTCCAGGTGGCGCGCAATTGGTTGAGCGGCCGACCGACCCACCCCTACGACATTCACCAGATCCTAGTCTGTCATCAGGAGCTGGATCCCGGCTACCGGTTCGTGGTTTGACGCTTCACCAGGGGCGGAACGGTGGGAGTTTGTTGAGCTCAGTAAGGTCAACGCCAACGGCGTTGCGTCTTTTAGCCCAGGGTTTCCGTACGTGTTTCGCGACTTCTCCCCCTTGCCCGCGCCCGCGCCCTTGCCCGTGCATGTTCCTGACAATCCCTCGCTTTTCTCTGCCATCATGGACATCTTGCGGCGCTTGCACCTTGCCGCCAATGACGATGTACAGCGGGCGGAGAAGAGGTTGTCTGAAATCGTGTCAATGCAGACCGGGTTGGTCAAGGGCTTGGATACGACCGAAAGATGAAGTCGGGCAAGGGCACGGGCGCGGGCAAAGGCAAGGGAGGGCGCTAAACACATACGGGTTTCCGAACCCTGGGTCAACGATGTCTGAAGTTTGCCGCGAGTGAGCGTTTGGTAATAGAATGTCCGCTCCTCAGTCATCGAGCCGTCAGTTATTGTGGTGGGCGTAGCTCAGCCAGGTTAGAGCACAGGGTTGTGGCCCCTGTGGCCGTGGGTTCGAATCCCATCGCCCACCCATTCCCCTTCCCGTTTTTTCCTTCTGTGGAAGCGAAGAAGCCACACTTGCGGTATAAACCCTTTAGAATAAAGCCAGCGCGCCCGTAGCTCAGCTGGATAGAGCGCCGGACTTCGAATCCGTAGGTCGGGAGTTCGAATCTCTCCGGGCGCGCCAGTCTTTTCAATGACTTAGCGGTAGCGCCTCTTGAGGCACGCTAGGGGTGTCTCCCATTTGTCTCCCACTCTCCCGCTCAAAAGCCTCGCGCACGAGATCAAAGGAGGCATCCACATGTTGCAGATACCTCATCGTGGTTTGCAGGCTCGCATGCCCAAGAAGCTTCTGAATTGTGTGCGGCGGGATTCCTGCCATGGCCCATTGGGTTGCCCGAAATCGTCGCAGATCGTGCATCCCTAACCACGGGACCTGAGCCCATTCTGCTGCGCTCTCAAACCCCTTCTTCGGATCTACCAGCCGTCTGCCGGTGTGGGGATTGATCAGCACGTAGCCGCTTCTGTTCGTAGCTGAGGTCGAGTACTTCTGGAGCGCAACGTCTAAGCGTGGCGACATTGGTACGACACGAGCCTTTCTATTCTTCACCCGATTAAAGGTCACCGTGCGATTCACGAAATCAAGGTCACTACGCTTCAAATGCAGAGCTTCAGACCGACGGCATCCCGTCTCACCCAAGATGGCAAGAAAGATCCGTAGCAGCGGTTCGTGGGCCATCCTCAGCAAGGAGTTGTACTCGTCGAGTGTGAGAGGTCGACGCTCCTTTATCTCTTCCGGGAACAGTCGAAAGCCACGCAACGAATTGTCGTGGAGGACGCCAATCTCATTTGCCCAAGAGTACATTTTTTTCAGAGCAGCGATATCCCGATTCACGCTGGCCGCGGTGACTTGGTTTTTGCGCTTCTTCATCCACTTGTAGAGCTTCTCGCGTTTGAGTTGGTCCAGCAGGACTCGCCCTAGATCCTTTGCGATGGTGCGCAACGAAAGCTCATACCGATCCCAAGAGCGCATTCGAGGCTTCGCGTACTCTTCCAGAAAGCGCTCGGAGAAGTCTGCGATGGTCGGCATTGCGCCGCCCTCCATTTCCTGCTTCCACTGCTGCCAGGAACCATCCAGAATCGATGTCTCAACTCGCATCAATGTTTGCTTCGCCAACGTCATATTCGGATAGTACCGCCGAAAGGTTGTTCCATCTGGCCAGCGCTTTCGTACCTCAATGTGTTGTTTACCTCGCTTTGTAACCCGGTTAATTCCCATTCTCTATCTCCTTTCCACCGGGTTTTCCGCCAAGGTGAGTGTATGGCGCGGGGGTGTATTCGAGCAAGCCTTCGATGAAGCTGTCGAGATCCTCCAGGGCGAAGACCCGACGCTTTTCCAGTCGACGTGCCTTGAGCCGTCCCAGGTCGGCATATTTGCGCAACGTGTCCGGGCACACGTCGAGATAGCGTGCGGCGCTCTTGCTGTTAAACAGTCGCTGGTTTGGGACTTGGATCAGGTAGTTCGGTTTTCTCCTCATCATCGGCTCGTTCTCAGCTTGCCTGCTGCCCTCTCGACGACGCCAGCAGCGATCAAAGTTCGCACCTGCGTCAACCGCTCGACAAGACCACCGACATCCTCGACGCCGCATATGAGGGCCGCGCGGGAGAACAGGATTGCGGCTCGGTCGGTGATGCCTAGGCAGTTCTGAAACTCTCGTTGAACATTGTCTAGATACATAATTCAGTCTCCTGCTCCCTTAGGCGGAGCTGATGGGATCTCTTCGATCCGGGTTAGTAGTTGCGTCCACTCCGATTCGCTTTGTGCGGGTGGAAGGTTCGTGGGTGGTTGATCCAGTTCGCTCATAAACAGGTCCTCGATGAGGGTTCAGGCCAACTGAAGGCCGTTGTTGAGCGGTTCATGCGGCTTTTTTCGCTTTCTTCGCTTTTTTCGCACTCTCTACCGCGAACCAGGTCTCTAGTGGGCGTCCTCCTGTAGTCTTCGATTCCTTGCGGACACGTCCGTGCTGTTCCAATTGGGTCAGTGCGCGGTCGATCTGGGTCGCGGTTTGGTGGCGCTTGAACAAATGGTGGATCTTCGTCTTTGAGAGACCATCAGGTGCCTGACGAAGCTCCAAGATCAGCTTGTCGGCAAGGGGGTCACCTAGCGACTCACCGAAGATGTAACAGCACGAGTCGTCACAGTAGCGCCACACTTCGAGGGCGGCCTTCAGGTGGGGTTTACAAATAGTCGTTGATTTATCGAGTAGAGCGTAGACCGATGCCAGGCGCACAACCTGGGCTTCCGCCCGCGCGATCATTGCCCCCAACATGCCAGGTTTGCCCTCGGAGAGCTCGGCGTATACCTGGAGCCACAGCTTGCGGGCGTGTTCGTCGAAGCTGATCTGCTTCGCGCGGCGCGCAAAATTAGCAACTACCTTGAGGCTTGCAATCAGGGGCTTCCGCTCTTCGTCGCTGAGATTGCCTCCCTCGGGCAGCGATTTCGAGCGGCGGACACAGACGAACAAGAAGCGGTTTCCAAAGCCGTTGGCGGTTTCCGTCTCGTCAAGATATCTGAGAAGCTCCTGTCGGGTGATGTGGCCGATGATTGAGATGTGTGCACCAGTAGCCTTGGCGGCATCATGTTTGACCAGCGTGTTCAGATTACCTGTATCCCAGGCATTTCTGATCACGGCTGAGAGCGTATTGCCCTCCCGCCTGAGGACCTTCAGAGCGCCCGCAAACTCGCCTTGTACGATGAGCAGGCGGCTGTCTTCGATGCCGAACTCATTGTCCGAGCTATCCCGAACGGCCCAAATCAGGCCCTCGCCGCTAGAAAGCCCATCCGTGATTCTCTTGGATGCCCAGTCGTCATCGATCTGCTCGAAGACTCGTTTGATGTGGCCCCAAGATGTACCCTTCCTGGCCTTTGCGGTCTCACCAACCAGCAAGGCGTTCAGATTCATGTAGTGCTTGTCAGCCTCTACAAGGTAGTGCGCACTCCGTCCGATGACATTGCCGAACGCGACGAGAGACTGGATCAGCAGAGCAGCAGGATCTGCCTCCGTATGAGGTTCTATTGTTCGGACGAAATCACCGACTAAGCCGTGGAAAGCTTCTTCGCCTAGAGGGTGCGGCCAGCCAGCTGGATTGGGTTGCGAAATAAGCGAAGTAAGCGAAAAAAGGTCAGGTTCGCTACCGTAGCCTTGTTTCGCGAGGTCGGCGGCTGCTGCACCGAAGTTGCCACCGTGGTTGAGATAGGTGTACACAGAGAACTTGCCATAGGCTCGTTCGGCTTCAAACGGATCGGCATTGCTGCTGAAGACGTAGAGCAGATCACTTCCACCATAGTTGGTGGTCGCCGAGACCCCCTGCTCCTTACCCGGCCTGCGCCAGTACGCTGTCTCTCCGTTGTGCCCCACCTTCACCCAGCCATCAGGTTCCAATATCTCCTCCCAGGTTGCCTCTCGGTTGAACTCATCACCTGGTCGATTGCCGTCGCCATCGGAGGGTTCGGCGAACACCCGTGCGGGCTTCACATAATCATTCAGAGCTCGGGCGCACTGCAGGAGGCTGTCTCTTTCGGAAGCGTCGATCGTCGGAATCTCGGTGAGATCGCCTTGAACTAGATCATAGGGCTTGTTCGCGGGATGGCAGGAAGGAGGCGAGCCAGGCAGGAGGACATATCCACCCTCACCCCGGGTCTCGATAAGGATCTTCGTCTTACCACTCGACTTCTTCCGGCGTGCGAGGAACTGATTGCACTCTACACCGTCTCGACAGCGATAGTAGACGTGATAGCCACCGCTTGGGGTCTGAACTATCACGAGGCGTTCGAGGAACTCTGGGGCAACCTTTCCAACCAGCTTTCTCCAGCGTTCATACGACCCTGGGTCGTCGAAGTCTATGATTGCCGCTAACCCTTCCGCCGACAGCAGCAATGCCATTGTTTTGGCCATTGCCGAACCATCGCTTAAGCGTTGCGTCGTCTGGACGTTCTGACTGGAACAGCTTCCAGCTCGCTATAGAAGGCGCTTTTGATCCGTCGCTTTTGATTGGAATGGTAGAAATGCCCGAAGCAGCTAGCTGCCTAGCGCTCTCGCCGATTGAACTACTACTTCTGGCGTTCTTGTTAAACCCCCCTTGTTTACCGTTCTTCTTCATACGTACTAATACTCTCCAATTTTTGTGCCACGCAGGGCACATTTCGATTTACTTAGTCCTACCATTTCATAATTACAGTGACGTATTATTTCTAGAATTCCGTTGTCAGTCTTCCCAGGTACGCTTACCATCGAAAGGTGGTAAGATGCCGCAAGTGAGCCCCTATCTGATCTCCCTATCCAAGGAAGAACAGCGAGAGCTGCAACACCGATCGCGAAAATATACGTCATCGTATTGTGATGTCATCCGGGCCAAGATTGTGCTGCTCGCAGCTCAGGGACTGAGAAACGATGAAATTGCCGTCCGTCTGGATACCCCCAGGCAGGTCGTCAGTAAGTGGCGAAAACGCTTCTTTGAACAGGGAGTGCTGGGATTGGACGATCGATCCCGAGGCGGGCGCACGTCCCGCTTTTCCCCCCAGCGTCGTCGTCGCGGTTAAGGCGCTCGCCTGCGAGTTGCCCGCCGAACACGGTATTCCACTGTCCCGCTTCAGCATTCCCGACATCCATCGGGAAGTGCTCCGACGCGGCCTCGTCGCCTCCCTCGGCGAGAGCACCTTGTGGCGCTGGCTCAGCCAAGACGCCATTCGCCCTTGGCGTTTCCGTACCTGGATTTTCCCCCGTGACCCGGCCTTTGAGGAAAAAGCCGGTCGAGTCCTGGATCTGTACCAGCGGATCTGGCAAGGAGAGCCGCTGGGAGACCACGATTTCGTCATCTCTACCGATGAGAAAACCAGCATTCAGGCGCGCTTCCGAAAGCATCCGACGCGTCCTCCCTCACCCGGGCGGGAGATGCGCGTGGAAGCCGAATACCATCGCAAAGGAGCTCTCATCTACTTAGCGGCCTGGGACATTCAACGAGCTCGGCTCTTTGGTCGCTGCGAACCGAAGATGAGCATTACCGCTTTCGATCAGCTCGTCCATCAGGTGATGTCCCAGCAACCCTACTGCTCTGCCTCGCGAGTCTTTTGGATCATGGACAACGTCTCTTCCCATCGCGGGCAGGCTTGTGCTGATCGACTGCGACGTCAATGGCCCAATCTTCATGCGGTTCATACGCCGGTCCATGCCAGTTGGCTCAACCAAATCGAGATCTACTTCTCCGTCGTCCAGCGAAAAGTGCTCTCACCCAACGACTTCCAAGACTTGCAGCAACTGGAGACTCGTCTTCTCGACTTTCAGGACCATTACCAGGAGATCGCCCGCCCCTTCGCCTGGAAGTTCACCCGTGGCGATTTGAAAACACTGCTCACCAAATTGCGGCAGCCCCGGTCCGTCTTCGCCCCCGCGGCTTAGGCGCCCTTGACACCGTAGCAAAAAATACGTCACCGTAATTCCGGTCTAGAGCACTTAGCGACCCTGGCGCGCAGCTGAAAGAAGGGGTATAATTAGAAGTGTAATTAGCGTCCGTTCTTTCGAGGCGGCGCCAGGGGGATCAAGTTACAGCTTGATTCCCCTTTTTCTTGGTCACCTACTCTTTGATCATCTGGCCTCGTTGAGGCTCGTCAATGCTTCAGTTCATAGCAGCTCCGTTCCTTGGATTTATCGTTGTCAGAACGAATATTAGCAGGCCCCTCTGTTAGCTTCTCTCTATATCTGATGCGAGAAAACGATCGGGTCTAACACCGTTTGGTTCCATTGTTTTACAGCAATTCGACTTCCTGGTCTGATTGGTGTTTCCTCCCTTCGGCGAGAAGCTTCAGGGGGTGGTCGAGATAGGGTGTTGGGAGGGGTATAAGCAGCGGATGGCCGCGTGCTCAGCCTGGTCGTCGAGGGCCCTCAGCCCTGGGCTCGCTCATTGCGCTCCGCTTGCTTGGCCCAGTTGCGAATCGTCTGCGCTGATGGTTCATACTCCTCGGCAAGGGATTCGGCACTGCGACCATTTCGAAACAGCTCCACAAGCCTGCGTCGAAACTCGGGTGGATACGCTCTCCCAGGTCCTCCCGACTTCGCTGGCGGCTCTGCGAGGATCAGCGAAAGCAGATCAACGCCAGCTAGCTTCGGTCCTCCGGGCCTACATTCGATTGTTGGAGGTGGGGCTATTGGAGTCAGTCGACTCCGAGATCGATTTCCTCATCACGGAGCGGGGGCGCGCCGTGCTGCAGGACGCTGATATCAAGGCGCGGATCTTGAAGGAGGAACGGTTTGTCACCCGATTCGTAGATCGTCCTCACCTCCTCGCCAGTCAAGTCGAACGCCTGCGCCAGGTCCTCCGCAGCTTGAACTAGAGAATGCACCCTGCCACCACGGGCCAATTGAAGTAACTCAACCATAATGTCTTCTTGGCCTGGGAGAGAGGAGTCAGGGTTAGTCATGGCGCACCCACACGGTAACCGGTGTCTTAGTAGGCGGTCAATGGGGAGATCAGTCTATCGCAGAGCTGGGTTGAAGCCGCGATCCGTTGTGCGCCGCAACCGCGCTCTACAACCCCTGCCACCGCCACGAGTAGATGATCCCCTCGGCATTGACATAGAACATCCGATACGAGTTCCACCCGTGGGTCTTCGGAGGGACATAGATCGTCGTCGTCGTTGCGTATTCCGGTGAAACCGGCCACCGAATCCGGAGGAAACCGGCCGGGTCGGAGCGAAGCGACGCTGGAGGTTAATAATCATCTCCGAAGTGGCCGGTTTGAGTCAATCCGCATGACGCTCTTTGGTTGAGAACGCATCATCTCGTCTCTCCTTTCTTAAGTGAGTTGCCGATGCAAAGTTTGCATCAGCAGATTGTTGTTTCCATTGTTGTCTCAGAGTCCTGAGGCGACTCCTGAGATAATCCCAGTAGCGATCCGAGACCGGTTGTTGTCTCACTTCCTGGATCAGAGGTTCGAAGTAGCTCAGGGAAGTGATAGGTCCTCCGGTGTGGCCGTTGAGCCAGGCGACGTGCTTGCGGGCACAGCCCAGAAGCAGGGCTTGCTCGATCTGCTGCAAAGAGAGGTCCTGGCGGTAGAACCGAGCAGCCAACTGGCGGTCTGCCTGGGAGAAGGAGCACTGAACGCCAGGAGCCTCGAGCAGCAGACGGGCGATCTGATCGACGTAAGGGGCTTCGGCCGCTTCGGGCTCCCGGGCGTGAGATCTTTGGTAGGGCCAGAAGGGGTCGCTGATCTGGATGCGAGTGGGTTCGTGTTGATTGCGCGCCAGTGTGATCAGACAGAGACCTCGAGACTGCAGTTCGCCCAGATAGGTGGAAAGGGAGCGGCGAGACTTGTGCAAGGCTCGAGCCAGCTGGGTGGGCGAGAGGGTCAGTTCGCCGGTGGAGCGATCCGCTTTCAAGCACAGATAGACGAAGAGCTTGAACGCGCCGTCGCTGACGGACTCCATCGCTTGCAGCAAGGGAGCCCCGGCTGCAAACCAGCCACCATTGACTTTCAACTGCGGTGCTTGACTCATGATTCGTCCTCCTGCTTTGAGGGGGGGTGACGATGCCGGCGCATGGAAGCCCCTTCGAGGTCGATGCGGTAGGCATTGTGGACCAGACGATCCAGGATGGAATCAGCGGTGGTCGGATCCCCGATCTGCTCATGCCAATGGGTAACGGGGAGCTGGGAGGTGAGGATCGTGGATCGACTGTCATAGCGATCCTCACAGATCTCGTAGAAGTCCCGTCGCTCGGTCTCGGCCAAGGGATTCATGGCCCAGTCATCGACGATGAGCACGTCGGTGCGGGCAATCTTGCGCAGGAGCTTGTCGAGCGAGCCATCGGCTCGAGCCAAAGCCAGATCACGAAAGAGTCGAGCGGCGCGCGTGTAGAGAGCCGACCAGCCGTCTCGGGCGGCTTTCTGAGCGAAGGCACAGGCCAAGAAGGTTTTTCCGACACCACAGGGTCCGACGATGATGAGATTGTGGTGGGTCTGGATCCAGCGACCGGTGGCAAGGCTGGCGATCAGCGAGCGATCCAACCCTCGAGGCCGGCGATAGTTGATATCTTCCAAGCAGGCCGGGAGCTTCAAGCGGGCGTTTTTCAGACGGCGATCTAAAGCGCGGTTCTCTCGCCAGGTCCACTGACGATCGACCATCAGGGAGAAGCGTTCTTCAAAGCTCAGTTGGGCCATCTCAGGATCGGCCAGTTGCTCGGTGAAGGCCTCGGCCATGGCGGTCAAACGCATAGCCTGAAGTTTTTCGACGGTGGGATTAACCAACATGAGAGGCTCCTTTCTCGCCCTCAAAGTACTGAGCTCCCCGGACGTTGGCATGCTCGATCGGGGGACGTTGGGGTGACGCTTGCGGTTCCGCTTCACGGTCCAGACCGGTCTTCAAGATGGAGTGGATGCTCTTGTAGGAGCAGGCCTGAAGTCGCAGGGCGCGGCGGCAGGCCCGCTCCAAGCGCTCTTCTCCGAAGGTGGAGCCGAGACGCACGATTCCCAAACAGGAGCGATAGTTCTGCTCGGGATAGCGGCGGGATTGGAGGATCTTCTCGACCACCGATGCGGTATGGGGGCCGGCTTTCTGAGCCCAGTGGATCAGGCGTGAGGGAGACCACTCGAGATAGCGGCGATGGCATTCGGGTCGGTGCTCGTCCAAGGTCGTAGCCTTGCCGGGCTGATAGGAGCGGCGGTGAGAGGCCACCCTCCGACCCTGGTGGAAGATCTCCACAGTGGTGACGGTGGTGCGTAACTCGACCTTCTGACCCACCAGAACGTAGGGGACACTGTAGTAGTGACGGTCGAACTCGATGTGGTAATCGATGTTGACGCCGGCCTTCTTCCATTGGGCGAAGACGTAGCGTTGGGCTGGCAGGGGCTTCAGAGCCGGACGATCCAGGTCCTCGAAACGCTGCCGACGGTTGCCGGGGAGCTTGCGAAAGCTCCGGCTGTTGAGCCGCACGAGCAGCTCGGCGATGGCTTCGTTGAGCTCTCCCAAGGAAAAGAAGGTCCGGTGACGCAAGGCGGCCAGGATCCAACGCTCAACTACCAACACTCCCGACTCGGCCTTCGCCTTATCTCGAGGACGGCGCACCCGAGCCGGGAGGACGGCCACCCCATAGTGCGCGGCCCAATCCGAATAACTCGCGTTGAGATCCGGTTCATAGCGACAGGGGCGATGGACCGCATCTTTGGTGTTGTCTGGGACGACGACGCTGGGGCAACCTTCTATAAACTCCAGAGCCCGGGTGTGGGCCGCGAGCCACGAAGGTAGGTCCTGGCGGAGGGAGGCTTCCGCATAGGTATAGTTACTCGCACCCAGCACCGCCACGAAGATCGAGGCATCTTGGGTCTCCCCCGTATAGCGATCCACGATCGGGACGGTGTCTCCGGCATAGTCTACGAAGAGCTTCTCGCCGGCGCGGTGTTCTTGCCTCAGCACCAGATCCAGCTTGCGGCGCCAGCGATGGTACCGATCGCAGAACTGACTGTACTGATAGCCCTCCGGATACACCTGCTTGTACTCATCCCAGAGCAGCATCAGGGTCACATGTTTGTGTCGGCAGCGCTCTTCATGGACGGTGGCGAAGTCGGGGAGTGGACGTGGGCTGGGCGGAGACTTGTCGGTTGGAGGAAACAACTGGTTAGCGATCCTCCGGTCATCCCAGCCTTCCGGCAGCGGCCAAGTCAGACCCGCCCGTTGGGCCCGACGCACGTACTCGGCTACGGTGCTGCGGGCCAGGACGCAGCTACGGGCGATCTGCCGATCCGAGAGATGAAGCTGAAACTTCAGACGTAGGACGTTTTTGATTTTGCGCATGGACTTCCTTTGGTTCGGCACGATCTCTCCTCCGAAAAGGAGTCATCGTACCGAAGGAGTCCAACGTCGCTCCGTCCCCTCGTGGGAACCGATTCCGGGAAACCGGCCGCCTTTCCGGGAAATCGGCCACCGTTCCGGAAATCCCGTTTCTAGTGGCCGGTTTCCCGCCGGATTGGGTGGCCGGTTTGCTCCGGAATCAGTGGCCGGTTTCCTCTGGAATCACCGGCCGGTTTCGTCCGGAATACGCATCGTCGTCGCCGATTTGCCATTTATCGAGGTGTCCGACGTAGCGGTTCCCGGAGTGGTAAATTCCGTGCGCTCGACATACACCAGCACCTTGCCGCCTTTGCCATCCTCGCTGGTCTGCTGTGGCGGCCCCCATTTTTGGATCAGCTTGGAATAATGATGCCCCTCCCAGGAGGCCATCATTTTGTTGATCCGGCCCGCGCAGGACAGGCCAGGGACTAGGAGAAATAAGAGGATCAGGATTCTTGCTCGCATAGCGCCTCCAATGAGTGGCCTATGCGAGAGGGATCACAAACGGAGGGATGCTAGAATTGCAAGCAAGGAGTGATAGAGATGACGTCGAAACACGAGCCCAGACTAGGAGAACACCTGGATGTGTCTAAGATGCCCATCTACATGTTGTTGGCCCGTCTCGGGAAGCAGACGCTCCGTCCGGGCGGGATGGAGCTGACCCGGCAGATGCTGGCCCTCCTTGATGTGCAATCGTCCGATGAGGTGGTGGAGTTTGCGCCAGGTGTGGGGGCAACGGCGCGATTGATTCTGAGCCGAGCCCCCGCCCAGTACACGGCCATTGACCGCGACGAAGCCTCTGTAAGAAAGGTTTCCCGCTATCTGAAGGGACCGAATCAACAGCGTGTCATCGGGCGCGCCGAACATACTGACCTGCCCGATACATCGACCACGGTGGTACTTGGGGAAGCGATGCTGACCATGCAGACGGCTTCGCACAAAGAGCAGATCATTGCGGAAGCGGCGCGTATTCTGAAGCCGGGAGGCCGGTATGGCATCCACGAGGCGTGTCTCAAGCCTGACGACTTGGACGACGCAACGAAGAACAAAATCGAGAAGGCCCTTTCAGAGGTGGCGCATGTGGGGTCGCGCCCGCTGACGCAATCGGAGTGGCGCGCCCTTTTGGAAGGAGCTGGATTTGAGATAGAGGACATGGTCATGGCACCGTTTCATTTGCTGGAACCTCGCCGCTTACTTCGCGATGAAGGACCCTTGGGAACGCTCCGGCTTTTGGTGAACGTGCTGCGTGATGGGGCGGCACGTCAGCGCGTCATAGCCATGAGGTCGGTGATTCGCCGATACCAGGATCGGTTGGGGGCGATTGCGTTCGTAGCCGTGAAACCTGAGTGAGAGAGGGAGTAGCTTGGCCTAATAACGGATTAGATCCGAGCGACGCAGGCTCGATGTGACACTGATCCCAGGCTCTACTAACGGTCTACTGGCGTGTCATCTATAGCGCTGGCGTTGGTCGCCATTTCGGTGGTTGCGCACGTTGCTTGGAACTTCCTAGGCAAGCGTGGCCATCCGTCGGCTGGGTTCTTTCTCGTCGCCAACACCTTCGGCTCACTGTGCCTGCTGCCCTTTCTCTGGTGGCACGCGCATCTGATCTCCCACATCGGCGGCCGCGTCTGGCTGATTCTCCTTGCCACAGGGATTTTTCAAGCGCTCTACTTCGCCAGTCTGGCCGGTGCTTATCGCACTGGCGACCTTTCGATTGCCTATCCGATTGCCCGCTCCTTTCCGGCGGTATTCGTTGCCCTGTCGGCCGCCCTAGTGGGCACGACCCACCGGCTCACGGTGCAGTGTCTGGTCGGGATTGGTCTCGTTGTGATCGGGGGGCTGCTGATTCCTTTGGAGCGGTTCGGTGGTCTCACGATTCGACACTACCTTAACCCCTGTTGTGGCTTCGCTCTGTTGGCCGCCGTCGCGACGGCAGGATATTCACGTCTGGACAGTCAAGCACTTGGAATCCTCCGCGGTTTGCCGGAGTTTGGAGCGATCTCGGCAGCCCTGGTTTATGCGCCTCTGGAAGGTCTCTGTGCGTCCATTTTTCTCGCTGTCTACGTCCTGCTCAGCCGCCGCGAACGCAGGTTCTTCTCTGCGATGCAAAGCCACTCCCCTGCGCTGTTCGCCGGACTCATCATGTACTTCTCCTACACCCTCGTTCTGGTGGCTATGTCGTTTGTCAGCGAGGTGAGCTACCTGGTGGCATTTCGGCAGTTGAGCGTACCTCTCGGCGCGCTGGTCGGTGTGGTGTTGCTCGATGAATCGGGAAGCGTGCCTAAGTTCTTGGGCGTTGGGCTTAGCTTCGCGGGACTGGTGCTAGTAGCGACGGATTGACCCTACTCTACAGCGCCCTCGTCGACAATTGCGTAGAGCACCTGGTCGATCACCACACCGTCCTTCACCCGACTCCGCCGTAGCATCCCCTCACGGCGAAACCCCACCTTCTCCAGCACCCGCATCGAAGCGGGGTTCCACCCGAAGACGTGCGCCTGCAGGCGGTGTAGGCCAAACCTGGGCATCACCTCCTCCACAGCGGCGCGGGCTGCGGCAGTTGCAATTCCACGCCCCCAATAAGGTTCACCAAGCCAGTAGCCGATCTCCGCTGTTCCCGCGTACATCCCGTCGCGTATATCAATCCCAATCCCGCCAATCGCGCGGCCATCAACCTCAATGGCCCAGTTGGTTGGGGTAGTCGCCGCTAGTTGTCGCGAGATCCACTCAACGGCATCGGCCTCAGTGTAGGGGTACGGAAATCGATCAGCCATGTTGCGCCATACGTTGCGGTTGTTGGCGAACTCGACGATGTCTGCCTTGTCCTTCGCAGACCAGTCACGAATTACGCCCATGTCAAATGCGAGTCGTAGCCCTCTGTTATCCGTCAAACGCATCCTGGCCACTTCAATTATTGATGGGTGGCCGGGGTGCCTCGTTCGGTATGGTTGTCAAGAGTCTGATCACGCAGCTTCCTCGGGCTTCCAAACAGCAAGAAGCCACGGTTTCCCGAATGCGAATTGCGATTGGGACTCACCAGGACCAGCAATAGTGGGCGTGCTAGCGCCGGTACCTCAGGTAAGATGGTGGAGATGATGGACAATCTAAATGGCAGGATACCCGCTGACATTTTGAACGCAATGGAGATTGAGTTCGCTGCAGTCGTGCCCGAGCAGGACCAACATAGCCAGCACTTTCATGCTGCCATGGAGAACTATCGTAGACACCGTGACGGCAAGTTAGAACCTAGATACCGAAAGGAAATTTCGTCTTTCTATGTTGACGCTGTTCCCCATGACCCACTCGACCCTTCGAGGGTCCTTTCAACGATTCATCGGCGAGCGATTGAAAAGTGTGCGCAGGGGGGCGGTTATCGAGAAGAGAGGCCAAGGAGTTCTCCGTTCGAAATTCTGCAGTTGCACAGAAAGAAACTCAGGGTGTACGTGAGGAACGGGACGACTTGTTGGAAAATCCTCAAGCTTTGGGCGTCGAAAGACGGAAGCTTTCATTCTATTAATCATATTGACCACTTATTAAACCCTGGCAAGTTCCACCATACGTCCCACCCCTCAGGAGCGGTTCACTCGACAGATAGGACTGGACACAAGAGATATTCAAAGCCTTACTGGCCGGACTTTGGAGAAATGGATTTTGTCCCGGTTGAAGGATGCGGCCTCTATCCAAAGGACTTTTATGCGTCCAATCCTCCATTGGTCTGTCTTGAAAGCAGGACCACACCTAGTAGCGGTCTTATTCTCGACGTACCTAGTTGTTTGCCAAGTGGAGTTGAGACTTTCAACATTAGGATATGGCTCGGGAAGTCGGATGAGGTCAGTTCGATTGAAAATATCAAGTGCAGAATGGCCGCGGATGATCAAGTGCTCAAGTTCCGTTACTATGATCTTGCGACATTCAAGAACCCTCATCATGACGACAGTTTTGACATCGGATTCTCCATCATGCAGACGGTTGAAACATTCCTCGGCCCGTCGTCGCGCATGTGAGATCGCTCGTTTTTTCGTCCGATTAGACGGGACACGCCTTTTGTTCACGGTTAGGAAGTGTATGTTTTTCGGTCAACTCGGGACAGGCAGGCATTGTATGTCGGGAGCTGTGCGATTGAAGGGCGAAAGGCTCCTATGTCGACTCTTGGGTTCTCTAATGCAGACGACGCATCATCAAAGGATACAAAGCCCTCACGAAACTAGCAAAGGTGGGGAGAGTATAGTCGGCACCCGATCTTACAGACAGCGTCCGATTTCAGCGCTTCCGCGTCGTCTGGAGCCGGTCTATCATAGATAGCATCGAGAGAAGGCAGTCCGGGCGGTTGGGTGTCTTGCCTTCCGCCGGGACGCTTCGACAACGGCTCCTCTCCCACCATCCAGTGCGACGAGACGGGGCAAAGGAGGAAAAGAAATGCTCCTGGGACGAAGGCTATTGCCACCGCTGTTGTGTGTTTTCCTGATGCTGGTCCCCGGGTGGGCCAAGGGAAAGCTTTTCGTTTTGACGGGCAAATCCGAGATCCAGCAGTATCATCTGGACCGGCACGGTACCCTGGCGTTGGAGGTGACCTACACCAGGGAGGACTTGCCCGGGACCTTCCCGCTGCATGGCTTGGACGTGGTGGCGGGAAACATCTTGCGATGCTATGGGGGAAACCACGAGGATCAGAAGGGACGGTTGCTCTACAACCAATTTTCGAATCGGCTCGAGCCCTACGCCGGTTCTCCCAGGGAGGGAGTGACGATTCTGGAGGAGGCGCGGCCCGAGGACGAGTACCGGGAGGCTGCAGGCTCGAAATACCGGGACGTCTTTGCCCTGGAAGGACATTTCTTCGGTCTTGCCACGGAGGGCATAGGCCAGCTGGTGAAGTCCGGCCAAAGCGTTACCTCGAAAACGGCGCTGTCTCTTGGAGGTAGTCGCCTGAGGGCTGCGGCGGTGAGTCCCTGGGGTGAGATCTTCATCAGTGACTCGGCTGGGAATCGCATTCTCAGGGCGCGCCTCCGAGGCGTTACCCTGGTCTCCAATGGGGAGATACGCGACGACCATCTGGACTCCCCGGGAGAGCTGGTCTTTAGCGCGGCAGGCGAACTGTTTGTCGCCGCCCGGACCGGTGTGCTGCGTTTTGATTTCAGGCCCTCCCGAGGGATCGACACCCAGGATCTGAGCTGGAAGGACGACTGGCGGGCCGCCTTCAAGGATCGCCTGGACGTGGGGAAGACCGGGGCTTTGGATGTGGCTCTGGCTCTGCCCTTCGGCGTGGTGGTCTCGGAGAAGACCAAACCCATAGTGAGGCTCAGCCGCGAGAAGGCCGGAGGCCATCACGGAATCAGCCAGTCCATCTTCTTGTACCCCAACGACGTAGACGGCGAAATCCAGGCCAATTCCGAAGCGGCGGTTGCGGCCCTGGTCCAGTATGATCCTGGCGGACATACGGTCATTCACGCCCACTCGGATACCGAGCAGGCTTTCTTCATGCTGGAGGGCAAGGCTATTTTTCAGGTGGGCGAGATCGAGGTCGAGGTAGGTCCTGGGGACCTGGTCATGGCCAATCGGCACGTGAAGCACGGCTACCGAGTCTTGGGGGACAAGCCCATCAAGTTCATGCAGATCGAGTGGGTCGGCATCGAATGAACAAGTTATTTCTACGCGAGCCCCTAGCGTCTTCCTCTTGTCCGTGCCCTCGCCCCTCGACTTGCCTTTGCCTGTGGCTTTGCCCTCACTTCAGTCGGTCGCAGATGGGGATTTGGGTCGGGCCGGAGAGAGCCTCGTGAAGTCGTTTCACTGGTGAGCGGATTGATCGGGAGCCTGGATGTCCGGGAGGGGATAGGGCAACGGCAAAGGGGAAGGCAACGCCGACTCCTCCTCAGCGGGTAAGTGCTCAGAACCCGAGCCGTGGCCGGCTTTCTCCTGCTGGCGCTGTTGTGCGAGCGGGGTGGTATGACGGCACCGACCATCTGATCGCCGGGCAACAAGGGCATTCTGCGCGGCTGGTAATAGCCGTTCAGAGTGTGACACGTTGATGCTCTTCAGCTGACCGTGCCAACACAAGCAGGAGGAGAGCATGAGCGGAAAGTTCATAGAGGCGAAGGATGTGGCGCGCCAGGAATTCCCGGGGATGGGCATCCTCGGCATGCTCAGCAAGCCGACTGAGAACGAGAAGCTCCTCTTCGGCGACCTGACCTTCGCACCCGGAGACGGCTTCAACTTCCATCACCACCCGAACCAGGACGAGGCGCTGTACCTGATCGATGGATCGCTGGAGGCCTGGATCGACCAGGAAAAGCGCACGCTCAACCCGGGCGATACGATGTGGCTGCCGAAGGGCACGGTGCACGCCAGCTTCAACACCAGCGGCAAGCCCGCCAAGATGTTCGTCCTCCTGACCCCGGTTATCACCAGCGAGGAGCTGGGATTCGAGCTGGTCGACGTCAGCGGCGAGACGCCCTGGAAGGACCTGCGCTAGCCACAATAGCCGTGTAAGCAGCGCCCCAGGTAGCCGGGTCTTGTTGAGGAGCTTCCATCAGGGTGCTTTGACGGAATTCAATCCGCCTTTTCCGCTGACACTCGGAATGTCGTTCGCTGCGAAGCTGGTCGTGTGCTTGAAACTGCCCTCCTTGCCCTTGTTTCTCGAAAAGGCGACCCATTCTTTTCAGCCACAAGCTTTTCGTGGTCGCATGACCGCTTGGTCTGCGCGGAATGACTGCTTTTGGCCAGGCTTTCAGCGCTTAGCTGAGCTCGCAAATGCGTGCGTTTTGAGGTTGGGGTGAGTTGGTAGTGCCCGCCAGCACCTTCCTCATCCCGCCGAGCCCACCCCCTCGACAATCGATTCGCCAGCGGCGACATTCGCGCGGCGCAACCACTCCACCGGCTGCGCGCAACTCGCCTCCAGGGGGTCGCAACACCTCGGTTGCGCGCCATTATTTGCGGCCCACCGAAAAGGGTCTAAATGGTTGAATCAACTAGGCTTGCGAGGTAGAAAAACGCGGCCCAATGGGGTAAAATAGTAGACCCTAACGGGGCGCGCCAATCGCGGAGATCGCCGCCGGACAAGGCTTTCAGCGCTTAGCTGAGCTCGCAAATGCGTGCGTTTTGAGGTTGGGGTGAGTGGGTGGGCCATAGCACCTTCCCAAGACCGCACCCGCCACCCCTTCGACAATCGATTCGCCAGGGGGGACATTTACGCAGCGCAAGCACTCCACCGGCTGCGCGGAACTCGCCCTCCAGGGGGTCGCAACACCACTGTTGCGCGCCATTATTTGCGGCCCAGCGAAAAGGGTCTAAATGGTTGAATCAACTAGGCTTGTGAGGTAACAAAACGCGGCCCAATGGGGTAAAATAGTAGACCCTAACGGAGTGCGCCAATCGCGGAGATCCTCGCCGGACAAGGCTTTCAGCGCTTAGCTGAGCTCGCGAATCGTGCGTTTCTAGGTTGGGGTGAGTGGGTGGTGCTAGCCAGGAAGATTTGTAGATCAAGCCAATTTTGTCTTGACATTACCTAACAGATAGGTTATTCTACGGTTATGTTCAAGTGCCCGCATTGCAGCAACGCCCTTCCTTTTTCTCTATTCACTGCGGAACTCGGCAAGCGGACCTCTAAGAAAAAAGCTAGATCCAGTAAGCTGAATGGAAAAAAGGGAGGCAGGCCAAGAAAGCAAAAGGGCTAATCTTAACCCGATGAGATAGCGGGCCTGAAGGGTGCGGTCAACACCCCCCAGACCCTGACCACCACATCCTACGACGGAGGATGCAATGACTAGTTCAAGTTTAACCCAGACCTACACCATTAAAGAATTCCAGCTATTAGTGAAAGACTCGCCAGTCATACCCGCTGAAATTCAGCCCTTTGTGGGCATGCAGTACACGTCATCGAGCCAGGTCTACAAAGCATTCCAGCACCTAGCGTCTCTGCCGGTGGAGACCTTCCTGGTACTGCACCTCGATGGCAAGAATCGCATGGTAGGAATGACCACTTGCTCTATCGGGAGCATGAAAGGGGTATCTCATGAGTAAACAATTACAAGGTGCGGACTCAGGGCCTAGAACACTCACTCCAAATGAAACAAAGTGGGTCGAGTGGGCTCTCCAAAATATCGGAGACGAGCTTCTCGTCCTTGAAGAGCAGTTTCGCAAAACAGGCCTTCTCTCCAACAACCAATTGAACCTGTTGGATAGAGTGCTACGTGCTAGTGAAAATGATAGGGGTAAAGCTAGGTAAGCATGACTTCAAGAATTGCCCCCAATTCAAGAAAATGGAAATCGTCGCAAGGCGGATGCCCGAAATGCCGAGGGCGCGGGCAGAGGAATCCCACCCTTGGAGTTATGCACGGTGCTCTTGAAAATCGAGCTGTCGGAGCTGCTGAAGAGGAGCGACCTGTAGCTGTTTATGACCGTCTCTTTCCCAAGCGACCTAGCGATGAGCGTAGAATTCCTGTGCGAGCCAGGCGTGCGATTTCTCTGTAGACAAGGAATGTCAGACGTCGCCAGCAACTAGCTCACATCACAGTAACCTCGCGCCGCCCAAAATCGACCTCCTCGCCGTCCACCTGGTGTTTGCCTTCCGGCACCCCGCCGAATTTTTCCAGGTAGCGGTGGATATACTCCCTCAGTGGCCGCACCTTCATGCCGATTGCCACTGCGGCATTTCGATTTTTCGGCGGCGGAACATCCTTGAGCACCTCGTCGATGGCGGCTTCGATGTCGCGTTCAAATAGCTCGATCTGGCCTTGCCGACGCTCCCCCTCGGCGATCAGTGCCTCCATCAGCCGCTGCAGCATTCCTGCCCCCCGCGCAATTTTGAAGTGGTCCAACAGTTGGCCCAGGCTGTAGTTTTCCAGGCCAATCTGGGTTCGACGCTGGACGATCTCCCCACAGATGTTTATTAGCTCCTCCTCGCCCTGGTCCAGAAACGGCCCATACTCGTCAGAGAGGACCTTCAGATCAGTATCAGTCAGGCTAAGAAGATCCAGGCCTAGATTCCACTCGTGATGCTCTCCCCAGCGTGTCCAGCAGAGAACTAGCATGTCGGCTTCCCAACCCAGGAGCCCTGTGGTGGTAATCCAGGTGCCCGGGAGGACCCAGCCATGCCACTGGGTCAGGAACTCCGCCGCAGCCCGGAAGGTCAACGGTTTCTCGCTCGTGGCGACCCGTTCAGGGACTCCCCCGTCGCTGAGTCTCGCCCGCACCTCGAAGCTCCTGTCTACGTCAGTGAAGTGGACCGACTTGGACCCGTCGTTGGTCTTCAGGGTGAAGAACCTCTTTGGCCCGCTCCTGCCGGGCCAGACTACTCTGCCTTGCTGATGTGCGAACCCTCCACTGATAACCTTCCCCACGTGCAGTCCTCCTCTGGCGGTCGCAACGACCTTATTTGAACACGAATCTAGAGTGATCTAAGGGCTGCTCGGGAAGGGTCCCTGTGGCGTGAGCAGCTACAAGGATTGTAGCAAAAAGGCGGGCGGAAAGCGAGTGTTTTTAGGGGCTTTACATCGATTTACTTTGCTACCTTAGCGCTCCAACTACAGTGCTGGGAGACGATCCGTAGGAGGCAACGCTGCCCGCTCAAGGAACGTCGTTATCCGAGATTGAGTGATGCAAAAAACTCAGCCATCGCGCTTCGCAGCTCCGTGCGCATCTGATCCTCTTCACCTACGTTCTCCATCGCCCTCGACGCGATCTTCGTGCTGTCCCCTATGGTGTGGTGTTGCCGGAAGCAACCATCACGTTGCTACTGCGATACTGTACATACTATCTTAGTCAACCCCTCAGCTGCAGGACTAGAGGGGCTAGAGGGACTTCTGGTACTCGGTTCAGGGAAAAATCTTTCTAACAACTAGTAGGCAAACCCCCTCAGGCCCCGCACAGGTTACTATCCCATCACGACTATTGAGACCACGCTTGCTGCGGGGTAGGATGAGGGGAAAGTCCTATTCGTATGATCGGCCAAAGCATCTCGCACTATCGCATCTTGGAGAAACTCGGTGAAGGCGGCATGGGCGAGGTGTATCTGGCGCAGGACACCGGCCCCCTCGATCGCAAGGTCGCTCTCGCCCTCTGCGATCCCGGACCCAGTTGATCGTAGCGGTAACTGACTCTTATCCCTATACTGGCGTGAACAAAGACTGATTTCTGCTCCACGTCCCTAGCTCGTTCCCATCCCAAGGACTTTAAATAGCTGAAAATGAAGGAGTAAGGTGGGGATGTGGCCTCCCTTTTTTGTCAGACCTCTTTGTTAATCTTTTGGTGCGAACAAATTGAAAACAAAGAAGTTAACTCGAAAAAGGAGGCCCAACGTTGCGCCAGAAAACGGAAGAACGACTCCCCCTTTGCCACATTTTCCCCGACCACCAAATGGCCCGGGAACTGGAAAAGATCTCCGAGATCCTGGACCACAATCCCCGGATCTCGGCCTTAGTTTTACAGGATCTATGTGACACTTCCAATCCGCAGAAAGGCGCCAGCGGACTCAGTGCCGAGTTTGTCCTACGAGCGACCCTCGTCAAACAGCTGCACGGCTTCAGCTACGAGCAGCTGGCCTTTCACCTACTCGACTCCCAGAGCTTCCGCAGTTTTGTGCGTCACCCCCTGGGCTGGATGCCGAATAGGTCCACCCTGCAGCGCAATATCTCGAAGATCTCTGAAGCCAGCTGGAAAGAGATCAATACCGTCTTGGTGGGCTGGGCCGCTCAGAAGGGACTGGAAAAGGGCCAGCGCATCCGCCTCGATTCGACCGCCGTCGAGAGCGACATTCATCATCCGACCGACAGTGCCCTGCTCGACGATGCGGTGCGCACGGTGAGCCGGCTTCTGGGACAGCTCAAGGAGCGACAAGGCGCGCTCGAAGCCGAAGGCCAGGCGTCGACGGCGGTGGTCTTTACCAACCACAGCCGACGAGCCAAGCGGCGGGCTTTTCAGATCGCCAACGGCCGAGGAGCCAAACGCCAGCGCGCCTATCGCGATCTGTTGAAGGTCGCCCGCAAAACCTACGGCTACGGCCTCACGGCCTTGCAAGCCGATTTGCCGGCCGCCGACCTGCTGACCGTGGCGCTGCTGGTCTCCTTGGAGCATTACCTGAAGCTGATGGCCCGGGTCATCGATCAAACGGAGCGACGCGTCCTGCGCGGCGAGACCGTGCCCGCCGCCGAGAAGGTCTTTTCGATTTTTGAAGAGCATACGGACATCATCAAAAAAGGCCAGCGCGAACCGACCTATGGGCACAAGATCTTTCTGACCGGCGGTCGCTCGTCGCTGATCTTGAACTGTGAAGTCCTGGCTGGAAACCCGGCCGATGTGGGTCAGCTCCAACCCTTGCTCGGAGCCCATCGAGAGGTCTACGGTCGCTATCCGCGTCAGATGGCGGCGGACCGGGGCTTTTACAGCCAAGCCAATTTGACCTGGGCCAAAGGGGAGGGCATCCAGGATGCCGCCTTTGATCGCAAGGGAAGTCTGCCGATCAGCGAGATGGTGCGCTCCAGCTGGCTTTACAAACAGTTGAGGCGTTTTCGCGCCGGCATTGAGGGTTGTATCTCGTGGCTCAAGCGCGTCTTCGGGCTGGACCGCTGCACCTGGAAAGGCTGGGAGCACTTCCAGCAGTACGTGCAGGCTTCCGTGGTCAGCTACAACCTGCTCGTTCTGGCCCGTTTGCTTCCCTGAGACCGTTGCAGCCTCTTGGAACCCAAAACGCTCGGAGCTGCGGCCGCAGTGTCTGCAAAATCCAGCTCCGTCATCCTCCTGCTGGCGAAAAAGGGTCCACCGAGCACAAAGTGGTCTTTGCCCGCTGCCTATGGTATATTAAGTATCTTAGAATCAGCTAATTAACAAAGCTTAAAAGTCAATTCTGGGATGGGAACTAGCTCGAGAGGTTTCTCCATGATTGGCAAGATTCAACGTGTCAAACTGCGTGAGGTTTGGAAGCACGAAGCACTCGACTTCACAACCTGGCTTGAAACCAACATAGACGTGCTGAACGATACGTTGGACCTCACACTGGCTACTGCCGAGCGTGAACAAGGCGCCGGGACATTTAGTGTCGATTTGCTCGCCGAAGATGAAAGCGGAAACCCGGTCATCATTGAGAATCAACTTGAGAAGAGCGACCACGATCATCTCGGCAAATTAATCACTTACCTTACCTTCTTGGAGGCCAGAACTGCTGTCTGGATCGTGTCTGAACCACGCCCGGAACACGTCAAGGCAATAGTCTGGCTCAACGAAAGCAGTTCAGCCTCGTTCTATCTGGTCAAGGTGGAGGCCATCAGGATCGGCGATTCTCCGCCGGCTCCCCTGTTTACGCTTATCACTGGTCCGAGTCCGGAAGCTGTCGAAGCCGGAGAGAAAAAGAAGGAATTGGGAGAGCGGGGTATCGAACGGAGACGATTCTGGTCCGGTCTTCTGGAAAAGGCTGGGGCCAAAACACGATTGCACGCGAGTATATCTCCGCGACAATACCACTGGCTTGGCACATCTGCTGGAGTCAGGAACGGGTTAAACTTCAACTACGCGATCCGGCAGCACGACGGCCAGGTCGAGCTGTATATCGATGTCGATCGTGAAAGTGGAGAGGGAAATACGCAGATCCTAAACAGGCTATTAACCCACAAGGACCAAATCGAGCGGGACTTTGGAGAGCCCCTGGAATGGGAGTCGTTGGAAGGTAGGCGGGCATGCCGCATCAGGAAAACAGTAGAGGGTGGCGGATTACGAGACCCACAGGAGTGGCCCAAAGTGCAAGAGTCGATGATCGACGCAATGATTCGCCTCGAAAAGGCTCTCAGGCCCCATTTGAAAAACCTCTAGGGACTGCCTACGTTATTGACAGTTGTTAGCCGAGAAAGGCTCTAGCCGAAGGCTACGGAGTTCCAGTCGAGAGGCCGGACAATCAATCACAAGTTGCAGGAGATGTGAAGTGCCGTTAAACCGAATGATTTTCTTCAATGTAACGCGTCACGTTCGTGCCCTTTGAGTTCGCAGGATAAATTCCGCCAAGTTTTTCGATTTAGAGCCTGCCTTCCGAAGGGGTCTGGAAGAAGTGTGGGAAAGCCAGGATAGGATACTTCCGTGGGTAGGGGCGAAGGGTATCCTATCCCGCTGTGGGGAGGCTTGAGCGAAGGCTGAGGAAAGAGCGGAACGCCCCGACGGCGTCGTCGGGGCCACGTCGCATAGATAGGCCGAGGGCTTCGGCTCCGAAAGCTGAGGGGGATTGGGGGGAGCAAGAAAAAGGCCCCGCCAAAGAGTCCGCTCTGGCGGGGCGAGGCCGAACGATGAAGGCTGAGATTCAGCTTCCGTCGCGTCAGCCCTCGGGCCTGCTTCAACCCGCAGGCGGGGTTTGCCGGCGGCGCGACCCGGCGGCAAAGTCGGGGGGAAGACGGTAGCGGCCCTGGTCCCGAAGGATGCGTCCCTGCTCGGAGGCCTGGGTCATGGCGAGCTGAGCGGTGCGCTTGGAGCAATCACAGGTGCGCATGATCTGATCCCGGAGCTGATTGTAGCCGGCGCTAGCCCCCAGGTGATGAAGCGCGTCCTGGACATCGGTGCTTTGGACCTTCCGGCGGGAAGGAGCCGGGGTGGGGGCTTGGCCGCTGGGGTGAAACCATAAGGTGGCGGGATCGAGACGGAGCCGACGGGGAGAGAGGGCGGGGGCGTATCGGAACTGAAAGCACAGTTCCAGGGAGTTGGGCAGGGCCGAAGGGCGCCGCAGCAACAGATAGCTGTCGCCGACGGCGTGCAGGGCACTGGAGCCGCGAAGGGCGCTTCCGACCTCGTGCCGAGCGACGGATTTGCGCACGTGATGGACGACGATCAGGGCGGCTTGGGAGGCCTGGCGCAAGCGCAGCAAACTCTGGCACAAAGCGGCCATGGCGCGGGTGTCGTTTTCGTCCTGATCATGAGCGGAGTAGAGAGGATCGAGCACGAGGACTTGGGCCTGTGCCGTGCGGGCGGCGGCCAGAAAATGATTCAGACCGTCGTGAGTGCTCAGGAGATGCCCGGTGGCGCAGGTATCCACCCAGAGATTGTCATCGGCGGCCGAGCCGAGCGTCTGGCGCATCTGAGCCAATCGAGCCGCAAAGGCCTCCAGGGGAAGCTCGAACTGACAGAGCAGGACCCGAGCAGGAGCGGGAATGTCAAAGCCGGTTCGGGAAGAGCCGGCCGCCAGGGCCAAGGCCAAGTTGGCGACCAGCAGGGACTTGCCCACCTTGGGCTCACCGCCCACGAAGAGAATCCCCTGAGCCGGCAGCAGGGAGGGCCCGATCAGGGCCGGATCGGGGGTGGGATTCCAGCGCATCAGCTGGGAGAGGGACAGGACCGTTTGGGACGGGGCGCTCACAGTAAGACCTCCGGGGCGGCCTCCAGAACCAGGGCTTCACCGACTTGATTGCTTTTACGTGAAGCGGCCAGGCGTAAGACCGCCAGGCAAAGTTTGTTGACCTTTCGGGGTAAGCCCTTGGTGGCTTGATACAGGGCCTGGCGGGCGCTGTCGTCAAAGAGCGGTTCGGGGACCCCCGCGAGCTGAAGCTGCTGAGCCAGGTAAGCCTCCAGTTCCGAGCGGGAGAAGCCCTCCAGATGGTAGTGCACGGCAATGCGCTGGCGTAGGGGTTCGTGGACTTGCAAGGAGAGGGTCCGCCGCAGGAGCGCCTGTCCCACCAGGGCCAGGGAAAGATAGGGGCAGGAATCCATCTCGAAGTTCAGTAACAAGGGGAGTTGCTCCAGGGTCTGGTGGTTTAAGAGGTGGGCCTCGTCCAGGACCAGGAAGGGATGTTGTTTTTTGGCCTGGTTGAGGCGAACGATGGCCTCGGAGATCTGATGCACCAGGTCGGCGCGGCGGTGAGCCGGCTGCAAATCCAGTTGGCGAGTGAGCAGGGTCAACAGGTCCAGGAGGGAGCCGGAAGACCAGTGCAGATAAAGGATCTTGTACCGATTGGGGTTGAGGTTGCCCAGCAGGGTACGGGTGGCGGTGGATTTGCCGGCCCCGACCTCGCCGGTAAACAAACCCACGCCGCGGTAATCGACGAGAAACTGTAAGCGGGCGGACATCTGAGTCCAGGCGGCCGATTCAAACAGCTGCCGGGGATCGGCATCGGCGCTGAAGGGAGTCGTCTTGAATCCAAAGAAAGTCTCGAACATGGCTTAGTCCTCCTCGGGCTTCGAGTCGTCTTGAAGCAACTCGAGGTAGTTGATCCCGGTCGGATCGGAGGGCTCCGACGCCTCGGCTTGGGCGCGGGGGAGGGAGGCATTGACGACGGGATCGACGGGACGGGCCTGCCCCTGGAGTTTCCCGTCCCGATACAGCTCGACCTGGGAGAGATCGAGCGGATCGAAGCGGATCTCCAGACGTTGGCCGGCCAGCTGGGCCGGCGCCTCGTAGAACTGGCTCTGCAAGCGAAAGGGCGAATCGCGGCGCACCACCCGCTGGAGCCGATGGAAAAACAGGCGGCGGACATCGGTGGCGGGCGGGATCTGTCGGATCTTCTCGATATCGCGCTGCCAGCGCAGTAGCGGTGTCCTGCCCAGCGCACTATGCTGGCAGCGGTGGTAGTGCCGATCGACCCAGCGCCAGAGGCGGGCGTTGAGTTGCTCCAGAGTGAGGGGGCGCTGGCGATCGAGATTGGCCAGAAACTGAGTGCGCACGGTCTTGAACCAACGCTCGATCTTGCCTCGTCCTTGGGGCTGATAGGGTGGGGTATGAACGACGAGGATCCCCAAGGAGGCGGCAATCGAGGCCAGTTGTCCGGAGCGGTAGACCTTGGCGTTGTCCACATACAGACGCAAGGGCAGGCCCCGAGCGCTCACGGCTTGACGCAGACAGTCCAGGAGCGCGTCCAGGCCCTCCGTGAAGTAGAACTGAGCGTGGGGGATGAGGCGGCTGGCATCATCCAGAACGGCGTAGAGAAAGGCCTGGCGCTTGCCCCCTCCTGCTCGCAGGACGTAGGGCCCATGGAGCAGGTCGGATTGCCAGATCTCATTGGCCGAGGCGGCCTCGAACTTCTTGCGCCCGGGCGCGGGCTTGAGCAGCTCGCGGGCCGTCAAACCGCGCGCTTTGAGGAACCGATAGAGGGTGGAAGCGGAAAGGGGCGGTTTTCTCTCGTTGGAGCACAGAGCCAGCTCCCGCAGTAGGGTGGCTCCGGTCCGGTAGGGATTCTCACGTTTGAGGCGCTCGATCATCCCCGCTAGTTCCGGTGTCAGGACCCGTGAGGTGCCGCGATCGGAGCGGGGTTTGGGGGCCAGGCCCGTCACCCCTTCCAAGCGATAGCGCTGGGCCCAATCCAGCAGCGTGTCGACCGAGACCTGGGTGCGAGGGGAGAAGGGGATCTCGTAGGAGCGGGCGGCGATCTCCCGGGCCCGTCGTGTCAACTCGCCGTGGGGCAGCACCTCCAGCACCAGGGGGGCAATCAGAGCGTATCGAAACAGAGCAATCTTTTCGCTTTTGGGATCCATAGCCTTTTTTCCTCCTGGGGAAGAAGGCTACGCCGGCCCGGCCCTATCCCTCCACGCAAGTGTTGTGTGGGTGGGTCCCCGCCAGCGAGTTGCCCGAAGCCAGTCGGCGAGATCGCCCGTCCGGAGCCAGAGAACGAGGCCAGCCCAGCAGGTGCACCCGCAGCTGAGAAAACAGAAAGCGGTGGGAGCGGATCCAGCCCGCGATCTGGAGCATCCGCAGTGCCCGGGAAACGACCCCCGGCGCGGCGACGGCTCGCGTCAGGGCCACCAGGCTGGCCGAGAGCCATCGGGCTTGACGGCGAAAGCGCGTCACCCAGCCCTGGCCTCGCTGGTAGGGCATCTGCTCCTGGCCCGCTTGCTGAGCCGCTTGCCCTAGGGTCCGAGACTCCAGCAACCGCGCCTCCAGATACCGGCCGATGACGCTGATCGCAAAACGCACATAGGGTAAGACAAACTCCGGCAGTAGCGAGACGGTTCGCCGACAGAGCCGGCACAGGTAACGGCGCACCCGAATCCAGCCGTCGAAGTCCTCCGCCACCAGGGTGCGGCCGTAAAATCCGTGCCCGATCAGCGCTTCTTTCGCCCCGCACAGGGGACAGCCACCCGGGCGATAGCGATCCGGCTCCGCCAGTTCTTGTGCGTACGCTTGGACCGAACCCGCAAACGGGTGTAGGATTTGCATCGAGACCTCCTCGGTTGTACAGACAGACATCTAGAGGGTCTTGCCGAGAGCTTCCCGGCGGTGCTTAACTTCAACGCCGGGAGCTCTCTGCTCCCTTGCCCCTTTCCCTCTCAGCGGTAGGATACTCTAAACGCACTCCTCCCCCCTTGGATCCGTCCAACACAGAAGGACCTCTGTCAAGGTCCCTTCTTCGGATTCCTCACAATGCCTTCTTGTCGGCCCGGATTGAATCTGAGAGAAAAGCCGTCCTATGGGAGGGAAAATTGTGACGCGTTACACTTCAAGTCGCCGTAGAAGAAACCTGAGAGATTGCCCTTCCTAACCCAAGGCTCTAGTATTCGCTAGATAGGCTCCCCTGTAGTTCTGGAGGCCCGCGTTGATCGGCCAAAGCATCTCGCACTATCGCATCCTCGAGAAACTCGGTGAAGGCGGCATGGGTGAGGTGCGGAAGGCAAATTGCGCCGGACTTCAGAACCTTCTTGTGGCCTCAACTGTTGAGAGCAAGTTTTCCTACTTCGTTATTTCGCTCAGTATGTTGCTCATGTGGGTTGGGAATGTGACCGCCCAACAGTACCAGTACTATGAAGACCCCATTACCTTGCCCATCCAACTGGGGAATGACAGCCAAGACAATCCACAACCACGATTCATGAACCAACCCGTTGTGGGCGACCTCAATGGAGATGGTCTAGACGACATCATTTTTAGCGCAGGATCGGCCGATGTATTCGACCCAGTTAGCCCACTTGTGGTGCTGGTGAACGATGGCGCAGGAAGTTTTATCGATGGCACATCGAACTTAATTGATGGCAAGACAGATTTGGATTTCGCACCCCGCCATCTCATTATTGCCGACTTCAATGGAGACGGCCGAAACGATGTCTTTGGTGACGTATCAGGCCTGGACGTTCTTGACCAGCCTGAGCTGCAAGTTGGTGGTCTGAATCTTCTGCTTCTTTCAGGGCCGGACGAGAAGTTATATAACGTTTCTACTACCCATCTCCCTCAAGTCCTCGATTTCGCCCATGGATCGTCGGCAGCGGATGTCGACGGTGATGGCGATATTGATATCTGGGTGAACAGTGGCGGAGGCGGGCTTAATTCCTACCTAATGTTCAACGATGGTGATGGAGCTTTCTCGATCGTCGCTGGTATTGACGAAAGTATCGGGACGCAGGGTCGACTACCGGAAGAGCTATTTAACAACGCCCTCTGGTCGCTATTTGTTTGTAACGCGTCACAATTTTCCCTCCCATAGGACGGCTTTTCTCTCAGATTCAATCCGGGCCGACAAGAAGGCATTGTGAGGAATCCGAAGAAGGGACCTTGACAGAGGTCCTTCTGTGTTGGACGGATCCAAGGGGGGAGGAGTGCGTTTAGAGTATCCTACCGCTGAGAGGGAAAGGGGCAAGGGAGCAGAGAGCTCCCGGCGTTGAAGTTAAGCACCGCCGGGAAGCTCTCGGCAAGACCCTCTAGATGTCTGTCTGTACAACCGAGGAGGTCTCGATGCAAATCCTACACCCGTTTGCGGGTTCGGTCCAAGCGTACGCACAAGAACTGGCGGAGCCGGATCGCTATCGCCCGGGTGGCTGTCCCCTGTGCGGGGCGAAAGAAGCGCTGATCGGGCACGGATTTTACGGCCGCACCCTGGTGGCGGAGGACTTCGACGGCTGGATTCGGGTGCGCCGTTACCTGTGCCGGCTCTGTCGGCGAACCGTCTCGCTACTGCCGGAGTTTGTCTTACCCTATGTGCGTTTTGCGATCAGCGTCATCGGCCGGTATCTGGAGGCGCGGTTGCTGGAGTCTCGGACCCTAGGGCAAGCGGCTCAGCAAGCGGGCCAGGAGCAGATGCCCTACCAGCGAGGCCAGGGCTGGGTGACGCGCTTTCGCCGTCAAGCCCGATGGCTCTCGGCCAGCCTGGTGGCCCTGACGCGAGCCGTCGCCGCGCCGGGGGTCGTTTCCCGGGCACTGCGGATGCTCCAGATCGCGGGCTGGATCCGCTCCCACCGCTTTCTGTTTTCTCAGCTGCGGGTGCACCTGCTGGGCTGGCCTCGTTCTCTGGCTCCGGACGGGCGATCTCGCCGACTGGCTTCGGGCAACTCGCTGGCGGGGACCCACCCACACAACACTTGCGTGGAGGGATAGGGCCGGGCCGGCGTAGCCTTCTTCCCCAGGAGGAAAAAAGGCTATGGATCCCAAAAGCGAAAAGATTGCTCTGTTTCGATACGCTCTGATTGCCCCCCTGGTGCTGGAGGTGCTGCCCCACGGCGAGTTGACACGACGGGCCCGGGAGATCGCCGCCCGCTCCTACGAGATCCCCTTCTCCCCTCGCACCCAGGTCTCGGTCGACACGCTGCTGGATTGGGCCCAGCGCTATCGCTTGGAAGGGGTGACGGGCCTGGCCCCCAAACCCCGCTCCGATCGCGGCACCTCACGGGTCCTGACACCGGAACTAGCGGGGATGATCGAGCGCCTCAAACGTGAGAATCCCTACCGGACCGGAGCCACCCTACTGCGGGAGCTGGCTCTGTGCTCCAACGAGAGAAAACCGCCCCTTTCCGCTTCCACCCTCTATCGGTTCCTCAAAGCGCGCGGTTTGACGGCCCGCGAGCTGCTCAAGCCCGCGCCCGGGCGCAAGAAGTTCGAGGCCGCCTCGGCCAATGAGATCTGGCAATCCGACCTGCTCCATGGGCCCTACGTCCTGCGAGCAGGAGGGGGCAAGCGCCAGGCCTTTCTCTACGCCGTTCTGGATGATGCCAGCCGCCTCATCCCCCACGCTCAGTTCTACTTCACGGAGGGCCTGGACGCGCTCCTGGACTGTCTGCGTCAAGCCGTGAGCGCTCGGGGCCTGCCCTTGCGTCTGTATGTGGACAACGCCAAGGTCTACCGCTCCGGACAACTGGCCTCGATTGCCGCCTCCTTGGGGATCCTCGTCGTTCATACCCCACCCTATCAGCCCCAAGGACGAGGCAAGATCGAGCGTTGGTTCAAGACCGTGCGCACTCAGTTTCTGGCCAATCTCGATCGCCAGCGCCCCCTCACTCTGGAGCAACTCAACGCCCGCCTCTGGCGCTGGGTCGATCGGCACTACCACCGCTGCCAGCATAGTGCGCTGGGCAGGACACCGCTACTGCGCTGGCAGCGCGATATCGAGAAGATCCGACAGATCCCGCCCGCCACCGATGTCCGCCGCCTGTTTTTCCATCGGCTCCAGCGGGTGGTGCGCCGCGATTCGACCTTTCGCTTGCAGAGCCAGTTCTACGAGGCGCCGGCCCAGCTGGCCGGCCAACGTCTGGAGATCCGCTTCGATCCGCTCGATCTCTCCCAGGTCGAGCTGTATCGGGACGGGAAACTCCAGGGGCAGGCCCGTCCCGTCGATCCCGTCGTCAATGCCTCCCTCCCCCGCGCCCAAGCCGAGGCGTCGGAGCCCTCCGATCCGACCGGGATCAACTACCTCGAGTTGCTTCAAGACGACTCGAAGCCCGAGGAGGACTAAGCCATGGTTCGAGACTTTCTTTGGATTCAAGACGACTCCCTTCAGCGCCGATGCCGATCCCCGGCAGCTGTTTGAATCGGCCGCCTGGACTCAGATGTCCGCCCGCTTACAGTTTCTCGTCGATTACCGCGGCGTGGGTTTGTTTACCGGCGAGGTCGGGGCCGGCAAATCCACCGCCACCCGTACCCTGCTGGGCAACCTCAACCCCAATCGGTACAAGATCCTTTATCTGCACTGGTCTTCCGGCTCCCTCCTGGACCTGTTGACCCTGCTCGCTCGCCAACTGGATTTGCAGCCGGCTCACCGCCGCGCCGACCTGGTGCATCAGATCTCCGAGGCCATCGTTCGCCTCAACCAGGCCAAAAAACAACATCCCTTCCTGGTCCTGGACGAGGCCCACCTCTTAAACCACCAGACCCTGGAGCAACTCCCCTTGTTACTGAACTTCGAGATGGATTCCTGCCCCTATCTTTCCCTGGCCCTGGTGGGACAGGCGCTCCTGCGGCGGACCCTCTCCTTGCAAGTCCACGAACCCCTACGCCAGCGCATTGCCGTGCACTACCATCTGGAGGGCTTCTCCCGCTCGGAACTGGAGGCTTACCTGGCTCAGCAGCTTCAGCTCGCGGGGGTCCCCGAACCGCTCTTTGACGACAGCGCCCGCCAGGCCCTGTATCAAGCCACCAAGGGCTTACCCCGAAAGGTCAACAAACTTTGCCTGGCGGTCTTACGCCTGGCCGCTTCACGTAAAAGCAATCAAGTCGGTGAAGCCCTGGTTCTGGAGGCCGCCCGGAGGTCTTACTGTGAGCGCCCCGTCCCAAACGGTCCTGTCCCTCTCCCAGCTGATGCGCTGGAATCCCACCCCCGATCCGGCCCTGATCGGGCCCTCCCTGCTGCCGGCTCAGGGGATTCTCTTCGTGGGCGGTGAGCCCAAGGTGGGCAAGTCCCTGCTGGTCGCCAACTTGGCCTTGGCCCTGGCGGCCGGCTCTTCCCGAACCGGCTTTGACATTCCCGCTCCTGCTCGGGTCCTGCTCTGTCAGTTCGAGCTTCCCCTGGAGGCCTTTGCGGCTCGATTGGCTCAGATGCGCCAGACGCTCGGCTCGGCCGCCGATGACAATCTCTGGGTGGATACCTGCGCCACCGGGCATCTCCTGAGCACTCACGACGGTCTGAATCATTTTCTGGCCGCCGCCCGCACGGCACAGGCCC
>CBDCLS010000002.1:0-144208 GCA_965218775.1 Acidobacteriota bacterium | reverse complement strand
GGGCTAGAGGCAAAATACCAGTCCTGGAAGGACGCAAAGAGGCAGAAGGCGCGTCGTTGGATCCTCCAACGACCCCAGCAGCTGGTATCGGAGAACCACGCAACGCTCTCGTTGCTGGAAGATGGTTCCGTTCTCGCCAGCGGCGACCGGCCCGACCGGGACACCTATTTCTTTGAGCTCCATCCGAGCCTGAAAGAGATCACTGGACTCCGTCTCGAGTTCTTCGAGCATGAGAGCCTGCCCGGGAATGGACCGGGAAGAGGGACCGTCCTGGAAGAAGGCAACTTCATGCTCAGCGAGATCGTGGTGCAGTCGATTTCCTCGACCGACACTAGGCTATCCGCACCCTATCCCCTGGCAGGGGCCAGCGCAGATACCTTCCACAAGCACCTACATCCGGGCCTGGCCGCTGACGGAGATCGTGAAACCGGTTGGTCGATCCGGCTGGACAAGGGAGCTCCGCAGAACGCCGTCTTCGAATTCCGGGATCCGATTCGGCTAGACGACGGTGAAAGGCTCAAAGTTACGCTGGTCCAGAATCATATCCATACACACACCATAGGACGTTTTCGAGTCTCACTTTCCGCGGATAACGGTCCTCTCGGTGTCTCTGGCCTAACTGCGCAGCTTGAAGACATCTTGCTCAAATCCAAGGTTGCTCAGAGTGGCGAAGACGAAGCCCTGCTCAAGCGGTTTTTCCTGTCCCAGGCTCCGGATCTGGAAGAACAGCATCTCAAGATGGCAGATCTTCGTGCCTCCTTGCCCGAACACCCAACCACGCTGGTGATGGAGGAGCGCAGAGTTCCTCGCGTGACCCGAATTCATCACCGCGGAGAGTTCTTGAACCCGAGCGAGGCGGTCTCCCCTGCCGTACCCCGGCTGCTACACGCCTGGCCCGAGGGTCAGGCCCGAAATCGCTTGTCGTTCGCCCGTTGGTTGGTAAGCAGGGACAACCCCCTAATGGCTCGGGTAACGATGAATCGCCTTTGGTCCCGCTACTTTGGTCGTGGAATCGTATCCAGTCCAGATGATTTCGGAATGCGCAGCGACCCGCCTACACATCCCGACCTCCTGGACTGGTTGGCGGTTGAATTCATGGACTGCGGGTGGGATCTGAAGTCCATGCACAAACTGATCGTAATGTCGGCCACCTACCGTCAGACCTCAAGGGTCGCCCCGGGGTTGCTGGAACGAGATCCGGACAACTCGCTCTATGCCCGAGGCCCCCGATTTCGCGTGGACGCGGAGACGATCCGAGACATAGCCCTGACTGTCAGCGGACTCTTGAGCCGTAGGATCGGAGGTCCCAGCGTCTTCCCGCCACAGCCTCCGGAGTTTACCAAGCTCGCCTTTGGCGACGTAGACTGGCAAGTCAGCGAAGACCAGGATCGCTACCGGCGCGGGCTCTACACCTTCTGGAAGAGAACCACACCTTATCCGTCCTTCACCACCTTCGACGCCCCTCCAGGCGATACCACCTGTGTGAGTAGAAACCGTTCCAATACGCCGCTGCAGGCGCTGACTCTTTTGAACGATCCGGTCTTTGTAGAAGCGGCGCAAGCCTTCGCTCTGAGCATCCTACAGCAGGCCCCAGGCTCGACGTTCAATCGGATCCGCTACGCATTCCAACGTTGCCTCTCACGGCATCCCGACCCGGCCGAAGCGGAGGCGGTTGAGTTGTACTACCATAATCAGATGGCAAGAATCCGAGCGGGAGAGGTCGATCTGGGGAAGGTCATCTCTGCGACGACTCCCCTGCCTACGGGCGTTGATCGCTACCAGCTGATGGCATGGACCACAGTTGCTCGGGTTCTCCTCAATCTCGATAGGACGATTTCCAAAGACTAGTTCCGGGGAGAATTGCTGTGGATGATCAATGGCTGAGAGAAACGACCAGGAGGCATTTCTTCCAGGACTGCGGCGTGGGCCTGGGAAAGATTGCTCTAGCCTCGCTTTTCGCTGGTCCCCGAGCTTTTTCGGCGCTCCCGGAGAGATCGAACTCTCTTCGTTCCCGGCAGCTCCATTATCTGCCCCAGGTCGATCGCGTCATTTTCCTTTTCATGGCCGGCGCTCCCAGCCAGCTCGATCTGTTTGACCACAAGCCCGTGCTCCGCAAGTACGACGGAAAACCAGTACCTGCCGAGGTCGTCAAGGACCAACGCTACGCCTTCATCGAGCGAGACGCGAATCTGATGGCTTCACGCTTTTCCTTCAAGCGATGGGGCCAATCCGGGACCGAACTTTCGGAGATCATTCCCTATCTCAGAGAGGTCGTCGACGACATTGTCATCATCAAGTCAATGACGACGGACGTCTTCAACCATGCTCCAGCCCAGATCTTCATGAATAGCGGTTCGCCGCGTTTGGGCCGCCCCAGCATGGGCTCCTGGGTGACCTACGGTTTGGGAAGTGAGTCCGAAGACCTACCGGGCTTTGTCGTTTTGAGTTCAGGCTCGGGTACCAGTGGAGGTCAAGCGAATTGGGGATGCGGATTCCTCCCCACCGTCTATCAGGGTGTGCCCTTTCGCTCTCAGGGAGAACCCGTTCTCAACCTTAACAACCCTCCCGGGTTCGATGATCGCCTGCAGCGGGATTCGCTGGATTTGCTTCGGAAGCTCAATCAATACAACGCTGACGCCGTTGGAGATCCAGAGATCTCGACCCGCATCAGTGCCTACGAAATGGCCTACCGGATGCAGAGCAGCGCTCCGGACCTGCTGGATCTTTCGGGGGAGGACCAGAAAACGCTGCAGATGTACGGTGTCGAACCGGGCAAGACTTCCTTCGCCACCAACTGCCTGCTAGCGCGGCGGTTGATCGAGCGCGGTGTCCGCTTTGTGAATGTCTATCATAGCGGCTGGGACCACCACAGCGACGTGTATGGCGGACTTCAGAAGCAGTGTGGCATTACGGATCGTGCGACCGCAGCGCTGGTCAAAGACCTGAAGCAGCGAGGTCTACTGGATCGGACCCTCGTCATCTGGGGAGGCGAGTTTGGGCGCACCCCCATGGTCGAGAGCAACCCTTCACTGGGAAGAAAAATGGGCCGGGACCATCATCCTCAAGCCTTCACGATGTGGTTGACCGGGGGTGGACTCAAGGTTGGCCAGACCATCGGTCGAACCGACGAACTCGGTTTCCACGTCGTCGAAAAACCGATACATGTGCACGATCTTCAGGCCACCATTCTTCATCTGCTGGGACTCGATCACACCCGACTGACCTTCCGCCACAAAGGACGGGACTTTCGCTTGACTGACGTCTCTGGCAACGTGATCCAGGAAATCCTGGCCTAGGAGCCTGTCCGAGTAATGGTCCGGGTTGCGTTACAGGCGCCGTTAGTCCAGATGCGAGGCAGGGCGACGAAGGCGATGCTCGGCCATCTTCGAGGAGCCAGAACAAAGCAGATGGGTTGACGCCGCCTGTAACCCGAAGGGAGAATGGGGGTTGCGGCCGATCTCTGCGTTTGTCGTCGTCGAAGATGGCCAAGCATCGTCTTCCTCCTCCTGCCTTGATCTCGCCTCGCAAGCCCCATTCTCGCAACCCGGACCATTACTCGGACAGGCTCCTAGGATTACGTTGTTCGGAGAACCTACTCAGCCGTCGCGACCAGGGACAGACCCAGCAGCATCACGGCAGCTACGATTAGCCTGAAGGCCCCGCGCGCCTCCTTGAACCAGAGCCATCCGACCAGCACCGCAATCAGCATGCTGGACTGCCTGAGTGTGACGACGTAACTGACCTTCTCGGTCTGCATTACGTGCAGGATCAGACTGTACGACGCCAGTGCTCCAATGGCCGCCAGGATGGCTTTCGGCAGTTGCTCCCTGGCCACCGTGCGGATGTTGGATGCCGCCTGCCACCAGATGTAGATGGCGTAAATAGAGAAGGCAATCACGCTCTCGATAAGAAAATAGACAGGTCCCCGCATCACAGGTTTCACGGTATCCACCTGGGCAAAGACCACCATAGCCGCCTTGTCGACTAACGAATACGAAACCACAGATGCCAACGTCAAAAGGGCCCAGCGAACACCGGCGATGTGCCGAGATCTGGCCTCGCCGTCACTCCCAGCCTGCCTCAGATGGAGCAGGACGATACAGGCAGCCACCAGCCCGATCCCCAAGGCTCCCTTGATGGAAATACTTTCCGCCAAGGTCAGAAAAGCCGCCATCGCCACGAAGGCCGGAGAAGATCGTGCTATCGGGTAGACGACGGACAGATCGCCAGTCCGATAAGCACTGCTAAGGGCCAGGATGTAGACCGCATGGATCAGGCCTGACAAGACGGCGTAGAACCAGAGCTCTTCTGGAAGACTGGCAAGCGGCACCGCAGGCAGCACGGCAGCGCCGATGACGGCGATGATCATGCCCTTGACGGCGCTGAAGGCACGTGGATCTCTACTCGACTTGACGAGCAGATTCCACCCCACATGGATCGCAGCAGAGAGGAGAATCAGAAGGATCGTGGTAACTGCCATGGGAACTGACCAGGGCGAGATCTTCTCAAGAGTTTCGCGGTGAATGCGCAAATCATAGAAGCCTGAAGCGCGAGCGAGGGGTTGGGGATCTGCGAGATGCGGCGCCAACAGGGCATTTGACCGGAGAGGTACCAGGTCCCGGAGAGAGAGAGCCGACGTCAGCAAGATCTAGTAGATCCGCAACCCCTCGCTCGTGCTTCAGGCTTCTTTGGCTCGAGAAGTTTTGCATCGGAGGTATTACTCGTAAGAGATCCTCCGTTTTCAGACCAGACCGCCGCGGTCTTCGATCGTGTCGACGACCTACGCCAGAAACCAGCTCAACAGGAGCAAGATACAGAGCCAGTGAAAAAGCAGTGCGGCGACAATGCTTTCCGAGCGCTCGCGTGCCATTGCACAACAGATCCCGAAGAGCAGTGTCCCCGTCAACTCGAGGCCAATAGCAGCCGTACCCTGAGGTAGCCACCACTGCCCCCACAGGTGCGAAAACACGTCCAGACGCGGGACCAGCCCGGTCATCGACGTAGCAGCGTAGAGTGCGGCTGAGCCTAAAGCCGGCCAGGAGAGAAACCATCGTCCACCGCTCCGCTGGGGGCGTAGCTCGTCGGTCAGCACCCCATGTGCGACCGAGCGGAAAAGAATCTCGGCCGCCCCTGCAAGCAACAACGGCCACAGCAGCAACTCCCAACCAAGGTCTGTATTTCCCCGACTCGCGATCAAACCGGTCGGAAACCAGGTTCCGCCCAGCGCACCCCCCACAAGCGCGCCCGGCAAGAGCAGGAGCCAGTCTCGACTCAGGGGAAGACGAACTCCGTAGAGCCGTGGATACTGCCGGGCAAAGAAGAACAGCAGAAGGACACTGATCACGGCCAAGGCCGTTGCAAAGCCGGCGATCCGATCGTCCCAAAAGTGGGTGGCTACCCAACTCGTCAGCAGACCAACAAAAGTCACGACTAGGGCCATGACCGCTGCCGAGAGGACCTCCATAGGGGTCGGCCGGTGAAAGGCGCGAAGCAGGGCGTCGCCGATCTGACGGACCGTGAGCCGCGTCCCTCCGTCTCGTGGAGAGCCGCCGATATCGTCGGAACCGCCCCATCGATTGTCGCCTTTGGCGGCGGGGTCGATCAGGTTCAGCTGGGAATAGACTCGCTGCAGGTTCACGGGTAAGAACAAGTTTCCCTGGCGCAGCGCGTATTGGTCCTTGTCCTTCTGCAGGACGATGATCCCGAGACGATCCTGATGGACTGCCATCAGCTGCTGCTCTACCTCATAGATTCCGGCTTGGGAGTGACAAATTACGGCGATGTGGGCCTCGGTGATCTCGATCCGTGCGATTTCGTCGATGATCTTGAAAGCATCAAAATGCAAGGGAGAGTAGACCATGGAGTCGATCTGACGCAGGCGTTCGACCGTGTACTCTGCAAAACTGGTCTCGGCCCACTCTCCGCTCTTCTTGAGTGCTATCTCATGTTCCATCAACTGTGCGATCTGAGCGCTCGCTTCGTCCTGCTTCTCAGGAGCAAGACAGGCCAGTTCCTGCATTTCCAGACCGTGGACATCGATGACTCCTTCGAGTCGAACCAGGGGAAGAATCTTGCTGCGAATCTCTCCAGCTTCATCGTTGAGTCGGGGATGGTTGAGGATGATCCAAATCGCCAGGACGGTGTCCAGATCGGGCTCGTTGGCGTGAATTCTCCAGTCGCGCTCGCGCAGCTGAAGCCCTTTTCGAACCATGATGTAGGCCTGCTCGCAGCTTGACAGCGTGAAGGACCGGACACAGCCCTCGTGGTGATCGAAATTGTAGATGTGCTTTTCGGTATCCAAAAAAGGCGGGCCTTGAGCAGTACCATCCAGGAAGATCGAGCCCGGATCCATCTTGCGAGCGTTCGCCGGCGAGATAGTCAGCCCCCGCTCAACCTGCACCATGATGTTTGGAGTTTCACGGCAGCTGAGAACAGCTTGACCCGATTCGGTGGTCTGCGCGACGTAGCGATCTGGCAACGGTGGGGAAGTCTCGTCTTTAGCTGAGAGATGGGGTTCGCGGTCTTCCGACTCCCGCTGTCCCGGAGGCTCGGACGGCAGAGAGGCGTCCCCGCGAACACGGTCGGTTTCGAGGGGTTCCTCGTCCGACAGCGCAGGAACTAGCGTCATCCGGGGCGACTTGTCTCCCGCCCTGTTCTCCGCCATTGGTCGATCATAGCAGGAAACAGCAACAGGTAGAATTCACTCAGACCACCAGCCTCACATAGCGCTGGTGGGTGACGTGGTCCAGCTGGGTAGCGTAGAAGGTCACGAGGATGGAACCGTCATCAAGAAGGACGGGATCCGGTACTCCGAAGTCCCAGGTAAACATCTCAGCCATACAGCTTCCGTCCCAGGCCCTGGGCTGGCCTGACTGAGCCAATGCTCCGCTGATCCGGCGTTCTTCCTGATCCCACAGCACCCGCGCCTGGCGCAGATCCCAACTCCTGCCCCCATCATCACTCAGGGCGCAGTGAATTCCCTGAGGACTACGCCGGTAGTTGTAGACGGCAAAGAGCCTACCGTCAGGAAGAGGTAAAGGAAGCGTGGGAAATCCCCAGAGTTCGGTCGGCTCCGGATGCGTCCAGTGGTATCCGTCCTCGGAGAAGGAGCAGGTCACGTTTAGAGTCTCGTCGGTCTTCCGGTCGTGTGTCCAGAACAGGCAGATCCAGCTTCCATCGTGGAGTCGAGCCAACCTGGGATCGAAGTAAATCAGCCTTTCCTCTGGATCGCGAGCCACGATCAGCGGCTCTCCCCACGTCCTCCCTCGATCTCGACTGTAATAGGCGGTGACCTGATGTCGCATCTGCTTGAGGGTCTGGGTGAAGTACGCTTCCAACAGCAAAAACAGTTCACCGGAGGCCAACTCATGGACTGGAGAAGCGAGTGTCGGAAAGCTGTCCTCGGTGGCAGCAGGCCCTACTGTAAGAGGATCTGACCAAGAGAGTCCCTTATCCGCGGAGTACAGAACCAGGTTCTCACCACCGATCCAGCCACCGTTGTCCGGAGTCCAACGAGGGTCTTCCGGCTCGATCTGGATCAGCCGCAGTGAGCTGGCCCAAAGTGTCCCATCACTGGCAAGTCGTGGAAAGGCGGTCAAATAACTGAAACCGCTATCATCCTCTTGCTCGGCGATCAGTGCTGTTGTCTCCGCCCAGGTCTTGCCGTGATCGTGGGAGCGCAGCATCTTGACCCTTCCGTCGACCCCAGATTTGGCCTGGCCTACTCGCATTGCGTGGATGAGTTCTCCGTCTCCCAGATTCTCAGTGTGTCCATGCCAGGCACAGATCGATCGCACCGAGGGATGAGGGTTCTTCCAGATGACACCCTCATCGAGAATCTGCAGTTCTGTTGTCATACTCGCCCTTTCATGTGGCTCGATTCTGCCAGAAACTGTCCTGGATCACTCGAAGGGACAGGGTCCGCTGGGCGCAATTCTCGAGAAGATTCAGTGGAAGCAGACGTGGCCCGAGACGTCGGGTTGTGGTAAGACAAGGGCTGGAATAGACGACCACAGAAAGCCACTGTCATCATGGATTCGTTACATCTTCGCCAAATGACGGCTGATGATCAATCAGAAGTCTCGGAACTGATCTACGCCTCGATCAACGCCTGGTACGGCCTTCGCGGGATGGGTCAGCCTTTTCAAGGCTCTCCACAGGTAACCGCCGTATTTTATCAGGTCTACAGCGGTATCGGGACGAGCCGATGTGTGGTCGCCGAAAACCGCCGTACCTCCCGTTTGATGGGTTCCTGCTTCTACCATCCACGCCAGTCTCACGTAGGACTTGGGATCATGACTGTTCATCCCAACTACTTTGGTCATGGGGCAGGACGAGAGATGCTCAAGTACATCTGTGATTTCACCGATCGGGAGGGCTACAGAGCGTTGCGGCTCACCCAGAGTGCCCTCAACCTGGACTCGTTTTCGCTCTACAATCGGTCCGGATTCGTGCCCTACCAGGCCTACCAGGACATGATGCTGCAAGTGCCTGAAGGTGGCCTCCCACAACCGCCGCCCGGGCTGGAACAGGTGCGCGAGGCCAGGCTGGAAGACGTCCCTGCTATGGCCGCACTCGAACTGCAGGTAAGCGGTGTGACCCGAGAGGAGGACTATCGCTTTTGCATCGAGAACTCTCTCGGATTCTGGCACGTTTCGGTTTACGAAAGCTCTCCCGGGAACATCGAAGGTTTTCTCGCATCCTCTGCCCACCCTGCCTTCAACATGCTTGGACCCGGAGTCATGCAAACCGAGGCAGCGGCCGCGCCCCTAATCTTCAGTGAGCTTGACCTGCACCGGGGCAAATCTCCGATCTTGATTCTACCGGTCGACCAGTCCCAGCTAGTCCAGATGATGTACAGCTGGGGTGCCCGCAACTGCGAGCTTCACTTCTGCCAGGTACGTGGGGAATATCAGCCCTACAAGGGCATCAACATGCCCACTTTTCTCCTGGAAACGGCGTAGTTTCTAGGCTGACACTCCATTTACAAACGTAGCTTTGGCCTCCAGGCCGAAGTCTTATCCTTCTGAGCCTTTTGGTTCGGACGGCGGCCTGGAGGCCACCGCTACGGGCAACGCGCCAACTTGATGTAGCGACCACCGATGAGCCACTCGGAGACGTAGAGGTTCCCCTCGCGGTCCACTCCCAGACCGTGAGGGCTGTTGAACTTTCCCGGTTCGAGACGATCACTGGGAACGATCTGGCCACGGTCATCCAAGGTGTTGGGCCAGCCATTCTGATAGGAAACAGCCTCGTTGTCACCCAGGTAACCCAGCAACCGGTCGTCTATATCCAACAGGGTGAGCCGGGCACGCAGCTCGGCAACCACCATGACATCCTGGTATGTAACCATGGCGCTGGGTGTGGTCAGGAATTCGGATCCGAAGACCCGTTTGAATACTCCCTCCAGGTCGTAGACCTGAAAGCGACCGTTGCTGCGGTCGGCTACGTAGAGTTCCGGCTCCGGCTTTCTGCGGTCGATGAAGATCCCGTGTGGACAATCGAAGCGGCCCGCGCCCTCCTCGCCGCTGAGAGAAGACAGGTAGTGACCTTCGCCATCAAATCGGTGAACCAGATAGGCTCCGTAGCCGTCAGCGACCCAGACATCGCCATTGCCTCCATGCACCTCCTCATTGACCACAACCGCTGTCGGCGAAAACCTGGTCTCCTCGTAGACGGGCAGGAGCGGCTTCTGCAGCTGCGCCAAGGCCTTGCCTTCCAGGGAAAACTTAACGACCCGGCCAGAAATCTGATCGTTTCCCGGTGGATTATCATACGCGTGGCACTTGAGCTTCTTGCTTCCATTGTCCACTACCCAGAGTCGTTCCTCCCCATCTTCGTGGCAGAGAGTCAGCCCATGTCCTTCCGCTAGATCTATGGGCCAATCCCTGCTCAGAACGCCTTCCTGATCGAAAACCAGAACGGAGGACTTTCCCGGATGAAAGCCGATCAGGGTATTCTCGGAGGTGCAGGCAAACCCGTGGTGAGCCCACCCCTCCCTGAGCGCAGCATCATCAGGAATACGCGCCCAATCCTCAATCCATTTATAGGTGTACCGGTCGAATCCGATTCTCATACTTTAAGCAGGAAAGAAGCGCCGAAAGGGTTGGGAATCAGGTCAAGATTTCCTCTACGACCCTCGCCGGATACTGATCGGTGAGCCTTTCCTCCAGGCCATGACGATGGTAAACCAGCTTCCGGTGGTCCAGGCCCATTTGGTTCAAGAAGGTAGCGTGAAAGTCGTGTACGCTGACTCGGTCCTGGGCAGCTTTGTGTCCGATGTCGTCGGTAGCGCCGTAGATGTACCCCTTCTTGACGCCCCCACCGGCCATCCACATGCTGAAGCCATCCGGTCCATGGTCTCGGCCTACGTCGGCGCCAGCCCGAACCTGGGAGATGGGCATGCGGCCAAACTCGCCTCCCCAGATCACGAGGGTGTTTTCCAGTAACCCTCTCTGCTTCAGGTCCTGGACCAGAGCGGCCGAAGGTTGGTCCGTCTTGCCGCAACAGTATTCCAGGTTTTTCTTCAGGTCACTGTGATTGTCCCAGATCTGATACTCGATGAAGATCTGAACAAAGCGCACACCCCGTTCGATCAGCCGACGCGCCATCAGACAGCGCCTGCCATAGGAGGAGGCAGTCACCTCGTTGTTGAGGCCATACATCTCCTTGGTGGCCTCACTTTCTTGAGACAGATCCAGAGCATCGCTAGCAGCGAGCTGCATGCGAGCGGCCAGTTCGTAAGAGGAGATACGGGCATCCAGATCCGGCTGCCAGGGACGCTCCCTGCGGTGCGTTTGATCCAGGCTGCGAAGCAGCGAACGCTCTGCCTCGACCAGAGGATTGGGCAGTTCTTGCTTGGGGCTGAGGTTCAGCACCGCCGGGTGCTTTTCGCGGAAACGAGTGCCCTGAAAAACCGGAGGCAGCCATCCGGACTGCCAGTTCTGGATTCCATTGACCGGAAGATTCTTGTCGTCAAGGACCACGTACCCTGGAAGGTTTTGATTTTCGGTACCCAAGGCGTAGGTCACCCAAGCGCCCAGCGTAGGACGACCCGTGATGAGGCGGCCGGTGTGAAAGAGGTTGATGGCGGGCTCGTGGTTGAAGTGCTCCCCGTACATAGATCGAATCAGGGTAATGTCGTCCACGATTTTGGCTGTGTGGGGGAGCAGTTCCGAGAGTTCCATGCCGCACTTTCCATGCCGGGAAAACTCATAAGGCGAAGGCATGAGGGTCCCCGCCTGGTCCATGTTTTCGATCTGGTTCAGCAGATCCCTGGGTGCGGCGGCTCCCGCCATGCGGTCCAGCGTCGGCTTTGGGTCGAAGAGGTCTACCTGGCTGGGACCACCATTCATGAAGAGGTGGATCACCGACTGGGCTTTGGGCTCGAAGTGGGGAGGACGTGGCTTCAGGTCGAATCGAGGAGCGGCCTGGTCGAGCTTTGTCGAGGCAAGGAGATCCTGCTGCAGGAGGTAGGCCAGTGCGGCTCCATGGACACCATCCCCAATTCGGGAGAAGAAGTCTCGCCTTGTACCCAGGGCCCCTGGTAGACGGGCAGTCATTTTGTACCTCGCTCAGTCAATATACAGGAACTCAGCCGAGTTGAGCAGGGCCAAAGTCACCGAGCTCAGTGCCGACCACTGCGCCGTTGGGCCTCGGGGTCCGGCCTCGTTGGTCTTCTCCAGATGAGCTTGCCATTCTCCAGCCAAGGTGTCCAGGGAGGCCAGCACACGCTGTTTTTCCTCCGTTCTGGGATAACGGGTCAGTACCCGCAAGTAGAGGTTTTCGACCTGCTTACCCGGATCTGCCGGGGCTTCGTCCATGAGGCGGCCGGCTAGATAGCTCGCGTGGTGCCGCATCAGCTCGCTGTTCATCAGCTGGAGCGCCTGGATAACGACGGTGGAGTGCCGACGCTCGTCACAATTGGGCATCATCACCGGATAGTCGAAGGCCTCCAGAGCAGAGACCGGCATCCGGCGCCTCTTGAGTAAGTAGATCGCGCGTCTCCAGCCCTTCTCCGTGGCTTCGGCGACCACCTCACCCGTGGGCTTCTCTTCCACGGTGACCGGGATTCCGAAAGGAGTCGTGTCCAGTCGGCCGGTGACCCGAAGCACGGAATCATGAAGGGCTTCGGCGTCCAGGCGTCGTAGGGGCATCCGCGAGAGGAGCAGGTTTTCGGGATCGCCTTCGCGTGACTGCGGTCTCACCCGAGAACTCTGCCTGTAGGCCGTGGATGTCATGATCAAGCGGTGCATGGCCTTTTGGCTCCAGCCTCGGGCGACAAACTCAGTGGCCAGCCAGTCCAAGAGTTGCGGGTGAGACGGCTTCGATCCGGTTCGGCCAAAATTCCCCGGTGAAGCCACCAGGGCACGGCCGAAGTGATGAGACCAGATCCGGTTGACCTTCACCCGCGAGGTTAGTGGATGATTGGGTTGCATCAACCAACGAGCCAATCCCAGCCGGTTTCCGCTGGTATCCCTCCCCGGCACTTTTGCGGGACGATAGGGCTTGAGTTCACTTCGATCGAGGGCCGTCGGAACTCTTGGGTACACACGTTCACCGACCGATTGAGCCTGGCCGCGCTTCAAAAGATAAGCAGGAGAAGGCTCGCCTCCCATATCGTACAGGGCTCGGATGCCGGGCTTGAGCAGGAACTTCGTCTTGTCCTTGAAATTGGTCTCAGAGCCGTATTTCACATTCTTGATGTGTTCGATCGACTTTTGCGGTTCGGCGGCAGCCTCCTTGAACTCTGGGAATCGGTCACCCAGTGCGGCGTAGGAAGGGTCCACCGCGTCTTTGAACTTACGCGCCAGATATCGCTGGAGCCCAGTCCTCTTTTCCTTGGGCGTGGCCGTCACCGCCTTGAGATCTTCCCGAACATCTTCGGGCAGAGCAGCCAAGGCCTCTTTCAGAAACTTCTCCTTGAAAGGAAGGGCCTTCTTTTCCAGCTCGGACTCCAGCTTCTGGAGCTGGGTCTTGAGGGGAGCGTTGTGCGACTCAACCGCCTTCAGCTCTGATTCCAAGGCCCGGTGCAGCACTCTCTCGGTGGGAGGACGCCAGTCGTAGGGGTCCAGGGCGGTCTGGAAAATAGCGCTGAGGCCGTAGTACTCGCGCTGAGTCAAGGGATCGTATTTGTGGTCGTGGCAACGGGCACAACCTACTGTGAGACCCAATACCGATGAACCCAGAACCTGGAGTTCATCGGCGATGACGTCCATCTTGTCCTGCAGGGATCGGTTGGGCTGATTATAGGTCCCGTCGGTCGTCAGTCGTAGGAAACCAGTTGCCGCCAAGGTGTCTATCAAGTCCTGCGTGACCTTTTCTTCCTTCTTGTAGTCAACCAACTCGTCACCTGCCAGCTGCTCGGTAAGAAATCGATCGTAGGGGGTGTCTCGGTTGAGGGCTCGGATCACGTAGTCGCGATAGCGCCAGGCATAAGGACGGACCTTGTCTTCGTCGACAATCCCCTCGGAGTCAGTGTAACCAGCGAGGTCCAGCCAATACTGAGCCCAACGCTCACCATAGTGGCGAGAATCCAGTAGCCGATCGATCAGATTTTCATAGGCGGACGCTCCCTGGTCCTCGAGATAGGCCCGGGTTTCAGCGGGTGTGGGAGGCATGCCCGTCAGGTCCAGGTAGGCCCGGCGCAGCAGGACGAGCGGCTCAGCCTCCGGCGAAAAGCTCAGATCCTTGGACTCCAGTTGCCGTAACAGGAAGGCATCGATGGGATTGCGGACCAGCTCCTGCTGGCGCACGGTGGGAACTTCCGGCCGCTGGGGAGGGCGGAAGGACCAGAAGTCGCGGTCTTCCTGGCTCAGAGCGGCCTCCTCGACCTCGGCGCGGGAAGCCGAGTCGGCAGGGGCGCCGGCCTCAATCCAGTGGCGGAGGGTTTCCACCTCGGCCGTTGTTGGCGGGCGAATCTCATCCAATGGAGGCATCTCGCGTGCGAGAATCCGTGCGTAAAGTAGGCTCTTACCAGGCTTTCCAGGGATGAGAGCTGGACCCGAATCGCCTCCCTTGAGGCGGCCGGCTTGAGTCCTCAAATCGAGTCCGCCTTCCTGCTTACTCTTTCCGTGGCAGTTGACGCAATGCATCTGAAAGATGGGAAGAACGTCCTTCTCGGTAACACTCGCCAGCTTCGTCTGCCTCCCCTGGCGATCAATCCAGAGCCGAATCAAGGAGATCTCCTCGTCGGACAAACGGGCCTCACCAGGGGGCATGGAACCGGAGGTTACCTTGCTCACCAGAAGACTCTCGCTCGAGGCGCCTGGAACCAGGGCGGACCCCGACTTACCCCCTGCCAGAACGGTCCCAGGGGTCCGCAGATCCAACTGCGCCTGAGGAGCCGATTCGCCGTGGCATTGCAGGCAGTTCTTTTCCAGGATAGGCCGGATGTCCTTTTCGAAATCCGGCGACGGCAGTTCGGCGGCGCAGAGGGTGGTCCAAAGTGTCGCGAAGAAAAGGGTTTTCAAACAGGTTCTAGTGCACATGTTGCTGTTCTTCTAACTGCCCCGAATTATACTTTCGGAGGGTGTCTAGATCAAAACATTCCAATGATCAGAGACGGCAGGGCGTGTTTGGCAGAAGGACTTTCACCCTCTCAGGCAGCGCCTCTGCGAACTACCGCCTGCACATCCAGTATTCCGGCCGTCGACTCTGATGCGCGACGGCAAGGATCTTGATGCGACCGTCGAAGCGGTAGACCAGATGGAACGGATATTGATTGGGGAAGACGTAGAGGCGACGCCCTGGACGGACCCCTGGCCATCTTTCTGGGGCCTCCATTACACAGCTTGGACAGCCTCCTCGAGGACGAGTAGGAAGCAACGAGCAGCCTGTGGACTGCGTTCTGCATACCACACCCGCGCGCCCTTCGCCTCGGCCAAGCGAGTGGTGCCACAGGGGCTCATTCGAATCCACTGAAAAGCTGCGTCCGAACCTCGGACCAAGGGACGAGGGCGACTGTGCCGGTTTCGATCTCTTTGGCCCGACGATCGATCTCAGCCTCCCAGGCTTCCTCCGCATCAGGGTCGACGCAGGTTTCGCGGCTCTCGATCAAGGCGCCCGCTATCCTGGCGCGATCCTTCTCATCAAGATGGAGAGCCTGCTCCAGCACTTTGTCAGCAGAGGTGCTCATACCAAGAGCATACCAATCGAAGCTCGAGTCGCAGAACGGCGCGCATCAGCCGCGGCGTCCTCGCCGTCGGCTGAATGCGCTTGTTCGCCTCTCTCACTTGCTGAATTCATCGAAGAACTTCTCGTCAACGTCAAAGGTGGTGCGGGGCGTGAGTCCGAGTTCCAGCTTCTCAAACATCTCCACCAGTTTGTCCCCGTCCACAAGCTCAACGGGAGGCGCGCCGTCTCGGCGCGCCTCCCGTCTTGCGTCCTGAGTAAAGCTGCCCGTGGTTAGGATGATTCCTTTCTCGGCCCGGCCGAGCATGGCCCCGCGGAAATCGCGGATCACGGGTGCCCCAACACTGCCTTTATACCGTTTGCACTGAAACAGCACCTTGAAGGTGACGAAGGGATTCACTTCGAGAATCCCTTCACCATCAATCCCATGGTCTGCGGATTGTCCGGTCACTGACACCTGCTGGAATCCGGCCTCACGGAGAAGGCGCTGACAAAGGCGCTCGAATCCGGAAAAAGGTAGGGCCATGATGGTGTCGAGTAGTTGGTTACGGTAGTTCCCGGCACCGGAGATGTCGAGGTCTTCAGCTGACTCGACCTCGTCACTGTCCTTGAGCTTCCGCTTCTGTTTCCGCTTGGCGGCATCGGCCTGGACCTGCCTCTTGAACATCTCCCGCGCGTCTGCGTAGGTGAGGTGAGTCTTGGAGCCCTTGTCGGTCAGGCTCCAGATTCCTCGCTTGGAGGAATCGAGTAGGTCCTCACGTTTCAGGTAGAAGCGTGCCCATGCGACTTGGTTCTTAAACCGTGGACCTCCAGAGGGAAGTGTTTCGTTGAGTTGCTTCTCTGAGACACCAGACAACTCTGCAACCTTGTCCGTTGCTTCATCGGGCGTCGCGGAGCCACCAAGAGCCCGGAGGGCATCGAGTAACGGACCAAAGTGGTGAAGGAATTGCGTGCCTTCTTTCTTTCGTGGCATGACAACCTCTCACCGCCTGGCTAGCTTTCAGGCGAACTTCTGTTTATATGGTTTCCAGCGGTTTCCAGATAAACCCGCTTCCTGGTTTCATTTCCAGATAAAACACCGCAACCGCTTCCGCCTAAGCCCTTTGACCTCCGCTCGTTAGAATCGCCCTTGCGATACTCCGGCGTCCTATCTGGTTTCCGCGTACTATGCCAGCCGCCTCCTTCATGTCGCAAGTGTGACCGTGGATTTGGCTAGAAGCGGCAAGTCACCTGGACGTAACGCCCTACCTGGAAACTGACAGCTCTTTTCGAAGCGCCCGAAATAGAACGTCGGCTCCTGGGGCCCTTTGCGGTAGTTCACTCGACGTTTCCGCGGGGGACCTGAATGTCGGCTTCTAGGTGCGAAAGCGGCCGATCAGGGGCGATCTACTCTGACATTGTTTACACGGTCAGATCTGGGCTATTAGAATTCAATACCCCTCGCGCCCCATTGTTCTCAACCACCTTCGCCTGCTTCGCCTTCACCTGCCTGCCCTTCGGCTTCGTGGCCTTCTCCCTCCCCTGCTTCTCCTTCTGCCGCCTCTTCTGCTTCCGCTTCACCTTCTGCGGCTTCTCCGGTTGCTTCTGCTGCTGATTCCATCGCTGATTCTGCTGTCGCCGACGCTGCTTCTGAAGCTGCTGCTGCCGGTTCTGCTGCTGCTGGTTCTGTGGCTGCTGGCTCCTCTCCCGATCCACATGCCGCGAGGGACAGGATCATGGCCAGGACGCAAATGATTGCAACGCCTTCGAGAGTTCTTGACTGCATTTCAACCTCCTAGGTTTGAAAAATGGATCCATTCGCAATATAGGAGAGAGGTACTCAGCACAGCACCGGCTGTTTCCTCATGGTTCAAACCTCCTCAACGAGTCTGGTCGTTTGAGGATAAGAGTTTGCTTCTCCGGGAACGATAGCATGCGTGAAAAGGGCCAGCAAGGACGCTCGATCCGCCAGTCGACACCAGGAATCACCGCAACCGGCCCGACCATCCTGGTACGCTGGCTGGCAACAGGTGGGCTGTTTCTCCCCCTATTGCTGACCCATTGCGCAGACGTTCCCAATCGACCCAACTTGATCGTCATCCTTACCGACGACCAGGGGTACGCTGATCTGGGGTGCTTCGGCTCGACGACGATTGAAACGCCCCACATCGATCGCATGGCCCGAGAAGGCGTGCGCTTGACTAGTTTCTACGCAGCCGCCCCCATCTGCACACCGACACGTGCCGCTCTGATGACGGGCTGCTACGCCGCGCGCGTCGGTCTATCCACCCCTTTGCACGTCTACGACCGCATCGGCCTGAATGTTGAGGAAACTACGTTGCCGGAGATGCTGAGAGAGCAGGGCTACAGGACGGCCTGCATTGGCAAGTGGCATCTGGGACACCAGCCCGGGTACTATCCGACCCGTCATGGTTTCGACGTTTATTGGGGCACTCCACTGGGACACATGTTCAATCGTCCCGAGGTTGGGAAAGCCGTCGGCGACGCCTCCGACTTGTTCCTGGCTGGCGAAGATGTCGTGCCGTTTCCCGAAAACGCAGACCTGACCGAGCGCTTGACGGAAGAAGCGGTTCGGTTTATTCGCGCCAACCGGAGTCGTCCTTTCTTTTTGCTGCTTTCTCATCCCATGCCGCACGAGCCCTTGGCAGTTTCTCCGCCCTTTGCGGGCAGGAGCAAGGCGGGGCTTTACGGCGATGTGATCGAGTGCATCGACTGGAGTACGGGTGAAATCCTGAAGGTATTGGAGGAGAACGGATTAGCCGAGAACACCATCGTGGTATTCACCTCGGACAATGGTCCCAAGCAAGGCCATGGCTCGGCCACTCCGTTGCGGGGATTCAAGCATCAGCCCTACGAAGGTGGGGTCCGTGTCCCCTGCGTCGTCTGGGCCCCCGGTCAGATTCCCGCCGGTGCGACGATCGACTCGATCACCACCGTGATGGACATCTATCCCACCTTTGCCCGGTTGGCAGGGGCTGACTTTCCGAGCCAGCAGGTGCTCGACGGAAAGGATATCTCTCCGCTTCTTCTCGCCCAGAAGGACACTGCTCCTCCGCGGGATGAATTCTTCTACTTCGTACGCCACGGAGTGTTGGCGGGTGTTCGCCAGGGGCGTTGGAAGCTGCTGATCCAAGAAGAAAAGACAGAGTCGGAGTTGTACGATCTTGAAACGGATCTCAGCGAATCACGAAACCAGGCCGGTCAGCACCCAGGGATTGTCGATCAGCTCAAGAGCCGCATGATTCAGTTTGAAGGAGAATTACTGAGGACAAAACGTCCGGCAGAAGGTGCTTACAGAATCCAGCAGTAGGGCAGCGGGGACAGCAGCTGCGTTGGATCAGTCATGCCACCATTCTTGCTTGAAGAAGACTTCGGCCTGGAGCCCAAAGCTACGTCCGGTCAGCGGTAGGTGACCCAGATGGGCGAGGACCAGGCGACTTGTCCGTCTGACTGCTGGATGCGGGCGTAGTAGAAGTGGGAACCCTTACCAGGCTCTGTTTCCACGAAGGAGAAATCGACCACACGCTTCTTCGGCGTCTGGGAGTAGACGACCTGGTTGTCCCGAATCAGGACCACCCCGGCGATAGGATTGGTTCCTTCGGCGTGCAGGCGCAGAGTGGGGCTGGAAACAGCATCGAAGGCGTCTCCCATGAGGTAGGTTCGATCTCCCTCCTCTGCTCGGAAGTCGAGAATGATGTTGTCGGTGGCTGCGTAGGCGTGGCGCTGCCGCATGGCGTCCATCAAGCCTTCCGGATCGAACCGCTCTACCAGCAGACAAGCGTAGGAATAATGAGTCGACCAGTGGTCGGAGCTGGCCTGAACACCCAAGCGATATCCCTTCTCCCAGGCCTTCCAGACGAAGCCCTCTTCCAGATAGCCACCTCGATGAGTCGAGGCATCCTCTCTCACAGCCGCCAGCGGGGCTCCTGGATACTCGTATGAGGTCCGGTCGCCCTGAAAGATCTCCACCAACGGCTCCACGTCTCCAGCATGATCCCGCCAATCGGTTCCCATGGTAGGAGTTCCTGAGGTGTGAGGCATGGAAAGCCCCCGGTACTTCCTGAGATAGTCGTAGAGAACCGTGCCGGTGTCTACGTTCCCGGCGCGCTCCTGGGGTCCTGCCTCAAGGACCGGTGCGCCCCTGCCGGCAAAAACCAGATTTCGATGACCATTGGGGAAGCCCAGGTTGCGTTCGTATCCCAGCAACGGGACAAAGGTGCCAGGAATATGGAAACGCTCCACCGACTTCTGGGTCTCCCACCAGACATACTCTCCGGGGTAGTGGTCCGTGATGGCTAGAAAATCCAGTGACGCGGCGTCCAAGGCGTAGCGGTAGGTCTCATGCAACGAGCTGTCCAGCGCTCCGTCGCGGGAGTAATCGGTATGCCGGTGCATGTCTCCCCGGACAATCCGATAGGTCTTCCCTTCTACACCAATGCGGTAGGCTCGGATCCGCGACAGATCACCGGGTTCGTCGGTATGGTAGGGCTTGATCGGCTCTTCTACTTCCTGATACTTCTCCAACTGTGCGGCCAGTACCTTTCCGGAAAGATCCAACCTTCCCACCACCACATCCTCCTGCAGAGGTCCGGAGTCGGGATAGGCCTGGTGAAGAGAGCGGTGGTCTGTAAGCCAGGCCATCCAGAGCGTCCCTTCTGCGGACCCATCCAATGCCAGCGGCATGTTCAGTCTCCCTGCACTCTGGGGCAGTACGAAGGGAGTAGCCCAAGAGGAGCCTTGGTAGAAAGTTGCGTACACCTCCCAAGCGGGGCGGTAGTAGGACCCGTCACCAGCGGTTGCCTGCTGGTGGCGGAAGAAGAGCCACATGCGACCCTGAGTGTCCCAAACCAGACGAGGTAGATCGTTGTCGTTTCGGAATCGGATCTGCTCTACGTCCGGGGGGCGGTAGAGCCGCAGTCCGCTGCGTGACAGCTTGGAGAAGTGCGATTCAAGACCATCAGACAGATCTCTGACCGGACGACTCCACTGATTTCCGTCATAGACGGCGACGCGGATGCCGCGCTCGTCTTCAAAGGTCTGTCTTGAGCGATCGACCCAGAAGCCGGAGTCTTTGCCCCAGTTGGGACCTGTCTCGTTCCAGGCAACCCAGACCCGGTCCTGGTCATCACAGGCCAGATCAGCGTAGGCCTCGAAGTTTCGGGAGCGAGCCACAGGCACGATCTCTCCCATGCCTCCCCGCCCCAACCGTCTCAGGAAAAGATCGTAGTCACCTCGGTCATAACTGTCCCAGGCGACGTAGACATGACCCTTTGAATCCACGGTCAGGGCCGGCTTCCAGTCGTTGGCGGACGAACTGCTGACCTCTTTCTCTCCACCCCAGACACCAGCTTCCAGGGATTTGATAAAAATGTCTGACTGCCCCCCACGAAATCCCTGCCAGACCAGGTGGACCTCACCATCTGGACCTGGAGCGGCCCTGGGGTAGAGGTCGGGAAAAGGAGACTCGGTGAGACGCTTCACCGGCTCCAGTACATCCTCCCGTTGCGAGCGAGCGTAGAGGTCCCAGTTCCCGTCGATCTGCTCTGACCAGATCCACCAGATGCTCCCTTCCCTACCCCGAACCATCTGGAGACCGGAGAGGTCCTGGCCTCTCTGGATCTCCACAAGGGAGGACCAACCTTGCCCCTCCAATCGACGGCTCAGTATCCGCTGACCTCCGTCTCGGTACTCGATCCAGCCGATCCTGCACTTCCCTTCCTCGACCAACAGGGCAGGAAAGTCGTCGTAGGTCTCCTCTCCGGTCAATACCTGCGCTAAAGGAACCTGGCTAGCAACCACCCGACCCTCTAGATACGATCGCCTTAGGCCCGGCTCCAACTCCCGAGTATCGATCGTCAGGGAGCCCTTGGGTGTCTTCAGAGCCAGATCCTGTGGACCTTCCGTCACCACCAGCAGACCCGGCCATATCAACCGAGAGTAGGCGCTGGTACTCCTGAGGACGTTTTTCCGCACAAACATCTGGTTCTCGGTGGGTTCTTCCCAGTAAACAGCAGTGCGAGGATCGTACTTCCGGGTCCGGGCATTCCAGGAAAGACCCGGTCCCAGCACGTCCTCGGGAGAGAAGTGCCAGGATGCCAACCCGATCAGACCCTCCTGTGTCTCCAACTGTCCACTCCAATCGGAGGCCTTGGGATCTTCGAGTCCCAGTTCAATCAAGAAGCACCGGTGCGACGAATTCAGATCCGACAACAAAGCACCCGTCCCGTCCCGCTCGTTTCGACAAGCCAACGGAATCATCAGAAACAAGACAAAGAAAACGACCCTGTATTTCCCTGGGCTTGAGTAACGAAACCTCAGTAGCCTCAGTAAGTCCATACGGGTATCCCTCGGGTTACAAGGCAGTCCACCGATCCCAGATTGCCAACCTGAAACTTGATTTGCAGAAGTAGCTTTGGCCTCCAGGCCGAAGTCTTATTCTTCTGAGCCTTCGGCTTGGACGGCGGCCTGGAGGTCACCGCTACACCGGACCCGAAGTATCGTTCTCAAATGGGGCAGCACCGCTCGGGGGACACTTAGCTGAAACTTACTCGGCAAGAAAATCATGTAGGAGCCGCTATCTGACAAAGCCTTGACGGTGCCATCGATGCTTCGGGCCAGTGTTCCCCGCCAGCCACACTCGATCACTGGAGAAGCCACTTCTCCTTACTTCAGGCTGTCGCAGAGTCGATGTCGGACAGATGTTCGACTTGCCCCGTGCTGTCGCCGATGCTCTCCACCGGCACCCCTAACTGGTTCAGCACCGTCATGTAGAGATTCGTAAGCGGGGTATCCTTGGGATACCGGAGATGGCGGCCTCCCTTGATCTGACCCGCGCCCCCACCCGCCAACAACATTGGAAGGTTATGGGCATCGTGCAGGTCGCTATCGCTCATGCCGCTGCCGTAGAGTAGGGTCACATGGTCGAGCAAGGAGCCGTCACCATCGGGCGTCGATCGCAGCCTCTCCAGGTAATAGGCGAACATTCGCACGTGGAGGATGCTGACTTTTGCCAGCTTCTCCAACTTCTTGACGTCGCCTTGGTGGTGTGACAGTGGGTGGTGCGGATCAGGGACACCGATCTCGGGATAGGTTCGCTGGCTCAGTTCCCTGCCCATCATGAAGGTAATGACACGTGTCAGGTCAGACTGGTAAGCGAGGACCTGCAAATCCAGCATCAGCTTGGCGTGCTCTTCGAAGCCAGAAGGAATGCCGCCAGGCCGTTTCACGACCATCGCCTCCCGCTCGCCTTGCGCCTCCGCGACCTGGATACGCCGCTCCACATCCCGCACCGCCTCCAGGTATTCGCTGAGCTTGGTGCGATCACCCGTCCCGATCTTCCCCTGAAGCTCGGTCACCCTTTGGGTTACTGAGTCGAGAATGCTCCGCTTGGCCCGGATGTGACTTAGTCGCGTAGCTGGATCGGTACTGTCCTGGTCTCCGAACAGACGTTCGAAGACCGCGCGTGGGTTGTTCTCGGTTGGTAAGGGCGTGGTGGAACTGCGCCAGGAGAGCGTATTGATGTAGGAGCAGCTGTAGCCAACGTCGCAGGCACCAGCTAGATCGGTAGCCTCCAAGGCGAGCTCGAGGGACGCCAGTTGGGTGTGCTGACCCAACTGGGCTGCCGCAATCTGGTCGGCCGAGACACCGGCTTCGACGTTGGCGCCCTCCGTCGGCTTCACGTGCACACCCGTGAGGAAGGCTCCACCGATCCGTCCGTGGCCGCCCGCGGGCTCACCCGGTAGGGCAACCCCCGGCTCGTTGCTAAGCCCGCTCAGCACCAATAGATCATTCCGAAACGGAGTCAACGGCTCTAGAATTTGTGTGAATTCGAAACCGGTACCCGCCGCCAGGGGAGTCCACTTCTCCATCACGGCTCCATGCGGCACGTAAATCACACCTAGTCGGCTCGCCGGTTTAGCTACCGTCTTGCTCGTAGCAGCCAAGGCAGGCACCATGCTGTCCAGCAGCGGTAGTGCGATGGACGCACCGAGTCCGCGCAGGAATGTTCGGCGAGGCAGGTACCTCTTACTGATAACCATCATGGTCGCGACTTCCTCATTTGAAACGGCCGGCTCTTGCTGATACCCAGAATAATCGACGACCAGCGGTAGTCGCTGGGCGCCGCCTCGCGCATGATCGCACGGACCGCTGGTAGGTCATAATACTCGATCCCACGTCCGACGGCATAAGTGAGAAGCTTTCTGGTCACGGTCGCGACGAATTCCTGGCGACGATTCAACAGCAGGTCCCTCAGCTGCGCCGGGCCCTGAAACGTCGTCCCGTCGGGAAGCGTTGCCGACGCGCCGATAGGAATGCCGTCCTTGTCCAGGGTACGCCATCTGCCGATGGCATCGAAGTTTTCGAGCGCGAAGCCTAGCGGGTCCATCCTCGAATGGCAGCTCGCACAGGCAGGGTTCTTCGTGTGCTGCTCCAGCCGTTCTCGCAGAGAAGCCGGTTTGCCACTCCCACTGCCCTCCACAAGCTCTGGCACGTCAGCAGGCGGGGGAGGCACTACAGTTCCGAGAATGTTCTCGAGCAACCATTTACCACGCAGCACTGGGGAAGTTCGATTGGCATACGAGGTCACAGTCAGGATACTGCCCTGACCTAATAGGCCTCCCCTCCTCCCATCACTGAAACTTACTTGCCGAAAACGCTTCCCGTAAACGTTGGGAATTCCGTAGTGTCGGGCCAGCCGTTCGTTGACGAATGTGTCGCTGGAGGCCAGCAAATCCACCATACTGTGATCCTCGCGTAGCTGGCTGCTTACGAACAGTTCAGTCTCACGCAGGAGGGCCTGGCGCAGGTTATCGTCCCACTCGGGATAACGGTTCACATCCGGGGTAACCGCGCGTAGGTTACGCAAGTGCAGCCATTGGGTCGCGAAGTTACTCACCAACGCATTCGACCGGGTGTCGGTCAGCATACGCCGAACCTGGTATTCCAGAACCGCTGGATCCCTGAGCTTGCCGTCGACGGCGACCTCGAGCAGCTCGTCATCGGGCAGGCTGCTCCAGAGAAAGTAGGACAGGCGTGAGGCCAGTTCCACATCGCTGAGGTAAAAGGCGGCAGAGGGCACTGCGGTCGCCGGCTCGCGCTCAATGCGGAACAGAAACTCCGGATCGACCAGGATTCTCTCGACCGCCGATTGGATACCAGTCTCGAAATCCCCTTGCCTCCGACCCACTCTGTAGAATTTGAGAAGCGTCAGGACATCGTCATCGGTGACCGGACGGCGATACGCCCGGCGGGCGAGTGTGGACAAGATTCGCTGGGCACACGTCGACTCGGTATCATCCTGGTTGTCGGCTGGACGACAGACGAAGATCCGTTGGCGGCTCGGCGTCTCACCGGGTCCCCGGACGTTGTAGGGACCATCGATCTGAACACTATTCACGCCATAATCGGTGAAGCTTCCCCTGAGGCTACCCACGGGCACACGCACCGGACGAACACCTTCAGGTACCGACGCACTCTGAAGAAACGAAACCCCCACCAGCCGCGTCCCCGCCCTTGCGGAAAAGCGGACTTGCGGATTTCCCTCGACGGGTTTCCCGTACTCCGAGCTCCTTTCCCCGCCCTCGAATTTGATCAGCTTGATGCGTTTCCCATCCAAGCGGACGTCGAGCTGGCGGGGCTGGCGCACTCTTCGCCTTTGGAGCTTGACCTCCATGACGTACTCAGCATCTAGCGGGAAGTGATGGCGAATCACCAGCCCGCCACCTGACCCGAATGGAAGCTCCTCACTCATGCGCCCGTCCTGAACCAGGAGGGGCGAAACCTCATAGGTTTCAAGAGTCGCCACGATGCTTGGATCGCCAATGGCAAGCTGACTGATCTTCTTCGCCGCCGACAGATATCGCTCTAGCAGCAAGGGAGAGAAGGAAAGGGTATCGGCGATGTTGTCAAAACCGTAACCCAGATCGTCGGCAGGCAACAGCGATCGGCTGTCAATCTCCAGCCCCAGTAAGTCCCGGATCACGTTGGCGTATTCGGTCCGGTTAAGACGATGAACAGCGGGCCTACCTGGATTGGGACTGGCTGCAGCTGCGGAGTCGAGGGCACCCTCCAACCAGGAACGCAGAGCTGCATAGGCGGCTTCGTCCGGCCGCGCCGAGCCGAAAGGTGGCATCGCTTTGGTCCGAAGTTTCTCCACTACCTTTTCCCACACCTCTGCGTTATCGCCCACCTCAGCCATATCGATCGAGTCGAGCTCCAGTCCCGCCGTCTGTTGCTCTTGATTGTGGCAACCGACACAGTAGCGATCCAGCAGCGCGCGATAATGGGAGACTGGCGCGGACATGACAGAAGGCGACTGCAGCCTGGGGCCAACCGCAACACTCTTCGCCGCACCTACACCTGTAGCTTGAAGACAGACAACAGCAGCCCACGCGACTCCGATGCAACCTAGAACGGTCTTGGGGTTCATTGATTCCCAATCGGTAGTATTTCCAAGTATTATGGCACTGCCCAACCGCGGGGTGCAATCGAAGGAAAAGAGGGACGAGGATGAGTGCCAACCTGAAGCTTCCGGGAAGTAGCTGGATCGTCCTGGTGTTTTCGGTGGGCAACCTTTTAGCTGCCCCGACTGAAATCAGGGCGGGCGAAAAAGCAGAGGGAGAGGCCCAAGCCTGGTCCTTGCCATCTCGAGTGGTCGAAGCAGCCAAACGCCAAGACAAAGCAACTCTACGGGCTCTGCTGGACAGACGAGCCGACGTGAATGTCCCCCAGGCCGACGGCGCAACGGCGCTGCATTGGGCGGCCTACTGGGATGATCTGGAAGCCGTGACCCTGCTGATCGACGCCGGCGCACAGGTGAACGCTGCCAATGATCTGGGGGTCACGCCGCTTTCGCTCGCTAGTGCCAACGGCAGCGCCTCCTCGGTCAAGACTTTGTTGAAGGCTGGCGCGAATCCCAACTCCATCCCTTCGAGCGGCGAGTCGCCGTTGATGGCGGCCGCGCGAAGCGGCAGCACCGAGGCTGTAGAGGCTCTGATAGCCGGAGGTGCCGACGTCAACGCCAAGACGCCCGTCAAGCAACAGACAGCGTTGATGTGGGCGCTCTCAGAGATGCACCTCGATATCGCTCGGATATTGATCGAGCGGGGAGCAGATATCTCGGCCCGCTCGAAGGGTGGCTTTACACCATTGCTGTTTGCCGCACGGCAGGGCGATCTTGGAGCAGCCCGAATCTTGCTGGACTCAGGGGCGAACGTGAATGAGACCTCGTCGCACGGAAGCGCTCTGCTGGTGGCGACCATCCGAGGCCATGTACGGCTGGCCATTTTTCTGCTCGACCAGGGCGCGAACCCCAACGCCTACGAAACGGGCTATACGGCGCTTCATTGGGCCGCCGGCTCCTGGGAGACCGAGATGACTGGCCCCAACGGCATCGTGGCACCGGTCAATCGCGAATGGAGAATGATGGCTGGGCTCCGAGAGGGCAAGCTGGAACTGGTGAAGGCGCTCCTGAGGAGGGGTGCAAATCCCAACGCACGACTCGAGAAGCAACCTCCTCGGATCGGCTACACCAAGGAGAATGAGAAGCCGACCGGAGCCACCCCCTTCTTGCTGGCGGCCATGGCTGGAGATGCCAACGTCATGCGCGTCCTCGTGGACGGCGGTGCTTCTCCCCTGCTGATGTCCGAGGACAAGACGACACCCCTGATGATGGCAGCCGGCGTCCGCCGAGACCTATCTGAGAGCCGAGTGAGCGAAAGCAGATCGCTGGAAGCCGTCAAACTGGCGCTGGAACTGGGTGCTGACGTGGGGTGCGAGCAATGACGAGGGAGAGACTGCGCTACACGGCGCTGCACGCATCAAATCCGATGCCATTGTCCAGCTGCTCGTCGACCACGGTGCCAGAATAAATGTCCAGAACAAGCTGGGACAAACTCCGCTTTTCATCGCAGAGCGCTACTTCCATCCTGGCTCCCCACCGCTGCTTGTCCAAACCAGCACCGCTGCCCTGCTGCGTCGGTTGAGCGCGCGCGAAGTGGTCTCGGAAAAGGTCCAGAAGTAACGGGCCCGCAGGCATGTAAGGAAGGACATAAATGGGAAGCATTCTGGTTCGGTCGGCCTTCAGCTTGGTTGTTCTGGCTTCGTCCAGCTTTCCAGGCTTGGCAGAAAACGGCCATCAGTGGACCATCAGAGGCTCTTATGCGATCGTTCCGACGACGCCACTCGAGATCGGGAATCAACGCCAGCTCTTGCTGGACAACTACGTTGTCGAAGACGTCCGCGCCTGCCGCAGAAAGGTCCACCAGCCCACCAAACATCCCTCCAATCCGCTCTTCTCAACCGGACCGGATGGGCTCAACCCGGACTGGACCGCACCCTATATCAGCGTTATCCGCGATGACGACACCGGCCTGTATCGGCTTTGGGCTGCCAGCAACATCCTCGTCGAACAACCGACTCCACCTGGATTCTATTGGTTGAGTCGGGGACGATACTTTGAGTCATCCGACGGTCTCCAGTGGCGAGCCCCCAGCCTCGGTCTGGTCGAATCCGACGGGAGCAAGGCCAACAATATCTTCCTGGGCGGCCCGAAGTTCACCTACGATAGCCTCGGCGTCAGTCCATCCCCCGCGAAATGGCGGCAGCGTGGGCGCTACTTGATGCTCTACAATCGAGGCCCCGCCGGTCGCGATCCACATCCTGAGTTGATTGCCGGCGGCCAGGAGCTTCGACTGGCCTTCAGCGAAGATGGCATCCGCTGGACTGACCAGAAAGAGAATCCGATTTTCAGGGGCCAGAGCGATACCTCGAACAACGTTACCTACAACCTCGAGCGGGGCGTACTGATGTCCTATCGGCGTCCGCCGATCAATGCCGGTGAGATCCGCCGCATCGCCTATTCCGAGAGCACCGATCTGATTCACTGGAGCCAGCCCGAACAGGCTGTGGTTCCGGATGAGTTGGACCCCTATTCACTCTATTGCATGCCGGTCACGCGCTATCAGGGTGTTTACTTCGGCTTTCTGCACATGTTCTACCACCGACCGCCCTTCGACCGGAAGGCTCCCCGTCCAAAAGATATGAAGATCGATGTTCAGCTCACCTGGAGCCGTGACGGTAGGCATTGGGAACGCCATCCACAGCGCCCCCTTTTCTTGGCGACTGGGCCCCAGGGCTCCTACGACGCAGGACGAGTCTATGTCGGCAAGGGAGTGATCGAGCGTGACGACCGCGTCGATATCTACTACACCGGACACCAGAGCCGACATATCTCGAAAGAGGTCCAACCCGGAGACAACCACCTCTGTCTGGCCAGCCTGCGCCGCGATGGCTTCGTCTCTCTAGAAGCACCTGATGAAGGAAATATGCTGACTAAACCCATCGCATATCCCGGGGGTAGTCTACACATCAACGCCAGGACCTCCCCGGGTGGTTCGGTGGGTGTCGCCATTCGCCAGGGCGATGGTGAGTTTGACGGCTTCCCCCTGCCCCAGTGGGGCTATGAGCAGTGCAGCGTCTTCAGCGCTGATTCGATCGATCACACAATCCAGTGGAGGGAGCAGGACGACCTGAGCGGTCTCAAGGGAAAGGCCATCCGTCTGGAGTTCAGCCTCAAGCAGGCAGAGCTGTTTTCCTTTTGGTTCGAATAGCGTGGTAGACGTAGCTTTGGTCTCCAGACCGAAGTGTTTCCCTTCTTTCGAGCCTTTGGCTCGACCGACGGCGGCCTGGAGCCCACCGCTACGCCCGCGACCAGTTTGAGTGCTAGCTGTGGCCAGGAGGGGTGATAGGATGAGTATTTCTTAAATGATATAAGTTAGTTGGTGTCCAACTACTTAGAAAGCACTTTAGCTCTGTAGCTCTTTCCACAGCAGCGGCTTGCTGAAGTCATCCGTGCTCTTGTAAGGTTCGTAGACGCCCGACACGGCTCGCTGCGACGTGCGCCTCAGGATACTCGCGACTTGTTCCTCGTCAAGCGGCTTGAACGATTGGGCTGCCTTGACGTTCTTCTCCAGCACTTCCAGCGAGTCGGACCCGGTGCAGATAGTGGAGACCGGCAGATTCAAGACATAGTGGATACACTCCTCGGGACTGACCGCACGGGTCAGAAGGATATGACCGAAGCCCATGGTCTTCATGGCGATGACCCCAATCTGCCGTTTCGAAAGAACAGGCAGGACATTTCTTTCGAAGCTGCGGTAGTGATAATCAAAGGGATTCAAAGGCATCTGCACGGTATCGAAGTCAAAATCCTTGGAGAGCATCTTCAGATGAATGTCGGGATCCTTGTGCCCGGTGAAGCCGATGTAGCGAACCTTGCCGGTCTCTGAGAAGAAGCGCGGCTCCAAGGCAGCTCCGACCAGAGCTACAACTTGGCTACGACTCCGGCACTATCTTATCCAAACGCTCCATCAGGGCGCTTTCCTGCTGCTGAAAAGACTTCAGATCGGTCTCCGCTATGAGGATGTGACCGCCGCGGGTCACTTGCTGCCCTGGTTCCAAATCCCCAAACCAGAGGAGCAGGTCGGTGCAGGGAGCGTTCTGATTGGCCAGTACCGCCAAAGAGTCGTTCGATAGGTGCGCCGTGAGGAGAGGGCCTTTGTTGGTGATGTTCCAGCAAACCACGCCAGGGAAGCTCACGGGAGGGGACGTCATCGATCCAGGGCGAACCCTGGAGTATTCCTCTTCCCTTCCCTCGATTGGTAGAAAAGTACTCGGGCCGACCTTCGGGATCATCTGGTACTCGGTCCACGAAGATCCGACCTTGAGGTAGGGTCGATATCCGGTAACCGGCGTGTGGAAGTGATCCAGGCAGATCCAGGTGTACACGTCCCTCCAGGTCTCATCAGAGCCATTGGTGGCCCCAACACTGTAGTGGGCTCCCATGGAATCGGCGTAGATGCTGGCGGCCTGCTGACCCAGGACGGGTTTCTGCTCTCCGGCCGGTTCCAGATACCATCCCTCGTTTGGATTATTTTTCCAGAGACCGTTCAGATCCTTCACGGGACTGCCGGCGTAGGACCATCGCTCCCCTTCCAATTTCCACTCCATCCCCACCTGGTAGTGGAGCTTTTTCCCGTTCATATAGATCTGTTCTGGAAGTCTCACAATCCAGGAAGCTTTGGCGGGCCGATCCTCCCAGCCGATTCGTTCCAAGCCGTCCACTGTAATGACCACAACCTGGGGGGCCAAGCCGTCGTGGTAGCGACGGTAGGTGGGATAGGTGGAATGAACCTGTGGCTCCACCTTCAACCGGTGGAACTTCATGTCCACCGAAGCAGACGACCCCATCTGCTGGTCGACCTCAGCAGGAGAGCACGCCTGAAGAAGGACTAGCCCTAGAAACAAGGCATGTGTATAGCTCACGAATCGCCCCTTCATCCTTTGTCTCGCTCTACTTTCTTACCTTGGCAACCCTGGATCTAAAGCTTTGTGTGCAGCTATTCTATCGCCATCGCACGGAATTTTTCGGGATCTGGGAGAAATAAACATGAAGAAGAACCTGAATCGACGTAGCTTCCTGAGCGAGGCGTCTATCAATGATGCAAGAGCGAAACAGAGCCGCGAACGACTTGAACTTTCAGCGAGATGTGCCCCAGTTCCGAGGAGAGAGCCCGACAACAGCGAAATCTCCCTATCCGCGACCTATATCTCTCAATAATCTAGCGTGAACTGACACTGAACAACCCTATTTCAAGCAAAGAAAGTCATCGAAACCGCAGCGAGTATAGATCCGCATCCTTCATAACGAAGCGCAGTCGTACTGGCTTTCCCGCCAGCGGACCTAACTGGGCCCCACTTTTCCACTCCACCGATCGATCCAGCTGATCCCCAAAGATCTCGAAAGAATCTTCCAAGGCAAAGCCTTCCAGTGCGCTGCCAGCGGAATCCTGCACTTCGATCCGGATGCTCCCGGCAGCCGAACTGGCAAAGTTGATCTCCAGGGTATTCCCGGTAAAGATCAGGGGACGCGTCAGCAGCTCGCCTCCCTTCATGGGTGCCGCGACTGAGACAAAGCCATCTACCCTCAAAGTGTAGCGCCGAAGCCGGTCGCTCTTCCCGGTCCAGTAACTCTCGGTGGCATAGAGAGAGATTTCTTTGGGGGCGCCTGGAATGGCAGAAGCGGTCTCCACGGCGTGCCAGGCCATATAGTGGTCACCATAGGCCCAGTTATTGGGGTGCTGGGGACCTGGCCTGAGGAATGATTCCCCCCAGCGTTTGAAGCTGTGGCCATCACGGCTGGACATGAAAAGCGTGTCGGTAATCGCGCTGCCATAGCGGACATGGCCCTGCGTCCGCCCTTTACGATGCTGATATTGAGGCAGGTTCTTGTAGTGATCGTCCCAGGCTCTCTCCCGGTAACGCACCGGAAAACCGATGAAGATGTGCGGCGCTCGATAGTAGGCTGCGATCTGATTCGTGTAGAGGGGCTCATCGGGAACGTCGTGAAAGCGGACCATTACCGGATCCGTCCAGTGAATGAAGTCCCTGGAAGTGGATGTCCGGATATCGCGGATCCTCTCGCCACTCGACGCGTGCGGGTGGAAATCGCGAATGTAGGCTCGGTATTCCTGGCGCAGCGTGTCCCAGAAGGCGATGTTCTGGGTGTCGAACGCACCCTTCGTCATGACCGCTTTGCCCCCATCCATAAAGGACCATCGAACAGCGTCAGCGGATTGAAAGGCCCGCAGCCCCTTGGAGCCTCCCCAGGCCCAGGCCAAAGCCTTGTATTTTTGCTCCGCGCTGGCGGCAGGATTGGCATCGATGAAAGGCGTCAGATCGTGCCCCTCATATCCAGCTCCGTCCCAAACGATGTTGTTCTTCTTCGAACCCTGAAACTCGATAAGCCCCAACTCCGGCTTCACCCAGTGGATCCCGTCCAGACTCTCGGCATAACAGGCCAACGGAATGTGCGGTCGAATCAGCTCCTTGCCCTCGACCTGGATCTGCCAACCGCGATAGTAGAGCCGGTAGCGACCCTCGTCCTGGAAGACCTGATGGTAGCCACACCCACTTCCCTCCCAGGGTTGGTCGTGGACCAGGACCACTTCTTGGGGGATAGGGTGGTGGAGCTCAAGCCGAGCACCGGTCATGCGATCGATAAGGAAGTCATCGACGAACAGCTCCCGGCGCGAACCTATGTCGACAGCATCGGCCTCTCGGGCCCAACCAACGACCGAAAATAGAGAAAGAAGGAAAACTGTGAACAGGCTGCGGGTAGTCAACATTGCATCTCTCCTTGCGCATCCATTCTAGAGCAATACCCTTGATGTACAAGGGTTCGCTCGGAGCTCGGCCCTACTTCAGAACATCCGACAACGGGTGACATATAATCATGCGAATGCAGCCATCTAAGATCGGTAGGAGAAAGAAGCTGGTCTTCTACGCCCTGCTGATCGCAATGGTCTATTTCTGCACTGAGCTGTTAGCGTTCTTTGGCTACATGATTTGGCGGGACTCCCCTTTTTCCTGGGAAGCAACCGAGGCAAAACGAGAGGCGATCAGCACATCTTCCGAAGACTCCCTCGAGGATCACGACGGAGGGAATCTGGTTTCTCCTGCACTCGACCCCCTTATATTGGATGAGGTGATCCATCCCTATCTTGGGTACGTCCTCGATCCGACCGCACAGAGCGGCATTTCCGACCACGGCTTTCCGACTGAAGAATCGTTTACCCCGGCTGCTGCCAAAAATCACCAGAAGATCGTTATCGGTATTTTCGGGGGATCTTTCGCCATAGGTACTTCGCATCTGGCCCGCAGTGTGCTCCTGGAGCAGATTCAGCAAGTTCCAAGATTTCGGGACAGAGAGTACGTGGTGCATACCCTTGCCCTGCCCGGCTACAAGCAGCCTCAACAATTGATTACTCTCAGCTACTTCCTTTCGCTAGGCGCCCATTTCGACATTGTGATCAATCTGGACGGATTCAACGAGGTAGCTCTACCCGCATCTGAGAACATCCCCAAACAGGTCTTCCCCTTCTTTCCCCGTGCCTGGTTTGGGAGGGTACATACCTTGAGGCGTCCCGAGTTGCTGTCAATGATCGGCCAATTGGCGCTCCTCCAAGAAAGGCGGGAAAGCTGGGCGCGTATCGGTTCCTACTTCCCCCTCCGCTACCATGTCTTGAGCAATGTCCTTTGGGAGTATTACGACGCCAGATTGCTGAGGCAGCGCTCGGCCCTGCAGTTGGCGTTGAATCAGTACGAGGTTAAATCCAAGGGCCGACTGAGCTACCTGGTGAGGGGACCTTCATTTGACTACCAAGACGAAGCAGCGTTGTATCAAGATCTAGTAAGCGTTTGGCAAAGATCTTCGATCCAGATGCACAGGTTGTGTGCAGCCAACGACGTGGAATACTTCCATTTTCTCCAACCCAACCAGTACCTTGTTGGCTCAAAGATCATGACGCAAGAGGAGCGGAGCGTGGCCATCTCGGAAGACGAGCCATACAGGAAGGGGGTCGAGCCAGGCTATCCCCGCCTAATTGAAGCGGGCAAGGAACTCAGACGGCAAGGGATCAGATTTCACGATCTAACCATGCTTTTCGTGAACCACGATGAGCCACTCTACGTCGACACCTGTTGTCACTTGAACACGAAAGGATATGGGATGATCGCCGAGGCCATCGGGAAGGTTCTCTACGAAGAGATACGCTGAGAGCCGCAAGCTTGATCCTTACAGTCGTGAACCAGATGGACCTGGATTCGGTCTTACTAAAAACGTGGATCTGAATCAACGACCCTCAGCGAGCCGTCCTTACACTGGATACCGGTTTCGCTTTCCGCGCTGGATTGCTCTGGTCTGTCTTTACTTGTTTCTGTTTTCAGGAGCGCTGGGTCAAGAAGCAGCAGCACCGGACTCTCCTCTTCCCCCAGTCGAAGAGCTGGTCGACAAGGTACGGGACAACCTCCACAGTGACCGCTTCCTGCTGCGCCAATATACCTACAACGAGACGCAGGAAGTCATAGAGCTGAACAAGAAGGGAGAAGCCCAGAAAACGAAAGTGAGGGCTTACGAGGTTTTCCCCTCTACGGTCGAGGAATTGAATTATCGGCGCCTGGTCTCCAAGGACGGGAAGTCGGTCGAGGAAAAGGAACTCAGAAAGCAGGACAAAAAGTACAACAAGAAGGTCCAGAAGTACGCCAAGAAGGGGAGAAAGAGAGGTCTTCAGGCGGGCTCCGAGTATGAGGCTGGAGAGGCAGAGGCGCTGCGAAAAGAGAAGGAGCTAATCGATGAGATGCTTCGTCTCTACCGCTTCGAAATCCAGCGCCGGGAGCTGCTCGAGGGGTACCCTACCCTGGTCGTCAAGTTTACGCCGCGCCCTGGGTTCAAGAGCAAGATCAAGGACGTCAAGATACTCCGGAAGATCCAGGGTCGAGTCTGGGTCAGCGAACAGGACTATCAACCAGTGAAGGTAGAAGCCGAGACCCTCAAGAGCATCAAGTTCGGGTGGGGTATCGTCGCCAAGCTCAATGAGGGGGCGAAAATGGTTTTCCAGCGACGTAAGGTAAACGACGAAATCTGGCTACCCGCTCAGGCCTCTTTTCGAGGATCGGGGCGCCTGCTGCTCTTCAAGGGATTTCGCTTCCAGGCAACCAGTCAATACGCGGACTACAAGAAGTTCACCGTTGCCAGCAAGATCTCGTTTGCGCCTGCCGCCGAGCAGGGACCGACTGCCGACAAGTAATCGTCTGACCGAGATAGGCACAATCCCAAATCCGACCTTGCCGCTAGAGCGTCAGCCGTCCCCGCGACAGCACCACCTCGGGCTGCCTGTCCACAAGAACCACCAGGGTACTTCGGCGTTCGCATGTTCGGTGTTCTGCGGTTTGTGATTTAGACTTTTCCTTGCTCTGGAGAAGGCAACCGGTGGAAATGCCGAACCGCAGAATATCGAACAGGCGAATTTCGAAGGCTAGATCGCTTGGCCCTACTGTTGAAGAAGCTTCAATCTGAATCATCCGGCACTCGGGGACGTTAGGACGAGCCGATCTGTTGCTAGCGGGGCAATGTAGCGTGTACCATGTCCACTCTAGACATCACCGTAAGAGTGGTAATGCTGAATCCGCGAAGCAAGGCTTTTCTTCTGGCGTTGATCCTCCCTCGAAGCATCTTCACACGCTTCTTCGGACTATTCCTGGTCAGCACGTCGTCCTGGGCAGCCTCGGTGGATGCGGTCGACTTCCAACGTGAAGTGCGGCCGATTCTCTCCGACAACTGCTTCAGCTGCCATGGCCCCGACGCTCAAACCCGCATGGCTGCTTTAAGACTCGATACCAGGGACGGAGCCTTCGCGGCACGCGGCAGCAAGAGCCCTTTAGTACCGGGCGACACCGATGCCAGCCTGCTTTACCAGCGCATCACCACCCAGGACCCTGCACGGCGGATGCCCCCAACCTTTTCGAAGAAGGAGCTGACGAAGAAACAGATCGACCTTCTCAGGCGTTGGATCGAAGAGGGCGCTTCCTGGGATCAGCACTGGTCCTTCAAGGCGATCCAGCCCTATGAGCCTCCCGCAGTTGAAAACGAAAGCTGGGTGCGCAGCCCACTCGACCGGTTTATTCTTGCCCGGCTCGAGAAGGAAGGCCTGGAGCCGGCACCGGAAGCCGACAGACGTACCCTTGCGCGCCGCGTGGCTCTGGATCTGACGGGGCTTCCTCCCGACCCCGGCACCCTGGAGAGCTATCTGAACGATAGCTCGGCGCAGTCGTACGAGAAGCTCGTCGACAAACTACTCGCTTCCAAGCACTGGGGGGGTGAGCATCGAGCGCGCTATTGGCTTGACGCCGCTCGCTACGCGGACACCCACGGGATCCACATCGACAACTATCGCGAGATGTGGCCTTACCGCGACTGGGTCATCCGAGCTCTAAATGAGAACAAGCCATTCGACGAGTTTACGGTAGAGCAGATCGCCGGAGATCTACTGCCCAGCCCAACCCTCGACCAGTTGGTTGCCACTGGTTTTCACCGCTGCAACATCACGACCAATGAAGGCGGCGTGATCCCCGAAGAATACGAAGCCATCTATGCCAAGGACCGAGCCGATACAACCGGCACCGTCTTTCTGGGACTGACGGTCGGATGCGCCACCTGCCATGACCACAAGTTCGACCCGATCGCACAGAGCGAGTTCTACTCCTTGACCGCCTTCTTCAGAAACACCACCCAGTACGTCATGGACGGCAACATATCGGACCCGCCACCCACCCTGGTCGTACCCAGTGAGGAGGATCGGGGGCTCTGGACCGATCTGCGCCAGGAAGCAGCTGAACTCGAGGTGAAGATCGCCTCGCGCGCCAACTCGGTTGGCGAGCTTTTCGCCGCGTGGCTTGCCGCCGGGAGGTATTGTTCCCTGTCGGCCCCGCTTGAAGAGTCTGCAGAGTTGCTGACGCTTGTCCTTGACGGGGATCCTGTTGTCAACATCGAGGGAAGCCGGGAGAAGATCGCCTTGAATCAGGGCGCAGTGGTGGCAGAGGGCCCCCACCCGAACCAACCAGCGCTGCGCTTCAAGGAAGAATCGTGGGCCGAGCTCCCTCCTTTGAACCTCGATACCGATAACCCCTTTTCGATGGCTCTTTGGATCTACCAGCCCAAGGTCGTCGGAAACTTCACCGTTGCCGCTCAGGACGATCCCGAGGACCATTCCCGCGGATGGACACTCAGCATCCAGCAACGGCAGCTCACCTTTGCCCTGACCGGTGAAAAGCCAGCGGGAGGCGACAGCCCGTCGGCAGTGAAGATCCTGCCCATCAACACCAAGCGGATGCCTCCAGGGATATGGACGCATATAGTGGTAACCCATGACGGCTCCGGCGAGCGAGGTGGCTTACGCGTCTACAGGAACGGGGATCTGGTCGAGGAGCAGGGGAGCGAATTCTTCGCCAAGGTGGAGGGGAGCATTCGAACAGGACTACCCCTCCAACTGGGCCGAGGATTCGGCAAGAGCAGCGAACGAGAAGATGCCAAGGTTCGCCACTTCTCAGGCGGGGGGATAGCCGATCTTCGATTCTTCAATCGCCCGATTACGGTTCAGGAAGCCAAGATCGTTTCGCTGTGGCACGTTCTCCAGATCGCCAGAGACCAGAAACCGGAACAATTGAGTGAGGACCAGCAAGAGGCGCTGCGTCTCTACTACCTGAGCGTCGAGGACACGGATTACCGCCGGTTGCTGGCGCGCAAGCAAGCAATCAATCGGGAATGGCGAGAGATCCGGAGGCGCGGCGGCGTCACACACGTCATGCAGGAGAACCCCGATAGCGATCCGGTGGCTCACGTGCTGCACCGCGGCATGTACGACCAACCTCGGCAACGCGTACCCGCCAACACTCCCGCGGCTCTACATCCAATGCCCGCTTCGTTCCCTCGCAACCGAATGGGACTGGCCAGGTGGCTGGTTGATGACGCGAATCCACTGACAAGCCGCGTGATCGTGAACCGCTACTGGCAGGAGGTTTTCGGTACTGGCCTGGTGAGGACCAGCGACGACTTCGGTTCGCAGGGGGAGCCTCCATCTCATCCCGAGCTGATCGATTGGTTAGCGCTTGATTTTCGCCAATCAGGCTGGGACATCAAGCAGTTCTTTCGCCGTCTCGTCACCTCGTCCACCTACCGTCAGTCCGCTCGGGCCACCCCCGAAAAGCTCGAACAGGATCCGGAGAATCGACTGCTATCGCGGGGTCCGCTTTTTCGGCTGGACGGCGAGATGATCCGGGACTACGCCTTGGCGGCAAGCGGTCTGGTGGTCCGCAAGATTGGCGGTCCCAGCGTGAAGCCCTACCAGCCAGCAGGTGTCTGGAAAACGGTGGCAATGCCCAGCAGCAATACCCAAATCTACCAGCGGGATTCCGGCAGCAAACTCTATCGGCGCAGCATGTACACCTTCTGGAAGCGCTCCGCCCCGCCGGCCTCCATGGACATCTTCAATGCCCCCACACGAGAACACGCCACGGTGCGCCGGGAGCGAACCAACACACCGATGCAAGCGCTCGTTACGATGAACGATACGCAGTTCGTTGAAGCCTCACGCTTCCTGGCGCAGCGCGCCATGCGCGAGGCCGGAGACGGTTTCGATCGACGTCTGGACTTTGTCACGACCCGGCTACTGGCACGCCCCTTCAGCGAAAGAGAACGCGCCGTCGCCAAGCGGACATACGAAGGCTTCATCGGTTTCTACCGCTCCAATACCGGGGAGGCGAAGAAGCTCCTTTCCACTGGCGAAACTCCCCCCGATGAGGCGCTGTCATCGACACAATCGGCAGCCTGGACAATGCTGGCGAGCCAGATCATGAACTTGGACGAGGTATTGAACCGATAGGTTTCCCGGAGAGATTAAAAATGCATCCACACGAAGAGGCACTCCTGGCAGAAACCAGACGCCAGTTCTTCGCCCGTGGGGCCAAGGGTATCGCTGGAATCGCACTGGCCAACCTCATGGCAGACAGTAGCCTGGGCTCAATCACGGGGGACAAAACGTTTGGCGGCTTACCCAACCTTCCCCATTTCGCCCCCAAAGCGAAGCGCTGCATCTACCTTCACATGATGGGTGCGCCGCCGCAGATGGATCTGCTCGACTATAAGCCCAAGATGAGGGAATGGTACGATCAGGACCTGCCCGAGTCGGTGCGCCAGGGGCAGCGCCTCACCACCATGACGTCGGGACAGGCCCGCTTTCCCATCGCTCCGTCGGTCTTTCAGTTCCAGCAACACGGTCAAAACGGCGCCTGGATTTCCGAGCTACTGCCCTACACGGCCAAGATGGTCGATGAAATCGCCATTATTCGCTCGATGAACACCGATGCGATCAATCATGAACCGGCGATTACCTTCATTCAGACAGGCAGGCAAGTAGCCGGCCGGCCCTGCATCGGCTCCTGGATTGCCTATGGACTCGGCAGCATGAACCAGGACCTGCCCACCTTCGTCGTGATGAACGCGGAGAAGAGTCATCCCAAGTCGGGGGTGCAAGCGATCTCGGCCAAGCTCTGGAGCTCCGGCTTCCTTTCCCCTAAGTATGCCGGCGCAGGGCTGCGAGCCGGAACCGACCCGGTACTCTACCTCAGCGATCCGGACGGGGTCTCCAGAGAAGTCCGCCGCAAGATGCTGGACGGCCTCAGCGAGCTGAACCAGATCCGGCACGAGAAGATCGCCAATCCAGAGACGCTGGCACGGATCGAGCAGTACGAGATGGCATTTCGGATGCAGGCTTCGGTCCCGGAGATGGCGGATCTCTCCAGCGAGCCGGAAAGTACCTTTAAACGCTGGGGCGAAGAGGCGAAAGAGCCGGGCAAGTTTCAGAACGCAGCGCTCATGGCGCGGCGGTTGGTCGAGCGTGGTGTACGCTTCGTCCAGATTTATCACCGGGGCTGGGACGTCCACAGCTCCGCCCCCGAAGTCCTGCCGGCACAGGCCCGAGACGTCGACCGCGCGGCCTGGTCCCTGATCCAGGATCTGAAAGAGCGTGGCCTTTTCGAGGAGACGTTGGTGATCTGGGGCGGGGAGTTCGGGCGGACCATCTATTCGCAGGGCACTCTGACACCCACCGATTACGGGCGCGACCACCACCCGCGTTGCTACAGCCTGTGGATGGCAGGCGGTGGCATCAAGGGCGGCGTGGTTCACGGCGAAACCGATGATTTTTCCTACAACATCGTCAAGGATCCGGTCCACATCCGAGACTACCAGGCCACGATCCTGCACCTGTTTGGCATCGACCACGAGCGCTTTACCTACAAGCACCAGGGCCTCGACGCCAAACTGACGGGCGTGGAACCGGCGCACGTGGTGAAAGAGATTCTGGCCTGAAACTTGGACGTGGGTTCGGTCTCCAGGCCAAACTTTTCTTTTTCTTTCGAGCCTCTGGCTCGATGCATGGTGACCTGGAGACCACCGCCACAACCCCCTATGCATCGCCGTAGTTTCTTGCAGGCAGGCTTGATGAGTTCGATTAGCGCTGCCTCCCTGTGGGCCCAGAAAAAGGAAGACGCCATGCCAACCACTCCTCCGCCTCCCTTCGCCGAGGCGCGAAGCAAGCTGAAGATCACCGGTGTCCGTATGGTTCGCCCGAGGCCGAGGCGACCGCTGCCCTCCTCCTATGAGCCGGCTCCCGGCTCTTGGTCGACCGGTAACGTGGAAGTGGCGAATCCGATGTCGATCTATCCCGAGTACAAGGCCCGCCGATCACTGTTCATGGCCGCTGACCTGGGGCCATCGGCAGTAGAAATTACGACCGACAAAGGAGTTCGAGGAATTGGCTATGGCGGTCCGGGTGCGGGTTTTGTGATTGAAAAGCACCTGGCCCAACTGCTGATCGGTGAGAATCCGTTCAACCCTGAGCGACTCTGGGACATCATGTGGCGCTCGACGCTCTATTACGGTCGCAAGGGGATCGTGGTGCACGCCATCAGCGCGGTAGACAATGCCCTTTGGGACCTGGTCGGCAACGCCCTGAAGATGCCCGTGTACCAACTCTTGGGGGGAGAGACCAAGTCACGCATTCCCGGCTATTGCACCGGCAACGATCTGGAGCAACACATCGAGTTTGGTTACACCAAGCTCAAGCTCGCCGTCCCCTACGGGCCGGCGGACGGTCTTAAGGGGATGAAAAAAAATCTGAAACTGGTAGAGCGAGCACGCAAACTCCTCGGGCCCAATGGTGAAATCATGCTCGACTGTTGGATGGCCTTAACCGAACGTTACACCCTCGAATTCGCCGAAGCCCTCGAGCCCTACCGTGTCTATTGGATGGAAGAGTGCCTGCCGCCGGACAACTACGCTGGCTTCGGACGTCTCAACGCCCAGATCAGCTCGACGCGGATGGCGACCGGGGAACACGAGTACACACGCTACGGTTTCCGTCTGCTTCTGGACTGCCAGGGCGCCGACATCTGGCAGCCGGATATGAACTGGTGTGGGGGGCTGACCGAATTGCGTCGAATCGGCGCCCTGGCTGCGGCCCACGACATTCCCGTCATTCTTCACGGCGGCTGGCGCGGAGGCGGTCCGCACTACATCATGGCCACACCCAACAGCCCCTGGTGCGAGATGTTCATGCCTCCACCCGGCGGACCTGACGAGGTCTACCAGCGATTCGAGGAAGAGAACAACATCAGCCGCGGCCCCGAAGGAATCTACATGCGACCCTCAGATCGGCCGGGTTTCGGATGGGACCTGGTTGTGGATTGAAAAGCAGCGGCCTCAGTGTTAACAGGGGAATGTTCGGGTCAATCATCAACCTTTAGCTCAATCAGGAGATCAAACATGCCATTCTCAAAGGAACAAACAATCGAAATGCTCGAGACCGCCTACTCCATGGAGCTGGAGACCGTCATGAACTACCTCTCCAACAGCGTGAATCTGGACGGCGTTCGAGCCGAGGAAATCAAGAAATCTCTGGACGCCGACATTGCCGAAGAGTTGCTTCACGCCCAGCAACTGGCCCGGCGGATCAAGCAGCTCGGTGGCTTCGTTCCTGGTTCCGCTTCCGTCAAGGTGGGGAAACAGATGCAGCCATCTTCCGATACTACCGATGTGGTCCACGCCATCAAGGCTGTCATCGATGCCGAAGATTCGGCCTGTGATCACTACAAAAACATCATCCGGGGCACAGACGGCGAAGACTTCGTCACCCAGGACCTGTGTATTCGGTTACTGGCGGACGAGGAGGAGCACCTGGTTCTGTTTCGAGGTTTCCTCAAGGAATATGACAAATAGTGCTCGATGAAGTTTCAGCTCAGCCCTGCCACCCGCTGCCAGCCGGATCATTCATAAGGGTAGCGGTGGGCTCCAGGCCGCCGTCCGAGCCAAAGGCTCGGAAGAATAAGACTTCGGCCTGGAGGCCAAAGCTACGTTCGCCAGGGATATTTGAAAGGATATGCATCCTGAGTTCCCACGACACCAAACGGAAGCTCCTAGAACGAAGCCAACAGTGGCGGCCGGTCAGGTTGGTTTGACCAAACCGATTGTGGTTACCAGCAAGTGTCTCGGCTTCGAATCCTGCCGCTACAACGGGGACATGATCTCCGCTCCCTTTGTCCAGAGCCTGGCAGCACATGTCGACCTCCAAGCTGTCTGTCCCGAGGTAGAGATCGGGTTGGGAACGCCCAGAGATCCGATCCGCCTTGTTGTCGAGGACGAAGATGAGCGACTGATGCAGCCCACCACGGGAAGGGATCTGACGGAGAAGATGGAGCAGTTCAGCCAGGAGTACCTGGGATCCCTTCCCGTGGTGGACGGCTTCATATTGAAGAACCGCTCACCCAGCTGCGCCGTCAAGGACTCCAAGATCCACCTTTCGCTTGGGAAGGAAGATGTTGCCGGGAAGGGACCAGGGCTATTTGCCCGCAAGGTGCTGCAGCGTTTCCCCCATGTGGCTATCGAGGATGAGGGGCGGCTGACCAATCCCGGGGTTCGAGATCATTTCCTGACCAAGCTCTTTGTCCAGGCCCGCTATCGGGTCCTTCGCCAGGCACCCAGCATTCAGAAGCTGATCCATTTCCAGGCACAGAACAAGCTCCTCCTGATGGCCTACAACCAGACCAAGATGCGGCTCATGGGACGGATCGTGGCTGGTTTCGACGGCGAAAACCTTTCCGACTTGCTGGACCGCTATGCTGAGCAGCTCGGAGCAGCCCTCGCTCGTGCTCCCCGATTCAGCTCCAACATCAACGTTCTGATGCACGCCTTCGGCTACTTCTCAGATAGGCTGACAAGTCGAGAGAAGGCCTATTTCCTGGACGCGCTCGAGTCCTATCGCGAGAAACGGATTCCCCTGGCATCGGTTATCACGGTGCTCGAGGCCTGGATCACCCGTTTCGAAGACCGGTACTTGGAAAGCCAGACCTTCTTTCAACCCTATCCCAGGGAGTTGGTCGAGCTTCCCAAGGCAGGAAGCGAGGCCTGAGCCGGTCTCAACTAATCACAAGATAGCCGTCAATACATCAATTGTGATAGCCGGCACCCGATCTTACAGACAGCGTCCCATTTGATCGCAATCGAACGACGGCTCGCCTAGAAGCCGACATTCAAGTTTCCTGCGGAACGTCGAGTGAACTACGCTGAGATTGCAGAAAACCAGAGGCTCCTTCCGCTCTGGAAATGCCTTCTAGCTAGCCCCAGGCACTTCTCCGGCAAGGGCGATACGGGTTGTCATGACCACTGAGAATCCCGCTGGAACATTGGAGAGGGCGAGGATGAAGGCAGCTTAGGCGTCTTCGCCGATAACCTTGAAGTCCTCGACAAGGACATACCCGAGCCCTGAGAGTTGGCGCCCCATCGTTTCGCTGGATCCGGTCGCGTCGTCGACACGACAGGCTTGGCTGAAGTCGGCCGTTGCCTGCGCCACGGCTTCACTCTCGGAATCAACGGCACAGGATGGGTTCGCCAGCACGAAGTCGTAGTCCTTCTCGCCCGATGGTGACTCCCTGAAGCATGCCAAGGAAGGCGCCTAGCCGCCCGGTCCACCGTAGCTTCCGGGCTCGAATCGAAGCTCACCTGTGGTCCGATCTCCCGGACCAGCCCGTTTGAGCAGGCAACACTTCTTGAACTTGCGACCACTGCCGCAGGGACATGGATCGTTGCGTCTGATCACAGGAACCTCATCATCACCCTCACTGGACTCTTGTATGCCCAACGGTTTAGCGCTCACCAGCGAGCCGCCCTGATAGCCTCACCAATGGGGTGGGTCACTCGTGGGGCTTGTCTGGTGCAGCGTCTTGTTGGCCTGCCGATTCGCGCCCAAGTTCCAGGAATGTTGTTTCGTCTTGTTTAACAAAACGCAGTATGTCCGCATGATGCTCCCGCAAGAGGCGAGCGACTTGCACCGTCGTGCAGTTTCCAATCCGGATCCAGACAACCTTGGGCGGTGCACCCTGCAGCACGCTGAGGCGGTGAAAGTCCTCGTCCTTCGTGACGAGCAGACAATCGCGCTCACGGGCGAGTTGCCAGACTACTCTGTCCGCTGAACCCCCGGCATCGATCTGCCTGATATGCAGGGAGTCGGGAAAAACATCGTCTAGCAGTATCGACAGCGCTTCTGACAGTTGCTCGTCGAAAAGCAGTCGCACACTCTAGGCCGCAGGAATACTCAGGACTCTGCGCTCGCGTTCAGCCGCATAGGCTAGGCATGCCCTGATGTCATCGCGTTGGAGCTGAGGAAAGTCGGACAGGAGCTCGTCCTCAGACGTTCCGCCAGCCAGGTAGCCAAGGATGTCGCCTACCGTGATCCGAGTCCCACGAACACACGGTTTACCAAACCTAACCGCTGGATCGGTGCTGATACGATCGAGGAGGTTCATAAGCTCAGTCTACAGCAGTTGGCTGTGGTACAGCAAAACGTATAGCCTGCCCTAAGTAGACTGGAACGTAAATACTGCAACGTATGCAGATGGGGCTTGTGAGGCGAGATCAAGGCAGGAGGAGGAAGACGATGCTTGGCCATCTTCGACGACGACCAACGCAGAGATCGTCCACAACCCCCATCTGCCCTGGGGGTGGCGACGGGACGGGCCGATATCTTTGTCGCTCCTCCTCCACTATGGCAAGGCATGGCGTTCGTCGTCGCTTCGCGATCTCGACCCGTCGCGCTCGCCACATACGTTGCAGGCGTAGCGAGGGGCCCCCTGAGCTGAAACTTCAAGGATTGGCTACCGTTGCCTGCGGGGATCCGGGAAGATCTGGATCAACCTGGCCATCGTGATCCAGATCCAGTTCCGGAACTCCGTCACCGTCTGTGTCATGCCAGGTACCTCGACTCGTGACGATCATCGGGTCACCACTATCTCCCAACTCACTTTCCACAACGAAGGAGGTGGGGCGAAATCGTGAGTCGTAACCGTCGATCTGGGAACTGTGACGCGTCGGCAGCGCGACCTGGAACACCCCACCGAGAAACCTGGCGAGACGGTTCAAGACCTGGTTTTTGGGTCCGAAGGGCAACCCCAATCACAGGGACGTAGTTCGATGGCGCTTCGAGAGGCGACAGGCCTCGTGATACCCTGGTAGAAACAGCTTTTGATCACATCGCAGAGTCAGAAGTGTCGCGTCTCATGAAATCCATTCTCTACGGACTCACTGTAGCCTTGCTCCTCTGCTGGGTGGACGCGGCCTGCGCCGGCTCAGCGAGGACCGAGCTTTGGTCTCTCTCCGGGACTTCTCTGGACCAACGGCTGACGAGCTACCTCAGCCACCGTGTCCTGGTCTTCCGGGTCACGGGCATGGAGGGAAACGACATCCGCTTTGATGCCCATGGCAAACCGCTGGGTTGGTCCAGGCAAAAGGTTGGTCGGGATCTGAAGGCCATGCTGTTCACCGACATGGCTTTTAGGGCTGGTCACTGGGTCATCCGGGGCGAGGCGGTTCGCGTAAAGCGCCGGAATGGGAGGCAAGGCTACGTGCGCCATCCCTACAAGCTCGAACTGGCAACCTGCACGGTCATGCTCGACGATCTGGAGGGCGACCTCACCTTTGCGAAAGCACTGGGCATTCTCTCCAGGATCTTTCTGACTCGGGAGGAACTGGCGCAAATCGTGAAACCGATCGCTCTTGCTTCCTCGACCACAGCTCGGGAGACGGACGCATCCGGACGGCTGGAGTTGATCGTCCTGGATGCGTCCACCGGTCGCCAGCTGACTGCGCGGGTGAGACTCCGGGATGCGTTGGGCCGGGACCATGTCCCGGCAGGGGAAAGGGAGGAGAGGCGAAGGCACGGAAAACTGTTGGTCACCGCCGGAACGGTGGAACCACTCGAGATCGACCGCTGGTTCATCAGCGATGGGTCGGTCTCGGTGAAGGTACCTGCCGGAAAGATGCTGATCCGGGTCGAGAGAGGACTGGAGTACCGTCCGGCCCTGGAGACGGTGGAGCTTCGGGAAGGCGAGATGACAACCCACCAGATCGAACTCCAGCGCTGGATCAACCTGCGCGAGCGGGGATATGTCTGCGGTGAGAACCACATTCACCAAACGGCCGGAATCCTGGGGCCAAAACTGGCTGCCGAGGGCCTCGATTTTGGCACCTCCATGTCCTGGTGGAATAGCAACCGGCTCGAGGTGCCGGTTGGGTTCGGTTGGAAGACCGATCTGTCCTTTGCAGGCACGTCCATCCCAACGTCGGTCCTGGATGCCGAGCTGGAATATTCGTCCTGGGGGCCCGTCTATCTGATCGGCCTCAAAAGGCGTCCCTTGTTTCAAGCCGACCAGGGACGGTCGGCATTGTCCCTTCTCCGTGAGGCGCACGAGCAGGGCGCACTGGTGTGCTATCACGCTGGCTGGCGGCCGGAAGCACTATTGGATTCCCTGCTGGGACATGTCGATGTGATCAACGTCTGCAACAACTATTTCCTGCGCCACATGTTTCTGCCGCGGAAGGGAGCGGGCAATCTGCTGTCGATTGAGGGACTCCCTGAGTACGCTAACACGCCACTCGACATGATGCGCATGAACACCGACGGCTACTATCGGCTTCTCAATTGCGGGCTGCGACTGGCGGCAGGCGCTGGTTCGTCGTCAGGGGCTCAGGACTCGCCCGTGGGCTACAACCGGGCTTATGTGCGAGCTGGCGGAGAGCCGGATCTGGAAGCCTTCTTACAGGCCTGGCGCGAGGGGCGGAACTTCGTTACCAACGGGCCCATGATCTTCTTTACGGCTCGCGATATCTCGGGAGGACCGGCCACCTACCGCCCCGGCGATACGATCGGGTTTGAAAAACAGGGCGGCCGCCTCCGCCTGAAGGCTACCGTGCACTCGGATCAGCCGCTACGCTCCCTTGAGATCGTGGCCAATGGACAGGTGATCCGGGGCGGTTTGCTGCGGGGTAATCAGAGACAGACCCAGATTGAATCGACACTGGAGGTCGATGCCGGGATGTGGCTGGCGGTCCGGGCCACTGCCGAGGATCGTCTGCTGAGCGATGAGCGCTTGGCGCGCTACCGTCGTAAGATCGACGACCAGCTCCCCTGCCGGCTGCGTTTTGCCCACACCAGCCCCATCTACGTTTCGGTTGGAGGGCAAGGTGCGTGGATCCAGGAATCGGTGGAAGAGGCAAGACGATGGCTGGATGGATTCGAGCGCCTGGCCCGGTCCAAGGCAAATCCCCAGCACCTGCCGGAGATCGTTGAAGCGTTGGCCGCTGCGCGAGCGAAATTGAACGACCCAAGGTGAATCTGTTTGTGTTGCTTGAGAGGGCCACCGGTGATTTCAATCTTTATGGGCTAGCCCGGATTTCTCAAAGACAAGAAAAAGCAGTCAGCTCTATGTGATATAAAGTCTTTGTTATCAGATACTTAATAATCACAAGGAGCTGACTACTATGACCACAGAGTGTATCGCTTCCAAGCTGGAGTTTCAAGAGCTAGAAGGGCGCCGAGTCGAGGCAGAATTCAATGGGGGGCAGATCACCTCAGACTCCGGGGGGTTGCTGTTACGGGAGGTGGAGAGCCGCTATGGGTTCATTAGCGGCTTGGCCGCCTGCTTTGGGGACCGGCGCGATCCTCGCTTCACCGAGTTCAGTGTGGAGGAACTGGTGGGGCAGCGGATTTACGGACTGGCCCTAGGCTATGAGGATGTCAACGATCATGAGGAGCTCCGGGCAGATCCGCTGATGGCGGTGTTGGTCGGCAAGGAAGATCCCTTGGGGAGGGATCGGCGAGCGGAAGCGGATCGAGGCAAGGCGTGTGCGGGCAAGAGCACCCTCAATCGTTTGGAGTTGTCCTCGGTGACGCAGGATAAATATCGCAAGACGCCGGTGGATGAAGCCGCGGTCGAAGCGTTTTTGGTGGAGCAGTTCATTCGGGTGCGAGGCGGGAAACCGAAGGAGTTGGTCTTGGACCTGGATGCGACGGATGATCCGCTGCACGGAGAACAGGAGGGTCGTTTCTACCATGGCTACTACCGGTGTTACTGCTACCTGCCGCTGTATGTGTTTTGCGAGGGGTATGTGCTGGGGGCCAAGCTGCGGGTGTCGAACCTGGATGGCTCCGAAGGAGCGGTCCAGGAGATGGAGCGGATGGTGGGACAACTGCGGGCGAAGTGGCCGAAGGTCCGCATTACTCTGCGGGCGGACAGCAGCTTTGCCCGCGAGGCGTTGATGAAATGGTGTGAGGAGCATCGAGTGGATTACGTCTTCGGTCTGGCCCGCAATCAGCGCTTAGAGGGGGCCCTGGAGTCCGAGTTGGAACAGGCCCAGGCACTGCAACAAGCCAACGGCAGCAGCGCCCGAGTCTACAAGGACTTTCGTTACCAGACGCGCAAAAGCTGGAGTCAAGAGCGGCGAGTGGTGGGCAAGGCCGAGTACACGGGTAAGGGATCCAATCCCCGCTTTGTCGTCACCTCGCTGGGAGCGAAGCGGTGGCCCGCCCAAAAGCTGTACGAGGAGCTGTACTGCGCGCGAGGGGAAGCGGAGAATCGGATTAAGGAGCAGCAGCTAGAGCTGTTTGCCGATCGGACCTCGACGCACCGCATGAAGAGCAATCAGCTGCGCCTGTGGTTTTCCTCGGTGGCTTACAATCTGCTGCACACGCTCAGGTGTGTCGCTTTGAAGGGGACCCAGTGGGCGAAGGCGCAATGCCAGACGATTCGCCTCAAACTGTTGAAGATAGGAGGCCAGATTCGGGTCAGTGTCCGACGGGTGAGCTTGTCGCTGAGCGAGGGTTATCCTTACCAAACACTCTACGCCCAAACCTTGGCCCAGCTTCAACAGCTCGGCTGAGCGGAGGCAAACCGGAAATCCCAACCATCTGCAACTGAGGCGGCTGAGGTGTGTCTGAAAAACCGGTTTTCCGCCTTCAACATAGGTGTCACCAAGCTCTCGCACTCTACAGTGCCCTCAACTGAGACTTCGGCTCAAACCAGAGTCGAAAAATCGACTAAAATCAGCCTTTCTGCTTTCACTATGAGAAATCCGGGCTAGACGTGAACGTGCTGATAGCTCCCTTTGATCCGACGCATGCCTATCACGAGGCGGCCCATAAGTGGTTTGCCGAGAATCGGCGGCGTGGTTGGGCAACCTGCCCGCTGACCGATTAGGAGATCCTCGAACCCGTTCCCCTGGGGCGGCAGAATCGGCGTTCAACTACGAAGCTGGTCGTGTGCTTGAAACTGCCATCCTTGTCCTTGTTTCTCGAAAAGGCGACCCATTCTTTTCAGCCACAAGCTTTTCGTGGCCGTATGACCGCTTGATCTGCGCGGAATGATTGCTTGGCCGTTTGCGGTACTTCGTTCGACGTTTCTGGGGAAAATTTGAATGTCCGCTTCGAGGGGTGAAAGCCGCCGTTCGATTTCGATCAAATCGGACGCTGTCCGTAAGATCGGGTGCCGACTATCAATACATTAATCCAAACAAACTGCTGTACTTGTCAGACCAGAGGATTCTCTCCGCATCTGGCTCGGGAAACACCGCTTCATCCTGGATCCACTCCAGCTCAAAGAGATCCTCCCGCTCCGTGATGATGGCCCAGTCTGCGCCGTACTGCTCGAGCTCGTCGTCTTCCGTCGAGAAGATGCCTGCAGACATCTTGAAGTGGTCGGCCAGGCCCCATATCAGGGGAGCGAAGTCGAAATACAGATTCGAAATATGAACCAGGATCGTGCCACCGGGCGCCAGATGCCGTCGGTACAGCTCAAAGGCTTCGAGGGTGAACAGATGAACCGGGGGAGCGTCCCCATTGAAGGCGTCTAGGACCAGGAGATCGAAGCCTTGGGGAGGTTCAGCTTCCAGGGAGATCCTCGCGTCCCCCAGGACCATCTCGATCTCCGCCTGGCTCTGCTCTAGATAGCTGAAGTGTTCCTGAGCGTACTGAATTACCTGAGGGTTGATCTCATAGAATCGCAGTGTGTCCCTGCTTCGCATGAGGCCCGCAATCGACCCAGCACCCAGGCCGATCGCACCTATGCGCCTACCGATTGCCTTGGGATCGTGGCGAATCAAGACGCCTAAACCACTTTCAGTGCCATAGTAGGTAAGAGGAATGCTCTCTCGTTCGGGATCCTGGTATTGAGCACCGTGAATGATCCGGCCGTGCTCAAGATATCGAATCCAATGGGAGTCTTTTTGTTCTTCATCACGCACTTGAAGCACTCCATAGAAGTTTCGATCCTTTGCTATCACATCTTCAGGAACGTCAACGGACGAGAACACATCCCAGCCGATGTAAACAACCAGGGTGGCATATAACACCATGGGGACGATCCTTGCCAGGAAGCGGCCTCCCAGTTGCAACCTTTTCAGCGCCCTCTCGAGAGGTGCGCGCATCAGCAGCAGACCGATCAGCACTATACTGAGACAGAGTCCCACCGGAAGCTCGGCGTAGGATCGAAACACTCGCGGCGCAAGGAGGGCGACGAAGATCCCGCCGGCAGCACCCCCAGCAGCAATCGTCAAGTAGAATTTGGTCAGCTGAAGTGCTTCTGGTTTGAGGGTTGCGACTTCCCCGTGGCACAGCATGCAAAACACGAACAGAATCGCGCACCACAATCCCAGGTCGACGCTCAGTAGTGCCTCCTCCGAGAACCAGGCTGTGTAGCGAATCGAGTAGAGGAGGATTGCGGCGAGGGGAACCCATAGAACACGCTTGTACCATCGGCTGCTTTCAAAGGTGAGGATGAAGGAGAGCAGGTACAGACTCAACGGAGCCACCCACAGGAAGGGGACCACCGCCACGTCATGACAGAGCTCGTTGGTGATCGCCAACAACAAAACCGAAGCGCAAAACGGTAGAAAGAACCATAGAAGCAGAACAGGGAACGGGCGTCCGCGGTACTCAGGCGGAGAAACTGGCTTGGAAGTTGGGAACGGTCCTCCGTTCTCAATCCGGACGCTCCTGGAAAACGCCAACCCGGCTGCGATGCAGAGCAGCAGAAAAACCAGGTATAGGCCGGACCATAGATAGGCTTGAACGTCCAACGAGAACGCGGGCTCGAAGACGAAAGGATAACTCAGCAGCGCCACCAGGGAGCTGGTATTGGACCAGGCGTACAACCGATAGGGAGAGCGATCTGGATATCTCTGAGCGTACCACGCTTGAATCAGGGGTGCGGTGGATGCCAACAAGAAGTAGTGCAGACCCACCAGGGTCAGCAGAAAAGCCAGGATATATCCGGTTGGGTTAGAGATCTGTTGGACCCTCCAAGCATCTGAAGGGATCAGTGGAAGTAGAAAAAGGCTCCCGAGTAGAAGCGCAGCGTGCACAAACAGCTGCCTCTTCGGCCGAAGGGTCGTGTTGAGCCAGTGTGCATAGGCGTATCCTCCCAGAAGCAGCGCCTGGAAGAACAACATACAGACGGTCCATACGGCAGGCGCCCCACCGAACCAGGGTAGGGCGAAACGGGCGACCAGTGGCTGCACCTGGAAGAGCAGAAAGGAACTGACCGTAATCGCAGAGATGAAAAGGATGGCAGAGCGTTGTGACTCGACTCGCATTTCTCAACCCCGCTCCGTAGCGACCGCGCGGTCAGCCAACCTGGATCTGTGGGGCCAAAGGGGTACAAGCACTGTGGGTTGATCTTTGGTGTCTGTTGAATCCGATCCTTCGAGAAGACGACCTGCAAGGCGACACGAGTCTGGTCTTGAAGCCTGAAATAGTCGAGGCGACACTTCCACAACTGAAAAATCTGAATTCCTATCCGTCCACGAGCATGGTAAGGCTTCATAAACTGGGTCGTGCCGGCCCGCTGCGTGTAGTATAACTCTCGGGATCCCGTGGAGGTGTGTGCCCAAGGCCCCCCTCGGGCACGTTATTAGATAGCTGGTCGGCGGCGGGAGGCGTTGCGACTCGCGAGTAACCAGAATACTCAACTGAAGATCCATCACCATGGAACAGGTTCACACCCTTCAACCGGTGCTACTCTTGCTCTTCGTCGGCATCGTAGCAGTCTTCCTGGTGCGTCCCCTCCGCATGAGCCCCATCGTGGGTTATCTGGTGGCGGGGGTACTGGTTGGCCCCTACGGTCTGAGCATCATCGAGGAGAGCAAGACCACCCATCTTCTCGCCGAGCTCGGCGTAGTGTTTCTGCTCTTCGATATCGGCCTTCACTTCTCTCTCCCACGACTCTGGGAAGCACGTCGGGACATCCTTGGCCTGGGCCCTCTTCAGATGGCGCTGTGTACCTTCGCGCTCAGCCTGGTGCTGCTGAAGGGAGCCGAGCTCACTACTGAGCTAGCAATCGTGCTAGGAGCCACCCTCGCCCTGTCCTCGACTGCGGTCGCAACTGAAACAGTCAAGGAATACAGTCAGCAAAGCTGTCCGGTGGGCCAATCGGCTACTGCTGTTCTCATTTTTCAAGATGTGTGCGCAATCTTCCTGTTGATCCTGGCGGCCTCGATGGGAAGTAGTGGCCCCTCCCTGGCGTTCGACCTTGGATCCGCTCTGGTCAAGGCCGCGCTCGCGTTCATGGGGGCAATCGTAGTCGGACGCTATGTGATTGGCCCTCTCTTCGCCTTCTTGTCCCGAGCCAAACACGAAGAAATCTTCACAGCCACGACCCTCCTCGTCGTCCTGGCAACCGGCGCCGCTACCGCCGCAGTTGGTCTGTCGCTGACTCTGGGTGCCTTTCTCAGCGGAATGATCATTTCGGAGACGCCTTATCGGCACGTCATCCAAACGGAAGTCAAACCCTTTCGTGGCCTACTGTTGGGTTTCTTTTTCATCACGGTGGGAATGGCACTGAACCTTCAGATGTTGGCGCTTCACTGGCCCCAGGTCTTACTGGCGTTGCTTCTTTTACTTGTTGTCAAAGCCGCGTTTGTCTACCTCGCAGCGTGGGTAATCCGGCTGCCCTCATTCATCTCGATTCAGATCGGAGTGCTGCTTTCGCAAGGAAGTGAATTCGCCTTTGTGATCCTGGCTTTGCCACTGCTCAGTGGAGCAATCGCAGCCGAATTATCGTCGATTCTAATTGCCGCAGTGGCAGCGAGCATGGCGCTGACTCCATCCCTCTCGGCCCTGGGTCATCGCCTTACGGCACGCCTGGCTGACGAAGCCTGGAAGGAGCATGCTGGCGAGATTACCGGAGAGCAGGAGGGACCTGCGAAGGTCGTCATCATTGGAATGAGCGAGGTAGGCCGACAGCTCACCCATGCCTTGGATGACCACGGCATCGCCTACAAGGCCTTTGACTTCGACCATGACAGATTCGTGACCGCCAGGATCGACGGCTACGCCGTGGCTTTCGGAGATCTGGCCGATCTCCGGTTGGCAGAAACCATTCAAATGGCGGAGGCGAGAATCCTGGCGATCGCAGTTCCCCGCGAGCAAGTTGCGGCTGAGGTAGGTCCCACAATCTCGGTTCGCTACCCCAACCTGACACGCTTTGTCTCCGCCACTACGGGTGAGGAGGCGAAGAGGTTTGAAGCCTTGGGTGCAACTCCTATCGTGTCCTACAGCTTTCCCGAAGGAGTAGATCTGGCAAGTGCCGTCCTGCGCGCCTTGGACATCTCCAGCGACAGGATAGAGAAGTGGATACAGCGTCAACAGGACCGTGCGCTTGAACTAGATCCAGAAATCCAAGTCACAGAATCTGCCGCTTGACCTTGTCTGAAACCTCACCCTTGACATTGGCAAACGCCGAGGTCCCGCTGTCGGAGTTGAACACGTAGAACGGGCGCTCTGCACTGACCGGTACTGCCGACAGTGCGACAAGGACCACTGGAATCAGGCACGAGGCGAAAGGAATTCGCAAAATCAATCCTCCCTGTCTTTGATCTAGCCGTCTGACGGCGCCGACTTTCGACGCGTCCAGATCGTAAGGTTGGTCAACTCCTTTTCCGGCCGGCCGGGTAACAGAAAGCTGAGGCCATACCCCAATCCCAGCAGCAGCAGATTGGCTAGAACAATGATCCAGAATCGGTCGGGGAAAAATCGGCTCAGGGCTGGCAACGAGCGGGCACCCGTCTCGCTACCGACAAAGACCCAGAGACAGACAGCGCCCAAGACGGTGAGGGTCGCCACCAGAGCTGCTCGGCTGTCGACTCTCCGCGTCAGGAAACCCAGCAAGAAAAGACCTAATAATCCTCCACTCAGGATGGACATGATCAGGCTCTGGAGGTCCATCAGTGTCTCGGTCCGGGTCATGTAGATCAGCAGTGCCGCAGCGATCATGATCGCTCCGAAAAACACCGACAACCAGCGGCCCACCGTCACGTAGTGTCGTTCCTCGCGGTCTGGAACGAACAGACGCCGATAGAAATCGGTGGTCACGGTGGCAGAGGAGGCATTGATACTCGAGTCCAGAGTCGACATAGCAGCCGCCAACAATCCCGAGATGATGAGGCCTGCCAGTCCAGCCGGCATCCGGGTCAGTATGAAGTAGGGGAAAACTTGTTCCGGTTGAAGACTCTCTAATTCGGGCGTGGGAAAGTGGTTGTAGAAAACGTACAGTGCCGTCCCCACAAAAGTAAAGTAGAGCCAGACTCCAACCGTGGAGAAAGCTCCGAGGATGACTCCCTGACGGGCATCGCGATCCGTCTTCATCGCCGAGTAGCGCTGAACCGTCATCTGGTCCGTGCTCAGAACCTGCAGGAAGAGAAAGAAATAGAGAAGGGTGTTCACCCACAGGGTCTTTTCGGTCCAGGAAAAATCAGTACTTCCCACAGCGAACTTCTCGGCCGCCTGGGCCTCAACCAGAATCTGACTGAATCCACCCGGAAGCAAACCGGCCACAATGGGCACACATAGAAGTCCCCCTCCGACCAGCGCACAACCCTGAAGTACGTCGGTCCAGATCACCGCTTCCAGACCGCCAGCTGTGGTGTAGAACACCACCAGAACACCGAAAGCAATGATGATCCAGGGCAGAGGGAATCCGCTCAGGGTCTCAATCGCCAGGGACACTGCGTAGAGAATCACGCCCAGCCGGAACATCTGAAACAGAATGAATCCAGCCGCCGCGTAGAGCCTCGCCCAACGTCCGAAGCGATGTTCCAGATATTCGTAGGCTGAGTTGAAACGCCCAGCCCGGAAGAAGGGCAAGAACAGGAAGAGAGCTGCCGCGCTGGCGATGAGATAGGTCATGTGCCCGGGGATGTAGCGCCAGTCCTGCTGAAAGGCAAAACCCGGCATCGCCAAGAAGGTCATGGAACTGATGATCGTCGCCATCAGAGAGATCCCGACCACCCAACCAGGCATGCTCCGATTAGCCAGAAAATAAGCTTCCGGCGACTTGCTCTTACGGGAAGTGTATACCCCGATGGCGATCATCGCCCCGAGATTGAGAACAATCACAAGAAGGTCGATAAACCTGAGTTGCTCAAGCATAGGTGCTTTTCCCAGCGGCGGAGAGCACTCTACTAGAAACGAGGAGCAGGGGCCAACGCTGATCGACACCCGCACCCCATTGACGCGAGATCAAGTCGACGGGTTCTTGGGAAGGGTAATCCTACTCGGGCCGGACTGGCTCGACGCGTCGAACGTAGGTATGAAAACCGGCTGATTCCAGGCGTTTCTGAGTCTGCGAGGCTGCCGCGACGTTCTCATAATCTCCAATCCAGACGAGGTAATATTTATTCCCTCCCCCAGGTTCCTGGATCCTTGCTTCATAGCCACGGTCCCTTAACCGGGAAGTAAGGTCCTGGGCCGACTTGCTGAGCCCAAAAGCTCCAACTTGCAAGGTATAGCCGCCTGTGGTCCGAGTGCTTGAACGGGTCGGGGACTCGATAACGTCGGTCGCGCCACCCACACCTCCCGGCGGAGGAGTCAGCGTGCTGGAGGAGCGTTGGCTTTCCACTGCCCTACCAGGACTCTCCCCAGGAACCGCTTCAGGAGGACGAGAGTCCCCTGGTTGAACTGCCGAACCCACCGACTCTCCTCCATCCGGGCGCAGGGGCTCCTTTGAAAGCGGGGACTCAGAAGCTTCGTTTCCACTTGCCAGACGACCAGGGGTAGCACCAGACCGCACCTCTTCGCGTATCTGGGCACCGGTGCGTTCCCTGATGTACTGCGGCCATTGCCAAACAAGGAGTAGCGCCAGCGCAAGTAGAATCAGCACTACTAAGCCAGCTCTCCTTCGCCACCTTCCACCGGAGCCCTCGACCGGCATATTCGACTCTCCTTCGTCTGTCCCAGCCAACGGCGGGGGCTTCTCGGCTCGCAAATCGGCAAGTGCATGATCATTCTTTTCTGATTGTTGAACCCGTCCGTCCAGAAGCTGATCGAGAATCTCCTTGACGGTCTTTGGACGCTGAGAGCTTTCCTTACTGAGACAACTGAAGATGAGCGAGTTCAGACCGGCCGATATGCCGGAGATAGGCAACGGGGCCTCTTCCTGGCGTGCTTCGGAGGACTCCGATTCTCCCAGGAGCATTTCACGAAACAGCCTGCCAAGCGAGTGGATGTCGATCGGAACTGCGCGTTCTGCATCCATCCCCGTAGAGGAGAGCTTCCTGCTGGCCCAGGACATTTTCTTTCGGGCTTCCGGATGAGACTCGTCGATCATCGCATCGATCCCGAAGTCCAGGATCTTGATCCGGTCATCGGGAGTCAGCAGGACGTTGTCCGACGTCAAGTCGCGGTGTGTGATCCCACGTCGATGTGCATAGTCGACGGCGGATAAGATCTGCTCTGCGAGAGCACGAAAACGGTTCTCTTCACGGAAGGACTCAGGGTTGTTGGAGAGCAGTTCACGCAGAGTCTGGCCATCTATGTGCTCACAGACGAGAAAGGCCGCGCCCGGGTCTCGGAGACAGCAAAGGTCGTAAGATGAAACAATCCCCTCATGCTCCAATCCGTTCAGCCTTGCGATTTCTTTCCCGAGCTTCTCGATCGTAGCCGTATCTGCGATGATCTCGGGCGACAGAGCCCGGAGCACGACTTCGCCTCCGGCAACTTCATCTTTGGCCAGAGACACCGGTCCAATCTTGTCTTCGCCAAGGGAGTGAAGGATTTTGTATCGCTCGCCAATCAGGGTTGGCTTTTCACTACTCAAAACTGCGCAGATTGGAAAGAAATGGAGGAACTCATCAGATTCATTTCGATTCTAGCAGATGGATCTATGTCAGGCCAGGTAGCCCCCGTCGATAGGCAGCGCGTGTCCGGTAACAAATGACGCCGCATCCGAGCAAAGCCATACCACAGCCTCAGCGACTTCTTCGGGGGTGCCAAAGCGTCCCAGGGGATGTGCCGCCGCCATGGCTTCCCTGGCCTCTACGTCGTCCCGCAACAATCGCTCTGCCATGGGAGTTTCAATGGCACCTGGGCAGACTGCGTTCACCCGGATTCCCTGCGGAGCGTACTCCCGGGCTGCAGTCCGGGTAAGGCAAATCACGCCATATTTGCTGACCGCATAGGCTCCCAATCGGCCCCTGGAGCCCACCAATCCGGCGGTGGAAGCAGTGTTCACAATGGCCCCATTTCCCAGCTTCAGCATTCTCACAATCTCGAACTTCATACACAGCCACAGACCCCTGAGGTTCACCGCCATCACACGATCCCAGACCGCCTCCGAGTATTCATGAAGAAGCGCTGCCTGACCCTCAACGGCCGCATTGTTGTGAGCACAGCTCAGTTTCCCATAGGTCTCTACGGTACGTTCAACCAGAGACTCAACTTCGGAAGCCACCGACACGTCAGCACGAATAAAAACAGCTTCCCCGCCCCCGACCCTGATCCTCGCCACGGTCTCTTCCCCACCCGATACGTTCACGTCGGAGACAACGACCTTGGCTCCTTCACGGGCAAATGCCAGAGAGGCCGCCCGACCAATGCCCGAGCCTGCGCCTGTCACCAATGCTACCCGACCATCTAGAGAGCTTGACATTCTTTGCTCCGTTTCAGTTCCAACCACTCGACTCCGGTGTGACGTAGGCAGACGTGATACCTCCGTCAGATAGAAAGGTACTCCCCGTGATATAGGAGGATTCGTCCGAAGCCAAGAAGAGAGCCGCACGGGCTATCTCACTGGCCTCTCCAAAACGCCCCATGGGGATGTGAACAAGCCGGCGTTTTCGTTTTTCTTCGGTGTCGAGGACCTTCATCAGCAGCTCCGTCCGCAGTGGGCCAGGACAGAGCGCGTTGACCCGAATTCCCTCCTGGGCATGGACCACGGCCAGCTCCCGACTCATGGCCACCACGCCACCCTTGCTCGCCGTGTAGGCAATCTGCGGAGTAGCAGCTCCCATGACCGCAACGAAGGAGGCGGTATTGATAATGGAGCCACCACCAGCCCTTCGCAGGGCCGGAATCCCAAACTTGCAGCCCAGGAAGACACCCTTCAGGTTGACGGCCAGGGTCCTCTCCCACACCTCGCCCTCAGTAGTGACCGCATCCCCATCGGCTGCATCCATGATGCCGGCATTGTTGAACAGGACATCAAGTCTTCCATAGGTCCGCTCGGCCTCCGCTACCATCGCCTCGCAATCTTCCGCTCTAGAAACGTCGGCTTGAACGAAATCAGCACTACCGCCCTGCCCTTGCACGGCTTCCACCGTCTCTCGTCCGCCGTCCGCATTCAGATCAACCACGACGACACTGGCGCCCTCGCGAGCAAACAGCAGTGCTGACTCGCGGCCGATCCCGTTGGCGGATCCGGTGATCAGGGCAACCTTCCCCTTCAGCCTCAGGCTTCACCTCCTTCACCATTGGCGGCCCCCACGAGATGACCGAATAGAGACTGCTGTGCCGGATCCTGGGCCGCCGACAGCTCGGGATGCCACTGGACACCAATCAGCCAGGGATGAGCCGGCAGCTCCACCGCTTCAATGGTGCCATCGGGGGCATGAGCGACCACCTCCAGGGAATCAGCCGGAGTCTGGATCGCCTGATGGTGCCAGGAAACCGGACTGCAGTCGGAGCAGGACAACACGCCTGATAGCAGGGTGCCAGAGCGCACGGTAACCGGGTGCGGTGTGGGAAGACGGGGAGGCAAACGATGTTTGATGGTCTCGCCGACAATATCGGGGAGATGGGGGTGCAGTGATCCGCCCAAGGCGACATTCAGAACCTGGACGCCGCGACAGATGGCGAGCACTGGAAGCTGCTGGCGGATCGCCTCTAGGATCAACGCGGTCTCACTGCGATCGCGCTCCCTGTCTACCATATAGATCGATTCGTGGGACTGGCCACCATACAGTTCTGGATCCAGATCGCCTCCTCCTGCCAGGATCAAACCGTCGCAATGGTCGATCCAGTGCTTCGCCTCCAGCCGGCCATGCGGGATCAGTACCGGGACTCCGTTGGCCCTCTCTATCGCCTCCACATATTCGGCCGGGAGATGGAACTCATTCTCCTGGTCTCGAGCATAGGTAGTGACGCCTATCAGCGGTGGTGTCATATGCGCTCGAAATACCTCTTCCTTTCCCAATCGGAGACGGAGCGGTCGTACGCCTCCTGCTCGGTACGGAAGAAATGAGCGTAGTGATCCACCACCTTATCCCCGAAGGTCTGCCTGGAAAAGGAGCTGTTGTCAAACAGTTCGACGGCCTGGCTGAGACTCTGGGGCATCACCGGGAACTCCTGGCTGGCATAGACGTTGCCGTCGGCGACCTGGGTTGGCTCGATCTTCCGCTCCAACCCATCCAGCCCGGATGCCAGCGACCCGGCGTAGGCAAGGTAGGGGTTGCAGTCGGCTCCAGGGACCCGACATTCGATCCGCAGACTCGACCCTGATCCTACCACCCGAAAACCCGAGGTTCGGTTGTCGTAGCTCCAAGCCAGCCGGGTGGGCGCCCACGACCCCAACTGATAGCGCTTGTAGGAGTTGACGTTGGGGGCGTAGCACACCATCAACTCCGGCAGGTGTGTCATCCATCCTCCCAGGAACCAGCGGAAGGTATCCGAAGAATGAACCGGCCCCATCGGGGTGTCGCCTGGAAAAACATTCTTCTCACCCTTCCACAGGCTCAGGTGCAGATGGCAGCTCGACCCTGCTGCTTCGGAGTCGAACTTGGCCATGAAAGAAACGCTTGATCCCATCTGATCGGCGACCTCCTTGAGGCACTGCTTATACAAACAGTGTCGATCCGCCATCGTGAGAACGTCGGAATAGCGAAGATTGAGCTCGTGCTGGCCCAGACCCCACTCCCCTTTCGAACTTTCTACCGGTACCCCGGAGTGGTTCAGATGTCTGCGGACCGCGCCATTGAAGTCCTCTTGCCTGCTCCCTTGTAGAAGGTGGTAGTCCTCCAGGTACCAACCCGCCGGCTCCAGGCCGGAATAGCCTTTGGAAGCGGCCTCGCGGTAGCTGTTCCGGAACAAGTAGTACTCCAGCTCTGATCCGGCCATCACCTGGTAGCCTGCCTCTTGGGCAACCTTCAGCTGCTTCCCCAGGATCGAGCGGGGAGCCTGCGCAACTGGACCACCGGCCTTGTCGTCCTGGACGTCACAGATCACCAGAGCCGTCTTGTCCAACCAGCTCACCCGGCGCAGCGTGGCCAGGTCCGGGAGCAGCCGGAAATCCCCATAGCCCCTTTCCCAGTTCGCGAACCGATATCCTGGCACCGGTTCCATTTCCATGTCGACGGTTAGCAGGTAGTCGCAGGCGTGGACACCATGTTCGGAGACTCCCTCCAGGAAGAAATGGCCATCGAGACGCTTCCCCATGAATCTCCCATAGAGATCCGTGAAGGCCACGATCACCGTATCGATCTCGTCGGCCTCTACCAGGCGGCGAAGACCTTCCAGATCCAGCATGCCTCGTGTGTTCGTTTTGGGCATCGCAGAAGAACGTCCTCCAACCTGAGAAGCGGGGCCGCCCCAGGGATGGCCAACAGGATACGGCCCACCTCACAGACCGTCAACAAAAGCTCGCTCAGGAACTGGATCCTCGACGCAGCTGTACCTGGATGCGCCCTATCTACGATCCCACAACTGACTACCAGGCACGCGCTTCCGGTTTGGGCTAGAATTGAGGCGATGGTCGAGGCTGATTGCAAGTTCTCCATCGGACAGCTCGTGCATCATCGGCGTTTCGATTACCGCGGCGTCATCGTCGACGTCGACGCCACCTTTCAAGGCACCGATTCCTGGTACCAGCAAATGGCGACGAGCCGTCCACCCAAGGACGCACCTTGGTACCACGTACTCGTGGACAATGCTCAACACACAACCTACGTCGCAGAACGGAATCTGGAGCCGGATGAGCTCCGGGAACCCATCGAGCACCCCCTCCTGGATTCGTTTTTCACTGACTTTCAGAGCGGCCGCTACCTTCGCAGACTGCAATGAGCCACTTGGCGTTCAGAGGGTTATTCTTCAACCACTTAGGCATTGGGACTTGCAAGGTCAAGTAGGTCACGTCGCTACCCACTTGATATCATTCGACTTTTAACCGGACCGTAGGGATGAGATCTCGCCTGAGGGATCTGCAAAAATTCAGGCAGGAAGGAAAGCTGAAATAGACCCGTTACTCTCTAGTCGCTGGGGTCGGACGTCGCTTTGGTCTCCAGGCCGAGGTCTTCTTCTCTCGCAACTTTGGCCCGTCCCCCGGCGGCCTGGAGCCCACCGCTACGGCCCCGCCAAGCCGCACGAAAAAGCGCCACCGTCCCCTCCTCCGAATCTATTAACGAGGCAGCGACCAGATAACCGCCTTGGTGGAAGAATTCTTCATCGCCACGCCCTTGTCACCGCATGTGTCCTGCTCGCCGTAGACGATGTAGTAGGCCGTCACGATCTTTCCGTCTGCCCGCTGAACCGACACCGGATAACCCAGGTCTCCACGATCGCCGTCCCAGGCTAGTAGGATCTTCTTCTTCCGGTCCCAACTGGCACCCTCATCCCGACTGAGCATGGCCTGAACTCCATAAGGCTGGTGGCGCACCCCGTAGGACATCAGCAGATTCCCATTTGAAAGCACCAAAAGGTCTGCAGGATGCTCTGCCCGGCCCGTCACCTGACCAGGATTGCTCCAGGTCCGACCCTCGTCCTTGGAAAAAGAGAGAGAAGTCGAACCCGCGTCCCCTCGCAGAGCTGCGACCAGTTTTCCAGACGGCAACTGAGAGAGACAGATCTCATTGAAATGGCGCGCAACCTCGGTGTACTCACCCCAGGTCTTGCCGCCATCCCGCGAGCGAACAACGAAGCTGGTATGGCCTCTGGCATCGACCTTCTTCTTCGCAGCCCGGTCCAGGTAGGCTCCATAGCCTGCGAGCAGGACGCTTCCGTCCCCCAGCTCCACCGTACGGCCGAAGGGATAGAGCCAATCAAAGGGTGTCGACTCCAACTTCCTGGGCTCGCTCCAGGTCTCCCCCTGGTCCACAGAGCGCAACACGTAGGTGTCCGCTTCCCAGCCCTCACCGCTGTAGGTGTCGCCGGACCAGGTATAGGAAACGGCGGCCGCGATGACGCTTCCGTCGGAGAGGCGTCCCAGGAGATCGATGGCGTCGTCTCGACCAGGAAGATCAAACGCCGTAACCGGCTTACTCCAGGTCATGCCACCATCACGGGAGCGCACGATGTCTGCCCTGCCCGACTTACCTACGTGGGCGGCACCGGACTTGACGGCTACCAACAGATCCCCGTTCTTCAGCAGCTCCATCCGCGGGAAATAGCCACCCGCAGCCACCACGACACGGCTCGCTTCGAGTTCGTGCAGGACAAACGCTTCCTGCCCCGATACACCTTCGGCAGCCAGCAGCAGAGCAAAGAGGATACTGCTGATTCTGATCGTAGATTCATGGCCCAGGTCATCACTCTCCTTGCGCCGATGCGATCTGGGGTTTGCCTCTTCATGGCGTCAGCCTAGTAGAAACAGGCCATGGACACAAGACTGGCTGCACTTGCTCAGTCGCTACTCCCGAACCGTAAACGTCCGGACAGGTCCGAAGCGCGTTCCTTCTCCATTGATCCCGACCAACCGGTAACGGTAGGCAACTGCGGGCTCCAGCTCACGCAGGCCCGCGTACACCGTCCGAGGGGTGATCTCGGTTCCGGCGTAGGCCAGACGCGTCCTTTGTCCGAGAGCGGTATCGAGACCGTATTCAAAGTAGTAGTAGCTAGGAAGTCCCATGGGGCAGATCCTTCCCTGAAGCTGAGCGGAACCGGCGCTCACTCTCCCCACTTCGCCGGTAAGAACCTGGGGAGTTCGGTCGGCCGGGAGCGCCACGCTTTGATCCCGACCATGGTGCACACCCTCCTTATTCCTGGCCACTAAACGGTAGTGATAGGTCCCTCCTGGGGCCAAGCTCCAGACGTCCTGGGTCACCTGATACAAGTCGTCATCGGGAAGCATTGTAGCTCCGTCACCGAACACCTCGATCTCACCCAGTCCCCAGTACTGGGACTCGTAGCCTGAAAGAAGAGTCACTTTCAAGTAACTTGCCTGCACCTGGAAACCTTTTTCCAGATGGAAGGCAAAGTTATCGTTGGGGTTGCCCTTTCGAGGCGTATAGGAGGTCCCATCGAGCGATGTAGAGACCTCGATCTGCTTAGCTGGCCAGGAAGGATTCTGGTGGAGCTGCACCGATCGGACCGTGACCTGATTCTCGAATTCGTAGACCAATTCCTGGGGCTCTCCTGGATTCCCTGCGCTGTGCCACGTCTTTCCTGGACCATGCCGCCAACCATCGGTCAGGGTGCTGGGATCCTGATCCGAGTCGGAGGGCCAGATCGCCAGCCTCCCACCATTGCTGGTGAGAAGGAGGGACCTATTCCGATAGGCCAGCTCGAACTCGTCGAAGTCAATGGACCCGACCGGTAGATCGTGTGGATCCACGAAGGCCAACAGATGGAAGAAATTATTGTTCACATGGCCCAGAGATTGGTCGATAGGCCAATACTCGTACCTCCTGGCGTTTCTTCCCTGAGCTATATTCCGGCCTCCGTAAGTCCACAGATTGGTGTTGTTGTGGAGGCGATACTGGACTTGGTGCCATTCTCCGTCCAGCAGATACTCCGTAAGGTTGTGACCGTTATAGGCCCAGTTGGCGCGCCGCCATCCCGGGTTGTCCTGCAGTTTCTGGTTACTCTGGCTCTGCAGCCACCAGATCAGCTCCGAGCCTCTCGGCTCCCATTCATGCCCGCGCACCGAGATCGAAACCCTTGCTCCTCGAAGATCGGGATCTCCTCCCCCTAGAACAGTATTCCCCTCATCTTGCCACTGACCCAACAAACCCGTCCTCAGGAATGTGGTCAGATGCAGAACGTCTGCCATCACATGGTTGAAATCGTTTCTGGCAGCGGGCTCCTTCCACTCGATATATCCTCCTGATACTCCACCGGAGGGATGGTGAATCTCGGGCTGTTCCCAACTGCCCCAGCCTCCGACACCCTCGTCCCAGGTCTCGTGGTAGTAGGCAGCCAACCTTGGAGGAAGCGGCACCTCCTCGGTTTGGAAACCGTAGGCGTCCGTTTCCCCGTATTCGAAATAATAGGTGGTGTAGGTCCCCCCCGGATGGATGCTTCCGTTCAAGCTCAGGGCTCCCAGACCCAGAGGGGTCGTCGCTCCAGTCGTGACTGATGGGCCGACACTGCAAGAGCCAAAGGCTAGCGCAAGTAGGACCCATGACCCTGCGCACCGGCTCTTCGACAGGTACGGCATCATTCTGTATCCGAGACGGTGAAGGAGTAGAGTTTGGTATTGGTCATCAGCAGCTTGACCTTGATTGCTTCTCCCTGAAGCGAGGATAGACCCTGCTTCCCATTCCAACCCGCGACGTGACGAAGTGAATCTCCGCGAAAAACATCCGAATCGGAGGCAGCCAGACCTTCCACCGGGTTACCCTGAGAATCCTGGATCTCGACTCGCAGTCTACCCAGTGATGCGTCCACGTTGATCAACAGCTTCTGGCCCCGTAGAGTGAAGGGTTTGGTCACCAATACTCCCAGGGGAGAGCCGCTGTCCAGAGAGACGAACCCGTCCCGACGGGAGACGGCCAGTCCCCCGAAGCCGCGCCGTCGCTCGAGCCAGCTCTGTTCGGACAACGATTCAGGGGGTCTCCCAGGTGGGTGGGTCAACAGCGGCAAATCCTGACGCGTCAGGGCGTGGGCTTCATTCTCTGCCGCGTAGTAGACCCGGATCTCGTCCCCCACTACCAGCGGCTTCAGGCCTAAGAGTATGTGCGAATCGAACTCATGGGGAAGACCGTAGGTGAGGATAGGGTGTCGTCGGCCCAGACGCCGCCAACCTACCCCATCGCGGCTGAATGCCAATTGCACATCCATCATCAAGGAATTGGGATGGTAGACCCACAACAGACCAATATAGGTACCGTGATCCCGAACCACTGACATTCCATAGAACTGAGTCCCGGGGGGATCCAACTCGTCCGGGACCAAAACCGGGGTAGGCAGTCTCCAGTCGATGAAGTCGGAGCTCTCGGATCGACCGATGTCCCTGAAGCGGCTGCTGGGCCGCATATAGGCAACATAGCGGCCCCAGTGATCGTCCCAACCCAGGATGGTGTGTGTATCCCCAATGCCGGGATGGGTACCACCTCCTCGAGGTTGACTCAGAAGCGGGTTGTCAGGGTGTGGGGTCCAGGCAAGACCGTCGGCTGAAAAGCTGATCAGGAGTCCCGCTGGCGATCCTTCTTGCACTCTGCCGTAGCCCACTGCCTTGAAACGCCGGGACGGCTCAGTCTCTCGAGTATCCAGAAAGACACGACCGACAGCGTCAGGCAATAGATTGTTCTGGCGAGAACCCTGGTAGCTGGCCAGGCCCAGTTGGGGCCGTTTCCAGCCGATACCGTCGCGAGAGACGGCGTAGGCGGATCGAGACTTCCGGCTGTGGGGATTCCAGCGCTCCTCCAGACACGAATACCACATCTTGTAGAGTCCGTCGGAGTCATCGTAGAGGACTGTGCTCGGGAGCGTGTACTGACCTTCCCAGGGGCGCTCCGGGCGCAGCAGCGGGTTTGCCTGATGCTTGCTCAAGGGATTTAGATGCCGCTCCAGGGCCTGCGTCGACTCCAGAATGAAATCGTCCATCAGCAGCTGCGTCTGGGTTCCAATTTCCACGACCTCGGCCGCTGGAGGCTCGGTCTGGGAGCAGGACGAAAAGACGAGGATTGCGTAGCCGCTGAAAACGGCAATCAAGGGCAGCCGCCCTGTTTTGGGATCAAACAAGAATCTCATTTCGAACGAGCCTACCATCTGGACCATGGAAGATATACGACCCATCATCCACGAGCCATTCGGTTCTATAGTTCGGTATTGCGAACGCTGTTGCCAATCCCACGTTGGAAGGATATTTTGGTGCGTCAGCGAGCGTCGACGTCGGACAGGGCACGCTGCTACATCCTCTTTTTCCGAGGAAGCTGCTAGTACAGCCCGACCCGCTGGGCACCAGGCCAGTCATGTGGACGTTGTCCCTTCTGCCAGTCAGGAACGGAGATCTCCTCCATGAATAACAAGAAATGCCCTGATGCAATCTACCCAGTCTTGATGACCGCGCTCGTGCTCATCACCTCTCTACCCGCTCTGGCTCAAGCCGACAAGAGTGCGACCGAGGAGCCGTCGCTAGTTCGGCTCAGCCAGTCTCTGGAGAAACTGGCGCAGCGTGTCGGCCCCTCGGTAGTTCAAGTTTTCGCAACCAGCTTCTCGCCGATTGAGGGAGGGGAGTTGCTGAGCGCCACCAGTTTGTCCGAACAGCATGCCGTAGGCTCCGGCGTGGTTCTGGATCCGGCGGGCTATATCGTAACCAACGCCCACGTGGTGGAAAGAGCGCGACTCGTTCAAGTGCTCCTCGCCACGCCCATGGCCGACCGTGGCCCAGCTCGCTCCATCCTGAGATCCAAGGGAAGGCGAATCAAAGCCTCCATCGTAGGCAGGGACGAGGAGACGGATCTGGCGGTGCTGAAAATCGAGAGGCAGGACCTGCCAGCATTGCCGCTGGCAGACTCTGATCAGCTCAGACCGGGCCAGATCGTCATCGCTTTTGGGAGCCCTCTGGGTCTGAGAAATTCGGCGTCGTTAGGGGTGATCAGCGCCACCGCCAGGCAGCTTCGGTCCGACGATCCCATGATCTATATACAGACAGACGCATCCATCAATCCTGGAAGTAGCGGAGGTCCCCTCTTGAACGCTGCCGGCGAGGTAGTTGGCATCAACACTCTGATCTATTCCCAGTCGGGAGGAAGTGAGGGTATTGGTTTCGCTGCGCCCAGTAACATCGTGCGACATGTCTTCGACGAGATCCGCGGCAATGGACGGGTTCGGCGTGGAGAACTTGGTATTCAGGTCCAAACTATCACGCCCGCCCTGGCCGACGGACTCGGACTGGCTCAGGAGTGGGGTGTCATCATCTCAGATATCCCCCCCGGAAGTCTGGCGACCCTCTCCGATCTCAGAATCGGCGATGTCATTCTCAGACTGGACGGAAAGGTAATGGAAAATGCTCGCCAGTTCGAGGTCAACATCTATCGAAGCCCCCTGGGTGAGCTGGTCTCCCTGGAGTTACTTCGCGGCTCTGAAAAGCACACCGCAAGAGTCCCGGTGACTGAGCGCCAGGATCAGCAGGACCGCTTCCTGGATTTGAAGACACCCGAGCAGAATCTGATTCCACAACTTGGGATTTTCGCCGTCGATCTCACAGATAAGGTTCGGCAAATGCTGCCTTTCCTGCGCAAGGATGCAGGGGTTGCCGTTGCGGCCATCGTGCAGGATGGACCAGCCTGGGGGGAACGTTTGCTTCCAGGGGACGTGATCTTTGCTGTCAACAACCAGCCAGTAACAAATGTTGCCGCTCTGCGCACAATCGCCGCGAACCTGGACATCGGTTCGGCCGTCGTCTTCCAGGTGCAGAGGCAAACCAGCTTGATCTTTGTCACCTTGGAGATCCGGGCTTTCTAGCTCTGCGGGCACTTCCACTCAACATTCACCTCGTAGAAAACCGCAGCCCGACGTTTCTTCTAACAGTCCCAAAGGCAATCACTCTCCCATGGAAGCCTGAAGCGCAAGCGAGGGGTTGGGGACAGCTAGCAGATGAACAGGACATTGGCATATCTACTGACCTGGACCACATAGGGTTCCTGGCTGCCGGGAGACAAACGGGGTTGGATCCAAAAACCCGGAAAGTGGATGCCACCAGATGCAAGGGAGGAATCCCACAACCAAATGAGAATGACCGATCCCGAGTTGGTCCTCAGTCCTCACGAACGCCATATTGTCGAAGAGACCATCGACGAGCATTGCCGCTTTCGAAGATGGTGGCTGCATGCCGCCCGTTGCCGCACACAACACGTCCATGTGGTGGTGACTGCTCCTGAACCTGGCCCCGAAGAGGTGTTGGACCAGCTCAAAGCCCGGTGCACGCGGCGTTCACGAAAGTCGACAGGCAACAAAGGCGGCTCAAATGGTGGACTCGAGGTGGCAGCAAACGGTATCTGTACGACGATGAGAACCTCGAGGCGGCCGTTCGTTACGTGCTCGAAAGCCAATAGATAGGCGAAACCGCCGTCCGACCTGCTTCGCCTTCGGTTTCAGGCTTCGCTGTCGAATAACTTCGATGCTTCCAACCCCTCGCTTGCGCTTCAGGCTTCCATCGTTGAGGATAGGAAGTCTGTGGACCTCCCGACCGCCAGAATCATCACGCTGCTTACGCTCTTTGCTGTTGGCCTCCACAGTGGATGCACTGGATCGCCTCCTGTTGGCACCCGCGACGTATTCCACTTCCCTGGACTCACGGCCCCAGTAGAGGGAGAGGCTCTGCTGTTGGCCATCGACGACCATCTCCTGCCAATCAAGAGAAATCTGTCTCTCTATTACTCCAAGCCCAAGGTCAGGCTGAAGCCTGTCCTCACTCCCAGCCGCGGCGACTCCAACAAGCCGGATTACATCGCCACCCATTTCTACGGGACCGTCCTTCACGACGAGGGAAAATTCCGCATGTGGTACTACGGCCTGGGAACGGGAGACACCGACAGCGGGTTTACCTTCGGTCCCGTCTGTTATGCCGAGAGCGAGGACGGCATCGAATGGACCAAGCCCAATCTCAATCAGGTCGAGTACAAGGGCAGCCGCGATAACAACGCCTTCGATCTCCCCGGTGAACAGATGTATGGGGGACACCTGATCAAGGACGAGGAGGAGCCGGATCCACAGCGTCGCTACAAAATGATCTACAACCTACACAACGGAACGACCTGGGTGTTCCGTTCTGCGACCAGCCCGGACGGGATCAATTGGAAGGTGAGTGAGAGGGATTCGGTCGACAAGTTCATCGAGATCTCGGGCTTCTTCAAACACGGCGGAATGTACTACGTGCACGGACAGGCCAGTGGCCACAGCGAAGGGGGAAACGCCCATGGCCGTCAGGGCTACGCCGCTGTTTCCTCCAATTTCGACGATTGGGTTTCTGGCTTTGGTGCAGCCTTCCACATTCGAGAACCTACCAACCCCGAAGATCGGGGTGGACGAAAGCCCTACGACCAGGTTCATCTGGGTGTCGGTCCGGCCAGCTTCGGCACTGTTGCTATCGGGCTTTTCGGCCTGTGGCACAACTTCCCTGGCGACGAAACCCGAAACGTACCGGCAGCCTGGTTCGGCCACGGTAAGATCTCCGCCGACTTCGGCCTGACGATCAGTAACGACGGGCTCCACTTCCGCGAGCCAGTCAAAGGGCATGTCTACCTCGATCGCCGGGATTCTCCAGTTACCAACGAGAAGGGGAAAAACTACCCCACGATTCTCTGCCAATCGGGCAATGGAGTTCTGAATGTGGGAGACGAGACCCGGATCTACCACGGTCGCTGGAGAAACGCAGAGTACGGCGAGGAGTACTATGCTGAGGTGGCGCTGGCCACACTGCCACGAGACCGCTGGGGAGCCCTCGGACTCTATCCCGAGGGATCTACCCGCCTGGACAAGCCCGAGGGCTGGATCTGGTCCGCTCCTGTGACACTTCCGGCGGGAGGATGCCAAGTGGTTCTCAATGCCGACCATCCCGAACTGATGCGGGTAGAAATATCCGACGCCGGCTTCAACCTGCTGCCCGAGTACTCCGATGCGAACAGCGGCACCCCACAGAAAGGAAGCCTGGACTGCGACGTGGACTGGCCTTCCGGCAATCTTTCAGCCCTGGGCGGAAAGCAGGTCCGGATCCGCGTCCATATGCGCAGAGAGGGTGGTTCGGAGCCCCGGCTCTACGCAGTCTATCTCAGATCCGGAAGCTGATCCTTCAAAACCAGTCCGGAGGAGCGAAAAGAGTGAGTACGATACAACGCTGCAGTCTCTCGATTCTCCTCATCGGCCTGGCCATCTCCGGCTGCCAACCCACGCCCGACATCGACTCACCGGAGAAACCCGAACAGGCTCAACTGGAGGTAGGAGGCCCCATCGTGCTTCCACAGCCGGATGAGGCCGGGCTCTTCTCCGGGGAATACCTATTGAGTCTACCTGGTCGAAAGCTGATCCTGGCGTGTGGAAAGATTTCACTCCACTCGCAGGACTCTGGGGCGAGCTGGCAAATCGGCCCGGGCCTGCTCTACGGCAAATCCATTCCCGCAGGTACTGAACCCTCCGGACGTGTACTCCAACTGGCAGACCAGTCCTTCATCGTCCTCGCAGGCCGGGCTCAAAAAGGAGTGAAGCCAGGTCTGTTCTCAAGTAGGTGGGCACGCTTCGCCTCGCTCGAAGAACTGATCTCTGCCGGCGACGATCCCTGGCGCGAGACATCGCTGAAGGTCGAACGCTGGAACGCGCTGACGGCGGACAACGACACCGAGGTTACCTACCTTCAAGTAACCGGACCGTTGCTCGAGCTGGAAGATGGAACCCTGCTGGCCGCCACCTACGGAAACTTTCAGGGCGATACCGTCCCCATGGTGGGATTCGTGGCCAACAAGGGTCAAAAGTGGTTCAAGTACCGGACCTATCTCCTCCAATCCAAAGACGGAGGGGAAAGCTGGCAATACCTTTCGACCATAGCCTACGACGGGGACACCGGGCAGGAAAGCTTCTGCGAGCCTGCGATCGTCGACCTGGGGTCAGGCGAGTTGCTGGCGATCATGAGAACCGGACGCTTTGCGCCCATGCACCAGGCACGCTCTCTTGATGGCGGAAAGACCTGGGGAAAGCCTGAGTCCAGCCACATCCTGGGCCTGGCCCCGCAGATGGTCCTACTCGAGAATGGAGCCCTCGTCTGCAGCTTTGGTTGGAGACCAATGAAAGTCGTGTATGGTCTGGCCATGAAAGACGAAGAGGGCCCCTACCCTGCCGCCGCCCGCGACTATGAGAAGCGCTACCGTGACGACGTCGGCATCGAAGACCCTTCGGCTGAGGCTGGCGACTACGTGATGGTGAGCTATGACAAAGGAAAGACCTGGTCCCAGCGCCGCCGCATCGCCGATCCCTTGACCATCGGATACACTCTGTTGGCGGCCACCGGTCCGGACAGCTGTCTGGTCATCTCCCGGAGAATTCAGATTCCAGGAGAGTCAGCAGAGAGCGTTGCACAGAAATGGCGAGATGAATGGCCGGAATGGCAGGACAAATCTCACGTCACTCTGGAGGCTCGCCAGATCCGTGTGGGTTCGCCGCCTGAGGATTCCTAGGAACGCTCTTCTGGCAGGGTCAGAACTCTTTACGTGTTCCTCGGAGAACCAGCTAGGAGAGCGGCCTTAGCTAGTTCCCATCCCAAGGACTTTAAATAGCTGAAAATGAAGGAGTAAGGTGGGGATGTGGCCTCCCTTTTTTGTCAGACCTCTTTGTTAATCTTTTGGTGCGAACAAATTGAAAACAAAGAAGTTAACTCGAAAAAGGAGGCCCAACGTTGCGCCAGAAAACGGAAGAACGACTCCCCCTTTGCCACATTTTCCCCGACCACCAAATGGCCCGGGAACTGGAAAAGATCTCCGAGATCCTGGACCACAATCCCCGGATCTCGGCCTTAGTTTTACAGGATCTATGTGACACTTCCAATCCGCAGAAAGGCGCCAGCGGACTCAGTGCCGAGTTTGTCCTACGAGCGACCCTCGTCAAACAGCTGCACGGCTTCAGCTACGAGCAGCTGGCCTTTCACCTACTCGACTCCCAGAGCTTCCGCAGTTTTGTGCGTCACCCCCTGGGCTGGATGCCGAATAGGTCCACCCTGCAGCGCAATATCTCGAAGATCTCTGAAGCCAGCTGGAAAGAGATCAATACCGTCTTGGTGGGCTGGGCCGCTCAGAAGGGACTGGAAAAGGGCCAGCGCATCCGCCTCGATTCGACCGCCGTCGAGAGCGACATTCATCATCCGACCGACAGTGCCCTGCTCGACGATGCGGTGCGCACGGTGAGCCGGCTTCTGGGACAGCTCAAGGAGCGACAAGGCGCGCTCGAAGCCGAAGGCCAGGCGTCGACGGCGGTGGTCTTTACCAACCACAGCCGACGAGCCAAGCGGCGGGCTTTTCAGATCGCCAACGGCCGAGGAGCCAAACGCCAGCGCGCCTATCGCGATCTGTTGAAGGTCGCCCGCAAAACCTACGGCTACGGCCTCACGGCCTTGCAAGCCGATTTGCCGGCCGCCGACCTGCTGACCGTGGCGCTGCTGGTCTCCTTGGAGCATTACCTGAAGCTGATGGCCCGGGTCATCGATCAAACGGAGCGACGCGTCCTGCGCGGCGAGACCGTGCCCGCCGCCGAGAAGGTCTTTTCGATTTTTGAAGAGCATACGGACATCATCAAAAAAGGCCAGCGCGAACCGACCTATGGGCACAAGATCTTTCTGACCGGCGGTCGCTCGTCGCTGATCTTGAACTGTGAAGTCCTGGCTGGAAACCCGGCCGATGTGGGTCAGCTCCAACCCTTGCTCGGAGCCCATCGAGAGGTCTACGGTCGCTATCCGCGTCAGATGGCGGCGGACCGGGGCTTTTACAGCCAAGCCAATTTGACCTGGGCCAAAGGGGAGGGCATCCAGGATGCCGCCTTTGATCGCAAGGGAAGTCTGCCGATCAGCGAGATGGTGCGCTCCAGCTGGCTTTACAAACAGTTGAGACGTTTTCGCGCCGGCATTGAGGGTTGTATCTCGTGGCTCAAGCGCGTCTTCGGGCTGGACCGCTGCACCTGGAAAGGCTGGGAGCACTTCCAGCAGTACGTGCAGGCTTCCGTGGTCAGCTACAACCTGCTCGTTCTGGCCCGTTTGCTTCCCTGAGACCGTTGCAGCCTCTTGGAACCCAAAACGCTCGGAGCTGCGGCCGCAGTGTCTGCAAAATCCAGCTCCGTCATCCTCCTGCTGGCGAAAAAGGGTCCACCGAGCACAAAGTGGTCTTTGCCCGCTGCCTATGGTATATTAAGTATCTTAGAATCAGCTAATTAACAAAGCTTAAAAGTCAATTCTGGGATGGGAACTAGCTAGCCCACTCTGGATCAGAGCCAGCATTGATGAAACCAGCAGAAACAGAGGAACCTGCCAGCCGCCTCGCCTGGCAATCAGCCAGCTCGTGTTGAGTCCGATGCAGGTGAAGAAGGCCACCAGAAAGGGCCGATTCACAGGGACGGACTCCCGAACCTCCCATTCCTTCTGGACCGTGACCATCCATCCCCACCAACGCTCGGAAACCAAGGTCTCCAGGGTTATGCTGACCAGGCCGCTGGCGTTCGCGATCCACAGCAGCAGCGAGATCAGTAACCCTCCGACGACGGGAGCCGGGATGTTGAACCTGACCAGAAAGGGAATCCGTTGCACAAGACGCTGTCCCAGCAGCAAAACCGGGACGGAAAGAGCCAGTACAAACCAGGCGTTGATTTGCATGGCATCTAGCAGTTTCTTCTGAGACTGATGATTGCGAGCATTGCTTACCGCTTCAGCTTCGAGGACAAGGGCGCTATGATACTCAAGATTGCTGGAGCTTCAACCGGTCAAGAACATCTCACAAACCTGGCCACCTGCCAGAGAGGTAATGTTATGTATCATCTTATCTCAGTCAAAGTACCTTTATCATTAATATATATACTACTCCTTATACTCTTTCTAGACCCCTTGTCCGCGGCTGATGGAAAGACCTGGACAACCTCAACCTTCCTGGACCTGGTCGACGGGAGCTTCAGCGACGGGGGAGCCAACACCTACGTTACGGCCACCGGAGAGGTGGTTCTGATCAATCGCAGGAACCTCAACCGCCAGGGCAATGCCGACATCGTTTTTCCCAATGATCACGATCCCAACGAGAAAGAGGACCTGCTCATCTACTGGGGAGGTGACGGGTTCTTATACCAGAGTCGCCAGCAACTCCCCACCGATGGTGGTCACGATGGTCTTGTGGTGGATCTGAACCTGGACGGCTTCCCCGATCTGATCGTCGCCAACAATTTCAACGGAACCAAGACCAACCTCGACTCTTACATCTACTGGGGCAGTAAGAATGGCCTGGACGCATCCAGGCGAAGCGGACTGCCCACCAGGGGAGCGCGAGCCGTGGCGGTCGAGGACCTCAACCAGGATGGTCATCTCGACATCGTCTTCGCCAACAGCGGACTCAGCTATCACGTCACCGTGGACCGTGACAACCGGTCTTTCATCTACTGGGGGTCGTCTGAGGGCTACTCGGCCGACCGCCGTCTCGAGGTCAAAACCATCAATTGCCGTGATGTGGCGATAGCCGACTTGAACGGAGACAGTCATCCCGACCTCATCTTCGCCAACGAGGGCAACACCGACGAGGAAGGAGGGGCACTGATCTATTGGGGCAACAGCGCTGGAGACTATACCCAGCGCCCCAGCAGCCACCTGCCAGGCGAGCGCAGTTCGGCCGTCACGGTGGCCGATCTCAACCAGGACGGCCTTCCCGATATTGCCTTGGCAAACTCCTATCGCTTGAAGACCCGCGAAATGGGAATGTACAACATCATCGATACGACCTCCATAAACTCCTATGTCTACTGGGGTACCAAGAATGGGTACTCGGTCAAATCGAGGACCCTGCTGCCCACCATAGAAGCCTCCGACGTGGAGGCATCAGATCTAAACCAGGACAGGTACCCGGAGTTGGTCTTTGCCAACAAAGCGGGAAACATTTCGTACATTTATTGGGGTAGCGCTCGAGGATACCGCCCCCACCGGCGCAGCGCCCTCCCCACACACCATCCCAGCCGCTGTCTCGTAGAGGACCTGGATCGAGATGGTCACAAGGACCTGGTTTTCGCCCAGCGAGAGGCCGAGCCCTACCAGAGGCCTGAAGCCTACATCTACTGGGGAAGCCCGAACGGCTTCAGTGTGGACTTGCGCTCGGAACTCTCTACCTCGGAGGCAACCGGCGTCCAGACCGGCGACCTCAACGGAGACGGTGCTCAGGACCTAGTATTCATCAACGCTGCCGACACCCACCGGCCCAACCCCACCTACATCTACATGGCCGATAAGGAGGGGAAGTTCGATGCCGAACGACGCAGGGTCCTGCCCAGTGGCGGAGGCTTCTGCTCCACCACGGACATCGATAATGACGGTGACGTAGACCTGCTTTTCGCCTCCATCGCCGATGAGGAGAATGGCCCAGGAATCTACTGGGCGGAACACGGAAGCTATTCCTCCCGCAACCGCACCATACTTTCGAATCGGATGGCGTTTTCCTCCCGGGTCGCTGATTTCAACCGAGACGGCTATCTGGACATCTCCCTGACCCAGTGGGCACCGGGCCAGGAGGCGACGGACCTGTACTGGGGTGGGCCTTCCGGGTTCTCGGGCCAGAACAAGTTCGTCTTTCCGATCGGCAGTCTCCGCGGCCATGTTATCGGAGACCTCAACCGTGACGATTGGCTCGACATCGTCTTCAGCACCACCAACGATCAGGTCGTCATCTATTGGAACAGTCCTTCGGGCTTCGACAAGGATCGCAAGAGCGTCCTGCCCTCCAGAGTCGCCGTTTCTGCAGAGGTGGCAGATCTCAATCGGGACGGCTTCCTGGACGTCATCGTCGCCAATCTCTGGGACGCCGTTCCGGCTCCCGGCAAACCCCAGTCTTTCGGAGGCTCACCGCAAGGGGACACCTTCATCTACTGGGGCGGCGCCGAGGGCTATGACGCCTCCAGCCCGACGATCCTGCCCTCGATTGGAAACTCCGATGTCGGCGTGGCGGATTTGAACGGCAACGGCCTGCTTGACATGGTCCTTACCAGCTACCACGCAGGCTACACCCGCAGCTATCCGTCCACGATCTACTGGAACAGCGCCTCCGGGTTCGACGCCTCCCGAACCCAACAGTTGCCCACCAACTCGGCTTCAGGCGTCCACATCAATGACTTCAATCGCGATGGTCACGCAGACATTGTCTTTGCCTGCCACTCCAAAGATGGAAACCACCGCAACGATGCGTTCCTCTACTGGGGCAGCGAGGACGGATTTTCGACCGATCGCAGGACCTCGTTGCCGGTACTGGGTCCCCACCATATGACCTCCGATGCAGGTCATATCTACGATCGGAGCGATCGTTACGACTATGTTTCTCCGGCTTTCGACACCGGCGCGAAGACACGCCTGGAAAGCATCAACTGGCAGGGAGAGACACCCTTCGAGACAGGCCTGGAGTTCCAGGTCCGCTCGGCCGAGAGCAGAGACGCGCTGGCATCGGCTCCCTGGAAAGGACCCGACGGGCCGAAAAGCTACTACACCGAGCCCGGTGCCAGCCTGGCGACGGGTGGAGCCGGAGGGCGTTGGATCCAGTACAAGGCATCCCTCGTCAGTCCAGGCTCGGCGAACTCGCCGGTTCTTAAATCGGTGTCGATTCGCTACCGGTCTATCGAATAGCCACGCACCAATCTCCTGGCAGCCTTCGGCTCACTCATAGGCTACTCTACCGTCCCTCGCGGGAGCTGACCGACTGCCGCTCAATGCCGATCACAGCGGGCTGCTCCTTGTTGCGGATGAACACTCGCACCTTTTCCAGCTCTTGTGAGCGACCCTCTCGAATGGACTGGATCTGCACTAGAAGATATTGAGAATTACCCCGGGGTATGGGAATCGAAGCAGCTACAACCGATTGCTGATCGGTCACCGGACTCACCGTCCCGTGCTGATTATTGAAAGTGGACCACACGTACTCGTATCCAGTCGCCGGAGGGACTCCGGCCTCAGGGCCTAGATCAACAAACTCCAATTGCGCCCCTCCAGGAGTCTCTTTCAGCTGGGAATAGTCAATAGGATCGATCTGGGCTAGATAGTGTCGGACGATCTTATCTCGGCGCTCGATGAGGGTTTCGACCAGGTAGTTCTCGGCGGCTAGATCTGCCAACTGGCCGGTCTTCACGATGGCTCGGATGGCTTCATCATTGAACCGCATCATGATCCGGACGGCCCAGAAGGCGTCTTCTTGCTGCATTCGTTGGAAGGCTGGGTTGGGGTACTCCGGCCTCCAGCGGGCAGGGTGAAAGTAGTCAGCCTCAAATCGACCAATCGAGGGGTATTCCGGATAGGAGACCTTACGCCAGGAACGGTCCCAGATTCCCAGGGTGAAAGCCGACTTCAGGATCGGTCCCCACTCAGCCAGGTATTCGTTGCCAGCCCGCAGGCTCTGAATCTTGATGGTGCCGCTGCCCAGACAGGACCCAAAGTCGATCAGATGGTGCTTGACGTAACCCATCTCCCCCTGACGTAGATACATGTCCAGCGTGTTGATGCTGGGGGCATCGTCGTGATTCAACCAGGCGGCAAAGAGGCGAAGTCCTCTCAGCTCGCGCCGCTGCTCGTGGGGGAAGATGTCGTTGGCATCATCGCTTCGGGTACCGCGATACTGGAACGGACCCAATGGTTCTCCAGGGAGACGGCGGCTGGCTAGCGCCTGCACGCTACCGTCGGCCAGGCGCGGAATCTTGAGGAAGATGGCCTCCAGATCTGCGGGCACCATTTTCCTCTTGAGGCCCTTCTCATCGGTGATTCGAGCCTTGGACCCGATCTCGAGATCTCGCAGTCTTATTCGAGCGATATGGTTCTCTGGGACGTGGTAGCCGAAGGCGTGAAAGAACTTGGTGCAGATCACTTCAGCGGAGGTGGCCAGTTGGGCGTGCCCTAGAGGGTCGAACTTGACGAAAAAGATTTCTCCAGTGCGATCGCGAATCGTGAACCCTGGCGTGATTCCCTCGGACTTGGCGGAGATGACAGTCCATGGATGAGAGGTGTCAGGACCGCCGGTCTGATTGGGGCCCCTGACCAGTTCAAAGACACTCATCGTCTTCTTCGTCATTCGATTGGTAAACCAGCTGGAATCCGGAACCTGCCCCAGCGTGTTGACATTTCCCGCCGGAGTCATCTCGCCCGAACTGGGCCCTGGGCGTAAAGAGTTGCGCATGAAATCCGAAATCTGGCTCCCTTTGCGAGTGGGTGGTTTGGGAATCGGCAGGCTATCGACATCGACCCAGACGGGATCGTCGGGCAGAAATCTCTGTGCCTGGGAAAAGGATGTTGCCGCCAAGAGTGGGACGCACATCCAAAAAACTCGCATTACCATCTCAAAAGGAGGGCCCTATCGTGACATGCGTCCGTGTGTCCTCCCGACTCTTCGCAAAGTCGAATCTTACCAGGACCCTTCTCTGATTCTTCAAGCGGATTCCCCACCCGATACTCTTCTCCATTCCGGAAAATCCAAAGTCAGACTGACGTTCGAACACCTTTCCCGCATCGTAGAAAACGGCAAGCTCGAGGGCCGGAGCCACCTCCCAGCGGTACTCGCCCGACAAATGGATCAAACCGTTGTCACGGAAACGCTGGTCCTGAAAGCCTCGTAGCGTGTTTGCACCACCCAAAGCCCGCTGCAGATAGAAGGGCACGCTCATGCCCGCTCCGGCGTCGTCATGGGACGTGAAGAACCGAAAAGCAAGCACCCGCTGTACTGAACCGAGGGAGAGATAGTGCCGCGCATCCAGGGCGAAGCGATTGAACTCAGACTGCCCGCCCTCCCATTGCTCAAATCGGGAGAAAGAGAATCCCACAAAACCTCCGGCGTGTGGATTGCCCGGGCGGTCCCGACTGTCCAACCGAAGATCGGCTCTCAGTCGGAGGAAATCAGGCTGCTGCGAAAGGCCAGGGGCGGCCGCATCGTCGAAAAGCTGCTCCACGTCAGGGGTGAAGCGATCGTTGCTGGGGCCCGGGTCCACTTGGACTAGACCCAACCTCACCTCGGCGGATAGCAGGTGCGAAGGACGGAGACTACCCACGGCATCGTAGGACACCTGCCGCAGGCCGAAAGTAGAAAGCCTGGACACTGAGGACCCGGAATCGACACCAAAAAAGTACTCTTGGGGACGGTCGCGGTAAGCCAGATCGGCGTAGAGGGAGAATCGGTCAGATGTCCTGACGGGTTCTTGCGGCGAGAGGCTAAACGGATCGGATGCGTCCATTGCGATCTCCGGGTACGCTGGTGCTACCTTTCCCAGCTGGAGACGGTAGTCCTGATAGCCGCGGTTGGAATAAGCAGCCGATCCCTGGATATCCAACCCGGTGCCACCTATGCGGGGCTGCCAGGTGCGCACCCCCAGAGCGAACGCCGATCGCTGAGCGAGATTGCCCGCTCGCAGATAGACGCCTCCGTAGTTCATTTTCTGGATCTGCTCTAGTCCTCTCCTCTCAAACCACAGAAAACTCTTCCCAAACACGGTGGGGCCTTCAGGTGTCACCGTCTTCTGCTTCTGAAGGCGGCGCTGCTTCCAGAGCTCAGCTCTGCTTGTAGAGCCCTGAGACTGACCTGAGACGTTCTCCCTGGAGTCCTCTGCAGTTGAAGCTTGAAGTGATCGAGAGACTGACAAAGTCCACGATACAAGAGACAAGATACAAACAGATCTCAAGCACCAAACTCCAAAGGCCGGCTGCCTGCTCTGGAATCGGCCGCCTTTATCTCTCATGGCAGAACGCACGGTTTTCTAGAATACCGTCTGTAATTTGGAGCTTGGGATTTGGAGCTTGTTTGTATCTTGTGTCTTGTACCTTGGAATTTCGAACCTCTCTCCATAACGCCTCTACCAAGGTGAAGAGCTTCGCGTTCACCTACTCGCTGTGCTATGAACAACCAAGTGACACAACGAAGAACGAATTTTACAGGAAAGCACACACGACGGTCGGGCTGGGATGGCCGCGCCACCCTGGCCCAGGGAGAACCTTGATACACATGCTATTTGAACTCAGACAGTATCGGACCAGGCCTGGACAACGTGAGCGATGGGTGCAATTCATGGAGGAGGTCATCATTCCCTTCCAGGTTGCAAAGGGAGTGGTGATCGTGGGCAGTTTTGTGGGTGAGGAAGAGGACGACCTCTATGTCTGGATACGGCGATTCGACAGCGAGGCCGAGCGGAAGAGAATCTACGAAGCGGTCTACGAAAGCGATCAGTGGAAGGAGGACATGCTGCCCCAGGTAGTCGAAATGCTGGATCGCGAGAAATCAGTGATTACGCGTCTAGAAGCTACGCCTAAGTCGGTTATTCGGTGAGCCTGCCGAGGCCGACCTGCCCCAGCAGTACTGGCCTCATTCGAGAACGAAACTTTGGGTCCGGCGTAGCGGTGGGCTCCAGGCCGCCGTCCGAGCCAAAGGCCCGGAAGAATAAGACTTCGGCCTGGAGGCCAAAGCTACGTTCGCCAATGAAGTTTCAGCTTAGCCTAGCCTCGATTTCCACGGCAGTACAAATGACGCCTTTCCGCTTCGAGCCCCCCGCCAGAATCCTTGATCGGCGCGACTTGCGCCTGCTGTGTTTCCACCTACGTTAGTAAATAGAAGTACCTATTTGGATAGAGAGGTAATCCTATACCTAAAACCTGATCAAGGGACGATCCCCACGCGAATGCTAGAAAAGTCTGGATATGAGGCAGAATAGAACCCTATCAAAGGCTGAGCATTTTCTGTCATTCATATCTAGTATAGTTATAGTTTGGAATACAGTAATCGGAATGGACTAACTAATGACACCCGACCGACCGCTCCGGAGGCCCAATTCTTCCTGGCCCCCGAATCGCCTCTGCAGCGCCAGTATGAGGCCTTGCGCTGCTTTTTCGTCGAAGGCTTGCCCTCGCAGCAGGTCGCCACTCGCTTCGGCTATTCCCCAGGAGCCTTCCGCGTCCTCTGTCATCAGTTTCGCCATGATCTCAGCAAGCGCGCCCGCTTCTTTCAGGCGATTCGCCGGGGGCCTCAAGCGGCGCCCGCCCGCGATCGGGTGCGGGAACGGGCCGTCGCCCTGCGCAAGCGAAACCTCTCGGTCTACGATATCCAACGCGAGTTGGCCGCCGCCGGCCATTCCATCAGCATCAATGCGTTATCGATCCTGCTGCGAGAGGAGGGCTTCGCCCGACTGCCCCGGCGTCGGGATGAGCAACGCCCCGCCACCCTCAAGCCCGAAGCAGCAGCCATCGCCGACGTGCGGCAGATCAATCTGGCCCCGCGCAGCTTTCGCACCCGGGTCGGCGGTCTGTTTCTGTTCGTCCCGCTGATGCGATCGATCGATCTCGGGGCGGTGCTGCAGCCCCCCCGCCTTCCCGGCTCCCAAATGATTCCCGCCGAGCAGGCCGTGCGCACCCTGCTGGCTCTGAAGCTGCTGGGCATCGAAAGAAAAAGTCATGTCATGGATCGGGTCTTTGACGAGGGCATCGCCCTTTTTGCCGGTCTCAATGTGGTGCCCAAGCGCTCCTACCTGGCCGCCTACAGCTCCCGGGTCGACCGACGCGCCAACCTGCGCCTCATGGGAGCCTGGTTTGAGCAGGTCCAAGCCGCCGGCCTGCCCCGGGGCTCTTCCTTCGATCTGGACTTTCACACCGTCCCCGCCAATAGCCAGCAGGAACCTTTGGACAAACACTATGTCTCTTCCCGCAGCCGCAGCCAAAAAGGCATCCTCGTTTTTTTGGCTCGGGACGCCACCGAGCGTGTCTTATGCTACGCCAATGCGGGTGTCCCCCGGGCCGATCGAGCCGACGAGGTGCAACGCTTCGTCCAGTTCTGGCACCAACACAGCGGTCAGCCTCCGGCCGAACTCGTCTTCGATTCCCAGTTGACCACCTATGCTCATCTGAACCGCCTCAACCAACAGGGCATTGGCTTTATCACCCTGCGCCGCCACTCCCAAAAAATGCTGGGCCAGATCTGGAGCCGCCCCGCCTCCGCCTGGCACCGCATCACCTTACCCGCCCTGACTCGGATCTTTCGCACCCCCAAAGTCCTGGACCAGCGGATCGTCCTGAAACATTACGAAGGTCCCCTGCGCCAGCTCACCCTCATGGAACTCGGTCACGAAGAACCGACCGTCCTACTGACCAACCATCTGCGCCGCGCCCCCTCGACTCTGATCACCCGCTATGCCCAACGCATGCTCATCGAAAATGGCATCTCCGAAGCCATCCAGTTCTTTCACCTGGACGCGCTCTCTTCGATGGTGGGACTCAAAGTGGATTTTGACCTCCAGATCACCCTCATGGCCAGCTCCCTATATCGACTCATGGCCGAGAAGATTGGTCGCGAATATCAGCGGGCTCAAGCCAAAAAGATCTTCCGAAATCTCCTCGACGTCTCGGCCCGGGTCCAGATCCAAGAGCAGCAAGTCACCGTCCACCTCGATAAGCGCGCCCATAACCCCTACTTGGTCGCCTCGGGCCTGGGTGATGATCCCACGCCCATGCCTTGGTTTGGCGGCAAAACTCTGGTCCTTCGATTTGACTAACCGACTCAACGGCTACCCTTAAAAAATGTTAGTCCTTTCCAGTACCGTGGAAATCGAGGCTAGCTTAGTTCTCATCCGGGAACCCCCGTTTTCTGAGGTTCCATCGGTGGTTTCTTCGACAATACCAGGGTTTCGGGCAGTGACTTCCCTCCGTTTCAGAGGAGGGTTTGCAAGCTAGTCCTCGAAAGTCGTTTTTAAGAGACACCAATCCTTGAACTCCCGCACCCTAATAGTGGACTCTGAGCTTTCTACAACAGCAAACGAGCCAGGACGAGCAAGTTGTAACTGAGCACCGAAAGCTGCACATACTGCTGGAAGTGATCCCAGCCCTTCCAGGTGCAGCGGTCGACTCCAAAGACCCGCTTGAGCATCGAGATGCAGCCTTCGATCCCGGCCCGAAAGCGTCTCAGTTGTCGATAGACCCAGCTGGAACGAACCATATCGGGGACCTTCAAGTTCCTCTTTTTGGCAAACGCGACATCTTCGATGCCCTGCTTCTTGCCCCACTGGAGATTGTCCTGGGTAGCGAATCCCCCGTCAAAACTGGCCTGCCGAGGATAGAAGCCGTAGTGCTCGAAATGGCGTCGGAGCATGGGTTTCAGCTGAGTCTGATCGGCCGGATTCCCGGCCACAACTCGACAGTCCAAGATCAGCGAACTCTTGCCACAGGTCAAAAACACCTTGTGGCCAAAGACGGTCTCTCTGCCTCCCGTCTGAAGGATGTCGCTATGCTCCTCAAAGATGGAAACGACCTTTTCCTCCGCCGCCACCGTCTCTCCCCGCAGGATCCGGCGCTCGGTTTGATCGATGACCTGCTGCAGCAACTCCAAATAATGACGCAACTTTCCAGCGATTATCAAACTGTGGCAGTCCTCCCACTGGGAGGCATTCTCAAGCGCCAACTTGCCATAGTGTCGGGTCTTTTTTGCCACCTTCAGCAGATCGAGGTAAACGACCTTCTTGCGGGCTTTACCCCGGACGTTGCGGAGATTGATCACACGACGTTTGGCCCGCCGACAGTGGTCCCGGTAGCTCACTCGATGGGATTGGCCTAAATCTCGTAACAACGCCGTGACCGTGCGGATCGAATCGTACAACAGCCGGGAATCAAAAGGATGGCGGATGGGGCTGGGGACGTTTGTCGCATCCACCCGGATCTTGTGTCCCTGCTCCAGTCCTTGGGCCTTCGCCCATTGGACCAGGATCTGCCCGATCCCCTCCCAGGTCGCGGCCTGGATTCGACTGAGGTTCTCCTGCAGACAACTCTTGCCCGGAGCCCACCCTAAGGGTAAGCGGCAAAACGCCCGAAAGCTCTCGGAGTCGGCTAAGTGAAAGGCCAGCTTCTCGTAGGACAGCTGATGCCAGTTCTTGAGCACCGCACAACGCAGGAGCTGCTCGGCACTCAGGCCCGGCGAACCGTTTTGGGGATCCACTTTGTCAGACAGATCTTGTAAAACCAGATCCAGGATCTCGGGATTCTTATCGAGAATCTTCGAGATCGTGCGGAGCTCGTCACTCAAGCGGTGATTGGGCCACACAGGGGCGAGCGGCCTCTGTGGTTCGCTGTTCTTTCTCATCGTTGGAGCTCCAGTTTTGTCGTAAATCCTTTTCTTTGAGTTAGTTGGCAAACTTATTCTACCAAGAGGACCTGACAAAAACGGAGCTCCTAAATCTCTTCTTTCCCTTTTATTTCCAGTCACTTACAATCGAACGGACGAGAACTAGCTTAGGTTGGCCCTCGGCCCGCAGCATCGATAAACTCCTGGTACAACTCGAAGATACCGGCTTCGTCGGCGTCGCCGTCGTGGACGACTATGCGGAGAGCGAACGCTAGATTTTCCCCCGGCGTCAGGGAGTAAGCTCTACCATCCAGCGGATTCACATTCAGGACTCCCCAGTCCGTGGCGTGCCAGGGATGGCCCGCTGCCGATGGGTGCGGGAATAGCGCCACTCCCGCCCTGACGTCAGACCCAAGCGTGCCGGAATAGTCCAACCAGTCTGATATCCGTCCGTTGACAGATGCGGTTCCCTGGCGTTCCGGATCCCGCAGAACAGCCCCGTGCATTGAGGTGAGCGCCTCTGCCATCCTTACACCAAAGAAGGCGTGCCGCGTGGGTCCCAGCTCTAGTGGCCACTCCGTCGCGGATAGACTGGATCGAATATCGATGAGATTGACCCTCTCGCCCGGACGGATATCCAGAGTTCTCTTTTCTTTAATGAGGATTCTGCCTTCAGGGGCCGCCCACTCCTGGGGTCCCTGCCAAACCAGACTCTGGGTAATCCTCAGGTGCTCGGTACTGATCTCCTCATGCTCCAGGCCGGTCCCACGAATCTGGCTTGCCGCTCTTCCCTGAAAGGTATTGTTGACGTAGAAATTGTAGGTCCCTTCTTCGGTTTCGCTCTCCCTATAAGGAAAACGACAACGTACGCGATCGGATGCGATCCAGATGGAGTTGTGATGAGGGTGATCTGCTGGACTCTCCGAGGTAACGGCGAATCCCTTCGGCGTAAAGACGGGAAACAGGTAGGATCGGAACGGCCCCTGGCTTATCGAAAAGAGATGTCTTCCTCGCCAGTGAACGCCGACGCGATGGGTCCCTGTCCATGCCCCTCGGGGCAGATCGACCTCTTCCTGTTGGACAACAAACGCTTCCACTGAGGGAATTCCTCCGCGCCGGGTTTACAAGTGCGCCGACCCAGTCCAGAATGACGATTCGGCGTCAGACCTACCCTGTCGTACAACCGGGAATCAATCATGCCTGAGCCAACATCGGAAGTCCAAACCGACCACCAGCTGCTTCAGCAGGCGCAGGCCCAGGGACGTCCGGCTACTCTGAAGGCCTACATCAAGCTTTCGGGACCCGGCTGGCTGCAAAGCGCACTAACATTGGGGGGTGGTTCCCTGGCCAGCAGCCTCTACCTGGGGATCCTGTCGGGTTTCGCTCTCCTCTGGCTCCAGCCCTTGGCCATGCTCCTCGGCATCGTCATGCTGAGCGCCATCAGCTACGTGACGCTCTCTACAGGAGAGCACCCCTTCCAGGCCATAAATCGGCACGTGAGCCCCCTTCTAGGTTGGGCTTGGGCCATCGCCACCCTTTTAGCCAACATGGTATGGTGCCTCCCCCAATTCAGCCTGGCCACCAGCGCAGTGCAGCAGAACCTGCTTCCCGGGCTCGTAGGATCCGAGGGACTCTTCGGTGATCTCGGGGGCAAGGCGATCATCTGTGGCCTCATTCTCGGCATCACCGTTTCCTTCACCTGGCTCTATGGTCGAGGAGGTCTGGGAGTAAAGCTGTATGAAGGGACTCTGAAGGTGGTGGTCGCGCTGATCGTCCTCTGCTTCTTCGGTGTGGTCCTCCGATTGAGCTTCTCTGAGCAGGGACTCCCGTGGGGATCCATTCTCTCTGGCTTCATCCCAGACCTGAGTACCCTGTTTGAGCCTGCAGCCACTTATAAGCCCTTTCTGCAGGTAGTGGACGAAGCCTCCCGAGAATTCTGGAGAAGCAAGATCCTGGGAATGCAGCGGGACGTCATGATCAGCGCCAGCGCAACCGCGGTCGGCATCAACATGACCTTCCTACTGGGCTATTCACTGATTTCCCGAGGCTGGAATCGCGATTTTCGCGGCCTCGCCATCTTCGACCTGTCCACCGGCATGCTGATCCCCTTCTTGCTTGCAACCAGCTGTGTCGTTATCGCCTCGGCGAGCCAGTTCCACACCCGTCCCGCCCAGGGTCTCCTGGTCCAGGACGGGGCTCCACCGCCCGCCAATCTAGTGGCGGGTTACCAGCGCCTCCTGTCCGATCGAGTCAAAACCACCTCATCGAAGCTGGGAGATGCAGAAATCAAGGCAGCTACGGAAAACCTCTCGCAGGCCGAGAAGAACCTCGCCGCCATGCTGGTCAAGCGCGATGCCTTCAATCTGGCCCAGTCCCTGAAACCGTTGACTGGAGACGTGTTTGCAAACGTCGTTTTCGGGATTGGCGTCGTCGGGATGGCGATGTCCAGTATTGCTATCCTGATGCTCATCTCCGGCTTCGTCGTCTGCGAGATGCTGGGACTTCCCATCGGCGGACGGGCCTTCCGATTGGGATGCCTGGCTGCTACGGTAGGTGCCCTGGGACCCTTTTTCTGGAAGGATGCCCAGTTCTGGCTGGCTGTTCCGACCTCGATCTTCGGCATGGCACTGCTGCCAATCGCCTACGTCTCCTTTTTTCTTCTGATGAATCAGAAGAAACTGCTGGGGGAGAACCTCCCGCGGGGACGGGCGCGGATCCTTTGGAACCTCCTGATGGTGTTGGCGACGGGCTTCGCCAGCTTCGGATGCCTCTACAGTATCTGGTCGCGCACAGGCACGATCGGCCTTGGCGCTACAGGCGCATTCGTCCTGCTGGCCGTCCTCACACATTTCTGGCGTCGAGACCGTTCGGCTGCTTCTTGACGAGGAGCCCTCTTCGGCAACATGCTGCGCTCCGGCCATTCATGTCGCTGGAGCTATTTCGACGTTCGCAGCCCTATTCGACCCAGCAGCCGTAACCTTCGACCTTCAGCCTGAAACCAGGTGAGGTTTCAAGTCAGCGGTTTTCGGTTACAATAGCCGGGGAGGTTTCATCCGGATCGCCACAGTTCAGGCGCGGTAGAAAATCAGCTCACATGCGAGATCAAGATCCGGATGCGGCTCGTAGCTCGGTTCGATTTGGACTTCCTCTCCTTCTTCTAGCTATCTGTATCCTTGCTGTAATCCTCGGCTACGGCTGGTGGCAGCACCACCAGGGTAGCGAATCCACCGATGACGCCTACGTTCACGGGGACACCCCTCTCATAAGCGCTCGAATGCCTGGAACCGTAACCGAGGTTCTAGTCGAAGAAAACCAATATGTACAAAGGGGAGAGTGCCTGGTCCGTCTGGACTCGGCGGAGGCCAAAGTGGCTATCAGCCAGGCGGAGACCGAGGTTGATATGGCCGGGTCGCGGCTAGAGGCGGCTCGCGTGTCGGTTCGGTACAGCCAAGATCAGACCGACGCCCAAGTAGAGGAAAAACAGGCTTTCCTCCGCACCCTTCGTCAGCGGATCGAATCCGATCGGGCACAGCTGGAGCAACGGCTAAAGGAAGTCCAGGGCTGGGCTGCGGCTCAGGAAAAGTCCCAGCTGCACCTGTCGAGGATGAGGTCACTACACGAGGCCGGAGTAGTTTCGCGGGAAGCGCTGGATGATGCCATTGCGGAAGAGCGGATGTCCCGGGCTAACCTGGAGCGCTCCGAGGCTGCGGAATTAACCATGGAAGAGACCGCGGAGGGGACTATTCGGCAGATAGACGAGGTCCAGGCTCAGATCGCTCAGGCGAAGACGGGGTTTCTGTCCACTGAGATACGCTCAATCGAGCTCCGCTCACTAGCGTCGGCACTGGAACGCGCTCAAGCCGATCTGGGGAAGGCCCACTTGAACCTCTCCTACACCGAGATCTTCGCTCCCACCGACGGATTCGTCAGTAAGAAGAACGTGGATGTCGGCAACAATGTACAACCGAGTAGAGCCCTCATGTCCATTGTACCTCTGAGAAACGTCTGGATTCGCGCCAACTTCAAGGAAAATCAGCTCGAAGGGATCCGAATCGGACAAACCGTAGAGATCGTAGCCGATGCTTATGAAGAAGCGCCCTATCAAGGTAGGGTTCACAGCATCAGCTCGGGTACCGGAGACGCCTTTTCCCTTCTCCCCCCAGAGAACGCCACCGGCAATTGGGTAAAGATCACGCGCAGGATTCCTGTCAAGATTGTCTTGGATGAGCCCCCGCCCGAGGAATTCCCCCTCCGCATTGGTATGTCGGTCGAAGTCAACGTGGACACCCATGACCGCTCCGGCCCCCGCCTGACAGGGCAGAAGTTTCGAGCCAAGAGCGGCACCGACTAAGCGACTCATGTCTCCATCTGTCGATGATTCCGCAGCGAATCTGAACCCGATCTCTCCCGCTTTCAGTAGCCCACGAGAAAAATGGCTGACCGCCTTCACGGTCCTGTTCGGGTCGGTCATGGTCCTCACCGACGTGAGCATTGTCAATGTGGCTCTTCCCCATCTGATGGGGGCCTTCGCTGAAACTCAATCGGCAATCACCTGGATCGCAACCAGCTACATCATCGCCGCTGTCGTCTCGCTGACTATGGCCGGTTGGCTCTGCACTGCATTCGGACGCAAACGGGTCTACATGGCCTCCTTTCTCGTCTTCATCGGGGCTTCCGTGATGGCGGGCGCGGCTCAGACCTTCGGCCAGATGCTCTTCGCCCGGACACTCCAAGGCATCGGCGGCGGCAGCCTGATTCCCATCAGTCTGGCCATCGTGCGGGAAACCTTCTTGCCCCGGGAGCGGCCCATGGCGATGGCCTTCTATGGCATGGCTCTGATGGTCGGGTCCGGGTCTGCGCCCGTGTTGGGAGGCTGGATAATCGACCACTATGGATGGCCCTGGATCTTCTACATCAACCTGCCCATAGGGATCGTGGGAATCCTTCTGGTCAAGATCTACCTCCGGGATCCCGTCTATCTGAAGCGGGGACTGAAGCGAATCGACTGGATCGGTATCCTGCTACTGACAATTGGCCTCACCGCAAGCCAGATCGTCCTGGAGAGGGGCCAGGAGAATGACTGGTTCGAATCGAGGGGCATCATACTAGGAGCCTTGATCGGGGTGGGGGCGCTGCTCGCCCTGACCTTTCACCAGCTGCGCTCTCCCCAACCGGTGGTCAACCTTCGACTCCTCGGCAACGGCACCCTGGCAGGCGGCTGCGTGATCGGTGTGACTCTGGGGACGACCTACTATGGAGCCACTTTTATGCTCCCCCAGTTCACTCAGAATCTGCTGGGCTATCCTCCCTTTCAATCCGGCATTGCCCTCCTGCCCAGGGCCATTGCACACATCATGTTCATGCCACTGGCAGGTTGGTTTTACCCCCGGATCGGCCCCCGAATCTCCGCGATTCTGGGGTCCCTCCTGCAGGCGTGGAGCTTCCATGAGCTCTCCCAGCTGTCACTGGAGGTCGGCCTTTCGACCCTGACACCGATTCTCCTGTTGACGGGCTTGGCGCTTCCCTTCATCCACGTGGCTGTCTCGACGGCGACCTTCGACCGGATTCCTCGACAAGACATGACCGAGGCTTCCAGTCTCTTCAGCCTCTCCTTCCACGTGGGCGCCAATCTGGGCTACGCGGTGATGTCTGCTGTGGTTGCCAGGCGAACCCTGTTCCACCGCCTGGGCCTGATATCCCATATCAGCCTCCTGAACTCGGCTTTTCTGGAGAGCAGATCGGCGCTGAGAGAGCGGTTTGGTGAGGGGCTGGAAGCCGGCCTGGCCGATGAACGAGCCCTGGCCCTCACAGACTCGCTGGTAAACGCTCAAGCATCCGTACTGGCTTACAACGACGCTGCCTGGCTTCTAGCACTCTTGACCCTGGCCACCATACCCTTCTGCTTTTTGTTCAAAAAGCGCAAGCTGGAGCCAGATCCCTGGTAGCGCCAGCTCGCTGGCGAGGGATCAGGCTGACTGCTTGCGGGCAAGGATTACCAAGTCCTGCGACTGCAACGGCAGGAAAGAGCCAGCCTCCATGTCACCGTGGATCTCCTCTACCTGCAGTCCAGCACCTTTCAGAAGGGGCAACAGCTGCTTCCGTCGCCAACCCCTTAGTTCCACGGTTCGCGACCGCATCACCTGGAGCGGGGGATCTGCCTCAGGATCGTACTTCAGGGTGCTGGGACAGAATCGGACTCGATCGTCTCCCAGAGGCTCCATGAGTCTCAGGAAGATCGCTTCTCCCCCTTCCTCCTCTGGACGGAAATTTAGAGGCAGATAGCGAACCATACCCTCGAAAACCGGCTCGTAGTTCAGAATCTGGAAGAGCAGGACGCCGTTGTCCTCAAGGATCTCTGCGACGCCGGTGAAGGCGCGCTGCAGATCCTCCTCTGCGGTCAAGTGCACCAGCGTATTGCCCAGGCAGATGGCAGCTCCGAAGCGCCTCTCGACCAGAGTGCTCAGGTCCCGAAGTTCGCCTAGCAGGAACTGCAGATTTGGCGGAAGTGGCTGCTCACTTGCCTTCGCCAGCATCGAATCGGATCGATCCAGGCCCAACACCGAGTATCCTTCTGCGGCCAGAAAGCGGCTGTGCTCTCCTGAGCCACATCCAAGATCGATCACAGATCGAATCGGAATGTCGGCCAGGACTTGACGCAGGAAAGGGGCTTCCCTCTTGATCCGACGAGGCCAGGCCACCATCCTTCTGTAATCCACTCGGGAATAGGGATCGTCCTCTGGTCTCGCTTTCCCAGCCGATGGAGGGCGACTGGCTTGTTTGTCGGGCTTGTCTTGCTTTCCACTCATTTATAGGTGCGGAGTCATTCAAACCGGAGCTTCAGTCGGGTACTGAGTAGATTTTGCTGTTGTCCGCTCTTTTGACTGCTGCTTCCAGAACTACTCAGGGTTCGATCCAAAATGAGAACAGGTGGGCTTTCTTCAAGTGGAAACGAAAACGGATGTTCTGCTCCTTGAGCTCTTCGATTCCCTTGTGACCCTGCCAGGATAGCTCGACGCGTAGCTGGTCTGAGTCGATCGCCTGAGAGAGATCCTTACTCCATCCGGCCAGGACCGTCCGTCCTCGTTCGTCTATTACCTCGGCACGTAGCTCTCCTCTGGAAGCATCGGCGTTGACGAAGAGTCGATTTCCTTCGAAGCGCACGGCCCGCGTCTCGACGAATCCACCACTCTTGCCGGCCCAGAAGGAAACGAAGCCATCTCGCCGCAGCCGAGCTAGATGGATGGCTCCCTTGTAGGCACCCTCCGCCGGGTAGCGAACGTCCAGGCCGCTGTAGTAGATCCAGAGTTCGTCTCCCTGGGGGATCGGTCGCGATAGCGGGAGTACCTGCGCGGTATCGATCACACCCTCACCCAACTCCGAGACCGGGAGGAAGACATCACGGTTCCCCACCTTGATCCAAGTCCGAAGATCGCGGCTGGTGGACAGCTTGGCCGAGTTTACTCCGTCCTGATTGTTGTGGTGAGGCGGGGTGATGCCGCTGGACTCGAAGTAGTTGGGAAAGCCGATGTAGATCCCCTCGTAGGGGAATATGGGCATCTTGTAGATCTCGGTATTGTACTGCGAGGGTTCGTTGAACAAGGGGGTGTAGAGTTTTGGATTGACCATGTGCTCTCGGATCCGCTCCGCACCCAGCTGCTGATCCAGGGCGTCGGCGTAAAAGATCAACTCGGGCTCGGTCCAATTCCTGAAGTCCTTGCTGAGACTGAGAAAGACCGACCGACCGAAAGGGCCTCGATGTTTGACCGTGAGGATGTACTGCTTCCCCAACTCGTCGAAGGTCAATTGGGAAGTGTCCTGGCTGGGGATGAGCGGAACGTCCAGGACGGTGAACTCGTGGCCATCGGCCGACACCGCAGGCTTGCGTCCTCTGGGTCCGTTGACGAGCCCCTTGTAGCGCTCTTCCCTACCCGCCATCGGATCCCACACCACATGTGGCACCGAGCCTTCAGGCTCGCCTTTCACCGCCACCAGATTGTTGTTCCGGGAGCCCTGAAATTCCTTCTTTCTCAGGTTTGGCTTTTCCCACACGATGCCATCCCGGGACCGGGCGAATCCGGTGCCACCACGGCTGCCATACCAGATCTTCCAGATCTTTTCCTCGGCATCCCAGATGGGAGCACTAGTGGCCTGGATGTGCTCGCTCTGGGCTGCTGTCTTGCCCGGAGCGGCGTACCGTCCAGACGCCTTCTCCCAGGGCTGGTCGGCTCGTATTACCGGGTTCCCTTCATACTTGTGAGGCTGGTGAATCTTGCGCTTCACGTGATAGAGGGCTCCCAGATTGAAGTCGTCCAGGAAAAGTTGACGAACGCCCGACTCAAGAAACATATGGCGGCGGGAGTTCTTGTCGATCGATTCCTGGCCAATCAGAGTGACCTGGCAACACAACATGACCAGAAAAAGTTGCATCCTGCCCTGAACTGCACGAGGTAATAACATGGGAACCATTCTAGCTATGACACCGCCCACTGCAAAGATGCCGCGCCGGCCGGCAGCGGTTTCTCAAACCGGGATAAGGTCGGGGCCAAAAGGACTGAAAAGGCAGCAATTGGGGATAGGGATCAAAGAGGGAGAAAGATGGAGTGAATTGTGGAAGGCTTGAAGACCTTGATTTTAGGGGAGAAGAGACACGGGGGCCTGAACCCTTCTGGGGCTCGCCTGGATGGAAGCCAAGCAGGCGTCGGAAAAGGGGCCGGCGGGCTCAGCCAGGAGCCCAGGCTTCGGGAGACTGAGCTAAGTTCCAGTAACCACGCTGGACGATCAGCTTGAGGCTGGGTTTATGGCGGCGACAATGACTCCAGACTTGGCGACAGACAAAGATCATAAACAGAGCCGCTGCCAGCAAACGAATCATCAGTTGCGCCACGAAGGCCCGAGGTTTCCCACTGTGCACCTGAGCATGCTTGAGCCCATACTCCGAACTCAGGTGAGCAAAGGTCGAAGTCTCCAACTCCCAGCGGGCGGCGGCCAAGCGAACAATACTGTGGGCGTGAGTGCGGGGCCGGGGACAAGTGCTCAGGTAGAAGGCTTCGCTGCGTATTGTGCGGCTCTGCTTGTGGCCGGCGAGCCGTTCGGTCACTTCCCGCTCGGTGACGACCCGCAACACCCGCACCGAGCGGCGCCCGCTGTCCCACCAGATGCGGTCCTCCTCCCAGATCTGCTGTCGCTTCGACCCGGGCCCAGCCAGCAGGCTGTCCGGAGGCCCTTGTAGGCGTCGCTGTGCTTGCTCGAGGAGATCCGGCTGGTTGGCCTTGAGCGGAGCCACCAGTTCCAGGCCCAACTCCCGCACCGTCTGCACAAACGACGGGACCGCATAAAGCGCATCCACGGTGACAATCTGAAAGAAGCGTCGGCCTAACTGTCCCACCATTCGCCGCAAGAGTCGCTCGCCCGCCCCCACTTCATTCTCGCCGGGCTGCAACCCCTCCAAATCCACCACGAAGCGAAAGCCAAAACCCACCAGCGAAGCGACCACCACCCGGTGATAGAACTCCACCACCGGGTGTCCCTCGCGTTGCTTGTGTCGCTTTAAGCAGTCCGCACAACAACGGCTTTCGGATTGAAATAGCTCGATCCCATCGATCGCCATCGCCAGCTGTCCGCCCGCCGTCTCCCAGTGCAATACTCCGTTGCGTTTCAATCGCCGTGCCACCCCGATCGAGATCGCCCGCAACGACTCCAAGTCCATCCGCTCCAAAGCATAGCCCACCGTACTTTCACTCAAGGGCCCCACCCGACGGCGCAAAAGGCCTTCACGACATTCGGCCTCAATGCTGTGCAGACTTTGCTGCTGCAGGACCGTGCCCCAGAAGACCCCCTCGAAGACCTGGGCCAGCGGCACCCGAGGCGCCTGCCTCCCATCCTCCAGCTGTCGCAGTTGTCGCGACCAGTCGAAGACCTTCTCCAAGTAGCGGTCCAGCCGGCGGAGGGAGCTCACGGCTTCGGCTTCTTCTCCTCCAGCCAGCGCTGGAGATTTAAACGCAAGATCTCCCGAACCTTGGCTTCCAACTCGGCCCGCAGCGCCAAGCGCCTCTGGACTTCCTGCACCTGGTGGTGGGGCACGTGATAGGTCTTTGCCGCCCCTCCCCGTTGAGCGATCACTAACTGAGCACTGCGATGCCAATGGGTGCGGCCCTGCGCACAGATGCAATTGGACTTGCCGCAACGGCGGCGGCGAAAGACCAAGGAGCCCGGCAGCATCTCGCGAAAACGCGGCAACAATCGGGCCAGCGCGCCCCGGCGCTGCAGGAGTGGATCCGGTCGAGCTTTCACTAGCCTGGATTCCCATAGCGTACCTCAGAACTAACGAACCATAAAGCGCTGTCCACGGCCAGATCCGGGGGGTTGTGGGTGGCCCGGTCGCTCCACGAAGGGCCTGAGGGATCTATCCGGGGACAGGCACACCCTTGTAGTTTGAAGTCAAAAGTTAGCTCTATGGAGGATCTTTAGTGAACGATCCACATAGTTATAGAAAACGCTTTTCCGTGGATTTTCCCGGTATAAGTCCTGGAGTTAGATCCTTGGATTCCCACTCTTGAAAATGTCAGATCTATTTGACATAGTGGGTCTGTGATAAAGAGTCCAGATAAAGACTTAACACAGTGGGCTCGCTACTTCCTGCAGCCCGCCAACTCCACCCAGCGGCAATACGAGGCTTTGCGGGCCTATTTCGTCGAAGGGCTCCCCTCTCCGGAGGCGGCTCGGCGCTTCGGCTACACTGCGGGCAGCTTCCGGGTGCTGTGCCATCAGTTCCGCCAGAACCCTCAGCGGAGCTTCTTTGTGCCGCCCCCGAAGGGACCGGGGGCCTCGCCGGAGAAGGACACTCGCCGCCAGAAGATCGTCGCCCTGCGCAAGCAAAACCTCTCGATCTACGACATCGCCGACGCCTTACGAGAGAGCGGAGCCCCCTTGAGTCCTTCGGCCATCTCCGTGATTCTGACCGAGGAGGGCTTTGCCGCGCTGCCCCGGCGCCGGGACGAGGAGCGCCCGGATCGGCTGCGCCCCACGGCGGCCGAGGTGGCTGACGTGCGCCACCTGGAGCTGAGCCCCCGAGACTTCCACACCAAGTTCGGCGGTCTGTTTCTGTTTCTGCCTTGGTTGATCCCCATGTCGCTGGATCAGCTGCTGCAGGGGGCTGGGTTTCCGGGCTCGGAGATGATTCCCGCCGGGGCGGCCCTACGGGCCCTGCTGGCGCTGAAGCTCTTCGACAACGCCCGCCACAGCCATTTCATGAGCCACGTCTTCGATCCGGGCCCGCCTCTGTTTGCCGGTCTCAATTGCCTGCCCAAGCGTTCTTTTCTGACCGAGTACAGTTGCCGCGTTGATCCGCCCGCCTACCCCCGACTCATGAGCACCTGGTTTGACGCCGTCACCACCCAGGGGCTGGGCTGGGGCGAGTCCTTGCACCTGGACTTTCATACCATCCCCTTTCACGGCGAGGACGCCTTGCTGCAAACTCACTACGTGTCCAAACGCAGCCGACGCCAGAAGGGCGTGCTGGCCTTCCTGGCCGCCGATGCCCACACCCGCGTCTTCTGCTATGCCAACGCCCAGGTTCGCCGAGAGGATCAAGCCCAGGAGATCTTGCGCTTCGTGGACTACTGGAAGGAGCACACGGGGCGCTATCCGGGCGAGTTGCTCTTCGACTCCAAGCTGACCGTCTACGCCCAGCTCCACGAACTCAACCGCCGAGAGATTGACTTCATCACCTTGAGGCGCCGCTCCCGCTCCATGCTCGAGGCCGCCCGCCAGTGCCCCCTTTCCGCTTGGCGGCAGCTGCAGCTCAAGCGGGTGACGCGGGCGTTTCGAACGCCTCGAGTCCTGGACCAGACGATCGCTCTGCGTGCCTATGAGGGACCGCTGCGCCAGCTGATCGTCGCCGGTCTGGGCCATGAAGACCCCACCTTTCTGCTGACCAATCAGCTGCGCCGCTCCCCGGCCGCCTTGATTGAGCGCTACGCCCAGCGCATGCTCATCGAAAATCAGATCGCCGATGGGATCGACTTTTTCCACATGGACGCACTCTCTTCGGCCGTGCCCCTGAATGTCAGCTGCGATCTGCTGCTGACCTTGATGGCCAGCAGCCTCTATCGGCTCTTCGCCCAGCGCATTGGCAATGGCTACGAACAGGCCAAGTCCCGCCACCTGTTCCGGGACTTCATTGACGCGGTCGCTCGGGTCAGCGTGACCCCAGAGGAAATTCAAGTCCGCTTCCAGAAGCGCGCCCACAACCCCTTGCTTCGGGCCGCCGGATTTGCCAGCATGAACCCGGTCATCCCCTGGCTAGGCGGCAAACGCCTCCGCATCCTCCTCGGGGAAGCCCTGTAATGTTAGCTCTACTCGAAACCTATCTCGCCGTGGGAATCCAGGCTAGGGGACAGGATACCAGAAGTATCTGACACTCTATAATAGTGTCAGAACAAGCACTGTCACTCGACTTCCAGAGTTTTGCAACAATGACTCCGCCATCCCAATCCGCTCGGACCCTTGCTAACTCTTATCTCTGCTTGCTCTTAGTGGATCCCTGATCAGGTAGTTTGAGAAATGGCTGGCCGGCCGGTACCCAGAAAAAGCCGCAGCTAATTTGGAAAAAGAAAGGATTTGCGGGAGTCAGGAACCTAAATGGAGCACTAGTGCCCTGACACATAAATACTGCTATGTTTGTGGCGAGCGCGACGGGTCGAGTTCGCGAAACGACGACGAAGACCATGCCTGGCCATAGTGGAGGAGGAGTGACAAAGAAATCGGCCCGTCCCGTCGCCACCCGTAGGGCAGATGGGGGTTGTGGCCGATCTCTGCGTTAGTCGTCGTCGAAGATGGCCAAGCATCGTCTTCCTCCTCCCGCCTTGATCTCGCCTCACAAGACCCATCTGCAAACATAGCAGTATTTATGTGTCTGGGCACTAGGGCTTGGTCCGGAGGTCGTAATAGACCGAGGGTGGGATCTCTTTCTCTCCCAGAGTCCCTAGGAACTTGCCAGAAACATCGAAGTAGAGGATCGGGTGGGCATCTCGATGTCCCACGTAGACTCGGCCTCTAGCCCGCATTTCTCATCGCCTGTCGTAGCGAGGCGTCGCAAGGGCCGTCCTGGCAAGGCTTGCGACCGAGGCCTCCGCAGTCGTACTTGTACAGTACGTCGAGGAGGCCGACCGAGCGAAACACAGCCAGGGCGGATGATTGCGGCGACGCCGGAAACCTTGGAGAGCCTCCATCCCTCGCGTAGCTGGGGCCAGTCCTCGACGCGGGACCAGGAATGATCTCCGCCAAAAGAGCTGATACTCGGAAAAGTCGAAATGGTCCCGATCCGAAGGACGAGATTCATACCTCGACTCGCCTGCTGGACCACGCCTCTAAGGGTCTGCGCAAAAATAACTTGGCATTTTGGCATCTCATTTTCACACCATCTTCGGCCGCTCCTCAATCGCGAAATCCTCAACGTAGACCCGGCTACGCCTGCGGTTTCGCTCAATCGTTCGCGGCCAAATCTGGTGCAAATCTGAGCGCCAATTCTACCAAGTTATTCTTGCGCAGACCCTAAGTATACGAACCCGGAAAAAAAGGTTCGATCTTCCAGTAGTATCGGCCCGGTATCAGTAACGACGGCGGAAACGACGGGAACACGGGTGTCCTCCCGTCGAGTTCCTACAGACCTGCTTTTAGGCTGGGAGCGGCTTTGAAACCTACGGTCCTGCTCGCCTTGATCTGAATCGTGGCGCCCGTCTGTGGGTTACGACCCATACGAGCCGCGCGATCACGCACGGTCCAGGTTCCGAACCCAGCCAGGGAAAAGCGTCCATCCTGTTTGATCGCAGCGGAAATCACGTCAAACACCGCATCAACGACTTCCCCCGTCGCTTTGGCACTTAGATCCAGACCAGACCCTTGCTGTACCGCATCAATCATCTCTGCTTTGTTCATGGGTATACCTCCTGTCCTAATGAGCTAATCGAGTCTCCCGCTGTGTTTGTCCCGGCTTGAATCCTGGAACTGCCGTTAGAGGATACACCCTTGGTATGACGTTGGTACCCTTTTCACAAAGTGTCCTCTGCAGTTGCCCCGAAAAGAGCCGGGCTGCTGACTTCGAAAAGAACTGCCCTGGATCATTCTGGGAAGAACAGACCCGGGGGGAGATGTCCCGCCAAAAGGTCCGAAGGCGATTAGCTTGAAGTGGCCGCCTTTGCGGAAGTCTGCCTGGCCTCGTCCCTGAAGGAACGACTCCTCTCGAACATTCCTGGAGGTTTCATCGCCCGATCGCCGGTATGATAGTCTTCCCTCGAGGAACCCTTTTTCATGCTGCACCTTAGCGTCATCATTCCTTGCTACAACGGCGAAAAATACATTTCCCAAGCGATCCAAAGCGTCCTGGATCAGACCTATCACGACTTCGAAATCGTCATAACCAATGACGGTTCTACAGATGACAGCCTCAGCCGGATTGAAGCGTTTGACGATTCCCGGATCCTACTCTACAACTTTGACAGAAACCGTGGAGTTGCAGCAGCCACAAACAATTGTATTGAGCATGCCAGAGGGAAATATGTAGCCATCCTGGACGCCGACAATGTCTTTTTGTCCAGCAAGCTGGAGATGCAGATCCGATTCTTGGAGAGTCATCCGGAAATTGGCGCCGTCTTCACATGGGTTCAACTTATCGACGATAGCGGTAGAAAGCTGGAGGATGCAGGTCATCCCTACCAGACCTTATTCGAGCAGCCCAACCGCTCTCGTCAGGAATGGCTGAACCACTTTTTCTACCGAAACAATTGCCTCTGTCACCCCAGTGCAATGATCCGGAAGGAATGCTACGAGGCCATCGGGGACTACGATACCCGTCTCTCCCAGCTATTAGATTTCGACCTCTGGATCAGACTTTGCAGACAATACGAGATCTTCATAATCCCGGACGAGCTGTTGAAGTTCCGGATTCACGACGACGATTCGAACTTGAGCGGACAAAGCCTCGGAGCCCAGTCGCGTCACGACTGGCAGGCGAGTCAAGTCCTCAACAACTACCTCGCCATTTCCAGCAGCGATGAGTTGTTGCAGATCTTTCCCGAGGTGGCTCGATTCGGTCCCCAGTTGGACGACGACCTGGTTCCCTACTACCTTTCGATGCTGGCGTTCGATGGTGGCTACACATCGGCAAAGCTGTGGGCGTTGAACACGCTATATGGACTGCTGGGAAGTCCTGCGGCAAAGAAATTGAGAGACGCCGCAGGGTTCGAGGAGATTGATTTCATTCGGATGACCTCAGATCCGGATGTCTTTGACCTCGCCAGAAGGGTGCGTCTACAGAGGATTCAACTCCACGAGCAGGAGAAGATCGGCCACCAACAAACTCATTTGATTCAGCGACAACAGCGGAGAATTGAGTCTATGGAGAGGAGCTGGTCATGGAAGCTGACCAGACCGCTCCGAGGAATTCAGTCGCAGTGGCACCGCCTTTCCGGCGGGAGAGGATCGAGCCAGAACATCCTGCTGGAATGCGACAGGATGACCTACTCCTCCCAGTCCATTGACGTGTCGGGCTGGGCCTTGTCGGAAAGAGGGATCGATCGAGTTGAGGTGCATCTCAACGGAACGTTCTTGGCAAACGCAGATTACGGGATCGCTAGAGAAGATATTCAAGAGGCGTACCCCGCGACTGCGGGCAGCCTCCATTCTGGGTTCCATTTGAATCTGGAGATCTCGGACCTTCCCGCCAAGGATGCTCGGGAAAAGAGGGCCGTGATACGAGCAATTGATGGCGAGGGCGAGCATCGCGAGATTTCGATCGTGCTGAGATAGATGTCACCGGTCCCAGCGGTGCTGGCCCATTCGAGAAAGAAAGCTGGAGGATGGATTGCCTCGGCGGTAGATCTGGTCCGTTTTGCCAAGGATGCCAAGCCCGCTCCCTACTCCGGGGACTGGAGCTTCAACGGCTCGATGTGGGGAACGCGAAGCCGAGTGACGAGGAAGAGTAGAGGGGATCTCATCATGGCGGTGGTTTTCAATTGTCGGCCCAATGGTGACAAGGCTTTTGGAGATGCCGTTGCCCAGGCCCTCGACAAAGGGAGTGCCGCCGCCAAGACGTGGCCCAGCCACAACCTCTTTGGCAAGGTCAAGAAGTCGGCGCTGGTCCCAGGGCGCGGTAAGAAACTGAAGAAGAAGAGACGACAGTAGCCGACGGCAGCTGCTGGCGTTGTGATCGCGCGCACATCCTATTTCGCAGGATCGGTATAGCATCCAATTCCCAGTCCAATGAACCGGATAGGTTTCTTCTGGGATGCACTCCGGGTCTATTGCCAAAGGATTGAGAACTATGTCGTCTGCTTGGAACGCCTCCTCGTGCCTCTGCACCTTTCTCCTCTTCACCACCCTTGTTTCAGCTCAACCTTCCCCGATTTTTGAAACCTGGAAGGACGATCCCGGGACCTATCATGAGCCCGGCTACCCTCTGATATTCATCGCCAGCTTCAGGGACCCCCAGATCAACAATGGGGGGAATTTTGGCACCGACGTGCTGGAGGCAGGCGCACCCAGCCGCGGGCAGGAGCTCTGGATGCTGCTCTCTGACGGCACCACTGAACCGCTCTTCCCCCTGGCTGGAGTGCACGACAGTCTCGTCGACTATCCGCTGGGTCCCACCAATGGACGCATCAATGGATCCGTGACCGAACCCAGCATCTCGATCGATGGCCGGCGAGTCTACTTCTCCTATTTCCACGATGCCCTGAACTTTCCACCCTACTGCTGCGGTACAACCGGACATAGCAACTTCGACGGTTGGCCGTTGGGAGGAGATCTGTATGCTATCGACATCGGCCCCAAGATCGATGATCCGAGCTTTCCAGCCGATCAACTCCGAGTCTCACGGCTAACCCAAACCACCGATTGGTATGCAGATGCCATGAATCCGTCGGTCACTTCCACCACAGAACTACACACCGGCGGAGTCGTCCACAGTGGCGCGATCGAGGTTGATACTGAGCTCGGCCGACAACTGGTCTTTGCGAGCGATCGAAAACAGCTTCGAAACTCTAATCAAGGACAGGGAAAGAAAAACAAGAACTTCAACCTTTTTACCGCCAGGGTGGCGGACAATGGTTCCAGCCTTCGGCTGGTCAGCATCAGGCAACACCAGTACTATACGACCACGTCGGCTCTGAGCCCAAATCGGCTGCGAGTTGGCTACGCACTTTCCTATCAGGCGACTACTGAAGAGCCGAGGCAGTGGCATATCCAGGAAGTGAGAGGAAGCAGGTGGGGACCTCTCTATGGTTACGGCATCGTGGCCGAAGCAGCCCATCTGGCTAGCTTCTGCGTCAAGTCCACCCCCGGGGCCCTTCCCCCCGGCGACTACGAGGTGATCACCCAGTACTATAACGCGAACAACAATGGTATGGGCTTCATCGCAGCCCAGAACATGTCACAGCTGGGCTTGAACACCTACAACAACTTTTCCAGTGCCGGTGTAGGCTACCTGCCCAAACAGGTGGGTTCGTACAATCTGACGCCGGGCGTGAAGAAGGGAGACTACCCCAGTCCTGTGGGGAAGTTCACTGCGCCGGCTTGCGGAGGGCCTGACGAGCTGTACATGACGTACGATCCGGGGGTGTCTAATCATCGAAACAGCCCCTATCCCTACCATCCCCAGATTGTCTTCACCAATCTGGAGCCGGGCAACCCGGCGAACCCGGGCAACTATACCCCCGTGATTGCTTCGGTCGATCCAGAGTGGGGAGCCCTGTGGGCCAAGCCCGTGATCGACTGGAATCATCGTCTCAAGGGGTTTCCTCATCCGATGGGCAAAGCTAGACAGAAGAGACCCAAGAGCGTGACCGACAAGGCCAGCCCTATCTCAGCAGGTGCCCCCTACGCCGTGTTCGGGACTTCCTCCCTTGCCAACACCGATGTCAAGCCAGTCGACTGCAAGGATGTTCACGGTTACTACAACCCCTACGAGGCCGGTAACACGATCGACCAGATTTTCAAGAATATCGACAGCCTTTCCCGAGTCATGATCGATGCCCCCGGAAACATCAACTCCCAGACCGGCTCCTGTAGCAAGCCCACCGAAGCGGACATCTTCGGGATTGCCATCTATCTCACCAGCAACAAGATCAATAACAACCACGTCAAGCCAGGCTATTCCACCGGCGGATCCAAGATGAAGGAGAGCAAGCGCCTGCTGGGAACGTTTCAGGTAGGCATGAACGGAGAGTCTGACAGCTCCTTCAAAGCAATAGTTCCGGCCAATGCGCCAGTGGACTTCCACCTGCTGGATCGCAACGGATTGAAGCTTGCCGACGTCCGCACCTGCACAGTTTGAAGCCCCGTGAATCCCGTAATGATTGTGGTGGCTGCCACAACCATCGTCCGGGAGAAGCGGTGCCCTGGACGAGCAGCGATTCCTCAGACCCTGGTCTGACACCGCTCGACATGGTGACCCAGACCACCCACGTCGGTTACGACGCCAACTGTCAGCCTGTCTTGCAGACCAGCACCGATGCCGTTCTGGAGCCGCCGGTTTGGCAGGACCTTTCGGCCGACTTTCACCTCTACTGCGGATCTTGCCATGCACAGAACGGAGGCAGCACCACTGCCAACTCACTGAATGCACTGAGCTATGACCCCAGCAAGCTCAACAGCCAGGAGCTGGGTTCACCTGTAAAGGAAATGCTGAACAAGAAATACATCGACAAGTTCAGCGCCAACGGAAGCCGGCTCTTCTGGGCGGCCTATGGAGCCAGGACGGATGGAAGAAACAATGGCCGGACCCAGTACCAGCCTTTCCCCCCGGACTACAGCGCCTGTGGCACTAGCGGCACCAATCTGACCAACTGTGGCTACAAATTCAGTTCCGTCCATGAAAACCTGAGCCTCTGCGATGGAGGCAATCCTGGTGGAGCCTCTTGGGTGTACCGACTGGGGCAGTGGATCGACAACCATGCGCCCGTCGACACGGGCAATAACTACGACCACGGCTACGATCGCTACCATCCGACAGTCGACGGGGCCTTCGATGGCGGGCCCGATTGCCTGCACCCTCAGTGGTTCAACATCGGCTACTGGGACGATAGTGGCGGCCTCAGCGAACTTGCCATTGACGTCAATGACGCCCGCTGGCGAACCCTGACCAATCCCGCTACGCTGCAGAATGGTACCTACTCCGTGGGCCTTGGCCAGGCTGACATGACCCCAATTCTCGGTGTGAGGGTGAAAGTCACTGCAACCGATTCGTCAGGAAACACTCAGCGATATGAGAAATCGATTGCTGAGGTAGCCCTGGAATGTATCGCTGCAGGGGGCAAACGTCCTCGAGTTGCTACATCCAATGCAAAGCCGTTGATGCACTGAATCGGGTCTGTGTGCGTCGTATCGAGACGTTCTCCAGATCCTATGGGGTTACAAGGTCATCAGCGTCTCCTCAGCCAACATATCCACGACGGCTTCGAGGCTCCCGGTTTCCTCATACTTCTGCAGCTGACGATCGGCGCTGCTGCCCCTCTTGAGGATGCTCCGAATACTCTCGACCTCCTCTCGGGTCCCAAGTTCGTCCAGGACCTCGTCCAACAACTCGATCAGCTCGTCTGCCAGCTGCGTGACGGGTACTTCCCTCTCCCTCCCCAGATCGAGCTGCTCACCCCCAACCCCATGTCGAATGGCTCGCCATTTGTTCTCCACGACCAATCCACGCCGGTAGTTACGCCAGGACTGATTGCTTTCTCGCAACCGGATCAGCTTCGCTGCCACCGATCGGATCAATGCCACAATCGCCATGACATCGCTAACCCGGGTTGTGCAGTCGCAGATCCGGATCTCCAGGGTTGGGAATCTTGGGTGGGAGCGGATGTCCCACCAGATCTTACTGGGATCTTCGATGCTCCGGGTCTTGATCAGTAACTCTACAAACTGATCATATTCCGAGGCCGAGCTGAAGTGTTCCGGCAGACCGGTTCGAGGCAGGTCCTCAATGACAACGCTTCGGTAGGATTTCAATCCCGTGTCCTGTCCCTGCCAGAAGGGCGAAGAGGTAGAGAGAGATAGGATGAACGGCATGAAGTAGACCATCTGATTCATCACATCGATGCGTAGCTCCCGATCGGGAATGCAGACGTGGACGTGCATGCCGAAGACCAGCGAGCGCCGGGCTAGATGTTGGGTGTCCTTCACCATTGACTGGTACCGCTCCTTGTCGGTGATGACCTGATCCCGCCAACGAGAAAAAGGATGCGTGCCGGCGGCGACAATCTTGCAATTGTTCTTGTCGGCGATCTCCCCGACCAGGCTTCGAAGACGGGTCACTTCGCGTCGGGCATCCTTCATGCTGCGACAGATGTAACTACCCGTTTCGATCTGAGACTGCAGTAACTCCGGCCTGACTTGATCGCGGAAGAGTGTTGCTCCCTGTGCCAGGAACCGGGAAACGTAGGAGGTCAACTCGCGCGTTCCGGGTTCGATGATCTGGTACTCTTCCTCGATTCCAACGGTCAGCTCATCGAAATCCATAGCGCGACCTCCAGGCTGGGTCCCTGTTAAGTGTACCAAGCCGACCTGCCAGGTAGATCAGGATCCCTGACCTGCTCATCGCGGCGGACCGGACACAGCGCACCGGCTATGGTACCTTGATCGTCGAAAGTCGTGTCGATAAGAACCGATCTACTTTTACTGCTGTTGACCCTGACGCCCCTGGCCTGCGGACGCCAGGAAAGTGGCTTGCCCGACGGCGATCTCTCCGAGGTCCGTTGGGAAATCGTCGATCGCGTCGTGCCAGTCAAAGGCGAGAATGGGATGGTGGTCAGCGGACATCCGCTCGCTTCGAACGCGGGTGTCGAGGTGCTGAAGAAGGGAGGCAACGCCATCGATGCGGCCGTGACGGTAGGACTCGCACTCGCCGTCGTCGCGCCCGACGCCGGCAACCTGGGAGGAGGGGGCTTTCTGGTCTATCGGGACGCCCATGGCAAGGTCGAAACCCTCGACTACCGGGAAGCAGCACCTGGAGCCGCCACCCCGGACATGTATCTCGACGGCGAGGGAAATCCGACGGAAGCAAGTCTAATCGGCCATCTCGCCGCTGGGGTCCCTGGATCGGTGGCCGGGCTGTATGAGATGCACCAGAAACATGGGAGCCTGGCCTGGCCCGCAGTCGTAACACCGTCAATCGAGCTGGCTCAAGGACACACCCTCGATTCAGCGCGGAGCACTCGCCTCGCCGAATCGGCTGAGAAGCTCAAGAGCTTTCCCACTTCCAGGGACACCTTTCTTGTCGCCGGGGAGGCTCCGGCTGAGGGCACCCACTGGGAGCAGCCGGAGCTGGTAACGACCCTGAGCCTGATTTCGGAGCAAGGCGCAGATGCCTTCTATCGAGGAAAGATTGCCCAACTGATCGCGAAAGAGATGGAACGAGGCCAAGGACTCATTACGCTGGGAGATCTTCGAGCCTACGGTCCGGTCTGGAGAGATCCAATTGAGATCTCGTACCGAGGTTACACTATCTACTCGATGCCGCCTCCCTCATCCGGCGGCGTCACTCTTGCGCAGATTCTGAATATCCTGGAGGGTTTCGAGGAGTTGCCTCCTGCGGGAAGCTCAGAATTAATGCATCTACAGGCCGAGGCGATGCGCTGGTCCTTTCGGGATCGCAATCGCCACCTCGGTGATCCCGATTTCGTTGCGATTCCACTGAAACGACTCCTCTCCAAGGACTATGCCGCCGACCTTCGCTCGCGGATCGACCCTCGACGCGCATCACCCACGCCTCCTACCGTAGCAGCGTCTTCTGGGAGCGATCACACAACCCATTACTCCGTCGTAGACAGCCAGGGTCGAGCCGCGGCGATTACCACTACCCTAAACGGGCTCTTCGGCTGCGGCGTGACCGTCGCCGGAGCCGGTTTTCTTCTCAACAACGAAATGGATGACTTCACCGCCGCTCCCAACCGGCCGAACCAATTTGGGCTCGTTCAGGGTGACGTCAACTCCATCTCTCCGGGCAAGCGCATGCTCTCGTCCATGACTCCAACCATCGTCGTCAACGCTGGAGGCGAACTGGAACTCGTCCTCGGAACCCGGGGTGGGCCCCGTATCATCAGCAGCGTCTTCCACGTAGTTAGCAACCTTATCGATCAGGGGATGGGGATAGGAGAAGCAGTAGGCGCTCCTCGAATCCATCATCAAGCCCTCCCCGATGAGATCCTCTATGAGCCTGCAGGACTTTCGAAGGCTCAGAAGACCGCGCTCCGGAGCATGGGTCACCACTTGCGGCGGGATTTCCTTACTTTCGGCGACGTCAACGCCATTTGGCGGAATGGAGATTCCTGGATCGGCATCGCCGACCCCCGGCGCTCCGGGGGCGCGGTTGGCTACTGAGCTGAAGCTTGATTTGCAGAAGTAGCTTTGGCCTCCAGGCCGAAGTCTTATTCTTCTGAGCCTTTGGCTCCGACGGCGGCCTGGAGGCCACCGCTACGCCGGACCCAAAGTTTCTTTCTCGAATGGGGCCAGCGCTACTGGGGGTGGGACTGAGCCGAAACGTCATCGGCTAGAAGAAGGTGAGAGATCAGAGGGGGGACACAGCGAAGATCTTCCTGTTTTCCAGCTCTCTCCTCGGTACCTGGCCTCATGTTGCAGACCATTCAAGTCGTTCGCGGCCCTGTCGGACGCGGCTTCCCATTATTGACAGCTCACCCAGTGCGCCGTTCAGAGGTTCAGATGCCACCTAACCCGGATTTCTCAAAGACAAGAAAAAGCAGTCAGCTCTATGTGATATAAAGTCTTTGTTATCAGATACTTAATAATCACAAGGAGCTGACTACTATGACCACAGAGTGTATCGCTTCCAAGCTGGAGTTTCAAGAGCTAGAAGGGCGCCGAGTCGAGGCAGAATTCAATGGGGGGCAGATCACCTCAGACTCCGGGGGGTTGCTGTTACGGGAGGTGGAGAGCCGCTATGGGTTCATTAGCGGCTTGGCCGCCTGCTTTGGGGACCGGCGCGATCCTCGCTTCACCGAGTTCAGTGTGGAGGAACTGGTGGGGCAGCGGATTTACGGACTGGCCCTAGGCTATGAGGATGTCAACGATCATGAGGAGCTCCGGGCAGATCCGCTGATGGCGGTGTTGGTCGGCAAGGAAGATCCCTTGGGGAGGGATCGGCGAGCGGAAGCGGATCGAGGCAAGGCGTGTGCGGGCAAGAGCACCCTCAATCGTTTGGAGTTGTCCTCGGTGACGCAGGATAAATATCGCAAGACGCCGGTGGATGAAGCCGCGGTCGAAGCGTTTTTGGTGGAGCAGTTCATTCGGGTGCGAGGCGGGAAACCGAAGGAGTTGGTCTTGGACCTGGATGCGACGGATGATCCGCTGCACGGAGAACAGGAGGGTCGTTTCTACCATGGCTACTACCGGTGTTACTGCTACCTGCCGCTGTATGTGTTTTGCGAGGGGTATGTGCTGGGGGCCAAGCTGCGGGTGTCGAACCTGGATGGCTCCGAAGGAGCGGTCCAGGAGATGGAGCGGATGGTGGGACAACTGCGGGCGAAGTGGCCGAAGGTCCGCATTACTCTGCGGGCGGACAGCAGCTTTGCCCGCGAGGCGTTGATGAAATGGTGTGAGGAGCATCGAGTGGATTACGTCTTCGGTCTGGCCCGCAATCAGCGCTTAGAGGGGGCCCTGGAGTCCGAGTTGGAACAGGCCCAGGCACTGCAACAAGCCAACGGCAGCAGCGCCCGAGTCTACAAGGACTTTCGTTACCAGACGCGCAAAAGCTGGAGTCAAGAGCGGCGAGTGGTGGGCAAGGCCGAGTACACGGGTAAGGGATCCAATCCCCGCTTTGTCGTCACCTCGCTGGGAGCGAAGCGGTGGCCCGCCCAAAAGCTGTACGAGGAGCTGTACTGCGCGCGAGGGGAAGCGGAGAATCGGATTAAGGAGCAGCAGCTAGCCCGGATTATGCAAGAGATCTAAATTCAAGTGAGATTTGGACCCAGAAAAAGAGCCGTAGCTCTCTGATATAAAGGGGGTTACAGAAAAAAACCCTAAACAGGAGCTACGGCAATGTTGAAAGCAGTCTGCCAGAATACCCTGCCATTTCACAGCCACAGAAAGATCACGACGCGTTTTGATGGAGGGAGCCTCACTTCCGACGCAGGATGGTTGTTGTTTGGATCGCTGGATCGTCAACATCGATTGTGCGAGGGCTTCAGTTCCTGTATTTCGGAAAGTCGAGACCAACGCTACGTTCGTCATGACCTGTTGAAGTTGATCCGACAACGAGTCTTGCAGATCGTGGCCGGCTACGAAGACTGTAATGACGCCGATACGCTGCGCTCGGATCCGATGCTCAAGACCGTCTGTGATCAGTTGCCAGAGAGCGATCCCGATTTGGCGACCCAGCCGACTTTTTCCCGCTTGGAGAACTCCGTCACCAAGAAGGATCTGATGCGTCTGAGCCAGTGGCTGTTAGGCCGTTATGTGCGCTCCCTGAAGAAGCGACGTCCCGGAAAGATCATCCTGGATCTGGACAGTACCGATGACCACACTCACGGCCAACAGGAGTTCTCCTTCTACCACGGGTATTACCGAAACCACATTTTGCATCCTTTGCTGATCTTTGATGCCGACACGGGAGACCTGGTGTGTGCCGTGTTGAGACCTGGCAACAAGGGGGCTGCCTCTCACATCGTGCCCATTCTGAAGCGAGTCGTGGAGGCCATCCGACAAGCAGTGGGGACGGGAGTCGAGATTGAGATTCGGGCCGACAGCGGCTTTGCCACGCCTCGGCTCTACGAGTTCTGTGAATGTGAAGAGAATAAACTTCAATATGTCATCGGGTTAAGCCGAAACCCTCGCCTGCAGCGAGTGGTCGAGCCCCTGCTGGATTCGACTCGGCTGAGGTTCGTTGAGCTGGAGGAAAAACAGCGTCAGTTTGACGAGTTTCTTTATCGAGCCAACAGCTGGGATCGATCCCGTCGCGTCATTGTCAAAGTGGAGGTCGATCAGCGTGGGATCAATCGTCGCTTTGTAGTTACCAACCGGGACGATCTCTGCTCCCAATCACTTTATGACCACTACACCGACCGAGGGCAGACCGAGAACTTCATCAAGGCCTTCAAGAATCATCTGAGCATGGACCGACTCAGCTGTCATCGATTCCTGGCCAATCAGTTTCGACTCCTCCTGCATGCACTGGCTTACCAGATGTTCGTGCGCCTGCGCGACTATCTGCACGGAACCCCCTGGCACAAGCTCGAAATCGAAACCTTACGTCGTCGGGTCCTCAAGATTGGGGCCCGGATCCGACAAACCACTCGACGCATCTGGGTCCATCTTTCCTCAGCCTTCCCCGAACAACCCCTCTTCCACCTCGTCTTGAGTCGCCTCAACTCCAGTTAGCTTTTCCCAGCTCCCCCGAAAAACCGCTTCCGACACTCATCCAGGCCCAGATCTGTCTGAAATTCACTCCCCAAACCACTCAAACGCCTCGCCAACCCATATTCTTCGCAAATCCGCCTGTCACACCTGCCCGCTTCCGAGTTGGGCCACTTCTCGAGTCGTTTTTCAACACCGAACTACGGTTCTTGCATAATCCGGGCTAGAGCTGTTTGCCGATCGGACCTCGACGCACCGCATGAAGAGCAATCAGCTGCGCCTGTGGTTTTCCTCGGTGGCTTACAATCTGCTGCACACGCTCAGGTGTGTCGCTTTGAAGGGGACCCAGTGGGCGAAGGCGCAATGCCAGACGATTCGCCTCAAACTGTTGAAGATAGGAGGCCAGATTCGGGTCAGTGTCCGACGGGTGAGCTTGTCGCTGAGCGAGGGTTATCCTTACCAAACACTCTACGCCCAAACCTTGGCCCAGCTTCAACAGCTCGGCTGAGCGGAGGCAAACCGGAAATCCCAACCATCTGCAACTGAGGCGGCTGAGGTGTGTCTGAAAAACCGGTTTTCCGCCTTCAACATAGGTGTCACCAAGCTCTCGCACTCTACAGTGCCCTCAACTGAGACTTCGGCTCAAACCAGAGTCGAAAAATCGACTAAAATCAGCCTTTCTGCTTTCACTATGAGAAATCCGGGCTAAGCATTCAGATCTGCCACCACCTGTTCGATACTCTCCCTGAGGACTTCCGCGATCTGATTCACCTCGTCCTCGCTCACGGTGAAGGGGGGACTTATGGCGATGTGATCGCCTCTTGCTCCGTCCACCAGACCCGGGGCACCTGGCATCACCAGTACACCTCTCTCGAAGGCTTGATCGACGACCTTGGACGTCACACCTCGGTTCGGATCAAAAGTGGCCCGTGTCTTTTTGTCGGCCACGAACTCGATGCCGATCAGTAGTCCCTTTCCCCGCACCTCTCCTACAATCGGGAGTTCCTCCAGGGGCTTCAATTTCTCCAGCATCAGCTCGCCCCTTTGAGCACATCTGGTAACCAGATCGTGGGCCTCGATGTACTTCTGAACCGCCAAGGCCGTAGCGCACGATAGCGGATTACCGCCGTAGGTGTGTCCGTGGACGAAGGAAGTGGACGATTTGAAGATAGCCTGGTAGATCTTCTCCTGCGCGATCGTGGCTGCAATCGGAGTGTAGCCGCTACTCAAGCCTTTCCCCGTCGTCATGATGTCGGGAACCACCCCCCAGTGATCCATGGCAAAAGGGAGCCCGGTGCGTCCGAATCCGGTCACGACCTCATCGGCAATCAAGACGATATTGTGCCGATCGCAGATCTCCCTGATGGTCGGGTAGTAGTCGGGGGGAGGTGTCACCCCAGCCGCCGACGTTCCCAGCACCGGTTCGGCAATGAAGGCCGAAATGTATTCGCTTCCCTCCTGTTGAATCACACGTTCCAAATCAGTGGCACAAGCTAGTTGACATTCGGGATAGGTCTTATGGTAAGGACATCTGTAGCAATAGGGCGGCGGGATATGGGGACAGTCCAGAAGATAGGGGACGTAGTCCTGTCGCCACGAGGTCCGTCCCGACATGGATAGAGCGCCGATGGTATTTCCGTGCCAGCTTTGCCAGCGCGAGATGACTTTGTACTTCTTCGGATTGCCGGTTTCGATATGGTACTTGCGTGCCATCTTGAGGGCAGATTCGGTAGCCTCGGAGCCACCCGAGATAAAGAACACCCGGGATAGCCCTTCCGGTGCCATCTCAACGATCTTCTCAGCCAGGTCAAGCTGGGGCTGGGTCAGGAACCGACCGTAGGTAAAGCTGACCTTGCGTGCCTGATCCCGCATCGCTTCCGCGATCTCCGGCACACCATGGCCGATGCTCACGACATGGACGCCGGCACAAGCGTCCAGATAACTTCGACCTTCCGAGTCGAATAGATAGACTCCTTCTCCGTGCGTGATTCGCCGCCATTTTTCGCTGAGGCTGCGATGAAACATGCTGTCCTGCCTGCCCACACCCGCCATAGTCACTCCTTTTCAAACGTGAAATCTCAAAGCACAAAGCCAGAAACGGGCTGCGAAGCCCAAGTCTCGGATTCCCGAACAGGCCTTCAGTCCAAGGCAGTAAGCGCCATCCGGGCCGGAGCGATCTGGATCGCAAGGTCCCCGTGTTACGCTTGTCAGGCACACTCGAATACTGGATCCAGTGCCTTTTCTGGTCAAGGGCACTGCAGACCATTTCTACTCTTCAGCACTGGGCATTGTGAAAAGGAGAATTCAATAGTTTAGGGGAAGGAGGTCCCAACACATCCAGCAGTTGTGACCGAGCCCGCTAGGTTACTTCGAAACTTCATTGCAGGACTGTGCTGTTGTCCAGGTCTTTCCGCGGAACCTGCTTCCATTTTGCCGACATGCAAACCCGTTCGCGGCTCGGTCCGACTCGCGAACCTCTTCTTCCTCAGATCAGCCGTCCCCGCGGGCTCTTGTCCATGATCGTCGAGGCCACTCGGATGAAGTTCCCGCCGATCAGCTTCCGGATGTCGTCGTCTGAGTACCCTCTGACCACCAGGCCCACGGTGATGTAAGGGGCGGTCGTCAAGTTCAGGGCTCGCGGCTCGGTTTCCCACTTCCAGTAGGTCTCTGTCCCCCTTAGGCCCGTGGCGGAAAACCGGAGAGGATGCTCAATCTCCGTGATCTCGGGTGGTTCCACCGATCTGCCCATCGGGCCCTGGTCAGAGGCGATGCCCACGTGATCAACTCCTACCAGCTTGACCGCATAGTCCAGATGCCGGAGAAAGGTCTCGACACCGTAGCCGCCCAGCAGGTTGGCGACCGTGATGATGCCGATCATGCCGGCCTTGTCCGCGACAGCCCTGATCGCCTCGTCGGTGGCGTTGCGGTACTTGCTCTTCCCCCCCTCTGCCAGACTGCGGCAAGCGGTATGGCTGATGAGCACCGGTTCCTGGGAGGCCTTGATCGCGTCCAGCGTGGTTTTGTAGCCGCAGTGAGAAAGATCGATCATCATCCCCAGCTGGTTCATCCGTCGGATGACGGCCCTGCCGGTCTCGGTAATTCCTGTATCTACTTCCTGGTAATGTGAACAGCCAATCTGGTTCTTGCGGCTGTTCGTCAGCTGGCAATGGCGGACCCCAAAGGCGTAAAAGAGGTCCAGGCTCCTGATGGGATCCTCGATATGGGGACCGGCAAAGCAGGCGTCGGGACGGCCGATATGCCAGATGACGGCATGCTTGCCTTCCTTCTTCAACCTGGGAAGGTCCTCGCAGCGACGGAACTTCTCCAGGTATTCCAGGTTGTCGAAACTGTAGGTGGCGCTGGCAAGATGCTCGATCGAGGTCCGATCACTTCCCCCTTCTGGCGCCGAACCGACGTCGGCAAGCCCCAGGTCGATCTGAGCCGTGTCCCAGGCCAGGCGGTGGTTGACCTTGAAGCCCGGGTCGTGGACCGACTCCAGAGCTCGCCACTTCCGGATCTGGGGGCGGAGGGTGCGCAGCAGCTCTCTCCTCTTGGCGCGATCCTCTTCCTGGGACAGTTTCTGTAGTGCCCACTCCTTCATGCTCTGTGAGTAGAACCCCCAGAGATGAACCGGATGGGATCCCCCGTAAAGGTCACAGACGATCGAGTCGCGGTGCAATTCCAGGCCGTGCTCCAGCTGACTCGCGGTGGGCCGCAGCTCTGCCAGGATCGCTTCTCTGGCGGCCCCGATGTGCTTTCCGAATCGGCGGGTCGTAGCGTCCTCGAATCCTTTCGCTAGCCCAGCCCAGAGGGGCTCGCTGCCTGCTGCAGGGAGAAGGCTGGCGGCTCCTATCCCTCCCAGGAATATGCGCCGATTGTAGGGTGAAGAGTTCATGTCCGAGCCTCCGATCGTGTGGGGTTTCAGTGAACCCTATTCTATCCACGATGAAACAGTTGGGCAAGGCGGGGATCGAGATGTGTGCAAGCCGAATCGCGAGGAAAAATCAGATTCCGGTTACAGGTGTCCTTAGCGGGGGAATCCGTGGATTCCCAGAGGCTGGAGGAATGTCGACTTCAGCGGGCAGAAGCAGATTGCGAGCCTTTGTGGTGACGGCAATCCTACCTCTGTTCCTGTCGTTTTCCCTCGCGAGCGGAGACAGGTCGGAAAAAGACGTCTTCATCCGGGCTGGGTACGCACGTCTCTTTCGAATCGAGGACGAGCCTCAGGGCGATGGACCTGGTCTGGGGGCTGGTGTGGGATTGAGGCTCAGTCCCAGGGTGGGGATTCAGCTGGAGTTCGACACGACGCTAAAGTCCGAACTTCGTCCGGCGCCTTGTCCCACGCTGGAATGTGTCGGCGGAGCGGTCATCGGCCTGCGCACAGCGCGCCTCCTATCGGCCAGCGGCCTCTTTCACTTCTCCGAGGGAGTCGTCCAACCTTACGTAGCCGGAGGAATCGGCTGGCTGCACACCGCGCGCCGGCTCGCTGGCTGTGGGATCGGGCACCCGACTGGCCCTAAGTCAAACCGAGCACCGGGGTGACGGGATGGTACTCAGCCTGGGAACCGGCCTGAAGGTCTTCCTCACTCGGAACCTCTCGCTGCGCCCGGACTTCAGGCTTTACCTGGACCTGAAGTCACGGCTAGGTGCGGAAGCCGCCGTTCGATTTTGATCAAATCGGACACTGTCTGTAAGATCGGGTGCCGACTATCACAATTCAACCATCACGGCTCATTAGTACTCTTCACTACTCGTTGAAAAAAATCTCCTCCATCATCGACTAGGACTTCTGTCCTGCCAGAGGAATCTGCAGCGCATTACAGACCTTGAGCCACTCCTTGTTTCGGGGTTCCGCAGACAGCCTCTTGAGGTCGCCTTCATAGTCCTTTCCCGTGTACTCGTAGTAGGCGAATTCGTACGACTTGCCTTCGATCTCCTGAAAGTAGATCGCGAAATTACGAATGTTGTACTTTCGAAGCAAGTCTCGGACTCCAGGATTGGCATCCGCATGCAGTTCCTTGTACTGCTCTATTGTGTCGGGCTTGAGTCCGATTACCATTCCAAAGCGCTGGACCTGGGGTGTTCCACAACCCACGACCAGGACTGCGGCAATCGCAAGCATCACAAAACCCAGCCTTGAGGATCGCATCATATTTGTCCCTCCAGGGAGTCAGATGACTCCGTTCTTCTTCAGAGTAGTCAGATCGCTTTCGTCCAGGTCCAGCCAATCACGATAGACTTCGGCGTTGTCCTCTCCAATCCCGCGGCCCAGGTGCTGGATCTTCCCTGGGGTCTCGGACAGGCGGGGAACAACACCCTGAACTGCCAGATCACCAATTCGTTCGTCCTCCACCCGAGTCAGCGTCTCCCGCAACCAGAACTGCTCTTCCTGGAAAATCTCGGCAATACTGTTGACCGGACCACAGGGAACCTCCCCGGCGCTGCAGAGTTCAATGACCTCCTGGCGTGCCCGCTTCGAGGTCCAGGTCGAGACGATCTGGTTGACTTGTTCGCGCTCGGCCAACCGATTGGAGAGTCGACCGTAACGGTCTGGTTGGGCCAGTTCTGGCTGTCCCATCACGATCGCCAGACGCTCGAACATCCGGTCGTTGGTACACGCAATCGCCACCCACTTGCCGTCATGGCTGGGATAGTGGCTGTGGGGGGCCGAACTTGGAGCCTCAGTACCCATTCTTTCGCGCACCGTTCCCTCCTGGTCATAGACCGAAGCAATTTCATCGAGAAAACGAAAGATCCCGTCCTGTAGACCGATGTCGATGTACTGGCCCCGACCGCTGCGATCCCGTGCTCTCAGGGCAATCAGAATGCCGTAGGCGCCGTAGAGTCCGCTCACATAGTCGGCCAGGGTGGTCGACCCCGCTACCAAGGGAGGCGTTTCCGGAGTGCCGACCAGATAGCTCAACCCGGCATAGGCCTGGGCAATCCTTGCGAAGCCGGGCAACTGGTTCTTGGGACCGATTTCGCCATAGGCTGACAACCGCAGCATGATCAGCCCGGAATTGAGTGTGATCAAGTCGGAGAAACCGAGGCCCCACTTTTCCAAGGTCCCCGGCCGAAAGTTCTCGATCACGACATCCGCCTTGGACACCATCCTTCGAAACAGCTCCGCCCCCCTGTCCTGCTTCAAGTCCAGGGTGATACATTTCTTGTTGCGGGCTTCGCTGAGCCAGAAGTAGGAATCGCCGGTCTGACTGGGGGTCCCCAATTGCCGCAGAGAATCCCCCACACCGGGCCTTTCGATCTTGAGTACTTCGGCACCAAACTCCGCAAGACAGGCGGCAGCGAAGGGCGCACCAACAAAGGTAGAAATGTCGAGCACTCGGAGATCTCCGAGCGGTGGAGTGGCACTCATGAAGGATCGGTTTCGGGTTCAACCAGCGTAGTGATTAGCGACCTTTCTGACAGCGGCAATCTGGTCCTCCACATCCTGATCGGTGTGAAACTCGTTGACCACCAATCTCACCGAGGTTTCGAGAATAGACTCGGCCGTAGGACAGAGGCCGGTGCCATAATCCATTTCCGCTACCGGCCACTCGGTTCCGGGAAAGACCTGCTTCTTCGCCAGCATGTCCCACTGGTAGATGCACTCCTTGATATAACCGGCAAGAGTGGGAACGCCCTCGGCGGAAACGGCCTCGGCAAACCGTTGGTTGTCGATGCCGAGGACCGACGGATCGATTCGAAACAGATAGAACCAGTAGCTGGACTGCGAACCCTCGGGCTCCAGCATGGGATACAGGCCCGCAATCCCGCTCAGTCCTTCGGTCAGTCGCTTACCCTGTCGCACCCTGCGCTCGACGATGTTGTCCAGCTTCTCGAGTTGGGCCAGTGACACGGCCGCCTGGAGCTCCGTCATGCGGTAGTTGCAACCCAGATAGGTTGGAGAGATGAGCACCTCCGCCTCCCGATCATAGAACTTGTCGGCGAAAAGGCGCACTCCTCTCGCCAGGTCGTCCGAGTCGGCGATAATCACTCCTCCATCTCCGCAGGAAATCTGTTTGTTCTCGTTCAAGCTGAACGTTCCCAGATCTCCCAGCGAGCCCACCGGACGTCCCCTGTAGGTAGCTCCCCAGGCTTGAGCGCAGTCCTCAATCACAAGACAGCCTCGGTCCCCTGCGATCTCCAGGATGTCGTCCATGGGCCCCGGGGTACCTCCGAGATGTACCGGCATTACTACTCGGGTCCTGTCGGTGATGGTATTGGCCAGACACTCCATGTCGAAGGAATAGGTATGAGGATCGAGATCTGCAAACAGGGGCACCGCCCCCTGGAAGAGGATACCGATCACGGTTCCGGCATCGCTGATGGGCGAGGTCACCACATGATCGCCGGGGCGGACCCCGGCCGCTGCCAGAGCACTGTGCACGGCGGCGGTACCGCTACTGACGGCGGTAGCGTGGCGAACGCCGAGACGCGCTGCCACTTGCTCGCAGAGGCTGGAAACCTTCTCTCCGTCCGTATAGAAAAGGGTCTGCTGTGCCAAGGTTTGGCGAAGCTGCTCGAGTTCCGCATCGCCATACCGTTGACCCGTGCCGAAGGAACCCTCCTTGACCCTGGGTCCCCCATCTATCGCCAGTGAACTTTGCAGTTTGGTTCTGGTCATCCTCTTCCCTCTCAGATGGGATCTTTCATGCGCGTCCGTGATGTATGGAAACAGTCCGGCATGTTACACCCAGGATTCGATTTCAGACAACTGAGCCCTGACTACCACCTCCTGGAGCGATCCCATTTCCAAGGCGACTCACGAGGGCAAAAACAAACACGTTGGGAATCAGGCCCCACGCAGTGGCATGGAGAGGCACCCAGGCCTTGCAAGCGTTGACCAGGTCCAACACCCCCAGCAGAATCGGCTCAATCGCGGAGTCCGCTGCAGCCGAAGCCAACGAAACAAAAAGCGAGGTAAAGCAAAAGGCGACGACCAGCCCGGTTGTCAGACCCGCCAAGGCTCCAGCGGACGTCCCTCGGTGAAGGAAGAGCACATCCAGCGTAATGGGCAAGAGCTGGATACTGAAGGCGGCGGCAAACAAGCCCAGACCAACAATCATCTCCATGATACCGGCCAGCGAGCTGCCTTCCTCCCTTCCCGCCAACACCAGCCCCAGAGCCAATGAGGTCGCGCCTAGTATGACCAGACGGCCCACCCAGACCCTCTCCCGCTCGCCTGCTTCGGGCCTCACGAACCGGTCGTAGACGTCACGTGTCATGAGGGCACTCAAGGCATGAAGACTACTGTCCGCAGTGCTCATAGCGGCAGCCATGATTGCCACCATCATCATGCTGGCAAAGACAAGCCCCAGTGCCGGTCCTAGCAGCTCCGGCAGTGTCCTCTGAATCACCGCGACCAGAATCTGATCGTAGCTTCCTACTTCAGGATGAGGTCGGACTCCCTCTGCCCCATCCAGCTCGAGGGGAAACAGGACCTGGCCACCAAGCCCCACCAACATGATGCCCAGCAGGAAGCACCCCGTCAGCAAGATGACAAAGATCAGCGCGCTGCGCCGCAGCGTCTCCAGATCTCGGGCAGCGTAGAAGCGCATCCACTGGGCGGGTTGAAGGATTCCTCCTATTGGCATCAGAAGAGATACCGTAAACAAGGTCGAAATGCTCCAGAAGCCGGTATTGCCGGGAACGGTGAGAGAGCTCTTGGGCAGCTGACTGATCGCCTGCGCAAAGGCGGACAGGCCACCGAAAAAACTTACCAGCGCCACTCCCGACAGCAGCATGCCCGACACCAAGAGCAGACACTGCAGAGCATCGGTCCAAGCCACACTACGCATTCCCCCGATCATGATGTACAGGGTGGTAATCCCGGCTAGAACAACCGCACCCAAGGCGAAGGCACCCGCGTAGGAATCGAACATGACCGCCGCCAGTTCTCCTCCGGCTTTGAGCTGCATCATCACGTAGGGAATCGTGAATAGGATGCCGACCAGGACGACCAGCAGGCGCAAGGCCACACGACTTCCATAGTAGTCGCAGATCATGTCGGCGGGTGTGACATAGCCGAAGTCCCGACCAGCCTCCCAGATTCTGCTCCCCAGTAGGTACACACAATAGCCAGCGACGGGAACGTTCAAGCTGACCAGTGCAAAGACTACCCCTTCTCGGTACACCATTCCGGGGGCACCCAGAAGCGCAAAGGAGCTGAAAAAAGTGGCCATGATGGTCAATGACGTAATGACCCATCCCTGACCGCGACCCGCTAGATAGTAGTCCTCCTCGCCGATCCGGCTGCGACGATAGCCCAGCCACCCCAGTCCCAGAAGAGTCACCAGATAGACGGCAAGCACCACATAGGGGATGAGATCCAGACTCGGTTCCAGCGACCAATTCGGGGACATCAGTCCCGCTCCCGATCGTCCCGATCACGATCAGGAGATTCACGCCAAAGGAAACGATAGGCCATGACAACAATCACGATGTGGACGGCGTACCAGAAGAGACCCCAGGTATAGACTATGGGTAGTCCCAGGAGGGTGTCCGGGCGATTTACTAGAAGCACCCCGGGGCCTACCCCCATGATCATCGCCAGGGCGAAAAGCAGTCCCAGGAAAAGCCCCAGGGGGCGGCGGAACGTATGGTGTTTATCCATGACCCGGATGGCCGGCAGGATACACTCTCCCGAAAAGAAATCCAATAGCGGCAGCCTTGTAGTTCCTCCGGCATGCGATTACCATCTTAGCGTCGGCTGAGCACGCTCCGTCGACGCAGGGTTGATTCTATGAAGAGCCTGAAGCCACTGCCTTTCCTGTTCTTACTGCTCTTTGGGTGCTCGACCGATGACCGCCCCCTTCCACTGTCGGCAGAAGAGACCCTCGAGACCTTCCAGATCAGCGAGGACTTTCGGGTAGAGATCTTTGCCGCCGAGCCCCACGTCACCGATCCGGTGGAGCTGGTGTTCGACGGGAAGGGGCGAGCCTGGGTGGCGGAGATGCGGGACTACCCCTATGATCCCCCAGAGGGGGAGCCTTACAAAAGCCGGGTCCGCGTCCTGGAAGACCGGGACGGCGATGGGCGCATCGACCACTCCACCATCTTTGCCGAGGACCTGCCGCACGTGAAAAGTGTCCTTCCCTGGCAGGGGGGACTCCTGGTGAGCTCGGCGCCCGATATTCTGTATCTGAAGGACACTGACGGGGACCTGAAAGCGGATGAAAAGACCGTTTTATTCACCGGCTTCACCACCCTGGTAGATCCCGAAGGGCGCGTCAACAACCTGCGCTTTGGACTCGACAATTGGATCTACGTCTCAAACGATAGTCAGGCAGGCGAAATCAAGTTTTCGCGACGGCCGGAAGGAGCTCCTGTCTCTGTCTTGGGAGCGGACTTCCGTTTCCGCCTGGATCGGGATCTCTTCGAGGCCGCCTCCGGCGCCACCCGCTTCGGCCAGACCTTTGACGTCTGGGGCCACCGCTTCTTTTCGCAGGCGGGACGACACGTTAACCACGTGGTAATGGCGAGGCGATACCTGCAACGCAACCCGTTCTTGACCGCGCCCAAGGTTTCGATTCATATCTCACAGCACGATCAGCACATTTTTCAACTCACTCCACCGGAGCCCTGGCGCGAGACCCGTACCCGCATGCGGCGGCGCCGCTTCAAAGAAATCGGTATGGAGAGGGAGATGCAGTCGAGCGGTTTCTTTACCGGGGCGACCGGCGCTACCATCTACACCGGCGATACCTTCCCGGAGGCCTATCGGAGCAACCTGTTCACGGGCGAAGTAGCAGGCAATCTGATTCACCGGGACATCCTTTCGCCTGCGGGCGCCACCTTCGCCGCCAATCGCCCGCAGGAAGAACAGGGAAAAGAGTTTCTGGCTTCCACCCACCGCTGGTTCCGACCGGCCAACTTCACGGTAGGGCCCGACGGAAACCTCTACGTGGTCGACATCTGTCGAGAGTTCGTAGAAACCCCTGCGTCGATCCCGGAACCGATCCAGAAGGGCAAAGATTTCTTCAGCGGCACGAATCTGGGTCGCATCTATCGGATCGTCCCCAAGGACCATCCCTCAGGGTCCATGACCTGGCCAGCTCTGCACCAGGCGGAAACAGCTGAGTTGGTTGAGAATCTGGGCCATCCCAACCAGTGGTGGCGACTCACCTCTCAGCGGCTGCTGCTGGAGCGACAAGACCCGTCCGCGGTTCCTCTCCTGGAGGAGATGGTAGTCCGTCGTGCCAGCCCCCTGGCACGTCTTCATGCCCTCTACGCCCTGGAGGGTGCTGGCGCTCTGAATTCATCCTTGATCTCAACGGCTCTAGAGGACACGGAGCCGGGAGTCCGCGAGCATGCGGTGATGCTGGCCGAGGACTTTCCCGAGCTCCTCGACAGACTGACGGCAATGGCATCGGATCCTTCTCCAAGGGTCCTCTTCCAGCTGGCACTCAGTCTGGGCCAATTCGAGGGCAAGAAGGTAGAGCAGTCTTTCCGGCGCCTGGTGGAGCGGAACGGAGAAGACAAGTGGCAACGTACCGCGATCCTGAGCTCCGAGTCGGGTTCTTCTCTGGATCTGTTGGCATCGATGATCAAGGAACCTGCGTACTTTGAGTCCGAAAGCTCCGGCAAGGCGAGTTTCCTCGAGGAATTGGCGGCGGTCATCGGTGCTCGGAATCGGGGGAATGAGGCTCAACGCTTCATCGGGCTGCTCGCTCACAACAAAGTGCTCAAGAAAGAATCCTGGCAGGCTCCCGCCCTGAGAGGTTTCGGACACGGGCTGGAACTGGGTCATGTTCGCCGACTGTCAGGCTACGGATCCGAACGCGCTTTAAAGGCTCTGTTGTCCAGCTCCTCTGAGACCGTCCGAGAGGAGGCAGCGGGGGTGGTACAACATTTTCGGATCCCCTCCCTGCTAGCGGCGGCCAAAAAACAAGTACTGCGGAACGAGCTGCCAAGGGCCCAACGTTCGAGTGCAATTCGAACTTTGGCTGGAGCACGATTCCAGGAGGTCCAAGAGATCTTTGCCGGTCTCCTGGCCTCATCGCTGGAGTCCGACCTGAGGAAGGTCACCCTGAACACCTTGACACACTTCGATCATCCTCAGGTCAGTCAGCTAATCCTGGTCCACTGGAGCACTTTCTCACCCGAAGAGCGGAGGCAAGCCCTGGGGATCCTCCTCAACCACAAAGTCAGAGTCGTGCACCTTCTAGATGCCCTTGAGGAGGGAAAGATCGAAAGGGCTGCCTTGGATCACCAACAGCAGGAAATCCTCAGACAGTACCCCGACCCAGAGGTGCAGAAACGGGCTCTCGAACTCTTGCAGCGGGAAGCTGGAGATCGAGGCAGGGTTGTTGAAGACTACAGCCCCGCTTTGGATCTGGAACCGGACCCCCTCAATGGCAAAGAGCTCTACAACCAGGAGTGCGCCCGTTGTCACAACGTGAAGGATGGGGCGCGGTTCGGTCCTTCCCTGCAGGGTTCGGTCCAAGGACACACCCGAACCCAGCTGCTTTACGACATTCTGAACCCCAGCGGAACCATTCTTTCCCTCTACCGAAGCTATATCGTGACCACGAATGACGGAGGAGTCTTTGGCGGTATCATCGCCAGAGAAACCCCGGGGACTCTGACCCTGCGCAGCGGCCCCGGAGAAGAAGAAACAATCCTACGCGGCCGAATTACAGAGATCCGAGCCTCAGATGTCTCGCTGATGCCGGAAGGCTTTGAAGACAACCTAAGCCGTCAGGAGATAGCCGACGTGATTGCCTTCATGCAAGCCGGCTACCTGCTTGAGGAAGGCCAGGAAGCGCCGACGGACAGCCCTTGAGCTCCTAAGGGCTCGCGCAGAAGTAGCTTTGGCCTCCAGGCCGAAGTCTTATTCTTCGGAGCCTTGGCTCGGACGGCGGCCTGGAGGCCACCGCTACACCGGACCCGAAGTTTCTTTCTCGAATGAGGTCAGCGCTCTGGGGGTGGGACTAGCCCGCATTTCTCATCGCCGGTCTACTACGTCGCCGCAATCATCCGCCCTGGCTGTGTTTCGCTCGGTCGGCCTCCTCGACGTACTGTACAAGTACGACTGCGGAGGCCTCGGTCGCAAGCCTTGCCAGGACGGCCCTTGCGACGCCTCGCTACGACAGGCGATGAGAAATGCGGGCTAGGCTGAAAAACTTGAACCAGGGGTCACAGGTCACACAAGAGCGGCTTCGCCATGTCGTTGGGCTGTCTCCCAATCCAACGACACGACGAGCACGACGTCTGCATTTCAGACGATTGGGTTCGCAGGCTAGAACCTGAAGTTGAAGTTCAGTTCCCTACCTGGCATAACGTAGATCTTTGCTTTCTTCACGCGACCATCGGGAGACACAATCCGAACATTGTGAGTACCCGGAGTCAGCACTGCGGTGGTACCGAAGAAGCCTCCATTGTAGTCATCCGCAACGCCGATGTAGGCACCATCCACAAATACCTGGGACTCCTTGGGCTCGACGTTGAAGTCGACCCTGCCCCTGGGACCGCCATAGTGGTGACGTCCCCCGTAGTAGCCGAACCCGTAGGGTGCGTATCTCCCATATCCCCCGTAGGCGAAATACACCGGAGCCCGCCGAACCGACGCCCGGAATCTAGGCCCCTTTCGGCCCCTGGCATAGGCCAAGGGCGCTAACGACGTGAACAGGATCGTCGAAGCCAACAACACTGATATAAACCACTTTCTTCTTGCCATTTCGCGATCTCCCTTTCCGCTTCCACAGCTCCCTAGTCACATCCTATATTGATGAATATTCGCACGAAGAGGTTCAAATGGCTTAGGCTGTGGGCGTGGGATACCCGCTGCCCCAACGCCAAATGGTCTAATGCGTATAATTATTCACCATTGGAGGCGTGCGGCGCCGTAATGTCCTCAGTGGAGTAGGAAGCGCTGGCAGCTCCCTTGATGGCTGGCCAAGCCGGTTGAAGGAGCCATCAGACCAGTCCGCCGCAGGCAGAGGGCCTAGATCCTGTCGCAAGTCGGCTTGGAGACCGGCTCCACGCTGCTTTGTATAGTATATTGGGGTGCGGCGAAGCTAAAGAGTGGAAAAGCCTTGAACCGCAAGCTAGCGTAGCCCTGTTGGGTCGAGATTTGTGAAACGATGAAGGAGATCGAAAACGCCTATCGCATCCTTGAACTGACCGTCGGAGCAAGCTTCAAGGAGGTATCCGAGGCCCGTGAAGATCTGTTGATCTTGTGGGACTCCGAGCGCCTCGCTCATCATCCCCGACTTCGTTCCAGGTCGGCAGGCAAGATTCAACAAATCAATCAGGCCTACGAAACTTTGATAGAATACCTGGGTCGCTCCGAGGTCGGCCGAGGATCGAGGCCAATTGCCGCTTCAGCCCCGACTCGGGTCCGGATCCCAACCGACTCCGCTCAAAGTTCCGAATCCCCCGGAACAGAACAGCCTTCGACCTCCCTTTTCGAAGAGGTCTTCTCCGGGGGCGAACCGCAGCCGAGCCGACGAATTCCGGTTTGGCTGATCGTCGTCCTCGTCACTACGGCCGTTTTGGCAATCGGTTATGTCGCCCAGTCCACTCGAGGGGAAAAACAGCAGAACCAACAGAAGACAGATTCCGACCTTCTACCGCAGCCCCTGGAGGATTCCGGACCAGCTCGTGACCCGGGCCTCGAGGTACCGACCTGGGACTCGGAGAACCCAGATCAGCCGGGAGCTGCTCCTGACCCTAGCTCCGGTGAGAATGAGTCCGCCGAAGCCCAAACGCCGGACGCTCAACAGCGGGTCTCCCTTTCGTCACCGGAGACGCCGGGGAAGAAACCTGCGGCCACGACTCCCAAGCCGGCTCCGCCACCAAAACCTGCACCGAAAACAACACCCAAGAAAAAGAGTGCGGGCTCAGGGTCCCCCGCGAGTAAATCGGGCCGGCCCGTGCTGGTGCGACAAAAGACTGATCCCGATTCGCCAGCGCCGGTGGCCCAACTGGAAGAGGAAAGAGCCGAAGAAAAACAACGCAAGGAAGAGGCCGAACGAGCCTACCAGCTGCTGCTGAAGAAGTCCGCTACGGCCAAGAAACTGGTCGCAGGAGAGTTTCAGCAGCGCTTCGCAGAATGGAAGGTAATCAACCAGAAGCCGCCCGAGGTCTGGATCGACATCATCGCGAAGCAGGCCGGGGGAGAGTTGGTACACTTCATCTGGTCCGTGAACCTCAAGACCGAAGCTATCCGGCCGCTGAGCGAAGCGGCTCGCAACCCGGGCAAAGGCAAATGACTACTTCCCCAACACTACAGGAACTAACGGTTGAACGGACGCTGGCGCGTCTCCAGCTGCAAGGATTTTGCGTCCTGAAAGGCGTCATCCCCGCAGACCAGGTCGCTATCGTTCGGGACCGAGTGGAATCAGCGGTTCAAAACCACGGAACATTCGATGAACTGAAGGGACAAGGCTCCCGTAAAGGGCTTATCGCGTACGAGCAGTCCTTCGCGCCCTACCTGGCAGATCCACGAATCCTGGGGGTCGCGCACTCCCTTTTTGGCCCACACGTCCGCATCTCATTTACCAGTGCCCAGATCAGCTATCCTGGTTGTGTCCGAGGCCCTCTGCATGCAGACTGGCCCTTCAATCAAAACAATGCCGGACATGTTCCGGCTCCCTATCCTGATTCGGTCATGCACCTCACGACGCTCTGGATGCTCTCCGAGTTTGCGCCCGAAACCGGTGCCACGGCAATCGTTCCGGGAAGCCACCGCTCACCCAACAACCCTACAGGAAACAACGGCGTCGATCCCTTGCAGCCCTATCCCGGTGAAATTCGTGCTACCGGAGAAGCAGGGAGTGTCCTTATGTTCGACAGCCGTCTCTGGCACGCTTCCACGCCCAACACCAGCCATCAGGCCCGGGTGGGCATGGCGGTGCGATACGCACCCTGGTGGTTGAATCTGGACATTCTGATGCCCGGTTCGTCGGAACGGGTCCGGATCCTAAAGGAAACCGGCAAAACGGAGAACGACGTGGTTGCCGTACCGCCCGATATCTACGCAGCGCTTCCCGAGAACGTCAAGCCCCTTTATCGCCACTGGGTGAGGCCTCACCCCGCATGATCCGAACGGTTTTGGGTGAGATCCGGTGCGATCAGCTCGGCCCCACCCTGGCGCACGAGCACCTCTGCTGTGACATCTCCCATACCTCCGGCAAGGCAGACAACTGCATGCTTGACTGGGAGCTCATCGTCCAGGAACTTGAGTTCTTCAAGAACGCTGGAGGTCGTGGCATCCTTGAGGTAACCCCCGTCGACCTCAATGCCGACCCGAGCGCCCTGCGTCTCATCGGGGAAGCCTCTGGCGTTCACATCGTCCGCGGGATCAGCTTCTATCAGGAGGCTTGCTACCCAGAATGGCTCCGCTCCGCCACCGTCGACCAGATCACCGAGTTTTTCGTCCGCGAGATAGAGGAAGGGCAAAAGGGAGTTCCGGCGGGCTTCATCGGTGAGATCGGGACCCATAATCAGCCCGCCCCAGACCCGTTGGGTTATCGACTGAGCGAGGCGGAAACAAGAGTCTTCCAGGCGGCCGCGCAGGCTCAGAAACGCACCGGCGTACTCATCTCAACCCATGCCAGCCTGGGACGAGCCGGCCACGCCCAGTTGGATGTCCTGGAAGAGGCCGGAGCCGATCTCTCGAAAGTCGTCATCGGGCACTGCGACACCCACATCCTGGGTGAGGAACAGGAAGATCTGGATTACTATCTTCCAATCCTCGACAGAGGTGCCTATGTAGAGTTCGATCTGATCAGTTGGAATCGCGAGTGGCCCGGAGGAATGACGGACGCGGAAAGAGCTCAACGTCTGTCCACGCTGATCCGACTGGGTTACAGTAAAAAGCTCCTGATAGCTACCGACACCTGCCGCTTGTCCCAACTTCGCCACCACGGCGGTCGAGGCTACGACTACATCTGGACGGATTTCTTACCTCTGCTTCGTGGCGAAGGGGTCAGTCAGGAGTCCATCCATGAAATTCTGATCGAGAATCCCAGCCGAGCAGTGGATATTCCCTCCTAGAGACCCTTGGTCGAGAAAAAGTTCGAAGACTGGTCAAGTTTGCGAAGAAGTTGCCCGTGCCTTTGCCCTGCATCTTCCCACAATGGGCCTGGATGAGAAAGAGGATTCGGGCATGGGCGCGGGCAAGGGTAAGAAAAGGACTCAGCACATACAAATGTCCTCGGCGGTATGAGGTTGCTCGCTACTCTTAGATTTCCTCGGAACATTCGAGAACAAAACTCTTCTTGAAGACTGGTAGTGCTAGGAAGCGAGGACCGCTCCGTCACTCTCTCCTTGGAACTTGGCCTCATATTGCCAACGAGTCAAGACGTTCGCTGCACTGTCGGACCTGGTTTCGCCATACTGGCAACTCACCCTTTCGCCGCACTGTATTTTCCTACTGCTCACTGAACACTACATCACTGCTCACTATTAAAGTTTCAGGCTAGGACTCTTCGTCTCCTGCAGCTACGACTCGTGGGTCAAGCGTCAGCGGTTCTCGTTCGTTTCGCAGTTGCTCTCTTAGTTGACCGGTCGACTCCAGATCCAGCTCGTATGTTATCGGGTCGACGACAACACCGTATTGGACTTGGGCCTGCTCGGGGCTGACCTTCTCTTGAACGACGTCGCTCAGGACTGCTTCCGGATCGCGCTCCAGGGGATCTCCGTAGCCTCCGGCACCCGCCTGAACCAGGCGATAGACGTCTCCCCTGGTTAGCTGTTTCAAGAACTTGGAGGGGAGAAGCTGATTCTGGGTGCTGGGGTTCAGGATGCTGTAGGTCCGGGTACCAGGACCTCCACCTTGCGCTCCCCAGGGAAGAAATCGGGTGCGATCGGAACGTATCTGTACCGTCGCTTCATCAGCCAGGAGCTCAAACTCGCGCTCCATCGCCAGTCCCCCCCGGTACTTGCCGGCTCCAGCCGTGTCGGGGACGAATCCATATCGCTTGATCAGCAGGGGCTGCTCGGCTTCGATGCTTTCGATGGGCGTGTTCGCCATGTTCGTAATTGGTGCGGCGGCTCCATCGGCACCGTCAAAATAGGGTCCTCCGCCTCGGGGACCGTCGTTGTTGAATTCCAGAAAAACAAACGGTTTTCCATCCGGAAAGTATCCGCCGAAACTAACCCCTATTTCCCCTCCACCCCAAGCGGCAGGAACTCGGTCGGGCAACGCCTTCGCCATCGCCCCGAAAACGGCTTGACCGATTCGAAATCCCCCTAGCCCGCATTTCTCATCGCCTGTCGTAGCGAGGCGTCGCAAGTGCCGTCCTGGCAAGGCTTGCGACCGAGGCCTCCGCAGTCGTACTTGTACAGTACGTCGAGGAGGCCGACCGAGCGAAACACAGCCAGGGCGGATGATTGCGGCGACGTAGTAGACCGGCGATGAGAAATGCGGGCTAGGCCTCTCGCCGCCACGGCTGCGGGATGCTGGGGGTTCACATAACAGCCTGCAGGCGCCTGCACTGTTATGGGGCGGAAGAAACCGGAATTGGCATTGATGTCGGGGTCGGTCAGACATTTGAAAACGGCATATACCGTCGACTTTGTGTAGGCGAGATTGGGGTTGATGGAACCTTTGGCTTGTGGTGAGGTGCCGGTGAAATCCACCAGCATTTCATCACCTTCGATCACCACCCTGACCCGGATAGCGATGGGATCGGGCGTGATACCGTCGTCGTCGATGTAATCGGTGAACTCCCACTCGCCGTCGGGGAGGCGCTCGATCTCGGCCCGCGTGAGCCTTTCCGTATGATCGATAATCTCCGTCATGTAGTGGCGAAGTTCGTCCAGGCCGTAGTCTTCCACCAACCGAAGCAGGTCGCGCTCTCCCTGGCGCAGGGCTGAGGTCTGGGCCAGAACATCACCAAGAACTTTGGAAGGAACTCGCACGTTCTTCCCCAAAATTCGCCAGACGGCGCTATTCAGGACGCCTTCCTCGTACAGCTTTATCGGCGGAATGCGGAGGCCCTCTTGGTAGATTTCGGTGTTGTCACAGGCGTTCCCACCTGCCACCCGACCACCGATGTCGGTCTGATGGGCAATCACGCAGGTCCAACCCACCAGGGTCCTCGCCCGAAAGGCAGGCTTGAACAGGAAGATGTCGGGGAGATGGCTGGCTCCCTCGTAGGGATCGTTGTTGGCAAAGATGTCCCCAGGTCGAACGTCGGCTTCGAAGGTGTCGATGACGGCGTCCAGCGCTGGCTTCATGGCCCCTACATGGAAGGGTAGTGTCAGCCCCTGGGCAACCTGCTCTGCGGACTCATTGAAGATGGCCGTCGAAAAGTCCATCCCATCCTTGACCACCGCCGAGCAGGCGGTACGGACCACCGTAAGCGCCATGGTATCGGCTGCGCTGTAGAGATAATTCTTGATGATTTCTCGTGTTACCGGATCGGTTGCCTGGGCTCCTGTCATCGGCACTCCTAATCAGCTAAACATGTTCCAGGGTGATGTTGTTGAAGGAGTCCAGAGCGGCGCGCCAGCCGGGTGGGATGAGGGTAGTTGAATCATATTCTTCGACCACCAGTGGTCCGTCGGTTGGGCTTCCCTCCAAGTCCGACCGACTCACGATCGGCGTCAGCATCCATTCATGGGGCGCGCCAAAAAACACCCGGCGATGGCTGGGACCCGAGATGTTCCCCGGAGTGATGCTGTTGACGGATTCCGGGACTGGACATTCCCCATTTTTCAGAGGCCCAGAGGAAGCAGGGACAGCTGACGGGAGCTGGGATCGGGTCGAGCCCCGCCAATCCCGCTGTGGCGGCCGAATAGGAGCTGCTTGATGCCATCGGCTATGGCATAGAAGCGGAACTCCGGGATGCCGTAGATCCGTTTGGCTGCCTGCTCGATGTGTTGGACCAGAAGGGCCAGCTTGGCCCTTTTACCCAGATAGACACAGGCGAAGAAGGCGGCGATCATGACCAAGGCGGCCATATTGCGCAGGCGCTCATACTTGAGCAAACGGATGTCTTCCAACTCGTAGCTCTGCTTGATAAATCGGATCGTTTCCTCGACACGCCAGCGGCTCAGATAGCTCTCGACCACCCGCCACTGGCTCTTGCGCGAGCGTTTGACCGTCTGGTTCGTCAGAAGCATCAGGGGACGGGGGCCAAAGCCATCCACCACCACCAGGTACAGCGATTGGTCGAAACCGGGCAAACGCACCCCTCGGGCCCCAAACTCCAACCGGTAGACCTTCTCCCCCGCACTCGTCTCCTTGATCACGACTTCCCGGTAGCGGCGCCGACAACCACGCGCCCACTCCTCGGCGCTCTTCTTGCTGCGCCCTGAGATCAGGTGACGATCCCCCCGCTGGCACACCAGGAACGGGTGTCCCCGCTTCAGCAGGACTTCGAGGATCTCCTCCCGATCCCCTCCCCGGTCCATCACCCAGATCCCTCGCCCTTGGGTGGCTTTGGAGACTCGCCCAATCGCCTTGAGGATCTCGTCGTTTTCGCTCACAAAGTCCGGCGCTTTCTGCGAGTACAGCTCCTGGTACAACGGCAGCACCTCGGCACTCCCCCGCCTCGCTCCGACCACCTCACAGCACCAGTATCCATCTCGGATCTCCCCTCGGGAGCCGTCCCGGACCCGCGCCAGGTATTGCATCTTCCGGGCATATGGCTTACTCACATCCGTGGGGTCCACAATCAACAGCGTCTCCTTCTCCACCCGCCAGGCCGCCAACTCCAGCAGATTCTTTCCCACCGCTCCTCTCAATCCCTGACGGTTGAGTTGGCGGCTCAGCCGCTCGATGACTTTCTTCAGAGCGATCTCCTCCTCCAGTGCTCGCGCAATCTCGCTGAGCCGGACCGACGCCCGACACTGCATCCCGTAGAGCACCTCCCGGATCAAACGAGCGGCGGTCTTCGGTAATCCTTCAGAGACCTTCCCCGAAAATTCTCTCAGCTGCTCTCGAATCTTCCACGCTACTTTGGCATCATGCATCTGGGTCCCTCCGCTTAATTGGTTGTTGGGTTTGGAGTTCCGCCAACCAGTCTAAGCGCTAGGGACCCACACTTTTGGGGGTCGACAGTTCCCCCATTTTCTCCCAATTTCAACCCATCCCACTTCCCTTATCGCCCTACTCTCTTGTTCTCAACTACTTGAGAGAATTCACCCTCAATTTTTGGGGAATGTCCTGATTCCGGGACTCTTGACTCCAGCGAAATCCCTCTCGCTACGATCTTGAGTCCGCACAGCTGAAAAGGCCCATCAAGGCGATAGCCGTAGGTCCGCTCATGCTCCTGCTGGAAACTCTCGCCCAGCTGCGTCAAGGACGTGGAATCAAACTCCCTCTGGAGCAGGTTCACGGTAAGGTGGGAGGTCTGCCCTAGATACTTCATGTCAACCTGGGACACAGTCTCCTGTCGTTCCTGCGGGAACCCCTCGGCCAGCAACAGATCTCTACCCTGATCGACCAGATCCTTCAACATCTGATTGGCCCGTTCCAGATCGAGGTCCGAGAATTCCTTCAAGTAACTGCGGGAAAAGTGGTGCTCCACATCCGCAAACAAGAGGCCGAAGGCGCTGAAAACGCCTGGAGAGGGAGGGACAATGATCGTCTTGATACCCAAGGTTCGAGCCAGGCCGGCGGCATGGACGGGTCCCCCACCCCCGAAGGCCACCAGGGTGAAGCGGCGTGGATCTCGGCCTCGCTCCTGGGAAACGGCACTGACAGCACGCGCCATGTTGGAATTGACCAGTCGATGCACGCCGTAGGCTGTCTCGGTAGCGTCCATACCCAGAAGTTTCCCCACCTTGTCTAGAAGGGCCCGCTCCGCGCTGGATCGGTTGATGGGAAACTCCCCGCCTAGCAGGTAGTCGGGGTTGAGATATCCCAGAAGAACGTTGGCGTCCGTGACCGTCGGGTCGGAACCGCCATTGTCGTAGCAGACCGGCCCGGGTACGGCCCCCGCGCTTCGGGGACCGACTTGAAGCGCCCCTCCCTTGTCTATCCAGGCTACGCTGCCACCTCCCGCGCTCACCTCCGCTAAATCGATGGTGGGCACTCGAAGGATATATCCACTGCCTTTGAGGAGGCGATGGCCTACACTCATGCCTCCTCCAACCTCGTACTCCGGGGCCCGAAGCATCTCTCCATCTTCGATGATCGAGGCCTTGGCAGTGGTGCCTCCCATGTCGAATGTGATCATGTCACCGAGGCCAAGGCGGCGACCCAGATGAAAGGCAGCCACCACGCCCGCCGCCGGTCCCGATTCGACGCAATACATCGGCTTCTCGGCAGCTAACTCCACAGGGGCCAGACCACCGCTGGACTGCATAACGGTCAGAGGTACCCGGACTCCCATCTTCTCGACCTTCTGCTTGAGCTCGGTCAAATAGCTGGAGACTATCGGGCGTACGTAGGCGTTTATCACGGTCGTGCTGGTTCGCTCATATTCACCCATCTCAGGCAGAAGGGAGCTCGAGACGGAGAGGTTCAAATCTGGAATCCTGCTCTTCAGGAAGCTTGCGATCCGGTTTTCGTGATCCGGATTGGCGTAGGCATGGATCAAGGAGATCGCGACCGATCGGATCTCCTCAGCGCTGAGAAACGCAGCCACACGTTCTACGTCGGCCATTTCTAAAGCGGAAAGCACCTCACCCTGGAAGTTCACTCGCTCCTTGACTTCGAGCCGGAGACGCCGTTCGACCAGAGGAACAGGTTTGCGGTAATACAGATCGTAGAGCCGAGGAGTTCGGATGCGAGCCAGTTCGAGGACGTCCCGGAACCCCTCCGTCGTAATCAGCGCAGTGGGTTCGCCGCTGCGCTCTAGGATGGCATTGCTGGCAACCGTGAAGCCATGGCTGACCTCGGTGACCTCTTCCGGCTTGATATCAAGCTTCCGCATCGCTTGAGAAAGAGCCTGGACGACGCCCTGGCTGTAGTTGTCCGGCGTGCTGGCAATTTTCGTAACGAGCACCGTGCCATCATCACCAATCAGGACGACATCGGTAAATGTACCACCGATATCTGCTGATGCTCTGACCGATTTCATGGCGGTGAGGATACCATCTGTTTGGCAATCATGGAGTCGTCGATTTGAGTCCGATTACCTCTACCAATCTTTTCAATGGTTTACGGCAACCCACTCAAGCGGATAGATAGGGTTCCTTCCAAATGCCTTGGCTCAAGAGACTAGTAGGTTTCCTTAGTCTGGGTGGATCGCAACGGAGAGGTGGAACCCATCGGTATCGAGCCGGCAAAATACCACATTGTGCGCCTCTCTCCCGATGGCTTCAGAGTGGCACTCGACACCAACTACAAGTATGACCAGATCTGGACCTATGACCTCGTTCGCCGCGCCCGCAGCATACAGAGTTTCGAAGGGGATGAGAATCTCACACCGATCTGGTCACCGGACGGCGCGACAATCGTTTTTAACTCGAATAGGTTAGGGATTCGAAGCCTATTCCTCAAGGGTGGTCGACGGCGCTGGTGAGCCTGAACTGCTATTTCCCAGTCAACAGGACCAGGCTGTGGGTTCCTGGTTCCCGGATGGGACAAAACTTGCCTTCAACCAGGTAAAACCAAACTCAAATAACTACGACATATGGATTCTGTCGATGGATGGCTCTCACTCCGGCGAGAAGATGAGCGTCGTCCTCAACTGGTCGGAAGAGCTCCGGCGTCTGGCTCCCAGTGACTGATGAGCTGTACCTTTTGAAGACACCGTCCAAGCCGTTCCCGCCAAAAGGTGCCACCCTTCGAGCTGGCAGCTAGAGACCTCCTGGCATCAAAGTTGGGATTACCTGCCGGCCGAGCCTGCGGTAGATTTTGAAATCTCCGTCCAGTGTGAAAACCGGACTCTCGGTCGTCTGTTCGGTCATGCGCACCAGGCAGGCATCCGCCACGGACATCGGAACGTCCTGGTATTTTAGAATCAGCTTGCTCACCCGACGGGCTTCCTGCTCGAGCCGGAACGGCATCTGGACGATTCCGCGTGAAATCATCTCGATCACTGCTCGGCTTGCTCCAGGGTAGGACTGCAGGATGAAACATGCCTCTGAGATAACTGCTTCACACGTCCACAATGGTGCTTCGATCTCTTCCCACTGAGCCCGGGCCCAGGCGTGGTAGCGGTCGCGGCGGTTGAGAAAAGCGACCAGAGGGCCAGTATCCAGCAAAACCTGCCGCTTCAACGCCCGTATCCACGGAGATGCTTCGGATTCGACGACAGATCGGGTGGCCCTTCGACGCACCCGGCGAGATCCCTGGCGAGGGCAAAGCACGATCCGACCCCACCATCATTTTCTTTACGGAACGATTCAATCAAAGCCTCACGAACCAATTCCGATTTGCTCCGACCGGTCACATTCGCCTGCTCGGTCAACTGGGCTTCGAGTGAATCAGGTAGTTTGAGTGAGAGGGTTTTCATGATACAACCATCCTCGGTAATACGTTTATGGCGCTATCGTATTACATCCGCGGTTTTAGATCAAGTGGCCTGCCAAGGAGGGATCGTAGTTCGTTGATGGACACGTGGCTTCGGTCTCCGTACCTGTTTAGCGCCTCACCTCACCCTTGCCCTCGCCCTTAAACTTGCCTTTGCCTGTGCCTTTGCCTTCCCCCGTTCCCCTGCTCTTGTTTCCCCAGGCCACGTGCTTCCCTGTCAGTTTGTTGGAATATCGCCGAAGGTCCTGGGCGTTCTCGATCCAGAGAACCGGACTTGAAATCGCTTCGATTTTGACCGGCCAGGAGCCCGGATACATGGAAGGGATAAGGAAAGGGCGAGGGGGAAGGCAAAGGCACGTTGCCGGGTCCCCGGCTCCCATCCTCATAGAACACCGGATGTCGATCGGCGTCGTCGTAGCCCAGCTCTTTGGCAAAGTTGGTCTGGTGCAGGGGTCTTGCGAACAGCCACAAGAAGCTCCAGAGGGAGGCGTTGAATTCGGTCACCAGATTGGAGCCGACCGGATTGACCCAGCCCAGGGCTGTCTGCCAGCCGTGGCTCTGGTCCGCAAAGGACCGCCTGATATCTTGCAGCTCTGCCCCCGGAAGGCCGATCTGATTGGAGTGGTTGAAGAGTCCGTTGAAACTGGGGTAACCGCCTCCGGAGTCAAGCGCGTTTTCTGCCGGAGTACCGGCCCCTGCCCTCTCCGGCAGAGTCCCTCCCGTGGCCAGGTAGGCCAGCTTCACCAGATTCCGGCCCTGGATCGGGAGATCCTGAATCCTCTTCTCTTCGACCACGGAGGCCACCTCCACGGCGTCGGTGTCAATGATGGTGGACTGTCCGATGACCGTCACTTCCTCGGTGATGTCTCCCGGCGTCACCACGAAGTCCACTCGGGCCACCTGGGTCAGCTCCAGACGGATACCCAGCGAAAGCTGCGTCTTGAAGCCGGGGAGCTCGGCCTTGACGTCGTACAGACCTGCCTTCAGCTTGTCGATGAGGTAATCCCCTCGATCGTTGGTGATGGTCATCGTGGGGATGTTGGTAGCTCTGGCCGTGGCCGTAACTTGTTGAGGTAAAAGAAAAAGTCTTCGGGTACCCGGAGCGCGACCAAGACGGGCTGGAGACCGAATGCCTATCCTTTGGGATAGCGTTCCTATCCGATCGGATAGTACCTGTTTAGTGGGGACCCCATCGCGGGTTGCGTTCTAGCGAGAGGCGTTATTCTGCCCCAGGGGTACCCTGATGTACGCAACCCGTTCCGGGTTGATTCAGGTCGGGGGCTACTCCGTACCCAGGGTTCGGAAACTCTGGGCTGGAATACGCAATCCCGTTGGGATTGACCTCTCTTGGTCTTCGACGCTCAAGGCCTCAACCCTTTGGGCCAAGGCATCTGAAACCTCTCAGATCCCGGCGAAGTTCGGCTGAAGCTTGCGAAATCCCTGCTGCTGTGCCCAGACATCCAGAGGGAGGGCAGTCAGCTCATCGACGTCGGGAACGGCAGCAATCTCGCTGGACAGATCAATGCTGTGAAGGTAGGTCCGACAAGAGTCACAGGCGACCACCTGGATGTGGTCAAAGCCGGATGCCGCGTAGTGAGACATCCTCTTCTCATCGTCCTCGCCGCAGGCTGCGCATTTTCCTCGTGGAAACGACCACTCGCGCATGCAAAGAGAACAGAGCAGGGTCAGGGCCTTCCCGTGGCCTTCGGGCCTCAGGACCACAACTTGAGGTCGATGTCCACACCCTGGGCATCGACCTGGAGAAACAGCGGGCAGCTCCGAATTTATCTTGATCGCATAGGGCTGCAAAAGGACTCTCGCGAAGAGGCTATCGGGCGAGCAGGTGTCCACTTGACTCCAGTAATCTTCAAGTGCCCTGCGAAGGCCGGACTCGCCCAGGATGGAGGCCCGCTCCCGCATCGGCTTGGGACCGATTCTACTCATCAAGCGAGTCAGTGGAGTGTGAAAGTCAGCCAGGGCCGCTCGCTGTCCAACCTCCTGGAAGATACCTCGCTGGAAGGCAACCAATTCGGCAAAAAAATCCAGGACCTCCTGGGAGGACGGGTAGCGACCAGAAAGGAATCTCGCTCGGGCTATCCGGCTGGCACTCAGCGCTTCGAAGTCTCTCGATACCATTTGGGATGATGGGAGGCCGCCCAGCGTGGGCCAACCCATCCATGGATCATACCGCGAAAGGCTCCCGGCACAGCGGCGGTACCCATATAGATGTGCACGATGATGGCTACCAGGGACAGGACGGCGACTGCCGGATGAATCAGGATCGCAGCAAGGCTGAGCGATCGAGGCATGATGGCTGGCCACCATAAGACCACTCCACTCGCGAACAGAAGTAAGGTGAAGACGCACTGAGCCCAGAAGAGCATTTTCTGACCGGCGTTGAAGCGCCCGGCTTCCGGAAGACCCGAAGTGTCGTGGACGGCATAGCGATGGGCCTGGCGAAGCCAGTGCTTGTCCTCTTTGTCCAACTTCATCTGGCGGGCCCAGTTGCGGAACATCATCCCCAGGATCAGGCTGAACACAATTCCCCCCCAGGGATGCCAGGCGCGCACGGTGACACCTCCTCCAAAAATCGAGGCCAGCCAGTAGAGACGATGCGACCATAGGGCGAGCCCCGTCAAGCCCGCATAAAGGAAGCTCAGCGCCGCCATCCAATGAACGGCGCGCTCGAAGAAACTGAAGCGCTCGATCCTCTTCGAATCACTCTTCGGCATCAGATTCCTCCTTGGGACCGTAGCGGAGATAGTGGAAGAAGGTCCCCAACAAACCTCCGACAAGGGCCGCGTTACCCAACCACTTCAATGGGCCCTTCCAGAGCGCGACCGTCCAGGGTATCTGGGGGTCCCTGGGGAGCCCGTAGGCCTCGACCCGGTCGGCCTGGGCCAAGACATAGAGCACGTTGGTCCCTCCGACGCCCGCCGGATTGTAGACGCCGGCCTGTTCGATTCCGTCAGCTTGAAGCGTCTCGACGCGACTTTCGGCCTTGGTCAAAAGGTCTTTCCTGCTCCCAAAGGTCAGGCAATTGGTGGGGCAAGCTTTGATGCAGGCCGGCTCCAGTCCTACCGAGGTGCGGTCGGAGCAGAGGGTACACTTGTACACCTTTTCCGTCTTGGGACTCAGTCGCGGCACATCGAAAGGGCAACCCGTAATACAGTAGCCGCAACCGATACAAACATCGTGGTCGAAGTCCACGATTCCGTTATCTCGGACAAAGATGGCGCCCGGAGCAGGACAGGCGGCCAGGCAGCCAGGATCCGCGCAGTGCATACACTGGTACTTGGACATGAACCACGAAATCTGACCATCCCGCTCTTCTTCATTGAACTTGATCAGGTTCCAGAACTCGTGGTCGAGATCCGGTTTGGTCTGATAGGTTCCGGGTAGATCGCTTAGAGTGAATTCGTGATCGTTCCATTCCTGGCAAGCTACTTCGCAAGCCTTGCAGCCGATGCAGATGGTCGTGTCGATGAGCTTGGCGACGATCTGAGATCCACTCAACGGCTTATACCTTCTCCAGGTTCACGAGGAACCCTTTATATTCTGGCGTTCCCGAGTTGGGATCCATGGCGGAGGGACTGAGGTTGTTCACCAAGGGACCAGTGACACGACCCAGGAACCCCCAGTGGATGGGTAATCCGACATGATAGACCGTCCGTCCGTCGACCTCGAGTCCTCGCATTCTGCGGGTGACGAGAGCCCGACCCTCTACCGCACCTCGCGCTGAAGTCACGCGGACAAGATCTCCGTTCGCGATACTCTTTTCCTCGGCAAGCGCCTGCGGTAACTCGACGAAGAAGCTCGGCTGGAGTTGGGAAGTGGCGTCGACGTTCTTGGTCCAGTAATGAAAATGCTCGGTCAACCGGTAGGTAATCGCCACGAAGGGAAACTGCTCGCGGGTTCCGAGTGCGTCCAGGTCGCTCTTGTAGATAAGAGCTGCCGGGTTTCGACTGACCTTCGGATGCATGGGGTTGTCGACGGGCGATTCGACCGGCTCGTAGTGTTCGGGAAAAGGGCCTTCGGCGAAATCCGCTGTGAACAGCTTGGCAGCTCCTTCTCGCAGCATGATGAAAGAACCAAACGAGTCGGGAGAGGCGTCACTCTTGTAATCGGGAACATCTCCCTTCCAGCTCTTTCCGTCCCATCTGATGCCAGCCCGGGTGGAATCCCAGGGCTGCCCCTTCTCATCGGCCGAAGCCCGGTTATACAGGACCCGGCGGTTGGCCGGCCAGCTCCAGGCCCACTCATGATGGAATCCCAGCCCACTGGGGTCTTGCCGGCTGCGTCGTGCCATCATGTTGCCGGCCTCTGTAAAGGATCCCGAATAAAGCCAGTTGCCACAAAGGGTGGAGCCGTCGTTCTTCAGCTGTCCGAACCCATCTACCTGCTTCCCATCATCGACATACCCCCCGCTGATCTCCTTTGCCACCTCCACTAACGACGGGGAGGTCTGATTGGCATAATCCCAGGTCATGTCGAGTAGTGGCTCGGGAGAGGTGCCTCCCTCGGTGCGATAGAGCTCCCTCAGCCGCAGGAAAACCCTGGCAATGATCTCCTGGTCCCTCTTGGCTTCGCCCGGTGGATCCAGGGCCGCTTCCTTCCATTGAAGCCAGCGGGAGGAGTTGACGAAGGTTCCATCCTTCTCGGCAAAGCACCCTGCCGGAAGAAGGAGTACCTCGGTGTTTATGTCCTCCGGATCCAATTTCGACGAATAGTACTCTCCAGCCAGCTGACTGGCTTTCCAGAAGGACGAGGTCTCGGTTTCAAAACACTCGGACACGATAAGCCATTTCAGCTTACCGAGTGCCGAGATCATCTTTCCCGTGTTGGGGCCTCCCGCCACGGGATTCATACCGAATGAAACGAGCCCCTCGATCTTGCCCTCGTACATTTTATCGAAGATATGGCCCCAGCTGTGATTCTGATCGGGACCGATCTTGGGCAGGTTGTGGTAGCCAAAGTCATTGGCCCTGGTGGCGGAAGCGCCGTAATAGGCCTTCAGCAGACTCACCATGAACTTCGAGGTATTGGACCAATAGTTCATCGCGTCCGGACGCAGAGGACGCGGCGAGTTCTCGTCGTTGTACTTTCGAAGCGAGGTCTGAGAGGCCTTCGGAACCTTGAGGTATCCAGGCAGCATGTTCCAGGCACCCAGATCGGTGGCACCCTGGATGTTGGAATGGCCTCGCTGGGCATTGACACCACCCCCTGGCACCCCGATGTTCCCCAGGAGTAACTGCAGCATGGCAGCGGCATGAATGAGCTGAACCGAGTGGCTGTGCTGAGTCCAACCTAGCGCGTAGAGAACCGTGCCTCGCCGGTCTGCCCTGCCGCTGGAGCAGATGATCTCGGCGGCACCGAGAAACTCCTCAGGAGTGCAACCACAGATGGATGCGACCTTCTCAGGAGTGTAGCGAGAGTAGTGTGTCTTCATCAGTTGAAACACGCTACGCGGGTGCTCCAACTTGGGATCCGTCTTGGCATATCCCCGGAAGTCCAGCTGGTACTGCCAGGTCGACTTGTCGTAGCTCTCCTTCTGGGCATCCCAACCACTGAAGAGTCCATCGGCAAAGCCGAAATCCTCCCGAACCAGGAAGGGTGCATTCGTGTGCAAACGCACATAGTCTTCGTGGTAAAGACCCTGCTCCAGAGAATACCGGATCAAGCCGCCCAGAAAGGCAATGTCGCTTCCGGCACGGATTTGCGTGTAGTAGTCCGAAACGGCTGCAGTTCGATTGAAGCGGGGATCGATGCAGACCAGCTTGGCCTTGCGGTTCTTCTTGGCCTCAATGGCAAAACGGAAGCCCACCGGATGATTCTCGGCCGGATTCCCGCCCATGATCAGGACCACGTCGCAATTGGCAACGTCGGTCCAGCCATTGGTCATGGCTCCGCGGCCAAAGGTGGCGGCCAGACTGGCCACCGTGGGGCCGTGTCAAAGCCGAGCCTGGTTTTCGTAGGCCTGAATTCCAAGACCGAAACGGAGCTTACCCAGCAGGTAGTTGATCTCGTTGGTGTCGGTACAACCGCCAATCAGGGCCAGGTTGGGGAGCCTGTTGACTGTCCTTCCCTCAGGATCCTGGGCTTCGAATCCCTTGTCCCGAGTGTCTTTGATGAGGCGGGCCATTCGATCAATCGCCCCGTCCCAGGGGATGACCTTCCATTCCTTGGCACCAGGGGCCCGGTGAAGCGGCCGGGTGAGGCGCCGTTCGTTCACGATGAACTGCTTCAGCGAGATTCCCTTGGGGCAGAGCGTTCCGCGATTGACAGGACTGTCGGGATCACCCTCGACGTGAACCACTGTCGGCTTCACGTTCTTGGACTTGTCCCCCAAGGTGTGGATGACCACGCTGCAGCCCACCGCGCAGTAAGGACAGACACTGTGCGTCTGAGTGGTGCGGGATATCTTCAGCTCCCTGGCCTGTGCCGAGGCCCGGGCCAGGTCGAAACCGAAGCCGGTAACCGTGAGGGCCGCACCCGATTTCAGGAAACCACGTCTGGAAATGGATGAGGATAATTCGGTCACTGCGTTGCTCTACTCCGGTGGTTAGAAAAATACCTTCAGACCGGGCAACCGAATGCAGATTCATTCTAGACGGCCCGACGCGCTTGTCAAGCAGTCCCAGTGACTGGGATTGGTATCGCGGAAGGCGTCGCAGAAGTCCTCGGCTGGCTAGAGCGGATCCGATCCGGGAACCCGTTCCGTGTTAACATTCTGGCGATGGTCAACCCCAGCGACGAGGAGCTCGTCGAGCATTGGTTGGATGAGCCAGCTCCTCTACTTCCCTTGCTACACGCTTTCCACGATCGAGATGGATATCTTTCTTCCGACGTGATAAGAGCCGTTTCATTGGGACTCAAGATTCCGCTAGCCGACCTCTGGGGTACCATCACCTTCTACCACCACTTCTCACGCTCGTCGCCTGGCCAAAGCCTTCCTCGGGTCTGCACCGGTCCTATCTGCAAGCACCACGGCGCCGACCAACTTCTGGAAAGCTTGGAAGGAGCCACACCGATGCCCTGCGCCGGACTCTGCGACGATCCAATCCCGGTCATCCGCGGGAACCAGGTTCTGGTTGGCCTCTCAGAAGACGATCTACGACTACAGCCCAGTCCGATGCCTGCGACCAACCCCGGAGGCTCCGAGGAATGCGTTTTCGCAGCGATTCGCGAGCCCAATCGACAGATCCTGACAGGATATCGCGACAGCGGAGGTTATGAAGGTTTGCTTCGCGCCGTGAACGAAATGACTCCTTCTCAGGTGCTCGACCAAATTCACGAAAGTGAGCTGGCGGGACGAGGAGGGGCCGGCTTTCCCACCGGCCGAAAATGGCAGGCGGTGTCGGATGCTCCAGGTCACCCCAAGACCATCGTCTGCAATGCTGACGAGGGTGAACCCGGCTGCTTCAAGGACCGGGCCATCATGGACTATGATCCCCATGCGGTGATCGAAGGAATGCTGATAGCCGCCTACGCCACCGGCGCCAATCGCGGCTTTATCTACCTGCGCTACGAGTATCCCGAGACTGCCCGAACGCTCTCGAGGGCCCTGGCCGAGGCACAGGAGGCTGCCTTATTGGGAAAGAACATCCAGGAGGGCGCCTTCTCCTGCGATGTCTATTTACGGCGAGGAGCAGGAGCCTATATCTGCGGGGAAGAGACCTCTCTGCTGAACAGTCTCGAAGGAAAGCACCCCTATCCGCGCAATCGTCCACCCTATCCCGTAACCCATGGCTTCGAAGACCTTCCAACGGCGGTGAACAACGTCGAGACCCTGGTCTCCGTGCCCCATATTTTACGTCGGGGGGCGGAATGGTATCGGAGTCTGGGCCAGAACGGGCAGGCTGGAACCAAGGTCATCAGCCTCTCGGGTGACATTCAAGAACCGGGCAACTACGAAGTTCCCCTGGGCTTACCCCTGAAGACCCTGCTCTATGACTGGGCCGGCGGGCCAACTCCCGGTCGCTCCATTCAGGCGGTCACAATGGCAGGACTCTCAGGCGGTTTCCTTGCAGGAGGTGACCTGGACGTCACTTTGGACGAACCAGGGATTCGGAGTAAGGGGTCCTTCCTGGGGGCCGGCGGAATCATGGTATTCGACGACACCCGCGACATGGTCCAGGTGGCACACCAAGCCATGGAATTCTTCGCGGAGGAATCTTGTGGTAAATGCTTCCCCTGTCGAATTGGAACCCAGCGTTTGACCGAGCGACTCGGGGGCTGCCATGGACCAGGCGACCCGAGCGCCTGGATGGCCGAAGTCGCGGACCTGGGTCTCGCCATGAAGTCCATTAGCGCTTGCGGACTGGGGATGGCAGCACCTCTGATCACCGAGAGCCTGGTGAAGTACTTTCCAGAGCAGGTCGTCGAACACGTAGAACAGCGAAGGGAAACCGTATGAGCGACGATGCCGGCAGCCCTCTGCCGACGGTCGAGCTGGACGGAGAGAAGGTCTCTTTCACCGAGGGAGAAACCCTCTACGAAATTGCCTCGCGCCGCGGTCAAGAGATTCCCACTCTCTGCTACGACCCCCGTTTGGAGGCCTTCGGCAGCTGCCGCCTCTGCGTGGTCGAGGTGGAGGGTATCCGGAACCCGGTGGCTTCTTGTACCACCCAGGCTACCGCGGGCATGGTGGTGCGGACCAAGACCGAGACGGTGGAGACTCTGCGAAAGATCTTGCTGGAAATGGTGGTGTCCGAGAACCGGGAGCTCGAGGTCCATCCCCTCCGCGGGTATGCGTCCCAGGAACTGCATCATCTGGTGGAGAAGTACCAGGCGCGAACCGGACGCTTCTCGGGTGAGCAATCAGGTGCGAGTTTTCTCGAGGACGATAACCCCTTCATCCTGCGAGACTACGACCTCTGTATTTCCTGCAATCGTTGTGTCCGGGTGTGCGCCGAGCGGGAAGGTGACTACGCCATAAGCATCATGAACCGTGGATTCCACACTCGAATCACAACTGAATTCAATGGAACTCTGAGAGACTCGGCCTGCACCTTTTGCGGGCAGTGTGTTCAGACCTGCCCCACCGGTGCTCTAGCCGATCGGAAGGCGTTGGCTGTTGTAGAAGAGAGCACCTCTCGTGAAAAGGAATCAGCACCATGACACTCGCTGCGTCAGGTATTCAGAAGACTCGTTCGATCTGCCCCTACTGCGGGGTTGGCTGCTCTGTCGATCTGCTGAGCAAGGACGATCGACTCATCGGCATCCAGCCAGCCATGGACGGACCGGCCAATGAAGGGGCCCTGTGCGTCAAAGGACAGTTCGCCTACGATTTCGTCCAGCACCCTGATCGCCTGCGCACTCCGCTGCTACGCGGTACCGACGGGCAGCTTCACCCAGCCGGCTGGGACGAGGCCCTAGACAGGGCCGCCCAGGGCTTTCAGCAAGTGGAGGCCCGATACGGCCGCCACAGCATCTACGGCATCGCCTCCGGGCGCACGCCTAGCGAAGCCAACTACATGATGCAAAAGTTCATTCGGGTGGGATACGGTAGCAACCACATCGACAACTGCAGCCGTGCTTGACACGCCCCCACGGTTGCCGGTCTGGCAGCCACCATCGGTCGAGGCGCCATGTCGAATCCCCTTGCCGACATGGAAAAGCCAGATGTAATCCTCTGCATCGGCACCAACATGACCGAGTGTCACCCAGTCGCAGCTACACGACTGAAAAGGGCACTCGATCGGGGGGCGAAGATGATCGTCGCCGATCCCCGAAGGATCCAGCTGGCCGAGCTGGCTCATGTGTATCTCCCCTTGCGCGTGGGTTCTGACGTCGCACTGCTACTGGCCATGGCGCACGTCATAGGCCGCGAAGGGCTGGTCGATCGTGAGTTCGTCGAAGACCGCACGGCGGGCGGAGCCGAGTTCCTGGAGCACGTAAAGGATTTCCCGCCTTCGTGGGCGGCAACGATCACCGGACTGCCCGAGGAAGATATCGAAGCAGCTGCCCTGCTCTACGGACGAGCGGACCGAGGAGCCATCTACTACACACTCGGCATTACCGAGCACATCTGCGGAGTCGACAACGTAAAGAGCCTTTGCAACCTGGCTCTGATGACCGGGAACCTGGGTCGGGAAGGTACTGGAATCAACCCCATGCGGGGACAGAACAACATTCAGGGAGCCGGCGACGCCGGAGCGCTGCCCAACAACTACCCAGGATTTCAGGCGGTGACCGAACCCGCCCACCAAGAGAAGTTCGCCAGGCTTTACGGACGGGAGATCGATCTGGAAAAGGGTATCACCAAGGTGAGGGCCCTCGAAACAGCCGGAGATCAGATCCGAGCCATGCTGATCGACGGGGAGAACACGCTGGTCTCGGACCCCGATCGAACCCATTGCGAGCACGCC
>CBDCLS010000001.1:0-134643 GCA_965218775.1 Acidobacteriota bacterium | reverse complement strand
TTAGCCACGAAGATTGATAGCGGCCCTTCCTCAGTGACCTGTGACCTGTGATCCTTTGTTCACGTCCCAGGTCAGCCCGCCAAGCACGCTACTTCCCGACCGGGTTTGGCCTTGTTTTGCCTTCTAGGGCGGCAACATTTGCCCACGGTCTCTCGGCAACCGGGTCCTGGATCTTCCACGGATGTGATTATAAGTAACACTTAAATAATGGTTTACAGGAAATATGTGATTGTCCTGTTCTTTGGCACGGGGCTTGCTCAGGTCCACGGGGAAGCGAGAGATGGATATATGAACCACGTTGGTCTAGATCTTACCTTTCTGAACTCCGACGCCGGGAAAGGTGCACCGGAGCAGCCGCAAGGATCAGAATGGCGAGGTGACTTGCTAGCTCAGCTCTTCTCCTTTGATCTGGACCTAGAGAGGTACATGGGGACGGGTGAGCCTAGTGACCTCAGGAAGCACTTGCAGGGATTTGCCGAGAGCCCCTTGCTTCTGGACTCGCAGGGTGACGACTCCCGGACAACTCAAAGCTCTGTCTTTTCCCCTGAGGCCAACCCGGAGATAACCCCAAGCTCCGCTCAGACTCTGGCGCTTCTTTCGACGGAAGAGGCGGCCCGGGTTGAACGGCCACCAACCGAATCGGAGGGTGGGGAAGGCCGTACTTCCGAAGCTGGGGTCGAGGTTGTTCCAGGACGGAGCGGTGTCGTGCGGGCGGGACAAGAGATATCCACAAGTCTGAGCGGATTCAATGGAGCCGTTGCTGATTGGCGGCAGGAGGATGCGATTGCCTGGCATCTGGGGCGCAATCCAGCCGAGGTCTTTGTCACCGGATCACCAGGTGAGAGAGAAGCTTCGGGTGGCATTGTTCCGGGAAGGGTCAGTGCAAATCAGGGATCAGAAGCACACCAGATCGTAAACAGTCAGGGCAGGGCCGAGATTATAGATTCGGCGAGCCGTCAGGGCGCTGCAGAACCGAGTCAGATAGAGGTCACCGAGAATCCCAGGGATCTAGTCAGTCAACTCAGTTCTTCCGCTGCGACAAAGCATACGCACATTCTCCAAGATCGAGTCTGGCTACCAAACGGGGGAGCCGCCCTAGCTGAGGGAGTTACAAAGCAATGGATGGACAGGGCCGGGCAGGGTGGAAAGACGGTTGCTGAAAGCCCTTCCGTTCCGGCGTCGAGGACAGTCTCAGAGGTCGCAGACAATAGTGAAGGGCCAGATGTCACTCGCTACCCTCCAGAAGCCGTTACGACAGAACGTCCTTCTGCGCCGGCGCCAGGAGGAATCTCTGCGGCTGAGAGTCGCAATCAGGGGCAGGACCCCACTCCACGTCTCCCGGACTCCGCTGCCAGTGAACGTCCTGACACATCGGCATCAGGGTCGGCCTCAAGGGTCGGGAGCGACGGTGAGGAGCATGATGGAACTCGCCGTCCTGCGAAAGCGGGTACCTCAGGGTCGGACGCCAGCCGAGGATCTGCGAGCGCAGAAGAGACCTACAGTTTCGGTCGACCCGCCCACAAGAGCGACGATGTTTGGCGCTTCTTGAATCGATTGGCCCTGCCACCCAACCTGGGTCCAGCACTCCGGGGCTTCCCGGGGCGAGAAGGTTCCACGAGTACCAGGGGCGGACCCGATGAGATCACCGATTCTGGGTGGGGGCAGGGGAAGGCTGGAGTCGGGTCCAAGCGCGGACCTGAATCCGGATCGGAGACCAAGTCAAGGTTGGAGCACGCGGGGACATCGCGATCTCGACCACGATCCTTTCCTGCCTCGGAGCCAAAGGGAGCGAATCCTCTGGAACGGTCGGTCCGGGCCCAGACCCTTCCCTCCCCAAAACAGACTCCGCAGATAGACAGTGTTGAGAAACCGAGAAGCGACGAGTCGACGATCGATCGAGAGCGGACAGGAGGTACCGGGAGTGGGAGTCGTGGGCTGACCCAGGCTTCAAGCGGACCGCCGCGAGCGGTCGAGCCGAGTGCCTCACAGGAAGGAATAGGCCGACCTACCACGGCCAGGCCTCTCACAGGCACCGCAGAAAGTAGTAGTCAAACGGAACAGGCAGCCCGGAGTGCGCAGGACTCGGCACCGGAATTCAGACCTCGTGATGCCGCTTGGAAATCCTCCCAGCAAGGCTCTGAAGAAGATTCGCAGCACGAAGTCAACTCTGTCCGGATGGATCGGGATTCGCGCAGCCAGTCGCAAGATACGAGGGGAGAGAAGGTCCCGTTGCCTTCGCCTACTGGCCGAGTCCCGAGTGAATCTTCGGTTGGCAGGCGCTCAGTGAATTGGCCCAAGAAAATGAGTGGTCCGACGGTTGATGCGGGGGCGGAGCGCCGCCAGCCGGTAGTTCTCACCAAAGAAGGGCAGCCGGTGGCGAAGTCGCCTGGAGTGGAGCCGGAAGCGAGTCACGTTTCGGCCCCCGAGGGGCGCATCCTGAAGGAAGGGCTGGGAGCAAGATCAACGCTGCCTGCATCTCAATCGAATCCAGCTACTCTCCTGCCTGGAAGAGGCGAAAGAGAGATTTCCCAGGAACGGGTCCAAGTGCCGGCTTCCCAAGTGCTTGGGCAAAGCGATCCCGTCGTTGATCAAAACGCCAAGTCAGCAATAGATGCATGGGCACGGACCTCGATTGTGCTCGGCCAGGACCCTCGAGGAGAGAACCGGGAAAGACAGCGACAATCTCCCCGAGATAACGCTTCGGTGGAGCAGGCAACTCGCCCAGGCCAGGCAACGCGTCCTGTCTCCCCGAATCTGTGGCCGGACGAATCGATCCGGAACGGGGTAGGGGTTCCCCTGAAAGCCAAAGAGCATCCGGAACCTGAACCAGACACGCGGCAGCCGAAGAAGGCCTTCCCCGACTCGGAGCAGGAGGATAGCCACCGGTCTCCCAGGACCGAGGACAAGGTAGTCGACCCCAAGGATTACTCCTCAGAGCGAGTCTGGAAGGCTGGCGAGAGGAACGGTGTGTTCCAGGCCGGAACAGCCGATAGAGCAGTGGATTTGTCCTTGTCACCGAAGGGAACTTCGCTAGAGGCGGGAAATCCCTCTCAAGGCCAGGACGTCACCAACAGCAGTGGCCGTTCGTCCGGTGGATCTGAGTTGAGTCGTCAATCCATTCCCGTATGGCTCCAGAACCCTACGGCCTTTGTTGACTCTGTGGCCAATCAGTTCGTTCAGCACTCCCGCTTCCTGAGGAACGGCGAGACGGTTCGGTTCGACATTGAATTGAGACCGGAGTTTCTGGGAAAGATTCGAATCAAGACCTCGCTGAACCACAAGAACGAACTAGCGGTTGAGATCAGAGTGGATGATCCCGATGTGAGAGAGGCTCTCGAGCGGAGGCTCCCGGCACTTGTCGAGAAGCTGCAGGGTATGGGTTTGGAACCTGATCGGCTCAAAGTCGATGGCTTCAGCTCCCACTCTCAATCCGACGGGCAGCAGCAAGAAGGCCATCGGCGTGACCAGCCTGGGGCTTTGAAAAACTGGTCACAGCTTGGCGCCGACGAGGGGGAAGAGGAGTTGCCGGAGTGGCCGGAGTGGCCGGAAGGCATTGAGGATGAGGGGATTCACTATTTTGCTTGAAAGTAACGACCAAATTGTTCGAAAGGAGGTACGAGATGGGGAGCATTAGTCCGATTTCGAATCTGATAGGAGAACCCGGCAATTCAGCCAGTTTGGGACCACAGATAGGGAAATCCGAATTTCTGGAGCTTCTGATGGCTCAAGTGAACAATCAGAATCCACTGGAACCGATGGACAATGCGGAGTTCGTTTCGCAGCTGACCGAGTTCAGCTCGCTGGAACAGCTTATGTTGATCCGCGAGGCGACCGAGCTGATTGCATTCCTGGGTAACGGACTCCAGGGAGTTCAGGAGGTTGAGCCGCTGCTGGAGATTGAGGGGGGGTCTGGGTCGGGTGGGACCGTAGGATCCCCGGAAGCCGAGTCCGCTTTTCTGCTGGGTGGGAGCGAGGGCGCGCCGCAAGATCAGTAGACAGATCGATGGAAGCACCCGGATCGACCCGAGAAAGGCGACGCCGGGTGAAAGGACAACAACCAAGAAACAGCATCAATTAATTTAGCAAAGGAGAAAGAGAAAATGGGAACATTCTTCGTAGCATTGTCAGGTTTACAGGCCAACAGCAGCGGGCTGGAGGCGGTAGGTCACAATATCGCCAACTCGAATACTGTTGGGTACAAATCGAACAACGTGTTTCTGCAGGAATTGTCCTACGAGTCCGAAGCCGGCTTGAACGTAGGACTGGGTGCGACCTGGACAACCCGCCCGGATTGGTCCCCTGGGACCCTCCAGCAGACCAAGGTGGCGACCAACCTGGCCCTTCGTGGGGAGGGTTTCTTTGTGGTGACCGACGGAATCAGTCAATTCTACACGCGATCCGGCAATTTTCTGGTCAACAGCGAAGGCCAGCTGGCGACGAGTGATGGCCTGTTGGTTCTGGGATACCCAGCCGTGAACGGTAAGATCGACACCAATGCTGCGCTCACGGGTATTGAGGTCAACAAGGGAATTCTCTTGGATCCAGTAGCGACTGAAAATGTTCGCTTCGTTGCCAACCTGAGTTCCGCGACGGCGGTTGGTGACACGTTTTCCAGCTCTATGGTCTTTTTTGACAGTCTGGGAGCCGAGCACAACTTGACCTCGCAGTTTACCAAGACGGCTAGTGGCTGGGATTATGAATTGACTATTCCGGCTGAAGACCTGGCGGGCGGATCTGTCGGCGATCCTCCGGTGGTTGTTGACAGTGGCTCGATGACGTTCGACACAGCTGGGAAACTGCTTACTCCAGCCGCGGATCTCACCGGCATCGACATCACCGCGTCTGCCAGTTTTGCCAACGGAGCTGCCGACCAGACCCTGACCTGGGAGCTGTACGGCTCAGGTAGTACTACCTATCTGACCCAGTTTGATCTGCCCAGCTCAACCGCCAAGACACAGCAGGATGGCCGGGGCGCTGGCTCACTGTCGGCCATTTCCGTGCGGGCGGATGGCATCATTGAGGGGTTGTTCACCGAGGCGCAGTTCACCAGCGGGGACACGTCGGTCCTGGGGCAGGTGGTTGTGGCCACTTTCACCAACCCGTACGCGTTGAATCCGGCCGGCAGAAACACCTTTTCCGGCAATTCCGAATCTGGTCCTGCCACTCCCGGGGTGCCTGGGACGGGAGGGCGTGCGCGGGTCCAGGGCAGTGCTCTGGAAAACTCCAACGTCGACATTACCGAAGAGTTCATCAAGTTGATTCTATTCCAGCGGGCCTACCAGGCGAATTCACGAGTGGTGTTGACGGCTGACGAGATCACTCAGGAAGCGATTCAGCTCAAGCGGTAGATCTCTAGCCTAGCCTCGATTTCCACGGTACTGGAAAGGACTAACATTTTTTAAGGGTAGCCGTTGAGTCGGTTAGTCAAATCGAAGGACCAGAGTTTTGCCGCCAAACCAAGGCATGGGCGTGGGATCATCACCCAGGCCCGAGGCGACCAAGTAGGGGTTATGGGCGCGCTTATCGAGGTGGACGGTGACTTGCTGCTCTTGGATCTGGACCCGGGCCGAGACGTCGAGGAGATTTCGGAAGATCTTTTTGGCTTGAGCCCGCTGATATTCGCGACCAATCTTCTCGTGTAACGCGTCACAATTTTCCCTCCCATAGGACGGCTTTTCTCTCAGATTCAATCCGGGCCGACAAGAAGGCATTGTGAGGAATCCGAAGAAGGGACCTTGACAGAGGTCCTTCTGTGTTGGACGGATCCAAGGGGGGAGGAGTGCGTTTAGAGTATCCTACCGCTGAGAGGGAAAGGGGCAAGGGAGCAGAGAGCTCCCGGCGTTGAAGTTAAGCACCGCCGGGAAGCTCTCGGCAAGACCCTCTAGATGTCTGTCTGTACAACCGAGGAGGTCTCGATGCAAATCCTACACCCGTTTGCGGGTTCGGTCCAAGCGTACGCACAAGAACTGGCGGAGCCGGATCGCTATCGCCCGGGTGGCTGTCCCCTGTGCGGGGCGAAAGAAGCGCTGATCGGGCACGGATTTTACGGCCGCACCCTGGTGGCGGAGGACTTCGACGGCTGGATTCGGGTGCGCCGTTACCTGTGCCGGCTCTGTCGGCGAACCGTCTCGCTACTGCCGGAGTTTGTCTTACCCTATGTGCGTTTTGCGATCAGCGTCATCGGCCGGTATCTGGAGGCGCGGTTGCTGGAGTCTCGGACCCTAGGGCAAGCGGCTCAGCAAGCGGGCCAGGAGCAGATGCCCTACCAGCGAGGCCAGGGCTGGGTGACGCGCTTTCGCCGTCAAGCCCGATGGCTCTCGGCCAGCCTGGTGGCCCTGACGCGAGCCGTCGCCGCGCCGGGGGTCGTTTCCCGGGCACTGCGGATGCTCCAGATCGCGGGCTGGATCCGCTCCCACCGCTTTCTGTTTTCTCAGCTGCGGGTGCACCTGCTGGGCTGGCCTCGTTCTCTGGCTCCGGACGGGCGATCTCGCCGACTGGCTTCGGGCAACTCGCTGGCGGGGACCCACCCACACAACACTTGCGTGGAGGGATAGGGCCGGGCCGGCGTAGCCTTCTTCCCCAGGAGGAAAAAAGGCTATGGATCCCAAAAGCGAAAAGATTGCTCTGTTTCGATACGCTCTGATTGCCCCCCTGGTGCTGGAGGTGCTGCCCCACGGCGAGTTGACACGACGGGCCCGGGAGATCGCCGCCCGCTCCTACGAGATCCCCTTCTCCCCTCGCACCCAGGTCTCGGTCGACACGCTGCTGGATTGGGCCCAGCGCTATCGCTTGGAAGGGGTGACGGGCCTGGCCCCCAAACCCCGCTCCGATCGCGGCACCTCACGGGTCCTGACACCGGAACTAGCGGGGATGATCGAGCGCCTCAAACGTGAGAATCCCTACCGGACCGGAGCCACCCTACTGCGGGAGCTGGCTCTGTGCTCCAACGAGAGAAAACCGCCCCTTTCCGCTTCCACCCTCTATCGGTTCCTCAAAGCGCGCGGTTTGACGGCCCGCGAGCTGCTCAAGCCCGCGCCCGGGCGCAAGAAGTTCGAGGCCGCCTCGGCCAATGAGATCTGGCAATCCGACCTGCTCCATGGGCCCTACGTCCTGCGAGCAGGAGGGGGCAAGCGCCAGGCCTTTCTCTACGCCGTTCTGGATGATGCCAGCCGCCTCATCCCCCACGCTCAGTTCTACTTCACGGAGGGCCTGGACGCGCTCCTGGATTGTCTGCGTCAAGCCGTGAGCGCTCGGGGCCTGCCCTTGCGTCTGTATGTGGACAACGCCAAGGTCTACCGCTCCGGACAACTGGCCTCGATTGCCGCCTCCTTGGGGATCCTCGTCGTTCATACCCCACCCTATCAGCCCCAAGGACGAGGCAAGATCGAGCGTTGGTTCAAGACCGTGCGCACTCAGTTTCTGGCCAATCTCGATCGCCAGCGCCCCCTCACTCTGGAGCAACTCAACGCCCGCCTCTGGCGCTGGGTCGATCGGCACTACCACCGCTGCCAGCATAGTGCGCTGGGCAGGACACCGCTACTGCGCTGGCAGCGCGATATCGAGAAGATCCGACAGATCCCGCCCGCCACCGATGTCCGCCGCCTGTTTTTCCATCGGCTCCAGCGGGTGGTGCGCCGCGATTCGACCTTTCGCTTGCAGAGCCAGTTCTACGAGGCGCCGGCCCAGCTGGCCGGCCAACGTCTGGAGATCCGCTTCGATCCGCTCGATCTCTCCCAGGTCGAGCTGTATCGGGACGGGAAACTCCAGGGGCAGGCCCGTCCCGTCGATCCCGTCGTCAATGCCTCCCTCCCTCGCGCCCAAGCCGAGGCGTCGGAGCCCTCCGATCCGACCGGGATCAACTACCTCGAGTTGCTTCAAGACGACTCGAAGCCCGAGGAGGACTAAGCCATGTTCGAGACTTTCTTTGGATTCAAGACGACTCCCTTCAGCGCCGATGCCGATCCCCGGCAGCTGTTTGAATCGGCCGCCTGGACTCAGATGTCCGCCCGCTTACAGTTTCTCGTCGATTACCGCGGCGTGGGTTTGTTTACCGGCGAGGTCGGGGCCGGCAAATCCACCGCCACCCGTACCCTGCTGGGCAACCTCAACCCCAATCGGTACAAGATCCTTTATCTGCACTGGTCTTCCGGCTCCCTCCTGGACCTGTTGACCCTGCTCGCTCGCCAACTGGATTTGCAGCCGGCTCACCGCCGCGCCGACCTGGTGCATCAGATCTCCGAGGCCATCGTTCGCCTCAACCAGGCCAAAAAACAACATCCCTTCCTGGTCCTGGACGAGGCCCACCTCTTAAACCACCAGACCCTGGAGCAACTCCCCTTGTTACTGAACTTCGAGATGGATTCCTGCCCCTATCTTTCCCTGGCCCTGGTGGGACAGGCGCTCCTGCGGCGGACCCTCTCCTTGCAAGTCCACGAACCCCTACGCCAGCGCATTGCCGTGCACTACCATCTGGAGGGCTTCTCCCGCTCGGAACTGGAGGCTTACCTGGCTCAGCAGCTTCAGCTCGCGGGGGTCCCCGAACCGCTCTTTGACGACAGCGCCCGCCAGGCCCTGTATCAAGCCACCAAGGGCTTACCCCGAAAGGTCAACAAACTTTGCCTGGCGGTCTTACGCCTGGCCGCTTCACGTAAAAGCAATCAAGTCGGTGAAGCCCTGGTTCTGGAGGCCGCCCCGGAGGTCTTACTGTGAGCGCCCCGTCCCAAACGGTCCTGTCCCTCTCCCAGCTGATGCGCTGGAATCCCACCCCCGATCCGGCCCTGATCGGGCCCTCCCTGCTGCCGGCTCAGGGGATTCTCTTCGTGGGCGGTGAGCCCAAGGTGGGCAAGTCCCTGCTGGTCGCCAACTTGGCCTTGGCCCTGGCGGCCGGCTCTTCCCGAACCGGCTTTGACATTCCCGCTCCTGCTCGGGTCCTGCTCTGTCAGTTCGAGCTTCCCCTGGAGGCCTTTGCGGCTCGATTGGCTCAGATGCGCCAGACGCTCGGCTCGGCCGCCGATGACAATCTCTGGGTGGATACCTGCGCCACCGGGCATCTCCTGAGCACTCACGACGGTCTGAATCATTTTCTGGCCGCCGCCCGCACGGCACAGGCCCAAGTCCTCGTGCTCGATCCTCTCTACTCCGCTCATGATCAGGACGAAAACGACACCCGCGCCATGGCCGCTTTGTGCCAGAGTTTGCTGCGCTTGCGCCAGGCCTCCCAAGCCGCCCTGATCGTCGTCCATCACGTGCGCAAATCCGTCGCTCGGCACGAGGTCGGAAGCGCCCTTCGCGGCTCCAGTGCCCTGCACGCCGTCGGCGACAGCTATCTGTTACTGCGGCGCCCTTCGGCCCTGCCCAACTCCCTGGAACTGTGCTTTCAGTTCCGATACGCCCCCGCCCTCTCTCCCCGTCGGCTCCGTCTCGATCCCGCCACCTTATGGTTTCACCCCAGCGGCCAAGCCCCCACCCCGGCTCCTTCCCGCCGGAAGGTCCAAAGCACCGATGTCCAGGACGCGCTTCATCACCTGGGGGCTAGCGCCGGCTACAATCAGCTCCGGGATCAGATCATGCGCACCTGTGATTGCTCCAAGCGCACCGCTCAGCTCGCCATGACCCAGGCCTCCGAGCAGGGACGCATCCTTCGGGACCAGGGCCGCTACCGTCTTCCCCCCGACTTTGCCGCCGGGTCGCGCCGCCGGCAAACCCCGCCTGCGGGTTGAAGCAGGCCCGAGGGCTGACGCGACGGAAGCTGAATCTCAGCCTTCATCGTTCGGCCTCGCCCCGCCAGAGCGGACTCTTTGGCGGGGCCTTTTTCTTGCTCCCCCCAATCCCCCTCAGCTTTCGGAGCCGAAGCCCTCGGCCTATCTATGCGACGTGGCCCCGACGACGCCGTCGGGGCGTTCCGCTCTTTCCTCAGCCTTCGCTCAAGCCTCCCCACAGCGGGATAGGATACCCTTCGCCCCTACCCACGGAAGTATCCTATCCTGGCTTTCCCACACTTCTTCCAGACCCCTTCGGAAGGCAGGCTCTAAATCGAAAAACTTGGCGGAATTTATCCTGCGAACTCAAAGGGCACGAACGTGACGCGTTACATTCTCGGCCATGAGTCGATATAGGGAGCTGGCCATGAGGGTGATCTGGAGGTCAAAATCCACTTTGAGTCCCACCATCGAAGAGAGCGCGTCCAGGTGAAAGAACTGGATGGCTTCGGAGATGCCATTTTCGATGAGCATGCGTTGGGCATAGCGGGTGATCAGAGTCGAGGGGGCGCGGCGCAGATGGTTGGTCAGTAGGACGGTCGGTTCTTCGTGACCGAGTTCCATGAGGGTGAGCTGGCGCAGGGGACCTTCGTAATGTTTCAGGACGATCCGCTGGTCCAGGACTTTGGGGGTGCGAAAGATCCGAGTCAGGGCGGGTAAGGTGATGCGGTGCCAGGCGGAGGCGGGGCGGCTCCAGATCTGGCCCAGCATTTTTTGGGAGCGGCGGCGCAGGGTGATAAAGCCAATGCCCTGTTGGTTGAGGCGGTTCAGATGAGCATAGGTGGTCAACTGGGAATCGAAGACGAGTTCGGCCGGAGGCTGACCGCTGTGTTGGTGCCAGAACTGGACGAAGCGTTGCACCTCGTCGGCTCGATCGGCCCGGGGGACACCCGCATTGGCGTAGCATAAGACACGCTCGGTGGCGTCCCGAGCCAAAAAAACGAGGATGCCTTTTTGGCTGCGGCTGCGGGAAGAGACATAGTGTTTGTCCAAAGGTTCCTGCTGGCTATTGGCGGGGACGGTGTGAAAGTCCAGATCGAAGGAAGAGCCCCGGGGCAGGCCGGCGGCTTGGACCTGCTCAAACCAGGCTCCCATGAGGCGCAGGTTGGCGCGTCGGTCGACCCGGGAGCTGTAGGCGGCCAGGTAGGAGCGCTTGGGCACCACATTGAGACCGGCAAAAAGGGCGATGCCCTCGTCAAAGACCCGATCCATGACATGACTTTTTCTTTCGATGCCCAGCAGCTTCAGAGCCAGCAGGGTGCGCACGGCCTGCTCGGCGGGAATCATTTGGGAGCCGGGAAGGCGGGGGGGCTGCAGCACCGCCCCGAGATCGATCGATCGCATCAGCGGGACGAACAGAAACAGACCGCCGACCCGGGTGCGAAAGCTGCGCGGGGCCAGATTGATCTGCCGCACGTCGGCGATGGCTGCTGCTTCGGGCTTGAGGGTGGCGGGGCGTTGCTCATCCCGACGCCGGGGCAGTCGGGCGAAGCCCTCCTCTCGCAGCAGGATCGATAACGCATTGATGCTGATGGAATGGCCGGCGGCGGCCAACTCGCGTTGGATATCGTAGACCGAGAGGTTTCGCTTGCGCAGGGCGACGGCCCGTTCCCGCACCCGATCGCGGGCGGGCGCCGCTTGAGGCCCCCGGCGAATCGCCTGAAAGAAGCGGGCGCGCTTGCTGAGATCATGGCGAAACTGATGACAGAGGACGCGGAAGGCTCCTGGGGAATAGCCGAAGCGAGTGGCGACCTGCTGCGAGGGCAAGCCTTCGACGAAAAAGCAGCGCAAGGCCTCATACTGGCGCTGCAGAGGCGATTCGGGGGCCAGGAAGAATTGGGCCTCCGGAGCGGTCGGTCGGGTGTCATTAGTTAGTCCATTCCGATTACTGTATTCCAAACTATAACTATACTAGATATGAATGACAGAAAATGCTCAGCCTTTGATAGGGTTCTATTCTGCCTCATATCCAGACTTTTCTAGCATTCACGTGGGGATCGTCCCTTGATCAGGTTTTAGGTATAGGATTACCTCTCTATCCAAATAGGTACTTCTATTTACTAACGTAGGTGGAAACACAGCAGGCGCAAGTCGCGCCGATCAAGGATTCTGGCGGGGGGCTCGAAGCGGAAAGGCGTCATTTGTACTGCCGTGGAAATCGAGGCTAGTCTGGACTTCTCATGTCCGGTCGCAACGATGATTTCGACCGAGAGTAACCCATACCCGGACGGAAGGGCATTTTGCCTCAAAGGACCGGGCATGAGAGGACCAGATGAGCGAGCCTAGTACCATGTCACACATGTAGTGGCGGGTTTGCAGATGGGGCTTGCGAGGCGAGATCAAGGCGGGAGGAGGAAGACGATGCTTGGCCATCTTTGACGACGACCAACACAGAGATCGTCCGCAACCCCCGTCTGCCCCGTGGGTGGCGACGGGACGGGCCGATGGCTTTGTCTCTCCTCCTCCACGATGAAAAACATCGCGTCGTCGTCGTTTCCGCCCTCGACGCCGTCGCGCTCGCCACAAACCCGACACTACATGTGCGACATGGTACTAGGGCTTCCCGCTGCCTCCACGGGTCGCATTGCGACCCACGACAGTACAGGTGTCGTAGTGCGGAGCGGGCGGCAGCAAAAGACCGGCCTCAATAGAAGTGGAGCTCGTCAATCTTTTGGCAAAGTCTCCGCCCAGATTTGACATCCTCTTGACAACCTCCCCACTTCTTCAGTTCGAATTTCTGCTAAATCCCTGAAAAAGAAAGCCGTAGCGGCACGGGTGTGTTTGGCATGCGCCGTGCAGGTTATCGTCAGCCAGCAAGAGGAGGTTATGCGATGGCTGAACCGGCTGAAGAAACTGCTGTAGAGCCAGCTTCTGGTTCCGGCAAGACTACCAAGATCCTCGTGATCGTTGGAATTTGTGTCACTGGTCTGGCGGCGGGCGGAGGACTCTATTGGGCAGGCGTCATTCCGGGAATGCAGGAGCCTGAGGAAGTAGTTGAAGTGCCGCCTGACGTGAATCACGTCCTGGCGCTGGACCCACTGGTCGTGAATCTTTCCAATGAGGGCGAGATGCGCTACGTGCGCATTCAGCTCACCTTTGGGCTGGCCAGTGAAGACCCTGAGTCCAAAGGGGAAGAGCAGATGGTTTTCATGCCGAAACTCAAGGACTTTCTGCTGACAACCCTGGGGAAGTGGAAACTCGAAGACCTGGTTTCACCAGTTGCCAAGCAGAAGCTCAAATCCGAGCTTCTGAGCGGGGTCCGCGAGCTGGTCCCGGAAGAGTTTGGGCAAGTCCTCGAGGTCTATGTCACCGAACTGATCGTGCAGTAGTTTGGGTAAGCATGTTAGAAGAGTGGGAAGGTCCCCGGTTACTCGAAGAAGACCTCATTCAGGAAAACGCTCCTGGGCTCGGCCCTTTTCTCGACGTGGAATATCGAGTTGAAGTCTTGATTGGGACAGCCAAGCGAAAAGTGAGAGAAATCCTGGAGCTAGAGGAAGGGGACAGGATCAGGCTCGACCACGATTCCTCACATAACATTCGACTCACCGTCGGGGACGTCCAGCTGGCTTCGGTCGAAGTGATCAGGACCAAGGAGGGCACCGCGGCCAGAGTGACCGAAGTGTGAGGGTGGATGTCGATACTGTCCTTTCAGACCTTCTTCGCTATCCTGCTCGTCTTTGGCCTCATCTTTTCTCTCTATATCCTGGCGCAAAGATTTGGTCCACGGTTGGTAGGTGGTGGACGGACGCGGCTGGTTCGAATAGTGGAAGCTATTCCTTTAGGAGACAAGCGCAATCTTGTGATAATCGAAGTTCAAGGACGGCGCTATCTACTGGGCTCGACCAACCAATCCATCACGCTACTGACCGATGTGGATACCGAGGAGACGGGACTTCAGCAGAAGCCGCGACTTGGTTCGGTCCACACTGCTGAAACAGCCAGCGCCGAAGAGGTTGGGTTCGAACCCATCCGAGAGGCCACCCGGTGGGTCTAGCCGGGATTCCTTTTCGCCTAGGTGCACCAACTGCCGGCTCCGTACCGTGGAGCCCCCTCGTGAGGGTGGCCCGCAGGCTGGCTGGGTTTGTCCTCATAGCTGGACTGAGCCAGGGGACGTTGCGGGCACAACAGGCCCCATTGCCTTCCCTTCAGATCAACCTGGGAGGCGACGCTTCCTACTCGGTTCCGCTCCAGATCCTGATCCTTCTGACTCTTTTGACCTTCCTTCCCGCGATGGTGATGTCGATGACCGCCTTTACGCGGATCATCATTGTGGCACACTTCTTGAGGCAGGCCCTGGGCACCCAGGCGGCGCCCAGCAATCAGATCCTGATCGGCCTCAGTCTTTTTTTGACCTTGTTTGTCATGGGGCCGGTGATGGATCGGATCTACGACGAAGCCATCGTCCCCTATCAACAGGCGGAGCTGAGCCAGACTGACGCCCTGGAGAAGGCCTCGGCGCCCCTACGAAGCTTCATGTTGAGCCAGGTTCGGGAGGCCGACCTGGCCCTGCTGATAAGGATCGCCAAGCTGCCCCAACCCGAAGACCAGAACGATCTGGCTTTGCGGGTGATCATACCCGCCTTCATTCTCTCCGAACTGAAGACGTCGTTCACCATTGGCTTCGTCCTCTTCTTGCCTTTTCTGGTCATCGACATGGTGATCGCCTCGGTCCTGCTCTCGATGGGGATGATCCAGTTGCCACCGATTATCATTTCTACACCTTTCAAGATCCTGCTCTTCGTACTCGTTGATGGCTGGCACCTGGTAGTGGGCAGCCTAGTACAGAGTTTCTATAAGTAGGCCGTATGGACGATCAGATTCTCGTAGACCTACTCAAACAGACCGCGGAGATCACCTTCATTCTGGCCGCGCCATTACTTTTTATCGGTCTCGTCGTTGGTGTGAGCATCAGCATCGTCCAGGTTGCTACCTCGATTCAGGATTCCACCCTGAGCTTCATTCCTCGAATCATTGCCATGGGTGCGATGGGCTTCCTGGCGCTCCCGTGGATGCTTCAGAAAATGTTGACTTTTACCCAAGAACTCTTCTCTCAATTCACTCTCTACGTTAACTAGTGATGATCGACATTGAGTGGTCCTTGGAACCGCTCGTTTCTTTTCTACTGGTCCTGGCCCGTGTGGCAGGGCTGATGGTCTTCACCCCCATCCTGGGGGGGACAGGCATTGCTCCGCAGATCCGTGCTGGTCTGGTGATGGGGTTGACATTGCTCCTCTATCCCGCTGTCGGCACCCAGGTCGAACCCGTGCCCCCGGGAACATTGAGTCTCCTGCTTGCGATCAGCACTGAGCTTCTGCTGGGGCTGCTGTTAGGTCTGCTGGGTCACATATTTCTAGCCGCGCTTCAGTTCTCGGGACAGCTGATGGGTTTTCAGATGGGATTCGCCGTCATCAACCTGATCGATCCGCAGACTCAGGTTCAGGCTCCAGTCCTGGCGATTCTCCAGAATCTGATGGGAGTGCTGATTTTCTTGTCTCTCAACGCCCACCACTGGTTCATCCAGGCAATGGTGGACAGCTACCATATTCTCCCAGGGCGGGCCTTCAGCCTCTCCCCTCCTGTTGCCGGAGAGTTACTCGAAGTCTTCGGGCAGATCTTTGCAGTGGGATTCCGCCTGGCCGCTCCCATCATCCTGGTGTTGGCAATTATGGACATCTTCATCGGAATCGTAGGGCGCGCCGCTCCACAGATTCACATTCTGATTGTCGGAATGCCGCTGAAGATTGTGGGAGGCCTACTCCTTTTGAGTGTTAGCGCGCCTGTAATGGTGCGCTTTGCGGGGGATCACCTGGCTCAGCTTCACGGTCGCCTTTACAGGCTTCTGCAACTATTGGGGCAGTAAGTGGCAGGTTCCGACAAGACTGAGAAACCAACTCCGAAAAAGGAACGGGATTCCCGTAAAGAGGGCAAGGTTGCGCGCAGCAAGGACCTGACCGCAGCTCTTGTCTATCTGGGAATGCTGACGCTCCTGGCGCTAATGGGAGCGCGCACGGTTCAAGCCTTCCAACGTCCCTTCTTCCACTTCTGGCGGAATTTCCTGGGACGTGACATCACCGTCTCGGTGGCCTCGCAGCTCGCGGTAGAAATGGCCTGGAATGTGATTCTGTTGGCCAGCATTCCCCTGATCCTCACAGTGATGCTCGCGGTTGGTGGATCCCTTCTACAGGGCGGCATTGTCTTTTCTGCAAAGGCGTTCCACATAAAGCCCGAGGCCTTCAGTCCTGCCAGCAACCTGAAGCGTGTTTTTGCCACCCACGGTCTGATGGAGTTGAGCAAGGCCCTGGTATTGGTTCTATGTGTCGGCTATCTGGCCGGTAGTGTCCTGTTTCAGGAAATCGAGGTGCTGCAGAGGACTGCTGGAATGGAGCCGAAGCAGTCTCTCGTTATCTTTGGGTCTATTGTGCTCCGCATTTCCGTAAGGATCGGCATTCTGCTGGCTGTTCTTGCCGTGGCTGATTATCTCTTCAAGCGATATCGCCACTCCCAGGATCTGAAGCAGACCAAGGAAGAGGTCAAGCGGGATTTCAAGGAGATGGAAGGGCAGCCTCTGGTCAAGAGCCGCATCAGGAAGATGCAGCGGGAGTTGGCACAGCAGCGAACCATGCAGGCCGTAGAGACGGCAGATGTAGTGGTTACGAATCCAACCGAGTACGCCGTCGCTTTGAAATATGAGGTCAAGGAGATGTCGGCGCCGCGGCTGGTTGCGAAGGGCAGGGGGTATCTTGCTCGAAAGATCAAAGAGATCGCACGTCAACATGACGTTCCTACCGTCGAAAATGTGGCACTCGCACAGGCGCTCTACCAGTCAGTAGAGGTTGATTCCGAGATTCCCGAAGCTCTTTACAAAGCGGTCGCACAGGTCCTGGCCTACGTCTTCAAGCTGAAGGATTCCCGGTTCTGAGCCGGTCCAGGTGCTTCCATTCCCAACCCGGTGCCCAGGCTAAAGCTTCGGTCCTAAACGCGTTACACCGAATCTCCTGTTTGTGGGTGGCGAACGGGGTCGCTTCGCCGAAGCCCCTGTCTGGAGTTTTTGCAGCGTTCCAAATCCTCGGTTCGGAGGTCGCACCAGGGTTGGAGTTCTTGAGGGTTTCCACCAGGGATTCTTTTGGCACTCAGATTGCTTAATCGAGTCTTGGGTCCGGTTCCAACGCCGGGCGGTTGAAGAGATGGGCACAGCAGTACCACACCCCCACCTGGGCAGACAATTGGTCCGTCAGCTACTCCATGCGAGAGCCGACGTGATGATGGCGGTAGCCGTTCTGGGTGTCCTGGCGGTCATGGTAGTCCCCATGCCGTCAGCCGTGCTGGACTTCTTGATTGCCCTGAACATTGCCACGGCGGTCGTCATCCTACTGGTATCCCTTTATGTGATGGAGCCCATCAGTTTCTCTGTCTTCCCTACCTTGCTTCTTCTTCTCACCCTCTACCGGCTCTCTCTGAACGTTGCCAGCACTCGACTGATTCTGCTGCACGGGCACGAGGGAAGTGAAGCCGCGGGGCGCGTCATCGAATCCTTTGGCCAGTTCGTCGTTGGTGGAAGCTATGTCGTGGGAGTGGTGTTGTTCGTCGTCCTGATCGCCATTCAATACATTGTGGTCAACCACGGTGCCGTCCGGATCTCTGAGGTTACGGCGCGATTCACCCTTGATGCCCTGCCCGGCAAGCAGATGAGCATCGATGCCGACTTGAACTCGGGACTCATTGATGAACAGGAAGCGCGCCAGAGAAGGAAGAAGATTTCCAGCGAAGCCGAGTTCTATGGAGCGATGGACGGAGCGGTGCGTTTCACTCAAAGGGATGCGGTCGCCAGCGTCGTCATCACCCTGATCAATATCGTGGCCGGTTTCATCCTGGGGATGTCCCAGGGAATGGCGCTGGGCGAAGCACTGCGCACCTATACCGTGCTGACGGTCGGGGATGGCCTGGTATCTGCCATTCCAGCTCTGTTGATTTCAGTAACCGCTGGAATCATGACGACCCGGGCTTCGGATGAAGCCAATCTTGGGGAGCAGGTGTCGATTCAGCTCTTTCGCGACCCCAAACCGGTGATCCTGGGTGCGGTCATGCTGATCCTGATGGCTCTGACACCAGGACTTCCTTTTCTTGTCTTTTTTCTACTCGGCTCAGGGGCGGCAGCCTTGGGTTGGCGATCGTTGCGAGACCGGAAGGCTACGGCTGAACTGGTCGAGGCTCCACCGGAGACGGAGCGGTTATCTCCAGAGGAAAAGATGGAAGCGCTCATGCGGGTTGATCCGCTGGGTCTGGAGATAGGTTACCAGCTGATTCAGCTGGTCGATGCCAAACAGGGAGCCGACTTTCTGTCCCGGGTCAAATCGATTCGTCGGCAGCTCGCACTGGATCCGGGTGTCGTGGTGCCCCCAGTTCACATTACAGACAACCTGCAGCTGAAGCCGAAGGAATATCGAATTCTTCTCAAGGGAGTTGCAATAGCGCGCGGAGAGCTACGGCCCGAAAGCATGATGGCCATCAATCCTGGTCAGCTAAGCGGCGAAGTGGATGGGGTCCCGACGGTCGAGCCGACCTTTAACCTGCCGTCTCTCTGGATCAGGCCCGAGGAGAGAGAGCAGGCCCAGTTGGCGGGCTATACCGTGGTCGACAATACCACGGTTCTGGCGACTCATCTCACCGAAGTCATCAAGAGCAATATTCACGAACTCCTGGGGCGGCAGGAAGTAAACAGCTTGATCGACTCCGTCGAAGAGACCCACCCGAAGGTGGTCGAGGAACTTATTCCCAAAGTAATGAGTATTGGAGAGGTACAGAAAGTCCTTCAGAACCTCCTTCGTGAGCGCGTGCCCATTCGGGACATGGTGAGCATCTTGGAGACCCTCGCAGACTATTCGCCCCTGACGAAGAACATGTCTCTGCTCACGGAGTATGTTCGCCAGGCACTAGGGCGGGCGATTTGCCAACCGTACCTGGGTGAGGATGGAGAGCTCTCGGTATTCACCCTTTCCGTAGATCTGGAGAAGACGCTTCTGGAGGCGCTCACGGTCAATGATCAGGATAGCTACTTGAATATGGATCCGACAGCAGCCCAGGAATTCTTGAATCGAATCGGAAAGACTGTTGAGGAAAAGAGCTTCGACGGGTATCCCATCCTACTCACGTCGACCAATGTTAGACCCCATGCCAGACGCCTTTCCGAGCGCATTCTTCCCAACCTGGTCGTGTTGTCCTACAACGAGCTGCCGCCGCACACCAAGGCCCTCCCACTGGGAGTAATTGAGTAATGAAGATCAAGACGTTTCGTTCACAGTCTATTCCTCGCGCGGTGAACCAGATTAAGCAGGAACTGGGTCCCGGCGCGGTGATACTCAACACCAAACGGATCAAGAAGCGAAGGTTTCTAGGACTGGTTCCGTCGCTGGCGTTCGAGATTACTGCCGCTTCGGAGCCCCAGCCGGAACAGGTCTCCAAGCCTTCGAATCAGGGCTCGCCGAACAAAAAAAGATTCGATCAGAGAGGAGATCGGGAACAGACGCCGGCCAGATCCCCCGGGAGCTTGCTAGTTGGGTCAACCCGATCCGAAGCCGCCGGTTCCCGGGCATTAAAACAGAGGATAGAAGTCGATCCTGAGCGAGATCAGATCAGCGCTCGTATGGAAGTGATGAGTACCCAGATCAAGCTGCTGCAGGGACTCGTGAATCGTCGAACCGCGTATCCCACAGTTGAGCTGGGACTTCTCATGAAGGACAAACTGCAGCCCGAGTTTCAGCACCTGCTGGACCACGGCGTGGATTCAGATCTGGCGGTTCGTCTGCTGCATGTTGCCGAACAGGACCGTCCCTCCGAAAACGGTGCTCCCAAGAGCCTGAAGCAGTGTGTCAACAAGGTAATCGCAGACGCGATTGAAACCTGCCCCATTGGTCAGGACCGATCTGATGTTACCGCAGCCGTCTTTCTGGGACCGACCGGAGTAGGCAAGACGACGACAATTGCGAAGCTGGCGGCAACGTTTACGCTGGGAGAGCACAAGAAGGTTCGTTTGATCACCCTCGATACCTACCGTATTGCGGCCGCCGATCAGTTGAAAACCTACGCCCAGATCATTGGGGTACCGGTGCAGGTGGTGTCCTCTGTCGCCGAATTGAGAGAAGCCCTTTCGACAACAGGTGACACCGATCGGGTGCTGATCGACACGACTGGTCACAGTCCTCGAAGAGTCTCCGAGTTCGCAGAGCTAGCAAAGTATCTTCGTGAAAGGCAGGAAATTGAAAAGCATCTGGTTCTCAGCGCTACGACCAAGTCGGAGGACCTTCGGGAGGCCGTTGTTGGTTTTGAGTGTTTCGCTCCTGACAAGTTTGTCTTCACCAAACTTGACGAGACCTCCCGCTACGGAGGAATCGCCAATGAGCTAATTGCCACCGGGAGGCCATTGTCCTATCTAACCGATGGACAGAAGGTTCCAGAAGATCTCATCGCTCCCACGCCCGAATCAGTGGCAGATCTCCTCGTTCCCACGAGCCTGTTGGGGGCCCCAGCCCATGTCTGATCAAGCAGCGGTTCTAAGGCAAATGGTACGAAAGCGCGATCTGGATTCCCAAGATGGAGTGCGAAGACCGGGTCAGCTGATCGCCGTTACCAGCGGAAAAGGCGGGGTCGGAAAGACCAATGTGGTTGTCAACTTGGCCCTGGCCCTTGGCCGCGCAAAGCAGCGAGTTGCGATTTTCGACGCGGATTTCGGACTTGCCAATGTCGATGTCGTTCTGGGCCTGGCTCCCACCTACCACATGGGCCACGTCATCGAGGGGATTCTGCCGTTGCAAGAGATCATTCTCGAGGGTCCCGAGGGGGTCCATATCATACCGGCAAGTTCCGGCATTCAAGACCTCGCGGTCATGACTCAGAAACAGCGCGATCAACTGGTACTCCAACTGGACGAGGTGCTCAGCTCCTACGACTATATCTTCATCGATACCGCAGCGGGAATCTCAGATAACGTCATACGCTTCCTCATGGCAGCACCCCGGGTGGTCGTGGTGTGTGCTCCGGAGCCGACGGCAATCGTCGACGCCTATGCCCTGATCAAGGTGCTCTTTCGCCGAAGTCCCAGTAAGGATGTGCTGGTTCTGGTGAATCTGGTGGAGGGCCAGAAAGAGGCTGAAAGCGTATTCAATCAGTTGGCCCGAGTCGTGCATCGGTTCCTGGGACGCCAGGTCCACCTTCTGGGATTCATTCCCAGGGATGACAAGGTGGGACAGGCGGTCCGAAGACAGGAACCGTTGCTTATCAGCTACCCGAAGTCGTGCGTCAGCCGTTCTTTTCATCGGTTGGCAGCGGATCTGCAGTGCAATCCTCTGGCTTTGGGTGAAGCAGCTCCCATTCTGCAAGAGATGATTTAGAGATCATGCAAGCAAACACAGCAGTCAGCACGTATCACAAGCCAACACAGAGTGAGCGGGATCGGCTGATCCTGGATCACCTCCCTCAGATCAAGTACATCGCTCAAAGGATCGGGCTTCGAGTCCCGGCCAGCGTGGAGATGGACGATCTGATCAGCGCGGGAATCATGGGTCTCCTGGACGCGGTCGAAAAGTTCGATGAGAGCCGAGGAGTGCAGTTCAAGACCTATGCGGAACTGAGAATTCGGGGAGCGATCCTGGATAGTCTTCGAGGGCTTGACTGGGCTCCCCGCTCCCTCAGAAAACTGAGCAAGGACGTCGAAGCGGCTTACGCCAGGCTGGAGCAGCGAAAGGGCCGTCCTGCCTCGGATGAAGAAGTCGCCAAAGAGCTGGGAATGGAAATCAGCGAATATTACTCCACTTTGGATCAGCTGCAGGGACTCAACCTGGGTCGCTTCCAGGTGGCCGACACCGAGCAGGATGCCGACGGAGATTCGGCGCCACTGAAACATGTTCCGACCAGCGATGAAGATTCGCCTTTTGACACTTGCCGCAAGGTAGAGCTGAAAGAGATCCTGGGTCGATTTATCGACCTATTGCCCGAGCGTGAGCGCTTGATCGTCACTCTCTATTACTACGAAGAGCTCACCATGAAGGAAGTCGGGCGGATTCTTGGTGTGAACGAGTCACGCATCTCACAGCTGCACACTCGAGCTATGCTGAGACTGAGAGGAAAACTGCATTCGGTTCTCAGGAATCGATAGCAGACAAGGAAGCCTGATGGTGGAAGAAAAGGTCCTCAGCCAGGAAGAAGTAAGCGCCCTCTTTGATGCGGTTGGTGGGGACGAATCTGAGTCCGTTGAAGAGGATCGTGCCGACGATGAAGCCGAAGGCCGTGTGGAGTCGGCCGAACTCAAGGTAGGCGAAGATCAGAACCTGTTTCCCCTGGCACGATCCGGGAGCCTGTCTGAGGAAGTCGTCGGCACTTTGAGTCTAGGATGCGACACCTTTGCCCACAAGACAGCGTCGGCTCTGTCGACCGTCCTTCGCACCTTTGTGGGCTTGAAGTTTCTCGACGTTGAGATGATTAGTTATCGGAAGTTTACCCACTCGCTGCCGGAGCCATCTTCGATGTGGTACCTGCGAATAGAACCTGGCGAGCTTCGTGTGGGTCTCTGCGTCGAAAGTGCAATCGTCCACGCTATAATTTCGATTCTCATGGGGGGCAAGCCCACCCCGCTTGAGACTGAGCACAAAGTGACCGACCTCGAGCAGCGTATCTTTGAATCTATGGTCCAACTTCTCAGCAAGGAGTTGGAGACAGCATGGAGTTTTCTCGTCAAGCTTGAGACGGCCATCGACTGCCGCGAGACGCGGCCCCGACTCCTTCAGTTCTATAGCGCGACGCAGCCAGTGTTCTTCGTTCGGATGAAGATGACGGTGGGTAAGGTCGAAGGTCACCTCTTCTGGGGATTCCCCGAGCCCTTCTTGGAGGCTCTGTCTCTGGGCCTCGATCAGGAAGATAAGGCGCCCCCGCCAGACCTGGCGGACCAGATCCAGAAGATGAAAAAGGTCGTGCCTGACCTACCCACCTGGGTCGAGGCCCGAATCAGCCAAACTCCGTTGCGTGTGAAAGAGATCCTGGACCTGAAGGCCGGGGACGTCGTTCGGTTGGAACACCGTTTGCAGGCGCCCCTGGATGTGTCCCTGAACGACTCCAAAAAATTCGCGGCGAAGATTGTGATTTCCGAGCGTCGAAAAGCGATTCAGATCGTATAGAGGAGAGCTCATGACCGAACCGGAGATGCCCCAAGATCAAGACAAAGCCGTCTCGACGCCTCCCCCCGAGGAGACTCTGGATGAAAACGTCACTCCGAGTGAACCGCCAGAGACAGTAGCGTCCGCGGAGGCTGTGGATGAAAACGTCACTCCGAGTGAACCGCCAGAGACGGTAGCGTCCGCGGAGGCTGTGGATGAAAACGTCACTCCGAGTGAACCGCCAGAGACGGTAGCGTCCGCGGAGGCTGTGGATGAAAATGTCACTCCGAGTAAGCTGCCAGAGACAGTAAAGGCGACCCATGAATACCCATCTGTGGTGCGGCGTATTCTGGACATTGAGCTACCCCTAACGGTTAGCTTCGGATCGACCTGCCTTCCCCTGAAGGACATCTTGACGTTGACATCGGGATCGGTGCTGGCCCTGGACCAGGCACCTGACGAGCTAGCGGTCTTGAAGGTCAACGAAAAGATGTTCGCGCGGGGAAAGATCGTCGCAATCGATGGGTACTACGGGATCCAGATCACTGAGATCGACACCCCAGCCGCGCGAATCGCCTCACTTGGAGATTCGGAATGAGGTATCTGGCCCAGATCTGCGCAACCCTGGCGGACTTTATCTCGATTGAAGCAACCTCAATCGCTATTCCCTATCTGCTGCTCGCGTTTTTCTTCGCACTCCTTCTTGTTTGCATTTCCATCAGAAGAGATCAGGCCGAGATCAGTCGGCTCTTAATTGAGCTGAAGGAGATTCGCGAGCTGGCGGAGTCCAAGTTGCAATCGAGGCTAGGCTCTCTTGAAAAGACCCACGGCGAGAGGCTCAGGGATCTCCAGGTCACTCTCGGAAGAATCGGTCTGGGACCGGCATTCTCAACTGAACCGCAAGACTTTCGTCCCACCAGGCTGGACAAGAAACACCACGTCCTTTCACTGGCTGAAAGGGGACTCACTTCGGGGGAAATCTCGGAGAAGTTAGGCCTCCGAAGTGGTGAGACCGAATTGGTATTGGGTTTGCAAAGACACTTCGCAAAACAGGGAATTGATGATGAAGGCCGTACCCTGCAGTAACCTACGGTGCGACCAGAGGGAGAGCCTCTTGCGTCAGTGGCTCCAACCGGTCGTGCGCCAGGGCGTTCACTGGGAGCGCGAGTGGTACTGCTCTATAGAGTGCCTCGAAGGAGCGATTTTTCCGGTCATTCAGCGGTTCTGGGAAGGTTCCGAGGAAGAGCCCCTGGATATCAGAAAGTCCCGACTCGGGTTCATTCTGGTGGAGAAGGGGATCATCACCGAGGATCAATTGGAGGCTGTACTTAGAATGCAGGCTCAACAAGGTGGCAGCACCGGAGAATGGCTGACTCGTCTCAATTTCGTCAGCTCACGAGAGCTAACGGCAACTCTGAGCCAACAACTAGGCTTCCCCTGGATAGGCGAAATCAAACCAGACCTGAGCGGGAATCTTCTCGATCGTCTTCCCAAGAGACTCTATGTCGAGTTCCGGATGCTCCCTCTCGAGTACAAGCAAACCAGCGGATCTCTCGTAATCGTGACCGCTGCAAGCAATCCAGTATCTGTGGTTCATATGCTGCGGAAGATGCTCGACTGTTCCGTGCACGCCTTTCTGGCAAGCGATGACAACGTCGAAGAGGGTTTGCGGGAGTTTCTTCAGTCCCACGAAGATTCCTCCAGTGAGATCTTGTATTTCGAGACCGCCCGTCCCCGAGAAATCCTGGAGGAGGTGGTTTCCCGAGTGGGGACATTCGCTGCCCGAGAGCTTCGAATCGAGTCTCTGGGGGAGAGCCTTTGGTGCAGATACGTTCGACGCGGCCACTGGGCTGACCTGTTCATCGAACGCTCGCTGGAGAAGTTTGCCGAGTCGATTGGGCAAGAACTGCCCACCGCGATCGGCGGAGTCGAGGCCGGATGATCATGCCGAACCTGCTGTGGCGACCCAATCATCTTGGCGGCCCGCGTTTTTCCTGGGCGGAACCTTGGACTTCCTGCACGAGTCTGACCGCTGGGGCTAGCCACACCAGACATTGGCACGAGAGTTGCATATTCATTGAGGAGGATTATGAGTCATAGCTTGTTCATGGCCTTCACTGGGCTAAACAGTAGAGCCAAGTCCCTGGATGTTTCTGCCAATAACATGGCCAATCTGGGGTCAGCTGGATTCAAGAAGCAACTGATTACTTTCAGCAATACGAGCCGTGTGCCCAAGGACCAGATGAGCGATATCGAGAGGGCTACGAACGGCTCACTGGTAAGGGTGAGAACCGTCATCGACATGAGCCCCGGTGAGCTGGTCCGGACAGGCAATCCGCTCCATGTGGCCTTGGCTGGTGACGGATTCTTCGCGGTCGAGACTCCCCACGGCATCCGCTACACGCGCAACGGCAGCTTTCGCATCAGCCAGAATAACGAGTTGGTCTCCGGAGACGGATATCCATTGTTGCGGATGGACGCCAGCGGAGTGGGCAAGAACTCCAGGCTCGTTCTTCCCCAAGGTGAGGTTCAAATCTCGGCGGCTGGAGAGGTGAGCGTGGATGGGGTTAGGGCGGGACGGATGAAAATCGTCTCGTTCGAGGATACTGCCCATCTGTCGAAAGCCGCAGGAACCCTCTTCCAGGCAGGTCCGGCAGCTCGCGAAAAGGTTCCCAGTGAGCTCTCCCTGAGGCAGGGCTTTCTGGAGCAGGCCAACGTGAATCCGATTGTGGGAGTGGCCGAGGCGATTTCCATCATGCGCAGCTTTGAACTGTTGAGTCGAGTCGTTCGATCTCTCTCCGACAACGTGGACCGCAAGGTCCTGGATGACGTGGCTCGTTTGTAACTAGTCTACATCGGAGGATAACTATGCTAAGGGCACTCTATAGCGCGGCCACCGGAATGGAGGCTTTGCAGATCAATATCGACAACATTGCACACAACATCGCTAACGTCAATACGACTGGGTTCAAGCAGAGACGTACTCAATTCCAGGATCTGCTCTATCAGAACCTGATCGCACCTGGAAGTAATGCCTCTTCCTCGACTGAAGTTCCAACGGGTCTGCAGATTGGACTCGGGACTCAGGCGGTTTCGAACGAGATCATTTTCACACAGGGTGATTTTGTGACCACGGGGAATCAACTGGACGTCGTCATCTCAGGGCGGGGATTCTTTCAGGTGAGGATGCCGGATGGACAGATCGCCTTCACCCGAGCCGGTGCCTTTCATCTGAATCGGGAGCGGAATCTCGTGACCGCCTCCGGGGACCCTGTGGAACCCCAGATCGCGATCCCTCAGGAGGGAGCGCAGGTTAGCATCGCTCAGGACGGAACCGTGTCCGTCAGCCTTCCCGGTCAGAGCAATGCGCAGCAGGTGGGCAGGATCGAGATCGCAAGCTTTGCCAATCCTGCCGGGCTGGACAGTATCGGAAAAAACCTGTTTCTCCCCACCGCAGCCAGCGGGGATCCGGTTACCGGATCACCCAGCGAGAACGGCCTGGGTAGGCTCAACCAGGGATTTCTCGAACAGTCCAATGTCAATATCGTGGAGGAGATGATCAATCTCATCGTGAGCCAGCGCGCTTACGAATCGAGTTCGCGAGTGGTCCGCTCGGCAGATGAAATGTACGAGCAGGTCAACAATCTGACGAGATAATGATGCTCGAAAGCCAGATCTTGACACTATTGCCACTTTTCCGTCACCTTTCCCAGCTCTTTGTCCTGGGAAGTCTGCTCCCCCTCGCTTTGGGGCAGACAGTGCGCGTCCCAGAGCGAATCGAGGTTACATCCGAGACCCTTTCCTTGGGTGACATTGCTCAAATAGAGCCCGAGTCTGATCGCCTCAATGCGTTTCCAATTGGCTACTCTCCCTATCCCGGGCACTACCGCTGGCTGGAGAAATCCTACCTGCTGGAGCAGTTCAAGAGGGGGGCTATCGATTTGCACAACCTTCGGCTGGAAATGCCGGAGCGGGTTCTCATCACTCGTCAGAGCCAGGTGGTAGGCAGGTCAGCGATCAGGGAAGCGATTCGGGGGGCGTTTGAAGCCTATCGATCCGACCTCACCTTCGACATCGTGAGAATCGATGTTCCCCAGGACCTGATCCTCCCGAGAGGAGAGCTCAGGGTTCAAGTGGTTCTACCAGACCCTTTGAACCACTTGGACGGTCTGAGCCTCAAGCTGGATTTCTTCGTCGACGGCAAACACGCCAAGAGTCAGTGGGCCAGAATCTACGCCTCGGCTCTGTCCAAGGTAGTTGTTCTCTCGCGTCCCGTCGCTTATGGCCAGAAGCTGCAGCGCTCGGATCTTACGCTGATGGAGCGGAGCTTCAGCCGTCTGGAGTCTTTCTATACCGACCCGGACCGGGTCGTGAACCTGGTCGCCAAGCGAGGCCTCGAGGCGGGTCAGGTTCTGGATGCCAGTCACCTCAAGACGCCGATGTTGGTGGCAAGAAACGATGTGGTGACCGTCATCGCCCAGGGGCGCACCTTTCGTGTCAGCACCCTGGGGAGGGCGCGCGATGCAGGAACGCTGGGCGACACCATTCAGGTCGAGAACCTAGAAAGCCATCAGCTCCTGCGGGTGGAGGTGATTGGAAACAAGACTGTGCGCGTCTCGCTTCCGGAGGAAATCGGATGAACGGAACCCTTCGTCAGCTTCTTATCGCGCTCTTATTGACTGTGGTTGGATGTGGTGGATCTGCCAAGAAGGCGGGATCTGGGGATACCCTCTCAGACTATGTTCGTCAGGCTAGATCCCTGCCTACCGACAACCGGCAGGGACACGGATCTCTCTGGTCTGAAACTGCCTATCTGGCAGGAGGGTTTCGCGATCTTAAGGCGGGCCGACTGGCCGATATCGTGACGATCCAGGTGTTGGAAGAGACCAGTGCCCTGGCCGAGGCCACTACGGAAAGCTCCAGAGCGGAGAACATGGACTCAAAGTTTCCTAATCTCTATGGACTCGAGAAGGTGGTCTCCGAGCTTCCGAACCTGGCCGGTGGCTCCCGTACACGTGAGTTCACGGGGGACGCTTCGACAACGAGAAGAAGCGTTTTGCGTACCAGCATTGCTGCTCGGGTGGTTGAAGTCTTTCCCAACGGCTCGCTGCTGCTGGAAGGCAACCGTGCAATCGCGATCAACAACGAGCAACAGATGGTCACGGTGAGAGGCGTCGTTCGACCCCAGGACATTTCACCCAACAACTCGGTTCCGTCTACCAAACTGGCCGAATTGGAGATCCAAGTTCAGGGACAGGGGTTGGTATCGGAGGCCCAAAGACCTGGCGTCCTCTATCAGGTACTGTCAGGGATCTGGCCTTTCTAGGCCGCAATGGAGTACCTAGCCCAACCATGCCGAAACAAACGGCCTCGTCCTCCAGGATTGGTTCCGTGGAGTGGCCAATGAGAAAGCCTGTTTGTCTGTTCTTGTTGGGCATGGCGCTGTTGACGGCGAGTCTCTGGGGAGAGCCGTCCAGGATCAAGGACATCGCCAGGTTTCAGGGTGTCCGGGAGAACCAGCTGCTAGGCTATGGTCTGGTGGTGGGCCTGGATGGAACAGGCGACAGCCGTCAGACTTTCTTTACGACCCAGACCCTCACCAATCTCTTGAATCGGCTGGGCATCACGATTCCTGCCCGTTCGATCCAGATCACCAATACTGCGGCTGTCATGGTCACAGCTGTCCTTCCCGCTTTCGCCCGGAAAGGCAGCAGGATCGATGTCACCGTCTCTTCCATAGGAGACGCCGATAGCTTGCAGGGGGGAGTTCTCCTGAGGTCAGATCTGCTGGCTCCCAATGGGCAGCCGTACGCGGTTGCACAGGGAGCCGTTTCCATCGGAGGGTTTTCCGCCCGATCGGCTACCTCTGGAGTTCAGAAGAACCAGCCCACCGTCGGAAGAGTGCCCGAAGGGGGAACCGTGGAGGAAGAGGTCGAGGTCTCGCTGCAGGGTAGGTCAGTGCTCAATCTGATCCTGCACGAAAGCGATTTCACGACGGCCAAAAGGTTAGCCGACGTGATCAACCAGAAAATGCTGGCTGGTATCGCCCGTCCTATGGATAGCCGGGCGGTCAAGATCATGGTTCCTGAAGAGCATCGATCAGACATCGTGCCCTTCATTGCGACGATTGAGAACCAGGTCCTGGACGTGGACCGTATCGCCAAGATCGTCCTTAATGAGAAGACGGGAACGATCATCTTTGGCAACAAGGTTCGGATCTCGGCCGTGGCCATCGTTCATGGGGCCTTGGCTGTCCAGATAGGCACCCAGTTCGCCATTTCCCAACCGTCCCCGTTCTCGAGCGGAGAGACCGTCGTCGTTCCCAATGAGACGGTCGAGGTCCAGGAAGAGCCCGCGAAACAAGTCGTCATAGAAGAAGGCGCTAGTATCGATGACGTAGTGAGAGCCCTCAACGCAGTGGGCGCAACACCTCGGGACATCTTCGCGATCATACAGGCGATCAAAGCAGCGGGTGCCTTGCAGGCGACGTTGGAGATTATCTGAGTATGTCAGCACCATTCATCAGCCATGCTATGTTGCCCTCGATGGGCGACCCCATTGCCAGCATTCGAGATAGCCGTTCTGTTTCGGAGGTAGCACAGGAGTTCGAAGCTCTCCTGTTGGCCTATCTGCTGAAGACCATGCGGCGAAGTGTGGAGAGCGGAGGCCTGTTTCCCAAAGAGGCCGGACACGAAACCTACCTCGAAATGATGGATCAACAGCTGGCTCGCTCCCTGGCGCGCAAGCAGAGCCTGGGAATTGCCGAGTTGATTGAGGGCCAGCTCAAGCGCGAGAACGGGAGCCCGAAGGAAGTTCCAGCGGCCACTGAAAGTCCCTATCGCCCGGTTTCCGACATGGGCTGGCGCCGTGATCCAATCAACGGGGAATTGCGCTATCACAAAGGGGTAGACCTGGCTGCGCCCGAAGGAACCCCGGTGCCGTCTCTGGGCGGTGGTAAGGTTGTTTTCTCCGGGTGGCGGCGAGGCTATGGGAACACAGTCATAGTCGAAGACAACCAGGGCACCCGCGTTCGCTACGGTCATCTCAAGGAGGCACTGGTACGAAGCGGCGAGAGCGTGACTGCCAACCAGATCTTGGGCCGGGTTGGGAAGACAGGAAGGGCGACTGGCCCGCACCTCCATATCGAGATGGAAAAAGGGGGCCGCCTGGTGCATCCTTTGACGAGTCATCCGAAGACGCAAAATAATTTATGAAAATGTGACCCCGATCACACTTTAGCCCGGATTTCTCATAGTGAAAGCAGAAAGGCTGATTTTAGTCGATTTTTCGACTCTGGTTTGAGCCGAAGTCTCAGTTGAGGGCACTGTAGAGTGCGAGAGCTTGGTGACACCTATGTTGAAGGCGGAAAACCGGTTTTTCAGACACACCTCAGCCGCCTCAGTTGCAGATGGTTGGGATTTCCGGTTTGCCTCCGCTCAGCCGAGCTGTTGAAGCTGGGCCAAGGTTTGGGCGTAGAGTGTTTGGTAAGGATAACCCTCGCTCAGCGACAAGCTCACCCGTCGGACACTGACCCGAATCTGGCCTCCTATCTTCAACAGTTTGAGGCGAATCGTCTGGCATTGCGCCTTCGCCCACTGGGTCCCCTTCAAAGCGACACACCTGAGCGTGTGCAGCAGATTGTAAGCCACCGAGGAAAACCACAGGCGCAGCTGATTGCTCTTCATGCGGTGCGTCGAGGTCCGATCGGCAAACAGCTCTAGCTGCTGCTCCTTAATCCGATTCTCCGCTTCCCCTCGCGCGCAGTACAGCTCCTCGTACAGCTTTTGGGCGGGCCACCGCTTCGCTCCCAGCGAGGTGACGACAAAGCGGGGATTGGATCCCTTACCCGTGTACTCGGCCTTGCCCACCACTCGCCGCTCTTGACTCCAGCTTTTGCGCGTCTGGTAACGAAAGTCCTTGTAGACTCGGGCGCTGCTGCCGTTGGCTTGTTGCAGTGCCTGGGCCTGTTCCAACTCGGACTCCAGGGCCCCCTCTAAGCGCTGATTGCGGGCCAGACCGAAGACGTAATCCACTCGATGCTCCTCACACCATTTCATCAACGCCTCGCGGGCAAAGCTGCTGTCCGCCCGCAGAGTAATGCGGACCTTCGGCCACTTCGCCCGCAGTTGTCCCACCATCCGCTCCATCTCCTGGACCGCTCCTTCGGAGCCATCCAGGTTCGACACCCGCAGCTTGGCCCCCAGCACATACCCCTCGCAAAACACATACAGCGGCAGGTAGCAGTAACACCGGTAGTAGCCATGGTAGAAACGACCCTCCTGTTCTCCGTGCAGCGGATCATCCGTCGCATCCAGGTCCAAGACCAACTCCTTCGGTTTCCCGCCTCGCACCCGAATGAACTGCTCCACCAAAAACGCTTCGACCGCGGCTTCATCCACCGGCGTCTTGCGATATTTATCCTGCGTCACCGAGGACAACTCCAAACGATTGAGGGTGCTCTTGCCCGCACACGCCTTGCCTCGATCCGCTTCCGCTCGCCGATCCCTCCCCAAGGGATCTTCCTTGCCGACCAACACCGCCATCAGCGGATCTGCCCGGAGCTCCTCATGATCGTTGACATCCTCATAGCCTAGGGCCAGTCCGTAAATCCGCTGCCCCACCAGTTCCTCCACACTGAACTCGGTGAAGCGAGGATCGCGCCGGTCCCCAAAGCAGGCGGCCAAGCCGCTAATGAACCCATAGCGGCTCTCCACCTCCCGTAACAGCAACCCCCCGGAGTCTGAGGTGATCTGCCCCCCATTGAATTCTGCCTCGACTCGGCGCCCTTCTAGCTCTTGAAACTCCAGCTTGGAAGCGATACACTCTGTGGTCATAGTAGTCAGCTCCTTGTGATTATTAAGTATCTGATAACAAAGACTTTATATCACATAGAGCTGACTGCTTTTTCTTGTCTTTGAGAAATCCGGGTTAGGGGTAAAGTTCTTCTGGTGAGGTCCGATAAGGCTGGTTAAGAAAGGTGGAAGGTAAGGGCTTTATGAAGATTGACGGAAACAATCCATTTGTTGATTCTAAGCTGCATGTCGGCAAGACCGAGAACTCGGCTCAGGAACAATCCAAAAGAGTTCAAGAGCTGAATCAGGTCGGAGACCGACTGGAGTTTTCTGCCTCGAGCCGGCAACTCGAGACTTATCAGCAGAAGGTACACGAGGCCCCTGAAGTGCGAACCGAGCGTGTTCACGAAATCTCGGAAAAGCTGAAAGCAGGGACCTACGATATCAAGGCTGATGTAGTCGCCGAGTCGATGATCAAGGGCGGTATCGTCGACGAGCTAGCTTGAGCGCGCTTTCCCGGGGTAGCTGAGGGGCGTTCGACGCTCCAACAGTGATCCCCCAGGCTTGGGAGGTGCAAGATGCTGGAGCGCAGTTCTGTCACTCAAATTCCCTGGGCTCGGGTCGAGCGGACGGGTGCCTGCCAACAGAAGAAGAGACGCAAGTCCCACCGGCCGTTACCCCTACGGAATGAGCGTTCCAAACAGGTTCCAGGACAAACGCCCGAAGCTCCTTCCGATCTGAACCTGGATATCCGAGTACAACCAGTATGAAGTTCCAAGACGTCGTAGACCTTCTCGAGCGCGAGGTGAACCTTTATGAGAAGCTTCTCGAGACGCAAGTCTTGCGGTTTGAAGGGCTCTTTCAGGGAAGTCCGGACTCCCAGGAGAAGACGGATCCAGAAGCTCCGCTGACTCATGCCATCCGGGACACCGAGGACCGAATCAGGGCCCTCTTGGGGGAGACCTCTGTCTCCGAATGGATTCTGGGACTGGAAGGGGAGCGTCGAGTAAAAGCCCGAACTCTGCTTCGGCGCCTAGAGGCTGCGATCCGGGAGTTGCTTCGGGTCAACCTGCGGAACTACCGCTATGTCTATGGCTCGCTTTCCTTCGTGCAGGGGATGCTCCAGGAGATCTTCCGGAGCGTCACGAGCTATGACGGTCAGGGCCAGCTTAGTCCCAATACGGGAGCCGTAAGACGGGCCAGTTTCGCGTGCTGAACTATTCGAGTATCAAGCTATGAGTGGCTTATTCGACGGTTTAAGGGCTGGGGCAAGGACTCTTGCGAGCCTGCAATCGGCCTTGGCGGTGGTGAGTGAAAACGTCGCCAACGTCAACACACCTGGCTACAGTCGCCGGCGACCCGTCTTTGAAAGTTCCGATATAGGAACTTTTGCTTTTGGTGTACTGGGTGGTGGAGTGGAGATAGACCGGATTACCTCCACTCGAAACAATCTCATCGAAACCCGCATTCTGGGTGAACTTCAGAGGAGAGGTAACCTGTCTGGGCAAAGGTTTACCCTGGAGCAGATTGAAGCCGTTCTGTATGGCTCTGAGGGGTCGGGTATCTCTGCTCAGATTTCTCGGTTCTTCGACAGTTTCCTCGAGCTCGAGGCGAATCCTGCTTCGCTCGAGTTTCGACAATCAGTGCTGGCAGAGGGGCAGCGAACAGCCGATGTGATCAAGGATACATCCCTGGCGATTGCTTCACTCGAAAGGGACAACCGGGCCGAAGCTCGGAACTCGGTTGCCCACACGAATTCGCTGCTCAAGCAACTCTCCAGGGTCGATGCAGAGGTGACGTCTTTGTTACGTCAGGGGCTGGACGCGGGCCCTCTTCAAGACCAACAAGAGCAGATCTTACGGCAGTTAGCTGGTGAGATCGACTTTCACTACTACCAGACCGATCAGGGTCTGCACGTCACCACCGTCGGCACAGGCCGCCTTCTCATGAACGGTCACACGGCGCATACAATCGAGCTGGACGAGGCCTCGGGAGGATTCTCTCTAACCGTTGATGGTGTGGACATCACTTCCAGCATCAACGAGGGAAGGCTGGGAGCGACGCTTGAATTACAATCTCAAGTGTTCCCGAGCTTTCGAGGCGAACTGAACACCTTGGCCGCAACTTTGGGTGACCAAGTCAATACACTGCACCAAAGCGGTGAGGGGCTGGACGATATCAGCGGCCGCGATTTTTTCACGTTTACCGCTGGGAGCGAGGCGAGCACGCTGGCAATCAATTCCACGCTGCTCCCGTCTCATGTTGCCGCCGGAGCGCTCTCGTCCGGTCCGGGCAATGGAGCAGTTGCTCAGCAGATCGCAGATCTCCGCGATACCCGTCTGACTGAATTGGGCGACCGAACCTTCGGCGAGTTCTTTTCTGAACTGGTTTTCGACGCAGGTCTGGCGGCGCGGGAGGTCCAGGAGGACATGCTAGGGCAAGACCGCGTCCTCAGTGAGCTGGAGAATCAGCGTGACTCCTTTTCGGGAGTCTCACTGGACGAGGAAGCTGTCAACATGATCCAGTATCAACGCTCTTATCAAGCCACTGCCAGGGTGATGAGAACCTTGGACGAGCTGCTAGCCGAGACCATGAACTTGATCAGGTAACGGATTGGACATGAGAGTTTCTGATAACAGCATGCTTCGGAACTTCCTGACGCACCTGGAGCAGGTTCGTGAGTGGGTTGCAAGACGCAGCAACGAGGTCAGCTCAGGCAAGAAAATAACCAAGCCCTCCCAGGACCCGGTGGGAAGTGCGCGGCTGTTGCGTCTTCGTGACAGTATCGCTCGAGTCAATCAATACTCGAGGAACGCTCAACGGGTTGAAGCCAAGATGGGGGCTACTTCGGGTAGTCTCAACTCATTAAGGAACCTGATCAACACTGTCGCCGAAAAGGCGAATCAGGGGATCAACGGAATCCGCTCTCCACAAGAGCAAGCTGTCATTGCCACCGAGGTTGAGCAGATCCTCGAGCATATGGTGTTTATTGGGAACACCAGAGTCGACGGCGAGCATATTTTCGCCGGCAGTGAGGTCCTCACCCAGCCCTTCGTTCTTTCGGGATCGACCTATATCTACCAAGGCGACGCATACGTCCACCAGATTGAGATCTCGGATGGCCTCGGTGTTGCGTCCAATGTTGTGGGGTCCGATGTTTTTACCGAAGCAGACTCCGATCTTCTCAACACCGTCGCGGCAGTGGCCAGCAACCTCAGAGCGTCGGATACCGATGCAGTCCTGGCCCTCCTGCCAAAGCTGACCGCCGCTGCGGAAGACGTGGACTCTGCACGGGTGAAGGTCGCCCAGACCTTGAATCAGGTTGAGAAGACCAACACTCGGCATGCTGAGGAACGACTGGCGCTGATAAAGGAGGCCTCTTATCTGGAGGATGCCGATCTTGCGAACTCCATCTCTCAGCTTCTGCAAGATGAGACGGCCTTGAGAGCCTCCATGTCGGTCGGAGCTCGGTTGAACCAACCAACCCTCTTCGATATTCTGGGCTGATGTCGTCTAGCCTAGCTACCTCCAACTTCGGAACGGTTGATTTCAGGGACGAGGACCTGATCTTGTTCCCAGCGGGGATGCCTGGGTTCGAGCAACTCCACCGCTTTCTCCTAATAGATACAGCAGCCTGCGAGCCGCTTAGATTTCTGCAGTCGATCGAGCAGCCGGAAATTTCCTTTCCTGTTATCGATCCACTGGTATTGGAGCCCGACTACAAGGTAGAGTTGACGGCGGAGCAGAGGAGTAACCTGGAACTCACAGACGACTCGGATCTGCTTATCTGGTGTGTCGTAACGGTCTCGGAGGATGCCCTGAAAGCGACCATGAATCTGTTGGCGCCTGTGGTCGTCAACTCCGATAACAGCAAGGCAGCCCAGATTGTTCTGCTTGGACAAGGTTACCCGATCGAGCGCCCTTTGATGGAAGCTTGGTGAATGCTGGTCTTCACTCGCAAGGTTGGTGAGAGTCTGGTTATCTCGGACAACATCCAGGTGACGGTACTCTCCATCAATCGAGATCAGATCCGCATTGGAATCAAGGCGCCTCGCGAAATCCCCGTTCACCGTAATGAAGTCTACGACGCCATCGTCAGTCAAAACCAACTGGCAAGCAAGTCAGCTGTCCCTTCTTCCCAGCTTCTCTCACAGTTGAAAAAAAAGGGGAAATAGACCTCAGCTCGAGCGTCGCACCTAGCCCGCATTTCTCATCGCCGGTCTACTACGTCGCCGCAATCATCCGCCCTGGCTGTGTTTCGCTCGGTCGGCCTCCTCGACGTACTGTACAAATACGACTGCGGAGGCCTCGGTCGCAAGCCTTGCCAGGACGGCCCTTGCGACGCCTCGCTACGACAGGCATGAGAAATGCGGGCTAGACTCTCAAGGCCACCCCGGACTTGGGTTCGTAATACTGGCAGTCCACCCGTTCAGGGCACTGTTCACTGTTCAAGTTTCACTTTAGCTGCGAGCCGGATCATTCAGAAGGAAACTTTGGGTCCGGCGTAGCGGTGGGCTCCAGGCCGCCGTCCGAGCCAAAGGCTCGGAAGCATAAGACTTCGGCCTGGAGGCCAAAGCTAGGTTCGCCAATGAAGTTTCAGCCTAGTCCCCTCGTGTTGCGAAAACCCGTCGCCAAGTCCTATCCTATTGAGATGACTGTTGATAGTCACCTCTCCCGAGGTCGCGCTATAGCACCCACATTCCGGGTCAGGGATATACCCGTCTCCGGAGACCTTATCCTGTCGCCGATGGCAGGTTTCAGCGATCTTCCTTACCGGTCTCTTTGCCGGGAGTACGGATCCGCGATGAGCTACACCGAGTTTGTCTCGGTGGTTGCTTATCTTGCGGGTCCGGGAGAGAGAACGCTCCAGATGCTTTCTTATCGTCCCGAGGAACGGCCGGTCACTTTTCAGATCTTTGACAGCGAGGAGGATCGAATCGTGGAGGTGGCCAGACGTATTGAGGAACTGGGACCTGACATTGTCGACCTCAACATGGGCTGCTCGGTGCGCAAAGTGAGCGGACGTGGCGCAGGGGCGGGATTGCTTCGGGATCCTCGAAAAATTGGCCGAATCTTTTCTCGTCTTTCCCGAGTATTAAAGGTTCCGGTCACTGGGAAGATTCGGCTGGGCTGGGACGAGGACTCGTGCAACTACCTGGACGTTGTCCGCGCGCTACAAGATAACGGTGCCAGTCTGGTAGCGGTCCACGGTCGGACGAAGAATCAAGCCTACAGTGGTCAGGCGGACTGGGATGCTATCGCCCGGATTGTCGAGATCGCCACCGTGCCCGTAATCGGTAACGGAGACGTTCGCTGCGTAGCGGATATAGACCGAATCAAGCGGCACACTGGATGTACCGCAGTCATGATTGGTCGGGAGGGGATGGGGAATCCCTGGATCTTCGAGCGACGGGACCGAGCTCAAGTCGAGTTTGCCGAGAAAGCCGATTTCATCAGACGACACTTCAAGCGAATGTCCGATTTCTACGGTCAGAACAGGTCTCTTATCCTGATTCGAAAGCATATCACTCGCTATTTGAAGCAGTACTCCAACCTGGCGAATCTGCAGAAACGTCTGGTGCAGGTGAGCGATCCCGATGAGCTTGACTGCTTGCTCGATTCGGTAGGTAGGAGGCTGCTAGAGAACGGTCAGTCGCCGAGGCGCGAGAACACCAACCTTCATTCCCAGGCGGCGTGATCGAAGCTGAGCCGGGTGCATCCTGGGGGGAAGTAGCGAGTCAGGCACTCAGCGTGATTCTTGAGCGAAATCTCAGCGAATCGGTTCGGCCCCTTCTGGTTTCGTCTACTTCCTGGGCAGAGAGCGCCAGTCGACAGAAGAAGCTATCGTCTACTTCCCGATAGATGACCATTCCCACCAAGGCCGCCTGTTCCTTGTCGACCTCCAACCGCAGCTTGGTGGAACCATCACCGAACTCGACGGAGCCACCCGTTATTCCGATGGCATGGCGTGCAGAGACGCCGAAGGAAACCGGCGCCGTGTGGTCCATCCGGGTCCCGCACAAATGGAACTTTTCCTGTTCCTGTCCCCCCAGATGAGTCCGATAGTAGAGCAGAGACCGGTCGAAGGCCGCAGGATTCAAGGTGAAGTGACCTATCCTCAGCGCCCCGATGGGTACCTTTCGCCAATCGATGTCATAGCTTAGCTCTACTCTCGGAATCCCAACGAAGACCCTGATTTGTTTGCGAACAGGACCGAGAGGAGTGGGCACCTCTGCCTTGACCTGTACCCACTCTGGGCCCTCCTCGACCGTTGGTTCGACGGGTTCCAGGTCAGTAACCTTGGGCTGACCGAAGCACTCCAGAGTTACGTGGCCGCTGTACCAGTCCGATCCCAAAGAGATGTCCTGGTAGTAGCCGTGGGCGAGGGTGCCACATAGTTTGGTTTCTCCATTTGATCCAAATCCCAGGTGATCGAGGGCTAGTCCCCGCCTTCGATTCAGGGAAATCTGGACTTGATCGCTACGGATGAAGATATGGTTTCCCTGCTGCTCGATGATGCTCTTCGGAAGGGGTGTGTGGGGGACTGATGCGGACGTATTCTCTTCTGAATCGTCCGTCGCCGGCTGTGGGACGGAGAGCTTTCGTTCGAAATCGGCAAGCCGTTTGCGGTAGTTGTTCCAGCGATTTTGGCCTATATGGGTACGGAAATCGCTGCTCCAGAGGTAGCACAACTCGCGCCAGAGATCGTCTCCGGGAGCGGTTTTCTCTGCTAGGGCTCGATAGCATTGCCAACAGGCCGTGTTGATTTCCAGATCGTTTCGGCCCGTGACGGCCCAACGGGTAATGTTGTATTTGTTCTGCTTCTTGACCGGAATCGGCTCGACTGCTGACTCCAGTCTGAGTCGGTTGCCGGATCCTGGCATTCCCATCAAGTCCAGGACCTGGCTGGGTGAAGCAAAACTGAAGCGTCCGTCTAGCTTCAAAACCTGGAACAGCTCAGATATTCGCGTCCACTCGCTGCTGCTGCCGAGCGGCGCCTCGGTATGGTACCGACCCGGTCGAAAGTCAAAGATCTCCACGTCGTTTCCATAGAGTAAGAAGGCCCCCGCATGGAGATCGGCGTGCTCGTGGAGATAGGTCAGATACTCGTCCAGATCGATCTCGGAATGGACGTAACGTTGAAATTTCTGGAAGGCAATAGAGGTGTTCCAGATCAGGCCAATCTCTTCGCCGCCAGGTCCGCACGCCAGTTGGGGTCCCATTCTGGGTGTGCAGAGGCCGGGTTGTCCCACTCCATCAAGATGGCTTCGTAACCGGTTTGACGGTAAAGGCTCACCATGCTGGCGGAGTAGGCCTGCTCGTTCACCAGGGCAAGGCGGGGGGCAAACCCCAGGAGCTGCTCATAAACCTCACGGCCAAGGCGTTGGTTGACGCGGTTGACCTCTTCGGGAACCAGGGGACCAATCAGTTGAGCGTAGCCGCTGCCGACGAATTCGCACCTACCGACCGTGGTCAGAACTCTGAGTTCGTCGATCCAAGCTGGGTCGAGAGCGGCGATTGTTTCGAGGGTGTAGCCCGAGGCTTCAATGCCGCACGGAATCTGAAGCCGTTGAGTCAGCTCCAGCAGTGGCCAATAGCAGCGCCGGATGACCTGGGGGCGAAGCTCCTCTTCGATTGAAGAGTAGGCCAGGTTGAGATGAAAGATGGTGTACAGGCTCAGGCAGGCCGAAGATGCCTTGAGAGCTTCGGGCGTTACACTAGCCGCAGGCAGCTGAAGTCCTTCCATCAGAAAAGATGCCTTTCTCGACTTGAGGATGCGTCGTCTCGATCTCGATCGTCCTGACTGCGTTTTCTGCCCGAGCGACCGCTTCTTCGCGATCCCTCCCTGTGGCTAGCACGACGCCTCCCCTCTGGGTGTGGTCGGTCATAGCTGCGGTCGCGTCTCCAACCTCGACGGAGAGATGCAGAATGGGAAGCCATGGGATGGATCGAAACTGGTCCAGGTTTCTGATTGCTGCTACCCTGCCGGCCTGGGGGAAGAAGAACCGAATCGAGACTCCTCTGGCGAAGCGTGGACGCAGTTCCTCTGCTGGAACTTTCTCACCCAGGGAAAGCCGGATGGCGGCTCCCAGGAAGTCGACACCGGTTCCCAGAGGGATCTGGTGACTAGAAAACCATCCTCCCGACAATCGAGAGGCGATCTCGATGACCTTGGGTCCATCCTGAGTCAGAACCATGTCCCCCTTGGCGACACCGGTATGTATGCCCAGGGCGCGTGCGGCCTCCTCGACTAGATTTGTGACTGCGGCTCGATCGGGTTCGGCAAGCCTGGAGGGCGACTGCCCCCCGTTTTCGATGACGTAGGGAGAGAATCTTTGCAGGAATTCATAGTTGCGATCAGTGAAGCCAGGCGTCGAAGCATCCCCATCGACGAGAATCGTTTCGGTACTGATCTGGGGGCCTTCCAGATACTCTTCCACCATCACGCGCGACGTGGGCGAGCATGCGCGTGTGTGGTTGAAGGCCCAGTCAGGGTCGGTTTCTCCCGTCAGCCTCAAGACACCACGGGCCCCGCGGTTATCCACTGGTTTCAGTATCAACGGATGCTTGCTTAGCGCCAGCGCTTGCTGGAGATCCAGGGTCGAGTGGATGGGACGGTAGAATGGGATGGGGATGCCTGCCGCCCGCAGCTGGTCCTTCATGGCGAGCTTGTCCGAGGTGAGACGTGCGGTTTCGAGCGACACTCCTGCCAGACCAAATTCCTGGGCTACGCTAGCCTCGATTTCCACGGCAGTACAAATGACGCCTTTCCGCTTCGAGCCCCCCTCCAGAATCCTTGATCGGCGCGACTTGCGCCTGCTGTGTTTCCACCTACGTTAGTAAATAGAAGTACCTATTTGGATAGAGAGGTAATCCTATACCTAAAACCTGATCAAGGGACGATCCCCACGCGAATGCTAGAAAAGTCTGGATATGAGGCAGAATAGAACCCTATCAAAGGCTGAGCATTTTCTGTCATTCATATCTAGTATAGTTATAGTTTGGAATACAGTAATCGGAATGGACTAACTAATGACACCCGACCGACCGCTCCGGAGGCCCAATTCTTCCTGGCCCCCGAATCGCCTCTGCAGCGCCAGTATGAGGCCTTGCGCTGCTTTTTCGTCGAAGGCTTGCCCTCGCAGCAGGTCGCCACTCGCTTCGGCTATTCCCCAGGAGCCTTCCGCGTCCTCTGTCATCAGTTTCGCCATGATCTCAGCAAGCGCGCCCGCTTCTTTCAGGCGATTCGCCGGGGGCCTCAAGCGGCGCCCGCCCGCGATCGGGTGCGGGAACGGGCCGTCGCCCTGCGCAAGCGAAACCTCTCGGTCTACGATATCCAACGCGAGTTGGCCGCCGCCGGCCATTCCATCAGCATCAATGCGTTATCGATCCTGCTGCGAGAGGAGGGCTTCGCCCGACTGCCCCGGCGTCGGGATGAGCAACGCCCCGCCACCCTCAAGCCCGAAGCAGCAGCCATCGCCGACGTGCGGCAGATCAATCTGGCCCCGCGCAGCTTTCGCACCCGGGTCGGCGGTCTGTTTCTGTTCGTCCCGCTGATGCGATCGATCGATCTCGGGGCGGTGCTGCAGCCCCCCCGCCTTCCCGGCTCCCAAATGATTCCCGCCGAGCAGGCCGTGCGCACCCTGCTGGCTCTGAAGCTGCTGGGCATCGAAAGAAAAAGTCATGTCATGGATCGGGTCTTTGACGAGGGCATCGCCCTTTTTGCCGGTCTCAATGTGGTGCCCAAGCGCTCCTACCTGGCCGCCTACAGCTCCCGGGTCGACCGACGCGCCAACCTGCGCCTCATGGGAGCCTGGTTTGAGCAGGTCCAAGCCGCCGGCCTGCCCCGGGGCTCTTCCTTCGATCTGGACTTTCACACCGTCCCCGCCAATAGCCAGCAGGAACCTTTGGACAAACACTATGTCTCTTCCCGCAGCCGCAGCCAAAAAGGCATCCTCGTTTTTTTGGCTCGGGACGCCACCGAGCGTGTCTTATGCTACGCCAATGCGGGTGTCCCCCGGGCCGATCGAGCCGACGAGGTGCAACGCTTCGTCCAGTTCTGGCACCAACACAGCGGTCAGCCTCCGGCCGAACTCGTCTTCGATTCCCAGTTGACCACCTATGCTCATCTGAACCGCCTCAACCAACAGGGCATTGGCTTTATCACCCTGCGCCGCCACTCCCAAAAAATGCTGGGCCAGATCTGGAGCCGCCCCGCCTCCGCCTGGCACCGCATCACCTTACCCGCCCTGACTCGGATCTTTCGCACCCCCAAAGTCCTGGACCAGCGGATCGTCCTGAAACATTACGAAGGTCCCCTGCGCCAGCTCACCCTCATGGAACTCGGTCACGAAGAACCGACCGTCCTACTGACCAACCATCTGCGCCGCGCCCCCTCGACTCTGATCACCCGCTATGCCCAACGCATGCTCATCGAAAATGGCATCTCCGAAGCCATCCAGTTCTTTCACCTGGACGCGCTCTCTTCGATGGTGGGACTCAAAGTGGATTTTGACCTCCAGATCACCCTCATGGCCAGCTCCCTATATCGACTCATGGCCGAGAAGATTGGTCGCGAATATCAGCGGGCTCAAGCCAAAAAGATCTTCCGAAATCTCCTCGACGTCTCGGCCCGGGTCCAGATCCAAGAGCAGCAAGTCACCGTCCACCTCGATAAGCGCGCCCATAACCCCTACTTGGTCGCCTCGGGCCTGGGTGATGATCCCACGCCCATGCCTTGGTTTGGCGGCAAAACTCTGGTCCTTCGATTTGACTAACCGACTCAACGGCTACCCTTAAAAAATGTTAGTCCTTTCCAGTACCGTGGAAATCGAGGCTAGCGACGGTAACGGGAACGTCGGCAGCGGCACACAGGACTCCGTCAATTCTTTGATTCGCAGAAGTGTATTGACGAGCTGCCTGGACAGTGGCTTCGGCATCGTAAGTACTGGCCACGATAGCCGTGTGTGCGTAGCGAAATCCAGGAGCCTCAGGATTCCCATCGCTGACGACGACGCGTAAGCCCTGATCCCGAGCTCGACGGATCGTAGGGATCGCCTCAACTCCACCGCTGATCACCCACAGAGTCTTCATGGATTTCTGGTCTCGCTGACCTTAGAAGATGGCATAACGGATGCCGATGGGACTCAGGATGTCGCGATGCAAGGCGATCACCTCCGACTTCACCCCGAGTTTCCTGGCGACCTCGAGAATGTCCCGCTCGAAGGCATAGGAGGTAATGAGGATCTTCTTGGCGCGATTGACGATTCCGTCCTGGGGACTGTAGACCGGAAGTCCCAGAACCGTAACCTTGCGGCGGTCCTTCAGTGAGTCGATGAAGCCAATGACGTTGCCGGCAGAGTTCCCGTTGGATGCGTCGGGGAACCTTTTTTGGAAGTTGTAGAGAACCTTTGCTCCGTAGATGCCCGCACCCCAGAACAGCGTGTCGGTGCCCGAGATCCGCTGATGAATTGCCTCAAGGGCAGCCTCGATCATCTCGCCTGAGGCCTTCTGATTGGCCTGGATGGTTTGATGGAGATTGTTGGGGTAGTCGGGGTCGCTCTTGACGTCTTTCAGGTGCCAGTAGTTCCAGCCTTCGGTGAAGAAATCCTTGTAAGCTCCGGGCAAGAAGGGAGAACGGTCGTAGCCCACACAGCCATTCACGGCTGGGCAGGTGATGTCTTGGGAGCTTGGAGAGAAGGTTCCCTGGTAGATGTTTCCATGGATGTGGTTGACCGATTCACAGCTGAACACGTTGCCGCTCTCCAGATCGAGGACAAAGCTTTGATGGCCGGCAGGACAGGAGAGTCCAAAGGTGTTCAGTCCACCCGGGGTCTTCGAAAACAGCCGGATCAGGTTCCCTGCCTCGGCAGTGTGCTCCTCGATGAAACGCTCTTCTGGTTCGCTGTAGTCGTTGGGGTAGTTCTTGTCCTGGTAGGGTCCCTCCATGACCGAGAGGGTGAAAGGGTATTGCCGGGCCTGGCAGAAATCAGAGACCTGTTTGATCCGGTCGAAGGTGTCGGGCGCAGAGACCATGATCAGGATCGGGTTGTAGCCGAATCCGAAGAGGAGCTCGTATTTCTCCAAGAAGGTCTCGACGTCGGCTTCGGGATGTAGGGATGTTTTCATGTACTGGACCTGATCTGCTGGCACCAGTTTCATGAACGATTCGACTTCGAAAGTGAGGTTCGTGAAGAAGTAGAACGAGTGTTGTTTGTTCAGACCGCTGACCAGGTCGCCGAAGAAGGGATGAACGGTCGGCTCCCCGCCCGACATTCCAATCAGCCACTTCTTCCCGGAGTCGTTGAAGAAGCGAATTACTTGATCGACGTCCTCCGGCGTCCGACCCCGTCGCACTAGCTTCTTGGCCCTGGGGCCGCTGCAGTAGTCACAGTGATAGTTGCAAGCCGTAAAGAGTTCGATTGCGCATTCGCAGTCGAAGTCAATCTTTTTGTAGAGCATCGTGTTGAGCCTCCTGGCTCGCCTCCCGCCGCGCGCGGTGTCGAGGCGATGTTCACACCCGGATCTGGGTATCGGTAATGATCCTTCCGCTGCCGTTTGCCAGATTCTCTGCGGCATCTTGATAGTCGGGGAGTACGCCAAGAGCGTCACTGAAATAGGATTCGCCCGCCTCCCCCGTCAACCGGAGCAGAACCCCCATATTGTTCTTACCTGCAGGTGATTCTGGATCTCGAGAGAGATGGCTTTCCAGGTGCTCCCTCGCGTTGGGCAGTTGGCTGTCGCGGAGAAGAAGAGTTCCCCGGTAGAAGTCCTGATCGACATCTTCCTCGTCCGGCCAGGGTAGGAAGGCAAACGAAAGTGCGGACTCGTAGTCTTCGCGAAACAGATACTGCAGACATTGCATGTAGTTGATGTGCTCCTGGGAGAATCCTCTTTTCCGATAGAGGGCTGCCAGCTTTGGAACCGGGTACTTGCCGAGGATGTCCCTGGTTTCGGCTTGGCTGCGGCTCGGATCCGACGTCAGCGAACCCTCAGTCAGGCGGTAGTCGAGTTTGATTTCGTCTACAAACGAGAACAGATAACCTGCATAACAGGCCTTCAACCAGAAGTCGTAGTCATCTGAGACCTTGAGATCGGTGTCATATTCGACTGACTTCAGACATTTGGCGCTGGTGAGGGGGTGAGGAATCATGACGTTGCGCTCGAAAAGTCGCGTGAAATGAGGGTCGGATGAGACCTTTCCGGGTATTCGGTAGGTCTGTGTGGTGATCTCGCCCTGGTGGGTCATCAAGCGGTACACGTCACAGGTGAGGTCGGAGCCGTGATCCAAAGCGTGGCGGAGCAGCGTTTCAATCCTATCGGGATGATAGATGTCGTCGGCGTCCAGCCAGGCAAAGTACTTTCCACTGGCTAGCGTCTTGACCACCTGCCGTGCGTATCCCACACCCCGATTCCGATTCGAATCGACTACATGGATTCTGGGGTCCGAAAACTCATCCAATACCGAAAGCGTCTGATCCGTACTGCCGTCGTTGAATAGGATAATCTCGAGATTCTGGTGGGTTTGGGTGAGCGCACTGGTCAATGTCTGCCGCAAGAAGGGCTCACCGTTGTAGACGCAGATCCCAATTGTGACGAGGGTCTGTTGGTAGCTCATCAGTTACCTCGCTGAGCCAGGTCTGAGAGGATCTGATTGCCGATCCGACTGGCACCCAGCGCGTCGAATGTTGCGGTCGCTGTTTCCGACATGCGATTTCGCAGTCTTCGGTCTCGAACCAGGAGCGAGATTTTCTCGGTCAAGAGATCCTGGGAAGCAGTTGCGGTGTGGACTCCTGTATTGATCCCGACGCCCAGCGAATCGAGGACGGAGGCGGAGGCGGAGTGGTCGTCTGAGAGGCAGGAGTAGACGGTGGGGACACCCAGTGCTGCCAGCTCATAAGCGGTGACGCCAAAGGAGGCAACCGCCAGGTCGGATTGGCTCATGAGGCCCGCTACATCGGCTGGGTCGGTGTGAATTCGGAAGTCCTTGCGGGTCCCGGTCAAGAGTTCTTGTAGGGCTCCAAGGTGGCAGAAGGCTGCCCCCAGCATCAGAGCAGGCTCCAAGCGTTCCTTCACCCGATCGACCGCACTCACCGCCTTGAGGGCGAGACCGGCCGGATCGCTACCCCCTGAAGTGATCAGAACGCGGAGGGGCTTGTGATCACATTTTGCTGTGTTCGCCCGGAAGTGACGGCGGAGGATCGCCCACTCGGGAGCCGCAAACAAACGCCCCACAAATCCTGACCAGTCGAGGCGCTGCGCCTGGGGAGCCCCTGGATAGAAGGCCAGATCGGCCGAAAGTCTTTTCGATTCAGGATCGTCAATCGTGACGATCAGGCGCCCCTGTGCTCGGGCGTTGCTCAACAACTCGGTGGAGGGGCCATTCCTGACATCCAGGATCAATACCTCAGGATCCACTTCCCGCAAAACACCCTCGAGCCAGCTGTCCCTGGGCGGCCCCGTGCTGGTACCCGGTGTATGGAGCGGATAGCCCCCCTTGCGGACCAGCGCAAGGCCCGTGGCGTCAAGGTTCATGGCGAACGAAACCTGACAGCCGTGAGCTGTGTCCAGTTCATCTGCAAGTGCTAGGCAGCGCATCAGGTGTCCCATCCCAATCTCGGGAGAGGCTTCACAGCGAAAGAGGACGGATGGGTGTCGATTCATGGGGAGCCTTTGTACCTCGACTCACCTGCTGGGTTAGTGAACCCGGAAAAAGCCCCGCCGGGCTTGTGGTCCCTTGAGCAGGTCTTCGCCCTGCTCATCGGACTTGATTTCAGCGAGGACTCGAAAACTCTTTTCAAGGGCCTTCAGATAGCTCTCCACATGGTGCTCCTGATGAGCGAAGGAGGGTTTGAATTGCGTGAAGGCCAAGAATCCCTCTTCCAGCATCATCTGGATGAAAAGAGTGCAGAGCAGGACGTCGCGCTCGGTCTTGAGGCTGAAGTGGGCGAGCGGCGCAAGGCCCCCGGCTTCAAGGGGCAGCTGGGTGAGTTTGGCAGCCCGCCGCCACCCTTGAATCACGCGGTCACCGATGCGAATGAGGTGCTCGTGAACACCGTGTTGACGGAATTTCCGAATGGTTGCCAGAGCTGCGGCCGGCCCTACTCGATCTGTCCAGTTGGTGCTGCTGATGAAGGAAGATTGAGCCGATTCCATGACACGGCTCGATCCGATGACGGCCGACATCGCGTAACCGTTCGCCATCGCTTTGGCGAAAACAGCGAGATCGGGCTCGACTCCCAGTAGAAGATGGATGCCTCCCACCGTCATCCGGAATCCAGAAGTGATCTCGTCGAAGATCAGGACGGCTCCGGAATCGGTGGCGAGCTGCCGTACTTCTTCCAAGAAGCCAGGAGCGATGTTGAGATCGCGCTGAGGTTCCATGACAATGGCCGCCAGTTCGCTGCCGTGTTCTTCGACGATGGCTCGCAGTTGGTCGATGCGGTTGTAAGAGAAGCAAAGGGCGCTTCCGCTTAGGCCGCTGGGCACTCCGGCTGGTTCGATACCGGACATCAAATGCTCGTCCAGGGCGGTACTACTACTCAGATTGGCGGCCACATACCAGTCGGTCCAGCCGTGATATCCACAGAAGGCGACCTTGTCCCGTCGGGTGTGGGTGCGGGCGATGCGGACCGCAACCGACATGGCTTCGCCGCCTGAGCGGGCATATCTTGCCATCTGTGCCCAGGGATGAAGCTCGCAGAGTAGCTCGGCCAGCTCCACTTCTTCGGGGGCGTTCAAGGTGCACATCGATCCTCGCTCAACCGACTCCTGCACCGCGCTGTTTACATCAGGATCCGCATAGCCCAGTACGCAGGCGCCCACGCTCATGATGCTCATGTCGAGGTAGGTCTGACCATCCAGGTCCGTTATCTCGATTCCCTTGGCGGACTGGTAGTAGGTGGGCCATTGCTCGGGGAGAAAGAGCTCGGGGCGCTTGGACAAGAGCTGGATCCCTCCCGGGATCAATGTCTTGGCCTTCTGATACAGGAGTTGTCCTTTCACTAGATTCTCTCCCTGACGCGCCCAACGCAGCCACCCAGGCGCGAGTCTCGATTAGTGAGAGTTCTGCAAGCCCCCCGAACTCTCTTGGTAGCCCCAAACTGCCTGGTATTGCTCGGCGCCTATGAGATCATGGTTGAGCAGTGCCAGCTCTGGGTGTTCGGACAAGTAGTCCAAGATCTCATCCATCGAAAAGGCCTGGTCTTCCCGATAGAGAACTTCGTAAACCCTACACACCAGATCGAAGTCGGATTCCGTGTCCACGGTCCAGCGGTGCTGGCAATAGTTCCTTGAAGGGAACAGGGCTCCGTTCCGAAACCTACCCGGAACCCGCCACATGTAGGGGGTCACGTGTTCTCGATCGGAAGATCTGGTAGCTTTGCTCCAGGTTCGGCGCAGGGCTTCAGAGCTGAAACACTCCGTGTCGAGTCCGTCCGGGAAACGGGCGCGTTCGGAATGGAGCACACCCGCACCTGTGGCGACTCCAACATGGTCGTAGGGAGCAGACCGGAAAAGCTCTAAGAGCTTTTCGATCAATCTTGGGTCGACGAAGGGACAGTCCGCCGTAACTCGCAGTACTGGGTCGCCCCCGTGTTGACAGGCTGTCTGGTAGAAACGGTCGAGGACGTCCTGCTCGCTGCCCGCTGTGCAGGCGATACGATTTTCCTGACAGAAGCGGCGGATCGGCTCGTCCGACGGTTGATCGGAGGTCGCCACGACCAGTTTGTCTAGGCCTGAAGTCTGTCTCACTCGCCGGACGACGTGCCAGAGCATGGGATGCCCCAGGATCGGTCTCATGACCTTTCCCGGCAGTCGGGTTGAGCCCATCCGGGCCTGAACGACTGCCATCACACATGCCTCGGGTTCCGTGCTCTGGACGGTAGTGTCGGCTCCGACCAGGACACTTCCGCGCTGAACCCGGTTCTTGGCAAGGAGTTTTCTAGTCGATTCCAAGGGGCGCAATCCGTCGCTAGGATCGGCCCGCCAGGTGCGTTCCTGCTGCTCCCGCTCAGTGGGGAGCTTCTGGGGATTGCCATCGGCAGCAAAACCTGATTGAACTGCGCCAATGACCTGCTGAATCTCGGTCGAGAGCCAGCAGTGGCCGGGTCCAAATTCCTCGCCCTGACCGTCCAGGTCGAAGTGAAACTCAATCATCGAGGCGCCCCAGCGATAGGCGGCCCGGTAGATCACCTCCGATCGAGCACTGTGGTCGGACCAGCCGACGGGACAGTCAAAAGCTTGCCGCATGGTCTCGATGGCTGCCAGATTGCAGTCCTCCACCGGGGTGGGGTAGTGGGAATGGCAGTGCAGCAGGGTAAGATCCTTGCACCCAGCCAACCTGATTTGATCGACCGCTACCCGAATCTCATCCAGGGTCGCCATACCCGTTGACACGACTAGAGGTTTCCCAGTCGCGGCGCAGGCTTCCAGGAGGGGATGCCAGAGCAACTCGTAAGACGCAATCTTATAGATGTCCACGTAAGGGGAGAGCTGCTCAACCGCCTCCAGATCGAAGGGTGTACAGGCAAACTTGATGCCGCTGGCGCGACATTTGTCTGCCAAGTCTGGAAGGAAGGTAGCGGGTAGCTCCCAAGTGCTTCTCTGACGGTGTTCAGCGCTGTGGCGAAGGATCTCGGGAGCAAAGAGCTGGTCCATTCGGAACAACTGGAACTTGACCGCGCTGCAGCCAAGCTCGGCGGCTCGCTCAATGAATCGAAGGCATCGTCCAAGGTCCTGACTGTGATTGCTCGATACCTCAGCTACGAACTGACAGGCGGCTGACCCTTGGTGGAGGTCGGGGCTTCCATTTTGTCTGGGAATCGTCATGACTTCTCGCCTCTTTAGCCCGTGTTCAGAGCGGTTGGACCCACTGCGTCTTGCCAGTATCTCCAGAGGAGGGAGGGGAAGGGGTCGGCCTCTCCCCCCAGAAGCTCCTACCCAGTTGGTGGAAACGGGTCCGAGAATAGGCGTTCAGCACCTTGAAGAGGGCCTGCAGCACATCGTCGACATCCTGGTCTGTCATCGCCGGAAAGATGGGTAGGGAAATAATTTCCTGATAGACATTTTCGGCGACCGGACAGAGTCCGGCTCCCGTGCCCAGCACACGTCGGTAGAGGGGATGCAGATGCACCGGAATGTAGTGTACGTTGACCCCGATTCCCTCGTGCTGAAGCGCTCTGAATACCTGCGTTCTATCGACTTTCAGACGGTCGAGTCTCAGCCTGATTACGTAGAGGTGGCGTGCATGTGAGACGCCGGCCCTGGTCTGAACACGCACCACCTGGCCGCAACCTGCCAACGCCGAGTCGTAGCGCTTCGCGATAGATCTTCTCAGTTCCAACCAGGAGGGTAGTTTGCGAAGCTGACTCGTCGCCAGGGCACACTGAAGGTCGCTCAATCGATAGTTGTAGCCCAGCTCCCTGATCTCATAGAACCAGGAGGCTTCTTCACTCCGCTGACGATGATCCTTGCTGAGCCCATGGTTTCGAAACAGGCTGATTCGATTGGCCATGGCGGTGTCCGAGGTGGTGACGACTCCCCCCTCGGCCGAGGTGATGGACTTAACGGGATGCATACTGAAGACGGAGAGCTGGCTGAGGCTTCCCACCGGCCGACCCCGGTCTCGAGCGCCCAGTGAATGACAGGCATCGGCAACCAGACCTAGACCCTGACGATCGGCTAGATCCTGCAGGGCACTGTAATCGCAGGGTTGGCCAGCATAGTCCACTCCCACAATCGCCTTGGTTCTCGATGTCAAGTTGCTCTCGACTTGAAGCGGATCCAGTAGCAGTGTCCTGGGATCGACATCGGTGAAGACCGGCGTTCCTCCCTGGTAGAGGACAGCATTTGCGGTGGCAGCAAAGGTCAGCGCCGGAACGATGACTTCATCGCCTGGGCCGACCTCCAAGGCGTACATAGCGGCGTGCAGGCCGGCGGTTCCACTGCTGACGCTGCGGGCGTGCGGCGCATGAACAAACTCGGCAAAGGTCTGCTCGAATTCGGTGACCTTGGGTCCCGTGGTCAGCCAGCCCGACCGAAGGACCCCTACGACCGACTCGATATCGCTCTCGTCGATGCTGTGTGTCCCGTAGGGGAGAGTCGTCTGGCGGACAGGCTCACCCCCGTGCAGAGCCAAGTTTGAGTTCTTCTTCATCTTCTCCTACCAGGCGCAAGAGATCCTCGGGCTTGAGCCAGCGATCATTGGAGTCGCTGGCGAAATCGGATCCCTCGGGCATGGTGTCGCCCTCCCAGTCGAGAGGGCCCCAAGGGTGGTGCTCCGGCTTGATGACGAACATCTCGGGCAGAGCCAGGGTACGACGGGCTTCGTCACATGAAACCAGGGTCTCATTGAGCTTTTCGCCGGGTCGGATACCGGTTACCTTGATCAGGCAATTGGGGGCCAGTGCCCCTGCCATATCCGACACCGTCATGCTGGGGATACGAGGGACAAAGACCTCACCACCCTGCATCACCTCAGTGCATCGGATCACGAACTCGACGGCTTCCTCCAGGGTGATCCAGAAGCGGGTCATCCTGGGGTCAGTCAGAGTGATTGTTCCACGACCTCGCTGGGCCAGGAAGATGGGGAGGACGCTGCCACGACTTCCCAGGACGTTCCCATAGCGAACGCAGCTGAATCTGGAGCCCTCTCCCCCAGCATAGGAGTTTCCCTGGACCAGCAGCTTTTCGGCACACAGCTTGGTAGCCCCGTACAGGTTGATCGGGTTTACCGCCTTGTCCGTACTGAGGGCGATCACCTTGGGGACAGAGCAATCGATAGCAGCGTCGACGACGTTCTTTGCACCCAGGACGTTGGTTTTGACGGCCTCGAAAGGGTTGTACTCGCAGGCGGGGACCTGCTTCAATGCGGCGGCGTGGATGACAACATCCACCTCCGCCCGGAACGCTCTGGAAAGTCGTCCCACTTCGCGGACATCACCCAGGAAAAAGTCGAGACGGGGGTCGTTGAACTGAAGACCCATGTCGTGCTGCTTGAGCTCATCTCGACTGAAGACGATCAATCGCTTTGGTTGATAGCGGGTTAAAGCGGTCTCTACAAATTTCCGGCCGAATGATCCAGTTCCTCCGGTGATCAGGATGGTTTTGTCGTCAATCATCATGAGTCCTCGAATTCAACCTTGCTCCGAAAATCTGACTCAAAAACGGTTTGGGCTTTCATCAATGGATTGTGGTCGACTCTTGGGCGGTTGCCGACTTCAGTTTGTGGTGCTCGAGGATCTCCTTGAGCAGAGGATTGCAGTATCTGAGCGCACCGGTCAGTTGCCAGTATAGGAAGTAAAAGTGACGAGCTGATTCCAGCTGTCTCTGCTCTGGATTGATCTGGGTGCCTTCGGAAATCTGGATGATGGGGTAAAGAATATAGACCAGGGGACGAAGGTCGGATTTGGATGCCTGGAGCTTGCGATCGATCCTATTCAGCTTTTTCAGAATCTTCAATACGTCGCACGTTTTCCGACCTGAGAAGTGATCGATCAGCTTCAGGGAAAGACGTGCCCCGGTGCTACACATTTCGGTGAGTGCTTGGGATTTTCGGTAAGCGGTCGCCAAAGCGCGCCTGAACGACGACATATCGTAGGCGGGAGTTTGCAACAGGATCTGGTTGAGTCGGCTGATGGATTCTGTCAGGTCTCGACTACAGTAGGTCTTCAGAGCCTCAAGGAGCGGAAGATTCTGGGTCCCCCTGATGTTGGCGCCCCCTTCCGTCGCGTTGATGATGGTGCGCTCGCCCTTCAGACTCCTGAACCGTTCCTCGAACCAGTGCAGGAACGTCAGCAGAGGTTTACTGGTGCGCACGGCATTTCCGTCCTGACCTTGGACCGACTCAGTGAGTTCGCGATTGTCGGTAACGGTACCGATCCCTTCGGCGTGATAGCTGTCTTCGTAGGAGAGGTCCTGCCCAATAAAGATGATGGGGTCAGCACCCAGCCGGTAGGCGAAGTCGAAGGCAGTATTGGCGATCGATGGTCCCGGCAGCAATTTTCCTATAGAGTTTCCCAGGACATCTTCCAGCCAGTTCTCGTGGACTATCATGATCGACTTCGGCCCGGCGTGCTCTTCAACCACCTTGTAGTGGATGATGGGATCGTAGATGAGCGTGACATCCGGGAGCTCCACGCCCTCAAAGTGTCGATAGTTATCGAGGTTTCCGTCGAAGGAGAGGATCAGATCCGGACGAATACCGTTCTCGATCAAGAGCTTGACTACCGCCCCTACGGCTAGGATCAAGGCCTTGCCCTTGGCTTCCTTGAGCAGGTGCAGATTTTTCGTCAGAGACGGACCCCCTGACACAATGATGACCGGCTGCTTGACGAACTCATTGAAAGCCGATGCCACCGGAGCACTCTCTTCCAGATAGCGGATATTCTTGAGGAAGTTCGTCTGCCAGGACTTGCTGTGGAGGATCGCTGTCGTGCGGTCTGCCTGAACTCGCAGCAGTTCACGCTTCAGTTTTTCGGTGAAGGTCAGGTAGTGGTTCTGGTAGACCCTTGGGTAGCTGGGAATCTTGGCGAAGAATATGTTCTGCCAAGGGCTTGCGGTCTGGAGATAGGCGGATTTGAACTCTTCCCAGTTGCTCACCACATGGATGTCACCACCATCATCGAAGAAGGCAGGATTCAGCTTCCTGCTCATGTCGATCACCTCTGCATTGGGCTCGACAGCGAAGATGGGTCTGTTCTGTCTCGATAGAAGTGGACTCACGTGGTAGCCAAGCCCGAGTCCGTACAAGACGATGACGTCCCGCTCTTTACACTCGAGTTGGTCGCACCACTGCTGGGCTTCGCGCTCCGGATCGTAACGGCTGTGAAGCAGAACCTTTCGGCCGTCTGGGTCAACGGCACGAAGGATTGGTTGGCCATTCTGGGCCCGATCATGTTCGATCTGGATCATGACGACAGGTTGCCCGTCCCGGCATCGCTGAGCGTCCCTGTCGGCTCGATTTGAGCCAGCTGAGCCGACCAACCATCCAAAAGTGGTAGGAAATCGTAGCTGAGAATCTCATCGATTGATCCGAAGTCTCGGTTCTCCAGAGCCTCCACCAGCGGATTCAGTACCCGCTGCAAGTCATGCAGATCGATACTGAGTTGGTAGTCCTGATGGACTGCCTGTGTCATGTGCAGGGCCTGTGAGATCCAGCCCACTCCATCCAGGAACTCCTTCATCTTTGCGAGTGCCTCACTTTCGTGACCCTGCTGAATCTGTTCCTGGATGTTGGTACAGACTTGTTTCAGATCGTGACCGCACAAGTAGGTTTCATAGAGGGCCTGTTGCATCAGGCTGTTTTCTTTCATTCTGACCTTCGCTTCACCCCTGGCGTAGCAAGCGGCGTGCCAAATGACGGTCTTGACTGGGTTTCCGGTGCAGGATGAGGCGATTGGCCCGATAAAAGCAGCTGCGGGTCTCCGCTTTGGACGGATCTTGAGGTTTGGGCTATCACAGCCTGTGGCGGTCTCGACAGAATTTTGACGAGCCTGTTAGGAATGTTACCGGCCAGAAAAAATGCGAGATGAATGGCGGGCGAGGGCAAAGGCAAAAGCGAAGGCAAGGGGCAGAGGCGAAGAATCCGGACTAGCCGGTCTGCTGAAAGCGGGGTCTTCTGGGTGAGTAGAGACTGGAGACCTGGTGGGCAAAGCGACGTGTTTCGCGCAGGTTGGAACGGGCTTCAGCCAGCTGGCCGCGATAGCGTTTCCACCCTTCCTGGTTGTTCGTGATCTGTTGCTGAATGCCTGTCAAGAGGCTCCTCAGAAGCTCCTTCTCCTGTGAGGTGAGGTGTTGGAGTTCCGATTCCTGATCACCGACTTGTCCCGAGTATTTTTCGATCAGCGGGCTGAGTGCCTCGAGTTTCTGGGTATCCTTTAGCTCCAGAGCCTTTGCCTGACTATGGAGCAGCTTGGTTAGGGTGCGGTAGGGTTGGAATGCCTTGCTCACCCGGCGGCCACTCCTGAGAGTTGTGAGTCCTCTTGCTGCGCGGATCGTGGTTGAGCTCCCTCCCACGCAGATTTCAAGATTTCCAGCAGTTTTGCAACCTCGTCCAAGGCCTCTGGTTGCCTTTTCAAATTGGCATCTATCAAACGACCCTGCATGTAGCTGTACAGCCGTCCCAGGTGGGACGCGATCTCTTTTCCCCGTTCGAAGTCGAGAGCGGACTGAAGCTCGCCGATCATGCCCACCGCCCGATTGAGGCAGAGGACTCTTTGTTCGATATTGCCCCGGTCATAATGTTGCCTGGCGCTCTTTAGATTGTCGATTGCCCCGCGGTAGAGGATCAAGATCAGTTCGAAGGGACCGGCGGTGTTGATCTCCATCTTCTTGTAGTAGTTTGCGTAGTTCGGTGCGTGTGCCATGTAGTTGATGCTTTCCTTCGCCTGCTTCTACCCTTAGAGCAGACTCGACTGGAGCTGGCTGCCTATGGTTGTTTGCAGACTTGCCAGTTGTTGTAGGGCTTGATCGGCCCTTGAGAATTGCCGTAGAAGAACCTGTTCTCTAAGGTCCAGGCGGTCTTCGAGGTCTCTGATGTTGTCGTCAAGGCGTCTGATGGAGGCTTCGAGTCCGTCAACCGCATCGGCAAGCGGGCCTTCCAGGGAATCCGTAGTCTGTTTCAGGTTACGCTCGAGCTGTTCGGCATAGCCGAGGCTGACGGTAAGATTCCCGAAAATGCCGGTAGTGGATCCCAGGAACTGAATTTGTAGGTCTTTCACCGGACCTTCTTCGCCGATCAGAATGTCTGCTGCGCTAGCCTTCGCGTTGTAAACGGTAGATGTCGCAATGTCTTTGATGGTCCCGTCCAGATCCTGGCCGCTATCGGACATGCCCGAAGTCCCGATTCCCGTTCCCACTCCGTCCACATCCGAGACTACGGTAAAGGACACGCCGGCACCCTTGTTGTCCGAGGTTATGACCAGGCGGTTACTGGCATCCTTTGAGGCCGAAAGAGCGATACTGTCCGTCGCAAACTGGGTCGTGAGCCCACTGACGATGTCATCGAGTGTCATGAGAGGAGTCATATTGAAGATTGAGGTGTCCGAACCCAGAGTAAAGGTGAGGGTCTCATTGGTGCCAAGAGTGCCCGGGATAGCGTTAGGCGAGGTGATTGTGGCGGCCTCTGCCAACTGTGTGATAGTGACCTCGTAAGTGCCCGCCTCGGTTGTCGATCCGACGTCTAGAAAGACCACGTTCGAGTTGGTTGCTGCCCCAGAGGCAATAAAGAGTTTCTGGATGTCGGCGAAATTGTCCGAGAGGTTGGTGTCCAGTTTGCTTGAATTTACCTCAAGCGTGCCGTCGTTCTGAAGCTCGATGCCGGCGCTACTGAAATTGTTGAGAGAGCCGGTTAGGCCATCGACAGAGCGACTCACGATGGCGGCAAGACTCGATTGAATTCGACGAAGCGTACCGTCTCCGGCGAGAATCCCGGCGGTTTCGGCAGCGGCATTGTAACTGAACTGATCGTTGATGTAGCTGTAGGCGTCGTTGTAGGCGTCGACGAACTCCTGGATCTTGGTCTTGACCGTCTCCGTGTCGTTGGAGACCGTCAGGGTGATGGTGCTGGAGGGAGTTCCTGCAAGGTTCAAAGTGACGCCTTCGATGACGTCCTCGACAGTGTTGCTGCTACCGGTGACGCTGAGGCCGTTTACGGTCAGACTCGCGTCCAGTTCAGAGGTCGAGGCAATGCTGTGAGTTCTACTGAAGGTAAAGGGAGAGGTGTCTGCGAGCTGTAAGGTGTTGTTGGAGATCGAGATGGCGCTATCCGAACCCGAAGTGTCGCTGGTGATTGTGAGCCTGAAGCCCGATCCATCATTCACGATGGCGGCATTGACATCTGCTCCGGAATTATTGATGGCGCTCTTGAGACCGGCCAGAGTGTTACTTGTCGAGTCTATGGTGATGGTGTTCGTCGTCGTTCCCACCGTGAGATCGAAGCTCCCGGTGCCGATCGCGGCATCCGAGGTGGCGAAGCTGAAATCGGATGCGAAGTTGTCGAACAGGGCCAGGCGGCTGACTTGAATCTGGTAGGTTCCCACGGCCGCATCGCTGGTAGCGGTAGCAGTCAACGAGTCCTCGTCAGAGGACTTGGCGAGTCGCGCTCCGAAACTCTCGGCGCTGTTGAGACTCTCGATCGTGGATTGGAGCGAGGTAAGCTTCGAGGTCAGCGAGTTGTAAGCGCTGATGCGACTCTCGATGCTGCCCTTTTCCGTTTCCAGTCGTCGGATGGGAGCGGACTCAACAAAAAGGATTTGCTGGACGATCCCTTGAACATCCAGACCACCGCCAATAGCACCTCCGAAGCTTCCCATCGTCTTTTCCTAGAAAACCGATTCCTCAGGCGACCGTGTCAAGGATGTTGCCCGTCATCTGCTCCATCTGTTTGGCCATTTTGCGAAGCGCCTCGGGAGGGATCTGTTTGACCACCTCTCCAGTATCGCGATCAATGACCTTGATGTAGAGCTGATCGGACTTGCTGTCCACTTCGAAAGTAACGGAACGGCTCGTTTCAGGTATTGGCACTGAACTCTGCTGGTTGGCTGGAGCCAATTTCTTGGGACGAGCCTCTTCCGAACTCTTCCTGGGCGCAGATGACTCTGGTTTGGTTCCGACCGGCGAGGTCTCGACTTGATTTATTGTTCCTGTGTTCATAGTTTCACTCCTACACTTGGACCGAACCGAGTCCCTAGGGCCTCAGCCCAGCCCAAGTCTTGGTGAGTGTCCCTCTCCTACTGGAAGAGGGATAATACGCTCTGGGGTACAGCGTTGGCCTGGGCCATGGCTGCTACGCCCACTTGAGATAAAATCTGGAACTTAGTCAGATTCGCGATCTCCGACGCGAAGTCTGCATCTCGAATCTGTGATTCGGCAGCCGTCAGGTTTTGGACCTGAGACTGCATCACCGAAACGGCGTTTTCCAGACGATTCATGGATGCGCCGAGACGTCCACGACTGGCGGCAACCAGATCGATAGCGCCTTCGACCTCGGCCAGCATTGAGGTAGCCGAGTCGGTGCCCGAAATATCCACCGCAAGAGTCGACCCGCTGCCCGAGATTCCATCGTTGATGCCCAGACCGCTGGTATTGAGCGCGCTCGTGGTGAACGAGATCGTGGAGTTGGCACTGGTCAGGTTCTGGGTATCTCCCACGAAGATTCCTATTGCCGTATCCGAGAACACGCTGGTTCCGTTAAAGGAAGTAGCGGATCCGATCCGGTCGATTTCGCGGTAGATCTGTCCCAGCTCGGTTTCGATGGCCACCTCTCCGCTACTGTTGGTGTCGGATTCTGCCTCGGACAGGAGCGAAGCTGCCCTGGCCAGTAGGTTCTGGACCTGGCCCATACCGCTATCCGCCACCTGGGCAAAACCGACGCCGTCGTTGGCGTTGCGAATGGACTGTTCCAGGGTCCGAATCTGTGCGTGCAGACCGTCGGCCAAGGCCATTCCTGCAGGGTCTTCTCCCCCCCGAAACAAGCGTTGACCCGTCGAGAGCCGAAAGAGCGTTCTCTGCAGGCTTTGCTGGTTCTGGGTGGAGTTGTGCTGTGCCACCAAGCTCGGAAGGTTGGTGATGACACTGAATGTGCTACTCATTTTTCCTCCTTGAAGATTCCTCGGGGCATCCTTGCCCCTCGCCAGTTCATGGGTACCGGCAGACCCTTTTTTCATTCATCTCTCTTATCGGCTTCCGCGAGAGAAACTGTAGGGCTGGGATGAAGATGCGGGCTGAGGTTGTCAGAATTCTTTAGCTGTGGGAGCGGGAGCGGCTAGGTGACTGATTATTGCAGAATCCGAGATGAGCTGCTGCTATACGCAGCTGGAGCCGATCAACTGAAATTCCTCAACGGGGATCTTGAGGAACTCCTGAAGCACGTCGGGGTCGAACTGAGAGTTTGAGTGCCCTTGTAGCTCGGACTTCACTACCTCGGCTGGAAGTGCTTTACGATAGGGGCGATCGGTCGTCATGGCGTCGTAGGCATCCAAGATGGAGAAGATGCGTGCCTCCAGTGGGATATCGTCTCCCGCCAGTCCGTTTGGATAGCCCTTGCCGTCGTACCGTTCGTGGTGGGATAGGACTACACGAGTCGACCTTTTCAGAAACTTGGTGTCGTTGACAATCTCGTATCCGATGACGGGATGTTGCTTCATGATGGTCCATTCGCTGGGAGTCAGGGGACCTGCCTTGAGGAGTATCCCATCCGGAATCCCAATCTTGCCGATATCGTGGAGAAGGGCACCGTGAGCCAGGCCAGTGAGCTGGTCGCTTGTGATTCCTATGTGTTGTGCCAGGTGAATGCTATACGCTTGGACCCTCTGGGAATGACACTGAGTCTCGTGTCCCCGAGCGTCGAGTGCTTTCATCAGTGTCTCAAGTGTAATCTCGCGATGCTCTTTCAAATCCTGTAGGGCAGAGTTCAGCGCCGAGGATTTGCTCTGAAGTAGGCCTTGAAGATTCTCCTCGACCTTCTGATCTTCCAGACGAAGAAGCCGTAGGTGCAGCGCACGGTGAACGCTCTTTAGGACCTCGTCCAGGTTGAAGGGCTTGGTAATGTAGTCGTAGGCGCCCTGCTTCATCGTGTGAACTGCGGTTTGGACGTCGGCGACCGCGGTAATCATGATGACGGCCACGTCAGGGTAATCCTCTGCCAGGCTGTCCAGGAGTTCGAGGCCGCTGAAACCCGGCATCCGTATATCTGCGATGACAAGAGCGAAATCGGCTGCCTCAAGCTTATGGAGTGCTTCTGAGCCTGTTCCTGCTGTGTCACAAGCGAAGCCCTGACCACTAAGGTATCCGGCCAGAGGATCCCGGATCATCGGCTCATCATCCACGACCAGGATAGGGGACAGTTGCCGGTCGACCACTACTTGTTCGGGAAAGTTGGACATAGGTCGTTGCCTCAGTTGGTCTTATCGGTCGAACCCAGAGAGGGCTTTATCGGAGAAGTAGCGCCGAAGCGGATGTCCCCAAGCCCCATCTGCAAATGTTGCTGTATCTTGGGTTCAAGTGTCCTTAGGCTGCCTTCGCTTCGGGCTGTTCGGCAGCTGGCTCACCTAGCTCCTTTCGGGCCAGAAAGGCTCCAAGAACGCTCTGCAGAATCTGAGAGTTTTCGCCTCTAAGCAGATTGAGCAGGCCTTCTAGAGTAAGTTCTCGGTTCAGTGTTTCCTCTTGGCTGCGGATCTCCAGTTTCTTGGCAAGAGGCGTTGCTGCCAGGTTGGCAATCAATGCTCCATAGAGTGTGGTTGTGATAGCTGTGGCCATGGATGGCCCCAGAGTGCTAACGTCGTCCATGTTGGCCAACATCATGATAAGACCGATCAGGGTCCCGATCATTCCGAATGCCGGCGCCGTTTCTGCGATCGCCTTCAGGACCTCCTGTCCTTCACGATGGCGACGCTGCAGATGGGCAATCTCGAGGGACAGGATCTGTGAAACGGCTTCTTCACCTGTACCATCCACAACAAGCTGAATGCCCTGTTTGAGAAAGCTATCATCAGTTTGGTAGTCGTCGAGTGAGAGCAGTCCCTTCTGGCGCGAAGTCCGGCACAGTTCTACCAGCTCCTCGATTAGATCTTCGGGTGTCCTAATGGAAAAAGAAAATGCGTTCTTTACGACAGAAACCGTTCGCTTCACGCGGGCGGTGGGAAACCGAACGAAAGTCGTGGCGGCGGTTCCACAGAAGACGATCAACACGGAGGGCGGATCAATGAATACCTGGGGCTGACCCCCCACCAGAATCGCAAGAGCGACCAGCAGGAATGCTGAGATGAGTCCGACGATAGTTGCGATATCCATAATGCCCCACAGGCGCGAGGGAGTCGATGTCCAACCTGCCCCTTAGTATTTTTCGACATGCAACCCCGAAATCTTTAGCCTGTAGCCGGGTGATTTGAGTGCGGGAACAGCCAACAGTGTCGCGAATGGGTGGACTGGCAGCATTGCCAAGCCAAGTTCGGCAGAGCCGCGAACGACATGACCCGTCAGCAACATGAGCCCAAGTTCCGAGGAGAGAGCCGCACAACAGTAAGATCCCTAGGCGTCAGCTGGTGCCCTCGCCAAGGCCATGAAAGTGATACACGACAACACCCGATTCGGAGACATCCATATCCGCGAGCCGATCGAGATTGAGCCGGTCGAGTGCTTCCTTGGCTTCGGAAGATGACAGCGAGGTGTTCATCGCCACCTCGGCAACCGTGAGCTTACCACTCCGCTCACGAGCCAGCTGGAGAATGGTTCGTTCGGCGGACTCGCGGGTTCGCCGTTTCCCCTTTCGTCTGGCATGACGACAGATCCATAGGCCGAGAGCGGAAGGCAGGATTCCCAGAAACAGAGTCGCGAGAACGTATGTCCACGCGGAGTTATCTCCTGGATCCACCAGGTTTCCAAGACTGCCTATAAGCCCGAGTGTACCCAAGAAGCAGAGCGCTAGACCCACGAGGAACAGCAGCCTATCGAAGAAATTCATAGGCACGATTATCTGCCGAGCCAGACTCCTAGTTTCTTGCCTGACGGTAAATCTGACCGCCCTTGACCACGGCCACCGGTGCCAGGCTTTGGCTTGCTGATCGAGTTTCGCCCTGGGCATCCAGTAGCTGGAACGCGCCTTGGCGCAGTTCGAAAACCACAGCGTCACCCCAAGCCCCAGCGGCGAGGGTTCCTATCTTATTCTCCATCAAGATAGTACGAGCTGGGATCGAAGTCACCTTGGCAATGGCATCATCCAGGGACAGACCCAGGTGCAAGAACTTGGTGACGACGTTGGCCAGGTCGTACACCGGTCCGTTCACATTGTAGATATGGAGGTCCGATGAGATCGTTTGTGGCTGAATCCCCTGTGCCAGAGCGCTCTCAACCACTTTCCAGGAAAAAGAGCCAGCGCCGTGCCCCACGTCGAAAATAACGCCTCGCTCCATGGCTTCGTGAACCGAGGGACGCACTTGACCTTGCTTATCCAGGATGCCGCACTGCCTGCCGTGAAAGCAGTGGGTCAGGATGTCGCGCTCGCGCATCACCTCCAGTATGTCGTCAATCGAGTCACACCAGGCCGCTTGAGGATGAACCATGATCGGTAGTCCGCAAGCATCTGCCGCCTCGCGGGCACGCTCCAGCGGCAGCATTCCCGAGCGCTCACTGACGATCGTTTCTCGCGTCAGCCGCACCTTTACGCCCAGGATCACGTCGCGGTGTTGCTCGATCATCTTGCAAGCCTTGTCGACGTTCGCATACTCCGGAATTTCGAACTCACCGATTTCTTCGGTCAACATACCCTGAGACGAGATATTGAGTTGTGCGAAAATACGGGTGGCACTGACATCGATCACGAACTTGCGGAAACCCGGAAAGGTATCGGCACCGGCGGATCCGGCATCGACGACGGTAGTGGCGCCCCGAGCAAGGCAGGTCGGGTCTGGTTCGATTCCGAAGTGGCTGACCCCGGGAAAGACGTGGACATGCAGATCGATCATTCCGGGTGTTACCAGGCGTCCTCTGGCGTCCAGGACATTCCTCGCCTCCCGTTCGGGTAGATTGTCGCCGATCTCGCAGACGAGACTGTCTGCAAAACCAATATCCTTGTCGGCGTGAATGCCCTCGGCCGGATCGACCAGCGTTCCGCCCTTGATGAGCAAGTCATATTTCATCGCGGTTCTAGTGTATCGTAGTGGCCGACCCGTTTCTTGCCTCAGGAGCTAAGTATGAATCTCGGAGGAGTGAGCCGAAAGTCGGGCTTGGTTGCTTGTGGGTTCTTGTTATCAATTGGATTCTATGGCTCCTGTTCACGCTCGATACCCAACCCGGGGATGGAGCATACCTCTCCCAGCTTGGAACAGATCGCGGAGGGTAAATCTCAGATCGTGGATCTAGGGCACGCTTTGAATGAGAAGAATCCACATTGGCCTGGGGAGCGTTATCACCCCTTCCGCTTCGAGATCCTGGCGAGGCTCGAGGAAGATGGAGTCTATTCAGGAGCCTTCTCGGTACCGGAGCATTCCGGAACCCATCTGGATGCACCCAATCATTTCGAAGCCGGACAGGCCTCCGTCGATGAAATACCGTTGACGTCATTAGTGGCATCTGCGGTGGTGATTGATATTCAACTGGCTTGTACGAGTGACCCCGATTACCAGCTGTCGGTAGAGGATCTAAACAGCTGGGAAGGGAAGTGGGGGCCGATCCCAGGATCCTCGGTCGTTTTCGCCTTAACGGGTTGGGGACGATATTGGGAAGATTTCGGGAGATACAAGAATGAAGATGACTCGGGGCTGCTTCATTTTCCAGGATTCTCTCCCGAAGCGGCCCGATTTCTGGTTGAAGACAGGGGAGTGAAGGGGTTGGGGATCGATACCCTGAGCGTCGACTTCGGTCGCTCCTGCGACTTTTCGGTTCATCACATTGTCCACTCCTCCGGGGGCTACCACATCGAAAACGTTGCAAATCTGGGTCTGGTCCCTCAAAACGGAGCCTGGATCATCGTTGCTCCCATCAAGATCGAGAATGGATCCGGTGGACCGGCACGGATCTGGGCCGTCTTCTAGCCCCGAGCAGCCTCGAATCCCCGAAGGGCGCCAAATCGCTGAAGCCGCCTCTTTGGGCAGTACCGGTGGTTGGTTTAGAGCAGCTTGGGGGCGTAGAATCGTGACTGCGAAGGAGACGGAATGCGATCTCTAGCCTTACCTACCGGATTCCAGATCCTGATTCTGGCATCGCTAGCAGTTGTGACGTGTGTCTGCGCCGAGGGATCAGAAGTCGCCTGGTCTGCCGAGGCGCGCCCGGATTTCGAGCGCAATGGCCACTGGGCCTTTCGGCCGCTGCGCAGGCCTGAGCCGCCCCTGGTTCGGAACCAGGCTTGGGTACGAAACCCTATCGACAATTTTGTTCTGGCCAGACTCGAATCCGAGGGCATCGAACCGGCTCCAGAGGCCGACAAGGTAACCCTGTTGCGCCGCAGGAGTCTGGACCTGGCAGGCCTACCGCCTTCTCCTGAACAGTCGTCTGAGTTCCTGGCGGACGACAGTAGTCGGGCCTACGAGAAGCTGCTCGATCGGCTGCTGGAATCCGAACACTATGGTGAGAAATGGGCTCGGCACTGGCTCGACCCGGCACGCTACGCCGACAGTGACGGATACGAAAAGGACAATCCGAGACCACACGCCTGGCGGTACCGTCACTGGGTCATCAGTGCCCTGAATCGAGACTTGCCCTTCGACCAGTTCACCATCGAACAGCTCGCCGGGGACCTTCTTTCCGGGGCGACCACAGAGCCAGAAGGTCGCAACTGGATTTCATCGGAACACCCTCAAGAACATTGAGGGGGGTGTCGACGTGGATCAGTATCGGTTCGAAGAGGTGGTCGATCGAACGGCGACCGTGGGGACCGTCTGGCTAGGACTGACTGTGGGCTGTGCCCAATGCCATGACCACAAGTATGATCCGGTATCCCAGAAGGACTTTTACCGCCTTTTTTCCTTCTTCAACGGCGCCGATGAAGTCAATATCGACGCACCTCTTGCGGGTGAGATAGGACCGTATTTGCAAGCGCTTCCCGCTTTCGAACGAAACAAAAGGGAGCTCTTGGATCAATACGGAGTCGCCGATCTGCAGGTTCCCTGGGAGGAGAGATTAAGGCAAGCTGGAGCGGCGCCCGGAAAGCTACCCCTCTGGGATCTCACCTACGACATCCTGCGCATCTATGTGGACGACGGTGAAGATGGACAGCGGATCCTACATACTGACGCCAGCGAAAGGACGCCTCGGGACGCCTATCTGCTCTCCAAGTTTTTCGTCAAGAATTTTAAGCGAGTGCTGACGGAAGAGCAGTTTGACCAAACCAGGTTCAAGGAGCTTGGTGAGAAGTTAGATGCCCTGGAGGAGTCCTTTCCGGGGCTGAGCCGGGCACAGACAATCAAACGCAGGCCGTTCCCGCGCAAGACCCATATCCACCTGCGCGGGCAGTGGGATCGGCCTGGCGTAGAAGTAGAGTCCGAAATACCTGAATTTCTGGGTAGGTTGGGTGTTTCCGGTGATGCCACCCGGCTCGATCTTGCCCGCTGGCTGGTCTCCCCCGAGAATCCCCTGACGCCTCGCGTGGCCGTAAATCGGATCTGGCAGGAGTACTTCGGTCGGGGTCTGGTCAAAACCTCTGATAATTTTGGCACCCAGGGGGAGTCACCCTCGCACCCGGGGCTCCTCGACTGGTTAGGCAGTGAGTTGATCCGAAGTGGGTGGAGTCTAAAGCACATCCATCGCTTAATCGTCACCTCGGCAACCTATCGTCAATCCTCCAGGGTCCGGCCAGAGCTGCTGAAGCGGGACCCCGGAAACGTGTTGCTGGCCCGGCAGTTGCGAGTGCGGCTGTCAGCTGAGCTGATTCGGGACAGTGTCCTGGCGGCCAGCGGCCTTCTGGATAGGAGGGTCGGGGGGCCGAGTGTTCGACCTCCCTTGCCAGAGGGTGTCGCCAAGCTGGGGTATGGGAGCGGCATAGAATGGAAGACTAGCAAGGGACCAGATATCTACCGCCGCTCCCTTTACATTCACTACCAGCGCACGGTTCCTTATCCCTTTTTGGCGAACTTCGATGCTCCCGAGGCAAGTACTGCCGCCTGCAGTCGGGAGCGTTCCAACACGCCGCTTCAGGCATTGAATCTGTTGAACGATCCCGTCTTCTTCGAGGCATCACAGGCTCTGGCGGCACGCATTCTGTGGGAATCTCCAGGCAGCGATTTCCGCTCGCGCCTCGACCACGCCTTCCGACTTTGCTTGGTTCGGGGGGCTACAGCCGCCGAGCAGGAACGGCTTTACGCCTTTTCTGTGAAGCAAAGGCAGCTACTGGAGAAGGACCCTGCCTCACCGGAATCTCTGTTTCCAGCTCAGCTAGCTGGAATCGACCGCCTTGAAGCTTCGGTCTGGGTGGGTATGAGCCGAATTCTCTTGAATCTGGATGAGTTCATCTCGCGGGAGTAAAACAATGATCCTTGAGCAGTACTTACGCATTCAGTCGCGGCGCAGTTTTCTGCACCACTGTGTGGGAGGGGTGGGAACCGCTGCACTGGCTCATCTCCTGGCAACGGAAGGGCGAGCGGCAAACACCCGTATCGCGGCGACCAATCCCCTGGCTCCGAAGCCCCCTCACTTCACCCCCAGGGCCAAGAACGTTATCTTCCTTTTCATGGCGGGCGCACCCAGCCAGATCGATTTGTTCGATCCCAAGCCGGAACTGCGCAAGTGGCACGGCAAGCCCTTTTCCTCCTCCCTGACGGAAGATCTGCAGTTGGCCTTCATTAAGCCCAACGCTGCCGCTATGGCCAGTCCTCGTGAGTTCGCACGCTGTGGTGAAAGCGGTATCGAAATCTCAGATTGGCTGCCCCACACTCGAACCATTGCCGATGACATCTGCCTGGTGCGCTCGATGGAAAGCGAAGCCTTCAATCATCATCCGGGCCAATCGCTGCTCATGAGCGGGAGTCCCCTGGTGGGTCGGCCAACGGTGGGTTCATGGGTCACTTACGGCTTGGGAAGCGAATCGGAGAATCTCCCCGGCTTCGTCGTACTGAGCTCCGGAAAGGGTACCAGTGGGGGTGCCAGCAACTGGTCCAGCGGCTTCCTACCCTCGAGTCATGAGGGTGTTGTTTTTCGGAATTCGGGAGATCCGATTCTGTTCCTCTCCAACCCTCCTGGTGTCAGCCCCGAGATGCAGAGACTGGGACTCGATGCACTTCGGGACCTCAACTCGAGGCATGGCCAGGACACCGGAGACCTGGAGATCGCTTCACGGATCGCTTCCTACGAGCTGGCTTTTCTTATGCAGTCAGCGGCTCCGGATTTACTGGACTTTTCAGACGAGCCCCGCCACGTCCAGGAGATGTACGGTATCAACGAAGAAATCACTCAGCAGTATGGAACCAACTGCCTTCTAGCTCGACGAATGGTCGAGAGGGGAGTGCGTTTTGTGATGCTCGCTCACGCTAGCTGGGATCAGCACAACAAACTCAATGAGAAGCTCAAGGAGAACTGCGACATTACCGATAAGCCCGCCGCCGCCTTGATAAAAGACCTCAAGCAGCGAGGCTTACTGGACTCGACCCTGGTTGTTTGGGGAGGAGAGTTCGGGCGCACACCCATGGGCGAAGTGTCCCAGACCGCCAAGGGCTCCGAGGACGGTGCAGGACGAGACCATCATCCCAAAGGCTACAGCATGTGGCTGGCCGGTGGAGGGATCAGGGGAGGTCAGGTCGTGGGAGAAACCGACGAGTTGGGTTTGAGCGTGGTGAAGGATAAGGTCCTGGTTCACGACCTGCAAGCAACCATCCTGCACTGCCTGGGACTGGAGCACACCGACCTGACCTACCGGCACATGGGGCGAGATTTCCGTTTGACAGATGTTGGGGGCCAGGTCGTCAAGAAGATGCTGGCCTGAGGTTTTCCGGCCTCTCGGGACGGATCTGACAATCGAAAGTGAGGATGTAAGGATGAGCGTGTCACCGAAGCCTCCAAAGATGTACCAGAGATTCGTGCGGCGTTATCCGAAACTGGGTCAGGCCTGGGATCTGATGGCAGAACAGGGCCAGGGGGGACCGCTGGACGGCAAGACCGTGCGACTTGTCAAGCTCGGCATCTCCATTGGGGCAATGAGAGAAGGCGCTGTTCACTCCAACGTTCGCAAGGCCGGAGCGCTAGGAATCTCCAGGGAAGAGATGGAGCAGGTAGTGGCCCTTGCCGCGTCGACTCTAGGTCTTCCGTCTACGGTGGCTGTGTTCTCCTGGATTCAAGATGTACTGGGAGAATCCTCCCAGGAGTGACAACCTGACGGCTAGCGATGTTCCGACATCCAGGCGTGCGACGAGAGGAGGGTGTGTCAGGCTACACAATCAGTAGAAGTAGTACATCATGAACACGGCTGCAGAGCAAAGGAGGATTGCCCAGGTGACGTCGTCTCTGAACAGTGCTGTGGCTGAAGTCGTGGCCGAGTTGGCCTGAGCGTCGCTTTTCAAATTCGAACCGAGGCCCGCTGCCCGAGCGAACGGCAGCAGTAGCAACGTAATCAGGGCTCCCAGCCAGGCAATGAAGGTCGGCGAGGCTTGCTCTGTATAGATGACGTAGCCTAGTCCTGCCAAGGCAGCGATCCAGAGTAACAGAGAGCCGACCAGACGGCGGAGAGCCCTGGGATCGTGGTCTCCTAGATCGGCCCACACCAGTGACCGTTTCTTCCTATCTTCGCCGCCCAGTTGACTGACCAGGACGTGAACACCACAGCACAATACGATCACGGCAAGGACGCGGTGGAAGAAGTTGAGCTGCTCCCCTAGATAGGCTGCGATCATGGGGATCGTTCCCAGGTAGGAGTTGTAGATTATCTCCACCAGCCCGGAGAGGGGCACTCCGGCTAGGATTGTGGTAAACGCACCGGCAGCGGTGGCGCCCCTCCAGAAGAGTCCCAGCAGAAACACGACGAGTAGCCCGGGAGTCAGATAGCCTTGGTAGTCGACGATCTGGAGAAAGAAGTTCTCATCCGAATTGGGGTCGATGACCCAGATCGCCATCAAGGCCGCCAGCGTCACGAATACGACAATGGAGAGCCGGCCGACTCGGATCATCTGGGCATGGGTGGCGTTGGGATTGATATATCTCCGATACAGGTCGACAGTGACAATCGTCGCTGCCGAGTTCATCATCGAGTCGATCGAGGAAAGAATCGCTCCGATGACGCCCGCTGAAATACACCCGATGATGCCGAAACCGATTGGCTGAACCACCAGCAGGACGAGTTCCGTAAAGGCGGTATCGGGAGCGATGGCACGGTGGGGAAGCCGCTCCTGAAACAGGTAGAAGGCGGCCACGCCCGTGCCGATGGCAAAGAAGGGAATCAGCAGCTTTAGAAAGCCCGCGGCCACGATGCCGATCCGTGCTTCGGAGTCGCTGCGCGCCGCCAACGCCCGCTGCACGATGAACTGATTGGTTCCCCAGTAGAAGAAGTGCAGAGCCATCAAACCTGTCAGGACACCGGTCCAGGGAAGCTCGGGATGGTAGCTGGGAAGATACAGGTGCATCTTACCGGCTCCAGCCCGATCTCGCAGCATCATTTCGCTCCAGCCACCGATCTGGTCGAAAGTGAGCAATGCCAGGACAATTCCAGCCAGGAGCAGTAGGAACGATTGCATGACATCGGTCCATATGACCGCCTTCAAGCCTCCGAAGATGGTGTAGCTGGCAGAGATGGCGGCCAGGGCGATGACGAAAAGGGCATAGTAGAGGCGGTTGACGTTGAGCTTGGTACGGGGTCGATTCTCAACTCGATCGGAGCTGGTAGAGGAACTCGACGCGGAGGGTGAGTCCGCCGCCGGTTCGCCCCCGAGTGGTACCTGTTCGACCGCCTCTCCTCCCATCAGGACGCAGGTCGACCGAGCCCCGATGTAGAGTGCAGGAACCAACTGGACCACTGCCATGATCAAGATCATGATGACGGCGTAGGCGATGCGGCTACGATCGTCGTAGCGTCGGCCCAGGTATTCAGCGAGGGTGTAGACCTTCAACTTTCGATAGACAGGCAGGAAGCCGTAGCAAAGGAGCATCAAGCCGGCGATCGCTCCCAGTTCGAAATGGCTTTGGGCGAAGCCCACACTGAAGCCAATGCCCATCATGCCGATCATGTGGTTGGCGCTGACGTTGCTGCCGAAGATCGATCCAGCCACACCCCACCAGGGAATTTTTCTGCCGGCAAGAAAATAGTCTTCTGCGGTCTCCTCTTTCCGCCCGGCAAGCAGACCGATTGCCATGACCGCGGTCAGCGATCCGAAGAAGACGAGCAAGTCTAAAGTGGTAAAGGTAGTGTCCACGAGATCAGAGTCGCGATGTTGGGTTGTGCGGTGGGGATTGTAGTCGTGTGGAGAAGGACGAGTCAATTGTGACAGTCGGCACCCGATCTTACAGACAGCGTCCGATTTGATCACAATCGAACGGCGCGCGAACGGCGGCTTGCACCTAGAAGCGGACGTTCAAGTTCTCCTTTGGAGACGCCCCATCAATACGCTGAGATTGCAGAAAACGGAGGCTCCTTCCACTCTGGAAATACCTTACTAGCCCGCATTTCTCATCGCCTGTCGTAGCGAGGCGTCGCAAGGGCCGTCCTGGCAAGGCTTGCGACCGAGGCCTCCGCAGTCGTACTTGTACAGTACGTCGAGGAGGCCGACCGAGCGAAACGCAGCCAGGGCGGATGATTGCGGCGACGTAGTAGACCGGCGATGAGAAATGCGGGCTAGGCCAGGCACTTCTCCGGAAAGGGCCACGCTGGAGAACTTCTGAGCACGCGGTTTTACGAGCAGGAGCGGGGGAATGCGGCTTTCCCCGGCTCGGGGAGTACGTGCGGCGATGGTCGGGATGGGTGCGGGCTCGGTTGGCGACGGGGGAGACCAACTGTACCTTAGCGGTCGGGCTTGCTGTCGTCCTCGCTGGTGCCGCCCCCACTGTCCTCGGCGACGACGTCTTCGTCGATGTGGAAGTCCATGAGTTCCACTGGCAGGCCATCTAGACCATTGATGAAGCAGCTCCGAGCCGTAGTACCGGTGCCACAATTGAACCGGCACCCATGGCTGCCGCCTGCCATCGTGCGCGCTGTCGGGCTCGGCCAGTCGGCTCGGAAGAGGGCAGACGCAAGAGAGGCTGCAATCGTCTCCATGACAACGCAATTCGCACGTCGTAAGCTGAGCATGGGGCCAGAGGGCACTCCTGTGCTTCCCGTCGTGATGAAGTCAAATAGGGGTCCGGTCATGACGGGCGGTATGAAATCGAAGTCCGAGGAGTGGGCATAGCCAGCAGACATGCTGGCCGCGATCATTGAACCCGGGCACGGCTGAGCATTGGCGATCGTTTGGAATGAGAGAGCCAAGGCGAAGACGAGTGCTGTAACCCGGATCATCTACTACTCCCTGATTCGCTTCCGAGTGCGTGTCAACAGCCCACGCTCTCGACGGAGATTGGAGGGGACCAAGCCAGCTTCCGCCCTGATCGTTTACCTACCCAGCTTACCAGGCCGCTGTTTGTTGGTAAAGGTCGGAAACTGATTCCGTAGGGTGCCGGGAACAGTAAGGGATGCCAGGCTCTTGTCGGGGGGAGTGGAGAGATAGGGACGACTTGCGTCCATTAAGCGGACGTAGAACAGACCGGTGCTTTCGAGCCGCTGGTCCAGGTTGTCCAGAAGGAAGGCGCCGAGAACGGGGTTGAGGGGACAGCCCAGTGGAATTCACGCTCCGATTCCCAGAATAGCCCGCCCTAGAAACGAGGCGGATCAGCGCAAGGCGGCGCCTCCCAGGTTCCTACGCGGAACTCTCCCCCTCAATTCAACCCCTTGACCGTGACAAAGTCGCTCGGAAACTCTCCGTTGCTGCGATCCTGAACCACCACGATGGCAACCACCGGGTCCTGGCAGGAGAGAGTGATACTTCCGATAAAGCCCTCGGCGGGCAAGTCCTCGTTAAAGAACCGGACCAGCGATGCCTTAGGATCCAGGCTAAGTTGCAATGCGGTCTCCTCGGCACCAGCCTCCGTCAAAAACTGCAACGTACACGGGATGGTGTTTTCTCCGATATTCATCATGGCGATGCCTAGATTCTTGTCGTCGCTGGCTTCGGCTGGGGCGTGATGCACGCGTGCCGCGCTGGTCGGGTCCTCAAAGGCGGCTCCAATGTCCAGAGGTGCGAACTGGTCCGACACCTTCAGCCGCCAGAGCAGGAAGGGCGCCAGGAAACTGCCGTCTTTCACCGGGGCATCAAGCACGGCTGCACCCGCGTAGAGGGCATCCGTGGGATCCTTGAGTACGATACGCTTGATCTCTCCCGGCTCAACAGAATAGTAGCGTAACTTCTTTTCTGTAAATTCTGGTCAGGCCTGGGTCGGAAAGACAGAGGTCTGGGACAGGATTCTCCAAAAACAGAAACGTCTATCTGGCAAGGAGAATCAAATGAACCCAGACCTGGAAAAGAGAGTACCACGGGAGATCCTGGCGGAGTTGATCGAGGAAGGAACAGAAGCCTTTCGAGGAATCCTGGAGAAGCTGTTCAACGTGGCCATGCAGTTGGAAAGAAGCGAGTTTCTGGGAGCGGAAGCGTACGAGAGAACAGCCAGTCGGCGAGGCTATCGAAACGGATTCAAAGGCAAGCGGATTCAGACTCGAGTGGGAGAGCTGCACTTGGAGATTCCACAGGTGCGTGGGTTGAGGTTTTATCCCAAGTCGCTGGAGAGGGGTTGCCGTTCGGAGAAGGCCCTGAAGCTGGCCATTGCCGAGATGTATGTGATGGGAGTCTCGACGAGGAAAGTCACCGAGATCACGGAGCAGCTGTGTGGGTTGGAGATCTCGGCCACCCAGGTCTCGAGAGTGGCCGGGATGCTGGACGAAGAGCTGGAAGAGTTTCGAAGCCGGGAGCTGGGAGAGTATCCGATCGTGTATCTGGATGCCCACTACGAGAAGGTTCGAAGAGGCGGCAGGGTGCAGGACGTGGCCATCCTGAAAGCCATAGGAGTCAATCGTTTCGGAACGCGGGAGGTGTTGGGTCTGAGCACCAGGATCAGTGAAGCGGAGGTGCATTGGCGAGGGTTTCTGGGAGATCTGCACAAGCGTGGACTGAGAGGGGTCGAGCTGTTTGTCAGTGACGATCACGAAGGACTGAAGGCGGCCAGGCGGGCAGTTTATCCGTCGGTGCCCTGGAACCGTTGTCAGTTTCACCTGAGTAAAAACGCCCAACAATATGCTCGCCGCAAAGAGGACAAGCCCCGCATCGCCCAGGCCATGCGGGACATTTTCGATGCCCCGTCTCGAGAAGATGCCGAGGAGCTCAAGGGTAAAGTCGTCAAGAAGTTCGAAAAGATTGCACCGGAGTTCGTGAGCTGGCTGGAAGAGAACGTGGATGAAGGGCTGACAGTGTTTGATTTTCCGAGGAGCTGGTGGCGAAGGATCCGAACCATCAACGGACTGGAGAGACTGCACCGGGAGATCCGGAGACGAACCCGGGTGGTGGGAATCTTTCCCCACGAAGCGTCGGCGCTGCGGCTCATCTCGGCTGTGCTTGCAGAGATACACGAGGAGTGGTTAACCGGCCGGCAATACCTGAACCTGGCCGGCTGGAAAACACAAGTGGAGCAATTCTTCCCTACAGGCCCTAAAGAAAATTACAGAAAAACGGTTGCTTAACCCAACAGAATCCTCTATCGAAAAACGAACAGAACCGTCTCGATCCAGGACATCGATGCGAAATTCCGCTGTCGTCCCTACGGGGTTCCCACCCGCACCTCCGATGTGCCGGACGATGACCACCGCATTGCTGTCATCGCTCAGCCAGTACACGTGGGGCGCAAAGAATCGTCGGCGGGTCCGATCCGAACCAAACTGCCCGGTGTAGGCCACGTCCCGCTGCTTTTTAGGCGAGGAGCTGGCGGCAAGACCCGGTGAGTCACCGTTCAAGGCGTAGAGCATACCATCATCGGATCCGATATAGAGCGTCCCATTCTCGGCGATGGTAGGGGAACCGTCGATGTCGCCGCCCGTCTCAAAACTCCAGAGTAGCGATGCGCCGCCTCCCTGCAGAGTGCTGCCTACTCCCGGAGGGTTGATGGCGTAAAACTTGTTGTCGTCGGAGCCGAAGTAGACGGTCCCGTCGAAGCCGACCGCCGGAGTCGAATTGACACGCCCGGGAACCGGAAAACGCCACTTTTCACTCCCGTCGGCGGGATCAATGCAGACCACTCCTCCCTGACCGGCGGTAATCGCTACGGGTAGATAAATATCTCCGTTGACGGCGGTGGAAGGGCTGTTTCCGGCAGTGTCGATGTCGACCTCCCATTTGATATCGCCCGTCTCCACGTCGTACATGATCAACTCTGAGTTAGTGGCCAGGATAATGCTTCCGTCCTCCGCGAAGATGACGGGGGCAGTAATTCCATTGCTGTCGTCCCGGTCCCAAATGAGCTTCCCAAAGGAGTCGAGAACGTAGATGCGTCCGTTGGCATCACTCAGCACCACGACGCCGCCCGGTCCAATGGCGATTCCTCGAACCCCTGTACCCGGCTCAAAAGTCCAGAAGACACTCTTGTCCGGATTCAGCGCGAAGATCATTGCCGACGCCACCGAGCCACCGATGGAGACGTAGAGCGTGCCGTCGGCGGACAGCGCCATTTCTCCGTTGACAGGACTCCCGATCCCGGGATCGAAGGGAGTCTCCCAGCCGGCTTTGGGAGTCCCGTCCGGGTTCAACGCAAAGACTCTGCCCTTGTGCGTCCCGACGTAAATTGTATCGTCCGGTGTGACGACGGGAGGTTGCCGAACATCTTCTCCCGTGTCGAACCTCCACTTGACGTCGCCGTCGGGTTCAATGGCCCACAGGTGATCGTCAATGGATCCCACATAGACAATCCCTTCCAGACCGATGGCAGGAGAAGACTTGATCCCCGCAATTGTGTCGACAAACCACTTCAGCCTCTCCTGTCCCGCGAAGGCTGGCTGGTGGAGCAGCAGAGACAACAGAAACAAGAACAAGACCCTTTTCGAAACGGCCAATGCGGACTTCACATCAAAACGGTGCAGCATCGATATCTCCTTTTCACTCAAGTCCACTCAAGTCATAAAGTGTGCCAAATGCGTCCACGATGGACAGAACTATAGCGCATTTTCGCAAACATCTCTCCCGGGAACGCCGTATGAGAGTGCCTCACGCGTGCCCAGAGAGTCAGGCTCCCTCGGAAGTCCAGTGATATCAATTGATACGTGGGAAAACGTGACCCGCACGGGACGGTTGGACGTGGGACGGGTAGACCGAGATTCTTATGTTGATGGCGACGAGGAATTCTTACGCGATTCGCTCCACCTGGGTGCTCGTTGGTCGCCAGCTGACTTAGATTGAGAATGACAGGTTTTGGGCCGTTTGCGGCAGTTCGTTCAGACGCTTCTGGGGAAAATCTGAATGACCGCTTCTAGGTGAGACTGTGTGAAAACTCCGCACTCGTGGCCACCCACCCCCGACTACGACCGATCGCGTTTGAAACCCGCGACTCTCGCCAAAGAGCAACTACCCGGATATAGGGGAAGTAACCGGGAAAGCGGTCGCACCGGAGTCGGATGGGCCAGATATAATCTGGCTTTCCCACGGAAGGACAAGCGATGACGGAATTCATCCAGGGTGAGAGTCGCTCCCAAGCCACCTTATTCCCCGAACGCCTGGACGATTACGTGTCCGAGGAAAGCGCGGTCCGCGTGATCGATGTCTTCATCGACGAGTTGGACCTCTCTGGGCTCGGTTTTCGGACGCAGCCCCAGGACACCGGTCGGCCGGCCTACCATCCAGCCACCCTGCTGAAGCTATTTGTGTACGGTTATCTGAACCGCGTGCAGTCCAGTCGCCGGCTGGAACGTGAAGCCCAGCGCAATGTGGAACTGATGTGGCTGACCGGGCGCCTGGCGCCGGACTTCAAGACCATCGCCGACTTTCGCAAGGACAATGGGACAGCCATTCGTCAGGTGTGCCGGCAGTTCGTCCTGGTGTGCCGCAACCTCAACCTCTTTGCCAACGCTTGGGTGGCCATCGACGGCAGCAAGTTCAAGGCGGTCAACAACACCTATCGGAACTTCACCCGGGCCAAGATGAAGCGGCGCCTCGCCCAAGTGGATGCGACGATCGAGCGTTACCTGCAGCAGTTGGCCGAGGCCGACCGCCAGGAAGTGGCCGAGGAGAAGACCCAGCGATTGGAGGACAAGATCGCGGCTCTGAAGAAGGAGATGGTGCGGCTCAAAGAAGTCGAGGCCCGGAGGCTGAAGGCACCGGGCAAGCAGATCTCCCTGACGGATCCGGACGCCCGGTCGATGAATCACCGGGGAAGTGCCCTGGTGGGCTACAACGTGCAAGCGGCCGTGGATACCGATCACCACCTGATCGTCGCGCATGAGGTCAGCAATGTAGGCAATGACCGGCGCCAGCTGGCCAAGATGGCAAAACAAGCCAAGTCCGACCTGGAGGTGGAGGAACTCCGCGTGGTGGCGGATCGTGGTTATTACCGCAGTGAGGAGATCCAGGCCTGCGAGCAAGCCGGAATCACAGCCTACGTCCCCAAGCCACAGACCTCAGGCAACCGGGCCAAAGGCCAGTTCGGGCGAGACGCCTTTCGCTATGTCGCTGAAGACGACGAATATGAATGCCCGGCAGGTGAGCGCCTGGTGTGGCACATGAACGCCCAGGATAAAGGGCGGACCCTTCGTGTCTACTGGACCTACAAGTGCCGATCCTGCCCCATCAGGGCGCAGTGCACTTCAGGCGTTTACCGCAAGATGAGTCGTTGGGAGCATGAAGAGGTGCTGGACCGAGCGCAAGTACGATTGGCTGCTCACCCCGAGGCGATGAGAGCCCGTCGAGCGACGGTGGAACATCCGTTCGGGACTCTGAAAGCCTGGATGGGATCGACTCACTTCCTGACGAAAACCCTGGAACGGGTGAATACCGAGATGAGCTTGCACGTGCTGGCCTACAACCTGAGACGAATGATGAACTTGGTAGGCACGAAACCGCTGATCGAGGCGATCCGAGCCTAATAAGCCCTCTTATAATCCTTAAACCCAGCAAATCAGAACGACTTCAACTTCATCTGAAGGCTGAACAATCTCGAACCCTGGCTGTCCCTGCCCAAACCAAAGCCCGATCAAATCCTAAGGCAAGTCGTCTGATGCGGTCTGATCAGGCCGCTGAGGCTGAATATCGAGTTATCACACAGCCTCAGGTGAAAGCGGCCGATCAGGGACGATCTACTCTGACACTGTTTGTACGGTCAAATCTGGGCTCCTACAAGTTCAATCCAGCTTGTCCTTGCGCTGGGCTGTGCTCCCTACAGAGGAGTGGAAGAATCAGGGACCGTCTTGCGCGTGCTCTTGACCGACGTGTACACTGCACGTCTCCGAATGCTCCCAGGACGTCGCCGCAAGCCTACTTCAACTGTTGCCCCTTCAAGCTGGCGGGTCTCAATCTCGACCAGGTCGTACTGGTCACGACCCTCATCGCCTTTCCGATACGGAAGATGGAGGACGGCGGCGCTGCTGGCGGCCGCTCTGATTCTGCCGGGCTGTTCCGGAGGTGGCTCTGAGGGAGGTACTCAAAAGGGTCTTGGTCTCGACGGAGTGGTCCGCATCGGTTATGCCAATGAGGCCCCTTTCGCCTACTACGATAACGAGAGTGGCAAGCTCGTCGGAGAGTCGGTTGAGGTGACACGGCACATACTGAAGAAGATGGGGGTGTCTGACTTCGAGGGGGTCCTCACAGAGTTCGCCTCGTTGATCCCAGGACTGAAGGCTGGCCGGTTTGACGTCATTGCGGCGGGAATGTGGATCATTCCACCGCGATGTCGTGAGATCAATTTCTCAGAACCGATTTCGTGCATCGGCCAGGGCTTCATCGTCAAGGCTGGGAATCCCCTCGACCTCCATGGATACGAGGACGTGGCCAGGCGAACAGAGGCCCGGCTGGCGGTAGTTTCGGGCGGGGTCGAGCTTCGCTTCGCCCGCGCTGCGGGGCTCTCCCGGGATCGAATGTTGATCTTTCCGGATGCACCCAGTGCGATCGCGGGACTGCAGGCCGGCCGGGTAGATGCCCTGGCGGGCCCGGTTCCCGCACACAAGGATATGCTTGCGAAGGCCAATGATCCCGACCTGGAAAGGGCTCAGCCTTTCAACTCCCCGAATATTCCCGGGGAGCCCACCCGTCTCTGCAGCGGAATCGGGTTCCGTAAGGAGGATGCTAAGTTCCTGGAGGAGTTCGATCGCCATCTGAAGAAGTTCATCGGGACAGACCAACATCTCGAGATGGTTAAGGCCTTCGGATTCACCGAGACAGAGCTTCCAACCGGTGTCAGCAGGGAAGACCTCTGCCGCCCTTCGCAGCCCTGAATGCTGTGGTGTAGACCGATCCGAGCAGCGGGCCGTGTCGCCCATGGCGATTGGAATCGTTAACCCGGATTGCTCATGCCTCCACCGCTAGATCTCCTGCCAGGTCTGTTATCTGGAGTGGTTGTCACCGTTCAGCTCACGCTGGGAGCGTCGGTGGTCGCGCTCTTGGCTGCCTTTATCGCAGGTTTGGGCCGTCTCTCACGTAGTCGATTCCAGCGCTCGTTGGCGAGAATCTACGTCGATATCTTCCGTGGCACATCTGCCCTGGTGCAGCTCTTCTGGGTCTACTTCGCCTTACCCCTATTTGGAATCAGCCTCGACGCGATGGTCGCTGGCATCCTGGTGCTGGGTCTGAACGTGGGAGCCTACGGGTCTGAGGTCGTGCGAGGAGCAATCCAGTCCGTACCGCGGGAACAGAGAGAGGCAGCCGTAGCCCTGAATCTGAGCGAACGACAAACCCTGTGGCGCATCATTCTGCCACAGGCGGTACTCAGCATGATTCCTCCGTTTGGAAACCTGCTTATCGAGCTGCTCAAGGGCACCGCCCTGGTCTCCCTCATCACTCTGAGCGAGCTGACGTTCCGAGGACAAACACTACGTACCTCGATGCTTCGTTCTGGAGAAATCTTCGGTCTGATTCTGCTGCTCTACTTTCTGCTCTCCCTGGCCATCACATTCGGGATGAGACGCTTGGAGCGGAGGCTCGCGATCGGTCAGGACTACGGTGGAGTAAAGTGAATTTCGACTGGAATCTGGTCCTGGAGATCCTGCCAACCTTGCTCTCTGCGTTTCTCGTGACGGTGCAGGCCAGTCTTCTGGGAATGGTTGTTGCACTGCAGCTCGGTCTTGTCTGGGCTCTCTTGCGGCGTTCCAACAGTCGCTTGGTTGCATGGTCGGTAACCTGGACGGTTGAGTTCATTCGGAGCACTCCCCTGTTGGTTCAAGTGTACTTCCTTTTCTATGTGCTGCCGTCCTTTGGTATTACCTGGTCGCCTTTGGTCACCGGTGTGATTGCCCTGGGACTCCACTACAGCTCCTATACTGCTGAGGTATACAGGGCGGGCATCGACAACCTTCCCAGAGGTCAGTGGGAGGCGGCCATGGCCCTGAATCTGAGCCGTTTGGATACCTACAAGTCAGTAGTCCTGCCGCAGGCGATTCCACCCATGATCCCGGCTTTGGGCAACTATCTGGTGGCGATGTTCAAGGAGACTCCGGTGTTGGCGGCGATTACGGTCGGCGAGCTACTGCAAACAGCGAAGCTGATAGGTGCCGAGAGCTTTCGTTATCTCGAGCCTTTGACGATAGTGGGTATCCTGTTTTTGATAGCTAGTCTGCTGTCCACCAGGTTGGTTGAAAAGCTGGAGGCACGATTTGTCCCAAGAGACCAGTCAAATCCTTGAAGTCGAGCCGATCCTCAGCATGCAGCGGGTCCGTAAGTCATATGGAAATCTTTTGGTGCTGGACGATCTCGATCTCGCCGCGGCGCCATCGGAAAAAGTCGCTCTGATAGGCCCCAGCGGTTCGGGAAAGTCCACGATACTTCGCCTCCTGATGACTCTGGAGAGGGTCGATTCAGGAGAGATCCAGATCGAAGGGGAGAGCGTCTGGACCTCCCTGCGGAAAGGGCGACAGGTCCCGGCCGATGAACCGCATTTGCGAAGGATTCGGCGCAAGGTGGGCATGATCTTTCAGCAGTTCAATCTGTTTCCCCATATGAACGTTCTCCGAAATCTGACCGAGGCGCCTGTGAGAGTTCTGGGGTTGTCCAGGGAAGAGGCTCGTGGCCGTGCCTTGGAGCTGCTGGAACTGATCGGCCTGACCGACAAGGTCGACGCCTATCCCATGCAGCTTTCGGGAGGACAGAAACAGCGTGTCGCCATTGCCCGGGCTCTCGCGATGCGACCCAGGATTATGCTTTTCGACGAAGTGACCTCTGCGTTGGATCCAGAGCTGGTGGGCGAGGTGCTGAATGTGTTGCGGAGATTGGCTCGGGAGAGCGACATTACGATGCTGATCGTGACCCACCACATGCGTTTCGCTCAGGATATCGCCGATCGAGTGGTCTTCCTGGAAGCGGGACGGATCGTAGAAGCGGGGCTACCAGAAGTAATTTTTACCCATCCCCAGCATTCCCGGACCCGGGAGTTCTTGAAGAGTGTTCTGGAACAGTAGAGCGCTTGCCCACGGACTCGCCCCCGAGCTTTTGGAAGACTCGCAACAAGCTGACAACGGGCTGAGCTCAGGACCAACGAAGCTCCAGTCAACCTGATACTATGCTCGCAAGATGAGGGCCACAGCGGAAACTTTCGGAGGAAACAATCCCGTCACTTTAGCTTGCCTCTCGTTTCGGCGATTGCGGGTCACCATGAGCGTTGCTCTCCTTACCTTGTTGGTTCTGCTCCTCTCCCACTCGGGGTGGGCTCAGGGCGGCGGTGTGCCCGTTGTGGTCTCGACTGTTGTCGAGCGTGAAGTGACCGTGGGCGAGACCTTTATTGGCAGCGTGATACCTGCTCGGCGAACCGTCGTTGGTAGCGGCGCGGATGGGCGAGTTCGCCAGCTCCTCGTCAACGACGGAGAGGAAGTTCGGAAAGGTGATCCGGTGGCACGACTGCGCTCCAAGACCTTGGAGATCGAGCTCTCGGCTGCCCGAGCTCAACTGGATGTCCGTGAGCAGGGACTGGCTGAGTTAGAGCATGGATCCCTGCCCCAGGAGATTGCTCAGGCCAAGGCCCGGGTCCTCGATGCCCAGGCCATGATGGAGTACTCTCGTTCCCAATACAAGCGCATGAAATCGCTCTTCGAGAGTGGCACCGTATCCCAGGATGAGTTGGATGAAGCGACCTCGTCCTGGCTTGCCGCAGAACAGAGTCATCTGGGTGCCCAGGCTGCGTACGACCTGGCCGTACAGGGACCTCGACCAGAAAGGATCGCACGAGCCAGAGCCCTGGTGCGTTCCCAAGAGGAGGAGATTCGACGTATTCAGGATCTTATCGGAAAGCACACCATCCGGGCGCCCTTCGATGGTTATGTGGTCAAGAAGCACACCGAGATAGGGGCCTGGATTCGCCGGGGAGATCCAGTAGTCGATGTAGTCGAGCTGGACCCCGTAGAAATCGAGATCTCGATTCCGGAAATCTACATACCCTACCTTGAGGTGGGGACGATCCAGCCGGTAGAGCTAGAAGCACTGAATGGAAAGATTCTCGAAGAGTTGGAGCGGCCGCTGCAGGGAAGGGTGGTACGAATCGTCCCTCAGGCCGACCTACGCTCGCGAACGTTCCCAGTGAAGCTCCGAGTCGACAACCCACGTCAGGGCAGTGGCCACCTGCTGAAGGCCGGCATGCTGGCCCGGGTGTTGTTGGCAGTCGGCAAGCCACACTCTTCCTTGCTTGTTCCCAAAAACGCCCTGGTTCTAGGAGGACGGACGCCACGTGTGTTTGTTCTCAAGAACGATGCAGAGACCAAGGAGACTACAGCTCACCCGGTCGACGTGGAGATTGGCGTGGCGGACGGGGGGCTGATTCAGGTTATCGGCAAGTTGAGGGAGGGTGACCAGGTTGTGGTTGAAGGTAATGAAAGACTGCGTCCAGGCGCCCTGGTCAGAATCGTGAGAGTGGAGCCAGAGGAGGACTGAGGCGATTTCGAATATAAGCGAAATGCGCTGAGAAGATTCACTCATAGGGCCCTCTCCCTGATGGTCGCGGCTCCCTTTGCCCGGTCAGCAATTAGCTATGCATCCCATCAAAGCTTTTCTCCAGAACCCAATCAAGATCGCTGTGGGAGTGCTTCTTCTGGCGCTCTTCGGATTGATCTCTCTAGTTCGGATGCCGATGCAGCTGACGCCGGAGGTCGAGATACCCACCATCACGGTTCAGACTCGCTGGCCCGGAGCGAGCCCTCAGGAAGTCGAGCTTGAGATTGTCCAGGAACAGGAAGAGCAGCTGCAAGGCGTCGAGGGCGTCACCAAGATGAGTTCCGAGAGCCAGGACTCGTTGGCGCGTATCAACCTCGAGTTCCTGGTGGGCATTGACATGGATGAAGCGCTGCTCAAGGTGAACAGCCGTCTGTCTCAAGTGCCGGAATATCCCGAGAATGCGGATGAACCTGTGATCAGTACGTCGAGCGCGTCTGATCGTGCTATTGCCTGGTTCATCCTCAGCGCTCTCATGCCCCCGGGCGAGACCATCGAGGCCTTTCAGGAAGAGCTCCGACGCATCGATCCCGAATCCGAACTGGCCAGAGAGCTGGATGCGGTTCTCGACACTCCCAACCCAGGCTTGGCGGAGCTCCGATTGCGGAGATTGGCGCGCCGTCGTCCCGAAGTCGCAGAGCTTCTGCCTCCCAGAATCGACATCCCGAAGCTGCGAAAGTTTGCCGAAGATGTCATCGAGGCACGACTGGAGCGGGTTCCCGGCGTATCCAATTCGAACGTCCTGGGCGGGCGGGAAATGGAATTCCAGGTGGTGCTGGATCCCCACAAGCTGGCTGCCCGCCAGCTGACGATGCAGGAGGTGCGCCAAGTACTGCTGGAGCAGAACAAAGACACCTCCGGAGGAGACTTCTGGGAGGGAAAGCGCCGCTATGTTGTCCGCACCCTTGGCCAGTTTCGTTCACCCGAAGCAGTCGCCGAGCAGGTCTTGGCAATTCATGATGGAGCACCGGTATACATCCGCGACGTGGTTGCAACGGGAGGGATCCGCCTGGGCTATAAGAAGCCGGATGGATTCGTTCGTCGATTCGGCTCTGCCAGTCTGGCCATCAATGCACAGCGAGAGACCAGCGCCAACGTCCTGGAAGTCATGAAGGGCCTGCGCCGCCAGACCCAGACTCTGAACGAAACCATTCTCCGAGACCGAGGTCTTCTCTTGACTCAGGTCTACGACGAGACCGATTACATCTATTCTGCGATCAGACTGGTCAACCAGAACATTGTCGTCGGAGGTTTGTTGACGATCCTGGTTCTCCTGGTGTTTCTGCGCAGCGGTCGGTCGACCCTGGTGATCGGATTGGCCATCCCCACCAGTATTATTGGATCCTTCTTGATGCTCCATATGATGGGCCGGTCTCTCAATGTTATCAGCCTGGCCGGATTGGCATTCGCCGTCGGGATGCTGGTCGACAACGCCGTCGTAGTGCTCGAGAACATCTACCGTCACTACCAGATGGGACATAGTCCCTTTGATGCAGCCGAGAGGGCAACCAAGGAAGTGTGGGGGGCCGTGGTGGCCTCCACTTTGACCACCTTGGCGGTGTTCCTGCCGATTCTGTTTGTCCAGGAGGAAGCCGGTCAGCTCTTTCGTGACATCGCTCTGGCGATCAGTTCTGCCGTAGGGCTTTCTCTCTTGATCTCCGTGACCGTAATCCCTACCTCCGCCTCCAGGCTTTTCCGAGAAGGCGGAGAGGGCTCGGAAACGGCGCCCTCAGGGCGACTGTCCTCAGCTGGGATCGGTAGATTCCTGGCACGTTTGGACCGGTGGGGTTCTGAGTTTGTGCGGCGTGTCATCCAGGTAAATGGCTGGATTCAGGGAGGTCTGAGGCGACGCTTTGCGGTTGTCGGAGTCCTGGTTGGCCTGGCAGCACTGTTGACTTTCCTGTTCTGGCCCAAGATCGAGTACTTGCCCAGTGGCAACCGAAATCTGGTGATCGGTCTCTTGATGCCACCCCCGGGATACCATGCAGACCGTGTCATGGCAATGGGACAGAGCGTCGAAGACGCGCTCAGAAAGTACTGGGACATAGATCCCGAATCCGAAGAGGCTCAGCAGCTCGACTATCCTGCCATCCACGATTTTTTCTATGTGGCGCGACGCCGGGAGGCCTTCCTGGGCTTGAGATCGGCAGACCCCACCCGGGCTGGCGAGCTCATTCCGTTGGTGCGCAGCCTGCAGGACAAGTTGCCGGGGACCATTATCGTGGCCAATCAGAGTAGTCTCTTCCAACGCGGGCTCACGGTCGGTCGGAATATCGATATCGAAATCTCCGGGCCAGAGCTGATACCACTGGTGGAGCTTGGTAAGGAAATCCTGGCCCAGGTCGGACAGGTAATTCCCGACTCCCAGGCTCGCCCCATTCCAAGCCTGGACCTGTCTTCTCCTGAGGTGCACGTATCGCCCAAGCTGGTTCAGTCCAAGGACATGGGTGTGAGCGCCCGAGATCTGGGCTATGTGGTCGACGCACTGGTCGATGGGGCCTATGCGGCCGACTATTTCGTCGGTGGCCAGCGGGTAGACCTGACCCTCATAGGGAATCCGAACTACGAAGGCCGGACCCAGGACCTGAAGGGCCTCTACGTGGCGACTCCCGAGGTTCGTGCTCCCGTTCGGCTGGACTCGCTTGCTCACATCGATATCAGCTACGGTCCCGAACAGATCAATCACCGCGAACGGTTGCGTGCCATCACAATTCGAGTGATTCCACCCCCTGCAGTGGCGCTCGAAGAAGCAATCGATCTCATCAATGAGGGAATCCTCGATCCCCTGCGGGAGCGCGAGTCTATCGGGCGAGAGATTCTGATCAGCTTGAGTGGGACCGCAGATAAATTGCAGGACACCTGGCAGGCGATGCGCTGGAACCTCTTCTTTGCTTTGTTGATCACCTACCTGTTGATGGCCGCACTGTTCGAATCGTGGCTCTACCCGCTGGTGATAATCCTGAGTGTGCCGCTGGGCGCGGTAGGAGGAATTCTAGGCCTGAGGTTGCTAGGTGTGTATCTCTGGTTCCAGGGGCAGCCCCCCCAGACGCTGGACGTGCTAACGATGTTGGGTTTCATCATTCTGGTGGGCACCGTAGTCAACAACGCTATCCTCATCGTTCATCAGTCGCTCAATCACCTCCGCTTTGACGGACTCTCGGCCAATGAGTCGATCCTGAGAGCCATCAGTACGCGGATTCGTCCCATCTTCATGACCACCACGACCACCGTATTTGGCCTCGCTCCACTGGTACTCTTCCCGGGCGCAGGGAGTGAACTCTATCGCGGTCTCGGCAGCGTGGTCCTGGGCGGCCTGATGGTGTCCACCGTGTTTACCCTGGTGCTTATCCCAACCCTTTTTAGCCTGGCGTTGGAGGGAAGGGAGTTGACGGTGAAGATGCTCCGAAAGCGAGCGTGACTCTCGATAAGAGCAGCGGGGACGAATGACCCCTCGGCTGGAGCAGCGAAGGGTGGCGGAAGCAACCGCGCTCGGCTAAGCTAAATTGCCATGACATCAGGTATCGACTGGAATCCAATGTTGGCGGCCTTGCCGTTTTCACCCATTCGTAAGATGTTCAATACGGCATCTGAAATGGAGGATGTCGTCCACCTTTCGATCGGACAACCGGACTTTCCGACGCCACCCCACATCGTCGAGGCCTATGTAGAGGCTCTGCGCGAAGGCAAGACCCGCTACGAGCTCGACGCCGGGTTGCCCCAACTTCGAGAGACCGTCGCCAGCTCCTACAATGGGCGCTACGGTATCGATCTGGGTGCCGACAATGTGCTGATCACGACCGGCTGCTGCCAGGCGATGTTCATGGCCCTCACCGCGGCGGTGAAGCCGGGTATGGAGGTGATCGTGGTAGAGCCGGTTTTTGTCCTGGTGCACGTCGTCAGGATGGCGGGAGCGATCCCGAGACCGGTTGTCACCACTGCCGAAAACGGATATCAACTCGATCTGCAGCAGGTGCTGTCGGCGATCAATGAGAACACCTGCGCGATCATGCTCAGCTCGCCTGGAAATCCCACCGGGACTGTCTATCCCCGTTCTACTGTGGAGGGGATCTGCAGCGCAGCATCCGAGCATGGACTGGCCTTGATCAGCGACGAGGTCTATGAGCGGCTGATTCTGGACGGAAGCGAATATGCTACGGCTTTGACCTGCTCTCCCACGCTCGACAATGTCATCGTAGCCAACAGCGTTTCCAAGACCTACGCCATGGCGGGCTGCCGATTGGGGTGGGCTATTTCTAGCCCTGACAACATCACCGCCCTTCAGCGCTATCACATGTTCATCAGCACCAACGAGAACACGCCCGCCCAGTGGGCCTCAATCGCTGCCTTGGAGGGAGATCAAAGCTGTGTCTCCGATATGGTCCAGGAATATCGGAAACGGCGCGATCGGGTCGTGGAGCTGGTTGAGCAGTCTCCGCATCTGACCGGATATCGGCCTGACGGTGCCTTCTACATCATGCCATCTCTGCCCCCTCAGGTGGATGGGTTTGACCTGGCGATGCGCATGCTGCAAGAGATTGGAGTCTGCACGATTCCGGGCGGCGCGTTTGGGGATTCGTGCAACAACGCGCTTCGCATCAGCTTCGCGACCTCTAGGCAGCAGATCGAAGCGGCCTTCGAAAGGATGATCCCGTGGCTAGAAAAACAATCATTTTGACTCGTCCGGAAATCAGCTCCCAGATCGACATCGTCGAGACCATTCCGGCGATCGAGAATGCGATGGGAGAGTTCGAGAAGGGAGAGGACTTCCTTCCTCCCAAGGCGATCTACTCACTTCCTTTGGCTGGAGACAGTGGAGCCATGGCGGCCTGCATCACCGGCTATACAAAGGCGGCCGATCTGCTCTCTATGAAGGTGGGCCAGGAGCGCAGCGACAATGCGTCCAAAGGCCTGCCCACCACCAATAGCTGGATTGCCGCTTTCGATCCAGAAACGGGTGAGCTCTTGATGGTTTGTGACGGCACCCTGCCTACTATGTACCGGACAGCGGCAGCAGCAGCAGTCAGTACCCTGCATCTGAGCCGACAGGATTGCGGTGTGCTGGCCATTGTGGGAGCCGGGCAGCTGGGACGCCAGTGCCTGCGGGCGGTCAGTACGGTGCGGCCCTTCGAGAAGATCTATCTGTGCGATGTGCGGTTGGAGGCTGCCGAGCAGGTGGCGGCCGATCTAAACTCAGAGAGTCGGGTTCCTATTGAACTGGCTGGGGCGGAAGAAGCCTGTAGTAGCGCTGATGTGATCGTTACGGCCACCAATAGTCGGCAGCCTATCGTCAAGGATCAGTGGGTCCGGCCGGGTACTCATCTCTGCTGCATGGGATCGGACCTGCACGAGAAGATCGAGTGTGAGATGAGCCTGCTTCCCCGTTGTCGCCTTTTTGCGGACGCCATCGAGCACACGCTCCAGCGGGGCGAGGCGAGTCAGGCGGTCGAGCAGGGGATTTTGGGAAAGGACTGCTATCAGGGCAGCCTGGGACAAGTGATCAATCGAGATGTAGCCGGTCGCACCGACGACACTGAGATCACGATGTACGATGGAGTGGGAATAGGAATTCAGGATACGACGATAGCGAGAGCGATCCACGACCAGGCCGTGTCCAAGAATCTCGGCACCTGGGTCGCTTTTTCTTAGGAGGTTGCAGGTTGCAGGTTGCTTCCCACTTTTTCCGCACGCACCTTTCCTCCGAGAAATCAATTGAGGTCAATCCCAACGGGATTGCGTCTGTCAGCCCAGGGTTTCCGAACCCTGGGTCAACGATATCACCCCCTTAGATTTCAACCCTGAAAGGGTTGCGTACACTTCTTTTGAGGATACCTCTAACGTCGCATTCCGGGCATTTTCTTCATCTCATCCTGGATGATGTTCATCCATTCCAGGTGTTGTACCAATCTCTGCATCCCCGACGCGATTCTCATCTGTTGCTGTGGGTATTTTGCGGTGTACTGCTGAGTAATGGCAGCACGCTCCGCGTCGGACATGCCTGCCATGGATTTCGCAACCCCATCGAGCTCGATTTTGGCCCTTGCGATTACCTTAGCCGCTGTCCGAGCACTGGCCTCATCTTCGACGTTTTCGATTGCCTCGGCGATGTTGGAGAGTTGAGTTCCCATCTGTTCGGAGGGGTTGGATGCGCTGAAGCTTCCCTCGGGCTCCGTCGGGTTGGAAGAAGTCTCAGGGGGAGGAGTATCGCTTTCAGTTGTGCCAGAGCAGCCCACCCATCCCAGCAGGAGAATCGTAGTCGCTGTAAGAACCATCAGACGCTTCATTCGCATGCCTCCATCTTTGTCTGAGTGCGCCGCTTTAACACCGCTACCGTGTTCATAGACAAGTGCGGTAAGTCTCACTTAAAATTTTCGCCTCGATTATACAGGTCCCGCCGTCCGATCTGCTTGATTCTCTGATTGGAGCAGCGTTCCAGCTTGGAGTAGGATGGGTTCGCTCGACTGCAACCTGGTCCGGAACCCGGCGCGACTGCTGACCTTTGCCTGAAAGCGAAGAGTGAACGATGCGGCCTGACCTGATCATTTCCAACGGAACCATTCTGGATGGAACCGGCAAGGCTCCGCAATCGGGCGATATCGCGATCACAGGGGGAAAGATATCGGATGTGGGATGTCTGGGGGAGGTTGCGGACGTCCCGGTGCTGGATGCGGCTGGACTCTTTGTGAGTCCCGGCTTCATCGACATTCACAGTCACTCTGACTATTCCCTGGTAGTGGACCCGCGTGCTGTGAGCGCCATTAGCCAGGGGGTGACGCTGGAAGTCGTCGGCAACTGCGGTCACGGTTGTGCACCGATCGAGAGCATCGAACTGGCGGCTAGCAATATCTACGGTTATCAAACCTCCTTGGGTATTTCGTGGAGGACCATGGCCCAGTACCTGGATCACCTGGAGTCGCTTCAGCCGGCACTCAACGTCATCAGTCTAGCCGCCAATGGCAACCTGCGTCTGGCCACGGTCGGGTTGGCTGAACGTAGTGCCACTGCTTCCGAGTTGGCGCAGATGGAGAAGCTGCTGACACAGGCGCTGGAGGAGGGAGCCTTCGGCTACTCCACTGGACTGGAGTATAACTGCGAACAGGGCTGCGGCGAGGAAGAAGTCGTCGCCCTGTGCAAAGTTGCTGCTAGAGCCGGGGGGATCTACGCCACTCATACGCGCAACCGGGCTGGCGAAGCCAAAGAAACGATTGCCGAGGCGATCCGGACCGCTGACGCCGCCCAGATCCCCCTGCAGATTTCCCACATTGCCACCGTAGCCCGCATGGCACCGGACAGCACCTGGGCTGTCCAGCAGGCTCTGGATCAGGTCGAAGCCGCTCGTGCCCGAGGTCAGGACGTGACGATCGATCAGCACACCCGCATGTATGGCACCACCAATCTGAGCACGATGTTGCCCCAATGGGCCTTGGAGGGAGGGGCGAGGTCCATCGGGGAGCGGCTAAAAAACCCGGAAACCCGAAGCGAGATGCGCCAACACCCCGGCATCATTGTCTCGCTGGCACAGGGAGACTGGAACCGTATTGTCGTTTTTTGCAGCCGGGCACTGCCCGAGATTTCGCAGAAGAGCATCGCCGAGATCGCCGACCTGTGGGGGGTTGATATTTACGACGCGATTTACGACATACTACTGGCGGAGATCGATGACCTGCACGCCTTGATGGTCATCTGCCTGGCCTACGAGGAAGCAGATCTACATCTACCGGTCGCCCTCCCCTACTGTATGCCAGGTTCGGACGCGATCGCGTTGGCTCCGGATGGGCCCCTGCAGGATGAAACTTTCCATGGATCTTATACCTGGGCTGGGTACTACTACCGTACGTTTGCGCGAGACAAGGCCCTTTTCAGTGCGGAGGAAACTATCCGCCGTATGACCTCCTTGCCCGCAGAGCGCATGGGGTTGAAGGACCGGGGCGTCATTCAGAAAGGGAATTGGGCCGACCTGGCCATCTTCGATCCCGCCGCCTTTTCCGATCGCGGAACCACTTTCGAGCCGAATCAGGTATGCCAGGGCATGGTCCACGTCCTGGTCAACGGAATCGTCGCCCTACAAGATAGCAAGCTGACCGGAGAAAGAGCGGGAAGCGTCCTGCGTCGTTAGCGGGGGCGGGCCCGCGCTCGAGTGGGAGACGCTAGCCGGCTAAGTGATTATGCTAGAGCAGCACGCCACAAGTTTTGAACCAGGGCTCAGCAGCCCCTTGTCGCCGCTGGCGTTGTTGCGCTCGACTCGACATATAGCCCGATATGACTCGCTCGCGACGCCGAACTCCATGCTTTGTATCTTGGAGGAGGAGCGACAAAGAAATCGGCGCGTCCCGTCAACATCCGTAGGGCAGATGGGGGTTGTGGACGATCTCTGCGTTGGTCGTCGTCGAAGATGGCCAAGCATCGTCTTCCTCCTCCTGCCTTGATCTCGCCTCACAAGCCCCATCTGCAAACGTTGCCGTATTTACCTTCCAGTGTACTAAGGGTCTGCGCAAAAATAACTTGGCATTTTGGCATCTCATCTTCGCACCATCTTCGGCCGCTCCTCAATCGCGAAATCCTCAACGTAGACCGGGCTACGCCTGCGGTTTCACTCAATCGTTCGCGGCCAAATCTGATGCAAATCTGAGCGCCAATTCTACCAAGTTATTTCTGCGCAGACCCTAAGCGTTCGTTCAAGAATAACTTCGGAGAATTGGCGCTCAGATTTCAGCGGACTCCGCTCATATCATCGCGGGGAAAGGCCACGCGATCGAGTCGGTTGACAACGTACTGAAACTTGAGATGGTCGCGGATCGGGACCTGGTGCACCAGATGGAGGTTGATGATCATCTCCTTTCCCAACTTACGCTTCAACCCGTGAACGAGGTCCTCGCCCACGCTGTTTTTGTAGTCCGGAGCGGGTACTAGATAGACATCGACGCTGTCCGGCTGAGATTGGACCAGCTGAGAAAAGCGAATCCCATCGAGCTCAAAAGTGTTGAGCCGGAAGCCGGAGAGCCAGTTGCCACGTGAGTCTAGAAGGTAGTCGGCCCGCAGGCCTGAGATCTTCTCTACTAGTGGAAGCCTGCGGCCGCAGGAACAGATCCGGTCGGAAGCCACAGCCATGTCTCCGGTATCGTAGCGGATCAGGGGAAAAGCGCGGTTGTGCAGGCCAGTGGCGACGATGCGCCCTTCTTCCCCGGGCTTGGCCGGCTCTTCGTCACGACGGAGGATTTCCACATGCCCATACTCCACGCAGATGTGGTAGCCGCCTTCGGGACACTGAGTGATCAGGGCATTGTGTTCTTTGAGTCCGTAGCTATCGCAAACTCTGACCCCGGAAAAAGCCTCGATAAACTCTCGTTGCGCCGGCAGCAAAGACTCCGAACAGCTGACCACAGCGGAGGGCTTGAGGTCCTGGATTCCCGCCTCTTCCAGGTACTTGCAGAAAGTGTAGATCGAGAGAGGATGGCCTCTCCAGAGGACCGGTTTGAATCGCCGCACCAGCTGAGCCATCTCTACGATAGCATTCGCGTCGAGATCATCGGTCGTGACCGCGAGAACCCGGCATGCACCATGCCATTGGTAGCCAGGAGGATCGTCTATCACCTTGCTGCGTAGATCCAGGAGGGTCTGTCCGAGCCGATATCCAAGCCAAGACATATGGCGCCACTGGCAGGCCAGTTCCATCACGCTGGACCCCTTGTCCCAGTAGACAGTACGCGGCGAGCCAGTAGTTCCAGAGGTTCGGGTGGCACGGGGTCGATACCGCCTGAAATCACGAGCTCTGAGCTCGTCTGAGACTTTCCACAGCGTTTCCTTGTTCAGGATCGGAACCGCCGAGAAATCCTCCAGCCGCTGGATCCGCGAGGTGCCCAGATGTTTTTCATAGTAGGGCACTTCGTGCTTGCAGTGCTCCAGCATCCGAGAAAGCAGTTGCCACTGTAAGGATTCAAGTTTTTGCGTAGAGTAGTACTGGCTACGCCACAGAGTGTATCGCCAGTAGGCAAGGTCCAGTGGTTGCAGGTAATCGGTGGGATGGAACGTCGTCACGAACAGCGAACCACTTTGTACTCAAAGCACTCGGCTATGAGGGTCGTTTGACAGTTTCCCAACCTAGAGTAAGCTGAGTGGTGCTCACGAGGGGGGACTCTATCCGCATCCCTTATGTGGAGCTCCACATAAAGGATGACATGTGAAGCGTTGTGTTATGTGAAGTGATCGATCTGCTTCACGCCAGAATCCTTTCGATATCGCGGCTTCGTGCCACCGGTCCGCGCTTGTACTCCACATAATTCTGGTGCATGACAGCCCTTTGGAGTCCCGCCTCTGGGACAGAAAAGGAGGTTGTCATGCCCTTGGAAGATCTATTTCGTAGTCGGGAGGCCCTGAAGCGTTTTCGAATGGCGCCACTGGGTGCGGAGATGGACCGCTTCGGTGAGTGGCTTCGCGAGCAAGGATTCTGTCGTGACGTGGTGCGCCGCCGAGTCTGGCAAGTGTCGCACTTCAATCAATACCTTCGAGACGGGGGCCTCCAAGCGGCTCGCGAGGTGGACGAAGAGCTCGCGCAACAGTTTATCGGCCAGCATCTGCCACGCTGCCGATGTGGCGGTGGGCGGCGGCGCCAACACGGGGAGGTCCCGAGGTCGGTTCGCTGCTTCTTGACGTATCTGTGCGAGCGAGATCTGCTCGCGCCTTGCCCCCAGCCGGCATTGGAGCTACCCGGCGTTCTGGAGGAGTTTCTAGAGTACTTGAAGGGCGAAGGCGGCCGGGCTCAGAGGACGATCGATCTGCACCGCCGTTATCTGCTGGCTTTCCTGGAGGAGGTGGGTGTCGCTTCCGATCGGCAAGCTTTGGCTCAACTGAGACCGGAGCAGGTTCAAGCCGGCTTCGCCCACGTCACCGAAGGCCGGGGCAAAAGCCTCCCTCGACGCCTGCAAGGCATCTTACGCAACTTCTTCCGCTTCGCTCATCAGCACGGGTCCCTCCAGCGCGATCTGGCACAGGCCGTGCCCCCGATCCGCAGCTACCGGCTGTCGCACGTTCCCCAGGGTCTGTCCGAGCAGCAAGCCCGGAAGCTGCTCGAGGGCATCGATCGGACGACGGCCCTGGGCCGGCGCGATTTTGCCATCCTCCAACTGCTGGACACCTACGGAGTCCGAGGAGGCCAGATTCGCGCCCTCCGACTTCAAGACCTCCGCTGGAGAGAGCAGCAGATCCACTTTCCCGCCCACAAGGGAGGCAAGCCGGTGCGGGTGCCGCTGACCGAGGCAGCCGGCGAAGCCGTCCTGGAGTACCTTCGTCAGGGACGTCCGCCCGCTCCCTACCCGGAAGTCTTCTTGACCGCCAAGGCCCCGATTCACCCGCTGACCGAGCCGTCTACGGTTTCGGTGATGGTGGCCTCTCGCCTGCGCCAAGCCGGGATCGACGGATCTGCCAAAGGCTCTCATGCCTTCCGTTATGGCTTCGCCACCCGGATGCTCGCTCAGGGGCAATCCCTCAAGACGATCGCCGATCTGCTGGGGCACCGTCACATCAACAGCAGCTTCCTCTACACCAAAGTCGACCTGAGCCGGCTCCGAGACTTGCCCCTGCCCTGGCCGGAGGAGGTGTAATCATGCCCCAGTCAAACTTTCTCAGCACGCTGGCCGAGCGCCTTGGTGCCTACGTCGAGTTTCGAACTCTGGGCGGCGTCGACGCCCGCGCTCAGATCCAACTGCTGCGACCTTTCGACCGCTTCCTTCAGCAGGAAGGGTTTCAAGGGCCGTGGCCCACGCGCGATCTCCTGCAGCGCTATCTCAGCACGCTCGAGCCCCTGCACCCAGGCTCGCGCGGAAACCGCCTGGCCGTCGTGCGCCAGTTCTGTCGCTACCTGCGTCAGTTTGAACCCGAAGCTTACCTCCCGCCACGCATCCGCTCCCTGGAGCGCCGGCCCCTACGGGTTCCCCATATCTATACCCAAAGCGAGATCCAAGCGCTGCTACAGGCGGCGCGCCGTTTGGGGCCTTCGGGCTCGTTGCGACCCCAGACTTACTGGACTTTCTTCGGACTGCTGTACACCACCGGGCTGCGTTGCGGCGAGGCCTTTGCCCTGAATCTAGGCGATCTTGATCTGCCGCAGCAGTTGCTTTACATCCACCGGGGCAAGTTCGGCAAGTCGCGTCTGGTTCCCCTCTCGGCTTCCACCTCGCGGGTGCTGGGGCGCTACCGCAAGCAGCGTTGCCGAGCCTATCCGCGGGGATCAGACCGTCCCCTGTTCGTCACCCTCACCGGACACCGTCTGTATCATACCAACGCTGATTTTGCCCTCCGGCAATGTCTCAGCCGCTGCGGTTTGCGCGGGGGAAAGGGGTGTCCCGGGCCCCGCCTCCATGACCTGCGTCACAGCTATGCCTCGACGCGCCTGCTCAGTTGGTATCGGGAGGGCAAAGACCCGCAGGCGCTGTTGCCGCTTCTGGCCACTTATCTGGGCCATGTTAGCGTCACCTCGACTCAAGTCTACCTCCGAGCTACGGCGGAGTTACTCGAGCAGGCCCAAGAGCGTTTCCGGGCGAACTTTCGCCAAAACATCTTGCCGAAGGGAGAAGCACCATGAACGCCACCCACCTGATCGCCCGTTTCGTCGAGGGATTTTTCCACGACTACCTCGCCGGACAAAGGGGGCTGAGTCGCAATACCATTGTTAGTTACCGGGACGCTCTGAAGCTCTTTCTCCGCTTTGCCCGTGAGCGTCTGGGCAAACCCGTCGATAAGCTCACCGTCGAGGACGTCGACCACCAAGTGGTCACCGCCTTTCTGGAGCACCTCGAAGTCTCCCGAGGCAATAGCCCTCGAACGCGCAACAACCGGCTGGCTGCCCTGCATAGTTTCTTCCGCTATGTGGGCGAACAAGAGCCGTTGCTCTTGGGCCGCTCTCAGCGCATCTGCGCCATTCCCCTGAAGCGGACCGAGCACCGAACTATCGACTATCTCGAGGATCAGGAGCTGCGGGCTCTGCTCGAGAGCGTCGATCAGAGCTCGCGAAACGGCCGGCGAGATTATGCCCTGCTCCTGTTTCTGTACAACACCGGTGCCCGGGTTCAAGAAGCGGTCGACCTCGAGCGGACCGACTTACGTCTGGAGGCCCCGTTCCAGGTCCGCCTCACCGGCAAAGGCAACAAAGAGCGCGTCTGCCCGCTCTGGCCCGAGACGGTGGCCGCCTTGCAAACCTATCTGGGGGGCCGAGATCCCGATCCCGCGGACGTGCCCTCTGTTTTTGTCAATGCCCAGGGCCGGCCGATTACCCGTTTTGGGATTCGCTATATTGTGCGTCGACACGGAGCCCAAGCGGCACAGAGCTGTCCTTCGATCCAAGCCAAGCGCCTCAGTCCTCACCTGCTGAGACACTCGACGGCGATGCACCTTCTACAGTCGGGCAACGATCTCAGTGTCGTCAAGGACTGGATGGGTCATGCGGATCTGAACACCACTCACGGCTATGTGGAGATCGACATGAAGATGAAACGCAAAGCGCTGCAGGCCGCCGAAGCCCCTCACGTCAAAACGCCGGCCAGCCGCCGTTCCAAATGGCTCCAGCCGGGCATCCTCCAATGGCTCGATGAACTCTCAAAGGAGGCCAGTATTATGTGCAGTACTGCACCGACCTCGGCTACCGTCAAAGGTTGACTGATGGGCATCGTAGCGATCTCAGGGAGGACCTACTTCACATAACGCAACGCTTTACATGTCAAGTCCACACGCCCGCGAACCTCCACCGTCCGCCGCTGGCCACGATCTCATCGATCAACTGGCTGCCCGTCGACCCGTACCGCCGAGGCGGAGCCAGTATGGGATGCATGTAACCCTGGGATGGCGCTCATGAAACGGCTCCCCTTCTATTCACAGACCAGCTCAGTTATACCGAATCCTGTGTGGTGATGTACAAGGAATGGCTGGCCGAAGAGTTAGCAGCGCATTTCAATAGGGGTTTTAGGGGGCAGTACTTGCTTTTGAATGACCGCACGGGGCAGCGATTACAGCGATTAAAACGGGGTTTGTAAACGCTGTCCGAAGGGCTGGTATTCCCCACTGTCGTTTTCATGACCTGAGGCATACGTTCGCGACTCGTTTGGTGTTGCGGGGAGCAGACCTTGCGACGGTGAGCGAGTTGTTGGGTCACTCGGACATTTCGATGACGATGCGTTAAGCGCACCCGACACCGGAGGTGAAGCGTCGAGCCGTGGAATTGCTCGCGGATGGACACAATTTGGACACAAATTCGGATTCCCACCGAGTTGCCAGTTCTGGTAAACTCCTGAAAACACAAATTGTGCGCCCGTAGCTCAGATGGATAGAGCGTCGGCCTCCGGAGCCGAAGGCCGCAGGTTCGAATCCTGCCGGGCGTACCAGCCCTCTTACCCTCATTCTCAGACTCTTTCTGCCAGAAAACCCACCCATTGGCATGGCCCTAGTACGCCGTAACACAGATTATGACGGATTTGTGGCGAGCGCGACGGGTCAAGATCGCGAAGCGACGACGAACGCCATGCCTTGCCATAGTGGAGGAGGAGCGACAAAGACATCGGCCCGTCCCGTCGCCACCCGTAGGGCAGATGGGGGTTGTGGACGATCTCTGCGTTGGTCGTCGTCGAAGATGACCAAGCATCGTCTTCCTCTTCCTGCCTTGATCTCGCCTCACAAGCCCCATCTGCAAATCCGTCATAATCTGTGTTACAGCGTACTAGCTCATGGCCTCAGCTATCAATGTGTCCTGCTCTTCCGAATCTCTGGTTATCTTCGCGACGACTTTCCGCCCTGCTGAATCAGCGACTGGCTCGGTCTGAGAAAACCGGCGAGCTGTTTTGAAACCGCTTATCGCATTATTCATCAAAAGAAACAGGCGTTTGGCCTGGTTTGCTGGATTTCCGGCCTCGAGTCGACTCGGGAATCGGGGAGATTATTTGGCGCACGCAGGTGCACAGGCCCAATGTCCAGGAGGCGGAGGAAAGATTGTGCAAGGAATAAACGCACTATCCATGCCCAACTGGGTTGGTTCGGAGAAGGACCAGCTGGGCCGATGGGGTGATCGGCTAGATCGGACCGGGCCCAGCCGGAGGTTGGCCGAGCTCCCCAATGCTGTTGTGGTCGAAGACCTCAAGATGGTCTACCAGTCGGGAAAGGTCGAAGTATCGGCTCTGTGTGGTGTTGACGTCGTCATCAAGCGAGGAGACTTCGCCGCGATTATGGGGCCGAGTGGCTGTGGCAAGTCCACGCTGCTTCACCTCGTAGGAGGCCTGCTGCAACCCACATCTGGTCATATCCACTTGGAAGGGGCGGACATGAGTTCCGCCAGCGACGCAGAGCGAACCGAGATACGGCGCCAGAAGGTTGCGTTTGTCTTTCAGAACTGGAATCTTCTCAGCACGCTGACCGCTGGCGAGAACGTCGAGTTGGCAAGACAGATTCGAGGAAGTGCAAAGCGCGAAGACGCGACTGCTCGTGAAGTCCTGCGCCTGCTTGGGTTGGAGGACAAGATGCAACATCGCCCCTCCCAGTTGTCCGGCGGTGAGCAGCAGCGGGTTGCCATCGCCCGAGCCGTGATCACGCGACCGGCTATCCTACTGACTGACGAGCCAACCGGAAGCCTGGATTCGGCTAATTCAGGAAGGGTTCTGGGGATGCTGAAAGAACTGAACCGGAAACGTCAGCAGACCATCATGATGATTACTCACGACCGGGAGGCAGCGTCCGTAGCCAACTATGTCATTGAGATGCGAGATGGAAGGATCGTGAGTGCCCGGTAGCTGCTGCGATGGGTGTAAAGCAGTGTTGAGAAGTCGGCGCGTCGCGCTCGCCACATACATCATCGTATTTATGGAAGGCAGCACTTAGGATCCCGCTGCTGGGAGCAGCCGTTGGAAGTGCCGCCCGGCCAGTCTGTCCCGCATCGATATCAGCGTGCGCAGCATGGATTCTCGCGCCACCGAGGATACGATTGGTCCCACGACTGGCTTCAGGACCAAGGGGTAATCTCGGCTTAGTGTCAGAGATTCGCATTCGACCAGAACGCCACCATCCAGCTGTTGGTATTTCCAGTAAGAGTTTAACCGCCAGAGAAATCCGCGGTCCTGGCCTGCGGGCCTTTCTCTTTCTTCTGGGGTATTAACGTGCTGCAATTCGACGATTCGGCTGGCGATACTGCGACTCGAGGCCCGCGTGTCTCCATGTGATCGGAGGCCAACGAGGTGCTCTGTATTGTAGGCAACCGTCACGATTTTCTTCCGAATCAGTTTCAGATAGACTTTCAAGGAATTCTGGCCACGTTCTAACACTCTGGCTTCGAGTACGTCTTCTTGAAGGAGCTCACTCTGATCGGGATTGCGAACCGATTCGAGAACTGTTTCTAAATTGGTATCGGGAATGAGGACGCTTCCCCGCCAGTGGTGGATTGTACCGCCGGGCACGCCGATGCGACGTCCGCGGGGATCCTTGGTCTGCATTTCGGCCACTGTGATCTCGCCCGAAGAAAGTGTCCCTCCCTCGGCCTCGGCGGTTTCTGCAGATTGGCTGTCGCGGCCGAAAAAGCCCGTCTCAGATCGCAGCTCTTGGTCGATTCTGCGTTCAGTGAGTCGCACGTATTCGCCCCAGGCCCGCAGCGTTTCGGTCTTCGGTCCACCTGCCTCCAGCCGCAAGCCCAGTGTCAAAGTCGCAAGCACGACCAGCAAAAGAGACTTCGATCTTTCCGGAGCAATGCTAATTCGCGATTTCATCGGGATTCTCCTGGGTGGGACTCAGGCAGACCGGAAGCTGTTTGGGAGCCCTTGAAGACAAACCAGCCACTGATGAAGTAGTTCAAGAGAGAACAGGTGGTGATCGAGATCAGGCTGGCAAGCAGGTAGTGCAGGTCCAACTCCGCAACCAGAAGCTTCATCAGGAACAGATTTTGAAGGATTGAGACGGTCCCCACGGTCAGGTTGAAGCGGAGCAGACGACCCAGGATTCCCGGCTGCGCCGACTCGGTAGTCTGCGACCAGGTCCAGTGTTCGTGCCATAGGAAGTTGTGCAGTACCGTCGCTTCGACTGCTAGTGCCGTCGCGGGTAGGTAATGTATTCCCAGCAAAGAGCGCAAGCCAAACAGGGTAGTGACCTGGACCGTTACACCCATCAAACCGACGGTGTTGAAGCGCAACCAGCGGAGCAGACCAGTCGATCGCGGGCACATCTGGACCTTCCCTCTCTTGAGCTTAGACCTCAGCGACGCGTTAGGGGTTCAGCCTGATAGAGAAAGCGTGTATTCCGGATTGATGAGACGATCAAGGTAACGGCCATACCCGCAATGCTGCAGGCACCTCCCAGGTCGAACAGGTGGAAGCTTCCCAGACCTCCCAACTTGACGACGGGCCTGTATAGCAGGAAAAGTGTTCCTACGGCCAGGAGGATACGCAGCTCCGTCGGGCCCATCCCCATAAAGGAGAGCCGAAAGACTCCGAGCACGTGTGTGGCGAGGTAGCGCTCGGCCGAGACCATGAGAAATCCAATCAGCAGGCCGAGCCCTATGAGGGGGGTCATGTATCCGGATGCTGCCAGGCCTCCCAGGAGGAACAGTGCCCCCACGATGTCGACGACATGATCGATGTAGAAACCGTAGCGTGGCCTTTGCTGGTCACGGACCCTGGCCAAGGTACCATCCAGGCTATCGCCGAACCAGTTCACTACCAGGCCGAAGATCGCCAGGATAAGGGTCCGTCGGTCCCAGACAGATGCCCAGTAGGAAAGACCAACTCCCAGCATGGCAAGGAATCCCAGCATAGTCAGGTGATCTGAGTTGACGCATGCAGGCAACCTTCGCGCAATCCAGATCAGTGCTTTTTTTTCTATAGAGGCCAGGATACTGTTCTGCAGGCGAAGATGCTGCGGTTGTCGCTTGATTCGCATATTGCCTCCTTTGGGCTATCGGTCAGGGCCAGCCGTTTCTTCTCTAGCGCGTAATGTGGAAAAGTCGGAGGAAAGGGCTCACAGCGTCCGAAGAGAGACGGCTACCCATTGCTGGGCGGAAGTGCGCACTGACAAGAATAGGAGGCTTTAAGTCAGTTCCGCTGGATCATTTTGGGGAGAAACCTGGGTCGAGTACCGCTGAGAGGTTGCTGTTGTCCAGCTCTCTCCTCGGAGTTTGGCCTCGTATTGCTGACAGTTGAAGTCGTTCGCGGCTCTGTCGGACCGGGGAAATGGTTGGGACATGATGGCCGTGAACTGAGATCTCCTCAGTCAGTACTGAACAAGAGAGAAGATGTTGTAGCCGGGCAGCTTCTCTCTCCCGCTCAGATCAGATAGCTCGATCACAAGAGCCACTGACTCCACAGTAGCGCCCGTATTTTCCAGCAGTGTGCAGGCTGCTAAAAGGGTACCTCCAGTCGCCAGAAGATCGTCGACCACGACGACCCGGTCGTCGGCTGTCACCCCGTCTTTGTGTATTTCAACCGCATCTGATCCGTACTCGAGGGCGTATTCCACGCGGTGGGTGTCAAAGGGTAGCTTGCCCTGCTTTCGTACCGGAACAAGAGGGATACCGAGCCGATGGGCCAGGGGAGCACCGAATAGGAATCCTCGCGCTTCGATGGCTGCAACCGTATTGACTTCGAGCCCCTCGCAGTGGAGAGCAAAGGCATCGACGACTGCGCCCATCGCTTCGGGGCTCTGAAGCAACGGGGTGATGTCTCGAAACAGGATTCCGGGGGAGGGGAAATCGGGGATCTCTCGAATAAACTGCTTGAGGTCGGGGATCATCACGGTCTCCAAGTCTGCATACGTCAGCAAGATAGAGCAAACTCACTCATTCTATCAGATCGCAAACGAGATCCGGAGAGTCCCTGTGCTGGTCATGCAGACTAGGAGGATCGGGTTGTCCACTGTTGTTGGATGAACTCCAGTCCGTTTCGTGCCAGATGTTCTTCGGAGGGAAAGGTCCTGCGCCAGATACAGGTGGCGGCGGCCAACTCGGGCAACCGCTGGCCAAAGGCTTCGATCACCAACCAGTCGTCGTAGCCGATCTCATGCAGAGCCGAGAAGGTTGTGTTCCAGTCAACCTGACCCTCACCAGGCGTGGAGCGGTCATTCTCGCTGATGTGAACGTGAGCGAGACGATGGGCTGATTGTCTCATGGCTCCCGCTGGTTCCTTCTCCTCAATATGGGCGTGGAACGTGTCATAGAGAAGGTGAAGAGCCGAATGTCCAACCTGGTCGACGAAGACGGTGGTGTCGGCGATACAGTTCAGGAAATAGCACTCGAAGCGGTTCAAGCACTCAAGGGCCAGGGTCACCCCAGCCGTCTCGGCGCTCACGGCAACCCTTCCCAGTAGCTGTAAGCCCCACTGCCATTCCTCCTCGGTTCTCCCCCGGCCGACGAGGGCTCCTACCGGTGAGAAAAGCGGACCACAGAGGAGACCGCTTCCGAGGATCGTGCACATTTCAAGGACCTGCTTCAAGTACTCTTCAGCTCGGGCCCTTACCTGAGGGTCGGGGCTGATGGGGTTGGCGTCGGGAGGAACCACGGTCACGGCTGTCCGCTCCAGACCCAGGTCATCCAGTCGCCCGGCAAGATCCCGGTAACGGTCGGGATCCGCCTTGAAGATCGGTACCTCCACTCCATCGAATCTCCAGTCTTTGATCGCCCGGAGTAGATTCTGGTGTTCCGCGCCCACCTCTGTTGTCCAAAGCAGCAGATTCATTCCGACTTTCATAGTGACTCCCAGATCTGGACTCCCGGAAGAGGTTATAGCAATCGTCAAATCGGCACAAGCAGCGTTGTTTCCCCGTGATCCGATGGCTATAATTCGATGGTTTCGCAGGTTTCGATAGTAATCAATTCCTTCCTTCCGCTGCTTGCGATAATGGCCTGATGAGGGAACGGTAACAACGAGGAATCAGAGATGACGACAAACTTGAACGTGGGACTCATAGGGTATGGATTCATGGGCAAGGCCCACTCCAATGCATATCGGAAGGTCAATCATTTCTTCGATCTAGCCCACAAGCCAGTGCTGAAAGCGGTGTGTGCCCGGAGCCCGGAGAAGCTGAATGATTTTGCACAGCGCTGGGGATGGGAGTCCACCGAGACGGATTGGCGGCGTTTGGTCGAGCGCAAAGACATAGATATCATCGATATCTGCAGTCCCAACAACACTCACCGTGAAATTGCCCGGGCGGCGGCGGATCAGGGAAAGATGATTCTGTGTGAAAAGCCGTTAGCCATGAATACGAAAGAGGGGCAAGAGATGGTTAACGCGGTGGAACGCGCCGGAGTCGCGACCATGGTCTGGTACAACTATCGGCGGGTTCCGGCGATCGCGCTGGCCAAGCAGATTATTGATGAGGGCAAGCTCGGGAGGATCTTTCACTACCGAGCCACCTACCTACAGGACTGGACTATTTCTCCGGAGGTGCCCGTGGGGGGGCCGACGCTCTGGAGACTCGATGGAGATGTAGCGGGCTCAGGTGTTTCGGGCGACCTTGCGAGCCACAGCATCGATACGGCTCTGTGGTTGAATGGAGGCGTCAAGTCGGTCTGTGGAATGACGGAGATTTTCGTCAAGGAGCGCCCGGTACAGGACCAACCAGGCGAGCGCAAGCAGATCGTTATCGACGATAACTGTGCCTTTCTGGTCCAGTTTGTGAACGGGTCCAATGGCACCTTCGAAGCCACTCGCTACGCCCGCGGCAGAAAAAACCATAACTCATTCGAGATCAATGGAGAGAAGGGATCTCTGTACTTCGATCTGGAGAACATGCATCAGTTGCAGTATTTCAACCATGACGACCCCTCTCATCTCCAAGGTTGGAGGACGATCATGGTGACCGCTTTCGAGCATCCCTACATGAATAAGTGGTGGGTTCCGGGCTGTGTCATTGGCTACGAGCATACTTTCATCAATGCTCTGGCCGATTTTCTGGGTGCCCTTGAAACCGGAGAGCCGACCCATCCCAGTTTTGGCGACGCACTCGAGACCCAGAAGGTCCACGACAGCGTGCTCCTCTCGGCGCGGGATGGGAAATGGGTTGATGTGGGCTGAGATTCGTTTCACCCCCAACGCCCGAGAGGCCAGTTGTCGGCGACGTCTTCGTCAGTAGGTGGTCTGGCTGCGCAGTCTTTCCACTTTAGCGGTGAGGTCGTGAAGCAAAGATCTGGAATCCCGGACATCCAGGTTTAATCGATCCACCTGAACCTTCACGTCGTTTCGAACGTTGGTCAGGTCCCTGAGATTTCCTTCCCTTGCCACCTCGGCTTCTCTGATCGCGCGGCTTAGGTCCGCCCCGAGTTCGCCGACGCGCGAGGAGTGCACTGCAACTTCTCGACTCAGCTTGTCAAGATTGGAATTGAGGTCCTGGAGGGCTTCTGTGTTCTGATCCAGGTCTCTGCGATAGGCTCGGCTGGCGGAATTCCAGGTAGCAGAGAGTTGCTCGTGTCCGTCTCTGACGTCTCGGAGTTGATCGGTCAGACTGGCCAGGCTGTGTTCAAGTTCCTGGAGAAGATCTCGGTTTTTCTGGATTTCCTCGAGATGTTTCTCGAAGGTAGATCGTAGGCGGTGGCTGATCTGTTGGTCCTGTTTTTCCATTTGACCTTGCAGCTTCTGCGAGTTGTCGGTCAAGCCGGAAAGCTTTGAGTTAAGCTGCTGAGCCCGGTCTTGTCCGGCATCCAGGGAGGATTTGATCAAGAACACCTGCTGGCTGACCTCATCAAATCGGGTCTCAACGTAGAAGATGGAGCCGGCTAAAGCCAGGATCACAACCAGAGTGAGAAGAAGGGGCCAAACCGAAAGTCCCGCTTGTCGACCTTGATGGTAATTCATCCCTTTCCTACCTCCTGCGCGGTCGGACACGCAGCGCACCAAAAAAACGGCATGGGCGGGCGAATTCAGTCTCGACTTCGAACATTATTGGCTTGTGAGTCCCCTTATATCACGTTTCCCCGAAATGATCTTGTCAGTGCCCCAGTTCCTTGACGATACGGTCTGCTTGATAGACGGTCTTGAGTGATTCTCGGATTGCGCTAGAATGGACCGAGGTCGCGCGCGCCAGTGCGTCGGTGTACAGATAATCAGCCGTAAGCGAGTGGATATTTCCATCGAAGATCAGACCCACCAGTTCTCCTTTGCGGTTGACGACAGGGCTGCCTGAGTTGCCACCTATTATATCCGCGGTACTGACGAAGTTGAACGGAATGGAGAGGTCTAGTTTGTCCTTTTTCTCATGCCATAGAGAGGGCAGGCTCCAGGGTTTCTCCTTTCCATGATTTGCTTCGTGCTCGAAGGCTCCACCCAGTGTGGTCCAGGCGGGGATGTGGGTCCCTCCTTCTTTGTAGCCTCTGATGGTGCCAAAGGAAAGACGAAGGGTGAACGTCGCGTCGGGATAATTGCTGGTTCCACGTAGGGCGAACATGGCATCCGAGATTCCAGCATAGGCCTGGCGCTCCACCTCCTGTACATCCTCCTCGTGGGCTTTCCGGAGGGCTCGGGACTCTGGATCGACCAAGTTGGCCAGACGGATCATGGGATCCGCCGAAGACTGTATCGCCGAGGCCCCAGCTTTTGCCAACTCTTTCCGCTTGGCCACTTTGTGCAGGTCTGAGTCATCGATCAGCTCGGCGGCTCTGGCCCGTGGGCTCCTGCCGTCCAGGACTTTCTGGACCAAAGGATCGTCACCGCCCAGCCCCTCAGCCAGGAGGGCCAGAGAGTCTGCCAGCTTCACTCTTTCAAGATCCTTGTGAATCGGTGCCGCCGAAAAGAGCCGTTGCTCCAAAGAGGGGCGTCCCGACTCCCGATATTCCGCGAGTCTCTCCGAATTGGGCTTCTGGTCTTCCGCCGCCATGCGGACCAGAGTGCGCGCCATGGTGAACAGATTGGAGCGGAAAGCCATACCGAGTTCCAAGAGAGCTCGTTTTTTCATCAATGTCGCGTAGTGTTTTTGCGCAGAAGCGATTCGATCCCAGGCATCGGAATGAGAACGAAGCTGGGGATCTGTTTCGATCTGTTTTCTCAACTCACGCTCCGAGTTCTTCTTGGTCAGGATCAGCTCTGGGTTCTGCAGGCCCTGTAGCATGCCGGAGAGGGCTTTGCGACTATTCTGAATCGAGAAGAGCTCGTCCTTGGCCCGGCGTGTCTGTTCTTCCCCTTCGAAGCCATACTGCTGAAGCAGGACCTCCCATCGGCGCAGAATGTTGAGCGTGTAGGGAAGTCGCGCGTCGCGGAGGAATGTGAGGGCGGCGGTGGTGTACAGACGGCTGGTTCGACCTGGGTGGCCCGAGACGAAGATCAGCTCTCCCTCCTTGGCGCCGCTTGAGGACCATTTCAGAAAGTGCTTGATGCTGGCCGGCTTCCCGTTCTCGTACACGCGGAAGAAACAGGCATCGAGGCAAAAACGAGGATATTCAAAGTTGTCGGGATCGCCTCCAAAGGCGGCGATGGCCGCCTCAGGTGCAAAGACCAGCCGCACGTCCGTGTAGCGTTTGTAGCGGTACAGGTGGTAGGCTCCTCCGCGGTATAGAGTCACTACATCGCTTCGCAGACCGGTCTGGTCGAATGAATTCTTCTCGATCTCAGCGATGGTGGCCCGGCGCGCTGCATTGGCCTTGGCCGTCGACATTCCCGATTGCACTGCAGAGAGAACCTTTTCGGTGACATCTTCGATGGAAATCAGCTGGTTTAGCTCCAGATCTGGAGCCTGCAGCTCCTCTTCCAGTGTTCGGGCGTAGTATCCGTCCTGGTAATAGTCGTTTTCCGAGGTCGAGAGCTTGTGGAGCACGTCTGCGCCGACATGGTGATTCGTCAGGATCAGACCTTTGCTCGACACGAAAGAGCCTGATCCTCCGCTATTGAAGCGAATCGATGCTTGTGAGACTCGATCGATCCAGTCTTGAGAGGGCTCGAAAGAGTACTGCTTCTTGAGATACGCGAGAGGCAGGTCGTTAAAGAGCCACATGCCCTCGTCTGCACGAGAGTGGAGTGGGCTCAGGAGCACCATGAGGATTGTGACTGCCAACTGTCGTTTCACGCACGCCTCCTTTTGCGAGGGCAACTGGTATGGAGTCGTTGTTGGGATGGTCCTGGAACTCTAGAAGAGGCAGGAGGGAGTGTTCTTGCGTCCGGGTCCCAGGGACCGCGCAGATCAATCGTTAGCATGCTGCCCGAGAGACGAACGCTTTCGGAGTCTGCGCGGTAGAGTAGAAATGAATCGTAGCGAGAAAACGGGGAATGGAGTCCAGATCTTCTCGATTGGCAGGCTCCATAGTTGTTCTATTTGCCAAGAATCGCGGAAGTATGGACCGATTCTACTGTTTTCGCAGTAGATCGATTTCCGCCGCGCAGGCTTCTAGCGCAACATCTTCTTGACGAGCATCAATTCAATGCCTAGTAGCACTCGAAGATACTCGGCGCCGGAGTTCACCTTGTTCTTGAGGCGCAGAAGTCCGTAGAAGAGGGAAAACAGGACGAAATATAAATAGCTGGTTGGCCCCAGCGGTAGTTGCCGGAGCTCCAGAATGTCCTTCCTCAGGCTTCTCGCATAGCTCAAAACCAGATCGTCGTGGCCCTTTCTCTTGTGCTCGGAGAACTCCTTGTAGTCGGGACTCTCCATGATCCTTAGGATGTGCAGCGCATAGAGATTCCTCTCACGCAGGACATCCAGGTCGATCTGTTCCGCCTCGACCCGGGTGAAAAGTGTAAACAGCGCCAGGCAAACCAGCAGTCCGCTGAAGAACAGCATAAAGATAAAAGGAATCATGTTGTTGGGCCTCGCCTTGTATTTAGCAGAATCGATGATCGCGCTGACAGATTGGGAACAAGTCCGATCGAATCAAAGTGATCATCTTTCGGTAGAAACGAGAAATACGATTAGTATTATCGCACAGTTTGCCCGAGAAATCCATCTCGAAATTCACCAAATTCATTGAATTCTGAAGTCCTAAGTTCCTAACAAGGGTCGAGGTCACGAAAGGATACTGGATCCTCTTCGAGCCTGTGTGTTCTCGGCGCCAGGCTAGGAGCCTGTCCGAGTAATGGTGTGGGTTGCGTTAGAGGCGCCGTTGGTCCAGCTGCAAGGCAGGGCGACGCTGTCGATGTTCGGCCATCGTCGAGGAGCCCGAACACAGCAGATGGGCTGACGCCGCCTGTAACCCATAGGGAGAATGGGGGTTGCGGCCGATCTCTGCGTGGGTCGTCGTAGATGGCAGAACATCGACTTCCTCCTCCCGCCTTGATCTCGCCTCGCAAGCCCCATTCTCGCAACCCGCACCATTACTCGGACAGGCTCCTAGGTCGGGAGTCGACGGTCAATCCCGTTGGAATCGACTAGAAGGCAAACCTGAGAGACCAATTAAACATGGGTTGGGCCGGGTCTCGATGTCTTCTCAGCCCTTGAAAGGTTTAGTTTGTCGGCTTCTCGGAGGTGTCGGTGGATTCGCTCCGCAAGTAGACGTCGCGCTTGGGGTAGGGGATCTCGATACCGGCTTCGTGGAAGGCCTTCAAGACGGCCCCATTCAGTGAGTCCTTGACTCGACCTCGCAAGACCGGCTCTTCGATCCAGCATAACAGCTCGAACAACAGGCCGGATTCTCCAAACTCACGAAATCGAACGCGCGGTGCGGGATCCTTGCAGACCCGATCGTCTGTCTTGCAGGCGTCCTCTAGAACCTGGCGGACTTGATCGATGTCCGAATCATAGGCCACCTTCACGGGGATCCGAATCCGCTCTCTCAGCCAGCGTCCACCGCTCTCATTGAGGATTCTGGAGTTCGCAATGATAGCATTTGGGATCGTGATTTCTATGTCATCGCGAGTCAGCATCCGGGTGCTGCGGATACCGATGTGGGTGATTTCTCCACGGTCTCCCGTGTCCAGAATGATGTAGTCGCCCATCTTGTAGGGGGCATCCGCCAGAATGGAGACTCCTGCGAACAGATTCGCCAGCGTGTCTCGAGCGGCAAATCCGACCGCAATGCCGATGATCCCGGCTGACCCAAGCCAGGCCGTAAGATTTGCATCCCAGAAGACGAGAACGAAGTAGACGGCTCCACCGATGATGAAAAGCTTTACCCCGATCTGGAAGAGGGGCAGTGTGACCGGCTGCACCATCCGAAAACGTTGGCGGTTGCCGCTCATCCAGTTGAGGACCAGGGTAGTCAGGCGTACCGCGAATATCAGCCATATCAGGACGATCAGGGTCTGGATGACAGCAAAGCCGTTATCCTGGATGTAAGGGGGAATCTCCGCTACCGACCAGGCAATCAAGGTTCCCACCAGCAGCACCGTATTGAAGATTGGACGGTGCAACAGGCTGACGATGATGTCGTCGATCTCGGTTGCCGTCTTCTGAGTCAGACGCAGGATCACCCTTGACAGCATCCAGTCGACCACCTTGGCTGCGATCAGAGAAATGACGATGATCGCCAGCACCTGTAAGTTACGGTGTTCGTTGAGTAACGAATAAAGTTCGCTGACTTGGTTTAGCAGTGCGTCCTTATCCATCTTTATTCAGAAGACTTCACTAGCTGTTGAGGCTAGTACCATGTCACACATGTAGTGTCGGGTTTGTGGCGAGCGCGACGGCGTCGAGGGCGCGAAACGACGACGACGCGATGTTTTTCATCGTGGAGGAGGAGAGACAAAGCCATCGGCCCGTCCCGTCGCCACCCACAGGGCAGACGGGGGTTGCGGACGATCTCTGTGTTGGTCGTCGTCGAAGATGGCCAAGCATCCTCCTCCCGCCTTGATCTCGCCTCGCAAGCCCCATCTGCAAACCCGCCACTACATGTGTGACATGGTACTAGACTCCTTTGACCGCCTCTGATTCCTCAGGAGCCCGGACTGGGTGCGCAGAGTTGCTTGGCGTATACTGCATGTGGTTTGTTTGTAGACATCGGGACCGTACCAGGAAGGGCACGATATCACAGCTAATTGGCATTGCCTATTGTCTCCGTCTTCTTCGCAGCCGAGGGTCTGGCTGATCGTTTTTTCAAAGCCGTGGGTTCGAGTCTACTGGATCACACCGAACCCCTTTGGATTGCCTAGGAGAACTCCATGATTTTGGCCAGCGCCTATCTACTTGGGCTTCATTGGATTGATTGGCTGGTGCTCTTGGCCTACCTGATCGGGGTGACCTTCATCGGGGTCCTTTCCTATAGGAAGGTAAAGGATGCGACGGACTTTTTCATGGGGGGCCGCCGATTCGGGAAGGTCTTCATGATGTTCTTCGCCTTCGGGTCCGGAACCAGTAGTGACCAGGCGGTGAGCGTGGCCGCTGGTTCTTTTCGCTATGGCCTCGCCGGCATCTGGTACCAGTTTCTGTGGCTTTGGGCCACACCCTTCTACTGGATCATTGCACCGGTCTTTCGCCGCATGCGCGCTCTCACCACCAGCGATTTCTTTCAGGCTCGATACGACTCGTCCACGGCGACCCTCTACTCCCTCCTGGGCGTCATCATGTCTGTCGTTTTCATGGCGGCTGCTCTGTACGGCAGCGGCGAGATGATCCAAGGGCTGGCCGGGGGGATCGATCCAGCCACTGGCAGAGCGTACTTTCCGATGGAGTATGCCATCGCTGGAATGACGGTGATGTTTGTGCTGTACGGAATGGCGGGGGGACTTGGAGCTGCTATCATCACTGACTTCGTTCAAGGAATCCTGACCATCATCTTCTCCTTCCTGTTGTTGCCCTTCGCCCTTCAGGTCGCTTCTCGAGTCTCTGGGGCTCTCGGCGGCTTTGAAGCTCTCCACCTGGGCGTCCCGGGACGATCTGGAGCCGAATTGTTGAGCCTGACCCTGACCGAGGAGGTAACCAGTAAAATGGGACAGGAACCCATCACGCTCTTCTATGTGGTGATGCTGGCCCTGACCGGTTTAATTGGAATCGTGGTCCAGCCTCACATCATGGGTGTATGTGGAGCCGGTAGGACCGAATTCGAAGGGCGGTTTGGCTTCACCGTAGGTAACTTTGTGAAGCGCTTTTGCACCATCGCTTGGACCTTCACCGGTCTGGCCTGTGTCATCATCTACCTGACGCCTGGAAACGAATATCTGGCGGCCGCTGAGATCCAGAGTATCCAGAGCGATTCCAGTGCCTTAGCAGCCTTTGCGAATCAGGTTTTCGGTCGCGCTGCTCACGACATTCTGCCTACGATTTCGCACGGCCTGGTGGGCCTGCTCATGGCGTCCTTGCTGGCGGCGGTGATGAGTACCTGCGACGCCCAGATGGTGGTGGGGTCGGGACTCTTCACGGAGAATCTTTACAAGCGATTTCTCAATCCCGGGAAAAAGGGTTCTCATTACCTCAGGGTAGGCCGACTCAGCGGCCTTGGATTGGTAGCACTAGCGCTCCTGATGCTCACCCAATTCGATAATGTGATCCAGGTTCTGACGCGTTACGTGCAGCCCATCCCCACCTTTATGGGGCTGGCCTTCTGGTTCGGGATCACCTGGCGCAGGTACACGGTCAAGGCGGTCTGGGCTTCAACCTTGGCGACCGCTTTCGCCTGGTATCTTACCCAGGTCCACAATCCCTTCCAGGCAGTCGTCGCTCTGGGCAGCTCCGATTTCTGGCAGCAAAATGTCGACTATTTCCCGGGCCTGGTTCGTGAGTGGCTCTATCTCCAGGCTCCCGGGATCATGCAGTCTGTGCCTGCTGGCGAGGGTGTCATGACCTATCGAACCCGGCTCCCCTACCAAATCCTGATCTATCTCTCGTCGGGAGCGATTGCGGGGGTTGTCGCGAGTTTACTCACCCGCCGCACGCCCAAGGAAAAGCTGGACCATTTTTTCCGTTTGATCCGAACCCCGGTGCATCCCGGTGAAGTTGTTGATCAGCCCTGCACGCTGCCCGAGGATGCCTTGCCCATGGAGACTGGAAAGTTGATTCCGGCTGCCGATCTGGAAATCCCGAGGCCGAGCAGGATGGGCCTGGGGGGCTTTGTTCTGGCCTGGCTCTGTGTCGGGGCTATCATCTGGTTTACGATGATGCTGGCTGGAATCGGCATGCCGGATTGATGTTGTTTCCGGATGCCATCCTGCACTTGGAGAAGAATGATGCATAAAACAGACTCAGCTGTTGAAAGTCGGCCCCGGGAGATCGTCCCCCGATTGGCTTCAGGGTCCAATGAATCTCCATTTTCCAGGGGCTCGGAATACTTCGCACCAACCATGAGCCTTGTACGGAGACTGACGATTCGATTGCTGACGTTGAGCCTTGCCTTGGCTGGGTCGGCGTCTGGTGCGGAACGAGGTAAGCAGATGCTTCCCCATAGAGAGGAATTGGCTCCTGGGGTACACGTTGCAGGCTTTTCCTATCAATACGGCAACGCCAACTGCGGCTGGATTGAGCTCGAGGATCATATCCTGCTGGTGGATCTTCCACGAGGAACGCCCGTCTCGAGTTTTTTGGACCAGGTTTCCAAGGGAACGGGTAAGCCGGCAAGACGGCTGGTTTTGACGCACCTCTGGAGCGATCCGGATTGGGGTCTGAACCGTGATTATGATCCCGAAAGGAAACGTTGGCACAACCCGGGTCGTCTCCTGACTCCCGACCCGGCGCTCCCCATCGTCGAAGCCTTAATGCGCAACGGAGTCGAGCGTATCATTACTTCGCCGAAGATTGGTGCTCGTCTGCTGCGGGCTTCGGAGGAAATCTCTTCTTCCCAGGTGAACATTGTTTCGGCCCGGAGTTCGATCGGCGATGCGTCGCGCGCGCTCGAATTCATTCCCCTGGATCCAGTGAGGCTCGAAGGTGCCGGGGCCGTCTTACTTCCCGAGGAGAAAATCCTCTTCGGCGGGCCGCTGGTCTTCAACGGCAGCCATGCAGTGCCCAAGGGCAAGAAGACCCTTCGTTGGATCTCGGCTCTGGATGAGCTGGAAAAATTAGCTCCCAGGCGTGTGGTTCCGGGCTTCGGTTCCTGGGAGGGCAGCAACACGTTGGGACGGCTCCGCGCCCTTCTGGGGGAGCTCAGGATTCAGGTAGCTCACGACATCGCCGCGGGCTACTCATTAGAGGAGATCCAGAGCCGAGTGCGGATCTCCTACGATCTGCTGTTCTGGACGACCCATACTAGGCCAAGGTCCGATCTGATCGAGTATGTCTTTCGCGAGCTGACAGTTCCGTCGGCGCCCTTCCATGGCAGTCCTCCCGAACCCACCGACTCGCGACCACACGCGTTGATTATCTTCGGGGACTCCCCACATCCACCGGCTCCGATTGAAAAGGCCTTGGGGAGCGTGCTCGAGGCCACGGGAGTGGTTCCTCATTTTTCAGTCGATGTGGAGGCCCTCTCGGCTGAGAACCTGGCAAAGGTCGAGCTGCTCTTGATCTTACGGGACGGACGGCAAGTTCCCCGGACCGATGGGCGACGGGAGAAGCTACGTGAGTTGGAGGATCCTCTCCATGGAAAGATCCAGACCTGGATGACCCTGGAGCAGGAGCAAGCGGTTGTCGCTTTCGTCGAGAAGGGTGGTGCCTTCTTGAACCTGCATAATTCATTAGGCCTGTATCCACCTGCCGGTCCCTATCTGAAGCTGGTAGGAGGGCGCTACATCGGTCACGGTCCCTTCGAGAGGTTCCGCATTGAAGTGGCCGATCACAACCACCCGATCACGGTAGGGGTCAGCGACTTCAGCACCGCGGACGAACAGCACACGCCTGTCCTTTACGACGAGACTCAAGTGCATCTCATCCTTCAGAGTCGCATGGACAACGGGATTGCCGTTCCGGCCGGCTGGGTCCGTGAAGTGGGAGGTGGACGGGTTTGTCATCTGGCCAGCGGGCATCCGGTCGAGCCGCTCTTGCATCCCATGTACCAACGTCTTATGAGGAACGCTGTCGAGTGGTGCCTTCGACGTCGATGAGTGCTGATCGGGGAACGATTGAGATGCGTCGTCCCATGCTTGCCCAGTCAGACAGCGGAGTCCCGATCTGGCAAGTCTGTTCGATTGGCAAGGCAACGAGGTCGCTTTCGCGCCTGTTGCTTCTGGCTCTGGTTATCGGATCCGGCTGTTCCAGGGAGGGCCAGGCTCAGGGGAGGCTTCAAACGGAGGGACCGGTGCGGATCATCTACGACACCGATATGGGGAACGATATCGACGATGCTCTGGCTTTGGGTGTGATCCACGCCTTACAGAGTAGGGACGAGTGTACCCTCCTGGCCGTCACAGTCAGTAAGGACAATTTCTACGCCGCTGCCTTCTCCGACCTCGTCAATCACTTCTACGGACGGCCCGAGATTCCGGTAGGACTGGTCCGGGATGGAATGACCCGGACTCCCGGAAGCTATGTGAAGCAGCTCTCGGAGGCGCGTAACGGTAGCGCGTTGCGCTACCGGCGTAGGATTCTGCGTCCGGATCAGGTAGTGGATGCCACTGATCTCCTCCGGCGCACGCTTTCTGCTCAGCCGGATGCAGCTGTTACGGTGGTCGTCGTAGGGTTCGCGACCAATCTGGCTCGTCTTCTAGACTCTCCCCCGGATCGTCACTCTCGCCTGGACGGACGTGAACTGGTTTCGCACAAGGTAAGACTCTTGTCCATGATGGGAGGGCACTTTGGTACCCCTAGACCCGAGGGATTCAGGGAATACAATATCCGAACGGATCTGGAGGCATCGAGGCGGGTGCTCCTGCGGTGGCCGACTCCCGTTATCATGAGCGGCTACGAAATTGGCGAAGCGATCCAGTATCCGGCCGAGAGTATCCAGAAGGATTTCGGATACGAGGAGTCTCATCCCTTGAAAGAGGGCTACGAACTTCACGATACGATGCCCTACGACCGATCTACCTGGGATCTGACCAGTGTCCTTTACGCAGTCCGACCAGACCGGGGTTATTTCGGACTTTCCGAGACAGGCGAGTTCAGGATCAGCGATCAGGGCATGGTTGAGCTGAGACCCGGTGGCCGACGAGGAGACCGATACCTTAGAGTTACGGCGGAGCAGATCGTTCGGGTCAGGGAAGCCCTGGTTGCCTTGGCCAGCCAGCCGCCTTTGCGGGATAGCGGGCAGTTAGTCAGTGAGCAGTAAGCAGTGAGCCAGTGAACGAGTGAGGAGCGAAAAGTCGAAGAAATGATGGAGCGGGAGAGTTTCAGGTAGGGTTAGATTCTAGAAGAAGCGAGAAGCGAGAAGCGGGAAAGGGCATGATTCACTGCTCACTGCTCATAGCGTCGGTGGGCGCGGAAAGGGATTCTAATGGTGTACAAGGTGATCATACTGGGCTCTGGCTGTGCTGGGTCAACGGCGGCAATCTATGCGGCTCGGGCCAATCTGGAACCTCTTGTCCTGGAAGGTCACGAGCCCGGTGGACAGCTGACCCTGACCACTTTGGTTGAAAACTACCCAGGATTTCCAGAGGGGCTCGATGGTCCTGATCTGGTGCAAAAGATGAAGGAGCAGGCGGAGCGTTTTGGTGCGAAGTACCAGATGGAAGTTGCACGGTCGGTCGACCTGAATCTGCCCTTTACCGTCAAGACCGACCAGAATACCTTTCAGTCAGAGAGTCTGATCATCGCATCCGGCGCTTCGGCCAAGTTGCTGGGCCTGGAGTCGGAGTCGAAGTTGCTCGGGCGCGGGGTCTCTACCTGTGCCACCTGTGATGGGTATTTCTTTAGGGGTCTCAAGGTGGTTGTGGTAGGCGGCGGTGACACCGCCATGGAGGAGGCCCTCTATCTGACGAAGTTCGCGGACTCGGTCACAATCGTCCATCGTCGGGATCAGCTGAGGGCATCGAAGATCATGGCCGAGCGCGCTCTCAAGCATCCCAAGATCGACTTTGTCTGGGATTCCGTGATCGAAGAAATCCTGGACCCGGATCAGTCACGGGTGGAGGCGATCCGGATCAAGAATATCAAAACGGGGGCCGAAACCCTGCTTCCCACCGATGGAGTTTTCATCGGGATCGGGCATCAACCGAACACTGAGATGTTCGAGGGGCAGCTCGAGATGGACAATGGCTACCTCGTAGTCCACGACGGATCGCGGACCAGCGTCGAAGGAGTGTTCGCGGCGGGAGATGTCCACGACCAGGTCTATCGTCAAGCGGTGACGGCTGCGGGAGCCGGGTGCAAGGCGGCGATTGACGCGGAGAGGTATCTGGAGGAGCGTGCCCACACCCAACCCCAGGCGGCTGCCGTCAGTGTTGCCAGCACCGAGAGCGAAGCGCCAACCGCCTAATTGCGGCTCCCTCGCCCCTGGAAGGGCAAGCTGGGCTGCTTAGATCTGTTTGCCTTCAATCGCCAGGTAGGGTTGGATGCCCGCTGTCAGTTCCAGGAACTGGTCGGGCAAGAGGGCCTGAAAACCGTCTGATAGTGCTTCTTCCGGATGGGGATGGACTTCGACCATGAGGCCATCGGCCCCGGCGGCAATAGCAGCCTTACACATTCGAGGAATCAGCTGCCTCACTCCTGTGCCGTGGGTTGGGTCCACGATGACCGGCAGATGAGACCAGTCTTTCATCAGGGCAACCGCAGCCAGATCGAGAGTGTTGCGGGTCGAGTCTTCGAAAGTCCGGATGCCACGTTCACACAGCATCACGCGGGGATTGCCACTGGTAAGGATATATTCTGCTGCCATCAGGGTTTCCTTGATGGTGTACATCATTCCTCGTTTGAGTAAGACAGTACGGTCTGCCTTCCCCAGTTTCTTCAAGAGCGAGTAGTTCTGCATGTTGCGAGCGCCCACCTGCAACACGTCGGTGAACTCAGCCACCCGCTCGACGTCCTCGGATGAGAGGACCTCGGTCACGATGGGGAGTCCGGTTTCCTCTCGGGCCTTGGCTAGCAGCTTCAATCCCTCGTCTTCCAGTCCCTGAAAGCTGTAGGGAGAGGTACGGGGTTTGAAGGCACCTCCTCGAAGCATGTTGGCGCCCCTTGCCTTGACCTGTCGTGCGACGTCCAGTATCTGCTCCTCACTCTCTACCGAGCAGGGGCCCGCGATCAGCGCGAATCCCTTGCCTCCGATCTGTACTGAACCCACTTTGAATTCGCTCGGTTCGGACTTCAGTTCCCGCGAAGCCAGCTTGAAAGGCTTGAGGATCGGGATCACGTTCTCGACACCCTCGATTTCGATCAGACTCTCGAATGCGCTTTTGCCACGTTCGTCACCTACGGCTCCTATGACGGTTCTTTCGACCCCCTGGATCGGGTGAGGCTTCAGGCCGAGGGACTCGATACGCTTCATCGTCTTCTCGATTTGATCCGACGTGGCGTCGGACTTCATGACCACAATCATTTCACTACTCCTTGGGGGATGCTTCTTAAGCCGGAGTATAGCACGGCCGTATTCAGATCAAGGGCGGCGAGGCGATCTAGAACTTGAACAATCGGTCCGAACGTCCGAATGTCTAAAACGTCTGAACGTCGCTAGGAAGTGGATCTATCGATGTAAGAGCAAAGCACAGCCGCGAACGACTTGAATCGTCATCGATATGAGCCCTGGTACAGCGTTCTGTAAATACCGATACGTTTGCAGATGGGGCTTGCGAGGCGAGATCAAGGCAGGAGGAGGAAGACGATGCTTGGCCATCTTCGACGACGACCAACACAGAGGTCGTCCGCAACCCCCATCTGCCCTACGGGTGGCGACGGGACGCGCCGATTTCTTTGTCGCGCCTCCTCCAAGATACGAGGCATCTAGTTCGGCGTCGCTTCGCGAACTCGACCCGTCGCGCTCGCCACAAACGTATCGGTATTTACAGAACGCTGTACTAGTTCCGAGGAGAGAGCCGGACAACAGCAACATCTCCCCGGGTCCAACCCGGGTCCTACGAGTCCCAATAGCTCTCGCGCAGCCTTCGCTTGAGGACCTTCCCCGTACCTCCCTTGGGTAGGCTGTCGACCAACTGGATACTCCGCGGAACCTTGAACCTCGCCAACTGCTGCCTACAGTGTGCCAAGAGTTCCTTCTCGCTGGTGGTTTGCCCCTCGCGCAGAACGACCACGGCTTTGGGGACTTCTCCCCAACGACTGTTGGGGACGGCGATCACCGCACACTCCAGAACCGCGGGATGGGCAAGCAACGTCTTTTCCAGCTCCAGGCTGGAGATGTTCTCGCCGCCGCTGACAATCACGTCCTTCTTGCGGTCGACGATTCTGACGTAGCCGTGCTGGTTGATTGTTGCCAGGTCACCAGTGAGGAACCAGCCGTTGGGGGCCGCCAGATCGTCCTGCTCCTCTTTCCAGTAGCCTTTCATGACAGAGTCGCCACGAACCACGAGCTCGCCGGACGTGGTTCCATCCCAGGGAAGGGGTTGTTCGGCCTGGTCCAGAATCCTCAATTCGACCCCCGGAACCGGATAGCCCGTCATCGCCTTGGTTTGGAGTAACTTCTCTCCCTTCTCGCCAAGATGCGCTTTGGGGAAGGCAAGCGTTACTACGGGCGAGGTTTCCGTCAATCCGTATCCGGCAACACACTGACATGAGAAGGTCTCTTCCAATCGCCTCACCAGTTCCGGCGTAGAGGGGGCACCTCCGAGGTTGACCAGGCGCATGGAGGAGAGGTCATAGGCTGCCTTTTCTGAGTGGCTCAGTAGTGACAGGGCCATCGTGGGGACCGCACAGAAGAGGGTCACACGGTGTTTCTGGATCAACTGAAAGGTTGTTTGCGGCTCGAATTTCCGCATAAGGACGTGGCATCCTCCCACACACGTAAGGAACTGTGGACTGCCCCACCCGTTGACGTGAAAAAGGGGAATGGTGTGCAGCTGGACCTCGTCATCACGTGTGCCCAGCATCAACGCAACCTCTAATGCGTGGAGGTAGAGGTTTCGATGGGTCAGCATGACCCCTTTGGGCCGCCCCGACGTTCCCGAGGTATAGAAAAGTTCTGCCAGGCCATCTTCGTCAATCGGTTGGACGTCTTTATCGGGCATGGGAGACTGCTGCTGGATCAATTCATCGTAGGCATGAGGCTCGGTCCAATCCTTCGAATGGCCGGGTTCAAGCAGAACGAATCCTTTGACCGTCCTCAGGTCTCCCCGGATCTTCTCGATCAGCGGCAGAAAGTCTGGATCCAAGAAAAGGACATCCGCTTCTGCGTCTTCGAGAATCAGGCGAAAATCATTGGCGGTGAGGCGGACGTTCAGAGGAAGCAGGACGGCTTCCGCCAGAAGCACCCCATAGTAGGCCTCTAATAGGGCGTGCGAGTTATAGGACAGGAAAGCGACGCGCGCCCCCGGCGGGATACCCCAGGCAAGCAGTAGGGCGGCTAGTCGATGGCAGCGATCAGCGAATTGGGAGTAGGTCCAGGAGTCCTCTCCATCGATGACGCCTGTCTTGCTACCGAACTGTGCACGGGCCCGGTAGAGAAAGCGGATCGGCGTGAGCGGAACCTTCATGGCGCAGCCACGTGGATCTGCTGAGCTAGTTCCTCACTCAGCCCGTGCTCCCTGTCGTTGATTTGAACGTAGAGCGGGCCGTTGAATGGAGATCGTTTGACGACCTTGAGGTTCACTTCCGGATAGATACCGATCGAGGCGAGATAGCGGAGGACCTCAGGGTCACGATCGCTCACTCTCTGCACCAGGACAGTCTGGCCCTCGGCCACTTCCCAGAGAGTGGAGGCGTGCTCGACGTCGATCTTGCCGTCCTTGGTCGGGATGGGATGTCCGTGTGGGTCCTTGCGCGGTCGCCCTAGGGCTTCGTCGATCTTTTCCTCAAACTCCTCTGAAATAACGTGTTCGAGTCGATCTGCTTCGGCGTGGACCTTGTCCCAGGTATAACCGAGTATTTTAGAGAGATAAAGCTCGATGAGGCGATGATGCCGAATAATCTCGAGTGCGATCCTTGCCCCGGCAGGCGTCATGCTGACACCCTGGTAGGGAGTGTATTCCACCAGTGTTAAATCCGAGAGCTTTTGCAGCATGTTGGTCACGCTGGCGGGAGAACAAGCCATGGCCTCGGCCAGTTTCGAAGTCGAGATTCTGCCATCGTGACTCACCTGCTGGTAGATCGTTTTCAGGTAGTCTTCCATTGCTCGGCTGATCGTCTGGGGTCTCTTTGCCACCTTGGGAGGGTCTCCTGGGTCCGCCATTTCTTTAGTCACGGACGCTTCGCTCCACTTTGGGGCAAGAACTGACGGGATTCGTCATGAACGACAGTCTGGACACCATGATCTCCTTCGGGACGCTGACGCGCTAGGAAGTCAGAGACAACGAACGAAGAAGCTTCAGGCGTCTCCGTGCGAAATCGGCGTGCTGGCTGTTGTTGTCCAGTTTAAGATAGCTGGTCCAGTGCTTGATTGCCGTATCTTGAATGCCCAGCTTTTCGCAGATTGTTGCCAGATTGAAATAGGCGTCCGAGAAACTCGAGTCAACCTGGATGGCCTTTTCGTAGAGTTCAATTGCCTTATCGGAGCAGCCGAGTTCGTCCAGCACGTTGCCTAGATTGAAGTAGGCTTTGGCGTGATGAGGGTCTCGAGCCAAGGCCTGACGATAATACCGTTGAGCCTTTTCAAACTTCTGCCGATCGTAGTACAACGTGCCGATATTGACGTAGGCATCAACATAATTGGGATTGACTTGGATTGCCGATTCATACGCTCCGAGCGCACGCTCGAAGCTCCCCTCGGGTGAGTCGTGCGCAAGTCCCTCTTCGAACCACTCTTCGGCCGTTTTCGAGGAACTGAAGTTCACCACCTTCTCCGAGGCTGTCTCGGCACGATCTTCGATGTCAAACTCGAAGACCAGTTGACCCGACCGCGTGTCCATTAGCCGGTTTCGATGACGAATCAGAACCCGGTTGCCGAAAGCATAGACTCGTTGGCTATTGAGATTCCTTTCGATATCGGGAATCTTTTTCTTCAGCGACTCGAGGCTCTGCTTCACAGAAGTGGCGGGCAGACCGCGGGCGATCAATCCCTGGGTGGTTTTCAAATAGATCAGGTCCTGAAAATCGTAGCAGAAGGCGCCCCTGCGTCGGGGCGCTACCAGGCCGATTTGTTTCCAGTATTTCAGACGACTGGGTTTGATGCCCAGGATATGGCTGACTTCTTTTTCGCTAAAGTAGCGAAGCATCCTCAAAAGCCCCATCTGCAAACATCATCGTATTCATGAACCACACTGCCTAGTGCAGCTCGCCATAAGTTCTGAGCCAGGGGACAGTAGTCAATCGTTGTCGCTGGCTAGGCGTCGCGAGCGAGTCATATCGGGCTATATGTCGAGTCGAGCGCAACAACGCCAGCGGCGACGAGGGGCTGCTGAACCCTGGTTCAAAACTTGTGGCGCGCTGCACTAGGTCTGCTTTGCGGCTCCAGCTCGTGCTTTCACACGTGCAGGTCGGGCTTGGGCCTGCATCCGGGCGGCCGGTCTCTTGGGAGCAGTGGCCTCCAGGCTGCGCTTCAAGGCGTCCATGAGGTCGATGACCTTTGCCGGTTTCCGCTGCTGAATCGTAGTGACCCCTTCGCCCTCGACCTTGGCACGAATGATCTCCAACAATCGCTCGCGGTACTCGTCGACGAGGAGATCCTCGGAGAACTCTTCCGTGAGATTCTCCACAATCTGTCTTGCCAGATCCAGCTCCTTTTCCTTGAGCTCCACCGGAGGAAGGTGCACTACGTCAGTGATGTGCTTGAACTCGCCCTGGTGAAATAGAATGTGAAGCATCAACCCACCCTCAGCCGGGACCAGTGCAGAGACGTACTCCTTACCCCTCATGATGAACCGAGCCAAGGCAACTCGATCCATCTCCTGCATGGCCTGTAGCAACAGGACGTAGCTTTTTTCGCTTCCTTCTTCAGGTACTAGGTAGTAGGTACGGTTCTGATGCTCAGGTCTGAGGTCTGAGTGCTCGACGAAAGCAACCACTTCGATGTGTCGAGACGCATCTCCGTCGGCGGCTTCGAAATCGGCAGGATCGACCACGGTGTAGCGATCCTTCTCGTACTCGTAGCCTTTCACCAACTCACTGCGCTCGACTTCAGTCTCACAACTGGAGCAGTGGTATTTTTGATTGATTCTCTGGAGACAGTCCTGGTGCAGCAGGTTGAATCCAAGATTCCGTCTGCGCTGCGAAACCTCGAGTCTTACCGGAATCGAAACCAAGCCGAATGTAATCGATCCTGACCAGAGTCCTGGCACGGTGGACCTCCTTGAATGTCGCCAAGCATCTTACCATATCAGCCTGAGAGCAGGACATATGGATGCCTTCGGCCTAAGGGAATGTCTCTCAGCGAGAGGCGAAACTCGTGGGAGGGCTTGGCTGGACAGCGCCTTTCTCAACCCCTGATGGATACCCATTGACTCCAACCATGAGTGGCCTGCTAGTATATCGATTCATTGATACATTTACGTATTCAGGGCGTCAAATTTCTTCCATCGGTGTACGACAGGTGCTTCGTTGATTTCGGCAATGCCCAGCAAGATTCGATCTTTGAGTTCCTGGCGCGAGGCAACGCGGATATGTTTGAGGAACGTCCGTGCCATTTTACCAAAGAGTGTTTCTACCAAATTGAGCCAGGAGCCGTGTTTGGGGGTGTGGACGTAGAGAAAACGATTGGGCTTGGTTGCCAACCACGACATCGTTTCTTTGGAAATATGAGAGGAATGGTTATCCAAGACCAAGCGGATCACGCCCCCCGGAGGATAATGAGCGTCGAGCGCCTTTAACAGGAGAATAAACTCCCGGCTGCGGTGCCGGGGATGGACCTCGGCCGTGACGTGACCGTCGTGTAAATCCAGACCCGCGAGAATGGATAAGGTCCCCATCCTTTTGTATTCAGAGTCACGACCCAATCGTGGATGTCGGCCCGGTCGGGGTGACAAATCTGGGGCCGTGTTGGCAATGGCTTGAAGACCAGGCTTTTCATCGACCGACACGGTGACGACGGCAGGAGGAGCACCTGGGTCAGCCAGGGCGATTTTATTTTGCAGGTCAACTTCTTGGTAAACCAGAAGCACTTCCCGCATTTTTTCATCAAATTCAGGGTCCCGCCGCTCCATATAGTATTTTACCTTATGCGGCTGCAACGTTTGGCTTTTAAGAATGCGCTGTACGGTAGCCTTGGCAGCACGACTCAAACTAGGATGTCCCTGGGCCAGAGCGTTCTCGCGCACATGTTTGGCCAACTGACGATGGCTCCAAATTTCGGCGGCATAACCGTGGTCTTTGGGTTTCGTGCAGGCCAAGCTTACCACCCAAGCCTTGGCTTGCTCGGTGATGACGGGTTCTTTAGGACGATGAAACTGATCGCTCAGCGCCGCCTCTGCTCCCAGGGCAAGGGCACGATCGACCCACTTGTAGACCGCCACGCGACTGACCCGCAAAGCGCGGGAAATGGCTGTGATCTTCTGGCCCTGGGCATAACGTAGAAGGATTTGCGCACGTTGAACCTCACGTTGGGGTCGCCTGCGAGATTGGGCGGTTTGCATCAAGAAAGATTGTTGCTCAGCGCTCAAGACCAGTCTTGGACGTTTTGAAGTTGTGGCCATTCTGGTTCCGAAACCAGAATACCATCGATCATTACAATTGTAAATGTATTAATGAATCGATATGCTAGTGCCCTGACACATAAATACTGCTATGTTTGTGGCGAGCGCGACGGGTCGAGTTCGCGAAACGACGACGAACACCATGCTTGGCCATAGTGGAGGAGGAGTGACAAAGAAATCGGCCCGTCCCGTCGCCACCCGTAGGGCAGATGGGGGTTGTGGCCGATCTCTGCGTTGGTCGTCGTCGAAGATGGCCAAGCATCGTCTTCCTCCTCCCGCCTTGATCTCGCCTCACAAGACCCATCTGCAAACATAGCAGTATTTATGTGTCAGGGCACTAGCGACTCGACAGGTACCCGTTGTCGTTGTCTAAATCAGGCTGGAATTTGGGGCGGATTTCTGGTATCCTATCATGTGCTCAAATGCACCTAGCTAATGCGCAACAATCCAAGAGAACTCCTACTGAACTCGCACCGTGACCATGTAAAGGCGTGGCAACAGAAAAGCCTGAACAACCTGCGCAGGCTTTACGCGGACAATGTTGTCGTCTTCAATACGGTTCCACCTCCCCGCTTCTCAGACTTCAAGACTTTCGAGAACACTCTGCAACAGTATTTTGCTCAGATACAGGACCTGACGCTGTTTACAGAGAACATACAGATTGAAGTTGAGGGGGATGTGGGCTGGATCACCTCCCAGTACCTTATGGCCTACCAGTTCAAGGATGAGTTCCTTCGGCGAACAGGCCGTTGGACGGAGATCTATCAACGGGTTGAGGGAGAGTGGAAGCTAGCCCATCTCCATTCCTCCCCGGACCCAGTCGAATAGCAGGATTTCTGAGTAAATTCACTATCCGAGGGCGTCATCTTCAGCGACCTGCGACCTCCCTGGGGCGATCGATTCATAGAAGTGACTCATCTGCTCTCCGATCGCTTCCCAGTCATAGAGCTCTTCGACGGTCTTTCTGCCGGCGCGACCCAGGTCCGCGGCGAAATCTGGTTGACGTAGCAGCGCGCTTGTCCAGTCGCTGAAGTCGGCGGGTTGGTCGGCGACAAGAACGTTCTTCCCGTGAACCGCTCGAATGCCTTGACAGGCCAGTGAGGTTGCGACGACCGCCTTACCTACTGACCACGCCTCCAGGATCTTCCCCCGGATTCCGACGCCTGTTCGCAGTGGGACCACAATTACCTGAGCTTTGCGGTAGTAGTCTCGAATGTCGGGTACGAAGCCGGTAACGGTTATCTGTGGGTGGTCGGCCAGGTCTCGGATTAGGGGAGGTGGGGACGAGCCAACGATGTAGAGGTGGGCGTTGGGCTGGCTTTTGAGGACCCTTGGGAGTATCTCCTCGCAAAAGTAAGACATGGCATCGAGATTGGGATCGTGCCGGAAGGCGCCCACAAAAACCAGACTGTTTGATTCGATCTCGGAGTCGTCGTAGGCGAAATACCTGGTGTCTACACCCGTGTTTACCACCTCGAGTTGTTTCCTGGGCAGGAAGCCGCCAAGATAATCCCGATCCAGGTCTGTCACACAGATGACGTGATCAACCCTGCGGCAGAGTTCGAGCTCTCGATACAGGGTTTGAAGGGTGTCATAGAATTTCTTCGCCTTGGCAGCTGCGCGTCGCTCCACCTTGATCCGAGTGAAGTGAGCCGCGTAGTTGACCTCGATTTCGGTGAGAAGGCGTTTTGTTTCGGCGGGAACGAGGTCAGCGTACTGGACCATTTGAGCCCATTCGAAGTGAACGACGTCAAAATCTTCTTCCGCCAGAATGTCCTCCATCTTCAATCGCAGGTCCAGACAATTGAACTCTTCGAAGGGCTCGTAGGGAAAGGAAGAGACGGGGGAGTAGGCGCGGCGGTAGACGTGCTCCAGTCGGCGGCAATACGGGGTGATCTGTGAAAACTGTTCTCGCTCCTTGTCGCTCTCGACGAAAGTGAGAAGCGTAATATCGTGTTTCCGGGAAACCTGACGGATCAATTGGAAAACTCGGCCGGCTCCTCCGTGGTAGCCCAGATGGGGAAGATAGGCACTCACCACCAGGATCCGCAACCGCTCGGCCTGGGCCGGGACGAATTGGGTACTCGGGCCGCCTTGCTGCAAGTAGGAGAGGGGTCTGGTGGTCCATTCCAGAATCGTCGAGTCATTCAAGGAGCGTCGAGTTTCGGTGATCCGCAGGCAGAAGATTCGCGGGATTTTTCGAAGGGCTCGCAGGTAGCCTTTGAGGCTCATCTCTCTCGTCAGGTGAATCGGAAAGAGGAGAAAATGAGACACCAGGGTGCGCCATTGGAAGTTCTTCCATAGATACCAGAGCTTCCGCTCTTCGATGAGTTGTTTGATCTGCTTTTCACTATAGACTCGAGTGCTGGTGCTGCGATGTTTGTGCAGGACAGTGCTCTCGGCAGCCAGCAGTACGCGCCAGCCTCTCCGCCAGGCTCGGTAGCCGATATCCGTGTCCTCTACATAGCAAGGTGAGAAGAGGGTGGAGAAGCCGCCCAGATCCATGAACCGCTGTCGGTGAAAGGCGGAGGATCCCCCTCCTGGCCAAAGCACCGGCAGGAATTGTCGCGTCGAGTGGCAGGGTAACAGTGGTTCGTGAGACAGATGAAGGAATCCCCGTCTGAGCCGGCCTTGAGCATTACCAGTCTCCTCTCTCCGCTTGCCCTCAGGGAAGACAATTTGGCTGGAGACTGCAAATACGCGTCCGTCGGAGAAGGGCTCGAGCAGAGGAGGAAGAAAATCCTCAGCCACAATCATGTCGTTGTTCAAAAGAACCACAATCTTGTGGCGAGCCTCCTCGATTCCTCGATTGTTTCCTTCACCGAAGCCGATGTTTTTCTCTAGAGGGACAATTCTGACGCTGGGATGGTGGGTCTGGAGCCATTCCAGGCTGTCATCGGAGCTCCCATTGTCCACCAGGATGATCTCGTGTTCTGCCTGGCTGAAGGCAACAGCGCGCTCCACCGCCGGGAGACTCTCTTCCAGCAAGTGGCGACCGTTCCAATTCAGTATCACGATGGAACAACGGGGGCGTTCGAGCAGCTGTTCTTCTGGATCACTGTCCTCCCGGGAGGGGCGGGGCAGAAGGGGCCGGAGAAGCTCAGAGAGGCCCAAGGTCAGGGCAATGATGATCTGTACCGGCAGGAACAGGATCCATACGATCAGCCTCGGGATCATCGCTTCAGTCCAGCAGAAAAGACGATCACTCCCAGTTCTCTTTCGTCCCTCGAATCGGATGATCGGAGGGCATTTTCGCAGCGTAGGCTCACCCGAAAGATACGGTCCTCGGTCCTCTCGAAGGGAAGCAGGAACCGGAGCTGAAAGTCGGAATCGGGCTCGATGTAGTGCTCACCGATGCGCCTTTCGTCCACCCAGACTTCAAGGTGGTTTTCTCGAGGGCTGTAGCCATGAAGATGGAAGTAGGGAGTCGCCTCCCGTGTCTCCAAATAGCAAACGGCTTCTCGCTTGGTCCAGCGCAGGAAGCGACTAGCACTCTCTCTCGCGTACCATCCTGGGCCCAGTTGGTTGGCGAAAGTCCCATGGTCGAAATCGATGCCAGAGGAGAAATCCCCCAAGGACCCATCCCAGGCTTCACTCTGACCATGGGGCTTCCGATTTTTCAGCTTCAGCCTGAGACTCTCGCGCTCTTCTTCTCGAGCCAGGATTCCCCAGAACTCAGCGTGAAGATGCCAGCCCAGGCCCAGCTTGGCAAGCAAGCTGCGAAAGGGAAAAAGCTTCGCATAATCACGTTTGTCCAGACCGCAGGGAAAGGAATGGAGAAAGGTCAGACCGCTCTCGCGCAAGCACCGGCGTAGCGTGAGGGGTTTCATCAAGCGAATGTGGGAGAATGAGCTGTGTTCGCGGAGGAACGCCGGATTGCGCAAGGAGAGATAGGGATCGCGCAGCGGCGATGGGAGATACTGGGGGAAGAAAAGATCTGAGTGCGCTTCGTAAGGGTACCACCAGTTTGGCGTGGTCAGTAGGATCATCCCCAGGGGCCGTAGCACCCGGCGTAGTTCACAGAGAAACTGTAGCTGCCAGGCGGTACCACCAATCAGATGCTCGATGACATCGAAGGCGAAGACGTAATCGAAGCAGCTGTCGCGGAAGGGAAGTTCGATGCCATTCAATTGAACATAGGATTTAGCGACGGAGGGAGTAGCGAATTGCAACACGTGGAAAGTGTAGTCGCCGCCGACGTACTTTGCGCCTCGATCAGAGAGGATTTTCGACAGGCTTCCGATGCCGCACCCAATGTCGAGCACCCGCTTGCCGCTGAAATCAAACCAGGTGAGGGGCTCGAATGTGCCAAGGAGTTTGCAGGCTCGCTCTGGACTCTTTTCCCAATACTCTATCCAGGCCGCCTCCGCCTCTGGGTATTCGGGACCGAAAATCTGTGAAGCGACTTCTTTCAGGTTGGGAGTCTTCATTCGGACTTGCCATGAAAGCTCTTGTTGCAACGGAAGCTCTTGAAGTGCATCAATAAGTAAAAACTAGACGGGAGAAAAGAAGAAGGGGAGGCATCTCATTTAACTCCGAGCCTTTACTGCCGCTAGAATCCGAGCCTTTACTCCCGCTAGAATAGGAAAGGTAGGCAAGAGGGTCAAGCCGCGTCGGCGTGTGCCTACATCGAGAGTTAGTTGTGTTCGTACTGAGGACTGTTGGAAGGGACATCCGTAGGGAGGACTGATGATGTTTTGGCGTCGCGCCGGACGGGGAGTCTGGCTTTGGTTTCTGATCCTTTCCGGAACGCAGCTGGGGGCAACCACAGTTCAGACCGTCAACTTGTTTGAGATGGTCAAGTTGGCGGATCGAGTCTTTTGGGGCAAGTGCCTGAAGATGAAGACAGCGCAGGATGGGGCTACCGGCCTTCTGGTCACCGCTTATACGTTCGAGGTTCGAGAAGGAATCAAGGGAGTAAGTGCTGGTGAAACGGTAGTTTTTCGCCAGATCAGCCAAGGTCAGAAGGGATTTGGGATTCCTGGTCTCCCTCAATATCATGAGGGACAGGAGGCCTTGCTCTTTCTCCATGCCGACAGCCGAATCGGGTTGACCAGTCCGGTAGGCCTCTCTCAGGGAGTGTTTCGGGTCGAGAAGATTCAAGACTACCTGGGGGTGAGGGAGCCAGCAATAAGGTCCTCGGTCTTGCCGGGATCAGAACGTCCAACTCTCAGACGTTGAATTATATCTATGGATTTGCGCTTCTGAATGGTCTTCAGACCGGGCAAGCCTCGCGTTTTGCGAGTGTGACGCTACACGAGATCGGTCACCTGTTGGGATTGGACCACACTCAGGCAGGTCGGGCGATGGCTGGGGGCATCCTTGCAGATAACAAGCTCGTTCCCGTGATGTATCCCTTTGCCCAGTTGTTCGGTCCCGATGCTCCGCTGCGCGACGATGTCGCCTGGTTCTCCTGGCTTTATCCGGAAGAGGATTTCGGTGCCACTACTGGGACCATCAAAGGCACGGTCTCTCGCTCCACAGGGACGCCCGCAGAGGGTGCGAACGTGGTTGCCGTTCAGGTTTCGTTGGGAGTTGACGAATCGGTCCTTGAGTCTTTTGAGGAGATGGTATCGGTGGTCTCCGATTTCCTGATCAAGGGCGACGGAAGTTATGAATTGCCCGGACTTACACCCGGTCAGTACGTTGTCTTCATAGAACCTCTTGATCCAGCTTTTGTGGGTGGCAGCTCGGTCGGTCCTTTCGACACTCGCTTCACCAATTTCCCCAAGGATTACTACAACGGAGAGGGAGAGTCCGGTTTTCTCGAGGATGATCCTACCCAGACGGTCGTGATTGATATCGGGGCAGGAGAGACCGTCACGGGGATCGACTTGATTTCCAACGAGCCCTTTAACCAGCTCGAACTGCTGGAGGACGATGGCGAGATGCTCTTCACCTTCCCAGAGGGGTTCTCGTTTCCCTTCTGGGGAAAGAGCTATACCGAGGTGGTTGTGAACAGTGACAGTAACCTCACCTTTTCAGCTGGCGACAGCCAGCCTGGGCTCGCCAGAAACGAAGGCCGATTTCTTTCCGGTCCCCCCCGTATTGCGCCCCTGTTTACTGACCTGGACCCGGATCAAGGAGGACAGATCAAGGCCTCTTTCGCAATGGGAAGTGTCACGCTGATTTGGGAGGCAGTTCCTGAATTCTCAGAGTCAGAAGCGCGTCCCGGAAACAGCTTTTCAGTCACGCTGTTTTCGAATGGAGATATTCTGTTTGAATACGATCAGGTCGACGTGATCGCCGACCCAGACGGCTTGCAGGCCATCGTCGGAATTACGCCGGGTCGGGGAGGACCCAGTAACGTGGCCGATCTGTCTTTGGGCTCCTCCGCCGTCGTTTTCGAAGGCGAGGGAGTCTACGAAGTGTTTGCCGACGGCACCTTTGACCTGCAAGGAAAGCCCCTCCTCTTTCAGGCCTCGAGTCAGGAACTGCTGTTTCCGCTGTATCGTGCGGATCGCGAACGGTTCTCCGGCTATGCCGTAGCCAACCTCTCGCCTGCGGATGGGGTTGTTCTGGTGGAGGGCTATTCTTCGGCTGGGGAGCCTCTGCTCTTTCCCGGGAACCCTCATATTGAGTCGGTCCGTCGGGATCAGCAGCTGGCCAGGCTGGGAAGCGAATTCTTCGGTATCTCTTCCACCACCCGGCAGGAAGGGTGGATTCGGATGAGATCTTCCACGCCTGAGCTCGCCAGTTTTTTTCAGTTTGGAAATGGGCTCTCGGGTCCTCTTACGAAGATGGATGGTTCTATCGCTTGGAGAGAGCAGTCGAAGCTCTTCTATTTCACTCGGATCTACGAGGGTCCCGATAGTTTTCCAGCTGTGGAGGATCCTCAAGACGCCCGAACCTTCTTGAGCATTGCCAATCCCAATGATGAAGGAATTACCCTGACGCTTACTTTTTTCGATCCGACCGGGCAGCCCGTGGGTGACTTGCTGACGAGACAGCTACCCCCACGCGGTGTCCTGTTCGACTCCGTGGCCTCGCTATTCGGCCTGCAGCTTCCAGTCTCGGACGGTTCGGTCGTCGTTGAAGTCGTGTCGGGACCGGGGGCGGTTGGATTTGAATTGATCGAGTTGTCAGACACGGTTCTGGGCCTCAACGCCTCGGTGAACGCAGACGCGGAGCGGCTCTATTCGGCCCAGCTCGCCAACGGTCGCGACCTGAACTCCGGGACCACTTTTTTCACGTCTCTGAAGCTTCTCAATATCTCGGATCAGCCTCGGACAGCCACCGTGATCGCGTATCGGGAAGACGGTGTGGCCGTTGGGATCGCTGGTCCGCTGACGCTGGCTCCTCGTCAGGCCTTTCAAAGAGATGCCAACCAGATTTTTCCTTTAGGTCCCAGCGTGGGGAGCTTGACCGTTGGATCGATTGAGGTTCAGGTTGACGGTCCGGGTATTCTGGGGGATGTTGTTTTCGGGGATCCGAAACGGATCAACTTTGCGGCGGCCATACCGTTGCAGCAGGCACTCTATACCGAAGCCGTCTTCAGCCAGGTTGCGAATGGGGCGGTCGACCCGCTAGACCTCGCCACTGACATGTTCTCTGGAATTGCAGTCTTCAATCCTAACGACGAGGCGGTACAAGTCGCGCTTCGAGTCTTCAACGCGGAAGGTCTTGGAAGAGGTGAGAGGCAGTTTGTGTTGGGTAAGAATCAGCGGCTGTCAGATATCCTCGAAAATCTGATTCCTGAGAGTGCCGGCCTCAACGGCGGGTACATCATACTGGACGCTTCTCAAGGTGTGGTTGCACAAGAACTCTTTGGCAATCATGGGATGGACTTCCTCTCGGCAGTGCTTCCCGTGGTTCAAGAATGAAGCCTCTTTGACCAGTTTCCGATTGGACTTCCTGGACTGGACCGGATCCTCCCTCCCTCACGCTCCGTATTCCGGGCGGCACCTGTCAGATCCCTTTGATAGATTGCCCAGGTCTCAATACGGCTAGCCCAGGCTCCCCATGGAGAGCTGTAGTGAGGTAGTGCAAGCGCCGTCCTAGCGAGGCTCGCGGCCGAGATAGCTGGTGGCCTCGTGCGGTACCTGGTAGACCGGCGATGATAAATGCGAGCTAGTGGCGAGACTTCGGTTCCATCTCTGCCTTTCGCTCACGAAAGTGAAGCAGAGCTGGCGCACTTCCTGGATTTTTATCGAGTGGAATGGCGCTACGAGCCTGTTTCCTTTGCTCTGGAGCGCAGGTCCGATGGTCGCATAGTCGAGAGCTTCACCCCCGATTTCTACCTTCCTGAGTTCGATCTGTTTGTTGAACTGACCACCATGAAGCAGAGTCTGGTCACCAAGAAGAACGCCAAGATCCGTAAGATGCGCAATCTCTACCCCGAGATCAACATCAAGATTCTCTATGGCCGAGACTACCGGAAGCTCCTCTTCAAGTTCGGAGTTTTTCAGTGAGTCTCCCGGCGTCCATCTATCACAAGACGAGAGCGAATTGTGTGGCCGGCGAAGTCGTCTACGACGAGAAAACCATTCGCACTCGGGTAGCACAGCTGGGGCTCAAGATCAGCACCGACTACGCGGGCAAGGAGCTCCTGGTTGTTGGAATCTTGAAGGGGGCCTTGGTTTTTACCTGTGATCTTGTACGAGAATTGCAGATCCCGCTGCATCTGGATTTTATCGCAATCAGTCGTTATGCGGTCCAGCGCCGGACAGGGAGGGTGCGAATCGTGAAGGACCTGCAGGAGGACATTGCGGGTAGACACGTCCTACTGGTGGAAGATATTGTTGACACCGGCCTGACCGCAAACTACCTGTGCGGCTTGCTGTCGGCCAGGAGACCTGCGTCGCTTCGTCTGTGTACACTGCTGGATCGACCGGAGCTGCGTCTCGCAGAGCTCCCTCTCAACTATGTCGGTTTTCAGGTAAGTCGTGAATTCCTGATCGGATACGGCTTGGACTACCAGGATCGATATCGAGACTTGCCGTTTATAGCCTCGATGAACGACCTCAGCCCGGGTAGAATAGTCTCCGGCCTCGCTCCGCCGCCGTCGGAAGGGAAACCGTGACCTGGATACGCTATTGGGGTCTGGTCCTCCTAGTCACCTTCGGTTTCGCCCTGTTCTACGCCTTAGCTTTCTCCCTCATTTTAGGATTGCGTGAGAACTTCATGCGTCATTGGCAAAGGGCGGATCTTCAATGGACGGGACCTGGACGGAGGAGTTCCAGCCGCGTGCTGCGGCTATCCTGGCTACTGCTCCTTTCCTTCATGACTGCCTGGGCAGCGGTGGAATGGGTAGCCGGATTCCAGCATCCGATGTGACTGGGGGGGATTGTCTACTTTCCGAATTCTGTGGGTTTCACGTCACCAGGAATCACCCTCCTCCCAGCGTTCGAGCTGACGGCGCTCTCGTTTGCTGGGGCGCCCGCTGCCTTTTTCGCGGCCTACGGGGGCTGCCTTCATCGCCCTGCTAATCGGATCTCTAGGCTGCTCTGGAGTTAGATCTTCATAGAGTTTCTGCGCCTCGATCTTGGGGAGTGGTTTGTCGTGGAGCCCCCTTACCCGCAGGATCCGTACCCCATGGCGACGGCGCACTACGATCTGATCTTGGAGAGTGACAGCTCGGTGAGCTTTGGCGATTTGTCCGTTTACCTGTACACGTCCCAGGGAACAGGCACGCGTAGCCTGGGTTCGGGTCTTGAAGATGCGGGCTGCAAAGAGCCATTTGTCCAGGCGAAGCTTCACGTCTGATCCGCTTGTCATTTGTTCTCTTTTTTACCACAAGCCGACGCAGTGCCGGTCTCCAGGTCGGCTCACGGCTGCTGATTACGGACCCGGGAAATGAGGGCCGAATTGCAGGGGAGGAGCGCCAAAGGCATGGGCCCGTCCCCGCGCCCGCCGAAGGGCACGTGGGCTTGCGGACGATCTCTGCGTCAGTCATTGCCGAAGAGCGCAAGGCGCCGACACCTTCTCCTTCCGCTGCGGTCTCGCCTCAGAAGCCCCTTCTGCAGCCGCGACCGTGTTTACTAAAACGGGTACCAAGCCATTGTCACTGTTCAACTTTGGGGATCCGAGGGGCGGCGACTGGCTGGAATGAGGATGTAGTTTGTGGTAAAAAACCTTTGGATTCCAAAAGGATACGCTGGAAAAATAGGTAGTGCTTTTCTAGAAACTTGGAGCGACTGGAGAGGGATGGCAAGAGCCGCTACGAAGGCTGCACATGTGCAACGAGTAGAAGGGGATCAATGGGGCTCCCAGAAGGATTTTCTGGCCGTCGAAGAGCCCTTGGAGATTCGCCTCAAGTTTCACAACCAGGGCCAAATGGTCGAGCAGAGCCTCTCAATCACTATGCGCACCCCGGGTAACGACACTGAGTTGGCTGCTGGTTTTCTGCTGACCGAAGGAATCGTCCAGAGCCAGGAAGATTTTGCCGGTATACGGCCGGCAAAGACGCTTCGCAAAAGCCACGAGAGCTGTAACACCTTGGTCGTCGAATTGAACTCTGACGTGAAGTTTGATTCTGCGAAGCTCACTCGTCACTTCTATTCCACCTCCAGCTGCGGCGTTTGTGGCAAGGCCTCCCTGGAAGCCCTTCGAGTGCAGCAGTGCCCTCTGATTCCCAAAGACCGTCCCCTGGTTGCGGACGATGTCATTCGGCACCTGGCTCGAAAGCTGAGACAAGAACAATCCGTGTTCGATAAGACCGGAGGGCTGCATGCTGCCGGCCTCTTCGACCCGGAGGGACAGCTGATTGCCCTACACGAGGATGTGGGGCGTCATAATGCGGTGGACAAGCTGATTGGTGAACAGCTTCTGGCCCGGAAGGCTCCCTTGAACGAGTACTTGATGATGGTCAGCGGCCGGTCCAGCTTTGAGATCATGCAAAAGGCGATGATGGCTGGAATCCCGATGGTAGCTGCGGTCAGCGCTCCTTCAAGCCTTGCCGTGGATTTAGCTCGCCAGTACGGAATGACGCTCATGGGCTTCGTTCGCGATGGACGATTTAACATCTACACCGGCAGTCATCGTGTTCAGCTCAGCCAGACTGCATCCGCGCTCTGAAGCGAAGAGGCGTCTGCGAATAGTGAGCCGTTTGAGTATCTCCAGTGTCGAGCTCAGGGAGATGGATGGAGAGCAAGAGGGATGGTAGGGCAATCGGATCGGATCGGAAGGGATCGGACTCGAAACTGAAGCCTTTGGTGAAGCCTCTATTGGTCGTCGCCGTAGTACTGGCCTTGTTGGCTTTGCTCCGCTACTTCGACATTCAGCAGATCCTGAAAGACGTACTCGAAGCCATTTCGTCGCTGGGGGCGTGGGCCCCGGTTGCATTCATAACCGTTTATATCGTTGCCACCGTGCTCCTGCTACCGGGATTCATCCTGACCTTGGGGGCGGGATTCCTTTTTGGGGTAGTGTGGGGTTCGGTCTTCGTCTCCATCTCATCAATCCTGGGGGCCACCTGCTCCTTTCTCGTCGGGCGTTATGTGGCGCGAGATTGGGTGGCCAAGAAGATGCAGAGCCACGAGAAGTTCCAGCCGGTCGATGAGGCAGTAGCCCGAGAGGGCTGGAAGATAGTCGGTTTGACCCGTCTCTCTCCCATCTTTCCGTTCAACTTGTTGAACTATGCGTTTGGCATCACCCAAGTCTCGTTGCGGGACTATTTTCTGGCTTCCTGGATCGGCATGATGCCGGGTACGGTGATGTACGTCTACATCGGCTCTCTGGCGGGCGACCTGGCCGCGCTTGGGAGCGATGGCAGATCTCGCACTCCTGCCGAGTGGGCCCTGTACCTGGTTGGCCTTCTGGCTACGGTGGTGGTCACGGTCTACGTGACCCGCCTGGCACGACAAGCGTTAGAGAAGAGAGTTTCCTCCTGAGGGGAGAACTACATGTCGCTGAGTGCTCGAATCGAAGTGCCACCGATGGATCTGCACAACCAGCGATTGGTAGGCAACACCCACCCCCTTGATTGGGTGAATCCAGAACCAGCCGGGCGCTATAACCTGGTTGTCATTGGAGCGGGAACTGCGGGTCTGGTTTCGGCCGCGGGTGCGGCTGGGACTTAAGACCCTAAGCCAGGTGATCCACCCCTATCCAACGCAAGCAGAAGCCATCAAAATGGTGGCCGATAATTACAGCCGCACGCGGCTTACCCCCAGGGTAAAGCGACTATTGACTCGCTGGCTAAGCTGGACCCGCTAAGTAGGCGGTAGGCTTCGGTCAGGATGAAGGCTATTTGTAGCCCCCAACTCAAGTTGAATCGCCCTGAATCTACGACAGTGGTGTGAGTTACACTGAGGGCTTCTATGGTGCTAGACCTCATTATTCATAGATTTGTTGCTGCGGCGGCGCCTTGTTACCAGAATCCATGAACAATCCGTCTAGAAACCCAGCGAAGATTGACGGGAGGCAAGGAGGGGAAATGTTCTGGAGATTTTCGAAGAGATTCCTGCTGGCGGCTCCGGTCATCTTCTGTTCGGGAGTTGCGCTCGCCGCTCCCTCGGCTCCGGATCGGACGAGCGACGTGCGGCTGGCACATAGTTATCGAGGCCTGCCCTTGTCGTTCGAAGCTAACCGGGGCCAAACCGACAGCGAGGCCAGGTTTCTGGCTCGTGGTCGGGGCTATGCCCTGCTTCTCACGCCCTCGAAGATCATGTTTGTGATGAACACGCCCCGTCCGTCGGATCCTTCCGATCTGAGCGTATCCAAGAAACCGCTCAAGCCCACTGTGTTGGAGCTCCTGATGATAGGGGCCAATCCAGAAACAGAGTTGTTGGGACTAAAGCAGCTCGCCAGCAGAAGCCACTATCTGAACGGGAGCCGACCTGAGGAATGGCGGACGGATATTCGTCACTTTGCTCGCGTTAGGTACCAGGGGCTCTACCCGGGAATCGACCTTGTTGTCTACGGTAACCAAGCCAACTTCGAGTACGATTTTATTGTCAGCCCAGAAGTCGACCCCTCCCTCATCGAGCTCCGCTTCCGAGGTGCCGACCAGCTTTCCCTTTCGGCGC